>NZ_CP157763.1:0-677500 GCF_040112715.1 Delftia sp. DS1230
ATGACAGAGGAACCTACGAACGATGCAGGCCAGGGCCTGTGGCAAGTCTGCGTTGAGCAACTGGGGCAGGAAATGCCTGAGCAGCAGTTCAACACCTGGATCAAGCCCCTGACCGCGCACGTCGCCGAAGACTTCTCCAAAGTCACCGTCTACGTGGCCAACCGCTTCAAGCTCGACTGGATCCGCGCCCAATATGCAGGCCGCATCTCGGCCATGCTGGAGTCGCTCTATGGCCAGCCGGTGACACTTGAGTTAGCGCTCGCTCAACGGGAAAGCGTTGTGCGTACTTATGTTCGCCCATCTTCCAGCGAGCGCTCGGCCCCACCGGAAACCATTGTCACCTCGGTGCCCACGGTCACTGGCGAAGACGCGGCAGCGCCGGTCTTCCGTACGCGCCTGAACGCCGCGCTGACCTTTGAAACCCTGGTGGAAGGCACGGCCAACCGCATGGCACGCTCGGCCGCCATGCATGTGGCGGGCTCGCCCGGCCACCTGTACAACCCGCTGTTCATCTACGGCGGCGTGGGCCTGGGCAAGACCCACCTGGTGCATGCCGTGGGCAACAAGCTGCTGGCCGACAAGCCCGACGCGAAAGTTCTCTACATCCACGCCGAGCAGTTCGTCTCGGATGTGGTCAAGGCCTACCAGCGCCGCACTTTTGACGAATTCAAGGAGCGCTACCACTCGCTGGATCTGCTGCTGATCGACGATGTGCAGTTCTTCGCCAACAAGGACCGCACGCAGGAGGAGTTCTTCAACGCCTTCGAGGCCCTGCTGGCCAAGAAGAGCCACATCGTGATGACCTCGGACACCTATCCCAAGGGTCTGGCCAACATCCACGAGCGGCTGGTCTCGCGCTTCGACTCCGGGCTGACGGTGGCCATCGAGCCGCCCGAGCTGGAGATGCGCGTGGCCATCCTGATCAACAAGGCCCGCGCCGAGAACGCCGAGATGCCCGAGGAAGTCGCCTTCTTCGTGGCCAAGAACGTGCGCTCCAACGTGCGCGAGCTCGAAGGCGCGCTGCGCAAGATCCTGGCCTATTCGCGCTTCAACCAGAAGGAAGTCTCCATCCAGCTGGCCCGCGAGGCCCTGCGTGATCTGCTGTCCATCCAGAACCGCCAGATCAGCGTGGAAAACATCCAGAAGACGGTGGCCGACTACTACAAGATCAAGGTGGCCGACATGTACAGCAAGAAGCGCCCGGCCAGCATTGCCCGGCCGCGCCAGATTGCCATGTACCTGGCCAAGGAATTGACCCAGAAGAGCCTGCCCGAGATCGGCGAGCTGTTCGGCGGACGCGACCACACCACCGTGCTGCACGCGGTGCGCAAGATCGCCGGCGAACGCCAGCAGCTGACCGAGCTGAACCAGCAGCTGCACGTGCTGGAGCAAACTCTCAAAGGTTGATGAAAACTCCCCCGTTCAGGCCCTGCGTACGCGGCAAAATGGGGGATTCGAGCGGCAAGAGGGGGCTCATGTGTGAGCCGCCGCTCCCACCGAGACCCGCATCCTTAAATCAGAGGTTGACATGATCGTCCTGAAAGCCACACAAGACAAAGTTCTCGCGGTCCTGCAATCGGTGTCCGGCATCGTCGAACGCCGCCACACGCTGCCCATCCTGGCCAACGTGCTGATCAAGAAGACCGGCAACGCATTGCAGCTGACCACCAGCGACCTGGAAATCCAGATCCGCACCACCGCCGAACTCGGCGGCGACACCGGCGACTTCACCACCACCGTGGGCGCGCGCAAGCTGATCGACATCCTCAAGACCATGCCCGGCGACCAGACCGTGAGCCTGGAGACCCAGCAGGCCAAGATGGTGCTCAAGGGCGGCAAGAGCCGCTTCACGCTGCAGACCCTGCCGGCCGAGGATTTCCCGCTGGTGCAGGAGGCTGCGGCCTTCGGCCCGTCGTTCAGCGTGCCGCAGAAGGTGCTCAAGGACCTGCTGGGCCAGGTCTCCTTCGCCATGGCCGTGCAGGACATCCGCTACTACCTCAACGGCATCCTGTTCGTGGCCGAGGGCAAGCAGCTGTCCCTGGTGGCCACCGACGGCCACCGCCTGGCCTTTGCAAGCAGCCAGCTGGACGTGGAAGTGCCCAAGCAGGAAGTGATCCTGCCGCGCAAGACCGTGCTGGAGCTGCAGCGCCTGCTGTCGGATGCCGGCGGCGAGAACCAGCCCCACATCGAGATGCAGTTCGCCAACAACCAGGCCAAGTTCACCTTTGGCGGCATGGAGTTCGTGACCAAGCTGGTCGAGGGCAAGTTCCCCGACTACAACCGCGTCATCCCGCGCAACCACACCAACAGCGTGACCCTGGGCCGCGCCCCGCTGCTGGCCAGCCTGCAGCGCACGGCCATCATGACCAGCGACAAGTTCAAGGGCGTGCGCCTGACGGTGGAGCCCGGCACCTTGCGCGTGGCCTCCAACAACGCCGAGCAGGAAGAGGCCATGGACGAGCTGGACATCGACTACGGTGGCGACACCATCGAGATCGGCTTCAACGTCACCTACCTGATCGACGCCCTGTCCAACATGGGCCAGGACATGATCAGGATCGACCTGCAGGACGGCAACAGCTCGGCGCTGCTGACCATCCCCGAGAACGACAGCTTCAAGTACGTCGTGATGCCGATGCGCATCTGAGCGCGCGCCACACCTACCCGATGCCTGACACATTGCGCAGCCCCTGCACCCGCCGCCCGGTGGCACAAGCCGGTGCAAGGCGCGCAACCACCCTATCCGACTCGTAGCCCGCAGCGCGCGTCCCTACGCACCGCGCCAGCGGCCGAATCGAACATTTTCAAGCGAAGCGACAGCTTCCGACGGAACTACCCCAGGGCCTTCCATGACCGACGAGAACAAGCCAGAAAACCAGACCATTGCCCCCGAAGGCTCAGACTCCAGCGGCTATGGCGAAGGCGCGATCCAGATCCTCGAAGGCCTGGAGGCCGTGCGCAAGCGCCCCGGCATGTACATCGGCGACACCTCCGATGGCACGGGCCTGCACCACCTGGTCTTCGAAGTGGTGGACAACTCCATCGACGAAGCCCTGGCCGGCTACTGCGACGACATCCTGGTCACCATCCATGCCGATGGCTCCCTGTCCGTCATCGACAACGGCCGCGGCATCCCCACGCGCGTGAAGATGGACGACAAGCACGAGCCCAAGCGCTCGGCGGCCGAAATCGCCCTCACCGAACTGCACGCGGGCGGCAAGTTCAACCAGAACAGCTACAAGGTCTCGGGCGGCCTGCACGGCGTGGGCGTGTCCTGCGTGAACGCACTGTCCATCTGGCTCAAGCTCAGCGTGCGCCGCGACGGCGAAGTCTACGAGATCGACTTCTCGCGCGGCCAGGTGCAGAACCGCCCCATCGAGATCGTGGACGGCGTCGAGGTCTCGCCCATGCGCGTGGTCGGCAAGAGCGACAAGCGCGGCACCAAGGTCCACTTCCTGCCCGACACGGAAATCTTCACGCAGAACCATGAGTTCCGCTACGAGATCCTGGCCAAGCGCCTGCGCGAACTGTCCTTCCTGAACAACGGCGTGCGCATCCGCCTCAAGGACGAGCGCGACGGCCGCGAGGACGACTTCTCCGGCGCCGGCGGCGTCATGGGCTTCGTGCAGTTCATCAACGCCAACAAGAAGGTGTTGCACCCCACCGCCTTCCACGCCAACGGCACGCGTCCTGCGGAAAGCTACGGCGGCATCCCCGGCACCGAGATCGGCGTCGAAGTCGCCATGCAGTGGAACGACAGCTACGCCGAGCAGGTGCTGTGCTTCACCAACAACATCCCGCAGCGCGACGGCGGCACCCACCTGACGGGCCTGCGCGCCGCCATGACGCGCGTGATCGGCAAGTACATCGAGCAGAACGAACTGGCCAAGAAGGCCAAGGTCGAGGTCAGCGGCGACGACATGCGCGAAGGCCTGTGCTGCGTGCTGTCCGTGAAGGTGCCCGAGCCCAAGTTCAGCAGCCAGACCAAGGACAAGCTGGTCTCCAGCGAAGTGCGCGCGCCCGTGGAGGACATCGTCGCCAAGGCGCTGACCGACTACCTGGAAGAAAAGCCCAACGACGCCAAGATCCTGTGCAGCAAGATCGTCGATGCCGCGCGTGCCCGCGAGGCCGCGCGCAAGGCCCGCGAGATGACGCGCCGCAAGGGCGTGCTCGACGGCATGGGCCTGCCCGGCAAGCTGGCCGACTGCCAGGAAAAGGACCCGGCGCTGTGCGAGATCTACATCGTCGAGGGTGACTCCGCCGGCGGCTCCGCCAAGCAAGGTCGCGACCGCAAGTTCCAGGCCATCCTGCCGCTGCGCGGCAAGATCCTGAACGTGGAAAAGGCCCGCTACGAGAAGCTGCTGTCCAGCAACGAAATCGTCACCCTGATCACGGCCCTGGGCACCGGCATCGGCAAGGCCACGGCCGAATCGGGCAAGAGCGGCAGCGACGACTTCGACCCCAACAAGCTGCGCTACCACCGCATCATCATCATGACCGACGCGGACGTGGACGGCGCCCACATCCGCACCCTGCTGCTGACCTTCTTCTACCGCCAGATGCCGGACCTGGTCGAGCGCGGCCACATCTACATCGCCCAGCCGCCGCTGTACAAGGTCAAGAACGGCAAGGAAGAGCTGTACATCAAGGACGGCCCCGCGCTCAACCAGTACCTGCTGCGCATCGCGCTGATGAACGCCAGCGTCAGCACCGGCGGCGCCAACCCGCGCACGCTGGACGGCGAGGAACTGGCCAAGCTGGCCAACATGCACCTGGCCGCCGAGACCGTCATCGACCGCCTGTCCAACTTCATGGATGCCGAGGCCCTGCGCGCCATCGCCGACGGCGTGCAGATCACGCTGGACAGCATCGAGGCGGCACAGGCCTGCGCCCCCATCCTGGAGGCCAAGCTGCGCGAGTTGACCACCACAGGCGTGCCCGCCGAGGTCACGGCCGAAATCGATCCGGTCTCCGAAAAGCCCGTGCTGCGCATCAGCCGCCACCACCACGGCAACATCAAGAGCTCCATCCTCACCCAGGAGTTCGTGCGCAGCCACGACTACGCCGCGCTGGCTGACGAAGCCCAGAACTTCAACGGCCTGCTGGGCGAAGGCGCCAAGGTCACGCGCGGCGAAGGCGAGAAGGCCAAGAGCGACAAGGCCACCGACTTCCGCCAGGCCATGCAATGGCTGCTGCACGAGGCCGAACGCACCACGGCCCGCCAGCGCTACAAGGGCCTGGGCGAAATGAACCCCGAGCAGCTGTGGGAAACCACCATGGACCCCACCGTCCGCAGCCTGCTGCAGGTGCAGATCGGCGACGCCATCGAGGCCGACCGCGTGTTCACCATGCTCATGGGCGACGAGGTGGAGCCGCGCCGGGACTTCATCGAGACGAATGCGCTGCGGGCGGGCAATATCGACGTGTAGGCCGCCTATAAGGCGACACATTACGTGAAAATTTGAGACCCATAAGTTGGGAAACTTATGGGTCTTTTGCCATTAATTGGCAACCTCCATTGCTTTCCATCCGAGGCGCTACTAGCCAGCTTCGCGCCTCTTGCACCGGTAATACACAGAGACATGGCCAACCAGCTAACCCTAGAAACCCTCGAATCCTGGCTCTGGGAGTCCGCCAACATTCTGCGCGGCTCCATCGACTCCTCGGACTTCAAGAACTACATCTTCGGCCTGCTGTTCCTCAAGCGCTTCAACGATGTATTTGAAGAGCGTGTGCGACATCTCCAGCAAGTGGAGCTCCTGAGCGAGGTGGATGCCGTGCTTGAGGTCCAGGACAAGTGGGGATCGTTCCCCAAGAACGCGCGCTGGCCCAGCCTGATCGCCCGTACCGAGAACATCGGCGAGGCGCTGGACAAGGCCTTCTCGGACATCGAGCAATACAACACCGAACTGCAATACGTGCTGACCGCCACGCAGTACGGCGACAAGCGCGTGTTGTCCGATGCCACGCTGCAGCGCCTGCTGCGCCATTTCAACCAGTACAAGCTGGGCAATGCCGACCTCTACAAGGCCGACATGCTGGGCGATGCCTACGAGTACCTCATCAAGCAGTTTGCCGACGATGCCGGCAAGAAGGGCGGCGAGTTCTACACGCCCAAGGCCGTGGTGCAGCTGGTGGTGGAGCTCATCGACCCGCAACCCGGCCACAGCGTGTACGACCCTACCTGCGGAAGCGGCGGCATGCTGGTGGAGAGCGCACACCACATCGCCAAGCTGCCCGGCGGCACGCTGATCGGCGACCGCCCCAACGCCCTGCTCTACGGCCAGGAAAAGAACCTGGGCACCTGGGCCATCGCCAAGCTCAACCTCTACCTGCACAACATGCGGGCCGAAATCGAGCGTGGCGACACTCTGGTGGAGCCCAAGCACCTGGACAACGGCTACCTCAAGACCTTCGACCGCGTCATTGCCAATCCGCCGTTCTCGGCCAAGGCCTGGTGGACGCCGCTGGAGCTGGAGAGCGAAGCCAAAAAAGAGAGCGAAGACAAGGATCCCAAGAAAAAACCCAAGTCGCCCAATTACAAGGAGGTCAGCGACCCCTTCGGCCGCTTCACCTACGGCGTGCCGCCACGTGGCTATGCCGACCTGGCCTTCGCCCAGCACATGCTGGCCAGCCTGAAGGCCGATGGCCGAATGGGCATCATCCTGCCGCACGGCGTGCTGTTCCGCAGCGGCGAAGAGGGCAAGATTCGCGAGGGCCTGCTGTTCGGCACCGATGCCGCCAGTGGAGGCCAACCGGGCGACCTGATCGAGGCCATCGTCGGCTTGCCGTCCGCGCTGTTCTACAACACCGGCATCCCGGCCTGTGTGCTTGTGCTGAACAAGCGCAAGCCCGTCGCGCTCAAAGATAAGGTCATCATCATCGACGCCAGCCATGAGTATCTCGAAGGCAAGGCCCAGAACAGCCTTCGCACCGAGGATATCGAGCGCATCGCCCGCATCCATAAAACCGCCTTCGAGCGGCAGGCCGAGGTGGAGAACTACTGCCGCTTGGTCACGCTGGACGAGATTCGCGGCAATAACGGCAACCTCAACATTGCGCGGTACATCGATAAAGGGGAGACCGAGGAAACCGTCAATGTGACGGCAACTTTGGCGGAACTGGCGGCACTGGCCGAAGAAGAGGCGCAGATTGATGCACGTATGAACGGTTACCTGTCAGAGCTGGGTTTGTTCGGGGAGCGTATATGACACAGGCAACTCACCATTTCCTTCAGAACAGCCTGCGGCGCTTGATCGCCTCGGACTGGAAACTGGGAGTGGTTGGGGATTTCGTTGCTGAGCTGAATGCTGGTGTGAGCGTCAATGCGGTTGAGACTGAGGGTGGCTGCGCAGGGGATGAAGTCGGCGTGCTGAAGTCCGGTGCGGTGCTCCGAGGCAAGTTCTTTCCTGAACAGCACAAGGTCGTAGTCCCCGCGGACCGTGGGCGCGTCGCGACAAGTGTCCGTGCTGACCGAATCATCCTTAGCCGCATGAATACGCCCGCACTCGTCGGAGAGTCAGGGTATGTCGAAGAAGACGCCCCGCATCTGTTCCTGCCGGATCGCCTTTGGCAGACGGAGCCGTCGAACGAGCCACATTCACAGCGCTGGCTGTCCTACTGGTTGCAGCATCCCGCGGTGAGGGCGCTCATTGTGGCGGCGGCGACAGGCACGAGCAACAGCATGAAGAACATCTCCAAGGAGACGGTCCTGTCATTGCCCGTGCCGCGAACACCACTGGCTGAGCAGACAAGGATCGCCGCCATCCTGACGGCTGTGGACGACAAGCTGGACGTGATTGCGCGCCAGATTGAAGCCACCCAGACCCTTAAGCAGGGCCTGATGCAGACACTATTCAGCCGGGGTGTCGGCACCAAAGGCTCGAACGGCACATGGGCACCCCACACGCACCTCCACCATATTGATGGGCGAGAACTCCCCCGGGCTTGGGGAGCAGCAACGCTAGGCGCCTACATCGCCGAGCTTCGCTCAGGCGTTAGCGTGAACGCGGAAGACCGGGTCTGCCGCCCGGGCGAGATAGGCGTGCTCAAGGTCAGCTCAGTTCAAGACGGCAGATTTTTTCCGTCGAATCACAAGACCGTCGTTCCCATGGAACTTGATCGAGTGGCTGAACCGGTACAAGAAGGTTGCATCATCATCAGCCGGGCCAACACTCCAGCACTCGTCGGCGAATCTGCCTACGTAGTGAATTCTCACCCGGAGCTATTCCTACCAGACAAGCTTTGGCAGACTCGGCCAACCGACAGCGCCCATTCGGCGCGCTGGCTAGCGTTCTACCTTCAAAGCCCGGGAGTTAGGCAAGAAGTTCGAAAGGCTGCCACCGGAACCAGCGGAAGCATGAAGAACATCTCTAAGGCTTCGTTGCTGAACATATTCATGCCGCTGGTTCCCTTGGAAGAGCAGCTCCACATTGCTGAGTTGCTTGGTGCGATCACGTCCAAGATTGAGGCATTGGAAGAAAAGGATCGGCACTACCAGAGCCTCAAGCGCGGCCTCATGCAAAAGCTCCTGACCGGCGAATGGCGCGTCAAGATCGGCACCGAGACAGCCACCTGATCCCATGGATGCCGCAGTCACGCCAAACGCCAACAGCACTTGCCTAGCCGAGCTGCAGCGCGCCACACAGCACAAGCTGGGCGGCTGCCTGCTGCGCCTGCAGCAGTACGAGCAGCTGCTGAAGGCTATGGTGGTCGGCATGAACCTGGAAGGGGAGCCGGTCCAGCTCCAGGCCGCGCGAGACGCCCGGGTGGCAAGTGTCCAGAAGACGACCCTGGGCGGGCTGGTAGGCCTCTTTACGGGGACGTATCTGCATACGGAGGAAAACGCGGCCGCATCGGAGCAGGAGACGGACAATTCCCCCGGCGACAGGCTCTGGGTCAGCTACCAGCAACGCATGGTGATGAGCGCCGAGTGCCATGAGGCGATCAAGGTCGAGCTCAAGGAGTTGGTGGACCTGCGCAATGAGCTGGTGCACCACCTGCTGGAGCGCTTCGACCTGGGCCAGCTCGACCGATGCGAAGCCGCCGTGGCCTACCTGGATGCCAGCCGGGCGACCATCGACAGGCACTACCAGACGCTACGCAACTGGACCGAGCAGATGGACCATGCGCGGACCCTGATGGCGTCATTCATGGACGGTGGCGCCTTTAAAGACCTGCTATTCGGCGCAATCACACCTGACGGTCAAGTGCATTGGCCCGCAAGCGGCATCGTGGCCAGCCTGCGCGAGGCGGAACAGGCACTCGTTGCATCGGGTGGCAAGGAGAACTGGATCGTGCTGAACGCTGCCATCGCCTGGATCGCCCGGCAGCATCCGGACCAGATGCCCAAACGCTACGGTTGCAGTAGCTGGCGGCAGGTGCTGCATGAAAGCCGACAGTTCGAGGTGATGAAGAAGACACCGACGCCCGCCCAAGGCGCCGGCCCCTCAACAGGCACAGTGGTTTGCTACCGTAGCCGCCGGGAGGAATAACCCAATGAACCACACGCTGCAAACCCAGATCCTGGGAGTACATCCATGAGCCAGTCCCCCGAGAAAACCGGAGTGGAAACTCCGGCCCTGGAATGGCTCGTGCGACTGGGCTACACCCATTTGCCCGGTGCCGCAGTGAAGGTGGAGCACCGCCACTTGGCCCCGGTACTGGAAGACGTGCTGCGCGCGCGGCTGCTGGCCCTGAACCCCTGGCTGGCCGAAGCGCCCAGCGGGGTGGATGCGGCGCTGATCGAGCTGCGCAAGCGCACCCACGACGCGCTGCTGGCGGCCAACCAGGCCGTATGGCAGCAGGTGCTGCACCGCTCGGACATCCAGGTGAAAGACCTGGCGGGCCTGCCGCGCAGCGTGCGCTTTCTGGACGCAGCCGAAGCCAGCCGCAACGACTTCCATGTGGTGGACCAGTACGTGGGCCGCAATGCCGACGGCGACCTGTTCCGCCCCGACCTGCTGCTGTTCGTCAACGGCCTGCCGCTGGCCATCATCGAATGCAAGGCCAGCCACCACCGCCTGGACGAGGCGCTTGGCCAGCTGGATGGCTATCAGCGCAGCTTTGCGCCGCAGTTCGTGTTCAACCAAGTCTGTGTGGCATTGAACCGGCGCCAGGGCCTGTATGGCGCAATCCTCACCAAACCGGCCTTCTACGCACGCTACCGCCTGCAGGAAGACGAACTGGGTACGGTGAGGGAACTATTGGACAGCGAGCCGAGCCAACAGGAGCAACTGCTGTGGGCACTATTCGAGCCTCGACGCTTTCTGGAACTGGTCACCCACTTCGTGCTGTTCGAGGCACGTGATGGCAAGACCGTCAAGAAATTGCCGCGCTACCAGCAGTGGCGTGCCGTCCGCAAGACGCTTGCGCGCCTGACGGCGGCAACACCCATGGGAGGCGTGATCTGGCACACCCAGGGCAGCGGCAAGTCGCTCACCATGGCCTTGCTGGCCCGCATGCTGCGCGCCGACAGCACAGGCCTGGCCAACCCCACGGTGCTGGTGCTGACGGACCGCAAAGACCTGGACAAGCAGATCTTCGATACCTTTCACGCCGTAGGCATCAAGGCCATTCAGGCCATCTCGGTGGCAGGCCTGGTGCGGATGCTGGGCAATGACTATGGCAGCGTCTTCACCAGCACCGTGCAAAAGTTCCAGGAGAACGATGAGCCGCATTCGCCGGAGCAGTTGGCCACCACCCATGGCGCAGACGACGAAGACGAGTTGAACAAAGCCACGCGGCACAGGCGCATACGCGAAGGCAAGGACTTCTTCATGGTGCAGGAGTTCAACGAGCACTTCGGCCAGCACGATGAAGATGGCGTTGCACTTGCGGCCAAGTGGCAGGAAATCAGCCGCGAACCGGTGAACTTCCGGGTACTGAGCGCCAAATCCAACTGCTATGTGCTTGTGGACGAGGCCCATCGCAGCCAGTACGACTTTCTGGCCGCCTTCATGCGGGCCAGCCTGCCCCACGCAAAATTCATTGCCTTCACCGGCACACCGCTGCTGAACGATGACAAGCACACGCTGGCGGAGTTCGGGGGCGACGCCTACATCGATGAATACCGGCTGCACGAGGCTGTGGCCGACGGTGCCACGTTGCCCATCAAGTACCAGGACGCCTGGGTCAAGCTGGCTGCCGATGCGGGGCTTGACGCGGCCTTCGACGCACAGTTCGCCAAGGAGTCCGAGGCGCGTCAGCAGGCTCTGAAGCAAGCGCTGCTTGCCCAATGGCGCAAGGCGGGAAACCGCATGCAGCAAGTGGCGGCGCATCTGGTGGAGCACTTCGTGACCCATGTGCAAGCCAAAGGGCTGAAGGCCATGCTGGTCTGCGACGGCCGCGACATGGCCGTGCGCTACAAGGACTTGCTCGACAGCCTGATGGCACAACGTGCCGAGCAGGGTCTTCCCACCTTCCAGAGCAAGGTAGTGATTTCACTGGCCGGCATCACCGGCGCGCGCACAGGGGCGACCGTCGAAGAGGCTGCTGCGACATACAAACTCGAAATAGCCAAGGTCCAGAGCATCGAAGAGCGGGTGCGAGACGAGCTCAAGAACGGCAAGGAACCGGTCGCCATGCCGTCGGAGCAGATCAGCACATTCGTCGGCAAGCTCTTTCCGCTGCCCTATGGTGACGAGCGCAAGGGGTACGACGGCCAGGCACATGCGAACAATGTGGGCCTCATCATCGTCTCCGACATGCTGCTGACAGGTTGGGACGCCCCCATCGTCAGCACCATGTATCTCGACAAGCCACTGAAGGAGCACACGCTGCTGCAGGCCATTGCACGCGTGAACCGCACGCTGACGGGCAAGAACGCCGGCTATATCGTGGACTACCACGGTGTGGTGGACCACCTGGATCATGCATTGAAGATCTACGGTGGCGAAGTACAGCCCTCACAGGTCTGGCAAGGCGTGGAGAGCGAACTGCCCAAGCTGCAGAGCACACTGGAGCGCATCCTCAAGCTGCTGCCCAAAAAGCATGACCCCGTGACCCAACGCGAGGGCTACAAGGACGATGCAGAGAGCTTTCTCGATCCGGCCTACCGGCTGGATGCCGTCGAGGACTTCCTGGAACTGGTGAAGCAGTTCAATCGCAGCATCGACATCATCCTGCCCGATGTGCGTGGCGTGCCCTTCAAGCCCTACTTCACACTGTTCGGAGAGATCCGGCTGATGCTGCGCGACAAGTTGCCCGATGCCACTTACCGCGAGCGCATTACCCAGTTGGAATCCGCCTTGCTGCAGCGCCTGCTGGACGAGTACATCGCCGCCAGCCCGGCCAGAAGCCTGCTGGGGCGCGAAGTCTCCATTCTGGATGCCAGCGACATGGCGCGGCTGAAGCATCTGGCCAGCCCTGGCAGCCAGGCGCTGGTGATGAAGAACCAGCTCAAGCACACCATTGCCACCGGACGTGACAAGGACCCGGCCTTCTTCGACAAGCTGGCAGAGGAACTGGAGAAGCTGCTGGAAGAAGAGAAGGCAGGACGCATCAGCCAGGCACAATTCCTGGAACAGTTGGAGCTGTTCGGGCAGCGGGTGATGGACAAGGACAAGACGACCGGTTTTGACAAGCCGGCAGAGGCGGCCACCTACCACTACTTGGCAGCGCTACTGGGCAATGAGACCGCCCGAGCTGCAACTGCCAAGCTGTTTGAAGACCAGGAACTGAGCCATACCCTGGCTGCCAGCAACTGGAAGCAGATGCTTGATCTGCATCCCGAGGTCCGAGACCTGCTGCGCAGATTGCTGACGCCCATCGCTGGCTGGGAACGCCCAGTGGCTCGCGAGCATGCCGGACGCATCTTGGACATTCTTTTGAAGAACTGAGCGCCATGCCTCAGCTGCAATACGGACAGACGACCATTGAATGGCGCTTCAAGGCAGACGCCACGCTCAAGCGTCACTACGTGACTGTCGAGCGTGGCCAGCCGGTGTTGCTGCGCGGTCCGAGGGTCTCCCGGCAAGAGCAAGAGGTCTTGGTACGTCAGCGTGCGCGCTGGATTCGCGAGAAGCAGGCGCAGGTCGAACAGCCATTGGCCGAAGAGCTGGTAGTCACCGGCAGCCGTCTGCGCTATTGCGGACGGACCTACTTCACCGAGGTGAAGCACACGCCCGGCCTGCTCTATCCCACGCTCCATTTCACCGCTTCGCGCTTCCTGATCGAAAACCCGATGGGCCGAGATATTGGCGCCGATGCGCTGGCGCCCTTGCTGACAGCGTTTTATCGAGAGCGGGCGCAAGAGAAACTGCTGGCGCGCGTCCGCCACTGGGAACGCCAGTCCGGCTTGCAGGCCGCTGGCGCACGCATCAGACTGTTCCAAAGCCGGTGGGCCAGTTGCAGTGCGAAAAACGTATTGGAATTTCACCCACGCGTCATGGAGTTGCCAGCCAGTGTGCAGGACTATGTGGTCGTGCACGAGTTATGCCATACGATCGAGAAGAGCCACACCCGGGCTTTCTGGGCTCTTGTGGCACAACAGATGCCGGACTGGCGGCGGCAGCACACGCTGCTCGAACAGGCAGCGTTTGGCGACACGATCTAGGACCTAATGACGAGCAGTTGCAAGGGTCTATTCCTCACCCCTCCACATACGCCCGCTCCAGCAACACCTTTGCCCGCTCAAGATCCCCCGCGCTGCGCAGGCACAGCTCCAGCTCCCCCGTCCCCCAGTGCCCGATCTGCCGCACGTCGCGGCTGAAACCTTCCTCCAGCGTCACAGTGTCGGGGTCCAGTTTCAGCATCACGAGCATCTTGTTGGGGTACATGACCACGCTGGCAAAGTTCTTGAGCTTGCGGAAGGCGACATAGAGCTTGAGCTGCTTTTCCGTTACGTCGTCGCCCAGCGCAAACACGAATGAGCGCACATCGGCATACAGGGCCTGGATGTCCGCAGTCGCGCCTTGCAGCTGTTCGGCAAAGCTTTTGTCTTTGCCTTGCGGCTTGGGGGTGATGGGGCTGGCATCTATCGAAGACGATTTGGCGGTCACCGTGGCTGGTTCGACCACCGTCTGCGTGTTCACCAGCTCCAACAGCAACAGGTCTTCGCCAAAGCGTTTGTAGCGGATCAGCTCGATATTGCGTGGGATCTGCTGCACCGCGTGCTGGTCGTAGCGCGTGAAATCCGCAGCGATGCACAGCAGCCGGGTGCCCGACCATTCCACGCTGTCCGCCACGTCCTTACCCAGCCTTTCCATCACCAACCAACGGAATTCGGCCTTGTGGTCCAGCAGCCAGTCCAGGTAGAACAGCCCCTGGTTGATGACGTTCTCGTTGCTGTGCCGCTTGTATTCGATGATGACGGGGCAGTTGTTCTCGTCCAGCCCCAGCGAGTCGATACGGCCGCGGTGCGTCTTGCCGGTGGCGTATTCCGTGGCCAGGAAGCGCACGCCCAGGAAGGTTTCCATCTGGCCTTCGATCAGCGTCTGCAGATTGCGCTCCAGCGCCACCGCCGTGGCGGCCAATTCGGTGGCGGTGCCGCCTTGCAGACGGAAAAGCTGGATATCGCTCATGAGGGGACCTTTTGCACCATGCAGCAGAAGAGATAAGGCCATTCTTCAATGGCCGGCCAAGTCTACAAGAGGCGCATTGGGGCAAAGCACCCCCAACCAGGACTGCCCCGGGGCGCGACCGAAACCATGTGCGGGGCTAGCTCCCTCAGGAAGGGCTCAAGAACAGCGAACAGCGAACCGCGCACGCCCGAATTCTCAGACCCGCCGAGATCATCTGACCCAGCGACTGGCCGTCCAGCGTCAGCGCCACAAGGCGGCTGCCGCCTGCGGCGCAGCGGTGACGCAGGGCCGTGGATGAGACCATGGCCATGCCGTAGATCAAGCGTGAAAAACAGCGGCTGAAAGAGAATGTCGATCGATCCAAGAATCGCCGGCATTCTTCACCCAGGCCATGAAGTGATGCCTCAATTGATGCATTCGCATGTGCGGGAAATTCGGAGCAAGCCGTTTTGCTGAATGCAGAAATGGGCATGTCCAACCAACGACATCAACCGCCGGGCCTCCTTCTGCCTTGATGCACGACCGGCTCGAGAAACAACTGCCGAAAGTAATCGCGAAACGCCGTCATCGCTGGGGAAAATTCGATGCCTTGCTTCCACCCAAGCCCGATGTTCATCGTTGGCACGGCGTCGCGCAGACTGATGGTTTCAATGCGCTTTCCCTCCAGCGACCAAGGTCGATAAACCATATCCGAGAGAACGGTCACACCTAGGCCATTCGCCACGGTGCTGCGCACTGCTTCTACAGAGCTCGTGCGCAGCCTGATCTGAGGTTGGTACGGCGTCTTGCTCCAATATTTCATTGCAGTGCCCGCAGCCTCGTCCACGGTGAGCAGGATGTAGGGCTCGGCCGCCACATCGGCCAGCGTGACTTCCGCCTTTTCGAGCAGCGCATGCTTGGCCGGCACCCACAGTCGGCGTTGCGAGCCAAAGAATGTCTCGAGCGACAGCTCGCGCAGCACCACATTGGACGTGAGCAGTACTCCCATGTCGTATTGCTGCGTGATCAGTCCCTCCTCAATGGCTTCACGCACTACTTCGTGCACCTTGACCTTGATCTGCGGATGCAATTGCTCGAAACGCTGAAGGTGATGGGGCAAGAAGTAGCCGAGCACCGTGTAGGTGGCGGCAATGGTCAGCGTCCCCTCGACATTCACTCCCTCATGCGGCATGCGGATCGCCTCGTCGGCAGCAGAGAGCACGGCATAGGCATGGCTCAGAAAACGCCGTCCGGCCCGGGTCAGTTCCACGCCATGAGGCTGTCGCTCAAACAGCTGCTGCCCCAGCATTTCCTCCAGCTCCCGGACTGCCGTGGTCACCGCCGATTGCGAGATGTTGAGTTGAAGTGCCGCATGTGAGATGCGCCCCACTTCGGCCACCGCCGTGAAGTACTTGAGCTGGCGAAGGGTCAGAGACATGGTGCGGTCTTCCTGGGGTATTTACTTATCTCTCAAAAATTACATGCCAGCGCGCGCAAATCCGATACCGAGGATTCACTGATCTGCAGGGTAGCGTTCATTGCAGGCAGTCGGCGTATCTGTTTTTCAGATATCGCATCGCCTGTAAATAATGCTTTTCAGCCGATTTTCAGCTCACTAATCTTCACCTTGTCCCGCATTGCTGCCATCTGGCCGTGCCAACAACACAAGGCAAAAACGTGAAGAAGACGCTGATTGATCTGAACTCCGACATGGGCGAAAGCTTCGGTCCATGGGCCATCGGCGATGGTGTGGACCAGGAATTGATGCCGTTGATCAGCTCGGCCAATATCGCCACAGGCTTTCATGCGGGTGATCCGAACATCATGCGCAAGACGGTGTTGTTGGCCCGGGAAAACGGCGTGGGCATCGGCGCGCACCCGGGCTTTCGCGACCTCGTGGGCTTCGGGCGCCGCCATATCAATGCACCGGCCGACGAGCTGGTGAACGACATGGTCTACCAGCTCGGCGCGCTGCGCGAATTCGCGCGGCTGGCCGGCATGACGCTGCAGCACATCAAGCCGCACGGCGCGCTCTACATGCATGCGGCACGCGACGAGGCGCTGTCGCGTGCACTCGTCACGGCCCTGCAGCAGATCGAACCGACGCTGCGCCTGTTCTGCATGGAATCGTCCGTCACCTTCCAGGTGGCGTGCGAATTGGGCCAGCCCGTGGCGCGCGAGTTCTATGCCGACCGCGACTACGACCTGAGCGGCTCCATCGTCTTCACCCGCCGCGTCGGCGCGCTCGACCCCGAGGCCGTGGCCGCCAAGGTGCTGCGCGCCTGCACCGAAGGCGTGGTGCGCACGGTCGAAGGCCAGGACGTGGCGATCGGCTTCGACTCGGTGTGCATCCACAGCGACACGCCCGGCGCGCTGGCGCTCGTACAGGCCACGCGCCGCGCACTGGCCGAGCACGGCATCGAAGTTGCAGGTTTTGCCGGTGCGGCTGCGCCGGCGCGGCCTTGAGTTTTCCGTTCTTCCCGCTTTCGTTCCTGTTCCCGCTTTCCAGGAGTGCATCGATGCCCGCTACCCATGAAGTCCTCAGCCCGCTGCCGGGCACTTTCTACCGCCGTTCGGCGCCTGACGCGCCGCCATTCAAGGCCGAAGGCGACACCGTGGCCGTGGGCGATGTGATCGGCCTGGTGGAGGTGATGAAGCAGTTCAGCGAAGTCACGGCCGACGTGGCCGGACGGCTGCGGGGCTTTGCCGTGGAGAACGGCGAACCCGTCGATCCTGGCCAAGCGCTGGCCGTCATCGAAACGGCGTGAGGCCCCGGACCATGACCGCCGCATTCGACAAACTGCTCATCGCCAACCGCGGCGAGATCGCGGTGCGCATCATCCGCGCCGCGAAGGAACTGGGCCTCAAGACCGTCGCCGTCTACAGCGACGCTGACGCGCAAAGCCTCGCGGTGCGCATGGCCGACGAAGCCGTGCGCATTGGCCCGGCGCATGCCACCAGGAGCTATCTGAGCGTAGACGCCATTCTTGAAGCGGCAGCCGACAGCGGCGCCGGCGCCGTGCATCCGGGCTACGGTTTCCTGTCGGAAAACGCCGTGTTCGCCGAGCGCATCGAGGCCGCGGGCCTGGTGTTCGTCGGCCCGACGCCGCACGCGATCCGCACCATGGGCGACAAGGCCGCCGCGCGCGCCGCGGCCATGAAGGCCGGCGTGCCCACCGTGCCCGGCAGCGTGGGCGTGGTGACAGACGCCGACACCGCCGTCGCGCTGGCAAAGGGCATCGGCTACCCCATCATGATCAAGGCCTCGGCCGGCGGGGGCGGGCGCGGCATTCGCGTGGCGCATGACGAAGCCGAGCTGCGCCAGCAGTTCGCCACCGCCACGGCGGAAGCGCAGGCCGCTTTCGGCAACGGCGAGGTATACCTCGAACGCTTCATCCGCCAGGCGCGCCACATCGAGGTGCAGATCCTGGGCGACGGCCAGCGCGTGGTTCACTGCTTCGAGCGCGAATGCTCGCTGCAGCGACGCCGCCAGAAAGTGTGGGAAGAAGCGCCCTCGGCCGCCATCAGCGAGGCCACGCGCGCGGCGCTGTGCGAATCGGCGCTGCGGCTGGCCCATGCCGTGGCCTACCGCGGCGCGGGCACGCTCGAATACCTGTACGACGACGACACGCGCGAGTTCTTCTTCATCGAGATGAACACGCGCATCCAGGTCGAGCACCCCGTCACCGAGATGATCACCGGCATCGACCTCGTGAAGGAGATGCTGCGCATCGCGCTCGGCCAGCCGCTGCGCCTGCAGCAGGAAGACATCCGGCTGACCGGCGCGGCCATCGAGGTGCGCATCAACGCCGAGAACGCCGCGAAGAACTTCATGCCGAGCCCGGGCCTTGTGTCGCAGCTCGTGGTGCCGGGCGGCCCCGGCGTGCGCTTCGACACCATGCTGTTCCCCGGCTGCACCGTGCCGGCGTACTACGACTCGCTGCTGGGCAAGCTGATCGTGCACGACACCGATCGCGCCGGTGCGCTGGCCCGCATGCGGCGCGCGCTCGACGAGCTGCAGGTCGAAGGCATCCACACCACGATCCCGCTGCACCGCGCACTGTGCGAGGACGCGGGCGTGGCGCAGGCCGCATTCCACACGGGCTTTCTCGAAACCTGGCTGGCGGTGAATCCGCTG
Source organism: Delftia sp. DS1230 (assembly GCF_040112715.1). Taxonomy (NCBI): domain Bacteria; kingdom Pseudomonadati; phylum Pseudomonadota; class Betaproteobacteria; order Burkholderiales; family Comamonadaceae; genus Delftia; species Delftia sp. DS1230. The sequence continues at coordinate 18,640 of NZ_CP157763.1, forward strand.
GCCGACGCACCCGCTCCACTTGCGGAGGTGAACGCATGACCGCTGCCAGCACCCTCCCCGCCCAGGCCCGCTACAGCTTCGGCGGCGACGAGCACCTGTTCGTCGAGATCAGCGAAGAGATGTCGCTGCCCGCGTTCTTCAAGGGCATGGCCATCTGCAATGAGCTGCGCCGCCGCGCACAGGCGGGCGAGATCACGGGCGTGACCGAGATCTGTCCCGCCAACGCCGCCTACCTCGTGCGCTTCGACCCCGATGCGATCGCGCCCGACGCACTGCTCGCCATGCTCAAAGACATCGAAGCGGGCCTGGGCGATGCCGACCTGCAGATGCAGACGCGCATCGTCGAGATTCCCGTGCTCTACAACGACCCGTGGACACACGAGACGCTGATGCGCTTTCGCGAGCGGCACCAGGACCCGTCAGGCACCGACATCGAGTACGCGGCGCGCATCAACGGCCACGTCTCGGTCGAGGCCTTCATCGAGGCGCACTCGTCGGCGCCCTGGTTCGTGTCGATGGTCGGCTTCGTGGCCGGCCTGCCCTTTCTGTTCCAGATGGTCGAGCGCCAGCGCCAGATCCAGGTGCCCAAGTACCTGAGCCCGCGCACCGACACGCCCAGGCTCACGCTGGGCCACGGCGGTTGCTTCAGCTGCATCTACTCGGTGCGTGGTGCGGGCGGCTACCAGATGTTCGGTGTCACGCCCGCGCCCATCTTCGACCCGGCGCAACGGCTGTCCTACCTGAAGGAGCTGATGGTGTTCTTCCAGCCCGGCGACATCGTCAAGTACAAGCCCATTGACCGCGCCGAGTACGACCGCCAGATCGCGCAGGTCGAGGCCGGCACCTACGCGCTGCGCATCGCACCAGTGTCGTTCTCGCTCAACGATTTCCTGGCCGACCCGGGCGGCTACAACCAACAGCTCCTGAAAGTGCTCCATGGCGATTGAAGTGCTCAAGCCCGGCCTCGCGACCAGCGTGCAGGACGCCGGCCGCCCCGGCTACTACCACCTGGGCATTCCGCTGTCGGGTGCGCTCGACCAGCAAAGCCTGGTGCTCGCAAACCTGCTGGTCGGCAACGACGAAGGTGCGGCCGTCATCGAAAGCACGCTGCTCGGGCCCGAGCTGCAGTTCGACGCGCCCGCGCTGGTGGCCGTGACCGGCGCCGACGCGAAGATCAAGCTCAACGGCAATGAGGTGCCACGCAATACCGCATTCGCGGTGCAGGCCGGCGACAGGCTCGGCTTCGACTTCATGAAACTCGGCGCGCGCATGTGCATCGCCGTGGCCGGCGGCATCGACGTGCCGGTGGTGCTGGGCAGCCGCTCGACCTACGGCCTGGGCGCATTCGGCGGCTTCAACGGACGCAAGCTGCTGGCCGGCGACAGACTGCCCGTGGGTGTACCGTCCGCCGCCGCCCGCGCGGGTCGCACGGTGCAGGCCGCATTGCTGCCGGTGCTCGACAAGGAAGTGGTCCTGCGTGTGCTGCCGGGCATCTACTTTCACCGACTGCAGGAGGTGTCGGTGCAAAGCTTCTTTGCCGACACCTGGACCGTCGGTTCCGAGGCCGACCGCATCGGCTACCGCTACAAGAACGGCACGCCGCTGAAGTTCCACGAGCGCACGCCGCCATTCGGCGCGGGCGACGACCCGTCGAACATCGTCGATGCGGGCTACCCGTACGGTTCCATCCAGGTGCCGGGCGGACGCGAACCGATCATCCTGCACCGCGATGCGGTCTCGGGCGGCGGCTACGCGATGGTCGGCACCGTCATCAGCGCCGACATGGATCTCATCGCCCAGATGCAGCCAAACCACAAGGCACGCTTTGTCGAAGTCGATATGGCGCAGGCGCTCGAAGCACGCGCCGAGCGGCGGCGAAGAATCGAGCGCTTGCGCGCAGCGCTCGCGGCCTGAGCGCGACCCTCTTCGTCCCTCTCAAGAGAGCCGATGACAACCAAGGAAGCGGTCGAGTTCGCCACGCTCGAATGGGTTGCGTCGTTCAACCACCATCGCCCGCCTGGACCCATCGGGCATCACTCTTGCCGGCCTCGAGCCTGCCCGCCAAACTCCTCCCACAGCGCCTGCGTATGCTCGCCCAGCGCGGGCACGGCGCCCATGGCGGCTTCGGCATCCGACAGCGTGGCCGGGGGCAGCAGGGCCTGGACGCTGCCGGCGGGCGTGGCGACTTCGCGCCAGCGTTGGCGTGCCTTCAGCTGGGGATGGCTCCAGACCGCGTGCATGTCGTTGAGCGGCGCGTTGGCGATGCCGCCTGCATCCAGGCGCTGCATGGCCTGTTCGCGGCTCAGGTGGGCCAGCACGGATGCGATCACCGCATCGAGTTCCGCACGGTGCGCCACGCGCTGCAGGTTGGTGGCAAAGCGCGCGTCCTGCGCCAGCGCGGGCTGCTGCAGCACATGGGTGCAGAAGCTGTGCCATTCGCGGTCGTTCTGCAGGCCGAAGATCAGGCTCTGGCCGTCACCGGCCGTGTACTGGCCATAGGGCGCGATGGAAGGATGGGTCAGCCCGCTGCGCGCGGGCGCCGTGCCGCCGTAGTGGGCGAAGTTCAGCGGGTAGGCCATCCATTCGGTCAGCGCCTCCAGCATGGACACCTCCACGCGCAGGCCCCGTCCGGTGCGGGCGCGCTGCAGCAGGGCGGACAAAATGCCCGAGTAGGCATACATGCCGGCCGCGATGTCGGCGATGGAAATGCCCACGCGTGCGGGCTGGTCGGGCGTGCCCGTGACCGAGATCAGGCCGGCTGCCGCCTGGATCAGCAGGTCATAAGCCTTCCTGTCGCTGAGCGGTCCGCCCTCGCCATAGCCCGATATATCGCAGACGATGAGACGCGGATATTTTTCATGCAGGCTGTCGAAATCCATGCCCATTCTCTGCATGGCACCCGGGGCCAGGTTCTGGATCAGGATATCGGCGTTTTCCAGTATTTTCCCGACGATATGCTGCCCCTCGGCGGTCTTGATATCCGCAGCCAGGCTTTGCTTTCCCCGATTGGCCCAGACAAAAAAGGATGATTCACCATGGACCTTGTCGTCATAGCCCCGTGCAAAATCCCCATCGGGCAATCGCTCCAGCTTGATGACCCTGGCACCCAGGTCCGCCAGCTGCCGGCTGGCAAAAGGCCCTGCCACGGCGTGTTCCATGGCCAATACCGTCAAACCATCCAATGGGCGTGTCTGCATTTTCTTGAACGAGGCGAATATTCGATTCGCCGCATTCTAGAAGTGCGACCATCACCCAGCCAGTCGGCATTTTCTAAGCGGAATTTCAAATCTTCTAAGGCAGGGATTCCTGCACGGCGCCTTCCTCGGGCAAAGGCTGGGCCGCCACATAGGCCACGAAATCGCGGGCATAGGCGGGCAGGGTTTCGGGTTCGCGCGTGACCACCTTCTGCTCGCGCTGCGCCCAGGCCTCGTCCAGGCCCACGGCAGCCAGCCTGCGCGCCTGCAGCGCCGGCCGGGCAATGGAGCGCGGCACCAGCGCAATGCCCACGCCTTCCTGCACGCACTGCAGCACGGCCTCGAATGTTGGTGCGTGCACACGTACCCTTGGATTCATGCCCAGCCTGGAAGCCATGCCTTGGAGGTAGAGGAAGTTGCTGGTCTTGCGGCCGATCGAGACCAGGTCGTAGGTCAGCGCAGTTTCCAGCGGCACCCTGCTGCTGGCGGCCAAGGGGTGGCCAGCGGGCACCACAAACACCAGTTCATCGTGGCCATAGGTGATGGCGTGCAGGCCATGCAGATCGATCTGGCCGGCCACCAGGCCCACATCGGCACTGCCGTCGAGCACGGCGCGCACCGTGTCTTCGCTCAGGCGCTCCTCCAGGTCCACATTGACGTTCGGATAATGGGCCAGATAGCGGCTGAGCACGGGCGCGATTCCCGTCAGCGTGCTGCTGTTGGCAAAGACGCGGATATGGCCTGATATTCCGTTGATGTGTCTTTGCATTTCTCCGTGCAGGCGGTCCACACTGCCGAAAATGGAATCGGCGTATTTCTTGACCGTCATTCCCGCCGGGGTCAGCACCATGCCTTTGGACGTTCTTTCAAACAGCGATGCGCCCATGGCCTGCTCCAGATTCTTGAGCCGGTAGCTGGCCGATGGCGCCGTCAAATGCATTTCAGCCGCGCCTGCGCTGAGGCTTTTGGCCTGGGCAATCGCAAGGAAAACCCTGAGATCCGTCAATTCATATCGCATCCGTTGCATGCCCGCCGGGAGCATTTCCTTGGTGTTAGACGGTTTCTAACCGCCCTATCAATGATTCGACTGGCCGCATTGGCAGCGCATTTCTATAGTCGGCGCCAGGAGACAACGGAGAAAATTATGGACTTCAAGACGGCAAGACGCCAAACCCTGATCACCGCCTTGCTTCTGGCCGCAGGCGCGGCCGCAGCGCAGGACTATCCTGCGCGCCCCATCAAGCTGGTGATTCCCTACGCGGCAGGCGGCCCCACCGACACCTTCGGCCGCGCCATGGCCGATGTCTGGAGCCAGAAGCTGGGCACGCCCGTGGTGATCGAGAACCGCACGGGTGCCGGCACCCTGGTGGGCACGGAGGCGGTTGCCAAGGCAGCCCCTGACGGCTACACCCTGCTGCTGACCACGGTGGCGCATGCCGTCAATCCCTATATCCACGACAAGCTGGGCTACCGCACGGAGGAAGACTTCGCGCCTGTGGGACTGCTCGCCAGGGCGCCGCTGGTGCTGGTGGTGGACAAGCGGCTGCCCGTGCAGAGCCTGCCGGATTTCCTGGCCTATCTGCGGGCGCGGCCCGGCCAGGTCAGCTATGCATCGGCGGGCGTGGGCAGCGCACCGCACCTGGGCGCGGAGCTGCTGAACCTGATGGCGGGCACCCGGGCCCAGCATGTGCCCTACCGGGGCAGTGCGCCAGCCATACAGGACCTCATCGGCGGGCACCTGGCCTTCATGCTGGACAGCGCGCCCACAGGCCTGGCCCAGGTCAAGGCGGGCACGGTGCGCCTGCTGGCCACCACCATGGCCCAGCGCCTGCCGCAGACGCCCGACACGCCTGCCATTGCCGAGCAGGTGCCCGGCTACGAGGCCTATACCTGGAACGCCGTGTTCGCCCCCGCAGGCACGCCGCCAGCGCTGATTGCCCGCCTGCAGTCCAGCCTGCAGGCCACGGTGGACGATGCCGGGCTGCAGAAAAAGGCCTACGACATGGGCCTGGTGCTGGAAAAGCAGCCGCGCCCCCAGGCGCTGGCCGCCTTCCTCAAGCAGGAGCTGGACAAATGGGGCAAGGTCGCCCGGGCCGCCCACATGAGCGCGAACTGAGGAGAGTCGCCATGCCACGCCACCCATCCCTGTGCGCCCAGCGCTACTTTGAAGACTTCGCGCTGGGCGAGGTCTTCGCCCTGCCATCGCGCACCATGACCGACGCCCTGTTCGCCGCCTTCCAGCTGGCCAGCGGCGACAACCATCCCGTGCACTACGACGTGGAGTACTGCCGTGCGCGCGGCATGCCCCATATGCTGGCCCACGGCTACCAGGTGGCCATACAGACGGCGGCAGGCGCCGGCCTGTTCCCGCACATGGTCGAGGAATCGCTCAAGGGCTTTCTGGAGCAGGGCAGCCGCTTCCTGGCCCCCGTCCATGTGGGCGACACGCTGTACTGCACGCTGACGGTGTCCGAGCTCAAGCCCGGCAACACCACGGGCGTGCTGACCCTGGCCACCGAGGTGCTGAACCAGCGCGCCGAGCGGGTGTCCGACGGGTTTCAGAAATACCTGTTGAGGAAGCGGCCGGCCTGAAGGCCAGGGGATGGATGCAGGGGCGGCGTCCCCCAAAGACCCGCCCCCTCGCTTGGCTACGCCGGCGCGGCAACCGCCGCCAGGCTTTCTGGCGAAAAATAGCGGCCCTGCACACGCCCATCGCCCACCCATGAGATCCCCCATCAGCATCGTCGACGTCGACCGCCTCGACTCCTGGAGCAAATACAAGCCCGGCATGTGCGACAGCTGTGCGGCCAACTGCTGCACCATGCCGCTGGAGGTGCAGCTGCCCGATCTGGTACGGCTGGAGCTGGTGGATCCGTTCGAGGTGGACAACGTGGAGCCCAAGCTCATCGCCAAGCGGCTGATGAAGATGCGCTTGATCGACCACTACAACCCCAAGCACAACATCTTCACCATGGCGCGGCGCGCCAGCGGGGACTGCAATTTCCTGGATGCCAAGTCGCGGCGCTGCACGGTCTACGACAAGCGGCCCGAAACCTGTCGCCTGCACCCCAAGAAGGGGCCCAAGCCCGGCTTTTGCGCCTACGGTCACAAGGACCGCTGAAACGGCTTCAGGCCGTGGGCAACCCGGGCAGCCAGATCCTCGCCTGCAGGCCCGGATGCATGTTCTCGAAGCCCAGCTTGCCGCCATGCAGCTGCACGATGGCCAGCACGCTGGCCAGGCCCAGGCCATAGCCTTCGCGGTCCGATTCGGCGCGGTAAAAACGGGTGCTCATCTTCTCGCGCGTCTGCGCGTCCACGCCGGGGCCGCGGTCCTGCACGATGATTTCCACGCCCCATGCGCCGCCGTCCATGCCGTGTTCGTGGGCCACGCCCGCGCGCAGCAGCATGTCGGCGCCGTGGTCGCTGTCGGGCAGTGATCCGTACTTGATGGCGTTGTCCACGAGGTTGGCCACGGCGCTGGCCAGCAGGTCGCCGTCGCCCAGCGCCATGGGCGTGCCTTCGACCTGCAGCCGCAGCACGCCGCCTGCGTCCTCGACCAGCGGTTCGTAGAACTCCACCACGTCGACCAGCAGGGCGCGCAGGTCCACGGGCGCGAAGTTCTTGCGGCTGGCGCCGCTTTCCACTTCGGCAATCTGCAGCAGCTTGTCGAAGACCACGCCCAGCTCGGCCACTTCCTGGGCCACCAGCGCCAGCGTCTCGTTCTTTTCCTCGGGCGTGGCCTGCTGGGCATTGCGCAGGCGCAGCAGGATGCGCGTCAGCGGCGTGCGCAGGTTGTGGGCGATGGTGTTGGAGACATGGCGTATGCCGTCCATCAGCAGTTCCAGCCGGTCCAGCATGGTGTTGATGTCGCGGTTGAGCAGCGTGAACTCATCGTCGCGGCGCGTGACCGGGATGCGCTGGCGCAGGTCGCCCGTGGCCACGCGCGCCATGGTGCTGCGGATGTCGGCGGCACGCTCTTCCACCACGCGCCGGAAGGCCCCGGCGCCCAGTACGGCCATGCCCAGGGCCACCAGGCCGGCCAGCAGGCTGGCGCGGCCGAACAGCTCCTCCACATCGCTTTGCACCTGCATGTCGCTGCCCACGGCCAGCAGCTTGCCGTCGGACAGCTGGGCCACGGCCACGCGGCCCGCGATGATGCGGCCGTTGCGCCGCACCTTGAGATCGCGCACGCCCATCTCCGTCAGGCGGCGTGCGGGCACCACGTCGGCGTTGCCGATGATGGGATTGCCGTCGCCATCCATGAGGATGAGGATTTCGGTATCGGTGTTGACGCCGTCCAGCAGGGTCTGCTGGATCTCGGCCTCCAGCGCGGGCTCGCCGTACTTGTCGCGGTGCTCGACCAGGCGGCGCATGTGGTTCTCGGCCTGCCTGTCCATGCGCATGCGCAGCACGCCCACGGTCTGCACGTAGAACACCGACAGCACGATGGACATGGTCAGCACCAGCAGCACGCCGTAGGTCAGCGCCAGCCGGAAGGCCGTGGAGCTCCAGGGCTTGGCCAGCGACATGGGATCAGGCCACCTGCGGCAGGTCCTGCGGCCGGTCCGACAGGCTGTAGCCCACGCCACGCACGGTGTGGATCAGCGCGGGCTCGAAGCCCTTGTCCACCTTGCCGCGCAGGCGGCTGATGTGCACGTCGATGACATTGGTCTGCGGGTCGAACCGGTAGTCCCACACCGACTCCAGCAGCATGGTGCGCGTGACGATCTGGTGCGCGTGCTGCATCAGAAAGGCCAGCAGGCGGAACTCGCGCGGCTGCAGCGCCAGCGGCTGGCCCGCGCGCTCGGCGCTGCGCGTGAGCAGATTCAGCCGCAGGTCGGCCAGGCGCATCTCGCGCGCGGGGGCCGGGATCTGGGCGCGGCGCACCAGGGCCTCCAGGCGCGCCGAGAGTTCGGAGAAGGCAAAGGGCTTGGTCAGGTAGTCGTCGCAGCCGGCCTTGAGGCCGCGCACGCGCTCGTCCGTGGCCGACAGGGCGCTGAGCACCAGCACCGGCGTCTGCTTGCCCATGGAGCGCAGCGTCTGCAGGATCTGCAGGCCGTCGAAGCCGTTGGGCAGCATGCGGTCGAGGATGATCACATCCCAGCTCTCGCCCACGGCCATGGCGATGCCCTGCACACCATCGCTGCACACCGCCACCTGCGCGCCCTGCTGGCGCAGGCCTTCGGCGATGTAGCGCGCGTTCAGCGCGTCGTCTTCGATGATGAGATAGCGGTACATGCGGGCGGCAGGGCCTGACTCGAAACTGAGGCAGACACTATACGGCGCGCCAGACTCCGCCGAGATCGGTGGGGATGCCGGCATGTTGACCACCTCTTTCCAGCTAGGGGCAGGGCCGCGCGGCATCCCAAAGCACCGCGCCGCATGAAACCGTCAGGGCGCAGCCCACATCGGCAGATCGCCGCTGGCCACGCGCACCTGCCACTCGGCCAGCATCATTTCCTTGACCAGGTCCAGGTGCTCCAGGCGGTGCTCGTTGATCGATGCCAGCGAATCGATCAGCTCCAGGATGGAGCCCTGGCCCAGCTTGTAGGCGTCCTGGGCCATCTGGTTGAGCGGCGCGATCTGCGCCAGGCCCTGCTTTTCGTAGGCGCGCACGGCATCGCGGCGCAGCTTCAGCTGCCTGATGGCGCGCTGCAGCTCGGTACGCGCCTCGATCAGCGCGGCGTCGTAGCGCAGCTGGGCCTGCTCGGCCTCCACCTGGGCACGCGCGATGGGGCCTTCGCGGCGATCGAACAGCGGCAGCTCCACCGACACGCCGATCTGGTTGTAGTTGCCGTCCAGCCGGTTGCGCACCCGCGCCACGCTGATGCTGGGCGTGGGCAGGGCTTCGCGGCGTTCCAGCTCGACCTTGTGGCGCAGCTGGTCCAGCTCGGCCTGGGCGGCCACCAGGGCCGGCAGGCGCAGGCGCGCGGCCTCCCAAAGTTCCTGCTCGTGCAACAGCTGGGCCACGGGAACGGCCTGCAGGCTGCCCGTGGCGCGCGGTGCCCACTGGGGCAGGGCGGCCAGGGCGGCGGCGTGCGAGGCGGCATCCTGCCAGTCCGACTGGGCCTGGCTGACCTGCATGGCCATCTGGGCCTGCTGCAGGCTCAGGCGCGCGCCGTCATAGCGGCTGCGCGCACCGGCCTCGATCTGTCCGCGCACGATATTGCCCGCGCTGTTCAGGGCCTCCTGCGCCTCTTGCCAGACCTTCAGGCGCTGCTGCGTCATCAGCAGGTCGATGAAGGCCGTGGCTGCATCGTTGAGCGTGGTGGCCACGGCCACCTCGACATTGGCGCGCGCCGCCGTCTCGCCCTTGCGCGCGTTCTCCATGCGCAGGCGCCGCTGGCCGAAAATGGGCAGCGGCTGCTCTATGCCCCACTGCTTCTCGCCCGGCTTGCTGCTGTACGACGCCGAAGGATTGGGAAACGCCGCCGCCGTGCGGCTGTCCGCCTGCGCAATCCCGATCTGCAGTCGCTGCGCAGCCAGCTGGGGCTGGTTGCGCACCACCATCTGCAGATACTCCTGCATCCCCACCGGCTGCTGCGGCGCAGCCGCCGGAGCCACCTCGGAGGCAGGCGCCGCAGTGGTGGCCGGCACAGCCGCCCCGCCCGGTACAGCGGGTACAGCGGGTACAGCGGGTACAGCCTGCTGCGCAAGCGCAGAACCCGTCCCCCAGCACAGCGCCACAGCCACAAACAGGGCCCGATAACGGGCGCTGCCTGCAAAACCGGCGCGACCAAAAGCCAGGGACGCCGAGCAAGAGCCGCCTCGCGGCGAGGGCGTCGTCCCCCCCGCGAAGCGAGAGGGGGAAGCGGCGAAGCCGCTCAGGGGGCTATCACTCTTTTTCATCGAGTTCTTCCTGCGTCAACATGTTCTTGGGGCCCAGCAGCGCATAGAGCACGGGCAGCAGCACCAGGGCCACCAGGGGCAGCACCACCATGCCGCCCACGATCACGGAGGCGAAGGGCTTTTGCGTCTCGCTGCCCACGCCCGTGGACAGCGCCATGGGCAGCAGGCCCAGCAGCGCCAGCAGCGCCACGAGCACGATGGAGCGCATGCGCTCGGCAGCGCCCTCGACCAGGGCCTGCATCATGGGCATGCCCTGCCGTCGCAGCTCCTCCACGGCCGAGATCACCAGCAGCCCGGCCAGCGCCACCTGCCCCAGCAAGGCAATGAAGCCGATGGCCGCGCTGATGGACAGCTCGATGCCCGCCAAGTGCAGGGCCGCGATGCCGCCCACCATGGTGAAGGGCGCGCACAGCAAGATGATGCCGGCGCTGCGCGCCTGGCCCAGCGCGCCGAACAGCAGGGCGTAGACGATGATCAGCGACAGCGGCACCACGATCTTCAGGCGTGCGGCCGCGCGCTGCTGGTTCTCCCACTCGCCGCCCCAGACGGCCTGGTAGCCCTCGGGGATCTTCACGTTCTTCTTGAACGTGGCCAGCGTGTCCTTGACCACGGAGCCGATGTCACGGCCTTCCACGTTGAACTTGAGCGCCATGTAGCGTGCATTGCCTTCGCGGAAGATGGAGGAGTTGCCGATCTTGATGGCCACCTGGCCCACGGAGTGCAGCGGCACCGAGCCGCCCGCAGCGCCATTGGGCAGGGGGATGGCGATGTTGCGGATGCGTTCCTCGTCCATGCGGTCCACGTAGGGCAGGCGCACGCGCACGGGCACGGGGTACTCGCCTTCCCACAGCGTGGTGGAGATGTTGCCGGCCAGCGCGGCCTCCAGCGTCTTTTGCGCGGTCTCCATGGCAATGCCCTGGCGCGCCAGCGCCTGGCGGTCGAACTCCACGTGCACCTGGGGCGCAGGCGCGTCGCGGTACAGGCCCAGGTCGACCACGCCGTCGATGTCCTTCACCAGGTCCACGGTCTGCTGCAGGATGGAGCGCAGCTGCGGAATGTCGGGGCCGAAGACCTTGAGCACCACCTGGCCGCGCGCGCCGGACGTCGATTCCTCCACGCTGTCGCGGATGGGCTGGGCGAAGTTGAACGACACGCCCGGAATCTCGCTGAGCGTGGCGCGCATCTGCTCGATGAGCTGGGGCTTGGTCAGGCCCTTGCGCCATTCGCCGTGGCCCTTCAGGCGCACCAGCACCTTGGCCAGGTTCAGCGTCTCGTTGTCGGTGCCGGACTCGGGACGGCCCTGCTCGGTGGTGACGGTGATGACCTCGGGGAAGGTCTTCAGGCGCAGGCGCACGTCGCGCAGCACTTCCTGGCCCTTTTCCAGCGAGATCGATGCCGGCATCTGCACCAGCACGTAGGCGTCGCCTTCATCGAGCTCGGGCAGGAATTCCGTGCCCAGCCAGGCCGCCGACAGGCCTGCCGCCACCAGGATGGCCAGCGAGGCGACCACCACCATGACACGGCGCCGCCCGGCGCCCAGCAGGCTGCCGATCCAGTGCTGGTAGCCGTGGTGCGCGCGGTCGAAGATCTTGGGCTCTTCCACCATCACGTGCTGGGGCTTGAGGAACAGCGCGCACAGCGCCGGCACCAGGCCCATGGCGAAGACCAGGGCACCCAGCAGCGCGAAGCTGTAGGTCATGGCCAGCGGACGGAAGATGCGGCCCTCGATGCTTTCCAGCGAGAACACGGGGATCAGCGCCGCGATCACGATGGCCATGGCGAACAGCGTGGGCTTGGCCACGGCCACGGCCGAGTCGATGATGATGTGGCGCATGTCCGCCTGCGTCTGCGGCTTGCGCAGGCGGGCGTTGCGGATGATGTTCTCGGCCAGCACCACGGCGCCGTCCACCATGATGCCGAAGTCGATGGCGCCCATGGAGATCAGGTTGGCCGGCATGCCCAGCAGGTGCAGGCCGATGAAGGCCACCAGCAGCGACAGCGGGATCACCGTGGCCACGATCAGCGAGCCGCGCAGGCTGCGCAGGAACAGCCACAGCACGCCCACGATCAGCGTGGCGCCGAACAGCAGGTTGTGCTGCACCGTGCCCAGCGTGTGGCCGACCAGATCGGAGCGGTCGTAGTTGGTCTCCATGTGCATGCCCTCGGGCAGGCCGCCGTCATTGAGCGCGGCCACCTTGGCATGGATCTGGTCCAGCACCACCGAGGGGTTCTCGCCGCGCTTGAGCAGCACGATGCCCTGGACCACGTCGTCGGCATCGTCCATGCCCACCGAGCCCTGGCGCGGCGTGTGCGACTGCACCACGCGCGCCACGTCGCCAATGGTCACGGGCGCGCTGCCGCGCATGGCCACGACCACGCCCTGGATCTCCTGCGGCGTGCGCAGCAGGCCGATACCGCGGATGATCAGCGACTGCTCGCCGCGGCGCATCAGGCCGCCGCCCACGTTGCGGTTGGACTTGGACAGGGCATCGCTCACGTCTTCCAGCGACAGGCCCAGCGCATACAGCTTCTCGGGATCGACCTCGACGTGGTACTCCTTGACGAAGCCGCCGATGCTGACCACATCGGCCACGCCCTGCACCTGCTTGAGCACGCGCACCACGCGCCATTCCTGCTCGGTGCGCAGCTGCGCCAGCGTGTGGCGGTCGCTCTTCAGGCGGTAGTAGAAGATCTTGCCCAGCGGCGTGTAGTCGGGCGCCATCTCGGGCGTGACGCCGTCGGGCAGATTGGCCTGGGGCAGGCGCTGCGACACCTCGGCGCGCGCATGGAAGCTGTCGGCCTCGTCATTGAAGACGAGGTTGATCATGGCCAGGCCGAAGTAGCTCTCCGAGCGCAGCGACACCAGGCCCGGCGTGCCGTTGAGCTCGCGCTCCAGCGGCTGGGTGATCTGGCGCTCCACCTCTTCGGGGGCCAGGCCCGGCGCCTGGGCAATCACGCCCACCTGCACATTGGTCACATCGGGATAGGCCTCGATGGCCGTGTGCAGGTACGAATACACGCCATAGATGGCGATGATCAGGGTGGCGCACAGGGCGACGAGCCGCCGGTGCACCACAAACGCTATCAGGGAACGCAGCATTGATGGGACTCCTTGCCGCGATCAGAGCAGCTGGCTGGCTGCGCCGTCGAGCAGCAGGCCACCGCGCACGACGATCTTCTCACCCGACTTCAGGCCCGACACCACGGGCACCATGCCGCGCGAGGGCCGGCCCAGCACCACGGTGCGGGCCTCGAACTGCAGCTCGCCGGTCTGCACGAAGACGATGCTGCGGCTTTCATCCTTGATGAGCACGGCCGTCACGGGGATCAGCATCTCGTGCTCGTTGGAGACCTGCAGGCCCACGCGCGCCTGCATGCCGGAACGCAGCACGGGGTTTTGCGCATCGAGCTGCACGATGACGGAGGCGCGGCGCGATTCCTTGTCCAGCGTGGCGCCCAGGTGGCGCACCGTGCCGGTCAGGGGCTTGGGCAGCTGCGGCACATCGACCTGCACGGCACTGCCCAGGCGGATGCCGGGCAGATCGCTTTCGAAGACATCGGCCACCACGTTCATGGCGGCGGGATCGCCGATCAGGAACAGCTCGCCGCTGGGCTCGACCGAGGCGCCGACCACGGCCTTGCGCTCGGCCACCACGCCGGCGCGCGGCGCACGCAGCACCAGCCGGTCGCCGCCGCCTTGCCCCAGCAGCGCCGACGTGCCCTGGGCACGCGCCAGCTCCTGGGCCGACTCGCGCAGCTTTGCCTGGGCCGCGCGCAGATCCACCTCCACGCCCACGCCCTTGTCCACCATGGTCTGCTGGCGCCGCACTTCCACGGTGGCCACGTCATGCGCGCTGCGGGCAGCTTCCACTTCGTAGCGCACGCGCAGCGCCTCGGGGCTGACCAGGGTGGCCAGCTCGTCGCCGGCCTTGACGATGTCGCCCACGTGGGCACGCACGGACACCACGCGCGCGGCCAGCGGCACCGAGACGGTGGCCACGCGGTCCTCGGCAAAGGTCACGCGCGCCGGCGCCCAGGCCATCTGCGTGCCCTGCGGATCGGCCACCGCGGCGATGTCCAGCATCTTCAGCGACTCGGGCTTGACCCGCACCACGCCGGCGGGCGCGGGTGCCTGCGCGGCAGGCTCGTTCTGTGCCGATGCCTTGGATGCATCGCAGCCCGCCACAAGGCAGGCCACGGCGATGACGGCGCATGCCGAGGCCGCCGGAAACCGGGCTGCCGTGGGCAGGCCCGCAAGTGTCTTGATCATTCTTGCCCCTTCAATCCATGCCTGGAGCGCAGGGACTGCAGCGAGCCGCCCCTTGTCTCCTGAGATGAAACAGATGCTAGAAAACGCATCTTCCGGCGTGCGTGAAGCCTTCATTACCGTTTGGTAAGGCACTCGCATGCCCTGGGCTTGCCCCCGGGACCTGTCCCCGGCGGGGATGGTCTGTGCCTTTGCCGGACTTTTGCGAGATCCGGCGCGGTCCGCGGCGCACAGCCTGCGCGGTCCCGGACCTGCCGCCTGGCGTGGGACCCAGGCCAGGCCGCAGCGGCGGCAGACCTGTGGATATCCCGGGGAAAAATGTGCCCTGCAAAGCCAGAGATCTGCACAGGCCCTGTTTTCCACAGTGGTGACAACTTCCATCACCTTCTGCAAATTGCAGCAAACCTTAATCCGCGAAAAATTCGTTGCAAATCAACGATGAATCGCGACAATCACTCCATCAATCCACAGGCATGCCAACAGCATGCACACAAGATTGACCACAGGCCGCACACCCTGGCAGCTGTGGGCAAGACTGTGGATGCAGCCACGCGCACAGCCATCAACGGCCATGGGAACAATCCAGGAACAGCCGGTGGACAGATGTCCATCCCGGCCACCGATACCCACCTGTACGCACATGCGATTGGCGGGTGCAGTGATCCATATGACGTGCAGCTTGTAGGCTGTACGGCATACGAAAAACGCGCTTTGTGCGCTGTATTCCATAAGATTTCGCATCTTATTTAATACATATCACTGTACGAATCCTTATAAACAGACGGACCAAAGTGATCCATCTGGTCGAAATACGCCGAAATGCATGAAAAAAAATGGGCTGACCAAGCCCTGAAATCCTTCGATGACGTGGTCGGAGCCATCCCGGGGTTCCGAAATCGTGAGGGGCAGCGAAAAATGGCGGCCCAGGTCGCGCAGACCTTGAGCCAGGCCCAGCTGGGAAAAATCGATGAGGGCGCGCCGGAGCCCACCCGGTCCATTGCCGTGGTGCAGGCCGGAACGGGGGTGGGCAAATCGCTGGCGTACAGCATTCCCGCCATTTCGATGGCGCTGGCGCGCGGCACCCGGGTGCTGATTTCCACGGCCACCGTGGCGCTGCAGGAACAGCTGGTGAACAAGGATCTGCCCGCGCTGGCCCAGCAGCTGGAGCAGCCTTTCAAGTTCGCGCTGGCCAAGGGCCGGGGCCGCTTTGTCTGCAAACTGAAGCTGGAGCGGCTGGCCAGCACTGGCGAGGCCCAGGACGAGGATCTGGACGATCTGTTCGCCGAGGAAAAGGCCCAGGCCCAAAGCCGCGTGGCACGCCCGGCCCTGGAGCTGGAGGCGCGCATGCAGTTCTACAAAAGCATGGCCAACGCGCTGGCCAGCCAGGCCTGGGACGGCGACCGCGACTCGCTGGAAACCCCGCCCGAGGCCGAGGCCTGGAGCCCCGTGGCGGCCGAATCCTCGTCCTGCACGGGCAAGCACTGCCCGGCCTTCAGCAACTGCGTCTACTACGAGCGCCGCAAGGACCTGGTGGCCGCCCAAGTCATCGTGGCCAACCACGATCTGCTGCTGTCCTCCCTGGGCGCGCGGCTGCTGCCCGAGCTGGACAACTGCCTTCTGGTGCTGGACGAAGCCCACCATCTGCCCGCCACGGCGCTGGGCCAGTTCGCCGGCGAGATGGACCTGAGCCGCCTGGGCTGGATAGACAAGCTGACCAGCCGCGCCCTGCGCGTGAATACCCTGGTCGAAGTGGAGGAACTGGCCGACCTGCCCAGCCATGCCAGCCAGCTGCGCCAGCAGCTGCAGGAATTGGCGCGCCTGGTGATGGAGCTGTACGGCGATACGCTCAAGTCACAAAAGGACAGCTGGGGGCCGGCGCGGGTGCGCGCACCGCGCGGCATGTTGCCCGAGCCCCTGCTGGAGCCGCTGGGCAGGGCGGCCCACCATGCCAACAGCTTTCTGGACGCGCTGCGCGCCATCTCCAAGGCGCTGCGCGCCGCCATCAAGGACAATCCAGAGGAAGCACGCAGGCTGTCTACAGCTTATGCACAGGTTGGCGCACTGGCACCCCGCCTGGAATCCGTCTATGACACGGCCCAGTTGCTGATGCAGCAGCCGGTGCAGGATGACGACAGTAGCCGCGTACCCAATGCCAAATGGTTCACGTTGGAGACAGATGGCGAGTACATCGTGGTCAAGGCCCATGCCAGCCCCATCCTGCCCGGCGCCACGCTGCGCCATCACCTGTGGTCCCAGGTGCGCGGCGCGGTGCTCACGTCGGCCACCTTGACCAGCTGTGGACAATTCGACTTCTTCCTGCGCGAGGCCGGCCTGCACGACGATGCGGCCGTGACCACGCTGGAAGTGCCCAGCCCCTTCGACTACGCGCGCCAGGGCACCCTGGTGGCGCGCGAAACCGTGGCCGATCCCAAGGAGGCCGCCCGCTTCACCCAGGAGATGGTGGACGCCCTGCTGGGCGACCTGTCCCGTGTGCAGGCCGGCGCCCTGGTGCTGTTCACCTCGCGCGAGCAGATGCGCCTGGCGGTGGATGCGCTGTCCACGGCCATGCGCTCGCAGGTGCTGGTGCAGACGGCCATGCCCCGCGCCCTGCTGCTGGCACGCCACCGCGATGCCGTGGAGATGGGCGAGCCCTCCATCATCTTCGGCATGCAGTCCTTCGGGGAGGGACTGGACCTGCCCGGCGCACTGTGCGAGTCCCTGTTCATCACCAAGCTGCCCTTTGCCCCGCCCGACGACCCCGTGGGCGAGGCCCGCGCCGAATGGCTGCGCAGCAGCGGCCGCAACCCCTTCAACGAACTCGTGGTGCCGGCCACGGCGATCCGCCTGGCCCAGTGGGTGGGCCGCGCCATACGCACCGAGGAAGACCAGGCCCATGTGTATTGCTATGACCGGCGCCTGGTGAACACCAGCTATGGCCAGCAGCTGCTCAAGGGCCTGCCGCCCTTTGCCTTGCAGCGCCGCCCGGCACGCTGAGACGAAAGCTGTGGAAAGAACGGGGAAACCAGCCCCTCTCCGTTTCCTCCACCTCGCTCCATCCACATAAGCCCTTGATTTCAGGCAATTTTCCTGAAAACCATCCTCCCGATTGCCCACAGGCCATTTGCACACAGCCTGTGGGCAACTTCACTCCACGGGATCCGTTCATGCATGCGGCGCCCGGCAACAGGTTCAAAGGACCTGCGCGACCTCGCAGGCCACACCTGCCGACCACCCCCGGAGATCACGGCCCACAGGCCATCAGGCGGCCCCAGGAAGCGCTTTGGCGCCCCTGCAGGGGTCCTGGCATCTGCCTGGTGTTTGCGCTGTCTGCGGGCCGTTGGAGAGACGGCCTGATTCCCATCCTTTCTCCCTGCAGTGCTGCAGCCATCACTTTTCGTGATTGCCCTTGCCAGTGCTGGATCAGCTGCTCCTGATTCGGATGCACAGGCCGCTTGCAGGGCCCAGATCAAGGATTGAATTTTTTTGAATGAACAACGGCGGCCTCTGGCGTGTCCGCATGTGCCCGTGCGAGAGACGCCGTTTCCTCGAAGTTTTCCCTGGTTGTTCACAGCCTGGCGTGAAAAAGGCCGTCGTTCACCTGCATGCCAACCGGGTGACGGGTGACGTCTTGTCTTCATGAGCAAGGCCATCGCCCAGGAGTCTTGCGGATTTTTTGCAGACAGGCGCGCCAATTTCGCTGGAGCGCAGTCCTTCTTTGCACTTGCCTGGCTCCAGCCAAGCTCACGCGTCTGTTTTTTTGGCAAACCTGGCTGCCTTGGCTTCCCGGCGTGACTTCGCCTTTGGTTGTTCTTTGATCTTCTTATAAAGAATAGTCGTAGTAGTAGAGGCATGATATCTCTGTGGATAACTGCCATTACCTTAAAAAAAACAAGGATCTAGCGTACTGAAAAACATGTGGTCAACGCCCTGTTCCTGGTGTCTTGCCAACGGGGATAGATTGCATGTCACGGATTTTTCTGTGGATAACTTGAAAGTTGATCATCTTCTATCCACAGTTTTACATGACAGGCTTTTTTTGTGATGTTTTCTCGTAAGTTATTGATTTAAAAGAAATTTAAGCGTTTACCACTCAGAAGGCAGACCTGTGATGCATGGATGAACACAGGGTCTGACCATGCTGTGATCTGTTGACAAGCAGCTTTTCCTGGGTAAGGGGGCTGCTTTTTTTATCCAGATCGGCGTTCGTGCTGTGAAAAACCGAGCTCGGCTGTTATTCCTATTTCTTCTATTTTTTAATTAGTAGTAGTAGTAAGTGAAGCGCTTAATTGTTGATAACTGATTTTTCACATTGAAAATCAATAAGTTATGAGTATGCAAACCCTGTGGTGGATGCTGCCTTGCAGCTGCACCCGTTTTGGGAACAACTTTCCGAGATGCATCCATCCTGTGAATAAGCATGGATTTACAAGGTTTTTATACCCAGGTTTTTCCACAGGCCTGCAGCGGGCAAAAAAAAGACCACCTCGCGGGTGGTCGGGGCTGGGCTGCAGCGATGGTCAGAAATGGTGGGCGTAGCGCAGCTGCAGGAAGTTTTCGCCGGGGTTGGGCTTCTTGATGCCAGCGTTGGAATGGTGCTCCAGCCTCAGCACCAGTTCATGCTGGCCTTGGTTGCCAAACAGGTAGCCCACGCCGATATGGGTGGCGAAGTTGTAGCGGGTCGGGAATTCCTTCTCGTCCGTGACGTAGCGCCGGTTCAGTGCCCAGCTCAGACCCACGCCGGTTTCTGCAAACCAGGGTGACTGTCCGTTGCTGCCACGCCAGCGCAGCGTGGGATTGATGCCCACCACCCAGGTGCTGCGGTGGCTGCCTTCCAGGGGGGCGGACCATCGCGCGCCCCAGATATCCCAGTAGCCGCTGAGCTGGCCGCCCCACAGCGCATGGCGCCAGTTGCGCCAGGGCACGGTAACGCCCAGGGTCCAGCTGTCGGCGCTGCGCTCGGCCGCGCCATATTGCAGGTACAGGGAAGGGGTGGATTCCGGCGCCAAGGATTGCGCCTGGGTCGCCATCGGCAGGACAGCGCCTGCGCAGGCCAGCATCACGGTCGCTACCAGGCGTGCTGGCGGATGGATGCGTGCCTTGGCGAGGCGCTGGTAGCTGGATGGCGTCGTTTGAATGATTTTGAGGGCCATGATCTTCTCCGGGGGCGGCACACGTTGCTGTGCCTGTAACACTCTAGGGAGGCTGGTGAAGACCAGGGCGTCAGCAAAAAAGCCCTTGCACTGTCGGTCGCCCGACAAGGCGTCCGTGCAAGGGCTGGCTCAAGCAATCCGGCTGCCCGCCGGTGGCAGGCAGGCCAGGCTGGCGCTTACTGGGCAGGTGCCGGGGCAGGGCGGGCCTGGCCGCTCTTGTGGTCATAGCGCGGGCCGTGGCCCATGCCGTGGTGGCCAGGGTGTCCCTTGTGCAGCGTGGCGGCATCGAAGGTCTTTTGCTGGTTGGCGTCCAGCTGGGCGTAGAAGGCCTTGGTGGCTTCGCCGCGGCGATCGGCATCGGCCGCGCGCTGGGCGCGCATTTCACGCATCTTGTCGATGCGCTGGGGCGTGGTCAGCTTGGCGAAGTCCTCGCGCTCCATGCGCTGGGGACGCTCGCCGGGCTTGAAGGTGGCCGCATAGGTGTTCCATGCGGTCTCCTGGGCCGGCGTGAGCTTGAGGTCGGCCTTGAGCTTTGCGATGCGCTGCTGCATGTGCTCGCGGCGCTCGCCGGGCTTGTGCATTGGACGTTCGGGCTTGGGCGTGGTGGCTGCAGCCGGTGCTGCCGGCGCGGCGGTCTGGGCGTACGAGGGCAGGGCGAACGATGCCAGCAAGGCGGTGGCAGCTGCGGCGCTGGCGAGGGTGCGGCGGAAGGTGGTGGTCATTCCAAAATCCTTTCTGGAGAGGGTGACTGAAGGCCGCCGTCAAGGCACTTGGCGGGCCCTGTGCAGCGGATGGTTGAAGTGTGGTCGTCCGATGTATCGGGGCCGTGAGGTTTTGCGCAGGGCTTGTAAAGAATTGACAAGCTTGTGCAGCGCTGTCCGGTGCCAGGCATGCACAATGGCCGGGCGGGGCGCCAAGGCATGGCGCCCCTGCTGTTTTTTCTGTTTTCTCCCTCTGGATGGAGGCGGCGCAGCCCGGTGTTGCACACCCTCTTGCGGCACGGCCGCAGTCCGTCCGAGCAAAGGTTCGCTATGTTCAAAAACATGATCGTCTATCGCATTGCCGAGAGCTGGCAGGGCGATTTGCAGCAGCTTGAAGAAGCCCTGGGCAAGAGCCCGTTTGCCGAGTGCGGCGCCACGCAGGAGCGCAGCGCCGGCTGGGTGCCGCCGCGCGGCGAGCCCCATGGCCCGCTGGCCGAGTCCGTGGCCAATCAGTGGGTGATGCGCTTCATGACCGAGGCCAAGATGCTGCCGGCCAGCGTGCTCAACCGCCGCGTCAACGAAAAGGCTGCCCACATCGAGGCCACCGAAGGCCGCAAGCCCGGCAAGAAGGAAAAGAAGGATCTCAAGGACGAGGCCAAGCTGGACCTGCTGCCCATGGCCTTCACCAAGCAGGGCTCCATGTGGGTCTGGCTGGACCCGCAGGCCCGCACCCTGGTGCTGGACACCGGCAGCCAGGCGCGCGCCGACGAGGTGGTCAGCTCGCTGGTGGAGGGCCTCACTGGCTTTGCGCTGGCCCTGGTCGATACGCAGACCAGCGCACAGGCCGCCATGGCGCACTGGCTGACCACGCAGGAAAGCCCGGCCGGCTTCTCGATTGACCGTGAATGCGAGCTCAAGGCCGCCGACGAATCCAAAGCCGTGGTGCGCTATGCGCGCCATCCGCTGGACATCGACGAGGTGCGCCAGCACATCGAGCACGGCAAGCTGCCCACGCGCCTGGCGCTGACCTGGGATGACCGCGTGAGCTTCGTGCTGACCGAGGGTCTGCAGATCCGCAAGATCGCGCTGCTCGATGCCGTGATGGAAGGCCAGTCGCAGGACGACGGCGGCTTCGATGCCGATGTGGCGATTGCCACGGGCGAGCTGTCCCGGCTCATCCCCGATCTGATCGAGGCGCTGGGCGGGGAAGGGCGCACGGGCCTGGGCCAGGATCTGCCGGCATCGCTGCAGACGCCTGCTGCCCACGCTCCCGCGACGGCACCGCGCGCAGCGGCATCGGGCCGTGGAGCGCTGACGGGGCCGGCCACGGCACCCGTGGACACGGCGCCTGAAGAAGCGCCGTTCTGAGCCAGCAGCAAGGCACCCGGGCCGGCAATGTTTCATGTGAAACATCGCCACGCCCCCAGGGCGCTCAGACCCTTTCGAAGATGGCTGCGATGCCCTGGCCGCCGCCTATGCACATGGTCACCAGCGCATAGCGGCCGCCCGTGCGCTGCAGTTCGGCGATGGCCTTGGTGGTGATGATGGCGCCCGTGGCGCCGACCGGGTGGCCCAGCGAGATGCCCGAGCCGTTGGGATTGACCTTGGCCGGGTCCAGCGCCAGTTGCTGGATCACGGCGCAGGCCTGGGCCGCAAAGGCCTCGTTGGCCTCGATGACGTCCATGTCTGCAATCTTCAGGCCCGTGCGCTGCAGCACCTTCTGCGTAGCCGGCACGGGGCCTATGCCCATGTAGGCGGGGTCCACGCCGGCATGGGCGTAGCCCACCAGGCGCGCCAGCGGCTTCAGTCCCAGGGCAGCCACGCGATCGCCTGCGGCCAGTGCCACGGCGGCGGCACCGTCGTTGATGCCCGAGGCATTGCCGGCCGTCACGGTGCCGCCTTCCTTGCGGAAGGCCGGCTTCATGGCGCTGAGCACTTCGATGGTGGTGGCCGCGCGCACATGCTCGTCGGTGTCGAAGACCACGACGCCCTTGCGCGTGGCGATTTCCACGGGAACGATCTGCTCCTTGAAGTGGCCGGCCGCGATGGCAGCGGCCGCGCGCTGGTGGCTGGCCGCTGCCAGTTCATCCTGCATTTCGCGGCTGATGTGGTAGCGCTCGGCCACGTTCTCGGCCGTGATGCCCATGTGCATCTTCTGCCAGGGATCGTGCAGGATGCCCAGCATGTAGTCGATGCTCTTGGCGTCGCCCATGCGCGCGCCCCAGCGCGCGGCCTGGTCGAAGTAGGGGCCGCGGCTCATGGACTCGCTGCCGCCGCCGATGGCCACGTCGCAATCGCCCAGCGCAATGGCCTGGGCGGCAGAGACGATGGCCTGCAGGCCGGAGCCGCACAGCCGGTTGACGTTGAAGGCCGGCGTCTCGATGGGGCAGCCCGCATCGATGGCGGCCACGCGCGAGAGGTAGGCGTCCTTGGTATCGGTGGGGATCACATTGCCCATGACCACGTGGCCGACGGCGTCGGGCGCCAGGCCCGCGCGCTCGATGGCGGCCTTGACGGCCGTGGTGGCCAGCTGGGTGTTGGGTACGTCCTTGAGGCTGCCGCCGAAGGTGCCGATGGCGGTGCGCGCAGTGCCGACGACGAAGACGTCGCGTGGGGTCATGGTGAAGCTCCTCGAAGCGATGAACACGGGGGATGGAGTGCATTGTGCCGGGCAGGCGGCAGGCAGCGCAGCCGCCTCGGCGTCAGTTCCGGGCGCAGGTCAACGTCCCTCGAATTGCGGCGCCTGCCTGGCGTGGAACGCCGCAATGCCGCGCGGCAGGTCGGCCGTGCGGGCACAGGCGTCGAAGGCGCAGGCCTCGGCGGCCAGCTGGTCGCGCAGGCTGCGGTCCAGACCGGCGCGCATGAGGCGGCGCATATGGCCCAGCGCCACCGTGGGGCCGGCGGCCAGGCGCTGGGCCAGCTGCTGCACGGCGGCGTCGAGTTCGGCGGGCGGCAGGACGCGGTTGATGAGGCTCAGGCGCTGCGCTTGGGCGCAGTCCAGGGTCTCGCCCAGCATGGCGATCTCCAGCGCGTTGCGCAGGCCCACGATGCGCGGCAGCGCCCAGGAGGCGCCCACGTCGCAGCTGGCGCCCAGGTTGATGTAGGCCAGGTTGAAGCGCGTGCCCTCGGCCGCGTAGACGAAGTCGGCCTGCAGCATCAGCGACAGGCCTGCGCCTGCCGCCGCGCCATGCACCTTGGCGATGACGGGCGCATCGAGCTGGCCCAGCAGCGCCACGGCCTCGTTGAGCGGGCCCAGCAGTTCGGCGGCGCCGCGCACGGGGTCGGCGGCCAGCGTGTCCAGGTCACCGCCCGCCATGAAGGCGCGGCCCGCGCCTTCCAGCACCACGCAGCGCAGCGCGCGGTCCTGGGCCAGGGCGCGCACGGCGTCGCGCAGCGCCAGTGCCATGGGCACGTCGATGGCATTGAGGGCGGCGGGGCGGTGGAAGGTCAGCGTGGCGATGGCGCCTTCGCGCTGCAGCCGCAGCGGGGTGTCTTGCGTATCGGTCATGGGAGGCTCAGTGGTACAGGGCGTCGATTTCGGCGGCGTAGGTCTTGTAGATGGAAGAACGGCGCACCTTCATCGTGGCCGTGACTTCGCCGTCGTCGTGGTCCAGCTCCTTGGTCAGCAGATGGAAGCGCCGCACATGCGAGACCTGGGCCAGGCGCGCATTGCCCTGCGCGATCTCGGCCTCGATGAGCGCGCGCACCTCGGGCATCTCGGCCAGGGAGCGGAAATGCGTGAAGGCAATGCGCCGCGCCTGGGCCCATTGGCCCACGGTCTCGTAGTCGATCTGAACCAGCGCGCCCACGAACTTGCGGCCCTCGGCCACGACGATGCACTCCTTGATGAAGGGGCTGGCCTTCATGGTGTTCTCGATCTCCGAGGGCGTGAGGTTCTTGCCGCCGGCGGTGATCATGATGTCCTTGAGGCGGTCCACGATGCGCAGCTGGCCGCCCTGCACGCGCACCACGTCGCCCGTGTGCAGCCAGCCGTCCTGGATGCTTTGCGCCGTGGCCTCGGGGTTCTTGTAGTAGCCCGCGAAGACCATGTCGCCCTTGATCTGCAGTTCGCCGCTGTCGTCACCCTCGTGGCCCGCGCTGCTGCCGAGGCTGGCAATGCGCCACTGCACGCCTTCGGTGGCCACGCCCACGGTGCCCACAGACACGTCGTCCAGCCGGTGGCCCGTGACCATGCCCGTGGATTCGGTCAGGCCGTAGACCTCGATCAGCGGCACGCCCAGCGTGCGGAAAAAGCGCACCACATCGGGCGGTATGGGCGCGGCGCCGGTGAGCGCCACGCGCGCCTCGCGCAGGCCGATGAAGTTCTGCAGCGCGCGCAGCACGCTCCAGTAGCTGGCCGCCCAGGCCAGGCGCTCGGCCAGGCTCCACTGCCTGCGGGGCTTTTCGGCCAGCGGCGCGCAGGCCGCCATGGCGCGCCGGTAGAGCGCGCGGCGCAGCGGCCCGGTCTCCTGCATCTTGATGCTGATGGCCGCATGCAGCTTTTCCCAGATGCGCGGCACGCCCAGGAACATGTTCGGCGCCACTTCGCGCAGGTCTTCCTGCACCGTGCGGATGGACTCGCCGAAGTGCACCTGCGAGCCCAGGTAGACGGGCACGAAGCTGGTCAGCATCTGCTCGGCCACGTGGCACAGCGGCAGGTAGGACAGGTGGCGCGTGCCGCCATCCAGCCCCAGCCGCTCGGCAATGCCGGGCACCACGCCGCGGATGTTGCGGTAGGTGATCATGGCGCCCTTGGGCTTGCCGGTGGAGCCCGAGGTGTAGATCATCAGCCCCACGTCATCCAGCGTCTGGCGTGCCAGCGCCTGTTCGATGGGGGCGCGGCTGGCGGCCTGGGCGCCCAGGCGCTCGACCTCGTCGAAGGTGGTGATCAGGGCGCGCAGCTCGGGCGCAAGGCTGCGCAGGCCCTTGGTCTCCATGACGATGATTTTCTGCAGCTGCGGCAGCTCGGGCAGGGCGGCCAGCAGCTTGTCGGTCTGCTCCTGGTCCTCGCACACCATGATGGCGATGTCCGCGTGTCCGGCCACGTAGGCGACCTCGGGCGTGGGACTGGTGGGGTAGACGCCCACGGTGATGGCGCCGATCAGGCCCGCGCCCATCTGGGCCAGCACCCACTCGATGCGGTTCTCGGAGATCACGCCCATGTGGCCGCCTGGCGGCAGGCCCAGCTGCGCCAGGCCCAGCCCGAAGTGGCTGGCACGCTCGTGGTAGCGCGCCCAGCTGGTGGGCTTCCAGATGCCGAAGTCTTTTTGCCGTATGGCCACGCGCTGGGCATCGCTGCGTGCGCGTTCGGCCAGCATCTGGGGCAGGGTGAGTTCGGGAAGGTTCTTCATATCAATGACCCATCGCGCTGCCTGTGACACTGGCGTGCCCCCACACGGGAGCACCGAGGAAGGGCCGCCCCGCACCGAGGGTGCTGTCCCCCTCCCTCGCGAAGCGGGAGAGAGGGGGAAGGCGCGAAGCGACTCAGGGGGTGCTTCATGACAACCAGCGCTTGCGGCGCTTGTAGTGCTTCAGGTCGCGAAAACTTTTTGCCTCGCCGCCACCACCCATGCCCAGGTAGAACTCGCGCACGTCGGCATCCTGGGCCAGGCGTTCGGCCGGGCCGTCGATGACGATCTTGCCGTTCTCCATGATGTAGCCGCTGTGCGCCACGGCCAGGGCCACGGTGGCGTTCTGCTCGACCAGCAGCATGGAGGTGCCGCGCTCGGCATTGATGCGCGCGATGATGGTGAAGATGTCCTCCACCAGCTTGGGCGCCAGGCCCAGCGAGGGCTCGTCCAGCAGCATGAGCTGGGGCTCGGCGATCAGCGCGCGGCCAATGGCCAGCATCTGCTGCTCGCCGCCCGACAGGTAGCCGGCCAGGCCTTTGCGTCGCTCATGCAGGCGCGGGAAGTAGCTGTAGACCAGGTCGAAGTCGGGCTTGACTTGATGGCGGCCCGTGAGCGCGTAGGTTGCGGCCACGAGGTTTTCCTCCACCGTGAGGTCCTCGAACACGCGCCGGCCCTCCATCACATGCGACAGCCCCAGGCGCACCAGCTGCTGGGGCGCGTACTGCGCGGTGGACTGGCCGTTGTAGCGCACGCTGCCGCTGGCCAGCAGGCCGTCCTCCAGCGCCAGCAGTCCGGAGACGGCCTTGAGCGTGGTGCTCTTGCCCGCGCCGTTGCTGCCCAGCAGCGCCACGATCTGGCCGCGCGGCACGGCCAGCGACAGGCCGCGCAGGGCCTGCACGACCTTGTTGTAGATGACCTCGATGTTGTTGATTTCGAGGACCTTGTCCGTGGGCTGCTCGGTCATGTGCGGGCGTCTGTTCGGACGACGGTCAAAGTGCGATCCAGTCGGACGCAGGCAGCATCTTCTGCGCCTTCATGTCCGCCTTGTAGACGCGGCCCACGGGAATCGAATTGCCCTTGATGGTGATGGGCACGCCGATCAGTCCGCCCGTGTCGAAGTCCTTGATGGAGTTGAGCGCTGCCTTGAGGTTGGGGCCGGTGAGCGGCTTGCCCGCGTCCAGGCAGCGCCTGGCCGATTCCACGAACAGCATGGCCGCCAGAAAGCCCTGGATATAGGCCGTGCTCTGGTACTCGGGGCGCAGCGCGCGGATCTTGTCCAGCATGGGCGCCTTGGCCGAGGTGTCGTAGTAGTAGCGGTAGGGCATGACGCCCATGAAGCCGTCGCCGGCCTCGCCCATCTTCATGACGGTGGAGCTGTCCATGGTCCAGAAGGTGCCCATCCATCGGCTGGTCATGCCCATCTGCTTGCCCTGCTGGATGAACTCGGGAATGGGCGCGAGGATGTAGCCGTGGAAGATGGTGTAGTCGGGCGCGGCGCGGCGCAGCTTGATGACTTCGGTGGACACGTCCACGCTGCCGGGCGGCGTCATCAGCTTGGCCACCATGTTCAGGCCCAGCTTCTTGGCGGCCGCTTCGCTGGCCTCGATGGGGTCGCGGCCGAATTCGGAGTCGGAGTAGACGAAGGCCACCTTGGCGCCTGGTTTTTCCTTGGCGATGTGCTTGAGCAGGATGCCGAACATCTCCGTGTAGTCGGGCCCCACGAGGAACTGGTTCGGGTACTTGGCCGGGTTGTTGAGCTCGGTGGCGAAGGAGGCGCCCGCCATGAGGATGGCGCCGTTGCGGTCCAGCTCCGGATTGATGGTCTTGGAAAAGCCCGTGGAGTCGCCGTAGTAGAGGTTGACCTTGTTCTGGCTGGTGATCTTCTTGAACGCGGCCACCGAGACATCGACCTTGTAGCCCGTGTCCTCGGGCACGTAGCGGACCTTGCGGCCCTTGATGCCGCCGGCCTCGTTGACCATCTTCACGTAGTCGCCCATGCCGGCATTGATGCCCACGCCCGCGAAGGCGAACACGCCCGTCATGGGGATGGAGCCGCCGATCACGATGTCTTCGCCACCGGCCTGGGCGCGGGCGGCCAGCGGTGCGGCCAGGCTGGCGCCGGCCGCCAGCAGCAGGCTGCGGCGGCGCGAGGAGGTCGGGTGTTGCTGCATTGCTTGTCTCCTTTTGCTTGTCGTGCGCGGCGCCGCCTCAATTGCGGAAGGGCCACAGGTGGAAGAAGCGGCGCAGGCGCCGCCACATTTGTGCGAGCCCCTGCGGCTCGAAGACCAGAAAGACGATGATCAGCAGCCCGAACACCATGGTGCGCACGGGCGACAGGAAGACGGCCAGCTCCGAGCCGCCGGGCAGCAGGTCCACGATGAGCTTGAGCAGCTCCGGGACCATGGTCATGAAGACCGCGCCCAGGATGCCGCCCAGGATGGAGCCCATGCCGCCGACGATGATGGCCGCCAGAAAGAAGATGGACATCAAGAGGGGAAAGCTCTCGGGCGTGACCACGCGAAAGAAGTACGCCCACAGCCCGCCCGCCACGCCCGCGTAGAACGAGGACAGCCCGAACGACAGCAGCTTGTAGCGCAGCAGCGGTATGCCCAGCACCTCGGCCGAGATGTCGCGGTCGCGGATGGCGATGAAGGCGCGGCCTATGCGCGTGCGAAACAGGTTGGCCGCGCCCAGCAGCATCAGCAGCGTGACGGGCACGATCACCCAGTACAGCCGGAACGAGGTGTCCAGCGCCACGCCGAACACCGTGGCCGGCTGCAGCGTCAGGCCCGCCGTGCCGCCCGTGAGCCTGAGGTTGGCGAACAGGAAATGGGCGATGAACGAGGCCGCGATGGTGGCAATCGCCAGGTACAG
Organism: Delftia sp. DS1230; assembly: GCF_040112715.1. NCBI lineage: Bacteria > Pseudomonadati > Pseudomonadota > Betaproteobacteria > Burkholderiales > Comamonadaceae > Delftia > Delftia sp. DS1230. The sequence goes on from NZ_CP157763.1 coordinate 47,026, forward strand.
GCCCTTGACGCGCAGCGAGGGCAGGCCCACCACGATGCCGCCCAGCATGGCCACCAAGCCGCCCGCCAGCAGGTTGAACAGCACGGGCGTGCCCCAGCGCGCCTGCACGATGGCCACCGTGTAGGCGCCCAGTCCCATGAAGGCGGCTTGGCCCAGGCTCACCAGACCCGTGTAGCCGGTGAGGATGTTCAGCCCGGTGGCGCCGGCCACGTTGATGCTGACCAGGCAGGCCAGGTACAGCCAGTAGTCGCTGGCCATGAAGGGAAACAGCAGCAGCAGCGCGCCGGCCATGGCCAGCCAGATGCGTTGCGTGCGGGAGTCGAACAGCGCCGCATCGGCGATGTAGCTTTCCTTGAGGGTGCCTATGCGCATGCTGCCGTCTTTCTGAAGCTGTCTAGAGCCGCTCGATCTCGTGCGTGCCGAACAGGCCGTAGGGCCTGAGCATGAGCACCACGACCAGCACGATGAAGGTGGCCAGCAGCTTGTACTCGCCGCCCAGGTAGGCGCCGGCCAGCGCCTCCACCAGGCCGATGAACAGGCCGCCGACCAGGGCGCCCAGCACGCTGTCCAGCCCGCCCACGATGACGACCACCAGCACCGACAGGCCGAACACGCCCATGCTCGACGAGATGCCGCCGATGGAGCCGACGATGATTCCCGAGACCGCCGCGATCATGGCCGACACCACCCAGGCCAGCGAGAACACGCGCGGCACGTTGATGCCCACCGAATAGGCCGCTGCCTGGTCGCTGGCCGTGGCGCGCAGGGCCACGCCGCCACGCCAGTAGCGGAACACCAGCAGCACGGCCGCGATGAAGACCACGGCCACGGCTGCGCCCCAGGCCACCTTGGGCGCGAGAAAGGCCTCGCCGATCATCACGGGCTGCGTGGGCATGAACTCGGGCAGGCGGCGCTGGTCGGCCGTCCAGATCAGCTCCACCAGGCCCACCAGCACCGAGGCCAGGCCCACGGTGACCATGAACACCGAGATCGGCGGCTCGCCCAGCAGCGGCCGGATCATCGTGCGCTCGATCAGCGCGCCCAGCAGCCCCGTGCCCAGCACGGCGGCGGGAATGGCCAGCCACAGCGGCAGCGCGAACATGGCCGCGAAGGTGAAGAACAGGTAGGCGCCCACCATCAGCAGCTCGCCGATGGCGATGTTGACCACGCGCGTGGCCTTGTAGACCACCACGAAGGCCAGCGCGGCCAGCGCATACAGGCCGCCGCCGGCCAGGCCCGTGAGGGCGATCTCGAACAGGTAGGCCCAGTCCATCATGCGGCCCTCTGTGCCATGGCGGGCAGGTGCTCGGTGGACGCTGGCCGTTCGGCTGCGCCGCGCAGCCGCTGGCGCAGCTCGCCCACGTCGCCCGCGCCCAGGTAGGCCCGGTTCACCTCGGGATCGGCCTGCACAAGGGCGGGCGTGCCCTGGGCGATGACCTGGCCGAAGTTGAGCACCACCACATGGTCGGACAGGTCCATGACCATGCCCATGTCGTGCTCCACCATGAGCACGGTCACGCCCCATTCGGCGCGCACGTCGAGGATGAAGCGCGCCATGTCCTCGGTCTCCTCGCGGTTCATGCCGGCCACGGGCTCGTCCAGCATCAGGATGCGCGGCTGCATGGCCAGGGCGCGCGCCATCTCCACGCGCTTTTGCAGGCCGTAGGACAGGGCGGCCACGGGCGCATGACGGATGTGGTCTATCTCCAGGAAATCGATGATGCGCTCCTCGATGTCGCGGCGCAGCTCGGCCTCTTCGCGGCGAGCGCGGCCCAGGTAGAGCAGGGCGTCGAGCACGTTGGTGCGCAGGTGGGCGTGGCGGCCCAGCTTGATGTTGTCCAGCACCGTCATGCCCCGGAACAGCGCAATGTTCTGGAAGCTGCGCCCCAGGCCCAGCCGCGCGCGGCGCGGCGCCGGCATGCGCGTGATGTCCTCGCCCTGGAAGCGGATGGAGCCGCCCGTGGGCCGGTAAAAGCCCGAGATGGTGTTGAACAGCGACGTCTTGCCCGCGCCGTTGGGACCGATCACCGCCGTGATCGAGCCGGGCTGCACATCGAAGCCCACGCCCGACAGCGCCTTCACGCCGCCAAAGGCGAGCGTGACGCCATCGACCTGCAGCAAGGGGGCGGGCGGGCCGCCGTCGGGGTGTGTCTCCATGGCTGTCTCGTGCGTTGGTTCGTCGAGCCGGGCAGGAGCCTACTGATGCGTAGGCTGTTTACTTTGGAGTAGATTCTGGTTGTCGCCCACCGCATGCAGCATCGGTGATTTCCCCGGTGCACCCGCCGCCATGAAGCCATCGAGCCCTGAAACCAAGACCCGACCCAGCCCCAGCCCCGGAACCCGCGCCGGCAAAGGCCGTGCAGCGGCCGTCGTGGACTCGCCCTGGAGCGGCACGCCCGACCGCGAGCAGCAGCGCGAGGCCAAGCGCCAGGCCGTGCTGCAGGCCGCCGCGCAACTGTTCAACGAGCGCGGCTTCTCCGCCACCTCGCTGGACGACATCGCCGCACGGCTGGGCGTGAGCAAGCCCACGCTGTACTACTACGTCAAGAACAAGGACGAGATCCTGCTGCAGTGCGTGAACCAGGGCCTGGCCATGACGCTGGAAGGCATCGAGGCCTCGCGCCGCGCAGGCGGCCAGGCCGTGGACCAGCTGCGCGCCTGCATGCAGGTCTATGCGCGCATCGTCACCATGGACTTCGGCATGTGCCTGATCCGCGTGGGCGACGAACAGGTCCCCCCAGACAGCCGCCGCGAACTGCGCCGCCAGAAGGCCGCCATAGACCAGGCCTTCCGCCGCCTGGTGGCCGCCGGCGTGCAGGAGGGCTCGCTGGCCCCCTGCGACCCCAAGATGACCGCCTTCGTGATTGCTGGCGCGCTCAGCTGGATAGGCCGCTGGTACCAGCCTGGCGGCCAGTACTCGGCCGAGGAAGTGGCGCAGCAGTGCATTGATACCTTGATGGGGGGCGTGTTGCGGCGGGCGGATGTTCTCGATACGCCCAAGTTATCCAAGCCACCCAAGGTGGGCAAGCCTGCAAAGCGTGCGAAGGCGGGCGGCTGAAGCGCCGTTCCCTGCCTTGAGACACGCTACGGCGCCGCACTCTCCTGCGCCGCCAGATCATCCAATATCGGGCAGTCCGGCCGGTCGTCGCCGTGGCAGCAGTGCACCAGGGTCTTGAGCGTGCGCTGCATGGCCTGCATGGCGGCGATGCGCTCGGTCAGTTCGTCGATGTGCCGCTGGGCGATGGCCTTGACCTGGCTGCTGGCGCGGCTCTTGTCCTGCCACAGGCCGAGCAGGGTGGCGATCTCGTCCATGGAAAAGCCGAGGTCGCGCCCCCGGCGGATGAAGCGCAGGGCGTGCACGTCGGCCTCGGCGTACTGGCGGTAGCCACCGTCCGTGCGGTGCATGGGCGGCAGCAGGCCCTGGGCTTCGTAGTGGCGCACCATGCGCGCCGAGACACCGGCGCGGCGCGCGGCCTCGCCGATGGAGACGGGCCAGTGCTGTGCGGGGTGGGCGGACATGGTGCGTGCCTTTCGGATGCCTTCGGTGTCTTTGAGGTGTCTCTCAGGCGACCTTGTAGCCTTCTTCGGCAATGGCGGCGCCCAGTGCCTCGCGGCTGGCGCTGCTGTCGACTTCCACGCGCTGGGCGGCGCGATCGATTTTTACCTGGGCCTGGTCATCCACGCCCTGCACGGCCTGGGTGACGGCGCGTTCGCAGTGGCCGCAGGTCATGCCCTGCACGGTGAAAACATGTTGCATCTCTCGCTCCTGGTTGGGGCGCGCCGAAGTGGCGCAAGCCATGGACGGCATGTTGAACCCTGACACCATGGCAAGGTCAAGCGCCTGGCTGGACAAGGGTTGATTTGGCCCAATTCGATGTGAGTCGGCCGGCTCAATGATCCGCTGCAATGGCCGATAGATCGAAAAGAGCCGTGAATATGCAAAAACCGTCATAGACCATTGGCGATCATCTGACAAACTGCAACAATTTGTATTTACGTTGGCGCTATGCACTTGGAGACCGTGCGTGCGCCCTGACTGACAGAGAGGAAAACGGTCATGAACTTGTTGGGAATGATGCGGGCTTTCACGATCCGCACGCGGATGCTGGGTGCCATCGCCATGGTGCTGGTACTGCTGGGTCTGCTGGGCGGAGCCGGGATGCTGGGCATGTTCCGCATCCATGGCATGAGTCAGCAGTTCATGCATACCTCGTACGCCAAGATGGGCTACATGGTGGAGTTGCGCGCCGAGCTGGGTGCCGTGCGCGCCCATGAAAAGGACATGATCATCCAGTACGAGCGTGCCGAAGAGGTGCGCAAGGCCCACACCCAGTGGCTGGCCGCCATCGACCGCGTGAAATCCGTGGCCGAGCGCTTTCTGAAGGATGAGGATCCGGCCGACGATGCCATCGTCAGCGGCATCTCCGAGCGCGTGGACCGCTACCGCCAGCAGTTCGAGCACATTGCGCGACAGCTGGAGGCCGGTGGCTATGACACGGCGACCACGGCCAACCGCATGAGCGGCAAGGCCATGGCCGAGGTGGCCGAGGTCGAAAAGCTCATCGCCCAGCTCGACCAGCTGCTGCGCCAGCAGGTCGATGCCATGGCCGCCGAGGAGCAGGGCGTGGCCGAGCAGACGCAGTGGATCTTCGTGGCTGCCGTGGTGCTCACGGTGCTGGTGGTGGTGCCGCTGACGCTGATGAACATGCTGTCCATCTGCCGCCCCCTGGTGCAGGCGCGCCAGACGGCGCTGACCATTGCCCAGGGCGATCTGTCGCAGAGCGTGAAGGTGGAGGGCAAGGACGAGGTGGCCGATCTGCAGCGCGCGCTGGACCAGATGCAGCAGAGCCTGGGCTCCATGGTGACCCAGGTGCGCGACGCCAGCGGCAACATCGCCACGGCCAGCCAGGAGATCGCCACGGGCAACCAGGACCTGTCCTCGCGCACCGAGCAGACGGCCAGCAATGTGCAGGAGACCGTGGCCTCGCTGTCCCAGCTCACGGCCACGGTGCAGCAGACGGCATCGTCCTCGCAGCTGGCCAACCAGCTGGCGGCCTCTGCCTCGACCACGGCCACGCGCGGTGGCGACGTGGTGGCCCAGGCGGTGGTCAGCATGCAGGAGATCACGACCTCCAGCCGCAAGATCGGCGACATCATCGGCCTGATCGACTCCATCGCCTTCCAGACCAACATCCTGGCGCTGAACGCCGCCGTGGAAGCGGCACGCGCCGGCGAGCAGGGCCGCGGCTTTGCCGTGGTGGCGGCCGAGGTGCGATCCCTGGCCCAGCGCTCGGCCCAGGCGGCCAGCGAGATCAAGGCGCTGATCCAGACCAGCGTGCAGGCCGTGGACGTGGGCGTGCGCCAGGTCGAGGACGCGGGCAAGACCATGAAGGAAATCGTGGACAGCGTGCAGCGCGTGGGCGACATCATTGGCGAGATCACGGCGGCTTCCAGCGAGCAGTCGGGGGGCATCGGCCAGGTCAACCAGGCCGTGGGCGACATCGACCGCATGACGCAGCAGAACGCAGCCCTGGTCGAGGAATCGGCTGCCGCCGCCGAGTCGCTGCGCGAGCAGGCCGCGCGCCTGGCGCAGGTGGTGGGCCAGTTCCGCATTGCCGGTGCGGCCGTGGCGTCCATGGGCTCGCATGCTTCCTATGGCCGTCCCTCCCAGGGCCAGCCCAGCCTGGCGCCGGCTGCAGGCCGCGCCTCGCTGGCCTCTGGCCGGGACACGCGCGAGACCCAGCTGCTGGAACACGCCTGAGATAGCGGACGCAGGGACAGGGGCCTGACCCCTGTTCCACGTGGATCGTCTGGACAAAAAAAGCGGAGTGCGATGCACTCCGCTTTTTGTTTGTGCGGCCGCAAATCAGGCCTGGCGCGCGAACGGGTAGTCGGTATAGCCCTCGGGGCCGCCGCCGTAGAACAGGCTGGAGTTCCAGGGGTTCAGCGGCAGGTCGTCGCGCAGGCGGTGGACCAGGTCGGGGTTGGAGATGAAGGCCTTGCCGAAGGCCACGATATCGGCGTGGCCGCTTTCCACGGCGCGCAGCGCCATGTCGCGGTCATAGCCGTTGTTGACCATCCAGGCGCCCTGGCCGCCGGCCTCGCGGTAGGCGGATTTGAGGGCCGCGTAGTCGAAGGGCCGGTCGGGCAACTCACGCGGGCCGCCGGTGGAGCCTTCGATGATGTGGATGTAGGCCAGGCCCAGCGGCGCCAGCTGGCGCACCACGTATTCGAACAGCGGCTGAGGGTCGGCATCGGCGATGTCGTTGGCCGGCGTCACGGGCGACAGGCGGATGCCCACGCGGCCGCCGCCCACGGCATCGGCGGCGGCGCGCGTGCATTCGAGCAGCAGGCGGGCGCGGTTCTCGATGCTGCCACCGTAGTCGTCATCGCGCTGGTTGGCGCCGGTCTTGAGGAACTGGTCCAGCAGATAGCCGTTGGCGCCGTGCAGCTCCACGCCGTCGAAGCCGGCCGTCTCCACGGCATTGCGCGCGGCCACGGCGAAGCTGTGGACGATGGCGGGAAGCTCGTGCTGGGCGAGCGCGCGCGGCGCGGAGGTGGGCACGAACTGGCCCTTGCCCGAGTCCTCGTCGATCACATAGGTCTTGGATCTGGCCGCCACCGGGGACGGCCCCACGGGCGCCTGGCCTTCGGGCTGCAGCGAGGTGTGCGAGACCCGGCCCACATGCCACAGCTGGGTGACGATGCGCCCGCCGGCCTTGTGCACGGCGTCGGTCACGCGCTTCCAGCCGTCGAGCTGCTCGCTGCCGTACAGGCCCGGCACATGGGCATAGCCCTGGCCCTGGTGGCTGATGGCCGTGCCTTCGCTGATCAGCAGGCCGGCGCTGGCGCGCTGGGCGTAGTAGGTGACCATGATGTCGTTGGGCAGGGCCTGGGGTGCGCGGTTGCGCGTCAGCGGCGCCATGGCGATGCGGTTGGGCAGGCGCAGTTCGCCAGCCTGTATGGGATCGAACAGAGAGGTCATGCAACGGGGCTTTCTGTGCGTGAAGCAAAAGCGCCACCTGTGCGGGCGGCGCGGCGTACGGCACAGATTACGCCCATGGAATCAATCGTGCAGGCCAGGGATTTGCGCGCTGTCGTGCAGGCGACGCCCGCATGCCGCATGGCCCGGCAGATGCGCGCGGCACCCGCCGAGGTGCAGCCGCGCATCCGCAGGCGCCAGGCCTGCGCCGCAGGCACCAAAGACAAAGGGCCGGCCGGTTCCACACCAGCCGGCCCCGTCAGGCCTTGAGCGCCGCAGCGCGGCGCTGCTTACTTGAGCAGGCCTTCGGCCTTCATCGCGGCCTGCACGGCAGGGCGGGCCAGCACGCGCTCGCGGTAGGCCAGGAGGTTGGTCAGCTCGGAGATGTCCACGCCCACGAACTGGGCCCAGCCCGTAACGGTGAACAGGTAGGCGTCGGCCACGGTGAACTGCTCGCCCATCAGGTAGTCGCGGCCATTGAGCTCGCCGTCCACCCACTTGAGGCGGTCCAGCACGCGCTGGCGCACCACGGGCTTGTAGTCGTCGGGCGTGGCGGGGTTGAACAGGGGACCGAAGCCCTTGTGCAGCTCGGTGCCGATGAAGTTCAGCCACTCCTGAAGGTGGTAGCGGGCCATGGTGCCGTTGGCAGGCGCCAGCTTCTTCTCGGGGACCAGATCGGCCAGGTACTGGACGATGGCCGGGCCTTCATGCAGCGTGTCGCCGTCGTCGAGCACGAGGAAGGGAACATAGCCCAGCGGGTTGATGCCGTAGTAGTCCGTGCCGTCCTGCAGCTTGTGCGTCTTGGTGCTGGCCAGGACCGGCTCGTAGGCCAGGCCTGCCTCGTGCAGGACGATGTGGGGAGACAGAGAGCAGGCGCCAGGGCTGTAGTAGAGCTTCATGGTGGATGGCTTCCGATCAGGGTAAGAAAGACAAGCGCCCATGCTAACCCCATGTGGCGGGGCTGCGCATGATGGGACCGCGCTGGCGCCAGGGTTCAGGCCGACAGGCGCTGTGCAGCCCAGAGCACCTGTTCCAGCACGGCCTTCATGCCCAGCTGGTCCTGGGGCCGCTGCAGGCGGCCGGCCTCGTCAAAGGCCTGGCCTGCCTGTCCTACGGCGTGGCTCACGGGTGCCAGCCAGCACTGCAGGTTCAGCAGCAGCGGCGCCAGGTGCGACTGGGCCCGCAGGCCGCCCAGGCCGCCGGGCGAGGCGCTGGCCATGCCCACGACCTTGCCGCGAAAGGGCAGGGTGCCATCGGACCAGACCGGATCACCGGCCACGGGGCTGGAAGCCCAGTCGACGGCGTTCTTGAGCAGGGCGGGGTAGCTGCCGTTGTACTCGGGCGAGCAGATCAGCCAGGCCGGGTGGCTGTGCAGCGCGGCCTTGAAGCGCAGCACGTCGGGCGGCGTGCCGCTGGCCTCCAGGTCGGCGTTGTACATGGGGATGTCGAAATCCGACAGCTCCAGCAGCGTGGGCTGGGCGCCCAGTTCACGGGCCATGTCGGCGGCGGCGGCGGCCAGGCGCCGGTTGTGCGATTGTTGGCGGGTACTGCCCGCGAAGATGAGGATCTGCATGGCCGCCATTGCATCACAGGCCCTGCACATGTTTCTTGCAAGCGGGCCGCGTTGCGGGCGGCGGCGCGCAGCATCCTGCGGAGAATGCCGTCGCCCGCCGCCCTGTTTCACGTGGAACACCGGCACAGTGCCGGCCCGGTGGCAGGGCCGGCCGACCCCTTGCAAGGCACTGGTGCGGCAAAGGTGGGAAAATCGCGGGTTCCCCGCTGGGTTCCCCTCGCTACATGAACGAGGGCCGCCTGCCATGAGCGCCGGAGCGTGAGTGCTCCGTGTCGGGGGCTTGGGCCGGGCAGGCCCCCGGAGTGATAAGCATGTTGTACCCACAGGAATTTGATGTGATCGTGGTCGGTGGCGGCCACGCCGGCACCGAGGCCGCGCTGGCCGCTGCGCGCATGGGCTGCAGGACGCTGCTGCTGAGCCACAACATCGAGACCCTGGGCCAGATGAGCTGCAATCCCAGCATCGGCGGGATCGGCAAGGGCCATCTGGTCAAGGAAGTGGATGCGCTGGGCGGCGCCATGGCGCTGGCCACCGATATCGGCGGCATACAGTTCCGCATCCTCAACAGCTCCAAGGGCCCGGCCGTGCGTGCCACGCGCGCCCAGGCCGACCGCATTCTCTACAAGGCCGCCATCCGCGACATGCTGGAGAACCAGCCCAACCTGTGGCTGTTCCAGCAGGCGGTGGACGACCTCATGGTCGAAGGCGACCGCGTGGTGGGCGCCGTCACGCAGGTCGGCGTGCGCTTTCGCAGCCGCACCGTGGTGCTCACGGCGGGCACCTTCCTGGACGGCAAGATCCACGTGGGCCTGAACAACTACGCGGCAGGCCGCGCGGGCGACCCGCCGGCCGTCAGCCTGTCGTCGCGGCTCAAGGAGCTGCAGCTGCCCCAGGGGCGCCTGAAGACCGGCACGCCGCCGCGCCTGGATGGCCGCAGCATCGACTTCTCGCAGTGCGAGGAGCAGCCCGGCGACGGCATGCCCGGCGGTGTCAACGAAGGCGTGCTGCCCGTGTTCAGCTTCATCGGCAATGCGGCCATGCACCCGCGCCAGATGCCCTGCTGGATCACCCACACCAACGAGCGCACGCACGACATCATCCGCAGCGGCTTTGACCGCAGCCCCATGTTCACGGGCAAGATCGAGGGCGTAGGCCCGCGCTACTGCCCCAGCGTCGAGGACAAGATCAATCGCTTTGCCGACAAGGAAAGCCACCAGATCTTCCTGGAGCCCGAAGGCCTGACCACCAACGAGTTCTATCCCAACGGCATCTCCACCAGCCTGCCCTTCGACATCCAGTACGAACTGGTGCGCAGCATGAAGGGGCTGGAGAACGCGCACATCCTGCGTCCCGGCTACGCCATCGAGTACGACTACTTCGATCCGCGCTCGCTCAAGAGCAGCTTCGAGACGCGCCAGATCCAGGGCCTGTTCTTCGCGGGCCAGATCAATGGCACGACCGGCTACGAGGAAGCGGCGGCCCAGGGCCTGTTCGCAGGCCTCAACGCCGCGCTGCAGTGCCGCGGTCAGGAAGCCTGGCTGCCGCGCCGCGACGAGGCCTACCTGGGCGTGCTGGTCGATGACCTGATCACCAAGGGCGTGACCGAGCCCTACCGCATGTTCACCAGCCGCGCCGAGTTCCGTCTGCAGCTGCGCGAGGACAACGCCGACATGCGCCTGACCGAGGCCGGCCGCGCCATGGGCCTGGTGGACGATGCGCGCTGGGATGCCTTCAGCCGCAAGCGCGATGCTGTTTCACGTGAAACAGAGCGCCTGAAGTCCACCTGGGTCAATCCGCGCATCGTCGCGCCCGAGGAATCGGAGCGGGTGCTGGGCAAGTCCATCGAGCGTGAATACAACCTGTTCGACCTGCTGCGCCGCCCCGATGTGGGCTACGGCAAGCTGATGAGCCTGAACGAGGGCCGCTATGCCTCGGCCGATGTGCAGCCCGAGGTGCTGGGCGATCTCAGCGCCTCCGTCGTCGAGCAGGTGGAGATCGCGGCCAAGTACGCAGGCTACATCGACCGCCAGAAGGACGAGGTGCAGCGCGCCGCCCACTTCGAGAACCTGCGCCTGCCGGCCGAGCTGGACTATATGCAGGTGCCGGCCCTGTCCTTCGAGGTGCGCCAGTCGCTGCAAAAGCACAGGCCCGAGACGCTGGGCCAGGCATCGCGCATGTCGGGCGTGACGCCAGCGGCGATCTCCCTGCTCATGGTGCACCTGAAGAAGGGGGGCTTCCGCGGCTTTGCCCCTGATGTGACAGACGCGAAGGGCGAGGAGGCATCCGCATGAGTCAGGAACTGCGCGCTCCTCTCGAGGCCGGCCTGCGGGCGCTGGGCCTGGAGCTTTCCCCTGCCCAGGTCGATACGCTGATGGAATTCCAGGCCCTGCTGGGCAAGTGGAACAAGGTCTACAACCTCACGGCAGTGCGTGATCCGCAGGAGATGCTGACCCACCACCTGCTCGACAGCCTGGCCGCCGTGCCGCCCCTGCAGCGCCACCTGGCCCAGATGCCTGCGCGCGCAGGGCGCACCGCCATGCTGGACGTGGGATCGGGCGGCGGCCTGCCCGGCGTGGTCTTTGCCGTCTGCTGCCCGCAGGTCGACGTGCACTGCGTGGACACGGTGGGCAAGAAGGCGGCCTTCATCCAGCAGGCGGCGGCCACTCTGCGCCTGCCCAACCTGCGCGGCATCCACAGCCGCGTGGAGCAGTTGACCACGCGCTATCCGCTGATCAGCTGCCGTGCCTTTGCCTCGCTGGCGGACTTCACCAGCTGGTCGCGCCAGGCGCTGGAGGAGGGCGGCACATGGCTGGCCATGAAGGGCAAGCACCCCGACGAGGAAATCGCCGCGCTGCCTGCCGACGTGCAGGTGTTTCACGTGGAACCATTGAAGGTGCCGGGCCTGGATGCCGAGCGCTGCATCCTCTGGCTGCGCACTGCTGCAGCCTGATTTTTTTACCGAATAGCACACTGCCGCGTTGCGGCGGGGCCATGTTCCCCATGCGCTGGCCATGGCCCTCGCATAAACTCCCAGCTTTCATCGCTCAGGGGTCAGCATGTTCGGCATCTCCGATTTCAGCGCATTCGTTGTTGCCATTCTTCTGTTTTTGCTGATTCCGGGGCCGGGCAATCTGGCGCTGATCACCTCCACCGGCAAGGGCGGCATACGGGCCGGAATGGCGGCCTGCGCCGGCGTGCTGGCGGCCGACCAGGTGCTGATCTGGATGGCGGTGGCGGGCGTTGCCGCGCTGCTGGCCTCCTATCCCGCGGCCTTCCATGCCGTGCAGTGGCTGGGCGCCGCCTACCTGGGCTGGCTGGGTTTCAGGATGCTCACGGCCAGGCCCGGCGACAAGCCCGTGCTGCACATCGAGCCGCGCCACTACTTTCGCCAGGCTGGCCTGATCACCCTGATGAACCCCAAGTCCATCGTGTTCTACATGGCCTTCTTCCCGCTGTTCGTGGATCCCGCAAGCCACCAGGGCCTGCTCACGTTCGCGGTGATGGCGGCCACGGTGGCTGCTCTGACCTTTCTCTATTGCCTGATCGTGGTGCTGCTGACCGCGCATCTGGCCGAGCGCATGCGCGCCAATCCTGCGGTTTCCCGGGTTCTCGAAAAGACTGCGGGCGTGTTTCTGATCGGTTTTGGCCTCAAGCTGGCCATCGCCAAATAAGCGTGTAAATACCATGGCCAAAATCTTCTGTGTCGCCAATCAAAAGGGTGGGGTCGGCAAGACCACCACCGCTGTCAACCTTGCTGCGGGCCTGGCCAAGATCGGCCAGCGCGTGCTGATGATCGACCTGGACCCCCAGGGCAATGCCACCATGGGCTCGGGCGTGGACAAGCGCGCGCTGGAGCTGTCGGTCTACGACGTGCTGCTGGAGAACGCCAGCGTCAAGGAAGCCGCCGTGCGCTCCGAGGCCGTGGGCTATGACGTGCTGGGCGCCAACCGCGAACTCAGCGGCGCCGAGATCGAGCTGGTCACGCTGGAGCGCCGCAACGAGCGCCTGAAGGGCGCCCTCAGGGCGGCCGATGCCGACTACGACTTCGTGCTCGTGGACTGCCCGCCCAGCCTGTCCATGCTCACCCTTAACGGCCTGTGCGCGGCCCATGGCGTGGTCGTGCCCATGCAGTGCGAGTACTTCGCGCTCGAAGGCCTGACCGACCTGGTCAACACCATCAAGCAGGTGCACGCCAACATGAACCCTGACCTGCAGATCATCGGCCTGCTGCGCGTGATGTTCGACCCGCGCACCACGCTGCAGCAGCAGGTCAGCGACCAGCTCAAGGAGCACTTCGGCGACAAGGTGTTCGACACCGTCATCCCGCGCAACGTGCGCCTGGCCGAGGCGCCCAGCTATGGCGTGCCCGGCGTGGTCTTCGACCCGGGCGCCAAGGGCAGCAAGGCCTTCATCGATTTCGCGCACGAGATGGTGCGCCGCATCAAGAAGATGTAGTCATGCAAGGTTCACATGAAACGGCAGGGCAGGGCGTGCCGACCGGGTGGGCTGCCGAGGACGTCTGGCTGCTGCCCGGCTGGCAGAACTCGGACGCCGGCCACTGGCAAAGCCGCTGGGAGCAGCGCCACGGCTACCGCCGCCTGGAGCAAAACGACTGGGACCGTCCGCTGCGCGGCGACTGGAGCGCCAGGCTGCAGGAGACGGTGCTCGACGCGCCGCGCCCGGTGGTGCTGGTGGCCCACAGTCTGGGCTGCATCCTTGTGGCGTGGTGGGCGGCGCATTCGCCGCTGGCCGCCCGCAAGGTGCGTGGCGCGCTGCTGGTCGCCCCCGGCGATACCGAGCAGCCCCAGCTGCGCGAGCAATTGCCTGGCTGGTCGCCCGTGATGATGCAGCGCCTGCCGTTTGCCTCCATCGTGGTCGGCAGCAACAACGATATCTATTGCAGCGCGCAGCGCGTGCAGACCCTGGCCGATGCCTGGGGCGCGCGCTTTGTCGATGCAGGGCCTTCGGGCCATCTCAACACGGCCAGCGGGCTGGGCGACTGGGACAGCGGACACGCGCTGCTGGCGTCGCTTTGACAAGGACAACACCATGGTGACCAAGAAACCCAAGGGACTGGGACGCGGACTCGAAGCCCTGCTCGGCCCCAAGGTCCACGACAAGGAAGAGGCCGGCGGCCCCGTGGCCGAGACCGGGCTGCCCAGCATCCTGCAGCTGGACGTGATGGTGCCCGGCCAATACCAGCCGCGCACCCACATGGACGAGGGCGCGCTCTACGAGCTGGCCGAAAGCATCAAGGCCCAGGGCATCATGCAGCCCATCCTGGTGCGCCGCCTGGCCAAGGGCGAGCACGCCGGCAAGTACGAAATCATCGCGGGCGAGCGGCGCTTTCGCGCAGCCCGCATCGCCGGCCTGGCCGAGGTGCCGGTGCTGGTGCGCGAGGTGCCCGACGAGGCCGCCGCCGCCATGGCGCTGATCGAGAACATCCAGCGCGAGGACCTCAACCCGCTGGAAGAGGCCCAGGGCCTGTCGCGCCTGGTCAAGGAATTCGGCCTCACGCACGAGCAGGCGGCCCAGGCCGTGGGACGCTCGCGCAGCGCGGCCACCAACATCCTGCGCCTGCTGAACCTGGCCGACCCGGTGCAGACCATGCTCATGGCCGGCGACATCGACATGGGCCATGCGCGCGCCCTGCTGTCGCTGGACCGCGCGGCCCAGATCACGGCCGGCAACCAGATCGCGGCCAAGAAGCTGTCGGTGCGCGAGGCCGAGGCCCTGGTCAAGAAGATCGGCGCCGACTTCAGCCTGGTGCGCCAGAAGTCCAAGAAGGAAGGCAAGACGCGCGACATCAAGCGCGTGGAGGAAGAGCTGTCCGACCTGCTCATGGCCGATGTCGAAGTGCGCATCAAGAAGTCCGTGCGCCGGGGCGGCAAGCTGCAGGAAATGGGCGAAGTGGCGATCCAGTTCGGCTCGCTCGATGCGCTCAACGGGCTGATCGAACGTTTGCGCGGCGATGCACCCGAGTGATGACAACAGCTTGTAACCGTCTGTGATCTGTCGTTCTCCAGCAAAGCAGCGCTTTTTCGCGAGGGTGAATCCCGGTATATTTGCGCGCTGTTATGCGGGGTAATTGTGTGTAATCGCTGACTGGCGACGCTGCCAGTGCGTGGACGCCATTGCCCTGGCGCTGATTCACCTAGACCAGACCAAGAGGATTACAACGTGAAGAAGTATCTTGCCCTGACTGCCATCGCCGCCGTGGCGCTGACCGGCTGCGTGACCACCGACATGCGCATGGGTTCGCCGGAAGCCAAGACCGTGGCCACGGGCGCCGCGGGCGGTGCCAGCGCCGAGAACGCCAACACCGAGCTGGAGCGCTGCGACTCCTCGCTGGGCACCATCTCCCTGGTCGAGAACCAGACCGCCGGCTGGTACACCATCCTCACCCAGCAGTACCGCCTGCCGCCCACCTCGCAGCTGCTGCGCCTGATGATCCAGCAGTCCAACTGCTTCATCGTCGTGGAACGCGGCGCGGCCGGCATGGGTGCCATGGCGCGTGAACGCGCGCTGATGGACTCGGGCGAAATGCGCGGCGGCAGCAACCTGGGCAAGGGCCAGATGGTGGCCTCCGACTACGGCCTGTCCCCCGAAGTGATCTTCAACCAGAGCGATGCCGGCGGCATGGGCGGCGCCATCGGCGGCCGCGCCGGCGGCATCTTCGGCGCGCTGGCTGCAGCCACCAAGACGCGCGAGGCCTCGGTCATGCTGGCCCTGGTGGACAACCGCTCGGGCGTGCAGGTGTCGGCTTCCGAAGGCTCGTCTTCCAAGACTGACTGGGGCGGCATGGGCGCGCTGTTCGGCGGCTCTGCCGGCGCCTCGCTGGGCGGCTACACGCGCACGGCCGAAGGCAAGGTGATCGCCGCCGCCTTCATGGACGCCTACAACCAGATGGTGCGCTCGCTGCGCAACTACAAGGCACAGACCGTCAAGGGCCAGGGCCTGGGCGGCGGTGGACGCCTGGGCGTGGACGGCGGTGCCGCACCGTCGCAGACATCGGCTCCGGGCGCCAATGCCGCCGGCATGTCGCTGCGCGCTGCCCAGCAAAAGCTCAATGCCCTGGGCTACACCGCAGGCACGCCTGACGGCGCCATGGGCAAGAACACCCAGAACGCCCTGCGCGAATTCCAGCGCGACCAGAGCCTGCCGCAGACCGGCCGCCTCGACCGTGCCACCTCGCAAGCACTGCAACAGCAATGAGATGCAGCACCCCCTGAGTCGCTTCGCGCCTTCCCCCTCTCCTGCGGGAGGGGGACGACAGCCTCGCTGCGGGGCGGCCCTTGCTCGCTGTCCCTGGTTTGGGGCGTTTCGGGCGCATAGGTCGCGCTCGTTTCATGGGCTGTGGGAGGCGCGTCGCGCAATGAGGCTCTGACATGCGGCGCCTTCCCTGGCCGGCCCCGGCCCTTCTTGCCTGGGCAGGCGCCTGGCTTGTGTACGCCGCGCTGCAATCGACCCTAGGGCCGCTGGCCGCCTGGCTGGCGGCCTGTTTTTTGGGCGTGCTCGCCAGCCTGCTGGCCACGCCCTGGTGGCGGCGCCTGGCCGTGGCGGCGGGCTTTCCGCTGTCCTGCCTGATGCTGTGGGGGCCGGGCGGCCTGGCCGCCATCAGCCCCTGGCTGTGGCTGGCGGCGCTGGGCCTGCTCGCCCTGGTCTACCCGCTCAACGCCTGGCGCGATGCGCCGCTGTTTCCCACGCCCGCCGATGCGCTGCAAGGCCTGGCCGATGCCGCGCCGCTGCCGGACGGCGCGGCCGTGCTCGATGCCGGCTGCGGCCTGGGCGACGGCCTGCGCGCGCTGCGCGGCCAGTACCCGCAGGCGCGGCTCAACGGCATGGAGTGGAGCTGGCCGCTGCGCTGGCTGTGCGCGCTGCGCTGCCCCTGGGCCCGCGTGCGCCGCGCCGATATCTGGCTGGCCGACTGGAGCGGCTACCAGATGGTCTACCTGTTCCAGCGCCCCGAAAGCATGGGCCGTGCGGCCGTCAAGGCCGCCACGGAGCTGCCCGAGGGCGCCTGGCTGGTCAGCCTGGACTTTGCGCTGCCCGGCGTGGAGCCCTCCTGGCAGCGCCAGGGCCCGGGCCGGCACAGCCTCTGGGTCTACCGCATGCCGCTGGGCGGTGCCGGCGAGGCCGTGGTGCATGTTCCCGAGCCCGAGGAGACGCCCTACGAAAAGGCGCGGCGGGAGCTGCAGCAGCGCCGATGAGAGCCTGTGCCGCTCCAGCCGTGACGTTGCACGGCCGGGGCCTGGCACTGAGTCCGGACGGCGGGCCCACACACTTCGCGCCTTTGTCTTACAGGAGAAAGGCGGGCTCTCCATGCTCCCCGGAATTGACTCTTTGTGTACGTGCGCAAGACTTGCTGTGCCTGCCATCCACAGATGCAGGACCTGCAAGCCTTGACCCATCTGCTGCGCCAGGCTGCGGTGCAGATGACAAACACAAAGATCGCCAAGATGGATATGGAACTGTCTCGTGCATGCACGGCCCGCAGCCGCATGCGTTCGCCTTCTTCTTCGCTGCCTGTGCCCCCTCGGTCCGTGTTGAAAATCCTGGCATGGGGCGTGGCCTTGTGCTGCACCCAGGCGCAGGCCCAAACGGTCACTTCCACCGGCGATGTGGTGCCTGTCCAGGTGCCCAACCCCTCGCCCAGCTGGAATGCGGGCACCACGCTGCACGTCGGCAGTACGGGCACGGGAACGCTCACCATGGACAGCGGAGGCTCAGTGACCCACTCCGGGGTCGGCACCGTGGGCTACGACCTGGGCAGCAATGGCACGGTCACCGTCCGGGGCGCGGGTTCCACGTGGAACGGTTCAAGCAGTCTCGTGATTGGTGGCAGGGGCACAGGCACCTTGAAGGTCGAAGATGGGGGCGTGGTGTCAGGTGTGGTGGGTGCTTTGGGCGATGTCCCTGAAGGCGTGGGCACGGCGACAATCAGTGGAACAGGCTCGGCCTGGCGCAGCACCCAGGATTTCTTCACCAGCTTCAACGGAACAGGCACGGTCACCTTGCGCGATGGTGGTGCGCTGTCTGTGCAGGGGGGCGCCGGGACCATCACCATGGATGCTGACGCGGGCGCTGTCGGAACCCTCCAGGTGGGCGGTGGACCGGCCGACGCCGCCATGGCGCCCGGCGTGGTCGATGCGGCCCGCATCAACTTCAGCCTGGGGACCGGCACCCTGCATTTCAACCATACGGGCGCCAACCTGGGCTTTGGGCTTGCGCTGTCCAGCGTCGATCCCGGCACGCACCGCATCACCCATCAGGCCGGCACGACCACGCTGTCGGCCGACAGCTCCGGTTTCTCGGGCAGCACCGCGGTCTCCGGGGGGCGGCTGGTGGTCGCCAATGCGCTTGGCGGCACGGCGTCGGTCACGGGCGGGCAGCTGGATGTCGATGGGACGCAGGGCGGCACCGTCACGGCCAGCGGCTCCGGCGTGGTGACCGGGGCGGGCACGGTCTCTGGCGACCTGGACCAGACCGCCGGCGGCGTGCTGCTGGGCCAGCAAGGCCGCAAGCTCAGCGTTGCAGGCCTGGCGACGCTGGGCGGCGGTGCTGTGGTACAGGCCGGCCTGGGAGCGCCTTCGGCCACGGCCTTGTTCGATGTGAACGGCAATCTCACGCTGGGCGGCACGCTTGGCATCAATGACCTGGGCGGCTTTGGCGCAGGCGTGTACCGGCTGTTCGACTATCGCGGCACGCTGGCCGGGAGCCTGGCCTTCGGCGCGCTGCCCGCAGGCGTGGTGGCGGACAACCTGACCCTGCAGACTTCGGTGCCCGGGCAGGTGAACCTGCTCTCCACGGTCGGCGTGGCCCTGGGCTATTGGGATGGTGGCAATGCCGCGCTCAGGGACAACAACGTGGTCAACGGCGGCACAGGCGTCTGGCGCGCCGATGGCCGCAACTGGACCGGCGCGGGCGGCGCGCTCAACGGCCCTTATCAACCCAACCCCACCGTGGCCCGGTTCCAGGGCCTGGCCGGTGTGGTGACGGCGGATGCCGGTGCGGGGGCCATCGGCATTACCGGCATGCAGTTCGATGTCGATGGCTACCGCCTCCAGGGTGCGACCCTGGGATTGCTGGGCGCGGGAGCCAACACGGTCAACGTGGCCAGCGGCGCGACGGCGACGGTGGCATTGGTGCTGTCCGGCCCGGGTGGCCTGGCCAAGGCCGGCGCCGGCACGCTGGTGCTGGAAGCTGCCGGCAGCTACGGCGGCGCCACCACGGTCCAGGGCGGCAGTCTGCGTGCCGGCGCTGCCAATGTGCTGACCAGCGTTTCGGCCCATGAGGTGCAGGCTTCGGGCGTGCTGGATCTCGACGGCCTGGCCCAGACCGTGGCCAGCCTGGTGAACGCGGGCACGGTGCGCCTTCCCAGGAACGGCGCTCCGGCCGTACCCGGCACCACGCTGAGCGTGACAGGCAACTACAGCGGCGGCGGCGTGCTGGCCATGGCCACGCAACTGGGCAATGAAGCGTCGCCCAGTGACCGCCTGGTGGTGAACGGCAGCGTGACGGCAGGTGCGCCCACGCGCCTGGACATTGCCAACGCCGCAGGCCTGGGCGCGGCGACCGCGGGCAACGGTATTTTGGTCGTGCAGGTCAATGGTGCGGTATCGCCTGCAGGTGCCTTCGTGCTGGCGGCGCCGCTGCAGGCTGGAGGCTACAGCTACCAGCTGGTGCAGGTGGGCAGCCACTGGTATCTGCAGTCACGCCTGGCGGGTGCCACAGGGGTGCAGCAGATTCCCGCGCTGGGCACGGCGGGCCTGGCTGGCCTGGCCCTGATGCTGGGCGGGCTGGCTGCCTGGCGGCAGCGCCGCCGTCCGGGCGCCGTGCGGGACTGAGCACGGCGGCCTGCCTCTACTTCTTCGCGCTGGCCTTGCTCACATAGAGCGACAGCGCGGCGATATCGGCCTCGCTGAGCGTGGCCTTGAACGAGGGCATGGCGCCTATGCCGTCGCGCAGGGCACGGGCCACGCGCGCGGCGTCGGGCTTGAGCTCGTCGAGCACGGGGCCGATGGCGCCCTCGGCACCCGCGTCCTTGAGCGTGTGGCACAGCGCGCAGGCAGGCGTGGCCGTGGTGAACAGCTTCTTGCCCAGGGCCATCTGGGCCGCTTCATCGGCAAAGGCGGGGGCGCACAGCAGGGCGCTGCCGAACAAAGTGCTGCCCAGCAGGGCGGTGTGGATCAGGTGTTTCATCGTGAACATGGCAATGGGGGTACGGGCCCGCCACGGTCTGGCGCCGTGTGCGGGAGGTGACGGTAGTGAAGAGAAGGGGGGGCGGGATGAGCGCGCGGGCCGTGTTCAGGCCACGGTGACGGTCACGGCGTGGTCGGCCCAGCTGGTGTTGTTGTAGCCACTCTGGTTTTCGCCGCGCGTCTCGGGCTGGACCCGGCCGCGCGCGTCGGTGGCGCGGCTGGCCAGCACATGCGTGCCCTTGGGCAGGCGCGCCTGCAGCACGAACTGGCGCCAGGCGTACTTGCCCAGGTCGGGGCCGACCAGGCGCGCGGCCTGCCAGCTCTTGCCGCCGTCCGTGGACACCTCCACGCCCTTGACGGCATCCATGCCGCCAAAGGCCACGCCGTGGATCTGCACCAGGCCGGCGGCCTGCCCGCCGTCCTCGGGCAGGGGCGAGTTGATCCAGGACTTGACGCTCATCTCCTGCACCGAGGGCTGGCTCGGATCGCCCTTGCTGCCGGGCGGCGAGATGCGGTAGCCGTGGGACATGATGTGGGCCTCGCTCTCGCGCGGCGTGAAGGCCAGCTGCTTGATGTACTTGATGTTGTTCACGCCCGTGTAGCCGGGCACGATCAGGCGCAGCGGCCCGCCATGGGCCAGCGGGATGGGCTCGCCGTTCATCTCCCAGGCCAGCAGCGCGTCTTCCATGGCCGACAGCGGCACCGAGCGCTCGACGATGACGCTCTTGGGGTCCAGCCCTGCAGGCAGCACCTCGCCGCCCGTGCCGGTCATGTAGAGGCCGCCGTCGGCCACGCCGCCCAGGGCCTTGACCACCTCGCGCACGGGCACGCCGCTCCAGACCACGCAGCCGGCCGCACCCACGGTCCAGGCCGTGCCGCTGGGCTTGCTGGGAAAGAAGGCCCGGCCATTGCCCGAGCACTGCAGCACCATGGCCACGGTCTCCAGGCCCAGGGACTTGAGCTCGCGCACGCTGAGGCTGCGGGGCTGGCGCACGCCCTCCACCTGCAACTGCCAGGCATCGCGGTCGGCCACGATGGATTCGGGCGGTGTGGGCAGGTTGTTGCGCACATAGAGCTGGTCGCTGGGCGTGATCACGCTGGTGCCGAAGGCGCCGCGCCGCGTCTCTATGGTGGTGGAGCTGTGGACGATGAGGGCATCGGCCTTCTTCCAGCCCGCGTAGCCGGGCAGGGGCTTGGCCGCCGGTGCTGCCGCAGCTGCGGGTGCCTGGGCCTGGGCCTGGGCCTGGGCCTGGGCCTGGGCCTGGGCCTGGGCCTGGGCCTGGGCCAACGCGCCCTGGTGCAGGCCGGCCAGGCCTGCGGCGGCCAGTGCGCTGGCGCTGCCGGCCAGCAGGCTGCGGCGCGCGGGGGAGGTGGGCGATGTCGGCAAGTGGTTCATGGTTGTCTCCTCGTGGTGGTGGTCAGGGGGCGTGTCATGGCGTCTCATGGGGCATCTCATGGGGCATCTCATGGGGCAGGGGGGCCCAGGGCCTTGCTGGCCACGGCCAGGGCCTGTTTCTTCTGGGCCACCAGCACCAGCGGCCGGCCTTCGCGCGAGCGGACGACCTGCCAGTGCATGTTGGCCCACCAGCCCTGGCCATCGGCCAGGGGCTGGGGCTGGTCGAAGGCCAGTACGGTGACGATGCCGCCCTTCTCGAAGAAGGTGGTCAGGTGGTAGGCGCGCGTGCCGTCGATGTCGCAGGGCCGCATCAGCTGGGTGTAGCCGGGCAGCTTCTCGCCGGCCGGCAGGTCCATGCGGCGCGCCACCTCGGCCTCGGGCATGAAGCTGCCGCGCAGCGTGCGCTCGTAGTACTCATGCTCGATGGCGGCGCGCACCAGCTCGGGCGGGCGCATGGCGAACACGGCCGTGGCGGCCGAGCTGCCCACCAGCAGCGCGGCGATCAGGCGGCGCACGCCGCTGCGCGCATGCCAGGGCGTGTGGCGCAGCAGATGGGCGGGCGGCTCGCCGTGCGGCCCGGGGTCGAAGGCCAGGGCCAGTTCGGCGCGTGCGCGCAGGTCGAAGGCCGATTCGTCGGTCGTGTCCGGGGCAGTCATTTCAAGCCTTGCTATCGGGTGGCGCGCAGCGGGGTGGGGCGCAGCGGGATCACGCTGGCAGTCTCTGGGGCAGGCGCCGGGGCGGCCTGCTCCAGGGCCGCCTTCAGCGCATCGCGGGCGCGTGACAGGCGCGACAGCACCGTGCCCGGCGCAATGTCCAGGGCCTCTGCCATCTGGGCCGTGGGCATGTCGTCGAAGTAATAGAGCACCAGCACCTCGCGGTGGATGGGGGCGATGCGCGACAGCGCCTTGACCACGTCGAGCCGGTCATCCAGCGCCGAAGGCGAGGGGGTGGGGGCGGGATGCTGGTCCAGTGCCTCGTCATCGCTGACCAGATGGGCCGATGGCGCAAGGTGCCGGAAGGCATGGCGGCGCATGATCTGGAACAGCCAGGCCCGCGCCATTGCGGCCTCGCGCAGCTGGTGGCGAAAGCGCCAGGCGCTGGTGAAGCAGTCCTGCACCACGTCCTCGGCCAGCGCGCGCGAGCCGGTCAGCGCCCAGGCGCTGCGCAGCAGGAATCGGTAGTGCTCGCGCACCCACTGGTTGTAGCGCGACTCGGCGGTGGAGATCATGCGGCATAAGAGCACGCAGGGCGCCGCCCTATTCCATGGGCTGGCCTTAGGCAAACCCTATATCGGATCAGCTATCGCGAAGAGGCGGTGGTTCCCAGTCATTCCCTGGTCGGCCGCGATACAGCGCCTGATCCGACCCTGTGGGCAGCGGAGCCGGCCTGCTGCCCGAAGAACCGTGCCGGAGGCATGCCCACCGTGCGGTGCACCATGGCGCTGAAGGCGCTGGGGCTGTATCCCAGCTCGGCCGCGATCTGCTGTATGGGAAGGCCGCGCGCGGCCAGGCTCAGGCCGTGGGCCAGCACGACTTGCTGGCGCCAGGTGGTGAAGCTGCAGCCCAGCTGCTGCTGGAACAGCCGGGCCACGGTGCGCGGGCTGGCGCCGGTGTCTGCCGCCCAGTCGGCCAGGCTCTCGTGCTGGGTGGGGTCGGCCACGACGGCCTCGCAGAGCATGCGCAGCCGCTTGTCCTGGGGCATGTTCACGCCAAGGTGGACTTCGCTGGCCCGGCGCAGTTCTTCCAGCAGCAGGGCGCTGAGATGGTGCTCGCGCTGCAGGGTGGCGGCGTCCGGGGCGGGCTGGTCATCGCTTTGCTTGGGCAGGGCCGTGATCAGCTCGCGCATCAGCGGCGAAACCTCCAGCACGCGGCAGCGTGCCCAGTCCTGCGGGTTGCAGGCCACGCCGCAGGGCGGGAGGTCCGGCAGTACGGGGCCCTGGGCCGGATCGTCCTGCAGCACGGGGCCCTGGGCCGGATCGTCCTGCAGCACGTAGATGGAGACGAGATCGGCTTCCTCGACCATGGCCACGGCGTGGACCAGGCCGGGCGGAATCCACACGGCCTTGGAGGGTGGGGCGATCAGCGTGCCCTGGGGGGCCGACAGGTGCAGCACGCCGTCCAGCGAGATGGCGATCTGTGCCCAGCTGTGGCTGTGCGGTATGACGCGCGTGCGTGCCGACAGGCGATGCTGCTTGGCGCGCACGGGGCGCTGGGGCGTGGGCACGAACAGGTGTGGATGCAGGGCCTCCACCGGCTCCATCGGCCGGGCCCTGCGCACCGACCGCAGTGCGGCTGCGGGGCAGGCGCTGGGCAGGGTGTCGGCACAAGTGTCGGCAAGGGTGTGGGCAGGGGTGCCGGGTATGGAGACAGGCTTTGGCATGTTTGCGACAGAAGTTGGCAGACTATCGCATACAAGACGAAACGCTGCTGCCTAAGATGCGGCCCATGACCGCCTCTTCCTCTTCCATGCCGGACGCCGTGGCGCCGGACCCGCTGCGCAGCGATGTGCGCACCATCGGCCTGATCGGCCTGGCGCATGGTTCCTCGCATTTCTTCCACCTGCTGCTGCCGCCGCTGTTCCCGTGGCTGATCGCCGAGTTCGGCTACAGCTATGCCGAACTCAGCGTGATGGTGTCGCTGTTCTTCGTGGTCTCCGGCGTGGGACAGGCCATGGCCGGCTTTGCCGTGGACCGCTTCGGCGCGCGCCCCATTCTGTTTGCGGCGCTGGGCAGCTTCACCGTGGCGGGCGTGGTCGCCAGCCTGGCACAGGGCTATGGAATGCTGCTGCTGGCAGCCTTCTTCGCGGGCCTGGGCAATGCGCCCTTCCACCCGGTGGACTTCACCATCCTCAACAAGCGCGTGTCGGCCAAGCGCATCGGCCATGCGTTCTCGGTGCACGGCCTGTCGGGCAATATCGGCTGGGCGCTGGCGCCGCTGTTCATGGCGGGCATCACCACGGCCACGGGCTCGTGGCGCCTGGCCTGCCTGTGCGGCGCGGCCCTGGCCGCCGTCATCCTCACCATCATGGTGCTCAACCGCGAGGCGCTGGACGACCGTGCGGCCGATGCCCTGGCCCCGGCGGCGCGTGCCGCTGCGGCCGCCGTGCCGCAGGAGCATCCCATGGCCTTCCTGAAGCTGCCCTCGGTCTGGCTGTGCTTCTCGTTCTTCTTCTGGAGCACCTGCGCGCTCAGCGCCATCCAGAGCTTTGCCAGCCCCGCCATGCAGTCCATGTACGGACTGCCGCTGAGCGTGACGGCGCTGATCGTCACGGGCTATATGCTCTGCGGCGCGGCAGGCATGCTGGCCGGTGGCTTCCTCGTGGGCCGCGTGCAGCGGCTGGAGAAGGTGATCTCCATCTGCATGCTGGGCTCGGGTGTTGCGCTGTTCCTGGTCGGCACGGGCTGGCTGCCGGCCATGGCGGCCGTGGCCGTGGCCTCCATCGCGGGCCTGGGCACGGGCCTGGCCGGCCCCTCGCGCGACATGCTGATCAAGCGCGCCGCCCCGCCCGGCGCCACGGGCCGCGTCTACGGCACGGTGTATTCGGGCCTGGACCTGGGCTTTTGCCTGGCCGCGCCGGTGTTCGGCTACATGCTGGACCACGGCATGAGCCACGGCGTGTTCTACGGATCGGCCATTGCCCTGGTGCTGAGCGTGGTGTCGGCCGTGGTCGTGGGCGATGGCGTGAGCCGGAAAAGCGGCATGGCGCTGAGCGCGGGCTGATACCGGGTCGCACTCCCCACAAGGCCCCGCAGGCCCAAGCTTGCGGGGCCTTTGCTTTGGGCGCAGAGATGGACAAAACAGGCACGCCAATTGCGTGCGCACTGCGCGGCGCCTGCTATCGTGCAGGCACAACTTTTCAACACAGGAGACCTGTCCATGCGTTCCGCCTTCGCACCGCTTTCCCTCATGTTCCGCAGCGCCCCGCTGGCGCTGGCCCTCGCCATGGCCGGCCTGTCCGGCAGTGCCCTGGCTGCGCCCAAGGCCGATATCCAGGCGCTGGCGCAAAAGCACCAGCAGCCCCTGCTGGACACGCTGCGCGAGCTGGTGCACATCGAGTCGGGCAGCAAGGACATGGAGGGCGTGGAACAGATCGCCAACTACGTGGCCGGCAAGCTGCGCGAGCAGGGCGGCAAGGTCGAGATCCTGCAGCCCACCGACGTCTACCGGCTGGGTGACACGCCCGAGAAGATCGGCCCCATGGTGCATGCCGAGTTCAAGGGCAAGGGCACCAGCCGCATCATGCTGATCGCCCACATGGACACGGTCTACCTGCGCGGCATGCTCAAGGACCAGCCGTTTCGCATCGACGGCGAGCGCGCCTACGGCCTGGGCATTGCCGACGACAAGCAGGGCGTGGCCCTGATCCTGCACACCGTGGCCATGCTGCGCCAGATGGGCTTCGACAACTATGGCACGCTGACCGTGCTGATGAACAGCGACGAGGAAATCAGCTCGCCCGGCGCGCGCAGCACCATCACGCGCCTGGGCGCCGAGCAGGATGCGGTCTTCTCGTTCGAAGGCGGCGGCACCGACGGCGGCGTGCGCCTGGCCACCAGCGGCATCGGCGCGGCCTACCTCAAGGTCGAGGGCAAGGCCTCGCACGCGGGCGCCAAGCCCGAGGACGGCGTGAATGCGCTGTACGAGCTGTCGCACCAGCTGCTGCAGATGAAGGACCTGTCCAAGCCCGAGACCGGCCTCAAGCTCAACTGGACCGTGGCCAAGGCCGGCACCAACCGCAACGTCATTCCCGCCGAGGCCACGGCCCAGGCCGACGCCCGCGCGCTGCGCGTGGCCGACTTCACGGCGCTGGAGCAGGCCATGCAGGCCAAGGTGGGCCACAAGCTGCTGGACGCCAGCAAGGTGCAGCTCAAGTTCGAAGTGCGCCGCCCGCCGCTGGAGGCCAACGAGGCCTCGCGCAGCCTGGCCAAACAGGCGCAGACCATCTACAGCGATGAGCTGGGCCTGAAGATGAGCGTGATGGAAAAGGCCACGGGCGGCGGCACCGACGCGGCGTTTGCGGCGCTCAAGGCCAAGGGTGCCGTCATCGAGGGCTTTGGCCTGAGCGGCTACGGCGCGCACTCCAATGATGCGGAGTATGTGCAGCTGAACACCATCGTGCCGCGCCTGTACCTGGCCACGCGCATGATCATGGATCTGTCGAAGTAGCCCCCACGCTCCCCTGCTTCGCATGGTCCGCTGCCCCTGGCCGGGCGCCCCCCGAGGGGGCCGCGTTTCGCCTTGGGGCGGCCCGGCGGCGAAACCTGGCGCACTCTGCAGATGGCGGGGGCAAAAAGCAAAAAAGGGCATGCCTTGCGGCATGCCCTGAAGGCGCATCGTGGGGCGCTCTGTGTTCTTTACTGCGAAGAGATGTTCTTGTCTTTCGCGATCTTGCTCCAGCGCGTGAAGTCGGCATTCAGGCGCGCCTTCATGGCCGCGCCGTCCTGGTAGGTGGCGATGGCGCCTGCGGCCAGCATCTTCTTTTGCAGCTCGGGCTCGGCCAGGATGAGCTTGAGTTCCTGGTTCAGGCGCTGGACCACGGCGGGAGGCGTGTTCAGCGGGGCGATCAGGCCGCCCCAGGTGTCGGCGTCGAAGCCGGGGAAGCCCTGCTCGGCCACCGACTTCACATTGGGCAGCAGCTGCTTGGCCTTTTGCGAGCTGACGGCAATGGCGCGCAGCTTGCCGGCCTGGATGTGGGGCAGGGCCGCGACCACGTCGGCGAACATCACGGCGATCTGGCCGCCGATCAGGTCGGTCACGGCCGGCGCGCTGCCGCGGTACGGCACGTGCTGCATGTCGAAGCCGCCCAGGTCCTTGAGCTGCTCCATGGACAGGTGGCCGAAGCTGCCCGTGCCCGAGCTGGTGTAGTTCAGCGCCGGCTTGGCCTTCCTGGCGTGCTCGATCAGCTGCTGCAGGTTGGTCACGTCCGGCAGCTCGCGCGGGTTGATGACGATGGCCATGGGCAGGTCATAGACCGTGGCCACGGGCAGGAAGTCCTTGCGCACGTCGTACAGGTTGTTGTTGAACAGCATGGGCGCCAGCAGCGCGGGCATGCCGAACATGGACAGCGAATAGCCGTCGGGCTGCGACTTGATGAAGGCCGCCGTGCCCACCGAGCCCGAGGCGCCGGGACGGTTGTCGATGACGATGGTCTGGCCCAGGCGCTCGGTCAGGCGCTGGGCGACGATGCGCGCGGCCGTGTCGGTGGGGCCGCCGGGCGGGAAGGCCACGGTCAGCTTGATCAGCTTGTCGGGCCACTGGCTCTGGGCCCGTGCGGCGGGGGCCAGCGTGGCGATGGCGGTGGCGCAGGCGGCGGAAAGGATCTGGCGGCGCGAGGCCTGGAAGGGGGTGGAAGTCATATGTCTCCTCAAGCGGGAAGGGGTGGAAATGAGAGCCGTGGAGCGGTCTGGGTGGGAACGTCTGCGCGCTCTCAGATGATGTTTTTGGCGCGCAGCGCGGCGCGGGCCTGTTCGTCCAGGCCCAGGCGCTGCTGCAGCACCTCGTCGGTGTGTTCGCCCTGGTGCGGCGGCGGGCGGCGCACGGGCAGGCGCTGGCCGTCCAGCGCATAGGGCGGGGCCAGCACGGACTGGCTGCCGGCTTCGCTGTCCTCGAAGCGGTGCAGCAGGCCGGCGTCGGCCGTGCGCTGCGAGTTCAGGGCCTCGAACAGGCCCAGCACCTCGCCGCAGGGAATCTGCGCGGCCGTCAGGCATTCGAGCAGTTGGGCGCGCGTGAAGCGCAGCAGCTCGGCCTGCACCAGCGGCATCAGCAGCTCGCGGTTTGCCGAGCGTGCGGTATTGGTGGCAAAGCGCTCGTCGGCGGCCCACTCGGGCTTGGCGATGACGTCGGTGCAAAAGCGCTGGAACTGGCCGTTGTTGCCCACGGTGATGACCAGAGGGCCGTCGGCCGCCTCGAACACGCCGTAGGGCACGATGGACGGATGGGCGTTGCCGAACTTGGGCGGGTCGCCGGCCTTGAGCAAGGCCTCCATGCCGTAGTAGCTGGTGATCATCAGGCCGCAGTCGTACAGGGCCATCTGCACATGGCGGCCGCGCCCGCTGCGCTCGCGCTCGTAGAGCGCGGCCAGGATGGCCTGGGCCGAGTACATGCCCGTGAACATGTCCACGGCGGCCACGCCGAACTTCAGCGGGCCCTGGCCCTGCTCGCCGTTCATGGCCATGATGCCGGACTCTCCCTGCACCACCAGGTCGTAGCCGGGCCGCGTGGCCTCGGGGCCGCTGCGCGAGTAGCCCGAGATGGAGCAGTACACCAGGCGCGGGTTCAGCTGCGACAGCTGCTCGTAGCCCAGCCCCAGCTTCTCGGCGCCGCCGACCTTGAAGTTCTGGATGACCACATCGCTGTCGGCCGCCAGCTCGCGTGCGATGCGCAGGCCCTCTTCGGCCTGCAGGTCCAGCGTGACCGAGCGCTTGTTGCGGTTGGCGCTGTTGAAGTAGGAGGTGTTGCGCTGGCCCACGCGCACGCCCCAGTCGCGCGTGTCGTCGCCGCGGCCCGGGTGCTCGACCTTGACGACATCGGCGCCCAGGTCGGCCAGCGCCATGGCGCACATGGGGCCGGCCAGCACGCGCGAAAGATCCAGGACGCGCACGCCGTCCAGCGGCAGGGAAGAGGGGAGAGCACTCATGCGAAACCTTGTCGAACCACGAAAACCGCAACGGGCCAGAGCCCGGGCAGGCCCGCATTCTTCATTCGTTTATGGACTTTGACAATCGTGCTAAAAAATGGACATTGTGTGTACTGAGGTTTGACAATGGATCTGGGCGGACTGTCCCTGCTGGTGGACATCATTGAAGCCGGCAACCTGAGCCGCGCCGCCGTGCGCCTGGGCATGAGCCGCGCCAACGTCAGCCACCGGCTCAACCAGTTCGAGCGCCAGATCGGCCAGCAGCTGCTGCGCCGCACCACGCGACAGGTCGAGCCCACCGAGCTGGGCCTGCGCCTGTATGCCCATGGCCGCGCGATACGCCAGGAGGCCATGGCGGCGGACGAGTCGGTGGACAGCCTGGGCCAGAGCCTGCAGGGCACCGTGCGGCTGAGCGTGCCCAGCGGCTACGGCCAGCTGCAGATGTCGGGCTGGCTGACGGAGTTCATGCGCATGCATCCGGGCATCACGCTGGAGGTGATCTTCGACAACGACATCGAGGACCTGATGCAGGGCGCCGTGGACTTCGCCGTGCGCGTGATGACCGAGCCGCCTGAAAGCCTGGTGGCCTGCAAGCTCGGCGATGTGCTCTACGAGGCCTGCGCCACGCCGCAGTTCCTGGCTGCGCATGGCCATCCCGACTCGCTGCTGGCGCTCAAGCGCGTGCCGCTGATCACCTCGGCGCTCACGGGCCAGAAGCTGCGCACGGCGGGCATGAACGGCGCCCGGCCCACCGAGCTGCGCATACGCCCGCGCCTGATGTCGCCCAACTTCCATTTCCTGCGCGATGCCGTGCTGCAGGGCCTGGGCGTGGCCGTGGTGCCGCGCTACATGGTGGCGGCCGAGCTGGCCAGCGGCGCGCTTGAGCGCCTGCCGCTGCCGCCGGGGAGCCTGGACTTTCTGGCCACGCGCCAGTACCTGCTGTACATGCCGTCCCACTACCAGACGCGGGCCATCACCACGCTGATCGACTTCCTGCGCGAGAAGGCCGCGGCGGAGGGACTCAGAGGCTGAAGATCTTGCCGGGGTTCAGGATGTTCTTCGGGTCCAGCGCCTGCTTGATGGAGCGCATCATCTGCACCGCGCCGTCGCCGGCTTCCTCGCGCAGGAAATCCATCTTGTGGATGCCCACGCCATGCTCGCCCGTGCAGGTGCCGCCCAGCGCAATGGAGCGCGACACCAGCTGGTGGTTGAGCTGCTCGGCGCGCGAGCGCTCGTCCTCGTTGTCCGGGTCGATCAGGTAGCCGAAGTGGAAGTTGCCGTCGCCCACGTGGCCGACGAGGAAGTAGGGAATGCCGCTGTCATCGGCCTCGCGCACCGAGTCCAGCAGCGCATCGGCCAGGCGGCTGATGGGCACGCAGGCGTCGGTGGTGATGCAGCGGCAGCCGGGGCGGCTGGAGACAGCCGCGAAATAGGCGTTGTGGCGGGCCGTGAACAATCGCGTGCGGTCCTCGGGACGCTCGGCCCATTCGAAGGCGTTGCCGCCGAACTCGCCCGCAATGTCCTGCACCATCTCGGCCTGCTCCTTCACGCCCGTGGGCGAGCCGTGGAACTCCATCAGCAGCATGGGCTCCTCGCGCAGCGTGAGCTTGCTGTAGGCATTGACCATGCGCACCGAGTTCACGTCCACTAGCTCCACGCGGGCAATAGGCACGCCCATCTGGATGGTCTGGATCACCGTGCGCACGGCGGCCTCGATGCTGGGGAAGGAGCAGATGGCCGCGCTCACGGCCTCGGGCAGCGGGTACAGGCGCACCGTGATCTCGGTGACCACGCCCAGCGTGCCCTCGCTGCCCACGATCAGGCGCGTGAGGTCGTAGCCCGCGCTGCTTTTCTTGGCGCGCGTGCCGGTGCGCATCAGCTCGCCGCCGGCCGTGACCAGTTCCAGCGCCAGCACGTTCTCGCGCATGGTGCCGTAGCGCACGGCATTGGTGCCGCTGGCGCGCGTGGCGGTCATGCCGCCGATGGAGGCATCGGCGCCGGGATCGATGGGGAAGAAGAAGCCCGTGTCCTTGATGGCATCGTTGAGCTGCTTGCGCGTGATGCCGGGCTGCACGGTGACCGTCAGGTCCTCGGTGTTGACCGAGAGAATGCGGTTCATGCGGCTCAGGTCCAGGCTGATGCCGCCCTCGACGGCCAGCAGATGGCCTTCGAGCGAGGAGCCCGCGCCGTAGGGGATGACCGGCACGGCATGCTGGTCGGCCAGCTTCAGCGCGTCCTGCACGTCCTGCGTGCTTTCGGCAAAGACCACGGCCGCAGGCGGGGGCGCCTGGATGGCGCCCTCGTCGCGGCCGTGCTGTTCGCGCACCGCCAAAGCCGTGGAGCACTGGGCGCCGAAACGCTGGGCCAGGGCTTGGAGGAAGGCTTCGGGGATGGGGCGCTGAGCGAAGTCAGGCTGCAGGCGGACGGGGGCGACAGGGGCGTTCATCGGTGTTCTCCAGGGGGAACCGGAAAGAATACCACCGGCCCTGCCGCCCAACCATGTGGGTCAGCCGCCAGGCATCCGGGTGTCAGCGCGGCTGGACAGCCTTGCTGAATTCATCGCGCGACAGCGATCCGTTCTTGTCGGCATCGATCTGGGCGAAATTGCTGCTCACGGCGGGCAGGGCCTCGGCCTCCTTCTTGCTCAGCTTGCCGTCCCGGTTGGTGTCGGCGCGGTCGAATGCGGCTTGCACCTCGTTGGCGCCGCCCGCTGGTGCTGCGGGTGCTGGCGCAGATTGCACGCCTGCTGCCGAGCCGCCGCCAAACGTCGGCTGCGGTGCCGTGGACGGAGCCTGCGCCATGGCAGCAACGCTGCCCAGCGAAATGGCCGCGAACAACATCACGCTGCGGATTTCAAAACCGGAGACTTTGCGCAGTTGAGAGGTCATGTGTCGAACTCCTTGTCGAACGTGGAACATGACTGCATTCCACCTGTTGCAGCGCAGCAGGGCCAGCACTTTTGCCGGCTGTTGCCTGCTACAACATTTGCGTGCCGCCTGTAACGCACAATTGGGTGTTGGGCCGTTACGGGTCCGACTTTCCACCCCCGCACCGCCAAGGAGAACGCCCATGGGCAACCGTTTGACACAGATCGCCACGCGCACCGGAGACGACGGCAGCACGGGCCTGGGCGACAACACGCGTGTCTCCAAGAACAGCGGCCGCCCGCACGCCATGGGCGATGTGGACGAGCTCAATTCCCACATCGGCCTGCTGCTGTGCGAGGCCCTGCCCGACGACGTGCGCGAGCTGCTGGTCGATGTGCAGCACCAGCTGTTCAACCTCGGCGGCGAGCTGTCCATTCCCGGCTATGAACTGCTCAAGGACGACGCCCTGCTGCAGCTCGATGAAGCGCTGGCCCACTACAACGCGCAGCTGCCCCGGCTGCAGGAATTCATCCTGCCGGCCGGCAGCCGCGCAGCGGCCCAGGCCCATGTCTGCCGCACCGTGGCGCGCCGTGCCGAGCGCATGGTGGTGGCGCTGGAGCAGGGCGAGGTCATGCGGCCCGCGCCGCGCCAATACCTGAACCGCCTGTCCGACCTGCTGTTCGTGCTGGCACGCGTGCTCAACCGCATGGATGGCGGCGACGACGTGTACTGGAAAAGCGAGCGGCTGGCGCGCGCGCAGTCCGCTCAAGAGTGACCGTGCTGAGGACGGCCCATGCGCCTGCGCCACATCGAGGTCTTCAATGCCGTCATGCAGACCGGCAGCGTCAGCGCTGCCGCACGGCTGATCAACATCACCCAGCCGGCCGTCAGCCGCACCCTGCAGCACGCTGAGCTGCAGCTGGGCTTTGCGCTGTTCCAGCGCGCACGCGGGCGGCTCACGCCCACCAATGAGGCGCTGGCGCTGTTCCCCCACATCGAGAAGCTGTTCGAGCAGCTCGACGAGGTCCAGCGTCTGGCCGACAACCTGCGCCATGGCCGGGCAGCGGACCGGCTCACCGTGCTCACCGTCTTCGCGCTCAGCCGCGAGGTGCTGCCGCGCGCCGTGGCCGGATTTCGGCGCCGCCACCCGCAGGTGCAGGTCCATGTGCAGGCGCTGCACACGCCCCAGGTGGTCTCGGCCCTGCTGCTGCAGGAGGCCGACGTGGGCTTCGTCATCAGCTCCGTGGGCCAGCCCGCGCTGGAGCATGAGCTGCTGGCCGAGGTGGACATGTTCTGCGTGCTGCCCAAGGGCCTGCTGCCGCCCTCGCGCGTGCGCGAAGAGGGCATGGAGCTCAAGGACCTGGCCGAGCTGCCCGTGGTCGCGCTTGATGCGCGCGACCCGCTGGGCATGCGCCTGGGCCAGGCCTGCCGCGAGCACGGCGTGGGCCTGTCGCCCGTGGTCACCGTGCAGACCTACCACGCGGCCCTGTCCATGGCCGAGTACGGCCTGGGCGCCGCCATCATGGACGGCTGCACCGCCCTGGCCGCCGACCGCCGCAAGGTCCATGTCGTGCCCCTGCTGCCGCGCATCACGGTGGGTGTGAATGCCCTGAGCCTGCCCCAGCGGCCGGGGTCGGTGCTGGCGCGGGCAATGACCGAGGAAATGCGCAAGGCCTTGCGCGAGTTGCTGGCTGGTTGAGGCCTGCGGGTTTCAGGCCTGCTCCATCTGCCCCACCAGCCTCTGCGCCGAACCGAACGCCAGCGTCAGCCCCAGCGCGCCATGCCCCGTCTGCAGCCACAGGTTGCGCGGGCCGCCGCGCTGGCGGCCGGTGAGGGGCAGGCCGGTGGGTGTGGCGGGGCGCATGCCGGTCCAGGGGTGGAGGTTGCCGTCCAGCGGCAGGTCGGCGAAGACCTCCTGCGTGGAGCGGCGCAGGCTGGCGATGCGGCGCGGGTCGGTGCGCGTGTCCCGGCCCACGATCTCCACCATGCCGGCCACGCGCAGGCGTTCGCCGATGCGTGCGAAGACGACCTTGCGTGCGGTGTCGGTGACGCTGACCCGGGGCGCGGCGTGCGGCAGCTGCGCGGCGGCATCGGCGGTGATGCTGTAGCCCTTGAGCGGATAGACGGGAATGCGCAGGCCCAGCTGGCGCGCGTGGACCGCGCTTTCCCAGCCGCTGGCCAGCACGTAGTGGTCGGCGCGCAGCGGCAACGGACCTGCGGCGGTGCGCAGGCCGGTGATGGCGTCGCCCTCGCGCTCGAAACCCTGCAGCTCCACGCCGTAGCGCAGTTCGGCGCCGCGTGCGGTGAGCCGGGCGGCCAGTTGTTCGCACAGCAGGCGGCAGTCGGCTGCGGCCTCGCTGGGCGTGTGTACGGCGCCTGCAATGCGCTGGGCGTAGCCGGCGAGCGCGGGTTCGATGCGCGCCACTTCGGCGGCGTTGACGATGCGCTGCGGCGCGCCACCCAGGCCGGCCTGCAGTGCCACCTGCTGCGCGGCGGCATCCAGCGCCTGCTGGGTGGGGTAGAGCACCAGCTTGCCGGGCGTGTGCAGGTCGCAGGCCAGTGCTTCGTCGGCCTGGAGCGACTCGAAGGCCTGGCGGCTTTCGGCGGCCAGGGCCAGCAGGGCGCGCGTGCCTTCGGCCGAGGCATGGGCATTGCAGGCACCCAGAAAGCGCAGTCCCCAGGCCCATTGCGCGGGGTCGGCGCGCAGGCGGAAGGCCAGCGGCGAATCCTTTTGCAGCAGCAGGCGGGGCAGCATCTTCCAGATGCCGGGATCGGCCAGCGGCTGCACGTAGGAATAGCTCAGCTGCGCGCCATTGCCGCCGCTGGCTCCCTGGGCGGGGCCCGGTGCGCGGTCCAGCACGGTGATGCGGTGGCCGGCCTGCTGCAGCGTCCAGGCCGTTGCCAGGCCGACGATGCCGGCGCCCACGATGCATACATGCATTGATCGTTTCTCCATGCAGCCGCACTGTAGGCCGCGCGCGGCAGGCCGGGCCATGGCATTTGGCACACGGGCCATGCACGCAGGTTATGGCCGGGGGCTGCTGCTCAGGGCAGGGCGACAGCCCATAACCGGCGGGCATGGACCGGCCCGATATTGTCATTCCGCAAAGGCCGCCGCCCTTCCTACACTGGCCGCACATCCACCAAAGACGAGGAGACAAGCATGCAACTTCACACCACCGCGCTGTGCGCGGCCCTGGCCCTGGGCGGCCTGGCTGCGGCCCATGCCGACACGCTGGCCAAGGTGCGCGACAGCGGCCGCATCACGCTGGCCTACCGTGAGTCCTCCGTGCCCTTCAGCTACCTGGACAACGGCAAGCCCATTGGCATGACGGTGGAGATGTCCCAGGCCGTGGCCGAGGCCGTGAAGAAGGCGGTGAACCGGTCCGATCTCAAGGTGCAGTGGCAGGCCGTGACCTCGCAGAACCGCATGCCGCTGCTGGCCAACGGCACCATCGACCTGGAATGCGGCTCGACCACCAACAACACGGTGCGCGGCAAGGAGGTGGCCTTTGCCATCAACCATTTCTACACGGGCACGCGGCTGCTGGTGAAGAAGAGTTCGGGCATCAAAAACTACGCCGACCTCAAGGACAAGACCGTGGCCATCACCACGGGAACCACCAACCTGCAGGTGCTGCGCAAGGCCAATGCCGACAAGGCCTGGGGCATGAACATCGTCATGGCCAAGGACCATGCGGACGGCTTTCTGCTGGTGGAGAACGACCGCGCCGCGGCCTTCGGCATGGACGACATCCTGCTCTTCGGCCTGATCCCCACGGCCAAGAATCCCGGGGACTTCGAGGTGGTGGCCGACTCGCTGCAGGTCGAGCCCTATGCCTGCATGCTGCGCAAGGACGATGCCCAGTTCAAGCAGCTGGTCGATGGCGTGATCGGCGACATGATGAAGTCGGGCGCGTTCGCCAGGCTGTATGACAAGTGGTTCATGCAGCCCATTGCCCCGAGGAACGTGGCCCTGGGCCTGCCGATGAGCGAGCAATTGCAGAAAAACCTGCAGGACCTCAGCGACAAACCCGCTTTTTGATTTCGGATCGCAGCATGCAGCAGCAGCTTCAGCCCCCGCGCGCGGTGGGCATTCTCGGGGGCATGGGCCCGGCCGCAGGCGCGGATTTCGTGCGCCTGTTCGTGCAGGCCTGCACGGCGCACCTGCAGCAGCAGGGCCTGCCCGTGCATGACCAGGCCTATCCCGAACACTGGCTGGTGCAGCTGCCCATGCCCGACCGCAGCGCCGCGCTGCGCGCGGACCCGCAGTCGCCCACGGGGCCGGCCCAGCACCTGCTGCAGGGCGTGGGCCGCATGGCGGCGCTGGGCGTGCGCAGCGTGGCCCTGGCCTGCAACACGGCCCATGCCTGGCATGGGCAGCTGCAGGCGCTTTTTCCGCAGCTGCATGTGCTGCACATCGCGCGCCAGGCCGCCCTGCACCTGCAGGCCGGCGGCGCGCAACAGGCCATCGTGCTGGCCACGCAGGGCACCTATGACAGCGGCCTGTACGACGCGGCACTGGCCGAGTGCGGCATCACCGCGCTGCAGCCCGATGCGCAGGGCCGCGCGCGGCTCATGCAGGGCATCTACGACGGCGTCAAGCAGGGCGACATGGACCTGGCCGCGCGCTGCTTCGGTGAGGTGCTGGCGCCGCTGCTGCAGCGCCATGGCGATGTGCCCGTGATCATGGGCTGCACCGAGATCCCGCTGGCCCTGCCGCAGTCGCCGCTGGCGCGCGGTGCCGAGCTGGTGGACCCTGCCTGGATACTGGCCCAGGCCCTGGCCGGCGATGCGTATGGGCCTGTGGCGGTTCAATAAGTCTCCAGATGCAGTCGGCCTTCGCGCTTGAGGCGCGCGCCGACCTGTTCCCAGTCCAGCCCGGCTTGCTGCGCCACGTCGCGCAGTGCCAGCACCACGCCTTCCTCCATGCTCTTGAGCCCGCAGACGTAGAAGTGCGCGTTGTCGTCGCGCAGCAGGGCCGCCAGGTCGGCCGCACGTTCGCGCAGCAGGTCCTGCACGTAGCGCCGGGGCTGGCCGGCCACGCGCGAGAAGGCCAGGTTGTTGTCGATGAAGTCGCGCGGCAGGCTTTGCAGCGGGCCGAAGTAGGGCAGCTCCTGCGGCGTGCGTGCGCCGAAGAACAGCATGAGCTTGCCGCCCTCGAACCTGCCGCTCTTGCGCAGCCGCCTGCGCCATTCGGTCATGGCGCGCATGGGGGCGCTGCCCGTGCCCGTGCAGATCATCACGATGTGCGAGCGGGGATGGTTGGGCATCAGGAACGACTGGCCGAACGGGCCTATGACCTGGACCCTGTCGCCTATGCGTGCGTCGCACAGGTAGTTGCTGGCCACGCCGCGCACGGGGCGGCCCTGGTGGTCCTGGGTGACGCGTTTCACGGTCAGCGCCAGGTTGTTGTAGCCGGGCCGCTCGCCATTGCGCGCACTGGCCACCGAGTACTGGCGCGCCACATGCGGGCGGCCCTGGGCATCGGTGCCGGGCGCGATGACGGCGATGGACTGGCCTTCGAGCACGGGGAACGGCTGGCTGCCGAAGTCCAGCACGATGTGGTGGGTCTCGCTGTCGAAGCCCGCCTCCGTGCAGTTGAGGTTGCCGACCACGGTGGCCGTGACGGGGCTCCTGGGGCCATGCAGGTTGGTGTACGGATGGGCGGCCGACCAGGGCGGCACGGTGGCGCCGTAGCTGGCGCTGCGCAACACCTGGGTATCGGCCTGGTCGTCGGGCCGGGACGCATCCGCACCGCGCGTGGCGGCCGCCGCGATCACGGCCTGGGCCTGGCTCAGGTCCTCGGCGGCGGGCGCGTCCACTGTGGCCTGTGCCTGAACCAGTGCCTGGACCAGCGCCTCAGGCGGCAGCTCCTCGGGCAGCTCGTCCCAGAGCAGCTGCTCGGCCACGGGATAGGCGCTCGCCAGCGGCACCTTGCGCCAGTTGTCGATGGCGCCCGTGGGGCAGGGCGAGACGCAGTCCATGCAGCCGTTGCACTGCTCGGCCAGTACCACGTAGTTGCGGTCATCGTGCGTGATGGCGCCCACGGGGCAGGTGGCCTCGCAGGTGTTGCAGCGTATGCAGATCTCCGGGTCGATCAGGTGCTGGGTGAGGATGCCGTGTTCTACCAAGGCGACTGTCATGGGCGACTCCCTGCTGGCGCGGCGCTTCAGTTGAAGCGCACGTATTCGAAATCCACGGGCTGGCGGTTGATGCCCATGACCGGCGGCGCGATCCAGCCCGCGAACTGGCCCGGCTCCACGCAGCGGCCCATGAGCGAGGCGACGAAGGCGCGGTCGGCGTCCGTGGGCAGCCATTCGGCCTCGCGCATGCGCCATTCCTGCTCGCTGACCACGCGGCCGTCGGGGCTCATGCGCACGCCCGCCAGCGCGCCGATCTGGCGGTTGAAGGCCTTGTGCGGCACGGTGAGGCGGAAATCGATGCCGGCCTTTTCCATGACCTTGTTCCAGCGGCCCACGCCCGCGTTGGAGTCCTTGATGTAGTCGTCGCGCAGCACCTCGTTGAGCGCGTTGAGCATGGGCACTTCCTTTTCCTGCAGCCTGCCGTCCACCACTTCCAGCACCTTGTAGTGCTGGTCGTGCAGGCGGTGGTCGTCCGCGCGCTTGCCTTCCTCGTAGCGGCCCTTGAGGCCGCTGCTGTAGAAGGTGGCGGCATTGCTGGACTGGTCGGCGCCGAACAGGTCGATGGTCACGCTGTAGTGGAAGTTCAGGTAGCGCTGCAGCGTGGGCAGGTCGATCACGCCGGCCGCGCGCAGGCGGCCCACGTCGTCGGTGCGCAGCTCGTTCATGACCTGGCAGGTGCGCTGCAGCACGCGCGAGACACCGGACTCGCCCACGAACATGTGGTGGGCCTCCTCGGTCAGCATGAACTTGGTGGTGCGCGCCAGCGGGTCGAAGGCGCTCTCGGCCAGCGCGGCCAGCTGGAACTTGCCGTCGCGGTCGGTGAAGTAGGTGAACATGAAGAAGGACAGCCAGTCGGGTGTCTTCTCGTTGAAGGCGCCCAGGATGCGCGGGTTGTTCTCGTCGCCGGACTGGCGCTCCAGCAGGGCCTCGGCCTCCTCGCGGCCGTCGCGGCCGAAATGCTTGTGCAGCAGGTAGACCATGGCCCACAGGTGGCGGCCTTCCTCCACGTTGACCTGGAACAGGTTGCGCAGGTCGTACATGGACGGCGCGGTCAGGCCCAGGTGGCGCTGCTGCTCCACCGAGGCGGGCTCGGTGTCGCCCTGGGTGACGATGATGCGGCGCAGGTTGGCGCGGTGCTCGCCGGGCACGTCCTGCCAGGCCTTCTCGCCCGCGTGGTCGCCGAAGTGCACCTTGCGGTCGGCCTCGGCCGGGTTCAGGAAGATGCCCCAGCGGTAGTCGCGCATCTTCACGTGGCCGAACTGGGCCCAGCCCTGCGGGTCCACGCTGATGGCGGTGCGCAGGTAGACGTCGTAGTCGGTGGAGCCTTCGGGGCCCACGTCGCCCCACCAGTTCAGGAAGTTGGGCTGCCAGCTCTCCAGCGCGCGCTGCAGGGTGCGGTCTTCGCCGAGGTTGACGTTGTTGGGGATCTTCTCGCTGTAGTTGATGGCGCTCATGGTGGGGTCTCCGTGGATGTTTCGGGGCGTGCCTGCGGTCAGACGCGGTTGAAGTCGAAGCCGGCCTTCTGGCCCGTGCCGTAGAGCTTGAGAGCGCCCTTGTCGCCCACGGCATTGGGGCGATTGAAGATCCAGTTCTGCCAGGCCGACAGGCGCCCAAAAATGCGCGTGACCATGTTCTCGCGGCTGGCAAAGCGCAGGTTGGCCTCCAGGCCCGTGAGCGCATCGGGCGACATGGCGGCGCGCTCTTCCATGGCGATGCGGATCTCGTCGTCCCAGTCGATGTCGTCGGGCGCGGCCGTGACCAGGCCCAGGGCCAGGGCCTGGTCGCCGTCCAGCGCGCGGCCCGTGGCGGCGCGCGCGGCCTCCAGCGGCGCTGTCTCCTCGTAGAAGCGGCGCTGCAGGCGCGACTGGTCGTTGACCAGGGGCAGCAGGCCGAAATTGAATTCGTCCAGCTGGATGCGCGGGGCGCGCTCGGTGTCATCGGGCAGCACCAGCATGTAGGCGCGGTCGGCCGCGAAGGCCAGCTCGGCCAGCATGCCCACGAAGCAGGAGCCGGGCTCGATCAGCGCGAACAGCGTGCGCGAGGACACATCGAGCCGCGCAAAGCTGCGGCGCAGCAGGCCCAGCGTCTCGCGCGCCAGCCAGTGGTCCTGGTGGGCCAGCAGGGCTGCGTCTGCGGCCAGCACGGCGGCGGCATCGCCTTCGGTCTTGAGCAGCCAGGTGCCCACGTCCAGCTCATTGGTGCGCAGGTGCAGGATGGCGTCGTCCAGCTCGCGGCCCATGGCCAGCGGCCACCAGGCGTCGCCGGCCTGCTCGATGGCTTCGAGGGTGGCGGGCTGCGGGCCCTGCCCAAGCGTGGGCGCCTTCACGGTCAGCGTGGCGCTGCGGCGCGCGCGGTCGATCTGCACGCTGACATGGCGGTAGTGCAGCGCATCGTCCGTGGCTTCGCGTTCCAGGCGCGTGAGCGTGATGCCCTGCGCATTGGCGGGGCGCGTGCTGCCCTCGGCCAGGCGCTGCGCGCGCTGGGCCACCACGGCCTCGAACTGCGCGGGCTTGGCCACGGCATCGACCAGGCGCCAGTCCACGGCGCGCTGGCCGCGCACGCCTTCCACGCTGGTGCAGAAGATGTCGGCCAGGTCATGGCGCACATGGCGCTTGTCGGTCACGCGCGTGAGGCCGCCCGTGCCGGGCAGCACGCCCAGCAGCGGCACCTCGGGCAGGGAGACGGAGGAGGAGCGGTCGTCGATCAGCACGATGTCGTCGCAGGCCAGGGCCAGCTCGTAGCCGCCGCCCGCGCAGGCGCCGTTGACGGCGGCCAGGAACTTCAGGCCCGAGTGGCGCGAACTGTCCTCGATGCCGTTGCGCGTCTCGTTCGTGAACTTGCAGAAGTTCACCTTCCAGGCATGGCTGGACACGCCCAGCATGAAGATGTTGGCGCCCGAGCAGAAGATGCGGTCGCGCCCGCTGGTGACGATGACGGTGCGTACCTGCGGATGCTCGAAGCGGATGCGGTTGAGCGCGTCGTGCAGCTCGATGTCCACGCCCAGGTCGTAGCTGTTGAGCTTGAGCTTGTAGCCGGGCCGTATGCCGCCGTCCTCGGCGATGTTCAGCTGCATGCGGGCGATGGCGCCCTCGACGGTGAACGACCAGTGGCGGTACTGGGCGGGCTCGGTGCGGTAATCGACAGTGGGGCTGGACGGGTGCATGGACGGCCTCTTGGATGAAAAATAGTGCAGTCGCAGATACGGTGCAGGCACAATTATGCAAATTCATCCAGAAAATGCACGCAGCAACACGCATGATAGTGCGTGTTTTGGCCATATCCAGGGTAAACACCAGCCAGCACAGGCGAAAAAAATCCAGGCCTGGGGCCTGGATGCCGTGGGTTGCTGCCGCCGTCTCAGCGTGGGGGCAGGAACAGTGCCTTCAACTGGTCGAAGCTCTGCTCCAGCGTCTGCCCGCTGGTATCCACCACGTGGTCGGCCTTGGCGTAGAAGCCGGCGCGGCCTTCGAGGATGCTGCGCAGATCGTCCATGGCCTCGGGATTGGCGGCCATGGGGCGGGTGTCGCCCTGGGCCACGACGCGGGCCATGTGCTCCTCGGGCTGGGCCTTGAGCCAGACCGTGGTGCAGTGCGACAGCAGCTCGTTGAAGGTGGCCGGGTCGGAGACGATGCCGCCCGGCGTGGCGATGACTACGTCGCTGTAGATCTGCACGGCTTCCTCCAGCGCGCGGCGCTCGTAGCGGCGGTAGGCGTTGGCACCGTACAGGTCGTGGATGGCGCGCACGCTGCAGCCCGCAATGCGCTCGATTTCCTGGTTGAGTTCGAGGAAGGGCACGCCCAGCTGCTCGGCCAGCATGCGGCCCAGCGTGGACTTGCCCGCGCCGCGCAGTCCGATCAGGGCGATGCGCGTGTGGCGCTGGCGGTCGCTGGGCGCCGTGCCCAGCAGCTCGCCTGCGGCCAGGCGCACGCGGCGCAGGTCCTCTTCATTGCGGCCTTCCAGCAGCTCGCGGATCAGCAGCCATTCGGCGCTGGTGGTGGTCACGTCGCCCAGCAGCTCGGCCATGGAGCATTGCAGGGCCTGTGCAATATGGTGCAGGACCAGTACCGACACATTGCCCGTGCCGTATTCGAGGTTGGCCAGGTGGCGCTCCGAGACATCGGCCGCCGCCGCCAGGGCGCGCCGCGTCATGCCCCGGCGCGAGCGCAGGCTGCGCACACGCTCGCCCAGCGCTTGCAGCACCTGGTTCCTGGGGGCTTCTGAGAGGGAATCCGCCGCCCCGGCGGACTGGGCTGCCGTCTCGAACTGGTCCATAGAGTTTCCTTGAAGAGGGCGTGAATGATAAACAGTCGGGGTTAACACCAGCCATGCAATATAGTGCTTGACGCTCGGTGGCGTTCTAACTATCTTTTCGGTGCACGCACAATATTGCATGTTGTGCGGAAGATCACAAGTCGGGCCGGATGCCCGATGTCGAAGGAGACCCCGATGATCGACTTCACCCAGCCCTTCAATTTCGCCGCGCACCTGTTCGCGCTCAATGAGGGGCGGCCCGGCAAGATCGCCTACATCGACGACCACGGCACGCTGAGCTACGGCCAGCTGCAGCAGCAGGCGCAGCGCATGGCCAGCGGCCTGCTGGCGGCGGGCATCCACCGCGAGGAACGCGTGCTGCTGCTCATGCACGACCGCCATGAATGGGCCGTGGCCTTTCTGGGCGCGCTGTATGCGGGCGTGGTGCCGGTGGCGGTGAACACCTTGCTCACGGCCGACGACTACGCCTACATGCTGGGCCACAGCCGCGCCCAGGCCGTGCTGACCTGCGATGCGCTGCTGCCCCTGCTGCGCCAGGCGCTGGACCGGGCGCCCAACGAGGTGCGCCATGTCTGGGTGGCTGGCGACGAAGCGGCGGCGCGCGCCGCAGGCTTTGCGCCCCTGCAGCCCTGGCTGGCGGCGCAGCCGCCGCTGCCCGCACCGGCGCCCACGCTGGGCGATGACCCGGGCTTCTGGCTGTATTCCTCGGGCTCCACGGGCAAGCCCAAGGGCGCGGTCCACACGCATGCCAATCCGTACTGGACGGCCGAACTCTATGGCGGCCCGGTGCTGGGCCTGGGCGAGGGCGACATCTGCTTTTCCGCCGCCAAGCTCTACTTCGCCTACGGCCTGGGCAATGCCCTGAG
The DNA here is from genome assembly GCF_040112715.1 of Delftia sp. DS1230. NCBI lineage: Bacteria > Pseudomonadati > Pseudomonadota > Betaproteobacteria > Burkholderiales > Comamonadaceae > Delftia > Delftia sp. DS1230. The sequence continues at coordinate 89,964 of NZ_CP157763.1, forward strand.
CTTTCCGCTGAGCGTGGGCGCCACCGTGCTGCTGATGGCCGAGCGGCCCACGCCCGAGGCCACCTTCGCGCGCTGGGTGCAGCATCGGCCCACGGTGTTCTTCGGCGCGCCCACGGGCTTTGCGGGCATGCTGGCCTCGCCGCTGCTGCCCGCGCGCGAGCAGGTCAGCCTGCGCATGTGCTCCTCGGCCGGCGAGGCGCTGCCGGCCGAGATCGCCCAGCGCTTCAAGACGCATTTCGGCGCCGACATCGTGGACGGCATCGGCTCCACCGAGATGCTGCACATCTTCCTGTCCAACCGGCCTGGCGACATCCGCTACGGCACCACGGGCAAGCCCGTGGACGGCTACCGCGTGGAGCTGCGCGGCGAGGACGGCCGCCCCGTGGCCGATGGCGAGGTGGGCGACCTGTTCATCCAGGGCCCCAGCGCCGCCCTCATGTACTGGGGCAACCGCGACAAGACGCGCGAGACCTTCCAGGGCGGCTGGCTCAAGAGCGGCGACAAGTACGTGCGCGACGCCGATGGCTACTACACCTATGCCGGGCGCAGCGACGACATGCTCAAGGTCAGCGGCATCTATGTCTCTCCCTTCGAGGTCGAGGCCACGCTGATGCAGCACCCGGCCGTGCTGGAGGCCGCCGTGATCGGCAAGACCGACGCCGACGGCCTGCTCAAGACCAAGTCCTTCGTCGTGCTCAAGGACGGCTGCAGCGCCACCGAGGCTGAACTCAAGGCCTTCGTGAAGCAGCGCCTGGCCGCCTACAAGTACCCGCGCTTCATCGAATTCGTGGACGAACTTCCCAAGACCGCCACCGGAAAGATCCAGCGTTTCAGGCTCCGAGAGCGCGAAGCCAGTACACCCCCTGAGCCGCTACGCGGCTTCCCCCTCTCTACTCGCTGAGCGAGGGAGGGGGACGACACCCTCGGTGCGGGGCGGCCCTTCCTCGGTGTCCCTCGCTTTGGGACGCGCCAGTTTCAAGGGGCGTGGCAGTGCCATGGAGAACCGAAATGAATTGTGTGAGCAAAACCCGCAAAGCAAGACCCATCCACCACAAGGAGACACGCATGAACATCGATCGCAAACACTGGGCCGCCCTCGCCCTGACGGCCTCCCTGTCCTGCGGCGCATATGCGCAGGACAAGATCAAGGTCGGCTTCATGCTGCCTTACAGCGGCACCTATGCGGCGCTGGGCTCGGCCATAGAAAACGGCTTTCGCATGTTCGTGAACGAGCACGGCGGCAGGCTGGGCGGGCGCGAGATCGAGTTCTTCAAGGTCGATGACGAGTCCGATCCGGCCAAGGCCACGGACAACGTCAACCGCCTGATCAAGCGCGACAAGGTCGATGTGCTGGTGGGCACCGTGCATTCGGGCGTGGCCATGGCCATGGCGCGCGCGGCCAAGGAAAGCGGCACCGTGCTCATCGTGCCCAATGCAGGCGCCGATGCGGTCACGGGCGCCATGTGCGCGCCCAACATCTTCCGCTCGTCCTTCTCCAACTGGCAGTCCTCCTATCCCATGGGCGTGGTGGCCGCCAGGCAGGAAGGCAGGAAAACCGCCATGACCATCACCTGGAAATACGCGGCCGGCGAGGAGATGACCAATGCCTTCAAGGAAGGCTTCGAGAAGGAGGGCGGCAAGGTCAGCAAGCAGCTCACCGTGCCCTTTCCCAACGTGGAGTTCCAGGCCCTGCTGACCGAGATCGCGGCGGCCAGGCCCGATGCGGTGTTTGCCTTCTTCGCGGGCGCGGGCGCCGTCAAGTTCGTCAAGGACTACCACGCGGCCGGCCTGCACAAGACCATCCCGCTGTACGGCTCGGGCTTTCTGACCGACGGCACGCTGGAGGCCCAGGGCGAGGCCGCCCAGGGCGTGCTGACCACGCTGCACTACGCCGACGAGCTGGGCACGGAGCGCGACCGGCGCTTTCGCTCCGCCTATGCCCAGGCCTACAAGCTGATGCCCGATGTGTATGCCGTGCAGGGCTACGACGCCGCCCAGATGCTGGGCGTGGGCCTGAAGGCGGCGGGCGGCGACATCGCGAAGAAGGCCGAGTTCCGCCAGGCCATCGAGAAGGCCACCATCCCCAGCCCGCGCGGCGACTTCACCATCAGCAAGTCGCACAACCCCGTGCAGGACATGTACCTGCGCAAGGTCGTGGGCAAGAAGAACCAGCGCATGGGCGTGGCCATCAAGGCCCTGGGCGATACCGGCCGCGGCTGCCGCATGTGAGGCGCAGGGCGCACTCATATACGGACGCATACGGACATCGCCATGGACCTTGCCACCTTTCTCGTGCAGTGCCTGAACGCCGTCCAGTACGGGCTGCTGCTGTTCCTGCTGGCCTCGGGCCTGACGCTGATCTTCGGGATCATGGGCGTGATCAACCTGGCCCATGGCAGCTTCTACATGATCGGCGCCTACATGGCCTTTGCGCTGTCCCCGCTGCTGGGCCAGCACTTCATCACCATGCTGCTGGCCGGCGTGGCGCTGACCGTGGTGCTGGGCTATGCGCTGGAGTGGGCCTTCTTCAGCTACCTCTACGAGCGCGAGCACCTGCAGCAGGTGCTGATGACCTTCGGGCTGATCCTGGTGTTCGAGGAGCTGCGCTCGCTGCTGGCGGGCAATGACGTGCATGGCGTGCCGCTGCCCGGCTGGCTGTCGGGCAGCTTCTCGCTGGGCGGGCTCATGAGCTATCCGTGGTACCGGCTGTTCGCCTCGGGCGTGTGCCTGCTGGTGGCGCTGGCGCTGTACTGGGTGGTCAACCGCACGCGCCTGGGAATGATGGTGCGCGCGGGCGCCAGCAACCGCGACATGGTGCGCGGCCTGGGCATCGACGTGAAGCGCCTGTACCGCATCGTCTTCGCCATCGGCGTGGCGCTGGCGGCACTGGCGGGCATGATCGCCGCGCCCATGAGTTCGGTCTATCCGGGCATGGGCGGCAACGTGCTCATCATCTGCTTCGTGGTGGTGGTGATCGGCGGCATCGGCTCGATCACGGGCGCGCTGCTGGCCTCGCTGCTGGTGGGCTTTGTCGATACCTTCGGCAAGCTGTTTTTCCAGGAGCTCAGCGGCATGAGCGTCTACCTGCTGATGGCGGTGGTGCTGGTGTGGCGGCCACAGGGCCTGTTGGGGCAAAGGAGCTGAACAATGGCCGTATCCAATCCTTCTCCGGCCCTGCTGGCGGCCGCCGTGCAGCCTGCGCAGCCCGTAGAGATGCCGCAGCGCGCCTGCCGATGGCAGGCCTGCGCCGTGCCGCTGGCCTGCGTGGCGCTGCTGGCGCTGGCCGGCCCCTGGTGGTCGGACTATCTGTCGGGCCTGGTGGTCAAGACCATGATCCTGGCCATCTTCGCGCTCAGCCTGCAGCTGCTGGTGGGCGGTACGGGCCTGGTGAGCCTGGGGCATGCGGCCTTCATGGGCCTGGGCGCCTATGCCGCCGTGCTGTCCGCAGGCAACGAGGGCGGCAGCCTGCCGGCCATGCTGGGCTGGGCGCTGCTGGCCTCGGGCGGCTATGCGCTGCTGGTGGGCCTGCTGAGCCTGCGCACGCGCGGCATCTACTTCATCATGGTGACGCTGGCCTTCGCACAGATGGCCTACTTCGTGGTCCACGACACGGGCATCGGCGGCGGCAGCGATGGCATCTACCTGATGGCCCGGCCCGCGCTGGGCGCCATCGACATGGAAATCCCGCGCGTGCAGTACTACCTGGTGCTGGTCGCCCTGGTGCTGGTCTATGCCTTCCTGGCCGGGCTGCGCCAGTCGCGCTTCGGCGCGGCGCTGGCGGGCATACGCGTCAACGAACAGCGCATGCGTGCGGCCGGCTTCACCACCTACGGGTACAAGCTCGCGGCCTTCGTGCTGGCCGGCATGCTGGCCGGCGTGGCCGGCTTTCTGCTGGCGGTGCGCGATGCCGTGGTCAACCCCGAGCTGCTGTCCTGGCACCACTCGGGCGAGGTGCTGCTGATGGTCATCCTCGGCGGCCTGGGCTCGCTGCGCGGCGCCGTGCTGGGCACGGTGGCCTTCGTCGCGCTCAAGGAGGTGCTGTCCACGCATGCCATCGTCGGCCCCATGGCCGACCACTGGCAGCTGAGCCTGGGCCTGGCCATCATCGTGCTCGTGGCCCTGCTGCCGAAAGGACTGATGGGGCTGATCGGGCCGGCGGGCCTTGCACGGCAACGCGCTGGAGTGCACAACGAGGCCCGCCACAAGGAGGCCGACCATGGCTGATGCGGCACTGCTTTCGGTGCGCGGCCTCACGCGCCGCTTCGGCGGGCTCACGGCCGTGGGCGGCGTGGACCTGGACCTGCACGAGGGCGAGGTCCATGCCGTGATCGGCACCAACGGCGCGGGCAAGTCCACCCTGGTCAACATGCTCTCGGGCGAGCTGGCGGCCAGCGCGGGGCGCATTGCGCTCGCGGGCCAGGACGTCACGCGCATGCCCCAGCCCCGGCGCGCGCGTGCCGGCGTGGGCCGCAGCTACCAGCGCACCACCATCTTTCCCGAGTTCTCGGCGCTGGAAAACTGCCGGCTCGCGGCCCAGGCGCAGATGGCGCTCAGGCCCTGGCAGCTGGGTCTGTCCGCACAGCGCTGCGCGGCCAGCCTGCGCCAGGCCCATGCGGCCCTGGAGCGTGCGGGCCTGGCCGGGCAGGCGCTGGCCGTGGCCGGCACACTGAGCCATGGCGCCAAGCGCCAGCTGGAAGTGGCCATGTGCCTGGCCACCGGCCCGCGCGTGCTGCTGCTGGACGAGCCGCTGGCCGGCATGGGCGCCGAGGAGACCGAGCGCATGCTGGCCCTGCTGCAGGAGCTCAAGCGCGGCCACGCGGTACTGCTGGTCGAGCACGACATGGACGCCGTGTTCCGCATCGCCGACCGCATCACCGTGATGGTCAACGGCAGCGTGGTGGCCACGGGCACGCCAGCGCAGATCCGTGTCGATCCCGTGGTCCGTACTGCCTATCTCGGAGAAGACGATGACTGAGCCCATGTTCGCCATCGACGAGCTGCATACCTACTACGGCGACAGCCACATCCTGCAGGGCGTGAGCCTGGCGCTGGGCGCGGGCCAGGCCGTGGGCCTGCTGGGGCGCAACGGCATGGGCAAGACCACGCTGATCCGCACACTCATGGGCTATGTGCCGGCACGCTCCGGCCGCCTGCGCGCCGATGGCCGCGACTGCACGGGCGCGCCGCCCGAGCGCATGGCGCGGCTGGGCATTGGCTATGTGCCAGAGGGGCGCGGCATCTTCCCCAACCTCAGCGTGCGCGAGAACCTGGTCATGAGCGCCCGCCCCGGACTGCAGGGCGAGCGCCACTGGACGCTGGAGCGCGTGCTCGACACCTTCCCCCGGCTCGCGGAGCGCCTGGCCAACGGCGGCGACCAGCTCTCTGGCGGCGAGCAGCAGATGCTGTCCATAGGCCGCGCGCTGATGACGCACCCGCGCCTGCTCATCCTCGACGAAGCCACCGAAGGCCTGGCCCCCCTGGTCGTCGCCGAAATCTGGCGCGTGATCGCCGCCATCCGCAGCACCGGCATCTCCACCCTGATCGTGGACCGCGACTACAAAAAGGTCCTGGCCCACACCGACCGCGCCGTGGTCATGGCCAAGGGCCGGCTGGCGCTGCAGGCCGATTCGCGGGAGCTGCTGGCGCAGCCGGAGCGCCTGTCGGAGTTGCTGGGGGTTTGAGATGGTGGTGGGCGGAGGACTTCCAGGCGGTATCAGAAGATGCCGCATTGCTGGAATTCCTCTCGCAGCCTTGCCACGACAGGGGCCAGCTCCAGCGCTTCAAGCCGGTTCTTCTTCAGGAAGGCGGCCCACTGCGCCTGCTTGGCCGCATCGCTGCTGAAGCCATCGCTCAATCCGGCTGGCAGGCCTGCGGGCAGCGCGAGTTGGCGGCGCTCGAAGGTCGCTGCCATGGCGCGCCGCAGTTCGGCAGGGTCCAGCGTGCCTTCGGTCATCAATACCCAGAGATCGAAGTAGTCCTTCATCCGGGTATTGGCCATGCCCAGCAGGCATATCGCGTGGAGTTTTTCGGCCACCACGGTGTACTTGGGGTAGCTGCGCAGTTGCGGTGCGGGCAGGCCGTCGAGCAGCACGGGGTAGCGGATGGCTTGTGGCGATGGTGTCACGGCATCGCCGAAGCCTATGTCCACCTGCAGCGTGATGCGTGCACCGTCCAGCGTGGCGCGCAGGTCAATCCGTACTCCGCCATAGCCGGCTTCCTTGCGGATGGTGGTTCCACGCACCGACGCGGCATCGAAGGCAATGCCGTCGTCCACGGCAATCCGGCAGATCTCGCGGAAAGCGCTCACCGCCGAGTCAACGTCGTCCAGGCCAAAGCCCAGCAGATCGGCGTCGCGGGTCGGCCTGTGCGGCTGCTCGTACCAGATGGCAAACAGCAGTGCGCCCTTGAGCAGATAGCTGTCCGCATGGGGCGAGATGGACAGGCGGTACAGCAGGCGCTCCAGGCCATAGTGGGTGAGCGTGAGGTTGAAGTCCTGCCGGCGGGCGTCCGCGCAGTGCTTCAAACGTGCACGGATTGAGGCTGCGATATCGCGGCTCATGCGGCGATGCTTTCAAGGTAGGGGCGCATCACATTGCTGACGCGGTCGATGGCTGCGTAGTGCCAGAGCGCGTCGGCCGTCAGCTTGCGTTGTGCCCATCCGTCGCGCAGTGCTTCCAGCGCCACATCCAGGCCGATCTTGTTGCGGTACTTGAAGCAATCGGCCACGGTCTTCGATGCGTTGAAGACGGCGACACCGACGCCATCGATCTGCAGGGTTTCCACGCCTTCGGACAGTGCCGCACCGGACATGCGGATGGCGCGCAATGCAGGCTGGTCTATGCGGGGCGTGGGCGAGTGATGGGGAATGGCCATCCACACCTCGAAGGGTGCCTGCGTTCCTATGCCGTGGACCCGCAGCGCGGACAGCAGGCAGACCACGCCCTGCGGCACGCGCAGGGCCACTTCCGCCAGCGAGCGGTGCTCGCTGAGCGGCCGACCCGGCAGGCTGTACAGGCCGCGTGCAACGCGTTCAAGGCGGCCTGCCGCGACCAGCCGGCTCAGCGCCATGGTCGGCAGGCCAAGCGCGGCAAGGTCGCGTGCGCGCAGCAGCGGCCGTTGTTCGGCCAGTGCCAGAACGGCTTGTTCGAGCGCGGAGCCAGGAGCGGGCATGCCGGAGTCTGTTGTATTGATTAGGCAATTATCAATAACTGAAGAAGAAATACAACGGACGACAGCGACGTGACCGAGAGCGCGAGGGTTCCCAGTCCATCAAGCGGTCAGGGCTGGGCCGCCACCGGCGGCTGCGCCGCGAGCTTGACGTTCTGCGCATGAGTGGGCGGCAGCAGCGCCATGGTCAGGCTGCAGGTGCAGGTCAGGCGGCCGGTTTCGTCGTGCAGTTCGATGGCCCAGACATGGGTGGTCTGGCCCAGGTGCACGGAGCGGGCCGTGCCCGTGACCCAGCCCTGGCGCGCGGCGCGCACATGGTTGGCCGAGACGTTCAGGCCCACGCTGCGCCAACCTTCGGGGATGGAGCAGGCCGCGGCCACCGAGCCCAGGGTCTCGGCCAGCACCACGTTCACGCCGCCGTGCAGGATGCCGTAGGGCTGGCAGGTGCGCTGGTCCACGTGCACGCGGCCGCGCAGGAAGTCGTCACCGATCTCGGTGAACTCGATGCCCAGGTGCGAGACGGCCGTGTCGGCGCTCAGCGAGGTGATGTCTTCAAGGGTGAAGCTGCGCTTCCAGATCGGCATGGGAGAAGTCCTGTGGGTGCAACGAAAAAGACGGCCCCGTGGGCCGTCCTTGCATGCTACGCCAGTCCAGGCAGCCATGCCGATGGCCGCCTGTAGCCCAGGAGACTGCGCGCTTGCGCGGTTCAGGCGCGCATGTCGCCCGTTTCGACAAAGCGCTGGTGCCAGCTCAGCGCTTCGCCCAGGATGTGGGGCGTGTGCAGCGCGCCCTGGCGCTGGGCGCGGTCGAAGTAGTCCTGCAGCTGGGGGCGGAAGTCGGGATGGGCGCAGCGGTCGATGATGACCTGGGCGCGCTTGCGCGGCGACAGGCCGCGCAGGTCGGCCAGGCCCTGCTCGGTGACGATGATCTGCGTGTCGTGCTCGGTATGGTCCACGTGCGAGCACATGGGCACGATGCAGCTGATCTTGCCGCCCTTGGCCACCGAGGGCGTGACGAAGAAGGACAGGTAGCCGTTGCGCGCGAAGTCGCCCGAGCCGCCGATGCCGTTCATCATCCCCGTGCCCATGACGTGGGTGGAGTTGATGTTGCCGTAGATGTCGGCCTCGATCATGGAGTTCATGGCGATCACGCCCAGCCGGCGCACCAGCTCGGGGTGGTTGCTGATCTCCTGGGGGCGCAGGATGATGCGCTCGCGGTAGAAGTCGATGTTCTCCTCGAAGTCCCTGTAGGCGCTGCCGGACAGCGAGATCGAGGTGGCCGAGGCGCGGCTCATCTTGCCCGCGCGCAGCAGGTCCAGCATGCCGTCCTGCAGCACCTCGGTGAAGCCCAGCAGGTTCTCGAACGGCCCCGTCAGCAGGCCGGCCAGCACGGCGTTGGCCACGTTGCCCACGCCCGACTGGATGGGCAGCATCTCCTTGGGCAGGCGGCCCATCTTCATCTCGTGCGCGAGGAAGTCGATGATGGACGCGGCGATCAGGTTGGAGTTGGCGTCGGGCTGGGCGAAGACGTTGTCGCGGTCGCCCTTGTGGGTCTCGACCACGGCGACCACCTTGGCCGGGTCCACGCGCAGGTAGGGCTCGCCGATGCGGTCATCGGCATGGGTCAGGGCAATGGGCACACGGCGCGGCGGGATGGCCGTGCCGTAGTAGATGTCGTGCATGCCTTCCATCTTGGCCGGCGGCTTGGTGTTGACCTCCAGGATCACCTTGTCGGCGATCTCCAGCCAGGTCTTGTTGTTGCCCACGGCGGTGGAGGGGATGAGGCGCCCGTCCTCGGTCACGCCCAGCACCTCGACCACGGCCACGCTCATGGGGCCCAGGAAGCCGAACCACGCATGCTGGGCCACGTGGGACAGGTGCATGTCGATGAAGTCGATCTCGCCGGCATTGATCCTGGCGCGGCAGGTGGGGTCGGTGTTGAAGGGCAGGCGCTGGCCCAGTGCGCCGGCCTCGGCCAGGGCGCCGTCCATCTCGGCGGCCGTGGAGGCGCCGGTCCAGACATTGATCTTGTAGGGCCGGCCGGCCGCGTGTTCGCTCTTGGCGTGCTGGGCGATGGCCTGGGGCAGGGCCTTGGGGTAGCCCGCGCCCGTGAATCCGCTCATGCCGACGTTGACGCCGTGGGGGATCAGGGCGGCGGCCTGCTCGGCCGTCATGGTGCGCGAAAGGAATTCTGGGAAACGTACGCGGTCTGCGAGGGACATCTATGGCTCCGGCTGACGGCTCGCGCCAGCCGGCAGGGTGCCGCAGCGCTGGCTTGCAAGCCTAAAAAAAACCGCCCCATGCAAGAACGCAAGGGCGGTATATCTCCGGAAACCGATGGTAGCAGCGCTGGCAGCGGCCCTCGGGTTTCCCCGTAAAGGCCCTGCCGCGCAGTCAAAGGCTCAAAGAATGTTTGCGTGTGCTCACATTCAATGGATCAGCGACTGATCGTCGCGTGCGTGATCCAGCAGCGCGTACAGGATGATGGCGCCGAAAGTCGCGGTCCCGATGCCGCCCAGCGCGAAGTCGCCGAACTTGAGCGTGAAGTCGCCCGTGCCCAGGATCAGGGTGATGGCCGCCACGATCAGGTTCTTGTTCTGCGAGAAGTCCACGCGGTTGTCCACCCAGATCTTGGCGCCGGCCACGGCGATCAGGCCGAAGACCACGATGGACACGCCGCCCATCACGGGCAGCGGGATCGCCTGGATCAGCGCGCCGAACTTGGGCGAGAAGCCCAGCAGCACGGCCAGGACGGCGGCCACGAAGAACACGGCCGTCGAGTAGATGCGCGTGGCGGCCATCACGCCGATGTTCTCGGCATAGGTGGTCACGCCGGTGCCGCCGGCCGCGCCGCTGACCATGGTGGCCACGCCGTCGCCGATGAAGGCCCGGCCCATGTACTGGTCCAGGTTCTTGCCCGTCATGGCGGTCACGGCCTTGATGTGGCCCAGGTTCTCGGCCACCAGGATGATGACCACGGGCACGATGAGCACCATGGCCGGGCCGCTGAACACGGGCGCGTGGAACTGGGGCAGGCCGAACCAGGCGGCATTGGCCACGCCCGACAGGTCCACGGGCTTGCCCATGCCCAGCACATTGGTGAACAGGCCGTACAGCAGGCTGGCGGCGATCAGGCCCACCAGGATCAGCAGGCGCTGCACCATGCCGCGCGTGAACACGGCCACCAGGCCCACGCAGACGAAGGTCAGGGCCTGCATCCACGACTCGAAGTTGTTGGCCGCCATGTTCTTGACGGGTATGGCCGCCAGGTTCAGCCCGATCACGGCCACCACGGCGCCCGTGACCACGGGCGGCATGAAGCGCTCGATCCAGCGCGTGCCCACCATCTGCACCACCAGGCCGATCAGCGCATAGACCGCACCGCAGGCAATGATGCCGCCCAGCGCCACGCCGATGTTGCCGTTGGCGCCCTTGCCGCCATAGGCCGTGGCTGCGATCACCACGCCGATGAAGGCAAAGGACGAACCCAGGTAGCTGGGCACCTTGCCGCCCGTGATCAGGAAGAAGATCAGCGTGCCGATGCCGCTCATGAGCACGGCCACGTTGGGGTCGAACCCCATGAGGATGGGCGCCAGCACGGTGGAGCCGAACATGGCGATCACGTGCTGTATGCCCATCAGCCCGGTCTGGGGCCAGGGCAGGCGCTCATCGGGGCCGATCACGCCTCCCCGTTGCAGCTGGTCGGCGGATTTCTCCGTCCATTGGAAAAGGCCCATGTGGCATCGCTCCTTGTAAAAAATTGGCGCGATATTAGAGGCATTTGTTTTCTGGCAGGAGGGGGCGAGCGGAAATTTTTTCCCAGTGTTTGTGCGCAGATACGCGATCCGGCCCGCAGACTTTGTCGCCCAGGTGCCAGGCTAATGGCTTTCCCGTCTGGGCTCGCGGGCAGCGCGCGCGTACCGTGGCCGGTCATGAGCCACACCCCTGCCTTCATCCCCCAGATCCGCCTGTACCAGGACTGGCTGCGCGAGCGCCACGGCCTGCAGTTCGACAGCTACGACGCCCTGTGGCGCTGGTCGGTGACCGACCTGGACGCCTTCTGGCAAAGCATCTGGGACTACAACGCGCTGCAGTCGCCCACGCCGCACACGGCCGTGCTGGAGCGCAACACCATGCCCGGCGCCCAGTGGTTTCAGGGTGCCCAGATCAACTACACGCGCCAGGCGCTGCGCCATGTGGATGCCGCCCATGCGGCCGGCATGCCCGCCGTGGTCAGCCGCAACGAGACGGGCCGCCACCGCGAACTGTCCTGGCCCGAGCTGCGCCGCCAGGTTGCCGCCCTGGCCCTGCACCTGAAGGCCCAGGGCGTGGGCCGCGGCGACCGCGTGGCTGCCTACCTGCCCAACATCCCCGAGGCCATGGTCGCCCTGCTGGCCACGGCCAGCCTGGGCGCCGTCTGGAGCATCTGCGCGCCCGACATGGGCACCAACGCGGTGCTGGACCGCTTTCGCCAGATCGCGCCCAAGGCGCTGATCGCCGTCGATGGCGTGCACTACGCCGGGCGCGATATCGACCGCATGGCCGTGCTGGCCGAGCTGCGCGCAGGCCTGCCCAGCGTGGAGCATGTGGTGCTGGTACCCAACCTGGACCTGCAGGCCAGGCTGGCCGATGCCGCCGACTACGGCCAGGTCACGGCCCGCGACGACGCGGCCACGGCGGCCTTCGAGCCCGAATGGCTGCCCTTCGACCACCCGCTGTGGATCGTCTACTCCAGCGGCACCACCGGCCTGCCCAAGCCCATCGTCCACGGCCATGGCGGCATGGTGCTGGTGGCCCTGCAGCTCAAGGCCCTGCACAACGACGTGGGCTGCAGCTACCACCCCAACAGCTGGGGCGAGCGCTACCACTGGTACAGCTCCACGGGCTGGGTGATGTGGAACGCCCAGGTCTCGGGCCTGCTGGGCGGCACCACCTGCGTGATCTTCGACGGCAGCCCCGGCGGCAGCAAGGACAGGCCCGACTGGGGCGTGCTGTGGCGCTTCGCGGCCGAGACCGGCGTGACCAGCTTCGGCTCGGGCGCGGCCTTCTACGCCAACTGCATGAAGGCCGGCGTGGACCTGGCCCAGTGCGGCGACCTGTCGCGCATCCGCAGCCTGGGCACCACGGGCTCGCCGCTGTCGCCCGAGGTGCAAAGCTGGGGCACGGCGCAGTTCGCCAGCATGGGGCGGCCTGACATCTGGTGGAACAACATCTCGGGGGGCACCGACTTCGCGGGCGCCTTCATCGGCGGCCACCGCGAACTGCCGCAGCAGCCGGGCATCATGCAGTGCCGCCAGCTGGGCGCGGCCGTGGAGGCGTGGAACGAGCAGGGCCAGCCCGTCATCGACGAGGTGGGCGAGCTGGTCTGCACCCAGCCCATCCCCTCCATGCCCCTGTACCTGTGGGGCGATGCGGACGGCAAGCGCTACCTGTCCAGCTACTTCGACATGTACCCGGCCGGCCATGGCCGCGCGCCCGGCGGCGGCGACGGCCCCGCCGCCATGGGCCCGGTCTGGCGCCACGGCGACTGGATACGCATCCTCCCGGACGGCGGCTGCATCATCTACGGCCGCAGCGACGCCACCATCAACCGCCACGGCCTGCGCATGGGCACCAGCGAGATCTACAGCGCCGTCGAGGCCCTGCCCGAAGTGCTGGACTCCATGGTCGTGGACCTCGAATACCTGGGCCGCGAAAGCTACATGCCGCTGTTCGTGGTGCTGCGCCCGGGCGTGGATCTGGACGACGCCCTGCGCGCCCGCCTGCAGGGCGCCATCCGCCAGGCCCTGTCGCCGCGCTTCGTGCCCGACGAGATCGTGCAGGTGGCCGAAATCCCGCGCACGCTCAGCGGCAAGAAGCAGGAGCTGCCCATCAAGAAGCTGATGCTGGGCCAGCCGCTGGACAAGGTGGTCAACAAGGAGGCCATGGCCAACCCGGGCTGCCTGGACTGGTATGTGGGCTTTGCGGCGCAGCATGCCAAGGCACAGGCCGCCTGATATTCAAACGGTATCAGTGGCTCGGTTTTTAATATTGGACTGCGACAGACCGGCTGCCTAGAGTGGGGTCCAACCATGGAGCCCTGCAATGAGTGTGCTTGATTCCCTTGCCCTGACCCGCATCCCCGCCGAGGACGAAGCCCTGCGCGCCGAGGTACGCGCCTTCCTCGCCCAGGCCATAAGCGGCCTGCCGCCCCATGTGCGCGCGCGCTCCTGGGGCGGCTACAGCGCCGAATTGAGCCGGCAACTGGGCGAAAAGGGCTGGATAGGCGTCACCCTGCCGCGCGAGTACGGCGGTGGCGGGCGCAGCGCCTTCACGCGATACGTGCTGGTGGAGGAATACCTGGCCTGCGGCGCGCCCGTGGGCTCGCACTGGATTGCCGACCGCCAGAGCGGCCCGCTGATCCTCAAGTACGGCACCGAGGCGCAAAAGCAGTTCTACCTGCCGCGCATCTGCCGGGGCGAGGCCTTCTTTTGCATCGGCATGAGCGAGCCCGGCGCGGGCTCGGACCTGGCCAGCGTGAAGACGCGCGCCGTGCCGAACGACAAGGGCTTCGTGCTCAACGGCCAGAAGATCTGGACCACCAACGCCCACCACTGCCACTACATGATCGCCCTGGTGCGCACCTCGGGCGAGGCGGGTGACCGGCACAAGGGCCTGTCCCAGGTCATCGTGGACCTGTCGCTGCCGGGCGTGACCGTGCGGCCCATCACCGACCTCTCGGGCGACAGCCATTTCTGCGAAGTCTTCTTCGACAACGTGCAGCTGCCGCCCGACGCCCTGATCGGCCAGGAAGGCCAGGGCTGGGAGCAGGTCACGGCCGAGCTGGCCTTCGAGCGCAGCGGGCCCGAGCGGCTGTTCTCCAGCATCGTGCTGTTCGACGAATGGCTGGCCTGGCTGCGTGCAACGGGCGAGCGCAGCGAAGGCGCGCTGCGCCTGGCCGGCCGCGTGTTCACCGAGCTGGCCCCGCTGCGCGCCATGTCGGTGGCCGTGCAGGACAAGCTGGTGCGCGGCGAAAGCCCCATCGTCGAGGCGGCCCTGGTCAAGGAGCTGGGCACGACGCTGGAACAGTCCATTCCCGCCGCCATCGCCGACGACCTGTTCGCACGCGAGGCGTCCGAGGTTCCGCTGGAGCTGCTGCGCACCCTCAACTACGTGACGGAGGTTGCGCCTTCGTATTCGCTGCGCGGCGGCACGCGCGACATCCTGCGCGGAATGATCGCGCGAGGTTTGGGGCTTCGTTGACACGAAGCGCCCCCTGAGCCGCTGCGCGTCTTCCCCCTCTCGCTTCGCGGGGGGGACGACACCCTCGGTGCGGGGCGGCCCTTCCTCGGTGTCCCTGGTGTTAAAGGTGCGCCAGTTTCAAACGGAACGCCCAAGGCCTGGCGTCATGTGTCATGAATGGAGAGAGACATGGAAGACGATTTGTTTGCCGACGCCGCGCGTCAGCTGCTGCAGGGCGAGTGCACGCCCGCGCGGGTGCGCGCCATCGAGGCCGGGGGCTCGCCCCGGGCGCTGTGGCAATCGCTGGAGCAGGCCGGCTTTGCCGATGCCCTGGTGCCTGAGCACGCGGGCGGCGCGGGGCTGGCGCTGGCGCAGCTGTTCGATGTGTGGTCGCTGGCCGGCGCCCATGCGCTGCCCGTGCCGCTGGGCGAGACCATGCTGGCGCGCGCGCTGCTGGCTGGCGCGGGGGCGGAGCGTCCACCAGGCGCCATCGCGTTGGCGCAAGGCCTGCTCCAGCCGGATGGCAGCCTGCACTGCGCACCCGTGCGCCTGGGCGCGGTGGCGGACAGCGTGCTGGTGCAGCATGCGCAGGGCTGGAGCCTGCTGCCCGTGGCACAGGAGCAGTCCGAGCCGGCGGCCTTCTGCCTGGACGTGAACCTGCGCTGGAGCGCCGATCAGGTCCGCGCAGCACCTGCTCCCGATATCGCCCTGCCGGATGGGCTGGACCTGCGCACGCTGCAGGCCGGCCTGGTGGCGGCGCAGCTGGCGGGCGCGCTCATGGAGGTGTTCCAGCGCACGCTGCAGTATGCGAATGACCGCCAGCAGTTCGGCCGCCCCATCGGCAAGTTCCAGGCCATACAGCACCAGCTGGCGGTGATGAGCGAGCATGTCTTCGCCGCGCGCATGGCGGCCCGGCTGGGCTGCGCGGGGCAGGGCATCTTCCCCGATCGGCTGCGCGTGGCCGTGGCCAAGGCGCGCTGCAGCCAGGCCGCGCTGGCCGTGGCCGAGGCGGCCCACGCCATCCACGGCGCCATGGGCTTCACCGAGGAATACGACCTGCAACTGCTCACGCGCCGCCTGCATGCCTGGCGCCAGACGGCGGGCTCCGAGTCGTACTGGCACGGTGTGGCAGGCGCCGCGCTGGTCCATGGCCACGCGGGCAGCACGCTGGACCTGATCCGTTCGACCACCGACATCACCGCATAAACCCTTGCTCAAGGAGTCTTCTCCATGTCCTTTCTGAACATCGCCCGCGACGGCGCCATCTGGACCCTCACCATGAACCAGCCCGAGACGCGCAATGCGCTCACGGGCAACACGGCCGTGGAGGAATTCGTGCAGGTCTGCGACGAGATCCGGCGCGACGCCTCGGTCAAGGCCGTCATCCTCACGGGCGCCGGCCCCATCTTCAGCTCGGGCGGCAACGTCAAGGACATGCAGCGCTTCTTCGACGACGCGCTCACGCCCGACGCCATCCGCGAGGAGTACCGCCAGGGCATACAGCGCATTCCGCGCGCCCTGACCCAGCTGGACGTGCCCGTGATCTGCGCCGTCAACGGCCCGGCCATCGGCGCGGGGCTGGACCTGACCTGCATGTGCGACATCCGCATCGCCAGCGAGACGGCCACCTTTGCCGAGAGCTTCGTGCGCGTGGGCATCGTGCCGGGCGACGGCGGCGCCTGGCTGCTGCCGCGCGCCGTGGGCCGCGCCAAGGCGGCCGAGATGGCGTTCACGGGCGAGGCCATCGACGCGCAGGAGGCCCTGGCCTGCGGCCTGGTCAGCCGCGTCGTGCCGGCGGACCAGCTGCTGCCCACGGCACGCGCGCTGGCCGACAAGATCGCCGCCAACCCCGGCGCCGTGATGCGCATGACCAAGCGCCTGCTGCGCGAGGGCGAGCACAGCACGCTGGAGTCGCTGCTGGAGCTGTCCGCCGGCTACCAGGCCCTGGCCCACAAGACCGCCGACCACCGCGAGGCCGTGATGGCCTTCGTGGAGAAGCGTAGGCCCCGGTTTCAGTGACCGGGCCTGCCCGGCCCCCGCCACGGGGGCATGGGCCGTGTGTGACACAACACAAATGGACACTCCCCGGTGCCGGCCTCCCGGCGGGAGTGGGCGCCCATGTACTGCACACACAGTACACTTTGCGCGTCGAGAGGCAACTCTCCCATCCACCGCACTCCCAGTCCCATGGCCGTTGAAACGACGAGTACTGCCCGCCCCAGCTTCGACCTCAAGAGCGCGCAGCTGCCCGTGGTGGCCGTGGCCCTGCGGGACACCGATGTCAGCGTGCTCGTGGCCGACCTGGCCCAGCGCCTGGCCGACGACCCGGATTTCTTCGACAACGACCCCGTGCTGATCGACCTGGCCCATGTGCGCGAGGCCGAGGAGGCCATCGACTTCGCCGTGCTCGTGGAGGCGCTGCGCTTTCACCGCACCGTGCCCGTGGCCGTGCGCGGCGGCAGCCCCGCGCAGATGGAGGCGGCGCGTGCCGCAGGCCTGGCGCCCGCGCCCGAGGCCGCGCCCGTGCGGCCCACGGTGCCCGAGATCGAGATCCAGGAAGTCGTGCGCGAGGTCGAGGTGGTGCGCGAGGTGCCTGCTCCCCAGGCCGACGCCCTCATCGTGGACAAGCCGCTGCGCTCGGGCCAGCGCGTCTATGCGCGCGGCACCGACATCGTGGTGCTGGCCATGGTCAGCTATGGTGCCGAAGTCATCGCCGACGGCAACGTCCATGTCTACGCGCCGCTGCGCGGCAGGGCCATCGCCGGGGCGCGCGGCAACACCGAGGCGCGCATCTTCAGCACCTGCATGGAAGCACAGCTGCTGTCGATTGCCGGCATCTATCGCACAATCGAGACCGATCTCCCGGCGGACGTAGCTGCCAGGCCCGCCAAGGTGCGTCTCGACGGCGAGAAAATC
Organism: Delftia sp. DS1230; assembly: GCF_040112715.1. NCBI lineage: Bacteria > Pseudomonadati > Pseudomonadota > Betaproteobacteria > Burkholderiales > Comamonadaceae > Delftia > Delftia sp. DS1230. Next base: position 107,267 of record NZ_CP157763.1, read on the forward strand.
CTCATCGAGCCGGTATGACACCGGACCCTTCTTCTTTGCTCTCCAGTCTTTAAGGAACCGTGCAAACATGGCCAAAATAGTCGTCGTGACCTCCGGCAAGGGTGGCGTGGGCAAGACCACCACCAGCGCCAGCTTCGCATCGGGCCTCGCATTGCGCGGGCACAAGACCGCCGTCATCGATTTCGACGTGGGCCTGCGCAACCTGGACCTGATCATGGGCTGCGAGCGCCGCGTGGTCTACGACCTGATCAACGTCATCCAGGGCGAGGCCAACCTCAACCAGGCCCTGATCAAGGACAAGCAGTGCGACAACCTCTTCGTGCTGGCCGCCTCCCAGACGCGTGACAAGGATGCGCTCACGCAGGACGGCGTCAAGAAGATCCTGGACGACCTGGCGGGCATGGACTTCGAGTACATCGTCTGCGACTCGCCGGCCGGCATCGAAAGCGGCGCGCTGATCGCCATGCACTTCGCCGACGAGGCCCTGGTCGTGACCAACCCCGAAGTCTCCTCCGTGCGCGACTCCGACCGCATCCTGGGCATGCTCAGCTCCAAGACCGCGCGCGCCATCGCGGGCGAGAGCGTCAAGGAACACCTGCTGATCACGCGCTACAACCCCAACCGCGTGCAGGACGGCCAGATGCTGTCGCTGGAGGACATCCAGGACATCCTGCGCATCGAGCTGATCGGCGTCGTGCCCGAATCCGAAACCGTGCTGCAGGCCTCCAACCAGGGCATTCCCGCCGTGCACATGCAGGGCTCGGACGTGGCCGAGGCCTACCAGGACGTGGTCGCGCGCTTCCTGGGCGAGGAAAAGCCCATGCGCTTCACCGAAGCGCAAAAGCCCGGCTTCTTCAAACGCATGTTCGGGGGGAGGTAAGCGGCCATGTCCATGCTCTCTTTCCTGCTCGGAGAAAAGAAGAAGACGGCCTCGGTGGCCAAGGAGCGCCTGCAGATCATCCTCGCGCGCGAGCGCGTGGGCGGCAATGGCGGCGGTCCCGACTACCTGCCTGCGCTGCAAAAGGAGCTGATGGCGGTGATCTCCAAGTACGTGGACATCGACGTCAACGACATCAAGGTGCACCTGGAGCGCCAGGAAAACCTGGAAGTGCTCGAAGTCAAGATCGAACTGCCCGACGCCGCGCGCTGAGCGCCGCCCGGCGCCGTGCTCAGCCCAGGCGCAGCGTGCAGCGCAACCCGCCCAGCGGGCTCGGCCCCATCTCCAGCGATCCACCATAGGTCTCGGCGATGTCGCGCACGATGGCCAGGCCCAGGCCGTGGCCCTGGGCCTGTTCGTCGAAGCGGACACCGCGCTCCATGGCCTGCGCGAGATGCTCCGGCGCCAGGCCTGGGCCGTCGTCATCGATCTGCAGCAGCGTCGTCGTGCCATCCTGGCACACGGCCAGCGTGACGCGGCTGCGTGCCCACTTGCCGGCGTTGTCCAGCAGGTTTCCCGCCATCTCCTCCAGGTCCGAGGCCGCGCCGCGCCAGCGCAGCCCATGGCCGGGCAGCGGCGTGGAGGTCTGGATGGACCAGGACAGGCGCCGCTGGGCGTGGATCTGGCGCATGGCATCCAGCAGCCGGGCCAGCACCTCATCCAGCGCCACGCTGCCGGCGCTGCCGGCGCCGCTGGCGAAGCGCGCCAGATGGCGGTCGATGGTGTGGGACATGGCCTGTACCTGGTCACGCAGCCACGGGCCATCGACCTGATGGCCGCGTGCCTGGATGCCGAGCACGGCCAGCGGCTTCTTGAGCGCATGGCTCAGGTCGGCCGCCTGGTGGCGCGCGCGCTCCACGACCTGGGCATTGCGCTGCAGCACCTGGTCCACGGCCTCGGCAATCGGGTCCAGGTCGGGGCCGAAGTGCCGCCCCAGCTGCGTGCGTGTGCCGTCTTCCATGTCCTGCAGCGCCTGCTGCAGGCTGCGCAGCGGCTGCAATCCCAGGCGCACCAGCGCCACCGTGCACAGCAGCAGCGCGGCGACCAGGCCCAGTTCGGTGACCAGCAGGATGCGGTCGATGCGGCGCCATTCCTGGCGCGTACCGTCCAGCGGGCCGAAGACATGCAGCTGCACGCGCCGGCCCGCGACATCGAAGCTGCGGCGCAGGCCCAGCAGTTCGCGCCCCTGCGGCCCGCGCAGCGACAGCAGCGTCTCGCTGCCCTTGTGCCGGGGCCAGGGACGGGCGTCGTCCAGCTCCAGGCTGTCGTCCCAGACAGAGCGCGACTGCTGCAGCCGCCCGTCCTGCTCCAGTGTCCAGTACCAGCCCGAGAAAATGCGGCCGAACTCGCCGCGATTGAGCCGCGCGCCCTGTCCGGTCAGGGGTCCCGGGGACTGCAGCTCGGCCTGCAGCCGCTCGGCACGGTCCTGCAGGCCGGCCTTGAAGCTGCGCAGCACCGCATCGTGCAACTGCTCGCGCAGCAGCCAGCTGGCGGCCGTGCCGCAGGCCAGCGTGGCCACCAGGCTCAGTGCCAGCAGGCGCTCCGACAGGCCCCAGTGCCTAGGACGCATGGTCGCCGCTGGCCTGCTGCAGGCGAAAGCCCCGTCCGCGCTCGGTATGGATCAGGCCATGCGGGGACAGTTTGCGGCGGATGCGGCCGACCAGCACGTCCACGGTGTTGGAGTCCGGGTCCAGGTCGCGTGCGTAGACATGCTCGCTGATGTCGGCGCGGCTGACGAGCTGTCCATGCCGGTTGGTCAGAAAGCTCAGGATGCGTTGCTCCTGCGCGGTCAGCGCAAGCGGCCGACCTTCGAGCGTGAAGCGGTCTGCCATGGTGTCGTAGGCCAGCGGGCCTATCTGCACCAGGGGCCGGCTGCCGCCTGCTGCGCGCCGGTGCAGCACACGCAGCCGCGTGACGACCTCCTCGTGCAGAAAGGGCTTGGTCAGGTAGTCGTCCGCGCCGGCCTGGAAAGCCGTGAGCTTGTCACTCCAGCGGTTGCGGGCCGTGAGCACCAGCACGGGAAAGGAGCGGCCCTGCTCGCGCCAATGGCGCAGCACCGAGACGCCGTCCTGTCCTGGCAGCCCCAGGTCCAGCAAGGCGGCGTCATAGTGTTCGACGCTGCCCAGTTCCTGGGCGAGGCGGCCGTCCGCGCAGCACTCGGCCAGCATGCCGGCCTCCTGCAGGATGGCCTGCAGGCCTGCAGCAAGATCGGCGTCGTCTTCGACGATGAGCACCCGCATCAGCGCAGTCCGTCCTCTTCGATGGGCTGGCCGCTGTACGCATCCACATGCACTTCGATGCTGCGGCCGGCGCTCAGCTGCAACTCGACCTCATAGTAGGCGCGCTGCCGGACGTCGATCTTGAGCTCGGCCTCTGTGGCGCGGGCCTGGTACTTGCGCTCCAGTTCCTCAAGAATGCGCGGCAGCGGTTGCAGCGTGGCGGCCTGCTCCCGGCTCAGGACAGGCTCCGCCAGGATGCGGCCCGTCTGGGCGTCGGCGCGCAGCAGCTGCTCACGGCCTTCGCGCGTGAGCAGCTGGATCTCGTAGTAGGGCCTGGGGCTGCGCGTTTCCTCCAGCTCGATCTGCAGCACGGTGCCGGGATGCAAGCGGGTGACGGCTGCCGCCACGGCGGACATGGGTATCAGCACGGCGGTGGTCGCGCCCGGCCGGGGGATGTCCTGTCCCGTGACTGCATCGATATAGATCTCCGTGCGCTGGCCATTGGCGAGCTTGATTTCGTACCAGCGCCGGCCGTCGGCGCCGCGCTCGAGTTCGATGTCGATGACGCGCCCTTTGTGGCGCTGCTGCACGTCCTGGAGGATTTCCGCCAAGGGCCGCAGGCGCTTGGACTGCACCTCGCGGCGCACGCTTTCATGCTCCGCTGGCGTGGTGGCAGAGGCGGGCGCCAGCGGCAGGGCCAGCAAGGCAGCAAGTGCGAGGCGGAGTTTCACGGCCACGCATCTTATGTGCACGTTCTTAAACAGTGCATGAACGCGCCATTCATGCGCGGTTTAGGCGCCTTTGCCGACACTGCAGGCGGTTGCACCGATGGCCCCGCCGCGGTGCCTTTTCATCTGTTTCTTTCTGGCATCGAACACCATGCATTTTCTTCGCTTTTCCCGCTCCGCCCCGCCATTGCCCCGGGTCCTGGGCGCTGGCGCGCTCTCGCTGTCCGTGCTGCTGGCCGCCTGCGGCGGTGGCGGCGGCGGGGCTGACAAGCCCGCCCCCACGCCGGTCACTCCCAGCGCCAGCTATGCGTCGGGCACCATTGACGGCTTCGGCTCCATCCTGGTCAATGGGGTGCGGTATGACGAGCGCCAGGCCCGGATCACCGATGGCGATGGCGTCCTGCTGGCCAGCGATGCGCTCAAGCTGGGCATGGCGGTCCATGTCACGGCCGACCCCGTGACCACCGGCAGCGATGGTGTGGCGCGCGCCATGGCCCGCCAGATTCTTGTGCGCAGCGATCTGGAAGGTCCGTTGAGCGCGGTCGTGGGCGACCGGCTGACCGTACTGGGCCAGACCGTGATCGTCGATGCGGCCACGGTGTTCGAGGACGGCCGCGCGGCGGCGCTGCAGGTCGGCCGTGTGCTGGAAGTCCACGGCCTGCGCGATGCGCAGGGCCGCATTCTTGCCAGCCGCATCGAGATCGAGGATGACGCCGACGAGCCCTGGCGCCTGCGCGCGCCTGTGGATGCCGTTGACATGTCGCGCCGCACCCTGCGCATCGGCGAGGCCGTCGTCAACTGGAGCGGCGTGCAGGTTGCCGCCGCGCTGGCTGCCGGCGACGTGGTCAGCCTGCGCCTGGCGCGCCAGCCCGATGCCGCCGGCCTGTGGGTGGCCACCGCACTGTCGGTGCAGCGTCCCACGCTGCCCGAACAGGCGGGCGTGGAGGCCGACGTCACCGGCCATATCACCCGCATGGACTCGCCGACCCGCTTCGTCGTGGACGGCCTGAGCGTGGACGCGGGCAGCGCCGCACGCCTGCCCGCAGGCCTTGCCGTGGGCGACCTGGTCGAGGTCGAGGGCATGTTCCAGGACGGGGTGCTTCGCGCCTCCGAGGTCGAGCGCAAGCTGCGGCTGGACAGTGACGATGGCTTCGAGATCGAGGGCCGCATCACCGCTGTCGACAGCCTGGCCGGCATCTTCGAGCTGCGCGGCGTGCGCGTGGACTATCGCAATGCGCGCTTCGAGGATGGCAGCGCTGCCCAAATTGCCGTGGGCCGCGTGGTCGAGGTCAAGGGCCGGCTCTCGGTCGATGGCGCGATGGTGGTGGCCACCGAGGTCGAGTTCGACTAAGGGTTCGCGTTCGCCGCAGGCCGCATCGCCTCGCTCTGCGCACGCGCGGCGGCGGGGCGCACCCACAGCAGGTAGGCGGCGCCCAGCAGCACGATCCACAGGCCGCCCACGACCAGCGCGGCTCGGGTGTGGGGGAAGTAGCCGAGCACGCCCAGCACAAGCAGCATGAAGGCGATGGCGGCCAGCGGCGCGGCGGGCCACAGCGGGACCGGGAACTTCAGCGCGGCCACCTGCTGCGGGCTCATGCGGCGGCGCGCCGCGAACTGCGACAGCAGGATCATCAGCCAGACCCAGACCGTGGCGAAGGTGGCGATGGAGGCGATCAGCAGGAACACGTCCTCGGGGATCAGGTAGTTCAGCACCACGCCGGCCAGCAGCGCCACGGCCATCACCACCACCGTCATCCAGGGCACGCCATGGCGCGAGACACGGCCGAAGCCGGCGGGGGCCTGGCCCTGGTGCGCCATGCCGTAGAGCATGCGGCCGGCGCCGAAGATGTCGCTGTTGATGGCCGACACGGCCGCCGAGATCACCACGATGTTGAGGATGGTGGCGGCCGAGGAAATGCCCAGGCCGCTGAAGATCTGCACGAAGGGGCTGCCCTGGCTGCCGATCTGCGGCCAGGGGAAGATGCTCATCAGCACGAACAGCGTGAGCACGTAGAACAGCAGGATGCGCAGCGGCACGGCGTTGATGGCGCGCGGGATCACGCGCGCCGGGTCCTTGGCCTCGCCGGCCGAGATGCCGATGATCTCGATGCCTCCGAAGGCGAACACCACCACCGCCAGCGAGGCGATCAGGCCCGAGACGCCATGGGGCATGAAGCCGCCGTGCACCCACAGGTTCTGCACGCCGGTCGGCGCCTGGTCGGCCGCCATGCCGAAGCCGAACACCATGATGCCCAGGCCGCCGCCGATCATGGCGATGATGGCCGCCACCTTGAGCAGGGACAGCCAGAACTCCATCTCGCCGAACACCTTGACCGAGCACAGGTTGAGCGCGCCGATGAAGCAGACGATGGACAGCACCCAGATCCAGCGCGGCACCTCGGGAAACCAGAACCCCATGTAGATGCCGAAGGCCGTCACGTCGGCCAGGCAGACGATGACCATCTCGAAGGTATAGGTCCAGCCCGTGACGAAGCCGGCGAACGGCCCCAGGTAGTCGCTGGCGTACTGGCCGAAGGAGCCGGGCACGGGGTTGTGCACGGCCATCTCGCCCAGCGCGCGCATCACCATGTAGACCGCCGCGCCCGCCAGCAGGTAGGCGATCAGCACCGAGGGCCCCGCCTGCTGTATGGCCTTGGCCGAGCCGTAGAACAGCCCCGTGCCTATGGCCGAGCCCAGTGCCATGAAGCGGATATGGCGGGCCGACAGCCCTCGGTGCAGGCTGCCTGCAGATGGTGAACTCATGCGCTGTCTCCCCCCGTCATTGGTGAAATGGCTGCCGCATCCACAGGCTTCATCAGCCTGCGGATGGGTCTGCGATCAGATGTATAAGCCTGTATATACAATATGCGCAGACACCGATTTCCCGGACCGGGGATTACCCGGAGGCGGGAAGGAACGGGAATGGGGGAGCCGCCGAAAGAGGCGACGGGAGTGCCGCCGCAGGCCCCGGTATCAGCCCAGGCCGCCCGTGTGCATGCGGCCTGCGTGGTACAGCAGCGGCGTGTGTCCGGCCTGGTGGCTGCACTGCTCGACCTCGCCGATGAAGATCACATGGTCGCCTTCTTCATGGCGATGGCGATTGCGGCACTCGAAGACGGTGGTGGCTTCGGTCAGCAGCGGCACGCCCTGGGCCGAGCTGCGCCAGGCGGTGTTGGCGAAGCGGTCCACGCCCTTGCGCGCGAACAGCTCGGCCAGGGGCTTTTGCGAGGCCGACAGCACATGGATGGCGTAGTGCGAGCAATGCTGGAACACGGGCAGCGAGGCCGCCGACAGCGCCATGCTCCACAGCACCAGCGGCGGTGTGAGCGAGACGGAGTTGAACGAGCTCACGGTGACGCCCACCGGATGGCCCTGCGGGCTGCGCGCGGTGACGATGGTCACGCCCGTGGCGAACTGGCCCAGCGCGTCGCGGAACTCGCGCGACGAGAACGGGGCCTGAGGGGCCAGGTTGGCCATGGCGGCAGGAGGCAGGGCGGAATTCACGGGTGCAAGAACCAGGCGGCAGCAAGGCGGCAGCAGGGCTGCCGCGTTTGGGACGGGCGCCCGTAGCCGGGCAGCAACCGTGCATTATGGGTGCGGATGCCGGCAGATGCGGCCGATGGGGATTTGGCCAGGGAGGTCTTTGCCTTGCGTGCGCCGTGCCGGCTCACAGCGCCATGCGCATCTGGGCGGGCGCGGCGTTCTCCTGCAGCCAGCCTGCCATGCGGGCGCGCGCGCAGCGCTGCAGCCGCATCAGCAGGGCATGCTCGGGCCAGGCCAGCGCATAGCGCCGGCACAGGTCCTGCTGCATGCGCGCCAGCAGGGCGGCGGCCATCTCGGCATCGGCCAGCGCCCGGTGGGCACGCTCGGCCACGGGCAGGCCCAGGTGGGCGGTGAGCCGGCTCAGACTGTGGCTGGGCGCGTCGGGATAGATGCGGCGCGACAGCAGCACGGTGCAGGCAAAGGGCTGGGGCGCGGCCTCGCCGGCCAGGGCCAGTTCGGACTGCCAGAACTTGCTGTCGAAGGCCGCGTTGTGCGCCACCATGGGCGCGCTGCCCACGAAGCGGGCGGCATCGCGCATCACCTCCTCGGCGGGCGGCGCGGCTGCGACCATGGCATTGGTGATGCCGGTCAGCCGCGTGATGAAGGGCGGTATCCAGGCACCCGTGCGCATCAGGCTCTGGAAGCGGTCCACGACCTGGCCGCCCTCGATCAGCACGATGGCGACCTCGGTGGCACGCGCGCCCTGAGCGGGCGCCATGCCCGTGGTTTCAAAGTCGATGACGGCAATCGGCTGCGGCATGGGGCGATTGTGCCCGGCAGTGCCCGACCGGCGTGCCGGGGCGGCTATTCCTCGGCCTGGCTGCCGTCGGCCGCGCCCAGGCGCTGCACGACCTGGTCGAGCAGGGCGTAGAGCTGCTCGATCTCTTCATGGCCCACCAGGCGCTCGATCTCGGCATAGGTCTCGGAGGAATGCGGCGCGATCTCGGCCACGATGGCGTGGCCGGCCGCCGTGAGCTCGAACTCGGCGCCGCGCATGTCGCTGGCGTGGCGCGAGCGCTCCACCAGCTGCCGGCCTTCCAGCGTCTTGAGCAGGCGCGAGAGGCTGGGCATGCTGATGTAGGTGGCCTGCGACAGCTCCATGGGCCGCAGCCTGTGCGTGACCGCCGCCATGGCGCGCAGCACGCGCCACTGCTGTTCGGTCAGGCCATGGGCGCGCAGCATGGGCCGAAAGCGCACCATGACCGATTCGCGTGCGCGCAGCAGCGCCATGGGCAGGGAGCGCGAGAAGGCGCGCAGCGGCTCGGGGGCAAAAGAGGTCGTGGTCTGGGGCATGTTCGGCAGCATCTGTCGGCTGGATTCTATGCAGCCGCCGCTCCCTCCCCGGAGCGGCGTTGCGCGCGCCTTGTCAGGCCGGGGCCTCAATAGGTCTGGCTTTTCGGCGCGGGGGCCGCTGCCTGCTTGAAGCGCGCAGCCAGCGCGCTGGTGGCCTGCACCAGCACGCTGGTGTCCAGGCCCACGGCCGTGAAGGTGCAGCCCAGCTCCAGGTACTTGCGCGCCAGGGCCTCATTGGGCGTGAGAATGCCGGGCGCCTTGCCGGCGCGGCGTATGCGCGCGATGGCGTCGGCAATCGCCTCCTGCACCTCGGGATGGCCGGGGTTGCCGATGTGGCCCATGGAGGCCGACAGGTCGGCCGGGCCGATGAAGACGCCGTCCACGCCCTCGGTGGCGGCAATGGCGTCCAGGTGGGCCAGCGCCTGGCGCGTCTCCACCTGCACCAGCACGCAGACCTGGGCGTTGGCTTCATGGGCGTAGTTGGCGCGCCGGCCCCAGGCCGAGGCGCGTGCGCCGCCCATGCCGCGGATGCCGCCCTGGCCGTCGGCCTGCGGATAGCGCGCGGCGCGCACGATGCGTGCGGCCTGCTCGGCCGTGTCCACCATGGGCACGAGCAGGGTCTGCACGCCGATGTCCAGGTACTGCTTGATCAGCATCTCGCCGACCTCGCCGTGTCCCATGGGCACGCGGGCAATGGCATGGCTGTCGGGATAGGCCGCGATGGCCTGCAGCTGCGCCAGCAGGGTGCGCGTGTCGTTGGGCGAATGCTCGCCGTCGATCAGTAGCCAGTCGAAGCCGGCGCCCGCGCAGATTTCCGCCGAATAGGCGTCGGCCAGGCCCAGCCACAGGCCGATCTGGGGTTGGTCGGCCGCAATGGCGGCCTTGAAGCGGTTCACAGGTGTCTGCATGGTGTGATTGTCCGGGCCTCAGTGGCCCATGCACAGGTACTTGGTGCTCAGGTATTCCTCTATGCCGGCGGCGCCGCCCTCGCGGCCCATGCCCGACTGCTTGACGCCGCCAAACGGCGCCACGGCCGTGCTGATGATGCCGCTGTTGATGCCCACCATGCCGTACTCCAGCGCCTCGCCCACGCGCCACACGCGGCCCACGTCGCGGGCGTAGAAGTAGGCGGCCAGGCCGTACTCGGTGTCATTGGCCATGCGGATGGCCTCTTCCTCGGTCTTGAAGCGGAACACGGGCGCCACGGGGCCGAAGACCTCTTCCCTGGCGATGCGCATGCGGTCCGTGGCGTTGGCCAGGATGGTGGGCTCGTAGAAGGTGCCGCCCAGCGCATGGCGCTTGCCGCCCAGCACGACCTCGGCGCCGTTCTTCACGGCGTCGGCCACCAGCTCCTCGACCTTGTCCACGGCGGCCTGGTCGATCAGCGGGCCCTGGCCCACGCCGGCCTCCAGCCCGTTGCCCACCTTGAGGGCCTGCACGGCGACCTTGAGCCTGGCCATGAAGGCGTCGTACACGCCGTCCTGCACCAGCAGGCGGTTGGCGCACACGCAGGTCTGGCCGGTGTTGCGGTACTTGGAGGCCATGGCGCCTTCCACGGCGGCATCGAGGTCCGCGTCATCGAAGACGATGAAGGGCGCGTTGCCGCCCAGCTCCAGCGACATCTTCTTGAGCGTGGGCGCGCATTGCTCGGCCAGCACGCGGCCCACTTCGGTGGAGCCCGTGAAGGTCAGCTTGCGCACGGCCATGCTGGCCGTGAGCACGCCGCCGATGGCGCGCGAGGAGCCCGTGATCACGCTGAACACGCCTTCGGGAATGCCGGCGCGCTGGGCCAGCTCGGCCATGGCCAGGGCCGACAGCGGTGTCTGCTGCGCGGGCTTGACGATGATGGTGCAGCCCGCCGCCAGGGCGGGCGCGACCTTGCGCGTGATCATGGCGGCCGGGAAGTTCCAGGGCGTGATCGCGGCGCAGACGCCCACGGGCTCCTTGGTCACGATGATGCGCTTGTCGGCCCAGGGCGCGGGCACGGTGGAGCCGTAGATGCGGCGCGCTTCCTCGGCAAACCACTGCACGTAGGAGGCCGCATAGGCGATCTCGCCGCGCGACTCGGCCAGGGGCTTGCCCTGCTCGCTGGTCATGATCAGGGCCAGGTCCTCCTGGTTCTCCATCATCAGCTCGAACCAGCGATGCAGCAGGCGCGCGCGGGCCTCTGCGGTCTGCTGCTTCCAGAGGGCGAAGGCGCGCTCGGCGGCGGCGATGGCGCGCTGCGTCTCGGCCTCGCCCATGCGGGGCACATGGCCGACGGCTTCGCCCGTGGCGGGGTTGTGGACGTCGATGCGGCTGCCATCGTCGGCGGCCAGCCATTGGCCGTCGATCAGGCAGAGGTTCTTGAGCAGGCTGGGGTCACGCAGGGCAAGGGGCATGGGAAATCTCCTGGAAGTACGGTGCAGGCGCCTGGACGAAGGCGCTCAGACAAAACGGAACTGCAGCCGGCCCAGCGGGCCGTAGTCGGCATCGAACAGGTCGCCAGGCTTGGCGGCCACGGGGCGCGTGAACGAGCCGGCCAGCACGGTCTGGCCGGCCTCCAGGGCCTCGCCCCAGGGCGAGAGCTTGTTGGCCAGCCAGGCCACGCCGATGGCGGGATGGCCCTGCACGCCGGCAGCCAGGCCGGTCTCCTCGACCACGCCGTTGCAGCGCAGTATGGCGCCGCACCAGGGCAGGTCTATCACCTGGGGGTCAGCGCGGCCGGCGCCGGTGACGATGCCCGCATTGGCTGCGTTGTCGCTGATGGTGTCGTAGACCTTGCGCATGGCCTTGGTGTGGCGGTCGAACTGCTCGATGCGCGCGTCGATGATCTCGATGGCCGGCGTCACATGGTCGGTGGCGTCCAGCACGTCCTGCAGCGTGATCTCCTTGCCGCCGGGCAGGCCCGGGCCGCGCAGCGGCGCCTTGAGCACGAAGGCCAGCTCCACCTCCACGCGCGGCGCGATGAAGTGGGCGGCCGGGATGTCCAGCACCTGGCCCGGCGTGCAGCGGTAGAGCATGCTGTCGAGCAGGGTGCCGTAGTCGGGCTCGTCGATCTGGCTCGATATCTGCATGGCGCGCGAGGTCAGGCCGATCTTGTGGCCTATCACCTTGCGCCCCGCCGCGATCTGCAGGCGCACCCATTCGCGCGAGACGCGGTAGCCATCCTCCACGGTCATGCCGGGAAAGCGCTTGGAGAAATGCTCGACCTGCACGCGCGTCTTCTCGCTGCGGTCCAGCTCCTGGGCCAGTTGGGTCAACAGTTCTTGGGAAAACATTTCAAGGCCTGGAAAAGAGAGGGTGGAGGGTGCTGTGCTTGCCGTCATACACCTGGCCCGGGCTTTCATCGACCTGCACGGTCAGGCCCAGGTGGCGCTGCGCGAACAGCGGCTGCAGATGGCGGCGCGCGCAGGCCAGCAGGGCGTCGCCGGCCTGCTGCTGCACGGCGGCCGAGCGGCCCCGGCCCATGCGCAGGTTGATGTAGATGAAGCCGTAGTCGCCATCGCCGCCGGCCGCACGGCCCGCGGCCCCGCCATCGGCCACGGCGCTGTGCGGCGCGGGGTAGGCCAGCACGCGCGTGCCGCCCGTGGGAAAGACCTGGGCGCCGTCTTCGGCACGCACGGTGAGCATGGTGTCGGCCAGGGCGCGGCACAGCTGCGTCATGTCGGTGTGCGCGTCCAGGCTGGCCGTGTAGAGGATGACCACGTGCGGCATTCAGGCCACCTCCATGGTGGCGGCCGTGCAGCTCACGGCGAAGATGGGAATGGGCTGGCAGTACAGCACCTGGCCCGCGCCGCGCGCGGCGGCGGCCACGGCGATGAAGCTGCGGATCTCGAAGCCGCCCTGGCCGCCGTCGCGGTAGGTCTCGGCGTCGGTGTACGACAGCAGCGCGTCCCGGTCGTTGCGGCACCAGCGGTCCATGAACTGCTGGTCCCACTCCCAGTTGACCTTGCCCGAGTCGGGCGTGGCCGGCCAGTGCGAGATGCCGCCCGTGCCCACGATGGCGATGCGCTCGGGCGCCTTGTCGCAGGCGCGGCGCAGGGCCTCGCCAAAGGCCCAGGCGCGGTGCAGCGGCGTCAGCGGCGGGCCCTGGCAGTTGATGTTGACCGGGATGATGTCCTTGTCATAGGCCGGCGTCAGAAAGTGCAGCGGGACCATGATGCCGTGGTCGAACTTCCACTCCTCGGCAAAGGCCACGTCCACGGTCTGCATGACCTCGGTGATCAGGCGCCGCGACAGCTCGGCATTGCCGGGAATGCGGTGGCGCTCTATGCCCAGCCAGGCCGGGTCCTCGATGGGCCCTTCGTAGTGGTCCGCCATGCCGATGGCATAGGCCGGCATGTTGTTCATGAAGAAGTTGGCGAAGTGCTCGGCCGCGATGACGATCACGGCATCGGGCCGCGCCGCCTCCAGCCGTGCGCCCATGTCGCGGAAGGCGGCATGGAAGGCATCCCTGGTGGCCGGATCGGCCAGGTGTGCGCGGCCCGTGATGCCGGGCGCGTGGCTGCAAACGCCTGCAAATACCAGACTCATCTCAAACTCCTGCGATCTTTTCGTTGGTGGCTGTCGTCATCGCGTAGACGCCCGCGCGCACCGGTCCGTGCTTTTGCACGCCGTCGCGCATGGCCTGCAGGTAGTCGGCCCAGGGCATGCCCAGCAGCGGCGCGAAGTGCATCAGCAGCTGGCCGTTGCAGCCCAGCACGTAGAGCTTGCCGATGTCGCCGTGGAACATGGCTTCGTACTCCTCGGGCTCCAGTGCGTACTCGGCCAGCAGCGCGGCGCGGTCCTCGGCAAAGCGCCGCTGCACCTCGGGCTCGCGGTTGAGCTGGAACAGGAATTTCTGCATGGTGTACAGGCTCATGGCGGCTCCCGGTGTCGGCCTCAGCCCAGCGTGATGTTGGCGCGGCGGATGATGGCTTCGTACTTGGCGATTTCGCTGGTGACGAAGGCTGCGAACTGCTGCGCCGTGCCGGCCTGCGAGACGATGCCGCCGCGCGCGAAGGCGTCCACCACGGCGGGCTCGGCCAGGGCCTTGACCACGGCGGCGTTGATGCGCTGCACCAGCGCATCGGGCGTGGCGCCGGGTGCCAGCAGACCCTGCCAGGAGTTGGATTCCAGCGCCACGCCCTGCTCGGCCAGCGTGGGCACCTGGGGAGCGAACTGCGAGCGCTGGCGCGTGGCCATGCCCAGTGCCACCAGCTTGCCGCTTTGCACATGGCCGCGGAACTCGGGCCAGTTGCCGAACATCACGTCCACCTGGCCGCCCAGCAGGTCGGCCAGCGCCGGGCCCTGGCCCTTGTAGGGGATGTGGACCATGTCGATGCCCATCTCCTGGCACAGCAGCGCGCCCGACAGATGGGCCGAGGTGCCGTTGCCGAACGAGGCATAGCTGAGCTCGCCGGGCTTGGCCTTGGCGCGGCTGCGCAGGTCCGCCAGCGTCTTCAGGCCGCTGCCCGGGTGGGTGGCCAGCACATGCTCGGACAGGCCCATCAGCGCCACGGGCTTGAGGTCGCGCGTGGTGTCGTAGGGCAGGTTCTTCACCAGCGTCTTGTTGGCCGTGAAGCTGTTGGCCACGCACACCAGGGTGTAGCCGTCGGCCGGCTGCTTGGACACATAGTCCACGCCGATCACCGTGCCCGCGCCGGGCTTGTTCTCCACGATCACAGGCTGGCCCAGGGACTTGCCCAGTTCGGTGCCCACCAGGCGCGCCACCAGGTCGGTGGTGCCGCCCGGCGTGAAGGGCACGATGATGCGCAGCGGCTTTGCGGGCCAGGTGCCGGCCGGGCTACCGGGCTGGGCCTGGGAAAGGCCCGGGAGCATCAGCGCTGCGGCCGTGGTGGCTGCGGTGGATTGCAGGAAATGGCGGCGTTGCATGTCTTGTCTCCTCGGTTCTCTTTGTCGTTGTCGCTGGTCGCCCGTTCAGACGCCCCAGTGCGGAATATGGTGCGAGCCCAGCGAGACGGCCACGTTCTTGGGCTCGCAGAAGACCTCGTAGCTCCAGCTGCCGCCCTCGCGGCCCGTGCCCGAGGCCTTGGTGCCGCCGAAGGGCTGGCGCAGGTCGCGCACGTTCTGGCTGTTGACGAAGCACATGCCGGCCTCGATGGCGGCGGCCACGCGGTGGGCGCGGCCCACGCTCTCGGTCCAGACGTAGCTGGACAGGCCGTACTGGATATCGTTGGCCAGGCGCACGGCCTCGGCCTCGTCGCTGAAGGGGATGATGCAGGCCACGGGGCCGAAGATCTCGTCCTGGGCGATCTGCATGCGGTTGTCCACGTCGGCAAACACCGTGGGCAGCACGTAGTTGCCCTTGCGCACGCGCTCGGGCAGCACGGGCGCATCGAGCCCGCCGCACAGCATGCTGGCGCCTTCCTTCTGGCCCAGTTCGATGTAGTGGCGCACCTTGGCCAGGTGGCTGGCGCTGATCATGGGGCCGACAATGGTGGACTCGTCCAGCGGGTCGCCCACGGTGATCTTCCTGGCGCGCTCCACGAAGCGGTCCACGAACTTCGCATAGATGCCCTTTTGCACCAGGATGCGGCTGCCGGCCGTGCAGCGCTCGCCGTTGTTGGAGAAGATCATGAACACGGCCGCATCCAGCGCGCGCTCGAAGTCGGCGTCGTCAAAGATCACGAAGGGGCTCTTGCCGCCCAGCTCCATGCTGAACTTCTTGAGGCCGGCGGCCTGCACGATGCGGTTGCCGGTCTGGGTCGAGCCCGTGAACGAGACGGCGCGCACATCGCGGTGGCGCACCAGGGGCTCGCCCGCGTCCTTGCCGTAGCCGTGCACCAGGTTGAGCACGCCGGGCGGAATGCCGGCCTCCAGCGCCAGCTCGCCCAGGCGCGCGGCCGTCATGGGCGACAGCTCGCTCATCTTGAGCACGGCCGTGTTGCCGAAGGCCAGGCAGGGCGCCACCTTCCAGGTGGCCGTCATGAAGGGCACGTTCCAGGGCGAGATCAGCGCGCACACGCCCACGGGGTGGAACAGGGTGTAGTTCAGGTGCGTGGGCGTGGGATAGGTGTGGCCGTCCACGCGCGTGCACATCTCGGCAAAGTAGTAGAAGTTGTCGGCCGCGCGCGGCACCAGCTGCTTGCCCGTCTGGGCGATGACCTGGCCGCAGTCGTTGGTCTCGGTCTGCGCGATCTCGGGCACATGGCGGGCGATCAGGTCGCCCAGCTTGCGCACGAGCTTGGCGCGTTCGGTGGCGGGCGTGTTGGCCCATTTCGGAAAGGCGTTCTTCGCGGCGGCGACGGCGGCCTGCACCTCGGCCTCGCCGCCAGCGGCGACCTCGGCCAGCACCTCCTGGGTAGCGGGGTTGACGGTCTCGAAATAGTCCTTGCCGGCGACGGCCTTGCCGTCGATCAGGTGGTCAATGCGCATGGGGATTCCTTGGCGTGTGCGGTGGGTTCAGGAGGCGGCCGGCTCGTCGCCGACGATGGTGTTGACCAGGCGGCCCAGGCCTTCGATCTCGGTGACGATCTCGTCGCCCACGCGGGAGTCGGCCACGCCGTCGGGCGTGCCCGTGAGGATGAGGTCGCCGGGGTTCAGCGTCATGAAGCCCGACAGATGGGCGATCAGCGAGGGGATGTCATGCACCATGTCGCGCGTGCTGCCGTCCTGCTTGAGCTCGCCGTTGACCCAGCTGCGCAGGCGCAGGTTCATGGGGTCGGGCACATCGGCCGCATCGACGAACCACGGGCCCACGGGCGTGGCGCCGTCGCGGTTCTTCACGCGCAGGTTGGGCCGGTAGAAGTTCTCCAGGTAGTCGCGTATGGCGTAGTCGTTGGCCGTGCAGTAGCCGGCGACCACGCTGTAGGCATCCTCGCGGCGCACATTGCGGCAGGTCTTGCCGATGACCACGCCCAGCTCGCACTCGAAGTGCATGTAGGCCACGTCGGCGGGCCGGTACGTGCGGCCTCGGTGGCCGTTCAGCGTGTTCGGGCCCTTGAGGAAGACCAGCGGTTCCTCGGGCGCCTTGTTGAAGGCGATTTCCTTGGCATGGTCCGCATAGTTCAGGCCCAGCGCGAAGACGGTGCCGAACTGCAGCGGCGGCAGCCACTGCACGGCGGTCTCCGCCACCAGGCGGCCATCGGGCAACTGCACCTGTCCGTGCGGGCCTTCGGTGACCTGCAGGGTCTGTCCTTCGAAGATGACGCGTCCGTGCTTCATGCTGCTGCTCCCTGTTCTGCCACCACCGAATGCGTGAGCCGGCCCAGGCCGGGCACCTCGATGACCACGCGGTCCCCGGGCCGCGCCAGCGGCGCGCCTTCGCCCGGGCCCAGCAGCAGCACGTCGCCGGGCGACAGCGTCATGAATTCGGTCACGTCGGCCAGCAGCCTTGCGGGCGAGCGCACCAGATCGGCAAAACCGCGCTGCCAGACCTGTTCACCATTGATGGACACCGTGAGTTCTGCCGCTTGCGCATCGAAGCCTGCGCCGCGCACCAGCGTGCCCAGCGGGCAGAAACCGTCGCGGCAGCGCTGGCGGATGGCGGGGCGGTAGTAGTTCTCGTGCGGCAGCGTGAGGTCGCTGGCGATCAGCCAGCCGGCCACATGGTCCATAGCCGTTGCTTCGCTGACGCGCGTGGCGCTGCGGCCGATCACCAGGCCGATGCTGGCATCGACGCGGACCTCGCCGGGATCGGCCGGCACGGCCACCGCAGCGCCATCGCGTGCCCAGGTGTTGCGCGGCTTCAGGTAGAGCACGGGGGCGCGCGGAGCGGCCTTGTAGGGCGCGCTGTCGAACTGCGGCGACAGGCGCTGCACGGTGGCCTGCTGGTTGAGCAGCGTGCCGTAGACCGTGCCCAGCGCAAGGCCGTCATCCAGGAGAAAAGGCTGAATCTGCATGGTGTGGATTTAGTTAACGTGGTAATTATTGTTTTTGCAACAAGCCCCGTCAACACGGTGGATTCAGGGTTTTCCCAGGCCGCAGCAAAAAGCCCCTGCGCGGCAAACCGTGCAGGGGCTTGAAGGGGCGCCGGGCGCTGCCGGTGCTGGCGGGGGCTGGCGTCAGCTGCGGCGGCGGCGCAGTGCGGCCATGCCGCCCAGGGCCAGCGCCAGCAGCGCCTGGGCCAGTGTGGACAGGCCGGGCACGGGGGTGGCCGTGGCGCCGGGCGGCAGGGCCGCAGGCGCGGCCACCGCCACGGGGTCCACGATGACGCCGTTGACGGTCAGGTCGCTGTCGCCCGTCTGCCCGTCGGTGATGTCGAAGCTCACCGAGCGGCGGTCGGGTGCGAAGCGGTAGGCCGAGGCGCTCAGCTCATACCAGTGCGCCGTGGGCGTGGCGGCCGTGGGGCCGTACTTCCAGAGCGTGGCCTGGGCGGGTGCGGCTTCAGGCAGGTCCATGCGGATGGTGGCCATGGAGCCCGGCGTGCCGCCCATGAGCACGAAGCTCAGGCTGCCGTAGGGCATGCGCAGGTTGCCAGGCAGCGGGCTTTGCGAGGGCGCGGGCTGAAAGCCTGCCGAGTTCGAGGCGAACTGCCACTGGTCTGCACCCACGTTGCCGGTGCCGTTGCTCACGCCCGCCGTATTGCTGCCCGTGCCGATCTGCGTGCCGATGGGCACAGGCTTGCTCAGGGCCAGCACAGCCGGCGCGCTGGCCGTGCCCGAGGCCGGCAGGTTGACCGCATGCACGCGATAGCTCACGGCGGGGTCCAGTCCGGTGAAGGACAGCGTGGCAGCGGTATTGGCCGCGGTGCTGACCGTGTTGCTGGCAGGTGCCGGCAGGCCGGCGGCATCCAGGCCGGCCATGACCTGTTCCCAGCTGGGGACGGGCGCATTGGCGGGCAGGGCCACGGCGCGCAGGCTGCCGCCCACGCTGGGCGTGGCCTGGACCACGGCCGATGTCTGGTCCACGGCCTGGGCGGACAGGGCCACGGTGGACAGGGCGGGCACCGCCAGGCTGTCCAGGCGCGCCTTTTTCCAGGCGGCATAGGGCAGGTCCTTGGCCGCGGTGCCATCGCCGTAGAAATCGGCATCGCCGCAGTCGCTGATGATGTCCACGCTGCCGCCTGCGTCCAGGCTGGCCGGCATGGCGCCTATGCCTTCGGCCGAGCAGGCGGTATTGGGCACGGTAATGGCGACCAGGTCGGCAGCGCGCGGGCGCAGGTTCAGGGCCAGGCCTGCGCCGTTCACGCGGCCATCCCAGGAATAGAGCTGGAAGTTGCGCGGCGCGGTGCCCGTGGCGCTGGCCGAGGGGCCGGCAATGATCAGGTACTCGCCGGCCGCGTTCTTGCGGATTTCGCGGATGCCTCGGCCGCCCAGGTCCAGGCGGATCGGCTGGCCCATGATGGCGCTGCCCTTGCTGCCGCCATCGGCCGCAGGCAGGGCCGCGAAGTTGGTCACGGGCACGATCAGCGCATGCGTGCGGCCCGTGGCTTGGTCGGCCGTGACGGCCGGCGCGCCCGGTGCCGGCACCAGCGGCGCGCGAAAGCCCAGCCATGCGGCGCCGTCGTCGGGGCTGGTGGACATGCCTTCGATGGAAAAGCCGCTCATCGTCTCGGCCTCGGGCGCCTTGGTGGCGCCGCCGTCCGAGCTGGCCACCAGGCCCAGGTAGTGGGCGGCAAGGCCGTCATGCGCGGCCGCGTCCCAGCTGCGCAGGTCCTCGCGCAGCCAGCGGTAGTAGCCCTGGGCGGTCAGCGTCGTGGAGGCGCCGGAGCCGGTCACATCCATCGCCGCCAGGCGCCAGCGGTCGGTGCGCGACTTGCCGCTCTTGTTGTTGGAGTGCGAGCTCGCCACGTACACGCGGCTGCCCAGGGCAAAGCTGGCCTCGATGTCCATTTCCTCGTCGCTCTTGCAGCTGTCCAGGCCCGTGAGGCCGGGGGCGGTGCAGGCGGCGGCATCGGCCAGGCCCAGGGCGGTCCTGTCCAGCATCAGCGGCTTGATGGGCAGCCCGCCGGCCGGGCCATAGGCCGAGAAGGAGTTGCCGGCCGGCAGCGCATTGCCCGAGGCATCCTGGGCGGGCGCCTCGTCGTCGCCCACCAGCATGGTGGCGGCATCGATGACGATGGCCGTCGATGCGTCCGAGCGCCCGGCCAGCCAGCGCGGGCTGGTGTTGGTCGCGGTGTTGGCCGAGGCCGCGTACTTGATGGTGCGGCTGACGGAGGCGCCGCCCGCGTTGATCAGCGTGACGGTGATGTCGGCATAGCCCACGCCCGTGGGCGTGATCCTGAGCACGGCGTTGCCGGCCTGGTTGGACGCGGCCAGGCCTGCGTCGGCCACCACGGCCTGGTTGCTCGAACGCGCAGTGACCTGTACGCCGCCAGCGCCCCCCGCATCCTGCACCGTGAAGCCGATGCCTGCCGAGGCCAGCGGGTCGTTGGCGTCGCCGACCACGCCGGAAAACGCGGTCAGTTCGGGCAGCGAGGCCGTCGGCGGGGCCGAGGCCATGAAAGGCACGCTCACTGCAGCCGTGCTCCCGCCGAGGCCGTTGACGGCGCGCACGCGCAGCGTATAGCTGCCGGGCTGCAGGCCTTCCAGCGCCTGGCTGTTGCCCAGGGCCACGGCCGTGGAGGCTACCGATGCAAAGCTGTCCTGCGACAGCTCCACCACGTAGTAGGCGGCGCCCGGCACGGCGTCCCAGGCGGCCGTCACGCGGTTGCCGGCCGGGGTGGCCGCCAGGTTGGAGGGGGCGGGGGGCACGGTCGCCGGCACGGTCTCCAGCGGGGCCCAGGCCACGCCATAGAACACGCCGTCCTGCGGCGCGGCGATGGACTCGGCCGTGCCCGACAGCGTGCCGGCGTAGCCGCCGTGATCGAAGGCGCGGTACAGGCGGCCCGTGGTGTCGGTGGCCATCAGCATCACATTGCCGCCGCCGGTATCGAAGGCGGCCAGGCCGTGGACCTTGGACAGGCCGGCAATGGAGCCTGCGGGCTGCCAGCTGGTGCCGTCCATCGAGAGGCGGAATTTCCGGATGGCGCCGGTATCGTTGTCCGCCACGTAGACGGTGTTCGCCAGCGCGGGGCCGCCATCGAGTTGCAGGAAGGCGATGCCGCGGTAGGTGGAGGGCGTCAGGCCCGCCAGGGGCAGGGCCGTCTGGATGCCCGTGGTCGGCAAATTCGTGCCGATCTGGTTGAGCGAGCCGCCGTTGATGGCGGCGATCAACTGGCCGCCGGCGACCGCCAGGCCCTGGACATTGCTGCTGTTCAGTTGGGAGATGCCCGTGCCGTCGGCAGCCACATGCCAGATGCCATTGTTGGCCGTGGCCGTACCCTTGCCGCTGGCCCAGACGGCGCCGCAGTCGCTGCTGGCTGCTGCGCGGATGGTGTCCTTGCTGAAGGCCGTGGTGCCGAGCGGGCGCAGGCTTTTCACGTCGGAGTCGAACCCCACCACGGCCACGGCGCGCGGGGCCGCCGCTGCCGTGACGCCGTTGGGCTCGGTGCCGCCGGTGGCCACGGCATAGCCGGGAACCACCAGGCACAGGCCATTGTCCGAGCGGTTGAGCAGGCCTTCCGAGCCCTTGCTGCTGGCCGTCAGCGGCGTCGCTCCGCCTGACAGCGGCAGCGATTGCACCAGGGTGCCGTCCACGCGGTACTCATCCAGGAACACGGGCAGCGCGCCTGTGCCCGTGCCCACGCGGTAGGCCACCAGGTTGCCCGGGGTGAAGGGCGCGGACCATGCAGCGCCACACAGGGCCAGGCAGGCCGTTGCAATCGCCTTGTGCCGCCAATCCAAAGTACTCGCGCGCATGCTCACCATCCCCCTGTGTGACAAATCGCGCGACTGTAAGAGGCGGCTGTGACAGCCCGGTGACGGCAGGCCCGCAGGATGGTGGGAAGGCACCATGCAAAAAAAGACGGCTCCCTCAGGGGAGCCGTCCTTGCCTCATTGCGCCGTGATGCCCGCGCTTTGCTTTTTCTGGTTATGGGCGCTGCGTGTGCACGGGGCAGCGTATCGCGCGGTCGATCAGCGGATCAGCAGCACAGGCACCTGGCTGCCGGCCAGCACCTGGGTGCTGACCGAGCCCATGACCAGGCGGCCCAGCGTGCCGTGGCCATGCGTGCCCATGACCAGCAGGTCGAACTTGCCTTCTTCGGCCGCCTTGATGATGGAGTCGGCAATCGGGCCGACCTTGCTCAGGCGGGCTGCCTGCACGCCGTGCTCGGCCAGGTAGCTGCACACGGGGTCCAGCACCTTGGTCGACTCCTCGGCGTAGTACTCGTCCACCACGTCCTTGCCCAGGGCGGCGCGCGCGCGGGCCGGCAGCTGGGGCTGGACGGTGATGGCGCTGTAGCTGTGGGCCGAACCCAGGATCTCCGGGTGCGAGGTCAGGTAGGCCAGCATCTTCTGGGTGTAGGGGCTGCCATCGACAGCGAGCAGGATGTTCATGAAGGTCCTCCTTGGGTATGGCCCGAGACTAAGCCCAAGCCGGGGTGGAGTGCTTGATCCAGGTCAAGCACGGGCCGGTGCCTCTGCCGCCCCTGCGGTCGCGTGCACCGGCAACTCGATGGTAGAGCGCGGCGAAAACCCCTCCTGCTCGCCCTTGCGCGCGTAGCCCAGCGGGTTGGCCACCACGCGGCAGCGCCAGGCGCTGCCATCGCCGCGCAGGCCCTCGGCCACATAGTCGCTGGGCGAATGCAGGTGGCCGTGCAGCCACAGATCGGCACAGGGCAGCAGTTCATCCAGCACGTTGCAAAAGCCGGCCGTGCCCGGCACCAGGCCGTAGCGCGGGTCGGCGCTGCGCAGGCTGGGCGCGAAATGCGTGACGGCCACCGTGGGGCCATCGAAGGGCCTGGCCAGCGCCTGGCGCAGCCATTGCTGGCAGACCAGCGACTGCTCGCGCATGGGCTCGGCCAGGAAGGGCTCGCCGTCGCGCGTGCCGCCGGTCTTTTGCAGGTAGAAATTGGCGGCGCGAAAGGCCTTCTCGCGCAGTTTGAGCAGCCGGGCCAGATCGGTCACGCCTTCATGCATGGACATGGCGTCGTAGTCGCTCCACAGCGTGGTGCCCACGAAGCGCACGCCGTCCAGCACGGCCGTCTCGCGCTCCAGCCAGACCATGCCCATGCGCTCGCAGGTGGCACGCAGGCGGGCGTGGGCGGCGTCGAAGTCCTGCATGTCGTACTCATGGTTGCCCGGCACGAAGATCACGGGGCAGGGCCAGCCCGCGTACTGGGGCAGGGGAGAGAAGCGCTCCAGCCCGAAATCCTGGTCCGGCAGCAGGCTGCCGCTCTGGTAGGAGCCTATGTCGCCGGCCAGCACCAGCACGTCGGCATCGGGTGCGGGCTCTGCGGTGAAATGCGGATGGGCCTCGAGGTGCAGGTCGGACAGCAGCTGGATCTTCATGCGGCCAAGTGTAGAACCTGCGCTGGCGCTGGCGCGGGCGCCCCGCAAACGGCGCTCAGGTGTGCGGGAAGGTCGCCTCTGCAGAGCGCGTGAGCGTGCGCAGCAGCCAGTCGTAGGCCTGAGGATGCTGGCCGCGCCGGCGCCACAGCGCGTCCACGTGCACGGGCTGCACGTCGAAGGGCAGCTCGCGCAGCACCAGCTTGTCGGCCATGCCGGTCACGGGCACGAAGTGGCGCGGCAATATGGTCAGCAGGTTGGAGGTCATGACCACGCGCCCGGCCGTGAAGAACTGGTTGACGGTAAGCACCACCTGGCGCGTGCGGCCCAGCGAGGCCAGGGCCTCGTCGATGAAGCCGAAGGAGCGGCCCGAGAAGCTCACCAGCATGTGGCGCGCCGCGCAGTAGTTGTCCAGCGTCAGCGGCACATCGGCCAGCGGATGGCCCTGGCGCATCACGCACAGGTACTCGCCTTCATACAGGCGCCGGCTGTCGAAGGCCACCAGGGCGCCCGACTGCGCGCGCGCCGTCAGGTCGGCCAGCGCGGCGGGGAAGTAGCCCACGGCCATGTCGGCCTCGCCGGCCTCCAGCAGGCCGCGCGGGTCGCGCGTGGTCAGCGGCAGCACGCGGATGCCGATGCCGGGCGCCTCGCGCTCCAGCAGGCTGAACATGGGAGGAATCAGCGTGGCGGCCGTGGCGTCGGCCATGGCCAGCACAAAGGTGGCGGTGGCGGTGGAGGGGTGGAATTCGCCTGGCGTCAGCGTGTCCTGCAGCTGCTGCAGCGCCTCGCGGATCACGGGCCACAGCGCCAGCGCGCGCGGCGTGGGCTCCACGCCCTGGCCCTGGCGCACCAGGAGCTCGTCGCCCAGCGCCTCGCGCAGGCGGCGCAGCGCATTGCTCACGGCCGGCTGGGTGATGGCCAGCTTGTGGGCCGCCCGCGTGAGGCTGCGCTCCGCCATCACCTCGTCGAAGACGCGCAGCAGGTTCAGATCCAGTGTGCGGAAGTTCAGGGCGGACATGGCCGTGGCAGCGAGCGCTGAGTCATCACTGACGTGAATGCTACAGATTCAAGATATAAATTTGAAGAACTCTAGGGTAAACCCTATAGTTACCCCTAGTCGCCCGCCACGCCGTCAAAAGCGGCCATTTAACTGGGTTTATCTGCCATGAGCAACTTCATTTACAACTCCTACTGTGTCGAGCACCCTGGTGTGGTGCATGTCTATCAAGCCGCCGACGACCGCAAGAGCGCCGTCAAGCGTTTCTCCGGCAAGCGCGGCGCCAGCGCCCTGCTGCTCGCTGCCCTGGTGGCCGCGCTGATGGTGGTGGTCAACGAGGTCGCCCACAACTGGACCGACGGCCACATGCTGGGCGCCTGGGTCGTGCTGTGGGTTGCCGCCTTCATGGGCCTGGCCCTGTTCTCCGCCCCCGCCCGCCGCGCCGCCATGATGGCCCGTGCCGGCTACCGCGCCTGGACCGAGAGCCGCCAGCAGGCCGCCGCTGACGAGCGCATCTGGAACGCCGCCCTGCAGGACGCCCGCCTGATGGCCGATCTGGCCCGCGCCATGGATAGGCAAGGTAGCTGATCTCTGCCTGGGGTGCCTTGCGGCGCTCCTCCAAAAAAAGCCGCTGCCCACAAGGCGCGGCTTTTTTGTTGTCTGGGAGCGTCGTTGAAACGCCACAAACAAAGCCTCGCACTGCGAGGCTTTTTCCATGGGTCGAGAGCTACTCAGGGATTCATTGTTCTGTGCATCTTCCACAGTCCATGAAACTGGCGCTACCCAAAGCAAGGGGCACCGAGGAAGGGCCGCCCCGCACCGAGGGTGCCGTCCCCCCCGCGAAGCGAGAGGGGGAAGCGGCGTAGCCGCTCAGGGGGAGCTTTATGTCCCCAGGCGCTTTTCCAGTTCGGCCTTGGTCACCAGCAGCTCCTGGGGCAGCTTGTGGGCCAGCTTGTCGAAGTGCTCGGTGTGCAGCTGCATTTCCTCGGCCCAGGCGGCCTTGTCGATGCTGGTCACGCTGGCGAACTGGTCGGCGGAGAAGTCCAGGCCGGTCCAGTTGATCTCGGCGTACTGGGGCGCAATGCCGAAGGCGGTCTGCTCGCCCTGTGCCTGGCCTTCGAGGCGGTCGATCATCCACTTGAGCACGCGCATGTTCTCGCCGTAGCCGGGCCAGACGAACTTGCCGTCGGCATTCTTGCGGAACCAGTTGGTGGTGAAGATCTTGGGCAGTGCCGCGCCCTGGGCCTGGATCTTGGCGCCCAGCGTGAGCCAGTGCTGGAAGTAGTCGCTCATGTTGTAGCCGGCAAACGGCAGCATGGCGAAGGGGTCGCGGCGCACCACGCCCTGGGCGCCGAAGGCGGCGGCCGTGGTTTCCGAGCCCATGGTGGCGGCCATGTAGACGCCTTCGGTCCAGTTGCGGGCCTCGGTCACCAGCGGCACGGTGGTGGAGCGGCGGCCGCCGAAGATGATGGCGTCGATCTTCACGCCCTTGGGATCGTCCCAGGCTTCGTCCAGCGCGGGGTTGTTGGTCGCGGCCACGGTGAAGCGGGCGTTGGGGTGGGCGGCCTTGGCGCCGGTCTCGCGGGCGATCTGGGGCGTCCAGTCCTTGCCTTGCCAGTCGATCAGGTGATCGGGCAGCTTGCCGGTGTCCTTGTCCATGCCTTCCCACCACACGTCGTTGTCGTCGGTCAGCGCGACGTTCGTGAAGATCACGTTCTTGTCGAGGCTGGCCATGCAGTTGGGGTTGGTGTGGTAGTTCGTGCCCGGGGCCACGCCGAAATAGCCGGCTTCGGGGTTGATCGCGCGCAGCGAGCCGTCGGCCTGGGGCTTGATCCAGGCGATGTCGTCGCCGATGGTGGTGACCTTCCAGCCTTCGAAGACCTTGGGCGGCACCAGCATGGAGAAGTTGGTCTTGCCGCAGGCGCTGGGGAAGGCCGCAGCCACGTGGTACTTCTTGCCTTCGGGGTTGGTCACGCCCAGGATGAGCATGTGCTCGGCCAGCCAGCCCTGGTCGCGGCCCATGGTGGAGGCGATGCGCAGCGCAAAGCACTTCTTGCCCAGCAGGGCGTTGCCGCCGTAGCCCGAGCCATAGCTCCAGATTTCGCGCGTCTCGGGGTAGTGGACGATGTACTTGGTCTTGTTGCAGGGCCAGCTGGTCTGGTCCTTCTCGCCTTCGGCCAGGGGCGCGCCCACGGTGTGGACGCAGGGCACGAACTCGCCTTCCACGCCGATCACGTCATACACGGCACGGCCCATGCGGGTCATGATCTTCATGTTGACGGCCACATAGGCGCTGTCGGACAGCTCCACGCCCACGTGGGCGATGGGCGAGCCCAGCGGGCCCATGGAGAAAGGCACCACATACATGGTGCGGCCGGCCATGCAGCCGTCGAACAGCGGCTGCAGCGTGGCGCGCATCTCGTTCGGGGCCATCCAGTTGTTGGTCGGGCCTGCGTCTTCCTTGTTGGCCGAGCAGATGTAGGTGCGGTCCTCGACGCGCGCCACATCGGACGGATCGGACCAGGCCAGGTAGCTGCCGGGGCGCTTGACGGGATCGAGCTTCTTGAAGGTGCCGGCATCGACGAGCTGCTGGCACAGCTGCTCGTATTCCTCCTGCGAGCCATCGCACCAATGGATTTTGGCGGGCTTGCACAGTGCGGCCATCTCGGCCACCCAGGCGATCAGGCGGCTGTTCTTGACATAGGCGGGGGCCTGGATGTTCAGGCCTTGCATGACGGGTGCGTTCATCGCGGAGCTTCCTTCAATTGAAAAAACCAGTTTTTCAAAGGGGACGCGCCTGCTGCACCGCGCCAACTTTGAGAAACGGGCTCTCGTTCAGTCGGCGCGCGAAGGAAGCTCTTCTCTGGGCGGCGAAGCGGCGCTGGCGGAAGCTGGCGGCGCACCGGCTGGGGATTCGATTCTAGGGAGCGGTCACGAATTTGTCAGCAAACGAATGGCAAAAACTATGCATTCTATGCATTGAAGTATGCAATATGAACGATGAAATTGCCTGTTGAAAAGGCAAGCAAAAAGCCCCGCAAAGCGGGGCCTGGTGCAGGGGCAGGAGGGCCGGATTCAGGCCATGTTGACGGCAATGAAGGCCAGCAGAAACATCAGCACGGCGCCTGCCAGGGGCAGGATGACAGGCATGTAGGGGACGACGGCCTCGGTGGCGTCTTCGGGGGCCGGCTGCTCGCCGTGGTGCGCTGCGGGATCGTGCGTCATGCAAAAGCTCCTGGCTTGCCAATGGGGATGCCTGATTCTAGGCAGGCCTGTCCCCTGGCGCCTTCGGGGAAAGCCATGACACCGGGCCTGCTAGACGGCATTGACCTGCATGCCTTCGGCCTGAAGGGCGGCTATGACCTCGTCGATATGGGCCTTGTTGCGCGTCTGCAGCACCAGCTCGATTTCCACGCTCTGCGCGGCCAGCATGGTGAAGGCGCGCTGGTGGTGGACTTCCTCGATATTGGCGCCCGCTGCAGCCACCGTGGCCGTGATGCGCGCCAGCACGCCGGGCACGTCGCGCGCGCTGACCTTGATGCGCGCCAGCCGCCCGGAGCGCACCATTCCGCGCCCGATGATGGCTGCCAGCAGCAGCGGATCGATATTGCCGCCCGACAGGATCATTCCCACCTTCTTGCCCGCAAAGCGCTGCGGATGGCGCAGCAGCGCGGCCAGGCCTGCGGCGCCCGCGCCCTCGACCAGGGTCTTCTCGATCTCCAGCAGCATGAGCACGGCCTGCTCGATATCGCCCTCATCGACCAGCAGCATGTCGTCCACCAGGCGTGCCACGACTTCCTGCGTGATCGCGCCGGGCTGGGTGACGGCAATGCCTTCGGCGATGGTCGAGGTGCCCATTGGCAGCTCGGCCTGGCGCACGGCATTGAACATGGACGGAAAGCGCTGGGTCTGCACGCCGATGATTTCGATGTCCGGGTTCAGCCCCTTGGCCGCCGTGGCCACGCCCGCGATCAGGCCGCCGCCGCCAATGGCCACGACCAGCAGGTCCAGATCCGGCTGTTCGGCCAGCATTTCCAGCGCCAGGGTGCCCTGGCCCGCCGCGATCTGCTCGTCGTCATAGGGATGGACAAAGCACAGGCCCTGCTGCTCGGCCAGCGCGTAGGCGTGCTGGCGCGCCTCGGCCAGGGAGTCGCCGTGCAGCACGACCTCGGCGCCGAAGCCGCGCGTGCGCTCCACCTTCACCCCCGGCGTGAAGCGCGGCATGACGATGACGGCACGCACCCCCAGGCGCTGCGCGTGGTAGGCCACGCCCTGGGCATGGTTGCCGGCGCTCATGGCGACCACGCCGCGTGCGCGCTCCTCGGGCGAGAGCTGGGCCAGCTTGTTGAGGGCGCCGCGTTCCTTGAACGAGGCCGTGAACTGCAGGTTCTCGAACTTGAGATACACCTGCGCGCCCGTGATCTGGGACAGCGTGCGCGATTCCACGCAGGGCGTTTCGAGCACGGCGCCGCGCAGGCGGCCGGCGGCGTTCTGGATGTCTTGGAGGCTGAGCATGGCGCATTGTGGCGCACACGCGGGCCTGCGCGCGCCAGGCCATGCAATGGATTCCCCGCAGCCAGCGTGGTGCAGGGGGCTTTCATAAAATAAGAATCATTCTTGTCTGTGGGGCGCGCACCGCTCCGGCTGGCCATGGCTTTCTCCTCTGTCCAAACACCTGCACGCCCTCCGCGCTGGCTGGGGCGGGGCACGCTGCGTGCCTGTGATTTCAGCGGGCCCGACTACCGCATCCTCGATGCCGAGGTCACGGCACAGGATGCGCTGCTGGCCGGGCACCTGCAGGCCTGGCAGGTCCAGCCCGGCCTGTGGCTGCATGGCGTGGAGGCCCGCGACCTTCGCACCATGAGCACGCGTTCGCCGGCCGTGCCGGGCCTGCACATGGTCGTGCTGCTGGAGGGGTGCGTGGACGTGGCCTTCGGCAACCAGGGCCTGCAGCTGCAGGTGGCGCCCGCCAGCGCCGCCGGTGCCCATGTGCAGGCCTGCGGGGCCGTCATCCACACGCGGCCCGGCGACATGTTCATGCGGCAGTGGCGGCGCGGCAAGTTCGAGCGCAAGCTCAGCATCACCGTGCAGCCGCAGTGGTTTGCCGCACAGACCCTGCCCATGGCGGCGCCGCCGCTGCTGCAGCACTGGATGGAGCAGCAATTGCTGGCCATACGGCCCTGGCAGCCCTCGCCGCGCGCCGTGGCGGTGGCCGAGCAGATCATCCAGCTGGCACGCGAGGGCTCGGCGCCCTTGCTGCTGGCCAGCCGCACGCTGGAGCTGGTGCACGAGGCCGTGCAGTCCCTCGAGGTGCCCGAGCCCGATCCGGCGCAGACCGTGCCGGGCGTGCTGGGCGTACGCGAGCACCGGCGCATGGCGCGCCTCAAGGCCCTGCTGGACAGCGGCGGCGACGGCTGCCGCACGCTGGCCGAGATCGCACGCGAAGTGGGCCTGAGCGCCAGTGCGCTGCAGCGCCAGTTCCGCCTGGCCTATGGCTCCAGCATCGACGAGTACCGGCGCGAGCAGCGGCTGGCGCGCGCCTGGGCCGCGCTGGAGCAGACGGGCTGCAGCGTGGCCGAGGTCGCACATGGGGCCGGCTATTCCAGCGCGGCCAACTTTTCCACGGCCTTCAAGCGCCGCTTCGGCATCTCTCCCAAGCTGGTGCGTGCCCGGGTCTGACGCCCGGCGGGCGTCTTTGGTGCGTGGCGCAAACATCGGCAGGCCTGCCGCAAAGCCTGCTTGCGCCAGGCGGTGCTGCAATCTGGCAAAAGAAAGGACATACGCGAATGACACAGCTGCAGGCGCGCACCTCGGTGCACATGGACAGGCCCGACGAAGCCATTGCCGCCATCGTCGGGCACATGCAGGAGCACGACATCACCGTGCGCCGCGAAGGCTCGCGCTGGGTGGCCGACTACGAAGGCGGCCGGGGACAGCTGTGGCTGGAGGGCGGGCAGGTCCATGCGGAGGTGGCGGCACCCGGCGTGGAGCTGCTGCAGGACATGAAGCTCATGCTGGCCCACCTGCTGCTGGAGGCCACGGGCGCCGCCGACGGCTCCCTGGCCTGGGAGGGTGACGGCGCCGCGCTGCAGCGCCCGCCGGCCTTCCGCGAGCTGCGGGTGCTGGCCGTGCGCGATCTCACGCCGCACATGCGCCGCGTGCGCTTTGCCTGTGACGACATGGCGCGCTATGCGCAGGACACTAACATCCACGTCAAGCTGCTGTTTCCGCAGCCGGGCGTGGCCGAGCCTCAATGGCCCACGCTGTCGGCCAGCGGCCTGCTGCGCCTGCCCGAGGGTGACGGGCGCCTGGATATGCGCACGTACACCATGCGTGCAATGGGAATGGCCCAAGACGGCGCCAACGGATGGATCGACGTGGACTTCGTGCTGCACGAGGATGCCGGCCCCGGGTCGGCCTGGGCCGCGCGCGCCCAGCCGGGCCAGCGCATCGGCATGACCGGCCCCGGCGGGCGCACGGCCACGCCGGCCGACTGGATGCTGCTGGCCGGCGACGACACCGGCCTGCCGGCCATGCTGCGCATTGCGGCCGCCCTGCCCGCGCACACGCGCGGCCATGTCTTCGCCGAAGTCCAGGGCCCGCAGGACGAGCAGCCCGTGCAGGCGCCCGAAGGCCTGCAATGGCACTGGCTGCACCGGGGCGCTGCCGAGGCCGGCACCACCACGCTGCTGATCGACGCGCTGCGCGCCGTGCGCTGGCCGGATGCGTTGGCCGGTCATCCCGCCAGCCGCTTCGTCTGGGCCGCTGGCGAATTCGACACCGCCCAGGCCGTGCGCCAGTGGGCGCGCGAGGAGCGCGGTCTGGAAAAGCACGAGCAGCTGGTCGTGGCCTATTGGCGGCGCGGCATGAGCGAGTCGGATTTCAAGGCCGCGAAGTAGGCCGCTAAATAGGCCGCGAAGCAGGCCACGCAGGAGGCCGGCGCCTCAGGTGGCGCTGCGCTCCTGACGCAGCAGGAATTTCTGCAGCTTGCCTGTGGGCGTGCGCGGCAGGCTGGCCGCAAAGACGAATTCACGCGGGATCTTGTAGCGCGCCAGCCTGTCGGCCAGGAACTGCTGCAGTGCCTCGGCCTGCGGCGCGGCCTCGCCGCGCGTCACCACGTGGGCGACGACGGTCTCGCCCCATTCGGCGTGGGGCCGGCCCACGACGGCGACATCGGCGACCTGGGGATGGGCCGACAGCGCGTCCTCCACCTCCTTGGAATACACGTTCTCGCCACCCGTGATGACCATGTCCTTGGTCCGGTCCACGATGAAGAGATAGCCCGCGTCGTCCAGACGCGCAAGATCGCCCGTGTGGTACCAGCCGCCCGGTGCGAAGGCGGCAGCCGTGGCCTGGGCGTCGTGCAGGTAGCCGTCCATCACGCTGCCGGTGCGCAGCCAGATTTCGCCGGTGTCGCCCGGGCCGGCATCCTCGCCGTCGTCGCGCACCACGCGCATGTCCACGCCGGGCAGGGCCACGCGGCCGATGGAGCCGGCCCGCTCCACCTGCTCCTCGGGGTAGAGCGTGGTGCCCGTGGGGCCGGTCTCGGTCATGCCGTAGACCTGGTAGAAGCGGTCGCTGCGGTAGGCCGTGGCCAGCTTGCGCGCCATGTCGGCGCCGATGGGGCCGCCGCCGTAGACCCAGGCGCGCACGCTGCTCAGGTCGTAGCGGGCAAAGTCGGGCAGCATCTGCAGCGGCGCAAAGTAGGAGACGGGGGCGCCGAAGTACAGCGTCACGCCCTCGTCCTGCACGGCCTGCAGGAAATGCTGCGGGTGGTACTCGCGCAGCAGCACCACGGTGCCGCCCATGTACAGCGTGCCGCCAAACCAGTTGTTGAGCGGCGAGGAATGCCAGATGGGCATGGCCATCAGCGTGCGTTCCTCGCGCGTGATGGACAGGCCCAGTGCGGCCGTGATCGCCGCCAGCGTGACGGCGCGGTGGCTCAGCAGGCAGCCCTTGGGCCGGCCCGTGGTGCCCGAGGTGTAGAGCACCTGGGCGATGTCGCCATCGGCGGGCCGCGTGCCTTCCATGGGCCTGGCGGCTGCCACCAGCGTGTCCCAGTCCTGGACACCCGGGACGGCATCTTGCGCCTCGGTCACAAGGCGGGCGCAGGGGTGTGGCGCGGCGGCGACCACGGGCGCGAGTGCCGCGTCAAACACCAGGGCCTTGCACTGCGCGTGGTCGAGGATGTACTGCAGCTCGGGCGCCTGCAGCTTGTGGTTGACGGGCACCAGCGCGGCGCCCAGGCGCCAGGCGCCGAACAGGGCTTCGACAAAGCCCGGCGTGTTCAGGCACATCAGGGCCACGGTATCGCCTCGGCCCACGCCCTGGGCCTGGAGCACGGCGGCCGCGCGCTGCGAGCGCCGCTGCATGTCGGCATAGCTGATGGAGGCGCCGCGGTCGCGCAGAAAGGCCTTGGCGGGCGTCTTGCGCACGGCGCTGTCGAAGGCGTCGAGCAGGTTCATGTCTTGTCTCCTTGTGCTTTGTTGTGTGGTGGGCCGGCGGCCGCTTCAGGCGGGCAGCGCGCGCTGAAGGATGGCGGCGATGTCCAGGCCTGCCGGGTCGAAGGCGCCCGCCACCATGGCGCCCTGCTGCGCCCCCAGGCGCGTGGCGATGAAGCCGTCGGCCATGGCGGGCGGCGCATGGCGGCGCAGCAGGCAGGCCTGGGCCAGCAGCACCAGGTCCTGCACCAGGCGGCGTGCCTGGGCCTCGAGCTGGTCAGGCGGGCCGGACAGGCGCCGTGCCAGCGATTGCGCCTGCTGCAGCAACGCGGGCTCGCCCGCTGCCGTGTCGATCAGGTCCTGCAGCAGCAGCTGCGCGCCGTCGGGCTCGCGCGAGATGGCTCGCAGCACGTCCAGGCACATGACGTTGCCCGAGCCTTCCCAGATCGAGTTCACGGGCGCCTCGCGGAACAGGCGCGCCATAACGCCCGTGTCCACGTAGCCGTTGCCGCCCAGCACCTCCATGGCCTCGCCCGTCAGCTCCACGCCGCGCTTGCAGACCCAGAACTTGGCCGCTGGCGTCATGATGCGTTTCCAGGCCCGCTCCAGCGGATCGCCCTCGTCGCCTCCACGCTCATAGGCCTGGGCCAGGCGCATGGCGATCTGCAGCGCGGCCTCGCTTTCCAGCGCCAGGTCGGCCAGCACGGTGCGCATCAGCGGCTGCTCGGCCAGCAGCTTGCCGAAGACGCTGCGCCGGCGCGCATAGGCCAGGGCCTGCACCGTGGCCGAGCGCAGGATGGCGGCGCTGCCCAGCACGCAGTTCAGGCGGGTGTAGGTGGCCATCTCGATGATGGTGGGAATGCCCCGGCCTTCCTCGCCCATCAGGATGCCCCAGGCGTCCTCGAACTCCACCTCGCTGCTGGAGTTGCTGCGGTTGCCCACCTTGTCCTTCAGGCGCTGCACGCGCACGGCATTCCTGCTGCCGTCCGGGCGCCAGCGCGGTACGTAGAAGCAGGCCTGCCCACCGCCTTCCCCCATGCGTGCCACCACCAGGTGGGCATCGCACATGGGTGCCGAGAAGAACCACTTGTGGCCGCGCAGCAGGTACTCGCCGCCACGCCCGCCGGCGTGCACCGGCATGGCCACCGTCGTGTTGGCGCGCACGTCGGAGCCGCCCTGCTTCTCGGTCATGCCCATGCCCAGCCACATCGATGCCTTGTCGGCCACGGGCAGGTCGCGCGGATCGTATTCGTGGCTGAACAGCTTGCCCTGCAGCTGCTGCCACAGCGCCGGTTCCTTTTGCAGCAGCGGGATGGCGGCCGTGGTCATGGTGGCCGGGCACAGCGTGCCCTGTTCGACCTGACCGTGCAGGTAAAAACCTGCGGCCCAGGCGCTCC
Organism: Delftia sp. DS1230; assembly: GCF_040112715.1. NCBI lineage: Bacteria > Pseudomonadati > Pseudomonadota > Betaproteobacteria > Burkholderiales > Comamonadaceae > Delftia > Delftia sp. DS1230. The sequence goes on from NZ_CP157763.1 coordinate 141,077, forward strand.
AGCGGCCCGCGCTGCTGTCCTCGAAGGGCAGGGAGATCAGCCCCTGCTGCCGGTATAGTCCCAGCAGCGTGTGCCAGCTCGGGTGGAACTCCACGGCGTCGATGATGCGGCCGCGCGCGTCGAAGCGGTGCAGCTCGGGCGTGTGGCGGTTGGCCTGCTCGGCCAGCTCCCAGGTGGCGCGCTCGCCCAGCTGCTGCGCATAGCGCGACAGCGAAGGAATGTGGCGCGCAGCGCCGTTGCGCTGAAGGGCCTCGGCCAGGGCAGGGTCGGCCTCCAGCAGGTTGAAGTCGGTGAGTTCGTCGACCTGGTTCAGTACGTCGTGCGTGTTCCAGGTATGCCCTGTCTGCAATGTCTGGCCGGTGCTCATGCGTGTCTCCGTGATCGTTGGTCTCAACGCAAAAGTCTAGGAAAAATGCCCAGCAAAGGTGTTCGGGTTTCACGGCAGCAGCCGCAGCCGCCCAAAGTGCGGCGCCGCCCCCTGCAATCGCGCGCGCAGGCCACGTCGCAGGCGCTGCAGGACGCCTTTGTTCGGCTTGTGATCGAGCAGGGCTACGAGCGCACCACGGTGCGCGAGGTGGCCGCCGTGGCCGGCGTGGGCCTGGGCACCTTCTATGAATACTTCGGCAACATGGACACGCTGGCGGCCATGTGCATCCACCGCCAGGTGCAGGCCCTGCACGCCCAGGGGCTGCAAACGCTGCAGGACAGTGCCGGCATGCCGCTGGCCACGCGCGTGGACCGCCTGCTTGACACCCTGGTCGACGGCATTGCGCGCGAGGCGCCGATGTGGTCCGCGCTGTTCATGCTGGAGCGCAAGGTGTCCGCGCCCGAGCCCTTCCGCCGCCACTACCAGTCCTATGTACAGCTGTGGGGCACGGCATTGCAGGAGTGCGATCCGCCGCTGCCCGCGCCGGCCCAGCCCCTGGCACGGCTGCTGCACACGCTGACCTATGGCTGGGTGTCGCAGTCGCTGCTGGCGCTGGGGCCGCAGCAGACACTGCAGCAGCTGCGCGCGCCGCTGGGCTGGGCCATCCATGCGCTGCTGCGCGAGGCGCAGGCTCCGTCCGCGTAGCGGACGCCGCAGCGGCCCCCGGCGGCCTTCAGTGGCGCAGGATCAGACGCGCGGAAAGCGCAGAGTGAAGCGGGCACCGCCCTGCTCGGAGTCGTCGGCCTCCACGCTGCCGCCCTGGGAGACGGTCAGTGCCTTGACGATGGACAGGCCCAGGCCCGAGCCCTCGCGGCGGCGCTTGCCGGGCACCTGGGCAAAGCGCTGGAAGGGGTGGGAGCGCAGCTCGCTGGGCAGGCCGGGACCGGCATCGCTGATGCGCAGCACGGCCCAGGCACGGCCTTCGATATCGGATTCCACCGTCAGCGCCACGCCCAGCCATGCGCCGCTGGCCGCATGGCGGATGGCGTTGCTGACGAGGTTGGAGAGGATCTGGCGCATGCGGTCGGCGTCGGCACGGATGTCGGCCATGCCGATGTCACTGGGCGCGGGCAGGTGCATCTCCAGCTGCATGCCATGCTGCAGGAGCTGGGGGTGCAGGTGGTCCAGCGTCTCGGCCACGAGTTCGGCCAGGTCCAGGCGCTGCTTTTGCAGCGACAGCTGGCCGGCATCGGCCATGGACAGCGTGTGCAGGTCGCCGACCAGCCGGCCCAGGTGCTCGACCTGGAACAGCAGCGTGTTCAGCTCGGTGTCGTCTGCGGCGATGACGCCGTCGCAGATGGCATGCAGGCGCGCCTGCAGCACGGTCAGCGGCGTGCGCAGCTCGTGCGAGATCGAGGCCGCCGTGGCGCGGCGCTCGGCCTCCAGCGTCTCCAGCGAATCGATCATGCGGTTGAAGGCCACCACCATCTCGGCCATCTCGCCATGGGCCTTGCCGGGCAGGGCGCGCGCGCTGAAGTCGCCCAGCTCCACGCGCTTGGCCACCTCGACCATGGACGCCAGGGGCCGCGTCACCAGGCGCGAGACCCAGAAGCCCACGGCCAGCCCGAAGGGCAGGCACACCAGCAGGCCGATGACCAGGGACCATTTCTCGCCGAACAGCAGATCGCCCGTCCAGTACTGGCCGTAGATCTGCATGGCGCGCGGGCTGTCTTCCAGCGACTGGGCGTTGAGTTCGTCCAGCTCGATCTGCACGGCCGGCGGCAGGCTGCTGTAGAAGTCGCGGTACTGGATCTCGGAGAACACCAGCACGCCGATGGCCAGCAGGGCAATGGTGCTGAGCACGGTGGCCGTGATCCACAGGCCGAAGCGCACCCATATGCGGTTGGGCCTCAGTCCCAGGGCCATAGCCGGTAGCCAATGCCGCGCACGGTCTCGATCAGGCCTTCCTGGCCGGCCAGCTGCAGCTTGCGACGCAGCTTGGACAGATGGGAGTCGATGACGCGCTCCAGCGCATCGCTCTCGGGCAGGCAGTGCTCGATCAGGTGGGAGCGCGAGAAGCAGCGCCGGGGCTGGGCCGCCAGGCAGGCCAGCAGGCGGAATTCGGTCAGCGTCAGGGGCAGCGGCAGGGCGCGGCCCTCGTTGTCGTAGACCACGGCGCTGTGCGCCTCGGTATCGATCTCGATGGGGCCCACGCGGATGGGCGCGGGCGCCGGGTTCTTGCGCGCCTGGGTGCGGCGCAGCACGGCGCGCACGCGGGCCACGACCTCGGGCGGATTGAAGGGCTTGACCACGTAGTCGTCGGCGCCCAGGCGCAGGGCCAGCAGCTTGTCCACATCGTCGGCCAGGGCCGTGACCATGATCACGGGCGTCTGGCTGTCATCGCGGATGGCGCGCAGCACGTCGATGCCATCCATGCCGGGCAGGTGGATGTCCAGCAGCACCAGATCGGGCCGCAGCTGGCGGAACAGCTGCAGCGCCTCCTGCCCGTCCGAGGCCATGCGCGAACGCAGCCCGTCCCGCTCGAGATAGGCCGTCAGGATGCTGGCGATGGCGGGCTCGTCTTCGACGACGAGCACGAGGGGGGTGGTTGCCGTTGGCTGTGCTGTGGAGTTCATGGGAAAGCTGGCAGGGCCAAGCGCACATTATGGTGCGATGCCCTGCGAGCCGCAGCCCTCCATATTGGCTCCACGAAGTCTGCAATCGCGCGCAAGGCTGGCGCTGTTCATTTCCTGCAGGCCCATCAGCGGCTATTGGTAGCTCATCGTGAAGGTCGCCCTGCCATAGGCCACGCCAGGTGTCACGCTGCCGGCTGTCTGCACCAGGCGCGCGCTCAGCGGAATCTTCAGGCTGTTCTGCCCCTGTGCGACCTGGCCCGCATTCCATTGGTTGGCATTGCCCAGGCTGCCGGAGTCGGCGCCGAAGCTCACGGGCACGTTGTTTCTCAGTACCTGTATGCCGACACCCCGGGCCTTGGAGTTTTGGGCCAGCGTCAGCGTGCTCGATCGGTTGGTCGCCTGGGTGGCGTCCGTCAGCGTGATGAAGGCGGTCAGGCGTGTATTGGCTTCGCCTCCCGCGCAGGTCAACTCGATGCTGAAGTCCTTGGCTGCCGTGACGGTCCCGATTCCCTTGAAATCGGCGAACGGGGCGGGGGCCATGGCCACGTCGATCTTGCCCGTGGACACCCGGCAGGTCGGCGGCCTGGGGCGGCTGCTGACGTTGACGGTGATGCCACTCGAAAAGAATACCGTGGCCAGCAAGTCACGGGCATTGCTGGTCCCAGAGTAGATTCGTGCGAAGCTGCCATTCAGGAAACCGCCAGATGTGAGTTCCCCGGTTTTCACGAGCTCGATGGTCATGTTGTTGCTTGGCAGTGAATGGAATATGCCCTGTTTCAGCATGGACCCGGAATAAGGCGCGGCTCTTTCCCACGTGATTCTCATGCCCAGGTTGGGAATGGAGGTGGAATATATTCCACCGCTTTCCGTTCCAATGCCTTCTATGTAATAAAAATCATTGTCGCAAGAAATGTGGTAGCTGCCGGCCCCGGTATTTTGCAAAGCCATTGTCCTGGAATAGACAACGCTGCCAATCGGATAATTTTCATTGACGATGGTGGGGGTGTTGGCCGAACCCGGAAACTGGGCATTCCAGCCCTGGGAGGAACAACGGGCCCAGGATGAAATAGGGGCCATGAAGAAAATCAAGAGGAGCGGCATGGCCAATGCATGGCGCAAGATGGCTGTGAAAGGCATGCTGTGGACTCCAGCCAGGAAGATATGGATCAATGTCCTTGGGACAGGCGGCACCGGGCGCGATATCCGGTCAATATACCGACCTGTATGCGGCATTGGAATCGGAGTGTTCTGAAAATAAACTCGGAATCATCCGAGTCCGCGGTAATCTGGCGCGGTCCGCGACTGACTACCGCCCGGGATGGGCAAGAGAGGCTTGCGCACGGCGCCGCGTTCTCCATGTTTCCTCCATAAAGCCTGCAACCTCGCGCAAGCTTGGCCGCGTCCAATGGCTATCCGGGGACATGGTTCCCTGGCCTCGTTTTCCCGGTCCTCCCCCTCGATCATCCCCTCCCGCCTGTCCATCCCGTGAACCACGCCGCCGCGACGCAACGCCTCTCCAGCCTGTGCCTGGGCGCCGCCCTGGCGCTGGCCGGCTGCTCATCGCCGCCCCCGGCACAGCTCGACGGCTCGGTGCCTGCGCAGTGGACACAGCCCCTGCCCGCCGCCGCGCCGGGTGCACCTGGCTCGGCCGCCGCACCCGACCTGCAGGGCTGGTGGAAGGCCTGGGGCGATGAATCCCTCAACACCCTGGTCGAGGAGGCGCTGGCCGCCAACCTCGATCTGTCCCAGGCCCAGTCGCGCCTGCGCCAGCAGCGGCTGCTGGCGGGCACGGCCGGCGCTGCCTTCCGGCCCGTGTTCACGGCCGGTGCGCGCACGCTGCAGGACATCGCAGCCATCGACTCGTATTTCCACGCCAGCATCGACGTGAGCTGGGACCTGGGCCTGTTCGGCGCCCGCGAGGCCGGCGAGCGCAATGCCGCAGCTGCCGTGCTCGATGCACGGGGCCGCCTGCAGGCAGCGCGCGTGGCCCTGGTGGCCGACGTGGTGCACCGCTACCTGGACATCCGCATGGCCCAGCGCCAGCTGGCCCTGATCGACGAGCAGGCGCAGCTGGATGCGCGTGCCCTGCAACTGGCCCAGGTGCGCCAGCAGCAGCGCCTGGGCACGGCCGAGGCCGTGCGCCAGCTGCAGCTGCAGGCCGGCCAGAGCGCTGCCCTGCGTGCGGGCCTGCGTGAAACCCAGGCCCTCAGCGCCCACATGCTGGCCGCACTGCTGGGCCGCACACGGCCCGATGCGCAATGGCTGCAGGCCGATGCGACAGCGCCGCTGCCCGGCCCGCAGGCGCTGGGCGTGGCGGTCCTTCCGGCCGACCTGCTGCGCACGCGCCCCGACATCCAGGTGGCGCAGGCCGGCGTGGAACGCGCCGCAGCCGAGCAGGGCATTGCGCAAGCGGCGCTGTACCCGCGCTTCGTGATCGGCGGCTCGCTGCTGTATTCGTTCAACATCACCCAGAACCTGCGCACGACGCAGGACAACGCGCCCACCTTCGGGCCGCAGATCGACATTCCCCTGTTCGACTGGGGCCGCCGCCGCTCGCAGGCCGATGCCAGCGAGCTGGCGCTGCAGGCTGCCATCCAGGGCTACCGCCAGAGCGTGCTGGACGGCGTGGCCGAGGTCGAGTCCGCCCTGGCCGCCATCGGTGCCCAGCGCCAGCGCATCGCCACGCTGCAGGACTCGCAGCAGGTGCTGGCCGAGCGCGAACGCGTGCAGCACCAGCGCCAGAAGCTGGGCCTGGACAGCGAGTTCGGTGGTCTGGCGTCCCGGCGCGCCGCATTGCAGGCGCGCAGCGAGCAGACCACCGCCCTGGCCGCCCATGCCCTGGCCTATGTGGCGCTGTACAAGGCCCTGGGCGGCGCGCCGCTGCCTGCCGAGGACAGGCCGGAGGACGATGCCGGCAACGGCCCTGCGCCTGTGGCTCAGGGGGCATCCTCATGATCGCGCTGGCGCGCAAGACGCTGGTGCACGAGTGGCGCCGGTTCATTCCCTCCGTTTTCGCGGTGGGCTTCTCCGGCGTGCTGCTGGCCATGCAGGCCGCGCTGGTGCTGGGCATCTTCGGATCGGCCGCGCTGTATGTGACGGCGTCCTCGGCCGACCTGTGGATCGGCTACCCGGGCACGCAGAGCGTGAATTTCGGCCGCACCATCGGCCGCGACGTGGACATGCGCCTGCGCATGGACCCGGACATCACTGCCGTCGAGCCCTACGTCTGGGTCGATGGCGACTGGCGCTCCAGCACGCCGGCCGGCGGCGCGGCCAGCGAACACGGCGGCGGCGTGTCGGTCTACCTGTCCGGCATTGCCACCGATGATGCCTCCATGCTGTTTTCCCGCGTGCTCCAGCCCTGGCAGCGGCAGCGCCTGCGCGAACCCGGCGCCGTGATCGTGGACCGGGCCGACCTGCAGACGCTGGGCGCCAGCGAGGGCGGCGTGGCCTGGGTCAACAACCACCGCGTGCAGGTGGTGGCGGCCGTGGACGGGCTGCGCGGCCTGGGCGGCGTGAACGTGCTGGCCTCGCTGGCCACGGCGCGCGAGATTGCCGGTGACCCGGGCCAGGGCAGCACCTACTTCGTGGCGCGCGTGCGCCCCGGCGCCTCGGCCAAGGCCGTCCAGCAGCGCCTGAACCAGTCCACGCCCAGCTTCGGCCCCTACGAGGCATGGACAGCCAAGGAATTCGCGCGGCGCTCGCAGCGCTACTGGATGTTCGACACGGGCGCCGGCGCGGGCGTGCTGTTCATGGCCGTCATCGTCTGCCTGGTGGGCTCGGTGGTCACCAGCCAGTCGCTCAAGGCCGTGGTGGCTGCCTCGTCGCGCGAGTACGCCGTGCTCAACGCGCTGGGCGTGAGCCGCGCGGCCCTGGGCCGCGTGGTGGTGGAGCAGGCCTGCTGGATCGGCGGCCTGGGCTTCGTGATGGCCGCGCTGGCCAGCGCCGTGCTGCTGGCCGTGGCCACGGCCTACCGCGTGCCCGTGGCGCTGAACGCATCGGCCGTGCTGGCCTGTGCCGTGCTGGTGGCCGTGCTGTCCCTGCTGTCGGGCCTGGGCGCCATGCGCAGCCTGCTGCGCGCCGACCCGGCCACGCTGCTGCGCTGAAGACTTCCAGACACCATGAACGTGATGAATGCCTCTTCCCCCGCGCCCACGGCGGTGCCTCGCACGGCGCCCAGCCTGGAAGCCGTGCGGCTGTGCAAGTCCTTCCTGTCGGGCATGGTCAGCGTGCAGGTGCTGCAGGGCCTGTCGGTATCGCTGTACGCGGGCGAACTGAGCCTGATCTCTGGCCCTTCGGGCTGCGGCAAGAGCACCCTTCTGTCGCTGATGTCGGGCCTGCAGGCGCCGGACAGCGGCCACGCCATGGCGCTGGGCGAGGACCTGGGCAAGCTGGGCACGCGGGCGCTGGAGAAGTTTCGCCTGCGCCACACGGGCTTCGTCTTCCAGGGCTTCAACCTGTTCCCGGCACTGACGGCCATCGAGCAGGTGCAGCTGCCCCTGGGCTACATGGGCCTGCGCAGCGACGAGGCCCTGCGCCGCGCGCAGCAGGCGCTGGACGAGGTCGGCCTGTCCCACCGCGCCCACATGCGCCCGGCCGAACTGTCGGGCGGCGAAAAGCAGCGCGTGGCCATTGCGCGCGCCATGGCCAAGGCGCCGCAGCTGCTGTTCGCCGACGAACCCACGAGTGCGCTGGATGCCGAAAGCGGCCAGCGCGTCATCGACATCCTGCACCGCGCGGCGCGCAACCATGGCACGACCGTGCTGTGCGTGAGCCATGACCCGCGCCTGGTGCGCCATGCCGACCGCGTGCTCGGCATGGAGGACGGCGCCATCCGCAGCGACTGGCGCCAGACCTCCCCGTTGAAGGAAAAACAATGAAGCACCCCCTGAGCGGCCTTGCCGCTTCCACTGCCGGACTGGCTGCGGCGCTGGCCGCCGCCGCGCTGCTGGCGGGCTGCGGTCCTTCGCACGATGCGCCCGCCAATGCGGGCCAGGCCAGCTCCAGGGCGCAGCAAAGCGGCCCGGCGGCAGTGGCCGTGGCGCGCGGCAAGATCGAGGTGGAAGGCGGGCTGCTGGACCTGTCGCCCGCCGTGGCCGGCGTGGTACAGCAGCTGTCCGTCAAGGAAGGCCAGTCCGTGCAGCGCGGCCAGCTGCTGCTGAGGCTGGCCGACGAGACGGGCCAGGCCGACCTGGCCGTGGCCGAGTCCGAGGCCCAGCTGGCCAGGGCCCGCCAGAAGGCACGCGCCGCGCGCCTGCCCCAGCTCAAGCAGACCCTGGCGCGCTGGCAGGCAGCGGCCCGCGAAGGCGCGGCCGACGCGCAGAACGTGGACGAGGCCGCGCAGGCACTGCGCGATGCCCAGGCCGAGATCGACGTGGCCGCGGCCGAGGCCCAGGTGGCGCAGCGCAAGCTCGAACAATTGCGCGCCCAGCACAAGCGCCAGGAACTGCGCGCGCCCGAGGCCGGCACCGTGGTGCGCCTGGCCACCCACGCGGGCAGCCAGGCCGTGCCCGGCACGCCGGCCGTGGTGCTGCTGCCGCAGCGCCCGCTGCAGGTGCGCGCCGAAATCAACGAAAGCTTCGCCGCCGCCGTGCGCGAAGGCATGCGGGCCACGGTGACGCTGGATGCCGATGGCTCCGCACAGCAGCAGCTGCCCTCGGCACGCGTGCTGCGCATCAGCCCCGTCTATGGCACGGCGCGGCTGCAGGACGACCAGCAGCGCGGGCCGGTGCGTGTCATCGAGTGCGTGCTGGTCTTCGAGCAAGCTCCCGCCGCCGCCGTGCGCGTGGGCCAAAACGTAAGGGTGCAGTTCCATGAATAAGCGCATTCCCCTGTATCTGGACACCGCCGCGCCCGGCTGGATGGTGCAAAGCGATTTCGACGGCACGATCAGCCTGCTGGACGTGACCGACACCCTGCTCAACCGCTTCGGCAAGCCCGGCTGGCAGGAGCTGGAAGACGCCTGGGAGCGCGGCGAGATCGGCTCGCGCGAATGCATGAAGGGCCAGGTCGCGCTGCTGGACATGGACGAGGCCGAGCTGCGCGCCCACCTGGACACCATCGAGATCGATCCCGGCTTCGCCGGCTTCGTGGCGGCCGCCCAGGCCCACGGCATGGTGGTGCAGGTGGTCAGCGACGGCATCGACTACGCCATACGCCATGTGCTGGAACGCCATGGCCTGGGCCATCTGCAGGTCATCGCCAACCGCCTGGTGCCGACCGGCGAGCGCAGCTGGCGCCTGGACTCGCCCTGGGCCAGCGCGCAGTGCGCGCGCGCCAGCGGCAACTGCAAGTGCGAGCGCCTGGCCGAGCAGCAGGCCCAGCATGGCCGCGTGCTCTATGTGGGCGACAGCACCTCGGACTTCTGCGTCTCGGGCCGCGCCGACTTCGTGCTGGCCAAGTACAAGCTGATCGCCCACTGCGAAAGCCGGGGCATCGCCCATGCGCCCTTCGAGCATTTCGAGCAGGCCACGGCCTTGCTCGACAAGGTGGTCCTGGGCCTGGAGGCGCTGGCATGACGTACCACCACCCCCTGAGTCGCTTCGCGCCTTCCCGTTGCACGGCGCCCCCCAAGGGGGACGACACCTTCGGTGCGGGGCGGCGCGGCCGGCCAAGGCCCTTCCTTGGTGTCTCTGGCTTCAGGGCACGCCATTTTCATGGTCAGAGGGCGACGCGCAGCGTCATGGAAAATTGACATGAATTTGAGTGATGGGCTCTCCTTGGTTCAGCGCAGCGAGCCTGCCACGGGGCTGGAAAGCGTCTGCGTGACCGAGCATGAATTCGTCATGCCCGGCACGGGCGCTGCCGCGCGCACCGGCGTGCTGCTGGTGCACGGGCTCACGGGCACGCCGGCCGAGATGCGCCTGCTGGCCAAGGGGCTGAACAAGCAGGGCTTCACCGTCTATGCGGTCCAGCTGGCCGGCCATTGCGGCAGCATGGAAGATCTCGTGGACACGCGCTGGACCGACTGGCTGGCCAGCGTGGAAGGCGGCCTGCAGCGGCTGTCGCAGCATGTGGACCATGTGGTGGTCGGCGGCCTGTCCATGGGCGCCGTGCTCTCCCTGGCCGTGGCCCAGCGCCACCCCGACAAGGTGGACGGCGTCTGCGCCCTGTCCACCACCTTCCGCTACGACGGCTGGAGCATCCCCTTCTACACGCGCCTGGCCTTTTTGCTGCCGCTGTTCCGCGCGCTGGGCATTGGCCGCCGCAGCGTGTTCATGGAGCAGCCGCCCTACGGCATCAAGGACGAGGCGCTGCGCGCACGCGTGGTCGAGCAGATGCACTCGGGCGACAGCGCGGCGGCCGGCCTGCCGGGCAATCCCTGGTGGTCCATCATCGAGCTGCGCCGCCTCTCGGCCCACGTGCTGGCGCGCCTGCCCCAGCTGCGCTCGCCCTGCCTGGTCATCCATGCGCGCAACGACGACATCTCGTCGGTGGCCAACGCCCACGACATCGTGCACGGCGCCAGCCAGGCCCATGTCGAGCTGGTGCTGCTGGACAACAGCTACCACATGGTCACCATCGACCGCGACCGCCGCACCGTGATCGCGCGCACCACCGAGTTCGTGGCGCGCATCGCCAGCGGTGCCGCCCCCCGCGAAGGCCGGGCTGTGGAGGCTGCGCCGCATGGGCAGTGATCTCTCGCCGCTGGTCATCACGCTGTGGGTGCTGAATGTGCTGGTGGACAGCGGCGGCCAGCTGGCCTTCAAGGCCGCTGCCAGCCAGCCCGGTGACCTCGACGGCCTGGCACGCTGGCGTTTCATGGCCTCCAGGCCCTGGCTGTGGCTGGGCGTGGGCTGCTATGTGGCCGAGTTCGTGCTGTGGCTGGCCTTTCTCTCGCTGGTGCCGCTGTCCGAGGGCGTGCTGCTGGGCTCCATCAACATCGTGGCCATCATGATCGCGGGCCGGCTGCTGTTTGCCGAGAAGCTGGCACCCATGCGCGTGGCAGGCATCGTTCTGGTGTCCATCGGCGTCGCCATCGTGGGCCTGCATTGAGATGAAACAGCACCCCCTGAGTCGCTTCGCGCCTTCCCCCTCTCTCGCTTCGCGGGAGGGGGACGACACCCTCGGTGCGGGGCGGCCCTTCCTCGGTGTCCCTGGCTTTGGGGCTCGCCAGTTTCATACGATGCGGGCGGCGCGCAGCCCCGTGAATAACTGAGATGAAACGTTTCTATTTCATTGGCTTTCTGGTGCTCATGGCCTTCGACACGCTGGCCCAGCTGAGCTTCAAGCAGGCCGGCAATGCGGCGCTGCCGCTGGAGTTCTCCACGGCCTGGCTGGCGCGCGTGTTCGGCCAGCCCTGGATCTATGGCGCCTTCGTGGGCTACATCGGCGCCTTTTTCTCGTGGATGACCTTGCTCAAGCGCGCGCCCATCGGCCCGGCCTTTGCGGCATCGCACCTGGAGATTCTTTCCGTGCTGGCGCTGTCGTACTGGCTGTTCGACGAGCGCATAGGCATGCCCCAGATCATCGGCTGCCTGTTCATCGTGGCCGGCATCGCCTGCCTGGCGGTCAGCGAGACGCAGGAGGCCGAGGGGCCCGGCGCAGACGACGACACGCCGGGCCATGCGGGCGGCAACCCGGGCGCGGGCTCGGCCAGCGCTGGCGCCGCGCACCTGGCGGCATCGGCCGAGCACGGCACGCGCCATGGCTGAACGCGTGCTGCCGCCCACGGCAGGCCTGCCGCTGCGCGCGGCCGACCTGCTGCCCTGGGGCGATGCAGACCTGGCGACGGCGCTGGCGCAGTGGCTGGGCGTGCCCGCCGTGCAGCTTGAATGCTCTGGCACCTCGGCGCTGATGGTGGCGCTGCAGACCCTGCGCCGCCTGGCGCCGGGCCGCAGCGAAGTCATCGCCCCCGCCTATACCTGCCCGCTGGTGGCCCTGGCCGTGGCGCACTGCGGCCTGCAACTGCGCCTGTGCGATCTGCATCCCGACACGCTGGACATGGACCCCGCGCGCCTGCGCGCCCTGTGCAGCGAACGCACCCTGGCCGTGCTGCCCACGCATCTGTGCGGCCGCGTGGCCGACGTGGCCACGGCCGTGGACTGCGCGCGCGCCGTGGGCGCCTGGGTGGTGGAGGACGCGGCCCAGGCCCTGGGCGCGCGCCTGCGCGGCGAGCCCGTGGGCTGGCAGGGCGATGTGGGCTTCTACAGCCTGGCCGTGGGCAAGGGCCTGACCACCTTCGAGGGCGGCGTGCTGCTGGCACGCGACCCCGCGCTGCGCGAGGCACTGCGCGAGACACATGCGGCCAGCGTGCGCCAGGACCGGGGCTGGGAGTTGCGCCGCAGCCTGGAGCTGCTGGGCTATGCGGCGCTGTACCGCCCCGCCGGGCTGGACCTGGCCTATGGCCGTCCCCTGCGCGATGCGCTGTCGCGCAGCGACTGGGTGCAGGCCGCCGGCGATGATTTCGACGACGGCATTCCCCGCCATGAACTGGGCGCCTGGCGCCGCCGCGTGGGCCGGCGCGCGCTGGCGCGGCTGGCGGATTTCCAGCAGCAACTGCAGCGCCAGGCCCGTGAGCGCGGCGCCTGGCTGTCGGCCATCGATGGGATCGAGGTGGTGGGTGACACCGTGCCGGGTGCGCAAGGCGTCTGGCCCGTGCTGCTGCTGCGCCTGCGCGATGCCGCCACGCGCGATGCGCTGCTGCGCGCGCAATGGGGGCGGGGCTGGGGTCTGTCGCTGCCCTTCGTCCATGTGCTGCCCGACTATGGCCGCTACGACCATGTGCTGGGCCTGGCGCGCCAGGACGTGGTGGACCAGGGGCGCGACTGGGCACGGCGCCTGGTGGCCGTGGGCAACAGCCTGTGGTTCGACGACGCGCGCTTTGGCGATCTGGTCCAGGTGCTGGAAAGCGCCACGAAGCAGGCCGCCGCCTGACCTCGCAGCCCCGGTCGCCGCAGCCCCGGTGGGGCCTCAGCCGGCCTGCTGCAGACGCTCCACCAGGCGCTCGTTGAACGCATGCTGGCCCAGTTGCCAGGTGGCCAGCGTCTGCGCGCCGATCTGCGTGTCCTGGCCGTCACCCGCGCTCATCCAGCGCTTCCACCAGGTCGCGTAGCGCCAGGAAGACACATCGCCCGTGATGTCGCTGCCCACGATCTGGCCGGACAGCGCGCCAATGATGTCCATGGCTTCGCTCTCCAGCATGCGGCCCTGGTCCCAGTTGGTGCGCACCACCTCGGGCGCGAACACGTCCTTGTCGATGCTCAGGTAGGTGGGCTGGGCCTGCTCGCGCAGCATGCGCGCCAGCGTGCGCGACAGCTCGGCCACGCTGGCAAAGCTGCGAAAGGCCGAGTCCACGCCCAGGCGGCGCGCCCAGCCCGTGTCCACGCCCGCGCTCCAGTAGCTCAGGCGGCCCGCGCGCAGCGGCGTGAGGTAGTTCTCCCAGGCGTGTGCGCGGCCGATGTCGGCGGAAGTGATGCCGGCCACGTGCACATGCGAGACGGCCGGATGCAGGGCCACGCGGCGCACCCAGGAGCCGCAGTGCACGCCCCAGGGAAAGCGCATGTTGTCGGGGTGGTTGTCCAGCACGACCACGCGCAGCGGCCGGCCTGAGGACAGGGCCCGCGCCGCGATGCAGCGCTCGATCAGCGGCCAGCTCAGATGGTGGAAGTCGCCGCTGCCCATGAGGGCCGTGCCATGCGCGGCGGGCAGCTGTGCATCGAGCGCCGCGCGGAACCGCGCGAAGCGCCGCAGGCCGCAGCCGAAGCGCACCTGCTCCTGCCAGTGCTGCAGCGGCAGGCGCAGCTCGCCGGGCAAGGACCCCACCGAGCCATCCACATCCAGCACGACCGGCTGGGCATTCAGTTCTGTTCGCTCCATTGGCGATCGCTTTCGAAGTGGCCGGCAAAGCGCCGGCCCAGTGCGCGCAGCAGCGGGTTGCGGATGAAGACCGCATGCTGCGTGAAGGTGAAGCTGGCGCCCAGCTGGGCCTTGACCTCGGGATCGGTCCAGCCGGCCACGTAGTGGCTCAGGCCGCGTTCGATGGCGTATTCGAGGTTGACCATCCAGCTCACGAAGTAGAGGTTGGCCTCGCGTGCGGCCGGGTAGGACAGGCCGATGTACTTGTCGATCAGCTTGCCGCCGTGCTCGAAGCACAGGTTCCAGCCCAGCAGCGCGCCGGGCGCGCCGTCGTCCTGCAGCGCGCGGTACTCGAAGACGAGGCCGCCGTTGCCTGCATCGCGCAGCACGGCCGCGAAGAAATCGCGCGTGAGCCTGTCGAAGTGGATCTCGCTTTGCGCATACACCGCATCGAACAGCGCGTAGTAGGCATCGACCCGGGCGTCATCGGCAAAGGCCGCGCCCGTGGGAATGCGCTGCACCTGCAGCTGCGCGCGGCTTTTGAGCTTGCGGCGCAGGTTCTGGCGGCGGCTCCTGGACAGGCGCGCAAGGTACTCGTCCAGGCTGGAAAAGTCGATGGGCACATGGGCCAGGGCCTGGCCTTCGACCAGGATGAAGCCCGCATCGGCCAGGGCCTGCGCCAGCGCCCGTGCATGGGCGTTGTCGGCGTCCGGCAGCAGCGGGGAATCCTGGGGCAGGTCCTTGACGATGGTCAGCATGCGCCGGCCTGCGCGCGCACGCAGCGCGGCAGCCTGCTGGGCGGCAGGGATGCCCATGGGCAGCACGGCGTACTCGCTGACCGTGGTGCCCACGAAGTCGGTGGACAGGCGCAGCCGGCGCGACAGCCAGCCGCCACCGGGCAACGACAAAAGACGCGCCTTGAGCGCGTCGTCCGCCGTGGTCAGAAGATCGAAGGGCGCCGTGAAGGCCGGCGCCGGCCAGTCCTGCAGCAGTGCGAAGCCCTCGGGAGGATGGGCCGCGAACTGCGCGAGCAGGCCTGGGGGTTCGAGCTGGTTGTGCAGGCGCTCTGCGGGCATCGCGCCTTCAGGCCGCCTTGGCTTTCGTGAGCAACTGGTCCAGCAGGACCATGGCCTCGTCGATCTCGGGGCGCGAGATCATCAGCGAGGGCGCGAAGGTGATCACGTTCTTGTAGTAGCCGCCCACGTCCAGCACCAGGCCGCGCTTGCTGCCCTTGTATTCCAGGCCGCCTTCGAGTCCGATGTCCACCATCTTGTCCAGCAGCGCCTTGTTGGGCGTGAAGCCGTCCTCGGTGCAGATCTCGGCGCGCAGCGCCAGGCCCAGGCCGTCCACATCGCCGATTTCCTTGTGGCGCTTTTGCAGCTCCTTGAGGCCTTCGAGGAAGTAGGCGCCCGATTCGCGCACCTGGCGGCCGAAGTCCATCTCGTGGGTCATCTTCATGACTTCCAGGCCCAGGGCCGTGCCCAGCGGGTTGGAGGCGAAGGTGGAGTGGGTCGATCCCGGCGGGAAGATGGTGGGGTTGATCAGTTCCTCGCGCGCCCACAGGCCCGACAGGGCGTTGAGGCCGTTGGTCAGCGCCTTGGCGAAGACCAGCACGTCGGGCTTGACGCCGAAGTTCTCCACCGACCACAGCGTGCCGGTGCGCCAGAAACCCATCTGGATTTCATCGACCACCATCAGCACGCCGTGGTCGTCCAGCACCTTCTTGAGGCCCTTGAAGAAGTTGGGCGGCGGCACGACGTAGCCGCCCGTGCCCTGGATGGGCTCCACGTAGAAGGCTGCGTACTCGCACTGGTTGGTCTTGGGGTCCCAGATGGCGTGGTATTCGTTCTCGAACTTGCGCGCGAATTCCCGGACGATGGAGTCCGCGTATTCCTCGGACGTCATGCCCTTGGGGCGGCGGAACGGGTAGGGGAAGGGGATGAACTGCGCGCGGTCGCCGAAGTGGCCGTAGCGGCGGCGGTAGCGGTAGCTGGAGGTGATGCTGGAGGCGCCCAGCGTGCGGCCGTGGTAGCCGCCCTCGAAGGCGAACATCAGGCTCTTGCCGCCGCTGGCATTGCGCACGACCTTGAGCGAGTCCTCGATGGCCTGGGCGCCGCCCACGTTGAAGTGCACGCGGCCGGCATGGCCCCACTTGCGCTCCGCATCCTGGGCGATGAACTTGGCCAGCTCGATCTTGGTGGGGTGCAGGTACTGGCTGGCGACCTGGGGCAGGGTCTGCAGCTGCTCGATCATCTTCTGCTCGAGGCGCTTGTTCTTGTAGCCGAAGTTCACGGCCGAATACCACATCTGCAGATCGAGGTAGGGCGTGCCGGCCTCGTCGTACATGTAGCTGCCTTCGCAGCCCGAAAAGATCTTGGGGGGATTGACGTAGTGGACGGTATCCCCGAACGAGCAGTACTTGGCTTCGTCGGCCAGGAGTTGGGCGTTATTGGTCACAGCAAAGGGCTCCAGATATTCAGCCGCCGCAGTGTGAGCGGGCAATCTTGCTGCGCTGTCGAGTCTTTGTGTGGGGTTTGTGGAGGAGGTCCGCGCGGGACCGTGATCTGTCCCTGTGACGTAAATGATACAAAACAAATGATAATCATTATCAATTGGTGGGAGAATCGCGGAAAGCCAGCAGGAAGAAATCACACCCGGGGGGAATCAATGGTCTCGCAAGAGCACTCCGCGAAGAGGTCGGCAGCTAGCCAGCAACCCTCGTTCCCCGATTCCTGCCATGGCTCCATCTTCACGCTCCTGCGCCCCTGTCTCCCTTTTCTGGAATCCCTGCGCTGCGCCGGCCTTGCGGCCCAGCCTGCTGGCCGTGGCCGTGCAGGCCGCCGTGATCGGCCTGGCCACGTCCGGCGCCTGGGCCCAGCCCCGGCCTCAGGCCCTGGACGATGAGGCCCGGCTGATGGCGCAGGCACCCACCAAGGCACTGGCCCAGGTCGACGTGGTCGACACGGCCGAGCCCGCGCAGCGAACCCCGGGCGCCTCCACCACCGTCAGCGGCCCGGCGCTGGAGCAGGCCGGCAGCATGGCCGATGTGGTGCGCTACCAGCCCCTGGTCTCCGCGCCGGGCACGGCCTCGGGCACCAGCCGCAACCGCAGCAGCTTCGACCGCTCGGGCACCACGGGCTACAACATCCGCGGCATCGAGGGCAACCGCATCGGCATGGATGTGGACGGCGTCGAGATGCCCGACGCCACCACGCGCCCCTATGTGAGCCGTGTCGGCGCCAACACCTTCGGCGTGGGCCGCGACTTCATCGATCCGGAAATGTTCTCGGGCGTGGACATCCACTCCGGCACCACCACGGCGCGGCGCGCGGCCGGTGGCATCGGCGGCTCGGTGGGCTTTCGCACCAAGTCCGCCGAGGACTACCTGGTGGGCGGCAAGACCTCCTACCTGGGCGGCAAGATCGACCATGACACGGCCGACCGCTCCTGGAACGAGAGCTTCACGGCCGCTGGCCGCTCGGGCGACCTCGACGGCCTGATCGCCTACTCGCGCCGCGACGGCCACGAGACGCGCAACCACAGCGCCATCGTCAACAGCTATCCCGACGACTGGAACTCCAACGCGCTGCTGCTCAAGGGCGGCCTGCGCATCAACCCGGCCCACCGCCTGGTGCTGTCGGCCGACCTGTACCGCCGCAAGAACGACACCTCCTTCCACGGCTGGGACACCACCAACACCAGCATCACCGAAAGCTCGCGCCAGAACAGCGACACCAGCCGCAACACGCTGCAGCTGCAGCACCTGTGGACACCGGCCGGCGCCTGGGTGGACCAGCTGGACACGCGGCTGTACTTCCAGAACACGGACACCAACGACGTCACCGACACCACCACGCTGGCCACGGGCGCCAAGGTGCACAACGTCTCCGGCAATGAGACGCGCACCTGGGGTTTCTCGAGCACGGGCGACAAGCGCATCGACCGCCACCGCCTGAGCTTTGGCGTCAATGCATCGACACAGGACACGGAGCGGCCGTGGAACGTTTCGCTACCGGCACGCCCGTTATGAAGCCCCAGCCCGACACCACCACCCGCCGCTACGGCGCCTTCCTGCAGGACGAGATCAGCTTCCAGGCCGGCGGCCGCCGCCTGGCGCTGATTCCCGCGCTGCGCGTGGACCGCGTGGAGATCAAGACACGCGACCTGGACAACTTCGTCTCGGGCGTGCTCACGGCCGCCGATGTGGAAAAGATTTACGGCGGCACGCGCGGCAACACCATCCTCAGCCCCAGCCTCGCCCTGGTCTATGACCTCACGCCCACGTTCAGCGCCTATGCCCAGTTCAAGCGCAGCGGGCGAGAGCCCTCGGCCGGCGAGATCTTCGGCTCGTGGAACATGGCCAGCAACTACAACGCGGCAGGCCAGTACGCCCTGGTCGGCAACCCCAACCTGAAGGAGGAAAGCAGCAATGCCTTCGACTTCGGCCTCAAGGGTTCGCCCACGCCGGGCGTGACCTTCAACAGCTCGGTCTTCTATACCAGGTACTCCGACTTCATCGCCTACACGCGCTACCTGCGCGCGGGCCGTCCCGACCTGTTCGTCAACGTGCCCGCCCACATCGGCACCATCTACCAGGCCGAGAACCGCGACAGCGCAAAGATCTACGGCTTCGAGGCCAGCGCGCGCCTGGACCACGGCCAGTGGATGCCCGCCGCCAGGGGCCTGTACTCCACCTGGGCGCTGGGCATCAGCCGCGGCACCTCCAAGTCCTACTACGCAGGCGACAAGGATGTGCCGCTGGACAGCGTGCTGCCGCGCAAGGCCATCGTCGGCGTGGGCTATGACGCACCAGCCCGGCAATGGGGCCTGAACCTGACCGGCACCTTCGTCGCGGGCAAGCAGGCCGTGGCCACCAACCGCGACAGCTACCTGAACGCGGGCACCGGCCTGACCGACTCGACCACCGAGCTGTTCCGCGTGCCCGGCCATGCCATCTTCGACCTGGCCGGCTACTGGCAGGTCGCAAAGAACGTGCGCCTGAACGCCGGCATCTACAACCTGGGCGACAAGCGCTACTGGGACTATTCCAGCACCCGCAGCCTGCAGCCCGGCGTGGCGCGCGACCGCCGCGACATCGAGCTGCTGAGCAACCCGGGCCGCACCTTCGCCGTGTCCATGAACGTTGCGTTCTGAGCACCCTGCGCACCATGCCATTGCATCCACGCCACCTTCACTTGCCGCGTGGCGCGGATCCGAGGAGTTTCTCCAGGGGCCGGCCGGCCTTCCCTACAGCGGCGGTGTCGGCCGGAAAGCCTCCACCACCATCGCAGCCGCCGCTGTATCTGCCTACTTCAGGAGTCGTTTCATGATCGAGTTCTCTCTGTCCCACCGCATGCTGGCCGCTGCCGGCCTGGCGGCCCTGCTCACCGCCTGCGCATCGCCCACGGCACCGTCCGCCAGCGGCCCGGCCCAGCCTGCGGGCGGGCATGGCCAGTCTGCCTTCATGGGCAGCTACGACGCCAACCGTGATGGCGTGGTCACGCGCCAGGAGTACGACACCGTGCGCAAGCAGCGCTTCCTGGCCGGCGACACCAATGGCGACGGCTGGCTCAGCGAGAAGGAGTACGTGGACGAGTTCGAGGCCCGCCTCAAGCAGCAGTACGCGGGCCGCCAGCCCG
Source organism: Delftia sp. DS1230 (assembly GCF_040112715.1). NCBI lineage: Bacteria > Pseudomonadati > Pseudomonadota > Betaproteobacteria > Burkholderiales > Comamonadaceae > Delftia > Delftia sp. DS1230. The sequence goes on from NZ_CP157763.1 coordinate 160,516, forward strand.
ACGAGCGCTATGCCCAGTCCATGAAGCAGGCCCATGTGCGCTTCGGCATCGTGGACAGGAACCGCGACGGCAAATACACCGTGGAAGAAGACATGGCCATCGCCGAACGCAGCTTCAAGGAAGCCGACGTCAATGCCGATGGCGTCGTGGACAAGAACGACGTCAAGAAGCCCTGAGCGGACATGGCCAAAACCCCATCCAAGCGATTGGCCTGGTGGCTGCCGCTGCTGTCGGCCGTGTGCATCTCCGCCCAGGCCCACACGCCCTACCTGCTGCCCACCAGCTTCGAGGCCCAGCCCCGGGCCGTCATCAGCGTGGACGCCAGCTTCGCCGACAAGTTCTTCATCCCCGAAGTGGCTTTTGGCGAAACGCGCTTCGCCGTGACGGCGCCCGACGGCTCGGTCACGCCCATGGCCGATGTGCGCCAGTTCAAGACCCGCACCGTGGCCGAGCACCAATTGCCCGACGAGAAGGGCACCTACCGCGTGAGCACCGGCCCGCGCCTGGGCGCCATCTTCCGTTCGTGGGAGCGCAACGGCAAGGTGGAGACCGCGCGTGATCCCGCCACGCCCACGCCGGCCGATGCCAGGCTGCTGAGCCACTACCAGTCGCTGTCGGTCTCCGAGACCTACATCACGGTGGGCAAGCCCAGCCGGGCCGCGCTCGCGCCCTCAGGCAAGGGCCTGGAGATCGTGCCCGTCACGCATCCCGCCGACCTGTTCGCGGGCGAGAAGTTCGACTTCACCGTGCAATACGATGGCAGGCCGCTGGCCGCGCAGAAGGTGGAAATCTTCCGCTCGGCCATGGACCTGGCCAGCCAGCACAGCGTGGACGCGCTGACCACCGATGGCGAGGGCCGCATCTCCTACGCCCTGCCCAAGTCAGGCATCTACCTGGCCCTGGTGCGCTACCGCGCCGACGCCCCCGCCGGCGCCGCCGCGCCGCAGTACGGCAACAACTACACGCTGACCTTCAGGGTGCTGGCGCAGTAAGGGGTTCCGGTTTCACGAAAAAGGCCTGACGCCATGGAGGTGCAGGCCTTTTCTCATGGTGAAGCCCTGCCCCATGCGATGTGCATGAGGGCTATGCGCCTCAACCCGTGGCCACCACCCGCAGCACCTCGGCGCCATAGGCGTCCAGCTTCTTGGCGCCCATGCCGCTGATGCCCTGCAGGTCGTCCAGCGAGGCCGGGTTGCGCTCGGCAATGGCGGCCAGCGTGGCGTCGTGGAAGATCACGTAGGCCGGCAGGTTGTGCTCGCGCGCGACTTCGGCGCGCCAGGCCTTGAGGTTGATGAAGCGCACCTGGGCATCAGGCCCCAGGCTGGCGGCGGCCGCGTTGGGCTGGGTGGCGCGCTTGGAGGTGCGCGTGCGCGGCGCTGCGACGGCCTCGCGCAGCTGTACCTGGACATTGCCGCGCAGCACTTCGCGCGAGCCTTCGGCCAGGCACAGGGTGTCGAAGCTGTGGCCGCTGTTCTCGCTGGTGATCTTGTGCAGGCCCAGGGCGCCAGTGGCCAGCAGCTGGCGCATCACGCCGCGCAGCTGGGGCTCGCTGTAGTCCTTGCCCAGGCCGAAGGTGGAGATCTTCTCGTGCCCGTACTGGCGCACCTTCTCGGTGTCCTTGCCGCGCAGCACGTCCATGATGTGGCCCGCGCCAAAGGTCAGCTGGCTGGCCTCGTGCACGCGGTAGATGGTGGACAGCAGCTTGCGCGCGGCGTCCGTTCCATCCCACAGGGCCGGGGGCTCCAGGCAGTTGTCGCAGTTGCCGCAGGCGGTCTTTGCCACGCGCTGCAGCGGCCGGCCTTCAATGTCCGTCTCTGCGTCTTCTCCCGGTGCGCCCAGGCCGTACTGCTCGCCGAAGTAGGCCAGCAGCCGCACGCGGCGGCAGTCCGTGGCCTCGGCCAGGCCCAGCAGGGCATCGAGCTTGCCGCGCATGACCTGCTTGAAGGTGTCCTCGGCCGGGCTTTCGTCGATCATGCGGCGCTGGTTGACCACGTCGGACAGGCCGTAGGCCATCCAGGCATCGGCGGGCAGCCCGTCGCGGCCTGCGCGGCCGGTTTCCTGGTAGTAGCCCTCGATGTTCTTGGGCATGTCCACGTGCGCCACGAAGCGCACATCGGGCTTGTTGATGCCCATGCCGAAGGCGATGGTGGCGACGATGACGATGCCGTCCTCGCGCAGGAAGCGGTCCTGGTGCAGCTGGCGCGTCTCGAAGGGCAGGCCCGCGTGGTAGGGCAGGGCGGGCACGCCGGCCTGGCTCAGCGTCTGGGCCAGCTCCTCCACGCGCTTGCGCGACTGGCAATAGACCACGCCGGCCTCGCCCTCGTGCTCGCGCTCGATGAAGCGCAGCAGCTGGTTGCTGACGTCCTTCTTCTCGGCGATGCGGTAGCGGATGTTGGGGCGGTCGAAGCTGCTGACGAAGTGCCGTGCGCTCTCCAGCTGCAGCCGCTCGACGATGTCGGCGCGCGTCAGCGCATCGGCCGTGGCCGTGAGCGCAATGCGCGGCACGCCCCCATAGCGTTCGTGCAGCACGCTCAGCGCGCGGTACTCGGGCCGGAAGTCATGGCCCCACTGGCTCACGCAGTGCGCCTCGTCGATGGCGAACAGCGACAGCTTGCCCTGGGCATGCAGGTCGTCGAGCAGGCCCAGGAAGCGCGGCGTGTTCAGGCGCTCGGGCGCGGCATACAGCAATGTGATGTCGCCGCTTTGCAGGCGCCATTCGACTTCCTGCGTCTCGTCATAGGACAGCGTGGAGTTCAGGTAGGCGGCGCTCACGCCGGCCTCGTGCAGCGCGCCCACCTGGTCGTGCATGAGCGCGATCAGCGGCGACACCACCACCGCCACGCCGTGGCCCTGCTGCTGGCGCACGATGGCCGGCACCTGGTAGCACAGGCTCTTGCCGCCACCCGTGGGCATGAGCACCAGCGCATCGCCGCCGGCGACCACGTGCGAGACGATGGCCTCCTGCGGACCGCGGAATTGTTCGTAGCCGAACACGGCTTGCAGGACGGAATGCGCGGCGGACAACGGAGGCTTCTTTCGGCAGGGGCGGCTGGCGCGGGAGGGGGCGGGATGCGGGCGCTTCCCGCAACAAATGCGCTGCGGCCCGAAGGCCGCAACAGCCGCCATTTTGCGCCCCCTCGCAAGGTCCAGGGAAGACCTGGGGTTTGAACCGCTCTGCATCAACGGCCTTTTCCGGGCGCGAGGGTGCCATTTTCAGATTTCTCCTAGCCACCCGCTGCTGCATTCAGCTGCCGCCCAGCACTCCACGCGCAATGATGCTGCGCTGCACTTCGGACGAGCCCTCGTAGATGCGCAGGATGCGCGCATCGCGCACCAGGCGCTCCAGCGGCATCTCGCGCGTGTAGCCGTAGCCGCCGTGGATCTGCAGGGCCTCGTCGGTGACGAAGCCCACCATTTCGGACGCATGGAGCTTGGCCATGGCCGAGTGCTGGGTGAAGGGCTGGCCGGCCTGGCGCAAGGCCAGGGCCTGCATGGTCAGTGCCCACGATGCCTCCAGGCGCAGCTTCATGTCTGCCAGCTTCCACTGGATGCCCTGTTTCGTGGCCAGCGGCTCGCCGCCGACCAGGCGCTGATTGGCCCATTGCGCTGCAGCGGCCAGGGCGGCCTCGGCCACGCCCAGGGCGGTGGCCGCCACGTCCAGGCGGCTGTTGTCCAGGACCTTCATGGCCGTCTTGAAGCCTGTGCCCTCGGCGCCCAGCCGGTGGCTGGCAGGCACGCGCACGCCGTCCAGCGAGACCTCGAAGGCATGGCCGCCGCGGATGCCCATGAGTTTTTCGGGGGCCGAGACCTGGATGCCAGGCAGATCGCGCGGCACGATGAAGGCGCTGACGCCGCGCGCGCCGGCCTCCATGTCGGTCTTGGCGAAGACGACCATGAAGCGCGCCTCGGCGGCGTTGGAGATGAAGTGCTTGACGCCCGTGATCAGATAGTCGTCCCCATCGCGCACGGCGCGCGTGCGCATGTCGGCCGGGTGGGAGCCGCCGCGCGGCTCGGTCAGCGCAAAGGCCGCCAGCCATTGGCCGCTGGCGCAGCGCGGCAGCCACTGCTGGCGCTGGGCGTCGTCGCCGCCGATGAGCACGGCGTCCGTGCCCAGGTAGTGGGCGCCGATCATGGACGAGGTGGCCGCGCAGGCGCGCGAGATGGCCACCAGGGACAGCAGCATGGCCGTGGGCGTGACGCCGGGGCCGCCCAGGGCCTCGGGCAGGTTCATGCCCATCACGCCCAGGGCCGACAGGCCCGGCACATGGCAGGTGGCGGACAGCGCCTCTTCGTCCATGCGCTGCGCCAGCGGGGCGAGTGCGTCGTCGGCAAAGCGGGCCACGGCATCGGCAATGGCGTGGTCGTCGGCGGTGGTGCCCAGTCGTTGGAAGTTCATGTCGGTTGCTCAATGTGATGGGGAAGAGGGGGCTGCGCCTGCGGTGCCCAGGGCACCGGATGCGCGCAGCGCGGCAATGGCTTCGGCGCCCCGGCCCAGCCACTGCGAGAGCAGGGCGTCGGTGTGTTCGCCCAGGGCCGGTGCGCGCTCGGCGCGGTTGGGTGCGGCGCCGCTGAAATGCACGGGCTGGGTGGGCAGGCGCAGGCCGGGCAGGCGCGGGTCCTGCACCGCACCGAGCAGGCCGCGCGCCTGGCTCTGGGGCGACTCCAGCGCCTGGGCAATGTTCCAGATGGGGGCGGCGGGCACGCCGGCCGCATCCAGCGCGGCCACCACCTGCGCCACTTCATGGCGGCCGGCCCAGGCCTCGATGGCCTCGCGCAGCGCGGGTTCGTGGGCCGAGCGTGATTCGTCGCTGGCAAAGCGCGGGTCGCCGGCCAGGCTGCCCAGCTCCATGGCCTGCAGGGCGGCGGCGAACAGCTTGTTGTTGAGCACGGCCAGCGCGAAGTGGCCGTCGCCTGCGCGGTACACGCCGAAGGGGGCCGACAGCGGATGGCGGTTGCCCACGCGGCGCGCGGGCCGGCCCGTGAACAGGTAGCGCGCCACCGAGGTGGCCAGAAAGCTCAGCGTGGTGTCGAACATGGCCACGTCCACCTGCTGGCCCTGCCCGGTGGCGCGGGCCTGCAGCAGCGCGGCCAGCGTGGCCCAGGAGGCGAACAGGCCGGCCACCACGTCGCTGACGGCCTCGCCCACGACGGTGGGCGCGCCATCGGGCTCGCCCGTGGCCTCCATGAGGCCGCTCATGGCCTGCACGATGATGTCGTAGGCCGGCCGGTGGGCCAGCGGCCCGGTCTGGCCGAAGCCCGAGACGCTGACATAGACCAGGCGCGGATTGAGCGCCCGCAACTGGCTTGCGCCGATGCCCAGGCGCTCGGCCACGCCGGGCCGGAAGTTCTCCACCACCACGTCGGCCTGGGCCGCCATCTCGTGGACCAGGGCCACGGCCTCGGGGTGCTTGAGGTCCAGCACCAGGCTTTGCTTGTTGCGGTTCATCACCGTGAACAGCGCGCTTTCGCCGTTGTTCATGGGGCCGATGGCGCGGTAGTCGTCGCCCTGCGGCGGCTCGATCTTGACGACCTCGGCGCCCAGGTCGGCCAGCAGGGCCGTGGACAGCGGCCCGGCCAGCACGCGCGTGAAGTCGAGAATGCGCACGCCGTCCAGCGGGCGGGCGGTACTGGCAGGGGCGGGGGGCGAGGCGGATTCGGTCATTGATGCAGCCATGGACAGGTGGTGGATGGCTGCATGCTGGCCCGCAATTGAATCAATGGAAAATATTCATTTCTGATTCACTGCATTCAAAAAGATGATCCAAATCAGCCTGCGCCAGCTGGAGTATTTCGTGGCCGCCGCACGCCATGGCAGCACGGCGCGCGCGGCCGAGGCCATCGGCGTGTCCCAGCCGTCCATCTCCAAGGCGATTGCCGACCTGGAGGCGCAGTGGGGCGAGGCGCTGTTCGTGCGCCGCCATGCCAGGGGGCTGGATCTCACGGCGGCCGGCGCGGTGCGCAGCCGCGATGCCCAGGCGCTGCTGGACGGCGCACGCAGCCTGCAGGGGCCGCGCACGGCGGCGGTGGCGGGCGTGCTGCGCCTGGGCTTTCTGAGCACGCTGGGCGCGCGCTGGGTGCCGGCGCTGCTGGCGCAGATGCAGCGCCGCCATCCCGGCATTGCACTGGAGCTGGTGGAGGGCGATATCGCCTCGCTCACGCAGCAGGTGGAGCGCGGCGAGCTCGATGCGGCCCTGCAGTACAACACGGGCCTGGCGCGTCCCCGCATGGAGCTGCTGCCCGTGGCGGCGTTGCCGCCCTATGTGCTGCTGCCGCATCGCCATGCGCTGGCGGCCAGGACCAGCGTGAGCCTGGCCGAAGTGGCGGCCCACCCGCTGGTGCTGATCAACCTGCCGCACAGCCGCGAGTATTTCCTGTCGCTGTTCCGCGAGGCCGGCGTGACGCCGCTGGTGGCCCATGAGTTCGCCTCCATCGAGATGCTGCGCTCCATGGTGGCCAATGGCCACGGCCTGAGCGTGCTGACCACGCGACCGGTGGTGGACCGCGCCCACGATGGCCAGCGCCTGGCCTGCCGCCGCATCCGGGGCCGCGTGGCCCCCCAGCCCGTGGTGCTGGCCGTGCCGGCGGGCAATGCCTCGCCGCTGATTGCACCTTTTTTGAAGGTGGCGCGGGCTGTGATTGCACCGTAGCGGCGCGCCGTGCGGTGGCCTGCACCACGGTGGTGAATCGCGACCAGGGACTTTCCCCAGCTTGTATGGACAAGATGGGTTGGCACGGTGCTTGCTCTCGCTCTCTGTGTTGACCGCAGATGGATGCAGGTTTCCGCCCTTGCCAGGTTTGCCGGGTAATCCTGTATATACATGTTTGGTCGGCAAAAACACACTTCGGGCTTCCGCACCGGTCTGCCCGCGGACCCCGAAACTGCCATTGCCAACTTGCTTTCCCGACCGAGGAGTGCCACATGAGTTCGATCCCCACGTTCCGCCGCCTGCCCCTGGGGCCGCTGGCCGCCGCCCTCTGCCTTGCCGCCGCACTGCAGCCCGCTGCCGCGCAGGAGACCAAGATCACCCTGGGCATGTCGGGCTGGACAGGCTTCGCGCCGCTGACCCTGGCCGACAAGGCCGGCATCTTCAAGAAGAACGGCCTGGCGGTGGACCTGAAGATGATTCCGCAGAAGGACCGCCACCTGGCCCTGGCCTCGGGCGCCATCCAGTGCGCGGCCACCACCATCGAGACGCATGTGGCCTGGAACACGAACGGCGTGCCCATCGTGCAGATCTTCCAGATGGACAAGTCCTATGGCGCCGACGGCATCGCCGTGCGCAATGACGTCAAGGGCTTTGCCGACCTCAAGGGCAAGACCGTGGCCGTGAGCGCGCCGGGCACGGCGCCGTACTTCGGCCTGGCCTGGATGCTGCACAAGAACGGCATGACCATGAAGGATGTGAAGACCGTCTCGCTGGAGCCGCAGCCCGCGGCCCAGGCCTTCGTGGCCGGCCAGAACGATGCGGCCATGAGCTACGAGCCCTACCTGTCCACCATCCGCGCCAACCCGGCGGCGGGCAAGATCCTGGCCACCACCATCGACTACCCCATGGTCATGGACACCGTGGGCTGCGATCCCAAGTGGCTCAAGGCCAACGCCGCCGCCGCCAAGGCCCTGGCCCAGTCGTATTTCGATGCGGTGGCCATGATCGAGGCCGACAAGACCAAGTCCTTCGAGATCATGGGCACGGCCGTCAAGCAAAGCGGCGAGCAGTTCGGCAAGTCGGCCTCCTACCTCAAGTGGTCCGACAAGGAAGCCAACCAGAAATTCTTCGCCAACGAGCTGGTGCCGTTCATGAAGGAATCGGCCGTGATCCTCAAGGAGGCCGGCATCATCCGCTCCATCCCCGAGAACTATGGCGTGATGTACGACGCCAGCTTCATCCAGTAAGCCCGCCAGGGGATGACCATGCAAGCCGCATCCACTTCCGCAGTCCAGCCGGCTAACAAGCCCATGACCCACGCCACACCGCACGCTCCCGCGCCCGCCGCGGCGCCAGCCCCCGTCCGCCGCCGCCGCATGGCGCCGCTGGAGCCCGTCAGCCCCACGGCCAAGTGGGTGCTGGGTGTGGCCTTCTTCGTGCTGTTCTTTCTCGTCTGGGCGGCTGTGACGCTGGGCGGCTTCGTCTCCCCGACCTTCCTGGCCAGCCCCATGACCATGGCGCGCGAGGGCGTGCTGCTGTTCACCGAGTACGGCTTCCTGCACGACATCGGCATGACGGTCTGGCGCGTGATGGGCGGCTTCATCCTGGCCTCGGTCGTGGCCGTGCCCCTGGGCATTGCCATGGGCGCCTGGAAGCCGGTCGAGGCCTTCTTCGAGCCCTTTGTCTCGTTCTGCCGCTACCTGCCGGCCTCGGCCTTCATCCCGCTGCTGATCCTGTGGGCCGGCGTGGGCGAGACGCAGAAGCTGCTGGTCATCTTCATCGGCTCGGTGTTCCAGATCACGCTGATGGTGGCCGTGACCGTGGGCGGCGCACGCAAGGACCTGGTGGAGGCCGCCTACACGCTGGGCGCCTCCAACACCGGCGTGGTGCGCCGCGTGCTGATCCCGGGCGCCGCGCCCGGCATTGCCGAGACGCTGCGCCTGGTGCTGGGCTGGGCCTGGACCTATGTGATCGTGGCCGAGCTGATCGGCTCGTCCTCGGGCATCGGCCACATGATCACCGACAGCCAGGCGCTGCTGAACACGGGCCAGATCATCTTCGGCATCATCGTGATCGGCCTCATCGGCCTGGTGTCCGATTTCATCTTCAAATCGCTGAACCGTCGCATGTTCGAGTGGAGCACCCTGTGATGAATCTGCTGTCCATTCAAGGTGTTTCGCGCACCTTCACCAGCCACAAGGGCACGAGCACGCAGGCCTTGCTGCCTGTGGATTTCGAGGTCCGCGAGAACGACTTCGTCACCATCCTCGGCCCTTCGGGCTGCGGCAAGTCCACCATGCTGCGCATTGCGGCGGGGCTGGATTTCCCGACCACGGGCCAGGTGCTGCTGGACGGCCGCGCCGTGGACGGGCCGGGCGCCGACCGCGGCATGGTGTTCCAGAGCTACACGCTGTTCCCGTGGCTGACGGTGGCCCAGAACATCCGCTTCGGCCTGCGCGAGAAGGGCGTGAGCGAGGCGCTGCAAAAGGAGCGCAGCGACTACTTCATCGCCAAGGTGGGGCTGCGCGGCTTCGAGAACCACTTTCCCAAGCAGCTGTCGGGCGGCATGCAGCAGCGCACGGCCATTGCGCGCGCGCTGGCCAACGATCCCAAGATCCTGCTCATGGACGAGCCCTTCGGCGCACTCGACAACCAGACCCGCGTGCTCATGCAGGAGCTGCTGCTGGGAATCTGGGAGGCCGAGCGCAAGACCGTGATGTTCGTCACCCACGACATCGACGAGGCCATCTTCATGGCCAACCGCGTGGCCGTGTTCAGCGCGCGGCCGGGCCGCATCAAGGCCGACATTCCCGTGAACCTGCCGCATCCGCGCCACTACACGGTCAAGACATCGCCCGAGTTCATGGAGCTGAAAGCCCGGCTGACCGAAGAGATTCGCGCAGAGTCGCTGGCTGCTGCTGCACACTGACGCTTTTCATGACCACTGCCCACACCATGTCTTCCCGCTCCACGGCTTCTCGTCTTTCCGCAACGACGGCGGAGGTGCCCATGGCCCTGTACCAGCAGGTCAAGGACCATGTGATGCGCAAGATCGCCGATGGCTCGCTGTCGGCCGGCGAGCGCGTGCCGTCCGAGCAGGAGCTGGTGCAGGAGTTCGGCGTGGCCCGCATGACGGCCAACCGCGCGCTGCGCGAGCTGGCCGAGCAGGGCGTGATCGTGCGGGTGGCGGGCGTGGGCTCGTTCGTGGCCGAGGAAAAGCCGCAGTCCACGCTGCTGCGCATCGCCAACATCGCCGAGGAAATCCGCCAGCGCGGCCATGACCACCGCTTCGAGCTGATCAGCGTGCGCCGCGAGTCGGCCTCGCCCGAGGCGGCGGCTTCGCTGCAGCTGTCCGCCGGCAGCTCGGTGTTCCACCTGCAGGGCGTGCATTTCGAGAACGACGTGCCCGTGCAGCTGGAAGACCGCCATGTGAACCCGCGCATGGCGCCGGACTTCATGGAGCAGGACTTCTCGCTGATCCAGCCTTCGGTGTACCTGGTGCGCAACGTGCCCTTCGACCAGATCGAGCATGTGGTGGACGCCATGCTGCCCACGCCCGAGCAGGCACGCTGGCTGCAGATGGAGACCGACCAGCCCTGCCTGACGCTGACGCGCCGCACCTGGTACCTGGGCACGCCCGTGACCTGGGTGCACTGCGTGCATCCGGGCATGCGCTACCGGCTGGGCAGCCGCTTTCGCACCGACGGCGGATCGCACGACGGCTGAGGCCGGAAAGGCGGGGTTCCCGCTCTTGCGCTGTTCCGCTTCGATTGATATTGTATAGACAGGCATAGACATCCATCCTGGCACATCCTTCCAGACACCGACAGGGCATCACCATGAACACCATCACGACTCCCGGCCTCACCTCCCGTCCCGGCACCGCGCTGACGCTGCAGCCCGGCCAAGTCACCCTGGCCCAGCTGCGGGCCATACAGCAGGGCGGCGTGCGCCTGTCCATGGCGGCGCCCGCCTACGAGCGCATGCGCGCCGCCCAGGCCCATGTGCAGCACATCGTGGATGAGGACCAGGTCGTCTATGGCATCAACACCGGCTTCGGCAAGCTGGCCTCCACCAAGATCGCCCATGACCGCCTGGCCGAACTGCAGCGCAACCTGGTGCTGTCGCACAGCGTGGGCACGGGCGAGCCGCTGCCCGACGCCGTGGTGCGCCTGGTGCTGGCCACCAAGGCCGTGAGCCTGGCGCGCGGCCACTCGGGCGTGCGCCCCGAGCTGGTGGACGCGCTGCTGGCCCTGGCCAACGCCGACGTGCTGCCCGTGATCCCCGCCAAGGGCTCGGTGGGCGCCTCCGGCGACCTGGCGCCGCTGTCGCACCTGGCCTGCGTGCTGATCGGCGAAGGCCAGGCCAAGATCGACGGACAGGTGGTGTCCGGCGCCGAGGCCATGCGCCACGTGGGCCTGGAGCCCTTCGTGCTCGGCCCCAAGGAAGGGCTGGCCCTGCTCAACGGCACCCAGGTGTCCACGGCCCTGGCCCTGGTGGGCCTGTTCCAGGGCGAGAGCGTGTTCGCGGCCGGCCTGGTGGCGGGCTGCCTGACGCTGGAGGCCATCAAGGGCTCGGTCAAGCCGTTCGACGCCCGCATCCACGAGGCGCGCGGCCAGCTTGGCCAGATCGCCGTGGCCGCCGCCGTGCGCGAGCTGCTGGACGGCAGCGCTATCGACACCTCCCACCCCCACTGCGGCCGCGTGCAGGACCCGTACTCCATCCGCTGCGTGCCCCAGGTCATGGGCGCCTGCCTGGACAACCTCAGCCATGCGGCCCGCGTGCTGGTGATCGAGGCCAACGCCGCCTCGGACAACCCGCTGGTCTTCGACAACGGCGACGTGATCTCGGGCGGCAACTTCCATGCCGAGCCCGTGGCCTTCGCGGCCGACATCATCGCCCTGGCCCTGGCCGAGATCGGCGCCATCTCCGAGCGCCGCATGGCCCTGCTGCTGGACACCGGCCTGTCGGGCCTGCCGGCCTTCCTGATTGCCGACAGCGGCGTGAACTCGGGCTTCATGATCGCCCAGGTCACGGCCGCCGCCCTGGCTGCCGAGAACCAGTGCCTGGCTCATCCCAGCAGCGTCACCAGCCTGCCCACCTCGGCCAACCAGGAAGACCATGTCTCCATGGCCACCTACGGCGCGCGGCGCCTGGGCGAGATGGCGCGCAACACCGCCGTCATCGTGGGCGTGGAAGCCATGGCCGCCGCCCAGGGCATGGACTTCGACCGCAGCCTGAGCAGCTCCGAACTGATCGAGGCGCAGTACGCGCTGATCCGCAGCCAGGTTCCGCACCTGGACCGTGACCGCTACCTGGCACCCGACATCGAAACCATGCGCCAGTGGGCGCTTGCCACGGACTGGCCCCAGGCCATCGTCCGCCACCTGCCCAGCCACCAGGCTGCCTGAACCCCGCAACCGCTCACCCTACGCACCCAGGAGATCGCCATGAACGCCAACGACGCCATCCTCAACGCCAACGCTGCCACGGCTGCCACCAATCCCCGCTATGACGCCAGCCGCGTCATCCGCGCCCCGCGCGGCAGCGAACTGCACTGCAAGAACTGGCTGGCCGAGGCCGCCTACCGCATGCTGCAGAACAACCTGGACCCCGACGTGGCCGAGAACCCCAAGGCCCTGGTGGTCTACGGCGGCATCGGCCGCGCGGCGCGCAACTGGGAGTGCTATGACCAGATCCTGGAGTCGCTGAAAAAGCTGGAGGCCGACGAGTCGCTGCTGATCCAGTCGGGTAAGCCCGTGGGCGTGTTCAAGACGCACGAGAACGCACCGCGCGTGCTGCTGGCCAACTCCAACCTCGTTCCCCAGTGGGCGAATTGGGAGCACTTCAACGAGCTCGACCAGAAGGGCCTGTTCATGTACGGCCAGATGACGGCCGGCAGCTGGATCTACATCGGTGCCCAGGGCATCGTGCAGGGCACGTTCGAGACCTTCGTCGAGGCCGGTCGCCAGCACTACAACAACGACCTCACGGGCAAGTGGATCCTCACGGCGGGCCTGGGCGGCATGGGCGGTGCCCAGCCGCTGGCCGGCGTGCTGGCCGGCGCCTGCGTGCTGGCCATCGAATGCCAGCAAAGCAGCATCGACTTCCGCCTGCGCACACGCTACCTGGACAAGCAGGCGCGCGACATCGACCACGCGCTGGAGCTCATCGCCCAGCACACGGCTGCGGGCGAGGCCATCTCCATCGGCCTGCTGGGCAATGCCGCCGAAATCCTGCCCGAGCTGGTGCGCCGCGCAAAGGCCGGCGGCGCCCGCCCCGACATCGTGACCGACCAAACCTCCGCCCATGACCTGATCAACGGCTACCTGCCCGTGGGCTGGACCGTGGACGAGTGGCGTGCCGCCGCGGCCGACCCGTCGCGCCATGCCCAGCTCAAGGCCGCCGCCGCCCAGGGCTGCGCCCAGCACGTGCAGGCCATGCTGGACTTCCAGGCCATGGGTATTCCCACGGTGGACTACGGCAACAACATCCGCCAGGTGGCCCTGGACCAGGGCGTGAAGAACGCCTTCGACTTCCCCGGCTTCGTGCCCGCCTACATCCGGCCGCTGTTTTGCGAGGGCAAGGGCCCGTTCCGCTGGGTGGCCCTGTCCGGCGACCCCGAGGACATCTACAAGACCGACGCCAAGATCAAGGAACTGTTCCCCGACAACAAGCACACCCACCGCTGGCTGGACATGGCGCGCGAGCGCATCAGCTTCCAGGGCCTGCCCGCGCGCATCTGCTGGCTGGGACTGGGCGAGCGCCACAAGGCGGCCCTGGCCTTCAACGAGATGGTGAAGAACGGCGAACTCAAGGCCCCCATCGTGATCGGCCGCGACCACCTGGACTGCGGCTCGGTGGCCAGCCCCAACCGCGAGACCGAATCCATGAAGGACGGCACGGACGCCGTCAGCGACTGGCCGCTGCTCAACGCCCTGCTCAACACTGCAGGCGGCGCCACCTGGGTCAGCCTGCACCACGGCGGCGGCGTGGGCATGGGCTACTCCCAGCATGCGGGCGTGGTCATCGTGGCCGATGGCACGGACGAGGCCGCCGCCCGCCTGGGCCGCGTGCTCTGGAACGATCCGGCCACCGGCGTGATGCGCCATGCGGATGCGGGCTACGACATTGCCGTGGCGGCCGCCAAGCGCCATCAGCTGAACCTGCCCATGGTCAAGTGAGCCGCTTGCAGGACACCACGGCCATGCAGCGTTTCGACCTGAACCAGATCGCCGCCAGCCCCTGGAAGAACGGGGGCGGCAGCACGCGCGAGATCGCCTGCTGGCCGCCCGGGGCCGGCATGGAGGCCTTTGGCTGGCGCATCAGCGTGGCCACCATTGACCAGCCCGGCCCGTTCTCGGCCTTTGCGGGCGTGGACCGGCAGATCATGCTGCTCGATGGCGACGGCGTGCACCTGCGCGGCGAAGGCATCGACCATGTGCTGGACGCGCGCTGGCAGCCGTTTGCCTTCTCCGGCGATGTGGCGCTGGGCTGCTCGCTGCTGGGCGGCACTTCCACCGACTTCAACGTGATGGCGCGGCGCGGCCGGTGGCGGGCGCAGGTCCAGGTGCTGGACAGCGCTGCCGACGCCGGCCGCGCCGACGCCGGCCTGTGCATGGTGCTGCAGGGCGACTGGCAGGCGGATGGCGCTGCGCTCATCCCCGGCCAGGGCCTGTGGTGGAGCGCGCAGCAGCCCGACCCGCAGCAGCTGGTGCCGCAGACCGACGACGCGCGGCTGGTGCAGGTGCTGCTGCAAGCCTGCTGACGACCCACGACATCCAAGGAATCACCTCCATGACCGAGCCCCACGCACCCGCTTCTGCATCCGCTTCCGCACTCGCTCCATCCTCCTCGGCCGACGGCTGCTGGCAGAACCTGCGCCTGGCGCCTGACATGTTCGAGGCCGGCCAGGCCGTGGGTGATGGCGAGGATGCCTGCATCGTGGTGCAGCAGGGCCGCGTGGCCTGGGTGGGGCCGCAGCAGGCCCTGCCGCCCGCATATGCGTCCCTGCCGCGCCATGACGGCCAGGGCATGCTGGCCACGCCGGGCCTGGTCGATTGCCACACCCACCTGGTCTATGGCGGCGAGCGCGCCAACGAATTCGCCATGCGCCTGGACGGCGCCAGCTACGAGGAAGTGGCACGCGCCGGCGGCGGCATCGTCTCCAGCGTGCGTGCCACGCGCGAGGCCAGCGAGGACGAGCTGTTCGCCCAGGCCCTGCCGCGCCTGCAGCAGCTGCTGGACGAGGGCGTCTGCGCCATCGAGATCAAGTCGGGCTACGGCCTGGCGCTGGAGCACGAGCGCAAGCAGCTGCGCGTGGCCCGGCGCCTGGGCCAGGCCCTGGGCGTGACCGTGCGCACCACCTTCCTGGGCGCGCATGCGCTGCCGCCCGAGTACGCAGGGCGCAGCCAGGACTACATCGACCTCGTCGCCGGCACCATGCTGCCCGCGCTGGCGGCCGAGGGCCTGGTCGATGCGGTCGATGTGTTCTGCGAGCGCATCGCCTTCTCGCTGGCCGAGACCGAGCAGGTCTTCCAGGCCGCACGCCGCCTGGGCCTGCCCGTCAAGCTGCATGCCGAGCAGCTGTCGAACATGGAGGGGGCGGCCCTCGCGGCCCGCTATGGCGCGCTGTCCTGCGACCACATCGAGCACCTGTCGGAAGCAGGTATCGCCGCCATGCGCGGCGCGGGTTCCGTGGCCGTGCTGCTGCCCGGCGCCTACTACACGCTGCGTGACACCCACATGCCGCCCATCGCGGGCCTGCGCGCCGCGGGCGTTCCCATGGCCGTCTCTACCGATCACAATCCGGGCACCTCCCCCTGCCTGAGCCTTTTGCTCATGGCCAACATGGCCTGCACCCTGTTCCGGCTCACCGTGCCCGAGGCCCTGGCGGGCATCACCCGCCATGCCGCGCGCGCCCTGGGCCTGCAGGACGAGCATGGCCTGATCGCGGCCGGCCGTCCCGCCCACTTCGTGCTCTGGCCCGTGCGCCATGCGGCCGAGCTGGCCTACTGGTTCGGCAGCAAGCCTGACTGCACCATCGTGCGCCAGGGCCGCATCGTGCGGACCCGCGGGCAGGGGAGCCACTGAAAGCCTGCTCATGCCCCATGCACTGTTTCTCGATGAATTGATTTCCACCCTGGGCGCCGAAGTGGCGCAGCGCGGCGACGATGTGCCCGCGCGCTACCACACCGACTGGAGCGGCACGCCGCCCCAGCGCCCGCTGGCCCTGGTGCGCCCGCGCAGCACCGACGAGGTCAGCGCGCTCATGCGCCTGTGCACGGCCCACCGCGTGCCTGTCGTGCCCCAGGGCGGGCTCACGGGCCTGGCCGGTGCGGCCGTGCCCGTGCCGGGTGCGGTGGCCGTCTCCATGGAGCGCATGAATGCCATCGAGGACGTGAACGCGCGCACCGCGCTGATGACCGTGCAGGCCGGCGCCACGCTGCAGGCCGTGCAGGAGGCGGCCGTGGCCGCAGGCATGGTCTTCGGCGTGGACCTGGGCGCGCGCGGCAGCTGCCAGATCGGCGGCAACGTGGCCACCAATGCGGGCGGCAACGGCGTGCTGCAGCACGGCATGATGCGCGAGCAGGTGCTGGGCCTGGAGGTGGTGCTGGCCGACGGCACGGTGCTGCCCATGCTGCGCCCCATGCTCAAGAACAACACGGGCTACGACCTCAAGCAGTTCTTCATCGGCTCGGAGGGCACGCTGGGCATCGTCACGCGCGTGCTGCTGCGCCTGCGCCCCGCGCCCCAGGCCCGCGCCACGGCCCTGGTGGCCGTGCCGGACTTCGATGCGGCGCTGTCCGTGCTCGCGCGCATGCAATCGCGCTTTGGCAACGGCGTGGCGGCCTTCGAGCTGATGTGGGACAGCTTCATCCAGGCCTCCATCCGCTGGCAGAAGCTGCAGCCGCCCTTTGGCCAGGCGCATGCGCTGCTGGCCCTGATCGATGTGGACGGCAAGGACGAGGCCACGCTGCGCGCCGACGTGGAAGAGGCCCTGGGCGAGGCCATGGAGGCCGGCGAGGTGGCCGATGCCGTCATCGCCCAGTCCGTGGCCCAGGCGCGCCAGCTGTGGAAGCTGCGCGAGGCGCCGGCCGAGCTCAACACGAACATGCATCCGCCCGTCAACTTCGACGTCAGCCTGCCCCAGGCCGACATCGGCCGCTTTGCCGATGCCTGCCGCGCCGCGTTCGACGCGCGCTGGCCCGGCCACCACACGCTGTTCTTCGGCCATGTGGGCGACGGCAACCTGCATGTCTCGGTGGACGGTGCCACCGCCAACGGCGACTGCGAAGGCGTCGAGGCCGCGCTGTACCACCTGGTCGGCGAGTTCGGCGGCAGCGTCTCGGCCGAGCACGGCATCGGCCTGCACAAGAAGCCCTATCTCGGCGCCAGCCGCACCCCGGCCGAACTGGCCGTCATGCGCGCCATCAAGCAGGCGCTGGACCCCCTGCATCTGTTCAACCCCGGCAAGGTATTCGACCTATGAACGCTCCCGCCCTCCACGCGATCCACACCCTGGCACGCCCCGAAGTGCCGCCGCTGCCGCCCTACAACGCAGGCCTGTCCTCCGAGGCCGTGCGGGCGCGCTACGGCGTCACCGAGATCGCGCGGCTGGCGAGCAACGAGAACCCCTTTGGCGCCAGCCCCGCCGTGGCCCGCGCCCTGGCCGACCTGGCCCTGCACGTGGGCACCTATCCCGATGCGCAATGCACGCCGGTGCGCGCGGCCATCGCCGCGCGCACCGGCGTGCCGGCCGAGGCCATTGCCGTGGGCAACGGCTCCGAGGACATCCTGCAGATGCTGTGCCAGGCGTTTCTCTCGCCCGGCGACCGCGTGCTCACCCAGCGCCCGGCCTTCGGCCTGCACGAGATCTACCCGCGCATGATGGGCGCCCGCGTCGAGCTGCTGGAGCTGACGCCCGCGCTGGACTTCGACGTCGATGCCTGGTGCCAGGCGCTGGCGCGCGGTCCCAAGATCGCCATGCTGGCCAATCCCTCCAATCCCGTGGGCTGCATGTTCAGCGCCCGCGATTTCGCGCGCCTGCTGGACGCCACGCCGCCGCAGACCCTGCTGGTGGTGGACGAGGCCTACTACGAGTACGCCCTGCACGCCGACGACTACCCCGACGTGCTGGCCCTGCTGCGCGGCCGCGCCATGCCCTGGATCGTGCTGCGCACCTTCTCCAAGGCCTGGGGCCTGGCGGGCCTGCGCGTGGGCTACGGCCTGGCCAGCGACGCGGCCCTGGTGCAACTGCTGGACCGCGTGCGCACGCCCTTCAACGTCAACCAGGCCGCCCAGGCGGCGGCGCTGGCGGCCTGGGGCGACGAGGACTTCATGCAGCGCGGCGTGGCCGAGACCGTGCGCCTGCGCGATGTGCTGGCGCAGCGGCTGGCCGCCCTGCCTGCACTGCCCGCACTTCGGATAGCGCCTTCGGCCGCCAACTTCCTGTTCATCGACATCGGCCGCCCCAACGGCCCCGTGAACGAGGCGCTGCTGGCCCGGGGCCTGATCGTCAAGCCCTGGAAGGAGCCGGGCTTCGAGCACTTCATCCGCGTCTCCGTGGGCACGGAGGCCGACAACGAACGCTTCGTGCGCGCGCTGGCCGAGATCCTGGAGGCCGGGCAATGAGCGGCATCGACCCGACACCCGACAGCCGCACGCTGTTCGCCGAGCATGCGCTGCTGCCCACGGGCTGGGCGCGCAATGTGCTGCTGCGCTGGGATGGCGCAGGGCGCCTGCTGGCCGTACAGGCCGACGCCCCGCCCGGCAGCGCGCCGCGCGCGCCCGGCCCCGTGCTGCCCGGCATGCCCAACCTGCACTCGCATGCCTTCCAGCGCGCCTTTGCGGGCCTGACCGAATACCGCGCCGAGGCCCAGGACAGCTTCTGGAGCTGGCGCGACCTAATGTACCGCTTTGCCGCGCGCATCACGCCCGAGTCGCTGGAGGCCATCGCCACCTGGCTGTACGTGGAGATGCTGGAGGCCGGCTACACCTCGGTCTGCGAATTCCACTACGTGCACCACGACCGGGATGGCCGGCCTTATGCCGACGACGCCACGCTGTCCCTGGCCCTGCTGCGCGCCGCGCGCAAGGCCGGCATGGGCATCACCCTGCTGCCCGTGCTCTACCAGACCAGCGGCTTCGGCGGCAAGCCGCCGCGCGCCGACCAGGCGCGCTTCATCCGCAGCACCGACAACATGCTGGCCCTGCTGCAGCGCCTGCTGCCCGAGGCGCGCGCACAAGGCGCGGCCCTGGGCCTGGCGCCCCACTCGCTGCGCGCCGTGCCGCCCGACAGCCTGCGCGTGGCCGTGGAGGGCCTGACGGCGCTGGACGCGCGCGCGCCCCTCCACATCCACATTGCCGAGCAGACCCAGGAGGTGGACGACTGCCTGGCCTGGAGCGGCCAGCGCCCCGTGCAATGGCTGCTGGAGCATGCCCCCGTGGACGCGCGCTGGTGCCTGGTCCACGCCACCCACATGACGCCCGGTGAATACGCGGGCGCCGCGCGCAGCGGCGCCGTGGCCGGCATCTGCCCCACCACCGAGGCCAACCTGGGCGATGGCATCTTCGACATGCCGCAATGGCTGGGCCATGGCGGCGCCTGGGGCGTGGGCTCGGACAGCCATGCCTGCGTCAACGCGGCCGAGGAACTGCTGATGCTCGAATACAGCCAGCGCCTGTCGCTGCGCCAGCGCAATGTGCTGGCCGGCCCCGACCCGCAGGTGGGCACCGCGCTGTGGACCGCTGCCGTGCAGGGCGGTGCCCAGGCCGCAGGCCGCCCCGTGGCCGGGCTGGCCGTGGGCCAGCAGGCCGACTTCCTGGCGCTGGATGCAGGCCATGTGGCACTGGCCGGCCTGCCGGTGCAGGCCATGGTCTCGGCCCATGTCTTCGGCAGCCACCGCAGCAGCGCGCTGCACAGCCTGTGGGTGGGCGGCGAGCGCCGCGTGCAGGCCGGACGGCATGCTCTGCACGAGGCGGCAGCCCGCGGCTTTGTCGCGGCCCGCGCGGCCACCCTGCAATCCTGAGGCCCCCGCATGCCATGGGCCCGCGAAACCCGCCAGAAACGTTCCAGAATCACGCCATGACCGATACCGCTCCCCCTCCCTTCATCTTCCACCAGGGCACGGCGCCGCTGCTGATCTCCATGCCGCATGCGGGCACCCATGTGCCGCCCGACATCGCCGCGCGCCTGACCGAGGAAGCCCGCCACGTGCCCGACACCGACTGGCACCTGCCGCGCCTGTACGAGTTCGCCAGGGCCATGGGCGCCTCCATCCTCGTGGCCACGCATTCGCGCTATGTGGTGGACCTGAACCGTCCGCCCGATGGCGCCAGCCTCTACCCGGGCCAGAGCGTCACCGGCCTGTGCCCCGTGGACACCTTCGACGACACGCCGCTGTACGCCGACCCGGCCGATGTGCCCACGGACGCCGAAATCGCCGCGCGCCGCGAGGCCATCTGGGGCCCGTACCACGCACAGCTGCGCGCCGAGCTGGACCGCCTCAAGGCCGTGCACGGCACCGTGGCGCTGTGGGACGCGCACTCCATCCGCTCGGTGCTGCCGCGTTTCTTCGAAGGCAAGCTGCCCGACCTGAACCTGGGCACCGGCAAGGGCACGAGCTGCGCGCTGGAACTGGCCGAGCATCTGCTGGCCATTGCGCAGACCGCGCCGGGCCACACCGCCATACTCAACGGCCGCTTCACGGGCGGCTACATCACGCGCCACTACGGCCAGCCCGAGGCCGGCATCCACGCCGTGCAGCTG
Source organism: Delftia sp. DS1230 (assembly GCF_040112715.1). Lineage (NCBI taxonomy): Bacteria > Pseudomonadati > Pseudomonadota > Betaproteobacteria > Burkholderiales > Comamonadaceae > Delftia > Delftia sp. DS1230. Next base: position 180,934 of record NZ_CP157763.1, read on the forward strand.
GAGATGACGCAGTGCAGCTACATGCAGGAAGCGCTGCCCTTCGACTACCTTCCCGAGCGCGCCGAACAGATCCAGCCCACGCTGCAGCGCATGCTGCAGGCCGTGCTGGACTTCGTCACGACACGGCGCGTGTCCTGATCAGCCTTCGTCGTGGCAGTGGCCCGGGCAGGGCCCGCCCATGGCCACGGGCGGCGGGTCGCCCAGCCAGCGGCGCGGCCCGGGGCCGTTCTGTGCGCACAGGTCGCCGGGGTTGTGCAGCACGCAGTGGCGCAGCGAGAGGCAGCCGCAGCCAATGCACTGGTCCAGGCTCTCGCTGAGCCGCTGCAGCTCGCCTATGCGGTCGTCCAGCCGCTGCTTCCAGACCCGCGACATCTTCTGCCAGTCCCCGCCCGTGGGGACATGGCGGCTGGGCAGCTTGGCCAGCTGCTCGGCGATCTCCTCCAGCGTGAAGCCGATGCGCTGGGCGAACACCACGAAGGCGATGCGCCGCAGCGACGAGCGGTGGTAGCGCCGGTGGCCGCTGGCGCTGCGCACGGACTCGATCAGGTTCAGCGACTCGTAAAAGCGCAGCGCCGAGGCCTTGACCCCGCTGCGCTGCGCCACGTCGCCGATGCTGAGCAGCGGATCATCCTCGGTTTTCATGGTGGCTTTCCTTCGTGGCTTGACTTCAAGTTCACTTGAACTCGAAGAATGCGGCCATTCTGAGCGAAAGCGCAGGAACAGGGCAACCGGGGCTTGTACCGCCCCTGCAGGCGTCCTGGCCGGACTGCGAAATTCTTTGGCCGAGTGCTGCAATGACGCAGCTGCCGTTCATTCATACAGTAATGGGTCTCATTTGTATTGAATGGCATCGGCCGGAGGTTTCCATGTACATCGACAGCAGCAGCTTTCCCCTGGTCCGCATGGGCTACGAGCGCGACAAGGCCGTGCCCGTGGACCGCTTGCTGGAGGACTTCTCGGCCCTGCTGGCCCGCGGCCAGGCCTTTGTCTTCTTCAGCGACGGCGACATGTCCCAGGAGGAGCGCTCGCCCGAGGAGCGCAAGCAGGTCGTGCTGTGGATGAAGGCCCGCCGCCCCGAGCTCAAAAGCCTGGTGCGCGCCCTTGTCCACGCCGAGCCCGATGCGCACAAGCGCGCCGAGGCCGAGGCCTTCGCACAGATGTTCGGCAAGGCCTGGGGCTATCCCATGCTGCTGGTGGCCTCCCCCGAGGAGGCGCAGCAGCGTGCACGGGAGCTGCTCGGGTCCGATTGATGACCGATTGACATGAACTGAGAGAAACACCATGAATGCCGTGGATTCCGCCCTGCTCAAAGTCCTGCCCGAGAGGTGGGATCCCGACCATGTGGACCGTCCCGTGATCGTCCTGCCGATGCGCTCGGGCCCGGGTGACTGGGCAATGGACTTCCATGCCCACCGCAAGAGCCAGCTCATGGTCACCAATGCGGGCCTGATCACGCTGGAGACCGAGGCCGGCGTCTGCGTGGTGCCGCCGCGCAGCGCCGCCTGGATTCCGGGCGGCACGCTGCACCGCGTCAGCTGCAGCGGTGCGGCCAGCGGCCATATCGTCTTTGTGGAATCCGGCGCGGCGCGCCCCGCGCCCGGCCCCTGCCATGCGCTGGCCGTCTCGCCCTTTCTGCATGCCCTGCTGGAGCGCGTGCAGGGCCTGCCGCAGGACTACGAGCCCGACAGCGGCGATGGCCGGCTCATGCAGGTCCTGCTCGATGAAATCCAGAACGCGCAGCCCGAGGGCCTGCACCTGCCCCTGCCGCGCGACCGCCGCCTGCGCCGCATGACCGGCGCCCTGTGCGAGCAGCCCCAGCTGCAGGCGCGGCTGGCCGACTGGGCCCAGCGCATCGGCATGAGCGAGCGCAGCATGACGCGGCTGTTCCTGGCCGAGACCGGCCTCACCGTCAACCAGTGGCGCCGCCAGCTGCATGTGCTCACCGCGCTGCAGCAGCTGTCCCAGGGGCTGCGCATCCAGACCGTGGCCGATGCCCTGGGATACGAAAGCGCACCGGCCTTCGTGACCATGTTCCGCAAGGCCGTGGGCACCTCGCCGCGCCGCTTTCTGGCACTGCGCAGCGCGGTGCGCTGATCGCTACGAAAGCCGCAATCCCAGGCCGACCAGCACGGCCACCACCATCGCCGCCCCGAAGACATCCCAGCGCTGGATGCGCCGGTACCTGAGGATGACGACCAGGACGATGCCGATCAGCGTGATCAGCCGGGCCTGGAACACGGTGCCCAGCAGGAAGCAGATCACGATCTGCGCCCAGTAGGTGAGCAGGCCGGCCATCGGCGGCCTTTTCGATGCGGGCGGATTCGGGTCCGGTGCGGCCGGTGATGGCGATGGCGCGGGCAGGGCGCTTGCGGCGCCGGGGGCAGGGCCAGCCGCCTGCCGGGCGGCCTGCCGTTCCTCCTGGCGCTGCTCGCGCCGCTGCTGGTCGGTCTTCTCCAGCACGGGCGCTGCAGGTGCGGCCGGCTGCCACCATGGCTTGCCGCTGGCCAGCGCAGGTGCCTGCCCGCCGGCTGCCAGGCGCCGGAACGTGGCGTTTGCGGGGGGCTTGGCGCGCGCGGCGGCGCGGTCCTGCCGGCTGGCCTCGAGCAGGGCGTCGTTCGCCCGGTCCACAGGGCTGCGCGTGAGCTGCCGGGCCTGTGCCAGCAGCGGCCCGCCCTGCACGGGATCGACCTGGTGGACGAACTGCGCCATTCCCAGCAACTGCGAGGCATGGGCCGGCTGGCCTTGCCAGTGGGGCGCCTGGGCAGGCTGGACAGATTGGCCTGGCAGGCCTGTCCCGGCCTGCGTGGCGCGGTGCAGGGCGGCGCGCAGGCGCCTGCGCGTCTGGCGCGATACGCCGGGCTTGTCCGCGTTCACCACCAGCCCCGTGACCTCCTGGCGGCGGCCCTTGCGCATCACGCGCTCCTTGTCGGGGTGGGGCGTGAAGCCTTCGTCGCGCAGTATCCAGCGCACGCGGCCCAGCAGCCGCCCCACGTTGTCGCGCGCGGCCTCGCCCGAGGCCGAGAAGGTCAGGTCGTCCGCATAGCGCGTGTACACAAAGCCCAGCTGCCTGGCCAGGCCCAGCAGGCGGCGGTCCAGGCGGCGGCACAGCAGGTTGGTGAGCATGGGGCTGGTGGGTGCGCCCTGGGGCAGCACGCGCTCGCGCGCCTTGCCGCCGACGAAGAGCTTTTCGCCATCCACCTGCCAGGCCTGGGCGCGGTTTTCGCTGCACAGCAGGGCCAGGAGGGTGGCCATGGCCTCGCCATAGCCCAGATGCCGGAACACGCCCTTGATGCGGCCGAAGGCAATGCTGGGAAAGAAGTCCTTCACGTCCAGGTTGATGACCACGTCGTGGCCCGCATGCGGCGCGGCATTGCTCACGATGGAGCGGCCGGCCAGGAAGCCGTGCGCGGCATCGTGCGCGGGCACCTTGGCGAGGATGTTGTCCAGCACCCAGTACTGCGCGCGCTTGAGGCGCGGCATGGGCGCGGAGATCAGCCGCTCGCCGCCGGTCTTCTTGGGCAGGGTGAACGAGTGGTAGTGGTGGGTGCGGGCCACCTCGCGGTGAAAGCCCAGGAAGCGCAGCTCGGCCACGGTGATGCCCATGGCCTGGGCGAGCTGGGCGGCATCGGCCAGCTGCGGCAGGCCGTGCCGGGCGAGCCGCTGCGGATCGGCCTGCCGGCGCTCCGTGCCATCCCGGGCGGCATCCTGCAGGGCCGCGGAGACGCCGGGACCCAGATAGCCCACGTGCGTGGACCGCCTGGCATGCCAGGCCAGCGCCTTGTCATGGCGTTCCTGGGCCTGGCGGCGTTTGGTTTCCTCGCGCTGGGCCAGCGCCTTTTGCATGCGCTCCTTGCGCATCTGGCGCAGTGCGCGCTCGGGGTTCTGGCGCACGGCGATCTGCTGGCGCAGCTCGGCCAGCTCGCGCTGCAGCTCGCCTTCGCGCTGGATGTGGGCGGCGGCCAGCTGCGGCTGTCCCTCGCCCTTGGGCCAGAAGCCCAGGCGCTGCATTTCCTCGAGGATGACTTCCTGTTTGCTGGAGGCCTTGATGCGCTCGTAGATCTCGGCGCGCGTGGGTTGCGGCTGGCTCATGCGGCAACCCCTGCAAGGCGGGCCCGGCCGGTGCGAGGCGGGCAAGAAGGTGGAGCGACGCGCTTCTCGTCGAAGAGCCCGCAGGGCTCACGGGACGGGAGCTGTTCGCTCGACGCCACCCCGCGACGGTATGCGTGTTTCGCTTGTAGCAAGCCACTCAGGAAAACGCATACCGTCGCTGGGGTGGCACAGTGAAAACGGCGCCCGTGGTGCATGAAACGGCAGTTCACAAGGGTGGCGAAACACCACCCGGGTTGCAAGAGCCTGCGCGTCGCTCCGCGTGGCAGTGTAGAGCAATTGAGGCGGTTCACGCGATTTCTCCTTGTCCTGCTGCGGCCGCCTGCTGCGGGCCTGCCGGCTGGCGTGCGGCATCGAGCTGGGCCTGCGCCACCAGGCGCAGCGCAATCATGTGCTCGCAGGGCCCCTGGCGCAGCCGGTGCTGCTGGTAGTGGTTGCAGCTGCAGCGCGCATCGGTCAGGCGCTCGTCCGCGTTGAGTTCGAGCTGGGTGTCGAACAGGCGCTTGCCGTCGGCGCGCGGTATCTGGCCGGTGATGCGGCTGAAGCCGTCCTTGCGGTCAATGCGCGGCGGGGCAATGGCCTTGCCGCGCACCAGGGCCAGCGCCTTGTCCTCCTCGGGGTTGGCGGGCTGCAATTGCTGCGCCGTCAGCGGCTCGCGCAGCAGCTCGCGCCAGGCGTAGCGCCCGGCGTCCAGGTCGTAGACGGCACGCCCGGCCTGCATCCAGCGCGTCATGGCCGTGTGCACCTGGGCCGGGGCCAGGCCCGTGGCCTGGGCCAGTTCCTGCGCGCCGGCCTGCCAGCACGACTGCAGTTGCCGGCCCACGGCCTCGACCTGGGCGGGCGTGACCTCGGCCTGCGGCGCCATCAGGTGAAAGCGCGCGCTGGCGGCCCAGTCGTTGGCGCTCCAGCCCGACAGGCCCAGCGTGACCGTGACCTGGCCCAGCTCCACCACCCAGAAGCTGGGCATGCCGCTGCCCAGCAGGTGCACGCGCACGCGCGTGGCCTGCGGGATCAGCCGCTCCAGCGTGAGCAGGCGCCGGCGCCCCCACAGGCGGATGGTGCCGCCGCCCGTGCCCAAGGCATCGCTGACGACGTGCGAGCGCCGGGTGGCCAGGCGTTCCTCCCAGGGCTCGAACACCACGGCGGGCGGCTGCCCCGGCGTCAGCTCGAAGCGCAGCGCGCGCGGGCCATGGCGCTCGCGCCGGGCACGTAGCTGCGCGCAGATGTTGAACAGGTCCATGGGGTGCAGTTCCACCACGGTGGCGGGCAGGGCCATGGCGCTGGAGACCTGCACGAAGCCGCGCAGCCAGCTGTCGGGCAGGTCGATCTTTTCCTCGCGCAGTGCCGGATCGGCGCCCACCTGCACGGCAAAGCCCGCCGGGTCCAGCGTCAGCCGCGTGTCCCGGTAGTTGCGGATCTTCTGGAATTCTTCGTAGAGGCTGGCCGAGTAATCGATGTTGGTGGTGCCGCAGATGCGCTCGCCCGCATGCTCGAAGGCCTCGTGCCGGATGCTGACCGCGCAGTAGCTGGACTCGTCCTGGCTGAAGGCCTCGAACAGCAGCCGGTCCGGGTGCACGGTGATCACGGGGTCCAGCACATACCAGGCATCGCGGTTGGCCACGAACAGCCAGTCGAAGTACTTGCGCTGGGCCTTGTAGAAGGGGGAGAGCACCTGGTTGCGGGTCTCGCGCAGGTCCTTGAGTTCGGCGCTGATTTCCCTGGCGCGCGCCTGGGCGCCGCCGGTGTCGGCCATGAAGCCGGCCAGCAGCTGGGACTCATGCTCCTGCAGCCATTCGCGGTAGGCCGTCTTGTCGCGGCCGCGCGTACGCATGTCGCTGACCACCACGCTGTGCAGCGCGCTGAGGCCTTCGCGCACCTGCAGGAAGGCCGGGCCGTCGCGCCGGAGCAGGCCGTCGAAGCGCGTGGGAGGCCGCAGCAGGTCGGGCGCGAAGGAAAACGCCTGTTGCGTGGCCGTGTCGCTGACCTGCGTGCTGCCGTAGTACTGATAGCGAAATTCCATGTCCGTTCGACTCCGTGCTGTGAACAGGCGCTCAGGTGGAAGACGGGGCCTGGCCGCGCCGCTCCGCCGCCAGGGGCTGCATGAAGCTTTGCGCCAGATGGGGATGGCGCTGCACGATGTCGCGCAGCCCGGCCACATAGTCGGGCTGGTCGGCCTGGCTGGCGCTGACCACCTGCCGCGCGAAGATGGCCGCGACCACGGCCGCAGTCTCGGGCGCATCGACCTGGCCGCGCAGGAAATGCAGCACGCGCGTCTTGCTGGCGCGCGCGCGGTGCACCTGGCTGAGCACGGCCAGGAAGTAGGGCTGCAGCTCCTGCAGGCGCGCCGCGCGCTGCGGTGCGGGCTCGTCGGGCAGGGCCAGCAGCCATTGCGTGACGAACAGCTGCACGCCGGGGGCCGGGTGCTGGGCCAGGCGCGCGAGGTAGAGGCTGGCCTCGGGCGCGCTCATGTGCTGCTCGAGCCGCTGGCGGCCCAGGGCCTGTACCCAGGACTGGGGATGGTCCACCCAGCCGATCAGCAGCTCGGGCGTGAGCGCATTGGCCGGCAGCCGCTGGCCGAACATCTCGCGTGCGTACTGCTGGGTGTCGGCGAACAGGGCGTCGGCCAGCGGCAGCAGCTGTTCCGCCTGCTCGGGCCGGGTCTGTTCCATGGGCGTGAGGCGCGTGTCGATGCTCTGGCGGCTCAGGGCGCGCACATCGGCATCGGCATGCCGCGCCAGCGTGGACCACTGGCGCATGGTGTAGGCCTGGATGTCCAGCGCCTTCAGGCCCCAGGCGCCGTAGCGTTGCGCACCCGTGGCCTGGGCCTGCAGGGCGCGCCAGATGCCTGAGGCATCGCGGGCCGGGGCCACGGCGGCCAGCGGGCCGGTGAGCAGGCGCAGCGCCGCGTCGTGGACGCCTTCGGCCTTTTCCGCACGGAACAGCACCTCGTGCAGGCGTTCGGCGATCTGGGCGTTGCAGCGCGCGTTGTACAGAGGGGTGCCGGCCAGGCGCTCGACCAGGGGCGCGGCCGCTGCGCGCAAGGCGGCATGGGGCGATACCGCGAACCCGGCCAGCATGTCGGCCTGCTCGCACAGCAGATCGTCGGCCAGGCTGCCCATGAGCCGTATGCCGCAGGCCATGCGCGCAGGTTCCTCGGATTCCAGCAGCCCGCGCAGCGCCGCCGCAGGCAGGGTGCGCAGGCCTTGCGGATGGACCAGCAGCCAGGCGGTCGCCATCTCCACCAGTGCCGTCACCGAATGCGCCAGCAGGTGGTGCAGCGGCGGGGCCGGAACGCCGGGCGCGTGCGCGACCAGCGGTGCCTTGTCCGCGAAGAGGGCCTGCACCGCATCGCGGATGTCGGCCAGCGCAGCGCCGTCCGCATCCAGCGTGGGCAGCGCCGCCAGCAGGGCCAGGGCCACGGCGGCGCCATCGGCATAGAGCAGCAGGGCCAGTGCCTGCGTGCGCGAGCTGGCGGCGGGCGACAGCAGCAGGGCCGCCACCAGCTCGGCATCGCGCGCGGCGGCTGCGCGGTCGCGCGACAGCCAGGCGCCCAGGTAGCGGGCGGCCGGCCCCTCGCCGCATTGCGCAAGCGCCAGCAGCCAGGGGCGGCGCGCCGCATCGTCGGTCAGAGCGACCATGCGCTGCTGGGCAATCTCCAGGCCCAAGGCGGCGGCGGGCGCATAGGTTTGGTGCAGCAGCGGCGCGGCGGCCGCCGCATCCAGGCTGTCCAGAAAGGCCTTCTGGTCCTGCAGAGCGCGCGTGAGCGACCACAGCAGCAGCGTGGACTGCGAGCGGCCCACCAGCTGCAGCAGCCGCTCGGGGTGGGCGTCCCACAGGGGCGACAGCCCTTCCACGCGCTGCGCGGGCAGCTGCTGCAGGTCCAGCGGCTCGTCGGTGTACCAGCCATGGGCGCGTGCCGAGGCATGCAGCTGTGGCCAGCGCGGCAGCAGCAGCCGGGCGGCAAGCAGCCAGCGCGATTCGGGCAGGCGGCCGGAGCGCGAGGCAGCCTGGCCCGCGCAGCGGCGGTCCATGGCCTGGAGCAGGGCCGTGGCCTGCGCGGCGCCTTCGCTGTGCCCGGCCGAGACCATGCGCCGCAGCTGGCGCCAGCCGCGCAGGCGCAGGTACAGGGAGGTGTCGCGGCTGAAGACGGCACCCTCGTCGCGCGGGCCATCGAAGCGGGCATGCAGCACGGCCAGCAGGGCGTGGTCGCGCCGCCACTCGGCACGCTTGTGGATGCGCCGTATGGCAGGCCACCAGGGGCGTGTGAAAGGGATGCGCTCCATCCAGGCCAGCAGCTGCCGGTGGACGGCGCCATCGTGCGCTCCCAGCGTATCGGCCGCCAGCAGCGCCTGGGGCGTGAGGGCGTTGAACACGGCCTGCTGCGCCTGCGGGCCGTCCTCCGGCGGGGCGGTGCGTGTCTCTTGTTCCCCCTGTGCCCCTTGCTCCCCTTGTACCCACTGCTCCCACTGCTCCCACTGATCCCGGTGCTCCTGCAGCGCCGCCTGGCGCTCCTGCGGCGCGAGCAGCGCCAGCCAGGCCTGGTGCGCCAGGTCGCGCGTGGCCTCGCTGGCGCCGCGCTGCGACAGCGCCTGCATGGCCACCGCCGCGCCGCCATCGCCCAGGCGGCCCACCAGATAGGCCAGGCAGTAGTCGAGCAGGTCGTCGCCCGTGCCCAGCAGGGCCACCAGGCGCGGCACCTGCGCATGCAGCAGGCGCTGGGCGCCGCCGCCGCGCGCGGCATCCGCATATTCCGCCAGGCGCCACACCAGGCGCGCCTGCTGGCCTGCGGGCATCAGCCGCCAGGCATTGCCGTCCAGGCGCCGGCACAGGGCCGGTATGGCGGCGGCCTGCACGGGCGACTCCGGCAGCTGTGGCGGCTGCGGTGCCGGTTCCTGGGCGTGGCCAGCCAAGGGCAAGGCTTGCACGCCATCCAGCTCGGCAAAACCTTGCTGGGACTGCAGCACATCGCCGGCCGCCAGGCGCTGGCGCAGATAGGCCAGTGCGCGCTGGCGTGCAGGCTCCAGTGCCAGCGGCAACGGGGTCAGCGTGCTGTCATCGACCTGCGCGACGACGCCGGCCTTCCATTGCGTGACCTGCAAGGTCACGACATGGCGCGCCGCCGCGTCGCGCCCCTGCGGGTCCAGGGCCACCAACGTCACGGTGCTGATGCGTTCATTGCGTCCCTGCGGGCGGGACAGTACGGCTTGAGCAAGCAGGTTCATGCGGCAGGCATCCAGTGCTTTTCCATATGGGGTTGGCTGGCGGGAACAACCGGGGCCGCAAAGTGTTCGCGGCCGTCGTTTCCCGCTGGCCAACGCAGGGTCAGATGGCATCGCAGTGTAGTGCCTCGATGCCCTGCGGGCGCCGCCCGCCGCGTGCCCGCCGCAGTGCCGATGGCCGCTGCGCTTGTCCGATCCGGCCATTGATTCCCCTGGCAAACCGTCCTCAATTTTCGTGGTGTCTTTGTGGCTGGATCTTGACTTCAAGTTCACTTGAACTTGAAGAATGCAACCCATTGTGAGCAGCCGCCGGCAAGGCCTTCAGAGCCTGCGGTACAGCCCCCTTTTTCCGGCCCTGCACCGCCCCCGGCAGCAGGGCCTTGCCCATCCCCCTCAAGGAGAGTCGATCCATGCCAGTTCTTCCCCCGCCGCCGTTGCGGCGTGCCCTGTTCGGAGGCGCCCTGGCGGCGCTGGCCCTGCTTGCCGGCTGCCGCCCGCAGGCCGTGGGCGATGCCCATGCCAGCGACGGCCCGCCGCCTGCGCCCGAGGTGCTGGTGAGCGAGGTCGTGCCGGCCAGCGTGCGTGTCTGGGACGAGTTCAACGGCCGCATCGATGCCGTGGACTCCGTGCAGCTGCGCCCGCGCGTGTCGGGCTATATCGAGCGCATTGCCTTCAGCGAGGGGCAGGAGGTCAGGAAGGGCCAGTTGCTGTTCGTGATCGACCAGCGGCCCTACCGCGCGGCCCTGGTCAGCGCCGAGGCCGAGCTGGAGCGCACGCGTGCCGGCGCCGCCCTGGCGCGCACCCAGGACCAGCGTGCCCGCCAGCTGGTGGCCGAGCATGCCGTCTCGCGCGAGGAAGCCGACACGCGTGCCGGCGCCATGGCCCAGAGCGCCGCCCAGGTGCGTGCCGCCGAGGCCGCGCTGGCGGCCGCGCGGCTCAACCTGGACTTCACCGAGGTGCGCGCGCCGGTCTCCGGCCGCGCGGGCCGCGCCCTGCTCACCGTGGGCAACCTGGCCCAGGCCGACCAGAGCGTGCTGACCACCGTGGTCTCGCAGGACCCGGTGTATGTGTATTTCGATGCGGACGAGCACAGCTTCCTGCGCCACCAGCAGGCCGCCAACGCCGCCAACGGCGGCAAGGGCCGGCCCGTGCGCATGGGCCTGGCCAGCGATGAGGGCTTCCCGCACAAGGGCACGCTGGATTTCACCGACAACCAGCTCAACGCCGGCACGGGCACGGTGCGCATGCGCGCCCGCATGCCCAATCCCGACCGCCTGCTGACGCCGGGCCTGTTCGCGCGCGTGCAGTTGCAGTCAGGGCAGTCCGAGCAGGGCGGCGGCGGGCAGCAGGCGCTGCTGATCGACGACAAGGCCGTGCTCACCGACCAGGACCGCAAGTACGTGTATGTGGTGGGCGAGGGCAACAAGGCCGAGCGCCGCGACCTGGAGCTGGGCCGCATGGTCGATGGCCGGCGCGTGGTGCAAAAGGGCCTGGCGGCGGGCGACCGCCTCGTGGTCGGCGGCCTGCAGCGCATCTACTACCCCGGCATGCCGGTCAGCCCCAAGCCTGCGCCCGGCGATGGGCAGGCGGCGGTGGCCCAGGCGTCGGCCGTGGCCGCGCAGTGAACCGGGACGCACCATGGATTTCTCCAAATTCTTCATAGACCGCCCGATCTTCGCGGTCGTGCTCTCCATCATCCTGTTCGCCGTGGGCCTGGTTGCGATTCCGCAGCTGCCCGTGGGCGAGTATCCCGAGGTCGTGCCGCCCAGCGTGGTGGTGCGCGCCACCTATCCGGGCGCCAATCCCAAGGAGATCGCCGAGTCGGTGGCCGTGCCGCTGGAGGAGGCGATCAATGGCGTCGAAGGCCTGATCTACCTGAAGTCGGTCGCGGCCTCGGACGGCAGCCTGCAGGTGGTGGCGACCTTCCGCGCCGACGTGGACCCCGACACGGCAGCCGTGCGCGTGCAAAACCGCGTGAGCCAGGCGCAGAGCCGCCTTCCCGAGGAAGTGCGCCAGTACGGCGTGACCACGCAAAAGCGCTCGTCCACGCCGCTGATGTATGCGGGCCTGACCTCCAGCGACGGCAACCATGATGCGCTGTACCTGCGCAACCATGCCACGCTCAAGATCAAGGACGAGCTGGCGCGCATCCCCGGCATCGGCGAGGTGGCGCTGTACGGCGCAGGCGACTATGCGATGCGCGTCTGGCTGGACCCCAGCAAGGTGGCCGCACGACAGCTCACCGCCGCCGAGGTGATCGCCGCCATCCGCGAGCAGAACGTGCAGGTATCGGCCGGCCAGCTGGGCGCCGAGCCCAGCCCCAAGGGCTCGGACAAGCTGCTGTCCATCAATGTGCGCGGCCGCCTGAAGACGGCCGAGGAGTTCGGCTCCATCGTGCTCAAGGGTGGTGCCGACGGCCAGGTCGTGCGCCTGTCCGACGTGGCGCGCATCGAACTGGGCGCCAGCGACTACAGCATGCGCTCGCTCAGCGACACGCGGCAGATGGCGGCCGTGGGCATCTTCCTGTCGCCGGGCGCCAATGCGCTGGGCGTGGCGCGGGAGGTCTACGCCACCATGGAGCGCCTGTCCAGGGATCTGCCCGAAGGCGTGAACTTCGAGACCGTCTGGGACCCCACGGTCTTCGTGCGCGACTCCATCAAGGCGGTGCAGAGCACGCTGATCGAGGCGGTGATCCTCGTGGTGCTGGTGGTCATCGTCTTCCTGCAGACCTGGCGTGCTTCCATCATTCCGCTGCTGGCCGTGCCCGTGTCCATCGTCGGAACCTTCGCGGGGCTGTACCTGCTGGGCTACTCCATCAACACGCTGACCCTGTTCGGACTGGTGCTGGCCATCGGCATCGTGGTGGACGATGCCATCGTCGTGGTGGAGAACGTGGAGCGCTACATCGAGGAGGGCCACACGCCCCTGGAGGCGGCGCACCTGGCGATGAAGGAGGTCTCGGGCCCCATCATCGCTATCGCCCTGGTGCTGTGCGCGGTCTTCGTGCCCATGGCCTTCCTCAGCGGCGTGACGGGCCAGTTCTACAAGCAGTTCGCCGTGACGATCGCCATCTCCACGGTGATCTCGGCCATCAACTCGCTGACGCTGTCGCCTGCACTGGCGGCCAAGCTGCTGCAGCCGCGCGGCGCGCCGCGCGATCTGCTGTCGCGCGGGCTGGACCGCAGCCTGGGCTGGTTCTTCCGGCCCTTCAACCGCTTCTTCGACCGCAGCGCGCACGGCTACCAGAACTCCGTGGGGCAGTCGCTGCGCCGCCGCGGCCTGGTGTTTGCGGTCTACGCGGCGCTGCTGGCGGGCACGGCCGTGCTGTTCCAGGCCGTGCCGGGCGGCTTCATCCCGCTGCAGGACAAGCTTTACCTGTTCGGCGGCGCCAAGCTGCCCGAGGGCGCCTCGCTGGGCCGCACCTCCGAGGTGACGCGCCAGATCGTGGAGCTGGCCCACAGCGTGGAGGGCGTGGACAAAGTCGCTGCCTTCGCGGGCTTCAATGCGCTGCAGACCACGACCACGCCCAACCTGACCAGCTCCTACATCATGCTCAAGCCCTTCGGCGAGCGCACGCGCAGCGCCGAGGAGATCAATGCCGAGCTGGGCGCCAAGTTCGCGCAGATCGAGGGCGGCTTCGCCTACGCGCTGATGCCGCCGCCCATCCAGGGCCTGGGCAACGGCTCGGGCTACTCGCTGTTCCTGCAGGATCGCGCGGGCCTGGGCTACGCGGCGCTGCAGCAGGCGCTGCAGGCCTTCCAGGCCGAGATCGCCAAAACGCCGGGCATGACCTATCCGGTCAGCAGCTACCAGTCCAACATCCCGCAGCTCGAAGTCAAGGTGGACCGCACCAAAGCCAAGGCGCAGGGCGTGGCGCTGACCGACCTGTTCCAGACGCTGCAGGCCTACCTGGGCTCGGTCTACGTCAACGACTTCAACGCCTTCGGCCGCGTCTGGCGCGTGATGCTGCAGGCCGATGCCGACCACCGCCAGGCCGTGGAGGACATCGCGCGGCTGCGCACGCGCAATGCGCGCGGCGAGATGGTGCCCATAGGCTCCATGGTCACCGTGGTGCCCAGCTTCGGGCCCGACCCGGTGCTGCGCTACAACGGCTTCCCGGCGGCCGACCTGATCGGCGACTCCGACCCGCGCGTGCTGTCCTCGGGCGAGGTGCTGACCAAGCTCCAGGAGATCGCGCAGCGCACGCTGCCGCGCGGCATCGAGCTGGCCTGGACCGACCTCAGCTACCAGCAGGTGGAGCAGAGCAACGCCGCGGCCGTGGTCTTCGCCATCGCCGTGATGCTGGTCTTCCTGGTGCTGGCCGCGCTCTACGAGAGCTGGACGCTGCCGCTGGCCGTCATCCTCATCGTGCCCGTGTGCATCTGCGCGGCGCTGTTCGGCGTCTGGCTGGCCGGCGGCGACAACAACGTCTTCGTGCAGGTGGGGCTGGTGGTGCTGATGGGGCTGGCCTGCAAGAACGCCATCCTGATCGTGGAGTTCGCGCGCGAGCTGGAGCTGCGCGGCGTGGGCATCGTCGATGCCGCGCTGCAGGCCTGCCGCCTGCGGCTGCGGCCCATCGTCATGACCTCGATCGCCTTCATCGCCGGTGCCGTGCCCCTGCTCATCGGCGGCGGCGCGGGCAGCGAGGTGCGCGCGGCCACGGGGGTGACGGTGTTCTCCGGAATGCTGGGCGTGACCCTGTTCGGCCTGTTCCTCACGCCGGTGTTCTACGTCACGCTGCGCCGGCTCTCGGGCCGGGCGCTGACGGGGCATGCGCCTGCACATGCCGCGCCTGCCTCCCCACCCTCCGACAAAGCCGCACCCCTGGAGCCCCACCATGTCTGAAATCCGCAAATCCCTGAGCCGACACGCGCTGGCGCTGGCGTCTGCCGGGCTTGTGGCCGGCTGCGCGGTCGGCCCCGACTTCAAGGCGCCTGCGGCGCCGCAGGCCGGAGCACAGTTCGCGCGGGCCGAGCCTGCACCGGCCACCCCGCAGGCCGAGCCCGATGCCGCCTTCTGGCGCCAGTTCCAGGACCCGCAGCTGACGCGGCTGGTGGAGCAGGCGCTGGGCGGCAACCAGGACCTGCAGGTGGCGCTGGCACGGCTGGACGGCGCCCAGGCGCTGCTGAGCGAAAGCCGCTTCGACCAGTTCCCCACGGTCACGATGTCGGGCCAGGCCACGCAGCAAAAGCGCAGCGAGAGCGAGGCCTTCTACGGGCCGCGCAGCCAGCGCAGCTACACGGCCGGGCTGTCGGCCAGCTGGGAGATCGACGTGTTCGGCCGCGTGCGGCGCAACATCGAGGCGCGGCGTGCCGACCTGCGCGCCGACGCGGCCGATCTCGCGGCGCTGCAGGTGGCCATCGCGGCCCAGGTCGCGGGCAGCTATGCCGACCTGCGCGGCTGGCAGCAGCGCCTGGCCCTGGCCCAGGCCAATGCGGCCAACCAGCAGGACACGCTGCGCCTGGTGCAGCTGCGCCTCACACACGGCAGCGGCACCGATTTCGACCTGGCGCGCGCCCAGGCCCAGCTGGAGGCCACGCGCTCGCGCATCCCGGCACTGCAGGCGCAGATCGCCATGGCCCAGCACCGGCTGGCCGTGCTCACGGGCCAGGTGCCCGAGGCGCTGATCGCCGCGCTGGATGTGCCTGCCGCCCTGCCGCAGCTGCCGCCGGCCATCGACCCCGGCACGCCGGCCGGCCTGCTGCGCCGCCGTCCGGACGTGGCCGTGGCCGAGGCACGGCTGCATGCGGCCACGGCGCGCATCGGCGTGGCCACGGCCGACCTGTTCCCGCGCCTGTCGCTGGGCGGGCTGCTGGGCAGCACGGCGCTGCATGGCGGCGCGCTGTTCGAGGGCGGCAGCGCCACCAGCAGCGTGTTCCTGGGCGTGGACTGGTCCTTCCTCGACGTGGGCCGCGTGCGGGCGCGCATCGCGGCCAGCGAGGCCGGCGCCCAGGCCGCGCTGGCCCAGTACCAGCAGACCGTGCTGCTGGCGCTGGAGGACGCCGAGAACGCCCTGGTGCGCCTGCAGCGCACGCGCACCGAGGATGCCCACCTGGCCCAGGCCGCCGAGCAGCGCCAGCGCGCAGAACAGCTGGCGCTGCGCCGCTACCACCTGGGCAGCGTGGGCCTGTACGAAGTGCTGGATGCGCAGCGCGACCTCTACGCGGCCCAGGACGCCGCCGCCGACAGCCGCGCACGCGGCCTGCGCGCCGCCGTGGCGCTGTACCAGGCCCTGGCCGGTGGCTGGGACGGGAAGCTGCCGCCAGCCTGAGCACAAGGCGTGCGTTGCAAAAAGGGACGGCCAGGCGCCGTCCCTTTTTTTCTTGTCCGGCGCACCCGGTGAAAACCACGAGGACCAGGGGCTTGCCTCATTTTTTTCTTATCAGATAATTTTCTTATTGGAAAAAAATGGAGCGATGGATGATGGAAAGCCAGGTTCTGGATTTCGCCGTGATCGGTGCCGGCATGGCCGGCGCCTCTGTGGCCTGGCGGCTGGCCGGTGCGGGCGCCTCGGTGCTGGTGCTCGAGCGCGAGCCGCAGCCCGGATACCACGCCACGGGCCGCTCGGCCGCCATGTTCATGGAAAGCTACGGCACCGCGCAGATACGCGCGCTGACACGCGCCAGCCGCGCCTTCTACAGCGCGCCGCCCGAAGGTTTTTGCGAGCACGCGCTGCTGCAGCCGCGCAGCGTGCTCTACATAGGCACGGCCGGCCAGGAGCCCCAGCTGGACGAGGCCCTGGCCATGTACCGCCGCGACGGGCTGCGCGCCGAGCGCATCGACGCGCGCCAGGCCTGCACCCTGGTGCCCTGCCTGGACGAGAGTCAGCTGGTGGGTGCCGTGCATGACCTGGACGCCATGGACATCGACGTGGCCGAACTGCACCAGGGCTTTCTGCGCGGCATGGCGCGTGCCGGTGCGCGGCTGCGCTGCGGCGCCGAACTGTCCGGCGCCGAGCGCGAGGTGGATGGTGATGGCCAGGGCCTGTGGACCCTGGTGCTGCAGGACGGGTCGCAGGTCCGTGCCCGCGCCGTGGTCAATGCCGCAGGCGCCTGGGCCGATGCCGTGGCCCGGCTGTGCGGCGCGCAGCCGCTGGGCATCGAGCCGCGCCGCCGCTCGGCCTTCACCTTTGCCGCACCCGAGGGCGAGGACATCCACGGCTGGCCTGCCGTGATCGGCGTGGACGAGAGCTTCTACTTCAAGCCCGATGCCGGCCAGCTGCTGGGCTCGCCCGCCAATGCCGATCCCGTGCCGCCGCATGACGTGGTGGCCGAGGAACTGGACGTGGCCATGGGCATAGACCGCATCGAGACACTGACCCGCCTGCGCATACGCCGGCCGCGCCATGTCTGGGCCGGGCTGCGCAGCTTTGCGCCCGATGACGACTTCGTGATCGGCTGGGACGCGCGCCGTGAAGGATTCTTCTGGCTGGCAGGGCAGGGCGGCTACGGCATACAGACGGCCGCCGGCGCCTCGGCCGCTGCGGCCGCGCTGCTGATGCGCGAGCCGCTGCCCGCCGAGCTGCTGGCCCAGGGCGTCGATGCCCTGCGGCTGAGTCCGGAGCGCTTCGCGGCCTGAGACGCCTGCCTTTTCGCTTTTTCAGCCCCCGCAACACACAACAATCCAAGGAGACAGGCATGGGTGCATTCAAGGAAGTGAGCAGGATTGCCGGCGCCTTCGTCGGCGTCATCGTCGGGGCGGGCTTCGCCTCGGGGCAGGAGATACTGCAGTTCTTCGCGGGCTTTGGCGCCATCGGCCTGGCGGGCTGCCTGGTGGCGGCCCTGGCCTTCGTCTTCCTGTCCATGGCGTTCTCCACCATGGGCCAGCGCCTGCAGGCCGGCTCGCACAAGGAGGTGGTGCAGGCCCTGCTGGGCCGGCATGTGGGCATGGTGTTCGATGTGCTGATCACCTTCTTCCTCTTCGCCATCACGGTGGTCATGCTGGCGGGCGCAGGCTCGCTGCTGCACCAGTGGCTGGGCCTGCCCGAGGTCTGGGGCAGCGTGCTGGCCACCGTGGCCACGGTGCTCATCGTCTGCCTGGACGTGGGCCGGGTGATCGCCTTCATCGGCGCGGTCACGCCGCTGCTGGTGTTCATGACCGTGGTGGTCGCAGGCTACGTGCTGGTGACGCCCCAGGGCGAGCCGGCCGCGCTGGAGGCCGCCACCGCCGCCCAGCCCCGGGGTGCGGGGCACTGGCTGGTGGCGGCGCTGCTCTATGTCTCCTACAACGTGGTGGCGGGCATGCCCTTCCTGGTGATCATGGGCGGCCAGGCCAGCTCGCGCCGCGTGGCGCTGTGGGGCGGCGTGGCCGGCGGGCTGCTGCTGGGCCTGCTGATGCTGCTGATCGCGGCCGCCATGGTCTGGCGCATGGACACGCTGGGCGGTCTGTCCATGCCCATGCTGGCGCTGGCCACGCAGATCTCGCCCTGGCTGGGGCACCTGATGTCGCTGGTCATCTTCGGCATGATCCTCAACACCGCCGTGGGCATGCTCTATGCCTTCGTGGCCCGCATCCTGCCGGCCGGCACGCCGCGTTTTCGCTGGGGCACGGGCGTGGCGGGCGTGGTGGCACTGGGCGGCAGCTTCGCGGGTTTCATCACGCTGGTGGGCATGGTGTACCCGGTCTATGGCTACATCGGCTTCGCGCTCATGGCCTGCGCGCTGGCAGGCTGGCTGCGCATGGGCCGCAGGCCGGCGCCCCAGGCCGATCTGCGCGGCACCTGAGGGGCCGGGCCTGACCCTAGAATCGGGCGGTCGCCAGCCCCGATCGCCCGCTTCATGCCCAGCCCCCGTCCTCGCACCAGTCCCGCCCCTGGTCCCGGCCCCAGCCCTCGTTCCAGTCCGCTTCCCACGGCAGACCAGGTCCTTGCCGCCGTGCTGCCGGGCGCCCGCACGGCCGCCGCCCTGCCCGCAGGCAAGCACGAAGTGGGGGCCAAGCTGCGCAAGGCCCGCAAGGAGCGCGGCCTGACGCTGCAGCAGGTGGCCGAAAGCAGCGGCCTGGCCGTGTCCACCATCTCCAAGGCCGAGCGCGGCCAGATCGCGCTGAGCTACGAGAAGGTGCTCATGCTGGGCAATGCGCTGGACATCGACATGACACGGCTGTTCATGGTCGGGGACGCCCAGCAGGCGGCCGGCGACACGCCCACCGTGGTCAAGGACCGTTTCGAGGACGTGCAGCGCTACGAAACCGACCAGTACCTCTACAGCGTGCTGTGCGGCGCCTTCCCGGGCAAGAAGATGCAGCCCCTGGTGGCCGTGATCAATGCGCGCGAGGCCGGGGAATTCTCGGAGACCATCCGCCATGCGGGCCAGGAGTTCGTGATGGTGCTCTCGGGCCGGGTGCGCATCCTGTTCGAGAACGGCGAATCGGTGGAGCTGGGCCGCCATGAGGCCGCGTATTTCGACAGCGGCGTGGGCCATGTGTATGTGAGCCTGAGCCGCCAGCCGGCTCAAGTCGTCTCTGTCTGCAGCTGAAATGGTTAGCACCCCCTGAGCGGCTGCGCCGCTTCCCCCGTGTGCACGGCGCCCTCTCTCGCTACGCGGGAGGGGGACGACACCCTCGGTGCGGGGCGGCGCGGCCGGCATAGGCCCTTCCTCGGTGTCTCTGGCGTGGGGGTGCGCTAGTTTCATAGGTCGCGCCTTTTGTTTGGGGCGCAGGCCGTTTTTCTGGGGGAATCCTCGTGCCCGGCACGGCCGCCCCGGAATTCCTACAATCGCTGCCCATGAGCCTGCCCCAGTACACCCGCGCCAAAGAGCTTCCCGCCATCCTTGCCAAGCGCCTCGTCATTCTTGACGGCGCCATGGGCACCATGATCCAGCGCTTCAAGCTGGGAGAGGCCCAGTACCGGGGCCAGGGCTACACGGGCCCGGGCAGCGTGGGCGACCGCTTCAAGGACTTCCCGCATGACGTCAAGGGCAACAACGAGCTGCTGTCGCTCACCCGCCCCGACGTGATCCGCGACATCCATGAGAAGTACCTGGCCGCCGGCGCCGACCTGATCGAGACCAACACCTTCGGCGCGACCACGATTGCGCAGGACGACTACCACATGGCCGATCTGGCGCGCGAGATGAATCTCGAGAGCGCCCGGCTGGCCCGCGCGGCCTGCGACAAGTACAGCACGCCGGGCCATCCGCGCTACGTGGCCGGCGCCCTGGGTCCCACGCCCAAGACGGCCAGCATCAGCCCCGACGTGAACGATCCGGGCGCGCGCAACGTGAATTTCGAGCAGCTGCGCCAGGCCTACCTGGAGCAGACGCTGGCGCTGATCGAGGGCGGCGCCGACGTCATCCTGGTCGAGACCATCTTCGACACGCTCAACGCCAAGGCCGCGCTGTTCGCGGTGGACGAGGCCTTCGAGCAAAGCGGCGAATGCCTGCCCATCATGATCAGCGGCACGGTGACCGATGCCTCGGGCCGCATCCTGTCCGGGCAGACGGTGACGGCCTTCTGGCACAGCGTGCGCCATGCCAACCCGCTGTCCATCGGCCTGAACTGCGCGCTGGGCGCGGCGCTGATGCGCCCCTACGTCCAGGAACTGAACAAGGCCGCGCCCGAGACCTTCATCAGCTGCTACCCCAACGCCGGCCTGCCCAATCCCATGAGCGACACGGGCTTTGACGAAACGCCCGAAGTCACCAGCCGCCTGGTGCATGAGTTCGCGGCCGAAGGCCTGGTCAACATTGTGGGCGGCTGCTGCGGCACCACGCCGGACCACATCGGCGCCATCGCCAAGGCCGTGGGCAGCACGCCCACGCGCCGCCTGTTCTACCCGGAATCGGCCTGATCGCGCGGGCGGAGCCTCTGACATGAGTTCGCCGCTGCCGCCCGTCCCGTCCCCAGCCGCAGGGCTGCCGCAGCCCGTGGCGGCGCCTGTGCCCGGCCCGGCCGCTGGTGCGCCGGTGGCGCCGGCTTCACCCGCGTCATCCGCCTCGCCATCCGTTCCCGTCACGCCGCCGGCGGCCACGGCCGTGCGCTGGTCGCCCGAGATGCTGCAAAGCCTGCGCCTGCAGGCCTTCGAGCAATTGGTGGCCCAGCTGGCGCGCCAGGTGCAGGCCAGCCCGGGCGCGCCTGCGCCGCAGTGGCCGGCCAGCGGCGTGTCCGAGGCGCTGGGCCGGCTGCTGCAGGCCCTGCTGGCCCAGGTGGGCACCCAGCAGGGCCAGGCCCTGCAATTGCTGGCGGCCCAGCCGGGCTCGGCGGCATTGCTCCAGGCGCTGGCGGCAGGCACGACGGCGCCTGGCGGGCAGGATCCCCGGAGCGCTCCATCAGCCCAGGCCGGACCGCCCATCCCGTCTGCATCGACAACGCCTGCGGCCTCCATGCCGCCCGCCGCTGCCGCAGTGACGCTGGCCGTGGCGGCTGCCAAGGGCAAGGTGATGGATGCGCTGCTGGCCGGATCCGGGCTGGCGCCGCAGGCCGGGGCGCGCCCAGCAGGGGGCATTGCAGGCGGCGCTGCCGGGGGGGGCACACAGACCCTGCCCGCCCTGCAAAGCTGGTGGGTGCAGCAGGGCACGTTGCTGACGCCGCAGGGCGAGCGCGGCTTCACGCTGAGCCTGCAGGTGCCCCAGGCCTGGGCCCAGGCGCAGGGCGCGGCCATGGCGCTGGCGGCCGCATCGGCTTGCGCGCCGGGTGCGGCCCCTTTCACGGCGGCGGCCCTGCCTGCGGGCGCTGCGCTGCCCTTGGCGGGCGCGCAGGCCACGGAGCCGGGCCTGCGCCTGCCGCTGGATGCATCGCTGCAGTCCCTGGCCTCGGGGCCGGTGGCCGTGGTGGTGCAGCCGCGTGGCGCCGATGCGCTGCGCACCAGCGCCCTGCTGCTGCTGGAGCTGCAGCCGCTGCGCCAGCCCGGTGGCGCCATGGCATCGCCGGCCGGGCTGGCCTCGGTGGCGTCGCTGTCGCCCGCGTTCGCGCAGGAGGTGCAGCAGATGCTGCAGCAGCGCAACGATCCCTGGCTGCACATGGCGGCGGCCCAGGCTTCGGGCGCTCTGCCGCGCGAGCGCCGGGCCTTCGAGCACCAGTCGCATTTCTGTACCACCGAAGGCTGCCAGTACGAGGGCCGCGCTCCCTGTGCCCAGCCCTTTTGCAGCGAGATGAACCGGCTCTGGGACGTGTCGCGCACCGAGCGCAGCCGCTGAGACCGGCCTTGCGAAACTGACCGGGCCTGACGGTGGCGTGGTCATCGCCGGCCCCTGCTTTCATAATGCCGCCTGTTGCCCGCCACCTGCGCGGTTGACGTCTTTGGCCGGGATGTTTGACGAATGTGCAGCGATCATGCTGCGATCTGCATCCTGGCTGCCTTCAAGTCGCGGCTGGCCACCAGCCCGCCGCGCACCTTTCCAGCCACCCCCGTTGTGGCAGCCCCCGTCGCCGTTCGCGCATGCCCCCGGGCCGCGCCGGTGTTGTGCCATCTTTCATTTCAGGAACCCGTTCAGGATGCGTTGTACCTCCCGCTTGACCCTTGCCTCTCTCGCCATCGCTGCCGCCCTGCCGGTGGCCGCCCAGTCATCTGGCGCCGGCTCCAACGTCACCATCAGTGGCTATCTGGACGCGGGTGTGTTCCGGGATTTCGACAAGACCAGCAAGCTGGGAACGATTCAGCGCAGCAACCTGGCCATTGCCGGCTTCGAGGACCTGGGCGGCGGCCTGAAGGCCACCTTCCGCCTGAGCACGCGCTTCGACCTGGACACGGGCCTGACCGAGGACTATCCGAAGAAGCCCTTCTGGCATGACGAGTCCACCGTGGGCCTGCAGGGCAACTGGGGCCACCTGCGCCTGGGCCGCGCGCTCAGCGCCATGTGGAGCCAGGAATGGCAGTTCGATCCCTGGGGCAACTTCAACCGCATCGCCTCGCCGGCCTGGCACATGGCCCACTACCTGACGCCCACCGACCGCGCCAGCAACAACGGCTCGCCCGAATACGGCCGCATGTCCAACGGCGTGTTCTACGACTCGCCCAAGTTCGGCGGCTTTTCCCTGCACCTGAGCGCCTCGCCCGAACGCACCCAGGCGCCCGGCCGCCAGGGCCGTGCGCGCTCGGTATCGGTCAACTACGACCAGGGCGCGGTGGCGGCCATGGTGGCGCACGAGCGCAACGGCAGCGGCGACACCGACCTGTACATGGGCGGCAAATACCGCATCGGCACGGCAGCGGTGATGCTGGCCTATGACCGCAGCAAGTCGGGCACGCCCGGCACCGGCCCCGACAAATCGCGCATGGTGTCGCTGGGCGCCACCTACGGCATGGGCGCGACCACGCTCAAGGCCAGCTATGCGCGCCAGCGCCTGGACCGAGACACCAACAACATGCTGTCGCTGGGCGCCGAGTACGCGCTGTCCAAGCGCACCATGCTCTACACCAGCCTGGGACACCAGCGCTACGAGAACCAGAGCTCGCGCACGGCCTTCGGCGTGGGCATGGCCCATTCGTTCTGATCAATGCGCTTCCCAGCGGCCTGACTGGGCTGCGCTGGTGATCCTGGCCAGGTCTGGAGCCGGCATGGGCTGAGGGGTGGCGGGCAGGGCGGTGAGTTCCATGCCGCGCTCCAGCTTGAAGACGCTCACGGCCTGCTGCAGGCCGTAGGCCTGTTCCTGCAGGGACTGTGCTGCTGCGGCGGCTTGCTCGACCAGGGCCGCGTTCTGCTGGGTGACCTGGTCCATCTGGGAGATGGCCTGGTTGATCTGCTCCAGGCCCGCCGTCTGCTCCACGCTGGCAGCGGTGATCTCTCCCATGATGTCGGTCACGTTGCGCACGCTGCTGACGATGTTCTGCATGGTCTGGCCGGCCTGCGCCACCAGGGCCGATCCGGTGCTGACCTTGCCGTTGGAGTCCTCTATGAGGAGCTTGATCTCCTTGGCCGCATCGGCGCAGCGCCGCGCCAGTGCGCGCACCTCGGCCGCCACCACGGCAAAGCCCCGGCCCTGCTCGCCCGCGCGCGCCGCCTCGACGGCGGCGTTGAGCGCGAGGATGTTGGTCTGGAAGGCGATGGCGTCGATCACGCCGATGATGTCGGCGATCTTGCGCGAGGAGGCATGGATGGCGTCCATGGTGTCCACCACCTGGGACACCACCTCGCCGCCTTGCTGGGCGACGGTCGAGGCCGAGGCTGCCAGCTGGTTGGCCTGGCGCGCGTTGTCGGTGTTCTGGCGCACGGTGACGGTGAGCTGCTCCATGGAGGCAGCCGTCTCCTGCAAAGAGCTGGCCTGGTGCTCGGTGCGCAGCGACAGGTCGTTGTTGCCCGAGGCGATCTGGCTGGAGGCCGTGGCGATCGAGTCCGTGCCGTTGCGCACCTGCCTGACGATGTGGATGAGGCTCTGGTCCATGCGGTGCAGCGCGTGCAGCAGCTGGCCTGTTTCGTCGGTGGTGGTGGCCTGGATGCGGCGCGTCAGGTCGCCTTCGGCCACGGCCTGGGCCACGCCCACGGCCTCGATCAGCGGCCGCGCCACGATGCGCGCCAGCGCCAGCGCCAGCGCCAGTCCCAGCGCGATGCTGGCGGCCAGCAGCCCCACCACCCAGGCGCGCGCGCTGCGGTACAGATCATTGGCGTGCCTGTTGGCCTCCTGGCCGGCATCGTGGTCGATCTGCACCATGCGGTCGATCTGGTCGTACAGGCGCCGGCTCAGCTCCAGCGATTCACCCTGCGCCAGCACCAAGGCTTCGTCCTTTCGGCCGTTGCGTGCCAGGGTCATGATCATGGCGTGCTCCCTGGCATATGCGCTGCGCAGCCGGCCCAGCTCGTCGTAGGACGCCCTTTCCTGCTCGGTTTGGATGAAGCTGGCGTAGTTGTCGTAGTTCGTCTGGATCTTGCTCCACAGGTCGCTCATGATGGCGTCGAAGGCCTTGATATCCTGGTCGCTGGTGGAGATCAGGTACTGAAGCTCGTTGGCGCGGTAGCGCGCCGTGGTGGCGCGGATGGTGAGCAGCATGCGCGACGAGGGCATCCAGCGTGTGGCGATGTCGACGGACGCCTGGTTGATCTGGCTGAGCCGCATCACGGCATACAGGCCCACGAAGGTGGTCAGCGCCAGCACGGCCAGGAAGGCCAGCAGCAGCTTGGAGGAGATCTTGAGGTTGCGAAAGGCTTGCATGGCGAAGTTCTGAAGTCGTATCCCTTGAACGGCAAGGGAGCAAAAAAAGGCGTGCAGCAGGGCACACCTGGCCTGCGGTGCAGAGCAAGGTGGAAAGGGATCAACGAAGGCAATGACGAGGGCCGGCGCGTGCGCTCAGGGGGGGAACCAGCCCGAGGTCCGGCAGATGCGGCCCTTGATGCGGGGTCTCATGGCGCAGGCCTTTCCAGGGCGGCAGGACTGCGGCTGGCCATGCGCGGGCCTGATGCAGGGCAGGGGCGGTGGATGCGGAAGATGCCGAGCCGTCCGCCTACACCTTTTGGCGCCCGGACGCCAGCTGCGGCCCGGTGCTTGGCGGCGGCTGCCGCCTTCTGCGCCCAGGTGCTGCGGATGGGTGTCCTAGGGATTTCGGACAGGAAAGAATTGGCTATGTGCATCTGTGGTGGGGATTATTTCCGCACCGCCAGATGATGAGAATGCTTCCTATCTGATTTTCGATAGGACGTGTCCTAAAAGCGGTTTGCGGGCGCGCGACACGGCCGTCCGCACCGTCTTCGCACCGTCTTCGCACCGGCTTTCGCTCCGTCATTTGTGCCGTCATGTGTGCCGTCATGTGCGCCGGTGCGACGGGCCGGCCCCCAGCCTTCAGGACGTCAGGACAGCCGCGCGACAGCGTGTGCCAGGTGCCTGCCTGTGCCGGTCCTTCAGACCACGCCCTGGTCGCGCAAGGCCTGCAGCTGCTGTGCATCCAGGCCCAGGCGCTGGCGCAGCACTTCGTCCGTGTGCTGGCCCAGGGCCGGCGGCGCATGGCGCAGCGTGGTGGGCGTGTCCGACAGGCGCAGCGGGCTGGCCGTGGTCACCACGCGGTTGATGGTCTCGCCCGCAGGCGGCGTGGCGCCCGGGTAGCGTTCCTGCTCCACGCGCAGGCCGCGCGCACGCACCTGGGCATCGTCGAAGGCCTGGCCGATGTGGTTGATGGGGCCGCAGGGCACGGCCTTGTCCTCCAGCAGCGCGATCCATTCGGCCGTGGGCCGGCCGCGCGTGAGATCGGACATCAGCGGGATCAGCGCGTCGCGGTGGGTGACGCGGCCGGCATTGGTGGCAAAGCGCTCGTCGCTCGCCCAGTCCGTGCCGGCCGCCTCGCAAAAGCGCGCGAACTGGCCGTCGTTGCCGATGGCCAGCAGCATGCGGCCGTCGGCCGTGGGGAAGTCCTGGTAGGGCACGACGCTGGGATGGGTGTTGCCCTGGCGGCCCGGCACATGGCCGGTGTTCAGGAAGCCCGCGCCCTGGTTGGCCAGCACGGCCATGGCCACGTCCAGCAGGGCCATGTCGATGTGCTGGCCGCGTCCCGTGCGGTGGCGGGCCTCCAGTGCGCCCAGGATGGCCGTGGTGGCATACATGCCCGTGAACAGGTCGATCACGGCCACGCCTACGCGCAGCGGCCCGCCGCCGGGCTCGCTGTCGGCGCGGCCCGTGATGCTCATGAGGCCGCTCATGGCCTGCACCAGCAGGTCGTAGCCGGCGCGCGGCGCATAGGGCCCGGTCTGGCCGAAGCCCGTGACCGAGCAATAGATCAGGCGCGGGTTCAGCGCGCTCAGCGAGGCGTAGTCCAGGCCGTAGCGCTTGAGGCCCCCGGTCTTGAAGTTCTCCACCACCACATCGCTTTGCATGGCCAGCTCGCGGATCAGCCGCTGGCCCTCGGCCGTGGCCATGTCCACGGTGACCGATCGCTTGTTGCGGTTGCAGGCCGCGAAGTACACGGCGTTGTCCGAGGGGTTGCCTTGCGCATCGGGAAAGAAGGGCGGGCCCCAGTGGCGCGTGTCGTCGCCCTCGCCGGGTTTTTCGATCTTGATCACGTCGGCCCCCATGTCGGCCAGGTTCTGGGTGCACCAGGGGCCGGCCAGCACGCGCGAGAGGTCGAGCACGCGCAGATGGCCCAGCGCTCCTGCGGTCTGGGTGGCCGCGTTGTTGATGGGGCTGGGGGAGGGGGTTGCTGTGTGGTTCATGGGCTGAGGCGCCTATCCCGGGCAGATGGGCCATGCTACGGCGCGGCGGCCCGCCGTGGCTTCGCATTTGTGAAAGCGCGCGTTCGCGCCCGGCCGGCACTGCGGTTTGTACTGACGCGCAGGGCTCAGCCGGGGCCGCTGCGGCTTTCTACAATGCCGGATGGCCATGCATTTCGATCTTGTGGATCTGCGCCTCATGGTGCACATCGCCGACGCCAACAGCATGACGCGTGGCGCGGAACTTTCCTTCATCTCCCTGCCGGCGGCCAGCACCCGCATCAAGAACCTGGAAGAGAGCATCGGCACCAAGCTGCTGTACCGCACCAGCCAGGGCGTGACGCTGACGCCGCCGGGCCAGGCCTTCGTCACCCATGCGCGCATGGTGCTGGGCCAGATCGAGCACCTGCGCGGCGACATGCAGGAGTACGTGCGCGGCATCAAGGGGCATGTGCGGGTGTTTGCCAACACCACCTCGCTGGGCGAGTTCCTGCCGCCCGTACTGCGCCACTACCTGCGCCGCAATCCCGACGTGAACATCGACCTGCGCGAGCGCCTGTCGCACGACATCGTGCGTGCCGTGACCGAGGGGCAGACCGATATCGGCATCGTCGCCGGCCTGGTGCGCACCGAGAACCTGGAGACCCTGCCCTACCGCCGCGACCGCCTGGTACTGGTGGTGCCGCGCGGCCATGCGCTCGATGGCGAGATGCAGATGGCCTTTGCCGACACGCTGGACCTGGACCATGTGGGCCTGCACGAATCCAGCGCCATCCACGCCTTCCTGCGCCAGGCCAGCGACCAACTGCACCGGCCCATCAAGCAGCGCATCCAGGTGGGCAACTTCGAGACGGCCTGCCGCATGATCGAGTCCGGCGTGGGCGTGGGCGTGCTGCCCGAATCGGCCGCCAGCCGCCATGCGCATTCCATGGACATCGCCATCGTGCCGCTGTCCGATGCCTGGTCGGTGCGCGAGATGCAGATCTGCGTGCGCAGCCTGGAGGCCCTGCCGTCCTTCGCCCAGGAGCTGGTGGAGCTGCTGGTGGCCGACGCACAGGGCCGGCTCACGCTGGAGTAGGGGCCCACCGACGGCTGCCCGCCGACCGCCGACCGTTCAGTCGGCCTGGGCCGTGCCCCGGTCCAGCGTGGTCGGTGCCAGCCAGTATTTGAAGGTGCCGGTGGCCGTGGCCACGAGCTTTCCGTCTTCATCGAGCAACTGCGCCGCGCAGCTGCACAGGCTGCGGCTGGAGTGCACCACCCAGCCTTCGGCCAGCAGCGCGCCCTTGCCCGGGCGGTGGAAGCGGCTGCTCATCTCCACCGTCACGGCGGTCTGCGATGGCGCACCGGGCAGCTCGCCGGCGGCGCGCGACATCACGGAGTCCAGCAGCGTCATGAGCACGCCGCCGTGCGCGGCGGGCAGCTGGTTGAGCAGTTCCTCGCGCATGTGGGGCAGGCGAACATGGACCTTGCCGGGCGGTGCGGGCACCTGAGAGGCGCCGATCAGCCGCATGAAGGCATTGCGGTCGGGGGCCGGTGCACTCATGTGGCTCATGCGGCGCGCGCCTCGCGCACCATGTTGCGCGCGATGATGACCTGCTGGATCTGGGTCGTGCCTTCGTACAGGCGAAACAGCCGCACGTCGCGGTAGAAGCGCTCGATGCCGAACTCGGCCAGGTAGCCCGAGCCGCCCAGGATCTGCACGGCGCGGTCGGCCACGCGGCCCACCATCTCGGTGGCGAACATCTTGCAGCACGAGGCCTCGGTGGAGACGTTGCGGCCCTCGTCGCGGCGGCGCGCTGCGTCGATCACCATGCACTCGGCCGCATACAGCTCGGCCTGGCTGTCGGCCAGCATGGCCTGCACCAGCTGGAACTCGCAGATGGGCTGGCCGAACTGCTTGCGCTCGAGCGCATAGTTCAGCGCGTCGCGCAGGATGCGCTGCGCCACGCCCACGCTCACGGCCGCGATGTGGATGCGGCCCTTGTCCAGCACCTTCATGGCGGTCTTGAAGCCCTGGCCTTCCTTCAGGCCGATGAGGTTGGCCGCCGGCACGCGCACGTTGTCGAAGAACACGTCGCAGGTGTGCGCGCCCTTCTGGCCCATCTTCACGTCGTTCTTGCCGAAGCTGATGCCCGGCGACTTCGCATCCACGATGAAGGCCGAGACGCCGCCCGCGCCCTTGTTGGCCGGGTCGGTGCGCGCCATCAGCGTGAACATGCCCGCATGCGGCGCATTGGTGATGAAGCGCTTGTTGCCGTTGACCACATAGTGGTCCCCGTCCCTGATGGCGGTGGTGCGCAGCGAGGCCGCGTCCGATCCCGCCTCGGGCTCGGTCAGCGCGAACGAGGCCATGATCTCGCCCGTGGCCAGCTTGGGCAGCCAGGCCGCCTGCTGCTCGGGCGTGCCGTCGATGAGGATGCCCTGCGAGCCTATGCCCACGGTCGTGCCGATCACCGAGCGGAAGGCCGGCGCGGTCTGGCACAGCTCGAAGAGCACGCGCACCTCTTCCTCCATGGTCAGCTCCAGCCCGCCGAACTGCTCGGGGATGGTCATGCCGAACAGGCCCAGGTTGCGCATCTCCTGCACGATGGACTCGGGGATCTCGTCGGTCTCGGCCACTTCGTTCTCGGCGGGCACCAGGCGCTCGCGCACAAAGCGGCGCACGCTGTCCAGCAGGGCTTCGAGGGTTTCTTGGTCGCGGATCATTGCGGTGTTCTTTCTTCTCTCTACGGAATCAAAGCGCCTCGGCCGTACCCAGCACAGCCGTGGACTGGCTGGAAAGGGTGCCGCCATTGCCATGGACCACGGCCGTGCGGTGGCGTCCCAGCTGGCGCTGGCCGGCCTCGCCGCGCAGCTGGCGCACGGCCTCGATCAGCGCAAAGATGCCGTACATGCCCGGGTGCACGCAGGACAGGCCGCCGCCGTTGGTGTTGACGGCCAGCCGCCCGCCGGGCGCGATACCGCCCTTGGACACGAAGGCGCCGCCCTCGCCCTTGGCGCAAAAGCCCAGGTCCTCCAGGAACAGCAGGGTGTTGATGGTGAAGGCGTCGTAGACCTGGGCCATGTCCATGTCGGCCGCGGTGAGCCCGGCCATGGCAAAGGCCTGGGCGCCCGACTGCGCGGCAGCCGTGGTGGTCAGGTCGGGCATGCAGGAGATCTGGCGGTTCCAGATGGCCGTGGCATTGCCCAGCACGTAGACGGGGGGGCGCGGCAGGTCGCGGGCGCGCTCGCCGCGCACCAGCACGATGGCGCCCGCGCCGTCCGTCACCAGGCAGCAGTCGCGCACGCTCAAGGGGCTGGCGATGGGACGTGCCGAGAGCACGTCCTCGATGGTCAGCGGGTCGCGCATGAAGGCTTCGGGGTTGAGCTGGGCCCAGGCACGCGCGGCCACGGCCACCTCGGCCAGTTGCTCGCGCGTGGTGCCGAACTCGTGCATGTGGCGCGCGGCCGCCAGCGCATAGGCGGTCACGGGCAGCACGGGCTCGTAGGGGAACTCATAGGGCTGCGGGTCCAGGAATCGGCGCGCCGCCTGGCCTTCCTTGCGGCCGAAGGTGGCCGAGCGCTGGGCGCTGCCGTAGCACACCAGCACGGCCTTGCACTGGCCGGCCTCCAGCGCGCGGATGGCGGGCAGCAGGTGGGCGATGAAGCTGCTGCCGCCGATCATCGTGCCGTCCACATAGGTCGGGTTGATGCCCAGGTGCTCGATCACCGGCATGGTCCACATGCTGGCGTTGACGCTGCAGGTGGCCAGGCCGTCGATGTCCTGCATGGTCAGGCCCGCATCGGCCACGGCCGCATGGGCGGCGCGCACCAGCAGGGTCATGTCGTCCATGCCGGGGGCCTCGCCACAGCCATAGGTGGCGGCGCCGGCAATGGCCACGCGCCCGCGCAGCGGGCGGTTCACGGCGGCGGCGTCCAGGGTGGATTGGGGGATGCGGGTGTTCATGCTGCACCTCCACGGGAAACCTGTGGAGCCGGTTGCAGCGCGGGCTGGAACAGCACCAGGCCGCGTCCGTCCTTGCTCGCCACATGGGCGCTCACGCGCTGGCCTATGCGCACGTCGGCCGGCGCAATGCCTTCGACGCGGCCCATCATGCGCACGCCTTCGTCCAGGTCGATCAGGGCCACGTTGTAGTCGCCGCCGGCATCGCTCTTGCGTGCGACGGTGCTGGTGGAGTAGACCGTGCCCTGGCCGCTGGCGCGCACCCAGCGCAGCGGGCTGGCGCCGCAGTGCGGGCACAGCTCGCGCGGGGTGAAGACATGGCGCGTGCATTGCGGGCACTGCTGTATGCAGAAACGGCCGGCATCGAGTTCGGCCTGGTAGTGGGTCTGTGCGCTCAGGTGCATGGGCGGTGTTTCCATTCTTTGTGTTCTTGGCGCTGCGCCCGGCGGCATGCAGGGCAGCGGCTGTCCGCCAGCATGCCCGCATCGCGGGGACGCTTCAATTCGCCAATCTGGAAGGGTGGCTTCACCAGTGCCGGCGCCCGGCTGTCAACCCAGGGTTGCTGCCTAGGCGGGCCGGCGGGCACGGCTGCTATGGTGTTTATGCATTCCCGGCCTTTTCTTCATACCCGCCCTGCGCCGCCTGCCGGTGCACCGAGGGCGCGCCGCTGCTTTGGCACAGCGTGGCGCCACAGGAAGGCCGGCAATGGCGTGCCGCACCCCGGCCCGTTCTCCGCTGTCGATCCCCACCCACCCAGGAGGTTTTTGCACATGACGGATACGCTGATCAAGGTGGACCTGAACCGCCCGCCCACCGACAACGAAAGGGTCCACAACCGCTGGCACCCGGACATTCCCATGGCCTGCTGGGTCCAGCCCGGCGACGACTTCATCCTGGAGACCTACGACTGGACCGGCGGCTTCATCAAGAACAACGACAGCGCCGACGATGTGCGCGACATCGACCTGACCACGGTGCACTACCTGTCCGGACCCGTGGGCGTGAAGGGCGCCCAGCCCGGCGACCTGCTGGTGGTGGACCTGCTGGACATCGGCGCGCGCGACGACAGCCTCTGGGGCTTCAACGGCTTTTTCTCCAAGAACAATGGCGGCGGCTTCCTGACCGACCATTTCCCCTCGGCCCAGAAATCGATCTGGGACTTCAAGGGCATGTTCACCAGCTCGCGCCACATACCAGGCGTGAACTTCCCCGGCCTCATCCATCCCGGCCTCATCGGCTGCCTGCCTGACCGGCCCATGCTGGAGATGTGGAACGAGCGCGAGCGCGCCCTGATCGCCACCGACCCCGAACGCGTGCCCGGCCTGGCCAACCCGCCGTCGGCCGGCACGGCCCACATGGGCCAGATGCGCGGCGAAGCGCGCGACAAGGCCGCCGCCGAAGGCGCACGCACCGTGCCGCCGCGCGAGCATGGCGGCAACTGCGACATCAAGGACCTCTCGCGCGGCGCCAAGGTGTTCTTCCCCGTCTATGTGGACGGCGCCGGCCTGAGCGTGGGCGACCTGCACTTCAGCCAGGGCGATGGCGAGATCACCTTCTGCGGCGCCATCGAGATGGCCGGCTGGGTGCACATGAAGGTCGGACTCATCAAGGGCGGCATGGCCAAGTACGGCATCAAGAACCCCATCTTCAAGCCCAGCCCCATTACGCCGCGCTATGACGACTACCTGATCTTCGAGGGCATCTCGGTGGACGAGAGCGGCAGGCAGCACTACCTGGATGTCAACGTGGCCTACCGCCAGGCCTGCCTGAACGCCATCGAATACCTGAAGAAGTTCGGCTACAGCGGCGCCCAGGCGTATTCCATCCTGGGCACGGCGCCCGTGCAGGGCCATATCAGCGGCGTGGTGGACGTGCCCAACTCCTGCGCCACGCTGTGGCTGCCCACGGGCATCTTCGACTTCGACATCAACCCCAACGCCGCAGGGCCGGTCGTCCAGTTCGACGGCAGCGTGGACATGCCCCTGTCCCCCGACCTGCGCTGACGCCAAGGAGCCCGCCCATGCCCACCTACGACTACGACTGCGCGCAATGCGGCGGCTTCGAGGCCCTGCGGCCGCTGCGCCTGCGCGACGAGCCTGCGGCCTGCCCCGGCTGCGGCACGGCGGCTGCGCGCGTGCTGGCCGCCGCGCCCCGGCTGGCGCTGATGGCCGACGGCACGCGCCGCGCCATGGCCACCAACGAGCGCGCGCGCCACGAGCCCGCCAGCTCGCGCGACTATGACTATGCGCGGCTCAGGCACCCGGCAGGCTGCGGCTGCTGCGGATCGGGGCGGCGCAGCGCCACGGTGACGGCGCCCAACGGCGCAAAGTCCGCGCCCTCGCGGCGGCCCTGGATGATCAGCCACTAGGCTGCATCGAAGTGGACCGCTTCCCAGGGTTTCCACCGCTTGGGAGCCCTGGAAGCGCGCCTTCCACATTCGCGAAACACGGCGCAGGTCGGCTTGCCCAGAATGGGCCGCGCGGCAAGCCGCCGCCCGTTGCCCGGAGTTTCGCCATGCCCCCGTCTTCCTTCCCATCCTCTTGCCCGTCTTCCTTTTCGTTGCAGCGCCGCCGCCTGCTGTCCGCCGGCGGCGCGCTGGCTGCCAGCAGCCTGTTTCCCGCAGCCCGGGTGGCCCATGCGGCCGATGCCTGGCCCACGCGGCCCGTGCGCTTCATCGTGCCCTTTCCGCCCGGCGGTCCCGTGGACACCACGGCGCGCGCCTTCACCCAGAAGCTGGGCGAGATCTGGCAGCAGCCCAACCTGGTGGACAACCGCGCGGGCGCCGGCGGCATGGTGGGCGCGGCCCTCGCAGCCAAGGAGCCTGCCGACGGCTACACGCTGTTCGTGGGCTCCATCCACCATGCGGTGAACCCGGCGCTGCAGCCGAAGATGACCTACGACATAGAGCGTGACTTCGCGCCCGTGAGCTTTGCGGCCATGTTCCCGGTCTTTCTGGTGGCCCATCCCTCGGTGCCCGCCCGCAACGTGCGCGAGCTGATCGCGCTGGCCAAGTCCGGCAACGGCCTGAGCTTCGGCTCCTCGGGCAATGGCGGCGGCACGCACCTGGCCGGTGAGCTGTTCAACATGCATGCGGGCATCAAGCTGCAGCACATTCCCTACAAGGGCAGCGCGCCGGCCATGAACGACCTGCTGGGCGGCCAGGTGCAGCTGATGTTTGCCGATGCGCCCAGTGCGCTGCAGCACATCAAGTCGGGCCGCATCAAGGTGCTGGGCGTGGCCAGCCGCCAGCGCTCGGCCATGCTGCCCGAGGTGCCCACCATCGCCGAGTCGGGCCTGCCCGAGTACGAGGCCTATTCCTGGGCCGCGCTGTTCGCGCCGGCCCGCACGCCGCCCGCCGTGCTGGCGCGCATCAATGCCGACTTCAACACCGCGCTGCGCGATGCCGCCGTGCGCGAGCGCCTGCTGACGGCCGGCGCCGAGGCCGACCCCGGCACCCAGCAGCAGATGCGCGAGCGCCTGAGCAGCGAGCTGCGCAAATGGGCCCAGGTGGTCAAGGTGGCCGGCATCCAGGCGGACTGAGCACGGCGGCGTGCCCGTACCCGGGACAAACCCGGCTTCGCAGCGCTGCAACCCGGTCTTTCGCAATCGCGCATAGGCGGGCCGAGCCTGCCTGCTTAGGCTTGCCTCCGGTATCCAGAAAAACAACCCCGAGACAAGGAGACGGATATGCGGAAAGGCTTGATGCGAGGCGGCTTGACCAAGGCGCGCGCTGCCGGCTGCGCGCTGGGCGCCGGCCTGCTGTGGACGGCGGCGGCGCAGGCGCAGCAGATATCGGACGACGTGGTGCGCATCGGCGTGCTCAGCGACATGTCGGGCCTGTACGCGGACACGGCGGGGCGCGGCTCCGTCGAGGCCGCGAAGATGGCCGTGGCCGACTTCGGCGGCCAGGTGCTGGGCAGGAAGATCGAGGTGGTCTGGGCCGACCACCAGAACAAGGCCGACGTGGGCGCCACCCATGCGCGCACCTGGTTCGACCGCGACGGCGTGGACCTGATCGTGGACATCAACAACACGGCCGTCGCCATCGCCGTCAACAACCTGGCGCGCGAGCGCGGCAAGATGGTGATCAACACCGGCGGCGCCTCCGACATCCTCACCAACGAGCACTGCGCGCCCACGGCCATCCACTACACCTACGACAGCTATGCGCTGGCCAACGGCGCGGTGCGCGGCATCCTGGCCCAGGGCAAGAAGGAATGGTTCATCCTGGGCGTGGACTACGCCTTCGGCAAGGCCATGACGGCCAACGTGACCGACTTCCTGAAGGACGGCGGCGGCAAGCTGGTGGGCACCACCTTCCATCCGCTCAATGCCAGCGATTTCTCGTCCTTCCTGCTGCAGGCCCAGGCCTCCAAGGCCTCGGTGATCAACCTGGCCAATGCCACCAGCGACACGGTCAACGCCATCAAGGCCGCGCACGAGTTCGGCATCGCGCCCAGGCAGACCCTGGTGCCCAACCTGCTGTTCATCAACGACGTGCATGCGCTGGGCCTGCGCTACGGCCAGGGCATGGTGCTGACCACGGGCTTTTACTGGGACCGCACCGAGGCCACGCGCGCCTGGTCGCGGCGCTTCTTCGAGAAGATGAAGAAGATGCCCTCCATGATCCATGCGGGCGCCTACTCGGCCGTCACCAACTACCTCAAGGCCGTGCAGGCCACCAGGGGAGACGACGGCAACGCGGTGGCGCGCCAGCTCAAGCAGATGCCCATCGAGGACTTCTTCGCCCAGAACGGCAAGGTGCGCGAGGACGGCCGCATGGTGCACGACATGTACCTGGTGCAGATCAAGAAGCCCGAGGAATCCAGATACCCCTGGGACTACTACAAGGTGCTCTCCACCATCCCCGGTGACGAGGCCTTCCGCCCGCTGTCCAGGAGCAGCTGCAAGCTGGTGAAGACATCATGAAGACACGCGCCGCCGTACTCACGAGAACGGGCGCAGCCGCGCCCTATGCCGACAGCCGCCCGCTGGAGATCTGGGAGGTGGACCTGGCGCCGCCCGGCCCCGGCGAGGTGCTGGTCAAGGTGGCCGCCGCAGGCGTGTGCCACTCCGACCTGTCCATCATCAACGGCGACCGTCCGCGCGACACGCCCATCGTGCTCGGCCATGAGGCCGCAGGCGTGATCCAGGCGCTGGGCGAGGGCGTGACCGACCTGGAGGTGGGCGACCACGTGGTCATGCTCTTCGTGCCCGGCTGCGGCAACTGCCAGCCCTGCGCCGAGGGCCGGCCCGTGCTGTGCGAGCCCGCAGGCCAGGCCGGCGTGGCGGGCACCCTGCTGTCGGGTGCCAGGCGGCTGTCGCGCAATGGCCAGCCCATCTCGCACTTCGTCGGCGTCTCGGCCTTTGCCGAGCATGCCGTGCTCTCGCGCCGCGGCGTGCACCGCATCGACAAGTCGGTGCCGCTGGAGCTGGCCGCGCTGTTCGGCTGCGCCGTGATGACCGGCGTGGGCGCGGTGGCCAATACCGCCAGGGTGAGCCCCGGCCAGAGCGTGGCCGTGGTGGGGCTGGGCGGCGTGGGCCTGTCCTCGGTGATGGGCGCGGCGGCGGCGGGTGCGGCCCGCGTGGTGGCCGTGGATCTCAATGCCGACAAGCTGGCCATGGCGCGCGATTTCGGCGCCACCGACACCGTCAACGCCGGAGACGAGGATGCCGTCAAGCAGGTGCGGGCGCTGACGGGCGGCGGCGTGGACCATGCCTTCGAGATGGTGGGCTCGGCCAAGGCACTGGAGATGGCCTACCGCATCACGCGGCGCGGCGGCCAGACCGTGACGGCGGGCCTGCCCTCCAGCGCCCAGGCCATCAGCCTGCCGGTCTGGCACCTGGTGGCCGAGGAGCGCACGCTCAAGGGCTGCTACATGGGCAGCTGCGTGCCGCGCCGCGACATCGACCGGTACCTGGCCCTGCATGCGGCCGGCAGGCTGCCCGTGGACCGCCTGGTCACCGGCCACCTGACGCTGGACCAGATCAACGAGGGCTTCGACCGCCTGGCGCGTGGCGAGGCCATACGCCAGATCATCCGCATGGAGGCCTGATAGGAGGTCAGGCTGATCAGCGAGGACCGGGGCTGCTGCTGCGGCTGTGTCCAAGCCAAGCACGGCGGTCAGGTGCCGTCGGGCAGCAGCTGGTTTTCCCAGCCGGTCAGCCGCTCGATGGCCCGGGCGACCTGCAGGATGCGGGCCTCGTCGAAGTAGCGTCCCACCACCTGCACGGCCAGCGGCAGGCCCTGGGGTGACAGGCCCACCGGCACGCTGACGGCCGGGTGCCCGGTCACGTTGAAGGCATGGGTCTGCACCGGCCAGTGGCGGAAATGCGGCATGGGGTCGAAGCGCGGCGCCGTATCCAGGGTGATGGCGGTCAGCAGCACGTCGCAGCGGTCCAGCGCAGCGTCCACGCGGGCCGCCAGCATACGGCGCACGCGCAGGGCGTTCAGGTAGTCCTCCGAGGACACGGTGGCGCCCAGCAGCAGCCGCGCCGCCGTGAGCTCGCCATAGTCCAGCGGGCGCGAGCGCAGGTCCTGCGCATGGATGGTGAACATCTCGGCACTGAGGATGACGCGGCCGGCCGCCAGGAACTGCTGGCTGTGGGGCAGGCTCACGTGGATGGGACGGGCGCCGGCCTCGGCCAGCAGCGCGGCCGTGCGGTCGAAGGCCGACAGGAACGTGGGCGACGCCTGGGGCGACGACTGGAAGTGGTCCTGCGGCACGCCGATGGTCAGGCCCTTCACGCCCTGCTCCAGCCCCGTGCAGTAGTCGTCCACGGGTTCGGTGGAGCTGGCCGGGTCCAGCGGGTCGTGACCGGCCAGCACCTGCAGCGCGATGGCCGCATCCTCCACGCTGCGCGACAGCGGGCCGCAGTGGTCCAGCGTCCAGGCCAGGGGGAACACGCCGTGCTTGGAGACGCGGCCGTAGGTAGGTTTCAGCCCCACGGCGCCGCACCAGGCGGCCGGTATGAGGATGGAGCCGCCCGTGCAGGTGCCCAGGGCCAGCCGCGTGAAGCCTGCCGCAATGGCGGCGCCCGAGCCCGACGACGATCCGCCCGGGATATGGGCCAGGTCCCAGGGGTTGCGGGCTGCGGGAAACGGCAGGTCGGGGCTGGGCGCGCCGATGGCGAACTCATGCGTGGCCAGCTTGCCCAGGATGACGGCGCCCGCATCGCGCAGGCGCCGCACCGGCGTGGAATCGTCTTCGGGCACATAGTCCAGGCTCAGCCAGGACTGGCAGGTGGTCGGCAGGCCGGCCACGTCGTAGACGTCCTTGATGGCCACGGCAATGCCGTGGAGCAGCGGCAGATCGGCGCTTTCTCCGCGCGCCATGTCTGCGTTGCGCGCAGCCTCCATGGCACCGCTGGCATCGAGATTGGTGAAGGCATGGATGTCGATGTCCATGGCGCGGATGCGTCCCAGCGCCGCCCGGGTCAGCATCTCCGAAGTGGTCTTGCCGGCGCGCAGCGCGCTGGCCATCTGTCGTATCGAAAGTTCAGGACTGCCGCTCATGCTTGCTCTGACGGGAGATGGTGGTGTGGATCTGCGAGGGTCCCGCCTCATGCGCCAGTTCGTTGACGAGGTCGCGGTGCTCCATCAGCAACTGGTGCTCCGCCAGGATGGGTCCCAGCCGCTCGAAGGGGATGTCGATGCCGTGCTTTTTCAGCGCATTGAGCAATTCGTGCAGCGCATTGACATCGGGCCCTGCCAGTTTCTGCGGCGAAGGGGGTATTTCAGATTTTCGCGATGCCGGCATCACTGACCACCTTTCTCCATTTTCTGGCGTCGTCGGATACGAATGCCTTGGTGCTGTCCACGGATTTCCAAAGGGGAATGCTGCCAAGCTCCATGAATTTCTTCTGCACCTTTTCGTCGGTCAGGATATTTTTCATCTGTGCATTGATGGCGTTCACTATCGCGGCCGGCGTGCCCTTGGGTGCCATGAGCACATTCCATGAGGTCTCGTTGAAATTGCCGAGCCGGGCCGGGCTTTGCTCGCTGAGCGTCTGCCAGTCGGGCATGAGGGGCGAGCGCTCGCGCGTGGCCACGCCCACGCGATTGACCTTGCCCTGGTGCACATACTGCTTGGCCGTGATCAGCAGGTCGAAGGCGATATCGACCTGGCCGCTCACCAGGTCGCTCATCATGGGCGCGGCGCCCTGGTAGGGGATGTGCAGCATGCGTATGTCGGCGGCCAGGCTCAGGGCCTCGGCCGCCATGTGGCCCGCGCTGCCGTAGCCCGGCGTGGCGTAGGTCAGCTTGCCGGGGCTGCGCCGCGCCAGCTCGATCAGGTCCTGCACCGACGCCAGCTTCAGGCCCGGGCGTGTGATGAGCACCAGAGGACCGTCGTTGATGGTGGAGATGGCTTCGAGGTCGTTGACCACGTCATAGCCGGCCTGCGTGTACAGCGCGCCCGAGATGGTCTGGGCCGTGGAGCAGATCAGCAGCGTATATCCATCGGGACGGGCCTTGGAGACCTGGCGCGCACCGATGTTGCCCGAGGCGCCAGGGCGGTTTTCCACCACCACGTTGACGCGCAGGCGTTGTGCAAGCTCCTTGGCGATGATGCGCCCCACGATATCGGTGCCACCGCCTGCCGGGAAAGGTACAACCAGCGTGATCTGCCGGTCTGGCCAGGCCGCATGAACCAAGCTGGCAGCGATCAGGAAAATACCTCCGAAAATCAGATTGAGGATTTTTTTCATTCGCTTGATTCAAATGGTTGCGGAAATGGGGCTTGTCTTTTTGCAGACGTGAGCAGGCACATGGGATGTGCACCACTGCGGCTGCCTGCAGCCCGGGCCTGGCAAGCGTTCAGTTAATGAATCTTTTTAAACTATCGAGATATTAAGTTCCATAGTTTTACATCATGAAAGAAGGGGTGCAAGGCCTGCGCCACGCTTGGCGTAGGGGTGTTGCATCGATGCCGCAGATAAGGGTTTCCGACGGCGATGGCCTTGGCGCGCGTCGGGATTCAGGGCAGGGAGGGTGAAAGGTTGCACCGGCAGTGGCACCGGCGCAACGATTCAGCGGGCGTGGTGGCTCAAACGCGCAGCGCCTGTTCCTGCAGCAGGCGCTTGAGCACCTTGCCGTTGGGGCTGGTGGGCAGCTCGGACAGGGGCACGATGCGGGCGGGCAGCTTGTAGGGCGCCAGCCGTTCGCGCAGGTGGGCACGCGCGGCAGCGTTGTCCAGCGTGGCGCCGGGCTGCAGCTCGACGAAGGCGATGACCTCCTCGTTGCCATCGTTTTCGGGGCGGCCGACCACGGCGCTGCGCTGCACGCCGGGCAGCTCGTTGAGCGCCAGTTCCACCTCGGCCGGATACACGTTGAAGCCCGAGCGGATGATCATTTCCTTGAGCCGCCCCACCACGAAGAGCGCGCCGTCGGCATGCAGCTCGCCCAGGTCGCCGCTGGCGTACCAGCCGCCCTCGCGCATCACGGCGGCCGTGGCCTGGTCATCGCGGAAGTAGCCGTGCATCAGGCCGCGCCCGCGTATCCACAGCTCGCCGCGCTCGCCCACCGGCAGGGGCCGGCCCGTGGCCGGGTCCACGGCGCGCACCTCGGCGCCTTCCACCACGTAGCCGGCGCTGGTGTCGGGCCGCTGCTCGCCCTGTCGCGTGAGGTGGACCGACCCTGCGTATTCCGACAGGCCGTAGCCATGGTGCAGCGCCTGGCCGAAGGCGGCCTCCACGCGTTTCTTGAGCGTCAGGTCCAGCGGGCCTGCGCCTGTGTAGACATAGCGCAGCGCCGGCGCCTGAGGGTGTGCAATGCCCTGCTCCTGCAGATGGGCCAGCAGGCGCGCGTACAGCGCAGGCGGCCCCTGCAACTGCGAGATGCCGTGGCGCGCCAGCGCATCCAGCAGGTCGGCCGGGTCGAACTGCGGGCGCATCACCATCTGCGCGCCCGCATGCAGCGAGGCCAGCAGCACCGTGCCCAGCCCGAAGATGTGGGTCATGGGCACGAAGGCGTAGCTGCGGTCCTGCGGACCCAGCCCGCGCGATGCGGCCGAGACGCGCGCGAACAGCGTCAGCGCCTCATGCCCCACCATCACGCCCTTGGGCGTGCCCGTGGTGCCCGAGGTGAAGATCAGCGCCGCCACCTCGTCCTGCAGCGCACCGGATTCGGCCACGGCCTCAGCGCGCACGGGGCTGTGCTGCATGCCGGCCAGGGCCGAGTCGCCTGCGCCAAAGCGCCGCGCGTGGCCGCTGGCGCTGTCCGATGCGGCCGAGGTGAAATACACCACGCGGGCATCGGCCTTGGCCGCAAAGGCATCGATCTCGCCGGGCGCCATGCGTGCGTTCACACCGCAGGACCAGGCGCCCACGCGGCTGCAGGCCAGGATCAGCGCCGCATGCTCGGGGCAGTTCTCGGCCACGACCAGCACGCGGTCGCCGGGCCGCACCTGCAGCGCGCGCAGCTCGGTCTCGGCCGTGTCCGCCAGCGCGCCCAGATCGGCAAAGCTCAGACTGCTGCCGTCGGGCAGGTGGATGAAGGGACGCTGCGGCGCTTCGGCCAGCCAGCGGTCCAGCAGATGGTGTATTCGTTGATTCATGCTCCGCGTATCCCTCAGTCCACCACAATGCCTTGCGTGACGGTGGCCCACATCGCGCGCTCCTTGGCACCGCGCTCGGCCAGTTTCTGGGGTGCGCCGGTCCACTCTTCGTAGCCCAGTTCCTTGAGGCGCTTGCGCAGCTCCGGCTGGGCCAGGGCGGCGTTGATGGACTTGTTCAGGCGGGCCACGAGTTCGGGCGACATGCCCTTGGGCCCATAGACGCCATACCAGCCGCCCACGTCGAAGCCCTTGAGGCCTTCGATGCCGGACTCGGCAAAGGTGGGCACATCGGGCAGGGACGCATTGCGCTGCGGCGAGGTGACGGCGATGGCCCGCACCTTGCCGCCCTGGATGTAGCTGCTGGCGGTGCTGATGATGTCCAGCATCATGCTCAGCTGGCCGCCGATCACGTCGGTCATGGCCGGTGCGTTGCCCTTGTAGGGGATGTGGTTCATCTCGATGCCGCTGCGCCGCGCGAACAGCAGCGCGCCCAGGTGGTTGGA
This sequence comes from Delftia sp. DS1230, assembly GCF_040112715.1. NCBI lineage: Bacteria > Pseudomonadati > Pseudomonadota > Betaproteobacteria > Burkholderiales > Comamonadaceae > Delftia > Delftia sp. DS1230. The sequence goes on from NZ_CP157763.1 coordinate 222,325, forward strand.
GCCGCCCACGCCGGCCGAGCCGTAGTTGAGCTTTTGCGGATGGGCCTTGGCATAGGCCACGAGCTCGGCCGTGGTCCTGTAGGGCTCGTTGTTGTTGACCACCAGCACGTTGTAGTAACTGAGCACGGGCGCCACGGGCGTGAGGTCACGGGCCGGGTCGAAGGACATCTTGCTCATCACGTTGGGGCTGATGGTGATGGTAGGGCTGGCCGCGAACCACAGCGTGAGGCCGTCGGGCCTGGCGCGCACGACCTCGCTGCCGGCCATGGTGGCGTTGGCGCCGGGCTTGTTCTCCACCACCACCGAGGCACCCAGCTCCTTGGTCAGCGCCACGCTGAGCAGGCGGGCGCCCTGGTCCACGGGGCCGCCGGCCGAGTAGCCCACGATGAGGCGCACGGGCTGCGCGTCCTGCGCGGCGGCGGGGAGGGCGCTCAGGGTGGCCAGGGCGGTCACCAGGGACGCCAGAAGCGGGGCATGGGCCAGGGTGGCCAGGGCCTTGCGGCGGTGTTGGGCGGGCATGTGCATGTCTCCTGCAAAAGATGAATGAAGCGCTGCCGTGGCCTGCACGGCGGCGCGCCCGGTCTGCGCCGGACATGCAGGCAATGGTGCGCAGGCAGGCGCGTCTTGGGAATCTGCTTTTGCCAAAGCCAGGGTTTGCCGGCTGTTAGGGCAATCCTAGGAAGAGCGGTGCGTGCAGCCCCCTCCGCCGCCTTCTTCACCACCCTCTTCAGCCCCCGCCTGCCAGCTGGGTGCGGCGGTGACGATGGCCTCGCGCAGGAACTGCTGGAAGGCGCGCGCGGCCATGGTGGGCTGGCGGTCGGGCATGCGCACCAGGTACATGGCATTGCCCAGGCCGGAGAACACCACCTGGTCCAGCACGGCCACCAGCGTGCCGCCGGCCAGCGCGGCCGAGGTCACGTAGTCCGGGAGCAGGGCCAGGCCCAGGCCGTCCAGCACGGCGTCGTACAGCAGGCGGTAGTCGCCCGATTGCAGCGAGGGCAGCACATCGAGGGCAGCGGCCACGCCATCGTCGCCGCTGCCGGCCAGCCAGGCCAGCCTGCCGCCCATGGCCAGCGGCAGGATGAGGCGGGCCTGCAGCAGGTCGGCAGGCGCGCGCAGGGGCCGGCCCAGCGACTGCTCCAGCGCCTGCAGGCAGGCGGGCGTGGCCACGAAGTTCCAGCGCACATCGCACAGCCGCGTGGCCACCAGATCGTCCAGCGGCGCGGAGGTGATCTGCACCGCCAGATCGACCTTGGAGGCCACGAGGTCGGCCATCTGGTCGTTGATCAGCAGGCGCAGGCGGATGTCGGGATGCTCGCGGCAAAAGCCCAGGATCAGGGGCTTGAGATAGAAATGCCCGAAGCCGGTGGGCACGCGCACGCCCACCTCGCCGCTCACGGTGGAGCGCAACTGGTGGATGGCATCGCGGGCGCGCTGCAGCTCCTCCATCATGGCCAGGCAGCGCCGGTACAGCAGCTGGCCGGCCTGGGTGAGCTCCACATTGCGCGTGGTGCGGCGCAGCAGCTGCGCGCCCATCTCGGTCTCCAGCGCACGCAGCCGACGCGAGACGTTGGAGCGCGTCATGCCGCCGCGCTCGGCCGCCCGCGTGAGGCTCTTGGCCTCGGCGATGTCGATGAAGACGCGGCACAGGTTCAGGTCCATCTCGGCATTCTTTGCAGGGCCGGGGCCGGCCATTGTTGATCGGGAGTCACCAGGCATGGCCTGCTGGCGAGGATTGTGGCGCCAGCCCTGCCTCCCTAGCATGGAGGAAACCATGGCGAAAGGCCGCTGACCGTGAACCAAGAAGCTTTGCAAACCGCGCCGCCGGCGCCCCTGGCGCACTACCGTGTGCTCGATCTGAGCCAGGGCGTGGCCGGCCCCTACTGCACCCACCTGCTGTCGCGCCAGGGCGCCGAGGTGATCAAGGTCGATCCGCCCGAAGGCGACTGGGCGCGCCACGTGGGCATCTCGCGCAACGGGCACAGCAGCCTGTCGGCCACCTACAACGCGGGCAAGCGCAGCATTGCCGTCGATGCGCGCCAGGCCCAGGGGCGCGCGCTGCTGCTGCGGCTGGCGCGCGAGGCCGACATCGTGGTGCAGAACTTCCGCCCCCAGGTCGTGCAGCGCATGGGCGTGGACTACGACAGCCTGCGCGCGGCCGGCCTGGACCCGGTGTACGTCTCCATCAGCGGCTACGGACCCACGGGGCCGTATGCCGACCGGCCCGCCACCGACTCCGTCATGCAGGCGGACACGGGGCTGATGACCAGCAACCGCGACGTGCAGGGCCAGCCCCAGCGCGTGGGCCTGCTGCTGGCCGACATCGCGGCCGGTGTCTACGCCGCACAGGCCTGCACGGCGGCCCTGCTGGGCAAGGCGCGCAGCGGGCGCGGGCGCCATGTGGAGCTGAACCTGTTCGAGGTCTGCTGCGCCCTGCAATCCACGGTGCTGGCCGAAGACACGCTGCGCGGCGGCCAGCCTGCCGAAGGGGTTAGCGCTCCCAACGGCGTGTTCGCCACGGCCGATGGCTTCATCACCGTGCTGGCCCTGAACAACGACCAGTTCGAACGGCTGTGCCGCGCGCTGGACCTGCCGCACTGGCTGCAGGACGCGCGCTTTGCCTCCAATGCGGGCCGCATGGCCCACCGCCATGTGCTGCATGCCGGGCTGCAGGCCTTGCTGGCGCAGCAGCCGCGCGCCCACTGGGAGCAGCGCCTGGCGGCGCAGGGCGCCCTGCATGCGGGCGTGCGCACGCTGGCCGATGTGGTGGCGCATCCCCAGGCCGTGCACCGCGCATCGTTCGCCACGCTGGCGCAGCCCGGGTTCGGGCAGCTGCTGTATGCGGCATCACCCTGGCCGGCAGACGCAGCAGCCTGCGGTGCATCCCTTGGCGCCGCGCCGCGCACGGGCGAGCACACGCGCCAGATCCTGGCCGAGGCCGGCTGCACGCCGCAGGAGATGGAGCAATGGATGGCCAGCGGCGTGGTGCACCAGTGCGCGCAGGAGGTCATGGCATGAGCGCTTCCACATCCACGTTCACACCTACCTTCCCGGACACCTCCCCGGACACCTCCCCGGACACCTCCCCGGACACCTCCATGCAGGCCCTGGTCTGCCATCAATTCGGCGCGCCGCACGAGGTGGTCAGCCTGCAGTCCATGGAACGGCCCGGCCAGCCCCTGGGCGCGCACCAGGCGCGGATTGCCGTGGCCTACGCCAACGTCAGCCACGCCACGGGCCTGCTGATCGAGGGCCGCTACCAGCGGCGCCCGCCGCTGCCCTTCGTGCCCGGCACCGAAGGCGTGGGGCGCGTGCTGGAATGCGGCAGCGCGGTGCAGCACCTGCAGCCCGGCGATGCCGTGGCCTTCATTGCCGACTGGGGCGCCTTTGCGCAGGAAACGGTGGTGCATGCGTCCACCGTCTACCGCCTGCCCGCGGGCATGCCCTGGCTGCAGGCCCTGCCCATTCCCCTGTCCTACGGCACGGCCTACACGGCCCTGCACTGGCGCGCGCGCCTGCAGGAAGGCGACGTGGTGCTGGTGCTGGGCGCCGGTTCGGGCGTGGGCGCCGCGGCGGTGGAAGTGGCCCGGCAGACGCTCGGCGTGCAGGTCATCGCCTGCGCCAGCACGGAGGCCAAGCGCGCCGATGCGCTGCGCCGTGGGGCCCACCAGGCAGTCACCCCGCAGGACCTGGCCACCCAGGTCAAGCAGGCCACGCAGGGCCGGGGCGCATCCGTCGTCTTCGACCCCGTGGGCGGCGATCTGCTGCTGCAGGCGCTGCGCGCCGCTGCGCAGAACGCGCAACTGCTGAGCGTGGGCTTCGCCAGCGGCGCCATTCCCGCCGTGCCCATGAACCTGGCCCTGGTCAAGAACCTCACGCTGCACGGCTTCTTCTACGGCCGCTACATCGGCTGGACGCCGGCCGATGAACGCCAGGCCTTCGCGGCGCAGCTGCAGCCCGTCATTGCCACGCTGCTCGACTGGGCGGCCCGGGGATGCATCCATCCCCAGGTCAGCCAGGTCTTCGCCATGCATGAACTGCCGGAGGCGCTGCACGCGCTGCACGGCCGCAACGTGACCGGCAAGCTCGCACTCGCCATTCAAGGAGACAAGGTATGACAACGCAACGCACAGGCCCCGCGCTTTCCCGCCGCACCCTGCTGGGCGCCGCTGCGGCGCTGGCCGCATGGAGAACGGCAGGCGCGCAGCCATCCGCCGGGGCCCAGGGCTATCCCAAGGCGCCCATCCGCGTCGTCGTGCCCTATCCACCGGGCGGGCCTACCGATGTGGTCGGGCGCGTGGTCACCACGCGGCTGGGCGAGGCGCTGGGCCAGCCGCTGGTCGTGGACAACAAGGCCGGCGCCAGCGGCATGGTCGGCGCGGCCCTGGTGGCCAAGGCGCCGGCCGACGGCTACACGCTGCTGGTCAACGCCTCCATCCACGTCATCAACCCCTACGTCTATGCCAGCGCGCCCTATGACGCCTTCCGCGATTTCGAGCCGGTCACGCAGCTGGTCGATGTCCCGCTGGTGCTGGTCGTGGGCAGCCAGCTTCCGGTGCGCAATGTGCAGGAGCTGATCGCCTGGGCCAAGGCCCATCCCGGGCAGGTGAACTTCGGCTCGGCCGGCAATGCGTCGTCACAGCACCTGTCGGGCGAGCTGTTCCGCTTGAAGACCGGCGCGCAGATGCAGCATGTGCCCTACAAGGGCAGCTCGCCGGCCCTGACCGACCTGATGGGCGGGCAGATCCAGCTCATGTTCGACTCCATGCCCTCGGCCATGCCCTTCATCGCCTCGGGCCGGCTGCGCGCGCTGGCCGTCACCTCGGCCAGTCGCTCGCCCTCCCTGCCCGATGTGCCCACCATGGAAGAGGCCGGCATGCCCGGCTTTCGCACCAGCACCTGGTACGGACTGTGGGCGCCGAAGAACACGCCCCAGGACGTGGTGCAGAAACTGTGGACCGAGTCCCGCCGCGTGCTTGCCGAACCCCAGATCGCCGCGCAATACCGCCGCCTGGGCGCCGAGCCCGTGGGCTCCACGCCCGCCGAGTTCGCGCGCTACATCCAGGCCGAGGCCCGCAAGTGGGAAGAGATCGTGAAGGCGTCGGGGGCGCGGGCGGATTGAGGAGGCCGCCGTCAGGCACCAGCCTTGATTCGGCTGGCTGCCTGCCTTCCCAGATCCGCGATAAAGAGGTCAAAGTCTTCATCCGGCACGTCAATGTAGTGACCCGAGGCGACATCCGCCCACCCCCGCATAGCCGCTTGCCGTAGCGTTTCCAGCTTGGTCGCTTGGGTCTGAGCTTCAACGATTCGATGTTGTTGCTGGCTCAGATTCACTGGACGTGTCGACATGACGGGTTCCTCACACCCGCTCGAACACCGCCGCAATCCCCTGGCCGCCGCCTATGCACATGGTCTCCAGCCCATAGCGGCCCTTGCGGCGCTCCAGCTCGTGCAGCAGGGTGGCCAGGATGCGCACGCCGGTGGCGCCTATGGGGTGGCCCAGGGAGATGCCGGAGCCGTTGACGTTGAGCTTGTGGTCTATGGCGCCCTGGTCGTTCCACTCCCAGCCCTTGAGCACGGACAGCACCTGGCAGGCAAAGGCTTCGTTGAGTTCGACCAGGTCCATCTGGTCCAGCGTGAGGTTCAGGCGCGCCAGCAGTTTCTTGACGGCGGGCACGGGGCCTATGCCCATGTGCGAGGGCTCGCAGCCTGCGGCGGCCCAGCCCACCAGGGTGGCCATGGGGGTGAGGCCCAGTTCGGCCAGCCGGTCCTCGGCCACGATCAGGCAGGCGGCGCTGGCGTCATTCTGCTGGCTGGCGTTGCCGGCCGTGACCGTTCCATTGGGCATGAGCACGCGCAGCTTGCCCATGCTGTCGGTGGTGGCGTCGGCGCGAAAGCCTTCGTCGCGCGTGAACAGCACGGGGTCGCCCTTGCGCTGGGGCACCTTGACGGGGACGATCTCGTCGGCGAAGCGGCCCGCCTCCCAGGCGGCGGCGGCGCGCTGGTGGCTGCGCACGGCATAGGCGTCGGCTGCCTCGCGGCTGATGCCGTAGTCGCGCGCCAGGTTCTCGGCGGTCTCGATCATTCCCGAGATCTTTCCGAAGCGCTCCACGGGCTGGGAGCGCTCGCGGCCGCGGTCCAGCCGGTCGTAGAAGCGCACATTGCCCGAGCGCGCGCCCCAGCGCATGTCGGTGCTGTAGTACTCGATGTTGCTCATGCTCTCCACGCCGCCTGCGATCACCACGTCGGCGGCGCCGCTTTGCACCATCATGGCCGCCGTGGCCACGGCCTGCAGGCCGCCGCCGCAGCGCCGGTCCAGCTGCATGCCCGGCACCGTCACCGGCAGGCCGGCCTGCAGCGCTGCCCAGCGGCCCACGCAGGGCGTCTCGCTGCTGGCGTAGGACTGGGCGAAGACCACGTCGTCGATGCGTGCGGGGTCGATGCCGCTTTTCTCGACCACGGCGCGCACCGTGGTGGCGGCCAGCTCCTCGACCGATACCGGCCGCAGGCTGCCGCCGAAGGTGCCCACGGGCGTGCGAAGGGGGGTGACGATGGCGGCTCTGCGCATGGTGTTGTCTCCTTGGGAATCAGTGGATCAGTGGATCAGGAAAAGGCTGCGCCGCATTGGCGCAGCAGGGTATGTGCCTGTTGTTCCAGGTCGGCGCGGTGCTCCGGCGCCGCGATGTCGATCAGCCGTTTCACGCGGCGCGACAGCGTCTGGCCGCGCAGGTCGGCCACGCCGTGTTCGGTGACGATGAGCCCGGCGTCGCTGCGCGGCGTGCTGACGGGGCCGGACAGCCGCGCAACGATGCGCGTGGCCCCCCTGGCCGTGGCGGGCAGGGCGATGATGGGCAGGCCCCCGCGGCTGCGTGCCGCGCCGCGCAGAAAGTCCACGGCGCCCCCCACGGCGCCCACGTAGACGCCGCCCGCCACCTCGGAGTTGATCTGGCCCGTGAGGTCCACCTCCACCGCCGAATTGATGGCAGCCAGCCGGTGGCTGGCGGCCAGCACCTCGGGGTCGTGCGTGTAGCGCGTCTCGCGCAGTTGCAGGGCGGGGTTGCGGTGGGCCCAGCGCCTGAGCGATTCGCCGCCCATGAGGATGCCGCCGATGCCCACGCCGCGGTCCTGGCTCTTGCGCGCGTGGGTCAGCACGCCGGCTTCGGCCAGGGCTGCAATGCCGTCGCCCACGGCGCCGCTGTGCAGGCCCAGGTCGCGGTGGCCGTGCAGGGCGGCGAGCACGGCCTCGGGCAGGTTGCCCACGCCCACCTGCAGCGTGGCGCCGTCTTCGATGAGGGCGGCCACATGGCCGGCAATGGCCTGCTCGGCAGAGCCGGGCGCGCTGCGCGCCTGGTCCAGCGGAGGGTGTTCGGCATCGACCAGCAGGGCGAAGTCGCCGGCCTGCAGGTGCAGGCTGCCGTGCGTCCACGGAATGGCGGGGTTGACCTCGCCGATCAGCACGCGCGCCTTGCGTATGGCGGCCGGCAGGTACTCATGGACCAGGCCCAGGCTGTAGCGGCCTTGTGCATCGGGTGGCGAGACCTGGAGCAGCACCACGTCGGCAGGCAGCAGGCCCTCGTCGATCAGGCCGGGCAGGTGGGAGTAGTGGCTGGGCAGGATGTCCAGCACGCCCGCCTGGGCCAGCGCGCGGTGGGGGCCGCCGGCCGCGTAGCCGAAGAAGTCGATGGCGTCGGCATGCGCCGGCTGCAGCGTGTCCGATGCGCCCATGCCCACGAAGACGCGCAGCCGGCCCTGGCCACCGTGCCGGGCCAGTGCATGGCGCTGCGCGACCACGGCGCGCGTGAGCGTCAGCGGCTCGGCCGTGGCCTGGCCCCACCACAGGGTGTCGCCGGGGCGGATCAGGGCCTGCAGCCTTTCTTGCAGGGCGTCCGGCGACAGCACGCTCATGGCGCGCGGTCCCAGTCGAAGCGCGTGGGCTGCTTGTCCTTGAAGCGCTGCACCGCCTCCTGGTGGTAGTCGGAGCCGCGGCACATCGTCTGGGCATAGGCTTCCAGCTCGGCCATGGCGCGTGCGTCCAGCTCGAAGGCCTGGTTCATGGCCGTCTTGGCCATGCCGATGGCGGCCGTGGATGCCTCGCCGAAGCGCCGCGCCAGCGCCACGGCGGCGGCCTGCAGGGCCTCGCCGTCTTCCACGATCTCGTAGACCATGCCCAGCGACCTGGCTTCCTCGGCCTGCACGGTGCGCGCGGTGAAGACCAGCTCCTTGGCCTTTTGCAGGCCCACGATGCGCGGCAGCATGTGCATGGCGCCCAGGTCGGGCACCAGGCCGATGCGGCCGAACACGGCGCAGAACTTCGCGCGCCGCGTGCACAGCACGAAGTCGGCGGCCAGCGCCAGGCTCAGGCCCGCGCCGAAGGCCGGGCCGTCCACGGCGGCGATCACGGGTTTTTCGAGGTTGACCAGCTCGGGAAACCACTGGTGCAGGCTGCGCATGCGCTGGCGCCAGGGCAGGCCGGCCTGGCTGGCATCCATCATCTGGCTGATGTCGCCGCCCGAGCAGAATGCGCCGCCCGCGCCCGTGAGGATGACGGTGTGCACCTGCGCGTCATCGCGCATCTGCGCCACGGCGGCGGCCAGGGCCGGGCGCATGGCCTGGTTGAGCGCGTTGCGGGCCTCGGGCCGGTTCAGCGTGATCGTGCCTATGCCGTCCTGGACGGAGGTCAATACGGGGGAGGTGTTCATGGGAACTCCAGGGCAGGGGGAAGGAGCGGCCTCTTGCGAGGCCGCCGTGCATCAGGCGAGTTCGGCGTAGCCGTGGCTGAGCACGATCTTGTCGCGTTCCAGCACGCGGGCGCGCAGTTGCAGCTGGCAGGGCTGGTCGGGCGTGCGCCAGATCTCGGTGACCAGGGTTTCGCCGGGATAGACGGGCGAGGTGAAGCGCACATCCAGCGCCTTCAGGCGCGCGGGATTGCGGTCGCCGCATTGGCGCAGCACGGCATGGGCCACCAGGCCGTAGCTGGCCAGGCCATGCAGGATGGGCCGCTCGAAGCCGGCCTTGCGCGCCACGGCCGGGTCGGCATGCAGCGGGTTGTAGTCGCCCATCAGGCGGTACAGCAGCGCGGCCTCGGGGCGTATGGCCTGGGTGTCGGTGAAGTCGGGCGCGCGGTCCTCCGGCGTGGGGCGCAGCGGCGCCAGGGGCGCGTCGCTGGGCTGGCCGCCGTCCAGCAGGCTGTAGCCGCCATCGCCGCGCAGAAAGCTGACCTGCTGCACGGTGGCCAGCAGCTCGCCGCCGGCGGTCTCCAGGCGCCGCTCGGTGACCATGATGGCGCCCTTGCCCTCACCCTTGTCCGTCAGGTGCGTGATGCGGTTGTGGCCCACCACGTCGGCGCTGGCCGGCAGCGGGCGGTGCAGCCGCATGCGCTGCTCGCCATGCAGCAGCTTCACCCAGTCGATGCCCGTATCGGCCTCGCGCGCCCAGAAGCCCGGGTAGCCCAGCACCACGGCCTGCGAGGGCAGGGCGCGCAGCCCGCCCGGCGCCCCTTCGTAGAAAAAGGGCAGGGCCGCATCCGACAGCGGATCGCTGCCCAGGCCCAGGCTCAATGCATAGAGCATGGTGTCGCGTTCGCCATAGTGCTGGCGCACGGGCTCGAAGGGGCGCTGTTTCAGGTGCTGATAGCTGATGGCCATCACGGTTCCTCTCAGTGTTTGATGGCGCTGGCGCGCTTCAACCCTCGCAACTGGCGCGGCCCGACTCAGGGACACCGAGGAAGGGCCGCCCCGCACCGAGGGTGTCGTCCCCCTCCCTCGCGAAGCGAGTAGAGAGGGGGAAGGCGCGTAGCGCCTCAGGGGGTGTCGTTCAAACAGGGTCCCAGCTGAAGACATCTGCCGAGCGGTCCAGCGGCACGAACGACGCCTTGAGCGCAGGCATGCCGTGCTCGGCAATGAACTGGGGCGACCAGCCTTCGCTGCGGTGCACCGAGCGCAGCGGGCGCGGCTGGCTCATGACGAAGATCTCGTTGTTGCGCACGGCGAAGACCTGGGCGTTCACGTCGCGGGCCGCGTCGGACAGCAGGTAGACGGCCAGCGGGGCGATCTTGTTGGGCGTCATCTGCTGGATCTTGGCCACGCGCGCCTGCTGCTCGGGCGTGTCGGTGGGGATGGAGCCGATCATGCGGCTCCAGGCGAACGGCGCGATGCAGTTGGAGCGCACGTTGAACTTCTGCATGTCCAGTGCGATGGACTTGGACAGGGCCGTCAGCCCCAGCTTGGCCGCGCTGTAGTTGGCCTGGCCCAGGTTGCCGATCAGGCCCGAGGTCGAGGTCATGTGCACGAAGGCGCCGCTTTCCTGCTCCTTGAAATGGTTGGCGGCCGCGCGGCTCATGTAGTAGCTGCCGTACAGGTGGACCTTGATGACGGCATCCCACTCGTCCAGGCTCATCTTGTGGAAGAACCGGTCGCGCAGGATGCCGGCGTTGTTGACCACGCCGTCGATGCGGCCGAAGCTGTCCACGGCGCACTGCACGATGCGGCCCGCGCTGGCGGCCTCGGCCACGCTGTCGGTGTTGGCCACGGCCTGGCCGCCTGCGGCCTTGATCTCATCGACCACCTTCTGCGCCGGGCCGGCGTCCGTGCCCTCGCCCGTGGTGGAGGTGCCGATGTCGTTGACCACCACCTTGGCGCCCTCGGCCGCCATGGCCAGCGCCATGTCGCGCCCGATGCCGCCGCCGGCACCCGTCACCACCACTACCTTGTCCTGCATCATTTTCTGCGCCATGGCCTGTCGTCCCCGTTCAGTGTTCGTTGGAAAGAAGTCGGAACCAAGGATGCCGGCAAACGCCGCACCGCGCCATTCGCCAATCACAAGGGCGGACTTCGCGGGAATGAAAGCAGGGGCGGGCAGGCCGCGCCGGCCCAGCCTTCAGCGCGGCCAAAGGCTTGCTTAAGAAAACGCGGATTGCGGGCCGCCGCGCTTGCACCGACCATGGCGGCCATGACAGACAAGCAAGCTACCGACACCCTCGACGCCGCCGCGCTGGCGCACCTTCAGTCCTGGCAGGGCCGCAGCGAAACCCTGGCAGACAGCATCACGGCCGCGCCCGTGGCCGCGCTGTCGGCCACGCTGGACCGGGAAGACCCTGAGCCCGCCGACGGCACGGCGCTGCCGCCGCTGTGGCACTGGATGTACTTCCTGCCCCATGCACGCCAAAGCGAGCTCGGCCCCGACGGCCACCCGCGCCGTGGCGGCTTTCTGCCGCCCGTGCCGCTGCCGCGCCGCATGTGGGCCGGCGGGCGCCTGCGCTGGGAGGCAGGCAACGCGCTGCAGGTGGGCCAGAAGGTGCAGCGCCGCTCCACCATCGGCTCGGTCAGCCACAAGAGCGGCCGCTCGGGCGAGCTGCTGTTCGTGCTGGTCGAGCATGCCTACAGCAACGACCAGGGCCTGGCGCTGACCGAGGAGCACGACATCGTCTACCGCGCCGCTGCCCAGCCCGGCGATCCCGCGCCCACGCCCCAGAAGCCGCCGCTGGACGGCCAGCAAACCTGGTCGCGCACCATCGTTCCCGACGACGTGCTGCTGTTCCGCTACTCGGCCCTGACCTTCAACGGCCACCGCATCCACTACGACCGCCGCTATGTGACGGGTGTCGAAGGCTATCCGGGCCTGATCGTGCACGGCCCGCTGATCGCCACGCTGCTGCTGGACCTGCTGCGCCGCGAGCTGCCCCAGGCGCGCGTGCTGTCCTTCGAGTTCAAGGCCGTGCGCCCCACCTTCGACCTGCATGCCTTCAGCGTGCACGGCAAGCCTTCTGCGGACGGCAAGACCATTGAACTCTGGGCCCAGGACCACGAAGGCTGGCTGACCATGACCGGAAAAGCCACCCTGGCCTGAGACCCCTGAACACCGAGCCTTGAGACCACCATGATCGAACAAACGCTTTCCAACAATTTCCCCGAAATCCGCGACGCCATCCGTGCGCTGTGCGCCGAGTTCCCTGACGAGTATTTCCGCAAGATCGACGAGCAGCGCGCCTATCCCGAGACCTTCGTGGACGCGCTGACCAAGGCCGGCTGGCTGGCCGCGCTGATCCCGCAGGAGTACGGCGGCTCGGGCCTGGGCCTGACCGAGGCCAGCGTGATCATGGAAGAGATCAACCGCTGCGGCGGCAACTCGGGCGCCTGCCATGGCCAGATGTACAACATGGGCACGCTGCTGCGCCACGGCTCGCAGGCGCAAAAGGAGAAATACCTGCCGCGCATCGCCTCGGGCGAATGGCGCCTGCAGTCCATGGGCGTGACCGAGCCCACCACGGGCACGGACACCACCAAGATCAAGACCAGCGCCGTCAAGAAGGATGGCCGCTACGTGGTCAACGGCCAGAAGGTCTGGATCAGCCGCGTGCAGCACAGCGACTGGATGATCCTGCTGGCGCGTACCACGCCGCTGGCCGAGGTGAAGAAAAAGAGCGAGGGCATGTCCATCTTCATGGTGGACCTGGCCGAGGCCCAGAAGAGCGGCCTGACCGTGCGCCCCATCCCCAACATGGTCAACCACGAGACCAACGAGCTGTTCTTCGAGAACCTGGAAATCCCCGAGGAGAACCTGATCGGCGAGGAAGGCAAGGGCTTCAAGTACATCCTGGACGGTCTCAATGCCGAGCGCACGCTGATTGCGGCCGAATGCATAGGCGACGGCTACTGGTTCCTGGACCGCGTGACCAACTATGTGCGCGACCGCAACGTGTTCGGCCGCCCCATCGGCCAGAACCAGGGCGTGCAGTTCCCGATTGCCGATGCCTTCATCGAGGTCGAGGCCGCCAACCTCATGCGCTGGAAGGCCTGCGAGATGTTCGACGCCAACCAGGCCATGGGCGCCCAGGCCAACATGGCCAAGTACCTGGCGGCCAAGGCCAGCTGGGAGGCGGCCAACGCCTGCATCCAGTTCCACGGCGGCTTCGGCTTTGCCTGCGAATACGACGTGGAGCGCAAGTTCCGCGAGACGCGCCTGTACCAGGTGGCGCCGATCTCGACCAATCTCATTTACTCCTACGTGGCCGAGCACATCCTCGGTCTCCCGCGTTCTTTCTGAAATGAAGTACCCCCTGAGTCGCTACGCGCCTTCCCCCAAAGGGGGACGACACCCTCGGGGCGGGGCGGCCCTTCCTCGGTGTCCCTGGCCTTGGGCCGTGCCAGTTGCACAGGCGGCGCCAAAGTGCAATGGATTTCCAATATGAAAAAGCAAAGTCTTCGGCCGCTTGACGGCACCACCGTCGTCTCGCTGGAACATGCGGTGGCCGCACCGTTTTGCACGCGCCAGCTGGCCGACCTGGGCGCGCGCGTGATCAAGGTCGAGCGGCCGGGCAGCGGCGACTTTGCGCGCGGCTATGACCAGCGCGTGCAGGGCCAGTCCTCGCACTTCACCTGGATCAACCGCAGCAAGCAGAGCCTGGCGCTGGACCTCAAGCAGGACGAGGCCATGCAGGCGCTGCTGCAGCTGCTGGAGGGTGCCGACGTGCTGGTGCAGAACCTGGCGCCCGGCGCGGCCGCGCGCATGGGCCTGTCCTATGCGGCGCTGCGCGAGCGCTTTCCGCGCCTCATCGTCTGCGACATCAGCGGCTACGGCGCAGACGGCCCCTACCGCGACAAGAAGGCCTACGACCTGCTGATCCAGAGCGAGGCGGGCTTTCTCTCGGTCACGGGCACGCCCGAGGTGCCGTCCAAGGCCGGTATCTCGGTGGCCGACATCGCGGCCGGCATGTATGCGTACACCAATATCCTGTCGGCCCTGCTGCTGCGCGGGCGCACGGGCGAGGGCAGCCACATCGATGTGTCCATGCTGGAGGCGCTGGGCGAGTGGATGGGTTACCCCATGTACTACGCCTTCGACGGCGCGCCGCCGCCGCCGCGCACCGGCGCCTCGCACGCCAGCATCTATCCCTACGGGCCTTTCGAGGCCGGCAAGGACGTGGGTGACGGGGGCACGGTGATGCTGGGCCTGCAAAACGAACGCGAGTGGAAGCTCTTTTGCGAACAGGTGCTGCTGCAGCCCGCGCTGGCCACGGATGCGCGCTTTGACAGCAATGCGCGCCGCAACGCCAACCGCGAGGAGCTGCGCGCGCTGATCCTGGGCGTGTTCAACGCGCTCGATGCCGCACAGGTGGTGCAGCGGCTGGATGCGGCCGGCATCGCCAATGCGCGCGTCAACGACATGGCCGGCCTGTGGGCCCATCCCCAGCTGGCCGCACGCCAGCGCTGGTGCAGCGTGGACACGCCGGCCGGTCCGGTGCAGGCCCTGCTGCCGCCCGGCGCCAACAGCGCCTTCGACTACCGCATGGAGGCCGTGCCCGCCGTGGGCGAGCACAGCGCCGCCATCCTGGCCGAGCTGGGCTGGAGCGCAGAGCGCATCCAGGCTTTGTGCCCGCAGTCTGGAAAACCCACTCCCTGAAACCTGGGCGCATGCGCAGAATGCGCCGGAGACCCCCTCATGAAACATGATCCGCAAGTGAGCATCCATCCGCTGGCCCAGTTCGCCGCCACGCTGCGCTGGGACGACGTTCCCGCCGCCGTTCAGCAGCGCGCCGAAGACCTCTGGGTGGACTGGTTCGGCTCCGTGCTCGCAGGCCAGGGCGCGCGCCCCGTGCAGAGCATCACGCGCTTCGCGCTGTCCCAGGGACCGGCGCAGGGGCCTAGCGAGATCCTGGGCAGTGCCGACACCACCTCGCCCATGATGGCGGCCCTGGCCAATGCCGCGGCCTCGCATGTGGCCGAGCAGGACGATGTGCACAACGGCTCGGTCTTCCACCCCGCCGCCGTTGTCTTCCCGCCCGCGCTGGCGGTGGCGCAGAGCATCGGCGCCAGCGGCGCCGAGCTCATGGCCGCCTGCGTGGCCGGCTACGAAGTCGGCATCCGCGTGGGTGAGTTCCTGGGCCGCAGCCACTACCGCATCTTCCACACCACGGCCACGGCCGGCACCCTGGCCGCCGCGGCCGCCGTGGGCCGGCTGCTGGGCCTCACGCCCGCGCAGATGCAGCATGCCTTCGGCTCGGCCGGCACGCAGTCGGCAGGGCTGTGGGAGTTCCTGCGCACGGGCGCCGACAGCAAGCAGCTGCACACGGCGCATGCGGCCGCTGCGGGCCTGATGTCGGCCTATCTGGCCCGGGACGGATTCACCGGTGCGCAGGACATCTTCACCGGGCCGCAGGGCCTGGCGGCAGGCATGTCCACGGACGCCGATCCCACGCGCCTCACGGACGGCCTGGGCACGCGCTGGGCCACGGCCGAGACCTCGTTCAAATGGCATGCCTCCTGCCGCCACACGCACCCGGCCGCCGACGCGCTGCTGCAGGTCATGCAGGACCACGGCCTGGCCCCCGCCGACCTGGCGCAGGTTACCTGCCACGTGCACCAGGGCGCCATCGACGTGCTGGGCCCCGTGGTCGATCCGGCCAGCGTGCACCAGAGCAAGTTCTCCATGGGCACGGTGCTGGCGCTGGCCGCACGCCACGGCCATGCGGGCCTGGACGAGTTCGACAACGAATACCTGGCAGCCACCACGGTGGCCCTGCGCGAGAAGGTGGGCATGGTGCTGGACCCCGAGGTCGATGCCGCCTACCCGCAGCGCTGGATCGGCAAGGTCACCGTGCTCACCACCGATGGCCGCACGCTGCATGGCCGTGTCGAGGAGCCCAAGGGCGATCCGGGCAACACGCTGTCGCGCGAGGAGATCACGGCCAAGGCGCTGCGACTGATCGCCTATGGCGGTGCCCTGCAGGACGACCCCGCCCAGGCCGCCGTAGCGCGGCTGTGGCAGGTCGCGCACTGGCCGCGCGTGCAGCGCCTGCTTGACTGAGTTCTTGACTGAGTTTTCGCGCCGGCCCCGGCCGGCGAATCCATGGGAAAGGCGCCACCACAGAGCGCCTCCCGCTTCCACCCAAGTGCACAGGAGACAAACCATGCAACGCACCACTTCTTTCCGCCGCCGCCTCGTTTACGCAGCGGCCGCCGCCTGCGCCCTTGCCGCCGGCGGGACGACCACCGGCGCCCTGGCCGCGGCCTGGCCCGACAAGCCCGTCGTCCTCGTCGTGCCCTACAGCGCTGGCGGCCCCACCGATGTGGTGGCGCGCCTGCTGGCCGTGCCCATGGGCCAGGTGCTGGGCCAGAGCGTGCTGGTCGAGAACACCGTGGGAGCGGGCGGCACCATTGCGCCCAACCGCGTGGCCAAGGCCAAGGCCGACGGCTACACCATCCTCATCCACCACATGGGCATGGCCACGGCGCCTGCGCTGTACAAGAAGCTGCCCTATGACCCGCTCAAGGACTTCGAGTACATCGGCCAGGTGCTGGACGTGCCCATGACCCTGCTGTCGCGCAAGGACTTCCCGGCCAACAACTTTGCCGAGCTGCTGGACTACGTGAAGAAGAACCAGGAGAAGGTCTCGCTGGCCAATGCCGGCATCGGCGCCGTCTCCCAGCTGTGCGGCATGCTGTTCATGCACCAGGCGGGCGTCAAGCTCACCACCGTGCCCTACAAGGGCGCAGGCCCGGCCATGAACGACCTCATGGGCGGCCAGGTGGACCTGCTGTGCGACCAGACCACGCAGACCGTGCCTGTGATCAAGGACGGCCAGCGCGCCAAGGTCTTCGGCGTGACCACGCCCAAGCGCCTGTCCTCGCTGCCCGACATCCCCACGCTGGACGAGCAGGGCCTCAAGGGCTTCGACGTCAAGGTCTGGCACGGCATGTACGCGCCCAAGGGCACGCCCAAGGAGGTGGTCATGGCCATCAACAAGGCGCTGAACGTGGCCATCAAGGACGAGAACGTCAAAAAGCGCATCGCCGAACTCAGCTCCGACCTGGTCACGCCCGACAAGGCGACGCCGGAAGGCCTGCGCACCCACCTGCAGGCCGAGGTGGCGCGCTGGGACAAGGTCATCAAGGCCGCAGGCGTCTCGGCCGAATAAACCGCTCTCCCAAGGACATCCGCATGCACGATCTGGCGCGACAGGCCACTTCCTTTCTCTTCGTCCCCGCCACGCGGCCCGAGCGCCTGGGCAAGGCCCTGGACAGCGGCGCCGACATGGTCATCGCCGACTGGGAGGATGCCGTGGCCCCGGCCGACAAGGACGGCGCCCGCCAGGCGCTGGCCCAGGCCGTGGGTGCGCTGGAAGGCCCGGCCCGTGCCCGCCTGCTGGTGCGCATCAACGCCGAAGGCACGCCCTGGCATGCGGATGACCTGCGCGCGCTGGCGCAGCTGGTGGAGCAGGGCGTGGCCGGCGCCATGGTCTCCAAGGCCGAGCGCGCCCAGACCCTGCATGCGGTGGCCCAGGCTGCGGGCGCACGGGCGGCCGTGCTGCCCCTCATCGAAAGCGTGGCCGGCCTGGACGCGGCCGACGCCCTGGCTGCCGCGCCCCAGGTGGTGCGCCTGGCCTTCGGCCACCTGGACTTCCAGGTCGATGCGGGCATGGCCTGCGAGCAGGGCGAGGAAGAGCTGCTGCCCATGCGCATGGCCCTGGTCCTGGCCTCGCGCCGCGCCGGCATCGGCGCGGCCGTGGACGGCGTGACGGTGGACACGCGCAACCCCGAGCGGCTGGCCCAGGACGCGGCACGCGCGCGGCGCATGGGCTTTGGCGGCAAGCTGTGCATCCACCCGGCCCAGGTCCAGCCCCTGCACGCCGTCTTCGACCCCGATGCAGCGGCCGTGGCCCACGCGCAGCGCCTGCGCCAGGCCCTGGCCGAGGCCGGAGGCGGCGTCTGCGTGCTGGACGGCCGCATGGTCGATGCGCCCGTGCTCAAGCAGGCCGAACAGGTGCTGCTGCGCCATGCCTGGGCGCAACAGAGATCTGCAGCACGATCTTGATGAAAATGAGACTGAAAGGCCGTTTTGCACTCAGAGTTTTCTGATTCTGGTGCAAGCAGTCCAATGATTTCCCTGATGGTGAATCCATCTGCCTCGAATACGCTTGGCCAACTCGATTGATTTCGAGACGTCGGTTTCTTGATCCGGTATCTCCACCCATGGAGGCACCCAGGCAAAGGAGCGTGTGATGGCAGTGATCTCGGGGACGACATCGAACAGCGGATTCAACGGCCAATTGAATGACCGACTTGAAGACCGAATGGATGACCGACTGGATAACCGATTGAATCGGCGCCAGGCGCTGGCCCTGGCGGCCGGCGCCGTGGCGGCAGGGCCCGCCAGCGTGCTGGCGCAGGCCGGCTTTGCCACGCGGCCCGTGCGCATCGTCGTGCCCTTTGCGGCGGGCGGCGCCACCGACGTGATTGCGCGCATCCTGGGCGAGCGCATGGCCCAGCAGCTGGGCCAGACCGTGGTGGTGGACAACAAGCCCGGCGCGGCCGGACTGATCGGCGGCGAGATGGTGGTCCGCTCCGCGCCCGACGGGCTCACCCTGTTGCTGGGCACCACCTCCACCATGCTCACCAACAAATACCTCTACAAGAAGACCGCCTACGACCCGTTGACCGACCTCACGCCCCTGTCGCGCGTGTGCATGGCGCCCATCGCCCTGGTGGTCACGGCCGACGTGCCCGCCTCCAACCTGCGCGAATTCATGGCCTGGGCCCAGGCCAACGCGGGCAAGCTCTCGTATGGCTCCTACGGCATAGGCTCGCACGGCCACCTGGCCTGCGCCGTGCTCAGCGACATGGCCGGTGCCGGCATGGCGCATGCCGCCTACCGGGGCGAGGCGCTGATGGTGCAGGACATGCTGGGCGGGCGCATCCCCATCGGCATGGGCAGCCTGCTCACGCTCAAGCCCCACATCGATGCAGGCAAGCTGCGCGCCCTGGCCGTCACCGGCACGCGCCGCGTGCCCCTGCTGCCCGAGGTGCCCACCTTTGCCGAGGCCGGCTACCGCCACGAGGCCATGGAACTGTCCGGCTGGCTGGCCATCGCCGGCCCCAGGGGCCTGCCGGCCGACCTCACGCGGCAATGGGGCGAGATCTCCAACCGCGCAGTGGCCAGCCGCGAAGGCACGGCCCGCATCATCGCGGCCGGTTTCGTCCCTGTCGATGACGACAGCCCTCAGCGCTTCGGCAAGGCCTGGGCGCAGGAGGCTCCGGTCTGGGGGCGGCTGCTGCAGTCGGCGGGGGTGCAACCCGGTTGATGGCGCACAGCGGCCCTGGTTGCCCAAGGCTGCACTCATGCCCTGTGCTGTAATCGCCCCTCCTCAGGCGCCCCCGGTGGTGCAATGCCATGGCGGGACAGCCCGTGGTTTCTCAAACATTCAAGAGAGGGTATTACCGTGAGTGCATTGGTCATCAAGGCCTGGAAAGCCAGCGAGCAACCCATAGACGACAAGGGCAACCACATTGCCATCACAGGCCGCGAAGGCGGCCTGGTCGCCTGGATCCTGTCCAAGGTCAACATCGATCCCACCACCACCATCCGCGTGGGCAGCGAGCGCCTGGAGTTCAGCAGCGCCTCGCTGTCGGGCACCCAGTCGCGCCTGATCCCGCTGCAGGGCATCTGCTCCACCTACTACGGCTATCACAAGCCCTGGAAGACGGCGCTGGGCATCGGTGCCCTGTCCCTGTTCATGGGCGGGTCGATGATGGCCCAGAGCTTCTTTGCAGGCCTGGTGGTCATGCTGATCGGCTGGGGCATCGCCGCCGTCATCTACTTCCTGAACCGCACCCTGACGCTGGGCTTCATCGAGAACAGCGGCGCAGTCAACGGCATCCAGTTCAAGCGCTCGGTGATCGAGAACATCGACATCACCCAGGAGCAGGCCAGGCAGGTCTGCGAACTGATGCAAAAGCTGATCGAGGCCAAGGAAAAGCGGCTCTGACCGCTTGAGTGAAAAGGAAAGCGCGGCATGCGCTTTCCTTGTGCGCGCCGTGATCTGGGGGCAAGGCACGGCGGGCTATCGGGCAGCCCCTGCGCCAGTGCTGCGCCTGTCAGGCCGATGGTCAGCACCAAGCGCCGGATTTTCGGCCTCATGCGAGAGGGTTTCATTGAGGCCCAGCTTGGCAGGGAAACTGTTTGGCGAGAATGTCGGTGATGACGTGGGCAGCCCGAGTTGCGCGCTGTCTGGCATCCATGCTTCGCAAACTGCTGTGCAGCACCTCTGCCAGAGTGATGGTCTTGAGGTGCCGGTAGTCACACCAGGCCCGGCCTTCCGTTGCGTCGAGAACGCCGAGCAGGTACATCTCTGCATACCTTCTTTCCAGCACTTCCTTGCTCATGTAAGCCGAAAAGAATGCCTGCGCCGTCAGGTTGTTGTTCTCGATGATCAACCGCTGAGAGTCTGCCGTCGGGCGTGTCAACCGGGTGTCGGCGTGCGCACAGACCGATGTGCCGAGACCCCATGCCAAACAAAGCACGGAAATTGGCCGCAAGACCATGGCACGGATGCAGGTCATGGCCAAAACGCTCTGGTCAGGGACTGACACCTTGCGCCTCAGGCCTGAGCCCCGCCACGCGCCATCAGCTTGAAGGTGCCGGTGGCCAGGGCCACCAGGGTGCCGTCCTCGGAGCGCACTTCGCCGCGCGCGAAGCTGATGGAGCGGCCGCGCCGCTCGCAGTGGGCGGTGGCGATGAGATCGCCGCTGCCGGCCGAGACGTAGTGCAGCGTGAGATCGATGGTGGCCACGCCGAAGGCCGTGGGGTCATGCGAGCGGCAGGCTGAGGCCAGGGCGCAGTCCAGCAGCGAGGCGATGGCGCCGCCGTGCACGTCGCCGCGGCTGTTGGCCTGGTCCGGTTGAAAGCCCATGCGGATCTGGGCGCGGTCATCGCCGATGCGTTCACCGCTGAGCTTCATGGCGCGGGCCATGGGCATGGGCAGGCCGAAGAGGATGCCGGGCGCCTCGCCTTCGAAGGGGTTGGCCGGGTGTTCTTTGATGGGTGTGTTCATGCGGGCAATCATCGCATCGGCATGACTCAATCCACCCGTGCACCTGTCGATTTGACGACAGTGGCCCAGCGCGTGATTTCCTTGTCGATATGCGCCTGCAGCGCCTCGGGCGTGGAGCCCACGGGCTCGTAGCCGCCGGCGGCCAGCTGGGCCTGCAGCGCGGGCTGGCGCAGGGCGGAGGCGATCTCGCGGCTCAGGCGCTGGGTGGCTTCGGCGGGCGTGCCGGCCGGCGCGATGACGGCGTACCAGCCGGTCACGTCGAAGCCTGCGATGCCCTGCTCCTGGATGGTGGCCACCTCGGGCGCCAGCGCCGAGCGCTGCGGGCTGGTGACGGCCAGCGCGTGCATGCGCCCGCTGCGGATGTGGGGCATGGAGGTGGAGATGCTGTCGAAGGTCAGGTCGATGTCGCCGGCCAGCATGGCGTTGACCACGCCCGCGCTGCCCTTGTAGGGCACATGGGTCATGCGCACGCCTGCCATGGAACCGAAGTACTCGGCCGCAAGATGCCCCGTGTTGCCGTTGCCCGCCGAGCCGAAGGTGAGCTTGCCGGGGTTGGCCTTGGCGGCCTGGATGAGTTCCTGGATGTTCCTGGCCGGCAGCTTGCTGCTGGCCGCAACCACCATGGGCAGGTTGGCCACCAAAGACACGGGCGCGAAGTCGCGGCGGGTGTCGTAGGGCAGCTTGGGATAGAGGCTGTCGTTGATGGCATGGGCGGCCAGCACCATGAGCACGGTGTAGCCATCGGGCCTGGCGCGCGCCACGTATTGCGAGGCCAGCGTGCCGCCTGCGCCGGGCTTGTACTCCAGCACCACGGGCTGGCCCAGCTGCTGCTGCAGTTGCACGGCCAGCGGGCGGCCCAGCAGGTCGGCACTGCCGCCGGGTGGATAGGGAATGACCAGCTGTATGGGCTTGGCAGGCCAGGCCTCGGCGGCATGGGCGAGAGGGGCGGCCGGGGCCAGCAGGGCGCAGGTCGCCAGGGCCAGGCAGGACAGCAGGCGGCGGCGCGGGAGTGGGTGCATGGGCATGGGGGGACTCCGTTTCATGAAGAGGACAGGGCGCCGGCCTGGTACTGCTCGCGCAGCGCGCGCTTGAGCACTTTGCCGATCTCGCTGCGCGGCAGGCTGGCGGCCAGCCGCAGCTCGGCCACGCGCTGGGTCTTGCCCACGCGGGCGTTGAGCCATTCGCGCAGCTCGGCGGCCGAGGGCGTGGCATCGGGGCGCGCCACGGCGTAGGCCACGGGGGTCTCGCCCCAAGCATCGGAGGGCACGCCGATCACCGCGCATTCGGCCACCTGCGGGTGCTGCAGCAGCACGGACTCGATGTCGCTCGGGTAGACGTTGAAGCCGCCCGTGATGATCATGTCCTTCTTGCGGTCGCCCAGCACGATGAAGCCGTCCTCGTCCAGACGGCCCACGTCGCCGCTGCGGATGAAGCGCAGGCCCTGGGCATCGAACCATTCGGCCTCCTGCGTCTTGTCGGGCAGGCGGTGGTAGCCGCTCATCATCCCGGCCGAGCGGCCCACGATCTCGCCCTGCTCGCCGGGCGGAAGTTCGCGGCCCTGCTCATCGATGAAGCGGATGTCGGCGCCCGGTCCCGGCCTGCCCACGGTGTGAAGCTTGTCTGGGAAGTCATGGCAGTGCAGCTCGCAGCGCACGCCGCCTTCGGTCATGCCGTAGTACTCGATGAGCCGTCCGGGCCAGCGGCGCAGCACCTCGGCCTTGAGCGCGGGATGGAAGGGTGCGCTGGTGCAGAACTTGTGCCGCAGGCGGCTCAGGTCGGCGCCGTCGAACCCCGGGCACTGCATCAGCCGCTGGTACTGCACGGGCACGAGCATGGTGTGGGTGGCACGGTGGCGCTCGGCCAGTTCCAGGTAGTGCGCCGCGTCGAACTTGCGCATCAGCACCAGGGTGCCGCCCAGCCCCAGGGTGGGCAGGGCCGCGACCAGGGTGGTGTTGGAGTACAGCGGCGTGGCGCACAGCGAGACGGCATCGGGCCCGTAGCCGTTGTGGATGGCGCGCTGCACGTGGGCCCAGCGCATGGCCCAGGACTGGACGATGCCCTTGGGCACGCCCGTGGTGCCCGAGGAGTAGATGACGTTGAAGGGCCAGTCGGGCTGGGGGTGGATGGGCGTGGGTGCGGTGCCATGGTCCGCTTCGTCCGCAGCCAGCCATTGCGACCACGGCATGCCGGCTTCGACAGCGCCGTCCAGGGCCACGCATTGCAGATCCTGTCCGGCCTGCAGCGGCCATTGCGCGGCGGTGTCCGCGTCGCGCAGCACCAGCCGGGCGCCGCAGTTGTCCAGCATGGCGCTCAGGTGGCCGGCCGTGGCCGACGGGGCCAGCGGCGCCACGGCCACGCCCGCGCGCAACGCGCCCAGGAAGGCCAGCACGTACTCGGGCGAGCTGCCCGCGCAGATGGCCACCACGTCGCCGGGGCCCAGGCCCTGGCGTTGCAGGCGCAGGGCCACGCGGTCCATGCCCAGGCGCAGCGCGGCGTAGTCGAGGCTGCGGCCGTCCATGGCCAGGGCGGTGTGGCGGGGGCGCTGGCTGGCCTGCAGCGCGACGAGTTCGGGCAGCGAGCCAAAGGGCTGGCGCAGCAGGGAGGCGATGTCTTCTTGCATGGGAGGGGCGAGTGGGGAGAACTATTCCAGCGACAGGCCTGCGGCCTTGACGATCTGGGCCCAGCTCTTGCGTTCCTGGGCGATGAAGGCGTCGTACTCGGCCGGAGTCTCGCCACCGGGCACACCGCCCAGGTCGGCAAAGCGCTGGCGCACCTCGGCCGTCTGCATGGCGCGCCGGGCCGACTGCTGGATGCGCTCGACCACGGCATCGGGCGTGCCGGCAGGGGCCAGCAGCCCGAACCAGGCCGTGACCTGCATGGGCACGCCGGCCTCGGTCATGGTGGGCACCTCGGGCAACTGGGCCGAGCGCGTGGCGCTGGTGATGGCCAGCGCGCGGAACTTGCCGCTCCTGATGTGCGGCATGGAGCTGGGCAGGTTGTCGATCATGTAGTCCACCTGCTGGCCCAGCAGCGCCGTGACCGCAGGCGCGGCCCCGGGAAAGGGCACGAGCGTGACCTCGATGCCGGCCTTCTGGCGGAACATCTCCGAGGACATGTGCGGCGACTGGCCCACGCCCGAGGTGGACACGTTCAGGCGCCGGGTCCTGGCCAGCTCCACCAGCTCGCGAACGCTGCGCACGGGCGAATCGGCATGGACCACGAGGATGTTGGGCACGGAGATCACATTGGTGATGCCGCGCAGATCGCTTTCCTTGTAGCTGAGCTGCTTGTACAGGCTGAAATTGATGGCCACCGGGCCGATGTTGCCCATGAGCAGCGTGTAGCCATCGGGCCTGGCGCGCGCCACCTGGGCCGTGCCGATGCTGCCGCCGCCCCCGCCCTTGTTCTCCACCACCACCGAGGTGCCCAGGTCCTTGCCCATCTTCTCGGCCAGCACGCGCGCGGCAATGTCCGTGGTGCCGCCAGCGGCGGCCGGCACCACGATGGTGATGGGGCGTTCAGGCCAGGCCGCCGCCAGCGCGGCGGCAGGAGCCAGGAAGAAAAAAGGCAAAGAGGCCAGCAGGGCCAGCAGGCTGCGGCGGACGGTCATGGGCAGTCTCCAGTTCACTGCCCGCAACGATAGAAAACCCTGGGCCACAGGGCACCAGGGTTTGACTGGAGATCCGCTTCGCCATTCGGAAACCCGCGCTTAGGCCCACTGGAACGCGTGCTAACCCCTTGCCGAAAAGGCGGCCACAAGAAAAAAGGCGCCGAAGCGCCTTTCATTGACCGTGTGGTGCACAGCGCCAAAAACTGGCGCGGCCCAAGTCAGGGACACCGAGCAAGGGCCGCCCTGCCGCGAGGGTGTCGTCCCCCTCCCTTGCGAAGCAAGCAGAGAGGGGGAAGGCGCGTCAGCGCCTCAGGGGGTGATCAGGGATACAGTCCCCGCATTTCGCGCGCATGCAGGATGCGCTGGCAGGCCACGATGAAGGTGGCGGTGCGCAGCGTCACGCCGTGCTGCTGGGCCACCTGCCAGATGGCCGCGAAGGCGTCCTGCATGATGCGCACCAGGCGGGCGTTGATCTCGTCCTCGCTCCAGAAGAAGCTGGAGAAGTCCTGCACCCATTCGAAGTAGCTCACCGTCACGCCGCCGGCATTGGCCAGCACGTCGGGCAGCACCAGCACGCCCTTTTCGGTCAGGATGTCGTCGGCCTCGGTGGTGGTGGGGCCATTGGCGCCCTCGATCACCATCTTGGCCTTGATCTTGCCGGCGTTGTCCTTGGTGATCTGGCCTTCCAGTGCGGCGGGGATCAGGATGTCGCAGTCCACGCCCCAGAAATCGGCAGCGTCCATGGCCTCGGCGCCGTCAAAGCCGCCCACGCCGCCCTTGGCGGCCACGTGGGCCAGCAGGGCCGTCACATCCAGGCCGTTGGCGTTGCGGATGGTGCCGGTGTGGTCCTGCACGGCCACGACCTTGGCGCCCGCGTCGGCGAACAGCTTGCCGGCCGTGCCGCCCACGTTGCCGAAGCCCTGCACGGCAATGCGCGCGCCCTGGACCGACAGGCCGGTCAGCTTGGCCGCTTCCACGCCCACGGTGAACACGCCGCGGCCGGTGGCCTCGACGCGGCCCAGCGAGCCGCCCAGGTCCACGGGCTTGCCCGTGACCACGCCGGTGGCGGTGGCGCCGGTGTTCATGGAGTAGGTGTCCATCATCCAGGACATGATCTGGCCGTTCGTGTTGACGTCAGGCGCTGGAATGTCCTTGGAGGGGCCGATCAGCAGGCCGATCTCGCTGGTGTAGCGGCGCGTCAGGCGCTCCAGCTCACCGCGCGACAGCGTCTTGGGATCGACACGGATGCCGCCCTTGGCGCCGCCGTAGGGCACGTTGACGGCCGCGTTCTTGACCGACATCCAGGCCGACAGGGCCATGACTTCGGACAGGGTCACGTCCTGGTGGAAGCGCACGCCGCCCTTGCCGGGGCCGCGGCTCAGGTTGTGCTGCACGCGGTAGCCTTCGTAGTGGGCGATGGTGCCGTTGTCCAGCTCGATCGGCACATCGACGATCAGGATGCGCTTGGGGCGCTTGAGGGTTTCGACCCAGCGGGCGAGATGGCCCAGGTAGGGGGTGACGCGATCGACCTGCTGCAGGTAATTGCCCCAGGGGCCGAGGTGATCGGCCTGCAGGTAGGAAGGGATGGCGTGGTTGGTAACGCCGGCCGAAGCGGGTTGCTGCATGGTGGTTCCACACAAGAGTTGTCTGAGGGTTTTGAGCTTATTCCCGGGGCTATGCGCTGTCCAACGCCTTATGCGCGAGAGCCTTATGCATTTAATGCATAACCATGGGATCGCCTTGTCCAGCGGACAATCGGGGCCGCTTGCGACCCTCCGATGCACTCCAAGAAAGCCGCTCCATGACGAACACGCCCCGCACTCCCACATCCTTGGCCCATGCGCTGCTCCAGGCGCGCCACAGCGGCGAATTGCTGGATGCCGACGACTGGGCCGACGTGGTGCGCGCGTCCGCAGATGCGCAGGCCGTGCAGGCCGCCATGGCGCCCGCCCTGGGCTGGCGCGTGGCCGGCAGCCAGCAGGGACCGGGCCGCGTTCCGGGCTACTGGAAGTCTGGCGCGCCGCGCCGCGATGCCCCGCTGACCCATGCGCCGCTGCCCGAAGAAGGCGTCTGGGCCAGCCCTTCGGTGGCCGGTGGCGCGCCGCTGCACCTGCGCGGCATCGAAGCCGAGATCGCCCTGCGCCTGGGCCGCGAGGTGACGGCCGAGATGGCTGCCGCGCTGCAGCCCGGCGATGGGCTGGAGCTGATCGACGGCATCACCGCCGCCATCGAGGTGGTGGATACGCGCTGGCGCCAGCACCTGAAGGCGCCGCCGCTGCTGCTGGCCGCCGACGGCCTGTGCCATGGCGCCCTGGTGCTGGGGCCGTGGCAGGACGCTTCGCGGCTGCTGCCGCGCGAGTCGCCGCGGGACTGGTCTGCCCAGGTCTGCCGGTTGCGCGTGGGTGCGGCGCCGCTGCAGGCGTTCACCGGAACGCATCCGCTGGGCGATCCGCTGTGGCTGCTGGCCGGCTGGTTGCAGGAGCTGGTGCGCCGCTATGGCAACGTGCCCGCAGGCACGGTGGTGACCACGGGCACATGGAATGGCCTGGCCTTTGCCCAGGCCGGCGACCTGGTGGTGGCCGAGCTGGACGGCATCGCCGAGGCCCGCCTGCAGCTGTGAGGCTTCAGGCAGGCCATCGAGTGATCAGGTGATCTTGTAGTCCTTGAGGGCCGGATCGCCGGGCGGAAAGCGCAGTTCCAGGTTGCGCAGCACCTCGCGCAGCAAGGTGGCGATCATGAGGTTGCGGTGCGTCTTGGAGTCGGCCGGCACGATGGTCCAGGGCGCCCAGGGCGTATGCGTGGCGCCCAGCAGCTGGCCGTAGGCCTGCTGGTAGTCCTTCCACTGCGTGCGCACCTTCATGTCGTTCTCGTCGAACTTCCAGTGCTTGGCCGGGTCGTCCAGGCGCTCCTGCAGGCGCATGCGCTGTTCGTCGGCGCTGATGTGCAGCAGGAACTTGACGACCACGGTGCCCGTCTCGCTGAGCATGCGCTCGAAGTCGTTGATGTGGGCAAAGCGCTGGCGCTGCTGCTCGGGTGTGATCCAGCCGTTGACCACGGGCACCAGCACGTCCTCGTAATGGCTGCGGTTGAAGACCGTGATTTCGCCAGCGGCAGGCACCTGCAGGTGGATGCGCCACAGGTAGTCATGGGCGCGCTCGGCCTCGGTGGGGGCCTTCCAGCCCACGGCGTGCACGCCCAGCGCACTCATGCGGCCGAAGACGCCACGGATGGTGCCGTCCTTGCCCGCCGTGTCCGTGCCCTGCAGCACGACCAGCAGCTTGTAGCGGCGGTCGGCGTACAGCAGGTTCTGCAGCGCATCCAGCTCCTCGGCCAGGGCCTCGACGGCGGCCTTGTCCTCGGTCTTGCCGTTGCCGTTGGAAAAGGGCTTGGCGCCCGGGTCGAAGTCGGCCAGGGCAATGGGTTTGTCCTTGTCGGACCTGGCGGAGCGCGGCTGCCATTGTTCCCAGAGCTTTTGCACGGCCGCATCGCGGCTGGAGAAAGGGTTGGAGGCGTCCATGGATAGAGCGGTGGGTGAGGTGGAATGTCAGGGCCGGGCGCGAATGGATTGCACCTGCAGTTGCGGCTGCGCCATCGAAGGCGCGGCGCCAGCGGCGGGCCTGGGGCCGGGCTGGCCCCGGACTTCCACGTTCTGCCGCTGCCACTGCGTGATCTGCTCGGCGCTCAGGCCCTGGAGCTGCCAGGTCTCGCCGGAGGTGGTCTGCAGCACGGGCTGCTCATGGGGCGCATTGCCGCGCAGCACCAGACGGCCTTGCAGGGTCAGGGGCTGGCTTGGTTCAGCCGCCGCACCCGAGGCCGGCGCAGCCGCGCTGGCGGCGGGCGAAGCCGGGGCCGAGCAGGCGCTCAGCAGGGCCAGGCCGCTGGCCAGCAGCAGCGGCAGACTGCGGCGCAGGCCGCGGGCGGAAGCAGTCGGGTGTGCGTGGTTCATGGCGTTCAGCGTACGACGGCTGTCAGCGTGCTGCCTGCCGGAACACGCAGCTGTTCCTGGTAGGTGCCTTGCGCGTCAGGCTGACGCAGGAAGGGGAAATGGCCGCGCGCATTGAGGTTCACCGGTGCCGTGGTGGGCAGGACCCGGGAAGACGCCAGGCTGCTGCCGTTGATCGCGGCCAGGGTGAAGCCCTGGTCCGTGCGTGCGGGCCAGCCGTAGCCGCTGGGCACATCGCCGGGCAGCAGTGCGATGTTGGCGCCCCAGCGCTGGATGGCGACCGGCAGCGTGGGGCCGC
The DNA here is from genome assembly GCF_040112715.1 of Delftia sp. DS1230. Lineage (NCBI taxonomy): Bacteria > Pseudomonadati > Pseudomonadota > Betaproteobacteria > Burkholderiales > Comamonadaceae > Delftia > Delftia sp. DS1230. The sequence goes on from NZ_CP157763.1 coordinate 251,000, forward strand.
CCGCTTGCTGTATGGCATTGCCCAGGACCTGCAGCGAATCGGTGGACGTGGTGTTGCTCAGCAGCTGCTTGTAGAAGCCCACGCCGTACTGGCGCACCAGATAGGCGCCCAGGCTGCCGTTGACGTCGTAGCCGAAGCAGGGCGCGGCGGTGTCGGCGCTCCAGGCGGCGGGGTCGCAGTTGAAGCCCGAGCGGGACAGCCAGGAAGGGACGCGTCCATTGGCGATGGAGTTGAAGCCGGGCGTGACGCGCTGGGCCACGATGTCTTCGCCCATCATGGCGCTCATTTCCTCCAGGAAGGTGTCGAACGCGTAGTCGGTTCCCGGCTTGGACAGCTGGACGCTGCGGCGGTAGAAGTTCGTCATGTGGACGAACTCATGGGACAGCGTGCTGATCTGGTTGGTCATGCCTTCGGCAGGATCCAGGTACAGCGTTTCCGTATCCATGTAGAACGACAGCGATTGATTGCTGTACTTGAGGTCGGGGTTCGCCGGGTCCTGCTTGAAGTTGTTCAGAGACCAGAAATAGCCCAGCAGCCCGTACGGAGTGCGGTCCGGAACGAAATTCACGAACACGATGTCCAGGGGCTGTTCGGGGTCGATGAGGTCGCTGTAGGAGTGAGCGCCCCAGGGTTCGCCCGACAGCCCCGTGATCAGGGGATAGACCGCGTCGGAGCCGCTGGTGAATCGCTGGAGCAGCGTGTCGAGCATGGCATCGCTGACCTTGGCAGCGTCGTACTCGCTGTCTTCCAGCCAGACGTTGATGGTGCGGGTGCCGGTGGGCGTGGGCACGCTGGCCTGGCGTCTGAGCGTGGCCTGGCGGGCTTCGATGCGGGAGTCGCCGGGTTGGACGAACCAGCTGCGCTGGCTGCCCACGGGCAGGATCGCCGCTGCCTGCGGCTTGATGGATTGCCGCGCCTGCATGTCCGCTGCCGTCAGGCGGGGCTTGAAGTTGCGGATGCGCTCGGGAATCCGGTTGACCGTTGCGGGTGCGGCGCTGAGGCTTTTCTGGGCCGTGGCGGTGGTCGCCGCAGGCGGAGTCAGCGTCAGGGCGGGCATGGGCACGCTGGCGTCGCCGTTGTTGGTGTAGATCAGCGTGACCTGCTTGCTGCCCAGGTTGGTCAGACCCACAGGGATCTGCTGCTCGGCCTGCGTGGTGTTGGTGTAGCTCCAGACGCCCACGCCCTGGCCCGAATAGGTGGTGGCATTGGCCGCGCCGCAGGCCGTGCCCGAGCAGGCGGCGGTCAACTGCGAAGACGGGCCGGACGGGCCGCCGCCTCCACCTCCGCCGCAACCGGCCAGAACGGCGCCCAGGGCCAGTGCGATGGCGGTCTTGCTGTGATGATGATCAAAGAACATGTTTTCCCTTCCTCTTGTGTGACCTGCTGCTGGAGATGTGGATTTTTGGTCCGATATGGCGAGAGATGCTACCCGATGCGATCCGCATCGCTGTCCGGCTCCAGCCGCACCGGCACCTGCAACTGCTCCACGAACCGCCGCGCCGCCAGCCCCAGCGGGCGCTCCTTGGACCACACCCAATCGACGAACAGCTGGGTGCCGTTGCTGATGTTGCACAGCGGGATGCGCAGCAGCGCGCCCGTTTGCAGCAGGGGCTCGGCGACGCTGAAGGGCAGCCACCCCCAGCCCAGGCCGGCCGAGACCAGAGACAGGGCCGCCAGATGGCTGTCCGTGCGCCACAGCTGGTGCGAGAACACGAAGCGCGGATCGGTGTGGGCCAGGTCGCGGCTGGCCAGCAGGATCTGGCGTGCGCCGGCCAGCTGGCCCACGTCCAGGCGCTGCTGCCCGTCCACGCCCAGTTGCCGGGCCAGCGGATGCCTGGCCGCCATCACGGCGACCATGGTTTCCTGGCCCATCTCCTGGAAATCCTCGCGCCCGTCGATGGCCGGGCGCTCGAAGACCAGGGCCAGATGTGCGCGGCCCGAGTGCAGTTCCTTGAGCGCATCGACCTGGGCGGCCACCAGCACTTCCACCTCCAGACCCGGGAATTCCTCGACCAGCGGCTGCAGCGGCGCGGCCCAGGCCGTGGACAGCAGTTCGGGCGCGATTACCAGGGTCAGCCGCTCCTCCAGTCCCTGGTGCAGGGCCAGCGCCTGGTGGTTGAGCTGCTGCAGCTGGGCGGCCAGCAGCCGGGCCTGGGGTTCGAGTGCGCGTGCCGCCGCCGTGGGCCGGGGCTCGCGGCCGCTGCGGTCGAACAGCTGCAGGTCCAGCTCGGCCTCCAGCTGGGCGATGGCCATGCTCACGGCCGAGGGCACGCGGCCCAGCTGGCGCGCGGCGGCGGAAAACGAGCCGTGGTCCAGCACGGCAATGAACAGCGGCACCTGGTCGGCTGGAAAGGACATGGTGGGGACCTGTCAGATTTATTGAAAGAATCTGACTTTAACGTTCAATTGTCGGCATATAGACTGCGCCCCCTATGACCTTGCAGACACACAAAAAGGGCCTCCAGGGGCCCAAGCGCAAAGTGGTCTTCGTGACCCTGTATGAATTGATCGCCATCCTCGCCTCCAGCCTGCTGTTCATGGCCATCGGCCAGAGCGCCGGGCATTCGGGCGGCATGGCGATTGCCGCCTCCACGCTGGCCATCGTCTGGAACCTGACCTTCAACCACCTGTTCGAGCAGTGGGAGTCGCGCCAGAGCGTCAAGGGCCGCTCGGTGCTGCGCCGCGTGGTGCACGCCCTGGGCTTCGAGGGCGGGCTGGCCATGGTGCTGATCCCGCTGATGGCCTGGTGGTTCGGCGTCACGCTGTGGGAGGCCACGGTGATGGAGGCCGGCCTGCTGGTCTTCTTCCTGGTCTACACCTATGTCTTCAACTGGTGCTTCGACCATGTGTTCGGCCTGCCGGCCTCGGCCTCGGCATCCGCTGCGGTGGCACCCCGCGCTCAGGGCGAGCCGGCTTGCAGCAGCTGACCGGCCACGGCGGCGGCGGCCGTGCGGGTCTCCACGCCGAGTTTCTCGAAGATGTGCTCCAGGTGCTTGTTGACCGTGCGCGGGCTCATGCCCAGGATGTCGGCGATGTCGCGGTTGGTCTTGCCCTTGCTCAGCCATGACAGCACCTCGGTCTCGCGCGGGGTGAGCGCCACCTGCTGCAGCCGGCGCGCGGCGGGCGCCTGCGGCGCCTCGTGGCTGAGCAGCACCATCGACTCCCCCAGGCCGCTGGCGCCCATGTGGCGCGCCAGCAACTGGCGGCCATCGGCCAGGGCCAGCGCCAGATCCTGGTGACCGGCCTGGTCCGGCTGGTGGGCACCGGCCAGCCAGTCCCCGGCCGCCTCCATGGGGAAGGGCTGGTCCGCAAAGGCCTCCTCCAGCCAGCGCGCTGCCTGGGGAGAGCGCCAGGCCACGCGGCCCTGGCCATCGAGCACCACCACGCCCAGCCCCGCCACGTCCACGGCTTCCTGCGCCTGGCGCGTGGCGCGGGCATTGCGCACATGGGTGGCCAGGCGCACCAGCACCTCGGGGATGCGCAGCGGCTTGACCACGTAGTCCACGCCGCCGCTGGCAAAGCCGCGGATGATCTGGTCCGTGTCCGACAGGCCGGTCATGAAGACCACGGGCACGTGGGCCCAGGCCGGCGTGTCCTTGAGCCGGCGGCACAGCGTGAAGCCGTCCATGCCGGGCATGACGGCGTCCAGCAGCACGCCATCGGGCACGGTCAGGGCAAAGCGCTGCAGCGCCTCGTCGGCATCGCGCGCGGCGAGCACCACGTAGCCTTCGGCGGCCAGGGCATCGCACAGCATGCGAAGGCTGTCCAGCGCGTCGTCCACCACGAGGATCACATGGGCGCCGTTGCCATGGCTGCTGCGGCTGGTGGCGGTGGTGGTGGCGGTCATTTCCTGCCCTCCTGGATGTTCATTCATCTGTCTCCTCCTGTTCCTGTTCGTCTTCTTCCCGGGGCTGCGGCAGCAGGCGCGCCAGCGCATCGAAGTCGAAGCGGTTCGCGCAGGCCTGCAGCGCATCGAGCAGCGCGGCATGCGCGGGCGCCTGCTGGCGCGCCTGGCGCAGGCGCTCGCGCAGGGCCGTGGCCTGGCCCGAGCGCGCCAGCCGGGCCAGGTCTTCGCGCAGGTCGGGCGGGAAGGGGGCGGCTGCCGGCGCCTGCGCTGCCTTTGCCTCTGCCTGCTCCGCGCGCGGCGCCGGCAGCAGCAACGGGCGGTTGTCATGCACCCATTCGATCCGCAGCACGCGCTCGAGCACCTGCAGCAGCTCGGACTCGATCACCGGCTTGGCGACAAAGCCCTGGCAATGCGCATCGGCCAGGCGCGGCGGGTCGTTGTCGAACAGGTTGGCCGAGACGAAGACCACGGGAAGCTGCTGCGCATCCCGGCGCGCGCGCAGCAGGGCGGCGGTCTGCCAGCCGTCCAGGTCGTCCATGCTGATGTCCAGCAGCACCAGGTCAGGCAGGCTTTGCTCCACGATCTCCAGGCACTCGCGGCCGCTGGCGGCCTCGCGGATCTCGAAGCCCAGCGGCAGCAGCAGGCCGGCCAGCAGCTGGCGCTGCAGCGGCTGGTCGTCCACCACCAGCAGGGTGCGCCGGGGCGGCAGATAGCCGATGACGGTGTGCAGCGTGGCGGCTGCGCCGGGGGGCACCCAGGACGCGTCGGGCGCCATCTCGGGCAGGTACAGGCGCACGGTGAAGCAGCTGCCCTCGCCGGGCGTGCTGCTCAGGGTGAGCTGCCCGCCCATCAGCTCGGTCAGCAGGTGGGTGATGGTCAGCCCCAGGCCCGTGCCCGCCTCGCTGACGCGCCGGCCCGCGCTGCCGCGCTCGAAGGGCACGAAGATACGCTCCATGTCCTGCGGTTCGATCCCGATGCCGGTATCGATGACCTCGATGCGCGAGACATGGGGCCGGAAATCCATGCGCAGCCGCACCTCGCCGTGCTGGGTGAAGCGCACGGCGTTGGACAGCAGGTTGATCAGGATCTGGCGCAGCCGCTTGGCGTCGGCCCGCACCCAGCGCGGCATGGTGCCCAGCGTCTCGACCGAGAACTGCAGCCCCCTGGCCTGGGCCTGGGGCCGCATCATGGCCTCGATGCCGTCGATCAGCGCGGGCAGGGGCAGGGGGGCGAGGTCCAGGCGCAGGCGGCCGGCCTCGATGCTGGCCAGCTCCAGCGATTCGTCGATCAGCGCGCGCAGGTGCTGGCCGCTGTGCTGCATGGTGGACAGGGTCTCGCGCACCCAGCCATCGACCTGCGGGCTCTTGAGCAGGATCTGCGTATAGCCCAGCAGGCTGTTGAGCGGCGAGCGCAGCTCGTGCGTCATGCCCGCCACATAGCGGGTCTTGGCCTGGCTGGCCTGCTCGGCATGGTCCTTGGCGGCCTGCAGCTCGGCATCGGTGCGCTTGTGGGCGGCGATCTCCTGCAGCAGCAGCTGGTTCTGGCGCTCGGACTCGTCCTGGGCCATGCGCCGGCTGTCCGTGCTCAGCACCACCCACCAGGCGGCCACGGCGCACAGCAGGGCCAGCAGCGCGAAGACCTTGAGGAAGGGGATGCGCAGCGCGCCGCCATCGACGCTGCCTGCCTGCAGGCTTTCCTGCATGTAGACCACGCCCACCATGAAGGCCGTCACCGCGCACAGCGACAGCATCACTACCAGGTACTGGCCCGCGCGGAAGTTCACCTTGGTGGCCCAGCGCGGCGGCAGCATGGCCGAGGCCAGCGCGCGCAGCTGCTCGCCCGCGCGCGAGCCGGTCTTGCAGCGGTCATGGCAGCGCGACTCCAGCGAGCAGCACAGCGAGCAGATGGGCGCGCCGTAGGCCGGGCAGCGCGCCATGTCCTCGGACTCGAACTGGTTCTGGCAGACGGCGCAGCGCACCGTCTCGCCGGGCTTCCACAGATTGCCTGCGGGCCGCGCCAGGTAGTAGCGCCCGCCCGTCAGCCAGGCCAGCAGCGGCGACAGCAGCATGGACAGCGCCAGCGCGATGAAGGGCGAGAACGCGGCCGCCGTCTCGCCCAGCAGGCCCGCATAGGCGCAGCAGGCCACGGCGGCGGCCAGCAGCATGGCGACGGGTCCCACGGGATTGAAGTCGTACAGATGGGCGCGGCGGAATTCGATGCCCGGCGGGCTCAGCCCCAGCGGCTTGTTGATGACCAGGTCGGCCACCAGCGCGCCCACCCAGGCGATGGCCACGTTGCTGTAGATGGTCAGTACCTTCTCCAGCGCGCCGAACACGCCCAGCGTCATCAGCAAGGTGGCGATGACCACGTTGAACACCATCCAGACCACGCGCCCCGGATGGCTGCGCGTGATGCGCGCGAAGAAGTTGGACCAGGCAAGCGACCCCGCGTAGGCATTGGTCACGTTGATCTTGACCTGCGAGATGACCACGAAGACCACGGTCACCGCCACGGCCAGCCCCGGCAGGCCCAGGGCCTGCAGCACCTGCTGGAAGCCTGCCAGGAACATCTGCGTGGGCTCGGCCGCGCGCGAGGCGTCCACCCCCTGCAGCTGCATGGCCGCGAAGGCGAGAAAGGCGCCGCCCGCCATCTTGAGCATGCCCATCACGGCCCAGCCCGGGCCGGCCACCAGCACCGCGCCCCACCAGCGCAGCCGGTTGGCCTGGGTGCGCGGCGGCAGAAAGCGCAGGAAGTCCACCTGCTCGCCGATCTGCACCACCAGCGCGAAGATCACGGCTGCCGCCGCGCCGAACATCAGCGGATCGAACTGGCTGCTGCCCGAGCGCAGGCCGGTGAGGCTGGCGAAGTCGCGGTACAGCTGCGGCTGGGCCAGCGCCATCCACACGAAGGGCAGCACCAGCAGGAACAGCCACAGCGGCTGCGTCCAGGCCTGCAGGCGCGAGATCAGCGTGATGCCGCGCATGGCCAGCGGCAGCACCACCAGGGCCGACAGCGCATAGCACCACTGCAGCGGCCAGTCCACCACCAGCTGCAGGGCCAGCGCCATGATGGCCGCCTCCAGCGCGAAGAAGATGAAGGTGAAGACGGCGTAGATCAGCGAGGTGATGGTCGAGCCCAGGTAGCCGAAGCCCGCGCCGCGCGTCAGCAGGTCCATGTCCAGCCCGTAGCGTGCGGCGCAGACGGCGATGGGCAGCCCCGTCAGGAAGATCACCAGCCCCACGGTGACGATGGCCCACATGGCGTTGGCGAAGCCGTAGTTCAGCGCAATGGCGCCGCCGATGGCCTCCAGCGCCAGGAAGGACAGCGAGCCGAAGGCCGTGTTGGCCACACGGAACTCGCTCCAGCGCCGGAAGCTGCGCGGCGTGTAGCGCAGCGCGTAGTCCTCCATGGTCTCGTCGGCCACCCAGGCGTTGTACTCGCGCCGGAACCGGAAGATGGTCTGCGGCGCGGCTGCGGTGCCGGTGGGGCTGTCGGGCGGGGGGGCGGAGTGCATTCCCAGGTCTAGCAAGAAACGTGCGGGGCCAATGCTGGCGCGGCTTGCAAGAGGGGTAGCCGGGGTGCGTACGCAGGTGGCTACGTCAATTGACGTATGGGCGGCGGCAAGGGTTCTTCCTAATCTTGGACCCAGCGCGGAAACAAGCCGTAACCGCAACGCCAGTTTTCAGCCACTTGCAGATCACCCAACCGATCCTTACAGGAGAGTCACCATGAGCCACCCCTCCGACCCCCGCACACCTGGTTCCCCCGGCACGGAAATGGGCCGCCGCCGCGTCCTGCAGGCGCTTGGCGCCGCCTCGGTGGCCGGGTTGCCGGCCTGGTCCTTCGCCCAGCCCACGGCCCAGGTCAACACCACCAAGCTGGCCGTGACCGACACCGAGGTCGTCGTGGGCCAGCTGCACTCGGCCACGGGCACCATGGCGATCTCCGAGACCGGCTCCATCCAGGCCGAGCAACTGGCCATCGACCAGATCAACGCCATGGGCGGCATCCTGGGCCGCAAGATCCGCGTGATCAAGGAAGACGGTGCCTCCGACTGGCCCACCTTCGCCGAGAAGTCCAAGAAACTGCTCATCAACGACCGCTGCGCCGCCGTCTTCGGATGCTGGACCAGCGCCTCGCGCAAGGCCGTGCTGCCCGTGTTCGAGAAGGAAAACGGCCTGCTGTACTACCCCACCTTCTACGAAGGCCTGGAGCAGTCCAAGAACGTGATCTACACGGGCCAGGAAGCCACGCAGCAGATCCTGTACAGCCTGGACTGGGCCAAGGCCGAGAAAAAGGCCAAGACCTTCTTCCTGATCGGCTCGGACTACATCTGGCCGCGCACCTCGATGAAGATCGCGCGCAAGCACATCGAGAACTTCCAGAAGGGCAAGGTCGTCGGCGAGGAGTACTACCCGCTGGGCAGCACCAACTTCGGCTCGCTGGTCAACAAGATCAAGCTGCAAAAGCCGGACTGCATCTTCGTGGCCGTGGTGGGCGGCTCCAACGTGGCCTTCTACAAGGCGCTCAAGGCCGCAGGCATCACGGGTGACAAGCAATTGCTGGTCACGCTGTCGGTGACCGAGGACGAGATGACCGGCGTGGGCGGCGAGAACTTCACGGGCTTCTACTCCTCGATGAAGTACTTCCAGACGCTGGACAACGAGAACAACAAGAAGTTCGTGGCCGCCTTCAAGGCCAAGTACGGCCCCAACGCCGTCATCGGCGACGTCACCCAGGCCGGCTACCTGGGCCCCTGGCTGTGGAAGGCCGCCGTGGAAAAGGCCAAGAGCTTCGACGTGGACAAGGTGGTGGCCGCATCGCCGGGGCTGGAACTCAAGACCGCGCCCGAAGGCTACGTGAAGGTGGACGCCAACCACCACCTGTGGAGCAAGTCGCGCATTGCCGTGGGGCAGCCGGACGGCACGTTCAAGGTGGTCTCGGAGTCGCCTGAACTCATCAAACCCGATCCCTTCCCCAAGGGTTACCAGTAAGCCCTGATCCGTTCAGGCAGGTGATGCGCGGCGGCCTGCGGCCTGGTGGGCGGGCTGCCGCGTGAATCGTTTCCCCCTCTCCCGATTGGCTTGCGCGCAGGAGCAGCACCATGAGTTTTTCCGACATGATGAACATCGGCCTGATGCAGGGCTTCGCGGGGCTGAGCCTGTTCGCCGTGCTGCTGCTGATGGGCCTGGGCCTGGCCATCATCTTTGGCCAGATGGGCGTGATCAACATGGCGCATGGCGAGTTCATGACCATTGGCGCCTACACCATCTACCTGGGCTCCACGCTCACGGCGCAGCACGCGCCCGAGTTCATGCCCTACTACTTCCCGCTGGCCATCGTGGCCGCCTTCCTGTTCGCCTTCGTGGCCGGCTGGCTGGTGGAATGGGGGCTGATCCGCCACCTCTACAAGCGGCCGCTGGACACGCTGCTGGCCACCTGGGGCGTGAGCCTGGCGCTGCAGCAGTGCTTTCGCACCTTCATCGGCCCCAAGGAAGTCAGCCCCACCCTGCCTGACTGGCTGATGGGCTCGTGGGCGCCGGCCGAGGGGCTGGACATTCCCATCAACGGCCTGTTCGTGCTGGCGCTGACCATGGCCGTCACAGCCGGCGTGCTGATCGCGCTGCACAAGAGCCGCTGGGGCCTGCGCGTGCGCGCCACGGTCAGCAACCGCGTGATGGCCAACGCCATCGGCATCGACACCAAGAAGACCGACCGCCTGACCTTTGCCATCGGCTGCGGCATCGCGGGCGTGGCGGGCGCGGCCTTCACCACCATCGGCTCCACCGGCCCCACCTCGGGCTCGCTGTACATCGTGGACGCCTTCCTGGTGGTCACCTTCGGCGGCGCGGCCAGCCTGCTGGGCACCGTGGTCTCGGCCTTCGGCATTGCGCAGACGCAGTCCATCACCGAGTTCTTCCTCGCGGGCTCCATGGCCAAGGTGATCACGCTGTCGCTGATCGTCTTCATCCTGATGCTGCGTCCCCAGGGCCTGTTCGCCTCCAAGGTGCGGCGCTGATCCCGGCGCCGGCCCTGTCCACGAATTCCCCCGCGTTCCCCCGATTTCCCCTGAGTTCACCGGAGTCATTCCATGCAAGCCCTCAAAGCCTGGATACAGCGCTACCAGCTCGCCAGCCTGGTGCTGCTCACCGTCCTGCTGGCGGTGGTGCTGCCCCTGGCGCTGGACATCTTCCGCCTCAACCTGGTCGGCAAGTACCTGACCTATGCCTTCGTCGCCATCGGCCTGGTCATGGTCTGGGGCTATGGCGGCGTGCTCAGCCTGGGCCAGGGCGTGTTCTTCGGCCTGGGCGGCTACGCCATGGCCATGTTCCTGAAGCTGGAGGCGTCCGACCCCATCAGCACCAAGATCCAGTCCACGCCCGGCATCCCCGACTTCATGGACTGGAACCAGCTGACCGAGCTGCCCTCGTTCTGGCTGCCCTTCAAGAGCCTGCCGTTCTCGCTGGCCGCCGTCATCGCCGTGCCCACGCTGCTGGCCTGGCTCATCAGCTTCGCCATGTTCAAGCGCCGCGTGGGCGGGGTGTACTTCGCCATCATCACGCAGGCCGTGGCGCTGATCGTCACCGTGCTCATCATCGGCCAGCAGGGCTACACGGGCGGCGTCAACGGCATGACCGACCTCAAGACCCTGTGGGGCTGGGACACGCGCACGGACAGCGCCAAGTACATCCTCTACTACGTCTGCGTGGCCCTGCTGATCGGCGCCATCGTGCTGTGCCGCTGGATTCAGACGGGCAAGGTGGGCACCCTGCTGCTGGCCATGCGCGACAAGGAAGACCGCGTGCGCTTTTCCGGCTACGACGTGGCCAATTTCAAGGTCTTCGTGTTCTGCCTGGCCGCTGCGCTGTCGGGCGTGGGCGGCGCGCTGTTCACGCTGCAGGTGGGCTTCATGTCGCCCAGCTTCGTGGGCATCGTGCCCTCCATCGAGATGGTCATCTACGCCGCCGTGGGCGGGCGCATGAGCCTGGTGGGCGCCGTGTACGGCACGCTGCTGGTCAACGCGGGCAAGACCTATTTCTCGGAGAGCTTCCCGGACCTGTGGCTGTTCCTCATGGCGGGCCTGTTCATCGGCGTGACCATGGCCTTCCCGATGGGGCTGGCCGGCCTGTGGGAAAGCCGCATCGTTCCCTGGTGGAACAGCCGCCGCAAGGGCGCGGCACCGGCCGCAGCGCCTGCCGCAGCGCAGGTAGGCCAGGCAGCACCTGCCCCGGCCGCCACCAAGCCCACGTCCGCCCTGTCCGAAGGCATGGGCCGCCAGGGCGCCTGAACCACAGCGGGAGCACACCATGAGCAATACCGACTTCACGCTGGCCGTGGAAGACCTGACGGTCTCCTTCGACGGCTTCAAGGCCATCGACGCGCTGAACCTGTACATCGACAGGAACGAGCTGCGCGTCATCATCGGCCCCAACGGCGCGGGCAAGACCACGCTGCTGGACCTGATCTGCGGCAAGACCCGCGCCACGGCCGGCAGCATCAAGTTCAAGAACGAGGAACTCACGCGCATGGCCGAGCACAAGCGCGTGCGCCTGGGGATCGGGCGCAAGTTCCAGACGCCGTCCATCTACGAGAACCTGTCGGTCTTCCAGAACCTGGAGGTCTCCTACCCCGAAGGCCGCTCGGTCTTCGGCGCGCTGGCCTTCAAGTGCACGGAGGCGGTGCGCGATCGCGTGCAGGCCGTGGCCGCCGACATCGGCCTGGACGAGCGCCTGGACACCGAGGCCGGCCTGCTCAGCCACGGCCAGAAGCAGTGGCTGGAGATCGGCATGCTGCTCATGCAGGAGCCCGAGCTGCTGATGCTGGACGAGCCCATCGCCGGCATGAGCGCCCGCGAGCGCGAACTGACGGCCGAGCTGCTGCAGCGCATCTGCAAGAACCGCTCCGTCATCGTCATCGAGCACGACATGGAGTTCGTGGCGCGCATCGCGCACAAGGTCACCGTCATGCACCAGGGAAAGATCCTCGCCGAGGGTCCCATGGACAAGGTGCAGGCCGACCCCAAGGTCATCGACGTCTACCTCGGCCACTGAGGCACGCACAAGGAATTCACATGCTGCAAGTCAAGGATCTGTACGTGGCCTATGGCCAGAGCGAGGCGCTGCACGGCATCAGCTTCGAGGGCCGCGAGAACGAAACCGTGGCCATCATGGGCCGCAACGGCATGGGCAAGACCACGCTGTTCAAAAGCCTGATGGGCGTCATGCCCGCCAAGAGCGGCCAGATCACCGTGGCCGGCCAGGACGTCACGAAGGACGAGAGCTTCCGGCGCGTGGCCAAGGGCATTGCCTACGTGCCCCAGGGCCGCATGATCTTCCCCACGCTGACCGTGGAGGAGAACATACAGACGGGCCTGGAGAACGCGAAGTCGCGCCAGGTGCCCGACGACATCTACGCCCTGTTCCCCGTGCTCTGGGACATGCGCCGGCGCAAGGGCGGCAACCTCTCGGGCGGGCAGCAGCAGCAGCTGGCCATTGCGCGCGCCCTGGTCACCGACCCCAAGGTGCTGCTGCTGGACGAGCCCACCGAGGGCATACAGCCTTCCATCATCAAGGACATCGCCAAGGCGCTCAACGAGATCCGCAAGCTGCGCCGCATCACCATCGTGGTCAGCGAGCAGGTGCTTTCCTTCGCCATGGATGTGGCCGACCGGCTGTTCGTCATCGAGGGCGGGCGCCTGGTCCATGAGACGGCCAGAGCAGATACCGACGAGCAGCGCATCAAGTCCTACCTCTCCGTCTGATCCGTTTTTTCCCACTGCCATCGCAAGGAGCACACCATGGCCGAAACCCTGATCAAGGTCGATCTCAACCAGTCCCCCTACGACAACCCGCAGGTGCACAACCGCTGGCATCCCGACATCCCCATGGCGGTCTGGGTGGAGCCGGGCGCGGAGTTCAAGCTGGAGACCTATGACTGGACCGGCGGCGCCATCAAGAACGACGACAGCGCCGAAGACGTGCGCGACGTGGACCTGTCCACCGTCCACTTCCTGTCCGGCCCCGTGGGCGTCAAGGGCGCCGAGCCCGGCGACCTGCTGGTGGTGGACCTGCTGGACATCGGCGCGCGCGACGACAGCCTCTGGGGCTTCAACGGCTTTTTCTCCAAGCAAAACGGCGGCGGCTTCCTGGACGAGCATTTCCCGCTGGCCCAGAAGTCCATCTGGGACTTCCACGGCATGTTCACCAAGAGCCGCCACATCCCCGGCGTCAACTTCGCAGGCCTCATCCACCCGGGACTGATCGGCTGCCTGCCCGACCCCAAGATGCTGGCCAGCTGGAATGAGCGCGAGACCGGCCTCATCGCCACCGACCCCGACCGCATCCCCGGCCTGGCCAACCCGCCCAACGCCACCACCGCCCACATGGGCCAGATGCAGGGCGAGGCGCGCGACAAGGCCGCCGCCGAAGGCGCGCGCACCGTGCCGCCGCGCGAGCATGGCGGCAACTGCGACATCAAGGACCTCTCGCGCGGCTCGCGCGTGTTCTTCCCCGTCTACGTGGACGGCGCGGGCCTGAGCGTGGGCGACCTGCACTTCAGCCAGGGCGATGGCGAAATCACCTTCTGCGGCGCCATCGAGATGGCCGGATGGGTGCACATGAAGGTTTCGCTGATCAAGGGCGGCATGGCCAAGTACGGCATCAAGAACCCCATCTTCAAGCCCAGCCCCATGACGCCCAACTACAAGGACTACCTGATCTTCGAAGGCATCTCGGTGGACGAAAAGGGCAAGCAGCACTACCTGGACGTGACCGTGGCCTACCGCCAGGCCTGCCTGAACGCCATCGAGTACCTGAAGAAATTCGGCTACAGCGGTGCCCAGGCCTACTCGCTGCTGGGCACGGCGCCCGTGCAGGGCCACATCAGCGGCGTGGTGGACGTGCCCAATGCCTGCGCCACGCTGTGGCTGCCCACGGAGATCTTCGACTTCGACATCAATCCCACGGCCGAGGGACCACAGAAGATCATCACGGGCGGGGTGGACCTGCCCATCGCCCAGGACAAGTAAGCCCGGCATACGACACCCGCCATCCACCATCCGCCAGAGGCCGCCCATGCCCACCTATGACTACCACTGCGCCGCATGCGGCGGCTTCGACGCGCTGCGCAGCCTCTCGCAGCGCAACGAGCCCGCGCCCTGCCCCATCTGCGAGGCGGCCTCGCCCCGCGTCTTCGTCAGCGCGCCGCGCCTGGCCTGCACCAGCCCCGAGCAGCGCCGCGCCCACGACACCAACGAGCGCGCCCGGCACGAGCCCAGGCGCTCACGCGATGTGGCCGAGGGCAGCTACGCGCGCATGCGCCACCCTTCGGGCTGCGGCTGCTGCAGCGGCGCCAGCAAGCGCGGCTCCACGGTCACGGCGCCCAACGGCGCCAAGACCTTCCCGACCAAGCGGCCCTGGATGATCAGCCACTGACCGCGGCCCCTGCGCCGCACCGATGCAAAAAAGGCCCGCGACGCGGGCCTTTGTCCTGCCTGGCCGTACCGCTCAGTGCACGGCGCCGATGAAGCCGGCCAGCTCCGGCGTCTGCGGGCTGGCGAACAGCTGCTTGGCCGGGCCGCTTTCGTGGATCAGGCCCTGGTGCATGAACACCAGCTGGTCGCCCACGTCGCGGGCAAAGCGCATCTCGTGCGTGACCATGATCAGCGTCATGCCCTCGGCGGCGAGCTGCTTGACCACGGCCAGCACCTCGTTGACCAGCTCCGGGTCCAGGGCCGAGGTGATCTCGTCGCACAGCAGCACCTTGGGCTGCATGGCCAGCGCGCGTGCGATGGCCACGCGCTGCTGCTGGCCGCCGCTGAGCTGGTCGGGGTAGCTGTCGTACTTGTCGCCCAGGCCGACCTTGGCCAGCATCTGGCGCGCCAGCGCCGCCGCCTCGGGCTTTTTCACGCCCTTGACCACGGTGGGCGACAGGGCCACGTTCTCGCCCGCCGTCAGGTGGGGGAACAGGTTGAACTGCTGGAACACCATGCCCACGTTCAGGCGCAGCGCGCGCAGCTGGGCGGGCGAGGGCGCGCTGCCCTCCGAGCCCTTGAGCACGGCGTCGTCCACCACGATCTGGCCGGACTGGATGGCCTCCAGCCCGTTGATGGAGCGCAGCAGCGTGCTCTTGCCCGAGCCGCTGCGGCCGATGATGGCGACCACCTGGCCGCTGTCCACGCTCAGGTCCACGCCCTTGAGCACATGGTTGTTGCCGTAATGCTTGTGAACGGCGCGCACATCAACGAGCGGCATAGAGTTTCTTCTCCAGATGGGATGCGTAGAGGGACAGGGGCCAGCACAGCAGGAAGTAGCCTGCGGCGACCAGGCCGTAGATGAGGAAGGGCTGGAAGGTGGCGTTGGCCAGCATGGAGCCGAGCTTGGTCAGCTCGCTGAAGCCGATGATCGAGGCCACGGCCGTGCCCTTGATGATCTGCACCGAGAAGCCGACCGTGGGCGCTATCGACAGGCGCAGCGCCTGCGGCAGCACCACATGGCGCATCTGCTGCAGGTAGCCCATGGCCAGGCTGGACGAGGCTTCCCACTGGCCGCGGGGGATAGCCTCCACGCAGCCGCGCCAGACCTCGGCCAGGTAGGCGCTGGTGTACAGCGTCAGGCCGATGGCGGCCGCCGTCCAGGGCGAGATGTCCAGGCCGGCCATGGACGAGCCGAAGAACACGATGAACATCTGCATCAGCAGCGGCGTGTTCTGGAAGGCCTGGATATAGGCCTTGGCCAGGCGGCGCAGGTTCAGGCTGCGGCCCACGCGGGCGAACAGCACCAGCAATCCGGTGGCGCCGCCCAGCACGAAGGCCAGCAGCGACAGCGCCAGCGTGGCCAGCAGGCCCTCGGCCAGCTTGGCCAGGATGGGCAGCAGGGGAATGTCGGCAATCATGCGGCGTCTCCGGCAGTGGTTGCAGGTGCAGCAGGTGCAGCGGGCCTGGCTGCACGCGGCGTGCGGCGGCCCACCACGAAGCGCTGGCCTATCCAGGCCAGCAACTGGCGCAGTGCCAGGGCCAGCACGAAGTACGCCGCCGTCACCACCAGGTAGGTCTCGAACGCGCGGAAGTTGCGCGACTGGATGAAGTTGGCCGCAAACGTCAGGTCCTGGGCGGCGATCTGCGAGACCACCGAGGTGCCCAGCATCACGATCACGATCTGGCTGCTCAGCGAGGGCCAGACCCGCTGCAGCGCAGGGCGCAGCACCACATGGCGGAAGACCGCCCAGCGGCCCATGCCCAGCGCGCCAGCGGCTTCCAGCTGGCCGCGCGGCGTCTCCTGGATGCCGGCGCGCACGATCTCGGTGATGTAGGCGCCCAGGTTGATCACCGTGGTCAGCAGGCAGGCCTGCCATTCGTTGATCTGCACACCCAGCGAAGGCAGGCCGAAGAACACGAACATCAGCTGCACCAGGAAGGGCGTGTTGCGTATGCCCTCCACGTACACCTTGAACAGCCAGTGCAGCGGCGCAATGCGCCAGGCGCGGCTGACGCCGCCGGCCACGCCGATGGCGCCGCCCAGCACGGCGCCCGCCGCCGTCAGCGCCAGCGTGAAGCCCGCGCCCTGTGCCAGCAGGCCGCTGTAGTCGAACACGGCGCCGAAGTCGAATTGATAGGCCATGGAAGGATTTCCGGGAGCAGGGGCGCAGCGGTTACAGGGTGGCGGGCAGCGGCATCTTCATCCAGCGCTGGGACAGGCTGGTCAGGCGGCCGTCGGCCTTGAGCTTGGTGATGATGGCGTCCACCTTCTGCAGCAGCGCCGGCTCGCCCTTGGCCACGCCGATGTAGCAGGGCGTGTCCTCGACCGCGAACTTCACGTCCAGCTGGCGCAGCCTGGTGCGCTCGTTGACGGCGTTGGCCACGATGTTGCCCAGCGTCACCAGCTGCACCTGGCCCGTCAGGTAGCTTTGCGCGGTGGCGTTGTTGTCCTCGTAGCGCTTGATGGTGGCCGAGGCCGGCGCCACCTGCGTGAGGGCCAGGTCCTCGGTGGAGCCGCGCGTCACGCCCACGGTCTTGCCGGCCAGGTCGGCAGGGGCCTTGATGCTCATGTCCTTGGGGCCGTAGACGCTCTTGGGGAAGGGCGCATAGGCCTGGGTGAAGTCGATCACCTTGGCGCGCTCGGCGTTCTTGCCCAGGCTGGAGATGACGATGTCGGCCTTGCCCGTGGTCAGGAAGGGGATGCGGTTGGTGCTGGTCACGGGCACCAGCTCCACCTTCACGCCCAGCTCCTGGGCCACCAGGGCCGCCATGTCGATGTCATAGCCCTGCAGCTTCAGGTCGGTGCCCAGCGAGCCGAAGGGCGGGAAGTCCTGCGGAATCGCCACGCGCAGCACGCCGGCCTTCTGGATGTTGGCCAGCATGTCGGCATGAGCGGCGCCGCCCAGGCCGGCAGCGGCCAGGGTGGCGGCCGCCAGGGCGGTGCGGATGAATGCGCGGCGGGGTGTCAGGGGGGAAGTCATGCGAAAGCTCCTTCGGAAGGTGGGATGAGGCGAAAGGAAAGCGGGTCAGGGTCGGGCGCAGATGTATCGGGCGCAGATGTATCGGGCGCTGTTGCGTCGGGCGCCGCCGCGTCGTCCGGTGTGTCGAGATCGATGCCGCTGCGCCTGGCAGCCGACAGCAGGTGGGCGCGCATGGCGCCCGCAGCGCCCGGCGCATCGCCTGCGCAGACGGCCTGCACGATGGCGTCGTGCTCGCGCACCGGCTGGTCGTCGGCGCCGCTCCAGGCAAAGGGCAGGCGCAGGCTGTGGCTGATGGCCAGCTCCAGCTGGCGCGCCATGGCCACCAGGCCCGGGTTGCCCGACAGCTGGGCCAGCAGCAGGTGGAACTGCAGATCGGCGTCGGCGGCGGCCAGCAGGTCGCTGCGGTCCAGGGCGTGGGCCAGCTGGGACTGGGTCCATTGCAGCTGGCGCAGGCCGCTGTCGTCGGCGCGCACGGCCGCCAGCGCGGCCCAGCCGGGCTCCAGCACCAGGCGCAGCTCGATCAGCTGGCGCGGCGACAGCGTGCCCAGCGCCGGGGTGGCATAGGCGCGGTGCATGCGTGCACGGCCGCTGTGCGGGCCGTTGATGCGCACGCCCTTGCCCGGCTGGATCTCGACCAGGCCCAGGGCCTCCAGCATGGACAGCGCCTCGCGCAGCGAAGCGCGGCTGATGCCCAGCTGCCGGGCCAGCTCGCGCTGCGGCGGCAGCTGGCTGCCGCCGGGGTAGTGGCCGCTCAGGATGTGCTGCTGCAGCGTCTGGGCCATCGAGATCGGAATGCTTTGCATGGGCTGGCGCGGGTGGAGGGTTTTGGCCTGACTGGTCAGACCACGTACCCAGCAGATAGCGAATTGCGTGCCAGATGCAAAAAAAGGAGCGTTGTCCTCAGGCGCTGCAAAGAATCCGGGGCGATGGGGCATAGACAATCCGTCCCGAAGGCGCCGCCAGCGGCCCGCGCTGCCGCGCTTTGGTGCAGTGCCGCATGGCTTTGTGCAGGCCTGCCCCGAATGCGGGCGTAAAACCCGCACTGCAGGCCGCCGCCAGCCGCCGTAGAATCCCGGGCTTTGGCCCGAGGAGCGTTGCAGCGCGGCACCCGCCCATCCGTACACCGGATCGCGTGCCGCGTCAGGCTTGGGCCAGGTGCAGGTTCCCGGCCGGACCGCGCCCACGGTGCCAACGACGCTCACCTGTTGCCATGCCGTTTTTGCAGGTGAGCTTGATGTCGTCCTCTTTCACTCCCCCTCCCATGAAGCTGTCCGGCCTGGAGCCGGTGACCATCGGCGAGGGCACGCTGTTCGTCAACGTGGGCGAGCGCACCAACGTCACGGGTTCCAAGGCCTTTGCGCGCATGATCCTCAACGAGCAGTACGAGGAAGCGCTGTCCGTGGCGCGCCAGCAGGTGGAAAACGGCGCCCAGGTCATCGACGTGAACATGGACGAGGCCATGCTGGACAGCAAGGCCGCCATGGTGCGCTTCCTGAACCTCATCGCCTCCGAGCCCGACATCGCCAAGGTGCCGGTCATGGTGGACAGCTCCAAGTGGGAGGTCATCGAGGCCGGCCTGCGCTGCCTGCAGGGCAAGGGCATCGTCAACTCCATCTCCATGAAGGAAGGCCTGGATGAATTCAAGCGCCAGGCCCGGCTGATCAAGCGCTACGGCGCGGCCGCCGTGGTCATGGCCTTCGACGAGAAGGGCCAGGCCGACACCTACCAGCGCAAGATCGAGATCTGCGAGCGCGCCTACCGCATCCTGGTGGACGAGGTGGGCTTCCCGCCCGAGGACATCGTCTTCGACCCCAACATCTTCGCCGTGGCCACCGGCATCGAGGAACACGACAACTACGCCGTGGACTTCATCGAGGCCGTGCGCTGGATCAAGCAGAACCTGCCCGGCGCCAAGGTCTCGGGCGGCGTCTCCAACGTGAGCTTCAGCTTCCGCGGCAACGATCCCGTGCGCGAGGCCATCCACACCGTGTTCCTCTACCACGCCATCTCGGCGGGCATGGACATGGGCATCGTCAACGCCGGCATGGTCGGCGTCTATGACGACCTGGAGCCCGAGCTGCGCGAGCGCGTGGAAGACGTGGTGCTCAACCGCCGCCCTGACGCTGCGGAACGCCTGCTGGAGATTGCCGACGCCGCCAAGGGCGCCGCCAAGGACGACAGCAAGAAGCTCGAATGGCGCGGCACGCCCGAGAACCCGAAGACCGTGGGCGAGCGCCTGTCGCACGCCCTGGTGCACGGCATCACCGACTTCATCGTCGTCGACACCGAAGAGGCCTACCAGCAGATCGTGGTGCAGGGCGGCGGCCGCCCGCTGCACGTGATCGAAGGCCCGCTCATGGACGGCATGAACATCGTGGGCGACCTGTTCGGCGCCGGCAAGATGTTCCTGCCCCAGGTGGTCAAGTCGGCGCGCGTGATGAAGCAGGCCGTGGCCCACCTCGTGCCCTACATCGAAGAGGAAAAGCGCCAGCAGGAAGCGGCGGGCCTGGACGTGTCCAGCAAGGGCAAGATCGTCATCGCCACCGTCAAGGGCGACGTGCACGACATCGGCAAGAACATCGTCACCGTGGTCCTGCAGTGCAACAACTTCGAGGTCATCAACATGGGCGTGATGGTGCCCTGCCACGAGATCCTGGCCAAGGCCAAGGCCGAGGGCGCGGACATCATCGGCCTGTCGGGCCTGATCACGCCCAGCCTCGAAGAGATGCAATACGTCGCCGGCGAGATGCACAAGGACGACTACTTCCGCATCAAGAAGATTCCGCTGCTGATTGGCGGCGCCACCTGCTCGCGCGTGCACACCGCCGTCAAGATCGCGCCCAAGTACGAAGGCCCCGTGGTCTACGTGCCCGATGCCTCGCGCAGCGTCAGCGTGGCCCAGAGCCTGCTGGGCGAGAACAAGGGCAACTACCTGGCCGAGATCCAGGCCGACTACGACAAGGTCCGCACCCAGCACGCCAACAAGAAGAAGACGCCGCTGTGGCCGCTGGACAAGGCCCGCGCCAACGCCACGCCCGTGGACTTTTCCCAGGCCCCCGTGGCGCCGCGCGCCCTGGGCCGGCGCGTGTTCCGCAACTTCGACCTGGCCGAGATCGCCGAATACATCGACTGGGGCCCGTTCTTCCAGACCTGGGACCTGGCCGGCCCCTATCCGGCCATCCTCGACGACGAGATCGTGGGCGTGCAGGCCCGCCAGGTGCTGGCCGACGGCCAGGCCATGCTCAGGAAGATCATCGAAGGCCGCTGGCTGCAGGCCAACGGCGCCATCGGCCTGTTCCCTGCCAACCGCGTGGGCGATGACATCGAGTTCTACGCCGACGAGTCCCGCAGCCAGGTGCTGATGACCTGGTACGGCATGCGCCAGCAGACCGAAAAGCAGATGGTGGAAGGCCCGGATGGCCAGCCCGTGATGCGCCCCAGCCGCTGCCTGTCCGACTTCGTGGCCACCAAGGAATCGGGCATCCAGGACTACGCGGGCCTGTTCGCCGTCACGGCCGGCATCGGCGCCGAGAAGAAGGACAAGGAGTTCCAGGACGCGCTGGACGACTACTCCGGCATCATGTTCAAGGCCCTGGCCGACCGCCTGGCCGAGGCCTTCGCCGAATGCCTGCACCAGCGCGTGCGCAAGGACCTGTGGGGCTATGCGCCCGACGAGGACCTCAGCAACGAAGCGCTGATCAAGGAACAGTACAAGGGCGTGCGCCCCGCGCCCGGCTACCCGGCCTGCCCCGACCACAGCGCCAAGACCGACCTGTTCGCCGTGCTCAAGGCCGACGAGATCGGCATGACGCTGACCGAAAGCCTGGCCATGAACCCGGCCTCCAGCGTCAGCGGCTTCTACATCGGCCACCCCGACTCCGTCTACTTCAACGTCGGCGAGATCGGCGAGGACCAACTGGCCGACATGGCCGCGCGCCGGGGCATGGACATCGAGGAACTGCGCCGGTTGCTGGCGCCGAATCTGGGGTGAGAACGTTTGTCCGCGCGGACTGGTGCCGCGCGTTGCAAGTAAAAAGCCAGGGCATGCCCTGGCTTTTTTATGGACGCTGCCGCAGCGGCATTCAGCGCTCGATCAGAGCCCGATTTCCTTGTTGTACGCCTTGCGCGCCGTCACGGCCGTGTCCGTGAAGTCGGTGAACACGCCGTCGATGCCCAGGCGGTAGTAGGCCAGGTATTCCTGCACGGGGTCGCCCTTGTACAGGCCGGCCAGGCGGCCCGGCTCGTTGCGGAAGGTGAAGCTGTGCACGATCAGGCCGGCCTTGTGGGCGTCGCGGATCAGGCCCGTGTCCTTGACGGTGTTCACGTCCTTGAGGCCGGCGCCGTCCTTGTAGGGCACGACGGAGTGGCCCAGGACCTGGGGCTTCCAGGGGCCGATGCCGTCGGCATAGGTCTTGATCTCGGCCAGGCCTGCGGGCGTGAGCATGGTGGCGAAGGTGCGCGCGTCGCCGGCCAGGGTCCAGCTGTAGGGGCGGCCGCTGATGAAGGTCCACTCATCGTTGGTGATGTAGACCATGGAGCCGTCGCGCAGATTGAAGTCGTTGCCGTCGATCAGCTGCACGCCCTTGGCCTTCATGCCGGCCTGGCGCAGGTACTTGAGGCTGGCCGGGTCGAAGCTCTGGATGTAGATGGGCGAATCCTTGGCGTTGAGCTTGTTCTGGTCCAGCAGCTTGATCACCGCGTCTTCAAACGGGCGCGAGCCGGGCGCGCCGCAGCCGTTGGCGATCGCCTGCTGGTTGTTCCAGTACGGGTTCTTGGTCTCGGCGTAGACGGGGATGGTGCGGCCCAGGGCCTTGCCCTTGGCGGCGGCGATGTCCAGCACGTCCTGGGCGCTGATCAGGGGCAGCTTGCCGTTCCACTCGGTGGGGCGCTCGCTGCGGTTGTCCAGGATGGTGCCGGTCAGCCAGCTGCGCAGCTCCTGCATCGTGAAGTCGCTGATGGACCAGTCGTTGCGGTGGTCCTCGCCATCGACCACCAGGGCCTTGAGCACGGACTTGGGATCGTTGGCATCGAGCTGGTCGCTCAGGTATTGCGAGGGGCCGTTGGCAGGCACGGCGGGGTACTTCACGTTGACCAGCACGCCGGCCGCAGTGCGCTGGCGGCGCGCCACTTCGGCATTGGTCTTGGCCACGTCGGCCACGTTGGTGCTGTCGCTGAGCCAGGCGTTGTGGCGGGCGACCAGCTGGCAGTCCTTCGTCAGGTGCATGTCGAGTTCGAGCATGTCCGCGCCCGCGTCGGCGGCGGCCTCGTAGGCCATGCGCGTCTGCTCCGGGAACTTGCCCGAGAAGCCGCGGTGGGCGATCACCTGGGGCTGCTTTCCGTCGAGCGTGAGGTAGAACGAGCCGCCGTCGCCGCCGCAGGCCGTGAGGACTGCAGCCGCGCACAGGGACGCGAGCAGGGGAGTGCGGGAAAAGGACATAGGACGTTGGGTCATATCCGAAGCAGTGGTGGGTTGATGAACGGCGCGCAATGCGCCAGCTCAGCAGCGTATGCAGTCAGCCGTGTCGGCACCATGACAGTGCGCCCCGTAGGGCCCGGATTGGCGTTTTAGCGACGGTCGGTGGAAATTTGCCGACCCACCGACACAGGGTTATCCCCCGAACAGGGGCGCCAGCGTGGCACGCAGGCGGTCGCCGGCGTCGGGCGCCTCGCTCGGGCGGATCTCCAGCGAACGCTCCACCGTGCCGATGTGCTCCAGCAGCAGGGCCTTGGCGCCCTCGGTATCGCCGCGCTCCAGCGCCTCGACGATGCGTTCGTGCTCGGCGCAGGACTGGCTGGCGCTGTGCGTGGACTGGAACAAGGTGGCCGCCAGCGTGGTGCGGGCCGTGAGGTCGCGCAGGGTGAGCGCCAGCAGGCGGTGGCCCATCTGCTCGGCCAGGCAGACGTGGAAGTCGGCCAGCAGGAAGGCGCGCGTGGCGGCGTCGGCGCCCGCAATGGCCTCCTGCTCCTGGGCGATGTGGCGGCGCAGCTGGCCGATCACGCTTTGCAGGGGGCGCCCGGCCTCGCCCAGGATGCCGGTCTCGATGATGCGGCGCGCCGCGAAGGCGTCCTGCGCCTCCTCGGCCGAGGGCTGGACCACGTACCAGCCGCGCCGGGGCTGCACCTGCACGAAGCCGCGCGCCTGCAGCTGCATCAGCGCCTCGCGCACCATGGTGCGGCTGACCTCGAAGTTGTCGGCCAGCTCCTGCTCCCCCAGCCGTTCACCGGGCGCCAGTTTCTGGGCCAGGATGGCTTCGACGACGCGCTCGGCGATGTGCTGGGGGCTTACAGGTGTCATTGCGTTGCAGGGTGGGCAGGGGTCACGGTTGCGGGGACGGCGGCGGCGCCGGAGGGCTCGGCGTCGGGCCCCTGATTGTCGGCCAGGCCGTTGAGCACGGCATGGGCGCGCTCGCGGTCGATGTCACCTTCCCAGGCCGCGATGGCCACGGTGGCCACGCAGTTGCCGATCAGGTTGCCCAGCGCGCGGGCAATGCCCATGAACCAGTCCACCGACAGCACCAGCACCAGGCCGATGGCGGGGATGGCCGGAATCGCATGCAGCGTGGCCGCCAGCACCACGATGGCCGAGCCCGGCACGCCGTGGGCGCCCTTGGAGGTCACCAGCGCAATCGCCAGGATGGTCAGCAGGTCGGCCATGCCGATGGGCGTGTTCGTGGCCTGGGCGATGAACACGGCCGCCAGCGTGATGTAGATGGAGAAGGCGTCCAGGTTGAACGAGTAGCCCGTGGGAATCACCAGGCCCACGGTGGAGTCGCGCACGCCCAGGTTGCGCAGCTTGGCCATGATCTGGGGCAGCACGCTGTCCGAGGAGGTGGTGGCGAAGACCACCATCAGCTCCTCGCGCAGGTAGCGCAGCAGCTTGATCAGGCTGAAGCCCGAAAAGCGCATCACCAGGCCCAGCACCACGAAGACGAAGAAGATCACGGCCACGTAGAACAGCAGCACCAGCATGCCCAGCTGCTTGAGCGAGCCTATGCCGTACTGGCCCACGGTGAAGGCGATGGCGCCCAGCACGCCCAGCGGCGCCAGCTTGATGAGGATGCCCATGATCTTGAACAGCACGTTCGACAGCGTGTCGATCAGCGCATGCACGGGCGCGCCGCGCTCGCCCAGCATGGTCAGTGCGCAGCCGAACAGCACGGCGAACAGCAGCACCTGCAGCACGTCGCCCGTGGCAAAGGCCTGCACCACGGTGGTGGGGATGAGCTTCATCAGGAAGTCCACCGTGCCGCCGCTGGTCAGCTTGTCGGCGTTGCTGGCATAGGCGCTCATGGCCGAGGCGTCGAGCTTGCTCGGGTCCACGTTCATGCCCGCGCCGGGCTGGAACACGAAGGCCAGCACCAGGCCCAGCACCAGGGCGATGGTGGTCAGCACCTCGAAGTAGATCAGCGACTTGACGCCGACCCGGCCCACGCGCTTGAGGTCGCCCGCGCCCGCGATGCCGTGCACCACCACGCAGAACACCAGCACGGGAATGATCATCTTGATGAGCTTGATGAAGCCATCGCCCAGGGGCTTGAGTTTCACGGCCCATTCAGGGGCCAATATTCCGGCGAGCACACCCAGGATGAGTGCGATCACCACCTGTCCGAACAGTGATCTGGCAAAGCGGCGCATAGTCGTCTTTCGCAAGTTGTGGAATCTTGTATGCAAGTGGCTCTGCAACTTGCATGCAAGAATGTAGACAAGCGAAACGCGTGCCAGCAGAGGGTATTCCCTGCGGATTTGCGGCACTCCAGAGAAGTTCAGCCCTGACTTTTTCTGCATGAAATCGGCAGATGCGGGCGGGCCTCCCCGCCGTGGTGCAGGGCGGGGGCCGGCATGCCCGCGCATGGTGCGCGCGGCGTGCGGCAAGGCTGTGCAGGCCCCGTGCCGGGGCATGCGCGAGGGCGGCGCAGGGCGCGCCGCCCGGGGGGGATCAGCGCAGGTTGCGCTCCATCGCGCGGTCCTTGATGAAGAAGGCCGCCAGCAGGCCCAGCGTCACGCCGAACATCACATAGAAGGCCGGCGCCATGGGCGAGCCCGTGGAGCGGATCAGCCAGGTCACGATGAACTGCGCGAAGCCGCCGAAGATCATCACCGCCACGTTGTAGGCCATGGACATGCCGGCCGAACGCACCTGGGGCGGGAACAGCTCGGCCATCACCGTGCTGAACACGCCGAAGAACACGGCCACGAACACGCAGACCACCAACTGGGTGATCAGCAGCTTCTGCACCGTGGGGCCGTCGGTCAGCCAGGCATACAGCGGGTAGAGCACCACCAGGTAGCCGATCAGCGAGCCGATGGTCAGCATGCGGCGGCCCACGCGGTCCGACAGGGCGCCGAAGAACGGCATGATCACCACCATCAGCGCGGCGCCGGCCATCTGCACCATGAAGGCATCGCGCATGGGCAGCTTCAGCGTCACCGTGGCATAGGTCACCAGATAGGTGAAGGTGATGTAGATGGACACCGTGGCCGTGACCACCAGGCCCATGCCCACCAGCGTCTCGCGCGCATGCGTGCGCAGCATCTCCATGATGCCGATCTGGCGCGCCTTGCCGCTGGCCTGCGCGGCCTGCATTTCCTTGAAGACCTCGGGCTCCTCCACATGGCGGCGGATGTACAGCGCCACGGGAACGATCAGCAGGCCCACGGCGAAGGGCACGCGCCAGGCCCAGGCCATCAGTTCCTCCTCGGTGAAGATCTCGGTGATCAGCGTGCCCGTGGCCGCGCCGATCAGCAGGGCCAGCATCTGGCCGGCCATCTGCCAGGAACCATAGAAGCCGCGCTTGCCGGGCGGTGCCAGCTCGATCAGCAGTGCCGTGGACGTGCCGAACTCGCCGCCGGCCGCAAAGCCCTGCAGCAGCCGTGCCAGCACGATGAACAGCGGCGCCAGGATGCCCACCGCCGCATACGTGGGCGCCAGCGTGATCAGCGCGATGGCCACGGCCATCAGGCCGGTCACCATCACCATGGCCGCCTTGCGGCCCTTGCGGTCCCCGTACAGGCCCAGCAGGATGCCGCCCACGGGCCGCATGAAAAAGCCCACGCCGAACACGGCCGTGGTCATCAGGATGCGGTTGATGTTGTCGTCCGGATTGTCGGGATTGCTGGGGAAGAACAGCTTGGCGACGATGGGTGTCATGAAGGCGAACACCAGGAAGTCATACCACTCCAGCGCGTTGCCGATGACGGCAGCCACGATGTTGCGGGTCGAGACGGTTTGCTTGGTCAAAGCAGGGTCCATTTCCGAAAAGGGATTGAAAAGACGGCAGTCACGCCCGGGGCATGGGGCGGCGTGCCTGCCCGGGCCGCAACCCGGGCGTACACTGCTTCGCCATATGCAATGCCTATGCCATGGCCTGCGTCGTCCACGAAGGGCGGCGCAGGCCATGGCGCAGATGGAACCACATGACTACCTGGAAAAACACCCGCGACTGGCTGGAAACACTGGTCGCATTCGACACCACCAGCCGCAACTCCAACCTGGCGCTGATCGAGTGTGTACGCGATGAGTTGGCCACGCTGGGCGTGAGTGCCCGATTGTTCCACTCTCCGGACGGCGCCAAGGCCAATCTCTTCGCCACTTTGCCGGCCAGCAATGGCGAAACGCAGGGTGGCATCGTGCTGTCCGGCCATACCGACGTGGTGCCGGTCGATGGCCAGCAGTGGAGCACCAACCCCTTTGCGCTCACCGAAAAGGGCGGGCGCCTCTATGGTCGCGGCAGCTGCGACATGAAGGGCTTCATCGCCGCCTCGCTGGCGCTGGTGCCTGAATTCCTGGCCACGCAGCGCGCCAGGCCCGTGCACCTGGCCTTCTCGTACGACGAGGAAATCGGCTGCGCGGGCGCGCCCGTGATGATCAACCAGCTCAAGGCCGAGGGCGCGCGCTTCGACGGCTGCGTGGTCGGCGAGCCCACCAGCATGCAGGTCGTGGTGGCGCACAAGGGCATCAACCTCTACCGCTGCCGCGTGCACGGCAAGGCCGCGCATTCGTCGCTCACGCCGCGCGGCAGCAATGCCATCGAATACGCGGCGCGGCTGATCTGTCGCATCCGGGACATCGCCGACCACTTCAAGGCGCACGGCCCCTACGACGAATTCTTCGACGTGCCCTTCACCACCATGACCACCAACCAGATCCAGGGCGGCATCGCGGTCAACACCATCCCCGAGCTGTGCGAATTCGCCTATGAATTCCGCAACCTGCCCGGCATGTCGGTGGACGGCATCCAGGCCCAGGTCGAGTCCTATGTGCGCGACGAACTGCTGCCGCGCATGCGCGCCGAGTTCGCCGACGCGCGCATCGAGATCGAGACCGGCGCCAGCGCGCCCGCGCTGGAAGCCTCGGAAGAAGCCGCCATCACCCAGCTGGTGCGCGCGCTGACCGCCGACCAGGAAAAGCGCAAGGTGGCCTACGGCACCGAGGCCGGCCTGTTCCACAACGCCGGCATTCCCACCGTGGTCTGCGGCCCCGGCTCCATCGAGCAGGCGCACAAGCCCGACGAGTTCGTCGAGCTGGCCCAGCTCGACGCCTGCGAGCGCTTCCTCAGCAAAATGGGCACGAGTCTGTGATCACCCCCTGAGTCGCTTCGCGCCTTCCCCCTCTCTTCGGAGGGGGACGACACCCTTGCTGCGGGGCGGCCCTTGCTCGGTGTCCCTCGCCTTGGGGGCGCGGGAGTTTCGAGGTCAAGCTCAAGAAATCTCGTCTTGCCCCGCTCAGCGCACCGGAATGGCGATGGGCCGCAGCGGCGCGGCGTCGCCGCCGCGGATCTTGAGCGGGCCGCCGATGAAGGCGAACTCGTAGACCTTGTCGCGCGACAGGTCGTCCAGCGCCACCAGCTCCATGATGGGCACGCCCTTTTGCGCCAGCAGGTAGCTGTGCAGCGGTACGTAGTCGTCGTCCACCTCGGACGGGAACGTCTCCAGGCTCAGGTTGTCGGCGCCCACGATCATGGCGCCGCCTTCCTCCACCAGGAAGCGCGCGGCATCCAGGCCCAGGCCCGGCGGCTTGGCCATGTAGGCCTGGGGCTGGCCGTACAGCTTCATGCGGCCCGTGCGCACCAGCACGATGTCGCCCTCCTGCAGCGTCACCTTCTGGCGTGCCAGCGCATCCTTGAGGTCCTGGCGCGTGATGCGGTACTGGTCGGGCAGCATCTCCAGGCCCTTGGCGGCCGCCACGTCGATCAGCACGCCGCGCGCCACCAGCGGCGGGAATTTCTCTATGCCCGTGCGCTGCCAGCCCCGGTCGCCCAGGTGCTGGTCTGCGCTGAAGCCGTTCCAGATCCTGCCGCGGATGCCGAAGTGGTTGAGCGCATCGATGTGCGTGCCCGTGTGGCTGTACATGGAAAACGCCGTGCCCGTGTAGCTGCGCGTGGCGTTCATGTCCTTGCCCACGTTCATCGGGTCGTCCACCACGGTGCCGCGCGGCGTGTGCGTCATCCAGAACTGGTAGTGCGGATCGCCCGCGTCCTGCCAGCTGGGCATGCCCACGTAGTACTCGGTGGCCAGGTCATAGACCTGCCCGCCCGTGATGCGCTGCAGGATGGCCGCGCGCGAGGCCGGCGTGATCAGGTTCAGGCGGCCGATCTCGTCGGCCGGCCCCCAGGGGCTGGTGCCCACGTCCTGGCGTGCGCCGGCCGGGGGCTCGTGGCCGCCATGGGCCTGGGCCGCGGTGCCCGCGAAGGCGGCGGCCAGGGCGATCACGAGAGAGGGCAGCGCCATGCGGCGAGCGAAGCGTTGGAGAGTCATGCAAGAGTCCTTGGTCTGCTGAAAGAGGGCGCGCATGCCGCGCGCAAGGGAAGGCGGAAAAACGCCGATGAAAAAAAGCAAAGACGGGGGCGCTCAGGCCGCCAGGAAGTGCAGCCGTTCGCGCAGCGCAGCCAGCGACTGGGTCTGCAGCGGCGGCAGGCCCGGCGCGATCAGCGTGGGAATGGAGCGCAGGCCCATGCGCTGTGCCAGAGCGCGGTCCTGGCGCACCTGCTCCAGCGCCTGGGCGCCTTCCATGCAGCCTGCGAAGGCGTTGCGCTCGAAGCCCGTGCGCGTGGCGATGTCCAGCAGTACTTCGGCGTCGCCGATGTTGCGGTGCTCGCTCATGTGGGCGTGCTGGATGGCGTCGAACAGATCCCAGTGCGCGTCATCGCCGCCCAGGATCTGGGCCGCCTGGCAGGCCAGTGCGCCGGCCATGCCGCTGGGGTACTCGAAGGCCTCGCGGCGCATGCCCTCGATGTCGATGCGGTCCTCGTCGTCATGCTGCGCGCAGGCCTGCCAGTGCTCCAGGATGACCTGCTTGGCGCGCTCCATGGAGCCGAAGGCCGCCACCATCTCGGCGCGCGAGGCCTGCAGCACGAAGCTGCGGTGGCGCACGCGCAGGCCCAGCTCGCGCGCCACCTGGCGCAGGCGTGGCGACATCACGTAGCACCAGCCGCAGACCACGTCATGGAAGAAGTCGATGGCGGGGGCGACCGCAGGCGCCGCTGCGGGCGCCGCCTGCAGGGCCTGCTGCGGCGAGGCGGCCGCCGCATCCTGCGCGGGCAGGGCGCAGGAAAAATCATTGCATTGCGTCATGCTTGTGTCCTTCATGGCTGTGATGGACGGCAAGCGTAGGCCGCAAGCCCGGCGCGAAAAAGGGGCGCGCGCTTGAGGAACTCTTAACGCGGCGTCAACAATCCTCGCCCATGGCGGCGGGCAGCTCCTCGGCCAGGAAGTCCACGAAGGCGCGCACCTTGGGCAGCAGGTGGCGCTGCGTGGGATAGACCGCGTAGACATGGCGGGCCTGCGCGGCCTGGTCCGCAAGGTCCAGTGCGACCAGCTGGCCTGCCGCAATCGCCGGCCGCGCCAGGAACGAGGGCAGGGCGCCAATGCCCAGGCCCGCCACCAGCAGGTCGCGCAGCATCAGGCTGTTGTTGACGTTGGCGCGCGCCTCGGACGGCGCCTGTGGGCTCTCGCCCGCTTCGCGGGGCGCATGCGCCAGGCTGTAGTTCAGCAGCGCATGGCCGCGCAGCCCGGCGGCACTGGCCGGGCGGCCATGCGCCTGCAGATAGGACGGGGCCGCGCACAGCATCTGCGACAGCGAGGCCAGGCGCCGCGCGATCAGCGAGGAGTCCGCCAGCTCCGCGCTCAGGCGGATGGACACATCGAAGCCCTGGCCCACCGCATCCACCAGCCGGTCTTCCATGGACAGGTCGATCTGCAGCTGCGGATGGCGCTGCATGAAGCGCGCCAGCAGCGGCGACAGCGTGCTCAGCGCAAACGACAGCGGCGCATTCACGCGCAGCCGGCCGGCCACCTGCTGCGACTGCGCGCGCACCGACTGCTCCAGCGCATCGAATTCATCGAGCAGGCGGCAGCACTCGGCATAGTAGGCCTGGCCCGTGTCGGTCAGGCTCATGCGGCGCGTGGTGCGCTGCAGCAGCACGGCGCCCAGATGGGCTTCGAGCGCGCGCAGCTGCTTGCTCAGCGCGGCCGAGGACAGCTCCAGCGCGTCGGCCGCCTTGGCGATGGAGCCCAGTTCTACGATGCGCCGGAAGGCGCGCAAGGGGGTCAGCGTATCCATGGGGAAAAAGCAAAGAGTGGCGCGCAGCGTAGCAGGCCGCTCGGGTTTGCCGGTGCATGCCTGCGGGGGCAGGGGCGACAATCGCCAGGTACGGCGCGCCCGCCGCGCCTCTTTGTCTTCACCGAATCTGTTCAATCCCATGCCCCAGACCACTCCCGCCTGCCCCCAGTGCGGCCTTGAAAACACCTATCCCGACGCCGCCAGCTACATCTGCCCCGACTGCGCCTTCGAATGGCCCATGCAGGCCGAAGAAGAGTCCGGCGAAGCCGCCGCTGGTGACGGCATCGTGCGCGACGCCAACGGCAATGCGCTGGCCGACGGCGATGCCGTGATCCTGGTGAAGGACCTCAAGGTCAAGGGCTCGTCCACCGTGCTCAAGAAGGGCAGCAAGATCAAGGGCATCCGCCTGGTCGATGGCGCCGACGGCCACAACGTGGACTGCAAGACCGAACTGGGCTCCATGCTGCTCAAGTCGGAGTTCCTCAAGAAGGCCTGAGCATGCTGGCGCTGTCGCTTGCGGTATCGGCGGTCCTCGGGCTGCTGGCGCTGTGGGTGTTTGCGCCCTTGTTCATTGCGCTGACCGCTGGCGCGGTGGTGGCCCTGCTGCTGCTGGCACTGGCCGGCCGTACGGGTCTCACGGGTCTCACGGGCCGCACCGCGCGCACCCTGCCCGTGGCGGGCTGGTGGGCCGTTGCGCTGTGCGCCGGCGCGGCCTGCGTGGCCATGCTGGTGCTGCTGCCCGACCGGCTCGATGGCGCGCCCTTCCTCGCCTTCGGCATGGGCCTGCTGGCGGCCACCTGCGCGGGGGCGCTGGTCTGGTTGACGGGCTGGCTGATCGCCGGGCGGCAGCCTGTGCCGGTGTCATGGTGGACCGGATCGGCCCTGGCCGGCCTGGGCGCCTTCCTCGCCCTGCTGCTGGGCGGCCCCGACACGGCGGGCTGGATGGCCTGGCGCGACCAGCTGCGCGGCTACGAGGCCGTGCCACTGCGCATCACGCTGGCCGAAGCGCCCACGGCGCAGCGCGAGCAGGCCCTGGCCGAACTGCTGCAGCCCTTGCTGGAGCAGGGCAGCCGTGCCGTCCGCCATCGCCAGTCCACGCGCTTCGGCAACTCGGTAGAGCATGCCGTGGTGCCCGCCCGCTGGCGCATCGAGGGCACTCTGCTGGAGGTCATGCTGGCCGAGAAGCCACCCGCGCCCCTGCTCAGCGCCCATGTCGCTTTGCTGGAGCAGTTCGCCGCCAGCGGCCCCGCCCAGGCGGGCCAGGCACCGTCCTGGCTGATGCTGGCCAGCGCCCAATGCCTGCCGCCGCCGCGCCTGCGCGAGCTGTCGCGCCTGCTGGGCCAGGGCAGCGAGCTGCTGGCCCGCGCGCGGCGCTGCACGCAGCAGCGCTCGGCGCAATTGCAGCGCCTGTGGCCGCTGCTGGCCGGCAGTGTGGAGCGTGTGGAGGTGGGCGAGGCGCGGCGCTTTCATCCGTGGCTCGGCCTGCAGGGCTGGCAGGCTGTGGCACCTACCGACAATCCGGAGCCTTAGGCGGGCTCCACGTCCTTCCACTGGCCGGGCTCCAGGCCGTCCAGCGTGTAGGGCCCGATGGCTGCGCGCACCAGCCGCAGTGTGGGGTGGCCAATGGCCGCCGTCATGCGGCGCACCTGGCGGTTGCGGCCTTCGCGGATGACCAGTTCGATCCAGCAGTCGGGAATGTTCTGGCGCACGCGGATGGGCGGGTCGCGCTGCCACAGCACGGGCGGCGGCTCCAGCCGGCGCGCCTGCGCGGGCAGCGTCATGCCGTCGTTGAGCTGCACGCCCTGGCGCAGGGCCTGCAGCGCGGTCTCGTCGGGCAGGCCCTCGACCTGTACCCAGTAGGTCTTCTCCATCTTGAAGCGCGGATCGGCGATGCGCGCCTGCAGCGGGCCGTCATTGGTCAGCAGCAGCAGTCCTTCGCTGTCGGCGTCGAGACGGCCTGCCGCATGCACGCCCGGCACGTCGATGTATTCCTTGAGGCCACGCCAGCGGCCCTCGGGGGTGAACTGGCTGAGTACGCCGTAGGGCTTGTTGAAGCACAGCAGGCGTGAGGGGCCGGTGTCGGGCCGGTCGGCGAAGGCGGTCTGCGGGCGCCGGGATGGGCCCGCAAAAGAGCGCGAAGGAGGGCGTTTTCTGGGTTGCATGGACTCAGCGATTGTCGTCGGGATAGACCGCACGCACGCACTCCAGCCAGGCCCTCGCCGCGCGTGACAGATAGCCGCTGCGCCACAGCTGCACCACGTCCCAGTGCAGTTCAGGCCCCACCAGCGGGCGGCTGGACACGCGCCGGGGGTCGAACCGCGCGATCACGTGCTCGAACATCACGGCCACGCCCACGCCTTCTGCCACCAGGTCGCCGATGAAGTCCCAGTAGCGCGTCTGCAGCCGCACCTGTGGGCTGAAGCCTGCCGCCGCGCAATGCTCCAGCACGGCCTGGTGCAGGGCGAAGTCCGAGGTATAGAACACAAAGGGCCGCCGGGCCAGCTCGCTCCAGTGCACGGGGGCGTCCGGGTCGGGCACCTCGTGCGCGGCAAAGGCCACGCGTGTCTTCTGGTGGGCGATGGTGCAGTACTCCAGGCCCTCTCCGGCCAGGTCGCCACCCGCCTCGCCCGCGCCGTGCAGGCCCAGCGCCATGTCCAGCTTGCCGTCCAGCAGCAGCTGGCGCTGGGCGCGTGCGCCCTGCTCCTGCACATGCAGTTCCACACCCGGATGCAGTTGCTGAAAGCGCGCGATCACGGGCGCCATATAGTGCCCGGCCGTGGGCATGATGCCCACGCTCAGGCTGCCGCGCGCAATGCCGTCCACCTCGGCCACCTCCTGCAGCAGCTGGCGTGACTGCTCCAGCACCTGCAGGCCGCGCGCATGGACCACCTGGCCTGCGTCGGTCAGTTGCACACCGCGCCCCTCGCGCAGCAGCAGCGGGCCGCCCAGCTCCTCCTCCAGCGCCCGCACCATCTTGCTGATGGTGGGCTGGGTCACATGCAGCGCCTCGGCCGCACGCGTGAAGCTGTTGCAGCGCACCACCTCGACAAAGTAGCGCAGCGCGCGCAGGTCCATGAGGATTCCTTTTGTGCATGGGAAAAATGGAGATTATTCATTTTACGAATCTGAGTGCAAACCCTAGGATTGCCCCATGTCAAAGATTTCCGCCATGCCCGTTCTGCGGCCGCAGGTGTTTCAGGGTCTGCTGCACCGCTGCTGGCCGCTGCTGCGCGGCGTGCTGCAGGTGGGGCTGCTCAGTGCGCTGTGGGTGGCCATGGAGGCCGTGCGCGCCCATTTCGGCTGGGGCATGCCGGCTGGGCTGATCGGCTTCGCGCTGCTGGCCACGGGCCTGTTCAGCGGGCTGGTCAAGGCGCGCTGGCTGCAGGGCGGCACCAACTGGCTGCTGGCCGAGATGCTGCTGTTCTTCGTGCCCGCCATGCTGGTCGTCACCGAATACACCGACCTGATCCAGCACCAGGGCCTGCGCATCCTGGGCGTCATCGTGGCCAGCACGGCCTGCGTGATGGCCGCCACGGCGCTGGCCGTGGACCGCGTCTACCGGCTGGAGCTGTGGCTGGCCCGGCGCCGCTCCACGCGCGCCGGGCTGCACAGGGAGCAGGAATGAACGCCATGTCCGACCAGGCCATAGGTCTGCTGTCGCTGCTGGCCACGCTGGCCTGCTATGCGGCCAACAAGCGCGTGTACCGCCGCCATCCGCATCCGCTGCTCATGCCCATCGTCGCCACGCCCATGGTGCTGATCGCGCTGGCGCTGCTGACCCATGTGCGCTACCCGCAGTACATCGCCCAGACGCACTGGCTGGTCTGGCTGCTGGGCCCCACCACGGTGGCCTTTGCGCTGCCCCTGCACGAAAACCGCCACTTGCTGCGCAAGCACTGGATGTCGATCGCCACCGGCGTGCTCGTGGCCAGTGGCGTGTCCATTGCCACCACCATCTGGTTCGCACAGGCCTTCGGACTGCCCGTGGACCTGCAAAAGGGCCTGGCCGTGCGCTCGGTGACCACCCCCTTCGCCATCGAGGCCGAGCGCGTGCTGGGCGGGCCCACCGACCTGGCCGCGCTGTTCGTGCTGCTCACGGGCGTCAGCGGCATGCTCATGGGCGAGACCATCCTGCGGCTGCTGCCGCACGTGCGCAGCAAGCTGGCTGCGGGCGCCATTCTGGGTGGTGCCGCGCATGGCAGCGGGGTGGCGAAGGCGCGGCAGTTTGGGGATGTGCAGGCGGTGGTTGCTTCGTTGGTGATGATGATTGCGGGGGCGTTGAATGTGGTGGTGGCGCCTTGGGTGAGGGTGCTGTTTTTCTGAAGTGATGCGGGAGCTACTATCCGTGACCGGGGTTTGATGGCTGGGGTTTTTGGGGACCCGGCTGTCTTTGGGTTTGGGGCGGGATGGGGCTACCCGTGAGGGCGTCCGCATGCCTTGCACATGTTCTTAACTCCCGCCCACCTTGTTTGTGCCTCGATTGCTTTTGGCTTAGGTGCAATCTTTTGCCCCTGCCGGGTGGTTGTTTTTCGAGGCCGGGTCTCGGCCCGGCAGCCGACTGCCCTTTCTTGATTCGCCAAGAAAGGTCAGATCAAAGAAGGCGACCCGGATGTCCGCGACCCCTTCGCTGCGCTGCGGGGCCACCTGCGCCGTGGCGGTTGCGGGGTTCGCCGTGAAACTCACTTCGCTCTGCGAGCTACGTTCAAACAATCACGGCGAGTCAGATGACGAAGCAGTCCTGTCCTGCGGCAGGACTGCAACCCCGCAACCACCACGGCGCAGGCGCGGACATACGGGGAGTGGGTGCGGGCCTTCGCTGCGCTCGGCCTGGAGTGCTGGGGCGCTTGCCATCTTGAAAGCCTCTATCATCGCGGCAGCCCCCTGTTCCGGGGCCGGTGCGTAAGAACATCCAAAACGAAGCGGTGCGGCCTCGCCGTCAAGGAGGCCTTGTCACGTCTGATTTCCGGAGCGTGGGCGCAAGCCTGCGTTCCTGCGGTTACGGACGGGATGGGGCTACCCGCAAGGGCGTCCGCACGGCTTCGTTCGTGTTCTTAACATCCCGTCCACCTGTCTGTGCGTAAGAACACGGGCCGGTGGTTTTTGTTCTCACGAAGGAGTACGAAACCATGCACGGCATTTCTTCTTTTGCATTTCCCTCTGCCACCCGAGCGCCTCACTCTCGCGCATCTGCCGTGGGAAGGGTGGCGCCATGAGTACCGCTTCCACAACCCTGACCCAGCCCAGCCCGCAGCAGTTGAGCCATGCCGTGACCGAGATCGGCCGGCTGACGCTGCAGGGCAGCAGCGAGGTGTACTCGCTGGGCCAGCTGGCGCTGGCCTGGCTGGAGCGGCCCGAGGGCTACCGCAATCTGGAGGTGGTGGCCAATGCGCTGCAGGCCATTTGCGGGGCTGCGCAGCGGATGGAGGAACTGGTGGAGGACGAGGTCAACCACGTGCATTGCCTGCAGGAAGACCCGGCGTATCTGCGGCGGATAGCGGCTGCTGCGGTGGCGTTCCAGCGCTGATTCGCTGGTCCGCTTGCCAGGGCGCCCCGGGCTGCTGACACCCGGAATCCGCCCAATGAAAAAGCACCTCGAAAGGTGCTTTTTTCTCGTCAGCCGGATGCTGTTCAGGCCAGCGTGTAGGCGGTCTTCACCGTCGTATAGAACTCCTGCGCATAGCGGCCCTGTTCGCGCGGGCCGTAGCTGCTGCCCTTGCGGCCGCCGAAGGGCACGTGGTAGTCCACGCCGGCCGTGGGCAGGTTGACCATGACCATGCCGGCCTGGCTGTGGCGCTTGAAGTGGGTGGCGTGCTTGAGGCTGGTGGTGGCAATGCCTGCGGCCAGGCCAAAGGGCGTGTCGTTGGCCACGGCCAGGGCTTCTTCATAGTCCTTGACGCGGATGACGCTGGCCACGGGGCCGAAGACTTCCTCGCGGTTGATGCGCATGGCGGCCTGGGTGTCCACGAACAGGGTGGGCGCCATGTAGTAGCCCTTGTTGCCGCTGCCGGTGTGGCAGGCGGCGGCTGCGCCGCCCGCAGCCAGCACGGCGCCTTCGGCCTTGGCGATTTCCACGTAGCTCAGGTCCTGCTCCAGCTGGGCCTGGCTGACCACGGGGCCCATGTCGGTGCCTGCGGCGCGGGCGTCGCCCACCTTGATCCTGGCCATGCGGGCCTGCAGGGCCTCGATGAAGGCGGGGTAGATCCTGTCGGTGACGATGAGGCGGCTCGATGCCGTGCAGCGCTGGCCCGTGGAGTAGAAGCCGCTTTGCGCGGACAGCTCCACGGCCTGGGTGAGGTCGGCGTCGTCCAGCACGATCTGCGGGTTCTTGCCGCCCATCTCCAGCTGCACCTTCTTGCCGCTTTCCACGCAGGCGCGGGCAATGCCGCGGCCCACGCCGACGGAGCCGGTGAAGCTGATGGCGGCCACGTCGCTGTGGCGCACCAGGGCATCACCGATGACGCGGCCCGGGCCCATGATGAGGTTGAACACGCCGGCCGGAATGCCCGAGCGGTGAATGATGTCGGCCAGCGCCCAGGCGCTGCCGGGCACGAGGTCGGCAGGCTTCAGGACCACGCAGTTGCCGAAGGCCAGGGCCGGGGCGATCTTCCAGGCGGGAATGGCGATGGGGAAGTTCCACGGCGTGATCAGGCCCACCACGCCGACGGGCTCGCGCGTGATTTCCACGCCGATGCCGGGGCGCACGGAGGGCAGGGTTTCGCCGGCCAGGCGCAGGCATTCACCCGCGAAGAACTTGAAGATCTGGCCTGCGCGGCCGACTTCGCCAATGGCTTCGGGGCGGGTCTTGCCTTCCTCGCGCGCCAGCAGGTCGCCCAGCTCTTCCTTGCGGGCCAGGATTTCGTTGCCGATCCTGTCCAGGGCGTCGTGGCGGGCCTGGATGCCCGAGGTGCTCCAGGCGGGAAAGGCCGCGGCCGCCGCGGCGATGGCGGCTTCCACATCGGCGGCATTGCCCTGGGCGTACTCGCCGATCACATCGGACAGGTCGCTGGGGTTGGTGTTGGCGCTGTAGCCGTCGGCGGCCTTCCATTGGCCGTTGATGAGGTTGTCGTAGCGGGACATGAGGTGCTCCGGGAAAGGGGTAACGGAAGGAAGGGGTCAGCGGACCATGCAGGGGCGCTTGTTGTCGAAGGTCCAGCCCGGGATCAGGTACTGCATGGCCATGGCGTCATTGCGGGCGCCCAGGCCGTGCTCCAGGTACAGGGCGTTGGCGCGCTGCAGCGCGGCGCGGTCCACGGTGACGCCCAGGCCCGGGGTCTTGGGCACTTCGACGAAGCCGCCCTTGATCTGCAGCGGGTTCTGGGTGAGGTACTGGCCGTCCTGCCAGATCCAGTGCGTGTCGATGGCCGTGACCTTGCCGGGCACGGCGGCGGCCACGTGGGTGAACATGGCCAGCGAGATGTCGAAGTGGTTGTTGGAGTGCGAGCCCCAGGTCAGGCCCCAGTCGCGGCAGGTCTGGCCCACGCGCACGGAGCCGGCCATGGTCCAGAAATGCGGGTCGGCCAGCGGGATGTCCACGGACTGCAGCGACAGCGCATGCACCATCTGGCGCCAGTCGGTGGCGATCATGTTGGTGGCCGTGGGCAGGCCGGTGGCGCGGCGGAATTCGGCCATGACTTCGCGGCCCGAGAAGCCGTTCTCGGCGCCGCAGGGGTCTTCGGCATAGGCGAGCACGCCGTGCATGTCGCGCATGAGGCGGATGGCGTCCTTGAGCAGCCAGCCGCCGTTGGGGTCCAGCGTGACGCGCGCCTGCGGGAAGCGCCTGGCCAGCGCGGTGACGGCCTCCACTTCCTGCTCGCCGGCCAGCACGCCGCCCTTGAGCTTGAAGTCGTTGAAGCCGTAGCGCGCGTGCGCCGCCTCGGCCTGGCGCACGATGGCGGCCGGGTCCATGGCGGTCATGTGGCGCACCTGCGTCCAGTCGTCGCTGCCGCTTTGGTCTTCGCCGGGCTGGACGTAGGGCAGGTCGGTCCTGTCGGTGGGGCCGGTGAAGAACAGGTAGCCCAGCATCTCCACGCGGTCGCGCTGCTGGCCTTCGCCCAGCAGGGCCGCCACGGGCACGCCCAGGTGCTGGCCCAGCAGGTCCAGCAGGGCCGACTCCACGGCGGTGACGGCATGCACGGCAATGCGCAGATCGAAGGTCTGCAGGCCGCGCCCGCCCGTGTCGCGGCCGGCCAGGGCCTGCTGCAGGTTCTGCAGCAGCTTGAGGTGGTTGCCCACGGACTGGCCGATGAGCAGGGCCTTGCTGTCCTCCAGCGCCTGGCGTATGCCTTCGCCGCCAGGCACCTCGCCCACACCGGTGTGGCCCGCGCTGTCGTGCACGAGCACGATGTTGCGCGTGAAGTAGGGCGCATGCGCGCCGCTGAGGTTCATGAGCATGCCGTCGCGGCCGGCGACGGGAATGACTTCGATCTCGGTGATGGTCGGGGTGGAGGACATGGCGTGCTCTTGGATCGTTTGGATCGGTCTCTGGGAAAAAAAGGGCTATGCGGTGGTGGCGGTGGCCGGCTGCTGCGCGGCCGACCAGGGCACTTCGGCCTCGGGCCGGCCCATGGCGATGAACTGCGCCAGGTTGCGCAGCACGAGGTCGGCCATGGCGCGGCGGGTTTCGTGCGTGCCGCTGGCGATGTGGGGCGCAAGCACCACGTTGTCCTGCGACAGCAGCTCGGCATGGGGGCGTGGCTCGTCCTCGAACACATCCAGGCCCGCGCCTGCGATGCGGCCCTGCTGCAGGGCCTGGACCAGTGCGGCCTCGTCGACCACGCTGCCGCGCGCCACGTTGATCAGAAAGCCCTGCGGGCCCAGCGCGTCCAGCACCTCGGCGTTGACCAGGTGCTGCGTGCCGTCGCCGCCTGCGGCCGTGATGACGAGGAAGTCGGCCCAGCGCGCCAGCTCCAGCAGCGAGGGCTGGTAGAGGTGGGGCGATCCCTCGACCGGGCGGCGGTTGTGGTAGGCCACCTCCATGTCGAAGCCGGCCGCGCGGCGCGCCACGGTGGAGCCGATGCGGCCCATGCCGAAGATGCCCAGGCGCTTGCCGCTGGCACGCGTGCGGATGCCGAAGCGGCCCTGGCTCCAGTCGCCCCGGCGCACGAAGCGGTCGGACTCGCTCAGGCCACGCGCGGCGTCCAGCAGCAGGGCGAAGGCCATGTCGGCCACGCAGTCGTCCAGCACGCCGGGCGTGTAGCCCACGCGGACGCCCTGGCGCAGCAGGGACTCGCGGTCCAGCGCGTCAAAGCCCACGCCGAAACTGCTCACGAAGCGCAGCCTGGGCAGGGCCTGCACCACGCTCGCGGGCACGCCCATGGCGGCCGAGGTGACCAGGTATTCGAACTGCGCGCCGTGCTCGGCGAGAAAGCGCTCGCGGTCGGGCTGCTCGGACAGCAGCGTCACCTCATAGGCCTGGGCCAGCTCGGCATCGAGCTGGGGCAGCGGCATCTTGCCGAACTGGAGAACGCGTGGACGGGAGGTCGCCATGCCTTGGAATCCTTGGAACTTGCAGGGGCTGGAAGCCCCAGTGAAAAGGGCCTGCGGTGCGCAGGCCAGCGGGCAAAGGCCGGCGGGCAAAGGCCCCGGGGCCGGCCCGTTGTTTCCAGCTCAATCAGCGGTGATCTTTCTTGTCTGGATGAGCTGCCTCCAGCGCTCCGATTCCTGGGCCTGGTAGCGCGTGAATTCCTCGGGCGTGTTGCCCACGATCTCCAGGCCCTGCTCCACGAAGCGCTTGCGGATGTCGGGCTGCTGCACGGAGGCGATGGCGGCCTTGGCCAGCTTGGCCTTCACATCGGCGGGCAGGCCCTTGGGTGCGGCCAGGCCTTGCCAGGAATAGACCTCGGCGCCCTTGACGCCGGCCTCGGCCAGCGTGGGCACATCGGGCAGCACGGGCGAGCGCTGGCTGCCGGTCACGGCGATCGCATGCAGCTTGCCGCTGCGCAGATGGGGCAGCACGGCGTTGACGTTCTGGAACGAAAAGTCCACCTGGCCGCCGATCAGGTCGGTGATGGCCGGGGCGCCGCCCTTGTAGGGAACGTGCATGCCTTCGGTGCCGCTTTGCTGCCAGAACAGCTCGGCCGACAGATGGTCCGAGGAGCCGTTGCCCGAGCTCGCGAAACTGATCTTGCCGGGGTTGGCCTTGAGCGCGGCGATGACTTCGGCCACGGTGCGGGCCTTCTGCGCGGGGCTGGCCACGAGCACGTTGGGTGCCTGCACGGGGATGGTGATGTAGTCGAAGTCCTTGCCTGCGTCATAGGGCACGTTCTTGACCAGGTGCGGCGTGACCACGAAGGGGCCCAGCGAGGCCACCAGCAGGGTGTAGCCATCGGCCGGTGCGCGCTTGACGGCGCCTGCGCCGATGGTGCCCGTGGCGCCGGGGCGGTTTTCCACCACGAAGGGCTTGCCCAGCTGTTCGCCCATGCTCAGGGCCATGGCGCGCGCCACGGTGTCGGTGGAGCCTCCGGCCGGGAAGGGCACGATGATGTTGACGGCCTTGTCCGGAAAGCTGCCGGCCGCCTGCGCCGTGAGGGCCAGTGCGGCACCCAGCGCGATCAGAATCTTTTTCATGTTCTTGTCTCCTGGGGGGCGCAAGGGCCGGACTGGCCCCTGCGCCCGGTCTTGTGGCTTATTGGGGGCCGAGCTTGTCGATCAGGGCCTTGAGCTCTTCCAGCTCGGAGGGCTTGAGGTCCGTCAGCGGGGCGCGCACGGGGCCGGCGTCGTGGCCCACCAGCTTGGCGCCGGCCTTGATGATGCTCACGCCGTAGCCTTCGACGCGGTTGCGGATCTTCAGATAGGGCATGAAGAATTCCTTGAGCAGCTTGTGCTGCGTGGCCATGTCGTCGGTGCGCACGGCTTCGTAGAACGCCATCGCCGTCCTGGGGATGAAGTTGAAGACGGCCGAGGAGTACACCGGCGTGCCCAGGGCCTTGTAGGCGGCCGCATAGACCTCGGCCGTGGGCAGGCCGCCCAGGTAGGCGAAGCGGTCGCCCATCGTCATGAAGATGGAGGACATGGTCTCGATGTTGCCCATGCCGTCCTTGAAGCCCACCAGGTTGGGGCAGCGCTCGGCCAGGATGGCCAGCGATTCGGGCGTGAAGCGGGTGCGGTCGCGGTTGTAGACGATGACGCCGAACTTCACGCTCTTGCAGACCTGCTCCACATGGGCGATCAGGCCTTCCTGGCCGGCTTCGGTCAGGTAGTGGGGCAGCAGCAGGACGCCGTGGGCGCCCAGGCGCTCGGCCTCCTGGGCGTGTGCGATGGCCGTGCGCGTGGGGCCGCCGGCGCCCG
Organism: Delftia sp. DS1230; assembly: GCF_040112715.1. Classification (NCBI taxonomy): domain Bacteria; kingdom Pseudomonadati; phylum Pseudomonadota; class Betaproteobacteria; order Burkholderiales; family Comamonadaceae; genus Delftia; species Delftia sp. DS1230. Next base: position 293,146 of record NZ_CP157763.1, read on the forward strand.
CGATGATGGGCACCTTGCCGCGGCAGGTGTCCACGGCGGTCTTGATGATCTGGCCGTATTCCTCGCCGTACAGCGAGAAGTACTCGCCCGTGCCGCCGGCCGCGAACAGCGCGCTGGCGCCGTAGGGGGCCAGCCATTCGAGGCGGGCCGCATAGCCCTTGGCATTGAAGTTGCCGTTGCTGTCGAAGTCCGTCACGGGAAAGGACAGCAGGCCGGAACTCATCACGTCTTTGAGGTCTTGGGGGGTCATGGTGCTCTCGGGAACAAGGGTGGGGAAGAAAGAAAAAAGGGTGGAATCAGTCGAGCTTCAAACCGGCTGTCTGAACCACTTTTTGCCAGCGCTGGCGCTCGGTGGCCAGGAAGCGCGCGGTCTCGGCGGGGTTCATGGTCACGACCTCGGCGCCCTGGCCCGTGAGGCGGGCGCGCACCTCGGGCGAGCGGATGGCGGTGATCAGGGCCTCATGCAGGCGCTGGACCACGGCCTCGGGCGTCTTGGCCGGAACGACCACGCCTTGCCAGGTGCCGGTCTCGAAGCCGGGCACGCCCTGCTCGGCGATGGTGGGCACGTTGGCGGCCAACGGCATGCGCGTGCCCTTGGACAGGCCCAGCAGCTTGAGCTTGCCGCTTTGCACATGGGGGTAGGTGGCCAGCATGCCGTTCATCAGCACCTGGGTCTGGCCTGCCACCGTGTCCTGGATGGACTGCACGCCGCCCTTGTAGGGCACGTATTCCCAGCGGGCGCCCGTGGCGCGCGCCAGTTCCACGCCGGCCAGGTGCGGGGCGCTGCCCGTGGCAGTGACGGCAAAGCTCAGGTCTTCCTTCTTGGACAGGGCCACCAGCTCCTGCAGGTTGTTGGCCGGCACCGAGGGATGGACCACCAGCAGGTGCGGCGAGTAGGCCAGCATGGTCGCGCCGCGCAGGTCCCGGGACAGGTCGAAGGACAGCTTGGTGTAGAGCGAGGGCGAGATGGCCAGCGCACCCAGGTCGCACAGCATCAGCGTGTGGCCGTCGGGCTGGGCCTTGGCCACCATGTCGGCGCCCAGGTTGCCGTTGGCGCCAGGCTTGTTCTCGATGACCACGGGCTGCTTGAGTTCCGCCGACAGCAGCGGGCCGATGGCGCGCGCAATGATGTCCGAGCTGCCGCCCGGCGGGTAGGGCACCACCAGGCGCAGCGGCCGCGTGGGCCAGTTGCTCTGGGCCAGCGCGCCGGCGCCGGTGGCCACGAGGGCGGTGGCGCCAGCGGCGCGCAGGAATTGCTTTCGGCTCAGGGTCATGCTTTTGTCTCCGGGTTTTATGTTGTCAGTTGTCGTACAACTGGAGCGAATTTTCAACCGAGACATGCATGCCGTGATAAAGGGTTTTCCCTTGGTTGTCTGAATTCCTGTGCCGGCGCCATCGGTCCCGCAGGGCGCAGGGCGGTCCAGGATGCCCAGAAGGCGTCAGAAGGCGTCAGAAGGCGTCAGGCGGCGCTGGTCTTTTGCGCCAGGCGCAGGCGTTCGCGGCTGTTGGTCAGGTGGATGCGCATGGCCGCGCGGGCCGAGTCGGCGTCCTGGCGCTCGATGGCGGCGAGGATTTCCTCATGCTCGCGGTTGACGCGGCGCAGGTAGTCGGGGTCGCGCTGGGGCTGGTGGATGGAGGCGATGCGCGTGCGCGGAATCAGCTGGGCGCCGAAGTGGCGCAGGATGTCGCCGAAGTAGCGGTTGCCCGTGGCCTCGGCGATCTGGGTGTGGAAGGCCAGGTCATGGGCCACCGTGTCCTCGCCGCGCGCAAAGGCGATCTCGAAGGCCTGCAGCGCCGTGCGTATGCCCTGCAGCTGCTCGGGGCTGCGGCGCAGCGCGGCCAGGCCGGCGCTTTCGGTCTCCAGGCTGATGCGCAGCTCCAGCACGGCCATCACGTCCACGGCGGCCGTCAGCTCGTCGGCATTGAGCATCAGCGTGGACGCGGGCTGGGCGGCGCGCACGAAGGTGCCTATGCCATGGCGCGTCTCCACCAGGCCCGAGGCCTGCAGGCGCGACAGCGCCTCGCGCACCACGGTGCGGCTGACTTCGTAGGTCTGCACCAGCGACGATTCCGTGGGCAGCTTCTCGCCTTCGGCCAGCAGGCCGTTGCGGATCTTGCTCGCGAACTCGTCGAACAGCAGGGCGGCCAGATTGCGGCCGCTGCGACCGGACTTTCCTCGCAGGGGAAGCTCGATCGTTGGGGGTGATGCGGGAAATCCCTTTGCCGAACTTTCCATGGTGCTGATCATAATCGCTCCAAGTTGTACGACAACGTATCACAAGACGTCAACGCTTTCGCAGATTTTTCCGATTTTCCTACCCCGTCCGCAGTCCAGATGAGCACCTCCCAAGCGACCCACGCGATCCGCCACGTCCGCATCACGCCCATTGCCTTCCGTGATCCGCCGCTGCTCAATGCGGCCGGCATCCACGAGCCCTGGGCGCTGCGTTCCATCATCGAGATCGAGACGGCATCGGGCCTGGTCGGCATCAACGAAAGCTACGGTGACCAGCCCATGCTCGATGCGCTGGCCAAGGCCGCGCCCGCGCTGGTGGGGCTGTCGCCCTGGGCGCTCAACGAGATGGAGGCCCGCGTCGCGGCCCTGGTGGCGCCGCCTGCGCTGACGGCCTCCGAATTCCTGGGCCAGCAGGTGTCGCTGGCGCCGGGCACGCATGTGTCCAAGACGGTGGCCAAGGTGGTCAGCGCCTTCGAGGTCGCCATGCTGGACCTGCAGGGCCAGATGGCGGGCGCCCCCATCGTGGACCTGCTGGGCGGCGCGGCGCGCGACAGCGTGCCTTTCTCGGCCTACCTGTTCTACAAGTATGCCGAGCACATCGACAGGCCCTATGGACCAGATTCTTCTCCCGACGCCTGGGGCGAGGCCCTGGCGCCGCAGCAGCTGGTGGAGCAGGCGCGGCGCATGATTGCGCAGTACGGCTTCCAGAGCATCAAGCTCAAGGCCGGCGCGCTGCCGCCCGAGCAGGAGGCGGCCGGTATCCTGGCGCTGGCCGATGCCTTTCCGGGCACGCCGCTGCGCATCGATCCCAATGGCAACTGGACGGTGGAGACCAGCCTGAAGATCGTGCAGCAGCTGCAGGGCGTGCTCGAGTACTACGAGGACCCGGCGCCCGGCCTGGACGGCATGGCCGCCGTGGCACGCGAGTGCGATGTGCCGCTGGCCACCAACATGGTGGTGACGGACTTTGCCGAGTTCCGCCGCAACGCCGAGATGGGCTGCCCCGTGAAGATCGTGCTCAGCGACCACCACTACTGGGGCGGGCTGCGCGCCACGCAGCGCCTGTCCACGCTGTGTCGCACCTTCGACCTGGGCCTGTCCATGCACAGCAACTCGCACCTGGGCGTGAGCCTGGTGGCCATGACGCACCTGTGCGCCAGCGTGCCCCTGCTGACCTATGCCTGCGACACGCATTACCCCTGGCAGGACGAGGAAGTCGTCGAGGGCGGCCGGCTGCAGTTCGAGCAGGGCAGCCTGCGCGTGCCCACGGCGCCCGGCCTGGGTGTGCGGCTGGACCGCGAGGCACTGGCCCGCCTGCACGACAACTACCTGCACTGCGGCATCCGCAACCGCGACGACCTGGGGCAGATGCGCAAGTACGACCCCGCGTTCACCGGCCACCAGCCGCGCTTCTGAACCCGCTTTCACACCATTCCAACGACAAGCCCTTCCCGGAGACAAGCACCATGCAACGCCGCACACTCATCCAACATTCCCTCGCCAGCGCCCTGCTGCTGGGCACGGCCCTGACCGCCATGCCCGCCGCCGCGCAGGGCAACTGGCCCACGGGCAAGCCCATCACCTACCTGGTGCCGTTCCCGCCTGGCGGCAATACCGATACGCTGGCGCGCGTGATCGCCCAGCCGCTGAGCAAGGCCCTGGGCACGCCCGTGGTGATCGAGAACAAGGGCGGCGCGGGCGGCAGCGTGGGCTCGGCCATTGCGGCGCGCGCACCGGCCGATGGCTACACCATCCTGGGCGGCACCATCAGCTCGCACGCCATCAATGTGAGCCTGTACGCCAAGCTGGACTACGACCCGGTCAAGTCCTTCACGCCGGTGGCCATGCTGGGCTCGGGCCCGCTGGTGCTGGTGGTGCCGGCCTCCAGCCCCTACAAGACGCTGGCCGACGTGCTGGCCGCCAGCAAGGCCAAGGCAGCGGCGGGCGGCCTGACCTCGGCCTCGCCGGGCAGCGGCACCTCCAACCACATGGCGCTGGAGCTGCTGGGCTACCAGACGGGCGTGAAGTTCACCCACGTGCCCTACAAGGGCAGCGGCCCGGCCGTGCAGGACGTGATCGGCGGCCAGGTGGACATGATGTTCGACACCGCCCTGGTCGTCGGCCCCCATGTGCAGGCCGGCAAGCTGCGCCCCATCGCCGTGACCAGCTCGCGGCGCCTGGAATCCCTGCCCGATGTGCCCACCATTGCCGAGGCCGGCGAGAAGGGCTTCGACATGGGCTCCTGGCAGGCCGTGTTCGCGCCCGCAGGCACGCCGGGCCCCATCGTGGAGCGGCTGCATGCGGAGATCATGAAGATCGTCGCCACGCCCGAGGTGCAGGCGCGCCTGAAGAACTTCGGCATGCTGCCTTCGCAGATGACGCCGGCCGAGCTGGGCGAGTTCCAGAAGGCCGAGGTGGTCAAGTGGGGGAAGGTGATCAAGGCTGCTGGAATAAAAGCAGAGTGACCCCCTGAGGCGCTTCGCGCCTTCCCCCTTCTCGCTTCGCGGAGGGGGACGACACCCTCGCTGCGGGGCGGCGCGGCCGGCGTAGGCCCTTGCTTGGTGTCCCTCGCTTTGGGCCGCGCCGGTTGCGTGGGCTGTGCCAGCTGCTTTACTGCTGTAGTGCCAGCCCTTTAGAAAATTGAGACATTGCCATGAGTACCCCACTTCCTCTTTCCATCCGCATGCATCCGGCCGACAACGTGGCCATCGTGGCCAATGACGGGGGTTTGCCTGCGGGCACGGTGATGCCCGGGGGGCTGGTGCTGGTCGACAAGGTGCCGCAGGCGCACAAGGTGGCGCTGGTGGACATTGCCGAGGGCGGCGAGGTGCGCCGCTACAACGTGGTGATCGGCTATGCGCTGCAGGCCATTGCCGCGGGCAGCTGGGTGCATGAGCGGCTGCTGCGCATGCCGGGGGCGCTGTCTCTTGAGGGGTTGCCGATCGCCACGGTGCAGCCGCCCGAGCTGCCGCCGCTGACGGGCTACACCTTCGAGGGCTACCGCAATGCCGATGGCACGGTGGGCACGCGCAATATCCTGGCCATCACCACGACGGTGCAGTGCGTGGCCGGGGTGCTGGATTTCGCGGTGGGCCGCATCAAGGCCGAGCTGCTGCCGCGCTATCCGAACGTGGACGATGTGGTGGGCCTGGAGCACAGCTATGGCTGCGGCGTGGCCATCGATGCCGTGGGCGCCGAGGTTCCGCAGCGCACGCTGCGCAACATCAGCCACAACCCGAATTTCGGCGGCGAGGTGATGGTGGTGAGCCTGGGCTGCGAGAAGCTGCAGCCCGAGCGGCTGCTGCCGCCGGGCTCGTTTCCCATCGTCGATGAGCGAGAACCCGCGCTGGACGTGGTCTGCCTGCAGGACGAGGCGCATGTGGGCTTCATGTCCATGGTGGACTCCATCATGGGCCGCGCCAGGGTGCATCTGGAGCGGCTGAACGCGCGCCGGCGCGAGACCGTGCCGGCCAGCGCCCTGGTGGTGGGCGTGCAGTGCGGCGGCAGCGATGCGTTCAGCGGCGTCACGGCCAATCCGGCCGTGGGCTTTTGCACCGATTTGCTGGTGCGCGCAGGCGCCACCGTGATGTTCAGCGAGGTGACCGAGGTGCGCGACGGCATCGACCAGCTCACCTCGCGCGCCTCCAGCCCCGAGGTGGCCCAGGCCATGATCGAGGAGATGGCCTGGTACGACGCCTACCTGGACAAGGGCCGCGTGGACCGCAGCGCCAACACCACGCCGGGCAACAAGAAGGGCGGCCTGTCCAACATTGTCGAGAAGGCCATGGGCTCCATCATCAAGAGCGGCACGGCGCCCATCACCGGCGTGCTGTCGCCGGGCCAGCGTCTGGCCGACCGGGGCATTCAAAGCGGCCTGGTCTACGCGGCCACGCCGGCCAGCGACTTCATCTGCGGCACGCTGCAGCTGGCCGCCGGCATGAACCTGCATGTGTTCACCACGGGCCGGGGCACGCCCTACGGCCTGGCCCAGGTGCCCGTGATCAAGGTGGCCACGCGCAGCGACCTGGCGCGGCGCTGGCATGACCTGATGGACGTGAACGCGGGCCGCATCGCCGAGGGCCAGGCCAGCATCGAGGACGTGGGCTGGGAGATGTTCCGCCTGATGCTGGACGTGGCCAGCGGCCGCAGGAAGACCTGGGCCGAGCAGTGGAAGCTGCACAACGCCCTGGTGCTGTTCAATCCAGCGCCCGTGACCTGAGCCGCGCGCACAGGCCCCTGTCGGCACAGGCTGACAGGGCGCCGGTGCGCCGCTGCGCACAATGGGGGCCATGCCCTCAGATACCCCGGAAACTCCCCCCGCCTCGTCCTGGTCCGCACGCCTGGACCGGCTGCTGGAACTGAACCCGCTGCGCGCCATGTGGAACGCCGTGCAGCTGTGGCTGGACGCCGATGGCCTGCGCATGAGCGCCGCCATGTCCTTCTACGGCATCCTGAGCCTGGCCCCGCTGCTGCTGCTGCTGGTCGGCGTGCTGGGCTGGTGGGTGGACCGCAGCTATGTGGAGCACCAGCTCATCGACCAGGTGCAGGACGTGATCGGCGAGCGCGGCGCCCAGGTGGTGCGCGGCGCGCTGGAAAGCGCCCAGCGGCCCGACGAGGGGCGGCTGGCTTCGCTGTTCGGCTTCATCCTGCTGATGTCGGGCGCCACCGGTGTCTTCGTGGAGCTGCAGTCCGCGCTGGAAAGGCTCTGGACCTCGAACGGCGAGCCGCCGCCGCCCAAGGCCGTGTGGTGGCGCATGGCCGCGCTGCGGCTGCGCGGCCTGACCTATGTGCTGGCGCTGGGCTTCTTGCTGCTGGTGTCCATGGCCCTGTCCACGGCCATCCAGCTGATCACCAACTGGGCCGGCACCAAGCTGCAGATGCAGCCGCTGGGGCCGCTGGTCAGCCTGATCAACGAGTGCGTGTCCTTCGGCATCACCGTGCTGCTCTTTGTGGGGCTGATGCGCATAGGCGGCGGCCCCAAGCCCCGGCTGCGCTATCTGATCTTCGGTGCCATCATCGGCGCCCTGCTGTTCACGCTGGGCAAGCAGGCCCTGGCCTGGTACCTGGCCACGGCGGCCGTGGTCTCGGCCTATGGCGCGGCGGGCTCGCTGGTGGTGCTGCTGATGTGGATCTACTTTTCCTCGGCCATCCTGCTGCTGTCGGCCGCCACGGCCAAGGCCTTCAGCGATGCCGGCGTGCGCTTCACCCACCCCATCCGCTGGGCGCCGCCCGCCGAGGCGGCCAGCGCCGGGGACACTCCGGGCGGCACGGGCTGAGTTCCCGCATTTCGACGAAGATGAACGCCTGCGCCGCGGCCCGCAAAGCCGCGGCGCAGGCGTTTGGGCAATGGAACAATGCAGCAAAGTCCCCTGGCACCAAGGCCGGGGGCCAAGGACAAGATGGACCGATTGCAGACCATGCGGGTATTCCAGACCGTGGCCGACGAGGCCGGGTTTTCGGCGGCGGCGCGGCGCCTGGACATGTCCGTGCCCACGGTCACGCGCCTGGTGGCCGACCTGGAGCAGCACCTGGGCACGCGGCTGCTGCAGCGCACCACGCGAAGCGTCTCGCTGACCGAGGCTGGCGAGGCCTACCTGGAGCGCGTGCGCGGCATCCTGGCCGATGTGGAGGACGCCTTCAGCCTGGCCCAGGCGCACACGCTGGAGCTGTCTGGCGCCGTGCGCGTGCTCACGCCGCCCGTGTTCGCCGAGCATGTTCTGGCGCCGCTGGTGGCGGACTTCCACCGCCTGCATCCGCGCATCTGCATCGAGGTCTTCGTGGAGTCGGCCAGCGAGGCGGCCGTGGGCGAATACGACATCACCTTCGTCAATGCCGAGGAGGGCTACGACGGCAACGTGGTGGCCCGGCCCATCGTCACCACCTGCGGCCTGGCCTGCGCCGCGCCCGAGTACCTGGACGCCCATGGCGTGCCTGTCGTGCCCGAGGACCTGGCCGGCCACCAGTGCCTGCTGCGCCGGCGCATCCAGGGCCGCTCCGACATGCTGCGCATGCGCCGGCTCGACGGCAACGCGGGCGAGGCCGAGGTGGCCGTGCGCCCCGTGCTGGTGGCCAACCACACGGGCACGCTGCTGCGCGCCACGCTGGACGGCGCGGGCATCAGCACCCAGCCGCTGGACCTGATCGCGCGCCACCTGCGCTCGGGCCGGCTGCGCCATGTGCTGCCCGAATGGACCACGGGCCGATTCACGCTCTACGCCACCCTGCCCACGCGCAAGTTCATGCCGGCGCGCGTGCGCAGCTTCCTGGACTTCGTGGCCGAGCACACGCAGCGCTCCATGCAGGGCCTGCCCGAGAACCTGCCGGCGCTGTCCATCTAGCGTTCCCCGCTCCTGCCGGCCTGCGCCTGTCATCTAGGTTACTGCCGCAGCGGTTTGCGCCTCGGGGTTTCCCAGGTGAATTCCGCTGTGCGGAATCTTCGGGTTGATGGTGCACGGCACCGCCTCCTAAGCTGGTTCACAGCAAACAAGGAGGCAAGGCAATGCGAGAACAGACCCTGGTCCGGTGGCGGCCACCGGCGGCGGCAGGCGGGAGGCGGTGATGGACGTCTTCCTGCAGCAAGTGCTCAATGGACTGACCCTGGGCGGCATCTATGGCCTCGTGGCCCTGGGCCTGACCCTGGTCTACGGCATCCTGCACGTGCCCAACTTCGCGCACGGGGGCTTCTACATGATCGGCGCCTTCGTGGCCTTCCAGGCCATGGTGGCCTGGAGCTGGGGCTACTGGGCGGCCATGCTGGTGGCGGCGGTGGCGGTGGCGGTGCTGGGCATCGTCAGCGAGCGGCTGATCTTCCATCCGCTGCGCAAGGCCTCTCCCCTGCATCCCAAGATCGCCTCCATCGGCCTGCTGCTGTTTCTGGAAGCGGGCGCCCAGGCGCTGTGGGGCGCGGACTTCCAGCGCATGCCCACGCCCTACACCTCCATCGTGGAGATGGGCGGCATCACGGCGCCTGCGCAGCGCCTGCTGATCATAGTCGCGGCCTTTGCGCTGATGGTGGCGCTGCACCTGTTCCTGACGCGCACCACCACGGGCTCGACCATCATCGCCATGGCCCAGAACCGCGAGGGCGCATCGATGGTGGGCATCGATGCCAACCGCGTGTCCATGCTGACCTTTGCCATCTCGGGCGTGCTCGCGGCCGTGGCGGCCACGCTGTATGCGCCCATCAACCTGGTCTATCCGGCCATGGGCCACCTGGTCATCACCAAGGCCTTCGTGATCATCATCCTGGGCGGCATGGGCAGCATCCCGGGCGCCGTGCTGGGCGGGCTGATCATCGGCTTTGCCGAGAGCTTCGGCGCCTACTACATCTCCACCGACTACAAGGACATCATCGCCTTCGTGCTGCTGGTGGTGATCCTGTCGCTGCGCCCGCAGGGCCTGTTCGCCAAGAGGAGTCATTGAATGAACGGATTCATCGACTCCCGCGTTGCCTGGGGCCTGCTGCTGGCCGCCGGCATCGCCTTCCCCTGGCTGGCGGGCAACGACTACCACCTCACGGTGATGAGCACGGCCTACATCTTCGCCATCGCCACGCTGGGCCTGAACCTGATCACGGGCTACACGGGCCAGCTCAATCTGGCGCATGCGGGCTTCATGGCCGCGGGCGCCTATACCGTGGGCATCCTTACGGTGGACCATGGCTGGCCGTTCTGGGGCGGGCTGGTGATGTCGGGCGTGGTGTGCGCGGTGCTGGGCTACCTGATCGGCATCGTCTCGCTGCGGCTCAAGGGCCACTACTTCTCCATCTTCACGCTGTGCGTGGGCTACATCATGTTCCTCGTCATCGAGAAGTGGGAGGGCCTGACCCACGGCACGGTGGGCATCATGGGCATCCCCGCGCCCGAGGCCCTGGGCGCGCTGAGCTTCGAGTCGCCGCTGGCGCTGTACTACCTGGTGCTGGCCTTCCTCGTGGTCTCGGTCTGGGTGATGCGGCGCATCGTCCGGTCGCTGCTGGGCCGCACCTTCATGGCCATCCGCAACAGCGACGAGCTGGCCGAGGCGCTCGGCATCAACCTCATGCGCAACAAGGTGCTGGCCTTCATGCTGAGCGTGGTCTACGCGGGCGTGGCGGGCGGCCTGTACGCCGGCTTCGTGCGCTTCATCGGGCCGGACATGGCGGGCGTGCACCACACCTTCGACATGATGATCTTCGCCATGGTCGGCGGCATGGGCACGGTGCTGGGGCCGCTGCTGGGCGCCATCGGCATGCCCTGGATCACGCAGTACCTGCAGTTCCTGCAGGAGTACCGCTTCATCGTCTTCGGCCCCATTCTCGTGATGCTGGTGATCTTCATGCCCTACGGCGTGGTGGGCAGCGTCACCGCCTGGCGCGCGCGCCGCAATGCCAAGGAGGGCAAGCCGCATGCTCAAGATTGACCACCTGACCAAGCGGTTCGGCGGACTGGCCGCCGTGAGCGATGTCAGCACCGTGATCGAGGAAGGCCGCATCAACGCCATCATCGGCCCTAACGGCGCCGGCAAGACCACGTTCTTCAACCTGATCAGCTGCGTGCACAAGCCCACCTCGGGCACCATCACCTTCAATGGCCAGGACGTGACCTCGCTGCGCACCGACCAGGTGGCGAAACTGGGCGTGGCGCGCACCTTCCAGACCACGGCGCTGTTCGACCGCGCCACGGTGCTGGACAACCTCATCGTGGGCCACCGGCTGCGCACGCGCTCAGGGCTATGGGATGTGCTGCGCGGCTCCAGCCGCCTGCGCGAGGAAGAGCGCGTGTGCCGTGAAAAGGCGCGCGACGCGCTGGACTTCGTGGGCCTGTCGCACGTGGCCGGCCGCATCGCGGGCGACATCACGCAGGAGGAGCGCAAGCGCGTGGCCTTCGCGCTGGCCCTGGCCACCGACCCCAAGCTGATGCTGCTCGACGAGCCCGCCGGTGGCGTCAACCCCGAGGAGACCGAGGGCCTGGCCGAGCTGATCCGCAAGCTGGTGCGCCACGGCATCACGGTGGCGCTGATCGAGCACAAGATGGGCATGATCATGAGCCTGGCCGACAAGATCCTGGTGCTCAGCTACGGCGAGAAGATCGCCGAGGGCACGCCCGAGGAGATACGCCGCAACCCCGCCGTCATCGATGCCTACCTGGGGAGCGAGCATGCTGAAGTTTGAGAACGTGTCGCTGCGCTACGGCAGCTTCCTGGCGCTGGACGGCGTGAGCCTGCATGCCGACCGGGGCGAGCTGGTGGTGCTGCTGGGCGCCAACGGCGCGGGCAAGAGTTCGCTGTTCCTCACGGCCAGCGGCATCCACAAGGCCGCGGGTGGCTCCATCGTCTGGAATGGCAAGGAGCTGGCTGGCAGCAAGCCCTCGGCCATCGTGCAGTCCGGCGTGGTGCAGTGCCCCGAAGGGCGCAAGCTGTTCCCCCAGATGTCGGTGCTGCGCAACCTGCAGCTGGGCGCCTACGTGCACCGCCGCGACCCCGGTCCCAGCCAGAAGACGCTGCAGGAGGTGATGGAGCTGTTTCCCATCCTGCGCGAGAAGCAGCACGACCCGGCCGGCTCGCTGTCGGGCGGCCAGCAGCAGATGGTGGCCATCGGCCGCGCCATGATGGGCCGGCCCCAGGCCCTGCTGCTGGACGAGCCCTCGCTGGGCCTGGCGCCCCTGGTCATCAAGCAGATGTTCGAGGCCATACAGCGCATCAACGCGGCCGGCACCACCGTGCTGCTGGCCGAGCAGAACGCCTATGCGGCGCTGAAGATCGCGCACCGCGCCTATGTGATGGAAAGCGGCCGCATCGTGCGCGAGGGCAGGCCCGCCGAATTGCTGGCCGACGACTCCATCCGCAAGGCCTACATCGGCGCATGACGCCGCCTCTTGCCTCTACCCAAGCCACCACCACCAACGATCCAAGGAGACAGACATGACAGCATTCGCACCATTGACCCGCCGCAGGGTGGGCACGCTGGCCCTGGCCTGCGCCGCCGTGGCCGCCGCCGGCCCTGCGCTGGCCCAGGAAGTCGTCAAGATCGGCTACTCCGGCCCGCTGTCGGGCGGCGCTGCCCAGTACGGCAAGAACGTGCTCGACGGCATGCAGATGGCCGTCTCCGAGATCAATGCCGCAGCGCCCGAGATCGGTGGCAAGAAGGTCAAGATCGAGATCGTTCCGCTGGACGACAAGTACAACCCGTCCGAGACCGCGATCAACGCCCAGCGCCTGGTGCAGCAGCACAAGACGGCGGCCATCCTGGTGCCGCATTCGGGCGGCATCTTCGCGCTGCAGACCACCAACGAGCGCAGCAACTTCATCGTGCTGGCCTACAGCTCGGTGCCGCAGATCACCAACCGGGGCAACAAGCTGACCCTGCGCATCCCGCCCGAGTTCACCTCGTACATCGACCCTTTCTCCAAGTACGTGATGGGCCGCTTCGGCAAGAAGGTGGCCCTGGTGGGCGCCGACCACGACTACGCCAAGGCCTGGGTCGCCGCCTTCAAGCCCGGCTGGGAAAAGCTGGGCGGCACCGTGGTGGCCGAGAACGCCATGAGCTACAACCGTGCCACCGATTTCTACAGCGGCGTGAGCAAGGCCCTGGCCGAGAAGCCCGACGTGCTCTTCGTGGGCGGAGCCTCCGAGCCCACGGCCCTGGTCGTCAAGCAGGCGCGCGAGCTGGGCTTCAAGGGCGGCTTCGTGGTCATGGACCAGGCCAAGCTCGACGAAATGGCCCGTGTGGTCGGCGGCTATGCGCCGCTGGAAGGCGCCATCGGCGTCATGCCCGTCTCCGAGGACACCAAGCCCGAGAACAAGGCCTTCGTCGAACGCTTCGGCAAGGTCTACCCTGGCCGCATCCCCGGCTCGGAGGCGCAGTGGAACTACACGGCCGTGCACGCCACCGTCAAGGCCATGCAGCTGGCCGGCTCTGCCTCGGACACCAAGGCCATCCACGCCAAGCTCGACGAGGCCTACAAATCCCTGCGCCCCGACGTGAACCCCGGCGGCGTCAAGGGCGTGGATGATCGCGGCGGCACGTTGACCACGGAACGCGGCGCCGCTGTGCGCGATGGCAAGATTGAGGCGGTGATGACGGTGGCGAACAAGTAGAGCGCCGCTCAGTTTTTCGACCGAAAGCGCCTGGTGCCAGCTTGATCTGGCCCAGGCGCTTTCTTGTGGACTCAGTTGTCCGGTACTTGCGTTTGACGTTACTGACGCGGCACGTTATTATTTGCTTCCATGACGATCCAGTCATTCAAGTGCCCCGACACCGAGCAACTGTTCCAGCAGAGGCGGGTGCGTCGGTGGAGCAGCATTGAAGTGGTTGCGCTGCGCAAGCTTCGGATGCTGCATGCCGCTCATGTGCTTCAGGACTTGAGGGTCCCGCCCGGAAACCGGCTGGAGGCGCTGCACGGAGACCGCAAGGGGCAGCACAGCATCCGCATCAATGACCAGTGGCGCGTGTGCTTTGTGTGGACCCATGAAGGCCCGAGTCAGCTGGAGATCGTCGATTACCACTGAAGCGAAAGCGTTGATCCTGGATCTGGCGCAGGAGTGCTGACCATGAACAAACCTTTGAACCTCCCCACGCCAGGCGAAATCCTGGCCACTGAATTCCTGGAGCCCATGGGCCTGACGCAATACCGCCTGGCCCAGGCCATCCATGTCCCGCAGACACGCATCGCGGCCATCGTCAAGAACGGCCGCTCCATCACGGCGGATACGGCGCTGCGGCTGGCGCGCTTCTTTGGCACGTCCGTGGAGTTCTGGATGAATCTGCAAAGCCAGTACGACGCCGATATCGCGCGCGAAGCCATAGGCGACGAACTGGAGTCCATCGAGCCCTTTGCTCTGCAGGCTTGAAGAAGACATGCTGAGTCGCTGCGCAGCGGCTCACGTAAGAAAGGCCCCTGCACCGCGGTACAGGGGCCTTTCTCATTGCAGGGCTGCGTTGTTTACAACAAGCTCGCTCCACCATCCAGCACCAACGCCTGCCCCGTCATGTGCCGCGATGCATCGGACGCCAGGTAGACCACGGCGCCCTTGAGGTCCTCCTCGCCGCCGATGCGTCGCAGCGGGGCGCGGGCGATGAGCTGGTCGCCGAGCTTGTCGATGAGGCCGTTGGCCAGCTTGCTGGGGAAAAAGCCCGGGCAGATGGAGTTGACGCGGATGCCGTAGTGGCCCCATTCCGAGGCCAGGGTGCGCGCCAGGTGCACGGCGGCCGCCTTGGAGGTGTTGTAGGCCACGGTGTTCATGCCGGGCGGCGTGCCCTTGAAGGCCGCGACCGAGGCCGTGATGATCACGTTGCCCCGGCCCTTGGGGATCATCACGCGCCTGGCCACTTCGCGGGTGAGGAAGAAGGGCGCGGAGACGTTGAGGTTCATGACCTTGTTCCAGGCCTCGTCCGGGTATTCCTCGGCCTTGGCGCCCCAGGTGGCGCCCGCGTTGTTGACGAGGATGTCGATGTCGCCGCAGCGCGCCAGCACGTCCTCGACCAGGGCGGGGATGGTGTCGAACTTCTGCAGGTCGTTGGTGAAGGTCTCGACCTGGTAGCCGAGGCCCTGCAGGTGGGCCTTGGCCTCGGCCAGCTCGTCGGACTTGCGCGCCGTGATGGCGAGCCGGGCGCCCATCTCGCCCAGCGCCTCGGCCATCTGCAGGCCCAGGCCGCGCGAGCCTCCGGTGATCAGGGCGGTCTTGCCCGTGAGGTCGAACAATGCTTTCACGCTCATGCTGTATGTCTCCTGGCTTGGGTTTCTGGTGGTTGAGCAACACCTGCATGCTAGGGCGCCGGCACCGTGCACGCTGTCGTCTTGGCTACTTTGCCGTGCTGCGCCGTGCTGAGCGGTACCGCGCGGGCACCTGCGGGACAGGCGTTCAGGCCCTGTCGATGTCCTGCTGCAGCCGCCGCACCATGCGCTGCAGCGCGGGCACGCCGTCCTGGCGCAGCGCGTCGGCCGTGACGAAGCGCGAGGGCCCGCCCAGGCTGACGGCCATCAGCGGCAGGCCGCGCCCCGGCGAGAAGGCCAGGGCAATGGCGTTGACCTCGGGCTGCCAGTCGCCGAACGAGCGCGACAGCCATGGCTGGGGCTGGTTGCCTGCCTCCGGCCACAGCGGCAGCTGGGCCTGTGCGGCGGCCCATTGCTCGGGCGCGTGAGACTGCAGATAGTCCAGCGCGCGCTGGCGCTCGGACGCGGGGCTGGCGGCCAGCCAGGCACGGCCCACGGCCGTGGTGGCCAGGGGAATGCGCGAGCCCATGTCCAGGTCGCGGTGCATGAAGCGCGCGCTGGGGCAGTGCTCGATGTAGACCATGTTGTGCCGGTCGCGCGTGGCCAGGGCCACCTCGGCATCGGTGGCGGCCGCCAGCTTGCGCATCAGCGGGCGCGCGATCTGGCGCACGTCCAGGCGCGAGAGCATGGCGCTGCCCAGCGCCAGCGTGGCCGTGCCCAGGCGGTATTTGCCCTCTTCGGGCACATGGATGAGGTAACCCAGCGTGGTCAGCGTGTGCGTCAGGCGCGAGACCGTGGACTTGGGCAGTCCGCAGCGCCTGGCGATGTCCTGGTTGCCCAGCAGCTTCTCGCCGGAGCGAAAGCACGACAGCACGTCCAGCCCGCGCGCCAGTGCGACGATGAAGTTGCGGTCTTCGTCGCCTGGCGGGGCTGAAGGAAGGGAGGAGGGCGGCATGCGCCGATTATCGGCAGCCGCCCCGCCACGGGGTGTCGTGGGCTTTACTTCTCGACGAAGGCGCGCTCGACCACGAAGTCGCCGGGCGTGGTGGTGTTGCCTTCCTTGAAGCCGCGGTGCTCCAGCAGCTCCTTGAGTTCGTTCAGCATGGCGGGGCTGCCGCACAGCATGACGCGGTCGGTCTCGGGGTTGAGCTCGGGCAGGCCGATGTTCTGCGGGAAGGTTCCGGCCGTGATCTGGTTGGAGATGCGGCCCTGGTTGCGGAAGGGCTCGCGCGTCACCGTGGGGTAGTAGATGAGCTTGTCCTTGACGATCTCGCCGAGGAACTCGTGCTCGGGCAGTTCCTTCTCGAACAGCTCCTGGTAGGCCAGCTCGTTGGCATGGCGCACGCCGTGCACCACGACCACCTTCTCGTAGCGCTCGTAGGTCTCGGGGTCGCGCGCCACGGCCAGCCAGGGGGCCAGGCCCGTGCCGGTGCCGATCAGGTACAGGTTCTTGCCGGGCAGCAGGTAGTCGATCAGCAGCGTGCCCGTGGGCTTCTTGCCGACGATGATGGTGTCGCCCACCTTGATGTTCTGCAGGCGCGAGGTCAGCGGGCCGTCGGGCACCTTGATGGACAGGAACTCCAGGTGCTCCTCGTAATTGGGGCTGGCAATGGAGTAGGCGCGCAGCAGGTTCTTGCCGTCGACCTTCAGGCCGATCATCGTGAAATGGCCGTTGGAAAAGCGCAGCGCAGTGTCACGGGTGGTGGTGAAGGAGAAAAGGCGGTCGGTCCAGTGGTGGACGGACAGCACGCGTTCTTCAAGAAAAGCACTCATGTTGGCAATACGGTGAATTCGGGGCGGACAGTGCCCGCCGGGACGTTGCAATGAGAGGTCAGTGCCATTCAGGCACGCGGTGGCGGGAAGCACAGGGGGCAGGCGCGGTGTGCGCGTTGCCGCTGCTTCGTGGCGGCCGGTGACCGGGGCAAGGTCGCTATTGTCCGGTAAATGGCGTCAAAAGGGGCAGGCGCGAACCTTTGTCTTGATACGGATTAGTGATAAGCAAAATGACGCTGGCCGAGTCCATCGGGCCATCGCCTATTGCTTTTCGGGCAGGCCAGCGTCGAGTGTCCAGGGCTGTATGGCCTGTGCCAGCCAGTCCATGAGCACGCGCACGCGGCGTGGCAATTGGCGGCGGTGGGCATAGACCAGGTGCAAGGGCATGGGCGGGGGCGGATGGCGGGGCAGCACCTCGACCAGTTCCCCTGCGTCCAGCAGCGGCTGCACGGCCAGGCGCGGAACCTGGATCAGCCCCAGGCCGGCCTGGCAGGCCGCGAGATAGGCCTCCGCGTTGTTCACGGTGAGCGCGCCCGCCATCGGCAGGTACCGGGGCTGGCCATCCTCCTCGTACTCGAAGCCCAGCGGCCGCGCGCCCAGCGTGCGCTGGTAGTGCACCAGCCGGTGACCGCCCAGATCCTGCAGCGTGGCGGGCAGCCCGTGGGCCTGGACATAGCCGGGGCTGGCGCAGGTGGCCAGCGCCACCAGGCCCAGCGGGCGGGCGACCAGCCCGGGCTCGTCCACGGGGCCCAGGCGCAGCACGCAATCAAAGCCTTCGCGCACCAGGTCCACGCGACGCTCGGTGCAGCTCAGCTCCAGCTCCAGCGCCGGATGGCTTTGCAGCAGTTGCGGCAGCAAGGGCATGACGACGTGGCGCGCCAGGCCGGTGGTCATGTCCAGCCGCACCTTGCCTTGCAGCGGTGCGTCGCCGGCCTGCTGGAACTGGCCCTGGAATTCGTCCACGTCGGCCAGCAGGTCCTGACAGCGTTCGTAGCAGGCCTGGCCGTCCTGGGTGAGCTGCACGCGCCGCGTGGTCCGGTGCAGCAGCCGCGTGCCCAGCCGCGCCTCCAGCTGCTGCACGGCCTGGGAGACGCTGGCCTTGGGCAAACCCATGCTGTCGGCCGCACGCGTGAAGCTGGCCATCTCGGCCACGCGGCTGAAGATCTGCATCTGCTCCAGAAGCTTGATTGTTTGCATGGTACGAACAAATAAATCAGAAACAGCCAATTTATCCAGAAAACAGCCTTCAATACAGTCGCCGTCATTGCAACCCACTGCCGAGGTCCGTCATGACAGCTTCTCCTTCGACCGCTTCTTCCCCTGCCGCCCGCCGCATCGTCCTCGTCACGGGCGGCAGCCGCGGCCTGGGCCGCAACACGGCCGAGCACCTGGCGCGCCAGGGCCTGGACGTGGTGCTGACCTACCGCGAGCGTGCCGACCAGGCCCAGGCCGCCGTGGCCGCCATCGAGGAGCTGGGCGGGCGGGCCGCCGCCCTGCAGCTGGACGTGGCGCGCAGCGCGGGCTTTGCGGACTTTGCGGCCCGCGTGCGCCGGGCCCTGGCCGAGACCTGGCAGGCCGACCGCCTCGATGCGCTGGTGCACAACGCCGGCATCGGCATCAATGCGCCATTCGCCACCACCACCGAGGCGCAGTTCGATGAATTGGTCGCCATCCACCTGAAGGCGCCGTTCTTCCTGAGCCAGCACCTGCTGCCCCTGCTGCGCGATGGCGGCAGCATCATCCACCTGTCCAGCGGGCTCACGCGCTTCACCCAGCCGGGCTATGCGGCCTATGCATCCATGAAGGGCGGGGTGGAGGTGCTGACGCGCTACCTGGCGCGCGAGCTGGGGGCGCGCGGCATTCGCGTCAACACGGTGGCGCCGGGGGCGATTGCCACGGATTTTGGCGGTGGCCGTGTGCGCGACGATGCGCAGGTAGGCGCGGCCCTGGCCAGCCAGACGGCACTGGGCCGCGTGGGCCAGCCCGACGACATCGGCCCCGTGATGGCCGCCCTGCTGCAGCCCGGCATGGGCTGGGTGCAGGGCCAGCGCATCGAGGCCTCGGGCGGCATGTTTCTCTGAAGGCGCCAGGAGGGCCGTCAGCGCAGGCGCTCGCGCGCCACCATGGACAGCAGCACGATGGCCGCTGCTGCGGCGATGTGGCCGAACCAGGCCACCAGCCCCAGCGACCAGGGCTCCACCTGCAGCGCCGCCCACAGCGACAGCGCCAGCAGCACCCAGCCGGCCGCGCGCAGGCGCCGTGTGCGGGCGGGTGGCAGTTCCTTGCCGAACAGGTCGCTCTGGTGGCGGTCCATGGCCAGGGCCAGGCAGGCGAAGGCGCCCAGGGCCAGCAGCTGACAGAACAGATGGGCCATGCTCATGCGCTGGTCTCCGCTGCGGCGGCCGCTGCTGTGGCGGCCACAGCCGTGGCAGCCACTGCCGTGGCGGCTGCTGCAGTGGCGGCTGCCGTAGGCGCGGGCCGGGCGGCGCGCACCGGTTTGGCCTTGGGCTGGTGGCGCTGGGTGCGCAGGGCCAGATGGGCATGCAGTGCGGCCAGGGCCAGCAGCATGAGGTCCATGCCGGCAAACACCCAGTCGCCCGCGCGCAGGCTGGCCAAGAGGCCGCGATCCGTGGTCAGCGCGTTGACCACGGGCAGCAGGGCCAGGGCGGCGGCGCCAGCCCACAGCAACTCGATCCAGGCCCGCCTGGCGGGCCGGCCCATCGCCCAGAACAGGGTGGCACCCCAGGCGATGAACATGGCGTGCACCTCCCACTCGGCGCGCTGCGCCATCTCCACCGGCAGCAGGCGGTTGGCCCAGAGCATGCCGGCCATGCCGATGGACAGGCCGGCGATGGTGGCGATGTTCAGCCGTTCCACGAGCCGGAAGCCGAAATGCGGCCTTTCCGGGTCGGGCAGCTTGCTGCGCCGCTTCACGTTCCACAGCACCAGTCCTGTTCCCACCATGGCCGTGCCCGCAAGGCTGACGATGAAGTACAGCCAGCGCGTGGGCAGGTCGCCGAAGCGGCCCATGTGCAGCGCATAGAGCACGCCGCGCGTCTCGGCGGCGGCGCCCACGCTGTCCTGGGCCTTGAGCAGTTGGCCGCTGACGCCGTCGAACGTCATGAACTGCGGGCTGATGGAGACGCGGCCGTTGTCGCCGCGCACCACGACCACGCTGGCCTTGGCATCGCCGGGCAGATTGACGTTCAGGCGCTCCACCTGGCCCGCGCCCCAGCGCTGCTCGGCCTGGCGCACCATGTCGGCCAGCGGTGCCAGGCGCGCGGCCTGCCCCGAGGGCTTGCCAGCCGGAACGAAGGCGCTGAGCTGCTGGCCTGCCACCACGCGCTGCTCGGGCGTCATGGTGGTGGCCAGGCTGGCCCAGGGCATGTACATCAGGGCCAGCGTCACCAGGCCGGTGTACGTGATCATCAGGTGAAAGGGCAGGCCCAGCACGGACAGCGCGTTGTGCGCGTCCAGCCAGGAGCGCTGGCCCTTGCCCCAGCGGAAGGTGAAGAAGTCGGCAAAGATCTTCTTGTGCGTGATCACCCCGCTGACGATGGCCACCAGCATGAACATGGCGCACAGCCCCGCCAGATAGCGGCCCCAGAGCACGGGCATGTAGTGGAACTGGAAGTGGAAGCGGTAGAAGAACTCGCCGCCGCGCGTCTCGCGCACCGGGCCTTCGAGGCGCGTGCCGGTGGCCGGGTCGAAGCGGCCGTTCTCGAAGCGGCGCCTGGCGCCCTTTTCGGTCTGCGGCGGGCTCCAGAACACCGTGGCCACCGTGCTGCGCGCATCGGGCAGGTTGATCAGCCATTGCGGGCTTTGCGGCGCCACATGGGCCATGGCGTCGCCGATCCGCTGGGCCACGAGCGCGGGCTCGCTCGCCTGGCTCTGGTGCGGCTGCTCGGGCTGCATCCACTGCGTGATCTCGTTCCTGAAATAGCTCACCGTGCCCGTAAGGAACATGGCGTAGAGGAACCAGCCCAGCAGCAGGCCGACCCAGGTGTGCAGGTCGGACATGGTCTGGCGGATGCCGGGCGCCTTGGCGGCTTTCCCGGGCTTGGCGGCTTTCGCGGGCTTGGCAGACTTGCCGGCCGTGTCCGTGGTGTTCGTGGTGTTCGTGTTCATGCGCCCAGCCCCTTGCCCCAGGTCCACCACGCGGCAGGCGCCAGCACCAGGGCGGCGACCAGCAGGCCGGCCCAGGCGCGTCGGGCGCTGCGCACGGCAAACACCCAGATCACCGCGCCCGCATAGACGGCAAAACTCAGCAAGGTGCCCGAGATCGCCGCCTGCGTGCGGTCTGCGGGCAGGGCCAGCACGGCCACGCTGGCCAGCGCCGCCACGGCGTAGCCGCCAAACAGCGCGGCGAGGATGCGGGAGATCAGCGGCCCGTAGTCACGGAACCAGTCACGGAACCAGTCATGGGTGCGGGCAAGAGTGGGAGATGGCATGGCACGGGGCCTGGAAAGGCTCGAAAAACGCCGGCTGGAGGGGGCGGCGGTGGCGCGGATGTTATTTGAGAATAAGTCCCATTACAAGCGGTGCAGTCAAGTGCGCCGCCACATCCAGCGCTGCCGCGCGCCAAGCGCCCCGGCGCTCAGCTCGCCGGCTGGCGCATGCGGGCCTGCAGGTTCTCGAAGATCTGGCGTGTCACGGGGCTGATCACATGGCTGCGGATGTACAGGCGGTAGGCCAGGTCCGGCAGCGGTGGCATGCCGTCGCCCGCGCCCAGCACGCGCAGGCCCGGGTCGAGCTGCTCCACGCCGCGCGCCGTCACGCCCAGGCCGGCGCGCAGCGCTGCGCGTATGCCGACCAGGCTGGTGCAGGTGTGGCGCGGCGTCCAGGCGATGCCGGCCGCATCCAGCGCATCGCAGCCCAGGCGGCGGAAGATGCTGGGCCCGTCGGCCATGACCAGGGGCACGGGCTTGCCCGGGTCATGGGCATAGCCCGCGCCGCACAGCCACACGGTGGGTGTGGAGCGCAGGGCAAAGCCCTCGAAGCCTTCATCCTCCCGGTTGGAGATGGCCAGGTCCAGCTCGCCCTGCTTGAGCGACTCCATCAGGAAAGGGCTGCGCCCCACATGGATGTCGATCTGCATGCCCGGAAAGTTCAGCGCGATCTCCTGCAGCACGGGCGGCAGCATGTTGTCGGCCGCGTCGTGCGGCGCGCCAATGCGCACCAGGCCCTGCACCTGGCGGTGCTGCAGATTGCGCAGCGCCTCGTCGTGGAT
Source organism: Delftia sp. DS1230 (assembly GCF_040112715.1). Classification (NCBI taxonomy): domain Bacteria; kingdom Pseudomonadati; phylum Pseudomonadota; class Betaproteobacteria; order Burkholderiales; family Comamonadaceae; genus Delftia; species Delftia sp. DS1230. The sequence goes on from NZ_CP157763.1 coordinate 315,074, forward strand.
GGCCAGCATGTGGCGCGCATAGCCCAGCAGGCGCTGGCCATGGTCGGTGAGGCGTTTTTGCCGGCCCTGCTTCTCGAACAGCGCGTGGCCGATCTTCTCCTCCAGTCGCTGCATCTGCTGGGTGATGGCCGATTGCGTGCGCCCCATCTGCACGGCGGCGGCGGCAAAGCTGTCATGGCTGGCAATGGCGGCCAGGGTGCGCAGCAGGTCCAGGTCAAGCGTCTCCATACTTCAATTTTATTGAAGTATTTATTGGGCATGCGTGGATTGTTGCGGACCGGGCGCCTCACTACAGTGGACTTCAACGACGACAAGGAGCCCCCTTTGAACACCACCACTAACAACACCATCACCGAACAGCGCAGCGCCGCCGTGACAGCAGCCATCGACAGCATGAAGCAGGCCATTGGCGAGGACGCGGCCACGCGCGCCAGCCTGGACGCCGTGCTCCAGCAACTGCTGGGCCTGGCCGCGCGCCGAGACTTCTGGCAACAGGCCGACTACGCTGCGCCCGAAGAGGGCGAGCACCAGGCGCGCTACCTGATCGCCGAGGACGCCGACCAGAGCTATGCGCTGTACCTCAACGTCATGCGCCCGGGCAAGCGCATCGTGCCGCACAACCACACGACCTGGGCCTGCATTGCCGCCGTGGAAGGCACGGAGCACAACCGCGTCTACGAGCGCACCGACGACGGCTCCGTCCCCGGCAAGGGCACGCTGCGCGAGACGGAACTCGTGGTGGTCGCACCAGGCCAGGGCATCGCCCTCATGCCCGAGGACATCCACTCCGTGGAGATCCAGGGCGAGCAGGTCATCCGCCACCTGCACATGTACGGCCGCGCGCTGGAGACGCTCAACGAGCGCACCAGCTACGACCTGTCCACCGGCACCTGCCAGACCATGGCCATCGGCGTGCAGACGCGCCGCTGAGCCCAGGCCTTCCGGCCGCTATCTCCCGCTTCCTGCCTTTTCACTGTCCATGCCGCAGCGCGCCCCACGGGGCGCGCGTGGCACGGCTTTGCCCGAAATTCCTTGCCGATCTTTTTCCCGGACCGCATGCAATGACCGCATCCATTGACGCCCACACCCTCAAATCCTGGCTGCACGACGGCCAGGAGATCGCGCTGCTCGACGTGCGCGAGCACGGCCAGTACGGCGAGTCGCACCTGTTCTACGCCACGCCCCTGCCCTACAGCCGGCTGGAGCTGGATGTGCTCCGCCTGGTGCCGCGCAGGCAGGTGCGCGTCGTCACCTACGACGGTGGCGAGGGCGATGCCAGCGCGGGCGTGGCCGAGCGTGCCGCGCGCCGCCTCGAAGCCCTGGGCTATACCCAGGTCGCCGTGCTCGAAGGCGGTGCCAAGGCCTGGAGCGCTGCGGGCTACACGCTGTTCGCCGGCGTGAACCTGCCCTCCAAGACCTTTGGCGAACTGGCCGAACACGCCTATGGCACGCCGCGCATCACGGCACAGCAGCTGGCGGCGCGCCAGGCGGCGGGCCTGCCCCTGGTGGTGCTGGACGGCCGGCCCGTCTCCGAGTTCCACAAGATGAACATCCCCGGCGCCATCTGCTGCCCCAATGGCGAGCTGGCGCTGCGCGTGAGCCGCCTGGTGCCCGATGCGGCCACGCCCATCGTGGTCAATTGCGCGGGCCGCACGCGCTCCATCATCGGCGCGCAGACCTTGATCAACCTGGGCATTCCCAACCCCGTCTACGCGCTGGAGAACGGCACCCAGGGCTGGTACCTGGCCGACCTGCCGCTGGAGCACGGCGGCACGCACCGCTATGGCGACGACTCGGCCAGCAGCGCGCTGCAAGCCCAGGCCCGTGCCCTGGCCGAACGCTTCGACGTGCCCGAGGTCGATGCCGACACCGTGCGCGCCTGGAGCCAGGATGCTGCGCGCACGCTGTTCCTGTGCGATGTGCGCACGCCCGAGGAATTCAAGGCCGGCTCGCTGCCCGGCGCCCAGCACACGCCCGGCGGCCAGCTCATGCAGGCCGGCGACCAGTACGTGGGCGTGCGCGGTGCGCGCCTGGTGCTGTTCGACAGCGATGGCGTGCGCGCCCCCGTGGTGGCCAGCTGGCTGCGCCAGCTCGGCCATGACGCCTGCGTGCTGCGGGGCGGCCTGCACAGCGGCCTGGACCTGGCACCGGCCCAGCCGCCCCAGGTCCCCGCACTGGCAGGCATCACGGCGCAGGCCCTGCACGAGCGCATGCGCCAGGGCGAGGTGGCCGTGGTCGATCTGCGCGCGGGCATGAAGTACCGCGCAGGCCACATCGCCGGGGCCCGCTGGTCCATCCGCCCGTGCCTTGCCAGCGATCTGGCCGGCGAGACGCGCCAGATCGTGCTGGTGGCCGACGAGCCCGGCATGGCGCAATGGGCCGCGCTGGAGCTGCAGGGCGCCGCGCCGCTGCTGCTGGAAGGCGGTCTGGCCGCATGGCAGCAGGCCGGCCTGCCCGTCGAGGCTACGCCCGACAGCCCCACCGACGCCGAGTGCATCGACTACCTGTTCTTCGTGCACGACCGCCACGACGGCAACAAGGAAGCGGCACGCCGCTACCTGGCCTGGGAGACGGGCCTGGTGCCGCAGCTCGATGCCCAGGAACTGGCCGCCTTCCGCCTGCCGAGTGCATGAAGCTCCCCCTGAGCGGCTTCGCCGCTTCCCCCTCTCTCGCTGCGCGGGAGGGGGACGGCACCCTCGCTGCGGGGGCGGCCCTTGCTTGGTGCCCCTGGCCAAAGTCACGTCAGTTGCAAAGGCAGCGCCATATATCGCTGACTTGCCGTAGAGCGACATAAATCAGATCACATAACGACAGGAGACAAGACATGTTCGCAATCCCCACCCTGGCCAGGATGCTGGCCGCCAGCCTCGCGGCCCTGGCCATGCTCTCGCAGGCCACGGCCGAGCCGCTGGCTGCGCGCAACGGCTATCCGGGCCAGCCGATCCGCTTCATCTCGCCCTTCCCGCCGGGCGGCGGCAACGACGCCAGCACGCGCTGGGTCACCACGCGGCTGACCGAGGCCACGGGCCAGCCCTCCGTGGTGGAAAACCGGGGCGGCGCGGGCGGCAACATCGGCGCCAAGGCCGTGGCCGAGGCCAAGCCCGATGGCTACACCGTGCTCACGGGCCAGGTCTCGCTGATGGCGGTGAACCCCGCGCTGTACAGCGCGCCGGGCTTTGATCCGCTCAAGAACTTCGTGCCCATCACGCAGATCAACGCGGCGCCGCTGGCCATCGTGGTCGCCTCGGCCTCGCCCCTCAAGAGCTTTGCCGACCTGGTGGCGCGCAGCAAGGGCGAGCCGGGCCGCGTCACCTATGCCACGCCCGGCAACGGCACGCTGTCGCACCTGGTGGGCGTGGTGCTGTCCAAGGAAAACGGCGTGCCCATGACCCATGTGCCCTACAAGGGCGCGGGGCCGGCCATCAACGATCTGCTGGGCCAGCAGGTCGATGTGCTGATCACCTCCACCTCGTCCGTGGCCGGCATGATCCAGGCGGGCCAGGTGCGTGCGCTGGCCGTCACCAGCCCGCGCCGCATCGGCGTGTTCGGCAAGGTGCCCACGCTGGAGGAACTGGGCCTGCGCAATGCGCGCTTCGAGGACTGGTACGGCTTCTTCGCTCCCGCCGGCACGCCGCCCGAGCGCGTGGCTTTCTTGCACGACGCCATCGTGCGCACCCTGCAACTGCCGGAAGTGACCAAGCTGGTCGTCGATGGCGGCAGCGAAGTCGTGGCCAATACGCCCGAAGCCTTTGCCGCCCAGCTGCGCCAGGACATGGAGCGCTGGTCGCGCGTGGTCAAGCTCTCGGGCGCGAAGATCGACTGATGGCTGCCGAACACGTCCCCGTGCCTGGATCATCGGCCTCTGGCGCCCCCGCGCTGGACCTGCAGACCCGGCTGCTGCATGCGGGCAAGCGCCCGGCCTATGCGGGCGGCACGGCCGTCAACCCGCCCCTGGTGCGCGCCAGCACCGTGCTGTTCGAGAGCACGGCACAGCAGCGCGAGATGCGCGAGCGCCGCGCCGGCGAGCGCATCTTCAGCTACGGCGCGCGCGGCACACCCACCGGCTTTGCGCTGGAAGATGCCGTCAGCGAGCTGGAAGGCGCCCACCGCACGCGGCTGCTGCCTACCGGCCTGGCGGCCATCGGTATGGCCCTGCTCAGCTACCTGCGCCCCGGCGACCATGTGCTGCTGACCGACAGCGCCTACCAGCCTGTGCGCCACCTGGCCGGGCAATGGCTGCAGCCCTACGGCATCGAGTACGACTTCTTCGCGGCCGATGGCAGCGACGCCCAGGCGCGCATGCGCCCCAACACCCGCATGGTCTATGCCGAATGCCCGGGATCGCTGGTCTACGAAATGTGCGACTTGCCCGCGCTGGCCGCCATGGCCCATGCGCGCGGCGCCCTGGTCGTGGCCGACAACACCTGGGGGTCGGGCTGCCAATACCGGCCGCTGGCGCTGGGGGCCGATGTCTCGGTGATGGCAGCCACCAAGTACCTGTCAGGCCACTCCGACGTGATGATGGGCACCGTGGCCACCACCGAGGCCGCCTGGGAGCCGCTGGCCGCGCGCTGCGATGCCTTCGGCATGGCGGTCAGCCCCGACGATGCCTGGCTGGTGCTGCGCGGCATGCGCTCGCTGGCCGCACGGCTGCAGATGCACGAGGCGCATGCGCTGGAGGTGGCGCACTGGCTGCAGCAGCACCCGGCCGTGGCCACCGTGTTCTGCCCCGCGCTGCCCACGCACCCCGGCCATGCGCTGTGGCTGCGCGACTGCCAGGGCACCAACGGCCTGGTGTCGCTGGAGCTGCAGCCCGGCACCGCCGAGGCCGCCGTGGACCGCTTCATCGACGGCCTGCGGCTCTTCGGCATCGGCGCCTCCTGGGGCGGCTACGAGAGCCTGGCGACGGCCGCGCACATGGCGCAGGCGCGCAGCGTCACCGACTGGAGTGCGCGCGGGCCCGTGGTGCGCCTGCACATCGGCCTGGAGTCGCCGCGCGACCTCATCGCCGACCTGGAGCAGGGGCTGGCGGCACTTTAGTGGATAACACGCTCTAGCGGCCTGCCTGAGCGCTCGCCAGCTCGCCGGCCAGCGTCTGCACCAGCGCAGCGGCCGGCATCTCGCGCGCCAGCGGCGCACCCTGGCCGGCCCAGTGGGCTGCGTAGTCGGAGCTGCCCTGCGCCGAGGCCGCCTGGTGCAGCGCCTTGCCTGCGTCGTAGACGCGCGGATAGTCGGGCAGGGGCTGGCCATGGCTGGCGCCCAGCGCATGCAGCCGGTTGACCATGCCGCGCGCCGGCCGGCCCGAGATGGCGGCGGTGATGCCTGTGTGGTGGGCGCGTTCGCTGCGCAGCTCGGCACGGTAGGCCGGGCTGGCGGACGATTCAGGGCAGAGGATGAAGGCCGTGCCCAGCTGCGCCGCGCAGGCGCCCAGGCCCAGCGCGGCCGCGATGCCTTCGCCATCCATGATGCCGCCGGCCGCGATCACCGGCAGGGCCGTGTTGCGCGCCAGCACGCGCACCAGGGCGAAGGTGCCCATCATGCGGTCCTGCGCGGGATCGAACGTTCCGCGGTGTCCCCCGGCCTCCACGCCCTGGGCCACGATGGCCTCGACACCGGCCTGCTCCACCTGGCGCGCCTCGTCCAGCGACGTGGCGCTGGCCAGGGTCACGACGCCGGCCGCGCGCAGCGCGTCGATGAAGCCCTGCTCAGGCAGCCCGAAATGAAAGCTCACCACGGCGGGCCGCTCCTGCAGCAGCATGGCCTGCAGCGCGGCGTTGCCGACGGCGGTGGCGTAGATCTCGTTGAGCGTGGCAGGCGGCGTGGCGCCAAAGCGCGCGAACTCGGGCGCCAGATGGGCCAGCCAGGCGGCCTCGCGCTGCGCATCGGCCCGGGCCGGCCGGTGGCAGAACAGGTTGACGTTGAAGGCGCCCGAAGTCAGCGCGCGCGTCTGCACGATCTGCTGGCGTGCCTGCTCCGTGCCGCTGGCGCCAATGCCCAGCGAGCCCAGGCCGCCCGCATCGGTTACGGCTGCCGCCAGCGCGGGCGTGGACGTGCCGGCCATGGGGGCCTGGATGATGGGATGGCGCATGCCCAGGCGGGCCATCCACGCGGTCTTTGCGGTGCTCATACGACTCCTTGTTTCCTGCCTCGAATCCGCGCACTCATGCGGCGGCCTGCCGGCGCGCGCTGGCGCGGCTGGCGGCGATCATCAGCGTGCCCAGCAGCAGCGACACGCTGCCGATGACGAACAGGCGCTGGTACGAGCCCAGGCCCGCATAGCTCCAGGCCATGAAATACCCCGACACGGCCTGCATCAGCGCAAAGGCCGCCGTGGCATAGCCCCACATGCGCTTGTGCTGCACGGGGCCGATCAGCTGCATCAGGTAGCCCGAGGTGATGGCCGCCATCCCCGGCGACAGCGCGCCCACCAGAAAGGACGAGGTCGCATGCCCCGCAAATCCCACCCAGAACAGCGGAATGGCAATGGCCAGGGTCTTGACCGCATAGGCGCCCGTGGTCGTGCCCCACCAGCCAAAGCGCGTGGCGCACAGCGAGGCCACCAGCGGCCCGGCAATGGCGCCCAGGCCGAACACGGCCCACTGCGTGGAGGCATAGGCATCGCCCAACTGCAGCTCGCGCGCCAGGTAGTCCACCCAGAACACCGTGTGCGGCACAAAGCCGAAGGCGTCCGTCATATAGGCCAGCATCACCAGCACCACGGGCAGCGTCCACAGGGGCGCGGCGGGCACGGGCCGGGCATGGGGCGTGATGGCGATGGGCGCAGGCACCGGCAGCCGCCGCACATGGCGCCAGCCCAGCCAGCCGGCCCAGGCGCAGACCGCCGCCAGCGCCCACCAGACGGCGCCCAGGCTCTGGCGCGCCAGCAGCGGTATCAGCGTGGCCGACAGCAGGGCGCCGGCACCTATGCCGCAGAACATCAGCGGCCCCAGGGCCGCACGCCGCTGCAGGGGGGTGGCCGCCAGGGCCACGGAGGGGCCCAGCACCATCAGGATGGCGCCGCCAATGCCCGAGATGCAGCGCCAGGCAAAGAACCAGGGCATGGGCAGAGGCCAGGCGCAGGCCGCAAAGCTCAGCGCCAGGGCCACCCAGCACCACAGCAGCACGCGCAGCGCGCCCAGGCGTTCGGCCAGCGGCGCGGCCGCCAGCGCCCCGATCAGATAGCCCAGCAGGTTGGCCGCGCCCAGATAGGCCACCTGCTCGCCGCTGAACCAGCCGGCATGCACCATCTGCGGCATCAGCGCCGTGTAGGCAAAGCGCGCCAGGCCGACGCCGCTGAGCGTGGCCATGAAGCCGGTCAGCAGCAGGGAAGTTTCGTTGCGTTGGATCACGGGAGTGGGCGCCATGCGGGGAGGATGGGCATACCTTAAGCCGCCGGAATCATCATGTCCAATGATTCAAAATGATGGCATCGATCTCGATTGAAGATGAATGCCACTGGAGCCGCGATGCAATTGAAGTCCCTGCGCATGTTCCTGGCCGTCTGCGACAGCGGCAGCTTCGGCGCTGCCGCGCAGCAACTGCACACCGTGCAGTCCAACGTGACGGCCCATGTGAAAAAGCTCGAGGACGAGGCCGGCGTGCAATTGCTGGAGCGCAGCGCTCCCGTGCACGCCACGCCTGCCGGCCGCCTGCTGGAGCAATACGCGCGGCGCATGCTGGCCGACCACGACGAGGCGCTGGCCCTGCTGCAGGGCAGCGCCCGGGCCGCAGGCGCGCTGCGCATAGGCTCCATGGAAACCACGGCTGCGCTGCGCCTGCCGCCGCTGCTGGCGCGCCTGCACCAGGCCCGGCCCGGCCTGGACCTGGAGCTGCGCACGGCCACCACGGCCGAGCTGCTGGCCGACCTGCTGGCAGGGCGGCTGGACTGCGCCTTCGTCTCGGGCATGCCGCCCCAGTCGCGGCTGCAGGGCTGGAAGGTTTTCGAGGAGGAACTGGTGCTGGTCACCGCATTCGCGCTGCCGCGCTTTCCCGATGCCGCCCAGCTCAGCGCCGTGCCCTTCCTGGCCTTCCGCCAGGGCTGCAGCTACCGCCAGCGCATCGAATTGCTGCTGGCCACGCGCGGCGTGGCCGCACGCATCATGGAAATGGGATCGCTGGACGCCATCCTCGGCTGCGTGGCCGCCGGCATGGGCTACGGCCTGCTGCCGCGCAGCGTGGTCCAGGCCCAGCAGCACCGCTTCGGCGTGCACATCACGGCCCTGCCCGGCACACTCGCCCAGGAAGTCGCCCGCGTGGAAACCTGGTTCGTCGTGCCCGCGCGCCAGGGCTGGTCGCCTGCGCTGCATGCGTGCGTGGAGGTGCTGGGGATCGAGGGTGTGCAGGGCGAAGAGGCCCTGGGCATGGAAGCCGTCCCGGCAGCGTCTGCCTGAGACTCAGAACAGGTCGGAAGGCAAGGCTGCTGCCTTCTGGGCGATGTCCACCAGTCTTTGGGCCTGGGTGGTCGCATAGGCGGCGATGCGCTGGGCGAAGGCGTGTTCTTCTGGCGTGTAAGGCGATTCGCGCAGAACCTTGGTCGCCGCACCAGGGGCTGCCTTGGCCATGCGCTGGGCTTCACGTGCGAGCAGCCTGCGGTCTATTGCACACAGGTGCGCGAAATGCGCAAACTCGAAGGGTGTGAGTTCCTCCAGCGCAAAGCAGTCGCCGAAGGCCATGGCCAGTTCCTGGGACACATCGGGATACTGGGCCACGCTGACGAGGTCGTACCAGGGTGCGGTCGCCAGGCCCTGCGGCAGCACGTGGAAGGAGAAGTTCTTGCCATGTGCGTCGCCATTGCCGATCAGTATCTGGAACAACGCCCATCGGATCATTGCCAGCTTGTCCGCAGCCTTCGCCACCGAGTGCTCCAGTAGACCGAACAGCCGGGGAAAGCTCATGCCGTCGCGGTATAGCCGGGCATCGCCCACGCTGCCGATGTGGTGCTCGTACTTGTAGCTGACGGGAAGATCGCCCGCTTGGCATGCATCGATGATGTGGGTGCGCAGGACCCGCCTTTGTGGCGCCTGCCGCACGCGGTCAAAGCGCCTGACTGCCAGCACCGGCTGTGGCACGTGCAGCATCTGCACCTCGGCTGCAGGCAAGCGCATGGCCGCTGCCAGGCGCATGCAGAAATGCTCGTTCACCACCATGTGCGGCACCGCGCTGTCGCGCGGCTGGGGTTTGAGGATGTGGGTGGACGGAACGTTGTCGGGAAGGAAGATGGAGCCCTCCTGCACGCTCTCGCCTTCCACGTGCACGGGCAGCTTGTCCTGGTAGCCGGCCACCGACATGCGCACTTTGCCATCCCACTCGATGAAAGGGCGTGTCTCTCGGTCTGCAATGCGTTGGGAGAGTTCTGCGGTCGATATGGTGCGAGCGGCATTGGCGGCCTGTGGATCGGGCCTGCTGCCATCGGCCTGAAACCGGAAGGCCCCGGTGGTCTCGGCGCCGAGGGCGCGTATCAGACCGAAGATGTTGCCCTTGCCTATGCCCTGACTTCTGGCCACCACATCCAGCGCCGCGCCTTCAGGCAGCAGGTTCTCGATGAAACGCCGGATGGAGCGCGAGTCGTAGCCCCCTTCGGGAGCGGCCAGCGGCAGGCAGGGCGCCAAGTAGAAAGGCCGTTCATGCTCCAGCCATGCAGGCGCATACCGCAGTCCCCAAAGATCGTTGTGCGGGTCATGGGTCACATCGGCCACGTGCGTGCCGACATCGTTCCACAGCGAAAGCGAAAGCGACGGCGGCGTGGCCATGTGCGCTTCAGGCCCGTGGAAGCCGTGCCATCAGGGCGTCCTGCTTGGGCGCGATGACCATGGCGAGACCCAGCCCGTCGAGTACGGCCAGCAGCTTGTCGGAGCCCACGCCGCCCTTGCCGTTCTCCAGACGGGAGAGCAGATCCAGCGACACGCCGCACAGGGCTGCCGTGTCATCGATGCGCAGGTGCTGGGCCTTGCGCATGGCACGGATCTGGGCGCCGAGCCTGGACAGGTCAGCGATGACCACGGCCCCGGGCTGCAGGGGATCCTGCTGCGGGCCGTTCATGGGCGTGGAAGACGGCATGGATGGATTGGCTTTATTTCTGATATTCCGAAATTCTAGGATTTCTTAGGGAATTTTCAAAACAATTTCCAATATTCCGAAATTCAGGAGTACTTCGTTTCATTCAGGAGGAAATTTCGGAATATCAGAAATAATTCCGACAACCATGCAACCGCGTCCAATGCAGATCCTCATGAAGGCAACCGCAACACCCTCCGATACTGCATGGCCTCGGCCACATGCCCGGTCTCCACAGCCGCGCTGCCGGCCAAGTCGGCAATGGTGCGCGCCACCTTGAGCGCGCGGTGGGTGCTGCGGGCCGACCAGCCCAGGCGTGCGGCGGCCTTGTGGGCGAAGGCCAGGGCCTCGGGCGACAGGCCCAGGTGGTCGTCCAGGGCCTGGCCCTGGAGCTGGTGGTTGGCACTGCCCTGGCGCTGCAGGGCCAGCGCGCGGGCCTGGACCACGCGCTCGCGCACGGTGTCGCTGGCCTCGCCAGAGCGCGCGGCCAGCAGCTCCTGCGGGGGCAGGGCGCCGACTTCCACATGCAGGTCGATGCGATCCAGCAGCGGGCCGCTGATGCGCGCCTGGTAGCGCGCCACCTTGTCGGGCGTGCAGCGGCAGCGCTGCACCGTCGACCCCCAATGGCCGCAGGGGCAGGGATTCATGGCCGCGACGAGCTGGAAGCGCGCGGGGAATTCGCAGCGCTGGGCGGCTCTGGCGATGGTGATCTGGCCGGTCTCCAGCGGCTCGCGCAGCGCCTCCAGCGCGCTGCGTGCGAACTCGGGGAATTCGTCCAGAAACAGTACTCCGTGATGGGACTGCGAGATCTCGCCAGGGCGCGGTGGCGAGCCTCCTCCGACCAGGGCCACGGCGCTGGCCGTGTGATGCGGACTGGCCGTGGGGCGCTGGCGCCAGCGCTCGGGCGTGAAGCGGCCGGCCAGGCTGGCGATGGCAGCGGCCTCCAGCGCCTCGTCATCGCTCATGGGCGGCAGCAGGTCGGCAAAGCGCTGGGCCAGCATGGACTTGCCCGAACCCGGCGGCCCCACCAGCAGCAGGCCGTGGCCTCCGGCCGCAGCGATTTCCAGCGCGCGCCGCGCCTGGGCCTGGCCGCGCACCTCGGCCAGGTCCAGGCTGCTGCGCACGGCGACGGCGGGCTGTGGCTGCACCGCATGCCAGCCCGGGCCGGGGCATGTCTGGGTGTCGCCTGCTGCCGGCATGGCGTCGGTTTCGTCGGTCTCTTCGGTGTCCTCGCTTTCGTCGCTGCAGCAGGCATCGTCCGTGTCCTGCTCCGCCTGCACCAGGGCATTGGCCGAGCGTGTGATGAAGCGGCGCACCACGTCCAGCAGGTGGTGCGCGCAGAACACCTGGGCCGACGGCACGAAGGCCGCCTCCTGCGCGCTGCCCGGCGGCAGCACCAGGCGGGCGCCGTCCTGCTGGCGGTGCAGGGCCAGGGCCGTGGCCAGCGCGCCGCGCACGGGCCGCAGCGCGCCCGACAGCGACAGCTCGCCCGCGAATTCGTAGTCGGCCAGCGCATCGCCATTGATCTGGCCGCTGGCCGCGAGAATGCCCAGCGCAATGGGCAGGTCGAAGCGCCCCGAATCCTTGGGCAGGTCGGCGGGTGCCAGGTTGACGATGATGCGTTTGTTGCTCGGGAACTCCAGCCCTGAGTTCAGCAGCGCCGAGCGCACGCGTTCACGCGCTTCCTTGACCTCGACATCGGCCAGACCCACCAGCGTGAACGACGGCAGGCCGTTGGCCAGATGCACTTCCACGGTGACACGCGGGGCGGCCAGCCCCAGCAGCGCACGACTTTGAACCAGGGCCAGACCCATGGGCACCTCGCAGGAACGGCAGACACAAAGCCAGACACGAAGGAAGAGGCGCCAGCGGTGCTGCGGCCTCGGTGGGCCAGTATGGCCAGGGTCCAGGGGGTTGGAGGCGTGATGGCGACAATCTCGGAGTAGTCCGATGCCTGCACCGCAAAAATCAGAATAGCCTGATGTTGCTGGGCGAGTCTTGCCCGACTGCCTCATGGTGTGGATGCTGACCTCCGCTGAGCAAAAAAATGGGTTTCTGACGGATCAATCACCTGTTTTCGAGAGCAGAAGCAGATAAGGCATCCGTGGTTATTTCTCGCCGGGAAGAGATGGCCCCATTGGGTATAGAGAAGAGTGGTGTGCTAACTTGATTTTTGATGGACACCTCTTGCAAAATTCCAATGTGCCGGGATGAGTAGGCCTCGAGGGATTTGTCTGCTATCAATTTGCACACCCAATCCCGGTGTATTTGCGTGAGTTCCAGACTACGGAATGTGGTTATTTGTGTCGGGCTGGTATTTCAGAAGAACAATGCTTTGGCACATGGCTGAATGCCAATAAAAAATGGCCATGTCTTAAGCATCTCCATCGATTGATGGAGATCCCATCATTGATTCGCATGCCATCCAATCCGATCTTTGAATTTCGATTTGGGTGTGGCGTTGTATTTGAATTTTCAATTCCCATACAAATGCTTTGCGCCTTTCTTGAAGGCGTAGTGCGAACCCGTGTCGTCTTGGCGGACCACTGATGCTTTCGCAGGGAGGAAAGATGTTGAATCGAATAAGAGTTTTCGGGCGTCTTGAGGGTGTAGCTGCACTCCATCGGCAACTCTTGGAGACACGGCGGTTGATGAAGTCCGCCATGCTCCTTGGCTGTGCCTCTTTCTGTATGTCAGGTGTGTTTGCACAAGGGTCCAATGACACCAGCCTTCCCAGCATTCCTGATTTTTTCCAGCAAAAGGGACTGCCTCGCGCACAGGGCGTGGAGGCCCAGTCCGCCAATGAATTGATCAATACCTTCACAGGAAAGCTCCAGTACCACTTCACTGACTTGCTCCTTCCTGGAAATGGCGGTATGGATCTGGCCATTCGGAGAAGCTACAACAGCATCGACGATCCCCTGGCGACACCCACGACATGGGCCAGTTATGAGTACAGCCCCGTTGGACTGGGTTGGACCATGCACATGGGCAGGGTGATTCGGGGGGCCAACAAGGCCATTTGCTCTGCATCCTGGGCTTCGGCTTCGGCCAATCCGGTGCTGGAGTTGCCCGACGGAAGCCGACAGATCCTGTATGAATACTACGAGGCCGGTGCCAGCACTCCCACCTGGCTTACCAAGGACTTCTGGCGCGCCAAGTGCCAAAGCGGATTTTTGCATGTGCAGTCCCCCGATGGCACCACCTACGAAATGACGGCGATGGGGCATTCTTTTGGCGAGCCCGGCAGCCTGCAGCGTACGTTCTATGCGGGCCGGATCGTTGATCGCAACGGCAACTGGTTCAACCTGAGCTATAGCTTTTTGCCGATTGGCGTCTATGCACTGAGCCAGATCACCACGAGCGATGGACGCTCCGTCTCGTTTGCATACAGCGGATCGACCTTGGCGAGCATCACGGACACCTTGTCCAACCGGGTATGGCAGTACACGGTGGGGGCGGGATTGGCGGGGCATATGCAACTGAATCGCGTGCAGCGGCCCGATGGGCTTTCGTGGAAGTACGCCTACCGGACGGGGACGCCCGGGACGGGTTCAATGAGTCGTGTCGAGTATCCGAGCGGTGCTTCCATCGACTATGTCTACAGCCATGTGGATTTCAGGGCAGGAACAACACGCAGCGGAAACAGCACCGTTGTCTCGAGCAAAACCGCCAGTACCAATACGTCCGATGGCAAGTCCGGCACATGGAACTGGGCGTATGAAGTGGCGACCGACGAGCTGCCCTACACGGTCAATGGATCGCAATACACCTATACCTATGGGGTACCGCCCGATGTGCGGTCCCAGGTGAATGTGACGACCGTGACGGATCCGCTGGGCAAGGCCACGGAGCACTTCCACTTGGGCGTGCATTCCGTGCGGGTGGTCCCGACGGACGTAGGCCTGCTGATGGGCAGCGTCAGCGAGTCGGAAAACACGCTTTTCGGCTACACATCCGTGCCGATCTCCGAGCAGCAGGACGTGGTGGCCAACTATTTCTCGAACAGCTACTTCTATCCGGCCGCGGCGATCGCCAGTGACCAGTACCGGTTCCGGCCAGGTGAGACTTTCGTGGTTTCCAAGTCTGGCTATGACGAGTGGGGAAATCCTTCCTTCATCGATGAAACCGGAACGAACAATGACCGGACCTATACCCGGCAGACCGAACTGACCTACAACGTCAACACAAGCAAGTGGTTGCTGCGCCAGGTGAGCAATGCGTTGGTCACGGTAGGGGCTCAAACCCATGCCACCACGCGGCAGTTCGATATCAACGGCAATCTGCAGTCGCAATCGGTTGCCGGCGTACCAACCTCCTTCACTTATCACGGCACAGGGGACGTACACACCACCACCAATGCCAAGGGGCAGGTGACAACGTACAACAGCTACCTGAGAGGCATTCCCCGCAGCGAGTCCCAGCCAGAAGGCGTGGCTATTTCACGAAACGTCGATGCTGCGGGCAATGTCACATCGATCACCAACGGGCGCGGCAAAACGACAACGTACACCTACGATGGGCTGAATCGTCCGACGTCCATCACAAAGCCCGTCGGCAGCCCCGTCGCCATCACCTGGGGCGCTACAACCCGCCAGGTGCAGCGAGGGGGGATGACGGACAAAGCCACATTTGACGGGCTGGGCCGCCAGTTGCGCCGTGAGGTCAGTGCGGCAGGGGAGACACCGATCTGGGTCGACTTCAGCTATGACATGCTGGGACGGCGCCTTTACCAGTCCTATCCGAACAGCGCCAAGGGCACAGGGTTTCGCTACGACACCCTGGGGCGGGTGGTGCAGACGCTGCACGGCAACCCCGTGGGCACCAACTCCGCCAATGTCATCGAGGAGACCTTCTATGACAGCCTGCAGGTGCTTCGCTACGACACCACGAACCGGGCATCGCTTGTGTGGTTCCGCGCTTTTGGCAATCCGCAGGAGCAGCACGCCGTGCGCTCGCTTGCCGGGGAAATATCCGCTCAGGGCATGTATGTGGACTACGACGTGACCATGACCCGTGACCTGCTGGGGCAGATGACGACAGCCACGATGGGAGACAAGGCGCGAACCTACGGCTACGACAGTCGCTACTACCTGGTTTCGCGCGCTGATCCTGAAACCGGCACGACGGTATTCGGACGCGATGCGCTGGGCAATTTGACCAGCAAGAGCATAGGCACCCAGCCGGCAACAACCTATGCCTACGATGGCCGCAACCGCCTGACAGGCATCACATACCCGAGTTCCGAGCAGCCGGGCGTTCCCAATGCTTCCAATGTCACGCGCACCTACAACGGCAACGATCTTGTGACAGGCATCAGCAGTGGCGGTGTCGTGCGCGGATTCGACTACGACGACGGAGACAATCTGATTGCGGAAGAGCTGGCGATGGGTGGCGCCACCCAGCAGGTCTCCTACACCTACAACTCCAGCGAAGCACTGGCCAGCATTACCTATCCCTCGGGGCACCAAGTGCAGTACAGCCCGGATGCGTTTGGCAGGGCCCGTGCCGTGCTGCCCTATGTGAACCAGGTTCGCTACCATCCCAATGGCATGCCCAGTGAGCTTCACTATGCCAATGGCGTTGTGTCCACCATGGGCGTCAATGATCGCCAGTGGCCTGCCGGCCTCAAGATGACGCGCGCCGGAAGCAGTTTCATTGACAGCACCTATGCGTATGACCCGGTGGGCAACCTCACCGGCATCAACGATTCGGCGGACTCCGCATATTCGCGCTACTTCGAGTACGACAAGCTCAACCGACTCACGCTGGACAACGACGTAGGCGGTTACCGGGAGTATTTCTACGATGGTGTTGGAAACATCACCCATGTGGCCCAACCGGGATCGCTGCGTACCTACTCCTATGCCGCAACCTCGGGGCTGCTCACAGGTGTTTCAGGCGGCGGTCTAAGCCGTGCATACCAGTACGACTCTGCCGGCAACGTCAAGGACGATGGAGTCTGGACGTTTGGCCATGACCGGGCCAACAACCTGCGCTGCATCGCCTGCGCGGCCACCG
This sequence comes from Delftia sp. DS1230, assembly GCF_040112715.1. NCBI lineage: Bacteria > Pseudomonadati > Pseudomonadota > Betaproteobacteria > Burkholderiales > Comamonadaceae > Delftia > Delftia sp. DS1230. Next base: position 331,148 of record NZ_CP157763.1, read on the forward strand.
TGCCCACGGCGCATACCTACGACGGCGACAACACACGCGTGCAGACAAGCGATGCCACAGGAACTACGCAGTACCTGCACGGACAGCAAGGTCTGCTGCTGCAGACGCTGGTACCTGGCGTGGAACGCAAGGAACACATCTATCTGGGTCGCCGCCAAGTGGCGCAGCGACGTGTGGTGGACTGAGGGCACAGGAGGAGAAACGCCATGACATCAACGCATATCCATTCATCGCGCCGTAGCCGACCGGGCGAGGGGCTGCTGCAGCTTGGACTGCTGCTGGCCTTGAGTCCCGTGGCCGCCCTCGCAGCCGCGCCGCAAGATGGCGCAGAGCCGCAAGGCCCGTCGATGCCGGAGCAAAGGCAGGAAGCTGCTCCCCTGCTGCAGGCCATCAAGCCGCAGGCGGCCAAGTCCGTGTCCCGCACCCTTTCCGGTCGTGGTTGCCAGGTGGATGCAGCTGCGCAATCGCCCGGGCCGCGACCAAGCATGGCGCCCAACGAAAAAGCAAGCGCTCATGGTAGCCAGGGCTGTGCCCCCGTGAGAAAGGGGCCGGCTTCCTCTTTTGAGGTCCAACCCTCTGCCACTCCGCATGGCCGATCAGGTGGATTCGACCATGGCGGCCTGCAGCAATTGGCCCTCCTGGAGAGAGCGGCATCGGCGCGCGTTCCACCGACGGCCATGGCCATCGCATCCGGTGAGTATGGACGCGCAAACATGCTTGTTCCGAACTTGCCGACGGCTGCCACCGGTGGGGAAGTTCTTGTTCGTGCGCAAGCTGCAGGCGAGCCGGTCGGCATACCGACACTGTCGCAAGGGGGGCTGGTGTTGCTGGCGGCCCTGGTAGGCGCGGCCAGCATGCGCATGTCGCGCAAGCGCGGTTGATCGGAGTGGAGCCGGGGCCTGGGCGATCGATTCCCAAGGCGCTGCTCCCGTAGCAATCACGACTTCTTTTGGCCGGCATCGGTAAATGCTGCGCTATCCACCGTTGCTGCACAGGTGCGGCGGTTGTATCGACCGCAGTGCTGTGCCGCGCCATCCAGGCTATTCGGAGGCAATATGTACTCAAACGATAAACAGGGGCTGTGGCACGCATGGCTCAGCGTGACGCTGATGGCGCTGTCGCAATGGACTGGCGCGCTTCGGTCCAGAACCCGGGGCCTTTGGCTTCAGGTCGCGCTGCCGCTGATGCTCGGCTGTGCGCTGTTGGTGGCGGCAAGTGCCGCCAGTGCGGCCACCGAAACGGTCACCTACATCCATACCGATGTCAGCGGCAGCCCGCTGGCGGCCACGGACAGCAATGGCGCTGTGGTCTGGAAGGAAAGTTACCGGGCCTATGGCGAACGCTGGCTGCAGCAGTCCGGTACTGGCCAACAGACGCAGTGGTTCCATGGCAAGGAACAGGATGCGGCCACGGGCCTGCAGTACTTCGGCGCCCGCTACTACGACCCTGCGGTAGGGCGTTTCCTGGGGGTGGATCCCGTAGATTTCCAGGAAGGAAATCTGCACAGCTTCAACCGGTTCACCTACGGAAACAACAATCCAGTCAAATACATTGATCCCGATGGCAAATTTCCTCTCTTGGTATTAATACCAGTCGTCTGGAGTGCTACGGGTGCAGTTACAAGTGGTGCTGTAAGTGCAGGCGCTCAGCAAATGATGGCTGGCCAGATTCGTTGGGGGGGCGTTGGAGGTGTGCTGGATGCTGCGGGCGACGGATTAATATTGGGGCCAGTGTTTGGTGCCAGCGCAGCGAAAGGAAGTGGGGCTGATGTTGTTAAGAGCGGACTTTCTGAAGCGCGAGCTGCGCGCGATGCGCTTGCTGCAGAACTGGCACCACTTAGAGGCAGAGCTCCAGCAACGGTAACAGGGGGATACAACGTTAAGACTGGTGAAGTGGCGGCGCGTTCATGTGGTGGAGGACTTTGTGCGGAAAATCACGTGGTGGATGCTCTTGGTGGAGTGAAGAGTGACATACGCTTCACAGAAGCTGTAAGACCAAGAACTGGAGCAGAGGTGCCTGTTTGCACTCGTTGTGAGGTTACATTTGGACGGGAGCCATTTCCGTCAAATACTCGATTCAAATCCGATGAATAAAAGGATAGGTGTGAATTTGAAGAGTTATCCAGATGGAATTGATTGTGTGTGGATTGCCGCTGATAGAGCGGGTAATTTGGGGGTATTCATAACTGCTGGCATGGGACCAATCCCTAGTGTTGCCTTAGACTTTGAATCAAAGTCAATCTATGAAATTGAGGCGGAGATTTGCCTTCTGCCTGTATCGTCCACAGCGAATCTGTTGGTATCGGTTAAGAGGCCTGATGACTATATTGATTTTGCAGAGCGCGGCTTATTTGTTTACGATTGGACTGATGTAACTCGAACAAAAAGAGAATCTCTTGAATTATATGAGCAGGTGGCGATGCCATCTATGCCGTTAAAATTGGATTCTCTTCCTTCGAATATTTTCTCAATTGCTGAGTCGGTGATATTTGCTGAGATTTTGTTTTCCGGAAGCAGGACGCTGGATGTTCCTGCCTTCTTTGAATGTGTTAAATAAATTTGGATTGCACAAATTTCAATATGCAAAATGTGGGTGCTTCTTCAATGGGTTTAATCTTTCTTGAGCAGCTTCCGCGGTAGCGAGCGGGGTAGTATGCCGTTGACCTACAATGAATCATTGCAGCAGGCAATTAGTTCTCATAATAGCCCGGCGATCGTTGAAGCTCTTGAGCCCAGAGTATATGCAGGCGAGGCCACGGAGGCGGAATGCCTCCTGTGCGGCATATCGCTGCTCATGCCTCCTTTTGCAGATTACGAGGCAGCATCAAAAATCTTCTCGAAGATTCTGAATGGAGAACGCTACTTGGAGGCAGCGATATGGGATGCTTACCGTTTTGCAGTACTCCTTCCAACTGGGTCGCAGGCTTTTGATGGAGTTCTTGAGTTTAATAAAGAATCTTCCGTTGCTGCACATATGCGTGGCATGGTCGCGGCCGCAAATTCTGATTTCGCTCTTGCTTTGCAGGAAAACAGGCGATCACGTTCGCTGAGGATTTTTCCCTTCAACGCGATTGAAGGGTTGAGACGAGATGTCGATCTGGACGCCAGTGCAAAGATCAATCTCTGGAGACTAGCCGGTGACTTGATGGTAAGTCGAGCGGCAGAAAGGGATGCTGCTCCATCAACGGTCGAAGGTGCATTGCAGTGCCACTGGGATAATCTGATTCTCGGGACAAGGATTACCAGTTATTTATGGGATGATTATTGAAAGATCTTTGATGGATTCTCTCTGCGAAATCAATGACTTGATATCGAGCTTTTCAATGTGGCTGTAAATATCTGCTGAGATGCTGTGTTCCGTTTCTCAACCGCTTCCATCAGCGTGAGCGTCGATCAAGTTTATGCACAAGAGATCTGAAGCATAGATTTACCCACCAATATATTCTCAAAATTTCAGGCAAAGAAATAGAGCGCCATCGGCAATCCCCAAGAGATGACAGGGAACACCGAAAGCGCAACCACTGAAATCAGAACAGCTTCACCAGCGCCGGAACGCTCAGCACGGCCGTGTAGTAGCCCATGAACTGCACGCCGGTGTTGAAGCCGAAGCCGCGTGACAGCAGGCCGCCGAGCAGGCCCATGGTCAGGATCACGAGCAGGCCCAGCAACTGGCCTTCCCAGACGCTGATGACGATGATCAGGCCCACGAAGGTGGCGATGATGGCCTCGTGGCTGACCCGGCGGGAGACGAACAGCGCCGCGCTGCGCGCGAAGTTCATGGCGAAGGGGTAGGACACGAGGGCCGCCAGCAGCACGGCCAGCATGCCGTAGCCCAGGAACTCCCAGTGGCTGAGCAGGTTGTGCAGGTTGTTCACCTGGCCCGTGGCGGCATCGACGGTGAAGCGCGGCGGCGCATTGAACAGCGGCGCGGCGGGGCCGGCGGCCACGGGGCTCAGCGGCAGGCCGAAGGCGATCAGCGGGATCAGCGCCTCGGCGATGTAGGTGGCCTCGGTCACGCCGTTGCGCGCGCTCAGCACCGTGGTCAGGCGGTGGTAGGCATGCTTGATGCGCGAGCCCACCAGCTCGCCCAGCACCACGGTCATGGCCACGGGGCTGAAGACGAAGGTGGCGCTGGAGATGGTGGCCGTGGCCAGGGTCCAGCGCGTCTGCACGCGGTCAAGCACCTTGAGCGGGTTGGGGAAGTAGCCCGACCAGCCCTTCACGTCGGGCGCCAGGTTGAACTGGCGCACCTTGTCGCGCAGCATGCGCTGGCGGCCGGCCGGCGAGATCACGGTGAACAGGTCGGCGATCAGCGGCCCGATGGCAATGCCCAGGAAGTAGCTGATGCTGAGCTTGACCTCGTATTTGGCGGTGAGGCTTTGCAGCGCAATGATGACCACCACGAACGGAATCAGCAGCATGACCGAGGCCCAGCGCCCCGCCGAGAAGTAGGCGATGAGGAGGGCTGCGGCCAGGAAGATCCAGGGCGCCGTCTTGGTGATCATGCTGCCGAAGGGCGCCAGCATCACGGCGAACAGCACGGCCAGCGGCACGGCGACAAAGGCCGCGACGATGCCGCCCGAGACCATTTTGCGCAGCGCGATGTGGGGCACGCCCAGCTTGCGCAGCATGTTGGCGTCCTGCAGCAGCGGCGTGGCCAGCGTGTCGCCGGGAATGCCCAGCAGGGCCGTGGGCACGGCATGCGTCATGTGCTTGGCCACGGCGCCGGCCAGGAAGAAGGTGAACACGCCGGCAGGCGGCACGCCCAGCAGCACCACCAGCAGGGTGAGCGGGGCCAGCGTGGTGGTCTCGTCCGTGCCGGAGACCAGGCCGATGGCGGCGAACACCACGGCGCCTATCAGTCCCATCGCGGCCGCGACGGCGATGTCATTGGTCAGCAGGGTTTCCATCTCATGCCCTCCCGGCCTTGTCGGCGAACAGCTCGTAGAGCTTGAGCTCCTTGAGTTCCTGCACCACGGCGGGCGGCAGGTCCTGCACCGTGCCCAGACCGCCGGGCTGGCGGGCCAGTTCCTCCAGCACTTCGCGGCGCCATTCGGGGTCGTTCGAGGTGTCCAGCTCGGTCACTTCGCGCTTGGGCGGAAAGGCGCGTGCGCAGATCACGCCCGCGATCACGCAGCCGGCCAGGCCTGCGAGCATGGCGTAGGCATGGGCCAGCTGGCGCGACTCGACCACCGTGGACAGCCAGCGGCTGGCCAGGTAGAAGCCCAGCACGCTGATGCCGGTGCCGATGGCAATCGCCCAGGCCAGGTGGCGCAGGTCCACGGTGTCGCCCCAGACCTCGGCCAGCCGCCAGTCGGCGGGATCCTTGCTTGTCATGTGTGTCTCCTTGGGTTTTTGTTTGTGTGGCCGCGCGCTGGTCAGGCCCTGGCGCGCAGCGCGGCCAGCATTTCCAGTGCGCGGTCGGTGCGCACGTCGTGCTCGGCGGCCAGCTGGCGCGCCACGGCATCGACCTCGTCGCCCGTGGCGCCGGCCACCAGGGCGATGTTGCGGGCGTGCAGGGCCATGTGGCCGCGTTGAATGCCTTCGGTGGCCAGGGCGCGCAGGGCGCCCAGGTTCTGTGCCAGGCCCACGGCGGCGGCGATCTCGCCCAGCTGCTGGGCGGACTGCAGGTCCATGATCTTCAGCGCCAGGCGTGCCAGCGGATGGGTCTTGGTGGCGCCGCCGACCAGGCCCACCGGCATGGGCAGCTCGATGCTGCCGACCAGGGCGCCGCCGGCATCCTTTTCCCAGCGCGTCAGCGAGGTGTAGCTGCCGCTGCGGCTGGCATAGGCATGGGCGCCGGCCTCGACCGCGCGCCAGTCGTTGCCCGTGGCTACGATGACGGGGTCGATGCCGTTCATGATTCCCTTGTTGTGCGTGGCCGCGCGGTAGGGGTCGATGGCGGCGAAGGTATAGGCGTCCAGCACGCCTTCGATGATCTCCTCGCCGCTGCGCTCCTGCGTGGTCAGGGTCTGCGGCGTGAGCCGCACGCGGGCGCGGGCCAGCCGCAGGTCGGCCAGGTTGGACAGGATGCGCAGCCGCACGCTGCCGCCCGTGATCTGCTCGACCAGGGGTGCCACCGATTCGGCCATGGTGTTGACGGTGTTGGCGCCCATGGCGTCGCGCACGTCCACGATCAGGTGGACCACCAGCATGGGGCCGCGCGGCGTGTCGGGGAAGACATGGACCTCGATGTCCTTGCAGCCGCCGCCCAGGCCGATCAGCACCTTGTCGCGGCTGTTGGCGCGCTCGATGATCTGCGCACGCGCCTGCAGCACGGCCAGGCGCGCGCCGTGCGGATCGGTCACGCCCAGCACCTGGATCTGGGCGCGCATCAGCGGCAGCGTGCTGGAGGTCTGAAAGCCCCCGTCCTCGCGCGCCAACTTGGCCATGTACGAGGCGGCGGCCACCACCGAGGGCTCCTCCACCGCCATGGGCACCAGCACGTCGCGGCCGTTGACGCGGAAGTTGCCGGCCACGCCCAGCGGCAGCTCGAAGCTGCCGAACACGTTCTCGATCATGCCGTCGGCCAGCGCCAGGGGCAGGGCGCCGGGGGCGGCGAGCAGGGCGCGCTCGGCATCGGACAGGCCGCAGGCATCGGCCAGGAAATCCCGGCGCTGGGCCGGTGTGAGGGCACGGAAATTGGGCAGGCGCGAATCGGCAACCATGGAAGACATCTCCTCGAATCAAAACTCTGGTCGCCGGACTGTAGGAAAACTGTACCGCTTTCAAAAGGTACAGTTTCGGGGAACAGTACCATCGCACTGCAACATGAACGGAGGGCGCATGGCAGACACCAGAGGGCGCTCGGCCCCCATTGCCGAGAAGCTGGCGGACCTGATCGGCCAGCAGATCGCCGACGGCGTGTACTGCCCTGGCGACAAGCTGCCCTCGCTGCGCGAGCTGGCGCAGCTGCACCGCTATGCCAAGAACACCGTGGTCTCGGCCTTCGACCTGCTGGTCTCGCGCGGCATCGTCGAGCCGCGCCGGGGCTCGGGCTTTTACGTGCTGGGCACGGGGCGCGGTGCCCAGCGCACCGATGAGGACGCGGGCCAGCTGGGCCGCGCCATGGATATCGTCTGGCTGATGCGCGAGCAGCTCAAGACCCAGCCCGACTGCGTGGGCGTGGGCGACGGCTTTCCGCCCGTGGAATGGCTGGCCGACATGCGGCTGGACCGCTACCACCAGAAGGTGGTGCGCACGGGGCTGGGATCGCTGTTCCGCTACGGCAGCCGCTACGGCTATGCGCCGCTGCGCGACAGCCTGGTGCGCAAGCTGGGTGACTTCGGCCTGCAGGCCACGCCGGGCCAGCTGGTGCTGACCCATGGCGCCAACGAGGCCATGGACCTGGTCATCCGCTACTTCGTGCCGCCGGGGGCCACCGTGCTCGTGGATGAGCCCGGCTACTACCCGCTGTTCGGCAAGCTCAGGCTGGCCGGCGCCCATGTGGTCGGCGTGCCGCGCCTGGCCGACGGGCCCGACGTGGCCGCGCTCGAATCACTGCTGGCCCAGCACCGGCCGCGCCTGTTCTTCACGCAGTCGCTGGCCCACAATCCCACGGGCTCGGACATCTCCGCCGCCAAGGCCTACAAGGTGCTGCAGCTGGCCGAGCGCCACAACCTGCTCATCGTCGAGGACGATCCGCTGGCCGACTTCAAGCCCACCTCGGCCGTGCGCCTGTCCACGCTGGACCAGCTGGAGCGCACCATCTACATCGGCAGCTTCTCCAAGTCCTTCTCGGCCGCGCTGCGCGTGGGCTTCATCGCCTGCAACGACGCGCTGGCCAGCGACCTGGCCGACCTCAAGGCGCTGATCCATGTCAGCGGCTCCGAGTACTGCGAGCGCATGGTGGACGTGATGCTGCGCGAAGGCCACTACGAGCGCCACCTGGTGCGCCTGCGCCACAAGCTGGGCCAGGCCACGGCCCAGGCGCTGGGCTGGCTCGATGCCCATGGCTGCGAAGTCTTTGCGCGCAGCCCGCAAAGCCTGTACCTGTGGGTGGCCTTCCCCGGTGTGCAGGACTCGCTGCGGCTGGCTGAGCAACTGGTGCCGCGCAAGCTCAGCATGGCGCCGGGCCGTGTCTTCCATGTCGATCCCTCGGCCGTATCGCGCTGGTCGCGGTGCAACGTCAGCGCGATGCTGGATCCGAGGTTCCAGGCCGCGATGGGGCAGGTGCTGGCTCAACCCGCCTGAGCCAGCCCCCGGGCCTGCGCACGCAGCAGCGCGATGAAGCGCTGCTGCTCCTGCGTGGGCGCGTCGTCGGTGCGGGTGAGGATGCCGAAGGGCGCCATGGGCACGTCGATGCAGACCGGCAGCGCCCTGACCAGGCCCATGCGCAGATAGTCCTTGAGCGCGGATTCGGACAGCAGCATCACGGCATCGGTCAGCTGCACCAGTTGCTGCATGGAGTACACCGAGCTGCATTCGATGATGTCGGCCGGCGCGGGCAGCTCCAGGCGCTGCAGCAGCTGGTCGAGCGCGATGCGCGCAGGGCTGGTGGCCGGCTGCAGGATCCAGGGCCAGTCGCGCACCAGTTCCTCCCAGTCGAGCTTGCGCCGGCGCGCCAGCGCATGGCCGCTGCGCACGACGAGCAGCAGCCGCTCGTTGCCCAGTTCCTCGAAGCCGTAGCCGCTGCTGTCTGCCGTGGGGCTGCGCCGTGCAATGGCCAGGTCGATGCGCCGCTGGTCCAGCAGGCGCAGGATCTGGTCGCTGGTGTCGCCCATGATGCGCAACCGCAGCTGCGGGCTTTGTGCCTTCATGCGCGCCACGGCCGTCATCACCAGGTCGGGTGCGGCGCCCATGATGGTGCCGATGGACAGGTAGCCGTAGCCGCCCTGGCGGCGCGCGGCCAGGTCCTCGGCGCAGCGGTCCAGGCTGTTGAGCGAAGCCTCGGCAAACCGCACCAGCTGCGCGCCCAGGGCTGTGGGCCGCATGCCGCGCGGCAGGCGCTCGAAGAGCTGGCAGCCGAACATGTCCTCGATCTCGCGCAGCATGCGCGTGGCTGCAGGCTGGGACATGGCCAGGCTCAGCGATGCGCGGTGCAGGTTCAGGCTCGATCCCAGCGCCACCAGCATGTGCAGGTGCTTGTAGCGCAGACGGTTGAGCAGGCTGCGGTGCAGCACGGGCGGGGCGGATTCGGGCGGCTTGTCAGGCATAAGCGCAAGGTATCGGATGTGACCGAAATTCGATTTGTTGAGCATCGATCATGCGCCGTACATTGGCCCTGCGACAAGAAAAAACAGACCCAATCCAGGAGACAAGACATGCACAGCCCATCGCCTGTTTCATGACGCGCCGACGCGGCCGGCACCAACGCCGCGGCCGCGCTCGCACCTTCACAAAGCACGCCTTCAGCGCTCCGGACGACCGGGCGTGACGGCCTCTCATTGCCTGCAAGGAAAGTCATGAAAAAACTCCCCGCTCCCCTGCTCGCCAGGATCTCCTGGCGCCTGCTGCCCTTTTTGCTGCTCATGTACATCATGGCCTTCCTGGACCGGGCCAACGTGGGCTTTGCCAAGGTGGCCTTCCAGGCCGATACCGGCATCAGCGATGCGGCCTTCGCCTTTGGCGCGGGCGTGTTCTTCGCAGGCTATGCGCTGCTGGAAGTGCCCAGCAACCTGATCATGCACCGCGTGGGCGCCCGCATGTGGATGTGCCGGATCATGGTCACCTGGGGCCTGGTGTCGGCGGCCATGATGTTCGCCCACGACCAGACCACGTTCTACGTGCTGCGCTTTTTGCTGGGCGTGGCCGAGGCGGGGTTCTTCCCCGGCGTCATCCTGTACCTGACCTACTGGTTCCCGGCAGCGCACCGCGCGCAGGCCATGGGCTTTTTCTACTTCGGCGCGCCGCTGGCCTTCATCTTCGGCAGCCCGCTGTCGGGCCTGCTGCTGGAGCTGGACGGCATCGGCGGCTGGCACGGCTGGCAGTGGCTGTTCGCGGTGGAGGGGCTGATGGCCGTGGCCGTGGGCATCTGGGCGTATTTCCACCTGGACAACCGCCCCGCCGACGCCACCTGGCTCAGCCGCGAGGACAAGGCGCTGCTGCAGGACATCCTCGACAGCGAAGAGCGCGCCAAGGGCGGCCACGGCCACAGCCTGCTGGCCGCGCTGTGCCAGCCGCGCGTGCTCTACCTGGCGCTGATCTACCTGCTGATCCAGGCCAGCGTCTATGGCGTGGTGTTCTACCTGCCCAGCCAGGTGGCGGGCCTGCTGGGCACCAAGGTGGGCCTGCTGGTGGGCGTGGTCTCGGCCATTCCCTGGCTGTGCGCGCTGCTGGCCGCCTGGTGGATTCCGGGCCATGCCGAGCGGACAGGCCAGCCGCGCGGCATCGCCAGCCTGACGCTGGTGATGGCTGCCGTGGGCATGGCTGCATCGGTGAGTTTCTCCAGCCCCCTGCTGGGTGTGGCCGCGCTGTGCCTGGCGGCGGCCGGTTTCATCGCCGTGCAGCCCGTGTTCTGGACCTTTCCCGCCAACACGCTGGCCGGCGCTGCGGCCGCTGGCGGCATCGCCTTCATCAACTCCCTCGGCGCCGTGGGGGGCTTCATCGCCCCCATCGTCAAGAACTGGGCCGAGGGCTTTTTCCACTCCCCGGCGGCCGGCCTGTACCTGCTGGCCGGCACCACGCTGCTGGCTGCGGCCCTGGTGCTGGGCGTGCGCGCACGCCTGGCGCCGGCCTTGGCCGCACCGTCGGCCGCCTGAACCACTTGCACACGGAGCACAACCATCCCATGACACAGATCCCCACCATCAAGCAGGTGCGCGCCTTCACGCTCAAGGGCGGCGGCGCCGACTACCACGACCAGTCCGACGGCCACTGGATCGACGACCACATCGCCACGCCCATGGCCAAGTACCCCGAGTATCGGCAAAGCCGCCGCAGCTTCGGCATCAACGTGCTGGGCACGCTGGTGGTGGAGATCGAGGACAGCGCCGGACGCGTGGGCTTTGCCGTGACCACGGGCGGCGAGCCTGCGGCCTACATCGTCGAAAAGCACCTGGCGCGTTTCCTCGAAGGCGCCCGGGTGACTGACATCGAGCGCATCTGGGACCAGATGTACCTGTCCACCCTGTACTACGGCCGCAAGGGCATCGTCATCAACACCATCTCGGGCGTGGACCTGGCGCTGTGGGACCTGCTGGGCAAGGTGCGCGGCGAGCCCGTGCACCAGCTGCTGGGCGGCGCCGTGCGCGACGAGCTGCAGTTCTACGCCACGGGCGCGCGGCCCGACCTGGCGCAGAAGATGGGCTTCATCGGCGGCAAGATGCCGCTGCACCACGGCCCGGCCGAAGGGGAGGAGGGCCTGCGCCGCAACCTGCAGGAGCTGGCCACCATGCGCGAGCGCGTGGGCCCGGACTTCTGGCTCATGCTGGACTGCTGGATGAGCCTGGACGTGAACTACGCCACGCGCCTGGCCCAGGGTGCGCAGGCCCATGGCCTCAAGTGGATCGAGGAGGCCCTGCCGCCCGACGACTACTGGGGCTACGCGGCCCTGCGCAAGAACGTGCCCACCGGCATGCTGGTGACCACGGGCGAGCACGAGGCCACGCGCTGGGGCTTTCGCCAGCTGCTGGAGATGGGCTGCTGCGACATCATCCAGCCCGACGTGGGCTGGTGCGGCGGCATCACCGAGCTGCTCAAGATCTCGGCCATGGCCGATGCCCACCAGGCCTTGGTCATTCCGCATGGCTCCAGCGTCTACAGCTACCACTTCGTGGCCACGCGCCACAACAGCCCGTTTGCCGAGTTCCTGATGATGGCCCCCAAGGCCGACGAGGTCGTGCCCATGTTCCATCCGCAGCTGCTGGGCGAGCCCGTGCCCGTCAACGGCCGCATGCGCCTGTCGGCGCTGGACAGGCCTGGCTTCGGCGTGGAGCTCAATCCCGAGTGCGCCCTGCACCGCCCGTACACGCACTGAAGGAGCCCGCCATGCAACTGCCTGCCAACCCCTTCAAGGCCGCGCTGCGGCGCGCCGAGCCGCTGTACGGCATCTGGGCCGGCTTTGCCACGCCCTATGCGGCCGAGATCATCGCCACCACGGGCTACGACTGGATGCTGGTCGATGGCGAGCATGCCCCCAACACCGTGCCCACGCTGCTGGGCCAGCTGCAGGCCGTGGCGCCCTACGGCACGCACCCGGTGGTGCGTGCCGTGCAGGGCGACACCGTGCTCATCAAGCAATTGCTGGACGTGGGCGTGCAGACGCTGATGGTGCCCATGGTGGAGACGGCCGAACAGGCGCGCGAACTGGTGCGCGCCATGCGCTACCCGCCCCGCGGCGTGCGCGGGGTGGGCGGCGGCCTGACGCGGGCCACGCGCTGGGATGCCGTGCCCGACTACATCCGCACGGCGCATGAACAGCTGTGCCTGATCGTGCAGATCGAATCGCCCCGGGGCGTGGCCAACGCCGCCGAGATTGCGGCCGTCGAGGGTGTGGACGCCGTCTTCATCGGCCCCGCCGACCTGTCCACGGGCATGGGCCATGCAGGCGATGCCGGCCAGGGCGAGGTGCAGGACGCCATACGCCGCACCGTCCAGGCCACGCTGGCTGCCGGCAAGGCCTGCGGCATCCTCGCGCCGCGCGAGGAAGATGCGCGCCGCTATGCGGACTGGGGCTGCCGCTTCATCGCCGTGGGCATAGACATCAGCCTGCTGCGCCAGGCCGCGCTGGCCAATCTGGGGCGCTATCGCGCCACGCAAGCCACGGACCAGGCGGCCCCTGCATCCCGCACCTACTGAACCCAAGGAGAACTCCATGGCATCCCTTCCCGTGCTGCGCAATTTCATCGCCGGCAGCTTCACCGACAGCGCCGAACTGCATGAGGTGACCAACCCCGCCACGGGCGCGGTGCTGGCGCGCTCGCCCCTGTCCAGCCAGGCCGATGTGGACCGCGCCATCGCCGCCGCGCGCGGCGCCCACAAGGCCTGGGCGCGCCGCCCGGCCGTGGAGCGCGCACAGTACCTGCGCCGCGTGGCGGCCCGCATCCGCGACAACGCCGCGCGCATTGCGCGCACCATCACCGAGGAGCAGGGCAAGGTCCTGGGCCTGGCAGAGGTCGAGGTGAACTTCACCGCCGACTATCTGGACTACATGGCCGAATGGGCGCGCCGCATCGAGGGCGAGGTCATCACCAGCGACCGGGCCAACGAGCAGATCTTTTTGCTGCGCAAGCCGCTGGGCGTGGTCGCGGGCATCCTGCCCTGGAACTTCCCCTTCTTCCTGATCGCCCGCAAGATGGCGCCGGCCCTGCTCACGGGCAACACCATCGTCATCAAGCCCAGCGAGGAAACGCCCATCAACTGCCACGCCTTCACCGAGCTGCTGGCCCAGTGCGAGCTGCCGGCCGGCGTGTTCAACGTGGTCTATGGCCAGGGCGGCACGGGCGCTGCGCTGGCCGGCCATGCGGGCGTGGACATGGTCAGCTTCACGGGCAGCGTGGCCACGGGCGAGCGCATCGCCGCAGCCTCCGCGCCCCACATCACCAAGCTCAACCTGGAGCTGGGCGGCAAGGCCCCGGCCATCGTGCTGGCCGATGCCGACCTGGACCTGGCCGTGCGCGCCATCCGCGACTCGCGCATCATCAACACCGGCCAGGTCTGCAACTGCGCCGAACGCGTCTACGTGCAGCGCCAGGTGGCCGACGAGTTCACGGCCCGCATCGCCCAGGCCATGGCCGCCACGCGCTACGGCGACCCGATTGCGCGGCCCGACGTGGAAATGGGCCCGCTGATCAACCAAAAGGGCCTGGACAGCGTACAGGCCAAGGTGCGCCAGGCCATCGCCGACGGCGCGCAACTGGTCACGGGCGGGCAGGCCGCAGACCTGGGCGCGGGCTTTCACTTCCAGCCCACGGTGCTGGCCGGCTGCCATGCCGGCATGGAGATCATGCGCAAGGAAATCTTCGGCCCCGTGCTGCCCATCCAGGTGGTGGAGGACCTGGACGAGGCCATCGCCCTGGCCAATGATTGCGAGTACGGCCTGACCTCGTCGCTGTACACGCGCGACCTGTCCAAGGCCATGCAGGCCATGCGCGAGATCGACTTCGGCGAGACCTACATCAACCGCGAGAACTTCGAGGCCATGCAGGGCTTCCATGCGGGCGTGCGCAAGTCCGGCGTGGGCGGGGCTGATGGCAAGCACGGCCTGTACGAGTACACGCACACGCATGTGGTGTACCTGCAGGGTTGAGCCAACGGTTCGCCTATCGCTTCACGGTGGCTGACGTTATGAACCGGGCAATGGTGCTGGAAACCCCGGGCACTAGCGGCAGCCCCTCCTTGTCATAGGTTGCAAGATTGGCAGCGCGATCGTTGGTCTCCACCTTCTTGAGCACATGGTTGGTGGCGGGCAACAGCACAAGCTTGGCGTTCGGTGCAGCCTTGGCCAGACGCTGAGCATCCTTTGGCTTGATCTGCAGGTCGCGCTCACCTTGAATGATGAGCACGGGTTTGGAATAGCCCGCTATCAGGCGAGCGGGGTCCAGCGCGAAGGTGTTGATGAGAAAGCCTTGTACGCTGGCATGGAACATGGTGTTGAGCGGCCTGTCCATCTGGCGGGTATCCACGCGCCTGCCTGCTTCCAGAGCATCGATGACCGGTAACGCCTGGTCCAGGATCGGTGCATTGGCGGGGTCTTCCTTGAGCTGTTCCCGAAGCGTCTGCCCCATTGGGCGACCAGGAGCTGCTACCAATATCAGTCCGCAGATATCAGAGCGGCCCTGGCCAGCCTCCAGAGCGACCAGTCCACCTTCACTGTGTCCCAGCACCCAGACGCATTGGGCACCGGTCTCGCTGCGGATGGCGTCCACCCAGTGGTGCACATCTTCGGCATAGGCCTGGATGGTCACGGCATTGGGGTCCTCCACGGCCTTGTAGCTTTCGAACATGCCACGTTTGTCGATGCGTACGGTGGCAATGCCCTGGGTGGCCAGTTCCTGTGCGAGCAGTTGGTAGGTCGAGGCTTTGAGGCCGAACGGGCTGTTGCCGTTGCGGTCGGTGGGGCCTGAGCCGGGGACGATCAGTACGACCGGCGGCGCGCTTTGGCTCGGCGTCAGCAGAACTCCCCGCAGTGGGTCAAGTGGCCCCGTTGCCTGCAGCGGCTTTTCGCCAAGGACGGCCGTGGCCGGTGCGGCCATGGTGGTGCTTGCGCAGATGGCGGCCGCCAGGCCGAGGAGTAGAGCTTTCATGGGAAAGGCCGCAGAGTTGATCTGCGTGCCATTGGAGCATGCTTGTCTGTCGGCCCTGTCAGGTCGAGGCCGCGCGCTTGCGGTTGCGCGGCGCCTTGGGCGGCGGGCTGCTGGCCTCCAGCTCCCGCGCCCGGGCGCGGATGCGCGCAAAGGCGCTGGCCATGGCCTGCAGCTCGGGCTCGGGCACGGCGTCCATGAGCTCGCGGTTGATGGCCTGCACCTGCGGGAACAGCTCGGCATGCAGGGCGCGGCCCGTGTCGCTCAGGCGCAGCAGTGCGCGGCGCGCATCGCCCACCTGGCTCTCTTTCCACACCAGGCCCTTGGCCAGCAGCGCCGTGACCGCGCGCGAGGTGCGCGTGCGGTCCAGCTGCGCCTGCTCGGCCAGCTGCGAGGGCTGCAGCTGCCCGGCCTCGGCCAGCAGGCAGAGCATGCGCCATTCGCGCCGCGTGATGCCGTAGCGGCCCTCGCACAGGCGCACCACGCGGCTGCCAGCGGCCGCCTGCAGCCGCGCCAGGTGGTAGAGGAACATGTCGTCGAGCACGGCGGGGTGGCGCCAGCGGTGGAGGTCGGTCATGGACTCGCGGGCCGGTTTCGGGTTTACGCTAGGGATGATGGATTAGATGCATTGTCGGCGGCCTGCGTACATTGGCCGCAAGACAACGACAAGGAGACAAGTATGCCCAGCCCCCTCGCAGCCCTGGCGCCTGCCGCCCTGGCTTTGGTCGCCGCCGGCCTGTGCGCGGCGCCCGCCCTGGCCCAGGAATGGCCCAAGGCCAAGCCCATCCGCATCGTCGTGCCCAATCCGCCGGCCGGCCCGTCCGACATCTCGCTGCGCCCCGTGGCCGCCGCCATGCAGGCGGCGCTGGGCCAGGCCGTGGTCGTGGACAACAAGCCGGGCGCCAACGGCAACATCGGCGCGGCCGAGGTCGCGCGCTCCGCGCCCGATGGCTACACCTGGCTGTGGGCCATGGACCCCGTGCTCACCGTCAACCCCCATGTCTACAAGAACATGGGCTACAAGGCCGACGCGCTGGAAACCCTGGTCGTGGCCGCGCGCTTCTCGCAGACCCTGGTCTGCGGCCCGGGCACGGGCTTCAAGTCCGTCAAGGACATGGTGGCCGCCAGCAAGACGCGCGAGCTGACCTATGCCTCGGGCGGCGCGGGCTCGCCGGGCCACTTGGTCATGGAATCGCTGCTGGCCACCTCGGGCGCCAAGATGGTCCATGTGCCCTACAAGGGCCCCGCGCCGGCCATGCAGGACCTGCTGGGCGGTCAGGTGGACTGCGGCTTCCTGGCCGGCCCCACGGTCTTGCCCCAGGTCCAGAGCGGCAAGCTGATCGCCCTGGCCACCTCGGGCAAGACGCGCTCGGCGCTGGCGCCCGAGCTGCCGACCATTGCCGAGTCGGGCTTTCCCGAGTTCGACGGCACCTTCTGGATTCTGCTGGCCGCACCCAAGGGCGTGCCGCCCGCCGTGCAAAAGCGCTTTGTCGACGCCATGAACGAGGCCATCCGCGCACCCGAGCAAAAGGAACGCGCCAAGGCCCTGGACATCGAGATGGTCGGCTCCACCGTGGCCGAGGCCCAGGCGCGTGCCAAGGGACAGTCCGCGCAGTGGGCCGCCCTGGTCAAGCGCATCCACCTGACCAACGACTGAAGCCGCCACCAGGGCCTGTGGCCCTGAGGCACCGCCGTTTTGGCGATACTCCCTTTCCCAACGCATCCACTGTCTCCTGGCTCCCATGGCAACCCAGCGCCCCAATCTGATCTTCATCCTGGCCGATGACCTCGGCTATGCCGACCTCGGCTGCACGGGCGCGCGCGATGCGCACAGCCGCGCCACCGATGTCTCGCCCCGCCTGGACGCCATGGCCGCGCAGGGCATGCGCTTCACGCGCGGCTATTCCAACTCGGCCGTGTGCTCGCCCACACGCTTTGCCCTGGCCACGGCCCGCTGGCAGTACCGCCTGCGCGGCGCAGCCGAGGAGCCGATCGCCAGCGTCCACGGCGACAAGGTGCTGGGCCTGCCGCCCGACCATCCCACCGTGGCCTCGCTGCTGCGCGACGCCGGCTACGCCACCGCCCTGGTCGGCAAATGGCACCTGGGCTACCCGCCGCATTTCGGCCCGCGCATGTCGGGCTACGAGGAGTTCTACGGCTTTCACGCAGGCGGCGCCGACTACTTCGCCCACTGCGACCCGCGCGGCCGCCCCGACTTCTGGATCAACGAGGAGCCGCACGAGGAAGAGGGCTACCTCACCGACCTGCTTAGCCGCCGCGCCGTGGACTTCGTCGAGCGCCAGACGGCCGACAAGCCCTTCTACCTGTCCCTGCACTACAGCGCCCCGCACTGGCCCTGGCTCACGCGCGACGACCTGGAGGAATCGCGGCGCATCGGCGGCTTCGGCAAGCACACCGACGGCGGCACCATCGAGACCTACCAGCGCATGATCCACCACATGGACGAAGGCATTGGCTGGGTGCTGGATGCGCTCGAGAAAAAGGGCATGGCCGAGAACACGCTCATCGTCTTCACCAGCGACAACGGCGGCGAACGTTTCTCCAACAACTGGCCCTTCATCGGCCAGAAGATGGACCTGCTCGAAGGCGGCATCCGCGTGCCCCTGGTGGCGCGCTGGCCTGACCGCATGCCGGCAGGCGCCGTCAGCGACACGCCCAACCTGACCATGGACTGGTCGGCCACCTTCCTGGCCGCCGCGGGCGTGGACGGCCACGCCGACTACCCGCTGGACGGCGTCAGCCTGCTGCCCCTGATGGAAGACGGTACCTGGAACCCCGAGCGCGACCTGTGCTGGCGCATGAAGCACCGCGCCCAGCGCGCCCTGGTGCGCGGCGACTGGAAATACCTGCAGATCGAAGGCGTGGAATACCTGTTCAACGTGGCCCAGGACCCGCGCGAACGCGCCAACCTGCGCGACCGCGAGCCCCAGCGCCTGGCCGAGCTACGCGCAGCCTGGCAGCAATGGGATGCTTCACTGCCGCCCATTCCGGAAGAAGCCAAGGTGTCGCTGGTGTTCAGTCGGCAGGATCTGCCTTCGGCGACGTTTTGAGGGTGTGTGTGCCCGCAGGCTGTGGGCGATAAAACAAGGCAGGCCTTTGGGCCTGCCTTGTTTCCTGATTACTGGTACGTCCTGACCATGCCCGCCCGTGCGGCCTCCGAGTTGTCGCACATGTCCTTGGCCTGTTTGTAGAGGGCCTGGGCCTTGCTCTTGTCCTTCTCCATGACTTCGTAATGGCTGGCCTTGGCAAGCACCAGGTTGTATTGGAGATAGCTGGCGCTGGCCGAAGGCAGCGACTTCACGGCCTGTGACACCATTTGGTCCAGGCCCTCCAAGGACCCGCCCCAGCGCGGGCTCAGGTAATTGAGGGCATTGACGCGGGCCGCCAGGTTCTTGGGATCGGCCTGATCGGCCGCCTGCAGCCACTGCGCCGCAGTACGTCCACCCACCTGGTTTTCCATCGCGGCCAATCCAATCAGCATCGTCTGCGGCAAGGCCGAGCGGGCATCCAGCGCCATGGCCTTTTGCAGATACGGCTGGGCCTTCGCGCTGAGCTGCTTGACAGTGTTCCACTGGCTGCCCGTCACCCTGGAGGCTGGCGCCTCGCCACGGGCGCCAAATGCCTTGTTGCCGTAATAGAGGCCCGCATTGAGCTGGGCAAAGAACGACTTGGGCTGCTGATCCGCCCACATGCGCATCACGTTCTCTTCCTGCAGGCTCAATTGCTGCAGTCCCAGCAGATCCCGCATGGTCAACAAGTCCCCGCCCGAGGAAGAAAGATTCTTCTTGTGCCTGCGGGCCAGTTCCTTGTCCAGCGCCTCGAACTTGAACTCGCTGAGCAGTGCAGCTCTCTCGGACTCTTCCAGAGTGGCATTGCCATCGGGAATCAGCGGGCACTGCGCGGCGTAGGTGGCAGTGGCTGCGGAGAGAGACAGGGTGGCGAGCAGGATGCGGATCAGGGTTTGGGTGGTTTTTGCGGTCATGTGTCCCTCTTGGAAATTGAATGTGTTATTCAGAATTGCCAGAATAAATTGACAAATATATTTGATTATTTCCAGAAAACTCCTTTCAATAAAAGTTCATCATTAAATAGTAAATGTTGAAATCCATAAAAAATCTTTATAATAACGCTGCAATGAGATTATTTGGGAAATTTATTGAGCATTATTCTGATAATAAATTTTCTCAAAGCAACTGTATGACTGCGATTCATCCGGAGTTTGCATGGTCATCCTGCCATGCGTGGGCATGTTCGAAAAAAGAACATCTTTCCCCTGCTCGCTCCTGGAGTAAAGGGCTTTTTACTCAGTAGCAGATGAATCTGGGTATTTTTCAAATCCTCGGAAATTTTTCTTCTAACTGACTTGTCTTTGCTGTTGATGTAAATAATGCCACTGCCTCTTATTTCATCCAACAAAGCCTGAAGTAAAATTGCTTGCCCCTTTTTTTTGCATATTCATTTCTATGTCCTAGGGGAAATGCAAATTTTTCCAGTAGGCATGCCCTATTTTTATAGGAAAACGTAATTTATTTTGTTCCATCTGCAATATCATTGATCACGAAGTTTATTTATATTCCACGGCTAAAATCTCCAAGTATCAATAATAATAATATACACAATGCTAGAGCTATATATATTATTACTCTAATAATCAATTTATTTTTCACCATTTATAATGCTTTTGTATTTATTTATGGTGGATTGATACATAATATCTGCATTATGATCAATAATATCTTCGATGCTAGAAAATTTTGGCGAAATTCTGTTCAGTAGCTGACCCGTACTTAATCCAATTCTATCAAAAACACTCTCGTTTAAATGCTGCATTTCATGCGCCATTGTTTGAAGAAAATCATCTAATTTACTATCACACATGGAAACGCCGTCTTCGCCATAAATATCTGCGTTGTATTGAATATTCCCACTAAGATCTGTTCTGCCGGCAAGAACTTGCCCAAGCGTTCCAGATAAACCTACAACGCCAGTAACTGATTTCGGTGTTTTTAGTATTTCGGGGAATTGCCCCTTCAGCACGTTAACCGCTGTATCAACTTGCTCCTTTGTGGCGAGTCCGACTGGATCGAAATAATTCAAGGGAGAGCCTTCTGAATATCCAGATAAGTTCCATCCACCCATCAAACCAATCGGATCCTGATTGACATAACTCCCCAGCACCGGATCGTAATACCGATACCGGTTGTAATACAGCCCCGTTTCCCTGTCATGGTGCTGCCCCGGCAGCCGGATCGCCTGGTGGATGCCCTGCGGGTTGTACTCCTGCAGCACATTGCCCCAGGGGTCCAGCTTGGCGGCCCAGGCCACCTGGCCCCTCTGTTTTTGGGGGCGCTTTGTTGGTAGTGGATAGGGATGATCTGCTTGTTATTTGTATTGTGCTTACAGTTAGGATTGCATGCTGCTCGCTAATATAGTATTGAATTTGATGGTATTTTGGTAATTAGTTATCTTCGCAGGTTTCATTTTTAAATTCAGATATTATTCCATCGATTTTTGAAAAAAACCCACCCTCAACCTCTTTTGAACAAGATTTATCAGATTTGCAATCCATCCAATCTTCTGAAAGACGAGAAACTTCCTTTTTCATTTCGCAAAGTAAAAGATTTTTATTCATAATATGGTTTTTCATATTTGATATGCCATGAATTCCATTGGCTGCTCTTATTGCAATATACTGACTATTTAAGAAATTCATATACTCCATAGTGTATTGATTGTTTTTATAGATACCCAGCCAATATCCTGCATAAACTGATATAGCAATGACTGTTGCTTTATATATATATTTTCTCATACAAATATTTTATTGACCAGGCGCTGACAAACCTGGGAGTGGCCCTGACTGCATGACTCTTAGCCTTTGGCTAATGCATTTTTCCCCAACTCCGATTTCGGATGGAGATGGAGGCCTTATCACTCCAACACCTCTAGAGTCCGGGGTAATGATGTCTGAGGGAATTGAAACTTCTTTGGTTTCTTTATTCTCCTGTTTCGTGCAAACAATTGCTTCGTCAGTCCTCTTCTGCATATCATCCTTGCCTGAGAGTTTGTTCATCAATTCTGCAAATGAATCCGTCACATCGGAAACTTTCTGTTTCGTCTGATTCCAGCCTTCAGCAATTTTCCCCGTTGATGTTGGATCTGGCTTTACCGGAGGTTTAGGCTTTTGCCCATAAAAACCACTTTTACCTCTCCCCATCTTATTTAATCCCAGTGGGTCAATCCAATCCACAGGATTTGTTGGGTAGCTGCTCATATTTGCACCTCCAGTCAACCCAATCGGATCCTGATTCACATAACTCCCCACCACCGGATCGTAATACCGATGCCGGTTGTAATACAGCCCCGTTTCCCTGTCATGGTGCTGCCCTGGCAGCCGGATCGCCTGGAGGATGCCTTGCGGGTTGTACTCCTGCAGCACATTGCCCCAGGGGTCCAGCTTCGCGGCCCAGGCCACCTGGCCGGTCTGGTCCGTCAGCGCCATGGGCGTGCCCAGGTGGTCGCAGTGGTAGTGGTGGATGGCGATGCGGGCGTGCTGTTCTTTTTCCTGTTCCTGCAGCTTTGCCTGCATGCCGCTGAGCAGGCGCGTGGTGCTGTCTGCCTGTTCGCCCAGTATGGCCTGGGCGCCGGGCGGCAGGCCGTGGTCCAGGGTGTGGCGCAGGTGGCGGGCCGCGTCTTGCTGCATGTCGCGCGGCATGGCGTCGAGCATGGTTTGCATCAGGGCCAGGGCCGGCGTGTGGTTGGGGTCGTCCGGGTCGGGCAGGCCTGCGGTGATGGCTTGCACCAGCAGGTGGGGCTCGTCTTGGGGGTCGCCGCTGGCCGTGGTGCTCAGGCGCACCAGGGGGGTGAAGCTGCCGGGCTCGTAGATGGTGTGTTCTATGTGGCGCGTGTCATCGCCATGCTGCAGGCGCTCGGTGTGGATGAGGCGGTCGCCGTCCCAGCCGTAGTAGTGGGTGCGGGTGGGCAGTTCCGTGTCTGCGCTTTGCACTTGCTGCTTGAGCCTGCGGCCCAGGGCGTCATAGGTGTAACGGCTGTGGTGGCGCAACTGCTCGGCGTTGCCCTGGATCTGGCTGCTGCACACGGCAATGAGCTGGTGCGCTCCGTCGTAGTGCAGTTGCTGCTGGCTGTGGTCTGCATGCATTTGCGCGATGCGGTTGCCGCAGGGGTCGTAGCGCCAGACGCGGTCTTCGGTGAAGCCGATGCGGTTGTCTTCCCAGCGCTGCACGGGGCCTTGCCGCTGGCCTGCAAGGTGGCCCAGGCCCATGAGGTTGAAGTCGGTGTGCCGCCAGTGGGCGTGGACCTGGGCGGCCCAGCTGTCCTGAGGGCTGGCTTGACCCGGTGCGCCCGGTGCTGGCAGGCGGTTGCCGGCAGGGTCGATCTGCCAGCGGGCGGTGGTCTGGGGGTCCTGGCTGTCGGTGGCCGCTCTGAGGCGCCCGGCGCTGTCGTAGCCGTAGCGCAGCAGTTGTGCGGCCTGGCCCGGGGCGCCGGCCTGTTCGATGGCAACGAGCTGGCCCAGGCTGTCGTAGTGGTAGCGGCGGCCGAGGATCTGGCCGATGAGGGGCTGGACGAGGTGATCTCTGCCTTCCGTGCTTTGCAGGCCTGTGGTGCCCAGGGCCGTGAGGCGGCCCATGCTGTCCCATTGGCGTTGCACCTGCAGGGGGTGGTGTGCGTCTGCGTCTGCGTCTGCGTCTGCATCTGCTGCGGGAGTGGGTGGGTGCAGGCTGCGGCGGACTTCGCGGTGCAGGGCGTCGCGTTCGAAGTCGATGAGGCCGGCGCCGTTGAGCTGCAGTCCGTGCACATGGCCTGAGCCGTAGGTGAGCCAGGCGATCTCTCCCAGGCCTTGCAGCTGGCTGTGCTGGCGTGCGCCCAGCGCATCCAGGCTGTGGGCGATGCGGTGTTCGTATTCGATCTGGTCTGCGCCGCCGCCCCCGTTGCTGTGCTTGCCGGGCCGGTACAGCTGCTGCACTTCTGCGGTGATGCGGCCCAGGGCATCGCGTTCCAGTGCTATGCGGCTTTGCAGTTGGATGGTGTTCTCTGCGGTGTGCTGCCAGACGCTGGCGGCCATGAGGCGTCCGGCCGCATCCCATTCGTAGCGGTGGGTCTGGGCCGGCGCATGGGCCGTGGCGGGCAGCTGACGTTCGACCAATCTGCCGCCTTCGTCCCAGCGGTAGTGGCTGCTGCTTTGCCGTGCGGCGTTGCCGTCCGTGGCTTCCATGAGCTGGCCTGCCGCATCCCAGCGGTAGCGCTGCAGCCGCTGGTCGAACCCTTCTTCCTGCACGAGCCGGTCCAGCGCGTCCCAGGCAAAGCGGCTTTGGGCTCCGTTTTCGTTGACGAGACGCGTGAGGCGGCCAGCGCTGTCGTATTCGAAGCCCAGGGTGAGGCCGCCATGTGTTCGCTGGACCAGCCTGCCCCAGAGGTCGTAGCGCAGGTGGATGCTGGGGTCGGCGGCCGGTGCAGCAGGGCTTTGTGCCCCCATGAGAGGGGTGAGCGGGGGTTGGGCCGGTTCGATGCGCGTGAGGTGGCCTGCGCTGTCGTAGTGGTAGCGCTCGATCTGGCCGTTGGGCAGTTCGCTGGCCACGATGCGGCCCTGGCCGTCGCGCTGGTGGCGTTGGCGCTGGCCCAGGGCGTTGCCCACTTCGATGAGCGCACCCCAGCGGTCGTAGTGGTAGTGCGTGCTGTGGCCCGAGCAGTCGGTGTAGCTGAGCAGTTGGCCCGCGTCGCTCCAGGCCAGCTGTTTGCTGCCGCCCTGGGCGTCTTCGATGCGCCAGGGGCTGTCGCAGGTGAGCGGCGCTTCCTGGGGGTCGGGGTAGTGGTAGCGCTCGGTGCTGCCGTCGGCCTGGGTGATCTGGGTGAGGCGGCCCCAGGCGTCGTATTGGTAGCCGGTGGTGGCCCCTGCCGGGTCGGTGGAGGCGAGCAGGCGGCCCGTGGCTTCGTCGTGTTCCTGCTGGGTGCTGCGCCCGTCGGGCAGTTGCACGCCGATGAGCCGACCCTGGCCGTCGCGCCTGAGGTGGACGCTGCGGCCCAGCGGGTCGGTGCGAGAGGCCAGGCGGCCGAAGCTGTCGTAGGCCTGCAGCCAGCGGCTGCCGTCGGCCTTGTGGTGGGCGATGAGGCGCGACAGGCCCGCCGCACCTTCGAAGTAGTAGGTCTCGATGCGATCCAGGCTGTCGCTGACGCGGGTGGCCGCGCGCGGCTGGCCGTCCGGGCCCGGCGGTTGGCTGAGGTAGTCGAAGCGGTAGGACAGCCCTTCCTGGTTGCTGTGTTCGATGACGCGGGCGCCGGGCTGGGCGCTCTCGTAGCGGTAGCGGTGCCAGGGTCCGCTGGCATGGCGGTGGGCGCTGATGCGGTGGTGGTCCCATTCGAATTCGCGCACGAGCTGGCCTGCGCGGTCGTGGACGGTGATGAGATCGCCTGCACTGCTGTAGCCGTAGCGCACGAGCGTGATGGGGGTGGACAGGGGATGCAACGGGTCCTGCGTGAGGTCGACCCCGATGAGGCGCCAGCCATCGTCGGCGCCCCACAGTCCGTTCAGGCCCTGCGCGTCCTTGCCGCCGTGGATGCGCTGGTGCAGCAGGCGGTAGCGCCGGCCTGTGCCGTCGCTCAGCGAGACCAGGCGGCCTGCGGGCAGCGGTTCCGGACTGCCGTTGACGTCCGGGGCCGTGGTCTTGCCGTCGCTGTAGTGGTAGAGCTGGCGGCGTCCGAAGCGGTCGATCTGGGCCATGAGGCGCCAGGGGCCATCGACCGACTCACCGGGCGGGGGGCCAAAGCCCCAGAGGGTGTCGCCATCGCCGCTGAAGGCCAGGATGGCCTCGGGATTGCACGCCAGCGCCGCCTCCACATGCGACCAGCGCGGGTTCGCAGCCCAGGGCGCTGTGCCGCCGTCCGGCTCCGGGCTGCCGCCGCGCAGCAGCCAGATGTCTTCGCTGGCACTGTGCAGCTGGCCGCCCGGGGCCAGAGGCTGGTCGAAGGTGATGACGCGGCCGCTGGCGTCCAGCAGCAAGGTGGCCTCTTCCTGCAGGCGGATGCTGAGCTCCTGCAGCAGGTGCCAGCCATGGCCCAGCAGGCCGCAGGCCGCGCCGTGCTCGGGGTTGACGTAGCTGCTGTACTGGCGCTGCCAGGCCACGGGCAGCGCAGCCGATGGCAGGGCGAAGTCCAGGTCTTGTGCGCCCAGCAGGACCTTGGCGCCGAGCTGGGGGTTGACGGGGGAGCTGACGGTGATGCCGCCCGGGCAGACGGAGCAGGCAAGGCCCCCCTGGCTGCCGATGAGCACGGTGCGCGAGCCGGTGACGATCTTGCCCTTGACGACGCTGTCGGTGATGCGGGCTGCGGGTTGGCCACTCATGCGAGGCTGCTCCTGGAGAGGTGAGAGAGAACGGGACGGCGGATGCGGAAGATGCGGGGAATGCAGGGGCTGCAGGACATGCGGGCCTCAGCAGTTGAGCCGGTCCATGGGCGAGAGGATCTGGATGTCGCCGGGCGTGATGCGGATGGTGCTTTCGCCGCAGGTCAGCAGGATTTCCTGCTGGGCTTCGAGCCGGATCTTGGCGGCATTGAGCTGGATGCTTTGTCCATCCATGGTGAGCTGCGAGGCCTTGCCACCTCCGCCTGCGCCCCCACCGCCGCCGCCATCGCCCCCACCGGGCGCCGTGATGTTCATGGCCATGCCGCCACCGGCGCCACCTCCCGCGCCACCACCGCTGCCGCCACCACCCCCGCCACCACCGCCCACGGTCAGCGAGTACTGCGAGCCCACTTCGGTGCTTTGCTTGCTGCCGACCTTGACCTGGCGCTCCTGCCCCACGGTGAGGCTCTGGTTCATGCCCACATGGGTCTGCATGGCCACGCCGATGTTTTCCATGTAGTTGATGCCGATGTTCATCATCTTCAGCCCACCCACGTTCTGCATGTAGGCCATGCCTATGGTCTGGGTCTTGAGCAGGCCGACCGTGACGTGCCAGTTCTGGCCTATCTTGTCGGTCTCGGTCTTGCCGATGGTCTTGCTGCGGTTCTTGCCGATGGAGATGTTCTCGTCGATGCCGACATCCTCGTTGCGGTTGTCCCCGATGCTGATCTTCTCGTCGTGGTCCACCCGCTCCGTGCGGTTGTTGTGCACGGTGATGGTCTCGTCACGGTCCACGGTCTCGGTGCGGTCGCGGTGGATGACGCTGGTCTCGTCCCGGTCGATGGTCTTGCGCCGGTCGTTGCCCACCCATTTGTCCTCGTCGTTCTCGACCTCGGTGAGCTGGTCCTTTTGCGCATGCAGCCACAGCTGTTCGGCGCCCGCCTTGTCCTCGAAGCGGATGGCGTTGGCGTCGCCCGGGCCGTTCTTCATGCCCGCGCCTGCGGCACCGCCCTTGCTCGATCGGGTCTTGATGCCCGATTGCGTGGCGTTGGCCGGCAGCGCCCAGGGCGGCATGTTGGCCGCGTTGTAGACGCAGCCCGTGACGATGGGATAGTCCGGGTCGCCGTTGAGGAAGTCCACCACCACCTCGTGCCCTATGCGCGGGATGGAGATGGCGCCAAAGCCTGGTCCTGCCCAGTTGGTGGCCACGCGGATCCAGCAGCTGGAGTTCTGGTCCTTGCTGCCCAGCCGGTCCCAGTGGAACTGCACCTTGATGCGGCCGTATTCGTCGGTCCAGATTTCCTCTCCGGCCGGACCCACGACGACGGCAGTCTGCGGGCCCGTGGTGCGCGGCTTGGGCGTGGTGCGCGGCGGCGTGAAGGCCAGGCTGGTGGGCTGGGCCTGCAGTTCGTAGCGCTGGAAGGAGCCGTCTTCGGCGGCGCTGCCCTTGGCGCCCGGGGCGACGGCACTGACGCGGGGATTCTCCTTGAGGTGGTAGCTCAGGCCCGTGATCAGGTACTGCCGGTTCTGGTCGCCGCGCGGGTAGTTGTAGAGGCTGAAGGTGTAGCCCGTGGCCAGCGCCCGGTGGCAGGACTGGCCCCGCACCCGGCTGTGGCCCGTGAGGCCTTGCTTCAGGCGCACGCGGATGTAGGCATCTCCATCGCCGTACTCCGTGTAGCCGCCCGGCCATTCGTAGGTTTCATGGCCATCGTGCGCATGGCCCGGTGGATCGCGGCGCATGTGGGACAGTTCGGCCCGGGGCTTTTTGAAGTCGTAGTCGTCGATGTAATGGCGGCCTGGCTTGATTTCCTGCTCCAGCTGCCAGGCGTGGATGTTTTCCTGATCGCCTGCGGCGGCTTTTTCCGGGGGATAGAAGGGAATGGATTCGCCGCCGGGCAATGCGCCATGCGAGGCAATGATGTCGTCGCACAGCACCAGGGTGTGCTGGCCCGATGCGTGCTCGAAGAAATAGTAGATGCCTTCGTGCTCCATCAATCGCGAGACGAAGTCGCAATCGCTTTCGTTGTATTGCACGCAGTAATCCCAACTGCGATAGGCGCGCGTGAGTTTCCTTTGCATTGGATGGCCATAGACGCCCAATACCTGCTCGATGATGTCGGGCACGTTGAGGTTCTGGAAGATGCGAAAGTCGCTCTTGCGCGTGGCCAGCCACAGCCAGGGGCTCAGGCGCGCCTTGTAGGCGTAGTGGCGGTGATCCTGGCCCTGCATGCCAAAGCGGGTGACGATGCCGTCGATGAAGCGCCTGCCGCCGCCCTGGGTTTCTATTTCTATGGTGGCGTTTTTGCCCAATAGGGCCTTGGGATCGATGCTTTCGTTTTCGCTGAGCATTTCCACATCGAGGCTGAAGAGCTGGCTGATGTTTTCCTGGCCGCGCAATTCACGGAAATGCAGTTCATCGCCCAATGGCGTATGGATGGTGACTCGGCGTGTCATTGTATGAACCGCCCTGGGGGCGGCCTCCCGTCTCTTGGTGAGCGGGGATCATAGACAAGCCGATGGCCATAGGGCAATCAAATGCAGGGTCAGATACATCCTGTAAATGTAAGCAATTTCCCATCTTGGATACAGGCATGTATTTGAATGGCAGGCTATCCAATCAGGCATGTTCCAAAATCAGGTAATCCAGACTTGGCTGATCATGTGCTGTGGCAGGCGACCTGGGAATGTGCTGTACTGGGCATGAAAGCATTTGCACTTTTTTGGTGCATTTTTGGTGAGATACCATGTGAGCGACCGCTATCACCGTAACGGTGCAGAACTTCTGCACAAAGCCGGTGCATGGGAGGATGCTGCGGTGCTGCATTGGTAGGTCGGAAGGCGCCCCACCCGGCAGAAAAGACTGGCACGGTCCGTGCTTAACCCGGTTGTCACGAAATTTTTCAAACCGGAGGATCCCATGTCCCGTGCCAGCCTCAAGTCGCTCGCCATCGCCTGTGTCGCCATCGCTCCGCTCTGGGCCCATGCCCAGCTCACGGCCAATGTGTCCCTGACGACGAACTACAAGTTCCGCGGACAGGACCAGGACACGGGACGCAACAAGGCCGTCAAGCCTGCCCTGCAAGGCGGTTTCGACTACACCTTCGGCGACAGCGGCTGGTACATCGGCAACTGGAACTCCAGCGTGGACTGGCTGCCGGGCAACTCCCTGGAAACCGACTTCTACGGTGGCTACAAGTTCAAGGCCGGCGAGGTGGACCTGGACTTCGGGGCCCTGCAATACCTGTACTCGGGCAACTCCAGCGGCAACACCACCGAGCTGTATGGCGCGGCCACGTACGGCCCGTTCACGGCCAAGTATTCGCACACCGTGTCCAAGGACTACTTCGGCTGGGCGGGCGAGAAAGCCGGCTCGGGCCTGTCGGGCCGCAATACCGGCTACCTGTGGCTGGGCTTCAGCAAGGAAGTCATGCCCAAGGTGACCGTGAAGGCCTCGCTGGGCTTCACGCGCTTTGCCAGCGACATCAAGGGCCTGGGCGTGCCCAACTATATGGACTACAGCGTGGGCGGTGCCTACGATTTCGGCGACGGCGTGTCGCTGGGCGCGGCCGTCACGGGTGCGAACAAGAAGTCTTACTTTGGTGACGTCAACAAAGCCCGCCTGATCGTGACGCTGACCAAGACCCTGTAACCGGACCTGAGGAGCTAAGCATCATGAAACTGGTGACCGCCATCATCAAGCCCTTCAAGCTGGACGAGGTGCGCGAGGCGCTCTCCGACATCGGCGTGCAGGGCATCACCGTGACCGAAGTCAAGGGCTTCGGCCGCCAAAAGGGCCATACCGAGCTGTACCGCGGCGCGGAATACGTGGTCGATTTCCTGCCCAAGCTGCGCCTGGAGGCCGCCGTGCCCGACGCGCTGGTGGACCAGGTGATCGATGCCATCGAGGCCGCTGCGCGCACCGGCAAGATCGGTGACGGCAAGATCTTCGTGCTGCCCATCGAGCAGGCCGTCCGCATCCGTACCGGCGAGACCGGCGACAGCGCACTGTGAGTTTCAACCCCACGTTTCCCGAAAGACTGCCATGACCAAACGACTTCTTTCCATGGGCCTGGGGCTGGGCCTGCTGGCCGCAGGCGCCGCTGCCCTGGCACAGGAGCCCGCCGCCGCTGCAGCCGTTGCCGATGCGGCCGCTGCGGCAGCCCCCGCCGCCGCCGCCGCGGCCGCAGCCGAGGCGCCGGCCCCCGCGCTCAGCGCCGGTGACACGGCCTGGATGCTGACCTCGACCATGCTGGTGATCCTGATGGTGATCCCGGGCCTGGCACTGTTCTACGGCGGCCTGGTGCGCACCAAGAACATGCTGTCCGTGCTGTGCCAGGTGTTCGTGATCTTCTCGCTGATCACGCTGCTGTGGGCCGTCTACGGCTACTCGCTGACCTTTGCGGGCGAAGGCAACTTCTTCGGCGGCTTCGGCAAGATCTTCCTCAAGGGCATTGCGCCCGACACGCTGGCCGGCGCACTGCCGACCATTCCCGAGTACGTGTTCGTGGCCTTCCAGTCCACGTTCGCCGCCATCACCGTGGCCCTGATCGTCGGCGCCTTCGCCGAGCGCATCAAGTTCTCTGCCGTGATCCTGTTCTCGGTGCTGTGGTTCACCTTCAGCTACATCCCCATGGCCCACATGGTCTGGGGCGGCGGCCTGCTGGGCAAGGACGGCGCGCTGGACTTCGCAGGCGGCACCGTGGTGCACATCAACGCCGGTATCGCCGGACTGGTGGGTTCCTACATGCTGGGCAAGCGCATCGGCTTCGGCCGTGAGGCCCTGCCTCCGCACAGCCTGACGCTGACCATGGTCGGTGCCTCGCTGCTGTGGGTGGGCTGGTTCGGCTTCAACGCCGGCTCGGCAGGTGCTGCCAACGGCATCGCCGGCCTGGCCTTCATCAACACCATCGTCGCCACGGGCGCCGCCACCATCTCCTGGCTGGCCGCTGAAGCCCTGCACAAGGGCAAGGCCTCGATGCTGGGCGCCGCCTCGGGCGCCGTGGGCGGCCTGGTGGTCATCACCCCGGCGGCCGGCCTCGTGGGCCCCATGGGCGCCATCGTCATGGGTCTGATTGCCGGTCCCGTCTGCCTGTGGGGTGTGTCCGGCCTGAAGAAGCTGCTCAAGGTCGATGACGTCTGCGACGTGTTCGGCGTGCACGGCGTGGGCGGCATCCTGGGCGCCATCCTGACCGGCGTGTTCTGCGCCTCCAGCCTGGGCGGCATCGAGCCGGCAAACTTCAACATGGGCCATCAAGTGTGGGTGCAGGTCAAGAGCGTGCTGCTGACCATCGTCTGGTCCGGCGTGGTGGCTGGCATCTCCTACAAGATCTGCGATCTGGTCGTCGGCCTGCGCGTCAGCGAAGAGTCCGAGCGCCAGGGCCTGGACATCACCACGCACGGCGAGGTGGCGTACTACCGCTGATCGGTTTCCAGGGAGTTCATTGCGGATTGGCCTCGGTGCTTGCACCGGGGCCTTTTTTGCTTTGGAGCCGCTGCAGAGATGGCGTCTTTGCCTTTTCGTCCCGGCTGTTTTGCGCCGCCCGCAGAACTTCAAGCGCGCCGTTCAAAAAATTCACGGGCCCGCACCGAGGCGCAAAAGGGCCCAGCCGCTACCATGCAGGCCATGGATTCAGCCCAAAGCCAACTCATCCAGATCGCCGAGCGCGTGCGCGCCGCGGCGGCCGACGCCACGCCGCTGCGCATACGCGGCGGCGGCACCAAGGATTTCCACGGACTGGCCCTGCAGGGCGAACTGCTGGACACGCGGACGCTGGCCGGCGTGGTCAGCTATGAGCCCAGCGAGCTGGTGGTGACCGTGCGCGCCGGCACGCCGCTGGCCGAGGTCGAGGCCCTGCTGGCCGCACAGGGCCAGTGCCTGGCCTTCGAGCCTCCGCATTTCGAGGGAGCGGATGGCCGCGCCACCGTGGGCGGCATGGTGGCCTCCGGCTTGTCGGGCCCCTCACGCGCCAGCGTGGGCGCCGTGCGCGACTTCATGCTGGGGCTGGAGATGATCAACGGCCAGGGCGAGCTGCTGCGCTATGGCGGCCAAGTCATGAAGAACGTGGCGGGCTACGACGTCTCGCGGCTGATGGCGGGCTCCTGGGGCACGCTGGGCCTGATCACCGAGGTCAGCCTCAAGGTGCTGCCCGTGGCGCCTGCCGAGGCCACGCTGCGCTTCGAATGCACGCAGCAGCAGGCGCTGGACTGGCTCAATGCCTGGGGCGGACAGCCGCTGCCGCTCAATGCCAGCTGCTGGCTGCAGGAAGACAGCGCGGCCCAGGGCGTGCTGTACCTGCGCCTGCGCGGTGCGCGTGCCGCCGTGCAGGCGGCCTGCGGGCGCCTGGGGGGCGAGCGCATGCACAGCGCTGCGGCCGACTGGCAGGCCTGCCGGGAGCACCAGCTGCCCTGGTTCACCGCACGCGCACCGGGCCATGCGCTGTGGCGCCTGTCCGTGCCGCAGACAGCGCCGGTGCTTGCGCTGCCTGACGGATGCACGGGGCCCCTGATCGAATGGCACGGCGCACTGCGCTGGGTACAGGCGCCGCGTGCGCTGGGCCATGCGCTTCGCGCGCTGGCAAAAGCAGCGGACGGATCGGCCACCTTGTTCCGCTCCGAGGCAACGGGGCAGCCCGGCGCCGAGCCCGATTTCGACGCCCAGGCGGCCGATGCCACGGCCGCGCTGCATGCACGGCTCAAGCAGGCCTTCGATCCTGCGGGCATCTTCAACCGCGGCCGGCTGGCCGCCGCCTGGTAGGCCGGGCCAACGCCTGGCTCCGCCCATGCGCATGCGCCACCACCTGCACCTGCTCACGGACCGGCACCGCACGGTGGCCAGCAACCGCACGCTGGGCCTGCTGCTGGCCTTCAACGCGGGTGCGGTGAATGCGGGCGGCTTTTTGCTGGTGCACTCCTATACCTCGCACATGACGGGCTTTGTCTCGCTGCTGGCCGACAACCTCGTGCTGGGCAATACGGCGCTGGTGCTCAGTGCCTGCGGCGCGCTGCTGGCCTTTCTGTGCGGCGCGGCCGCGACGTCGCTGCTGGTCAACTGGGCGCGCCACCACCGGCTGCGCAGCAGCTATGCGCTGCCGCTGCTGCTGGAAGCCGCGCTGATGCTGCTCTTCGGCGTGCTGGGCGCGGCCATGCTGGCCTGGCCCACGCCGTTCGCCGTGCCGCTGGCCGTGCTGCTGCTGTCCTTCATCATGGGATTGCAGAACGCCACGGTGACCAAGATGTCGTCCTCGCAGATCCGCACCACGCACATGACGGGCGTGATCACCGACCTGGGCATGGAGCTGGGCCGAGCCCTCTACTGGAACCGCCATGGCAGCCCGCCCGAGCACCGGGTCCACGCCAACCATGTGCGGCTGCGGCTGTTCGCAGGGCTGCTGTCCATGTTCCTGCTGGGCGGCATTGCGGGCGCGCTGGGTTTCAGGCACCTGGGCTTCGTCTTCGTCGTGCCGCTGGCCGTGGTGCTGTGCCTGCTGTCCCTGCCGCCGCTGTGGGCCGACCGTGCGCGGTTGCCCCTGCTGCTGGGCCGGCGGGCCGCGCCTCGTGCATGACCGCCGTGTCCGGCTGCCGTGCCTGACCGTTCCCCGATACCCGTACAACAAGAGCCCCACCATGCAGACTCAACTCGCACCCCAGTACCGCGCCACGCCCGAGGGCCAGGAGGCCGAAGCCATTTTGCGCAAGTGCGTGCACTGCGGCTTTTGCACGGCCACCTGCCCGACCTACCAATTGCTGGGCGACGAGCTGGACGGGCCGCGTGGCCGCATCTACCTGATCAAGCAGGTGCTGGAGGGCGGGACGCCCACGCGCGCCACCCAGCAGCACCTGGACCGCTGCCTGACCTGCCGCAACTGCGAAAGCACCTGCCCCAGCGGCGTGCAGTACGGCCACCTGGTGGACATAGGCCGCAAGATCGTCGAGGAGCAGGTGCCGCGCCCCTTCAGCGAGCGCGCCAGGCGCTGGGCGCTCAAGGAGGGACTGAACTCGCCGCTGTTCGCCCCGGCCCTGAAGCTGGGACAGGCCGTGCGCGGCCTGCTGCCCGAAGTCCTGGCCGAGAAAGTGCCCCAGCCGCAGGACGCGGGCCGCTGGCCCGTGCGCGAGCATGCGCGCAAGGTGCTGCTGCTGGCCGGCTGCGTGCAGCCCGCGATGATGCCGCGCATCAACTACGCCACGGCGCGCGTGCTGGATGCGGCCGGCATACAGACCGTGATCGCTCCCAACGCCGGCTGCTGCGGTGCCGTGAAATTCCACCTCAACGACCAGGAAGGCGGCAAGGCGCAGATGCGCGCCAACATCGACGCCTGGTGGCCCCAGGTGGACAGCGGCGCGGTGGAGGCCATTGTCATGAATGCCTCGGGCTGCGGCGTCACCGTCAAGGAATACGGCCACCTGCTCAAGGACGATGCGCAGTACGCGGACAAGGCAGCCCGCATCAGCGCCCTCACGCGCGACCTGAGCGAGCTGCTGCCTGAGCTCCTGCCCGAGCTGGCCGAGCGCCTGCAGGGCAGGGTGCGCGCACCGGCCGCGCCCATGGCCTACCACCCGCCCTGCACGCTGCAGCACGGGCAAAAGCTGCGCGGCGGCGTGGAAACCCATCTGGCCAGGCTGGGCTTCGAGCTGCGCGTGGCGCGCACCGAGTCGCACCTGTGCTGCGGCTCGGCGGGAACCTACTCGGTGCTGCAGCCCGAACTCTCGCACCAGCTGCGCGACCGCAAGATCGGCGCACTGACCGAAGGCTTCGATGCCCGGCGGCCTGCAGCCATCCTCTCGGCCAACATGGGCTGCATCGTCCACCTGCAAAACGGAACGGACGTGCCGGTGCGCCACTGGATCGAGGTGCTGGACGAGGCCCTGCCGGCCTGATGCCACCCGGGCAACACCCGCGCATCTGTGCCGCATGCGCGACGCCGTGGGGACTATGCCCGCGCAAGCCTTTGCAATGCTGGCATGATGCGGGGTTTCGTTTTCTCCAAGCCCATGTGCTCCGCCATGACTGAATCCGTGTCTGAACCGCAAGAACAGAACGCCGCGCTGCCGGCGGACGCCGCTGCCGGCACCGTGCCGCAGGCTGCCGCCAGCGCCGATGGCCAGGGCCGCAAGCGCTCGCGCCGCGGCGGACGTGGCCGCAACAAGGGCAAGGCCTCCGAGCCCGTCGCCGACGCCGCAACCGGCGCGGCCGGCAGTGCCGAGGCTCCCGCATCCAGGCCTGTGCGCACCCAGCACCCGCTGCTGGCGCAACTGGCCCAATGGCATCCGAACCTGTTCGGCGAGCAGCCCCTGCCGCTCAAGCGCGGCATTTTCGAGGACCTGCTGGCCGCCCATCCCGAAGCCATCGACCGCGACCAGCTCAAGCTGGCCCTGTCCCAGCACACACGTTCCAGCCGCTACCTCACCGTGGTGGCCAGCGGCCAGGCGCGCCATGACCTGCAGGGCCAATCGGTCGAGCCCATGGCGCCCGAGCATGTGCACCATGCGCTGATCGAGGTCTTTCGCCGCCGCCAGCACCGCTCGCCCGAGGACCTGGCGCCCAAGCTGCGCAACCGCATCATCGCCGCCTACGAGGCCTCGGGCCTGTCCCGCGACGACTATGCGGCGCGCGTGCAGGGCCGTGACGAGGCCACCAACGCCCTGGTGGCCGAGGCCCTGGCCGAAGCCGATGCGCGTTCTGCACGAGACGAAGCTCTGCTGCGCGCCTTCGAGGCCAGCGGCCAGACCTCCGAAGCCGGCTTTGCCGACATGTACGGCATGAACCCGCGCCAGGTGGCGCAGCAGCTGGAACGCGCCCGCCGTCGCCTGCAGACGCAGGCGGCCTGAGGTACCAAGGACCGGCGCCAAGGACCGACGCCAAAGACCGGTAGCACCGTCTGCCGGCACACTCCACCGCCGCATGCTTGGCAAGGGCCGCGCCGGTGAACCCGCCCTGGATCACAGGCGGCATCTCTGCAGCGGACCCTTCCGCCAGCACGCAGATGCCCACCAGGGGCGGGCCCGGGGATGAACTGTTTCACGGACGCCGCTGCACCCGGCCACGGGTGCGGCGGCGCCTTGCCGTGCGCGCTCGTTCCCGTGGTCTGGCAAGGGCGCGCAAGGCACTTCAAAAGCAAAAAAGCAAAAGGAGACTTGCGATGTGGCTGGGTTTGTCGTTGTTCTACGTGGGCGCCGTGCTGTGCCTGAATGGCCTGTGGATGCTGGGGCGCATTGCCGACCGGGAGATCTGGGTCATCAACGTGTTCGCGGGCCTGGTCTCGCTGATCATCGGCCTGGCCTCGGCCTTCGGGCCCGAGCCTGATGCGGCCTCTGTCAAGACCGGCGCGCTCACCCTGCTGTTCGCCTTCACCTACCTGTGGGTGGCCATCAACCGCTTCACGGGGGCCGATGGCCGGGGCCTGGGCTGGTTCAGCCTCTTCGTGGCGATCACGGCCGTGCCGGTGGCCATCGATTCGCTGATCGGCGCCCGCACTGCCATCGACTGGTGGATGGCCGCCAACTGGGCGGCCTGGGCCGTGCTGTGGGCCATGTTCTTCATGCTGCTGGCCCTGGGCCGCAACATCGGCCGCATGACGGGCACGCTGTGCATTGCGCAGGGCGTGCTCACAGGCTGGCTGCCGGGCTACCTGCTGCTGGCCGGGCAGCTCACGGGCTGATTGCGCAGCGTTGGTGCGGGCAGGGCGTCAAGCCCCACGCCGTCGTGCATGCGCCAGCGCAGACAGCAGCGCGGCCGCGATGATGCAGGCGCCGCCGAGCAGCGTGCGAGGCGTCAGCACCTCGCCTGCAATCAGCACCGAGGAGACGCTGGCGAACACCACTTCGGCCAGCATGACCACGGCCGTCACGCCGGCCGGCAGGCGCGCGGCGCCGAACTGCAGCGCCCAGTTGCCCAGCATCAGCAGCATGGCCAGGCCGGCGGCGATCAGCATCCAGCCGGCCTGCGGAGCCGGCAGCGGCGGCACCAGGCCCACGCTGCTGCCTGCAAAGGCGCTGAACAGGCCCATCGCCATGCAGCCGCTGAACATGGCCAGCATGCGCGCCTGCGCCGGCACGGCCTGCAGGCGGCGCAGCAGCACATTGGTCAGCGCGAAGGTGAAGCCGCCGAACAGTGCCAGGCCGTCGGCCAGCGACAGGCCGCGCAGCAGCCCGGGCGAGCCGCCGCTGAATGTGCCCTCGGGCACCAGCACCAGCGCCACCCCGCCGAAGGCCAGCAGCAGCCGCGTCAGCGCAGCGGGCGTGGGCCGCTCGCCCAGGAGCCTCCAGGCCAACAGCACCGACCATGCGGGCATCAGATAGAACAGCAGCACCACGCGCACCACGTCGCCAATGGTCACGGCCCAGTTGAAGGCGATGTTGTTGCTGCCCGCGCAGGCGCCCAGCAGGATCAGGGCCGGGTACTGCAGCGCCTGGCGCAGGCTGGCCGGGCGCAGCGCGACCAGCCCCGCCAGCACCAGGGCATACATCAGCGCCGTGGCCCACAGCGGATGCAGGCCGGCCTCGTGCATGGCGCGGAACGGCCACCAGGCCAGGCCCCAGACCAGGGTGTTGAACAGCAGGGCGA
Organism: Delftia sp. DS1230; assembly: GCF_040112715.1. Classification (NCBI taxonomy): domain Bacteria; kingdom Pseudomonadati; phylum Pseudomonadota; class Betaproteobacteria; order Burkholderiales; family Comamonadaceae; genus Delftia; species Delftia sp. DS1230. The sequence goes on from NZ_CP157763.1 coordinate 368,267, forward strand.
GAACGGGCAGCGGGCTATGCATGGGGCAATGAAAAACGCCCGGGCAGGCAAGGCCTGCTCCGGACGCCGTGGGGACAAGGGCAGGCTAGTGGCAATCCTTGCGGGCAATCGCCAGCAGGCGCTCGACTTCCTCGGGATGCTGGCGCAGGTTGTTCCTGTGCCAGCGTCCGATCAGCCACATGATGCCGGCCACCACCAGGCCGAACACCGTGATGGCACCAAAGGCCGACAGCCCGAACTTGGTGGACAGCGCATAGAAGGCGCCCAGCGCCAGGATGCAGGCCTGCTCGTTGAAGTTCTGCACGGCAATCGAGCGGCCCGCGCCCATGAGGTTGTGGCCGCGGTGCTGCAGCAGCGCATTCATGGGCACGACCAGGAAGCCGCCCAGGCCGCCCAGCAGGATCAGGAAGGGAATGGCCACCCACACGCTGTGGATGAAGATCATGGCGATCACCAGCAGGCCCATGGTGATGCCCAGCGGAATGACGCGCGTGGCATTGTCCAGCCGCATGCGCATGGATGCGAGGATGGCGCCTGCCGCCGTGCCGATGGCCACCACGCCCACCAGGGCCGATGCCTGGGAGGTACCGTAGCCCAGGGCCGCCGCGCCCCAGGCCAGCACGATGTAGCGCAGATTGCCCGACACGCCCCAGAACAGCGTGGTCGTGGACAGCGAGATCTGGCCCAGCTTGTCCCCCCACAGCCGCTGGCTGCAGGTCCAGAAGTCGGGCAGCAGGGCCAGGGTGTTGGCCAGCAGGCTCTTGCTGGGGTCCTGGCGCAGCGGGCGCAGGATGGTGTCGGTCAGCGGAATGCGCAGGTTGAACCAGGCGGCCAGCGCATAGACGCCGACCAGCACGGCAATCGCCGCTTCGGCCGCAGTGTCCACGCCCGTGTCCAGCAGCGGCAGGTCGAAGTCCAGCAGATGGGTCGAGATGCCCGGGCTCAGCAACTGCCCGCCCACGAGCACGCCCAGGATGATGGAGGTGATGGTCAGCCCCTCGATCCAGCCATTGGCCTTGACCAGCTGGGAGGCGGGCAGCAGCTCGGTGAGGATGCCGTACTTGGCGGGCGAGTAGGCCGCTGCGCCCAGGCCGACCACGGCGTAGGCGATCAGCGGATGGTTGCCGAACAGCATCATCAGGCAGCCCACGATCTTGATCGCATTGCTGATGAACATCACCCGCCCCTTGGGCAGGGCGTCGGCAAAGGCGCCGACGAAGGGGGCCAGGATCACGTAGAACAGCGCGAACATGGGCACCAGGGCGGCGCGCTGCCACTCGGGGGCGCCATTGGTGCGCAGCAGTTCCACGGCGGTCACGAACAGGGCGTTGTCTGCCAGCGAGCTGAAGAACTGCGCTGACATGATGGTGTAGAAACCGCGCTTCATGGATAGGCAGATGGGGTCAGCCGCAGGGCTGCTGACCGGTTAAATAAGGGCCCCGTGGCAAGTGACTGGCGGTTATATCACGCGGCCTTTGGCCGGCAGTGCCAGAATCCCAAGCTTCTGACTGAGTGAAAACCATGCCGCGTCCCATTCTTGCCACCATCCATTCCGCCGCGCTTCGCCACAATCTGGAGCGGGTGCGGCAAGCGGTCCCCGATGCCAAATTGTGGGCCGTGGTCAAAGCCAACGCCTATGGCCACGGTATCGAAAACGTGTTCGAGGCCCTGCGCGGCGCCGACGGCTTCGCCATGCTGGACCTGGCCGAGGCCGAGCGCGTGCGCCAGCTGGGCTGGCGCGGCCCCATCCTGCTGCTGGAGGGCGTGTTCGAGCCGCGCGACCTGGAGCTTTGCTCGCGCCTGTCCATCTGGCATGCCGTGCATTGCGACGCCCAGATCGACTGGCTGGCCGCGCACAAGACGCAGAACGGCCACCGCGTCTTCCTCAAGATGAACTCCGGCATGAACCGCCTGGGCTTCACGCCCGAGCGCTTTCGCGCGGCCTGGGCCCGGCTCAATGCCTTGCCCCAGGTGGAGGAAATCTCGTTCATGACCCACTTCAGCGATGCCGACGCAGGCGCTGGCCAGTCGGGCATCTCCGCGCAGCTGCAGCGCTTTCACGACGCCACGTGCGACCTGCCCGGCGAGCGCAGCGTGGGCAACAGTGCCGCCACGCTGCGCCATGGCGACGATGCCCAGGTGCGCTGCGACTGGGTGCGGCCCGGCATCGTGCTGTACGGCAGCTCGCCCGACTATCCGCAGCACACGGCGGCCCATTGGGGCCTGCAGCCCACGCAGACCCTGAGCTCGCGCATCATCGGCGTGCAGCAGCTGGCTGCGGGGCAGAGCGTGGGCTATGGATCGCGCTTCACGGCCGAAGCTCCCGTGCGCCTGGGCACCGTGGCCTGCGGCTATGCCGACGGCTATCCGCGCCACTGCGGCACCGGCACGCCCGTGCTGGTCGACGGCGTGCGCACCCGCACCCTGGGCCGCGTGAGCATGGACATGCTGGCCGTGGACCTGACGCCCGTGCCCGATGCCGGCATGGGCAGCGAAGTCACGCTGTGGGGCCGCGCCGGCAACGGCGCCGTGCTGCCCATCGACGAGGTGGCCGAGGCGGCCGGCACGCTGGGCTATGAACTCATGTGCGCCGTCGCGCCGCGCGTGAACAAGGCCGTCGATTGATCAGGGCGCGGCCTGGACGCTGTCCCTGGCCCGTTCCAGCAGCGCCATCATCTGCTGTTGCGCGGCAGGCTCCCAATCCTTGAGCAGCCGCGCCGCCAGCGCCTGGCGCGACTGGCGCAGCCGGTCGAACAGGGCCTGGCCCTGGGGGCTGAGGCTCAGGCAGCGCACGCGGCGGTCGCGGGCGTCCGGTTCGCGGTCCAGCCATCCCTGCTCCTGCAGCTGCGCCAGCATGCGCGCGAGCTGGGCCTTGTCCATGTGGCTGTGGTCGACCAGATCCCTTTGCGTGCGGCCCGGGTGCCGGCCCACGTACATCAGCACGCGCACCTCGTTGGGCGTCAGCCCGGGCTCCATGGACTCCATGTCCTCGCGCATGCGCGAGCGGAACAGGTGCAGCAGCTCGTGCATGGCCTCGAAGATATCGGCGGGCAGGGAGGCATTCATGGCAGGGTCTTGTGGGAATATGTTGACAAAGTCAACGGATGACAGAGAATTGGTGGACTAAATCAACATTCTAGGCCGTCACAGGCCGTTTCGCCAATGAACTTGCCCAATCCAGCCAACTCTGCCGTGGCGCCTGCCCCCGTCGTCCACCGTGTCCGCCATCCCTTCCGCGCCCGCCATGTGCAATTGCTCTCGCGCGAGCAGCCCAGCCCCGGCTTTGTGCGCCTGACCCTGGGCGGACCCGAGCTGGAGGACTTCGTCAGCGCGGGCTTTGACGACCACGTCAAGCTCATCCTGCCGCAGGCCGGGCGCGAACTGCCCGCGCTTCCCGTGCTGCTCGATGGCCGCCCCACCTTCGTGGAGGACGAGCGCCCCACCTTGCGCGACTACACGCCGCTGCGCTACGACGCTGCGCGCCAGAACCTCATCATGGATTTCGCACTGCACGATGCCGGCCCCGCCACTGAATGGGCGCTGACCGCGCCCCTGGGCCAGTGGGTGGGCCTGGCCGGGCCGCGCGGCAGCCTGGTGATCTCGGCCAACCTGCCGTGGCATTGGCTGTTCGGCGACGAGACCGCCATGCCCGCCATCGAGCGGCGCCTGGCCGAGCTGCCCGCCGGCAGCCGCGCCGTGGTGCGCGTGCAGCTGCGCAACCCTGCCGACCGCCGCCAGTGGAAGAGCACGGCCCAGCTGGACTGTGCCTGGGTCGAATCGCTGGCCGACGCCGTGCAGGCGCTGGAGTTTCCCCAGGACGACGACGGATATATCTGGGCGGCGGGCGAGCACAGCGCCATGGCCGAGCTGCGGCGCCTGCTGCTGGCCAAGGGCGCCGCGCCCAAGCGCATGCGCGTGGCCTCGTACTGGAAGCAGGGCCAGGCAGACCACCATGAAGACCTGAACGATCCCAGCTGACCTGCGTGGAGAAAAGCAAGAAAGGCACAGACGAAAAAAAGCCCACCGAAGTGGGCTTTTTTTCGTGGTGGTTGCGCGAGAAGGATTTGAACCTCCGACCTTTGGGTTATGAGCCCAACGAGCTACCAGACTGCTCCATCGCGCGGTAATTCCGCAGTAATTTCGTTTCACCGCATTTTGTGCAGCGAAGAAGGCAACTATAACCGATATCTCTTTGTCACGCAACTGCGTTAGACAACAGGCAGGCGGGCGGGGCGGCAGCCACCGCTCGGTATAGTGCCCAACCCATGGCCAAAGACAAAACCACGTTCATCTGCAATGCCTGCGGCGGCTCCAGCCCGCGCTGGCTGGGCAAGTGCCCGGCCTGCGGGGCCTGGAATTCGCTGATCGAGGCCGTTGCCGAGCCTGCGGGCGCGGGCAAGAACCGGCTCAGCCAGCCGCAGGGCTATGCGGGCCTGGCCAATGCCCAGGCCGTGATGCCGCTGTCGGCCATCGAGGCCCAGGACGTGGCGCGCACGCCCAGCGGCATCGAGGAGCTGGACCGCGTGCTGGGCGGCGGCATTGTCGAAGGCGGCGTGGTGCTGATTGGTGGCGACCCCGGCATCGGCAAGTCCACCCTGCTGCTGCAGGCCATGGATGCGCTGCACCGCGTGGGCCTGCCCACGCTGTATGTGACCGGCGAGGAAAGCGGTGCCCAGGTCGCGCTGCGTTCGCGCCGCCTGGGGCTGGAGGCCAGCCAGGTCAATGTGCTGGCCGAGATCCAGCTGGAGAAGATCCTCGCCACCATGGAGGCCACGCAGCCGGCCGTGGTCGTCATCGACTCCATTCAGACCGTGTACTCGGACCAGCTGTCCTCGGCGCCGGGCTCGGTGGCCCAGGTGCGCGAATGCGCGGCCCACCTCACGCGCGCGGCCAAGACCACGGGCATCACCGTGATCCTGGTCGGCCATGTGACCAAGGAAGGCGCCCTGGCCGGCCCGCGCGTGCTGGAGCACATGGTGGACACCGTGCTCTACTTCGAGGGCGACACGCACAGCAACTTCCGCCTGGTGCGCGCCATCAAGAACCGCTTTGGTGCCGTCAACGAGATCGGCGTCTTCGCCATGACGGAGAAGGGCCTCAAGGGCGTCACCAACCCCAGCGCCATCTTCCTGTCCCAGCACAGCGAGCCGGTGCCGGGCTCCTGCGTGCTGGTCACGCTGGAGGGCACGCGGCCCATGCTGGTGGAAATACAGGCCCTGGTCGACCAGGGCGGCCCCGCGCCCCGGCGCCTGTCCGTGGGCCTGGACCGGGACCGGCTGGCCATGCTGCTGGCCGTGCTCAGCCGCCATGCGGGCGTGGCCTGCGCGGACCAGGATGTCTTCGTCAATGCCGTGGGCGGCGTGCGCATCAGCGAGCCTGCGGCCGACCTGGCCGTGATGCTGTCCATCACCTCCAGCCTGCGCGGCCGCGCCCTGCCCAAGGGATTCCTGGCCTTTGGCGAAGTGGGCCTGGCCGGCGAAGTGCGCCCCGCGCCGCGAGGCCAGGAGCGCCTGAAGGAAGCCGCCAAGCTCGGCTTCACCATGGCCGTGGTGCCCAAGGCCAATGCGCCCAAGAAGGCCATCCCCGGCCTGACCGTGCATGCCGTGGAGCGCGTGGACGAAGCCATGAACATCGTCCGAGGGATGGGCTGAGGCACTGCCTTGCCGAGCGCATTGCGGGGGCATACGCACTGTCCGCAGCGGTCCTGCGGCGCCTCCATAAGACAATCGGCGCCATGAATTTGCGCAATATCCTGATTCCCCTGGGTCTGCTCGTACTGCTGGTGGCTGCGCACCAGTCCTATGGCTGGATGGGCGTGGTTGCCGTGGGCGGCGGCATCATGATGTGGCTGCTGCTGCATTTCACGCGGCTGATGTCCATCATGAAGAAGGCCTCGGACCGTCCCATGGGCTATGTGGGCAGCGCCGTGATGCTCAACGTCAAGCTCAAGCCCAAGGTCTCGCTGATGCACGTGGTGGCCATGACGCGCTCCCTGGGCGAGCGCCTGTCCGAAGACGGCCAGCATCCCGAGATCTACCGCTGGACCGACGGCACGCAATCCCATGTGACCTGCGAGTTCATGCATGGCCGGCTCGTGAAGTGGACCCTGGTGCGCCCCACGCCCGAACCCGAACCGCAACCCGAGACGGCGGCGGCCCCCGAGGCAGCCCCCGCGCCCTAAAATAGCGGGTTGGTGTTCTGTTCAATACCCCCAAGGATGTTTCTATGAGCCCCGTTGTTCCCTCGATGGCCGATCGTGACGGCAAGATCTGGATGGATGGACAGCTGGTGGACTGGCGCGATGCCAAGATCCACGTGCTGACCCACACGCTGCACTACGGCTGCGGCGCATTCGAGGGCGTTCGGGCCTACAAGACCGAACAGGGGCCGGCCATCTTCCGCCTGGAAGACCACACCAAGCGACTGTTCAACAGCGCCAAGATCCTGCGCATGCAGATCCCGTTCACTCAGGAAGCGGTGAACCAGGCCCAGGTAGAGGTCGTGCGTGCCAACAAGCTGGAATCGTGCTACCTGCGCCCGCTGACCTGGATCGGCGACCGCAAGCTGGGCGTCTCGCCCAAGGGCAACACCATCCACCTGATGGTGGCTGCCTGGGCCTGGGGCGCCTACCTGGGCGAGGAAGGCATGCAGCGCGGCATCCGCGTCAAGATCTCCAGCTTCACGCGCCACCATGTGAACATCACCATGAGCCAGGCCAAGGCGGTGAGCAACTACACCAACTCCATCCTGGCCAACACCGAGGCGCTGGACGACGGCTACGACGAGGCCATCCTGCTGGACGCCTCGGGCTTCGTCTCCGAAGGCTCGGGCGAGAACATCTTCGTCATCAAGGACGGCGTGGTCTACACGCCCGACCTGTCGGCCGGCGCGCTCAACGGCATCACGCGCAATACCGTGATGCACATCTGCAAGGACCTCGGCCTGGAGGTGGTGCAAAAGCGCATCACGCGCGACGAGCTGTACATCGCCGATGAAGTCTTCTTCACCGGCACGGCCGCCGAAGTCACGCCCATCCGCGAGGTGGACCGCATCGAGATCGGCGCGGGCAGCCGCGGCCCCCTGACCGAAAAGATCCAGCAGGCCTTCTTTGACATCGTCAACGGCCGCAACCCCAAGTACGCCCATTGGCTGACTCGGGTCTGAGAAAAATGACCCCCACGCTACCCTTGCTTTGCAAGGTCCACTGCCCCCCGAGGGGGTGCTTTTCATCTTGGGGCGGCCCGGCGATGAAAATGACAGATACCCACGAAAGAGATAAGCAAGCATGACAACGAATGCCACCGTCGAACTGGCGGCCAAGGACCTCAACGCCCAGGGCGGCGTGTTCTGCCCCAGCCCCAAGGCCGACATGAAGCTGTGGAACAGCCATCCCAAGGTCTACCTGGACGTGGCCCACACCGGCGAGGCCAAGTGCCCCTACTGCGGCACGCTGTACCGCTTGAAGGCCGGCGAAGTCTTCGCAGGCGGGCATTGAGCAAAGCGGGCCTCGGCCCGCTTTGCGTGTCTCAGCGCGCCGAAAGCGCGCGGCTCCAGATGCTGTCTGGCGCAGCACCTCCGTGCAAGGCCAGCATGTCCGTGAAATGGCGCCGTTCCCCGCCGCGCAGCTTGACGATGGGCGCCGCCACCTGCGGCGCCTTCGCCAGGCACAGCTGGGGGTAGAGCAGGTACCACTTCCAGCGCAGGGCGCGGTGGTAGAAGAAGGCGGTGTCCTCGGCCTTGAACAGCGTGAACCGGGCATCGGGCAGCCGGCGCATCACCTGCTGGGCCGTCACATGGATCAGAAGGTAATTTGGATCGGGAATGCCCTGCAGCACCTCGGCGGCGTCGGGCCGCGACTGCAGGCGCTGCAGGTAGGCCGCAGGGCCCTCCACGATCAGCGCCTGGTGAAACTCCTTTTGCCATTCCGATACAAAGCGCGAGCCGGCCGGAGCGCAGAATGACCAGCTTTCGATCACGGGGTAGCGCCTGTCCCTGGTGAAGCCCTCAAGGTAGAAGCCGGCCAGCTCGGCGGCGCCTGCGCTGGCGCCCATCCAGTCCAGCGGCGCGGTCAGCAGCGTGGTGGCATCGAACCAGTAGCCGCCGTGGTGCGCCACCAGATACAGGCGCAGCCAGTCCGATTGCTTGGTGGGGTGGAGTTCGGCAAACGCCGCAGGAAGGTCGCCGCAGGCCACGTACTGGCCCAGGCTCTCTGGTGTCACGACGATGACCTGGTGATCCGGGCATTGCCGCCGCCAGCTGTCCACGCACTGCTGGACGAAAGGGTCCAGGCCGGACTGGTTCCAGTACGTCCAGATCGTCTTCGGGATGTCCGCTGCAAGACCATCGGCTGCCGGGGGCGATGGGGGCAGCTGCAAGGGCGCGGGCATGGTGTAATCTGCGCCGATTTTGGAAGGGGCTGCCCAGCGATGGAGCAGCCTGAATAAGACCGCAGGAATTTTTTTCATAGCGGATGGAAAGCGGAATGCCCGCATTTTGGGGCAGAAAGTCGCGGTCTTGATGAGATTTGACAAGTCGAAGCTGCCAGGGCTCCTCACGACCCTGGCCGCTGTTCTGGTGCCCGGACTGGCCTTGTGGCTGCGTTCGGGCTATTCCTATGGCGCGGGCCTCATGGCCCTGGGCGCCCTGTGTTTTCTGCCCCGCTGGGTCCGGTACAGGCAGTCGCCTGGCACCTGGCTGCTGGTGGCACTGTTCATGGGCATGGCGGTGATGTGGTACCACCTGTCCGTGCTGGACGGGGGCACCGGTCAGTTCGACCGCCCCGTGAAATTCATCCTGGGCGCGGTCAGCCTGCTGTTCGCCATGTGCTACCCGCCCACGGCGCGGATCTTCCTGTGGGGCATACCGCTGGGCAGCGCAGGCGCGGGCTTCATGGCCCTGTGGCAGGTCTGCGTGCTGGGCATGGAGCGGGCCACGGGCTACACCAATGCCATCCAGTGGGGCAACATGGCCTTGCTGCTGGGCTGCTTCTCGTGCATCTATGCCATGTCCTTCTGGCACCAGCGCTCCCTGCTGTGGCGCCTGCTGGTGCTGGCGGCCGCTGCAATGGGTGCGCTGGCTTCGCTGCTGTCGGGCTCGCGGGGGGGCTGGCTGGCGCTGCTGCCGATGTTCCTCATGCTGATGGTGCTGGTGCGCATGTACCGCCCGCAGTACTTCGGGCGCCTGTTGCTGGGCTGCGCTGCAATCGTGGTGGCGCTGGCCACCGTGATGGCCTTCATACCCCGCGTCAGCGAGCGCGTCGACGAGGTCTACCTGGATGTGAGCAACTACCTGCATTCCGGCAACTCCAACACCTCGCTGGGCACCCGGCTGGAGCAGTACCGGCTGGCCGTGCAGATGATCGGCGAGAAGCCCCTGCTGGGCTGGGGCATGCAGGGCTATGTGGACGAGATGCACCGGCGCGTGGACGCCGGCAGCTATGGCCAGTCCATCCGCGAATACAACTTCATCCACAACGACTTCCTGGACATCTGGGTCAAGCTCGGTGTGCCGGGCGTTCTGCTGCAGGCAGCGCTGTTCATCTCGCTGCTGTGGCTGTTCTGGCCCTCGCGGCGGCGCATGGCGCTGTGGCCTGCGGACAGCACCCCCTGGCGCGAGGCCCTGCTGCTGCGTATCCTGGGCAGCCTGATGCCAGCCATGTACCTGGCCTTCGGCATGTCACAGCAATTTTTCGTGCACAACAGCGGCATCGTCTTCTTCGTCTTCCTCGTGGTGGCCCTGTGGTCATCGCTGCATGGCCTGGAAAGGGCCAGCGGAGCCGTGCGGTGACGGAGCGCGCCACCACCGCCCGGCCCCGGGTGCTGCACTTCGTGACGGGCGGCTTCTCGGGTGCCACCCAGGTGGCGGTGGATCTGGTGTCGGCGCACCGCGCATCGGGCCGCTTCGACGCCCGGCTGGTGCTGCGGCGCAAACGCAATACCTCCGATGAACGCGTGCAAAAGCTGCGCGACGGCGGCATCGATGTCGATGTGGTGGCGGGCTGGTCCCATGCCGCCACCGTCTGGCAGCTGCGCCGCATCTGCCTGGATTTTCGGCCAGACATCGTGGTCGCCCATGGGTTCAGCGACCACCTCTGGGGCCGCTTTGCCGCGCTGTGGGCCGGCGTGCCCTGCCTGGTGCATGTGGAACACAACTCGCGCGAGCGCTACACGCGCTGGCGGCTGGCGCAGGCCCTGTGGCTGACCGAGCGTACGGCCGCCATCGTCGGCTGCTCCGAAGGCGTGCGCCAGAGCCTGCAGGACCGCGGCTTTCCTGCAGCCAAGCTCATGGCCATCAGCAACGGCATCCGGCCCGAGCCCTATCTGCAGGAGCCGCCCCCCTTGCTGCAGCGCCGGCCGGACATCGTCATGGCCGCGCGCTTTGCGCGGCAAAAGGACCATGCCACCTTGCTGCGCGCACTGGCCGTGCTGCGACAGCGCGGCCTCAAGCCCACGCTGACCCTGGCCGGCGGCGGCAAGGCGCGCGCCCAGCAGGCGGCGCAGCGGCTCAGCGCCGAACTGGGTCTGCAGGACCAGGTGCAATTCATCGGCATGTGCAACGACGTGCCCGGCCTGCTGCGCGCGCACCGCGTCTGCGTGCTGTCCACGCACTACGAAGGCATGCCCCTGTCCCTGCTGGAAGGCATGGCGGCGGGCTGCGTGGTGGTGGGCAGCCGCGTGGTGGGCGTGCAGGAAGTGGTGCGGCCCGGCGACAACGGCCTGCTGGCCGCGCACGCCGCCCCTGAATCGCTGGCCGACGCCCTGCAGCAGGCGCTGCAGGATGACGAGGCCGCCGTGCGCATGGCCGCCACCGCGCGGCAGGAAGCCCTGTCGCACTACAGCCTGCAGCGCATGACCGGCCAGTACGAAGACCTGTTCGCCCGCCTGCTGCAGGGGGAGCGTCCGTGACCTGGCTCAGCATCCTGGTGCCCGTCTACAACGTGCTGCCCTACCTGGAGGAATGCCTGCAGTCCGTCATGGACCAGGCCGATGCCGGCGTTCAGGTGCTGGTGCTCGACGACTGCTCCACCGATGGCTCCTGGGCCCTGATGCAGCAACTGGACCAGCGCTGGCCCGGCCGCCTGCAGCTCATGCAGCACGAGCGCAACGCCGGCCTGAGCGCGGCGCGCAACACCATGATCGATGCGGCCACGGGCGACTACCTGTGGTTCCTGGACTCCGACGACAAGCTGCTGCCCGGCGCGATTGCCGGGCTGTCGGCCATCGTGAAACAACATGTGCCCGATGCCGTGCTCTGCGACTTCTCCGTCTGGCGCGAGGCCCCGCGCCTCAAGCACCGCCTGCGCGGCGAGGCGCACCGGCACAGCTTCCAGGGCCCCACGCTGCAATGTTCACAAGACCGGGGCGCCCTGCTGGCCGGCCTGCTGCGCACGGGGCAGCTGCATGCCTGGTCCAAGATCTCGCGCCGCAGCCTGTGGGATGCCGGCCTGCGCTTTCCTGCAGGCCGCTATTTCGAAGACATGATGACCATGCCGCAGATGGCGCTGCGCTGCGCCAGCTTCTACTACTGCCCCCAGCCCTGGGTGGCCTACCGGCAGCGTGCCAACTCCATCCTCGCGTCCATGACGCCGGCCAAGGCGGCAGACCAGTCCGCCGCCCTGTGGCCGCTGGCCCAGGCCGTGCAAGCCCTGCAGGACGATGCGCTGCGCAACGACGGGCGCCTGCAGTTCGCCTGGGCGCACCAGGCTGCGCGCAACCTCATCGGCGCCCTGCGCTTTCTCGACCGGCAGCGGGACATGCCGCCCGCGCAGCGGCAGGCGCTGGCGCAGCAGTTCCTGGCGGACTTCGGCCGCATCTCCCCGCTGTCCCTGCCGGCCCTGCGCCAGGCCTATCTGCGGCGCGGCTGGGTGCTGCGCGCCTGGAAGCTGCGCCGCTGGGAGCAGTGGGCACGCCAGCAAGGAGCCCACGCATGAGCGGCCTGAAACTGAAAACCCGGGGCGAGCTGTGGTTGGCGGCCGGCATGCGCCGCTTCTACGCCACCTTCGCACGCCGCCTGGAGAAGGGCCCGGCGCCCGACTTCCGCAGCCACGACATCGGGCCTGCGGCGCCCGTGCCCGTCTCCACGCCCATTCCCCGCATCATCTGGGCCTACTGGAATGGCGACTCGGTGCCGCTGCTCATACAGCGCTGCTTTGACAACTGGGCCCGCCTGAACCCCGGCTACAGCCTGCGCATCCTCAACGACGCGCAACTGCCGCAATACGTGCCGCAACTGCCCGGCAACCTGCAGCAGCTGCCCGTGGCCAAGCGCTCGGACTGGCTGCGCCTGGAATTGCTGCACCGCCACGGCGGCATCTGGCTGGACGCCAGCACCATCCTCACCGAGCCGCTGGACTGGCTGCTGGAGCAGCAGCAGCGCAGCGGCGCCGACCTCGTCGCCTACTACCTGGAGCGCTACACCCGCGACCCGCAGGTGCCCGTGGTCGAGAACTGGCTCATGGCCGCGCCTCCGGGCAGCGCCTTCATCGCGGCCCTGCACAAGGAATACGTGGAGCAGGTCCTGCCGCAGACGGGCGAGGCCTATATCGCCCAGCTCCAGCAGGCCGGCGAATACGAGCAACTGCGCCAGGGCATCGACATGCCCGCCTACCTGAGCATGCACCTGGCCATGCAGCGCGTGCTGCGCGCCGGCGGCAGCTACCGGCTGCGGCTGGCCAAGGCCGAGGACGGACCCTTCTTCCTGCACGTGCAGGGTAACTGGGGCCGCACCCCGCTCAAGATCCGCCTGATGTTCTCGCGCGCCGAACAGGCGCCCGTGCCGCTGATCAAGCTGCGCGCCCCCGACCGCAAGAAGCTGGACTTCTATCTGGAGCGCGGCCTCTACGTGCCCGGCAGCATCGCCGACCGATACCTGCGGGGCTGAGCGGCGAGCGCGCGCTGGACCATCAGCCCATTGCCGTCTCATGCAGGTAGTGCCACAGCACCCCTTGGCCCGCACGTTTGAGGATCACGACTGATCGGCGCGAAGTCTCCACGCCGTCCAGGCGATGGGTTTCCAGGTAGCGCATGGCCAGGCCGGCCGTGTCCCGCCATACGGGCTGCATGTCGCAGACGCATATCTCCAGCCCTGGCCGCTGGCCGGCCGCGCGCCGGAACATCTGTTCCACATCGTCCAGGCCGACGAGTCTGCCCGTGGTGGTCACCATGCTGAACTCCGGGCTGAACTGCGGCATCAGCGCCTGCAGCGCGGCCTGTGCGCCCGCTGGTTGGGTGAAGACGGTGTGGATCAGCTCGTGCACCTGGTGGATGCTGCGTTCGGCGATGCCGATGTCAATGTCACGGTCGATGGGCTTGTTGTCTTGCATGGTGGTCCTCGGGGGTGTGCAGCGATCGCAGGTGCAGCAGGGGCACAAGCCCTGCCAGCGATGCGATCAGAAACGTCATGTGATAGGCCCGGCCTGCGTCCAGGCGGGTGGCGAGCGTGTTGAAAACCATCAGGAAAAACGCAGCGCCCACGCTGAAGGCCATCTGCCGGTTGAGGTTCCAGATCACGCTGGCCTGCTGCGTCTGCCGGCCATCGAAGTCCAGCAGCGCCGTCGTCTGCGCGGTATTGGCTCCCAGGCCGCCGCCCAGGCCCATCAGCCCGTAGGCGGCCGCCAGCAGCCAGGGGTCGGCAGGGGCTGCCACGGCGGCCAGCGCCGCAATGCCCAGGCTGTGCAGCACCATGCTGGCGATGAACAGGGGCCGTGCGCCCGCGCGGTTGTACAGCCGGCCGCCCACCAGCATGGACACCAGGGCGCCGCCGGCGTAGACCATCATGAATCGGCCTGTGGCCTGCGCGCTCAGGTGCAGCATGTCCTGCAGGTAGAAGATGTTGAGCAGGTTCACGCCCGTGAACACGCCGGGAATGGCGTGGTAGACGGCCACCGACATGCGCAGGCGCGGGCTTTTGAGCAGTTGCAGTTCCACAATGGGGTGGGCCGTCTTGCGGGCATGGATGGCATACAGCACCGTGAAGGCCAGGCCCGCCGCCATGCCCAGCCAGGCCAGCGCCAGGCCCTGGCCCGAGCCTTGGCCTGCGCCATAGAGCGACATGCCCAGCAGCCAGGCGGCCAGCGCGGCGCTGACCAGCACCAGGCCTTTGAGGTCGGGCCGCTGCCGGGCCGTGGCCGGTGCATCGCGCACCCACAGCCAGGCCAGGCCTGCGGCGGCCAGGGCCAGCGCAATATTGGAATGGAACACCCAGCGCCAGGAGCCGTGGTCCACGATCAGCCCGCCCAGCCAGGGCGAGAGGGCCGGTGCAATCAGCGCCACGGCCATGACCAGCGTGGAGACACGCGCGCGCTCCGGTCCCTGGAACCGGTTGAAGGCCAGGGCCTGGCCCACGGGAATCACCAGCCCGCCCGCCATGCCCTGGATGAAGCGCCAGCCCACCAGCTGGCCGAAGCTGCCCGCCTCGCCGCAGGCCCAGGCGGCCAGGGCGAAGGCCAGCATGGAGCCCGCCATCAGCCCGCGCGCGCCCCAGCGGTCGGCCAGCCAGGGGGCGAGGGGAATGGCCAGCGTCAATCCCAGCATGTAGGCATTGGCCACCCAGGCCCCGGCCGAGATGCCCACATGGAATTCGGCCGCAATCGTGGGCAGCGCGACGGCGGGCATGAAGATGTTGATGCAGTCGACGAAGAAGCCCATCAGGAAAACGGTGGCCAGGCGGTATCGGTATGTCATCTTGCGCTTTCAGGAGGGGCAAGACTAAAGAGCGCGGGCGGCCACGTCGATGGGGCTATGCTGGACTCTTTGTTTGACTGGATTGAACAATGACCCCCACAAGCACGGCCATGCACACGCTGCTGCACCGCGCTCAGACCTTTCTGGCCGTGGTGGATTTCGGCTCGTACACCAGGGCGGCGGACTTCCTGGGCATCAGCAAGGCCATGGCCAGCCTGCACGTGAAATCGCTGGAAGAGGCGCTGTCGGTGGCCCTGCTGGTGCGCAACACCCGCAGCATCGCCCTGACGGAAACCGGGCGGGAGTTCTACGACGAGTTCAAGGGCATCGTCCGCGACGTGGGCAGCGCCTTCGACAACGCCATGCACAGCGGCAATCGCATCGCGGGCCGGCTGCGCATCAGCACCACCAGCGAATACGGGGAGAAGTACATTCTTCCGCTGATCCCGGCCTTCCTGGAGCGCTACCCGGGCATCTCGGTGGCCTATGACGTCAACTCTTCACTGAGCGACCTGGTGGCCGAAAAGCTGGACCTGGTCGTGCGCCTGGGCCACCTGGCGGACTCCAGCTTCAAAAGCCGCAGGCTGGCCGGCTACGACATCGTGCTGGTGGCCTCGGCCGCCTTCCTGCGCAGCCATCCCGTGCGCCGGCCCGAAGACCTGGCGGACCTGCCCTGGATTGCCAACAGCAACCTCACCCACCCCACGGCCTGGACGCTGCGCACTGCCGGTGGCCAGGGCGTGGACGTGGTGGGCCGGGCGGCCCACCAATCCAACTCCTCCACCGCCATCCGCGCCCTGGCCCGGTCCTCGCTGGGCGTGGCCGTGCTGCCTGCGTGGTTTGTGGAGGACGACCTGGCCGGCGGCGTGCTGCAGCGCGTGCTGCCCGACCACGCCCTGCCGCCCCAGCCCATCAGCGTGGTCTTTCCCGACAGCAGCCACCTGCCGCGCAAGACCCGCGTGTTCATCGACTTCCTGTGCGAGCACCTGGGCCGGGATTGAGGGCTCGGCTGGCCGGCCGGCCCTGGCCCCGTTAAACTGCCCGCAAGCCGAAAGGCCCGGTGCGTAGAAACACCTTTGAACCAGCGTGCAGCCCCCACCGTAAAGCGGGGCTTTGTCATACCCAATTTCAGGATGTGCGCTTGCGCACGTCCGCAAGTTATGGGGTGTGGTGGGGGCTACCCGTAAGGATGTCCGCATGGCTGGTTCCATGTTTCTAACCGCCACACTCCACCCGTTGTGCGTAGAAACGCAGCGCGTGGTTCTTCAGTCTCAACCAGGAGCTGCAGCCATGAACGTACTCACCTTGTCCGGCCTTTTCCGACAGGAGGGCTGACCCCATGACATCCCGCAAAAACACTGCCGGCGCGGCAGTGCAGGCGCAGCCTTTGCCCAAGCGGTCGCAAGCCGCAAGGCCTTCCGACTGGCCCAGCGCGTGGCAGGCCATGCATGTCTGTCTGGTCGTCATCGAGGGGCGGCTGGTCACCCTGGCCGAGGTCTGTGGCAAAAAGCCCGACCGCAAGGCCCGCCAGTTCGACGTGGAATGCGCGGTGGAGCTGGCGCTGGCGCACATACGCCGCATGCGCGCCGACCCGCCGGACAGCCACCAGGCGTTCGAGCAGCAGTGGCACCTGGCGTCCTGCGCCATCGAACTGGCCGATGGCGCCTACCGCTTCCCCCGCTCGCGCTACGGCCGCCTGCTCAAGCGCACCCGCTGGCATTTCGACCTGCTCAGGGACCTGGTGGAACGTGTGGAGTGGCAGCACCGGCGCGGCTGAGCCGCAGGCGGCAGCTCAGGCCAGCGGCAGCCGCAGCACGAAGCAGGCGCCCGGCTGGCCGTCGGCGCGGCCTTCGCAGTGCACGCTGCCGCCGTGGCGCTGGGCGATGGAGCGCACCAGGGCCAGGCCCAGGCCCACGCCGCCCGAGCGCTCGCTGGCGCCGGGCAGGCGGAAGAACTTCTCGAAGATGCGCTCGCGGTGGGCCGGCGCCACGCCGGGGCCATGGTCGCAGACGCGGATCTCGGCCATGGCGTCCTGGCGCGCAAGCTCCAGCGTGATGGCGCCCTGGCTGTAGCGGCGCGCGTTCTCCAGCAGGTTGCGCACGGCACGGCGCAGCAGCTTGGAGATGCCGGGCACTTCCAGCGCGTCGGTGGACTGCAGGTCCAGGTCGGCATCCACGCGCGCGCATTCCTCGGCGGCCAGGCCGATCAGGTCCACGGGCTCGATCGTGCCCACGTCACCCTCATAGGTCTCCAGCCGGCTGGCCAGCAGGATCTCGTCCACCAACTGGTCCAGCTCGCTGATGTTGCGCTGGATCTCGGCGCGCGCGCGGGCGCTGGCCGGGTCGTCGCCCATGAATTCCAGGCCCATGCGGATGCGCGTCAGCGGCGAGCGCAGCTCGTGCGAGGCATTGGCCAGCAGCGATTTGTGCGAGGTCACCAGGGTCTCTATGCGCGCGGCGGCGGCGTTGAACTGGTGGGCCAGGTCGGCCACCTCGTCGCTGCCGTGCTCGGGCACGCGCACCGACAGGTCGCCCTCGCCAAAGCGCTTGACGCCGCGCTGCAGGTTCTCCAGCCGCTTGAGCAGGCGGCGGATGATGGGGAACACGCCCACGGCCACGGCCACGCCCACCAGGCCCAGCAGCCAAAGGAAGCCGAAGGGCGGGCGCAGCCAGAAGGCGGCTGCGCCGTCGTGCGGCGGGCGGTCGCCGCGCGGCGGGCGCGGCGCCATGTGCAGCATGTAGGTCTGGCCGTCCGTGCCTTCGATCTCGAAGCGCAGGCCCTCCTCGGGCGGGCCGGGCAGGCGCCGCGCACGGCCCTGGGCGATCACGTTGCCCTGGCCGTCGCGCATGGCCACGTCGCGCGAGGGCGGCGAGCTGGCGCTTTGCACGTTCTGCGCGTTCTGCTCGGCCGCGATCTGCCATGCCCAGGCCACCGTCAGCGTGAGCACGGCCACGCCACCGACCACGGCCAGCCAGATGCGCAGGTACAGGCGCTGGGAGAAGAGGGACAGCAGCTTCATTCGCTTGGCTAGTCTTGTTGCTTGGCGAAGACGTAGCCCACGCCGCGCACGGTCAGGATGCGCTTGGGCGCCTTGGGGTCGGCCTCGATGGCGGCGCGGATGCGGCCCATGTGCACGTCGATGGAGCGGTCGAAGGCCTCCAGTTCGCGGCCTCGCACGGCCTCCATGATCTGGTCGCGCGTGAGCACGCGGCCCGCGCGCTCGGCCAGCGTGACCAGCAGGTCGAACTGGTAGGAGGTCAGCTCGCAGGGCTGGCCCGCCACGGTGACGCTGCGCGCGTCGCGGTCGATCTCCAGGCTGCCGAAGCGCAGCGCCGTGGCCGGCTGGCCTGCGGCCGAGCCCTCGCCGCCGCCGCCGCGCCGGCGCAGGATGGCGCGGATGCGTGCCAGCAGCTCGCGCGGCTCGAAGGGCTTGGGCAGGTAGTCGTCGGCGCCGATCTCCAGGCCGATGATGCGGTCCATGGGGTCGCCCTTGGCCGTGAGCATCAGCACCGGCACCTGCGCTGCGGGGCCGGGCAGGGCGCGGATGCGCCGGCAGACCTCCAGGCCGTCCATGTCGGGCAGCATGAGGTCGAGGATGACGAGGTCGGGCAGGTCGGCGCCGGCCACGCCGTCGGCGGGCTGCAGCTGCTCCAGGCCGCTGCGGGCATCGCCCATGTGGGTGACCTGCAGGCCGTTGTTGCCCAGGTAGTCACCCACCATCTGCGCGAGGCGGGTGTCGTCTTCGATCATCAGAAGATGGTGCGTACTCATGGAGGGCAGTGTATTCATGCTGGGGCCTGGCGTCGTATTGCGACGATGCTCGCAGCGCCCCGTCAGCCGCGCTTGTCGCTTGCGTAAAGTTCGGTAAAACAGCGCAGCCTGCGGCCAGCCGCTCAACTGCCGCGTTGCGCGGGCCGCACCGCATGCACGCGCGAGGCCAGCGCGATCAGCACCAGCACGGGCAGGCCCAGCAGGGCCGTGGCCTGGAAGAAGCTCACGTAGCCATGCGCATCGACAAAGGCGCCCGAGAAGCCGGCCAGCCATTTGGGCGCCAGCAGCATCATGGAGCTGAACAGCGCGTACTGCGTGGCCGAGTACTGCACATTGGTCAGCCCCGACAGGTAGGCGATGAAGGCCGCCGAGGCGATGCCGCCGGCCAGGTTGTCCGCGCTCACCACCCAGACCAGCGCATTCACGTCATGGCCGCGCGTGGCCAGCCAGGCGAACAGCAGGTTGGTGGCGGCCGACAGCGCGGCGCCCAGCATCAGCACGCGCATCACGCCCCAGCGCATGGCCAGCGCCCCGCCCAGGAAGGCGCCCGCCAGCGTCATGATCACGCCGTACACCTTGGTCACGGCGGCCACTTCGTCCTTGGTGAAGCCCATGTCCACGTAGAAGGGGTTGGCCATGATGCCCATGACCACGTCGCTGATGCGGTAGATGGCGATCAGGCCCAGCACCAGCAGCGCCTGCCAGCGGTAGCGGCCCAGGAAGTCGGCAAAGGGCTCGACCAGCGCGCTGTGCAGCCACTCGGCCGCATTGCGGGCAGGCGCCAGCGGGCGCGGCACCGGTTCCGGCGAGAGCAGCACGGTCAGCATGCCCACGGCCATGGAGGCGGCCATGGCCAGGTAGGCCACCTGCCAGGCACCGCTCTGGTAGCCCGCCGTGCCCGCCACCTCGGCGCGGGCGGCCAGCCACAGCACGCCGGCGCCGGCCCATATCATGGCCAGCCGGTAGCCGGTCTGGTAGGTGGCGGCCAGCGCGGCCTGGCGCTCGGTGTCGGCCGATTCGATGCGGTAGGCATCCAGCGCAATGTCCTGCGTGGCCGAGCCGAAGGCCACGGCCAGCGCGCACCACACCAGCGGCGTGAGCGAGACGCGCGGATCGTTGAATGCCATGCCGCACAGCCCGGCGACGATGAGCATCTGCGCGAACAGCAGCCAGCCGCGCCGCCGCCCCAGCCAGCGCGTGAGCAGCGGCAGCGGCATGCGGTCCACCAGCGGCGACCAGACCCACTTGAAGGCATAGGCCAGGCCCACCCAGCTCAGGTAGCCGATGGTGGTGCGGTCCACGCCGGCCTCGCGCAGCCAGAACGACAGCGTGCCCAGCACCAGCAGCAGCGGCAGGCCTGCCGAAAAACCCAGGGCCAGCATGCGCAGGCTGGCCGGCTCGGCATAGACGCGCAGGGTCTGGGCCCAGCTGCGGCGGGGCGCTTCAGTGGGGGTGGAAGGGGCGGAGGAGGTGGTGGTGGACGGCTCGGTCATGTTGGGCTGCGGCAGGCTGCGGCCATTATCGGGCCCATGGTGGCGCGGACTGGCGCGCGCTACCATCGCGGGCACAGGATGCCGCCATGGCCTACACCCTCTCTTCCCTCCACAGCGATGCCGCCGCGCAAGACGGCGCGGCCGATGCCACCGATACCGCCTTCGCGCCGCACAGCTCGGTGCGCCGCTACAGCGGCGAGCACCAGGCCCATGCCCACGGCCATGCGCAAATCCTCTATGCGCTGCAGGGCCGCATGGAGCTGGAGGTGGGCGGGCGCAGCGCCTTTGTGGACGCCGTCAGCGGCATGCTCATCCCGGCCGGCGTGGACCACGGCTACCTGGCGGCGCCGCGCTCGCGCGTGTTCGTCATCGATGCGCCCAGCGGCCCGGGGCTGGACCGGATGCGGCGCTTTTCCGTGCCGCCCGCTCTGCGCGGCCGGGAGTCGGAAGGCCCGGCCACAGAGCAGCTGGCCCAGGTGCTGCAGGCGCCCGGCCTGCTGGCGCGCCGGGGGCTGGACCTGCAGCAACTGACCACGAGCGTACAGGCCGCATTGCACGAGGACTGGCCCACGGCCCGGCTGGCCGCCCTGTGCCATATGAGCGCCCAGCGCTTTCACGCGCGCTTCGTGGAGCTGGCGGGCCAGCCGCCCCAGGCCTGGCTGCGCGGCCTGCGCCTGGATGCGGCCGAGCGCGGGCTGGCGCGGGGCCTGCCCCTGGAGGCCACGGCGCTGCGCTGCGGCTATGCCTCGGCCAGCGCGCTGGCCTATGCGCTGCGGCGCGACCGGGGCGTGACGGCGCGGCAGCTGCGGGGCTAGCCCGTTCACAGTCTTGCGGACTACGAGCGTTTCTCGACAAGTGCCCGGCCGCGCCAGGCGCAACATGGCGCCATGGTTCGCAACTCTTCCGCTTCTTCCTCCGCCGTCGGCATCGCCTTCGTTTCAGTGGCCGCCGTGCTCTGGGGCACGACGGGCACGGCGCAAAGCCTGGGCGCAGGCGGGCTGTCGCCGTTCTGGGTGGGCGCCGCGCAGCTGGCCGTCTCCAGCCTGTTTCTGGGCGCGCTGCTGGCGGTTTCCCATTGGAGGCTGCGCGGGCGGGCCGGGCAGGGCGTGGCACCCGTCCAGCCTCTGCTGCCCAACCCGGTGCACCTGGGACTGCGCCCGGCCTGGTTCCTGCTGGCATCCATGGGAATCGGCGGCTACAGCATCTTTTTCTACGAGGGCGTGACGCTCACGGGCGTGGCCGTGGGCACGGCCGTGGCCATTGGCAGCGGCCCCATCTGGGCCGGGCTGATGCAGGCGCTGGTGCTGCGCGCGCCCCTGTCGGCCCTGTGGTGGGCCGGCACGCTGGTGAGCGTGGCGGGAGGCGCGGCCATGGTGATGGCCCGGGGCGGCGCCACGCTGTCCTGGAGCGGCCTGGCTCTGTGCCTGCTGGCGGGGCTGTCGTACGCGGGCTATGCGCTGATCAACAAGCGCCTGGTCACCCACATGTCGCCGCGCGTGGTGAATTTCTATGTGTTCACCGGGGCAGCCTGCATGGCGGTGCCGATTGCGCTGGTGCAAAGCGGCCTGCCGCAGTGGAGCCTGGCGGCCGTGCTGGTGGTGGTCTACCTGGGCGTGGTGGTGTCGGGCCTGGCGCACATGCTGTTTTCCATCGGGCTGCGCAGCATCTCCGGCCCCACGGGCGTGACGCTGAGCCTGATCGAGCCCGTGGCGGCCTTCGTGCTGGCGGTGTGGGTCGTGGGCGAGCGGCAGCCGCTGCAATCGTGGCTGGGGCTGCTGGCCGTGCTGGCGGGGCTGATGCTGGTGATCGGCGCCGAGATGCGCTCGCAGCGGGCCGTGATGGCCGCGCAGATGGCGTGACTCTTTGTAGGTCGGCGCCGCTCTTCACGATGCGCTGTTCTCCGCATGTTGCAGGCATGCATGGCCGCTAGACTTGGCGGCATGCAGCAGCCATCCCATCTCTCCTCCGAATCCTGTGCCCCGTCCGCCTGGGGCTGTGCCTGCGCGCCCTGGCGCGCGCGTCGCGGTTTCTTGCTGGCCGGCAGCGCGGCGGCCCTGGGCCTGGCCACGGCGCCGGTGGCGGCCCAGGTGCAGGTGGGCGGTGCCTCGGGCCTGCGCAAGCTGGTGCCGGCCGAGACGCTGGAAGGCGCCGCCACCGACCAGTACCAGCAACTGCTGGCCAAGGCCCGCGCCCAGGGCGCGCTGGCAGGCGACAGCAACCCGCAGCTGCTGCGGCTGCGCGCCATCGCCCGGCGGCTGATTCCCTACACCGCGCAATGGAATCCGCGCGCCAATGCCTGGCGCTGGGAGGTGAACCTGATCGGCAGCAAGGAGATCAATGCCTTTTGCATGCCGGGCGGCAAGATCGCCTTCTACACCGGCATCATCGACCAGCTGCAGCTGACCGACGACGAGATCGCCATGATCATGGGCCACGAAATGGCCCATGCGCTGCGCGAGCACTCGCGCGAGCAGCTGGCCAAGAACCAGGCCACCAGCATCGGCATCTCGCTGGGCGCCCAATTGCTGGGCCTGGGCGACCTGGGCAATGCGGCGGCCCGCCTGGGCGGCCAGTTGCTGTCGCTGAAATTCAGCCGGGGCGATGAGAGCGAGGCCGACCTCGTGGGCCTGGAGCTGGCCGCGCGCGCCGGCTACAACCCCCAGGCCTCGGTCTCGCTGTGGCGCAAGATGGGCCAGGCCACGGGCGACCGCGGCGGCCTGGAATTCCTGTCCACCCACCCCGCAGGCCCCGAGCGCATCCGCGAGCTGGAGCGCAACATCCCGCGCGTGGAAGGCCTCTACGAGGCCGCACGGCGCGGGTAGGCAGCCGCCTTCAGGCGGCGGCTTTTTGCTTGGGTTGATAGCCCATCACGGCTTTCACTTCAAGGTACTCCTTGAAGCCGTGCTCGCCCCATTCCCGGCCCGTGCCCGACTGCTTGTAGCCACCGAACGGCGCGCCGAAGTCCGGTCCTGCACCGTTGAGGTGGACCATGCCGGTGCGCAGGCGCGAGGCCACGCGGCGTGCGCGCTCCAGGCTGCCGGACTGCACATAGCCCGACAGGCCGTAGGGCGTGTCGTTGGCCTGGGCGATGGCCTCCTCCTCCGTGTCGTAGGGCAGGATGACCAGCACGGGGCCGAAGATCTCCTCGCGCGCAATGGTCATGTCGTTGCGCACGTCGGCAAACACCGTGGGCCGCACGAAGTAGCCGCGCGCAAGGCCCTCGGGGCGGCCCGTGCCGCCGGCCACCAGGGTGGCGCCTTCGGCGATGCCGGCCTCGATCAGGCCCTGGATCTTGCGGAACTGCGCCTCGCTGACCACGGGGCCCATGTGCATGGTGCCGGTGTCGGCCAGTGCATCGCCCACCTTCATGCCCTCGGCAGCGGCCTTGGCCGCGGCCACGGCGCGCGCATGCAGGGCGCGCGGCACGAACATGCGCGTGGGCGCGTTGCAGCTCTGGCCCGAATTGGTGAAGCAGGCGTTCACGCCCTGGGTCACAGCCTTTTCGATGTCGGCATCGTCCAGCACGATGTTGGCCGACTTGCCGCCCAGCTCCTGCGTCACGCGCTTGACGGTATCGGCCGAGGCCTTGGCCACGGCAATGCCCGCGCGCGTGGAGCCGGTGAAGGTCATCATGTCGATGCCGGGGTGCACGGACATGGCCTCGCCCACCGAGGGGCCGTCGCCGTTGACCAGGTTGAACACGCCGGCCGGCACGCCCGCTTCGTGCAGGATCTCGGCCACCAGGATGGCATTGAGCGGCGCGATCTCCGAGGGCTTGAGCACCATGGTGCAGCCCGCCGCCAGGGCCGGTGCCACCTTGCACATGATCTGGTTGATGGGCCAGTTCCAGGGCGTGATCATGCCCACCACGCCCACGGGCTCATGCACGATGCCGGTGGTGCCGCGCACGCTCTCGAACTCGAATTCCCTGAGCACCTGCAGGGTCTGCTTCAGGTGCCCCGCGCCCACCGTGGCCTGGGCCGCGCGTGACAGCCACAGCGGCGCGCCCATCTCCAGCGAGATGGTCTGCGCCACCTCGTCGATGCGGCGCATGTAGACCGCCAGCACCTTGTCCAGCAGGGCCAGCCGCTCGTCGCGCGTGGTTTGCGAGAAGCCGTCGAACGCGCGGCGTGCGGCGGCCACGGCTGCATCGACATCGGCGGCCGAGCCCATGCTGATGCGGGCCGCCACCTCCTCGGTGGACGGATTGATCACATCCAGCGTGCGCGGCACGGCCGGGGGAACCCATTGGCCGTCGATATAGAACTGCAGGTGCTCTTGCGTGCTCATGAAGCTGTCTCCGTGTCTCGTTGTCATTGGGTGGAAGGGGTGTCGAAGGTGACGCGCTGGTTCACGCGGTAGTGGGGCCAGTAGTCGGCCACAGCATAGTGCTGCGTGCTGCGGTTGTCCCAGATGGCGATGCCGCCCGCGTCCCATTGATGATGCACCATGAACTCCGGCTTCTTCAGCCAGTCCAGCAGGAAGGCGAGCACGCCGCGCGCCTCGTGCCGGTCCACGCCCGTGATGTGGCGCGTGAAATCGGCATTGACGAAGATGCACTTGCGGCCTGAATCGGGGTTGGTGCGCACCACGGGATGCGTCACCGGCTTGAACTGGCGCAGCGCCTCGAACAGCGCCTCCTCGCCCTTGCGGCCCAGGTATTCCCGGAAGCCCGATTCCTCCCAGGTATGGACTGCCTGCAGGCCTTCCAGGTACTGCTGCATGCCGGGCGAGAGCCAGTCATAGGCCTTGCTGGTGCTGGTCCAGCAGGTGTTGCCGCCGGCCGGCGGCGTGGTCACGATCTGGATCACGGTGCCCAGCGGCGGCTGCTGCTTCCAGCTGATGTCGGTGTGCCAGTTGTCTATGGCGGGCGGGCGGTCCTTGTCGGAGATGATCATCTCCACGTCGGGCATGCCGCTCTTGCGCTCGAAGTACGAGCCCTTGGACAGCGGGCCGAACACCTGCGCCAGCGCCACATGCTGCTCGGCCGTGATGGCCTGGGGCCGGAAGAAGATGACCTCGAAGTCGTACAGGGCCTGTCGCAGTTCCGCCTGCACCTCGGGGGACAGGGGCCGGGTCAGGTCCACGCCCTCGATCCAGGCCGCGAAGTTGGGCATGCGCGGCACGGGGCGGATGTGGTGGTAGCGGGCGTCGATGTCGATCAGCTGCATGGGGGCGGCATTGGCCATGGGGTACTCCTTGGAGGAACGGATGGAAGGGGAGGAAGAGGAAGGAAGGTGGGGAGAGAGGGCTGGCGGGCTCACTGCCAGTGCAGCAGCCGCCTCTCGGCCCAGGACATGAAGCGCACCATGCCCACGCCCAGCAGGGCCAGCACCAGCAGCAGCGCCATGACGCCATTGATGTCGAAGGTGGAGCCCAGGTAGGCCAGGGTCTGGCCCAGGCCCTTTTCGCTGGCGATGATCTCGGTGCCCACCACGCCCAGCAGGGCATAGATCAATCCCAGGCGCAGGCCCGAGAAGATCACCGGGACGGCGCCGGGCAGCGTGACCTCGAAGAAGGTGGTGGCGGCGCTGGCGCCCAGGGTGCGGCACAGCGTGACGTGGTCCTGGCTGACGCCCCGCATGCCTGCCACCGTGGCCGACAGCACGATGAAGAAGGTCAGCGAGCAGCCCACGGCGATCTTGCTGCCCAGCCCCAGCCCGAACCACAGGATGAACAGCGGCGCCAGCGCGATGCGCGGCATCACGTTCAGCGCGTTGAAGTAGGGCTCCGCAAAGCGCTCGACGGCCGGCCAGCGCACGAAGACCAGTCCGGTGGCGAAGGCGGCCACGCTGCCCAGCACGAAGGAGCAGCCCACGGCGGCCAGCGTCCAGCCCAGGTCGGACCAGAACCGGGCCGTGCCCGCATGGTTCCAGAGATAGGCGGCCACGCCGCTGGGCTGGCCGAAGAAGGTGGGGTCCAGCCAGCGGCGCGCGGCGGCCCATTCGGCCAGTCCCAGCACGAGACAGATGAACAGCGCATGCAGCGCCAGCCATTGCAGACGGTCAGCCTTCATGGTGCACCCATCCCGATTCAAGCTGCGACCACAGGGCCGCATAGAGTTCATGGAAGCGCGGCGACTTCTGCAGGTCGCGGATGGAGCGCGGGCGCGGCAAGTCTATGGGCAGGTCGGCGATGATGCGGCCCGGGCGCGAGGACATCACCACCACGCGGTCGGAGACGGCCACGGCCTCGGCCAGGTCGTGGGTCACGAACAGCACGCTGTGGCGGTGCTGCTGGCACAGGCGCAGCAGCAGGTCCTGCAGCTGCAGCTTGGTCTGCGCGTCCAGGGCGCCGAAGGGCTCGTCCATCAGCAGCAGCTGCGCGTCCAGCGCAAAGGTGCGCGCCAGTGCCGTGCGCTGGCGCATGCCGTGGGACAAGGCCTTGGGCAGGGCCTGCGCATGGTCGGCCAGGCCCACCTCCTGCAGCATGCGCAGTGCGCGCTCCGTGCTGTCGGCCGTGCCGACGCCGCGCACGCGCGCGCCGAAGGCGGCGTTCTCCAGCGCCGTGCACCAGGGCAGCAGGCTGTCGCGCGCCAGCATGTAGCCCACGCGGGAACTGCCCAGGCGCGGTGCCTCGCCCAGCACGCGCAGCGTGCCGGCGCCGGTGTGGGCCACCAGGCCCGCGCAGAGGTTGAGCAGGCTGGTCTTGCCGCAGCCGCTGGGCCCGACCAGCGAGACGAATTCGCCCTCGGCCACCTGCAGCGCAATGTTGTCCAGCACCTGCGTGCGGCCGTCGAAGCTCAGGTGCAGGCCGTCGGCGGCAATGGCCTGCGGCGGCAGTTGCGATCCATTGGAAGTCATGGCGCGCGCCCCCTTCACTGCGCCAGCAGGGGCGCGGTGTCGATCAGCCGGCTGATCTGCCCCGTGCGCTGCAGGTAGCGCGCGGCATGCTGCAGGGCCTTGGGGTCCACCGCAAACTGCATGGAAGGAATGGCGTTGCGCAGCGCCACTTCCAGGATCCGTTCGCCGCCGGTCGTGTTGATGCGGAAGCTGTCCTGCGCGACTTTGAGCAATGCATCGAAATGGGCCGGTTCGCGGGCATAGTCGGCCGCCTCGTTCATGGCGCGGCGCAAGCCCTCCACGGCCTGGGCGTTCTTGCGCAGGAAGTCGGCGCGCACCACCTGCAGCACGCCGGCGCCGTTGGTGTCCACCACATCGGCCGGACCCTGGCCCCTGCGCGGATCGACGACGATGCGGCAGGCCTGGCTGACCTCGCAAAAGCCGTCCATGGGCGAGAACAGCATCAGGCCATCGACCTGCCTTTGCGCAATCGCTGGAAAGGCGGTGTTGGGCGAGCCCACGGCGACGATGGTGACGTCGTCCGCCTTCATGCCGGCGCCCTGCAGCAGGCTCACGAGCTGGAACTCGGCCGCGCTGCCGCGCGCCGTCACGCCGATGCGCCGGCCCTTGAAGTCCTGCATCACGGCGGGATAGCCCTGGCCGGCATGCGCCATGGGCAGGGCCGCCGAGGCCATGAGGAAGAACGTCGGCGCGCTGGCGCCGCTGCCGATCACCTTGAGGTCGGCGCCCTTGTTGACCGCCTGGAGCAGCACCTCTGGCGGCGTAAACGCCACTTCGAGGTCACCGGCCAGCAAGGTCTGCAGCGCCAGCGGCGCTTGCGGGATGGGGCGCAGTTCGCAGCGTATGCCGTGCTTCTCGCACAGTCCCCGCGCGTTGGCCACGCGCACCAGGAAATTGCCGATGCCGGGGTAGTCCTGGATGCGCAGCGTGGGCGTCTGTGCAAGGGCTGCCTGGGTCGAGAGCAGGGCGAACACGAAGGCGGATACCAGGGCGAGCGTGGTGCGGATCATGGGGCGGGCTCCATACGTGTGGGTATGGGGCCGATTACAAGGACGGTGCTATGCGCCAATTGCCGCGAAAGGGACAATGGGCGGGTGAACACCAAGCTCGGTTCCCCCAACACCTCTTTGGCGCAGGCGCGCAGCGAGCGCTATCGCGTGGACCTGCTGGCCGAATTGCCGGCCGCATCGGCACGCGGGCTGCGGGCCATAGGCTCCAGGCGCCGCTACCGCGATGGACAGTTCGTGCAAAAGCGCGGCGATGCGGCCGACCATGCGCTGGTGCTGCTGTCAGGGCGCTTTCGTGTCGTGGCCTTCACCGTGGGCGGCACCGAGCGCATGACGCGCTGGCTGGAGGCCGGGGAGATCACCGGCATCAGCTCGGTGCTGGGCAATGCGCCCGTGCCCGTGGACCTGGTGGCCGATGGAGATGTCGAGGTGCTGGTTCTGCCGCGCCAGCCGCTGCTGGACTTCCTGGAGCGCGATGCGCCCGCATGCCTGGCTGTGGCGCGTCTGCTGAGCCTGCGCGTGAACGGGCTGCTGGACACCATCTTCATCAGTTCGGAGGACACGCTGCATGCCCGGGTCTGGGCCACCTTGCAGGTTCTGGCGGCAGAGAACGGCCAGCCCCTGCCCGGTGGCCGCACCCTGCTGCGCATATCGCAGGGCGATCTGTCGCATGTGGTGGGCGCCTCGCGCCAGCGCGTGAACGAGGAGCTGCGCAAGCTGCAGGCGGGCGGCAGCGTGCGTCTGGGCTATCGGTGGATCGAGGTGCTGGGCTGAGGCAGCTGCAGGCTCAGGTCCCGCCCACGTAGGGGTTGCTCTTGCGCTCGCGGCCGAAGCTGCTTTCGGGGCCGTGGCCCGGGATGAACACGGTCTGGTCGCCCATGGGCCACAGGCGCTGGACGATGCTGTCGATCAGCTGCTGGTGGTTGCCCTGGGGAAAGTCGGTGCGGCCGATGCTGCCCGCGAACAGCACATCGCCCACGAAGGCGCGGTCGATCTGTGGCGCATGGAACACCACGTGGCCGGGTGTATGGCCGGGGCAGTGGCGCACCTGCAGCGTTTCCTGGCCGATGCTCACCGTGTCGCCATCGTGCAGCCAGCGCGTGGGCGTGAAGGGGGCCGAATGCGGGAAGCCGAACATGGCGCCCTGCTGGGGCAGGGCATCGATCCAGAACTGGTCTCCGGGATGGGGGCCGATGATGGGCAGCTGCTGTGCATCGGCCAGCTCGCGCGTGCCGCCCGCGTGGTCTATGTGGGCGTGCGTGAGCCAGATGGCCTTGAGCGCCAGGCCCAGGCGATCTATCTCCCAGCCGATCTGCTCCAGGTCGCCGCCCGGGTCGATGACGGCGGCTTCCATGGTCTGGTCGCACCAGACCAGCGAGCAGTTCTGCTGGAAGGCGGTGACGGGGATGGTGTGGTACTGGAGCATGGGCGGCGTGGGTGCTTCTGGCGAAAGCGCCCATTATTCCCGCTCCTTCCCCTGATGGCAGCGCAGGGCCGCCTCCGCTTGCGCCGTCAGGTGGTCGGCTGGCCGCATTGCCCGCAGAACCGCGCGCCGGCCGGATGGCTGGCGTTGCAGCTCCTGCAGGCCTGCGGCAGCACCGCGCCGCCGCACTGCGGGCAAAAGCGCGAGCTGGAGGCAATCGATGCATGGCAGCCGGGGCAGACCGCCGCCACGGCCGCAGGCGGGTATGCGCCGCCGGCGTGATGCCCGCCGATATGGACGCCGATATTGCCGCCGTGATGGCCGCCGCGCGCGTGTTGTCCGAACAGTCTTTGCAAGAGTCCCATGGTGCCTTCCTTCGCACTGCGCGGCTGCGCCGCTGCAGTCGCTCAAAGGTGCATTGGGACACGGCAGCGGTGCGCCGGGTCGTGGATGGCGATCATTTAATGTGGCTGTCATTTCGCGGCAATCCGGCGTCTTGTGACGGACAGGCGACATCCTCGCGGGCAGACCCCGTGGCTGTCGCCACGCGGCCGTGATACAAGCTAGCCGTGCCGCCAAGCCAGCCTGCCGTCATGCAGGCGCGCAAGGATTTTTTCGAGGATGGGCCGGGCCGCCGCCTGCGCAATGCAGCGCAGGGCGGGTACCGGCATCACGCGAGGGAGAACCGGTATGTTGATTGGCGTGCCTGCCGAGACCATGGCAGGAGAAACCCGGGTGGCCGCGACCCCCGAGACCGTCAAGAAGCTGCGTGCGCAAGGCCATGTGCTGCGCGTGCAGTCGGGAGCGGGAGTGGCGGCCAGCGTGCCCGATGCCTTGTTCGAGGCAGCGGGCGCCGAGATCGTCGATGCGGCAGGCGCCCTGGGCGCCGATCTTGTGCTCAAGGTGCGCATTCCTTCGGAGGATGAGCTGCCCCTGGTCCGCAAGGGCGCAACGCTGGTCGGCATGCTGGACCCCTTCCAGCCCGCAGGCCTGCAGCGCCTGGCCGATGCGGGCATCACGGCCTATGCGCTGGAGGCGGCTCCGCGCACCACGCGTGCGCAGAGCATGGACGTGCTGTCCAGCCAGGCCAATATCGCCGGCTACAAGGCCGTGATGATCGCGGCCAACCAGTACCAGCGCTTCTTTCCCATGCTGATGACGGCGGCGGGCACGGTGAAGGCCGCGCGCGTCGTGGTGCTGGGCGTGGGCGTGGCCGGCCTGCAGGCGATTGCCACGGCCAAGCGCCTGGGCGCCGTGATCGAGGCCAGCGATGTGCGGCCCAGCGTGCGCGAGCAGGTCGAGTCGCTGGGCGCGAAGTTCATCGACGTGCCCTACGAGACGGCCGAGGAAAAGGAGGCCGCCGAAGGCGTGGGCGGCTACGCCCGCCCCATGCCGCAAAGCTGGCTGGACCGGCAAAAGGCCGAGGTCGCCAAGCGCGTGGCCCAGGCCGACGTGGTCATCACCACGGCGCTGATCCCGGGCCGGCCCGCGCCCGTGCTGGTCACGGCCGAGATGGTGCAGGCCATGAAGCCAGGCGCCGTCATCGTGGACCTGGCGGCCGAGCGCGGCGGCAACTGCCCGCTGACCCAGGCCGGCATGACCGTGGTCACGCATGGCGTGACCATCGTGGGCCTGACCAACCTGGCGGCGCTGGTGGCGGCCGATGCCTCGGCCCTGTATGCACGCAATGTGCTCGATTTTCTCAAGCTCATCATCAACAAGGATGGCGCCCTGCATGTGGACATGGAGGACGACATCGTGGCCGCGTGCCTGATGGCCCATGAAGGCCAACTCGCAGCACAGCGGAGGAAATGACATGGAAGCCGTATCCCCCACCATCATCCATCTCATCATCTTCGTGCTGGCCATCTACGTGGGCTACCACGTGGTGTGGACCGTCACCCCCGCGCTGCACACGCCGCTGATGGCGGTGACCAATGCCATCTCGGCCATCGTCATCGTCGGCGCCATGCTGGCGGCGGCGCTCACGGAAACGGGCCTGGGCAAGACCATGGGCGTGCTGGCCGTGGCGCTGGCCGCGGTCAACGTGTTCGGCGGCTTCCTGGTCACGCGGCGCATGCTGGAGATGTTCCGCAAGAAAGAGCGCAAGAGCGCTCCGGCCAAGGACGGCAAGGATGCCAAGGCGGAGGGCCAGTCATGAGCATGAACCTCGTCACGTTGCTCTACCTGGTGGCCAGCGTCTGCTTCATCCAGGCGCTCAAGGGGCTGTCGCATCCCACCACGTCCATACGGGGCAACCTGTTCGGCATGGCCGGCATGGTGATCGCCGTGCTGACCACGGCGGCGCTCATCGTGCAGCTGGCCGGCGGCAATGCATTGGGGCTGGGCTGGGTGCTGCTGGGCCTGCTGGTCGGCGGCACGGCCGGTGCGGTCATGGCCCAGCGCGTGGAGATGACCAAGATGCCCGAGCTGGTGGCCTTCATGCACAGCATGATCGGCCTGGCGGCGGTGTTCATCGCCGTGGCCGCCGTGGCCGAGCCCTGGGCCTTTGCCATCACGGCCAAGGGCGGCGCCATCCCGGGCGGCAACCGCGTGGAGCTGGCGCTGGGCGCCTTCATCGGCGCCGTGACCTTCACGGGCTCGGTGATCGCCTTCGGCAAGCTCAGCGGCAAGTACAAGTTCCGCCTGTTCCAGGGCGCGCCCGTGCAGTTCAAGGGCCAGCATGCGCTCAACGCCGTGCTGGGGCTGGCTGCGGCCTTCTTCGTCTTCGGCTTCTGGCACAGCCAAAGCTGGATGGACATCGTGCTGGTCATCGCCCTGGGACTGCTGCTGGGCGTGCTGCTGATCATTCCCATCGGCGGCGCGGACATGCCGGTGGTCGTGTCCATGCTCAACAGCTACTCGGGCTGGGCGGCGGCGGGCATCGGCTTCTCGCTGAACAACAGCATGCTGATCATTGCGGGTTCGCTGGTGGGCAGCTCGGGCGCCATCCTGAGCTACATCATGTGCAAGGCCATGAACCGCTCGTTCTTCAGCGTGATCCTGGGCGGCTTCGGCGGCGAGGCCACCAGCGCGGCGGCAGGCTCCCAGCAGCAGCGCAACGTGAAAAGCGGCAGCGCCGACGATGCGGCCTTCGTCCTGGGCAATGCCGAGACCGTGGTCATCGTGCCCGGCTACGGCCTGGCCGTGGCGCGTGCCCAGCACGCGGTCAAGGAGCTGGCCGACAAGCTCACCGAGCGCGGCGTGACGGTGAAGTACGCCATCCACCCGGTGGCCGGCCGCATGCCCGGCCACATGAACGTGCTGCTGGCCGAGGCCGAGGTCCCCTACGACCAGGTCTTCGAGATGGAGGACATCAACAGCGAGTTCGGCCAGGCCGACGTGGCCATCATCCTGGGCGCCAACGACGTGGTGAACCCCGCCGCGCACGTCAAGGGCAGCCCCATCTACGGCATGCCCATCCTGGAGGCCTACAAGGCCAAGACGGTGATCGTGAACAAGCGCTCCATGGCGGCCGGCTATGCGGGCCTGGACAATGAGCTTTTCTACATGGACAAGACCATGATGGTCTTCGGCGACGCCAAGAAGGTGGTGGAGGACATGGGCAAGGCGCTGGAGTGAGGCGTGCGCCCGGGCTGAAGTCCGAGGAGGGCAGGGCCCAAGCCCTGGCCTCCTTGAAAACGATCTTGGGTCAGCCCCCGGACCGGGTCAGCAATTCGTCCAGCGCATCGGCGATGGCTTGGCCTTCATGCTCCAGTGAGGCCACCACTTCACCCAATTGATCCAGGGCGACTGAAACCATGTCCTGGGCATGCAGGACGACCGGCACGCCTTCAATGACAAACACGGGATTCATCCTCGCACCCACGGTTGGAGTGCCGCGCGGCAGCAGAGCTCGTCTGCGAACGAACCCACCGAGATGTTGACCGCGTTCCAGTCGCTGGCGCAGGCGTCGGCAAGCCGTTGGCGCTCACGCTGTGCGCCCTCCTGCCTGGCAACGTATTCGGCCAGCAGGGATTCCATGGTGGCCGAGAGATTGTCGGTATAGGCCTTGGCCTGCGTCACCAGATCTGCATTGATCGTGAGATGGATTGGCCGCTTGGCGCTGGAGACAGCAATGGATTTCATCTCGGAACCCTCAGATAAAGATCATGCGCACAGTGTCTGTATGAGAGCGCGACGAGTCAAACCGCCGCGACCCAAGGCCCTGCTTGAACGTCTCACAGCTTCATGTCGTAGCCGATGGTCACCGGCGCATGGTCCGAGAACTTCACATCCTTGTAGATGTTCTCGGTGCGGGCCAGCGCGGCGGTAGCGGGGGTGGCCAGGTGGTAGTCCAGGCGCCATCCCACGTTGTTGGCGTAGGCCTGGCCGCGGTTGCTCCACCATGTGTAGCAGGTGTCGGTGGTGTCGGGCTGGAGCAGGCGATAAACGTCCACCAGGCCGCCAGTCGGCTCAGTTTTGTTCAACAATTTTGTCATCCACTCGCGTTCCTCGGGCGTGAAACCGCTGTTTTTCTGGTTGCTGCGCCAGTTCTTGAGGTCGATCTGCTGGTGGGCGATGTTGATGTCGCCGCAGAGGATGAACTCGCGTTCGCCCTTCATGCGCATCAGGTGGGCGTGCATTTCGGCCAGGAAGCGGAACTTGGCCGTCTGGCGCAGTTCGCCGGAGCTGCCGCTGGGAAAGTAGGCGCTGATGATGGACAGCTTGCGCGATGGCGTGTCGAAGCGCGCCTCCACGTAGCGGCCTTCGGCGTCGAATTCGTGCGAGCCGAAGCCGACCACGACGTCGCTGGGCTCGTGGCGGCTGTAGACGCCCACGCCCGAGTAGCCCTTTTTCTCGGCGTAGTGGAAGTGGCCGCGCAGGCCGGCCAGCAGCTCGAAGCGTCCGGTCATGTCGGCGGCCTGGGCCTTGATTTCCTGCACGCAAATACAATCCGGCGCAGTGGCCTCGATCCAGGCTTCGACGCCCTTGGTCGAGGCCGAGCGGATGCCGTTGAGGTTGAGGCTGGTCAATTTGAACAAGGATGAATCCATGGTGGTGAGTAATCTGCAGGCCGAGGACGCAGGCCGTCTGGCGCAGGAATTTGTGCAATTCGCCGTTGACGCAGGGGTGCTGCGTTTCGGCGAGTTCAAGACCAAGGCCGGGCGCATGAGCCCGTACTTCTTCAATGCCGGCCTGTTCGATGACGGCGGCAAGATGGGCCGTCTCGCCGAATTCTATGCAAAAGCCATCGCGGCCAGCGGCATCGAGTTCGACATGATCTTCGGCCCGGCCTACAAGGGCATCCCGCTGGCGGCCACCGTGGCGGTGGAGCTGGCCCGCATGGGCATCAACAAGCCCTTTGCGTACAACCGCAAGGAAGCCAAGGACCACGGCGAGGGCGGCACCCTGGTGGGCGCGCCCCTCAAGGGCCGCGTGCTGATCGTGGACGACGTGATGAGCGCCGGCACGGCCGCGCGCGAGTCCATCGCCATCATCCGCGCCGCCGGTGCCACGCCGCATGCCGTGGCCATCGCGCTGGACCGCCAGGAAATGGCCACGGAAAATGGCCAGGACGTGCCCCACAGCGCCGTGCAGTACGTGCGCAACCAGCTGGGCATGCAGGTCTGCACTATTGCAAAACTGGCAGACTTATTGCTTTATCTTGAGAGTCAAGGTGGCAGCGCAGGCAGCGGCCACCATGAGCGCGTGCTGGCCTACCGCCAGCGTTATGGAGTCAACGACAAGGGGTGAGCGGTTGATGAAGCGGGCGATGCATGCACGATCCTTGCTGTGTGCCATGGGCTTGGCCACGCTGGGCTGCGCCGTGCTCGCCCAGGATGTGCCCCTGGGGCCGGGCATCTATTCATGCACCGACGCCCGTGGCCGCCGCCTGACGGCCGACCGCCCGATTGCCGAATGCGTGGACCGCGACCAGCGCGTGCTGGGCAACTCCGGCGTGGAGTTGCGCCGCGTGGGCCCCACGCTGACCGACAACGAACGCGCCGAACTGGACGCCCAGCGCCGCCGCGACCAGGCAGAGCAGCGCCGCATGCGCGAGGAGCGCTCGCGCGACAAGGCGTTGATCACGCGCTACCCCAACCAGGCCGCCCACGATGCCGAGCGTGCCGAGGCCATCTCCCAGGTCGATCAGGTCATCTCCGTGGCGCGCCAGCGCCAGCAGGAACTGCAGACGCGGCGCACGGCCCTGAATGCCGAGATGGAGTTCTACAGGAAAGACCCCGCCAAGGCGCCGGCATCGCTGCGCCGCCAGCTCGACGAGAACACGGCCTCGCAGGAGGAGCAGCAGCGCTTCGTCCAGCAGCAGGACCAGGAAAAGCGCCGCATCCAGGAGCGCTTCGATGCCGAGCTGCAGCAGCTGCGCCAGCTGTGGGCTGCGAGCGCACGCCGCTGAGGCAGGCCCAACGCCGCGCCCGCCGCCGCGTTCTTTCTTCTTCCTGCCCCTCCTTTCCTTCCTCCTTCTCGTTGCACGCTTGCTGAGTCGAATTCGTCCTGCATGCGGCGCCCGCATGCAGGGCTAGGCTTTGCGCATCGAGTCTGCGGGCTGACATCAAGGGAGGCAGCATGACGGTGTGGCGTTGGTTGATGGCCTTGCTGCTGTGGGCAGCCGGGGCCTGGCTGTCCTGGGGCGGCGCCCAGCTCCTGCTGGCCGGCGGCAGCGGCTACTACGTGATCGCCGGCCTGCTGCTGCTGGTGGTGGGGTGGGGCATGGCGCGCCGTTCGGCCATGGCGCTGTGGCTGTTTGCGCTGTGGCTGCTGGGCACCGCGCTGTGGGCGGTCTGGGAGATAGGGCTGGACTGGTGGCCGCTGGCGGGGCGCCTGGGGGTGCCCTGGTTGATGGGCCTGCTGCTGGTGCTGCCCTGGTCCGTGCGTGCGCTGCGCCATGAGCCCGACATGGGCCAGAACCGGGGCCTGGCACCGGCCCATGCGGCGCTGGCGCTGGTGGTGCTGGGCACGGCCATTCTTGCGGGCCTGTCCTTCGGGCGCCAGCGCGATGCCCATGAAACCCAGGGCCAGTTTGCGGGGGCGGCCGCCGCTGCGTCGGACCTGCCTGCCGACGGCCAGGTCACGGCCGTGCAGAACATGTCCATGGTGGCCTCCGAGGCCGGCGGCCTGCGCAGCCCGCCGGTGCTGCAGGGCGATGCCACCGATGCCGTGCCCGATGGCGAATGGCATGCCTACGGCCGCACCGGAGCGGGCCAGCGCTATTCGCCGCTGCGCCAGATCGGCCCGCACAACGTGCGGCTGCTGCAATTGGCCTGGGAGTTCCGCACGGGCGATGTGCGCGGCAAGCCCGGCGATCCCGAAGAAACCACGTTCGAGGTCACGCCGCTGAAGATCGGCGAGCGCCTGTTCCTGTGCACGCCCCACCAGTCGGTGATTGCGCTCGATGCCACCACGGGCAAGCAGCTGTGGCGGCGCGACCTGCCCATGCCCAAGGGGCTGGCGCTGCAGCACCTGACCTGCCGGGGCCTGTCCTACCAGTCGGCGCAGGCGGCCGCGCAGTTCGATGCGGCGGCAGGGCAGACGCATTCGGCGGTGGCGCCGGCTGCACGGAAGGCCGGCGCACAGGCGGTACAGGCGGCACAGGCTGATCCGGCTTCCTCGGTCTCCCCGGCCCCTTCCTCCGATGATGGCCGCTGTACCGCCAAGCTGTTCATGGCCACGGCCGACGGCAAGGTGGTCGCCCTCAATCCCGCCGACGGCCAGACCTGCGGCAACGTGGCGGGCGGCCAGGGCCATATCGACCTCTGGCAGGGCATGCCCGAGCGCAAGCCGGGCTCGTACTACTCGACCTCGCCGGTGGTGGTGGCGCGCGACCGCATCATCGTGGGCGGCACCGTGCTGGACAACCATTCCACGCGCGAGCCCTCGGGCGTGATCCGTGCCTTCGACATCCGCTCGGGCGCGCTGCTGTGGGCCTGGGACCCGGGCCGGCCAGCGACCAGCACGCCGCTGCCCGAAGGGCAGACCTATGTGCCCAGCTCGCCCAACAGCTGGTCCATCTCCAGCGTGGACGAGACGCTGGGCCTCGTCTTCGTGCCCATGGGCAATGCGCCGCCCGACCAATGGGGCGGGAGACGCAGCGCCGAGGCCGAGCGGTATTCGTCCTCCGTGGTAGCGCTGGACATCGCCACGGGCGCCGTGCGCTGGGTGTTCCAGACCGTGCACCACGATCTCTGGGACTACGACGTGCCCTCGCAGCCCAGCCTGATCGACCTGGAGATCGGCGGCCACAGCGTGCCCGCCCTGGTGCAGCCCACCAAGCAGGGCGAGCTGTTCGTGCTGGACCGGCGCACGGGCCAGCCGCTGCTGCCCGTTACCGAGGTGGCTGCGCCGCAGGGCGCGGCACGCGGCGACCGCACGGCGCCCACGCAGCCGCATTCGCAGCTGAGCTTCAATCCCCCGGCCCTGACCGAACGCGACATGTGGGGTGCCACGCCCTTCGAGCAGCTGTGGTGCCGGCTGGCCTTCCACCGGCTGCGCTACGAGGGGCGCTTCACGCCGCCCTCGGAGCAGGGCTCGCTGATCTATCCGGGCAACTTCGGCGTCTTCAACTGGGGCGGCGTGGCCGTGGATCCGCGCCGGCAGGTGGTGTTTGCCACGCCCACGCGGCTGGCCTTCGTCTCCACCCTGGTGCCGCGTGCGGACGATACCTCGCTGCTGGTGCAGGATGGCGGCCCGCCCAAGGACGGCCTGCCCGCGCTCAACGAAAATTTCGGCGCACCGTTTGCGGTGCGGCTCAAGCCCTTTGTCTCGCCGCTGGGCATTCCCTGCCAGGCGCCGCCCTGGGGCTTTGTGGCGGGCGCCGACCTGCGCACGGGCCAGATCGTCTGGCAGCGCCGCAACGGCACGCCGCGCGACCTG
This sequence comes from Delftia sp. DS1230, assembly GCF_040112715.1. NCBI lineage: Bacteria > Pseudomonadati > Pseudomonadota > Betaproteobacteria > Burkholderiales > Comamonadaceae > Delftia > Delftia sp. DS1230. The sequence continues at coordinate 406,277 of NZ_CP157763.1, forward strand.
AGCCCGCTGCCGCTGGGCTTTCGCATGGGCGTGCCCGGCATTGGCGGCCCGGTGGTGACCGCGGGCGACGTGGCCTTCTACTCGGGGGCTCTGGACAACTATGTACGCGCCTACGACGTGGACAGCGGCCGCCAGCTCTGGCAGGACCGCCTGCCCGCAGGCGGCCAGGCCACGCCCATGACCTACCTGGGCACGGACCAGCGCCAGTACCTGGTGGTGGTGGCGGGTGGTCATGGTTCGACCGGCACCAAGGCTGGCGACAGCGTGCGTGCCTATGTGCTGCCCAAGGAGGTGGCGGCGCCCTGAGCGCTCAGCGCCGTGGGGGTCTGCGCCGGCTCATGCCGATCCGGCCCGGCCCAGCATGCGCAGCACGCGCGTGACCAGCAGCGCGGCCACCCAGGCCAGTCCGCCGATCAGCAGCGGCAGGCGCAGCAGCGCGCCTTGCTGGGCGAACAGCATCAGCGCGTCTGCCTTCCACAGCGCGGCATAGCCCGTGTACAGGCAGTAGGCCAGCCAGGCCAGGGCGCCCAGGGCGAACAGGGCCGCCATGCGCCGGGCGCTGCGGCCATCGCGCGAATCCGCGGGCAGGGCGCGCGTGCCGTGCCAGACCCAGCCGATGGAGGCGAGCACCAGCAAGGCACTGGCTGCCACGGACAGCTGCAGCCAGGTATGGGGGGAGAGTGAGGACATCAAAAGGAAACCGCGCGCCGGCAAAGTGCCGGCCGCAGCGAGTGTAGCGGCGCAGTGCCCTGCGTGGTTTCGGTGCTCAGGCCGGTTGCCAGACGGTGGCGCCGTGGCCCTGGCCGCCGCTGCCGGGGACGGAATGGATGCCCAGCACGGCTGCATGGCGCTGCAGCAGGGCGTCGAACTGCTCGATGCTTTCCGCCGTGGCCGGGGCGTCGTCGTATTCGCTGGCCACCTGGTCCGTGGTGAAGGAGCTGGCGCCGAACTTCTGGACGATGTTGCGCAGCTTGTCGAGGTTGGGGCTGGAGGATGGTGTCATGGCAACTCCTTGGGGTCATGGACGCCTGCTGCGCCGCAGGCCTGTGGGCCAGTGTAGCCCCGGGGCCTGGAGCGGCCATCCGGGGCATCCCCGCAAAGCGGCGTAGGACTTGGAACCCGCCGTCAGCCGCCCGTGGCCACGGGGCCGGCGCTCAGCACTTCGGCCAGCGGCTTGCGCGGCGTGGGCACCTCGCGCTCGCGCAGATCGTCGGGCAGGGTGGCCGCATCGCCGCGCCAGCCCACGGCGATCACCACCTCGGGCTCCAGGTGCTCGGGCAGGCGCAGCACCTCGCGTGCGGCGTCGGCCGAGAAGCCGCCCATGGCGTGCGTGGCCAGGCCCATGGCGTGGGCTTCCAGCGCCAGGTAGCCCCAGGCGCAGCCTGCGTCGAAGCTGTGCTTGCCGGGCGAGGCCTGGCGGTCGGACATCAGCACGATCAGCGCGCCCGCCTCCAGGCACCAGCGGCGGTTGAACTCGTTGGGAATGGTGCTGAAGGCCTGCCAGTTCGCATCGCCGCGCAGCGCATAGGCAAAGTGCCAGGGCTGCTTGTTGCTGGCCGAAGGCGCCCAGCGCGCGGCGTCGGCCAGCTGCTCGACCTGGGCCTGGCTCAGTGCCTCGGGCCTGAAGGCGCGCGGCGACATGCGGCCCAGGAACTGCGGATGGATGGGGGTGGTGGTGTTGCGTGTCATGCGGATAGGCGGCAAGCAGAAAGGAAAGCGGCAACGATAGCGCAAGGCCTCAGGGCTGGCGCGGTGCCTGGCCATGCTGCTGGCTGATCACGCGCAGGTGGCGCTCCATGCGGATGAAGACCAGCACCATCACCACCAGCACGAGGAATGACATCAGCATGCTCCAGAAGGCCGTCTCCACGGCGCCGAAGCGTTCCTTCCAGGAGCTGCTGCCGTGGCTGTCCTCGCCGCGCAGCGCGCGCGCCGCATTGTCCAGGGACAGCGTGTAGTTCAGCAGCACCGTGGACAGGATCTGCTGGGCCGTCTGCGCCTGCAGCCGCGGCTCCAGCGCGGCATTGCCGAAGACCTGCTCCAGCGCGGCGGGCAGGCCCTGCACATAGGCCGCATAGGCGCCCTTGCCGTGTTCCAGCTCGGCGGCCTGGGCACGCTCATGGATGGCGGCGGCGGTATCCACGGGATCGACCATCCAGCTGTCTTCCTCGTCGGCGGAGGCGGCTGCGGCAGCCGCTGCATCGGCCGCCGCTGCGTCGGCCGCCGCATCCACGGCACCGGCATCGCCTTCGCGCTGGCCGCGCTCCTGGATGTGGCGCTGCACATCGGCCTCGGACGGCAGGGCGTCGCCTTGCAGCAGCGGGTGCAGCGGTGCCAGGCCCCGGGCCTGGTGGTCCCGCTCTGTGCGCTCGCGCCGCGCAGGATCCTTGTTCACGAAGGCGCGCACCAGGGCGTCGGCCTTCTGGAAGGCGGGGCGCAGCGCCGGATCGGCCAGGCGCTTTTCCATGGCGGGTTCGCCGCCGCCCGCGCCCAGATCGCGGCTGGTTTCGTCCACGACGAACTGCAGGTCGGGCCTGGCGTCCTTCCAGTTCAATTCCTGGGCCACGGCCTGGGGCGCCTCGGCCTTGCCGGGCCTGAAGCTCTCCCAGGTCCACAGTGCCATGCCCACCAGCACGAGCAGGGAGAACACCAGCAGCACCACGCGCACCACCTGCACCAGCAGGTCCTCGATCCTGCGCAGCATGTTTGTAATCATCGGATTCCTCGGTTGGTTCGTAAAACAAGGGCGCGTCCGGCCCGCCTGCAGGCCTGTTCTGTTGCTATTGATTTGAAAGCACCGGACGCAGACGCGCGAATTCTAGGAAGGCTGCCGCGCACGCGCGCACCGGTTCTCAATGTTTTACATTTCGCGCCAAACTCGAAGTGTGCATGTGCTCCCGTGGCATGCGCCGTCCTGCAATGGGTGTCTGCCGGATGGCGGGATGTTCATGGCCGCAGGGCGCATGGTTCTCCCGCTTGCGGGCGCGCTGGCTTTGGGCCTACCGGCTGTAGCGGCTTCCCGAATCCGCTGTAATGCTCGCTTTGATTTCTGACTGACTAGAGAGGGCTCGCCCATGACCAAAACGTCGCTGGATAAATCGAAGATCAAGTTCCTGCTGCTCGAAGGCATCCATCCTTCCGCACTCGAAGTGCTGCGCAACGCGGGCTACACCAATGTGGAGACCGTGACGGGCGCGCTGGAAGGCGAGGAGCTCAAGCGCAAGATCGCCGACGTGCACTTCGTCGGCATCCGTTCGCGCACGCAGCTGACGGCCGACGTGTTCGCCGCCGCGCAAAAGCTCGTGGCCGTGGGCTGCTTTTGCATCGGCACCAACCAGGTGGACCTGGACGCGGCGCGCGAGCGTGGCGTGGTGGTCTTCAACGCGCCTTACTCCAACACGCGCTCGGTGGCCGAGCTGGTGCTGGCCGAGGCCATTCTGCTGCTGCGCGGCGTGCCCGCCAAGAACGCCTCCGCCCACCGCGGCGGCTGGCTCAAGAGCGCCGAGAATTCCTACGAAATCCGCGGCAAGACGCTGGGCATCGTGGGCTACGGCTCCATCGGCACCCAGCTGTCGGTGATGGCCGAGTCGGTGGGCATGCAGGTGCTGTTCCATGACGTGTCCACCAAGCTGCCGCTGGGCAATGCGCGCCAGGCCGCATCGCTGGCCGATCTGCTGGCCGGCAGCGACATCGTCACCCTGCACGTGCCCGAGCTGCCCTCCACCCAGTGGATGATCGGCGCCAAGGAAATCGCGGCCATGAAGCCCGGCGCCATCCTGATCAATGCCTCGCGCGGCACCGTGGTGGAAATCGAGCCGCTGGCCGAGGCCCTGAAGGCCGGCAAGCTGCTGGGCGCCGCCATCGACGTGTTCCCCACCGAGCCGCGCAGCAACAAGGATGAATTCGTCTCGCCCCTGCGCGGCCTGGACAACGTCATCCTGACCCCGCACGTGGGCGGCTCCACCATGGAGGCCCAGGCCAACATCGGCCTGGAAGTGGCCGAGAAGCTGGTCAAGTACAGCGACAACGGCACCACCACCTCGGCGGTGAACTTCCCCGAAGTGGCCCTGCCCGCCCACCCCGGCCAGAACCGCATCCTGCACGTGCACCACAACCAGCCCGGCGTGCTGTCGGCCATCAACCAGGTGTTTGCCGAGAACGGCATCAACATCGCCGGCCAGTACCTGCGCACCGACGAGAAGGTGGGCTATGTGGTGATCGACCTGGCGGCCCAGTCCTCGGGCCTGGCGGTCGAGAAACTGACCCAGGTTCCCGGCACCATCCGCTGCCGCGTGCTGTTCTGATGGCCAGGTTTCAGGATGCTGCGCTTGGGCGCACTTCCTGAAACTGGCGCATTGCCGGCTCGCCCTATCTGCCCGGCTGCAGCAGCAGCCGCATCAGGTCCGTGCGCGTGATCAGGCCGGTCAGCCGGCCTTCGCGCATCACGGGAATGCAGGGCACGCTGTGCCGGGCCAGGGCGTTGAGCAACTGGCCCACGGGCGTGTCTTCGTCCACGCTGAGTTCAGGCGCATGAACCAGCTGGGGCAGCTCCGACAGGCGGGGCACGGCCCGGCTCTTGCCGGGCAGGCGCTGGCCCAGCCAGTTCAGCAAAGAAGGTTTTGCCGCAGATTCGGCCGGGCGCACGGGGCTCATCCACAGCCACTCGTACAGCTCGGCACGGGAGACCGTGCCGGCCAGGCCGCCATCGGCGTCCAGCACCGGCAGGCTCTTGGCCGGGTGCGCGCGAAAGCGTGCGGCCACGGCGTGCACGTCGTCGTCCAAGGAGCAGCTCACGGGATCGCGCGTCATCAGCTGGGCGCAGCGCACGCCGCCCAGGCGGTGCTCGATGGCGGTTTCCTCGGCGGCGGCCAGCAGCTCGGCCAGGTCATCGGCTTCCAGGTTGTTTTCCTGGCCGAAGCGCAGCAGCAGCCCCTCCAGATCGGCATGGGACAGGCCCAGGCGCGAGGCATGGCGGTGGGCCGCATCGGCGGGCGCGGCCTTGGGCGCCGTGTCGGCATGGTGGGGATAGCGCCGGCCCGTGGCGCGGTGGAGCGCCGTGGCCGCCAGGACCAGCGCCAGCGTCAGCGCGCCCACGGGCACGAAGGGCAGCATCCAGCCGGCGGCCAGCGAGGCCTTGGCGTTGAGCACCGTCAGCAGGGCCATGGCGCCACCCGGCGGGTGCAGCGAGCGCGTCAGCAGCATGCAGCCTATGGCGCCACCCACGGCCAGCGCAGGGGCCAGCTGGGGAGGGCTCCACTGCAGTACGAACAGGGCCCAGAGCGCAGACACCGTATTGCCCACCACGCAGGACCAGGGCTGGGCCAGCGGGCTGGTGGGCACGGCGAACAGCAGCACGGCCGTGGCGCCCAGCGGCGCGAACAGGCGCAGGGGAAGATCCCAGGTGCCCGCATGCGCCAGCCAGACCAGGGCCGTGGCCAGCCCCATGCCCACGATGGAGCCCATGGCCACGCGCCACATGTCCGCAGGCGCGGGGCGCGGCACCACCGGCCCCCATGCTTTTCTGTTCCAGCCCATGGCCTTGTTGTCTTGTTGTCTTTGCCTGCGCGGCCCTGGGGCAGGGCTGCAAAAGCGCGTCATTTTAGGAAGGGACGCCGCTCTTGCTGGCAGCATGGGCTTTGCACCCTTTCGGTGCAGCGCGCCTGCCGGCTCAGTCCACCACGGACTGGTACACGCCCTCGCGCATCACCCAGCGGTAGGGAATGCGCTGAGCCATGGACTGCATCATGAGGATGGCGAACAGGTCCTCCTGCGGATCGATCCAGAAGAAGGTGCCGTAGATGCCGCTCCATGAAAAGTCGCCCACGCTGCCCGGCAGCGGGTTGAGGCCCGGCGCCGTGCGCACCGCAAAGCCCAGGCCGAAGCCCTGGCCCACGTCGGGCGAGGGCAGCTGGGCGCCGAAATACGCCATGTCCGGTCCCATGCGCACGCTGGCGGGCAGGTGGTTGGAGGTCATCAGCTCCACGGTCTTGCGCGAGACCAGGCGCACGCCGTCCAGCGTGCCGCCGTTGCGCCAGAACAGGCACAGCCGCGCGTAGTCGGCCATGGTCGAGACCATGCCACCGCCGCCCGACTCGAACACCATGGCGCGCGTGACCGGGGGGATGGGCGGCATCTGTTTCTGCGGCCCTTCGGGCTGGGGCCGCGCGGCGCGTGCGATCTCGCTGTCGGGCGCATGAAAGCCCGTGTCGGCCATGCCCAGCGGCCCGGTGATGTGCTCGCGCACGAAGGCGGCCAGCGTCTGGCCGCTGACCACCTCGACCACGCGGCCCAGCACGTCGGTGGACATGCCGTATTCCCAGGTCTCGCCGGGCTGGGCCACCAGCGGCAGCTGCGCGAGCCTGGTGATGAACTGCGCATTGGTGAACTTGCCGCTGAACAGGCCCGCATCCAGGTACATCTTCTTGACGGGGTGCTCGGTGCCGGCGAATCCATAGGGAATGCCGGAGGTGTGGCGCAGCAGGTCCTGCAGCGTGATGGGCCGCGCCAGCGGCGCGCGCTCCAGGCCCACGCGCAGCGCGGCCAGCTCGGGCAGGTACTGCTCCACAGGCTCGATGATGGACAGCCGCCCCTGCTCGGCCAGCATCATGATGGCCAGCGAGGTGATGGGCTTGCTCATGGAGGCGATGCGGAAGATGGCATCGGGCCGCATGGCCGTGCCGGCCTCGGGGTCCAGCAGGCCGAAGCTCTCCAGGTAGGCCAGCTTGCCGCGCCGTGCCACCAGGGCCACGGCGCCCGGGATCTCGCCGGTGTCCACGCCGCGCTGCAGCCGGGCCGACAGGCGCGCCAGGCGCGCGCTGCCCAGGCCCACGGTTTCAGGGGAGTCAGCCCAGGGCAGGCCGGGGATGTGCAGGCGGTCGGTGCTGGTGGTCATGCTGTCTCCTCAGGTGCGATGGCAGGGATTCTGGAGACATGCAGGCGCAGGCGCTGTTCGGTGCGGGACAGCCGGCGCGGAGCGTGCACACGAAAAAAAGCCCGCCACGGTGGGCGGGCCTGGTGGGCTTGGTGGGCCGGGTGGACCGGGCGTGTGGTCAGACCAGCTTGGCCTTGAGCAGCTCGTTGACCTGCGCCGGGTTGGCCTTGCCCTTGGAAGCCTTCATGACCTGGCCGACCAGGGCGTTGAAGGCCTTGTCCTTGCCTGCGCGGTACTGCTCCACGTTGGCCGGATTGGCGGCGATCACCTCGTCGATGATCTTCTCCAGCGCGCCCGTGTCGTTCATCTGCTTGAGGCCCTTGGCCTCGATGATGGCGTCCACGTCCTGGCCCTCACCTGTCCACAGCGCCTCGAACACCTGCTTGGCGGCGTTGTTGGAGATGGTGCCGTCGCCGATGCGCGCGATCAGCGCGGCCAGCTGGGCGCTGGAGACCTTGGCGGCCTCCATGCCGATTTCCTCGGTGTTCAGGCGGCGCGAGATCTCGCCCATGATCCAGTTGCTGGCCAGCTTGGGCGCATTGCAGGCCCGGGCCGTGTCCTCGAAGTAGGCGGCCATGGCCTGGCTTTGCGTCAGCGTGGTGGCGTCGTACTCGGGCAGGCCGTATTGCTCGACAAAGCGCGCGGCCATGGCGCGCGGCAGCTCGGGCATGTCGGCCCTGACCTGTTCCACCCACTCGGGCGCGACCACCAGCGGCGGCAGGTCGGGGTCGGGGAAGTAGCGGTAGTCGGCCGCGTCTTCCTTGGTGCGCATGGAGCGCGTCTCGCCCGTGTCGGGGTCGAACAGCACGGTGGCCTGCTGGATGCGGCGGCCGTCCTCGATTTCCTCGATCTGCCAGCGGATCTCGTAGTCGATGGCCAGCTGCATGTTCTTGAAGCTGTTGAGGTTCTTGATCTCGCGGCGCGTGCCCAGCGGCTGGCCGGGCTTGCGCACGGAGACGTTGGCGTCGCAGCGAAAGCTCCCTTCCTGCATGTTGCCGTCGCAGATGCCGATCCAGGTCACGATCTGGTGCAGCGTCTTGGCGTAGGCCACGGCTTCTTCCGTGCTGCGGATGTCGGGCTCGGTCACGATCTCCAGCAGCGGCGTGCCGGCGCGGTTCAGATCGATGCCCGACTGGCCGATGAAGTCCTCGTGCAGCGACTTGCCGGCGTCTTCCTCCAGGTGGGCGCGCACCAGGCGGATGGTCTTCTTCTCGTCGCCGAGGAAGAAGGACACCTCGCCGCCCTGGACCACGGGAATCTCGAACTGCGAGATCTGGTAGCCCTTGGGCAGGTCGGGGTAGAAGTAGTTCTTGCGCGCGAAGATGCTGCGCGGCGCAATGTGCGAGCCCAGCGCCAGGCCGAGGCGGATGGCGCACTCGACGGCCTTTTTGTTCATCACCGGCAGCGTGCCGGGCAGCGCCATGTCCACGGCGCAGGCCTGGGTGTTGGGCTCGGCGCCGAAGGCGGTGCTGGCGCGGCTGAAGATCTTGGACTGGGTGGCCAGCTGGGCGTGGGTCTCGAAGCCGATGACGACTTCATAGCCCTGGATGAGTTTCGCGGTCATGGGGTCTCAGATGCCCTTCGGAGCTTGAAGGTGGAAATCGGTGGCCTGCTGGAAGCGGTGGGCGGCGTTGAGCAACTGGCCTTCCTTGAAGTAGTTGCCGATCAGCTGCAGGCCCACGGGCATGCCGGCCTCGCCAAAGCCTGCGGGCACGCTCATGCCGGGCAGGCCGGCCAGCGATGCGGGCAGCGTGAAGATATCGGCCAGGTAGTTGGCCAGCGGGTCGCTCTTTCCGCCCAGCTGCCAGGCCACGGTGGGCGCGGCGGGGCCGGCGATCACGTCGCACTGCTGGAAGGCGGCCTGGAAGTCGTCGGCGATCATGCGGCGGATCTTCTGCGCCTGCAGGTAGTAGGCGTCGTAGTAGCCCTCGGACAGCACGTAGGCGCCGATCATGATGCGGCGCTTGACCTCGTCGCCGAAGCCTTCGGCGCGGGTCTTCTTGTACATGTCCACCAGGTCCGTGTAGTCCTTGGCGCGGTGGCCGAACTTCACGCCGTCGAAGCGCGAGAGGTTGGACGATGCCTCGGCCGGGGCCAGGATGTAGTACACGGGAATCGACAGCTCGGTGCGCGGCAGCGAGATAGGCACCAGGCGGGCGCCCAGCTTCTCGTATTCCTTGAGCGCGCCATCCACGGCGGCGCGCACGTCGGCCGACAGGCCTTCGCCGAAGAACTCGGCGGGGATGCCGATGCGCAGGCCTTCGATGCCGTCGTTCAGGCGGGCCGTGAAGTCCTCGGCGGGCACGTCCAGGCTGGTGGAGTCGCGGTCCAGGTCGGGGCCGCACATCTCGGACAGCAGCAGGGCGCAGTCCTCGGCGCTCTTGCCCATGGGACCGGCCTGGTCCAGGCTGGAGGCGAAGGCGATCATGCCGTAGCGGCTGGCGCGGCCATAGGTGGGCTTGATGCCCGTGATGCCGCAAAACGATGCGGGCTGGCGGATGGAGCCGCCCGTGTCGGTGCCGGTGACGGCGGGCGCCAGGCCGGCGGCCACGGCCACGGCCGAGCCGCCCGAGGAGCCGCCGGGCACGCGGTCCAGGTTCCAGGGATTGCGCACGGGCGCGGGTGCGTCGAAGCCCACGGGCGCGACGGCCGAGTTCTCGTTGGCCGAGCCCATGGCGAATTCGTCGCAGTTGAGCTTGCCCAGCGTCACGGCGCCGGCCTCGGCCAGGCGGGTGACCACGGTGGCGTCGAAGGGCGAGCGATAGCCGGCCAGCATCTTGCTGGAGGCTGTGGTCGGGAAGTCGCGCGTGACGAAGATGTCCTTGTGCGCAATGGGCACGCCAGCCAGGCGACCGCCCTTGCCTTGGGCAATAAGGGCGTCGGCAGCGCGGGCCTGGGCCAGGGTGGCCTCTTCGTCGATGCTGACGAAGGCGCCCAGGTTCTGGTGCGCCTGGGCGCGGGCCAGGAAATGCTGGGCGGCTTCGACGGCGCCGAGCTTGCGCTCGCGCAGCAGGGCCGACAGGGCCGACACGCCGAGCGTGTGCAGATCAGTGGTTTGCTGGGTCATGTATGGGATGCGGAAAACGGGGACGGATGCCAGGGGACAGGAAGCAGGGCGAGCGACGCCCGGCGCTCACTCGATCACCTTGGGGACCAGGAACAGGCCGCGCTCGACGGCCGGGGCGCTGCGCTGATTGGCGTCGCGCTGGTCGGGCTCGCTGGCAATGTCCTCGCGCAGGCGCAGGGCAATGTCCTGGATGGCGGCGACCGGATGTGACAGCGGGCTGACGCCCGAAGTATCCACAGCCTGCATCTTCTCCACGATGCCGAAAAAATCATTGAGCTGGCCTAGCATGCGCTCACTCTCTGCGGAAGAGAGCTCGAGCCGTGCGAGGTTCGCGATGCGTGCGATGTCTTGTGCGTTCAGTGCCATAGGAATTTTGAAGGGGGCAACGGGATGTAAACCCGCATTTCAAGCCCCGGCAGTACAAGTTATTCACAGGGGATACGGTATTATCTCGGCTTTGCCGCAAGACCCTCTCCGAGCTGGTCATTGTGCGAAAAGCCAACCCCATCCAGACTCCCTAACTTTCATCCCGGCGATGGCAGGCCGACGAGCATGCCGTGCCTGAGAGGACTCTCGTAATGTTCGGAGCTTTCCGTCGGTATTTCTCCACCGACCTTGCCATTGATCTTGGCACAGCCAACACCCTGATTTTCGCCCGCGACAAGGGCATTGTTCTGGACGAACCCTCCGTTGTCGCCATCCGCCACGAAGGCGGCCCGCATGGCAAGAAGGTGATCCAGGCGGTGGGCCGTGAAGCCAAGGCCATGCTGGGCAAGGTGCCCGGCAATATCGAGGCCATCCGCCCGATGAAGGATGGCGTGATTGCCGACTTCGTCATCACCGAGCAGATGATCAAGCAGTTCATCAAGATGGTGCATCCGCGCTCGGTGCTCACGCCCAGCCCGCGCATCATCATCTGCGTGCCCTGCGGCTCCACCCAGGTCGAGCGCCGCGCCATCAAGGACGCGGCCGAGGCGGCAGGCGCCACCTCCGTCTACCTGATCGAGGAACCCATGGCCGCCGGCATCGGTGCCGGCCTGCCGGTGTCCGAGGCCTCGGGCTCCATGGTGGTGGACATCGGTGGCGGTACCACCGAAGTCGGCGTGATCTCGCTGGGCGGCATGGTCTACAAGGGCTCCGTGCGCGTGGGCGGCGACAAGTTCGACGAAGCCATCATCAGCTACATCCGCCGCAACTACGGCATGCTGATCGGCGAGCCCACGGCCGAATCCATCAAGAAGAACATCGGCTCGGCCTTCCCCGGCTCCGAAGTCAAGGAGATGGAAGTCAAGGGCCGCAACCTCTCCGAAGGCGTGCCGCGCAGCTTCACCATCTCGTCCAACGAGGTGCTCGAAGCCCTGACCGACCCGCTCAACCAGATCGTCAGCGCCGTCAAGAACGCGCTGGAGCAGACCCCGCCCGAGCTGGGCGCCGACATTGCCGAGCGCGGCATGATGCTGACCGGCGGCGGCGCGCTGCTGCGCGACCTGGACCGCCTGCTGGCTGAAGAGACGGGCCTGCCCGTGCTCGTGGCCGAGGAGCCGCTGACCTGTGTGGTGCGCGGCTGCGGCATGGCGCTGGAGACCATGGACCGCCAGGGCAGCATCTTCACCAGCGACTGACGCGGCGCAGGCCGGGGCCCGTTGTCGCGGGCCCGGGCGGCAGCCGACCGACTGCAACGTTTTTCTTCTCCCTTCCGTGGTGACCTGCATGCTTGCCCTGCCTTCCTTCGCACCGGGCCCGGCCCGTGCTTTCCAGGCCGCAGCAAGTGCGGCAGGGCAGGCCCTGCCGCGCGGGAGGGGCGCATGAATCCCAACACCCTGGACCACTCGGCGCCCTCGCTGTTCAAGCGGCGGCCCTCGCGCGTCTCCCAACTGGCCATCTACAGCGCATTGGCGCTGTTTCTGATGGTGGCCGACGCGCGTTTCAGGATCACCGACCCCGTGCGCGTGGCCGTGTCCACCGTGCTGTACCCCGTGCAGTGGGTGATGCTCAAGCCGGTGGAGGCCGTGCACGACGCCAGCCGCTACCTGGGCTCGCTGGACGAGGCCCAGGCCCGGGAGCAGGGCGCGCGCAAGGAACTGGTGGCCATGGCCCAGCGTGCCTCGCTGGCCGACGAACTGATCCAGGAAAACGACCATCTGCGCGAGCTGCTGCAGCTGCGCGACCGCCTGACCACGCCCGGCACGGCGGCCGAAGTGGTCTACGACAGCCCCGACCTCTATACCCGCCGTGTGGTCATTGACCGAGGCCAGGTGGACGGCATCGCCCAGGGCTCGCCCGTGCTCGATGAAAAGGGCGTGGTCGGCCAGGTCACGCGCGTGTATCCGCTGCGTTCCGAGGTCACCCTGCTCATCGACCGCGACCAGGCCATTCCCGTCTTCAACCCGCGCACCGGTGCACGCAGCGTGGCCTATGGCGACCCGTCGCCGCTGCGCACCGGCGGCATCGAGCTGCGCTTCATGCCCAGCAATGCCGATGTGCAGGAAGGCGACCTGCTGACCACCAGCGGCGTCGACGGCCTGTACCCGCCGGGCCTGCCCGTGGCCAAGGTGGTCTCGGTGGAGCGCCGCGCGGACTCGGCCTTCTCCCGCATCTACTGCGAACCCGTGGGCCGCGTGCAGGGCGTGCGCCACGTGGTGGTGCTCAAGCCGCTGGACCGCGCCACGCATCCCGAGGCGGAAGGCGCTGCTGAACCCCTGCGCGCCGGCAAGGGCAAGGAAAAAGACAAGGGCAAGGAAAAAGACAAGCCCAAGGATGGCAAGGGCAAGGAAGCCTCCAAGGACGGTGGCAAGGCCGGCAAGACAGATGCGCCGGCCACGCCTGCAGCACCCGCTGCTCCCGCCGCACCCGCCTCCGCCAGGAAGGAGCCCGCATGATCATGCCGCGCGGCCAGCAGCTGCTGCTGCCGGTCAACCCCCTGTTCATCGTCGTCAGCCTGCTGGCGGCGCTGGCACTCAACATGCTGCCGCTGGGCCGCCAGGCCTGGCAACCCGACCTGCTCATGGTGCTGCTGGCCTTCTGGGCATTGAACCAGCCCCAGCGCGTGGGCATGGGCGTGGCCTTCCTGCTGGGCCTGTGCATGGACGTGGACCGCTCCTCCCTGCTGGGCCAGCATGCGCTGGCCTATGCGCTGCTGGTGTTCGCGGCCGGCGCCATGGGCCGGCGCCTGTCGTGGTTCTCCACGCCCGTGCAGGCGCTGCACCTGCTGCCGCTGTTTGCCGTGGTGCACGGCCTGCAGGTGCTGCTGCGCATGGTGGCCGGTGGCATCATGCCCGGCCCGCTGGTGGTCGTCGCGCCTTTGATCGAGGCCCTGCTGTGGCCCCTGGTCAGCGGCCTGCTGCTGGCGCCTCAGCGCCGCCCGCCGGACAGTGACGAGAACCGTCCCCTGTGAGGCTTGACGCGTGATGGAAATCCGCAATACAGAAGCCGAGCTGCAGCGATTCAGGTTGCGCGCATGGGTGATGAGCGTGGTGGTGCTGCTGGCCTTCGGGCTGGTGGTGGCGCGCTTGCTGGTGCTGCAGGTGCAGCGCCATGAGGAGCTGTCCGAGCGCGCCGAAAGCAACCGCACGGCCGTGGTGCCCATCGTGCCCAACCGGGGCCAGATCCTGGACCGCAACGGCGTGGTGCTGGCCACCAACTACTCGGCCTACACGCTGGAGATCATGCCCTCGCGCGCGGGCAACCTTGAAGAGACCATCGACAGCCTGGCCGAGATCGTCGAGATCACGCCGCGCGACCGGCGCAAGTTCAAGCGCCTGGTGGACGACTCCCGCAGCTTCGACTCCCTGCCCATCCGCACGCGCCTGACCGATGACGAGGTCGCGCGCTTTGCCGCGCAGCGCTACCGCTTCCCGGGCGTGGACATCAAGGCGCGGCTGTTCCGCACCTATCCCATGCAGGACACGGCCAGCCATGTCATCGGCTACATAGGCCGCATCAACCAGCGCGAGAAAGAGGCGCTGGAAGACTCCGACGACGCCGCCAACTACCGTGGCACCGACGTCATCGGCAAGCTGGGCGTGGAGCAGAGCTACGAAACCGACCTCCACGGCCAGACCGGCTGGGAGGAAATGGAAACCTCGGCCGGCGGACATGCCGTGCGCAAGCTCGGCAGCCGCCCCGCCACGCCCGGAGACAGCCTGGTGCTGTCGCTGGACATCAAGCTGCAGCGCATGGTGGAGGAGCTGTACGGCGACCGCCGCGGCGCCCTGGTGGCCATCGATCCGCGCAGCGGCGAAGTGCTGGCCATGGTCAGCCGTCCCACCTTCGACCTGAACCTCTTCGTCGATGGCATCGACCAGGAGAGCTGGACCACGCTCAACGAATCCATCAACCGCCCGCTGCTCAACCGCGCGCTGCGGGGCACCTATCCGCCGGGCTCCACCTACAAGCCCTTCATGGCGATTGCCGCGCTGGAGTCGGGCAAGCGCCGCCCCGACACCACCATCATGGACAACGGCAGCTGGACCTTCGGCGGCCACACCTTCCGCTCGGGCCACCCCAACGGGCCGACCAACCTGCGCCGCTCCATCATCAAGTCGTCCAACGTGTACTACTACATGCTGGCCAACGACATGGGCGTGGACATGATCCACGACTACATGAAGCCGCTGGGCTTCGGCCAGCTCACCGGCATCGATGTGCGCGGCGAGGCGCGCGGCGTGCTGCCCAGCACCGAGTGGAAGCGCAACACCTACAAGCGGCCCGAGCAGAAGAAGTGGTACGCGGGCGAGACCATCTCGCTGGGCATCGGCCAGGGCTACAACAACTTCACCATCCTGCAGCTGGCCAATGCCATGTCCACGCTGGCGGCCAAGGGCGTCAAGCACCGCCCCCACCTGGCCGTGGGCCGTGTCGATGCCGTCACGCAGCAGTTCTCGGCCATCAACAAGGATCCAGGCACCAGCATGGGCTACAAGCCCGAGAACGTGGAGGCCGTGCGCGCCGCCGTGGCCGCCGTGACGGTGGAGGGCACCTCGCGCGGCATCTTCGGCAACGCGCCCTACACCTCCACCGGCAAGACCGGCACGGCCCAGGCCGTGGGCGTGCGCCAGAACGAGAAGTACAACGCGGCACGCCTGTCCGAGTTCCAGCGCGACCACTCGCTGTACATCGCCTACGCGCCGGCCGACAACCCCACCATTGCCGTCGCTGCCATCGTGGAGAACGCCGGCTTCGGTGCCGCTGCCGCCGCACCGCTGGCGCGCCGCGTGTTCGACTACTGGCTGCTGGGCCGCTACCCCAGCCTGGAAGACATGGCCGCCATGCGCAAGGGCCAGGCCGGCGTGCCCATAGGCACCCCGCGCCGCGTCTCCGAAATCACGCTGGATGCGGAAACCGTGAACCTGCCCGGCCTGCCGCGCTATGAGCCGCCCGAGGCGCCGGTCCCCGTGCCCGCAGGCCGCCCGGCGGTGCTGCCGCCGCCTTCGGCTGCCGAGCTGGAGGATTGAGGCACGCTTGTGTGCCGCTGCAAGCGGGTCTGAGCCCTGCGCGGCAGATTCAGCGCTGCCAGGGATCGATGACCATGACCCCGCAGTCCGCAAAGTCCCGCACATTGCGGGTGGCAAGGCTGGCTCCCCTTGAGCGGGCGATGGCCGCAATCATGGCGTCGAACTGGCTGATGGGTCTGCCGGACTGCCTTCGGGCCGCAGCGATTTGCGCATAAGCGTCAGCGGCACCGTTGTCGAACTCCAGGACGCGGCCTGCCATATCGATGTCCAAGATGGCCTGCACTGCAGCCAGCAACTCATGCTTGCGCTGTCCCTGCGGCAACAGCAGGACGCCGTACAGCAATTCGCCGCGCGTGATGGCTGTGGTGAGCAAACTGGAGCGGGGCTGGCTGGCCAGCCATTCCATGGCGCGCCTGTCGGGATCGGGGCGCAGAGCCTCGGACAGGACGTTGGTGTCGAGAATGATCACCGGCTGGCACCCAGCGGATTGCGAATGGGCTCGCGCTGCGCAAGCACCAGTTCAACGCCGCCCAGGGGCTCGACCCGGGCCCGGATGGAGTCGAACAGTGAATGCCCCTCCGCCGCATTGGCTGCGAGTGCCGCGCGCAAGATGTTGAGGGCCTCTTCTTCCATGGAGTGGCCGTGCAGGTCCGCCTGCAGACGCAGCCGGGCCTGCAGGTCTTCATCCAGATCGTGGATCGTCATGGTAGTCATGGCCAGGCTCCTTTCGGGTCAATGACGCATGGTAGTCATGGACACGCAAGGCGACAACGGCATGCCCCCTGCGCATGAGGGCACGCAAGGCGACGAATCAGGGCTTCGGCCTCAATGCCCCATGCGCCCGATGAACGCCGCGATCCGCTCGCTGGCCGGGTTGCCGAAGAATTCGGCCGGTGGCGCCTCGTGGGCGATGCAGCCCTGGTCGAAGAACATCACGCGGTCGGCGACCTCGCGGGCGAAGCCCATTTCGTGGGTGACCACGATCATGGTCATGCCGCCGCGTGCCAGCTCGCGCATCACGTCCAGCACCTCCTGCACCATCTCCGGGTCCAGCGCGCTGGTGGGCTCGTCGAACAGCATCACCTGCGGCTCCATGGCCAGGGCACGGGCAATGGCCACGCGCTGCTGCTGGCCGCCCGACAGCTGCCAGGGGTACTTGTGGGCGTGGGCCTGCATGCCCACGCGCTCCAGCAGGGCCATGGCCTTGGCATTGGCCTGGGCGCGCGGCGTTTTGTGGATGCGGCGCGGCGCCAGGGTCACGTTGTCCAGCACCGTCATGTGGCCGAACAGGTTGAACTGCTGGAACACCATGCCCACTTCGCAGCGCTGCTTTTGCAGCGTGGCTTCGTTGTCGGTGACTTCGACGCCGTCGATGGTGATGCGCCCGCCATCATGCGGCTCCAGCCGGTTGATGGCGCGCAGCAGCGTGGACTTGCCCGAGCCCGAGGCGCCGATGATCACCGTCACTTCGCCCGTGCAGAACTGCGTGGAAACGCCCTTGAGCACCTGGTGGCTGCCGAAGGACTTGGTGACCTTGTCGGCCACGATGTAGGGCATGCCCCGTGCCAGCTTGTCGGCGCTCATTTGTGGCGGCCCTCCACGTCGAAGCGGTACTCCACGGCAGCCGTGACCTGGGTCACCAGCGTGGTCAGCACCAGGTAGGTCACGCCCACGGTGACCAGGGTCTCCACGGGCTGGAAGGTGGCCGACTGGATGCGGTTGCCCACATTGGTCAGCTCCACCACGCCGATGGCGTACGCCAGCGACGAATCCTTGAGCAGGGCCACGAAGTTGCTCACCAGCGGCGGCAGCGAGATCTTGAAGGCCTGCGGGAACACCACGTCCATGAAGACGCGGCTGCGCGGCAGGCCCAGCGCGCGTGCGGCCTCGGCCTGGCCGCGCGGCACGGCCTGCAGGCCGGCACGCACGGCTTCGGCGTTGTAGGCGCCCACGTTCAGCGCCAGCGCAATGCAGGCGGCGGCGAAGTCAGGCAGGTTCAGGCCCGGGATCAGCACCGGCAGCGCGAAGTAGATGAACAGGATCTGCACCAGCAGCGGCGTGCCGCGGATCGCCCAGACGTAAAAGCCTGCAGCCCAGCGCAGGGCGGCCGTGCGCGAGGTGCGCGCCAGCGCGGCGGCGATGCCCAGCACCAGGCCGGCGGCGCCGCTGGCCAGCGTCAGGTACAGCGTGGTGCGCGCGCCATCGGCGAAGGTGTCGGCATTGGAGCCTATGGGCTCGGGCAGCAGGGACAGCAACTGCCCCAGCAGCGAAACCACGAGCACCATCAGCAGCAGGGCCGTGACCAGGGTGGCGTTGCTGCGCTGCGAGCGGCTCCAGTGGGCGGGCCAGAGGACGGTAAGCATAGGTGGGCTAGAAACAAAAAGGCGCCCTGCAAGTGGGCGCCGGTCGGGCAGATCTGCCCGGGGCCTCAGTCAGGGCAGCGGATGTCTTCGTGGAAATATTTCTGCGACAGCTTGGCGTAGCTGCCGTCGGCCAGGGCTTCCTTGAAGGCCTTGTTCCAGGCGTCGGCCAGCGACTTGTTGTCCTTGGCCACGGCGGCGGCGATGCGCTCGACCAGCAGCATCTCGCCCTGCTTGAGCTGGGCATTGGGGTTCTTCTGCTGCAGTTCCTTGGCAATGAAGCGCTCGGTCACCCAGGCGTCCACCCGCTTGGACAGCAGCGCATTGCGCGCGGCCTCGTTCGTGGGGAAGTTGACCAGGCGCTTGATGCCGGTCACGTTCTTCTCCATGTACTGCAGATAGGTGGAGCCGGTCTGCACCGACACCGTCTTGCCCGCCAGGTCCTTGGCCGAACGGATGGCCGGGTCCAGCGACATCACGATGCCGCCCGAGCAGTAGTGGGGCTGGGTGAAGGTCACGGCCTTCTCGCGCTCGGGCGTGATGCCGTGCGAGGAAATCACCAGATCCCAGCGGTCCTGCTGCAGGCCGGTCAGCAGGGCGTCGAAGCTGATGGTCTTCCACTCGTACTTCACGCCCATCTTGCCGGCCAGCATCTGTGCCAGCTCGACCTCGAACCCGGTCAGCTGCTTGCCCTCGAAATGGGCAAAGGGCGCGTAATAGCCTTCGGTGGCCAGGCGCAACGTGCCTTCCTTCTGGATGGCGTCGAAGGGGCGGGCCTGAACGCCTGCGGCGGTCCACAGGGCCAGCGCGGCGGCGGCGATGACGGTAATGCGTTTCATGGAAGCTCCAGGAGGGCTGTCGCTCAGGACCTGACCCCGGCGCCGCAAGATGGGGAAAGCGCCAACGCACGGATCGGTGCATGGCCATGGACGGCGGGGCCGATTGCGTGGCTGCGCGGCGGGTCGGGTGCAGCCGCTGGCAGGGGTGCGACATGCACCTGCCACCGCAGCTCAAGGCGAAAAGTCGGCAATTATAGAAGGTTGCCGTCGCCGATGCCGATGGCAGGTGTTGTGGATGCCGCTGGCCTGCGTGCTCAGGCGATGAAGGCGTCGTAGCCGGTCTTGAGGATCAGCAGGCTCACCACGCCGATGAAGATGCCCCGCACGAAGCCCGTTCCATGGCGCAGGGCCATGTGCGTGCCCAGCATGGCGCCCAGCACATTGGCCACTGCCATGGGGACGGCCAGGTGCCACCAGATATGGCCCTTGAGCGTGAACAGCGCCAGCGCCGCCAGGTTGGTGGCCATGTTCAGCAGCTTGGCCGAGGCCGATGCGTTCAGGAAGTCATAGCCCATCAGCCGCACGAACAGGAACACGAAGAAGCTGCCCGTGCCGGGGCCGAAGAACCCGTCGTAGAAGCCGATGGCCAGGCCGATGGCGCAGGCGATCAGCGTCTCGGCGCGGCCCGAATAGCGCGGCGTGTGGTTGCGGCCCATGTCCTTGCGCACCAGCGTATAGACCAGCACGCCCAGCAGCACCAGCGGCAGCAACTGGCGCAGGAAGTCGGGGGAGATCTGCGTGACGGCCCAGGCCCCCGCAAAGGAGCCCGCCATGCCCACGCAGGCGGCCGGCATCATCGCGCGCCAGGGCAATTGCACCTTGCGGCCGTACTGCCAGGTGGACATGGCCGTGCCCCAGACGGAGGCGCTCTTGTTGGTGCCCAGCAGGGTGGCCGGTGGTGCGGTGGGGAAGGTGGCGAACAGCGCGGGCAGCAGGATGAGGCCTCCGCCGCCCACGATGGCGTCCACGAAGCCGGCCAGCATCGAGGCCAGCGAGACGATGATCCATTCCATAGGGCGGCGATTGTCGCACCGCCACGGTGCCGCATCAGGCTGGCCGCAGGCATAAAAAAAGCGCCGGACTTGCCGGCGCTCTGGGAAATGCATCTTGGGATGCTATTTATGAATGTTGATCTGGTTGTGTACGAGTTGTCTCCTCGGCCCCTCTTGTGCAGCACTGTGGTACCGCGAGAGTGGATGGACTTTAATGGCCGCACCTGGGTGGTGCATCGGGGATTTCCCGCAGTTGCCGCGAAAGTGCGGGATTGCACCAGCAAGGGGCTGGGACGACGATTGCCGGTTGCCGGACGTTCAGCGCATGCGCAGCACCAGCTTGCCGAAAGCACCCCGCTCCAGATGCTCCAGGGCTGCCGGCAGATCGGCCAGCGCGTATTCGCTGTCGATCACAGGTTGCAGCTTCAGCCAGTCCACGGCACGCACCAGATCCTGCAGCGCACGCCGGTGTGCCACGCCGATGCCCTGAACGGTGGCGCGCCCCAGCAGCAGCGGATAGACCGAGCCGCGCAGCTCGTCGCCCTGCAGATTGCCGATCACCGACACGCGGCCTCCCTGTGCCAGGGCCGATAGCGAGCGGCCGAAGTTATCCCCCCCGGCCAGTTCCAGCACATGGTCGGCGCCGCGTCCTCCCGTGAGGGCGCGCACCTCGGCGGCCCAGTCCGGCGTGCGGTGGCGGTGGATGCCGTGGTCTGCACCCAGCTGCGCAGCCCGCGCCAGCTTGTCGTCGCTGCCCGAAACCACCACCACGCGCGCACCCTGGGCATGGGCGATCTGCATGGCGAACAGCGCCACGCCGCCCGTGCCCATGATGACCACGGTGTCCCCGGGCCGCGTGGGCGCGGACTCGGCCAGCGCGAACCAGGCGGTTGCGCCCGCGCACGTCAGGGTGCTGGCCTGCGCAAAGTCCAGCTGACGGGGCGCGGCGACCAGGTTGTCTTCGCCCAGCACCACGTATTCCGACAGCATGCCCGGCCCGGGCGAGCCCAGCGGCAGGCTGGTGCGCGGCTGCACGCCGTCCTGCCAGCCGCAGAAGAAGGTGCTGATCACGGCGTCGCCAACCGCGAACTCCGCGACGCCCGGGCCGATGGCGACCACCTCGCCAGCCATGTCCGAGCCGGGCACCAGGGGCAGGGCCGGCCCCATGCCCATGCCGTCGCGCAGGACCAGCAGATCGCGGTAGTTCAGCGATGCCGCATGCACGCGCACCAGTACCTGGCCCTGCCCGGGCTCGGGAATGGGAACTTGCACCAGCTGCAGGTTTTCATGGCCCAGGGCGGGCAGTTGCCATTGCTGCATGAATGGGGAAGACGCAGGCACGGTCATGGAAGGCGGTCCTTTCGAGGCAGATATCAAACAGGACTTCAGTCTATTGATTCCTCCATAATTGCATTGATTCAATTGAGGCTATGGTTTGTAGAATTTATGGAACCAATTGCAAATGACAGGCTGGCAGGCGTCAGCGCTTTCGTCGCCTCGGCCGAGGCTGGCAGCTTCGCCCAGGCGGCCGAGCGCCTGGGCCTTACGCGCTCGGCTGTTGGCAAGGCCGTGGCGCGGCTGGAAGAGCGCCTGGGCGCGCGGCTGTTCGTGCGCACCACGCGCAGCCTGGGGCTGACCGAGGACGGCCAGATGTTCTACGAGCGCTGCGCGCAGGCGCTGGAGGACCTGGATGCCGCCCGGCACATGCTGGAAGCCGGGCGGCGGGAAGTGGTGGGCCGGCTGCGCATCAGCGCACCCGTGGTCTTCGGCCGCCACCACGTGGCTCCCTTGCTGCTGGAGCTGGCGCAGCTGCATCCGCGCCTGCGCATCGAGGCCAGCTTCACCGACCGCCAGCTGGACTTCGCCGATGACGGCATCGACCTGGCCATACGCAGCGGGGAACTGTCTGACAGCGACTGGCTGGTTGCGCGGCGCCTTGGCATGCAAACCATGGTGCTGTGCGCATCACCCGCCTATCTGCAGGTCCATGGCGCGCCGCGCAGCGTGGCCGACCTGGCCGGGCATCGCTGTATTGCCTATATGCGCAGCGGCCGCGCCGCCCCCTGGGGGCTGGCCGGTGAGGATGGATCGCTGGCCGCGCCCGTGCTGGAACCGGCGCTGGGCTTTGACGACATAGAAACCATCGCCACGGCCACGCTGCAGGGCGCGGGCCTGGCCCACATGCCGCTGTGGCGGGTGCGCAGTGCGCTGGACAGCGGGGCGCTGGTGCGCCTGCTGCCCGACGTGCCGGCCGCGCGCATTCCCCTGCATGTGCTGTGGCCGCGCACGCGCTTTCTGCCCTACCGGCTGCGCGTGACCATCGATGCGCTGCTGGCGGCGATTCCGCCGCTGCTGCAGGAGCAGTCCTAGGCGGCCAGCGCAACGGCCGGTTCCGTGCTCTGCCGTGCCGGCTCCTGGCCCCGGCCCTGCCTGTCCGCAAGAATCCAGCCGGCGGCCTTCTCCGCCATCATCAGCGTCGGGCTGTTGGTGTTGCCGCTGGTGATGCGCGGCATGGCGCCTGCATCGATCACGCGCAGGCCCTGTACGCCGCGCACGCGCAGGCGGCTGTCGAGCACGGCCATGGGGTCGTCGGCACGGCCCATTCGCGTGGTTCCCACGGGGTGGAAGATGGTGGTGGCAATGTCGCCGGCCAGGCGGGCCAGGTCCTCGTCGCTCTGGTATTGCACGCCGGGCTTCCATTCCTCGGGGGCAAAGCGCGCCAGCGCGCTCTGGCTGACGATGCGCCGCGTCACGCGCAGGCTGTCGGCGGCCACCTGCCGGTCCTCGGGCGTGGACAGGTAGTGCGGCGCAATGGCAGGCGCCTGGCGGAAGTCCCCGCTGCGGATGCGTACCGTGCCCCGGCTGGTGGGGTTGAGGTTGCAGACGCTGGCCGTGAAGGCTGGAAAACCGTGCAGCGGCTCGCCGAAGGCGTCCAGCGACAGCGGCTGCACGTGGTACTGGATATTGGGGTGCGCCTGCTGCGGGCTGCTGCGCGTGAAGGCGCCCAGCTGCGAGGGCGCCATGCTCATGGGGCCGCTGCGGCGCAGCAGGTACTCCAGGCCGATGCCGGCCTTGCCCCACAGCGAATTGGCCATGGTGTTGAGCGTGCGCGCCCCCTTGATCTTGTAGACCGAGCGGATCTGCAGATGGTCCTGCAGGTTCTCGCCCACGCCGGGCAGGTCGTGGCGCACGGCGATGCCGTGGCCTTGCAGCAGCGCCCCCGGGCCTATGCCCGACAGCTGCAGGATCTGCGGGGAGTTGACGGCGCCCGCGCACAGCAGGACCTCCTGGCTGGCCTGCACATCGACCATTTCCGAGCCGGTCCAGACCTGGGCGCCGCTGCAGCGCAGGCCGCCGGCGGGCAACGGCTCGAACAGCAGCCGGCTGACCTGGGCATGGGTCCACAGCTCGAAGTTGGGGCGGCCATAGCAGGTGGGCCGCAGGAAGGCCTTGGCGGTGTTCCAGCGCAGGCCGCCCTTTTGGTTGACCTCGAAGTAGCCCACCCCCTCGTTGCTGCCGCCGTTGAAGTCCTCGGTGGCCGGAATGCCGGCCTGCTGGGCGGCTTCGGCAAAGGCGTCCAGGATGTCCCAGCGCAGGCGCTGCCGCTCCACGCGCCATTCGCCGCTGCCGCCTGTGCCCGTGCCGCCGTGCAGGGCGCGAAAGCGCGAATCGGCGTTGCCCCCGGCGTCCAGCCGCCAATGGCTTTCATGCTGGCGAAAGGCCGGCAGCACCTGGTCCCAGCGCCAGGCGTCGTCGCCGGTCAGCTCGGCCCAGCCGTCGTAGTCGCGGGCCTGGCCGCGCATGTAGATCATGCCGTTGATGCTGGAGCAGCCGCCCAGCGTCTTGCCGCGCGGATAGCGCAGGCTGCGGCCGTTGAGCCCTTCGTCGGGTTCGGTCTGGTACAGCCAGTCGGTGCGCGGATTGCCGATGCAGTACAGGTAGCCCACGGGGATGTGGATCCAGTGGTAGTCGTCCTTGGCGCCCGCCTCGATCAGCAGCACGCGGCTGCGGCCGTCGCGCGAGAGCCTGTTGGCCAGGAGGGCGCCTGCCGTGCCGGCGCCGATGACGATGTAGTCGAAGGTGGTATTGCTCATGGAGATGGGCGGGCGTCCGCTGCGGGCCGGAACGTCCTTGGGAGCCGGGGTTGGTGCTTCGGCCCATTGTGCGGACGGCATGCGCACTGTCGAGAGGGAAAGCGCGCTGGACTCCTTTTTTCGCAGCAGCGCATGCAGCAGCGATGGCGGTCCCGCTGGTTTTTTGATAAAAATTGCACGCGTAGGGCAAAGCCGTCGCGCACACGGCGTTGCGGGGCAATCTGCGGGCCGCGCCGCTCGGTTATCCTGCGGTCTTGGCGGGCGTGTCACCGTGCCTGCCCACGCGCCTCGGCCTCGCCTTCGCAACCCCCAAGGACTTCCTGCACTTGTCTGCCCTCAACAATCCCCCCCAATGCAGCCTGCGCCGTGACAACGACGGCCAATGGGCGTTGCTGACCGGCTCCTGGGGCGCGGCCGAGCTGGGCCGGCGGGCGCAATGGCGCAGGCTGCGTGCACAGCTGGCCGACGCCAAGGGCGATGACCTGGGCTGGAACCTGCAAGGGCTGGACTGGCTGGACCACGTGGGCGCGCAACTGCTGTGGAACCACTGGGGCCGTCGCCTGCCCGCGCGCCTGGCGGCCAGCGACGCGCAGCGCGCCATGCTCGACCGCGTGGCCCGTTTTTCCAAGGAGCCTGCACCGCCGGCCCCGCGCCTGAGCCTGCTGGAGCACATCGACAGCCTGGGCTGCCTGGTCATCAACGCCTGTGGCCATTTCGCACAGCTGACGCGGCTCATCGGCCAGTTGCTGATCGACCTGGTGCGCTTTGCGCGTGCCCCGCACCGGGGGCCCTGGCGCGACATTTCCGGCCACCTCTACTCCATGGGCGCCACGGCCCTGCCCATCACGGCCCTGGTGGGCTTTCTGATCGGCGTGGTGCTGGCCTACCTGATGGCGCTGCAGCTGCGCCAGTTCGGGGCGGAATCCTTCATCGTCAACATCCTGGGCATCTCGCTGATCCGCGAGCTGGGCCCGCTGCTGGCGGCCATCTTGGTGGCGGGCCGCACGGGCTCGGCCATCACCGCCCAGATCGGCGTGATGCGCGTCACCGAAGAGCTGGACGCCATGCAGGTCATGGGCATACCGCACGGCTTTCGCCTGGTGCTGCCGCGTGCGCTGGCGCTGGCCATTGCCATGCCGCTGGTCTCGCTGTGGACCACGCTGGCCGCGCTGGCCGGCGGCATGCTGGCCGCCGACCTGACCATGGGCGTCACGGGCGCCTACTTTGCCGAGGCGCTGCCTGCCGCCGTGAAGATCGGCAACCTCTGGATCGCCATGGGCAAGTCCGTGGTCTTCGGCGCCCTCATCGCCCTGATCGGCTGCCACTGGGGCCTGCGCGTGGAGCCCAATACGCAGAGCCTGGGCAAGGGCACGACGGCCTCGGTGGTGTCGGCCATCACCATGGTCATCGTGGTGGATGCGATCTTCGCAATCCTTTTCAAAGATGTCGGAATCTGATGGCCATGGACACCGAAACCTCCTCCACGCCCGCAGCCGACGAGCCCATCGTGCGCATCGCCGGGCTGTGGAGCGTGTTCGGCGAAGGCGAGAACGCCTTTGCCGTGCACCAGGACCTGGACCTGGATGTGCAGCGCGGCGAGATGCTGTCCATCGTCGGCGGCTCGGGCACGGGCAAGACCGTGCTGCTGCGCCAGATGCTGGGGCTGCTGGAGCCCACCAAGGGCCGTGTCGAAGTGCTGGGCCGCCCGGCCAGCGAAATGGGCCGCGAGGGCGCTGCCAGCCGCGTGGGCATGCTGTTCCAGCACGGGGCGCTGTACTCGGCCTTCAGCGTGCTGGACAACGTGGCCTTCGCGCTGCGCGAGCAGGGCACGCTGCCCGACGAACTGGTGCGCGACGCGGCCCTGGTCAAGCTGCAGATGGTGGGCCTCAAGCCCGAGCATGCCTCGCGCATGCCGGCCGATCTCTCGGGCGGCATGATCAAGCGCGTGGCGCTGGCGCGGGCGCTGATCATGGACCCGCCCCTGCTGCTGCTCGACGAGCCCACGGCCGGCCTGGACCCCACCAGCTCCGACGAATTCTGCGAACTGCTGCGCGAGCTGCGTGCCGAGCTGGGCCTGACCGTCATCATGGTCACGCACGATCTGGACACGCTGTTCGCACTGTCCTCGCGCGTGGCCGTGCTGGCCGAGAAGAAGGTGCTGGTCAGCGGCCCGCCGCGCGAGGTGGCCGAGTTCAAGCATCCGTTCATCGAGCATTTCTTCCAGGGCGAGCGCGGCAGGCGCGCGATGAGCACGGTATGAGAAGCCCCCCTGAGTCGCTTCGCGCCTTCCCCCCTCTCGCTTTGCGGGGGGGGACGACACCCTCGCGGCGGGGCGGCCCTTGCCCGGTGTCCCTCGCCTTCGGGCACGCCGGTTTTGAAGGCCTCGCCCTGAGTTGTGAATTGTCTGGGGGCCGCGGCCCCATGCCTTGTTTGCTGGGCTAACGTTATGGACCATTGATATGGAAAACAAATCACATGCCATGGCGGCCGGCATTTTCGTGCTGGTCGTGGCGGCCCTGCTGGCGGGGCTGGCGATCTGGCTGACGCGCGATACGCGGCAGTACAACGAGTACGAGCTGTCCACCAAGGATGGCATCAGCGGCCTGCAGGCCCAGGCGGCCGTGCGCTACAAGGGCGTGGCCGTGGGCAAGGTCACGCGGATCGGGTTCGATCCGCAGACCAATGGCAATGTGCTGATCCGCATCGCCATCGGTGTGAACACGCCCATCACGCCCACCACGTTCGCCGTGCTGGGCTACCAGGGCGTCACGGGCCTGGCCCATGTGCAGCTCGATGATGCGGACCAGCCCCAGCCCCAACTGCCCCCGGGCCCCAGCGGCCTGCCGCGCCTGCCGCTGCGCTCTTCGCCGTTGAGCATGCTGGCCGACCAGGGGCAGGTGCTGCTGGAGCGCGCCGATGAAATCTCGCGCCGCCTCAGCGACATGCTGGACACCGACAACCAAAAGCGCGTGAGCCAGGCGCTGGAGAACATTGCGGCCGCTGCCGCAGGCGTGCAGCAGCTCACGCAGAACCTGGACCGCACGCTGTCCACCCAGGTGCCGCAGCTCGCCGCCGACGCCCACAACACCCTGCAGTCGCTGGAGAAGGCCAGCAACGGAGCCGCCGCCGTGGCGTCCGAGCTGCAGCAGACCGTGCGCCGCGTGAACGCGCAGGACGGGCCGCTGGAGCAGATCGCCCAGAGCACGCGCGCACTGACCCGCATGGCCGATTCGCTGGGCCGCAGCACGGTGCCGCACGCCAACCGAGCGGCCGATGATGTCTCGCGCGCCGCGCGCCAGATGGGCACGGCGGCCAGCCGCTTCAGCGACAACCCGCAGGCCGTGATCTACGGGCCGGGCCAGGCCCGTCCGGGGCCGGGCGAGCCCGGCTTCGTCGCCCCGTCTGCAGCCACCCAGCCCTGACCGAGGAACCCGCATGTCCCCATCTCGCAAGACCGCCGTGGCCAGCGCTGGACTGGCCGCCGCCCTGATCCTGCTGGCCGGCTGCTCGGCCCTGCCGCAGCCCCCCGCCCAGCCCGCGCGCTATGACTTCGGCCTGGCGCCGCTGTCCACGCCCGCGCAGTCCGCCACATCCGCAGCCCCGCAGGCACGCACGCCGCTGGCGCTGGCCGATGTGGAGGCCCCCGCCCTGTCCGACGGCAGCACGGCCATGTTCTACCGCCTGGCCTATGCCAACGGCCAGGAACTGCGCCCCTACCAGCTGGCGCGCTGGAGCCAGCCTCCTGCACTGCTGCTGCAGCAGCGCCTGCGCAGCCAGCTGGGCCTGCAGCGCCCCGTGCTGGCCAGCAGCGAAAGCGTGGCCCAGCCGCGCCTGCAAGGCGCCGTGCCCACGCTGCTGCGCGTGGACATCGAAGAGTTCAGCCAGGTCTTTGACGCGCCCGGCTCCAGTGCCGGCGTGGTGCGCCTGCGCGCCACCCTGGTCGAGCAAAGCGGTGCCGTGGACCGCCTGCTCGGACAGAAGGTGTTCGAGGTGCGCAGTCCTGCAGCTTCGGGCGATGCGGCGGGCGGCGCCCAGGCCCTGGCCAAGGCCACGGATGCGGCCATTGCGCAGATCGATGCGTGGCTGGGGCAGCAGGGGCACTGAGCTGCTGCTGGATTTCCAGCCCATCCATTCTCTTGAGAACGGCTGGTGGGTGCATTGCATCCGCTGGCCGTTTTTTGTTTTCGGCAACTGGCTCTGCAAGCAAGTGGACTTTTTCTGCCCCTGCCGGATGGTTGCTTTTCGAGGCCGGGTCTCGGCCCGGCAGCCGACTGCCCTTTTCTTGATTCGCCAAGAAAGGTCAGATCACGAAGCAAGCCTGTCCTTCGGCAGGCTTGCAACCCCGCAACCGCCACGGCGCAGGTGCGGACATACGGGGAAAAGGCTGGGTACTCAGGGCAGGGGCGGGCCGCGCCTGACCCAGCGCTTCCCGCGCGTCCGTCAGGGGCTGTAGTCCCGATCCCACCGTCTCGGCTGCCCCTGGGACGACCGTCAACACTAGGTCCAGACTACGGCGCGCGGCGCGCAGGTTTTTTACAGTGAAACCGTCGCTGATGCAGATCGCGGCTTTGAAAAAACAAGGCCTGATTGCACGGCACGACTTCAACATCACTGAAAGGAACAAGCCATGAATGAAGACCGCATCAAGGGCAACTGGAAGCAATTCACCGGCAAGATCCGTGAGCAATGGGGCAAGCTCACCGATGACGATCTGGACGTGATCGCCGGCAAGCGCGAGCAATTCCTGGGCAAGCTGCAGGAGCGCCAGGGCCTGGCCCGCGACGCTGCCGAAAAGCAGCTGACCGACTGGCAAAAGCGCAACCCCGACTTCCGCTTCGAAGACTGACGAGGGTGGACCCCGCGGGTGGCGGATGCCCTGGCCGGCGCCACCACCCGCTCCCCGACAGCCAGCGTGCCTGAGGGCACGCACCAATGGCCCGCCGCCGCAGGCACCAAGGGCCGGTTCAGTACAAATACAAGGAGTTCCATCATGCAAACACCGCAACGCTTTCGCCACATGCTGTCCGCCGTCGCCCTGGGCCTGATGGCCTCCGGCGCCATGGCCATGACCAATGCCGAGCACACGGCCGCCAAGAACCAGATCGAGGCCGACTACAAGGCTGCCAAGGAACAGTGCAAGCCGCTCAAGGACAACGCCAAGGACGTCTGCGAGAAGCAGGCCAAGGGCCAGGAAAACGTCGCCAAGGCTGAACTGGAATCGCGCCGCAATCCTTCGCCCAAGAACAGCGAAAAGGCACTCAAGGCCAAGGCTGATGCGGACTACGACATCGCCAAGGAAAAGTGCGATGACCTCAAGGGCGACGCCAAGGACGTCTGCGTGAAGGATGCCAAGGCTGCCCATGTGCGTGCCGTCGAAGCCGCCAAGGTGAACAAGGCCCAGGCCGAACCTGCCGCCAACTCTGCCGCCAAGGCCGCTAACGTGGCCGAGACCCGCAAGGACGCTGCCGAGGAAACCCGCGAAGCCGACTACAAGGCTGCCAAGGCCCGTTGCGACACCATGAGCGGTGACGCCAAGGATGCCTGCGTGGCGGATGCCAAGCGTAAATATGGACAGTAAGCTCCCCCTGAGCGGCTGACGCCGCTTCCCCCTCTCTACCCGCTTCGCGGGGGAGGGGTACGACGCCCTCGCCGCGAGGCGGCTCTTGCTTGGCGTCCCTGATGTTGGGGCGCGCCAGTTTTATCCGCCTTGACCAAGCCCCGCTCGCGGGGCTTTGCTGTTTTCGGGTTGGCTGATGTGGGTCAAACGGGTTGGGCGGTGCTGTTCCTAAGCTGCAGTCTTTCATGATGAAGGCAGGAGAAGCATATGGCCGTGCTGGAATGGAGCGGAGCGCTGGCATTGGAATTGCCGGCCATGGACGAGGTGCACCAGGAGTTCGTGCTGCTGCTGGCCGAGGTGGAGGCGGCCGATGATGCGCAGCTGTGCGTGCGCTGGGATGAGTTGATCGCGCATACGCAAGTGCACTTCGACCAGGAAGACCGCTGGATGCAGTCCACGCGGTTCACCAGCACCAACTGCCACAGCCTGCAGCACAAGGTGGTGCTGCAGGTGATGCGCGAGGGGGCGGCCAAGGCGGCAGCGGGGGATCTGGCCGTGATCCGCAGCATGGCGGGCGAGCTGGCGGCCTGGTTCGTGCACCATGCGCAGACCATGGATGCGGCGCTGGCCCTGCATCTGCGCAGCGCGGGCTTCGATCCCGCCACGGGCTCCCTGGCGCACCCTGAGGCCTTGCCCGAGCAGCCCATCACGGGCTGCGGCGGTGCCTGCGACGGCAGCGCCGACCGCGCGCGGGCCGTGCCGGCCTGAACCGATCTGCGCCGGCAGTAAGGCCACCAGTCAGCCAGCCCGCTCAGGGCACGATCGCGGGCGATGCCAGGATGGGGAAGATCTTCACCAGCCCGCCCGCCATCACCTCCACGGCCAGGGCCGCGAGGATCAGGCCCATGAGGCGCGTCATCACGTTGATGCCGGTCTTGCCCAGCACGCGCGCAATCGGGTCGGCCAGCGAAAAGCAGACCATCACTACCAGGGCCACCACCACGCCATAGCCCACCAGCGCCAGGTGCTGCCAGATGGTGCGTGCCTGGTCGGCATAGATCACCACGGTGGACATGGAGGCCGGCCCTGTCAGCAGCGGAATCGTCAGCGGCACCACGGCAATGCTGTTGCCCATGGCGGCCTTTTCCGCGCCTGCCGCCAGCGTGGGCGCGTTGGGCCGTTCCTCGGCCGGGCGGGCGTTGAGCATGTTCATCGCGCTGATCAGCAGCAGCAGGCCGCCGCCCACCTGGAAGCTCTGCAGCGAGATGTTGAAGAAGTCCAGCACCTGCAGCCCGATGATGGCGCAGGCCGCGATCACGCAGAACGAGGCCAGCGCCGCCGTGCGAATGGTCTGCTGGCGCTGCTGGGCGCTGAATCCCTCGGTGTAGTGGATGAAGAAGGGGACGATGGCCAGCGGGTTGATGATGGCCACCAAAGTGATCAGCGGTTTGAGGTCCATGGTTGCCTTGGAGCTAGAGGTTGCCGCCCGAGATATCGACCAGGCTGCCCGTGGTGTAGTGCGAGCCGTCGGACATCAGCCAGAGGATGGCGTCGGCCACCTCCTCGGCCCTGCCGCCGCGCTGCATGGGCACGTTGGGCGCCAGGCGCTCGACGCGGTCGGGCTGTCCGCCGCTGGCGTGGATGTCGGTCTCTATCAAGCCGGGCCGCACGGCGTTCACGCGTATGCCCTGGGCGGCGACTTCCTTGGACAGGCCCAGCGTCATCACGTCCAACGCGCCCTTGGCGGCCGCATAGTCCACGTACTGGCCCGGTGCGCCCAGCCGCGAAGCGATGCTGGAGACGTTCACGATGGCGCCACCCCGTCCGCCGTGGCGGGTGCTCATGCGCCGCACGGCCTCGCGCGCGCAGATGAAGCTGCCGATGGTATTGACGCGGAACATGCGCTCCAGCCGCTGCACGCTCATCTCGGCCACGGTCTGCGCGCGGTCCACCACACCGGCGTTGTTGACCAGGGCATCCAGCCGGCCGAACTGCGCATCCACCGCACCGAACAGGGCCAGCACCTCGGCTTCGTCGCCCACATCGGCCTGCACGGCCAGCGCGCGGGTGCCGGCCAGTTGCACGTCGGCCACCACGGCCTCGGCCGCATCGCGCTGGTGCTGGTAGCTGATCACCACGTCCCAGCCCCGGTGCGCTGCCATGCGTGCCGTTGCGGCGCCTATGCCGCGGCTGCCGCCGGTGATGAGCACGACTTTTCGTTCCATCGAATGTCTCCTGTGAAAGAATTGCCGCACGGGCCGGCCCGCCGCCATTACAGCATTGCGGGGCGCGTCCGCCCACCGGGAAATCACAACAGGTTCTCAGACAGAAAGGAACGCGGACATGGGCAGTTTTGTGCAGTTGACTTCATTGGATGGCACGTCTTCGCCGGCCTGGGTGGCCCGCCCCGACGTGCCCGCGCGCGGTGCCATCGTCGTGCTGCAGGAGATCTTCGGCGTCAACGCCCATATCCGCGCCGTGACCGACCGGCTTGCGGCGCGGGGCTATGTGGCCGTGGCGCCGTCACTGTTCACGCGTGTGGAGCCGGGTGTGGACCTGGGCTACGGCGACGCCGACCGTGCCAAGGGCATGGCGCTGAAATCCGCCGCCGAGGCGCTGCCCCAGCCCGGCGTGCTGCCCGAGATCGAGGCCGCCATCGCCCATGCCGCCACGCTGGTGCCCGGCGGCAAGGTGGGCATCGTGGGCTTTTGCTGGGGCGGCCTGTGGGCCTGGCGCGCGGCCTGCAACCTGCCCAGCCTGTCGGCTGCGGCCTGCTACTACGGCGGCGGCATGACCACGCCGCTGGAGATGGGCCGCGAGCCGCTGTGCCCCGTGATTGCCCACTTCGGCCGGCGCGATGCGCACATTCCCGTGGACGCCGTGCAGGCCTTCGCCCAGGCGCAAAAGCATGTGCAGGTGCACCTGTACGACGCAGACCACGGCTTCAACTGCGACCAGCGCAGCGCCTACGACGAGGCCAGCGCCCTGCAGGCGCGCGACCGCACGCTGGCCTTCTTCGACCAGCACCTGGCTTGATCAACCCCCGGGGTCCGGATCACATGCCGGCCCCGGCGTCGCCTTGCGCGCCTGCACGGTTTGCAGCGTGCCCCGCAGCGCGCGCTGCTGCGCGGTCAGGAAGCTCATCAGCCCGCCCAGGTCGTTCAGTTGTTGGTCTGGGCCGGCCATGCAGCACAGGTCGATCACCAGGCCCATCTGGTGCATGCAGTCCTTGAGGCGATAGACCTCGTATTCGGAAATGGGGTAGTACAGGCTGATCTCTTCCCTCGGCACTTGCGGGGAAGAGAAGAAAGGCGGGGAGGCGTGTGCTCCGCTGAGTGCATCGAGGTCAGACATGGCGGCTCCTTTGGCATGAACTGGCACCCCCTAGCGGAGGTCCCGCACAGCCCCGCCAAAAACGGAACCGTGCCCGGCGCAGCACCGGGAAGATGAAAAAGCCGCTGCCTCGTGAAAAAGGCGTGCGGCTGCTGCGCCTACGTTGTTCCGGGCCGCCAAGCCCGTATCCCCGAAGGGATCGCGAAATGGTACTCCAAATGCGCGCCGCAGGCCGGGTTGCAATGTGGTCAACGCTATGCTGAGCTTGCCGCCGCCAACGGGTGGCAGGGCTGTGCAGGTTGGCGGGCCGGGCAAAGGAGCCGGCACCCCCTTGCGGAGGTCCTGCACAGCCCCGCCGAAACGGAACCATGCGCAGCCTTGGGGTCAGCCCTGCGGCTGCTGCGCGTGCAGCCCCATGTGGTACAGCCCCCAGGGCGCCTGCGCAAAGCGTTCCTTCAGGGGCTTGCCGGCCAGATCGGCAATGCGGTCGGCGTCGTACATGGCCCATTGCGGGCCCAGGCCGCCCAGGCCCAGGCGCCGGCCGTCCATGTGCGTGGCCAGCAGCATGCTCCATTGCAGGGCCTGGGCCAGCGGCAGCTGGGCGCGGTAGCCGTCGATGGCCTGCAGGGTGATCCATTGGCCCTTGGCCGCTGCGGCGGCGCTGTCCACTCCGGCCGCCTGCAGCACGGTGGCCAGCAGAGGGCCGCGCAGCCGGTGGGGCTGGCCGTCGTATTCGATATGGGGTGTGATCTCCACCGTGGGCAGGCGCTCCAGCGCACCGGCCCCTGTGGTCCAGGCCGAGTCGAAGGCCAGGCCATGGTTTTTCAGCAGCAGGTCGGCCACCGGGTCCAGCGGCCCCCGGTTGCCGCGCACGCCGGGGCCGCTGATGGTGAGCACGGCGGCTTCGGTGCTTTTTCCGGGGGCGGCGGGGGCGGCCAGGGCGCTTTCGCACAGGGCCAGGCCGGTGGCTGCGCTGGCGGCCAGCAGGCTGCGGCGTGAAAGCGGGCTCCGGCTTGCGGATGCGGTCATGGGGAACTCCTGGGGGTGCGTGGCGATGTGCCAGCGCCGATTTTCCGTGAAGTGCCCATCCTGCGCGACAACGCCGCGCCCGCTGCGGTCAGCAGGCCCAGCAGCGCAAGCCCCCCGGCGCCCAGCGCTGGAATGGGCGCCGCAGCGGCTGTCGTGACGGTCACGGTGTTGCTGTCCGAGCCGGAGGTATTGCCATCACCGGGCACATAGCGCGCCTGCACCGTGGCCGTGCCCGGTGGTAGCCGGGGCACGCTGCAGCTGGCCTGCCCGCCAGTCACCGCAACTCTGGCGCACAGCACCTGCGTTCCGTTCAAGAAATCCACCGTGCCGCTGGCGCCGGCAGGCAGCGTGACCTGGGCGCTGAAAGTCACGCTCTGGCCAGGGCCTGGCGCAGCGGGGGAGGCCGACAGGTGGGCGCTGGTGGCCGCCGGGCCGATCACCACGGTCACGGCTGCGGGTTCGGTGGTGGCGCCGTTGGCATCGGTGGCAGTCAGCGTGAAGCTGTAGCTGCCTGCCGCCTGCGTGGCTGGGGCCGAGAGGGTGCCGGCGGCCTGGCTGAAGCCTGCGGGCAAACCGCTCACGCTGTAGCTGAACGGCCCCACGCCGCCGCTGGGCACGGGCGCCAGCGGCTGGCTGTAGGCCGTGCCGTAGGTGCCGGAGGGCAGGCTTGCCGTGACGCTGAAGGCCGTGAAGCTGGCCTGCACGCTCCTGGCTGCATCGATGGTGACGCTGCAGGTGGGCGTGCTTCCACTGCAGGCGCCGCTCCAGGCGGCAAAGGCATGGCCAGCGTCGGGCGTGGCGGCCAGGGTCACCAGGGTGGGCGCGCCTTCGAAGTAGCCATAGCCGGCCTGGCACAGGCCGCCTGGGCGGCCGCAGTCCTGTACGGCACCCGTGGCCGCAGGCGGGGAGGCCTGCGCCGATACGCCGCCCGCGCCGCTGGCCAGCACGGTCAATGCCGCCTGGAAGACGTTCGCCTCCACGGCGCCGATGTCGCACCGTGCACCCTGGGGCCTGACCACCCCGCGCTGGTCCGTGCCAGGTGCGGCCGTGCAGGCCACCCCGTCCAGTGCCGGGCTGCCGGTGCTGTTCAACATGGTCTGGGTGGGGCCGCCGTGGCTGGCCAGGGGGCCGAGCTGCGGGTTGCCCGTGGTGAAGGCCAGGGCGCTGATGTCGGCATTGTTCAGGGCCTGCGCCAGGCCCAGCAGATTGTTGCTGCCGCTGGCATCGCTGGTGCCGCCATTGCGCAGGTCCAGCACCACGTCCCTGCCAGCGGGCTGTTTGGTGGGCGGCTCGAACACGCTGTCCTGGGCAATGCTGGCCTGCATTTCCAGCGAGGCGCCGCTGCGGGTGCAGCTGATGTTGCCACCCGCACTGCAGGCGGCCTGGGAATCGCCCAGGCTGTAGATGGCGCCGCCTTGCGCGGCCGGGTTGTCGTCGCCATTGGCCTGCACGGTATTGCCGGCCAGGGTGGAGAAACGGATGGTGAGCACGCCGTTGTAGTTGAAAACGGCGCCACCCAGGCCGGCGCCGCCGCCGCTGCTGTTGCCCAGCCCGCCGTGTGCACCGTTGCCAGCCAGGGTGACCTGGTTCAGCGTCAAGGTGCCTGCGTTGTTGAAAATGGCCCCGCCCATGCCGCCTGCGCCACCGCCAGCGTCGAAGGGGCCGCCCCCACCGTTGCCGGCGCCGAAGCCGCCACCGCTGCCACGACGGCCACCACCACCGCCAAAGCCGCCACCGCCGGAGCCGCCGCCGCCACCACCGAAGCCGCCGTTCTTGCCGCTGGCGCTGCCACTGCCACCGCCCAGGCCGCCATCGTCCGGGCCGCCAGCGTTCGGCCCTCCCCCCGGGGACAAAGTCCCATCCTCGCCCACGCCGGCACCTGCAAAGGAGTTCAAGGAAAGCCTGCCTCCTTGCCCCCCTTGTGCGTGATTGCGCGTGAGCGTGCTGCGTTCGATGGTGAGCTGGCCCCGATTGAAGATGGCACCGCCCGCACCCAGCGCGCCGCCGCCAAAGCGGCTGGAGCCGCCTGTGGCCTGCCCCCCGGCCAGGGTCAGGCCGCGCATGACCAGGCCACCCTGCGCATCGATGTCGAACAGCCGGAAACCGGGTGCGGTACCGAGGCGCTGCACGCTCACGCCCTGGGGCGTCAGGCCATTGGCGGTGGCATCGATGGTGATGTGCTTGCCGCTGATGAAGAAGGCGCTGGGGCCGAACTGCGAGACGTAGCCGGGCCAGCTGGCCAGCGGCAGGCAGGTGGCGCCGGCGGCCTGCCCGGTGTCCAGGCAGTTGGTAAAGCGGGTCAGCGAGATGGTTTGTCCATCCAGGGCCGCGCCGAAGACGATGGTGTCGCCATCGGCGGCATGGTTGATGGCGTCGCGCAGGGTGTCGCAGTTGCGGTCGCCTGCGGCAGGCGAGCATTGGGCACGAGACAGCGGCTCGGTGTCTGCAATCTCGCCGGCGGTGGTGACGGTGAGTGTGGCGGCCTGGGCCGCGGCGCCGACAAGGGCCAGTACCAACCCGACCGTCAGGCCCGGCAATGTCCGGACCCAGGGGCTTGGCGTGGGCATGGGTGGTACGTCGGCTGCAGCAGACGGGTGGATGATGGACATGGCGGACCCCCTCGGTAGGCACAGCATCTCGGTGATGTGCTGAAGAGGGCAAATCTATGGGGTGTCCGGCTTTCTGTATGTCCCCCGTTCGGGCTACATGGCCGATGAGAGGGGGTGGGGCCGCCATGCCGCCCATGTCACCTATCCGGGCGACATGACAGCGGTCTTGTTCCATGTGAACATGCGGCCCTCGCCACGCACTCCACCTCCATGGACACGCACACAGACCCTTCCTCTGCCGCCGCGACGGGTGGCTCCACACCCATCCGCGTGGCCGTGGTGGAGGACGACGCCGCCTGCCGCCACGCCCTGGTGGGCGTGATCAATGCTGCGAAGGACATGGTCCTGTGCTGGGCGGCAGCCAGCCGCGCGGAGGCCCTGCACCAGCTCGGCCGCACCGATGGGGCCGGTGCCATGGACGTGATGCTGGTGGACCTGGGCCTGCCCGACGGCAGCGGCCTGGAGGTGATTGCTGCCGTGCGCGCCCGCCACCCCGGGGCGGCGGTGATGGTCAGCACCATCTTTGGCGACGAGCAGCATGTGCTGGCCGCCATCGAGGCCGGCGCCATGGGCTATCTGCTCAAGGACCTGGCCGCCGACGCGGTGCTGGAGGAAGTGCGCAGCCTGCACGCGGGCGGCAGCCCCATCAATCCCATGGTGGCGCGCAAGCTGCTGCTGCGCCAGCAGCGGGCCGGGGCGGTGGCCGGGCTGCAGCCGCCTGCCGAGCCCCAGGCCGCCGCGCAGGCGCTGTCTGCGCGCGAGCTGGAGGTGCTGCGCCTGGTGGCGCGCGGCCATACGCTGGACGAGGTGGCGCGCCAGCTGGGCGTGTCGCGCCACACGGTGCGCACCTTCGTGCGGCGCATCTACGGCAAGCTGCAGGTGTCCAGCCGCACGCAGATGATGCATGTGGCCTTGCAGCGCGGCTGGCTGGCCGAGGGGCGGCAATGAGCGCCGCCACGGTGGGCAGATGACGCAGCCGCTGCTGCAGGGGAGGGTCTTGCTGGTTTCGGCGGGACTGGTGGCGCTGGCGATGCTGCTGGCGGGGGCGTTCGGGCTGCGTGGCCCCGTCGCAGGTGAAGCGGTGCAACTGCGCCAGGCGCAGCTGTGGCGGTCGGACAGCCCGCACTGGGCGCCGCCTGCGGCGCTTGCGTCGGCCGACGACGCGGTGCTGGATGCATCGACGCCGTGGAGCGATGTGGACCTGCCCTATGGGGGCGACAGGGCCGTGTCGGGCAGCGGCGACCTGGCAGCGGCGCCGCCCGAGGTGCGCTGGTTCCGCGCCGTGGTGCCGCCTGAAGCCCTGGTGCCTACGCCGCAGGGCGCCCGCCTGTACATCCCGCGCTGGCAGACGGTGGGCACGGTGGCGGTGTATGTGGACGGGGCGCTGGCCTGGCAGACGCGCGGCAGCCGGGTATGGAACAGTTTCAACCGGCCGGTGTGGCTGGACCTGGGCGGGCTGGCGCAGCCGGGCAGGCCGCTGCAGGTGCATGTGCGCATGGCCAGCCAGCAGGGCGTGGGCGGGGCGCTGTCCAGTCTGTGGGCGGGGCCGGCCGAGTCGCTGCGCCTGTCCTGGCGGCTGCGCAGCCTGCTCCAGGCCGATCTGGTGGTCTACACGGCGGGCTCCTACCTGGTGCTGGGCCTGTTCGCGCTGGCGCTGTGGACGCTGCAGCGGCGGCGCGGGGATGTGGTGTTCCTGCTGTTCTTCCTGATGTCGCTGTGCCAGTTGCTGGGCTCGCTGCAGTTCATGGTGGACGGCGAGGGGCTGGCCCTGTCGGACGGCTGGTTCTCCTGGCTGACGCTGGCCGGCCTCATGGGCGCCACGGTGGCGGCCTTCCATTTCCTGTGCCTGATGCAGCGCAGGCGCCGGCCCTGGCTGGGCCGGGTGCTGCAGGGCTATGTGGGCACGGTGCTGCTGGTGGCGGTGCCGCTGTGGGGCCCGGC
Organism: Delftia sp. DS1230; assembly: GCF_040112715.1. Lineage (NCBI taxonomy): Bacteria > Pseudomonadati > Pseudomonadota > Betaproteobacteria > Burkholderiales > Comamonadaceae > Delftia > Delftia sp. DS1230. The sequence goes on from NZ_CP157763.1 coordinate 444,482, forward strand.
GCACGAGACCATCCTGCCGCTGCTGCGGCTGCTGATGGTGCCGCCGGAGATCCTGGTGCTGTGCATGGCCGTGGCGGGCGCCTGGCGCATGCGCGATGGCGGCAGCACCATGCTGGCCGTGTGGATGCTGCTGTCGTTTCCCATCGGCTTCCATGACCTGGCGCTGCAGAGCTACCTGATCAGCATAGAGAGCATCTACCTCACGCCCTATGTGTACCTGGGGCTGTTCACGCTGTTCCTGCTGGTGGCCTACCGGCGCTACAACGGTGCGCTTGCCGTGGCCGAGAACGCCAACCTGCATCTGGCGGAACGGCTCAAGGCCCAGGAGGCGGAGCTGGCCCAGGCCCATGAGCGCCTGCTGGCCGTGGAGCGCGAGCAGACGCTGATGCAGGAGCGCCAGCGCCTGATGCGCGAGATGCACGACGGCGTGGGCTCCTCGCTGATGAGCGCGCTGCGCGTGGTGGAGTTCAACCAGGCCGGCACGGTGGACCTGGTGCAACTGCTGCAGGAGTGCATCGATGACCTGAAGCTGTCCATCGACTCGCTGGAGCCGCTGGACTGCGATCTGCTGGCGCTGCTGGCCGGGCTGCGCTACCGGCTGGGGCCGCGCCTGGAGGGGGCGGGGCTGCGGCTGCACTGGGAGGTGAGCGACCTGCCCGCGCTGCCCTGGCTGGACGCGCAGGCCGCCCTGCATGTGCTGCGCATCCTGCAGGAGGTGCTGACCAACATCATCAAGCACAGCGGCGCGCGCGAGATCACGGTGCGCACGGCCCAGGCCCCGCTGGACGGCCGGGCCGGCGTGCAGGTGCTGGTGGAGGACGACGGCCACCCCTTCGACCGCGCCCAGGCACCCACCGAGGGCCGCAAGGGACTGGTGAACATGCGCACGCGCGCGCTGGCGCTGCAGGCGCGGCTGGACTGGGCGCCGCTGGCCGGCGGCAATCGCTTCACGCTGTGGATGCCGCTGGAGCGGGCGGGGCCCTAGCCCTGCGCCGTGCGCGCCATGTAGCGCTTGCGCCAGAAGAACATGGTCAGGCCCACGGCAATCGCCATCATCGAGCCCATGGCCCACCAGAAGCCGTCCTGCTTGTGCACCAGGGGGATGAACTCGAAGTTCATGCCGAAGATGCCGGCAATCAGGTTCAGCGGCAGGAACACGGCCGTCAGCGCGGTGAGCGTGCGCATGATGTCGTTGGTGCGGTTGCTCTGCACCGAAAAATGCATCTGCACCACGGTCTCGGTGCTTTGCTCCAGCCGCCGCACATGGTGGACCACGCGCTCTATGTGTTCCAGCACGTCGCGGCTGCGCACCTTGAGCAGGTCCAGCTCGCGCAGCGCCGCCGCATCTTCAGGCGGCGCCCAGGTCTCCAGCGCGTCCGTCCAGTCCTGCACGGCAGCGCGCTGGTCTTCGCAGACTTCGTCCAGCTCATGCAGGGCCAGCCGTGCGTCCAGCAGCGCCCCCCAGTTGGCAAAGCGCGTGCGCGGGCGCAGCAGCTCGGTCTGCCAGTGGTCCAGCTGGCGCGACAGTTCGCGGCGCAGGTCCAGGAAGCCGTCCACGATGAGGTTGACCACGCGCAGCATGAGGTCGGCCGGGCTGGCCGGCAGCCGCGTGCCGGATGTGGGGTTCAGCCGTCCCTCGCGCAGATCGCTGGGCATGGCGGCCAGCAGCCGCGCGGCATAGGCGTCGCGCACGGTGCAGTCGTCGGGGTGCACGGACAGCAGCACCTGGTCGAACATGGCAAAGCCCACGGGGCTGGTGTCGATGTTGCGCAGCACGGGCGGGCCTGTGCGGCGCACGGGAGGCGAGGGGGGCGCCGCCTGCGCCGCAGGCGAAGAGGCCGTGCCGGCCTGCGCGGCGGCACGCGCCTGCCCGCTGGCCAGGCGGCGAAAGACCAGCAGGTCGTACTGCGAGGTGTAGTCGTAGCGCGATGGCAGCTGGGCGTTGAGCAGGTCCGAGACATGCAGGTCCACCAGCTGCTGGCCCGACAGCAGCTGCAGCGTGCGCTGCACCTCGGCCAGCCGCTCCTGCAAGGTGGCGCGGGTGCAGGAGATCCACAGGAAGCCCTGCGCGGGCGCCTGCCCGGGCAGGTCGGCCAGTTCGGTGGCGCCGCCCGGCTGCAGGTGGAAGATGCGCATGCTCCTGGCGTTCCCGGCTGGGGGAGCGGCTCCCGTGCCCGTGGGCGGCGTCACCGGCGGCATGCGTTCAGCCGCGCAGCTTGCGCGCGGCGTCGATGGCGAAGTAGGTCAGGATGCCGTCGGCACCCGCGCGCTTGAAGGCCAGCAGCGATTCCATCATCACCTGGTCATGGTCCAGCCAGCCGTTGGCGGCGGCGGCCTTGAGCATGGCGTACTCGCCGCTGACCTGGTAGGCGAAGGTGGGCACGCCGAACTCGTCCTTGACGCGGCGCACCACGTCCAGGTACGGCATGCCGGGCTTGACCATGACCATGTCGGCACCCTCGGCCAGGTCCTGGGCGACTTCGCGCAGGGCCTCGTCGGTGTTGGCGGGGTCCATCTGGTAGACGTTCTTGTCGGCCTTGCCCAGCGCGCCGCGCGTACCCACGGCGTCGCGGAACGGGCCGTAGAAGGCGCTGGCGTACTTGGCGCTGTAGGCCATGATGCGCGTGTGGATGTGGCCGTGGGCCTCCAGCGCCTCGCGGATGGCGCCGATGCGGCCGTCCATCATGTCGCTGGGCGCCACCATGTCCACGCCGGCCTCGGCATGGGTGAGGGCCTGGCCCACCAGGACCTGCACGGTCTCGTCGTTGATGATGTAGCCGGACTCATCCAGGATGCCGTCCTGGCCGTGGCTGGTGTAGGGGTCCAGGGCCACATCGGTCATCACGCCCAGTTGCGGGAACTCCTTCTTGAGCGCCCGCACCACGCGCGGGATCAGGCCGTCGGGGTTGAGCGCCTCCTTGCCGTCGGGCGTCTTCAGCGAGGTCTCGATGGCGGGGAACAGCGCCAGGAACGGGATCTCCAGCTGCACGCATTGCTCGGCCACGGGCAGCAGCAGGTCCAGACTCAGGCGGTCCACGCCGGGCATGGAGGGAACGGCCTCGCGCTGGTTCGTGCCTTCGTGCACGAACACGGGGTAGATGAAGTCATGGGCCGTGAGCACGTTCTCGCGCACCAGATTGCGCGTGAAGGCATCGCGGCGCAGGCGGCGGGGGCGGTTGTGCGGGAAGGGGGTGGGGCTGGACAGATGCATGCCGAAAATTGTGCCCCATTCCCGCCGCAGGCCCCGCAACCCCGGCGACGACGCCGGCACGCGGGACTCGGCTTTTGCGCCTGCGCAGCCTGGCGCACCCCTGTACGCACGTACACTGCCCGCATGCTGTGGGTCAAAGCCTTTCATATCGTTTTCGTGGCAAGCTGGTTCGCGGGCCTGTTCTATCTGCCTCGCATCTTCGTCAACGTGGCCATGGTCACGCCCGGCTCGGTGGCCGAGCGCGAGCGCCTGCTGCTGATGGCACGCAAGCTGCTGCGCTTCACCACGCTGCTGGCCGTGCCCGCATTGGGCCTGGGCCTGTGGCTGTACCTGGGCTACGGCATCGGCAAGGGGCCGGGCAACGGCTGGATGCATGCCAAGCTGGCCGGCGTGCTGCTGGTCATCGGCTACCACCATGCCTGCGGGCGCCTGCTGCGCAAGCTGATCGACAACCGGGACCAGCACAGCCACCGCTGGTTCCGCTTCTTCAACGAGGTGCCGGTGCTGCTGCTGGCGGCCATCGTCATCCTGGTGGTCGTCAAACCTTTCTGAGAAACCGTTCCAACGAAGAGGGAGGCAGGGCGTGGTGCAAAGGACTTCGGCCTGGCCGCTGGCACTGGTCTATGCGGTGCTCATCGTTTTCGCCAGCCTGTTTCCCTTCGATGGCTGGCGTGCCCAGGGCATTGATCCGCTGGTCTTCCTGACGGCAAAGATCCCGCCGCCGTACTGGACCTGGTTCGACGTCAATACCAATATCGTCGGCTACGCGCCGCTGGGCTTTTTCCTGGCGCTGGCCCTGGTGCGCAGCGGCAGCCCGCGCGCGGCCGTGCCGCTGGCGGCGCTGGCAGGCACCCTGCTGTCGCTGTCCATGGAGTTCCTGCAGATCTACCTGCCGCGGCGCGTTCCCTCCAACCTGGATCTGGTGCTCAATGCGGGCGGCACCTTGTTGGGCGCGCTGGTGGCGCTGCTGCTGGAGCGCCTGGGCGCCCTGGCGCGCTGGAGCGCCTTTCGCACCCATTGGCTGGGCGAGGATGGCGGCGGCGCCATGGTGCTGCTGGCGCTGTGGCCCTGGGCGCTGCTCTTTCCTGCCGCCGTGCCCTTCGGTTTGGGCCAGGTGCTGGAGCGGCTGGAGCAGGGCCTGCTGGACCTGCTCGAAGGCACGCCCTTTCTCATGTGGCTGCCGCTGCGCGAGTCGGCCCTGACGCCGCTATCGCCCGTGACCGAGATGCTGTGCGTGATGCTGGGCCTGTGGGTGCCCTGCCTGCTGGCCTATTGCGTGATGCGCCACATGGGTCGGCGCGCCGTGCTGGCGGGCTCGGCCATTGTGATCGGCATCGCGGTCTCGGCGATGTCGGCCGCGCTGAGCTGGGGGCCTGCCCATGCCTGGGAGTGGGTGGACCTGCCGGTGCGCATGGGCGTATGGGGCGGCGTGGGCCTGGCCATGGTGGCCCTGCCGCTGCCGCGCCGCGCCTGTGCAGCCCTGCTGATGCTGGTGCTGGTGCTGCAACTGAGCATCCTGAACCAGGCGCCCACCAGTGCCTATTTCTCCGAGACGCTGCAGGCCTGGGAGCAGGGGCGTTTCATCCGCTTCTACGGGCTGGGGCAGTGGCTGGGCTGGCTGTGGCCCTATGCCACCCTGGTCTACGTGCTGCTCAGGGTGGCGCGCCGCGATGCAGGGCCGCTGCCGCCTGCACCTTCAGCGCCCCCGGCGCCTTCGGGGCAGCAGACGCAGGCCTAGAATCCGCTGCATGAGCGAAAACCCACGTCCCGGGGCCGAAGGCGGCCAGCAAGGCGCAGGCAACTACTATGCGCGCCACATCTTCTTTTGCCTCAACGAGAGGCCTGGCGGCGAGGACTGCTGTGCGCTGCACGGCGCCAAGGCAGGCTTCGACCACTGCAAGAAGCAGGTCAAGCAGCTGGGCCTGGCCGGCAAGGGCCAGGTGCGCGTGAACAAGGCCGGCTGCCTGGACCGCTGCGCGGGCGGGCCCGTGGCCGTGGTCTACCCCGAAGGCACCTGGTACACCTTCGTGGACGAGACCGATATCGACGAGATCGTCGAGTCCCATCTCAAGAACGGCCAGCCCGTGGAGCGCCTGCTGCTGCCGCCCGACGTGGGCCGCTGAGCACCGGCTGGAACTTTGGGCCTTTCCGGGCATCAGTGCTTTGTCAGCTTGGACTGGCTGCTACTACTAGGATAGCGATTGTGAATGCGCAGACCGAACGTTTGACCCTGACCGGCCTTGCCGGGGCCGTGGAGGCCCTGCGCGACGCGCCGGCCGCCGATGCGACTGCGCGCGGCGTGGCCATCATCGCCCACCCCCATCCGCTGTTCGGCGGCACCATGGACAACAAGGTGGTGCAGACCCTGGCGCGTGCCTTCGTGCAGTGCGGCTACACGGCCGTACGCTTCAACTTCCGTGGCGTAGGTGCCAGTGCCGGCGAGCACGACGCAGGCATCGGCGAGGCCGAGGACATGCTGTCCGTGGTCCGCCAGGTCGCTCCCGAAGGGCCGATCGCGCTGGCGGGCTTTTCCTTCGGCGCCTTCGTCACCAGCCATGTGCTGGCGGGCCTGTGGAATGAAGGCCGGGTGGAAAAGGCTGTGCTGGTGGGCACGGCGGCCAGCCGTTTCTCGGTGGCCCCCGTGCCGCCCGAAGCCCATGACCGGACATTGGTGGTGCACGGCGAGGCCGATGACACGGTGCCGCTGTCGGCCGTCATGGACTGGGCGCGCCCGCAGATACTGCCTGTTACCGTCGTGCCCGGGGGCGGTCATTTCTTTCACGGACAATTGCCGCTGCTCAAGAGTCTCGTGGTCCGCCATTTGCGCTCACTTCCCTAGCGGCCCGCGCCGCTGCTCAATAGGCCCGCCCCAGCCGGCGGGCATCTTCCGCCTTTCCTGCTTTACCTGCCCTTTAGCGAGAGTTTTCCTCATGAAGCCCATTTCCTCCACGCTGCGAGTCCTGGCACTGGCAGCGGCCATGGCGCCGGCCCTGGCGCTGGCGCAGATCACCCCGCCCCAGCCGCCCGAGATCGCGGCGCGCAACTATCTGCTGGTCGATGTCACCGCCAACCAGGTGCTGGGTGCCAAGGACATCGATGCGCCCATCGAGCAGGCCTCGCTGACCAAGCTCATGACCGGCTACCTGGTCTTCGACGCACTGCGTGCGAAGAAGATCACGCTGGAGCAGCGCCTGCCCGTCAGCGAGCGCGCCTGGAAGATGCCGGGCTCGCGCATGTTCATCGACCCCAAGATGCAGGTGCCGGTGGATGACCTGATCAAGGGCATGATCGTGCAGTCCGGCAACGACGCCACCATGGCCTTGGCCGAAGGCGTGGGCGGCTCGGCCGAGAACTTCGTGCGGCTCATGAACGAGCAGGCCAAGGCGCTGGGCATGAAGAACACCAGCTACAAGAACCCCGAAGGCCTGACCGAGCCCGGCCACCTGACCACGGCGCGCGACCTGTCCATCCTCGCGCAGCGCCTGATGCAGGACTTCCCCGAGTACATGCACTACTACTCGACCAAGAAGTACTTCTACCCGGGCACGCCGGCCTCCAACGGCACCAACCGCAACTCGCTGCTGTTCCGCGACCCGACCGTGGACGGCCTCAAGACCGGCCACACCGCTGCGGCCGGCTACTGCCTGGTGGCCACGGCCAAGCGCGATCTGCCCAACGTGGGCAGCCGCCGCCTGATCTCCATCGTGCTGGGCGCCGCCAGCGAGAACGCGCGCGCCAATGAAAGCCAGAAGCTGCTGAACTGGGGCTATGCGGCCTTCGACTCGGTCAAGCTGTTCGATGCCGAGCAGGCCGTGGCCACGCCCGAGGTCTGGAAGGGCAAGGCGGGCACCGTCAAGATCGGCCGCACCACGCCCATCGTGGTCACCGTGCCGGCCGGCAGTGGCGGCAAGCTGAGCACCGAAGTCGTGCGCCAGGACCCGCTGATCGCTCCGTTCACCAAGGGCCAGGCCATGGGCACGCTCAAGGTCAAGCTGGGGGCCGACACCGTGGCCGAAGTGCCGCTGGTGGCGCTTGAAGGCGTGGAGCAGGCAGGCTTCTTCGGCCGTGCCTGGGATGCGATCCGCCTCTGGATCAAGTAAGCCCTGCGCCTGTCGCGCAGGCCCTCGCGTACCGGCTTGAAGGGGGTGCAGTTGTGCGATCTCCTGCAAGCTGGTACAGTCGAGGGCTTTTCGGAATTTCCGAAGGGATTCACGTTTTCGCTTTTCGCAAGCAATTCACGTTTAGGGACGTTTATTAATGCCAACCATTAACCAACTCGTGCGTCAGGGCCGCACGGTCGAAGTTGTCAAATCCAAGAGCCCTGCTATGGAAAACTGCCCTCAGCGCCGCGGCGTGTGCACCCGTGTGTACACCACGACGCCCAAGAAGCCTAACTCCGCTCTGCGTAAGGTTGCCAAGGTGCGCCTGACCAACGGCTTCGAGGTCATCTCCTACATCGGTGGTGAAGGCCACAACCTGCAAGAGCACAGCGTTGTGCTGGTGCGCGGCGGCCGTGTGAAGGACTTGCCCGGTGTGCGTTACCACATCGTGCGTGGCTCCCTTGACCTGCAAGGCGTCAAGGACCGCAAGCAAGCCCGTTCCAAGTACGGCGCGAAGAAGCCCAAGGCCAAGTAAGCCCTGCGTTTTTTCGAAGAAGGTGCTGTATCCCGCGTGGCGCGAGATCCAGCGTAGTGACCCCAAACGCAAGTGTTTTGCGCGGGTCGAGTAAGTGGGAGTCCTGTTGGCTCTCGCGGTGTCTGAAAAGACGCCAACTGAAGCAAGATAGAGGTAAAAAATGCCACGTCGTCGCGAAGTCCCCAAACGTGAAATCCTGCCGGATCCCAAGTTCGGCAATGTCGAGCTGTCCAAGTTCATGAACGTGATCATGGAAGGCGGCAAGAAGGCGGTCGCAGAACGCATCATCTACGGTGCCCTGGACCTGATTCAAAAGAAGCACCCTGACAAAGACCCGCTGGAAGCCTTCATCGTTGCCATCAACAACGTGAAGCCCATGGTCGAAGTGAAGTCCCGCCGCGTCGGCGGTGCCAACTACCAGGTGCCCGTCGAAGTGCGTCCCGTGCGTCGCCTGGCCCTGTCCATGCGTTGGCTGAAGGAAGCTGCACGCAAGCGCGGCGAGAAGTCCATGGCCCAGCGCCTGGCCAACGAGCTGCTCGAGGCCACCGAAGGCCGTGGCGGCGCCATGAAGCGCCGTGACGAAGTGCACCGCATGGCCGAAGCCAACAAGGCGTTCAGCCACTTCCGCTTCTAAGAGCGCTTCGCTCCTGATCAGACGGGCCGCATGCATTTTTGCCTGCGGCCTTGTCTCGATTAGGAGCATCCCCAGATAAGACTGCTGTCCGTCTGCACCATGAGGCTGGAACGGGCAGAGACTCCCTCCATACGATCAATCAAGGATCCATCATGGCTCGCAAGACCCCCATCGAGCGCTACCGCAATATCGGTATCTCCGCCCACATCGACGCCGGCAAAACCACCACCACCGAACGTATCCTGTTCTACACCGGTGTGACCCACAAGCTGGGCGAAGTGCACGACGGCGCTGCTACGACCGACTGGATGGAGCAAGAGCAAGAGCGCGGCATCACCATCACTTCCGCTGCAGTGACCTGCTTCTGGAAGGGCATGGACCTGTCCTACCCCGAGCACCGTTTCAACATCATCGACACCCCCGGCCACGTGGACTTCACCATTGAGGTGGAGCGTTCCATGCGCGTGCTGGACGGCGCCTGCATGGTGTACTGCGCCGTGGGCGGCGTGCAGCCCCAGTCGGAAACCGTGTGGCGTCAGGCCAACAAGTACAAGGTGCCTCGTCTGGCCTTCGTGAACAAGATGGACCGTACCGGCGCCAACTTCTTCAAGGTCGTCGAGCAGATGAAGCTGCGCCTGAAGGCCAACCCCGTGCCCGTCGTGATCCCGATCGGTGCCGAAGAAAACTTCAAGGGCGTGGTCGACCTCGTCAAGATGAAGGCCATCATCTGGGACGAAGCCTCGCAAGGCATGAAGTTCGAATACCACGAAATCCCCGCCGAGCTGGTGGAGACCGCCAACAAGTGGCGTGAAAACCTCGTGGAAGCCGCTGCCGAAGCCAGCGAAGACCTGATGAACAAGTACCTGGAAGAAGGTACTCTGTCCGAAGAAGACGTGAAGGCCGGCCTGCGCGCTCGTACGCTGGCTACCGAAATCCAGCCCATGCTGTGCGGTACCGCCTTCAAGAACAAGGGTGTGCAGCGCATGCTGGACGCCGTGATCGACTACCTGCCGGCGCCTGTGGACATCCCTGACGTCACCGGTACCGATCCCGAAAACGAAGAAACCAAGCTCAGCCGCAAGGCAGACGACGGCGAAAAGTTCTCGGCCCTGGCCTTCAAGCTGATGACCGACCCGTTCGTCGGCCAACTGACCTTCGTGCGCGTGTACTCGGGCGTCCTGACCAAGGGCGACACCGTTTTCAACTCGGTCAAGGGCAAGAAGGAGCGTATCGGCCGTATCGTGCAGATGATGGCCAACGAGCGCGTGGAAGTCGAAGAAATCCGCGCCGGCGACATCGCTGCCTGCGTGGGCCTGAAGGACGTGACCACCGGCGAAACGCTGTGCGCCGTCGAAGCTCCCATCGTGCTGGAACGCATGGTCTTCCCCGAGCCCGTGATTGCACAGGCCGTGGAGCCCAAGTCCAAGGCCGACCAGGAAAAGATGGGCATCGCCCTGTCGCGCCTGGCTGCTGAAGATCCGTCCTTCCGCGTGCGCACCGATGAAGAATCGGGCCAGACCATCATCGCCGGCATGGGCGAGCTGCACCTGGAAATCATCGTTGACCGCATGAAGCGCGAATTCAACGTGGAAGCCAACGTGGGCAAGCCCCAGGTGGCCTACCGCGAAACCATTCGCCAGAAGGTTACCGATGTGGACGGCAAGTTCGTTCGCCAGTCCGGCGGCAAGGGCCAGTACGGCCACGTCGTGCTGACCCTGGAACCCCAGGAAGCCGGCAAGGGCTTCGAGTTCGTCGACGAAATCAAGGGCGGTGTGGTTCCTCGCGAATACATCCCTGCGGTCGAGAAGGGCGTGATCGAGGCGCTGACTTCCGGCGTGCTGGCCGGCTACCCCGTGGTGGACGTCAAGGTGCGCCTGACCTTCGGTTCGTACCACGATGTGGACTCGAACGAAATGGCCTTCAAGATGGCTGCCATCTTCGGCTTCAAGGAAGGCGCCAAGAAGGCCAGCCCCGTCATCCTCGAGCCCATGATGGCCGTGGAAGTCGAGACGCCCGAAGACTACGCCGGCACCGTGATGGGCGACCTGTCCTCGCGTCGCGGCATGGTCCAGGGCATGGACGACATGGCCGGCGGTGGCAAGTCCATCAAGGCTGAAGTGCCGCTGTCGGAAATGTTCGGCTACGCCACTTCGCTGCGTTCGCAGACGCAAGGCCGCGCTACGTACACGATGGAGTTCAAGCACTACGCCGAAGCTCCCCGCAACGTGGCCGAAGCCATCGTGGCTGCTCGCGCCAAGTAAGGCTTTTTGTATAATCGAAGGCTTTTGAGTCGCAGCCCCTGAAAAGGGGCTGCGATTTTTGCCGGTCTGCGATCCCATGCCGTCCTGTCACCTGTGCGGGGCGACCAAGCAATGGGATGCAGACCTTAAACATCACACAGGTTTTGCTCTTTCGGAGAAATCATGGCAAAGGAAAAATTCGAGCGGACCAAGCCCCACGTCAACGTGGGCACCATCGGTCACGTGGACCACGGCAAGACGACCCTGACGGCTGCCATCGCCACCGTTCTGTCCAAGAAGTTCGGCGGCGAAGCCAAGGCTTACGACCAGATCGACGCAGCACCTGAAGAAAAGGCCCGCGGCATCACGATCAACACCGCCCACGTCGAGTACGAAACGGCCAACCGCCACTACGCTCACGTTGACTGCCCCGGCCACGCCGACTACGTCAAGAACATGATCACCGGCGCTGCTCAGATGGACGGCGCTATCCTGGTGTGCTCGGCCGCTGACGGCCCGATGCCCCAGACCCGCGAGCACATCCTGCTGGCTCGTCAGGTGGGCGTGCCCTACATCATCGTGTTCCTGAACAAGTGCGACATGGTGGACGACGAAGAGCTGCTGGAGCTGGTCGAAATGGAAGTGCGCGAGCTGCTGGCCAAGTACGACTTCCCCGGCGACGACACCCCCATCATCCGCGGCTCGGCCAAGCTGGCCCTGGAAGGTGACGCAAGCGACAAGGGCGAGCCCGCCATCCTGCGTCTGGCTGAAGCCCTGGACACCTACATCCCCACGCCCGAGCGCGCTGTGGACGGTGCCTTCGCAATGCCCGTGGAAGACGTGTTCTCGATCTCCGGCCGTGGCACCGTGGTGACCGGTCGCGTTGAGCGCGGCATCATCAAGGTCGGCGAAGAAATCGAAATCGTCGGTATCCGCGACACCCAGAAGACCATCGTCACCGGCGTGGAAATGTTCCGCAAGCTGCTGGACCAAGGCCAGGCTGGCGACAACGTGGGCCTGCTGCTGCGCGGCACCAAGCGTGAAGACGTGGAACGCGGCCAAGTGCTGTGCAAGCCCGGCTCCATCAAGCCCCACACCCACTTCACGGCTGAGGTGTACGTGCTGTCCAAGGACGAAGGTGGTCGCCACACTCCGTTCTTCAACAACTACCGTCCCCAGTTCTATTTCCGCACGACCGACGTGACCGGCTCTATCGAGCTGCCCGCCGACAAGGAAATGGTGATGCCTGGCGATAACGTGTCGATCACCGTCAAGCTGATCGCCCCCATCGCCATGGAAGAAGGTCTGCGCTTCGCTATCCGCGAAGGCGGCCGTACCGTGGGCGCTGGCGTGGTTGCAAAGATCATTGCGTAATTCTTAGAAAACTAGGAATACACAATGTCCAAGCAAAAAATCCGCATCCGCCTGAAGGCGTTTGACTACAAGCTGATCGACCAGTCGGCTGCTGAAATCGTTGACACTGCCAAGCGCACCGGCGCCATCGTCAAGGGTCCCGTGCCCCTGCCGACACGCATGAAGCGCTTCGACATCCTGCGCTCGCCGCACGTCAACAAGACCAGCCGCGACCAGTTCGAAATCCGCACTCACCAGCGCCTGATGGACATCGTTGACCCGACTGACAAGACGGTTGACGCTCTGATGAAGCTGGACCTGCCCGCAGGTGTGGACGTCGAGATCAAGCTGCAATAAGTACTTCACAGGCCCCTTGCGGGGCCGTTGAAGGGCTTTGATTTAACGCGAACTTGCTTGAAAAGGCAGTTCGCGTTAAAATTTGGGGCTTCGCCTTTCTTGAGCGAAGTTTTATCAACCTTCTTTCGTGCGCAAGGCCTTGGTCATCTGGGGCGGGAGCGCAACGCTGGGCCAATTGCAGTTTCAGCGGCGGAAGTTTTGGAGCAAACAAATGAGTCTGAGCAACTCCCTCGGGTTGCTGGGTCGCAAGGTGGGCATGATGCGTCTGTTCACTGATGATGGGGACGCAGTGCCTGTCACAGTGGTGGATGTGTCGAACAACCGCGTGACTCAGGTCAAAACCCAAGAGAACGATGGCTACGTGGCCCTGCAGGTCACTTTCGGTTCGCGCAAGGCATCTCGCGTGACCAAGCCAGAAGCCGGCCACCTTGCCAAGGCAGGTGTCGAAGCCGGTGAAGTGATGGGTGAATTCCGCGTGACCGAAGAAACCGCTGGCAAGTACGCCGCAGGCTCCGTCCTGCCCGTCGCCGAGCTGTTCTCGGTGGGCCAGAAGGTGGACGTGCAAGGCACTTCCATCGGTAAGGGCTTCGCCGGCACCATCAAGCGTCACAACTTCCGCTCGCAGCGCGCCTCGCACGGCAACAGCCGTTCGCACAATGTTCCCGGCTCCATCTCGATGGCCCAGGATCCAGGTCGCGTGTTCCCGGGCAAGAAGATGACCGGCCACATGGGCGATGAAACCATCACCACCCAAAATCTCGACGTGGTTCGCATTGACGAAGCACGCCAACTGCTCTTGATCAAGGGCGCTGTTCCGGGCTCCAAGGGTGGCTTCGTGACGGTGCGCCCCGCCATCAAGGCCAAAGCTTCCAAGGGAGCGAACTAATGCAGCTCGAACTCCTGAATGAACAAGGCCAGGCCGCATCCAAGTTTGATGCGCCCGAGACTGTTTTCGGCCGTGAATTCAACGAAGACCTCGTCCACCAGATCGTGATCGCCTACCGTGCCAACGCACGCCAGGGCACTCGCGCTCAGAAGGACCGCGAGCAGGTTCGTCACACGACCGCCAAGCCGTTCAAGCAAAAAGGCACCGGCCGTGCTCGTGCCGGTATGTCCTCCTCGCCTCTGTGGCGTGGCGGCGGCCGCATCTTCCCGAATCTGCCTGAAGAAAACTTCACGCAGAAGATCAACAAGAAGATGTACCGCGCCGGCATGGTTGCCATCCTGTCGCAGCTGGCCCGCGAAGGCCGTCTGGCCGTGGTGGACTCGCTCAAGCTCGAAAGCCCCAAGACCAAGGTGCTGGCCGACAAGTTCAAGGCCATGAACCTGGAATCGGTCATGGTGATCGCTGAAGAAGTCGACGAGAACCTGTACCTGGCTTCCCGCAATCTGAAGAACGTGTTCGTGGTCGAGCCGCGCTACGCCGACCCCGTGTCGCTGGTGCACTACAAGAAAGTGCTCGTCACCAAGGGTGCGATCGACAAACTCAAGGAGATGTTCGAATGAGCACGCTCAAGTTTGACGAAGGTCGTCTGATGCAGGTGTTGGTTGCTCCCATCGTGTCCGAAAAGGCCACCATGGTTGCAGAGAAGTCCAACGCCGTGACGTTCAAGGTGCTGCAGAGCGCCACCAAGCATGAAATCAAGGCCGCCGTGGAACTGATGTTCAAGGTGGAAGTTGCTGGTGTCTCCGTGGTGAACATCAAGGGCAAGACCAAGCGCTTTGGCAAGACCACCGGCCGCCGCGACCACGTTCGCAAGGCCTACGTGATGCTCAAGCCCGGTCAAGAGCTGAACCTGTCCGGGGAGGCTGCGTAATCATGGCTGTTATCAAGCTCAAACCGACGACCCCCGGCCAACGCGGCACGGTCAAGGTCACGCGTGACCATCTGCACAAGGGTGCAGGTTTCGCCCCCCTGCTGGAGCCTCAGCACCAGAAGTCGGGGCGTAACAACAACGGTCACATCACCACCCGTCACAAGGGCGGTGGCCACAAGCACCACTATCGCGTGGTGGACTTCAAGCGCACCAAGGACGGCATCCCCGCCAAGGTCGAGCGCATTGAGTACGACCCCAACCGTACGGCCCACATCGCTCTGGTGTGCTATGCCGACGGCGAGCGTCGCTACATCATTGCTCCGCGCAACCTGGAAGTCGGCGCAACGATCGTCAGCGGTTCGGAAGCCCCGATCCGCGTGGGCAACACCCTGCCGATCCGCAACATCCCCGTGGGTTCGACCATCCACTGCATCGAACTGAAGATCGGCGCTGGCGCGCAGATCGCCCGTTCGGCAGGTACGTCGGCTACGCTGCTGGCCCGTGAAGGCATCTACGCCCAAGTGCGTATGCGTTCCGGCGAAGTGCGCAAGGTGCACATCGAATGCCGCGCGACCATCGGTGAAGTCGCCAACGAAGAGCACAGCCTGCGCCGTCTGGGCAAGGCCGGTGTGAAGCGCTGGATGGGTATCCGCCCGACCGTTCGCGGCGTGGTGATGAACCCTGTCGATCACCCGCACGGTGGTGGTGAAGGCAAGACCGGTGAAGGTCGTCACGCTGTTGACCCATGGGGCAACCTGACGAAGGGCTACCGTACCCGTAACAACAAGCGCACGCAGTCGATGATTGTGTCGCGTCGTAAGAAGTAAAGGGTAGCAAATGACTCGTTCTCTTAAAAAGGGTCCGTTTGTTGACCATCACTTGCTGGCAAAGGCCGAGAAGGCCGTCGCCACCAAGGACAAGAAGCCCGTCAAGACCTGGTCGCGTCGCTCCATGGTTCTGCCCGAGTTCATCGGTCTGACCATTGCCGTGCACAACGGCAAGCAGCACGTGCCCGTGTATGTGACTGACCAGATGGTCGGCCACAAGCTCGGCGAATTCGCGCTGACCCGTACCTTCAAGGGTCACCCGGCGGACAAAAAAGCCAAGAAGTAAGGAATAGAACATGTCTGAAACACGTGCTGTTCTCCGTGGCGTCCGCCTGTCTGTGGACAAGGGTCGCCTGGTCGCGGACCTGATCCGCGGCAAGAAAGTGGACCAAGCCCTGAACATCCTGACGTTCACGCAGAAAAAAGCTGCCGTGATCATCAAGAAGGTGCTCGAGTCCGCCATCGCCAACGCCGAGCACAACGACGGCGCCGACATCGACGAACTGAAGGTCAAGACCATCTTCGTCGAACAAGGCACCACGCTCAAGCGCTTCACCGCGCGTGCAAAGGGCCGCGGCAATCGCATCAGCAAGCCCACGTGCCACGTGTACGTGACGGTTGGCAACTGAAAGGCCTGGGAAGAATATGGGACAGAAAATCCATCCTACCGGCTTCCGCCTGGCTGTTAGCCGCAACTGGGCCAGCCGTTGGTACGCAAGCAACCGCGACTTCGCCGGCATGCTGGCCGAAGACATCAAGGTGCGCGAGTTCCTGAAGGCCAAGCTGAAGAACGCCGCCGTGTCGCGCATCCTGATCGAGCGTCCTGCAAAGAACGCCCGCATCACGATCTTCTCGGCACGTCCTGGTGTCGTGATCGGCAAGAAGGGCGAGGACATCGAGAACCTGAAGAAGGAACTCGCAACCCGTCTGGGCGTGCCCGTGGCTGTGAACATCGAAGAAGTGCGCAAGCCTGAAATCGATGCCAAGCTGATCGCCGACTCGATCTGCCAGCAGCTCGAAAAGCGCATCATGTTCCGCCGCGCCATGAAGCGTGCGATGCAAAACGCCATGCGTCTGGGTGCCCAAGGCATCAAGATCATGTCTTCGGGCCGTCTGAACGGTATCGAAATTGCACGCTGCGAGTGGTACCGCGAAGGCCGTGTGCCACTTCACACGCTGCGCGCCGACATCGACTATGGCTTCTCCGAAGCCAAGACGACCTACGGTGTGATCGGTGTGAAGGTCTGGGTCTACAAGGGTGACACGCTGGGTCGTAACGACCTGCCGGCAGCCGAGACCCCCCGCCCCGAAGAAGAGCGTCGTCCTCGCGGCCCCCGTCGCGATGGTCGCGGCGATGGTCGTCGTGACGGTGCTGGCCGTGGTGCCCGCCGCCCCGCAGGCGCTAACGCAGCACCTGCAGACGGCAGCGACAAGCCCGCCGGCGCTGGCGCTGATTCCGTTAAGCGCGTTCGCAAGACTGACGCGCCCGCTACAGCAGCGGACGGTAAAGGAGAATAAAGATGCTGCAACCTGCTCGCCGCAAATACCGCAAGGAGCAAAAGGGTCGCAACACCGGTATTGCAACGCGTGGTAACTCCGTTGCTTTCGGTGACTTCGGCCTGAAGTCCACTGACCGTGGTCGCCTGACGGCACGTCAGATCGAAGCGGCTCGCCGCGCGATCTCGCGTCACGTCAAGCGCGGCGGTCGTATCTGGATCCGCGTGTTCCCGGACAAGCCAATCTCTACCAAGCCCGCAGAAGTGCGTATGGGTAACGGTAAGGGCAACCCCGAGTACTACGTGGCCGAAATCCAGCCCGGCAAGGTGCTCTACGAAATCGTGGGCGTCCCTGAAGAGCTGGCTCGTGAAGCGTTCCGCCTGGCCGCTGCAAAGCTGCCGCTGCGTACGACCTTCGTGTCCCGTCAAATTGGTGCCTAAGGAGAACAACATGACGAAAGCTGCTGAACTCCGCCAAAAAGACGTTGCCGGCCTGGAAGCCGAAGTGAAGTCCCTGCAAAAGGCTCACTTTGGTCTGCGTATGCAAAAGGCCACGCAACAGCTGGGTAACACGAACACGCTGCGTACCACGCGCCGTGACATCGCCCGCGCCAAGACCATCCTTGCTGAAAAGCAAGCCGCCAAGTAATCAGGAAGCCGACATGACGGAAGCTAAAAAATCCCTCAAGCGCACCTTGATTGGCAAGGTGGTCAGCGACAAGCGTGCCAAGACCGTGACGGTCATGGTTGAACGCCGCGTCAAGCACCCGATCTATGACAAGATCATGATCAAGTCCAGCAAGTACCACGCTCACGACGAGCAAGGTGAGTACAAGCTGGGCGACGTGATCGAAATCACGGAAAGCCGCCCGCTGTCCAAGACCAAGAACTGGGTTGCTACCCGCTTGGTGCAAAAGGCTGCTCTGGTGTAAGCCTACCTAGGCCCACCGGCTGCAAAGCCACAGGAAACGACCCACAATGTGGGTCGTTTTTTCGTTTGGGGACCGCCATTTCGGCGGCCCCCGGTTTTGCACCACAAAGGAGATAGAGATGATCAAAGTCGGAGATGCCCTGCCCGCTGCCACCCTGATGGAATACGTGGAAGTCGAAGGCAATGGCTGCAGCATCGGCCCCAACCCCGTGAAGCTGCCCGAAGCCGCTGCAGGCAAGACCATCGCGGTCTTCGCCGTGCCCGGGGCATTCACTCCCACCTGCTCGGCCAAGCATGTGCCCGGCTTCGTGGAGCAGGCCGAAGCCTTCAAGGCTGCCGGCGTGGACGAGATCTGGTGCCTGTCGGTCAACGACGCCTTCGTGATGGGCGCATGGGCCCGCGACCAGAAGACCGATGGCAAGGTGCGCATGCTGGCCGACGGCGACGCCGCATTCGCCAAGGCCACCGGCCTGACGCTGGATCTGAATGGCAAGGGCCTGGGCCTGCGCAGCAACCGCTATTCCATGCTGGTCAAGGACGGCAAGGTCGTCACGCTGAACGTGGAAGGCCCTGGCAAGTTCGAGGTCAGCGACGCGGCCACTTTGCTGGGCCAGGCCAAGGCCTGATCGCGCTGCAGGCCTTCTGGCCTGCGCACCGTGCTATTGCGAAAAAAGGCATTGCACCCGGGTGCAATGCCTTTTTGTATTGGGGGCGCTGGTTCAGCCAGGCCGGCCTAGAAAATATCGGCCTTGAGGTAGTGCGCCCCCGCGATGGGGTTGTGATAGTAGGGCGGGATTTCCTCGAAGCCCAGGTCGACGTAGAGGGCGCGGGCCGATTCCATGTCGTCCAGCGTGTCCAGCAGCACATGGTCATAGCCGGCCTGGCGCGCCACATCAAGCATGGCTTCGGCCAGCTGCCGACCCAGCCCGAAACCGCGAAAGGCCTTGCGCACGAACAGGCGCCTCATCTCGGCGGCATTGGCGTAGTCGCAGTTGTCCAGGGGGCGCAGGGCGCAGCAGCCGGCCACTGCGCCATCGACCCTGGCCAGCAGGATGTGGCCGCGCGGCGCAGCGTAGTCGCCGGGCAGATCGGCGATCTCGGCCTCGAAATCTTGAAATTGCAGATCGACATCCAGGCTTGCAGCGTACTCCCGGAAGATCTGGCGGACTTCGTCCCAGTCTTCCGCGGGATTCGGCGCCAGCAAGGCGACAGCAGGCTTGTCCACGGGCACTCAGCTAAAACGACGGAAAGCGCAGTGTAGCGGCAAGCGGCCCACCTCTGGCTGCGCCGTCAGAAAGCGCCACCAAGCTGCTGTACCCACCATGCCGCAGCGCCTGCCCCGAAGGCCAGGGCCAAGGCCAGCCAACGGCTGCCTGCCGTGTCGCGTGAGGCGGGTACTGGCGCGGACAACTGTTTGTCCCCGGTCACCATGGCTCGCACCAGGCCGCGCCCGCGCCAGGCATAGAACACGATGGCCAGAAGATGCAGGGCCACCAGTGCGTACAGCAAATACTGTCCCCAATGCGCGTGATAGGCCGTGGCCTGCGCCACCGTGCCGCCCGATGCGAAGCGGCTCAGCGGTCCGGAGAACGCAATCTCGTCATCGCTGAGCAATCCGCTGCCTACCTGGGCGATCAGCACCGCCAGCATGGCCAGCACGGACAGAGCGCCCAACGGGCTGTGGCCTGCGCTGTCGCTCTCCGCTCCTTGTCCGCGCAGATGGCGCAGCAGGGCGGAAGGTGCATGGATGAAGCTGGCAAAGCGCGACCAGCGGCCACCCACCAGGCCCCACAACAGGCGAAACAGCAGCAAGGCCAGCATGACATGGCCCAGCAGCAGATGCCAGTTCATGGCATTGCCGCCCAGTTTGGCCGTCACGACCAGGGCAATCACGGTTGCGGCCAGCAGCCAGTGAAACAGCCGGGTGGGCAGGTCCCAGATGCGGACCTTGTGCTTGGCGGCGCCTTGTGCGGTCGGTTCTTGTGCCATGGCATGAGCGTGTGGGTGGGAATGAGTGCATTGTGCCGACCTGCATTCCGGAGCCGGCAGTCAATGCACCCTGGCTGCGGTCAATCAAAGCTGCGCCCGCAAGGCGTCACTGCCATACTGGCCCGGCAGATTTCCCCACACTCGAAAAGGAAAACCACGATGAAGAAAGTTTCTGCATGGGCGCTGGCCGCCCTGGTGGCCGCTACCGCGCTGCCGGCTTCCGCCCAGTTTGCCAAGTCCGAGGACGCCATCAAGTACCGCCAGGGCGCGCTCGACGTGCTGGGCCAGCATTTCGGGCGCCTGGGCGCCATGGCGAACGGAAAGATCCCCTTCGATGCCAAGGCGGCCCAGGAAAACGCCGAGGTGGTGGCCTTCATGGCCAAGCTGCCCTGGGCAGGTTTCGGCGCAGGCACGGAGGGTGGAAAGGCCAAGCCTGAAATCTGGAAGGAGCAGGCCAAGTTCCAGGATCTGTCGGAGAAGATGCAGGCCGAGACGGTCAAGCTCGCGGCTGCGGCCAAGTCCGGCAACCTGGACCAGCTCAAGGCGGCCTTCGGCCCGGCCGCTGCCAGCTGCAAGGCCTGCCACGACAGCTTCCGCAGCCGCTGATCGGCATGCAGATGCAAAAAAACCGGCGTGATGCCGGTTTTTTCTGGGCTTGCCTGCGCCGTATCAGGCTTCGGCCAGCAGTTTCTCGATCAGCCGGTGCAACTCGGCGAAGTCAGGCGCTCCCACATAGCGCTTCACGATGTCGCCGCGCTTGTTGACGATGTAGGTGGTGGGCGTCAGCTGCACATCACCCCAGGCGCGGGCCACGGCGCCGGTGTTGTCCAGCGCCACCTTGAACGGCAGCTTGCGCGAATCGGCGAAGTTCACCACATAGCTGGGCGGGTCGTAGCTCATGGCCACGGCCAGGGTCTCGAAGCCCTGGCCCTGGAATTTCTGGTGGGTGGCGACGATCTCCGGCATCTCGGCCACGCAGGTGGTGCAGCTGGTGGCCCAGAAATTGACCAGCGTCACCTTGCCCTTGAAATCGGCCGTGGTCTGCTTGCTGCCATCCAGCAGCACGAAGGTCGATTGCGGCGCCGCCGTCTGGCCTGCGCCCGAATACACCCATGCGCCCATTCCGGCGGCTGCGGCGATCACCACGCCTGCGATCCAATGTTTGCTTGCCATAGCGACGATTGTGCCCAAAGTTGTGCCCGTAGGCCTGCACGCATGCCGTGCACCGCGTTTCGATGCGCGGCAAGGGCAAAAGTTCGGGTCTCGGTCAAGCGGGCCGTGTCGATAATGCCGGCATGACATTGATGGAAAGCTTTTTGATCCCCATGGCAAGGCTCCGCGCTCCTGCCATGCGGTTTGCTGCCGCTGTGCTGGTGTTGACGCCCTTGGCCGCATGCAGTCCCCGGCTGGATTGGCGGCAGGTTGCGGTCGAGGGCACGCCACTGCGTGTGCTTTTGCCTTGCGATCCGCAATCGGCCACCCGGCCGGTGGAACTGGGCCAGGGCATGGGCACGGTGCAGATGTCCATGATGGGATGCGACGCCGATGCGTCCACCTACGCGGTTTCCCACTTCCTGGTCAGCGAGCCCTCCAGGGCCGCCGAGATGCTGTCGTACTGGCAGGCGGCCGTGCTCGGTCAGATGAATCCGGGTGCGCCGGGACAGGCGCCGGCCGGCGCCAAGCAATTGCGCTCCAAGGAAGATGGCTCCTTCGTGCCTGCAGGCGCCTTGAATCTGCCGCAGTCGCTGCGCACCACGTTTGAAGGCGTGGGTCCCCAGGGCTGGAAGCTCACGGCCCATGGCGTGTGGTTTGCACGAATGGAGCCGGCGGGCGCGCGCCTCTACCATGCCGTGATCTACAGCGACAAGCCGCGCACAGACGAGGCCAACAACTTCTTCGCCAGCCTGCAACTGCAGTAGCAACAGGTTTGGAGCCACGGATGCGGGAGGCAACTGTGGCATGGAGCGCAGCGCAGGCGCGCCGTTTGCCCTGCATGCGCCTTCGCACGCCATAATCGACTCCGAACCCTGTGACTTCATGACCACGCGCATCCTTTTGTTCACCCACGCACCTTTGGCCCAGGCACTGCGCGAATGCGCCCTGCATGTGTTCGCCGACAGTGCCGAGGACGTCCTTGCCCTGGATGTGCCCGCTCAGGAGCCGCCCGAGGCCACCCTGATGCGTGCCGAGCAGTTGCTTGAAGACCATGGCGGCCTGCTGGGGCTGCCCACGCTGGTGCTGACCGACCTCTTTGGTGCGACGCCCTGCAACGTGGCGCAGCGCCTTGTGGCGCAACTGCCTGCCGGGCGGCTGGTGGCCGGAGTGAACTTGCCCATGCTGCTGCGCTCCATAGGCTATCGCCACGAGGCGCTGGAAGCCGTGGCCGAGCGTGCCTTGGCGGGAGGCAGCCATGGGGTGATGCAGGTGGGCGTGAACACGCCTCAGAACCAGAGTCCGCGACCATCCAATGATCAAGACCCCTATCACCATCAGCAATAAACTGGGCCTGCACGCCCGCGCCTCCGCCAAGCTCACCAAGCTTGCAGGCAGCTTTCCCTGCGAAGTCTGGATGAGCAAGGGCGAGCGGCGCATCAATGCCAAGAGCATCATGGGCGTGATGATGCTGGCTGCCGGCATGGGCTCCGAGGTGTTGCTGGAGACCGACGGAGCACAGGAGCAGGAAGCCATGGATGCGCTGACCGCCCTGATCAACGACAAGTTTGGCGAAGGCCAGTAATGTGCCTTTGCGGCGCTGGCAGGCGGTGAGCGCAACAGAGCAACACGCGCTGGAACTGGACGATGCCGCATTGCGACGGTCCGGGGCCTGCGCAGCAGCAGGCAAAGGACAGGCGCAATGACGTTTGCAATCCACGGACTGGCCGTGTCACGGGGTATCGCCATAGGGCGTGCGGTGGTGGTGGCCTCCAGCCGCATGGAGGTGGTGCACTACTTCATCCGGCCCGACCAGGTGGACGCGGAAATCGACCGTGCCCGCAGTGCGCGCAATGCCGTCATCGACGAGCTGCGCCGCCTGCAGGATGAAATGCCCAAGGATGCGCCGGGCGAGCTCGATGCCTTGCTCGACGTCCACCTGCTGCTTTTGCAGGACGAGGCCCTGGCCGCCGCCATCAAGCACTGGATATCCGATCGCCTCTACAACGCCGAATGGGCGCTGACCACGCAGCTGGAGGTCGTCTCGCGCCAGTTCGACGAGATGGAGGACGAATACCTGCGCGAGCGCAAGGCGGACCTCGAGCAGGTGGTCGAGCGCATCCTGCGCCATATGAAGGGCATGGCCAGCCCCGTGCCCGCACCGGCCGAGCTGTTGGCAGTCGAGGCAACGGGGGAGAGCACGCCGCCGCAGCAGCCGCTGCTGCTCGATGGCGCCACCGAGGCGCCGCTGGTTCTGGTGGCGCAGGACCTGTCGCCAGTGGACATGCTGCAGTTCAAGAGCCGGTTGTTTGCCGGCTTCATCACGGCCGTGGGTGGCCGCACTTCGCACACGGCCATCGTGGCGCGCAGCATGGACATTCCTGCCGTGGTCGGCGCCCGGGCTGCGGGGCAACTGATCCGCCAGGACGACTGGATCATCATCGACGGCAATGCAGGGGTCGTCATCGTCGATCCCTCACCCATCATCCTGGCCGAATATGGCTTTCGCCAGCGCCAGAACGAGCTCGAGCGCGAGCGCCTCTCGCGCCTGCGCCACACGCCTGCACTGACGCTGGACGGAGAGCGTATCGAGCTGCTGGCCAACATCGAGCAGCCCGGCGACGGGCCTGCGGCCGTGCATGCGGGCGCGGTGGGCGTGGGGCTGTTCCGCACGGAATTCCTGTTCATGGGGCGTGGCGGCAACCTGCCCGGCGAGGAAGAGCAATACCGGGCCTACCGCGAAGCCGTGGATGGAATGCAGGGCATGCCCGTGACCATTCGCACGCTGGACGTGGGCGCCGACAAGCCGCTGGACAAGGCCCAGCCCAAGGACTACTACCTGAATCCCGCGCTGGGTCTGCGCGCCATCCGCTGGAGCCTGGCCGATCCGGCCATGTTCCGCACCCAGCTGCGCGCCATCCTGCGTGCTGCCGCGCATGGGCAGATCCATCTGCTGTTCCCCATGCTGGCCCACCAAAGCGAGATCGAGCAGACCCTGGCCCAGGTGAGGTTGGCGCAAAGCGAGCTTGACGCGCGCGGCGTGGCGCACGGCCCGGTCAAGCTGGGCGCCATGATCGAGGTGCCTGCGGCAGCGCTGATCGTGCGCACCTTCCTGCGCTATTTCGACTTCCTGTCCATCGGCACCAACGACCTGATCCAGTACACGCTGGCCATCGACCGCGCCGACGAGACCGTGGCCCATCTCTACGATCCCCTGCATCCCGCCGTGCTCAAGCTGGTGGCGGATGTGATCGCCGAAGGAAGGGCGCAAGGCAAGAGCGTCTGTGTCTGCGGGGAGACCGCCGGCGATGTGGCCATGACGCGCCTGCTGCTGGGCCTGGGCCTGCGCAGCTTTTCCATGCATCCGGCGCAGATCCTGGTCGTCAAGCAGGAAATCTTGCGTGCCGACACACGCAAGCTGGCCGCCTGGGCGCAGGAAGTCCTTCGTTCGGACAGCCCGGCAGCGCTGCTGAGCCCATGACTTCGGTCAAGTGAAGGCGCGAGGCAAAAAAATCAACTTCAGTTGCGATTGATTCTCATTCGATGTTATGATCCGCTCCAATGCAGCAAGAAGCTCTCTGGTGGGGAATTCGAGCTGCAAGCTTTTTCAGTTTCATCGTGGGGCGACTCGCCAGGCCTGTTCAGCCTGCAGCAAGTCGGTTTGCCAGCCAGCGGTCTGCCGGTTAGCCAGGCTTTTTTTCTACGTGGAACGGGAAAGCACGATTGCATTCAATTCAAGCAGGGCATGCACGTTGGCCCTGCTTTTTTATTGCCTTCAACTGCGTCGGCATCAGTTGTTTTCCGGCTCAGGATGGCCTCGTACGACAAAGCGCCGCGAAAACCCCAGGGGGCGCGTGACGGCGCGCGGATCGCCAAGAAATGGCAGCCGGAATCCAGGTTCCTGCAGGATTTCGACACTCCAGTCCGTATTTCCCATGAATCGAAATCGCACCAGCGATCGTTCGTCCGATGGCAGCAACGAGAAGCTGCCCGTGGAATACATGCTGCCTATCACGGCCTTGTCGAGTGCCTGCAAATTCTCGTCGAGCAGCGTGATCCGCAGCATATCCTCCATGGGCGTGTCATCGGTGGTGAACAGAAGGTAGAGGTCGTTCCATTGAAAGGCTGCCTCGAGAATGGTGCCGTCCACCAGAAAGGGCGTTGCATTCCCGTTGAGCACCAGGCGGCTTTGCGGTACCTGCCCTGCAGGATGGGATGCGGCGGGCTGCAGTGACAACTGCCGGTCGGAGAGGATGCGCATCTGTTGTCCTGAAGTGTCACCAGAGGAATTCGACGCCTATGGCAGCCAGTGCCCCGCCGACAAATGCGCCGACCACCACGCAGGCAGGTGCCCCGGGCCCGCAGGCCAGCCCGGCCAGGGCACCACCTGCCATGCCTCCACCGATCCCGGCACCTGTGACGGCCAATTCCTTGCCGGCGGCCTCCACCTTGTTGTCTGCGTTGGCGATGGTGTAGACCGATACCGCAATGGAGAAGACCAGGAGGCCGCGTCCTGCCCGGGAGAGCGTGCGCATTCTCTGGGTGATGGCGGCATTGGACTTGCCGGCGGATTTGACGATTTCGCCATACACGGCGTTTTGCTGGGCCGCCGTGAGGCGATCGAACCGCACGTTGGGGCCGTGCAATTGCTGGGCCTTGCGGGCAATCAGCTCATTGAGCGTCTTGCCCTCGCTCTTGATGCGTTGCGCCATGGCTCTGCCCACGGGGGTGCTGCGGCCTCGGATGATCTCCATGACGACATTGCGGGCCTCCTGGGCCTGTTGTGCAGCCTGTCCCCAGGTGATGCGGCCGCTCGTGGCCTGCAACTGAAGCTCGTTGGCCATGGCCTGAATCTGTCGGGCATAGGCCAGGCGTGCAGATGAGTCCAGCGAGAGATGCACCCCGGCATTGGCAACCTCTGCTTTCAGTGCCTGTATGGCGGCATCGAATGCTGCACGGTCCTTTTGCTCGTCATTGGCCATATGCACTTATCCCTTTGTCAATGGAGCGGCGCCCGAACGCCCGAAATCCGGGATTTCATGTCGTTGAGCCGCATTCCTGGGTCGTTCGGATTTTTTTGAATGCAGAAAGCATTCGGAAAATCGGCATCATAAAGAGATCGGGAAATTCATCAACCGAGATGCCGGTGACATCGATTGTTTGTTGCTGAATGTGTATTCAGGTCAAAACCGGCGCCTGAATGGCATGCCTCCAGACATGAAAAAGGGGATGGCCTGCAAAGGCCATCCCCGAAGTGCGTGAAGAAGGCCGCCCTGCAGGCAGGCGGCCATTGCCGGCTCAGACGCCGGCGGCGTGTGCCTGCTGGTCCGCGTGGTAGCTCGAGCGCACCATGGCGCCCACGGCTGCATGCGTGAAGCCCATCTTGTACGCCTCTTCCTCGAACATCTTGAAGGTGTCGGGGTGCACGTAGCGACGCACCGGCAGGTGGCTGTTGCTGGGTGCCAGGTATTGGCCGATGGTCAGCATGTCGATGTCATGCGCACGCATGTCGCGCATGACCTGCAGGATTTCCTCATCGGTCTCGCCCAGGCCGACCATGATGCCGCTCTTGGTCGGAACCTTGGGGTGCAAGGCCTTGAACTTCTTGAGCAGGTTCAGCGAGAACTGGTAGTCCGAGCCGGGACGCGCTTCCTTGTACAGGCGCGGTGCGGTCTCCAGGTTGTGGTTCATCACATCGGGAGGCGCGGCCTTGAGGATTTCCAGCGCACGGTCGTCGCGACCACGGAAGTCGGGCACCAGGATCTCGATCTGGGTCAGCGGCGAGAGCTCGCGGATGTTCTTGATGCACTCGACGAAGTGGCCCGAGCCACCATCGCGCAGGTCGTCGCGATCCACGCTGGTGATGACCACGTATTTCAGGCGCAGCTCGGCAATCGTCTTGGCGAGGTTGAGCGGCTCGTTAGTGTCCAGCGGGTCGGGGCGGCCGTGGCCCACGTCGCAGAACGGGCAGCGGCGCGTGCACTTGTCGCCCATGATCATGAAGGTGGCCGTGCCCTTGCCGAAACATTCGCCGATGTTGGGGCAGGAGGCTTCCTCGCAGACCGTGTGCAGCTTGTTGGCGCGCAGGATGTCCTTGATCTCGTAGAAGCGCGTGGTGGGGCTGCCCGCCTTGACGCGAATCCACTCGGGCTTCTTGAGCGCTTCGCCATGCTCGACCTTGATCGGGATGCGCGAAAGCTTCGCTGCCGCCTTCTGCTTGGCCAGCGGGTTGTACTCGGCTTGTGACTGCGCTTCGCGCACGACGGTGTTGGTGGTCATGGTTCTGGATTCAGGGGGCTAGGCGGCGCTGCAACTGTCGTCCCAGCACGCGCGCGGCTTCGTCCCAGGTTGTCTGAACGCCGATTGTAGAAAGGTCCACCGTTTGCAGCCCTGCGTAGCCGCAAGGGTTGATCCGGCCGTAGGGTTCCAGGTCCATGGCGGCGTTCAATGCAACGCCGTGATAGGTGCAATGCCGGCTGACCTTGATGCCCAGGGCTGCAATCTTGCCCAGCCCCGAAAAATCGGGTTGGGGCGCGGGCGAGCCGGGCGCGCGCAGTTGCGGACGCTGGGGCAGCATGGCATGGCTGCGAGGGTCGTCGAGGCGCACGTAGATGCCGGGGGCACCTTCCACGCGGTGGCCGGTGATGCCGAAATGCTCCAGCGTGCGGATGACCGCATCCTCGATGCGGAACACGTATTCCTTCACGAAGTAGCCCAGGCGCTGCAGGTCCAGCAAGGGATAGGCGACCACCTGGCCCGGGCCATGGTAGGTGACCTGTCCGCCGCGGTTGGTGGCCACCACGGGAATGTCGCCAGGGCTCAGCAAGTGGTCACTTTTGCCGGCGAGGCCTTGTGTGAAATGTGCGGAGTGCTCGCATATCCACAGCTCGTCGCGCGTGCAGGCATCGCGTTGGCTGGTGAAGGCCTGCATGGCCTGCACCGTGGCCTCGTAGTCCGTGCGGCCCAGCAGGCGCAGGTCCAATGACTGCGACTGCTGCGCGTCGAGGGTGCTCACAGCACCACTTTCACCAGCGGATGCGAGGTGAAGGCGCGGTACAGATCGTCGAGTTGTTCGCGGCTGGTTGCCGTCACCGTGACGGTGACGCCCAGGTATTTGCCGCTGCTGCTGGGGCGCAATTCAATGGTGCTGGCGTCAAAGGCAGGGTCGAAGCGTTGGGCGATCTGGGTGATCTCGTGCACCAGATGCTCGGCCTTGACGCCCATGACCTTGATGGGGAACTGCGACGGGTACTCGATCAGCGAATCCTTGCGCGGGTCCGCGCCCGGCTCGGTGGCTGGGGTGGGGGTAGGGGTGGAGGCGTCGGTCATAGGTGAATCAAGGTTAATCGCTTGGCGTTGGAGGCGATTGTGCGCTATCGTTCGCGGCCATGTCGCAGCCCGGGGCTGCCGCGTCGTCCGCCACGAGAACTCCACACACAACAAACAAGTGGCCTGCGGCGCGAGGCTGGCGCTGTTGGCCGGCTGCCACACAGCCCGGTCGCCGCCTCCGTTTTGGGCATGCCCGTAACAACCCCTATCGTTCGGCAGGGGTTTTTACTTATAATCAGAGGCTTTGTGAAAAAGTCTTGTCTGGTCTGCGGCCTTAGAGAATTCAATGAAAAACTACGCCGCCGACACAGACGCTGACAGGGAACTTGAGGGCGAGGATTCCGACTTCAAGCCCCTGACCTCCGAGGAGGCTCAGGAGTGGCGCACGCGAAACCCGCAGATGTCTGTGTGGCGTTTCGTGGTGGTCCAGGCGGTGGTGGGCGTGCTGGTGGCACTGGTCGCATGGCTGGTGACGGGGCGCGCCGAGGTCGGATGGTCGGCTGCCTACGGTGCCTTGTCGGTGGTGTTGCCGGCAGCGCTGTTTGCGCGTGCCGTCGTACGAAAGAGGCCGGGCGGCGCTGCAGCCGCCATGGTGGGAATTTTTGGCTGGGAACTGGTGAAGCTGGTGCTGTGCATTGCCATGCTGGCGGCTGCACCCAAGCTGGTCCCGGGGCTGAGTTGGCTGGCGCTGCTGGCGGGCTTGGTAGTCGTCATGAAAACGTATTGGGTCGCGCTGATAGTGCGATCCAGTGTCCGAAAAACCGATTGATATTTGAAGAGAAGTTGACCGATGGCCGCAGACGCGCACGCACCTACTGCAAGTGAATACATCGTTCACCACCTGCAGCACCTCCAGAACATCAAGCAAAAGTCGATCATCGACTTTTCGGTCATCAACCTGGACTCGATCGTCGTCAGCGCCACGCTGGGCGTGCTGAGCCTGTTCGTGCTGTGGCTTGCCGCGCGCAAGGCCACATCGGGCGTTCCGGGGCGCTTCCAGGCGGCTGTAGAGCTGCTGGTCGAGATGGTGGACAACCAGGCCAAGGCCAACATCCACAACGCGCAAAGCCGCAAGTTCATCGCTCCCCTGGCACTGACCGTGTTCGTGTGGATCTTCATGATGAACGCCATGGACATGCTGCCGGTGGACCTGCTGCCGGTGCTGTGGCAGGGCTTCCAGGGTGACTCGCACGCCTACCTGCGCGTCGTTCCCACGGCTGACCTCTCGACCACGCTGGGCCTGTCCTCGGCCGTGCTGATCCTGTGCTTCTTCTACAGCATCAAGATCAAGGGCATGGGCGGCTGGGCCCACGAACTGGTGACTGCCCCGTTCGGCACCAGCAAGAATCCCGTGTTTGCACTGATCCTGGGTGTCGTGAACCTGGCCATGCAAATCATTGAATATGTCGCCAAGACGGTTTCGCATGGCATGCGACTGTTCGGCAACATGTACGCTGGTGAGTTGGTGTTCTGTCTGATCGCTCTGATGGGCGGTGCGGCTGCCATGTCGCTTTCCGGTGTGTTGCTCCCCTTGGGGCACATCATTGCAGGCTCTATCTGGGCGATCTTCCACATTCTGATCATCACCCTGCAGGCCTTCATTTTCATGATGCTGACGCTGATCTATCTCGGCCAGGCGCATGAAGCCCACTGACCATTTCCTTTCCCTCTCAACCTTTCTCTTTCTTTAATCTCAGGAGTCATCATGGAAAACATTCTCGGTCTCGTCGCTCTGGCTTGTGGTCTGATCGTTGGTCTGGGCGCTATCGGCGCTTCGATCGGTATCGCCCTGATGGGTGGCAAGTTCCTGGAATCGTCGGCACGTCAGCCTGAGCTGATCAACGAACTGCAAACCAAGATGTTCATCTTGGCCGGTCTGATCGACGCTGCCTTCCTGATCGGTGTGGCCATCGCTCTGCTGTTCGCTTTCGCCAACCCCTTCGTCCTGGCCTAAGCTCCGATCAACGCCCTAGATAGAAAGGTGTTGCCGTGAGTATCAACGCGACCCTGTTCGTCCAGGCCATCGTTTTCCTGATCCTGGTGCTGTTCACGATGAAGTTCGTGTGGCCCCCGATCGCGAAGGCGCTGGATGAACGAGCTCTGAAAATCGCCGATGGCCTCGCTGCTGCCGACAAGGCCAAGACCGACCTGGCCGCTGCCAACAAGCGCGTCGAGCAGGAACTGGCACAGACGCGCAACGAAACGGCATCGCGGCTTGCGGACGCCGAACGCCGTGCCCAGGCCATCATCGAAGAAGCCAAGGCCCGTGCCTCCGAAGAAGGCAACAAGATTGTTGCTGCTGCCCGCGCCGAGGCCGAGCAGCAGACAATCCAGGCCCGTGAAGCCCTGCGCGAGCAAGTGGCTGCGCTGGCCGTCAAGGGCGCCGAGCAGATCCTGCGCAAGGAAGTGGATGCCGGCGTCCATGCCGACCTGCTGAACCGCCTGAAGACCGAGCTGTAAGGAAGAGCAAACATGGCAGAACTCGCCACCATTGCCCGTCCTTACGCAGATGCCCTGTTCAAGGCCAGCACCCAGCAGGGTGCTGACCTGTCCGGCACTGTTGCCTGGGCGGAGGAATTGGCGGCGATTGCCGCCAATCCGCAATTGCGCCAGCTGGCCGACGACCCCAAGGTGACCGACGAACAACTGTTCGACGTCATCAGCGGCGTGGCCGGCTCGGCATTGCCCGATGCCGCACGCAACTTTCTGCGCGTCATCATTGAAAACGGCCGACTGCAAGCCCTGCCAGAAGTGGCGGCCCAGTTTCGCAGCCTCGTGAACCGCGCCGGTGGCTCGTCCGACGCCGTGGTTCAAAGCGCATTCCCCATAGATGCTGCCGCACTGGCCGCACTCGGGACTTCGCTGGAGAAGCGTTTCGGCCGAAAGCTGAACCTGTCGGTGCAGCAAGATCAGTCCCTGATCGGTGGCATCCGCGTCGTGGTGGGTGATGAAGTTCTTGACACCTCCGTCAAGGCCCGCCTGGAACAAATGAAAGCGGCCCTCATTGCGTAACAACGCGACTGAGGTCTCGGCTAACCAAAGCTAAAGAAGGAAAGAGTCATGCAACTCAATCCCGCAGAAATTTCTGAACTGATCAAGAGCCGCATCGAGGGTCTGGCTGGCAGCAGCGACATCCGTAACGAAGGCACCGTGGTTTCGGTGACCGACGGTATCGTGCGCGTGCACGGCCTGTCGGACGTGATGCAAGGCGAAATGCTGGAATTCCCCGCAGGCAAGGACGGCCAGCCCTCCTTCGGCCTGGCGCTGAACCTCGAGCGCGACTCCGTCGGCGCCGTGATTCTGGGCGAGTACGAGCACATCTCCGAAGGCGACACCGTCAAGTGCACGGGCCGCATTCTGGAAGTGCCCGTCGGCCCCGAACTCATCGGCCGCGTGGTCAACGCCCTGGGTCAGCCCATCGACGGCAAGGGCCCGATCAACGCCAAGATGACGGACGTGATCGAGAAGGTCGCTCCCGGCGTGATCGCACGCCAGTCCGTGGACCAGCCCCTGCAGACCGGCATCAAGTCCATCGACTCGATGGTGCCCGTCGGCCGTGGCCAGCGCGAACTGATCATCGGCGACCGCCAGACCGGCAAGACCGCCGTGGCCATCGACGCCATCATCAACCAGAAGGGTCAGGGCGTTACCTGCATCTACGTTGCGATCGGCCAGAAGGCTTCCTCGATCAAGAACGTGGTGCGTGCCCTGGAGCAGGCCGGCGCGATGGAATACACCATCGTTGTGGCTGCCACCGCTTCCGAATCCGCTGCCATGCAGTACGTGTCGGCCTACTCGGGCTGCACGATGGGCGAGTACTTCCGCGACCGCGGCGAAGACGCGCTGATCGTCTATGACGATCTGTCCAAGCAGGCCGTGGCCTACCGCCAGGTTTCGCTGCTGCTGCGCCGTCCCCCGGGCCGCGAAGCCTTCCCCGGCGACGTGTTCTATCTCCACAGCCGTCTGCTCGAGCGCGCAGCCCGCGTGAATGCCGACTATGTCGAAGCCTTCACCAAGGGCGAAGTCAAGGGCAAGACGGGTTCGCTGACGGCTCTGCCC
Source organism: Delftia sp. DS1230 (assembly GCF_040112715.1). Taxonomy (NCBI): domain Bacteria; kingdom Pseudomonadati; phylum Pseudomonadota; class Betaproteobacteria; order Burkholderiales; family Comamonadaceae; genus Delftia; species Delftia sp. DS1230. The sequence goes on from NZ_CP157763.1 coordinate 476,512, forward strand.
ATCATCGAAACCCAGGCGGGTGACGTGTCGGCCTTCGTGCCCACCAACGTGATCTCGATCACGGACGGCCAGATCTTCCTGGAAACCAGCCTGTTCAACGCCGGTATCCGCCCCGCCATCAACGCCGGTATCTCGGTGTCGCGCGTCGGTGGTGCTGCACAGACCAAGCTGGTCAAGGGCCAGTCCGGCGGTATCCGTACCGACCTGGCGCAATACCGTGAGCTGGCTGCCTTCGCGCAGTTTGCCTCCGACCTGGACGAAGCCACCCGCAAGCAGCTCGACCGCGGTGCCCGCGTGACCGAACTGCTCAAGCAGGCCCAGTACAGCCCCCTGTCCACCGCCCTGATGGGCGCTTCGCTGTTCGCAGTGAACAAGGGCTACATGGACGACATCCAGGTCAAGCAAGTGCTGGCTTTCGAGTCTGGTCTGCACCAGTTCCTGAAGACCAGCCACGGCGCCCTGATCGACAAGCTGAACGCTTCCAAGGCCATGGACAAGGATTCCGAAGCCGAATTGAACGCCGCCATCGTTGCGTTCAAGAAGTCGTTCGCTTAAACCGGACGAGGAGCCATCATGGCAGCAGGTAAGGAAATTCGCGGCAAGATCAAATCGGTGGAAAACACCAAGAAGATCACCAAAGCCATGGAAATGGTGGCCGCATCCAAGATGCGCAAGGCGCAGGAACGGATGCTGGCTGCACGCCCGTACAGCGAAAAGATCCGCAACATTGCAGTCCATCTTGGCCAAGCCAACCCCGAGTACGTGCACCCGTTCATGCAAGTGAACGGTGATGCCAAGACTGCCGGCGTCATCGTTGTGACGACGGACAAGGGGTTGTGCGGCGGCATGAACACCAACGTGTTGCGTGCTGTCACGGCCAAGCTGCGGGAGCTGCAGGATCAAGGCGTGTCGGCAGAAGCGGTGGCCATTGGCAACAAGGGTCTGGGCTTTCTGAACCGTGTCGGCGCCAAGGTGGTTTCGCACGCGACGGGTCTGGGCGATACGCCCCATCTGGAAAAGCTGATCGGCCCTGTGAAGGTGCTGCTCGATGCGTACGCAGCGGGCAAGCTGAGCGCGGTGTACCTGAGCTACACCAAGTTCATCAACACCATGAAGCAGGAATCGGTGGTGGAGCAGTTGCTGCCCCTGTCGTCCGAGAGCATGCAGGCCGAGAAGACGTCTGGCCATAGCTGGGACTACATCTACGAACCCGATGCGCAGTCCGTGATCGACGAGCTGCTCGTGCGTTACGCAGAGTCCCTGGTCTACCAAGCGGTTGCAGAAAACATGGCGTCCGAGCAATCGGCGCGCATGGTGGCCATGAAGGCCGCGACCGACAACGCCGGCAACGTCATCAGCGAGTTGAAGCTCGTCTACAACAAGACGCGTCAGGCAGCCATCACGACCGAACTGTCGGAAATCGTGGCTGGCGCCGCTGCGGTGTAAACGGCTTTAACAGACAAACTAATTGGAGCAAAAAATGGCTCAAGTGCAAGGCAAGATTGTTCAATGTATTGGCGCTGTGGTGGACGTCGAGTTCCCCCGCAACGCAATGCCCAAGGTGTTCGATGCCCTGAAGCTCGACGGCTCGGCCCTGACGCTGGAAGTGCAGCAACTGCTGGGTGACGGCGTTGTGCGTACCATCGCCCTGGGCTCGTCCGACGGTCTGCGTCGTGGCCTGATGGTGTCCAACACCGGCAACCCCATCACCGTGCCCGTGGGCAAGGCGACGCTGGGTCGCATCATGGACGTGCTGGGCAACCCCATCGACGAACGCGGTCCCGTGGATCAGGCCCTGACGGCCCCCATCCACCGCAAGGCACCGGCTTATGACGAGCTGTCGCCTTCGCAGGAACTGCTGGAAACCGGCATCAAGGTGATCGACCTGATCTCTCCCTTCGCCAAGGGCGGCAAGGTGGGTCTGTTCGGTGGCGCCGGCGTGGGCAAGACCGTGAACATGATGGAACTCATCAACAACATCGCCAAGGGCCACGGTGGTCTGTCGGTGTTTGCCGGTGTGGGTGAACGTACCCGTGAAGGCAATGACTTCTATCACGAAATGTCGGACGCCGGCGTGGTCAACCAGGAGTCGCTGAACGACTCCAAGGTCGCCATGGTCTACGGCCAGATGAACGAACCCCCGGGCAACCGTCTGCGCGTGGCGCTGACCGGCCTGACCATGGCCGAAGCCTTCCGTGACGAAGGCAAGGACGTGCTGTTCTTCGTGGACAACATCTACCGCTACACGCTGGCCGGTACCGAAGTGTCCGCTCTGCTGGGCCGCATGCCTTCCGCCGTGGGCTACCAGCCCACGCTGGCCGAGGAAATGGGCCGCCTGCAAGAGCGCATCACCTCGACCAAGGTCGGTTCGATCACTTCCATCCAGGCCGTTTACGTGCCTGCCGATGACTTGACCGACCCCTCGCCTGCCACGACGTTCGCCCACTTGGACTCCACCGTGGTGCTGTCGCGTGACATCGCTTCGCTGGGTATCTACCCCGCTGTCGACCCGCTGGACTCCACCAGCCGCCAGCTGGACCCCCAGGTCGTGGGTGAAGAGCACTACAAGGTGGCCCGCGAAGTGCAGGGCACGCTGCAGCGCTACAAGGAACTGCGCGACATCATCGCCATTCTGGGCATGGACGAGCTGGCTCCCGAAGACAAGCTGACCGTGGCCCGCGCCCGCAAGATCCAGCGTTTCCTGTCGCAGCCTTTCCACGTGGCCGAAGTGTTCACTGGCGCTCCCGGCAAGTACGTGTCGCTGGCTGAAACCATCCGTGGTTTCAAGATGATCTGCGCCGGCGAGTGCGATCACCTGCCCGAGCAGGCCTTCTACATGGTTGGCACCATCGACGAAGCCTTCGAGAAGGCCAAGAAGCTGGCGGCTTGAGCCTGCGGCACCCCCTGAGCGACTGCGTCGCCTCCCCCTCTCTACCCGCTTTGCGGGGGAGGGGGACGACACCCTCGCCGAGGGGCGGCCCTTGCTCGGTGTCCCCGATCTGGGCCCTGCCGGTTCCAAGTTCCAGTCCTACCTTTTCTGAGGAGCAAAGATGAACACCATCCACGTTGATGTGGTCAGTGCCGAAGAGTCCATCTTCTCCGGTGAAGCGCGCTTTGTCGCCCTGCCCGGTGAATCCGGCGAACTGGGCATTTTTCCCCGCCACACTCCGCTGATCACGCGCATCAAGCCCGGCTCGGTGCGTATCGAGATGGCTGACGGCAGCGAAGAGTTCGTCTTCGTGGCCGGCGGCATCCTGGAAGTGCAGCCCAACTGCGTGACCGTGCTGTCCGACACCGCCATCCGCGGTGCCGACCTGGACGCCGAGAAGGCCGAGAAGGCCAAGCTCGAAGCCGAGGAAGCGCTGAAGAACGCCAAGAGCGAAGTCGATCTGGCGCGTGCCCAGTCCGAGCTGGCCGTCATGGCCGCCCAGATCGCGGCCCTGCGCAAGTTCCGCCAAAAGCGCTGAGCCCTCCCGGGACCAGCCGCAATAAAGCCGCCCTCGGGCGGCTTTTTTCATGGTGCGCAGGCGTCTCAGTCGCCGCAGCGGGCCTGGTAGACGTAGGTCACGGCGTTGTCCTTGGGGTCGACCGTGCGCGACTTGTGCGTCACGGCCTTGGCTGGCACGGGGCACAGCGCGCGGATCTGCTGCTCGCATCGCTTGGGGTCGTCCTCGCGCAGCTTGCAGCTGAGCACATAGTCGTACTCTTGCGAGTCATCGAGGACGGGGCTTGCGCAGGCGCTCAGGGTCAGCACGGCGGCCAGCAGGCCCAGGCGGGCCAGGGTGTTCTTCATGGTGTGGATGCTCCTTGATGAAATGGCGTGACGCTATCACAGCCTCCGTGCCCGCGATAGCTCGATGAAGGGGGGCGCTCGGTCTGAGGGTCGTTTTGCCTCAGTGCCGCTGTATCACGACGGTATCGGGAAGATTGTCGCCACCTTCGTGCACAGGCTGCAACGGGTCGCGCGGGAAGTTGGTTTCCAGCAGCAGGCTCACGCGCTCGAGCGCCGCCGTCATGCCCATGGCATAGTGGCCGCCCTGGAAAGCGGCCTGCATGTCACTGATCAGCGTCTGCCACTGCTGCGCAGGCAGGGTGCGCGCCAGGGCGCGGTCGGCGACGATCTCGATGGCGTGGTCGGCCAGCAGCAGATAGATCAGGGCGCCGTTGTTGTGCTCGGTATCCCAGACGCGCAGCTTGCCGAACAGCGTGATGGCGCGCTCGCGCGGCGTGGCATCGCGCCAGATGTAGCTGGGCGGCAGGCCGGGCTCGACGCAGATACGGATCTGTCCTGTATGGCGCTGCTCGCTCATGGTGATCAGGCGCTCCAGCTCCGCCAGGGTCTCGGGTGGGAGCGCACGCCGCAGCTGCCCTTCGGCCCAATGGTGGCGCAGCAGCCGGACCAGACGCTGAACAAAGCCTGTGATTGCAGCCGCCATCTCACCAACTCCCCGAGGCGCCGCCGCCCCCAAAACTGCCGCCTCCCCCGGAGCTGAAGCCTCCGCCGCCACTGCTTCGTCCGCCGCCTCCGCCAAAACCACCGCCATAGCCACCCCCTCCGCCCCATCCACCGCCACCCCTGCCGGAGCGGCCGCTGCCCAGCAAGGTGAACAGCAGAGCGACGATGCCCGCTCCGCCTGCCACCAGCAGACTGGTGGTCACCACATAGGCGGCAATGCCGGCGCCTGTGCCTGCCAGCACCGAGGCCAGGGGCCGGCCCAGCATCGAGCGCAGGATGGGGCCCGCGATGACCACACCGAGAAAGAAGAACAGCATCAGGTCTTCCATGTCGAAGCCACGGTCCGGGCTTTTGGAGGAAGGGGCATTGGGGGAGGGGGCCGGCAGCTGCTCGCCCGCAATGCGTGCCGCCACTTGGTCCAGCGCAGCGGCAATGCCGCCTGCATAGTCGCCCTGGCGAAAGCGCGGGGTCATCTGCTGGTCGATGATGCGAGCGGCCGCCAGGTCGGGGATGGCGCCTTCCAGCGCGCGGGCCACTTCCAGCCGCATGCGCCTGTCGTTCTTGGCAATCACCATCAACAGCCCGTCGCCCACGTCGCGGCGGCCTATCTTCCAGTCGCTGGCCACGCGCCAGGCATAGGCGGCGATGTCCTCGGGCGCCGTGGTGGCCACCATCAGCACAACGACCTGCGAGCCCGACTTCTGTTCAATGCTGCGCAGCCTGTCTTCAATGGCCCGTGCCTCGTCGGGCGACAGCGTGCCCGTCTGGTCGATGAGCCGGGCCGTCAGCGGGGGGACGGGTTGCGGAGCCTGCGCCAGCGCGCTGCCTGGCAGCAACAACGCTGCCAGGAGCAGGGCGCAAAGCATGCGCCAGAGCGGCGCCAGGGATGTGGTCACGGTTTACTTGTTGCCGAAGTCCACCGTGGGCGGGCGAGAGATTTCGGCCTCGTTCTGCACGCTGAAGGTGGGCTTGGGCTCATAGCTGAAGACCTTGGCTGTCAGATTGGTCGGAAAGCTGCGCGCCAGCACGTTGTAGGACTGCACGGCCTGGATGTACTGGTTGCGCGCCACGGTGATGCGGTTCTCCGTGCCCTCCAGCGTGACGCGCAGGTCACGGAAGCCCTGATTGGCCTGCAACTGGGGGTAGCGCTCGGCCACCACCATCAGCCGGGACAGCGCACTGGACAGCTCACCCTGCGCCTGCTGGAACTTGTTGAAAGCCTCGGGGTTGTTGACCAGCTCGGGCGTGGCCTGGATGGAGGTGGCCTTGGCGCGCGCCTCCACCACCTTGGTCAGGGTCTCCTGCTCGAAATTGGCCTCGCCCTTGACCGAGGCCACGATGTTGGGCACCAGGTCGGCACGGCGCTGGTACTGGTTGAGCACCTCGCTCCAGGCCGACTTGGTCTGTTCGTCAAGGCGCTGGAAATCGTTGTAGCCGCAGCCGGTCAGTACCAGAACGGTGGCAAGTGTGGCGAGTAGACGTTTCATGAGATGACAACCTGAAAGCGACAATGGAAGACAGTATCGTGCACGATGCTGCGCATCGCTGGCGATTGTGCTGCGCACCCGGCCCGCTGCCCTGTAGGGCAAAGGCCATTCGCAGCGACTAGGACAAGGACTGCAAACGGGCTCTATGCATCAATTCAACGCGGCGCGCTGGCTGCCCGGTGGCCACGCGCAGACCATCTGGCCGGCGCTGTTCGCGCACCGTCGGCCGGCCGGCCATGCGGCACCCCGGTGGCGGTGGGAGCGCTGGGATACCCCGGATGGCGACTTCATCGATGTCGCCTTCGGCAGTGCTCCCACCCCGCCTGCCGATGCGCCATGGCTGGTGCTTTTCCATGGCCTTGAAGGCTCGGCGAACAGCCACTATGCCCAGGCCATGGCCTGTGTGGCCGAACAGCGTGGCTGGCACATGGCCGTGCCGCACTTTCGCGGCTGCAGCGGCGAGGTCAACCGGGCGCCGCGCGCCTATCACTCGGGCGATGTGCAGGAGGTGGACTGGATACTGCGCCGCCTGCGCGAGCGGTCTTCTCGCCCGCTGCATGCGGTCGGTGTCTCCCTGGGCGGCAATGCGCTGGCACGCTGGGCGGGCGTGCAGGCGGACAAGGCTGCCGAGGTGGTGCAGGCCCTGGCGGCGGTGAGTGCGCCGCTGGACCTGGCCGCCGGGGGAACGGCGCTGGGGAAAGGGCTGAACCGCTGGATCTACACGCGCATGTTCCTGCGCACCCTGGTGCCCAAGGCGCTGCTCAAGTGGGCGCAGTTTCCCGGTCTCTTCGATCGTGATGCCGTGTTGCGTGCACGTGATCTGAGAGAGTTTGACGATGCGTTCACTGCGCCGGTCCACGGCTTTCGTGATGCGCAGGACTATTGGCATCGGGCGGCGGCCAGACCGCTGCTGGGAAGCATTGCCGTGCCTGCACTGCTGCTCAATGCGCTGGACGATCCCTTTGTCCCTTCGTACAGCCTGCCGGCGCCAGGCGAAGTCGGCCCGCGGGTTACGCTGTGGCATCCGCCGCACGGCGGTCATGTGGGTTTTGCACAGGGGCGTTGGCCGGGACATGTACTGGCCATGCCGCAGGCCGTCACGCAGTGGCTGGCACACAGCGAAAAAGGATGAATGCAATGGACGATATCGTGAAGCAGGCCATGGCCAAATGGCCCCATGTGCCTGCCTGCAGCGGCTGGCTGGGACTGGACGAGCGCGGGCGCTGGTATCTGCGCGATGAACAGGCCCAGGCCAGCGGCGCTTTCGACAGCGGAATCCCGGGAGCCAAGGGCGCGGAGGTGCGCAACGAAAAGCTGGCGGACTTCATCGCCCGCAACTACCTGGCCGAGCCCGATGGTCGATGGTTCTTCCAGAACGGTCCCCAGCGCGTGTATGTGGAGCTGGAGAATGCTCCCTGGATATGGCGGTTGCGCTGGGATGGCGAGGGCCTGCAGATGCACAGCCATACAGGAGCCGAACTGGATGCCGGGGCCATCACCGAAGCGCTGATGGACGAGACGGGGCGCCTGTACCTGGCGACGCCTTCCGGCCTGGGCCTGGTCCATACGCAGGACATGATCGATGCCGCGGCTGCGCTGGAGGCGGGCGCGTTGCCGGCCTGTGCAGAGGTGCGGGCCGAGGCGTTGCCGCAGCGCTACGGTTTCGTGCGCAGTCCTGCGCGGGCATGAAAAAACCGGCCGAAGCCGGTTGGTTCCAGAAGTCCCGCGTGTTGCTCAATTGGCGGGGGCTGCTGCGCCTTCTGCCGCGGCGCCTTCTGCGGCAGGGGCCTTGGGTTCTTCGAACTTGCCGCCCGCTGCGTTGGCCATGTAGACCACGCCGCGTGCAATTTCGGTGTCGTTGAAGTCGCCGCCACCCTGAGGGGCCATGGCGCCCTTGCCCTTGAGTGCCGAGTGCACCAGGCCTTCCAGTCCCTGTGCAAGGCGAGGGCCCCAGGCCGCAGCATCCTCGAACTTGGGTGCTCCTGCAGCGCCCGTGGCGTGGCAAGCGGCGCACTGGCCCTTGTAGACCTCTTCGCCCGCGCGCAGGGGGCGGTTGGCATCACGGATCTCCACAAGGCCGATCTTCTGCAGGCGCTGAGCCTTGGCCATTTCGGTCTGAGAAGCGCCGGCACCGGACTTGTCGGCCGAACTCACGTACTGCACGAGGCCGATGATCACGAACACCGGAACCACGAACGAGAAAAACACCGCTATCAGCAGTTGCCTGGGATTCTTGATCGGGCCCGTATGGGCTTCTTCGGTGTGGGTTGCGCTCATGAAGTCCTCTTGTGTTGTGGGGGCGTGAGTCAACAACAAATTATATCGACGGCCCTCTTGCAGACACTGCGCGCAGACCCGGGTTGACCTGGGACGCACATATGCCATGAGATGGATCAAGCAATTGGCAAATGCTTGCCGCACTGAATGACAAAGAGGCGTTCACCTTGCGGTGAACGCCTCTTTGCGGTTGGCGCGGCAGATGCGGTTATTGCTGCGCGGGAGTTTGCGTGGTTGCAGCCGCTGTCGCCGTCCTGTCGGTCCAGCCGCCGCCCAGAGCCTTGTACAGCTCGATCTGATTGAGCAGTTGCGCCAGGCGCACGCTCACGGTGGATTGCTCCAGCGCGAACAGGGTGCGCTGTGCGTCCAGCAGGTCCAGGTAGCTGGCCACGCCGTTGCTGTAGCGCAGGTCGGACAGCTTCAGGCGTGCCTGCTCGGCTTCGAGCTGGGCGCGCTGGGCCATGATCTGGTCACGCAGCGTGCCTTGGCTGTCCAGTGCGTCGGAGACTTCGCGGAAGGCGCTCTGGATGGACTTCTCGTACTGCGCAATGGCCACTTCGCGATCGACCTTGGCCGCAGCCAGATTGGCCGAGTTGCGGCCCGCATCGAAGATGGGCAGCAGGGCCGAGGGCGCCAGGGTGAAACCCCAGCTGCCGCTCTTGAACAGGCCCGACAACTCGTTGCTGGCCGTGCCGAACTGCCCGGTCAGCGTGATGCGCGGGAAGAAGGCCGCACGCGCCGCGCCGATGTTGGCATTGGCGCTGATCAGTTGCTGCTCGGCCTGGCGGATGTCGGGGCGCTGCGTGAGCAGGTCAGACGGCAGGCCGGCCGGCACTGCAGGCAGGTCGGCCGTGTCGCGCAGGCCCTGGCTGGAGCCCAGGCTGGCGACCACGTCTGCAGGCAGCGCCTGGCCCAGCAGCAGCACCAGGGCGTTCTCGTCCAGGGCACGCTGGCGCTGCTGCTGCGCCAGGGTGGCGCGCGCAGCTTCGGTCAGCGAGACGGCCTGGCGGTAGTCCAGCTCGGAGGCCACGCCCGTGTCGAAGCGCAGCTTGGTCAGCTTGATCGACTCTTCGCGGGTCTGCAGCGTGTCGCGCGAGATCTTCAGCAACTGCTCGTCGGCCAGCAGCGTGTACCAGCCGCTGGCCACGGCGGCCACCAGGCTGGTCTGCGCGGCGCGGCGCGCTTCCTCGGTGGCCAGGTACTGGGCCAGGGCCGCTTCCTTCAGGCTGCCGATGCGCCCGAAGAAGTCCAGCTCCCAGGAGGTCACGGCCAGGCCGACCTGGTAGCTGTTGACGTACTTGGTGCCGGAGCCCGTGGTATTCGGGGCGCGGCTGGCGTTGACGCCTGCACCGACCGTCGGGAACTGGTCGGCGCGCGTGATCCGGTACTGCGCCTGGGCGCGCTCGATATTGAGCGCGGCCACGCGCAGGTCGCGGTTGTTGTCCAGCGCGGTGCGCACCAGTTGCTGCAGGCGTGCGTCCTGGAAGAAATCCTGCCAGGGCAGCTGTGCGGCAGCCGTTCCGCCTTCTGCCGCAGCAGTGGCGTTCGCGCGGGTGTATTGGGCCGCGACCGGAGCGGCAGGGCGCTCGTAGGTGGGGATGAGCGAGCATCCCGCCAGGAGCACGGCGGTGGCGATGGCCACCGGGGTACTGCGATTAATCATGGCTCAAGGCCTCCTTGCCGGCCGGTGTGGACGGCGGGTTGTGCGTTTTGATCTTGCCCTTGAACAGCTTGCGCACCACGACGAAGAAGGTGGGCACGAACAGCACGGCCAGCACGGTGCCGGTGATCATGCCGCCGAGCACGCCGGTGCCGATGGCACGCTGGCTGGCGGAGCTGGCGCCGGAGGCGATCACCAGAGGCACCACGCCCAGGCCGAAGGCCAGCGAGGTCATGATGATGGGCCGGAACCGCAGGTGCGCGGCTTCCAGCGCGGCCTCGATCAGGCCCTTGCCTTCGGCCTGCAGGTCCTTGGCGAACTCCACGATCAGGATGGCGTTCTTTGCCGACAGGCCGATCACCGTCACCAGTCCGATCTGGAAGTACACGTCGTTGGAATAGTTGCGCAGCAAGGTGGCAAGCACCACGCCCAGCAGACCCAGCGGCACGACCAGAATCACCGACAGCGGAATCGACCAGCTCTCGTACAGAGCGGCCAGGCACAGGAACACGGCCAGGATGGCGAAGGCGTACAGGAAGATGGCTTGCGAGCCCGCCAGCTTTTCCTCACGCGACTGGCCGGTCCACTCGAAGCCGAAGCCTTCGGGCAGCTTGGCAGCCAGCTTTTCCATCTCGTCCATGGCATCGCCCGAGCTGAAGCCCGGAGCTGCCGAGCCTTCGATGCGCACGGCCGGGTAGCCGTTGTAGCGCACCGTCTGCTGCGCGCCCTTGACCCACTTGTTGGTCGCGAACGTGGACAGCGGCACCGGATCGCCCTTGGCATTGCGCGCGTTCAGGCGCAGCAGATCGTCGGGCTGCATGCGGGCCGGAGCGTCGGCCTGCACGATCACGCGCTGCAGACGACCCTGGTTGGGGAAGTCATTGACGTAGGACGAGCCCAGTGCCGTGGACAGCGCCGCATTGATCGAGGTGAAGTCCACGCCCAGTGCGTTGGCCTTGTCGCGGTCGATCTCGATGCGCAGCTGGGGTGCGTCTTCCAGGCCGTCGGGACGCACGCCGGCCAGCACCTTGCTCTGCCCGGCCATGCCCAGCAGCATGTTGCGCGCATTGATCAGCGCATCGTGGCCGTGGCCGGCACGGTCCTGCAGGCGGAACGAGAAGCCCACGGCATTGCCCAGTTCGGGAATGGGCGGCGGGTTCACGGCGAACACGAAGGCGTCGCGTATGCCCGCCGTCATGCCCATGATGCGGCCCGTCATGGCATCCACCGTGGAGTCCGCTCCCTTGCGCTCGGACCAGTCCTTGAGCGGCACGAAGGCGAGGGCGGCGTTCTGGCCCTGGCCGGAGAAGCTGAAGCCCAGCACGCTGACCATGTTGGCCACTTCGGGCTGCGGCAGCACGGCCTCCTCGACCTGCTTCATGACTTCCAGCGTGCGCTCCTTGGCGGCGCCAGGAGGCAGTTGCACGTTGACGATGAAGTAGCCCTGGTCCTCGGTCGGCAGGAACGAGGTCGGCAGGCCACGGAACACCACCACGGCACCGGCGATCACGGCCAGGTACACGCCGATCATCAGCACCGAGCGCTTGAGCAGGCGAGCCACCCAGCCTTCATAGGACTTGGCCGAGCGTGCGAACGTGCGGTTGAACCAGCCGAAGAAGCCTTTCTTCTCGTGGTTGTGGCCAGCCTCCACGGGCTTGAGCAGGGTTGCGCACAGAGCCGGTGTCAGCGTCAGCGCCATGAAGGCCGAGAAGCTGATGGAGGCGACCATCACGATGGAGAACTGCCGGTAGATATTGCCGGTGGACCCCGCGAAGAAAGCCAGCGGTATGAACACCGCGATCAGCACCAGCGTAATGCCCACGATGGCGCCCGAGATCTGGCCCATGGCCTTGATCGCGGCCTCGCGCGGCGGCAGGCCTTCCTCGCTCATGATGCGCTCGACGTTCTCCACGACCACGATGGCGTCGTCCACCACGATGCCGATGACCAGCACCATGCCGAACATGGCCAGCACGTTGATCGAGAAGCCCACGGCCTGCATGACCGCGAAGGTGCCCAGCAGTGCAATGGGCACCACGATGGTCGGGATCAGCGTGTAGCGCCAGTTCTGCAGGAACAGGTACATCACCAGGAACACCAGCACGATGGCTTCCAGCAGCGTGTGGGCCACCTTCTCGATGGAGATGCTCACGAATTTGGAGCTGTCGTAGGGAATGGAGTAATTCACGCCCTTGGGGAAGAACTTCTTCAGTTCCTCCATGCGTGCATGCACGGCCTTGGCCGTGGCCAGCGCATTGCCGCTGGGCGTCAGCTGCACGCCGATACCCACGGCATCCTTGCCGTTCAGGCGTGCGGAGGTCGCGTAGGCCTGGCCGCCGATCTCGATGGTGGCCACGTCCTTGAGTCGCACGGTGGAGCCATCGGCATTGGCGCGCAGCACGATGTTCTCGAACTGGCTGATCGAAGACAGCTGGCCCATCACCGTCACCGTGGCGGCGATCTTCTGGCCCGTGATGTTGGGCAGGTCGCCGATGGCGCCGCTGGCCACCTGGGCGTTCTGGCTGCGGATGGCGGCCGTCACGTCCTCGGCCGAGAGCTTGTAGCCCTGCAGCTTGGCGGGATCGAACCAGATGCGCATCGCCTTTTCCGTGCCGAACAGCTGTGCCTGGCCCACGCCTGCCACACGCTGGATTTCGGGAACGATGTTGCGCGAGGCATAGTCGCCCAGGGCCACCGTGTCATAGGCCTTGGCGTCCTCGGACGACAGCATGATGAACAGCAGGAAGTTGGACGACGCCTTGTCCACGCGAACGCCCTGCTGCGTCACCGACGCAGGCAGGCGCGGCGTGGCGCGCGAGAGGCGGTTTTGCACGTCCACCTGCGCCAGGTCCACGTTGGTGCCGGCCTCGAAGCTGATGGTGATGCTGCCCGTGCCGTCGGCCTGGGCCACAGACTCCATGTAGACCAGGCCGGGCGAGCCGTTCATCTCGCGCTCGATCACGGACAGCACGCTGTCTTCGAGCACCTTCGCGGACGCGCCTGGATAGGCCGTGTTGATGACGATGGCCGGAGGAGCCACCTTGGGATATTGAGCGATCGGGAGCTTGGTCAGCGCGATACCACCGAGGACGATGATGAACAGCGCGACGACCCATGCAAAGATCGGTCTGTCGATAAAGAACTTGGCCATTGCTGAGCCCCTTGATTACTTCTTGTCTGCCTGGTCCGCAGGCTTGGCATCGGCTGCGGCTTGCGGGGCTGGCGCTGCCATGCCGGCCGGCTTCTGGGCGCCTGCGGCCTCGGGCTGCCACGGTACGGGCTTGACCGGCGTGCCGGGTGGCAGCATCTGCAGCTTCTGGAAGCCGTCGACCATCACCTTCTCGCCCGCCTGCAGGCCTTCGCTGACCAGCCACTGGTTGTTCTGGGCCGTGGTCACCTTCACTTGGCGCTTGGTGATCTTGCCGTCGTCGCTGACCACGCTCACGGTGTCGCCGGTCTCGGTGCGCGTCACCGCCTGCTGGGGCACGGCAATGGCGTTGGACGCCTGGGCCTGCTCCATGCGCACGCGCACATACATGCCGGGCAGCAGCAATCCCTTGGGATTGGGCACCTCGGCACGCAGCGTGACCTGGCCGGTGGAGCTGTCCACGGTCAGGTCGGTGAACAGCAGCTTGCCCTTGAGTTCGTAGGCCGTGCCATCGTCCAGGCGCACTTCGACGCTGGCGGCTTCGGCGCCATCGGCCTTCTTGAGCTTGCCCTGCTCCATCGCGCGGCGCAGCCGGAAGGCTTCGCTGGACGACTGGGTGAAATTCACATAGACCGGATTGATCTGCTGGACCACGGCCAGCGGGGTCGCCTCGCCCTGGCCGACCAGCGCGCCTTCGGTCACCAGAGACTGGCCGATGCGGCCAGAAATGGGGGCGGTGACGCTGGTATAGCCAAGATTGATCTCGGCGGTCCGCACGGAGGCCTTGCCGGCCGCGACGTCAGCCTGGGCCTGCTTGTAGGCAGCCTCTGCATTGACGAAGTCCTGCTTGCTGATCGCGTTGGCGGCAACCAGCGGGCGGTAGCGTTCCAGTTGCGCCAGTGCCTGGGCCTGGTTGGCCTCGGCACGGGCCTGCGTGGCCTTGGCACTTTGCAGCGTCGCCTGGTAGGGCGCCGGATCGATGCGGTACAGCACCTGGCCGGCCTTCACGTCGCTGCCTTCCTTGAACAGGCGCTCCTGCACGATGCCGGCGCTGCGGGCCCGGATCTGGGCCACGCGGCGCGCGTCCACGCGGCCGGGCAACTCGGTCACAAGTCCCACATCGGCGGGGGTGGCCACCACCACACCTACAGGGACGGCGGGCATCTGCTGCTGTGCGGCAGCTTGTTCTTCGGGCTTTTTCCCGCAGGCGGCCATGGCCATTGCGGCGGTGACGGCCAGGGCCACGGTGGTGAGGCGCAGACTGTTGTAAGGGGACGGAGCGGCTGACACATTGCTGCGTGTGCTGGGCATGATGGGTCCTTGTGCTGAATCAAATAACGATGTTGACGTTCCGGTCAGCGCTATCCGGAACGCCCGTGTCCACGGGCAAGTCGCGGATTATACATACATACATGAATGTATAATGACCGCAGTTGCTGCAAGGCGGCGCGAAGCATGGCGTAGCGTGGCATGGCCGGGCTCAACGATGGAAGGAAATACATCTTGGCACGACGAACGAAAGAAGATGCGTTTGCAACGCGCAACAGTCTGCTGGACGCTGCGGAGCAAGTGTTCTACGAGCAGGGTGTCGCCCGGGCCTCGCTCAACGAGATTGCCCAGCGAGCCGGCGCCACGCGCGGTGCGGTCTACTGGCATTTCAAGGACAAGCTGGATCTCTTCTATGCCATGCTGGATCGCGTCACGCTCCCGCTGGAGCAGGCCGCTCAGGGCGACTGCGAAGATGACTCCGAATGCGATGCGCTGGAATATGTGCGGCGCCTGATGGCGGTGGTCTTCGGGCGCATTGCGGATGACGACAGCACGCGGCGCGTCTTCGAGATCCTGTTGCTCAAGGTGGAGTACGTGGGCGAGCTCATGCCGGTGCAGGAGCGCAATCGCGCGGCACTGGACTCCTTTTCGTCCCGGCTGGAGCTGGCGCTGTGTGCCGCCGCCGAAAGCCATGCGGTCACCATGCCCATGTCGGCGCACCAGGCATCGATCGCACTGTGCGCCATGTTTGACGGGCTGCTGCAGAGCTGGCTGCTGGGACGGGCTTTCGATCTCAAGCATGTGGGTGCCCAGGCGGTGGATGTCTGCCTGCGCGGGCTGGGCTTCACGGTTTCGGAGGCTCCTGCCCAATGAGCGGGCGGGGCCGCGGGGCTTGTACGCGGTAGTGCAAAGTCATGCGACAATCATCGGCTTGTGCAGGGCAGCGATGCCTTGAGCGGCTGTAGCTCAGTGGATAGAGTATTGGCCTCCGAAGCCAAGGGTCGTGGGTTCGATCCCCGCCAGCCGCGCCACATTTTTCTTGGATTGCCCCGGTGGCCTGAGAAAAAAATGCACTGAATTTTTTCAGACGAAAAAAACGGTGCTAGAATTCAAATCTCTTCGGAGGGGTGCCCGAGTGGCTAAAGGGGGCAGACTGTAAATCTGTTGGCTTACGCCTACACTGGTTCGAATCCAGTCCCCTCCACCAGTAATGGTGAAGAAGAGAAGTCATCTGAAAAGGTGGCAGCGTGCAGTCAATCTGTGCGGGAGTAGTTCAATGGTAGAACCCTAGCCTTCCAAGCTAATGACGCGGGTTCGATTCCCGTCTCCCGCTCCAGTTTGCAAGCAAAGTTTTTTGAGGTTGCTTCGGCGGCTTCAAGGCCCATGTGGCTCAGTGGTAGAGCACTCCCTTGGTAAGGGAGAGGTCGGCAGTTCGATCCTGCCCATGGGCACCATTCTCTCTGGTGCGCTCGCTAGATGGGGTTGCGCCAAATCCTGTTGTAGTGATTTAGATTTTTTTCGGAGTCGGAAAAATGGCTAAAGAAAAATTCGAGCGTACCAAGCCCCACGTCAACGTGGGCACCATCGGTCACGTGGACCACGGCAAGACGACCCTGACGGCTGCCATCGCCACCGTTCTGTCCAAGAAGTTCGGCGGCGAAGCCAAGGCTTACGACCAGATCGACGCAGCACCTGAAGAAAAGGCCCGCGGCATCACGATCAACACCGCCCACGTCGAGTACGAAACGGCCAACCGCCACTACGCTCACGTTGACTGCCCCGGCCACGCCGACTACGTCAAGAACATGATCACCGGCGCTGCTCAGATGGACGGCGCTATCCTGGTGTGCTCGGCCGCTGACGGCCCGATGCCCCAGACCCGCGAGCACATCCTGCTGGCTCGTCAGGTGGGCGTGCCCTACATCATCGTGTTCCTGAACAAGTGCGACATGGTGGACGACGAAGAGCTGCTGGAGCTGGTCGAAATGGAAGTGCGCGAGCTGCTGGCCAAGTACGACTTCCCCGGCGACGACACCCCCATCATCCGCGGCTCGGCCAAGCTGGCCCTGGAAGGTGACGCAAGCGACAAGGGCGAGCCCGCCATCCTGCGTCTGGCTGAAGCCCTGGACACCTACATCCCCACGCCCGAGCGCGCTGTGGACGGTGCCTTCGCAATGCCCGTGGAAGACGTGTTCTCGATCTCCGGCCGTGGCACCGTGGTGACCGGTCGCGTTGAGCGCGGCATCATCAAGGTCGGCGAAGAAATCGAAATCGTCGGTATCCGCGACACCCAGAAGACCATCGTCACCGGCGTGGAAATGTTCCGCAAGCTGCTGGACCAAGGCCAGGCTGGCGACAACGTGGGCCTGCTGCTGCGCGGCACCAAGCGTGAAGACGTGGAACGCGGCCAAGTGCTGTGCAAGCCCGGCTCCATCAAGCCCCACACCCACTTCACGGCTGAGGTGTACGTGCTGTCCAAGGACGAAGGTGGTCGCCACACTCCGTTCTTCAACAACTACCGTCCCCAGTTCTATTTCCGCACGACCGACGTGACCGGCTCTATCGAGCTGCCCGCCGACAAGGAAATGGTGATGCCTGGCGATAACGTGTCGATCACCGTCAAGCTGATCGCCCCCATCGCCATGGAAGAAGGTCTGCGCTTCGCTATCCGCGAAGGCGGCCGTACCGTGGGCGCTGGCGTGGTTGCCAAGATCATTGCCTAACTGATTCGTAGGGGTATAGCTCAATTGGCAGAGCGTCGGTCTCCAAAACCGAAGGTTGTAGGTTCGATTCCTACTGCCCCTGCCACCTGATGGTGGAATCGCAACGAGCCCGCCCCAAAGCGGGCTTCGGTGTCTTGGCGTTGCGCAAAAAATGCGCATTAGAAATGGATTATGGCCACTACTCAGGTTGAAACGGTCAGCTCCGGAGCTGACAAAGCCAAGCTTGCCGCAGTCGCGGCTTTAGTCGTTGCTGCGATCGCAGGTTTCTATCTGCTGAGCAAGCAAGGGCCCATCGTTCAGTGGCTGGTGCTGCTGGTCGGTCTGGCTGCGGCTGCTGGCACGTTCCTTGTTTCCGAGCCCGGAAAGCGTTTCGTCAGCTTTGCGCAGGATGCCTGGCGCGAAGTCAAGAAGGTCGTCTGGCCGACGCGCAAGGAGACCATGCAGATGACCTTGTACGTCTTCGGCTTTGTGGTCATCATGGCCTTGTTCCTGTGGTTCACGGACAAGACGCTGGAGTGGGTCCTGTATGACCTGATTTTGGGCTGGAGGAAGTAATGGATGCTGTCGAAACAGGTGTGAACGACGGAGGGGCAACGCCTGCCAATCCGGATCTGCGCTGGTACATCGTCCATGCCTACTCCGGCATGGAAAAGGCCGTGGAGCGCAACATCATCGAGCGCATCGCGCGTTCGGACATGCAGTCCAAGTTCGGCCGCATCCTGGTTCCCACCGAGGAAGTGGTGGAGATGAAGAACGGCCAGCGCCGTACCACCGAACGCCGCTTGTTCCCTGGCTACGTGTTCGTCGAGATGGTCATGGACGACGACACCTGGCACCTGGTCAAGCACACCAGCAAGGTGACGGGTTTCGTGGGTGGTGCCAAGAACCGCCCAGCACCGATCTCCGAAGAGGAAGTGCGCAAGATCGTCAGCCAGATGCAGGAAGGCACGGACAAGCCGCGCCACAAGATCGAATTCATGCCCGGCGAACTGGTGCGTGTCAAGGAAGGCCCCTTCACGGACTTCAATGGCTCGGTCGAAGAGGTCAACTACGAAAAGAGCCGCCTGCGCGTCTCGGTGATGATCTTCGGTCGCTCCACGCCGGTCGAGCTTGAATTTGCCCAGGTTGAAAAAACCTGAGTTACCGCTTACAATCTCTGGCTCTGCATTTTTAGGCTCGGTGCAGGGCGTGTCAGCAAGAGTCTTTTAACCCCCGGGGAGCTGCCGGCTGCAACTGTTGTTGGTTGGGCCGGCGGCGCTATACCCGCAAGGAGCATTCAATGGCGAAGAAAATCGTCGGCTTCATCAAGCTGCAAGTGCCAGCTGGTAAGGCCAATCCCTCTCCTCCGATCGGTCCTGCGCTGGGTCAGCGCGGCCTCAACATCATGGAATTCTGCAAGGCGTTCAACGCCCAGACCCAAGGTGTCGAGCCCGGCCTGCCCCTGCCCGTGGTCATCACGGCCTTTGCCGACAAGAGCTTCACCTTCATCATCAAGACGCCTCCGGCGACTGTGCTGATCAAGAAGGCCATCAAGCTGGACAAGGGCTCCTCCAACCCCCTGAAGAACAAGGTCGGCAAGATCACCCGCGCTCAGCTGGAAGAGATCGCCAACACCAAGCTGAAGGACATGAACGCTGCTGACGTCGACGCCGCCGTGCGTACGCTGGCTGGTTCGGCCCGTTCGATGGGCGTGATTGTGGAGGGCGTGTAAATGGCCAAGTTGACCAAGAAGCAAAAGGCTCTCCAGGGCAAGGTGGAGTCCACCAAGCTGTACGCTTTCGCCGACGCCGTGGCGCTGGTGAAGGAAGCCGCCACCGCCAAGTTCGATGAATCCATCGACGTGGCCGTGCAACTGGGCGTGGACGCCAAGAAGTCTGACCAAGTGGTTCGTGGCGCCGTCGTGCTGCCCCACGGCACTGGCAAGACCGCCCGCGTGGCCGTGTTCGCCCAAGGCGCCAAGGCTGAAGAAGCCAAGGCTGCTGGCGCCGACGTGGTCGGCATGGACGACCTGGCTGCCCGCGTGAAGGCTGGCGACATGCCCTTCGACGTGGTCATCGCTGCCCCCGACGCCATGCGCGTCGTCGGTACGCTGGGTCAGATCCTGGGCCCGCGCGGCCTGATGCCCAACCCCAAGGTGGGTACGGTGACTCCCGATGTGGCCACGGCCGTGAAGAACGCCAAGGCTGGTCAGGTGCAATACCGTGTCGACAAGGCCGGCATCATCCACGCCACCATCGGCCGCCGCTCGTTCGACAACGAGAAGCTGCAAGGCAACCTGGCTGCGCTGATCGACGCCCTGAACAAGTCCAAGCCCGCCTCGAGCAAGGGCCTGTACCTGCGCAAGGTGGCTGTTTCGTCGACCATGGGTGTGGGCGTTCGCGTCGACACGCAAACCATCTCGGCCTGATAGCCAAGAAATCTTGAGGCGGCTTGCGGGCTGCCTCAGTGGTGGGCCGGCGCAGCGATGCGCCGGGTCATCCAAGACCGTTGGTGTGCCTTGCGGCACTTAAACCTCAGGGGCCAACGCAGATGGCGATCCCGCTGCAGATGGATGCATTTCCAAAACAGTTGGTCGCTGCAACAAGAGCGCGCATGAGGGGCCTGCCCCGAGTGTGCATTTGAAGGAGTAGACCTTGAGTCTTAATCGCAGTGAGAAAGAAGCGGTCATCAATGAAGTGACCAGCCTCGCCGCAAAAGCTCAAACGCTTGTGATCGCGGAATACCGCGGCATCACGGTCGCCGACATGACCAAACTGCGCGTTGACGCCCGCAGCAAGGGTGTGAGCCTGAGCGTGTTGAAGAACACGCTGGCCCGCCGTGCTGTGGCTGGCAGCCAGTTCGACGTTGTCGCCGACCAGATGACCGGCCCTCTGATCTATGGCTTCTCTGAAGACGCAGTGGCTGCCGCCAAGGTGGTGGCCGACTTCGCGAAAACCAACGACAAGCTGGTGATCCGCGGTGGTGCGTTTGCAGGCAAGGCCCTGGACGTGAACGGTGTGAAGCAACTGGCGAACATCCCCTCGAAGGAAGTTCTGCTGGCACAACTGTGTGGCTTGCTGATGTCGCCTATCTCGCGTACGGCCGTTGTGCTGGGCGCCCTGGCGGCAAAGAAGAGCGAAGGCTCTGCCGAAGAACCGGCAGCCGAAGCAGTCGCAGCCTGAGCGCGCGGCAGTTAACCAATATTGTTAGGAAATCAAAATGGCATTCGATAAAGACGCATTTCTGACCGCGCTCGACGGCATGACGGTCCTGGAACTCAATGACCTGGTGAAGGCCATTGAAGAGAAGTTCGGCGTGAGCGCTGCCGCCATGGCCGCTCCCGCTGCTGGTGGCGCTGCTGGCGGCGCTGCTGCTGCAGAAGAAAAGACCGAGTTCAACGTTGTGCTGACCGAAGCCGGCGCGAACAAGGTTTCCGTCATCAAGGCCGTGCGTGAAATCACCGGCCTGGGTCTGAAGGAAGCCAAGGACCTGGTCGACGGCGCTCCCAAGAACGTCAAGGAAGGCGTTGCCAAGGCTGACGCTGAAGCCGCTGTGAAGAAGCTGGTGGAAGCCGGTGCCAAGGCTGAACTGAAGTAATTCAGTCCCCTCAAGGGCTGGAGGCTCCGAAAAAGGGCCTCCAGCCTTTGGCGCTTGTGGAGAGCGTATCCATAGAGCACACTAGAAAGCGGTCTGGAGCAGCCTGTTTTCTAGTGTCTTCTGACAACCCGACAGCAGAAGATGCCTTGGTTCGGGCGATGTGCAACGCATCGCCGTCAGCCATGGTTGGTAGTGGCCAACCGCCAAGCCCGCAGGGAGCTTTCCATGTGGGGCAGTCGTCGCAGACCCAGGACTCATGTCTTTGCCCGGAGATCTCATGGCCTATTCTTACACCGAACGCAAGCGAATCCGCAAAAGCTTCGGGAGCCGCGACAGCGTGCTCGAAGTGCCTTACCTGCTGCAGATGCAAAAAGATGCATATACCGCATTCTTGCAGGCAGATGTAGCCCCCAAAAAACGCACCATCGAAGGCCTGCAAGCGGCCTTCAACTCTGCCTTCCCCATCGTCTCCCACAACGGTTTTGTGGAGATGAAGTTCGTCGAGTACAACCTCGCCAAGCCTGCTTTCGATGTGCGCGAGTGCCAGACCCGTGGTCTGACCTTCGCCTCTGCCGTGCGCGCCAAGGTTCAACTGATCATCTATGACCGTGAGTCTTCGACCTCGCAGTCCAAGGTGGTCAAGGAAGTCAAGGAGCAAGAGGTCTACATGGGCGAAGTGCCCCTGATGACCGACAAGGGCTCGTTCATCATCAACGGCACCGAGCGCGTCATCGTCTCGCAGCTGCACCGCTCGCCTGGCGTGTTCTTCGAACACGACAAGGGCAAGACCCACAGCTCGGGCAAGCTGCTGTTCTCGGCACGCATCATTCCTTACCGCGGCTCGTGGCTGGACTTCGAGTTCGACCCCAAGGACCTGCTGTTCTTCCGCGTCGACCGTCGTCGCAAGATGCCCGTGTCCATTCTGCTGAAGGCCATCGGCCTGACGCCGGAATCGATCCTGGCCAATTTCTTCGTCAACGACAACTTCCGCCTCATGGATTCGGGCGCGCAGATGGAGTTCGTCCCCGAGCGCCTGCGCGGCGAGGTCGCGCGCTTCGACATCACCGACAAGTCGGGCAAGGTCGTGGTCGCCAAGGACAAGCGCGTCACTGCTCGCCACACGCGTGAGCTGGAGCAGTCGGGCACCAAGTTCATCAGCGTCCCCGAAGATTTCCTGATCGGCCGCGTGGTCGCCAAGAACATCGTCGATCCGGACACTGGCGAGATCATCGCCAAGGCCAACGAAGAGCTGACCGAGTCCCTGCTCAAGAAGCTGCGCAGCGCCGGCATCCAGGATCTGCAGTGCATCTACACGAACGAGCTGGACCAGGGCGCCTACATTTCGCAGACCCTGCGCACCGACGAAACCGTCGATGAGTTCGCTGCGCGCGTGGCCATCTACCGCATGATGCGCCCCGGCGAGCCGCCGACCGAGGACGCCGTGCAGGCCCTGTTCCAGCGCCTGTTCTACAACCCCGACACCTACGATCTTTCGCGCGTGGGCCGGATGAAGTTCAACGCCAAGGTCGGCCGCGATGGCGCCACCGGCCCCATGGTGCTGTCCAACGAGGACATCCTGGCCGTGGTCAAGATCCTGGTGGATCTGCGCAACGGCAAGGGCGAAGTCGATGACATCGACCACCTGGGCAACCGCCGCGTGCGTTGCGTGGGCGAACTGGCCGAGAACCAGTACCGCACGGGCCTGGCACGTATCGAGAAGGCCGTGAAGGAGCGTCTGGGTCAGGCCGAGCAAGAGCCGCTGATGCCCCATGACCTGATCAACAGCAAGCCGATTTCGGCCGCCCTGAAGGAATTCTTCGGTGCGTCGCAGCTGTCGCAGTTCATGGACCAGACCAATCCTCTGGCCGAAATCACGCACAAGCGTCGCGTCTCGGCCCTGGGCCCGGGCGGTCTGACGCGCGAGCGCGCAGGCTTCGAAGTGCGCGACGTGCACGTGACCCACTACGGCCGCGTCTGCCCTATCGAAACGCCTGAAGGCCCCAACATCGGCCTGATCAATTCGCTGGCCCTGTACGCCCGCCTGAACGAGTACGGCTTCATCGAGACGCCTTACCGTCGCGTGGCCGACGGCAAGGTCACGATGGAGATCGACTACCTGTCGGCCATCGAGGAAGGCAAGTACATCATCGCCCAGGCCAATGCCGAGCTGGATGCCGAAGGCCGCCTGATCGGCGACCTGGTGTCGGCACGCGAAAAGGGTGATTCGACCCTGGTGTCGGCCGAGCGCGTTCAGTACATGGACGTGTCGCCCGCACAGATCGTGTCGGTGGCTGCCTCGCTGATTCCGTTCCTGGAGCACGATGACGCGAACCGCGCATTGATGGGCGCCAACATGTCGCGTCAGGCCGTGCCTGTGCTGCGTCCCGAAAAGCCCATGGTGGGCACGGGCATCGAGCGCGTGGCGGCAGTGGACTCCGGCACCGTGGTGACGGCAACCCGCGGCGGTATCGTGGACTATGTCGATGCAACGCGCATCGTGGTCCGCGTGAACGATGCGGAAGCCGTGGCCGGCGAAGTCGGCGTGGACATCTACAACCTCATCAAGTACCAGCGTTCCAACCAGAACACCAACATCCACCAGCGTCCCATCGTCAAGCGTGGCGACAAGCTGGCCAAGGGTGACGTGGTGGCCGACGGCGCATCGACCGACCTGGGCGAAATCGCCATCGGTCAGAACATGCTGATCGCCTTCATGCCCTGGAACGGCTACAACTTCGAGGATTCGATCCTGATCAACGAGCGCGTGGTGGCCGAAGACCGCTACACCTCGATCCACATCGAAGAACTCGTGGTGATGGCCCGCGACACCAAGCTCGGTGCAGAGGAAATCACGCGCGACATCCCGAACCTGTCCGAGCAGCAGCTCAACCGCCTGGACGAGTCCGGCATCATCTACGTGGGTGCGGAAGTGCAGCCCGGCGATGTGCTGGTCGGCAAGGTCACGCCCAAGGGCGAGACCACGCTGACGCCTGAAGAGAAGCTGCTGCGCGCCATCTTCGGCGAGAAGGCTTCCGACGTGAAGGACACCTCGCTGCGCGTGGACCAGGGCTCGCAAGGCACCGTGATCGACGTGCAGGTCTTCACCCGTGAAGGCATCCAGCGCGACAAGCGTGCCCAGCAGATCATCGATGATGAACTCAAGCGCTACCGCCTGGACCTGAACGACCAGCTGCGCATCGTCGAGGCCGACGCCTTCGACCGTATCGAGAAGCTGCTCAATGGCCGCGTGGCCAACGGCGGCCCGCAAAAGCTGGCCAAGGGCGCCAAGATCGACAAGGCCTACCTGGACGGCGTGGAGAAGTTCCACTGGTTCGACATCCGTCCTGCAGAGGACGAGGTCGCCACCCAGCTCGAGTCCATCAAGAACTCGCTGGAGCAGACGCGCCACAGCTTCGACCTGGCTTTCGAAGAAAAGCGCAAGAAGCTCACCCAGGGCGACGAGCTGCCCGCTGGCGTGCTCAAGATGGTCAAGGTCTACCTGGCCGTCAAGCGCCGCCTGCAGCCCGGCGACAAGATGGCCGGCCGCCACGGCAACAAGGGCGTGGTCTCCAAGATCGTTCCGGTCGAGGACATGCCCTACATGGCCGACGGCTCCACTGCCGACATCGTGCTGAACCCGCTGGGCGTGCCTTCGCGCATGAACATCGGCCAGGTGCTGGAAGTGCATCTGGGCTGGGCCGGTAAGGGCCTGGGCCAGCGCATCGGCGACATGCTGCAGCAGGAAGCCCGTGCCGCCGAAATCCGTGCCTTCATGGAAGAGATCTACAACTCGCGCGGCCGCAAGGAAGACCTGGCCCAGCTCGATGACAACGAGATCGTGTCCATGGCGCAGGCGCTGACCACGGGCGTGCCGTTTGCCACGCCGGTGTTCGACGGCGCTTCCGAGCAGGAAATCCAGGACATGCTGCATCTGGCATATCCGGAAGAGCTGAAGGAGCGTAAGGGCCTGACCGAAAGCCGCACGCAGGCCTACCTGTATGACGGCCGCACCGGTGACCGCTTCGAGCGTCCGACCACCATCGGCTACATGCACTACCTGAAGCTGCACCACTTGGTCGACGACAAGATGCACGCCCGCTCCACGGGTCCGTACTCTCTGGTGACGCAGCAGCCCCTGGGCGGCAAGGCCCAGTTCGGCGGCCAGCGTTTCGGGGAAATGGAAGTGTGGGCGCTGGAAGCCTACGGCGCCGCCTATGTGCTGCAGGAAATGCTGACCGTGAAGTCCGACGACGTGGTGGGCCGTACCAAGGTGTACGAATCCATCGTCAAGGGCGAGCACGCCATCGAGGCAGGCATGCCCGAGTCGTTCAACGTGCTGGTCAAGGAAATCCGCTCCCTGGGCCTCGACATCGAGCTTGAGCGTTCTTAAATATTGAAAAGGGAAAGAGTCTTATGAAATCTCTACTCGACCTGTTCAAGCAATTCACGCCCGATGAGCATTTCGATGCCATCAAGATCGGTCTGGCTTCTCCCGAGAAGATCCGTTCCTGGTCCTTCGGCGAGGTGAAGAAGCCCGAGACCATCAACTACCGCACGTTCAAGCCCGAGCGCGATGGTCTGTTCTGCGCCAAGATCTTTGGCCCCATCAAGGACTACGAGTGCCTGTGCGGCAAGTACAAGCGCCTCAAGCACCGCGGCGTGATCTGCGAGAAGTGCGGCGTCGAAGTGACCCAGACCAAGGTGCGCCGCGAGCGCATGGGCCACATCGACCTGGCTGCGCCCTGCGCCCACATCTGGTTCCTGAAGTCGCTGCCGTCGCGTCTGGGCCTGGTGCTCGACATGACGCTGCGCGACATTGAGCGCGTGCTGTACTTCGAAGCCTACGTGGTGACCGACCCCGGCATGACCCCGCTGAAGAAGTTCAGCATCATGACCGAGGACGACTACGAGGCCAAGCGCACCGAGTACGGTGACGAGTTCGAAGCCAAGATGGGCGCCGAAGGCATCAAGGACCTGCTCGAAGGCATCGACATCGACGTCGAGACCGAGCGCCTGCGCGGCGACCTGACCGGCTCCGAAGTCAAGGTCAAGAAGAACGCCAAGCGCCTGAAGCTGCTGGAAGCGTTCAAGAAGTCCGGCATCAAGCCGGGCTGGATGGTCATGGAAGTGCTGCCCGTGCTGCCCCCGGACCTGCGTCCGCTGGTGCCGCTGGACGGCGGCCGCTTCGCAACGTCCGACCTGAACGACCTGTACCGCCGCGTCATCAACCGCAACTCGCGTCTGCGCCGCCTGCTGGAGCTGAAGGCTCCGGAAATCATCGCGCGCAACGAAAAGCGCATGCTGCAGGAAGCAGTGGACTCGCTGCTGGACAACGGCCGCCGTGGCAAGGCCATGACGGGCGCCAACAAGCGTGCCCTGAAGTCGCTGGCCGACATGATCAAGGGCAAGAGCGGCCGTTTCCGCCAGAACTTGCTGGGCAAGCGCGTGGACTACTCGGGCCGTTCCGTGATCACGGTGGGTCCGTACCTCAAGCTGCACCAGTGCGGTCTGCCCAAGCTGATGGCGCTGGAACTGTTCAAGCCCTTCATCTTCGCGCAGCTCGAGCAGCGCGGCATCGCCACCACCATCAAGGCGGCGAAGAAGGAAGTGGAATCCGGCACGCCCGTGGTGTGGGACATCCTCGAAGAGGTCATCAAGGAGCACCCGGTCATGCTGAACCGTGCTCCCACGCTGCACCGCCTGGGCATCCAGGCCTTCGAGCCCATCCTGATCGAAGGCAAGGCCATCCAGCTGCACCCGCTCGTCTGCGCGGCCTTCAACGCCGACTTCGACGGTGACCAGATGGCCGTCCACGTTCCGCTGTCGGTGGAAGCACAGATGGAAGCCCGCACGCTGATGCTGGCCTCCAACAACGTGCTGTTCCCCGCATCGGGCGAGCCCTCCATCGTTCCTTCGCAGGACGTGGTGCTGGGTCTGTACCACGCGACGCGCGAGCGCATCAACGGCAAGGGCGAGGGCATGGTCTTCGCCGACATCGGCGAAGTGCAGCGCGCGCTGGACGCCGAGCAGGTCGAGCTGGCCGCCAAGATCAGCGTTCGCCTGACCGAGTGGACGAAGAACAAGGACTCCGGCGAGTTCGAGCCTTCGACCAGCCTGGTGGAAACCACCGTGGGCCGCGCCCTGATGTCCGAGATCCTTCCCAAGGGCCTGCCGTTCAGCCACATGAACAAGGCGCTCAAGAAGAAGGAGATCTCCAAGCTCATCAATGCCTCGTTCCGCAAGTGCGGTCTGAAGGCCACGGTGGTGTTTGCCGACAAGCTGCTGCAAAACGGCTTCCGCCTGTCCACGCACGCCGGCATCTCGATCGCCATCGGCGACATGCTGGTGCCGCCGCAAAAGGCCGAGATCATCGGCCGTGCCGAAGCCGAGGTGAAGGAGATCGAACAGCAGTACGTCTCCGGTCTCGTGACCGCTGGCGAGCGCTACAACAAGGTGGTGGACATCTGGGGCAAGGCCGGCGACGAAGTCTCCAAGGTCATGATGGCCCAGCTGGCCAAGGAAAAGGTCATCGACCGCCACGGCAACGAAGTCGAGCAGGAATCGTTCAACGCCATCTACATGATGGCCGACTCCGGCGCCCGCGGCTCGGCCGCGCAGATCCGCCAGCTGGCCGGCATGCGTGGCCTGATGGCCAAGCCTGACGGCTCCATCATCGAGACGCCCATTACGGCGAACTTCCGTGAAGGCCTGAACGTTCTGCAGTACTTCATCTCCACCCACGGCGCCCGAAAGGGTCTGGCCGACACGGCGTTGAAGACGGCCAACTCCGGCTACCTGACGCGTCGTCTGGTGGACGTGACGCAGGATCTGGTGGTCAACGAGGACGATTGCGGCACGAGCAATGGCGCACTGATGCGCGCCATCGTCGAAGGCGGTGAAGTCATCGAATCGCTGCGCGACCGCGTGCTGGGCCGTACCACGGCCGAGGACGTCGTGCATCCCGAGACGCTGGCCGTGCTGCTGCCCGCAGGCACGCTGCTCAACGAAGACGTGATCGACGAGCTGGAATCGCAAGGCGTGGACGAGATCAAGGTCCGCACCGCGCTGACCTGCGAGACCCGCTACGGCCTGTGCGCCAAGTGCTACGGCCGCGACCTGGGCCGCGGCGGCCTGATCAACCTCGGCGAAGCCGTGGGTGTGATCGCCGCCCAGTCCATCGGCGAGCCCGGCACGCAGCTGACCATGCGTACCTTCCACATCGGTGGTGCCGCTTCGCGCGCTGCCATCGCCTCGAGCGTGGAAGCCAAGTCCAACGGCTCCATCAGCTTCAACAGCACGATGCGCTACGTCAGCAACACCAAGGGTGAGCTGGTCGTGATTTCGCGTTCGGGCGAAATCGTCATCAGCGACAACGGCCGCGAGCGTGAGCGCCACAAGGTGCCCTACGGTGCCGTGCTGACCGTCAGGCCCGACCAGCAGGTCAAGGCCGGTCTGATCCTGGCCAACTGGGATCCGCTGACCCGACCCATCATTACCGAGTACGCCGGCCAGGTGCGCTTCGAGAATGTGGAAGAGGGCCTGACCGTGGCCAAGCAGGTCGATGAAGTGACCGGCCTGTCCACGCTGGTGGTGATCGATCCCAAGCGCCGTGGCTCTGCCAAGGTCGTGCGTCCCCAGGTCAAGCTGATCGATGCCAACAACCAGGAAGTCAAGATCCCCGGCACCGACCACTCGGTGACGATCGGCTTCCAGGTCGGCGCTCTGATCCAGGTGCGTGACGGCCAGGACGTGGGCCCCGGCGAAGTGCTGGCCCGTATCCCTGTCGAAGGCCAGAAGACCCGCGACATTACCGGCGGTCTGCCCCGCGTGGCCGAGCTGTTCGAAGCCCGCACGCCCAAGGACAAGGGCACGCTGGCCGAGATGACCGGCACCATTTCCTTCGGCAAGGAAACCAAGGGCAAGGTGCGCATGCAGATCACCGATCTGGATGGCAAGGTCTGGGAAGAACTCGTGCCCAAGGAAAAGAACATCCTGGTGCACGAAGGCCAGGTGGTCAACAAGGGTGAGTCCATCGTCGACGGCCCGGCCGATCCGCAGGACATCCTGCGCCTGCTGGGCATCGAGGAGCTGTCGCGCTACATCGTCGATGAAGTGCAGGACGTCTACCGCCTGCAGGGTGTGAAGATCAACGACAAGCACATCGAGGTGATCGTTCGCCAGATGCTGCGCCGCGTCGTGGTCGAGAACACCGGCGACTCGACCTACATCGCTGGCGAGCAGGTCGAGCGTTCGGAGATCCTCAATACCAACGAGGCGCTGCAGCGCGAAGGCAAGATCCCTGCCACGTACTCCAACGTGCTGCTGGGTATTACCAAGGCATCGCTGTCGACCGACTCCTTCATCTCTGCCGCGTCGTTCCAGGAAACGACCCGCGTGCTCACCGAGGCTGCCATCATGGGCAAGCGCGACGAGCTGCGTGGCCTGAAGGAAAACGTCATCGTGGGTCGCCTGATCCCCGCCGGTACGGGTCTGGCATACCACCAGGCGCGCAAGGCCAAGGACGCCATGGACGACGCAGAGCGCCGCGCCATCGCCGACGCCGAAGCGGCCGAACTGGCCGGTGTGATGGCTGACGACGACGCTGGCGTGGCTGCCGTCGCCGGTGACGCTTCCGCTGACTGATAGGCGGTGTCACCCCCTGAGCGGCTGTGCCGCTTCCCCCTCTCTCGCTACGCGGGAGGGGGACGACGCCCTCGCTGCGGGGGCGGCCCTTGCTCGGCGTCCCTCTTGTTGGGACATGCTGTCTCCTAGAGCAGTGCATGGCGCAAGTGCTTGATGATGTGACGCTCCCGGCCTGCCCTGCGCAGGCGGGAGCGTTTTTCTTTGGGAATAACCAGAGTTCGGCCGGACCAGCTTCCGGCCGGGCCATTGCAGACGATGTGGTCCTTGTCTCTTGAATGGATGCTGCTGGCACTGCTGGTGTTCTGGGCCGTCGGCGCATACAACCGGCTGGCCCGGCTGCGCAGCGGCTGCGTGCAGCAGTTCGGTACGCTCGATGCATACCTGGGCCAGTGGCATGCCATGCTGCAGGCCTTCGAGGCACAGCCCAAGGGCGAAGGCCAAAGCCCCGCCCTTGTGCATGCCCAGGCCGCGCTGCACCAGACCGCCGCGCAGTTGCAGGCGGCGCTGGTCGATGCCCGTGGCCGGCCGCTGCGCGAGAGCGCGCTGGCCTCGCTGGAGCATGCCTGCTCGGCGCTGGAGGTGGCCTGGCAGGCCATGACCAAGGTCGCCGTTGACACCGGCACCGGCGCCGCTGGCACTGGCGCTGCGCCATCAGATGCCCCGTCGCCGGACCCCGATCCGCTGCAGCCCTGGCAGCAGCGCTGGACCGAGCACCAGGTGCGCAACCGCCTGGGACTGCAGCAATTCAACGCCGCGGCCGAGCGCTACAACGCCGCCATCGCGCAATATCCGGCCAGGCTGCTGGCCTGGCTGCTGGGCTTTCGCCCGGTGCGCAGCCTGCTGGTCGAACCTGCGCCCAGCAAGGTGCAGGAAAGTGGAACATGAACCAACGCACGCATTCTTCCCCGCGCCGCGCTGCGGCGCCCTCGCAGGCGCATGCCGCACCGGCCGCACCTCCTCTTTGGCAGCAGCTCGACGCCGTCGCCCAATGCCTGCAGGCCGTGCTCGAAGGCCAGTCCAGCCGCAGCGTGCTGGCGCGTGTGCCGCAGCCGCTGCGTCCCGGCGTGCAGGCCCTGCTGTTCCAGGTGCTGCGCCAGCTGGGCCGTGCCCAGGCGCTGCAAAAGCAGTTGGCCTCACGCAACCCGCCGCCGCGCGTCAGCGCGTTGCTGAACACCGCCCTGGCCCTGGCCTGGGATGAATCTCGCGCGCCATACCCGCCGTTCACCCTGGTCAACCAGGCCGTGGAAGCGGCCAAGCAGGGGCCGACCCGCGCCCAGTCCGGCTTTGTCAACGCCTGCCTGCGCCGCTTTCTGCGCGAGCGCGATGCCCTGGTCGCCGCCACCGAAGCCCAGCCGCAGGCGGTCTGGAACCATCCCGCCTGGTGGATTGCCCGCCTGCGCAAGGACCATCCCGATCACTGGCAGGCCATCCTGCAGGCCAACAACGAGCAGCCGCCGATGACGCTGCGCGTCAATCGCCAAAGGGCAGACCGCGCGCAGTACCAGGCGGCGCTGCAGGCCATGGACGTGCCATCGCTTGCCGTGGCCGACAGCGGCCTGCAACTGCAGCAGGCCTTGCCCGTGCAATCCCTGCCGGGCTTCGACCAGGGCCTGGCCTCCGTGCAGGATGCGGCGGCGCAACTGGCCGCACCGCTGCTGCTGCAAGGGCTGGAGCAGCCCGCCGGCCGAGCGTTGCGGGTACTTGATGCCTGCGCCGCCCCCGGTGGCAAGACGGCCCACCTGCTGGAATACGCAGCGCCGCAGACCCTGCAGGTCACGGCGCTGGAGATAGACGCCGAGCGCGCCGCGCGCATCGAGGACACGCTGGGAAGGCTGCAGTTGCAGGCGCAAGTGGTCGTGGCCGATGCGTCCCAGCCTGCGCAGTGGTTCGAGGCGCAATGCGGCGGCCAGCTGTTCGACGCCATCTTGCTGGACGCGCCCTGCACGGCCTCGGGCATCGTGCGGCGCCAGCCCGACGTGCGCTGGCTGCGCCGCGAAAGCGATGTGCACCAGCTGGCCCAGATCCAGTCCCGGCTGCTCGACACCCTGTGGCCCCTGCTGCAGCCTGGCGGGCGCCTGCTGTACTGCACCTGCTCGGTCTTCAGGCAAGAGGGCGAGGCACAGGTTCAAGCGTTTGTTGCACGCAACAGTGAGGCGCGAACACTGCCGGCGCCGGGGCATTTAATCCCGGGCAAGGACTACAAAGCCGGCATGCTGGCTGACAATGCTTTGGGTGACCACGACGGCTTCTTCTACGCCTTGCTGCAAAAGACGCGCTGACCCCCGTCCCCGGACCAGGTCGCCAGCCTGGCTGCGCCTGCTGGCGCGGCTGGCCGGGACACTTGTGCTGGCCGCCGTGCTGGCCGGCCTGGGCCTGCAGGCCAGGGCCGATGCGCTGACCGCCGAGATCGGATCCATGCAGCTCGA
The DNA here is from genome assembly GCF_040112715.1 of Delftia sp. DS1230. NCBI lineage: Bacteria > Pseudomonadati > Pseudomonadota > Betaproteobacteria > Burkholderiales > Comamonadaceae > Delftia > Delftia sp. DS1230. The sequence continues at coordinate 508,177 of NZ_CP157763.1, forward strand.
GCGCTCCGACGATGGTCTGCTGCTGTCCGCCAATCTCCAGTTCGAGTTGCCCTACCAGATCGACGACGCGCTGCGCCAGGGCATTCCCATGTACTTCGTGGCCGAGGCCCAGGTCCAGCGTGAGCGCTGGTACTGGTCCGATCAGCAACTGGCCACCGCCAGCCGCCACTACCGCCTCAGCCACCAGCCGCTGACACGCCGCTGGCGCCTGCACATCTCCAATACCCCCTTCTCCAGCGCCGGGCTGGGGCTGGCCCTGGGCCAGACCTTCGAGACCCTGGAAGATGCGCTGTCCTCCATGCGGCGCATCTCGCGCTGGAAAATCATGGACACGGCACCCACGCAGTCGGGTGTCTCGGTGCAGCTGCGCTTTCGCATCGACCTGTCCCAGCTGCCAAGGCCGTTGCAGATCGGTGCGCTGGGCCGCTCTGGCTGGAACCTGCAGCTGTCGCGCGCCCAGATGCTGGAAGACGCGCCATGAACCGGGACACCGACGCCGACGAACGCATGGCCCTGCCGGCCTCGGCCGGCCTGTCGCGCGGCACGCGCTGGGCCGTGGGCGTGGGCGCCGGTCTCATGGGGCTGGTCGGCGTGCTGCTGCTGTTCCTGCTGACTCTGGCCACCAACAACCGGCTGGACTACGAGCGCAACTACAACTGGCTGTTCGCCGCCAACGTGGTCGTGGCCGGCCTGCTGCTGGCCATCCTGGTCTGGGGCGGCATCCGCCTGGCCATACGCCTGCAGCGGGGGCGCTTCGGCAGCCGCCTGCTGCTCAAGCTGGCCGGCATCTTCACGCTGGTGGGACTGGTGCCGGGCCTGCTGATCTACATCGTTTCCTACCAGTTCGTCTCGCGCTCCATCGAGAGCTGGTTCGACGTGCAGGTCGAGGGTGCGCTGTCGGCAGGCGTGAGCCTGGCCAGTTCCACGCTGGAGACCGTGGCCAACGACATGGCCAACAACACGCGCACCGCAGGCGCCCAGCTGTCCCAGGTCTCCGATGCGGGCGCCGCGCTGATCCTGGAGCGCGTGCGCGACCAGTTGGGTGCCACCGATGTCGTGCTGTGGAGCGCCTCCGAAATCGCCGTCGTGGGTCCGGCGCCGGTGCCGCGCAGTGGCGAGCTGGCTGGCTTGCGCGCGGTTGCCAGCGCAGGCCAGTCGCGCTTCAACCTGCAGCCCGAACGCCCCAGCGCGCAAATGCTGCGCTCGCTGCGCGAGCAGCGCGCCGTGGCCAGCATCGAAGGACTGGACGACGACGGCACGGCCCAGCCGGGTGCCACAGCGCCGAATGCCCAGGTCCGCACGCTGGCCGTGGTTCCCAACCCCAGCGTGGGACTGCTGACCGAGCCGCGTTATTTGCAGGCCACCATTGCACTGCCGCAGGCGCTGGTGACCAACGCCCTTGCCGTGCAGGCCGCCAACCGCGAATACCAGGAGCGCGCGCTGGCACGCGGCGGCCTGCAGCGCATGTACATAGGCACGCTTACGCTCAGCCTGTTCCTGGCGGTCTTCGGCGCCGTGGTGCTGGCCATCGTGCTGGGCAACCAGCTGGCCAGGCCGCTGCTGCTGCTGGCCCAGGGCATGCGCGACGTGGCGCGCGGCGACCTGCGGCCCAAGCCGGCGCTGCAGACGCGCGACGAGATCGGCGGGCTCACGCGCTCCTTCGCGCTCATGACCCAGCAACTGGCCGACGCGCGCGCCGAAGCCAACCGCAGCATGGGCCAGCTCGATGCCGCACGCGGCAACCTGCAGACCATCCTCGACAACCTCACATCGGGCGTCATCGTGCTGGACGCGCGGGGCGCCATCGTCCTGAGCAATCCCGGGGCCACGCGCATACTGCGCGCGCCCATGGCCGTCCATGAAGGACGGGCTCTGTCCCAGGTGCCGGGGCTGGAGCAGTTCGGCGAAGTCGTGCAGGAGCAGTTCGCGCTCTTCCTGGGCGAGCAGGGGCGCGATCGCTGGCAACTGGTGCATGAGCTGCATGCCTCCACCGATGGCGGCGTCATCCAGCACACCACCACCCTGGTCATGCGCGGTGCGGAACTGCCCGATGCGCAGCGGCTGCTGGTCTTCGACGACATCTCCGAGATCGTCTCGGCCCAGCGCGCCCAGGCCTGGGGCGAGGTGGCGCGCCGCGTGGCCCATGAGATCAAGAACCCGCTCACGCCCATCCAGCTGTCGGCCGAGCGCATGGCCATGCGGCTGACCGACAAGCTGCAGCCGGCTGACCAGGCGCTGCTGGCCAAGTCCGTCAAGACCATCGTCGATCAGGTCGGCGCCATGAAGCGCCTGGTCGATGAATTCCGCGACTACGCGCGCCTGCCTGCCGCCAATCTGCAGTCGCTGGACCTCAACGCGCTGGTGACCGACGTGCTACAGCTGTACGGTGAAGAGAACGCCGAAGTGCGCGTGGAGTGTGTGCTGGACCCGCAATGCCCGCCGATTTCCGGCGATGGCCAGCAACTGCGCCAGGTCATTCACAATCTTTTGCAGAATGCCCAGGACGCCACGGCCCAGCGTGCGCAGGAAAGCGGCCAGCCCCCCGGCCCCGTGACCATAGAGACGCGCTGGAACGAGTCCACGCGCCGCGTGCGCCTGAGCATCAGCGACAGCGGCACGGGCTTCGCGGCCAACATCCTTCAACGGGCCTTCGAGCCCTATGTCACGACCAAGGCGCGGGGCACCGGACTGGGCCTGGCCGTGGTCAAGAAAATCGCAGACGAGCATGGCGCCCGCATCGACCTGGGCAACAGGGACGACGGCGGGGTGATTCAAGGTGCGCAAGTGTCGCTATCATTTGCGCCTGAGCGTACAGGATAGGCCTGACGCCCCCCCGCGCCTCAGCACATAGGCTTAAGACACATGGCAAACATACTGGTGGTCGACGACGAACTGGGGATCCGGGATTTGTTGTCGGAAATCCTCAACGACGAAGGTCATAGTGTGGACGTGGCCGAGAACGCCGGCCAGGCGCGCACGGCGCGCGCCTCCAACACCTACGACCTCGTGCTGCTCGACATCTGGATGCCCGACACCGATGGCGTATCGCTGCTCAAGGAATGGGCCTCGGCGGGCCAGCTGACCATGCCGGTCATCATGATGAGCGGCCACGCCACCATCGAGACGGCGGTGGAGGCCACGCGCATCGGTGCGCTGTCCTTCCTGGAGAAGCCCATCACCATGCAGAAGCTGCTCAAGGCGGTGGAGCAGGGCCTGGCGCGCAATGCCGCCAGCCAGGCGCCGGCTGCAGCGCCTGCCGCAGTGGCCGAGCCCGCCGACATCGCAGCCGTCGTCACGCCTGCGGCCAGCCGTGTGCCGGTGGACAACAACGTGCCGCATGCACACCAGGGTTTCGATCTGGACCGCCCCCTGCGCGAGGCGCGCGACGGTTTCGAGAAGGCCTACTTCGAGTTCCACCTGGCGCGCGAAGGCGGCTCCATGACCCGCGTGGCCGAGAAGACCGGCCTGGAGCGCACCCACCTGTACCGCAAGCTGCGCCAGCTGGGCGTGGACCTGGGCCGCAACAAGCGCGGATAGACTTTTTGAAGGAATTTTGGCTTTTTCGTTTTTGGGTCAAAAAATCCTGCATATAATCTAGTTCTCGGCCCGGTAGCTCAGTCGGTAGAGCAGAGGATTGAAAATCCTTGTGTCGGCGGTTCGATTCCGTCCCAGGCCACCAGATACAGTGAAAAAGATTACGGACTGCTTCGCAAGAAGCAGTCCGTTTTTCTTTGTGCCTCAGGCAATGCGTGATCCTGCCTGTGCGGCGGCTGCGGCCGCCTTCAGTCGTTCGCGCCCGCAATCGTCACCAGCAGCACGCAGCCCTGGTCGCCGCGCGCGTGCACATCGTGCAGCTCGCCGGCAGGCACCAGCACCACCGAGCCGGCCACCAGCCGCAGGCTTGCCAGGCGCGTGGCAATGCCGGCCTCGCCCGCCAGGCAGTGGATGGTGGCCTCGCCGGGGACCTGATGGCTGGGCAGGGCATGGCCGGGCGGTAGCACCAGGCGCAGCAGCTGCAGCTTCGGCGTTCGGATCAGGCTGGTGCTGATGGGCATGCCGTCGCGGGCGTGCAGGGCGATGACCTCCAGTGGCTTTGCGTGTTCGAGTGCCATGCTTGGCTCCTGCTTGATGTGGGTCAGAAGGTGGTGCCGCAGCGGCCCCGCCCGCGCGCCTGAAGATGTACGCTGAATACATCTTATGCAGGCGCACGGCGGGCCGGAAGGAGTGCACATCATGGCGCAATGGATGGAGCTGGAGGAACCCCTGAGAACCCGGGAGCCGGCGCCGCAATGGACGGCATTCCTCGAATTGGGATTTCGGCCGCTGTACCTGCTGGGCTGCCTCTGGGCCGCGCTGTCGGTGGCGCTGTGGGTCCATGCTCCGCAGTGGATCGCGGGGCGCATGCCCGGCGTGTTCTGGCATGCACACGAGATGCTGTGGGCCTTCGTGGCCACCATCGCCGTAGGCTTTCTATTCACGGCGGGCAGCAACTGGACAGGGCGCAACCCCCTGCAGGGCCGGGCATTGGGCGCGCTGTGCCTGCTGTGGCTGGTGGCCCGCGCAGGCTTCTTGCTGCCGGGGCCGCAGGCCTTTGCGGTCGCCGCGCTGTGCGAGACGGCCTTCTTCTGCTGGGCCGCGCTGGCGCTGGGCCGTGCCATTCAGGTGGCGCGCAGCCGGCGCAACTACGGGCTGCCCCTGCTGCTGGCCGGCCTGGGCGCGGCCGATGCGCTGTACCTGTGGTCCATCTGGCAGGGCGACTACGGCGCGCTGATGCAGCGCTTCAACGCAGGCCTGCTGTGCATGGCCGTGATTGCGCTGCTGATCGCGCGGCGCGTGATCCCCTTCTTCGCCATGCGCGCAGTGTCCGGCCTGCAGATCCCCATGCACACGGCCAGCGGCCAGTGGCAACTGGGTGCGGGCGTGGTGGCCATCGCCTGCCTGCTGGCGGGCTGGTGGCCGGGCCTGGCCGCCGGCCTGGCCGTGGCGGGCGTGATCGCCCTGTGGCAGGTGCTGGCCTGGAAGCCCCAGGCCGTGCGCCGCGTGCCGCTGCTGTGGATTCTCTACCTGGGCCACGCGGCGCTGGGTGCGGGCCTGCTGGTGGCCGGCGCGCATGCGGCCGGATGGGTGCTGCGCCCCGCCTGGCCCGTGCATGTGATCGGTGCGGGCAGCTTTGCCCTGCTCATCATCGGCATGTGCACACGGACGTCGATGGGCCACTTGGGCCTGCCGCTGCGCACCGACCGCAGCATGGTCGCCGCCTATGCCCTGGTCATTGCCGCTGTCGTGCTGCGCCTGGCGGCCCTGCTGCCCACGGCGCTGTCGCTGGCGGCGCTGCATGCCTCGGCCGCTGCCTGGGTATTGGCCTTTGCGCTGTACCTGTGGCGTTTCGCCCCGCTGCTGGTGCGCCCGCGTGCCGACCGGCAGGCATGATCGCAGGCCTGCCATGCGCCTGACTCTGATGACCGACTACGCGCTGCGCCTGCTCATGCATGTGGCGCGCCACCCCGGACGGCTGTGCACGATTGCCGAGATCGCCCAGGCCCATGCCATCTCCGAAGCCCATCTCATGAAGGTCACGCACCAGCTGGCGCTGCGCGGCTGGATCGTGACCGTGCGCGGCAAGGGCGGCGGCATGCGCCTGGCCCATGCGCCGGCCGACATCGGCCTGGGCGACGTGGTGCGCGGCATGGAGCCGGACCTTGCCATCGTCGAATGCTTCACGGGCACCAGCCCACCTGCCTGCACGCTTGTGCAGGACTGCCGGCTGGCCGGCGTGCTGGGCGGGGCGCTGGACAGCTTCCTGGCCCATCTGGACGGCTTCACGCTGGCCGATCTGATGCCGGCTCCCGCATCCCTGCCGCTGCCCCTGCCCCTGCCGCACAGGAGGCGCGCATGAGCTACGGCCTGCTGCTGACCCTGCACCTGCTGGCTGCCATCGCCTTCGCGGGTACGGTGTTCTTTGAAGTGGTGCTGCTGGCCGGGGCGCGCCGCCACCTGCCCGCCATCGTGGCGCGCGCCACCGAGCAGGCGCTGGGCGACCGAGCGGTGGCCGTCATGCCCTGGGTGCTGCTGGTGCTGTACGGCGCGGGGCTGGGTCTGGCCTGGCAGCATCGCGCGGCACTGGCTGCAGCCTTTGCCGCTCCGCTGGCCAGCAGCTTCGGCCTGCTGCTGGCGCTCAAGATCGGGCTGGCGCTCAGCGTGTTCGGACATTTCCTGGCAGCCATGTGGTGGCGCCGGCGCGGTGTGCTGGGCGGGCGCCGCTCGCACCGCCTGCACCTGAGCGTGTTCTGCCACATGCTGGCCATCGTGCTGCTGGCCAAGGCCATGTTCTACCTGCATTGGTAATGGACCCGCGCGGTCCCGGCCCGTGTCAACCGCGTTAAGCTCGCTGCTCGCATGGCTTGGAGCACGGGAGCGCAGAGGTGGCATCGCATTGGCAGCCGGGCTTGATCGCCCTGCACGGTAATCAGACGGAGGTGCTGGCCGATACGGTGCTGGCATGGCTGGCTGCGCACCCGCTGGACGTGCTGGAGCCGGAGGTGGTGCTGGTGCAGAGCAACGGCATGGCCGAGTGGTTCAAGATGCGCATGGCCGAGCAGCTGGGCGTGTGCGCCGCCGCGCGCGTGGAACTGCCCGCGCGCTTTGTCTGGCGCAGCTACCGCCAGGTGCTGGGCCGCCAGGCCGTGCCGCGCGAATCGCCGCTGGACAAGACACCCATGACCTGGCGGCTGATGCGCCTGCTGCCGCAGTGCCTGCATGACCCGGCCTTCGCCCCCATTGCAGGCTTTCTGCGCCCCGGCGAGCCCGAGCGGCTGCTGCAGCTGGCCCAGCGCCTGGCCGACCTTTTCGACCAATACCAGATCTACCGCGCCGACTGGCTGGACGCCTGGGAGGCCGGGCATGACGTGCTGCCCATGCCCTTGCGCCCTGGTGTGGCGGACGCCTCGGTGCCCGAAGGCCAGCTGTGGCAGCCGCGCCTGTGGCGCGCCGTGCTGGCCGAGCTGGACGAGGACCAGCGCGGCGCCACGCGCGCGCGCCTGCAGGGACGGGTTCTGGCCGCGCTGCAGTCGGGCGAAGCGCCGGCCGCGCCGCTGGCGCGCCGCGTGGTGGTGTTCGGCATCAGCCAGCTGCCGCTGAGCCTGCTGGAGTTCCTGGCCGCCATTGCCCGCCACAGCCAGGTGCTGCTGGCCGTGCCCAATCCCTGCCGCTTCCATTGGGCCGACGCCATCGACGGGCGCGAGCTGCTGCGCATGGCGCGGCGCCGCCAGCCGCTGCGCGGCGGCCGCGACCTGGCGCAGCTGCCGCTGGAGGCCATGCATGCCCACGCCCATCCGCTGCTGGCCGCCTGGGGCCGGCAAAGCCGCGACTATGTGCGCCAGCTCGACGCCTTCGACACCACGGGTGCCGCAGCCCAGCTGCAGATGCCGCGCGTGGACCTGTTCGACGAAACCGATGCCGAGGACCTGCGCACCGCGCCGCTGCTGGCCCAGGTGCAGCAGCGCATCCGCGACCTGGTGCCGCTGGCCGAGCACCCGCCGCTGGAGGTGGCGCGGGCCGACCGCTCCATCGTGTTCCACAGCGCGCACAGCGTGGTGCGCGAGCTGGAGGTGCTGCACGATCAGCTGCTGCAGATGCTGGCCCGGCCGACCGATCCCGGGCAGCCGGGGCAGGCACCGCTGGCACCGCGTGACGTCGTAGTCATGCTGCCGTCCATAGAGACCGCCGCGCCCTCGATACGCGCCGTGTTCGGCCAGTACGGCAGGCATGATCCGCGCCACATTCCCTTTGACATTGCCGACCTGGGCGCACGCGCCAGCAGCCCGCTGGCCGTGGCCCTGCAATGGCTGCTGCGCCTGCCGCAGCAGCGCTGCCGGCTCAGCGAGCTGTGCGACCTGCTCGATGTGCCGGCCATCGCCGCGCGCATGGGTCTGGCGGCCGACGACCTGCCCCAGCTCACGCGCTGGATGGCGGGGGCCGGTATCCGCTGGGGCCTGAATGCACCGCAGCGCCAGTCGCTGGGCCTGCAGGCCTGCGGCGAGCACAACAGCGCCTGGTTCGGCCTGCAGCGCATGCTGCTGGGCTATGCCAGCGGCGTGGCGCAGGACGGCCAGGCCTTCGGCGGCATCGAGCCCTATGACGAGGTGGGCGGCCTGTCGGCCGAGCTGGCCGGCGTGCTGGCCGCGCTGCTGGAGCGCATGCTGGCGTGGTGGCGCGAGGCCGAGCAGCCCGCCATGCCCGAGGCCTGGGCGCAGCGCTTTCGCGCGCTGCTGCAGGACTTCTTCAAGGCGCAGGACGATGAGGACGAGGCCATGCTGGCCGCACTGGACGCCGCCCTCACGGACTGGCAGCGCGCCTGCGAGCAGGCCGGCTATGCGCAGGCCGTGGAACTGGGCGTGGCCCAGGAGGCCTGGATGCAGGCGCTGGAGCAGCCCTCGCTGTCGCAGCGCTTTCGGGCCGGTGGCGTGACCTTTTGCACGCTGATGCCCATGCGCGCCATTCCCTTCGAGGTGGTCTGCCTGCTGGGCATGAACGATGGCGACTATCCGCGCCGCGCCACGCGCAGCGACTTCGACCTGATGGCGCTGCCCGGCCAGCAGCGCCCCGGCGACCGCGCGCGCCGCGACGATGACCGCCAGCTCATGCTCGAAGCCCTGCTGTCTGCGCGCCGCGCGCTCTACATCAGCTGGACCGGCCACCATGTGCGCGACAACAGCGAGCAGCCGCCCTCGGTCCTGGTCTCCCAGCTGCGCGACTACCTGGAGGCCGGCTGGCGCGGCGAAGGCGGCCAGCCGCTGCTGGCGCAGCGCACGCAGCAGCACCCGCTGCAGCCCTTCAGCCGCCGCTATTTCGAAGAAGGTTCGCCGTGGACCACGTATGCGCGCGAATGGCGGGCCGCGCATGCGCAGTCTGACGGCACGGACGCGTTGCCTGCGCTGCCCGCGCAGCCGCGCCCGCCCTTTGTCCCGGACGCCTCGGCGCCGCTGACGCTGGCCCGGCTCACCGATTTCCTGCGCCACCCGGCGCGCGCCTACCTGCGCCAGCGCCTGCAGGTGCGCTTCGAGCAGGAGGACAACCCGGTCGTGGACGAGGAGTTGTTCCAGCTCGACGGCCTGACCGAATACCTGCTGGTGCAGCAGTTGCAGCAGCAGGTGGCGGCCGGCCTTTCCGAGCCCGGGCAGGCGCCCCAGGCCATGGAAGACAGCGTGCGCGCCGCCGTGGCGCGCCTCACGCGCTCGGGGCGGCTGCCGCTGGCGGGGCTGGGCGAGCGCGGCGCGCGGGCGCTGCAGTCCTCGGTCACGCCTTCGCTGCGGGCCTGGCGCCAGCAACTGGATCGGTATGCCCATCCCGCGCCGCGCAGGCGGCTGCTGATCGAGGACGATGGCCTGGTGTTCGACGACTGGATCGACGGGCTGCGCCAGTCCTGCGAAACCGAAGAGCCCCCCGAGGCGGACGACGCACAGTGCTGGCTGCTGCTGGACCCGCGCAACCTGCTCAATGCCAAGGGCCGGCCCCATGCCGACAAGCTCATGCCGGTCTACCTGCGCAGCCTGGCGCTGGCCGCCAGCGGCTCGCAGGCCGAGTTGCGCGTGGTGGCGCGCGACGGCCTGGTGCAGGTCCTGCCCATGGACCCTTCCGAAGCGCTGGCACGGCTGCGTGCATTGATGGCCCTGTGGCGCGAAGGCCAGAACGGCCCGCTGCCCCTGCCGCTGCGCAGCGGCCTGGCCATGGCCGAAGGCTTTCCCGCTGCGGCCCAGCAGGCCTATGAGGGCGGTCATCTGGTCGGCGGCGAAGGCGAGGACCCGTCCTGGGCACGCTGCTACCCGGACTTCGAACGGCTGAGCGCCGATGGCCGTTTCGAGGCCCTGGCCCATGCCGCCCACGCGCCGCTGCTCGACTGGGTGGCCGCGCAGGTGCAGGTCCAGCCCTACCAGGCGGATGCACCATGAGCACCAGCGAAGTGACCGGCGACGTGACCAGCCATGTGCTCGATGCACAGCGTTTTCCGCTGTGGGGCAGCCGCCTGATCGAGGCCAGCGCCGGCACCGGCAAGACCTGGACCATCGCTGCGCTCTACCTGCGCCTGGTGCTGGGGCATGGCGAGGGCAGCCTGGACGGCATCAGCAGCACGGCCTTCGAGCGCCCGCTGATGCCGCCCGACATCCTTGTCATGACCTTCACGCGCGCGGCCACGCGCGAGCTGTCCGACCGCATACGCAGGCGCCTGATCGAGGCCGTGCAGTGCTTTCGCGGCGAGGCCGAGCCAGCGCCCCACGACGCCTTCCTGCACGCGCTGCGCGAGGCCTACCCTGAAGGCGCGGCCCGCGAGCGCGCGGCCTGGCGCCTGGCCATGGCGGCCGAATGCATGGACGACGCGGCCATCCACACCATCGACGCCTGGTGCCAGCGCATGCTGCGCGAGCATGCCTTCGACAGCGGCAACCTCTTCGACGAAACGCTGGAGCCCGACGAAAGCCAGCGACAGACCGAGGCCGCGCAGGACTACTGGCGCCAGCAGTGCTACCCGCTGTCCGACGAGCTGCTGGACGAGGTCCTGAAGATCTGGCCCCACGTCGGTGCCCTGGTCGATGACATGCGCGCCCTGCTGCGCGAGCCCCCCGTGCCCGGCGCGGGCGAGGGCAGCCTGGCCGACTGCCTGCAGCGCGCCACGGAGCAGCGCCGCAGCCGCCTGCTGGCCCTGGCGGCCGGCTGGGACGACAAGGCACAGCGCCTGCAGTTGTGGCTGGATGGACAGCTCGACGGCCATGGCGCGCTGTGGGACAAGCGCAAGCTGCAGCCCGCGCGCTACACCGGCTGGCTGGCCGCGCTGGCCGACTGGTCGCGCGCGCCGCTGGACGGCCCGCTGGCGCTAACCGAGGCCGCGCGCCACCGCCTCAGCCCCGAAGGCCTGGCCGAGGCCTTCAAGGGATCGGCCGGCGATGTGCTCATGCCGCTGGAGCTGGCCGAGTTGCAGGCGCTGCTGGTGCAGCTGGAGCAATTGCCGCCCGTCAGCGTGGCCGTGCGCCTGCATGCGGCCGCGCGCGTGGCGCAGCGGCTGGCTCACCTCAAGCGCCAGGCCGGCAGCTTCGGCTTTGCCGACATGCTGCAGCGCCTGGACACGGCCCTGGCCGGCGACAACGGTGCCGTGCTGCGTGAGCGCATCCTGGCCCAGTACCCGGTGGCGCTGATCGATGAATTCCAGGACACCTCGCCGCTGCAGTACCGCCTGTTCGACCAGATCTACCGCACCGCGGCCAACGACCCGCACAGCGCCCTGCTGCTTATCGGCGACCCCAAGCAGTCCATCTACGGCTTTCGCGGCGCCGACATCCACAGCTACCTGCAGGCGCGCCGCGCCACCGAGGGGCGCCACTACGTGCTGGGCACCAACTACCGCTCCACCGAGGCGCTGGTGGGCGCCGTCAACCATTGGTTCGCGCAGGCCGAGCAGCGCCCGGGCGAGGGCGCCTTCATGTTCAGGCGCGGCAGCCACAACCCGCTGCCGTTCGAGCCCGTGGCCGCCCAGGGGCGCAGCGAGCAACTGCACACGCGCGACGGCGCCATGCCCGCCCTCACCGTGGCCTGGAGCGCGGGCCGTGACGAGGACACCGGCATCCCCCTGCCTTTGTCGGCCGACGAGGTACGGCGGCGCTTTGCGGCCCATTGCGCCGAGCAGATCGTGCAGTGGCTGGCCGACCCGCAGGCCGGCTTTGTGCAGCCCGATGGCCGCCTTGTGCGCCTGCGGCCTGCCGACATCGCCGTGCTGGTGCGCACGGGCCGAGAGGCGGCCGCCGTGCGCCGCGAACTGCAGGCGCGCGCCGTGGCCTCGGTCTACCTGTCGGACCAGGATTCGGTGTTCGCCAGCGACGAGGCCCATGACCTGCTGTACTGGCTGCGCGCCGTCGCCGCGCCGCTGGACGCCCAGGCCGTGCGCGCGGGCCTGGCCACGCGGCTCATCGGCCTGTCGCTGGACGAGCTGGCCTGGCTGGCCGCCGACGAGGAAGCCTTTGACGCGCGCAGCGAGCAGCTGCGCGAACTGCACAGCATCTGGCTGCGCCTGGGCGTGCTGGCCATGCTGCGCCAGACCCTGTACCGGCTGGACCTGCCCGCGCGCTGGCTGCAGGACCCGGCCCTGGGCGGCGAGCGGCGCCTGACCAACTACCTGCACCTGGCCGAGCTGCTGCAGACCGCCAGCGCCCAGCTGGAGGGCGAGCAGGCCCTCATCCGCTGGCTGGCCACCCAGATCGAGGCGCCGGGCAGCGGCAGCGAAGAGCAGGTGGTGCGCCTGGAAAGCGATGCCGACCTGGTCAAGATCGTCACTGTGCACAAGAGCAAGGGCCTGGAGTACCCGCTGGTCTGCCTGCCGTTCGCAGGCAGCTTCCGCCCCATGGAGCGGGCCAGGACGCCGTTCCTGACCCTGTCCGCGCAGGAGGGGGTGGAAGACGATGCCGCCCCGGCCCGCCGATTGCTGCTGGACTTCAGCGACGAAGACCTGGCCCAGGCCGACCGCGAGCGGCTGCGCGAGGACCTGCGCCTGTTCTACGTGGCGCTCACCCGCCCGCGCCATGCGCTGTGGCTGGGCTTGGCCCCGCTCAGGCGCGGCAACGGCAAGGCCTGCGTGAACGAGCAGGGCGCCGCCGGCTACCTGCTGGGCGGCACCGAGCCGCGCTCGGCCCAGGGCTGGCTTGACGGCCTGCGACAGCTGTGCGGAGAAGACCCGCACATGGCCTGGCGCGATCTGGACGCCGAGCCGCTGCAGCGCACGCGCTGGCAGCCGCCGGACGCTGCCACGCCGCTGCACGATGCCCGGCCCTACGAGGCACGCTTCGACACGCGCTGGGGCATCGGCAGCTTCTCTGCCCTGGTGCGTGCCATGGCCGCGCCCAGCCTGCCCGTGCTGCCCGTGGCCGTGCAACGCCCGGCCGAGGATGAGCAGGCGCTGGAGCCTCCGCCATCGCCGGAACTGGCGGACATCGCCGGCCTGGCGGGCCTGCAGCCCCTGCAGAATGGACCGGCCGGCGGGCCTGCGGTCTGGCACCGCTTTCTGCGCGGCCCCGTGGTCGGCAACTTCGTGCACGACCAGCTGGAATGGCTGGGCGGCGAAGACTTTGCCCTGCCCGTGGACGGCCAGGGTGCGCTCGCTGATCGCCTGGTGCGCCGCTGCGAGCGCGCGGGCCGGGGCGAGCAGGCGCGCGACCTGCTGGCCTGGCTCACGGCCGTGGTGCACCAGCCGCTGGCGCCGCTGGATGTGACGCTGGCCACGCTGGGCCCGCAACTGTCCGAGATGGAGTTCTGGCTGCCCGCGCGCCAGCTGCCGGCCGAGCGCATCGACCAACTGTGCCGGCGCTTCATCCTGCCGGGGCAGGAGCGGCCCGCGCTGCCCCAGCGCTCGCTGCACGGCATGCTCATGGGCTTCGCCGACCTGGTGTTCTGCCACGAGGGCCGCTACTGGGTGCTTGACTACAAGAGCAACCACTTGGGCCCGGACGGCGCCGCCTACGGCCAGGAGGCCCTGGCCCGCGCCATGCTCCACCACCGCTACGACGTGCAGGCCGCGCTCTACCTGCTGGCCCTGCACCGGCTGCTGCGCAGCCGGCTGGGCACGGCCTACGAGCCGCAGCGCCAGCTGGGCGGCGCGCTGTACTACTTTTTGCGCGGCATCGATGGCCCGGCCGGTGGCATGCATGCCATGGCGCCCGAGCTGCCCCTGCTCGATGCGCTCGATGAACTGCTCGGTCCCGGCCGCGCCAACGCGGAGGAACTGCCATGAGCCCGCGCCCCCGTTCGCGCACCATCGATACGGCCACGCTGGACCTGTTCGATGAACGGCCGGGCGGCGAACCGCCGGGCGGCAAACCGCCGGGCTCCGTTCCGCCAGACACCAATGAAGTGCTGGCCCTGCTGCGCCGCTGGGCCGACGCGGGCCTGCTGCGCCGGCTGGATGCGGCGCTGGCTTCCTTCGTCGCCGGGCAGGATGCACAGGCCGGGCCCGCCTTGCTGGTGGCCGCCGCGCTGCTGGCGCAGATGGAGGGGCGCGGCCACAGCTGCCTGCCCCTGGCGCCGCTGGCCGGCCACCCCAACGACGTGCTGGCCTGGCCCGCCGAGGTGCTGCCCGCGCAGCAGGCCCTGTGGCAGATGCTGCCTGCGCGCCTGTCCGGCTGGGTGGCGGCGCTGGGTGCCAGCCCCGTGGTGCGTGTGATCGGCGACGCGGGCCAGGATGGCAGCGAGGACCTCGGCCAGCCCCTGGTGCTGGCCGGCGCAGACGGCCCCGCGCCGCTGCTGTACCTGCGCCGCTACTGGGACTACGAACGCGCCGTGGCCACCCACGTCATCCAGCGCACGGCGGCGCAGGCCGTGGCCGGACAGCCGCTGGACGAAGCCCAGGCCCGGCGCTGGCTGGACCGGCTGTTCCCGCCTGTGGCGGACGGTGGCGCCGTGGACTGGCAGAAGCTGGCCTGCGCGCTGGCGCTGCGCGGCCGGCTGTCGGTGATCACGGGCGGCCCCGGCACCGGCAAGACCTATACCGCCGCACGGCTGCTGGCCCTGCTGTTTGCCACGGCGCCCGACGCCGGCCAGCTGCGCGTGGCCCTGGCCGCCCCCACGGGCAAGGCGGCCGCGCGCCTGAAGCAATCGATCGACGGGGCCTTGCTGCAATTGCAGGGCAGCATGGGCGGCGAGATCGACCTGGCGGGCCTGGTGCAGCGCATGGGTGCGGCGCGCACCCTGCACTCCATGCTGGGCGCGCGGCCCGATACGCGGCACTGGGGATTCCATGCAGGGCGGCAGCTGGACGTGGACGTGCTCATCGTCGATGAGGCCTCCATGGTCCACCTGGAGATGATGGCGGCGCTGCTGGAGGCACTGCCGGCCGGCGCCCGCCTGGTGCTGCTGGGCGACAAGGACCAACTGGCTTCGGTGGAGGCGGGCGCCGTGCTGGGCGACCTGTGCCGCGATGCCCAGGCCGGGCGCTACCTGCCCGACACGCTGGACTACGCACTGCGCGTGGCCGGCCAGCGGCTGCCGCCGCAGTTCGCGGCGCCCGACGGCGATCGTGCGCCAGCGCTGGCGCAGCACACCGTCATGCTGCGCGAGAGCCGGCGCTTCGGGGGCCCCATCGGCCAGCTGGCACACGCCGTGAATGCCGGTGAGGCGGTGAAGGCCCAGGCCCTGCTCGATGCCGGCACGCAAGCCGGCGCAGGTTCCGAGCTGTGGGAACGCCATGGCGGCGGCGTGCACGCCGTGACCGAACTGGCCGTGCACGGGCGTGGCGGTCTTGCCAGCTATGCCCTCTATGCCCAGGCGCTGCAGGGCCGGCCGGATGCGGCCGGCGCCGACGAGGCAGCGCACCGCGCCTGGGTGGTCGCTGTGCTGCAGGCCTTCGAGCGCTTCCGGCTGCTGTGCGCCGTGCGCGAGGGGGACTGGGGCGTGTCCGGCCTCAACCGGGCGGTGGAGCAGGCCCTGGAAGCGCAGGGCGCGATCCGCCGCAGCGGCGAATGGTATGCGGGCCGTCCCGTCATGGTCACGCGCAACGACGCGCAGCTGGGCGTGTTCAACGGCGACATCGGCATTGCGCTGCCGGGAGCGCACCAGGGGCAGCCAGGGCAACTGCTGCGCGTCTACTTCCTGCAGGGCGACGAATTGCGCTCGGTCGGCGTCAGCCGCATGGCCCATGTGGAGACCGCCTTCGCCATGACGGTGCACAAAAGCCAGGGCTCGGAGTTCGAGCACACCGCCCTGGTGCTGCCCTCGCGCGGCGGCAGCGTGCTGGGGCGCGAGCTGGTCTACACCGGCATCACGCGCGCCCGCCAGGCCTTCTCGCTGTTCTCCGAGGTGCCGGGCCTGCTGGCCTCGGCCGTTGGCAGCCCCACGCAGCGCGCCAGCGGGCTGCTGCGCTGGCTGCAGGACTGAGGCGGGCAGGGCGGCGGCTCAGGCCGGAGTCTTGTCGCTGGCGTAGCGGGACATCATCAGCGCCGTATTGGTCTTGCGGTCGGCATTGACCTGCTGCACCGTGGGCCGCTCGGCCATGCGCGCCAGGTACTCGCGCACGGGCAGGTCGGCCAGCACGTCGCGCCCGCCAACGATCTTGCTGGCCGCGCTGACCAGGGGCAGATGGACGATGGCGCAGCAGTCGGCCAGCGTGAAGCTGTCGCCCGCCACAAAGGGTGAGAAACGCGCGAGTTTGGCGAAGGCCGCCACGTTCTTGTCGAGCTGGGCCAGCGTGCGCTCCCGGGTGGAGTCGCTGACCTGGCCGCCGAAGAAGGCCTGCGGGTAGAGGATGCGCGCCACCAGCTCCAGGTGCAGGTCCAGGTACACGCACAGCTCGCGCACCTTGGCGGCCTCGAAGGCGTCGGCCGGCAGCAGGGAAGGGGAGGGCGACAGCGTCTCCACGTACTCGACCATGGCGGCCGACTCGCACAGGCCACGGCCGTCGTCGATGCGCAGGTACGGCACCTTGCCCAGCGGCGACAGTGCCATATCGGTCTCGCCCAGCCAGTCCAGTTCCTCGTTGAAGGGCAGCTGCTTTTCCAGCAGGGCCAGCTTGACCTTGTTGTAGTAGTTGCTGGCCGCGAATCCGCACAGGGTGAGCATGGGTGTCTCCTAGGGTGTTGGTGAGGGCTGGGGGATGCGCCTGCGATGGTAGGGGCGGGCAGGGCCTGGCGGGGTCACGGACATGACGTCCTGGGGCAGACCCCTAGAATGACGCCATGCCGCTTCGCCTGCCCTCCACCTTGGCTGCCTGCGCCCGCTGGGCGCTGGGCCTGTGGCTGTGCGTGGCGCTGGCATCGGCGTTTGCGCCGCTGGCGCGTGCCTCGGGCTGGGAGCGCCTGTGCTCGGCCGCTGGCGAATCGGTCTGGGTGCCCTCGCCGGCCGGTCAGGACAATGCCCTGGCCGGAAGCCACGGCATCGACTGCCCGCTGTGCCTGCCCCCGCTGGCGCCGCCGCCCGCCCGGTGCAGTGCGGCCCCGGCACCGCTGGTGGCAGATGCGCAGCCACGGGCGCACCCGGCCTCCGTCCACAGCGTGGCCATGCCGGCCCTGCCCCAGGCCCGCGCACCGCCCCGGTGACTCCCGGATTCACTCCCGCTTCCTTCGCTTGGCCAACCCTTTTTGCAAGGCACGAAGACCGTGCCGCAATGCATTGAAATTTCTGGAGAAACCGTGATGACACTGCGTCAATGGACCACCCCTTTCCTGATCGCCGCCTCCCTGTCCATGGGCCTGGCCCATGCCCATGCCGATGCGGCCCATGTCAAGGCCGACGCCGCCTGGGCGCGTGCCAGCGTGCCGGGCCAGCAGGCCACGGGCGCCTTCATGCGCCTGACGGCCGAGGAGCCGCTGCGCCTGGTGGGCGTGGAGTCGCCCGCCGCCGGCGTGGCCGAGGTGCATGAAATGAAGATGGAAGGCGATGTGATGCGCATGCGCGCCATCGACGGCCTGGACCTGCCCAAGGGCGTGGCCGTGGATCTGAAGCCCGGCGGCTACCACGTCATGCTGCAGCAGCTCAAGAGCCCGCTGCTCAAGGACAGTCAGGTACCCATCACCCTGGTGTTCAAGGACGCCAAGGGCGAGACCTCGCGCCTGAGCCTGCAGGTCCCCGTGCGCGCCATGGCGCCCGGCGCAGGTGCGGCATCGGCTGCGCAGGGCGGCGCGCATGGCGGACATGGCGGACATGCCGGCCACTCCCACTGAGCTTTTTGTCATCCACCGGGTTTGTGCGCAGCGGGCCGTGCATGACTTGCGATGGACTTGGCGTGTGCCTGGGTTAAGCTGAGCGCATGGCCGGTGTGCTTCACCGGCATGTTCTTCCAACCCAGTCCTAGCGAGTGCTGCCATGAGTGATGCGTCCTCCTTCGGTTTCGGCAAGTTCATCCCCGGTTTCGACTTCCTGCAGGGCCTGGCCCAGAGTGCAGGATCGGCCACCGCCCGGCCCCTGGGGCGCCTGCCCGAATGGGTGGCGCCCACGGTGAGCATCGAAGAGGTGGACAAGCGCATCACCGAACTCAAGGCCGTGCAGTTCTGGCTCGACCAGAACGGCAAGGCGCTGGCCGCCACCATCCAGGCCCTGGAAGTGCAGCGCATGACGCTGTCCACCTTGCAGGGCATGAACGTCAGCATGGGCGAGCTGGCGCAGGCCTTCCAGTTCCCTGCAGCCGCAACCGCCGCGGCCACCGCTGCGGCCAAGGGCGCCGCCAGCGCGGGGCAGGGCGACCTTTCGGACTGGCCCATGTCCTCGGCCGCCAGCCGGGCGAGCAAGAAGGAAAAGCCGCAGCCCGAGCCCGCACAGGCCGCTGCCGCGCCGCCTGCAGCCCCCGAGGCGGCCAAGGCCGCCGACAGACCCGCAGCCGCAGAGACTGCGGCGCCCAAGGACGAGTCCGCCCAGGCCGCCGCCATGGGCCAGGCCATGCAGTGGTGGGGCGCGTTGACCCAGCAATTCCAGCAGATCGCCGCCAAGGCCATGGCCGAGCCCATGGCCCCGGAGGCCGTGGCGGCCGTGGCGGCCGCCCAGCGCGCCACCGGCATGGCCGGGGACCTGGCCAAGGCCACCATGGACCGCATGGCGGCACAGGCCAGCGCCTTTGCTGCGCAGGCGGGCAAGGCGGCGGCGGTCTCCCCTGCCAAGGCGCCGTCCGCAAAGCCGGCGGCCAAGGCTGCGGCGCAGGCCGAAGCCCCCAGGACCGCTGCCAAGGCTCCCGCCAAAGCGGCTGCCAGGAAAACCGCTGCAAAGGCTGGAGCCAAGGCGCCGGCCGCAAGCAAGCCGGCAGCCAAGAGCCGGCCGGCGCGTTGACCGATCGGGCCGGACCCATGGATGCGCAAGGCCCCAGCCACCCGCAAGCCGGGTGCTGGCGGGGCTAGAAAGAAGGTTGGTATGTCGTTGTTTCCTGTAGGCCATGCCAGCCATTCCGACTGGCGCGCCGCGGCCGACGCGGTGCTGCAGCAGCTGCGCTTGCAGATGGCCGGGCCCGGCCACGCGCAGCGGCCCCGTCTGGGACTGGTGTACCTGTCCCATGCGCATGCCGCCCACGCACGGCCGCTGCTGCAGCATCTGGCCAGGGCCCTGCCCCATGTGGCGGACTGGGCCGGCTGCTCGGCCGGCGGCGTTCTGGCCATGTCGCATGAGTACCTTTCAGGAACCGCGCTCGCGGTGATGCTGCTGGATGTACCGGCCGCCCACTACCGCCTGTATTCGGGCCTGGCGCCCCTGCATGCGCCTGGCGGCGAGGCCGGCTTCACCGCCCATTTGGCCCTGGTCCATGCCGCAGGCGGCCAGCCCGAGCTGGCCGAGCTGCTGTACGAGCTGTCCGAGCGCACCGAGTCCGGCCTGCTGTTCGGCGGCGTGGGCGATGACGGAGAAGATGGCGTGGAGGGCGTGCAGATCGCCTGCCGTACCGAGGATCTGCATGCGCAGCATGCGGACGCGCGCGGCATTTTTCGTGGCGGCTTTTCAGGCGTGGCCTTCGGTGCCGGCGTGCCCTGCATCACGGGCATGGCCCAGGGCTGCGTGCCGCTGGGCGAGGGGCTGGAGATCACCGAGGCGCGCGGCGCCCTGGTCACCGGGCTCAATGGCGATCCGGCCCTGCAGCGCCTGCTGCAACTGCTGGGCGTGGAGCTGGAAGGCAGCGACTGGCAGCCCGCGCTGACCACGGTCCGCACCACGCTGGCGGCCATTGCGCCGCCGGGCCGGGGCCTGGCCCACGGCGTGCTGACCGAAGAGGCCCAGGTGCTGACCCTGGTCGGACTGGACCCGCTGCGCCAGGGCGTGGCCCTGTCATCGGCCGTGGAGGCCGGGCATTCGGTGATCTTCTGCCGCCGCCAGGCCCAGGTCGCGCGCCAGGAACTGCTGCAACTGGGCGCTGCGCTGCGCGATGCGGCGGAGCCCGAGGAGGCGGCGCCCGAAGGCGAGGCACAGCCCCGCATCCGTGGCGCCATCTACATCAGTTGCCGGGGCCGCGGCGGCGGCCTGTTCGGCGGCCCCGATGCCGAACTGCGCACCCTGCGCCACGCACTGGGCGATGTGCCATTGATCGGCTTCGTTGCCGAAGCCGAGATCATGGACGCCCGCCTGCACCGCTTCGCCGGGGTGCTGACGGTGTTCACTGCCTAGGCGTCGTACACGCCGTACACACGGTACACACCGTCTGCACCTCAGACCGCGCGCGGGCGCACCGTGCCTGCGCTGCGATCCGGGTCCATGGCTGCGGCTCCCAGAAAATCGAAATCCACGGCCGGCCGCCTGCCGCTGACCAGGTCGGCCAGCGCCATGCCGGAGCCGCAGGCATGGGTCCAGCCCAGCGTGCCGTGGCCGGTGTTCAGGAACAGGTTGGCGATGGGTGAGCGTCCGATCAGCGGCACATTGCTGGGCGTGGCGGGGCGCAGGCCGCTCCAGAACTGGGCGCGGCCGGTATCGCCGGCGCCGGGGAACAGCTGCTGCACGCGCCGCACGATGGCCTCGCAGCGCACGGGGTCCAGGTTGCGGTCGTAGCCGTTGAACTCGGCCGTGCCCGCAATGCGCAGGCGGTCGCCTTGCGCGCCCGTGTAGCGCGAGAACACCAGCTTGAACTCGTCGTCCGTGAGGCTGACCTGATAGGCCTTGGCGGGGTCCAGCACCGGCAGGGTCACGGAGTAGCCCTTGGCCGGATAGATGGGCAGGCGCAACCCCAGCGGCTGGGCCAGCAGCGGGCTGAACGAGCCCATGGCCAGCACATAGGCGTCGCCCTGGATGCGTTCATAGCGGCCCTCGGCATTGGTCACCTCCACATGGTCGATATGGCGGCTGGCGCCCGCGCCCGTGGTGCGCAGCGCCGTCACGTGGTGGCTCTGGCGGAACTGCACGCCCGTGGCGGCGGCGATGCGCGCCAGCTCGCGTGTGAAGAGGTTGGCGTCGCCTGATTCATCCTCGGCCGTATAGGTGGCGCCCGCTATCTGCCCGCGCACATGGGCCAGGGCCGGCTCCAGGCGCACGGCCTCGTCGGCATCGATCAGGCGGCGGTCGCAGCCCAGGGCCTGCATCTGCTCGGTGGGCTTGAGCGCGCCCTCGAACTCGCGGGCGTTCGTATAGAAGTGCAGGATGCCCTGCATGCGCTGCTCGTACTGGATGCCGGTGTCCGATCGCAGCTGCTGCAGGGCCTCGCGGCTGTAGGTGCCCAGGCGAACGATCTGCTGGATGTTGTGGCGCGTGCGCGCGGGCGTGCAGTTGCGCAGGAAGGACAGGCCCCAGAGCCACTGGCGCATGTCGGCGCGCAGGCGGAACAGCAGGGGGGCGTCCTGCCGGCCCAGCCAGCCCAGCAACTTCAGCGGTGCGCCGGGGTTGGCCCAGGGCTCGGCATGGCTGACCGAGATCTGCCCGCCGTTGGCGAAACTGGTTTCGGCGCCGGGCGCTGCCTGGCGGTCGATGACGGTCACTTCATGACCGAGGGATTGCAGATAGTAGGCCGACGTGGTGCCGATCAGACCGGCTCCGAGAACGATGACGCGCATGACGATGCCCTTTCAAAGGCATGTGCCGGGTCACGCGAAAGCTGGCCGCTATGGTCTGGATAGCAGGCAGCCGGCGTCCGTCGTGACGCAGCTGCCGCTCCCCCTGTCCTTGGTACCTGAGAGATTCACCACCGTCCATGGGAACGGGGCTTGCTCCTTCGGTGCGTCGCACATTGCGTGCGGCGGCTCTCCAGACGGCATGTTGTGTTTGCAGTACGGAACCTGAGCGTGTATGGGAGTTTGCGCCTTCGGTGAGGCTCGGCACCGTGGCGCCCGCCTGCTCTCCTGCAGGGGCGATTCTATGGGGCTTGCGCAGCCAGTTCCAGTCGTATTGGGGATACCACCAGTTACCTGTATGTGGTGTGGCTGATTCAGGGTATTCCCTAGATCGCTCAAGTGCCTCCCTCGTAGCGCTGGTACGAGTGTCTGGTTTCATGTAAAAAAACTATTGAAATAGAAAAAAACATGATTTAGCCTATCGATATGTGCAGTGGTTTGTCAGTGCATGTTCTGGTCGATTGGACCTGCATGGGTTAACCATGGGTTGTATATATGTCTGATAGGCGACTTACCGTTGCACAGGTGCGGGTCCATGGAAACTGGTCCGTCACTGAAAAAATACAAGCACGGTGAATATGGTTTGTCGAGGGAGGAATGTTTTGCGTCGCAAACCCGACTGAAGGTGTGTCCGCTCAACGGGCAGTGGAGCAGCGCGCAAGCGTTGATGGAAATCTGCCTTTTTTTGATTGACGCGCAGGATCTGCGCGAAACATTTTGCTTCCAATCTCATCGGCTGCAAGGTGAGTTGTGAGCTCGTGATTCAAATAGAACTATTCGAGGTACGGCGATGCAAATGCGCTGGGTACAACTGATGGCCATTGCCATTGGGAAAATCATTTTCCTGTCATATCTCCTTGAGAAAACGGGGAATATCATGCATGCTCTCAATCGCCTGCCTGGTTCGGCATTTTTTCGCAAGTGGCGTGCAGCGAAGTGCCTTTTCTCTTTGCTGCTGCTTTCATGCGCGGGTATCTCATCCACGGCACTGGCAGCGACCATCGTCTTCACGGTCACCGACAACAGCGATGCTCCCAATGCCAATGCAACGACACCAACCACCTGTGTCAGCACGCTGGGGGGCACCTTTGCTGGCGCATGTACGCTGCGAGCGGCCATTCAGGCAGCCAACTACACGCTGCAAACGCTGGATCCGAGTGCCGATGTTTCCATCGTCTTTGCGCCGACACTGACCACGTCGGTACGGACCATACAGAGCGGGACATCCAAGGATGCGGCGGGAAACCTCCATCCGTATGTCGACAATCAGACGGTTTACGTGCGCTGTGCCAATACATTCATCAGCGGAGCCCAGTCCGGCGCCGTGACGGGAGCCACCAATGCCTGTGGTCAAACCCAGATGATCAGCGGCGGCGATACGGGCACCACCACTGGTGCCGGTGGTGCCTGGTACTGGCTCAAAGGCACCGTGCCAGCCGGCACGGGCTCATTGACCATCGATTTCGGTGGAGTCATACAAGTCCAGAACTGGGCGGACTCCCCCTGGGAAACTTTTTATCTTGGTGGGAAGAACATCACGCTCACCAATTCGCCCAACATGACCTGTGGCGAAGCAGTATTCGTCGTTGGCTCCCCGGCGAACAATGTCACCATTGATCGCGTCGGCCTGGTGAATGTGGCTCCAACTCCTGCGGGAGAGGGGACGCCGTTCAACTGCGAGCTGTACGCGGAGATTCATCAAGGCGCACAAAACGTATTCTTTACCAATAGCACGATCAATTCCGCGATATGGAATGGAAATTACGGCAATAACAAGGGCTCGGCTATTTCCGTTGCTGCAAGCAACGGTGCAGGCATAGTTTCCAACATTGTTGTCGATAATTTCACGGTAACGAATCTGCCCAACCCTATCGGGGGAATGCAGCTCGAGCAGTTCTTCCAGGTCATGTCGAACATGACCGTCAACGGATTGACGATCAAAGATTCGAATATCGCACTGAGCCCGACTGGTGGAAATGCGCCCAGGGCCGTGGTGTCGGTTGATGGAACGATCAACCTGGGCAATGGAATTGGTCTTGCCGTGACGGGTAATACCTTCTCGCTGCCTATTGCCGCCTATACCGCTTCATCGCCAATGCATGTGTCGGCACCAACGGTGAATACGGCAGCCTCAGGCACGATGCAGGTAGTGACGGTGACCGATAACAATTTCACTGGCGGCGGGGACGGGTTGAATATTAGTGGGACGGGTACGGCACCAGGGTTGATTGGCAACAACAAGATGACAAGCCAGTCGAGAAGTGCCATTCGTATCACTACGCATGATTTCTTCAAGATTTCTCAGAACACGCTGTTTTCCGTGCCTGTGGCTGCAAACTCAGGTATCAGTTTGCTGACGACGGCCAATGGACAAACCGGATGGACCCCGACCCTTGGCGTTGGCGCCAGTGACACCGCCGCCTGCACCTGGACATTCAATATCACGGCAAATGCCAATGCGAGCGAGCCGGCACCGTATACGGTGGAAGCCTTTTGGTCGCCGACCGGCGCGGGCGCCAACGACGCGCAGGTCTATCTGGGCTCAGGGACCATGGCCGGAGCCTCGGGAACGCTGACCGTTCCTTCGTATCTCAGCGGCCAGGTGCGAGTCACAGTGACGGACAGCAATTCCGGTGGAGCCCAGACCTCGCAGCTTTCAACGGCGGCAAGCGTCACCGGTTTTCCCTGTGCCCTGAAATCCGGCGTTCTGGCGACGACCAACAATCAACCTGTCGGCAGCAGCGACTTGCTGGAGGTCTACATTGTTGACGGCCAAGGCAATGCCTGGACGGGGGGCAGTGACACCGTCACCTTCGCAGCGCCGCCTGCAGGTGTCACGTTCAATGGCGGCTCCGCCGCAGTCAGCTGCACGACCAACTCCAGCGGAAAGTGCGCGTCTCCCATCAATGCCAGCA
This sequence comes from Delftia sp. DS1230, assembly GCF_040112715.1. Taxonomy (NCBI): domain Bacteria; kingdom Pseudomonadati; phylum Pseudomonadota; class Betaproteobacteria; order Burkholderiales; family Comamonadaceae; genus Delftia; species Delftia sp. DS1230. The sequence goes on from NZ_CP157763.1 coordinate 532,622, forward strand.
GCAGTGTCGCCGGAACATTCACGACACCCGTGACCTTGTCGTCGTCAGTCGCTGGTGCCACATTCTCCAATCTTCCATTGGGTGGAAGTCCGGTATCTGGCGCAGTGACCTATCAGCCTTCGCCGGTTGCTTACAGCTTCACCGGGCTGCCGGCCAGCACGAGTGGGTCTGAAATCGCCGCGAGTCCGCCATCGATTGCGGCCAACGGCGTCTCCACCAGCACCTTGGCCGTGCAGTTGAAGGATGCTTTAGGCAACCTTGTCACCACCTGTACCGATACGGTGGCCTTCACCCTCAATGCGGGGACGCAAGGCGTTCCTGCCGTCAGCGTCACGGGCTGCAGTGCCGGCATGTACACGGGGACGGTGACATCGCCGGTGCTGGTCGGCAGCGGCACCTTCGGGTTCACCATCAACGGGTCTGCGGCTGTTGCCACCGCAACGGTCTCCTATGTGGCCGCAACGCCGAGCACGAGTGCATCGACGATAGTCGCCACACCGACATCGATCGTGGCCAACGGCAGCTCCACCAGCGTGCTGCGCGTGCAACTGGTCGATGCCAGCAGCAATCCGATCAACACCTGCACGAACACGGTGGCATTCACCCTGAACGGCGGAACGCAGGGAACGCCGAGTGTGGGCGCGGCCTCATGTACCGCCGGTATCTATACGGGCACCGTCACATCGCCCACGGCCGTCGGCAGCGGGATCTTCGGATTCACCATCAACGGCTCTGCCGCAGTTGCTACGGCTTCAGTGAGCTACACGGCGGGTCCGCCAAGTACCAGTGCCTCGACCATCGTTGCGAGTCCGACCTCGATCATTGCCAATGGCACTGCAACCAGCACATTGACGGCGCAGCTCAAGGATGCGTCAGGCAATTCGATTGCAACCTGTGCCAATACGGTGGCCTTCACGCTGAACAGCGGAACACAGGGCTCGCCTGCGGTCGGCGCGGGTTCGTGCAGCGCAGGGGTGTACACGGCAACCGTCACGGCACCTACCGCAGTCGGCAGTGGCACCTTTGGTTTCACCATCAATGGCTCGGCCGCCACGGCTACGGCTGTGGTGAACTACACGGCCGGCCCGCCCAGCAATGGCGCGAATGGAAACCTGATCAGTGCCAGTCCGCTCAGCGTTGTCGCAGACAACACTGCCACGAGCTCGATCAGCGTGACCCTGCGCGATGCCAATGGCAATCCCGCCACGGATACGGTGGCGCACACGATTGTCTTCACCAAAACGGGCGTGGGCACGACCACGCCGGCCGCACCCACGTGCACGATCGCGGCCAACGCCAATCCGGCCACCTGCTCCGTGACGGTGAAATCGGCCACGGTCGGCACTGCAAGTTTCACGGCAACGGACAACGGAACGGCCGTGAGCAATGGCAGTCCGGTATCGGTCACCTTCATTGCCGGGCCGCCCAGCAATACAGCCAGTGGCAATCTGCTCAGTGCCACGCCGCTCTCGGTGATGGCCGACGGTACGAGCACCGGCACGGTGACCGTCGCACTGCAGGACGCCAATGGCAATGCAACGGTCGATACGGTCGCCCACACCATCGGCTTTGTCCATACCGGCGCCGGCACACCGTCGGCAACTTCCTGCACGATTGCGGCCAATGCGAATCCAGCGCGCTGCTCCATCACGGTGACATCCACCGTGGCGGGTGCGGCGAGCTTCACAGCCACGGACAACAACGGCACCACCACCCAGAGCGTGGCAAACGGCAGTCCGGCCGTGATCAACTTCACGGCCAATGCCGCCGACCCCGCCAGGTCGGGGGTACGTACCGTCAGCAGTCCGGTCACGGCCAATGGCTCGGCGACAGATGTGCTTGAAGCGTTTGTGGGAGATGTCAACGGCAATCCGGTGGCCGGAAGCGTTGTCACGTTCTCTCCCACCGCAAACATCACCTTCAGCGGTACCTGCACCACCAATGCGGCCGGTACCTGCCAGGTCACCGCCAAGACAACCGTCGCGGGTTCCTACACTTCCGGCGCAAGCATCGCGAGCGGCGCATTGAGCGGCAGCGGCGTCAGCTCCGGTGGCAATACGTACGGTGCGACGGCTGCCTATGTCTTTACGGCAGGTGCCGTCGATCCAGCCAATTCGACCATGTCGGTCGATGTGAACAACCAGGCAGCCGGTGGCGGCCAGGACGTCGTTTCCGTGGTCACCAAGGATGCGTTCGGCAATCCGGTCACCGGCGTTGCCGTGAACTTCAGCGTGACGCCTGCCGGAGCGGCGCCTGCCACCGCCAGTTGCACGACTGCCGGTGCGGCGGCGACCTGCTCGGTGTCGTTCACCAGCGTGACCGCATCGACTTACTCGGCTGCCGCCACGGTGGGGACAGTTGCCATCGGCAACAGCCCGCAATCGATGGCCTTTGTCGCCGGCAATGCCTCGGCAAGCAATTCGGGCCTGCGTGTCGTGAGCGACAACGCGGCTGCAAATGGCACGGCAACCGATGTGGTGGAAGCGTATGTGCGCGATGCCGGTGGCAACCCCAAGGGCGGCGAGGTCGTGACCTTTGCCGGTACTCCCGGCGTGAAGCTGAACGGTGGCGCGGACGGCGCGTCAGCCACTTGCACCACTGGAACAAGCGGCGCAACTTTGGGCATCTGCTCGATCACTGCCACCAGCACAGCGAGTGGTACCTACAGCATCGCCACCAGCATTCCTGCAGGAACCCTGGGTGGCACGTTCACCGTGGGAGCAAACGCGTATTCGCCAAGCGCCGCACAAATTCATTTTGTGAGCGTGGTGAACCTCAGTGTCACCAAGGCCAACCCTGGCAGCCTGACTGTGGGCACGCCCTTCAACTATGCGTTCTCCGTGTCCAATGCCGCCAGTGCCTTCGGTTCCGCCACCAGCGTGACCATCAAGGACCTGGTGCCTGCGGGGATCAGCATCACGGGTGTGCCGACCGGCGCGAACGTGGCCAGTGCGACCTGCACGCCCAACACCTTCCCCTTCGTGGGCAATGGCACGGCGATCCTGTCTTGCACGGTGAACTTCACTGCGGCAGTGGCAGCCGGTGGCAACACCAGCTTCAATCTGCCGGCTGTACCGACGGCTGTGGGTTCGAGCACCAACACGGCCTCCTACGATCCGTCGGGTGGCATCAGCCCGGTCAATCCGACGGCGGGTTGCACGACGGATTGCGCATCGACGCCTTCCACGCCGGTGACGCCTGGTACGCCAGCGTTGACGGTCACCAAGGCCAATCCCGGCAGCCTGGCTGTGGGCACGCCGTTCAACTACGCCTTCACGGTAGCGAATGCGGCTGGAGCGTTTGGCCCTGCCAACAGCGTGACCATCAAGGATCTGGTGCCTGCGGGCATCACCATCACGGGCGTGCCGACCGGCGCAAACGTGGCCAGTGCGACCTGCACGCCCAACACCTTCCCGTTTGCGGGCAATGGCACGGCGATCCTGTCTTGCACGGTGAGCTTCACCACGCCGGTGGCAGCTGGTGGCAACAGCAGCTTCAACCTGCCGGCTGTGCCGACGGCTGTGGGTTCGAGCACCAACACGGCCTCCTACGATCCGTCGGGCGGCATCAGTCCGGTCAATCCGACGGCTGGTTGCACGACAGACTGCGCTTCCACACCGGTGACTCCAGTCACGCCAGGCACGCCAGCGTTGACGGTCACCAAAGCCAACCCGGGTAGCCTGGCTGTGGGCACGCCCTTCAACTACGCCTTCACGGTAGCGAATGCGGCTGGAGCGTTTGGTCCCGCCACCAGCGTGACCATCAAGGATTTGGTGCCTGCAGGCATCAGCATCACGGGTGTGCCGACCGATGCGAACGTGTCCAGTGCGACCTGCACGCCCAACACCTTCCCGTTTGCGGGCAATGGCAGCTCCGTGCTGACGTGTACGGTGAACTTCACTGCGGCAGTGGCAGCGGGTGGCAACAGCAGCTTCAACCTGCCGGCTGTGCCGACGGCTGTGGGTTCGAGCACGAACACGGCCTCCTACGATCCGTCGGGCGGAATCAACCCGGTCAATCCGACGGCCGGCTGCACGACGAACTGCGCATCGACGCCTTCCACGCCGGTGACGCCTGGTACGCCAGCGTTGACGGTCACCAAGGCCAACCCCGGTAGCTTGGCTGTGGGCACGCCCTTCAACTATGCGTTCTCCGTGTCCAATGCCGCCAGTGCCTTCGGTTCCGCCAGCAGCGTGACCATCAAGGACCTGGTGCCGGCAGGCATCAGCATCACGGGCGTGCCGACTGGTGCAAACGTGGCTAGTGCGACCTGCACGCCCAACACCTTCCCGTTTGCGGGCAATGGCAGCTCCGTGCTGACTTGCACAGTGAACTTCACTGCGGCAGTGGCGGCGGGTGGCAACACCAGCTTCAACCTGCCGGCTGTTCCGACGGCGGTGGGTTCGAGCACCAACACGGCCTCCTACGATCCGTCCGGCGGAATCAGCCCGGTCAATCCGACGGCAGGGTGCACGACGAACTGCGCGTCGACACCCACCACACCGGTCACCCCTGGCACGCCTGCGTTGACGGTCACCAAGGCCAACCCCGGTAGCCTGGCTGTGGGCACGCCGTTCAACTACGCCTTCACGGTAGCGAATGCGGCTGGAGCGTTTGGCCCTGCCAACAGCGTGACCATCAAGGATCTGGTGCCTGCGGGCATCACCATCACGGGCGTGCCGACCGGCGCAAACGTGGCCAGTGCGACCTGCACGCCCAACACCTTCCCGTTTGCGGGCAATGGCACGGCGATCCTGTCTTGCACGGTGAGCTTCACCACGCCGGTGGCAGCTGGTGGCAACAGCAGCTTCAACCTGCCGGCTGTGCCGACGGCTGTGGGTTCGAGCACCAACACGGCCTCCTACGATCCGTCGGGCGGCATCAGTCCGGTCAATCCGACGGCTGGTTGCACGACAGACTGCGCTTCCACACCGGTGACTCCAGTCACGCCAGGCACGCCAGCGTTGACGGTCACCAAAGCCAACCCGGGTAGCCTGGCTGTGGGCACGCCCTTCAACTACGCCTTCACGGTAGCGAATGCGGCTGGAGCGTTTGGTCCCGCCACCAGCGTGACCATCAAGGATTTGGTGCCTGCAGGCATCAGCATCACGGGTGTGCCGACCGATGCGAACGTGTCCAGTGCGACCTGCACGCCCAACACCTTCCCGTTTGCGGGCAATGGCAGCTCCGTGCTGACGTGTACGGTGAACTTCACTGCGGCAGTGGCAGCGGGTGGCAACAGCAGCTTCAACCTGCCGGCTGTGCCGACGGCTGTGGGTTCGAGCACCAACACGGCCTCCTACGATCCGTCTGGCGGCATCAGCCCGGTCAATCCGACGGCTGGTTGCACGACAGACTGCGCTTCCACACCGGTGACTCCAGTCACGCCAGGCACGCCTGCGTTGACGGTTACCAAGGCCAACCCCGGCAGCCTGGCTGTGGGGACTGCGTTCAACTACGCCTTCACGGTAGCGAATGCGGCTGGAGCCTTCGGCCCCGCCACCAGCGTGACCATCAAGGACCTGGTGCCTGCAGGCATCAGCATCACGGGCGTGCCGACCGGTGCGAACGTGGCCAGTGCGACCTGCACGCCCAACACCTTCCCGTTTGCGGGTAATGGCAGCTCCGTGCTGACGTGCACGGTGAACTTCACTGCGGCAGTGGCGGCGGGTGGGAACACCAGCTTCAACCTGCCGGCTGTTCCGACGGCGGTGGGTTCGAGCACGAACACGGCCTCCTACGATCCGTCGGGTGGCATCAGCCCGGTCAATCCGACGGCCGGTTGCACGACAGACTGCGCTTCCACACCGGTGACTCCAGTCACGCCTGGTACGCCAGCGCTGACGGTCACCAAGGCCAACCCGGGCAGCTTGGCTGTGGGCACGCCCTTCAACTATGCGTTCTCGGTAGCGAATGCGGCCGGTGCCTTCGGCCCTGCCACCAGCGTGACCATCAAGGACTTGGTGCCTGCGGGTATCAGCATCACGGGCGTGCCGACCGGTGCGAACGTGGCCAGTGCGACCTGCGCGCCCAACACCTTCCCGTTTGCGGGCAATGGCAGCGCCGTCCTGACGTGTACGGTGAACTTCACGACCTCGGTCGCAGCCGGTGCCAGCACCAGCTTCAACCTGCCGGCTGTGCCGACGGCTGTGGGCTCGAGTACGAACACGGCCTCCTACGATCCGTCGGGCGGCATCAGCCCCGTCAATCCGACGGCAGGGTGTACGACAGACTGCGCTTCCACACCGGTGACTCCAGTCACTCCTGGCACGCCTGCGCTGACGGTTACCAAGGCCAACCCGGGTAGCCTGGCTGTGGGGACTGCGTTCAACTACGCGTTCTCCGTGTCCAATGCCGCCAGTGCCTTCGGTCCCGCCACCAGCGTGACCATCAAGGATCTGGTGCCTGCAGGCATCAGCATCACGGGCGTGCCGACCGGTGCGAACGTGGCCAGTGCGACCTGCACGCCCAATACCTTCCCCTTCGTGGGCAATGGCACGGCGATCCTGTCTTGCACGGTGAGCTTCACCACGCCGGTGGCGGCTGGCAGCAACAGCAGCTTCAATCTGCCGGCTGTTCCGACGGCGGTGGGTTCGAGCACGAACACGGCTTCCTACGATCCGTCGGGTGGCATCAGCCCTGTCAATCCGACGGCAGGGTGCACAACAGACTGCGCGTCGACACCCACCACACCGGTCACGCCTGGTACGCCTGCGCTGACGGTCACCAAAGCCAACCCCGGTAGCTTGGCTGTGGGGACTGCGTTCAACTACGCCTTCACGGTAGCGAATGCGGCTGGAGCCTTTGGCCCCGCCACCAGCGTGACCATCAAGGACCTGGTGCCTGCAGGCATCAGCATCACGGGAGTGCCGACCGGCGCGAACGTAGCCAGTGCGACCTGCACGCCAAACACCTTCCCGTTTGCGGGCAATGGCAGCTCCGTGCTGACTTGCACGGTGAACTTCACGGCTTCGGTCGCAGCGGGTGGCAACACCAGCTTCAACCTGCCAGCTGTTCCGACGGCGGTGGGCTCGAGCACGAACACGGCCTCCTACGATCCGTCGGGTGGCATCAGCCCGGTCAATCCGACGGCAGGTTGCACTGTGAACTGTGCATCGACACCAGCAACGCCGGTCACTCCCAGCACGCAGGTGCCGGTGGCTCCGACGCTGACGGTTTCGCCGACCACGGTGGGAGGCTATCCGCAGATTTCCGGCACCGGCACGCCGGGCTACACGATCACGGTGAAGGATGGCTCGACGACACTGTGTACGGCAATCGTCGCGGCCGATCAGACGTGGAGCTGCACGCCAGGCGGCGGCTTGCCGACGCCGGGTCTGCACACGATCAGCGCGACCCAGACCAATCCAGGCAATGGCAATACCGGACCTGCCACAACGACTTCGCTCAACGTGCTCGGAAAGACCTTCACGGGTCCGACAGCCACCGGGGCAGGCAATGCCACGGCGACCTTGAGCGGTGGTGGCGCGGGCTGCGGGTTCGATGTGTCGCAGTCGTCCTTCGTCGCGGCTGCGGCGGGTGCGCCGGGCCAGTTGAGCTTCCCGTACGGCAATGTGCACTTCGTGGCCCGGGGCTGTACGGCCAGCAGCTCGATCACGGTCAGCGTCACCTGGCCGGGGCCGGTGACCGGCATGGCGTACTGGAAGTTCGGTCCAGCGTCCGCAGGGGCGGCGGACTCCTGGTATCAGCCTGCGGGTGCTGTGGTGTCGGGCAATACGACCTCGGTGGTGGTCACCGATGGCGGCCAGGGTGATGACGATCGCGCAGCCAATGGCGTGATCGTGGATCCCAGCGGTCCGGCGCGTGTGGGGGCGGCACCGGGTGCCCGGCCGATCCCTGCCCTCGAACCGCGCATGCTCGCCATGGCCATGCTGCTGATGCTGGCTGCAGGCCTGTGGAATCTGCGCCGTAGACGCGGTTGACACACGGTTGAAGAGGCGCTGAACCATCGCCTGCCGAACCTGTTTCGGCAGGCGATTTCCATTGGGTAGAGGCGCTGCATCCCGGTGGCTCAAGCCTGCACGAAACCCCAGGCCGCCTTGCGGGCCTATCGCGCGTGCAACACGCCGTAAATGAGAACAATTTAGAATTTCGCGCTGATGGGTGCCTTGCATCCCTGGGTCCCGGCCGACGCACAGGCGCCTGGCCCCTTCATTCCTGCACGCCTGCCTTCCATGCACCGTTCTGTCCTGATGTTCCGTTGCGCACCGTGATGGACCGCTGAACGCCGCCGCCTGCTCCCCATGACTTTCAAGAAAATCTGGTTCCAGTTGCACTGGTTCGTCGGCATTACGGCCGGCACGGTGCTCATCGTCATCGGGCTGTCGGGCGCGGTGTTCTCGTTCCATGAGGAGATCCTGGGCTGGCTGAATCCCGGCACTGTCTCCGTGCCTGCGCGCGATGACCCACCGCTGGGGCCGCCGCAGATTGCGCAGGCGCTGCGCGAGGCCGGCGAGCAGCGCGTGGTCCAGCGCATTACCGTCTTTGCCGAGCCCGGCCGCTCGGCCCAGGTGGCCTTCAAGCCACCGGCCGGCCAGCGCCGGGGCCAGACGGTCTTTGTCGATCCCTACACGGGCGCGCAGCTGCCCGAGCAACACGGCACGGAGTTCTTCGAATGGGTGGAGCGCCTGCACCGCTGGCTGCTGCTGCCGCGCGATGACGGCAAGCCGATCACGGGCACCCTGGCCGGCCTGTTGCTGATGCTGTCGCTGTCGGGCCTGTACCTGCGCTGGCCGCGCCGGCCGCTGTCCTGGCGCATCTGGCTGACCTTCGACCCGGCGCTCAAGGGCCGCTCCTTTCTCTGGGGCCTGCACTCGGTGGCGGGCACCTGGGCCCTGGTGGCCTATGTGGTGTTCACCTGCACCGGCATGTACTGGGCCTTTGGCGTGGTGCGCAGCACGGTGGATGGCTGGGCCGGCGTGCCGCCGCGTGTGGCCGCTCCCGCGGCGCCGTCCTCGAAACCCGGTGGCGGCCGGCCTGAGCCGACTGGCGCGCAGCAGCTCATCGACATCGCGCCCGGCTGGGCCGCCTTCGAGCGCATCGCCCATGGCTGGCAGTTCGCCCAGCTGCGCCTGCCCGAGCGCGCGGGCCAGCCCCTGCAGATCAGCTGGCTGGATGCCGATGCCGCCCATGAGCGCGCGCGCAACCAGATGGCCCTGCTGCCCGACGGCGCCGTGCAGCGCGACGAGCGCTATGCCGACCTGCCCACGGGCCGCCGCGCCGTGGGTGCCATCTACCCGCTGCACATGGGCACTTATTTCGGCATGCCGGGGCGCATCTTCATGACGCTGGCCTCGCTGATCATGCCCCTGTTCGCCATCACGGGCTGGATGCTCTACCTGGACCGCCGGCGCAAGGCGCGTGCCCTGGCCAAGGAGCGCCAGGCGCTGATGGCGGACCCGCCACCGTCCGCCCCTGCGGGCCAGGACACCGTGCTGGTCGCCTTCGCCAGCCAGGCCGGCCGCGCCGAGCGCCTGGCCGTAGCCACCGTGGCTGCGCTGCGCGGCGCAGGCATGGCGGCCAGCCTGCAATCCGTGGCGGCGCTGGATGCCGAGCAACTGCGCCACCACCGGCGCGTGCTCTTCGTGGCCAGCACCTTCGGCGAAGGCGACCCGCCCGATGCCGCGCGCCGCTTTGCCCGCCTGCTGGGCGCGGCCTCGGGCTCGGCCCTGCCGCACCTGCAATACGGCCTGCTGGCGTTGGGCGATCGGCAGTACGCGGCCTTCTGCGGCTTTGGCCATGCACTGGACCACCAGCTGCGCCGCCTGGGCGCACAGCCCGTGTTTCCGCTGATCGAGATGGATGGCGAGGACGCCCAGGCCTGGCATGCCTGGCAGCAGGCGCTGGCAGGGCATTTCGGCGCCGTGCTGCCCGTGTGCGATGCCCTGCCTGCGTCTTCGGCGGAACCGCTTGCCGATGCCACGGCCTTTGCCGCATGGCCGCTGCAGGCGCGCAGCCTGTGCAATGCGGGCAGCCAGGGCGCAGGGCTTTATGTGCTGGACTTGGCACCGCCCGAAGGCGTGGCCCCGCTGTGGCGGGCTGGTGCGCTGGCCGAGGTGCTGCCACGCCATGGCGCAGCCACCGTGCAGGCCTGGCTGGCCGCCCAGGAATGTGACGGCTCGGCCCCCGTGCAATGGCGCCAGCAGACCTGCACGCTGGCCGAGGCGCTGGCCGCCAGCGTGCTGCCGGCCCCGGGCGACATCGCCCCCGGCACCGCGCCCCAGGCCGTGGCCGATGCGCTGCGGCCGCTGCTGCCGCGCAGCTACTCGGTCGCCTCGCTGCCGCAGGACGGCCATGTGCGGCTGCTGGTGCGCCAGGCCCGCCATGACGGCGGCCTGGGCGTGGCGTCGGGCTGGCTGACGGCGCATGCGGCCCGGGGCACCTCCGTGGCCATGAGACTGGTGGAAAACCGCGCCTTCGAGCCGCGCGAAGAGGCAGGTGCCGAGCCCGATGCGCCGGCCATCTTCATCGGCAACGGCTCCGGCTATGCCGGCCTACGCGGCCACCTGCTGGCGCGCATGCACGCAGGCCGCCACCGCAACTGGCTGCTGTTCGGCGAACGCCAGCGGGCCCATGACGGGTACTGCGAGGCCGAGGTCTCCGGCTGGCTGGCCGCAGGCAAGCTGCAGCGCGCCGACTTCATCTACTCCCGCGACCAGGCCCGGCGCCGCTACGTGCAGGATGCCCTGCGCGAAGCCGCCGAACCCCTGCGCGACTGGATCACCGACGGCGCCGTGCTCTACGTCTGCGGCAGCGCCGACGGCATGGCCGCAGGCGTTGATGCCGCGCTGGCCGACATCCTGGGCGCTACCGCCGTCGAAGATCTGATCGTCGAAGGCCGTTACCGCAGGGATGTGTACTGAGGTGAAGCGCCGCGTCTTAATGCACAGCGCATGAAACTGGCGCGGCCTAAGTCAGGGACACCGAGCAAGGGCCGCCCCGCCGCGAGGGTGTCGTCCCCCTCCCGCGTAGCGAGAGAGGGCGCCGTGCATACGGGGGAAGGCGCGTAAGCGCCTCAGGGGGTGATGTACCTCTCCTTGCCGAGATTGAGCATCAACCGGTTCGCCCAGCCGAACAGCGCGGCCGAGTGCAGCATGTCCAGGATTTCCTGGTCCGTGAGGCCGGCATCGCGCAGCGGCTGCAGCTGGGCAGCGCCAAAGCTGCCCGGCGCGCGCGTCAGGGCCAGCGAGGACTGGATGATGGCGCGTTCGCGCGCATTGGTGCCGGCCGTGTCGGGGTCGTCGAACATCTGTGCCATGACATCGTTGCGCTTGGCCAGTTGCTCGAAACGCTGGGCGTGGACCGATGCGCAGTACACGCAGCCGTTGGAGCGCGAGACGGCCGTGGCCGCCACCTCGCGCTCGGCGCGCGACAGGCCGCCGGGCGCGTACATGATGGCGTTGAAGGCCTGCGAGCGCTCCGACAGCACGCGCGGCTGGCGGGCCAGCAGCAGGTAGAAGTCCGACGTGCGCGCCTTGGGGTGGCTCAGGTCCAGCACGGCCTGCTGCTCGGCCGTGGCCGTGGCGGGGTCGAGCACGGGCAGCCAGGACGTCCAGTCCAGCGTCTCGCTGGTGTAGCCGTTGCGGCGCAGCGGCTCGCCCGGTGGCGGCAGGTTGGCGGGGTGCACGAAGGGGGCGGCGGCGGCTTCGGCAGCCGGCGTGCTGGCCTGGCCGCCCAGCGCGACCATGGCCTGCACGCCCGCGAACAGGCGCAACTGGTAGGCGATGAAACCCACCAGCTGGGCCACCAGCACGGTGTCGTCGATGGACAGGCCGGACTCGGGCATGGCCAGCAGGGCCGCGCGGTCGCTTTCGGCCGGGTGCAGGGCCAGGGTGCGCACGAAGTGCAGGGCCGCATCCAGGCGGGCGTTGCCGGTCTGGGCGCCGGGCTGGGCCAGCACGGTGCGCAGCGCGGGCGTCAGGGCGTCGCCCAGGGACTCGGCACGCTGGCGGTATTCATCGGCCAGGGCCTGGACGCCGCTGACGCGGCATTGCTCGCTGGCCAGCACCAGGCGCTCGGCGCGCGACAGGCTGTCGGCCAGGCCGTCGCCCAGCAGCAGGTCCTCGCAGGCCTGGGTGGCGATGGCCACCTTGTCGCGCTGGCGGCGCGTGGCGAAAACGGGGGACTGGTCGGTCAGGCCGGCCAGGCGGTCGATGGTGTCGTTGGCGGTGGTCATGGGTATCTCAGGTCTTGTCTGCCAGGGCCCGCACGCGGGCTTCGGGGTCGGCGGGCGTCCATTCGCCGCCGTCGAGCTCGGGCTCGGAATAGGACTGCAGCTGGGCGTAGTGGTGTTCCAGGTCCTCGCGGTAGAACAGCGAGGCCAGGCCCTGGGCCAGCTTGCGTGCGCCGTCGCTGATGGCGGGGATATCGCCCGACACCGTGCCGTGCGACAGCGCGGCCGGATAGCAAAAGCAGTGCACATGGTCCAGGCCGGGCAGGGCGCCGGGCGTCTTTTCCTGGAACTCGAACAGCGGGCCCAGGTCGGGCGAGTCCGACAGTTCCTGGTCCTCGGCACCCGCCTCGGGCACGAAGCGGTCGCTCCAGATGCGCACATGGGGCGCCAGGTCGGCGAACTCGGGGCGCTGGCGCCAGTCGATGGCAAAGCCGGTGGAGACGATCAGGAAGTCCAGCACGAACACGCCGCGCGGCGTGTCCACGCGCAGCCGGTCTCCGTCCTGCTCCACCTTCTGCACGGCGCAGCCCAGGTTGAAGTGGGCGTTGGCGTGGCGCGAGACGCGCAGCGTGCTGCCGTGCGGCGGTGGCACCTGCTGCACGTTGATGTAGTGGCGTATGCGCCATTTCCAGGCGTCGGGCAGCAGGAACTGGCCGTGCGTGAGGCCGGGCGTGCCCGAGCCCTTGGATTTGTTGATGCGCGGCAGGTCGCTGCGGCGCACCAGCAGGTCCACGCTGGCGGCGCCGTTCTCCAGCGCGGTGGCCGCGCTGTCCATGGCCGACGAGCCCGCGCCCACCACGCCCACGTGCAGGCCGGCCAGGCGGCCGTAGTCGAGCACGTCGGAGGAGTGTGCCCAGCGGCTGCGGTCCACGCCCTGCATGAAGGCGGGGATCTGCGGGCCGCCCAGGCCGTCGCGGCCCGTGGCCAGCACCACGCGGCGCGCCAGCCAGGTGCGCGAGGCGCCATCGGCCGTCACATCGACCTCGACCGTGCCGTCGGCCTGCGGGCGGATGGCCGTGACCTGGTGGCCGTTGCGCACGTCGCAGCGCATCACGCGGCGGTACCAGCGCAGGTAGTCCATCCACTGCAGGCGCGGGATCTTGTCCAGCGCGGCCCAGGCTTCGCGGCCCCATTGGGCGATGAACCAGGCGCGGAAGGTCAGCGAGGGCAGGCCCAGCGCGGGGCCGGTCAGCTCCTTGGGCGAGCGCAGGGTTTCCATGCGCGCCGTCGTGGCCCAGGGGCCTTCGAAGTCCAGCGGGGCCTTGTCCAGCAAAACGGCCGCGATGCCCAGCTGGGACAGCGCGGCCGACAGGGCCAGGCCGGCCTGGCCGGCGCCGATGACCAGGACATCGTGCACGGGCTGGCCGTCGCGGGTGGAGGGAGGGATCCAGGCCTTGGCAGGCCAGCCCAGGGCGACGAGGTCGTCGCGCAGGCGTTCTTCAAGGGCAGCCAGGCCCGCAGGGGCCGCGGCTGCCGGTTCGGTCAGGGACATAGACTCACCAGGAACTCACGAGGAAAGGCGCGCCAGCGGGGCAGGGCCTGCGGGCGCGCGCGGCATCAATCGATGCTGATTTTCGCGTCTTTGACCACCTGTGCCCACTTCAGGCGGTCGTTGTGCACGGTTTTCTTGAACTGCTCGGGCGTCTCTATGCGGATGGCATTGCCCTGGGACTCGAAGCGCGCACGCACCTCGGGCAGCTCCAGCACCTCGCGCACGGCCTGGCCGAGCTTGGCCACGATGGCCGGGTCCGTGCCCTTGGGCGCGAAGATGCCGAACCAGATCGAGCTGTCGAAGCCCTTGGTGCCCGTCAGGCCGCTGGAGGCGATGGTGGGCACTTCCTTGATCACTTCCACGGGCTTGGCCGTGGTCACGCCCAGCAGGCGCACCTTGCCGCTCTTGTAGTGCGGCAGCACGGTCTGGACCTGGTTCATGATGCAGCAGGTCTCGCCGCGCAGCACCGAGGTGATGGCCTCGGGGCCGCCCTTGTAGGGCACGTGGACCATGTTCAGCCCCAGGCGCGCATTGAACTCTGCAAAGGCCATGTGCGTGCCCGCGCCGTTGCCCGTGGAGGCGTAGTTGTACTTGCCGGGGTTGGCCTTGATCTCGTCCACGAACTCCTTGAGGTTCCTGACGTTGATCACGTTGGGATTGATGGTCAGCACGTTGGACACATCGATCAGCGGCGCCACGGGCACGAAGTCGGTTTCCACGTCAAACGGCAGCTTCTTGTACAGCGCCGCATTGCTGCCGTGCGTGGCCGCCGTGCCGAAGGCCAGCGTGTAGCCGTCCGGCTTGGCGCGCGCCACGATCTCGCTGGCGATGTTGCCGGCCGCTCCCGACTTGTAGTCAATGATCAGCGGCTGGCCCAGGCGCTGGGACAGCGGCTCCTGCACGCCGCGCGCGATCACGTCCACGCCCGAGCCTGCCGGGAAGCCCAGGATCATGGTCACGGGCTGGTGCGGCCACGAAGCCGCCGAATCGGCTGCCACCGCTGCGGTGGAGCCGAGGACGGCCAGGGCCGCGGCGGCGGCGGGAATCCAGGAGCGGAAAAGCGAGGGGCGCATGGTGTGCAGGGAAATCCGGTGAATCAATTCCCATATTTTCCTGAGAACTTAATGAGCCACTTTTATATGCATATGTTGGTATGAAGCCAGTGTGGGCATGGCCGCAGCGCTCAGCAAAAAGCCCGCCGATGGGGCGGGCTTCATGCCGGGCGCAGGCGCCTCTCAATGGCGGTAGGGGTTGTTGGGGCGGCGGTCATGGCGGTCCGGCACGCCGTCGCGGTCACGGTCCCAGCGGCCGGGTGCGTAGCCCCAGCGGCCACCGTGCTGCGACCACACGGGCTGGCGGTACACATAGCCGGGGCGCGCCTTGACCCAGTGGCCGGCCACCCAGGCATGGCGGTGGCCCTGCGGGCGCCAGTAGCCCGGCGCCCACACATAGCCGCGGCGCGGTGCCGGAACGGCCTCGTAGCGCATGGGGGGCGGCGCGCCGAACTGCACAGAGATGGCGGCACCCGGCGCCGCGTAGGTCACGTTGGCCTGGGCCTGCGCGGTCCCGGCCCATCCGGCCAGGGCCACGGTCGCGGCGATCAGCGGTGTGCGAAGGGAAATCATGGCGGCTCCTTGTCCTTGGTTCATCGGGCTGGAGTCCCTGTGACGGGAATCCATGACTGCATGGTGCGAGTGCTGCGTCAAGCCCGGGTTGCCGCGACGCGAAGTCTTGCAATCTTGTGTATCGCCTTGGTGAAGCCTTGTTGCCAGGCGCTGCAGCGCAGGCTGCCGTCAGACAGTGCCTCTTCTCAGGGCCGTGAACGCCGTGAATTCCCAGCTGCGCATGGCCAGCACCAGGGTGTAGCCCTCGCGCTGGCCGGGCGGCAGGCGCTGGTCCTGCAGGTGCTGCTGGGAAAAATCATGGGCCAGCCGCTGTATGCGTTCCACGAAGCTGGGCGCCAGATGCCGGCCGATGGAGCCGTGCACCATCAGCATGCCCTCGCCCGGCTGGTCGAAGCCGCCGCCGAAATAGTCGAGCACGGCGTTCTCGCGGAAGTACTCCATCACCGGCCCGCGTGCGCGCCAGCGGAAGGTCTTGGCCAGGCGCAGCCGGTAGCGGTTGCCGGGGCGCAGTTCGATGATGCCGATGCGGTCCAGCTGGGCCAGGTAGCGGATGCCTTCGGCCTCGGTCATGCGGTAGGTGGCCACGATCTGCTCCAGCGTCCACTGGCTGAGCACGCAGATGGCCATCAGCAGCAGCTTGCGGTCGGCGACCACGGCGTTCTCCTGCTCGGGCGTCATCTCCTGCAGTAGCGGTTGGCTGTCGGCCACGCGGCGCGCCAGGTCGGCGAAGTCCAGGCTCAGCGCGCGGCAGATGGCATCGATGCGCGACAGCGGCATGTCGCCCTTGGCCAGCATGCGCTTGACGCTGGACTCGGCCATGCCCAGGGCGCGCGCCAGGTCGGCATAGGTCATCTGGGCGGCCTTGAGTTCCTTCTTGAGGGCGATGACGAGGTCGGCAGTGGTGCTCATGGGTAGCGATTATCGATACCCGAGGTGCTGGTTTGCGCGGCGGGTGCAGAAAAACGATGCTGGAAGGGCCGATGGCTCGCCACACTCCGCCTCACTTTTCACGAGGAGCAACACATGCCATCCGTATCGATTTCACCGGCCGCCGCCCTGCGCGCGCTGTACTGGGGCGCTGCCCTGCTGCTGCTGGCCGCCTGGCTTGGCCCCGCCGTGCCGCAGCCGCAGGACTTTCACGCGTTTGCCGACCAGCGCGCCTGGGGGGCGCTGCCCCATGCGCTGGATGTGCTCAGCAACCTGGGCTTTGCCTGGGCCGCCGTGGCGGGCGCGCGCCTGCTGCTGGACCGGCGTAGCCAGGCGCTGGCGCCGGCCCTGCGCTGGTTGGCCGCGCTGTTCTTCACGGGGCTGGCGTGTTCGGCCATAGGTTCGTCCGTCTACCACTGGGCACCCCACGATGCCACCCTGGCCGGCGACCGGCTGGGCATGTCCATGGCCTTTGCCGGCATGCTGGGGCTGGCGCTGCAATCGCGCATTGCCGACCGCGTGGCCGTGCGTGCCGCGGTGGCCATGCTGGTCGCCGCCGTGGCCTCGGTGGTGGTCTGGCTGCATGGCGGCAACCTGCTGCCCTGGGCGCTGGTGCAGGGCGGCGGCATGCTGGCGGTGCTGGGCCTGGCCTGCGTGGCGCCGCGCCATGGCGCGCTGGCGCTGCGCCTGGGCGTGGTGATTGCCTGGTATGGCGCGGCCAAGCTGCTGGAGTGGGGCGATGCGGCCGTCTTCGAGGCCACGGCCGGGCTGGTGTCCGGCCACAGCCTCAAGCATGTGGTGGCGGCGGCCGCCGCCCTGCCCGTGATCGCCGCGCTGCGTGCGGCCGGCACGGCGCGCATGACCAGTACGGGCACAATGTGCGCCGATGCGTGCGGCCACGGCGGCGCCACCAACCGTTGAGGGAAGACAAGATGTTCCAGCAAGAGACCGGCAGCCCGTCTGCCCCCACCGCAACGGCCGGCGCCGTGCCATCGGCCGCGCACGAGCACCCCAACCAGTTCGCCCTGCTGGGCCAGCGGCGCTTTGCGCCGTTCTTCTGGACGCAGTTCTCGGGGGCGGCCAACGACAACCTGTTCAAGTTCGCGCTCACCGTGATGGTGACCTACCAGCTCAGCGTCTCCTGGCTGCCTTCGGCCATGGCGGGGCTGGTGATCGGGGCGCTGTTCATCCTGCCGTTCCTGCTGTTCTCGGCCACCTCGGGCCAGCTGACGGACAAGTGGGACAAGACCCGCATGTTCCGCCTGGTCAAGAACCTGGAGATCGCCATCATGGCGCTGGCCGCCTGGGGCTTCATCCAGGCCAATGTGCCGCTGCTGCTGGGCTGCGTCTTCCTGATGGGCCTGCACTCCACGCTGTTCGGCCCCGTGAAATTCGCCTACCTGCCCCAGGTGCTCAGCGAGCGCGAGCTGACGGGCGGCAACGGCATGGTGGAGATGGGCACCTTCGTGGCCATCCTGCTGGGCAACGTGGCAGGCGGCCTGCTGGTGGCCGTGCCCGAGGTGGGCCATATGCAGGTGGCCGTGGCCTGCCTGGCGCTGGCGGTGATCGGGCGGATCTTTGCGCAGTTCATCCCCAATGCGCCGGCCACCGACCCGCACCTGGTCATCAACTGGAACCCCTTCACCGAGACCTGGCGCAACCTGCAGCTGGCCCGCGAGCAGCCCGCCGTGTTCCGCTCGCTGCTGGGCATCAGCTGGATGTGGTTCTTCGGCGCCGTGTTCCTGGCCCAGTTCCCCAGCTTTGCCAAGGAGGTGCTGCATGGCGACGAGCATGTGGCCTCGCTGCTGCTGGTGGTGTTTTCCGTGGGCATTGGCACGGGCTCGCTGCTGTGCGAGGTGTTCAGCCGCCGCCATGTGGAGATCGGCCTGGTGCCGCTGGGCGCCATCGGCATGAGCGTGTTCGCCGTGGACCTGTTCTTTGCCTCGCGCGCGCTGCCGGCCTCCGAGCTGATGGGCGTGGGTGCCTTCTTTGCCCAGCCCGCGCACTGGCGCGTGATGGCCGACCTGGGCATGCTGGCCCTGTCGGCCGGCATCTACAGCGTGCCCATGTACGCGCTGATCCAGATGCGCAGCCAGCCCACGCACCGCGCGCGGATCATCGCGGCCAACAACATCCTCAACGCGCTGTTCATGATCGCCTCCAGCGTGCTGGCCGGCGCGCTGCTGGCGGCGGGCTTCAGCATTCCCCAGGTTTTCCTGATCACGGGCATTGCCAATGCCGTGGTGGCGGCCTACATCTTCTTGCTGGTGCCCGAGTACCTGCTGCGCTTCGTGGCCTGGGTGGTCTCGCGCTTCGTGTACCGCTTCAAGGTGCAGGGCGACGAGCACATCCCGGCCACCGGCGCGGCCATCCTGGCCTGCAACCATGTGAGCTTTGTCGATGCCGTGCTGCTCATGGCCGCCAGCCCCCGGCCCATCTACTTCCTGATGGACCACCGCATCTTCCGCGTGCCCGTGCTGGGCTGGCTGTTCCGCCTGGCCAAGGCCATTCCGGTCGCGCCCCAGAAGGAAGATCCCGCCACCTACGAGGCTGCGTTCGAGCGCGCCGCCCAGGTGCTGCGCGAGGGCGACCTGCTGGCCATCTTCCCCGAGGGCGGCATCACGCGCGACGGGCAGCTGCAGGAGTTCCGTGGCGGCATCATGAAGATCGTCGAGCGCGCCCAGGCCGATGGCCTGCAGGTGCCCGTGGTCCCCATGGCGCTGACCAATCTCTGGGGCTCGTACTTCAGCCGCATCGAGCAGGGCGGCGCCATGGTGCGGCCCTTCCGCCGTGGCCTGTTCAACCGTGTGGGCCTGAACGTGGGCCAGCCCATGGCCCAGGCCGAGGTGCAGCCCGCGCTGCTGCGCGAGCGCGTGCAGCGGCTGCTGGCGGCCTAAGAGGGGTTCTGTTCCTCCACCGTGAAGCTCAGGCCGGCATTGGCCTTGAGCCTGGCGATGAGCGCGTCGCCCATGGCAGGCGCCGTGGTCCAGATGCCGCCGGGCGTGTCCGGGGCGTCCTGCAGCAGGCAGACGGCGGCCTCGGTGATCATCTTGGACGTGGAGCCGTAGCCCGGATCGCGGTCGCCCTTGACGCCCACGCGCAGGCTGTGGCCGGTCGTGTCGGTGCCGATGAACAGCACGTCGTAGAAGCCCGATTCACGCTCTTCGCGCGATGGCCCCTCGCCAGGCTTGGGGCCGTCGTCCGCGCCCAGCGACTTGTCGGCCGCCACGGCGTTGGCCAGGGCCTCGCCCTTTTCGCCCGCGCCTGTGACCATCATCTCGTCGTAGACAAAGTCGGCGCCATAGGCATGGCCCAGCAGAAAGTTGGAGCGGTGCACGTTGCGCGTGTTGATGGCCGCCATCACGAAGGGCGCCACCCACAGGCCCAGCACCTCGTCCACCATGGGCTTGCTGCCGGACGGTTGGCGCGGACCCTCGAAGCCCGGCGTGAGCGAGAACGGATTGCGCAGCAGTTCCAGCACGCCCGGCTGGGCGGCCGCCGCCATGGTGGCCTTGAGGCTGGCCGCCGTGCCGCCCGAGAACGTGCCCTTCATCTTGCGCACCCGGCCCCGCACGCGCTGGGCGGGCTGGCCGAAGCGGGCCTGCATCTCTCGCTGCAGCATGAACACGCCCAGGTCGAAGGGAATGGAATCGAAGCCGCAGGAGAACACGATGCGCGCGCCGCTGGCCCGGGCTGCGGCCTCGTGGGCATCGATCATCTGGCGCATCCACGCTGGCTCGCCGCACAGGTCCACATAGTCCACGCCGGCGCGGGCGCAGGCGGCCACGAGTTCGTTGCCGTAGAGCTGGTAGGGGCCCACCGTGGTCAGCACCAGGCGGGCCTGCTCCATCAGCGCCTGCAGGCTTGCGGGATTGCCGGTGTCGGTCACCACCAGCGGGGTATCGGCGGGCGCGCCCAGCTCGTCGCGCACGGCCGCGAGCTTGGCGGCATTGCGCCCGCCCATGGCCCAGCGCAGGCCGCTGCCTGCGGGGTAGCGCCTGAGCAGGTACTCCACCACCAGCCGGCCCGTAAAGCCGGTGGCGCCGTGGACGACGAGGTCAAAGGGTTTGGTCATGGGAGATCTCCATCAATCAGCGTGGCGAACGTGCGATTGCCCGCTGCACTGCAGCCGGGGTGGGCGCATTGTCTGTGGCGCGCCGCAGGGTTCCTGTCGCCCAGGTGCCGTGCCCGATGTCCTGTGTGCTGGTGTCACATGCAGGAACTTTTTGGGGTGTAAACAACAGTCAAAAACTTGAAAAGTACCGTTTGAAGATACTCGATGGCCTGTGTCTGGCCACTGTTACGGTTGAATGCAGACACGCAAGTTACGTCTGGGCACCATGCGTCCCGTGTTCAACCAATGCCCTTGAGGGGCACCTCGGCAAATGTCCTCTTCTCCCATCGTCGTTCAGCGTGATACCCGGGCCTGGCAACTGCAGGTGTGGGTGTCGTTCGGCATTGCGGTCTCGCTGTGCGCCATCGGCCTGGCATGGCTGCCCGGCGAGCAGCTGGAGCAGGCCTTCATGGTGATGGGCTATGTGTTCTGCCTCTCGGCCGCCTTCGTGCTGGCCAAGTTCGTGCGGGACAACGAGGGCGGCCGCAGCGGCGCAGGCGACACGCCCATGTGGAAGCTGGTGGTCTGGGGCGGCTTTGCCGTGTCCATGGCGCTGACCGGCTGGGGGCTGGTGAGCATGGACATCAACGTGACCTACAAGGCCTTCCTGGGCGTGAGCTGGCTCTATCTCATCACCACCGCCTTCACGCTGGCCAAGATGCTGCGTGACCGCCACGAGGCCGACCTGGCGCAGGCCCGCATGCATGGCCGCCGCGAGGCCGCGCAACCGGCCGACGCCGAGTGATGTCCACCCCTTCCCCGCATTTCCAGGAGTCCAAGCAATGATGGTCAACCAATCCGTTTTCACGCGCCTGCCGCGTGCCCTGCTGGCCGCTGGTGCGCTGTGCGCAGCCCTGGCCATGGCGCCTGCCCATGCGCAAAGCGAGGCCTCGGTGGCGCTGTCCATGCTGCCCGTGGCCTCCGTGGTGGGCACGGCTTCGGTGGCTTCGGCGGCCGCTGGCGCCGTGGTGGCCGTGCCTGCCGCTTTGTCGGTGGGCGGCGCGGTGCTGACCGTGAAGGCGGTGCAGGCCTCGGCCACGGGCACGGTCTACCTGCTGGAGCGTGCCTCCGACGGCGCCCAGGCCAGCGTGGAAGTGGTGGGGCGAGGCGCCTCCGCCTCGGCTTACGCCGTGGGCACGGTGCTGACCTGCAGCGTGATCGGCACGGGCGTCATCATCTCGGCGGCCGGCAAGGTGCTGGCCTTCATCCCCAACGAGATGGGCAAGGCCCTGCTGCACAACGAACGCCTGTGATGCCCGCCATGAAACCGCTGCTTTCTCCTTCCCCTGCAGCCCGTGCCGCCTGCCTGGGCCTGCTCCTGGCCGCCGCGCTGGGCACGGCCCATGCAGGGCGCAGCTGCGAGGACAAGCCCCTCACCCCCCAATCCCTGCAAAAGGGCCTGGACCTGGCCCAGCGCACATCCCAGGCGCTGGATGCCGAGTACGCGAAGAACGGCACCCGTGTCGTGCTGCTGGCGCGCGTGGGCCAGGACCTGAGCAAGTACGACCTGCACTACTCGCACTACGGCTGGGCCTACAGGACCCCCGAAGGCCCCTGGCGCGTGGCGCACAAGCTCAACGAATGCGGCACGGCCGGCGGCCATGTCTACCGCCAGGGCCTGGGCGAGTTCTTCCTGGACGACCTGTGGCGCTACGAGGCCGGCGTTCAGGTGCCCACGCCCGCCGTGCAGCAGGCGCTGTGGACCTTTCTGACCCAGCCCCAGACCGTGCTGCGCCTCCAGCACGAGCCCTACAGCATGGTCAGCTACGCCTGGGGGCAGCGCTACCAGCAGTCCAACCAGTGGGCCACCGAAACCCTGGCCGCCGCCATGGAGCCGGCCACGGTGCAGCGGCGCCAGCAGGCCCAGGCCTGGCTGCAGTTCAAGGGCTACGAGCCGGGCGTGCTGGTGATTCGCGCGCTGTCGCGGCTGGGCGGGCGCGTGACGGCTGCCAACATCGCCTTCGACGACCATCCCAACGACAAGCGCTATGCCAGCCGCATAGAGACCGTGACCGTGGAGTCGGTGACGCAATGGCTGCAGCGCAGCCAGCTGGCGGGTCCGGTGCGCGTGCTGCCCTGAGCCGAACCGGTTCTTCATCCGCCTGCGGTCTTCCTCGGCCGCAGGCCACTGAAACAGGAGTTTCCCCATGAGCAAGGCCCTGCGTCTGCCCGAGAAATGGTTCCGCCGAGGCCTGTGGCTGGTGGCGGTGGTGTTCGCGTCCTTCCTCATCGGCCTGGGCGGCCTGGTGGTGGGCGACCTGCCCCAGGTCGAGTCGCCGCGCACGGTGGAGGACTTCATCGCGCCCGAGGCGGCCGAGCCCGTGAAGGCCGAGATCAAGGCCGCCGATGCCGACCACGACAAGGCGGAAACGGCGCTGGAGAACGCACGGCTCAAGTACCAGGCCGCGCAGTCGCGCTACCGCTCGGCGCGCGAGACCTTCGACAACTGGGTGGCCACGCGCCGTGCCACCGCCCGGCCCGAGCAGGACAGCGAACTGCTGTCGCGCACCCAGGCGCTCGATGCCATCAAGCAGGAAGAGAACACCGCCCGCGCCTCCGTGGAGCGGCTGCAGGATACGAGCCTGCGGGCGCGGCAGCGCCTGGACGCGGCCAACCGCCAATGGGACGATCTGCGCGACGGGGCCATGGAGGCCTGGCGCACGGAGATGCGCGCCGTCGAGCTGCGTGTCTTTCTCTACCGCCTGGCGCTGACCCTGCCGCTGCTGCTGGCGGCCGGCTGGCTGTTCGCCAAACAGCGCAAGAGCACCTGGTGGCCCTTCGTCTGGGGATTCATCTTCTTTGCGCTGTTCGCTTTCTTCGTTGAACTTGTGCCGTACCTGCCCGACTACGGCGGCTACGTGCGCTATGTGGTCGGTATCGTGGTGACGGTGCTGCTGGGGCGCGCGGCCATCCTGGGCCTGAACCGCTATCTTGAAAGGCAAAAGCAGCAGGAATCGCTGCCGGAGACGCAGCGGCGCCAGGAACTGGGCTATGACGTGGCCCTGGCCCGCCTGGCCAAGGGCGTGTGCCCGGGCTGCGAGCGCCCCGTGGATCTGAAGGACGGCGCCATCGACTTCTGTCCCCACTGCGGCATCGGCCTGTTCGACCGCTGCGGCAGCTGCAGCACCCGCAAGAGCGCCTTTGTACGCTTTTGCCACAGCTGCGGCACCCAGGCCGATAGCCACGGCAGGAAGGCGGGCGCGGTGCTGCCCCGGGCGCAGGAGCCCGGGCCGGCGGCAGGCTGAGCCGGCCTGGCCGTCAGGGGCTCCAAGCCCCTTGAAGCTGCACGGGGTTGTGGTACACCATGGCTTGCGCGCTCGGCCGGGGCGCAGATGTCTTCAGCGAGGATGCCATGTCACGCCAGCTGCCGTATCCCCCACAACACACGCCAGCGCAGTCCGCCCACCCACCGGCCGGCGGGACCGCCCATGTCCTTCCCCTTGCGGCCTGGGCCGTGGGGGCGGCCCTTCTGGCAGGTCATGTGCTGGCGGGCCCTTCTTCATGGAAAGCATGGGCGGCCTACGCCGCGCTGTCGGCATTGGCCGGCATGGCCTGGATCTGGCGCTGCCATGCAGCCGGCTTGCCGCTGACCCGGACGCTGCGCGGCCATGGCTGGATACAGGCCACGATGGCTTTGCTGCTGGCGGCATGGCAGCCGACCCTGGCCTGGGCTTGTGCCCTGCTGTGGCTGGCGGCCGTCGCCTGGCTGCCCTGGGATGGCGAGCGCGAGCAGGCGCTGCATCTGCCCACGGGCCAGGTGGTGGTGCTGTGCGCCATGCTGGCCATGCTCTGCGCCGTGGTGGTGGCCAGGCCCATGCCGCAGATGGCGCCGGGCCCGGTCGCCGTGCGCATCCTGTGGCTGGCCAGCGTGCTGCTGCCGCTGGCCGTGCATGCGCTGGCGCTGTGGCAGGCGCTGAGCCGCATGCAGCGCCAGTACACCGAGGAGCTGGCGCAGCTGTCGAGCTATTGCGGCCAACTGGCCGACGATGTGCAGCAGTTGCAAAAACGCGTGGGCTCGCTGCAATTGCCCACGGGGCGCGACACACTCACCGGCGTGGCCAATTACGCGCGTTTGATGGATGTGGTCGATGGCCTGCGCGAACGCCATGCCCGCAAGCCCGAGCCGTTTTGCGTGGTGCTGCTGGAGCTGGACCCGTGGGTGGAGCGCGTGGGTGTTCACCAGGCCTACAAGGGCCCCTCGCTGCAGGACCGCGTGCTGCTCATGCTCAGCGGCCTGCTGGTCACGCATCTGCGCACCGTGGACGGCATAGGCCGCTACCGCGACGACACCTTCATGCTGGTGATGCCCGATACCGCCTCGGTCCAGGCCGTCTGGGCCCTGCAGCGCGTGCGCGAGGGTGTGCGCCAGCAGCGCTGGAGCGAAACGCCCATCCCCGATCCCGACAAGGACCCGCTGACCCTGACCCTGGCCGTGGCGGAGTTCCAGGCGGGCGAGACCTCGGAGCGGCTGGTGCAGCGGGCCGAGGCAGCCCTGTTGCATGGCCGCGCCTGCGGGCGCAACCAGATCGTGGTGGCCGAGGATGTGCGGCCGCCGCGCGCGTCCTAGACGCACAGCCTGCGATAGGGCCTGTTCATCCCCTGCGGGGGAGCGCGCTCCTCGGGATTTCCCGGATGCGGTCACAATGGGCGCCCATCGGGGCCGCCGGCCCGCCGCGCTTCATTGCATGCCCGTGCTTTCCTCCATTTCCCGGAATCTTCCCGACCGCCTCCTTTGGGGGCCGAAGCCGGCGTCACCGCTGGTGGACGAGGCGCTGCACCTGGAGCGCTGGAAACGCCGCACCTGGCAGCTGCACATCTCCGTGCTGCTCAGCCATCTCTATGCGCTGCTGCTGTTCCTGGGCCATGCATGGGCCGGCTACGCGCCCTGGCCCGTGGTGCTGGGCTATGGACTGTGGGTGGCGGCCGGCATGGGCTTCATCACCTGGGCCTATGCCAGCGACTGGTGCCACAAGCTGCGCGATCCGGGCATGTTCCTCACGCACCAGCTGGTGTCCATCATCGGCGTGCTGGGCATGGTCATGGCGGCACCCGCGCTGGCGTTCCAGTCGATGGTGATGCTGATCGCCTTCAGCGCCGACGGTTTTCTCGCACGCAGCCGCACCAGCTTCTGGCTGACGTGGATAGGCACCCTCGTTGCCGTGGCCGCCATCATCTGCTGGCGGGGTCCGCTGATGCGCATGACCACGGACACGGCTGCGGGCCAGCTGCTGGCCTTCGGCGTGGTGCTGGGGGCCGTGGTGCGCTGCAGCGTGCAGGCGACCTTCTTTCGCAGCATGCAGTACCGGCTGGGCATCGCCAATGACAAGCTGGCCGCTGCGCTGGCGCAGATCGAGGCCTTGCTGCGCCATGACGACCTGACCGGCGTCAGCAATCGGCGCGGCGTGATGGAGCGGCTGCACGAAGTGCGTACCGCCGCCCAGGAGCGTGGCGAGGTGCTGTGCGTGGCGTTGCTGGACATAGACCACTTCAAGCGCATCAACGACAGCTTTGGCCATGAAGGCGGCGACCGCGTGTTGCGCGCTTTCGGCGCGCTGCTGAAGTCGCAGCTGCGCAGTACAGATGGCGTGGGCCGCTATGGCGGCGAGGAATTCCTGCTGGTGCTGCCGGACACCGACCTTGCCCAGGCCGGCGAACTGCTGGAGCGCCTGCGCCTGCGCATTGCCGAAGCCCCGTGGACGCACACCCTGGGCGAGGGCGCCCGCGTCACCTGCACGCTGGGCGCGGCGCAGTACCGCACGGGCGAATCGGTAGAGGCCACCATCGCGCGCGCCGATGCGGCGCTGTACCGAGGCAAGGCCCAGGGCCGCAACTGCACGGTGCTGGAGCCGCAACAGGCCCCGCAGGTCTTGAGCGGCGCCCCGGCCCCCCGGACTGATGCCGGAATGCCTGACCGCTTGTGAGTGCAGCTCACGACGAGTGACAGAAAACATCGTTATTCATGCGCACCGATCGTCCATAGCATCGGCATCCATGCTCGGAATGGACAAGGGTGCAAATATGAACCAATGGTTCGCTGAAATCGCCGGCAACGGGCCCGAGGGCGCTGGCATCGTGGTGTCTGCGCAAGGCTGGGATAGGCATCTGCAGTCCGGCCCCCGCCAGTTGCAGGCCGGCCCGCTCCGCGCCGAACTGGCCGACGGCGGCCTGCGCAATGTCCGCTATGGCGGCGTCGACATCCTGCGCTCCATGGCCTTTGTGGCGCGCGACGGACAGGGTGACCGCTGTGTGCATGGCGCGGGCGAACTGAGCCTGCGCGAGCGGGCCGGCCGCTTCGAGGCCTTCTACGAAACGGTGGTGGACTGCGAGGAGCTGAGCCTGGCCTGGCGCGTGCGCATCGTGGGTTCGGCGCGCGGACTGAGCTTCACGTGCTGGGCGCGTGCCCAGGGGGATGTCGACGGCGGCCTGCAGCGGGGCCTGCGCGCCGGGCGGGCGGGCCTGGAACTGGTGTATCCGCTCAAGGTCCTGGCTGGCCGGCCCGTGCATGTCCAGCATGTCGATGGCAGCGCCGAAACCACCGTGCTGCCCGAGCCCGATGCGCTGCAGCGCCTGTCGCAGCTGTCTGGCATCGCCCATGAGCCCGCACCGGGCCTGCAGGTGGATTGCCGCCTGGAAGGCGCCGAGTTCGAGATGCTGGGCCAGCGCTGTGGCGGCAAGGCCTTTTTCCGGCTGCAGCCGCGCGCGTTGTCTCCTTCGCCCTCCTACCCGTTGACCCGGGGCCGGACCCTGGTGCAGATGGCCGGCCTCTCGTTTGTCTCGCCCGGCGCCCTGCAGTAGCACCGCAAGCAGCGCCTGGCCGGGCCTGGCCGGGTCAGCCTGTGCCTTGCAGGCGGGCGGCCTGCACGGTGGCCTCCAGCAGCTTTCTCTCCCTTTGCAGGTGGGCGGTGAACTGGGCTTGCTCCATGACCATGGGCTTGAAGCCGGCCTCGGCCAGCTTGCGCACCAGTTCCGGCTCGGCCAGCACGGCGGCGGTCTCCCGGGCCAGGCGCTCTGCAATGCGGGCATCGGTGCGGGCTGGCAGCAGCAGGCCTTGCCAGGCTTCGACATCGAACGCCTGCCAGACCGCCGTGTCCGACAGGCTGGGTGTCTGCGGCAAGGTGGCGGCCCGCTGGCGCGATGTCACCCCCAGGCCGCGCAGCTTGCCCTCGCGCACGAAGGACTGGACCAGGGCCACGGGCAGCACGGCCAGGTCGATCTGCCCGCCTGCCAGCTCGGTCAGCGCCTGCGGGCCGGATTTGTAGGGCACATGCGTCCATGACAGGCCGGCCTGCTGCTGGAGCATTTCGGCCGTCAGGTGCAGGCTGGTGCCCACGCCGTCGGTGCCCACGGTCAGCCGGCCCGGTTGCTGGCGTGACAGCTGCACCAGCTCGGCCGCCGTGGCGGCCGGCAGGTCGGGGCGGCCTGCCAGCACGAAGGCCGAAGAGGCCACGGGCGCCACGGGCAGCAGCTCCCTGAGGCCGTCATAGCGAAAGCGTTCTGGCGAGACCAGCGGCGCGATCAGCACGCAGCTGGCCACGCCAAACAGCACGGTGTGCCCGTCGGGCCGGGCCTTGATGACACGCTGGGTGGCGATGGTGCCCGAGGCGCCCACCGTGTTCTCTATGACCACGGGCTGGTGCAGCCGCTCGGCCAGCCTCGGCATGACCAGGCGTGCGGCCACGTCCACGCTGCCGCCTGGCGAAAAGGGCACCACCACGGTCAGCGGCTGGCTGGGCCAGGCGTCGGCCCCAGCCGTGGAGGCGCGGGCTGCCGGCGAAAGCCAGGGCGCGCCCAGCATCCAGGCCGCCAGTTGCCTGCGGTTGAGGCTCATGCCAGCCTCCCGGCAGCGCCCAGCCAGGGCAGCTGGTCCGCGTGGTAGCGCCAGGTCTGGAACACGCTGTTGAGCCGGCCGGGGCCGGTGCGGCGCGCTGCGGCATCGGGATACTCGGCGAACCAGGGCAGGATGTATTCCCAGACCACTTCCCCCGCAGGCGTGACCTCGAAGAGCCGGCCCGTGGCCGATTCGGTGATGTGGGTGTTGCCGTTCCACAGGCGCTGGGCATTGCCCATGAAGGCGGTGTAGAAGGCGTTGACCATCTCGTCCTGGTAGCTCCAGACCACGCGGTGGTCGGCCGGATCGATCTCCACCACGCGCGAGAAGGCCACGTGGGCGCCTTCGCGGAAGTTGCCGTTGTCGAAGGCCAGGATGTGGCCGTTGTCCAGCGCCACGGGCGCATGCTGGTGCGAGACCACGGAAGGCGGAATGTGCAGCGTCACCGCGCCGCTGGCCTTGTCCACGGCGATGATGCCGGAGGTGGTGCGCAGGCTCATGAGCACGCTGCCGTCGGCCCTCACTCCCAGCCCGTTGACCAGCGGCCAGTGGTAGCGGCCAAAGCCCGGGTGGATGGGGAAATCCTCGGGCTCCAGGTGCTCCCAGGCCTTCCACTCCCAGACCAGGCGGCCGCTGCGGTCCACCTCGCGGATCACGTCGCCGTACATCACCTCGCCGGTTCCGTGCGCGGTGCCGCCGGGCACGCGCTCGGCAAAGCCCTCGGGCACGGGCGCGCAGGCGGCATAGAGCAGGTGGCCGTTGGGCAGCCATTGCGCGTCATGGTGGTGGTCCGGGTCCTCGTGGCGCCAGACGATCTCGCCCTGCGGCGTGACCTCGTAGAAATCGCCACCGTGCCACATGGACCACGGCGCATAGCGGTCGGGCGAGCGGGGATGGTTGCCGTTGTAGCCCAGGTTGCCGTTGGGCAGGATCACGGCATGGCGGCCCGCGCGCACGGGCAGTTTCCATTCATGGGCCACGCGGCCCTCGACGTCCACCAGGTAGACATGGCCGTCGGCCGTCTGCGGCGCGATCAGGGTGTAGCCGCCGGCCGAAAGGGCGGGGTCGTGGGCGATGAGTCCGACGCCGCGGCGGCGCTGGGTGACTTGGTCTACGGTGCTTGCCATGGGCTGCTTTCAAAGGAGGGCGGGGAATGAGCGCCACTGTAGGCAGTCGCAAGCGTCAGGAATAGCTGTTTGTTTTGGATGAGGTGTCAGATAAAAATTTACACTCCGCGCCATGCCCGCAATCTCCCAGGCCTTTCGCTGTTTCGACGAGGTGGCGCGCCGTGGCTCGGTGCGCAAGGCCGCCGTCACGCTGCACCTGACGGCGGCCGCCGTGAACCAGCAGATCCTCAATCTGGAGGCCCAGGTCGGCGTGCCGCTGTTCGACCGCCTGCCGCGCGGCATGCAGCTGACAACCGCCGGGGAGCTGATGCTGGCGGCCGTGCGGCGCAGCCAGCGTGACTTCGACAACGCGCTGGCCCAGGTGGAGGACCTGCGCGCCCTGCGCCGGGGCCATGTGCGCGTGGGCGTGTCCCATGCCACGGCCGAGTACCTGCTGCCCCTGGTGATCGCCAGCCTGCACGGGCGCTATCCGGGCATCACCTTCAGCGTGCGCTCGGGCACGGGCGAGGAGCTGCTGCGCGGCGTTGCGCAGGGAGAGATCGATGTGGCCTATTGCCTGCGCCGCCCGCCGCCGCCCGGCGTGCAGGAGGTGCGGGCCTGGCCCCAGCCGCTGGGCGCGGTGATGGCTCCCGGCCATCCGCTGGCCACCGAGCCGCGCCTGCTGCGCCTGCGCGATTGCGTGGCCTATCCGCTGATCCTGATGGCGCCGGGCATGGAGCTGCGCAGCATGCTGGAGCAGATGGACAGCGCAGCCCTGCACCAGCAGCGGCCGCTGGTGGAGACCAGCTCCGTGCCCATGGTGCGGCGCCTGGTGGCCGGCAGCACGGCCCTGGGATTCCTGGTGCCCGACAACGTGGCCGAGGATGTGGCGGCCGGCCGCCTGCTCTGGCGGCCCCTGCACGATGCAGGAGCACAGCTGCCAAGCTGTCTGTACCAGCGCATCGGCTACACCAGGGCGGCCGCCATGCGCCTGTTTCTGGACGAGCTGGAGCGCGTGGCCGACGAGATGCGCGCCGGCTTCGAGACCGGCGTGTCCTGGTCGCTCAAGGATATGGCGACCTGAGCGACCCTGACCACCTGAGTGACCTGAACGATCGGCTGCGGGGCGTCAGACGCCCCGGGCGCGCTCGGCCTTGAAGCGTGCGCGCATTTCAGTGAAGTTGCCCGCCTCCAGCGCATTGCGCACTTCCTGCATCAGGTTCAGGTAGTAGTGCAGGTTGTGGATGGTGGTGAGCATGGGGCCCAGCATCTCGCCGCAGCGGTCCAGATGGTGCAGGTAGGCGCGCGAGAAGCCGTCGCGTCCGCCTTGCTCCCAGCTCACGCCGCTGGCACCGGCGCAGGCGTGGCAGGTGCAGCTGGGGTCCAGCGGCTGGTGGTCGGTCTTGTGGCGTGCATTGCGGATCTTCAGGTCGCCATAGCGCGTGAAGATGGTGCCGTTGCGCGCATTGCGCGTGGGCATGACGCAGTCGAACATGTCCACGCCGTCGGCCACGCCCTGCACCAGGTCCTCGGGCGTGCCCACGCCCATCAGGTAGCGCGGCTTGTGGGCCGGCAGGCGGTGCGGCGTGTGGGCCATGATGGCCAGCATCTCGTCCTTGGGCTCGCCCACCGAGACGCCGCCCACGGCGTAGCCGGGAAAGTCCATCTCGACCAGGGCCTGCAGCGATTCCTCGCGCAGGTTCTCGTACATGCCGCCCTGCACGATGCCGAACAGCGCGTTGGGGTTGCCCAGGCGCTGGAATTCGTCGCTGGAGCGCTTGGCCCAGCGGCGGCTCATCTCCATGCTCTTGCGTGCCTCGGCCTCGGTGGTCTTGTGGCCGTTGGTCTCGTAGGGCGTGCATTCGTCCAGCTGCATGACGATGTCCGAGTTCAGGATCGTCTGGATCTGCATGCTGACTTCGGGCGACATGAACAGCTTGTCGCCATTGACCGGGCTGGCGAAGTGCACGCCTTCCTCGGTGATCTTGCGCATGGCGCCCAGGCTCCAGACCTGGAATCCCCCCGAGTCGGTGAGGATGGGCTTGTCCCACTTCTCGAAGCCGTGCAGGCCGCCGAAGCTCTGCATGATGTCCAGCCCCGGGCGCATCCACAGGTGGAAGGTGTTGCCCAGGATGATCTGCGCGCCCATCTCCTGCAGGCTGCGCGGCATCACGCCCTTGACGGTGCCATAGGTGCCCACGGGCATGAAGATGGGTGTCTGCACCACGCCGTGGTTGAGCGTGAGCTGGCCGCGGCGCGCGTGGCTGGAGGGATCGGTCTTGAGCAGGTCGAATTGCAGCATAGCCCTCCATTGTCCCAGATGGCCGCATGCGCGTGTCGGACGCGCCGCGACTGTCCCCGGAGCCCGTCCGGCTTAGCCGGCCCGCGTCTACACTGGGGTGGTTGCGATTCGCCAGCTACAAAAAAGGAGGTCTGCATGCTGAAGATCATGATTGCCGTCGACGGGTCCGAGCCCTCGCTGGATGCCGTGCACCACGCCATCTCCCTGGTGCGCCAGGGCCTTCAGGCGCATTTCGTGCTGGCCCATGTGCAGCAGGAGGCCTCGCTGTTCGAGCTGGCCACGCAGGACTCGGACATGATCGCCGCCGCCAGCGTGGACGCCGGTATGCACCTGGTGGCGCCGGCCGTGGCCCTGGTGCGGGCTGCCGGCATTTCCTACGAGGTGGAGATCGGCCTGGGCGAGCCCGCCGCCGCGCTGGCCGACATTGCCGAGAGCACGGGCTGCGAGCAGATCATCATCGGCGCGCTGGGCCAGGGCGGCCTGCGGCGCGTGCTGATCGGCTCGGTCTCGCGCGAGGTGGCGCGCAACAGCCGGCTGCCGGTGACCATCGTCAAGCATGCCGAGCCGCGCGATGAAGATGAGGAGCAGGACCTGAGTCCCGAGTGAGGCCGCGCCGGGCAGGCGCGCGGGCCTTCAGGCAGCCCGCCGCTGCTGGCCCTGATGGCTCTGGTGCCGGCCTGCATGGGCGCCGTAAGCTCCGTAGGCGCCGTGGGCACCATGAGCGTGCGCATGCGCGTGGGGCTGCAGCTTGCCGTGCGGCAGGCTGGCCAGGCGCTGGAACATGCGGCGGCAATAGCCGCGTATGCCCAGGCATTTGTTGATCTCGTCCACCGGCAGGGGCCCGGAGACCACGACGATGCTGTCGGCCTGGTCCCAGTCGCCGGCCGCGCGCAGCCGCCTGCGCGTGCACAGCGCCCAGGCATGGATGCGCGTGGGCGAGCCATGCTCATGGACCTGGCCCGTGACCAGGTCGAAGGCAATGGCCACCAGCTCGGTCCTGAGCCGGCAGCGGCGCTCGCCCGTGATGGCACTGGGCGTCTCGCGCATGTCGTACAGGCAGTAACTGCCGGCCTTGAGCTGGTATTGCAAATCCATGGCGGACCTCCGCGGTTCGTTCTGGGGCGGGTTCCGGGCCTGCCTGCAAAGGCCCGGGGCATCGGCGCATTCTGACGCATGGCCCCGGCCGCTGGCAATGCAGCCAGCGGGGCGGGGCTTCCCCGCGAAGGGCAAGCGGCAAAGCGTGCCCGCGAGGGCCGGCCTTCTAGAAGTCCAGAAGGCTGAAGCCCACGCTGAGCACGGTGCGCTTGTAGTTGTAATCGATCAGGCTGTCACCGTATCCGCTGAAAAGCTGGACATGCAGGCGCAAATTGCTCTTGCCACCGTTCCATCCTTCGCCTAGGGTGCGCAGCCATTCGACGCGGCCGGAGCCGCGGCCCTGGCCCAGCGAGCCGCGCGCAGTGAAGCCTAGATAGTTCTGTGCATTGACGTTCCAGCCCAGTTTCACCTCGCCCCGGCCTATGTAGTCCTGGATGCGCGGGTTGTCGTCGTGCTCGGCGCTTTCGCGGATGCGCTGCCAGGCCTTGGCGTGCAGCTGCCAGCGGTTGTCCAGCTCGAAGCCGGTCATCAGATACCAGCGGTTCCAGCTGCGCGACAGCGGATCGCTCTGGCCGTTGGACTGGTGCACCAGTCCCACGCCGCTGTAGCGCCAGCGCCAGCCGAAGGGCAGCCGGGCATCGGTGGGGTAGACGTAGAAGATCTCGGGCTCGTGGTCCGTGTTGCGGAAGGGCCGCGAGATGGCGGGGCTGAACAGCTGCCAGTACGACTGCTGGGTGTAGCCGACCCACAGCGAGTCCTTGCCCGCCGAGGTGCTGCCGGTCAGCAGGCCCTGGGCGACCTTGGTGCGCACCGACAGCTGCACGCGCATTTCCTCGGTCTTGTAGGGCTGCGACTGCGCAGGGTCCTTGCCGGGCGTGGTGGGCTGCCGGTTGACATGGTCGGCCGTCACCACGGACACGGACATGGGCCGGTAGCCGCGGAAGCTGAAGGTACCGCAGTCGCTGCCCGGTTCCAGCTCGAAGTAGCGCGACAGCTCGCTGTAGCGCGGGTCGCGGCAGCCGCCGTTGGTGGGGGTGGTGGGCAGCGCCAGGCCCTGGCCGCTGTCGGCCGTCACCACGGGGGCGGGCGTGGGCAGGGCGCCAGGATCGGCTGCGGCGCTGGCGGCCGGAGCACTCCAGCCGGTGGCTGGCGGCGCGGTCAGCGGTTGCTGCTGCTGTGCCCAGGTGTCGAAGCAGGCCAGGCGAGACTGGTTGTCCGTGGTGGCGGCGCACTGGCGCCAGGCGTCCTCGGACAGGGGGCGGGGCGCTGTCTGCGCCTGGGCGCCGAGCCAGGGCGTGGCGCCCAGGCCCATGGCCAGGGCCCACTGCAGGGGTGTCGGCGTGCGGCTTGGGCGCTTGCGGCGATCCAGGTGTGGAGGATTCGTCATGGCAGGGGTCCGGTGATGGAAGGAGCGAAGAGTAAGGGGTAATGAGTGAAGAGGCAGCAGGGGGCTCGTGTGCAGGCTCGGGGGCCGGTCAGGGCGCGAGCTTGCGCAGCACGAAGGGCCGGGGCGCGGCATCCTCGCCTTCGAGGTAGTTGCCGCGGATCTCGCGGGCGCAGCTGCCTTCGACGACATCGCCCAGCCAGGTGGCGGTGATGCGCTTGCCGTCGGCGCTTTCTTCCAGCGTGATGTGGTCATCGGCCACGTCGCCGACCATGGGCCGGGTGTCTGCGCCGCGCGCGATCGTGCCCTTGACGTTGCCCTTCCACTGGGGGTGCGGTCCCAGCTGCAGGCGCACGGGCTGGGCCTGGCCTTCGACCGTGCCGGTCCATTCGCCCTGCAGCTGGCTGTCCTTCATTTCCTCGCCCTCGGGGCATGAGAGAGGGGGCTGTGCGGAGGCTGTGCGGGCGGCCTTGGGTGCGGCCTTGGCCTGGGCGGTGGGCTGTGCGGTGGGCTGCAAGGCGGTGCTGGAGCAGGCGGCGGTCACGGCCACCAGCGCCAGGCTGAGAACGGGGCGGTAAAAACGCATGCGGTGTCTTTCGGGGAATCAGGAGTCGGCGGGCGTGGACTGCTGCGCCTTGAGCGCGAACTCGGCTCGCAGCTGGCGCAGCTTCTCGCGCGGGTCTTCGCGCGAGGTGGCGGCGTCCAGGCCCATTTCCTTGATGAAGCGGCTGGGCAGGGTGGAGACCATCTCGCGGCCCTTCTTGCGGCGCTTGGTCCAGCTCACGGCCAGCGATCGCCGGGCGCGCGTGATGCCCACGTACATGAGGCGGCGCTCTTCCTGCAGGCGCTGGGCGGTCTCGTCGCTGACCTTTTGCTGGCGGCCATCGTCGTCGTCGAGCTTGAAGGGCAGCATGCCCTCGGTCACGCCGACCAGCATCACATGCGGCCATTCCAGGCCCTTGGAGGCGTGCAGCGTGGACAGGATGACCATGTCCTGCTCCTTCTCGCGCTCGCTGATGGTGGACAGCAGGGCGATGTTGCGCGCCACCTCCAGCAGGCTCTTGACCTCGGTGTGCGTGGTCGTTCCCGCCGCATCCTCGATCTGGCCGCCGGCGCGCTGGGCCATCCAGTCGCAGAACTCCAGCACGTTGCTCCATCGCGCGGCGGCCACCGATTCGCTGTCCTCGCTGTCGTAGAGGTACTGCTCGTAGCCGATCTCCTTGAGCCAGTCGAGCATGAAGCCGCGCGACTGCTCGGCGCCCAGCGTGTGGCGGGCGCGGTATTCGAGGTCGTTGATGTAGCGGCCGAACTCCAGCAGGCTGTCATGCGCCTTCTTGGGCAGGGCCGCTTCCAGCATGTGCGCGAACAGGGCGCCGAACATGCTGAGCTTGTGCTGCGAGGAAAACTCGCCCAGCTTGCCCAGCGTGGTGTGGCCTATGCCGCGCTTGGGCGTGCCGATGGCGCGCAGGAAGGCGGGGTCGTCGTCGTTGTTGATCCACAGCCGGAACCAGGCGCACAGGTCCTTGATCTCGGCGCGGTCGAAGAAGCTGGTGCCGCCCGAGACCTTGTAGGGAATGTTGGCCTTGCGCAAGGCCTTCTCGAAGGGCTTGGCCTGGTGGTTGGCGCGGTAGAGGATGGCGAAATCCTTCCAGTCCGGCGGCGGGTTGCTGGCCGCGCGCAGGCTCTGGATGCGGGCCACGGCGCGCTCGGCCTCGTGCTCCTCGGTGTCGCAGTCCACGATGCGCACGGGCTCGCCT
Organism: Delftia sp. DS1230; assembly: GCF_040112715.1. NCBI lineage: Bacteria > Pseudomonadati > Pseudomonadota > Betaproteobacteria > Burkholderiales > Comamonadaceae > Delftia > Delftia sp. DS1230. Next base: position 568,445 of record NZ_CP157763.1, read on the forward strand.
TCGCCCAGCTCCGAGAACAGCGTCTTCGGATAGAGCTTGGGGTTGGGCTGGATCACGTTGTTGGCCGCACGCAGGATGGCCGAGGTGGAGCGGTAGTTCTGCTCCAGCTTGATCACCTTGAGCTGCGGGAACTCCACCGGCAGCTTCTTGAGGTTGTCCAGCGTGGCGCCGCGCCAGCCGTAGATGCTCTGGTCGTCGTCGCCCACGGCCGTGAAGTGGGCCCGGCTGCCCACCAGCAGCTTGAGCAGCTCGTACTGCGTGGCGTTGGTGTCCTGGTATTCGTCCACCAGCACATGGCCCAGCAGGCGCTGCCATTTCTCGCGCACCTCGGCGTGGTTCTTGAGCAGGCGCATGGGCATGCCGATCAGGTCGTCGAAGTCCACGCTCTGGTAGGCGGTCAGGCGCTCTTCGTAGCGCTGCATGATCAGCGCCGTGCTGCGTTCGTTGTCGTCCTGGGCCATGGCCAGGGCCTTGCGGCTGTCCCAGCCGGCGTTCTTCCAGTTGCTGATGGTCCATTGCCACTGGCGCGCCGTGGCCAGGTCGGTGGTGCCGCCCGAGCAGTCCTTGAGGATGCCCGTCACGTCGTCGGCATCCAGGATGCTGAACTGGGGCTTGAGGCCCAGCACATGGCCGTCCTCGCGCACCATGCGCACGCCCAGGGCGTGGAAGGTGCAGACCAGCACATCCTTGGCCTGTCGGCCGATGAGGCCGGCCGCGCGCTCGCGCATTTCGGCCGCTGCCTTGTTGGTGAAGGTGATGGCTGCGATGCGCCGTGGCGCCATGCCCGTCTCGATCAGGCGTCCGATCTTGTGCGTGATCACGCGTGTCTTGCCCGAGCCCGCGCCGGCCAGGACCAGGCAGGGGCCTTCGGTGTAGTGGACGGCCTGGAGCTGGGCCAGATTGAGTCCTGCGGACATGGGTGCGTTGCGCGGGGAAAGGCGTGAAAGTGAGGGAAGCGGGAGCATACCGCTTCGGGGGTCGGGGCCGTCCGGGCAGGTGTAAGCACCCTTGGAATTCGGCGACAAATCTCGCGACCCGCGGGGAGCTGTCTGTGGCTGTACAGCCACCGATAGAAAAGTTCACATTGATGGTTTTGATCGTTGAGCGAAAACTATCGAAAATATCAGTGCTCGCCTATATTTGCTCCAGGCGACCTCGATCTGTTCATTTCCCGCTGCTATCCGGGGAGGCGTTGAAGTTGGCTCGCACTACCGATGAGATTGGCCTGGCTGCCGAGCTGTGGTCGCCGCTGCTCAAGCAGCGTTTTGAGACATTGTTTGCCGTGGCGTCCCGCAAGTCGCTGCGCGGCTGGCGGCAGGTGCCCCTGGTCAGCGCCCAGGTGCTGGTGGTGGACGGCAGCCTGCCCGTGCCCGAGGCGGCCGGATGGCTGCCTTGCGTGGTCTATGTGGGCGGTGTGCCCCAGGGGCAGCACCTGGAACGCACGCCCCAGCGCCTGGCCACCTATCTGGATCTGGATTTCACGCTCTCCGACCTGATCGACATGCTGGACCGGGCCGCCGTCTTTCTCATGGACTGGACGGTGCGCCAGCAGGTGGCGTCCTCGCAGACCCTGGTGCGCGCCCTGGATGACCTTCGGCAGCAGGCTGAGGGCTGCCGCTATCAATTCCGGCTCAAGGCATGGGTGGCGCTGCCCGCGCCCTGGAACAGTGCCGAATCCCTGCGGGCCCTGGCCATGCTGTGCCGTGGCCCGATGGATGTGGCCACACTGTGCGAGCACAGCGGCATGGAGCCTGCCGCCGTGGCCGAACTGCTGCGCCACCCCCGGCTGCGCGGCACGCTCGATTGCAGCCTGAGGCCGGCCCGTGCGGACGATCCGACGCCGCTGGGCGGCCACCGCGCGCAGGCGCACGGGGCTGCCACTGCCGTGGCGCCAGGCCTGTCGCGCCAGTGGGTGCAGCGGCTGACCGGCTGGATACGCCGCGGAGGGCAGGCATGAGCATGTGGATGAGCGACCAGCCCGGTGCGGGATTGGTGCGGGTGAGCCTGATCGGCCCCATGGGCATCGGCAAGACCACGGCGCTGCGCAGCCTGTGCGGAGCGCTGATGGCCGCAACGGATGTGCCCAATCTCGACCGGGCCGCCCATTCCAAGGAGTTCACCACCGTGGGCGCGGAGTTCGGCGAGATCGATCTGGGCGAGGGAATGCGGCTGCAGCTGGTGGGCAGCCCGGGCCAGGACCGCTTCGACTTCGTGCGCCGCTGGGTGCTCAATGCTTCGGTGGGCGTGCTGCTGATGGTGGATGTGGGCGATGCCTCGGCGCCGGACTATGCCGCGCAGCTCCTGTCCGAGATCGCCACCCTGGAGGTCGAACCCCAGGTGCTGCTGCTCAGTTGCCGTGACGCCAGCGAACAACAGCAGGAGGCGTTCAGCACCGCCTTGGCCGATCGAGGTCGCGGTATAGTGCCTGTCATCCAGGCGGACCCCCGTGACCGGCAGCAGTTGCTGGATGCGCTGGGGGTGCTCGTTTCCTTGCTTTCCTTGCAAAGTCAGGCATGAAGACACCAACGCATCCCCAGATTTCCTCCACCGTGATCGAAGCTGGCCAAGTTGCACTCAATCGCGTGGTGGCGCCTCTCGAGGGCGTGCATATCGCCTTGCTGTGCACGCCCGATGGTTTCGAGATCACGGCCCTGCGGGTCAAGAGCGAGCTGCCGACGGAGCGCCTGTCTGCCATGGCGGGCTCGCTGATGGCCATGGCAAAGGCCGTGGCCGCCGAGATAGGCCACAAGTCCTGCCACCGCCTGACCTTCGAGACCGAACTGGGTACCGTCCTTTTCCAGGCCGTGGGCGGCAGCCACCCGGCCATCCTGTGCATGGTGGTCGATCAAAGCGCCTTGCTGGGACGTGCGCTGTGGGCCGCGGGCGAAGTGGCCGGCGATCTGTCCCGTCTCTGACCCCCGTATCCGATTCAAGAGTTTTCTCCCCCGAGGAGCGGGCGCGATGAGTCCATCGCATCGCCTGCCCTTGCTATTTGAAAGAGGTGGCATATGGCTTCGATACATGATTCTCTGAACGGCCTGCTGGGCATCGATGGCGCCCTGTGCGCAGCCCTGGTGGACAGCACCAGCGGCATGCTGATGGGCAGCGCGGGCTCCGGCCTCGACATGGAGCTGGCGGCCGCCGGCAACACGGAGGTGGTGCGCGCCAAGCTCAAGACCATGCGCATGCTCAAGCTGGACGATGCCATCGACGACATCCTGATCACCCTGACCCACCAGTACCACGTCATCCGGCCCGTGGCCGCCCATGAAGGCGTGTTCTTCTACCTGGTGCTGGACAAGAGCCGCTCCAACCTGGCGCTGGCCCGCCGCAAGGTGCAGGAGATCGAAAAGGACCTGGCACTCTGAGAGCGCCCGCGCTCTTGCCGCCAGACCTGCCGGAGACGGATTCCGGCAGGTTTTTTTTCGCCCGCCGTCACCGGTGCGCCACGGGCGCGCAGCGTACGCGCCGGCTTGCTGCCAGAATCGCCGCGTGCTGTCCGTCCTGCTGATCACCTTCCCCTTCTTCGCTCTCGTGGCCTGCGGCTTCGCAGCCACCTGGCGTGGCGTGCTGCCGCAGGCGGCGATACCGGGGCTCAACGCCTTCGTGCTGTATTTCGCGCTGCCCTGCATGCTGTTTCGCTTTGGCGCGCAGACGCCGATCGCGCAACTGCTGGATGTGGGCGTCTCCGTGGTCTACCTGCTGTGCGCGCTGCTGATGGTGGGCGCCACCGTGGCGCTCACGCTGCGGCGCGTGGGCTGGAACGATGCGGCCTTCGGCGCGCTGGTGGCCGCCTTCCCCAATACCGGCTTCATGGGCGTGCCCATGCTGGTGGCGCTGCTGGGTGAGCGTGCGGCGGGCCCGGTCATCGTCACCATGGCCATCGACATGGTGGTGACCACCTCGCTGTGCATTGCGCTGTCGCGCCTCGGAATGCCGGGCGGGCACGGTGTGACGGTGGCATTGCGCCGCGCGCTGGCGGGCATGGCCTCCAACCCCATGCCCTGGTCCATCGTGCTGGGCGCAGTGGCGTCGGCGGCGGGCTGGACGCTGCCCGGCCCCATCGACCGCACCGTGGCCATGCTGGCGGGCGCGGCCTCGCCCGTGGCGCTGTTCACCATAGGCGCCGTGCTGGCGCGCTCGCAGATGAACAGCCATGAGCGCGTGGCCGCGCGCGACTACGTGCCCATCGCGCTGGCCAAGCTGCTGGTCCATCCGTTGCTGGTCTGGGCCGTGGCCCGCGCGGCCATGGCGCTGGGCCTGCCGCTGGGTGAGGAGGCCTTCGTGGCCCTGGTGCTGCTGGCCGCACTGCCCAGCGCCAGCAATGTCTCGCTGCTGACCGAGCGCTTCGGTGCGCATGGCGGGCGGGTGGCCCGCATCATCCTGGTGTCCACGGTGCTGGCCTTCCTGAGCTTCTCGGGCGCCGTGGCGTTGATGACCTGAGCAGGTCCGAGCGGCAGGCCTGGCAGGCCCGGACAGTCCAGGCCTGTCGGCAGGCTGGCGCTCTCTACAATCGCGCCCATGTTTTTTCACCACCTCGACGGGATTGCATGAAACCCTCCCCCTCTGCCCCGGCCGGCGCCCCCACGGGCGCGGGCCTGCTCTGGATGGTGACGCTGGCCTGCCTGCTCTGGGCCCTGGTGTCCTGGCTGGCCAATGGCAACCTGGACGGCTACCACGACATGCTGGAGAACTATGCCTGGTCCCAGCCGCTGCAGCTGGGCACGCACAAGCACCCGCCGTTCTTCGCCTGGGTGGTCGGCCTGTGGTTCATGGTGTTTCCGCAGAACGACGCCTTCTACCGCCTGCTGTCCTATGCCAATGTGGGCGTGGGCCTGTGGGGTGTCTATGTGCTGGGCCGGCGCCTGGGGCTGGCGCGCCTGGCGCCGCTGGGGGCGCTGCTGCTGCTGTGGTGCTTCCCGTATACGACGCTGGCCGGCAAGTTCAACGCCAACAGCCAGCTGCTGTCCCTGTGGCCCTGGGCGGCGGCCCTGCTGCTGGCCAGCTGGCAGGAAAAGGGTGTGCGGGGCCTGGCCTTCAGCGTGGCGCTGGGCGTGGTCTCGGCCGCCTGCATGCTCAGCAAGTACTACAGCGGCGTGTTCCTGGCCGGTTTTCTGCTGCCCATCCTCCTGGTTCGCGAAGGTCGCCAGTGGCTGCTCACTCCCAGGCCTTATGTGGCGCTGGCAGCCTTTGGCCTGGCGCTGGCGCCGCATGTGGCCTGGATTGCCCACCACCAGTGGGTGACGCTGGGCTATGCCATGGACCAGGGCGGCGGGCAGGTGGTGTGGGGCTATGTGCTGCGCTTTGCGCTGGCGCCCATCTTCTACTGGCTGCCGGCCTGGCTGGCCGTGTGCCTGGTGTATGGCTTCATGCAGGCCCGCCAGCAAGGCGGTGGCTGGCTGCGCTGGAGTGCGCGCTTTCTGCGCCGCAGCTGGGCCTGGCAGGGGCGGGGCGACACCTTGTTCTGGCTGGCCCTCATGCCCTGGCTGACGACGCTGGGCTTTGGCGCCACCGGCGTGGTGGAGCTGTCCACGCCCTGGGCCATTCCCATCGGCTATGCCTTCGTGCTGCTGTGGCTGCGCAACCTGGACGCCGAGGCGCCTGCCGCGACGCAGGCCGCCCTGGCCGCGCTGCGCCGCGCCTGGTGGCCGAGCCTGGCCGTGGTGCTGGTGATTGGCGTGGCCGCGGGTTGGGGCAATGCGCGCAAGAGCAGTTCCGACTACTACCGGCCCGCGGCCGATGCGGCCCAGGCCATCGTGCTGTCCTGGAACCAGCGCCACCCGGAGCAGCCGCTGCAGTGGGTGGGCGGCGACTGGGCGGAAAACGCCATGCTCTCCTTCTATGCACAGCCGCATCTGCGCACCATCCCCGGCCTGCCCGACAGCGAATATGCGCGTGTGCTGGCGCTGGCGGACTGGCGCCGCCAGCCCGGCCTGCTGCTGTGTCCGCGCGGCCCCGTGGCCGGCGAGCCCGGGCCGACCGCGAAATCGCGCGATTGCGAGCGGCAGGCGCAGGCCTGGCTGGCGAAGCTGGGCCTGCCGCAGGAGCCGCGTGTGCTCACGCTGCAACGCTCGGGCTGGCGTTTTCCTGTGCCCACACCTTATGCGTATGCGGTTTTTGATGTGTTGCCGCGCGCGGGCAGCCAGCCCGCTGACAATGCTGGCCTATGACCGAATTGCATGCTGACATTGCTCCGGCCGCTCCCAAGGGAATGCTGCCGCGCGCGCCGCTGCGGCTGAGCTGCGTGGTGCCGGCCCACAATGAAGAGGGCAACCTGGAGGCGTTCCTGCGCGCCCTGGACGCGACCGTGCGCACGCTGACGCCCGACTACGAGCTGATCGTCGTCAACGATGGCAGCCGCGACGCCACGCACGAGATCGCGCTGCGCATGGCGCAGGAGCTGCCCGTGCGCTACCTGGCGCTGTCTCGCAACTTCGGCAAGGAGGCGGCCCTGTCGGCCGGCATAGACCATGCGCGCGGCAATGCCGTGGTGCTGATCGACGCCGACTTCCAGCATCCGCTGCAGATGCTGCCCCAGATGTGCGAGCTGTGGCAGTCCGGCTACGACATGGTCTATGGCGTGATCGCCGACCGGGGCGCCGAAAGCGGCGCCAAGCGCGTGGGCACCAATCTGTTCTACCGGCTCATGAATGCCGGCAACCTGGTGAAGATCCCGCCCAATGCCGGCGACTTCCGCTGGCTGGACCGCTGCGTGGCCGACGCGCTCAAGGCACTGCCCGAGAGCCACCGGTTCATGAAGGGCCTGTACGCCTGGGTGGGCTTCAAGGCGGCGGCACTGCCGTTCGTGCCGGCCGACCGCACGGCCGGGGCGTCCAGCTTCAATTTCCGGCGCCTGGGCTCGCTGGCCCTGCTGGGGCTGACCTCGTTCACCACCTTGCCGCTGCGCGTGTGGAGCATCGTGGGCGGGATGATCTCGCTGGCGGCCCTGCTCTACGGGCTGTGGATCACCATGGAGACGCTGATCTTCGGCAACCCGCTGGACGGCTGGCCTACGCTGGCGGCCAGCATCATGCTGTTCTCGGGCGTGCAGCTGATGTCCATCGGCATCCTGGGCGAGTACATCGGCCGGATCTATGACGAGGTCAAGCGCCGTCCCACCTATCTGCTGGCGCGCGACGAGGACCGCAGCCCGCTGGCGCCGCGGGAGTAGCCATGCACGATGTGATCGCGCAGCTGCGCCGCCTGCCGCAGGCGCTGCAGTTCGTGCTGGTGGGCGGCTGCGCGGCCGCCACGCACCTGGCCGTGGTCGCCCTGCTGGTGCAGCTGGCGGGCATGGCGCCGCTGCATGCGAATGTGCTGGCCTTTCTCGTGGCCTTCGTGGTCAGCTACAACGGCCATGCGCTGTTCACCTTCGTGCAGACCCAGGCGCGTGGCCGGGCCGTGGTGGCCAAATACTTCGCCGTGGCCTGCGTCTCCTTCGTGGCCAATGAGCTGCTGTACTGGGCGGCCCTGCACTGGCTGCACTGGCACTATTTCTGGAGCCTGGCCCTGGTGCTGGTGCTGGTGGCGGTGGGCACCTTCGTCCTGGCCAAGTTCTGGGCCTTTGCGGCCCCCGGACGCAAGGAATCCCCATGAACACCATGCCTGCCATAAACGGGGAGAAGTCCCCGGCCAGAACCGTCGTCCTGTGCGCCGACGACTATGCGCTGCACCCCCTGGTCGATGAAGCCGTGGAGCAGCTCACGCTGCAGGGCCGGCTGTCGGCCACCAGCTGCATGACCACCTCGCCGCACTGGAGGCAGGCGGCCAGGCGCCTGCCCGCGCTGCGCCCGCGCCTGTCGCTGGGCCTGCACTTCAACCTGACCGAAGGCCATGGCCTGCAGCCCTCCTCCGGCATAGGGGCGGTGATTGCGCGCGCCTACGCAGGACGGCTGGGCAGCGCCGCCATGCGCGACGCCTGGCGCCGCCAGCTCGACGCCTTCGAGGACGCGCTGGGCATGGCCCCCGACTTCATCGACGGCCACCAGCACGTGCACCAGCTTCCCGGCGTGCGCGCCGCGCTGGTGCAGGAATTGCGCCAGCGCTATGGCGACAACGCCGACGACCTGCCCTGGGTCCGCTCCACCACCCCGGCCGGCCAGCTCTGGCGCGACCCCAAGGCCGCCATCATCGCCCTGCTGGGCGGCTGGACCACCACCCGCCGCCTGCGCCGCCAGGGCGTGCCGCTCAACCACGGCTTCGGCGGCGTCTACGCCTTCGACCAGCCCACGCCCGAAGGCTATGGCCGCCACATGGCCCAATGGCTGGCCCAGCTGCAGCCCGGCAGCCTCATGATGTGCCACCCCGCCACCGCCCCCGTCCAGGGCGACGCCATAGGCGCCCAGCGCGCCGTCGAATACGCCTACCTGCGCTCCGACGCCTTCGCCCAGGCCCTCGAACAAGCGCACTGCCACATCGCCCAAGGCCCCCTCACCCCGCTGTTCACAACGAACTAAGAAGCAGCAATAGAAAAGGCCCGGCCAAAAATGGACCGGGCCATGTGGGCGCAGCGCAAAAAACCGACGAGGCCCAAAGCAAGGGACAGCAAGCAAGGGCCGCCCCGCAGCGAGGCTGTCGTCCCCCTCCCCCGCGAAGCGGGTAGAGAGGCGCCGTGCCACGGGGGGAAGGCGCGCCAGCGCCTCAGGGGGTGCTATCAGTACTCCCAGAAGATGCGCTGCAGCTGCTTCGTGTCCTGCGTCTTGGTCAGGGCCACGGCGGCCAGCAGGCGGGCCTTCTGCGGGTTCAGGTCATGGGCGACGACCCAGTCGTACTTGTCGTCGGGCTGCTCGGCGTTGCGCAGCACGAAGCCGGCCGGCACGCGCGAGCTGCGCACCACGATCACGCCCTTTTGGCGCAGTTCATTGAGCTTGGGCACGATGCGGTCGGCCACCGAGCCGTTGCCCGTGCCGGCGTGCACGATGGCCTTGACGCCGGCCTTGCCCAGCGCGTCGATGGCCGTGGCCGGCACGTTGCCGTAGCCATAGACGATGTCCACGGCGGGCAGGTCGGTGATCTGCTCGATGTTGAACTCGCTGCCCCTGGTGTGGCGCTTGACGGGGGCGCGGAACCAGTAGGTCTTGCCCTCGACCACCATGCCCAGCGGGCCCCACTGGCTGGAGAAGGCATTGGTCTTGATGTTGGTGAGCTTGGCCACATCGCGCGCGGAGTCGATGTTGTCGTTCATGCTGACCAGCACGCCCTTGCCCGCCGAGTCCTTGGAGGCGGCCGTGGCCACGGCGCCCAGCAGGTTCAGCGCGCCGTCGGCCGAGATGGCCGTGCCGGGGCGCATGGAGCCGACCATGACGATGGGCTTGTCGGTGGGCACCACCAGGTTCAGGAAGTAGCCGGTCTCCTCCAGCGTGTCCGTGCCGTGGGTGACGACGATGCCGTCCACGCCGGGCTGCTTGGCCAGCTCGTTGACGCGGCGTGCCAGCGTCAGCAGTTCCTTGTTGGTGAAGCTTTCGGAGGCGATCTGGAAGACCTGCTCGCCAGAGACGTTGGCGATGTTGCTCAGCTCGGGCAGGCCGGCCAGCAGCTTGTCCACGGGGACCTTGGCGGCCGTGTAGGTGGCGCTGTTGACGGCGCTGGCGCCCGCGCCGGCAATGGTGCCGCCCGTGGCCAGGACGACCACGTTGGGCTTGCCGGCCTGTGCGGCGGGAGCGGGTGCAGGGGCGGTCGCCGTGGCGGGCGCTGCGGCTGCGGGGGCCTGGCTGGCGCCGGGCTGGGACGCGCAGCCTGCCAGCGCAAGCGCGACGGCCATCAAGGTCATACGGAAGGGGGTGAACGGCATGTATCGCTCCTGGAAAGGCATTGAATGATCCAGCCTTGTGGGCTGAATGCGGCACGATGCAATAAACATGCCCCGCCTGCATCAGCGCAAATCCCGATGGGAGTCGTGCGGCGGATGCGCTAAAAGCGCTTCCGAAAAAGGAGCGGTGAACGCTTTGTGGGATTGCACCAAAGGCCTGAAAGGCTTGAGGTTTTTTGGGGCCGTTCCAGAGGCTGTGCCACGTTCAGATGGCCAGCGGGTCCACGTCTACCAGCCAGCGCACCAGGGCGCGGTGCTCGGGCTGTGCCCTGATCCAGTGCAGATGCGCCTGCCAGGCCCAGAGAAAGCGCAGCAGGGCGGGCCGCTGGGCCGACTCGATCAGCATCTGCGCCCGCTCCACATTGGCCACGCGCTGGACGGACATGGGAATGGGCGGGTAGAGAAACACATCGTCCACATGGGGCAGGCCGGCCTGGCGCGCGGCTTGGGCGGCGGCGGCCAGAAAGGCCTGGGCGGCCTCCTGGCTGCGCGCATCGGCCCGCACGATGGCCTGGAAGGCAAACGGCGGCATGCCCGCATCGCGCCGCTCGCGCAGCTGGCGCGCCGCAAAGGCAGGGTAGTCGTGCGAGCGCAGCGCGGTGTAGACGGGATGGGACGGGTCGTGCGTCTGTATCCACATCTCCGGATGGCTGCCCTGGGCGGCCACGTAGTGCGCGTCGCGCCCTGCGCGGCCGGCCGCCTGCATCAGCAGGCTGAACAGGCGTTCGGGCGCGCGGTAGTCGCTGGAAAACAGCGCGCTGTCGGGCTGGACGGCGGCCACCAGGGTGATACGCCGGAAGTCATGGCCCTTGGCCACCATCTGGGTGCCGACCAGCACATCGATGTCGCCGGCATGCACCTGGGCCAGCTGCTCCTCCAGCGCGCCCTTGGCGCGCGTGGTGTCGGCGTCGATGCGCGCCACGCGGGCGGGCTCGCGGTCGGGGCGCTGCACGTTGCGCAGCAGGCGGGCCAGTTCTTCCTCCAGCTGCTCCGTGCCCTTGCCCAGCGGCAGGATGTCGGGATTGCCGCAGCCGGGGCAGGCCATGGGCACGCGCTGGGTGTAGCCGCAGTGGTGGCAGCGCAGCGTGCGGTCGGCCTTGTGGAAGACCTGGTGGGCACTGCAGTGCGGGCAGTCGCTTTTCCAGCCGCAGTCGGCGCAGAACAGCACGGGCGCGAAGCCGCGGCGGTTGAGCAGCACCAGGCTTTGCTCGCCGCGCTGCACACGCTCGGTGATGGCATCGATCAGCGGCGGCGAGAACACGGCCTTGCGCGGCTGCTGGCCCATGTCCACCAGGCGCACGCGCGGCAGGGCGGCCGCGCCGATGCGGCTGGGCATGTGCAGGCGCAGGTAGCGGCCGCCCTGCGGCTCTTCGGCATTGGGCGGGCGGCTGGCGTGCCAGCTCTCCAGCGAGGGGGTGGCGCTGCCCAGGATGACCTTGGCGCCGGTATCGCGCCCGCGCCAGATGGCCAGGTCGCGCGCCGAGTAGCGTGCGCCTTCCTGCTGCTTGTAGCTGGCGTCGTGCTCCTCGTCCACCACGATCAGCGACAGCCCCGGCAGGCTGGCGAACACCGACATGCGCGTGCCCAGCACGATGCGCGCCGTGCCCGTGTGTGCCGCCAGCCAGCTCTTGAGCCGCTGCGGGTTGGTCATGCCGCTGTGCATGCTGACCACGCAGGCCGCGCCGTACTGCGGCGCAAAGCGCGCCAGGAAGCGCTGCTCCAGCTGGGGCGTGAGGTTGATCTCGGGCACCATCACCAGCACCTGGGCGCCGGGGTCGGCATCCAGCGCGGCCTGGGTGGTCCTCAGGTAGACCTCGGTCTTGCCGCTGCCCGTGCTGCCGTAGAGCAGGAAGGGGCCGGGGTGGGCGGCGATCTGCGTGAAGACGTCGGCCTGCTCGGCGCTGAGGACGATGGGGGGAATGTCTGCGGCGGCCGGGGCCGGTGCGAGCGCTGATGCAGGCGCAGCGCCAGGCGCCGGTTGCGCCTGTTCCGCCTTTGCAGCCTTGGCCGCTCTCTTCGCCGCGGCCTTGGTCGGCCTGAGCCGGCGCGCCAGTTGCTCGGCCGTCATGTCGCGCAGCTGCGGCGGCAGGGCCGTCACGGCGATCTCGCCCACGCTGCGCTGGTAGTAGTAGGCGGCGAAGGCCACCAGCCGCCGCCAGGCCGCCGGCAGCGGCGCGATGCCCTCCAGCACGGCGCAGATGGCGCGCAGCTCCACGCCTTCGGGCACGGCGGGCGGCTGGGCCGGCGCGTCCCAGACCACGCCCAGCAGTTCCCGGCGTCCCAGCGGCACGCGCACCAGGGTGCCCGGCTCCAGCGGCTGCTCGCAGGTATAGCTCAGCAGATCACCCACGGCGCTGTGCGCCGGCGTCTGGACGGCGACATGGACGGTATGGGCGGGAAGGGGCATGGGAAGAAAGCGGGGCCTGAAAACGCTGGCGCCGTAGGGCACGAACAGCGGCAACAAAGCCGCCAAGCATAAGCCTTGGGCAGCGTCCGAGGCGTGGGAAGCGGCGTTCTACACCAGACATCCCGGGCGGTGGCTACGGGTTTCTGGGTATATCGTCAATTTCTGTGGATAACTTTGTGGGGATTATTCGGATCTATGGCCATCCCCCCATTTGTCTGACCTTTCCGAGTGGTGCATTCTGAAAACGGTGCTATCAAAAAAAATCTTCAAAAACAACGGCTTATATCGATATGTCGCCCGCGTGCAGGCGCGGGTGACAACTGTGAGTCCTAAGACCTCGCTCAGATTTTTCTGTGCATAAGATGGTCTGTGGCCATCTTGTGCAGCAAGCGCCGGCCGGGCGCGCGGACTGTGGACAGCGCGGCCCAGCCGGGCCGGTGGCTGTCACGGCAGGGGGCCGGCGCTGCGCTGGCATCCGGTCCTGCGTGTGATGAGGAGCAGGGCGGGCGCTCAGCGCTGGCGCATGGCGCGCGAATGGCCGTGGACGGCCTCGACCAGGGCGGCCACATGCTCGGGCGGCGTGAACTGGCTGATGCCGTGGCCCAGGTTGAAGATGTGCGTGGGGCCCGTGGTGGTCCTGTCGGTGTGCGGGGCGCCGAAGCTGTCGAGCACGGCGCGCGCCTGCTCGGCCACGCGCTCGGGCGGCGCGAACAGCACATTGGGGTCGATGTTGCCCTGCAGCGCCTTGCCGGGTCCGCCCACCTCGCCGCCGACGATGGCGCGGGCGCGGGCCAGGTTGGCCGTCCAGTCCAGGCCCAGCACCTCGCAGTCCAGGTCCTTCATGTCGGGCAGCCAGATGCCGCCGCCCTTGGTGAAGACGATGCGCGGCACGTCCTGCCCATCGACGCCCGTGCGCTTGAGTCCGGCCAGCACGCGCTTCGTGTAGGCCAGGCTGAATTCCTGGAAGGCGCCATCGGCCAGCACGCCGCCCCAGCTGTCGAACACCATCACGGCCTGGGCGCCCGCATCGATCTGGGCGTTGAGGTAGGCGGCCACGCTGTCGGCGTTGATGGCCAGGATGCGGTGCATCAGGTCGGGGCGCGCATACATCAGGCTCTTGACCAGGCGGTAGTCGTCGCTGCCCTTGCCCTCGACCATGTAGCAGGCCAGGGTCCAGGGACTGCCCGAGAAACCGATCAGCGGCACGCGGCCATCGAGCGCGCGGCGGATGCTGGTCACGGCGTCGAACACATAGCGCAGCTTGTCCATGTCGGGCACGGCCAGCTCGGCCACGGCGGCCTCGTCACGCACCACCTTGGCAAAGCGCGGGCCTTCGCCTTCGGCAAAGGACAGGCCCAGGCCCATGGCGTCGGGCACGGTCAGGATGTCGGAGAACAGGATGGCCGCGTCCAGCGGGAAGCGCTCCAGTGGCTGCAGCGTGACCTCGGTGGCGTAGTCCACGTTGGTGGCCAGGCCCATGAAGCTGCCGGCCCGGGCGCGCGTGGCCTTGTATTCGGGGAGATAGCGGCCCGCCTGGCGCATCAGCCACAGCGGCGTGTAGTCGGTGGCCTGGCGCCGGCAGGCGCGCAGGAAGGTGTCGTTGGTCAGGGGGGCGAAGCTCATGGTGGGCGATTGTCGCCGAGTCGGCTTCGCCAGGTTGCCGCGATGCCCGAGCAGCGCAGGGCGTCTTGCCCCGGGTTAACCCTGGTCAATATCGGCGGCAACGGGCTTTTTGAGGCCGCTACATTGTGCGGCGTGCGTTCCGCACGGGAATCCGTCCATGCAAGGAGAGAGTTTGCGATGCAGCGAAGAACCCTGACCCAGATCCTGGCCCTGGCACCGGCCTCGGCCGTTTGGGCTGCCAGCGGGCTGGCTGGAAGTGCCACGGCGGCCGAGTCACTGTTTCCGGGCAAGGCGCCGCTGCGCATCGTCGTGGGCTACCCGCCCGGTGGCGCCACCGACCGCGTGGCGCGCATCGTGGCCGACAAGCTGCAGGCGCGCGTGGGCTCGCCCGTGGTGGTGGAGAACAAGCCCGGCGCGGGCGGCCGCCTGTCGGCCCAGTATGTGAAGAACGCGCCGGCCTCCCAGCCCGCGCTGCTGCTGGCCAACCCGGCCGTGATGCTGGTGGCGCCCCTGGTGTTCCCTGACTCGGGCTACGACCCCGACAAGGACTTCCGCCCGGTCAGCGAGGTCAATCGCTACGAATTCGGCGTGGCCGTGGCCAGTGCCGTGCCCGTCAGGCAGCTGTCGCACCTGCTGGCCTGGCTGCGTGCCAATCCGCAGCAGGCCAACGTGGGCGTGCCGGCCACGGGCAGCCTGCCGCACTTCTTCTCGCTGATGCTGGGCGAGGCCGCCAAGGTCCGCACCGAAACCGTGGGCTACAAGGGCTCGGCCCCGCTGCTGACCGACCTGGTGGGCGGCCAGGTGCCGCTGGCCATCGACACCTTCGACGTGCTGCTGCCCCAGCACGAGGCCGGCAAGATCCGCGTGCTGGCCGTGTCGGGCGAGCGCCGCAGCACCATGGCGCCGGACATCCCCACGCTCAAGGAATCGGGCCTGAACCTGTCGGGCATGGGCTGGAACACCTTGTTCGCGCCCCAGAGCATGGCGCCCGACATTGCCGAGCGCCTGTCGCGCATGGTGCAGGAGATCATGAAGGAGCCCGACACGCGCCAGAAATTCGAGGCCAGCCGGCTGACCCCGGTCTCCAGCAGCAGCGCGCAGACGGCCGAGATGCTCAAGGCCTACCGCGCCCAGTGGACGCCGGTGGTGCAGCGCTCGGGCTTCAAGCCCTGAACCTTCGACAAATCGGCCCGTGAGGGCCTTTTTTCATGGGGCCTAGGGTTTCCTCGGTGCCTGGGCGCTTGTGGTGGAAAGGGTCTGGCGACTAACATTTACCGACCATTCGGTAAATTATGTTTGATCTGCCGCATAAAGACGGCAGACAGGCCACGGAGACTTCCATGCCCCCATCGCTGGTTCTGGTTGAGCAGCACGACGCCGTCCGCACCCTGGTGCTCAATCGCCCCGACGCGCTCAACAGCTTCAACGCGCAGCTGCACGAGCAGCTGCTTTCGGCCCTGGAGCAGGCCGCCGGCGATGCCTCGGTGCGCTGCGTGGTGCTCACGGGCGCGGGGCGCGGCTTTTGCGCGGGCCAGGATCTCTCCGACCCCGAGGCCGCGCCCGACCAGAACCTGGGCGACCTGATCGAGCGCCGCTACCAGCCGCTGTGCCTGCGTCTCAAGTCCATGCCCGTGCCCGTGGTGGCCGCCGTCAATGGCGTGGCTGCCGGTGCGGGCGCCAATATCGCGCTGGCCTGCGACCTGGTGCTGGCCGCACGCTCGGCCAGCTTCATCCAGGCCTTTGCCAAGATCGGCCTGGTGCCCGACTGCGGCGGCACCTGGCTGCTGCCGCGCCTGGTGGGCCGTGCGCGCGCCCTGGGCCTTGCGCTGCTGGGCGACAAGCTGCCTGCGGCCGAGGCCGAACGCATCGGCCTGATCTGGCGCTGCGTGGAAGATGCCGATTTGCGCAGCGAGGCCCAGGCCCTGGCGCAGCGCCTGGCCGCCATGCCGGTGCGGGCCCTGGCGCGCACGCGGGAGGCCATGGACTCGGCCCAGCTGCTGGACTACGAACATGCGCTCACGCGCGAGGCGCGCCAGCAGGGCCAGCTGGGCGCAGCCCACGACTACCAGGAGGGCGTGGCCGCCTTCCTGGGCAAGCGGGCTGCCGTGTTCTCGGACCGCTGAGGAGCCCGCCATGCAAGACAACCACACCCCGGGCGAGGCCGCCCAGCGACTGGCCGAGCAGGTGCGCGACGGCATGCTGGCGCGCGACCGCGCCGCGCAAGGCCTGGGCCTGCGCATCACGGACATTGCCCCCGGCGCAGCGCGCATGGAGATGGCCGTGCGCGACGACATGCTCAATGGCTTCGACATCTGCCACGGCGGCTTCATCACGGCGCTGGCCGACACGGCCTTTGCCTATGCCTGCAATGCGCGCAACGAGATGACGGTGGCCTCGGGCCTGAGCGTGGACTTCGTCGCGCCCGGGCGGCCCGGCGACGTGCTCACAGCGCAGGCCCGCGAAGTCTCGCGTGCAGGCCGCACCGGCGTCTATGACGTGCAGGTCACCAACCAGCGCCAGGAAGTGATCGCGCTGTTCCGTGGCCGCTCGCACAGCTTCAAGGGCCGGCCCACCGTGCCCGGCCTGAACCAGCCCGTCTGAAAAGACCCAGCCATGCCTGTCCAGCGCCCCGCCCCCGGCGTACTCGATCCCATCGAAACCGCCAGCCGCGACGAGATCGCCTCGCTGCAGCTGCAGCGCCTGCGCTGGTCGCTGCAGCATGCCTACGACAACGTGCCGCACTACCGCCGCGCCTTCGACGAAAAGGGCGTGCATCCGTCCGACCTGCGCACGCTGTCCGACCTGGCCCGCTTTCCCTTCACTACCAAGAAGGACCTGCGCGAGAACTACCCGTTCGGCATGTTCGCCGTGCCGCGCCAGAAGGTGGCGCGCGTGCATGCCTCCTCGGGCACCACGGGCAAGCCCACGGTGGTGGGCTACACGTTGAATGACATCGACAACTGGGCGAACCTGGTGGCGCGCTCCATCCGCGCGGCGGGCGGGCGGCCCGGCGACATGGTGCATGTGGCCTATGGCTATGGCCTGTTCACGGGCGGGCTGGGCGCGCACTACGGTGCCGAGCGCGCCGGCTGCACCGTGGTGCCCATGTCGGGCGGGCAGACCGAAAAGCAGGTGCAGCTGATCCAGGATTTCCGGCCCGACATCATCATGGTCACGCCCAGCTACATGCAGGTGATCGTGGAGGAGATGCAGCGCCAGGGGATGGACCCGCGCGAGAGTTCGCTCAAGATCGGCATCTTCGGCGCCGAGCCCTGGACCGAGGCCATGCGCCGCGAGATCGAGGGCAAGGCGGGGCTGGATGCCATGGACATCTACGGCCTGTCCGAAGTCATGGGCCCGGGCGTGGCCAGCGAATGCGTGGAAAGCAAGGACGGGCCGGTGATCTGGGAAGACCATTTCTATCCCGAGATCATCGACCCGGACACGGGCGAGGTGCTGCCCGACGGCAGCGAGGGCGAGCTGGTCTTCACGTCGCTGTCCAAGGAAGCCATGCCCATCATTCGTTACCGCACGCGGGACCTGACGCGGCTGCTGGCGCCGACTTCGCGCAGCTTCCGGCGCATGGGCAAGATCGTGGGGCGCAGCGACGACATGATGATCATCCGCGGCGTGAACCTGTTTCCGACGCAGATCGAGGAGATCGTGCTGCAGAACGCCCAGCTGTCGGGCCAGTACCAGCTGGTGGTCACGCGCGACGGCAACCTGGACCGGCTGGCCGTGCGCTGCGAGATGCAGCCGGGCACGCAGGGCGACACCGAGGCGCTGGCCCTGTGGGTGCAGCAGCGCATCAAGACCCTGGTCGGCGTGAGCGCCGAGGTCGAGGTGCTGCGGCCCGATTCCATAGAGCGCACCCTGGTGGGCAAGGCCCGCCGCGTGATCGACCACCGCAGCCGCTGAGCGCGCACAGGAGTCCCATGGCCCGAGGCCGATCTTCCGGATACGACGACCAGCGCGAACTGATCCTGGGCCATGCCGCCGCGCTGTTCGCGCGCAGCGGCTACCCCGGCACTTCGATGAACGAGGTGGCCCAGGCCTGCGGCCTGTCCAAGCCCACCATCTACCACTACTTCCGCGACAAGTACGCGCTGCTGGTGGACATCACCGACGGCCACATGACGCGGCTGCAGGCCCTGGTGGACGAGGTGCAGGCCATGGGCCTGCCGCCCGAGCCGCGGCTGCGCATGCTGATCGAGCGCTTCGTGCAGGAGTACGCCCATGCCCGGCATGCCCACCGCGTGCTGACCGAGGACGTGCGCTTCCTGCAGGACGAGGACCGCCAGCGCGTGGTGGGCAAGGAGCGCGCCGTGGTCGAGGCCTTTGCCCAGGCGGTGGCCCAGCTGCGGCCGGACGCCGACGGCGCGGGCCTGTCCAAGGCGCTGGCCATGCTGCTGTTCGGGATGATGAACTGGATGTTCACCTGGCTGCGGCCCGACGGAACGCTGGACCACGAGGCCATGGCCCCCGTGGTGGCCGACCTGTTCCTCGGAGGCTTGCCTGCCGTGCAGACCCCAGGCAAACCCGTGCATCAAACCGCTGGCAAAAAAATAGTTACCACGGTAAATTGTGGCGCCTGACGGCACCGCGCCCCATCCAACACAAAGGAGACAGACATGAAGCGCATGACAAAACTGGGCCTGCTGGCCGCAACCCTGGCCACGGTGTGGGGCTCGGCCCTGGCCGACATCAACGTGGGCGTGGTGGTCTCGGCCACCGGGCCGGCCGCGTCGCTGGGCATTCCCGAAAAGAACACGGTGGCGCTGATGCCGCGCACGGTGGCGGGCCAGAAGGTCAACTACATCATCCTGGACGACGCCTCCGACACCACGGCGGCCGTGGCCAACACGCGCAAGCTGATCAGCGAGAGCAAGGTCGACGTGATCCTGGGCTCCAGCATCACGCCCAACTCCCTGGCCATGGTGGACGTGGTCTCCGAGGCCAAGACGCCCATGATCACGCTGGCCGCCTCGGCCAAGATCGTCGAGCCCGTGGATGCCAAGAAGTTCTGGGTCTTCAAGACGCCCCAGCACGACGCCATGATGGCCGCCGCCATCGGCGAGCACATGGCCAAGGCCGGCATCAAGACCGTGGGCTACATCGGCTTCAACGACGCCTATGGAGAAAGCTGGCTGCAGGAATTCCGCAAGGTGGCCGAGGCCAAGGGCCTCAAGCTCACCGCCACCGAGGCCTATTCGCGCAGCGACACCTCGGTCACGGGCCAGACGCTCAAGCTCATGGCGGCCAAGCCCGATGCGGTGCTGATCGCCGGCTCGGGCACGCCGGCCGCACTGCCGCAGAAGTCGCTCAAGGAGCGCGGCTACCAGGGCAAGATCTACCAGACCCACGGCGTGGCCAATGCCGACTTCCTGCGCGTGGGCGGCAAGGATGTGGAAGGCACGCTGCTGCCCGCCGGCCCCGTGCTGGTGGCCCACCAGCTGCCCGACAGCAATCCGGTCAAGAAGTCCGCCGTCTCCTATGTGGAGGCCTACGAGGCCGCCAACGGCAAGGGCACGGCTTCGACCTTTGGCGCGCATTCCTGGGATGCGGGCCGCGTGCTCGAAGCGGCGATTCCCGCCGCGCTCAAGAAGGCCCAGCCCGGCACGGCCGAGTTCCGCGCCGCGCTGCGCGATGCGCTGGAGCAGACCAAGGACGTGGCCGGCGCCCACGGCATCTTCAACATGACGCCCACCGACCACCTGGGCCTGGACCAGCGCGCGGCCGTCATGGTCAAGATCGAGAACGGTACCTGGAAGTACCAGCCCTGAACCTGCAGGCCTGAGGCCGCAGCGGCTGCCGCGCCTGGCGGCGGCCGCTGTGGCGCTTGGCCGCGTCTGCTCGAAAGTCGATCATGGATCTGCAAATCGCCCTGCTGCTGGGGCAGGACGGCATCGTCAACGGCGCCGTCTACGGCCTGATGGCGCTGGCCCTGGTGCTGGTGTTCTCGGTCACCCGCATCATCTTCATCCCGCAGGGGGAGTTCGTCGCCTTCGGCGCGCTCACCCTGGCCATGATGCAGGCCGGACGCGTGCCCACCACGCTGTGGCTGCTGCTGGCCCTGGCCGCCGCCGTGCTGGTGGTGGACCTGCTGCGCTGGCGCGCGGGCAGCCAGGTGAGCTGGCCCGCCACCTTCCTGTGGTGCCTGGCGCTGCCGGCCATTGCCGTGGCCCTGGCCTGGGGGCTGCGTCCGTCCTCGCTGATGCTGCAGGCGCTGGCCACCCTGGTGCTGATCACGCCCATGGGGCCGCTGCTGTACCGCCTGGCCTACCGGCCGCTGGCCCATGCCTCGGTGCTGATGCTGCTCATCGTCTCGGTGGCCATGCACGGCGTGCTGGTCGGCCTGGGGCTGCTGTTCTTCGGTGCCGAAGGCTCGCGCACCCCCGCGTTTTCCGAGGCGCAGCTGCGCCTGGGCGACATCACGATCTCGGGCCAGTCCCTGGTGGTGGTGGGCGTGACCCTGGTGCTGGTGGCCCTGCTGTTCGTGTTCTTCGAGCGCTCCATGATCGGCAAGGCGCTGCGCGCCACGGCCATCAACCGCGTGGGCGCACGCCTCATGGGCATTCCCACGGCCATGGCCGGCGACGTGAGCTTTGCGCTGGCCGCGCTGATCGGCGCCATCTCCGGCCTGCTGATCGCGCCGCTGACCACGGTGTACTACGACACCGGCTTTCTGATCGGCCTCAAGGGCTTCGTGGCCGCCATCGTGGGAGGGCTGGCCAGCTACCCGCTGGCCCTGGCCGGCGCGCTGCTGGTCGGGCTGCTGGAGGCCTTCTCGTCGTTCTGGGCCAGTGCCTACAAGGAGGTGCTGGTGTTCACGCTGATCATCCCGGTGCTGTGGTGGCGATCGCGCAATAGCCACCATGTGGAGGAAGAAGAATGAGCGCCCCCGTTTCCTCGCAGGCCGCGGCGCCTGCCAAGGCCGCCTCGGGCGGCATCAGCACGCGCGTGCTCACGGTGGCCGCCATTGCGCTGCTGGCCGCGTCCTGGGGCTTCCTGCCCGATTTCACCGTCGTCATCCTCAGCTACATCGGCCTGTTCGCCATGGTGGCGGCAGGCCTGGTGATGCTGACCGGCGTGGGCGGCATGACCTCGTTCGGCCAGGCGGCCTTCGTGGGCATCGGCGCCTATGCCACGGCCTGGGTCTGCACGGCGCCGGCCTCGGTGGCGGCGCTGGGCGGGCTGGTGGGCGCGGCGGGCCTGCCCTGGGTGGGCCTGGCGCTGGGCCTGCTCATCACCTTCGTCGTGGCCTGGCTGCTGGGCGCGGTCACGGTCAAGCTGCAGGGCCACTACCTGCCGCTGTGCACCATCGCCTGGGGGCTGAGCCTGTACTACCTGTTCGGCAACATGGAATTCCTGGGCGGGCAGACCGGCATCACGGGCATTGCGCCGCTGGTGATCGGCGGCGTCTCGCTGGCCTCGCCGCGCGCCATGGGCGTGGTGATCTGGGCCGTGCTGCTGGTGGCGCTGTGGCTGCTGCACAACCTGCTGGACTCGCGCGAGGGTCGGGCCATCCGCGCGCTGCGCGGCGGCCGCGTCATGGCCGAGTCCATGGGCATCGACACGGCGCACTACCGCGTCAAGCTCTTCGTGTTGGCGGCCCTGCTGGCCACGCTCTCGGGCTGGCTCTACGCCCACATGCAGCGCTTCGTGAGCCCGGCGCCCTTCAACCTGAACGTGGGCATCGAGTACCTGTTCATGGCCGTGGTCGGCGGCGCCGGCCACCTGTGGGGCGCGGTGCTGGGCGCCACGCTGATCACGCTGATCAAGCAAAAGCTGCAGGACATATTGCCGGCCCTGCTGGGCACCAGCGGCAACTTCGAGGTCATCGTCTTCGGCCTGCTGATGGTGCTGGTGCTGCAGCGCTTTGCAGAAGGCCTGTGGCCCACGCTGCAGGCGCTCACGGCGCGCTGGGTGCGCCGGCCCGTGTCTGATCTCAAGCTGGCGGACGCTGCGCCGCTGGCGCAGCGCGCGCTGCCCGCGGCGGGCCAGGTGCTGCTGGCGGCCGAGCATGTGACCAAGCGCTTTGGCGGCCTGGTGGCCAACAACGATGTGGCCATGACGCTCAGGGCCGGCGAGGTGCATGCGCTGATCGGCCCCAACGGCGCGGGCAAGAGCACTTTCTTCAACATGATCTCGGGCGTGGACTCGCCCACCGAGGGCCAGGTGCGCTTCATGGACCAGGCCATGAACGATGCGCCCTCGCGCCGCTTTGCCGCCCTGGGCCTGGGCCGCACCTTCCAGCATGTGCGCCTGCTGGGCCAGCGCAGCGTGCTGGAGAACGTGGCCGTGGGCGCGCACCGGCGTGCGCACCGGGGCTGGCTGGCCTCCATGCTGCGCCTGGACCGGGCCGAGGAGGCCTCGGTGCTGGCCGAGGCGCGCCGCCAGATCGAGCGCTGCGGCCTGGGCGCCTTCGCCGATGTGCCGGCCGCCTCGCTGGCCCTGGGCCAGCAGCGCATCGTGGAGATCGCACGCGCCCTGGCCGGACAGCCTGCGGCCCTGCTGCTGGACGAGCCGGCCGCCGGCCTGCGCCACCTGGAAAAACAGGCCCTGGCCGACCTGCTGCGCCAGCTGCGCGCCGAGGGGCTGGGCATTCTCGTCGTGGAGCACGACATGGAGTTCGTCATGAATCTTGCGGACCGCATCACGGTGCTGGAGTTCGGCACCGTGATCGCCGAAGGCACGCCGGCCCAGATCCAGGTCAACCAGCGCGTGCTGGACGCCTACCTGGGCGGCGGCGACGACGACGAGGCAACCGGAGAGACGGCATGAGCGACACCCTTTTGCAGCTCAAGGGCCTGAGCGTGTCCTACGGTCCCGTGGAGGCCGTGCACCAGGTGGATCTGGATGTGCGCAGCGGCGAGATCGTCACCGTCATCGGCCCCAACGGCGCGGGCAAGACCACGCTGCTGTCGGCCGCCATGGGCCTGCTGCCCTCGCGCGGCGAGATCCATCTGGACGGCAAGCGCATCGCACGCCCCGGCGTCGAGGTCATGGTGGCCAACGGCGTGGCCCTGGTGCCCGAAAAGCGCGAGCTGTTCGGCGAGATGTCGGTGGAGGACAACCTGCTGCTGGGCGGCTTCTCGCGCTGGCGCCGGGGCCTGCGCGACCAGACGCAGCGCATGGACGAGGTCTTTGCCATCTTCCCGCGCCTGAGGGAGCGGCGCCCGCAGATGGCCTCCACCCTGTCGGGCGGCGAGCGCCAGATGCTGGCCATCGGCCGCGCGCTGATGGCGCGCCCGCGCCTGCTGCTGCTGGACGAGCCCTCGCTGGGCCTGGCGCCGCTGATCGTGCGCGAGGTGCTGCAGGTCGTGGCCGGCCTGCGCGACCACGGCGTCTCGGTGCTGCTGGTCGAGCAGAACGCGCGCGCCGCCCTCAAGGTGGCCGACCGTGCCTACGTGCTGGAGATGGGCGCCGTGGCCCTCAGCGGCGCGGCCAGGGAGCTGCTGCATGACCGGCGCATCATCGATACCTATCTGGGGATGGGGCGCAGTGCGGAGGCGGCGGCGGTGGCCTGAGACGCAACCCCCAGCCACAACGAAAAAGGCTGCCGGACCGGCAGCCTTTTTGCGTCTGCAGCGTGGCGCTCAGTCCAGCTTGATGTTGTTGGCCGAGATCACCCGTCCCCACTTGCCGCGCTCGGCGCGCACGAACTGGCCCATCTGGTCGGCGCTGCCGGGCATGGGCTCCACGCCCATGGCGGCCAGGCGTGCCTTGGTGCGGGTGTCGGCCAGGGCATGCTGCAGCGACTGGCTGAACTTCTTGACCACCTCGGCCGAGCTGCCCGTGGGCACGACGATGCCCTGCCAGGCATAGCCCTCGAAACCTTTCAGACCCTGCTCCTGCAGCGTGGCGACCTGGGGCAGCACGTCCACGCGCGCAGGGCTGGCCACGCCAATGGCCTTGAGCTTTTTCTCGCTCAGGAAGGGAATGATGGTGGCGCTGTCGGCCCACATGGCGGGAATCTGGCCGCCGACCACGTCCTGCACGGCAGGGGCCGCTCCGCGGTAGGGCACATGGGTCATGTTGGTGAGGCCCGCCTGCTCCCGGAACAGCTCGCCCACCAGGTGGTGGGGGCTGCCCAGGCCGGCCGAGCCCCAGCTCACGCCGGTCTTTTGCTGTTTGGCCCAGGCCAGGAATTCGGCGAGGTTGGTGGCGGGCACCTCGTTGTTGACCACCAGCAGCATGGGAAAGCGCACCAGCATGCCCACGGGCTTGAAGTCGCGCTCGGCGTTGTAGTTGAGCTTGCTGAACAGGAAGGGGTTGGCCGCCAGCGTGGCGAAGTCGGCCGTGAACATGAGGTTGCCGTGGTCGCGCGAGCGGGCGCTGTACTCGGCCGCGATGTTGGTGCCTGCGCCGGGCTTGTTGTTGATGACGATGACCCGCTCCAGGTTGCGGCCCATGGCCTCGGCGATGACGCGGGCGACCACGTCCGAGCCGCCGCCGGCCGCATAGCCGACGACCCATTCCAGGGGCTTGTCCTGTGCCAGGGCGGCAGGCCCTGCGGCCAGGGCCAGGCCCGAGCAGGCCAGTGCGGCCAGAAACTGCTTGCGTTGCATCCTTGTCTCCATGTTGTATGCGGCGCCCTTGTGAGATGTCCAAGGTGTGAGGCGGGCGCCTTTGTGGGGATGGCAGGCCGCCGCACGGGCGGCGGCGCGCGGCTTCAGGCGGCCGCGTGCACCGGGGCGACCGGTGTCACGGCGCCGCGCTCGGCCGGGTCCGCGCCGGCAGGCGCAAGTCCTGCGCTGGCGCGGGCCAGTTCGAGCGCATGCAGCAAGGTGCCCTGGTGGCCAATGTGGTTGGCCAGCAGCAGCACGAGGCGGGCATTGAGGGCATGGCTTTGCGCGGTGTCGAGCCCCTGGTGGGTGGCGATCAGGGCTTCGTAGAAATCGTCGCAGGCCTGCAGGTTGGGGTGGGTGGACAGCAGCATGGCGGTCTCCTGTGGATGGGGCGTAAGAGGGTCAGGCCGTGGCGGCGGCGCCGCAGGCTCTTTGGAGAGCGGCGCGCACGCCGGCCTCGTCGGGGCGGCGCCAGCGCGCGCAGACATGCTGGTCAGGCCGCAGCAGGTAGCTGGTGCCCGGGCGCGCATCGAGGCGTTTGGCCGCCAGGCCGCGCGCATCGATGAGGTCGGCGTCTGGTGCATGGGCCTCGCCCTCGGCCGCGATGGACAGGTTGAGCACGCCGGGCAGCGCCTGCGCCCAGGCCGGCGTGGGGCCGAAGTGCAGCAGCGTGAAGTCCGGGCCCAGGGCGCGCAGCAGCCAGGCCGTGCCGTCCACGCCGGGCCGGCGCATGGGCGCATCGGCCAGCACGGCGCCGGGCAATTGGGTGCCGTCGAAGGTGTCGGTGTCGGGCGTGTTGAGCGCCGAGCCATGCAGCGTGGCCGGCACGGACAGCCGACCGCTGTTGACGATGCGGCGCGCGAATTCATGGTCGCGCGCCAGGTCCAGCACGGCGTCGCGGAACAGGCGGCTGATCTCGCTCTTGGGCGTGATGAAGTCGGTGGCGCGCGTGGAGTTGCGGATGTTCTCGTCGGCCGCGTATTCGCGCTCGGCGCCATAGGTGGCGATCAGCGAGGCATCGGCCTGGCCGCGCAGCACGCGGTCCAGCTTCCAGGCCAGGTTCTCGGCATCCTGCACGCCGCTGTTGGCGCCGCGTGCGCCAAACGGCGAGACGCCGTGGGCGCTGTCGCCCGCGAAGACCACGCGGCCATGGACGAAACGGTCCATGCGCAGGCAGGCGAAGGTGTAGACGCTGGCCCATTCCAGCTCGAAGGGCGCGTCCTTGCCCAGCAGGGCGCGGATGCGCGGCACGATGTTCTCGGGCTTTTTCTCTTCCTCGGGATCGGCGTCCCAGCCCAGCTGGAAGTCGATGCGCCAGACATCGTCGGGCTGGCGGTGCAGCAGCACGCTCTGGCCCGGGTGGAAGGGCGGGTCGAACCAGAACCAGCGCTCGGTGGGGAATTCGGCATGCATCTTCACGTCGGCGATCAGGAAGCGGTCGCGGAAGATGCGGCCATGGCTTTCCTGGCCCAGCAGGCCGCGCAGCGGCGAGCGCGAGCCGTCGCAGGCCAGGACCCATTGCGCATCGATGCGGTAGCTGCCGTCGGGCGTCTCCACGGTCAGCAGCCCGCCCTCGGCCCGCGACTCCAGTGCCGTGACCTTGCTATGCCAGCGCAGGTCGATCAACGGCAGCTGCAGGGCTCGCTCGACCAAGTAGGCCTCGGCGTAGTACTGCTGCAGGTTGATGAAGGCCGGGCGCTCGTGGCCGTCCTCGGGCAGCAGGTCGAAGCGGTACAGCGGCTGGTCCTTGAAGAAGACCTTGCCCAGGTTCCAGGACACGCCCTTGTCCACCATCGCCTGGCCCACGCCCAGGCGGTCCCAGATCTCCAGCGTGCGCTTGGAAAAGCAGATGGCGCGCGAGCCCGTGGACAGCCGGCAGTCGTTGTCCAGCAGCACCACGCGCTGCCCGCGCTGGGCCAGGTCGATGGCCAGCGACAGGCCCACGGGGCCGGCGCCGACGATGACCACGGGATGCCGGGCGGGCGTGTCCGCACCGGCGTCCTGGTCGGCATGGCGCTCGTAGGGGATGTGGATGGCCTGTATGTCTGCGCCGCTGCCGCGCAGCGCTTGCAAGGAGATGGCGGGGTGGGACATGGGGTTCGTCCTCTGTCGTGGGCGTATGAGAGAGAAAAGGCGCAGCCATCCCCGCCGGCATCAGGGAATGCCGGTGCGCGGGCGGGTGCGATGGGCAGGCGTGCCGGTGCTCAGGACCGGCACGCCGCCTTGGTTCAGCCTTCGAGCGCTTCCCACATCTGGCGGTCGCGCTCGGCGGTCCAGATGCGCGGGTCGGCATGGCCCGAGGCCTCGTCGTAGGCGCGGGTCACATCGAAGGGCATGCAGTGGTTGAAGATCACCCACTGGCCGTACTTGGGCTGCAGCTTGGCGAAGGCGGCCTCGTAGACCTTGCGCAGGTCCTGCTGGGCGTCGGCGCCGGCCTTGACCTCGGTCCACAGGTCGCTGATGAAGTCGCGCGTACCGGCCAGGCCGGCCTGCACCTCGGCCGGCGTCTGCAGCGCGGCGCCCCGGCCTGGCACCAGCTTTTCGGGCTGCAGGGCGGCGATGGCGTCCAGCGTGTGCGGCCAGTCCTGGAAGTAGGCATCGCCCGCATAGGGCGTGGCGCCGAACTCCACCAGGTCGCCGCTGAACAGCACCTTGTCCTGGGGCAGCCAGACCACGGTGTCGCCCTTGGTGTGGCCGCGGCCCAGCTGCAGGATCTGCACTTCCAGCTTGCCCAGCCACAGCGTCATCTTGCCGGTGAAGGTGAGGGTGGGCCAGGTCATGCCGTCGGGCACGCTTTCCACGTTCTGGAACAGGCGCGGAAAGCGGCCGATCTCGCTGGCCTTGTCCTGCTCGCCGCGCTCCACGATCAGGTCATAGGTGTCCTGGCTGGCAATGATGTGTTCGGCGCCTTCCGCGAAGAAGGCCGAGGCGCCCAGCACGCGCACCGCGTGGTAGTGCGACAGCGTGACGTACTTGATGGGCTTGTCGGTGATCTCGCGGATGCGGCGGATCACGTCCTGCGCCATGACGGGCGTGGCCTGGGTGTCAATCACCATCACGGCGTCGTCGCCAATGATGATGCCGGTGTTGGGGTCGCCCTCGGCCGTGTAGGCGTAGGCGTGCTCGGAGAGCTTGTCGAAGCTGACCTGCTTGATTTCGAGGTCGGCGGCGGAGGCAAAGGTCTTGGTGGTCATGGGTATCCTACTTTTGAAATGGACAAACGCATTTGTTTTTATCGAATGCCTGAATGCTAGGGAATAATTCAACATTGAACAATTCGTTTGGCATAGTGAAAAACCCTCGGAGCCGCAAACTCCGGGTTCCAGCCTTCACAATGCCTGCCATGTCCGATGCCGCCTCTTCCCCGAACAGCCCCGTCTTCCTTCCTGACAGCAGCGATGACGAGCCCGCGCGCGGCCCGCGCGGCATCCAGAGCGTGGAAGTCGGCGGCCAGTTGCTCAAGGCACTGGCACGCACGGGCCGGCGCATGGCGCTCAAGGATCTGGCGCGCGAGGCCGAGATGACGGCGGCCAAGGCCCACCCCTACCTGGTGAGCTTTTGCAAACTGGGCCTGATGGAGCAGGACCGCGCCAGCGGCCACTACGGCCTGGGGCCGCTGGCCATACAGATGGGGCTGATCAGCCTGCAGCAGGCCGATCCCGTGCGCCTGGCGATCGCCGAGCTGCCCGCGCTGGCGCAGGAGGTGGGCAGCACGGTGTCGATTGCCATGTGGAGCGGCCAGGGGCCGACCATCATCCGCGTGGAAGAGGGGCCCACCCATGTCTATGTGGCCATGCGCCACGGCACGCCCGCATCGCTGCGCCACACGGCCACGGGCAAGATCTTTGCGGCCTTTGGCGAGCCCGGGCGCATTGCGCCCCTGCTGGACGCGGAAGGCCACAGCCTGGAGGAGCCCGCCTTTGCAAAGGAGCTGGCCGCCATCCGCGCCAGCCGCCTGAGCCGGGTCGAGAACCAGCTGCTGTCAGGCGTGAGCGCGCTGGCTGTGCCGGTGTTCGACGGCTTTGGCCAGCTGGTGCTGGCCATTGCCGCCATCGGCCCCTCGGCCACGCTGGACCTGGACCTGCAAGGCCGGCCGGCCCTGCTGCTGCAGGCCCAGGCGCGCAGCCTGTCCCAGCGCCTGGGAGCGCCGGCTCAGGCCTGAGCCCGTCGCTTGCTGCGGCTCAGTTGGTGAGCAGCAGCTGGTCCCGTGCAGGCGCACGCCCTTCCAGCGTGAAGCCGGCCACCGTGCGCGACAGGTGGTGGGCCTGCTCGTTGAGCACGGACGATGCGGCGGTGGACTCCTCCACCAGCGCGGCGTTCTGCTGCGTGGCGCGGTCCATGTCGGCCACGGCCTGGTTGATCTGGCCGATGCCCACGCTCTGCTCGGTCATGGCGCCGTTGATCTCGACAATGATCTGGGAGACGCGCTGGATGCCGTCCACGATCTCGCCCATGGTCTGGCCGGCCGCGCGCACGCGCTCCGTGCCCATGGCCACGCTGGCGCCGGAGGCGTCGATCAGGGTCTTGATCTCCTTGGCGGCCGCCGCGCTGCGATGGGCCAGGCTGCGCACCTCCGAGGCCACCACGGCAAAGCCCCGGCCCTGCTCACCGGCGCGGGCGGCCTCGACGGCGGCATTGAGCGCCAGGATGTTGGTCTGGAAGGCGATGGCGTCGATGACGCCGATGATCTCGCCGATCTTGGACGAGGCCTTGGAGATGTCGTCCATGGTGCTCACGGCGCTGCCCACCACGTCGCCACCCTTGGTGGCCGAGCTGCTGGCCGACTGGGCCAGGCGCGTGGCCATGGCGGCCGCCTCGGCCGACTGGCGCACATTGGCCGTCAGCTGCGACAGCGAGGCCGAGGTCTCCTGCAGGCTGCTGGCCGAGGATTCGGTGCGGTTGGACAGGTCCAGGTTGCCCAGCTTGATCTCGTCGGTGGCGGTCTTCATGGACTCCACGCCGTTGCGCACATCCTTGAGCACTGTGCCGATCTGCTCGACAAAGCCGTTGAAGGACAAGGCGATCTGCGCCACTTCGTCATTGCCCGACACCGGCAGGCGCTGCGTCAGGTCGCCGCCGCCCGAGCCGATCTTGTCCATGGCGTCGCGCACCTGGGACAGGCGCCGGAAGGACTGGGCCGTCAGCGCCGCCGCCACGGCCGTGGCCAGGCAGGCCAGCAGCACGATGGCGATGGCCAGCGTCTTGAGCACGCTTTGCAGGCCGGTCGTGGCCTCGGCCTTGTCCAGCGCCACCACCAGCAGCCAGTCCGTGCCTTGCACCGGGCGGGCCTTGAGCAGCTTGGCGCTGCCGCCCAGGTTCACTTCCAGCGGTGCCGTGGCGCTGGCAAGCGCAGTCAGCGCGGCCGGCGTCAGCAGCTCGGAGATGTCGGACGTGGGCTTGAGCAGCAGCTTGGCATCGGCATGCGCCAGCACCTGGCCGTCACGGCTGACCACGAAGCCCAGGCTGCCGGGCGTGGGGCGGATGGCGGAGACCACCTCGCGCACGCCCTCCAGCGGCACGGCGCCGCTGATCACGCCCTGCAGCGCGCCGCCGCGCAGCATGGGCGCCACGAAGGCCACATAGGGCACGCCCGTGGTGGAGTCGCCATAGGGCTTGGTCAGGGCCAGCTTGCCGGCCTGCACGGCGCTCTTGTACCAGGGGCGGGCCGTGGGGTCGTAGTCGGGCGGAGTGCTGGTGGTGGACTTGTAGGTCTTGTCTTCCCAGCCCACCGTGGTGATGGGAAAGCCGCTGGCCTGGCCCATGTGGGCGGCAAAGCCCTGCGGGTCGCCGTGCTCGATCACGGCGGCGGCGGCGCTGACGGCGCGTGCCTTGGAGGCCACCCACTGGTCGATGGCCATGGTGTTGCCGGCGGTGATGGCGTCCAGGTCCTGTTCAATGGTCTGGAAAGTGCTGCCGCGAACGATGTGGTACGTGGCAGCCCCCGTGATGGCAAGGGCGCCGACCACGGTGGCTGTGCTGATGGCAAGGATCTTGGAGCGAAGGGTCTGGAGCATGGCGCGGCAAGGGAAGACTGAGGACTCCGCAAGCCGCAATGGCCGGGCATGCGGCCCTGTCATTAACGCACAATTTGTTTCATTTTTGACGACATGCCAACCCTGTGGTGGCGTGCACCAACTTGCGCGCAGCACCTGTCATAGAGGCATTTGCTGCAGTGCACCATTGCAGTGCGGTGTGACATGTTGCTGTAACGCAACCGTCGCGGGACTTTCATGGCCGCTTTCCACAATGGCGGCACGCAGGCAAACCGAGTGGCACAGGCAGGTCACCGACTGCGTCCAACATGACGAGGAAGGCGGGCATATGGACGTTCTGGACACCCTTCGCAACGCGGCGATCGAGATCGCCAAGCCCCCGCTTTCCGCGCTTCTCCAGCCACCCCAGGCCGCGGACAAACCGCTGCGGCTGGATGTGCGCTGGGCCCGCCATCTCGACGAGGTGCGCCAGGTGCAGCGCCTGCGCCACGCGGTGTTCGCCGCCGAGATGGGCGCCGTGCTGCAGACGCCGCTGGCCGGGCACGACATTGATGCCTTCGACGACTTCTGCGAGCACCTCATGGTCTGCGATGCCGACAAGGGCGTGGTCATCGGCACCTACCGCCTGCTCACTCCCACCCAGGCGCTGCGCGCCGGGGGCCTGTACTCCGACCAGGAATTCGACCTGGGCCCGCTCGCCGCCTGGCGCCCGCGCATGGTGGAGCTGGGCCGCAGCTGCGTGCACGCATCGCACCGCCAGGGCGGCGTGATCCTGGCGCTGTGGGGCGCGCTGGCCGAATTCATGCAGCGCAACCGGCTCGACGCCATGGTCGGCTGCGCCAGCATCCCCATGCAGTACCCGGGGCTGGCCCATGGCGAGGGCCCGGCGCGCGTCTGGCAGCAACTGCGCCAGACCCATCTGGCCGAGCCCGAGCTGCAGGTGCGTCCCCGCGTGGCCCTGCCCGAGGAGCTGGCATCCGTCAGCACCAGCGGCATGAGCGTGGAGCCGCCTGCGCTGATCCAGGGCTACCTGCGCACGGGGGCCAAGGTGCTGGGCGCGCCGGCCTGGGACAGCGACTTCAACACGGCCGACCTGCCCATCATGATGCGCATGCAGGACCTGCCTTCGCGCTACCTGCGCCTGTTCACGCGGCGCGGCTGAGGCCGTCGCAGCGTTTTGGGGAAATTGGGAATTTTCGGAAAGAGAGGGCGGAGCCGGCTTCTTGTGCAATGGGCCGGACCGTGATGTGCATCACAGGGCTGTCACAAAGACCGTGCATGATGCTGGATGTGGGCTGAAGCAGACACCCGGACGGAGGCAGGTAACCTGCACCGGACTGACCGGGCCTTGGTCCACGCCAATTGCAGGCCGCAGCCTCTTCGGGGCTGCGGCCTTTTTCATGGGCAATTCCTGAGTTACCGGGCAGTGGGCGGGGCATCGGCCAGAAGGCGCTGGTGTTCGATCTTCACGCAGCGGTCCTGCACGGTCCACAGGCCCGCAGCGCGGGCCAGTTCCAGGGCCTTGTCGTTGACCACGCCCAATTGCAGCCACAGGCAGCGCGCGCCGACGGCAATCGCCTCGGCGGCCAGCGGCGGGATGTCCTCGCTCTTTCGGAAGCAATCGACCATGTCGATGCGCAGGCCCTGTGTGGCCAGTGCGGCCGCAGCGTCGGCCAGGCTGGCATGCGCGGGCTCGCCCAGGATGAGGCCGCCTTCGCGTGCCACCACGGGGTTGACGGGAACGATGCGGTAGCCATGGCGCTGCATGTACTGCGATGCCTGGTGGCTGGGCCGCTCGGGCTGCGGCGACAGGCCGACAACGGCCAGGGTGCGGCACTGCACGAGGATGTCGCGCAGGCGGGAGTCTGTTGCTGTATCGCTCATGCGCCGCAGTGTACGCAGCGCCTGCCGCTCAGGCGGGCAGGGCTGTCGCGTCCGCAGCATGGCGCCGGCGCAGCACCATCCCCCAGCCCAGCCCCAGCACGGCGGCCGTGGCCGAGGCCAACAGCACGCCCAGCTTGGCGGCATTGAGCAGGGCCTCGCTGTCAAAGGCCAGCGTGGCGATGAAGATGGCCATGGTGAAGCCAATGCCTGCCAGCAGGCCTGCCAGCAGCGTGTCGCCCCAGCCCATGCCCGGCGGCAGCGCGCACAGCCGCAGGCGCACGGCCAGCCAGCAGCTGAGCAGCACGCCCAGCGGCTTGCCCAGCACCAGGGCCAGGGCCACGCCCCACATCACGGCCGAGGTGCCCGCCGCATCGATGCCAGCGGTGCCCGCCCCCTGCAGCGGCACGCCGGCATTGGCCAGCGCAAACAGCGGCATCACGCCAAAGGCCACCCAGGGATGCAGGTCCGCCTGCACGCGCTCCACGGGCGCGGCGCTTTCGCGGCCGGCCAGCGCATGCACGGGCGTCACCAGGCCCAGCACCACGCCGGCCAGCGTCGGATGGGCGCCGGTCTGCCAGATGCCCCACCAGAGCACGGCTCCCGGCAGCACATAGGCCCAGGCGCGGCGCACGCCCAGCGACTGCAGCAGGAACACGCCGGCCAGGCCAGCGGCGGCCACCAGCAGCTGGCTCCACTGCAGCCCGCCCGAATAGAACAGCGCAATGATGAGCACGGCCACCAGGTCGTCGATGATGGCCAGCGCCAACAGGAACACGCGCAGCGCGGGCGGCAGGCCCCGGCCCAGCAGGGCCAGCACGCCCATGGCAAAGGCGATGTCGGTGGCCGTGGGCACGGCCCAGCCATTGCGCAGCGGCGGTGCGGCATTGAAGGCCAGGAAGATCAGGGCCGGCGCCACCACGCCGCCCAGCGCGGCCATCACGGGCAGCAACGCCTGGCGCGGCTGGGCCAGTGCGCCGGAATGCATCTCGCGGCGTATCTCCATGCCGACCACGAGAAAGAACACGCTCATCAGCGCATCGTTGACCCAGAAATGCAGGGATTGCGACAGCTGCCACGGGCCCAGGCCCACGCTCAGCGGCGTGTGCCACAGCGCCTCGTAGGAGCCGGCCCAGCCGGAGTTCGCCCAGACCAGGGCGGCGGCAGCTGCCAGCAGCAGAACGATGCCGCCCGCGGCCTCGGCATGGGACCAGCGGGACAGGAAGGCGCCGACGCGATCGGCGAAAGACAGGAAAAGGGGCGTGCGCGGGCCGGACGGCCGCGGGGTCGTGTAGGTGTTCATGTGCAAAGCAGCAAAGGGGCCTTGCGGCCCCGGTGCGCAGGCGGCCCGACCTGCGCTATCAACACCTGTCCTGCCGCCCCATGCGGTCTGGACACCCAGCCGCCATTATAAAAGAAGCCCCCACGCCCCCTTTGCTGCGCAAGGTCCGCTGCCCCCCGAGGGGGCCGCTTTTTGCCTTGGGGCGGCCCGGCGGCAAAAAATCGGCGGCCGGGACTCTTGCGCAAGACCCTGCGGATTCAGGGCCTGGGCGGCTCATTGCGCGAGACGCATTCGGCCAGCAGCCCCAGCGAGGACAGCGCAATCATGAAGACCAGGAACACATAGGCCGCCGTAGCCACGCCCAGGCTCATGCTGAAGCCCCATTGCAGCACCGAGCAGGCCATGCCGGTCTGCGGATACATGGCCGTGCATTGCGATGCGGCGGGCATGTGCACGTACCAGGTGACGGCGATGAACATGGCGCCCGCCACCATGGCGGCATTGCCCCAGGGATGGGTCTGCGGGTGGTAGAGCGCATAGATCAGCGCCACGGGAACGGCCAGGCCCCAGGCGAACATCATCAGCCAGCTGAACACCGGCGAGACTGCCAGGATGGACTGCAGCCACTCCATCTTGGGCAATCCGTTGACGAAGCCCAGCAGGTCCCAGACAAAGGGCAGGACGATCCCCGCCACAGCCAGGCTGGCCAGTCCCAGCGCCAGCAGCAATCCCTTGCCGCGTGAACGATGGTGCACCCCCGAAGGGTGCGAATGGGTGATCAGTGCATGCATGGCCCACCTCCTGTGTCGTGCAGGGCGGGCAGTTGCCGCGCGGGCGGGTCCGGAGTCGGGCGGCAGCCGCGGCGCCTAGCGTTCGGATTGCGGTATTCCCCGGATGGATCCAGTCTAGGACGGCGTGCACTGCAACAGATGTAGGTCTTGCACCTACCCAAAATCGGGGTTTGTCCCAGGAGGGGGTGCCGTCAAAGCGCGGCCAGCGCCCCCAGCACCTCGCCCTTGGACAGCAGTTCGCTGAGCACCACCGGCGGCTTGCCCGGCGCATGCAGCACATAGACGGGCACGCCGCTGCGGCCCAGCTGCTGCAGCGCGGCGGTGATGGCCGGGTCGCGCCGCGTCCAGTCGGCGCGCAGCAGGGTCACGCCGTGCCTGTCGAAGGCGGCCAGCACCTCCTCATGGTTGAGCGTGGTGCGCTTGTTGACCTGGCAGGTCACGCACCAGGCGGCCGTGTAGTCCACGAACACGGGCTTGCCCGCCGCCTGCAGCTCGGCCACGCGGGCGGCCGACCAGGGCTGCCAGCGCTGGCCTGCAGCGGACGCCATGCCCGTGCCCTCCGCCTGGGCAGGTGTGGCGATCAGCGGTGCGGTGGTGGCCAGCAGCGCGCCCCCCAGCACCACGGCCAGCGTGGCCAGCACGGCGCGCGTGCGGCCCTTGAGCGTCAGCGTCCAGACCAGGGCGCTGAAGGCCAGCAGCAGGGCCAGCAGCGCAGTGGCGGCGTCGATGCCGCTCTGGTGCCCCAGCACCCAGACCAGCCAGACCACGGTGGCGAACATGGGAAAGGCCATGGCACGGCGGAAAGTGTCCATCCAGGCGCCAGGGCGTGGCAGCCAGCGCACTACGGCGGGAACGAAGCTGGCCAGCAGATAGGGCAGGGCCATGCCCAGGCCCAGGGCGGCGAACACCGTCAGCGCCTGCAGGGCCGGCATGTCGATGGCAAAGCCCAGCGAGGCGCCCATGAACGGCGCCGTGCAGGGCGAGGCAATGGCCACGGCCAGCACGCCGGACAGAAAGGCATCGGCCACCGGGTGGCGCGCATGCGCCGCAGCCCAACGCCCGGGCAGCATGGAGCCGAACTCGAACAGGCCGGCCAGGTTCAGGCCCAGCAGCGTGAACAGGGCTGCCAGCAGGGCCACGATGGCCGGCGACTGCAGCTGAAACCCCCAGCCCAGCTGCTCGCCTGCCGCGCGCAGCGCCAGCAGCAGCCCGCCCAGGGCCAGGAAGGACAGCACCACGCCGGCCGTATAGGCCAGCCCGCCCAGGCGCTGGGCGCGGCGGTCCTGTCCATGGCGTGCAAAGCCCAGGATCTTGATGGCCAGCACCGGGAAGACGCAGGGCATGAGGTTGAGGATCAGTCCACCCACCAGGCCACCGAGCAGGGCCATCCACAGGCTGGTGGCGCTGACGGCGCTGGCAGCAGGCGCAGCGGCCTGGTTGGCCGCCAGGGCAGCGGCCAGTGCGGGCGAGACGCTGGCCATGGCGGCAGCCGTCCAGCGGCCCTCGACCGGGGCCTCGGCGCGCCAGGCCACGGGCTGGCCCTGCTCCAGCGCTGCGGCGCGCTCGGCGGGCGGCAGGGCCAGAACCACGGGCAGCTTGGCCGGAGTCTCGCCGCGCATGTCGGACAGGGGCAGCTCTGCCACCCAGGCCGCACCATCCCAGCGCTGCTGCCAGTCCTTGCCCAGTTCGGCCGCGTGGTGGAAGGTGTCGGAAGATTCGGGATAGAAGTCCAGCGTGCGGCCCTGCAGGGATTCAGGCAGCCCCTCGATGCGCAGCTGCACGCGCTCGTCGGGCGTTCTGCCTTCTGCTGCTGGCTGGCTGGCCGGCACCACCTTGGCCTGGGCCGGCGCGGACAGTGCCTGGGGCTTGAGCGCCCAGGCCTGGGTGAAGGCCTGACCCTGGCCTGCCGTGCTGCCCTGCACGGGCAGCTGCAGCTGGAAATCGCCTTCCTCGGGAATGCACTCCACGCGGCAGACCAGCCAGTTCGCATGCAGGCGCAGGTCCAGCATGCCGGACGCGGGCGGCTTGAAGTCGGCGGCCACCTGCACGGGCACGGGCAGCAGCACCTGGCCCTCATAGCCGTAGTTGAGCAGCGGGCCCACGCGCAGCGCCTCGGGCACGGGCCACTGGATCTCGCCAGCCGTCAGGCCTGCAGGCAGCTGCCAGTTCAGCTCGGTGGCCAGGCCGGAGTCACCGGCGTTCTTCCAGTAGGTATGCCATTCGGGCTGGTGGGTGATCAGCAGGCCCAGCCACAGTGTCTGGCCAGGCTGTACGCCTTCGGGCGCCTGGGCCACGAGTTCGGCGCGCACGCGCGGCGTGTCCACGGTCGCTGCCGCCCCGCTGCCGGTTTTCAGGCGGATCTGCGCGCCGGCCTGGAAGGCCAGCAGGCTGGAGGCGGCCAGAAGGAAGGCAAGAAGCCAGAAGGCGAGGCTCTGGGGTGCGGTGTGGCGAGGAGGCGTTTGGAGTGGCATGGCGGACTATGGGAGCCCGGGGCGGGATCTTTGGTTCCCCTGGCTACAGGCGGCGATGGTAGCGGCCATGCGCCATGGAATCCTCTGTGCGTTGTTGCAAGACGATTGGCAAAAGATATCGTTGCATAGGCGCTTGGTATTGGACAGGCGATAGGTCCGTTGCCCATCATGGACCGGCCACCCATCCGGGATAGAGCAACACAAGGAGACAAGCCATGCAGGAGACATCTCGCCGCCAATTCCTGGCCGCCGGCGCGGCAGCGGCCGCCGCCTGGGGGCTGCCGCAGCACGCGCGCGCGGCCGCTGCCTATCCCGACAAGTCCGTGCGCGTGATCGTGCCCTTTCCCGCCGGTGGCACCACCGACGTGGTGGCGCGGCTGGCCATGCAAAAGCTCGGGGAGCTGACCGGCCAGTCCTTCGTGGTGGACAACAAGGGCGGTGCCAACGGCGTCATCGGCACGGAACTGGCCGCGCGCGCCACGCCCGACGGCTACACCCTGCTGATGAACACGGCGGGCGCGCAGACCCTGAGCCCGGTGCTCTACAAGACCAGCTACGAGGCGCTGGCCAGCTTCGAGCCCATCAGCCATCTGTGCGACGTGGGCTTCGTCCTCATTGCGCGCAAGGACCTGCCCGTGAACAGCCTGCAGGAGCTGGTTGACATGGCCAAACAGGGCAAGCCGCTGAGCGTGTCCTCGGGCAGCAGCATGATTTCGCTGATCACCGAGCAGTTCAAGAAGGTGATTGGCGCGCCGGGCATCGTCAACGCCCAGTACAAGGGCACGGCGCCGCAGATGCAGGCCGTGGTGGCGGGCGAGGTGGATTTCTCGTTCGACTCCTTCACCTCGGTGGAGATGATCCGCACGGGCAAGGTCAAGGCCCTTGCCGTGCTGCTGCCCCAGCGCGCCGAAGTCTTTCCCCAGGTGCCCACCATCAAGGAGGCCGGCGTGGACGGCATGGGCTTCAGCTCCTGGTCGGGCCTGCTGGCGCCAAAGGGCACGCCCCGCGACATCGTGGCCCAGCTCGCGCAGCAGATGGACAAGGTCATGCAGATGCCCGACGTGCTGGCCAAGCTGCGCAGCTACAGCTATGTGCCGCGCCGGGGCACGCCCGAGGAGTTCGCGCGGCTGATCGAATCCGACAACGAGCGCTGGAAGCGCATCGTCAGGGAATCCAACTTCAAGGTCGAATGAGACGCAGGGCGGGGGCTAAGATCATGGCCATGCCAAGCTCCCCGCCTCCACACACGTCCCTCGGTACCTGGCCATCGCGCTGGTGGGCCGAAGTATCGGCGCGCGATTTCGCGCTGGCCCAGGCGGGGCTTGCCGCGGAAACCGTGGCGGTGCTGCCCGTGGCCGCCGTGGAGCAGCATGGGCCGCACCTGCCGCTGTCCGTCGATGCCCGCCTGCTGCAGGGCGTGATCGATGCGGCCCTGCCGCTGCTGCCGGCCGACCTGCCCGTGCTCTTTCTTCCTCCGCAGAACATCGGCTTCAGCGTGGAGCACCAATCGTTTGCCGGCACGCTGACGCTGTCGCCCACCACGGTGATCGCGCTGTGGACCGAACTGGGCGCCTGCGTGGCGCGGTCCGGCGTGCGCCGGCTGCTGCTGCTCAACGGCCATGGCGGCCAGGTCAGCGTGATGGACATCGTGGCGCGCGAGCTGCGCATGCGCCACGGCCTGCTGGTCTACAGCAGCAGCTGGTTCGGCCTGGTGGACGATGCGGCCAATGCGCAGTTCAGCGTGCATGAGCACCGCTTCGGCATCCATGGCGGCGAGGTGGAGACATCGATGATGCTGCACCTGGCGCCGGAGACCGTGCGCATGGAGCATGCGCGGGACTTTCATTCCACTTCGCAGGATAGGGCGCAGCGGCATGCCTTGCTGGGCAACGGGCGAAGTGCCAAGATGGGCTGGGCCATCGAGGATTACAACGTTTGCGGGGCGGTGGGGAATGCTGCGGGGGGCACGGCCGAGCGGGGGGCCTTGATGGTGGAGGCTTCGGCTCGGGGGCTGGTGCGGTTGTTGTCCGAGATGGTTGCGCTGCCTGCGGATACTGTGGGAAGGGCGCCGGAGCCTCTTTAGTTTTGGGCCTTTTTTGGACCCTGCCGGGTGGTGGTTTTTCGAGGCCGGGTCTCGGCCCGGCGGCCGACCTACTTTCCTTTGTTTCGCCACCGGTACGCCGGCCGAAGGAAAGTAGGCAAAGCAAAGGCGCCCCGGATGTCCGCGACCCCTTCGCTTCGCTGCGGGGCAACCTGCGTCGTGGCGGTTGCGGGGTTCGCCGTGAAACTCACTTCGCGCTGCGCGCTACGTTCAAACATCACGGCGAGTCAGTTGATGAAGCAGTCCTGTCCTTCGGCAGGACTGCAACCCCGCAACCGCCACGACGCAGGCGCTGACATACGGGGAGTTTGCTCGGGCCTTTGCTTCGCTCGGCCTATTCCTTTATTGCTTTATTGCTTGGGGATCTTGGCCTGGACGATCACGTCGCCCCAGCGCTTGATTTCCGATTGCAGCAATTGCGCGGTGTGCTCGGGCGTGCTGGACTGGGCTTGGACGTTCATTTCGCGCAGCTTCTGCGTGACTTCGGGGGAGTTCACGGCGGCGGCGATTTCCTTGTTCAGGCGGGCGATGATTTCCGGAGGGGTCTTGGCGGGGGCGGCCAGGGCGTTCCAGGAGGATGCGACGAAGCCCTTGATGCCTGACTCCTGGGCCGTGGGCACGCCGGGCAGCAGGGCCGAGCGCTTGTCGCCGGTGATGGCCAGCAGGTTGACGGCCTTGGAGTTGATCTGGCCCATGATGGGCGTGAGGATTTCCACGGCCGCGTCGATCTGCCTGCCCCGCAGGGCCGTGACCACGGCGGGCGTGCCGTTGAAGGGCACGATCTGGGCGTCGATGCCGGCCGTGGTCTTGAACAGTTCGGCCGCCAGGTGCTGGGTGCTGCCGATGGCGATGCTGCCGATGTTGAGCTTGCCGGGGTGGGCCTTGGCCCAGGCCACCAGCTCGCCCAGGTTCCTGAAGCGCGAGTCGCTGGCGGTGAGCACGCCGATGTCGAAGTAGCCCAGGGTGGAAATCGGCGTGAAGTCCTTGACCATGTCGAAAGGCAGTTGATTGAACAGCCCCACGGTGACGGCGCTGCCGTTGGACATGAGGAACAGCGTGTGTCCGTCAGGTGCGGATTTGGCCACGGTGTCGGCTGCGACGATGCCGCCCGCGCTGGGCTTGTTGTCGATGATGACGGGCTGGCCCAGCTGCGAGGCCAGCTTTTGCGCAACGACGCGCGAGGTGACGTCGGCCACGCCGCCTGCGCCAAAGGGCACGACGATGCGGATGGGCTTGTTCGACAGGGGCTGTGCCTGGCTGGTGATGGCGGCCAGCAGCAGGGCCGCGCAGGCCAGGGCGCTGCGCGTGAAGCGGCGTTTGTTCATGTGTCTTTTGTCTCCTGGCCGGCCAGTGTGGCGCAAAAGCGCAGGCCGGCCCAGATCGCCCGTGTTCTGGCTGCTATGCCCTGGCGCAATAGCCGTGTGGCAGCCTGGCCGGGGCTGGATCAGGCGTGCGTGATCCAGCTGCGGTGCTCGTCCGTGTCCAGGTGGTTGAGCGTGTTGAAGGTCTGCAGCATCAGGCGCTTGGGGCTGGTGGTGAACTCGGTCACGGCGCTGTTGCGGATGCGCATGTTCAGCGCAATGGTGACCTCCGGCGAGGTGCCCAGCACATGGCCCACGGCGGTGGAGATGGGGCCGCCGCTGCTGACCAGCAGCACGTTTTCGTCGGCATGTTCATGCCGCACGCGCTCCAGCACCTGGCGCACGCCGCCGGAGAAGTCGTCCCAGCTGGGCATGCCCTTGGGGCTGATGGTGCCGGCCATCCACTGGGCCAGGGCATCGCACAGCAGGCGGAAGTGGTGGCGGTACAGCTCGGGCGTGTCGGGCTTGGGCAGTGGCGCTGGGTGGATGGCCTGCAGCAGCGCGCCGCTGTCGTATTCATCGAGGCCCGCAAGCGCCTGGGTGCGGTGCTGCTCGGCAGGCAGGCTGCCCAGGCCTTCGGCGATGCCGGCCAGCGTCTGCGCATGGCGGCGCAGCGTGCCCGTGTAGACCGCGTCGAAGCGCAGGCCGCGCTCTCGCCAGTAGGCTCCCAGCCTTTGCGATTGCGCCAGGCCGCGTTCGCTGAGCTGGTCGTAGTCTTCGGCACCAAACGAGGCCTGGCCATGGCGCACAAGATAGAGGGTTCCCATGGCGCGGATTGTGGCCAGCGCTGGCGCCGGCGTTTGTCCTGCGGGCGACTGGCTGCCGCCTTGGCGACAGATTCCAGCAGCCCGGCAGGCCCTACAACAGCACCTGGCCGCTTACGCACTCCACCACATGGCCGCCTATCCACAGCGCGCCCTGGGCATCCTCGCTGACATGCACGCGGCCGTCGCGGCCCACGCAGCAGCCCTGGCTGGCGATGTAGGGCGCGCGCAGCAGGCCTTCGCCGCGCAGCCACAGGGCCAGGCTGGCGTTGAGGCTGCCGGTGACTGGGTCTTCGGTGACGCCGACGGGGCTGGCGAAGCCGCGCACTTCCAGGCTGGGGGCGGCATCCGCATCGGCCCCGGCCGGGCGCTGGCCCGTGGCAAAGGCGCGTGCCTCGCGGCTGCTGCGGCCGATCAGTGCCGGTGCATCTTGCGCGCTTTCGTACAGCGCGCAGGCACCCACCTTGGTGTTCAGCGCCTTGAGCCTTGCATGGTCGGGCTCCAGCGCCAGCACCAGGTCGGGATGCTCGAAGAGCACGCCCATCCAGCGCGGGCCGTTGTCCAGCCAGGCGGCGCGCAGGATCTGGCCGGGCTCCGCGCCCAGCGCGGCAGCCACCTCGGCCAGCAGGCCCGGCTCCACGGCGCCGATGTCGGTGGCCGGTGCCTGGAAGGCCAGGCGTCCGTCCTGGCGCGCAATCGAGATCAGCCCCTTGGCGCATTCCTGCACGATGCGCCCCGCCTGCTGCGGCACGCCGCCCTGCGCCAGCCAGGCGTGGCAGCTGCCCAGCGTGGGATGGCCGGCAAAGGGCAGCTCGCCGCCCGGCGTGAAGATGCGCACGCGGTAGTCGGCGCCTGCGGCGCGGCCGGCCTCGGTGGGCGGCAGCACGAAGGTGGTCTCCGACAGATTGGTCCAGGCCGCGAAGGATTGCATCTGCGTATCGGTCAACCCGGTGGCGTCGAGCACGACGGCCAGCGGATTGCCCAGGTAGGGCCGTGCCGTGAACACGTCCACGGTCATGAAGGGGCGCTGGCGGGGAGCGGCGGTGGAGGTCATGGCAAGGGGCAGGGTTGCGATGGGCAATGCAGGATGAAGAAAGCCGGCGCAAAGCCGGCTTTCAGGGAACAGCCGGGGCTGTGCGTATCAGGCCGACAGCTGCGAGCGGATGGCGTCGGCCAGGGCGGCGATGCCCTTGTCGATCTGCTCGGCCGACACGGTCACGTAGGACAGGCGCAGCGTGTTGGCCTGGGGCTCGTCCGCGTAGAACGGCGCGCCGGGCACGAAGGCCGTGCCGCGTTCCACGGCGGCGGGCAGCAGCTTTTGCGCATCCATGCCCTTGGGCAGGCGAACCCACAGGAACATGCCGCCCACGGGACGGGTCCACTGCACGTCCAGGCCGGCCATTTCGCGTTCCAGCGCGGCCAGCATGGCGTCGCGCTGGCGCTTGTACATGGCGCGGATGGTGGGCACGTGGCGGTCCAGGAAGCCGTCCTTGATGACCTCGGAGACCACGCGCTGGTTGAAGCCGGGCGTGTGCAGGTCGGCCGCCTGCTTGGCCTGCAGCAGCTTGTTGTAGACGGACTTGGGCGCCACCAGGAAGCCGATGCGCAGGCCCGGGGCCAGCACCTTGGAAAACGAGCCCAGGTAGATCACGCCTTCGGGGTTGCGCGCGGCCAGCGGCAGGGCAGGGGGCTGCTCGAACCACAGGTCGCCATAAGGGTTGTCCTCGATCAGCGGGATGCCGAGTTCACGCGCCTTGTCCACCAGGGCCTGGCGGCGTGCCTCGGCCATGGTGCGGCCGGTGGGGTTCTGGAAGTTGGGCAGCACGTAGGCCAGGCGGGCCTTGTCGGCGCCGGTGCCGGCCTTGGTGGCGAAGTCCTCGACGAGGATGCCGTCGTCATCGCTGTCCACGCCCACGGGAATCGGTTCCTGCGGCGCAAAGGCCTGCAGCGCGCCCAGGTAGGTGGGCTTTTCGACCAGCATGCGGCTGCCGCGGTCCAGGAAGACCTTGCCGATCAGGTCCAGCGCCTGCTGCGAGCCCGTGGTGATCAGCACCTGGTCGGGGTCCACTTCCCAGGGCAGGAAGTCGGCCAC
The DNA here is from genome assembly GCF_040112715.1 of Delftia sp. DS1230. Lineage (NCBI taxonomy): Bacteria > Pseudomonadati > Pseudomonadota > Betaproteobacteria > Burkholderiales > Comamonadaceae > Delftia > Delftia sp. DS1230. Next base: position 611,590 of record NZ_CP157763.1, read on the forward strand.
GGCCTGGCGTAGGGGCGCGAAGCCTTCGCTGGTGGCGTATTGCAGGGCCGCTGCGCCATCGCGCTGCATCACGGTCTGGCAGGCCTGGGTGAACGCGTCCAGCGGGAAGGCCAGCGGCGAGGGCAGGCCGCCCGCCATGCTGATGATGCCGGGACGGTCGGTGAGCTTGAGGATTTCGCGGATGGCGGAGGGGTTCATCTTGGCAGCACGGTCTGCCAGCGTCCAGGTCGTCATAAAAAAAGCAGTTCCAGGTCTTTGCGGTGCCCGCCATGCGGGCGGGCTGGTATGGGTTGCCATGCCGTCGTGGGGCACGGGCCGGCCGCATGTGAAGAGCGCAGTGCGGATGGTGCTTTCGCTCTTGCGCCGGCAATGAGGGTATTTTGTCGCGGCCGTGAAGGGTCTGCGCATCCTCCCTTCAATAGCTGGGCAGGCCAGTACGGCCTTTGCCTGGGTGTGGATGGCAGACCCTCATGCGGCCACCATCCACATCGCCGTCAGCGCCAGCATGGCCGCCATGGCACGGTTGAACCACAGCAGCCTGCGTCCCTGGGCCAGCCAGTGGCGCAGCAGTGCGCCCACGCAGGCATACAGCAGATTGCTGGAGAAGGCATAGGCGGCCATGACGGGCAGCACCACGGACAGGCGCTCGCTCAGGTCGTCGTGCCCCGCCAGCCAGCCGGCCACGATGGCCAGGGCCAGCAGCCAGGCCTTGATGTTCACGAATTGCAATCCCACGCCCTGCCAGAAACCCACCTGCAGCTGCTGCTGAGATTGCAGTGATGCCATCTGTGCGCTGCGGCTCAGGCGCCAGGCCATCCACAGCAGGTAGCCGATGCCGGCGGCCTTGACCAGCCACAGCAGCAGCGGTGCCGCCACGATCGCCGCGCCCACGCCGGCCGTGCTCAGCACCAGCAGCAAGCACCAGCCCACGGGCACGGCCAGGACGAAGCGCAGCGCCGGGCGCAGGCCGTGGTTGGCGGCCAGGGCCGTGGACAGCGTGGTGTTGGGGCCGGGGCTGAAGCTCATGGAAGCGGCGAGCAGCAGCAAGGCGGTGAGTTCGGACGGTGGCATGAGGCGGTGGCCCCGGAGGTCTCCATACAGGCGGCAAGGGGCTGTTGGGGAGGAGGGCACGGCAGGCCTGCTCCGCAGCACGAATGCCTGCAATATAGGTGCAAGACCTGTACAGTACCAATACAGTTGAACCCTCAATTGCATGTTCTGTATCGGCGCCCATCCCGATACAGTGACGTTTTGGTGACCCTCTCATGCCCGTTCCCCTTTCGCGGCTGGCGCCGCAGACCCTGAGTACCCAGCTGGCCGAACGCCTGGGAGAGCGCATCCGCATGCGCCTGCTGCCGGCGGGCGCACGCCTGCCCTCGGTGCGCGAATGCGCGCGCCAGCAGGGCGTGAGCACGCACACGGTGGTGGCCGCCTATGACCTGCTGCAGGCCCAGGGCCTGGTCGAGGCGCGGCCGCAAAGCGGCTTTTTCGTGCGCGATTTCGTGCAGGACGCACCGCTGCTGCAGTCCGAACAGGCCCGCGCCGCGCCTGCGGACGAGGCCACCGGCGCGCCCAAGGGAACGCGCATCAATGCCTCCATGCTGGTGCGCGGCATGTTCCACCAGAGCGTGGGCGGCAGGCCCCAGCCCGGCGCGGGCGTGCTGCCGGCCCAATGGCTGGAGGCAGGCTTTCTGGCCGCTGCCATGCGCAAGGCCTGCTCGGGAAAATCCCTGCACGACTCCTGCGTGGGCTATGGCGACCCGCTGGGCGACATCAGCCTGCGCGAGGCGCTGTCGCGGCGCCTGGCGCGCCTGGGCATTGCGGCGGCGCCGCAGCACATCATCACCACCATGGGCGCAACGCATGGGCTGGACGTGGTCAGCCGGGCCCTGCTGCAGCCGGGCGATCCGGTGATGGTGGAGGAGCCCGGCTGGGCCGTGGAGTTCGCGCGCCTGGCATCGCTGGGCATGCGCGTGCTGCCCGTGCCGCGCGGCCCCGACGGGCCGGACCTGGCCGTGATGCAGCGGTACTGCGAAAGCTGTGCGCCCAAGCTCTACGTCAGCGTGAGCGTGCTGCACAACCCCACCGGCTACAGCCTGTCGCCGGCCAGCGCCCACGAGGTGCTGCAGCTGGCGCGGCGATTCGGCTTCTACGTGGTGGAGGACGATACCTATGGCGAGATCGCGCCCGACCACGCCGCACGCATGACCGTGCTGGACCGCCTGGGCCACAGCATCTACGTGAGCGGCTTCGCCAAGCTGCTGGCACCCAACTGGCGCGTGGGCTATCTGGCGCCGCCGCCTGCGCTGGTGGAGCGCCTGGTGGACACCAAGCTGCTGTCCACGCTGACCACCCCCGCACTGACGGAACGCGCCCTGGCCCACTGCATGGACCAGGGCCAGCTGCGCCGCCATGCCGAGCGCCTGCGCCAGCACCTGGCCCAGGCCCGCATGCGCAGCGTGGCACTGGCCCAGCAGGCCGGAGCCCGCTTCGCGGCCGAGCCGGCCGGCATGTTCGGCTGGGTGGACACCGGCGTGGACACCGAAACCCTGGCCCAGCGCCTGCTGGACGCCGGCTACTTCATCGCCCCCGGCTCCATGTTCCACGCCGGCCGCCAGCCCAGCACCTGCATGCGCATCAACTTCGCCACCACGCAGGAACCCGCCTTTTGGCGCATCTTCGAACGCGAAGTCCAGGCCATGCGCGGCAGCGCATAGAAAAGGGAATGGGGCAGGGAAGGGAGACGTCGGAGAAGATCGGCATCGCCCCGCAAATCCAGATCAGACCAGGCGCACGGCGCCAAAAACCGACGAGGCCCAAAGCGAGGGACACCGAGCAAGGGCCGCCCCGCCGCGAGGGTGTCGTCCCCCTCCCCCGCGAAGCGGGTAGAGAGGGGGAAGGCGCGTCAGCGCCTCAGGGGGTGCCCCCAGTCAATGCGCCCGCATCTTCGTACGCAGGCGCGCAATCGCCTGGCTGTGCAGTTGGCACACACGCGATTCGGTCACGCCCAGCACGGCGGCGATTTCCTTGAGGTTCATGTCGTGCTCGTAGTACATGCCCATGATGTACTGCTCGCGCTCGGGCAGGGCCTTGATGGCTTCGACCAGGGCCACGCGCAGGCGGTGGTCGCGCAGCAGCGCAAAGGGGTCGGCGCCGCTGTCGGCCACGTGGCGTTCGAGGAAGTCCTCGCCCTCGTCGCCGCCTGACATGTCTTCCAGGTAGACCAGTTGCGTGCCGCGCACCTTGCCCAGCAGCGACTGGTAGTCGTCCAGGTCCATGCCCAGCTCGTCGGCGATCTCGGACTCCAGCGGGGTGCGTCCCAGGCGCTGCTCCAGGCGGTGCAGCGCGTGCTCTATGTCCTTCTGGCTCTTGCGCGAGCTGCGGCTCATCCAGTCGCCCTCGCGCAGTTCATCGAGCATGGCGCCGCGGATGCGCTGGCTGGCGAAGGTCTCGAATTGCACGCCCTGCTCGCTCTCGAAGCGGGACAGGGCTTCGGCCAGGCCGATCATTCCGACCTGTATCAGATCATCAAGCTCCACATTGGGAGGCAGCTTGGCGATCATGTGCAGCGCGATCCGGCGTACCAGGGGTACGTGCCGACGGATCAGTGCATCGCGGTCGAGTTGGCCTTTGGCGGTGTACATGGCAGTCAGTGGCTCCAGGCATGGGATGCAGGCAGCGGTGCGTAGCCGGCGGCCAGGTCCTGGCCGCCATGCGGCAATACGCTGCCCGCATGGTTGAGCAACTGCAGCGCCAGGCGCTGCAGGTCCGGTGCATGGTGCAGGCGCACGGGCAGCAGCCCGGGCGCGTGGCCCAGATGGCGCTGTGCGCAGCGCAGCAGCGCGTCGATCTGTGACTGGCGCCGTTGCGCATCCTCGGCCTGGCTGCGGGCACCGGTCTGTCCGCGGCGCCAATCGTAGCTGGTCACATCCACGGGGTCAGCGCCGGGCAGCAGCGGCGCCAGCAGGCAGCGCAGGCCGGCATGCACGGCCAGCTGCTTGAGCTGGCGGTAGCAGCCCAGCACGCGGGGGCCGTGTTCGGGCAGCACCATCAGCGGGTGCACGGCCTGGCCGGGCAGATTGCGGGCCAGCGTGTCGGCATCGGCATACAGCATGACGATGGCATAGCCGCGCACATGGCGCTGCAGCCATTGCATGGGCGTCATGCCGGCTTGCCGTGCCTGCAGGGGCAGCAGCTCCAGGCCCTGGCGGGCAGGCAGCACGGCCACCGAGCTGTGGCGGGGGTCGGGGTGCAGGCCGGTACGGGCCTGCCAGGCGCTTTGCTGCAGCAGCTGGGCCAGGCCAGGCGCGTCGGCCGCCTCGCCCTGGCTGGCATCGAGCACAAGGACAGGCATGCCCAGGCGCTGCAGGCTGGCGCAGACCGGCCACAGCAGAGATTGCTCGGACTGACCTTCAGGGTCGGCCGCCGTGTCGCGCAGCATGGCCAGCACCCGCAGGCTGGACGGTGCTGCGGCGCCGGGCTGGCCGTGCAGGCCCAGGCCCTGGTGCAGCTGGGGGAAGGTCTCAAGCATGGCTGACCTCGCTGTCCATGGTGCTGGGGCTGGACGGGGTGAAGAAGAAGTCCAGGTCCAGCGCCTTGGGATCGAAGGCCGAGCGGGTGGAGGCGCGCATGGAGGCGGAGACCAGCTGCTGCGCATCGGCGCGCTCCCAGTCTTCGGGCACGCGCTGGCCGTTGGTCACGCCGCGCAGCTGCATCTGGTGGCGGATCAGCGTGTCCACCGAGGGGCCCAGCTTCACGGCCTCGTCCACCTTGGTGAGGATGGCCTGGCTGGAGCCGCGTGCCTTGAAGGCCTGCATCACATCGTCCAGCGCATCGCCCTGGCCGGCCGCGTTCACGGCCAGCAGCTTTTGCACGCCGGGCAGGTCCAGCAGGTCCAGGATTTCGTCCTTGCGCGGATCGCGCGGGGCCACGCCCGTGGTGTCGATCAGCACCAGCTGCTTGTTGGCCAGCAGGCCCAGCAGGTCCTGCAGCGCGGCGCGGTCATGGGCCAGGTGGGCGACCATGCCCAGCATGCGGCCGTAGGAGCGCAGCTGGTCGTGGGCGCCGACGCGGTAGGTGTCCAGGGTGATCAGGCCGACGCTGGAGGCGCCGTACTTGGCCGCGCACAGGGCCGCCAGCTTGGCCGTGGTCGTGGTCTTTCCCACGCCGGTGGAGCCCACCAGGGCGAAGACGCCGCCTTGCTCGTACAGCGGCTCCTGGCCGGCGTCGGTGCGCAGATTGCGTTCCAGCACCTGCATCAGCCAGCGCACGGCGTCGCCGGCGGACAGGTCCTGGGGCATGTGCTCGACCAGGGCGCGGGCCAGCACGGGGGAGTAGCCCGCGCGGATCAGCTTGTGCGTGAGATTGGCGTGGATGGGGTTCTGGCGCGTCTGGCCCAGCCAGGTCAGGGTGTTGAAGCGCTCTTCGATCAGGTCGCGCACGGACTGCAGCTCATCGCGCAGCGCCTGGGAGGCCATGGCTGGAGCGGGTTCGCTGCGCAGGGGCTCGCGCAGCGGCGCCTCGGCGCTGGCGCGCAGCGGATTGTGGCGGGCCACGGAAGGCGCGGGCTGTGCCTTGAACGGCTGCTGTGCGGCCATGGGGGCGGCGGCCGGCGCTTCGCGCAGGGCGTCGCCCAGGCTGCGGCGCTGGGCAAAGCTGGGCAGGGGCTCGTCGACGCCGGCCTCGTGACGGCGGCGCAGCATGCGTTCGCGCACGTAGTCCTGGAAGGACAGGGTGCTCATGGCCAGTTGCTCGGTGTCTTCCTGCACGCTCTGGCGCAGGCCGGCGGGCTCGGCACCATCTGCCGACAGCGAGGCTGCCAGCGAAGCCGCCTGTGAGGGCGCCGGCGAAGCCTGCTGTGCCGTGCGCGGCTGGGTATGTGCCTGGATCAGCTGGGCCTGCAGCTGGGGACGCAGGCCCGTGGTCTCCTCGGCCGAGCGGCGCTCGATGGCTTGCTGCAGCGGCGTGCTGCTGGCGGCGGCCTTGCTGTGCTCCAGCGTGTCCTCGGCCGTGGCCATGACCTCGACGCCGTCGGGCGTGCTGCGGTTGGACAGGATCAGGGTGCCCGCTCCGAAAGCCATGCGCGCCTTGGCCAGGGCCTCGCGGGAGGTAGGGGCGTAGAAGCGTTTGATGTTCATGCGGATGCACCTTTAAGAATCGAGCCGATGCGGATGGTGTGCGTCTCGGGGATCTCGCTGTGGGCGAGAACCTGCAGACGCGGCGCCACGCGGCGCACCAGGCGGGCAATGGAGTTGCGGATGGAATCGGGGACCAGCAGGCAGGCAGGCAGGCCCAGCTCTTCTTGCTGGTTGGCCATGTCGGCCGCCTTCTGGGTGAGGATCTCGGCCACGCCGGGATCCAGTGAGGGGGCGCCGGGGTTGGACAGGGCCTGCACCAGCAGGCGCTCGAGTCCGGGCTCGATGGCGATGACGTTCAGCTCGCGGGTCGGGCCGTAGATCTGCTGGACGATGGACGGCGACAGCGCAATGCGCACGCGGCGGGCCAGCTCGACGGGGTCCTGGGTGGTCGAGGAGTGCTCGGCCAGCGTCTCGATGATGGTGCGGATGTCGCGGACGTGCACCGAGTCTTCCAGCAGCAGCTGGAGCACTTTCTGGAACGTCGTGATGGACACCATTTTCGGAATGACTTCTTCGATCAACTTGGGAGCCAGCTTGGCCACATGCTCCACCAACTGCTGCGTCTCGGTACGGCTGATCAGCTTGGCGGCATGCACTTGCATCAAGTGTGACAAATGGGTGGCCATCACGGTTTCCGAATCAACCACGGTAAAGCCTGCCATTTGTGCCGCTTCCTTCTGGCGTTCGTCGATCCAGTGGGCGGGCAGGCCGAAGGCCGGGTCGGTGGTCTGGGTGCCGATCAGCGGGGTGCTGATGCCGCCCGGATTGATGGCCAGGAACATGCCGGGGAAGGCCTCGCCCTCGCCCACCATCACGCCGCGCAGGGTGATGCGGTAGGCGCTGGGCTTGAGCTCCAGGTTGTCGCGCACATGCACGGCCGGGGGCAGAAAGCCCACTTCCTGTGCGAACTTGCGGCGCACGCCCTTGATGCGGGTCAGCAGGTCGCCCTGGCGGCCCTTGTCCACCAGGGTGATCAGGCGGTAGCCCAGCTCCAGGCCCAGCAGGTCCACGGGCTGCAGGTCGTCCCAGGTGGCTTCGCCGTCGCTGGGCGCGGCCACGGGGGCGGGGGCCTGGGTTTGCTGGGCGGCGCGTTCCTGCTGGCGGCGCGAGAGCATCCAGGCCAGCCAGCCCAGCAGTGCGCCCGTGCTCAGGAACACGACGTGGGGCATGCCCGGAATGACACCCAGCAGGCCCAGCACACCGGCCGTGATGCCCAGCACCTTGGGCGACATGAACAGCTGCTGCGCGATCTGCTGGCCCATGTCGGTTTCCTTGCCCACGCGCGAGATCACCATGGCCGCGGCCACCGAGATCAGCAGGCCGGGGATCTGTGCGACCAGCGCATCGCCCACGGCCAGCAGGATGTAGCTGTCGGCGGCCTGGCCGGCCGACAGGCCGTGCTGGATCATGCCGATGGCGAAGCCGCCGATGATGTTGATCACCAGGATCAGGATGCCGGCGACCGCGTCGCCGCGCACGAACTTGCTGGCACCGTCCATGGAGCCGAAGAAGTTGGCTTCCTCCTGCACCTCGGCGCGGCGGCGCTTGGCTTCCTTTTCGTCGATCAGGCCGGCGTTCAGGTCGGCATCCACGGCCATTTGCTTGCCGGGCATGGCGTCCAGGGTGAAGCGGGCCGAGACTTCGGCGATACGCTCGGCACCCTTGGTGATCACCACGAAGTTGATCACCACCAGGATGGCGAACACGATCAGGCCGACCGCGAAGTTGCCGCCGATCAGGAAGTGGCCGAAGGCCTCGATCACCGCACCGGCCGCTCCGGGGCCGGTGTGGCCTTCCAGCAGCACCACGCGGGTGGAGGCCACGTTCAGCGACAGGCGCATCAGCGTGGTCAGCAGCAGCACCGAGGGGAAGGCCGCAAAGTCCAGCGGCCGGATCATGTAGGCCGCCACCATCATCACCATCAGCGCCACGGCAATGTTCAGCGTGAAGAACGTGTCCAGCAGCCACGGCGGAATCGGCAGCACCATCAGCGCCAGGATGGCCACCACCAGCAGCGGCGCCATCAGGCCCTGGGCGAACCTGGTGTTCTCGCCCGACCACATCGATTGCAGGGATTGGAGCGGATTCGTCGTCATGGAGCAGTACCTTCAGTGGTCGCGGCGGCGGGCGCGCGGCGGCCCTGGTGCGGATCGAGTTCGGCGGGCACGGCGGGTTCGCCGAGATCGCCAGGCATGGGGCCTTCGCCGCGCAGCGCGGCCTTCAGGCGGTAGACATAGGCCAGGACCTGGGCCACGGCCGTGTACAGCGCGGCGGGAATGGCCTGGTCCAGGTCGGCGTGCGCGTACAGGGCGCGCGCCAGCATCGGGGATTCGAGCACCGGTATCTTGTGGGCGCCCGCGACCTCGCGGATCTTCAGCGCCACCAGGTCCGTGCCCTTGGAGATGACCTGCGGGGCGGCCATGGTCTTTTCGTCGTAGCGCAGCGCCACGGCATAGTGCGTGGGGTTGGTGACCACGAAGTCGGCGCGCGGCACGGCGTTGACGCTGGCACGGTCGGCGATCTCGCGCTGCTTCTGGCGGATCTTGCTCTTGATCTGCGGGTTGCCGTCGGACTCCTTGTGCTCCTGCTTGACTTCCTCGTGGCTCATCTTCAGGCGCGACTTGAACAGGTAGGCCTGCAGCGGCACGTCGATCACGGCCATCAGGAACACCACCAGCAGCAGCAGGGCCACGCCGCTGGCCAGCCACTGCCCGGTCATGGTCAGCGCCATGGCCGAAGGCTGGGAGGAGATGGCGGCGATCTCGGCGATGTGGCTGCTCAGGAACTTCCAGGCCACGAAGGAGAGGATGGCCGTCATCGCCACCATCTTGGCCACGGTCACCATCTGCTGCTTGGAAAACAGATTGGTCAGGCCCGACAGCGGGTTGAGGCGGTTGAACTGCGGCTGTATGGGCTTGAGGCTCAGGATCCAGCCGCCGGCCAGCATGCCCGACAGCACGGCCGCGGCCGTGGTCACGGCGGCAACGCCCAGGGAAATCTTCAGGCCCAGGCTGCCCATGGACAGCATGCGCTCCATCATCAGGGCCGGGGTCTTGGCCGTGTGCGCGTCGAACGCCAGTTGCTGGGCCAGTGCCATGCGCAGGTGCTGGATCAGGGGCTCGGCGCCCATCAGCATCATCAGCGCGCCCGTGCCCAGGATGGCCAGGTGGGACAGGTCCCGGGAGCGCGCACCCTGGCCGTCAGAACGCGTTTTCTGCAGTTTGCGTTCGGTGGCTGGCAGGTTTTTGTCTTGGCTGGAGTCCATGGCGCAATGACGGAAGGATTTGCGTCATTGTCGGAACAAGCCGGATGGGCGAAGCCCCGATAAGCAGGGCTCAAGCGGCGCTTATGCGCTGTCTGGGGTGTGGTGCGGCAGGCAGCGGCACGCCGGCAAACCCTTGCCCCGCAGCGGGAAGGGTTGCCGTGCAAATGCAAATGCAAAGGCGCATGGCGCCCCGGGGTGTGTCAGAACCCCAGACTGGCCAGCAGATCGTCCACCTGGGACTGTGAAGTCACCACATCGGGTGTCTTCTCGGGATCGACCACGGGGCCGGCCAGGTGCTCCTTGGGCTTTTCCAGCGGCTCCAGCGCCGTCTGCTGCGGGTTGGGCGAGGTCTGGATGAGCAGCTGCACCAGCTGGTCCTCCAGGTCGGCGGCCAGCGACACCACGCGGGCGATGACCTGGCCCGTGAGATCGTGGAAGTCCTGGGACATCATGATCTCGGTGAGGTGCTCATCGGCCTGCTGCGTGTCCTGCTCGACCTCTTCGAGGAAGTTCATCACCCGGCCCTTGGCCACGGCCGCCACGGGATCCTCGACCAGCTGCGCGCGCATGGCGCGCACGCGCTCGGCCAGCCGGTCCTGCTGGCTCTTGGCCAGCTCGACACGGTTGAGGACCTTCTCGGCGGCCTCTCCGGTCAGCCGCGCAATGTAGGAAAGGCGGCTTTGCGCATCCGGCAGCTCTCCCATGCTGCCGCGCAATCGGTCCGCATAGCCCAGCTCGTTGAGCGAGTCATGCAGCTGGCGCGTGAGAACGCCTACCTTGTAGTGGACGCTGTCGGGGACATCCGGGTTGCTCATGGCGCGCGCCCTACAGGCCCAGCTTTTTGAGGATCAGGTTGACTTTCTCTTCCAGCGTGGCCTTGGTGAAGGGCTTGACGATGTAGCCTGCCGCACCGCCCTGGGCCGCTGCCACGATGTCCTCCTTGCGGGCCTCGGCCGTCACCATCAGCACGGGAAGGTGCTTGAGTTTGTCGTCCTGCTTGATTTCGGTGAGCAGCTGGAAGCCGTTCATGTTCGGCATGTTGATGTCCGTCACCACGAAATCGAACTTGCTGTTGCGCAGCTTGTGCAGTGCCACGACGCCGTCTTCGGCTTCATCGGCTTCGGGAAAGCCGCTCTCCTTGAGCAGATTGCGCACGATGCGCCGCATGGTGGAGAAGTCGTCAACGATCAAAAAACGCAGGGCATTAGCCACGTGAGGCCCTTTCGGTCGGTAGGTGCTCGGTACTGGTAAGAATCCGCCGCGATGGTAACAATATGAAACCTTCTTGGCGCAATGTGGGAATTTTCCTGCTTTTCGGCAGCATCGGGCTCAAACCTTAATTTGTTACACGATCAGGTGACGCGGGCGCCGAAGGGGCGGCTGCGGCTGCGGCTGCGGGCGCGGCGGCAGCGGGCTGCGCGGCAGTCTCGCCGGCCGTGGCTTCGGCTGTGGCTGCATTCGCGGTGCCGCCGCTGCCGCCGGCCAATGACGGCGGCAAGGCGTTGCGCGTCACGGGCCCACGGTGGCCCAGCAGGCGCTTTTCGGCCTCCTGCGTGAGCACGGTGATGGTGATGCGCCGGTTCTGGGGCGCGCGCGGATCGTCGGGCAGCAGCAGGTCGCTGCTGGCCAGGCCCGTGATGCGTGCCAGCTGGTTCAGGGGCATGCCGGCGGCCACCAGCTCGCGGCGCGAGGCGTTGGCGCGGTCGGCCGACAGCTCCCAGTTGCTGTAGCCGCGGTCGGCATTGCCGTAAGGGGCCGCGTCGGTGTGGCCGGACAGGCTGATGCGGTTTTCCGCGCCTGCCAGCGCCGCGCCCACCTCGCGCAGGATGTCGCGCATATACGGTTTGACCAGGGCGCTGCCGCTGTCGAACATGGGGCGGTTTTGCTCGTCCACGATCTGGATCTGCAGGCCGTCGGGCGTCACGTCGGTGCGGATCTGCGAACGGAATTCGTTCAGGCGCGCATTGCTGGTAATCATCGCGTCCACCTTGGCCTTGAGCGCCTTGATGCGGTTGGAGTCCACCTGGGCCTGATCGGCGCGGCCCGAATCGACGCTGGTGCGCCGGTTGGAGCTGTCGGCCGCCTCGGAGCGCCGTACCTGGCCGTGCACCTTGGCCAGGTCGTTGCCGCCGCCGGGAATCACGCTGGAGCTGTTGCCTGCACCGTCGCCGCCGGCCATCGCCACCTTCAGCGGCGAGGAAAAATACGCCGCGATGCCCTGCAGCTCGCCCTTGGCCGTGGAGCCCAGCAGCCACATCAGCAGGAAGAAGGCCATCATCGCGGTCACGAAGTCGGCATAGGCGATCTTCCAGGCGCCGCCGTGGGGCGCATGCGCAGTCTTCTTGACGCGCTTGATGATGATCGGCTGTAACTTTTTCTCTGCCATGGCTTGACGCTGCTGGGTGCAGGATTACTTCTTGCCCTTGACGTGGGTTTCCAGTTCCAGGAAACTGGGGCGTTCGGTAGAGAACAGCACCTTGCGGCCGAACTCGATGGCGGTGGCGGGGTTGTAGCCCTGCATGCTGGCCAGCAAGGTGGTCTTGATGCACTCCAGTTCCTTGGCGGCGTCCTGGGCGCGCTGCTCCACCAGGCCGGCCATGGGCTCCACCAGCGCATAGGCCAGCAAGATGCCCAGGAAGGTACCGACCAGGGCCGAGGCGATCATGCCGCCCAGGACCGAAGGAGGCTGGCCCACCGAGCCCATGGTGTTCACCACACCGAGCACGGCGGCAATGATCCCGAAGGCGGGCAGGGCGCCGGCCAGGCGGGTCAGTGCGTTGACGGGGGCATGGGCCTCGGCGTGGTGGGCCTCGATCTCGCTGTCCATCAGCGACTCGATCTCGTGGGAATTGAGATTGCCCGACACCATCATGCGCAGATAGTCGGTCAGGAACTCCACCACATGGTGGTCCGCCAGCAGCTCGGGGTACTTGGTGAAGATGGGCGACTCGTTGGGTGCCTCCACATCGCCTTCGATGGACATCAGGCCCTCCTTGCGGGCCTTTTGCAGAATCTCGTACAGCAGGGCCATCAGCTCCATGAAGCGGGCCTTGGTGTAGCGCGAACTCTTCATCACGCCAGGGATGGCCTTGGCCGTGGCCTTGAGCACCTTGGGCTGGTTGCACACGATGAAGGCGCCGATGGCGCCGCCGCCAATGGTGATCATTTCAAAAGGCAGTGCCTTGAGAATGACCTGGACGTTGCCCCCGTGCAGCACATAGGTGCCGAAGATGCAACCGAAGGCGACGATGTATCCGATGATGACAAGCATGGGAGTGGATTGTGAGCGCGCGCGGTGGCGTCGTTGGGAAGAAAAGCCGGGTGATTGTTTGTTAGATCGGCAGCTTGATGAGGGGATGTAGGGGGAGTTTGCGGAAAAGCCTGGCTGCGACGGCGGGCAGGCTTGTCACGGACACGTCTGATGCGTTCGTTCTAGGGTGGGAATTGCGGGTGTCGTGGCCGCTTATTCGCAGGCTTGATTTATGGGGCCCCATGCTCCAATGGCCGTGCCGCTAAGAGATGCCGGCCGGCCCGGTTGGACTGGCCAACTGTAGATCTCAGGCTCTGAAACCTCCTTTCCCAGCTATCTATGTCCTCCATTCTTTCCAGCGAGAAACCTGAGCAAGCGTCGGACGAGCTTCTCGATCTCCCTCAGATCCACCAACTGATCCACGACCATCAGTTTGTGCAGGCACTGACGGCCTTGATGCAGCGTGTGGCAAGAGATATGGGCAATTCCAAACTCTGGCTGTTCATAGGGCTTGCCTATACGCGAATGGGCCACTGGAAGCCTGCCATCGGTGCGCTGGAGACTGCCGTACAACTGAACCCCCAGGAAGACCAGGCCAAGATGCTGTTGGCCCTGGCTCTTTTCAGCCTGGGTCGCCAGCAAGAGGCTTGCGAATTGATCGACAAGGTGGTCAAAACTAGCAGCACGAGCCCGCAGTGGATGATGCGGGCTTACTTGCACTCCCATACCGGACGGGATCCCATGAAGGCTCTGGAAGTAGCTCGCGACTGGGGTCGACGCTTTGCCGACCCACTTACGCGGCAGGCCCGGCCTTTGCCGCTGCGTGACCGTAGCCCTCGCAAGAAGCTGAAGATCGGTTATGTGACCGCCGACTTCCGTGAGCATTCGGTGGCATTTTTCATGCTGCCCGTGCTGCGCAATCACGACCACGAGAATTTCGACATTCACGTCTACTACAACGGCCCTTGGGACCATTTCACGCCGCAGCTGCGTGCCTTGGTGCCCCATTGGGAGGATGTGATGGAGCTGTCGGACGAGGCATTGCACAAACGGATCTGCGCCGACGGTATTGATGTGCTGGTGGATCTGTCTGGCTACACCCATGGACATCGCCTTGGTGTCTTCGCCCGACGCGCGGCGCCGGTGCAGGTGACATGGCTGGGATACCTGCAGACGCTGGGCATGAAGGCCATGGACTACCGGCTGGTTTCTCCGGACATGGTCCCAGCGAGCCAATCCTCTTTCTATGCGGAGAAACTGTTCCAGCTGCGCTACTCGTCCAGCTACGCACCTCCTGCCTATGCCCCCCTATGCGAGCTGCCACCGATGCTGCGCAACGGCTATCCCACGCTGATCTCGCTGAACAATTCTGCAAAGATCACAGACGAGATACTGGCCGTTTGGGCGCGCATTCTCGAGATGCGCCAGGACGCTCGTCTGATCATCATGGTCAAGGAGTCTGACGCCAACGCAGCTCAGGCCGGCATGCAGCCTCGCGTGGAGGCGGCAGGAATGCCGCTGGAGAGGGTGTCTGTGCTTCACCAGCAGCCGTTGAACCAATTCATGGAGCTGGGACATATTGCCGACATCATGCTGGACACCGCCCCCATTTCCGCAGGAACCACGGCCTTGCATGCGTTGTGGATGGGGCTGCCCATCGTCACCATAGATGCCCAGCGAGGTGTCGATGCTTCTGGTGCAAGGACATTGCAGGTAGTCGGTGCAGGGGGCGAGATTGTCAAGGACAACGAAGCTTATGTTCAGGCGGCGCTGGCTCTCATGGATGACCCGCAGCGCCTGCAGGCGATGCGCAAGACCATTCGTGAACAGATGCGCGGCTGCGGCTACATGGACTATGCCTCGCGGACGGCTGATCTGGAAAAGGCGTTCCGCCTCATGTGGCTTAACTGGCTGCGTGGAGACCGCAATTCCTTGAGCGTGGACGTCGATCTTGACGCCCTGGTGCAGGAAATCGAAAAGGAGTGACGACCATGTCCGCTACCGGCTTGAACGATTGGGTGCCCCTTCTGCGTCCTGAGCTTCCCAGCCCGCAAATGATGCTGCCGTGGCTGGAGCGCATGCATGCGGCACGGCAATACTCCAATTTCGGTCCCTTGGTGCAGGCCTTGGAGTTCGAGTTGGCCGGTCACTTGGGAGTTACAACGGCCCAGGCGACCACGGTGGCCAATGCCACGCTGGGCCTTGAACTGGTGCTGCAGGCACTTGATCTGCCGCCGGGGTCGCGGGTGCTGCTGCCGGCCTTTACCTTCGTCGCCACAGCCACGGCTGTGTTGCGTGCGGGCCATGTGCCCGTGCTGTCTGACGTGGACGCAGACAGCTGGATGCTTACTCCCAGCCTGGCCCGGCAAGCCTGCGCGCAGACACATGTGGACGCAGTGCTCCCGGTGGCGGCCTTCGGCATGCCGCATGACATGGCTGAATGGCAGTATTTCGAACAGACGACTGGGCTGCCTGTGGTCGTCGATGCGGCCGCAGCTTTCGGCAGCCAGCAATTGAACGGAGCACAGGGCACCTTGGTCTTCAGCCTGCACACCACCAAGAGCCTGCCCGCCGGCGAGGGTGGCTTGATCGTCTCCACCAAGCCAGGCTTGGCCAAACGTGTGCGCCAGCTTTCTAATTTCGGCATCAATCTTGATGCGGGTTCCAACGTGCCTATTGGGGCGCTGACCCTTTGCGGCTCCAACGCAAAGATGAGTGAATACCATGCAGCCATAGGTTTGGCTTCGCTACAGACGTGGAGTGGGCAGGCAGCCTCAAGGCGGGCGCTGATGACGGACATCATGGCCGCGCTGGATATGGCCAGTGGAGGCCAACTACGTTGGCAGACCCAGGGATCAGGTGGACCCTTGCTCGCACCCACTTCGCTTTGCGTGCGTCTCCCGCAAGAAGCTATGCGCACTCAACTCGAGCGCCTCTGTCTGGAGGCCCGTATCACCACGCGTCGCTGGTATCAACCCTTGCTGCAGCATATGCCGGCGTTGCAGCAGCGCTGCCATACATTGCCTTCGCCAAATGCCTTGGCTATTTCTCAGACCCTGATAGGCCTGCCTTTTTTTCTGGGCATGACGCAAGAACAATTTGCGAGGGTCGAGGAGGTGGTTGGCAGTGTTTTTACGCCAGCATCCCTAAGCCATGCAACTCAGGGAGTTCAGAGCCTGGCATCTGTCTCTCTGGCGCAGCCTGGTCGAGTCATGTGATACCGCGCGACATGCGTGCTACGCCTCGTTCCGGACCCTTTTGCGGCTTTCTCGGGCACGTGGAAGTGCATACGCTCTAGGGTGTCTCAAGTGGGCAGACGAGGGCCAAACTGGCCCCCGCTCGTTCTGCCGTATTCTTTTGGATGCAGGCTGATGCCTTGCCTGCATCTCATGGTTCAGGCTTCCGTTTGCGCCTGTTTGTACAGGCTTGTGTGCACCGCGATCATGTCCATTTCATAGCGGTAAAAGACGTATCCCTGATTGAGCAGCTCCGATTGAAGTAAATCGAATTCCTCCGCTTCGAGGTTGACAACCTCGATATTTATTGCGGATGGACGGTACTTGCTGAAATCCAATTGCTTGAAGACCTTGTAGTCGAACCCTTCAGTGTCGATCTGCAGTACGTCAATGCACGGAAGCCGATGTTTCTCCAGAACACTCATCAGTGGATAACACTGGACAGGCTGTTTTTTTACATATTGTCTGTAGTTGTCAAGCTTGCCGTCGACAAAGGTTGACATGCCTTTAAGCCAGTCCGGGAGCTGATGTTTCTTGATGACTTCTGGCTCTACGCGGTAAAGCGTCTTGGTCTCCTTTTTATCGGATATTGCAATATTTTCGAAAATCAGGCCTTTGCAATCACGATAGCTGGACTTGAGGCTCTGCATCATGTCTGGAAGCGGCTCGATAAGAATACCTTGCCAGCCAAAATTCTTCACATATTTGTGGATGGGGTCGTAGCTGACGCCGTCCATTGCGCCCACCTGTACGAACCTAACTGTTTCCTTGCTCTTGCTTAGATAATGGAAGATGTCTTCCAGTTTCCCAAGGTATATGCCCTCATATTTTTCCAGAAGATATTTTTTGTATTCATCGTACCGGCTGGCCCCGGACTTCATTGTCGTGACTGCCCAGTACAGAGAGTCGGCAGTATGGTTGATGTCCACCAGTGTGGAGGCCGGGGGCGCCCAGATTTGTGCGGCATCCCCTGAAACTTGATCCATGCACGCGGACAAGGCCATCTGGTCCAGAAACCATACATGGTTGCTTTTTTTCAAGTTGTTTTCGATGAATCGCGCGACCTCTCTGATATAGCTGCTGGCCGCAGTGCTATTTTTCAGGTATACAAAACCCGCAGGGACCTCCTCCCAGAATGGGACGGCATTGCTGCTGCCATATATGATGTCTGCTGTCAAATCAACGTTGCCAAGCCAGGTCGTCCAGGATTTTCGGAAAAGCCCATCTGCATCCACCACGATCAGTGGTGCATTCAGTCGTTGGAGCACCTGGTTTGCCGCAACAAACCTGCGGCTTGCAAAATCCACACGTATCTTGGTCGCATCCGTGCGAATACGTTCCTGGGTAGCTGTGATATGCAGTTCTGGAAGTGCTTGATTCAGCTGCTGCGATTTCCAGAGAACACTGGGATTGGGATTGTAGAGATGGAGGTGGACATCCATTTCTGCGGAATTGGTTTCCTGCAGTGAATAGATGAGTGCCAAAGCATGATCGAAGAAATAGCGTTCGTCGCAGGCGATCAGGACCACGGGCTTTGCCTGACGACTGGGTTCAGGTTCTATAAACCAGTCGATTGCTGTGGACGACGCTTGTGCAGCCTCTTCTTCGGCTGCGAGCGTGGAAAAGTCCATGGGTGTTTCGGGCAGACCTCCCAGCTTGTACATGCAACTCATAGCCATCAGGGTGACCAGGGAGTTTTGAGATTCAAGCTTGTTCTCTATGAGATCCGCCAAGTAGGGTAATGCCTTTTCATAGTCCTTGTCCATCATGTGGATCATGGCAAGGATCTTCTGGAAAGTGCGGTGCTTTTCAGCGATGATGGGGCGCTGGCGTGCGATGTCTAGCACGGTTTGGATGTCGCCGACGCGAAACAGCAGTTGGGCGGCAATGGTGAGGTAGTGGTCGTTCGGGTCCAGAGTGAGGACCTTCATCAGTCCTTCCCATAGCGCCTTGGCGTAGGATGGTGGGAACTTTTGCTGTATGCCGTTGTTGTTTTTGTCCAGAGCCATATTGGCTTGGCAGATCAGCACCAGCAGCATTTTCAGCGCCTTGTCCTGATTTTCCCCCAAGCCTGAGGGAGTGCTCAGTAAATGATCCAGCAAGCGGGTGACATCACATGAGCCGGTCTGGACCAGATGCATGATAACGTCCTTGGATATGCCTCCTATGGCCGGGAAGCTGAAATCTTGGCTCAGCGTGTCGCGGTAATATTGGTGCATTGCTCCTGCGGCATACGTTGTGTTGGACGGTGCTGCAGAGGGGCTAGGGTGGGATGGGTTCATGCGATTCATGGATGGTTGGCTGCTGGCTATATGCAAAGGCCATCAAGACCTGGCAAGAATTGGACGTAAACCGTGTGATTTAGGCAGCGTGCCTGGGTGTGCCTACACAAAGCAGACGTTCGCTGCTGTTCAGGTATTGCATTCCGGAAATCTTCAAGTAACTCCGAAGGAGAAGGGGGTGGGTAATGCCCATCTTGATCAGCCAATCCTCATGGCGGCGCTTGCCTTTGCCTACAGGAATAACCTGCACATCATCACACACCTCGCTCATCAATGCAGTGAGGTCTTCCACATGAAAGAATCGCACATCATAAAGTGGATCGTCTTTTTTCAATCTGTCGAAATAATCCACGAATTGCCGGTTGTGTGCATTGTGAACAGTCGCAAACATGCGTTTCCCCGTGATGCGTGCTTGTTCTTGGGCAAGTTTCCTGATGTTCTCATCAGAAAAAAGCACCCAGAATCCATTGTGATAACTGACATCAAAGAATTGGTTATCAAACGGCATCTCAAATGCACTCATCTGGTGTATTTTCTCTTTAAACTCCGGAAAATTGGCCTTGGCGCGTTCGATGGATTCTCCAGAAAAATCCATTCCATGGCAGTCCAGGCCGGCGCGCCGGAGCGCCGCCATGTCACGGAAGCTGCCTGCCGCCATTTCCAAGATCTTTCGCTCGTCCGAGTGCATCAACGCACGCATATAGTGTGCATGCCGGAGATCTTTTTGATAATGGTCGAAAATCGTGGACCACTTTGAATCCCAGGCAGATGCTGTGGATGTTTCGTCAAGGTTCTTCAGCTGCATAGAGGAGAGATTCAGCGGCTTATGGTGGCTGTGTAGTGCCGGGTGATGATCGGAGAGTCCAGCGGTGGATGGAATTCCTCCAGAGTCTGGGCGTCGGAGGAAAAGCAGGCTAGATGGTTTTTGACCATGTCATAGCCAAACATTCTGCTGAAGCCGACACCGGCGGAGAATCGGGGATTGATATCCATGAGCAGCGAGGAATCCCCGGAAGGCTCTTTTTCTTTGCCGGATGCGTCCGGCCAGAGAAATTCAATGTTGATGCAGCCGTTGGTGTCCAGGCGCTCTGCGACTCTTTGGGCGAGCGCGCACAAGTGAGGGGCTGGCATCATCTGCACCGTGGTGCCTGCGCCGTTTGACGTGCGCAGCAACTCGACTCGGCTGGCGGCGGCCCACTTGCCTGTCGAGCGTTGGCGAACGATATCCACCACGCAGACCCTACCCGCCAGAAGTGGCTGAATGATGTAGGGCTGGCCTTGGTATTTGGTTCGAAAGTGCTCAAGGTCGCGGACATCGTCCAGCCGCACGAGACCTTCGCTGCTTCTGCCCAGGCGTGGCTTTGCAATCAGCGGGAAAGGCAATGCATCTGTTCCCGCATCCATAGGCAGCCAAGTGGGAATCACTGGAATATCACCCGCCTGCACGCACTGCTGGTATGCCAGCCACTTGTCCCGGCAGGCCTTGATGGCATGGGGTGGGGCGATGCATAGGGTGACGCCCTCGGCGGCCAGTACCGTCTCGAGGTCCGACAAGACGTCAACTTCAGGATCGGTCAGGGGGAGGATATGCGTGACGGTATGCTCGCGGCATATGAGGAGCAAGGCAGCGAGGAAGGCTTCACGCAGCGAGGCAGGCGGCACCTGATGGAATGCATCCACTAGACAAGCGGCATGAATCCACGCGGCTGGGCTGGCGTTCGTGCCCACGATCGAGCATCCGGGAATGTCGCGAAGCGACGCGATCACCGCAGCGGCTGAGAGCGAGCCGATGGCCGTGACCAGATAGCAGGGTTTTCTTTGTGCGGCGTCCATGGTGTGGGTAAGCCCAGGCGCATGGGCCGTGAGGTCATGACCGCATTTTGGCGACGGCTGGACTGTTTGCGGCGGTCCGTAAGGCTGGCACTACGGATCCGCCTCTTGCTTGAGATCAGCCCTGCAGAAGCTTCAGAACGTTCTGGGGCAGCTGGTTGGCCTGCGCCACCATGGCCGTACCCGCCTGCTGCAGGATCTGCGTACGGCTCAGGTTCGCCGTTTCCTTGGCAAAGTCGGCATCCACAATGCGGCCCCGGGCGGCAGACAGGTTTTCCACCTGGATGTCGATGTTGTTGACCGCGTTTTCAAACCGCGTCTGCATGGCGCCAAGGGTGGCGCGTGCGCTATTGACCTGATCTACAGCGCTGTCGATCTTTTTGAGCGCGACCCAGGCGCCTGCCTGTGTCGTCACGTCGATGTCTTCAATGCCCTTGTCATCGAGGATGGAAGAGGTAGCCGTACCGCCGGCGATGCTGAGGTCGACCGTAGACGCGCCCGTCAGCTCCGTAGTAAAGCCCCCAAACTCCACTGCCACGGGTTGACCATTGGCGTCGAGCTTGCCGGACATGATTTCCACTTTGTAGTTTTCGGTGCCATCTATCTTGGTCAGATAGGCCGTGACGCCAGTGTCGGCAGACTTGTTGTTGATGGCCGTCACGATCTGGCCCAGGCGTTCCTGGCGGTTGCTGGCAGAGTCGATTTGCTCCAGCGGCACCACGGTGGCGTTGGGTGTCGTGCCTACGGTGACGGATAGAGTGCCAGCGGCAATCGCGTCGTCATAGTCCGAAAGCGTGGTGTTGGCCGTGGTGTTGGTGGTACTGACTGCCGCAGCAGAAGAGGAGGCGAACGACACCGACGACAGTTGGGAAGAGCGTGTGTCTGCCAAGGCGCCCAGTGTCACGTTGTCGCCAGAGTTGGCCCCGACCTGGAATACCGCACCGGCAAAGCTACCGTCCAGAATTTTTCGACCGTTGAAGTTTGTCTGCTTGGCCACTCGGTCGATTTCCGCGGACAGCTGGCTGACTTCAGCCTGCAATGCCTCACGGTCGCTTTTGCTGTTGGTGGCGTTCGAGGCTTGCACAGCCAATTCACGCATGCGCTGCAGCATGTCGCCCACCTTGCCCAGTGCGCCTTCGGCCGTCTGCGCCAGCGAGATGCCGTCGTTGGCATTGCGTGCGGCCACGGTCAGGCCTCGTACCTGCGTATTCATGCGCTCCGAGATGGCCAGGCCGGCTGCATCGTCCTTGGCGCTGTTGACACGCAGGCCCGAAGACAGGCGCTGCATGGTGGTATTCAGCGAACTGCCCGAGAGGGCCAGGTTGCGCTGTGCGTTGATCGAAGCAAGATTCGTATTGATAGTGGCGGCCATTGCTGTTTTTCCTTCAGAAAAGGCAGGTTGCATCGCATCGCTACAGAAACCATGAGCACGGATGAGCGACAGGCAACGCTAGCGATGGGCTATTTTTCAATGAGGGGCCTTCGCTCATATCGCAGATAAGCGTGCGTTTTGCCCCTTATTCCCGGGCTTCCGGCGTGTGCCGAAGCCCCGTTCGGCCCATGCCTGCCCTTGCCAACACAAGCAAGGCCCACAAAAGCCCTAAAGAACTCCTGACGCGGCCCGATAACAGCTTTGTACGGGGCAGGCCTGCAGGCGACAAAGCTGGCAGCAGTGCACATAGACACGGCCGCAAGCCCCGGCAAACCAAGCAAATTCTTCATCCTTACCGTCAGTTCCAAAGGACCCGATCATGGCAATGACCATCAACACCAACGTCGTCTCGATCAACGCGCAGCGCAACCTGGGCCTGTCCGGCAGCTCGCTGGCCACGTCCATGCAGCGCCTGTCCTCGGGCCTGCGAGTCAACAGCGCCAAGGACGATGCAGCCGGCCTGGCCATCTCCGAGCGTATGAGCACTCAGGTGCGTGGTCTGGCGGTGGCCTCGCGCAATGCCAATGACGGGATTTCTCTGGCGCAGACGGCCGAAGGCGCACTGGGCAAGGTGGGCGACATGCTGCAGCGCATGCGCGAGCTGTCTGTTCAGGCCTCCAACGCCACCAACAGCAAGAGCGATCGTGAAGCGCTGCAGTCCGAGCTGGTGCAGCTGCGTGACGAAGTGGACCGTGTGGCCAAGACCACCACGTTCAATGGCCAGAAACTGCTGGAGGGCAGCTTCTCCGGGGGCGTGTTCCAGGTGGGTGCGAATGCGGGCGACAACATCACGGTGGGCGCGCTGGCCAACATGAAGGTGGCCGACCTGGGCAACTCTGCCTACAGCACGGGTTCGATCAGCGGCACTTCCGTGACGCCCGCAGCTGTTACTTCGGCTTCGGTGAGTATCACCATCCAGGGAGCTACCGCTTCGGCCGTGGCCACGATTGAGGCCGATCCCAACGCAACGCAGACGGAGCTGACGGGCCGCACCATTGCCGCCATCAATGCCAAGACCGCTGACACCGGCGTGACGGCCTTCCTCAGCGAGGACGGCACGACGATCGATCTGCGCGCTACTGCCGCTCCGACGGGCACTACAGGCACCACAGCATCCATCACGGTCGGCGCGGCTGCGGCGACGAATCTGACGGCCATCACGACAGCTGCCGGCAAGGGCATCGACAAGGTGGACATCTCCACGCAAGCCGGTGCTTGGGAAGCCATGCAGCGCATCGACAACGCGCTGGACAAGGTCAACTCCGCACGCGCCGACCTGGGTGCCATCCAGACCCGCTTCGAGAAGTCGATCGAGAACATCGACTCCATGAACGAGAACATCTCTGCGGCACGCGGCCGCATCGTGGACGCCGACTTCGCCAAGGAAACGGCGAACCTGAGCCGCACGCAGATCCTGCAGCAGGCTGGCACGGCCATGGTAGCCCAGGCCAACCAGCTGCCTCAGCAAGTGCTGAGCCTGCTGAAGTAAGAACAAGGCCTGGACGGCGGTGGCTCGCTGCCGTCCGGGTCCGGAACTTGAAGAACGCATGCGAGGCTTGGCCATAGCGGCGTTCTTCTTGCAAGAACGGGTAGCCGGAACTGCCTGGAAACGGGTGCCGGGAAGGCGGATGCAGAAAAGATCGGCCGGCCGGATGCCAAAGAAACGAGCATTTGAAGAAGGGGAATACCACTATGGCTATGACCATTAACACCAATGTTGTGTCCATCAACGCACAACGCAACCTGGGTCTGTCTGGCAGTTCGCTGGCTACCTCCATGCAGCGCCTGTCTTCGGGCCTGCGTGTCAACAGTGCCAAGGACGATGCAGCCGGCCTGGCCATCTCCGAGCGCATGAGCACCCAGGTGCGCGGCTTGGCCGTGGCCTCGCGCAATGCCAACGATGGCATCTCGCTGGCACAGACGGCTGAAGGCGCGCTGGGCAAGGTCGGCGACATGCTGCAGCGCATGCGCGAGCTGGCGGTGCAGTCGTCCAACGCGACGAACAGCAAGAGCGACCGTGAGGCGCTGCAGTCGGAGCTGTCTCAACTGCGTGATGAGGTGGACCGTGTGGCCAAGACCACCACGTTCAATGGCCAGAAGCTGCTGGAAGGCAGCTTCACGGGTGGCGTGTTCCAGGTGGGTGCGAACTCTGGCGACAACATCAGCGTGGGCTCGTTGGGCAACGTGAAGGTCGACAGCCTGGGCAACTCCTCGTACAGCGTGGGCTCGATCAGCAGTTCCGCCGTGACGCAGGCGTCGGTGACGTCCGCCTCGGTGAGTCTCACGATCCAAGGTGCCACCGCCTCTGCCGTGGCCACGATCGAGCAAGACGCCAATGCGACGCAGACCGAGGTGACCGGTCGCACCATCGAAGCCATCAACGCCAAGACCGCTGATACCGGCGTGACGGCCTTCCTCAGCGAAGACGGCACGACGATTGAGCTGCGCGCCACGGCAGCGCCGACGGGCACGACGGGCACGACCGCATCGGTGGCAGTCGGCACGGCGGCTGCAACGAGTCTGACGGCCATCACAACCGCTGAGGGCAAGGGCATCGACAAGGTGGACATCTCCACCCAGTCTGGCGCGTGGGAAGCCATGCAGCGTATCGACAACGCCATCGACAAGGTGAACACGGCGCGCGGCGACCTGGGCGCACTGCAGACCCGCTTCGAGAAGGCTGTGGAGAACATCGACATCCAGAACGAAAACATTTCCGCAGCGCGCAGCCGGATCACGGATGCCGACTTTGCCAAGGAAACGGCGAACCTGAGCCGTACGCAGATCCTGCAGCAGGCTGGTACGGCGATGGTGGCCCAGGCCAACCAGCTGCCCCAGCAGGTGCTGAGCCTGCTGCGTTGATGGAGGAGCTTGCTGGCGCCGTCTCGATGAGGGCCAGCGCTGGCAAGCTTGGATGAGTTTGCTTTTTGATGGCAGCCCTGCTCGCGCATGGCTGCCTTTTTTATTTCAGATCGCACTGTCATTCGCCGTGCGTGGCGATTCCTGCACGAAGAGGTGTCGAT
This sequence comes from Delftia sp. DS1230, assembly GCF_040112715.1. NCBI lineage: Bacteria > Pseudomonadati > Pseudomonadota > Betaproteobacteria > Burkholderiales > Comamonadaceae > Delftia > Delftia sp. DS1230. Next base: position 636,045 of record NZ_CP157763.1, read on the forward strand.
GCAAGAAAGCGCTAAAGAACTATCGCCATGGCCCGATAACACATTTGTACGGAGCAGGCCTGCAGGCGACAAAGCTGGCAGCAGTGCACATAGACACGGCCGCAAGCCCCGGCAAACCAAGCAAATTCTTCATCCTTACCGTCAGTTCCAAAGGACCCGATCATGGCAATGACCATCAACACCAACGTCGTCTCGATCAACGCGCAGCGCAACCTGGGCCTGTCCGGCAGCTCGCTGGCCACGTCCATGCAGCGCCTGTCCTCGGGCCTGCGAGTCAACAGCGCCAAGGACGATGCAGCCGGCCTGGCCATCTCCGAGCGTATGAGCACTCAGGTGCGTGGTCTGGCGGTGGCCTCGCGCAATGCCAATGACGGGATTTCTCTGGCGCAGACGGCCGAAGGCGCACTGGGCAAGGTGGGCGACATGCTGCAGCGCATGCGCGAGCTGTCTGTTCAGGCCTCCAACGCCACCAACAGCAAGAGCGATCGTGAAGCGCTGCAGTCCGAGCTGGTGCAGCTGCGTGACGAAGTGGACCGTGTGGCCAAGACCACCACGTTCAATGGCCAGAAACTGCTGGAGGGCAGCTTCTCCGGGGGCGTGTTCCAGGTGGGTGCGAATGCGGGCGACAACATCACGGTGGGCGCGCTGGCCAACATGAAGGTGGCCGACCTGGGGAATTCCTCATACGCCTCCGGCACGGCCGCCATCGCTGGCATTTCAGCGACTGCAGCCGATGTCTCGGTCACCGTGACCGGAAAGCTTGGCAGCAGTACCTTCACCGCGGTGGCCACCGATGCCAACTCCACGGACAAAGAAACCGTGGGCAAGGTGATCGCCGCCATCAATGCCAAGACGGCCGACACCGGCGTGACGGCCTTCCTCAGCGATGACGGCAACACCATTCAATTCCGTGCCGAAGCGGATGCCGCTGGCGATGCCTCCGGCGTGGCTGTCACCATCACTGGCGCCACGGTGGGCGCGATTACGGCAACGACCGCCGCTGAAGGCAAGGGCATCGACAAGGTGGACATCTCCACGCAAGCCGGTGCTTGGGAAGCCATGCAGCGCATCGACAACGCGCTGGACAAGGTCAACTCCGCACGCGCCGACCTGGGTGCCATCCAGACCCGCTTCGAGAAGTCGATCGAGAACATCGACTCCATGAACGAGAACATCTCTGCGGCACGCGGCCGCATCGTGGACGCCGACTTCGCCAAGGAAACGGCGAACCTGAGCCGCACGCAGATCCTGCAGCAGGCTGGCACGGCCATGGTAGCCCAGGCCAACCAGCTGCCTCAGCAAGTGCTGAGCCTGCTGAAGTAAGAACAAGGCCTGGACGGCGGTGGCTCGCTGCCGTCCGGGTCCGGAACTTGAAGAACGCATGCGAGGCTTGGCCATAGCGGCGTTCTTCTTGCAAGAACGGGTAGCCGGAACTGCCTGGAAACGGGTGCCGGGAAGGCGGATGCAGAAAAGATCGGCCGGCCGGATGCCAAAGAAACGAGCATTTGAAGAAGGGGAATACCACTATGGCTATGACCATTAACACCAATGTTGTGTCCATCAACGCACAACGCAACCTGGGTCTGTCTGGCAGTTCGCTGGCTACCTCCATGCAGCGCCTGTCTTCGGGCCTGCGTGTCAACAGTGCCAAGGACGATGCAGCCGGCCTGGCCATCTCCGAGCGCATGAGCACCCAGGTGCGCGGCTTGGCCGTGGCCTCGCGCAATGCCAACGATGGCATCTCGCTGGCACAGACGGCTGAAGGCGCGCTGGGCAAGGTCGGCGACATGCTGCAGCGCATGCGCGAGCTGGCGGTGCAGTCGTCCAACGCGACGAACAGCAAGAGCGACCGTGAGGCGCTGCAGTCGGAGCTGTCTCAACTGCGTGATGAGGTGGACCGTGTGGCCAAGACCACCACGTTCAATGGCCAGAAGCTGCTGGAAGGCAGCTTCACGGGTGGCGTGTTCCAGGTGGGTGCGAACTCTGGCGACAACATCAGCGTGGGCTCGTTGGGCAACGTGAAGGTCGACAGCCTGGGCAACTCTTCTTACGCGACGGGCACGGCTTCGTCCACAGCTATTTCCGCCACTACTGCGGATGTCCAAGTTTCCATTACGGGCAAGCTGGGTACGGTCACCACGTTCACGGCTGTTGCCGTTGATGCGAACTCCACGGACAAGGAGACTGTCGGCAAGGTCATTAACGCGATCAATGCCAAGACCGCTGATACCGGCGTGGTGGCCTACCTGAATGAAGATGGCAGTACCATTGATTTCCGCGCACAGGCTGACACCGATGGAACCGCAACCGGTGTCGCTTTGACCATCACTGGCGCTACAGCTACGTTCACTGCCATTTCGACCACTGAGGGCAAGGGCATCGACAAGGTGGACATCTCCACCCAGGCCGGCGCGTGGGAAGCCATGCAGCGTATCGACAACGCCATCGACAAGGTGAACACGGCGCGCGGCGACCTGGGCGCACTGCAGACCCGCTTCGAGAAGGCTGTGGAGAACATCGACATCCAGAACGAAAACATTTCCGCAGCGCGCAGCCGGATCACGGATGCCGACTTTGCCAAGGAAACGGCGAACCTGAGCCGTACGCAGATCCTGCAGCAGGCTGGTACGGCGATGGTGGCCCAGGCCAACCAGCTGCCCCAGCAGGTGCTGAGCCTGCTGCGTTGATGGAGGAGCTTGCTGGCGCCGTCTCGATGAGGGCCAGCGCTGGCAAGCTTGGATGAGTTTGCTTTTTGATGGCAGCCCTGCTCGCGCATGGCTGCCTTTTTTCCTTTTGCGGGCGAGATACGAAAAAGCGCTCAAGTTTTCGCTGATCCTGCCGTCAAGCAGGCATGGGTCCCGGAGACCGTGCCCAGCACAAAGCGCATGCTGGCAAGGTCTCGTGCCGCTTTTCGGGCTTTTGACGTTCCAGCCTTCGTTCAGAATCGGCGGTATTCATTGGCATGGGCTTGTCCGTCCTGTGCCGTCAAGGAGCATGAAATGGCTATTTCCTCTATTGGTATCGGCAGCGGCCTGAAGGTCACGGAAATCATCTCCCAGATGGTTGATCTTGCGAAGAAGCCGTTGGATGGCCTGCAGACCAAGGCCAAGACCATCGATGCCCAGATATCGACCTATTCCAAGATCAAGTCGCTGACCAGCACACTGGCCGATGCTGCTGCCAAGCTGACACGTGACAGCGGCTGGAACGCAATGACCGTGAAGTCCAGCAACACGGCTGTATCCATGACGGTGACAGGCATCACCAGCCCCTCGGTTTACGATATCGGCGTGGGCCAGCTGTCGCGCGCTCAGACGTCCGTAAGTGACGCACGTGTGGTTGACTCCAAGCTGGGAACGGCGGGAACATTGACCATCGCCCAAGGCACGAAATCCTGGGGAATCGACTATACGGCCAGCGATACTTTGACGACGCTGGCTGCGAAAATCAACGACAAGGGTGCCGGCGTAAAGGCTGCGGTGATGCGCGATGCCTCCGGCAATGAGCGCCTGATGCTGACGTCCAAAGAGACCGGTGAGAAATCCGCTTTTACGACGACGGGACTGAATTTCACCATACCACCCGGACAGTCGGCCCAGAACGCCAAGATCACCATCAATGGGGTGGAACAGGTGTCTGAGACCGACAACTTCGACAACATACTGCCCGGGCTGAAGATTTCTGTGAACGAAATCACTACGGCAGGCAAGGATGCGCGCGTCTCGATCGCCAGCGACAAGGAAGCGATCAAGAAGAATCTGCAGGAATTCATTGATGCCTACAACGCGGTCAACGAATTGCTGTCCAGTTCCACCAAGAGCATGCGATCCGTGGATGGCAAGGTCACGGCCTCGACCAATCCCGACAACGAAAGCGAGGGCGTGCTCCAGGCTGACTCGTCGACGGTGAACCTGCAGAACGCCTTGCGCTCTCTGACGACAGGAACGGCCTCCAACGCGTCTGGCGCGTTCACCCGACTGGCTCAGGTGGGCATTCAGATGCAGCAAGGTGGTGCGCTGAAGATTACCGATACGACCAAGTTGGACAAGGCTCTGGAGTCGCCTGATGCCATCAAATCGCTTTTCGCCGCCAAATCCTCCAGCGACGGCACGGGCGGTGGCATCGCTGTGAATTTCAAGAAATTCACTGACGAGCTGCTGTCCTACGACGGCACACTCAACAGCAAGAGCGACTCGCTGAAAAAGAGATCGACAGCAAACCTGGATGAACAGAAAAAGGTCAACCAGAACGCTGCCACTCTGGAGGCACGGATGACGCGTCAGTACACGGCGCTGGACAAGCAGATGGCATCCATCTCCGCGCTGAGCACCTACATGACTCAGCAGGTTGCCAGCTGGAACAAGAGCTCCTCCTAAAAAAACATTTGATATTGGAGACCGGCTGTCGATATACAAGGCAAGCCGTTGATAAGGATGTCCCCTATGTATACCCCTGCTTTTTCCCGTGCCGCGAGCGCCTACCGGCAGGTCGGTGCGCAGTCTGGCGTGGAGAGTGCTTCACCCCACCGACTCATCCAGATGCTGTTCGAGGGCCTGTTGCAAAACCTCAATGCAGCGCGGGGTTCGATTCTGCGCGGAGAGGTCGAGGCCAAGGGCACCCAGCTGGGGCGTGCCATCCGGATTCTGGAAGAGGGTCTCAAAGGCGGTCTCAATCGTGAGCAAGGCGGTGAGTTGGCGATGAACCTGGGCGCCCTGTACGACTATTGCATCCAGCGTCTCACCCATGCCAACGTGCGCAACGATGCGGAGGCCGTGCAGGAGGTCGTGGCCTTGGTCGAGCCGGTTGCCCAGGGCTGGCAGGCCATTGCCACTTCGCCGGAAGCGGCTGCACAGTAACGCCATGCGTTTATGGAGCACACATTGATCGATTTCTATCGCGCCATAGAAGACAGCAGCGCCAAGATGCTGCAGGCGGCCCAGAACAAAGACTGGGAGGGAGTAGCGCGTTACGAAGGCACTTGCGCAGTCTTGATCGAGCAACTGCGCATCAAGGCCCATGACGAGCCGCTGGCGCCTGAGCAACGCAAGGAGAAGGCCCGCATCATGCAGCGCATCCTGCGCAACGATGCCCAGATCCGCACGCTGGCCGAGCCCTGGCTGGCACAGTTCGAGCACATGTTCGACGGTCAGCCCCACGCCATGCATTGAGCCATGGCCTGACGGCGGCAGCTGCATCTGCAGCTTCCTGCCGGACATGAAAAAACCGCCTGAGATCCAGGCGGTTTTTTCATGGGTGGAATCTGCGGATGGCAGCGGCCGCAGATCAGGCCGCAGGTTCGGCCGCTGCGGGTCGCCGTATATCGATCAGGCCGCCGGCGCGGGCTGCACCTGCAGTTCGCTGAGCATGCGCAGCAGGTTGCGGTTGACGTCCTCGATCTCGAAGTCGTTGTCTTCGCGCAGCTGGCGAATCGGTGCGGGATCGTCGGATTCCAGCGCAATGGCCATCATCAGGGCCGGCGCGTAGGGGCCGGTGCGCGTCACGGCCGCGTCGAAGACGCGTTCGGACAGCGGTACGCGGCGCAGCACGGTGGGCAGGGGCTCTCCCAGCAATTGGTCCAGCTGCGAGAACAGGCCCAGCAGATAGACCTCGCGCTGCAGGTCGTGGCTGATGCCGGCTTCGATCAGGCGTTCGGTCAGGCTGGCGCGCAACCGGATGGCGGTGCGCACGGGTATCAGGCTGGGCTCGGTGCAGGCGTGGGGCAGCTGGTCCGACAGCCAGCGCTGCAGCGTGCCGTAGCCCAGCATCACCAGGCCGCGGCGCAGCGAGTCCACATTGCCCCGCAGGCCCAGGGCCGCGGAGTTGGTGTAGAGCATGAAGCGATAGGCCAGGATGGGGTCCTCGCCCAGGATCTGCTCGAAGGCTTCCAGCGATTGCTCGGCATCAACGGCACGCATCAGCGCAAGCACGGTGTCGCGGCTGGGCAGGGCGGGGTGATGGCGCTGGGCATGCAATGCATCGGCCACGGGCCAGCCGGCGATGGCGCCCGCATGGAAGCTGTCCAGGCACAGATCGGCCAGGGCCAGGCTTTCCAGCCCTTCATACATCTGGCCGCCCAGCAGCTGCAGGGGGGGCAGGGTGGGGGCGGGCCTGGCGGCCTGCTTGAGGGCCTGGAGCTTGGTCGGCGCTTCGGCGGCCTGCGCGGCCTGCTGCAGCGCCAGAACGGTCTGGTTGGGCATGCCCGAGGCGCCTTCGGGCGGCAGGTGCAGCAGGCTGCTGGCAAACCAGTGGGCGGCCTGGGCATCGGGCACGTCGGACAGCGGGCCGCGCCAGACCAGCATCAGGCCGCGCGCATGGGCCTGGCGCACCAGGTCATAGATGGCGGAGTCCTGCAGCCAGTCGCCGCGTACCTCGATCCAGGGGCTTCCCTTGGAGGCGTTCTCCAGCAGGTCGCACAGCACCTGGCGGGATTGGGGCGACAGCAGCACCGGCGGCGACTGCGTGCCCCAGGTCTCGCGCAGTATGCGCAGCAGGTGGGCCACGTCGGCCTGGACGCCGGGCTCCTCGTGAAGATAAAGCTGCACGCCCGCCAGACGGCGGGCCTGGTTCCAGAGCGGCCTATAGCCGAGGGTCAGAGAGCTCAGGACGGACTGGACCATGGATGCATGCGCGGGCGGTTATCAGTTGATGAAGTTGAACAGTGACAGTTTCTGGATCGAGGCGTAGGACTGCAAGGCCGCCTGCAGTCCTACCTTCTGCATGTCCACTTCCGAGAGGGCCTTGATCATATCTATGTCTTCGGCGCGTGAGCGGTCTGCCTCGAGTTGAACTTCACGGTCCAGCAGGCCATCTTCAATGCGGTCGGCACGGTTGAGCAAGTCACCGGCCAGGCTGCGTGCCGAGTGCAGGCGGCTCATACTGGAATCGATCTCGGTCAGGCCTCGGCCAATGGCCTGGGTGAGTTCTGGCTTGGCGCTGCCGTCGGCGTTGGCTCCATTGCGCACAGCATCAATCACACGGTCGACCACGCTGAATACATCGGAGCGCGTGCTGTCCTGCAGCACGAAGCCGTCGCCCGCCTTGGGTGTTCCAGAAACAGTGACACGCATGCCCTGGATCTCGATGGCATCACCCGATTTGAAGGGGCTGAAGGTGGCTCCGTTGTCGGCACTGTATTGCAGGTTGCCGCTGGCATCAGTGGAAAATTTCACGGTGATGGGGCGTGTCGCTGCTGCGGCGGCGGCAGGATCGGTGATGGTGCCCACATCGGTCCAGAATTTTCCGCCACCGGCCGTGTCCAGGCTGACCTGGTAGACGCCGTTTCCTGTGGGAACGTTCATCCATGCGGCAGCGCCGTCGATGGAGTTGGCAATGCCGCTGTCGTTGCTGCCTGCCTGGCCGGGCTGGCCCACGAAGTTGTATCCCTGAATTGGCTGGTCGGCGCTGTCCAGGCCTCGGAACAGTGGCAGGCCATTGGTGTCTTTGCGATTGGCGTAGGCCACCAATTGCTCACGAAGGCTGGTCATTCTGGCCAACAGAGTGTCGCGAGATTGCTGATCGAATGAACCGTTGCCCGCGTTCACTAGCAAGTCCCGAAGCTCCTGCATGGCGGAGTGAGCCTCGCCGAGCGTCGACTCGGCATTGGTCATGATGTTGCGCTGCGCATCCAGCGAACGCTGGTCTGTTGCGGTGCGCGTCAGCCGGGTCTGAGCGCGCTCGGCCTGGGCCGCTGCCACGGGGTCATCGCTGGCGCGCAGCACGCGTTTGCCGGCAGTGGTCTTCTCCATCAGTTCCACGAGGTTGCTCTGGCGCGATGTGAGGTTGCGCACCGTGTTGTCGTACATGTTGGCCGTGCCAATGCGTGCGATGTTGCTCATGTTGGATCTCCTCGCGAAATTAGCGGCCCACGGCCTGAAGCACACTGTCGAAAATGCCCTGCGCCACTTGCAGCATCTTGGCCGAGGCCTGATAGGACTGCTGATACTGCAGCAGCTTGGCCGCCTCTTCATCGAGGTTCACGCCTGACACCGCCGTACGGTCTGCCTCGAGGTTGGAGGCGATGGTCCCGGAGAGCTTGGCTGCGTAAGTGGCGCTCTGGGTGCGCGCGCCTACCTGCGCGATCGCGCTGGAGAATCCATCGCTGAGTGAAGTACTCTTGTCGAATACCTGCTTGTCGCGCAGGTCCAGGAAAGCCGATCCGTTGCCCGCGTTTCGCAGATAGCTGTCGCCATATTGCGGATCCAGTGCATTGCCCACGCGCAGGGAATCTCCATGGTGAGGGGTTCCTGTAAGGGTAACGGACCAGCCGTCGACCGTGATGGGCTCGCCCGATACATAGGGATGTGCGACACCGTTGCCCGATGCCGCGCCCGTGAAGCTGTAAGTGACGGCACCGGTTGTCGCATCCACCTGAAAGCTCAACTGCACTCCAGAAGGAGTTGGAGGCAGTGCTGAAGTGGGCGACAGCATTTTCAGCGAAGTCATCTGCAGATTGCCCTTGTTGCCTTCAGCCATGCCGGCGGTGATGGGATTGGCAATTGCCAGATCCCGGGCAGACGATACAAGCGCCTTGAAGTCGTGAGCGGCGGCAGAAAAAGGCTGGAACAGCACGCTCTGGTTGGCCGCGCCTGGCGCGGATATCTCGAAGCGCAGTCCATCCACCGTGGTGTTTGCAAGGTCGGTGACGTTGGCGAACTCCGTGGTCTTGTTGTCCGACAGCCGGACCAGGGAGAGGGCCCCCCCGGTCTTGAACACCACTTTGTAGTCGGACGCGGCATAGGCCGTGTAGTCCAGCGCAGCCTTGGGATTGCTGGTGGAGGTTTGGTCGACGAACTGCACCTGTGCGGTGATGCCAGAGATCGTCGTGCGGCCCGCTATGGCCGTGGGTACCGTGAACAATGCTGTGCCGCGCGTGCCATCCTGTGTCAGGCCGCTTTGGTGCTGGGTATTCATGGCTGCGCCCAGGGCGGCTGCCATGCGCCCGAGCAGGTTGCGGCCTTCCGAGAGATCACTACCCTGGAATTGGAGCAGGCCGGCGATTTCACCGCCTCCGAGCATTCCAGGCGAGAGCTCCACATCCGTCCCGCCGGATTGCTTGAAGTACAAGGTCATCTGGCCACTGCCGGGGTATTGGGACGATTCCCTGACTTCTAGCTTGGCCGCATTCTGGCCCAGTACCAGCGGCTGGCTTCCACCCACGAACAGGCTGATGGAACCGTCATCAGCCGGAATCTGAGTGGTCTGGACGTACTGGTTCATGTCGCGCACCAACTGGTCACGCTGATCCAGCAGATCGTTGGGTGCATGGCCTGTGGCAATGGACTGGCTGATCTGCCCGTTGAGCGTTGCGATCTGGCTGGCAAGGCTGTTGACCACGGTCACGTCATTGCCCATCTGCTGGCGTGTGTTGTAGTCCAGCTCCTCCAACTGTGCAGAGGACGAGCGAAAGCGGGCCGCCAGTTCGTTCATGCGGGTCAGCACCACGCTGCGCGCCGTCGGATCCGTGGGTGCACCGACGATGTCGGCGAACGAATTCATCATGTCCGTGATGGCCGCGCCCAGGCCGGTCTTGCCGCCGCTGAACACTTCCTGCATCTGCGCCAGCGAGGTGGCGCGCGCCGAATCGGCCGCCGACACGGCGCTGGCCGTGGCCGCCTGGCGGTTCAGCAACTCGTTGAAGTTGCGCAGGATGGTGTTCACATCCACGCCATTGCCGATGTAGCCGCTGCCCATGTTCTGGCCCGGCGAGGTCTGGAAGGCCACGCTCTGGCGCGAGTAGCCGGCCGTGTTGACGTTGGCGATGTTGTGGCCGGTGGTCTGCAGGGCGATCTGATTCGCCATCAGGGCGCGGGATCCGACGTTCAAAAGGCTCATGGCGTGTTCTCGGTTTAGGCTTGTGCGCGTGCCGCGCTCTGCACGGCGCTCTGGATGGCGCGGCTGAGCTTGCTGGCGTATTCGGGATCGGTGGCGTAGCCGGCTTTCTGCAGCTCGGTCGCATAGGCCAGGGCCGAGTCGGTCTTGCCCATGGCTTTCTCGTAGCGCGGATTGCTGGTGATCAGCCGCGCATAGTCGCGGAAGGACTCCTCGTAGGAGCCGTAGGCGCGGAACTTGGCTGTGACCTTGCGCGCCACGCCGTCGATGTATTCGGTGGTCGTGACCTCGGCGACCTTGCCCGTCCAGCCCTTGCCGGCCTTGATGCCGAAGAGGTTGTGGGCATTGCTGCCATCGGCGTTCTTGATCTCGCTCTTGCCCCAGCCGGTCTCGTGGCCGGCCTGGCCCAGCATGAAGGCGGCCGGAATGCCGCTTTCCTGCGCCACGCGCGCCGCAGCGTCGCCATGGTGGGCCACGAAGTTGTCGCGGCCCTTGGGCGCGGGTGCGTAGGCGTTGACGGACTGGGCCGCGCTGCTGCGGCTGCCGCTCCAGGCGCCGATGGCAGCGGTGCCGCCGGCGGCGCCATTGGCATTGGTGGCCGTGCTGCGCCAGGCGATGCGGCTCATGCTCAGCGTGGAGGGCACGGAGATCTCGGCATCCTCGGCGGCTTCCGAGCCCATGGTGCGGGCCAGCTGGCGCGTGATGGCATCCGACAGTCCGCCGGGCTGGCCCGACATGGCCACCGACAGCTGCTGGTCCAGCATGTCGGTGCTGAGGTTGCCCTGTGCGCTGTCGAGCAGGCCGGACTTCATGGTCGCCTCGCGCATGCTCTTGATCATCTCGCGCATGAACAGCGATTCCAGCTGTTTGGCGGTTTCCTTCGCGGCCTGCGGGCTGTTCTCGCCGGCCGCGAACTTGAGTGCGTTGAGGGACCGGGCGTCGGCCGCCAGCGCATTGCTGGCCGCAGTCTGCGATCCATTGGGAAGTGCGATGCTCATATCACCTCCAGTTCGGCGTTGAGAGCGCCTGCGGCCTTGATGGCCTGCAGGATGGCCAGCAGGTCCTGGGGCGTGGCGCCCAGCGTGTTGAGTGCGCGCACCACGTCGGTGAGCTGCGGGGAGCCGGGCATGTTGATGATGTTGCCGGGCTCCTGCTTGATCTGGATGTCGGACTTCTGGGCCACCACGGTCTGGCCCTGCGAGAAGGCGCCGGGCTGGCTGATCACCGGCGTGGTGCTGATGGTGATGGCCAGGTTGCCGTGGGCGATGGCGCAGGGGCCCAGGGTCACGGCCTGGTTGAGCACGATGGAGCCTGTGCGTGCGTTGATCACGACCTTGGCCGAGGGCTTGGAGGTCTCGATCGGCATCTCCTGGATCTCGGCAATCATGCGCACGCGCGATCCCGGGTCCTGGGGCGCGGATACGCGCACGGTGCGCCCATCCAGCGCCTGCGCCACGCCCTGGCCCATGCGCTGGTTGATGGCGCGCACCACCTTGTCGGCGGTCTGGAAGTCGGTGGCGTTCAGGCCCAGCGTGATGCTGTCGCCTTCGTTGATCGGGGTGGGAACGGCGCGTTCGACCTGGGCGCCCTGCGGCACGCGGCCCGCGCTCAGGTGGTTGATCTGTACCTTGGAGCCGCCGGCCGAGGCGCCGGCGCCGCCGACCACGAGGTTGCCCTGGGCCAGCGCGTAGATCTCGCCGTCGGCACCGCGCAGCGGCGTGGTCACCAGGGTGCCGCCCTTGAGCGACTTGGCATTGCCCACGGAGGAGACGACCACGTCGATGGTCTGGCCTGGCTGGGCAAAGGCCGGCAGCTCGGCGGTGACGATCACGGCCGCCACGTTCTTGAGCTGCAGCTGGCCCGCGTTGCCTGTGGCGGGCAGCGAGATGCCCATCTGCTCCAGGTAGTTGGCCAGGGCCTGCTTGGTGTAGGGCATCTGGGTGGTCTGGTCGCCCGTGCCGTCGAGGCCGACCACCAGGCCGTAGCCGGTCAACTGGTTGCTGCGCACGCCCTGGATGGCAGCGACCTCCTTGATGCGTGTTGCATGCGCCGGCAGGGTCAGCATGCTGGCGCCGAGGGCGGCTGCAACCCAGAAGGGGCGCTGCGCTTGGCGCAATGTCAGGAGCATGGACAGTACTTTCATGCTGTCCATTCTCCGGAGAATCAGAACGGCATAACGTTCAAAAAGAACCGGGACAACCAGCCAATTGACTGCGCTTCCCCGGCCTGCCCGCGGCTGCGCGATTCCACGCGCACGTTGGCCACCTGGGTCGATGCGACCAGGCTGCCGGGCTGCATGGTGCGCGGGTCCACCGTGCCCGTGAAGCGCAGCACATCCACGTTGTGGTTCACGCCGATCTGCTTTTCTCCGGCGATCACCAGATGGCCGTTGGGCAGCACATCGACCACCGTCGTGCTGATGGCGCCCGTGAACGTGTTGTCGCTGGACGTCGAGCCCGAGCCCGTGTAGTCGTTGTTGTTGTTGAAGCCGATGTTGGAGCGGTCCTTGAGATTGGCCAGCGCATTGCCCGAAAACAGCGGCAGCGCCGAAATCCCGGCCGTGGTCTTGTTGGACCGCTTGAGGCCCGAATCCGACTTCTGGCTGGCCGTCACACGCTCCACGATCTGCACCGTCACCAGGTCCCCCACCAGGCGCGCACGCCGGTTCTCGAAGCCGGGCCGGTAGCTGGCCGCGTTGAACAGGCTGCCCGTGGGGCTGCCCGCCACCGGGGCGGGCTGCGGCAGCACCGGCGGCGCCGTGGACGGCATGTCCACCGGCGGCGGGTCATTGAGCGTCGTGCAGCCCGACAGGACTGCCGCCAGCGCCAGGCACGTGCCCGTCGCGGAAAGGGAGAAGGTTCGTTGGGTCATGGCGATGTTCCCGGTGTTTCAGTGATCCATGCTTCGCATGAACCTGGCGAGCCATAGGCATGTGGCGCGACCCCGGAGACCGGCGCGGCCCAGGTCAGGGACGCCGAGCAAGGGCCGCCCCGCAGCGAGGGCGTCGTCCCCCTCCCTCGCGAAGCGAGTAGAGAGGGGGAAGCGGCGAAGCCGCTCAGGGGGAGAGATCAATTACAACTGCGCCAGCTTGGCCAGCATCTGGTCCGACGTCTGGATGGCCTTGGAATTCATTTCATAGGCGCGCTGGGTCTGGATCATGGTCACCAGCTCCTGCACCACGTTCACGTTCGAGCCTTCCAGGTAGCCCTGCTTGATCATGCCCATGCCGTTGACACCGGGCTGGCCCTGCTGGGGCTGGCCCGAGGAAGCGGTTTCCGTGAACAGGTTCTGGCCGCGCGGCTCCAGGCCGGCCGGATTGATGAACTGGCTCATCGCGATGTTGCCCACCTGCTGGGGCGCGGCCTGGCCGGCCATGGTCACGCTGACCACGCCCTCGGGGCTGATAGACACCTTGGTCGCGCCCTGGGGAATGGTGACGCCGTTGGCGATGGGCATGCCGCTGGCAGTCACCAACTGGCCCTGGGCATCGACCTGGAAGGAGCCGTCGCGGGTATAGGCCGTGGTGCCGTCGGGCATGTTGACCTGGAAGAAGCCGTTGCCGTCGATGGCCACGTCCAGCGCATTGTTGGACTGCTGCAGGGCGCCCTGCAGGAAATTGCGCGAGGTGGCCACCGTGCGCACGCCCAGGCCCAGGTGCAGGCCCGTGGGCAGCTGGTTCTGCTCGGTGGTCTGGGCGCCCGACTGGCGCAGGTTCTGGTAGATCAGATCCTCGAACACCGCGCTGGCGCGCTTGTAGCCCGTGGTCGAGACGTTGGCCAGGTTGTGGGAGATCACATCCAGCTGGGTCTGCTGGGCTTCCATGCCGGTCTTGGAGATGAACAGCGAATTGATCATGGCGTTTTCCTTTTCAGTGCTTTCAGCCGTTCATGCTCAAGAGTTGGCTGGCCGTCTTGTCATTGGTTTCTGCGGTCTGCAGCAGGCGCATCTGGGTCTCGAACTGGCGGGCGGCGGCAATCATGCCGACCATGGTCTCCACCGAATTCACGTTCGAGCCTTCGATGGCGCCCGACAGCAGGCGGGCGTTCTCGTCGTTGGGCAGCGGCTCGCCGTTGCCCGTGCGGAACAGGCCGTCGTTGCCGCGCACCAGCGCAGCGTCCTCGGCCGGCGTGGCCAGCTTGACGCGGCCCACGGCCACGGGCAGCTGGTTGCCGGTCTTGGCGGTCAGCGTGCCGTCGGAGCCCAGGGAAATCGTGGACTCGGGCGGAATGTCGATGGGGCCGCCGCCGTCCGACAGCACGGCCTGGCCGTTGCTGTTGACCAGCTGGCCCTCGGGGGAAACCTCGAACACGCCATTGCGTGTGTAGGCTTCCTGGCCGTCCAGGCCCTGGACGGCGAACCAGGCGCGGCCCATGGCCATGGCGTCCAGTGCGCGGCCCGTGCGCTGGGTGGGGCCGGGCGTGTCCACGTAGCCGGAGGTTGCTTCCAGCGCGAACACGCGCGTGCCCGCGCCGCTGCCCTGCAGGGGCACGGAGCGGAAGGTGGACATTTCGGCCCGAAAGCCATTGGTGCCGGCATTGGCCAGGTTGTGGGCCAGCACGGACTGACGCTGCGCCGCTGCGTTGGCGCCCGTCATGGAGGTGTAGATGATGCGGTCCATGCCGGCTCTCCTGACTCAGTTCTTGGCTATCAGCGCAGGTTCACCAGGGTCGAGAAGACCTGGTCCTGGGTCTTGATGGTCTGGGCATTGGCCTGGTAGGCGCGCTGCGCGGTCATCATGTTCACCAGCTCGGCGGTCAGGTCCACGTTGGAGTCCTCCAGCGCGCCCGAACGCAGCGAGCCGAAGGTGCCCGACTCGGCCGTGCCGTTCAGCGCCGGGCCCGAATCGGCGGTCTCCACCCACTTGTTGTCGCCCACGGCACCCAGTCCCTGGGTATTGGTGAAGGCGGCCAGGGCGAGTTGGCCTTCGGTGCGCGTCACACCGTTGGAGTAGGTGGCCACGATGGAGCCATCGTTGCCGACGTTGATGCCGGTGAGCGCGCCAGCGGTATAGCCGTCCTGCTTGAGGCTGCTGACCGCGAACTTGGTGCCGAACTGGGAGACATTGGAAAAGTCCAGCGTCACACTGACGGAGCCCGGGGTTGGCGAATTGGGATTGTTGGTCTGGATGGAGGCAACCGCAGGGCTGGGAGCGACTGTCTTGAGCTTGCCTGCAGCGTCAAAGGTCAGTGTTGCCAGCAAGGTCGCTGTCTTGGGCGGGTTTGCCGTAGGGTCATCAAGGCCGTCATAGACCTTCCAGGTATTGGCGGTCGCGTCCTTCTCGAAGTACATCTGCACAGGTGTGGCCACGCCTTGGCTGTCATAGACATTGACCGATGTGCCATAGGTGGCGCGAGGAGTGGCCGGGATCGGTGGCGTTTTGGTGGCATCGCCTGCAGCCACGGTGGCACGGGCATCGAGGTTGAGATTCACGTCGATCTTGGTCGTGGTCTTGGCCGCGATCGGCTGGCCCGAGGGGAAGACCATGGGCACGGGCTGGCCGCCGGCCAGCACCTTTCCCGTGGTGGCGTCCACGGGGTAGCCCATGACGTTGTCGCCCTGCACGGTCTTGAGGTTGCCCTGCTTGTCCAGGCCGAAGTTGCCGGCGCGCGTATAGGCCGTGCTGCCGTCGGGCTGGCGCACGACGAAGAAGCCGTTGCCGTTGATGGCCACGTCCAGGTTGTTGCCCGTGGTGGTGATCGGACCCTGGCGGAACTGCTGGGTCACGGCGGCCACATTGACGCCGATGCCGCTGTTCTGGCCGCTGGCCGAGCCGACGGCGCTGGCCACGGCCTCGGCGAACTCGGCGCGCGAGGACTTGAAGCCCGTGGTGTTGGCGTTGGCGATGTTGTGGCCGATCACGTCCAGGTTCTTGCTGGCGGCGTTCAGACCCGAGAGGCCTTGTTGGAATCCCATGGTGTGCTCCTGCGATGGTTTGGGGTGTTTGGTGCGGTGTTCAGTACACGGCCTTGACGGAGGTGTAGGCGACGTTGGTGCCGTCGTCCAGCTCCAGCGTCAGCTTGCCGTCGGTGGTGCCCGTGGCAAGCACCGCGTGGGGCGACAGCGTGGTCGAGGCCACGGCCTTGTCGGCATTCGTGGCCTGCACCGTGTAGCGCAGCTGGCTGGCATCGCCCGTGTACTTGCTGCCGTCCCAGGTGAAGTAGTTGCGGCCCGCGGTGCCGCTGCCCAGCTCGACGGTGTCCACCAGCTCGCCGCCGGCCGTGGTGATCTGCACCTTGACATCGGCGGCCGGGCCTTCGAGGTCGAAGGCCGCCGTATAGGACTTTTCCTTGCCCACGCCCAGGGTGTTGCCCTCGGTCAGCACGGTGCGGCCGATCATCTGCGTGCCCTGCAGCACCTGCATGGCCGTGAACTGGCCGGCCATGCTTTCCATGGTCTTGTTCAACTGCTGGATGCCGGTGACGGTGTTGATCTGCGCCATCTGCGAGGTCATCTGCGCGTTGTCCATGGGATTCATGGGATCCTGGTTGTTCAACTGCGCGACCAGCAGCTTCAGGAAGCGGTCCTGCGCTGCTGCGGGGTCGGTGTTCGAATTGCTCGTGGTGTTCTTGCTGTTGAGGTCGGCCGTGCTGGCGACGCTGCCTGCGCCATAGATCATGGGAGTGGCTCCTGGAATGTGGTGCGGACGGGGCTCACTGGCCCATCTGCAGGGTTTTGAGCAGCAGCGACTTGGTCGTGTTCATGACCTCGACGTTGTTCTGGTAGGAGCGCGAGGCCGAGATCATGTTGACCATCTCGTCCACGGCGCTGACGTTGGAATGCGTCACATAGCCTTCGGCATCGGCCAGCGGGTGCTGGGGATCGTGGATGCGGCGGCCCGGCGTGTTGTCCTGGCTGATGGCGCTGACGCGCACGCCCGAGGAGCCTTCCTCGCCCATGGGCACGGTCTGGAAGACCACCTGGCGCGCCTGGTAGGCCTTGCCGTCGGGGCCGGCCACGGCATCGACGTTGGCCAGGTTCGAGGCCACGACGTTCAGGCGCTGGGACTGGGCGCTGACGGCACTGCCGGAGATGCTGAAGATGGAGAACATGGACATGGGAAAGCTCCTGTGATCTGTGGCGCCGGCTTACTGGCCCTGGATGGCCGACAGCATGGTCTTGGCCTGGCCGTTCAGAAAGCGCAGCGTGGCTTCGTAGCGCACGGCGTTGTCGACGAAGTTGGCGCGTTCGCGGTCCAGGTCCACGGTGTTGTTGTCCATGTTGGTCTGGGCCTGCACCGAGTAGCCGAGATGGCTTTGCGCGCTCTGCCCCGAGGCGGCGGCAGGCAGCGGAATGTGGCCGCCCTGGCTGACGCTGGCCAGCGTCATGGGCGAGGGGCCGGAGGTGACGGCCGTCAGCGCCTCGCGGAAATTGAAGTCGCGTGCCACATAGCCCGGGGTGTCGGCATTGGCGATGTTGCTGGCGATTGCACGCTGGCGCTCGGCGCGCAGCACCAGCGCCTTGCTCTGGAAGTCCAGTCGTTCAGTCATCTTGTCGAGCATGTCGGCCTCGCCCTCTGGGATTTGCGGTGATCGGTTGACGAAATGGCGGCAGCCCACGGACTGCGGCATGCGTCGATTATGGAAATCGGGCCCGAACGCTAAAGCGCAAAGAAAGCGCGTTTGCCTGCGCAGTTCGGCGCTTCGGAAAACGGCGCCCGCCCTATATTTGCTGGCATCGCTCCATGTATCCCGCCCATCCTGACGGGGTGCCGGAGCAAGTCAGGAGCCCCAGCCATGTCGAACTTCAGCACCGCCCATCCGCCTTCCGCCGCCCGAGCCTTCGCCCGCGCCGCCGCATGCGCTGCGCTCGCCGCTGGAGCATCGCTGGCAGGCAGCGCGTTCGCGCAGAACGCGCCCGATGGCGCGGCCCAGCTCAGCCAGATCGGCCAGCGCTTTGCCGACGAGGCCCTGCAGCAGGGCATGGCCGGTGCGGGCGCCCTGCCCCTGCGCATGGAAGTGCAGATGGGCCAGCTCGATCCCCGCCTGCGCCTGGCCGCCTGCGCCAAGGTCGAGCCCTATTTGCCCGCAGGCTCGCGCCTGTGGGGCCGTACCCGCCTGGGCCTGCGCTGCCTGCAGGGCGCCGTGGCCTGGAATGTGTTCCTGCCCATCACGGTCAAGGCCTGGGGGCCTGCCTGGGTGCTGCAAAACGGCGTGCCTTCGGGCCGCCCGCTGTCGGCCGACGACGCCGTCCAGGCCGAGGTGGACTGGGCCGAGGATTCGGCCGCCGTCTACGCCAACCAGCAGGACTGGGTGGGCCTGGTGGCTTCCCGCCCGCTGGCCGCAGGCCAGGCACTGCGCCAGAACATGCTGCGCACGCCGGCGCTGTTCGCGGTGGGTGCCGAAGTGCGTGTTCTGGTCAATGGTGGTGGTTTTTCTGTCACATCGTCGGGCAAGGCCATGTCTGCCGCCGGCGAAGGCCAGACCGTGCGGGTTCGCATGGATAATGGCCGGCTCATCTCCGGGGTGGTGAATCCCGAGGGCGTGGTGCTGGTGCAGTAAAAAAACCTCAAGTTTTGTTCCAGGCAGTCGAAAGCTAGGCACAGCGCCTTACGCCGCCAGGGCGATTGGAGAATCAAGATGAAGATAGGTCAAAAACCGGAACTGCCCGCCGCTGCCTCCCAGGCCGCCGCCAAGCAGCCCAAGACAGCCAGCGCCATTGCCAGCGAGGAATCCTCCGCACAGGCCCAGCCTGCCAAGGCGGCCGGTGTTCCCGTGTCGTTCTCGAACTCGGCCCGCGCACTGGACCAAACTGGTCGTGCCACCGCCGACTTCGATGCCAACCGCGTCAAGGAAATCCGCGAAGCCATTGCCAACGGCACCTTCCGCGTGAACGCCGACGCCGTGGCCGACAAGCTGCTGGCCAACTCCGAGGAATTCCTCTCGCACTCGCGCGTCTGAGCGCGGGTTCGGTTCTTTCTCTGTTTTTTCCTTCCGGCGCGAGCACGCGCTTTCTTTTTTCAGCAAGGCCTGACCCATGACTCTCAGCGAGATGCTCGATTCCCTGGACGCGGTGGTCCGGATGGTGTCCGCCTCGCTGCAATCGAAGGATGCGGTCGCGCTGGAGCAGTCCAGCACCCGGCTGCGCGATGCCATGGCTGCGTTTTCCGAACTGGCCCGCCGCTTCAGCGCGGCCGACTGGACGCAGGAGCTGCGCGAGCGCGCCCAGGCACTGGGCGAGCAGATGGCCATGCAGCGCGACCAGCTGGCGCGCATGGCGGTGGTGGCCCAGCACCAGGCGGCGGCGCTGATTCCCCAGGCTTCGGACCAGGCCACGTATGGACGTGACCTGTATGGACACCCTCACGCCGGACCGGGCAAGGCGCGCATCTACCACTCGGCCAGCTGAAGCAGCCTCCTTCTTCCTTTTTTCCTGTCCTGATCAACCCTTCGGCATGCGTGCCCGAGGGTTTTGTCTTTTCCGGGGTGGCGTCGGCGTGACGCGCCTGCCGGCCGGTGCAGGCAGGGCTGCGCATCGGAAGGCGACCCTCCATGCGCGGGAGGAGGTCACGCTTGCTGAAAAAGACGGGGTGCTTTGGGCCGTGCGGTGACGGGCGGCCAGGAATGGGGAGGGTGGGCAAAGGCCCGGTTCGGCGAAAGCGGAACAACGCCTTGAAGAAGGCCGGATCCTGCGCGTGCCGGAAAGACGCAGCCATGCGATGGTGCGCGCAAATGCTGTTGGGTCTGCGGTCTGCGGTTTGGGTGGGCAAAGAGGGTCCGGCCGGGGCCGGACGTCCTCAGACCTGCATGTTCATCACGTCGGTATAGGCCTGCACGAGCCGGTTGCGCACCTGCATCGTGGCCTGGAAGCCGATCTGTGCCTTTTGCATGGCGATCATGGTTTCTTCGAGGCTGACGGCCGGGTTCTCCAGCTGCACTTCACGCTGCAGCTGGCTGGAGTGGTTCTGGGCTGAACTGACGGACTGCAGCGCGCCTTGAAGGGCCTGGCTGAAGCCGCCAGCCGCCACTTTGGTCGATGCGTCGCCTGCGCCCACGCCTTTGGGGAGCTGGGTGCCGTACAGGGGAGAGGTGGTACTGGGGATGCGAAGGTCCATGACACATTCCATCGGAGTTAGCAAGATGACGAGATCGTAGGTCGGCAGGGTTTTCGCATCCGGGCAAATAGAAGGTCAAACGGCGCGCTTATCGGGCGAATGTGAAGCGGCGGACTTCGAATAATCGACAGCACGCTAGGGTCCTGTGTGTGCAGGGCTCGAACACCTGGAACCAAGATGTCTGCTGTCGCTGAAATCCCTGTCCCCCAAGCCACTCCCGTCCCCCAGCCTGCCCTGCAGCAGCGCTGGACGGCCATGGACCGTGGCCAGCGCCTGCGTTGGGGCGCGATCGCCGTGCTGCTGGTTGTCGCCGTGGGGGCGGCGGCCATGTTCTACCGCCAGCCGGACTACAAGGTGCTGTTCTCCAATCTGAGCGACAAGGATGGCGGCGCCATCGTCGCCCAGCTGTCGCAGATGAACGTGCCATACCGCTACACGGAAGGCGGCGGCGCCATCCTCATCCCGTCCGACCGCGTGCACGATGTGCGCCTGAAGCTGGCCACCCAGGGCCTGCCCAAGGGTTCGGTGACGGGCTTCGAGTTGATGGAAAACAGCAAGTTCGGCATCACCCAGTTCCAGGAACGCCTGAATTTCCAGCGCGGCCTCGAAGGCGAGCTGACGCGCTCCATCCAGGCCCTGGCCGCCGTGCAAAGCGCACGCGTGCATCTGGCCCTGCCCAATCAGAACGGCTTTTTCCGCGAGCAGCAAAAGCCTTCGGCCTCGGTGCTGCTGAGCCTGTACCCCGGCCGCGTGCTGGACCGCACGCAGATCGCGGGCATCGTGCACCTGGTGGCCTCCAGCGTGCCCGAGATGGCGCCCACGGCCGTGAGCATCCTGGACGATTCGGGCAAGCTGCTGTCGCAGTCGCCCGACGGCAACGCCAACGCCGTGGACATGCAGCAGCTGAACTACACCCAGCAGATCGAGCAGCAGTACGTGCGCCGCATCCTGGATATCCTGGAGCCTGTGGTCGGCAAGAACAATGTGAAGGCCCAGGTCTCGGCCGAGATGGATTTCAGCCAGACCGAATCGACCTCGGAGCAGCACCGCCCCAACCAGTCCTCCGACGCGGGCGTGGTGCGCAGCCAGCAGGTGGTGGAGAGCACGGGCGAGCAAAAGCCGCCCCAGCCCACCGGCATCCCCGGCGCCACCAGCAACCAGCCGCCCCAGAACGCGTCCGCGCCGGTCAATGGCGCCAATCCCGCACCCCAGGCGGCCGATGGACAGAACGCCGTGCGCTCTGCCAGCAAGCGCGAGTCCATCACCAACTACGAAGTGGACAAGACCGTGCGCCACACACGCGGCAGCACGGGCAGCATCAAGCGCCTGACGGCCGCCGTGGTCATCAATGCGCCCCTGGTGGCGGCCGCTGCGCCGAATGCAGCCGGTGGCGCCACCGATGCCGCCACCGTTGCCGCCGCAGCGCGCGGCCTGACGGCGGCGCAGCAGGCGCAACTGCTGACCCTGGTGCGCGAGACCGTGGGCTACAGCGCCGAGCGCGGTGACTCCGTCAACCTGGTCAGCACCCCCTTTGTGCAGGACGAAGCGCCGGCCGAGGTGCCGCTGTGGCGCCAGCCCGAAGTGCTGGACATGGCCCGCAGCCTGGGCGTGCCCATCGGCCTGGCCCTGTTCGGCGCCATCTTGCTGCTGGGCCTGGTGCGCCCCATGCTCAAGGGCCGCAAGACGGCTGCCGTGGGCGGTCAGCTCAATGCCATCGAGGGCGAGCAGCTGGACCGTCCGGCGCTGGCCGGACCTGCTGTCGATCTGTCTCCCACACAGGAGCAGGTGCGCCTGGAGCAGGCGCGCCAACTGGCCAAGCAGAACCCGATCGCGGTGGCCAACATCGTCAAGACCTGGATCAACGGCGAGGCCACCTGAGCCTGCCAAACACGGATTGCTGAGATATGGACGAACGAGGCCTGAACGACGCCGCCATCTTGCTGGTCTCCCTGGGCGAGGAGGAAGCGGCCGAGGTGTTCAAGCACCTCACACCCAAGGAAGTGCAAAAGCTCGGCGAGACCATTGCGCACATGCGCGGCGTCTCGCGCGAGAAGGTGGACTTCGTCATCAACCGCTTTGCCGATGACGCGGCCGCGCAAAGCCTGCTGGTGGACGACGCCAGCGGCTATGTGCGCTCGGTGCTCAAGCGCGCCCTGGGCGACGACAAGGCCGCGCTGCTGATCGACCGCATCCTGCAGGGCGGCGATGTCTCCGGCATCGAAAGCCTGAAGTGGATGGACCCGCTGTCGGTGGCCGAACTGCTGCGCGGCGAGCATCCGCAGATCGTGGCCGCCATCCTGGTGCACCTCGAGCACGAGCAGGCTGCTGCCGTGCTGATGCAGCTGCCCGAACGCTTTCGCAGCGAAGTCATGCTGCGCGTGGCCACGCTGGAAGGCATTCAGCCGACCGCGCTCAAGGACCTCAACGAAGTGCTGTTCCAGGTGCTGGCCGGCGGCGACAAGATCCGCAAGACCTCGCTGGGCGGCGTCAAGACGGCGGCCGAGATGATCAACAACCTCGGCGGCAATGCCGACGTGGCCGTGCTGGACACCATCCGCAACTACGACCCGGACCTGGCCCAGAAGATCATGGACAAGATGTTCGTGTTCGACGACCTGGTCAAACTGGACGATCGCTCGGTGCAGCTGGTGCTGCGCGAAGTGGTGTCCGAGACGCTGATCATCGCGCTCAAGGGCGGTTCGATGGAAGTGCGCGACAAGATCCTGGCCAACATGTCCATGCGTGCGGCCGAGTCGCTGCGCGAGGACCTGGAAGGCCGCGGCCCGATGCGCCTGTCCGAAGTGGAAGCGCAGCAAAAGGAAATCCTGAAGGTGGTGCGCCGTCTGGCCGAAGAAGGCCAGATCACCATCGGCAGCGGCGCGGAGGACAGCTATGTCTAGTGGGATGAATTCGCGCTTCATTCCCTCCGAGGAGATTGACGAGCGCCAGGTGGTGCAGTGGCGCTTTGGTGCCGTGGACCACATGGGCGGCCTGCAAAGCCTGCCCGGCCTGCCGAACATTCAGGGCGCCCCCGATGCACAGGCTGCACCCGGTGGCGCCGGCATGGCGCGCACACCCGCTTCCTCGTCCGGCTTCCACAGCCTGTCGCTGCCCGGGCGCTCCGATGCGCCCCGGCTGGACGCCGATTCCATGGTGCTGGATGTCGACGCCGACACGCCAGGCACGGCGGCATCCACCCCCGCCGTGGACGAGGAGCGGCTGCATGAATTGCTGGAGCAGGCACGCGCCGAAGGCCATGCCGAGGGCCTGGAGCAAGGCCGCCAGGAAGCCCGGCAGCAGTGGCAGCAGCACATGGATGACTATGTCTCCGGCACGGGCCGAGAGACGGCGCAGCGCGTGGACGCGCTGCTGTCCGGCCTGGACGCCGGCTTCAAGCAGCTGCAGGCGGATGCGGCGCAGGAATTGCTGAACCTGGCCTGCGACATCGCGCGCCAGGTGGTCCGCCAGGAGCTGCGCAGCCAGCCCCAGGCCCTGCTGCCCGTGGTGCGCGAGGCGCTGGACATGCTGGCCTCCGACGGCCGCGCCGCCACCGTGCGCCTGAACCCTGCCGACTTCGCCGTGCTGGACGAGGCGCTGCGCGCCGAGCATGGCGCCCAGTCCAAGGTGCAGTGGATCAGCGACGCTGGCGTGGCCCAGGGCGATGTGCGCGTGGAATCGGGCGGTGCCCAGGTCGATGCCGGCATGGACAAGCGCTGGCGCCGCGCCGTGGCCGCGCTGGGCCTGGTCTCCACCTGGTATGACGGAGAACGCGATGCCGGTTGATGCCTCCCTGGCCGATGCAGGCAAGCCCTGGCAGCAGCTGCTGTCCAATGCCCGCGCCCGCCTGCACAGCGACATTCCGCTGGAAACCCACGGCACGCTCACGCGCCTGACCGGCCTGGTGCTGGAGGCCACGGGCCTGCAGGTGCCGGTGGGCTCGCAGTGCTGGATACGCCAGGCAGGCCAGGACCCGGTGCTGGCCGAAGTCGTCGGCTTTGCCGGCGAGCGTGCGTTCCTGATGCCTGCGGGCGACATCCAGGGGCTGTCCAGCGGCGCCATCGTGACGCCGGCCGAACCCTTTGTCGCCCCGCTGCGCTTTGGCGACGGTCCCGAAGAGCCCGTGTCCATGGCGGCCGGCGTGCTGCGCCTGCCCATCGGCAGCGGCCTGCTGGGCCGTGTCGTGGATTCGCAGGGGCAGCCGCTGGACCATGGCGGGCCGCTGGCCGACGTCACGGCCGATCTGCTGGACCGCAACCCCATCAACGCCATGGACCGCGACCCGGTGCGCGAGACGCTGGACACCGGCGTGCGCTCGCTCAACGCCCTGCTCACCGTGGGCCGGGGGCAGCGGCTGGGCCTGTTCGCAGGCTCGGGCGTGGGCAAGTCCGTGCTGCTGGGCATGATGGCGCGCTACACCCAGGCGGACGTGATCGTCGTCGGCCTGATCGGTGAACGCGGCCGGGAGGTCAAGGAGTTCGTCGAGGACATCCTCGGCGCACAGGACCGCAGCCGCGCCGTGGTGGTGGCCGCGCCGGCCGATGCGCCGCCGCTGCTGCGCATGCAGGGTGCCGCCTACGCCACGGCCATTGCCGAGCATTTCCGCGACAAGGGCCAGCATGTGCTGCTGCTCATGGATTCGCTGACGCGCTATGCCATGGCCCAGCGCGAGATCGCGCTGGCCATTGGCGAGCCACCGGCCACCAAGGGCTATCCGCCGTCGTGCTTTGCCAAGCTGCCGGCCCTGGTCGAGCGCAGCGGCAACGGCCTCAACGGCGTGGGATCGATCACGGCCTTCTACACCGTGCTGTCCGAGGGCGACGACCAGCAGGACCCGATCGCCGATGCGGCACGCGCCATTCTGGACGGCCACGTCGTGCTGTCGCGGGCGCTGGCCGAGTCGGGCCACTACCCGGCCATCGACATCGAGCAATCGGCCTCGCGCGTGATGCACAACGTGGTCTCGCGCGAGCACTTCGAGCTGGCGCGGCGCTTTCGCGCTGTCTATTCGCGCTACCAGAAGGGCCGGGACCTGGTCCAGGTCGGCGCCTACATGGCGGGCTCGGACCCGCAGATGGACGAGGCGATACGGCTGCAGCCGGCCATGGCGGCCTTTCTGCAGCAAAGCATGTTCGAGTCGGCTTCCATGGACGAGAGCATCTCGGGCATGGCCGCCGCGCTCGGTGGTCAGTGATGCGGTGACGCGGCACTGAGATAACGCAACAGCGAACACAGGGAGGAAAACCCGGTATGTCGTCCTTGAATGCCTTGATGGTGGCCATCGATGCCGCGTCGCGCAAGCGTGACGAGGCGCGCCAGGCGGTGCAGGAGCGTCAGCGCTCGCAGCAGGCGGCGCAGGCGCAGATGGACCAGCTGCAGCACTACGTGCAGGAAATGCAGGCACGCTGGGGCGTGCAGCAGAACCAGTCCGTGCAGCCCGAAGTCATGTTCCACCAATACCAGTTCATGGACCGCCTGCAGCACGCCATCGGCCTGCAGACACGGGTGCTGGCCGACCTGGCCATCCGCCTGGAGGCCGCGCAAAAGGCCTTGATGGCCTGCGAGCTGCGGGTCAGCAGCCTGCGCAAGGTGGTCGAGGTGCGCCGCCGCGACCTGGCGCTGGGCCAGATGCGCCGCGAGCAAAAGGAAACCGACGAACGTGCGGCCATCCAGTTTTTCCGCCGCAGCTTCGGGCTGACATTCCAGGAGGCTTGACGCATGTCCACCAACCAGATCGAACAGCGCGCCGACGCGCGCAGCGCCATGCAGCGCACCATGGAGGGCGTGCGTTCCGCGCGCGCGGCGCAGCCGCCGTCCAATGAGCAGGCCGCAGGCTTTTCCTCGCTGCTGGCCGCCATGGATGGCATTGGCGGACTGCCGGACCTGGGCCAGGTCCTCGGCGATGAAGGGGCCGGCGCGCTGGCCAACCTCAAGGGCGCAATTCAGGGCAGCCTGAAGGATCCGGCTGACCTGTCCGGCCTGGCGCAGGGGCTGCTGCAGACGCAATTGCCGCTGCAGCCCCAGGCGGAGACGGCCGATATGGCCACTTCCGCGCAGGCCGATGCCATGCTGCTGGCCGCCAACGGCCAGGCGCCCTGGCTCAGCCTGGTCGGGCAGACCGCCCACCTCGATGGCAAGGGCGACCGCGACATGCTGCAGGGCGTGGCGGGCGACTGGTTGTCTGGCCGGGGCAGTGCCGCCATGCTGGCCTTGCGCCAGGAGCAGGGCGTGGTGGCGCATGCCGCCTTCATGGCGCCGCAACCTGCAGCGGGCGATGCCGCAGGCGCGGCGCTGGCCGCGAACGCCAACACGGCGGCGCTGGCTGGCGCAGTCGATGCCGCTGCAGCCGGCACGCCCGCCGATACCGCTGCGCGCCAGGGCGCCCAGGCACAGACACAGGCGGCCGATGTGCTGGCCGCCGTGCAGTCCGATACGGCGCTGACGGCCGCCGCAGCGCGCACGGCATCTGCAGCCCAGGCCACGCATGAGCACACACCCCAGGCGCTGGCGCCCGGCGTACGGCAGGACGCGGCCCTGGCGTCGGGCATTGCGCTCAACGGCATGGCGGCGGTGCGGCCCGCGGAATGGCGCGGCCTGTTCGAGCGAGCCCGCGAAGGTGGCACCGGCTCCGCAGAGTCTGCCGCCAACGGATTGCATGGGGTTGCAGCCGCCGTGGGCGCGGCCCACGCCGGCCAGTCCCTGGGACAGCAGGCCGCCGGACACAATGGCGCAGCCTTGGCCCAGCCCGACGCCCAGGCACAGCCGGGCAACTCCACCGAGCGCGAGCAGCAGGTGTCCGAGCAGGTGGCCTTCTGGGTGCACAACAAGAGCCAGAACGCCTCGCTGTCTGTCGAGCATGAGGGCAAGGCCATCCAGGTGCAGGTCAGCCTGCAGGGCAACGAGGCCCATGTGCGCTTTGGCGCCAGCGAATCGCAGGCGCGGGAATGGCTGGGCAACGGTGCCGACCAGCTGCGCGAGCTGCTGCAGGCCCAGGGCCTGCAACTGGCCGGCGTCAGCGTGGACGCGGGTGGCCAGTCCGGCAATGGCGAAGCGGGGGGGCGCCAGGGCGCGGATGCCCAGGCGCGCCAGGGCCGCGTGAGCGCCATGGTCGATGCCGCCGGCGTCACGGGCGGCAATGGCGCCGCACAGGCTGGTGGCCGCGCGGCGGCAGGCGGGGTGGATCTGTTCGTCTGATTCTTCCTGCGCTTCTTGCGGGGCGGCGCATGCGCCGTTTTCCGGGTTTTCAGAACAGGCCGGGTGGCGACAAGCTGCCCGGCCTGTGGCGTTTGGGGGCCATCAAGCCAGCGAGAAACCGGGGTTTCATGCGCTTATTCAGGCCATGGCCCGAGGTCCAATCGCCGAATAATTCCTGCCATGGGCCTGCTGCGTCATGGCGCCGCGCATGATGCGCGAGCGCGTGGCGGTCCCGCTCACCCAGAGGAATTCCAGTGTCTGCCACACCCAATGCCGCCAACAATGCAGCTCCCGCCCCGGCCAAGGGCAAGAAGCTGATCGTGCTGATCGTCATCATCGCCGTCCTGGCCATAGGCGCGGCCGCTGCCTTCATCCTGCTGTCCAAGCGGCACAGCAATGCCGATGAGGAGGAGGGCGGCTCCAGCAAGGCGGCCGTCACGGTTCCCACCTTCCTGCCGCTGGACAGCCTGGTGGTCAATCTGTCCGACCCGGGCGGCGACCGCTTCGTGCAGATCGGCATCACGCTGGAGCTGGCCGACGAGAAGACGGCCACTACGGTCAAGCAGTACCTGCCCAGCATCCGCAACGGCATCCTGATGCTGGTGTCCCAGCGCACGGCCGAGGAGTTGCTGGAGCGCGACGGCAAGGAACGCCTGGCTGCCGACGTGCTCAACGAAGTGTCCGCACCGCTGGGCTACGGCAACCAGGCCAAGGCCAAGAAGCGCAGTCGCGACGAGGATGCAGAGGACGAAGATGGCGAGCGCCGCCGCTCCCCTGGCAAGAACCCCGTGCGCCGCGTGCTGTTCTCCAGCTTCATCATTCAGTAACCGGGGAGGCAAGGCGCCATGAGCGATTCGTTTCTCTCCCAGGAAGAAGTCGATGCCCTTTTGGAGGGCGTGACCGGCGAGAGCCAGAAATCCACGACCGAGGAGGTCGAGGCGGGCATCATCCGCCAGTACGACATCTCCAGCCAGGAGCGCATCGTGCGCGGGCGCATGCCGACGATGGAGATCGTCAACGAGCGCTTTGCCCGCAACTTCCGCATCGGCCTGTTCAACTTCATCCGCCGCAGCCCCGAGGTGTCGGTGGGCACGGTGTCGGTGCAGCGCTACAGCGCCTTCCTGCGCGAGCTGGTGGTGCCCACCAACTTCAACATCGTCGCCATCCGCCCGCTGCGCGGCAGCGGCCTGGTGGTCTGCGATCCCTCGCTGGTGTTCGGCGTCATCGACACGCTGTACGGCGGTACGGGCCGGCTGCAGACACGCATCGAAGGGCGGGATTTCTCGCACACCGAGCAGCGCGTGATCAACCGCCTGGTCAACGTGATCTGCGAGGAATACAAGAAGGCCTGGCACGGCATCTATCCGCTGGAGCTGGGCTACCAGCGCTCGGAGATGCAGCCGCAGTTCGCCAACATTGCCACCCCCAGCGAAATCGTCGTGTCCACGGCCTTCCAGCTGGAGATCGGTGACATCTCGGGCTCCATCCACATCTGCATGCCCTATGCGACGCTGGAGCCCATCCGTGATGTCCTGTACTCCTCCACGCAGGGCGACTCCATTGAAGTGGACCGCCGCTGGGTCAAGGTGCTCAAGCGCGAAATCCAGGCCGCCGAGGTGACCCTGGTGGCCGAACTGGCGCGCGCCGACGCCACGGTGGAGCAGCTGCTGGCCATGCGCCCCGGCGATTTCATCGAACTCGACCGCGAGCCGCTGATCCGCGCCTCCATCGGCGGCGTTCCGATTTTCGAGTGCCAGTACGGCACTCACAACGACAAGTATGCAATCCGTGTCGAGCACTGCCTGCGCGGTGCCGATGCTGGCTGGATGGGAGAAAACAATGGCAACTGAAGACACGCAAAAGCCCGCTGGCGACGATCCGTTCTCGGGATGGGCAGAGGCATTGGACGAGCAGCGCGAGCGCGACGCCAAGCTGGAGGCGGAACAGGGCGGCCCGCTGACGGGCGAGCCCGTGCGCCCCTACGCCGGTGGCGGCGACGTGCCGGTCAACGACATCAACATGGTGCTGGACATCCCGGTGCAGCTGTCGGTGGAACTGGGCCGCACCAAGGTGCCGATCAAGTACATCCTGCAGCTGGCCCAGGGCTCGGTGGTCGAACTCGACGCACTGGCCGGCGAGCCCATGGACGTGCTGGTCAACGGCTACCTGATCGCCCAGGGCGAGGTGGTGGTGGTCAACGACAAGTTCGGTATCCGCCTGACCGACGTGGTCACGCCGTCCGAGCGCCTGCGCCGGGTCAGCCGTGGCTGAGAGCGCCGGCATGGGCCCGCTGTGGCCGACCCTGCTTACGGTCGTGGCCCTGGTCACGGCCATGGCTGCTCTGCCCTGGCTGCTGCGCCGCTTTCAGCAGCGCACGGCTGCGCTGCGTGGCGCAGCCGGCCTGCAGTCGCGGGTGCTGGGCGCCGTGGGCGTGGGCCCGCAGCAGCGGGTGGTGACGGTGGAAGTGGGCGAGGGCGCGCAGACCGTGCGGCTGGTGCTGGGCGTCACGGCGCAAAGCATCCAGTGCCTGCATGTGCTGCAGGCCCCGGCCCCTGCTGATTTTTCGGCTGCGATGGCGCAAGCGCGCAGCCTGCCTGCGGACGGTGCGAATGTCTGAATATTCCTGCAAGCGCCCGGCGCGCACGCTGAGCCAGGCCGCCGGCGCCGCAGCGCTGGCGCTGTGCTGCGCCACGCCCCTGGCCTCCTGGGCGCAGGGCGCGCCCGCCAGCCTGCCGCTGGTCATCGGCCAGGGCAGCGGTGGCACCAGTTTTTCGGTGCCCATCCAGACCCTGCTGTTCTTCACGGCGCTGTCGTTCCTGCCGGCCATCCTTTTGATGATGACGGGCTTCACCCGCATCGTCATCGTGCTGTCGCTGATGCGCCAGGCGCTGGGCACGCAGTCGGCGCCGCCCAACCAGGTGATCATCGGCCTGTCGCTGTTCCTGACGCTGTTCGTCATGGGACCCACCCTGGACCGCGTGTACCAGGAGGCCTATGTGCCCTACACCACGAATGCCGCGACCTTCGAGCAGGCCATTGAAAAGGCCGAGGCGCCCATGCGCGACTTCATGCTCAAGCAGACGCGCCAATCGGACTTTGCGCTGTTCGCGCGCCTGGCCAAGCTCGAAGCCGGCGTCACCGCAGAGACCGCGCCGCTGCGCGTGCTGGTGCCGGCCTTCGTGACCAGCGAGCTGAAGACGGCGTTCCAGATCGGCTTCATGATCTTCATCCCCTTCCTGGTCATCGACATGGTCGTGTCCTCGATCCTGATGTCGCTGGGCATGATGATGCTGTCGCCCGTGCTGGTGGCCCTGCCGTTCAAGCTCATGCTCTTCGTGCTGGCCGATGGCTGGAACCTGCTCATCGGATCGCTGGCGGCCAGCTTCGCCGTCTAGTCCCGTTTTATTGGAAATCCTTCCATGACCTCCCAATACGTGCTCACCTTCGGCCGCGAGGCACTGACCTTGCTGCTCATGATCTCCATGCCCGTGCTGGGCGTGGTGCTGGCCGTGGGCCTGGCCGTCAGTGTCTTCCAGGCGGTGACCCAGGTGCATGAGGCCACGCTGGCCTTCGTGCCCAAGCTCATCTCCGCCGTGCTGGTGTTTGCCATTGCCGGTCCGTGGATGCTGAGCACGCTGGTGGATTTCATCCGCCGCACCATAGAGACCATTCCGCAGGCGGTGGGCTGAGCCCTTCGCCGCGCGCAGGAAACGCCGCCGTGATCACCTTCAGCGAAGCCCAACTGGTGGCCTGGCTGTCGCCAGTTCTCTGGCCGTTTCTGCGCGTGCTGGCCATGTTTTCCGTGGCTCCCGTGTTCTCGCAGCGCGTCATTCCCATGCGGCTGAAGATCGGCCTGGCCTTCCTGGTCGCGGTGTGCGCGCAGCCCGTGCTGGGCGACCAGCCCGTGATCGGCATCAACTCGCCGCAGGCGCTGGGGACGCTGATACAGCAGGTCGGCGTGGGACTGGCCGTGGGCTTTGCCGTGCGCCTGGTGTTTGCCGCCGTGGAGGTGGCGGGCGAGGTGGTCGGCCTGCAGATGGGCCTGAACTTCGCCAGCTTCTTCGATCCCACGACCAATGCCCAGCTCAGCGCCGTGGCGCGCTTCATGGTCCAGATTTCCACGCTGCTGTTCATCGTCATCAACGGACACCTGCTGGTGCTGATGGCCGTGCTCAAGAGTTACGAGGCGTTTCCTGTGGACGGCAGCTTCCTGCAGGCCATCAACCAGATGCGGCTGCACGAGATGGGGGCGGCGGTCTTTGCCAGCGCCTTCTGGATCGCCCTGCCCATGGTCGCCATGCTGCTGTTCGTGAACCTGGTGCTGGGCATCATTTCGCGCGTGGCACCGCAGATGAACATCTATGCCGTGGGCTTCCCGGTCACGCTCACCGTGGGCCTGACGGGATTGATGGCCACGCTGCCGCTGCTCGAGCAGCCCCTGGTCGCCTTGCTGCAGCGCGGCATCGCGGTGTTTGGCACCTCAATGTAAGCAGTTGTGAAAAACAACAGATTTTCCGCTCTGCCGGCCGCAAAAGCCTCAGATCAGCTGGTTGTGGATGGCGTAGGCCGTGAGTTCGGCGTTGCTGCTCATCTGCAGTTTTTCCAGCACGCGCGCCCGGTAGACGCTGACGGTCTTGGGGCTGAGCATCAGCTCGGTGGCAATGTCGGTCAGCCGCTGCCCGGCCGCGATCTTGATCAGCGTCTGCAGCTCGCGCTCGGACAGGCTTTCATGCGGCACCTGGGGTGCGGGCTGGGCCAGGCTGTCGGCCAGCATCTGGGCCACTTCGGACGTCAGGTACTTGCGGCCCGTGGCCACCGTGCGCACGGCCTCGATCAGCAGCATCGGATCGCCCGCCTTGTTGGCATATCCCTGGGCGCCCGCCTTGAGGCAGCGCAGCGCGTACTGGTCCTCGGGGTACATGGAGACCATGAGCACCTTGATCAGCGGATGGGTCTCGCGCACGCTGGCCAGGGCCTCCAGGCCGCTGCGGCCGGGCATGTTGATGTCCAGCAGCAGCACGTCGCAGGCGGCGGTGCGCAGCTGTTCACGCAGCTCGGCATAGCTGCCTGCTTCTGCGGTGACGCTGATGTCCACTGCCTCGGCCAGGGTGTCGCGGATGCCCCGGCGCAGCACCGCATGGTCGTCGCACAGCACCACGTGGATCAAAGTCGGCCTCCTGGAAAAAGGGTCACGCCGCCATGGCGTTCAGCATTCATTGCCCGGGATATTAGGGCAAGCGCCGCCATCGTCCAGCGGAATGGAGACGATGACCGAGGTTCCGCGTCCGGCTTGACTGCTGACATCCAGCCAGCCCCGAACGGTGCGCGCGCGCTCGCCCAGACCGCGCAGGCCGAAGGATTCGGGCTTGTCGCGGGCGCCGTCGGCCAGGCCCACGCCGTCGTCCGTCACCTCCAGCGTGAGAAAACCTTCGCGGTCCGAGAGATCGATGTCCACATGGCGCGCCTGGGCATATTTGCCGACGTTGGTCAGCGCCTCCTGGGCCGTGCGGTAGGCCACCACCTGGATGTCGGGCGCGATGTCCATGCTTTCGCGGTTGCTGCGCACACGGGTGGGTACGCCCGTGCGGCGCTCGAAATTCTCGGCCAGCCACTGGACGGCGGCCACCAGTCCCTGGTCCAGCACGGGCGGGCGCAGGTTCATCATGATGCGCTGGCTGGCGCCCAGCGCGTGCTCCAGCATCTCCAGCGCAGCCAGCGCATGCTCGCGCAGCCCGCCCTCGGGCGCATTGCGCGCGATCCAGGCCACGTCGAACTTCACCGAGGTCAGCGAGCCGCCGATGTCATCGTGGATCTCGCGGGCGATGCTGGCGCGCTCGCGCTCGGTGGAGGTCTGCAGGTGCTCGGTCAGGTCGGCCAGGCGCCGCTCGGACGCCGCCAGCTCGGCCGCCGCGCGCCGGCGTGCCAGGCGGGCCTCGTGCACTTCCAGCGCATGCGAGACCACATGGGGCAGGCGCGTGATGTGGTCCTTGAGCAGATAGTCGCTGATGCCCTCGCGCATCACATCCACGGCGGCCGACTCGCCGATGGCGCCGGACAGCAGCACGAAGGGCGGATGCCCGGGCTGGCGGCGAACCAGCTCCCAGGCATCCAGCGCCGTGAAGCCGGGCAGGTGGTAGTCGGCCAGGATGAGGTCGAATGCCTGGTTGTGCAGCGCAGCTGCGGCATCATCGAGCGTGTCGACCACGACAATCTCGCAGACCAGCCCGCCGCGCAGCAGGCTCAGCCGCGCCAGCGCCTGGTCGGCGGCGGAATCCTCGATGTGCAGTATGCGCAAGGGCTTGTGCGGTGGTCTGGCATCCCCGGGGGCGCTATCATGAGATACATTTTGGAACATAAATGCAAATGGTCGTGTACACCAAGGGATGCGCGGCATTCCCGTGAACGATTGACAAGGGTTGGCCGTGCTGCAAGGCACGGCGCACGTTGGGCTGAAACGCTGGTGGTGGAGTAACAATGCAGTCAATGCACAAGCCTTCGGGCGAGCCTGCCGTCCCCATGCCCGTCATGGTGGCCGCAGACCTGCAGGATGCCTTGCTGGTGGCGATGCGCGATCTGCAGCGCCTGGAAGGCCTTCTCAATCACGCAACGCAGAACCTGCTGGACCGTTTCGACGAGACCCATGGCCAGCTGGCCGGCGAGGCGCTAGCCGCCTTGCCCCAGCTCGATGCCGCCCGGTCCACGTTGAGGCTGGCGGTGACCGAGTTGCAGTTTCACGACATGTCCTCCCAACTGATCGCCCATATTACGAAGATTTTGCAAGGCTGCGCGTTCCAGTTGGCCGCAGCCACCATGGGTGTGGACGAGGGAGAGGACGATTCCCTGGGCCTGCCGGCGATACCCGACCGGCCCAATCCCGTCACGCAAAGCGAGATGGATGCTGGCTCGGTCGAACTGTTCTGACCGCTGACCATGCACCCATCCACCTTTTATTGCCCGTCTGTTGGAGCTATACATGCGATCGATTCTGGCTGTTGATGATTCCCCCTCGATGCGAAAGATGGTGGCGTTCACCCTCGCAGGAGCGGGATTTCGCGTCGTGGAGGCCGTGGACGGCGTGGATGCGCTCGAAAAGGCCCAGCTCGAACAAGTCGATCTGGTGCTGGCCGACCAGAACATGCCGCGCCTCGATGGCATCGGCCTGACGCGCAAGCTGCGCGAAAACCCGAAGTTCCAGAACACGCCCATTCTCATTCTCACCACCGAATCCAGCGACCAGATGAAGCAGGCCGGACGCGCTGCGGGCGCCACGGGCTGGCTGGTCAAGCCCTTCGATCCGAACCGTTTGATCGAAGTCATTCAGAAAGTAATGCGTTGAGCCGATAAGTACGGGCAACAGGAAACAGCAGGACCAAAGATGGCGGATCTACACCAGGATGGGGCAGGAGCGGGCGCAGACTTCGACCTGAGCCAGTTCTATCAAATCTTCTTCGAAGAAGCGGCCGAGAACCTCGACCAGATGGAGCAGATGCTGCTGAATCTGGATCTGTCGGCGGCCAACGACGAGGAGCTCAACGGCATTTTCCGTTGCGCGCACTCGATCAAGGGCGGCGCGGCCACCTTCGGCTTTGCCGATGTGACCGAGCTGACGCACCGCATGGAGTCGCTGCTCGACCGGCTGCGCCGGCACGAGATCACACCGATTCCGGAAATGGTCGACGTGCTGCTGGAGTCGGCCGATGCCAGCCGCAGCCTGCTGGCACGCCACCAGGCCGGCAACGAGGGCGAGGCCCTGTCCACCACGGATCTGGTGGCGCGCATCGAGATGCTGGCAGAAGGCCGCAGTGCCGTGCCTGCAACAGCCGCCCCGGCCGCTGCACCGGCGCCGGCGCCTGCTACCGTGGCAGCGCCGGTCGAGGCGCCCGCGCCTGCCGCGCCCGTATCGGGCGGCGCCGTCGGAACGGCACCCGCCAGTGGCGGCCGTTCGCTGCACATCCTGATCGGTCCGCTGGAGCGTCTGGAGATGGCCGAGGCCATCAAGGAACTGTTCCGCGACATTCCCGGCCTGGGCC
Source organism: Delftia sp. DS1230 (assembly GCF_040112715.1). Taxonomy (NCBI): domain Bacteria; kingdom Pseudomonadati; phylum Pseudomonadota; class Betaproteobacteria; order Burkholderiales; family Comamonadaceae; genus Delftia; species Delftia sp. DS1230. The sequence goes on from NZ_CP157763.1 coordinate 671,145, forward strand.
GCATCGAGGACCTGGCCTGCGATCAGCCGCAAAGCCGCCTCTTTGCCGTGCAGACCTCGTCCACCGACGACGACCTGCTCGATCTGTTCGCCTTCCACGTGGCCAAGGAGCAGGTTCGCATCACGGCAGCCGATGAGGCGGCCGGGGCCGCTCCTGCAACCGAAGCGGTGCAGGTGGCCGAAGCCCCCGTCGCCGAAGAGCATGCCGCGCTCGATCCCGACGCCGCCCTGGCCTCGGTCGCCATTCCGCCCGCCGAAGAGGCCTACGGCTTCTTCAACGGCGCACCCGGCATGCCCCAGGCCGACGGCGCGCTGGCCATCCAGCCGGCCGGTGCCGCGGCCAAGCCCGCTGCCAAGACGGCTGCCCAGGCGCAGCAGGCGCAGATGGAGTCGACCAGCATCCGTGTGTCGGTGGCCAAGGTCGATCAGCTCATCAACCTGGTAGGCGAGCTGGTCATCACCCAGGCCATGCTGGCGCAAAACAGCCACGGGCTGGATGCATCGGCCTACCAGCAACTGCTGGCAGGCCTGGCCGATCTGGACCGCAATACGCGCGATCTGCAGGAATCGGTGATGTCCATCCGCATGATTCCCATGTCCACCGTGTTCAGCCGCTTCCCGCGCATGCTGCGCGACCTGGCCGGCAAGCTGGGCAAGAAGATCGACCTGATCACGCTGGGCGAAGCCACCGAACTGGACAAGGGTCTGGTCGAGAAGATCACCGACCCGCTGACCCATCTGGTGCGCAACAGCGTGGACCACGGCATCGAAATGCCCGAGGAGCGCCTGGCCGCTGGCAAGTCCGAGCATGGCACGCTGACGCTGGCAGCCTCCCATCAGGGCGGCTCCATCGTCATCGAGGTGCGCGACGACGGCCGCGGCATGAACCGCGAGAAGATTCTCAAGAAGGCCCGCGAGCGCGGCATGGATGTCTCGGACAGCATGCCCGATCAGGATGTCTGGCAGCTGATCTTCGCGCCGGGCTTCTCCACGGCCGATGTGGTGACCGACGTGTCCGGGCGCGGCGTGGGCATGGACGTGGTCAAGCGCAACATCGCGGCGCTGGGCGGCTCGGTGGAGATCGAGTCCAACCAGGGCAAGGGCATGCGCGTGGCCGTTCGCCTGCCGCTGACCCTGGCCATCATGGACGGCATGTCGGTGGGCGTCAGCGACGAGGTCTACATCCTGCCGCTGTCCTCGGTGGTCGAGTCCTTCCTGGTCAAGGAAGAGGACGTCAACACCGTGGCCAACGGCACGCAACTGGTCAAGGTGCGCGACGAGTACATGCCCGTGTTCGCGCTGGAAAAGACCTTCCGTGTGCCGCGCAGCGACACCAGCCAGTCCAGCAACATCATGGTGGTGGTCGAGTCCGACGGCAGCCGCGTGGCCCTGCTGGTCGACGAGCTGCTGGGCCAGCACCAGGTGGTGGTCAAGAACCTGGAATCGAACTATCGCAAGGTGCCCAACGTTTCGGGCGCCACCATCCTGGGCGATGGCACGGTGGCGCTGATTCTGGACACGGGTGCGCTGGTGCGCCGCGCGCGCCACTGAATGGGACAGGGATACCTGACGACAAACGACGGAGCCGCAGGCAGAGCCTGCGCGCCGCCAAAAACCATGGCTTTCGCCACCACGGCGCGGGCCCGACAGTTGAGGAGCTGAGCAATGAGCGTGATCGCTAAGACTGCAGGCGTCGCCACCGGCGCGCGCGAGTACCTGACCTTCCGCCTGGACCAGGAGGAATACGGCATCGACATTCTGAAGGTGCAGGAAATCCGCGGCTACGAGCCGCCCACGCGCATCGCCAATGCGCCGGAGTTCATCAAGGGCGTGGTGAATCTGCGCGGCACCATCGTGCCCATCGTGGACATGCGCCTGAAGTTCAACTGCTCCCAGGTCGAATACAACAGCTTCACCGTCGTCATCATCCTGAACCTGCGCAACCGCGTGGTGGGCATCGTGGTGGACTCGGTCAGCGACGTGATGGAGCTGGCTCCCGAAGCCGTGCGCCCCGCGCCGGACATCGAAAGCGCCATCGACAGCGGCTGCATCCTGGGCCTGGGTTCGGTGGGCGAGCGCATGCTCATCCTGCTGGACATCGAAAAGCTCATGAACAACGTGGACATGGGCCTGGTCGCTTCGGCCGACTGAGACCCGTTCTTGCACTGAGCGCCCTCATGCGATCCGGTTCTTCCAATGCGGCACTGGCCGCGCGCCCCGTCGCCGACGACGGGGCAGCCAACGGGCCCCTGGCCCAGGGGCGCGAATTCGAATGGTCGTCGCGGGACTTCGCCCGCGTGCAGGCGCTGATCTACCAGCGTGCCGGCATCAGCCTGCACGATGGCAAGCACGCCATGGTCTACAGCCGCCTGTCGCGGCGCCTGCGCGAGACGGGCTACGACAGCTTTGCCACCTACCTGGACTGGCTGGAGTCCCAGTCCGATGGCGTGGAGTGGCAGGAGTTCGTGAACGCACTGACCACCAATCTCACCGCGTTCTTTCGCGAGCAGCACCATTTCGAGATCTTTGCCCAGCATCTGCGCAGCAAGCCGGCCGGCACGGCCTGGAAGGTCTGGTGCAACGCGGCCTCGACCGGGGAAGAGCCTTACTCCATCGTCATGACGGCCCTGGAGGTGCTGGGCGCCACGCCCAGCTTCCAGTTGCAGGCCAGCGACATCGACTCGCGTGTGCTGGACACGGCGTCGGCCGGTGTCTATCGCGCCGAAAGCATCAAGGGCATGAGCGCCGAGCGCCTGCACCGCTTCTTCCTGCGGGGCAAGGCCGGCAATGCGGGCCTGGTGCGCGTCAAGCCCGAGCTGCGCCGTCTGGTGGAGTTTCTCAACGTCAATCTGATCCGTGACGATTGGCCGTTCCGCGATCCCTTCGACGTGGTCTTCTGCCGCAACGTGATGATCTACTTCGATGCGGCCACGCAGCGCCGCGTGCTGGAGCGCATCCACCGTGTCATGAAGCCCGGGGGCCTGCTGTTCGTCGGACATGCCGAGAACTTCAGCGACTCGCGCGATCTGTTCACGCTCAAGGGGAAGACGGTCTATGAGCGCCGCTGACGCAGGTCCTGCCGCACACAAGGGGGTCTTCCCATGATCGGAGACCGCTCCGCCTTCGCACCGCCCCCGCCGCCTTCGGAGCGCCGCCGCACGCCGCGCATCAACAGCTATACCGCTGCGGACTACCCGGCGCCGGGCGACCCGGTGCCGCGCTCCTCGCTGGAGCAGCTCAAGCGCCAGCAGCGCTACCCCGGCGAGGCGTCGTTCTTCTACTACGACCCGCATTTCCAGCACAACGCCGTCAAGGTGCTGCCGGGCGAATACTTCGTCTCCAACGAGGACGTGATCCTGGTCACCGTGCTGGGCTCGTGCATCTCGGCCTGCATCTGGGACCGCACCATGCGCGTGGGCGGCATGAACCATTTCATGCTGCCCGACGGCGACTCCGCCGATGCGTCGGGCCGCTACGGCTCGTACGCCATGGAATTGCTGATCAACGAAATGCTCAAGCTCGGCGCACGGCGCGAGTCTTTGCAGGCCAAGATCTTCGGCGGCGGGCAGGTGATGCACAACTTCACCACCATGAACGTGGGCGAACGCAATACCGCCTTCGTCACGCAGTACCTGCAGACCGAGCGCATCCCCATCGTCTCGGAGGATGTGCTGGACATCTACCCGCGCAAGGTGGTGTTCTTTCCCGCCAGCGGCAAGGCCATGGTCAAGCGCCTGGCACATGCCCATCCGGAGGAGCTGGTACAGCAGGAATTCACGCGCGGCAATGCAGCCGTCGTGGCACGCAATACGGCAGGCGGCTCGGTCGACCTGTTTTGAGGAAGGTTCAAAGGAATGGACAGGAAAATCAGGGTGATCGTGGTGGACGACTCTGCGCTGGTGCGCAGTCTGCTGTCCGAGATCATCAATCGCCAGCACGACATGGAATGCATCGGCTCGGCCAACGATCCGCTGATCGCACGCGAGATGATCCGCGAGATGAATCCCGACGTGATCACGCTCGATGTGGAAATGCCCCGCATGGATGGCATCGACTTCCTGGGCCGGCTCATGCGGCTGCGCCCCATGCCGGTGGTCATGATCTCCACGCTGACCGAGCGCGGCGCCGAGGTCACCATGCGCGCGCTGGAGCTGGGCGCCATCGACTTCGTGGCCAAGCCGCGCGTGGGCGTGTCCAACGGCCTGCAGGAGCTGGCCGCGCAGATCGTGGACAAGATCCGCGTTGCTGCCGTGGCCCAGGTCCGGCGCCTGCCGGTCGCTCCGCGCAGTGCGGCTCCCGCCACCGGCAGCGCGTTGGCGCCGGTCTCCGCTTCGGCGGGCATGAGCGCGCCGCGCCAGGCTGCACCGGCGTCGCTGCTGGGGCGGCTGTCCACGGAAAAGCTGATTGCCATCGGTGCCTCCACCGGCGGCACCGAGGCCATCCGTGAAGTGCTCACCCATCTGCCGGCCGACTGCCCGGCCATCGTCATCACCCAGCACATGCCGCCGGGCTTCACCACCAGCTTCGCGGCCCGGCTCAACAGCCTGTGCCAGATGACCGTGAAGGAAGCACAGCAGGGCGAGCGGCTGCTGCCCGGTCACGCCTACATCGCACCGGGCGGCAAGCATTTCTCCGTGCAGCGCAGCGGTGCCAACTATGTCGCCGTGGTGGATGACAGCCCGCCCGTGAATCGCCACAAACCTTCGGTCGAGGTGCTTTTCAAGTCGGTGGCGGCCTGTGCGGGCCGCAACGCCTACGGCATCATGCTCACTGGCATGGGTGCCGATGGCGCGGTCGCCATGCGTGAAATGCGCGATGCGGGCAGCTACAACTTCGTGCAGGACGAAGCCAGCTGCATCGTCTTCGGCATGCCGCGCGAGGCCATCGCCCATGGTGCGGCCGACGAGGTGCTGCCCCTCAACCAGATCGCCTCCGCCTTGCTGGGCAAGCTGCGCATAGGTTCGGACCAGGTTCACCACCGCATTTGAGTGCAACGGCCGGTCCTGGCGGCACCCATGAAAAAAGAGCGCCATGCGCTCTTTTTTTCGTCCGAAGAAAGCTCACTCCGACAGTGCGCTCCAGCGATCCAGCGCCTCCATCAGCTGCTCATCGATCTCGCCATCGCGCTGATGCAACTGAACGGCGCGGGAATTGTCGCTGGCATACAGCGAACCATCGGCCAAGGCTTCCCGAATGGACTTCTGCTCTGCCTCCAGCGCTGCAATGCTTTCGGGCAACTGATCGAGCTCACGCTGCTCCTTGTAGCTGAGCTTGCGCTTGGGCTTGCCGTCGCTGCGTGCAGCAACGGGCTTGGCCTCTTCCTTGGATGGCTTGGGCTGCGCGGCCTCGGCCAGATCGCGGCTGCGGCGGGACTGATCCAGCCAGTCCTGCACGCCGCCTTCATATTCGCGCCATTGGCCCGGGCCTTCCCAGGCGATGGTGCTGGTGACCACGTTGTCCAGGAAACTGCGGTCATGGCTGACCAGAAAAACGGTGCCGTCGTAGTTCTGCAGCAGGTCTTCCAGCATTTCCAGCGTCTCGATATCGAGATCGTTGGTCGGCTCGTCCAGCACCAGCACATTCGCGGGCCGGGCAAACAGCCGGGCCAGCAGCAGGCGGTTGCGCTCCCCGCCAGACAGCGAGCGAACGGGGGAATGGGCGCGCGCCGGAGAGAACAGGAAATCCGACAGATAGCTCTTCACGTGCTTCTTCTGGCTGCCGATCTCGATCCACTCGCTGCCGGGGCTGATGAAGTCCTCCAGCGTGGCATCCATGTCGATCTGGTGACGCATCTGGTCGAAGTACGCCACCTGCAGATTCGCCCCCAGCCGCACCTGGCCGCTGTCAGGTGCCAGTTCGCCCAGAATCATCTTGAGCAGCGTCGTCTTGCCTGCGCCGTTGGGTCCGATCAGGCCCACCTTGTCTCCGCGCAAAATGGTGGCGGTGAAGTGGGAGACGATGTTCTTGTCGCCAAAGGACTTGGCCACATCCGTCAACTCGGCCACGATCTTGCCCTGATAGCCGTCGCCTCGACCCGACGCAATGTCCATCTTCACGCCACCCAGCACCTCGCGGCGGGCAGCGCGGTTGGCCCGCAACTGCTCAAGCCGGCCGATGCGGCTCTGGCTGCGCGTGCGGCGGGCTTCCACGCCCTTGCGGATCCAGACCTCTTCCTGGGCCAGCAGCTTGTCGGCCTTGGCATTGATCACGGCCTCCTGGGCCAGCTGATCCTCCTTGGTCTGCTGGTACTGGACGAAATTGCCGGGATACGAGCGCAGCGTTCCACGATCCAGCTCCACGATGCGTGTGGAAACCCGGTCCAGGAAGGATCGATCGTGCGTAATGGTCACCACGCTG
>NZ_CP157763.1:687500-4332500 GCF_040112715.1 Delftia sp. DS1230
TAAGTGGGAAACGAAGTGGGAAGGCTAAAACAGTCAGGATGTTGGCTTAGAAGCAGCCATCATTTAAAGAAAGCGTAATAGCTCACTGATCGAGTCGTCCTGCGCGGAAGATGTAACGGGGCTAAGCCAGTTACCGAAGCTGCGGATTTGCAATTTATTGCAAGTGGTAGGAGAGCGTTCTGTAAGCCTGTGAAGGTGCCTGGTAACGGGTGCTGGAGGTATCAGAAGTGCGAATGCTGACATGAGTAGCGTTAAAGGGGGTGAAAAGCCCCCTCGCCGTAAGCGCAAGGTTTCCTACGCAACGTTCATCGGCGTAGGGTGAGTCGGCCCCTAAGGCGAGGCAGAGATGCGTAGCTGATGGGAAACAGGTCAATATTCCTGTACCGATGTGTAGTGCGATGTGGGGACGGAGAAGGTTAGCTCAGCCAACTGTTGGATATGTTGGTTCAAGCCTGTAGTCGTGCCTGGTAGGCAAATCCGCCGGGCTTAGATGAGGGGTGATAACGAGTCTGCTTGCAGACGAAGTGAGTGATACCCTGCTTCCAGGAAAAGCCACTAAGCTTCAGCTACACACGACCGTACCGCAAACCGACACTGGTGCGCGAGATGAGTATTCTAAGGCGCTTGAGAGAACTCTGGAGAAGGAACTCGGCAAATTGATACCGTAACTTCGGGAGAAGGTATGCCGCAAGTAGGTGAACTTGAACAAAGGGAGCCCAAAGCGGTTGCAAAAAATCGGTGGCTGCGACTGTTTAATAAAAACACAGCACTCTGCAAACACGAAAGTGGACGTATAGGGTGTGACGCCTGCCCGGTGCTGGAAGATTAAATGATGGGGTGCAAGCTCTTGATTGAAGTCCCAGTAAACGGCGGCCGTAACTATAACGGTCCTAAGGTAGCGAAATTCCTTGTCGGGTAAGTTCCGACCTGCACGAATGGCGTAACGATGGCCACACTGTCTCCTCCAGAGACTCAGCGAAGTTGAAATGTTTGTGATGATGCAATCTCCCCGCGGAAAGACGGAAAGACCCCATGAACCTTTACTGTAGCTTTGTATTGGATTTTGAACGGATCTGTGTAGGATAGGTGGGAGGCTTTGAAGTGAGGACGCTAGTTCTCATGGAGCCGACGTTGAAATACCACCCTGGTGCGTTTGAGGTTCTAACCCAGGTCCCTTATCGGGATCGGGGACAGTGCATGGTAGGCAGTTTGACTGGGGCGGTCTCCTCCCAAAGCGTAACGGAGGAGTTCGAAGGTACGCTAGTTACGGTCGGACATCGTGACGATAGTGCAATGGCATAAGCGTGCTTAACTGCGAGACTGACAAGTCGAGCAGATGCGAAAGCAGGACATAGTGATCCGGTGGTTCTGTATGGAAGGGCCATCGCTCAACGGATAAAAGGTACTCTGGGGATAACAGGCTGATACCGCCCAAGAGTTCATATCGACGGCGGTGTTTGGCACCTCGATGTCGGCTCATCTCATCCTGGGGCTGTAGTCGGTCCCAAGGGTATGGCTGTTCGCCATTTAAAGAGGTACGTGAGCTGGGTTTAAAACGTCGTGAGACAGTTTGGTCCCTATCTTCCGTGGGCGCTGCAGATTTGAGGAAGCCTGCTCCTAGTACGAGAGGACCGGAGTGGACACACCTCTGGTGTATCGGTTGTCACGCCAGTGGCATTGCCGAGTAGCTAAGTGTGGAAGAGATAACCGCTGAAAGCATCTAAGCGGGAAACTCGTTTCAAGATGAGATCTGCCGGGGCCTTGAGCCCCCTGAAGAGTCGTTCAAGACCAGGACGTTGATAGGCTGGGTGTGGAAGCGCAGTAATGCGTTAAGCTAACCAGTACTAATTGCTCGTGAGGCTTGACCCTATAACTTTGATGACGTTGATCATCAAGGTGGTTATGCCAAGTAAGGCGCAGTCAAAATACAAAGCTGATTACAGACTCTATGAATTCGTTGTACTGCTCACAAGAGCAGCATGACAACAAGTTATGCCTGATGACCATAGCAAGTTGGTACCACTCCTTCCCATCCCGAACAGGACAGTGAAACGACTTTGCGCCGATGATAGTGCGGGTTCCCGTGTGAAAGTAGGTCATCGTCAGGCTCTTACAGCCCAAGAAACCCCGTAGCCCAAAGCTACGGGGTTTTTTGCATTGGGGTGCAGGAAACGGGGAAACAGGCTGAACCGCCAAAACGGACGGCTCAACGGAACATCCGAAAATGGACAACCCAAAAAAAGAGAGCGCTGACGCGCTCTCTTTTTATTCCTGCCAGGCTTCTTCGTCGCACCCGGATGCAACATCCGGCGCAGTTTCCTGCGGACAATTCCGCTAGCATTGACGTTAACGTCAACGTCGCATTCCCATGGCCGCCGGCTGTGGATGCCGGCGGACTCTCCAGCCATGTCGACCACCTACACCATCAGCGATCTTGCCAAGGAGTTCGATCTCACGACCCGGGCCATCCGCTTCTATGAGGACATGGGCCTGCTTGAGCCCGAGCGTGCCGGGCCTGGCGGACGCAATCGCGTCTACAGCGCGCGTGATCGCACACGTCTTCGCCTGACCTTGCGGGCCAAGCGGCTGGGACTGTCTCTGAACGAAGCCAAGGAGATCATCGATCTCTACGACAGCCCCCGTGACACGGGCGTGCAACTGCGCAAATTCCTGGAGGTGCTGGCTGTGCACCGCCGCCAGCTCGAGGACCGCCTGGCCGATCTGCAGGCCAACCTGGCCGAGGTGCGAGAGCAGGAATCCGAGGCCCGCACTTTGTTGAAACACCTGGATGGGAAAAATGCTTCATAATTGACGTTTACGTAAACGTAATTTGTGAGGCTTGCCTTGACCGTGCTCCGCCTGGAACCTGCCAACAGCGACTTTGCCCGCCGTGTGCAAGACAGTTTTGCACGCCAGGGCGCGATGCACACCCTGGGCGCCGAGCTGTCCTTGCTGGAGCCCGGTGCCGTCAATGTCTGCCTGGACTGGGCGCCCGGGCTGACGCAGCAGCATGGCTTTTTGCATGCCGGCATGGTTTCCGCGGCGCTGGATTCCGCTTGCGGCTACGCAGGGCTGACCCTGATGCCGGCCGATGCTGCCGTGCTCACCATTGAATTCAAGATCAACTTGCTGGCCCCTGCCAAGGGCCAGCGCTTTCGCATGGAAGGCCGTGTGCTCAAGCCGGGCCGCACCATCACCGTGACCGAAGGGCGCGCCTACGCCATCGACGAAGGCCGCGAGAAACTGATTGCCACCATGGGCTGCACGCTGATGTGCGTGCAGGGCCGCGATCTGGCCGATTGAGCCGGGCGGCGTTCTTTCCCCCAATTTCCACAGGAGACATGAGATGAGCCTTTCCAACCTGCCGGGCCTGAACTTCCAACTGGGCGAGGACATCGACGCGCTGCGCGATGCCGTGCGCGAGTTCGCACAGGCCGAGATTGCACCGCGCGCCGGCGAGATCGACCGCGACGACCAGTTCCCCATGGACCTGTGGCGCAAGTTCGGCGACCTGGGCGTGCTGGGCATCACCGTGTCCGAGCAGTACGGCGGTGCCGACATGGGCTACCTGGCCCACATGGTGGCGATGGAGGAAATCTCGCGTGCCAGCGCATCGGTGGGCCTGTCCTACGGCGCGCACAGCAATCTCTGCGTGAACCAGATCAACCGCAACGGCAATGAAGCGCAAAAGGCCAAGTACCTGCCCAAGCTGATCAGCGGCGAGCATGTGGGCGCGCTGGCCATGAGCGAGCCCGGCGCCGGCTCGGACGTGATCAGCATGAAGCTCAAGGCCGAGGACAAGGGCGGCTACTTCCTGCTCAACGGCACCAAGATGTGGATCACCAATGGTCCCGATGCCGACACCCTGGTGGTCTACGCCAAGACCGAGCCCGAGCTGAACGCCCGCGGCGTGACTGCCTTCCTGATCGAGAAGGGCATGAAGGGCTTTTCCATTGCCCAGAAGCTGGACAAGCTGGGCATGCGTGGCAGCCACACGGGCGAGCTGGTGTTCGAGAACGTCGAGGTGCCGGCCGAGAACGTGCTGGGCGGCTTGAACAACGGCGCCAAGGTGCTGATGAGCGGCCTGGACTATGAGCGCGCCGTGCTGACCGGCGGGCCGCTGGGCATCATGCAGTCGGTGATGGACAACGTAGTGCCCTACATCCATGACCGCAAGCAGTTCGGCCAGAGCATCGGCGAGTTCCAGCTCATCCAGGGCAAGGTGGCCGACATGTACACCGTGCTGCAAGCGGGCCGCTCCTTTGCCTATACGGTCGCCAAAAACCTCGATCTGCTGGGAACCGAGCATGTTCGCCAAGTTCGCAAGGATTGCGCCAGCGTCATCCTGTGGTGCGCCGAGAAGGCGACATGGATGGCCGGCGAAGGCGTTCAAATCTATGGGGGTAATGGGTATATCAACGAATACCCACTGGGTCGCCTCTGGCGGGATGCGAAACTCTATGAGATCGGCGCCGGCACCAGCGAGATCCGTCGCATGCTGATCGGCCGCGAGCTGTTCGCAGAGACCTGCTGACCTTTCGCCTGCCTGCTGCGCCGTTCTTGAGTTTGACCCCAACAAAAGGATTGTTTATGAGCACAACCTCCATCGAAGAGCTGTTTGTCCACAACCGCGAATGGGCCCAGCAGGTGGAGCGTGACCGGCCCGGTTTCTTCACTGGGCTGATGGCGCAGCAAAAACCCCGCTACATGTGGATCGGCTGTTCCGACAGCCGTGTGCCCGCGAACCAGATCACGGGCCTGGAGCCCGGCGAGGTGTTCGTGCACCGCAACGTGGCCAACGTGGTCGTGCCCAGCGACCTGAACTGCCTGTCCACCATCCAGTACGCGGTGGACCAGCTCAAGGTCGAGCACCTGATGGTCGTCGGCCACTATGGCTGCGGCGGCGTGCTGGCGGCACTGGAGGATGTGCGCGTGGGCCTGGCCGACAACTGGATCCGCCACGTGAAGGACGTGCGCGACAAGCACCAGGCGCTGCTGGCCAGCCTGTCGCCGCAATGGCGCCATGACGCGCTGTGCGAGCTCAATGCCATCGAGCAGGTGATCAATGTGGCGCAGAGCACGGTGATGCAGGATGCCTGGGCGCGCGGCCAGAAGGTCACGCTGCACGGCTGGTGCTATGGCCTGAAGGACGGCCTGATCACCAATCTGCAGATGACCGTGCCCGGCGTCGGCGGCATCGCCAACATCCATGCCGAGGCTGTCGAGCTGGTCGCCAGCCGCCAGCGCGACTGAGCGGCCATGGCAGGCGGGACCCCGGGAGACTTCATGCCGATGCCTGCCCAGGACACCCTGCTTGCCCATGACATCGCGCGGGCGATGATGGATGGCTTCAACCGCCATTACCGCCTGTTCCGCGCCGAATCGGCCCGCGCCAAGCACCGCTTCGAGACGGCCGACTGGCTGGGCCAGCAGCGCGCGCAGCGCGAGCGCATCGAGTTCTACGACCTGCGCGTGCGCGAATGCGTGCGCCGGCTTGAAAAGGAGTTTTCGGCCGGCGCCCAGCCCATGCCGGTCTGGCAGCAGATCAAGCGCCACTACATCGGGCTCATGGTCAACCACCTGCAGCCGGAGCTGGCCGAGACCTTCTTCAACTCGGTCACCACCAAGATCCTGCACCGTACGCACTTCCACAACGACTTCATCTTCGTGCGGCCGGCCGTCAGTACGGAATACATAGAGAACCAGGAGCCGGCCGCACGCCCGGCCTACCTGGCCTTCTACCCCACGCGCGAGACACTGTCGCAGACGCTGCGCGAAGTCGTGGAGCAGTTCGCGCTGCAGCGCCCCTTTGAAGACCTGGAGCGCGACATCGCCCGCCTGGCCGAGCGCCTGGAGCCCCAGCTGCAGGCCATGCGCCTGTACGCCAACTTCCAGATCCAGGTGCTGTCCAGCCTGTTTTTCCGCAACAAGGGCGCCTACATCGTCGGCAAGATCATCAACGGCTTTGCCGAGCTGTCCTGGGCCGTGCCCATCCTGCATGGGGACAACGGCCGGCTGGTGCTGCATGCGGCCCTGTTCGGCGAGAAGGACCTGCACGGCCTCTTCAGCTTTGCGCGTGCCTACTTCATGGTCGACACCGACGTGCCCAGCGCCTACGTGCAGTTCCTGCGCAGCCTCATGCCGCGCAAGCCGCGCGCCGAGCTGTACAACGCCCTGGGCCTGGCCAAGCAGGGCAAGACGCTGTTCTACCGCGACTTCCTGCACCACCTGCGCCATTCGCGCGACCAGTTCCGCATCGCGCCCGGCATCAAGGGCATGGTCATGCTGGTGTTCGACCTGCCCAGCTTTCCCTATGTGTTCAAGCTCATCAAGGACCGGTTCGCCGCGCCCAAGGAGATCACCCGCGAGCAGGTCAAGGCCAAGTACCGCCTGGTCAAGCAGCACGACCGCGTGGGGCGCATGGCCGACACGCTGGAGTACAGCCTGGTGGCCTTCCCGCGCGAGCGCTTCTCGGAGGCGCTGATCGCCGAGATCCTGGAGCACGCGCCCAGCCAGGTCGAGATCAGCGACCGCGACGGCGATGGCCGGCAGGAGGTCATCATCTCCCACCTCTACATAGAGCGGCGCATGGTGCCGCTGAACCTGCTGCTGCAGGAGTGCTTCGATGACGGGCTGGACCTGCCGGGACCGCGGCAGCGGCTGGAGAGCGCCGTGATCGAATACGGAAATGCCATCAAGGACCTGGTGGCCGCCAACATCTTCCCGGGCGACATGCTGTGGAAGAACTTCGGCATCACGCGCGGCGGCAAGGTGGTGTTCTACGACTACGACGAGATCGAATACCTGACCGACTGCCATTTCCGCCAGGTGCCTGCGCCGCGCAACGAGGAAGACGAGCTCAGCGGCGAGGTCTGGTATCCCGTGGGCCCGCGCGATGTGTTCCCGGAAACCTTCGCGCCCTTTTTGCTGGGCAATCCGGCCGTGCGCGAAGTTTTCATGCGCCACCATGCCGACCTGCTCGATCCCGCCTTCTGGCAGGGGCACCAGCAGCGCATCCGCGAAGGCCACGTGCACGACGTCTATCCCTACGAGCGCAGCCGCTGGCTGGCCTGACCCGTTTGTTTTCCCCTCACCATCACCACATCCAGGAGATAAGCATGCAAGACCCCATCGTCATCGTCGGCGCAGCCCGCACCCCCATGGGCGCATTCCAGGGCGACTTCGCCGATCTCGCGGCCCACGATCTGGGCGGCGCCGCCATCAAGGCCGCCGTGCAGCGTGCCGGCGTGGCGCCGGAGAAGGTGGACGAAGTGCTGTTCGGCAACTGCCTGATGGCGGGCCAGGGACAGGCGCCTGCGCGCCAGGCAGGCTTCAAGGGTGGCCTGCCGCGCAGCACGGGCGCCGTGACCCTGTCCAAGATGTGCGGCGCCGGCATGGAGGCCACCATTCTGGCCCATGACCAGCTGGTGGCGGGCAGCCGCGATGTGGTGGTCTCCGGCGGCATGGAGAGCATGACCAATGCGCCCTACCTGCTCAAGAAGGGCCGTGGCGGCTACCGCATGGGCCACGACAAGGTCTATGACCACATGATGCTCGACGGTCTGGAGGACGCCTACGAGCCGGGCCGCTCCATGGGCACCTTTGGCGAGGACTGCGCCGCCAAATACCACTTCACGCGCGAGCAGCAGGACGCCTACGCCATCGAAAGCGTCAAGCGCGCCCAGGCCGCCACGGAAAGCGGCGCCTTCGCGGCCGAGATCACGCCCGTCACCGTCTCCACGCGCAAGGGCGATGTCACGGTCAGCATCGACGAAGGCCCGGCCAAGGCCAAGCTGGACAAGATCGCCAGCCTCAAGCCCGCCTTCAAGAAGGACGGCACGATCACGGCGGCATCGAGCTCCAGCATCAACGACGGCGCCGCCGCCCTGGTGCTGATGCGCGAGTCCACGGCCAAGGAGCTGGGCTGCAAGCCGCTGGCGCGCATCGTCGCCCATGCCACGCATGCCCAGGAGCCCGAATGGTTCACCACGGCCCCCGTGGGCGCCACGCAGAAGGCCCTCAAGAAGGCCGGCTGGACGGCGGCGGATGTGGACCTGTGGGAAGTCAACGAAGCCTTTGCCGTCGTGCCCATGGCCCTGATGGCCGAGCTGGGCGTGCCGCGCGACAAGGTCAACGTCAACGGCGGCGCCTGCGCGCTGGGCCACCCCATCGGCGCCAGCGGTGCGCGCATCCTGGTCACGCTGCTGCACGCCCTGCAGGCGCGTGGCGGCAAGCGCGGCCTGGCCACGCTGTGCATAGGCGGCGGCGAGGGAACAGCCATGGCGATAGAAATGGTCACCCCCTGAGGCGCTGCGCGCCCTCCCCCTGAAAGGGGGACAACACCCTCGGTGCGGGGCGGCGCGGCCGGCGTAGGCCCTTCCTCGGTGTCTCTGATTTGCATTGCGCCAGTTTTATGGGCAGCGCCACAGACGTCCAGAGAGCTAGACTTGGATCGGCCGATCCGCTATTACTTTGACCTCTCGACCATGATCACCAGCGAAGAACAGTTGCGCAGCCTGTATGCCATGCCGGCCGAAAGGGCCTTGCTCAAGCAGCAGGTGGACCTGGACCGGCATTGCCTGCGCTTCATCGCGCTGTCGCCGCTGTGCATCGTGGCCACGGGGGGCGCAGCGGGCTCGCTGATGGATGCCTCGCCGCGCGGCGGAAAGCCGGGCTTCATCAAGGCGCCCGACAACCAGACGCTGCTGATCCCCGACTCGGGCGGCAACAACCGCCTGGACAGCTTCAGCAACCTGATCGCCGATCCGCGCATCGGCCTGCTGTTCATGGTGCCGGGCTTCGACGAGACGCTGCGCGTCAACGGCGTGGCCAGGCTGCGCGACGAGGCCCACTACACGGCGCTGTTCGCCAACGAAGGCTTCCGGCCCAAGATCGTTCTGGAGATCCAGGTGCAGGAGGCCTATCTGCACTGCGCCAAGGCCCTCATGCGCGCCCGGCTCTGGAAGCCCGAGTCCCAGGTGCCGCGCAACGTCATGCCGTCGGTGAACCAGATGGTCCACCAGCAGATCGGCCTGCCTGCGCCCACCGAGACGCAGGAGGCCATGGTCGAGCGCTACGAAAAACAGATCGCGGGCGAACAGGGCCTCTGACCGCATTCCATTTGAAAGGTCGAAAGACATGGCAGTCACTCTGGTGTTGGGAGCCTCGCGCGGGCTCGGTTTTGCCTTGGTAGAGGCCTATGCGGCCCAGGGCCGCAGCGTGGTCGCCACGGTGCGCAGCGAGGCCGATCGCGAGCGCGTCGAAGCCACGGGCGCCAAGGTGCTGCTGGTGGATGTGGCCGATCCGGCCAGCGTCAGCGGCCTGGCCTGGCAGCTCGATGGCGAGAAGATCGAGCTGGCGCTGTACGTGGCCGGAGTGTGGGATGCCCACAGCTCGGCCACGCCGCCCACGCGCGAGCAGTTCGACCGCGTCATGCACACCAATGTGCTGGGCGCCATGCAGGTGCTGCCCCAGGTGGCGCCGATGGTCGAGGCGGCGGGCGGCGTGTTCGGCCTGTTCTCCAGCGAGATGTCGCTGCTGGCCGGCGCCGAATCCGACGCCTGGCTCTACCGCGTCAGCAAGGCCGCGCTCAACATGGTCGTGGCCAGCGCCCAGCCGCAATGGCCCGGCGCCACCGTGGTCGCGCTGGACCCGGGCTGGGTGCAGACCGACATGGGCGGCGAGTCCGCCACCTTCACCGTGGAGCAAAGCGTGCAGGGTCTGGTCCGCACCCTGGCCGGCGTCACGCCGGCTGATCGGGGCCGCATGCTGCGCCACGACGGGCAGCGCATCGCCTGGTAGCTGCGGCCGGGACAACGAACAACGAAACAATAATCAGGAGACAAGACATGCTGCTCAACGCAGACCAGGAAATGATCCGTGACGCGGTGCGCGACTTCGTGCGCACCGAAATCACGCCCCATGCCGCACGCTGGGACAAGGAACACCACTTTCCCAAGAACGTGCACCAGGGCCTGGCGGCGCTGGGTGCCTACGGCATCTGCGTGCCCGAGGAATACGGCGGCGCCGGCCTTGACTACCTGAGCCTGGCCCTGGTGCTGGAGGAAATCGCAGCCGGCGACGGCGGCACCAGCACGGTGATCAGCGTCACCAACTGCCCCGTCAACGCCATCCTCATGCGCTACGGCAGCGAGGCGCAAAAGCAGCAATGGCTGGCGCCGCTGGCGCGCGGCGAGATGCTGGGCGCCTTCTGCCTGACCGAGCCGCATGTGGGCTCGGACGCCTCGGCGCTGCGCACCACGGCCACCCGCGACGGCAACGACTACGTGATCAACGGCGTCAAGCAGTTCATCACCAGCGGCAAGAACGGCGACGTGGCCATCGTCATCGCCGTCACCGACAAGGCGGCCGGCAAGCGCGGCATGAGCGCCTTCATCGTGCCCACCTCCGCGCCCGGCTACCAGGTGCTGCGGCTGGAGGACAAGCTGGGCCAGCACAGCTCGGACACGGCCCAGATCCAGTTCGAGGGCTGCCGCATCCCCGCCGCCAACCTCATCGGTGCCGAGGGCGAGGGCTACAAGATTGCGCTGTCGGCGCTGGAGGGCGGGCGCATCGGCATTGCCGCGCAAAGCGTGGGCATGGCGCGTGCGGCCTTCGATTGCGCGCTGCAGTACTCCAAGGAGCGCGAGAGCTTCGGCCAGCCCATCTTCAACCACCAGGCCGTGGGCTTTCGCCTGGCCGACTGCGCCACGCAGATCGAGGCTGCGCGCCAGCTGATCTGGCATGCGGCCAGCCTGCGCGATGCCGGCCTGCCCTGCCTCAAGGAAGCGGCCATGGCCAAGCTGTTCGCCAGCGAAATGGCCGAGCGCGTGTGCAGCGCAGCCATCCAGACCCTGGGCGGCTATGGCGTGGTCAACGATTTTCCCGTCGAGCGCATCTACCGCGACGTGCGCGTGTGCCAGATCTACGAGGGAACGAGCGACGTGCAGAAAATTCTCATCCAGCGCGCCCTGGCCTGAGGCCCATCACTATGCTGCGGGTCGGGCCGGATGGCCCCGTCACCCGCAGGGCTTAGCATGGAGCGTCGCCGGGACGGCGCCCGGGAGAGGCGGGCACCGGACTCCGGCAGGTTTGTGACCACCTTCGCAGGAGATCCCGACATGCCCATTGCTTCCGTCAACGGCCAGAACCTTTACTACGAGGACACGGGCGGGCGCGGCCCGGTCCTGGTGTTTTCGCATGGACTGCTCATGGACCACACCATGTTCGTTCCCCAGGTCCAGGCGCTGCAGGATCGCTATCGCTGCATCAGCTGGGACGAGCGTGGCCATGGCCAGACGGCGGACCCCGCGCATTGCGCTCCCTTCGACTACTACGACTCGGCCGACGACCTGGCCGCCCTGCTGGCGCACCTGGGCGTGGAGCGCGCGGTGCTGGTGGGCATGTCGCAGGGCGGCTATCTGTCGCTGCGCTGTGCGCTCATCCATCCCGAGGTCGTGCGTGCGCTGGTGCTGATCGACACCCAGGCCATGCTGGAAGACCCCGAGCAGATGCCCCACCACGAGGCGTTGCTGCGCGCCTGGATGGAGCATGGCCTCAGCGACGACATGGCGGCCACGGTGGAGCGCACCATCCTGGGCCAGGGCTGGAGCGGCGCGGCCGCCTGGCGCGCCAAATGGAAGAAGGCCACGCCCATCAACCTGGGGCAGAGCTTTCTGGCGCTGGCCCAGCGCGATGACATCAGCCCGCGACTGCCCGACATCCACGTACCGGCACTGGTCATCCATGGTACGGAAGACATCGCCATCACGCTCGACCGTGCACGCGCCATGGCCAAGGCCTTGCCCAGGGCGCAGTGGGTGGAGGTGCCGGGGGCCGGCCATGCGGCCAACCTCACGCATCCGCAGCCCGTGAACCTGGCCATCGAGCGCTTCCTGGAGCAGCTCGACTAGGCTCAGACCGGCGGATCGCCGTCGTTCTCGCTGTCGCGGCGGCGCAGGACGACGGTGATGCTGCCGTCGGTCTCCAGCGTGGCGCGCTCCACCTCTCTGAGGTGCAGGCAGCCGCCCGCACGCAGCGCGGCCTCGATATCGTCGCGCGTGATGCGTTCCTCGCGCATCAGATCCTTGTTCAGGTGGCCGTCCGTGATCAGGGCCTGGGCCTTGCCGTCGATGAGCCGCTCCAGCGCGGGAAAACGGAAAGTCAGCCAGGACAGCAGCAGATGGCACAGGATCAGCGTGGAAGCCGAGATCATGCCGCCGATCAGCGAGTTGTCCCCGGCATTCATGGAGTTCTGAACGGCATTCGACAGGATGAGCAGCAGCACCAGGTCAAAGGGCGCGTACTGCCCCGTCTGGCGCCGCCCCGTCAGCCGAAGGAACACCAGCAAGAACAGGTAGACGGCCACGCCGCGCACCACGAACTCCCACCACGGGACCGACATTGAAAACATGGGCTCTCCTTACAGGCCCGAAGGCCCGCGGTCAGTATCATGGCCCGCCTGTCCTCCATCAAGAACCCGGTCGCAGCAAGGCGGCCGTGACTGACATGCACTCCTGCTCCCCCGCCGTCCTCTCCCAGGTTCCGCAAGTTCCGCAGGGCCAGCCGCTATGAGCGCTGCCGCCACCTCCCCGGCCTGTCCCTGTGGCCAGCACGATGCCAAGGGCCGGTCCCTGGCCTTCGATGCCTGCTGCGGCCGCTACCTGGACCATTTCGACGACTGCCCCGCACCCGATGCCCAGGCCTTGATGCGCTCGCGCTACAGCGCCTTCGTGCGTGAGGACGCCGCCTACCTGCTGGCCACCTGGCACGCCAGCCAGCGGCCCGCCACGCTGGACTTCGAGCCCTCGGCGCGCTGGCTGGGGCTGGCGGTCAGGGACTTCCGAAGCACCGGCGAGGACCGCGCCGAGGTGGAATTCGTCGCGCGCTACCGCGTGGCGGGCCGCGCCGTGCGCCTGCATGAGCGCAGCCGCTTCGTGCGCGAAGGCGGGCGCTGGTTCTACGTGGATGGCGACCAGTTCTGAACACGACGGCGGCCCTGCGGAGCCGCTGTGGAAGCTGCAGCAGCGCCAGCGGCTGCTGCTGTCCATCGCATCGCGGGGCTCGTCCGAGGCGGCGGCCCTCATCATCCCCGGCATCGTGGTCTGGCTGCAGCGGCACGAAACGGGTGCCTTCCAGGCGCCGCTGCTGCTGTGGTGGCTGGGCATGGCGCTCATGGCCTGCGTCTTCGTTGGTTTGCGGCGCCAGTTGCGTCGGGACCTGGGCGCTGCCGTGCCCTCGGCCGAGTTGCCAACGCGGCTGCAGCGCTGGGAGCGCGTGATGGGCCGCATGGCCTTGCTCAACGCCGGTTCCTGGGCGCTGGCCATACCGCTGACCCATGGCAGCGGCCATGAATTCCGGCTTTTCATCTACCTGGTGCTGTGCGGCGTCGTGGCCTCGGCCGCCACCTTCCTGGCGCCGGCGGCTGCCGTGTTCAAGCGCTTTTTCGGCGTGCTGTACGGCGCCATGCTGCTGGCCGTGGTCTGGTACTTCCCGAACAGGGGCCTGTACCTGCTGCCTCTGCTCATGCTGTATGGCGCCACCATCGCGCGCCATGCCTGGGGGGCGCGCCAGCTCATGCAGCAGCAATGGGCGCAGGAGCGTGACCGCCAGCTGCTGGCCGAGCGCTACCTGGCGGCCAAGGAGCAGGCCGAACAGGCGCTGGAGGCCAAGAGCCGCTTCCTGTCGGCTGCCAGCCATGACCTGCGCCAGCCCCTGCATGCCCTGGGCCTGCTGGTGGAGACCGCCCGCCAGCGCAATGCCGACGGCGCGCTGGCAGGCGTGCTTGACGATGCCCAGGCCTGTGCCCAGTCGCTGGGCACCATGTGCAACGACCTGCTGGACCTGTCGCGGCTGGAGAACGGCACCTGGGAGCTGCGCGCCCAGGTGATGGACCTGCGCATTCTGCTGGGCGATGCCACGCGCCTGTTCGCGGCCGAGGCCCGCCAGCGTGGGCTGGTGCTGCGCTGGCGCGTGGCGCGCGGCATGGATAGCCTGGTGCGTGCCGACGAGGCCCTGCTGCGCCAGATGGTGTTCAACCTGCTGCACAACGCCCTGCGCTACACCCAGCGCGGCGGCGTGCTGCTGGCCGCCCGCGTGCACGGCGGGGGCTGGCGCATCGAGGTCTGGGATACCGGCCTGGGCATTGCGGCCGAAGACCGGCCCCATGTCTTCGCACCGCACATTCGCGCGCGTTCCGGCCAGGCGGCCCGGCGCGCGGCCCAGCCTGCGGCCGAGCACCTGCCCGGCGTGAGCAGCCAGGGCCTGGGCCTGGCCGTGGTGGCCGCAGCGGCGCGCCGCATGGGCGTGGAGCATGGTCTGCTGTCCACGCCGGGACGGGGTTCGTGCTTCTGGCTGCAGCTGTCGCCCAGCCTGAGCGTGCAAGCGGACCTGCCTCTGGGGCACGCGCAGGCGCAGGCAGGGGCCGAGGCTGCCGCGAATCCGCCAGGCCGCCCCCTGCTGCAGGGCAGGTGCTGGGTGGTCGATGACGATGTGCAGGTGGCACAGGCCCTGGCCGGCCTGCTGCGCGGCTGGGGGCTGACCGTGGACGTGGCGGCTTCGGGCCGCGAGGCGCAGGCCTGGCTGGCGGCGGGGCAGCATCCCGATTTCGTGCTGTGCGACCACCAGCTGGCCCAGGGCGAGAACGGCTTTGCGCTGCTGCAGAACGTGCTGGCGCAATCGCCGCAGGCGGCCGGTGCCCTGCTCAGCGGCGACCCTTCCGCTGCGCTGGAGCAGCAGGCGCAGGAACTGGGCTATCTGCTGCTGCGCAAGCCCGTGGATCCGCTGGCGCTGCTGGCCCTGCTTCAGCGCAGGCTGGCCGTGGCCGGCGCCTGAACCGTATCGGTCGGCGGTACGGAGGGCGGCAGCTCCAGCGCAATGCCCTGCATGCGCGTGATGGCGTCGATGCGGCTGTGCACGCCCAGGCGCTGCAGGGCGCCTGCCACATGCTCCTTGACCGTGTGGGGCGACAGGTGCAGCAACCGGGCAATGCTGGGATTGGGCAGGCCGCGCAGCACCAGGTCCAGCACCTGGGCCTGGCGCGGGGTGAGGCCCAGCTCGGCCGCCGTCATGCGGATGGCATGGGCGCCGCCCGGCGGCTGCGGCGCCAGCGGGGCGGCGGGGAACCAGGTCTCGCCGCGCAGCAGGGCCGCCACGGCCTGCTGCAGCACCTGCGGCGGCTGCGACTTGAGCACAAAGCCATGGGCCCCGGCCGCGCGTGCCTTCAGGGCAATCGCGCCATGCGTGTCGCCGCTGGTCATGAGCACGCGGCAGGCGGGCGCCAGCGTGCGGATTTCGCGCACCACGTCCGTGCCTGCGCTGGCACCCAGCCAGAAATCCACGATGGCCAGATGCGGCGATCCCCTGCCGGCCATGCACTGCAGGCCTTCGCCCGCATCGGCCACGGCATGGACTTCGGACAGGCCGAATTGTTTCAGGAACTCGGACACGCCCATGGCCGTCAGCGGGTGGTCGTCGATCACCAGGGCATAGCGCCCCGATTGGAGACAGGAGGAATCGGTCAGGAGGGAATGGCTGTGCATGGTCCGCGCGAAGGCATGTCGAAAGGGCTGGAGCGCCAGGGCGCGCCCGGATACACCTTGCGCACATCGTAACGATTACCCCCCGGCCGGGGGGTGACCGGATGTCGGCCAACTCCCCAAAATCGCCGCCGATGCCCTGAGATTCCGCATGGAACGGGCATGTATTCAACGAGAAGGGGAGATAGTCATGAAGATGGTACAGCTCACGCGCCGCAGTGCGGCATTGATGCTTCTGGGAACCCTGGCCGCCTGTGGCGGCGGCGGTGGTGGTGGATTGGGAGAGCCGGGCGGCGGAGATCCCGGCAATGGCGGAAATCCTGGCAACCCCGGTACGCCCGGCAACCCCGGCAACCCCGGCGGCACGCCCACGCCGGTGACCGGCCAGTACCGCATGGAGACCGGTGCGGAGAACTTCGACGCGGCCCTGTCCATCATGAACGCGCTGGGGGCGCAGGGCTATGCCTTCACCTACAGCCTGGCCTCGGGCGGTACCGCCTTCCCCGTTCCCATCGGTGACTTCTACGTCACCGACACGGCCCACACCGGCACGCGCCTGGACTACCGCATGGTGCCGGACGTGGCGGGCGTCTCGGCCCTGGTGGCCCAGCTCAACGCACAGGGTGCGCAAGGCTACCTGTACAAGTCGGGCATGGCGTTCCCCAGCAGCACGCAGGACCTGCGCAACCTCTATGTGCGCAGCAGCAGCGCCGCCGCCACCTACAGCTACGAGACGCGCCCCGCCGTGGGTGCGCTGGACACGTCCGGCTTCACGCAGCAACTGGCCGAGATGAGCGGCCGGGGTTTCCGCTACATGGGCCCGCTGATCTCGGGCAACGAGATGTTCAACCTCTACGTCAAGGACTCCAAGGCGCCGGCCTTCGAGTACGCGGTGTTCGCATTGGCCGCGCCCTTCGGCATGGCCAACGGCACGGCGCTGAAGCAGCGCCTGGACGAGATGGGTGCCAAGGGCCACCTGCTGCGTGGCGCCCTGGTGCTGCGCGGCAATACCGAAGGCGTGCAGCTGTACGAAAAGAGCGGCGACCAGCAGGGCGCCATCGAGTACCGCGTCGAACCGGTGTCCCAAAGCGCCAGCCTCGCGCAGCGCCTGGAGCAGTTCAACCGCAATGCGGCCGAAGGCTTCTTCGCCTTCGGCGACGTGGTCACCGACGATGGCCGGTTCCATTCCATCTCGGTGCGCAACGTCCGCCGCATGGTGCATCCGCTGGCCGGTGCCTCCTTCCCCTGAGCAGGGCACAGGCATGCGCGGCCGGCGCATAATCCGGCCATTTTCCGCAGCAAGGGCGCCCCAGGGCGCCCTTGCTCAGTTTGTTTCGAGAATCCATCCATGACTGCTTTCGAGGCCGTGCTCTTCGACTGTGACGGCGTGCTCGTCGACAGTGAATCCATCACCAACCGCGTGCTGTGCACCATGCTCAATGAATCGGGCTGGCCCATCAGCACCGAGGAATGCCTGCGCGAATTCATCGGCAAGACCGTGCGCAGCCAGGCCGCGCTGATCGAGGCGCGCACCGGCAAGCCGCTGACCGACGCATGGATGGCCGCCTTCTACGAGCGCCGCAACGCCGCGCTGCGCGCCGAGCTGGTGGCCATTGACGGCGCGCTGTCCGCCGTCAGCCAATCCCATGCGCTGTGCGCTGGCCGCATCGCCTGCGCCTCGGGCGCGGACCGCGCCAAGGTGGAGATGCAGCTGGCCCAGGTCGGCATGGCCCCCTATTTCGAGGGCCGCGTCTTCAGCGGCCATGAGCTGCCGCGCAGCAAGCCCTTTCCCGATGTGTACCTGGCAGCCGCCGCTGCCCTGGGCGTGGAGCCGGCGCGCTGCCTGGTCATCGAGGACACGGTGACCGGCGTCACCGCCGGCGTGGCCGCAGGCGCCACGGTCTGGGGCTACTTCCCGGCCGACCAGGGCCACGCATCGGCCGAGCAACTGCTCGAGGCCGGCGCCAGCTGCGTATTCGGCGACATGGGCGAGCTGCCCGCCATGCTGCGCGCCATCGGGCAGGCCAGCGTCAGCGCTTGAGCTTGAGCCGGCCCTAGCGCAGCCGCGGCGAAGGCGTCTCGTCCACGGCCTGCGCACGCGCGGCCTGCTGCTCGGCCTGCAGCGCCCGCTGGAAGGCGGGCCGCTGCTGCAGGCGCTGCCAGTAGGCCTGGGTGGCAGGCCCCCATTGCGGCTCCATCTCCAGGTGCGCCGACAGCATCAGCGCATAGCCCACGGCTACGTCGGCAGCGGTGAAGCGGTCTGCCGCGAGCCAGTGGCGCTGCTCCACGGCCTGCTCCACGGCGCGCAGCCGCGCGAGGAACCAGCGCTGGTAGTCCTGGGCCACCTGGGGCTGGCGCCGTTCGGCTGGCTCGAAGTGCGCATAGCGCAGCACCAGGGTCTGCGGGAAGGTCAGCGTGGCATCGCTC
The DNA here is from genome assembly GCF_040112715.1 of Delftia sp. DS1230. Taxonomy (NCBI): domain Bacteria; kingdom Pseudomonadati; phylum Pseudomonadota; class Betaproteobacteria; order Burkholderiales; family Comamonadaceae; genus Delftia; species Delftia sp. DS1230. The sequence goes on from NZ_CP157763.1 coordinate 705,464, forward strand.
ATGTGCAGCCAGTTGAGGTAGGCCGCAAAGCCCGCCTCCTGCGGCTGCACGCACAGGCCCGCCCCGGGGTGCAGGGCGGCCAGGTATTCGCAGATGGCGGCTGACTCGGTCAGCCTGGCCTCGCCGTGGCGCAGCAGCGGCACCGTGCCCAGCGGGTTGAGCTCCAGGTAGCTGCGCTGCAGCACGCGCGGCGGAAACGGCAGCATGTGCAGCGTGTAGGGAAGCTGCAGTTCTTCGAGCATCCACAGCGCGCGGAAGGAGCGCGCGCTGACGCAGTGGTGGAGATGGTGCATGCGCAAAGCCTAGGCCAGATGCGCGGACGGCGGCAGTCGCGCAGGATGCAAATCGCGCCAGGATGCGCGCGGCCCTCACTCGGGCCGGGCTCGTGCGCTCTTGCGGAATTCGGAGGGTGACAGCCCCGTCCACAGCCGGAAGGCGCGGATGAAGCTCTTGTCGTTGAGAAACCCGCAGGACTGGGCGATGCGCTTGATGGGCCGGCTGGTGCGCAGCAGCAGGGCCACGGCACGCTCGCGCCGCACCTCGTCCTTGAGCGCCTGCAGCGAGGCGCCTTCTTCCTTGAGCTGGCGGTGCAGGCTGCGCTGGGACAGGTGCAGCTGGCGGGCCAGCGTGTCGGCCGTCTGCAGGCATTCGGCGTCGGCCGCCAGCAGCTGGCGCACGCGCTGCACCAGCTGGCGCTCGCGCCGGTAGGGGCGCACCTGCAGCGGCAGGGCGCGCTGCAGCATGCGCTGCAGCGCGGGCTCGTCGCGCGTCAGCGGCATATCCAGAAAACGCGCGTCGAACTGGAGGCAGGCCCGGGCCGCGCCAAACTCCACCTCGCCCGGCGGGAACAGCAGCGCATACACGCCCGCATGCGGCGGGGGATCGAAGGGAAAGCAGGCGCGCCGCAGCGGCAGCGGCTCGTCGATGAACCAGCTGGCCAGGCCGTGGATATTGCGCAGCACCGACAGCAGGCAGAACTCGCGCATGGCGCCCAGCGTGGACAGCTCCTCGATGGCCAGCGTGGCCAAGCCGTCTTCCTGCGTCAGCGTGAGGCGGATGTCGTCGGCCAGCAGGCCATGGTGGCGGCACCAGCGCGCCAGTGCCAGGCCCAGCTGCTCGCTGCCCATGCTGGCGCGCGCCAGCATGCCGTAGCTGCCCCAGGGCAGGCGCCGGGAGAACCAGCCCAGGGCCTCGTCGTCGAGTTCGCGCATGGCGGCATCGGACAGTGCCTCCATCTGCAGCGCCGTGATGCACTCGTTGCGCTCTTTGACGGAGTCTGGCGCAATTTGTGCCTTCTCCAGGGCGGACAGGGCGCTGATACCCCGGCGTTCGTAGGCCAGCATAATGGCCTGCACAAAGGCCATGGGCGTGACTGCAGGGTGTGCGGAGGCCATGGTGGCGGCCGCCTGGGGCAGGGGGGTCTTGACCAGCGAGGGGGTGAACATGCTGGCAATTATTGCAACCTTCGTGGCCTGTTCTGCTCGGGGTTGGCCCTTATGCTGCCACGCAATAGCTGCCGTGACGGGGCAGGCCACTGCATTTGCCCGTCCCAGGCGCCGCCGACGACACAGGAGACAACGCATGCCCGCCCAGAACGCCCCGCTCGCTTCCAGCCATGCCCAAGGCCGCACCGATGTGCCGCTGATCGAGCAGACCATCGGCGATTTCTTTGCCGACATGGCGGCCCGCCAGCCCGATCGCGAGGCCCTGGTCAGCCGCCATCAGGGCCTGCGCTACAGCTATGCCGGCCTGCACACCGAGGCGCGCCGCCTGGCCAGCGCGCTGCTGGGCCTGGGGCTGGACAAGGGCGACCGCGTCGGCATCTGGTCGCACAACAACGCCGAATGGGTGCTGATGCAGCTGGCCACGGCCCAGGTCGGCCTGGTGCTGGTCAACATCAACCCGGCCTACCGCACCTCCGAGGTGGAGTACGCGCTCAACAAGGTCGGCTGCAAGGCCCTGGTGACCATGGCGCAGTTCAAGACCAGCGACTACCTGGGCATGCTGCGCGAACTGGCCCCCGAGCTGGCCACGGCCGAGCCCGGCCGCCTGCATTGCGCGCGCCTGCCCCAGCTGCGCAGCGTGGTCTGGATCGACGTGGCAGGGCAGGGCGAAGAGCAGCCCGGCATGCTGCGCTTTTCCAGCCTGCTGGCGCGCGGTGATGCGCAGGATGCGCGCATCGACGCCGTGGCCGCCACGCTCAAGAACACCGACCCCATCAACATCCAGTTCACCAGCGGCACCACGGGCTTTCCCAAGGGCGCCACGCTGACCCACCGCAACATCCTGAACAACGGCTTTTTCATCGGCGAGTGCATGCGGCTGACGCCCGAGGACCGGCTGTGCATTCCCGTGCCGCTGTACCACTGCTTCGGCATGGTGCTGGGCAACCTGGCCTGCTTCACGCATGGCTCGGCCATCGTCTACCCGAATGACGGATTCGATCCGCTGCTGGTGCTGGAGACCGTGCAGGCCGAGCGCTGCACGGGCCTGCACGGCGTGCCCACGATGTTCATCGCCGAGCTGGACCACCCGCGCTTCAAGGAGTTCGACCTGAGCACGCTGCGCACCGGCATCATGGCCGGCTCGCCCTGCCCCATCGAGGTGATGAAGCGCGTGGTCAGCGACATGCATCTGTCCGAGATCACCATCGCCTACGGCATGACCGAGACCAGCCCCGTCAGCTGCCAGAGCGATGCCGACACGCCGCTTCAGCGCCGCGTGTCCACCGTGGGCAAGGTGCAGCCGCACCTGGAGGTGAAGATCGTCGACCCGGCCACGGGCGAGGTGGTGGCGCCCGGTGTCTCGGGCGAGCTGTGCACGCGCGGCTACTCGGTCATGCACGGCTACTGGGGGGACGAGGCCCGCACGCGCGAGGCCATCGACGACGATGCCTGGATGCACACGGGCGACCTGGCCACCATGGATGAGCAGGGCTACGTGAACATCGTCGGCCGCATCAAGGACATGGTGATCCGCGGCGGCGAGAACATCTACCCGCGCGAGATCGAGGAATTCCTCTACCGCCATCCGCAGGTGCAGGACGTGCAGGTCGTCGGCGTGCCCGACGTGCGCTATGGCGAGGAGCTGTGCGCCTGGATCATCGTCAAGCCCGGCCAGACGCTGACCGAAGACGGCGTGCGCGACTTCTGCAAGGGCCAGATCGCCCACTACAAGGTGCCGCGCTACATCCGCTTCGTCGAGGCCTTCCCGATGACGGTGACCGGCAAGATCCAGAAATTCAAGATCCGCGACGAGATGATCGCCATGCTGGATCTGCGCCCGGCCAGGACCGCCTGAGGGCTGCTTTCATGCGCTGCCGCCAGCTGTCCACCGCGTGCCGCCTAGGGCGTGCCGCCCTCGGGCGCGGCCATGGCCGAGGCGGCAGCGCGGCGCGCCACGACCAGGCGCTTGCGCAGCGAGATCTCCTGCATGTCCAGCTCGCTGACCAGGCGGCGCAGCGACTCGTCGTTGATACGGTGGGCCTGGCGCTCGGCGTAGAGCGCGTCGCGCTCCTGGTGGATGCAGCGCAGGCGCAGCTCGATCTCCAGCAGGTAGCGCAGCTTGCGCTGGCGCACGACTTCGGGCGCCTCGCGCTGGATCTCGATGCTGGAGGCCGTGCCGCTGCCGTCGTCCAGCAGCTGGACGCGGTTGCGGTACTCCTGCGTCAGGTGGCCCATGACCTCCTGGTGCATGGCCACCCATTCGGGCGTGTGGCCCTGGATCTCTTCCTCGCTCAGCGTCAGCCCGCCAATGGCGGACTGGCAGGCGGCCACGCGCGCCAGGCGCTCCTCGCGCACCGTGGGCGATTCGCCGGGCTGGGGCATGCGGCGCAGGATCAGCGGCAGGGCGATGCTGCCCAGCACCAGGGTGAACAAGATGGTGCCCGTGGCCAGGAAGACCAGCATCTCGCGGCCGGGGAAGGGCTGGCCGTTGTTCAGCAGCATGGGCACGGACAGCGCGCCGGCCAGCGTCACGGCGCCGCGTATGCCGGCCATGGTGGTGGCCAGGTTCAGCAGGTGCGAGGGGCGCTCTGCCATCTTTCCCTGGAAGTGGGCGCGAGCCAGGCTGCGCTGCACGCCCAGCGTCAGCCAGATCCAGCGCATCAGCAGCAGCGCGCTGGAGATGATCACCACATAGCCCACCAGCACCCACCATTCGCTGCCCGCATCGTGCAGCGTCACGCCGATGATGGAGGGCAGCTGCAGGCCCAGCAGCAGGAAGATGGCGCCGTTGAACGAGGCTTCCACCATGCTCCAGGTGCCCTCGGTCTGCAGCCGCTCGCTGATGTAGCTGCTGCGCTCCAGGTCGGCGAAGTTGGTGGCAATGCCCGCGGCCACGGCCGACAGGATGCCCGACACGCCGATCTTCTCGCCCACGATGTAGGCGGCGAAGGGCAGCAGGATCAGCAGCAGCACCATCTGCGTGGCCGCCACGTCGCCCAGGCGGCGCGTGATGGTGCTGCGCGCATAGGAAAAGCCCCAGCCGATCAGCGTGCCCACGCCCAGGCCGCCCAGGGCCATCCACATGAAATCCTTGGCCACCTCGGTCCACGAGAACAGGCCGGTCAGCGTGGCCGCGATGGCGAATTTCAGCGCCACCAGGCCCGAGGCGTCGTTGAGCAGGGACTCGCCCTCGAGGATGTGCATGGTCTTCTCGGGCATGCCCAGGTTGCGCGTGATGGCCGAGACGGCCACGGCATCGGTGGGCGAGACCACGGCGGCCAGCGCAAAGGCCACGGTCAGCGGCATGCCGGGCACCAGCCAGTGGATCAGCCAGCCCAGCCCCACCACCGTGAACAGCACCAGGCCCAGCGCCAGGCGCAGGATGGGGCGGTACAGCGAGAAGAACTCGCGCTTGGGGATGCGCCAGCCGTCGGCGAACAGCAGCGGCGGGATGAACAGCAGCAGGAACAGCTCGGGATCGAAGGCGATGTGCAGGCCCTTTTGCGGCCAGGCGATCAGCGCTCCCAGGGCGATCTGTATCAGCGGCAGCGGGATGGCGCGCACATAGCGCGCGGCAATGCCGGTCAGTGCCCCCAGCAGCAAAACGAGCAAGACGATTTCAACGGTGTGCATACGGCATTTTCCCCAGCCCGGGCCGCCGTTCTTTGCAGCACATTCGAAAAAACCAAGCGCCCGCATCGGGCAAACACAAGAAGAGGCCACACATGAGCATTCTGGGCACCCAACTCAATCCGCGTTCGGCGGACTTCCTGGCCAATGCCGCCGCCATGCGCGCCGTGGTCGAAGACCTGCAGGCCCAGGTGGCCAAGGTCGCCGAGGGCGGCGGCGAGGCCGCGCGCGCCAAGCACGTGGCGCGCGGCAAGCTGCTGCCGCGCGATCGCGTGGCCATGCTGCTGGACCCGGGCACGCCCTTCCTGGAGATCGCCCCGCTGGCCGCGCTCAACATGTACCGCAACGATGCGCCCGGCGCGGGCCTGATCGCCGGCATCGGCCGCGTCAGCGGCGTGGACTGCATGATCGTGTGCAACGACGCCACGGTGAAGGGCGGCACCTACTACCCGATGACGGTGAAGAAGCACCTGCGCGCCCAGGAGATCGCCGCGCAGAACCGCCTGCCCTGCATCTACCTGGTGGACTCGGGCGGTGCCAACCTGCCCAACCAGGACGATGTGTTTCCCGACCGCGAGCACTTCGGTCGCATCTTCTTCAACCAGGCCAACATGAGCGCCCAGGGCATTGCCCAGATCGCCGTGGTCATGGGCTCGTGCACGGCCGGCGGCGCCTATGTGCCGGCCATGAGCGACGAGTCCATCATCGTCAAGAACCAGGGCACCATCTTCCTGGGCGGCCCGCCGCTGGTGAAGGCCGCCACGGGCGAGGTGGTCAGCGCCGAGGACCTGGGCGGCGGCGACGTGCACACGCGCCTGTCGGGCGTGGCCGACCACCTGGCCCACAACGACACCCACGCGCTGGCGCTGGCGCGCCAGTCCGTGGCCAACCTCAACCATGCCAAGCAGCCTTCGGCCGGCGACCTGCCGCCCGAGGCGCCGCTGTTCGACGGCGGCGAGCTGTACGGCGTGATCCCCGTGGACACGCGCAAGCCCTTCGATGTGCGCGAGATCATCGCCCGCGTGGTGGACGGCAGCCGCTTCGACGAGTTCAAGGCTCGCTTCGGTGCCACCCTGGTCTGCGGCTTTGCGCGCATCGAGGGCATGCAGGTGGGCATCATCGCCAACAACGGCATCCTGTTCAGCGAATCGGCGGTCAAGGGCGCGCACTTCATCGAGCTGTGCTGCCAGCGCAAGATCCCGCTGGTCTTCCTGCAGAACATCACGGGCTTCATGGTGGGCCGCAAGTACGAGAACGAAGGCATTGCCCGCCACGGCGCCAAGCTGGTCACGGCCGTGGCCACGGCGGCCGTGCCGAAGTTCACCATCATCATCGGCGGCTCCTTCGGCGCGGGCAACTACGGCATGTGCGGCCGCGCCTACTCACCGCGCTTCCTGTGGATGTGGCCCAACGCGCGCATCTCGGTCATGGGCGGCGAGCAGGCGGCCAGCGTGCTGGCCACCGTCAAGCGCGACGGCATCGAGGCCAAGGGCGGCCAGTGGACGGCCGAGGAGGAAGAGGCCTTCAAGGCCCCCATCCGCCAGCAGTACGAGGATCAGGGCCACCCCTATTACGCGACGGCGCGCCTGTGGGACGATGGCGTCATCGACCCCGCCGACACGCGCCGCGTGCTGGCGCTGGGCCTGGCGGCCACGCGCAACGCGCCCATAGCGGACACGCGCTTCGGCGTGTTCCGCATGTGACGGCGGCCCCTCTTTCCTTGCAGCGAGGTACTTCATGAAAACCACCGCACTGACCCTCGAATTCCAGGGCCCCCTGGCCACCATCACGCTGACCCAGCCCGAAGTGCGCAATGCCTTCAGCGACGAGGTCATTGCCGACATCACCCACGCCTTCCACGCCGTGGGCAAGCGCAGCGACGTGCGCGCCGTGGTGCTGGCCGCCGAGGGGCCGGCCTTTTGCGCGGGCGCCAACCTCAACTGGATGCGCCGCATGGCCGACTACTCGCGCGACGAGAACCGCGAGGACGCCGGCCTGCTGGCCGAGATGCTGCGCGTGATCTACGAATGCCCGCAGCCCACCATCGCGCGCGTGCAGGGCGATGTCTATGCGGGCGGCATGGGCCTGGTCGCGGCCTGCGACATGGCCGTGGCCGCCGAGGGCGCGGGCTTTTGCCTGTCCGAAGTGAAGATCGGCCTCATCCCCGCCACCATCAGCCCCTACGTGATCCGCGCCATGGGCGCGCGCGCCGCCCACCGCTACTTCCTGACCGGTGAGCGCTTCGACGCGGCCGAGGCGCTGCGCATCGGCTTCGTGCACCGCGTCGTGCCCGCCGAAGAGCTGGACAACGCCGTGGACGGCCTGCTCAAGCACCTGGTCAGCGCCGGTCCCGCCGCCGCCCGCGCCTGCAAGCGCCTGGTGATCGACGTGGCCGAGCGCGAGATCAACGAGCAGCTGATCGCCGCCACCGTCGAAGGCATCGCCGACATCCGCGCCAGCGCCGAGGGCAAGGAGGGCGTGCAGGCCTTCCTGCAAAAGCGCAAGCCGGCCTGGCTGGCCTGACACGCGCAGGCTGCCCATTCATCGCGCCACCACCGAGCAACGCCGAGCCAACGCCGAGCCAACACCATGAGCACCCTGACCGACTCCCTCGTCCAGTGGCTGCAGTCCGTGGGCCTGTACCCGGGCCCGGCCGTGCACCACACGGTCAGCGAGGCGGCTGGCGAAGTGGCCGAGCGCGTGGGCCAGGCCACCAGCGGCATGGACATGGCCGGCCTGCTGGCGCTGGCCGCCGCACTGGGCTGGGCCAGCGGTTTCCGGCTCTACGCCGTGGTGTTCGTGACCGGGCTGCTGGGGGCGCTGGGCTGGGTGGTGCTGCCGGGCGGGCTGCATGTGCTGGAGCATCCGGCCCTGCTGTTCGCCAGCGGAGCGCTGCTGTTCGTGGAGTTCTTCGCCGACAAGATCCCCGGGGTGGACTCGGTCTGGGACCTGCTGCAAAGCGTGATCCGCATCCCGGCGGGCGCGGCGCTGGCGGCCGGCGTCTTCGGCGCCGACAGCGCGACCATGGCCACCATGGCGGCCCTGATGGGCGGCTCGCTGGCCCTGTCCAGCCAGGTGGCCAAAAGCACGACGCGCGCGGCCATCAACACCTCGCCCGAGCCGTTTTCCAACGTGGGCGCGAGCCTGGTGGAGGACGGCGCCTCGGTGGGCGCGATCTGGCTGGCGCTCACGCACCCGCTGGCCTTCGCCGCCGTGCTGCTGGTCGTGGTCATCGCGCTGTGGCTGCTGACCTGGGCGCTGTGGCGCTTTCTCAAGGCCGTGGTGCAGCGCCTGCGCGCGCTGTTCGGCGGGTCTCCCGCGATGAATCAAAAACCATAGCCGCCGGTCGCCGAATGACCGGGGCTGCAGAGAAAACACTGGAGATAACGCATGTTCAAGAAGATCCTGATCGCCAACCGCGGTGAAATCGCCTGCCGCGTCGCGGCTTCCGCCCGCCGCATGGGCGTGCGCACCGTGGCCGTGTACTCGGACGCCGATGCCCGCGCCAAGCATGTGCAGGCCTGCGACGAGGCCGTGCACATCGGCGGCAGCGCCCCCAAGGACAGCTATCTGCGCTGGGAACGCATCCTGGAGGCCGCCAAGGCCACGGGCGCCCAGGCCATCCACCCCGGCTACGGCTTTCTCAGCGAGAACGAGGAATTCGCCCAGGCCTGCGCCGATGCCGGCCTGGTCTTCATCGGCCCGCCGCCCTCGGCCATCCGCGCCATGGGCCTGAAGGCGGCCTCCAAGCAACTCATGGAAAAGGCCGGCGTGCCCCTGGTGCCCGGCTACCACGGGGCCGACCAGGACCCGCAGCTGCTGCAGCGCGAGGCCGACCGCATCGGCTACCCGGTGCTGATCAAGGCCAGCGCGGGCGGCGGCGGCAAGGGCATGCGCCTGGTCGAGCGCAGCGAGGACTTCGCCGCCGCCCTGGCCAGCTGCCAGCGCGAGGCCATCAACAGCTTCGGCGACGACGCCGTGCTGGTCGAGAAATACGTGCTGCGCCCGCGCCACATCGAAATCCAGGTCTTTGGCGACACCCAGGGCAACTGCGTCTACCTGTTCGAGCGCGACTGCTCGGTCCAGCGCCGCCACCAGAAGGTGCTGGAGGAGTCCCCCGCGCCCGGCATGACGCCTGCGCTGCGCCAGAAGATGGGCGAGGCCGCCGTGGCCGCCGCCCAGGCCGTGAACTACGTGGGCGCGGGCACGGTGGAATTCATCGTCGAGCAGCCCGGCGGCTACGACCAGCCCGAGGCCATGAAGTTCTACTTCATGGAAATGAACACCCGCCTGCAGGTCGAGCACCCGGTGACCGAGGCCATCACGGGCGAGGACCTGGTGGACTGGCAGCTGCGCGTGGCCAGCGGCCTGCCCCTGCCCAAGCGCCAGGACGAGCTGCGCATCACCGGCCATGCCATCGAGGCGCGCATCTGCGCAGAAAACCCCGACAACGGCTTCCTGCCCGCCACCGGCACCCTGCATGTCTACCGCAAGCCCGACTGCGCCAGCTTCCGTGTCGGCGACGTGCGCGTGGACGACGGCGTGCGCGAGGGCGATGCCATCAGCCCCTTCTACGACTCCATGATCGCCAAGCTCATCGTGCATGGCGACACGCGCGAACAGGCGCTGGCGCGGCTCGATGCCGCCCTGGCCGAGACACGCATCGTGGGCCTGGCCACCAATGTGCAGTTCCTGCGCCAGGTCATCGCCAGCGATGCCTTTGCAACCGCCAAGCTGGACACGGCGCTGATCGAGCGCGAGAAGCAGCATCTGTTCCACCAGCAGCGCCTGCCGCAGGCCCAGGCCGTGGCCGCCGCCGTGGCCCAGGTACTGCAGGCCGAGCGCGCGCAGGAAACCGCCGACCCCTTCAGCCGCCGCGACGGCTGGCGCTCGCACGGCGTGGCCGAGCGGCGCTGGGACTTCCGCCAGGGCGAGGCCGCCGTGCCCGCGCGCCTGCGCTACCTGCATGACGGCGCGCTGCAACTGGCCGTGGGCGAGGGCGAGTCCCTCGCCGAGGGCCTGCTGTCCTGGCAACAGGCCGGGGACGGCGCCTTCGATGTGCAATTCGCGGGCCAGCGCCTGCGCGCCCAGGTCCATGTGCTGGGCGAGCAATGCCATGTGTTCGCTCCCCAGGGCGCGGCCGTGCTGGGCCTGGCCGATCCGCTGGCCCATGCGGGCGATGTGCATTCGGAAGGCGGCCGCCTGACGGCGCCCATGCCGGGCAAGGTGGTCTCCTTTGCCGTCAAGGCCGGCGACAAGGTCAGCAAGGGCCAGCCGCTGGCCGTGATGGAGGCCATGAAGATGGAGCACACCATCGCCGCGCCCGGCGACGGCGTGGTGGCCGAGCTGCTGTATGCGCCCGGCGACCAGGTGACCGAAGGCTCCGAGCTGCTGCGCCTGGAAAGCTGAGCCCGCAGGCAAGACAGTTTTGCGCAAAAGTCGCGCGTGGGCGTCGCCAGGCCGTTAGGCTTGGCCACCTATGCGAGTGACTTTCTGCTGCGAAGACACCAGGCCCGACGCCTGGCTGCAAGGACTGCGCGCGGCCCTGCCGGGCGCCGAGGTGGACATCTGGTCGCCGGGCGCGCCGCAGGCCGACTACGCTCTGGTCTGGGCGCCACCCCAGCGCTTCATCGACGAGCAGCCGGGCCTCAAGGCCCTGTTCAACATCGGTGCCGGCGTCGATGCGCTGCTGCCGCTGCGCCTGCCGCCCGACCTTCCCGTCTACCGCCTGGAGGACGCCGGCATGGCCGTGCAGATGGCCGAATACGTCAGCCAGGCCGTGATCCGCTTCTTCCGCGGCCTGGACGGCTACGAGGCCGACATGGCCGCCGGCCTGTGGCAGCACCGGCCCAATCCCCGGCGTGCCGACTACCCCGTGGGCGTCATGGGACTGGGCCGCATGGGCGAGCGCGTGGCGCGCGCGCTGGCGGTGTTCGATTTCCCCGTCAACGGCTGGAGCCGTACGCCGCATGCCATCGACGGCGTGCGTGGCTTCTGCGGCCCGCAGGACTTCGACGCCTTTCTGCGCGCCACCCGCATCCTCGTCAACCTGCTGCCGCTGACCCCCGAGACCGACAGCATCATCGACGCGCGCAGCCTGGCCCTGCTGCAGCCGGGCGCCTATGTGATCAACGTGGGACGCGGCGGCCATGTGGCGGACGAGGACCTCATCGCCGCCATCGACGGGGGCTATGTGTCCGGCGCGTTGCTCGATGTGTTCCGCACCGAGCCGCTGCCCGACGGCCATGCCTTCTGGCGGCATCCGCGCATCACGCTCACGCCCCACACCTCGGCGCGCACCCTGGCGCGCGACAGCGTGGAGCAGATCGTGGGCAAGGTCGCGGCGCTGAGCCGGGGCGAGGCCGTGAGCGGCCGCGTGGACCTGCGGTGCGGCTACTGACGGGCGCGCTCAGTCCAGCGTCACGCCGGTGCTGCGTACCAGGGCACCCAGGCGCTGGGAGTCGCTCTTGATCAAGGCGCCGAATTCGGCCGCCGTGCCGCCCACGGCCGGCGTGCCTATGGCCTCCCAGCGCGTGCGGAAGGCCGGGTCCTTGAAGATGGCGTTGACCGTGGCATTGAGTTTGTCGATGGCAGCGGGCGGCGTGCCCGCGCGCACGGCAATGCCATGCCAGCCCGTGATCTGGTAGCCGGGCACGCCGGCCTGGGCCATGGTGGGCACATCGGGCAGCACCTTGCTGCGCTCTGCCGAGGTGACGGCCAGCGGGATCAGGCGCCCGCCCTGGATGTGCTGCAGCGAGCTGCCCACGATGTCGAACATCACGCCCACCTGGCGGCCAGCGCCTGCGGAGTGACCGGCAGGGCTCGGTGGTCGGCCGGCTGCTAGTAGGCGCCGTTGGGGGCCACGGTGATGATCAGTGGGTCGTTCCACTGCGACGTGTTTGACGTGGGGACCGGCGTGCTCATGGCGTGTCCTGTGCCTGCTCCGGCACCGGCAGCTCGCTGGCCAGCAGGGCCAGGCCCTGGCGCAGCAGCGCGTCGTAGCGGGCACGCTCGGCCAGGCGGCGGTCTTCGGGCCAGTCGAAGAAGCCCTTGCCGGTCTTCATGCCCAGATCGCCGCGCGCCACGCGATCGCGCAGGGCCTGGGCCGGCACATCGGTGTTGGACAGCGTGGGGTACATGGTGGCGGCCGCCGCGCAATGCACCTCGATGCCCGCATGGTCGCGCTGCAGCACGGGACCGGCTGCCAGGAAGCGGAAGCCGAAGCCGAAGCGCACGGCGGCATCCACGTCCTCGGGCGAGGCAATGCCCTCGTCGATGAGGGCGAAGGCCTCGCGCGACAGCGCATGCTGCATGCGGTTGGCCAGAAAGCCGGGCTTGTCCTTCTTCACCAGCACCGGCACGCTGCCGCAGCCGCGCATGAAGGCGTGCAGCCACTGGCCCAGGGCCGGGTCGCTGCGCTCTCCCAGCACCACCTCCACCAGCGGCACCAGGTGGGCGGGCATGAAGAAGTGCAGGCCCAGCATGCGCTGCGCCGTGGGCAGGCCGCTGGCGATGGCGCTGATGGGAAAGCCCGAGCTGTTGCTGGCCAGCACGGCGTCGGCCGGCGCATGCGCCTGCAGCTCGGCGAACAGCGCCTGCTTGGCGTCCAGCCGCTCGGTGATGCATTCCACCACCAGGGCGACGCCGTCCCAGGCCACATCCTCCAGCGCCGCGCAGACCGAGACCTGGGACGCGCACCGGGCAAAGCCGGCCGTGGCCAGCTCGATGGCAATGTGCTGCAGCAGCAGCTCGCGCCGTGCCGCGCCGGGGTCGACCACGGTCACCAGGGCGCCGCCCCGGGCCAAGACCACGGCCACATCGGCACCCATGGTGCCTCCCCCGACGACCACCGTGCGCGCGTGGCGCGGCGAACTGCTGTGCATGCCGTCTCCTGCTGATCTCATGGATTTGAGGCGCAGTCTAGGCAGACGTCATTGAACGGTAAAGACGCATTTTTCGATAAACTGATCGGCCATGAAGATCAATTGGTCGGCCCGCGAGGTCGATGTCTTTCTGGCGCTGGCCGATTCGCTGAGCTTTCGGCGCACGGCGCTGCAGATGCACCTGTCGCAGTCGGCCGTCTCGGGCACGCTGGCGCGGCTGGAAGAGATGCTGGGCGCGCGCCTGTTCGAGCGCACCACGCGCGCCGTGGAACTGACCCAGGCCGGCGAGGTCTTCGCCGAGCAGGCGCGCATCCTGCGCCACCAGATGGACGAGACCGTGCGCCGCGTGCAGGAGGTGGCCCAGGTGCAGGTGGGGCGGCTGGCGCTGGCGGCCCTGCCTTCGCTGGCCGCGGGCCTGCTGCCCCGCGTGCTGGCGCGCTTTGCGGCCGAGCATCCGGGCGTGCACCTGGAGCTGTTCGACAGCCTGGCCGGGCCGGCCTTCGACATGGTGCGCGCGGGCCGCGTGGACTTTGCGCTCACGGCGGCCAACCCCGCCTATGCCGACCTGGACTACCTGCCCCTGGCCTCCGACCGCTTCGTGCTGCTGCTGGGCCGCGGCCATGCGCTGGCGCGCGGGCGCGGCGATCTGGGCTGGGCCGACGTGGCCCATCTGCCCCACATCTCCATGCCGGCCGGCACCAGCGTGCGGCAGTACGCCGACGAGGCCCTGCTGACCCACGGCATACGCTTTGCGCCCCAGTACGCCGTGGAGCACCTGGCCACCATCGCGGCCATGGTGGCTGCCGATCTGGGCGTGAGCGCGCTGCCGCTGCTGGCCGCGCAGGTGGTGCAGCGGCCGGAGGTGGTGGCGCGCCCGCTGGCACGGCCGGTGCTGCGCCGCCCCATCGGCCTGGTGCGCCTGAGCGGCCGCCGCCTGTCGCCGGCTGCCGCGCGCATGGTGGAGATGCTGCGCGAGGAAATGGCGGCCCTGCCGGGCTGAACGGGGCGCTGGCAGCCGTTGTGCATGGCCCGGCAGGATATGGGGTGGTGCCCGGGCCTGCAAGCCTGGACAATAGGGGCCGTACCCGTCATCCCGGTGAGAACACCCCATGAGCATTCCTTCCCGCGTCAAACTCGTCGATGTAGGCCCCCGCGACGGCCTGCAGAATGAAAAACAGCCCGTGCCCGCCGCCGTCAAGATCGAGCTGGTGCACCGCCTGCAGGAAGCCGGCCTCAAGGAAATCGAGGTCACCAGCTACGTCAGCCCCAAATGGGTGCCGCAGATGGCCGACAACGCCGAAGTCATGGCCGGCATCGTCCGCCGCCCCGGCGTGCGCTACAGCGTGCTCACGCCCAACATGAAGGGCCTGGAGGCCGCGCTGTCGGCGCCGCGCGAACTGTGGCCCGACGAGATCGTGGTCTTCGGCGCAGCCAGCGAGGCCTTCAGCCAGAAGAACATCAACTGCTCCATTGCCGAAAGCATCGACCGCTTCGCCCCCGTGGCCGAGGCCGCACGCGCCCAGGGCATCTACGTGCGCGGCGCCATGAGCTGCACCGTGGGCTGCCCCTACGAAGGCGAGATCGCCCCCGAGCGCGTGGCCTACCTGGCCGGCCTCATGAAGGGCATCGGCGTGCAGCATGTGGGCGTGGCCGACACCATCGGCGTGGGCACACCCGTCAAGGTGCGCAAGGCCATCGAGGCCACGCTGCAGCACTTCGCCATCGACGATGTCTCGGGCCACTTCCACGACACCTACGGCCAGGCCGTGTCCAACACGCTGGCCGCGCTGTCGCTGGGAGTGTGGCAGTTCGACACCTCGGTGGCGGGCCTGGGCGGCTGCCCCTACGCCAAGGGCGCCACGGGCAATGTGGCCACCGAGGACGTGGTCTACATGCTGCAGGGCATGGGCATAGAGACCGGCATCGACCTGGACAAGCTGATTGACGCTGGCCAGTTCATCAGCGACCACCTGGGCCGCCCCACGCAATCGCGCGTGGCCAAGGCACTGCTCACCAAGCGCGCCAGCGCGTCTGCATGCGAGGCGGTGTGAGCATGTGCGGATCTGAACTCCACCATCTTCCCGAAGGCGTGCAGCGCGTGGCGGCCTTCCTGCAGCAGGCCGGCCATGGCGAGGGGCCGCGCATGTTGGACGGCGCGGCGCGCACGGCCCAGGAAGCGGCCGACCAGCTGGGCATCCTCGTGGGCCAGGTGGCCAAGAGCATCATCTTCCGCCGCCGCAGCGACGGCGTGGCCGTGCTGGTCGTGGCCTCGGGCGACCGCCGCGTGGACGAGAAGAAGGTCGCCGCCCTGGTCGGCCCCGTGGGCCGTGCCGATGCCGACTTCGTCAAGGCGCAGACGGGCTTTTCCATCGGCGGCGTCAGCCCCGTGGCCCATGCCAACACGCCCGTGACCCTGGTGGACCGGGAACTGCAGCGCTTCGACACCGTCTGGGCGGCCGCCGGCCATCCGCATGCGGTGTTCGCGGCCACGCCGGCCGCGCTGCAGGCCCTGGCCGGTGCGCCCTGGGCCGACGTGGTGCAGGAGGTGGCGGCATGATGGGCCCCAAGGAAATGCTGGCCCACAAGGCCGGCGCAGCCTTCGCTGCGCGCGCTGACGACGAGCCCGTGCCATCGCCCTGCATCTCGGTCTGCCGCATGACGCCGGACCGCAGCCATTGCGAAGGGTGCTTTCGCACCATCGACGAGATCCGTGCCTGGTCCAAGTCCGATGCGTCGCAGCGCCTGGTCATCTGGAACGCGCTGCTCGAGCGTGCGGGCATCACGGTCGCCGTCCCCTAGACCCCCCTGGACTGCACTGCAGGAGCCTGCCGCCATGAAGCAGATCACCTTCCATCTCGACTTCGTCTCGCCCTATGCCTGGCTGGCCTTCGAGCAACTGCCTCAGGCCCTGCAGGGCATCAGCCACCACATGCAGTACCGCCCCGTGCTGCTGGGCGCGCTGCTGCAGCGCCATGCCAACCCGGGGCCGGCCGGCATTGCGGGCAAGCGCGAGTGGACCTACCGCCATGTGAGCTGGCTGGGCCATGCCACGGGCGTGGGGCTGGACATGCCGGCCCGCCATCCGTTCAACCCGCTGCCGCTGCTGCGCCTGGCGCTGGAATGCAGCGACGACGGCACGGTCAACCGCTTTGTCGCGGGCACGGTGCTGCGCCATGTCTGGCTGGGCGGCGCCGACGCGCTGGACCCTGCGCGGCTCGACGCCCTGCGCGCCACGCTGGCGCCACAGCTGCGCACGGATGCGGCGGACAACGCCAAGCGCCTGCTGCGCGAGAACACCGACGCCGCGGCCGCGCAAGGCCTGTTCGGCGTGCCGGCCTGGGAAGTCGACGGCCGCCTCTTCTGGGGCCTGGACAGCCTGCCCATGCTGCGCGCCTACCTGGAAGGCGACAGCTGGTTCGACAGCGGCTGGGACGCGGCTGCAAGCGTGGAGCAAGGCCTGAAGGTTTGAATGGCGGGGCTGGAACAACGGCCCCGCCCCATGCCCAACGCCTTCAACTTCGCCGCCTCGCCCTTCGACTGCCTCACGCCCGACGAACAAGCGCTGGTGCGCGATGGCGTGGACATCGCCTACTTCCCCGAGGGCGCCGTGGTGCTGGACGCCGGCTCGGCGCCCACCCACCTCTTCGTCATCATCAAGGGCCATGTGGTGCAGACCGAGGGCGACGAGGTGCTGGCCAGCTACGGCCCCGACGACAGCTTCGACGGCCGCGCCCTGGTGGCCGGCCGCACGGGCAGCCGCTTCACCGTGGCCGAGGAGCTCATCGCCTACCAGCTTGCGCGCGAAACCGTGGGCGAGCTGATCGCGCGCAACACGGCCTTTGGCGCCCTGCTGTTCTCCGACCTGGGCCACAAGCTGGGCACATTGGCCCAGCGCGCCGACCGGCACGAATTGCAGTCGCTGACGCTGGCGCGCGTGGACCAGGCCTATCTGCGTGCCGCCCATGTGGTGGATGCGGCCACCGACATCGTCTCCGTGGTGCGCCTGTTCCATGCCGAGCGCACAACCTGCGTGCTGGTCTCGGGACTGCCGCAGGGCGGCCTGGGCATCTTCACGGGCACCACGCTGCAGCGCGCCATCCTTGACGGCCGCCCGCTGGAGCGGCTGGCCGTGGGCGAGTTCGCCAGCCAGCCCGTGTTCACCGTGCGCGCCGACGACCAGCTGGGCGATGCCCTGGTCGTGCTGCTGCGTGCGCGCGTGCACAGGCTGGCCGTGCTCGATGCACAGGGCCAGGTGCTGGGCATCCTGGAGGCGCTGGACCTGTTCAGCTTCCTGGCCAACCACTCCCACCTGATCACGGTGCAGATCGAGCAGGCCGCCGACCTGCAGGCGCTGGAGCAGGCGGCTGCCCAGATCACGCGCCTGGTGGCCGCCCTGCACCGGGGCGGCACGCGCATTGCCCTCATGGCGCGCCTGGTGCAGCAGCTCAACGCCCGTTTGTTCGAGCGTGCCTGGCAGATGCTGGCGTCGCCGGACCTGGTGGCCCACAGCTGCCTCTTCGTCATGGGCAGCGAGGGGCGCGGCGAGCAATTGCTCAAGACCGACCAGGACAACGGCCTGCTGCTGCGCGACGGCTATGTGCCGCCCCAGGACCTCGATGCCATCTGCGCGCGCTTTTCCGCGCAGCTGCAGCGCTTCGGCTACCCCGAATGCCCGGGCGGCATCATGCTCAGCAATCCGCTGTGGCGCGGCACGGTGGCCGACTTTGGCCGTCGTGTGCGCGAATGGCTGATCCTGCCCAGCCCGCAAGGGCTGATGCACCTGGCCATCTTTCTGGATGCCCACGCCGTGGCAGGCGATGCAGCCTTGCTGGCGCAGGTTCGGCGGGACCTGATGGCGCTGGCCCTGGACAGCGACGCCCAGGTGGCGCGCTTTGCCTCGGCCGTCGACGCCTTCGCGCACGAGCCGGGCAGCTGGTGGGAGCGGCTGCTGGGCCGTGGTGACGAGGGGGCGCCCGTGCACCTCAAGAAGGCCGGCATCTTTCCCATCGTCCACGGCGTGCGCAGCCTGGCGCTGGCCCACCACATCGCCGCCACGGGAACGGCCGAGCGCCTGGCGGCCCTGGTGGCCGAAGGCGTGCTCGATGAAGTCCAGGGCCGCGAACTGCTTGAAGGACTGCACTTTCTCATGGGCCTGCGCCTGCAGGCGGGCCTGGCCGAGATCGACCTGGGCCGGCCCGTCACCGGCCATGTGGACCCGGCGCGCCTGAGCAGCCTGGAGCGCGACCTGCTCAAGGACACGCTGGCCGTGGTGCGGCGCTTTCGGGAACTGCTGCGCCAGCGCCTGCGGCTGGACGCGGTATGAGCGCGGCACCCCTGTCGAAATGGGTGGCGGGCCTGCGGCGCAACTGGCAGCGGCGCAGGCTGGCGGACCCCGCCTATGACTTCCTTTTCGATGCGCCGCCGCCCGGCGAATGGGTGGCGCTGGACTGCGAGACCACGGGCCTGGACGTGCGCAGCGACGAGATCGTCTCCATCGGCGCCGTGCGCATCGTGGGAGAGCGCATCCTGTCCAGCGAGCGCCTGGAGCTGCTGGTGCGCCCCTCGCGCAGCGTGCCAGCGGACAGCGTGCGCATCCACCGCCTGCGCGAGCGCGACCTGGCCCGGGGCCTGGCCATCGAGGACGCGCTCGCGCAGCTGCTGCGCTTCATCGGAAGCCGGCCGCTGGTCGGCTACTACCTGGAATTCGACGTGGCCATGATCGAGCGCGTGCTGCGCCCCTGGCTGGGCACGGGCCTGCCCAACGAGCGCATCGAAGTCTCGGCCCTGTACTACGACCACCGCTTCCGGCAGCTGCTGCCCTGGCAGCAGCAGGCGCCCGAGATCGACCTGCGCTTTGCCACGCTGATGGCCGATCTGGGCCTGCCCCGGCGCGAGGCCCACGACGCGCTCAACGACGCCGTGATGGCAGCGCTGGCCTTCATCAAGCTGCGCAGGCTGGCTGGCGGGACGCCGGCCGCGCTGCATCAGCGCAAGGCGGACGGCGAATAGCCGAAGCGCGCACGGAAGCGCTCCGAAAAGCGCGCACGCGACTGGTAGCCACAGGCCTGGGCGATGTGTTGCAGGCTCCAGCCGGTGGTCTGCACCAGCAGCATGGCGTGGTGCATGCGCGTGTCCACCAGCAGTTCCTCGAAGCGGACGCCCTCGCCGGCCAGGCGCCGGCGCAGCGTGGCCTCGCTCATGGCCAGCGCGCTGCCGGCGCTGTGCGCTGTCCAGTGCTGCTGGGGCGCCTGGGCAATGAGGGTGCGCAGGCGCGAGGCCGTGCCGGGCGGGCCCGCGCGGCGCAGGATGTGGCCGCGCTCCGCGAGCGCGGCGAGCAGGTCCATCAGCCGGTAGCGCAGCCGTTCGTCGCTGAGAGTCGGCGACGGCACGCTGGCCAGCACCTGCCGCAGAGCGTCTTGCAGGTCATCGTCCAGCGGCAGTTGCCGAAAGGCCTGCTCGTCCTGCGGCAGCGCTGCGGGCTGGGCGCGTGTGCGGTGGAACGCCTCCAGCAGCTCGGGCGACAGTGCCAGCAGCACGGAGCGAAAGGGCTGTCCGCCGCTGCCCGGTGTCTTCATCAGATCGGCGCTGGTATGCGCCTGCACCAGCAGCAGGCAAGAGGGCGTGTCCACCGTGGTCTGGTGGCTGCCGTCGTGCAGGTCCAGCCTGCCTGCCGCCACCAGCAGCAGGCAGGCTTCATGGAACAGGAAGCGCGGCGTATGCCGGGCCTGGCGCAGGCTGGGCTGCGCCAGGCTGCACAGGCCGGCCCGCACCACGGGGGCGGCAGAAGGCAGCAGCCAGTGGCTGCCGGGCACCGGGTCGCCGTTCAGGTTCAAGCGGCGCAGACCGCAGGGTTCAGGCTGTACAGGCCGGTAATGCTGGCCTTGCCCAGCACCTGGCCGGCTTGCAGCGCCGCGCGCACATTGGCGCCGGTCAGTTCGCCGGAGACCGCCAGCGTGGGCGTGGCCAGCGCATAGACGGTGAAGACGTAGTGGTGGACGATGCTGTCGTTCCACGGGGGGCAGGGGCCGTCGTAGCCGTAGTAGTCGCCCTTCATCTGCTCGTCGCCCGCGAACCAGCCCGTGTAGTCGTTGATGCCGTGGCGCAGGCCGCCGGGGGCGGCCGGGCCGCTCTTGCCGCGCGGCGTGACGCCGTCGGACTGGGCACCTGCCGCGATCTCGGTGGTGGCGGCCGGAATGTCCAGCAGCAGCCAGTGGAAGAAGTCCACGCGCGGCAGGCTGGCCGGCACTTCGCGGCCTTCCTGGTTCACATCGTCGCCGCGGCTGGGCACGTCGGGATCGTGGCAGACCACGACGAAGGACTGCGTGCCCGCCGGTGCGCCGCTCCAGGCAAGGTGCGGATTGCGGTTGGACGACAGCGCCACGTGGGATGCCGCATCGGGCACGGCGAACGCGAATTCGCCGGGGATGGCCTGGCCGTCCTGGAAGCTTTGGCTGGTGAGTTGCATGTCGGATGGATCCTGTGCGTTGAAGAGAGAAGTCATGCTGCACGAAGCGCTCGGCAGACCCCCGAGTCTAGGGGCGGGGAAAATGCAGGACATCGCCCATCCGCTCAAAAGGCTTCTCCAGCCGATCAAACTGAGTGTCTCTGGTGTGGCGAGGGATGAAAAAAAGCCGGGCGCATGGCCCGGCTTGTGCGTGGTTGCCGCTTCGGCAGCTCAGTGGCCGGAGGCGCCCGAAGCTCCCAGACCCGTTTCCGAACGCACCTGCTGCGCGGGGAACACGGCGCGTTCCCTGGCGGCCTGGGCACTCTTGTCGAGCACCGAGAACAGCCACACGCCCACGAAGCCGATGGTCATGGAGAACAGCGCGGGCGATGCATAGGGGAACCAGGCCGAGCCTGCAGGGTTGCCCAGCGTGGCTTCCCAGACCGGGGGCGAGACGATGGTCAGGCCCACCGAGGACGCCAGGCCCATGAAGCCGCCGATCACGGCGCCCTTGGTCGTGCAGTCCTTCCACAGCACCGACAGCAGCAGCGGGGGGAAGTTGGCCGAGGCCGCGACCGCGAAGGCCAGCGACACCATGAAGGCGATGTTCTGCTTCTCGAACACGATGCCCAGCAGCACGGCGATGGCGCCCAGCGTCAGCGTGGTGATGCGCGAGACGCGCAGCTCGGCGGCGCTGTCGGCCTTGCCCTTCTTGATCACGGTGGCGTACAGGTCATGCGACACGGCCGAGGCGCCCGACAGCGTCAGGCCCGCGACCACGGCCAGGATGGTGGCGAAGGCCACGGCCGAGATGAAGCCGTAGAACACGTCGCCGCCAACGCTCTTGGCCACCAGCACGGCCGCCATGTTGGCCGTGCCCGCGCCGCCGTGGATCACGCCCTTGACCGTGTCGGCCATCTCGGGGTTGGTCAGCACCAGGGTGATGGCGCCGAAGCCGATGATGAAGATCAGCACGTAGAAGTAGCCGATCCAGGTCGTGGCCCAGAACACGCTCTTGCGCGCTTCCTTGGCGTCGGGCACGGTGAAGAAGCGCATCAGGATGTGGGGCAGGCCCAGCGTGCCGAACATCAGCGCCATGCCGAAGCTGATGGCCGAGATCGGGTCCTTGATGAAGCCGCCCGGGCCCATGATGGCCAGGCCCGCCTTGGCGGCGGCCGAGGGGTCGGCGCCGTTGTTGGCAGCGATCTCGGAGCGCACGCGCACGCCTTCGGCGAACAGCGCCTCGGGGCTGAAGCCGTACTTGGCCAGCACCATGAAGCCCATGAAGGTCACGCCGGCCAGCAGCATGCAGGCCTTGATGATCTGCACCCAGGTCGTGGCCGTCATGCCGCCGAACAGCACGTAGATCATCATCAGGCCGCCCACCAGCACCACGGCGATCCAGTAGTCCAGGCCGAACAGCAGCTTGATCAGCTGGCCCGCGCCCACCATCTGCGCGATCAGGTAGAAGGCCACCACCACCAGCGTGCCGCTGGCCGCGAAGGCGCGGAACGGCGTCTGGGAGAAGCGGTAGCCGGCCACGTCGGCGAAGGTGAACTTGCCCAGGTTGCGCAGGCGCTCGGCCAGCAGGAAGGTCAGGATGGGCCAGCCCACCAGGAAGCCGATGGAGTAGATGAGGCCGTCATAGCCGCTGGCCATGACCGAGGCCGAGATGCCCAGGAAGGAGGCGGCCGACATGTAGTCGCCCGCAATCGCCAGGCCGTTCTGGAAGCCCGTGATGCCGCCTCCGGCCGTGTAGAAATCGGCCGCCGACTTGGTGCGGCCCGCGGCCCACTTGGTGATCCACAGCGTGGCCACGACGAAGGCCGTGAAGAGAATGATGGCGGTCCAGTTGGTGGCCTGCTTGGCGGCCACGCCGACATCGCCGCCGGCGGCCAGCACGGGCCCCGTCAGGGCCAGCGCCACGGCGGGCGCCAGCAGCATGCGTTGTGCGGAATTCTTCATTTCGTGGCGTCCTTCAGGATGTCCTGGGTGAGCTTGTCGTACTCGCCATTGGCACGGCGCACGTAGAGGCCGGTGACGATCACCGAGAACACGATCACGCCCATGGCGATAGGAATGCCCAGTGAGGTCACGCCCGCGCCAATGGGCTGGGCCAGAAAGGATTTGTCGAAGGCAATCAGCGCGATATAGCCGTAATAAACGACCAGCATCAGCAGCGTCAGAAAAAGGCCCAGGCGATTGCGTCTGGACCGCAGCTCCTGGTATTTGGGATGGCGCTGTATTTTGTCTACCACCGGATCGGTCATGGTTTGTCTCCTGAAGTTGGAATCGCGGCGGCAGCCCCATGGATCTGCAGCCTTGCGGCGCATTCTGGAAACTGCTTCTGACCGAGTGCTTACGCAGTGCAGCATGGTTTGCCAGGGTTTTTACGGTGCTTTTCACATGGAAAAAGACGGCATCAGGGTTGCTGCTGAGTTAGTAAGAAATCGTTCAGTTCGCCGTCAATTTCTGTAAGAGGTGAGTCAGATTCGCGTCAGCAGGCAGGCGGATAGTGAATCGGCGGGCCTATGGCAAGCCCGCTAAATATTCAATAAATCAAGGAGACAGACATGGCTATCAACGCATCGCAAGGCGCGGGGGTCAAGGCGACCCCGCGGCCCATGACTCCGGAAGAACGCAAGGTGATCTTCGCCTCGTCGCTAGGCACGGTATTCGAGTGGTACGACTTCTATCTCTACGGATCGCTGGCGGCCATCATCGCCAAGCAATTCTTCAGCGGGCTCGATGCGGGATCGGCCTTCATCTTCGCGCTGCTGGCCTTCGCGGCCGGCTTCATCGTGCGGCCCTTCGGCGCACTGGTGTTCGGGCGGCTGGGCGACATGATCGGCCGCAAGTACACCTTCCTCGTGACCATCCTGATCATGGGCCTGTCGACCTTCATC
This sequence comes from Delftia sp. DS1230, assembly GCF_040112715.1. Lineage (NCBI taxonomy): Bacteria > Pseudomonadati > Pseudomonadota > Betaproteobacteria > Burkholderiales > Comamonadaceae > Delftia > Delftia sp. DS1230. The sequence goes on from NZ_CP157763.1 coordinate 728,772, forward strand.
GTCGGCATCCTGCCCACCTACGCCAGCATCGGCGTGGCGGCGCCGGTGATCCTCATCGGCCTGCGCATGCTGCAGGGCCTGGCCCTGGGCGGCGAGTACGGCGGTGCGGCCACCTATGTGGCCGAGCACGCGCCGCACGGCAAGCGCGGCGCCTACACCTCGTGGATACAGACCACGGCAACGCTGGGCCTGTTCCTGTCGCTGCTGGTGATCCTGGGCGTGCGCACCTCCATCGGCGAGCAGGCCTTCGCGGACTGGGGCTGGCGCATTCCCTTCCTGCTGTCCATCGTGCTGCTGGGCATCTCGGTGTGGATCCGCATGACGCTGTCCGAGTCGCCAGCCTTCCAGAAGATGAAGGCCGAGGGCAAGGTCTCCAAGGCTCCGCTGTCCGAGTCCTTCGGCCAGTGGCGCAACCTCAAGATCGTGATCCTGGCGCTGATCGGCCTGACCGCCGGCCAGGCTGTCGTCTGGTACACGGGCCAGTTCTATGCGCTGTTCTTCCTGACCCAGCAGCTCAAGGTCGATGCGGTGACGGCCAACCTGCTGATCGCGGCGGCACTGATCATCGGCACGCCGTTCTTCGTGATCTTCGGTTCGCTGTCCGACAAGATAGGCCGCAAGCCCATCATCATGCTGGGCTGCGTGCTGGCCGTGGTGACCTACTTCCCCGTGTTCAAGGCGCTGACCGAAGCGGCCAACCCCGACCTGGCCGCGGCCCAGGCCAAGAGCAAGGTGGTGATCGTTGCCGATCCCAAGGAATGCTCGTTCCAGTTCAATCCCACGGGCACTTCCAAGTTCACCAGTTCCTGCGACGTGGCCAAGCAGCTGCTGGCCGCCGGCTCGGTCAGCTATGACTCCGAGGACGCAGCGCCCGGCAAGACGGCCTTCATCCGCATCGGCAGCACCGAGATCCCCTCGTTCTCCGTCAAGGGCCTGAGCCCCGAGGAAGCCAAGGCCAAGGACGCCGAGTTCAAGAAGACCGTGGCCAAGGTGCTGGCCGAGGACGGCTATCCCACCAAGGCCGACCCCACGAAGATGAACAAGGTGATGATGGTCGCCATCCTGACCTACCTGGTCATCCTCGTGACCATGGTCTACGGCCCCATCGCCGCCATGCTGGTGGAGCTGTTCCCCACCCGCATCCGCTATACCTCCATGAGCCTGCCGTACCACATCGGCAATGGCTGGTTCGGCGGCCTCCTGCCCACCATGTCGTTCGCCATCGTGGCCCAGACCGGCAACATGTACAGCGGCCTCTGGTATCCCATCGTCATCGCGGGCGCCACGGCCATCATCGGCACGCTGTTCCTGCGCGAGACCAAGGATGTGGATATCTACGCGAATGATTGAGGGCTCCCCCTGAGGCGCTGACGCGCCTTCCCCCGTATGCACGGCGCCTTCTCTCGCTTCGCGGGAGGGGGACGACGCCATCGCCGCGAGGCGGCTCTTGCTCGGCGTCTCTGAGTTGGGGCCGCGCCGGTTGCATGCGGTGTGCGCAGTATCCGACTGTGTTTTGTGGCGCTGCATTGACGAAAGCCCATGGCGGTTTGCCATGGGCTTTTTTCGTATGGCGCTTCTACTGGTTTTCCATGTCATGCCTGTGGCAGCAAAGCATCAGATCGCGCATTTTCAGAGGCGGCCGTACATTTTTTGACATGCCCGCACCTAGAATTCGCAGCAGCCGCAAATGGCACTGATCTAGAGCCGGAGTCGGCCCTGAGATTTCAAGAATACCCACTCAACAATCCCAAGGAGATGCCGAGATGATCAAGATGAACCGCGTTGCCCTGGCCGTGCTGGCCGTGCTGGGTTCCACCACCGTGATGGCGCAAAGCAGCGTCACGATCTATGGCCGTATCAACACCACGATCGAGCGCCAGAAGATCGGTGACGAAAGCGTCAGCAAGATGGAGAACAACTCCTCGCGTTGGGGCATGCGCGGTGTCGAAGATCTGGGCGGCGGCCTGAAGGCCGGCTTCGTGCTGGAAAGCGGCTTCGCTTCCGACACCGGCATGGGCTCCTCCTCCACCGGCGCGCTGACCTTCGGCCGCCAGAGCGAAGTGAACCTGTCGGGCAACTTCGGTATGCTGCGCCTGGGCAACTTCTTCCCCGGCTCGTACTTCGCCACGGCCGACTACGTGAGCATGCACAACCATGACACGGGTTCGTCCTCCGACGCGCTGTACTTCGATCCCGTCTGGTTCGCCAGCGGCCTGGGCACCGCCAACAAGATCTCCTACACCACGCCCAACTTCGGCGGCCTGACGGTGGAAGGCTCGGTCTCCATGCACGAGAAGGCCACCGCCCTGGCCAAGAAGAAGAACGGCTACGACCTGGCCGCCAACTACAACGTGGGCCCCCTGGCCCTGGGCGCCGGCTACAGCCAGTTCGACGAAGACAAGCAGCTGGCCTTCCGCGCTGCCTACACTCTCGGCCAGTTCGTGCTGGGCGGCTACTACCAGCGCAACGACGAAGAAATCCGCGGCACGCGCAACAACTTCCGTCTGTCGGGCATGTACACCCTGGGCGCTTCCGAGTTCCACGTGAACCTGGGCCACGCCAACAAGTGGAGCAACATTGCCGACTCCGGCGCCAACCAGTGGACCCTGGGCTACAACTACAACCTGAGCAAGCGCACCAAGGTCTACGGCTACTACACCAAGGTGGACAACAAGGCCGGCGCCAACTACATGACCGGCGTGAAGGGCGCGGACTTCTCGTCCTTCGCCGTCGGCGTGCGCCACGCATTCTGATCGCCGCGCGGCGTAAGCCGCGAGCAAAGCAGGTCTGTTCCAATCAGCACCTGCCTGCCATCAGGCCTCGTACCGAAAGGTGCGGGGCCTTTTTGTCTGGGCCCGTCTTGTCACAGCCTGATCAAGGAAATACCCATGAGGATCATCGCGGCCGGTTGCCTGGCCTTTGTTGTCGTGTCGCTGCTGGCCATCACCCAGGTGAAGGGCGTGCCGGACGGGCAGGCCATGCCTGCCTCCGTGCAGATGGCCAAGTAAGACCTTGAAAGAGGCACGAGCCCCGGACTGGTTCCGGGGTTTTTTTATGGTCGCGCGGATTTGTTGAGGAGGCGTTTTGTGTTTAACCTGTATGAAAATACAGGTATTGAGAAGCGTCCGATGCCTGACGCATGGACTGCCTAGAATGTTTGGCTCCCACTGACCACACAACATCCATGACGCACGGTCTGATTCGAATTCGCGGCGCACGCCAGCACAATCTCCAGAACCTGGATCTCGACATCCGTACCGGCGAGCTGACCGTGGTCACGGGGCCCAGCGGCTCGGGCAAGTCCAGTCTGGTGTTCGATACCCTGTATGCCGAAGGCCAGCGCCGCTATGTCGAGACCTTCTCGGCCTATGCGCGGCAGTTCCTGGACCGCATGGACAAGCCGGCCGTGGACCGTGTGGAAGGTGTGCCGCCGGCCATCGCCATCGACCAGACCAATCCCGTCCGCAACTCGCGCTCCACCGTGGGCACGATGACCGAGCTCAACGACCACCTGAAGCTGCTGTTCGCGCGCGCAGCCCAGCTGTTCGACCGCGACACCGCCGTGCCCGTGCGCCACGACACGCCCGACAGCGTGCTGGAGGAGCTGGCCGAGCGTTGCCGGCAGGCCGGTGATCCGCGCATCGCCATCACCTTCCCCGTCGAGCTGCCCGCCAACACCACGGCCGCCGAGGTGGAGCAATGGCTGTCGGCCAGCGGCTTCACCAAGGTCCAGGCCGAGCGCGAGGCCGAGAAGGCCGGCGCCGTGGAGCCTGCCGCAGACGCCAAGGGCAAGAAGGCCAAGGCGGCGGCGCCGCTCAAGGTCAAGATGCTGGACGTGGTGGCCGACCGCTTCCGCCTGGGCAACGTCGAGCGTGCCCGCGCCTACGAGGCCATCGAGGTGGCACTCAAGCGCGGCAGCGGCCACATGACGGTCTATGTGCTGCCTGAATCCGCCGTGGAAGCCGCAGGTGCCCAGCCCACCGAGCCCCAGCTGTGGAAGTTCTCGCTGGGCCTGCACTGCCCCGAAAGCGGCCTGAGCTACCAGGAGCCGATTCCCTCGCTGTTCTCCTTCAACTCCGCCGTGGGCGCCTGCGAGGCCTGCCGGGGCTTTGGCCGCGTGATCGGCGTGGACTGGGGGCTGGTCATCCCCAACGACAAGCTCACCCTGCGCACGGGTGCCATCAAGCCCGTGCAGACACCGGCCTGGAAGGAGATCCAGGACGACATGATGCGCCACGCCGAGGCCGAAGGCATTCCGCGCGACACGGCCTGGGCCAAGCTCACCGACGCGCAGAAAAGCTGGGTGCTGGACGGCTCGCCCAACTGGAATGGCAAGTGGACCCAGACCTGGTACGGCATCAAGCGCTTCTTCGAATACCTGGAGAGCAAGGCCTACAAGATGCACATCCGGGTGCTGCTGTCCAAGTACCGCAGCTATACCGAATGCCCCACCTGCGGCGGCGCGCGGCTGAAGACCGAAAGCCTGCTGTGGCGCCTGGGCGGCAAGCAGGCCGCCGATGCCGTGCTGCCGCCCGGCGACGAAGGCCGCTACCGCCGCTTCATGCCGAAGGGCGTGGCCTGGAGCCGCGAGCAGCTGGACGCGCTGCCGGGCCTGTGCCTGCACGACCTGATGCAGCTGCCCCTGGTGCGGCTGCGTGATTTCTTCCAGCAGCTGGCGCCGGCTGCCGATGCCCCGCTGCATGACGGCGAGGCCCAGGCCCTCAAGATGCTGCACGCCGAAATCATGGCGCGCGTGCAGTACCTGTGCGACGTGGGCATCGGCTACCTCACGCTGGACCGCCAGAGCCGCACGCTGTCGGGCGGCGAGGTGCAGCGCATCAACCTGACCACGGCCCTGGGCACCTCGCTGGTCAACACCCTGTTCGTGCTCGACGAGCCCAGCATCGGCCTGCACCCGCGCGACATGGAACGCATCACCGAGGCCATGCAGCGCCTGCGCGATGCAGGCAACACCCTGGTCGTGGTCGAGCACGACCCGGCCGTGATGTTCGCGGCCGACCGCATGATCGACATGGGCCCCGGCCCCGGCGCGCGCGGCGGCCAGATCGTCTTCGACGGCACGCCCGACGACCTGCGACATGCCGACACGCTGACCGGCGCCTACCTGGGCGGCCGCAAGCAGGTGGGCTTCGGCCTCAAGCGCATGGTGACCGAGTCCACGCCGCGCCTCATCCTCGAAGGCGCGCGCGAGCACAACCTGCGCAGCATCGACGTGGACTTTCCGCTGCAGCGACTGGTCACCATCACCGGCGTCAGCGGCTCGGGCAAGTCCACGCTGATCCAGGACGTGCTGGTGCCCGCGCTGATGCGCCACTTCGGCAAGCCCACGGATGCGGCCGGCGCCTTCGAGCGCCTGCTGGGCGCCGACCACCTGAGCGACGTGATGTTCGTGGACCAGTCGCCCATCGGCAAGACGGCGCGCTCCAACCCGGCCAGCTACGTGGGCGCCTGGGACTCCATCCGCGAGCTGTTCGCCATTGCGCCGCTGTCGCGCCAGCGAGGCTATACGGCCGCCAAGTTCAGCTTCAACAGCGGCGATGGCCGCTGCCCCACCTGCGGCGGCTCGGGCTTCGAGCATGTGGAGATGCAGTTCCTCTCCGATGTCTACCTGCGCTGCCCCGACTGCAACGGCACGCGCTACCGCCCCGAGATCCTGGAAGTCACGATCGAGCGCCACGCGGCCGGCGAGTTGCAGCCGCGCAAGCTCAACGTGGCCGATGTGCTGGAGCTCACCGTGGCCGAGGCGGCCCTGCTGTTCGCCCAGGACCGCGAGGTCATCCGCGCCCTGCAGCCCATCGTCGATGTGGGCCTTGAATACGTGAAGCTGGGCCAGCCCGTGCCCACGCTGTCGGGCGGCGAGGCCCAGCGCCTCAAGCTCGCGGGCTTCCTGGCGGAGGCCGCCAAGGCCCAGGCCAAGTCGAAGCAGGCGCTGGGCAAGAAGGGCACATTGTTCCTGTTCGACGAGCCCACCACGGGCCTGCACTTCGACGACATCGCCAAGCTCATGCGCGCGCTGCGCAAGCTGCTGGAGGCCGGCCATTCGCTGATCGTCATCGAGCACAACCTGGACGTGATCCGTGCCAGCGACTGGCTGATCGACCTCGGTCCCGAAGGCGGCGACGGCGGCGGCGCCATCGTGGCCCAGGGCACGCCCGAGGAGGTGCGTCAGGTGCCTGGCTCGCACACGGCCCAGGCGCTGCGCGAGTACGACCTGGCCATGGGCGTGGGCGGCGAGGCCGTGCGCGAGGTCGCCCCCATGCTCTACAAGAGCCAGCGCAAGGCGCATGCCATGTCGGGGGCGGCCGCCAGGAATGCCATCGAGATCGTCAACGCCAAGGAGCACAACCTCAAGCAGCTGTCGGTGGAGATCCCGCGCGGCAAGTTCAACGTGGTGACGGGCGTCTCGGGCTCGGGCAAGTCCACGCTGGCCTTCGACATCCTGTTCAACGAAGGCCAGCGCCGCTACCTGGAATCGCTCAACGCCTATGCGCGCTCCATCGTCCAGCCTGCGGGCCGGCCCGAGGTGGATGCGGTCTACGGCATTCCGCCCACCGTGGCCATCGAGCAGCGCCTGTCGCGCGGCGGGCGCAAGTCCACCGTGGGCACGACCACCGAGGTCTGGCACTTCCTGCGCCTGCTCTACGTCAAGCTGGGCACGCAGCACTGCATCCACGACGGCGCCGCGGTGCAGCCGCAGACGGAGGAAAGCATCGCGGCCCAGCTGCTCACGCAGTTCCGGGGCCAGACCATCGGCCTGCTGGCGCCGCTGGTGGTCAACCGCAAGGGGGTCTACACCGAGCTGGCCGACTGGGCTCGGCCACGCGGCTACACCCATCTGCGCGTGGACGGCGAATTCCTGCCCACCACGGGATTCCCGCGCATCGACCGCTTCAAGGAACACACCATCGAGCTGCCCGTGGCCAGCATCACCGTCACGGCGGCCAGCGAGCGCGAGCTGCGCGGCCACTTGGCGCAGGCGCTGGAAACAGGCAAGGGCGTGCTGCATGTGCTGTCCGGCCTGGACAACCTGGCCGATGCCATGGCCGGCGGCCGGAGCACGGCCGGCATCGGCAGCCTGCAGGTGTTCTCCACCCAGCGCGCCTGCCCGGTCTGTGCCACCAGCTATGCCGAGCTGGACCCGCGCCTGTTTTCCTACAACAGCAAGCACGGCTGGTGCCCTGACTGCGTGGGCACGGGCGTCAAGCTCACCAAGGACCAGCGCAAGGTCTATGACGACACCCTGCTGGTCGAGGACAACCGGGGCCGCGAAGTCAAGTTCGAAGGCCAGGAAATCGAAGACTTGGCCGAAGTGACCTGCCCCACCTGCCAGGGCACACGCCTGAACGCCACGGCACGCGCCGTGCGCTTCCATGGCGTGGGCATTGCCGAGATCGCCCAGCTGTCGGTCAACGACGTGCGCCAATGGGTGCAGGCGCTGGCGATGTCGGGCCGCGAGGCCGACATTGCCCGCGACCTCATTCCCGAGATCCAGAGCCGCCTCGAATTCCTCGAGGAAGTGGGACTGGGCTACCTGACGCTGGACCGTGGCGCGCCCACGCTGTCGGGCGGCGAGGCCCAGCGCATCCGCCTGGCCGCGCAACTGGGCAGCAACCTGCAGGGCGTGTGCTATGTGCTGGACGAGCCCACCATCGGCCTGCATGCGCGCGACAACCAGATCCTGCTCAACGCCCTGCACAAGCTGGGCGACAAGGGCAACACCCTGGTCGTGGTCGAGCATGACGAAGACACCATCCGCCGCGCCGACCACATCATCGACATCGGCCCCAGCGCCGGCATACGCGGCGGCCGCCTAGTGGCCCAGGGCACGGCGGCCGACATCATGGCGGCCGAGGACTCCATCACGGGCCGCTACCTGCTGCATGCCATGCGCCACCCGTTCCAGCCGCGCCGCTGGGTGGGCGAAGGCCAGCCGCCGCAGGCGGCCGCCGAGCTTGCCGCCGTGGCCGAACCGGTGCCGGAACCTGCGCCTGTCAAGGTATCCAAATCCAAAAAGAAGGCCGCGCCTGTCGTTGTCGACGCCGAACCCGCCTCCGACGCGCTGGGCTGGCTGACCGTGCGCGGCGCCCATTTGCACAACCTGCAGAACGTGGATGCGCGCGTGCCGCTCAAGCGCCTGGTGGCCGTCACGGGCGTCAGCGGCTCGGGCAAGTCCACGCTGGCGCGCGACGTGATGCTGGCCAATGTGGCCGCCTGGGTGGGCCAGCGCGCCACCAAGGCCGGGCGCGATGCCATGGACGCGGGCAAGGCGCCTGCGCTGTCGGGCTGCAAGGGCCTGCAGGGCTTCGAGGGCATTGACCGCGTGCTGGAAGTGGACCAGACCCCCATCGGCAAGACCCCGCGCAGCTGCCCGGCCACCTACATCGGCTTCTGGGACACCATCCGCAAGCTCTACGCCGAAACGCTGGAGGCCAAGGCGCGCGGCTACGCGGCCGGCCGCTTCTCGTTCAACACCGGCGAAGGCCGCTGCCCGGCCTGCGAGGGCCAGGGCATGCGCACCATCGAGATGAGCTTCCTGCCCGACGTGAAGGTGCCGTGCGAGGTCTGCCACGGCGCGCGCTTCAACCCCGAGACCCTGGCCGTCTCCTGGCGCGGCAAGAGCATTGGCGACGTGCTGCAGATGGAGGTGGACGAGGCCGTCGAGTTCTTCGCCAGCATGCCCAGCATCGCCCACCCGCTGCAACTGCTCAAGGACGTGGGCCTGGGCTATCTCACGCTGGGCCAGCCCTCGCCCACGCTGTCGGGCGGCGAGGCCCAGCGCATCAAGCTCGTCACCGAGCTGACCAAGGTGCGCGACGACGTGACCCGGCGCGGCAACAAGGCGCCGCACACGCTCTATGTGCTGGACGAACCCACGGTGGGCCTGCACATGGCCGATGTGGACAAGCTCATCCGCGTGCTGCACCGCCTGGTCGATGCGGGCCACAGCGTGGTCGTCATCGAGCATGACCTGGACGTGATCGCCGAGGCCGACTGGATCATCGACCTCGGCCCCGAAGGCGGAAAGGACGGCGGCCGCATCATCGCGGCCGGCATGCCCGAGGATCTGGTGGCTGCGGGCACGCACACGGGCAAGGCGCTCAAGCCCGTGCTGGCCCGTTGAGCCTCAGGCGCAGGCCACGCCTGCGCTGCGTGCGGAGCCTGCGGGCAGGCGGCTGCTCCAGAAGACCAGCACCAGGCCCACGGCCGTCAGCGCGGCGGCGGCCCAGCCCAGGTTGACCAGGCCCAGGCCACCGGCCAGGGCCAGGCCGCCGACCCAGGCACCCAGGGCATTGCCCAGGTTGAAGGACGCAATGTTCAGGCTGGAGACCAGGTTGGCGCCCTGGGGGCCGGCCTGGTCCAGCACGCGCATCTGCATGGGGGCCACCGTGGCGAAGGCCACGACGCCCAGCACGATCACATAGGCCATGGCCACGGCCTGGTTCCCGAAGGCCCAGCGGCCTGCCGCCAGCACCACCATCAGCGCCGCAATGCTCCACACCAGGGCGCGCATCACGCCCCGGTCGGCCAGCTTGCCGCCCAGCAGATTGCCTGCGGCCAGGCCCGCGCCGAACAGCAGCAGGGTCAGCGCCACCAGGCTGTCGCCCATGCGGGTCACCTGGGTCAGCAGCGGCTCCACATAGGTGTAGAGCGCGAACACGCCCGCAAAGCCGAAGGCCGTGATGCCCAGGCCCAGCCAGACCTGGCCGTTGGCCAGCACGGCCAGCTCCTGTGCCAGCGGCGTGACCTCGGGGCGGCCCTGGTCGCGCGGCACGAAGGCGGCCAGGATGGCAAAGGCCAGCACGCCGATCGCGGCCACGGCCAGGAAGGCGCTGCGCCAGCCGAACATCTGGCCGATCCAGGCACCGGCAGGCACGCCCAGCAGGGTAGCCAGGGTCAGGCCCGAGAACATCAGCGCAATCGCCGACGCCTTCTTGTCCACCGGCACCAGGCCCGTGGCCACCACGGCGCCCACGCCGAAGAAGGTGCCGTGGGTCAGAGAGGTCAGCACGCGCGCCGACATCAGCCATTCATAGCTGGGCGCGAACGCGGCGGCCAGGTTGCCGGCGATGAAGATCAGCATCAGCGCCAGCAGCAGGCGCTTGCGCGGCCATTGGCGCGTCAGCAGCGTGAGCACCGGCGCGCCCACGGCCACGCCGATGGCGTAGCCCGAAATCAGCGAGCCCGCCGTGGGAATGCTGATGTGCAGATCCTGGCTGACCTGTGTCAGCAGGCCCATGATGATGAATTCCGTGGTGCCGATGCCAAAGGCACCGGCCGCCAGGGCGAGTAGGGAAAGAGGCATGGACGGATTCCTTGTGATCCTTGGTGTGATGTCCAGTAATGTCGCACTGCAACATACCTTTGTGTAGATGGAATAATGGAAACGGATCTGTTCCTGTGTGGAATAGATGATCCTTTTCTCGGAGACACCATGCCCGCACTTGTTCCTCTCGCCGCCGCCGACACGGGCAGCGCCGATGCCAACCGCTTTGCCGAGCTGGAAATGCTGATCCTGGTCGCCGAGCGCGGCAGCCTCTCGGCCGCGGCACGCCACCTGGGTATCTCGCCCTCGGCTGTCAGCAAGAGCATGTCGCGGCTGGAGGCACGGCTGGGCGTGCAGCTGCTGCAGCGCAGCACGCGCCGCCTGCATCTCACGCCCGAAGGCTGCCAGCTGTTCGAGCGCGGCAAGCGCGTGCTGGCCGATCTGGAGGAGCTGGAAGCCTGCGTGGCCGTGCGCAGCGAACCACGCGGCCTGGTGCGCATCAACACCAGCTCATCGACCGGAAAAATGCTGCTCGTGCCCCTGGTGCCGCAATTGCTTCAGTGCCATCCCGGGCTGAGCCTGGAACTGAGCTTCACGGACCAGATCGTGGACCTGGTCGAGGCCGGCACCGACATCGCCGTGCGCTGGGGCCAGCTTCCGCCCTCGGACATGGTCGCGCGCTTGCTGGGCCGCACGCGCCAAGTCATCCTGGCCTCACCGGAGTACCTGGCCCGCATGGGCCGGCCCCTGCATCCAGACGAGCTGGGCCACCATGTGCGCCTGGGCTGGAGCTACCAGCGCGCCATACCGCACTGGCCGTTTCTGGTGGACGGCCAGCGCGTGGCCGTCGATATCGGGGAGGTGGTGCGCGTCAACGACGGCGATGTGATGCGCGAGCTGGCGCTGCACGGCACGGGCCTGGCCCGCCTGTCGCTGTACCACGCCTGGGCCGACGTGCTCGCCGGCCGGCTGGTGCCCGTGCTGGAGGAATTCAACACGGGCGACCTGGAACCCATCCACGCCGTCTACCTGGGCAAGCCCGATCGCCTGCCCCCGCGCACGCGCGCCGTGCTCGACTTTCTGCAGGCGCATGTGGACCTGCGGCATGCGGAGCAGCTGCCGGCGCTGCCCTGAGGGGGAGCCGGCAGTGGGGGCGTCACTCCTGCTCAGCTGGCAGAGGTGCGGCGTTGAAGGATAGGTTTTCGATGTGCTCGTGCAGCGCGGTATACACAGGCTCCGCAGGCGCCGAATTCTCGTAGACGATGCCCGTGCCCACATCTTGGGGCGTGGTCAACCGCTTGATGACCAGGCGCTGGTTGGGGCGGTTGCCATTGGTGCTGGACGTGCCCTCGCCATCGTTGACGCTGTAAACGAAGCGGTAGCTGCGCAGGATCTGGCCAGAGCTGTTGATCCACACACACAGCGTTTCACCTGCCAGTGCGCCGCGGACCTGGTGCTCGCAGCCGAACAGGCCATCTCCGCTGGTCATGAGGCCGTTGCCGTTGGAAGTGGCGCTGGTCTGGCGTGTCAATTCCACGCCCAGGGTCTGAAGCCCCTCGGAACCGATCGAAGTCATGGTCCAGATGCCCCGTAGACTGGATGCCACGGCGGGGTAACCGAAGTTGAAACGCGAAATCGCCACTTCCTGCTCACCGGGCAGCGTGATGAAACCCGAAACGCCGCTGGTGAAGCGCATGCTGACCTGGCCCATATTGCGGTCTTCGGTGCCCGACAGAGGGCCGCTGCCCAGATAGCGGCCACCCGTATAGCGCATCAGCGGCGCTGAAAAACGGTTGTTGGTCAAGGCGCCCGACGTCATGTAGAAGCTCGGCTGCCCGCTGGGCTCGTAGGCATACATCTGCATGACCAGGGTGCCGTTCTGCGCATCAAGGGCGAGTCCGCGACCCGGCTTGCCGTTGAGTTCGGAAGTCACGACCCAGGTGCCATTGCTGGGCATGAATGCGTGCGCCAGGCCGCAGCCCAGCAAGATGGCTGCTGCCAATGCTTTCTTGAACATGGTCCCTCTCTGTCTGATTAAGAAAATGCATGGGCATTCTAGCCATCGTCTTTACAAAGAGAAACAGTGCGATGGTTTTGAGTGGTTTTTTGCTGGAGTCCCTGAAATGGGTTCGTACGCCGGAAATGTGTTTTCCGGCGTGCGTATTCAACTTTCTTGAAAGCGCCCGAGTTCCATCCATTCACAGGCCTGCCCTGGCATTGCCCACGGGCCGAAAGGCGCGGGCACCCTGCCCATCCCGCCCTATTGCCCAGGCACACCAGGCCGATACCGCTCCCGCAAACACCACATACAGGCACACCAGCCACGGGCTGCCACCGGCCGTCTTGACCAGCGCCGTCGCAATGATGGGCGTGATGCCGGACGCGAAAATGCCCGAGAACTGGTAGACAAAGGAAATGCCGGTGTAGCGCACCTTGGCGTCGAACAGGTCGCAGAAGAGGGCGGCTTCGGGGCCGTAGACCGCCGCGTAGAGAATGCCGAAGGGCACGACGATGGCGATCCATATCAGCAGCACATTGCCGCCGCTGTGGGCCATGAGCCAGAAGGCCGGGAAGGCAGAGACCGCGGTGATCAGCGATCCCCACAGATACACGCGGCTGCGGCCCATGCGGTCGGACAGGCGGCCGAACAGCGGAATCGTGAAGCACATCACCACGGCGGCGACCATCACGCCGATCAATGCATCGGTGCGGCTGATCTGCAGGGTGGAGGTCAGGTAGCTGATCGAGAACACGCCGAAGACGTTGAAGAAAACGCCGTCGATATAGCGTGCGCCCATGCCCTTGAGCACATTGCCGGGGTAGCGCCGCATCATGTCCATGAAGGGAATCGCGGTCTCGGCATTGCGTGCCTTGACGGCCGCGAATTCGGGCGTCTCCTTCACATGCAGGCGGATGTACATGCCCACGGCCACCATCAGGCCCGAGATCAGGAACGCGACGCGCCAGCCCCAGGCCATGAATTGCTCCTCGGTGCACAGCCAGGACAGCAGGGCCACCACGCCCGAGGCCATGAACAGGCCGATGGCCAGGCCCACCTGGGGCAGGGAGGCATAGAAGCCCCGCTTTTCCTTGGGCGCGTATTCGTAGGCCATGAGCACGGCACCGCCCCATTCGCCGCCCAGGCCTATGCCCTGGGCCACGCGCAGCAGCAGCAGCAGGATGGGCGCGGCCACGCCGATCTGCGCATGCGTGGGCAGCAGGCCGATCAGGAAGGTGGACACGCCCATGATCATCAGCGTGACCACCAGGATGCTCTTGCGTCCCACGCGGTCGCCGAAGTGCCCGAAGATCACCCCGCCCAGCGGCCGCGTGACAAAGCCCACGGCAAAGGTGGTGTAGGCCAGCAGCGTGGAGATCAGCGGATCGTCGCTGGGAAAGTACAGCTTGCTGAACACGATGCCGGCGACCACGCCGTACAGGAAGAAGTCATACCACTCGATGGTTGCGCCGATGAGCGCGGAGGTCACCACCTTGCGGATGACCCTGGGATCGGTTGCCGTCGTCATGCTGTCTCCTGGTTGTCTGTCGCATTGCCGGGATGCAGGAACGGGCAGTCATGCGACCTTGAGCTGCCCTGTCTCTCCGTGCCTGTCTTCGCGAACCATGTCGGCGGCCTTCTCGGCCATCATCACCACGGGCGCATTGGTGTTGCCCGAGACCAGGGTGGGCATGACCGAGCAATCGACCACGCGCAGCCCGGCCATGCCATGCACGCGCAGCCGCGCATCGACCACGGCCAGGGCATCGCTGCCCATGCGGCAGGTGCCGCTGGGGTGGAAGATGGTGGCGCCGTGGTTGCGGCAGAACTCCAGCAGCTCCGCATCGCTGTGCGCATCGGGGCCGGGCTTGACCTCGCGCTTCACGAAGGGGCGCATGGCCGGCGTGTCGGCAATGGCGCGTGCCGCGCGCACGGCCGCCACGTTGGTGCGGCGGTCCAGGTCGGTGGCCAGGTAGTTGGGCTGGATGGAAGGCGGCTCGAAGGCATCGCGCGAGCGGATGCGCAACTGCCCGCGTGACTCGGGCCGCAGCTGGCAGACCGACATGGTGAAGCCCGAGTACGGATGGACCTGCCCCCCTGCCATGTCGGCCGACAGCGTGGAGACGTGGAACTGGATGTCGGGCGTGGCGGCCACGGGCCGGCCCTGCTCGTCCCTGAGCGCACGCATGAAGCAGCCGCCCTGGTTGATGCCCACGGCCAGCGCGCCCGAGCGGAACAGCAGCCATTCCAGCCCCAGCCTGGTCCTGCCCACCCAGGAATTGAGCTGGTCATTGGTGGTGATGGGCTGGCTGCATTCGTAGCCCAGGCGTATCTGAAGATGGTCCTGCAGGTTCTCGCCCACGCCCGGCAGATCGTGCACCACGGGAATCCCCAGGGACTGCGACAGCGCGGCCGGGCCTATGCCCGACAGTTGCAGCAGCTGCGGCGACTGGATGGCGCCTGCCGACAGAATCACTTCGGCCCGCGCCTGGGCCTGGCGCTCCTGCCCGCCTTGCCGGTAGCGGATGCCGGTGGCGCGCCGGCCGCGCAGCACCAGCTGCGTGGCCATGGCATCGGTCTCTATGCGCAGATTGGGGCGGCGCCGGGCCTCGCCCAGATAGGCCTTGGCCGTGCTGCAGCGCAGGCCCTTGTGGGTGGTGAGCTGGTAGTAGCCTGCGCCCTCCTGGTCGCGGCCGTTGAAATCCTCGGTGCGGGGCACGCCGACCTGGCCTGCCCCGGCAATGAAGGCCTCGATCAGCGGATGCTGTGCGCCGATGTCCGAGACCTTGAGCGGCCCGTCCGCGCCATGGCCCGGGAAGGCGCCGCGCGCATTGCCTTCGGACTTCACAAAGTAGGGCAGCACCTCCTCATACGACCAGCCCGCATTGCCCAGCGCCGCCCAGTGGTCGTAGTCCTCGCGCTGGCCGCGCACGTAGATCAGGCCGTTGATCGAACTGCTGCCGCCCAGCGTGCGGCCGCGCGGCCAGTAGATGCGCCTGCCGTTCATGTTGGGGTCCGGGTCGGTCTCGAACTTCCAGTTGTAGACGGGGCTCCACATGGTCTTGCCGTAGCCGATGGGCAGGTGGATCCAGGGCGAGCGGTCCGGCGGGCCTGCCTCCAGCAGCAGCACCCGCGTGGCCGGGTCCTCGGACAGGCGCGCGGCCAGCACGCAGCCGGCAGAGCCTGCTCCCACGATCACGTAGTCATAGCTGTCGATGGGGTCCGGCATGCAGTGGCTCCTTTTGAGTTTCTTTTGAAGGAACTATTTGTTCCTTTGGATGAAACTTATTCGTTGCCGCCGTGGACCGCAACCCCGCGCAAACCCTTGCCGCCTCCTGGCGATCAGGCATGATCGAAAGCGTTTCCGGCCTTTCACACGACACGACACCGCCCCATGCCGCCATCCCTTGCCAGCGCTGCCCCGGACCACACCCCTGCACGGCAGGACGAAGCGAACTCGGTCTCCGATCGCTCCCTGGCCGTGCTCGATTTCGTGACCCAGGCCGAGGCCCCGCCGGGCCTCATGGACATCGCAGCCGCGCTCAACCTGCCCAAGGCCACGGCCTCGCGCCTGTGCTCCCACCTGGAGGCGCGGCAATGGCTGCTGCGCCATGAGGGTGACCGCAGCTTCTCCCCGGGCCCCAAGCTGCTGAGCCTGGCCGTGCGCGCCCTGCAAGCCGACCCGCGGCAGGCCCTGCGCCATGAGCTGCTGTCCCAGCTGGTGGCCCGTCTGGGCGAGACCTGCAACCTCACCGTGCTGGACGGCACGCGCGTGCGCTACCTGGACCGTGTCGAGACCCACTGGCCGCTGCGCATCCAGCTGGAGGCCGGATCGATGGTGCCCATCCACGCCACGGCCAGCGGCAAGCTGTTCCTGGCCCATATGCCTGCGGCCCGGCGCGCCGCCATTCTGGACAGCGTGGAACTCACCGCCTGCACGGCCAACACGCTGACCACGCCCGAGGCGCTGTCACATGAGTGCGCGCGCATCGTGCGCGAAGGCCACTCCTGCGACCGCGAGGAATTCATGCGCGGCATGATCGCCGTGGCCGTGCCCGTGCGCGATGCCAAGGGCCAGTGCCGCGCCACGCTGGCCGTGCATGCGCCCGAGGCGCGCATGCCGCTGGCGCAGGCGCTGGAGGGCCTGCCGCACCTGAAGGAAACGGCCCAGCGCATGGCCGGCCTGCTCTTCTGAGGCGCTGGGCACCCCGGAAAAAAGGCCCCCACGCTACCCTTGCTGCGCAAGGTCCGCTGCCCACCAGGGGGGCGCTTTATGCCTTGGGGCGGCCAGGCGGCAAAAAAAAGGGCCTCACTCGGAGGCCCTTTTCGTCACTGGAAGCCCAGCGTATGCGGCAACCAGGTGGACAGCGCGGGGATGAAGGTCAGCAGGCACAGCACCACGAAGTGCGCCAGCAGGAACAGCGGCATCTCGCGCGTGAGATCGGTGATGGACACGCGCGTGGCCACCGAGGTCACGAACAGCAGCCCGCCAACGGGCGGCGTGATCATGCCCAGCGTCAGGTTCACGATCACCACCATGGCGAAGTGCGTGGGATCGATGCCCAGGCTGAACGCAATGGGCGCCAGGATGGGCACCAGGATCATCACGCCGGGCAGTGGCTCCATGAAGATGCCGAACACCAGCAGCAGGATGTTCACCGCGATCAGGAACAGGGTGGGCGACAGCTCCCAGCTCACGATCAGCTCGGACAGGTACTGCGGAATGCCCTCCACCGTCAGCACCCAGGCAAAGGCCGCCGAAGTCGCCATCACCAGCAGCACCGAGGCCGTCAGCATGGCCGAGCGCGCCGCAATGCCCGGCAGCGCCGACCACTGCAGTGTGCGGTACACCCACTTGCCGCAGACCAGGGCGTAGAACACGGCCACCACCGAAGCCTCGGTGGGCGTGAAGATGCCGAAGCGGATGCCCACCACGATGAGCACGATCAGCATCAGCGCGGGAATCGCCTTGAAGCTGTTGATCCACATCGTGCGGCCGTCGGGGCGCGGCTCGGTGGAGCGGTAGTCGCGCTTCTTGCACACCCACCAGTTCACGGCGGCCATGGCCAGCGCGATCAGGATGCCGGGGATGAAGCCGGCCATGAACAGCCCGCCCACCGACACGTTCTCATCCTGCAGCGCGTAGATGATCATGCTCACCGACGGCGGAATGATGGGTCCCACGATGGCCGTGCTGGCCGTCAGCGCCGCCGCGTAGGAGCGCGCGTAGCCGGCCTTGTCCATCATCTTGACCATCATCGAGCCGGGGCCGGCCGCATCGGCCAGGGCCGAGCCCGAAATGCCCGAGAACAGCGTCAGCGACAGCACATTGGCATAGCCCAGGCCGCCGCGCAGATGGCCCACGAACTGCGCGGCAAAGCGCAGCAGCACATGCGTGAGCGCCCCGCCCGACATCAGCTCGGCCGCCAGGATGAAGAAGGGCACGGCCATCAGCGGAAAGCTGTCTATGCCCGTGAACATCTCCTTGAACACGATGAGCTGCGGATAGCGGCCCCCCACGAAGACGGCCAGCGCGGCGGAGATCGCCAGCGCGAAGGCCACCGGAAAGCCCAGCGTGAGCAGGACGATGATGGCGATGAAAAGCGTGATACCCATGATGTGCGTTCGAATCAGTTATTCATGGCAGAGCGATGGAACTGACACGCTCCAAGGCAGGAGACACCAAGCAAGGGCCTGGGCCGGCCGCGCCGCCCCGCAGCGAGGGTGTCGTCCCCTGGGGGAAGGCGCGCAGCGACTGCAGCGACTCAGGGGGGTCATATGGATGCGGCTGCGTCGGCATCCATCTCGTCGGATTCGGCGAACGAGCCGTCTGCGATATAGCCGCGCGCAATGAACAGCAGATGCACCAGCATCAGCACGAAGCCCACGGGCATGGCCGCGTAGACGAAGGAGATGGGAATGTCCGTGGCCGCCGTGGTCTGGAAGCGCGTGGCCCAGACGTACTGCGACGAGGCCACCGCCATCACCGCGCAGAACAGGCCCACGCCCAGCACCACGAGGCGGCGCAGCCACTGCGCCTTGCGCGTGCCCACCGAGCGGTGCAGGTTGTCGATGGCCACATGGCCACCGAAGCGCAGGACCAGGCCCGCGCCCAGGAAGGTGACCCAGATCATCATGTGCCGGGCCACTTCCTCGGCCCAGACAATGGAGTCGCCCGTGGTGTAGCGCAGCACCACATTGGCAAACACGATGCAGGCCATGGCCAGCAGCAGCACGATCAGCAGCCAGCGGTTGCAGGCCACAAGGGCGCGTTCGATTCGGTTGAGCATAGGAGTGGGCGAGGGCAGGAGGGCAGGGGCGAAAAAGCCGCAAGAGCCGCGATAGCGGCAAGGGCCGGGCTGCCGCCGGAGGTCAGATCATCGGCGCGGGCGCCGTGCGGGGCCACAGGTGTTGCCCGCAGCAGGTCGCCCTGCATTGCGGGCCGCAGCCCGCAATGCCTCAGGGGATTACTTGGCGTTGGCGATGGTGTCCAGCGTCTTCTGGCCGAACTTCTTCGCGTATTCCTTGTAGGCGGGCTCCAGCGCCGTGCGGAAGGCGGCCTGGTCCACCTTCTCCACCACCTGCATGCCGTGGCTCTTGGCTTCTTCCACGCCCTTCTTCTCCACCGTGTCCACGAACACGCGCGAAGCGATGGCGCCCGACTTGGCGCCCTGCGTGAAGGCCGCCTTCTGGCTGTCGTTCAGCGTGCCCCAGAACGAGGGCGACACCAGCAGGGCCATGGGCGCGTACACGTGGGCGGTCAGCGTCAGGTGCTTTTGCACCTGCCACAGCTTGGCCGAGGCCAGCACCGAGATCGGGTTCTCCTGGCCGTCGATCGTGCCCTGCTGCAGCGCACCGATCACTTCGGGCCAGGACATGGGCGTGGGCGATGCGCCCAGCGTGCGGAAGGCCGTGATGTGCACGGGGTTCTCGGTCACGCGGATCTTCAGGCCCTTGAGATCGGCCACGCCGTTGACGGCGTGCTTGTTGTTGGACAGGTGGCGAAAGCCCTGCTCGCCCCAGGCCAGCGCGACCAGGCCGCGCTTGCTGAACTTGGCCAGCAGCTCCTGGCCGAAGGCGCCGTCCAGCACGGCGCGCGCATGCTGCGTGTCGCGGAACAGGAAGGGAATGTCCACCACGCCCACATCGGGCACGAAGTTGCTGATGGCGCCCGTGGAGACGATGGCCGCCTCCACCGTGCCCAGCTGCAGGCCCTCGATCAGCTCGCGTTCGCCGCCCAGGGCGGACGCGGGGAACTGCTTGAACTTGTAGGCGCCGTTCGTGCCCTTTTCCACCGCATCGGCCCAGGCCTGGGCAGCCGCGCCGTAGTGCGAATTCACGGCCAGGGCGTAGCCCACCTTGACCTCCTTGGTCTGGGCCAGTACGGCGCCAGCCGAGGCAGCCGCCATGGCGGCCACGCAGGTCGAAAGAAGGGTGCGGCGGATCATTTGCATAGCGGCAGTCTCACTTGTTGTGTGTTGGAAAAATGGCCCCCACGCTCTCCTTGCAGGGCAAGGTCCGCGGTCCCCCGCAGGGGGCCGCTTTTCATCCTGGGGCGGCCCGGCGATGAAAAAAGAGCCCCTGGATTGTAGTGACCACTCCCCTTGTGGCGACCACGTACAAAGCGCTCGTCATGTGCGTTGAGGTGCATCTGATTTGGCGATGTCATAGGTGCTGAAATGACAAACGCCCGATGCGCGCAAGCGTCATCGGGCGTCGGGTTCAGGCGGAGCGGGTCAGCTCATTGCCACTCAGCGTGCCCCGATCCGCTCGAACTCGTTCTCCACCGCCGCATGCGCCTTCAGGATGCTTTGCGAAGGCGCAGGGCCCATGCGGCTGACGACCACCGTGGCCAGCCAGGCCAGGATGAAGCCGGGGATGATCTCGTACAGGCCCAGCCAACCGAACTGCTTCCACACCAGCACCGTCACGGCGCCGGTGATGATGCCGGCCAGCGCGCCGCCGCGCGTCATGCGGCTCCAGAACAGCGACAGGATGATCACCGGGCCGAAGGCGGCGCCGAAGCCGGCCCAGGCGTAGCTGACCATGCCCAGCACCTTGGAGTCGGGGTTGCTGGCGATGGCGATGGCGATCAAGGCCACCAGCAGCACCATGGCACGGCCGATCCAGACCAGTTCGATCTGGCTGGCGTTCTTGCGCAGGAAGGTGCGGTAGATGTCTTCGGTCAGCGCGCTGGAGCACACCAGCAGCTGGCACGACAGCGTGCTCATCACGGCCGCCAGGATGGCCGCCAGCAGTGCGCCCGAGATCCAGGGGTTGAACAGCTGCTTGGTGATCTCCATGAACACCGTCTCGGCATTGGCGTTCACGGCGGCCGCGCCAGCGGGGTTGGCCGCGAAGTAGGGGATGCCGATGAAGCCCACGGCCACGGCGCCGGCCAGGCACAGGATCATCCAGGTCATGCTGATGCGGCGGGCCGAGGGAATGGTCTGCACCGACGATGCCGCCATGAAGCGCACCAGGATGTGCGGCTGGCCGAAGTAGCCCAGGCCCCAGGCCAGCAGCGAGACCACGCCCACGAAGCTGGCGCCACGGAACAGGTCGAACTTCTCTGCCGCCACGATGGCGTGCAGGTCCTGGCCCGGCTGCAGATGGCCCTGCACGGCCAGCCAGGCGATCACGGGCGCCAGGATCAGGGCCGTGATCATCAACGATGCCTGGATGGTGTCCGTCCAGCTCACGGCCAGGAAGCCGCCGATGAACACATAGGCGATGGTGCACAGCGCGCCCACCCACAGGGCCGTGCTGTAGGGCATGCCGAACATGTTCTCGAACAGGCGCGCGCCCGCCACCACGCCCGAGGCGCAGTACAGCGTGAAGAACACCAGGATCACCACGGCCGTCACGATGCGCAGCACGCTGGAGTGGTCCTCGAAACGGTTGGCCAGGTAGTCGGGCAGCGTCAGCGCATTGCCGGCACGCTCGGTGTACAGGCGCAGCCGCGCCGCCACCAGGCGCCAGTTCAGGTAGGCGCCCAGGATCAGGCCGATGGCGATCCAGGCTTCCGACAGGCCGGACAGGTAGATGGCTCCGGGCAGGCCCATCAGCAGCCAGCCACTCATGTCCGAGGCACCGGCCGACAGCGCCGTCACGAAGCTGCCCAGGCTGCGGCCGCCCAGGATGTAGTCGGAAAGATTCTTGGTGCTGAAGTAGCCGATGGCGCCGATGCCGAGCATGGCGACCAGGTAGATGGCGAACATGATCGCCGTCGGGTCGTTCCAGTTGAATTGCATTGAAGTGTCCTGCGTTGGTCGTGTTTTTTCGGGTGGTGCGGGGCGCTTGCCAGGGGCCGGTTGTGCCGGCCCCGGCGGTTCAAGCCATGGTCATCAGTTGAGCGTTTCCGCCTGCGGCAGCGGTATTGGTGCTGATGGATTGCTCGTGGAACAGCGCGGCCAGGTCATAGCCGCGGCCCGCGTGCAGCTCGTCGCTGTTGCGGCTTTCCACGCGCACCAGGGCGCCGTCGCGCGCGGCGACCTGGGCGCAGACCTGCAGCAGGGCGTCGCCATCGCCCTCGAACAGCAAGGCCGCCATGGGCGCTGCCGAATCGCCCAGGGAGTCGGCGCTGGCGCTGTGCAGCCATGGCACACCGGCATCGCCCGCAGCGGCGCGCAGCGCCTGCCAGGTGGCGGCGCAGCCGCTGTCGGAGCCTGTTCCGTTGTCGGGCAGTACCGCATGGCAGGCGTTGCCGCTGGCCAGGGCTGCTGCCACCTGGGCCACCAGGCCCAGCGGCGTGCGCGGCAGTGCCCAGACGGGGCCGCGCGGCAGCAGGCGGTAGCGGTTGGATTCGCCCGTGGGGCCGGGCAGCGGCATGGCCGCGTCCAGGCGCGATGCGGAGGCTGCCGCGTCGCAGGCGGCCAGGGCCTGCACCTGCTCGTCGGCGGACATGGCATCCGGCGGCGCCTTGGACAGTGTCTCGCGCAGCAGGCCCAGCAGCTGCAGCGGCGCCTGGGCAGGCGACTCCGCCCGTGCGAAGACCGACAGCGCCGCGCTGGCAGGCCCCTGCACCAAGCGGTGCAGATACAGCGGGCCGCCGGCCTTGGGGCCCGTGCCCGACAGGCCCATGCCGCCAAAGGGCTGCACGCCCACCATGGCGCCGATCACATTGCGGTTCACATAGATGTTGCCCGCATGCACGCGCTGGGTGAGGTGGGCAATGGTCTCGTCGATGCGGCTGTGCACGCCGAAGGTCAGGCCGTAGCCGGTGGCGTTGATGCCATCGACCAGCGCGTCCAGCTGCTCACGCCTGAAGCGGATCACGTGCAGCACGGGGCCGAAGACCTCGCGCTGCAGGCGCTCCGTGCTGTCGATCTCGATGAGGGCAGGTGCCACATAGTGTCCGTTGAGCACGCCGTCCTTGCGCTCCACGCGGGTGACCTTCTGGCCCGCTGCGGCCATCTGCTCTATGTGCTCCTCGATCTGGCGGCGTGCCGCGTCGTCGATCACGGGGCCCACATCGGTGCTCAGGCGGTCGGGGTTGCCCAGCGTCCACTCCTGCAGCGCATCGCGCAGCATGGTCAGCGTGCGGTCGGCCACCTCTTCCTGCAGGCACAGCAGACGCAGGGCAGAGCAGCGCTGGCCGGCCGAATCGAAGGCCGAGGCCAGCACATCGGCCACCACCTGCTCGGCCAGGGCCGAGGAGTCCACCACCATGGCGTTCTGGCCGCCGGTCTCGGCAACCAGCGCAATGGGGCGGCCTGCGGGCGACAGGCGGCGCGACAGCTGGCGCGCAATCAGGCGTGACACCTCGGTGGAGCCCGTGAACATCACGCCGGCCACCAGCGGATGCGCCACCAGGGCGGCGCCCACGGTCTCGCCCGCACCGGGCACCAGCTGCAGCGCATCGCGCGGCACGCCGGCCTCGTGCAGCAGGGCCACCATGGCGGCGGCCGTCAGCGGGGTCTGCTCGGCGGGCTTGGCCAGCACGGTATTGCCGGCAGCCAGGGCTGCGGCCACCTGTCCGCAGAAGATGGCCAGCGGAAAATTCCAGGGGCTGATGGCCAGCACCACGCCCAGCGGGCGCTGCGTGGCGTTGTCGAAATGCGCAGCCACCTGGGCGCCGTAATAGCGCAGGAAGTCCACCGCCTCGCGGATCTCGGCCACCGCGTTGGGCAGGGTCTTGCCGGCCTCTCGCATGATCAGGCCCATCAGCGGCTGGCTGCGCTGCTCCAGCAGGTCGGCGGCGCGGGCCAGCGCATCGGCGCGGGCGGCGGCAGGCGTGCCGGCCCAGATCGGCGCGGCCTGGGCGGCGCGGGTGGCGCAGGCCTCGGCCTCGGCAGCGGTGGCCTCGCGCACCCAGCCCACGATGTCGGACAGCTCGGCCGGATTGCGCATGGCCTGCCAGCCCTCGGCACGCGCCGGGTCGGCAGGCAGGTCGGCCTCTGCGGGCGCGGCCAGATAGGTCTGGCGCGTGCTGTGCAGCAGTGCGGCGGCCAATGAGGCCAGCTGCTGCTCGTGCGCCAGATTCAGGCCCTGGGAATTGGCGCGGGCCTGCGCGTCTTTCTCGCCCTGCCGTGCAAACAGGTCGGCCGGCAGTGCAATGCGCGGGTGCGGCGCACCCAGCCGGCCTTCAACACGGGCGATCTTCATCACCTCGTCCACCGGGTCGGCCACCAGCTCGGAGACCGGCACGGAGGCGTCGCCGATGCGGTTCACGAACGAGGTGTTGGCACCGTTTTCCAGCAGGCGGCGCACCAGATAGGCCAGCAGCGTCTCATGGCTGCCCACGGGCGCATAGATGCGGCAGGGGCGGGCCAGCTTGCCTTCGGAGGCCGGGCCCGTCACCTGTGCGTACAGCGGCTCGCCCATGCCGTGCAGGCACTGGAACTCGTACTGGCCGCTGTAGTAGCTGCCGCCCACAGCCTGGGCCATGTGGTAGATGCTGGCCAGCGTCTGCGCGTTGTGCGTGGCGAACTGGGGGTAGACGGCGTCGGGCGCATCCAGCAGCTTGCGCGCGCAGGCCAGGTAGCTCACGTCCGTATAGACCTTGCGCGTATAGACGGGGTAACCGGCCTGGCCGCCTTCCTGGGCGCGCTTGATCTCGCTGTCCCAATAGGCGCCCTTGACCAGCCGCACCATCAGGCGGCGGCGGCTGCGGCGGGCCAGGTCCACCAGGTGGTCCAGCACCTGCGGGCAGCGCTTTTGATAGGCCTGCACCACGAAGCCTATGCCGTTCCAGCCCTTGAGCGAGGGCGCCGCGCACAGCGACTCCAGCAGGTCCAGCGACAGCTCCAGCCGGTCGGCCTCTTCGGCATCGATGTTCATGCCGATGTCGTACTGCTTGGCCATCTCGGCCAGCCGCAGCACGCGCGGCAGCAGCTCGGCCATCACACGCTCGTACTGCGCGCGGCTGTAGCGCGGGTGCAGGGCCGACAGCTTGATGGAGATGCCCGGCCCCTCGAAGATGCCGCGCCCGTTGGACGCCGCGCCGATCGCGTGGATGGCCTGCTCGTAGGCCTGCAGGTAGCGCTGCGCATCCGCCTCGGTGGCGGCCGCCTCGCCCAGCATGTCGTAGCTGTAGCGAAAGCCCTGCTTTTCATAGGCGCGGCTGTTGGCCAGCGCCTCGGCGATGTCCTGGCCCGTCACGAACTGCTCGCCCATCAGCTTCATGGCGCGGTGCACGCCCTGGCGGATCAGGGGCTCGCCGCCCTTGCCGATCACGCGCGTCAGCGCCGAAGACAGGTTCTTCTCGCTGCTGGTGGATGTGAGCTTGCCCGTCAGCACCAGGCCCCAGGCCGCCGCGTTCACGAACAGCGAGGGCGAGCGGCCCACATGGGCGCGCCAGTCGCCCTTGCTGATCTTGTCGCGGATCAGCGCATCGCGCGTGGCACGGTCGGGAATGCGCAGCAGCGCCTCGGCCAGGCACATCAGCGCCACGCCTTCCTGGCTGGACAGGGAAAACTCCTGCACCAGCGCCGCCACGCCGCTGCCGGCCGGCGCATCGCGCAGGCCCTGTACCAGCCGGGTCGCCAGCTCGCGCACCCTGTCGGCCTGCTGGGCATCCTGGGCGCGTGCCAGCGGCAGCAGCACGGGCAGGCACTCGGGCTCGGGCCGGTGCCAGGCGGCCGTGATCGCGGCGCGCAGCGGCGTCTGCGGCAGGATGGATTGGGCGAATTCCAGAAAGGGTTGCACCTCTTGCGGGCTGCTGGGTTGCGCTTCTTCCAGCGCCACATCGCCCTGGCTGTCGCCCGCGCTGGACAGCCGGATGGTGGTCGCGCCGCGCTCCAGGGCATCGACGTACTGGACAACCGCCTGCTTGATCAGCCAGTGCGGTGTGCGCCCTATCTGCTGGGCGGCGATGCGGATGCGCTCGCGCAGAGCGTCATCAACCTTGATGCCTACGGTGGTGGACATGGTGTGCCAGTGAGGAATGGAAGAGGTGGGAAATGCGAATGGAGATGCACCATGAAGAAGACATGGTGCAACCTTGCTTGGTTGAAATGTCGCAGAGGTTGCGACGTTTTTGGACTGGGGTTAACCCTTTTGTCTCGTGGCCCAAGCCGATACCGCCGTGTTACGGCCGTGCTGCGACCGGCCTACTGGTAGTCGATGGTGAAGGTCGCCAAGGCATTTGCACTGCCACCGCCGCTCACGGTATTCCTGATTTGCCGGTAGCGCGCCTCCAGGTCGATCTGGAAATTTGCCGTGCCCTGCGAAATCGTGCCCGCCTGCCAGCCGTTGGCTGCGCCAAAGCCCTGGATCGCGCCATTTCTCAGCACCTCCACGCCAACGCCGCTGACCTGCGAGCCGGTCAGCGCCAGCACCGAGGGGACTTGCGTGTCCGTCGTGCCCGACAGCGTCACGAAAGGCTTGATCTGGGTGTTCGGGTCGCCGCCGGGGCAGCTCAGCTGGATGGAGAAGGGCACCTTGTCCGTGGTCGCACCCAAACCTGTGAAGCGTGTGTCGGGATGCGTGCCCAGCGGTACGCTGATGCTGTCCGACACCAGCGTGCAGGTGGGATTGATGGGGACCAGGGTGACACCGGAGAAAACGTATTGCGCGGCGAGTGCTCCGGCAATTTTCATTTCCATGTATGGTCCTGCCAGTTGGATATCTCCAAAAATAGTACTGATGGGTCCTGTTTTTATGAATTCTATTGTAATGATGAAATTTTCTCC
Organism: Delftia sp. DS1230; assembly: GCF_040112715.1. Lineage (NCBI taxonomy): Bacteria > Pseudomonadati > Pseudomonadota > Betaproteobacteria > Burkholderiales > Comamonadaceae > Delftia > Delftia sp. DS1230. The sequence continues at coordinate 755,191 of NZ_CP157763.1, forward strand.
CTCGGGAATGGGATACGAATTTGTCAGTATGGGCAGTTCGTTGGGAATTGTTCCAATCCCCTTCATCGATATGCGCAATCCTATTCCGGAGACATTGCTGGGGTAGATTCTGACATCAGGTGCTCCGATTCCTGAAAATGAAGGTCTGCTAGCGCCGGAGCAAACCACTTGCGCAATTATTGATGAATGAGTCTTGTTGTTGACTACTGGTTTAATCGGAATTGTTGCAAACACTTTGCCGTTTGGTTCGGAGTTTATGTTGATGGGTAAACTCAGGACCTGATTCACGGGGTAAGATGCAATGTAATGGTTCTTTCCATCAGTGGTCGGATTAGAGTCAGCCGGCATGCAGATTGCTGCATGGGATGCGGAAATGGTGGAAAAAATGATTCCCATGGAAAATGCGAAAAGCTTGTACATATTCATTCTGGTTCTCCATCTGGAATCAAGGCGGCACTTCGAAAGAACAACGTGGCGTCTTGTGCCGTTAGCCCTGGCATGTGCAGGCGCATGGCATCTCTGAGGAGTGCAGCGCCTGCTCCAAGGCCCTCGCAAAGTCAGGCTTGGGATCAGTGGCGGTTGAGCGAAAGCTGGGCGACACTGGAACTTCCCATGACCGGCTTGATGCCTGGCAGTTCATCAGCAAGGCAGGATGGAGCTTTGGCGATCATTTTCGGCAGCCTGCCCTCAGCAGCGGGGCGACCGGAAGAATGGGCGACGGCGGCCGTGGCCGGGTTCTCTGCGCTGAGGCTCGCGGTGCAGAACGGACCGGTCGGAGCGGCGGCCTCACGGTCAAACTGGTATTGGGCGATGACCACGTCGTCGACCTTGTATTGAAGGAAAACCCCTTTGAGGGGCCCTGCCTGTTTGATCGGGCCAATCTTCACCAGATAGATATAGATGGGAGCATCGGACAGTTCCTGGATGGGAAAGTAGCTCTGTATTGCATTGCTTGGGTCGGTCGGAACAGGCATTTTTCTGAAATCTATGCGCAGTCCTATGCCGGGAATGGAGCTCTCATAAGCCCGGTGCTTCTGGTGAAAGGTGCCCACGCCATACCAGCCAGAGGTTTGGTATTTTGCACAGAACATTGCACCCCCTTTCATTCCAGTATATTTCTTGTTGATGATATAAGGGAGAAAGGCGACGCGGCCCACTACACTGCCGATTGCACGAGATTCAATATCAAACGGCAGTGGGACCTCCAGCGTTCTACTGGGCAGGAGGACATAGTGATTTTTGCCATCGTTGATGGAATTGCCGACTCCATCGTTAGAGCAAAAAGCTTGCGCGTGTGCCTGACCTATGGAAAAAATGAAGAGTACTGAGGACAATGCGATGGCACGGGTAATGGTCATGAAAATGCTCCGTTGCTGAATGAAAAGGCGGTTCTTGGATTTCAATATCGCAGGGCAGGTGACCGGCGGACCGCGTGCCGGAAAGGGGGTGGGCACAGCCATGTAACGCGTCGGTTCAGACGCCGACCGAGGCCTGGGCTTGCGTCGGCGAGTCCCGCAATTCACCCACCAGGCTGCGATCGATCCGCAGGCCAGGGCTGTTGTCTGCCTGGCCGTCCGGCACCAAGGGCGGCTGCGCCTGGCCCGTGTACTGCTTCGCATCGGCCGTGGTGCGCAAGACACTGATGCGCAGGCTCAGCCGCAAATCGCCAAGATGCTTCTCGGCCTGGAAGGGCAGGCTGGACTGGCGGATGGCGATGGGGCGCGAGGTCTCGGCTCTGTGTGTCAGCGCGGCCTGATGGGACGGCGCTGCGGCAAGATGGGACGGCACGCAGTGCAGGTCCATGCTGGCTGGCACACGGGAGCCGGTGGAGCGCTCCCGCGCCGGCAGCGAATAGGCCATGCTGCAATGGGCCGTGCCATCTCCGGCCTTCCACTGGGCGTGCAGCTGCCCCTGGTCCGACAGGCCGCGCAGCATGAGCTTGCCGGCCTGGCCGACCATGCCCAGGTCCTTGCCGCTCTCGTCCGAGACGACGGCGCCGAAAGGCACGGGCGACGTGTCCGCCTGTGTCAGGCGCAGCACGGCCGAGCGACTGTAGGCCGTCCTGAACACCACCATGGCGGCGGCACCGGCCACCGGTGCGACGCGCCGGTTGGTTTCCTGCAGTTCCACATCCATGGACATGCCCTTGGGGTCCAGCGACACCTCGTTCATGGCATAGGGTGTCATGTAGGGCACCACGGCATAGCCCCGTGCATCGATGCGTACACCGGGCGCATTGGTGAGGCGCGCGCCCTCGGCATGCGGGGCCTGCACGATGGCGAAGGTCTCGCCCAGGGGCTGCGACAGCGTGACCCCTCCGGGGTGGGCGACCAAGGCGCCGCGCGCGCCCAGTGACAGTTGCTGGCCGGCCCGGCCCGCGCTCACGCTGCCGCTGAACAGCGTGTACGGGCGGCGGTAGAGGGCATTGGCGCCTGCATTGAGGCGCGATCCCTGGTTGCCGCTGCTGCCGTATTCGGCATTCAGGCCATAGGAGAGATCGCTGCCGACCTGCCCGTAGGTGCTGGCCTGCAACTGGTTGCCGCCGCTCGAGTCATGTGTGAAACGGCTCATGACTCTGGGCTTTCCCGCCCCCAGCGGAATCGTCACCCCTGCGTACAGCTGCGTGCTGGGGCGGCCCCAGGCATCGCGCTGGCGCGAGGCCGACAGGTTGTAGGGAACGCCCAGCCACGAGCTGCTGTAGTTGAGCGTGTAGTCCACGCGGCGGCCCGCGCGGTTCCAGTAGTTGTCCATGGAGGCGGAAATGCTCAGGTTGCCGCCTTGCTCGCCCAGGCGCTGGCTCAGTGTCATTGCGGCGCGCGTGCGCGGGCGCGACAGCAGGGGCGGTGCGCCGCTGGCAGCGGGCCGGGTCAGGTCGCGCGCCCGCATGGCCTCGTTGATGCCGAAGAACCCGTTGGTGGAATAGCGGTAGGCAGCCAGGGTGATGCCCGTGCCGGACTCCGGGAAGGTCTTGGCGTAGGTGACTCTCAGGCTTTGTCCTGAGTAGCTGCGGTCATGGGGGATGCGGGTGTTGGCGTGTGTGAGGTCCAGGCCAAAGGCACCCCATGGTGTATTGAACACGGCGCCCAGCGTGGGCGAGAAATAGCCCTTGGCGACCGTGGCGCCGCCATAGGCCGTGAGCATGTTCGAGAGGCCGTACTGCCAGCCTGCCTGCGAGAAGAGCGGAGCGCTCTCACGCAGGCCGCGCACCGCGCCTGCTGTGAGGCTGTAGCGGTGCTGGCCCTCGCGCAGCGAACGAGGAACGGCCGCATAGGGCACCGAGAAGGAACGCACGGAGCCGTCGGCCTCCTCGATATCCACCTGCAGGTCGCCGCCATAGCCGGTGGGGTACAGGTCATTGATCACGAAGGCGCCCGGTGCCACCGTGGTCTCTTGCAGCTTGATGCCGTTCTGGCGGATGACCACCCGAGCGTTGGAATTGGCCACGCCGCGCACCACGGGCGCGAAGCCGCGCTGCGACTCGGGCAGCATGCGGTCGTCCGTGCGCAGCCGCAGGCCGCGGAAGGAGACCGAGTCCATGATCTCCCCGTCGGTGTAGGTGTCGCCCAGGATCAGTTGCGATGACCAGTCGGCGATGTCGCGCTGCGCATAGGCCGAGATGCTCTGATACCGGCTCGGTCCCTGATCGCTCCAACTGAACGAGCCACTGTGCCGGAAATGCCAGCGCGCATAGTTGAAGCCGCTGTTCAGGCCCAGGTAGCCCTGGGTGCTACTGCCCGCTGGCCCGCCGCGCGCATGGTAGGTGTTGAAGTCATAGCCGAGCATGCCGGTCGTCACGCCCGCGTTCCACTGCTCCGGACTCACGTAGCCGCTTGCCACGCGCCGCATCAGGATCTGGGGAATGCTCACATCCAGTCGTTGCAAACCTACGTTGAAGCTTGCGGAAGCGCCGGGGACGACCTTTTCAATGCGCAGGCACGCCGGGTCTCCATCCACAACATCCTCGTTCGCCGGCAGGCTCGCCATGTCAATGTCCATTTGCTCCAGCAGGGACATGTTGAAGCAGGGCTGGGCACTGGCACCCCGACTGCGTTGAGTGAACCGCATCTCGGTGCGGGTCATCCAGTTGCCGTTGACCAGAAGGTCCGGGTTGTAGAGACCCGGTTCCACAGAATTACCCTCTGCAAAACGCAAGACATCGATCCCGTCGCCTCCTCGCAGAAAGCTGCTGTTGAATTCGATGTGCTGTGCGCGTGCGGGCGGCATCCTGCCGGCGGTGTGCTCTGTTTGCGAGGCGCGCATATCCATTTGCCAACAGGCCAGTACTGCCAGCAGCAAGGCATGTAGTGGTTTGGCCTTGAACGCGAAACAGCCTGGCTTCCGTACCCTGTCGGCTTTTTTCTTCATAGCAATCCCTCTCGATGGACATGCCTTTTTTTGCACCTGCTGTGCCGTGCTGCCTACCTCGGCCAGTCACGCGTGACCGGCATGGAGGCTTTCGGTGCTGCGTTAGGGATTCGGCTACCGTCGGCGCCCAAGTTCGACCCTGTGGCCCGCGGCACCACCCCAGTCGTTGAGGCTGGTGTAGACCACCACTGCGTCCGCGGGAAGCTCCTTGGGTAGTTGTTCGTTTTCGGCGGGCTTCTGGAATGCAAACTTTGCCGTTTCTCCTGGCAACACATGTCCTACATTCATCTTGAAACTCTGGCCAGCTGCCTCTACGGCGATATGGCCCAGATTGGCGACATATGCGGTCGGATTACGGGCCTGAAGTACGGCTTGCCCGTCTCGGGTCGTGCTCGCGGACCACTGCAACTGCTCAGGCGCATCCTTCGGTTCGCCCGGAAGGCCCTTGGGGCGATATATCAGCTTGATGCGCGTGCGAAAGGCCAGTGCGAGGCTGCCCTGGGAGCCTTTCGCGTTCTCGGTCTTGGGCGGCACGTCCAGCACGTTGATCCAGAACAATGACTCTCTGTCCTGGAGTAGGGGCTGGCCGGAATGGATGATGCGCAGCATCTGCTGGTCCGAGGCTTCCAGGCGGGTGAGCGACGGCGCGATCACAAAGGGCACATCTATGCCCTCGGGCGCCATATCTCCATCGCCCGTGTCCAGCCATGACTGCACCAGCGATGGCAATTTTCCTTCATTGGAAATCTTGAGGGTGGCTTCCGTCTCGTCGCCTGAAAATATGACCCGTGTTCCATAGAGGACTATGCTGGCATTGGCCGGGAGGACGCAAATAAGCAATGCGGCCATGGCGAAACAATGTGACAGCAGACTGGATCGGCGATTTTTCACCGGCATAGGAGATCCTGAATTTCTGTATATGAGAGAAATGCCACAGGCATTGGAGGTGAATGCGCCAGCCACCAGAAGGTGGCCGGCGCTTCTCTGAGGCGGTGGACTGCCTATTGATAGTTCATGGTGAAAGTCGCTTCAGCATTCGCCTCTCCTGAGGCAAGGGGCACGGCAGCCACGTAGTACCTGGCGATGTAGTTGAGCGTATTGGTTCCTGATTGCAGGTTGACAGGCGCAGACGGGCCGCTCAGATCCCAGATGGCCGTTGTCGAGTTGTTCTCCAGTAACTGGATGTCGGCCGTGGCATTGCTCGTATTGATGCGGCCGTTCCTGATGGGGCCATCAAAACGGACCGTGGCAGTGGTGGGCTGATTGTTCGCTCCTGGGGTTGAGCAGCCATCCAGCCTGATGGTGATCGTTCTCTGATGGGCGGGAAGAGCAACGTTGCCCACGGCACCACCGCCAGACGTGAAACCGCGGTCATTGGGAGGTACGATACCGAAATCGATCTTCTGGTCTCGACTTCCCAGATTGACGATGCAAGTGACAGGAGAAATATTTCCTGTGAATCTGACGATTCCACTCTGAGTGGATTGGGCATGGACAGAACTCAGTGCAAGCAAGGACAAGCCCGCAACCGAAAATTTCAATGCAGAAAATTTCATATTTATGCCTGATGAAATTGAGTTTGATGAATATGGTGGATTGAAGTAATGATCTTGTTTGAAACTTTTTTCTTTGACGCACCTCCATTTTTGATTTGATATTGGATATTTTTGAATGATTCCAGATATCGATGGCTATAGAGTTGCTGCTGCTGAAAGTTGCAGGTAATATATTTTTTTATGCGTCAATTGGGTGTGGCTGAAGAGGCTTTTTGGGAATATGAATTGACGGTGGATTGTTCTCGTTGATGACGAGATTTCGAAGAATCAGATTCTGATTCTTGGCAATTTGTCTGATTGGCTTATTGTCAACACATGCTCGCTGAAATGAAATTGGATAATTCTGAATTTCGCGATTTTCTCTCTAGGAATTTCCTGATTTTTTGAGCGGAGTTATCGGGATTCCCTAGGAATAGTCCTATCTTGTCTTCAATTGCTTACGAATTGGTGATCCGAACTGTGCGTGCGCGGGTCCAGAAATGGCGGGGCAAAGCCTTGTGGGAAGGCTGTCGCCTATGGATTGGGGGGATCTGCGATGCAGCTTATGCCGGCAGACAAGCGGACGATGGTCTTTGCGAGAAGAGCAAGGTCTCGGCTGTGCCGCCCTGCGGCACAAGGCCCGCAGTCAATCTTGCGGGTCTTGATGAACAGCGTTTGGGCAGTGACGGCAAATAGCTGCATGCCGATGGCTACCCGTACCAACGTATCTGCAGTCGGCGCGGGAGTCGGAAATGGAAGCCTGCTGGTGCAGGCAATCAACGTGGCCCTGCATTTGCAGCGGCCCATTTGGGCTGCTTTCCGGTGCTTATGTCTGATCGGCCGATGCCAGGACCCTGATCTTCAAGCTGGGCTGCAGGATGGCCAGCGGACGGTCAGCCCGCAGGGTTTGCTGCGGCGGCTTGTGCTTGCCGGTGCCTGCGTCGTGCCCTGCCGCCACGGGAGTTCTGCCCGCGTTGCTGGTGACTGGCACCGTGGTGGGCAAGGCGCTGATCTTGACGCTCATGCGCAGGCCGTCCAGGTTGCGCTCCAGCTTCAGTGCCTGCTGGCTGTCGCTCGGCTGTGTGGCACGAGCGGGCAGCACTGCAGCCGCAGTGACTGCCGGCGCGCTGGCGACTGCCGTGGCCGGTGCCGTTGCTGCCATGCGTTCCTGGGTGATGCCGGCCAGAGCCACAGCCGACGCAGCGTTGGAGGCCGGGGCGCCTGCCACGGCTGTCTTGGCATTGGTGGTTGCGGTTGAGGTTGCCGCGGTCTTGCCCGGCTTGGCCGATGCCACGTCGGTGGCCGCAGGCAGCAGCTTGTTGCTGGCCACGCAGGGCAGTTCCAGGCTTTGCGGCGGCTGGTGGGTGGTGCTGCGCTTTCTTTCAGGCAGGGTATAGGAGAGGTTGCAGCCCACCATGCCGGTGTCGGTCTTCCACTGCACCTGCAGCTCGCCCTGGTCTGATAGCCCGCGCGCCAGCAGCTTGCCGGCCTGGCCGATCACGCCCAACTCCTTGCCGTCCATGTCCAGCACGCTGGCGCCAAAGGGCACAGGCATGTTGCCGGCCTGCCGCGCGCGGATCACGGCCGAGCGGCCGTAGGCCGTCTTGAAGACCAGCAGCGGCACGGCACCGGCCAGCGGCGCGACGTGCTGGCTGGTTTCCTTGAGTTCCACGTCCGTCGACAGGCCCTTGGGATCGATGGAGACCTCGTTCATCGAGAACGGTGTGAGGTAGGGCACGACGGCATAGCCCCGGCTGTCCACCTTCACTCCGGGCGCGTTGTTGATGCGCGCGCCTTCCGCGTTCTTGGCCTCCACGATGGCAAAGGTGTCAGACACCGATTGCGACAGCGTCACCCCGCCCGGGTGGGCCACGATGGCGCCACGCGCGCCTACCGAGAACTGCTGGTAGCCGCTGCTGGCGCTGACGCTGCCGCTGAGTTCGGTCTGCGATGCGCGGTAGGTGGCGTTGGCGCTGGCACTGGTGCTGCTGCCATTCATGCCACCGGTGTTGTGGTTGGCGCTGAGGCCGTAGGAGATGGCGTTGTCGTCGCCCAGCAGACCGGACAGGTTGGCCTGGGCCTGCACGCGGCCGCGCGAGTCGCGGTTGGTATTGGTGGAGAGCATCATGCCGCGCTCCATGCTGAGCGGAATCGACAGGCCCACGTGCAGGAACGTGTTGGACTGTCCCCAGGCATCACGCTGGCGCGCCGCAGAGAGGTTGTAGGAGATGTTGCGGAACGAGTTGCTGTAGCCAATGGCGTAGTCGACGTTGGAGCCCTGTCGGTTCCAGTACTTGGCAGTGGACGCCGTGAGGCTGAGGTTGCCTCCCCCAGGCCCGAACTGCTGTCCCATGACCAGGGAGGCGCGGTTGCGAGGCCGGTACAGGTCCGTGGAGGGCCGTAGCAGATTGGCCTGATCCCGTGCGCGCATGGCGTCGTTGAGGCCGAAGAATCCGTTGGTGGAGTAGCGATAGGCGGCAATGGCCACGTGGGTGCCGATCTGCGCAAAGGACTTTGCGTAGCTGGCCCGCAGGCTCTGCCCGGAAAAGGAACCGTCGTGGGGGATGCTGGTGGAGGCGTGCGTGATGTCTGCACCGAAGGCGCCCCAGGGCGTGGTGAGCGCTGCGCCAATCATGGGCGAGATATGGCCCTTGGCCAGGGACACGCCGCCGTAGCCTGTCAGCATATTGGTGAAGCCGTGCTGCCACGTGGCCTGGGAGAACATGGGCGAGGTGTTGGGCAGGTGGCGTACCACGCCCGCAGTGAGGCTGTATCGGTTCTGCCCTTCACGCAGCGACAGCGGCACGGCCGCGTAGGGAACGGAGAAGCTGCGCACGGCGCCATTGGCCTCGGTGATGCTGACTTGCAGGTCGCCACCGTAGCCCGTGGGATAGAGGTCGTTGATGACGAAGGCGCCGGGCGCCACCGTGGTTTCGTAGAGCTTGATGCCGTTCTGCGTGATGGTGACTCGGGCATTGGTGTTGGCCACGCCGCGCACCACGGGCGCGTAGCCGCGCTGGGAGTCGGGCAGCATGCGGTCATCACTGTTCAAGCGTATGCCGCGAAACGAGGTGGAGTCCATCAGGTCGCCACCCGTGTAGGTGTCGCCCAGTATGAGCTGGGAAGACCAGTCGGCAATGTCGCGCTGTGCGTAGGTGGAGATGTTCTGGTAGTTGCCCCGTCCAGTGTCCGCCCAGCTGAAGGAGCCGTTGTGCCGGAAATGCCAGCGGTCGATGTTGACGCCGCCGTTCAGGCCCAGGTAGCTCTGCGTGGTGTTTTCTGCGTTGCTGGAGCGCCCGTGGTAGGTGTTGAACTGGTAGCCGAGCAGGCCGACAGGCACGCCGGCGCTCCATTGGTCGGGACTGACATAGCCGCGCACCGAACGGCGTAGCGAGGCCTGGGGCACGCTCAGGTCCAGTCGCTGCTTGCCGAAGTCGAAACTGGTCAAGGCGCCCGCAACGATCTGGTCCAGACGGTTGCAGCCACCGTCGGCCGCCAGCTTCAAGGCGGCCTCGGGCGGCAGGCGTGAGAGGTCGATGCCCACCTTCTCCAGCAGGGCCTTGTCCAGGCAGGGCAGCGCGTCCTGTGAGCCGGACTGGGCCTTGAACTGCACTTCGCGGCGGCCAACCCAGTTGCCGTTGATGTAGATGTCGGGGCTGTAGTTGCCGGGCGTGACCACGTTGGCGCGCGAGTAGCGCGAGACGTCAATAGTCTGCTTGCCGGTGTTCAGAAAGCTGGGGTCGAAGTCGACGGCAGCCGGCGTGGGCTGCCACTGGCCGGTGGACGTGGAGGTCGTGACTTCCTTGACCTGCTGCCCCTGCTGGGCCTCGGACTGCCAGCACACCAGCACGGAGAGCAGCAGCGCATGGCCGGGCTTCAGTTGGAAATATCCGGCAGGGCCTTGGCCTGGCCCCGGCATTGTTCCTTTTCCTTGCCTTGTATGCCGGCTTTTGATTCCCTTTTCTGAATCTGGAAAGACTGGCCTGATCATTTGCTTATCTCCTAATGCTGTGCGCCCGATGCAAAGCGAACGGCCAAGGCCGATGTGCCAGTCCCGGTAAAGAGACCGATGCCGTTTCGCCGGGTATTAACGCTGGGTATCGGTGTGCTGGCCGGGCTGAAAATGCAGTGGCACTAGATAATCAGGCCGGAAAGGACGGGGGATTCGCGTGGCTTTGCTCGCATTGCCCTGTTTATTGGGCGGAATTTCCGATTCTGGCTTCGTGGTTGAGACTGGCGCCCCAATCATTGATGCTGCTGAACATCACCGTGGCACCTGCCGCGCCAGCCATGTTGGCACCCGCAGGTTCCTTGATTGGGAAGGTGGCCACCTGGCCGGGAAGAACGGGCCCGACGCCTGCCTCGAAGGATTTGCCGCCGAGTTGCACTTCAACGCCAGCCACATTGACCACAAAGGCGCTGGGATTGCGTGCTTTCAACACAGGCTGGTTTTTGGCGTCAACGTCTACCGACCATTGAAGCTGGGCAGGAGCCTCCTGGGCATTGCCGGGCAGGTTGCTGGGTCGGTACATGAGCTTGACACGGGTGCGAAAGGCGAACTGGAGATTGTTGGAGTCGCCTTCCATTTCCGCCTTGGGCGGGACGTCCAGCACGTTGAGCCAGAACAGGGATTCCTTGTCGGCAGGCAGTGCTTCGCCCGAATAGATGATGCGCAACGTCTGGCTCTTGCCCGCCTCGATGCGCATGATGGTGGGCGTGATGACGAAGGGAACGTCGATGTTCTCAGGCGATTCCTGGTTGTTGCCCTTGTCCAGCCAGGTCTGCACCAGGGCAGGTTTGCTGCCTTCGTTGGTGAGCTGGATGGTGGCTTCCTTCTCGCCACTGGGGAAGATGATGCGCGTGCCCGTCAATGTCACGCTGGCCTGTGCCGCCGCTCCAAGAAGAAGGGACAACAGGATGGCAGCAAGCCCATATGAACGTTTGATCGTCAGCATCGGAGAACTCTCTGGGTTTTGAGCGAAAGAATGGGGCCAGGCCCATGTCACGAAAGCAGAAGACACGGCATATCGACCACCGCAAGGCGGCCGATATGCCTGAAAGTCAGTGATTACTGATAGACCAGCGAGTAGGTCACCGAGGTGTCGGTACGGCCTGCGGTCACGGGGCCGGTGGCCACGTATTCGGAGGCGAAACGCATGATGGCCCGGCCATTGCCACCGACCTTGTTGTCGATGTCCACAAAGCGCGATTGGGCGGAACCGATCTTCAGGCGCTCGTTGTTGCTGGGATCCACGATGGCGATCTGGACACCGGAGGCCACGGCGGGCGCACCAGTACCGCTGGCCGCTGCGGGCTTGAGCATGCCGGTGACCAGGTCCACGTTGGGGCCGGCTTCGAAGAACACGGCGACCTTTGAGACGGGCGCTGTGGAGGTGGCGGTGGCCAGCTCACAGCCGCTGAGTTCCAGCGAGAACGCCTGGCGGCCGACCGTGGCACCCACGGTGGCCAGCTGGTTGTTCGCCACGTTGGGCAGCTTCACGCCGTCCTTGGCGGCGCCGGCGACCGTGGTGTCCACCTTGCAGGTGGTGGTGACCACCTCGCCCGTGAAGTTGATGGTGCCGTCTGCTGCTTGAGCGGTGTTCATGGCCATCATGACCAGGCCGGCGACCGATGTCAGCAATGCGATCTTTTTCATGGGTATTCCCTCGAGTTGAAGAGATAAATGAAATTCCAGCAGCGATGAATGCGCTGATGGAATAGGAGAGTGTGTGAATGGTTGAGTGGTTAATAAATCATCAGTGTTCCATGTTCACCTCATCAATCCAATGGTTGGTAACTGTCAGCATGGTCAATGATTTGCAGGGGTTGCGATCATGCTGGAATAGGTGGTGGCGCTGACATGGAGAAATTGTTCGGATGAGGGAGCGTTGGCGAGGGATGGGCGAGGTTTGTTTCTCTGGCATGTTTGAAATTGAATTGCTCAAAGACACCAGTGCCCAATGGCGCGGACGGGGTTCAGGAGAGAATATGTCAAAGAAAAAGGCGAAAAAACCTATTCTTTGGGTATGTGATGGATTCTAGGTGTGCGCCGCCGTTATATGAAATAGGGCGCATTCTGATTATTTGAGCCTGAATCTAGGAATAGTCCTAGATTTGCTCTGTCGAATGGGGGAAAGAGGGTGCGCAGCCCGCCTGCGCCGGGCGGTTGCCTGTGCTGAGGGTGATGGTGTCTGCGGAGGGGGCGCGGGTCCCGCAGATCAGGAGGGGTGGTCGAGGGCGAAGGCCTGCAAGGGCAGCACCGGCCCTCGGCCCTGTGGATCAGGGGCGCTGGGACAGCAAATACTGCGCCATTTCGGCAAAGCCGTCGCCGCGCTCGGCCTGCGTGACATGGCGAGGCAGGTGCTTGAGCTGGGGCACGAAGCGCGCGATGTTGGCCACGCCCAGGCTGTGGGGCATGTGCTCGAACATCAGCTGGTCGTTGGTGGAGTCGCCGATGTAGATCCAGCGGTCCAGCGTGGCGTCGAGGTCGATGTCGAACAGGGTGCGCAGGATCCATCGCGCGCCTTCGAGCTTGTTGTGCGCGCCAAACCAGCCGTTGATGTGGATGGAGCTGACGGTGGCGTTCATGCCCGCCGCCTTCATGATGGCCACGCACCGGTCAATGTCCTGCTGGGGCATCTGCGCGAATTCGCTGTGGTCCACGGCAATGTCGCATTCGCGGCCCGCCGAGTCGGTGGCGCGCAGCGCGCCGGGCACGGTGGCCTCGATCTCGGCCAGCACCTGCTGCATCCGCGCGTAGTTGGCAGTGCGTGTGGCCTCGTCCTGCTGGTAGAGCTTGTCCAGCCCGCCCTGCGCATTGCGCCGCAGGGCCACGGCGCCGTTCTCGGCCACGATGGCATCCACGGGCCAGGCTTGGGCAAACGGCTCGCTCCAGCCTACGGGCCTGCCCGTGATCGGCACCACGCGCAGGCCGGACTGCTTGAGCCGGGCGATGGCATCGACGACATGGTCCGGCACCACGCCCTCGGTGGTCAGAGTGTCGTCGATGTCGGTGAGGATGCCGAGCGGCGATGCGGGAGGTGTCCAGAGGGACAGCGGCTGGAGGGTTGTAGGCACGGTCGTCAAAATGCAAAAAGCCGCCCGGGGCGGCTTGTAAAAGGGCAGCGTTTGCACGCACGGACCGTGCGCGCAAGGGCTCCATCCTACTGCCTGGCGAATTCGACGATGGCCTTGTAGAACTTGTCGGAGCCGTCCTTGGGGTTGTCGGGGGACAGTTCCATGCGGTTGACGCCGTGTTCGGCCGCGCCCAGGCGGGCGGGAATCAGCGAGAAGTAGTAGGGACTGATGAAGGTTGCGCCGTTGTCATAGTGCGACTGCATGGCTTTCAGGTGCGCTCCTTCGCGCTTCCACTGCTGCGGGTTGAACTCTGGGACGCCGTAACTGGTGATGCCAATTTGCCTCATGTAGTTGCGCATCCACTCGCTGTTGGTGGTGCCGCCATACATGTTCACGCCGGTTCGCCAGGGTGTATCGCCACCGATCGTCTTGTCGGAGGCAAGCAATTGCGGGTTCCAGGACGAGTTCACATTCGCCACGATCTGATGCGAGTAGATTTTTTCAGCCGGCAGCCCTGCATCTACGGCCTTTTGGTGGAAGGCTTTCAGAAGACCGTACACCTGCGATTCGCGGTAGGTGTTCCAGTCGTGCGCCAACGGGTTGTAGTAGAGGTCTTGCGGTCCGGCCGGCATGTCCAGCCAGGTGCGCACTCCGCGCAGCGTTGAGATCCGCTGCATCCATCCCAGTCGCTTGGGCGGCTGTGCCGATACCTTGCTCTGGTCGCGCGGAACGACCATAAACTCCACATTGGCCAGCAGGTACCGTCGTTCATGGGTTGCGGCAACGACCTGTGCGATGTGCTTTCCTGGCGGCAGGTCTCGATAGTCCAAGTCATGCCGAAAGCCAGTGTTGGGATCGGTGATCGCATCCAAGGCACGGTAGACATCCAGCCTGCCCAGGCCGCGGGCAACAGGCGCGACGAATTTGCCATCCACGTACAGATCCAGCTTTTTCACGGCCTGCTCAGGGTCCCACAGCCAGCCTGCAATCGGCAGCGTGCCACCTGCGAAGGCGTCATAGTGCTCGCCAAAGGAGCTCAGGCGCTCCTTGCGAATGTCCTTGGATGGGGCTGGGACGGCATCAAACGAAGGATAGTCCAGTCCGGTCTGCATTTTCAGCTGTCCCACATCCTTGTACTTGGACTGCAACCAGCGCCGAAAGCCTGCAACGGAATCCGGACTGTAGTCTGTGACTTGGATGGATTGGTAGGCGCCCATGCCGTTCTGGAAGTCAGGGAACATGTGGTGCAGTTCGCCCGGCAGCGTGTAGGCGACGATGCGCTTTTGCACCGCCTCGGGCAGTTCCAGGATTTTCTTTACAACGTACTGCAGAGCCTTGAAGCGGTATTGGTTGACAGGAATGACAGGATCGACCGACAGCGTATATGGCATGACCCGGTAGCCGAAATATCCGAGTTCCAGCGGCTTGCCGTCGCGCAATTGCATTAGGTTGCGAGGGTTCTTGGCAAGCTCGTCGACGATGTCACCAGTGGAGTCGAAATGGTCAGCCATGAGATAGACCACGGCTGGGCGCTCCACCTTGCGGATGACATTCAGGAAACTTTCCACGCGGGTGCCATCAATCTCCCAACCACGGACTGTGTGTCGATACAACGTCAGAAGCGGAAGGGTAAGGGTATAGCCGACCTGCACTGATCCCCGAGGGCCGTCTGGCTCAAGCTTGTCCAGCAGTCCGGCAATGGCCGCAGTTCCATCGAAACCGTGCTGTCTGCAGAAGGTGAAAAGTGCTTCCAGTGTCTTGATTTCTGTATTGGCCGCCGCTTCATTGCAGATGTACCACCCCTCCACCGAAGGAGCCACAATCAGGGGCGGGCGCCTCTGGGTGGGTTCAGGCTGCACGTTGTTGGCGAGTACCGGAGTTGCTGCCAACAGCGTGGCGATGGCACCAAGAAATCGGAAAAAGGCGTTGATCACGGCAGAATCTGGTTTACTTGATTTGTACTGGTCCGGTTTGCCAAGTGCTCCGACCGGCGAAGTGCTCCCTGAGACTCAAATCTCAGGAGGTTGGCCATCATTTATGCGGTGCGATTGGACAAAAAGGCAAGCCGGATTGCAATTTGTCGCTTGAATATATTGTGCAAGGGGAGCTCCATCCATCGATAGCTCAGCCATGAAAAGACCAAGGTCACAAGCAGGGTGGCTAAAGCCCATGCATTCGATGGCATGTGCAAGCTTGCCTGCAATTTGAAATACAGAATACCCATGGCAGCCAACACCATGATGTGGCTGAGGTAGATGCTGTAGGACGCGTCGCCCAAAGACTGCAGCAATTTTCCGGGCGTGATCTTCCTGCGTTCCAGTTCCATGCCGCACGCAACCAAGCACAAGGAGAATCCGCCCAGAAGAATAGCTCGCTCACATGCATGGAAGAAGCCTGCCATGCCACTATGGTTGAGGTTCCCATTGATCTGAAGGTCATAGGCCGTGTAGAGCAGGGCCAGGGCACCCAGGAACCAAGGCAACAGGAGCTGCCGAGGACGGCGATGGATCCACTCTGCCAAAAGAAAGCCGGCAATAAACTCGACGACAAGTGGTGACAGGTAGAAGGGGATCAGCAGATTTTGCTTGGCCTTCGCTTCATTTTCAGGAAGATACATGCCGTTCTTGTAGAACCAGATGTTCAGACATATGACAAGCAGGCCCAGGACGGAAAGGATTAGCGTTGCATGGCGACGCTGCCAAAACACGATGGCTGCCACTATCACGTAAAAATAGAGTTCGAAGCTCAGTGTCCAGGTGATTGGCAGCAGATAGAGCATCAGATCCTGGGGCCAAAGGAAGAATGAACCCAGCAGGCTGACTTGTGGCCGCAGTACTCCTAGAAGCACGGCCGCCACCAGATAGACGACAAAAAACGGCCACCAGCCGATGTAGATACGTCCAAAGCGCTGTACAAGAAAGCGCGTGGCCGGCCTCCATCCTGGCTGCAACATGCGTGTTGTCTCGGCCATGATGAGACCGCTGATCACGAAAAAAAGATCGACTCCGGCGAAACCTAAGCTGGAGATGGCTTCTGGAACCAGGGACAGATTGAATGGCGTGACCGGCGGGGTCATGTGATGGAGCACCACCCAGAGCGCGGCGAAAAACCGCAGGGTTTGCACGTTCTTTAGCATTATTTTTCTACAACTTGATAACAGGGCTCAACCCATGTCGGTGGAGGACAGATCCATGCTCTCCGCAAGAGTGGTGCTCAGCGGCTCTTTAGGAGTGCTGCTTATATCATATTGTAAAAAGGCAATGATGAACTGTATCCCCACCAAAGTGGGCAGAGCCGCGAGCATGACGGTGCCGCTGCTGGCAACTTTGTGTTGCATGCTACTGCTGATCCACTGAGTCATCCCAAAAAACACGCCGAAAAGAAAAAGAATTAGGCCGAATATGCTGTACAAGGAGCCAAGATTGAAGTCTCTCAGCAAGTATTTATAAAAATAGCGTTTGCCAAGCCTGATGAGATGTTTCTTGGAGAACTCGGGGAGAATTTTTCTTATATTGAGATTGGACTCTTCGTCTGCGTATACAGCGTCCATGGGAATGTCTTTTACCACGGCACGAATGGTGTTGAGTCTGAAAAGCATGTCTGTCTCGAAAAAGTATCTTTTTTCGAATTTATCTATGGGTAGCTCTTTTAGTACGCTGACATGTATGGCTGTGTATCCATTTGATGGATCCATGATGTGCCAGTAGCCGCAACTGACTTTTGTAATGAAGGAAAGTGCCGCATTGCCGAATAGTCGTGCCTTTGGCATGCCGTAGCTTGATTCTGGGCGGAAGAAGCGATTTCCTTTGGTGTAATCAGCTAGGCCTTTGATGATTGGGCGAACAAACAGCGGCAAAAGATGTGGATCCATTTGGCCATCACCGTCTATTTTTACAACAATATCTATTCCATCTTGGATGGCCTGTTTGTATGCAGTGCTGACTGCGCCGCCAACTCCCTGATTCTCTGCGTGGAGAATGACGCTGACCCTTGGATCTTTGCAGTTTTGAGTGATCCATTGGCCGCTTCCGTCCGGGCAAAAGTCATCCACGGCGTAGATCTTTGCCACAAAATCCGGTATTTCCTTTATGACACCAAGAACATGCTGCTTGACTTTGTAGCAAGGTATGGCAACTGCTATTTTCATATCAAATCCCATTGATTAGTTGGTTTTTGCTGTAATAGAAATGCCTATGGCAATTATGGCGCCTCCCAGTATGGTCTTTGCATGTAGTGGTTCATTGAGAAATAGCCAGGCAAGCGTGGGGACTAGAATGAACGCCAAACCCATGAATGGATAGGCAAGATAGAGGGGCGCATTCCTTAGAACCCAAATCCATACAAGAGTCGTCAACCCGTAAAGAATAAAGGCGCTGACCAGCCAAGTGTTGAAGGCGATGTCGAAAAAAGAGGGGGATGGCGGAATAGTGGTTGCTGCCTTTTTGAAAAGTAGCTGTCCGATGGATATGCCTATGACGCAAATCAATGCGACAGCGCTTGTGATAAGTGTCATGTGGAACTCTTTTGCTTGTCAAGTGATGCGTGGATGGGCAGGAGCGCCAGTGGGGCTGTGAAGAATGCAAGTAGATATCGATACTCTCCAGCAATGGAGAATATAAACACCGCAATCAGTTGCAGCAGCATAGTGCCTGATATGACAATGGCTGTTTTGTGCCTGGCTATTATTGATTTTCTGAAGGTGGAGATGATGAGGAAAATCCCCAGCCAAGGAGTCCAGAATATTTTTGAATAATCCATCGAAAAATCAAGCCACTTCTGAAAAAAGGAATCTGTGGGTAGATTGTATTCTTCCGGTATGGATCTGGATTTCGTTTGTGGTAAGAAATACTGGGTGCTACCCAGGGAGCCGGGAATACCACCGCTTGCGAACGCCGCGTAAAGAAAGATATTGACTCTGCTGGCCGCGAATGCAGGGAAGTTGTGCCACAAGTTGTATTTGAAAAAATCCTTGATGATGATTTTTTTGTTGGATGAAGACATTGAAAGCAAGGTCGGTCCATCGGGGCGAAATATCAAAGGATCCCAATAATAGTGGTCGTAGAACTGCTGAACCTCTTGGATGCTCTTTCCTGTGGATTCCAGTGCCTGCTGGGATCTTGGCGTGATGCGGGGTTTGTCCATTTCCCACAGGCCCATGGGGCGGTTCTCGAGAAAGCCAACGGTTTCATAAACTGCTAGCGGGAAAACCGTGCCTATGGAGTGTTTGTTTCTGTGAACGATATTTCCGGCAACGGCTAGTGCAGACCAGCCAATGATGATGATGGCAAGCTTGCGCCTGTGGCTGCCCTGTAGAAGATAAAGCAAATAGATCAGTGGGATGAAGTTGGCAATCCCGTTGGGCCTGGAGAATATTGCAAAAGGTATGGTGACAAAAAATATGAAAACTGATATGTTGCCAATGCTACGCTTCTTCGAGCATATCCATATCTCGAGCAGCATGCATGCAAGTGTCGAGGCGTAGATTCCATCGGAATATAGGCTGCCATTATAAAATACCAGGCAAGGGGCAAGCACGATGAATATCAGAGAAAATTTGAATGATTTTCTCAAATTTTGCTCTGCCATCCATGTCAGGGCTCTGGTGAAGATGATCGAGCTTGTCAGCATTTGTACTGCGATAGGGATTTCGACAAGCCGCCACGGAGAGTAGAAGAAATCAACAAAGAGGAACCAGAAAATAGGCTTTCCGGATTGAAATTCTCTTTGAGTCTCGGATTCAAGCATGACAGCGTAGCTGTCCGGGCCTATGACTCCGGGCCAAAAGGATACGAGCCACAGCAGATAGATAAGCGCAATACCCGCCCACAGACAGAAGAAAAATCTATACCTGCTGTATGGTTTTTTAAAGCTAAAGAATTCTCCGTTCGACCGGCTGGGCTTGAATTTGAGTGCCTGTTTCTCGATGGCATGCCACGATAGATATGCGAATGCAATCGTGATGACGAAGGATATAAGAAGGCTGGTGTAGAAGTTCAGACTGTGAGATGCGAAGCTCAGTATCGTCTGCTGCACGGGAAATGCAAAAAGATATATGCCGTATGAAGGATCTCCCCAGCGCCCGAAATTACGAAGGAAAGGCGTGGAAGAGGTTCCCAGAAAAATTGCCATGTAAGGCAGTATCAGCAATACGGCGAGAAATTTGAGCTTCAGATAAATAAGAATAATTGCAGCTGTGCAAAGTGCAAGCAGGATTTTTTTCTTGTGTTTTGACCATATGTCTTGCAGTGCATACAGAGCGGATCCGGAGAGAAAGAAGGCTATGAATTCCTGTTTGGCGTGGATATCTGCTGCAGAGGTAGGGAGACGCTTGAAGGCATACCAAATAAGATAAGCTGCGGCGATGGCCAGCAGGCTCTTCTTGCTATTCAATAAGCCAATGAATCCCAGGCTTCCCAGTAGAATATAGCAGATAACCTCGTATGGTATGGTCCATAAGGAGCCATTGACGGTAGGGAGTGCTGGATTGTTTTGGAAGACGCCCGGCAGGGTGAATCGCGTCTCCATATATAGAAGCTTCAGGTATCCAAGGGTCTCCGGATGGCCAAAGTAATCCTGCATGCTCAGTGTCGTGACGGAGGGGCCAAGAATGAATGTGCAGAAAATAACAATGAATGTCAGTGCTGGCCAGATGCGCAGAATGCGCCGCAAGAAGAATCGTCCAATATGCGGGTCGGCGAACCAGCTTTGAGCAACAAGATAGCCACTGATAGAAAAGAATATTAATACCGCAACCCCTCCCCATGTATACATGCCAAGTAAGCCGGAGGTTGGAAGTCCCGAAAGCGCGTAGTGGTGGCTGTATAGCACCAAGCTTGCGGCAAAGATTCGAAGAAAATCGAAGTTGTTGGATGGATGGCTGTTTTTATCCACGGATATTTCTTTTCTGAAAACACAGCAGGCGCATCAAGCCATAACTTGTGCGCCTGCGGCGGAATTATTTTCTGCTTCTCGTCAAGACTTCAATCTCCATGTCAGAGAATATGTCCTTATTTCAGGTAAAAGGGTTATTTTTTGGCTCATTTGCAAGTAGGTGGTCGCCTGTGTTGCTTTAGGTAACAGCGTTGGGCGGGATCAATTGGCGGCCTGCAAAGCCAACCCCGCATGCTCGCGCAGCGGATGGAAATGGATCTTCGGAAACCGCTCCTGCGCCAATCGCACGTCATAGGGTGACGTGCACAGATAGGCCAGCGTGTCGGCCGCATCGCGCGCCATGCGCAGCGGGTAGGCGTTCTCGAATTCGCGCAGTTCGCCCGGCGTGTCGGCCGTGATCCAGCGGGCGGCCGTGTACTGGCAGCCTTCCAGACGGATGTCGCAGTCGTATTCGGTGTTCAGGCGGTGCTGCACCACTTCGAACTGCAGCTGGCCCACGGCGCCCAGCAGCATGTTGCCGCCGGCTTCGGGCTTGAAGACCTGGATGGCGCCTTCCTCGCCCAGCTGCATCAGGCCCTGCTGCAGCTGTTTGGTGCGCAGCGGGTTCTTGAGCACCACGGTCATGAACATTTCAGGGGCGAAGAAAGGCAGGCCCGTGAATTGCAGGCTCGCGCCGTCGGTGATGGTGTCGCCCAACTGCACGCCACCATGCGTGGTGAAGCCGATGATGTCGCCCGCATAGGCTTCTTCGACGGCTTCGCGGCGCTGGCTCATGAAGGTCACGACCGAGGTGGGGCGCAGTTCCTTGGCGGTGCGCTGCACCTTCATCTTCATGCCGGGCGTGTACTTGCCCGAGGCCACGCGCACGAAGGCGATGCGGTCACGGTGGTTGGCATCCATGTTGGCCTGGACCTTGAAGACCACGCCGGAGAAGCCTTCGTCCTCGGGGTGGATGATCTTTTCCACAGGCTGCTTGTTGACCAGCAGCGAGCTTTTTCGGGGGCTGGGCGGGGGCGACATGTCGACCACGGCATCCAGCACTTCCATGACACCGAAGTTGTTCACGCCGGAGCCGAAGAAGACCGGTGTGAGCTTGCCGGCCAGGAAGGCCTCATGGTCCCAGGGGGCCGAGGCGCCCTGGGCCAGTTCCATGCTGTCGAGCGCGTCGTCAAAGGCCTGCCCGAAGCGCGCACGCAGCTTGTCGGCCTCGGCCAGGGGAATGGCCTCGAAGTCCTGGGGGCGGCGTTCGCTGCCGGGCTGGAACACCGTCATGGTCTGGGTGAGCAGGTTGATGATGCCGCCGAACTGCTTGCCCTGGCCCACGGGCCAGGTGACGGGGCAGCAGGGCATGCCCAGCTCGCGCTCCACTTCGTCAAGAATGTCCAGCGGATCGCGCACTTCGCGGTCCATCTTGTTGACGAAGGTGATGATGGGCGTGTCACGCTGGCGGCAGACCTCGATCAGGCGGCGGGTCTGCGATTCGACGCCGTTGGCGGCGTCGATCACCATCAGCGCCGAGTCCACGGCCGTGAGCACGCGGTAGGTGTCTTCCGAGAAGTCCTTGTGGCCCGGGGTGTCGAGCAGATTGACCACATGGTCGCGGTAGCTCATCTGCATGACCGAGCTGGCCACCGAGATGCCGCGCTGCTTTTCGATTTCCATCCAGTCGGAGGTGGCATGGCGGCTGGCCTTGCGGCCCTTGACGGCGCCCGCGATCTGGATCGCGCCCGAGAACAGCAGCAGCTTCTCGGTCAGCGTGGTCTTGCCCGCGTCGGGGTGGGAAATGATGGCAAAAGTCCGGCGGCGCCGGGTTTCAGAGGCGTATGACACAGTATTGAAAGCGCAGAGGCAGGGCGGTGCCTGCCAGAAAAGGGAGACGTAATGTCTGTCGCGGGCGGCCATTGGGGCATGGAGCCAAGCGAGGCCGCAAATGGCCGCCATTCTACTTTCGCACCGGGAATATCGGCGAACAGGGATGTAAGTCGTGTCCCTGGTTTCTTGATGCCGTCTTGATACGGCACGTCGCAATCTCAATCCGCTTTTGACAGCCCCGGCCCTAGAGTTTTCCCCATCGCAACAACAGGTGCCGCCATGCGGCGCCGATGCGGGAGAAATCCCTATGACCCTGACCGAAATCACCGGATGGCTGGGCGCCCTGGGCGCCCTGGGCGCCCTGGCTGTGTTTGTCTACCTCGGATACGCATTGCTGCGGCCCGAACAGTTCTGAGGTGGCGCAGATGCAAGACCTGATCTTTATCGCCCTGAGCCTGGGCTGCTTCGGGGGCCTGCTGGCCTTCGTGGCGGCGCTGGGCCGGATTTGACTGCCTGAAAGGAGACCTCCATGTGGTTGACCTGGATGGAATATGCACTGGTGCTGCTGCTGATGACGGCGCTGGCCGTGCCCATGGGGCAGTGGCTGGCACGCTGCTTCACGAGTGAGCACCATGCCTGGATCGAGCGGCTGAGCTTTCGCGCCCTGGGCGTGAACCCGGCCGAGCGCATGGGCTGGCAGCGCTACGGGCTGGCGCTGCTGCTGTCCAACGGCGCCATGCTGCTGCTGGGCTATGCGCTGCTGCGCCTGCAGGGCTGGATGCCGCTCAATGCGCTGAGCAATGCGGCGCAGACACCGGACCTGGCCTTCAACACGGCCGTGTCCTTTGTGACCAATACCAACTGGCAGGCGTATTCGGGCGAGAGCAGCCTGTCCAACGCCACGCAGATGGTGGCCATCACCTTCATGATGTTCGCTGGCGCGACCACGGGCGTGGTCGCCGCGGCGGGTGTCATCCGCGGCCTGGCGCGCTCCAGTGCCTCGGACCTGGGCAACTACTGGGTGGACTATGTGCGCATGCTCTGGCGCGTGATGCTGCCGCTGAGCTTTGTGGTGGCCCTGGTCTATGTGTGGCAGGGTGTGCCTCAGACGCTGGATGGCCAGGTCTGGGCGACGACGCTGGAAGGCGCTCGCCAGCAGATTCTTCTCGGCCCCGTGGCCAGCCTGGAGAGCATCAAGCACATCGGCACCAACGGTGGCGGCTTCTTCGGCATGAATGCGGCCCATCCGTTCGAGAACCCCACGCCGCTGACCAACGCATTCCACATCCTGGGCATGCTGCTGATCCCGTCGGCGCTGACCTATGCGCTCGGCTCCATGCTGCTGCGCCGTCGCCAGGGCTGGGTGCTGTTCGGCGCCTGCCTGGTGATGTTCGTGGGCTTTCTGGCGCTGGTGTTCACGGCCGAGCAGGCCGGCAATCCGCTGCTCACGGCCGCAGGTGCCGACCAGCAGATCAGCGCCACCCAGCCGGGCGGCAACATGGAGGGCAAGGAGCTGCGCTTCGGCATCGCCGATACGGCGCTGTTCGTGACCACGACCACGGCCGCGACCACGGGCTCGGTCAATGCCATGCATGACTCGCTGACGCCCCTGGGCGGGCTGGTGCCGCTGGCGCAGATGATGCTCAACTGTGTGTTCGGCGGCGACGGCGTGGGCCTGATCAACCTGCTGCAGTACGCCATCCTCACGGTTTTCCTGGCCGGCATGATGATCGGCCGCACGCCCGAGTTCCTGGGCAAGAAGATCGAGGCGCGCGAGATCAAGCTGGTGATGCTGGCCGTGATGGCGCACCCGATCTCCATCCTGGGCTTCACGGCGTTGGCTGCGGTCTGGCCCGACACCATGGCCAGTCTGACCAACCGGGGGCCGCACGGCTTCTCGGAGGTGCTCTATGCCTATGCCTCGGGCACGGCCAACAACGGTTCGGCCTTTGCGGGCCTGAATGCGAACACGCCGTTCTTCAACACCACCATCGGCCTGGCCATGCTGGCTGGCCGCTATCTGACACTGCTGCCCATGCTGGCCCTGGCCGGCAGCCTGGCGGCCAAGCCCACCGTGCCTGCGGGGCCGGGCACCTTCCCGACGGCCACGCCGCTGTTCATGGGCTTGCTGGTCTTCGTGGTGGTAGTGGTCGGTGGACTGACCTTCCTGCCTTCGCTGGCCCTGGGTCCTGTGGTCGAGCAACTGCAGATGCTGTCAGGACAGGTCTACCCCTGAACACCCCTGAGCCCGTTTTTTTCCTGGCCGCCTGCTGTGCCTGACACAGCAGCGCGGCGGAGGTTTCCGAAATGCAAGTTCAAACACACACTTCCGGCCCGTTGCCGGTGCTGCGCACCGATGCGCAGGTTCCATCCCAGACCGATGCCGGCGGGCTGCGCTCGCTGTTCGGCCCCAGCCTGCGGTCGGCGCTGTTCGTCGCCGTGGTCACGGGCCTGGCGTATCCGCTGGTCACCACGCTCGTGGCCCAGGCCGCGTTTCCCAAGGCCGCCAATGGCAGCCTGATCACGCGCCAGGGCTCGGTCGTGGGCTCGGCCCTGATCGGGCAGGAGTTCGCTTCGCCCCGTTATTTCCAGGGTCGGCCCAGCGCCACCACGGCGCCGGATCCCGACAAGGCCGATGCCACGGTGGCCGCGCCCTACAACGCCGCGCTGTCGGCCGCCACCAACCAGGGGTCGACCCACGCGGCGCTCAAGGAGTCCGTGGCGGCGCGCGTGGCGGCCTACCGCGAACTCAATGGTCTGGCGGCAGATGCCGCTGTGCCTGTGGATGCCGTGACGGCCTCGGCCTCCGGCCTGGATCCGCACATCTCTGTGGCCAATGCCGAGCTGCAGCTGCCGCGCGTGGCACGCGAGCGCCAGCTGCCTGTGGCCAAGGTCCAGGAACTGCTGCGCCAGCAGATGCAGCCGCGCGTTCTGGGCCTGCTGGGTGAGCCGCGCGTGAACGTGCTGCAGTTGAATCTGGCGCTGGACGATCTCTCGGCCGCGACGCTGCAGCCTGCGGCAGCCAATGCCGCCAAGGAGTAAGCCATGTCGCGCAAAACTGCTTTGTCCCTGTTCGATCCTTCGCTGGTGCGCCAGGCGCTGGGTGACTCCATCCGCAAGCTGGCACCGAGCGCGCAATGGCGCAACCCGGTGATGTTCGTGGTCTATCTGGGCGCCATCTTCACCAGCCTGCTCTGGGCCCAGGCCCTGGCGGGCGAGGGCGAGGCGCCTGCGGGCTTCATCCTGGCCATTGCGCTGTGGCTGTGGTTCACCGTGCTGTTCGCCAATTTTGCGGAGGCGCTGGCCGAGGGGCGCAGCCGCGCCCAGGCCGCGAGCCTGCGCAGCATGAAGCGCAGCACGGTCGCCAAGAAGCTGGAGCAGGCCAGCTACCAAAGCCGCTGGCATCCCGTGGGTGCGGAAGAACTGCGCTCGGGCATGTGGGTGCTGGTCGAGGCCGGCGACACCATACCGCTGGACGGCACGGTGATCGAGGGCGTGGCCTCGGTGGACGAAAGCGCCATCACCGGCGAATCGGCCCCCGTGATCCGCGAGGCCGGCGGCGACTTCTCTTCGGTCACCGGCGGCACGCGCGTGCTGTCGGACTGGCTGGTGGTGCAGATCACCGTGAACCCCGGCGAGTCCTTCCTCGACCGCATGATCTCCATGGTGGAGTCGGCCCGCCGCCACAAGACGCCCAACGAACTGGCGCTGACCATCTTGCTGGTCGGACTGACGCTGCTGTTCCTGCTGGTCATCGTCACGCTGCGGCCCTATTCGGCCTTTGCGGTGGAGCTGACGGGCAGCGGGCAGGTCGTGGGACTGACGGTGCTGGTCGCCCTGCTGGTGTGCCTGATCCCGACCACCATCGGCGGCCTGCTGTCGGCCATTGGCGTGGCAGGCATGAGCCGCATGATGCAGGCCAACGTGATCGCCACTTCGGGCCGCGCCGTGGAGGCGGCCGGCGACGTGGACGTGCTGCTGCTGGACAAGACCGGCACCATCACGCTGGGCAACCGCCAGGCCAGCGAATTCCTGCCCGCTCCCGGCGTGACGGCCGCGCAGCTGGTCGATGCGGCGCAGCTGGCATCACTGGCCGACGAGACACCCGAGGGCCGCAGCGTGGTCGTGCTGGCCAAGGAAATGCATGGCCTGCGCGAGCGTGACCTGGCAACCCTGCATGCCGTCTTCGTGCCCTTCACGGCCCAGACGCGCATGAGCGGCGTGGACATGCCGCAGCCCGACGGCGGCACGCGCAGCCTGCGCAAGGGCGCGGCCGACGCCGTGCGCCGCCACGTCGAAGCCATGGGCGGCAAGTTCCCGCCCGCCATGCTCAAGGTGGTGGAGGATGTGTCGCGGCGCGGCAGCACGCCGCTGGTGGTGGCCGATGGCGCCCGCGTGCTGGGCGTGATCGAGCTCAAGGACGTGGTCAAGCACGGCATACGCGAACGCTTTGCCGAGCTGCGCCGCATGGGCATCAAGACCGTGATGATCACGGGCGACAATCCGCTCACGGCCGCCGCCATTGCGGCCGAGGCCGGCGTGGACGACTACCTTGCCGAAGCCACGCCCGAGGACAAGCTGCGCCTGATCCGCGAACACCAGGCCGCAGGCCGGCTGGTGGCCATGACCGGCGACGGCACCAATGACGCACCCGCACTGGCCCAGGCCGACGTGGCCGTGGCCATGAACAGCGGCACCCAGGCGGCCAAGGAAGCCGGCAACATGGTGGACCTGGACAGCAACCCGACCAAGCTCATCGAGGTCGTGGAGACCGGCAAGCAGATGCTGATGACGCGCGGCGCGCTGACCACCTTCAGCGTGGCCAACGACGTGGCCAAGTACTTCGCCATCATCCCGGCCGCCTTCGTGGGCACGTATCCGCAGCTGTCGGCGCTCAATGTCATGGGACTGGCCAGCCCGAGCTCGGCCATCCTGAGCGCCGTGATCTTCAACGCGCTGATCATCATCGTCCTGATACCGCTGGCCTTGCGTGGCGTGCCCTACCACGCCATCGGCGCCTCGGCCCTGCTGCGGCGCAACCTGCTGGTCTACGGGCTGGGGGGCCTGGTCGTCCCCTTCATCGGCATCAAGCTGATCGACATGCTGCTGGTGGCTTTCGGCCTGGCCTGATCTTTGGCGGCAAGCCTGCCCGCCCGGGCAGGCACCGCCTTGCTTTCTCTGTACAAAAACCAAGATGAAATCCGTTTCTTCCATGACGGCCGCTTGTGCCGTCCCCCGTTTCTTCCCCCGTGCCTCGCTGGCTGCACTGTTGTCGCTGGCGGCTGCGTCCTGCCATGCCCAGGCCGAGACCTCCCCAGTCAACGCTGCCAGTGCCGATGCCCAGCAATCGCCCGCACCCGCCTACGCGCTCACCGGCAGCGTGGCGCTGCTCAGCGACTACCGTTTCCGTGGCATCTCGCAAAGCTGGATGGGGCCGGCGCTGCAGGGCGGGCTGGAGCTGTCACTGCCGCGTGGCGCCTACCTGGGCGTGTCCGGCTCCAGCGTGTCGCGCCACAGCTATCTGGACGGCCGCGCGCTGGAGCTGGACCTGTACGGCGGCTGGCGCACCGAGCTGCTGCCGGGCTGGACGGGCGACATCGGCCTGCTGCACTACAACTACCCCGGCGCGCGCGTGCCCCGCGGGGATGACAGCGGCGGCGTGCGCTACGACACCACCGAGGCCTATCTGGGCGTCACCCACGGCGGCTTCAGCGCCAAATGGTCGCTGGCGCTGACGCCTTACTTCGGCCTGCGCGACAGCACGGCGGCCACGGCCTTTGCCGAGGCACTTCCCGGCAGCGGCAGCTCACGCGGCAGCAGCTATCTGGACCTGAACTACCAGCATCCGCTGGGCGACTGGGCGGTGCTGGGCCTGCATGCCGGCCACACGCAGGTGCGCAACTACAGCGAACTGTCGTACGCCGACTGGCGCGTCTCGCTGGCCCGCAGCTGGGGGCCATGGACGGCCACGCTGGCCTGGGCCGGCACCTCGGCCGACACGCGCTACTACCGCGCGGCCAATGCGGCAGGCCAGATGCAAAGCCTGGGCCGCAGCGGCTGGGTGCTGTCGCTGTCGGCGGCGTTCTAGTGTGGGGGCACGCTCTGGTGCTAGGCTGAGAACCATGCCCATTTCGTCCTCTGCCGAGCCGGCGCCGCCCGGTCTGCCGCGCCCCGATCCCGACGCCCTGGTCGCGCGCCTGCGCCATGAGCGGGCGCAGGAGGGGCGGGGCAAGCTGCGCATCTACTTCGGATCGAATGCAGGCGTGGGCAAGACCTACGCCATGCTGGCCGCCGCCCAGCGCGAACGCCAGGGGGGCCGCGAGGTTCTGGTGGGACTCGTGGAAACCCATGGCCGCAAGGAAACGGCGCAGCAGCTGCATGGCCTGGAGCAACTGCCGCTGCGCGAGCTGCCGCACCAGGGACGGACGCTGCGCGAGTTCGACCTGGATGCGGCGCTCGCGCGGCGTCCGCGCGTGCTGCTGCTCGATGAACTGGCGCACAGCAATGCGCCAGGCTCACGCCATCCCAAGCGCTGGCAGGACGTGCAGGAGCTGCTGGACGCAGGCATCGATGTCTGGACCACGATCAACGTGCAGCACCTGGAAAGCCTGAACGACGTGGTGGGCGGCATCGTCGGCATCACGGTGCGCGAGACCGTGCCCGACCAGATCTTCGACGATGCCGACGAGGTCATCGTCGTCGACATCTCGCCCGACGAGCTGCTGCGCCGCTTGAAGGACGGCAAGGTCTACATGATGGAGCAGGCCGAGCGGGCCTCGCGCAACTTCTTCAGGCGCGGCAACCTGCTGGCGCTGCGCGAGCTGGCACTGCGCCGCACGGCCGACCGCGTGGACGAGGACATGCGCGACTACCGGCGCGAGCGCTCCATAGGCACGGTCTGGCCTGCGCGTGAGCGCCTGCTGGTGGCCGTGGCAGGGCACGCGGGCGACGACGCCCTGGTGCGCCAGGTGGCGCGCATGGCACGCCGGCTGGATGCTGGCTGGATGGTGGTGTACGTGGACGCGCCCCAGCGCCAGCACCGCCCACGCAGCGTGCAGGCCGCCGTGCTCAAGACCCTGGCCCTGGCCGCGCGCCTGGGGGCCGAGACGGCCACGCTGCCGGGCGCCGATGTGGCCGAGGCCCTGGTTGCCTTCGCGCGCGAGCGCAACGCCAGCCGCCTGGTGCTGGCCCAGCCGCCGCGCCCGGCATGGTCGCCCTGGCGCTGGTGGGGCCGCAGCCTGCCCGACCGCATCGTCCAGCTGCATCCCGACATCGACGTGCTGGTGCTCTCCGGGGGCTCCAGCGCGGCCCGGACCGAGGCCGCGCCTGCCGCACCGCTGCGGCGCAGGCCGCTGCCCTGGAAGGGCTATGCCGGCGTGACCCTGGCCTGCTTGACCGCCACGGTGCTGGCCGAGCAGCTGCTGCGCATCTTCGACCCGGCCAACGTGGTGATGCTGTTCCTGCTCATCGTCGTGCTGTCTTCGTTGCGCTGGGGGCGTGGCCCGGGCGCCTGGGCGGCGCTGCTGTCGGTACTGTGCTTCGACTTTTTCTTCGTGCCCCCGCGCGGATCCTTCCATGTCAACGACACGCAGTACCTGTTCACCTTCGTGCTGATGCTAGGCGTGGCCCTGGTCTGCGGCCAGCTCATGGCGCGGCTGCGCCACGAGGCGCGCGTGGCGGCCGAGCGCGAGCGGCGCGCGGGCGCCCTGGCGCGGCTGGCGCGCGACCTTTCGGGCGCGCTCACGCAGGAGCAGGTGGTGGAGATTGCGCTGAGCACGGTCTCGGGCGTGTTCGACGCCCAGGCCGGGCTGCTGTTGCCCGATGCCGACGAGCGCCTGCGCCCCGCCGGCGGCGGCTCCTGCCCCATGGACGACAGCATTGCGCGCTGGGCCATGGACCACGGTCAGCAGGCCGGCCAGGGCACGGACACGTTGCCGGCCGCGCCGGCCCGCTACGTGCCGCTGGCGGCGCCCGTGCGCATGCGGGGCGTACTGGTGCTGCAACTGCGTGCGCCCCAGCGCCTGGAGGTGCCCGAGGAGCAGCGCCTGCTGGAGGCGTGTGCCAGCCAGGTGGCGCTGGCGCTGGAGCGTCAGCACTTCGTGGCCGTGGCCCAGCAGACCCAGATCGCCATGGAGGGCGAGCGCATGCGCAACACCTTGCTGTCGGCCGTCTCGCACGACCTGCGCACGCCGCTGACCACCATCCTGGGCGCGGCCGAGGCCGCGCAGCGCCATGTGCCGCCGGGCGGCGCAGCCGACATGCTGGAGCAGGTCCGCATCCAGGCCCAGGCCATGCAGCGACTGGTGGAGAACCTGCTGGACATGGCGCGCCTGCAGCAAGGCGGCGTGCACCTGCAGCGCGAATGGCTGCCGCTGGATGAAGTGGTCGGCAGCGCGCTGCGCCAGATGCGCGCGCGCCTGCACGAGCATCCCGTGAGCACCGACGTGCCCGCCAGCCTGCCGCTGCTGCAGCTCGATCCCGTGCTCATGGAGCGCGTGCTGGTCAACCTGCTGGACAACGCCGCCAAGTACACGCCGGCCGGCACGCCGCTGACCATCCACGCACGCGAACAGGACGGCGAGGTGCTTGTGGCCGTGCAGGATGGCGGGCCCGGCCTGCCGCCACACCTGCCCGTGGAGACGCTGTTCGAGCCCTTCACGCGCGGCACGGCCGAGTCCACCGTCTCGGGCATAGGCCTGGGGCTGGCGCTGGTGCGCAGCATTGTCGAGGCCCATGGCGGGCGCATCGAGGCCGCTGCCGCGCGCCCAGGCCCCGGCACCGTGTTCACGCTGCGCTTTCCGGTGCCGGAGCAGCCATTGCTCGATTAGAGTCTTGCGCCATGAGCACGCCCACCAACCGCATCCTGATGATCGAGGACGACCCCGGCATCCGCCGCTTCGTGCGCCTGGTGCTGGAGGACGAGGGCTGGCAGGTCTTCGAGGCCGACAGCGCGCGCCGGGGCCTGATCGAGGCGGCGAGCCGCCAGCCCGATCTGGTCATCCTCGACCTGGGCCTGCCGGATGCCGACGGCAAGCAGGTTCTCACCGAGCTGCGCGGATGGTCCTCCGTGCCCGTGCTCGTGCTCTCCGCGCGCGAGCGCGAGGACGAGAAGGTGGCCGCCCTGGACGCCGGCGCAGACGATTACCTGGTCAAGCCTTTCGGTGTGCCCGAGCTGCTGGCCCGGCTGCGCGTGATGCTGCGCCGCCGCCAGCAACTGGGGGCCGCAGGCGGCGCAGTTGCATCCAGCCAGGTGCACTTCGGCCAGGTGCAGGTGGACCTGGCCACGCACGAGGTGCGGCGTGCGGGCCAGCCGGTGCACCTCACGCCCATCGAATTCCGCCTGCTGGCGGCGCTGATCGCCGCCCAGGGCCGTGTGATGACCCACCGCCAGCTGCTGCTGCAGGTCTGGGGACCCGAATACCTGGGCCGTGCCCATTACCTGCGCGTGCACATGGCCAATCTGCGCCAGAAGATCGAGGACGAGCCGGCCCAGCCGCGCCACCTGGTGACCGAGCTGCAGGTGGGCTACCGGCTTGTGGGGCTGGGCGGTGAGGCATCCCCGGGATCGGTATAATCAGCGCCTCTCCGAGGAGCGTTGCAGCAGGCCCATTCACCAGATGCGGTCTGCGAGGCTCGGAGTCATACCTGCAACGACGCTCGCCCACGCTTTCTGTGCGGTGAGCTTTTTTTCGTCTCCCGCAGAACGTGGTTTTTCATTCATCTTTTGGAGAAAACCATGAACGCTGCTGTTCGTCCCGTTTCCGCCGACACGGCCATCGCTGACATTTCCCTCGCCGCCTGGGGCCGCAAGGAAATCCTGATCGCCGAAACCGAAATGCCCGGCCTGATGGCCACGCGCGAGGAATTCGCCGCGGCGCAGCCGCTCAAGGGCGCGCGCATCGCCGGCTCGCTGCACATGACCATCCAGACGGCCGTGCTGATCGAGACGCTCAAGGCCCTGGGCGCCGACGTGCGCTGGGCCTCGTGCAACATTTTCTCGACGCAGGACCATGCCGCCGCCGCCATCGCCGCCACGGGCACGCCCGTGTTCGCCATCAAGGGTGAATCGCTGGCCGACTACTGGGACTACACCCACCGCATCTTTGAATTCGGCGCCGCCGGTACCGAAGGCGAAGGCCCCAACATGATCCTGGACGACGGCGGCGATGCCACCATGCTGCTGCACCTGGGCATGCGCGCCGAAAAGGACCTGTCCGTGCTGGACAACCCCGCCTCCGAGGAAGAGAAGATCGCCTTTGCCGCCATCCGCGCCAAGCTGGCCCAGGACCCCACCTGGTACACGCGCAAGAGCGCCCACATCATCGGCGTGACCGAAGAGACCACCACCGGCGTGCACCGCCTCAACGAGATGTCGGCCAAGGGCACGCTGAAGTTCCGCGCCATCAACGTCAACGACTCCGTCACCAAGAGCAAGTTCGACAACCTCTACGGCTGCCGCGAATCGCTGGTGGACGGCATCAAGCGCGCCACCGACGTGATGATCGCCGGCAAGGTCGCCGTGGTGGCCGGCTACGGCGACGTGGGCAAGGGCTGCGCCCAGGCGCTGCGCGCGCTGTCGGCCCAGGTCTGGGTCACCGAGATCGATCCCATCAACGCCCTGCAGGCCGCCATGGAAGGCTACAAGGTCGTGACCATGGAGTGGGCGGCAGACAAGGCCGACATCTTCGTGACCACCACCGGCAACCGCGACATCATCCGCCACGAGCACATGGTGGCCATGAAGAACGAAGCCATCGTCTGCAACATCGGCCACTTCGACAACGAGATCGACGTCGCCTCCATCGAGCAGTACCAGTGGGAAGAGATCAAGCCCCAGGTGGACCACATCACCTTCCCTGACGGCAAGAAGATCATCCTGCTGGCCAAGGGCCGCCTGGTGAACCTGGGCTGCGCCACCGGCCACCCCAGCTTCGTGATGAGCGCCTCGTTCGCCAACCAGACCATCGCCCAGATCGAGCTGTTCACCAAGCCCGATGCCTACGAGGTCGGCAAGGTCTACGTGCTGCCCAAGATCCTGGACGAGAAGGTTGCCCGCCTGCACCTGAAGAAGGTCGGCGCCATGCTGACCGAGCTGACGGACGGCCAGGCTGCCTATATCGGCGTGAGCAAGCAGGGGCCCTACAAGCCCGAAACTTATAGGTATTAAGCACCCCCTGAGGCGCTGACGCGCCTTCCCCCTCTCTACCCGCTTCGCGGGGGAGGGGGACGACGCCCTCGCTGCGGGGCGGCCCTTGCTTGGCGTCCCTGAGTTGGGTCGCGCCGGTTTCGGGCATTAGTCAACTGAGATTTCCTGGAGCGACGCTATGCGCGCAGATGTATTTTTGGTGGAAGCCGGCCATGCGGCCACGCGCTCGCAGGCGCAGCGGCTGATTGCGGGTGGCGTGCAGTGGCGCATGACGCCGTTGACGCCGTGGAAGAAGGTCGCCAAGAACGGTGACGAGATTCCCGCAGGTGCCGAGCTGCAGTTGCTGGACGGGGCCGAGGCCCGGTTCATCTCGCGCGGCGGGCTGAAGCTGGAAGGCGCGCTGGCGGCCACCAAGCTGTCGGTGGACGGCCTGCGCTGCCTGGACGTGGGCCAGAGCACGGGCGGTTTCACCGACTGCCTGCTGCAGGCAGGCGCCGCCCAGGTCATCGGCGTGGACGTGGGCCATGGCCAGCTGCATGACCGGCTGCGCTCGGATGCGCGCGTGATCTGCGTCGAAGGCGTCAATGCCCGCGCGGTGACGGCCGAGGGCTTGCAGGAGGCCTGCGAGGAAGTGCTGTCCGAACGCTGGGAGGAAGATCCCGACGACAACGACACCCAGCCCGTGGCGCCCTATGCCTGGATGCGCAACGGCGGCGTGGTTGACGAAGACTACGACGACAGCGACGACGCCAAGGAAAACGAGATCGAGGCCTTCAAGGCCGAGCGCGCGGCCAAGGGCAAGGCGCGCGATGAGGGCACGGTGGCCACGCAGCGCCGCCGCCGCGCCGAGTTTGCCGACGTGGACATCACGCCGCAGTTCGACTTCGTCACGGGCGATCTGTCCTTCATCTCTCTGACCCTGGTGCTG
The DNA here is from genome assembly GCF_040112715.1 of Delftia sp. DS1230. Lineage (NCBI taxonomy): Bacteria > Pseudomonadati > Pseudomonadota > Betaproteobacteria > Burkholderiales > Comamonadaceae > Delftia > Delftia sp. DS1230. Next base: position 788,945 of record NZ_CP157763.1, read on the forward strand.
CCGGCCGTCACGCGCCTGCTCAAGCCGCATGGCCAGCTGCTGATGCTGGTCAAGCCGCAGTTCGAGCTGCAGCCGGGCCAGGTCGGCAAGGGCGGCATCGTGCGCGATGCGGCCCTGTTCACCGAGGTGGAGCAGCGCATTCGCACCTGCCTGGGCGAGCTGGGCCTGGAGGTCAAGGGCTGGATGGAGTCGGCCATCGAAGGCGGCGACGGCAACCGCGAATTCTTCGTGCATGCCCAGCAGGCGGCCGTGGTGAAGGAGCCAGAGCAGCCTGAAACGCAGGACGACGACGAGCCCCGCTCGGCCGTGAAGGCCGCTCCTAAGCCGGCCGCGCCTAAGCGCGTGTCCCGCACCGTGCTGCGCGAGCAGCGCAACGAGCGTGTGATCGACACCAGTACCGAGTTCGGCGTGCCCGGTCCGGGCCGCGCCAAGCTGCGCAAACGCAACGAATGAAACACTGAGCAGCGAGTCTTACATGAGCTTTCCGATCAGCTTCGAGTTCTTCCCGACCAAGACGCCCGAGGGCGCGACCAAGCATGTGCAGGTGCGCAAGAACCTCTATGCGCGCAAGCCCCAGTTCTGCTCCGTCACCTATGGCGCGGGCGGCTCCACGCAGACGGGCACCTTCGCCATGGTGCGTGACATCCAGAACGAAGGCGTCAGCGCGGCATCGCATTTCTCCTGCGTGGGCGCCACGCACGACAAGGTGCGCGCCGAACTGCAGGAGCTGAAGGCCATGGGCGTGCGCCGCATCGTCGCGCTGCGCGGCGACCTGCCCAGCGGCTATGGCCTGGGTGGCGAATTCCAGTACGCCAGCGATCTCGTGGAATTCATCCGCCGCGAGTTCGGCGACTGGTTCCACATCGAGGTGGCTGCCTACCCGGAGGTCCATCCGCAGGCGAAATCCCCACAGTCCGATCTGGATGCGTTTGCGGCTAAAGTGCGCGCTGGCGCGGATTCCGCGATCACCCAATATTTCTACAATGCCGACGCCTACTGCCGTTTCGTTGATGCGGCGCGCGGCATGGGGCTTGATGCACCGGTTGTTCCCGGCATCATGCCCATCACCAGCTCTACGCAGCTGATGCGCTTCTCGGACGCCTGCGGCGCCGAGATCCCGCGCTGGATCCGCCTGCGTCTGCAGGCTTACGGAGATGACACGGCGTCCATTCGCGCCTTCGGCCTCGATGTCGTGTCCCGTCTATGCGAGCAGTTGCGCAGCCAGGGCGCTCCCGGGCTGCACTTCTATACGATGAACCAGAGCGTCGCCACGCTGGAAATCTGCGATCGATTGGGCCTTTGAGCGCGCAGCCACTGCGCCGGCCCCGGGCGACCCTCTAGAACTTGGGAACGGTCAGGCGTTCCCTGGAGGTTTTTGCCCATGGATCGTGGTTTTCGACGCCTGCACTGGCGCTGGCTGGCCATGTGCGCCATCACCGCCACCCTGGCCGGCTGCGCGCCGGCTCCCGTGGCACAAAGCGATGCCGAGTCCGGCGCCCTGACCGCAGGTGCGGCGGCAATGGATGAAGGCCAGACGCCAGCGGCCGTGCCCTCGGCCGGCAAGCGCGGTGGCCGCACATCGCGGGCCGCGCAGCCGGCCAGCAAATCCCCGGATGCCAAGCCCTCCGAGTCGGCCTCGCCCGAAGACAGTGCCGAGGCTCCCTCCAATCCCGACTTCGCCCTCGTGCCCTCGCGCGACAGCGACCAGCAAGGCCTTGCCTCCTGGTATGGCCCGGGCCTGCATGGCCGGCTGACCGCCAGCGGCGAGCGTTTCGACAAGGAAGAATTGACGGCCGCGCACCGCAGCTTTGCCTTCGGCAGCCGCGTCTGCGTGCGCAGCGCCGCCACGGGCAAGACAGTGGTGGTGCGCATCAACGACCGCGGGCCGTTTGCGCCTGGCCGCGTGATCGATCTGAGCCAGGCCGCAGCGCAGGAGCTGGGCATGGTCGGCCTGGGCATCAAGCCCGTGGAGCTGTGGCAGCTCGACGATGGTGAGCAGGAATGCCCCGAAACCCTGGTCACGGCCAGGAAGGCCAAGTCCATCGAGAAGACGCAGCAGGCCAAGGCACAGGCACAGACAACACAGGCACGGACCCGGGTTCAGGCCAAGGCGCCAGTGCGTCCGCGTGTCCAGGCCAAGGCGCCTGCCCCCAGGCCCAATGCACGCACGGCCGTGGCCAGCCGTGCCGTCCCTGCCGCCAAGCCGGTGGCGAAGGCTGCGGCGCCCGCCGCTGCCTCGTCCACCGCAGTGGCCTCTGCGGCCTCGAACGCGCGCTGAACGGGCTCAGCCGCCGGATTCGAGCGTGAAGGCCGCGTTCTCGTCCTGACCGAGCAGCTTGACCAGCTGCGGCATGGCCGGCTTGAGCTGTTCCTTGAGATTGAACGGCGGATTGATCAGGAACATGCCGCTGGCCGGCAGGCCGCCGCGCTCCGAGGTCTTGTTGCTCTTGACCGTGAGCTCCACATGCAGCCAGCTCCTGCCGGCCTTGGTGGTCATGGTCTTCAGGCGGCGCGGCAGATCGTGCGCCTCGGGGCGCGGGATGATCGGATACCAGAACGCATACGTGCCTGTGGCAAAGCGCTTGAGGCTGTCGGCCGCCATGTCCAGCACCTTGGCGTAGTCGCTCTTGAGCTCGTAGCTGGGGTCGCACAGCACCAGGGCTCGGCGCGACGGCGGCGGCAGGAATTTCTTGATGCCCTCGAAGCCGTCCTCGTGCAGCACGGCCACCTGGCGGCCCGCTTCGAGCTGGGCAATGTTGCCGGCCAGCGAGCGCATGTCGGTGGGATGCAGCTCGAAGACCTTGAGCTTGTCGCGCTCCTGCACGCGCAGCAGGGACTGGATGATGAACGGCGAGCCCGGATAGTTGCGCAGCTGCGCTCCCTGGTTGAAGGAACGCACCGATGCGATGTAGGCCTGCAGCACCGGGGCCAGCTCGGACTCCTTGGCCTGGGCCAGGCGCAGGATGCCGTCTGCGGCCTCGCCGCTCTTGTTGGCATAGTCGCCATCCAGACGGTACAGGCCGGCGCCGGCGTGCGTGTCCAGCACCGTAAGGGCGGCCTCCTTCTGGAGGAGGTATTGCAGGGTGGCGATCAGCACGGTGTGCTTGAGCACATCGGCATGGTTGCCTGCATGGAAGGCGTGGCGGTAACTGAACATAGGCGTGATGGTAACCAGCCGCGCTGGCGGGTGGACACCCATGGCGGCTGCAAGGTTGCCCGGCGCTGGCGCCTCGCGGCGAGGGCTGCCGGGGACTTGCGGATCGGGGGGATGGTGCGGTTGCGCCAGTTTTGTATAATGGCGGGCTTCGCAGCGATTTTATGGGTCCCGCGGCGAAGTTTACATCCCCGCCTAAGAGGCTTCCTTTTTGAAGAAGCACCGACCGCGGAAAAGGGCCCGCCAAACCTTTCTTGAAAGAGAAAACTCATGTCTACATTCAGCGCAAAGCCCGCTGAGGTGCAACACGAGTGGTTTGTGATTGACGCCACCGATAAGGTGCTCGGACGTGTCGCCAGCGAAGTGGCACTCCGTCTGCGCGGCAAGCACAAGGCCATTTACACACCTCACGTTGACACCGGCGACTTCATCGTCATCATCAACGCCTCCAAGCTCAAGGTCACCGGCACCAAGAACCTGGACAAGGTGTACTACCGCCACTCTGGTTTCCCCGGCGGCATCACTGCCACCAACTTCCGCGACATGCAGGCCAAGTTCCCCGGCCGCGCTCTGGAAAAGGCCGTCAAGGGCATGCTGCCCAAGGGTCCCCTGGGCTACGCAATGATCAAGAAGCTCAAGGTGTACGGCGGTGCTGAGCATCCCCACACCGCCCAGCAGCCCAAGGCTCTGGAAATCTAAGGAGACCTAGATGATTGGTGATTGGAACAATGGCACCGGCCGTCGCAAATCCAGCGTCGCACGCGTGTTCCTGAAGAAGGGCTCCGGCAAGATTACCGTGAATGGCAAGGACATTCAGGAATACTTCGGCCGCGAAACCTCGATCATGATCGCAAAGCAGCCCCTGGCTCTGACGAGCAACCTGGAAGCTTTCGACATTCAAGTGAACGTCCACGGTGGTGGTGAATCCGGCCAGGCCGGCGCTACCCGCCACGGCATCACCCGCGCCCTGATCGACTATGACGCAGCGCTCAAGCCCGTCCTGAGCCAAGCCGGCTTCGTGACGCGTGACGCTCGTGAAGTCGAACGTAAGAAGGTCGGCCTGCGCTCCGCACGCCGCGCCAAGCAGTTCTCCAAGCGTTAATCCGCTGGCACTGCAGGAAAGTCCCCCGGGGCTTTCCCCAGAAAAAAACCGCCTTTGCCGGCGGTTTTTTTCTGGGCGATGCAAACCTTTCTCATTCAGTGGGCAATGTCCCCACTTGCACTGTCGTCAAGCCGGCAGCCCCGGGAATTCCCGAGCCCTTTGCTGTACCATTCGGGCCAATTGAGAACTTCGGAGTATCCCCATGAGCGCCGTCGCAGAAATCACCGAAACCACCACCGCCGAAATGCCCACCCCGATCGTCTTCACCGACAGCGCAGCTGCCAAGGTGGCCGATCTGATCGCCGAGGAAGGCAACCCTGACCTGAAGCTGCGCGTGTTCGTGCAAGGTGGCGGCTGCTCGGGCTTCCAGTACGGCTTCACCTTCGACGAGATCACCAACGAAGACGACACGACCATGACCAAGAATGGCGTGTCGCTGCTGATCGACGCCATGAGCTACCAGTACCTGGTGGGTGCCGAGATCGACTACAAGGAAGACCTGCAGGGCGCGCAGTTCGTGATCAAGAATCCCAACGCGTCCACCACCTGCGGCTGCGGATCGAGCTTCTCGGTGTAAGCCTTGTCGGCCGCGCTGCAGTGAAGCCCGCAGCAGCCCGCCGCACAACACGCCACCAACCGCCGCGCAGCAATGCGCAGGCGGTTTTTTAACGCCTGCGCATTGCTGCCTTGCCATGATTCCTGAAGACAAAAGCGCTTCCGCCTCCACCACATCCTCCTCGCGTTCGGTGCTCCTATGGCTCGTGGCCATCGGCTTTTTCATGCAGACGCTGGACGGCACCATCGTCAACACCGCGCTGCCCACCATGGCCGAGGCCCTGGGCGAGAGCCCGCTGCGCATGCAGTCCGTCATCGTCGCCTATTCGCTGACCATGGCCATGCTGATCCCGGCATCGGGCTGGATGGCCGACCGCTTCGGCACGCGGCGCGTCTACCTGTGGGCGATTGCGCTGTTCGTGCTGGGATCGGTGCTGTGCGCGATTGCTCCCAACCTGCAGCTGATGGTGGCCGCACGCGTGCTGCAGGGCATGGGCGGTGCGCTGCTCATGCCCGTGGGCCGGCTGGCCGTGCTGCGCGCCTTTCCGCGCGAGCAGTTCCTCAAGGCCATGAGCTTCGTGGCCATCCCCGGCCTGGTCGGGCCACTGATCGGACCCACGCTGGGCGGCTGGATGGTGGAGTACGTGAGCTGGCACTGGATCTTCCTGGTCAACGTGCCCGTGGGCCTGATCGGCCTGGCCGCCACGCTGCGCTTCATGCCGGTGGGCGACCGCTTTGCCGTCAAGCGCTTCGACGGCGTGGGCTATGCGCTGCTGGCCTTCGGCATGGTGGCCGTGTCGCTGGCGCTGGACAGCATGTCGGGCAAGGGCATCCACGGCGCCATGGTCTTCGTGCTGCTGATCTTCGGCCTGGCCAGCCTGGCCGCCTACTGGCTGCACGCGCTGCGCCGGCCCGACCCGCTGTTCGCTCCCGAGCTGTTTGCCGTGCGCAGCCTGCGCGTGGGCCTGCTGGGCAACCTGTTCTCGCGCCTGGGCAGCTCCTGCATGCCCTTCCTGATCCCGCTGGTGCTGCAGGTCTGCCTGGGCTTTTCGCCGCTGCAGGCCGGCATGATGATGCTGCCCACGGTGCTGGCCAGCATGGCCATGAAGCGCCAGACCACCACCCTCATCCAGCGCATCGGCTACCGCCGCGTGCTCATGGGCAACACCCTGGTGCTGTCGCTGATGATCGCCAGCTTCGGCACGGTCTCCACGGCGCTGCCGCTGTGGGTGGTCATCGTCCAGCTGCTGATCTTCGGCGCCACCAACTCCATGCAGTTCACGGCCATGAACACCGTCACGCTCAAGGACCTCGATGCCGGCAACGCCAGCAGCGGCAACAGCCTGCTGTCCATGGTGCAGATGCTGGCCATGGGCATGGGCGTGGCCGCCGCAGGTGCGGTGCTGGCCGGTTTCAGCGAATGGTTCGGCGGCGACACGCCGCAGCACACCCTCAATGCCTTCCGCGCCACCTTCGTCTGCATGGGCGCGGTGACGCTGGCCTCGACCATGATCTTCTCGCAGCTGGGCGACGATGAGGATGTGCGGCCCAAGCCTCTGGAGCCGGCCGAGCACGAGTGAGGGCTGTGCATAGCTTTTGAACCCTGAACCGCTGCAATCCACACTTTTGTTGCGGGTTTACCCTTGTTTTTGGCAAGGATATATGGCAGCCCGCATAGGAAATATCGAGGCCGTCTTATGCGTTTGGGCGGGGCTGGACTTAATCTCGGGTACATCCGCAGGACTTACGCAAGCAAGAACGCAAACACGCCATCGCCACAGGGCCAGCGGCTTTCTTCCTCGGAATTTGCGTAAGTCGTGATCCGAACAGTCCACGCACCAGCAGTTGCCCCCACGAGCATGAGCCAGAGCCCCAGTTCCCAACCAATCCGCTTCTATCACCGCGGCCAGATCGTCGAGGTACAGGGGCCGCATCCCACGCGCTCGGTGCTCGACTGGCTGCGCGGCGACGCGCGCTGCACCGGCACCAAGGAGGGCTGCAACGAAGGTGACTGCGGCGCTTGCACCGTGGTCATCGCCGAGCTGGCCGAAGACGGCGCGCCCGACGCCGTGGGCGGCCTGCAGCTGCAGACGGTCAATGCCTGCATCCAGTTCCTGCCCACGCTGCATGGCAAGGCGCTGTTCACGGTGGAGGACGTCAAGGGCCAGTGCGCCGGCAAGCAGGGCTGTGCCACGGGCAAGCCCGCAGGCGGTGCCGAGCTGCACCCCGTGCAGCAGGCGCTGGTGGACTGTCACGGCTCGCAGTGCGGCTTTTGCACGCCGGGCTTCGTGATGTCGCTGTGGTCGGCCTACGAGCACCACCAGCAGGCCGGCACGCGCCCCTCGCGCCAGCAGCTGGCCGACGAGCTGTCGGGCAATCTGTGCCGCTGCACGGGCTACCGTCCCATCCTGGATGCAGGCCAGCGCATGTTCGACCTGCCCGCCACGCGCATGGCCACTGAACCCGTGGTGCAGGCACTGCAGGGCCTGCGCGCGCAGGATGCCGGCTTGGACTACGCCGCGCCCAACGCCGCCCAGGGCGGCCGTGTGGACAGCTTCCACGCTCCGCGCACGCTGGACGAGCTGGCCGCCGTGTGCGAGGCCAAGCCCCGCGCGCGCCTGCTGGCAGGCTCCACCGATGTGGGGCTGTGGGTGACCAAGCAGTTCCGCGACCTGGGCGACATCGTCTATGTGGGCGACGTGGCCGAGATGAAGCGCGTCGAGGAACGCCGCGGCGCGGGCAGCCTGGACGGCGGCGAGCTGTACATAGGCGCCGGTGCCTCGCTGGAATCGGCCTGGTCCGCGCTGTCGCAGCGCTTCGAGGGGCTGACCGATGTGTGGCTGCGCTTTGCCTCCGTGCCCATCCGCCATGCGGGCACCATGGGCGGCAATGTGGCCAATGGCTCGCCCATTGGCGACTCCCCTCCCGTGCTGATGGCGCTGGACGCGCAGATCGAGCTGCGCAAGGGCGCACGCGTGCGCCGCATGCCGCTGCATGACTTCTATCTGGACTACATGAAGAACCAGCTGGAACCGGGCGAGTTCGTGCAGGCCCTGGCCGTGCCGCTGGACGCTGCACGGCGCCAGACCCGTGCCTACAAGATCAGCAAGCGCTTTGACTGCGACATCTCGGCGCTGTGCGCGGGGCTGGCCATCGAGCTCGATGGCGAGGTGGTGAAGTCCGCCCGCCTGGCCTTTGGCGGCATGGCTGCCGTGGTCAAGCGTGCGGCCCTGGCGGAGGCGGCCATCGTGGGCCAGCCCTGGGACCAGGCCGCAGTGAAGGCCGCCCAGGCCGCGCTGGCCCAGGACTTCAAGCCCATGTCCGACATGCGCGCCAGCGCCGACTACCGGCTCAAGGTGGCGCAGAACCTGCTGCAGCGCCTGTGGCTGGAGACACGTCCGCAGCAGCCGCTGCCGCTGCAGGCCACCAGCGTCTGGAGCGTGATGCCCCACGCAGTGCACCAAGGAGCCTGAAATGAACCGCCCCATCGATCCCTCCCTGCTGCACTCATCCGAGGCCTTTGCGCATTACCTGAAGAACACCGCCTTCCGCGTGGATGAGCGGGCCGAGGCCGGTGCCCACACCCAGGGCCAGCGCGTGGGCATCAGCCGCCCGCATGAGTCGGCCCATCTGCATGTGGCCGGCGAGGCCGCCTACATCGACGACCTGCCCGAGCTGGACGGCACGCTGCACTGTGCGCTGGGCCTGTCGCCCGTGGCCAATGGCCGGCTCAATGCGCTCAGGCTGGATGCCATCCGCGCCATGCCCGGCGTGGTGGCCGTGCTCACGGGCGAGGACATTCCCGGCGTCAACGACTGCGGCTCCATCATCCACGACGACCCCATCCTGTGCAGCGGCGAAATCCGCTACCTGGGCCAGCCGCTGTTCGCCGTGATCGCCGAAAGCCGCGAGGCGGCGCGCCTGGCTGCGGCCCAGGCCAAGGCGGCGGCCGACATCACGGCCGAGCCGCCCGTGCTCACGCCCCAGCAGGCGCATGAGCTGGGCCAGTACGTGCTGCCGCCCATGCACCTGGCGCGCAGCACGAATGAAGGCGGCGCGCGCCGCGCCATGGACGAGGCGCCGCACCGCCTGAAGTCCTCGTTCTACGTGGGCGGCCAGGAGCAGTTCTACCTGGAAGGCCAGATCAGCTACGCCATCCCCAAGGAGGACGGTGCCGTCCACCTGTACTGCTCCACCCAGCACCCCAGCGAGATGCAGCACCTGGTGGCGCATGCGCTGGGCGTGGCCTCGCACGCCGTGCATGTGGAGTGCCGCCGCATGGGCGGCGGCTTCGGCGGCAAGGAGTCGCAGTCGGCCCTGTTCGCCTGCGTGGCCTCGGTAGCCGCGACGCGGCTGCGCCGCCCCGTCAAGCTGCGCCTGGACCGCGATGACGACTTCATGATCACGGGCCGCCGCCACTGCTTCTGGTACGAGTACGAGGTGGGCTACGACGACGAGGGCCGCATCCTCGGCGCCGAGATCTCCATGGTCTCGCGCGCCGGCCACTCGGCCGACCTGTCCGGCCCCGTGATGACGCGCGCGCTGTGCCACTTCGACAACACGTACTGGCTGCCCGATGTGTCCATGCACGGCTACTCCGGCAAGACCAATACGCAGAGCAATACGGCGTTCCGCGGCTTCGGCGGCCCGCAGGGCGCGATCGCCATCGAGAACATCATGGAGACGGTGGCGCGCGAGCTGGGGCGCGACGCGCTCGATGTGCGCCGCGTCAACTTCTACGGCAAGACCGAGCGCAACGTCACGCCCTATAGCCAGGTCGTGACCGACAACATCATCCACGAGCTGGTGGCCGAGCTGGAGACCTGCAGCGACTACCGCGCGCGCCGCGATGCCATCGCCGAGTTCAACGCGGCCAGCCCCGTGCTCAAGCGCGGCCTGTCGCTGACGCCGCTCAAGTTCGGCATCTCCTTCAACGTCAAGCACTTCAACCAGGCCGGCGCCCTGGTCCATGTCTACAACGACGGCTCCATCCTCGTGAACCACGGCGGCACCGAGATGGGCCAGGGTCTGAACACCAAGGTGGCCCAGGTCGTGGCGCATGAGCTGGGCGTGGGCTTCGGTCGCGTGCGCGTCACGGCCACCGACACCACCAAGGTGGCCAATACCTCGGCCACGGCGGCATCGACGGGGGCCGACCTCAACGGCAAGGCCGCGCAGGACGCGGCGCGCCAGATCCGCGAACGCCTGGCCGCCTGCGCCGCCGAGCGCCATGGCGGCCGCGCGGAGGACGTGCGCTTCGCCAACGACCAGGTCCACGTCAACGGCAAGGTGCTGGATTTCAAGGCCGTGGTGGGCGAGGCCTACATCGAGCGCGTGCAGCTGTGGTCCGACGGCTTCTATGCCACGCCCGGCCTGTCGTGGAACAAGGACACCATGCAGGGCCGGCCCTTCTTCTACTACGCCTACGGTGCCGCCGTGAGCGAGGTGGTGGTGGACACGCTGACCGGCGAGTTCAAGCTGCTGCGCGCCGACGTGCTGCACGACGTGGGCCGGTCGCTGAACCCGGCCGTGGACGTGGGCCAGGTCGAGGGCGCCTTCATCCAGGGCATGGGCTGGCTGACCACGGAAGAGCTGGTCTGGCATCCGCAAAGCGGCAAGCTCACCACGCACGCGCCCAGCACCTACAAGATCCCGACGGCCAACGACTGCCCGCCCGTGTTCAACGTGCGGCTGTTCGAGGGCGACAACTTCGAGGACTCCATCCACCGCAGCAAGGCCGTGGGCGAGCCGCCGCTGCTGCTGCCGTTCTCGGTGTTCTTCGCCATCCGCGATGCCGTCTCGGCCGCGGGCGGGCACCGCAGCAACCCGCCGCTGCAATCGCCGGCCACGCCTGAATCCATCCTGCGCGCCATCGAGGCCGTGCAGGCCGCCGGGAGCTGAGCGGACCGGCGCCGCCCCCTCATTCCTTGAATCCGCGCGCAGCGATGCGCGCCACCAGGTCCATGGCCGCCCGGCAGGGCGCCATGCCTTGTGCCGGCCTGGACAGCCGGTGCTCAACCCTGGGCGCTTTCACAACCGTTGCGCCCCGCATGCGAAAACAACACGGAGACAATGCGATGAACTGGATGGAACGGGTGTTCAAGCTCAGTGAGCACGGCACCAATGTAAGAACCGAGCTGGTCGCGGGCCTGACGACCTTTCTGACGATGGCCTACATCATCTTCGTCAATCCCTCGATCCTGGGGGATGCGGGGATGCCCAAGGGGGCCGTCTTCGTGGCCACCTGCCTGATCGCGGCGCTGGGCACGACCATCATGGCGCTGTACGCCAACTATCCCATCGCGCTGGCGCCGGGCATGGGCCTGAACGCCTACTTCGCCTACGTGGTGGTGCTGCACATGGGCTTCACCTGGCAGGCCGCGCTGGGCGCGGTCTTCGTCTCGGGCTGCCTGTTCCTGCTGGTGACGCTGTTCGGCCTGCGGGAGCTGATCATCAAGGGCATACCGCAGTCCATACGCATAGCGATCACCGTGGGCATCGGCCTGTTCCTGGCGCTGATCGCGCTCAAGAGCGCGGGCATCGTCGCGGCATCGCCAGCCACCTTCGTGACGCTGGGCGACCTTCACAAGCCCGAAGTCATCCTGGCCTCGCTGGGCTTTCTGATCATCGTGGTGCTGGACCGCCTGAAGGTGCCGGGCGCCATCCTGATCGGCATCGTCGCGGTCACCGTGGCCTCGTTCTTCTTCGCGGGCAACGAGTTCCACGGCGTGTTCTCGGCGCCGCCCTCCATTGCACCCACCTTCCTGCAGCTGGACATCAAGTCCGCGCTGACAGGCGGCATCCTCAACGTGGTGCTGGTGTTCTTCCTGGTCGAGCTGTTCGATGCCACGGGCACGCTGATGGGCGTGGCCAAGCGCGCCGGCCTGCTGGTGCCCAGCCGCATGGGGCGCTTCAACCGTTCGCTGCTGGCCGACAGCGGCGCCATCTTCGCGGGCTCGCTGCTGGGCACCTCCAGCACCACGGCCTATGTGGAAAGCGCGGCCGGCGTGCAAGCGGGCGGCCGCACGGGCCTGACGGCGCTGACCGTGGCCGTGCTCTTCCTGTGCTGCCTGTTCCTGTCGCCGCTGGCCGGCGTGGTGCCCGGCTACGCCACGGCGCCTGCGCTGTTCTTCGTGGCCTGCCTGATGCTCAAGGAGCTGACCGAGATCGAATGGGGCGAGACCACCGAGGCCATCCCCGCTGCCGTCACGGCCCTGCTCATGCCCTTCACCTACTCGGTGGCCAATGGCCTGGCCTTCGGTTTCATCACCTATGCCGTGCTCAAGCTGTTCACGGGGCGCGCCAAGGAAGTGCACTGGATGGTGTGGCTGATCGGCGGCGTCTTCCTCTTCAAGTTCGTCTATATCGGCGGCTGACGTAGCGCACCGTTTTTGGTGGGGGGCCCGCGCCTGGCAGCAATGCCTTGCGCGGGCCTTTTTGCTGGCGCTGCTTTTCCGCGGTACTCATGCGGGGTGGATGGCGCCCAGGATGCGCGGGCCGCGTGCGCCCGTCACGGCGGGCAGGTTGCCGGGCAGGCCCAGCAGGGCCTGACGCGCCAGCCAGGCAAAGGCGGCGGCCTCCACCTGCTGAGGCGGCAGGCCGCGCGCGGCCGTGGTGTCCACGGCCACGCCAGGCAGCAAGGCGGCGATGCGCTGCATCAGTTGCGTGTTGAAGGCGCCTCCACCGCAGACCAGCAGTTCGCCGCCGCCACGCCCGAAGCGCTGCACGGCACCTGCGCAGGCGCGGGCCGTGAATTCGGTGAGCGTGGCCTGCACGTCGGCGGGGCGGGCATCGGCGGGGCTGGTTGCACTGGCGGACAGATGGCCGGCCAGCCAGTCCGCGTGGAACAGGTCGCGCCCCGTGCTCTTGGGCGGCGGTTGCTGCAGGAAAGGCTCGGCCAGCAGGCGGTCGAGCAGGGCGGGCAGCACCTGGCCCGTGGCCGCCCACTGGCCGCCGTCGTCATAGGACTGGCCGGTGTGGGTCTGGCACCAGCCGTCCATCAGCGCATTGCCGGGGCCGCAGTCGAAGCCCAGCACCGTGCCATCGCCCGCCAGCACGCTGAGATTGGCAATGCCGCCGATGTTGAGCACCAGTACCGTCTCGCCGGGCCGGCCGAACACGCCCTGGTGGAAGGCGGGCACCAGTGGCGCACCCTGGCCGCCAGCGGCCACGTCGCGGCTGCGCAGGTCGGCCACCACGGCAACGCCGCTGAGCTCGGCCAGCAGGGCCGGGCTGTTGAGCTGCAGCGTGTAGCCCGTGACGTCGAACATCTGCGGCCGGTGGCGCACGGTCTGGCCGTGGGCGCCGATGGCTGCGATCTGGCCGGGCGCCAGGCCCGTGGCCTGCAGCAGCTCCCGCACCACCTCGGCATAGCTGCGCGCCAGCGCATTGGCCGCCAGCGCCGCGCGGTGCAGCTCGTCGCGGCCCTCGGGGGTGTTCAGGGCCAGCAGCTCGGCGCGCAGCGCGGCGTCGAACCCCCGGCTGGCATGCCACAGCACCTGCGTGCCTTCGGCAAAGTCCACGAGAACGCCGTCCACCCCGTCGAGCGAGGTGCCGGACATCAGGCCGATGCAGTAGCGGTGGGCGATGGGGGAGGGGGCTGGCTGGTTCATGCCGGCAATGGTAGCCCTGCGGGACCCCGGGCCGGCAATCACAAAAGGATGCGTCTGAAACAACAAAGGCTGCCAGGGCAGCCTTTGAAGGGGGGCGCAGTGCTCAGCGCTCGGTGGCCAAGGCCAGCGCCTCGTTCGATGCCTGCAGCTCGATGCGCATCTGCGCGGCCATCTTGTCGAAGGCGGCGCGGCCGGCCTTGGAGACGGGGCGGGCGGCATCGGTGGCCTGGACGATGGTCATGGGGTCGCGGTGCTCGCCATTGACGCGGAACTCGAAGTGCAGGTGCGGGCCCGTGGCCCAGCCCGTGGAGCCCACGTTGCCGATGATGTCGCCCTGTTCCACGCGCTGGCCGCGCGTGACGCCGATGTGGCTCAGGTGGGCATAGACCGTGGTGTGGTTGTTGGCGTGGTCCACGAAGATCACGTTGCCGTAGCCGTTCTGCACTCCCGCGAAGGAGACGGTGCCGTCGCCCACGGTGCGTACCTTGGTGCCCGTGGGCGCCGCGAAGTCCGTTCCCAGGTGGGCTCGCCAGGTCTTGTGGATGGGGTGCATGCGCATGGCAAAGCCGCTGCTGATGCGCGAGAACTCCACGGGCGAGGTCAGATAGGCCTGGCGGCGGCTCTTGCCGTCCATGGTGTAGTAGTCGCCCTTGGCCTTGCCTTCGTCCTGGAACCACAGGGCCTGCACGACCTTGCCGTTGTTGTGGAACTCGGCGCTGAGCACGCGGCCCGCGCGCAGCGGCTCGCCATCGGCTTCCAGCGATTCGTAGACCACCGAGAAGCGGTCGCCCTTGCGCAGGCCGCGGCGGAAGTCCACGTCGCCCTGGAAGATGTCGGCCATCTGCATGGCCACGGCGTCGGGAATGGAGGCCGCATCGGTGGCGGCGAACAGCGAGCTGCGGATGATGCCGCCGGCCAGGCGCGGCGAGGCGGTCAGCTTGCCCGTCTCGATGCGTGTGCTCAGTTCATTGTTCTTGCGCTCGACCACGAGGCGGCGGAAGCTGCCGTCCTCGTCGGGTGCCCAGCGCACGGTCAGCTGCGACAGCTGGTGGTCGGGCGTGGTCTCGGCCGTCACCAGGCGGCCGGCGCGGCCCAGCACATGCTGGCGCACCTGGTCGTTGCCGCGCATGAAGGCGGCGGCGGCCGGATCGGCCACGCCCAGGCGCTGCAGCAGGGTTTCGGCCGTGTCGCTGCCACGCGTGTATTCGGAACGGTACAGGGACATGCCCTGCACACTGTCGGTCAGCTCGGCCAGCGTCTGGCCTTCGGCCAGCGATTCCACGGGCGTGGAGAGCATGCGCACCGGCAGGTCGGCCGGATCGGGTCCCAGGTTGGCCACGGCGAAGGCGCCGCCGCCGCCCGTGAGCAAGATGGCTGCCAGTGCTGCGGTGACACGCTGGGGGTGTTGCTGGATCACGGAGGTCAGCCGCGCAACAAGAGCACCGCTGGCATGGTTCAAGCCATATTTCACAACATCAGATCCTTGGGTTGCGCGCATCCGGCCTGGGGGCCGGACAGCATCGCAGCGGCGGGATACGCTCTCCAGACGGGCAACAAGTCCGCGCTCTGTGGTGCGGAAAGGCGGGCGTCTAGAATTCGCCGCAGCGGGAAAATCCCCGGAGTATACCGACGCGGTCCTACGCGGCCTGGCGAAAAACCCTTATGAATCAATCTGCTGTTACAACATACCCGGTCACTGAAGGTGTAGGCCAAGCGCTTGAAATCACCCTGCGCGGCGTGGATGAACTGCTGCCCCAGGCCGACTGGGTGCAGAAACTGGCCCGCTCCGAGGCCACGGGCGTGCCGCTGCGCATCAAGCTGGGCCTGGATCCGACGGCGCCCGACATCCACCTGGGCCACACCGTGGTGCTCAACAAGATGCGCCAGCTGCAGGACCTGGGCCACCAGGTGATCTTCCTGATCGGCGATTTCACCACCCTGATCGGCGACCCTTCGGGCCGCAACAGCACGCGCCCGCCGCTGACGGCCGAGCAGATCAAGGTCAATGCCGAGACCTACTACACCCAGGCCGCCAAGGTGCTGGACCCGGCACGCACCGAGGTGCGCTACAACAGCGAGTGGTGCGACAAGCTGGGCGCGCGCGGCATGATCGAGCTGTCGGCCAAGTACACGGTGGCCCGCATGATGGAGCGCAACGACTTCCACCAGCGCTTCACCGAGGGCAGCTCCATCAGCCTGCATGAATTCCTCTACCCGCTGCTGCAGGGCTATGACTCGGTGGCGCTGCGCGCCGACCTGGAAATGGGCGGCACGGACCAGAAGTTCAACCTGCTCATGGGGCGCCACCTGCAGCAGGAATACGGGCAGGACACGCAGTGCGTGCTCACCATGCCGCTGCTGGTGGGCCTGGACGGCGAGCACAAGATGTCCAAGTCCAAGAACAACTACATCGGCATCACCGAGGACGCCAACACCATGTTCGCCAAGGTGCTGAGCATCTCGGACACGCTGATGTGGAACTGGTACACCCTGCTGTCGTTCAAGAGCCTGGCCGAGATCGCCGCGCTCAAGGCCGAGGTGGAAGGCGGGCGCAATCCCAAGGACGCCAAGGTGCTGCTGGCCAAGGAGATCACGGCGCGCTTTCACAGCGCGGCGCTGGCCGATGCGGCCGAGCAGGATTTCAACAACCGCAGCAAGGGCGGCATTCCCGACCAGATCGACGAGGTCAGCCTGTCGGGCGCGCCGCTGGGCATCGGTGCCCTGCTCAAGCAGGCCAACCTGGCGCCCTCGACCAGCGAGGCCAACCGCCTGATCGACGGCGGCGGCGTGCGCGTGGATGGCACGGCCATCAGCGACCGGGGCCTCAAGCTCGAAGCCGGCACCTATGTGGTGCAAGTGGGCAAGCGCAAGTTTGCGCGCGTGACGCTGGGCTGATGCCCGCGCAGGGCCATGCGCCCGGCTGCACAGGAATGAAGGACGCCGGCATGCCCGCGTCCTTTTTTCATCGCCGGGCCGCCCCAAGATGAAAACGGCCCCCTCGGGGGGCGCGGACCTTGCGCAGCAAGGGGAGCGTGGGGGTTATTTTTCAAGCCGGGGGCGATTCGACGGTTTCGCGCGTGACCTCGGCCTGCTCCTGCAGCCACCGGCAGAAGGCGGCCACCTCGGGACGCGCGGCGCTGCGCGGGCCCACGATCAGCCAGTAGGCCAGCGGCGATTCCAGCCGGTGCGCGGGCAGCACCTCGACCAGGTCGCCAGCCGCCAGCGCATCGGCCACCAGCGGCAGGCGTGCAATCGCCAGGCCCTGTCCGGCCAGTGCGGCCTGCACGATCTGGTGGGCGTAGTTGAAGTACAGCCAGCGCGGCGGCTGCAGCTGGTCGCAGCCCTGCACGCCGAACCAGCGCTGCCAGCCCAGCCACTCCAGCTGGGGCATGCGGTGGGCGTCGCCGGTCTCGATCAGCGTGTAGCGCGCCGCGTCGGCCGGCGTCCTGAGCGGCGGGCCGCCGGCCAGCAGGCGCGGGCTGGCCACCACGGCCAATTGCTCGCCGAACAGGCGCTGCGCCTGGGGCCAGCCGTCGCCCGCGCGGCCGTAGCGCAGGGCCAGGTCCACATCGGTGGTGTCCAGGTCCATCACGGTGTCGCTGGTGTCGATGCGGATGTCGATATCGGGCCAGGCGCGCTGGAAGGACTCCAGGCGCGGGATCAGCCACATGGCGGCAAAGCTGGCCCAGGTGGTGATGGCCACGCTCTTGCGGCCCACGGTCTGGCGGATCTGGCGCACCGAGGCGTCGATCTGCTCCAGCGCGGGCGCCACCGAGCGCAGCAGCTGGGCGCCGGCCCCGGTCAGCTCCACGGCGCGCGTGTGACGCAGGAACAGCGGCACGCCGACTTCATCCTCCAGCGACTGGATCTGGCGGCTCACGGCCGACTGCGTCAGCGACAGCTCGTCGGCGGCCGCGCGGAAATTCAGGTGCCGGGCCACGGCCAGGAAGGCACGCAGATGGCCGGCTCCGATGGCGCGTGTGCGCAGCAGGGGAACGGGTGCAGTGGTGGCATGGGGCATGGCGCCGCCAGCATACGTCAATCGTGTGACCGGCCGCAGCCCTTGGCGGGCAGATAATCGGCGGCGTTGCCGGCACAGGTTCTGGCGTTTTGGATGAATCACCTATGACAGCACCTCTGGATCTCGTCATCATGGCCGCGGGCAAGGGCACGCGCATGAAAAGCCGCCTGCCCAAAGTCCTTCAGCGCCTGGCGGGGCGCCCGCTGCTGGGCCATGTGCTTTCCACGGCGGCGCAGTTGGATGCGCGCTCGGCCGTGGTGGTCACGGGCCACGGCGCGGATCAGGTGGAGCCCGCCATGGCGGCGGCCTGCCAGGGCGGCTCCATGGCGCTGAAGTTCGTGCGCCAGGAGCCGCAGCTGGGCACGGGCCATGCGGTGCAGCAGGCCGTGCCCGCGCTGGCGGGCGACGGCATGGTCATCGTGCTCTCGGGCGATGTGCCGCTGACGCAGGCCGACACGCTGCGCGCCCTGGTCGATGCGGCCGATGGCCAGCGGCTGGCGCTGCTGACCGTGCGCCTGCCCGATCCCACGGGCTATGGCCGCATCGTGCGCGGCGAAGACGGCACGGTGCAGCGCATCGTCGAGCAAAAGGATGCCAATGACGCCCAGCGCGCCATCCAGGAAATCTACAGCGGCATCATGGCCGTGCCGGCCCGCCACCTGGCCGGCTGGCTGGCCCGCCTGACCAATGACAACGCCCAGGGCGAGTACTACCTGACCGACGTGGTCGCCATGGCCGTGGCCGACGGCGTGCCCGTGGTCGCGCACTGCATTGCCGACCCCGTGCAGGTGGCCGGCGTCAACAGCCCGCTGCAGCTGGCCGAGCTGGAGCGCGCCCACCAGGGCGCCCAGGCCCGCACGCTGATGGAGCAGGGCGTGCGCCTGGCCGACCCCGCGCGCTTTGACCTGCGCGATGACCCGCGCACCGGCCGCGCGGCACGCCTGGTCTGCGGGCAGGATGTGGAGATCGACGTGGGCTGCATCTTCAGCGGCCATGTGGAGATTGGCGAAGGCGCGCGCATCGGCGCCTATTGCAGCATTGCCAACGCCACGATTGCGGCGGGCGCCGTCATCCATCCGTACACGCATGTCGATGGCGAGAAGGCCGGCGTCAGCGTGGGCGAGGGCGCCCTGGTGGGCCCGTTTGCGCGCCTGCGCCCCGGGGCGCAGCTGGGCCGCGAAGTGCACATCGGCAACTTCGTCGAGGTCAAGAACTCCGTGCTGGCCGATGGCGCCAAGGCCAACCACCTGGCCTACCTGGGCGATGCCACGGTGGGCGAGCGCGTCAACTACGGCGCCGGCTCCATCACGGCCAACTACGACGGCGTGAACAAGCACCGCACGGTGATCGAGGCCGACGTGCACATCGGCAGCAACTGCGTGCTGGTAGCGCCCGTCACCATTGGCACGGGCGGCACGGTGGGCGGCGGCTCCACGGTCACCAAGAGCACCGAGCCTGGCGTGCTCACGGTATCGCGGGGCAGGCAGGTGAGCATCACCAGCTGGAAGCGCCCGGTCAAACTGCCCAAGTCCTGAGACTTCCGAGACACGTGGGCTCGAGGGCCCGCATCGCCGGCGGGTCCCGTACGGGGCAAGCCGATTTTCCGAATCTCCTGACCCTGTTCATGCCATGACGGAACCTTTCGCCCACCCTCCGCCTGACCCTGCCGCCGACCTGCAAGGCCCGCCCCGCACGCTGCAGGACGCGCTGGAGCGCCTGGCCCAGCGCGAGCAGGAGCTGCAGGCCCTGCGCGCCGCGCAGCAGGAATGGCTGCACGCGGTGTCGCACGACCTGCGCGCGCCGCTGCGCCATGTGCTGTCCTTCGGCCCCCTGGTGGACGAGCTGCTGTCGCAGGCCGCGCCTTCGCCGCAGGAACTGCAGGAGGCACGCGGCTTCCTGCAGACCATGGACCAGTCCGCCCGACGCATGGGCGGCATGCTCGACGGCCTGCTGGCCCTGGCGCGCGCCGCCCGCACGCCCATGCAGTGGCAGCCCATCGCCTTGCAGGAACTGCTGGAGCAGGCGCGCACGGCGGTGCTGGCGCAGCCGCGCTGGGCGGCCTGCGGCGCGGCGGCGCGGCTGCAATGGAGCCTGCCGCAGCAAAGTCCCGCCGTGCGTGCCGACGCGGCCCTGCTGCGCCAGGTGCTGGAGGCGCTGCTGGACAACGCCGTCAAGTTCACCCAGCCCGTGGCCCAGCCGCGCATTGCCATCGATGTGGAGCGTCATGCCGACGGCGGCATCACGCTCAGCGTGACGGACAACGGCGTGGGGTTCGACCCCTCGCGTGCGGGCGCGCTGTTCGGCATCTTCCAGCGCATGCACCGTGAGTCGGAGTTTCCGGGCCTGGGCACGGGCCTGGCCCTGGTGCGCGGCGTCATGCGCCGCCACGGCGGCGAGGCCACCATCCGCGCCACGCCCGCGGGCGGCTGCAGCGTAGGCCTGAACTGGCCCGGCGGCGAAGTGCGGCGCACGGATCGCGGGCTCTGAGTCTGCCTGCCGCTGGCGCCAGCCCTCAGATCAGCGTGTCGTCCGGCTCGGGCTGGTGTGCCTGGCGCGAGGCCTCGCTGCCCGCGTCCGTGCCCGACCTGGTGGGCGCGCTGCCGGCCATCAGCGGCGCAGCAGGTATCACCTGGTCGCGCCCGGCGTCCTTGGCGCTGTAGAGCGCGCTGTCGGCCGCATTGATCCAGTCCTTGACCGACAGAAAGCTGGGGTCCGCCGCCGCCACGCCAATGCTGGCGCTGACGCGCAGATGCGGGTGCTCGCGCACGCGCAGCTGGCTCAGCTGGTTGCGTATGCGCAGGGCCACCGCATAGGCATCGTCCAGATGGGTGTGCATGCACAGCACGGCGAATTCATCGCCTCCGTAGCGGCCGGCCGCGTCATGCGATCGCAGGCAGTGCCGGATGGTCAGGCCGATGGCCTGCAGCACCTCGTCACCCACGGTGTGCCCAAAGCTGTCGTTGATGCGCTTGAAGTGGTCTATGTCCACGATCAGCAGGCAGGCCGAGGTCTGCGTCTGCCGGTAGTCGCGCAGCGCGGCGCGCGCCTTCTGCCACCAGTAGTCGCGGCTGTACAGCGTGGTCAGGGGGTCGATGCGGCTGAGCACCTGCAGCTTCACGTTCTGTCGTGCCAGCTTGCGCACCAGCTGGCGCGTGGACCAGCTGGAGAACACGCTGTGCAGCAGGAGCAGGGGCAGCATGCTCAGCTGCACTGCCAGGCTGGCCTCCCACTCGGGCGCGGGCCGCAGCAGCAGGGCCCCCGCGGCGGCGGCCAGGAAGGTGGCGAACAGCGATTGCAGCCAGCCATCGCGCGTGGCTGTGTGGTTGCGGTCTGCAATGCTGATGGCCAGCAGCGCAATGCTGGGCAATGCACAGAAATGCATGACGGGAATCCAGCTGCCGATGATCAGCGCATCTATCTTCAGATTGGCGTGTTCGGCGCGGTGGCTGTCACGGCTGTGGCGGGCGTGGAGAAAGGCGATGTGCGGCCAGACCAGGGCGCTCACCAGCACAAAGCCCCAGACAGCCGTGCTGGCGCCCAGCTCGGTCATGGTCGTGCCCACGACGAGGCCACCCAAAGCCATGCTGGAGACGCGCAAGGGATAGGTGCGGCGATGGATGCGCTGGCGCAAGGACATGGCGGTGCGAGCCGAGTGCGCGCCGATTGCCTAGCGCGTCAGAAAGTGTTGTTGCATCAATTTGTATCATTGTCCCCGTGCGTGCGCAACGCCTTAAAGTCCAACGTTGCCCAAAGTTGGCGTTCGGGACACATTGCAGGCTTGCTGTCCTACGCAGTCCCGCCGCCGCGCAGTTTCCTGATGCGCACAATTACTCGCAAAATCAAGCGTCCTGGCCTCATTGGGCGCCTGTTCCGGGATTTGCCGGCGGCAGCGGCATGGCGGTGGAGAACTTGGCGCGCCTGACGCTGAAAAAACTCTTGACATTGCGCACGTTGGCGTCGCCCGTGAATAGCGCCCGGCTCAACTCCAGGTAGGCCGGCATGTCGGGCGCGGCCACCACGAGGATGAAATCAGGCCCCGCCGATACGCGCCAGCACTGCTGCACGGCGTCCAGCGCCACGGCGCGGCGCTCGAATCCGTCCAGCGCGTCACTGTCCTGGCGGTCCAGCGAGACCTCCACAATGGCCTGCAGCCCATGGCCCAGGGCGGCGGCCAGGCGTTCGGGCTGCAGGATGGCCACCTGCCGCTCGATCAGCCCGGACTCCTGCAGCCGCCGCACGCGGCGCAGGCAGGTGGGCGGCGACAGCTGCAGCAGCGCGGCCAGTGCCTGGTTGCTGCGGCTGCAGTCTTCTTGCAGCAGCTGCAGCAGCTGAAGGTCGGTAGCGTCCAGCTGAATGGAATTTTGGTTCATTTTATTATTTATATTGAAATAATATTTCTTGAATGCCTGATGATGAAATATTAGTTCAATAGATAAGGAAATCTGTAGAGAAATTTCTTTTCAACCTGCGTAGCATCCGTCGTCATCTCTAAACAAGGAGCTTGTCCATGTGTGGCATCGTCGCAGCGGTTTCCTTCCGCGATATCGTCCCCGTTCTCGTCCAGGGCCTGCAGCGCCTGGAATATCGCGGCTATGACTCCTGCGGCGTGGCCGTGCAGGCGCTGGACGCACAGGGCGTGCACAGCCTGGGCCTGCGGCGCGCCCGCTCCACGGCGCGCGTGGCCGAACTCATGGACCAGGTGCAACAGGACAAGGTCATCGGCCACACCGGCATTGCCCACACGCGCTGGGCCACGCATGGCGAGCCGGCGGTGCGCAACGCCCATCCGCATTTCAGCCACGGCCCTGGCGTCTCGCCCGTGGCCGACACCGACCAGCCGGCCCGCGTGGCCCTGGTGCACAACGGCATCATCGAAAACTACGAAGCCCTGCGCGCCGAGCTGCAGTCCAAGGGCTATGTCTTCGCCAGCCAGACGGACACCGAGGTCATCGCCCACCTGGTGGACAGCCTCTACGGCGGCGACCTGTTCGAGGCCGTGCAGGCCGCCACGCAGCGCCTGCATGGCGCCTTTGCCATCGCCGTCATGCACAAGGACGAACCGCAGCGCGTGGTGGGCTCGCGCGCCGGCTCGCCGCTGATCCTGGGCGTGGGCCAGGACGGTGCCGAACACTTCCTGGCCAGCGACGCCATGGCCCTGGCCGGCGTGACCGACCAGATCGTCTACCTGGAAGAGGGCGACATCGTGGACCTGCAGCCCGGCCGCTACTGGCTGGTGGGCAAGGGCGGCGAGCGGCTGGCGCCCGAGCAGCGCCCCGTGCGCACCGTGCACGCCCACAGCGGCGCGGCCGAGCTGGGTCCCTACCGCCACTACATGCAAAAGGAAATCTTCGAGCAGCCGCGCGCCATTGCCGACACGCTGGAAGGCGTGCAGGCCATCGTGCCCGAGCTGTTCGACGGCGTGGCCTCGGACGGCAAGGCCGGCACTTCGGCCTGGCGCGTGTTCAAGGAGATCGACCGCGTGCTCATCCTGGCCTGCGGCACCAGCTACTACAGCGGCTGCACGGCCAAGTACTGGATCGAGTCGCTGGCCGGCCTGCCCTGCAGCGTGGAAGTGGCCAGCGAATACCGCTACCGCACCAGCGTTCCCCATCCCAAGACCCTGGTCGTCACCATCAGCCAGTCGGGCGAGACCGCCGACACCCTGGCCGCGCTGCGCCATGCCCAGAACCTGGGCATGAAGCACACGCTGACCGTCTGCAACGTGGCCACCAGCGCCATGGTGCGCGAATGCGAGCTGGCCTACATCACGCGCGCCGGCGTGGAGATCGGCGTGGCCTCCACCAAGGCCTTCACCACCCAGCTGGCGGGCCTGTTCCTGCTGACCCTGGCCCTGGCCCAGTCGCAAGGGCGGCTGAGCGAGGAAAAGGAGCAGCAATACCTGGCCGCCATGCGCCACCTGCCCGTGGCCCTGCAATCCGTGCTGGCGCTGGAGCCCCAGGTCATCAGCTGGTCCGAGGACTTCGCCAAGCGCGAGAACGCGCTCTTCCTGGGCCGTGGCATCCACTACCCGATTGCGCTGGAAGGCGCGCTCAAGCTCAAGGAAATCAGCTACATCCACGCCGAGGCCTATCCGGCCGGCGAGCTCAAGCACGGCCCGCTGGCCCTGGTGGACAGCGCCATGCCCGTGGTCACGGTGGCGCCCAATGACGAGCTGCTGGAAAAGCTCAAGAGCAACATGCAGGAAGTGCGTGCGCGCGGCGGAGTGCTCTATGTGCTGGCCGATGCCAAGACCAACATCGAAAGCAGCGAAGGCATGCACGTCATCCGCATGCCCGAGAACTACGGCGCGCTCAGCCCCATCCTGCACGTGGTCCCGCTGCAGCTGCTGGCCTACCACACGGCCTGCGCACGCGGCACCGATGTGGACAAGCCGCGCAACCTGGCCAAGAGCGTGACGGTGGAGTGAGGCGGGGGCCGGGGTAGAGCGCAGGCCGTGGCCTGCCCTGGTCCTTCGTTGCCCCCTGTGCGAAATGTCCGTCGGACACCCGGCGGCTGGCCTACCTGCGGTGTCGCAACATGGGGCTGCGCACGCTCTGGCCGGTCCTACGGCTGAGCCGCATGTCCGGTCCCACACTGGTTACCAGCGCAGTGCATATCTGCGCTGCAGTCGGGCGCTTCGTTTGACGCGCCTCTTTGACCACCATGTGAAGGAGATACCCATGGCTCAGCAAAACGACCAGCAACAGCAGCAAAACAACCCGCAGCAGCAGAACCCGAACCAGCAAAACCCGGGACAGCAGCAGCAGGACAACCCCCAGCACAAGCAGCCTGGCCAGAACCAGCCAGGCCAGCAGCAGCCCAATCAGCCCCGCTGACAGGCTGGGCGGCGTTCCGTTTGACGTGAGGATGGAACCATGAAACAGCTTCTTCCCACGAGAGGCCCGCAGCATCCGGCCTATGTTCCCATGCAGATGGGGCAACCCATCACGGACAGGAACTACAGCCAGATGCAGTGCAAGGCGAACGTCCGCCAACAAGGGCAGCCTTTGCGCCAGCCACAGCAACGCTGATTGATCGCAGCCAGCGCTGGTGCAGCGCTCCCTGGAACCGGCCGCCTTCGGGCGGCTTTTCCGTGTCGAGGGCCTGCCCTGGCCGGGGCCGCCGGAAATCTCCCCGCACAATGACGCCTTTCCAGCATCAACCTCCAAGGATTTCAACGATGACACTGCAGCGCCCCTGCCTCGTTTTGCCGACCCTGGTGCTCGCCCTGGGATTGTCGGGGTGTGCCGCGCCGCCTTCCAGCGGGCAGCTCGAGAAGGAGGAAGCGGAGCAGGCGAAGACGCTGTGGGTGATCAGCGAGGCCTTGAAGGCCAACATGGCCGTGGTGCTGGTGGCTGACCTGACGCCGCACAAGTCGCTGGCCGACGCCGACGGCATGTCCAAATGGACCTCGAACGTGCTGTGGACCCACCAGGACAGGCCGGAGATCGTGTTCGGCCGCAAGTTCCAGAACAACGCGCTGCAGCGCGATCCCAAGACCACCTACCTCTTCAAGGCCTTCGAGGTCCATGTCCTGCCCCCCGGCAAGTACCTGCTGACGGGCGGCGATGACTACTGGCTCAATGCCCGGCTCGACCAGCTGGGGGCCAAGGCGGGCGCTGCGGGCGCAGGCCGCGGCGCCAGCGGCACGGTGTCCCTGGCGCCCGAGACCTACCGCGAGTTCTATACCGAGATGAACTGGAAGGAGGCCACCACGCACACGCAGACCCGCACCGAGAAGTACTGCACCACGGTGCACCGTGCCTCGGGCCATTGCGTGGCCTGGGGCGAGCGGCAGGTCACGGACAGTACGCCGGGCATGGGTGCGGGCTACTACCAGGACACGGACTCGCGCGACATCCCCGCGCTCAAGGTCCAGGTGCGCGTGCCGCCCCGGCAGGCCCTGGCCAGTTTCACGCTGGAAGGCGGGCAGCTGGTGCTGAGCCAGCGCTCGTATCTGAAGACGCCCAGCTACCAGTTCCGCCAGGCGGGCTGCCGCAAGGTGGCGGCCGAGAAGGTCGAATGCCCGCTGGAGGACTTCACCGTCCACACGCTGCCGGTGCCCATGGAATTCACGCGCACCTATCTGGCCTCCCGCGCCAACCTGACCCCTGACCAGGAAAAACTCATGGCGCGGCTGGTGCCCATGCAGGTCACCACGCTGGGCCGCCAGGGCGCCGCCGATCCGATCTGGGGCACGCCGATCTCGCTGCGCAAGGGGCCTTGAGGTCCGGGCGCAGCCGATGGTCGTTGATCGGCTGCGTCGGGTGGCGGCCCTTTCCTTGCCCGGCCGGTTGTTGGCGGGCTGCGGCGACCGGTGCCTGCCTATGGGGTCACCAGGTGTGCGCGTAGCTGATCTTCAGCACCGTGCCGGCCGCTGGCAGGCGGCTGGTGTTGTTGTTGCTGCGCAGCAGCTGGCTGTAGAGCGGGAAGTACTGGCGGTTGAACAGGTTTTCCACGCCCAGGGACACACGGTTCTTGGGGTCGATCTTCCACTGGCTGATCAGGTCCACCGTGGTGTAGCCCCGTGTGTCATAGCGGCCGAAGCCGGTCTTGCCGTCCAGGCGGTAGTCCTTGGAGGCATAGGCGGTGGCCTGGAGGCGGTGGCTCCAGCGCGTGTCGGGCCGGTACTCCACATAGGCCGTGAGCTTGAGCGGAGGGATGCGAAAGCCCGTCATGTCCTGGTAGCCGCTGGCGGCCTGGGGCAGCTCGCGGCCCTTCATCCAGGTGAAGCTGCCGCCCACGCTCCAGTGGTCGTCGTCGCTGAAGTAGTCCAGGCCGCCTTCGATGCCATGGATCTTCTCGCGGGTGCGCAGCAGGGTCAGGCCATTGTTGAAGCTCTGCACGGCGCCCAGGTTGGAGCGCGACTGGAAGACGCTGAGGTTGGCCATCACGTTGGAGAACTTGCCGCGCCAGCCCATTTCATAGGTGTTGGTCTTGACCGCCTGCAGGTTGGAGTTGCCCAGGTTGAAGGCCGGCGTGGCATTGCGCACCACCACGCCGATGTCCGGCAGCTCGAAGCCCTGGCTGTACGAGGCATAGAGCTCCTGGCCGGGGACCGGCGTGAAGACCGTGCCCAGGTTGTAGGTCCAGGCGTTGTACCGGACGGTGCCGCCGTTCACGGGCTGGGGGCTGGGGGCGCGTGACTGCGACAGCGGCGTGAAGTCATTGAAGCTGGCCTGGGCGCGGTCGTAGCGCAGGCCGCCTTCCGCCGACCATTGCGCATTGAACCGGTGCTGCAGCTGGGCGAAGGCGCCGATGCTGCGCGTGGTGACGGGCGGCATGTAGATCAGCTGGCCCGTCTTGTGAAAGACCAGGCCGCCGCTGGCGTCATAGGCCCGGGGATCGAAGATGTCGATGGGCATGTCGGTGCGCTCCTGGTTGAAGTCCGCACCCCAGATCAGCAGGCTCTTCTTGCCGGCGCCCAGCGGCGTCTTCAGGGTCAGGCGCCCGCCAAAGACCTCGGAGTTCTGCATGGACTGGTCGACATTGGCGCCCCGCACCGGCACGGCGCGTGCGTCGAAGGGCGCAAACCGCGTGAAGAAGTCCCGGTAGTAGAGCTGGGCGGCCAGCGTGCTGCCTGCGATGTCCCGGTTCTCGTAGTCCAGGCCCAGCATGGTGTTCTTGATCTGGTTCTGGTCGGCCAGCACCAGGCCCTTGATGGGGCGGGCCGCCGCCGTTCCGGCCGGCAGCCGCGCCACCGACGGGTCGGAGGCGTAGTCCGTGTCCTGGGCCGCGTTGTAGTGGCTGGCGGTCAATTGCAGGCGCTGGTCGGCATCGAGCTTGAAGCCGATCTTGGCCGAGGCGTTGTAGATGTTGGAGTCGAACAGGTCGCCCTGGCTGGGCTCGGGCGCAATGCGGTTGCCCCTGGCGTCGAAGGCGCCGCCCATGTGCCTGGCGCCCAGGCTCACCGAATAGTCGACCACCTCGCCACCGCCGGACAGGTAGTGCTGCACCTCGCCGCCCAGTCCTGCGCCGCGCAGGCGCGACAGCGGGGCCGAGCCGGTGACGATGGTCTCGGCCCGCGTCTCGCCCGAGGGCCGCTTGGTGCGGATGGAGACAATGCCGCCCGCCGCACCGCTGCCGTAGATGGCGCTGCTGCCGCGCAGCACCTCGATCTGCTCGATGTCGGCCGGGTTGATGTTGGCCAGGTTCCTGGACGAGTCGCGGTTGGTGTTCAGCGGAACGCCGTCCACCAGCACCAGCATGTTGCGGCCCCGCAGCGTCTGGCCGTAGTCGGTGATGGTGTGGCTGGAGTCCGCCATGCCGGGGACCACCTTGCTGAGCATGGTGGCCAGGCTGTCCGAGCCCTGGCGCAGCTGCTCCACCTCCTGGCCTTCCAGGATCGTCACCTGCCGCGAGGGCGCGACCAGGTTGTTCTGCGTGCGTGCGGTCACCGTGATGGCGGCAAGCTCCGTGGCCTGGGCCGCGGCTGGGGCTGAGGGTGAGGGCACGGCCGCTGCGGCAGACGGCGCCTGGCGGGCCGCCGCAGGCAGCTTCTCCAGCGCGTAGTTGCCCGCACCCACGCGGCGCGCTGTCCAGCCTGACGTGTTCAGCAGCTGCGCAAAGCCGTCCTCCACGGAGAACGTGCCGGACAGGCCGCGTGTCTCCATGCCGCCGAGCTGCTGCAGGTCCATGCCCAGGTTCACGCCTGCCTGTGCGGCAAAGGCCATCAGCGCCGGGCCCAGCGGACCCGGCTGGATCTGGTAGCTCCGGGCAGCGGCGCTGGCGGCCGGCTCGGCCGCCTGGACTGGCAGCGCGTGCAGCAGCAGCGAGGTGCTGACGGCCAGGGCCGCCAAGGCGGTGGCGCGCAGGCTGGCGCGTGGTCCGGCGGTGGAAGAAGGGGAGTGCATGGTGTTCTGTCCTCTGGGCTGTCGATGAAAGTGGTCTTCGCAAGCCTTGACAGGCGAGAGCGAAAAACCGGACAGCCACGGCAGAAAAAAATCGGATCAGCGCCGCGCCACCGTCACCCAGTACCGGCTGCGCTCGTGCACGCGCACCGGCAGGGTCTGGGCCAGCAGGGCCAGGATGCGGTCGGTGTCATGCAGCTGGTAGGTGCCGGAGACGCGCAGGTCGGCGACATCGTCGTCGCACCGCACAAGGCCTTCGCGGTAGCGCGACAGCTCGGCCAGGAAGTCCTGCAGCCGCAGGTTCTCGGCATAGAGCACGCCCAGCGTCCAGGCCGAGTCCCGCGGCGCCACCGGGCGGGTGGCGCTGGCGCCTTGTCCATCGAATTGCAGTTGCTCGCCCGCATGCACCACCACGGCCGTGGCCGATGCTGCCGGCGTGACGCGCACCGCGCCCTCCAGCACGGCCAGCGCCGTGCCGTGCTCCAGCTTGCGCACGATGAAGCGCGTGCCCAGGGCCTGCATCTGGCCGTCGTCTGTCTGCACCATGAAAGGCTGGGAGGCGTAGGGCGGGGCATGCGCGGTCTCGACCAGGATTTCCCCGGCATGATGGCGGATGCGCCGCGCCGTGCCATCCATGCGCACGCTGATGGCCGAGGCCGTGTTCAGCTGCACGCGGCTGCCATCGGCCAGCGTGACCGCGCGGCGCTCGCCCCTGGCCGTGCGGTAGTCGGCCGTCCAGTCCTGCCAGGGCAGATGGCGCCAGGCCAGCCAGCCCAGCGCAGGCGTGGCCAGGGCCAGCACGGCCGAGCGCAGCAACTGCCGCCGTGCCGCCGAGGGGCGCGCGCGGTTGAGCGTGGCCATGCCTACGGCGGCGGGCACGGTGTTGAAGCGGCCCTTGAGCTGCTCGGCGCATTGCCAGATCTGCTCATGCCGGCTGCTCTGGCTGCGCCAGCGCGCCAGTTCTGCCTGCTCGGCCGCGCTGAAGTCCGATGCGTGCCTGCGGGCCAGCCAGCGGGCGGCCTCGTCCAGGATGCGTGCGTCTGCGGCCTGCATGCTCAGTGCTCCAGCATCACCAGCAGGCATTGCCGAAAGCCCTGGGCCATGTAGCGCGTCACGGTGCGCACGCTCAGCTGCATCCGGTCGGCAATGTCCTCGTAGGACAGGCCTTCCAGCTGGGACATGAGAAAGGCCGTGCGCACCCTGGCGGGCAGGGCGTCCAGCAGCGCATCGAGCTCCTGCAGCGTCTCCAGCAGGATGGCCCGCGCCTCCACGGACGGCACGGTGGCCTGGGGCAGGAGGTGCAGCGACGCCAGGTAGGCCTGCTCCAGCGAGCGGCGTTCGAGGTGATTGACCAGCAGCCGCCGGGCCACTGTCGTCAGATAGGCCCGGGGCTCCCGGATGTCCTCGATGGCCTGCGTCCTGGCGCTGACCCAGATGCGCGTGAACGTGTCCTGGGCCAGGTCGGCCGCATCGCAGCGGTTGCCCAGCCTGCGTTGCAGCCACGCGACCAGCCAAGGGTTGTGCTGCGCGTACATGCTGCCCAGAGCCTGGCTGGCGCCACTGTCGGTGGATGGATGCACGTGCCGGGCCTTTCCTCTTGTGCGTCAAGAAACTGCCGGCATTTTATCCAGTTGATATGAATTCTCATTTGCATTGAGATCGGTGCGATCCCGCGCACCGGATCAGCCCGCCGCCGCCAGCCCGTCGAAGGTCGTGCTGGTCACCCAGTCGATGATCTGCGCGTGCGTGTACTGGCCCGACTCCTTGAGCAGGGCCACCACCGGATCGCAGGCCCGCGCGAACAGCGTGTAGAGCACCAGTTCGGCCGGCAGCGTGGCCTGCATCTGGCCGCTGGTCTGGGCCTCGGTGATCCAGATGCTCAGGCGGTTGCTCAGCGCGATCAGCCGGTCCATGTAGTCGTCGTTGGATTGCAGCGAGGCGCTGAGGTTGGAGTTCTGCGCGGGCAGGGAGGGCATCTCGCCTTCCAGCTGGGTCTGCATGGCCCAGCGCGTCACGGCCTTGAGCTGGTCCAGCGGGCGCGTGGGCGTGCCGGCCTCGGCCGCCAGGCTGGCTTCGTCGCGCAGGCCGTCCACGAAGGCCAGGGCACGGTCCAGCACGCCCACCATGGCGGCCCCTGCCAGTTCTTCCTTGGAGGTGAACAGCTTGTACAGGCTGGCCTTGGCCATGCCGGCCTCGGCCGCCACCTCGTCCACCGTCATGGCGTCGTAGCCCTTGGTGGCCAGCAGCCGGTTGACGGCCGCCACGATGGCCTGCTCGCGCACGCGCTGTATCTGTTCTTTGATGGAGGAGCGGCTTGTCATAGCCATATTTTAGACCCGACAGGTCATATCCGATACCAAATAGTGCAAAGCGAATACGTTTGGTATATAGTTTGAACTCATCAGTTCGCAGTTTGGTCTTCATGGTCTGACTGATCGATTCAACCAGGAAGGACGCTCCCATGCATCGCATTGCAGTCATCGGGTCGGGGATTGCGGGGCTGGCCGCAGCACGGCGGCTGGCCGGCGCGCCGGGCGGGCATGGCGTGACCCTGCTGGAGGCAGGCAGCCATTTCGGCGGCCATGCCAACACGGTCGATCTGGCGCTGGGCGGCGTGAGCCAGGGGGTGGACACGGGCTTTCTGGTGTTCAACCACCGCACCTATCCGCTGCTGACCCGTCTGTTCGAAGAGCTGCAGGTGCCCACGGCGGAGGCCGAGATGTCGTTTTCCGTGCAGGTGCCGCAGGCCGGCGGCCGGGCGGGCCTGGAATGGAGCGGCAGTTCGCTGGGCGGTGTGTTCGCCCAGCGCAGCAATCTGCTGCGGCCCCGTTTCCTGAAGATGCTGGCCGAGATCCTGCGCTTCAACCGCCTGACCACGCGCATCGCCGAGGAAGGCGATGAAGCGCGGCTGCGCAGCTGCATCGAAGATTTCCTGGACGACCACGGCTTCGGGCCGGCCTTTCGCCAGGACTATCTGCTGCCCATGATGGGCTGCATCTGGTCCTGCCCCACCGACCAGATGCTGCGCTTTCCCGTGGCCACGCTGATCCGCTTTTGCCACAACCACGGCCTGATCCAGGTCACGGACCGGCCGCAGTGGCGCACGGTGCGCGGTGGTTCGCGCCAGTATGTGCGGCGCATGGTGGCCGCGCTGCAAAAGGACGGCCGCCACGAGGTCCGGCTGAACGCGCCCGTGCTGGGCCTGCGCCGCGCCGCGCACGGCGTGCTGCTGCAGATGGCGCACGGCACGGAGCGGTTCGACGCCGTGGTGCTGGCCTGCCACAGCGACCAGGCCCTGCGCCTGCTGGGCTCCGATGCCACGCCGCTCGAGCGCAGCGTGCTGGGCGCCATCCGCTACCAGCCCAACCAGGCCGTGCTGCACACCGATGCCGGCGTGCTGCCGCGCCGCCCGGCGGCCTGGGCCGCCTGGAACTACGAACGCGCCGCCGATCCCGGAAAAGACCGGGCCGGCGTCTGCCTGCACTACCTGCTCAACCGCCTGCAGCCCCTGCCGTGGCAGCAGCCCGTGATGGTGTCGCTGAACCCGGTGCGCCCCATCGATGACAGCCAGGTCCACGCGCGCATCGAGTACAGCCACCCGGTGTTCGACCTGGCCGCCATCGAGGCCCAGGGCCGGGTGGATGCCCTGCAAGGCCAGCGCAGGACCTGGTTCTGCGGCGCATGGTGCGGCTACGGCTTCCACGAGGACGGCCTGCGCTCGGGCCTGGTCGCGGCCGACGGCCTGCTGCATGCCCTGCCGACCTTGCCCGTCCTGCCCGCCAGCGCGGCCTTCGAGGGGGTCGCATGACGGCCCGGCCGCTCATCGGCTTCGGCCATGTCTGGCACCGCCGCCTGCGGCCGGTGGAGCATGCCTTCCGCTACCCGGGCTATTTCCTCATGCTGCCCATGCGCAGCCTGCGCACGCAGCCGGACGCCGCGCTCAGGCGCAACCGCCGTGGCTGGCTGAGCTTCCATGACAGCGACCACGGCGAGGGCGGCTGCGACGCACTGGCCTGGTTCGAGCAGCTGCTGCACAGCGAAGGCATTGGCGACGCCGATGGCGAAGTCTGGCTGCACACCTTTCCGCGCGTGCTGGGCTACGTGTTCAAGCCCGTGAGCTTTTGGTATGCGCACCGCGCGGACGGGTCGCTGGCCGCCGTGCTGGCCGAGGTCAACAACACCTTTGGCGAGCGCCATGCCTATCTGCTGGCGGGGCCCGACCTGGCCTGGGGCCGCGAGCAGGTGGCGCGCAAGCAATTCCACGTCTCGCCGTTCTGCGAGGTGCGCGGCGAGTACCGCTTCCGCTTCGAACGCGGCGAAGACCGCACCCTGGCGCGCGTGGACCTGCATGACGAGGACGGCCCGCTGCTGCAGACCAGCGTGGGCGGCGTGCTGCAGGCGCTGGATGCCGCCGCCGTGCGCCGCGCCTTCTTCGGCACCCCTTTGATGACGCTGGGCGTGGTCGCCCGCATCCACTGGCACGCGCTGCGCCTTTGGGCCAAGCGCGTGCCTTTCCATGGCAAACCCTCCGCGCCCAAGCGCTTCGTCACACGATGAACACTACCGCCGCCCCCCTGCTGAGCCCCACCGCCGCAGCGCCGCGCCGCACGCCTGCGCGGGCACGCCGTGTGCTGAACCTGCTCGAACGCCTGCCCCACGGGCAGCTGGACCTGGAGCAGCCCGATGGCCGCCTGCTGCACCTGCCCCGTCCGCCGTCGGGGGCTGCCGACGCGCATTGCGTGCTGCACGACTGGCGGGCGCTGGAGCGCACCCTGAAATCGGGCGACATCGGCCTGGCCGAAGGCTATATCGCCGGAGAATGGGACAGCCCCGACCTGGCCGCCCTGCTGCGCCTGTGCATGGCCAACCGCGACCATGTGCAAAGCCTGGTGTACGGCAGCTGGTGGGGCCGGCTGGGCTACCGCCTGCGCCACCTGCTGCAGCGCAATACGCGGGCCGGCAGCGCCAGGAACATCCATGCCCACTACGACCTGGGCAACGATTTCTACCGCCTGTGGCTGGACCCCGGTATGAGCTACAGCGCCGCCTGGTTCCAGGGGCGCACGGGTGAATCGCTGCGCCACGCCGACCTGCAGGACGCCCAGCAGGCCAAGCTCAGGCGCACGCTGGACGAGGTGCGGCTGCAGCCCGGCCAGCGCCTGCTGGAGATCGGCTGCGGCTGGGGCGGGCTGGCCGAGGCGGCGGCGCAGGAGTTCGGCGCCCGGGTCACGGGCGTGACGCTGTCGCGCGAGCAACTGGCCTGGGGACAGCAGCGCATGCGGCAGGCCGGCCTGGCCGACGCCGTGGAGCTGCGCTACCAGGACTACCGCGACCTGCCCGCGCGCCATGCGGGCGAGCCCTTCGACGCCATCGTCTCCATCGAGATGTTCGAGGCCGTGGGCCGAGAATACTGGCGCGGCTACTTCCAGACGCTGCGCGACTGCCTCAAGCCCGGGGGCCTGGCCTGCATACAGACCATCACGCTGCGCGAGGACCTGTTCGCGCGCTATCTGCGCTCCACCGACTTCATCCAGCAGTACATCTTCCCGGGCGGGCTGCTGCCCAGCATTCCTGCCTTCGAGCAGGAGGCACGGCGCGCCGGCCTGGTGGTGGAGCGCCGCATGGCCTTCGGCCGCGACTATGCGGAGACGCTGCGGCGCTGGCGCCAGGCCTTCGATCACCACCTCGACGCCGTGCGGGCCCAGGGCTTTGACGAGCGCTTCGTGCGCATCTGGACCTTCTACCTCGCCTACTGCGAGGCGGCCTTCGACACCGGCAACACCGATGTCGTCCAGTTCACGCTGCGCAGGCCCCTGCCATGAAATCGCCACCACGTCACATGCCGCGCCGCCAGGCGCTGGCCTGGGGCGCCGCCTGCGCCCTTGTCCCTTCACTGATCGCCATGCCCAACGAACTCCACGCCAAGACTCCGACTGCCGACCTTCCGGCCGAACTGCGCAGCGCCCTGCCGGCCGCGCGCCTGGTGGGCACGGGCGTGCTGCGCTTTTTCGGCCTGCGCGTGTACGAGGCACGGCTGTGGGCCGCACCGGGCTTTGTGCCCGAGGACTACGCCCGCCACCCGTTCGCGCTGGAGCTGGTCTATGACCGCAAGCTCGAAGGCGCGGCCATCGCCGAGCGCTCCATCGCCGAAATGCGCAGGGTCGACGGCTTCACCGAGGAGCAGTCCCGCCAATGGCTGGCGCTGATGAAGCAGGCGTTTCCCGATGTGGCGGCCCAGGACCGGCTGCTGGGCCTGAACGACGGCCAGGGCGAGGTGCGCTTCTTCCACAACGGGCGCCAGACTGCACAGCTGCGCGATGCCGACTATGCGCGCCTGTTCTTCGGCATCTGGCTCGCGCCCCAGACCTCGGCACCTGCCATGCGCAGCTCGCTGCTGGGCCAATCCTGAGCGCCCGGGACCACGCCATGGCCTCGCACCCTGCCGCCGCCCCCTTGCTGCCCTGGCGCACAGGGCTGGCCTATGGCGGCCTGGCCGCGCCGCTGGCGTTCGTGTCCCTGCCGCTGTATGTGAACCTGCCCTACCACTACGCCAGCGTGGCCGGTGCGCCGCTGGCGGGGCTGGGCGCGGTGCTGCTGGCCACGCGTGCCTTCGATGCCCTGGTGGACCCCGCCATCGGCCGCCAGGCCGACCGGCTGCTGCGCCGGGGCATGCGGCCAGCGTGGTGGGCGGCTGCACTGGCCAGCCTGCTGATGGTCCTGGGCTTCTGGGCGCTGTGGCATCCGCCGCGCGGTGCCCAGGCCGCCATGCTGGGCTGGCTGGCCTGCAGCCTGCTGGTGTGCACGCTGGCCTACAGCTTCGTCACCATCGTCCACCAGGCCTGGGGCACGCGCTGGGGCGGGCCGCCCGCCTGGCGGGCCCGCGTCACGGCCTGGCGCGAGGGCGCTACGCTGGGCGGTGTGCTGCTGGCCAGCGTGTTGCCGGCCTGGCTGGGCTTGGACGCCACCAGCGCCGTGCTGGCGCTGGGCCTGGCGCTGGGGCTGGTGGGGCTGTACCGGCTCAAGGCTCCGGTGACGCTGCCGCAGCAGGCCACGGCGGACACCTCTCGGATCTCACCATGGGCGGATGCCGGCTTTCGCCGGCTGCTGGCCGTCTTCATGGTCAACGGCGTGGCCGCGGCCATTCCGGCCACCTTGCTGCCCTTCTTCGTGGCCGACAGATTGCAGGTGCCCGGGATGCAGCCCCTGCTGCTGCTGTGTTTTTTTGGCGCGGCGGCCCTGGGCCTGCCGCTGTGGGTGAAGGCCGTCTCGCGCTGGGGCCTGGCGCCCAGCTGGCGCGCGGGCATGCTGGCCAGCGTGCTGGCCTTCGGCTTCACGCCCTGGCTGGGCACGGGTGA
Organism: Delftia sp. DS1230; assembly: GCF_040112715.1. Classification (NCBI taxonomy): domain Bacteria; kingdom Pseudomonadati; phylum Pseudomonadota; class Betaproteobacteria; order Burkholderiales; family Comamonadaceae; genus Delftia; species Delftia sp. DS1230. The sequence goes on from NZ_CP157763.1 coordinate 824,594, forward strand.
CGGCCTGGCCTTCGCCGTGATCTGCCTGGCCAGCGGGCTGGCCCTGGGCGCGGATCTGGCCCTGCCGGGCGCACTGCTCACGGGCGTGATCCACGAGTCCGGCCAGGGCGGCCAGGGCGAGGGCCGCTACCTGGGGTGGTGGACCTGCGCCACCAAGCTCAACCTGGCCCTGGCCGCGGGCCTGGCCCTGCCCCTGCTGTCCGTTGCGGGCTACCGCAGCGGCAGCACCGATCCGGCCGGCCTGCAGGCCCTGGCCTGGGCCTATGGCGGGCTGCCCTGCCTGCTCAAACTGGCGGCGGCCGGGCTGCTCTGGCGCGCCGAGCGACTGCATTCTTCCTGGAGGCACACATGAGCCACATCACCCACTGCGCTTCGTTTTCACCACTGCGGCGCGCCTGCCTGGGGGCGGCATTGGCGCTGTCTCTGGCGGGCTGCGCCGGTCCTTCCGTGCAGGACTACGCCAAGGAGCAGCCGACGCTGGACCTGCGCCAGTACTTCAACGGGCCGCTGACGGCCCACGGCATGTTCACGGACCGCTCGGGCAAGGTGGTCAAGCGATTCACCGTGCGCATGACGGGCCGCTGGAATGGCGACGAGGGCACGCTCGATGAGCACTTCGTCTACAGCGACGGCAGCACGCAGCAGCGCATCTGGCATATCCGCCACCTGGGCGAGGGCCGCTACAGCGGCCGGGCCGACGACGTGGTGGGCGAGGCCCAGGGCCAGAGCGCGGGCAATGCCATCCGCTGGAGCTACGTGCTGGCCCTGCCCGTGGACGGAAGGGTCTGGAACGTCAGCATGGACGACTGGATGTACCTGATGGACGGGCGCACCCTGCTCAACCGCACGGCCATGAGCAAGCTCGGCCTGCACCTGGGCGACGTGACGCTGGCCATCATCAAGGAGTGATGGCCATGCCACTGTTATCCCGCCGGCTGAACCCGCCGCTGCGCGACTGGAAGGGCCGCTCGGCATGGCTTCTGGGCGCCTCCTCGGGCATAGGGCGCGCCACGGCCGAAGCGCTGCACGGCCAGGGCGCGCGCGTGATTGTCTCTGCGCGGCATGGCGGTGCGCTGCAGGATTTCGTGCGTGGCCGCGAAGGCTGCCTGGCCCTGCCGCTGGACGTGACCGATGCCCAGGCCGTGGCGCAGGCAGCCCGTGCCGTGCGGGCCCATGTGGGCAGGGCGCCCGACCTGGTGGTGTACTGTGCCGGCCACTACCGGCCCCAGCGCGCCACCGAGTTCGACCTGGCCGAGATGCAGCGCCACCTGGCCGTGAACTATGGCGGCGCGCTGCACCTGCTCGATGCGGTGCTGCCCATGCTGCTGGAGGCCGGCCAGGGGCATCTGGCCCTGGTCGGCTCGGTGGCAGGCTATCGCGGGCTGCCCATGTCCCTGGCCTACGGTCCTACCAAGGCGGCGCTCAACAACCTGGCAGAAAACCTCTACCTGGACCTGCACGGCCCGGGCCTGGGCGTGTCCATCATCAACCCCGGCTTTGTCGATACGCCGCTGACGGCGCAAAACAGCTTCAGCATGCCGGCCCTGATCGGTGCCGACGAGGCCGCCCGGCACATGCTGCAGGGCTGGGCACAGGGGCGCTTCGAGATGAATTTTCCGCGCCGCTTCACACGCTGGGTGCGGCTGCTGCGCTGCCTGCCCGATGCCTGGTATTTCTCGGCGGTTCGCCGCATCACAGGAGCCTGAAACCGATGAGCACTGCCCTCGGCGATCCCCGACTGGACCGGCTGGCCCAGGCCTATGAGGCGCTGCGCCGCGACAACCTGCCGGCGCTGCTGGCCCTCTATGCGGAACAGGCCCGGTTCAAGGACCCGTTCAACGATGTGCGCGGCCACGCAGCGATACAGCGCGTGTTCGCCCACATGTTCGAGCAACTGGACCGGCCCCGCTTCGCCGTCAGCCAGGGCGCGGTGCAGGGGGACAGCGGCTTTTTGCTGTGGGAGCTGGGCTTTGTCAGGGCATCGGGCCAGCCCATGCACATCTGCGGCACCAGCTACCTGGAGTTCGATGCGCAGGGACTGGTGGCAGTGCACCGCGATTTCTGGGACCCGGTGGAGGAAATCTTTGCCAAGGTGCCCGTGCTGGGCGCCGTGGCCAAGGCGCTGCAGAACAAGCTCAGGGCTCCGCAGTAAGCAGCCTGGCCAATTGCGCCAGGGCGCCGTCCAGGTCGTCCAGGCCTGGGGCGCCCAGGCAGATGCGCAGCCCGCTGGCACGGTCGTGCGGCTCCACCATCAGCGAGCCCGGATCGGTCAGCGTCACGCCCAGCGCCGCTGCGGCCGACACCAGGCGGTCGGCGGCCTCGCGCTCCATGGGCAGCCAGGCGTTGTAGGCCTCGGGGTGCAGCACCAGGCCGGAGCCCCTCAGGTGCGGGGCGAGGTGTGATGCGGCCAGCCGGCAGCGCCGCTGTGCCTCATGGCGCAGGTCGGCCTGCAGGGAAGCGACCACGCCGTGCGACAGCCATTCATCGATCACGGCGCAGGAGAGGGCCGAAGGCGCCATGGACATCTCCTGCACAAGCTCCACAGCCGCGCCGCCCAGCGAAGCGGGCAGCACCAGCATGCCCACCTGCAGCCCCGGGCCCAGGGACTTGGACAGCCCGTTCACATGCAGCGTGATCTCGGGCGCCAGCGTGGCCAGATGGGCCAAGGATGCGTGATCGGGCAAGCAGGCGGCGTACACGCCGTCCTCGATGATCCAGGCGCCTGCGCTGCGGCAGATGTCCACGATCGCCTGCCTGCGCTCCGCGCCCATGGTGGCCGTGGTCGGGTTGTGCAGCGTGGGGGTGAGGTAGACCACCTTGCCTTCGGCGGCGGGAATGCCCTCCAGCGCCTCGGCCAGCGCCTGCGGCAGCAGGCCCTGAGCGTCGATCGCCAGGCCCTGCAGGGCATACCCCTTGCGCCGGGCCAGGGCAATGGCGCCGGGGTAGGTGATGCGCTCGGTCAGCAGCCGGCCCCGGGGCTGGCAGACCAGATCGAAGGCCAGGGACAGCGCCTGGCGCGCGCTGCTGGTCAGCACCATGTGGTCGGGTTCCACGTTCAGGCCCAGCGTCTGCAGCCAGCGCGCGAGCACGCGGCGATGCTCCAGGTGGCCCTGGGGCGGGGCATAGAAGTTGAAATGATCGGTATCGATGCTGCGCGCAATCCCGGTCAGCGTACGAGCCAGGACGCGCGCACTGATGGCGGCCGGCGGCGCGTTGGAAGACAGGTCGATGTCCTCGCCAGCCTGCGCCTGCTGTGACGCCACGAAGGTGCCCCGGCCCCTGACGCTGCGTGTCAGCCCCCGGCGCTCCAGCAGCGCATAGGCCCTGGTCACCGAGCCCAGGCCGATCTGCAGCCTGTCGGCCAGGTCCCTGTGGGCGGGGAGGCGGTCGCCGCCGGCCAGCCGGCCTTCGACGATGTCGTCGGCCAGGGCGCGCGCCAGCCGCTCGGCGGCACTGGCTTCAATGCGCGCAAGACGGGGCGTCCAGGGGGAGGGCAGGAGCATGGTCGGGGCAAGGAAAAAATGAGTGTGCCGTGACACTATTTCATTTGTCGATAGTGTAACGTTCACTCCATGTTCAGCCACATCACCGTCGGCGCCCGTGATCTCGAGCGGGCCGGCCGCTTCTATGACGCGGTGCTTTTCCCGCTGGGACTGCAGCGCCGCGCCGTCCAGCCCGATGGCGGGCCGGCCGCGCTGTGCTGGGTGGCGCCGCCGGCGGCCTTGCCGCGCTTTTATGTCTACAGCCCCTTCAACGGCGAGCCGGCCACGGCGGGCAATGGCGCCATGGTGGCCTTTGTGGCCCCGTCGCCCGACGCGGTGGACGCGGCCCATGCCGCCGGCCTGGCGCGTGGCGGCAGCGACGAAGGCCCGCCCGGCCCGCGACCTCATTACGGCGATGGCTACTACGGTGCCTACCTGCGCGATCCCGACGGCAACAAGGTCCATGTGGTGCATCGCGCCGATGTGCGGCCGTAGCGCAGATCGGGACCGCCGTCCGTTTCCCCTTCTTTTCCTTCCCATGCAACAAGGACTGTCTTCATGAGCATTGCCGTTCATATGGTCGACGTTTTCGCCAGCGGCCCGCTGTCCGGCAATCCGCTGGCCGTGATCACCGGTGGGCAGGCGCTGACCACCGCACAGATGCAGCAGCTGACACGCTGGTTCAACCTCTCCGAAACCGCATTCCTGCTGCCGCCCACGCAGGCGCAGGCCGACTACCGCGTGAGGATTTTCACGCTGGACCGGGAGATGCCTTTTGCCGGCCATCCCACGCTGGGCAGCTGCCATGCCTGGCTGTCCCAGCGCGGTGCGCCCAGGAACGCAGGCCACATCGTCCAGGAGTGCGGGGCGGGCCTGGTGCAGATACGGCAGGAGCATGGGCGGCTGGCATTCGCCGCGCCGCCCATGCTGCGCTTTGGCGCGCCCACCGCCGACGAGCTGGATGCCGCGCTGCGCATGCTGGGCATCACCGCCGAAGAGGTGCAGGCCGCCTCGTGGATAGACAACGGCCCCGGCTGGCTGGGCATCCGCCTGGCCTCGGCCGAGCAGGTGCTGGCGCTGAACCCGGCCCGGCAGTGGCCCACGCGCATGGACGTGGGCGTGGTGGGGCCCTATGCCAGGGGTATCGGTAGTGCCAGCGATGCCAGCCCTGCCGCCTGCGAGGTGCGCGCCTTCTTCTCCGATCACCAGGGCGCCATCGTCGAAGACCCCGTCACCGGCAGCCTCAACGCCTCGCTGGCGCAGTGGCTGTTTGCGACGGGGGTGATGGACAGCGACTACGTTGCCGCCCAGGGCCGCTGCCTGGGCCGTGACGGCCGCATCTTCCTGACCCGTGACGGCACGGGCCAGGTCTGGGTGGGCGGCACGGCGCGCACCCATGTCGAAGGCGCACTGAGCGGCCTTTGATCCACACCGAAAGAACCCACGAATGACAGCGATCCAGGAGAGCCTGCGCGCTCCCGTCTCATCGGCCAGGGCCAACCTGAAAATGCTGGTGCGCTACAAGGCCTGGGCCAACGGCCTGACCTTCAAGAGCGTGATGGAGCTGCCCGAAGGCGAGGCCTTGAAGCAGCGGCCCACGAGCTTCGGCAACATGGTGCGCACGCTGAACCACGTCCTTGTGGTGGAGGACATCTTCAGGCACCACCTGCAGGGCCGCAAGCATGGCTACACCATGCGCAACACCGACCACACGCCCACGCTGCAGGCGCTGTGGGAATCCGTGCAGGCAATGGACCACTGGTATGTGGAGTTCGTCGACGCATGCCCGGACGAGGAACTGGCGAAGGTCGTGCACTTCGAGTTCGTGGGCGGCGGGCAGGGCGCCATGACGCGCGAGCAGATCGTGCTGCATGTGGTGAACCATGGCAGCTACCACCGTGGCTTTGTCAGCGACATGATGTACCAGGTGCCCTTCGTGCCGCCGGCCAACGACCTGCCGGTGTTCCTCAGGGACTGCTACCGCGTGGACGAGCCGGCCTGCGGTTGAGGCAGGGCCAGGGCCTGCTGCGCCAGGGCGCCCTGGAGCACGGGCAGCGCAGGCGGCGCGTCGCCGGGCAGGGCCCATCCCTGGCGCAGCGCACCGGCAAAGCCGTCGGCCACGCGCGAGTAGGCGCGGCCGCTGGTCATCACCCGGGGCCGGGCCGACCAGGCGATGCGGGCGCCGCCGGCCGCCAGGCGGTCCACCAGGTCCTGGTCCTCGCCGCAGGTGCGTGCGTCGAACCCGCCGGCCTGGCGGTAGTGCCAGGCTGAGATGCCCAGGTTGGCGCCGTGCACGTGGCGGTGGCCGTCGCGGTCCGTGTAGGTGGTCTCGAAGTGCCGCCGCGCCGTGTCCGCCTGGACGCCGTGGGCCGACCAGTCGGCCACTTGCACCGTGCCGCAGACCACGTCGGACTGAAGCGCCAACTGGTCGGCCAGCCAACTCTGGGAGACCGTGGTGTCGGCGTCCGTGAAGGCCAGCCAGCGGGCGCCCAGCAGCAGCAGGTACTCCGACCCCAGTGCGCGCGCCTTGCCCACGTTGCGCGCGGCAATGGACAACGGGATGGCGGGCCAGCGGCGCACGGCCGATTCGGTGGCGTCCTGGCAGCTGTCCAGCACCACGACGACGGCCACGGTCTCGCCTTGCAGGTCGGCATGGGCGGCCGCGCAAAACACGCTGTCCAGGCAGCGGCCTATGAGGTCTTCCTCGTCATGGGCTGGGATGCACACGCCGATCATCTGTCCGTCCTTTCAGGGGTTTTCTGCCAGATGTCCAGCTGGAAATCCGGCTCGCTGTGGCTCAGCAGCAAGTGCAGCTGCGCATGGGCCGACACGCTGTCATGCAGGGTGCGAGTGGTCTGCAGGTGATCGTGCGCCCCATGCCGCCAGTGGCACATGAGCCAGTGCCCGCCGCCCTGCAGCGAGGCCAGGCACTGGCGGTTGAAATGCGCCAGTGCCGCGTCGTCGAAGTAGTAGGCGAGCTCCGAGACCACGATGAGATCGAAGCCTTGCTGCGGCACCTGTGGCCATTGCCAGGGCAGGGGCAGGGCCTGCAGGTCCAGGCGGGCGCGGTCCTGCGGTGCAATACGCTGCCGGCACAGATCCACGGCCCTGTCCGAGAAATCGACGGCGCACAGCCGGTCGCAGCGCTGCAGCAGGTGCTGCGTGGCCTCGCCATTGCCGCAGCCGGGCTCGAAGCCGTAGGCATAGCGCTCGCGCGGCAGGGCGGCCAGCAGCAGATCGCGCTTGCGCCGCTCGTACCAGCGCGATGCGACCTGCCAGGGGTCGGGGTCGGCCTGGTACATCTGCTCGAAGTGCTGCCTGGCGCCGTTCATAGAAACACCACTTCAAACGGACGCAGCAGGCGCTGCGTGGCCCAGGACGGCAGGACGGCGTCGCGGCCCGTGGACGGGTCTGGCAGCAGCTGGCTGCGAAAGCACGACAGGGCCTTGCGCTTGAGCGCCAGCTCCTGCGGTGCCAGCGCAATGGCGGCAGCGCGGTGCCAGGGCACGCGCGCGTCGCCGGGCTCGGCCCAGTGCCAGGCCCAGATCGGCAGCTCGAAGAGCCGGCAGCCCGTGCGAGCGGCCGCCGTGGCGCAGGCCTGGCCAGTGACCTCGTGGTCCGGGTGACCGTCTTCGCGCCAGGTGCACAGCAGCGCATCCGAGGGCTGCAGCAACTGCTCCAGCCGCTGCAGCAACTGCGCGGCATGCTCGGCGATATGGCCGTCGGGCAGGCCCAGCCGCAGCACCTGCGCCTGCGGCGCAAGCAGGGCCAGGGCCTGGGTGCTCTCCTGCACGCGCTCGCGCACCAGACGCTGCGGCGGCCACAGCGTCGAGTGGGGGTGGCTGGCTCCGCCATCGGTCACGGAGACGATGAGGCAGGGCATGCCCCGCTCGGCACAGCGGTGCAGCAGGCCGGCGCAGCCCAGGATTTCGTCATCCGGGTGCGGCGCGACGATGACGGCGCGGCGCCGGCCCTCCAGCAGGTCGTCCATGGATACCTGCGCTGGCCGGCGTTGCGCAAACCAGGCCTGCCAGCGCGATTCGGGCGTGCCCCGGCCCTCGATGAGGCGCGGCTTCACAGCATCCATGCCGCGCCTCCCGGTGCCTGCGAGGCCTGTGCCTTCTCGGCCAGCAGGCGGCCCAGTGCCGCCTGGTCGCGCTCGGCATGGCTTTGGCGGATGAAGACGGGCAGGTCGGCCATCAGCTGCGCCAGGCCCCTGTTCTTGCACAGCGGGCCGGGACCGATGGCGCGCGGCACGCGCCGCAGCACCTCTTCGGCGGCGGCTTCCACGGCCAGGCGGGCGCGGCTCACGGCCAGCAGGCAGGGGTCCGATGGCGTGGCATCGATGCAGGCCGCAGCGTCGCGCAGCAGGCCGGCCGCGCTGGCCAGGGCCACGTCCAGCGCACCCAGGTGGGCCTGGCGGTGCGGGTCCTCGCCTTGACTGACGGCCTGCTGCAGATGGCTGGCGATGCGCGCTGCCGCGCCATGCCAGCAGGCCGCAACGCCGGCGCCGCCATGGTGAAAGCCGGGGCGGCTCAGGTACTGGCCCGGGGCCCCGACCAGCACGCCGGTGGCGCCGTCGAAGTGCACATCGGCGCTGGCGCTGGAGGCCATGCCCACGGCCTGCCAGTGGCTGTCGTCCCTGCGGATGCCGGGCTGGTCCATGGTGACGGCGATCAGGCAGCGCTGGCCGTCTGCCAGCCAGCCGCTGACCAGGGCACGGTCCACGGCGCGGGCGCCGGAGCACCAGGGCTTGTGGCCGGACAGGCGAACCGCCGAGCCTGCCTGCAGCGTCGTGCGTTGCGTGGCGTCGGGAGATGCCGCCGTGGCCTGCACGCGCTCGCCCGGCGGCTCGGCGCACCAGACGGCCCAGCGCAGTCCTTCGGTGGCCAGGTCGGCCTGCAGTTCGGACAGGATGGCCAGGGCGTCGGTATGACCTTCGTAGAGCTTGGCCAGGCCCAGGCTGTGGGCGGCCACTTCGGCCAGTGCTCGCCAGCGCTGCAGCGTGTGGCCATGGCCCGGCAGCGGCAGGCGGTCGGCGCCCTGCGCTACCAGCAGGGCCAATTGGTCCGCCGGCGACAGGTCCGCATGGCCGCGCAAGGCCTGGGCCAGCGTGTCGCTGCATGTCCACGCATTGGCGTGCTCGTCGTTGTTCTGGGCCATCACCGCTCACCTTCCTTTTTCGTGCCTTGCGCAGCCTGGAAATGGGGGGAGGCGCCAGGCGATGCCATGGTGCCGGGAGGATGAACGCGGCGCCGCAGGAGCAGGAAGGCATTACCTGTCGGAGACCACCGACCGGCAGGCGTCCCGCTCCACGCCGTCGGCAGGGCAGGCGGCCAGTTCCAGGCGCAGCGGTGCCTGCTCCTGCCTGATCGAGGGAACGGGGATGCCGAAGCCTTCCCTTTCCCTGTGCTCCAGCGGCCTGGCCTCTTTCAAGGCAGACAAAAAGGCCTTGCGCCACCAGTGCACGTCCTGATCGGCAATGCACTGCAGCAGCCGCTGGTGCCGCTGGCGCCTTTCTTGCAGCGGCATCTGCAGGGCCTGCTGCACCACGGCTGCCGTGCCGTGCACGTCGTAGGGATTGACCAGCAGCGCCTCCTGCAGCTGCTCGGCAGCGCCGGCAAACCGCGACAGCACCAGCACGCCGGGGTCGGCCGGGTCCTGGGCCGCCACGTATTCCTTGGCCACCAGGTTCATGCCATCGCGCAGCGGGGTGACCAGGCCCACGGCCGCCGCACGGCACAGGCCCGGAATGCCATCGCGCGGCAGGGTCTGGTGGATGTAGCGCACGGGCATCCAGTCCAGTTCGCCGTAGTCGCCGTTGATGGCGCCACACAGCGATTCGAGTTCACGCCGTATGTCGGCATACGCGTCCAGGCCCTCGCGCGTGGGCGAGCCGATCTGGATCAGCGTGGCGCGGCGGCGCTGCTCGGGATGACGGGCCAGCAGCTCCCGGAAGGCGCGCAGGCGCTGCGGCAGGCCCTTGGAGTAGTCCAGCCGGTCTATGCCCAGCAGCAGGCGACGCTGGGCGTATTCGTGCTTCATGCGCTCGTACATGTCCCGCGCGGCGCCGCCCTGTGCAAGCGCCATGAAACCTTCCACATCGATGCCAATGGGGAAGTCGCGGCAGACCAGGCGCTGGCCATGGGCGCGGAATGCGCCGTCGCCCAGGGCCTGGCCGCCCGCCTCCTCCCAGACATAGCGCTCGAAGTGCTGCACGTCCTGGCGGGTCTGCAGGCCCACGAGGTCATAGGCGAACAGGCAGCGCATCAGCCATGCATGCTCGGGAACGGCCGCCAGCAGGGTCGGCGGGGGCAATGGGATGTGCAGGAAAAAGCCGATGCGCTGGCGGCAGCCCAGGGCGCGCAGCTCGGCCGCCAGCGGGATCAGGTGGTAGTCATGCACCCAGAGGATGTCGTCCTCCGCCAGCAGGGGCAGCAGCCTGCGCGCGAGCAATTGGTTCACGCGGCGGTAGCCGGCCGCAAGGCCCGTGTCGAAATTCGCCAGGTCCAGCCGGCCATGGAAGACGGGCCACAGCACGCCATTGCTGTAGCCCGCGTAGTAGCTGTCGTGGTCCGCACGGTCCAGGTCCACGGTGGCCAGCGTGACCTTGCCTGCCTGGGTCCGGTGCACATGTCCGGCAGGGGCGGCGGCGTGGCCATCGGTGACCGTGCCGCTCCAGCCGAACCACAGGCCGCCGGTCTGCCGCAACGCATCGCCCATGGCAACGGCCAGGCCGCCTGCGGCTGCCTTGCCCGGGTCGGCCACGCGGTTGGAGATCACCACCAGCCGGCTCATGGCAGGGCCTCCGCACAGGTCTGTGCAGCCAGGTGCATGCATGCGGACTGCAGCCAGGCGTGCACGGCCTGCGGGCTGTCCAGCCGGTGGCAGGCCCTGCTTGCGCCTTCGCCCACCTTGATCGCCATGCCACCGTGCGCCTGCACCACGGCAAAGCCGCTTTCATCGGTGACATCGTCGCCCACGAAGACGGGGACGCGGCCAGCGAACGGGCTTTCGCGCAGGAAGGCCGCAATGGCGCTGCCCTTGCCGGTGCCCATGCCGGAGCCCATTCCCGCAGGCCTGACCTCCAGCACGTACTTGCCCTGCAGCAGCTCCAGCTGCGGCCAGCGCTGCACGGCGCGGGTCAATGTCTCCAGGCACAGCGCCGCCAGCTGTGGCGCGCGCCGGTAGTGCAGCGCGATGGACGAAGGCTTGCGCTCCACCAGCAAGGCCGGATGTTCCTGCGCCAGCGCATGGCACAGCTGCAGCACAGGCGCGGGCATGGCGCATGCCCGGCCGTGCAGCCGGCCGCTGCAGTCCCGCCGGCGCAGGCCGTGCTCGCCGGCGGCGGGCAGGCACAGCGGTGCCAGGTAGCGGTCCAGCACCTCGATCTGACGGCCTGTGACGATGGCCAGAGCGCCATCGAGCCGGCCCTGCAGGCCGGCCAGCAGCGGGAGCAGGGCGGGATCCGGCCTGATGGCGTCCGGTGTCTCGGCCAGGGGCACGAGCGTGCCATCGAAGTCGAGGAACAGCGCGGATCTGCAGGTGGGGAGCGGAGGTGTTTCCATGGAGAGACCAAGGTATCGAGTGCAGGGTCCATCGGCCGTCAGCCGAGCGCTTGTGCGGGGATCGGCCATGCGCCGCAGTCTCTCGATGAAAGCAGTCCGGTCAGCCCATGAGCGCCGGCACCAGGCGCAAAATGGCCTCGCCCAGAATGCCCTGCAGGGCTGCGGCCTGCCAGAGCAGGCCCACGTTGTCCAGCGTGGCGCGCGCCCGGGGCTGCAGATGGCCGGACCATGATCGGGCCAGCAAAAAGCCGCCCAGCACCATCATCAGCACGCAGTGAAAGCCCTGGTAGGCCACGATGACGCCCACGGCCGCGCTCCAGCCGTCCGCACGCGGTGAAAGCCCCGCATCCAGATGACCTGCCAGCGACAGGCCAAAGGCCCCCACCGCGCACACCTGGGCCCCCAAGGCGCAGGCACGCAGCAGGCGCTGCCTGTGCGGTCCGTCTCCCAAAGGTGAGCGCATGCAGTGCCGCAGCAGCAGGGCACTGGCAGCCAGCAGCACCACGTTGGCCATGGCCCGGGAGGGCGCGGGCAGGGCCGCGCCCGGCGGAGGGCAGACCTCCAGCGCCATCGACAGGTGGATGTAGGCATAGGCGAAGGAGGCGAAGACCGTGAAGTCCACGGTGCACAGGATGAGCACGGCCCACCAGGAATGCGATCGCCTGCCGGCCGGCTGCATGGGCAGGAAGACGCCCGTGGCCACCTCGGCCCGCGTGGCCGGGGCAGTGCGGTCCAGCTGCCAGATCCAGGCCAGCATGGCGGCGATGGCGCCCAGGCCGCAGGCAAAGGCCAGCGCCACCCATTCCACGGTCAGCAGCAAAAAGAAGGCGGCCGTGCCCGCTGCGGCCAGCAGCGGTGGCCAGCCGTCGGTGGGCAGGCGCAGCAGTTGCACGGGCCGGGCGCTGCGCGCATCGGTGAGCAGGGTTTCCCGGCCGCCGAAGACGGTGCCGGGCAGCCAGTAGCGCCCTTCCTCCACTTCCTGCGCCAGCGATGGCCTGTCCCACAACGGCTCGGTGCCGCGCACTTCGGGAATGCTGCGCACGCCGTACTCGCGCGGCGGCAGCCATTCCAGCGTGCCTGCGCGCCAGGGATTGCCATGGTCGCGGTCCGGCCGGCGCACGGCCCGGGCCACGTCGATGAACAGCAGCAGCACGCCCAGCGCAAAGATGAAGGCGCCCACGGTGGACAGCAGGTTCAGCCCGTTCCAGCCCAGCGCGTCCGCGTAGGTGTAGACACGGCGCGGCATGCCCAGCAGGCCTGTCAGGTGCATGGGGAAAAAGGCGATGTTGAAGCCGCCGAACAGCAGGGCGAATATCCAGCGTCCCAGCCGCTCGGACAGCGCCGCGCCGTTGAACACGGGCAGCCAGTAGTACAGGGCCGCGAACACGGGGAACACCATGCCGCCGATCAGCACGTAGTGCAGGTGGGCGACGATGAAGTAGCTGTCATGCGCCTGCCAGTCGAACGGAATCACGGCCACCATCACGCCCGTCAGCCCGCCCAGCACGAAGATGAAGTGAAAGCCCAGCAGGAACAGCGTGGGCGTGTCCATGCGCACGCGGCCCTGCCAGAAGGTGGCAATCCAGGCGAAGACCTGAAGCCCGCTCGGAATGGCCACCACGAAGCTGGCGATGGAAGTCAGCAGCAGCGCCGTCAGCCCCAGGCCGGCCGCGAACATGTGGTGTATCCACAGCAGCAGGCTGACCACGCCCACGCCGGCCAGCGCCCAGACCACGGCGCGCTGGCCCACCAGGGGCGTGCCTGCCATGGCGGGCACCATCATGGACACCATGCCGGCCGCAGGCAGGAAGATGATGTAGACCTCCGGGTGGCCGAAGAACCAGAAGAGATGCTGCCAGAGCACCGGGTCGCCGCCGGACTGCGGATTGAAGAAGGGCCAGTCGAAGGCGCGCTCCAGCTCCAGCAGCGTGGTGGCCGCGATGACGGCCGGGAAGGCGAACACGATCATCAGCGCGCTGACCAGGGTGGCCCAGGCGAACACCGGCATCCGGCCCAGCGTCATGCCCGGTGCGCGTGTGAAGAGAATGCCGACGATCAGCTCGATGGCGCCCGCAATCGCCGAGATCTCGATGAAGCCGATGCCCAGCAGCCAGAAGTCCGCGCCGATGCCGGGCGAGTACTGCTTGTTCGTGAGCGGCGGGTACATGAACCAGCCGCCATCGGGCGACACGCCCCAGAAGATGGTGCAGAAGAACGCCAGGCCGCCGATCGCATAGGCCCAGAAGGCATAGGCGGACAGCCGGGGAAAGGGCAGGTCCCGGGCGCCCAGCATGCCCGGCAGCAGAAAGACTGCAATCGCCTCCACCACGGGCACGGCGAACAGGAACATCATCACCGTGCCGTGCATGGTGAACATCTGGTTGTAGGTGGCGGCGTCCAGCAGGCTGTTGTCGGGCACGGCCAGCTGCACGCGCATCACCAGCGCCAGGATGCCGCCCAGCACGAAGAACAGCAGTGCCGTCACGATGTAGAAGGCGCCGATCTGCGTGTTGTTCACGGCGCTGAAAATGCGCCAGCCGCGCGGGCGCGCCCAGGCACGCTCCAGTGCTTCGCGCTCGCCGGCGGGGCGGGGCAGGGCGCTGGGAAAGCCGTGCGGCGGGGCAGCATCTATTTCAGGGTGCTCAGCCATGCGGCGATGTCTTCCAGTTCGTGGTCGGGCACACGCCCGGCGCCCGAGGGCATGCGCGCCCCGGCCTTGAGCTGCTGCGTATGGGTGATCCAGGAGCGAAGGTTCTGTGGTGTGTTGGGCAGGCTGGCGGCGGCCAGCGACAGGCGGCCGCCCACATGGGTCAGGTCCGGCCCCAGGCCGCGCGAGGCCTCGTCGGCCACGCCGCGCACGCTGTGGCAGAAGCTGCAGCGGTGCTTCTCGAAAGCCTGCAGCCCCGGGTGGTTCACGGCAACGGAGGCGGGCCGCGCCTGCGCGGCGGACCAGCGCTCGAACGCCTGCGGCGCCACCACCAGTACGTCGAGCGCCATGCGCGCATGCTGCTCGCCGCAATACTCGGCGCATTGCCCGCGCCAGCGGCCCTCGGCTGTGGGATGTACCAGCAGGTGCTGCAGACGGCCCGGCACCATGTCCATTTTTCCGCCCAGTGCCGGCACCCAGAAGCTGTGGATCACATCGCCGCTGGCCAGCGCGAAGTACACGGGCCGGCCCACGGGCAGCCGGACCTCGTTGGCCGTCACGAACTCGGCGCCCGTGCGCGGATCGCTGTAGCGTATGTCCCACCACCACAGGTGTGCCGTCACGGTCACCACCAATGCGTCGGCCGGGGGCATGGGGCGCCAGTCGGGGCGGCGGCTTTCTCCATAGAAGAACAGGGCTGTCAGCACGGCAACGGGCAGGGCGATGCCGCCACCCATCAGCCACAGGCGCACGCGCACCGGGCGCGCGCGGCCCAGTGACAGGGCCAGCAGCAGCATCACGCCCAGCAGCAGCGCTGCCGCGCCCACGGACAGCACGGCACTGAGTTCTCCGAACGAGGCCGCCTGCACGCTGCCCGCATGCAGCGATGACTGGGGGGTGGCGGCCGCCGTGCCGCTCATTGGAGGCTGCCCAGGTAGGCCGCCATGTCGCGCGCCTGCGCGGCCGATACGCCCAGCGACGGCATGGTGGTGGAGGGCACCAGTGCCTGCGGGTGCACGATCCAGGCGCTCAGGAGGTCCGGAAGGTTGGGCAGCCGCCCGGCGATATAGCTGCGCCGCCCGAAGCCGTCCAGCGGCGTGGCGTCCCGTCCCCGGGCATCGGCCACCCCCGGAATGCTGTGGCAGCTGCCGCAGCGGTACTGGGCCAGCAGGAGCCTGCCGCGCTCGACCGACGCGCTTTCCTCGCCAGCTGCCGCACCGCCGCACGCAAGCCAGAAAGCGGCGCACAGGCTTGCGGCGACTCGCTGGCGCCGGTGCAGGAAGGAGGGGAGCGCCTCGGGCATGGGGAAATTATTCCGCGTCCCCAATCAGGATCTGCTGACATTCGCGCAGCAGGGCGGGTAGGACAATTTCTCATGGCCTCCACCAAGCTGCGCACCGTGGCACTCACGCTTTTGGCCGTTGCCTGCGCGGCAGCGGGGCTGGCTGCCGCCCTGGTGTCCAGCGGCGTCTACAACGTGGCCGCCAATCGCCAGCACCTGAAGCCGGTCTACCAGTTGCTGGACATTGCCATGCGCCAGTCCGTGCGCTACCACGCGCGGGGCCTGGAGCCGCCGCGCGCGGCGGACGAAGCCATGCTGGTGCGCGGTGCGCAGTGCTATCGCCAGCACTGCGTGCAGTGCCACGGCGGCCCCGGCGTGGCCCAGGGGGCGGCGGGCCAGGGCATGCAGCCGCTGCCCGGGCCCCTGATCGACGCCACGCAGCGATGGAACGCCGGCCAGCTGTACTGGCTCACGCGCAACGGGCTGAAGATGACGGGCATGCCTTCCTGGGAGTTGCGCCTGTCGGAGGACGATCTCTGGGCGGTGGTCGCCTTCGTGCAGAAGATGCCGCAGCTGTCGCCGCCGCAGTTCGCCGCGATGGCGGGGCAGGACTGGGTGGTTGGCTCCGCAGGACACGCGGGCCGGGACGATGTCTTCCAGCCGTGCAGGCCGCCCGTGCAGGCGCTGCGGCCCGGTGATGCCGTGCGCGGGCAGCGGGCCCTGTACCAGTACGCCTGTGTGGGTTGCCACACGGTGGCGGGCCAGGCCCAGGCCAGCCCGCAGGTGGGGCCGCCGCTGGACGGCATGGCGCGCCGCACCCGCATTGCCGGCGTGCTGGACAACACGCCCGACAACATGGTGCGCTGGCTGGTGCAGACCGACGCCGTCAAGCCGGGAACCGCCATGCCCGCCATGGGGGTCGCCGAGCAGGACGCACGGGACATTGCTGCCTACCTGGCCAGCTTGCGCTAGCGCTGGCTCAACGCTCGGCCTTGATGGAGCCGCGGATGTTGGTGATGGCCAGGCAGGCCTGCAGCGTCACCAGTGCCCAGGCGCCGGAGGACCATCCCCACAGCGCCCACAGCACATTGCTGAGCATCAGGATCCAGAAGCCCACATTGCGCCGCCCGGCGGAACGCGAGCCCACCCACCATGCGCCGATGAGGGAGGCCGCAAAGGCAGGCCACTGGAGCCAATCGGGAATGTCTGGCATGGGTTCTACCTGGATGGAGTGCAGGCAGGCCGCCTCAGTTGCCGGGCCGTGCCGGGTCGTCCTCGTCGATGGAGTGGCATTCCTTGCAGGCTCCGCTTTCGCGCGCGCGGGCGGCCAGGTTGACGTAGAAGGCCGCCACTTGCTGCAGCTGCTCCTCGTCCAGCCCCTCGATGCCGATCATGCGGTTGCTGGCAATCTTGTTGGCTGCCAGCAGCTCGTTGAGCTTCAGGTGCAGGGCCACGCTGTCCTTGTTCTGGCTTTGCTGGATGAGGAACACCATCAGAAAGGTCACGATGGTCGTGCCCGTGTTGATGACCAGCTGCCAGTTCTCCGAGAAATGGAACATCGGCCCCGCCACGGCCCATATGGCCACGCAGATCAGGGCCACGCAAAAGGCCATGGGCGTGCCGGCCCAGCGCGTCACCCTGCTGGCGAAATGATCGAAGGCCGACAGCAGGCGCGAGTGGTCGGCATACGAGGCACTGCTGGTCTCGGGCATGGAGCCCAGGGCGTCTCCCGGTGTGCGGCGGCTTGGTGTGGAACTTGTGCTTTGCATGGGGGAAAACCGTCCGGAAAAAATCGATCAAGGCTGCTTGCGCACCATCTTCTTGCGCTGCTCGGCATCCAGTCCCGGCGTCTGCCGCATGTCGGTATCCACCTGGCCGGAAACAATGTCGTCATGGGCCTGGCGCATCACCGGATCGGGCGCATCGCTGGTGGCGTCCAGGCTCTGGTCGCGCTCGTGCGGAAGGCGCAGGCCTTGTTCGGATGCGTCGGCTGCATCGGATTCACCGGGCGCATGGGGCGCCTTGCCTACCTGGCCGGGCAGCTTGGTCTGGCCATCGCCCGACGGTTTCGCCTGTGTGGGTGCAGAGGACTTGGATGCGGATGGGGTCTTGTCTTTCATGGCGTCTTCCTTTCGTTCGCGGGCCTGCGCAGGCGGCGCTTGGGCCATGGTCTCTTCGCTCGTGCGCAGCCGCCGTGGGACCACGCCGAAAGCGCAGGAACGAAAAGATGCCTCGCGCATGAACGCCGTTCTCAGGCACGTCGTTTGCCCTGTGGGAGACGCCCCACGCCGGCGGGCGCCCATGGCCCGCTGCCTGGGCCTTGCGCGCTGCCTAGACTGGAAGTCCGGCCCTGCAGCGATGGGGCCCGGCACCCTAGACAAGGAGCGCGATATGAGCAGCGACAGACAGGAGCCCGGCAAGGGCAAGGTGGAGAACGATCACAACCGCCAGGGCGCGAAGCCGCCCACGCAAAGGAACGAAGGCCAGCGAACGCCCGAAAGCCGCCATGACCGCGAGGCCCATGTCGGCAGCGGCAACCAGGCCCAGACGCGCCAGAACAAGGGCGGCGGACCAGGCGGTGACCGCGGCGCTGGATGAATTGCCGGTTCCTAGCGACAAGGGCACCCTCGGGTGCCCTTTTTCATGGCGTGCAAGGGTGCGTCACCGCCCGTTCTTGCGGTCACTGGGGCCATTGCGGTCGGACAGAATTTCGGCGGGCGGCCTGAGGCTGCCGCTGTCCGCGCCCTCGGCCTGCCAGGTGCCGCCTTCGCGCTGCGTGTTGCCGCGCGGGTGGCCCATGTCGGTTCCATCGTCGAAGTTCAGCGGGCCGTCCTGTGGCATGTCGTCGAAACGGTGCGCCGAGGCCTCGGCGATGGAATCGGCCACATCCTTTTCCGCGCTCAGGTGCTCGTTGATGTCCTTGCCTTCGGGCAGGTCGGCGCTTGCGTCTTCGCTGCGGTCGATCTGGGGAGTGTCGCTGCCGGTGGCAGCCGTGTTGTTCGGGGTGCGCATGGTGATCTCCAAGGGGGTCCGGCCACCGTGGCCGGGTCATGGACCAAGCCTGCCTGCGCGGGCTTGCAGCGGGGGTGGGCACAGCACTTTCCTGGAGGTAGGAGCGTGCCGATGCGCTCGGATGCAGTCCGATGCGGGAGGGCCGGCAGGCACGCCGATTGCCCTGTGCTTGCCCTGTGCGGCAGTGCGAAAAATGGCCA
Source organism: Delftia sp. DS1230 (assembly GCF_040112715.1). Classification (NCBI taxonomy): domain Bacteria; kingdom Pseudomonadati; phylum Pseudomonadota; class Betaproteobacteria; order Burkholderiales; family Comamonadaceae; genus Delftia; species Delftia sp. DS1230. Next base: position 842,785 of record NZ_CP157763.1, read on the forward strand.
CAGGGGACTGGCGCGATGTCCGCAAGGGCAGGGCGCTGCGTTCCTACGGCACATGGCCGCAAGCGCGCACGCCGGACGGCTGCTGCAGCCATCAGCATAGGAATCACTTTCAACTGCCAAGGAGCACATTCCATGACGCAATCGAACCCCGCAAACCGTGACCCGCTGTCCGACGCACCCGGCGCGCACCCGGTGGGCACCGGCATAGGCGCAGCAGGCGGCGCCGTCACCGGCGCTGCATTCGGCGCAATGGGTGGCCCCATCGGCGCTGCCGTGGGCGGCGTGGCCGGTGCCGTGGTCGGCGGGCTGGCCGGCAAGGGTGCGGCCGAGGCCGTGAACCCCACGGTTGAAGATGCCTACTGGCGCGATGCCTACCAGAGCGAGCCCTATTACGTGGCTGGCCGCAGCTACGAGGAATACCGTCCCGCCTACGAGCTGGGCTGGAACGCTGCCGCCGCACGCCGCGATGCCGACTTCGATGCCTTCGACGCCGAGTGGGAGCGCGAATGGACCACGCGCCGTGGCGCCAGCCATCTGGACTGGGACCAGGCCCGGCCCGCAGCCCGCGCCGCCTGGGCGCGCGCAGGCAGCCGTGATGTCCGTGACGAGACGGGCACCATCGTCGCCCCCGCCTATACGGGCGATATCGACAACGACGATGTGGTGGACGTGCTCAACGACCTGCTTGAATCCTGCCGCGATGGCGAGTACGGCTTCCGTACCTCCTCCGAGAACGCCGACTCGCCCGACCTCAAGGCCCTGTTCATGCGCCATTCCACCGAGTGCGGTGTTGCCGCGCGGGAGCTGGAAGCGGAAATCCGCAGGCTCGGCGGAGAGCCGGCATCGGGCGGCACGGTGGCCGGCGCGCTGCACCGGGGCTGGGTGTCCGTGAAGACGGCCCTGACCTCGCAGGACGACAAGGCGGTGCTGGAGGAATGCGAGCGCGGCGAGGACTCCGCCCTCGCCCAGTACCGCAAGGCGCTCAAGCAACCGCTGCCACCGGCCGTGCGCGTGGTGGTGGAACGCCAGGCCCAGGGTGCCCAGCGCAACCACGATGAAGTGCGCGACCTGCGCGACCGTTACCGCAGCGCAGCCTGACCGCGCATCCCGCGCACCGCGCGGGCCACAGAATCGTCAGCCGCCCACGCCATAGGGTGCAAAGCGGCTGGCGTTCTCATCCACATGCAGCGCCTTTCCCACATAGGGAAAGGCGCGCTGCGTGCACTGGTCGCGCTCGCAGACCTTGCAGCCCATGCCGATGGGCGTGGCCGATTCCGGATCGCCCAGGTCCAGTCCCTTGGCATACACCAGGCGCGCGGCATGGCGTATGTCGCAGCCCAGGCCGATGGAGAAGGTCTTGCGCGGCGAACCATAGCCGCGCTGGCCATGCGAGACCGAGCGTGCAATCCACAGGTAGCGCCGTCCATCGGGCATGCTGGCCAGCTGGCGCAGGACCTGGTCGGGCTGGCCGAAGGCCTCGTACACCGTCCACAGCGGGCAGGTGCCGCCCGTGCGGCTGAAGTGGAAATGCGTGGCCGACTGGCGCTTGGAGATATTGCCCGCGCGGTCCACGCGAACAAAGAAGAAGGGCACGCCCGGTGCGCCCGGCCGCTGCAGCGTGCTCAGGCGGTGGCAGACGGTTTCAAAGCCCACGCCAAAGCGCTGGCCCAGCAGGTCGATGTCGTATCGCAGTTGCTCGGCCGCCTCCAGGAACAGGTCGTAGGGCAGCAGCAGCGCGCCCGCAAAGTAGTTGGCCAGGCCCACGCGGGCCAGCTTGCATGACGCCGGATCGCCCTGGAAGGCGGCGGTGGCGATCAGCCGGTCCAGCGTCTCGCCCATCTCCAGCAAGGCCAGCTGCGTGCCCAGCTGGAAGGCCTGCTGCGCAGGCTCCAGCGCCGAGGACAGCCACAGCGAGCGCGTGGCCGGGTCGAAGCGGCGCTGGCTTTGCCGGGAGTCTTCCGAGCGATGCACCTGGACACCGTGGCGCTGCTGCAGCCGCCGGACCAGCCAGTCCGCCAGATGGCCCGGGTCCGCGCGCGCCTCGCCGGCCAGGGCCTGGGCCGCGCGGTCCACTTCATCGAAGTAGTTCTGGTGCGCAAAGAAGAAATCGCGCACGGCCTCGAACGGCATGGTGCGCGCCACCGGCATGTCCGAGCGGTCATCGCCCAGCCTGAGCGACATGCTCTCGATGCGCTCCAGGGCTTCCAGATGGCGGCGGTGCAGCGCCATCACCGCACGCCCCAGCGCCGGCATCTGCGCGGCGACTTCCTGAAGCTCGGGCAGGGCAATGGATTCGGGCGCCTCGGCAAGGGCCTCGCGCAGGCCGGCGACCAGGCGCGCTTCCTCGTCCTCCGAGAACTGCTGGATATCGACGCCCAGCGCACGGTTGAGCTTGAGCAGCACCGACACCGTCAGCGGCCGCTGGTTCTGCTCCAGCTGGTTCAGGTAGCTGGGCGACAGGCCCAGTGCGTGGGCCAGGGCGATCTGGGACAGGCCGTGCTCCGCGCGCAGTTTGCGCAGCTTGACGCCCATGAATGTCTTCTTCATGCCTGTTTCCTCGGGTGGCTGTTATTCGCAGAATTCGCAATATCGTGGGTTTCGTTTCGCAAGAATTCGCCTTTTCAGCCCTATGGCTGAGCCGCTATTTTGCGTAGATTGCGAAGCATGACAACACCTGCTGGAACCGCCGAGCTGCGCGAACTGGTATTGCCCGCGCTGGCCAACCACCACGGCACGCTGTTCGCAGGCCAGGGCCTGCAGCTCATGGCCAAGGCCGCCTTTCTGGCAGCGCGCAGCCTGGCGCAGCGTGAGGTCGTGATGGCAGCCGTCACCGGCATCGACTTCCTGGCGCCCGTGCCCGTGGGCCACGAGATCGTCCTGCGCGGCTGGGTCAGCCGGGTGGGGCGCAGCTCCATGACGGTCTGCGTCACCGCGTCGGCCCAGGCGCCGGGCATTGCCTGCGAGGACGTGCTCAAGGGCCTGTTCGAGATGGTGGCTGTCGACCACAACGGCCTTCCTGCCGCCATTGCCCATTCCTATCTGAACCAGGAGACCCTTCCATGAGTACCACGATCATCGACGCGCCATCTGCGCCAAGTGCTCCATCTGCGTCCGCATTCAAGCCCAAGAAGTCCGTGGCCCTGTCGGGCGTGACCGCCGGCAACACGGCGCTGTGCACCGTGGGCCGCTCGGGCAACGACCTGCACTATCGCGGCTACGACATCCTGGACATTGCCGAGGTCTGCGAGTTCGAGGAGATCGCCCATCTGCTGGTGCACGGCAAGCTGCCCACGCGCCCCGAACTGCAGGCCTACAAGACCAAATTGCAGGCGCTGCGCGGCCTGCCGGCCAGCGTCAGGCAGGCGCTGGAGCAACTGCCAGCGGGCGCCCACCCGATGGACGTGATGCGCACCGGCGTCTCGGCCCTGGGCTGCGTGCTGCCCGAAAAGGACGACCACAACCTGGCGGGTGCCCGCGACATCGCCGACCGGCTCATGGCCAGCCTGGGCTCCATGCTGCTGTACTGGTACCACTGGAGCAATTCGGGCCGGCGCATCGAGGTGGAGACCGATGACGACTCCATCGGCGGCCACTTCCTGCACCTGCTGCACGGCCACCGGCCGTCCGAAGGCTGGGTGCGCGCCATGCACACCTCGCTCAACCTCTATGCAGAGCATGAGTTCAACGCCTCCACCTTCACGGCGCGCGTGATCGCGGGCACGGGCAGCGATATGTATTCCTCCATCGCGGGCGCCATCGGCGCGCTGCGCGGCCCCAAGCATGGCGGCGCCAACGAGGTGGCCTTCGAGATCCAGAAGCGCTACGACACGCCCGACGAGGCCGAGGCCGACATCCGCCGCCGCGTCGATGCCAAGGAAGTGGTGATCGGCTTCGGCCACCCGGTCTACACCGTCAGCGACCCGCGCAACGTGGTCATCAAGGGCGTGGCCAAGCGCCTGTCCGACGAGGCGGGAACCACCCGCATGTACGACATTGCCGACCGGCTGGAATCGGTGATGTGGGAGGTCAAGAAGATGTTCCCCAACCTGGACTGGTTCAGCGCCGTCAGCTACCACATGATGGGCGTGCCCACGGCCATGTTCACGCCGCTGTTCGTGATCGCGCGCACCAGCGGGTGGGCCGCGCACGTGATCGAGCAGCGCCAGGACAACAAGATCATCCGCCCCAGTGCCAACTACACGGGGCCGGATGACCAGAAGTTCGTGCCCCTCGATGCGCGCGCCTGAGCCGCAGCTGTCCTGAACCTAGGCGGGCGGGCTGCAGGCCCGCCCGCATTGCATCCGCCCCATGAACCACACCCACAAGAAACCCCTGCCCGGCACCACGCTGCACTACATCGACGCCCGCGCCGCCGTCGATGCCCTCTCGCCCGGCGCCTGGGCACGCCTGCCCTACACCGCCCGCGTCCACGCCGAGAACCTCGTGCGCCGCGCCGATCCCGCGCAGCTGGACAGCTACCTGCTGCAGCTCATCGAGCGCCGCCGCGACATCGACTTTCCCTGGTACCCCGTGCGCGTGGTCTGCCACGACATCCTGGGCCAGACCGCCCTGGTGGACCTGGCCGGTCTGCGCGACGCCATTGCGGCCGAAGGCGGCGACCCCGCCCAGGTCAACCCCGTCGTTCCCGTGCAGCTCATCGTGGACCACTCGCTGGCCGTGGAGTGCGGCGGCTTCGATCCCGACGCCTTTGCGAAGAACCGCGCCATCGAGGACCGCCGCAACGAGGACCGTTTCCACTTCATCGAGTGGACAAAAAAAGCCTTTGCCAACGTGGATGTGATCCCCGCAGGGAACGGGATCATGCACCAGATCAATCTGGAAAAAATGTCCCCCGTGGTCACTGTGCAGGATGGTCTGGCCTTCCCGGACACCTGTGTTGGCACCGACTCGCACACGCCCCATGTCGATGCCTTGGGCGTGATCGCCGTGGGCGTGGGTGGGCTGGAGGCCGAGAACGTCATGCTGGGCCGCGCCTGCTGGATGCGCCTGCCCGAGATCGTGGGCGTGCGCCTCACGGGCCGGCGACAGAGCGGCATCACCGCCACCGACATCGTGCTGGCCCTGACCGAATTCCTGCGCCAGCAAAAAGTTGTCGGGGCCTATGTGGAATTCTTTGGCGAGGGCGCCGACAGCCTGAGCATTGGCGACCGCGCCACCATCTCCAACATGTGCCCCGAATACGGCGCCACGGCGGCCATGTTCTCCATTGATGACCAGACGCTGGCCTACCTGCGCCTGACCGGCCGCGACGAGGCCCAGGTGCGCCTGGTCGAGGCCTATGCGCGCACCGCAGGTTTTTGGAGCGACAGCCTGGCCGATGCCCGGTACGAGCGCGTGCTGCAGTTCGACCTGTCCACCGTGGTGCGCAACATGGCCGGCCCCTCGAATCCGCACCGACGCCTGCCCACCTCGGCACTGGCCGAGCGCGGCATTGCCGATGCGGCAAAACTGCAGGCCGCCCGCGCCCAGGAGGCGCAAGGCCTGATGCCCGATGGGGCCGTCATCATCGCCGCCATCACCAGCTGCACCAACACCAGCAACCCGCGCAATGTCATCGCCGCCGCCTTGCTGGCGCGCAATGCCAATCGCCTGGGTCTCACGCGCAAGCCCTGGGTCAAATCCTCGCTGGCGCCGGGCTCCAAGGCCGTGGAGCTGTATCTGAAGGAGGCTGGGCTGCTCACCGAGCTGGAGCAGCTGGGCTTTGGCATCGTCGCCTTTGCCTGCACCACCTGCAACGGCATGAGCGGCGCACTGGACCCCGCCATCCAGCAGGAAATCATCGAGCGCGACCTCTACGCCACGGCCGTGCTCTCGGGCAACCGCAACTTCGACGGGCGCATCCATCCCCAGGCCAAGCAAGCCTTCCTGGCCTCGCCGCCGCTGGTCGTGGCCTATGCGCTGGCGGGCACGGTGCGCTTCGACATCGAGCAGGATGTGCTGGGCGTGGTGGACGGCCGCGAAATCTGCCTCAAGGACCTGTGGCCCTCCGACGAGGAGATCGACGCCATCGTCGAGCGCGCCGTGCGTCCGGAGCAATTCCGCGCAGTCTACGAACCCATGTTCGCCATCCGCAAGGACGACGGAGACAAGGCCTCGCCCCAGTACGACTGGCGCCCCCAGTCCACCTACATCCGCCGCCCGCCGTACTGGGACACCGAAGGCGTGGGGGCACTGGCGGCCTTCCCGCGCACGCTGCGCAACATGCGGCCGCTGGCCCTGCTGCCCGACAACATCACCACCGACCACCTGTCGCCCTCCAACGCCATCCTGGCCGACAGCGCCGCGGGCGAATACCTGGCGCGCATGGGCCTGCCCGAGGAGGACTTCAACTCCTACGCCACCCACCGCGGCGATCACCTCACCGCCATGCGGGCCACCTTCGCCAACCCGCAACTGGTCAACGAGATGGCCGTCATCGACGGCGTGCAGCACAAGGGCTCGCTGGCGCGCATCGAGCCCGAAGGCCGCGTGGTGCGCATGTGGGAGGCCATGGAAACCTACCTGAACCGGCGCCAGCCGCTGATCATCATCGCGGGCGCCGACTACGGCCAGGGCTCCAGCCGCGACTGGGCCGCCAAGGGAGTGCGCCTGGCCGGAGTCGAGGCCGTGGTGGCCGAAGGCTTCGAGCGCATCCACCGCACCAACCTCATCGGCATGGGCGTGCTGCCGCTGCAGTTCGGGCCGGGCACCGACCGCAAGACCCTGGCCCTGGACGGCACGGAGATCTATGGCGTGGAAGGCGAGCGCACGCCGGGCACCCAACTCACGCTGGTGGTCGAACGCCGCAACGGCCAGACGCTGCGCGTGGCCGTGACCTGCCGGCTGGACACGGCCGAGGAGGTATCGGTCTACGAGGCCGGCGGCGTGCTGCAGCGCTTTGCCCAGGACTTCCTGGCGCAGGCTCAGGCAGCCTGAGCAGGGGGCGCGCCAGCGGCCAGCGGCTGTCGCGCCAGCTCGATGAAGGCCTGCAGATAGTCGGTCTGCAGGTCCGCCACGCGCGCGCCCAGGAAGATCTGCTTGGCAATGCCCTTGGCGCCCAGGCGCACGGGCACCACGTCCAGCTTGCCCGCGTACTCCTGCACCAGCCAGCGCGGCAGGGCCGCCACGCCCCGGCCGCTGGCGACCATCTGCATCATGATGTCCGTGGTCTCTATGGCCTTCTGGCGGCGCGGCGTGATGCCTGCCGGCATGAGGAACTGGTTGTAGATGTCCAGCCGGTCCATGGGCACGGGATAGGTGATCAGCACCTCGGGCGCGAGCTGGGCTGCCTCCACGAAATCGGCCCCTGCCAGCGCATGCGCGCTGGAGACCACCAGCACCTGCTCGTAGTCGAACACGGGCACGAACTCCAGGCCCGTCTTGAACAGCGGATCGGGCGTGACCAGCAGGTCGATCTCGTAGCCGAACAGCGCGCCGATGCCGCCGAACTGGAATTTCTGCTTCACATCCACATCCACATCGGGCCAGCTCGCCAGATAGGGTGCGACGATCTTGAGCAGCCACTGGTAGCAGGGATGGCACTCCATGCCGATGCGCAGCGCGCCGCGCTCGCCCTGGGCGAACTGGCGCAGCCGCTCCTCGGCCAGGTCCAGCTGGGGCAGCACGCGCTGGGCCACGGCCAGCAGGTACTGGCCGGCCTGCGTCAAGCGCAGGCTGCGGCCTTCGCGCAGCCAGATGTCCGTGCCCAGCTGCTGCTCCAGCTTCTTCATGCTGTGGCTCAACGCCGACTGCGTCACGCACAGCACGCCGGCCGCCGCCGTAAGCGAGCCCTGTTTTTCGACTTCACGGACGATGGCGAGGTGGGTGCGTTCGAGCATGCAGCCTCGGCCTCAACGCGGATCCTGGCTGTCCAGTCGTGCCAGTATGTCCAGTGCCTGCTTGGCATCGCCACTGGCAGCCAGCGTGCGAAAGCGCGTTTCCATGTCAAACGCCGTGATGGCCTGCGTGCTCAACTCTTCGATCCGTTTGTTGTTGCTCAAGGGGTTCATGGCTGTTCTTCCAGTTCCGGTTATGGGGCGGGCATCAGGACGCGCAATGCCGGCCGGGCCAGCTCCGCTGGCGCAGATCGCGCACATTGTGGGCCAGTTCCCGACGGGCCGGCGCGCTACGCAGCCGGTGCGCCGGGCTGCAGGGCGCCGGGCTGCAGGGCGCCGTGCAGGAAGGACTGCTCCATCACGGCCGCCACGCTGGCCCGCGCAACACGGCCGCGCCGCTCCGCATCCAGCAGGCCCACGGCCATGGAAAGCCACAGCTCGGTCATCGCCGCTGCCGTGATGTCGATGCGGAACACGCCGGCCTGCTGGCCGCGCAGGAAAAAGGCATCCATGGCCGCCACCCATTCGCTCTCTATCTGGCCGACCACCGAGATGTCGGAGCGCCAGAAATACATCAGGAACAGCAGCAGCGTCTGGTGGTCCTGGCAGTGGGCGGTGAGGCGGCGCAGCGCCTCCAGCGGCGCGTGGCGCTCCAGCTCGGCCGCGTGCATGGCGCGCGACAGGGTGTCGGCCGCATGCCCTATGAGCCGGTCGATGAGCTGGTCGCGCGTGGGGCAGAAGCGGTAGAGCGTGGCCTTGCTGATGCCGATGGCGCGTGCCAGCTCCTGCAGATTGGCCTTGGGATCGTCCAGCAGCGCCAGTGCCAGTGCGCCCAGCAGCTTGCCTTCGTCCTCTTGCTTGGTGCTCGTCATCGCTTGTCATGCCTCCTTGGAAAGTGCATGGATTTTATCTGTTGATGTTTCAAAGAATCAAATGAATCGATGTTGACTCATTTGATTCGGATATGTACCATCGCGGCCTTCGTATCGAACTCAATCAGGTTGTGAACATGAGCATGCGTCTGAACAAGCGACGTGGCCTGCCGCTGGCGGCCCTGGTGCTGGCCGCCCTGGCCGCCCTGGTAGCGGGCTGCGGCCGCAACGAGGCTCCGGCCGCAGCGGGTGACGCGCTGCCGGTGGTGCAGGCCGTCACCGTGCAGCCCGCGCCGCTGGCCCTGTCCAGCGAGCTGCCGGGCCGTATCGAGCCCGTACGCGTGGCCGAGGTGCGTGCGCGGGTGGCCGGCATCGTGCTGCGCCGCCATTTCGAGGAAGGCGCCGACGTCCGGGCCGGCCAGGTGCTGTTCCAGATCGACCCGGCGCCCCTGCGCGCCGCCCTGTCCCGCGCCCAGGGCCAGCTGGCCAGCGCCGAGGCGGCCCTGCTCGATGCGCGTGCCGTCGTCGGCCGCAACGCGCCGCTGGTGGCGCAGGAGGCGGTCAGCCGCCAGGACTTCGAGGCCATGCAGGCCCGCCTGCAGGCGGCCCAGGCCGCGCGCCAGTCCGCCCAGGCCGAGGTGCGGGCGGCCGCCCTGAACCTGGAATACGCCACGGTCAGGGCTCCGATCGCGGGCCGCATCGGCCGTGCACTGGTCACCGAGGGCGCCCTGGTGGGCCAGGGCGAGGCCACGCCCATGGCGCTGGTCCAGCAGCTCGACCCGGTCTATGCCGACTTCCAGCAGCCCGTGGCCGAAGCCCAGCGCCTGCGCGCTGCCCTGGCCGAGGGCCGCCTGGCACAGACGGCGGGCAAGGACGGCACGCCGGTCTCCCTGAAGGTGGACGGCACGGGCCTGCAGCGCACGGGGCGGCTGCTGTTCTCGGATGTGACGGTGGACCGCGGCACGGGCCAGATGGCGCTGCGCGGGCGCTTCGACAACCGCGACGGCATGCTGCTGCCCGGCATGTATGTGCGCGTGACCGTGGGCCAGGGCGTGGACCCTGCCGCCATCCTGGTGCCGCAGCGGGCCGTGCAGCGCAGCACCGACGGGCAGGCCCACGTGCTGGTGGTGGATGACCAGGACACGCTGCAGATGCGCCCCGTGCAGACCGCGGCCATGCATGGCGCGCAGTGGCAGATCAGCGCAGGCCTCAAGGGCGGCGAGCGCGTGGTGGTGGGCCGCATGGCGGGCCTGCAGCCCGGGGCGCGGGTTCAGGTCACGGCCCTTTCCGATGCCGCGGCCTCCCCTACGGCGGGGCTGTCCGGCACCTTCAGCGCCTCCGGCAGCTCCGCCACGTCCAGCGACTGAGCCGGCGCGTGCCCAAGGAATAGACCATGTCCAAGTTCTTCATCAACCGCCCCAACTTCGCCTGGGTGGTGGCCATCTTCATCATGCTCGCCGGGCTGCTGGCCATACCGGCGCTGCCCGTCTCCCAGTTTCCCAACGTGGCGCCGCCGCAGATCTCGATCACCGCCAACTACCCGGGCGCCTCCGCCACCACGGTGATGGAGTCGGTGACCAGCGTCATCGAGGAGGAGCTCAACGGCACCAAGGGGCTGCTGTACTTCGACTCCTCCAGCGGCTCCACGGGCCTGGCCGAGATCACGGCCACCTTCGCTCCGGGCACCGAGCCCGCGCTGGCCCAGGTGGAGGTGCAAAACCGCATCAAAAAGGCCGAGGCGCGCCTGCCCGCGTCCGTGATGCAGATGGGCCTGCAGGTCGAGCAGGCCAGCGCCAACTTCCTGATGATCTACTCGCTGACCTACAAGGACGGCAGCGGCGGCAGCGGCGGCAGCGGCAACAGCGGCAACAGCGGCAACAGCGAGGTGGCCCTGTCCGACTACGCCGTGCGCAACATCAACAACGAGATCCGCCGCGTGCCCGGCGTGGGCAAGGTGCAGTTCTTCGCGGCCGATGTGGCCATGCGCGTGTGGGTTGATCCGAACAAGCTGCTGGGCTACGGCCTGTCGGTGGCGGACGTGAACGCGGCCATCGCCGCCCAGAACGCGCAGGTGCCGGCCGGCAGCTTTGGCGCCTCGCCCGCAGGGCCCGGCCAGGAGCTGAGCGCCACCATTGCCGTCAAGGGCACGCTGGCCTCGCCCGAGGAGTTCGGACAGATCGTGCTGCGTGCCAGGGCCGATGGCTCGGCCGTGCGCCTGGCCGATGTGGCGCGGCTGGAGGTGGGCCAGCTGGACTACAGCTTTTCCTCGCGCGAGGACGGCCGCCAGGGCGTGGCCGCCGCCGTGCAGCTGGCGCCCGGGGCCAACGCCATGCAGACCGCCAAGGCCGTCAAGGCGCGCCTGGCCGAGCTGTCGCAGAACTTCCCTGCCGGCATCCAGTACGCCGTGCCCTATGACACCTCGCGCTTCGTGGAAGTGGCCATCGGCAAGGTCATCCAGACCCTGGTGGAGGCCGTGGCGCTGGTGTTCCTGGTGATGTGGCTGTTCCTGCAGAACCTGCGCTACACGCTGATTCCCACCATCGTCGTGCCCGTGTGCCTGGCCGGCACCCTGGGCGTGATGTATGCGCTGGGCTTTTCGGTGAACATGATGACCATGTTCGGCATGGTGCTGGCCATCGGCATCCTGGTGGACGACGCCATCGTGGTGGTGGAGAACGTGGAGCGCCTCATGGCCGAGGAGGGGCTGTCCCCGCTGGCCGCCACGGTCAAGGCCATGCAGCAGGTCTCGGGCGCCATCGTCGGCATCACCCTGGTGCTGGTGGCGGTGTTCCTGCCGCTGGCCTTCATGAGCGGCTCGGTGGGCGTGATCTACCGGCAGTTCTCGCTGTCGCTGGCCGTGTCCATCCTGTTCTCGGGCCTGCTGGCGCTGACCTTCACGCCGGCGCTGTGCGCCACACTGCTCAAGCCCGTTGCCAAGGGCCACCACGCCGAGCGCAAGGGCTTCTTCGGCTGGTTCAACCGCCGCTTCGCGGCGCTGACCGAGCGCTTCGACCTGCTCAACCAGCGGCTGGTGCGCCGCGCCGGGCGCTGCATGCTGGTGTATGCCGCCATCGTGGCCGGGCTGGGCGTGGCGTACACGCGCATGCCCGAATCCTTCGTGCCCTACGAGGACATGGGCTACTACATCGTCGGCGTGCAGCTGCCGCCGGGCGCCACCACGGAGCGCACCAAGGCCATGGTCAAGGACATGGAGGACTATGTTCAGAGCCGCCCCGCCACGGCCCAGGCCGAGTTCCTGATGGGCTACAGCTTCTCAGGCATGGGGCAGAACGCGGCCCTGGCCTTCGTCACGCTCAAGGACTGGTCGGTGCGCGGCGCCGGGCAGGCATCGTGGGACGAGGTGCAGGCCTTCAACCAGCGCTTTGCCAGCCTGTCCGACGGCACCGTCATGGCCGTGGACCCGCCGCCCATCGACGGCCTGGGCAACTCCGGCGGCTTTGCGCTGCGCCTGCAGGACCGCGCCAGCCTGGGCCGCGAGGCGCTGATCGCCGCGCGCGACCAGCTGCTGGCCAAGGCCAATGCCTCGCCCATCATTGCCTACGCCATGATGGAAAACCTGGAGGATGCGCCCCAGCTGCGGCTGGACATCGACCGGCGCAAGGCGCAGGCCCAGGGCGTGGATTTCAGCGCCATCAACACGGCCCTGTCCACGGCCTACGGCTCGGCCGTGATCAACGAGTTCCCCAACGCGGGCCGCCTGCAGCGCGTGGTGGTGCAGGCCGATGCCCAGGCCCGCGCGCGGCCCGAGGACATCCTGCGCCTGCACGTGCCCAACGCCGCCGGCCAGCAGGTGCCGCTGTCGGCCTTTGCCACGGTGCGCTGGGAAAGCGGGCCGGTGCAGATCTCGCGCTACAACGGCTATCCGGCCTTCCGCATCTCGGGCGATGCTAGGCCCGGCCACACCACGGGCGAGGCCATGGCCGAGCTGGAACGCATCATGGCCGAGATGCCGCGCGGCATCGGCTACGAGTGGACGGCCCTGTCCTTCCAGGAGAAAGCCGCCGGTGCCCAGGCGCCCAAGCTGTTCGCGCTGGCCATCGTGGTGGTGTTCCTGCTGCTGGTGGCCCTGTACGAGAGCTGGAGCATTCCCGCCGCCGTGATGCTGATCGTGCCCATAGGCGCGCTGGGATCGGTGCTGGCCACCTCGGCCGTGGGCCTGTCCAACGACGTGTACTTCAAGGTGGGCCTGATCACCATCATCGGCCTGGCGGCCAAGAACGCCATCCTGATCGTGGAGTTCGCCAAGGACCTGCATGCGCAGGGGCACAGCCTGGCCCAGGCCGCGCTGCAGGCGGCACGGCTGCGCTTTCGGCCCATCGTCATGACCTCGCTGGCCTTCATCCTGGGCGTGGTACCGCTGGCGCTGGCCTCGGGCGCGGGCGCCTCCAGCCAGGCCGCCATCGGCTTCGGCGTGATCGGCGGCATGCTGTCGGCCACGCTGCTGGGGGTGGTCTTCGTTCCCGTCTTCTTCGTCTGGGTGCTGTCCCTGTTCCGGCGCAAGGCGCCGGCCGGCACCCCGCCTGCCCTGCAGGCCCCGGCAACCTCCACAGAGTAAGCGCCATGTCCATGCACTTCTTCCCACGCGCCCTGTGTGCGCTGGCCGCCAGCCTGGTGCTGGCCGGCTGCTCCCTCGCCCCGGTCCACCAGCGTCCGCAGGCGCCCATTCCCACGCAGTGGCCGCAACAGGATGCCGCGCCCGTGCTGTCCTCGTCGGCGGCCACGCTGGACTGGAACAGCTTCATCGCCGACCGCCAGCTGCGCCAGCTGGTGGACCTGGCCCAGGCCCACAACCGCGACCTGCGCCAGACCTTGCTCAACGTGGAGGCGGCACGCGCCCTGTACCAGGTGCAGCGCGCCGACCGCCTGCCCGGCGTGGGCCTGCAGGGCGGCGGCACGCGCCAGCGCCTGCCGGGCGACATGAATGCCACGGGCCAGCCGCAGGTGCAGGGCAGCTGGCAGGCCGGCCTGGGGCTGGCCGCCTTCGAACTGGACCTGTTCGGCCGTGTGCGCAACCTGTCCGAAGCCGCCCTGGGCGAGTACCTGGCCACCGAAGAGGCCGCGCGCGCCGCCCGCATCAGCCTGGGTGCCGAAGTGGTGCAGGCCTACCTGTCCCGCGACGGGGCCCTGCGCCGGCTGCAACTGGCGCAGCGCACGCTGCAAAGCCGTGAATCCTCGCTGCGCCTGACCGCGCAGCGGCGCCAGGCGGGCACGGCCACGGCCCTGGACCACCAGGACGCCCTGGGCCTGGCCGCCCAGGCCCGCGCCGACGTGGAGCGCAGCGAACGCGAGCTGCGCCAGGCCGGCAACGCCCTGCTGCTGCTGACGGGCGTGGAGGATCTGACGCCGTACCTGTCCGCACAGTCCGCAGGGTCGGCAAAGTCGTCCGACGTACCCCTGCTGCTGCAGGACCTGTCGGCCGGCACGCCTTCCGAACTGCTCATCCACCGGCCCGACATCCAGGCGGCCGAGCACCGGCTGCGCGCCCGCAGCGCGGACATTGGTGCGGCGCGCGCGGCCTTCTTCCCGCGCATCTCGCTCACCGGCTTCCTGGGATCGTCCAGCGCCGATCTGTCCGACCTGTTCCGCTCGGGCCAGCGCGCCTGGTCGTTCACTCCCCAGGTCACGCTGCCCCTCTTCGACGGGGGGCGCAACCGCGCCAACCTCGACCTGGCCGTGCTGCGCAAGGACATGGCCGTGGCAACCTACGAGCAGGCCATCCAGACCGCCTTCCGCGAAGTGGCCGACGCCCTGGCCGCCACCGACACGCTGCGCCGCGAGGAAGCCGCGCGCCTGGCGCTGCGCGACAGCAGCCGCGAAAGCCTGCGGCTGGCGCAGGCCCGTTACCAGGCGGGGGTGGACGACCATCTGCGCTACCTGGACGCACAGCGCAACGCCTTCGCCAATGAAAGTGCCTACATCGATACCGTGACCCAGCGGCAGCTGGCGCTGGCCCAGCTGTTCCGCGTGCTGGGCGGCAGCTGGACGGCGCCGCCGCCTCACAGCGCCCCGAACACCTCCGGCAAGGCGGCATCGCGCGGCATGCCGCCATAGCTCTTGGTGCCGCCCTGGCTGTCGATCACCACGATGCCCGGCGTGCCACGGAAGCCCAGGGACATCATCAGCTTGCGGTGGGCCTCCAGCGTCTTGCGCACGTCTGGGCTGACGCTGAAGGCGGGCGCTATGCCGCCCTGGGCGGACTTCTTCTCGTGCTCCATCAGTGCGGCCGCGCGGTCCGGGGCCTGCAGGATGGCGGCGGCCTTGGCCGGGCTGTCGTCCCGGATCACGCCCACCAGGATGTGGCGCAGCTGCACCTTGCCTGCGTCCACCCAGGGGCGTGCGGCCTCCCAGAACTTGTGGCAGTACTTGCAGTTGGGGTCGGTGAAGGTATAGATCACGCGCGGCGCATCGGCCTTGCCGTCGGGCACCCAGGTGGAGGTCTCCAGCTGCGCTTGCACGGTGTCGCCCGCCGGCTTGGCGGCCTGTGCCTTGGCCTGGGGGGCCTGGGCCGTGGCAGGGCCTTCTGCGGCCGTGGCCCATCCCGCCGCCAGAAAGAGGCTGGCAGCCATGCCTGCAAAAAGGACGGTGCGTTGAAGATGCATGGGAACTCCTTGAAACGGTTGAATAGGGGGCAGCGGGTTTCGCAGGGTGGCTAGTCTATTGCCAGCACGTCCTGCCCGCCGCATCCCCCTGGCCGACCGTCAGAACGAGCCACGCAGCGTCAGCATCACATTGCGCGGATCGCCGTAGTGACTGCTGTTGAGCAGATTGCCCACGGAGACGTAGTAGGTCTTGTCGAACATGTTGTTGAAGTTCAGCGACGCTTCCCACTGGCGGTTGATGCGATAGCGCACATAGCTGCTCCAGACCGCGCGGCCGGGCACATGCACGGCCACGGCGCCGACCTGGCGGTAGTTGGAGCTTTGGGCATTGACGCCGCCACCTATGGTGAAGGCATTCCACTCACCGGGCAGCTGGTAGGTGGTCCAGGCGCGCAGCAGGTGGCGCGGCGTGTAGGTGTTGAAGCTCTTGCCCTGGTTGTTCAGGTCCTGGGCGTACTTGTTGCTGTTGTAGGTGTAGCCCGTGAACAGCTTCCAGCCGCGCGCCAGCTCGCCGCTGACCTCGGCATCCAGCCCCTGGCTGGTGACCTTGCCGGTGTCGGTGTAGCAGTAGTAGCCGCCGCGGCAGGTGGGGCTGGTGCTCAGGTCCTCCTGGGCGCGGTGGTTCTGGTTCACGCGGTACAGCGCAAGCGACGTGTTCAGCCTGCCGTCCATCAGCTCGCCCTTGATGCCGACCTCGTAGGTGTCGCCCATGATGGGCTTGAGGTTCTCGCCGGCCGCGTTCAGCAGCGTCTGGGGCTTGAAGATGCTGGCGTAGCTGGCATAGGCGTTCCACTGCGGATTGATGGCGTAGATGGCGCCCGCGAACGGCATGAACCGGGTATTGCCCTGATGGGTGCTGTTGAAGCTGGGCACGCCGGCGCTGCGCAGGTAGGTGTCCCAGTCGCTCTTGTAGTTGCTCAGCCGTCCGCCCACCACCAGCTTGAGCGGATCGCTGACCTGCAGGCGCAGCGCGCCGTAGACGCCGGCCTGCTGCACCATGGCCCTGCGTTGTTCGTTGAACACGGCTGCCAGGGCTGCATCGCTGGGCTCGGGAATGTGGGCGTTGGGCGCCGTCACATCGATGGGGTTGGCCGCCGTCAATGCGTTGTAGGTGGGGTTGGCGTGCGAGCGGCTGTAGGTTGCGCCCAGCACCAGCTCGTGCTGGCGGCCGAAGGCATCGATGTCGCCGGTCACGTGGGCATCCAGGCCGGAGGCGTTCATGCGCGCCTGGGTCATGGCCGCGATGTTGCCCCCCAGCATGGTGGAGGGATTGACCGCGCGCAGCGAGGCCGCGTACTTCATGTCCAGCTCCTCGCGCACGTGGATGGCCGAGACCTTGGCGCGCCAGCGGTCGTTGAACTGGTGAGACAGGTCTGCGTACAAGGCCTTGTTGCTGTTGTCCTGGCGGTTCCAGTCGGCGCCCAGGAAGGTGGAGCGCGGCAGGCCGATGTCGGCGCCCGTGGAGTAGCGCGGCAGGCCCGAGATGAAGGGCCGGCCCTTTATGCTCTCGATGCTGGCGCCCACGCTGACCTGCGTGTCGGCCGACAGCCGGTAGTCCAGCGTGCCGTACAGCGTGGTGTTCTTGCTGTTCACGTAGTCGATGAAGGAGTGCTCGTCCTGTCGGTCCAGCACGGCGCGGCCGCGCAGCGTGCCGTCCTGGTTGAGGGAGCCGCTGGCATCGATCTGCGCGCCATAGCGGTCCCAGGAGCCGGCCTTGGCCATGACGCTGACGCCTGGCTCGGTCAGGGGGCGCTTGCGCACCAGGTTGACGGCGCCGCTGGGGTCGCCGCCGCCCTGCACCAGGCCCGTGGCGCCGCGCAGCACTTCCACGCGGTCATAGATGACCGAGCTGCCTGCGTAGTTGCTGGCGCGGCCGTACAGGCGCTCCACGGGAATGCCGTCGTACTGCATGCCCGTCACGTCCAGGCCGCGCGAATAGATGTACTTGCCGCCCTGCGGGCTTTGCAGCAGCGTGATGCCCGTGGTGCTGGCCAGGGCCTCGTAGACCGAGGTGATGTTCTGCTCCCTCATCAACTGGTCGGTGACCACGCTGACGGATTGGGGCGTGTCCTTGAGCGCCTGCTCGCTCTTGCCGATGCTCACGGCCCGCGCCGCATAGGCGCCCGTGCCTTCGGTGGCCGTGCTGCGCAGGGCCTGCGCGGTCACGTGGACCTCGCCCAGCGTCAGCGCGCCGGCCGCGGGCCGGGGTGCGGGCTTGAGCGTGAAGCCGCCGCTGCGCTCCGTGGCCACGGCCATGCCCGAGCCGCCCAGCAGCTGCTCCAGCGCCTGGCGTGGCGTGAACCGGCCCTTGACGGCCTGGGCGCTGCGCCCGGTCAGATCGGCCTCGTCGAACAGCACCTGCTGCCCGGACTGCTTGCCGAACGCACCCAGCGCCGTGGCCAGCGGCTGGGCCGCAATGTCGAACGGCAACTGCTGCGCACGCGCCTCCTGTGCCGGTACCTGCGCTTGCGATGGAACAGGCAGCGCCATCGCTGCCACCGCGCCGGCCACCAGCAGCGCCATGGCGCCCTGGCGTGCCGTGCACATCTGTGCTCCCGCTTGGTCGTGGCGCGTCTGCGCCGTCAGTCCCTGGCCCCCCAGGGCCCCTCTCAGTTGTCTTGCCCGCTTCACGTTTGAATCCTGCGTCATGTCTGCACGGCGCCCATGCGCCCCATCGCACCGTGCGCGCAGGCCCGGGCCCTTGCCCGGCATACCCACCAGTCCATGCCGGCCCGGCCACCAGGCCCAGCCCGCCGGTTTGCGCGCGCGGCGCACCGCGTTTGCGGCCGTTGGCTGGGGGGCGAAGTCCTGCTTCGGCCCTGCTGGCTGGCAGCCGAGGGAGTGCCGGAAAAATCCGGTCCCTATCTGTTCAAGACGAGGTTTTGGCGAAGACCACGAACCTGTGTTGCTGTGGTTGTTTGAAACAATTTGTAAACAGAGTGGTTTCGCCGGTCGGCTCAGCGCCTGGCAATCAGCCAGCCGCCCGAGGCCTGCCTGCGCACGCGCACGGGAATCAGGTCCGGCAGCAGCTCGATGAAGGGCTCGGGCGCGGCCGTGGAGAAAAACGCCGACACGGGCAGGCTGCCCAGTTCCTCGGAAGCCAGCACCACGGGCTGGCCCAGGTAGCGCGACAGCTCCCGGGCCACCTCGTCCAGCGGCGTGCGCCTGAACCGCAGCTGCCCGGTGCGCCAGTCGCCCACCGTGTCCGCAGGCGCGGCCACCGTGTCATGGCCGCCCGTCACGGGGTCGATGGACACGCCGCTTGCCGGGCCCAGCAGCATCACCGGCCCGTCTGCGGCATCGCGGTCGGCGCGCACCTCGACCTTGCCGCGCAGCACCTTCACCACCAGGCGCGGCGGCGCAGCCCGCACGTTGAAGGCCGTGCCCACCACCTTCACGCGGCTGCGGCCCGAGTCCACGGTGAAGGGCCGCGATGCATCCGGCGCCACCTCGAAGAAGGCCTCGCCGCTGTCCAGCACCACCTCGCGGCGGCGCGGGTAGTAGCGCACCTGCAGCGTGCTGCTGAAATTCACAGTCACATGGCTGCCATCGGGCAGGTCCACCTCGCGCGTTTCGCCCGGCCCGGTCGCCATCTGCAGCGTGTAGCGCGCCGTGTTGTCCCAGGTATGCCAGCCGCCCACCAGCAGGGCGCAGCACAGGGCAACGCCTGCCGTGGCGAAGGCGGCCCGCCAGCGGCCAGGCCAGGTCTGCATGGCAGACGGCGCTGTGCGCCGACGCGCAGGCTCATGGGCCGGCGGGCGCTGTGCCTTTACCTGCTTCTGTGCCTGTGCCTGTGCCTGCACGCGCTCCTGCTGCAGCTGGCCGAACAGCTGGCGCGTGCGGCCCATGCTGTCGAAGATCTCGCGGTGAAAGGGGTCCGCCTGCAGCCAGGCGTCCAGCGCGCGCTCGTCCGCGCCCGTCCAGCCCGCCGTCTGGCGGCGCGTGAACCACTGGGCGGCGGCTTCGTGCAGGTCCACCAGCGTGTCTGGCGCCATTCCTGGGGGCGGTGTCTTGTTCATGGCGTGGGGCCGCGTCCTGGGGTGTGTTCGGAAGGTGGCGCTGCGTCGGCGCGCAGGCGCTGCATCTGCTCCATGCTGCCGTATTGCAGGCGCAGCTCGCAGTAGGCATAGGCGCGGCTCACATGCCGGGACACCATGCGCAGCGAGATGTCCATGCGCTGCGCCACTTCCTCCTGCGTGAATCCTTCCATGATGTGCAGCGTGAACGCCTCGCGCTGGCGCTCGGGCAGCTCGCCCAGCGCATCGTCCAGGCGGGCCAGGTACTGGCGGTTCTGGGCCTGGCGCACGGGGTCATGACTGTCATCGGCCGCCAGGCCCTGCAGTTCATCACCGCAGTTGTCAGCCGACACCGTGGCCAGGGCCTGGGCCCCGCCCTGCCGGCGCCACTGGTCCACGGCGAGATTGCTGGCGGCGCGGCTCAGGTAGGCCTGCTCCTTGCCCTCTTCGGGCAGGCGGCCCGAGGCCGCCATCTGAGTGAACACCTGCTGGGCCGTGTCCTCGGCCTGCGCTCGGCTGCCCAGGCGCCCCTGCAGCAGCCGCACCAGCGGCTGGCGCCAGCGCGCATACAGCGCGGTCAGTGCGGAGGGTGGTGCCATGCCGCCCTGCGTGGCGAAGGGGTCTCGTTTCACGGCCGCCGCCCCGCATCAGGCAGCCATGGCGCGGCCACCCGGGGCAGGGCGCGGGCGGCGGTCAGGCAGGCGGTGGTCGGGGAGGGCAGGGGCACGGCGCGCGGCAGCTTGCCAGCGGTCCGGAGCGGCTGCCGGGCCTGGGCTGGCTGAAAACAGCGGCGATTGTACTGAGATTGATTCTCATTGGCGCGGGTGCGGGGGTGCTTTACATGGGTGGGACGGCACCGTGCCGTGGCTCCGGCTCCAGAACCACGGCGTCCAGCCCGCTGTCCTGGAACCAGCAGCCATCCTGCGCAACCACTTCATGCTGCCCGCGCAGTTGAGGCCCCCGTGCATGCAGGCGTACCCGGGCGGTATGGCCGGTGGCCCAGGGCATGTCCTGGCCGAAGGGAACGATCAGCAGGGCTCGCGGCGACAGGTGCCCGGCTTGCAGGTTGCCTGGCGCAGGCGCCAGCCCCTGAAGGGATTGGCGCGCCTGGACCTCCACCCCAACCACCCAGGCCCAAAGAATGCTGGGCGCGCTCCTGGCCCAGACATGCAGCTGCAGCAGCGCACTGCCGCCGTTCTCAAGCGCGTGGGTACAGACCTGCACGCTGGCCGGCGCAGCGCTCCAGCCCGGCAGCCATTGCTGCAGGACATGCGCCATCTGGCGGGCATCCGGCTGCGCAGGCAGGCCGGGCGGCAGTTGCATGGACCGCCATGGCCGCTGCGCCAAAACAGCGGCGCACCGCTGCGCACACCACCAGGCGCCATGGGGATCGGCCTGCGCACAGGCGTCGGAGACCATGGGCAGCCGCGCCCAGCGCACCCTGCCCGTGGAGCCGCGTGCCTGGTAGTACCAGAACGAGTGGAAGCGCAGGCCGGGGATGAAACGGTGGAACAGGGTTTTGCTGGCTGCATTTTTCATGGGAAAAATTTAGCATAGCTATCAAAAAATGAAAAGCATTGCTAATGGTTTCGATTATTAGCATCGCTACATGAAAGTTTGGACCACCGAGCAAGAGGCGGCGAACCTGAAGCGCCTGCTCTCTACTGTGAAAAGCAAGGCCGAGTTCGCAGAGAAGGCCGGCATTCCCGGCGGCTCCTCCATGGTCTCCCAGCACCAAAGCGGCAACCGGCCCATCAGCCTGGAGGCGGGCATTGCGTATGCCAAGGGCTTGAAGGTTTCGCTTTTCGAAATCAGTCCCAGGCTGGTGAAGATGGTTTCCGATTTGCCGGCCCTGCTTCCAGATGGGGACACGCCCGGCACCAATCTGCCCGAGTTTCCCAAAGGATTGCGGCAATATCCCGTTCTCTCGCATGCCCAGGCTGCAGCCCTGGCAGATGACGGCGCATTCCCCGAGTCTGCTGAAACCCTGGACATCGAATTCGGCAAGGACAACGCATCGCCCGGTGCGTTTTTTCTTGCGCTGGAGGGCGATGCCATGTCGCCCGAATTGCGCGAGAGCGACCGCGTGCTGATCGATCCGCAGGCCAGCCCCCGGCCCGGCGACCATGTGCTGGCCAGGAATGGCAAGCGGCAGGTGCTGCTCAGAAAGTACCGCGTGCGCGGTGTGGGAGAGGACGGCATCGAGGTCTTTGATCTGGTACCGCTCAACGAAGACCATGCCGTGCTGCGCAGCGACAGGAACCGACTGGTTCTGCTGGGCACGGTGATCGAACACCGGCGCCGGCTGCGGGGAAGCTGACGATCGAGCTGTTTCGATAGACCGCCGCGCGGCCCCGGCGCCCCGCCTCCGTGCTCAGGGCGCAGCGGCAATCTCGGTCTGGCCATCGGGCCCGGCCACCAGAGTGACGGGCAGGATCTGGGCCAGCATGCGTGCGAACTCGGCGGGGCGGCTGGCCTGGTAGGTGCCGCCAATGCGCAGAGCCGCCACGGCCGGGTCGTGCACTACCAGGCCGGTCGGCCCGTAGCGCTCCAGTTCCACCAGGGCGTCGGCCAGGGGCGTGTTCTCGAAGCGGATCAGTCCCTTGCGCCACAGCGCAATGCTGCCGGGCGCCACAGCCGACACCGGACCGAGCACGCCTGCAGGCGACACGCTCAGGGCCTGGCCAGCGACCAGGTCGGCAGGCGTTGCCGCGCCTTGCGCACCGGCCACGCGCACATGGCCCTCCTGCACGGCCACCTTGGCGCTGCCCGCCTCCATGCCCGTGGCGCGATAGCGCACGGAAAACCGCGTGCCGCCCACGGTGACGCGCGCCGGGCCGGCCAGCACATGAAAGGGCCTGGCGCTGTCGGGCGCCACGGCGAACAGGATCTGCCCTTGCGTGATGCGCACCTCGCGCCGGTCGCGGTACAGAGTTACCTGCGCCTGGGTATCGGCATCCAGGGACAGTGCGGTGCCATCCGGCAAGGTGATGGTCTTGGCCTGGCCGCGTGGGGTCAGGTGGCTGCTGGTGAAGGTGGGCTGCTGCTGCCACTGGTGCCAGCCCACGCCCACGGCCAGGACCAGGGCAAGGGCAAGGGCCACCGTGCAGCACAGGGCCGCCAGGGCAGGTCGCGGCAGCAGGCGGGACCAGATCCAGCCTTGGCGCTCTTCGGAGGACGGGCGCTGCGAGGCCGGTTCCGGGTGTGCGTGAGGCGCTGACTGCGAGCGCCGGCGTGCCTGCTCCGCGCGCAGGCGCGCCTCCTGTTCGGGGGGAATGGACCGCGCTGCCGCCAGGCTCTGACCCAGGTGGCGCAAGGCGGCCTCGTGCGCCGTGCTGGCCGCCAGCCATTCAGTGAATTCGGCTTCTTCCTCGGCGGTCAGGCCTTGCTCCATGCGCGTGTGCCAGTCGGCCGCAGCGAGGTCGATGGGGTTTTGCCCGCGGAAGAACTCTTCCAGTTCGCGCACCTGCGCAGCCTTGTCCAGGGGCGCGGTGCAGGAGCGGTGGCGGCGCATGCGTGCGGCTTGCCGGTTTCAGAAGCTGGTCCAGTCCTGCGATTCGGCGGACGGCTTGGCCGCAGCCAGGCGTGCAGGGCTTGCAGGGCGCGCGCCAGCTGCGGGTCGTGCCGGTGCCGGCCTGGCCGGCGCCAGCGCAGATGCCGTGGCCGCGCGCGTGGGCACGGACGCCGGCAGCGGCGCCTGCAAACTCGGCTGCTGCGCCGCGCCACCCTGGTCGCCCAGGCGGAAGATGGCCACGGCCTGCACCAGGCGCTGGGCCTGGGACTTGAGGCTGGAGGCCGCCGCCGCGCTTTCTTCCACCAGCGAGGCGTTTTGCTGCGTGACTTGGTCCATCTGGCTCATGGCCTGCCCGACCTGGGCCACACCGGCGCTTTGCTCGTCGCTGGCATTGCTGATCTCGCCCATGAGGTCGGTCACGCGCTGTATGGATTGCAGCACCTCGGCCATGGTGGCGCCGGCCTGGTCGGCCAGCTCCGCGCCCTGGCTGACGCGCGTGGCGCTGTCAGTGATGAGCTGCTTGATCTCGCGGGCGGCCTGCGCGCTGCGCTGGGCCAGGGTGCGCACTTCGGCGGCCACCACGGCAAAGCCCTTGCCCTGTTCGCCGGCGCGAGCGGCTTCGACGGCGGCATTGAGGGCGAGGATGTTGGTCTGGAAGGCGATGGAGTCGATCACGCCCACGATGTCGCCGATCTGGCGCGAGCTGGCATGGATGTCCTGCATGGCGCCGACGACTTCCTGCACCACGGTGCCGCCCTTGACCGCCACCTGGCTGGCGCCGAGCGCGAGCTGGTTGACCTGGCGCGCGTTGTCCGCGTTCTGCTGCACGGTGGAGGACAGCTCGTCCATGGAGGCCGCCGTCTGCTGCAGCGCGCTGGCCTGCTGCTCGGTGCGGCGGCTCAGGTCGGCATTGCCCTTGGCGATCTGCTCGCTGGCCACGGCCACGCTGTCGGCGTTGTTGCGCACGTCGCTGACCACGCTGGCCAGGCTCTGGTGCATGGCGTTGAGCGAGGCCTGCACGCTGCCGGCGGGCGCTTCGCTGCGCAGCAGTCCGGGGTCGAGGTTGCCGTCGGCTATCTGGCGGGCGACTTCACCGAGCTGGGCCGGCTCGGCGCCCAGCGCGCGTGTCAGGCCGCGTGCGATCAGCCGGCCCATGAGCAGGGCCAGCACGAAGGCGACCGCGCTCATGCCGATCTGCATGTTGCGTTGCTGCACATAGGACTGCGTGGCCTGCTCCACCATGTCCTGGGCGTGCTGGCGCGTGAGCCGGCTGTACTCGTCGGTGGCCGCGATCAGCTGGGCCAGCAGCGGCCGGCACTCGCTGTTCATCTTGGCAATGGCCTCGTCCCGTTGCTGGCGCAGCGCCAGCGCGACGATGTCCAGCGCCACCGGGCCGTAGCGCTGCTCTATCTGGTCGATGCGGGCGACCAGGGCGCGTGCCTCCTCACCCACCCCGGGCGCGGCCACCAGGGCCTTGAGCTGGTCCAGCCGGTTCTTGACCTCGGCATGGGCGGCGTACACGGCCGCTTTTTCCAGCTCCAGGTCGGCTGGCGTGTTCACCAGCACCAGGTTGCGCGCCGCGATGGCACGGCTGTCCACGGCTGCGCGCACCTGTTCGGCCAGTTGGGCACGGGCGTTCACGCCATCGACGAACCGGGTCAGGTTGCGGTTGGCATCGTCCAGCGCCTGCAGGGCGGATACGGAAACCAGCGCGACCAGCAGAGCCAGGGCGGTGAAGGCGGCGTAGAGCTTGGTCTTGACGGTCCAGGTGCGGAGATTCATGGCGCTTTCCAGGTAGATGGTGCAAGTATCAGTTTTTATCAAAGAGTAAGTGATTAATTTGATAAAAGCCCTTTGAAAATTGTTAAATTTCCATGAGAAGTGACAAATTCAGACGAGGCATCGGTTCAGCGTCACCGCTGCGCTTCCCGTGCAGGCTGGATCAACAAAGCCCGCATTTCTTGACCGCCTGCGGGTGCTGCCCCTGCGGGACAGGCTGCGTCGGCGCTACAGTCGGTCCCCATCCCATGCATACCCCTCCCCACATCCAAGGCTGGTGCCCCGGCGCCTGGCAGCCCATGGCCTCCGGCGATGGGCTGGTGGTGCGCGTGCGCCCGCCGCTGGGGCGGTTGACGGTGGCCCAGGCGCGGCGCCTGGCGCGCCTGGCCCTGGTGCATGGCACTGGCGTGCTGGAGCTGTCCAGCCGCGCCAATGTGCAGCTGCGCGGCATTGCACCCGTTCGGCACGCCGCCGTGCTGCGCGCCCTGGCGGCCGTGGGCCTGCTGGACGCCGACGCGGGCCGCGAGCGCCGCCGCAACCTGGTGATCGACCCGCTGTGCCGGCCGCAGGAGTCGGTCCATGCGCTGGGCCAGGCCCTGCAGCAGGCACTGGATGCGGCCGACGACCTGGCGGGCCTGCCGGCCAAGTTCGGCTGGTCGGTGGAAGGCGCGCCGGGCCGGCTGGCCGGCGTGTCCGCCGATATCCGCCTGCAGCGCACAGCCACCGGCTGGCTGGTGCAGCCCGATGGACGGCAGCAGGCGCTGGCCGTGGCCGACGCAAGCCAGGCCGTGGCCGTGGGCCTGGCGCTGGCACGTTGGTTTGCCGACCAGGCCTCCCTTCGCCGCGCCCAGGGCTTGCGGCCCGGACGCATGGCCGCGGTGGCGGCGCAACTGCAGCCGCCTCCCGGACTGGACTGGGTGGAGACAGAAACCCCGGCCCACGGCGAAGGACCGGCGTCCGGTGCCGTGCCCGGCGTGGGCTGGATGCTGGGCGCGCCGCTGGGCCGCTTGCCGGCCGTGGCGCTGGCGCGGCTGCTGCGTGCGCTGCCCGTTCAGGCCGTTTTGCGTGTCACACCCTGGCGCATGCTGCTGGTGGGAGACGAAGACGCCGGAGCCGGCGCGGCCCTGCCCCGCTGGTGGGCGGCGGCGGGGCTGGACAGCGCCGCTGACTGGATCACCCACGCCCATGACCCGCGCCTGCGCGTATCCGCCTGTACCGGCGCGCCGGGCTGCACCCAGGCCCTGGGTCCCACGCAGACATTGGCGCTGGAGCTGGCGCCGCAGGTGCCGCCCGGCGCGCACCTGCATGTGACCGGATGCGCCAAGGGCTGCGCGCGGCAGGCGCCGGCCACGGTGGTGCTGCGGGCAGAAGGTGAAGACGAGGGCGAAGGCCCTTTCTATTCCGTAGTGCGCCATGGCCGTGCCGGGGATAGGGCGCAGGAGCAGCGGACCCTGGCCTCGGTGCGAGACAATCCGGGATTGCTGTTTTCAAAAGAATAATGCTGCACCGCTACGAAACCGATGGCGCCGAGATCTACCGGCAGTCCTTTGCCACCATCCGCCGCGAGGCGGCGCTGGAACGCTTCACGCCTGTCGAGGAACGTGTGGTGGTGCGCATGATCCACGCCGCTGGCTTGGTGGAGCTGGCCCCGCACGTGGCCTTCTCGCCGGGCATGGCCGAGGCCGCCGCGCAGGCCCTGCAAAACGGCGCGCCCGTGCTGTGCGACGTGCGCATGGTCAGCGAGGGCATCACGCGCTCGCGCCTGCCCGCCGCCAACCCCATCATCTGCACGCTGCAGGACGAGCGCGTGCCCGCGCTGGCCCGTGACATGGGCAACACGCGCAGCGCCGCCGCGCTGGAGCTGTGGCGCCCGCACCTGGCCGGGGCCGTGGTGGCTATCGGCAATGCGCCCACGGCCCTGTTCCACCTGCTCAACATGCTGCAGGACCCGGCCTGCCCCCGGCCGGCCGCCATCATCGGCTGCCCCGTGGGCTTTGTGGGTGCCATGGAATCCAAGCAGGCGCTGATGCAGGACCTGCCCGTGCCCTGCATGGCCGTGCACGGCCGCCTGGGCGGC
Organism: Delftia sp. DS1230; assembly: GCF_040112715.1. Lineage (NCBI taxonomy): Bacteria > Pseudomonadati > Pseudomonadota > Betaproteobacteria > Burkholderiales > Comamonadaceae > Delftia > Delftia sp. DS1230. The sequence continues at coordinate 869,498 of NZ_CP157763.1, forward strand.
TCGGCCATCACCGTGGCCGCCATCAACGCACTGGCCAGCCATGTCGAATAGGCAGCCGCGTCCCGGCCAGGGCGGGCCCGGCATTGTCTGCGTGGGCCTGGGCCCGGGCGACCCCGAACTCATGAGCGTCAAGGCCGACCGCCTGGTGCGCGGCGCCCGCCAGGTGGCGTTCTTCCGCAAGAAGGGCCGGCCCGGCAAGGCCCGCCAGCTGGTGGACGGCCTGCTGGCCCAAGGCGCTGCCGAGCACGCCATGGAATACCCGGTGACCACCGAGCTGCCCGTGGACAGCCCCGCCTATGTGGACCTGCTGGCGCGCTTCTATGACGACTGGTGCCTGCGCCTGGAAGCGCTGGCGCAGACCGGGCAGGTGGTGGTGCTGTGCGAGGGCGACCCCTTCCTCTACGGCTCCTTCATGCATCTGTATACCCGGCTGCGCGAACGCGGCCAGGTGCCGCTGGACGTGGTGCCCGGCATCCCCGGCATGGTGGGCTGCTGGCACGCCACGGGCGAGCCCATCACCTGGGGCGACGACGTGCTCAGCGTGATGACCGGCACCCTGTCGGAAGACGAGCTGGTGCGCCGCATGCAGACGGCCGAGGCCCTGGTGGTCATGAAGGTCGGCCGCAACCTGCCGCGCATCCGCCGCGCCCTGCAGCGCACGGGCCGGCTTGACGCCGCCTGGCTGGTGCAGAACGGCACCACGGACAGCGAGCAGGTCGCGCGCCTGGGCGATGTGTCCGACGACGCCTGCCCCTATTTCGCCATCGTGCTCGTGCACGGCCAGGGCCGCCGCCCGGAGGCCGCATGGTGAGCGCCGGTCGTCTGACGGTGGTGGGGCTGGGCCCGGGCGCACTGGACCAGATCACGCCCGAAGCCGCAGCCGCCTTGCACGCGGCCGACGATGTGGTCGGCTACCTGCCCTATGTGTCCCGCGCGCAGGCCCTGCTGGCGCAGGCGGGTCAGGGCCAGGCCGTGGCCTGGCATGCCTCCGACAACCGCGTGGAGCTGGAGCGCGCGCGCCAGGCGCTGGCGCTGGCCGCGCAGGGGCGGCAGGTGGTCGTGGTGTCCTCGGGCGACCCGGGCGTGTTCGCCATGGCGTCGGCCGTGTTCGAGGCCATTGAATCTGCCGATGCGGTGCAGGCTGCCGCCTGGCAGGCGCTCGATATCCAGGTGCTGCCCGGCATCACCGCCATGCTGGCCGCCGCCGCGCGCGCTGGTGCGCCGCTGGGCCATGACTTTTGCTGCATCAATCTCTCGGACAACCTCAAGCCCTGGCCGGTGATCGCGCGGCGCGTGGAACTGGCGGCCGAGGCCGACTTCGCCATGGCCTTCTACAACCCGCGCTCCAAGAGCCGGCCCGAAGGCTTTGTGCGCCTGCTGCAGCTGCTGCGCACCCGCTGCGAGCCGCAGCGCCTGCTGGTGTTCGCGCGCGCCGTGTCCACGCCCGAGGAACACTTGCACGTATGCACGCTGGCCGAGGCCACGCCCGAGATGGCTGACATGCGCACCGTGGTCCTGGTGGGCAACAGCGCCACGCGCCGCGTGGGCCGCTGGGTCTACACGCCACGCCACTACGGCATGGATGGCGGCGCGGAAGGTGCTGGCGGCGCGGGCGGTGCTATCGGCAGCACGCCATGAGCAATCCAGTGCAGCACCGCAGCCACCGACCCGGTGCGCTGGCGCTGCGGCAGCGCCGGGCGCTGCACCATCACCACGGGCAGGCCCAGGGCGCGTGCGGCATCGAGCTTGCCGCGCGTGGCCTCGCCGCCTGCGTTCTTGGCCACCAGCCATTCGATGCCGTGCGTGCGCAACAATGCTTCATCGTCTTCCGCGCTGAAAGGACCGCGCCCCAGCACTACCGTGGTGTGGGGCAGGGGCAGGCTGCCGGGCTCGGGCGCATCGACCAGGCGCAGCAGGTAGTGGTGCTGCGGCTGGCCCGCAAAGGCCGCAAGCTGCTTGCGGCCCACGGCCAGAAACACCCGGGCGGCTGCCTGGGGCAGGGCGGCAGCGGCGGCTTGCATGTCGGGCACGTCGATCCAGGCGTCGCCGGCACTGGCCTGCCAGGGCTCGCGCTCCAGCGCCAGCAGCGGCGTGCCGGTGGCGGCGCAGGCCTCGCAGGCATTGCGGCTCATCTGTGCGGCAAACGGATGGGTGGCATCGACCACATGGCTGATGGCCTGCCCGCGCAGGAATTGCGCCAGGCCCTGGGCGCCGCCAAACCCGCCCACGCGCGTGGGCAGGGGCTGGGCGACGGGCGACTGCGTGACGCCCGCATACGAGAACACGGCGGCAATGCCGGCGCGGTGCAGGGCCTGGGCCAGCTGGCTGGCGCCGCTGGTGCCGCCCAGCAGGAGAACATGGGGCATGACTGATCCCTGGTTGACATTGGTGGGCCTGAACGAAGACGGCCTGGACGGCCTCTCGCCCGCCGCGCTGCGCGCGCTGGACGCGGCCGAGACCGTCTTCGGCGGGCCGCGCCACCTGGCGCTGGCCGGTGCCGGCGAGCGGGGCCGTCCCTGGCCCGTGCCCTTTGACGTGGCACCCGTGCTGGCCTGCCGTGGCCGGCCCACGGTGGTGCTGGCGTCGGGCGATCCGTTCTGGTTCGGGGCGGGCGGCAGCCTGGCGGCGCATCTGGCGCCGCAGGAGTGGCGCTGCCACGCCCAACCTTCGACATTTTCGCTGCTGGCGTCCCGCCTGGGCTGGAAGCTGGAAGACACGGTCTGCCTGGGCCTGCACGCCGGCCACGTGGAGCAGCTGCTGCCGCACCTGTCGCCAGGCCGCCAGTCGCTGGTGCTGCTGCGCGATGGCGCCGCCGTGGCCGCATTGGCGGACTGGCTGGTGCAGGAAGGCTGGGGCGACAGCCGCCTGGAAGTCCTGGAATCCGTGGGCGGCCCGCGCGAGCGCCGCCGCGCATGGCGCGCCGCCGAAGCCGCCCAGGCCCTGGCCGCCGCCCCTGCCTGCGCGCCCGTGGCCGTGGCCGTGCTCGCCCAGGGCGGCGCGGCCCTGCCGCTGGTGCCGGGCCGGCCCAACCACTGGTACGCCAACGACGGCCAGATCACCAAGGCCCCGGCCCGCGCGCTGACCCTGGCGGCTCTTGCGCCGCGCCACGGCGAATGCCTGTGGGATGTGGGCGGCGGATCGGGCTCGGTGGCCGTGGAGTGGTGCCTGGCCGGTGGCTCGGCCATCAGCCTGGAGCAGCATGCGGCGCGTGCGGACAACATCCGCCACAACGCCCGGCGCTTCGGACTGCGGGCGCGCCTGCGCGTGGTGCAGGGCGTGGCGCCCGAGGCGCTGGCCGAACTGCAGGCGCTGGCCCGGCCCCAGGCCGTGTTCGTGGGCGGCGGCTTTGACGCCGAATTGTTCGAGCGCCTGCAGGCCCTCATGCCCGCAGGCTGCCGCCTGGTGGTCAATGCCGTGACGCTGGAGACCGAGGCCCTGCTGGTGCAACTGCAGGCCGAGCACGGCGGCCAGCTGCTGCGGCTGGAGATTTCCAGCGCCGAGCCGCTGGGCCGCATGCGCAGCTGGAAGGCTGCGCGGCCGCTGGTGCAGTGGAGCTGGCAGCGGTGAACCCGGACGAAGCCATCCCCCACCGCTGCGGCGTGCTGGGCCTGGGCCTGCACACCGACGCACTGCCCCATGCGCTGCAGGCGCTGTGGCAGCGGGCGCAGGCGCAGCTGCCGGAAAGCGCAGACGCAAGCGCCTGCGCGCCCCAGCCCATCTGCGCCGTGGCCGTGCTGGACACCAAGGCCGGCCACCCGGCGCTGGCCGCCTGGATGGCGGCTGTCGTGCCCACGGCCGTTCTGGTGCGCGTGCCGCCAGGGCAACTGCCTGGGCAGCCCGTGGTCACGCAGTCGCCGCGCATGCTGGCGCGCTATGGCACGGGCAGCGTGGCCGAGGCGGCGGCGCTGGCCGCCGCAGGCCCGCACTCCGCCCTGAGCGTGACCCGCCTGGTCGCGGACGATGGTAGCGCCACCCTGGCCCTGGCCGTGGGCCAGGGCGGACCTCTGAACTGTTGCCTGGCCCACGCCAGCCAGGCCAAGAACCAAGGAGCAACGGCATGACCGTGCATTTCATCGGCGCCGGCCCCGGCGCCGCCGACCTGATCACCGTGCGCGGGCGCGACCTCATGGCGGCCTGCCCGGTCTGCCTGTACGCAGGCTCGCTGATACCGCGCGAGCTGCTGGCGCACTGCCCGCCGGGCGCGCGCATCGTCAACACCGCCTCCATGAGCCTGGACGACATCGTGGCCGAGATCCAGGCCGCCGAGGCGCGTGGCGAAGACGTGGCGCGCCTGCACTCGGGCGACCTGTCCGTGTGGTCGGCCATGGGCGAGCAGCTGCGCCGCCTGCGCGAGGCCGGCATTGCCTACACCGTCACGCCCGGCGTGCCCTCGTTCGCGGCCGCCGCCGCCACGCTGGGCGCGGAGCTGACCCTGCCCGGCCTGTGCCAGTCCGTGGTGCTGACGCGCACTTCGGGCCGCGCCACGGCCATGCCCGAGGGCGAGAACCTGGCCGCCTTCGCGGCCACGGGCGCCGTGCTGGCCATCCATCTGTCCATCCATGTGGCCGCCAAGGTGCAGTCCGAGCTGCTGCCGCACTACGGCGCCGACTGCCCCGTGGCCATCGTCTGGCGCGCCAGCTGGCCTGACGAAACCGTGGTGCGCACCACGGTCGGCGGCCTGACCGAGGCCGTGGCCACCCACATGGAGCGCACGGCCCTGATCCTGGTGGGCCGCAGCCTGCAGGCCGAGGACTTCGGCGAAAGCCGCCTCTACGCGGCCGACTACGACCGCCGCTACCGCCCGCTGGGCGCCGAGCCGCGCTTTCCCGCCACCGATGTGCGCGGCGGCGCCGCGCTGGATACCGCGAGGGATACCTTGAGGGACACCGGGAGCGACACCGTGATCGACGTGCCCCTCGGGAACCCCGCCCCATGAGCGCGGCCCTGCCGCCCGTGGCGCTGAGCCTGATCGGCATCGGCACGGGCAACCCCGACCACCTCACGCGCGAAGCCCAGGCCGCCATGCAGGCCGCCGACCTGATCCTGCTGCCGCACAAGGGCGAGGACAAGGCCGAACTCGCCGCCCTGCGCCGCGACCTGTGCGATGCCGTGCTCACTGCGCCCGGCCCGCGCATCGAAGGCTTCGACATGCCCGTGCGCCGCAGCGTGGGCGACGACTACCTGGCCCAGGTCGATGAATGGCATGCGGCCATCACGCGCTGCTGGCAGGCGGCCATCACCCGTTCCCAGGACGGGGGGCTGCAGCCGCGCAGCCCCGGCCAGCCCTTGCAGGTCGCCCTGCTGGTCTGGGGGGACCCGGCGCTGTACGACAGCACCCTGCGCATTGCCGCGCGCATGCAGCCGGCGCCGCACAGCGTGCGCGTGGTGGCGGGCATCAGCTCCATGCAGGTGCTGTGCGCCGCGCATGCGATTGCGCTCAACGGCATAGGCCAGCCCTTCGTGGTGACCACGGGCCGCCAGCTGCGCGAGCAGGGCTGGCCGCCCGGCGTGGACACGGCCGTGGTGATGCTGGACGGGCAGTGCAGCTTCACCGAGCTGCCCTCCCACGGCCTGCACATCTGGTGGGGTGCCTACCTGGGCATGGACCGCCAGATGCTGGACAGCGGCCCGCTGGCCGAGGCCGCCCCGCGCATCGTGCAGGCCCGCGCCGCAGCGCGCGAGCGGCATGGCTGGATCATGGATATCTACCTGCTGCGGCGCGGCAGCTGAGGCCGAGGCTGCTGCCGACGCCGGCCCTCTAGCTGTACACCCCCTTCATCAAGGAATCCCGCCATGCAGATGGACAACATCCCCTTCAACACCACCGACTGGGCCGCCGTGGCGCCCACCGAGCATTCGGCCGAGGCCGGCCAGGCGTTCTGGCGCACGCAGAACTTCGGCAACATCCGCGTGCGCACGGTGGAGTACATGCCCGGCTATGTCTCCGACCACTGGTGCACCAAGGGCCATGTGCTGCTGTGCCTGGAAGGGGAACTGGAGACCGAACTGGCGGACGGCCGCCGCTTCACGCTGACACCCGGCATGAGCTACCAGGTGGCGGACAACGCCGAGCCGCACCGCTCGCGCTCGCCCAAGGGTGCCAGGCTCTTCGTGGTGGACTGAACCGCCCGCCACCATCGCCACGGACGTGGAGTGGCCTACGGCACGGAGGTGCCAGTGGGCTCATGCCCGGTCGGTGGAATGCCTGAAGGACGGATGGCTCTCGAAGTACGCAGCCATGGTCTTGGCGCGAGGAACTGCGGGCTGGCACCGTCGTGATGCCTTTTGACCTGCCGGTAGCGCTGCAGCGCGGCTATTTCCAGTGCGTGCTTGGCGTGCGGCGGCTCCGGCCCGGCTTTGCCGAGTTTCGACACTGGCCTGCGAATGAGGGCCTTGATATCGAAATCGTTGAATTGATATCATTGCCGGTGAACTCCATGAAAGGCTGCGCAATGGCCAATGTGACTGTGAGAAACCTGCCCGATGCCGTGCACCGGGCCTTGCGGGTACGCGCTGCCCACCATGGCCGCAGTACGGAGGCGGAAATCCGCGACATTCTGGAATCCGCCGTCCGGCCGGCAGAGCGTGTCAGGCTGGGCTCCATGCTGGCGTCGATTGCCCGCGAGGCAGGAGGACTGACCGACTCCGAAGCCGAGGGCTTCAACAGGCTGCGCGACAGGGCGCCGGCCGAGCCCATGGACTTTGAATGATCGTTGTCGATACCAACGTCATTTCGGAACTCTGGAGGCTTGAGCCCGACTCCAGAGTGCTTGCCTGGATGGACGCCCAGGCCATTGAAACGCTGCATCTGTCTGCCGTCACCGTGGCAGAACTGCGCTACGGCATTGCAGCGATGCCCGAGGGAAGGCGTCGCACGATCTACCAGGAGCGACTGGAGCATGAGGTTTTGCCGGCCTTCGCCGGCCGTGTCCTGGCCTTTGACCTGGACGCGGCAAAGGCCTATGCCGACCTGATGGCGAGCGCGAAAACGCAGGGCAAGGCCATCGCCAAGGCCGATGGCTATATCGCGGCCACCGCCATGGCGCATGGGCTGATGGTGGCAACGCGCGACACCAGTCCGTTCGAGGCCGGTGGGCTGCAGACCATCAATCCCTGGACGGCGGCGCCCTAGGGCCTGTTCACGCTAATGCGGGGATCGCGTTGCCCGGCTGCGCCGCCGCGCGCCTGGACTCGCCTGCATGAGCTCCATAGGCGTTGACGGTCATTGCGTGCTTCCTTCCAGGTGGGGAGCACAGAGGGTGGAGGGCAATGGTGACGGGCAGCGCATGGACACCACGCCGACCCCGCCACGGTCGTCCATCAACTCAGCGGCGAAGTAGGCATTGCCGATGGCGACAGCCCCTGGGGCCGGGCTTGTGCACAATGAAGAGCTTTCGCCCAGCCTCTTCACGCGATGCAGCAAGAACCCGACTTCCTCCACAACCTGAACCAGGAATTCCGGGACGGCAGGCGCTGGCTGGACCGCACCATCGTGCTGGCCTATGCCGCCGCCGCCGGGCTGTGCGTGGTGGCCTTCACGCTGATGGCGGACGCGGGCTTCGAATTCTTCGAGAGCATCTACCACTGGCAGGGCGGCTGGGCCGTGCTGCTGTGGATGCCTGCCGTCACGGCGGGCGCCGTGTGGCTCACGCGGCGCTGGGCGCCGGGTGCGGCGGGATCGGGCATTCCGCAGGTGATCGCCACGCTGGACCCGGCGCTGGACTCCACGCAGCGCGGGCGCTTCGTGTCGCTGTGGCTGTCCTTCGCCAAGATGGCGCTGGCCAGCGCAGGCTTTGCGGCGGGGCTGTCCATCGGGCGCGAGGGGCCGTCGGTGCAGGTGGCCGCCGGTGTCATGCACCATGCGCGGCGCTGGTTCGGCCCGCATTCGGGCATCAGCCACCATGCGCTGCTGGTGGCCGGCGGCGCGGCCGGCATTGCGGCGGCCTTCAACGCGCCGCTGGCCGGCGTGGTCTTCGCCATCGAGGAGCTGTCGCGCAAGCTGGAGTCACGCTCCAGCGGCCTGATCATCGCGGCCATCGTGCTGGCCGGCCTGATGGGCGTGTCGGCCTTCGGCAACCTCAGCTATTTCGGGCGCATCCAGGTGCCCCACCTGACCTGGGACGCGCTGCTGCCCGGCCTGTGCGTGACCCTGGCCTGCGGCGTGCTGGGCGGGCTGTTCGCCAAGCTGCTGGCCGCCTCGCTGACCCGCGCGCCCGAGCGGCTCAACCAGCTGCGCGCGCGCTTTCCCATCCGCTTCGCGGCGGCGGTCGCGCTGGTGATCGCCGTCATCGGCATGGTCACGGGCGGCGCCACCTTCGGCGCGGGCTCGGAAGCCGTCAAGCACATGCTGGCGGGCCAGGCCGACGTGCCTTCGTTCTACGTCACCCTGAAGTTCATCGCCACCTGGCTGTCGGCCTGGGTGGGCGTGCCGGGCGGCATCTTCGCGCCCTCGCTGTCCATTGGCGCGGGCGTGGGCCACAACGTGGCCGGCCTCATGGGCGCAGACATCGCGCCCGCCCTCATCGCCATGGGCATGGCCGCCTTCCTGGCCGCCGTGACGCAGGCGCCGCTGACGGCCTTCATCATCGTCATGGAGATGGTGGACGGCCACTCCATGGTGCTCAGCCTCATGGCGGCGGCCATGCTGGCCAGCCTGGTCTCGCGCATGCTGGCCCGGCCGCTGTACGAGACGCTGGCCCAGCACATGCTGAGCATGGTGGTCGCACCTGCACCTGCACCTGCTCCTGCGTCGGCACCCGCACCGGTGCCCGAGCAGGCCTCTCCCCCGAAGGACCAGGACAAGCCCGCAGGCGCCTGAAGCGGGCGCGCTTGGCTGACAGCCAATGGCGAATGGCGATGGCCTGGGTGTGCTGCACGCCACGCCATGCTCCCTTCCTGAGTCCGGACGCAAACCCAAGGAAAGGAACGCGCCATGTGGGAGGAAGTGGCCAACACCCTGGTCGAGGAATTTTCCAGCCTGCCCGATGCGGCCGAGGTCACGCGCGTCATGGTGCGCCTGCTGCTGGCGGCGCTGCTGGGCGGCATCGTCGGCTACGAGCGCGAGCACAAGGGCAAGGCCGCAGGCCTGCGCACCCACATGCTGGTGGCCATGGGCGCGGCGCTGTTCGTGCTGGTGCCCGAGCGCGGCGGCATGGACATTGCCGACATGAGCCGCGTGATCCAGGGCGTGGTGGCCGGCGTAGGCTTCCTGGGCGCGGGCGCCATCATCAAGCGCCACTCAGAGGAACAGGTACAGGGCCTGACCACGGCCGCCGGCATCTGGATGACGGCCGCCATCGGCGTGGCCTGCGGCCTGGGGCGCGAGGCCATCGCGCTGCTGGCCACGCTGCTGGCCATCGTCATCCTCGTGATGCTGCCGCACGTGGTCAGTGCGCCGCCCCCGCACGATGACGCGGAGCCGGACACCAAGCCGCGCGAGACCTGAGGGCGGGCTGCGGCTCAGGCGTGCGGCTGTGAGTCGGGTGGCGGGGACTTCGCCTGTGCCAGCAAACTGTCCCAATCGCCAGGAGGGTGCCCGTTGGCGAGCATTTTTCGGAACACCCTGTAGGCATCGTCGCTGCCCTCATAGGCTCGCCTGGTGTCCTCATCGTTGACCCAGGCGAACACGATGATTTTGCTGGGGGCGTGAAAGCGAAAGAACAGGCGGTACTGCTGGAAGAACCTGGCCCGAAACCAGTGCTTGTGCTCCTCGCCCAGGGTATGGCCCTGGCGGTAGTCTGGCCGCGTCGGATCCTGCGGGATGACATCGAATGCCAGCTTGCGGATCGCCGCCAATCGCTTGGTCGCGTTCTTGCGTGTGTACCCGCCAGGGTCCTTGGTTTTCAGACCCTCCACTTCCTGGCTCAACGCCTGCAGCTGGGCCAGGAAAAGCGGGTGCATGAATACCGTCCAGCCGTGAATGCGCAAGGGGGCGGGGGGTACGGCGCTCATTCGTCGTCTGCTGAAAGCGGTGCATCCAGATCGACCTCGATGCCTTCGGTCAGCGCCTGGATCTGCTGCGCTAGACGGGCATCCATGGTCTGCAGGCGCTCGGGGTGGGCTGCCATGTCCTGGGCCAGAAAGCCGAGAAACTGGCCCAGCACGGGATCGGCATCCTCGGTGGAGTCGGCGCGACTGAGCACGACCTCACCGCCGGGCAGGATGGTGTAGTGGATCCTGTCGCGCTTGCTCAAGTGCAATGCGCGGCGAACGGCTTCGGGAATGGTGGTCTGGTAGCGGTCAGTGAGCGTGGATTCGGCTTCAAGTGTCGAAAACATGATGGCATCTCCTGATAGGCTGCCATGCATGGTAATGCAGGTGCATTACCATGCCCGGGCGAAAGGTTCCTTCCCCAAAAAGCACGCGCATCCCGCCTCAGAAATCCACACTCGCACTCAGCGAGAACGTGCGCGGACCGCCCACCGTCAGGTAGCCCGAACCGGGGTAGCCGCCTACGGAGGCCCAGTAGTTGCGATCCGTCGCGTTGTCCACGCGCAGGCGCAGCGTGAGCAGCTTGCCCTGCACTTCGGTCATGTAGCGCACGCCCAGGTCCAGGCGGTTCCAGCCGGCCACGCGCAGGCTGTTGACATCGTTGGCGTAGCTGGCACCGGTGTGCACCAGGCGGCCGTCCAGCGCCAGGCCGTTGATGCCTGGCACATCCCATTCCACGCCCGCCGTGGCCTGGAAGCGCGGCACGCCGATGACGCGCTTGCCGTCGGTGGTGGCGCGGCCCGTGCTCTGCTGCCTGGCGTCCAGCCAGGTGGCGCCGCCCAGCAGGCGCAGGCCGCGCATGGGTTCGCCGAAGACGTTGAATTCCACGCCCTGGTGACGGTCCTTGCCGGCCGAGGTGAACAGGTTGCCGTCGATCAGCGAGCGCGGCTTGTCGGTGGAGAAGAAGGCCAGGCCGCCGCCCAGCTTGCCGCCGTCGTACTTGACGCCCACTTCCTTTTGCTTGGTCACGTAGGGCGACATCTGCTGGCCCGCGTTGGCGATGATGGTGTCGCCCGACTTGGCCGGCGCCGTGTCGCCCTGGGCCAGTCCCTCGATGTAGTTGCCGTACAGCGATACCTGGGGCGTGAGCTTGAACACCGCTCCCAGCACCGGGCTGGTGCGGCTCTGGTCATAGGCCGTGCGCACGCCGCCCTGGCTGGTGACTGCGCCGTTGCTGACGATGCGGTAGCTCACCGAGTCGGTCTCTATCGTCTGGCGACGCACGCCGGCCGTCACCAGCATGCGGCCGTCCATCAGCGACAGCGTGTCGCCCAGCGCAAAGCTGTTCAGGCGCGTGCCCCGGTTGTAGGCGGGGTTGGACAGGTCGTTGCCCAGGTAGTTGAGCGGCGTGATCGCGTAGTAGCGCGGGTCGTAGAGATTGGTGGCCAGCGTGTTGCTGCCCCCGCCGGTGCTCATGCCGTAGGCGTTGTAGACCTTGAGGTCGAAGGCAGAGTAGCTGGCCACGATCTCATGGCCCACGCTGCCCGTATTCAGGCGTGCGCGCACGCCCAGCTCGCCTGTGCTCACGCGGTCCTTGCGCGCGTTGTCGAAGCGGCTGGTGGTGGCCGCGCCATTGCCGGCCGCCGCCAGCGTGATGTTGGCCAGCGAGTTGTTCTCGGAGCTGCGGCGCAGGCCGTAGGCGGCCCAGGCCGTCACGTTGCTGTTGATGTCCCATTCGCCGCGCAGCGTGCCGAACAGGTCGCGCTCGTCGGAATAGGTCCAGGGCTGGGCCCAGTTGGAGGAAGCATCGGGCGCAGCAGCAATGGCGGCCAGCCCTGCGCCCGGCGTGACATTGGTGCGCGTGCGCTTGAGGCGGTTGTCCTGCCAGCCGATGTCGCCCGACAGGCGCACATTGCGGCTGCGCCAGTCCATGCCCACGGACAGCAGATCGAGCTTGGAGCTTTCCTGGTCGATGGCGGTATCGCCGCCACGGTGCGCGGCGTTCAGGCGGATGCCCGTGGCCTGGTCGGGGCCGAAGCGCCGGCTCACGTCGGCCGCCACGAAGGCCTGGCCGCCGCTGGCAATGCCTGCCGTCACGCGCGACAGCGGATCAGTGCCCGCGCGCTTGGGCAGCAGGTTGATGTTGCCGCCCAGGCCGCCGCCATTGGGGCTGGCGCCCATCAGAAAGGCCGATGCGCCGCGCAGCAGCTCCACGCGCTCGAACAGCTCGGTGGCGATGTACTGGCGCGGCAGCAACGCATACAGGCCGTTGTAGGCCACGTCGTCCGAGCCCAGCACGAAGCCGCGCACGAAGTAGGACTCCTGGAAATTGCCGAAGCCGCGCGCCACGCGCACGGAAGGATCGTTCTGCAGCACATCGCCCACGCTCTTGGCCTGGCGGTCCTGGATCAGCTCGTTGGTGTAGCTGGTGATGGAGAACGGCGTCTCCATGTTGTCGCGCGTGCCCAGAATCCCGGCCCGCCCGCCGCGCGCCACCTGGCCGCCCGTGTAGGGCCTGGACAGGCCTTCAGCCGACGCATCGGCGCTGGCCTCCACGGTGACGGTGCCCAGCTCGGGCGCGGCCGTTGCCGTGGAAGGGGCAGGCTGGGCCCATGCGGCGCCAGCAGACAAAAGAAGGGCCAGGGCCCCGGCGATCGGGGTCAGCGTGTGGAGGGGGGAGTGCATGGAGAAAACGGGATGAGAATGATTCCCAATAATTTTATCGATCCGACTCCCCCGTATGAGGCTTGTAGGGAGATGTGTCTGTTTGTGCCAACACTTGGTAGCGTCAGTCGTTGACGAGGAGTTCTCTCAGTTCAAATTACTGCACTATGAAATATTCTTTACCGGTGCAGAACTAAATGAATCTCCTTTTAAGCTCCTTTGATATATGCGCTATATCGATTGGATTTCCTGGGTTGGATTCGCAAAAAGCATGCAACACTGAAATGTAACTGTCGCCGAGCAGTTTAGTCAGTGTTCCCGCAGTGGTCGCTGCAATTGCTCCGCCGGCAACACTTCCAATTCCAGGTATTATTTTTAGCATTCCTGAAACAACGGTTCGTCCAACTAGTGTTACTGCGGAACCACCTAGGGCGCCAGAAATTAAAGTAGTGATTGCTGTTGTGTTTAACTCCATGCCGTAGGTTGAACCTATTTTTGCTAGCATTCCAATTTGTATTGGAAGTAAAACTACTGCATCTGAGAATGGAATTGGTATTGTTGCGGCGGCGACTGCCATGGCGGTTGCGGCTTTGACTTCAACTTCCGCTTGTTTCTTTTTTTCTACAAGCGCCCGCTTATTTCGAGTGGAGAGAGCATTGGTATAGGCGCGAGATTGAGCATCTGGTAAGAGTTTGGATGTTTCTTCAATTAGATTATCTAATCCGATGATGGGTAGTTTTACTTCTGCCTCTTCAATATATTCCTCCAGCGCGCGAACACCCAGAACACAATCGGCGTCGGGAATGAGTTCTTTGACTTTTTCGATGAATGGGTCGTTCCTCTTTGATTTCGTAACGACTACAATCAAAGGGATATTTTTTTCTTTAATGAATTTGCATAGATTTATCTCCGCATCCTCTACACGATCGGAGACAGATGGGATGCAAACCCATCCGATGTGAATATGCTCGTTTGGATCTTCACTTGCGGCGCGACGTAGAATCTCTTCCTCTAAATCATTTTTTATTTTCTCATAATCTTCAATCTCCAGTCCTTTGGTATCAATTATGGTAAGAGGATGCCCTGGTTTCGTGATCTCTTCGATTTTCTGTGTTACAGGCTTCCCCGAACCAGTCCTTGCGAAGTCGCCTCGGAATACAGAATTAATTAACGTGCTTTTTCCAACCCCAGTTTTTCCCGCAACCAATATGCACAAACGCCCCACTCCTTTTCTTGCATCTGTAATAGCTTGTTCAATTATCCTGTCAAAGGAATCGTCATGTGCCATTTTTGTTTCCATGAGCTCTGTTAATAGGTTGAGTTTAAGTTTGCTCTATTGCGTCAAACAGTAGAAGTGTATCAGATTGTTTTGAAAAAGAAAAGAGTACTAAGAAAAGAATTTATTGAAAATAACGCATTATTAATGAAATAAGATTAAATTTATTTACTTTAAATTTTAATTGTAATAGCTAAGGATAATCAATGAAATATGAATTTATTACATTAATTGCCCTTGAGAATTCTCTGAGAAATCTAGTTTTCCGAGATTTCATTTCAACCAAATCAGCGGCTTACGAACGATGGCTGGTTAAAAAACGGGGTTTGCAGACTTCCCTTAATTATTTCACGATGCAGTCAAAGTAGTTCACATATTCCGCACTCAAAAGACTATATGATTCACCCTAGCCCCTGTCCGGGGCTGGTGCGTAAGAACACCTCACATACACAGCGGAAGAGCCTCCCCGATAGCGAGGCCTTGTCACGTCTGAACACTCGACGAGTGGGCATCGCGCCCGCTCGTCCATGCGGTTTTGGGCGGGATGGGGCTACCCGTAAGGGCGTCCGCACGTCTGTGTATGTGTTCTTAACATCCCGTCCACCTGTCTGCGCGTAAGAACGCGGGCTGGTGGTTTCCGTCTCACACAGGAGTACGAAACCATGGCGAATGTCTCTCGCCCGATGGCCTGCACGGCCACGGTAATTTCTTCACTTCAGCCCTCTCTGTCTTGCGGTCTGGCGCAGCTCTTAAACACCCTCGCACGGAGGGCGCAGCCATGAAGCAGACCAAGGAACAGGCCAAGACCGCGGCCGCCAGGATCGAGCGGCTGACGCGCGATATCTCCGAGATCCACAAGCTGGTGGATGAGGGCTGCGCCGAGATCACGGCCACGGCGCAGATGGCCTTGAAGTGGCTGGAGACGCCGGAGGGCTGCCAGCGGCTGGACGTGGTGGCCGAGGCCTTGAAGATGATTCGCCACAGCGCCCTGTTCACGGGCGACTGCTCCAGAAGCAAGGCGATCACGGCTGGCAGCACCTACCGCAATCTGGCCCAACGGCGGCTGCGCGAGGCCGAGAAGGCAGCCGATGAGGCGCGCGTGGCGCAGGCCTTGCGGGATTCGGCGGCTTAGCGCCGCAGCGTGCAGCGTGCACCGGGCCAGGTGCGCGCCGAGGGGACCGGCGCCTGCTCAGGCGCTGGCCAGCAGCTCCCACGAGCACGCCTGCGCCTCATCCTCCCCCTGCACGAACGCAACCCGCATGCCCAGCGCCTTGCCCATGCCTTGCACGGCCAGGCGCAGGGCCATTGGCACGGCGCGGTCGCCCGTGATGACGACCATGCCCCGGCACAGCTGGCGCATGCGTTCGCGGTTGCGCTTGAAGAACAGGGCGCGCTGCTTGCGTTCTTCGTGGCTTTCCTCGGGGTGGTCGCCGGGCAGGTGGTCGGTGAGCAGCACGAAGTGCCGGCCCTGGTCGAGCAGGGATTCGATCTGGGCCTCGGCCGATGCGTCATTGCCGTTGCCTGCGTCTGCAGGTGCCTGCGCTTCGGGTTCGCGCAGGTAGACCAGGGGAAAGCGGGAAGTATCGATCAGCATGTCATGGTTCCTGGGAAAAAGCAGGGCATCAGTACAGGTCGTGCCTGACCGCATGGGCGTAGTGGGCGTTGGCCTGCTCCTGTTGGGCGGCATCCATGGCGGGCGCCGTGGCATCGGCCAACTGCGTGAGGGCGGCCATCATCTGGCCCACGGAGGGCAGGGCGGTGCGGTCCAGCTGGCTTGACGGGTTCCAGAGGCCGGAGCGGTGGATGGCCTTGCCGCAGTGCAGCAGCACCTCGTCGACCAGCACCACGGTGGCGGTCTTGGGCGTGCCCCGGCCTTCGCTCAGCTCTTGCAGCAGATGGGGGTCGGTGGAGATGCGGCCGCGCCCGTTGATGCGCAGGAAGATGTCCAGCCCCGGGAACAGGAAGAGCATGGCCAGGCGGTCATCGGCCTGCAGGTTGCGCAGGGATTCGATGCGGTTGTTGCCGGGCCAGTCGGCAAAGGCCACGGTGCGCTCGTCCAGCACCTGCACAAAGCCGGGTGGCCCGCCGCGCGGCGAGGCATCCAGGCCGCGTTCGCCGGCCGTGGCCAGGCAAAAGAAGCTGGCCTGGCGCAGATAGGCCTCGTGGAAGTCGGACAGGCGGTCGCGCACGGCCTTCTGGATTCTTTCTGCCGGGGCGGCGTAGAGCGAGTCCAGGTCGATGGCCGGGCCTGGCGGGTCTGCAAGGGCGGTGTTGTCTGTGTGCATGGCACAAGCGTAAGAACAAAGGCGTTGGCGGCTGTAGACTGGATCGGCCAACAAATAGCTCAAAGACGCCATGCCCGATGCCATTCTTGAACTGGTCAGCCATGTGAACCGTGCCGATGGCCCCGTGCTGATCGCGGCCGTGGGCAACCAGGACGAGGAGCTGGCCTCCGAGCCGCACCGCCACGCGCGCGGCCAGCTGTTCGGCTCGCTGCGCGGGCTGCTGTCGGTGGGCGTGGAAGACGCGGTCTGGGTGGTGCCCGCCATCCATGCCGTGTGGCTGCCGCCGCACCAGCTGCATTCGGGCCGCTCCCATGGCCCCTTCCACGGCTGGAGCGTCTATGTGGCGGAGCCGGCCTGCGCCGACCTGCCGCAGCGGCCCTGCGCCATCCGCACCTCGGGCCTGCTGCGCGAGGCCGTGCTGCGCGCCGCCGGCTGGGGATGGCAGCAAGGCGTGCCCACAACGCAGCCCGTGCAACCAGGCCCTTCGGCGGACCAGGCCCGCGCCCATGTGATGGCGGTGATCCTGGACGAGATCCGCACCCTGCCCGTGGAGCCCCTGGGCCTGCCCCTGCCCGCCGACCCGCGCCTGCAGCGCATCGCCCGCGCACTGATCGCCGACCCGGCCGATGCCCGCGACCTGGAGGCCTGGGCGCGCTGGGCAGCGGTCAGCTCGCGCACGCTGAGCCGGCGCTTTGTCTCGGAAACCGGCTTCAGCTTCACCGCCTGGCGCCAGCGCGCGCGGCTGATGCGCTCGCTGGAGATGCTGGCCGCCGGCGCGCCGGTGACGAACATCGCGCTGGACCTGGGCTACGCCACGGCCAGCGCCTTCATCGGCTTGTTCCGGCGCACGTTCGGGGAGACGCCTGCGGCGTACCGGGGGAGGTTGGGGGCGAGTGCAAGCTGAGGCGGGGTCGGCGACTGGATTGCCACATGAAAGTAGGATCACTCACTTGCCTACAGGGAGCCTCCCATGCAGACCACTCAGCAAATGAGCATCACCTTGCCCAATGACATCGCCGATGCGGTCAGGGCCAAAGTGAGGGCCGGTGAGTACGCCAGCGAAAGCGAGGTGATCTGCGCGGGGTTGAAAGCGCTGATGGACAAGGATCGCGGCCTGGATAGCTGGCTGCACCTGGAGGTAGGCCCTGCTTATGACGCCTTGAGGGCTGATCCCTCCAGCGCCGTCACCCTCGGCCAGTTGCGGGAGCGTCTGGCTGCCGAGCGCAGCGGCGGCAACGGCGCGTGACGCTGCCCGCGTCGCTCCTGGGGTGACTTCGCCTACAACCGCTGCAACTGCGCATTCAGATACGCATCGCGCGAGGGCAGCAGGTGCTCGGCGCACAGGCGGACCAGGGCGTCGCGGTCCTGGGCGCGCAGGGCTTCGATCATTTGCCAGTGTTCCTGGCGTGCGCGCTCGCGGTAGTCGGCCGAGACCAGGGAGGCGAAGCGGATGGGGTGCGTCTGGCGCGCGTATTCGGTGATGGCCTTGTGCAGCGTGTCGTTGCCCGCCAGCGCAAACAGTTCCTGGTGAAAGGCCAGGTTGATGCGGAACACCAGGCGCGCGTTGCCTTCGGCCACGGCGGCGTCGTGCTGCTGCTGGATGGAGGTCAGGCGTTCGAGCCTCTCGGCCGGCACGGGCAGGGGGATCTTGCGGGCAGCCTCCACTTCGAGCATGCCGCGCAGCTCGTACAGCTCCTGCACTTCCTGGGTGGAGAAGGAGCGCACCAGGGCGCCGACGTTCTTGCGGCGCTCGATGAGGCCCATGCGGTCCAGCGCGGCCAGGGCCTCGCGGGCGATGTGGCGCTTGACGTCGAAGCGGGCCATGAGGTCGTCTTCCACCAGGCGCTCGCGCGGGTGCAGCCGGCCGAAGACCACGTCCTCTTCCAGCGCGGCCACCATGGCGCCCAGGGCGTCGGCTGCGGGGGCGGGTTCGGCATCCAGGGAAATCGGCAGTGAGGCGGCAGCGACCATCAAGACAGGCGGTTGGGACAAAGACGCCATTTTGTCCGAATTGACCGCCTGCGCCGACTATTCACGCCGGCCGGGAATGGTGCCGCGCTCGGTGGCGCAGCGCAGGAAGTCGAAGTCCACGCCCTGGTCGGCCTGGTTCACGGTGGTGAGGAAGAGCTTGCGATAGCCGCGCTCGGGCGTGGGCACGGCCACCGGCTGCTCGCGGGCGCGGCGGGCCAGTTCCTCGTCGCCGACCTGCAGCGTCAGCTCGCGGCGCGCCACCGATAGCGTGATGCGGTCGCCATTCCTCACATGGGCCAGCGGCCCTCCCACGGCCGATTCGGGCGTGACGTGCAGCACGATGGTGCCGAAGGCCGTGCCGCTCATGCGCCCGTCGGAGATGCGCACGATGTCCTTGACGCCGGCCCGCGCCAGCTTGCGCGGGATGGGGATGTAGCCGGCCTCGGGCATGCCGGGCGCGCCCTTGGGGCCGATGTTCTTGAGCACGAGGATGTCGTCGGCCGTCACGTCCAGGTCGTCGCTGTCGATGCGGTGGGCCAGGTCGGCCGCGTTCTCGAAGACCACGGCGCGGCCTTCGTGCTCCATGAGCCGGGGATGGGCGGCCGACTGCTTGATGATGGCGCCGCCCGGCGCGAGGTTGCCGCGCAGCACGGCGATGCCGCCCTGCGGGTAGATGGGGTTGGAGCGCGGGCGCACCACGTCCTGCGCAAAGCCGGGGCCGGCGCGATCGATCTCTTCGCCCAGCGTGCGGCCGGTGACGGTGAGGGCGTCCAGGTTCAGCAGGGGCTTGAGCTCGCGCAGCAGCGTGGCCATGCCGCCTGCGTGGTGGAAGTCCTCCATGTAGTGATCGCCCGAGGGCTTGAGGTCCAGCAGCACGGGCGTGTCGCGGCCCATGCGGTCCAGGGCCTGCAGGTCGATGTCATAGCCAATGCGGCCCGCAATGGCGGCCAGGTGCACGAGCCCGTTGGTGGAGCCGCCGATGGCCAGCAGCACGCGCATGGCGTTCTCGAAGGCGGCGGGCGTGAGGATTTTGTCGATGGTCAGGCCCCCGCGCGCCATGCGCACGGCCTCGGTGCCGGTCTGCTCGGCAATGCGGATGCGGTCGGCCGTGACGGCGGGGGGCGAGGCGCCGCCGGGCACGGTCATGCCCAGCGCCTCGGCAATGCAGGCCATGGTGCTGGCCGTGCCCATGACCGAGCAGGTACCCACGCTGGCCACCAGCTGGTTGTTCACATCGGCGATCTCTTCGGCGTCGATCTCTTCGGCGCGGAACTTGCCCCAGTAGCGGCGGCAGTCCGTGCAGGCGCCCACGCGCTCGCTGCGGTGCGAGCCGGTGAGCATCGACCCGGTGATCAGCTGGATGGCCGGAATGCCCGCCGAGGCCGCTCCCATCAACTGGGCCGGCACCGTCTTGTCGCAGCCGCCGATGAGCACGATGGCGTCCATGGGCTGGGCGCGGATCATCTCCTCGGTGTCCATGGACATGAGGTTGCGCAGGTACATGCTGGTCGGCGCCGAGAAGCTTTCGTGCACCGAGATGGTGGGGAAGTCCATGGGCAGGCCGCCCGCCAGCATGACGCCGCGCTTGACGGCCTCGATCAGCTGGGGCGCGTTGCCGTGGCAGGGGTTGTAGCTGCTGCCCGTGTTGGCAATGCCTATGACGGGCCGCTGCAGCGCCGAGTCCGTGTAGCCCGCGCCCTTGATGAAGGCCTTGCGCAGGAACAGCGAAAAGCCGCGGTCGCCGTAGTTGGTCAGGCCCTTGGAGATGCCCGTGGCCGCATCGGCGGGGGCGATGTCATGGCCTGGAGCGCCATCGGGAGTCTTGGGGTCGGTCATGGGTGGGGTGCTTTGCAGAGGGTCTTGGCGGGGTCGGAAGGCAGGCGCTGCCTTGTCGTGGGGCAGGATAGCGGCGGATGCCACGGATTATTATCGTCGTTATCACCTATATTATTAATAATCTATCTGGCCAACCATGCAGCCGTGCCCGGAGTGCGTGCCGGGCATGTTTTTCCGACACAAGACAAAAGGAGGAGACACCCATGGTTGTTGCTGCATCCCGCATCCGTCGCATTCATGCGCCCAACCGGCGCGCCGCCCTGGCTGCGGCGCTGCTGGCCGCGCTGGCGCTGGGCCCAGGCCTGGCCACGCCCGCGCTGGCCGACGGCGCCTATCCGGCCCGGCCCATCAAGCTGGTCGTTCCGTACACGCCCGGGGGCGCCACCGACGTGATCGGCCGCGTGGTGGGGCAAAGGCTCTCGCTGGCGCTGGGCCAGCCCGTGGTGGTGGAGAACCGGGCCGGCGCGGCCGGCAACCTGGGCGCCGCAGCCGTGGCCAAGGAAAGGCCCGATGGCTATACGCTGCTGCTGGGCGCGCTGACCAGCCATTCCATCAACAGCGTGCTCATGCCTGCCACGGCGGGCTTCACCATGGACAAGAGCTTCGCGCCCATAGCCGTGGTGGGCCGCGTGCCGCTGGTGATCACCGTGGGGCCGTCGGTGACGTCGGCCAATCTGGCGGAGTTCATCGCGCTGGCCAAAGCGAAGCCGGGCGGGCTGAACTACGGCTCCTCGGGCAATGGCTCACCCCAGCATCTGGCGGCCGAGCTGTTCAAGCGGCAGGCCGGCGTGCCGCTGACGCATGTGCCCTACAAGGGCAGCACGCCCGCGCTCAACGATTTGATGGGCGGCCAGGTGGATGTGGTGTTCGACACCCTGCCCGCCACGCAGGGCTTCATCAAGGGCGGGCGGCTGCGCGGCCTGGCCGTGACCACGGCGCAGCGCGTGCCCTCCATTGCCGACATTCCCACCACGGCCGAGGCCGGGCTGTCGGGCTTCGAGGTGACGTCGATGTTCGGCCTGCTGGCGCCTGCGGGCACGCCCGCGCCCATCGTCGCCCGGCTCAGCGGCGCGCTCAAGGAGGTGATGGGGCAGCAGGAAGTGAAGGACGCCCTGGTCGCACAGGGCGCCATGCCCACGTTCACCACGCCTGCCGAGGCGCGAGCCCGGATCGCCGAGGAGGTGGCGCGCTGGTCCGCCGTGATCCGGCAGGCGGGCATACAGCCGGATTGAGGCTGCGCCTCAGCGTCGCCGGGCCCGCGTTTCCGGCAGAAAGGCCGTTGCCAGCCCCAGCAGCGGCAGGTAGGCCACCAGGCGGTACACCCAGACGATGCCGTGGGTGTCGGCCAGGTTGCCCATGCCGGCGGCCCCCAGGCCGCCGATGCCGAACATGAGGCCAAACATCAGCCCCGAGACCAGGCCCACGCGGCCGGGCACGGCCTCCTGCGCATAGACCACCAGCGCCGCAAAGGCCGAGGACATGACCAGGCCGATGACGATGGACAGCACGGCCGTCCAGAACAGGTCGGCATGCGGCAGCAGCAGCGCAAACGGCGCCACGCCCAGGAAGGACACCCAGATCACGGCCTTGCGCCCTATGCGGTCGCCCACCGGGCCGCCCGCGAAGGTGCCCGCCGCCACGGCCGCCAGGAAGGCGAACAGGTACAGCTGCGACTGCTGCACGGGCAGGGCAAAACGCTCGATCAGATAGAAGGTGAAGTAGTTGGCAAAGGCCGCGATGTAGACGAACTTGGCGAACATCAGCACGCAGATCACGGTCACCGCGCGGATGACCTGCGAGCGGTTCAGCGCCGTCAGCGCATGCTGGCCGGCCGCCACCACCTTGGCCGGCGCATGGTGCAGGCGCCAGTGCGTGATGCGCAGCAGCACCCAGATGGCCAGCAGCGCCACCAGCATGAACCAGGCGATCGCATGCTGGCCAAACGGAATGACGATGGCCGCCACCATCAGCGGGCCGATGGCCGAGCCCGTGTTGCCGCCCACCTGGAAGGTCGATTGCGCCGTGCCGAAGCGCCCGCCCGAGGCCAGCCGCGCCACGCGCGAGGCCTCGGGGTGGAAGGTGGACGAGCCCACGCCGATCAGCGACGCGGCGGCCAGCAGCATGGGGTAGCTGGTGGACAGGGCCAGCAGGCCCACGCCCACCAGCGTCACCACCATGCCCAGCGGCAGCAGGTAGGGCTTGGGATGCTTGTCGGTGTACAGGCCGATCCAGGGCTGCAGCAGCGAGGCCGTGACCTGGTAGACCAGGGAGATCCAGCCGATCTGCGCGAAGCTCAGCGAGAACTCCGTCTTGAGCATGGGATAGACGGCCGGCAGCACGGCCTGGATCAGGTCGTTGAGCAGGTGGGCAAAGGCGGCGGCGCCGACGATGCGCAGCAAAAAGCCCTGCGCGGCATGGCTGGGTGCTGGATGGGCGTGCGTTGCAGGCGCGCCCAGCTCGCCCGGGGCGCCAAGAGTGGTGGTGTTGCTTGTCATGGAGGAAAGGGCCCCGCAGGGCGGCACGGTCAGGGTCCGGCGTTGACGAAGGTCAATGGGCCGTGGGACCGAAGATAGGCGTTTGGTGCCCGTCTGTCTCTCTCTATACTGACTTCAATTGTCGAGATCGGGACAGAGAGTCGCATAGAACCGTACAGGACGGGAAGCCTCATGGCCGCAGAACTGCCGCGCATATACCTCAAGTACCACCAGACCGGGCTCCCCATGGCCGCCATGGAGGCCAACTGGGCGCATGGCACCAGCACGGGCTGGCACTCCCACCCGCGCGGCCAGCTGCTGTATGCGATCGAAGGCGTGATGTCCGTGCAGCTGCATTCCGGCTCCTGGCTGGTGCCGCCCAACCGGGGGCTGTGGATAGAGGCCGACGCCGAGCACGATGTGCGCATGTCGGGCGACGTGAAGATGCGCACGGCCTACATCGACGCCTCGGCCTTTGCGGACCTGCCTGCGCGCACCTGCGTGGTCAACGTGTCGCCCCTGCTGCGCGAGCTGGTGGTGGCCGCCGTCGGCGTGCCGCTGGACTATGCCGAAGGCAGCCGCGACGAGCGCCTGATGCACCTGCTGGTCGATGAACTGCGCGCCGCCGAGGTCCTGCCCCTGCACCTGCCCCTGTCCGCCGATGCGCGGCTGCGCCAGGTCTGCGAGGCCCTGATGCGCGAGCCTGCCGACACCGCCACCGCCGAACACTGGGCGCAGCGCCTGGGCGTGAGCGCCAAGACGCTGCAGCGCCTGTTCGTGAAGGAAACCGGCATGCCCTTCGCCCAGTGGCGCGAGCAGGCGCGGCTGATGTTCGCGCTGGGCCGCATTGCGGCGGGCGAGCGCATCATCGACATCGCCCTCGATTGCGGCTACGCCAGCCAGAGCGCGTTCACGGCCATGTTCAAAAGGCATTTCGGGGTACCGCCTTCGGGCTTCCAGCGCTGAGGCACGACCGGACCAAGGTCGGGCCGGGCGGACTTGGATGCAGATCCAGATATCGATTGCGGCACAAGCATATGCCCAAAGATTCGTTCCCCCGCGCCTGCATCGTGGCGATACTGGCCGGCCGCATTCCCTCCACCGCCTCAGCTTTTTCACCGCCGTACCGTGCTACCCGACCCAGTCCCCGACAGCGCGGCCGAAGCGCAGGTCGATCGCGTCATCGACGGCCTGCTCAACGGCCTGCAATGGCGCGCCAGCGTGTTCCACGTGGGGCAGTACTGCGGGCGCTGGCGGGCCTCCACGGCGGGGCGCGCGCGGGCCAGCTTTCACCTGATCCTGGACGGGCGCTGCTGGCTGCACCTGCCGGGCCAGCCTTCGGTGGAGCTGCAGCCGCGCGACGGCGTGTTTCTCTCGCGCGATGTGCCGCATTTCATCTCGCCCTATGCCGACCCGGACATGGCCTGCGCTCCGCAGGCCATGCGCCCCGCCACTGGCGATGCCGGCATAGGAGAGACGGCGCTGGCCTGCGGCTTCTTCACCTTCGAGGGGCCCATGCGCGGCCTGCTGGTCGATGCCTTCCCCGACCACCTGGTGCTGCGCGGCGACGACCATGCGATGAGCGGCGCCTCCATGCTGTTCGACCTGATGCGCGCCGAGGCGCTGCGCACGGGCACCGAGCCCTCGGCCGTGATGGACCGGCTGGTGGGCCTGCTGTTCTTCTACGGCCTGCGCCAGCTCGCGCATGGCGATGCGCGGGCGCGCGGCATCTGGAGCCTGCTGCGCCGGCCGGGCTTTGCGCCGCTGGTGGCCGAGCTGCTGCGCGAGCCGGCCCGCAACTGGAGCGTGGCCGACATGGCCGCGCGCGTGTGCCTGTCGCGCGCCACGTTCTTTCGGCAGTTCGCCGAGGCCTGCGGCCAGCCGCCCCAGCAATTCCTGCTGCTGCTGCGCATGCAGCTGGCCGCGCGCCGCCTGGCCCAGGGCGAGGCGATAGGCCAGGTGGCCGAGGCCGTGGGCTACGAGTCCTATGCGGCTTTCTCGCGCGCCTTCAAGCGCGTGATGGGCGAGCAGCCCGGCGCCTGGCAGCGCGCGCAGGCGCGCTGCTGCTGAGCCGCCATCCGGGCCCGCCGCATCCGCCTGCGGGTTGACACGTTCGGGCATAAATCCGCGACGCGGCGGCATTGATGGCAAGGGGGGCGCGGCCGATCATGAAGGCATTCCTTCATTCCTGCAAAGCACCATGGCACGCCTGACCCTGCACACCCCGCAAACCGCCCCTGAAGCCAGCCGCCCCTTCGTGGAGCGCGCCCTGGCCGGCAACGGATTCCTGCCCAACCTGATCGCCATCCTGGCCAACTCGCCCCAGGCGCTGGAGACCTATGTGACCGTGGGCCAGATCAACGCGCGCGCCCAGCTCACGCTGGCCGAGCGCGAGGTGGTGCAGATCACGGCGGCGCGCATCCATGGCTGCGACTTCTGCGTGGCCGGCCACACCAAGCTGGCCTTCAAGCAGGCCGGCCTGACCCAGGCCGAGGTGGTGGCGCTGCAGGACGGCCGCGACACGGGCCAGCCGCGCCTGGACGCCGTGCGCCGCTTTGCCGAAGCCGTGATCGCCACGCGCGGCGCCGTCGCCGACGAGGCCCTGGCCGCCTTCCATGCAGCAGGCCTGAGCGGGCAGCAGGCGCTGGAGGTGGTGCTGGGCATCAGCCTGGCCACGCTGTGCAACTTTGCCAACAGCCTGGCGCAAAGCCCCGTCAACCCGCAGCTGCAGCCCTATCTGCCCGAACAGTTCCGACAACCGCAGGAGAACGCACATGCTGGCTGATTCGCTGCGGCAGTGGCTGGACGCCCATGCCGACTCCCTGGACGAAGGCCCCGCGCATGCCCACGAAGTGCTGCCCCGGCTGGCGCAGCACGGCCTGTTCGGCCTGGGCGTGCCCGTGGCCGAGGGCGGGCAGGGCGGCAGCCTGGGCGATGCGCTGGAGGCCATTGCCGGCGTGGCCGGGCATTCGCTGACGGCGGGCTTCGTGTTCTGGGCGCAGCGCGCCTTTGTCGAATACCTGCTGCAGTCGCCCAACGCGGCGCTGCGCCAGCGCTGGCTGCCGGGCCTGCTGCAGGGCACCCAGGCGGGCGCCACGGGCCTGTCCAACGCCATGAAGTACCTGGGCGGCATCGAGGCCCTGCAGGTCGAGGCCACGTCCGTCGGCACTGGCGGCGCTGTCGGCGCCGACGGCCTTGCACTGCGCGGGCGCGTGCCATGGGCCACCAACCTGGTGCCGCCGGGTCGCTTCGTGGTGGCCGTCGCCGTCTCGCGCAGCGACGGTGCAAAGCCCTTCGTGGCCGCGCTGCCCGGCGATGCGGCGGGCCTGCAGCGCAGCGCCGACCTGGACCTGATCGCGCTGCGCGGCAGCCATACGGCGGCGCTGTCCATCGAGGGGCTGCAGATCGGTCCGGCCGATGTGATCCATGCCGACGCCAACCATTTCCTGCCGCGCGTGCGGCCCGCCTTCATGGGCCTGCAGCTGGGGCTGTGCATCGGCCTGGCGCGCGCCTCGCTGGCGGCGGCCTCGGCCCGTGCCGGCGCCGGGCGCGATGTGCTGGGCGGCCCGCTGCAGCAGCAGCGCCACGTGCTGGAACTGGCCACGGCCACGCTGCATGCCGGCCTGTCCGACGGGCGTTTTCTTGACCGACCTCAAGCCCTGTTCCGCCTGCGCCTGGAATTGAACGACATCGTGCAGCAGTCCCTGCAACTGGAGCTGCACGCCAGCGGCGGGCGCGCTTATCATCGCGACCAGCCGCTGGGATTTGCGCGCCGTTGGCGCGAGGCGGCCTTCATCCCCATCGTGACGCCCAGCGTCACGCAGCTACAGGGTGCGCTGGCTGGCGCGGCCCTGGCAACCACCAGTTCATGACCCAGACGGAAGCTTTCTCCCCTGACGCTCCCGCGCCCGTGCTGCAGGCACGCGGCGCGGGCTTTGGCTATGCGCCCGGCAAGGCCGTGTTCGAGGACATCTCCCTGAGCATTGCCCCGCGCGAGATCGTCTGCCTGCTCGGCGGCAGCGGCTGCGGCAAGTCCTCGCTGCTGCGCGTGCTCGGCGGCCTGGAGTCGCCGGACGGCGGCGCCTGGAGCCGGGGCGAGCTCCAGTTCCTCGGCCAGCCGCTGACCGCGCCGCATCCGCGCGCGGGCTTCGTGTTCCAGCAGCCCAGCCTGCTGCCCTGGCTGGACGCGCGGCGCAACGTGGGCTTCGGCCTGGACTTCGAGCGCCAGCCGAAGCTGGAGGCCGAGGCCCGCCGCCAGCGCGTGGAGCAGGCGCTGCAGGCCGTGGGCCTGGGCGGCAGCGGCGCGCTCTACCCCTCGCAGCTGTCGGGCGGCATGGCCCAGCGCGTGGCCCTGGCGCGCGCCCTGGCGCGCGAGCCGCAGCTGCTGCTGGCCGACGAGCCGTTCTCGGCCCTGGACGCCATCACGCGCGCCGAGATGCAGGAGCTGATGGTGGACGTGGTCCACCGCTGGCACACGGCGGCGCTGCTGGTCACGCATGACATCGACGAGGCCATCCTCGTGGGCGACCGCATCCTGCTGATGGGCGGGCGGCCCGGCCACATCGTGCGCGAATGGCGCGTGGACATAGCGCGCCCGCGCGAGGACCAGGCCGCCGCCGTGACCGCGCTGCGGCTGGACATCCTCTCGGCCCTGCACGGCGTGCGCCATGCGGCCCAGGCCTGATCTCCCTCGCCTGTCTGCCTGTCTGCCTGCCGATCCGCCTGCAGATCCGCCATTTCTTCGACTTCAACCATGCTCTTCTGAAAGGTCTTTCGCATGAGCTTCCAGGACCACCCTTCCTACACCCACATCTGCGCCTCGTCGGACTGCGGCTGCGGCCTCACGCGGCGCGACATGCTGCGCCTGGGCGCGCTGGCCACGGCCTCGGTGGCCGCGCCGCTGCTGGCCGCAGGCGATGCGCGCGCCCAGGCCTTCAAGGGCGATGACCAGCCCGTGAAGATCGGCTACCTGCCCATCACCGACGCCACGCCGCTGCTGGTGGCCCACGGCAACGGCCTGTTCGAGGCCGAAGGCCTCAAGGCCGAGGCGCCGCGCCTGTTCCGCTCCTGGGCCCAGATCGTCGAGGCCTTCGTCTCGGGCCAGGTCAACGTCATCCACCTGCTCACGCCCTCCACGCTGTGGGTGCGCTACGGCGCCAAGTTCCCCGCCAAGATCGTGGCCTGGAACCACGTCAACGGCTCGGGCCTGACCGTGCTGCCCGAGATCCAGAAGGTGCAGGACCTGGGCGGCAAGACCGTGGCGATCCCGTTCTGGTACTCCATCCACAACATCCTGCTGCAGGACGTGCTGCGCAAGGCCGGCCTCACGGCCGTGACGCGGGCGCGCGGCGGCGCCATTGCGGCCAACGAGGTCAACCTCGTCGTGCTGGCACCGGCCGAAATGGTCTCGGCCCTGGCCGGCAAGTCGATTGCGGGCTTCATCGTGGCCGAGCCCTTCAATGCCGCCGCCGAGATCGCGGGCGTGGGCAAGATGCTGCGCTTCTCGGGCGATGTCTGGAAGGACCACGCCTGCTGCGTCACCTTCCTGGCCGAGCGCGATATCGCCGACAAGCCCGAATGGGCCCAGCGCGTGACCAATGCCGTGGTCAAGGCCCAGCTGTGGACGCGCGACAACCGCCTGGCCGCCGCGCGCCTGCTGTCGAGCACCGGCGAGCGCCGCTACACGCCGCATCCGCAGCAGACGCTGTCCAAGGTGCTGGCCGCCACCGACTACGCCAGCTACGAGGCCAGCGGCGTGGTCGTCAACAAGGGCTGGCACCAGCGGCGCATCGACTTCCAGCCCTATCCCTATCCCTCGTACACCGAGCAGCTGGTGCGCGCCATCAAGGCCACCAAGGTCGAGGGCGACACGCGCTTCCTCGACAAGCTGGAGCCCAAGTTTGCGGCCACTGACCTGGTGGACGACCGCTTCGTGCGCAAGGCCATCCAGGCCGTGGGCGGCCCGCAGGTCTTCGGCATTCCGGCCGATTTCTCGCGCCGCGAAACCATCGTGGTGTGATCCAGGTGTTGCGACGTATTGGATTGCCGCTGCTGGGCGCGGCCCTGGTCCTGGCCCTGTGGTGGGTGGGCGGCGCGCTGCTGGCGCGCAGCACGCCCGTGGCTGCGGCCTTCGCGCCCTGGCCTTCGCTGCAGGCGCTGGGCCAGCTGCTGACGGGCGCCGACATCTGGATGCACACCCTGCTGAGCCTGCAGCGCGTGGCCGTGGGCCTGCTGCTGGCCTTTGTGGTCGGCGTGCCGCTGGGCGTGCTAGTGGGCCTGTCGCGCGGGTTCTCGCAGGCGTTCTCGCCCGTGTTCCAGTTCCTGCGCATGATCTCGCCGCTGTCGTGGATGCCCATTGCCGTGATGGTGCTGGGCGTGGGCGACGCGCCCGTGTACTTCCTGCTGGCCTTCGCCGCCGTCTGGCCCATCCTGCTGAGCACGGCGGCCGGCGTGGCCCAGCTGGACCGCAACTGGCTGCTGCTGGCGCGCAGCCTGTCGGCCACGCGCACCGAGACCGTGCTGCGCGTGGTGCTGCCCGGCATCACGGCCCAGATCCTCACCGGCGTGCGTCTGGCCATCGGCATCATCTGGATCGTGCTGGTGCCCGCGGAAATGCTGGGCGTATCGGCCGGCCTGGGCTACTTCATCCTCGACACGCGCGACCGCCTGGCGTATTCGGAGCTGATGGCTGCCGTGGTGCTGATCGGCGCCCTGGGCTATGCGCTGGACCATGCGGCTCGGTGGCTGCACCAGCGCTGGATGCATTCGGCCTGAGGCCTGCGGGCAGGCGGCGGCATCAGGTGCTGCATCAGGTGCCGCATCAGGTGCCGTGCACGCGGCGCAGCCGCAGTCCTGCCCATCCCGTCAGCACGGCGCACAGCAGCACTCCCCAGGGGCCCAGCGCGGGCACGGGGGTGGTTGTGGCCGGGGCCGGAGCTGCGGGCTCCACGGTCTGGGTCCATGCGCCGCTGTCCGCGGCGAGATAGTTCGCATCGCCGCCGTACCGGGCCACGATGGCATGCGGGCCGGCCACCGTCAGTTGGGTGGTGGCGATGATGGCCCTGGCATTGGACAAACCCGCCGTGCCCAGCGATAGGCCGCCAGCCATGATTTCGACCGTTCCCGTGGGGACGGCGGCGGTGCCCAGGGAGACATCGGGTGCGACCACCACGGAGAAGGACAGCGACTGCCCGGAGCGCGAGGGATTGGCGCTGGAGGTCAGCGTGACACGGGAGGGGCCCTGTCCCACCGCCGCCATCTGCACCGCCTGCGGAGCCGCGTCATGGTCCACATCGCCGAGCTGGCTGGCGTTGATCGTGCATGTCCCTGCGGCCTGGAAGCGGATGGTGCTGCCGGAGGCGCTGCAGATCGCCGCGGTCAATGCATCCACGGCGAACATGACGGGGTTTCCCGAGGCGCCTCCGACGGCGGCCACGTCATAGGTATCCCCCACCCGTGCGCCGGCCGGTGGTGCCGTGGTGAAGGTGATGGCCTGCGGCGCTTTGGCGATGGCACCTGCCGCCGCCGGGCAACTGGTATCGCTGGCCGGCCAGTAGCGATTGCCCGTCCCCGTGAACGTTTCGCCGCCACAGTTGTTCCCGGGCGCGTTGTTCGTGATCTGGTTGCCGTGGAGTGTGCGGGGGCGGGTGAGCGTGAACGAGACGCCGGCACCCGAGCCCGGAGACACCAGCACGTTGCCGGTGACGGTGCTGTCGGTCATGGTGGTCGGCACCCCGCTGCGCAGGCCCCCGCCCAGCGTGCGGGCCGTGTTGCCGGACAGGCGGCTGCGCTCCACCGTCAGCGAGCCGCTGCCCGTGCTGTAGATGGCACCGCCCTGTCCCCCTGCCTGGTTGCCGCTGAACACACTGTCCACGATGGTCACCGTGCTGTCGCGGCTGTACAGTCCCCCGCCGTTGATGCCGGCCGTGCTGTCCTGCACCACGCTGCGCTCCAGGCGCAGGGTGACGCCGTTGTCCAGGTAGATGGCGCCGCCGTCTTCACCGGCGGTGGTCAGCCCGCCGCGCAGTGTCAGGCCGCGCAGCGTGAGCTGGACACCGCTGCCCTGGGCCGACACCAGGCGGGAGGCATTGCCCCCATCGAGCGCCACCCGCTGGTCCCCGTCGATCGTGATGTCCGAGGTGGTGAAGTTGAGGTCGATGGAATGGCCTGCCAATGCAATGGCGGTGAGGCTGCCTGCCGGAAAGACGGCCGGGTCGAACACGATGGTGTCCGCGCCATTGCCCGATATGCATGCGCCGTTGCCCCAACTGCCGTCATCCATCTGGGCACTGGTCAATGCCTCATTCAGACTGCAGTCCGCTGCACCGGGCGTGTTGTCCGTGGTATTGACCACGATGGTCGCGGCCTGGCCATTGAGTGCCAGCAGGCTGCACAGCGCGCCAGGCACTGCCAGAAGCCGGAGGCGTCGAAGGGGTCTGTGAAGAAAAGCGTGCACGGTTCCTCCCGTTGCGCTGCGTGTCCCGGGCAGACCCGCGCGCTGTTGTTGCGGACCGCGTGACCTTAGCTTTCTGCGAAGATCGTGAAAATGTGCCGACGGCACATCGCAGGCCTGAAAATGCGGCCTCAGCCGGCCCACCTATCGCCAGCACCTCGAGCACGCCATTGGATTTCGCGACATGACCCTGTCAACGCAGCAACTGGGGCAACTCAATCAGGCCATCCTCGCGGTGCACGGCGCGCCCGATCTGCACGCGCTGGCCACGCATTTGCTGCACGCGCTGCGCCTGGTGGTGCCGGGTGACATTCGGGTGGTGGATTTCTCCGGCATTGCGGAAGTCCGTGGCTACACGGCCTACGATCCGGTGCGGGCCATTTCCTCCGAAGTCAACGCTGCGGTGCACCGGCATCTGGCCGACAACCCCTTGTATCGGCAGCGCCAGACGCAGGCCGCCAGCATTTCCGACCTGCTGACTCGCGGGCAATGGCAGAGGACGGCGCTCTATGCCCAGGCCTACTCCCAGGTGGGCCAGCAGGACGGACTCGCGCTGGACGTGGAACTGGGCCACGGCGCGATGCTGACCCTCAATGTCACACGCGCCTCGCGCGGCTACACCGCGGCGGAGCGCATGGCGCTGACCTTGCTGGGGCCGCATGCGCAGGCGCAGTGGCGGCGCCTGAGCCAGCAGCAGCGAATCAGCCAGGCGGCATGGCAGGCGCTCTCACCGGGCTCGCCGGCTGCCGACGTGCTGAGTCCGCGCGAACGTGAAGTGCTGCAATGGGTCGCCAACGGCAACACCAACGCAGAAATCGCCACCATGCTGGAGTTGCGTGCAGGCACGGTGAAGCGGCACCTGGAAAACATCTACCGCAAGCTGGGAGCCGCCAATCGGCAGGACGCCTTGTCGAGGATGCGCAGGCCGGATTTCTAGCGCGTGTCGCGCGCTTGTGCGAACCCGCGCGTGCGCCGTGCGCGGGGCCAGCCCTTCGAGAAGCAGGGAAACCGGCCCTACGGCAAGACGCTCCGGCAGGCAATGCCAAACCGCTGGGCCAGCGCGTGCAGGCGCCTGTCTCGCGACCACAGGCTTGCTCGACGTAAGCGGTGCAGCCACGTCCGGCACAGTTTTACCTACAGGTCTCGCGCCAGCACAATAAAAGTCCGCCCAAGCCATACGGCGGACTTCCTGAAATCCACTGTGTCGAGGCCTCATGTTTTGTTTTGCCAGTTGCTCTCCTGTCGGCTTCAACGCCGTCCTTCTCAGCGGCGGTACGTTGCCATTTCTGGTGTCCGACGGCATGTTGTTTCAACCATTGCAGTGAGGCAGCGCATGGAGCAGGAAGTGAGATGCGCGAACTGCAATCGAAAGCTCGCCATGGGCGTCTTTCAGCTACTGAACATCAAGTGCCCGCGTTGCGGCACGTTGAATTCCCTGAGGGTCCAAGCGAACCCCCCACCCGAGTGCCGCCGAGCGCCTTCGACTCCATCCATTGAATAGGAGGCCTCCATGGCTCAAGTTTCCAAGGTTCTCGTCTCGGATCAGTACATGCCGCCGGACAACATCCAGCAGTACAAAAGCACGACGGGTTTCCCTCTTGTTTACGATTCGCGGCATATCAATCCGCATGCGCTCGTGTTCGACAACACGGGGCGTCCTGCCAACTACAACCCTGCCAACAACCGCCACACCATCGTGATGGATGTGCGCTTCAGCGATGGCTATCTGGCCGCTTGCCACATGGGCATCATTGCCAGGCACAAAGGCTCATACAGTGTGGCGGGTGACAACCGTGGCGGTGCTGTCATTGCGGGCAATTGGGGCTATTCGCCAGGCAGCGTGGCGCTTGAGGAAATTGAGATCACCAACACCAAGGACAACGGTGACTCGCACCATCGTCCGTCCGCTCAATATCCGCGTGGTGCCATCGGCGAGGCCAAGCTCGAGGAACTGCGCTGGTATCGACTGGTGATCGAAAGCATTTCCAAGAACGGCAGCATCGGCCACGCAGTCCGGGCAACGGACAAGAGTACGGGCCAGACCGTATTCAGCCTGCCAACCTTCTGGTCGGATTACTCGGCCAACTATGACTCCCGTGACGCAGGCAAGGTGGTGTTGTTCAGCATCAGTGATCCCAACAAGCCTGCCGCCGGCTTTGTCTATACACGCCTGATCAGCTATTGGTCGGATGCTGACGAGGTGATAGCCAATCCGTAAGTGATCTGAGAGCGGGTCCCAGGGCAGCGTGTAGCCGTATCGCCGCCATGCCCTGGTCCTCCTGGCAGGGGGTGGTCAATACGCATGCTGCCATGCGTTGCGCATCGTGCTGCCTTTGGTGGAAAGCCAGTCTGTAGGCGAGGGCCAGCGATACGCAATCTCCTGGGAATCCGGCATATCGGTTGCCCTGCCGCCAAGTGCTGCGAGGCGTTTGACTGCCTGCACCCTCACGAAAGTTCTGAGGACCTGTTGGAACAGAGCTGCCTCGTCCATGCCTGGCTCCAGCATCTTCAGGGCTTATTCGTACAAGGCATCGTCGATCGTCACGGTGATCCGCATGGCGGGCCCTCTGTCATCAAAACAGATGCAATTCTGGGCTTGCGCCAGCCTGCAGACAAGCGCGCTTCCCTCCGAAGTGGTCACTCCTGTTTTGCTATGATGACTGTATAAAGATACAGTTTTCGAGCGGCCTGGCTGCCCGATCTGCCAGGCCCATGCTCCCTCCCCACCGCTTCTACTACCTGCACAACTTCCAGCGCGCGCTGGACTGGATTGGCCAGCGTTACGGCGATCTGCTGGACGCGCCCGAGCAGGCATTCCTCACCCGTTTCACGCAGCTGCCCCAGCCCTCGCAGGCGCTGATGGTGCGTTTGCTGATGCGGCGCGGGCCGTGGTTTCGGGCCGGCAAGCTGGTGTATGAAGAGATTCCCGCCATTGCTGACGCGGCCGCACCCCTGCTGGATCTTGGCTGGCTGGACGCGGGCCACCCCATGGCGCTGGAGGAGCTGTTTGCGCTGCACACCAAGCCCGAGCTGCTGCAGCTGTTCGCAGGCGCACCCGTTCACTCAGGCCTGCGCAAGGCCGAGCTTTTGCAGGCCCTGCAGCCCCTGCATGAGGCGCCCAGGCCCTATGCGCAGTGGCAGCCCCAGGGTGTCGCAGCCGGCGAAGCCGCCTGGCGCGTGATGGTGGGCGCGCTGTGCGAGCGCTTTCGGCTGATGTTCTTCGGCAACCTCTACCAGGACTGGTCGGAATTCGTGCTGGCCGACCTGGGCGTGTTCCGCTACGAGGCCGTGGCCTTCGATGCGGCGTCGCGGGCCTTCCAGTCGCGTGCCGATGTCGATGGCTACCTGGCCCTGCAGGCCTGCCGCGCGGCGCTGGATGAAGGCGTGGAGATCGATGCGCTGCTGCAGCAGGTGGCCGGCTGCGCCAGCGGCAATGCCTGGCTGGAGCAGCGCCGCGCCAAGGTGCTGCTGCGCATAGGCCAGGCCTGCGAGCGCATGCAGGACTGGGAGCGTGCCGAGCAGGCTTATGCGCAAAGCCGCTACCCCGGCGCCCGCCACCGGCGCATGCGCGTGTACGAGCGCATGGAGCGCTTTGCCGATGCCATGGCGCTGGCCCAGGCCGCCCAGGCCCAGCCCGAGAGCGACGAGGAGCTGCAGCGCGTGGCGCGCATGCTGCCGCGCCTGCGCCGCAGCCTGGGGCAGGGCGCACGCGGGCGTGCGGCGGCGCTGGCGCCCGTGGTGGCGCAGATGCGCATGGACGTGGAGCTGGACCTGCCGGCGCGGCCCGCATCGGTCGAATACGTGCTGCGCGACCATTGGCACAGCGACGTCGCGCCGGTGTTCTACGTGGAGAACGCGCTCATCAACTCGCTGTTCGGCCTGCTGTGCTGGCCGGCCATCTTCGCGCCGCTGCCGGGCGCCTTCTTCCACCCGTTCCAGAGCGGCCCGGCCGACCTGTCCGCGCCCGACTTCGTGCAGCGCCGCGCAGCCTTGTTCGAGGAATGTCTGGCGCATCTGGACGATGGCAGCTGGCGCGAGGTCATCGTGCAGCGCCATGCCGACAAGCAGGGCCTGCAGTCACCCTTCGTGTTCTGGGGCACGCTGAGCGCGCCGCTGCTGGCGCTGGCGCTGGACTGCATTCCGGCCGCCCACCTCAAGCTGTTCTTTGCGCGGCTGCTGCGCGACGTGCAGGCCAACCGCACGGGCTTTCCCGATCTGGTGCGTTTCTGGCCGGCCGAGCGCCGCTACGAACTGGTCGAGGCCAAGGCCCCCGGCGACAAGCTGCAGGACAACCAGATCCGCTGGCTGCAGTACTGTGCCGAGCACGGCATTCCCGTGCGCGTGTGCCATGTGCAGTGGCGGGGCCAGCCGCTGGGAGAGGCCGCGTGAGCTACACCGTGGCCGTGCGCGCGCTGTGCGAGTTCACGGCACGCGCGGGCGACCTGGACCTGCGCTTCACGCCCGCGCCCAGCGCGCTGGAGGGCATGGCCGGCCACAGCCTGGTGCAGTCGCGCAGGGGCAAGGACTACGAGACCGAGATCAGCCTGGCCGGTGAATACGGCGACCTGCGCGTGCGCGGCCGCGCCGACGGCTTCGATGCCCAGGCCGGCCAGCTGGAGGAAATCAAGACCTACCGGGGCCAGATCGAGGGCGTGCGCGCCCACCACCGCGCCCTGCACTGGGCCCAGGCGCGCATCTATGCCCATCTGCTGTGCCAGGCGCGCGGCCTGCAGCGGCTGCGCGTGGCCCTGGTGTATTTCAACGTGGGCAACTTGGAGGAAACCGTGCTGGTGCAGGAGGAAGACGCGGCCACGCTGCGCGCCTTCTTCGAGCAGCAATGCGCGCTGTTCCTGGACTGGGCGCGCAGCGAGGCCGCCCACCGCGCGGCGCGCGAGGCGGCGCTGGCCGCGCTGCGCTTTCCCATGCAGGGCTTTCGCGCGGGCCAGCGCGAGCTGGCCGTGGCCGTCTACCGCGTGGCGCGCGCGCAGCAGGGCGGCCAATGCCTGATGGCGCAGGCGCCCACGGGCATCGGCAAGACGCTGGGCACCATCTTCCCCATGCTCAAGGCCATGCCGGACCAGGGCCTGGACAGGCTGTTCTTCCTCACGGCCAAGGGCACGGGCCATGGCTTGGCGCTGCAGGCGCTGGCCAGCGTGAACCGGCAGATTGCCGAGCAGCACCAGCCACCGCCGCAGGAACCGGCTGCGCCGCAACCGCTGCCCGCGCCGTCCGCGCCACCCGCAAGGCTGCGCGTGCTCGCCATCCTGGCGCGCGACAAGGCCTGCGAGCATCCCGACAAGGCCTGCCACGGCGACTCCTGCCCGCTGGCGCGCGGCTTCTTCGACCGCCTGACCGCCGCGCGCGCCGCCGCGCTGCAGCAGGCGCCCTGGGAACCGCCTGCCGTGCGTGCCGTGGCGCTGGCGCACGACATCTGCCCCTACTACCTGGCCCAGGAACTGGTGCGCTGGAGCGACGTGGTCGTGGCCGACTACCACTACTTCTACGACAGCGCCGCCATGCTGTACGCGCTCACCCAGGCCCAGCAATGGAAGGTGGGTGTGCTGGTGGACGAAGCCCACAACCTGCTCGAGCGCGCGCGCCGCATGTACACGGCCGAGCTGTCGCAGTTCGCCCTGGCGGCCGCCCGCAAGTCGGCCACCGGTGCCGTGCGCAAGGCGCTGGACCGGCTCAGCCGCAGCTGGAGCGCGCTGAACAGGGAGCAGACCGCCAGCTACCAGGCCCATGAGGAAGTGCCCGCAGGCCTGCTGGGCGCCGTGCAGCGCGCCGTGGCCGCCATCGCCGACGCCAATGCCGACAGCCCCATGCTGCCCGGCGACCCGGTGCTGGATTTTTACTGGGAGGCGCTGCAGTTCATGGCGCTGGCCGAGCAGTTCGGCGGCCATGCGCTGTTCGATGTCCACCTGCTGCCCGGGCGCTCAGGCCCCCGTCGCACACCGGCCTCCACGCTGTGCATACGCTGCGTGGTGCCCGCGCCCCACCTGGCGGCACGCCATGCGGCGGCCCATGCCTCGGTGCTGTTCTCGGGCACGCTGAGCCCGCCGCATTTCTACCGCGACATCCTGGGCCTGCCCGAAGGCACGCACTGGCTGGAGGCCGAATCGCCCTTCCAGGCCGACCAGCTCGATGTGCAGGTGGCCGGCCACATCTCCACGCGCTACCGCGACCGCGACCGTTCGCTGCGGCCCATCGCCGACCTCGTGGCCGCGCAGTACGCGCGCCGGCCCGGCAACTACCTGTGCTTTTTCAGCAGCTTCGACTACCTGCAGCGCGTGGCCGAATGCCTGCAGCGCGCCCATCCCGATCTGCCGGTCTGGCTGCAGACCCCGTCCATGGACGAAGAGGGCCGCGCGGCCTTCCTGGCCCGCTTCACCGAAGCCGGTCAGGGCGTGGGCTTTGCCGTGCTGGGCGGGGCGTTCTCCGAGGGCGTGGATCTGCCCGGCGAGCGCCTCATCGGCGCCTTCGTGGCCACGCTGGGCCTGCCCCAGGTCAATCCCGTGAACGAAGAGATGAAGCGCGCCATGGACCGCCAGTTCGGCGCGGACAAGGGCTATGACTACAGCTACCTCTACCCAGGCCTGCGCAAGGTGGTCCAGGCCGCAGGCCGCGTCATCCGCAGCGAGCGCGACCGCGGCGTGGTCTTTCTCATCGACGACCGCTATCGGCGCGGCGAGGTGCAGGCGCTGCTGCCGCGCTGGTGGCGGGTGGAGGGCATGCGATGATCCGGGGCCGCACCAGTCCGCGACTGCCATCCCATCCCCATCCAGTCCCCCATCCCGCCCCCATCCCGCCCCCATCCAGGAGCCTTCCGAATGCCCCGCATGCGCTGCGCCATCCTTGCATTGACCCTGGGCCTGCTGGCCGGCGGCCCGGCTGCGGCAGGCGTGGTGCAGCCTGTGCCTGACAGGCAGGCCAGCGAGAACAAGATGCCGGCCTATCCCAAGGAAGCCAGGCGGCTGGAGCAGGAAGGCAAGGTGGTGCTGCGGGTTCTGGTGGGCGCCAGCGGAAAGGCACTGGCCGTGGATGTGGCAGACAGCAGCGGCTATCCTCTGCTCGACCAGGAGGCGCTGGACGCCGTGCGGACGTGGCGCTTTGTCCCCGGCACGCGCGACGGCGTGCCGGACAGCATGTGGACGCGCGTGCCCGTCACCTTCCTGCTGAAATAGCGGCATGCCGGTGGTGGCAGGTGTGTACCCGGTGCGTGCCCTGCGCAGCGACACAAGGAGCATTCCATGAAGATCGTCATCACCAGCGTGCTCGTCGACGACCAGGACAAGGCCCTGGCCTTCTACCGCGACGTGCTCGGCTTCGTCCTCAAGCACGACATTCCCATGGGCGGCGACGCGCGCTGGCTCACCCTGACATCGCCCGGCGATGCCGATGGCGTGGAGCTGCTGCTCGAACCCGACATGCACCCGGCCGCCAGGCCGTTCAAGACCGCCCTGCATGCCGACGGCGTGCCGGCCACCTTCTTCGGCGTGGACGACGTGCAGGCCGAGTACGAGCGCCTGAGCGCGGCCGGCGTGCGCTTCACCAGGCCGCCGACGCATCTGGGGCCGGTCACGATTGCCGTGTTCGACGACACTTGCGGCAATCTCATACAGATCAACCAGCGGCATTGAGCGGGGCCTGCGGCCCCTGCAGCCTTTTCGCGCTCAGTCCCTGGCGGTGGGCTTGTCGTGCCGGGGTGGATCGATGCGCTCGATGTTGCCCAGCAGCAGCGCGCGGCCCGCAAAGTTGCCGCCGGCGGTCTCCAGCGCAAAGCGCTCGGTGTCGCGGCCGCGCACTTCGGCCTCCAGCGTCTGGGCCTCGTCCTCGGTGGCGCCCAGGGCCAGTACGGCGTGGCGCCCCATGAGCAGGGCGGACTCGAAGCTCTCGCGCACGACATGGTCGGCGTCCTTCTGGATGAGCTCCAGCGCGTGCTCGCGGTCATAGGCGCGCACGATGAGGCGGGCGTGCGGGCATTCGTGGCGCACGTTCTCCACGATGCGCGTGGCGGCGGCCTTGCTGTCCACGCAGACCAGGATGGCGCTGGCATGGCTGGCGCCGGCCGCATGCAGGATGTCGGCGCGCGCGCCGTCGCCGAAGTAGACCTTGAAGCCGTAGGGCTCGGCGTTGCGGATCACGTCGGGGTCGTTGTCGATGATGGACAGTCTGGCCCCATGCGCCAGCGGCCCCTGGCTGGCGATCTGGCCCACGCGGCCGAAGCCGATGACCAGCACGTTGCCGCGCAGGTCCTGCGGCGCCTCCACGCCGTCCAGCGACACGGCCTGGGCGCCGGCCAGGCGCTTGTGCAGCAGCACCACCAGCGGCGTGATGGCCATGGACAGCACCACGATGGCCGTCATGTTGGCATGCACCTCGGGGCTGAGCACCTTGAGCTTGAGCGCCTCGGCAAACAGCACGAAGGCGAACTCCCCGCCCTGGGCCATGAGGATGGCGCGGTCCAGTGCATCGGCATGGCTGCTGCGTGCCACGCGGGCCACGGCATAGATGCACAGCGCCTTGCCCAGCATCAGCGCCACCACGCCCATGCCCACGATGCGCCAGTTCAGTGCCACCACCTCCAGGTTCAGCGCCATGCCCACGCCCAGGAAGAACAGGCCCAGCAGCAGGCCGCGGAAGGGCTCCACATCGGCCTCCAACTGGTGGCGGAACGAGGATTCGGACAGCAGCACGCCCGCCACGAAGGCGCCCATGGCCATGGACAGGCCGCCCATCTCCATCAGCAGGGCGGCGCCCAGCACCACCAGCAGCGCGGCGGCCGTCATCACCTCGCGCGCCTTGGCCTTGGCCAGGATGCGGAACAGCGGGTTCAGCAGCCACAGGCCCGCGCCCACCAGCGCGCCCAGCGACAGCAGGGCCAGGCCTGCGCGTTGCCACAGGGGCGAGGTGGCCACGGGAGCCGCATCGGCAGGCGCCAGAAACGCCACCACGGCCAGCAGCGGCACGATGAGCAGGTCCTCGAACAGCAGGATGGAGACGATGCGCTGGCCGCGCGGCGCCAGGATGTCGCCACGCTCGGCCAGCACCTGCATGACGATGGCCGTGGAGGTCAGCACGAAGCCCGCGCCGCTCACGAAGGCCACCTGCCACGGAAAGCCGAAGGCCATGCCCACGCCCGTGAGCAGCAGCGCGCACACCACCACCTGCAGGCTGCCCAGCCCGAAGATCTGGCCGCGCAAATCCCACAGGTGCGAAGGCTTCATCTCCAGCCCGATGACGAAGAGGAACATCACCACGCCCAGCTCGGCCACGTGCAGGATGGTCTGCGCGTCCGTCACCAGGCCCAGCCCGTAGGGGCCTATGGCCAGGCCAGCGGCCAGGTAGCCGAGCACGGCGCCCAGGCCCAGCCGCTTGAACAGCGGCACGGCCACCACGGCGGCCCCCAGCAGCGTGACGATTCCTACGAGCTGGCTTGCATTGCCTTCAGCTGCCATGTTGTGTTTCCTTTGTGCGTGCGTGCGTGCGGCAAGGCGGATTTCCATCCGCGAATTTGCGCGCAGGATAGCAAAGCCCGGTCCTGTGTAGAATCGCGCCCCCTCTGTGCCCCCCTCTGTGTCCCTCTCTGCGCTTACCTCACCGCCCAGCGCCATGCCCCAGATCCTCGTCCACGACCTCCGCAAGACCTACCGCATCCATGAGCGCGACCCCGGCGTGATGGGCGCGCTGCGCGCGCTGGTGCATCCGCGCCATCGCACGGTGCAGGCGCTGGATGGCGTGTCGTTCGCACTGGAGCGTGGTGAGCTGCTGGGCTTCATCGGCCCCAACGGCGCGGGCAAGTCCACCACCATCAAGATCCTGTCGGGCATCCTGCGGCCCGATGGCGGGCGCGTGGAGGTGGACGGGCGCGACCCCTTCGCCGACCGCCAGCGCCATGTGGGCCGCATCGGCGTGGTCTTCGGGCAGCGCTCGCAGCTGTGGTGGGACCTGCCCGTGGGCGATGGCTTCAACCTGCTGCGCGACCTGTACCGCGTCGATCCCGCACGCTACGGGCGCACGCGCGACGAGCTGGTGGCGCTGCTGAACCTGGAGCGCGTGCTGGACCAGCCCGTGCGCCAGCTGTCCCTGGGCCAGCGCATGCGCGCCGAGATCGCCGCGGCCCTGCTGCACGAGCCCGAGATCCTGTTCCTGGACGAGCCCACCATCGGCCTGGACGCACCCTCCAAGCTGGCCGTGCGCGAGTTCGTGCTGCGCGCCAACCGCGAGCGCGGCACCACGGTGCTGCTGACCACGCATGACATGCACGACATCGAGGCGCTGGCGCGGCGCGTGATCGTCATCGGCCATGGCCGCGTGCTGGCCGACTGCGCGGTCGATGCGCTGCGCGCCCAGGTGGTGGCAGCGCAGTGCGAGGGGCGTGGAGGTGGTGAGGGCGAAGGCAATGGAGAAGACATGGCCATCGAGGCCGTGATCGCCCGCTTCTACGCCATGCACGGAGCGGCCGAAGGCTGAGCCGGCATGACGCTGCGTGAACTCCTGCGCCCCTATGTGGCGGCCTTCGCCTCGCGCTTTCTGCTGATGCTGCAGTACCGCACGGCCGCCTACGCGGGCTTTGCCACGCAGTGCTGGTGGGGCGCCATCAAGACCATGGTGCTGGCGGCGTTCTACGGCAGTGCATCGGCATCGGCCGGCGCGCCGATTTCGCTGGAGCACGCCATCACCTACACCTGGGTGGCGCAGGGCCTGTTCGCGCTGCTGCCCTGGAGCGGCGACCCCGACGTGGCCCTGGCCGTGCGCACGGGCGCCGTTGCCTATGACCGGCTGCGGCCCGTGGATGCCTATGCGCTGTGGTTCGTGCGCTCGGCTGGCTGGATCGCCGCGCGCGTGCTGCCGCGCGTGGCGCTGATGGTGGCGTTTGCAGGGCTGGCCCTGCCGCTGATGGGGCTGGGCGACTGGGGCTGGCAGCCGCCGGCCGGCTGGGCCGCAGGCCTGGGCTTTGCCGCCTCCATACTGCTGGCGC
The DNA here is from genome assembly GCF_040112715.1 of Delftia sp. DS1230. Lineage (NCBI taxonomy): Bacteria > Pseudomonadati > Pseudomonadota > Betaproteobacteria > Burkholderiales > Comamonadaceae > Delftia > Delftia sp. DS1230. Next base: position 911,367 of record NZ_CP157763.1, read on the forward strand.
TGCTGCTGTCCACTGCACTGGTCATGCTGCTGAACGTTGCCGCCGCCGCCGCGCTCAATGAAAAAGGCATCAACACGCTGGCCGCGCCCGTGGTCATCGTGCTGTCGGGCAACCTGCTGCCGCTGGCGCTGATGCCCGACGCCTGGCAGACCGCGCTGCTGCTGCAGCCGCTGGCGGGCGTGATGGACATCCCTGCGCGCATCTATTTCGGCCAGATGGCCGGTGCGCAGATGCTGGCCTGCCTTGCGCTGCAGGTGTTGTGGATTGCCGTGATCGTGGCCCTGGGCCGCGCGGCCATGGCGCGCACCATGCGCCGGCTCGAAGTGCAGGGAGGGTGAAGGCCATGGCCAAGCACAAAGGATCGCTGTCCATGTTCCTGCGCCTGGCGCTGGCCTCGCTGGGCGGGCAGGCGCGCTACCCGGCCTCGGCGCTGATGCTGACCCTGGGCCAGTTCCTGGTCACGGGCATCGAGGTCATCGCCGTCTGGGCGCTGTTCCACCGGTTTGGCGAGGTGCAGGGCTGGCGCATCGGCGAAGTGGCCGTGTTCTATGGCCTGGTGAACTGCATGTTCGCCCTGGCCGATGCGCTGGGCCGGGGCTTCGACGTGCTGGGCACGCAGTTCCTGCGCACCGGCGCCTTCGACCGCCTGCTGCTGCGCCCGCGCCCCGTGTGGCTGCAGCTCATGGGCCATGACGTGCGCATCAGCCGCCTGGGCCGCCTGCTGCAGGGCCTGCTGGTGCTGGGCTTTGCCACGGCCCAGGGCGCCGTGGTGTGGACGCCCCAGGCCGTCGCCGTGGCGCTGTTCGCCGTGGCGGGCGGCGTGGCGCTGTTCCTGGGCATCCTGGTGCTGCAGGGTGCGCTCTCGTTCTGGACCGTGGAAAGCCTGGAAGCCGCCAATGTGCTGAGCTACGGCAGCGTCGAGGCCGCCCAGTACCCGCTGGCCCTGTACGCGCAGTGGTTCCGCCGCCTGCTGACCTTCGCCGTGCCGCTGGCCTGCGTGGCCTACTACCCGGCGCTGGCTGTGCTGGGCAAGCCCGACCCGCTGGGTGCACCAGCCTGGCTGGGCTGGGTCTCGCCGCTGGCCGGCTTTGCCTTCCTCTGGCTGGCCTCGGGCGCCTGGCGCATGGGGGTGAGGCATTACGCGTCCACGGGCAGTTGAAGCCGCCGCAGGCGCCGGTGCATAACACGCTCTAGACTGCGCGCTTGCCTTACTCCGGACACCAGACCATGACAGCAGATGAACGCTTCGCCCAGGCCGCCCTTGAGCTCGGCCACCGCTTCGATGGCGAGATCAAGATAGGCGGCAACTACAGCCCCGTCGTGCGCGACGGCCAGCAGCTGTTCGTCAGCGGGCAGATTCCCCGCGTGGGCGATGAAGTGCTCTACGTGGGGACGGTCGGCGCCGGGATCGACCTGGCATCGGCCAGAACGGCCGCCGCCATCTGTGCCATGCGGGCCCTGGCCTTCGTGCAGCGCGCGGCCGGCTCGCTCGATGCCGTGCGCGCCGTTGCACGCATCACCGTCTATGTGCGCTCGGCGCCCGATTTCACCCAGCAAAGCGAGGTGGCCGATGGCGCCTCCGACCTCATCGCCCGGGTGCTGGGCCCCGTGGGTGCCCACACGCGCACTTCGGTGGGCGTGCTGCAGCTGCCCAAGGGTGCGGCCGTGGAGCTGGACCTGATCGCCCGCGTGGACTGATCGCGCTACCCCTATCCCTATTCCTATCCCTGGCCCGCCGGCGTTTCGTTGCGCGCCTTCCAGGCCCGCAGCGCCTGGCGGTACTCGTCCATGGCCAGGTCATAGCTGTCGAAGATGCAGGGGTCGCAGCCATTGCCGCAGCAGGCGTCCAGGTCGGGCTGCTCGGGCGGCTGGGGCATGGGGTCGGCGGAGGCGGCGGGATCTGCGGAATCTGCGGAATCTGCGGAATCTGGGAGAGGCGCGGTGGTCATGGGGGTGATTGTCCAGCAGCTCCTGCCGTGACTGCTGCGCGCGGGCTAAAGGGCATGGGGCCGCCAGGGTGCAAGTTCAACTCAAACAGCGCGGCGCCGGGAAATCGATCACGCTGCGGATGATCTCGCGCATTTCCGTGATCAGCGGCCGGGCATCGTCGCGGCGCCATTGCACGGTGTAGGTCAGCGGGGCCAGCGCGCTGTGCTTTGCGGCCTCGGCGCTGCCGTCCAGCACGCGAAGGCGGCCGCGTTGCTGCAGGGCCAGGGCCCATTGCTCGGGCATGTAGGTGAAGCCCAGGCCGTCCACCACCATGCCCACCACGGCGCCCCAGCTGTTGCAGGAAAGGCGCCGCTCCACGGCCAGGCCGTGGCGGCCCAGCCAGTCGTCCAGCGTGCGCGTGGCGCCCGAGCCGGTGGGCAGGGCGATCAGCAGTTGCTCGCGCACCAGGCGCCGGGGCAGGCCGGTGCCGGCGCGGGCGATGAAGTCGTCGCTGGCGGCCCAGACGAAGCGCACCTGGGCGACCTGCTCGAAGGCCAGGCTGCTGCGCGACGATGGCCCGGCAATGACCACGCAGTCCAGCTCGCCATCGACGATGCGCTGCTCCAGCACCTGGCCGATGTCGGTGTGGGGCTCCAGCTGCAGGTCGGGGTGCAGCTCGGCCACCTTCTGCACCAGCCGGGGCAGCCAGGTCAGGCCGCTGAGTTCGCCAAAGCCGATGCGGCAGCGGCCCTGCAGGCCCACGCTGCGGCCCGCCGCCTCGCGCAGCTGGGCGGCGCCGTGCAGCAGCTCGCGGATGCGCGGCAGCAGCTGTTCGCCCTGGGGCGTGAGTTCGGCGGCGCGGCCGCTGCGGTCGAACAGCTGCACGCCCAGCGAAGCCTCCAGCTCCGCAATGCGCTTGGACAGCGATGAGACCGACAGGTGCACGCGGTCGGCCGCCACGCTGAAGTTCAGGCAGGTGGCGGCCCAGTAGAAGGCTTCGAGCTGTTTGAGGGTCATGGTGACATTCTTCCAAAATCGAAATATCGATTCCTATTTATTTCGCTTTTCTTTGCAGGTTGGCCCTTCTACATTGGCCGGCAATGCCTGCCAACACCGTCCCCTCCACCACCGCCACCGCTCCTGCAGCCGCTGCACCAGCCCCTGCCCGGCCGCCGCGCCGCCTGCGCCAGGTGCTGTCGCTCGATGATTTCGAGCGGCTGGCGCGGCGGCACCTGCCGCGCCCCATCCATGCCTACATCAGCGGGGCGGTGGAGGACAACGCCTCGCTGGCGGACAACCGCCGCGCCTTTGCCGAGCTGGCCTTCGTGCCGCGCGCGCTGGTGGGCGTGGCGCAGCGCGACCCCTCCTTCGAGCTGTTCGGGCGCCGCTACGGAGCGCCGTTCGGCGTGGCGCCCATGGGCATTGCCGCGCTGTCGGCCTACCGGGGCGACCTGGTGCTGGCCCAGGCCGCACAGCAGGCGGGCGTGCCGGCCATCATGAGCGGCTCCTCGCTGATCCGGCTGGAGGAGGTGATGGCGGCCGCGCCCCACACCTGGTTCCAGGCCTACCTGCCGGGCGACCAGGGCCAGATCGATGCGCTGCTGGACCGCGTGGCCGCCGCCGGCGTGCAGACCCTGGTGATCACCGTGGACACGCCCGTGGCCGCCAACCGAGAGAACAATGTGCGCGCCGGTTTCTCCACGCCGCTGCGGCCCGGGCCGGGCCTGGCCTGGCAGGGCATCAGCCATCCGCGCTGGCTGTTCGGCAGCTTTCTCAAGACCCTGTGGCGCCACGGCATGCCGCATTTCGAGAACAACTATGCGCACCGGGGCGCGCCCATCCTGTCGGCCAGCGTGATGCGCGATTTCTCGGACCGCTCCCATCTGGCCTGGCCGCATCTGGCCGCCATCCGCCAGCGCTGGCAGGGGCAACTGGTGGTCAAGGGCATTCTTTCGGCCGCAGACGCCGTGCTGGCGCGCGACCACGGCGCCGACGGCCTCATCGTCTCCAACCACGGCGGGCGCCAGCTCGACGGCGCCGTGGCACCGCTGCGCGTGCTGCCCGGCATCGTGCGCGCCGTGCCCGGCCTGCCGGTGATGCTGGACAGCGGCGTGCGCCGGGGCACCGATGTGCTCAAGGCCCTGGCCCTGGGCGCGCGCTGCGTGTTCGTGGGCCGGCCCTTCAACTACGCGGCCTCGGTGGCCGGGCCGGCGGGCGTGGCCCATGCCATGGCCCTGCTGCGCGAGGAGGTGCTGCGCGACATGGCCATGCTGGGCGCCACGCGCCTGGACCAGGTCACGCCGGCCTGCGTGCGCCACGCGCAGGCCTGGGATGCGTTCTGAGCGGCAAGACAGCGGTATCGACACGGACAACAGACACAGACACGGACACAGACGGAGACACAGCAGTGAGCAAGATTCCCGGATTCCATATCCACGCCCGGCCCGAGGCCGCCCTTGGCGATGCGCTGCTGCAGCGCTATCGCGGCTTTCCGGTCGCCAATGTCAGCGACGCCATGAGCCGCACCACGGGCACCTCGGCGCTGCGGCCCTTCCATCGCCGCCAGGGGCCGCTGGTGGGCCGTGCGCTGACCGTGCGCACGCGGCCCGGCGACAACCTCATGGTGCACCAGGCCATCGACATCTGCGGCCCCGGCGACGTGATCGTGGTGGACGCGGGCGGCGCCGGGCCCAACGCCATCATTGGCGAGATCATGCTGGCGCTGATGATGGCGCGCGGCGCGGCCGGCATCGTCATCGACGGGCTGATCCGCGACAGCGACACCATCGGCCAGCATGAGCTGCCCGTGTATGCGCGCGGCGTCTCGCACCGCGGCCCCTACAAGGACGGCCCCGGCGAGCTGCATGTGCCCGTCAGCATCGACGGCATGGTCGTCCACCCGGGCGACCTGGTGCTGGGCGACGGCGACGGCCTGCTGGCCGTGCCCGCCGCCGAGGCCGCCGCCATTGCCGACCGCGTGGAAGCCATACAGCGGGACGAGGCCGATGTGCTCGCCGCCATTGCCGCAGGCCGCGCCGACCGCTCCTGGGTGGCGCGCACGCTGGCCGCCAAGGGGGTGCTGTGATGGACCGCCGCGTTGTCCGTTTCGACTACTGGCTGGACGCGGCCTTTGACCGCATCGTCTCGGCCGCGCCTGGCGTGCAGCTGGTCACCTGCCGGCGCGAGGGCGACGATGCCGCCGCCTGGCAGGCCCTGGCGGGCGCCCAGGTCTACCAGATCACGGCCGCCAAGGACGAGCTGCCGCGCCACTGGTTCGCCACGGCGGACCTGCTGGCGCGCTGCCCCGATCTGCTGGCCGTGTCCTCCAGCGGCTCGGGCTGCGACACCATCGACATCGAGGCCTGCACGCGCGCCGGCGTGGCCGTGATGAACCAGTCGGGCGGCAATGCGGACTCGGTGGCCGAGATGGCCATCGGGCTGATGCTGTCCGTGCTGCGCCGCATCAACGAATCCGACCGCCTGCTGCGCGCCCCCGCCAGGGGCTTCAGCCGGGAGGACGTGATGGGCCACGAGCTGCGCGGCCGCACCCTGGGCCTGGTGGGCGTGGGCGAGGCCGGCAGCCGCGTCGCGGCCCTGGGCCGGGCCTTCGGCATGCAGGTGATCGGCTGCGACCCGGCCTACGACGCAGCCGGCCTGGCGGCGCGCGGGGCCGAGGCCGTCGGCTTCGACGAACTGCTGCAGCGCGCGGACATCGTCTCCCTGCACTGCCCGCGCGATGCCTCCACGCTGGGGCTCATGAACGCCGCTGCCTTTGCGGCCATGAAGCCGGGCGCCGTTTTCGTGAGCACGGCGCGCGGCGGTATCCATGACGAGGCTGCCCTGCACGCCGCCCTGGCCAGCGGCCACCTGGCCGGCGCCGGGCTCGATGTCTGGGACCAGGAGCCGCCGCCCGCCTCCCATCCGCTGCTGGCCCTGCCCCAGGTGGTGGCCACCTTCCACACCGCCGGTGTCACGCACGAGGCCCGGCGCAACAACGCCGAGCTGGCTGCCACCCAGATCGTGCAGTTGCTGGCCGACGGCCAGCGGCCCGCGCGCCTGGTCAATCCCGAGGTCTGGCCGCATGCGCGCGAGCGCATCGCCCGGGCCTTGGACCCTTCCCGTTCCCCGTCCTTTTCCCCGTCTTTTTCCCCGTCCCGTTAGCCGCTTCCTTCACCATGACTACAAAGCCTCTCAGACCACTGCAAGAGGCGACCCAGGAGACAAAGATGACACAGCAAGCAAGGCGCGCATTGTGCGCAGGCCTGGCCGCCGCCTGCATGGCGCTGCCGGCCCTGGCCCAGGCCCAGGCGCAGAGCGAGGCTCCCTATCCCTCGCGCAACATCGAGATGATCGTGGCCTACGGGCCCGGCGGCGGCACCGACCTGGTGGCGCGGCTGCTGGCCCGCCATCTGGAAAAGAAGCTGGGCGGCAGCGTGGTCGTGCTCAACCGCCCCGGCGCGGGCGGCGGCATCGGCTTTGGCGAACTGGCGCGGGCCAAGCCGGACGGCTACACCATCGGTTTCATCAACACGCCCAACGTGCTGACCATCCCCATCGAGCGCAAGAGCAGCTTCCACTGGAGCCAGTACGACCTGCTGGGCAACCTGGTGGACGACCCGGGCGGCTTTGCCATCCACAACAGCAACGCCATCACCACGCTGGCCGGCCTGGCCGCCTACGCCCGGGCCAACCCCGGCGCCGTGACCGTGGGCACCACGGGCACGGGCTCGGACGACCACCTGGCCATGCTGCTGTTCGCCAAGGCCACGGGCACGCAGCTCACCCATGTGCCCTACAAGGGCGCGGGCGAGGTGCGCGCCGCCGCCACGGGCCAGCAGATCACCATCGGCGCCATCAACGTGGGCGAGGTGCTGGCCTACCAGAAGGGCGGCACTCCCATCCGCCTGCTGGGCCAGATGTCGGCCGCGCGCAGCTCGCTGGCGCCCCAGGTGCCTACGTTCAAGGAGCAGGGCATCGATATCGAGCTGGCCTCCCTGCGCGGCCTGGCCGCGCCCAAGGGCTTGCCCGAAGGCGTGCGCAAAAAACTGGTCGATGCCGTGGCCACCATCGCGGCCGACCCGCAGTTCAGGCAGCAGGCCGAGGCCATGTACGCGCCGCTGCGCTATCTGGCGCCACCGGCCTACGCGGCCGAGCTGGAGCGCACCGAGGCCGGCTTTCGCAAGCTCTGGACCGAAATGCCCTGGCAGGACGGCAAGCCCTGAAGGCCATGCCCATGCCAACCTTTGAATGGACAAGGACAACTGCCATGACCCCTCTGTCGCGCCGCAGCCTGGCTGCGCTGGCCCTGTGCGCCCTGGCCCTGCCGGCCCTGGCGCAAGGCCCCATCACCCTCATCGTGGGCTGGCCCGCAGGCGGCCCTTCCGACAACGTGGCGCGGCTGGCGGCCACACGCATGAGCGAGGCCCTGGGCCAGCCCATCACCATCGACAACCGGGCCGGTGCAGGCGGCAACCTGGGCAGCGACGCGGCGGCCCGCGCAAGGCCCGATGGCAACACCATCATGCTGGCCACCGTGGCCTCGCACGGCCTGAACTCCGCGCTCTACACCAAGCTCAACCACGACCCGCTCAAGGACTTCGCACCCATCGGCATGATCACCACCTCGCCCAGCGTGCTGCTGGTGCCCGTGGCCTCGCCGCTGCGCTCGGTCAACGATCTGCTGGAGGCGGCGCGCGCCAGGCCGGGCCAGCTCAACTACGGCTCGGGCGGCGTGGGCTCCAGCCAGCACCTGGCGGGCGCCAGCTTCAAGCAGCTCACGGGCGTGGATGTCACCCACATCCCCTACAAGGGCACGGCCCCGGCCATGACCGACCTGATGGCGGGCCGCGTGGACTTCGTGCTCACCACGGGCGCCATCCCCTTCATCCGCTCGGGCAAGCTGCGCGCCCTGGCCGTGGCCTCACGCCAGCGCCTGCCGGCCCTGCCCGATGTGCCAACGTTCGAGGAAGCAGGCGTCAAGGGCTTCTACACCGACTCCTGGTACGGCCTGGTTGCCCCGGCCGGCACGCCGCGCGCGGCGCTGGAGCGCCTGAACGGCGCACTGGCCACGGCGCTGCGCAATCCCGAGGTGCAAAAGCAGTTCATCGACCAAGGCTCGCTGCCCGTCAAGCCCATGGGCGTGGACGCGTTCTGGCGCTTCGTGCGCGAGCAGATGCCCGTGGCGGCCGAGCAGGTGCGTGTGTCGGGGGCCAGGGCCGAGTGAGCGCAGCCGGGTGCGGCAGCGCAGGATCGGCACGAGCGCCTGCACAGCCGCAATGCAGCCAGCGTGTCACTGGCAGGTCACTGGTAGTTGAGCGTGAAGGTAGCCCGTCCGTTGGCCAGGCCCGTGGTGACGGAGGACTGGGTCTGGACATAGCGCGCCGTCAATGGAATCACGTGGTTGCTGGTGTCTGGGGTGATGGTGCCCGCCTGCCACTGGTTGGGATTGCCGAAGTTGGCGGAGTCCTCGCCGTAGCTGATGACCTTGTCGCTGCTGCGGATCTGGATGCCGATGCCGGCAGCCCCTCCGGTCACCGTCAGCACATCGGAGCGGTTGGCGGCATCGTTGGCATCCGTGAGCGTGACGAACGGGCGCAGGGTGGAATTGGCTTCGCCCCCGGTGCAGATCAGTTCCAGATCGAATGGCTGGGGCGCGGAGGTAGCGCCTATCCCGTTGAACAGTGACCTGTTGATTCGCTGCAGGTTCACGGCGATGTTGCTCGTCTTCACCCGGCAACTGGCGCCTGTGCGCACCACGGTGCTGCCGGTCGCCTTCACGAGCCAGTTATTGCAAAGGCTATTGCAGTCAAACTGGGCGGATGAATAGCTGCTGACGCTGAAAGTGCCCGATTGAACGGCGCCTGTCTTGATGAGTTGCATCCATATGGTTTGCTCATGTACATCATCCTTTTGCCATCCCGTGGCTCCTGCATTGTTGGACGTAGTGGTGATGGACATGGTTTTGCCATTGGGGAAATTCCTGGCTTTCCATGTGGCACGCCAACGGACTCCTATTCCGCGCAAAGATGTGGAGTAGATATCGCCGTCCAGCGTAGTGGGGTTCATGATTTTGGGCCATATTTCTGAAGATGGCCCTGAAAGCACACTGTAGGAAATTGTGTCGAGGGTGGATTTGACCATGGGCGATTCCCATAGCACTGATCCATTCATGATATTTCCTGCGGGAACGTTGATGATTTCCGGTAATTGGATGGTGGACGACACCGGGGTAAATATGCCTCCATAAATGGAGCTTACAGAAAAGCAAAGCGTTGCCGTAATGAGAAAATATCTGATTTTTTTCATATGAATGAAACCGGAAACGATGCAGGAGAGTTTGATGGGCGCGCTCCAAAGTCTATTCCTATGATTGATGGAAATCCATAGGATCATTCTGATATTGGCAATGCTTTTTCATGACTCCAATGCCGTGTTCCGTCCGCTGCCGTGGTGCGGCATGGCCACCGGGTCCGGCCTGCGGCACACCTGGCGCAAGCGGCGCCAACGACGTGGGCGGCCGCCTGGGCACGGCCGCCTGGGCATGGCCGCCTGGGCACGGCCACCACGGGCGACGCCTTTGCAAGACGCCTGGGCTGAGCCCGTGGCTCAACCCCGCCTGCGCGCCGCCAGCCCCTGCACCACGGCCGCCAGCCGGTCGATTTCCTCGGTGGTGTTGTAGAAGGCCAGCGAGGGCCGCACGGTGGTCTCCACGCCGAAGCGCCGCAGGATGGGCTGGGCGCAGTGGTGGCCGGTGCGCACGGCGATGCCTTCGGCGTTGAGCGCCTCGCCCACCTCGGCCGTGGTCCAGCCCTTGAGCACGAAGGACAGTACGCTGGCCTTGTCGGCCGCCGTGCCGATCAGGCGCAGGCCGGGGATGGGCGCCAGCGCCTGCGTGCCGTACTGCAGCAGATCGTGCTCGTAGCGCGCGATGCGCTCCATGCCCAGGGCCTGCACGTAGTCGATGGCGGCGCCCAGGCCCACGGCGTCGGCAATGTTGCCGGTGCCGGCCTCGAAGGTGTTGGGCAGGGGCTGGTAGACGGTTTTCTCGAAGGTCACGTCGGCGATCATGTTGCCGCCGCCCTGCCAGGGCGGCATGTCCTCCAGCACCTCGCGCCGTCCCCAGACCACGCCGATGCCCGTGGGCCCGAAGACCTTGTGGCCCGAGAACACGAAGAAGTCCGCACCGATGGCCTGCACGTCCACGGCCATGTGCGAGACCGACTGCGCGCCATCGACCAGGGCCCGGGCGCCCGCCTGGTGGGCCAGCTCCACGATCTGCTGCACGGGCACGACCGTGCCCAGCGCGTTGGAGACCTGGGTGACGGAGACGATCTTGGTGCGCGGGTTCAGCAGCCTGCGGTATTCATCGATGAGCACCTGGCCCGAGTCGTCCACCGGGATCACGCGGATCTTCGCGCCCTTGGCGGCCGCCAGCTGCTGCCAGGGCACGATGTTGGCGTGGTGCTCCAGGTGGGAGACGATGATCTCGTCGCCCTCGCCCACATGCTGCCAGCCCCAGCTCTTGGCCACCAGGTTGATGGCCTCGGTGGTGCCGCGCACGAAGATGACCTCGTTCACGTCGGGCGCGTTGATGAAGCGGCGCACGCTCTCGCGCGCGCCCTCGTAGGCGTCGGTGGCGCGCGCGGCCAATTCATGGGCTGCGCGGTGGATGTTGGAGTTCTCGTGCTCGTAGAAATGGCGGATGCGCTCTATCACCGCGCGCGGCTTGTGCGTGGTGGCCGCGTTGTCCAGCCAGGCCAGGGGCCGGCCGTTGACGTGCTCGGACAGGATGGGAAAGTCCCGGCGCACGGCATGCACGTCGAAGGGCGCCTGCACGCTGGCCGCTCCATGCCTTGCCCCGTGCGAAGCCTGCTGGCGCTGCAGCGGATGGGCCGGCGTGGTGTAGCCGGAGGGCAGCACCACGGGATCGACAAAGTAAAAGCGCGGCTCGGCCGAAGGCACGGTGGACGCAATGCCGGGCCCTTCTGTGGGCACGCCGATGCGCGGCACGGCGGGTGCCGCAGGTGCAGCAGGTGCCGCAGGTGCAGCAGGTGCCGTGAACGGGAGCGCGGCCAGCGCATCCAGCGGATCGCCCTGGCGCTGGGGCACGCCCAGCACCTGCGATCCCAGGCGCGGCTCGTAGGCGGGCAGGGCGCTCACGACATGGTCGGGCACGCCGTTGCCGGCCTGGGCATGGGGCAGCAGCGCGGGCGCGCGGTGGGCCAGCGAGGCCAGCGGCGCGGGCGAGGCCGGCAGCAGGTTGCTGCCCGGCGCCAGGCCCTGTGGGATGGGCGTGCCCGGCACGCCGGGGCCCAGGCCCGCGGGGCTGGCCAGCGGCGAGCCGGGCGGCGCCACGTTCACGGGGGCCTGCACGCCAGCAGGCAGGCCGGGAAGACCCGGAAGACCAGGCAGGGCAGGAGCCGATCCCGGTGCGGCGGAGAACAGGGCGTTGGCCATGCGCGCCAGCGCCTCGGGGTCGAAGGGCGCCTGGGGCGCCACGGAGGTGATTGCAGACACGGTCAACGCCCGGCCTCTTTACTTGTAGGTGTCGGGATAGTCGTGGTACTTGCCGATCTCGACATCGTCGAGCACGGCCAGCGCATCGGGCGTGAGCACGGCCAGCGAGCAGTACAGCGAGATCAGGTAGGACGCGATGGCATGGTTGTTGATGCCCATGAAGCGCACCGACAGGCCCGGGCTCTGCTCGCCCGGCAGGCCGGGCTGGTACAGGCCGACCACGCCCTGGCGCTTGTCGCCCACGCGCAGCAGCAGGATCTTGCTCTTGCCATCGGCCACGGGCACCTTGTCCGAGGGGATCAGCGGAATGCCGCGCCAGGTGATGAACTGCGAGCCGAACAGGCTGACCGTGGGCGGCGGCGTGCCGCGGCGCGTGGCCTCGCGGCCGAAGGCGGCAATGGCCAGCGGATGGGTCAGGAAGAAGGCGGGCTCCTTCCAGACCTTGGTCAGCAGCTCGTCCAGGTCGTCGGGCGTGGGCGCGCCGGTCAGCGGGAAGATGCGCTGCTCGTCCGTGACCTGGGCCAGCAGGCCGTAGTCGGGGTTGTTGATGAGCTCGCTTTCCTGGTTCTCCTTGATGGTCTCGATGGTCAGGCGCAGCTGTTCCTTGATCTGGTCATGCGGGCTGCTGTAGAGGTCGGAGATGCGCGTGTGCACATCCAGGATGGTGGAGACGGCGTTGAGGAAGTACTCGCGCGGCTGCTCCTCGTAGTCCACATAGGTGCGCGGCAGCTGGTTGTCTTCCTGCTTGGCCGTGCAGGTGACCTTGATGGCCTCCGGGTTCTTGACGCGGTTGAGGCGGTAGATGCCCGCCTCCACCGGCGACCATTGCAGCAGGTGCGTCAGCCAGCGCGGGCTGATGGTCGAAAGCTGGGGAACGGTTTTGGTTGCGTTGGCCAGTTGCCGCGCGGCGTTGTCGCCTAGCGCGGTCGTGCCGCCCACTGTTGCCGACATGTGCAGACTCCGTGATCAGTTCAGGAAAAAGGGAAGGGGAAGGAGGGGAAACAGGCCCAGTGTCCCGGCCCGCGCACATGTCTTCAACATGCTATAGCCGCCAAGCGCAGGCCGCGCACCAGCTGGTCGTGGGCCACGGTCTCGCCGCGCATGACCAGGGCCGAGGGCTGCACGCCCAGCGAGACGGCCAGCTTCTCCACGGTCAGCAGCGAGGCGATGACGCGGCCGCGCTCTATCTCGCCCACGTAGGAGCGGTTCAGGTCCGAGTGCTCGGCCAGCCGCTCCTGCGACCAGCCATGGGCCTCGCGCGCCTGGCGCACGGCAATGCCGAAGCTGGTGACAAGACGGGTGCTCATAGGGCCACCTCCCGGGGCTGCTGCGCGTGCTCGCGCGCATGGGCCTGGGTGACATGGGCGCCGGGCGGCACGTCCTCGGTCACCCAGACATTGCCGCCGATGACGGCGCCGCGCCCCAGCGTGACGCGGCCCAGGATGGTGGCGCCCGCGTAGATGACCACGTCGTCCTCCACCACCGGATGGCGCGCCAGGCCCTTGCGCAGGTGGCCGTGCTCATCGGTGGGAAAGCGCTTGGCGCCCAGGGTGACGGCCTGGTACAGCCGCACGCGTTCGCCGATCACGGCGGTCTCGCCGATCACCACGCCCGTGCCGTGGTCCATGAAAAAGCCCCGGCCGATCTTCGCGCCCGGGTGGATGTCGATGCCCGTCTGCGCATGCGACAGCTCGGCCACGATGCGCGCCAGCAGAGGCTGCTCCAGCAGGTACAGCTGATGGGCCAGGCGGTGGTGGATCATGGCCAGCACGCCCGGATAGCACAGCAGCACCTCGTCCACGCTGCGCGCGGCGGGATCGCCCTGGAAGGCGGCCAGCACATCGCTGTCGAGCAGGCGGCGGATCTGGGGCAGGGACTCGGCAAAGGCGCGGGCGATGTCCAGCGCCATGGCATCGGCGCCCGCTGCCGTGTGGGGCGCGGACAGCCGCAGCTCCAGCCGTATCTGGCCCAGCAGCGCATGCAGGGCCGAGTCCAGCTGGTGCGCCACGAAGATGTCCTCGCTTTCCTGGCGCAGGTCGTGCGGGCCCAGGCGCATGGGAAACAGGGCTGCCTTGAGCTGGTCGATGAGGGTGGAAAGCGCGTCGCGCGAGGGAAACTCGCGCGCCCCGGGCTCCTGGGTGCGGCCGTGCGCCTCGCGCCATTCGCGGCGCGCCGCATGCAGGTTCTGGGTGAGTCCGGCAATGTCGAAACTGGCCATCTGCGTGCTCCTTCAGTCTTGAATCCAGGGCAGGCCGTGGAAGCGCCAGCCGTCGTTTTTGCCGCGCTGCTGACGCGCGTCGATCTCGCCCTCGAAGCCTTCGAGCACGTTGAACACATGGGCGAATCCGGCCTGGGCGGCCACCTGGGCCGCCAGCACCGAGCGCTTGCCGCTGCGGCACAGCAGCAGGGCCACGGCCTCCTTGCCGCCGTGCGGTGCCAGGCGCGCTTCCAGCTCGCGGGCAAAGCGCGGGTTGCGCGTCAGCGCCGTGCCCGTGGCCCAGGGCACGTGCAGGGTGCCCTGCACCTGGCCGACGAACTTGCGTTCCTCGGCCGTGCGCACATCGACCAGCACGGCCTGGCCGGCCTGCACCAGCGCCCAGGCCACGGGCGGGTGCACGCCGCCTGCGTGGCCCAGCCCCTGTGCGCGGGCGTGTTCCTGCGCCTCTTCCAGAGCCTGGGGCAAGGCGGTTTCCAAAGTGAGGGCTGTCATGTCGTCGTCCTTGCGGAGAATTCGCGGGTTGGTGGCTATGGGCACCAATCTAAGAACTTCGCGGCAAGCCACCAACGAACAAGAGCGGCGTTTGATAGAAGCAAAACGTCTATGAAGGCGCCGCGCGGCGCCATGCCCGGTTCGGGCGATCAGGCCGTCAGCACCCGCTGCAGCATCCACAGGTTCAGCGACACCACCAGGGCCGCGCAGCCCCACAGCACTGCCGACATCCTTGGGCCAAAGGCCAGCTCCCCCAGCGTCTTGCGCCGCGTGGTGAACAGCAGCAGCGGCACGATGGCAAACGGCAATTGCAGGCTCAGCACCACCTGGCTGAATACCAGCAGGGCGCTGGCGCCGGTGCTGCCGAACCAGGCGGTGGCCACCACGGCGGGCACGATGGCGATGCAGCGCGTCAGCAGGGCGCGCAGCGCGGGCGACAGGCGGATCTGCAAGAAGCCTTCCATCACGATCTGCCCGGCCAGCGTGCCCGTGACCGAGGAACTCAGCCCCGAGGCCAGCAGCGCCACGCCGAACACCGCGCTGGCGATGCCCACGCCCAGCAGCGGCGACAGCAGGTGGTAGGCGTCCGACAGCTCGGTCACCGGCGCCTGGCCGGGCCGGTTGAACGCGCCGGCCGCCACCACCAGGATGGCGGCGTTCACGAACAGCGCCAGCCCCAGCGCCACCGTGGAGTCCAGCGTGGCCAGGCGGATGGCCTGGCGCGTACCCTGGAGCGTGGTGTCATGCCGGCGTGTCTGCACGATGGACGAATGCAGGTAGAGGTTGTGCGGCATCACCGTGGCCCCCACGATGCCCACGGCCAGGTACAGCATCTGCGGATTGGCCACGATCTCCATGCCCGGCAGCAGGCCGCGCAGCACGGCCGCCACGGGCGGCTGCAGCCACACCAGCTGGGCGGCAAAGCACAGGCCGATCAATGCCACCAGGGCGATCACCACCGACTCCAGGCAGCGAAAGCCCCGGCTTTGCAGCGCCAGGATCAGCATCACATCCACCACCGTGATGCACACGCCGGCCAGCAGCGGCAGGCCGAACAGCAGGTTCAGGCCGATGGCCATGCCCAGCACCTCGGCCAGGTTGCAGGCCACGATGGCGATCTCGCAGAAGAACCACAGCACCAGGTTGATGCGCGGGGAAAACTGCGCGCGGCAGGCCTGGGCCAGGTCCCGCCCGCTGGCCAGGCCCAGGCGCACGGCCGCCGCCTGGAACAGCATGGCCATCAGGTTGGAGGCAAAGATCACCGCCAGCAGCGAGTAGCCGAACTGCGAGCCGCCCGCGATGGAGGTGGCCCAGTTGCCCGGGTCCATGTAGCCCACGGCCACCATGTAGCCGGGCCCGGCAAACGCCAGCACGCGGCGCGCGTTGTCCGAGCGGCTGTCGCCGCGCGGCACGGCAATGCTGCGATGCACCTGCGGCAGGCTGGGCGTGCCCGCGTGGCCGTGGTCCGGTTCGATGGCGCCGAAGCGGCCCTGTTCAGCCGCAAGCACGGTGTCGTTCATGGGGGCCTTTCCGCCGGCGGGGGCACGCGGTTGCAGGGGGGATGCCTATCGGGCCGTCGGCACCAGGCTGCTGGCGGGTGCAATGGCTGCGGCGGCGGGTGCGGCATCGGTGCCTGCGCCGCGCCACAGCGCCACGAGATCTGCGGTCACGATGACCGCGCCGGCCAGCAGAATCAGGCTGCCCACGCAGCGGCGCGCCACGGTGGCAGGTTTCAGGCGCCGTGGCGTGCTGGCCGGCGTGCGGGGGGCGGATGAGGAAGGCAGAAGGGACATCATGGCAACTCCTTGGCAGGGGAACGCTTGTCTCGGGCCAGCCCCGGGGAAGCCCGCCTGCCCCGGCCGGTGCGGGGCAGGCGGGCGGTCCGCGTCAGGCGTAGGCGCTGCTCATCACCAGCGAGCCGTTCACGCCGGACGGGAAGAACCCGCCCTTGGTCGCCGTGTCCTTGGTCAGGTACACGATGTTCAGCACGTCGCCCGGCGAGCGGCTGTATGCGATGCCGTTGGCATCCAGCGGCACGATGTTGGACGTGGTGGCATCCCCCGTGATGCCCTGGTCCACGTCGGTGGAGCCGTCCAGGCTGTCGCGCGCATCCGAGATGGCGCCGGCCGCCGTGCGCAGCGCGGGCGTGGCCAGGCCCTTGGCGTACAGCACCGTGCGCACCAGACCTGCGTGGTAGGCCTCGGCGGCCAGGATGCCGGCGGCTGCCTCCAGATAGGTCTTGTTGGTGATCAGCGGCGATGCGCCCTTGTAGGCGGTGACGCCCACGTCCTCGAAGATGAAGGCCCCCAGCAGGAAGTTCTCGTCACTCGCATAGGGATCGAAGGCCGTGCCCGCGCCCACCAGCCCGGCCGCTCGCGCGGCCACCGAGAAGGCGCCGTTCGGGTCGGTTCCGCCGATGTCGATCTGCGGCTGCGCCACTGCGGCCGAACCCAGCGCCGCGCGCAGGAAGGCCACGTGGGCGATCTCGTCCTGGGCGATCTCCTTGGCGTACTGCGCCACCACGGGGTCCTTGAAGGCCACGGCACGGCCACCCGTGATGGCGCCCTGCGTGCCCACGCCCGACTGCAGGTTGGCGGGCAGGCCGGTGCCGAACACCGCGTAGTGATAGAACTGCGACTCCAGATACTCCAGGTTGAGGGCGAAGTTCAGGATCTCCGCATCCGTGGGTCCGTTGGCCTGCGCATTCGCATCGCCCCCGCCACCGCCGCAGGCGGACAGGATCACCCCGCCCGCCATGCCCACGGCCACGCCGCTGGTCTTGCGGAAGAACTGGCGCCTGTCCTCCAGCTTCTTGGCACGTTTTTGCAAAACCCCGATCAACACTGATTCGTCAGACATGATGGTTCCTCTCGGTTCGCGGCAGGCGCGAACGGTCAACGTGAAGAATGCGCCTCCGGCCGAAAGCACACGGGTGTGGCGAAAGCGCGTTCCACTGAAGAGGTGGCCACCTGCTCCAGGGGAATGGGATGCGTCCCCGCTATCCGGCAGTACGCAGGCCGCGCAGGTCTGGATGTGCCGCAATTGAAAGTGGTTGTAACTTTTTGTGTTTGACGTCGATCGCCGTTTTTTTGAATCCAGACCCCGCTGCGCTGCGTATCCAGATCAGCCGGAATCGTTCGGCTTGTCATCAACCCGCTAGGAGCATTCCATGGTCTCGATTCAAAACACCCGCAAGCTGGCCTCGTTCGGCCTGGCCATCGTGATGTCGGCTGCCTCCGTGGCCGCCATGGCCGATGTGATGGTGGGCGGCGCACCCATGCTGCCGTCCAAGGACATCATCGACAACGCCGTCAACTCCAAGGACCACACCACCCTGGTCGCAGCCGTCAAGGCGGCGGGCCTGGTCGATACGCTCAAGGGCCCGGGTCCGTTCACCGTGTTCGCGCCCACCAATGCCGCCTTCGAGGCCCTGCCCGCAGGCACGGTGGACACCCTGCTCAAGCCCGAGAACAAGGGCACGCTGACCACCGTGCTGACCTACCACGTGGTGGCCGGCAAGTGGGATGCGGCGGCGCTGTCCAAGATGATCAAGGACGGCAAGGGCATGGCCAGCATCAAGACCGTCAGCGGCGGCACGCTGGTGGCCAAGTCCAGCGGCTCCAAGATCATGCTGACCGATGAAAAGGGCGGCACGGCCACGGTGACCATCCCCGACGTCTACCAGTCCAACGGCGTGATCCACGTGATCGACAAGGTGCTGCTGCCCAAGTGAGCGGCACAGGCAGCGAGCGGGCCGGCCACTGACCGCCGTGGTCAGTGGCCGGAGCCTTGTGCCTTCGCCATGCGCCTTGCGGGCGCAACGCCGCAAGCCGCTGCCGGCGTCCCGGCCTGCGCGGCTAGCTTGGACAGCCGCCAGCGCGTCAGGTCGTCCGCGCCGGGGCCGGCCTCCACGCGCAGCTCGGAAAAAGGCACGCTGCGGCCCGATTCCTCCTCCACCAGCGCCAGCCGCAGGGGCGTGCCCGACTGCGCACGCACAAAGCGCATGGGCGGCTGCGCTTCTTGCTGCAGGCGCCACCGGTCGCCGACCTGGGCCAGCGCCTGGATCACCAGGGACAGGTCGCGGCCCTTGGGCGTGAGCAGGTACTCGTAGCGGTCCGGGCCGCTTTGGTAGAGGCGGCGCTCGACCAGGCCGGACTGCTCCAGCTGGCGCAGGCGGTCGGTCAGCGTGGCGTTGGTGATGTCCGTGGACTTTCTCAGGTCGTCATAGCGGCTCAGGCCCAGCATCAGGTCGCGCAGCACCAGCATGGCCCAGCGGTCGCCTACGGCCTCCAGCGTGGTGGCGATCGAGCAGGCCATGCCCTCGAAGCTCTTGGATCGCATGGAATTCCTCGTTGTCTGTTCGCGTTGTCGCAGGCCTGGAGTGTCTCAGCAAAACGCAAGCCCGGCCCGCAAAGGTGGATTGCGTGCTTGTAGCTCTAATGATTGAAGTTTATAGTTGAAGCCACTTTCAACCACCGCTTGATCCAAGCAAGGACTTCTCCCATGAGCACGCATCAAGGCACCGCCGTCGTCACTGGCGCCTCCTCCGGCATCGGCGCCGTCTATGCCGATCGCCTGGCCGCACGCGGCCATGACCTGATCCTGGTCGCGCGCCGCCTGGACCGGCTGCAGGCGCTGGCACAGCGCCTGCGCGACGACCATGGCCGCCAGGTCGAGGTGGTGGCGGCCGACCTGGCCGACGCCGCCGGCCTGCAGCGCGTGGAGGCCCTGTTCGATGGGCAGCGCGACATAGCCATGCTGGTCAACTGCGCCGGCCTGGGCGCCCTGGGTCCGGCGGCCCAGGTGGATGCGCGCGAAGTCGACCGCCTGGTCATGGTCAACATCCATGCGCTGACGCGGCTGTCGCTGGCGGCAGCGCGGCTGTTCGCCACGCGCGGCCGGGGCACGCTGATCAACATCGGCTCCATCCTGGCCCTGATGCCCTTGCCGGGCGCCTCCAGCTACAGCGCCTCCAAGGCCTATGTGCTGAGCTTCACGCGCTCGCTGCAGGCCGAGCTGGCACCCAGCGGCGTCACCGTGCAGGCCGTGATGCCCAGCCTGGTGCGCTCGGAGTTCTTCGGGGGCAAGCCTTCTCCTTTTCCCGAGCACCTGTTCATGTCGCCCGAGACCCTGGTGGACACGGCCCTGGCGGCGCTGGACCAGGGCGAGGCCATCTGCTTTCCCACGCTGGGCAGCACGACCGCCTGGCTGGACTTTGACCAATCGCGCGCCAATCTCGTCAAGGCGCTGACGCTCAGCGGCGTGCCGGCGGCGCGCTACCAGGCTGCGGATGCAGGCCAGCCGGCCTGACGGCCGCGCTGCGTCGCCACCCCGGATTCCCGTACTCCTCTTTTTGCCCCCGGAGAAAGCCATGCCCCTGTGGAAGATCTACCACCCCGAAAACGCCTTCAGCGATGAAGACAAACAGGCCATCGCCCAGCGCATCACGGCCGTCTACGGCGACCTGCCGCGCTTTTACGTGGGCGTGGTGTTCGAGGCCGTCGCGCGCACTTCGTTCTTCATCGGCGGCGAGCCTGCGGATGATTTCGTGCGCATCTCCGTGGACCATATCGCGCGGCAGATCCGCGACGAGGAGACCAAGACACGGTTCCTCGAAGGCGTGCGGCGGCAGCTGTCCCCCTTCATTGCCGACCGGGGCCTGCGCTGGGAGATGCATGTGGACGAGACGCCCTTCAGCCTGTGGAGCATCCAGGGACTGCGCCCGCCCGTGCCGGGCACGCCCGAGGGAGAGAAGTGGCGCCTGGACAATCGGCCCTCTCCCCTCTGAGGTCCTGCCTGCACCTCAGCGCAGCGACAGCCCCGCCGACTGGATCGCGCGGGCGTAGCGCGGGCGCTCGCTTTGCAGGCTCTGGCCCAGGTCGGCCGGGGAGCCGCCCGCCACCTTGAAGCCCATGTGCTCCAGCTGCGCGCGCACATCGGGCGCCTGCAGCACGGTCTGCAGGTCGCGGTTGATCTTGGCGACGATGGGCGCAGGCGTGCCCGCCGGCGCGAAGTAGCCCTGCCAGCTCTCCACCGAGAAGCCGGGCACGCCGGCCTCGGCCATGGTGGGGACCTGGGGCAGGGCGTCGGAGCGGTAGGGCGTGGTCACGGCCAGGGCGCGCAGCTTGCCGGCGCGCACGTACTCGGTCACGGCGGCCAGCGTGATCAGCGTGGCGTCGGTGTGGCCGCCCAGCACGTCCAGCGCGGCCGGGCCACCGCCCGGGTAGGGGATGTAGTTGACCTTGGCGCCCGTCTCCTGCGTGAGGATTTCATGCGCCACATGGGCAATGCCGCCATTGCCGGGCAGGCCCAGGCTGATGCTTTGTGGCTTGGCCTTGGCGCGGGCCAGGTAGTCGCCCAGCGTGTTCAGGCCCGTGGCGGGGTTGACCACCAGCACCTGCGGATTGACCACGGCCTTGATGATGGGCGTGAAGGCCTTTTGCGTGTCGTAGGGCAACTGGGCAAACAGCAGGCCGTTGAGCGTGAGGCCTTCGCCCTGCTGCAGCAGGGTGTAGCCGTCGGGCGCGGCCTTGGCCACCTTGGCCGCGCCGATGGTGCCGCTGGCCCCGGCCACGTTCTCCACCACCACCGACTGGCCCCACAGCGCGGCCAGCTTGTCGGCCAGCGTGCGCGTGAGCTTGTCGGCGCTGCCCCCGGGCGCCACGGGCACGATGATGCGCACCGGCTTGTTCGGAAAGCTGTCGGCCGAGGCCAGGGCCGCCGGCGCGTGCAGGGCCAGGGCGGAGAACAGGGGGAGCAGCAGCGCGCGCAGCGCAGACGGGGTGCGGATCATGGGAGTGCCGGAGTGCAGAGAGTCGATGCCCGCAGTCTGGGAGGCTCCTGGCGCGGCGTGAACTAAGCATTGCGGCTATGCATATGCGGCTGCCGCACAACGTGCGTCACGCTTGCGCCACGCATGCGCGCGCAGTGCCCAAAGCTCATATCCATATCCGCAATGCGTCGTTGGCGCCAGGGCGGGAGAGGCCTAACTTCGTGTCCTCCCGCGAACGTCCCCCAGGCACTCCCATGACACAGACCCATCTCTCCATCGACTTCAGCGGCAGCGACGTGGC
The DNA here is from genome assembly GCF_040112715.1 of Delftia sp. DS1230. Classification (NCBI taxonomy): domain Bacteria; kingdom Pseudomonadati; phylum Pseudomonadota; class Betaproteobacteria; order Burkholderiales; family Comamonadaceae; genus Delftia; species Delftia sp. DS1230. Next base: position 932,595 of record NZ_CP157763.1, read on the forward strand.
CAGCCGCCGCGCAGCCGCCATCACCGGCTTCATCGCCACGGCCCGGCGCCTGCTCCCCGATCCCGAGCGGGCCACGCCCGAGCAACTGCAGGCCGTGGCCCGCGAGCTGGAGGCGCTGGGCCTGCAGCGCGAACTGTTCCCGCACGCGCACTTCCCCGTCTCGGCCAGCAACCCGGCCCAGGTCTACCGCCTCAGCGAAGACCTGGGCGGGCGCTATGCGCTGTACCTGTCCACCGGCCTGCCGGGCAAGTCCCAGCCGCCGCATGACCACACCACCTGGGCCATCATCGCGGGCGTCGAAGGCGTGGAGCGCAACGTGTTCTTCACGCGCGGCAAGACCGACGACCCGCTGCGCGACACCCTGGCGCTGGGCCGCAGCGTCGATGTGGGCAGCGGAACCTCGGTGGTGCTCACGCCCACCGACGTGCACACCATCGAGCTGATCGGCGAGGAACCCGGCCTGCACCTGCATTTCTACGGGCGCGGCCTGGAGCGCATGCCCGATCGCGTGGTCTTCGAGAGCCTGGAAGGCGGCAGCTTCCGCACCTTCGGCCCGCCCAAGTCGATTCGCCATGCGCTAGTCACGCCCGCCGCGCTCCGGCAGGCCCTGGCCGATGGCGAGGAAATCGCCGTGCTCGACGTGCGCGAGGCCGGTGTCTTCGCGCACCGCCACATCCTGTTCGCGGCGCCCGCCCCGGCCTGGCGGCTGGAGCAGCTCATCGACCGCCTGGTGCCGCGTCGGGGCACGCGCATCGTGCTGGTGGACGCAGACGGCTCCCTGGCCCATGAGGCTGCGGCCAAGCTCGTGCGCCTGGGCTGGCCCAACGTCTCCGTGCTCGAAGGCGGCACCGAAGGCTGGGCGGCCGAGGGGCTGGAAATCTTCAGCGGCACGAACGTGCCCAGCAAGGCCTTCGGCGAAGTCATCGAGCATGAAAAGCACACGCCCTGGATCACCTCGGACGAGCTGGGCGCGCGCGTGCAGCGCGGCGACAACATCGTCGTCGTCGACAGCCGCACGCCCGAGGAATTCGCGGCCTTCAGCCTGCCCTTTGCGCTCAGCGTGCCGGGGGCCGAACTGGTCTACCGCATCGGCGAAATCGCCCCGGACCCGCAAACCCTGGTCGTCGTCAACTGCGCGGGCCGCACGCGCTCCATCGTGGGCGCACAGACCCTGATCGACGCCGGCATCCCCAACCCGGTCGTCTCGCTGCGCAACGGCACCATGGACTGGCTGCTCACCGGCCGCAGGCTGGCCCATGGCCGCCGCACCCCGCTGCCCGAGCCCGGCGCCGTCGCCCTGGCCACCGCACGCGAACGCGCAGCCAGCGTGGCACAGCGCGCTGGCGTGCAATCCATTGATGCGGCCGAACTGGCCCGCTTCGAGTCCGAAGCCACCGAACGCACGCTCTACCGCTTCGACGTGCGCACCCGCGAGGAATACCAGGCCGGGCACCTGCCTGGCTGGCGCTGGGCGCCGGGCGGCCAGCTCGTGCAGGCCACCGACGAATACGCGGCCACGCGCGGCGCACGCATCGTGCTGGCCGACTGGGACGGCGTGCGCGCCCTCACCACCGGCGCCTGGCTGGCCCAGCTGGGCTGGGAAGTCTTCACCTGCGTTCCGCCCACGCTGGCCACCCTGGAGGTCGGCGCCGAACCCGTGCGCGTGCTCGCCTCCCACGCGCCTGCGCCCCAGCTGTCCGTGCAGCAGGCGCAGGAACTGCTGGGCGAAGGCCGGGCCATCGTCTTCGACGTGGACAGCCGGCCCGCCTTCGAGAAGCAGCACATCGCCGGTGCGCGCTTTGCCGTGCCTGATCGTCTGCCCTCCTTCGTGCAGGCCCTGCCGCCGGCCCAAGTGGTGGTGCTCACCTCGCCGGACGGCGTGCTGGCGCGCAGCGTGGCGGCCGAACTGGCGGCGCGCACGGGGCGCGATGTGCGCTCCGTCGTTGGCGGCACTTCTGCCTGGGCTGCTGCCGGGCTGCCGCTGGGGCAGGGGGATGCGGATGTGCTGACGGGGGATGATGACCAGTGGTACAGCCCTTATGCGCATCGGGATCTGGGGTTGAGGGATGCGGGGTTTCGGGCTTATCTGGATTGGGAGTTGGGGTTGGTTGAGCAGTTGGAGCGGGATGGTTCTGCTGGGATTCGGCTGCTGGCTGCTGTTTGAGTCTGGCTGTTGGTCTGCTTTTGGCCCCTGCCGGGTGGTTGTTTTTCGAGGCCGGGTTTCGGCCCGGCGGCCGACCTACTTTCTTATCGCGCGATAAGAAAGTAGGCAAAGAAGCGCGCCCCAAACTGCCCACGACCCCTGCGCTGCGCTCCGGGGCGACCTGCGTTGGGCGGGATGCGGGGTGCGCCGTGAAACTCGTTACGCGCTGCGCGCTTCACTCAAACATCACGGCGAGCTAGACAACGAAGCAGCCCTGTCCTTCGGCAGGGCTGCCACCCCGCATCCCGCCCAACGCAGGCGTGGGCAGAAGGGGGGAGATTGGGGAACAGCCAACAGCCAACAGCCGGAAATGCAAAACAGCCGACGCGCCATTGTGGCGCTCGGCTGTTTTCGTGGGCTGAGGCTACTGCTTCAGACCTCGGGTTTGGCGGTGTTGCGCAGAAGATAGATCTCGTCTTCCACGTAGGTGGCCAGCCGCTCTGCACTGTGCTGAATGGTGCGCAAGGCGTTGGTCACCACGTCGGTATCGCGCAGGCCTTCGGGCGATAGCAGCCACGCCTGGGCAAGCTGGGAGATGGAAGAGACCTCGTTGCAGCCCATCTGGACCATTCGGTTCACCTCGGTGATGGAGAAGTTCAGCTGCGTGGTTCTTGCGCTGGTGGATCGTGTTTCCTGCTTCATGGCCTGACCCTCCGTGTGATGGTGAGGGTTGCGAGGCTTATGGACGCTGTATGCATGGTTGCGTGCTCCGTTGCGAGTCTTCAGTCACCAACGCATGTTCTTACGCATGAGCAGGTGGACGGGATGTTAAGAACACGTGCAACGCCGTGCGGACATCCTTGCGGGTAGCCCCATCCCGTCCAAAACTGATGGACGTGGGAATGCCCCACGATCCGAAGTATTCAGACGCGACAAGGCCTCTCTGATGGGGAGGCCAGCACCAGCTGCGATCGGTGTTCTTACGCACCAGCCCCTGAACAGGGGGCCGGTCGAAATGATAGAGGCTTTGGACGACAAGCGCGCTCAAAAAAAGGCCGAGCGAAGCGATGGCCCGAGCCAACTCCCCGTATGTCAGCGCCTGCGGCGTGGCGGTTGCGGGGTTGCAGTCCTGCCGAAGGACAGGACTGCTTCGTGATCTGACTCGCCGTGATGTTTGAACGTAGCGCGCAGCGCGAAGAGAGTTTCACGGCGAACCCCGCAACCGCCACGACGCAGGTTGCCCGCAGCGAAGCGGAGGGTCGCGGACATCCGGGTCGCCTTTGCTTTGCCTACTTTCCTTTGGCGAAACAAAGGAAAGTAGGTCGGCCGCCGGGCCGAGACCCGGCCTCGAAAAGAAACCCCCCGGCAGGGCCAGAACCAGCAAGCGCAGCAACACGCAGCAAACGCAGCAGAGCCCAAAAAATCTCAGGCAGCCAGCCTGAACCGCTCCACCACCCCCCCAAACCCCCTCTCCAGATCCGCAATCAGATCCAAAGGATCCTCCAGCCCCACATGCAACCGCACCACAGGCGCAGTCCCCGTCCACACACTGTGCTCCCGCAACCGCTCAGGCTGCGCCACCAGCGCCAGGCTCTCGTACCCGCCCCAGGAAGCCCCCTGCGCAAACTGCCGCAACGAGTCAACGAACACGGCGCCGGCACCGGCGTCCACCCCTTCGGCAAACGCAAACGAGACCAGCCCGCTGGCCCCGCTGAAGTCCCGCTTCCACAGCGCATGGCCGGGATCGGAGGGCAGGGCCGGGTAGAAGACGCGGCCGACCTGGGGCTGATGCTCCAGCCATTGCGCGATTTCGGTGGCGTGGCGCTGGTGCTGGGCCAGGCGCACAGGCAGGGTGCGAAGGCCGCGCAGGGCGAGGTAGGCGTCGTCGGCGCCTATGGTCAGGCCCAGGGCCTCGTAGGCGGTGGATATCTTTTTGGACAGCGCGGGGCCGTCGGTGATGACGATGCCCTGCATCACGTCGGAGTGGCCGGCGATGTACTTGGTCGCGGCCTGGATGGAGAGGTTGGCGCCGTGCTCCAGGGGCTGGTAGAACCAGCCGCCGCTCCAGGTGTTGTCGGTGGCCACGGCAATGCCTTGCTGGCGTGCCACGGCTGCCAGGGCGGGCAGGTCCAGCACTTCGTAGAGCAGGGAGCTGGGCGATTCCAGGTAGACCAGGCGGGTGTTGGGGCGGATCTTGCCGGCCAGATCGTCGCGCGAGGGCGAGAAGTACTCCAGCGTGATGCCCAGGCGCTGCAGCAAGGTGGCATCCACGCGGCGCACGGGCGAGTAGACGCTGTCGGCCACCAGGGCATGGTCGCCGGGCGATAGCAGGGCGATGAGCACCAGGGTGATGGCGGACAGGCCCGAGGGCGTGAGAAAGGCGCGGTGCCCGCCCTCCAGCGCGACCACGGCGTCTTCCAGCGCGCGGTGCGTGTCCAGGCCGTGGCGGCCGTAGGAGGCCACGCGCTCGCCGGCCTCGCGGCGGTGGTGCAGGTCGGCGTAGGCGGCGCTGTCGGCAAAGCGCACGGTGCTGGTGCGCACCACGGGCACGTTGACGGGGCCGGAGCCGCCCTGCAGCGGCGGCGTGCCTGCGTGCAGCAGGCGGGTCGACGGGCGCAGGGCCGCAGTCTGAGGGTGTCGGCGCGGGGCGGCGGGATGCGTGTCGGGGCGGATGTCTGCGGTCATGGAGGGGTGCTCCGGGTGGTGGGGATCAAAGGGCAAAGCGCAGGCTGTTGAAGGGCAGCGGCGTTGTGGCCGGGGCGGCTGGCGCAGGCCTGGACCGTGCACCATCGCCCAGGGCGCGCTGCAGGAATTCGCGCGTGCGCTCGCTGCGCGGGCTGCCGAAGATCTGGGCGGCCGGGCCGTGCTCGACGATGCGGCCGGCCTCGGTGAAATACACCTGGTCGCTGACCTCTTCGGCAAAGCGCATTTCGTGCGTGACCAGCACGCAGGTCATGCCGTCCCTGACCAGGTCGCGGATCACGGTCAGCACCTCGCCCACGGTCTCGGGGTCCAGGGCCGAGGTCACTTCGTCGAACAGGATCAGCTCGGGCCGCATGGCCAGGGCGCGCGCAATGGCCACGCGCTGCTGCTGGCCGCCGGACAGCTCGCCGGGGTAGGCGGATTCCTTGTGGTCCAGGCGCACCTTCTGCAGCAGGGCGCGGGCCTCGCGCTCGGCCGTGGCGCGGTCGCGGCCGACCACGCGCGTGGGGGCGATGACCAGGTTCTCCAGCACCGACAGATGGGGGAACAGGTTGTACTGCTGGAAGACGAAGCCCACGCGCTTGCGCAGGGCGATCAGCTCGGCCTCGGTGCGCAGCTGGTCCACGCGCGTGCCCGCCACCGAGATGGCGCCGCGCTGGGGCCGCAGCAGGCCGGTGATGCAGCGCAGGATGGTGGACTTGCCCGAGCCCGAGGGCCCGATGATGGTCACCGCCTCGCCGCGCCGCACCTGCACGTCGATGCCCTTGAGCACCTGGTTGTCGCCAAAGGACAGGTGCACATCCTGCAGGTGGACCAGTGCGGGCGCCGTGCCTGCGGGGGCATCGGCCGTGGCGAGTTGGGAGAGAAAGGAGTCAGTGGCGTTCATGGCGTCGCTCCAGGGCGCGGGTGGCGCGGGCAATCGGATAGCAATAGGCGAAAAACAGCGCGAGCAGCGTGAAATACACAAGGATGGTGAAGTCCGTGCGTGCCACGGTGTTGCTGGCGATCTGGGCGGTGTCCACCACATCGTGCACGCCCACCAGCGAGGCCAGCGAGGTGCTCATGGTGATGCTGGCGTAGAGGTTCATCCACGGCGGCAGCATGCGGCGCACGCACTGCGGCAGCACGATGAGGCGGAAGATCTCGCTGCGGCGAAAGGCCAGCGACTGGGCCGCCTCCCACTGCGCGCTGGGAATGGACTGGATGGCGCCCCGGAAGATCTCGGCCACGTTGGCGCTGGTGGGCAGGGCCAGGCCCAGCACCACCTTGACCCAGTCGGGGAACGGAAAGGTCCAGCCCACCAGCTTCAGCTCGAACGGGAACACATAGGTGGTGAAGTAGATGAGCACCAGGATGGGCGCATTGCGAAACAGCTGCACATACCAGCGCACGCCCGTGCGCACGGCCGGCGTGGGCGACAGCGACAGGGCGCCCAGCACCAGGCCGGCCACGGTGCCGATGGCCACGGCCAGTACGCTGATCTCGATGTTGACCAGGAGGCCTCGCAGCAGCGCAGGCAGCCATTTCCACAGGTGCACGAAGGCGGGCGGGGCGCTGTCCGTGGCGGCCCAGCAGGCGCACAGGGCCAGCAGTGCGGCGCCTGCGATCAGCCAGGGGCTGCGCGCCGCGCGCAGCAGGGCGGCAGGCAGCGGGCGGGGCGCGGCGCCGGTGTTCAGGGTGGCTTCATTGGCCATAGCCGGGCATCCTCAGGTGTTGTTCCAGCCAGCGGCCCGCCAGGCTGACCAGCCAGGTCAGCAGGCCGAACCACAGCAGGATGAGCAGCAGCAGCTCCAGCACGTTGTCGCGCTGCGACCAGATCATGATGGACTCGTAGGTCACGTCGCCCACAGCAATGGCCGAGGCCACGGCCGTCATCTTCACCAGGTCCACCAGGTTGTTGGTCAGCGAGGGCAGGGCAAAGCGCACGGCCAGCGGCAGCTGCACGCGCACCAGCAGCTGGCGCTGCGAAAAGCCCAGCGAGCGCGCCGCCTCCAGCGTTGTGGCGGGCACGGCCTCGATGCCGGCGCGCAGCGCCTCGGCATGGAACACGCCCTTGTGCAGCGAGACCACGATCACCACCCAGACAAAGGGCGTGAGCGGGTTGTTGCCCGCGCCCCAGTCGCGCAACTGCTGGGTGATCAGCATGTTGAGCACCAGGAAGGCGCAGTACAGCTGCACCAGCGTGGGCGTGTTGCGCGTGACCTCCACAAAGGCGCGCGCAGGCCGTGCCAGCCAGGCGCGGCCCGAGGTCAGGGCCGCCGCCAGCGCCACTCCGGCCGCCAGGCTGCCGGCAATGGTCAGCAGGGCCAGCTGCACGGTCACGAACATGCCGCGCACAAAGGCCTGGCGCTCGGACACGTCCAGCACGAAGGCGTAGTTCAGGCCCAGGCCCTTGAGCGCTTGCACGCCCTGGGCAAGCAGGCTGTCGTTCATGGCACGGCCTCCAGGGCGGCCGGCTGTGCATGCGCTTGCGCTTGTGCAGCGGGGTCTTTCAGCGCGGCCACGGCGCGTGCGATGCGGGCCGTGGCCTCGGCCAGCACCTCGTCGCTGGCGGCCGTGGAGATGCGGAAATACGGCGACAGGCCGTAGGCCCCGCCATCCACGGCAGCCACGCCTTCGGACTCCAGCAGCCATTCGGTCAGGTCGGTGTCGCTGGCGATGGGCTGGCCGTCCGGGCGCAGGTGGCCTATCAGCGCGCCGCAGTTCACAAAGGCAAAGAACGATCCGCCCGGTGGCAGCAGGGCCAGGCCCGGCACCTGGTCCAGCGCCTGGGTGACCCGTTGCGCGCGCCGCGCATAGGCGTTGCGGGCCTGCTGCACAAAGCTCTGGTCGGGCGACTGCAGCGCCGCCGCGGCTGCGGCCTGGGCCACGGAATTGGGGCCCGACGAGGCCTGCGACTGGATCACCACCATGGCCTGCACCAGCGCGGCCGGGCCTGCGCCCCAGCCGATGCGCCAGCCGGTCATGGCATAGGTCTTGGAGACGCCGTTGACCAGCAGCGTGCGCTCGCGCAGGTCGGGGGCCACGGCCAGCCAGTGCGCGGGGGCCTGGGGCGTGAACCAGATGTGCTCGTACAGCTCGTCGAGCAGCACCAGCACCTGCGGATGAAGGCGCAGCACCTGGGCCAGGGCGGCCAGTTCCTCGCGGCTGTAGACGGCGCCCGAGGGGTTGCCCGGCGTGTTCAGCACCAGCCAGCGCGTGCGCGGCGTGATGGCGGCCTGCAGCGCGGCCGGCGTGAGCTTGAAGCCCTGCTCAATGCCGCAATCCACGATGACCGGCGTGCCGTCGTTCACGCGCACGATGTCGGGAAACGAAGGCCAGTACGGCGCCGGCACGATGACCTCGTCACCCGCGTCCAGCGTGGCCGCCAGCGCGTTGTAGATCACCTGCTTGCCGCCGTTGCTGACGATGATCTGCCCGGCGTCGAAGTCCAGACCGTTCTCGCGCCGGTACTTGGCGCTGATGGCCTGGCGCAGCGCGGCCGTGCCGGGCGTGGGCGCGTACTTGGTTTCGCCACGGGCCAGGGCCGCGATGGCAGCCTGCTTGATGGGCTCGGGCGTGTCGAAATCGGGCTCGCCCGTGGTCAGCGCAATGATGTCGCGGCCCTGGCGGGCCAGGGCCGTGGCCCGCGCGCTGGCCGCGGCATTGGGCGAGAGCCTGACGCGCTGCACGCGCTGCGAAAGGGGAAAGGGCGTGGTCATGGCGTGGGGCCTTCCTGGAATGCGGCGGCTGGCGGTGGAGAAACCTGCGGCAAGTCGTGCGGCAAGTCATGCGGCAAATCGTCCGGCAGGGCTTGCAGCACCTTGCCGGGATTGAGCAGGCCCAGCGGGTCGAAGGCCTGCTTGAGACGCCGCATGAGCTGCAGCTCCACGGCGCTCTTGTAGCGGGGCAGCAGGTCGCGCTTGGTCTGGCCCACGCCGTGCTCGGCGCTGATGGAGCCGCCGTGGGCGTGCACGCTGTCGTGCACCACCTCGTGGATGGCGTCTTCCTGGGCAAACAGCTGCGCGGGCGTGCTGTCCGGCGCGTGCGACACGTTGTAGTGCAGGTTGCCGTCGCCCAGGTGCCCGAAGGCCACGGGCCGCACGGCGCCAAAGCGCGCCTGCAGCAGCGCGGCCGTGGCCGCAAGAAATTCGGGGATGCGCGAGATGGGCACCGACACGTCGTGCTTGATGTTGCGGCCGTCGCGCCGCTGGGCCTCGCCCAGGGCCTGGTCGCGCAGCCGCCACAGGGCCTGGCTTTGCTGCAGGCTCTCGGCAATGGCGGCATCGGTGACCAGGCCGTCCTCGAAGGCCTGGCCCACCACGCACTCGAAGCGCTGGCGCGCATGGTCCTCGCCCTCGCTGTCGGACAGCTCGATCAGCGCAAACCAGGGCGCGTTGAGCGCCAGCGGTATCGGCTGCTCGGGCACATGGCGGGCTATCAGGCCCAGGGCCGTGTCCGACATCAGCTCGAACGCCGTCAGGCTGGCGCCGAAGCCCGCCCGCGCCTGGCTGAGGAAGGCCACCGCATCGCGTATGCAGCCAAAGGCCAGCAGGGCCGTGTGCTGGGCGCGGGGCAGCGGATGCAGGCGCAGCGTGGCCGCCGTGATGATGCCCAGCGTGCCTTCGCTGCCCACGTACAGGTCGCGCAGCGCATAGCCGGTGTTGTCCTTGCGCAGCCCGCGCAGGCCGTCCCAGATGTCGCCCTCGGCCGTCACCACTTCCAGGCCCAGCACCAGTTCGCGCGCGTTGCCGTAGCGCAGCACCTGGGTGCCGCCCGCGTTGGTGGACAGGTTGCCGCCAATGGTGCAGCTGCCCTCGGAGCCCAGGCTGAGGGGGAACAGCCGGTCCGCATCGCGCGCTGCCTGCTGCACATGGGCCAGCACGGCGCCGGCTTCCACGGTCAGGGTGTCGTTGTCGGTGTCGATGGCGCGCACGCGGTTCAGGCGCGCCAGCGACAGCAGCACGGCGTGGCCCGAGGCGTCGGGCGTGGCGCCGCCCATCAGCCCGGTGTTGCCGCCCTGGGCCACGATGGGCGTTCGGTGGGCGCGGCACAGGCGCACCAACTGCGCCACCTGGGCCGTGTCGGCGGGCCGTGCCACGGCCAGGGCCTGGCCCGTGAGGCGGCCATGCTGGTCGGTCAGGTAGCCGGCCGCATCGGCACCCGTGAGCACATGGGCATCGCCCAGGGCGTGGCGCAGCGCGGTGACCAGGTCGGCGGGGCCGGTGATGTGGCCGCTGGTGCTGGTGCTGGTGTGGGTGCTCATGCGGGCGCCTTCCTGAACTTGTCGTGCAGCTGGTGCAGCAGCGGCGTGGGCGTCATGCCGTTGCGCTGCTCCACCTCGATCAGCCAGCCCGTGCGGTGCCAGTCCTGCACGATGCGGTCGATGGCCGCCTGCGTGTCGGACTCGCCCTTGCGCAGCCAGATCACCGAGGGCGAGGGAATGATGTCGGCGGGCGAGACGATCTCGTAGTCCTTCCAGTCCGCATTGCTGGCCACGAGTTCGCGCAGCGTGGGGCTGACATGCACGGCGGCCGCGCAGTTGCCGCCCTTGAGGGCCAGCAGCGACTCGGGCTGGCCCCGGAAGGCCTTGATCTGGGCGCCGTATTGATCGGCCAGCGGCTTGGTGAAATTGCTGCCCTGCGAAACGCACACGGGCTTGCCGCGCAGGTCGTCCCACTGGCGCACGCCGCTGCCCTTCTTGGCGATGGCGGCGCCGCCGACTTCCTCGAACGGCGTGGGCACGAAGGACAGGATCTCGCTGCGCTCCTGCGTCCACTGCATGTTGGCGATCAGGATGTCCACCTTGCCCTGCTGCAGGAACTGCACGCGGTTGGACGGCTGGACCTGCACGGTCTCCACCCCCACGCCCAGGCCCTTGGCCACGCCTTCGGACAGCTGCACGTTGTAGCCCACGTGCCTTTGCGTGACGGGGTCGATGGTGCCGAACGGCGGCCCCGAAAGCATCACCCCCACCACGATCTTGCCGCGCTGCTTGATGCGGTCCAGCGTGGCGTCGGCATGGGCTGCCAGGGCCGTGAGGGCGAGCAGGGCCGCCAGTGCGGTGCGAGTCGGCTTCATGGCTTGGCTCCCTTGGCGGCGGCCTGGGTTGCCTGCGTCGCCTGCACTTGTGCCTGCGCTGCCGCATACACCGCGAAGTCGTAGGGCGCGCGGTCGAACTGGCCCTTCAGCGCGCGTTCGTGGCGCTCGGCGATCCAGGTGTCGGGCACGCCGCTGGCGCGGGCCACCTTGAGCAGAAAGCCCGTGCGGTGCCAGTCCTGGATGGCCTTGTCCACGAAGGCCTGGGTGTCGGCCTCGCCGCGGCGCGTCCACACCACGGTGGGCGAGGGAATCAACTGGTCCTGCGTGCCCAGCTCGAAGTCCTTCCACTCGGCCGCATTCGGGCCGGTGAGCTTTTCATAAAGGGCGGGCTGGATATGGACCGAAGCCGCGCAGGTGCCGCCCTTGAGCGCCAGCAGCGACTCGGGAATGCCGCGCAGGCCCTTGACCACGGCGCCATAGCTCTCGGCCAGGGGCTTGGCGAAGTTGCTGCCCTGCGACACGCAGGCCACCTTGCCGCGCAGGTCTTCCCAGCGCTTGATGCCGCTGGCCTTGGCCACCAGGGCGCCGCCGCCGATCAGGTCATAGGGCGTGGGCGCGAACGAGAGGATCTCGCTGCGCTCCTGCGTCCACTGGATGTTGGCGATCAACAGGTCCACCTTGCCGCTTTGCAGGAACTGCACGCGCGTGGAGGCCGTCACGGGAACCGTCTCCAGCGGCACGCCCAGGCGGCGCGCGATGTCGGCGGCCAGCTCGGTCTGGTAGCCGCCGGTCTTGCCGGTGGCGGGGTCCAGCACGCCGAACGGCGGGCTGGCGCCATCAATGCCCACGGACAGCTTGCCGCGTTGCTTGATCTTGTCCAGCGTGGCATCGGCGTGGGCGGCACCGGCGCCCAGCAGCAGGGCCAGGGCGGCGGCAAGGGGGGGAAGAAGGCGGGGCATGCGTGAATCCATCAGGGAACGGAAGGCCCGGCCCCGTCCTGCGGGGCCTGGGCCTGGGTGGTCGGAAAAAAAGCAGGGGTGGACCGCCGTGGCGGTCGGCGGTCAGCTGGCGGACTTGAACTTGGCCTGCAGCTCGGGCAGCAGCGGGTTGGCCGGCTCGATGCCCACGCGCTTTTCGGCGGCGATCAGCCAGCCCGTGCGGTGCCAGTCCTGCACCACCTTGTCCACTGCGGCGATGGTGTCGGCCTCGCCCTTGCGGGTCCAGACCACGGAAGGCGCGGGCAGCACCTCGCTGGCGATGGGGGCCGAGTACTGCGCCCATTCGGGGTTGCTGCGCAGCAGCGGGTAGATCAGCGTGCTGTCATGCACGGCGGCCACACAGTTGCCGCCCTTGAGCGCCAGCAGCGAGTCCGACGAGCTCTTGTAGCCATGCACCTGGGCGCCGTACTCGCTGGCCAGCGGCTTGGCAAAGCTGCTGCCCTGGGACACGCACACGGGCTTGCCGCGCAGGTCTTCCCACTTGGCGATGCCGCTGCCCTTGCGCACGGCGGCAATGCCGCCCACGCGGTAGAAGGGCGTGGGCGCGTAGCCCAGGGTCTCGGCACGGTCGGGGTTCAGCTCCATGGAGGCGATCAGCAGATCCACCTTGCCGGCCTGCAGAAACTGCACGCGCGTGGCGGTCTGCACCTGGACCAGCTCGGCCTCCACGCCCAGGCCCTTGGCCAGGGCGCGTGCCAGCTCGGGGTTCCAGCCCACCAGCTGCTGGGTGGACGGGTCGATGGAGCCGAAGGGCCCGCCATTGACCAGCACGCCAATGGTGACCTTGCCGCGCTGCTTGATCTTGTCCAGCGTGGCATCGGCCCGGGCCTGGGTGCAGGCCAGGGCCAGCGCGGCGGCGATGAAGGTCAGGGATGCGGAAAGGGTGGCGCGGGGCTGGCGGCGCAGGGTGGGGCTTGTGTGCATGGCGGGAGCGGGGCGGTCGGGACGAACGAAAGATGCGTACGCCCGCATCTTCTGGCCGCCCTTGACCCACGGCAACAAAGCTTTGGGAGCATGTTTATGCACTTTGCGTCGCTGCATCAGGGTGATCACCAGGGAAATGTGGGCCCGAAGCAGGGCGGGTCGATGGTGTAATCGCGACGGCCGGGGTGCTGCGCCCACCGGCACCTCCCAGCGAGCCCTCTTCCATGCACCAAGCCCTAGCGTCCCTACTCGCCCCTCTCGCCTGCGCCGCCCTGCTGTGTGCCAGCCCCGTGGCCCGGGCCGCCAATCCCACCAGCTCGGGCAATTGCGAGGAAAGCTCCACCAACATGTCCGAGGTGCGCGCCTGCCTGCACGAGCAGAACGTGGCCATGGTCAAGGCCGCCTACGTCTCGCTGTCGCTCAAGCTCAAGGCCCGCATGCCCCAGGCGTCGGAAGAGCTGGAAGTGGCGCAGAGGAACTGGGTGCAGTACGCGCGCAGTGCCTGCGAGTTCCTCTCTGAATTCAATTCCGCCAGCTTTGCCAAGGACGATGCGCGCGCCAACTGCTGGAGCGACTTCGCCCGCGCCCGCGCCAAGCAGCTCAAGTCCTGGGAAATGCAGCTGGACAAGAAGCCCTGAGGGCGGGGACGCTGCTCACTGGTAGTTCAGCGTGAAGGTGGCCCTGCCGTTGGCCTGCCCCGTCGTGACTGCCGCAGCGGTCTGCACGTATTTGGCAGTCAGCGGGATCTTGAACTGGGCAACGCCCTGGACGATGGTTCCCGCACTCCATTGGTTGGTGTTGCCAGGCACGTTGGAATCCGGGCCGTAGCCGAGAGCGGTGCCATCCTTCAGTATCTGTATGCCTATTCCGGTGGCAACCGGCTTGCCGTCTGGCGCGGTCTGGCTCAAGGTCAGGACGGTGCTCTGATTGCTGGTGTCGTTGGCATCGGTGAGCGTGATGTGGGGGCGCAGAACGCTTTCGGGCGCGCCGCCCTTGCATTCCAGCGTGATGTCGAAGTGCTGGGGGATGGAGGTGGATTGGAGGCCCGTGAATCGCAGGATGGGCACAGCGCCCATGGGTACGGAGATGGTCGAGGCGGCCACCGAGCAGGAGGGACCGACCACCACCCTGGTGCGGCCGGACAGGTTGACGTTTCCTGCGGTGCAGCTGGGGCACTGGAATCGCATCTCGACGTTCATCCCGGAGCCCGTTAGCACGCCAGCGGAAACGCTCCCGGTTTTCACCAGCTCGATCCAGACATCCTGGGGGTGTGAACTGACATTCCAAAAATAACCCAGTGCGCCCGAATTATTTTCTGATTCGGTGGTAATGGGCATGGTTCTGCCACTGGGAGCGCTGGGGCCGCGCCATGTTGCCCACCAGCGGATTCCAATGCCGGGAATATTGGTGCTGTAGACATTATTGTATCCGGGCGTCTTGTTTCCGGATTGAACATTGGCGGCTACAACAGCTTTGGAAACATCGTACTCGAATGCCGTGTTCAGCACTGCTCGAAGATTAAATACGGTTGCCGTAGACTTCCATAGCGTCGATCCGTTGGCGTAATTTCCGGGTACTGTTATTTCCTCGGGCAGTGAAATGCTGGAACTGGTGGGGGAGAATACGCCCCCGGCAAAGGCATTGGTGTTCATCGTTGCCGCTGAAAAGGCGATGAGAAATGGAAGGGCGATCAATGCAAGGCGGCGTACTTGCGAGAAAAATGAGGGAATGAAAGAAAAATGCATGATACTGATTCGGTCCATTGCTGAAGTATGTTTCTCGAAAATATCACGCAATAGTTTTATCGAACTTTTGAGTGAATAATGAGGGGCTGGAAATGAAAGCATCGAATCATTCGATGTGTGGCCTCTTAGGTATTTCACACTCTACGCCGAAGATATGAGTTGATGCAATCAGATTGTTCTGAAAATGGAGCGTGGCTCAGTCAAAAGCCGCCCATGCACGCCATTCGTAAAGAGCAAGGCCCGCGTGTCACGGAGCCCGGGTGCGTGGGAGGTCGTGCAGACAAGCCAGGTTCAGTCCGCTCGCGGCCCCGGCGACTGTCGTGAGCGCGCCAGGCCGCTCAGGTACTGAGAGGTGCGGTCGAAGAAGCGTCCCTGGCACCTCTGGCGGCTTGCCAGAGCGCATCGGCCAGGGCTGTGATCTCAGGGGCCAGGTGCAGGCGTTCCAGCCAGCGGTCCGCAATGCCGCTGGCGCCGTGGAGGGCTCCTGCCAACTGGCCCGTGATGGCTGCCGTGGTGTCGGCGTCATCGCCCAGGTTGGCGGCCTGCAGTACCGCGCCTTCAAAGCTGTCATGCCTCGCAAAGCACCACAGGGCCGCCTCCAGGCTGTCCACCACGTAGCCGCTGCCGCGTATCTGTGCGGCCGGCTTGTCGCGATAGTCGCCACGGGCAATCTCCCGCAGGCGCGGGCTGGCGCCGTCTTGCAGAACGCCGCCCAGGTCCAGAACCTGCGACCGGGGCAGTCCCTGCAGTGCCCGGCTCAGCGACACGGCGAACAGGCGGCAGGCCTGCAGGCATTCAGGTGCCGCGTGGGTGGTGCGTGAGCTGAGTTCAGCCATGCGCTGCACCAGGTCCTCGTCGGGGCCGAAGAACATGGGCACGGGCGCCAGCCGCATCAGGGAGCCGTTGCCGGCCTGGTCCGGGTCGGGCGACCCGGCCAGCGGATCGCCGGTGGCCAGGAAGCGCTGGATGGCCGCCCTGGTGGCCATGCCGATGTCAAAGCAGTTGCCGGTGGAACTCCAGTACCCCCATTCGTACCAGTTGGCATAGCGCGTCATCTGGTCCTGCGGGTCGCAGCCGCCGTGCTGGAGCAGGCTTTCGGCCAGGCACAGGGCCATGGAGGTGTCGTCGGTCCACTTGCCTGCGGGCAGCGAGAACGGGCCGCCGCCGACCATGTCGGTCAGCGGCGCAAAGCTGCCGCGCGGCTGGAATTCCAGCGTCGTTCCCACGGCGTCGCCGCAGGCCAGGCCCAGCAGGGCACCACGGTATCGGTCCAGCGTGTCCATGGCCACGCCTGTGCTCTTGATCATGGTCGGTCAGGGAGCGGTGCTGCGCAGCCGCGCCCGCACCTGCATGAGGGCAAAGCCCAGCAGGTTCAGGCCCTGCCAGCGCGCGGGGTCGGTGACGCGCACATCGTCGGCAGCCAGGCCGATGCCCCAGATGGCGTCCACGGGGCTGGCCTCCACCAGAACCCGGTCGCCCGTGTTCAGCAGATAGCGGGCCAGGGCGGGGTTCTGGGAGAACTTGGCCTGGTTGGCGTGCACCACGATGCCCATGCGCGCGGCCACCCAGGCCGCTTCATCAAAGCCCTGGATGCCACGCCCCAGCTTCTTGGCCTCGCCCGGCGTGCGGCAGCGCACGATGGCCGCGTGCGCCGCCTCGTCGCCAAACAGCCGCGCCTTGCCCGCCATCATGAAATGCTCGGCCGTGGGGTAGTGCTGGCCATCGACCTCGAAGCCCGCCTCGAACCACTGGCTCATGCAGGTCCTGCCGATGGAGCCATCGGCCGCAGGCTGGTGGCCCCAGAACGGCAGGAAGCGCGGGGTGAGACCCTGGGCCATGGCGTGCTGGAGGTCTTGCAGGGAGGCGATGTGGGCTGTGGTGGTCATACGGAGTTCTCAGGTGCGCAATTCTTCCTGTCGAGCCGCACGTAGACGCGCTCCACGGGAGTCAAGAGCATCGGATTTCCATCCTGGGCATGGGCCCGCTGCTCGATGACGAAGGATGTCATGTCGATGACCTCCAGCAGTTCCTCCGTGGCGAAACGGCGTAGCAGCTTGCCACGCAAGCCCAGCTGGATGGCACGCAACGGCAGCTTGGCGCCGCTGGGGGCATGGTCCGGATCCCATTGCTGGCGCACCTCGGAGGTGGCCACCGCTTGCTGCCACTCGGGCAGGCCAGCGTAGAGCCGGGGGTTGAAGGTGGAAGGTACGGCGGCATCCAGCAGGCTCTCGAAGAAAGTCCGGCGTATGCGCAGGCCGAGGATGACTTCCTGGCCGGCCTTGGTCGCCCAGCCGCAGCGATACATCATCCAGAGGAAATTGGGCTTGATCCAGCTCATGCGCGTGAAGCTGAAGTCCGGGCCGCCGAACTGGCCATGCTCCAGTGCATGAAGGCCGATGGCCGGGCGATAGGCCTGGTAGACCACCACGGTGGAGTCGTCGTAGTGGGCGAGGATGTGCTCTCCCTCGGAAGGCCAGGTGGCAGATTGCTGCAGGTAGGGTGCTGTTGCGAGATTCATGGTCTGTTCGTTGTCGTTGTCGTTGTCGTTGTCGTTGTTGTTGTAGGTGTTCTGAGGGCGCTGCACCACGCTGCAGGGCCGGTCCTTCACACCACCAGGCAGCCCTGCCGCTCCGACAGGCCGATGGTGGCCTGCATGCCCGCCGTGAACTGCAGGTAGTCGGCCTCCATGCCGTCCGAGAAGATGACGCCATGGTCGGGCATGCGCGAGCGCAGGGTCAGCGGCTGGCCGGCGGTGACCTGGCCGTAGACCAGCTCGGCCGTGGAGGAGCGGCTGGGAAAGGGCTCGCGCACGGCGAAGTCCAGGCGTGGCGCATCCCAGGCGAAGGGCTGGTAGTCGAAGTCGGTGGACGCGCCGCGCACGGCGTGGGCAATGCCCATCGATCCCGTGACGATGCTCTTGATCCAGGCCGACGAGCCCAGCCCCGTGGCGACGATGAGGCCGGAGGACGACTGGGACTCCTGCCGCTCGCCCAGCGCGATGTCGTACAGGGCGGAGGTGTGGCTGCGCGGGCCGATGAACAGGTCGTTGGCGGCGCGCAGCACCTGGCCGTCGCTCAGGCGCGCTTCGGCCAGGGTGACGGCGCGCGTGGGGCGGCGGTTGGCGGCCACGTCGCCCAGCAGGGCGGCCAGGTCGGCGGGGGCGAAGGGCAGCAGCAGGCCGTCCCAGCGCGCGGGCTCGGGGTTGACGCCGATGAGCGGCTGGCCGTCCAGGTATTTCATGGTGTTGGCCACCATGCCGTCCTGGCCCAGCGCCACCACGATGTCGTCGGCGCCGAAGACGAAGTTGGGCACCAGGGCGCGGTCCACGATCTGGTAGCGGCCGCGCGCCTCCAGCGCCTGCACCACGGCCTGCAGGGCGGCGGCGTAGGCGGCGCTTTCGCGCAGGTAGTCGCCGAAGTCGGCGCCCAGGTGCTCGATGTAGAAGCGCGCCTGGGACAGCGTGTGGTACCTGGCCACCAGCTCATCGAGCCGCGTGCGCCGCACCACCAGCACGGTCTTGCGTTCATTGGCGTTCACGGCGGCTCCTTGCGGGTTCGGGATCGGCCACGGCAGCTGCATGGCCTGCACCGGCGCCCATGAGCGACTGCAGCAGCTCGGGCGAGACGTTGAGCTGGCCGATGCGCTCGGCCTTCTCGGCAATGCCGCCAAAGGCCTGGGCGATGAGCTGGCCCGGCTGCATGCCCACGGCGGCCAGCGATTGCACGATGCGCGGATCGGCCTTTTCCAGGGCCTGCATGACGGCGCCCACGCGGTAGGCCTCGGCCTCGGCCAGGGTGCGGCTGTTGGCGGCCTGGCCTTCGACGAAGTCGCGGCGGCTGGCCTCCAGCGCCACGTCGGCAGACATCTGTTCGGCGCGCAGCTCGTTTTCCTTGCGCATCTGGGCGGCCTTGGCTTCCAGCTGGGCCTCGCGGATCTGGCGCTTTTTCTTTTCCACGGCCACGTCGGTATCGAGCTCGTTCTGGCGGATGGCGCGCTCGTTTTCCACGGCAGCCATGCGGCGGGCATAGACGGCGTCGTCCGCGGCCTTGAGGTTGGACTCGCGCGCCTCGGCCTCGAGGGCGCGGGCGATGTCGGGCGTGGGTTTGACGGCCATGACCGAGACGCCCAGGATCTCCAGCCCCAGCGCCTCGATCTCGGGCTGGGCGGCCAGCTCCTGCTGGGCCGTGCGCGCAATGAGTGCCGAGGAGCGCAGCGCCTGCTTGAGCTCCAGCGCCTGCACGGCCTGCTGGATGATGACCTCGGCCTGCATGGTCACGCGGTCGCCCAGGCGCTGCGGGTCTTCGGACAGGTATTTCTGGCCGTCGCGCGCCAGGGAGAAGTCCATCAGCGTGGCGGTCTGGCGCGGTGTGCTGATGCGGTAGGTGACCTGGCCCTGCACGGTGACGCTCTGGAAGTCGGCCGTCACCAGCTCCAGCATGAAGTGGCAGTCCTGGCTGCCCACGGGCACCGCGACCAGGGTGGTGGTAGGCGCGTAGTAGAAGAAGGACTGGCCCGCACCCTCGCGCACCACCTTGCCGGCGCGGAACTGCATGAGGTGGACCGTGGGTTGGGACTTGATGAAACGGATGCCGAACATGGTGCTTCTCCTTTTAAGTTGTTCTATACAACTCTTATGGGTTGCATAGTGCAACTTAAAATCCGGCACGTCAAGCACAATCCATCCCATGGCTGAAAAAAACTCCCCATCCCCGCAGGGCGCGCTGGATTTCCCGCGCCCGTTCACCACGGTGGACGTGGTCATCTTCACGGTGGCAGACGATGCCCTGCAGGTGCTGCTGGTGCAGCGCCCCACGGCGGGCAGCGAGCCCTTTCCGGGACTGTGGGCGCTGCCCGGCGGCTTTGTGGATGTGCGCCAGGACGCGGACCTGCTGGCCTGCGCGCGGCGCAAGCTGCTGGACAAGACGGGCGTGGACAGCCCCTACCTGGAGCAGCTGGGAAGCTGGGGCGGCGCGGCGCGCGACCCGCGTGGCTGGTCGGCCACGCATGTGTATTTCGCGCTGATCCCGGGCCATGACCTGATCCTGGCCAAGGGCGCGAATGCGGCCGATGTGTCGTGGTTTGCCGTCGATGAACTGCTGCGCGAGCCTGCGCTGGCCTTCGACCACGGCGAGATCCTGCGCGCAGCGGTGGAGCGGCTGCGGGGCAAGGTGGAGTACACCTCGCTGCCGGCCTTTCTGCTGCCCGAGCCTTTCACGCTGCCGCAGCTGCAGCAGGCCTACGAAGTGGTGCTGGGCCGCCCCGTGGACAAGAGCGGTTTTCGCACGCGCATGATGGCGGCCGGCTTTCTGGTGGAGGCCGGCCAGGTGGAGGGCACGTCACGCCGCCCCGCCATGGGCTACCGCCTGGCCGACCGCAGCGCGCCCGTGGTGTTTCCGCGCACCTTCAGCCCGCGCGGGTGAGGGCGGCCTTCGATCAGGGCCAGGATCAGGATCAGGATCAGGCGCCCAGCAGGCTGCAAAAGCGCTGCATGTCCACGTTGCCGCCGCTGAGGATGATGCCCACGCGCCGGCCGCGCAGCTCCTCGCCTTTCTGGCGCGCGGCGGCCAGGCCCAGGCAGCCGGTGGGCTCGACCACGAGCTTCATGCGCGTGGCCAGGAAGCCCATGGCATCGACCAGCTCGGCATCGCTGGCGGTGAGGATGTCGGTCACGTCGCGCTGGATGATGGGGAAGGTGATGCCGCCCAGGTGCTGGGTCTGGGCGCCGTCGGCAATGGTCTTGGGGGTGTCTATGTGGACGATGCGGCCTGCGCGCAGCGACTGCTGGCCGTCGTTGCCGGCCTCGGGCTCCACGCCGTAGAGCGCGCACTCGGGGCTGAGCGCACGCGTGGACAGGGCGCTGCCCGACAGCAGGCCGCCGCCGCCCAGCGGCACGAAGAGGGCGTCCAGCGGGCCGGTTTCCTCCAACAGTTCCTTGGCGGCCGTGCCCTGGCCGGCCAGCACGTCGGCATGGTCGTAGGGCGGGATCAGGGTCAGGCCGTGGCGCTCGGCCAGGTCGCGGCCGATCTGCTCGCGGTCTTCGGTATAGCGGTCGTAGACCACCACCTGGCCGCCATAGCCCTTGGTGGCCGCCACCTTGGCGGCGGGCGCGTCATGCGGCATGACGATGGTGGCGGGAATCTCCAGCAGCCTGGCAGCCAGTGCAATGGCCTGGGCGTGGTTGCCCGAGGAAAACGCCACCACGCCGGCCTTGCGCTGCGCGGCGCTGAAGCGAGACAGGGCGTTGAACGCGCCGCGGAACTTGAAGGCGCCCATGCGCTGCAGGTTCTCGCACTTCAGGAAGACGCGGGCGCCCAGCGCCTCGTCCAGCGTGCGCGAGGTGAGCACGGGCGTGCGGTGGGCATGGCCCTGGATGCGTTGGGCCGCTGCGGCCACGTCGTCATAGGTGGGAAGGCTTGTCATCGGTACGGGAGAGAAGGAGTTGCAGATCGGCGGGGTGCCGGGACCTACTTGGCGTAGCTGTAGACCGTGGCGCGCGACACGCCCAGGTGGGCGGCAATGGTCTCCATGGAGCGGCGAAGGTCCAGCAGGCCGTCGCCCTTGAGTTCACGGACCAGGGCGCGCCGCTCCTCGGGCTTGAGGGCGCGCGGCGTGGTCGCCAGGCGCGCCGCGAACTGGTCGATGCGGGCGCGCACCGTGTCGGCACCGGCCCCGGCGCCCATGGGCGCCAGCATTTCGCGGGCCGGCGTGTCGCCGCTGACGGCGGCAAAGCGGTTGAGCATGCTCTGGAAGCCCTGGAACATCGTCAGGTCCACATTCATGCACAGGGCGGCGATGTAGCGGCCCTCGGAGTCGCGGATGCCGATGGACGTGCTCTTGGCCTGGCGGCCATCGGCGAACTGGTTGGGGTAGTTGGCGATGACCTGCTCGTAGCCGGGGTCCTGGATGCGGGCCAGGCCCAGCTCGGTCGCGCCCTGGCCGACCTCGCGGCCCGAGAGATTGTTGTGGATGGCCAGCACCGCATGGGACGGGTCGAGCAGGTCATGCACCACCACCTCGCAGAACGGGGCAAGGGTCTGGCCCAGGCCTTCGGCGATCTTGGCCACCTGTTCCAGCAGTTGGCGCTGCTCGGGAGTGCGTTGTGTCATATTGGACATTTTGTTTTGAATTGGACAAAATGTCAAAACCCAGGCGACCTGCCTTCTTGTCCGTTTCTTGTGCTCCCTGCCATGTTCGACACCCTTGTTCACCTGCTGCAATCCCAGGACGCGCGCTTTCGCGTGATCGAGCACCCTGCCGAGGGCCGCTCCGACCTCGTCGCCGAAATCCGGGGCACGGCACCCGGCCAGGGTGCCAAGGCCATGCTCTGCAAGAGCCGCGATGCGTCCGGTGCGGGCGATCCCCAGCTGTTCCTGGCCGTGCTGCCCGGCGACCGCAAGCTGGACTTCAAGCGCCTGGCCCAGGCCGTGGGCGTGCGCAAGGCCACGCTGGCCTCGCCCGAGGAGGCCCAGGCCGCCACCGGCTGCGTGATGGGATCGGTGCCGCCGTTCTCCTTCAACCCGCAGGTGCGCCTGGTGGTGGACCCGGCACTGGTGGAGCGCTTTGCCGAGATCGCCTTCAATGCGGGCCGGCTGGACCGCTCCATCGTGCTGGACTCGGCCGACTATGTGCGCATTGCCCGGCCCGCGCTGCACAGCCTGAGCGGGGATGGCGCCGATTGACCCGGGGGCCGGGCGGTGCCCACAATCGCAGCAACGCCCGCACATCCTCTCCTGACCATGACCACCCCTGCCAGGCAGTTCCCCGACCGGCCCGATGCGGCCGGCTTTGTGCGTGCGGCGCTGGCTGCCGCACTGGCCCAGGTGCAGTCGCATATGGATGCCGTGGATGCCGTGGACGCCGGCAGCGGCGAGGCCGAACGCATCCACCAGCTGCGCGTGGCCCTGCGGCGCCTGCGCACCCTGCTGCGCGAATGCGCAGGGCTGGCGCCCGGCATGCGCGCCGAATGGGATGCCCCGCTGGCCCTGGCCTTTGCGCGCCTGGGCACGCTGCGCGATGCCTGCACCCTGGCCGACGTGGTGCGGCCGCTGCTGCAGGACGCCGATGCGCCCTTGTGCGATTGGGTCGTGCCGGATGCCGGGCAGGCCGACGCGGACGCGGCCGCTGCGGTGCGCGAGCCGCAGTTTCTGCAAACGCTGGCCGAGATCCATGCGCTGGCGCAGGCGCCTGCAGGCAAGCGGCAGCCCGGCCTGGTCAGCCTGTCCGCCGCAGGCACGCGCAAGTACCTGGCACGGCGGCTGGCGCGCCTGCACCGCCAGGTGCTGCGCGACGGCCGGCACTTCGACCGCCTGCCGCTGGCGCAGCAGCACCGCGTGCGCAAGCGGCTCAAGCGCCTGCGCTACCTGGCGGACTTTGCGCGGGAATTCGCGCCCGGAATGTGGCCCGGCAAAAAGGGCCGGCGCTTTGCCGAGGCGCTGGTGCCCGCCCAGGACGCGCTGGGCCTGCACAACGACATGGCCGTGGCGGCGGAGCATTTCCATGCCGAGGCCGCGCGCGACCCGCGCGCCTGGTTCGCGGCCGGCTACCTGCAGGCCCGCCTGGCCACCAGCGCGCGCAGCAGCCGCCGCGCACTGCGGGCGCTGGCCCGGGTGCAGGGCTTCTGGCTCTAGACCGCATCAGCGATAATCCGCCGCTGGCGCACCGCCGCAGCCCCTGGGCCGTGGCGGTGCGCTGTTGCTGAAGGTGCCCCATGCCGTTCACCGGCCAGGGGTTCAACGGGAAGCAGGTGCGCGATGCCATCGAGGTGGCCGCTCGCAATGCCTGCGCTGCCCCCGCAACGGTCAGCGGAATACAACTCCCCACGCTGGCGTGCTATCCACAGGTCGCGCGCCGCAAGCCACTGTGTCCTTCTCGGGCATGGGAAGGCGGGGATGCCTGCCGCAGCGCGCCCACCCTGCGCGCCGCAGCGTTCCGCAAGCCCGGATACCGGCCTTCTGCATTGCTTTCGGACGCCGCGGGAGTGCGCCTGTCCGGTCCGGCCCCAGCCTGCGCTGCCGTGGCCGGCTCCGGCGTGCGCGCTGTGCGGCGTGGTTCAGACGATAGGCCCCGCGGGTGAGTGGGGCAGTTGGGTCAACGCATGCGCTTCGCTTCTTCGGCCGCCGATTCCTCCGGCCTTCTCTCTGTTCTCCCTCTTGTCTCCAGCCTGCGGCCCGTAGCGGCCGCCGTCCTGCTGGCCAGTTGCGCTGCAGCGGCCGGCGCCGCGCAGGAGCCGGCTTCGGGCCGATCCACGGACTCCGCCGACGATGCGCTGGACGCCGTCTTCGTGACCGCCACCGCGCGGCCCGAGGCGCGCAGCCGCATCGCGGGCACCACGCAGACCATCGACCGCGAGGCCATAGAGCGCTCCAGCGCGCGCTCGGTCACCGACCTGCTGGCCGAGAACGCCGTGGGCTTTCTCAGCGAATGGACGGCGGCCCAGACCTCGATGAACCTGCGAGGCGCCTCCACCGACGGCCAGGGGCGCGACTTCCGCAGCCAGGTGCTGGTGCTGGTCAACGGCCGGCGCGCGGGCACGGCCAATCTGTCCAAGCTCAGCCCCTCGGATGTGGAGCGCATCGAGATCGTGCGCGGCCCGTCCTCGGTGATCTACGGCAGCCAGGCCATGGGCGGGGTGGTCAACATCATCATGAAGACGGGGGCGACCGCACCCGGCACGCGCGCCCAGGTCCAGGCCGGCTCGTGGGACCTGTGGCGCACCGATGCGCAGACGGCCGGCGCCAATGACCGCTTCGACTGGTACTTCGGCGTGAGCGCAGGCGGGCGCGGCGACTACGAGTCGGGCGATGGCGGCACGCGCATGGAGAACACGGGCTGGAAGCGGCGCGGCGCCAGCGGCGCCCTGGGCTGGCAGCTGCACGAGCTGCACCGCGTGGAGCTGCAGCTGCGCACGGACGGCATCTACAACGCGGGCTTTCGCGGATCGGGCGCCAACATCTACAGCCGAGACAACCGCAGCAACCGCTCGCTGGACCTGACCTACGAGGGTGCACTGCCGGGCCAGCGCCTGAGCTGGACGACCCACCTCTACAGCCTGGTCGATACCGATGAGTTCAACTGGGCATCGCCCGTGATCCGCTCGGGCAACAGCGCCGTGCCCGGCACGGCGCGCGACTACAACCACCGCCAGCTGGACGCCACGGGCCTGCGCTTTCAGCCGCGCCTGCGTGTCAGCCAGACCAATGACCTGCTGATGGGCTTTGACTGGGAGCGCAGCAAGCTGCGCTCCGACCGCCTGCGCGTGGCCATGCCGGGCGGCCCGGCGGGCCAGGTCGCGCCCTACGACAACAACCAGACCGAGCAGGTGCACGCGCTGTACTTCGAGGACGCGCAGACCCTGCTTGACGACCGCCTGACCCTGCGTGCCGGCCTGCGCAAGACCTGGGGCACGACGCGTTTCGACGATACGCCCAACCTGGCCCTGGCCCAGGCCAGCACGCGCGACTACGACAACCACACCTGGTCGGCCGGCGCCACCTGGAAGGCCACGGACCGGCTCACGCTGCGCGCTGCGGCCTCCACGGGGTTCCGCGCGCCCACGGCCACGGAGCTGGCCTCGGACTTCACGGCCGTCGGCGGTGGCCGCACCTTCGGCAACCCCAACCTCAAGCCCGAGACCAGCCGCCAGATCGAGGTCGGCGCCGCGCTGCAGCAGCCCGGCTGGCGCGTGGATGCGGCCCTGTTCCAGAACACCATCAGCGACCGCATCATCACCGTCTCGCGCGGGGCCACGACCAATACCTCGGACTACGCCAACAACGCGGCCGACATCGTGGCGCGCGGCCTGGAAATGCAGGCCGACATGGACCTGGCGCGGGCGCTGAACCTGACGGGCCACCAGCTCAAGGCCTGGGCTGGCGGCTACTACCACTTCAGCATGCGGGACAAGGGCTCGGCCGCCTCGGCCAATACCGACAAGGTGCAGCGCATGTACCGCTACGAGGCCTCGGCCGGCGTGCGCTACGGGCGCGGCAGCGGGCGCCTGCAGGGCGACTGGAGCCTGCAGCTGTCCACGCTGCTGCGCGGTCCCATGTGGTACGACACGGAAGAGGCGCTGCTCATCCCGCAGGGCGAGCCCCGCAGCACCTTCATCCACCGCAAGGGCGCCTTCACCATCTGGAACCTGCGTGCCGACTACCGCGTGTCGCCGGGCGTCAAGCTGTTCGCGGCCGTGAACAACCTGTTCGACCTGAACCGCCATCCCATCTTCATCGCACTGGACCGCGCGCCCTGCATCGCCAACCCGGCGTACCAGAACGGCGGCTGCGGAACGTCGATGGCCGGGCGCGAACTCATGGTCGGCCTGCAAGCAGAGTTTTGATGAAGCACCCCCTGAGTCGCTTCGCGCCTTCCCCCGTGTGCACGGCGCCCTCTCTCGCTACGCGGGAGGGGGACGACACCCTCGGGGCGGGGCGGCGCGGCCGGCATAGGCCCTTCCTCGGTGTCCCTCGCTTTGGACTGCGCCGGTTTCATAGGTCATGTACGGCGCCTTGCGTCATGGAACACTGAGATGAAGGCTGTCTGCACACCACGCCGCCAGTTGCTGCGCCAGGGCGCGGCAGCGGCCCTGGGCTGCGGCCTGCCCGCGGCCTGGGCCGACACCGTCGCTTCAGGCGGTCCGGTGGTGCTGCAGGATGCGCTGGGCCGGCGCGTGGAGATTGCCGCGCCGCCGCAGCGCATCGTCTCCATCTTTGCCTCCAACACCGAACTGGTGGCCGCGCTGGGCCTGCTGGACCGCGTGGTGGGCGTGGAGGATTTCACGCGCTTTCCATCGGGCGTGGAGCGCATTCCCAAGGTGGGCGGGCGGCTGGGGTTTTCGGTGGACGCCGTGGTGGCGCGCCAGCCGGACCTGGTCATCGTCACGCCCGCGCGCCAGGCAGCGCACCAGCTGGTCGATCCCATGGAGCGCATCGGCGTGCCGGTGATGGTGCTGCTCAGCCGCTCGCTGGCCGAGGTGATGGACAACCTGCGCCTGGTGGCCCGCGCCACGGGCGTGCAGGCGCGCGGCCAGGCGCTGGCCCTGGCGCAGGAGGCGCGGCTGCTGCGCGTGGACCGGCAGGTGGCCGGCCAGCCCCGGCCGCGTGCCCTCATGGTCACGGGCCGGCTGGGCAACGGCATGCTGCTGGCGGCCCGGCCGGGCACCTATACCGGCGAGGCCATGGTGCGCGCGGGCGCTTCGTTCGCGCTGGACGGCCTGGGCACGGTGCCCCAGGTCTCGCCCGAGGCCGTGCTGGCCGCCGACCCCGATGTGCTGCTGTTCGCAGGCACGCAGGAGGCCATGCAGGACCTGATCGGCCAGCGCGGCTGGCGCGACCTGCGTGCCGTACGCGGCGGCCGGGCCACCACGGTGGCGCGTGCCGAGTTCCTGATTCCCGGGCCGCGCACCTTCGGCGGCGTGGAAAAGCTCTCGCGCTGGCTGCACCCTGTGGCCTGGGCCGGGGAGGCCGCATGAATTCCCTTTCACATCCACCTGCGTGGCGCCCCTGGGCCGGTGCGGTCCTGCTGCTGCTGGCCAGCCTGCTGATCGCCGCCTGCGCGGGCCACCAGTGGGCCAGCCCGGCCGACCTGCTGGCCGCGCTGGGCGGCGAAGACAGCCTGCGCAGCCGGCTGCTGCTGCAGTGGCGCCTGCCGCGCGTGCTGGCAGCCGCCCTGGTGGGCGCGCTGCTGGGCCTGTCGGGCGCCATCTTCCAGGGTGTGTTCCGCAATCCGCTGGCCGAGCCCTATCTGCTGGGCGCCTCGGGCGGCGCGGCGCTGGGGGCGACTGTCGCCCTGCTGGTTCCCATGCATCTATTGTTCGGCCTGCCCCAGGCATGGACGCTGCCCGTGCTGGCCTTTGCGGGCGCCTGGGGCTCGACCGTGCTGGTGCTGGCCGTCTCGCGCGTAGCCGGTGCCACCGATGCGGCCGGCATGCTGCTGGCCGGCGTGGCGCTGGCGGCCGTGCTGGGCGCGCTGCGCTCGTTCCTGATGCTGGCGCTGTCCGATGAGACGGTGAGCCTGCAGGTGGTGCTCAGCTGGGTGCTGGGCGGCATACAGACGCCGTCGTGGAGCGGCCTGGGCCTGCTGGCCGGTGCCTCCCTGGCCTGCCTGGCCGGGGCCATGGCGCTGGCGCGCGGGCTGGACCTGCTGGGCCTGGGTGCCGATGCGGCCCAGGGCTTCGGCCTGGATGTGGCGCGCTTCACGCCGCTGGCCGTGCTGGCCGGCTCGCTGGTGGTGGCCGTGGCCGTGGCCTATGGCGGGCTGGTGGCCTTCGTGGGGCTGGCTGCGCCGCACATCGCGCGCTGGATGGCGGGACCGCTGCACCGCGCGGCCCTGCCGGCGTCGGCGCTCACGGGCGCCATCATCGTCACGCTGGCCGATGCCATTGCGCGCAGCGTGCTGCCGCCGGCCGAAATCCCGCTGGGCCTGGTCACGGCCGTGGCCGGCGGGCCCTTCTTCATCGTGCTGCTGGCGCGCAGGCTGAGGTCCGCATGAACGGTGCCATCCCTTGCGCCCCACCACGCCTGCAAGCCCGGTCCCTCACGCTGCGCCATCGTGGCCGCAGCGTGCTGGACGCCGTCTCGCTGCAGCTGCCCGCCTGCGGCGCCGTGGCCCTGGTGGGACCCAATGGCGCGGGCAAGTCCAGCCTGCTGTCCCTGCTGGCGGGGCTGCAGGCGCCTGCATCCGGCAGCGTGCTGCTGGACGGGCAAGACATTGCAACCCTGCCCGTGGCCGAGCGCGCACGCCGCGTGGGCTACATGCCCCAGCGCTTTGCGCCGCACTGGGACCTGACGCTGGCCGAGCTCATGCACATGCGGCTGGCGGGCCGGGGTGATGTCGAGGCGGCCATTGCAGGCGCCGGGCTGCAGGATTTCGCGCGCAGGCGCTGGTCCACGCTGTCGGGCGGCGAGCAGGCGCGTGCCCTGCTGGCCACCGTGCTGGCCACCGACCCGCCCGTGCTGCTGGCCGACGAGCCCGGCGCCGCGCTGGACGTGCGCCACCGCCTGGCCCTGGTGCAGGCGCTGGCGCAGCGCGGGCGCGAGCGGCTGGTGCTGGTGGTCATGCATGACCTGGACCTGGCGCTGGCGCACTTCGGGCGCGTCATCGTGCTGGACCAGGGGCGCATTGCGCTCGATGGGGCCCCTGCCGAGCTGCTGCATGCGCCGGGGCTGGATGCCGTGTTCGGCGTGGATTTCGAGCGCATCGACGCACCCCCGCAAACCTTGCTGCGCGCGCGGCTGAAACATGAGAACTGACCCCATGCGCATCGATCTGGCCGGCTGGACGCGCGACGCCACGCGCGGCGACCACCGTGAATTCCTGGCGCTGTTCGAGCGCGCCGAGCGCCTGGGTTTCGAGGGCGTGTGGTTCAACGAATTCCGCGTGCCCGATACCGCCTGGCCCTATCCCTCGCCCCTGCTGCTGGCCGCCGCCGTGCTGGCGCGCACCGAGCGGCTGCGCGTGGGCACCTCGGTGCTGGTGCTGCCGCTGCACCATCCGCTGATGCTGGCCGAGGAGATTGCCCAGCTGGACCTGCAAAGCGCCGGCCGCATCGACGTGGGCGTTGGCAGGGGCACGGAGCCGGCCGCGCTGCGCGCCCTGCAGATCGATACGGACAGCACGCGCGAGCGCTTCGAGCAGTCCTGCCGCATCCTGGTGGAGGCGCTGTCCGGCAAGCCCATCGCAGCGGGGCAGGGGCCGTGGAGCTTCGAGGACCGGCCCGCCCTGCCTTCGACCGTGCAGCGTCCGCATCCTCCCTTGTATGTGGCCGGCTCCACGGCAGAGACCCTGGGCTTTGCCTTCGATCAGAATCTGCCCCTGCTGCTGAGCCTGGAGCCGCCCGAAGGCATGCAGCTGGAGCGCCTGGAGGCCGCTGCCCGAGAGCGCGGGCGCGATGCCGCCGCGCTGCGCGCGCGCTCATCGCTGGCGCGCTATGTCTGCATCGGTGCCGATGAGGCCGCCGTGCAGGCCCAGCTGGCCACGCTGTGGCCGCAGCTCTACCAGCGGCGCGTGTACTTTGCGGGCAAGCGCGGCGTGCCGGCCGACCAGGTGCTGCCCATCGATGTGCCGCGCGTGCTGGCCGAGCAATTCATCCATGGCACGCCCGAGCAGTGCCATGCGCAGATCGCCGCCTTGCGCGAGCGCACGGGCATGGGCCAGCTGCGCTGCGTCTTCAACGCCAACGGCCTGTGGAGCGATGCCCAGGCCCTCGCCGGCATGGAACTGTTTGCGCAGGAGGTTCTTCCTTCATTGCGCAGCACCGTGCCTTTCGCCACCGTCTGACTTCCTCTTTTTTCTGGAGAACCTTCCATGCAAACCGCCAAGATTCCCGCCACCATCGTCACCGGCTTCCTGGGCAGCGGCAAGACCACGCTGCTGCGCCACATCCTGGACAACGCGGGCGGCCGGCGCATTGCCGTCATCGTCAACGAGTTCGGCGAGCTGGGCATCGACGGCGAGATCCTCAAGGGCTGCGGCATCGGCTGCGACGACGAGGGCAACGAGCGCGAAGGCGCGCTGTACGAGCTGGCCAACGGCTGCATGTGCTGCACGGTGCAGGAAGAGTTCTTCCCCGTGATGCGCGCGCTGGCCGAGCGCCGCGACCAGATCGACGCCGTGATCATCGAGACCTCGGGCCTGGCCCTGCCCAAGCCCCTGGTCCAGGCCTTCCAGTGGCCCGAGATCGCCAACGTGTTCACCGTGGACGCGGTGGTCACCGTGGTGGATACGCCGGCGGCCGCCAGCGGCCAGTTCGCCGCCAATCCCCAGGCCGTGGACGAGCTGCGCCGCGCCGACCCCAACCTGGACCACGAATCGCCGCTGCACGAACTCTTCGAGGACCAGCTGGGCGCGGCCGACCTGGTGGTGCTCAACAAGACCGACCTGGCCGATGCTGAGGCCCTGGCGCGCGTGACCGCCCTGGTGCGCGAGGAGCTGCCGCCCGAGGTCAAGATCGTGCAATCGTCCCAGGGCCGCCTGCCGCTGGACGTGGTGCTGGGCCTGGCCAAGGCGGCCGAGACCACCATCGACCAGCGCGTGAGCCACCACGACCACGACGAAGACCATGACCACGACGACTTCGACTCCTACGTGATCGACCTGCCCGCCGTGGACCGCGACCGCCTGCTGGCTGCGCTGGAGACGCTGGTGGAGCAGCACAGCATCCTGCGCGTCAAGGGCTTTGCCGACATTCCGGGCAAGCCCATGCGCTGGCTGCTGCAGGGCGTGGGCCGCCGCTTCGACCACCACTTCGACCGCGCCTGGCGCGAGGGCGAGGCACGCGGCACGCGCCTGGTGTTCATCGGGCAAGACCTTGACGAAGCAGCGCTGCGCAAGGGCCTGGAGAATGTGGCCGCCTGACCTTCCGATTCCGTACTGAAACCTGTTCCATGCACCTGCTGTCCACGCGCCCCGGCGGCTTCGTCGAGGACGAGAGCATCGTCACCCGCCTCGACCAGACGCCGGCCGACATCGTCATCCTGAGCTCGGCCGACACCACGCTGGCCCTGCTGTCCTCGGCCGTGGCCGCGCTGGCCGGGGCGTCGGCGGACTTTCCCTCGGTGCGGCTGGCCAATCTGCTGTACCTGCGCCAGCCGGCCTCGCTGGACCTGTATGTGGACGAGGTGCTGCGCCATGCGCGCGTGGTCATCGTGGACCACCTGGGCTCGGAATCGGCCTGGCCCTACGGCATCGAGCAGATCGGCTCGCTGGCGCGCCGCAAGGGGCAGCGCCTGGCCATGTTCTCGGGTGACCTGCAGGAAGACCCGCACCTGCTGGCGCGCAGCACGCTGCCGGCCGCCGCCTGCCGCCAGCTGTGGCAGTACCTGCGCTCGGGCGGCGCGGCCAATGCGCGCGAGTTCCTCAAGGCCACCGTCTACCACGGGCTGGACCGGGGCGATGCGCCGCTGCCGCCGCGCACCCTGCCGCAGGCGGCTGTCCACGTTCCCCCGGCGCTGTTCGCTGCCAGGAGCCATGCCCAGGTTCAGGCCCATGACGTGGCCGGCATCGACGACCTGCAGCGCGCCTGGACGCCGGGCGCGCCCACCGTGGCCCTGGTGTTCTACCGCTCCCACCTGCTGGCGGGCAATACGGCGGCCTTCGACGCCATGGCCCTGTCGCTGCAGCAGCGCGGCATGAACCCGCTGCCCGTGGCGCTGGACTCGCTCAAGGACCCGCTGTGCCTGGCCACGCTGCGCCAGCTCTGCGAAGACCATGCCGTGCAGCTGGTGCTCAACACCACGGCGTTCTCGGCGCTGGAATCGGGCACGGCCCTGGCCGGCGATGCGCCCGTGCTGCAAGTCATTGCCAGCGGCGGCAACCGCGAGGACTGGTGGGCCGACAGCCAGGGCCTGCGCCCGCGCGACATCGCCATGCAGGTGGTGCTGCCCGAGATGGATGGCCGCATCATCACGCGCGCCATCAGCTTCAAGGGCCTGTCCCACCGCTGCGCCTTCACCCAGGCCGACGTGGTGGCCTACCAGCCCGAGCCCGACCGCGTGGACTTCGTGGCCGACCTGGCCTGGCGCTGGTGCCGCCTGCGCAGCCTGCCCGCGCGCGACAAGCGCCTGGCCCTGGTGCTGGCCAACTATCCGGGCAGCGAAGGCCGCATCGGCAGCGGCGTGGGGCTGGATACGCCGGCCTCCGTGATCGCCATCCTGCAGCACCTGGCGGCCGAAGGCCATGAGCTGGGCGACCCCGCGCAGCTGCCCGCCGATGGCCAGGCGCTGATGCACACCCTGCAGCAGGGCATTGCCAACGACCCGGCCCAATGGCCGCTGCGCCCGGCCTGGCAAAGCTATGCGCTGGACGAATACCTGGCGCGCCTGGCCGCGCTGCCGGACGGCATGGCCGACGCCATTACTGCGCGCTGGGGCGCGCCCGAGGCCGACCCTCTGCTGCGCCAGGGCCGCTTCATGATCGCGGGCCTGCGCCTGGGCCATGTCTTTGTCGGCATACAGCCGGCGCGTGCATTGGTCGGTAAAGGCATGGGCGCGCAGGACTATGCGAGCTACCACGATGCCGAGCTGGTGCCGCCCCACGGCTACCTGGCCTTCTACTTCTGGCTGCGCGACCGCTTTGCCGTGGACGCCATGGTCCACGTGGGCAAGCATGGCAACCTCGAATGGCTGCCGGGCAAGAGCCTGGCGCTGTCGGGCGCGTGCTGGCCCGATGCCATCCTGGGCCCGCTGCCGCACCTGTACCCCTTCATCGTCAACGATCCCGGCGAAGGCGCCCAGGCCAAGCGCCGCAGCCAGGCCGTGATCATCGACCACCTGATGCCGCCGCTGACGCGCGCCGAAAACCACGGCCCGCTGCAGGACCTGGAGCGCCTGGTGGACGAGTACTACGACGCCCTGCTGGTCGATGCGCGGCGCGGCGCGCTGCTGCGCCGCCAGATCCTGGACATCGTGCGCCGCCAGCACCTGGACCAGGAGCTGGACCTGGCGCCCGGTGCCGCGCAGGACGACGATGCCGTGCTCGAACGCATAGACGCCTACCTGTGCGAGCTCAAGGAAACCCAGATCCGCGATGGCCTGCATGTCTTCGGCGCCTCGCCTCAAGGCCGCCAGCGCCGCGACACGCTGCTGGCGCTGGCGCGCTTCCCGTCGGACGAAGGCCAGGGCCTGATACAGGCGCTGGCCGCCGACCTGCTGGACAGCCCCGGGTTCGACCCGCTGCGCATGGAGCCTGCACGTCCCTGGACCGGCGCGCGCCCCGCCGCCCTGCAGGCCGTGAGCGACGAGCCCTGGCGCCATGAAGGCGACACGCGCGAGCGCCTGGAGCTGCTGGCGCAGCAACTGCTGGAAGGTGAGGCCCCGGCCGGTGACTGGCCGCAGACGCGCGCCGTGCTGGAACAGGTGCATGCCGTGCTGGCGCCCGCGCTGGATGCCTGCGGCGGCGAGGAACTGCGCCAGCTGCTGCGTGGGCTGCAGGGCCGCTTCGTGCCGCCCGGGCCCAGCGGATCGCCCTCGCGCGGGCGGCCCGACGTGCTGCCCACGGGGCGCAATTTCTACACGCTGGACACGCGCGCCATTCCCACCCAGGCCGCCTGGGAGCTGGGACAGCAGGCCACGCTCAGGCTGCTGGAGCGCTATCTGCAGGAGCATGGCGAGTACCCGCGCACCCTGGGCCTGTCGGTCTGGGGCACGGCCACCATGCGCACGGGCGGCGACGACATCGCCCAGGCCTTTGCGCTGATCGGCGTGCGCCCCAAATGGGCGCCCGGCAGCCAGCGCGTGGTGGACTTCGAGGTGGTGCCGCGCGTGGGCATGGGCCGGCCGCGCGTGGATGTGACGCTGCGCATCTCGGGCTTCTTCCGCGATGCCTTCCCGGGCGCCGTACAGATGTTCGACGCGGCCGTGCAGGCCGTGGCCGCGCTGGACGAAGACGCCGAGGACAACCCCATACGCGCGCGCATCCTGGCCGAGGCCGAGCAGCTGC
Organism: Delftia sp. DS1230; assembly: GCF_040112715.1. NCBI lineage: Bacteria > Pseudomonadati > Pseudomonadota > Betaproteobacteria > Burkholderiales > Comamonadaceae > Delftia > Delftia sp. DS1230. The sequence continues at coordinate 966,560 of NZ_CP157763.1, forward strand.
AGGCGCAGGGCATGGACGCCGTGCAGGCCCGCCTGCAGGCCGGCTGGCGCGTGTTCGGCGCGCCGCCCGGCCACTACGGCTCGGGCCTGGGCGGACTGTTCCAGAGCGGCGACTGGCAGGGCGATGCCGACCTGGCCCAGGCCTACCTGGGCTGGAGCCAGCATGCCTACGGCCAGGACGCCGAGGGCGTGCCCGCAGGCGATGCGCTGCGCCGCCGCCTGGGCGAGCTCGACGTGGTGGCCCACAACCAGGACAGCCGCGAGCACGACATCCTCGACTCGGGCGACTACTTCCAGTTCCAGGGCGGCATGGCCTCGGCCGTGCGCCACCTCTCGGGCCGCCAGCCCGCGCTCTACCACGGCGACCATGCCAACCCGGCCCAGCCGCGCGTGCGCTCGCTCAAGGAGGAGATTGCGCGCGTGGTGCGCTCGCGCGTCACCAATCCCAAGTGGATGGACGGCGCCAAGCGCCACGGCTACAAGGGCGCCTTCGAGATGGCGGCCACGGTGGACTATCTCTTCGGCTTCGACGCCACCACGCAGCAGGTGGGCGACCACCAGTACGCCCTGGTGGCCGATGCCTATGTGCTGGATGCGGCCACGCGCGACTTTCTCGTGCAGCACAATCCGCAGGCCCTGCGCGACATGCTGGAGCGCCTGCTCGAAGCCATGCAGCGCGGCCTGTGGGAGCAGCCCGGCGACTATCGCCAGCAGCTGGAAGACCTGCTGCTGGAACATGAAAACCACCTCGAAGGATTGCGCGCATGACCGCATCTCCTGACCTGGGCAGCGGCGCCCAGCCCGCGCTGCCGCCGCTGTTTCCCTTTGCCGCCATTGCCGGCCAGCCCCTGCTGTGCCAGGCGCTGCTGCTGGCCGCCATCGACCCGCAACTGGGCGGCGTGCTGATCGAGGGGCCGCGCGGCACGGCCAAGTCCACGGCCGCGCGCGCCCTGGCCGAGCTCATCGATGCCGCGCCCTTCGTCACGCTGCCGCTGGGTGCCTCGCTGGAGCATCTGGCCGGCTCGCTGGACCTGGGCCAGGCCATGGCCGGCCATGCGCTCAAATTCGCGCCCGGCCTGCTGGCGCGCGCCCATGGCGGCGTGCTCTATGTGGACGAGATCAACCTGCTGCCCGATGCCCTGGTCGATGTGCTGCTGGATGCGGCCGCCAGCGGCGTCAACGTGGTCGAGCGCGACGGCATCTCGCACCGCCATGCGGCGCGCTTCGTGCTGGTGGGCACCATGAACCCCGAGGAAGGCCAGCTGCGCCCGCAGCTGCTGGACCGCCTGGGCCTGTGCGTGCGCCTGGCCAATGTGCAGGATGCGGCCCAGCGCCAGGCCATCGTGCGTGCGCGGCTGCTGTTCGATGCCGACCCCGCAGCCTTCCGCGCCCGCCATGCAGACGCCCAGGCCGCGCTGGCCGCGCAGCTGCGCACGGCACGCGAGCGCCTGCAGCCGGCCGGCGCGCTGCCCTGGTCCGACGCGGTGCTGCAGGCCGCAGGCGCGCTGTGCATTGCCGCCCAGGTGGATGGCCTGCGGGCCGACCTGGTGCTGCTGCGTGCCGCACGCGCCTGGGCCGCCTGGCTGGGCGATGCCGAGGTCACGCCCGACCATGTGCAGGCCGTGGCTGAGCTGGTGCTGGTGCACCGCCGCAAGCCGGGGGCGCCGCAGCAGCAGCCATCCCCACAGCAGGCGCCATCGAATCCGCCTTCGCAGTCGCCGGCACAAAGCCGGCCACCTGCCCAGGCCACGGCCAACGGCGAAAGCGGCAGCCAACCCTCCGAGGCCGACTGGGGCGCCATGCCGCCCGAGCCCGTGGGCCTGCTGCGTGTCGCCGTGCCTTCGTTGCTGGCCCGCGAGGCCGCAAAGCCCGGAGCACCCGCCGCAAAAAAAGCCTGAGCCCTCGCGGCCCCGCGCCACAGGCAAGGGATGCGAGGGCGGGCCAGCAGGCGGCCAGCCAGCCCCGGCTGGCCCAGGCGCAAGGCGGGCCGCCCACCGGCAGCTGGGACTGGCCACGCACGCTGGCCGCGCGCGGCGCCCAGGCGCTGGCGCCCGAACATCTGCAGCGCCGCCGCGAGCCGCCGCAGGCCACGCGGCTGCATTGCTTTGTGCTCGATTGCTCGGCCTCCATGGCCGCCAGCGGCGCGCTGGCGCGGGCCAAGGGCGTGCTGCTGTCGCTGATGGAAGAGGCCTACCGCCGCCGCGAGCAGGTGGCGCTGATCTGCTTTGCGGGCACGCGCGTGGAATTGCGCCTGCCGCCGCGCAAGGCTGCGGCCTGGAATGACGACTGGATCGCGCCCATCGGCGGGGGCGGCGGCACGCCGCTGCAGGCGGCCGTGGAGCATGCGGGCCAGTTGCTGCAGCGCCATTGCGGCGCAGAGGCCTCCTGCCAGGGCTGGCTGTGGCTGCTCACCGACGGCCGCACGCGCGAGCGGCCCGCGCGGCCTGCGGCGGCGCAGGAGGCAGGCATCGTGGACTTCGAATCAGGCCGCGTGCGCCTGGGCCGGGCGGCTGCGCTGGCCGCCGCCTGGGACGCACGCCATGTGCGGGCCGATGATTTCGCAGGCTGATCTGCGGCTCTGACGAGGTCAGGCCGGCCAGCTCAGCTCGAACAGCGCGCCGCCGCGCTCGCCCGGCAGGCATTGCGCCCGCCCGCCATGGGCCTGGGCAATGGCCTGGACCACGGCCAGGCCCAGTCCGCTGCCCTTGCTGGCCCCCACGCCGGCGTTTTTGCGGCTGCGGGCGCCTTCGCCGCGCTGGAAGGCGTCGAAGATGCGCGGCGCAAGGTCCGCCGCCACGCCGGGGCCGCTGTCTTCCACGCGCACGGTGCACAGGCCCTGGCGCACGCGCGCGGCCACCAGCAGGGGGCCGGGCTGCGCATACAGCATGGCGTTCTCCAGCAGGGCCAGCAGGGCCTGGCGTATGCGCACGGGGTCGCAGACCACGGGCTGCTCGTCCAGCTCCAGCGCCAGTTGCAGGCCCGCCTGCTCCAGCGCCGGCCCCACGGCCAGGGTCACCGATCGCACCTCGCCGGCCAGGCAGGTCTGGCGCAGCTCCAGATGCAGGTGGCCGTTGTCCTGCAGGCCCAGCAGGCGCAGATCGTCAATCAGGCGGGTCAGCCCCTCGACCTGGGTCATCAGGCTGGCCAGCATGTCCTTGCTGGGCAGGAAGACGCCGTCGGACAGGCCTTGCAGCCGTCCGCTGAGGATGGTCACGGGCGTGCGCAGTTCATGGGCGATGGCCGCGCTCCAGAAGGCGCGCTCCTGCGCCATGCCTTCCAGGCGCTGGGCCAGGCTGTTGAAGTCGTGCACCAGCTGGGCGGCCTCGTGCAGCGCGCTGTCGTCGGTGTGCGCGCGCGCCGAGAGGTCGCCCTGGGCCAGCTGGCGCAGGCTGATGGCCACCGAGTCCAGCGAGGGCAGGATGCGCCGCGACAGCCGCGTGGCCACGAAGATGGCGATCAGCAGGGCGATGACCAGGGTCAGCAGCACCCAGGCCAGCTCCACGCTGGAGGGCATCCAGCCGTCGGAGACGCTGGCCGGGTGAAAGGTCAGCAGCAGTGCATAGAAGGCGTACGAACCCAGCACGCACAGCACGACCACGGCCAGCGTGACGGCCGACATGGTCAGCACCACCTGCCGGCGCAGGCCCGGCACTGCGCTCATGGGTCCATCCCCAGCCGGTAGCCCACGCTGCGCACGCTGTCGGGCATGCCCTGCAGGCCCAGGCCTTCGAGCTTCTTGCGCAGCTTGCTGATGTGGCTGTCCACGGTGCGTTCCAGCGTGTGGCCTTCGGGCAGGCAACTGAGCAGCAGCTCGGCGCGGCTGAACACGCGCCGGGGCGAACGCACCAGGCTGGCCAGCAGGTTGAATTCGGTCACGGTGAGTTCGGGCACATGCGTGGCGCCCTGCACCTGCACGCTGACCTCGCGGCTGTCCAGGTCCACGCGAAAGGGGCCGGCCTGCAGCAGCTTGGTATCGCGGAGCCGGCCCTGGCCGCAGCGGCGCAGCACGGCCTGCACGCGCGCCACGACCTCGGCCGCATTGAAGGGCTTGCCCACGTAGTCGTCCGCGCCAATGCGCAGGCCGATGAGCTTGTCCACGTCCTGGTTGAGGGCGGTGAGCATGATGACGGGCGTGTCGCCGCGCCGGCGGATTTCGGACAGCACCTGCCAGCCGTCGAGGCGTGGCATCTGCACGTCGAGAAGAACGAGATCGGGTTTCAAGTGGTGGTGCAGTTCAAGGGCCTGCTGGCCATCGGCGGCATGGACGGTGCGCAGGTCGCTGCGGGCCAGGTAGGCGCACAGGATGTCTGCGATCTCGGGCTCGTCCTCGGCAACGAGGATGAGCGATGTCGATGGCTGGAAAGGCAAGGGCTGGGCAATGATAGAAGCCATTTTGGGTCGCGGCGGCGGCTGTGTTCATCTCCATCGTTCTTCCACATTTCCCGGGCCGAAATGCCATCGAAAGAACGCAAGCTGTTTCCCTGTGCCGCCGCCATTGGCCGGCATGCGAAACAAAGCGATGAATATGAAGTCACAGCGGCAGTGCCGTATGAGCGGGTGGAGCGGTCAGCTTTTGCAGCGGCTCCCTGAGTGAATGGCCCTTGCGGCAACACGCCGCAGGCCGAAGCCGCACCGGCAGGAGTTTCCATCATCCCCATGCCTCCTGGCAATCTGGATTTGCATCCGGATGACCCCTCAGATGATTCGGCGCCAGGCGCCGTATTTTTTCCGCAGCGCGCCCTGGCGCGCATTGAAAACCAGACCTCGCGTCCATGCCACAGTTCTTCATTCACCGGCCCGTCTTTGCCTGGGTCATCGCGCTGTTCATCGTGCTGCTGGGCGTGCTCGCCATCCCGCAATTGCCGATATCGCGCTATCCCACGGTGGCGCCGCCCACGGTGAGCCTGTATGCCACCTACCCGGGCGCCACGCCCAAGACGCTCAATGATTCCGTGGTCTCGCTGATCGAGCGCGAGCTGTCCAGCGTCCGCCACCTGCTGTACTTCGAGTCCTCGGTGGACACCTCGGGCTCGGCCGAGATCAAGGCCACCTTCAAGCCCGGCACCAACCCGGAGCTGGCCCAGGTGGATGTGCAAAACCGCATCAAGGCCGTGGAGCCGCGCCTGCCGCAGGCCGTGCGCCAGAACGGGCTGCAGGTGGAGTCGGCCACGTCGAGCTTTCTGCTGCTGGTGGGCCTGATCTCGCCGGGCGGCGAGTTCGACGAGCTGGCACTCAATGACTACATGGCGCGCAACATCGTGGAGGAGCTGCGCCGCATCGAGGGCGTGGGCCGCGTGCAGCTGTTCGGTACCGAGCAGGCCATGCGCGTCTGGGTCGATCCGGCCAAGCTGATTTCCTACGGGCTGTCCATGGGCGACCTCACCCAGGCCATACAGCAGCAGAACATGCAGATCGCCCCGGGCCGCGTGGGCGATGCGCCGACCGCGCCGGGCCAGCGCGTGACCACGCCGCTGACGGTGCAGGGCCAGCTGACCTCGCCCGCGCAGTTCGCGGCCATCGTGCTGCGCGCCCATGCCGACGGCTCCCGCCTGGTGCTGGGCGACGTGGCGCGCGTGGAGCTGGGCGCGCAGTCCTATGCTTTCTCCAACCGCGAGGACGGCAAGCCCGCCACCAGTGCCGCCGTGCAGCTGTCGCCCGGTGCCAATGCCGTGCGCACGGCCGCTGCCGTGCAAAAGCGCATGGCCGAGCTGGCCTCCATCCTGCCGCAGGGCATGCAGCACACCATCTCGTTCAACACCGCGCCCTTCGTCAAGATCTCCATCGAGAAGGTGGTGCAGACCCTGGTCGAGGCCATGGTGCTGGTCTTCCTGGTGATGTACCTGTTCCTGCAGAACCTGCGCTACACGCTGATCCCGGCCATCGTGGCGCCCGTGGCGCTGCTGGGCACCTTCGCCGTGATGCTGGTGGCGGGCTTTTCCATCAACGTGCTGACCATGTTCGGCATGGTGCTGGCCATCGGCATCATCGTGGACGACGCCATCGTCGTGGTCGAGAACGTGGAGCGCCTGATGGCCGAGGAGGGCCTGTCGCCGCGCGATGCCACGCTCAAGGCCATGAAGGAGATCACGGGCGCCATCATCGGCATCACCCTGGTGCTGACGGCGGTGTTCATTCCCATGGCGTTCGCCAGCGGCTCGGTGGGCGTGATCTACCAGCAGTTCACGCTGTCCATGGCCGTGTCCATCCTGTTCTCGGCCTTCCTGGCCCTGAGCCTGACGCCGGCGCTGTGCGCCACCTTGCTCAAGCCGGTGGCGGCAGGCCACCATGAGAAGAAAGGCTTCTTCGGCTGGTTCAACCGCGGCTTCGAGCGGCTGACGAACCGCTACGAGGCCCATGTCACGGGCCTGGTGCGGCGCACGGGCCGCATGATGCTGCTGTTCGCGGCCATCGTGGCCATCCTGGTGTTTGCGCTGCGCCAGCTGCCCTCGGCCTTCCTGCCCGAGGAGGACCAGGGCTACTTCATGACCTCCATCCAGCTGCCGGCCGATGCCACGGCCGAGCGCACGCTGGACGTGGTCAAGCGCTATGAGGAGCATGTGGCGCAGCGCCCCGGCATCGCCTCCAGCATCTCGGTGCTGGGCTTCAGCTTCGCGGGCTCGGGCCCGAACGCGGCCATGGCCTTCACCACGCTCAAGGACTGGGACCAGCGCAACGGCGCCACGGCCGGCGAGGAAGTCTCGCTCGCGCAAAAGGCCATGGAACACGCGCCCGAGGGCGCCATCATGGTGCTGCAGCCCCCGGCCATCGATGAGCTGGGCACTTCCTCGGGCTTCACCATGTACCTGCAGGACCGCACGGGCCAGGGCCATGCCGCGCTCAAGTCGGCCACCGACCAGTTGCTGGCGCTGGCCGGCAGCAGCAGCGTGCTGGGCTCGGCCTACCAGGACAGCCTGCCTTCGGGCACCAGCGTGCGGCTGGAGATCGACCGCGAGAAGGCTCAGGCGCTGGGCGTGGGCTTTGCCGCCATCAGCGAGACGCTGTCCACGGCCATGGGCTCGCTGTACGTCAACGACTTCCCCAACGCCGGGCGCATGCAGCAGGTCATCGTGCAGGCCGACGCGCCCGCGCGCATGCAGATCGATGATGTGCTCCGGCTGAACGTGCGCAACGCTGCGGGCGGCATGGTGCCGCTGGCCGAGTTCGCCACGCCCGTGTGGTCCGAGACGCCGCTGCAGCTGGTGCGCTACCAGGGCTTCCTGGCGTCGCGCATCTCGGGCACGCCTGCGCCCGGCGCCTCCAGCGGCGCGGCCATGGCCGAGATGGAGCGGCTGGTGGCCCAGCTGCCGCCCGGCTTTGCCGTGGCCTGGACCGGCCAGTCGCTGCAGGAGCGCCAGTCGGCCGCGCAGGCGCCCCTGCTCATGGCCCTGTCCATGCTGGTGGTCTTCCTGGTGCTGGCCGCGCTGTACGAGAGCTGGTCCATCCCGCTGTCGGTGATGCTGGTCGTGCCCCTGGGCCTGCTGGGCGCGGTGGCGGCCGTGCTGCTGCGCGGCATGCCCAACGATGTGTTCTTCAAGGTGGGCCTGATCACCATCATCGGCCTGTCGGCCAAGAACGCCATCCTGATCGTGGAGTTCGCCAAGCAACTGCGCGAGGAAGGCCAGGATCTGCGCGAGGCTGCCATCAAGGCCGCGCGCCTTCGGCTGCGGCCCATCCTCATGACCTCGCTGGCCTTTGCGCTGGGCGTGGTGCCGCTGATGCTGGCATCGGGCGCCAGCGCCGAGACCCAGCACGCCATCGGCACGGGCGTGTTCGGCGGCATGGTCAGCGGCACAGTGCTGGCCGTGTTCTTCGTGCCCGTCTTCTTCGTCTTCGTCCTTGAATGGCAGCGGCGCATCGCCGGGCCGCGCGGCAGCGCGCGCCGGCCGCCGCCCGCTGCGGACCCCGGAACATAAACACATGCCCCTCTGGATCGCGCTCAACGCCCTGTGCTTTCAGGTCCGCCCGCCGGCACAGTCTTCGAACCCTTGCGCGCCATCGGCGCCTGCAGCCCCCGCGCGGCAGGCCGGGCCCACCGGACCCGAGCCGCCGCGTGCAAACCCCGGTGCGCATGCCGGCCCCCTTGGCGCCGACGGCGCCGATGGCGCCCCCTCCGGCACGGCCAGCACGTCCGTCCCATGATTTCTATAATGGCGGCTTCGTTCGCCATTGCAGGAGGTATTCGTCCCATGCGCCATTGATGCTGCCGCTGTCCCAGCGGCCCGCTTTTCCCGACCCTGCCCACCGCACGCGCAATGCATGCAAAGCGGCAAGGAACTGCGTTGGCATCCATGAACCGCGATATGACGAATACCACGATCACGCTCGACGGCGTTTCCTGCGTGCTGCCCGATGGCAGCCCCCTTTTCTCCGATCTTTCCGAAACCCTGGACCACCGCCGCACCGGCCTGGTGGGGCGCAACGGCGTGGGCAAGTCGCGGCTGGCGCGCATCCTGGCCGGGCTGGATGCGCCCTCGCAGGGCCGCTGCCTGCGCTCGGGGCAGGTGCTGTACCTGGCCCAGCGCACGGACTGGCACGGCCAGCCTTCGGTGGCGGCGCTGGCCGGGCTGCAGCCCGCGCTGGAGGCGCTGGCGCGCATCGAGGGCGGCAGTTGCGAGCCCCGCGACTTCGAGCTGCTGGCCGACCGCTGGGACCTGCGCCAGCGCCTGCAGGCCCAGCTGGAGCTGGCGGGCCTGGGCCATCTGCGTGCCGATACGCCGGGCCACGCCCTCAGCGGCGGCGAGGCCATGCGCGCGGCCCTGGCGGGCGCGCTGCTGTCGGGCGCCGACCACCTGGTGCTGGACGAGCCCAGCAACCACCTGGACCGCGAAAGCCGCCAGGCCCTGGCCGCGCAGCTGCAGCGCTGGCCCGGTGGCCTGGTCGTGGTCAGCCATGACCGCAGTCTGCTGCAGGGCATGGAACGCATCGTGGAGCTGTCGCCGCAGGGGCTGCGCAGCTACGGCGGCGGCTACGCCTTCTATGCCGAAGCCAAGGCGCGCGAGATGGCCTCGGCGGTGCAACTGCTGGAGCAGCGCAAGCTGGAGCGGCGCCGCGAAACGCAGCAGCTGCGCGAGCAGCAGGAGCGCCAGCAGCGCCGCGAGGCGCGCGGCCGCCGCCAGGGCCAGGAGGCCAACCAGGCGCGCATTCTGCTGGACCGGCAAAAGGAGCGCAGCCAAGCGTCGGCCGGCCGCCTGCGCCGCCAGCATGCAGACACGCGCGAGGCGCTGGACCAGCGCGTGCGCGAGGCGGCGCGCCAGATCGACCTGCAGGCCGGCATCCGCATGCAGGCGCCGCCCCCGGCCGGTGCTCCCTGCGACGTGGTGGCGCTGCTGGACGATGTGCTGCTGCCGTTTTCCCCGGGGCCGCGCCTGAACCTGTCTCTGTACGGCGGCCAGCGCCTGGCCGTGACCGGTCCCAACGGCTGCGGCAAGACGCGCCTGCTCGATGTGCTGTCAGGCCGCCTTGCGCCCCAGGCGGGCGAGGTGCGCCGCATGCGGGCCTGTGCCTACCTGGACCAGCGCCTGTCCCTGTTGCAGCCCGGGCGCACGGTGATGGAGCAGTTGCAGGACGCCTGCCCCGGCACCCCCGTGGATGTGCTGCGCACGCGCCTGGCCTGGCTCGGGCTGGCGGCCCGGCAGGTGGAGCAGCCCGCGGGCCGGCTCAGCGGCGGCGAGCAGCTCAAGGCTGCCCTGGCCTGCGCGCTGCATGCCGAGCCGCCCGCGCCCCTGCTCCTGCTGGACGAGCCCTGCAACCACCTGGACCTGCCTTCCCTGCAGGCGCTGGAGGCCATGCTGCGCGGCTACGCCGGCACGCTGGTCGTGGTCTCGCATGACGAGGATTTTCTGCAGGCCATCGGGCTGACCGACCGCCTGGTGTGGTCGCCGCAGGGCTGGCGAATGGAGCCCGCCTAGCTTTCCTGCGCTATCAGCGCCTGCAGTGCGTTCACGTCGGTCACCAGCAGCGCCTGGCGCCCCTCCTTGCGCAGCAGGCCGCGCCGGGTGAGGGCTCCCAGCTCGCGCGTGACCTGCTCGCGGTTGGTGCTGATCTTGCTGGCCAGCACCGAGTGCGAAGGCACGGGGCTGATGAGGGCCGTGTGCTCGGGCGAGACGCCCGCCTCCCGGGCCAGGCGCAGCAGCTCCCTGTGCAGGCGCGTGGGCACGCCCAGGGTGCTCAGCTCCATGACGCGGTCGGTCAGCCGCCGCACCAGGCCGGCCAGGCCTTCCATCATGCGCAGGGCAACGGCGGGCTCGCGCGCCAGCAGGGCCAGGAAGTCCTGGCGCGAGAGGCTGGCCAGCAGCGAGGATTCCAGGGTGACCACATCGGTGGAGCGGGCCTGGCCGTCGATGGCCGCCAGGTCGCCGAAGTGCTCGCCGGGCCCGTAGTCGCGGAAGCTGACCTCGCGCCCGCCCGGCGAATAGGTGGTGATGCGCACGCGCCCGCTGACCAGGAAGAACACGTCGCTGCCCGTGGAGCAGCGGTTGAACACGGGCTGGCGGGCCTGCAGCGGGCGCCATTCGCAGTCGGCGGCGATGCGGTCCAGGCTGGCGGTGCCCAGGCCCTCGAACAGGGTGATGCCGCGCAGGGCGAAGCTGGAGGGCTGGGTGGGGTGGGCCATGGAACCAATAGCGGGCGGAATGTACAAAGATTCTGGATCGGGCTGCGCTGTCCCAAGTTCCTTCAAGCCGCCATTGTTCCTGTCTTGTCCTGCCGCCGGGCGCATCATCCGTTTCCATGGCCCGTGTCCTTCCTCTGTCCCTGCCGTCCCTGCGCAGTCTCCACTGGTCCACCGGCCTGGTGCTGTGGACCTATGCGGCGCTGCACCTGTCCAACCATGCCCTGGGCCTGGTCTCGCTGGCCACGGCCGAGGCCGTGCGCGAGCTGGTCCACGGCGTGTGGCGATCCCTGCCCGGCAGCCTGCTGCTCTACGGCGCGCTGGCCGTGCACATGGGGCTGGCGCTGCAGGCGCTGGCGCGGCGGCGCAGCCTGCGCATGCCGGCGCTGGAGGCCGTGCGGCTGCTGCTGGGCCTGGGCCTGCCGCTGCTGCTGGCCCTGCACGTGCCGGCCACGCGGCTGGCGCAGGAGGCCTGGGGCGTGGACCCCTCGTATGCGCGCATCGTGCGTTCTTCCTGGAATCCCTCCAGCATGGCCATCCAGCTGCTGCTGATGGCGGCCGCGTGGACCCATGGCTGCATGGGCCTGCACATGGCCCTGCGTGCGCGCGGCTGGTGGCGGCGCTGGCAGCCGCTGCTGCTCACGGCCGCCGTGCTGCTGCCCGTGCTGGCGGCGCTGGGCATCGTCTCCATGGCGCGCGAGATCGCGGCGGCCGGTGTGCCCGCGCCGGCCGGGCCTTCGCCGCAGGCGGCGCAGCTGCTGCGCGATCTGACATCGGGGCTGCGCCAGGGCTGGCTGGCCGGCCTGGCTGCCTTGCTGGCCGGCCCCTGGCTGTGGCGGCGCATGCGCCTGCGCGGCGCCCGCCAGGTGCTGCTGCACTATCCGGGCCGCACGGTGCAGGTGCCTCAGGGCATGAGCGTGCTCGAAGCCAGCCGCGAGCATGGCATTGCCCATTTGTCGCTGTGCGGCGGCAGGGCGCGCTGCTCCACCTGCCGCGTGCGCGTGTCCGGCCCGGCGGCCCACCTGCCTGCGCCGGGGCGCGATGAGCGCCTCACGCTGGAGCGCGTGGGTGCGCCGCAGGACGTGCGGCTGGCCTGCCAGCTGCGGCCCACGGGCGATGTGCAGGTGGCGCCGCTGTTCCGCTCGCCGGCAGCCGCCCAGGCCGGGCGCGCGGGCCAGGAGCGCGAGGTCCGCGAAGTGCGCGAGGTGGCCATCCTGTTCGTGGACCTGCGCCGCTGGTCCGGCCTGGCCGAGCGGCAATGGCCCGTGGACCTGTCCTGGGTGCTGGACCAGTATTTCGAGCGCGTGGGCCAGGCCGTGCACGACAGCGGCGGCATGGCCAACCAGTTCATCGGCGACAGCGTGATGGCCATCTTCGGCCTGGACACCGACCTGGACACGGCCTGCCGCCAGGCCGTGCAGGCCAGTGCCCTGATAGACCGGCGCATGCAGGAGTGGAGCGCGAGCTTCGAGGCGCAGTTCGGCCAGCCGGTGGATTTCGGCATGGGGCTGCACGCGGGGCGCGCCGCCGTGGGGCGCGTGGGCTTCGAGCACACCACCACCTTCACGGCCGTGGGCGAGGTGGTCAACACGGCCAGCCGCCTGCAGGAGTACACCAAGAGCGCCCAGGCGCGGCTGGTGCTGTCGCTGGAGGTGGCGCGCCGCGCGGGCGCGGCCGATGGCCTGGGTGAAGTCCGGCAGGTGCAGGTGCGCGGGCGCTCCGAGCCCTTGCCGGCCCTGCATGTGGCACGGCCCGGCCTGCAGTGGCCCTGAGCGTGGATGGTGAGCGTGGGAGCTGGAGAGTTTGCGCAAAGCTGTGCGTTTAGGCACTGACGCGCAGGCGGGCGAAGACGAGACTGCAGCCATGCAGAACGCAATCACGCGCTGCAGGATTTGACAAAGGATTCGCCATGAAGCACGCAAAGACCCTCTTCGCCATCACCGCCCTTTCTGCCGCACTTTCCTCCGCCTTGTGGTCGGGCATGGCCTCGGCCGCACCGGCCGCCACGGTATCTGCAGAAACCTGGTTCGGCGCCGAGCCCGCCAGCTCCGGCCCCGCGCTGTCGCGCGCCCAAGTGCAGGCCGACCTGGCCCTGTGGAACCGCGCCGGCCTCAACGTCTACCGCGAGTCCGATGTGAACCACTGGGATGCCGACTACCAGCAGCGCCTGGCCCAGTACCAGCGCATGCGCAGCGGCCCCGAGTACCTGGCCGAAGTGCAGCGCCTGGGCGGCTCGGTGAAAGCGACCGAAGACCAGGGTTCCGGTCGTGTCCCGGGTTGAGCCGACGATGCGCGCCGCCACGCATTCCACTGCCCATGCCGCAGCATCGCCCTGGGCCGACTTCGCACCGCTGCTGGCCCGGGTGCTGCTGAGCCTGCTGTTCATCTACAGCGGCATCGGCAAGCTGATGGGGCCGGAGGGCACCATGGCCTATATCGCCAAGGCCGGCCTGCCGCTGCCCATGCTGTCGTATGCCATGGCGCTGGTGGTGGAGCTGGGCGTGGCCACGGCCCTGCTGCTGGGCTGGCGAACCCGCGAGGCCGCGGCCGTGATGGCCGTGTTCAGCGTCATGTCGGCGCTGATGTTCCACAACCAGTTCGGCGACAAGGGCCAGCTGGTGCAGTTCCTGAAGAACCTGGCGATCGCCGGCGGATTCGTGCAACTGATGCTGGCGCCCGTGGCGCGCTGGAGCCTGGACGCGCGGCGTTGAATGCGAGCCAGTGTTGTGCACTGAACACTGCCTATGAAACCGGCGCTGCCCAAAGCCGGGGACACCGAGGAAGGGCCGCCCCGCCCCGAGGGTGTCGTCCCCCTCCCTCGCGAAGCGAGTAGAGAGGGGGAAGGCGCGTAAGCGCCTCAGGGGGTGTCTATTGTTTTCACACCTTGATGCCTTTTTCAGCCAGGCGTCGGGCGTAGGCGGCCAGGATCAGCCGCTCCGAATGCACCAGGTAGTCATTGAGCGCGGCAGCGGCCTCGGCCGGCTTGCCGTCCTCGAATTGCTGCAGGATGCGCGCATTCATGTCCACATAGGGCGCATGCAGGAAGTGCGGGTCGCGCAGCAGGCCGAAGGCCAGCCGCAGCTCGGCCAGCAGGTGCTCGAACATGGTGTCCAGGCGCTCGCTGTCGGCCAGTTGCACCACGGCCTTGTGGAAACTCATGTTGGCCGTGCCCACGCCCGACCAGTCCTGGGCCTCGCGGTGGCGCTGGGCCGCTTCCACGGCTTCGCGCATCAGGCTGCGAGCCGGGTGCATGGGATAGGCCTGGGCCAGGGCCTGGCACTCCACCATGCGGCGCACGCGGTAGATGTCGATGATGGAGGCGATGCTGGGCGCCGCCACCGACACGCCCTTGTTGGGCTCGTGCACCAGCAGGCCTTCCTTGGTCAGCAGCCGGAAGGCCTCGCGCAGCGTGTTGCGCGAGATCTGCAGGCTTTCGCTGAGCGAGGCCTCCGACAGCTTTTGCCCGGGCTCCCAGGCACCATCGATGAGCTTGCTGCGCAGCTGCTCGGTCACGCGGTCGGTCAGGTTGAGGATGTCGGTGCTGCGGGTCATGGTGGTCGGGATGCAAGGGCCAGAGCGCAGTGTAGCCAGCGCCGGACCGGTCGCCGGTTTCGTGCAGTGCTCAGGTGGGGTGTTGCAGCCGGGCGAAGGCCTGCAGCGTGCTGTCCACGGCGGCATCGTCGATATGGCGGTGCGTGACCAGGCGCAGCAGGCCGGCGCTGCCCGTGCGCACCAGCACGCCGGCCTGGGCCAGGCGTGCTTGCCACAGGCGCGCTTCGGCCGCGCTGGTGTCAACGCGAACCTGGACGATGTTGGTCTGCGGCAGTTCGGCCGCGCACCAAGCCGGGTCGATGGCGCGCAGGCCCTGGTGCAGGCGGCAGGCGCGCGCATGGTCGTCGGCCAGGCGCTCGACCATGTGCTCCAGCGCCACCAGCCCTGCCGCCGCAATCACGCCGGCCTGGCGCAGGGTGCCGCCGAGCATGCGCCGTATGGTGCGCGCCCGCGCGATGAAGTCGGCCGGCCCCATGAGCACCGAGCCCACGGGCGCGGACAGCCCCTTGGACAGGCAGACGGTGACCGAGTCCGTGTGCGCAGCCATCTCGCGGCAGGACAGGCCCAGGGCCACGGCGGCATTGAACAGGCGCGCGCCATCGGTGTGCACGGGCACGCCATGGCGGCAGGCCAGCGCATGCACGGCGGCCAGCGCCTGGGGCCCGGCCACGGTGCCGCCCCGCGCATTGTGCGTGTTCTCCACGGCCACCACCGCGCTGGGGCAGCGTGCGGAGATGGCGGTGTCCAGCGCCGCCTCCAGCGCGGGCAGGGCGATCAGGCCGCCGTCGCCGGCCAGGCTGCGGTAGTGCATGCCGGTCAGGCCCGCGGCGGCGCGCTCGGCGTTCAGCAGATGGCTGCCGGCCTCGGCCAGCACCTCGCCGGGCATGCGGCCATGGGCGAGCACGGCCACCAGATTGCCCATGGTGCCGCTGACCACGAACAGGCCCGCAGCCTTGCCGAAGCGCTGGGCTGCGGTCTCCTCGAGCGCGCGCACGGTCGGGTCGCCGTCCAGGCCGTCATCGCCCAGCGGGGCGCGGGCCATGGCTTCGAGCATCTGCGGCGTGGGGCGCGTGACGGTATCGCTGCGCAGGTCGATGGCGTCGGGAAGAGGGTGCAGGCTGGACATCAGTCGGCCTTGATGTTGCGTTCCTTGACGACGCGCGCCCAACGAGCCGCGTCGGTCTCCATCTGGGCGCCGAACTCTGCCGCAGTGCGGGGCGTCAGCTCCAGCCCCAGGGACTGCAGCTTGGCCTGCAGCGTGGGCGTGGCCATGGCGCGGGCCACGGCATCGTGCAGCGTGGTCTGGATGCCGGAGGGCAAACCGGCAGGCCCCAGCAGGCCGAACCAGTGCAGCACGGTCAGGCCGCGCACGCCGCTTTCGCCCAGCGTGGGAACCTGGGGGAGGGCCGGCGAGCGTTGGGCGCTGGTGGTGGCCAGGGCGCGCAGCGCACCGCTTCGGATATGCGGGATCACGGTGGGTGCCGAGGCGAACATGCTCTCGGTATGCCCGGCAACCACATCGGCAATGGCCTGCCCCGAGCCCTTGTAGGGGATGTGGGTGATGAAGGTGCCGGTCTGCTGCTTGAACAGCTCACCCGCCAGATGCGTGGCCGTGCCCGTGCCGCCCGATGCAAGGTTGAGCCGGCCCGGCTGCGCTTTGGCCAGGGCCACGAATTGCTTCACGCTCTGCGCCTTGAAATTCGGGTTGACGGCCAGCACCAGCGGCGATGATCCGATCAGGGCCACGGGCGTGAAGTCCTTGAGCGCGTCGTAGGGCGTCTTGTACAGGCTGGGCGTGATGGTGTGCGGCATGTCGGCCATCAGCAGCGTGTAGCCGTCAGGCGCGGCCCGCGCCACCATTTCTGCGCCCAGCATGGCCGAGGCCCCGGGCCTGTTGTCCACGACCACGGGCTGGCCCAGTTCACGCGACAGTTCCGTGCCCAGCGCGCGGGCGATGTTGTCCGAGCCGCCACCGGCCGTGTAGGGAACGATGATGCGCACGGGCTGCGCCGGCCATTTCTGCGCTGGCGCAAGGCCGGGCAGGGCAGCGGCGGCCAGGATGAGCAGGCGGCGTGGCACACCGCGGTGGGAAGCGCAGGGCACAAGGCGGTGGCGTTCGGCAGGCATGGCGAGAACTCCTTGGTGCGGCGAGAGAAAGAGACCATCGCGGCCCGGCCCGCAAGCCGCCACCGGCATCAACCGATGAAGCGCCCCGCGTTGCCCAGCACGCCCAGGTCGATGAAGCTGGAGCCCACATGCGGCGGCTGGCCGCTGTAGTCGATCACAAAGCCGCCCATGTCCCAGTTGCGCATGCCGGCCAGCGCCGAGCGCAGCCTGGCCTGGGTGGGGTCGCGGCCGGCGCGTTCCAGGCCCTCGGCCAGCACGCGTGCATTCACATAGGCTTCCAGCGAGCCCATGGAGAACTCCTGCTGGCCGTGGGCGCGCAGGGCCGATTGGTAGTCGCGCACCAGTTGCAGCCGGCCCTGATGGGGCGCGGGGACGACCATGGTCATGGCAAGGCCCCGGGCGTCGTCGCCCAGCGGCTTGAGGCTGTCGTTGGGCAAGGTCACGCTCAGGCCCGTGAGCAGCACGCCGGGCACGCTTTTGCGCAGGCCGCGCACCAGCGCGACCGACACCGTGCCGGCCGTGGCCAGCAACACGGCGGACGGACGGGCCGCATGCACTTTGTTCAACACTTCGGCCAGGTTCTTGCCATCGGTGGCAATGGCCGCCTGTACGGAGGGGGCCATCTTCCCGGCTTCCAGTGCGCGTGTGGCGTCTTCCAGTATTTCCCGGCCGTAGGCGTTGTCCAGGTAGACGATGCCGATGCCCTTGAGGCCCATGCCTGCAAGCCGCTGTATCAGTCTGTGGACCTCATTGGTGTAGCTGGCCCGGACATGGAAGACGTTGCGCGCGCCCTTGCGCAGCGACGAGGCGCCCGTGATCGGCGCCACGTAGGGAACGCCAGCCTCTTCGATCAGCGGAATGATGGCCGCATTGTTGGGCGTGCCGTTGCACGACAGCAGGGCGAAGGCCGTGCCCTTGGACAGCATCTGCCGCACGTTGTCGGCCGAGCGCTGGGGCACATAGCCATCGTCCACGATCTGCAGCTGCAGCGTGCGGCCGTGAATTCCGCCGCGGGCATTGATCTGCGCCATGGCCGCTTCCGTGCCCAGCTTGATGTCGGTGCCGTATGCGGCCAGCGGGCCGCTCAGGGACACCGTGGAGCCGATGGTGATGGCCTTGGCGGACAGGCCGGCCTCGTCGGCAAAGGCATTGCGCACGAAGGCCGGCGCCAGGGCCGGGACCGCTGCGATGGCCGCAGCGCGGGGAACCAGGGAAACAATCTGACGGCGTCGCATGGATTCAGGGCTCGGGCAAGGTGGGTTGGGAGCAGGAAGGGCCATTCACGACGCCTGCCGCGCATGCGCCCCGCGCTGGGAGCGCGGCCCATTGTAGGAGGCGGCCTTGCCGCAGGCGATACCGGCGCAGGGGCATTGTTGCATTCATGTCTTCTATCGGTATTCAATCATCGATAGTTTTTCTGACTTTGGCAAGAACCCTGTCAGTGCACATTGCGTAGGCAGGTGTATGCGGGTTTGTACTATCAGTATGCGTTGATTGTCTTAATCACAATTCGTTTCTGTAAGACAAATTACTAGTTTTGTTGAACAAAACCAGGTCGGCAGCGCACTCCTTGCCACCGGGTTGGGCATGCGGGGTGGCTCGACGGCCGTCGCGCACCGGGGGTGTGAAGGGGGAATCAACATGCTGACTGACGTCAATCTCTGGCCGCTTATCGGGGTGGCCATCATCGTTGCGGGCTTCGTGCTGCGCTTCAATCCCATGCTGGTCGTGATCGTCACGGCCATCGGCACGGCACTGGCGGCGGGCTTTCCCGTCGACAAGGTGCTGGCCACCATCGGCACGGGCTTCATCAAGACGCGCAACCTGCCGCTGATCATCCTGCTGCCGCTGGCCGTGATCGGCCTGCTGGAGCGCCATGGCCTGCGCCAGCATGCGCAGAACTGGATCAGCTCCATCAAGTCGGCCACCGCTGGCCGCCTGCTCATCGTCTACCTGGCGGCGCGCCAGCTGACGGCCGCCGTGGGCCTGACCAGCCTGGGCGGGCATCCGCAGATGGTGCGTCCGCTGCTGGCGCCCATGGCCGAAGGCGCGACCCAGTCGCGCTTCGGCATCCTGCCCGCCAAGGTGCGCGACAAGCTGCGCGCCTACTCGGCCGCCACGGACAACGTGGGCCTGTTCTTCGGCGAGGACATCTTCGTGGCCTTCGGCGCCATCGTGCTGATGACCACCTTCCTGAAGGAAGCCGGCATCGAGGTCGAGCCCATCCACGTCGCGCTGTGGGGCATTCCCACGGCCATCTGCGCCTTCGTGATCCACGCCTGGCGCCTGGGTCGCCTGGACCGCATGCTCGAGCGCGAGCTGGCCCAGTACAAGGCGGGCGTCGCAGCCGACGCGGCCAATGCCAACGCCACCCAAGCCAAGGGAGCCTGAAATGACGCTGACCATCCAACACCTGTACTACCTGGTCGGCTTCGTCCTGGCCGTCACGGCCGTGATGACGCTGCGCGATGCCAGCAATCCCAAGCGCTGGTCCAGCGGCCTGTTCTGGGCGCTGTATGCGGCCGTGTTCCTGGTGGGCCATGAGCTGCCCCCCATGGTGGTGGGCGTGATCGCCGTGGCCATGGCGCTGATCGCCGGCTTCGGCGGCGTGGGCAGCGGCCGCCACGCGCCGCGCAGCGATGCCGAATACCTGGCCAGCGCCAAGCGCCTGGGCAACAAGCTGTTCGTGCCGGCCCTGGCGATTCCGCTGATTACCATGGTCGGCACGTTGAGCGCCTCGCACCTGGTCTTCGGCGGAACGCCCCTGCTGGACCCCAAGGCCACCACGCTGGTGAGCCTGGGCGTGGGCTGCGTGCTGGCGCTGGGCCTGGCCTGCTGGCTGACCCGCGAGACGCCGGCCCAGGGCATGCGCGAATCGCGCCGCCTGACCGATGCGCTGGGCTGGGCCCTGGTGCTGCCCCAGATGCTGGGCATGCTGGGCCTGGTGTTCTCGGACGCCGGCGTGGGCAAGGCCGTGGCCTATGTGACCACCACCTATATCAACATGGACATCCGCTTCGTGGCCGTGGCCGTCTACGTGCTCGGCATGGCGCTGTTCACGGTGGTGATGGGCAATGGCTTCGCGGCCTTCCCGGTGATGACGGGCGGCGTGGGCGTGCCCATTCTGGTGGGCGTCTACCATGGCGACCCGGCCGTGATGGCGGCCATCGGCATGCTCTCGGGCTACTGCGGCACCCTGCTGACGCCCATGGCGGCCAACTTCAACCTGGTGCCCGCCGCGCTGCTGGAGATCGACAAGAATGCCGTGATCCGCGCCCAGGTGCCCACGGCCCTGGCCCTGCTGACGGCCAACGTCTTCCTCATGTATTTCCTGATGTTCCGTTAAAGGACGGACTGTTGCCATGACCGATTCCACTTCCCCGCGCATCCTGGTGACCGGCTTCGAGCCGTTCGAGCAGGACCCTGTCAATCCCTCGTGGGAAGTGGCGCGTGCCCTGCATGGAGAGATCGTGGAGGGCGCCACCGTCCACGGCCTGCAGCTGCGCTGCGTGTTCGGCGAATCGCTGCGCCAGCTGCAGGAGGCGCTTGCGCAGCTGCAGCCGGTGCTGGTCATCAGCCTGGGCCTGGCCGGCGGCCGCAGCGAGTTCACGCCCGAGCGCGTGGCCATCAATATCGACGACGCCCGCATTCCCGACCATGCGGCGCGCCAGCCCGTGGACCAGGTGGTGATCCCGGGCGCGCCCGCCGCGTACTTTTCCACGCTGCCCATCAAGGCCGTGGTGCACAACCTGCGTGCGCGGGGCATTCCGTCTTCCGTGTCCAACACGGCGGGCACCTTTGTCTGCAACCACGTGTTTTTCGCGCTCATGCACTGGCTGGCCCAGGGCAAGGCTGCGCCGGGTGCGCGGGGCGGCTTCATCCATGTGCCGGCCCTGCCTGAGCAGGCAGCGCGCAAGCCGGGCATGCCCAGCATGTCGCTGGCCGACCAGGTGGCTGCCGTGCGCGAGACCATCCGCACGGCCCTGACCGTGTCCCAGGATCTGAAGGAAAACGCCGGCCAGCTGCACTGAACCCCGTGCACCGAATCCGGCGAGGAGAGAACGATGAAAATTGACCTGAACAGTGATCTTGGCGAGAGCCTGGGTGGATGGCGCATGGGCGACGATGCCGCCATGCTCGACATCGTCAGCAGCGCCAACGTGGCCTGCGGATTCCATGCCGGCGACCCGGCAGGCATCCTGGAGACGCTCAAGGCCGCCCGCGCGCGCGGCGCCATCGTCGGCGCCCATGTGTCCTATCCCGACCTGGTCGGCTTCGGCCGGCGCAACATGGACGTGGCCAGCGCCGACCTGGTGGCCGGCGTCATCTACCAGATCGGCGCGCTGCAGGGCCTGGCCCGCGTGGCTGGCACCGAGGTGCGCTACGTCAAGCCGCACGGCGCGCTCTACAACACCATCGCCCACGACAGGCGCCAGGCCACCGACGTGATCACGGCCATGCGCGCCATCGACCCCAGCCTGGTGCTGGTGGCGCTGGCCGGCTCGCCCCTGATCGACTGGGCGCGCGACGCAGGCCTGACCGTGGTGGCCGAGGCCTTTGCCGACCGCGGCTACACGCCCGAGGGCACCCTGGTCTCGCGCCGCGATCCGGGCGCCGTGCTGCACGACGTGGACCAGATCGCCGCGCGCATGCTTATGCTGGTGCGCGAAGGGGTGGTCGAGGCCGTGGACGGCAGCCCCGTGCGCATTGCCGCCGACTCCATCTGCGTGCATGGCGACAGCCCGGGAGCCGTGGCCATCGCACGCCATCTGCGCGAGCGTTTCGAGCAGGAGGGCGTGCGCATTTCCTCCTTCGCGGGTTGAGGAGTGGCCATGCGCTTTCTACCTGTCAACCGCCAGGCCCTGCTGGTGGAGCTGGCCGACCTGGATGAAACCCTGGCCCTGCTGGGCTCGCTGCAGCGCGAGCCCATAGCCGGCGTGCAGGAGCTGGTGCCGGCCGCGCGCACCGTGCTTGTGCAGTTCACCCCCGCCCAGGTGGGCGTGGCCGAGCTGGTGAACCGCATCGCCGCGCGTGACCTGAGCCAGCGCGCCGAGCGCAGCGATGTGCTGGTCGAAATCCCCGTGCACTACGACGGCGAGGACCTGGCCGATGTGGCGCAGCTGCTGGGCATCACGCCCGAGGAAGTCGTGCGCCGCCACACGGGCAGTGAATACGCCGTGGCCTTCACGGGCTTTGCGCCCGGCTTCGCCTACCTCAGCGGGGGCGATCCGATCTTCAACGTGCCGCGCCGCACGACGCCGCGCACGCGCGTGCCGGCCGGCTCGGTGGCGCTGGGCGGCACCTTCAGCGCCGTCTATCCCCAGGCCAGCCCGGGCGGCTGGCAACTGATAGGCCGCACCTCGGCGCGCATGTGGGACCTTGCGCGCGAGCTGCCCGCGCTGCTGCAGCCCGGCTACCGCGTGCGCTTTGTCGATGCCGCAGGCATGGAGCAGGCGGATGCCGAACCTGCGCCCGCTGTCGTGCAGGCCGAACTGCCAGAGGGCAACGCGCTGCGCGTCAAGGCCACCGGGCTGATGACGCTGTTCCAGGACCGGGGCCGCCTGGGCCAGGCCGGGCAGGGCGTCTCGGCCTCGGGCGCCATGGACCAGGCAGCCTTCAAGGCCGCCAACCGCCTGGTCGGCAATGCCAGCGACCTGGCCGTGCTGGAGACCGTGGGCGGTGGCCTGTCGCTGCAAAGCCGGGGCGAGAACGTGGTGGCCGTCACGGGCGCCGATGCGCCCCTGACCGTGACCACCGGGTCCGGCCAGCGCTGGAGCGTGCCGCGCTACCAGGCCGTGGCCCTGGCCGATGGCGACCAGTTGACCATTGCCCAGCCCGTGGCCGGCGCGCGCTGCTATGTGGCCGTGCGCGGCGGTTTTGCCGTCACGCCCGTGCTGGGCAGCGCCTGCACCGACACCCTGGCGAATGTCGGCCCAGCCGCCCTGGCCGTGGGCCAGATCCTGCCCGTGCGGGCTGCGGACCGCACGGCCGTGTCCGCGCCCGAGCTGCCGCCCGAGTCCCTGCCCACCGCCGGGCAGGACGTGGTGCTGGACGTGGAACTGGGCCCGCGCACCGACTGGTTCACGCCAGAGGCCGTGGCCCTGCTGGCCGCGCAGCGCTGGCAGGTCACGCCGCAATCCAACCGCGTGGGCCTGCGCGTGGCGGGCGAGCAGCCCCTGGCGCGCGCCGTGGCCGGCGAGCTGCCCAGCGAAGGCACGCCGCTGGGCGCCATCCAGGTGCCTCCCAGCGGCCAGCCCGTGCTGTTCCTGGCCGACCATCCGCTGACGGGCGGCTATCCCGTCATCGGCTGCGTGGCGCCGCACCACCTCGATCTGGCCGGCCAGATTCCCGTGGGCGCCTGGATCCGCTTCAACCCCATTCGCGCCTTCGAGGAATATTCCCCCGGCGCGCAAGGCGCCCAGCGCCTGCAGAACAATTGAAGGTATTGCGATGAAAAAAGTCCTGATTGCCAACCGTGGCGAGATCGCCGTCCGCATCGCCCGCGCCTGCGCCGACTACGGCGTGAAGTCCGTGGCCGTCTACGCCGATGCCGACATCGACGCCCTGCACGTGCGCATGGCCGACGAGGCCTATGGCCTGGACGGCGAGCGCCCGGCCGACACCTACCTGAACATCGCCAAGCTCATCGCCATCGCGCACAAGAGCGGCGCCGACGCCGTGCACCCCGGCTACGGCTTCCTGTCCGAAAGCGAAGCCTTTGCGCGCGCCGTGCTGGATGCGGGCCTGCGCTGGATCGGCCCCACGCCCGAGACCATCGCCAAGCTCGGCGACAAGGTCGAGGCGCGCAAGATCGCCCTGCAGGTCGGCGCTCCCCTGGTGGCCGGCACGCCCGACCCCGTCAAGGATGCCGGCGAAGTGCTGGCCTTTGCCCAGCAGCACGGCCTGCCCATCATCATCAAGGCCGCCTTCGGCGGCGGCGGGCGCGGCATGAAGATCGCGTGGCGCATGGACGAGGTGGAGGAACTCTTTCACTCGGCCGTGCGCGAGGCCGTCACCGCCTTCGGCCGCGGCGAATGCTTCGTCGAGCAATTCCTGGACCGCCCACGCCATATCGAGGCCCAGGTGCTGGCCGACACCCACGGCAACGTGGTCGTGCTGGGCACGCGCGACTGCTCGCTGCAGCGGCGCAACCAGAAGCTGGTGGAAGAGGCCCCGGCGCCCTTCCTCAGCGACGATCAGCGCGCCCGCATCCACAGCTCCGCACGCGACATCTGCGCGGCGGCCGGCTACGTCAGCGCGGGCACGGTGGAATTCCTGCTGAGCCAGAGCGGCGCCATCTCCTTCCTCGAAGTCAACACGCGCCTGCAGGTCGAGCACCCCGTGACCGAGCAGACCACGGGCGTGGACCTGGTGATCGAGCAGCTGCGCGTGGCCGACGGCCTGCCCCTGTCCATCACCGAAACCCCGGCGCCGCTGGGCCACTCCATCGAATTTCGCATCAACGCCGAAGACGTGGGCCGGGGCTTCCTGCCCACGCCAGGCCCCGTGGTGCGGTTCGACCCGCCCTCGGGCCCCGGCGTGCGCCTGGACACGGGCGTGCAGACCGGCTCGGTCGTGCCCGGCAGCTTCGACTCGCTGATGGCCAAGCTCATCGTCAGCGGCGCCACCCGTGAACAGGCCCTGGCCCGCGCACGCCGCGCCCTGGCCGAGTTCCGCATCGAAGGCCTGTCCTCCGTCCTGCCCTTCCACCGCGCCGTCATCGGCCATGCCGACTTCGTGGGCAACGACGGCTTCAAGGTCCACACGCGCTGGATCGAATCCGACTTCGCCGAACCCCTGGCCGCCGCCGTGCGCGCCGAGCCGCTGCCCGACGCCAGCCTGGTGCGCTGCGCGGTCGAGATCGACGGGCGCCGGGTGTCGCTGGGCCTGCCTGCGGTGCTGCTGCAGGGGCTGGCATCGGCTGGCGGCGGTGTGGCTGCCGCGCCCGCTGCCGAATCTGCCGTGGACCCCGCTGCCGTCACCTCACCCATTGCAGGGAATCTGCATGCGTGGAAGGTGGCCGATGGCGATACCGTCCAGGAGGGCGATGTGATTGCCGTCATGGAGGCCATGAAGATGGAGATGCAGGTGACTGCGCATCGCAGTGGGGTGGTGGCGTTGGTGGCTGAGGCGGGGAAGGCGCAGGTGTTGGGGGCTGTGATTGCTCGGATTGGCTGATTTCTGGTTGACCTGTTTTTGATTCTGTTGTGCCTTTTGCGGCAGAGGCCGGGTCTCGCCCCGGCAGGCGACCCACTTTCTTATCGCGCGACCGGAGTGCCGGCCATAAGAAAGTGGGCAAAGAAGCGCGCCCCGAACTGCCCACGACCCTTCGCTTCGCTGCGGGCGACCTGCGTTGGGCAGAAGGGGGGGGAGGCTGGGGTAGCCAACAGCCAACAGCCAACAGCCAACAGCCAACAGCCAGCAGCCAGCAGCCAACAGCCAACAGCAAAATGCCAAAGGCCAGAAATGCAAACAGCCGACGCGCCACCGCTGCGCTCGGCTGTTTTCTCATAGAGGCCGAGCGAAGCGACGGCCCGGGCAAACTCCCCGTATGTCAGCGCCTGCGGCGTGGTGGTTGCGGGGGTGCAGTCCTGCCGAAGGACAGGACTGCTTCGTCAACTGACTCGCTGCGGTTGTTTGAGCGGAGTTCACGCAGTGAACGCAGCGAGTTCCGCAGCGAACCCCGCAACCGCCACGACGCAGGTTGCCCCGCAGCGAAGCGAAGGGGTCGCAGACATCCGGGTCGCCTTTTCTTGGCCTACGTTCTTTCGGCCGGCGTACCGGTGGCGAAGCAAAAGAAGGTAGGTCGGCCGCCGGGCCGAGACCCGGCCTCGAAAAACAACCCCCCGGCAGGGAACAAAACAGATCCCTGAACCCATCAGGAAGACTCAGCGCCCACCCTGAAAACTACGCGTACTGTACAGATCCGTCGCCAGCCGCGACAGCAGCGGCAGACCAGACACCGCATCCACCGGCTGCCTCTCGATGTAGTTGAAGAACACATCGGAATCGAGCACGCCAATGTCCAGACGGCGCGCATCAGGCACGGCCGCCAGCGTCTTGTAGCCATCGCCACCCGTGGCATTGAAGCTCAGCACGAACAGCTTGTAGGTGCGCGCCGTATCCAGCGGCTTCCACGACTTGCTCGCGTTGTCATACACCTCGATGCCCGACACGCGCTGGCCGGCCGCCGCTGCCGCGTTCACGTCAAAGCGCAGGCCGCCCGTGTAGGGGTAGGGGCCGGTCGTGCCGCTGGGGCCGTAGACGGCCTGCAGGCCGTCCTCGAGCATGCCCTTGACTTCCGTGCCGGTGATGTC
This sequence comes from Delftia sp. DS1230, assembly GCF_040112715.1. Taxonomy (NCBI): domain Bacteria; kingdom Pseudomonadati; phylum Pseudomonadota; class Betaproteobacteria; order Burkholderiales; family Comamonadaceae; genus Delftia; species Delftia sp. DS1230. The sequence goes on from NZ_CP157763.1 coordinate 992,164, forward strand.
GAGGCGGAACAGCTTGTTGCCGAAGGGCAGGACCTGGATGACCTGGGCGGCCGTGACCTGGCCCAGCAGCGGGATGCGCACGCCGCCGCCGCTTTGCAGGGTGATGTCGGCGCCGCCGTAGTGGCGGTTGGCTTCTTCCAGGTAGGCCTGGGCCACGAGCTGCTGGATGTCGCCGCCGCGCACGCTCACGCTGCCTTCGGCATTGCATGCGGCGCTGGACTGGCTGTAGTTCATGGTGCCGACGCCGCCGGGCACGCGGCGCGAGCACAGTTCCTGGGGCACGGTGGCGACCTGCTTGAGGTTGAACTGGGCAACCTTGTCCTTGAAGGGCTGCAGCGCGGCGGTGGCCTTGGCCGAGGGCGTGGTCACGCGCAGCACGCCGGTGGCGGCGGCGCTGGTCTTGAGGGCCGTCTTTTGCGCATCGGTGGCGGCCTTGCCGGCGATGGTGAAGCTGTCGCCGATCAGCACATGGGGCGTGCCCGTGCACTGGGTGACGCGGCCGTCGGCGTCGAACTGGACCTTGAGGTCGCCGACGACCTGGGCATACTCCCAGGCCTGGACCACGCAGACGGGGCTGCCGTCCCTGTCGGCCAGGCGCGTGGGGTAGGCGCCGCCCGGTGTGCCCACGCCGGTGGTGTTGAGCACGTCGGGGCCGAGCAGGGTGTGCGAGTCGCCGCCCACGACCACGTCCACGCCGCTGAGCTTGGGCACGATCTGGCGGTCGTACTCATAGCCCACGTGGCTCATGACGATGATCTTGTTGATGCCCTTGGCGCGCAGCGCGTCGATTTCGCGCTGGGCCGCCGTGGCCTCGTCCTCGAAGGTGGTGTCGGTATCGGGGCTGGACGATGCCTTGGTTTTGCCCGCAATGGTCAGGCCGACGATGCCGATCTTCTGGCCGCCGCGCTCCACCACGGTGGAGGGGTTCACATAGCCGGGCGCCTTGGCCGCGTTCAGGGCCGAGTTGGCGCCAAAGCGCACGTTGGCGCTGAGCACGGGCGTCTTGCAGGTGCCGGCGCGCAGGCGGTCCAGGAAGGACTTGAGGCCGCTGTCGCCCTTGTCGAACTCGTGGTTGCCCAGCGTGAAGGCGTCAAAGCAGACGGTGTTCATGAGTGCGGCATCGGCCTCGCCGTCGGCGCCTGCGCGATTGAAGTACAGCGTGCCGGTGAGCGCGTCGCCGGCGTGCAGCTTGAGCACGTTGGGCGACTGCGTGGCCAGCTCCTCGATGGCCTGGGTCACGCGCGCAAAGCCTGCGGCGTCCACGGACACGGCTTCGGCCTTGCCCGTGCCGGCGTCCAGCTGCAGGGTCTTGCTCTTGGACTCCAGCGTGGAGTGGTGATCGTTGATGTGCAGAATGCGCAGCTCCAGCGGCTGGCCTGCGGGCGTGTCGTTGCCGGAGCCGCCGCAACCGGCGATCAGGGCGGAGGCAGCCAGGGCCACGGCCAGCGGGCGCAGGGCGGGGCGATGGGAGGTCAAGGACATGAACGGGTTCTCTCTGTATCGGTTTGTCACGGCCGCCGATGCTGGGCAAGGCAGATGACATGGCGATGAAAGCGCCCTGCAGGGGGCTTGACCTTGACATGGTGGCAATCTCTAAAGTGCCTCCAATGCGAGAACAAAGGAGTCAGGCAATGAATGCATCGACCAAGGCCGGCATGGCCATAGACCTGCCCGTTCAGGGCATGACCTGCGCCTCCTGCGTGGGGCGTGTGGAGCGCGCGCTCAAGAAGCTGCCGGGCGTGCAGGAAGCCGTGGTCAACCTGGCCACCGAAAAGGCCAGCATCCGCTTCGAGGGCGGGGCCGACCTGCCCGCCGCCATTGCAGCCATCGAGAAGGCCGGCTACGAAGTGCCCCAGTCCAGCGTGGAACTGGAAGTGGAGGGAATGACCTGCGCCTCCTGCGTGGGCCGCGTGGAGCGGGCGCTGAAAAAGGTGGAAGGCGTGCAATCGGCCAGCGTGAACCTGGCCACCGAGCGTGCAGTGGTGACGCTGGCTGGCAGTGCAGATGTGGCGGCCCTTGTGGCAGCTGTGCACAAGGCCGGGTACGAGGCGCGTCCGCTGGGCGCCAGCGCGAACCCGGCCAGTGAAGGCGGCGCTGCGCAGTCGCCGGCCGAAGACGGCACGGAGCAGCGCCAGGCGCGCGAGCGGGCCTCGCTCAAGCGCTCGCTGATCGTGGCCACGGTGTTCGCGCTGCCGGTGTTCGTGCTGGAGATGGGCGGCCACATGGTGCCGGCCTTCCACCACTGGGTGGGGCAGGCCATCGGCACCCAGAACAGCTGGTATCTGCAGTGTCTGCTGTCGGCCATCGTGCTGTTCGGGCCGGGCCTGCGTTTTTTCCAGAAGGGCATTCCCGCGCTGCTGCGCGGCGCGCCCGACATGAATTCGCTGGTGGCCGTGGGCACCTCGGCGGCCTTTGCCTATTCGCTGGTGGCCACTTTCGTGCCGCAGTGGCTGCCGGCCGGCACGGTGAATGTGTATTACGAGGCGGCGGCCGTGATCGTGGCGCTGATCCTGCTGGGCCGCTTCATGGAGGCGCGCGCCAAGGGCAATACCTCGGAGGCCATCCGCCGCCTGGTGCGACTGCAGGCCAAGACGGCGCGCGTGCGCAAGGACGGCGCCGTGCAGGAGGTGGACATCGCCGCCGTGCGTGCGGGCGACACCATCGAGGTGCGGCCCGGCGAGCGCATTCCCGTCGATGGCGAGGTCATCGAGGGCAGCAGCTTCGTCGACGAATCCATGATCAGCGGCGAGCCCGTGCCGGTCGAGAAAACCCCGGGTGCCGAACTGGTCGGCGGCACGGTGAACCAGAACGGCGCGCTGGCCTTTCGCGCCACCAAGGTGGGCGCGGACACGCTGCTGGCGCAGATCATCCGCATGGTCGAGCAGGCCCAGGGCTCCAAGCTGCCCATACAGGCGCTGGTGGACCAGGTCACCATGTGGTTCGTGCCGGCCGTGATGGCCGTGGCCCTGCTGACCTTCGGCGCCTGGCTGGCCTGGGGGCCGTCGCCCGCACTGAGCTTTGCGCTGGTCAATGCCGTGGCCGTGCTCATCATCGCCTGCCCCTGCGCCATGGGCCTGGCCACGCCGACCTCCATCATGGTGGGCACGGGCCGGGCCGCGCAGATGGGCGTGCTGCTGCGCAAGGGCGAGGCGCTGCAGACCTTGAAAGACGCCCGCGTGGTGGCCGTGGACAAGACGGGCACGCTGACGCGCGGCCGCCCCGAGTTGACCGACCTGGTGCTGGCCCCGGGCTTCGAGGGCGAGCGCAGCCGCGTGCTGGCGCTGGTGGCGGCCGTGGAGGACCGCTCCGAGCACCCGATTGCGCGCGCCATCGTGGATGCTGCCAAGGCCGAGGATCTGCCGCTGGGTGCCGTGGATCGCTTTGAATCGGTGACAGGCTTTGGCGTGCGCGCCCAGGTGGACGGCGTGCGCGTGGAGATCGGCGCCGACCGCTTCATGCGCGAATTGGGCCTGCAGGTGGACACGCTGGCAGACGAGGCCGCGCGCCTGGGCGACGAAGGCAAGACGCCGCTGTATGCCGCCGTGGACGGCCGTCTGGCCGCCATGATCGCCGTGGCCGATCCCATCAAGGACAGCACGCCGGCCGCCATTGCCGCCCTGCACGCCTTGGGCCTGAAGGTGGCCATGATCACCGGCGACAACCGCCGCACGGCCGAGGCCATCGCCCGCCAGCTGGGCATCGACGAGGTGGTGGCCGAGGTGCTGCCCGGCGGCAAGGTCGATGCCGTCAAGCGCCTGAAGGCCGAACACGGCACGCTGGCCTATGTGGGCGACGGCATCAACGACGCGCCGGCCCTGGCCGAGGCCGATGTGGGCCTGGCCATCGGCACGGGCACGGACATCGCCATCGAGGCGGCCGACGTGGTGCTGATGTCGGGCGACCTGGGCGGCGTGCCCAATGCGATTGCGCTGTCCAAGGCCACCATGGCCAACATCCGCCAGAACCTGTTCTGGGCCTTTGCCTACAACGTGGCCCTGATCCCCGTGGCCGCTGGCCTGCTGTACCCCGTCAACGGCACGCTGCTGTCGCCCGTGTTCGCGGCCGGTGCCATGGCGCTGTCCAGCGTCTTCGTGCTCAGCAACGCGCTGCGCCTGCGGCGCTTCAATCCGCCGCTGGCGGCGGGGCGTTGAACGACGAAGGCAGTCAGCCGGGCAGCTTGGGGACGTCGATGAAGTCGTCCAGGCTCAGGCCCTTTTCTTTCAGCAGGGCCTCGAGCACGGGCTGCAGGCGGCCCAGGCTTTGCTGCACGGTCTCGCGCACCGTGTCCACCACGACCTGGGTGCTGCGGTCGATCTCCACATTGAGCAGGTCGCCCACGCCCTTGGACTCGAACACGGTCATGCGGCGCGTCTCGGGGATCAGCCAGACCTCGAACCAGCCGGCCTGGCGGTCCACCTCGGACACCGTGAGGCTGGCGCCGTTGATGGCGATGTAGCCCTTGGCGAACACGTAGTGGCGAAAGCCCTCGGGAATGCCGAAGCGGATGCGGTGGTTGGTGTCGCTGGAGGCTACTTCCAGCACGGGCGAGGTGAAGTCCACGTGGCCCGACAGCGGATGGCCGCCGATCTCGGCGCCATCCTTTGCCGCGCGTTCCACATTGACGCGCCCGCCCACGGCATAGCCGCCCAGCGTGGTGATGTTCAGGCTTTGCAGCATCACGTCGAACGTGGCGCGCGTGGGCGAGAGGATCTCCGTCACCGTCAGGCACACGCCGTCGGTGGAGACGCTGGCGCCGATGGCCAGGTCCTGGCAGAAGCCTTCGGGAAAGTCGAGGGTGAAGGTGCGCAGGCCGTTCTGGTCGCGCAGCGCGGCAATGCTTGCCACGGCCTGGATGATGCCGGTGAACACGATGTGGGATTCCTTGGAGCCGCCCGGGCGGCGGCGAAGCGGGTATTTTGCATCGCGGCGCTGCGCTGCGGGGGCGCAGGCCGGCGTGTCCCTGCGGGCATCAGGCCGGTGCCGCGGCCTCTTCCCACCAGCCGCTGAGGAGGGCGGGAGGGCGCTGCGCCGCATGCACCCAGGCACAGGACGGCCAGGCATCCTGCTGCACGTTCATGCCCGCATAGATGCCGTAGCCGGGGCCGGCCGCGATCTCGCCTTCGGCATGCAGGGTCTCGCCCGCGCGGATGCTGCAGGCCGCACGGATGTCGCCCAGCGCACGCATGCCCCAGTCCACCTCGATGTGGCTGCCGCCTTCCACGTCGGCGCCAGCGTACAGGCCATGGCCCAGCTCGATCAGGCCGCTGGCGCGGATGCTGCCGCCCGCGCGCAGGCCCTTGCCGCAGCGGATGGCGCCCTGCACCTCGATGTCCTGGCCGGCCTGTGCCCCTCCGCCCAGGCGCAGGTCGGCGCCGCAGCGCAGCTCCCAGCCGGCGCGCACGTCCTCGGCGCGCAGTTCCTCGTGCACGTCCACGCTCCAGGCGGCCTTGACCAGGCCGCCGGCCTGCAGCGGGCCGCTGCAGAAGATGGCGCCGCCGCTGTGCAGGTCCTGGCCGGCCTCGATGCGGCCCGCGTGGATGCCGGCGCCGGCCTGCAGCGTGCGGCCCACGGCCAGCAGGCCGGGCACGCGCAGCTCGCCATGCACGACGACGCTGCCCGCGAAGACCAGGGCATCGGCCTCCAGGTGATCGACCTCCAGCACGGCATCGGTGGGGCCGAACTGGTTCATGAGCCAGCGCGCATCCTCGACGCGGCCATCGCCCACCAGGGCGTCGAGCACGCGCTGGTAGTCGTTGCCGTCATGGCGGTTGCGCACAAACCAGCGAAAGCCCGCCGCGCAGGGGCTTTTGGCACGCAGAAAGTTTTGGGAGAGTTCCATGTCCATCATCGGCTCCGGGGTCAAGGCGGCTGCGCCATGCGGCGGCGCGGCCGAAAGGGCGTGCAGGCCAGGGAGGTGCGGGGCGTGGGCCGGCAGCTCCTGGCATGCGCTTCGCATGCGGGATTCGCTGCGGGGGCCGTGCGGGAAGCTGGGGGTGGACCTCAGGCTTTCCGCACGGCGGCGGAAAGCAGGGCCGTGAAGCCGCACAGGCTGATGAAGGCCGTGGGCACGCCGTGCACGCGCTGCGGCCGCTGCGCGCGCAAGGCGGTGCAGCGGGTCGGGGCGTGGCGGAAAAGGCGTGTAGGGGCCATGGACAGGGGCAGGAGCAGCCGCGATTATGCCGCGAGGCCATTTGCGCACGGGGGCATGGGGCCGTGTACAGGACGGGGCTTCGTTGCTTTGGGTAACATCACGGACCCTGCGGGCGCCCGGTGGAGGACCATCGGCGCCCGGTTGCCCTGCTGCGCGGCGATCGGCCCGGCAGGGTCCTCTCGCCAAGAGAAGCCCATGAATTCCAAGACTCCCCCCTCGTTCCTGAGCCGCATCGCCATCGCGATCGGCAGTTTCTTCGCCATCCTCGGCAACGGCCGCCTGGCCGCCGATGTGTCCCGGCTGCGCGACGGCGAGCCGCTGGCCGCTGACGTGCCGCCGCCCGCACCCAAGGAGGTGCGCGTGGAGGTGCCCGTGGACCGGATCGTCGAGGTCCGCGTCGAGGTGCCTGTCGAAAAGGTGGTCGAGAAAGTGGTTGAAAGGCGTGTCGAGGTGCCGGTCGAGAAGATCGTCGAAAAGACCGTCGTGGAGCCGGCCGCACCCGCTGGCACCGCCGCCCTGCAGCTGCTGGGCCTGCTGCAGCGCGAGGCGCGCTTCGTGGACTTCGTGCAGGAAGACGTGGCCGGCTACGCCGACGCCGAGATCGGCGCCGCCGCCCGAGTGGTGCACGAAGGCTGCCGCAAGGTGCTGCGTGAGCATTTCAGCATCGCCCCCGTGCGGACGGAGGCCGAAGGCAGCCGCGTCACGCTGGCCGCAGGCTTTGATGCCGCCGCCGTGCGCCTGACGGGCAACGTGGTCGGCCAGGCACCCTTCACGGGCACGCTGGGCCACCGTGGCTGGCGCGTGGACGATGTCCGCCTGCCCCAGCTCACCGATCACAAGGCTGCCGCCATCGTGGCCCAGGCCGAGGTGGAGCTGTGAGCATGGACCAGTCCCTTCAATCCTCCCAGGCGCGCTACAGCATCGGCATCGACCTGGGCACCACGCATTGCGCGCTCTCCTATGTGGACCGCCAGGCCAGCGATGGCGAGAAGGTGGAGCAGGGCGTGCTGGACATTCCCCAGCTCACCGGCCCCTCCAGCGTGGAGGCACGCCCGCTGCTGCCATCCTTCCTCTACCTGCCGCATGAAAGCGAGCTGACTGCGGCCGACATGGCCCTGCCCTGGGGCGCCAGCCAGGACTTCGTGGTGGGCGAGTTCGCGCGATCGCGCGGCGCGGCCACGCCGATACGGCTGGTCTCCAGCGCCAAGAGCTGGCTGTGCCATCCGGGCGTGGACCGCCGCTCGCCCCTGCTGCCGGCCGATGCGCCCGAAGAGGTGCACCGCGTCTCGCCGCTGACCGCCTCCATCCGCTACCTGTCGCACCTGCGCTGGGCCTGGGAACAGGCCCATCCCGAGGCGCCGTTCGATGCCCAGGATGTGACGGTGACCATTCCCGCATCGTTCGACCCGGCCGCGCGCGAGCTGACGGCCGAGGCCTGCCGCGCCGCGGGCTTCCAGAGGCTCACGCTGCTGGAGGAACCCCAGGCTGCGCTGTACAGCTGGATCCAGGCCAGCGGCGGCCAGTGGCGCAAGCAGGTACAAAGCGGCGAGATCATCCTCGTCGTGGACGTGGGCGGCGGCACCACCGACCTGTCGCTGATCGCCGTGCTGGAAAAGGACGGCGGCCTGGAGCTGCAGCGCGTGGCCGTGGGCGAGCACATCCTGCTGGGCGGCGACAACATGGACCTGGCCCTGGCCTACGGCGTGGCCCGCAAGCTGGCCCAGGAGGGCAAGCAGCTCGACGCCTGGCAGACCCGCGCCCTGGCCCATGGCTGCCGCCAGGCCAAGGAGCAACTGCTGGCCGACGCCTCGCTGCAGTCCGTGCCCGTGGTCGTGCCCAGCCGGGGCAGCAAGCTCATCGGCGGCAGCATCCGCACCGAGGTCACGCGTGACGAGGTGCTGCAGATGCTGGTGGAAGGCTTCTTCCCGCGCGCAGCCGTCTCCGACAAGCCCCAGACCCGCGCGCGCGCCGCGCTGACCCAGCTGGGCCTGCCGTATGCGCAGGACGCGGCCGTCACGCGCCACCTGGCGGCCTTCCTCTCGCGCCAGGCCGGCGCCACCGAGCAGATCGAAGGCCTCCAGGGCACGCAGCCCGAGGGCGCGTCCTTCCTGCATCCCTCGGCCATTCTGTTCAACGGCGGCGTGCTCAAGGCGCCGCAGATCGAGCAGCGCATCCTGGAAGTCGTCAACGGCTGGCTGGCCGGCGAAGGCGCGCAACCCGCGCGCCTGCTGGACGGCGCCAACCTCGACCTGGCCGTGGCGCGCGGCGCCGCCTACTTCGGCCATGTGGCGGCTGCGGGCCGTGGCGTGCGCATCCGTGGCGGCACGGCGCAGAGCTATTACGTGGGCGTGGAAAGCAACATGCCCGCCATCCCCGGCATGGAGCCGCCCATCTCGGCCCTGTGCCTGGCGCCCTTCGGCATGGAAGAGGGCACCGAGGTGGCGCTGGACACCCAGGAATTCGGCCTGGTTGTGGGCGAGCCCGTGCGCCTGCGCTTTTTCGGTTCCTCCGTGCGCCGCGCCGACCAGGTCGGCACCGTGCTGGACTTCTGGGGACCCGAGGAACTGGTCGAGCTGCAGGAAATCGAGGCCCACCTGCCCGCCGAAGGCCGTGCGCCCGGCGAGATCGTGCCCGTCACCCTGCATGCACGCGTGACCGACATCGGCACGCTGGAGCTCAACGCTGTGCCCGTGGGTGGCGAAGAACGCTGGAAGGTGGAGTTCGACGTGCGGGCCGATGTAGCGTAGCCCGCCCCGGCGGCAGGCCCGGTCCGGGCCGCGCACCGTGCCTTGTATGACTGCCGATATGCCTGATACTGCCGCCCCCGCCTCCGCCACCCCCTTCGCTCCCGACGCCGCCCACATCGTGGGCATCGACCTTGGCACCAGCCACACCGTGGTGGCGCATGTGCCCGTGGGCGGCACGGCGGCCGACATCGCCTTGCTGCCCGTGGCGCAGCGCGTCTCGGCCAGCGAGGTGGCGGCCCAGGTGCTGCTGCCCTCGGCGCGCTACCAGGCGGCGCCCGGCGAACTGGGCGATGCCTGGCAGCAGCCCTGGGTGGCACTGGGCGCCGATGCGCAAGCGCCCGCCGTCAATGGCCGCTGGGCGCGTGACCTGGGCGCGGCCGTGCCGTCGCGCCTGGTGGCCAGTGCCAAGAGCTGGCTCTCGCATGCGGGCGTGGACCGCACGGCGGCCATCCTGCCCTGGGGCGCGCCCGAAGAGGTGGCCCGGCTGTCTCCGCTGCAGGCCTCGGCCAGCTACCTGGACCATGTCCGGCAGGCCTGGGACCGCACGCACCCCGGCGCGCCGCTGCGGGACCAACTGGTCGTGCTGACCGTGCCGGCCTCATTCGACGAAGGCGCGCGCGCACTGACGCTGGAGGCCGCGCAGCTGGCCGGCCTGCCTGCGGTGCAATTGCTGGAGGAACCCAAGGCCGCCTTCCACGACTGGCTGGTGCTGCAGGGCAAGCATCTGGCGGCCGAGCTGGCGCACTGCCGCCTGGTGCTGGTGGTGGATGTGGGCGGCGGCACTACCGACCTGACCCTGATCCGCGTGCAGCCCGCTGAAGCTGGAGGCCTGCCCGTGCTGACACGCACGGCCGTGGGCGAGCACCTGATGCTGGGCGGCGACAACATGGACCTGGCGCTGGCCCATCGGCTGGAGCCGCAGTTCGCCCCGCCCGGCGAGCGTCTGCCCGCCGCACGCTTCGCCCAACTGGTGCAGCGCTGCCGCATGGCCAAGGAACAGTTGCTGGCCGACGATGCGCCCGAGTCCGTGGCCGTGACCCTGCTGGGCGGCGGATCGAAGCTGCTGGCGCAGACGCGCACGGCCACGCTGCGCCGCGACGAGGTGCGCGAGGCCGTGGTCGAAGGCTTCATGCCGCTGGCCGGCCTGCAGGATCTGCCCACCCGGCGCCAGGGCGCTTTGCGCGGCCTGGGGCTACCCTATCCTGCCGATGCGGCGATCACACGGCACCTGGCGCAGTTCCTCGCGCAGCACGCGGCTGGGGAGTTGCCCGATGCGGTCCTGCTCAATGGCGGCGTCTTCCACGCCCATGCGCTGGCCCAGCGGCTGGTGGCGCAGCTGCAGGCCTGGCGCGGCCAGCCGCTGCGCCTGCTGCACAACCCGCATCCCGACTGGGCCGTTGCACGCGGCGCAGCGGCGCATGGCCTGGCCATGCATGTCCAGAGCCGTCCGTCTGAGGATCTGCCGGAATCGGAAGATGCCCGGACTGTGCCCGCCCCGGTACCGCGCATCGGCGGTGGCTCGCCGCGCAGCTACTGGCTGGTCCTGCCCGAGAAGGCGGGTGCCGCACCACAGGGCATCTGCCTGCTGCCGCGCGGCACGGAGGAGGGCGTGCGCATCGTGCTCTCCGGCCGGCGCTTTGCGTTGCGCCTGGGCCAGGCCGTGCGCTTTTCGCTGGTGGCCAACAGCCTGGCGGCGGCGCCTGCGCAGGCCGGCCGTATCGCGGCGCTCGACGGCGAGGGCTGGGTCGAGCTGCCCGCCCTGTCCACCGTGCTGCCCGCGCCCGAAGGCCGGGACAAGGCCCAGGTCGAAGTGCAACTGCAGGCCTGCATGACCGAGGTCGGCACGCTGGAGGTGCGCTGCGTGGCCGCCGACGATGCGCAGCGCCAGTGGCTGCTGCCGTTCAGCGTGCGTGGTGCGCTGGCCGCAGATGCGCAGGACACCGGCGATCGTTCTGCCCGGCAGGGCCGGCTGGCGGACGCCGTGGCCCTGATCGAGCGCATCTTCGGCAGCCAGGCCCAGGAGGTGACGGCCAAGGAGGTCCGCCAGCTGCGCCAGTCGCTGGAGCGACGGCTGGGCCCGCGCGAGGACTGGGACCTGCCGCTGCTGCGCGCACTGTTCGACGCCCTGCTGGCCCGCGCCAGGCGCCGCCGCCGCACGGCCGAGCACGAGCGCGTCTGGCTGAACCTGGCAGGCTGGTGCCTGCGACCCGGCGTGGGCGCCGAGCTGGACGGCTGGCGCATGCAGCAGGTCTGGCAACTGCATGGCCAGGGCCTGGGCCATGGCGGTGAGGCGGCCAACCGCACCGAATGGTGGGTGTTCTGGCGCCGCGTGGCCGCGGGCCTGGACGAGGCCCGGCAGATGGAGCTGCTGGAAGAGGTTGCCGGCCACATGCAAAAGGCCGTGCAGCAGTCCACGCAGCGCAGCCAGGGCAAGTCCGCCCATGGCAGCTACGACGACATGCTGCGCCTGTTCGCCGCCATGGAGGCCGTGCCCTGGCAGTACCGCCAGGAAATGGGCCAGTGGATGCTGCAGCGGCTGAAGCACCCTGGTGAATCCGTGCAGACCTGGTGGGCCATAGGCCGGCTGGCCGCGCGCATGCCGCTGGCCGCCAACGCCCACCGCGTCATGCCGCCCGAGGCCGCGCAGGAGTTCCTCGACGCCACCCTGGCCCAGGACTGGCGCCGCAATGAAACCGCCATGTTCGCCGCCGTTCAGATGGCCCGCATGACGGGCGACCGTGCGCTGGACCTGCCCGATGCCCAGCGCGCCCTGGTGCTGGAGCGGTTGCGCGGCGCCGGTGCACCGCAGCGCTGGATCGACCTGGTGGAACAGGTCCAGCAGATGGACGCCCAGGATGCGAAGCGCAGCTTTGGGGATAGCCTGCCGCCGGGGCTGGTGCTGGTGGGGTGAGGGCTGTTGCCCAAGAAGAAGGCCCCGCAGTGCGGGGCCTTCTTCTTGGGGAGGCACTGCAGCAGGTGCAGTGCGCGTGCTTACTGGGTTTTCCAGACGTAGTAGCCCACACCCTCATATTTGAAGAAGGGATACTTGGTGATCACCTGATCCCGCTCTGCAATGTTGATGGTGTAGAAGTGCGCACCAGTCTGCTCGTTGAAGAAGCGGAATATGGGAACTGTTCCATTGACTGCAGTTGTGGCGGCATACCAGGCGATGCCTTCATCGATGAAGCCGGGATAGTAGATCTTCACCTGGTTGCGCTCGAAGGCGTCGATGGTGAAGAAATGCGCGCTTGTATTTCTATTGAAGAAGCGGAATACGGGATCCAGCCCTTGTTGCATTTGGGTGGATGCATAGAAGGCCACGTTTTCATACTGGAAGGCCGGATAGGTTGCAATCACCTGATCGCGCTCTTGTGCATTGGCTGTATAGAAATGCGCACCGGTGACCCGATTGAAGAAGCGATAGACGGGGGTACGTGTCTGGGAGGTGCCGGTAATCGGGTCTGCTGCAAGCCATTTCTGAACATTGGGAAACAGCAGATCGAAGCGTCCATAGATGGACATGCCGCCAGAGGCAGGGCAAGTCTGGTCGTCGCCGCCATAGAGGACCCCGGCCAAACGTCCTTCCACGAACATGCCCGAGCCGCTGCTGCCTCCTTGCGTCAGCCCTTGATCCCAGTTCACCAGGTTGAAGCCACCGCTGACATTGGCGCATTTCATCATCCCTTCGCTGGAAGGCTCGCATGAGACTGATCTGGAGACTGTGCCGAAACTGATTTTCTGCAGATCGCCTCGGGGATGGTGGATGCCCACCATGCTGGTGCCACCAGCCACTGTCTGGCTGGTCCAGCCTGCAAACACCGCACCGGCTGGGGGCGCATCGTTGAGGCGCAGCAGTGTGGAATCGTAGTCCGCCGTCGCATAGAGCAAGGTGGCACCGTTTCGCAGCACCCTGTTTGCGGATGACAACGTGCGACTGTTGCAGGAGGGCGTGCGATAGAACCAGGAGGTTTCCAGGGTGGAAGCCACTGTCTGGCTGCTGATGCAATGGTTGGCCGTAATGAAGTAAGGCGTGCCGGAAGCGGCCTTGTCATTGAGCAGCGTACCCGTGCACAAATAGCCCGCACCGTTCTTCACATAGAGCATGCGTGCTACGGCATTGCGTTGTGTGCTGTAGTTGTCGTAGCAGGTGGAGTCCAGATTGCAGGACAGGGACTCGTTGAGCTGGGCCGAGAACTGCATTTCGCTTTCCAGCGGAAGCGAAAGGTTCTCGTGGATATGCATCACGCGCGGGATGGCGATGCGCAGCGCGTCGGCGGGAATGCCGGGTGGCAGTTCGATCTCCAGCGTCACCTCGTCACCGCCAGTGTCCGGCGTCCACCAGGTGCGACCATCGGTGGTTTTGTCTCCCGCCTCCAGATTGGCCTGCAGACCCTGCAGCACGCGCTGGCCGGCGATCTCGTAGGCGCCCGCACGATGGTCACGCGCATAGACGCGCAGCAGCGCACTGCCTGGCAGTTGCTGCATCTCGACGCCCATGCGGATGCCGTAGGCGCCTTCCGAACGCAGGCTGACAGCGGCCACCAGGCCGCCCGAGGCCGTGGAGTGCCATTGCAACTGCGAGGCCAGCGCGTCGGTCGTGGCCGTCTGTGTGCTCAGTCGCTGCGCGCCCACCTGCATGGCGCCGTCCTGCGGGGCCGATGCGGCGTGGTACTCCTTCCATGCGCCCAGTTCCACGCGCAGTGGTGTGACCTCGGAAGGGGCGGCCAAGCTGCGAGATGCCAGAAATTCCCGAGGGGAGTTCAGAGGCTGGACATGGTGGTCCACGCTCATGGCGGGGTAGGCAGATTCCTGCCCCCAGGCCAGCCCCAGGCTGCCGGCCAGGGCGAGCGCCAGCGCGACGCTGCGCAAGCCCCTGCGCGCAGTGGTGTCGAAAAGATCGGTCATGAGCTCCCTCTCAACGGATTGGTGGATATTGCGAAACCCGGGCATTTTAGGTGTTGTGTGCGTGACAGCCCGGTGACGGCACCGCCGTCCGGCGCTTCCTAGAATGGTCGCTGCGCTGCAGCGGCAGCCGGGTGCGGACACTGCGAGCGCCGTGCCTGCCCCACACATCTGCCCCCTGTCATCTACCAAGGATCTGATCCAGCATGAGCCATTCCTACTCCGACACCCAACTCCTGATCGACGGCCAATGGCAGGACGCCGCCAGCGGCACGAAGATTCCCGTGCGCAACCCGGCCAGCGGCGAGGTCATCGGCCATGTGGCCCACGCCGACGTGGCCGACCTGGACCGTGCGCTGGCCGCAGCGCAGCGCGGCTTCGAGGTCTGGCGCAATGTCTCCGCCCATGAGCGCGGCGCGGCCATGCGCCGTGCCGCAGCCCTGCTCAAGGACCGCGCCGACGAGATCGCCGCCCTGCTGACGCAGGAGCAGGGCAAGCCCGTGGCCGAGGCCAAGGGCGAAATCCTGGCCGGCGTGGGCATCATCGAATGGTTTGCCGACGAGGCGCTGCGCGTGTACGGCCGCATCGTGCCCTCGCGCCGCCCCGAGGTGCAGCAGCTGGTGATCAAGGAGCCCGTGGGCCCCGTGGCTGCCTTCACGCCCTGGAACTTCCCCGTCAACCAGATCGTGCGCAAGATCGGCGCGGCGCTGGCCACGGGCTGCTCCTTCCTGTGCAAGGCGCCCGAGGAAACGCCGGCTGCGCCCGCCGCCCTGTTCAAGTGCTTTGTCGATGCGGGCGTGCCGGCCGGCGTGGTGGGCCTGGTGTTCGGTGATCCGGCGCAGATTTCCTCCTACCTGATCGCCCATCCCGTGATCCGCAAGGTCACGTTCACCGGCTCTACCGCAGTGGGCAAGCAGCTGGCGGCGCTGGCCGGCCAGCACATGAAGCGCTCGACCATGGAGCTGGGCGGCCACGCGCCGGTCATCGTGGCCGAGGATGCCGACGTGGCCCTGGCCGTGAAGGCCGCAGGCGCGTCCAAGTTCCGCAACGCGGGCCAGGTCTGCATCTCGCCCACGCGCTTTCTGGTGCACAACAGCGTGCGCGAGGAATTCACGCGCGCCATGGTCGCCCATGCCGAAGGCCTCAAGGTCGGCGATGGCCTGGCACAGGGCACGCAGATGGGCCCGCTGGCCAATCCGCGCCGCGTCACGGCCTTGTCCCATCTGATCGAGGATGCGCAAAAGCAGGGCGCCAAGCTGCTCACGGGCGGTGCCTCGCTGGGCGGCGCGGGCAACTTCTTCGCTCCCACGGTGCTGGGCGACGTGCCGTTGAGCGCCGAGATCTTCAACCAGGAGCCCTTCGGCCCCGTGGCCGCCATCCGCGGCTTTGACGATCTGGGCGAGGCCATTGCCGAGGCCAACCGCCTGTCCTACGGGCTGGCGGCCTATGCGTTCACGCGCTCCATCAAGACCGCTCACCAGCTGGCGCAGCAGGTCGAGGCCGGCATGCTGTGGATCAACCAGCCGGCCGTGGCCTCGGCCGAGATGCCGTTCGGCGGCATCAAGGACTCGGGCTACGGCTCCGAAGGCGGCCCCGAGGCGCTGGAGGCCTACCTGGTCTCCAAGGCCGTGTCCATTGCCGCCGTGTGATCATGGCCGGCTGAACGATGAACGGCCCCTGAGGGGGCCGTTTTTCATGGGTGCGGCTTGCGCGCGGGAATGCGGTAGATGACGGCCGCGTACTTGGGCCGCTGCTGCTGCTCCACGACGACCCCGCCCAATCCTTCGGCGATGCGCCGGCTGGCCGTGTTGGCCTCGGCCACCGGGTAGCTGAAGGACTGCGGGGCGAAGGTTTCCGCGGCCCAGGCGGCCAGGGCGGCAACGGCCTCGCGGCCATGGCCCTGGCCATGCGCGTCCTCGCGTATCCATATGCCGAGTTCGGGCTCGGCATCGCGCGCGCGGTGCAGGCCCAGCAGGCCGGTGAATCGGCCTGACGCGCGCTCGCGCAGCGTGAAGTTGAAGTCCGTGCCGGCTGCGATCTCCCGCAGCCATCCGCGCCAGACCGCCTCGAAATCGGCAGGCGCCGATGGCGGCTCGAACGACAGGTAGCGCGTCAACGTGGGCGTGATGCAGGCAAAGGCCTCATCGGCATCGGCGGCAGTGAAGGGGCGCAGCGCCAGGCGCTGTGAGGTGATGGTGGTGTCGCTCCACGTCATGGATGCTTTCCTCGCAACAGGGGGACAGAGAGCGTGGGGCGCTGCCGGCCTGGGCCGGCCTTAGCCGTTCATTCTGGCATGGGTCCGTGCTTCAGCCGGCATTGCGGAAGAAGGCTTCGTGCTGCGCGATCTCATGCGCGGCATGGCGCAGCTGGCGGGCCTGGTCGGGGTGGCGTTCGGCCACGCGCTGCGCCAGCGCGCGCAAAAGCGGCGGGCACTGGCCGGGGGACTGCTGCAGCCGCTGCAGGCGCAGCAGCGCGGCGCGCACGGCGCGGGCCGTGCCGTCGCCCAGCGCGGCTTCCTCGGACAGCTGGTGCAGCGCCTGGATGGCGCGGCCCACATGCAGCGCGGCCAGGCCGCACTCGGCCGCCTGCGCGCCCAGCTGCCCTCCAGCCTGCTCCGACATGCGCACCAGGCGCAGCAGCCGGTGGTACAGGCGGGCGCGCCAGATGCGGCCATCGCGCGCATGGCCCGGCGTGGCGGCCATGTCCTGCAGCTCGTGGACCATCATGGAGCGCAGGCCCTGCAGCCGTCCCTGCAGGGTGACCGGCAGGATGAATCGGTAGGCAGCCCAGCCGGCCAGCGGCCCGGATACCACGGCCAGCCCCAGGGCCAGCGCATGGCCGAAGCTGGCCGTCTGCGGGTAGTGGGGCTGCAGCAGGAGCAGCAGCACCATGTTGCAGTCATAGCCCGAGAGCGCGGTGCGCTGGTGCGAGAACAGCAGTGCGCCCACGTAGACGAAGGGCAGCATCAGCCACACCAGGCCCGCCTGGCTGCTGGCGAACGGCCAGACCAGCCACTGGCAGGCCAGGGCCACCAGCACGCCCATGGCCTGGCCCAGGGTCACATGGCGCATGGTGGCCGACGGGTTCTCGAAGCCCGAGAACACGGTCAGCATGATGGACATGCCCAGCAGCATGTAGGCGCCGCCGCTCCAGCCCGTCACCACCCACAGCAGGCCCACGATGGCGATGGCCGCGCTGGCACGCAGCATGGCGCGGCGCGCGCCCAGCCAATCGCTGTGCAGCACCACGGGCCATTGGCGCGCGCGGTGGCCGGGCGGCAGGGCCACGTCATGGGTGGCGGCCAGGTGGGCCTGCAGCGCAAAGCCCATCGGGGCCAGCATGTCGGCCGCGCCGGGCCAGGTTGCGGCGGACTCGCGTGCGCGTATCAGGGCCGCCGCGGCCTCGTGCAACTGCACGCGCGTCTCCAGTGCCACGGCGGCTTCGCGCAGCGCCTGCGCGGCAGCCAGGGCCTGCGCGTCGCCAAAGGCCGCAGGCGGCTCCTGCGACGGCGCGTCACGCAGCCACAGCAGGGCCGAGATCTGGGCATTCATGAGCCGGCGCAGCGCGTGCACGGCCTCGCGCGAGCGCTGCGATCCTGCGGCGTGCGGGTCCAGCCCCTCCTCGATCACCGCCATGGCCAGCAGGCGGGCGGCGATCTCCTGCGAGCCCAGTGACGAACGGCCGCGCGCCTGCAGGCTGTCGGCCAGATCGCGCAGCAGCCGGGCAAACAGCTGGCGTACCTCGGCATTGCCGGGAATGCCGCTGGCCTTGGGCGTGAACAGCCAGCCCACGAGCAGGGCTGCGAACACGCCGGTCAGCGCCGTGAACAGCCGGTCCCAGCCCAGGGCGAAGACCTGGTCGGGGTGGGCAAAGTCCAGCAGCGCGACCATGGCCGCCGAATAGCCGGACAGCATGGTGCCGTAGGCCACGAAGCTGCGCTGCAGATTGCCCACGCCCGCGCACAGGCCCAGCCACACGGCCAGGCCCAGCACCAGCCACAGCAGGTTTCCCTGGGCCAGCAGCACCAGGCCCACGCCCACGGCCGTGCCGGCCACGGTGCCTGCGACCCGGAAAAAGCTTTTTTCGAGCAGTTGCCCGCGCAGCGGCTGGGATGCGGCCCAGGTGGCCATGGCAGCCCACTGCGGATGCTCCAGCCCCAGCTGCCAGGCAGCCAGCAGCGCCAGGCAGGCGGCAAAGGCCGTGCGCAGATGCTGGCGCAGGCGCACGGGGTCGAAGCCCCAGCGGACCGAGGCCTGCAGCAGGCGGCCATAGGCATCGTGGAGGGCGTTCATGGCGCGCCTTCAGTGCGCAGCGCGGCCATGCGCGCCTGGATCTTGGCCATGCCGGCCAGCATGGCCTCGACCTCGGCATCGTCCAGGTCCTGCAGCATGGCCAGCTCGGCCTGCAGCATGGTGGCGCGCACGCGGTCCACGGCGCCGTTGCCTTCATCGGTCAGGAAGATGCGCTTGCTGCGCCGGTCGCCGGGGTCGGCGCGGCGTTCCACCCAGCCGTGGCCTTCCAGAATGTCGAGCAGGCGCACCAGGCTGGAGCCGTCCAGTCCCACGCGCTCGGCCAGTTCCTTTTGCGTGACACCGTCGCCCCAGGCGCGCAGGTGGATCAGCGGTGCCCAGGTGGCATCGGTCAGGCCGTCGGCCAGCAGTTGCTCCTCGACCTGGCGGCGCCACTGGCGTACCAGGGTGACCATGAGAAAGCCGAGGCGGGCGCGGGGAGGGGCAGAGGCAAAGGACATGCCTCGATTATCTTTGCAATGCAATTAATTTGCATTGCAAATTAATTGTGTCTGCATTTGATTCAAGGGTATTCCCTTGTCCAGGGGCGGGTAGTCCATGAAAAAGGCCCTGCAAGACGATGCTTTGCAGGGCCGGTCGATGGATGCGGACGGCTTCAGAGCAGGCCGGGCACCCAGCGGTTGAAGAGCAGGCCCGCCACCAGAAGCCATGCGAACAGCAAGGCGGCCAGCAGCAGGGGCTTCGTGCCTGCGGCACGCACGGCGCGGACATGGGTGGTCAGGCCCAGGGCCGCCATGGCCACGGCCAGCAGGGCGTTGTCCAGCTGCACGCCCACCTGCACCACGGCAGCGGGCAGCACGCCCAGGGAGTTCACGCCGGCCATGGCGACGAAGCCCAGCGCAAACCACGGAATGGTGATGCGGCGCGGCTGGCCGTCGCTCACCTGGCTGCTGCGGTTGCCGCGCGCCACGGCCATGGACAGCAGCAGCAGGAAGGGGGCCAGCATCATCACGCGCACCATCTTGGAGATCACCGCCACGTCGGCGGCTTCGGGGGCAATGGCTTCGCCGGCGGCCACGACCTGGGCCACCTCGTGCACGGTGGAGCCCACGTACAGGCCGTACTGCGCAGGCGACATGTCCAGCCAGCCGTGGGCGGCGTTCCAGTGGAACAGCGCGGGGTAGAGGAAGGTGCCCACGGTGCCGAAGACCACCACGGTGGCCACGGCCACGGCCACGTCTTCGGCGCGGCCCTTGATCACGGGTTCGGTGGCCAGCACGGCAGCGGCGCCGCAGATGGAGCTGCCCGCGCCGATCAGCACCGTGGTGCGCGCATCCAGCCCGAAGACGCGGCGGCCCAGCCACTGCGCCAGCAAGAAGGTGCTGCCCAGCACCAGGGCATCGACCACCACGCCGGCCATGCCCACATGACCTATGTCCTGGAAGGTCAGCCGCAGGCCGTAGAGCACGATGCCCGCGCGCAGCAGGCGCTGCTTGGCCAGGCCCACGCCGGCATGGCAGCTGGGCGCCAGGCGCGGATAGACGGTGTTGCCGATGACCAGGCCGATGCAGATGGCCAGCGTCAGTGCACTCAGGCCCGAGCCGGCCAGCAGGGGCTGGCGTGCGCCCCAGGTGGCGGCTGCGGCAATGGCGCCCGCCAGCAGCAGGCCGGGCGCAAGCTCGGTCAACTGGCGCAGCCAGCCGGACGGATGGGAGGAGCGTGGGAGGGATGTGGTGTTCATGGTGCCAGCGCGCCGCGTCAGGAGCGCGGTGCATGGGAGGCACTTTAGATTTCTTGGCTATATTCGTATAACGAATAGTTTTTGTAGCACCAACCGGGGAAACAGGTTGATGCCTCGTCCAGACTGCACGCCATGCTGCACCTCACCCTGCGCCAACTTGAAATCTTCTGCGCCGTCGCCCAGGCGGGCTCCACCGTGGCAGCGGCCGACGCCGTGGCCCTGTCGCAGTCGGCCACCAGCGCCGCGCTGCAGCAGCTGGAGCAGGCCATGGGCGCCCAGCTGTTCGAGCGCGTGGGCCGGAGGCTGGCGCTCAACGACGCGGGCCGCGCCCTGCTGCCCGAGGCACTGGCGCTGCTGGAGCAGGCCAGGGGCATAGAGCAGGCGTTTTCGGTGCGGGCCGCCAGCCTGCCCGTGCGTCTGCGCGTGGCAGCCAGCACCACCATAGGCACCTATGCGCTGCCGGCCGTGCTCGCGCACCTGGCGCGCAGCCATCCGCACCTGAGCGTGGACCTGCAGATCGCCAACACGCGCGAGGTGGGCCAGGCCGTGGAATCGCTGGACGTGGACCTGGGCCTGATCGAGGGCACCAGCCACTGGCCGGGGCTGGAGGTCGAGCCCTGGATGCGTGACGAACTCGTCATCGTGGCTGCAGCACAGGACCCGCTGGTGCAGGCCGCGGGCCAGCGCCCGCTGGGCGTGGCCGCCTTGCGCGGTGCGCGCTGGCTGCTGCGCGAGCCGGGCTCGGGCACGCGCGAGATGGTGGAGCATGCCTTGCTGCCGCATCTGCACCAGCTGCCGGCCGCCGCCACGCTGGGCAGCTCCGAGGCCATAGCGCGCTGCGTGGCCCAGGGCCTGGGCGTCAGCTGCCTGTCGCGCGTGCTGGTGCAGGCCCTGGTCGCCTCGGGAGAGCTGGCCGTGCTGCCGACCACGCTGCCGCGCATGTGGCGGGATTTCTCGCTGGTGCAGCGGGCGGGCAAGCGCCGCTCGCCGGCGCTGGCGGCCTTTGTGCAGGCCTGCCGCCAACACCCCCAGGACTGAGGCGGGTTATTTGCCCATCGGAATCGGCGTGCTGCGCGGCACGGGCACGGCGGTGACGCTGTTTTGCGGCGAGCCTTCGATCACGCGGTCCGAGTAGGTCATGTAGACCAGGGTGTTGCGCTGCGCATCGACCATGCGCACCACGCGCAGGCGCTTGAACAGCAGCGAGATGCGTTCGGTGAACACCTCGTCCTGCTGCTTGAGCGGCGCAGGGATCTGGATGGGTCCGGTCTGCACGCAGCTGATCGAGGCTTCGGCGCGGTCCTCGGCCAGGCCCAGGCCGCCCTTGATGCCGCCGGTCTTGGCGCGCGAGACGTAGCAGGTCACGCCCGCCACCTTGGGATCGTCATAGGCATCGACCACGATCTTGTGGTCCGGGCCTATGAATTTGAACACCGTATCCACCGCACCCACCTGCTCGGCGCGCGCACCGCAGGCGCCCAGCAGCAGCGTGGCCAGAGCGGCCGTGAGCAAGGCCCGGCCGTTCATGTCAGGCCTCACCCGCCACATGGCGGCGAAGATGCTCCAGGGCTTCCTCAACCTGGTCCACCAGCACCAGGCACAGGTCGCCGGGCGTCAGCCGCGCCAGCGCATGGTCGATGGCGTTGAACTCACCCTGGATCTGGGTCACGTAGTCGGTGCGCGGTGCGCCTTGCAGGCCTTGCTGCAGCAGGGCCAGGACTTCACCGTCGGCGCGGCCGCGCTGGCAGGCATCCTGGTAGAGGATGACGTCGTCGAAGGCCTTGCCCAGGATCTGGGTCTGCTCGGTGATGTCCTGGTCGCGGCGGTCGCCCGCGCCGCTGATCACCACGCTGCGGCGCTGGGCCGGCATGGCGTCCACGGCCTGGACCAGGGCGCGGATGGCGTCGGGGTTGTGGCCGTAGTCGGCTATCAGCGTGGCGCCACGGTAGTCCATGACGTTGAAGCGGCCCGGCGCGTTGTCGCTGTCGTTGACGAAGCCGGCCAGGCCACGGCGGATGGTCTGCCAGGGCATGCCCACGCCCCAGGCGGCGGCGATGGAGGCCATGACGTTCTCCACCTGGAAGCTGATGGTGCCGTTGCGCGTGATGGGGATCTCGCGCAGCGCGATGGTCTCGCGCCACGAGCTTTCGGCCGCGACGATGCTGTCGCCGTCCACGTAGACCACGCGGTTGCCCTGGGCACGGTGCGTGGCCATCACGGGGTGGTGGCGGTCGGCCGCGAAATAGATGACCTTGCCCGGCGAGGTGGAGGCCATGGCGGCGACCAGCGGATCGGCCGCGTTGAGCACGGCATAGCCGTCGGTGGCCACGTTCTGCACGATGACGCGCTTGAGTACGGCCACGTCTTCCACCGTGGTGATGTAGTTCAGGCCCAGATGGTCGCCCGCGCCCACGTTGGTGACCACGGCCACCTGGCAGCGGTCGAAGCCCAGGCCTTCGCGCAGGATGCCGCCGCGTGCGCATTCGAGCACGGCCGCATCGGTCTCGGGGTGGGCCAGGGCGTTGCGCGCGCTGCGCGGGCCCGAGCAGTCGCCGCTGTCGATCTGGCGGCCGTTGACGTAGACGCCGTCCGTGTTCGTCATGGCCGTGCGCCAGCCATGCGAGGTGAACAGGTGGGCGATCAGGCGCGTGGTCGTGGTCTTGCCATTGGTGCCGGTGACGGCCACCAGCGGGATGCGGCCGTCCTGGCCCGGCGCGAACAGCTCATCGACCATGGGCACGCCCACGTTGCGGGGCTTGCCGAAGGACGGCGCCAGGTGCATGCGCAGGCCCGGTGCGGCGTTGACTTCGACGATGCCGCCGTTTTGCTCTTCCAGCGGGCGCAGCATGGTCTCGCAGACCACGTCCACGCCGCAGATGTGCAGGCCGATGGTCTGGGCGGCCTCCACGGCACGCGCGGCGATGTCGGGGTGCACGTCGTCCGTCACATCGGTGGCGCTGCCGCCCGTGGACAGGTTGGCGTTGTTGCGCAGCACCACGCGCTGGCCCTGGGCCGGCACGGATTCGGGCGTGAGCCCTTCGGTGGCGATGCGCGCGATGGCGATGTCGTCCAGGCGGATCTTGGTCAGCGCCGTGCCGTGGCCCGAGCCGCGGCGCGGGTCCTGGTTGACCAGCTCGACCAGTTCGCGGATGGTGTGCTGGCCGTCGCCCAGCACCTGGGGCGGCTCGCGGCGCGCAGCGGCCACCAGCTGGCCGCCGACCACCAGCAGGCGGAAGTCGTGGCCCGGCAGGAAGCGTTCGACCATGATGTCGTCGCCGAATTCCGAGGCGGTGGCGAAGGCGGCCTTGAGCTGCTCGTGCGTGGTGATGTTGACCACCACGCCCTTGCCCTGGTTGCCGTCCTGGGGCTTGACCACCACGGGCAGGCCCACTTCCTGGGCCACGAGCCAGGCTTCTTCCACGTCCTTGACGGGGCGGCCCAGCGGCACGGGCACGCCGGCAGCGTGCAGCAGGCGCTTGGTCAGGTCCTTGTCCTGGGCGATGGACTCGGCCACGGCGCTGGTCTGGTCCAGCTCGGCGGCCTGGATGCGGCGGGCCTTGGAGCCCCAGCCCAGTTGCACCAGCGAGCCCGAGGTCAGGCGGCGGATGGGAATGCCGCGCGCCACGGCCGCATCGACGATGGAGCCTGTGGAGGGGCCGATGCGCTCGTCCTCGTCGAGTTCACGCAGCTCGGCCACCACCTTGTCGGCGTCGAAGGGCGTATCGGCCAGTGCCGACTGCAGCAGCGCACCGGCCTGTTCCATGGCCAGGCGACCCACGGATTCCTCGGTGTACTCCACCACCACCTGGTAGGTGCCGGCTTCCACGGTCTCGTGCGTGCGGCTGAAGGTCACGGGGCAGCCGGCCTGGGCCTGCAGCGACAGGGCCGCCACTTCCAGCACATGGGCCAGCGACAGGCGCTGGTCGGCACCGTGCGGCTGCAGCGTGCCGATCTTGGGAAAGCGTGCGCGCAGCCGGTCCTCGAACCCTGCCAGGGCCGAGTAGTCACAGTCGCCGGGCTCGCATTGCACGATGGCTTCGATGGCGGTGCTGCGGGTCCAGAGATTGGGGCCGCGCAGGGCTCGGATGCGGGTGATCTGCATAGTGTCTTCTTTCGGAGGGCAGGCCCGCGTCGCCGGGCCTGCCTGCATGTCATCGTGTGGTCGGGCTCAGGCGGCGGCGGTGGAAACCGCAGCGGCGGCCGGCGTGTAGTCGAAGGTCTTGATGCCGGCGACGATGAGGTCGGGGGCAATGTCCATGGACCACGCCGCGGCAATGGCAGCGAGCAGGGCCGGCGTGTCCGGGCGCAGGCCGCCGGGCAGGCTCAGCGCGTCCAGCGTGCCCAGCACGCGCTCGGCGGCGCCCGTGGCCAGGATCACCTGGTTGCCGCGCACGAAGACGGCACGGCCTTCGCTCTCGCAACGGTGGGCCGCTACCACGGGGCTGTCTGCCTGCATGGAATAGAACAGCACCTCGCCGTCGCACAGGCGGGCCAGGTCGGCCACCTGTTCGATGTCGGCATTGAGCACGCCCGCGCCTTCGTCCAGCACCACGTCGATCTGGGTGCGCATCACGCGCGTCATCTGTGACTGCTCGTGCACGTCATGGTCGGGCAACTGCTCGAAGCCGTCCATGTCGGTGACCACGCCGACCAGGCAGCGGTCGTAGGCCAGGCCTTCCTCCAGGATGGAGCGGGCCGTGGTCTGGATGACGGCGGCCTGGGCCAGGCGGTTGGTCAGCAGCCGGTGGGCGCCGGCCCAGTTGGCGGTATTGGTCTTCTGGGTCTGGCGGTTGGACAGGAACATGCCTTCGCTGCTGGCCACGCCCGTGAGCTTGCCCGACAACTGCAGCAGCCAGCCCACCAGGCGGGCCGTGAAACCGTTGTTGCGCGTGCCGGCAATGCCGACCAGGGGGATGCGGCCGGCGCCCGTGCCCTCTTCGGTGCGCGGGAACAGGTGGTCGGCGATGGCCATGCCCACGGGGCGCGGCGCGCCGCTGGTGGGCTTCAGATGCATCAGCAGGCCGGGGCCGGCGTTGACTTCGAGGATGGCGCCGCCCTGCTCCTTCATGGGGCGCGAGACGTCCTGCAGGATCATGTCCATGCCCGCGATGTCCAGGCCCACGATCTTGGCGGCCAGCGTGGCCATGTAGGCCACTTCGGGATGGACTTCGTCGGTGCAGTCGATGGCCATGTTGCCGTTGCGCTGCAGCAGCACGCTGGTGCCCTGGGCAGGAATGGTGTCGGGCGTGACGTTCTGGCGCTTGAGTTCCAGCTTCACGGCCGGGGCTTCGAGGTTGATCCAGTCCAGCGGGTATTCCTGCTCGGGGCCGCGGCGCGGGTCCTGGTTGACCACGGCGACCAGTTCGCGAACCGTGGACTTGCCATTGCCGGCCACGCTCACGGTCTCGCCACGGCAGGCGGCAACCACCTTGCCGCCCACGACCAGGATGCGGTGCTCGGTGCCGTCGATGAAGCGTTCGACGATGACGTCCGAGCCTTCGGGCTGGGCCAGCGCGAAGGCGGCCTTGATGTCGGCCTCGTCGCGCAGGTCCAGCGTCACGCCGCGTGCGTGGTTGCCGTCCGAGGGCTTGACGGTGACGGGAAAGCCGATGTCCTGCGCCACTTCCCAGGCTTCCTCGGGGCTGTGGACGATCTGGCCTTCGGGCACGGGCACGCCGCAGGCGGCCAGCAGGCGCTTGGTGAAGTCCTTGTCCTGGGCAATGCCCTCGGCGATGGCGCTGGTCTGGTCGCTCTCGGCGGTCCAGATGCGGCGCTGCGCGGCGCCATAGCCCAGTTGCACGAGGTTGCCGTCATTGAGGCGGATGTGGGGGATGCGGCGCTCGCCGGCCGCATCGACGATGCAGCCCGTGCTCGGGCCCAGGTAGCGGTCGTTGATCTCGGTCTTGATGGCCTTGATGGCGGCCTTCAGGTCGAAGGGCTCGTCATTGATGGCGGCCATGATCAGCCTGTGGCCATGGGCCAGGGCCGTGCGCGCCACGGTTTCCTCGGGGCAGCGGAAGACCATGCGGTACACGCCGCGCTGCGAGATCTCGCGGGTCTGGCCGAACTCGGCAGGCATGCCCGCCAGGTTCAGCAGCTCGATGATGATGTGCTCCAGCACGTGGCCGCACCAGGTGCCGCCTTCCAGGCGCTGGATGAAGCCGCCGCGCTCGCCCACGCCGCAGTGGTGCTCGACCAGGTCGGGCAGCCAGGCCGTCAGGCGCTCGTTGAAACCGGGAAGCTTGTTCGAGGGATAGTCCTCCAGCTCGCCCAGATCCAGCCAGACCTCCAGCACGGGACGGTAGGTCCAGACGCTGGGTCCACGCAGGTAGGTGGTGCGCAAGAGTTGGATGTCTTTGAATTTCGCCATGTCGGTCAACGGGTAAGCGTGAACGACGACCCGGATTCGGATCGCCGGAGAATGGGAGAGGATTGTGCGCCCAGAAAACCCATGCGCAGTGTTGTCAGCCTAAACCAGGGTTGGCGCGTTGAGCAGGGTATGCCGTGCAACGCGCGGGATATCCACCGGGGAGCTGCGGTTGCCCGCATGACACCAGGAGCCGCCAGGGGCGGGAAAAACAACTCAACATGCAAGAACACCATTCTGTGGACGTTTCGGCCTTCCTTGCCAGCCCCCGCGGGGCTGAGCTGCGAGCCAGGCTCGCTTCCAATGAAAACGTGCTGGCCCTCGCCACGGTTGACCTGACCCTGGATATGCGCTTCGGCGAAGGCTGGGTTGTCCTGACCAACCAGCGCCTCATCGCCTGTGATCCTGAGGATCAGCGATGGAGTGAGTGGATACTCTCTGTCGATCAGAATTTGCGTACGCTGGACCACGGCGGCGTGGGCAACCTCGAATTGCATGGTCCTGCGGCTCGGCTGGCGCTGTGGCGCTTCACCTTGCGCCACCAGGCGGGCGTATTGCGCCTGCTGCAACAGTTCGATCACCAGCGTGAGCGCATGGCGCGCGGCGAGGACTTCGACGGGCCCGAGGACGATGTGCCCCGCTGCCCGGCCTGCCAGACCGAGCTGCCGCCCGAGGCCGACGAATGCCCGGCCTGCGCGCGCCAGCAGGGTCCGCAGACCTCCACCTGGGTGCTGCTGCGCCTGTGGCGCTTTGCCCATCCCTACCGGCACCAGCTGCTGCTGGGCTTTTTGCTGACCCTGGCCTCCACGGGCGCCACCCTGGTGGCGCCCTACCTGACGATTCCCATCGTGGACAAGATCCTGATCCCGTTCCAGAACGGGCAGCAGATCGACAGCAGCCTGGTGGTCTTCTACCTGAGCGGCCTGCTGGCTGCGGCCCTGGTGGCCTGGGGCCTGGGCTGGGCGCGCACCTTCGTGCTGGCCAAGGTCTCCGAGCGCATTGGCTCGGACCTGCGCACGACCACCTACAACCACCTGCTGACGCTGTCGCTGGACTACTACGGCAGCAAACGCACGGGCGACCTGATGGCGCGCATCGGGGCGGAAACAGATCGCATCAATTTGTTTCTATCCTTGAACGCGCTGGATTTTGCGACCGATGTGCTGATGATCGTGATGACCTCGGTCATCCTGTTCTCCATCAATCCATGGCTGGCCCTGGTCACCCTGGTGCCGCTGCCCTTCATCGCCTGGATGATCCACCTGGTGCGTGACCGCCTGCGCACGGGCTTCGAGAAGATCGACCGCGTCTGGTCCGAGGTGACCAATGTGCTGGCCGACACCATTCCCGGCATCCGCGTGGTCAAGGCCTTCGCCCAGGAAAAGCGCGAGGCCGACCGCTTCGCCCAGGCCAATCTGGTCAACCTGCAGGCCAACGACAAGGTCAACAAGACCTGGTCGCTGTTCACGCCCACGGTGACGCTGCTGACCGAGATCGGCCTGCTGGTGGTCTGGGGCTTCGGCATCTGGCTGGTGGCGGGCGGCCAGATCACGGTCGGTATCCTGACGGCCTTCATCGCCTACATCGGCCGCTTCTACAGCCGCCTGGATTCGATGAGCCGCATCGTCTCGGTCACACAGAAGGCGGCAGCCGGCGCCAAGCGCATCTTCGACATCCTGGACCACGTGAGCAACGTGCCCGACCCGGTCAACCCGGTCAAGCTGCCGCGCGTGCAGGGTGCCATCACGCTGGACAACCTGACCTTCCGCTACGGCAGCCGCGCCGTCATCAAGAACCTGGATCTGCAGATTCGCCCGGGTGAAATGATCGGCCTGGTCGGCCACAGCGGCTCGGGCAAGAGCACCCTGGTCAACCTGATCAGCCGCTTCTACGACGTGAGCGAAGGCTCCATCCAGCTCGACGGCGTGGATATCCGCCGGCTCAAGGTGTCGGACTTCCGCAGCAACATCGGCCTGGTGCTGCAGGAGCCCTTCCTGTTCTTCGGCACCATTGCCGAGAACATCGCCTACGGCAAGCCCGACGCCACGCGCGAGGAAATCGTGGCGGCCGCGCGTGCGGCCCATGCCCATGAATTCATCCTGCGCCTGCCGCATGGCTATGACTCCCTGGTCGGCGAACGCGGCCAGGGCCTGTCGGGCGGCGAGCGCCAGCGCATCTCCATCGCGCGCGCGCTGCTGATCGACCCGCGCATCCTGATCCTGGACGAGGCCACCTCGGCCGTGGACACCGAGACCGAGAAGGAAATCCAGAAGGCGCTGGACAACCTGGTGCAGGGCCGCACGACGATTGCCATTGCCCACCGCCTGTCCACGCTGCGCAAGGCAGACCGCCTGGTGGTCATGGACCGGGGCGAGATCGTGGAAGTGGGTCCGCACGACGAACTGATGGAAAAGCAGGGCGCCTACTGGCGCCTGTACCAGGCCCAGGCGCGGCGCGCCGAAGAGGATGCCCAGGCCGCAGGCCTGACCCTGGTCGCAACCACCATCGAGGAATAAGCCATGTCCACTGCCCAACATTGCGCCGCCGGCGCCGATCTGAGCCGCGTACGCGTGGAGCGCAACGCCCATGGCCGCCTGGTGCTGATCCTGGCCGACGGCACGCGCCATGAATCCGTGGTGCCCGTGCGCGCCTTTCCCATTGCCGCGCCGCTGCAAGGCCTGTCCCTGGTCTGTGCCGATGGCAAGGAGGCGCTTTGGGTGGACCACATGGACCACCTGCCCGCGCAGGCCCGCACGCTGATCGAGCAGGATCTGGCCGTGCGCGAGTTCGTGCCCGTCATCCAGCGCATCCGCAAGGTGTCCAGCTATTCCACGCCCAGCACCTGGGACCTGGAGACCGACCGCGGTCCCGCGCAGCTCGTGCTCAAGGCCGAGGAGGATATCCGCCGCCTGTCGGGCCGCACGCACCTGATGATCACCAGCCAGGACGGCGTGCAGTTCAGCGTGCCCGACAGCACGGCGCTGGACCGTGCCTCGCGCAAGATGCTGGAGCGTTTCCTCTAGCGCCTGGTCAGGGTGGTTTCGGGGTTTACCCTTGGTTTGAGGCAGGCCTGGGCGTCTTTCAAAAAAAGCGCTTCAGTTCTTTCAGGTTCTGTCGATGATGAGGCGACGGCGGGAAATTCCCGCCCACAGCACACATCCAGCAAGAGGGTCGAGCCATGCCAATTCCACCTGTTGACCGATCGCCCATACCGTGGCGCCCGCAAAGCGCCGATCTGTACTCCACCGGCGCGTCGGGCGCGGTGCCCGTGCGTCCCGTGAACGCTGCCAATCCTGTCGAATCCACGGACCGCATCGGCGAAGGCCGTGTGATTCGCGATCCTGAAAAACCGTCCGTGGTGGACCAGGAAAACCGCGACTGGACGCTGGCCGAGGAGATCAAGCAGAAGGAAGAGGTCGAGGAGCCGCCCAAGGAGCCGATTTCCAAGCAGCTCATCGAGTTCATCCAGTCCATGTGGCGCGCCAGCGCCATGGCCGTGGAGCAGGCCCAGGAGGTCAGCAAGGCCGATGACGTGGCCCGCAACAAGCTGCAGGTGCGCGAGGAGCCGTTGACCTATTCGGAACCCAAGGTCAAGCGTACCGGCGGACTCTGAGTGTCAGTGGCTGAATGCGCAGGCTCAGTCCTTTGAGCCTTCGCCTTCCTCCGTGTCCCTGGCAGCGGACACGGCTGCGGCATGCTCGGCGGCCTTTGCCTCTTCGGCCTGCGCCTTGGCCTTTGCCTTGTCGCGCTCGGCGCGGTACTTGACGGCAAAGGCCTGCACCTCCGCATAGGAGACGTAGCCGTCCTTGTCAGTGTCGGCCTCGTCGAAGGCCGCCGCCAGGCGCGGGAACAGCGCCACTTCGGTGCGGCTGAGCTTGCCGTCCTTGTTGAAGTCCAGCATCTTGAATTCGCGCTGGGCCTTGATTTCCCCCTTGGTCAATGGCGCCGGGCTGGCCGAGGCCTGTCCGGTGGACGCCTTGTCGGCCGTCTCGGCCGCCTGCGCGCGCGCGGCGGGCAGCATGAAGGCGCTGGTCAGCAGGACGGCAGCGGCGGCCTGCAGCACAGGCGGCCGGCGCAGCAGGGCGGAGCGGTTCATGAGGGGAAAATGCATTGGCTTTATTTGGGCACGGAACCGGCATTTGCAAGCACGGCCGGCCCGCCCTTTGCAATTGTTTACTTCAGCGGATCGGCGTCCGGATTGGAGATGCCGCTGTTCACATGGCCTGCGGGCACATGGCGGGCCGCCGAGCTGACATGGCCCGATTGGTCGTCGAAGAAGAAATCCGGCTCGAACTCGCGCAGGAAGGGGCCTTTTTCCAGGCCGCCGAGGAACATGGCCTCGTCCACGGTGATTCCCCAATCGAGCAATGTGCGGATGGCGCGCTCGTGCGCCGGCGCACTGCGCGCCGTCACCAGGGCCGTGCGAATGCGCATGGTCTGGGACGAGTCCGCCTGCTGCTGAAGCCGGTGAAGGGCTTGCAGCAGGGGTTTGAACGGCCCTTCTCCCAGGGGCGTGGCGGCATGGGAGACCTCATGGCGCAGAAAGGCCGGCAGCCCGCCTTGCTGGTAGATGCGCTCGGCCTCGTCGGAGAACAGCACGGCATCGCCGTCGAAGGCAATGCGCACTTCCTGCGGGTAGCGGTCGCCTGCGGGCGTGGAGTCGACCATCACGCGCGCAGCAGGAAAGCCGATGGACAGGGCCTTGCGCACATCGACCTCGTTGGCCGAGAGGAACAGGTGGGCGCCCAGCGGCCGCAGGTAGGAAAACGGATCGCGCCCGCGCGTGAACACGCCGCGCTCTATGTGCATGTCGGCAGCCTTGGCCGAGGCGAACACGCGCATGCCGCTGGCCGGGTCGTTGCGCGAGAGCATCATCACCTCCACGCGCTGCACTTCGGGCGTATTGAAGGCCAGCAGCTTGCGCACCAGCGGGAAGGCGATGCCCGGGCGTGCCGGCTGGTGCACCAGGTCCAGCTGGCGGCGCATGTAGGCCTGCTCGTCGCCCGCATCGAACAGCCGGTTCTCTTCCTCGAAGTCGAACAGTGCGCGCGATGAGATGGCAACGACCAGCTTGTCTTGCAGGGTCACGGGCATGGCTTGGCGCTTGTCGCTATTTGACGAATTGGTTGAGCTGGATGATGGGCATGAGCACGGCCAGCACGATCAGGGCCACGACCATGCCCATGGCCACGATCAGCAGCGGCTCCAGGATGGTGGCCAGGTGCATGGCGCGGCGCTGCACCTCGGTGGACAGCTGGTTGGCCGCGCGCTGCAGCATCACGGGCAGCTGGCCGGTCTGCTCGCCCAGGCGGGCAAACATGGAGATCAGGCCCGGGAAGCGCTTTTTCTGCGCCAGGGCCGAGGCCAGCGGCGCGCCCTCGCGCACCAGGGCCAGCGCGTCCATGGCATCGGCGCGCAGCGCGCGGTTGCCCAGCGTTTCGGCGGCGGCCTGCAAGGCCTTGAGAATGGGCACGCCTGCGCCCGCCAGCATGGCCAGCGTGCCGGCAAAGCGTGCCGCGTTGTAGTTGCGCGCCAGCCGGCCGATCAGCGGCAGGCGCAGCCACCAGGCGTCGAAGCGCTCGCGCAGCACGGGGTTCTTCATGGACAGCCGGAATCCCACGGCGCCCAGCACCAGGGCGACCAGCGCGGCCCAGCCATAGCTGCGCACGAAGTCGCTGAGCGCCAGCATGGCCACGGTGAGCCAGGGCAGGGCGCGCTTGGTGCCCGCGAACACGCTGGCCACCTGGGGCACCACGTAGCTGACCAGGAACAACACGATGACGATGGCCACCAGGGTCACGATGGCCGGGTACAGGGCTGCGCCAATGAGCTTGGACTGCAGGGCCTGGCGCGATTCCAGGTCGTCGGCCAGCCGCTCCAGCACCGGGCCCAGGCTGCCGCTGGCCTCGCCGGCGCCGATCACGGCGCAGTAGATGTCGGAGAATTCGCGCGGGTGCTGGGCCAGTGCGCGGGCAAAGGTGGAGCCTGCGTTGACCTCGGCGCGCAGCGCGGCCACCAGGTGGTGCTGGCGCGGGTCGTCGGCTTCTTCGGACAGCGCGGCCAGTGCGCGCTCTATGGGCAGGCCTGATCCGACCAGCCCCGCCATCTGGCGCGTCCACACGGTGAGCCCTGTGGAGCCAAGGACGGGGCGGGTCAGCCAGCGCGAGGCGCCACCCTGCGGGCCGGACGCCGACCCCGAGGCCACGATCTCCACGGCCATGGGCACCAGGGCCTGGGCGCGCAGCTGGCTGCGCGCAGCGCGCGCGTTGTCGGCTTCGATCGTGCCCTTGCGGGTCTGACCTTGGGCATCCAGGGCTTCGAAGGAAAAGGCAGGCATGCGCGGCGGGAGTCGGGAGGGGCTGGGGAAGGATGGCGTTCAGGAAACGCCAGGCGGCGATCCAACCCCCGATGGTAGCCGCTGCCGGTGACGGCTGGATGGCGAGGCCGTCTCGGGCCTCGTCCCCAGGTCCCGGAGGTTCCTATGCCGGCTGGGCGGCCAGGTCCGCTTCGTTGAGCTGGATGGAGCGCAGCGAGGCCGGGCGTTCCATCAGCGGCTGGCCGTAGTCGCTGAACTCGGGCAGCGCGGGCAGCAGCTTCATCATCGTCCCCCAGCGCAGGTAGCTGGCCATGAGCACGTCGGCCGCGGTGAACTGGTCGCCGCACAGGTAGCGCCTGCCGGCCACGGCCTGGCGCAGCGTCTGCACCACGTCGTCATAGCGGCCATAGCCGGCGGACATGGC
Source organism: Delftia sp. DS1230 (assembly GCF_040112715.1). Lineage (NCBI taxonomy): Bacteria > Pseudomonadati > Pseudomonadota > Betaproteobacteria > Burkholderiales > Comamonadaceae > Delftia > Delftia sp. DS1230. Next base: position 1,025,062 of record NZ_CP157763.1, read on the forward strand.
CTGGTCGGCCGTCTGCTGCTCCAGGTGGCCCTGGCTCTTGGCTGTCATCAAGGCGTCGACGGGGCCGGCCAGGAAGAACATCCAGCGGTGGTAGACGCCGCGCAGCGGGCTGTCCACGGCCGGCGCGAGCCTTCGTTCGGGGAAGATGTCGGCCAGATAGGCAAGGATGGCGGCCTGTTCGGTGATCACGGTCTCGCCATGCACCAGGGCGGGGACCTTGCCCATGGGGTTGATGGCCAGGTAGTCGGCAGCCTTCATGGTGCTGCCGAATTCCAGCCGCACGGGCTCATAGCGGGCGCCGCATTCCTCCAGCATCCAGCGCGCGATGACGGCGCGCGAGCGGGGGTGGAAGTAAAAGCGCAGAGGCTTGATCGAGTCGTTCATGAAGGCTCCCAGTGGTTTGAATGCATGGCGAGAAGGCCATGGGAGCGACTGTAGGAGGCCATGCTGACAGTTTTTGTCAGCAATGGTGTCAGCGGACCGTGTAGCCCAGTTGCCGCGACCAGCGTTCGATCAGGCCGCTGCGGTGGTCGGGATAGCGTTCCTGCAGATCGGTGACGGAGCGCACGCGGTCGGCGCGGAAATGGCGGAAGTCCTGGCGCAGTTCGCACCAGGCCGCAAGAATGCGCCGCTGATCGAAGAAAGCCATGGCAAAAGGCCAGATCTGGCGCTCGGTCGGCTGGCCCTTCTCATCCGTGTAGTGCAGCAGCACCCGGTGCTGGCGCCGTATCGCCAGGCGCAGCGCGGTCTGCCAAGGCTCGGTCACGGATTCGTGGCAGATGGGCGGCACCAGCAGGCCGCTGGTGTCCACCTCGATGCGCAGCTCCAGCGGCAGCGCGCTGCGTATGCGGTCCAGCGCGGCGGTGGCGGCCTGGGCGAGCTCGGGGTCGGCCTGGCGGCTGGCCCAGCGCGCGCCCAGCAGCAGGGCTTCCAGCTCATCGGGCGTGAACATCAGCGGCGGCAGCAGAAAGCCGGGCCGCATCTCGTAGCCCACGCCCGGGTCGCCCGCAATCGCGGCACCCTGTTCGCGCAGGGTGGCGATGTCGCGGTAGAGGGTGCGCAGGCTCACGTCCAGCTGCCGGGCCAGCACCGGCCCGGCCTGGGGCAGGCGCGCGCGGCGCAGCAGGTCGATCAGCTGCAGCAGCCGGGCGGAGCGGCTCATGCCTTCAGCGGCCCATGACGCCGGCCGTGATCTCCAGCGAGCGCAGGCGCAGGTCGCGGTCATACACGTCGCTGACCAGGATCAGCTCGTCGGCCTCGGTGTCGGCCTGCAGCTTCTGCAGGCGCGTGCGCACCTTGTCCGGGCCGCCGATGGAGGCCACGGCCAGGAAGTCGCCGATGGCGCGGCGCTCCTGCTCGCCGAGCTGGGCCGCATAGTTCTCGATGGGGCGCGGCAGCAGTCCGCGCCGGCCCGTGATGATGCCCAGCACGCGCTGGTAGGTGCTGCTGGCCAGGTACTCGGCCTCGTCATCGGTGGGCGCGGCGATCACGGGTGCGCCGACGATCACGTAGGGCTTGGCCAGTTGGGCCGACGGCTTGAACAGGCTGCGGTACAGCTGTACGGCCTGGTAGAGCATGCGCGGCGCGAAGTGCGAGGCAAAGGCGTAGGGCAGGCCCAGATGGGCTGCGAGCTGGGCCGAGAACAGGCTGGAGCCCAGCAGCCAGATCGGCACGTTGGTGCCCGCGCCGGGCGTGGCCACCAGCTTTTGATCCGGCGTGGCCGGGCCCAGCAGGCGCTGCAGCTCCATCACGTCGCGCGGGAAGTCTTCCTCGGTCTCGACGCGGTCGCGGCGCAGGGCGCGCATGGTGGCGCCATCGGTGCCGGGCGCACGGCCCAGGCCCAGGTCGATGCGGCCCGGGTACAGCTCGGCCAGCGTGCCGAAGGCTTCGGCCACCACCAGCGGGGCATGGTTGGGCAGCATGATGCCGCCCGAGCCCACGCGGATCTTCGAGGTGCCGCCTGCGATGTGGCCGATCAGCACGGCCGTGGCCGAGCTGGCGATGCCGGGCATGTTGTGGTGCTCGGCCAGCCAGTAGCGCTCGAATCCCAGTTCCTCGGCCTTGCGGGCCGTGGCCAGCGCAATGTCCAGGGCCTCGGCGACGGTGCCGCCTTCGCGCACGGCCACGAGGTCGAGCATGGACAGACGGACTTCATTGAATGATGTCATGGCAGGTTCCAACTTCCAGTTCACGGTGGGTGGGGGCGGCGCGGGCCTTGCCGCGCCAGGGCATTCCTGGTGCGCGTTCGCGCACTCAGTTTCTTCTGGACATTTCCCGCGCGCAGGTGATGCCCAGCACCACGCACCAGACCAGGGGGAGGATGGCTGCCGCCAGATGGTTCTCGCCCTGCTGGATGGCCAGCCAGGACAGCGGCAGCGCCACCAGCGCCGACAGGCGGATGACGCGGCGCAGCTGGCTGGTGGACAGCCGTGACTTGAACCACCACAGGGCGATGTAGCTGATCAGGCTCAGCGTGGCGACCCACAGGAACAGGTCGCCGCCATAGGGAGCGCTCCAGGCGCGTAGGGATTCCAACATGCCGACCATTGTGGCAAACAGGGATGCCCCGTGCTGCGCAGGGTCGGGCGTGGCCGCCTGCGCCTAGTCGCGCGTGACGCGCAGCACTTCCTCGGGCGTGGTGATGCCCTCGCGCACCAGGCGCTCGCCGTCGTCGCGCATCAGGCGCATGCCCGCGGCCAGCGCGGTGTCGCGGATCTCGGCCTCGCTGGCCTGGCGGTGGATCTGCGCGCGGATGGTGTCGTCCACCACCAGCATCTCGAAGATGCCGGTGCGCCCCCGGTAGCCGCTGGGCTCGGTGGTGTCGATCTTGCGCACCAGGCGCTGGGCCAGCACACCCAGCAGGGAGGACGACAGCAGGAAGGGTTCCACCCCCATGTCGATCAGGCGCGTGACGGCGCTGGAGGCATCGTTGGTGTGCAGCGTGGCCAGCACCAGGTGGCCGGTCAGCGAGGCCTGGATGGCGATCTGCGCGGTCTCGAAGTCGCGGATTTCGCCGATCATGATCACATCCGGGTCCTGGCGCAGGATGGCGCGCAGGGCCTTGGCGAAGGTCAGGTCGATCTTGGCGTTGACCTGGGTCTGCCCCACGCCGGCCAGCTCGTACTCGATGGGGTCCTCCACCGTCATGATGTTGCTGTGGCTGGCGTCCATGCGCGACAGTGCCGCATACAGCGTGGTGGTCTTGCCCGAGCCCGTGGGGCCGGTGACCAGCACGATGCCGTGCGGCTGGGCCGTCAGGTGGGTGAATCGCCTCAGCGTCTCGCCCTGCATGCCCACGGCCTCCAGGCTGAGCTTGCTCTCGCTCTTGTCCAGCAGGCGCAGCACGGCGCGCTCGCCGTGGGCGCTGGGCAGGGTGGAGACGCGCACGTCGATGGCGCGCGTGCCCAGGCGCAGGCTGATGCGGCCGTCCTGGGGCAGGCGCTTTTCGGCGATGTCCAGGTCGGCCATGATCTTCAGTCGCGAGATCAGCGCTGCATGCAGTGCGCGGTTGGGCTGCACGACTTCGCGCAGGTCGCCGTCCACGCGAAAGCGCACGCTGGAGTGGCGCTCGTAGGGCTCGATGTGGATGTCGCTGGCGCCGTCGCGCGCGGCCTGCGTGAGCAGGGCGTTGAGCATGCGGATGATGGGCGCGTCGTCTGCAGTCTCCAGCAAGTCCTCGACGGCGGGCAGCTCCTGCATCATGCGCGAGAGGTCGGCGTCGGACTCGACCTCGCTGACCACCAGGGCCGCGCTGGACTCGCCCTGCGAATAGGCGGCGCTGATGCGGTGCGCCAGCGTGCCCGCATCCAGCATCTGCCAGCGCTGCACCGCATGCTTGCGCTGGACTTCGGACAGTGCCTGCCAGTCGGGCGAGGGGCCGTGCCAGAGCAGGGGCTCGTGGCCGTCGTCCTCGATCAGCAGCTGGCTGGTGCGCGCAAACGAATAGGGCAGGGGATAGCGCATGGGGCCTTCCTGCCTCAGAGCGCGCCGGGGGCTGTCGGCACGGCGGGAGCGGCGGGCTGCGGCTGGGTGAAGTCGATCAGCTCGGGCCTGGCGCCCGGCACGTTGACGATGGCGGCCGGGTTGGTGAACGAGCCGGGGTCCGGCTGCGGCGTCAGCGTGGGCAGCACGGGCGCGGCATTGACCGAGCGCAGCAGGGCGCTGGGCTCGGGCTGCAGGCTCTGTTGCTGCGCGCGGATGGCTTCGTAGCGCTCGGAAGAGACCTGGTTGGTCGCAGTCGCATCGCGCATCACCACGGGGCGCAGGAAGACCATCAGGTTGGTCTTGTTGCGCTTGCGGTTGGTGTTGCGGAACAGGTTGCCCACGACGGGAATGTCGCCCAGCAGAGGCACCCGGTCCTCGGCCTGGGAGTAGTTGTCGTCGATCAGGCCGCCGAGCACGACGATGTTGCCGTCCTCGACCAGCACGTTGGACTCGATGGAGCGCTTGTTGGTGGTCAGGCCGTTGGTGTCCTTGCGCGTGGACTCGTCCACCGAGGAGACTTCCTGGAACACGGCCAGCTTCACCGTGCCGTTCTCGTTGATCTGCGGGCGCACGCGCAGCATCAGGCCCACGTCCTTGCGCTCCACGGTGGTGAAGGGGTTGACCGTGCCGCCCGTGGAGTTGCTGGCGTACGAGCCCGTGACCATGGGCACGTTCTGGCCCACGATGATGCGCGCCTCCTCGTTGTCCAGCGTCATCAGGTTGGGCGTGGACAGGATGTTGGCGTCACCGCTGTTTTGCAGGAAGTTGGCCAGAAAGCCCAGCGTGTCCTTGCCGTTGACGCGCTGCGTGAAGCCGAGGTTGGTGCCTCTCAGGCTGGACAACGTGTCTCCCGTGATGGCGCTGCCGTCGAGGCCTCCATCCTTGACCAGGCCGAGCAGGTTCAGGATGTTGGCGCCCGCCACATTGGAGTTCGTGCCCAGGGTGCCGATCACGCGGTCGTTGTTGCTGAGCATGGCCTGCCACTGGATGCCGAACTGGGCCAGCCGGTTGTCCTTGATTTCGACGATCAGGCTTTCGATCAGCACCTGGGCGCGGCGGCCGTCGAGCTTGTCGATCACGGCGCGCAGTTGGCGGTAGACGGGCGGCGGTGCCGTGATGATCAGCGAGTTGGTCGAAGGATCGGCCTGGATCATGCCGCCCGTGGAGGGCTGCTGGGCCACGCCCAGCGCGCCGCCCCCGCCGCCGCTGCCCAGGCCCGAGGACGAGCCCATGCCCATGGATGCCGTGCCGCTGGAGTCGCGCGAGACCACGGGCTGCGAGGTGGGGATGGAGGACATGCCGCCGCCCTGCGGCAGGGTGCCGCCCGCACCGGGCTGGCCGCTGGCCGTGCCGGCGGCCGTGGCCTGGGCGCCGATGGCGGCGCGCAAGGTGGCGGCCAGCGCCACGGCGTCGGCGTTCTTGAGATAGACCACGTGGATGTTGCCCTGGTCGCCGCCGCCGTTCATGGCGGGCTGGTCCAGCCGCGCGATCAGCGAGCGCACCTGGGCCAGGCGTGCCGGGTTGGCCGCGCGCAGCACGATGGAGTTGCTGCGCGGCTCGGCCATCAGCGAGGTCTTGAAGGCGTTGTCGCTCTGGCCCGGAATATTGGCGCCGCCTGCGGTCACCGTGAGGCCGCCGGGGCTGGCCGTGCCGCCTTCGATCAGGCGCGAGACCAGGGCCACCATGTCGGTGGCCACGGCATGGCGCAGCGGGATGATTTCGACATCGGTGGCGTTGGATACGTCCATGGTCGCCACGATGCGCGAGATGCGCTGCAGGTTGTCTGCGTAGTCGGTGATGACCAGCGAGTTGTTGCCCGGGTTGACGTTGATGGTGTTGTTGGGGCTGATCAGGGGGCGCAGCACGGGCACCAGGTTGGCCGCGTTCTCGTAGTTGAGCTTGAAGATCTGGGTGACGATCTGGCTGCCCGCGCTGCTGCGGCTCGCGCCCACGGCCACTTCGCTGGCCTGCAGCTTGGCGTCGGCCTCGGGGATGACCTTGTACAGGCCGGCCGATTCGACGATGGTGAAGCCCTGCAGGCGCAACGCGGCCAGGAACTGCTGGTAGGCGGTGGCGGGCGGCACGGGCTTGTCGGTCAGCAGCGTGATCTGGCCCTTGACGCGGGGGTCGACCACCACGTTGCGGTTGGTGATGGCGCCGATGGCACGCGAGACGGCCTCGATGTCTGCACCCGAGAAATTCAGCGTCACAGGCTCGCCCGGACGCAGGCTGGGCGTGGCGCCTGCCGGTGCATTGGTCTGCTGGGCCTGGGCGGTGCCAGCGGTGCAGGCCAGCATGGCGCTGACGGCCAGCGTGTGCAGGGTGTTGCGCCAGAACGGGGTCGTGTGCTGCTGAGTCATGGATCAACCAAAGGAAATGATGGACCGGGGCCCCTGGCGCCGTCCCAGAATGTTGAGCAAGTTGGACAGCGCGGTTTCGCGCTCGGGGCTGGCCGAGGCCTCGCCCTGGAAGTGCAGCCGCTGGCCTACCCATTGGCCCTGGCCGCTCAGGCGCAGGTCGCCGGTCAGGGTACTGAGCTGCAGCTGCGGACTGTCGCCCCCGAGGATGTCGAGCCGGTAGCTGCCCAGCGGGCGCAGAGGGGACAGCCGCGAGGATACGGCCAGCGCCTCCAGCCGCGTGCTGCCGTCGCTGCGCCAGCGCCCCGATTGCCACAGCAATTGCAGTTGCAGGGCCTGCGTGGCCAGCCGCAGCTGGCCTTGCAGGTCCACCGTGTTCCAGGGCGTGCCCAGGCCGGACAGCAGCGAGGCGGGCCAGCGCGTGTCGCTGTCGTGCACCACGGCGCTCAGGCCCTGCCAGCGCGGCAGCAGGTCCAGCACCACGGGCGTGGGTGTGCAGCATTCGCTGCGCAGCTGAATGCGGGCACCGTCCAGGCGCGGGCGCAGCGTCCATTCCAGCCGCGTGGGCAGGGCCGTGCGGTCGCGGCTGCCGGCGCCTCCGGTGAAGGCCAGGGAGGCCGAGCCGTTCCACAGCGTGCCGCGCGGTTGCAGCAGCAGTACCTGGCCCTGTGTGGCGGAATCCACGCCGCGTGCCAGCCAGGCGGCGGGTGCCCAGACGACGGTGGTGGCCACCAGGCCGCACAGGGCGCCTGCCAGCGCCCACCCGCGCGGTGAGCGCAGGACAGGCTGGGAGCGGGGCTGGCGGCGCATGCTCAAGGTGCCCGCGACGGATCGACAGGCAGGTCCAGCACCAGGCTGCCATCCCAGCGCACGGCTTCGGCAGCGCCTGAGGCGCTTGCAGATGCACTGCGGGCCAGCTTCATCTCGGCGGGAACGGCGTGCGTGTTGCTGCGGACCTGGGCCAGCCAGCGCGCCAGCGCGGCGGCGGGCGCGGCCTTGAGCGTGATCTGTGCGCGGTCGCCCATCCAGTTCAATTGGGCAGAGGCGCCCAGTTCGGCGGACAGCGAGCTTTGCAGCAGCGCCTTGGCATCGCCGACCACGGGGCGTGCGTTGCTGCGCAGCTGCTCGGCCTCGGCCTGCAGCAGCTGCATCTGGCGCAACTGGCGGTCTGCCTGGGCATGGCGTTCGGGCGCGGTGCGCAGGCTGTGCAGGGCGGGGGCCAGGGCCAGCCACCACAGCAGGGCCAGTGCCACCACGCCACCGGCCAGCAGCGTCATGTTCTGTTCACGCGGCGCCAGGGCATTCCAGCGCGCGCGCAGTGGGGCCAGGCTTTGGCGGGATGCGCGCATGTTCATGGCCGGGCCTCCTGGGCAAGCAGCAGGTCGGCACCGTCGCGCTGCAGTCGCAGGCCGCTTGCGGCCAGATGTTGTTGTGCCTGCTCCAGTGCCTCGGCCTCCAGCGAGACGCCCTTGAGGCGCAGCTGACGGTCCTGGTAGTCCATGGCCTGCGGCAACTGGCCGGCAGGCAGGGCCCGGGATGCGGCGGCCAGCAGGGGTTCCAGGTCGCCCTGCGTCAGCGCGCCGGCGCTCTGGCGCAGCGTGGCGACTTCGCGCTGCATTTGAACGGGCGCATCGACGATGACGGGAACGCGCGGAAAGCTGGTGGCCAGCGTGGAGCGCACCTGGACCTGCTTGGCCGCGATGGCGCGGTTTTCGGTCCAGGCCCAGGCATTGAGGCCCACCACCTGGGCCAGCAGTGCGAGCGCGGCACCCCAGCGCGCGGCCTTCCATTGCGGCCCGCGCAGAAAGCTCTGCCAGCCGTCGAGCATGCGCCGGCGGGTGCGGCTGCCGCCGCCCAGGTCGAGGTCGAACTGGGCCAGGTCCCAGTTTTGTGCGCGGGCCGCCAGGCCGCGCTGGGCGTCCGTCAGCAGGCTGACGGGGCGCTGCAGGGCCTCGGCGGCGCGGGCCAGCGCCGGGTCCGCCTGGATCGGGGTGTCGGGGGGCAGGGCCTGCAGCAGGGCGGCCAGCATGGCGGGGTCGGCACTGTCGGTGCGCAGCGGCAGGCAGGCCAGCGAGTCCATGCCTTGCGGGGCCGTGCTCAGGCCGGTGGCCAGCAGCCAGGCCGATTCAGGCGTGCCCACGGCCCACAGCTGGGGCGTGGACTGGGGCGGGCATTCGGGCACGATGCGGCCCACGGGCCGGCCTGCGGACTCCAGGGCCTGCAGATGGGCATGGAGCCAGGCCTTGTCGCAGGCGGCAACCCAGCAGGGCTCGCCCGCGCGTGCCTGAGGCTGCAGCGCCAGATGCAGTTGGGAGGGGTCGTCGAGCAGGCGCTCTTCCAGCAGCCCGTCGAGCACGGCACGCAGGCGCACATGTCCACGCCGGCTCCCCGTAGGCACGCCATGGGGGAGGCTGACCAGATGCCAGGACAAGGCCTGGTGCGGCACCACGGCAACCGTCTGGCCGGTGCGGCCAGGATCGGGCAGCAGGCCTGCTGCGGCGTGGCCATGCCGGTCGGCGCGCAGGCCGTCGCTGCTGAGTGCGTAGGCGTATTCGCCAGCGGGGCCCGCAGGCAGATGAAGAATCAAGGTGCTCATGGACGGAAGCGGGCATTGTAGGGGCCGAGTGTGACAGGCATCTGTCACGGCGCGGGAGCTTCGGGCAATCCCCAGTCCCCCCTCTCGCGCCAGATGGTAGTGACTGTCATGTTGTTGCGCCGCAACATGGAGCGTTCGCTGGCCACGATCTCGCCCAGGCGCATGCGGCCACGCGCCTCGAAGAAGCTGGTGGCGACCGACAGGTTCTGTCCCTCGAATTTCTGCGGCAGGCCCAGCGCGTTGGAGGCATCGGCCAGGCTGCGCAGCGGGCGCGATGCGCGCAGCTGCACCAGCTGGCTGGCCTGGGACCAGGTCAGGTCCTCCACGCTGGCCCAGATGACTTCGGCGCTGGCGGTGTTGAGGTTGACGGGCGTGTTCTCGGGCAGCAGGGTGATGTAGGGCTCCAGGCGCGAGACGACCTCGGGCGGCAATCCCAGCCAGCCGAGCTGGCTCAGCGTGCGCGGCATCAGGAACTGCGCGCCCTCGCCGGCGGTGGCCGCTGCGCGCAGGGCCTGGACGATCTGGGCGGCATAGGCAGGGGGCAGGTTCAGGCGTTCCAGCAGGCGGGCCAGCGGGCGCAGGGTTTCGGGCTTGTCGGGTGCGCCCAGCAGGTTGCGCAGGTTCAGGCGCGACTGCAGGTCGATGATCTGGCCCGAGAGAAAGGCGTCCTGCATGTCGGCCATGCCGTCATCGACCTGGCTGACGTTGTTCTGCGCCGCCAGGAAGGTGGACAGGCGCGCCTCCTGCAGCGGCACGGCCCAGGGTTCGGCCAGGTGGTCCACCTGCAGGCTGGTGCGCGCATCCTCGGCCAGCACCACGCGCGACCAGTCCAGCGCACCCAGCAAAATCCAGGCGGCCTGCATGCGGTTGCGCTCGGCGGTCTCGACCTCCACGCTGCGCCACTGCTGCCACAGTGCGGTGGCAGCAAAGGTGGCGACCAGCGTGACCGTGAGCATGGCGGCCAGCAGGGCCACGCCGCGATGGCGGCGGCGGACGGGCAGGGTGCGGGGTGCGCGCATCATGATCGGCTGTTGGATCGCAGGGGGTTGACCCAGTCCATGGTGACGCGGCCGGGGACGGCGCTGTCGGGCGGCAGGGTCAGTTCGACGCGTATGCCGTCAGGAATCGCGGGCAGCTGTGCGCTGCTGTTGGTGCCGCCGGATGGTGGATTGGGCGTGCCCGTGCCGTTGTCCGAGCCGCTGGACTGCGGGTTGCTCCAGGCGTTGTCGCGGTAGTAGTACAGGCGCCACTGGTCCAGGGGCAGCAGCACGGTTTCGCGGCGGCGCTGGTCGTCCGAAGGATTGCGTCCCCATTGCGCCCCCTGGTTCCAGGCCTCGCGCCACTGGGCGCGCGTGCGCAGCGGTGGCGACTGCCAGCGCAGCCACTGGTCGCGTCCGGCTGTCTGGCGGCGGGCCCAGGCCACGACCACGGCGCCATCGTCCACGGCGGCACTGCTCTTGCGGGTCATGCGCAGCACCTGGCCATCCCAGTCGATGACCTGGGCGTGCTCCAGCGGCATCAGTGCTTCGAGGTCGGCATTCCACTGGGCGATCACGGTCTGCAGCACGATCTGCTGCTCGTTGCGCGCGCGAATGGTCTCCTGCGAGCGCACCATGCTGTCCAGTCCGCGCCAGCTCACCAGGGCCAGCAGGGCCATGACGGCGATGGCCACCATCAGCTCCACCAGGGTGAAGCCTTGCGTGCGGGAGAAAGTGCGCAAACGCATCTAGAAGCGGCCCACGATGGTCGATACCCGCAGCACCGGATGCTCGGCCGTGACGACCAGGGCATCCACGCGGCGGAAGCTGGGGTTGGGCGTGGGGCGCACGCTGAGCTGGACCTGCAGCTGCCGGCTGCCCTGCTCGCAAGTGAAGCTGTTGTCGCCCACGGGCGGCATCTGGCGCGACAGGCGCAGGCGCACCAGTTCGTTTTGCGCGCACAGCTGGGCCAGCAGCACCTCGGACTGGCGCTCGGCATTGCGAGTCAGGGCCGATGTGGCCTGCAGGCCTGCCATCAGGGCAATGCCCACGATGCCCAGGGCCACCAGCACCTCGATCAGCGTGAAGCCGTGCGGCAGGCGCCTTGGCGCGCCGTGCCTGCGGCGTGGTCCGTGGATGCCTGTCATGGCAGGGATTGCACGGCAAAGGGCCGCAGTCCATCCGTGGCCACGCGCAGCGGCGGGCTGTTGGAGTCGCGCAGCGTCAGCGTGACGGACTGGGGAGGAATCAGTGGCTCGGGGCCGAGGATCAGCGGCGTCGCCGGCTGTGCCTGCACCCCGGGCTGCAGCCATTGCGAAGGCAATTGCGCGCTGGCCGGCAGGCCCTCGAAGCGAAAGCCTTGCGGCATGGGCCGCCAGCGCACGGGCACGCCGTTGGCTCGTGCCTGTGCGCGGGCCGATTCCAGCAGTGCGGCCAGGCGCTCGGCCTCGCGTTCCAGCTGGGCCTGCCCGCTGTCGCGCAGAGACAGGCTTGCGCCGGCAGCGGCAATCGCCATGATGCTGATGACCACCAGCAGTTCCAGCAGGGTGAAGCCGCGCGAAGGAATGGTCAGGGTGGGCGCAACCGTCTGGCGGGGCATGAGAGCAGGCAGGCCCGCCGGGAGTGCGGGCCTGTGGTGCGGTGCAGCGCGGCGCTTGCGGGCCATCGCCCGGGCCATCGACTTACTGCCAGCTGCCGATGTCGGCATCCTTGCCCTCTCCGCCGGCCTGGCCGTCGGCACCGAAGGACATGATGTCGATGGGGCCCTTGATGCCCGGATTCAGGTACTGGTACGGACGGCCCCAGGGATCATTGGGCAGCTTTTCCAGATAGGGCTTCCAGTTGTTGGGCAGCGGTCCGCTCGTGGGACGGATGATCAGCGCCTGCAGGCCCTGCTCGGCCGTGGGATAGCGCTGGTTGTCGAGGCGGTAGAGCTTGAGCGCCTGGGAGATGTTGGTGATGTCGGTGCGTGCAGCCGTGACGCGGGCATCGTCGGCGCGGTCCAGCACGTTGGGCACGATCAGGGCCGCCAGCACGCCGATGATGACCAGGACCACCATCAGCTCGATCAGCGTGAAGCCGCGCTGGACGGCGGTGCGCAGGGCAGGCAGCGGACGGCGGGGAAGGCTGGTCATGGAACGGTGCAGCAAATTGGACATATCGCTCCATCATAATCGCGCGATGGTGACACTTTCATTGAACCGGGGCCAGGCCCGGACCTGGCACGTCAAGGCGGCCACATTCGTGCTCTGGCTGCTGGCGGCCGGCATCGTGGCTTTCTGGGCCATGCGCCTGGGCAATGGCGGCGCGGGGGCGCCCGTGCCACCGGCTCCCCCCGAGGCACTGCAGGTCGATGCGCCCGCGCTGGCGCAGGCCCTGGGGGGCGTGGCCGCTGCTCAGGGTGTTGCTGTGCCGGTCGCGGCGCCTGTGGTCTCGCGCTATGCGCTGGTGGGTGTGCTGGCCGGTCGCGACAGCGGCGGCGGCGCGGCGGTCATCGTCGTGGGCAACCAGCCGGCCAAGCCGTTTCGCGTGGGGCGTGCCGTGGAAGAGGGCGTGGTGCTGCAGTCGGTTTCGGGCCGCGAGGCGCGCCTGGGCCCCAGCGTCGATGGCCCCGCCTCCATCACGCTGCAGCTGTCCCTGCCCGACAAGCGCTGAGTCCGGTCAGTGCGGCGGCTGCAGTTCCAATACCAGCCAGCCGCCAAAGTCAGGCGCCGGCAGCGTCCACTGGGCCGCCTGAGGCAGGGCGTTGCCTTCACGCATCAGCCATTGCACGCAGCGCGCCACGCCGGCATGGGTGATCCAGACGATGTCGCGCCCGGCGCCATCGCCCACCGAGCCCCTGCTCGCCTGCTGCAAGGCCTCGTCCACCCTGCGCAGCATGGTCGCCAGGGACTCTCCCCGGCCCGGCGCGTGCCCGGCAAGGTCTGCCGCCCAGGCATCGATGGCGCTGCGGTCCAGCGCATCCCATGGCTGGCCTTCCCACTCGCCGAAGTCCATCTCCAGCAGGCGGCTGTCCGCCGCCGATGCCAAGCCGGGCCGCAGTGCCTGCAGGGCCTGTGCCAATTGATGGCATCGGCGCAGTGGCGAATGCGCCAGCAGGCAATCCGCAGGCAGGGCGAGGTGCAGGGCCTGCGCCGCATCGGCCGTGGCCTGGGCATCGGCTTGCATGTCGAGTCGGCCATAGCAGATGCCGGGCGCCACCAGGGGGCGGGCATGGCGTACCAGCCAAAGGCGTGGCGCCGGGTTGGCGCAGGCGGAGTTCATGGCACGCGCACCAGTACGGCGGCAGCCCCCAGCAGCATGGCCAGTTCACAGACCTGCTGGGCAGCGCCCAGGCAATCTCCCGTCATGCCGCCCAGCCGGCGGCGCAGCCAGCGCACCATGGTGGCCGTGGCCAGGGCGCCGGGCAGTACCAGGCCGATGACGAGCGGCAGGCCCGCCAGCCAGCCTGTCAGCGCCAGGGCGGGCAGGCACCAGAGGATTGCCGCGACCAGGCCCCTGGCAGCCAATGGCCGACCCGCGGCGTGCAAGGCCTTGGAGTGGGCGGCCTGGCCCACATAGGGAAGGCATTGCATGAGGGCCAGCGGCGCCATGCGCGACAGCACATGGATGCTGCACAGCAGCAAGGCCGCCCATTGCACGTGGATGTCGACCAGCAGCGCGACCAGGGATAGCTTGGCCAGCAGTGCCATCACCAGGGCCATGGCGCCGTAGGCTCCCAGGCGCGAATCCTTCATGATTTCCAGCGCGCGCTCGGGCGGGACAAAGCCGCCCAGGCCGTCGGCCACATCGGCCAATCCGTCTTCATGCAGTCCCCCGGTCAGCCACAGCGTGGCCACGGTGGAGAGAACGGCAGCCACCAGAGGCATCCAGGGGCTGGGTGCCAGCAGCCAGCCTGCGGCCAGCAGCCACGCCGCGCCCCAGGCGCCGACCAGCCAGCCCACGCCCGGCAGATGGGCCACGCTGGCGTGCTGCATTGCCGGACTCCAGCCGGCCCAGGCCGCAAGCCGCCCGGTGACCGGAATGCGGCTGAAGAACTGCAGGGCCAGCAGGAAATGGCGTATGGGCTGCATGTCTGGACAGCCGAGGCGGGGCCTACTTCAGGAAGAGCTGGTAGGCAGGGTTGCCGGTTTCCTCGACCCAGGGGTAGCCCAGATTGCTCAGGAAGGCGTCGAATTTCTTGCCATCCTTGGCAGGCACCTGCATGCCGACCAGGATGCGGCCGTAGTCCGCACCCTGGTTGCGGTAATGGAACAGCGAGATGTTCCAGGTCGGCGCCATCAGGCTGAGGAACTTGAACAGTGCGCCGGGGCGCTCGGGGAAGACGAAGCGCAGCAGGCGCTCCTCCTGGGCCAGCGGCGAATGGCCGCCGACCATGTGGCGCAGATGCTCCTTGGCCATGTCGTCGAAGGTCAGGTCCAGCGCCTCGAAGCCCTGCTTCTCGAAGTTCCTGGCGATCTTCTCGGACTCGCCGCGCGCTGCCGTGGTCAGGCCCACGAAGACATGGGCCTTGTTCTCGTGGCTGATGCGGTAGTTGAACTCGGTCACGTTGCGCGGGCCGCCAGGCAGCTTGCCCACGACTTCGCAAAAGCGCTTGAAGCTGCCGCGTTCCTCGGGGATGGTCACGGCAAAAAGCGCCTCGCGCTCCTCGCCCACCTCGGCACGCTCGGCCACGAAGCGCAGCCGGTCAAAGTTCATGTTGGCGCCGCACAGGATGGCGGCATAGGTCTCGCCCCTGGTCTTGTTCTTCGCGACGTACTGCTTGATCGCCGCCACGGCCAGGGCGCCGGAGGGCTCGACGATGGAGCGCGTGTCCACGAAGATGTCTTTGATCGCGGCGCAGACGGCATCGGTATCGACCACCACGTAGTCGTCCACCAGGCCCTGAGCGATGCGGAAGGTCTCCTCGCCCACCAGCTTGACGGCCGTGCCGTCGGCGAACAGGCCCACGTCGGCCAGCTCCACGCGGTGGCCGGCGCGCACGGACTGCAGCATGGCGTCCGAATCCTTGGTGTGCACGCCGATCACCTTCACGTCGGGGCGCACGGCCTTGATGTAGTTGGCCACGCCCGAGATCAGGCCGCCGCCGCCGATGGCGACAAATACGGCATCCAGGCGCGGGCTGCCCAGCTTTTGCAGCTGGCTCAGCATTTCCATGGCAATCGTGCCCTGGCCGGCGATCACATAGGGATCGTCGAAGGGGTGCACAAAGGTCAGGCCCTTTTCCTTTTGCAGCTTGACGGCGTGCTTGTAGGCGTCGGAATAGCTTTCCCCGGCCAGTTCCACCTCGCCGCCCAGCGCCTGTACCGCATCGATCTTGACCTGCGGCGTGGTGGTGGGCATCACGATCACGGCGCGGCAACCGAGCTTGCGTGCGCCCAGCGCCACGCCTTGCGCATGGTTGCCGGCCGAGGCGCAGATCACGCCTTTTTCCAGCTGCTCGGCGGACAGGTGTGCCATCTTGTTGTAGGCGCCTCGCAGCTTGAAACTGAACACCGGCTGCTGGTCCTCGCGCTTGAGCAGCACCTTGTTGTGCAGGCGGCGGCTCAGCGCCTTGGCGGGCTCCAGGTCCGACTCCACGGCCACGTCGTACACGCGCGCGGTAAGGATCTTGGTCAGGTAGTCGGCAGGGGTCAGGGGGTGGTTCATCGTCGGCGAAAGGCTGGAGAGCAGCAGGCCGGGAGGCGGCCTGTCGGTGTCAGGCGGCCATCATAGGCGCTTGTGACTCATGCTGCAGTGCAGCGTCCAGGCTGGGCCAGGGACGACGAAGGCAAAAAAAAGCCCCAGGCTGTAAAGCCGGGGGCTGAATCCACCAATAGAGGAGGTGGAGGAGACAACTGGTGCGATGCAGGGTGAAGTTGGTTCACAATCTGCAGTCCATCTGGAGGGGTGTCCGGGTTAACCCTTCAGATAACGCTTGGGTGCATTGTATGCACGGCAGGTGCTGCGTTGCAACAAAATCAGGGTTTTTGTGTAGTTGATGCAAAATAGCAACAGTTTTTTGAGGACGCAACAATGGAATGCACAGTGAGTTGGACAGGCGGCACGACCGGCATGCGCTCGGGCATGGGCTTCGTGGCGGAAACGGGCAGCGGCCATGTGGTCAATATGGACGGGGCGCCGGATGCGGCCAATCCTGCCAATGGAGGCCAGAACCAGGCACCCCGCCCCATGGAAATGCTGCTGGCAGGCGCAGGCGGCTGCACGGCCTACGACGTGGTGCTGATCCTCAAGCGCGGCAGGCACGCGGTCAAAGGCTGCAGCGTCAAGCTCACTTCGGAGCGCGCGGACACCGACCCCAAGGTGTTCACCAAGATCCACATGCAGTTCACCGTCAGCGGCACCGGCCTGCCAGCGGGCGCGGTGGAGCGGGCCATTGCCATGAGCCACGACAAATACTGCTCGGCCACCATCATGCTGGGCAAGACGGCCGAGATCACCACGGGGTTCGACATCGTCGAGGCCTGATGCGTCTGGGGGCTTGGGTCCGTGCCTCGGCAGGGACTCGCCAAGAATGAAGAAAGCGGGCCGGGCCCGCTTCTTTTTTGGCTGGATGCAGCTCCCGTCGTTTCAGAAGCTTCGGATCTCAGATGCGGTGAGCGGTCGTCGTCATGACCTTGGCGGCCAGGCGCATCAAGGCGCGGGCGGGGGGCGGCAATTCCAGGGCACCGGCTTCGCGCGCAGCGGCGGCATGGCGTTCCTCGTCATCCTTCATGCGGGCCACCACGGCCAGCGAAGGGCGGTCCTCCTCGGGCAGACGGCCCAGATGGGATTCCAGGTGGGCGGAAACCTGCTCCTCGGTCTCCACCACGAAGCCCAGGCTGGCGGCGTCACTGATCTTGGCGGCCACCACGCCGATGGCGAATGCCCCGGCGAACCACAGCGGGTTCAGCAGGCTGGGTCGGTCGCCCAGGGCGTTGAGCCGGTCGCGGGTCCATGCCAGATGGTCGGTTTCCTCGCGGGCCGCCTCCAGCAGATGCTCGCGCAGCACCATGTCGCGCGTCACCATGGCCTGGGCGTTGTACAGCGCCTGGGCGCAGACCTCTCCGACATGATTGACGCGCATCAAGGCGCCCGACAGGCGGCGCTGTGCCTCGGTCAGCTCACCCTCCGCGATGCCGGTGGCGGGAGAGCGCTCGGCCGCGGAAGGCTGTGCAAACAGGGTGCGAAGCGCCGCATCGGCGGCAGTCAGTATCTTGTCCATGGGCGGTCCCTAGAGCGGAAAATCTTGGCAAATTCAGGGTCTGAACGGTACACCAGGACGACATGCCCTCTCTTTGTGCAAGCGCAACAAGGCCGGCGCGATGTTCGGGTTGGGCCTGATTGTGTTGGTCTGCAGGTTTGTTGCGGCAGTGCAACGAAAAACGGGGGTTCAAGCCCGTTTGTGGGTGAATTTCTTTGCATGGGCAGCGGCGGTCTGGTGCAATAGGCCCTAACTTCCCCACCAGGAGGTTGGCGCGGGAAACCGGTGGAGCCTCAGGCCAAGCCTCTCTTCCTCACGACCGGCGCCCTTCTAAACCTTGGAGTAACTCGTAATGAAAAAATCTCTGATTGCCCTGGCAGTGCTGGCTGCTTCCGGCGCCGCAATGGCTCAATCCTCCGTGACCCTGTTCGGTATCGTGGACACCAACGTTGCCTACGTGAACAAGGACGCAGCTGGCGACAGCCGTTATGGTCTGGGCACCAGCGGCGCTTCCACGAGCCGTCTGGGCCTGCGCGGCACGGAAGACCTGGGTGGTGGTCTGAAGGCTGGCTTCTGGCTGGAAGGCGAAATCTTCGGTGACGATGGCAACGCCAGCGGCTTCAACTTCAAGCGTCGTTCCACCGTGAGCCTGTCGGGCAACTTCGGTGAAGTGCGCCTGGGCCGTGACCAAGTTCCGACCTTCCAAAAGCTGACCTCCTACGACCTGTTCAGCGCCACCGGTATCGGCCAGTTCATGGGCTTCCGTAACTGGGCTGCTGGCCAAGGCGCCGACGACAACGGCATCCGCGCTAACAACCTGATCTCGTACTACACCCCCAACTTCGGCGGTTTCAACGCCGGCTTTGGCTACGCTTTCGACGAAAAGCAAACCATCGGTACTGCTGACAGCGTCGGCCGTTACATCGGCGGTTACGTTGCATACGACAACGGCCCCCTGAGCGCCAGCCTGGGCGTTGCCCAGCAAAAGACTGCCGTTGGCGGCCTGGCTACCGACCGTGACGAAATCACCCTGGGTGCTTCGTACAACTTCGGCGTTGCCAAGCTGAGCGGCCTGCTGCAACAGACCAAGTTCAAGCGCGACATCGGCGGCGACATCAAGACCAACTCCTACATGCTGGGCGCTTCGGCTCCCGTGGGCGGCGTGGGCGAAGTCAAGCTGCAGTACGCTCTGTACGACCAGAAGGCCATCGACTCCAAGGCTCACCAGATCACTCTGGGCTACGTGCACAACCTGTCCAAGCGCACCTCTCTGTACGGCAACCTGGCATTCCTGAAGAACAAGGATGCTTCGACCCTGGGCCTGCAAGCCAAGGGCGTGTACGCTGGTGGCGTGCAAGCTGGCGAAAGCCAGACTGGCGTGCAAGTCGGTATCCGCCACGCTTTCTAATGAATGGCTGGCGTAAGCCAGTTGCCATTTGAAGCAAAAAAGAGCCAGTCTTCGGACTGGCTCTTTTGTTTTGTGCTAGGGAAAGACCTGTGTTGTGCTTGTGCCAACGGTGACGAGGCGGGAAAAGCGTTTCTAGAATGAAATTTCCACCAACCAATCGTTAACAAGAGAGAGACAACACAATGAATTCTTCATTCGTGAAAAAGAGCGTGGCACTGGCGGTGTTGGCAGCAACGGCACCCTTGGCAGCATTCGCCCAGCAAAGCAGCGTACAGCTGTACGGCATCGTCGATGCCGGCGTGCGCCACACCACCAATGAAGGCCCGACCAAGAGCGGCAAGACCCAGATGATCGGCGGCGGCATGTCGCAAAGCCGCTGGGGCATCAACATCACCGAGGACCTGGGCGGCGGTCTGGCAGCCATTGCCAACCTGGAAGCCCGTTTCCTCACCGACACCGGCGAGCAGGCTGCGGCCAGCTACTTCCAGCAATCCTGGGTGGGCCTGCGCAGCAAGAGCTTCGGCCAGATCACCCTGGGTCGCCAGTACAACATGCTGTTCGATCTGGTGACGTCCACCTATGCCTCCTTCCCGTATTCGCCGTACATGGAGGCCTACAAGCCTGAAATCGGCATGTCCATGGGCGCGCGCGCCAGCAACATGGTCAAGTACCTGGCCGAGTTCGGCCCCGTGCGCGGCGCATTGCAGTATTCGTTCGACGAGAACAACACCTTCGACAAGGTCGGCACTGGCGTGGTGCCCGGTGGCGCCATCAAGACGGCCGGCGGCTATCTGCGCTACTCGCAAAGCGGCATTTCCGCAGGCGCCGGCTACCTGGGTACGACGCTGCCGGCCGGCACCAAGGTCGATGCCTATACCCTGGGCGGCTCCTACCGCGTGGGTCCCTGGTACGTCAACCTGGGCTACGGCCTGAACAAGCGCAAGGACGCATTCCCGGCGGCAACCGCAGGCGGTGGATTCGACCAGGCCATCCTCAACTCCTTCTGGACGGGTTCGTCCAACGGCGGCTTCGTGGCCGGCGACGCCAACAAGCGCCAGATGTACAAGATGGGCTTCGGCTACCAGATCACGCCCCAGATCAATGTGGGCGCGCATTACTACCATGCCAAGCAGTCGGGCTCGGGCACGGGCAATTTCAATGGCAAGGCAGACTTCCTGGTGGCGGTGCTCGACTACGCCTTCTCCAAGCGTACGGATGCCTATGTGGCCCTGGACCACACCAAGACCAGTGGCGGCTCGGGCGTGATGCTCGACGCCAATGGTGCCACCAAGCGCACGGGCTTCACCGTCGGCCTGCGCCATCGCTTCTGAGCGCGCGGCGTTTGCGCAACGGATGGCCTCCTTCGGGAGGCCTTTTTGTTTCCTGTCGATGGGCTGACGGTGGGCGGGCGCGATTTCCTGCGTTAAGGTAATGCGCAGGCCAATGAAGCGAAAGAACCAAGGCGATGGAAGCCACTCGATACAAGGCAGGCGGTCGGGTCTTTGCCCAGATCGCTCAGTACCACCCCGAGCTGACGGCGCTGCGCCGCGAGCTGCATGCGCATCCTGAGCTGGGGTTCGAGGAGCGCTTCACGGCTGCGCGCGTCAAGGAGGCCTTGCGGCAATGCGGCGTGGACGAGATCCACGAAGGCCTGGGCACCACGGGCCTGGTGGCCGTGATCCGTGGCCAGGGGCATAGCTCGGGAGCGATGGTAGGCCTGCGTGCCGACATGGATGCACTGCCCATGGTCGAGCACAACGAATTTCCCTGGAAATCGGGCAAGCAGGGGCTGATGCACGGCTGCGGGCATGACGGCCATACGGCCATGCTGGTGGGCGCCGCCCGCTACCTGGCTGCGACACGGCGTTTCGACGGCTCGGCCGTGCTGGTCTTTCAGCCTGCCGAGGAAGGGCGCGGCGGCGCGCGGGCCATGATTGCCGATGGTCTTTTCGACCGCTTTCCGATGCAGGCCGTGTACGCCATGCACAACTGGCCCGCCATGCGTGCGGGCACGGTGGGCATCAACATGGGCGCGATGATGGCGGCTGCCGACCGCATCACCATCGAGATCACGGGGCGCGGCGGCCACGGCGCCCATCCCTACCAGACGGTGGACGTGGTGCTGGCGGCCGCGCACATCACCACGGCGGTGCAGAGCATCGTCTCGCGCAATGTGCGCGCCATCGACAGTGCCGTCATCAGCCTGTGTGCCGTGCAGGCCGGGGACCTGGGCGCCTTCAGCGTGATGCCGGGCACGGCAACGCTGGTGGGAACCGTGCGGACCTTCGATCCCGCCGTGCAGGACCGTGTCGAGCAGCGACTGCAGGAGTTGTGCAGCGCGGTGGCGCTGGGGCTGGGTGCCACGGCCAAGGTCAACTACGAGCGCATCTATCCCGCCACCATCAATTCCCCCACGGAGGCCGCCTTTGCGGCCGACGTGGCCCAGGCGCTGGTGGGCGTGGAGAACCTGGACCGGCAGCTGGAGCCCAGCATGGGCGCGGAGGATTTTTCCTTCATGCTGCAGCACAAACCCGGCGCCTACCTGCGCCTGGGGCAATCCACGGGCGCCCAGCCCGGGGTGCCGCTGCACAGCAGCCGGTATGACTTCAACGACGAGGTGCTGCCGCTGGGCGCTGCCCTGCACGCCAGCCTGATCGAGCAGGCCATGCCGCTGCCTTCGCAGGACGTATAGCGCAGGCGGAGCCGGTCAGCGGGGCTGTCCCTCGATCGCAAGAAGGTGGGCCTTTACCGTTTCCAGGATCTCGTCGGACAAGGCTGGATTGGCGGCGACCGTGGCACGTGCCAGGACCAGGGCGCCCACCATGCTGCTGAGCATGGCCATGGCCTGGGCGCGCTGTGCGGCATCGGGTGCCTGATCGTCGCCAAGTGTGCCGATCACGCGCGCAAACCTGCCGATGTTGCGTTCCACCCCTTCGGCGAACACCGCTGAAAGATCACCACCTGCCCGAGCCACGTCCACGGCCAGCGCCGCAGCGGGGCAGCCCTCGCCGGGGCTGTCGCGGTGCTGCGGCGACAGATAGGACTGCACGCGCGCGGCAAGGCTGCCGGCCTGTTCACCCTGCAGGCCGTCCAGCGGCGCGATGGACCAGTCGAAGGCGCGTGCGCAGGCTTCGCGCACCAGCGCGTCCTTGGATTCGAAGTGGCGATAGAGCCCGCCGTGGGTGAGTCCCGCGCCGCGCGTCACCTCGGCCACGCCGACGCCGTCCAGCCCGTGCTCGCGGTACAGCCGCGCAGCGGCTTCGAGGATGTCCTGCCGGTTCTGCGCGGCCTGGGCTTTCGTGACTTTCATGTGCACTGTCCAATGATTATGGTTGTCATCAAAATGCGTTTATGATGACGGCCATCATCATAAGTCCGTGCCTGCAGGCAATGCTCACCATCTGCGGCAGGGGCTGTGCACTCTACAGGGAAGAACCGATGAACGCCTCTTCAATCCCGAGCAGCCTGTGCCCCGTGCGCGCTGCAGTCTCTGCATGGTCCATCAGGGAGCGTTCATGAGCACGGGTCCTCTCGCACGCCGCGTGGTCATCACGGGCATGGGCATGGTCTCGCCGCTGGGTCGGGGCACTGAATTGGCCTGGCGCCGGCTGCTGTCCGGCGCATCGGGCCTGAGCCGGCTGCCCGAGGATCTGGCGCCTGATGTGCCGGGCCAGGTGGCAGGCCAGGTGCCCGACCTGGCCCGCGACCCGGAAGGCGGCTGGGACATCGATGCCGTGGTCTCGCCCAAGGACCAGCGCAAGATGGACCGCTTCATCCCGCTGGCGCTGGACGCATCGGACCAGGCGCTGGCCCAGGCCGGCTGGCAGCCGGCCAGCGAGCAGGAGCGCACGCGCACGGCCTGCATCATTGGCTCGGGCATCGGCGGCTTTGGCGCCATTGCCCAGGCCGTGCGCACCACGGACAGCCGGGGGGTGTCGCGCCTGTCGCCCTTCACCGTACCGTCTTTCCTGGTCAATCTCGCGGCCGGGCATGTGTCGATACGCCATGGGCTCAAGGGACCGCTGGGTGCACCGGTCACCGCCTGCGCAGCCAGCGTGCAGGCCCTGGGCGACGGCCTGCGCATGATCCGTTCGGGCGAGGCCGACGTGGCGCTGTGCGGCGGCGCCGAGGCAGCCATCGACCGCGTGAGCCTGGGTGCGTTCGCGGCGGCCAAGGCCCTTTCCACGGGATACAACGACCGGCCCGAAGAGGCCTCACGCCCCTTCGACGCGGGCCGCGACGGCTTTGTCATGGGCGAGGGCGCGGGCGCCCTGGTGCTGGAGGGGCTGGACCACGCCCTGGCGCGCGGCGCCGTGCCGCTGGCCGAAGTGGTGGGCTACGGCACCAGTGCCGATGCCTATCACATCACCTCGGGCCCGGAAGATGGCGACGGCGCGCGCCGCAGCATGGCACAGGCGCTGGCCATGGCCGGGCTGTCGCCGGATCAGTTGCAGTACCTCAATGCCCACGCCACCTCCACGCCCGTGGGCGACCGGGGCGAGCTGGCAGCCATGCGCTCCCTGTTTGGCGAGGGCAGCGGCGTGGCGATCAGCTCCACCAAGTCGGCCACGGGCCATTTGCTGGGCGCGGCGGGCGCGGTGGCGGCCATCTTCACGGTGCTGGCGCTGCGCGACCAGATGGCGCCGGCCACGCGCAATCTCGTGGAGCCCGATCCCCTGGCCCAGGGGCTGGACCTGATCGCCGGCGCGGCCAGGCCCTGGGCCATGGAGCATGCCCTGGTCAACGGTTTCGGCTTTGGTGGCGTCAACGCCTCGCTGGTGCTCAGGCGCTGGCAGGGCTGAACGAGGCGGGTGGGCCTGGGGCCGGTGCTACGTGTAGCGCTTGGCCCGCAGGTTGTTCTTCATCTGCTCCAGCGCAGGCTGCAGGGCCGGGCCGATGCGCAGCGCCACGCAGGTGGCCAGCACGTCGATGACCAGCAGGTGCAGCAGGCGCGACACCATGGGGCTGTAGCGGTCGTAGCCCTCGGGATGGTCGGCGGCCAGATGGATGTGGCAGGCCGAGGCCAGGGGCGAGCCGCTGGCGGTGATGGCAATCGTGGTGGCGCCGTTCTTGCGCGCGATGTCGGCCGCGTCCATCAGGTCGCGCGTGCGGCCCGAGTTGGAAATGATCACCGCGCAGTCGCCGGGTCCCAGCAGGGTGGCGCTCATCACCTGCATGTGGCCGTCGCTGGTGGCCAGGCTGGTCACGCCCAGGCGAAAGAACTTGTGCTGCGCGTCCTGCGCCACGATGCCCGAGTTGCCCGCGCCGTAGAACTCGATGCGCCGGCCTGTCTGCCAGGTCGAGGCGATGGCCTGCGCCGCCTGCTCTATGGCCGTGGTGCTGGCGGCATTGCGGTATTGCAGGAAGGCGGCCACGGCGTTGTCCACCACCTTGACCATCACGTCGCTGGTCTTGTCGTCGGTGTCCACGCTGCGGTGGATGAAGGGCACGCCCTCGCTGACGCTGCCGGCCAGCTTGAGCTTGAAGTCGGCCAGGCCGTCGTAGCCCATGCTGCGGCAAAAGCGCACCACCGTCGGCTTGCTGACATGGGCTCGCTCGGCCAGTTCGCGCACCGGCTGCCGTGCGAAGGCCCGTGGATCGGCCAGCACCAGGCGGGCCACGCGTTGTTCGGCGGGAGCAAGCGAGGGCAGCGAGGCGGTGATGCGGTCCAGCATTAGGCGGTGGGCGTTGTTCTATGGGTAAAGGGAAGCGGTTGCCGCAAGGCAGGTCCAGCGCGCATTTTGCATGAGCGGCAGCCTTCGCTTACTTTCCTGACGCCAATGCAAACCATGCGCGCGCATACACTCGGAGGATTTGCCGGTACAACCGCACCGCCCTGGTGCGATGCCGCCCCTCGCCAGGCTCCCGCCCAAAGGATGTTCCATGAACCAGCTTGATGCGCTTCGACAGTACACGACCGTGGTGGCCGATACCGGCGACTTCCACCAACTGGCCCAGTTCCAGCCGCGGGATGCGACCACCAATCCCTCGCTCATCCTCAAGGCGGTGCAAAAGCCCGAGTACGCACCGCTGATGCGCGCCACCGTGGCCCAGTACAAGGGCCGCCGCCTCGACGAAGTCATGGACCGCATGCTGGTGCGCTTCGGCTGCGAGATCCTGAACACCATTCCGGGCCGCGTCTCCACCGAAGTCGATGCGCGCCTGTCCTTCAATACCTCGGCCACCGTGGCACGTGCCGAGCGCCTGATCGAGCTGTACCAGGCCGAAGGCGTGCACATCGACCGCGTGCTCATCAAGATCGCCTCCACCTGGGAAGGCATCGAGGCGGCGCGCCAGCTGGAGCTGCGCGGCATCCACACCAACCTCACCCTGCTGTTCTCGTTCTCCCAGGCCGTGGCCTGCGGCCAGGCCAAGGTGCAGCTGATCTCGCCCTTCGTGGGCCGCATCTACGACTGGTACAAGAAGCAGGCCGGCGCCCAGTGGGACGAGGCCGCCATGGCCGGCGCCAACGATCCCGGCGTGCGCTCCGTGCGCGCCATCTACGAGCACTACAAGCACTTCGGCATCGCCACCGAGGTCATGGGCGCGAGCTTTCGCAACACGGGCCAGATCGTGGCGCTGGCGGGCTGCGACCTGCTGACCATCGCCCCCGAACTGCTGGCCCAGCTGGGCGCCAGCGATGCGCCCCTGGCGCGCGCCCTGGACCCCGAGGCCGCGCGGACCCTGGCCCTCGATCCCGTGCACTACGACGAGGCCGGTTTCCGCCTGGCCCTCAACGAGGACGCCATGGCCACCGAGAAGCTGGCCGAAGGCATACGCGCCTTCGCTGCCGACACCCGCAAGCTCGAAGCATTGATGCAGCAGGCCGCAGACTGATTGGATGAAGATCTTGCCCGTTTTGTGCAACACCTTGCCGGCCTGGTCGGCACTTGAACGCCATTTCAACGAAGACATCCGGTCCCTGGATCTGCGCCAGGCCTTTGCCGCGGACGCGGGCCGGCTGGACGCGCTGAGCCAGCAGGCCCCGCATGTCTTCGCCGACCTGTCCAAGAACCTCTGGACCGAAGCCACCGAGACGCTGCTGCGCGAGCTGGCGCAGCAGACCGGCGTGCTGGCCCAGCGCGACGCCATGCTGGCCGGCGAGCCCGTCAACTGCACCGAAGGCCGTGCCGTCATGCACTGGCTGCTGCGCATGCCGCGTGACGGCGGCCAGCTGCGCCACTGCGCCACCGTGCAGCAGTGGCAGCCGGCCATGCACGAGGCGCTGGGCCAGGTGCACGAGACGCTGGACGCCATGCTGGCCCTGGCCGAGCAGGTGCGTGGCGACGAGGGCATCACCGACATCGTGAACATCGGCATCGGCGGCTCGCACCTGGGCCCCGAAGTGGTGGTCAATGCGCTGGAGGACTGGGTCGATGCGGGCAAGAATTTCCATTTCGTCTCCAACGTCGATGGCCATGAGCTCGGCCATGTGCTGCGCCGCGTGCGCCCGCACAGCACGCTGTTCCTGATCGCCTCCAAATCCTTCACCACGGCCGAGACCATGCTCAACGCGCACTCGGCGCGCCGGTGGTTCCTGGAGCAGGGCGGCAGCGAGGACCCGCAGGCCGCATGCTCCATCGACCGGCACTTCGTGGCGCTCACCACCAATGTGCAGGCCGCAGCCGACTTCGGCATCCGCCGCACGCTGGGTTTCTGGGACTGGGTGGGCGGCCGTTTTTCGCTGTGGTCGGCCATCGGCCTGCCGGTGGCCATCGCCATCGGCGCGGCGCAGTTCCGTGCGCTGCTGGACGGCGCGCATGCCATGGACGCGCATTTCTTTTCTTCGGGCGTGGAGGGCAACCTGCCGCTGCGCCTGGGCCTGCTGGATGTCTGGTACCGCGATTTCTGCGGCTTCTCCAGCCGCTGCATTGCCCCCTACAGCCATGGCCTGCGGCGGCTGACCGCCTACCTGCAGCAGCTGGAGATGGAGAGCAACGGCAAGGGCGTGACGCGCGACGGGCAGACACTGCCCGTGCGCACGGCGCCCGTGATCTGGGGCGAGCCCGGCACCAATGGCCAGCATGCCTTCTTCCAGATGCTGCACCAGGGCCAGGACGTGATTCCCGTGGAGTTCATCGCGCTGCGCGACGGCGGCAAATACCTGGGCGCCCACCACCAGAGCCTGGTCGTCAACGCCATTGCCCAGGCCCAGGCCCTGATGGAGGGGCGCCACGGCGAGGGTGCGGAGCGCCATTGCGCGGGCAACCGGCCCAGCAGCTTCCTGCTGCTGCAGCAGCTCGATCCGGCATCGCTGGGTGCCCTGATCGCACTGTACGAGCACCGTGTCTTCTCGGCCGGTGCGGTCTGGGGCATCAACAGCTTCGACCAATGGGGCGTGGAGCTGGGCAAGCACCTGGCGCGCCAGCTGCATGCGCGCCAGGACAGCGGCGACTGGCAGGGCGTCGATGCCTCGACGCAGGGCCTCATGCACCGGCTTGCGGCAGGGTCGGCCGGCTGACCGGGCGCTGCGGGCCTGTGGCCCCCGCAGCGCACCAGCAGGGTGCCGGGTCATGTGGGTGGAGCATGACCTTCTTCCATTTCATCGTTATGCACAGGCGCCTGATTGCTCGATAGTTGATGCAATCGCCTTGACGGCGGCCCTGCTTGCATGCAGCCAGTGACGGCGGCTCGGCAGGGTGGAGGCGCAGCGCGCCTTCGGACCTGCAACAACTATCCAAGGAGACCCTCGATGCGATTCGTACTGGCCCATGTGGCGATGGCATGTGTGGTGGCGGCAACTGGCGCTGCCCATGCACAGGAAGCGGCCGGCACGCTGGACAAGATCCAGAGCACAGGCAAGGTGGTGATGGGCGTGCGCGAAAGCTCGGCGCCCATGGCCTATGCCTTCGGGACCACGCAGAAGTACGTGGGCTACCACGTCGAGCTGTGCGAGAAGGTGCTGGCCCAGATCGTGCCCAAGGCCAAGATCGAGTACATGGCCCTGACCTCGCAGAACACCATGCCCCTGGTGCAGAACGGCACCGTGGACATCGGCTGCGGCCCGACCACCAACAACCTCGCGCGCCAAAAGCAGGTGGCCTTTGCCGTGACCACCTACGTGAGCCAGGTGCGCATGGCCGTGCGTGCCGACTCGGGCATCACCTCCTTCAAGCAGCTCGACGGCAAGCCCGTGGCGGCCTCGGCCGGCACGACCGCCGTGCAGCTGCTGCGCAAGTACGGGCGCGACAATGGCGTGAACCTGCCCACCTCGCTGGGCAAGGACCATTTCGAGAGCTTTCTGATGCTCGAATCGGGCCGTGCCGATGCCTTCGTGCTGGACGACAACCTGCTGGCCGGCGTCATCGCCAACTCCAAGAACCCTGCAGGCTTCAAGATCGTGGGCGAGGTGCTGGGCTCCGAACCCATCGCCATCCTGTTTCGCCGCGACGATCCCGCCTTCAAGAAGGCCGTGGACGACGTGCTGGTGGGCATGATGGCCTCGGGCGAAGTGGCGAAGATCTACGACAAGTGGTTCGTGCAGCCCATTCCGCCCAAGAATGCCCCGTTGAACCTGCCCATGAGCGACATGCTCAAACAGCTGCTGCAAAAGCCCAACGACAAGCCGCTGGAGTCCTACGCGCAGCAGTGACCACGGGCCCGGACCCGGTCATCGCGACCGGGCCAGTTCGGCCACCGCCTGTGCCAGTGCCGCAATGCCTGCATCGATCTGATCGATGGCAATGGAGGACAGGCGCAGCCGGAAAAAGGGGCAGGGCTGGCGCGGCGTCGCAAAGAACGCGCTGCCCGCCTCGATCAGCACGCCGTGGCGGCGCGCCACGGCGGCCAGCGCATCGGCGTCCAGCCAGGCCGGCGCCTGCACCCACAGCGATGCGCCGCCCTGGGGCTGGCGGAAGATGAAATCCGGCAGGTGTGCGCGCAGCGAGCGGTCCACCTGCGCCACGCGTTCCAGCATGGCCTGGTTCACGCGGCGCGCATGGGCTTCATGGTGGCCCAGCGACAGGAACAGCGCATAGGCGTGCTGCAGAAAGGCGCTGGGGTGGCGCACCATGGCATGGCGCAGCACGCGCAACTCGTCGATCAGCGCGCGCGGCGCGACGATATAGCCCAGCCGCAGCGCGGGCGACAGGCTCTTGGACAGCGAACCCACATAGATCACACGCCCGCCCTTGTCCAGGCTCTTGAGCGCGGGCATGGGCGTGCCCTGGTAGAGGTTCTCAGCCTCGTAGTCGTCCTCGATGATCACGAAATCGCCCTGCTCGGCGCGGCGCAGCAGCTGCTCGCGCCGCTGCAGGCTCAGCGTCACGGTGGTGGGGCTCTGGTGCGAGGGCGTGACGAACAGGTAGTCCAGCGGCGGCAGGCCATCGACCACCACGCCTTCCTCGTCCACGGCCACGGGCACCCAGTGGGGGCGGCGCAGCGAAAAGGTGTTGCGCGCATGCGGGTGGCCCGGCTCCTCGAAGCCCAGCCGCTGCGAGGGGTCCAGCAGCGCGTCGGCCAGCAGGTAGAAGGCCTGCTGCGCGCCCACGGTGACCAGGATCTCTTCCTTGAGCGCGAACACCCCGCGCCGGGGCAGCAGGCGCAGGCGGATCTGCTCGATCAGGTCGGGCACGTCGTCGGTCTCGAAGTCCGGCGTCCAGTGCGGCAGCTGGGCGCGCGCCAGGCTGCGCGTGCAGCATTCCCGGAAGCCTTCGGTGGGAAACAGCGCGGGATCGTGCATGCCGTAGACGAAGGGGTAGGGGTACTCGCGCCACTGCAGCGGCTTGGACAGCGTGTGCCTGTCCGTCAGCGAGCGCAGCACGCGTGCAGACCAGTCCGGTGCGGGCTCCCCGGGACTTGCCGCAGGCAGGGCCACGGCGCCGTCCACACCGGCCAAGCGCGAATCCCGGGCCACGAACACGCCGCTGCGCGGGCGGGCTTCCAGAAAGCCTTCATCCACGAGCTGCTCGTAGACCGTGGTCACGGTATTGCGCGACACCTCCAGCAGGCGCGACAGCTCGCGTGAGGGTGGCATGGCCGCGCCGGGCGGCAGGCGGCCTTCGAGGATGGGCTGGACCAGGGCCAGGCGCAGGCGGTCCTTCAGGGGAAGGCCGGGCTGCTCGGGCAGCGCGAACAGGCGGGCCCACTGGTGGCGTGGGTCTGTGGCGGAAGGGGTGCTCATGGCGCAACGGAGGCAATCGGGGGGCGTTCTTGGCGCGGCCGGGCAGAGGGCGCGCGGTCGGCGCCATGTTGCGGTGCGGGTGCGGGCAAGTAAAGGTTTGGGCCGGCCGACGCGGGTAAACACCGGGCCTCTGGCTCCTACGTTTGGACGGCTGTGGCCCCCGCGGCCCGCGCCCTTGTTGCGTATTCTGGATTGAAGGCAGCGAGCCGCGCGGCCTGGCGATCCAACGAGGGAGACAGTCCATGCACACCATCACTTTCCGACGCCGCGCCCTGGCGGCCCTGGCCCTGGCCGGCGCGCTGGCGGGCCTGGCGGCCACGCCGCTGCAGGCCCAGGCCCAGGAGCCGCAGCGCGGCGGCACCCTGATCGTGGGCAGCACCCAGGTGCCACGGCACCTGAACGGCGCCGTGCAATCGGGCATTGCCACGGCCATGCCTTCCACCCAGCTGTTCGCCAGCCCGCTGCGCTTCGATGACCAGTGGAAGCCCCAGCCCTACCTGGCCGAGTCCTGGAAGCTGGCCGAGGACGGCAAGTCGCTGACCCTGAACCTGCGAAGGAATGCCGTGTTCCACGACGGCAAGCCCATCATCTCGGCCGACGTGGCCTTCTCCATCATGGCCATCAAGGCCAACCACCCGTTCCAGACCATGCTGGGGCCCGTGGAGAAGGTGGACACGCCCGACCCCTACACGGCCATCATCCGCATGAACGCGCCGCATCCGGCCATCCTGCTGGCCATGAGCCCGGCGCTGGCGCCCATACTGCCCAGGCACATCTATGGCGACGGTGCCGACCTCAAGACCCATGCGCGCAACAGCGCCGACGTGGTGGGCTCGGGGCCGTTCAAGCTGACCGAGTTCCGCGCGGGCCAGCGCATCGTGATGGAGCGCTTCGACAAGTTCTTCCTGCCCGGCCGGCCCTACCTGGACAAGCTGGTCTTCAACATCGTGCCCGACTCCTCCAGCCTGCTGCTGAGCCTGGAGCGCGGCGACGTGCAGATGGTGCCCTACCTGCAGGCCTCCATCGACCTGAAGCGCCTGTCCACCAATCCCCAGATCACGCTGACCGGCAAGGGCTTCGAGGGCATAGGCTCGATCAACTGGCTGGCCATCAACACCGACAGGAAGCCGCTGGACGACGTGCGCGTGCGCAAGGCCATTGCGCATGCCATCGACAAGAACTTCATCACCAAGGCGCTGATGGGCGGCTTCGCCAGCGTGGCCGACGGCCCCATCGTGGCGGCCAGCCCCTTTGCCTCGGCCGACCTGGTGCGCTATCCGCTGGACCTCAAGAAGTCGGCGGCCCTGCTGGACGAGGCCGGCCTCAAGCCCGGCGCCAATGGCGAGCGCTTCAAGATCACCATCGACTACCTGCCGGGCACGGACGAGCAGCAAAAGAACGTGGCCGAGTACGTGCGTGCCCAGCTCAAGAAGGTGGGCATCGCGGTCGAGGTGCGCGCCTCGGCTGATTTCCCGGCCTGGTCCCGGCGCCTGGCCACGCACGACTTCGACCTGTCCATGGACATCGTCTTCAACTGGGGTGATCCGGTCATCGGCGTGCACCGCAGCTACCTGTCCACCAACATCAAGCCCGTGGTCTGGACCAACACCCAGTCCTACCGCAATCCCAAGGTGGACGAGCTGCTGAACACGGCCAGCAGCACGCTGGACACGGCCGAGCGCAAGAAGCTCTATGCGGCCTTCCAGAAGACCGTGACCGACGAGCTGCCGGTGATCTTCATCAACAACTCGCCCTACCACACGGCCGCGCGCAAGAACGTGGGCAACCTGCCGACCACGGTCTGGGGGCCGGCCTCGCCCTATGACGAGATCTTTCTGAAGTAGTCGGGGAGGTGCAGTCCATGGCTTTTCTTCGCACACTCCTCAAGCGGCTGCTGCAGGGCCTGGCGCTGGTGCTGGCCGTGGTGGTGCTGAACTTCATGCTGGTGCATGCGGCGCCCGGCGATCCCGTGGAGACCATTGCCGGCGCCAGCGGCGGCATGGAGCCCGAGCTCATGGCCGAGCTGCGCACACGCTACGGGCTGGACCGGCCGCTGCCCGTGCAGCTGGGCATCTACCTGGCGCGCGTGGCCAGTGGTGATCTGGGCTACTCCTACTTCTTCAACCTGCCGGTGGCGCAGATGATTGCCGAGCGCGTGCCCGCCACCTTGCTGCTGGTGCTGGCCGCCGTGCTCACGGCCTTCGTGGTGGGCACGCTGCTGGGCGTGCTGTCCTCGCGCCGGCCCAACGGCCTGCTGTCGCAGTGCATCACCGTGCTGTCCCTGGTGGGCTTTGCGGCGCCCGTGTTCTGGACCGGCATGCTGCTGGTGCTGGCCTTTGCCTCCTGGTGGCCCGTGCTGCCGGTGTCGGGCATGCGCTCGGCCGATGCCGCAGGCGGCGCGGGCCTTGCCGACCTGCTGGACGTGGCCCGGCACCTGGTGCTGCCTGCGCTGACACTGGCCCTGGTCTACCTGGCGCAGTACAGCCGGCTGTCACGCTCGTCCATGCTGGACGTGCTGGGCGCCGACTACATCCGCACGGCGCGCGCCAAGGGGCTGGCCGAGCATGTGGTGCTCTACCGCCATGCGCTGCGCAACGCGCTGCTGCCCGTGGTGACCATGCTGGGCCTGCAGTTCGGCAACGTCATGGCCGGCGCCATCATCGTCGAGACGGTCTTCAACTGGCCGGGCCTGGGCCGGCTGGCCTTCGACTCGGTGCTGCGGCGCGACTACCCGACCGTCCTGGGCGTGCTGCTGTTCTCCTCCATCGTCGTGGTCGTGATGAACCTCGTCACCGACCTGTGCTACCGGCTGATCGATCCCCGCATCAAGGCGGCCTGAGACCATGAATGCCATCACACCACCTTCCGTGTCCGTGGCGAGCGTCGCCGCGCCGCAGGCCGCAGCCCATGCCGAGCACCCGGCGCGCGAAGCGCTGCGCATGTTCCTGCGCAACCCCTCGGCCATTGCCGGCATGGCCATGCTGCTCATCGTGCTGCTGGTGGCCATCGCCGGCCCCTGGATCTGGCCTGCGGACCCGTTCGAGATCCGCACCATGCCGCTGAGCCCGCCGTTCAGCGAGGAGGCCTGGCTGGGCAGCGACCAGCTGGGGCGCGACGTGCTCACGGGCATCATCCACGGCGGCCGCGCCACGCTGATGGTGGGCGCCTTCGCGGCTTTGCTGTCGGTGTGCATCGGCGTGACGCTGGGGGCGATGGCCGGCTACTACGGCGGCCGCGTCGATGCGCTGCTGATGCGCGTGACCGAGTTCTTCCAGGTGCTGCCTGCGCTGCTGTTCGCCATGGTGGTGGTGACGCTGTTCTCGCCCTCGCTGGTGACGGTCACGCTGGCCATCGGCAGCGTGAGCTGGCCGGCCACGGCGCGGTTGACGCGGGCCGAGTTCATGCGCATCCGCCAGCTTGAATTCGTGCGCGCGGAGAGCGCCATCGGCGCGCGCCACGGCCGCATCATCTGGAAGGTGATCCTGCCCAATGCGCTGCCGCCGCTGGTGGTGTCGGCCACGCTGGCCGTGGGCGCCGCCATCCTGTTCGAGGCCGGCCTGTCCTTCCTGGGCCTGGGTGACCCCAACCAGATGAGCTGGGGCCTGATGATCGGGTCGGCCCGCCAATACCTGCTGTCGTGCTGGTGGGCCGTGGCCTTTCCCGGTGCCGCCATCTTCGTCACCGTGCTGGCCGTCAGCCTGATCGGCGACGGCCTCAACGATGCACTCAACCCCAAGCTGAGGGAGCGCTGATGGACACCGATACCCCCCTGCTGCAAGTCAGCGGCCTGCGCGTGGCCTTCCAGGGCCGGCGCGGCCAGGCGATGGTGCTCAACGGCGTGGATTTCGATCTGCGCGCGGGCGAGACCCTGTGCGTGGTCGGCGAATCCGGCTGCGGCAAGAGCATGACGGCGCTGGCGCTGCTGCGCCTCATTCCCTCGCCTCCGGGCCGCATCACGGGCGGGCAGGTGCGCTTCCAGGGCGAGGACCTGGTGGCCGCCGGCGAGGCCCATATGCGCCAGGTGCGCGGCAACCGCATCTCCATGATCTTCCAGGAGCCGATGACCTCGCTGAACCCGGTGCTCACCGTGGGCGAGCAGATCGCCGAGCCGCTGCGCCTGCACGCTGGCCTGAACGCGGGCGCCGCGCGCCAACGCGCCGTGGAAATGCTCCGGCAGGTCGGCATCCCCGCGCCTGAGCGGCGCGTGCACGAGTACCCGCACCAGTTGTCGGGCGGCATGCGCCAGCGCGTGATGATCGCCATGGCCCTGGCCTGCCGGCCCGACATCCTGATCGCCGACGAGCCCACCACGGCGCTGGACGTGACCGTGCAGGCGCAGATCTTCGACCTGCTGCGCGAGCTGCAGCGCGACAAGGGCACGGCCATCGTGCTGATCACGCACGACATGGGGGCCGTGGCCGAGATGGCCGACCGCGTCATGGTCATGTATGCGGGCCGCGTGATCGAGCAGGGCCGCTGCGAACAGGTGCTTTCAGCGCCCGCCCATCCGTACACGCGCGGCCTGATCGCCTGCCTGCCCGAGCTGGGCAGCAGCCAGTCAGGCGGGCGCACCGAGCTGCCCGAGATCCCCGGTGTCGTGCCCTCGATCTGGGAGTTGGGCAGCGGCTGCGCCTTTCGTGCGCGCTGCCGCGAGGCCCAGCCGCGCTGCGCCAGCGAGGCGCCGCCGCTGACCGCGCTGGATGATCCATCCCACGGCGTGGCCTGCTGGCTGCACGCTCCCGCTTCCCGCATTCGCGCCCACACGGAGGCCCTGGCATGAACGCACGCATGGACGATACCCTCTTGCAGGTGGACGATCTCCAGGTCCACTTTCCGCGCCCGGGCAAGGGCCTGTTCGGCAGGCCCGAGGTGGTCAAGGCCGTGGACGGCGTGTCCTTCAGCCTGCGGCGCGGCAGCACGCTGGCCGTGGTGGGCGAGTCGGGATCGGGCAAGACCACCACGGCGCTGGCCGTGATGCGCCTGGCGCCCGTGACGGCGGGCCGCATGCAGCTGGGCGATACCGACCTGGGCGGCCTGTCGGGCGAGGCCCTGCGCCAGGCGAGGCGGCGCATGCAGATCGTGTTCCAGGACCCGTTCTCCTCGCTGAATCCGCGACAGCGCGCGGGCGATGCGGTGCGCGCTCCGCTGGACCTGATGGACGTGGGCACGCCGGCCGAGCGCGAGGCGCGCGTGGCCGAGCTGTTCACCCAGGTGGGCCTGCGGCCCGAGCAGCGCCAGCTGTTCCCGCACCAGTTCTCGGGCGGCCAGCGCCAGCGCATCAACATCGCGCGCGCCCTGGCCACGCGGCCCGAACTCGTGGTCTGCGACGAGCCCGTGTCGGCGCTGGACATCGCCATCCGCGCCCAGATCCTCAATCTGCTGGCGCGGCTGCAGCGCGAGCTGGGCCTGAGCTACCTGTTCATCTCGCACGACATGGCCGTGGTCGAGCACATCTGCGACGACATCGCCGTCATGTACCTGGGCCAGATCGTGGAGCGCGCACCGCGCCAGGCTTTCTTCGCGCGGCCGCTGCATCCCTACAGCGTGGCCCTGATGTCGGCCGTGCCCACGGTGCGCGGCGGGCGCGAGCGCGCGGCGCGGCGCATCCGGCTGGCCGGCGACCCGCCCAGTCCCATCGACCCGCCCGCGGGCTGCCGCTTCGCCGGGCGCTGCCCCGTGGCCGTGCCTGCGTGCTCGGCCGAGGCGCCACCGCTGCGCGAAGCCGCCCCCGGCCATTGGGTGCGCTGCATCCGCGTGGACCACATCGATGGCGTGCCGCGCGCGCCGCTGGCCCTTTGAACCCGGAGCACCCGCCACCATGAGCATCACCGTCTACGCCGCCCGCAAGATCATCACCATGAACCCCATGCAGCCCGAGGCCACGCACGTGGCCGTGCGCGACGGGCGCATCCTCGCGGTCGGGGACCTGGCCCGCTGCACGGCCTGGGGCGAGTGCCGCATCGACGAGCGCTTTGCCGACCAGGTGCTGCTGCCCGGGCTGGTGGAGGGCCACTGCCACCTCAAGGAAGGCAGCATGTGGGACTGGACATACACGGGCTGGTTCGACCGGCGAGACCCCGATGGCAAGACCTGGCCCGGCCTGCGCTCCATGGATGCCGTGGTGGACCGCCTGGCCGAAGTGGCGGCGCGCATGGATGCGCAGGGCCTGCCGCCCGGCCAGCCGCTGATCGCCTGGGGGTTCGATCCCATCTACTTCGGCGGCGAGCGCATGACGGTGGAGCACCTGGACCGGGCCGCAGGAGGCCGTCCCGTCGTGATCTCGCACGCCAACGGCCATTTGATGAATGTCAACAGCGCCATGCTGCGCCTGGCCGAGATCACGCGCGACAACGAGGTCGAGGGCGTGGTGCGCTTTGCACCCGGCCACGCCCTGGCCGGCGAGCCCACGGGCGAGCTGCAGGAGCCGGCCGCCATGTTCCTGGTGCTGCGCAAGATCGGCAACGCCGGGCTGCTGGCGCCCATGACCGAGGCGGGCGTGCGCTCCTTCGCCCGCCTGGCCTGCCGCCAGGGCGTGACCACGGCCACCGACCTGGTCAACAGGCTGGGCGAGCAGGACTGCCGCGTGCTGGAGGCCGCGCTGGCCGACGACCAGGTGCCCATCCGCATCCTGCCGGCCTTCCAGGCGTTTCACGGCACGCATGGCGCCGAGGCCGGTGCCGGGCATGTGCGCGCGCTCATGGCGCGCAACACCGACCGGCTGCGCTACGGCCTGGTCAAGATGATGCTGGACGGCTCCATCCAGGGCTTTTCGGCGCGCCTGCGCTGGCCCGGTCACTACAACGGCGCGCCCAACGGCATCTGGGTCACCGCGCCCGCGCAGTACGAGGCCGATTTCGAGACCTACCACCGCGCGGGCCTGCTCATCCATACGCACACCAATGGCGACGAGGCCAGCGAAGCCGCCATCGACGCCATAGGCCGCGTGCTGGCCCGCGCGCCCCGGCCCGACCATCGCCATACGCTGCAGCATGGCCAGATGATCGATGCGCCGCTGTTTCGCCGCATGGCGGCGCTGGGCCTGTGCGCCAACCTGTTCGCCAACCACCTCTGGTACTGGGGCGACCAGCACTACGAGATGACCATGGGGCCGGACCGGGCCATGCGGCTCGATGCCTGCGCCAGCGCGCTGTCTGCCGGTGTGCCGCTGGCCATTCACTCGGATGCGCCCGTCACGCCGCTGGGGCCGCTGTTCACCGCCTGGTGCGCGGTCCACCGGCTCACGCCCAAGGGCCGCGTGCTGGGCGCGGCCGAGCGCCTG
The DNA here is from genome assembly GCF_040112715.1 of Delftia sp. DS1230. Taxonomy (NCBI): domain Bacteria; kingdom Pseudomonadati; phylum Pseudomonadota; class Betaproteobacteria; order Burkholderiales; family Comamonadaceae; genus Delftia; species Delftia sp. DS1230. Next base: position 1,061,968 of record NZ_CP157763.1, read on the forward strand.
ACCGTGGCCCAGGCCCTGCATGCCGTCACGCTGGGAGCGGCCTGGACACTGAAGCTGGACCACGAGATCGGCAGCATCGAATGCGGCAAGCGCGCCGACTTCTGCGTGCTGGAAGACGATCCGCTGTCCCTGGACCCCATGGTGCTCAAGGACCTCAGGGTCTGGGGCACGGTGCTGTCGGGGCGCGTCTTCAAGGCGGCATGACATGGGACAGCGGTTGCCGTTCTCGGTCATCGGCGGCTTCCTGGGCGCCGGCAAGACCACGCTGCTCAACCACTGGCTGCGCCATGCGGATGGCCAGCGGCTGGCGGTGCTGGTCAATGACTTCGGTGCGCTCAACATCGATGCAGGCCTGATCAAGGCCCACAGCGGCGACACCATTGCACTGACCAATGGCTGCGTGTGCTGCCAGATCGGTGACGACCTGTCCATGGCCCTGATCGGCGTGCTGCAGCAGCGCGATCGCTTCGACGCCGTGGTGGTCGAGGCCAGCGGCGTCTCCGACCCCTGGCGCATTGCCCAATTGGGCTTGGCCGATCCCGCACTGGCGCTGGACGGCGTCATCGTGGTCGTCGATGCCGCTGCCCTGCCCGGGCAGGCGGCCGACCCGCTGCTGGCCGACACGCTGCAGCGCCAGGTGGCCCGGGCTGATCTGGTCATCGTCAACAAGACCGATCTGGCCGATGCCCGGACCCTGGAGCGCGTGCACGGCTGGATAGCCAGCCACGCGCCAGCCGCGCAACGCTGCGATGTGCACGAAGCCCGGGTGCCCGTGGAGCTGCTCAGTGGCGCAGCCCTGCTGCGTGGCGTGCGGGAGGTTTCATGGGGTGCCAGCACTGCGCGCCCCATGCATGGCCGGCAGTTCGAGACCTGGTCCTGCCAGCCGCCCGGGGTGCTGTCCGAGACGGCCCTGCAGGCGTGGCTGCAGGCCATGCCGGCCGGCGTGCTGCGGCTCAAGGGCGTGGTGCAGACCGGGGCGGGCCAGTGGAGCGAGCTTCAGTTTGCCGGGCGCAGCGGCCGGCTGCGTGCCGCATCAGCGCCCGCGCCCGCGCCCGTGCAGCAGCAGGTGCCCGCCATCGTGGCCATCGGCCTGGCCGGGCAGTTGCCGGTGGCGGCGCTGCAGGCGCTGGTGGCAGGCGCTGCGGGCGTCAGGGCTGCGGGCCGTCCCGCATGAAATCCTGGGCTGCCTGCTGCAGCCACTCGCGCAGGCTTTGCAGCGGCGGGTAGTTGCCGCGGCTCGTGGGCCAGGCCAGGTAGTAGCGCTCGGCGCTTTCCATCTCGGGCAGATGGGGCAGGGCACGCACCAGATCGCCCTGGGCCAGTTCCCGCTCGATCAGAAAACGCGGCAGCAAGGCCACGCCCACGCCGGCGATGGCGGCCTGGGCGGCGGTGGCGAACTGGTCGAACAGCATGCCCTGGCCCTCGGCCATGGGCGCATGGTGCACGGACAGCCAGCGCTGCCAGGCATCGGGGCGCGATGCCAGGTGCAGCAGCGGCGCCTGCAGCAGGTCCTGGGGCTGGGCAAAGCCATGCTGGGCCAGCAGGGCGGGGCTGCAGGCAGGCACCACGGTCTCGCTCATCAGAAAGGCCAGCTCGGCGCCAGGCCAGTGCGGCAGGCCGAAATGGATGGCGGCGTCCACGGCTTCGAGCTGGAAGTCGAACTGGGACAGCCGCGTCGTCAGGTTGATGGTGATGCCCGGGTGGGCGCTGAAGAACTGCGGCAGGCGCGGCGCCAGCCAGCGCGTGCCGAAGGTGGGCAGGATGGCCAGGTTCAGGCTGCCGCCGCGCGGGTTGGCCCGAAAACCCAGCGTGGCCGTGGAGATGCGCATCAGCGCGCCCCGGATTTCCTGCGCATAGGCCTGGCCGGCCGGGCTCAGGCGCACGGTCTGGCGCTCGCGCACAAAGAGCTCCGCCTCCAGCCGCTCCTCCAGCGCTCGGATCTGGCGGCTGACGGCGCTTTGCGTCAGGTGCAGCTCGGCCGCAGCTGCCGTGAAGCTCTGGTGCCGGGCCGCCGCCTCGAAGGCGCACAGCAGGGACATGGGGGGCAGGAAACGGCGGGACAGCAGCATGGCAGGGAGCGGTGGGGCAATCGTGGGAGGGGCCATTCTGTTTGGGAATGACCTATGGGCCCGATTATCGTTTGACCAGGCTCAAGGCGCAGACCTAGCATGCGTGCCAGGAATTCACCATGCCGCAGGCTGATCTGCGGCCCCACCATCAGTCCCCACGAGCACCATGTCCTCTACGTCCGCCAACGCCTTCGTGCCTTCCGACGAGATCCGCGCGCGCTTTTCCAGCGCCATGTCCGAGATGTACCGCGATGAAGTGCCCCAGTACGGCACGCTGATCGAGCTCGTGGCCGACATCAACCAGCGCACCCTGCAGGCCGAGCCTGAGCTGCTGGCCCGTATGCAGCGCAGTGGCGAGCTGGCCCGCCTGGGCGTGGAGCGCCACGGCGCCATCCGCGTGGGCACTGCCGCCGAGCTGTCCATGCTGCGCCGCCTGTTCGCCATCATGGGCATGGAGCCCGTGGGCTACTACGACCTGTCGGTGGCCGGCGTGCCCGTGCACTCCACGGCCTTCCGTCCCGTGGGCGATGCGGCGCTGCTGGCCAACCCTTTCCGCGTCTTCACCTCGCTGCTGCGCCTGGACCTGATTGCCGACGAGGCGCTGCGCGCCCAGGCCGCCGCCATCCTGGCGCGCCGCAACATCTTCACCGAACGCGCGCTCGCGCTGATCGCCCAGTCCGAGGCCAACGGCGGCCTCACCGATGCCGAGGCCGATGAATTCGTCGGCGAGGCGCTGGAGACCTTCCGCTGGCACAGCGAGTCCACCGTGGACGGCACCACCTACGACGCGCTGCACAAGGCCCACCGCCTGATCGCCGACGTGGTCTGCTTCAAGGGCCCGCACATCAACCACCTGACGCCGCGCACCCTGGACATCGACGCGGCCCAGGCCGCCATGCCCGCACGCGGCATGGATGCCAAGGACGTGGTCGAAGGCCCGCCGCGCCGCGCCTGCCCCATCCTGCTGCGCCAGACCAGCTTCAAGGCGCTCAAGGAGACCGTGCGTTTTGCCGGCGATGCCACGGGCGCAGGCTCGCACACGGCGCGCTTCGGCGAGATCGAGCAGCGCGGCGTGGCGCTCACGCGCAAGGGCCGCGCGCTCTACGACCAGCTGCTGGCCCAGGTGCGCGACATGGGCAGCGCGGGCAGTGCCGCACCCGACTACGGCAGCCGCCTGGCCCAGGTCTTCGAGGCTTTCCCCGACACCCATGAGCAACTGCGCCGCCAGGACCTGGCCTTCTACCGCTTCACGCTGAGCGACGAGGGAGCCGCCCTGGCCGCAGGCGAGGCCGCCGCGGCCGCCGCCTCGGACCTGGACGCCCTGATCGCCCGCGGCCTGGCCCAGGCCGAGCCCATCGTCTACGAAGACTTCCTGCCCGTGAGCGCGGCCGGCATCTTCCAGTCCAACCTGGGCGGCGAAGAGCAAAAGCAGTACGCAGCCCATGCGGCCCAGCAGGCCTTCGAGGCCGACCTGGGTGCGCGCGTGCATGACGAGATCGCGCTGTACGAGCAGGCGCAGCAGCGATCCATCGACCAGCTGCGCAGCGCGCTGCGCGGCCAGGCCGCCCAGGCTGTGGCCTGACCGGCTGCCTGGATGCCGGCTTTGGCCGGCATCCACCCTGTATCCCCTTTCCCGGGGCGCATGCGCAGGCGCCAGGCCTGTGCACGCGCCCCTTTGTTTTTTGCAAAGCCGCAAGAGGCCTTCATGAGCACTGCAGACCTGGGAATTCAGTCGCCCACCGCCCATCTGTTCAACCCGCTGTTCGCGCACCCCGAAGGCTCGCCCATACGCGAGCTGTTTCCCTATCTGAGCCGCCCTGGCATGCTCTCGCTGGCGGGCGGCTATCCCTCGCCCAGCCTGTTCGATGCCGAAGGCCTGCAACAGGCCGCGATGGCCGCTTTGCAGCAGGACGCTGCCGCCAGCCTGCAGTACGGCGCCAGCGAAGGCCAGCTGCCGCTGCGCGAAGCCCTGGCCGCGCTGTGCGCCACGCGCGGCATTGCCTGCACGCCGGCCGACATGATCGTGACCACGGGCTCGCAACAGGCCTTCGACCTGCTGGTCAAGGTGCTGGTGGAGCCTGGCGATCCGGTGCTGGTCGAGGTGCCCGCCTACCCGGCCACGCTGCAGACGCTCAAGCTGGCCCAGGCACAGGTCGTGGCCGTGCCCACGGACGAGCAGGGCCTGGACACCGAGGCCCTGGCCCGCCTGCTGGCGCAGTGGCCCCATGCGCGTGCCCCCAAGCTGCTCTATACCGTGCCCAACTTCTCCAACCCGGGCGGCACCCTGCTGCCCGCGGCGCGGCGCACGGCCCTGGTGGCGCTGGCACGCCAGCATGGCTTTGTCATCGTCGAGGACGACCCCTATGGCGAGCTGCGCTTTACCGGCCAGCGCGAGCCGTCGATCTACGAAACGGGCCTGGCGCAGTGCGGTGCCCAGTCCAACCCCGTGGTCTACCTGTCCAGCCTGTCCAAGACCGTGGCACCGGCGCTGCGCATCGGCTGGATGCTGGCCGACGCCCAATTGCTGCGCCGCTGCACCATCGCCAAGCAGACGGCCGACCTGTGCACCTCGCCGCTGGCGCAGATGATCGCCGCGCACTATCTGCGCTCGGGCCGCTATGCACCCCAGCTGGCCCAGGCCTGCGCCGAGTACGCGGCGCGCATGGATGCGCTGTGCTCGGGCATGCAGTCGGCCCTGGGCGAGCAGATCCGCTTCGTGCGGCCTGCGGGCGGCATGTTCGTCTGGGCGCAGCTGCTGCCGCCACAACGGCATGCGGGCGAGCCCGAGGCCCTGGCCCGGGCGCTGTTCACGGCCGCTGTGGAGCAGGGCGTGCTCTATGTGCCAGGCAAGGCCTTCTTCCCGGCCGAGGCGGCGCAGCAGGCCGGCCTGTGCATGCGCCTGTCGTATGCGGCGCCCACCGTGCCCCAGATCACCGAGGCCGTGGCGCGCCTGGGCCGGGCCTGGGGCCAGGCCGTGTCCTGAGGACATCGGCAACAGCGTTCATGCAATGAAAAAGGCCGCCCGAGGGCGGCCTTTTTCTTGCGGGGCAAACTGGGCATGGCGCAAGGCCTGCCCGGTTGCGGCGGGCAATTACATGCCCATGCCGCCCATGCCACCCATGCCGCCCATGTCGGGCATGGCGGGGGCGCCTTCAGCCTTGGGGGACTCGGCGATCATGGCTTCGGTCGTCAGCAGCAGCGATGCCACGGAAGCGGCGTTCTGCAGGGCCGTACGCGTCACCTTGGTCGGGTCCAGGATACCCATTTCCAGCATGTCGCCGTAGGTGTCGTTGGCAGCGTTGAAGCCGTAGTTGCCCGAGCCGTTCAGCACGGCGTTGACCACCACCGAGGGCTCGCCACCGGCGTTGGCCACGATTTCGCGCAGGGGCGCTTCGATGGCCTTCATGATCAGCTTGATGCCGGCGTCCTGCTCGGCGTCGCCGGTCTTCAGTTCGCCCACGGCTTGCTTGGCACGCAGCAGAGCCACGCCGCCGCCGGCCACGATGCCTTCTTCCACAGCAGCGCGGGTAGCGTGCAGGGCGTCTTCAACGCGGGCCTTCTTTTCCTTCATCTCGACTTCGGTGGCAGCGCCGACCTTGATCACGGCCACGCCGCCGGCCAGCTTGGCCACGCGCTCTTGCAGCTTTTCGCGGTCGTAGTCGCTGGTGGCTTCTTCGATCTGGATGCGGATCTGCTTGACGCGGGCTTCGATTTCAGCAGCTTGGCCAGCACCGTCGATGATGGTGGTGTTTTCCTTGCCGATTTCGATGCGCACTGCCTGGCCCAGGTCTTCCAGGGTCACCTTGTCCAGCGCCAGGCCCACTTCTTCAGCGATGACCTTGCCGCCCGTCAGGATGGCGATGTCTTCCAGCATGGCCTTGCGGCGGTCGCCGAAGCCAGGAGCCTTGACAGCCACAACCTTCAGGATGCCGCGGATGGTGTTGACCACCAGCGTTGCCAGGGCTTCGCCTTCGACGTCTTCTGCAATGATCAGCAGGGGACGGCCGGCCTTTGCCACGGCTTCCAGCGTGGGCAGCAGGTCGCGGATGTTGCTGATCTTCTTGTCGAACAGCAGCACGAAGGGGTTGTCCAGCAGGGCAACCTGCTTTTCGGGGTTGTTGATGAAGTAGGGCGACAGGTAGCCGCGGTCGAACTGCATGCCCTCGACGACGTCGAGTTCGTTGGCCAGCGACTTGCCTTCTTCAACGGTGATCACGCCTTCCTTGCCGACCTTGTCCATGGCTTCGGCAATGATGCTGCCCACGGATTCGTCGGAGTTGGCGGAGATCGAGCCGACCTGGGCGATTTCCTTGGAGGTGGTGGTGGCCTTGGATTGCTTCTTCAGCTCTTCCACCAGGGCGGCGACAGCCTTGTCGATGCCGCGCTTGAGGTCCATGGGGTTCAGGCCGGCGGCCACGTACTTGATGCCTTCGCGGACGATGGCCTGTGCCAGCACGGTGGCGGTGGTCGTGCCGTCACCGGCGATGTCGTTGGTCTTGGAGGCCACTTCCTTCACGAGCTGGGCGCCCATGTTCTGCAGCTTGTCCTTGAGTTCCACTTCCTTGGCGACCGACACGCCGTCCTTGGTCACGGTGGGGGCGCCGAAGGAGCGCTCCAGCACCACGTTGCGGCCCTTGGGGCCCAGCGTGACCTTGACCGCGTTGGCCAGGATGTTCACGCCTTCAACCATGCGGGCGCGTGCTTCGCCGCCGAAAACTACGTCTTTTGCTGCCATTTCAATTCTCCGGATTCAGTTGGAAAGTGCGGTTTCGAAGCGCGTGGATTACTTTTCGACGACCGCGAACAGGTCGTCTTCCTTCATCACCAGCAGTTCGTCGCCATGGACCTTGACGGTCTGGCCGCTGTACTTGCCGAACAGAACGCGGTCGCCGACCTTCACGTTCAGGGCGATCACTTCACCCTTGTCGTTCTTCTTGCCGGGACCCACTGCCAGCACTTCGCCCTGGTCGGGCTTCTCGGCGGCGTTGTCGGGGATCACGATGCCCGAAGCCGTCTTGGTTTCGTTTTCGAGGCGCTTGACGATCACGCGATCGTGCAGGGGACGCAGGTTCATACCAACTCCTAAATCATCAACAAAGTTGAAACAAAGACTTGCCGGCCCGGCGGGCCGGCATTCGAAGCAATGTGGGACAGAGGATTGTTAGCACTCATACCCAACGAGTGCTAATAATAAGGCAATTCGGCCAGGTTTCAAGGGGTAGGGCCGGATGTGCCGCAAGACGGCACATCCGGCGCGGAGTGCGGAACGCCACTGATCTTTAGTTTTTTCGGGGCGCGCCCGCGCTGGCCAGCGGCGAAGCGCGGCCTGCAGGAGCACACAGAACTTCCGGCGAAAGGCTGTCGCTGAATCACCATGCAGCCTGCGGGCTGTGACCTGACGTCGCATCGAAGGCGCCCTGGCCGTGGTGCTGAGCGCACCCAAGATCAGCCAGCCGTGCAGAGTGACTGTCCTTGATCAGGCGCGGATGAGGAGCGAAGCATCTGGCGATGCCGCCAGCCCTGAAGCTTGGATGACCACCATGTGGCTGCAACTGATAGGTCACGAGGTGGCCGTGAGCAGCAGCAATCGCTGCGGAGCAGTTGGCAACTGCAGACTTTCTAACGATGGCCTCAGGCTGATCTACGCCCTTCACTGTGCAAAGCGAGAGTGACAGGGACGACCAACACCGGCCGTTGAAGGCTTCCATTGTTGGACGACCGCTTCACCGTTTGGAAGTGGCCAGTCGATTCTTCGGTGCGCCGTGCTTCGCCTCGAAGGCCCCATTTCGCGCTGCACCGCTGATTCCTGTCGACTCAATGCCGTCGCTCCGACTGGTTTCAACGAAGGTGGAATCAGCCCACGATGGTGCTCGCGCCGAGCGTCCGCACTCAGGCGTTGGTGCGCAGGTTGGTGCAATGACGATGTAGGATTTGGATACAATGAAAATAAGAAGCATTCTTGTTTGCCGCTGCATATTGCCCCGGTGCCTTTCCTCCTGCTTCACTCGTGCCGCTTTCCCATGCCCGCCGCCGACCGCGCCCTTGTTCCCGATGTCGCCACTCTCTACTCCGACCACCACGGCTGGCTGCTGGGCTGGCTGCGCAAGCGCCTGGGCAATGCCTTTGATGCGGCCGATCTGACCCAGGACACCTATGTGCGCCTGCTGGGCCGTAGCGGCGCCGAGATCCAGGCCATTCGCGAACCGCGTGCCCTGCTGATGACCATTGCCCAGGGTCTGGCCGCCAACCTCTACCGCAAGCGCTGCGTGGAGCAGGCCTATCTGGACGCCCTGGCCCTCATGCCCGAGGCCGTGGCCCAGTCCCCCGAGCACCGCGCCATCGTGCTGCAGACCCTGGTCGAGGTGGACCGCCTGCTGGCCCTGCTCCCACTGCCCGTGCGCCAGGCCTTTTTGCTGTCGCAGATCGACGGCATGAGGCAGGCCGACATCGCGGCTGAACTGGGCCTTTCCGTGCCCACCGTGCGCCGCCATATCGCGCGGGCCGTGGTGCAAGTCTGCTTTCTGGACGACGACGGCGCATGAGCCTGCCCATTCCTCTTGCGGTGCGCGAGCAGGCCGCCGAATGGCTGGTGGAGCTGCAGTCCGATGATCACAGCGCCGGCACGCGCGAGATGCTGGTGCAGCGCCTGCAGCACTGGCGCGAATCCCATCCCGACCATGAGCGCGCCTGGCTGCGCATAGAGGCCATGGGCGCACGCCTGCAGCCGCTGTCCGGTACGCCGGCCAGCGTGGCCCTGGCCCAGGCCGCGCGCACGGCACGCGGGCGCGGGCGGCGCTTGGCGGTGCGCAGCCTGACCGTGCTGCTGTTCACGGGCGCGGGTGCCGGTGCCGTGGCATGGAGAGGTCCGGCATCCTCGGGCGACTGGCTGGCCGGCCTGGGGGCGGACCTGCGCACGGGCACGGCCCAGCGGCGCAGCCTGCGCCTGCCGGACGGCACCCAGCTGCAGATGAATGCCGACAGTGCGGTCGACCTGGATTTCAGCCCGCAGCAGCGCCTGGTGCGCTTGCGCGGCGGCGACATCGAGGTGGCCACGGCCCAGGGCCTGAAGGATAGTGCGCCGCCCTTGCTCGTCGAAACCCGCCATGGCCGCATACGTGCCCTGGGCACGCGCTTCGTCGTGCGCCAGCGCGGCCAGGGGCCCAGCCGGGTTGCGGTCTTTGAAGGCGCCACGGAGATCGCGCCCCGCGAACGGCCCGGCCACCTCCATCTGCTGCAAACAGGCCAGCAGGCGCATTTCGACACCCAGGCCACCACGCCGGCCGGGCTCGCCGATCCGGCCCTGGCAGCCTGGACGCGCGGCATGCTGGTGGCCCAGGACATGCCGCTGGCCGAGTTCCTGGACCAGCTGTCGCGCTACCGGCCCGGCCACCTGGGCTGCGATGGCGCCGTGGCGCAGCTGCCCGTCAGCGGCACCTATCCGCTGGCCGACACCGACCAGGTGCTGGCCATGCTGCTGGCCACCCTGCCGGTGCGCCTGCGCACGGCCACGCGCTACTGGGTGGTGGTCGAGCCGGCCTGATTTCCTGGCTCTTGTCGATCCTGGCTGATCGCTTTTCGCGTCTCGCGGGGCAATGGAGATGAAGCGCTTTTTTCTGCGCCCGCATTCCATTGCCAACCATCCAGGACCGAGGGACACGCACACCATGGGCCATCACCCGACTTTTCGCGCCACACGACTGGCATTTCAACTGCGGCAGGCCTTGCGCCCCGCCGTTCTGGCACTGCCGCTGGTGGCGGTGCTTGCCCCGGCGCAGGCCCACGCACAGGCACAGCCCCACGCCCAGGCAGTGCAGCGCTACGACATTCCTGCCGGGCCGCTGACCGCCACGCTCAATCGCTTTGGCGCCCAGGCGGGCATCCTGCTGTCCTTCTCCACCGCCCAGACCGCAGACAGGACCAGCCCCGGCGTGCAGGGTGATCGAACCGTGGACCAGGCCCTGTCCGCGCTGCTGGCCGGCACGGGCCTGCAGGCCCTGCCGCGCGAGGGCGGCGGCTTTGTGGTGCGACCGTCCCTGGCCGTGGGAACGCCCACCGGCGCGGCCACGCTGGCCGAGGTGCGCGTCACCGCCCAGGCCGAGCGCAGCGCCGTCACCGAGGGCACGCAGTCCTACGCCGCCAGCGAATCGCGGGCCGCCACGGGCCTGTCCCTGTCGCTGCGCGAGACGCCGCAGTCGGTCAGCGTGATCACGCGCCAGCGCATGGACGACCAGGGCATCGTGCTGCAGGAAGACATCGCCCGCCAGACCACGGGCCTGAGCTATGCGCAGTACGGTCCCACGGGCGGCGACACCAACCAGTTCTTCGCGCGGGGCTTTCAGATCAAGAACTTCCAGGTCGATGGCGTCAACCGCCTGTTCAGCGACTACCCGGCCATCTTCCAGACCAGCGACATGGCCATGTTCGACCGCGTCGAAGTCGTGCGCGGCGCCTCGGGGCTGATGAGCGGCGCGGGCACGCCCGGCGCCACCATCAACCTGGTGCGCAAGCTGCCCACGGCCGAGTTCCAGGGCAGCGCCAGGCTCACGGCAGGCTCCTGGGATTTCGCACGTGCCGAGGTGGATCTGTCATCTCCGCTCAACGCCTCCGGATCGGTGCGCGGGCGCATCGTGGCCGTGTCGCAGAACCGCCATTCCAAGGTCGACTACGAGCAGGACCGCAGCCGCTCGCTGTACGGCGTGGTGGAGGCTGACCTGTCGCTGTCCACGCTGGCCACCGTGGGCTTTTCCGCGCAGGACTACGACGCTTCTGGCGTAGGCAGTGGGGGCCGGCCTTTCTTCTACACGGATGGCACGCGCATCGATTGGAGCCGCTCCGCGTCCTCGGGCGCGCGCTGGGCCTCGGCACGGCGGGACTACCGCAGCGTCTTCGCCTCGCTCGAGCACCGCATGGCCAGCGACTGGCGCCTGAAGGCCATCTACACGCTCGACCGCAGCAGCTATGACGAGATTCCGGGCTGGACCAATGAACAGCCTGTGGACCGCACCACCGGCACAGGTGCCGGCCTGTGGGCCGCCTGGTGGACGGGGCGGCCTCGGCAGGACACGCTGGACCTCACGGCTTCCGGTCCCTTCCAGCTGCTGGGACGCCAGCACCAGGCCGCCTTCGGCGCCAGTGTGGCGCGCACGCGCAACGACAGCGGCTCGCATGGCCGCTGGGCCTTCCCCGGCTGGGACAACACCATAGACAACCTCTTCACCTGGGATGGCCGCACGCCGGTGCAGCCCGACAACCCGGTACTAGGCCGCAGCGCGGCCGTGGAACGCAGCAGCAGTGCTTACGGATCGCTGCAGCTGCGCCCCACGGACCGGCTGTCCGTCATCGCGGGCGCACGCATCACGAACTGGAAGCGTCGCGACAGCTACACCGATTTCGCCAGCGGCGAGACCAGCGGCAGCGCCATGGCCGAAAACGGCAAGCTCACGCCCTTCGCCGGCCTGGTGCTGGACGTGGGCCGCGATTGGTCGGCCTATGCCAGCTATACCGATATTTTCCAGGCGCAGAGCAGCCTGGACATCCACGGCAAAAAGCTCGATCCCCTCCTGGGCCGCAGCTACGAGCTGGGCCTCAAGGGCGAGCTGCTGGACAAGCGCCTGCAGGTGGGCGCCGCCGTCTACCGCCTGCTGCAGGACAACGTGGCCCAGGCCATCACGGGCAGCTACGCGCCCAATGGCGAGCAGGCCTACCGTGCCGTCAAGGGCGCCGAAACGCGTGGCTTCGAGGTGGAGATGACCGGCGAAATCCGCCGCCACTGGAACGCCTCCGTCGGCTTTGCCCGCAACATCGCGCGCGACGCCGAGCGCAACCGCCTGAACCCCGAAATCCCGCGCAACACCCTCAAGCTGTTCACCACCTACCGCCTGCCTCACATAGGCCACGGCCTGACCGTGGGCGGCGGCGCGCGCTGGCAAAGCGGCACCTGGAGCGACCTCTCCTTCCTGGGCCTGCCCAACGTCAGCCGTGTCGAGCAGAAAAGCTATGCTGTGGCCGACCTGATGGTGCAATACGCCATCAATCCGAAGCTCACGGTCTCGGCCAACCTCTACAACGTCTTCGACCGCAAGTACCAAGGGGTTTCGACCTCGTCGTACTACGGGGAGGCGCGGAATATGCGCGTGGCGGTGTCTATGAAGTTCTGAAATGTTTTCAGCTGCGCCCCGTGTGAACGTCGTCAGCATCAGTGGATGTGCTGTCCGCCGTTGATGGCGATGTTTGCGAGGGTAGAGCTGTCAGGGTGTCATGGCGAGCCTGGCCGTCCATCCGTGTTTCGGGACTGCAAGTTTGAGTGGGGGTGAGACGATCACTGGCACGGGGCGAGCGCCCGGAGAATGTCCTAGCCTTCGAGTAGCCCCACCATTTGGGCCAGCGCTTGTCGCAGGGGCTAAGGACTGCTTGGCGCCATGCAGCGTGAGTTCGCCCGGCGGCGGGGGGGCGGCAGCTGCCGAGGCAAAGCCGACACCGACAGGCCAGCGACAAACGACTGCAACGGGTCGGTAGCTGCCACACAAGAGCCCATGGCAACGCGCGACGCCGCCGCACATCGGCCCTGAGCCCTTGCGCCTCGGCCGATAGCTCGCTCCTCAGCCTTGCTGGCCAAAAAACTAAAGTGCAGTGGCGCGTTTTCCGTACAGACGAAAGTTCAGTGGCGCATCTCTCTAAGGATCGATGGTGCATGGCTTGCGAGGACGTGAGAAATCAACGAGTTATCTGCGTGACGCGCGGCGTGTTCAGTGGCGTTCCGCATTCGGCGCGGAGCTTGCGCAATGGAGCCGCACGGCCGCCCTCATTTTTTTCAACAACAATTCAACAATAGTTGTATTATTGATGCATGCAAGAAACCCAAGTCATCCGATCGCTTTCGGCCCTGGCCCATGAAGCGCGCCTGCGCGTTTTCCGCGCCCTGGTAGTCGCCGGCCCTGCGGGGCTTACGCCCAGCGCCTTGGCCGAACAGTTGGGTATCGCACCCAACGCGCTGTCGTTCCACCTCAAGGAGCTGTCCCATGCCGAGCTGGTCAGCCAGGAGCGCCTGGGCCGCAATGTGCTGTACCGGGCGTCCTTTGCGGCGATGAACGACCTGCTCGCCTACCTCACCGAAAACTGCTGCCAGGGCGCCGCATGCGCCACGGTGGATGCCTTGCCCTGCAACTGCTGAACGGAGTCCACGATGAAACGCTTCCATGTCCATATGCACGTCGACGATCTGGCCAAGAACATCGCGTTCTATTCCCAGCTGTTTGGTGCCGAGCCCGCCCGCGTGGAAAGCGACTACGCGAAGTGGATGCTGGATGAGCCCCGGGTGAACTTCGCCATTTCGACGCGAGGCGAGAAAGCCGGCCTGGACCACCTGGGCTTCCAAGTGGATGAGGCCGAGGAGCTGGATGCGCTCAAGGCACGCGCCAGGGCCGCCGACCTGGCGATGCTCGACGAAGGCGCCACCACCTGCTGCTATGCACGCAGCGACAAGCACTGGATCACCGATCCCCAGGGGATTGCCTGGGAGCACTTTCATTCGCTGGAGAACATTCCCGTGTTTCACGAGGCCCCTGATGCAGCCGTCGGAGCCAGCGGCGCGTGCTGCGCGCCGACGGCCCCGCGCCAGGCGGCCGCATCTGCCTGCTGCGCCCCAGGCACCGCAGCTGCCTCTTCCTCCAAGTCCTGCTGCTAAGCCACCATGTCTGATTCCATCACCCCCCTGAATGTCCTGTTCCTGTGCACTCACAACTCGGCGCGCAGCATCCTGGCCGAAGCTTTGCTCAACGACATGGGCAATGGGCGCTTCAAAGCGTATTCGGCCGGCAGCAGCCCCCGCGCGAATCAGCAGCCCAATCCCTTGAGCTTGCAGGTGCTGCAACGTGCCGGCGTATCTGTGCAGGGGCTGCGCAGCAAGAGCTGGGATGAGTTCGCGGCCCCGCAGGCGCCGCAGATGGACCTGATCATCACCGTCTGCGACAACGCAGCTGGCGAGGTCTGCCCGATCTGGCCCGGCCACCCCGCCACCGCCCACTGGGGATACGCCGATCCCTCGCAGGGAGACGCATCTGAAGAGGTCAAGCTGGAAGCATTCCGACAGACTCTGCACATGATGCGTCGTCGTCTGGAGCTGCTGGTCAACCTGCCCGACGACAAGCTGGAAAAGGCAAGGCTGCAGGGCACCGCCCGCGAACTGGCCTCCCACTGACGCCCCCCTTCGTCCACGAATGCGCGCCTTCTGAAACCCGAATCTCCCAGCACCATGCTCATGGCAGTCCTGATCTTCATCTCCACCCTTGTGCTGGTTATCTGGCAGCCGCGCGGCCTGGGCATTGGCTGGAGCGCCTCGCTGGGCGCGGTCGTTGCCCTGCTGGCCGGCGTGGTGCATCTTTCCGACATTCCAGTGGTCTGGGGCATCGTGTGGAATGCGACCGCCACCTTTGTAGCCGTCATCATCATCAGCCTGCTGCTTGACGAGGCCGGCTTCTTCGAATGGGCCGCGCTGCACTTCGCACGCTGGGGCGGCGGCCGGGGCAGCAAGCTGTTCGCGTTCATCGTGCTGCTGGGTGCGGCTGTGTCCGCCTTGTTCGCCAATGACGGCGCCGCCCTGATTCTCACGCCCATCGTGATGGCCATGCTCGTGGCGCTGGGCTTTTCGCCCTCCGCCACGCTGGCATTCGTCATGGCGGCAGGCTTCATCGCCGACACGGCCAGCCTGCCGCTGATCGTCTCCAACCTGGTCAACATCGTCTCGGCCGACTTTTTCAACATCGGCTTCAACGAATACGCCTCGGTAATGGTGCCGGTCAATCTCGCCTCGGTGCTGGCCAGCCTCGCCATGCTGATGCTGTTCTTTCGGCGCGGCATTCCCGCAACCTATGACCTGGCCCAGCTCAGGCGCCCGGCCGATGCGATCCGCGATCCGGCGACCTTTCGCGCGGGCTGGGTGGTCCTGGTCCTGCTGTTGGTCGGCTTCTTCGGGCTGGAGCCGCTGGGCGTGCCTGTCAGCGCGGTCGCGGCCGCAGGTGCCGCCCTGCTGCTGGCCGTGGCGGCACGCGGCTGCGTCATCAGCACCCGCAAGGTACTGCATGGCGCGCCGTGGCAGATCGTCGTGTTCTCGCTGGGCATGTATCTGGTGGTCTACGGATTGCGCAATGCCGGGCTGATCACCTCTATCGCATCCGTTCTGGACCGCTTTGCCCAAGGCGGCGTCTGGGGCGCAGCCATCGGCACGGGAGTGCTCTCGGCCCTGCTGTCGTCTGTGATGAACAACATGCCCACCGTGCTGGTGGGTGCGCTGTCGATCGATGCCTCCAGTGCCACCGGCGTGGTCAGGGATGCCATGGTCTACGCCAACGTGATCGGCTGCGACCTGGGCCCGAAGATTACGCCCATCGGTAGCCTGGCCACGCTGCTGTGGCTGCATGTGCTGGCCAGCAAAGGCATGACCATCGGATGGGGCTACTACTTCAGGGTCGGTACGGTTTTGACGGCCCCCGTGCTGCTCATCACGCTTGCCGCCCTTGCGCTGCGCCTGAGCGTGGCTGCCTGAATTCCCTCACAGAACCCACCTGCCATGAGCACCATCACGATCTATCACAACCCCGCCTGCGGCACATCGCGCAACGTGCTGGCCCTGATCCGCAACAGCGGCGAGGAGCCCGCCGTCATCGAATACCTCAAGACACCGCCCGACCGGGCCACGCTGGAGCGGCTGCTGGCGGACCTGGCCCTGCCTGTGCGGGAGGTTCTGCGGCAAAAAGGTACGCCGTATGACGAGATGGGCCTGGGCGACCCGGAATGGACCGATGCCCAGCTGATCGACGCCATGCTCCGGCACCCTATCCTCATCAATCGCCCCATTGTGGTGACGCCACTGGGCACGCGCCTGTGCCGGCCATCCGAGGTGGTGCTGGACATACTGCCGCGTCCCCAGCAAGGGGCATTCTCCAAGGAGGACGGCGAAGCCGTCATCGACGCGGCAGGACAGCGTGTGGCAAAGCACTGACTTGCCAGATCCGGCCCCTGCGTGGCCAAAGGTGGCGAGGCAGCAACGACCTGCCGCTGTGGCGCGCCGAAGCCTCAGCGGCGCCCCGCTCCTGAGCCTCCTCAAGACCCTGGGCGGCTCACAACCCCCTTGGCCGCTGCCTTGAAGTTCTCCATGACTTCATCGATTGGCTGACCCATCTGCGCATGGACGATGGCGCCATCCGCCACCAGGGTGAGCGCAGCGCCCACGGACACGGGATGGCCACCGAACAGGCGATCCAGCACGGACGACATTTCCTGCTTGTGCCGACGGACCGTCGCCAGGATCTCAGGGTCGGACGAGCCCAGTTCGGCAGCGGCATTGAGAAAGGCGCAGCCCCGAAAGTCGGGCTGGCCGAACCAGCTCCTGAGGGTGGTGGACAGGGCATCCAACGCTGACGAGCCCCCGGCGGCCTCCTGCGCCAGGCTGGCCTGGAACCAGGAAATCCACCGTTCATGGCGGTAGTCGAGGTACGCCCGGATCAGGTCGTCCTTGCTGGCGTACTGGCGGTAGAAGGTGACTTTGCTGACCGACGACCGCTCGATGATCCGGTCCACGCCCGTGGCCCGGATGCCCTCTGCGTAGAAAAGGCCATGGGCTGCCACCAGGATGCGCTCGCGGGGCGGCAATGACTCGAGAGATGGCTGGGAAGTTTTCATGAAGACATTGTAGACAGATCGTTCCACCTCCGTTAGAGTGGCGCATGTAGACAGATCGTTCTACATCTTTTCAAAGGTCACATCATGGAAACTCGCCCACCCCTGCCCCCGTTCTCTCTCGCAAGCGCCGTCCAAAAGGTCCGTTTGGCCGAGGATGGATGGAACACACGCGATGCGGCCAAGGTCGCGATGGCCTATACCCCCGACACGAAATGGCGCAACCGGGCGGAGTTCGCCAACAGCCGCGCCGAGGCCCAGGCCCTTCTTGAGAGGAAGTGGAAGAAGGAGCTGGACTACCGGCTGATCAAGGAGCTTTGGCTGTACGCGGAAAACCGGATCGCAGTCCGCTACGCCTATGAGTGGCACGACGATGCCGGGAACTGGTTCCGGTCGTACGGCAACGAGAACTGGGAGTTCGAGGCCGACGGTCTCATGCGCCGGCGCTTCGCATGCATCAACGACATGCCCATCCAGGAATCGGAGCGCAAGTTCCACTGGCCGCTGGGGCGTCGCCCCGATGACCACCCCGGTCTGTCCGACCTGGGCCTTTAGGCAAAGCCCCGGGCCACGTCCCCAGGCAGCCAGCCGCTGCCGCGATGGCCTGGGCGGGAAGGCGCTCCGCCTTACCGACTCAGCGCCTTGCGGACCTCCGCCTGGAACGCCTCGCTGTTGCGAAGGCGCAGGTACTCCTGGTATGCGGCCCGATATTCCTGCGTTTCGACTCCGTAGGAGATCGATATCTCCGCATGGCGGTCCAATCCGGCGCGGCGCCAGAGTGCGAGATCGGCGATGACTTCGGCGCGGGAAAGCGCTGCGTCCGATGTGGCTGCCGAGGCGTCTTGCGGCTGCGAATGGGCTGCGAAGCAGGTCGAGAAGGCGATGGCCGCAAGCGCCGGCTTCAGGATGCGTGCGGCTGCAGCAACGGTGGGGGAGGGGGTTGTGTTTGGCATGGTTTGACGGATGGGGGTGGGTGGAGCCGGGCCATGGCTTCGGCCGCCCGCGTGGGCAGGGCGCCCGGGCCGCATGTCCCGCAGGGGTGTTCAGTTGCTTTGCTGTGTGTGGAAAGGGGGCTCCTTTCGGGAAGTGGCAGGTTCAGGGGGCAACGCTGGCGGGAAGACCGTGGCTGGCGGCTGCCAATGCCCTGGAAGGCTCCGGCGTCCAGCCGCCGCCCAGCGCCTTGAAGATCGCCACCGTCGAGCGCGCCGACTCCATCCGGGCCTGCGCCTGTGCATCGAGCACGCCCAGCAGGCTTTCATCCGCCTGCAGCACCTCGATCAGGCTGACCACGCCCTTGTCGTAGGCGGCGCCTGCGGCCTGCCGGGCCCGCGTGAGCGCATCCGCGCCCCTGGCGAGCACGGCCATCAGCTCCTGTCGCCTGTCCAGCGAGACCAGGGCGTTCTCCACTTCTTCCGTGGCGCGCAGTACCGACTGCCGGTAGGCGGCAAGGCTTTCCGCCTCCTGTGCCTGCGCCTGGTGGATCTGGGCGTTGATGCGACCGAAGTCGAACAGCCGCCAGCGCAGGCCGCCCACAACGCTGGCCTGCGATGCGCCGGCGCTGAAGAGATTGCCCGCGGAGATGGAGGTGGCGCTGCCGATCAGGCCGCTGATCGACAGCTTCGGGTAGTACTCGGCGATCGCCACGCCGATGCGTGCGTTCGACGCTGCCAGGCGCCGCTCCGCCGCGATGAGGTCCGGGCGTCGCCGCAGCAGATCGCCGGGCGCCTCCGCCAGGGAAAGGGTTGGCAGCACGGGGACCGGGCGGGGATCGGCCAGTTCGGCCCGGTGCGTGCCGGGTGCCGTGGCCAGCATCACGTCCATGGCGTTGAGGGCGGCTTCGAGCGCATTTTCCAGCGGCGGGACGGTGGCTTGCGCCCGCGCAAGTGCCCCCTCGACCTGGCGCAATTGAAGCTCCGGTGCCAGGCCCTTGTTCCACCGCAGTTCGACGATGGAGCGCAGTTGCTCCTGGGTCCGCACTTGCGAGCGTGCCACTGCCAGCCGCGCCTGCAGGCCGCGAATCTGGATATAGATGTCCGCAGTCTGGGCGGCCACCGCGAGCCGCACGGCAGTGGCGCCGGCTTCCGATGCCTGGTACTCGGCCAGGGAAGCCTGCCTGGCCCTGCGCAGGCCACCGAAGAGATCAAGCTCCCAGCTGGCTCCGAGGTTGGCCTCCTGGGCGCTGCCGTAGCGATCGAATCCCGGCATGGAGTCGAGCACCCGGCCCAGCGGAGTCTCGACCGACTGATAGCTCCTGGCTGTTTGCGCCGAGACCTGGGCCGACGGCAGCAACGCAGCTGCCGCCGCGTCCAGCCCGGCGCGTGCCTGAAGCACGCGGCCAGCGGCCTGGGCAACATCCAGGTTCTGCTGCAGTGCCGCCGTGACGAGGCGCGCCATTTGCGCATCGCCAAAGGCTGCCCACCAGGCTGCAAGGTCCGTGGGGGAGTCCGGCGAGGGAGGCTTGCCCTCACCCAGAACGCGGCCCCCCATGTAGGCCTGGGGCAGGGCCGTGGCGGGCGGCTGGTAGTCAGGGCCTACCGCACACCCTGCACAAAGGCTGGCGAGCATCAGAAAAACGGGGGCGGCAAGACGCGGCATGTTCAACAGTCAGAAGCGTGGTGACGCTGTGACTATATTCCAAAATGGTCACTTGCATAGTATTTTTTTGATGGAGTAAGCTAGGCCGCATGAGCACCACCAACGTCTATCCGACCTCTGCGCGCGGCCCGGTCGAACACGATGTCCGGCAACAGATCGTGACTGCGGCGAAAGAGCATTTCAGCCGCTACGGCTACGAGAAAACCACGGTGTCCGACCTTGCCAAGGCCATCGGCTTTTCCAAGGCCTACATCTATAAGTTCTTCGAGTCCAAGCAGGTCATCGGCGAGATGATCTGTTCCAACTGCCTGATGGAGATGGAGGCGGAGATCCGCCAGGCCGTCGCCAGCACGGATGCGCCTCCCGAGCAGCTGCGGCGCCTGTTCAAGGCGATCGTCGCTGCCACGCTGCGGCTTTTCTCCGAGGACCGCAAGCTGTACGAGATCGCCATTTCGGCGTCGGCCGAGCGCTGGCAGGCAGCGCAGGCCTATGAGGAACGCATGCATCAGCTGCTGCTGCAGGTGCTCGACGCCGGGCGCCAGCGGGGCGATTTCGAGCGCAAGACGCCGCTGGATGAAACCGGGCGCGCCATCTTCCTGGTCATGCTCCCCTATCTGAACCCGGTGATGCTGCAGCACAGCCTCGACCATGCGGACGAGGCGCCCGCACAACTGGCCGGATTGGTGCTGAGAAGCCTGTCGCCCTAAATCCTGCAGTTGTGACCATTGACATAAATGGTCACTAATCACAGAATCGGGTCCTGCTCATTGATCGGGACCCCCTCATGCTTCGGCACCGCCATCTGTCCATCGCCGCTGTCGGCGCACTGTCACTTGCACTCGCAGCCTGCGGCAAAAGCCCGCCGCCGGATCCGCGCACCCAGCCACCCCTCGTTCGTACCACCCTGGTAGCGCCAGGCAATGCTTCCGAGCGCGTCTTCACCGGCACCATCGCGGCCAGGGTGCAGGGCGATCTTGGATTTCGCGTGGCCGGCAAGGTGCTCGAGCGCCTGGTGGATACAGGCCAGACGGTCAGGCGCGGCCAGGCATTGCTGCGCCTCGACCCGGTGGACCTGAAGCTGGCCGCCCATGCCCAGCAGGAGGCCGTCGCAGCCGCCAGGGCACGGGCTCAGCAGGCCAGCGACGAGGAGCAGCGCTACCGGGACCTGCAGGGAACGGGTGCCGTTTCGGCCTTGGCCCATGAACAGATCAAGGCGGCCGCGGATGCCGCCCGCGCCCAGCTCAGGGCGGCCGAAGCGCAGGCCGCCGCAGCGCTGAACGCCAGCCGCTACGCCGAACTGCTGGCCGATGCCGATGGCATCGTGATGGAAACACTTGCCGAGCCTGGCCAGGTCGTCAGTGCCGGCCAGGTGGTCGTGCGCCTCGCCCATGCCGGCAGGCGCGAAGCGGTCGTCCAGTTGCCCGAGACACTGCGCCCCGCGCTGGGCTCGGCGGCCCAGGCCCGCCTGTTCGGCAGGGAGGATGTGGCCGTCCCCGCCAGACTGCGCCAGCTGTCCGATGTGGCCGACCGGGCCACCCGCACCTTTGAGGCCCGCTATGTGCTGGACGCCGGCGCGGCGGCCAGCGCTCCGCTGGGCAGCACGGTCACGCTCAGGATTGGCGGGACATCGACATCGACATCGACATCGACATCGACGGCCGGCAAGTCAACCCTGCAGGTCCCCATCGGCGCCATCCTCGATGAGGGCAAGGGCGCCGCTGTCTGGGTGGTGCAGGGCGATCAGGTCAGGCGCCAGCCCGTCACCGTGGTTCAGGTGCAGGACGGCAATGCCCAGGTGGTGGGTGCGCTCGGCCAGGGGGACCGGATCGTCGCGCTCGGCGCGCATTTGTTGAGCGAGGGGGCGCAGGTGCGGCTGGACAGCGAGGCGCCGGCGCCTTCAACGGCAACAACGGCAACAACGTCCACGGCGTCCTCCGTGTCCAAGGGAGCGTCCCGTGAGTGAAGGCCGTTTCAACCTGTCGGCGCTTGCCGTCCGTGAGCGCTCCATCACGCTGTTCCTGATCCTGCTGATTTCGCTGACGGGTGTCTTTGCCTTCCTGAAGCTGGGCCGGGCGGAAGATCCGGCCTTCACCGTCAAGGTCATGACCATCATCACGGCCTGGCCTGGCGCCACCCCGCAGGAAATGCAGGACCAGGTGGCAGAGAAGCTGGAAAAGCGCCTGCAGGAGCTGCGCTGGTATGACCGCACCGAAACCTTCGTCAGGCCGGGGCTGGCCTTCACCACGCTGACCCTGCTTGACTCCACGCCCCCCGGCGAGGTGCAGGAGGAGTTCTACCAGGCCCGCAAGAAGCTCGGTGACGAAGCCCGCAACCTGCCGGCGGGCGTGATCGGCCCGATGGTGAACGACGAGTACGCCGACGTGACCTTTGCGATCTACGCCCTCAAGGCGCGCGGCGAGGAGCCCCGGGCGCTGGTGCGCGATGCCGAAGCCTTGCGCCAGCGTCTTTTGCATGTGCCGGGCGTCAAGAAGGTCAACATCGTCGGCGAGCAATCCGAGCGGATCTACGTGGAGTTCTCGCACGAGCGCCTGGCCACGCTGGGCATCAGCCCGCAGGACGTCTTCGCGGCATTGAACAACCAGAACGCCCTCACCCCTGCCGGGTCGGTGGAGACCCAGGGACCGCAGGTGTTCATCCGCATCGACGGGGCGTTCGACGCGCTGCAGAAGATCCGCGACACGCCCATCGTGGCCCAGGGCCGCACGGTCAAGCTGTCCGACATCGCCACCGTCCAGCGCGGCTACGAAGACCCCTCGACCTTCATCATCCGCAACGGTGCGGAGCCGGCCTTGCTGCTGGGCGTCGTCATGCGCGACGGCTGGAACGGGCTGGACCTGGGCAAGGCGCTGGACCGGGAGGTGGGCGCCATCAACGCAGACATGCCGCTGGGCATGGGCCTGACCAAGGTGACGGACCAGGCCGTGAACATCAGCGCCTCCGTCGATGAGTTCATGCTCAAGTTCCTGGCCGCGCTGCTGGTCGTGCTGGTGGTGTGCTTCGCCAGCATGGGCTGGCGCGTTGGCGTGGTGGTGGCTGCGGCCGTGCCGCTGACGCTGGCGGCCGTGTTCATCATCATGGCCGCCACGGGAAAGAATTTCGACCGCATCACGCTCGGCTCGCTGATCCTTGCGCTGGGCCTGCTGGTGGACGACGCCATCATCGCCATCGAGATGATGGTGGTGAAGATGGAGGAGGGCTACGACCGCGTGGCCGCGTCCGCCTACGCCTGGAGCCATACCGCGGCGCCCATGCTGTCCGGAACGCTGGTGACGGCGGTGGGCTTCATGCCCAACGGGTTCGCACGCTCCACGGCGGGCGAGTACACCAGCAACATGTTCTGGATCGTCGGCATCGCGCTCATCGTGTCCTGGGTGGTGGCCGTGGTGTTCACGCCCTATCTGGGCGTGAAGATGCTGCCCCCTCTCAAAAAGGTCGAAGGCGGACATGCGGCGATGTATGGCACGCCCCGCTACGAGCGCCTGCGGCGCGTGCTGGGCAAGGTGATCGCCCGCAAGGGCATGGTGGCCGCAGTCGTGGGCGGGCTCATGGTGGCTTCCGTGCTGGGCATGTCCATCGTGAAGAAGCAGTTCTTTCCCATCTCCGACCGGCCCGAGGTGATGGTCGAGGTGCAGATGCCCTACGGCACCTCCATCGGCCAGACGAGCGAGACCACCCGCACGGTGGAAGCCTGGCTGCTGCAGCAGCCCGAATCGGAGATCGTGACCGCCTATATCGGCCAGGGCGCACCGCGCTTTTTTCTGGCCATCTCCCCTGAGCTGCCCGACCCGTCGTTCGCCAAGATCGTCGTGCGCACCGCCAACCAGGCGCAGCGCGACGCGCTCAAGCTGAGGCTGCGCGAGGCCATCGCCCAGGGACTGGCCCCGCAGGCGCAGGTGCGCGCATCGCAGATCGTGTTCGGGCCGTACTCCCCGTTCCCCGTGGCGTATCGCGTCTCCGGCCCCGACCCGCAGCGGCTGCGCGACATTGCCGGCCAGGTGCACCAGGTGCTGCACGACAGCCCGATGATGCGGACCGTGAACTCCGACTGGGGCGTGCGCACCCCCGTCATGCGCTTCACCCTGGACCAGGACCGGCTGCAGGCCATGGGCCTGACCTCCGCGGCAGTCGCGCAGCAGCTGCAATTCCTGCTCAGCGGCGTGCCCGTGACCACCGTGCGCGAGGACATCCGCACCGTGCAGGTGATGGCGCGTTCTGCGGGCGGCACCCGCCACGATGTGGCCAGGGTCGGCGACTTCACGCTCACCAACGCCACTGGCCAGCGCATACCGCTGTCGCAGCTGGGCGAGGTCACCGTGCAGATGGAGGAGCCCGTCATGCGCCGCCGCGACCGCATGCCCACCATCACGGTCCGCGGAGACATCGATGACAGCCTGCAGCCGCCCGATGTCTCTGCGGCCATCACCCGGCAGCTGGAGCCCATCAGGAAGGCGTTGCCTGCGGGCTACCGCATCGACGAGGCCGGCTCCATCGAGGAATCCGGCAAGGCCATGACGGCCATGCTGCCCCTGTTCCCGATCATGATCGCCATCACGCTGATCATCATCATCTTGCAGGTGCGGTCGATATCGGCCATGGTCATGGTGTTCCTGACCAGCCCCCTGGGATTGATCGGCGTGGTGCCGACGCTGATCGTCTTTCAGCAGCCCTTCGGCATCAATGCACTGGTGGGGCTGATCGCGCTGTCGGGCATCCTGATGCGCAACACGCTGATCCTGATCGGGCAGATCCAGCACAACGAGCAGGAGGGGCTTGCGCCGTTCCAGGCGGTGGTGGAGGCCACCGTCCAGCGCGCCCGGCCCGTGATCCTGACCGCGCTGGCGGCGATCCTGGCCTTCATCCCGCTGACCCAATCGGTGTTCTGGGGAACGCTGGCCTATACGCTGATCGGCGGCACGCTGGCCGGCACGGTGCTGACGCTGGTCTTCCTGCCCGCCATGTACTCGATCTGGTTCAGGATCAGGCCCGGCGAATCCCCGCGCTGATCCACGGCAAATGCGCCAGCGGCCCGGGCCGATTGGCCACAATGGCGCATCCCGTTCCAGGCTCAGGAGGCCATGCATGTCCGATATCCGCTGCGGCGATTCCACCCAACATCGCACCTCTTGGGGCCGCCGCTGCGCGCGCGCCGCCGCACCCGTGCTTGCGGCGCTGCTGCTGTCGCCGCTGGCCCAAGCCGCGCTCAAGGTGGGCGACACCGCGCCGCGCTTCACCACGCCGGCCGCGGTGGCGGGCAAGGCCTTCGATTTCGACATGGCCGCCACGCTCAGGAAGGGGCCGGTGGTGCTGTATTTCTTCCCCAAGGCCTTCACCCAGGGCTGCACCATGGAAGCCCACGCCTTTGCCGAGGCCACGCCGCGTTTCGCGGCCATGGGCGCCACGGTGGTGGGCATGTCGCATGACGACATCGATACGCTCAAGCGCTTTTCCACCGAGGCCTGCCGCGACCAGTTCGCCGTGGCATCGGACCCGCAGGCGCAGACCATCCGCGCCTACGACGCCTCGGCCGCCGCCAACCCCCAGCGCGCCGACCGCATCTCCTACGTGATCGGGCAGGACGGCAAGGTCCGCTTCGTGCACATGGGCTCGGACCCGGACGAGCATGTGCGCCAGACCGAGGCCGCGGTCAAGCGGCTGACCGGAAAGTAGCCCGCCGCGCGGCCCCTGTCAGGGGCCGTTGCCCTCGCCGGCCAGGATCTCGGCGTATTCCTCGTCCGTGAACAGCCTGGAGCGTGTGTGGAAGGCCTTGCCCGTGCTGCCCTCCAGCGAGAAGGTGCCGCCCTGGCCCTCGATCACGTCCAGGATGAGCTGGGTGTGCTTCCAGTATTCGTACTGCGACTTGCCGATGTAGAAGGGCGCGCCGCCCACCTGGCCCAGCACCACGTCCTGGGCGCCTATCGTCAGCTCGCCGGGCAGGTAGCAGTTGGCGGCGCTGTTGTCGCAGCAGCCGCCGGACTGGTGGAAGAACACCGGCCCGTGCTGCGCCTGCAGGTCGGCGATCAGC
This sequence comes from Delftia sp. DS1230, assembly GCF_040112715.1. Lineage (NCBI taxonomy): Bacteria > Pseudomonadati > Pseudomonadota > Betaproteobacteria > Burkholderiales > Comamonadaceae > Delftia > Delftia sp. DS1230. Next base: position 1,087,348 of record NZ_CP157763.1, read on the forward strand.
GCCAGCGCGGCGTCGGTGGCAATCACTTTGTCAACCATGGGGTGGTCCTTTCCTGGACGGCCGGCCGCGCTGCGCGCCGCCGGCCGCATTCACCTGGGAAGAACTTCAGAAGAAGCCCAGCTTGTTCTCGCTGTAGCTGACCAGCAGGTTCTTGGTCTGCTGGTAGTGGTCCAGCATCATCTTGTGGGTCTCGCGGCCGATGCCCGATTCCTTGTAGCCGCCAAAGGCCGCGTGCGCCGGGTAGGCGTGGTAGCAGTTGGTCCACACGCGCCCGGCCTTGATGGCGCGGCCCATGCGGTAGGCCACGTTGCCGTTGCGGCTCCACACGCCAGCGCCCAGGCCGTAGAGCGTGTCGTTGGCAATGGCCAGGGCCTCGGCCTCGTCCTTGAAGGTGGTCACGGCCAGCACGGGGCCGAAGATTTCCTCCTGGAAGATGCGCATCTTGTTGTGGCCCTTGAACAGCGTGGGCTGCACGTAGTAGCCGCCTTCCAGGTCACCGCCCAGATGGGCCTGGCCGCCGCCGGCCAGCACCTCGGCGCCCTCCTGCTTGCCCAGGTCCAGGTACGACAGGATCTTGGTGAGCTGCTCCTTGGACGCCTGCGCGCCCATCATGCTGTCGGTGTCCAGCGGGTTGGCATGCCGGATGGCGGCCACGCGCTGGAGCACGCGCTCCATGAAGCGGTCGTAGATGCTTTCGTGGATCAGCGCGCGGCTGGGGCAGGTGCAGACCTCGCCCTGGTTGAAGGCGAACAGCACCAGCCCTTCGACGGCCTTGTCGAGGAAGGCATCGTCCTTGTCCATCACATCGGCGAAGAAGATGTTGGGCGACTTGCCGCCCAGCTCCAGCGTGGCAGGGATCAGGTTGTTGGCGGCGGCCTGGGCGATCACGCGGCCCGTGGAGGTGGAGCCCGTGAAGGCGATCTTGGCGATGCGCTTGCTGGTGGCCAGCGGCATGCCGGCCTCGCGGCCGAAGCCGTTGACGATGTTGAGCACGCCGGGCGGCAGCAGGTCGGCAATGAGCTCGGCCAGGATCAGGATGCTGATGGGCGTGGACTCGGCCGGCTTGAGCACCACGCAGTTGCCCGCGCCCAGCGCGGGTGCCAGCTTCCAGGCCGCCATGAGGATGGGAAAGTTCCAGGGAATGATCTGGCCCACCACGCCCAGCGGCTCCTGGATGTGATAGGCCACCGTGGTCTCGTCGATATGGCTGAGCGCGCCTTCCTGGGCGCGCACGCAGCCCGCGAAATAGCGGAAATGGTCCACGGTCAGCGGGATGTCGGCATTCAGCGTCTCGCGGATGGCCTTGCCGTTGTCCACGGTCTCGGCATAGGCGAGCAGCTCCAGGTTGGCCTCGATGCGGTCGGCGATCTTCAGCAGGACGTTCGCACGCTCGGCCGCGCTGGTGCGGCCCCAGGCGTCGCTGGCGGCATGGGCGGCGTCCAGCGCCAGTTCGATGTCCTCGGCCGTGGAGCGCGCGGCGCGGGTGTAGACCTTGCCGCTGATGGGGGTGACCACGTCGAAGTACTGCTCCTTGACCGGAGGTACGAACCTGCCGCCGATGAAGTTGTCGTAGCGGGCCTTGTAGGCGATCTTGGCGCCAGCGGCGCCGGGTGCTGCGTAGACGGTCATGCTGCTTGTCTCCTGAGGATGCTTATGGGTCTGTTGTGATCGGGTGTGGATCGGGATATCCGGCCATGGCCGGACGGCAGACATGATTCAAAAGCCGTGCCAGCCCGCAGGCCGCAGGGCAGGTGCCCGCAAAGGCGCGCGGGACGTGGCTGCTGCGGGTATTCCCGTGCGCGTTCGCCCTGTGCCGTGACGTTGCGCAACAGGACAACTGTCCAGAAATGGAACAGTCGGGCGCCTGACCCGCCACTTGGCTTGCCCGGTGCCCGCCGGCCCCGCATACTGGCCCGCAACGCGGCGCAATGACGCCCGAGCAGGAGACAGCATGCAATCGAGAGCCTCCCTTGTGGCCTTGCGCCAGGCCCGTCACAGCCTGATGGAGTCGGGCCTGTGCCCCAGCGGCCTGGTGGACGAGCGCCTGGCGCGCTCGTGGCAGCGCTGCATCGAGCAGGGACTGCGTCCCACCGGGCGCCTGGGCGCCGCCGATAACCTGGAGCAGCATGCGCTGGGCGTGCTGCGCAGCCGCCACCATGCGCTGCTGGCGCATTCACGGCCCGTCATGGAGTACCTGTCCGAGCAGGTGCGCGGCAGCCAGAGCGTGGTGGTGCTGGCCGGCCCCTGCGGCACCCTGGTGGATACCTGCGGCGACCCCTTCTTTCTGGGCAAGGCCGAGCGCGTGGCCCTGGCCAGCGGCGCGTCCTGGCATGAGGCGCAGCGCGGCACCAATGCCATCGGCACGGCACTGGCCGAGATGGACTCCATCGAAATCCAGGGCGGCGAGCATTTCCTGGAGCGCAACGGCTTTCTCACCTGCGCGGCCGCGCCCATCCTGTCGGGCACGGGCCAGCTGCTGGGCATCCTGGACATCTCCAGCGAATATGGCCGGGGCAGCCCGCACACGCTGGGCCTGGTCGGCACGGCGGCCCGCATGATCGAAAACCGCCTCATGGCCTGCGACGGCCAGCGCCACATCCGCCTGCACCTGCACGCGCGGCCCGAAGGCATTGGCACGGTGGGCGAAGGCATTGCGCTGATCTCGGGCGACGGCTGGGTGGTGGGTGCCAACCGCGCCGCTCTGGCCTTGCTGCGCCTGTCGCACGCGCAGCTGGGCAGCGTGGCGCTGGACCAGGTGCTGGACGCCAGCCTGCAGGAGCTGCTGTCACGCCAGCACCGCCAGCCCGATGCGGCCCAGCCGCTGCGGCGCCATGACGGCACGGCGCTGTTCGGCCAGCTGGTGCCGGACCGGCGCACCATCATGGCGGGGGCGGCGGCGCAGACAGTGCAGGAGGCGCTGGGAGCGCGGCAAGCGGGGGAAACACGGCAGGCCCCCCGCGATGCGCTGGCGCGGCTGGACACGGGCGATGCGCGCTGGCGTGCGGCGGCCGACAAGGCCCGGCGCGTGCTGGGCAAGCCGATTGCGCTGCTCATCCAGGGCGAGTCCGGCGTGGGCAAGGAATGGTTTGCGCGCGCGGCCCACGACAGCGGGCCGCGCCGCGACGGCCCCTTCGTGGCCATCAACTGCGCGGCCATGCCCGAGTCGCTGATCGAGGCCGAGCTGTTCGGCTACCGCCAGGGCGCCTTCACGGGCGGGCGGCGCGAAGGACAGGCGGGCCTGCTGCGCCAGGCGCACGGCGGCACGCTGTTCCTGGACGAGATCGGCGACATGCCGCTGTCGCTGCAGACCCGGCTGCTGCGCGTGCTGCAGGAGCGGCAGGTGGTGCCGCTGGGCGGTGGCACGCCCGTTGCGGTCGATTTCGCGCTGGTCAGCGCCTCCAACCGCAGGCTGCGCGAGGATGCGGACCAGGGGCGCTTTCGTGCCGACCTGTACTACCGCATCAACGGCCTGGCCGTGGAGCTGCCTCCGCTGCGCGAGCGCGGCGACTTCGAGGCGCTGGCCGCGCGCATGCTGGCCGACATCGAACCCGCGCGCCCGCTGCGCATGGCGCCGGCCCTGCTGGCGCAGCTGGCCGGCCATGGCTGGCCCGGCAATCTGCGCCAGTGCGCCAGCGTGCTGAGAACGGCCTGCGCCATGCTCGATCCCCATGAGGACTGCCTGCAATGGCAGCACCTGCCCGACGACTTCCAGGCCGAGCTGGCGCAGACCGCCCGCAGCGGCCCCCGGCTCGACGCTGCGCCGCAGAGCCTGGATGAACTCTCGCGCTGGGCCGTGCGGCAGGCGCTGGAGAACTGCCGGGGCAATGTCACCCAGGCCGCGCGCATGCTGGGCATCAGCCGCCAGACGCTGTACCGCAAGCTGGCCCAGGACCGTGCGGCGGACGGCTTGCGGCTGCAGTGAGGCGCCTGCCGGTGCTCAGGCCTTGAAGGTGATCCAGGGCCTGAGCTTCACGGCGGCGTGGATCAGGCCGGCGGCCTCCTGCGACTCGATGACCGGGCCGATGGGCTTGTAGGCTTCGGGCGCCTCCTCGATGCGGCGCTCCTCGCGCAGCGTCACGCATTGCCAGCCCTGCTCGGCCGCATGGCCTGCACTTGCCTCGGGGCGCAGCGCGCGCACGGCCTGGCGGCGCATGCGCCGCCCCGCGCCATGGCTGCAGGACCAGAGCCAGTCGGCCGCGCCCAGGCCCGTGACCAGGTAGGAGGCATCGCCCATGGACCCCGGGATCAGCGCGAAGTCGCCCTCGTTGGCCGGCGTGGCGCCCTTGCGGTGGATGTTCATGCCGCCTTGCTGCAGGACCACGTTGTGCGGCACATCGACCACCAGGCGCGAATCCGCTGCGCCCACGATCTGCTCCAGGTCCTTGCGCACCAGCTCGGCCAGCACCACGCGGTTGGCCCAGGCATAGCGCGCCGCCACGCCCATGGCCTGCAGGTACTCGCCGGCCAGCGGACCCGACAGGCCGTACAGGCCGCTGGCCGGGTGCTTCACGCCTTGCGGCCACTCGGCCCGGGCGCGGTCCATCCAGGCCTGGCCCACGTAAAAGCCCAGGTCGCGCGAGCCGCTGTGGATCATCACCACCACGTCGCCCGCGCGCAGGCCAGCCCGGTAGGCCGCGTGGCGGTCCAGCACCTCGTCGACCACCTGCAGTTCCACGAAATGGTTGCCCGATCCCACCGTGCCCAGGCACGGGTCGCGGAACACGGCATGGCGCTCCTGCAGATAGGCATGGGGCGCGTGGCGGGCGCTGCCAGCGAAGCTGTCCAGGCCGATGCAGGCGGCCAGCTCGCGGTGCAGGCGGTCCCTGTCGACATGGCCCCACAGGCCCTGGCCGCTCAGCCGGTCCACAAAGGCGGCCGGCCCGTGGTCGAACAGCGCGCGGAAGGCGGCCGTGGTCACGGGCACGTCGCGCCCGCTGCCCAGCAGGCTGGCGGTCAGCAGTTCCACCAGCCGGCCCTTGTGCGGCGCCAGCTGGTCCAGCCGGGCGCCCGTGGTCAGCAGGCGCACGCTGCAGTTGATGTCCGTGCCGATGGCGGCCGGAATGACGAAGTCCGATGGCGTGGCCACCACGCTGCCCACGGGCGCCACCGTGCCCGGATGGAAGTCGGGCGTGGCGCAGGCGCGGCAGACGGCGCCGTGGCTGCCCTGGCCGTCATGCCGGCGCACGGCGGCAAAGGCCAGCAACTGGCGCACGGCCTTGTCCTCCAGGGGAAGGCTGTCGGGAAGAAGAATGTGGGCCTCGGCCTGGCCATCGCGCACGTGGTAGATGCCGTCGCGATAGTCGAGAGAGATGCCCGTGCGTGCAAAGGCACGCTGGAGTCGTTGAGGAGTGCTCATGGCTGCAGATCCGCGAGGCCTGGTTGGCGCTCGCCGCGTCCGATGGGTGTACGGACGATGAAAGACACCCGGGCGGCAAAGGCCCGGAAAACGTCTTTCCTGCAGCAGCTCGTTCAAGAAAGAAGGGGGCAGTATAGCGGGATCCGCGCTGGACGGCAGGCGCTACGCGTTGCGCCGCTCGTACTGGGCGATGGCGTTGAGCAGCAGGGGCGAGAACTTCTTCGCGTAGTCGGCGCCGCTCCACTGGCTTGACGATCCGCTCAGGTGCAGGGCGCCCAGCGGCACGCCGTCGGCATCGACCACGGCGGCGGCCAGCGCGACCTCGCCCATGATGAATTCATCGACCACCATGGCGTAGCCGCGCTCGCGCACCTTCTTCAGTTCCGCCTGGACGGCCTTGGCCGTGGTCAGCGTCCGGGGCGTGCTGGCCAGCAGGCGGCCGGGGGCCAGCAACTGCTCCACCTGCGCCTCGTCCAGCCGTGCCATCACGGCGCGCCCGCCTGCCGTGCATTGCAGGGGCACGCGCCGGCCCACGAGCGAGGCGTGGTAGTGCTCGGTGCTGGTCTGGTGGCGCAGCACATGCACCAGCCAGTCGCCGTCGCGCAGCGACAGGCTGATCTTCTGCTCCGTGTCCTTGGACAGCTGCAGCAGCAGGGGGTTGAGCGCCTCCGCCAGCGCATGGGTTCGCAGGAAATGGAAGGTCAGGTCCAGCACGCCCGGGCCCAGCCGGTAGCGGCGGGTCTGGCTGTTTTGCTGCAGGTAGCCCTCGGCGCTGAGGGTGTAGGCGTAGCGCTGGGCGGCGCTCTTGTCCAGGCCGCTGCGCTCCATGATTTCCGTGAGGCTCAGGTCGCCCGCCGCGCCCTTGAAGCAGTCCAGCACGCGGAATGCCTTGCCCACGGAGCCCACATACAACGCGTTTTCGATCATCGTTTTACCTGATTGTGAATCTAAAGTATTAAATAACAATACCAAGTATTGAAAATACGGAGGCAGCGGATGCCACAGCAAGCCATTGTCAGTGCGGACCGGGCGGTCGGCGCGTCGGAGTGGATCAAGGGCCAGCGGGAGAACATGCTTTCGCTGCTGGCCGACATCGTCAACATCGACTCGGGCAGTTTCGACAAGCCTGGCGTGGCGCGCGTGTTCCGGCGCCTGGAGGCCTTCTTCCTGAGCCAGGGGCTGCAGGTCAGCCCGCATTTCGTCGATGGCGTGGAGGCGGCGATCTCGGTCACCGTGAACGCGGGCAGCACCGTGGGCAGGCCCGTGCTGCTGATGGGGCACTGCGACACGGTCTTCCCTGAAGGCGAGGCCGCGCGCAGGCCGTTTCGCATCGAAGGTGGCAGGGCCTACGGCCCGGGCGTGGCCGACATGAAGTCGGGCATCGTCATGAACGCCTTCCTGCTGGCTGCGCTGGCCCACAGCGCGGAGCCTGCGCCCGAGGTCACGGGCCTGTTCACCTGCGACGAGGAAATCGGCTCCCCCCTGAGCAAGTCCGTCATCGAGCCCTTTGCGCGCAAGGCGGGCTTTGTCTTCAATGCGGAGCCGGGCCGGCCTTCGGGCAACGTGGTCACGGGCCGCAAGGGCGGCGTGTTCTTCGGCGTGGAGATCGAGGGCAAGGCGGCGCATTCGGGCGCCAACTTCGCCGAGGGCATCAGCGCCATCTCGGAGCTGGCGCACAAGGTGGTGGCGCTGGACGCGCTCACCGACCTGGACAAGGGCGTCACCGTCAACGTGGGCCTGGTGTCGGGCGGCCTGTCGGTGAACACGTCGGCGCCGTCGGCCAAGGCGGCCATCGACCTGCGCATCTTCGACCTGGACCAGCGCGAGTCCCTGGTGGGCCGCATCCGCTGCATCTGCGACAAGTCCTTCATCCAGGGCACGCGCTCCACGCTGAACATCACCGGCGAGTTCCGCCCCTTCGTTCCCACGCCGCAGTCGCAGCAACTGTTCGAGCTGTACCAGGCCGAGCTGGGCGTGCTGGGCCACAAGGCCGAGGGCGAGTTCAGCGGCGGCTGCGCGGACTCGGGCGTGACCTCCAGCCTGGGCGCCATCACGCTGTGCGGCACCGGCCCCGTGGGCGGCAAGTTCCACACCACCGACGAGTACTGCGAGGTGGACACCATCGTCCCGCGCGGCCTGGCGGTGCTCCACACCATTGCGCGCCTGCCCCACGCCCGGTGGTAGGGCGCGCCTGATTCCCGCCTTCCCCCTCAAGCCACTGCCTGGTGCACTTTCATGAATCCACTTGCCTTGCCCACACGCCGCTCGCTCCTGAAAATCGCCGCCGGCCTGCCGCTGGCGCCCCTGCTGCTGCAGCCTGCCGCGGCCTCGGCGCCCGGCCCGGTCAGCCTGATGGTGCCCTACCCGGCAGGCGGGCCCAGCGACGTCAGCGCCCGCATCCTGAGCAAGCCCATAGGCGAGGGACTGGCGACCAAGGTGATCGTGGAAAACCTGGGCGGCGCCACGGGGACGATTGCCGCCTCCAAAGTGCTGGGCGCCAGGGCCGACGGCAGCATGTTCTTCCAGGGCACGCAGAACGAACTCATCCTGCCGCCGCTCACCAACAAGGCCGTGCGCTACCAGCCCGATGCGTTCGAGAACCTGCAGTACATCACCGTCACCCACCTGGTGCTGCTGGTGCGTTCGGGCCTGCCGGCCCGGGACATGCAAGAGTTCCTGGCGCTGGCGCGCTCGCGCAACGAAAGCAATTCGCTGACCTACGGCTCGGTGGGCGTGGGCTCGCTCTACCACCTGATCACCGAGTACATGGGCAAGGTGGTGAAGGTGCCGTTCACCCACGCGCCCTATGCGGGCACGGCGCCCGTGATCCAGGACCTGGCCGGCGGCCAGATCGACTTCAGCATCATGCCGTTCCAGGCGTCCATGCTGGAGATGATCCGCACCGGCCGCTTCCGGGCGCTGGCCGTGCTGTCGCGCAACCGGCCTGCCGTGCTGTCGGCCGTACCCAGCATCACCGAAGTGCCGGCGCTGCGCGATTTCGAGTACGCCAGCCTGGCGGGCTACTTCGTCAAGCGCGGCACGCCGCAGGACGTCAAGCAGCGCCTGAACCAGGCCATCGGCCAGGCCCTGCTGGACCCGCAGGTCATCGCCAAGCTGGAGGCCGACGGCCGTGACGTCGCCAAGCCCATGGGCCTGGACGATGCGGCGGCCGCCTATGCGCGCGAGATCGCCAAGTACCGCGAGATGATCCGCGTCACGGGATACGTGCAGGCGGATTGAGAACGAAGGCCGCAACCTAAGCGAGTGCACCCTCCAGCAGCTCGGCCATGCGCGGCAGGTCGGGCTCGGCGCTGGTCACCAGCCAGATGGCGCGCTCATAGGCGGCGCCCGCAATGGGCAGCATGCGGCAGTCGCCCATGAAGCGCTCCAGGCCCGTCCAGTGCGGCACCAGGCCCACGCCCATGCCGTCGGCGGCCAGCATGGCAATGGCCTCCAGCGCGTCCAGGTCGCACAGCACCGCAGGCTCCAGCCCCTGGTCGGCCAGCCAGTCGGCCGCATGGCGGCCACCCCAGGCATCGGGGTCGTAGCGTATGTAGGGCAGGCTGCGCAGCAGCGCGGCAGGCCGGCCGCGCGCCTGGGGCGGTGCCAGCAGCACCAGCGGCTCGCGGCGCAGCTGCACGCTGCGCAGCGCCTTGGGCAGTTCAAAAGGGGGCGCCACGATGACGGCGGCATCGAGCTCGCCGGACTGCAGCATCTGGAACAGCGCGCGCGAGGTGCCCGGCACGATGACGGGCCGGCACTGTGGCGCCGCCTGCGTGAGCTTGCGCAGCGCGGCCGGCAGCATGCCCGTGAGCGCGGTCGAGATGGCGCCGATGCGCAGCGTGCCGGCCAGGCCATCGGCGCTGGCATCGCTGCCCAGCAGCGCGGCCTCGCGCACCAGGCGCCGCGCGCGCGGCAGCAGGTCCAGGCAGGCCTGGGTGGGGCGGGCCGCATGGCCGCTGCGCGAGAGCAGGGCAAAGCCCAGTTCGCGCTCCAGCGCCTGCACGCGCTGGCCCACGGCGGCGGCGGTCAGGTGCTCGGCGCGAGCCGCATCGGCGATGGAGCCGCTGTCCACCACGGCGATCAGGCTCTTGAGATAGCGGGTCTCCAAAAGATTTCCTTGGGGATTGCAAAGAAATCAACGCTATCACTTTTGAAAAGCCTCTGCTAGGCTCGCGCCACCCACGGCAGGCCACGGCCTGCGAACCTGCCTGCACCACAAGCACAACCAAAGGATCAGCCATGCGCACCAGTTTCCACCTTGCCTACCATGTCCGCGATCTGGACGAAGCGCGCGCCTTCTACGGCACGCTGCTCGGCTGCCAGGAAGGCCGCAGCACCGAGACCTGGGTGGACTTCGACTTCTTCGGCCACCAGATCTCGCTGCACCTGGGCGAGCCCTTCCCGGTCACGAACACCGGCCGCGTGGGCGACCACATGGTGCCCATGCCCCACCTGGGCCTGGTGATGGCCATGGACGACTGGAAGGCCCTGGCCGCGCGGCTGTCCGGCGGCGTGGTGGACTTCGTGCTGCAACCCGGCATCCGCTTCGAGGGCGAGCCCGGCGAGCAGGCCACCATGTTCTTCCGCGACCCCAGCGGCAATCCCATCGAGGTCAAGGGCTTCGCCGATCTGGACAAGGTCTTCGCCAAATGAGCGGTTCGCTGTCTCCTCGCGCCTCGCTCCCCCCGCTCCCCCCGCTCCCTTTCCTCTGCGCACCCGGCTACCCGGCAGCCCAGGCCTGGCTGCAGGCCCTGCAGGCGGCCCTGCCCGAGGAGCGCGTGGTGGCGCTCGATACGCTGGATGCCGACCAGCGCGCGGCCTGCGAGGTCGCCATCGTCGCCAACCCCCAGCCTGCCGACCTGCGCACGCTGCCGCGCCTGCAATGGGTGCACAGCGTCTGGGCCGGCGTGGAGCGCCTGGTGGCCGACCTGGGCGATACCGACCTGCGCATCGTCCGCCTGGTGGACCCGCAACTGGCCGACACCATGGCCGAGGCCGTGCTGGCCTGGACCCTGTACCTGCACCGCGACATGCCGCGCTATGCCCGGCAGCAGGCCGCGCGCCAATGGCTGGCGCATGACGGCGTGCGCGCGCAGGACAGGACGGTATCGCTGCTGGGCCTGGGCGCACTGGGCGAAGCCAGCGCGCGGCGGCTGCTGGCGGCAGGCTTCAAGGTGCGCGGCTGGAGCCGCACGCCCAGGCAGATGGAAGGCGTGCAATGCCATGCGGGTGATGCCGAGCTGCCCGCCATGCTGGCGCAGACCGACATCCTCGTATGCCTGCTGCCGCTCACGCCGCAGACGCGCGGCATCGTCGGCGCGCAGGCGCTGGCCGCGCTGCCTGCCCATGCCTCGCTGATCAACTTTGCGCGCGGCCCCATCGTGGACGATGCCGCGCTGCGCGCCGCCCTGGACAGCGGCCGCCTGGCCCATGCCGTGCTGGACGTGTTCGAGCAGGAGCCCCTGCCCGAAGCGTCCTGGCAATGGGCGCACCCCGCCGTGACCGTGCTGCCCCACATCTCGGCACCCACGGACCGCGCGACGGCATCGGCCATCGTGGCGGGCAACATCCGGCGCTGGCGCTCCAGCGGCGAGCTGCCGCAGGCGGTGGACGCGGCGCGGGGCTATTGAGGGCGGCTACGGTACGGCTATGGCACGGCCATGGACTGGCTTCTGAGCCAGTCCATGACGGCGCGCACATGGGGGCCCGGCTCCCGTTGCTCGCCCACGGCCAGATGGTAGGTATGGCCGGTGATCGAGGGGCCGAAGGGCTGCAGCAGGTGGCCGGCCGCAATGTCCTCGGCCACCAGGGCCAGGCTCACCAGGGCAATGCCATGACCGGCGATGGCCGCCTGGATGGCATGGCCCTCGTCGGAAAAGCGCAGTTGCCCCGCCGGTGAATTCCAGGCCAGGCCTGCCTCGTCAAACCAGCGCTCCCAGGTGGGATTGCTGGCGTGCGCCGTCTTCCAGTCAAAGCGGATCAGCGGCAGGCGGGCCAGGTCGGCCGGACACAGCACGCCCAGCCGGGGATTGGCCACGGGCGCAAAGCGGTCGCTGAACAGGGGCTCGGCCACCAGGCCCGGATAAGGGCCGCGCCCGTAGCGCACGGCGATATCGACGGCATGGGAGCGCAGGTCCACCACATCGTCCGAGGCCTGCAGTTGCAGGTCCACCTCAGGGTGCATCGCGCGGAAGCTGGCCATGCGCGGCACCAGCCATTTCACGGTGAACGCATTGGTGGCCGAGATGCTGACCTGGGCGCGCAGGCGCTTTTGCAGCAGGCGCTCCAGCGTGGCGGCAAAGGCGTCGAAACCATCGCGCAGCACCGGATAGAGCTGGGCGCCGGCCTCGGTCAGCACCACCTTGCGTACCTGGCGATCGAACAGCGCCAGGCCCAGCTGTTCCTCCAGCGCGCGGATCTGGTGGCTGATGGCCGTGGGTGTCACGGCCAGGTCGTCGGCGGCCTGCTTGAAGCTGCCCAGGCGGGCGGCGGCCTCGAAGGCGCGCAGTGCGGAAAGCGGCAGCTGGTTGCGTTGCATGAGGGCTGGAGGACGCAAGGGTCGGGTGAGGAATGGGGTGAGCAATGGGGTGAAGAAAACTCATCTTATGCCTGACAAATGAACCTTTGTCGCAATCATCTGGCTTCCCTATCGTTCACCCATGCCCCAAGCGCGATCCTGCCGGGGATGGATGAAGGAAATGAAACCATGCTGCACCGTGTCACCACGCAACCCGACCCCTACGAGCCGTTTTTGCTGTCGCAAGGCATTCGCTTTGGCGAGCTGCTGTTCATCTCCGGCCAGGCCGGCGCCGGAGACGATGGCCGCATCGTGCCGGGTGGCTTCCTGGCACAGGGCCGGCAGGCGTTTGCCAATCTGCGCCGCGCGCTGGAGGCGGGCGGCTCCAGCCTGAAGGACGTGATCAAGGTCACCATCTTCGTCACCGACATGGGCCACTTCGACGAGGTGGTCGCCCTGCGCCGCGAGTTCTTCGGCGCCCCCTATCCGGCCGACACGATTGCCCAGATCCAGGCGCTGTACGACCCGGCGGCCATGATCGAGATCGAGGCCATTGCAGCCGTGCGTGATGGCCAGGCGCGCTGACATGGTTGCGGCCGTTCTGTTCCGATGGCCTGGCCACGGCGTGCATGGCCGACGACTGGAGCCGATGGGGCCGATATCTGATCCCTTCAACCGCCGAGCAGTCCCGAGGTGCTCAGCGGCCCCGGCGACAGCTGCTGTCCCCAGGCCTGCGTCAATGCCTCGATGGCATCGCCCACCACGCGGCAGGCCTGGGTGAGCTTGCCGTGCCGGGGCAGGGCCAGCGTCACATGGCGCACCAGGCCGGGGTTGACCAGGCGGCTGGCCTGCAGCCGGCCCTGGCGCAGCTCGGCATCGATGGAATACGGGCCGATCACCGAGTAGAGGCCGGGCGCGTGGGCCACGAGTTCCTTTTGCACGGTCAGCGAGTCGGCCTCGGCCGCCGCCGCGAGCCGAAAGCCGTGGCTGTGCGCGGCCTCATCGAGCGCGTCGCGCCAATGGCTGGGGCGTCGCGGCAGCACCAGTTGCAGGCCGTCGAGCGCGGCGAACTCCGTGGTGGGCGCCAGGGTCAAGGGGTCGCCAGGGCGCGACACCAGATAGCTGTGCGCGGTGCTCAGCAGCCGCTCATCGCCGCCGGCCGGGCGCGCGAAGCGAAAGAGGATGGCCAGGTCCACGGCGCCGCTGTCCAGCAGCGCGTCGAGCTCCGTGCCCTGGGCCTCGGTGATGTTCAGGCGTATGCCGGGGTGCTCGCGCTGCAGCCAGTCGAACACATGCGTCATCAGCGGGTGCGCGGCCGAGGGCACGATGCCCAGCCGCACCTCGCCCCATAGCTGGCCTGCGTCCGCACGCAGTGTTTCCTGCAATTGCTCGGTTTCCTGCAGCCAGCTGCGCAGCCGCAGCGCGGCCCGCGCGCCCAGCGGCGTCAGCGTGACGCCCCGGCCCGTGCGCCGCAGCAAGGGGCCGCCCAGAGACGCTTCGAACTCGCTGATCTGCCGGCTGATGTGCGACTGCACGGTGTGCCGCCGTGCCGCGACCTTGCTGATGCTGCCGGCTTCGGAGACCTCGAGGAAGAGCTTGACGCTGGGCAGGTGCATGGTGGTTACCCGGTTGAGGTATGCCTGATGAGGCAATTCTGAAAGCCTGAAATTCTATCTATCCAGATATCAACGGGATTTCTACAGTGCAGTCATGCCTTGCCAGCGGCCTTGCCGTGGCAGGTTTTCCAGACACCGAACCTAAGGAAAATCCGTTGAAACTCGCCAGCTTCATCCATGCCGGACAGCCCCGCTACGGGCAGGTTCTGGCCGAGCGCTTCCTGCAGCCGCCCGCCGACTTTCTCGCCCGCCATCCCGACCTGCTGTCCGTGCTGCGCGCACAGGCGCTGGGCGAGCTGGAGCAGGCCCTGCAGGCCGGCGCCGTGTCCGTCGATGCGGCGCAGACCCAGGCGCTGCCCGTCATCCCCAACCCCGGCAAGCTCATCTGCGTGGGCCTGAACTACAAGACCCATGTGGCCGAGACGCGGCGCGCCGACAGCGAGCACCCGTCGCTGTTCCTGCGCTTCAACGACAGCCTGGCCGCCGATGGCGACGAGCTGCTACGCCCGGCCTTTTCGGAGCGTTTCGACTGGGAGGGCGAGCTGGCCTTCGTCATCGGCCGGGGCGGGCGCCACATTGCAAAGGAAGATGCCTTCGACCACATCGCCGGCTATGCCTGCTTCAACGATGTGAGCGTGCGCGACTGGCAGCGCCATACGCACCAGTTCACGCCCGGCAAGAACTTTCCCGGCACGGCGCCCTTCGGCCCCTGGCTGGTCACGCGCGACGAGGTGGCCGACGTGCGCAGCCTGGCGCTGCAGACGCGCCTGAACGGCAGCGTGGTGCAGCAGGCCAGCCTGGGCGACCTGATCTTCGACATCCCCACCATCGTGGCCTATGTGTCGCGCTTCACGCCGCTGTCGCCCGGCGATGTGATCGCCACGGGCACGCCGGGCGGCGTGGGCGACCGCCGCGAGCCGCCTCTGTACATGAAGCATGGCGATGTGGTCGAGGTCGAGATCACGGGCCTGGGCGTGCTGCGCAACCGTATCGGCACTGATGTCTGAGATGACTCCCCCTGAGTCGCTTCGCGCCTTCCCCCTCTCTCGCTTCGCGGGAGGGGGACGACACCCTCGGTGCGGGGCGGCCCTTCCTCGGTGTCCCTCGCTTTGGGGCACGCCGGTTTCAAGGACTGTGGGCGGCGCATGGCGCTGTGAATAACTGTCTCTGGAGAATTTCATGGATAACCAACAAGCGATTTCGCAGCGGCCCCGGCTGCGCATTGCCGTCGATATCGGCGGCACCTTCACCGACATGGCGGCGTTCGACGAGGCCAGCGGCCAGCTGCTGTTCGGCAAGGCCCTGTCCACGCATGGCGAGCTGGTCAACGGCATCCAGGCCACGATAGACAGCGCGGGCATCGACTGGCGCGACGGCCATCTGTTCCTGCACGGCTCCACCATTGCCATCAACACGCTGCTGGAGCGCAATGGCGCCCACACCGCGCTGCTGATCACCGAGGGCTTCCGCGACATCTACGAGATCGGCCGCGTGAACCGGCCCGATGCCTACAACCTGTTCTTCAACAAGCACCAGCCGCTGGTGCGGCGCTCGCTGCGCCATGAGGTGTCCGAGCGCCTGCGCGCCGACGGCAGCCTGCACAAGCCGCTGGACGAGGCAGCCGTGCGCGAGCTGGCCCGCGAGCTGGCAGGGCAGGGCGTGGAGGCCGTGGCCGTGCTGCTGCTGCACTCCTACCGCAACCCGGCGCACGAGCAGCGCGTCAAGCAGATCCTGCAGGAAGAGATGCCGGGCGCCTTTGTCTGCGCCTCGCACGAGCTGTCGCAGGAGTACCGCGAGTTCGAGCGCGTGTCCACCGCCGTGGCCAATGCCTATGTGGGGCCGCGCGTGTCGCAGTACCTGGGCCAGCTGGAGAACCACCTGGGCGGCAAGGGCTTCGAGGGCGATTTCTACATCGTGCAGTCCACGGGCGGCCTGTTCCCGGTCGAGCATGCCAAGGTGGGCTGCGTGCGCATGCTCGAATCGGGTCCGGCGGCCGGCGTGATCGGCGCCCAGGCCATCTGTGCACAACTGGGCATGGGCGACGCCATCGCCTTCGACATGGGCGGCACCACGGCCAAGGCCGGCGTGATCAGCGAGGGCCGGCCGCTGACCACGGGCTCGGCGCTGATCGGCGGCTACGAGCAGGCCCTGCCGATACAGATCCCGATGATGGACATCCACGAAGTGGGCACGGGCGGCGGCTCCATCGCCCGCGTGGAGACGGGCAACGCGCTGCGCGTGGGCCCGCAGAGCGCCGGCTCCATCCCCGGCCCCGTGGCCTATGGCCGTGGCGGGCTGGAGCCCACGGTGACCGACGCCAACCTGGTGCTGGGCCGGCTGGACGCGGAGCATTTCCTGGGCGGCGAGCTGCAGCTGGACATGGACGCCTGCCAGCGCCAGATGGCCGAGCGCGTGGCGACCCCGCTGGGCCTGGAGCCCACCGAGGCGGCCGACGGCATCCTGCGCATCGCCGTGACGCAGATGTCGCATGCCGTCAAGGCCGTGACCACCGAGCGCGGCCTGGACGCGGGCAGCTTCACCATGGTCGTCTACGGCGGCGCGGGGCCGCTGCACGCCTCGGCCATTGCGCGCGAGATCGGCATCCGCAAGGTGCTGATCCCCTATGCGCCCGGCTATTTCTCGGCCTACGGAATGCTGTTCTCCGACCTGCGCTACGACTACGTGCGCTCGGTATTCCGCAAGCTGGGCGAGGTGTCCTTCGAGGAGATCGAGGCCGCCTACCAGAGCATGGAGGACGAGGGCCGCGCCGCGCTGGCGCAGTCCGGCATCGCGCCGGACGGCATCGTGATCGAGCGCGCCGCCGACATGCGCTACGTGGGCCAGGAGCATGCGGTGACCGTGGACCTGCCCATGGCCTTCTTCGAGGGCAGGGACCGCTCGGCCATCAAGCGCCAGTTCGACGAGCTGCACAAGGTGCGCTACGGTACCTCGGCCCCGCAGGAGCCGGCCGACCTCGTGAGCCTGCGCGTCACCGTGCTGGGCACGATGAAGAAACCGCCCAGGCACAGCGTGGAACGCGGCAGCGCCGAGCCCAGCCGTGCCTCCGTGCGCACGGTCAAGCCCGTCTATTTCCGCTCCAGCGGCTGGGTGGACACGCCGGTGCATCTGCGCGAGCGCCTGTTGGCGGGCAACGAGATCGCGGGGCCCGCGCTGATCGAGGAACACGCATCCACCACCGTCGTGCAGCCCGGCGACCGGCTGCGCGTGGACGAACTGGGCAATCTGCAAATCGACATCGGGAGCGACCGCACATGAACCACCCCACTGACTCCAGGCCCGTCGATCCGGTCACCGTCGAGATCATCCGCAACGGCCTGTACGCCGTCACGGAGGAGATGAAGACCAACCTGACGCGCACGGCCTACAACCTCATCATCTACGAGGCGCTGGACTTCACGGTCGGCCTGTTCACGCGCGAGGGCGACACGGTGTCCATCGGCCTGGGCCTGCCCATGTTCATCCGCGGCATGTCGGAGACGGTCAAGGCCAAGATCCGCCACTTCGGCTACGAGAACATCCTGCCCGGCGACATCCTGGTCACCAACGATGCCTACACCACCGGCAGCCACCTGAACCACTTCACGTTCACCATGCCGGTGTTCCATGAGGGCCGGCTCGAAGGCTTCACCTGCTGCATGGCCCACTGGCTGGACGTGGGCGGCACGCTGGGCAACGTCACCACGGACATCTTCAGCGAGGGGATACAGATCCCCATCATGAAGTACCAGCGCCAGGGCGAGGTCAACCAGGACCTGATCGACATCATCGCGATGAACGTGCGCCTGGCCGAGCGGGCCCTGGGCGATCTGCGCGCGCAGATCACGGCCATCACCACGGGCGAGCGCCGCTATGTGGAACTGCTGCAGCGCTATGGCGTGGATGCGGTCAACGGCGCCATCGCGCAGATCATGGATTCCAGCGAGGCCGTGGCGCGCAAGAACACGCTGTCGATTCCCGATGGCGTGTACGAGGCCGAGTCCTTCATGGACGACGACGGGCTGGACATCGGCAAGCGCATTCCCATCCGCGTCAAGGTCACGGTGCAGGGCGACGAGATGACGGTGGACCTGTCGGACGTCTCCAAGCAGGTGCGCGGCTTCTACAACTCCGGCTTCACCACGGGCATCGCCTGCGCGCAGGTGGCCTACAAATGCCTCACCACGCCGACCGACTACCCGGTCAACGACGGGAGCTTCCGGCCGCTCAAGGTGATCATGCCCATGGGCACGGTGATCAGCGCCGAGAGGCCCTATCCCATGCGCGTGTGGATGACCTTCCCCATGACGGTGATCGACACCATCTTCAAGGCGCTGGCGCCCGCGATTCCCGACCGCTCCATCGCAGGCCACCATGCGGACCTGGTGTTTCCCAACATCCATGGCATCTCGCCCGAGGACGGGCGGCTGTTCATCGTCGGCATCGGCCCGCTGGGCGGCGGCTGGGGCGCCAAGAGCCGTGAGGACGGCGTGTCCGTCACCGTCTGCATCAATGACGGCGACACCCACAACAGCCCCACCGAGCAGCTCGAGGCCAAGTACCCGGTGCTGGTGGAGAAGTACGAGATCCGACAGGACTCGGCCGGCGCGGGCCAGTATCGGGGCGGCCTGGGCGCGGAGATGGTGGTGCAGGCGCTGTCGCCCTTCACCGTCACCACGCGCATCGACCGCGTGCACTGCAAGCCCTGGGGCCTGGAGGGCGGCGGCGACGCCATGGGCAACGGCCTGGCCGTGCGCCACAAGGGCGAGTGGAAGACCGACCATGCCAACGCCAAGATCTTCAACGTGCGCCTGGAACGCGGCGATGCCTACCGCATGCTGTCGGGCGGCGGCGGGGGCTTTGGCGACCCGCTGGCGCGCGAACTGGACAAGGTGGCCGAGGACGTGCGCGAAGGCTATGTGAGCGCCCAGGTGGCCCGCGAGGTCTACCGCGTGGCGCTGGATGGCCAGGGACAGGTGGACCACGAGGGCACGCAGGCGCTGCGCAGCGGCAGGTCTCCGTCCGCCGCAACGGCAACCTCAGCCGTAGCCTGGGACGGGCAGTGAGCACGGCCATGGCCTCAGACCACGCCCTGCAGGCCGAGCGGCTCTGGGACCTGTGGTGCGCCCTGGCGCTGCGCCATGTCGCGCTGGGCGGTGCCTGCGCCTGCGGGGCGGGCGGCATCAGCCTGCGGCTGGAGGACTTCGAGCTGGACATCGTGGACTACCTGCAGGACGGGGGCGAGCGCTGCGAGCAGCCCGAGGTGGCGGCCTGGTTCCGTGCCCGGCCCGCACCCGAGCAGGGCGCGCAGCCGCTGCGCGGCCTGCTCGATGCGCTGGGCTCGGACGAGGTGCCGCAGGCCGTGGCGCAGTGGGCGCTGGCGCGGCTGGAGCGCACGCTGCGCTCGTTCGCCGAGGTGCATGGTGGGGTGGCGTCATGAGCGGGCATTTCTCCAGCCTGCTGGCCCTGCCCGAAGCGGCGGACCAGCGCATTCCGGCCACCGTGCTCACGGGCTTTCTGGGCAGCGGCAAGACCACGCTGCTCAACCGGCTGCTGGCGCTGCCGGACCTGCACGGGACGGCCGTCATCGTCAACGAGTTCGGTGCGGTCGGCATCGACCAGGACCTGACCAGCCTGGCCTGCGAGGACACGGTGCTGCTGGCCAATGGCTGCCTGTGCTGCAGCGTGCGCGGCGATCTGGTGGAGGCGCTGGAGCGCCTGGCCCTGCGCGAACAGGGCGCGCCGCGCCGCGTGCTGATCGAAACCAGCGGCCTGGCGGACCCGGGGCCGATACTGCGCTCCTTCCTGGGCGAGCCCGCCGTGCGGGCGCGCTATGCGCTGGCCGGCGTGGCCTGCACGGTCGATGCCGTGCTGGGCAGCGCCACGCTGGCAGGCTATCCCGAAGCCGTGCGGCAACTGGCCGTGGCTGACCTGGTGCTGCTGACCAAGACAGACTTGCTGGGCGGCGCACAGCCCGCTGCGCAACTGCTGGCCCAGGTGCAGGCCATCAACGGCGAGGCGCCGCAAGGCATGGACCCCGGCCACCATGTGGCGCTGCTGCAGCGGCTGATGTCGGAAGGCGCGACGGGGCAGGAGGACGCCGCTGCGGGCATGCTCCAGGCACCCGGCTACCGGGCCATGGCTCCGATGACAGCGCCGGCAGGCGCGCACCGCGACGGCATCTCGTCCTTTGTGCTGCAGCGCGACGAGCCCCTGCCCGCGCAGGCGTTCGGCGAATGGATGGACTGGGTCACGGCCATGCGCGGCGATGACCTGCTGCGCGTCAAAGGCATCGTGCACCTGCAGGAGCACCCGGACCAGCCCCTGGTCATCCATGGCGTGCAGCACCTGTTCGCCCCGCCGCAGACGCTGCCCCGCTGGCCGGGTGCCGACCGGCGCACGCGCATCGTCTTCATCACGCGGGGGCTGGATGCCCAGGCCCTGGACGACACGCTGAGCGTGCTCGTGCGCAGGCACAGGCGGCGCGCGCCGAATCAGGACCCGGGCTGAGCCACGCAACGGCCGGCCCATTTTCAAAAGAAACAGGAGACAAAGCATGAAGACTCTGACACGGCTGAAGGGGCCGGTGCTGGGCGCCTTACTGGGTGCGCTGGCTGCCTTGCCCATCGCCAGCATGGCCTCGTCCAGTGCGCCCGCCGCCTTTCCCGAGCCGGGCAAGATGGTCAAGGTCATCGTCCCGTTCGTGGCGGGCGGCGGCGTGGACAGCGCCGCGCGCCTGTTCGCCGAGCAGTTGCGCAAACAGCTGGGCACAACGGTCATCGTTGAGAACCGCGTGGGCGGCAGTGGCGTGGTGGGCGGCCGCGCGGTGCTGGCGGCTGCCCCCGATGGCTACACCCTGCTGTTCTCGGCCGCCACGCATGTGCTGGCCAAGCAGGTATTGGCCCATCCGCCCTATGACCCGCAGACCGACTTTGTCCCCGTGGCGCGCGTGGGCGAGGCGCCGCTGATGCTGGTGATCTCGCCGCAACTGCCCCACAGCAAGCTGGGCGAGGTGCTGGCCGCAGGCGCCAAGAGCACGTGGACGGCGGCCATTCCCGCCGTGGGCGCACCCAGCCACCTGGCCACGCTGCTGCTGGCCCAGCAGGGCCGCATGCGCCTCGAGTACGTGCCCTACAAGGGCACGCAGCCCGCGCTGGTGGATGTGGGCGGCGGCCATGTGGACCTGCTGCTCGACTCCATGGTCTCCGTGCTGCCCCTGGCCAAGGCCGGCAAGGTGCGGCCGATTGCCATCACCTCCGGCAAGCGCAGCCCGCTGGCGCCCGAGGTGCCCACCATGCAGGAAAGCGGACTGCCGCGGTTTGCCTACACGTCCTGGTACGGACTGTGGGCGCCCAGGGACACGCCTGCCGACCGGGTGCAGCGGCTGAACCAGGCCTCCAACGCGGCGGTGGCCGAGCTGGCCAGGTCCGGCGCCTTCGCGAGCCTGGGCATCGACACGGTTTCGGAGAGCACCGAGCAGTTCAAGCGCTTCATCGCCGCCGATGTGGCGCAGAGCGCCGCGCTGCTCAAGGGCGCGGGCTTCAAGCCCGAGTAGCCGGGCAGACCCCGGCACACGCCCGAGAAAAACAAAGAGCAAAGAGCAAAGCAAAGCAAAAAACCACAAGGAGACAACATGCAGGTATTCATACGCCATGCCCTGGCCGCCTCGCTGGGGCTGGCCGCCGCGCATGCGGGCGCGCAGTCCTCGGTATCGATCTCGGGCACCGTCGATGTGAGCGTCAGGCAGGTGCGCAACCAGGGCCTGGGAACGGTCACCTCGCAGGCCAGCGGCGCCAACTCCACCAGCAAGCTGGTATTGCGGGGGCAGGAGGACCTGGGCGACGGCCTGAGCGCGGGCTTCTACCTGGACGGCAGCCTGCTGGCCGACACCGGCGCCATGGGCGCCAGCGGCCCGTTCTGGGACCGGCGCTCCACGGTCAGCCTGGCCTCGCGGCAATGGGGTGAGCTGCGGCTGGGGCGGGACTGGGTGCCCACGCACCTGGTGTGGAGCGGCTTCGATCCGTTTGCCACGCTGGGCATCGGCAGCGCCAATGGCTTTCGCTCGTTCACGGCTTCCCGCGCGCTGGGCCAGGCCTTCGGCACGGCGCCGGAGTCGCAGTCGGCCAATCCCACGCTGCGCGTGAGCAATGCGGTGGAGTATTTCCTGCCGGCCGGCCTGGGCGGGCTGCAGGGCGTGTCCGGCAGCCTGATCGCCACCCTGGGCGAGAAGGGCGCCACGGCGGCAGGCCAGACGCGCGGCAACGGCTTTCGGCTGGGCTGGGCGGGCGCGGGCTGGAACGTGGCGGGCGCGCAGTTCACCACGCGCAACACCCTGAGCGGCATCCATTTCAAGGACCAGAGCTACGGTGTCTCCTACGACTTCGGCTGGCTCAAGGCCAGCCTGGCCCAGCGCCGCTGGGTCCATGGCGTGGACCGCACGGTCAACACCCTGGTGGGCATGAGCGTTCCCGTGGGCAGCGGCGTGGTCAAGCTCAGCTACGTCAAGGCCGACCAGAAGGGCGCGACGGCGGCGCAAAGCGCCAGCGATGCCGACCTATGGGCGCTGGGCTATGTGCACTCGCTGTCGCGGCGCACGGCGCTGTACGCGCATGCGGCCCGCATGTCCAACCGCAATGGGGCGGCCTTCGCCATTGCCGGGGGTGCGGCTGTCAGCGGCAATCCGGCCGCGGCCAATTACTTTGGCGGGCGCGCTTCCACGGCCTTCGAGCTGGGCCTCCGGCACGACTTCTGACGGGCGGCGTGGGCGGCGTGCGCGCTGGTTCGTGGTCATTGCTGCACCCCATGCAGCAGTGAACTGCACGCCGGCCTATTGCTGCCCTCAATCGCTTCTTCTACGCTGCACCCATTTCACGGAGCAGCGAGATGAATCCATTGATCAAGGTCCGCATGGACGCCGCAGGCACCCCCGACGCCATGCGCCTGGAGCCGGTCGAGGTGCAGGCGCCCGGCCCCGGCCAGGTCTGGCTGGAGCAGACGGCCATCGGCGTGAACCCGCTGGACGTGAGCCAGCGCAAGGGCGCTGTCGCCATCGCCTTTCCCTCGGGCCTGGGGCTGGAGGGCGCGGGGCGGGTGGCCGCCGTGGGCGAGGGCGTGACGAATGTGGCCGTGGGCGAGCGCGTGGGCTACGCCACGGGGCCGCTGGGCGCCTATGCCAGCGCCCGCCTGTATCCGGCCGAGCGCCTGGTGAAGCTGCCCGATGCGCTGCCTGACGACGCGGCGGCGGCCGTGCTGTTCAAGGGCATCACGGCGCAGTACCTGCTCAAGACCACCCATGCCGTGGGCCCCGGCAGCCGCATCGTGATCTATGGCGCCGCCGGTGCGCTGGGCCAGTTGATGTGTGCCTGGGCCAGGCACCTGGGCGCCCTGGTGATCGGCGTGGTGTCCAAGGCAGCCAGCGTGGAGCGCGCGCGGGCGGCCGGCTGCGACGAGGTCTTCGTGTTCGATGCGGCCACGCTGCCGGGCCAGGTGCTGCAGGCCACCGGGGGCCTGAAGGCCGACGTGGTCTACGACCCCATCGGCCGCACGACGCTGGGCGCCTCGCTGGACTGCCTGCGCCCGCGCGGCCTGCTGGTGTCCTTCGGCGCGACCTCCGGCCTGCCCGATCCCATCTCGGTGGCCACGCTCAATGCCAAGGGCTCGCTGTTCCTCACGCGCCCCTCGCTGGCCGCGCACACGGCCACGGCGGCCGAGTACCAGGAGCGCGCACGGGACGTGCTGGCCGCCGTGGCGGCCGGCATCATCGTGCCAAGCGTTTGGCGCCGGTATGCGCTGGCGGAGGTGGCGCAGGCGCATGGCGACCTGGAGCAGGGACGCTCCCAAGGTGCGATCATCCTGACCCCATGAACCTTCTGGACAGCCAGCACGCCGATGAACTGGCGGCCCTGGTGGCGCTGCATGAACAAGGCTCCTTCGCTGCGGCGGGGCGGGCCTTGCTGCGCCATCCGTCCGTGCTGTCCAAACGCCTGAACGCGCTGGAGACCCGTCTGGGCGTGCGGCTCGTGGAGCGCAGCACACGCCATCTGCACCTGACCGACGAGGGCCTGCGCCTGGTGGACAAGGTGCGCCAGGCGGCCGGCCTGATCGCCGATGCCCAGAAGGAGGCCGCCCAGGGCGCCTCGCAGGCGCGGGGCCGGCTGCGGCTGTCGCTGCCGGCAGCGATGGGGAGGCGCTGGCTCAGCCCGCTGCTGGCCGAGTTTGCGCTGGCCCATCCGCAGATCGTGCTGGAGGTGGAGTATGCGGACCGCTTCGTGGACATCGTGGGCGAGCGCTTCGACGCGGCGGTGCGCATAGGCCGGCTGGCGGACAGCCGTCTCGTGGCGCTGCGGCTGGGCGGGCACCAGCGCATCCTGGGCGCCGCGCCCGCCTACCTGCAGGCCCACGGCACGCCGGTGCACCCCGAGGACCTGGCGGCGCACCACTGCCTGGGCTTCACGGGACTGCAGTCGTTTCCGCAATGGGAGCTGGTGCACGGTGGCGCATCGGGCGATGTGCCTCAGGGCCAGGCCCGGCACACGGTGCTGGTGCGCGGCCCCATGGTCAGCAATGACAGCGAGGCCCTGCTCACGGCGGCCGTCATGGGGGTGGGCATTCTGGCCGGCGGCGACTGGCTGATGAGCGAGCACATGGCCGCAGGCCGGCTGGTGCGGGTGCTGCCGCAATGGCGCCTGGATGGCGCCTCGGGCATCTACTTCGTGCGGCCCTCGGCGGCATTCAGCAGCGCGGCCATGACGGCGCTGCGCGACTGCCTGGTGCGGTGGTTTGCCACGCGCAGCCCCTGGCGCACGGGGCATGACACACTGGCGCCGCCCCTATCGTCTTGCGCATCCGCTCCATGACCCAAAAAACCTCGCCGCCCGCCTTGGCGGCCGCCTTGCTTCCCTGGCTGTTCGTGCTGCTGTGGAGCACGGGCTTCATCGGCGCCAAGTTCGGCCTGCCCTATGTGGAGCCGCTGACCTTTCTGACGCTGCGCTATGCCATCGTCCTGGTGCTGATGGCGGCGGTGGTCCTGGTGCTGCGCGCGCCCTGGCCGCGGTCGGCACGCCAGTGGCTGCACATTGGCGTGTCAGGGCTGTTCGTGCATGGCGTGTACCTGGCCGGCGTGTTCACGGCCATCGCCCATGGACTGCCTTCGGGCGTGACGGCCCTGGTGGTGGGGCTGCAGCCGCTGATCACGGCCCTGGTGGCCGGCACCTTGCTGGGCGAGTCCGTGCGGCCCCGGCAGTGGGCCGGGCTGGCGCTGGGCTTCACGGGCGTGGCCCTGGTGGTGGCGGGCAAGATCGCCTCGGTGCCGGTCCATGCCCTGCTGGCCATGCTGGTGCCGGCCGTGGTGGCGCTGGCCGGCATCACGGCCGGCACGCTGTACCAGAAGCGGTTCTGTCCATCGTTTGATCTGCGCACGGGCTCGGTCATCCAGTACCTGCCCTGCCTGGTGGCGACGGGGGCGCTGGCCCTGGCCACGGAAACCATGCAGGTGCGCTGGAGCGGCGAGTTCCTGTTTGCGCTGGGCTGGCTGGTGCTGGTGCTGTCCGTGGGCGCGGTCAGCCTGCTCAACCTGCTGATACGCCGCGGCGGCGCCGTGCACGTGGCCAGCCTGTTCTACCTGACGCCGCCGGCCACGGCCCTGATCGCCTGGGCCATGTTCGGCGAGACGCTGGGCGGCCTGGCGCTGGCGGGCATGGCCTTGACGGCAGCCGGTGTATGGCTGGCGCGCCAGGGGCGCTAGCTTGCCCCGCAAGCCGCGGGCAGGGCATGCGCAAAGGCGGGATACTGCGGCACTGTCAGCCCACGAATACCGGATTTCCGCACCATGCCCATCAATGAACTGCGCGCCATCGCCACCTTTGCCAAGGCGGTCGAGCTGGGCAGCCTGCGCCAGGCGGCGCTGTCCCAGGGCGTGAGCCCCCAGGCCGCCAGCCAGGCGGTGGCCCATCTGGAGCAGCACCTGGGCGTGCGCCTGCTGCACCGGACCACGCGCAGCCTGGCGCTGACCGAGGAGGGCCAGCGTTTCCTGCAGGACACCCAGCCGGCGCTGGCCGCGCTGGACCGCGCACTGAACCTGGCACGCGACAGCCGCGAGGGCATTGCGGGGCCGTTGCGCATCGTGGGCCCCAAGTCCTGCTTTGCGCCCGTGCTGATGCCGCTGCTCGATGAGTTCTGCCGCCTGCACCCGGGCATCGTCCCCGATGTGCGGCTGGACGACGGCATAGGCAACTGGGTGCTGGACCGGGTCGATGCGGGGTTTCGCATCGGCGCCTCGCCCGATGAAAGCGTGATCGGGCGGCGGCTGTTTCCCGTGCAGCTCATCGTCTGCGCGGCGCCGCAGTACCTGCAGCGCCATGGCGTGCCCCGGTCGCTGGACGAGCTGGCCGCGCACCGCTGCAGCATGTTCCGCCATGCGGCCACGGACACGGTGATGCCCTGGTACCTGCCGGTCGATGGCGAGCTCACGCACCGCTACCTGCAGCCGGCCCTGTCCACCAACGATGCCGAGCTGGAGCTGCATGCCGTGCTGGCCGGCCAGGTGCTGGGCCAGCTGTCCAACATCTGCGCGGCCGCGCACATCCGCGCGGGGCGCCTGGTGCCCGTGCTGCTGGCGCATGTCAGCGAGCACATCGGCCTGCATGTCTACTACGGCAGCCGCGACGCGCTGCCCCGGCGCGTGCGTGCCTTCATCGACCTGGCCGTGCAGCGGCTGCAGGACTGCCCGGACTATCTGCTGACCATGGAAGAACTGGAAAGGGCGGCGGCCGCAGGTGCCGCCGCCCTTTCCGGGGGCTGACCGGGATCAGGTCCGGCCGTTCAGGCCAGATCGATCACGCCAGCTCGATCACGCCAGGTCGAACGGCAGCTTGCGCACGGGCTTGCCCGTGAGCTGCGCCACGGCGTTGGCGAAGGCCGGTGCCAGCGGCGGCAGGCCGGGCTCGCCCATGCCCGTCGGTGGCTCGGCGCTGGGCACGACGTGGACGGCGATCTCAGGCATGTCGGTGATGCGCGGCACGGCGAAGTCGCCGAAGTTGCTCTGCTCCACCACACCGTCCTTGAGCGTGATCGCCGCGCCGGGCAGGCACATGGACAGGCCCATCAGCGCCGCGCCCTGCACCTGCGCCTCGATGGTGCGCGGGTTCACGGCCAGGTTGCAGTGCACGCCTGCCGTGGCCTTGTGCAGCACCGGGCGGCCGTCCTTGACCGAGGCCTCCACCACATAGGCCACCACCGTGTCGAAGGACTCGTGCACGGCCACGCCCCAGGCGCGGCCCGCGCGCAGCTGGCGCTTGCCGTAGCCGCTCTTGTCCACGGCCAGCTGCAGGGCCAGGCGATGGCGCGGGTGCTTGTCGCCGAACATCTGCATGCGGTAGGCCACGGGGTCCTGGCGGCTGCTGCGCGCGATCTCGTCGATCAGCGTTTCCATGACGAAGGCCGTGTGGGTCGATCCCACGCTGCGCCACCACAGCACGGGCACGTTGACCTTGGGGTGGTGCACGGTCAGGCGCATGGGCAGCGGATAGGGCTCGCGCATGCCCTCCACGGCCGTGGCGTCGATGCCGTTCTTGATCATGCCGCCCTCGAACATGGTGCCCGCCGTGATGGACTGGCCCACGATGGCATGGTCCCAGGCCAGCACCTTGCCGCGTTCGTCGAAGCCGATCTTCGCGCGGTGCAGGTGCATGGGGCGGTAGTAGCCGCCCTTGATGTCGTCCTCGCGGCTCCAGACCATGCGCACGGGAGCGTTCAGGCCGGCGCGGCGCGCGGCCAGCGCCACCTGGCAGGCCTCGACCACATAGTCGCTGGTGCCCACGCCCCGGCGGCCAAAGCCGCCGCCGGCCATCTGCACGTGCACGCGCACCTGTTCGGGCTTGAGGCCCAGCACACGCGCGGCGGCCATGCCGTCTACGCCCGCGAACTGCGTGCCCAGGTAGAGGTCGGCTCCGGCCTCGCCGGTCTCGCCCATCTGCACCGTGCAGTTGAGCGGCTCCATGGGCGCATGGGCCAGGTAGGGGAAGCTGAACTCGGCCTCGATATGGCGCGGCGCCTTGTCCAGCGCCGAGATATCGGCGTCGAAGTGGCGCGCGCCGGGCTGCGCGGCCAGTTCGCGGTACTGGGCCAGCTGGCGTTCGCTGTCCACCTTCTCCACGGCGTCGGTGTTCCATTGCGCCTTCAGCGCCTCGCGGCCCTTGCGCGCAGGCCAGTAGCCGGTGGCGATCACGGCCACGCCTTCGCCGCCGCCGTCCACGGGCACGCGCAGCACGGCCTTGACGCCGGGCACGGCACGCGCCGCAGCGTCGTCCAGCGAGGCCAGCTGTGCCTTGAACACGGGCGGATGTGCAATCACCGCCGTCAGCTGGCCCGGCAGGTGCATGTCGATGCCGAAGCTCTGCTGGCCGCTGCTCTTGGCCCGGGCGTCGATGCGGCCCGTGGGCTTGCCGATCAGCCGGAAGTCCTTGGGATTCTTCAGCACGACGGTGGCCGGCACGGGCTGGGCCATGGCGGCCTGGGCCAGCTCGCCATACGACAGCTTCTTGCCATTGGGGCCGAGCACGAAGCCCTCGCGCGTGCGCAGCGTGGCGGCGTCCACCTTCCACTGCGCGGCGGCGGCGGCCACCAGCATGGCGCGCGCACGGGCGCCCAGCTCGCGGTACTGGGTGTAGCTGTGCTTGAGGGCGGTGGAGCCGCCCGTCATCTGGATTCCGTAGCGCGGATCGGCATAGGCCGCATCGTTGCCGCCCAGGCGGGCGCGGACCTTGCTCCAGTCGGCGTCCAGCTCCTCGGCCAGCACCAGGGGCAGGGCGGTGTGCACGCCCTGGCCGAACTCCAGGCGGTTGATGGCCACGGTGACTTCGCCGCTGGGCGAGATCTCCACGAAGGAGGCGGGCTGCTCGGTGGGCTTGAGGCCGGCGGCCTCGCCCTTGCCCGGCGCCTGCGCCATGGCGGGAAACACGCCCAGGGCCAGCGAACCGGCACCGGCGATCTTGAGGAAGCTGCGGCGGGGGATCTGTGCAAGGGCTGGCGCGTCGGCGATGGCGGCAGCGGCCTCGTCACGGTCCAGGATGTGCTGCAGGGCGCGCGGCAGTTCGGCGGGGTTGAAGGTGGTCAGCATGCGGCGTTCTCCGTTCAGCCCAGGGTGCGCGCGGCATCGGCCACGGCCGTGCGGATGCGTGCATAGGTTCCACAGCGGCAGATGTTGCCGGCCATGGCCGCGTCTATCTCCTCGCCGCTGGGCTTCTTGCCCTTGGGCAGCGACTTGAGGAAGGCCGTGGCGCTCATGATCTGCCCGCTCTGGCAATAGCCGCACTGGGCCACGTCGTGGCGCACCCAGGCATCGCGCACGGCGGTGCCCACGCGGTCGGAGCCCGAGGTCATGGCCTCGATGGTGGTGATCTTCTGGCCCGCGGCCGCCGAGATCGGCGTCACGCAGGAACGTATGGCCTGGCCATTCATGTGCACCGTGCAGGCGCCGCACAGCGCCGCGCCGCAGCCGAACTTGGTGCCGGTCATCTCCAGCGTGTCGCGCAGAGCCCACAGAATGGGCGTCTCGGGGTCCAGGTCCATGGAAACGGTCTTGCCGTTGATGGTGAGATCGGTCATCGCAGTCTCTCCTTGTTGTGGGTCAGTCAGGCAGGGGTGGGGTCCCCGCAGTAGTGTCGTGCGCAGCGGCGGCCCATGGAAGCCGGGCGCCGTCGAGGCGCGAATATAGAAAGAGGCCTTGCTTGCAACTAGTCCTGATTTGCTTGATGCATTGGCAAGTGCAAGTTGCGAATGGGGTGAAGCGGTTGAGTCTCTGGAGTGTTTGGTACTGACGATGTATATACTTTGTTGGTATCTTCACAGGAGTCAATCATGCCCAAGGAAGCCGTTTTCACCATGAAACTGGAAGCCGAGCTGCGCGAAGACTTCATGGCCGAAGCCGCAGGCGAGGACCGGCCCGCATCCCAGGTCATGCGGGAGTTGATGCGCGACTACATTGAGCAGCGCCGCAAGGCCCGCGAATATGACGGCTATCTTCAGCGCAAGGTCGAGGAGGGACGTGCCTCCATGCGCGCTGGACTTGGCCGCTCGAATGAGGAAGTCGAGGCCGAGTTCGCTGCCCGGCGCCGTCAGGTTGCGGCAGACCGTGCGTGAAAGTCATCTGGACGCCGCAGGCGCAGCAGGATCGCGCCGATATCTGGGACTACATCGCAGCTGACAATCCTCGCGCAGCCTTGCGCATGGACCTGCTTTTCAGCGACGCAGCGGCCCGGTTGGCCGCGTATCCCAAGATGGGCAAAACGGGCAGGATTGCCGGCACGCGCGAGCTGATTCCCCATGGAAGCTACCGCCTTGTCTATGAGATAGAAGGCACGACGGTCTGGGTGCTGTCCCTGGTGCACACCGCGCGCCAGTGGCCGCCAGCGCGGTGACGATAACTGCATGCCAGGCCGGGATGGCCCTGATCAATGCACAACTCAATGCACAAACCCACCCTTGATGAACCGCACGGGCTCGGCGTCCATGCGTGCAATCAGCGCGCCCAGGCCGTCGGCCACGGCGCCAGCGCCGGAGGTGGTCTTGGCCGCCGTGTCCGTGCGGCAGACCAGGTCGTCCTCCGACCAGCCCTGGGCGCCCGGACGCGATAGCGCGCGCAGCCAGCCGCTGCGGTCGCCCAGCCATTGCATGCCCTGCAGCTGCTCCGAGCCGCTGAGCAGGGCCATGGCCTGCCAGGCGCGCGGGTCGTTGACGGTGCAGTCCAGGGCGCTGGCGGCGCGGTTGCCGCCATCGGGCGACAGCTGCAGGCTGACCAGGCGCGGGTCTTCCTGCACCGGGCCGCTGCCTGCCACCACCCTCAGCCGCTGCTGGCGGCTTTGCCAGGTGCTCAGGCGGCGTGCGGGCTGGCCTGCGCACTGCACGGCCATGTCGGGAAGGCCCACGGGATAGGGCCAGTTGCCGGCGATCTGCAGCATCTGGCCTGCGGCGCGGGCCTTCATGAAGTCGATCAGGGCCCAGGCGTCGTCGCTGGACAGCCGGTCGGCCTGGCCGTGTGCCCGTGCGCCGTCGCCAGACTCCACGGGGCGGCTGTCATGAAGAATGGCCCAGAGCAATTCCCCATCGGCGCGGCGCCACAGCAGCGGGCTGGTGAAGTTGGGGGGCCAGACCGGCTGGCTGGCGGCCAGCGGGCCGTGGCCCCGGCCATCGGCACCGTGGCAGGCCGTGCAGTGCTGGGCATAGACCGCGCCGCCGCGCGCAATGCTCTCCACGCTGAAGCCCGTGGGCGAGGCATGGAAGCTGGTGGCATGCGCGGGCACCAGGATCAGGTCGGCACGCGGCCAGGGGGCCAGCAGCAGGGCGAGCGCGGCCAGCGCGGTCAGCACCAGGGCCGGCAGGCGGATGCGGCGCAGCACCAGGGCCAGCGCCAGGGCCAGCACCAGCAAAACGATGGCGGTGGCCACGGCCGCCAGCGACCACAGCAGGCCCCGGGCCTGGCCCAGGTCGATCACCAGGTTTTCGCCGGACAGGCGCAGGGCCCAGGGCCAGGCGGGCTGCCCATCCACCGTGCCGGCCAGGCCCAGGCCGTGCAGCAGCTGCAGCAGGCCGACCTGGGCCTGCTGCATGGCGCCGATCAAGGGGTTGAGCCAGTCGGGGGAGTCGCTGCGTTGCATCGGAGGCGGGCGCTACCAGGTCTGGTCCAGGCCCAGGTGGCGCAGGGCCTCGTGGCGCAGCTCGGACAGGCGGGCGTGGCCGCGCTGGCGCGGGTAGGGCAGGTCCACATCGATCTCGGCCACGATGCGGGCAGGCCGCTGGCTGAAGACCAGCACGCGGTGGGCCAGGAAGAGGGCCTCTTCCACATCGTGGGTGACCAGCAGCACGGAAAAGCCTGCGCGCTGCCAGATCTTGAGGATCTCGCTTTGCATGGCCAGCCGCGTCAGCGAGTCGAGCTTGCCCAGCGGTTCGTCCAGGATCAGCAGGCGCGGGTCGTTGACCAGCGCGCGCGCCAGGGCCGCGCGCTGGGCCATGCCGCCCGACAGCTGGTGGGGATGGCTGTCCGCAAACTCTTCCAGCCCGACAAGGCGCAGGGCCTCGTCAACGCGGTGCGCCTGGCTGTCCAGCAGTCCGCGTGCCTGCAGGCCCAGGGCCACGTTGCCGCGCACCGTGCGCCAGGGAAACAGCGTGGGGTCCTGGAAGACGACGATGCGCGAGGGATCGGGCTCGGTGATGGCCGTGCCGTCCTGCGCCACGGCGCCGGCCGTGGGCGCGTCCAGCCCGGCCACCAGGCGCAGCAGCGTGGACTTGCCGCAGCCGCTGGGGCCCAGCAGGGCGACGAACTCGCCAGGCCGCACCTGTAGGCTGACCTCGTCGAGCACCTGCAGCGCGCCCTGTCCCTGGCCGAACCAGTGGCTGACGGCCTGCACATCGATGGCCGCGCCGGCTAGGGCCGCCCCTGCGATGGCGGGCGTGGCTGCGGCGTTGGCGGCATGTTCTGCGGCAATCACCATTTGACGGTTCCCTTCTGCCATGACAGCGTGCGGTCGCGCACGGTGAACAGCAGCGTGATCAGGCCCGAGCACAGCACGGCCATGACCAGCAGCGCCGTGTACATGTTGGCGTAGGCTGCCCAGCCCTGGGCCCACTGCAGATACCAGCCCAGGCCGGCCTTGACGCCCATCATCTCGGCCGTGATCAGCACCGAGAACGAGGCGCCCAGCCCCATGAACAGGCCCACGAAGACCTGGGGCAGGGCGGCCGGGATGGCCACGCGCAGCACCAGGAACCAGGGCGATGCGCCCAGCGTGCGCGCCACGTCGTAGTAGCTCTTGCTGACCGATGCCACGCCCGACCAGGTCAGCACGGCCACCGGGAAGAACGTGGCCAGCGCCACCAGGAACACGGCTGCCGAGTAGCTGGACGGCGCGAAGAAAAAGGCCAGCGGCAGCAGGGCCGAGGCCGGCACCGGCCCCAGGAAGCGCAGCAGCGGATGCACCCAGTAGCCCGCGATGCGCGACCAGCCTATCCACACGCCCGTGAGAAACCCGATCACCGCGCCGAACACGATGCCGTTGAGCAGCAGCCGCAGCGAATACAGCGTGGACAGGCCCAGGCGCTGCCAGTCCTCATGGACCACGTCGATCAGGCTTTGCGGCGGTGCGAAGAACGGCGGCGGCAGCGCGCCGAGCTTGGCCGTCAGCGTCTCCCACAGCGCCAGCAGCAGTGGCGCCGCCACCAGCCAGGCACCGGCCGGGCGCAGCCAGCGGTCGATGCGCCGTACGCGCCGTACTCGTCGCACAGGCAGCGCAGCCGATGCCAGCAGCAAAAGGGCCACGGCCAGGGCGGCAATGCCGAATTCCTGCGTGAACGCCCATTCGCTGAAGCCGATCTCCTTGTTGGGCCACAACAGGGTCAGCATGCCCAGGCCGGCCCAGGCGGCGGCGGCCAGCAGGCCGGTGCGCCAGGGGCCGGCCTTGCGCGTGCCTTGCGCCTGTTCCCGTTCCAGGCCGGGTGCGGCATCCGTGGCGCCCAGGCGCCAGCGTGGTCTTGCGGTGCTCATGCCAGCACGTCCAGCGTGATGTGACTGGCAAAGCGGCCAGGGTCGGTCTGCTTCTTGAGCACGCCGGCCGTGCGGAAGTCGGCCGCAAAGGCCTGGACCTCGTCGCGCAGCGGCTTGCCGTGCGGATGGTGCTTGAAGGTCAGCTCGGCCAGCAGGCGCTGCAGGTCCTCGACGGGCACCTTGGGCGAGTACTTGGCAAAGATCTTCGCCGTTTCGTTGGGGTTCTCGGCGATGTAGTCCGAGGCCTGGGTCAGCGCGCGCACCACGCTGGCCGCTGCGGGCTTGTTGGCCCGGGCGAACTTTGCGCCTGCGCCGATCACGCAGCAAATGCTTTCGGCGTACTCGTTCTTGGCGCTGTTGCCCAGTTCGAGGAAGGTGCCGGGGTTGCGCTTTTCGATCAGGTAGAGATTCGGGTCGCCGTCGGCAATGGCCTGGATCTCGCCCTTCTTGGCGGCCACATCCAGCAGGTCGGCCGGGTAGACGCGCCATTCGATGTCCTTGTCCACATCCAGACCGCGCTTGGCCAGGTGGATGGAATAGAACTGCTTGGCCGGGCTGTTGAGGTCGGCCACGCCGATGGTCTTGCCCTTGAGCGTGCTGGGGTCCAGCGTGACGCCGGCCGACTTCAGGCCCACCAGGCGCAGGCAGCCGCCGTGCACGCTGCCGATGAGCTTGACATCCAGCCCCGCCTCCAGCGGCTTGATCCAGCGGTGGATCAGGCCCGCGCCCGCATCGGCCTTGCCCGTGGCCAGCGCCTCCAGCAACTGGTCGGCCGAGCCGCCCCAGTTCAGCAGCTCCACGTCCAGGCCGTTGCGCTCGAAGAAGCCGCGCTCCAGCGCCACGGGAATGGGCGAATGGCAGAAGCTGGCCTGGCTCCAGGCAAAGGTGATCTTCTGGCGCGGCTGCGCCCCGGCGCGGCCGCTGAACCAGGCGGCCGATCCCAGCGCGCCGGCTGCGGCGCCGGCGCGGATCAGGGTGCGGCGCGAGAGCGAGGGCTCGGTCGCCTCGGGAGCATCGAGCGCCCCGAAAGCACCGCAATCGGCGCCATGGGCGCAGCGGCTGTCCTGGGTCCTGTCGATCTCGGTCTGGGTCTTGCGGGTCATGGAACTCCCTCCAAAGCAGTTTCGGGACTGCCGATGCTGTCCGCTGAGTGCCGTGTTTCCAACGACGCAAAACGCGCATCCATATGTGCGTGGCAACTAGGAAGGGCGCGGCCCGGCGACATGCGCAAACCGAATAAGCGAACGCGTTTTTCTTCGTAGTGCGCAGGGCGCGGGCTTCGAATAATGGGCTGCATCGACCACTCATACGGAGTCCATGCATGACCTCAGCGACCGGCACCGAGTCCGCCCCGCACGACGCAGCCAGCGATGCGCTGTGGCAGCAGGACACCCAGGCCCTGCACGCCGGCTACCGGGGGCGAGAGCAGCAGCGCAGCGCGGCCGTGCCCATCTACCAGAGCACCTCCTTCGTGTTCGACAGCGCCCAGCACGGCGCCAACCTGTTCGGCCTGGTGGAGGAGGGCGATGTGTACTCGCGCACGGCCAACCCCACGCTGGCGGTGCTGGAGCAGCGCATTGCGGCACTCGAAGGCGGCGTGGCCGCGCTGGCCCTGGCCTCGGGCATGGCCGCCATCGACGTGGCACTGGCCACGCTGGCCAGTGCGGGCGACCATGTGGTCGTGGCCTCGCAGCTGTATGGCGGCACGCACAACTTCATCGCCCATGTGCTGGCCTCGCGCGGCGTGCAGAGCACGGCCGTGGCCAAGGATGATTTCCAGGCGTTGCGCCGGGCGATAGGGCCGCGCACCAAGGCCGTGTTCGTGGAGTCCGTGGGCAATCCATCGGGCGGCATTGCCGACCTGCGCCAGCTGGCCGACGTCAGCCATGCGGCCGGCGTGGCGCTGGTGGTGGACAACACCGTGGCTTCGCCGCTGCTGCTGCGGCCCTTCGACTGGGGCGCCGACATCGTCGTGCATTCGGCCACCAAGGCCATCGGCGGACACGGCAATGTGCTGGGCGGGCTGATCGTGGACAGCGGCCGCTTCGACTGGGTGGCGCACGCGGGGCGCTACCCGCAGTTCAGCGCGCCCGAGCCGGCCTACCAGGGCTTTGTCTTCACCGAGAAATTTCCTGACCGGGCCTTCATCGCACGGGCCCGTGCCGTGCTGCTGCGCAACTGCGGCGCGGCGCTGGCGCCGCACAGCGCCTTCCTGCTGCTGCAGGGCCTGGAGACACTGGGCCTGCGCCAGGAGCGCGCCAGCCGCAACACGCTGGCCGTGATCGATTTCCTGCAGGCTCATCCTCTGGTGGAGCGCATACACCACGCCAGCCAGAGCGGCCACGCCGACCACGCGCTGGCCCTGCGCCAGCTGCGCGGCGGGCATGTGCCGGCGCTGCTGGGCTTCGAGCTGCGCGGCGGCCGGCCGGCGGCGCGCGCCTTCTATGACGCGCTGCGCCTGTTCCTGCGCCTGGTCAACATCGGCGACAGCAAGTCGCTGGCCGCCATTCCTGCCGAGACCACGCACAGCCTGCTCAGCGACGAGGAGCTGGCGCGCGTGGGCATTGCGCCCGGGCTGGTGCGCCTGTCCATCGGCATAGAGCACCCGCAGGACCTGCTGGCCGACCTGGAGCAGGCGCTGGAGCAGGCGCAGGGCCATGCGGTGTTGGCTGCCGAACGCGGACAAGACCGCGAACAAGACCACGAGCAAGACCGCGATCAGCGCCTGGCGGCCTGAGCGCCCCTTCCTTCCCACTTCCCTGGCAGCACAGCATGAGCACCTTGACAGCATCCACCCTCGAAGCGCCCGCCGCCACGGCGGCAACCCCGGCCCTGCCCGTCATCGACCTGCAGGCCCTGCGCGACCCGGCCACGCAGGCCCAGGCGCTGCGCCAGCTGGCGCGCACGGCACGCGACACCGGCTTCTTCTACCTGGAAGGGCACGGCATAGGCCGGGACGCA
This sequence comes from Delftia sp. DS1230, assembly GCF_040112715.1. Classification (NCBI taxonomy): domain Bacteria; kingdom Pseudomonadati; phylum Pseudomonadota; class Betaproteobacteria; order Burkholderiales; family Comamonadaceae; genus Delftia; species Delftia sp. DS1230. Next base: position 1,123,332 of record NZ_CP157763.1, read on the forward strand.
TGGCAGGGCATACAGCGGCGCGCGCGCGAATTCTTTGCGCTGCCGCTGGCGGACAAGCAGGCGCTGGCCATTGCCAACACGCGGCACTTCCGGGGCTATACGGCCGTGGGCATGGAGATCACGCGCCAGCGGCCCGACCAGCGCGAGCAGATCGACCTGGGCGAGGAGTCGCCCGAGATTCCCGCAGGCCCCGGCGTGCCGGACTGGAAGGGGCTGCAAGGCCCCAACCAGTGGCCGCAGGCCCTGCCCGGGTTCCGCGAGGAGGTGCTGGCCTGGCAGGCGGCAGCGCATGGCGTGGCGCTGGAGCTGCTGCGCCACTTCGTGGCCGCGCTGCAGCTGCCCGAGGGCGCGTTGGACGCCCTGGTCAGCGGCCTGCCTGCGCACCGCATCAAGATCATCCACTACCCGGGCAGCGAGCTGGGCGCAGCAGGCCAGGGCGTGGGCGCACACAAGGACGGCGGCCTGCTGACCCTGCTGCTGCAGGACGAGGTGGGCGGGCTGCAGGTGGAGACGCCGGCTGGCTGGGTCGATGTGCCGCCGCGCGACGGGGCCTTCGTCATCAACATCGGCGAGATGCTGGAGCTGGCCACCAACGGCTATCTGCGCGCCAACGTGCATCGCGTGCTGGTGCCGCGCGCGGGCGTGCAGCGCTACTCCATCGCCTACTTCCTGGCGCCGCGCCTGGACCTGGGCCAGGTGCCGCTGCTGACCCTACCGCCCGAGCTGGCCGTGCTGGCCACGGGGCCGCAGAGCGACCCGGACAACCCGCTGTTCAGCCATGTGGGCGAGAACGCGCTCAAGGGCCGCGTGCGCTCCCACCTGGATGTGGCCCAGCGCTTCTATCCCGAGCATTTCGCCCGCCTGCAGGCCCAGGCCCGCGCGGCCGGCCGTGAGCTGCACCCTGGTGCCTATTGATTCTTGAAAGGACTGTGCGATGGACAAGCGAGTATTTCTGCGGGGACTGGCGGCGGGGGCCTCGGTGGCGGCGATGTCAGGCGCCATCCGGGCCGCGCAGGCCGGCCCGCTGCGCGTGGGCGTGCGCGGCGGCGTGGACGAGGAAATCTGGGAAGTGGTGACCCGCGTGGCACGCGAGCAGGGTCTGCAGGTCAAGCCCGTGGTCATCAGCGGCGCGGCCAGCCCCAACGAGGCGCTGAACAACGGCGACATCGAGGCCAACTCCTTCCAGCATGTGCCGTTCCTGCGCGACCAGAACCAGCAGCGCGGCTACCGGCTGGTGGCGGCGGGCGACACCTACATCTCGCCCATCGCCTTCTATTCGAAAAAGCACAAACGCCTGGCCGACCTGCCCGCTGGCGCGCGCCTGGGCATTCCCAACGATCCCAGCAACCAGACGCGCGCGCTGGTGGTGCTGCAGGACCAGGGCATCCTGAAGCTGCGCGAGGGCTTCGACCCCTTCAAGGGCACGGCGGGCCTGGCCGACATCGCCAGCTACCAGAAGAAGGTGCAGCTGGTGGAGGCGGCCTCGGTGGTGCTGGCGCGCTCGCTGGACGATCTCGATGCCTCGGCCATCGTCAACAGCTTTGCCTACCAGGCGGGGCTGATCGCCACGCGCGATGGCATTGCCGTCGAAAGGCGCGAGCGCAATCCCTACGTGAACATCATTGCCGTGCACGAGCGCGACCGCGCTGCACCCTGGGTCGCGGCCCTGCTGCGCGCCTACCAGTCCGAGCCCGTGCGCCAGTTCATCGTGAGCAGGTACCAGGGCTCGGTGCTGCCGGCCTTCTGAGGCGTGTAAGGCAATGAAGGTGGAACAGGCGGCGGCCGGCGAGCCCCATGCAATCGATGCGCTGCAGCGGCCGCACATCGTCTTCGAGGGCGTGCGCAAGCACTACCCTGGAACGGGAAGGGGCGCGGGAAGAAGCGCGGGCGAGCCCGTGCACGCACTGCAGGCGCTGAGCTTCGAGGTGGCGCGTGCCGAGGTGTTCGGCATCATCGGCCGCAGCGGCGCCGGCAAATCCACGCTGCTGCGCACCATCAATGCGCTGGAGCGGCCCAGCAGCGGCCGCGTGCTGGTGGACGGCACCGATGTCGCCACGCTGGACGAGGACGCGCTGGTGGCGCTGCGCCGGCGCATCGGCATGATCTTCCAGCACTTCAACCTCCTGTCCTCGCGCACGGTGTACGAGAACGTGGCCCTGCCGCTGCAGGCCGCGGGCTGGCGGCCCGCGCTCGTGCGCGCGCGGGTGGACGAGCTGCTGGCCCTGGTGGGGCTCGCGGACAAGAGCGGCGCCTATCCGGCCCAGCTCTCGGGCGGGCAAAAGCAGCGCGTGGGCATTGCGCGCGCGCTGGTGCACGAGCCCGAAATCCTGCTGTGCGACGAGGCCACCTCGGCCCTGGACCCCGAGACCACGCAGTCCATCCTGGAGCTGCTGCGCGAGATCAACCGCAAGCTGCGGCTGACCATCGTGCTCATCACGCACGACATGGCCGTGATCCGCGAGGTCTGTGACCGCGTGCTGGTGCTGGACCAGGGCCGGCCGCAGGAGATCGGCGAGGTCTGGCAGCTGTTTGCGGCACCGCGCTCGGAAGCAGCGCGTGCGCTGCTGCGGCCGCTGCGGCAGGCCTTGGCGGCCGACCTGGAACTGGTGGCGGCGGCCGATGGCCCGGAGGCCGTCGCCGTGCTGGCCATCGGATGGGCCGACGGCGGCAGCCAGCAGGGCCTGCCGCTGGCGCAGCTTCAGGTGCTGGGCCCGCGTGCCCGTTTGTTGCAGGGTGGCCTGGACTGCATGCGCGGGCGTTCGCAGGGCCGCCTGCTGGTGGGCGTGCCGGTGCAGGATCTGCCGTCGGCACCCCCGCCGCTTTCACCGCTTTCACCCCTTTCACCGGCCGCGCTGTCTTCCCTTCAACAGGCGCTGGGCGCCGATTCACTGCAACTGCTTGGCCATGTCCCTGCCCCCGCTCGATAAATACCTGCAGGCCTTTCTGGAAACCCTGCTGATGGCGGGCGCGTCCTCGCTGATCGCCATCGTTGCCGGGCTGGCGCTGGCCATCGTGCTGCACACCACGGCGCCGGGCGGGCTCTACGCCAGGCCGCGCCTGTACCGGGGGCTGTCGGCGGCGGTGAACATCGGCCGGGCCATTCCCTTCATCATCCTGCTGGTGGCCCTGCTGCCGGTGACGCGCGCCATCGTGGGCACCACGCTGGGCACCTGGGCGGCGGTGGTGCCGCTGTCGGCCAACCTGATTCCGTTCTTTGCGCGCATCGCCCAGGTCAGCCTGGGCGAGGTGGACGGCGGCCTGGTGGAGGCGGCGCGCGCCATGGGCCTGCGCCGCCCGCAGATCGTGCGCCAGGTGCTGCTGCCCGAGGCGCTGCCGGGCCTGATCGGCGGCATGACCGTGAGCGTCATCGCCATGGTCAATGCCTCGGCCATGGCGGGCGCCGTGGGGGCGGGCGGCCTGGGCGACCTAGCCATCCGCTACGGCTACGAGCGCTATGAGACGCGCGTGATGTTCGAGGTCATCGTCATCCTGGTGGCCCTGGTGTCGGTGCTGCAGTTCGGCGGCGAATGGCTGGCGCGCCGTGCCGACCACCGGCGTTCGATCTCTTGAGATGATTTGGAAATAACAGACTGAATTTTTATTATTTTTGGTTTTTTCGACTTGTCTCGACAATGGCCTGCAGCAGCATTCGGGCTGCTGATTCTTTTCCGAGATGCTTCGATGACCCACACCACACGCCCCGCCTGGCCTTCCCCTCTTGCCGGCCGCACTGCCATGAAGCCTGGCGTGGCCATCGTCTGTGGCGTCCACCATGTCCAGCTGTCCTTTCCGGCGCGCGCCCAGGCGGCCATGGAGCGCTTTTATGGCGAAGTGCTGGGCCTGTCTGCCCTGACCGTTGCCGGGCGTCCGGGCCTGAGCTTTCTGGCCGGCGGGCAGCGCATCGATCTCGTGCCCTACAAGGGGCAGTCCGGCGGCACCGAGCGCGCGGCGGGCAACCTGGTGCACCTGGCGCTGACGGTCAGCGACGTGGATGCGCTGCGCCAGCAGTTGCTGGTGCACGGCGGCCTGGCGCTGGAGGTGGCGCCCGTGAGCGAGGGCCGGCGCTGCTATGCGCGAGACCCCGCAGGCAATCTGATCGAGCTGCTGGAGCTGCCCCGCGAGGCAGCGGCCGATGCCCCGGACGAGCCGGCCGTGGCCTGTTCGGCCTGAAGCCTCTCGCCGTCCCCCTCTCTCTTCCCTTTCTGCTTTTGCCTTCCACAGGCCCGGGCCGCACCGGCCCCGGGCGGAGCCTTGCCCATGAACTTCCAGCAACTGCGCTATGTGCGCGAAACCGTGCGCCGCGGCTACAGCCTGACCGAGGTGGCCCACACGCTGCACACCTCCCAGCCTGGCGTGAGCCGTCAGATCCGCGAGCTGGAGGAAGAGCTGGGCGTGGAGATCTTCATCCGCGCAGGCAAGCGGCTGACCGGGCTGACGCCGCCCGGCGAGGCGCTGCTGCCCATCGTCGAGCGCCTGATGCTGGAGGCCGACAACCTGCGCCGCGTGGGCGCCGACTTCAGCGCCAGCGAGCAGGGGCGGCTGTCGATTGCCGCCACCCACTCGCAGGCCCGTTATGCGCTGCCCCATGTGGTGCGCGACTTCCGCCAGCGCTATCCGCAGGTGCGCCTGCACCTGCACCAGGGCTCGCCCGAGCAGGTGGCGCAGATGCTGCGCAGCGGCGAGGCCGACATCGGCGTGGCCACCGAGGCGCTGGCCGGCTATGAAGGCCTGGTCGCGCTGCCCTGCTACCGCTGGACGCACGGCGTGGTCGTGCCGCCCGGCCACCCGCTGCTGCAGTCGCAGCAGGCGCTGACGCTGGAGGCGCTGTCGCGCTTTCCCATCATCACCTACGAGCAGGGCTATACGGGCCGCGCCCACATCGACGAGGCCTTTGCGCGCGAGGGCCTGGAGCCCGACGTGGTGCTCACGGCCATGGACGCCGACGTGATCAAGACCTATGTGGAGCTGGACATGGGCGTGGGCATCGTCGCCTCGGTGGCGCTGGATGCCGAGCGCGACCAGGGCCTGCGCACGCTGGACGCCGGCCACCTGTTCGAGGTCAACACCACGCGGCTGGGCCTGCGCAAGGGCGCCTGGCTGCGCGGCTATGCCTATGCCTTCATCGAGACCTTCGTGCCCACGCTGACGCGCGAGGTGGTCGAGCAGGCCGTGCGCCAGGGCGTGGAGCCCGAGTAGGCAGACGAAGGGGGCCGGCCTCAGGCCGGCTCGCGCGCCATCTCCAGCAGGGTGTCGCCCGTCACGCGGTAGCGGATCCACTCGGTCTGGGGCAGGGCGCCCAGGCGGTCGTAGAACTCGATGGAGGGCAGGTTCCAGTCGAGCACGCTCCACTCGAAGCGGCCGCAGTCCTTCTCGACGGCGATCTGCGCCAGGCGGCGCAGCAGCGCCGTGCCCGCGCCCAGGCCGCGCGCCTCGGGCGTGACGTAGAGGTCTTCGAGGTACAGGCCGTGGCGGCCCTGCCAGGTCGAGTAGTTGAAGAAGTAGACCGCAAAGCCCACGGGCTGGTCGCCATGCAGGCAGATCAGGCCAAAGACGGCGGGGTTGTCGGCAAACAGGGTGCGCTTCACATGCTCTGGCGTGGCCAGGACTTCATGCTCGGCTTTTTCATAGACGGCGAGTTCGCGCACGAAGCGGACGATGAGCTCGGCGTCATCGGGGGTGGCGGGTCGGATCTGTAGGGTGGTAGTCATTCAATCGCGGGGGAACACGGGAAGCCCGGAAAAACGGTATTGCGGCGCAAGATGGCGCCGCAATCTCCGGTTTTAGCCGATTTTCACGCCCGTGTCCGCCAGGGGCTGTTGCACCGGAAGGGGCAGGAACTGGCGCAGGATCTGGAAGTGGTCCTCGAAGAACGCGCTTTCCATGGCGGGCAGGTCGCAGACGGCCACCCAGCGCGCCAGTGCCGCATCGTCGCCGCCCTGCACGGGCGGCAGCGAGGGCAGCACGCCCAGGTCCAGGTAATGCACATGGGTGATGGTGCGCCCGCGCAGGCTGCGGTCGGGGTGGTCGAAGACCTGCACGGACTGCAGGGCCGCCTGCAGGTCGGCCTCGCTGAGCGTGGAGCAGGTCTCCTCGCGCAGCTCGCGCAGGCAGGACTGCCACAGCGTGTCGCGCGGCTCCAGGAAGCCGCCCGGCAGCGCCCACAGGCCCAGGCCCGGGGCATGGGCGCGGCGTATCAGCAGGATGTGGTCCTGTTGCGCGTCTTCGTGCGGCACACGGCAGCGCAGCAGCGCATCCACGGTCACGAAGACGGGCGGGTAGGGCGCCGCAGCCCAGGCCTGGCGGTACCGGGCCAGCATGCGCCATTCCTCGCACATCTGCGCATGGACGGGCGTGGTGGCCCATTGGCGCAGGAACTGCAGGGTGGCGGGCGGCACCTGGGCGGCCAGGGCCTCGAAGTCCACGCCGGATTCGCCGAAGTAGATGTCGCGCAGCGGCGTGGCGTCGAACTGGCCCAGGCGCGGCAGGCTGATCAGCTGCCAGCGCGGAAAGCGCGCCAGGTAGCCGCTGGTCGCGTCCTTGAAATGGCCGACCAGGGCCACGCTGGCGCCTTCGGGCACGCAGGACTGCACGGCCTGCTGCACGGCCTGTACCCACAGCGGCTCGTTGTAGTAGTCGCGCACGGGCACGCAGTGCAGGCGGGCCGCGTCGGCCGGCGGCAGCGCCTCGCGCAGCATCTGCGCGCGCTCCTGCCAGCTGAAGGGGTTCTTGGGATTGGGCGCCTGCCAGGCGCTGCCCAGCACGACGACGATCTGCTCGGCACGCTCCAGCGCCGCGCGCAGCAGGGCCATGTGGCCGTTGTGCAGCGGCTGGAAGCGCCCGATCAGCACGGCGGTGTGCACGCGCTCGCTGGTGGCCGGGGTTTCGGGGGGGGCGTCCATGGCGGCAGTCTCTTGCATAAACAGGCTCGGTGGCTTCACTCTGGCTTCATTCGTAGTGGGCGGCAATGGGCATCTGGCGCCCGGTGCCGAAGGCGCGCGGGCGCACGCGCAGTATGGGCGGGGCCTGGCGGCGCTTGTACTCGCTGCGGAAGATCATGCGCTTGACGCGGTCAACCAGCTCGGCCCCGCCGGGTTGGCCCAGCAGCTGGGTCACAAAACGCTCAGCCGTGCCGTACTCGGCGGTGGACAGGTGCCGGCCCTCGATGGCGTATTTGAGGATTTCGTCCAGCACCGCATAGGGCGGCAGGCTGTCCTCGTCCTTCTGGTCGGGCGCCAGCTCGGCCGAGGGCGGCTTGTCGATGATGGCCTGGGGAATCAGCTCGCGGCCGGCACTGTGGTTGATGTGGCGCGACAGCTCGAAGACCTCGGTCTTGTACAGATCGCCCAGCAGGCCCAGGCCGCCGTTGGTGTCGCCATACAGCGTGCAGTAGCCCACCGAGATCTCGGATTTGTTGCCCGTGGTCAGCAGCAGGTGGCCGAAGGCGTTGGAGTACTCCATCAGCGTGGTGCCGCGGATGCGTGCCTGCAGGTTCTCCAGCGGCAGGCCCTGCAGCGGCTGGCCGAAGCTGGACTCGAACTGGCGCGCATAGCCGTCGACCAGCTCGCGGATCGGGTGCTCGTGCAGCGTGATGCCCAGGTTGCGGCACAGGATCACCGAGTCATCGACCGAGCCGCTCGACGAAAAGCGCGAGGGCATGGTGACGGCCACCACGTTGTCCGCGCCCAGGGCCTCGGCCGCCAGGGCCAGTGTCAGCGCGCTGTCTATGCCGCCCGAGCTGCCGACCACCGCGCGCGTGAAGCCGCAGCGGCGCGCATAGTCGCGAAGGCCCAGCACGATCTGGCGGCGGTAGAACTCCATGGTGGGCAGGCCTTCGGCCGGCACGCTCATGCAGGGCTGGCCGGCTGCGTCGAGGAAGCGTCCGTCGTCGAACTGCAGCGTGCGCAGGTCTTCGACAAAGCGCTCGGCCTCGAAGACCACGCCGCGCCCGGGCTCCACCGCGAACGAGGCGCCGTCGAACACGATCTGGTCCTGGCCGCCGATCTGATTCACATAGAGGATGGGCAGGCCGTGGCGCGTGGCCGCCTGGCCGAAGATCTCGTGGCGCTGCTCGCGCTTGCCCAGGTGGCTGGGGCTGGCGTTGATGCTGACCACCAGGTCGGGCGCGGCGTCGGCCATGCGCGCGAAGGGGTTGGTGGCGTAGTCGGCACCGGCGTCGTTCCAGCCGTCCTCGCACACCAGAAAGCCCACCTGGGCCTGGCCTATGCGCAGCACCTTGGCCGCGTCGGGGCCGGGCTCGAAGTGGCGGCGCTCGTCGAAGATGTTGTAGGTGGGCAGTAGCTGCTTGTCGTAGCGCAGGCGCACGGCGCCGTCCTTGAGCACCAGCAGGCTGTTGTGCAGCGGCTTGCCGGGCCCGCTGGCACGCGTGGGCGCGCCGATGACCCAGTGCAATTGCGGCCACTGGCGCGTGGCCTGCAGCAGTTGCTGCAAGCCTTGCTCCAGGCGCTCGCGAAAGGCAGGCTCGTCCAGCAGGTCGCCAGGGTAGTAGCCGCACAGCGACAGCTCGGGAAAGACCAGCAGGTCGGCCTGCGCGCGCACGGCGCGGGCAGCGGCCTCGGCCATGCGGGCCACGTTGCCGGCGATGTCGCCGACGGTGGGATTGAGTTGGGCGATGGTGATGCGCAGCATGAATGGAGCCTTGGCGGTGTCAGGCGGTGTCAGGCGGTGTCAGAAGGCGACAGGCTGGGCCAGGCCGAAGACCTGGCGCAGATAGGCCAGATAGGTTTCGTCGTTGCACAGCGTCTTGCCCGGCGAGTCCGAGATCTTGGCCACGGGCTGGCCGTTGGCGTGGGTGAGCTTCATCACGATGTTGATGGTCTCCAGCCCCATGTCGTTGGTCAGCCGCGTGCCGATGCCGAAGCCCAGCTGTATGCGGTCGGCAAAGCGCTGGTACAGGGCCAGGGCCGTGTCCAGGTCCAGGCCGTCGGAGAACACCAGGCGCTTGGCCTGGGGGTCTATGCGCAGCTTCTGGTAGTGGGCGATGGCCTTCTCGCCCCAGGCATACGGGTCGCCCGAGTCGTGCCGCAGCCCGTCGAAGAGCTTGGCGAAGTACATGTCGAAATCGGCCAGGAAGGCATCCATGCCCACGGTGTCGGTCAGGGCCACGCCCAGGTCGCCCCGGTACTCCTGCACCCAGTCCTCCAGTGCTGCGATCTGGAAGTCGCGCAGGCGCACGCCCTGGGCCTGGTAGCTCTGCAGGTACTCATGGGCCATGGTGCCTATGGGCACGATGCCGAAGTCGCGCGCCAGCAGCACGTTGGACGTGCCCTTGAACCACTGCGCCGTCTGCGTGGCAAAGGCCTGCACCACCTCGCGCTGCCAGGCGCCCGAGAAGCGCCGGCGCACGCCGAAGTCGAACAGCTCGAAGGGATTGCGCAGCCTGGCCTCGCAGGCCAGGTGGCGCAGGCGCTCGATCTTGCCGGCCAGGCGCCTGCGGCCTTCGGCCAGCGCCGCCTCGGCGTCGAAACGCCGGAAATACAGCTCGTTGACGATGGCCAGCACATAGATCTCGAAGCCCATCACATGGACCTGGGGGCCCTTGGCCTCGATGTGCAGGGTGTCGCCATCGGCCCAGGCACGGATGAAGGCGCGCTGGAACTGGAAGATGCGCAGAAAGTCGATGAAGTCGCTCTTCATGAAGCGCAGCCCGCCCAGGTAGGCCAGGTCTGCGGGCGTGAAGCGCAGCGCGCACAGGGCGTCCAGCTCGCGCTCCACCTCGGGCAGCAGCTCGGCCAGCGGGAAGGCCGTCTTCGTGCGGCAGACGAATTCGTATTCGGCCTCGGTCTGGGGATTGCGGTGCAGCATGGCCTGCCACATCGTGAATTTGTAGAGATCGGTGTCGAGCAGGCTGGTGATGATGGGAGCCATGGTGCGATGCTGGGGAAACAGGAAAGGGGGCTGCGTGCGGGAAGGCGGTCCGGCCCCTACAGGTGGAGTTCTTGGCTGGAGGCCAGCCGCAATCCGCGGGCCTGCATGGCTGCAAGGAAATCATGGTGCGCGGACTCGAAGCCCGGCACCGGGCTCATGGCGTCGTGCATCAGCACGATGCGCTCAGGATGGGGAAGGTGCTCGACCAGATGCTCGACCGTGGAGCGCACGCAGTGACTGCTCGCCTCGCCCGCGACCACCAGCATGTCTGCCTGGGCCAGCCGCTCCAGCAAGGCCGTATTCAGCAAGGTCGCCGGATCGGCAGGGTCCGGCACCTCGGCCTGCAGCGCGCTGTAGTGCTCGGTCCAGGGATTGAGCCCCTTGAAAACGTTGTACACGGCGCGCTGGCGCTGCTGCTGCCAGTCGCCGCAGGCCGCCAGCACATCGGCATGGATACCGTGGCCCCAGCTGCCCACCTCGCAGTGCACGGGCCAGACCATCAGCGTGTAGCGGCTATTGGCTTCGAGTGCATCCAGATAGTCCAGGCTGCGCTGCAGCGCCTCGGCGTTGCGCGGCCGGAACACCCTCGCCCGCACCTGCGCCGCCGTGATCGCGGTGAACGGCACCACATCGCCGCTGTCGTCGCCATTGCCCTGTTGCCAGAAAGCCGGATGGGCGATGTCGTAGCGCTGGTGCGAGTCCAGCGTCACCGTGATCTCGTCAATTCTCGCCCCCTCGCGCCGTATCCAACCGGCAAGCCGCTGCATGTCGGCATGGGCGCCCGCCACGGGAAGGCTGGGGCGTAGTCCGCCAGGACACCAGCCCTCAGGCAGATCGCAGAAGTCGTTCTGGGGGTCTATGACCAGGAGCTGGGTGGTGGGGGGCATGGACGAACGCCACTTAGCGCAATACGTTAAAAGCCGAGTGTAGTGTCGTCCTGAAGAACTGTTTCCATCGATAGCAGCTCGGTCTGAGGCCTGTCCCAGCGATATTTCATATGGTTACCCGTTGCCAAACTACAATCGTGAGTTTTCATGCGCACGCAATTATTCGCTTGAATCTCTGCCGATACCCCAATCACTCGCAAGGCTGAGCGTGTAACTGAGCAGCTTCGTGCAATAGTTTTATTGGTAACAATGGCATCTCTGCAAGCTACAACGGCGTTCATGGGGGTGGGGTTGGCAGTGCTGATCCTTTACCTGATCCGCCGTGACCATCTTTACCTTATGCACGGCCTTTTCTGGGTGGTCGTGGCTGCGGCTGCGATGGTTTTGGGCGTCTGGCCGGGGTTGATCGACAGGGCGGCGCGGCTACTGGGCATCAGTTATCCACCCGCGATGCTGCTGTTGTTTGCCAGCGTTGTGCTTCTGATCAAATCTTTGCATGCCGACATGGTCAACACCCGCATTGAACGGGACGTGCGCCGCCTGACCCAACGACTGGCAATGTTGGAAGCCGAGGCCGAGCATCAGCGAGGTGCTGGCTCAGGATCTGACGAAGCTTGGGTGGAGCACGATGCATCAAGATAAGGAAACTGCGGCGCTCTTGCCGGTGATTCTTTGTGGGGGGTCTGGCACTCGGCTGTGGCCTTTGTCTCGCGAGACCTACCCCAAACAGTTCCTGGCTTTGCCCGGCAAGCACTCGATGCTGCAAGAAACAGCGCTGCGATTGCACGTGTCTGCGAGCCGGTGCGAACTTCCCAAAGTCATGCCACCCATGCTGATCTGCAATGTGGAGCATCGCTTTCTTGCGGCCAGCCAGTTGTTGGAAGCTGGCATACCGGATGCCTGCATCCTGTTGGAGCCTTCTGGGCGCAATACGGCACCGGCTCTGACGTTGGCGGCGTTGCAGGCCGTGTCTTCCGGCGAAGATCCCGTGCTACTCGCCATGCCTGCTGACCATGTGATGGCTGATGTGCAGGCCTTCGCACTTGCTGTCGAGCAGGCGTTCCCGATCGCCGAGCAGGGGGGCATGGTGACCTTTGGGGTCGTACCCGATCGTCCTGAGACCGGGTATGGCTACATCCGAAGGGGTGAGCCCTGGCAGGGCGAGGCAGGCGCATTTCGTATTGCAGGTTTTGTGGAAAAGCCCGACAGGTCGCAGGCCCTCCGATACCTTGCTGCCGGAGATCACCTATGGAACAGCGGGCTGTTCATGATGCGCGCCAGCGTGTGGCTGCATTTGCTCGCGCAATGTCGTGCAGACATGCTTGCTGCTTGCCAGGTCTCCATGAAGGAAGCTAGACACGATCTGGACTTCATTCGCCCCGGAGTAGGCAGTTTCGAGGCCTGTCCAAGTGATTCCATTGACTACGCCGTGATGGAGCATCTTCCTGGGCATCCTGAGTGGGGGGTAGGCGGTTGTGTCGTACCGTTGAGGTCAGGATGGTCGGATCTGGGCACCTGGGACGCACTATGGGATCTGCAGGAACGCGATGCACAGGGCAATGCCTTGATGGGGGAGGTGTTGACTCATGACTGTGCTGATTCTCTGTTTGTATCCAGCAGTCGGCTGGTGGCTGGCGTGGGTCTGGAGCAGATTGTGGTGGTGGAGACCCCGGACGCCGTTCTGATCGCAGACAAGCGGCGTGCGCAGGAAGTGAAGCAGATCGTGGCGAAACTTCGGGATTCAGGCCATGAGCTGGTGCAGGCGCACAGAAAGGTCTACAGGCCATGGGGTTGGTATGACTGTCTGGACGCTGGCGAACGCTTTCAGGTCAAGCGAATCGTGGTGAAGCCAGGTGCGAGCCTGAGTCTGCAGATGCACAGGCACCGTGCTGAACATTGGGTGATCGTGCAGGGCACGGCACAGGTCACCAATGGCGATGACACCTACTTGCTGGGTCCGGACCAGTCGACCTATATACCGGTGGGGAACGTGCACAGGCTCACAAATCCTGGCGAATACCCGCTTGAGATCATTGAAGTCCAGTCAGGGGACTATCTGGGCGAGGACGACGTCGTGCGCCTTGATGACATCTATGGTCGAAGTGCTCTGATCAACGGATCAGATATCGACAACGGTTGAATTATTTTTTCCTTCGCTTGAAACATGCAAATTAAAGCAAAGATTGCCGTGGTGGGGTTGGGCTATGTGGGCTTACCCTTGGCCGTGGAGTTTGGCAAGCACCGCGAGGTTCTGGGTTTTGACATCAATGCGGCACGTATCGCCGAACTACAGGGAGGCGCGGATGGCACCTTGGAGGTCAGTGCCGATGAGCTGAAGGCTGCCGCGCTGCTGCACTTCACCTCGGATCCGCGAGAATTGGCGGATTGTCAAGTCTTCGTCGTGACCGTTCCCACGCCCGTGGATAAGGCCAATAGGCCCGACATGACACCCCTGGTCAAGGCCAGCGAAACGGTTGGGCGTGCAATGCCGCCGGGCGCTCTCGTGATTTACGAATCCACCGTCTATCCCGGAGCAACCGAGGAAGTGTGCGTGCCTGTTCTGGAGCGTTTCAGCGGCAAGACTTTCAACCGCGACTTCTTCTGCGGCTACAGTCCCGAGCGCATCAATCCGGGGGACAAGGTCAACACGCTCACCAAAATCAAGAAGATCACGAGCGGTAGCACACCCGAAGCTGCTGACGCGGTGGACGCCCTTTACGCCAGCATCATCACCGCAGGCACTCACAAGGCCAGCAGCCTGAAAGTCGCGGAAGCGGCCAAGGTCATAGAGAACACTCAGCGAGATCTCAACATCGCGCTGGTCAACGAATTGTCTGTGATCTTTGAGCGCATCGGCATCGATACCCTGGACGTCCTTGAGGCCGCCGGCAGCAAATGGAACTTCCTGCCTTTCCGGCCGGGCCTGGTTGGCGGCCATTGCATAGGCGTTGATCCGTACTACCTGACGCACAAGGCGGAAGAAGTGGGCTACCACCCCCAGGTCATTCTGGCTGGCCGCCGCATCAACGACAACATGGGGCGCTATGTAGCGCGTAACACCATCCGCCTGATGCTCAAGAACGGCATGGATGTACCGCGTTGCCGTATTGGTGTGCTCGGTATCACCTTCAAGGAAAATTGCCCGGACATCCGCAACAGTAAAGTCGTGGACATGATCCGTGAGTTCGAGACCTGGGGTGCCAATGTCGTCATTGCCGATCCCTGGGCAAGCACCGAGGAGGTAGCTCACGAGTACGAACTGACTCTGGGCCAGATCGATGCGGAGCATCCCGTCGACGCCTTGGTCGTTGCCGTTGGGCACAACGAGTTTCGCCAGTCTTCTCTCCAGCAACTTCGTAGCCTGTGCCGCGGCGATCGTCCTGTGCTCGCCGACGTGAAAAGCCTTTTCTCCAGACAGCAGGCCGCCGATGCAGGCTTTACCGTATTTCGCCTCTGAATTCCACCATGAAAAATTTTGCTCTGATCGGTGCCGCCGGATACATCGCACCCCGGCACATGCGCGCCATCAAGGACACCGGAAACAATCTGTCCGTCGCCTATGACATCAATGATTCAGTGGGGATCATTGACAGCATTTCACCGCAAAGCGACTTCTTCACTGAGTTCGAACGCTTTCTTGAACATGCCCATCGTCTCAAGCGTGATCCAGCATCCGCTCTGGACTACGTCTCCGTGTGCTCTCCTAATCACTTGCACCATGCCCATATCGCGGCCGGCCTGCGCCTGGGCTGCGATGTGATCTGCGAAAAACCTCTGGTGCCCACGCCTGCGGTACTTGACGAGTTGGCGCGTATAGAGGCGGAAACAGGCCGGCGGGTCTTCAATATCCTGCAGTTGCGCCACCATGATGCCATTTTGCGTCTGCGTGAAAAAGTGGCAAACGCGCCCAAGGACACCAAGTTTGATGTCGAGCTGACCTACATCACGTCGCGCGGGAAATGGTACCAAGAAAGCTGGAAGGGTGATCCGCGCAAATCCTTCGGAGTGGCAACCAACATCGGCGTGCATTTCTTTGACATGCTGCACTTCATCTTCGGCAATCTGCAGGAAAACCGAATTCATCTCAGCGAGCAGACCAAGGCTGCTGGTTATCTCGAATACGAACGTGCGCGCGTGCGCTGGTTTCTTTCTATTGATTCCAATGATCTGCCTGCTGAGGTCCAGGGAAAGAGGACTACATTTCGGAACATCGATATCAGCGGTGAGAAATTGGAGTTCTCGGAAGGTTTTACGGATCTCCATACGATCAGCTATCAAGAGATCGTTGAAGGGCGTGGCTATGGAATTGAAGATGCAAGACACTGCATTGAAGCAGTTAATTTCATACGAGATGCATCGATAGTTTCAGACAGCGATGGCCGCATGCACCCTTTCGTTCGCCAAAGTCGGCTGAGTTTCTGATATTTTTATCCGATTCCAATAATTTGCATTGACCTTGATGAAGTTCAGCTAGCTATGAATGGAAAAGAATACCAGGTTCATCCTACAGCCATCGTAGATGAGGGTGCGGAAATTGGTGCCGGCACCAGAATATGGCATTGGGTGCATATTTGTGCGCAGGCACGTATTGGTGAAAACTGTTCATTCGGTCAGAATGTATTCGTTGGGAATGATGTGACTATTGGAAACAATGTCAAGGTTCAGAACAACGTGAGCGTTTATGATGCGGTAATGCTCGAAGATGATGTTTTCTGCGGCCCTAGCGCGGTGTTCACCAATGTCTATAACCCTAGAAGCGCCGTGGTACGCAAGAACGAATATAGAAGGACATTGGTCAAGCGAGGGGCGACACTTGGCGCAAATTGCACCATCATTTGCGGCGTGACTGTAGGTGCGTATGCCTTCATTGCAGCAGGTGCAGTGATAAACAAGGATGTCAAGCCCTACGCATTGATGGCGGGTGTGCCGGCTCGCCACATTGGGTGGATGAGTGAAAGTGGGACTCGTCTGGAACTGGCCTTGACGGGAGAGGATAGCGCGACATGCCCGGAAACCGGTGTGCGTTATGAATTACGTTCCGGTCAAGTTCATCGTATATGAATTAAAGAGGCAATTTATGGAATTCATCAATCTCAAGGCGCAGTACCAAGCATTGAAAGAGGATATCAATGCGAGAATTCAAAATGTGCTAGAGCATGGAAAATACATCATGGGGCCGGAAGTGGGTGAGTTGGAGGAGAGGCTTGCCGAATACGTTGGTGTGAAGCACTGCATATCCGCCAGTAACGGGACGGATACTCTGATGATCGCGATGATGGCGCTGGGTATCGAGCCTGGAGATGAGGTGATCACTACACCATTCACCTTTGTGGCTACGGGTGAAATGATCGCCTTGCTAGGTGCGGTGCCTGTCTTCGTGGATATCGATCCGCGCACCTATAATATAGATCCGGAAACCATCGAGTCCGCCATCACCAAAAGGACAAAGGCGGTTATGCCCGTGAGTCTGTACGGGCAATGCGCGGACATGGGCAGGATCAACGAAATTGCCGACAAGCACGGGCTGGCCGTTATCGAAGATGCAGCGCAGTCTTTTGGTGCAATCTACAAGGAGCGCAAGTCCTGTGGTCTATCGACTATTGGATCGACAAGTTTCTTTCCCAGCAAACCTCTGGGATGCTATGGCGATGGAGGAGCGCTCTTCACTAATGACGATGCGCTAGCTACGGCAATGCGGGAAATCCGTGTCCATGGCCAAGACAGGCGCTATCATCATCCCCGATTGGGCATCAATGGGCGGCTTGATACATTGCAGGCCGCGATTTTGTTGGCAAAACTCCCACGCTTTCAGTGGGAAGTGGAACAAAGAAGGAAGATCGGGGCCAGGTACACGGAGCTATTGAAAAGCAATTGTCCTGAAGTCGTTACGCCATGGATTGAGGCGCATAACACCAGTGTTTATGCTCAATACAGCATATCGGTGGCGGATAGGGATCATGTTGCTCAAGCCCTGAAGGAAAAAGGGATTCCTACAGCGATTCACTATCCCGTGCCTTTGAACCAGCAGCCTGCCTACCAGAAGCTTGGTCGAGGAGAAACCCCTATCAGCCGTGAGGCGGCAACCAGAATCATGAGCCTTCCCATGAGCGCCGATCTTGCTCCAGAAGATCAACAAGCCGTGGTCGATGCTCTTCAATCAGTGCTTCAGAAATGAAAAAAGTCATCACCATTGTTGGTGCACGTCCTCAATTCATCAAAGCTGCTGCTGTCTCTCGGGCAATCAGGGCGAGCTACGGGGACTGCGTCTCGGAGGCTATCGTTCACACGGGCCAGCATTACGATGCAAATATGTCTCAGATTTTCTTCGATGAATTACAAATTCCTGTGCCGAAGTTCAATCTTGAGATATCCGGAGGTTCTCATGGAGTCATGACGGGGCGCATGATGGAGGGGATCGAGAGGATATTGCAGGATCAGAAGCCAGATTGGGTAATGATATACGGCGATACAAATTCCACGCTGGCTGGTGCATTGGCTGCTGCGAAAATGCATATTCCTATTGCGCACGTAGAAGCTGGGCTGCGCTCTTTTAATATGCGAATGCCTGAAGAGATCAATCGCGTTCTCTCTGACAGGGTCTCTAAGCTGCTTCTGTGTCCTACGGGAACTGCCGTAAGGAATCTTGCCAATGAGGGGATTGTGCAAGGCGTCCATAACGTGGGGGATGTAATGTATGACGTTGCTCTTTACTATAAAGATCGGGCAAAAAAGGAAAGCCAGGCGCTGCGGAAGCTGGGCTTGTCTGAGCGTAGGTATGCTCTTGTAACTTGCCATCGCGCGGAAAATACAGATGATCCTGCGAGATTGAAACAAATATTGGAGGCTCTGAGCGAGATATCCAAGAAGCTCAAGATCGTCTTGCCATTGCATCCCCGGACACGCAAGCTCATCGCCGACTATGGATATGAGCACATGTTGTCACGCATGATGATTGAGGAGCCACTTCCATTCTTGGACATGGTTGCTCTGGAGCAGGCTGCGAAAATAATCCTTACGGACTCTGGCGGGGTTCAAAAAGAAGCCTTCTTCTACAAGGTGCCATGCATTACCATGCGCGACGAGACAGAATGGATTGAAACCCTGGATTCTGGATGGAATCAGCTTGTGGGTGCGTCCAGGGAAAAGATTCTGTCCGCCTTCGAATCTTTGGAAATTATGGAGCCTGGCGAGGAGTATGAACCTTTTGGCAATGGTGAAGCTGGCATGACGATTGCCTCCATGTTGGCAAAGGGTTATTGATGCAGATATTAGCCGATCTCTTCAGCCACCGGAGCATTCTATACTCCTCCGTTGTGCAGGGAGTATTAAAGAAAACCAGTGGTAACGCACTGGGTTTATTCTGGCTGGTTTTGTATCCAGTGCTTTTTCTTGGAATGTATAGTATCGTATTTGTTCATATTCTCCAAGTCAAAGTGCCGGGGAGTAGCCCAGTCAGCTATGTGTTGATGATATTTTCGGGGTTAGTCCCTTTTCTGGCCTTCGCGGAAGCTTTTGGCGCAGGAGCTACCAGCATTGTAGCCAACCGCGATCTGGTCATGAACACTCTCTTCCCCATCGAACTTGTCGTAGCCCGTGATGTGTTGGTTGGTCACATAACAATGGGTGTGGGAATGCTTCTTCTTCTTGCAGGCGCGGCATATTTTCACGGAATTCACTGGGCATTCCTGTTGATTCCGTTGATTTATATTCTTCAAATCATCATGATCCTGGGTGTCGTGTGGCTGGTCGCTACATTGACGGTGTTTTTTCGAGATATTCAGCAAGCCGTTCCAATCGTCGTGCTTTTTTTGATGATGGTTTCGCCTATTGGCTATAGTGCTGAAATGGTTCCGGAAAATCTGAAAGGCTTCTTGTGGGCTAATCCTTTGGCTTGGTTCATTGAGCTGTATCGCGCTTGTTTACTGGATGGTGTTTTTCCTTTCAAGGATTTGGCAATAGTGGCCGTATCTTCCATAGCTTCCTTCACCCTGGGAGGTGCATTTATCAGGCGCCTGAAACCGCTGTTCTCTGATTATGTCTGAAATGGCAATATCGATTCAAGGGGTAAGCAAGAGTTTCAGGAGATTCAGCCATCCTGGCTGGCGGGCGCTCGATGCTCTGGGATTTCCCATCTCCACCGGTCGCTACGACGTTTTTCGGGCGGTCTCGGACGTGGATCTGAGGATAGAGAAAGGTGAGCGCGTTGCGTTGATTGGTCGCAACGGTGCTGGAAAAAGTACGCTATTGCGGTTGATATCCGGGCAGATGCGGCCTGACACGGGTGAAATCCGTGTCCATGGCAGGGTTCAGGCGTTGATGACCCTAGGAACGGGGTTTCATCCTGAGTTTACCGGCTTGGAGAACATACGTTCTGCACTTGCATTCCAGGGGGTTTCATCATCCCGACTGGATGAGTGTATTGAGGAAATATCGGACTTTACAGAACTAGACTCTTTCCTGCAGCGCCCCGTGAAAGAGTATTCCGCCGGTATGTATGCGCGATTGGCGTTTGCAGTTGCAACATCCATCACCCCGGAAGTGTTGATCATTGATGAAATTCTGGGAGCAGGGGATGCATATTTTCTGGGGAAGTGCATTCAGCGAATGAAAGCATTGACCGGGCAAGGGGCGACAATTCTCTTTGTCTCGCATGACATCAGCTCGGTTCAGATGCTGTGCGACCGTGGTGTCTGGTTGGATAAAGGACATGTCCGTCAGGATGGTCCTTTGCTTCCCGTCAGCAAGGCCTATCTTGCAAGCATCCGGCAGGAAGAGGAGTACAGGCTCAGATCGAAGAGCATGTCCTTGACGAAAGGACAGGTTGCTGCGCTTCTCAACGAGGAGCGTCACACGACGCTTTTGCGTTTTCTGGGGTGTGATGGTGAGCCTCCGGCCCAGGGACAGATGCTGCTTCGTTCCGTGGAATATGGTGCTGAGAACCGTGTTATGGGAATAATTGACTCTTCCGGCAAAGCCACCGAAGGCTCTTGTCTGATTGTGGATCCCCAGTTTATGAATTGGAGGAAGCTCGATCGTTCTGATAAAAGTACATGGGCCTTCGGAAGCTTCGGTGCCAAGTATAAACATGCACCTTTTCAAGTAGTTTGGCCGAGAAAGCAGCCATCTCTAGCTTGGGTTCAGATTGAATATTGTTTGCAAACCAGTACGCCATTAGTTTTGGAGCAATATGATGCGGAAAGCGATAGTTATCGGACGTTGGCAAATTTGGTATCTACGGAAAATGATGGTTGGTCTAGCCTAAGAATTCCTATTTTGGCGGGCCCGCTGAAGGGCGAGAAGAGTCCGGAACTCGAGGTACTTGGTGATCTTCAAGAGCTTGGAGCTGATGATCGCTATGGTGACGGCGAAATCAGTATTATAGGCTTTGGTTTCTTCGACGAAGGCGGAGAGCGTCGTCATACATTAATTTCCGGAGAAAATGCATATGCTGTCATGGCATACCAAGCGGATAATATCGTTGCCGAAGCGGTGGCCGTAATTGCAATCTATCGACCCGATGGAACCTGTGCAATGCAGGTAATATCAAGCTTGGCGGGTAAAAGATTCCATAGGCTTGAAGGCAAAGGCGGTATTCGTGTAAATTTCTCTCCGCTGTTGCTTGGACCGGGCGAGTATTTGGTATCCGTTGCGCTGTTCAAAGAAATTAATCTTGCATCTGCTATTGAGCCTGCTGCCTATGATCTGCATGATCGATGTTATGCCATAAAGATATTGCCACCACCAGGCATACATGTTGAAATTGGTACGGTTAATCAGCCTAGTCAATGGGAACTGCTGTAATGATCCAAAATGAGACCTTGTATGATCTATCCCAGGTTTGGGATCAGCCGCTGCAAGAAGGGCAACGCAATCTGCTGCAAGCCATATATGATTTTCTCCCAGAATCTGTTTGCAGCTTGCTCGACGTTGGCTGCGGCGATGGGAAGATAACCAGACATCTGCGCAGTGGAGGCCGGCAGGTCGTTGGCTTGGATGGAAGTCAGGAGGCACTTTCCCGTCTTTCTGTACCCGGGGTTCGTGGAAACGCCGCCGCCCTGCCATTTGCCAATTCTTCGTTTGACTTGGTTCTCAGCACGGATGCATTAGAGCATATGTCCGAATCTGAGGAAGACTCTGCTTGGGGCGAGCTCTTTCGGGTTGCGGGGAAATATCTTATGGTTGCTGTACCGTTCAGAGAGGAGCTTCTGGATGCTATGGCCAAATGCCAGCAGTGTGGAAATCACTATCATGTCAATTGGCACCATCGTGCCTACGATATACATGATCTATGCAAAAGAGCTCCGCCTGACTGGAGAGTTAAATCTGTAATTTTGTCGGGTGAGAGCTGGAGCCCCATGATTCCCTTCGAAACTCATTTTCGGAGATTGATGCTTGATGAGTGGTCTGGTTGGGATGCGTCATTCTGCCCCTCCTGCGGAGCCAAGGGCGAAAACCGCATGACGCCTGCTTCAGTGTTGGATAGGGAAACGGAATCTGGCCTCGGATCGTATATATACAAGGCACTGAGAAAGCAGAGGTTCTTTCGAAGCCATAGTGAGATTCTGGTGCTTTTCGCCAAGGCGAAAGATGACCGACCAGTAGAGAGCATTCGATTTGCAAACTCCAGTTCTGCGCCAGCAAGTTCGTTGAATTTTAGTGAGAACTTCATAGAGTCTTCGTTGAATCCCTATCCGCAGACGGCTAGGGCAGTGAAAGCTATTGAAGGTGGCCTGCGTCTCCAATTCCCTGTTTATGAGGAGCAGCCAAAGCTGTATATTAGAAGAATTCCAGGATCAAAAGGACCTTTGCATCTGCGTTTGGAAGACGTCGACGGGATTCTACTGGATGGAGAATTGCTTTCCGAATCTGATGATGAGATCGAACTGGTTCTTCCCAGAAAAGTTCAGCCTGGATACTATGGGGTGCTAGCGACGTGCTCTGCCGAGGAACCGTTCCAGATAGTGAGCCTGGGTTGGGCTCCTGAAATGACACGATTGTATTCGCTTAAGCAAAATTCTCCATGCACATACTTCAAGGTTGCAAGAAGTGATTGCACTGTCTACATACAAGTTACAAATAAGATCTCTGTTGACATCAGTGCAGTCAAGCAAGATGTTAGAGCAGTGGATTCTCCTGGGATTTTGTTGGCTGCTATGCAAGCAAGAAAATACAGAACAGGCTAGATTCACCATTCAATCGAATTTGACGTAATTACTGATTAAAATATAGGGAGAGGTAATGGCTAGTATACTGATGCTTTGTCATGATCAGATTTTGGACAGGCGCGTGCTGGCACAGGCTGAGAGCCTGATCGCCAAAGGTCATAGCGTGAGGCTACTGGCAATTGCATTGGAGAGCGAAACCGTTGAGGAGAAAATTGGCAACGGCATTGATCTCGTAAGAATCGGCCTAGTGTATATTATTCCTGAGAACATAACATACAAGAAGTATATTTCTAGGCAGCAGGCATTGAATCAATGGGTGAACAAGCAATGCAATGAATTTCCTCGCGGGGCATGGTTTCATAGAAGAGTTTTCAGTATCGGTTCAAAACTTCATTGGCAGGCATACCGATGGACAATGAATTTCCGCTATCGGAATAGGACGATGCACGATCCTTTGCCCTTCAGATCAGCCTTTGTCTCACATGCTGAGAAATACCAGGCCGACTTGGTGCAGGTTCATGATCTTCCGGCCCTGGCCGCGGGCTCGGAACTGGCTGAGCGCTGGAAGGTGCCTCTGGTCTATGATGCTCATGAGTTGTATCCTGAGCAGAAGTCTTTCTCAGCCGTTCAGCGCCGTATATGTTCCGAGGCGGAGGCGTTGTATATCAAGAAGGCCCGCCTTGTATTTGCGGTGAATGAATCCATTGGCGAGGAGATGGCCAAAAGATACAGCATTTCCAAGCCGATTACGCTGTTGAATGCGATTGATCCTCCTGTTGAGTTTGACCCTGCCATACGCTACGACTTTTTTAGAGAGAAGTTGGGAATCCCTGCAGAAAAGAAGATATTGCTGTTCCAGGGGGGATTTGCACCGCATCGCAATCTGGAAGCATTGATAAAGGCGATGACTTATGTAAGCCATCCCGATGTCGTTCTGGTGATGATGGGTTTTGGTAATTTTGGGGAATTTTTGAAGAAAAAAGCAATAAAGCTGCGCTTGCTCGGTAGCCGAATTTATTTTCTTCCTGCAGTTTCCCAGGGGGAGTTATTGCAGCACAGTGCTTCCGCTGATATAGGAATTATTCCTTATCCTCATATCGATCTGAACTCCTACTATTGCACTCCTAATAAGCTTTTCGAGTTTATTCAAGCTGGACTTCCCATACTTGCCAACGACTCTCCTGAGTTGAATCGTTTCGTTAAATTGAATGGATTTGGGTATTCTGCAAAAATGGATAGTGCGTTGGATATCGCTACAGCCATTGACATGGCATTCAGAATGAATAACGGCGTTGAATGGCGTGAGAATATCAAAAGAAAAAGAAACGATCTCGCCTGGAAGTTGCAGGATAATATCTACTCCTTCGAGATGGCAAAAATATTCGATACCCTTAAATTTTCGAATATTTCAGATTTGGGAAAAGATTTTTAATGTTGAAAAAATGCGTTGCTCTTTATTTATTTTTTGTTCTCGGTGTCGCGCAATCCGATGTCGTTGAAAAAATAAATGAATTACAAACAAATGTTGCCCAGGCAAAGCATCAGGTTGATGTAAAAGGTATTCCTTTGTTGAATATCGGTGGAGTTGGGGTAGTGAATCATCCGGCGTGGACTGCACTCTACGCATTGGCTTATGCTGGTGTGGAATTTTATGAGCCCATGCTTGGTCTTAAAAAGGATGAGGCAAAATTTACGGCTTCCATCGAGTGGTTGAAGAATAACCTCGTAATCAACAAGCAAGGACAATGGGTCTGGATCTATCATTTTGACAACACCTACAACGATGTCAACATAAAGGCTCCTTGGAGTAGTGCATTTGCTCAGGCCGTAGGCATTCAGGCTTTGCTGGCGAGCTGGAAGCAGGATGGAGACAAGCAGAGTCTCGCTTTGGCAGAAAAAGCTGCAGAATCTCTTTTTGTTCCTCCAGAAAAAGGTGGTTTTCTGTTTTCCAGTGGAAAAGATGTATGGTTCGAAGAAATACCATCGCCCTCGGATAATCCCTCGCATATTCTTAATGGGCATATGCGGGCGCTCCTTGCGCTGGGAGAGTTGGGTGCAGTAACTGGTGAGGAAAAATACAAGCGCTGGTTTGATAAAGGGGCCGAATCTTTGCTGAAATGGCTTCCCTTGTTTGATACTGGATATTGGTTTCGCTACGATCTGAACCCTAGAAAGAACGAGCTCTTGTACAGATTCGCAAATCCGTACGGTTTTGCCAATCCTGCTTTGGCGATTGATCGTATTGTTTTGCGTGATCCACTTTCGGGTATGGAGTCTGTATTGGATGTAGGGTCTGAAAACGACGCGGAAGGTCCTTTGCGTATAGCTGGAAACGATTGGGGGGCACGGGAGTCCATTGACGGTCGCTCTGTGCGACGATTAAAGCCTGTTCAGGTTGCACGCGATATGACTGGCAGGGGTGGGGGAATGCTTGCTCCTCATTCGTATTTTTATTTGTCCTTGCCAGGAGAGTGGAAAGACAATCTTCGATCAAAGCGCTTTGAGCTTTCTATTGAATACTTTGATGAAGCTCCTGCCAATCTAGAGGTGCAAACTCGCGCGATTTCATCGGGTGGAGATAACTTCAAGCCGCTACGAGATGGTGATTTGCTGATATCAGGGGGGAAAGAGTGGCGAAAATGGAATGTGGAAATAAATCCCAGGGATCTCGGGTACTGGGTAGGAGAGCTCTACGCGAAAAAGCATTTCGACTATCTTTCCACTCTGTCCAAGATGGACCGCCGTTTTTTACCGTGGGAGAATTCTGCGAAATTTTATCTGGAAAATATTCGCGATGGAGCTGACTACAACACTGTAAATCCGAAAAAAAAGGTGTTGCCAAGGCAAACACCTATGCTGCCATTATTATCCTTTGATAAGGATGGTGTTTTGATGCAGCATTTGCCATCTACTGAATCAAAGTTTGATCAGACAGGTCTTTACGATTTTTCTTCAGACAAAGGATCTCCTGTCTATTCTCCTTATATCATTGCGACGCAAGTGGTTGATGGTAACAATCCGGCTTGGGCGAGCGCGTTGATTCAGAAGAATGTGAAGATAAGGCGGTTGCCGGCGCTGAATTGGCTGACCAACAAAAAAAATCAGCAATGGAATGGAGATGCTGTTCTATACGCGTTTCCATTTGTCAATGTCTATAATGATGTGGAAACGAAAGCGCCCTGGCCATCCGCTTTCAGTCAGGCGTATATTCTCAAGGCTTTTGATTATGCCCGCAGAAATTTGGGTGATTCTGAGCAATTGAGGAAAATAAGCAAATCTGCCGCTTTAGCGTATTTCGTGTCAGTAGATAAAGGTGGAATTTCGGCACTCAACAAAAATGGCTTTCGATTTTTTGAAGAAGTACCAAATTCAACGCATGTGTTGAACGCGCACATCGCGAGTATAAATGCGCTATCTGATACTGCTAATCATTTGAATGACGCTACTGTCAGGGAGCTTGCTAATCAAGGTGTAGATGCAATAAGAAATGAACTTTATCTATTTGATAGTGGATACTGGTTGCGTTATGATCTGAATCCTAGAAAGAATTTGCTATTTCAGATTGACTGGGTAAATGGGGAAAAATCCCCTCTTGTCGAATCCATCAGTCTGGAGGCTCCCCAGTTCTCCAAAAAGGTCAAGTTATTAATGGGGGGTGACAAGGCTTTTGATGGTGAATCGAGAATTGCCGGGCTTGAATGGTCTCCGGTCCAATCCGTGGATGGAAATCTGGGTCGTTCATTCAGCAATGGATATGCATTGCGACGCGATGCAGTCAAAGGGGGTACCAGGCATAACGTTTATGCGTTCATGCAATTGCCAATTGCGGATTTTGTTGATTATTTTGAAGTAAAGTCACATCGATTGGTCATACGATATAAAGATGTGGCGCCTGGCCAGTTCTTGATCAAACTGCAAGCTGTGAATGAAGGAAATTTTCTTGATTTTGTTCCTTTGCGGAATGCCTTGCTTACAACAATTGGTGATCAGAAATGGAAGAGCGCGGTTGTCGAGGTTCGGCCTCAGGATATGGGGTGGTTTAAAGGGAAAGACTACCAGTCTTATGAGACGACTCAGCTGGAACTGATCGCCAAGCTCACTGGAGATTGGTTTTTCAGTCAGTATGCCCAACGTCAGAAGTATTTTCTGAACATGAAGGAGAATGGGAAAACGGTAATTTTTGAACCTGTCTCTTTGGATCAGGTCAAAGAAATTAAGCTCTCTGTGGTTAATTCCTCCAAGACTTATCCCGGATTTGGCTTCGATAATTCAATTGACGGAAATCCTGACAATAATTATGTTGCGGGACTAGAGAATGAGAGGTTGGCCTATGTGGACCTGAAGCTGGAGGAAAGTGCCCAACCCCGAGAGCTCAGGATTTTGTGGGAAAGTGGGAGTAATTATTCGCGCCACGTAAAGGTGTATGCATGGCGTGATGCTGGAGAAGAACCAAAAATAATTGGTGAGACGAATAATGCATCGGGAATAGTTTCAATAATTAAGCTGGAACCTCAGGATAAGATTGATTATATCCGCGTGGAGTTTTCCGGTTTCTACGGTCAATCTAGAGTTTTGTTGAGAGAAATGGAATTTCACTGATGAAAGACGATTTTTATCTGGCGGCAAACCTCGTGCAAGCTAAGCGCCGGAAATTCCTGCTTTCCTTGGGCTGGAGTACTGCTGGTTTTCTCGTAGGTTGCGGTGGCGGTGGCAATAGTCAAGATGAGCCCCCAGGATCCTCGGGTAATCTCCCAGAACTAGTGCCTTCTCCAGAGGGCGATGCCATTTTTCTGACGGGGGATGATCCCAGCAATCCTCTCCATATTTTCTTGACCCCCATCACTAGGAGAATTCAAGTCTTGGCGGAAGATCTGGGTAAAGGTGCAGTTTCTGTTTTTGAGAAGATAGATCGTTTCATTTCCTATATAGATGGATTTGACGTTGGAAACGCGTCATCTCCAGATCCTGATGCTACCGTTTTGGAGAGAATCGGGGCATGTGGCACCTATACGGGCGTTTTATTGGCGTTGACACGGTGCATTGGTATTCCCGGGAGATATGTCAATTTTTATAATTGGCCTGTGAATAACGGACATACAGTTGCTGAGTTGTTTATTAACGGTCGTTGGATGCTTTTCGACCCTACTTATCATCTTTATTACTCAGAGGCGGGGCGTGCGGGTGACTATCCTCTGTCCTATGAAGAAATCCTGCATCGATATAGAACCAATCTACCCGTTGTCAGAGTTGGACAAAACACCAGAGATGGGTTGAATGAATTTTCCGGCGTGAATCTATACACCAATGCGAGTCCTCAGGGCGTAATCGGTCCGGATCGTCCCCTGGCCTTCCCTCTGAGACTGCATGCCCAGGACAAGCCTATCATAGGCTCTAGCGATTTCCCGCTCTTCAACCAGGGGGCCGAATATTTGGGCGCAGCAGGTGTCAATATCGAGCAATCCTGGGATCTGTCCGGCTTGGAGATCGGTCGAGAATATAAATTCTGTATCATCGCTGACTGGCTTGGTGGCTATATTAATGCTGATGATTATTTATTCGATTTCTCTTATGAATTAAAATCGGCAATTGATTTGAATAGTCCGAAATCTTATTTCGAATTCAATAATGACGATGTGTCTCCATTTGAGCTGAAGTTTATGGCCCAACAGGAGAATGTCGTACTAAATATAAAACATCCTTATCGTGGTCCTCAGTTTCGCTACTTGATTGTTTCGGAATACAAGTTGCTCGCCGGAGATTCTTGAGAGAGAATTTTGAATTTTTTGATTTTGAGTGTCGTGTGTTTATACGCCAATACCTTGTTGTGGTTATATATTTAATATAGTTAAGCAGAGTCTATGTGTGGAATAGCTGGAATAGTATCTTTTGCTAATACTGATATAGCTGTCGGCCTGAAAAACATGATGCATGCCATGCGGCATCGAGGACCTGACGGTGATGGGCTATGGTTGGATGATCGACTGCCCGTCGGGTTGGGGCACGTCCGCTTGGCGATCATTGATCCTGAGCATGGGAAACAACCCATGCTCACGGAGAGCGGTCGCTTCATCATATCTTTCAACGGTGCTATATATAACTATCTTGAGTTGAGGCGTGAGCTGCTTGGCAAAGGCTATCCTATCCATAGCTACTCTGACACCGAGGTGCTGCTCTATGCATACTGCCACTGGGGTGAGGCGCTGGTTGACCGTTTGGTAGGCATGTTTGCCTTTGCCATCTGGGATCGGCAGGAGCAGAGGATGTTCTGCGCCAGAGACAGGATAGGTATCAAGCCCTTTTACTATGAATTTGATAGAAATCGCCTGCTTTTTGCTTCTGAGATAAAAGCCATACTCGCGGATGATTCCGTACGCGCGGAAGCAAATCCCCAAGGTCTGCAAGACTATCTGACTTTCCAGTTCTGTCTGGATCAGAAGACGATGTTTAAAGGCATTGACAAGCTGGAGCCTGGGCATTGTCTATCCGCTTGGTACGATGGCAAATCTCTCAAAGTGCAGACCCGACAATATTGGGATCTTAATTATCATATTGATGAGACGCATGATGAGCGTTATTTTGTTGATACATTGGCTGGATTGATTGATGATTCAATCCGTCTTCACATGCGTTCCGATGTGCCCTTGGGTGCACATCTGTCCGGTGGACTCGATTCCAGCGCAGTTGTATGCCTGGCTTCCAGAATGATTGGTGGAGAGTCGATGAACACTTTTACCGGTGCGTTCAGCGAAGGGCCTCAGTTTGATGAGACGAAGTACGCCAAGGAGGTCGCTGCCTTCTCTGGTGCAAGGTATAACGAAATCTATATCCCCGCAGGACGCGAGTTGGAGGATGTATTGCCGCGTCTCATGTACTACATGGATGAGCCTCTGGCAGGGCCGGGCGTGATTCCGCAGTACTACGTATCTCGACTGGCAAGTGAACATGTCAAGGTTGTTATGGGAGGGCAGGGAGGCGACGAACTATTTATTGGCTATGCTAGATACATGGCCGCGTATTTGGAGAAATGTCTGTCCGGTGCGATTTATCAGACCGCCAATGAAAATCGCTATGCGGTATCTCTGGAGTCAATCGTTCCCAATCTACCGTTGCTGAACACCTATCAGCCCATGCTCCAGATGCTATGGCGTGATGGTCTGTTCGGTCCCAGAGATGAGCGTTATTTTCGCCTGATTGATCGTAGCGAAGGCATGAGCCAGCTCATCAATCCTGAGTGCCTGAAATCTGATAATGGTTATTCGTCTTTTTATGCATTCCAGAGGATTTTCAATCGGGAGGGTATGCACTCCTTGGTCAACCAGATGACCTACTTTGACCTAAAGGGGTCTCTTCCCGCGCTGCTCCATGTGGAAGATCGAACCAGCATGGCTGCTTCCATAGAGTCACGCGTTCCGCTGCTCGATCATCGTATCGTGGAGTTCATGGCCACCATTCCGCCGAACATCAAGTTTGCAGGTGGTCAGATGAAACATATATTTAAGGAGGCGGTCCGAAGCTCTTTGCCCAAAGCAATATTTGAGCGTAAGGATAAAATGGGTTTTCCAACGCCTTTGAATCAATGGACGAAGGGAGCAGCCAAGGGCTTTGTCAGGGATGTTCTGCTATCGGAGCGAGCCAGGGGGCGAGGCCTTTTCAACGTTGCTGCTGTGGAAAATGCTCTGAGCAATGAGCGAGAATTTGGTCGGGTCGTCTGGGGGCTGCTGTGTATGGAGCTTTGGCATCGCATCTTCATTGATGGCGACATGCATGTCAGCGGCATCTGAAATCTGCTGCTTGGCATTCTGCGAGAATATTTGCCGTGGATTTTCATGGGCTCGGGATGGGAATTTGGAATGAATAGTTCATTGGATGAAAATATGGCAACCAGCGGGCTGGCGCCGGGTTGTGTTTTTCATCCCGGGTTTACCGCAATGGCGCCCGGCCCAGTGAGGGTGGCATGGCTTGGTCTTGCTACGGCAGAGCATGGGCACGATTCCGATGAGCTTCGTTCCGCAGGCATCTTTCAAGCTGGTTCCAGGTTCGCCGTGACGGTATTCGATGACCCGCTTTTCTTTGACCCCAAGAAAGCACAGCCAAGATTCGATACTTTGTTGGTGGCGGGCGCTGCGCTTTCCGAGCCTAGATATCAGGAGTTATGTATTGCATCGGGCCTGCCCGTGCTAGTCTTGGGGAATTGGTGCATTGATGCAGGACATGCAACGTTTTATAGTATCGATGAACCACTTCCCTTTCAGGCCGGTGCGGTCGAACGTTTGGATCGTCGGCTGGAGGAGGTGCTGCAGTCTCGCAGTGATTGGCCAGACACCAGAGCGGTCACCCAGGCAGGCCAAAATATCCTGATCCTAGTTCCCCATAGGCCCAAGCAGGACCCTCGTCTAAGCTGGATAGCGGCCGGAGCGCCCTCGCCGCTGCGCGTTCATCAACTCGGGGTGCATCCTGCACACGAAAATAAGATCGAGCAGGCCTTCGATGGCAGAGAGGGGTTGGTGGCCTCGGTGCCCATGCACGCCTATCGACATGGAGAGGCCGTGTTGTGGGGAGCCAGGTGCGGTGCCAATGCGGGCGCGCAAGCCGCAGTGGGCCAACTGCTCTGGATGGAAAGGGCCCTGGCGCTGCCTGACGAAGCATATCTGCGCGCGGTTGGGGCATGGGTCATGGGCGAGCGTGCATTGATTTTGCGCGACCTTTTTCGTTACTTTCTAAATGTTTCAGCAACCTTGGTGCATGAGGCCAGCCGGTTGCGTGGGATCGACTGCGTCATTGCCGCAGACCTTCCAACCCTACCTGCCGCGCTGATGCTGGGTGCCATTTTCAAGGCTAAGGTAGTCTTCGATGCACATGAGTACTGGGCTGAGGCGGATCTGGGCGCGGCGGATTTTGAGATCCAGCTCTGGGCCCGCGTTGAACGCCTGCTGCTCCCTCATGCCGATCTGAGGTTCACGGTTTCAACGGGACTGGCCCGAATGATGGAGGCCAGCTACGGGGTTCCCGTCGGGGTTCTGCCGAATGCAGAGCCAAAGTCGGAGCAGCGAAGAATGGGGGGGCACAAGCCGGATGGCGTCTGTGATTTCCTATTTCAGGGCGGATTTGCCAGAGGCAGAGGGATAGAGTTGCTGATCGATGCGTGGCCGGATGTTGCGGAGAGTGCCCACCTGCATTTGAGGGGGCCTCTGGGAGATTGGCGGGATCGGATGCTGGCCAGGGCAGCGGCGACGGGGCTGTTGAACAAAAGAATCTTCTTCCCACTCCCCGTTGACGAGTCCGAGCTGGTGGATGCGGCGGCACGCTTCCACGTGGGGCTGATTCCTTACGAGCCCCATGGCGCCAACCACCAGCATTGCTGTCCTAACAAGATGTCGCAGTACATGGCTGCAGGCCTGCCCATGCTGGCCAATGAAACCTCCTATGTGGGCGAAGTGATTCGGCGCGCGGACGCGGGCCTGGTCGTGGACTTCCGGGACCGGCAGGCGTTGGCAAGAGCCGTGAACCTACTGGCCAGCGATCCGGTCGCGCGCGAACGGTTCGCGCGCAACAGTGCAGACCACTCCCTGTCAACATTCCATTGGGAGGCCGTTAGCGTGGACTTTTATCAGGACCTGGGCGGCTTGCTGGCTGACAGGCCGAGCAGGCCGCTGCAATGGTTCGGGCCAGGGCGTGGCGTGGCGGATGACGTGAGCGTGACGGAGTTCGACACCTCTAGGCAGCTCGGTCTCGGGCTGAGGTCTCTGCTGCTTCGAGTAGGCCATGTCGTATGGTCGAATACACCACCACCGCTGCGTCGCCGCTTGAAGCCGTTCGCCGATATGGTGTGGCGTCGTTTGCAAGGAATCTGACATGGCCTCCTTGATTCACACCGCCTTAGCGCACGGGATGCCTGCGCTCGACCCGGCGCGAGCGCGAGGCGGTCCGCTGCGGGCCGAACTGTATCCTGAGAGTGCATGCTTGCGCCACGGCCGCAGTGAACGGAACGAGGTAGGTCTGCGATGTGTGGAATAGCGGGGAGCTTCTCCAGGAGATGCAACCCCACTGTGCAGGTAGCCGCCGCCCTGGATCTGTTGGCGCACCGTGGCCCTAATGATCGTGGTCTCGAGGCTGTGGCGGTAGAGGCCGGGCACGTAGTGCTGGGGCAGACGCGACTAAGCGTCATAGATCTCAGCGAACAGGCCCATCAGCCCATGCGTAGCATGGATGGACGCTTTCTGCTGGCTTTCAATGGCGAAATCTACAACTACCGCGAACTGCGGGCACTACTGCAGTCCGGCGGACGCTGCTTTCGCTCCAACTCCGATACGGAGGTGCTTCTTCAGGCGTGGGAGGTCTGGGGCGAAGCCGCACTGTCACGATTCGTGGGGATGTTCGCCTTCGTGCTCCTGGATCGCGAGACAGGCCTGCTGCACGGTGCGCGCGATGCATTCGGCATCAAGCCGCTGTACTACTGCACGGATGCCGAGGGCTTTGGCTTTGCTTCGGAACTACCGGCCTTGCTGGCGCTTGGTGAGAACGGGAGCCATGACCTGGACTGGCAGGTGGCCTACGATTATCTGACCCATGGCAGTTACGACACAGGTGAGCGCACCTTCTTTCAGGATGTGCGAGCGGTGCCGCCTGGCCACCGCTTCTGCTACGACGTTTCCCGGCGCCGCTTCACGTTGAAGTCCTGGTGGCAGCCGAAGGTCACTCCCGTGCAACGCCTTGGCCTAGATGAGGCCGCGCAGGAGTTCAGGCGGCTGCTGCTCGACAGCGTGCGCCTGCATCTGCGCAGCGATGTGCCCCTGGGTGCCGCGCTCTCCGGCGGCCTCGACTCCTCTGCCATCGTCGGCTGCATCAGACATCTGGAGCCTGATGCCCCGCTGCACACCTTCAGCTTCATTGCTTCGGGCAGCACTGTGTCGGAAGAGCGTTGGGTCGACCTCGTGAATGACCGGGCAGGCGCCGTGGCCCACAAACTGGAGATTGCGCCGCGGGAACTCGCAGCAGACCTCGACGATATGATCGCGGCACAGGGCGAGCCTTTCGGTAGCACCAGCATTTATGCGCAGTATCGCGTGTTCCGGCTTGCGCGCGAGCAAGGCATGGTCGTAACACTGGATGGACAGGGCGCCGATGAGCTTTGCGGAGGTTATGTTGGATATCCGGGGCCGCGTGTGCGCAGCTTGGTGGAGCAAGGGCATTGGGGCCAAGCGGTGGCATTCCTGAGGAATTGGGGGCGGTGGCCTGGGCGAACGCCATTGGATGGACTCAAGGCTGCCGTGGCCGAGTTCACGGGTGATGGCGCCTACCATTTGCTGAGACGGCTCAATGGCACCCAGGCGACGCCTTCCTGGCTCGACGGCCATGTGCTGCACGAAGCCGGGGTGTCCCTGCGCTTTCCTCGGCCACGCTCCGACGTGACGGCACCGGGCCGACGCATGAACGCTGAACTGGCGCGTTCGCTGCACGGCCTGGGCCTGCAGGGGCTGCTGCGCCATGGGGACCGTAACTCCATGCGTTTTTCCGTGGAGAGCCGAGTTCCCTTCCTTACCACGGCGCTGGCTGATTTTTTGCTGACCTTGCCCGAGGAGTACCTTGTTGCACCTGACGGCGAGACCAAGCATCTGCTGCGTCGCGCCATGCGGGGTCTGGTGCCGCAGGAGGTACTGGAGCGGCGCGACAAGGTCGGCTTTGCCACGCCGGAGCAGGCCTGGCTGATGCAGATGGCGCCCCAAGTGCGGGAATGGCTGC
Organism: Delftia sp. DS1230; assembly: GCF_040112715.1. NCBI lineage: Bacteria > Pseudomonadati > Pseudomonadota > Betaproteobacteria > Burkholderiales > Comamonadaceae > Delftia > Delftia sp. DS1230. Next base: position 1,157,008 of record NZ_CP157763.1, read on the forward strand.
GCCAGCCGCTGAACCTGCCTTTCCTGCGCCAGGATGAGATCCTGAAGGCCTTCGACCAAGTGGTGGCCGGCAAGCAGCCCTTCAGCTGGCAGGTATGGCGCTGGATCAACTTCACTCGCTGGCATGCGCGCCAGTTCGGGGGCTGATGCCATGGCGCGCCTGCTGCTGCTGTCCCTGTCGCCCATCGTTTCAGACCCACGCGTCATGCGCCAGATCGAGGCTTTGGGCCAGGAGCACGAGCTTCATGTGCTGGGCTTTGGCCTCCGGCCAGCAGGTGTCCACGCCTTCGAAGCCGTACGCCACGTAGGAGGCGGCGCATGGTCCGCTGCGGCCAATGCTGTCCTGCTGGCGGCGCGCCGTCACCACTTGTATTATTGGCGCCATGCACAGATCCGTGCGCTGATGCATGCTGCACAGAGGCTGCCGGCCAATAGTTTCGACCTGGTACTCGCCAACGACGTGATGGCCTTGCCGGCCGCGCTGGAGCTGGCGCGGGGTGCTCCTGTATGGCTTGATGCCCACGAATATGCGCCACGTGAATTTGAAGACAGGACGGCATGGCGCTTGCTGCTGGGACCTTTCTTCGATGCCGTGTGCCGGAGCGAACTGGGGCGCGTGGCGCGCATGAGCACGGTCTGTGATGGCATCGCGCAAGAGTACGCAACGCGCTACCGGCTGCCGGTAGCGGTCATGCCCAACTGTCCCGAGCCTATGGACTTGCCCGTGCAGCCTGTAGCCGACGGCTCGATACGCATGATCCATCACGGTGCGGCCATCGCCTCGCGCCGCATTGAAGTCATGATTGATCTCATGCGACACCTGGACCAGCGCTTCTCCCTGGATTTGATGCTGGTCGAACAGGACCCGGCCTATATGGCGTCGCTGCGGCGCAGGGCACAGGACCAGCCTCGCATACACTTCGTGGCTCCCGTGGCCATGTCGGAGATCGCGGCTCGCACCAACGACTATGACGTCGGTCTGTTCCTGCTGCCTCCCGTCAATTTCAATTACCTGCATGCCCTGCCGAACAAATTCTTCGAATTCATTCAGGCGCGTTTGGCCATCGCCATCGGCCCATCACCGCAGATGCAAGCCTTGGTCAATGCGCATGGCTGTGGTGTAGTAGCACCCGGTTTCGAGCCCGCTGATCTCGCTGGCGTACTCAATGCGGTCACGCGCGAGCAGGTTCAGGCTATGAAGCAGGCCTCCGATCGGGCCGCGAAGCGCTGGAACGCCGAGGCCACGCGCGCCTGGCTGCGGGCCGAGGTCAACGCGCTGCTCGAGGGCTGGCGGCCGTGCGTGGATGCGGCAAGCACCGGTGAAGGACCCTGAAATGCAGGCTATCCTTTTCGGTACCCAGTCTTTCATCGACGGCGGCACTAAGGTCGGCATCCAGTACCTGGCCCAGGCGCTGGCCGTGGCGGGCTGGCGCGTGGACTATGTGCCCACTCTGTCATCGCCCCTGGACCTTGTCGGCCGTCAGCGCCATGCGCGCCTGCGCCGTGCATGGGGCGGCGGGGGCATGGCCCGGGAGATTTCTCCAGGGTTGACTGAGTGGACCGCCAAGGCACCGTTTCCTGCGCACCACTTGTTTCTGCGATTCGCATGGCAGACCAGTCTCTATGGCAGCCTGCTGCCGGCACGGTTGCGCCGCACCCGCTATGACCTGTGCTTGGCCGATGTCGCGCCCAATATGCTGGCGCAGGGCAGGATCGTTGCGCGCGTGCGTGTCTGCCGGCTCAATGACTGGCCGCAGGGCTTCGCCAGGGATTTGCATCCGGTGGCGCTGAAGGCCCTGGAGGACGGGCTGCGTGGACCGGGCTTCGACGAAGTATGGGCCGTCTCCAAGCCGCTGCAGGAATATGCTCTCGAGCTTAATCCGGGAATGTCAGTTCCGTACATACCTAACGGGGTGGAAGCGCGGCTGTTGGAGCTGGCGTGGCCTAATAAGGCTCGGTTGCCGCGCAGCGCCGTGTATGTGGGCGCCATGACGGCTTGGCTGGATAAGGGCTTGCTGGCTGCAGTGGCGCGGCGCATGCCTGCCTGGCGTTTCGACATCTATGGCCCCGGTGCCATTCCGCGACCCGAGGATCCTCCAAATCTGCGCTGGCACGGCAGCGTTTCGCGCGATGTGCTGGCGCAGCTGCTGCCGCGCTATGAGGTCGGCCTTATCCCCTTCCAGGATACGGACGGGCGCATGCGCTACGTGGAGAGGCCGCTGAAGTTCTATGAATACGTGGCGGCCGGTCTCGGCGTGGCGAGTACCGATTTCGGCGCTCTGCGTGTGGGCATGGGAGAGCTGGCTCGCTACGGCAATGGAGCATCGGGCTTCGCGCAGGCCATAGAGCAGGCACGTGCCGAGGCGCAGGCTCGTCCCCATGGGTATGCTCAGGAGTTCGTGCGCGAGCATGCCTGGGAGAAACGTATCCAAGCCATGCTGGCCCGCTTGGAGGCATTGTTGGCATGACGAAACGGACTGAAGGCGGACATTTCCTTCTCTATGATTTCATGCAGGTCGCGGGTGGCGCGGAGCGCGTCACCCTGATGCTGGCAGAGGCATTGCCTGGCTTCGAAACCCTGGTGAGCCGCTGTTATGCGCAGGCTATGCCGCTGCTAGAAGGGTCACAGGTGCGCGTGCGCGAGCTGCGCGGCGGCTGGTCGGCCTGGTTGCCGCGTATACCTGAAAGCATGTGGTGCTTTCGCTTTCGATCGCAGTGCCTGCGCGATGCACAACAGGTGGTCTACAGCGGCTTTTATGCTCCTTTCGCGGTTCACCAGCAGCGCGGCGGGCTGCGCCTGTACTACTGCCATACGATTCCTCGCTTTGCCTACGATCTCTACGAAAGCACACTGGCTCAGTTTCCTGCGCCCCTGCGCCCGCTATACAGGCTATTCGTCTGGTGGTTCCGCAGGCGCTACGAGAAGGCCATAGGCCGCATGGACCGCATTCTTGTGAACTCCGAGAATGTGCGCCAGCGTTTGCGGCGCTACACAGGACTGGATGCCACAGTTGTCTATCCGCCTGTAGCCACAGAAAGTTTCAGGCCATTGGATGACGCAGGCTATTACCTGTCCACCGCGCGGCTGGTGCCCAACAAGCGCGTCGACATCATCGTGCGTGCTTTTTTGCGTATGCCGCAGCGGCGGTTGGTAGTGTTATCGGGTGGCGCAGAGCTTGGGCGCCTGAAGGCGCTGGCGGCAGGTGCTGCGAATATTGAATTCACGGGTTGGCAAACCGATGAGCAGCTACGCCTTTGGATGGGGCGGGCCCGGGCGGTAGTCTACTTGCCGGTGGACGAAGACTTCGGTATGTCGCCGGTGGAGGCCATGGCTGCTGGCAAACCAGTCATCGGTGTGGCGCAGGGGGGACTGCTAGAAACCGTGGTCCAAGGCCAGACGGGCATTCTGGTCGCCGACCCCCCCACCCCGGAGTCCGTAATGGCTGCAGTGGATGACTTGGAGTATATGCACGGGCCTGAGGTGTCCCGGGTCTGCATGGACCGGGCTCGGCAGTTCACACAAACCCGATTCGTGGAGAGCATGCGTGCGGCGCTGGATCTACCCAGCGTGCCGGTTTAGTCGCCGGATCTGGCGCGCAAGTGAGCCACCCCAAGCAGAGTAGATACAGCCACATAGCGCAGCGCATGGGCCCAGGATTGGAACATCTTGGAGCGGTCTGGCTTGGCGGTGTGAAGAGGCAGGGCTATCTCGGCAATTCGCAATTGTGCACGGCGCATGAGCAAGAGCGTACCGATATCCTGGTAGTCGAGCAGCGTTGCATCGGCTGAGGCTGCGACGCGCATGGCGCTGCGGTTGTAGACGCGAAAGCCTGAAACAAAGTCGCGCAACGCAAAGCCGGTGACCCAACGAAACCATTGCCAGGCCATGCGCCGCACCCGGCTGTGGCGGGCTTCGAAGTAGCCCACCACCACGTCGGCAGCCCCTCTGGCAGAGAGCAGCGTCGGTATTTCCTCGGCTTCGTAGCGCCCATCGGCATCGATGGTGATCACCGTCTCAAAGCCTTGGGCCAATGCATGGCGTATGCCGGTTTGCAAGCTGCCCCAGGTGGTCATGGCTAGCAGGGGGCGCATGACCTGCGCACCACTTTGTTCGGCAAGGTGACAGGTGGCATCCGTGCTGCGGTTGTCGACCACGACAACAGTGGCATCCACCAGCGAGTGCACTCGGTGCACGAGCTCGGTGATGCTCGCTTCGTGGTTGCGCGTGGAAATCACCACCATGAGATGGCGTACTGTTTCCTCGACTGTGCGCTCAGGCAGTAGACCGGGCGCCATCGAGCGGTAGTGCCGGGCCATGGCGCGTTCGCAGGCCCCAATGCCGAAATAGCGTTGCAAGGCCTTGGGGCCACTGCGGCTGAGTCGTTCGCGCAGCGCACCGTCATGCTGCAGTCGTGCGATGGCGCTGCGCCAAGCGTCGATGTCTTCAAAAGGCACGTGCAGCCCACAGCGGGCCTGTGCAACTACCCAGGGCATACCTGAACCGGGAAGATCGGTCACGATGCAGGGACGTTGGTGCAGCATGGCCTCCAGCAGCACAATGCCAAACGCCTCAGTGCGCTCACGCGAAGCTAGACAGAAGATGTCGCACCCTGCAAACAAGGCATGTTTTTCCTCGTCCGACACCGCGCCCACCAGTCGCACACTGGCCTGTCTGCCCTCAGGAGTGCATTGGCGTATCAGCTCTTGCAGGGATGCTCGCAGCTCGCCTTCTCCCGCAATCAGCAACTCCACGCCAGGCATGGCCGAGGCGGCTCGGATCAAGGTTTCGAAGCCTTTGTAGTAGGTCAATCGGCCGATGGACAACAGGCGCAGCCGGGTGTCGGGGCGCCAGCCTTGGCCGTGCTGCAGCGATGCTGGTGCAGGAATGGTTTCGAGGTTCAGGCCCAGCGGAACGATCTCGCATTTGCTGCGCCAGGTGCGCAGGGCATTGCTGGCCTCAAGATATGGCGGCGACGTTGCGAATACCTGTTGTGCACGTTCCAGCAAGGCCTGCTCGAACGGCCGGTACAGCATGTAGGCCAATGCCACGGACCACTTGATGTTGGACACCACCACATCGGAGTGCCAGTGGATGACCCAGGGCACGCGCCGCGCGATGGGCAGGGTCAGTGCCCAAAGCGCCGAGTTGTTGGGCAGATGCAGGTGCAGTACGTCGGGCTGAATGCGTTCGATGGCGCGGCCCAGTGCGCGCCGGAATCCCATGGCCATGGGGGCATAGACCAGATTGAATTGAACGGGTACGCGTTCCAGCCAGGCGGGATCATCCGGCTCCGGATCACCATGGACCAGGGCATGGGCATCGACACCCTGGCGTCGTTGCTCATGTATCAGGTCGGCCAGAAAGACTTCCATACCGCCCCGGTAGGGAGGGAAGAATTTACCGACGTGAAGTATGCGCAGGGCCATTGCAGAGGGCCTTACTTCGCTGGCTGGGGTTTGGCCGCCGACTGTTGGCTCAACTGGTTACGGATTTGCCTATATTGCGGATTTTGAGGCTCCCGTCGAATGGCTTGGTCCAGGTATTTCAGGGCTTCAGTCAGATTTCCTTGGCCGTGATAGGCCATGGCAAGACCGTACAGCGCAGGTGCGCTGGGGTCGCGGGCTACCAGCGGCGTGAGTAATTCCTTGGCTTGGGCACTTTCGCCCTTGCCAATCAAGGCCAGACCCATCCCGACAATCAATCGAGGTGCGCTAGGCGAGGTTTTCAGCAGACTTTGAAAGTCATCAAGGGCTACCTGATATTGCTGAGCCCCGATGGCTGTTTCCGCACGCTTGAGGCGAAGGGTTTGTTCCATCTGCTTGGCGCTGGCAGTATCTTCCGCAGGCGCTGAGAGGGCTTTGGTGTATTCCTGGAGTGCTTCGCGAGGTTGGCCCAGGGCCAAAAGCGCCTCGGCTTTTTGGTAATGCAGAGCTTGGCCGTTGAAGCCCTTTGATTGTGCTGCCCAGAAGGCATTCAGGGCTTCGGAGAATTTCTTCTGCTGAGAAAGCACAGCACCCATGTTGAACAGTGCGTTGCCTCCCAGGTCGCCAAGGGCATTGGCCGTGGCGAAATCCTGCAGTGCCTGGTCGAGCATGCCCTTGTCGGCGTGTGCCGTTCCGACATTGAGGAAGGCACGACCGCGTCCCACGGCATTGGCCGGGGCCTTTTTATCGATTTTTTCGGCGGCATCGGCCCAGGAGGTGCCCGCGTCCTGAAGAGAGAGCACACGCTCGAAGGCCAATGCCCCAAACACAATGCCGATGACAATGCCGACGATGTAGAGGGTGCGTGGCTTGACCCCCGTCAGCGCAATGGCCACCAATCCCGGGATGGCCACAGCCCACAGGTAGCTGCGATACAGCACGAAGGGGTCCTGCAGCCAGACTGTGGCGAATTCGGTCGCATACCAGAGCAGGGGAAACAGGAGGCAGAGCGCGACCAGGCCGATGACACCGGGGCGCTTGAGCAAGGCCCAGATGGAGCAGGCCAGCAGGGCCAGGTAGCCCAGCGCGCCGGCCAGATGCCAGATCGATCCGAAGCCGAGAGGGAATGCCGGTCGCAGATCGATGGACATCCAGCCCACATAGGGAACGATCCACAGGAAACCATAGGCAAAGAAAAGGGCTGCCTCGTTAAGGATGCTCAGGGGATAGATCCGAGAGGTGATCCCGGGCTGAAGGGCTTCCAATTGCCTTGCATAGCCTTGGGATTGCTCGTCGAAAATCTGGCCCACCAGACTGCCGAAGAAATGAAAGACTGCTGCCGAGGCAACGGCCAGCAGCAGCAAGGCCATTCCCACAATGACCATGGCAGCCTTCAGGCCGGGGCGCTGCACAAAGATATAGAGCGGCACCACCATGGCGACCGTCAGAAAGGCATGCTCCTTGGACAGGATGGCGAGCACATAGCAGATCAATGCCGCGATATGCCAGAGGACTCGCCCGCCCTGAAGCCCGCGCACAAAGGCCCAGCATGCCATAACGGCAAAGAGGGTTGCCATGACGATGGATCGCTGCACCAGGTATCCAACGGCGTAGACCGCGACAGGGTTGAGCGCGAAAAGGACCAAGCCCAGTTGCAGGGCTGCATCGCGCGACGCGTGGAAGTGGGGTTGCTCCTCGATGTCGTGCGGAAAGCGCGTCTGTGTCAGCAGTGCCTTGAACAATGCATAGAGAGCCGCCACGGTCGCGAGATGCAAGGCGATATTGAAGACGCGCTGCTTCCACCAGCCGTCTCCGAAAATCTGTTCGATCCAGACGAAGCTGCCATACGACAGCGTGCGCTGCTTGAAGTCCAACAGGCTGCCATAGTTGCCGAAAATCGTTCCATCCGTCAGACGCATATCGTCGAACAGCAGCCCGTTGTTCAGGCCGGGCAGATACACCCCCAATATGGCCAGCAAAAGAAGGGCACTGAACCAGTAAATCGCTTTGGAGGGGGCAGCCATTGCTTCTTGACTTGTCTCGGATGTGGCGGAACTTGAAATGGTGGGCCGGGAAATGGCCGCTCTTGGGAAGAGCGCAGGCAGTTTACCAGCCGAGCAACCCGCTACCGCAGCCTGCTGCGCCGGTTTGACGTGAGTGTTGTGAGAAGGACCGAGATGAAAAAAGCCCCATGCTGCGTCAGGCGCGGCATGGGGCCGGGAGGCCATCAGATGGGCGTGAACGCCCCTGGCATTTTGCTTACAGGCCAGCCGCAGCACGCAGCGCCGCTGCCTTGTCCGTCCGCTCCCAGGTGAACTCGGGCTCTTCACGGCCGAAGTGGCCATAGGCAGCGGTCTTGCTGTAGATCGGGCGCAGCAGGTCCAGCATCTGGATGATGCCCTTGGGACGCAGGTCGAAGTGGGCGGCCACCAGCTTGGCGATCTCGGCGTCGGGGATGACGCCCGTGCCTTCGGTGTAGACCGTGATGTTCATCGGGCGTGCCACGCCGATGGCGTAGGCCACCTGGATCTGGCACTGGCGCGCCAGGCCGGCGGCCACGATGTTCTTGGCCACGTAGCGCGCGGCGTAGGCGGCGCTGCGGTCCACCTTGGTTGGGTCTTTGCCGCTGAAGGCGCCGCCGCCATGGGGGCAGGCACCGCCGTAGGTGTCGACGATGATCTTGCGGCCGGTCAGGCCGCAGTCACCCTGGGGGCCGCCCACGACGAAGCGGCCCGTGGGGTTGATCAGGTACTTGGTGTCCTGCAGCCACTCGGAGGGCAGCACGGGCTTGATGATTTCCTCGATGATGGCTTCGGTGAAGCTGGACTTCATCCTGGTGGCCGATTCCGACTGGTCGGGGCTGTGCTGGGTGGACAGCACCACGGTGTCGATGCTGTGGGGCTTGCCGTCCACGTAGCGCATGGTCACCTGGCTCTTGGCGTCAGGACGCAGGAAGGGCAGGCGGCCGTCCTTGCGCAGCTGGGCCTGGCGCTCGACGAGGCGGTGCGCGTAGTAGATGGGCGCGGGCATCAGCTCGGGTGTCTCGTCGCAGGCGTAGCCGAACATCAGGCCCTGGTCGCCGGCGCCGGTGTTGAGCTCGTCATCGCTGGCCTTGTCCACGCCCTGGGCGATGTCCTGGCTCTGCTTGTCGTAGGCCACGAGCACGGCGCAGCCCTTGTAATCGATGCCGTAGTCGGTGTTGTCGTAGCCGATGCGCTTGATGGTGTCGCGTGCGACCTGGATGTAGTCGACGTTGGCGCCCGTGGTGATCTCACCTGCCAAAACCACCAGGCCCGTGTTGGTCAGTGTCTCGGCCGCCACGCGGCTGTACGGGTCTTGGGCGAAAATGGCGTCCAGGATCGCGTCAGAGATCTGGTCGGCCACCTTGTCCGGATGGCCTTCAGAGACGGATTCCGAGGTGAAAAGAAAATCGTTCGCCATGTGAATAAACTCCTTGGTTGCAGCTTTTTTTGATGGGCGTTGCCCAAGCTGCAGGAGCCCTGGCGAACGCTTTAGCAGACTTGTTTTACGTCGCTCTGCAAGTTGCTCAGTTAACTCAGCGACCCGCACATTTTAATGCCTTCCTTGTTCCGACTGTTTGCTGCACTGCCTTTGTGGCTATTGCACCCCCTTGGCGCGCTCATCGGCTGGGTGGCTTTCGTGGCCTCCGGCACGTACCGGCGCCGCTTTCTGGCCAATGCCCGCCAGGCCGGCTACGGCTTCGGCGCCGTGGCGCCGGCCGTGGGGCACGCGGGGCGCATGGTGGCGGAGCTGCCGCGCATGTGGATGGGCAGGCAGCCGAGCTGCCAGATGCACAACGAGGAATGCGTGCGCCGGGCCTACGCTGCCGGGCGCGGAATCATCTTTCTGACGCCCCACCTGGGCTGCTTCGAGCTGTCGGTGCAGCATGCGGCACGGCAATGGTCGGCCGAGCATGGCGAGATCACCATTCTCTACCGCCCCGCGCGCCAGCCCTGGCTGGCCCGCGTCATGGAGACGGCGCGCAACCGCCCCGGCGTGCAGGCCGTGCCGACCACGCTGGCTGGCGTGCGCCAGATGATCAAGGCGTTGCGCAAGGGCATGGCCGTGGGGCTGCTGCCCGACCAGGTTCCGCCCGAGGGGCAGGGCGTCTGGTCGCCGTTCTTCGGCCGTGATGCCTATACGATGACGCTGGCGGCGCGCCTGGCGTTGCAGACGGGGGCCGCGGTGATCGTGGCCCGTTGTGAGCGCTTGTCCTGGGGGCGGGGCTATGCGCTGTATCTTGAGGAGTTGCCCGTGCCCTTGTCCGAGAATCTGGAAGCTGCGGTGCAGCAGATCAACGAGGCGATGGAACACACCATCCGCCAATGCCCGCAGCAGTACCTATGGGGCTATGCGCGCTACAAGCAGCCGCGCCGTGAAGCAGTTGCCGGCGAGGTGGGTGCATGAGCGGGCGCATCGGCGTGTGGCTGATGCGGTCGCTGGCGTGGATGCCGCTGCCGTGGCTGCGGGGGCTGGGTGCGTTTCTGGGGCGTGTGCTGTTCGTGCTGGCCGCGCCGCGCCGCAAGGTGGCGCTGCGCAATCTGGCGATGTGCTTTCCCGAGCTGACCGAGGCGCAGCGCGTGGATCTGGCGCGCCGCAACTTCATCGTCTTTTGCCAGACCTGGCTGGACCGCAGTTGGCTGTGGGCGGCGCCGCGCGAGGTGGTGGCCGAGCGCGTGAAGCTGCAGGGTGCCGTGCATGAGCTCGATGGCGACACCCCGACCATCCTGTTCGCGCCGCATTTCTACAGCATGGACGCGGGCGGGCTGGCCTTGCCGCTGCACACCACCCGGCCCTTCACCTCGATCTTCTCCACCCATCCGGACCCGGCGGTCGATGAGTGGTTCATGTCGGGGCGCCAGCGCTTTGGCGACGTGCGCATGCTCAACCGCGCCGACGGGGTCAAGCCCATCATCTCCAGCCTGCGCAAGGGCGGTTTGCTGTACCTTTTGCCCGACATGGACTTCGGTCGCAACGACTCGGTCTTCGTGCCTTTCTTCGGCGTGAACGCGGCCACCATTCCCTCGCTGTCGCGCTTCGCGCGCCTGGGCCGGGCCAAGGTGCTGGGCATGTACACGCGCATGACGCCCACGGGCTATGTGGCCGAGATCACGCCGGCCTGGACGGATTTCCCCACCGACGATGTCGAGGCCGATACGGCCCGCATGAACCGTGAGCTGGAGGCGGCCATCCGCACCATGCCCGACCAGTACTACTGGGTGCACAGGCGCTTCAAGACCCGGCCCGAGGGCGAGCCCTCGGTCTACTGAACGGGGCGGGACAGGAACTGCTCCAGCGCTTGCCGCACCGCATCGGGCTGCTCGTGCACGACCCAGTGCGAGGTGCCGGCCAGGTGCTGCACCGTCAGGCGCGGCACCCACGGCTCCAGACCTTCGACCAGGGCAGGCTGCAGCGCCGGGTCGCTGTCGCCCCAGAGCACATGCGTGGGCACGCCGATGTCCAGCATCTCGGGCGGCAGCCTCAGGTTGCGCAGTGCGTCGGCTGAGTCCGGATCTTCGGGCCGGGGTGGCACCAGGGGACTGGCGCCGTAGTAGTGGCAGGAGCCTTGCACGCCCAGGTCCCAGTGCTCGCGGTAGCGCTGCTGCAACTGCGGCGTGAGCCATCCGGGCAACTCGCCCTGCGGCGTGCGGAAAAAGCCCAGCATGCGCTGCCAGTCGTTCTCGGCCAGCAGGGCGGGCGCATCAGGTCGGCGCAGAAAATGCATGTACTGGCTTGCGGCCTGCTGCACGGGGTTGTGCAGCAGTTCGCGCAGAAAGGCGCCCGGATGCGGGGCGTTGAGGATCATCAGCCGCTGCATCAGCCCGGGATGGCGGTTGGCCAGACCCCAGGCCAGGGCACCGCCCCAGTCGTGGGCGATCACGCAGGCTGCGGGTGCGCCAGGGCTTTCGATGGCGATCAGCGCCGCCAGATCCTGCAGCAGGTGCTTGGCCTTGTACTGCTCCACACCGGCCGGCTGGCTGGAACGGCCAAAGCCCCGCAGATCGGGGGCGACGCAACGCCATTGCGTGCCGAACTGCTCCAGCATGCCTTCCCAGATGAAGCTGCCTTCAGGAAAGCCGTGCAGGAACAGCAGCAGTGGCTGGCCGGGTTCGCCGCTGACGCGGCAGTGCAGATGGATGCCGTGAGGCAGCTCGCGAATGCAGGTGTTCACCATGTTGCGCTCCTTGCGGGGCGCTGGCTACACGAGCGCCTCCAGGCGCTAATCTTGGGGGCTGTCGGTCGCGGCGGGCGTCGCAGTTGCGACGTTCGCGACGTCGGCGGGCCCGTCCGTGGCCGCCGGCGGATTCAGGCCTTCGGGATGACTCCAGTGCCACAGCAGCTGGGCCACCTCGTCCACGCCCTGCTTCTTGAGCGCGGAGAACATGCGCACTTCGCCACCACCGGCGTTGAGCCGCGTGATGGACAGCACCTTGGCCTGCTCGGCGCGCGTGAGCTTGTCGGCCTTGGTCAGCAGCACGAGGAATTTCAGGCCTTCCTGCACGCGCGGGCGCATGGCGTCGAGCAGGGCTTCGTCCAGCTCCGTCAGGCCCAGGCGCGGATCGCACAGCAGCACGATGGCCGACAGGCTCTCGCGGCTGACCAGATAGTTCAGCATCACGCGCTGCCAGCGCTGCTTGTCCGTGCGCGAGACGGCGGCATAGCCGTAGCCGGGCAGGTCGGCCAGCACGGCGTCGGTCACGCCCTGCTTGCCCAGGGAAAACAGGTTGATGTGCTGTGTGCGGCCAGGCTTCTTGGAGGCGAAGGCCAGCTGCTTTTGCTGCGTCAGCGTGTTGATGCAGGTGGACTTGCCGGCGTTGGAGCGGCCCACGAACGCGATCTCGGGCACATCGACCTTGGGAAGATGGTGCAACTGCGCAGCCGTCGTCAAAAAGCGCGCCGTGTGCATCCAGCCCATGGCCAGCTTGGGATCGATCAGGGAGGAAGTGGGGGCGGCATCGCCAGCCGGCGCAGCAGGATTCATGGTGTGGTCAGTCTCTCGGGGCCTCATTGTAGGTTCCCCCATGGAACCGGCGCGCCCAGCGGGCTATAGGCAACGGTGCTGACAAAGCGTGGCGCACGAAACTGTCGCACTCCAAAGTCGGAGACAGCGAGCAAGGGCCGCCCCGCCGCTAAGCTGTCGTCCCCCTCCCCCGCGAAGCGGGCAGAGAGGGGGAAGGCGCGCAGCGCCTCAGGGGGAGCCTAAACCTCTTCGCTCCAGCAAAAGCCATCCCTCGCAATCATGGCGCTGGCTGCGCTGGGCCCCCAGCTGCCCGCCGCATAGCCGCGCGGCCCCGAGGTGTCGCTGCGCCAGTGCTGAAGGATGGGTTCCACCCAGCGCCAGGCCTGCTCCTGCTCGTCGCTGCGCACAAAGAGGTTCAGCCTGCCGGCGATCACGTCCAGCAGCAGGCGCTCGTAGGCGCCCACGCGCTTGGCACCGAAGCGCTGGTCGAAGTCCAGGTTCAGGTGCACGGGGGCCAGCGAAGGCTCGGCCTGCTGCTGGGTGGCGCCCTGTGCCAGCAGGTGCAGCTCCAGCCCGTCCTTGGGCTGCAGATTGATCACCAGGCGATTGGCTTCGGAAAGGGGCGAGCGGAAGATCGGGTGGGGCACGGGCCGGAAGTTCACGACGATGCGCGCGTCCCTTCCTGCCAGCCGCTTGCCGGTGCGGATGTAGAAGGGCACGCCGGCCCAGCGCCAGTTGCAGATCTCGGTGCGCAGGGCGACGAAGGTCTCGGTCTGGCTGCCCGCCGCCACGCCTTTTTCCTGCTGGTAGGCCGGCACGGGCTGGCCCTGGCTGGCGCCGGCCAGGTACTGGCCGCGCACCACGTGCTGGCTCAGGGTTTCCGGCGTCCAGGGCCTGAGCGACTGCAGCACCTTGAGCTTTTCGTCGCGGATGGCATGGGCCGATGCGTTGATCGGCGGCTCCATGCCGATGGCGCACAGCAGCTGCAGCGCATGGTTTTGCACCATGTCGCGCAGCGCGCCGGTCTGGTCGTAGAACGCGCCCCGGCTTTCCACGCCCAGTTCCTCGGCGATGGTGATCTGGATGTTGGCAATGGTCTCGCGCCGCCACAGCGGCTCGAACAGCGCATTGCCAAAGCGCAGCGCCAGAAGGTTCTGCACAGAGGGCTTGCCCAGGTAGTGGTCTATGCGGAACACCTGCTCTTCGCGCAGCACCTTGCGCAGCGTGGCATTGATGGCCTGGTTGGAGGCCAGGTCGTGGCCCAGCGGCTTTTCCAGCACCACGCGGGTGCGCGGGCCGTTCAGGCCCACGGCGGCGATCTGCTCGCAGACCGTGGTGAACAGGCTGGGGGCGGTGGCCACGTACATCACCACCGTTTCTGCGTCGCGCGCGGCCAGCGCCTGTGCCAGCTTCCCGTAGTCGGCGGGCTGCGACAGGTCCATGCGCAGGTAGTGCAGCAGGTCTGCGAAGCGGGCGAATTCCTCGGGGTTGGGGCGCTTGGACAGCTCGACGCCGTCAAAGCGCGACTGGATGAGGGCGCGGTATTGGTCGTCGCTCAGGTCATCGCGGGCCACGCACAGGATGCGGCCGCCCTCGGGCAGGGTGCCGTGGCGAAACGCCTGGAACAGCGCCGGCATGAGCTTGCGCCATGCCAGATCGCCCGTGCCGCCAAACAAGACCAGATCGAAACCCATGTTGCCTCCCGAGGTGAATATTTTGGTAACTGAGTTACCAATTTTTGAGGAAATCGAATAAATTATAGAGGTGCCACGTCATTTGATTGAAGCTTCAGATGATGATTGTTGTAATTTTATTACTTCTCTGCAAGCAGCCCTGTCGGTGAACCCCATGCTTATCCGTTGCGATCACGCCCTCGCCTGGCCTCTTTTGCAAAACCACGCCCGGGCCGTGATGCCCGAGTTCGACCTGCGCGGTGCCTTCGCCTCTGACCCCGCCCGGTTCGCGCGCTTCAGCCAGGAGGCTCCGCACTGCTTTGCGGACCTGTCCAAGAATCTGTGGGACGCGCAGGCCGAAGACCTGCTGCTGCAGCTGGCCCGCGATTGCGAGGTGGAGCGCCAGCGCGACGCCATGTTCGCGGGCGAGGCCGTCAACTCCACCGAGGGGCGTGCGGCGCTGCACACGCTGCTGCGCCATCCGCCCGGCAATGCGCCGCCGGGCCTGGCCTGGGCGCTGGCCCAGGTGCACGAGACGCTGGATGCCATGCTGGCCTATGCCGAGCGCGTGCGTGCGGATGCGGATATCACCGACGTGGTGTGCATGGGCATAGGCGGATCGGGTCTGGGGCCGCAGATGGCGGTCCAGGCGCTGCAAGGCCTGGGCGATGCGCGCCGGCGCATGCACTTCGTCTCGAACGTGGATGGCCACGCGCTGCAGGCCGTGCTCGTGGGCCTGCAGCCGCGCAGCACGCTGTTCATCGTGGCCTCCAAGGTGTTCAACACGCAGGAGACGCTGACCAATGCGCGCAGCGCACTCGACTGGTTCCACGCAAACGGCGGCAGCGAGGTGTCCCGCCATTTCGTCGCGCTGACCACCCATGCCGCTGCGGCGGCGCAGATGGGCATCACCACCACCTTCGGCTTCTGGGACTGGGTGGGCGGGCGCTATTCGCTGTGGTCGTCCATCGGACTGCCGGTGGCCGTTGCCGTAGGCGCTGCCGCGTTTCGCGCCATGCTGGCCGGTGCGCACGCCATGGACATGCATTTCCGCACGTCGCCGCTGCAGGCCAATCTGCCCGTGCGCCTGGGCCTGCTCGACGTCTGGTACCGCAATCTGCTGGGCTTTGGCAGCCGCTGCATCGCGCCCTACCACGCAGGCCTGCGGCGCCTGCCGGCCTATCTGCAGCAACTGGAGATGGAGAGCAACGGCAAGCGCGTGGACCGGCAGGGCCGGCCGCTGGCGCTGGGCTCGGCGCCCGTGCTCTGGGGTGAGCCCGGCACGGATGGGCAGCATGCCTTCTTCCAGATGCTGCACCAGGGCAGCGACATCGTGCCGCTGGAGATCATTGCGGTGAAGCAGGCTTCGCACACCTTGCCAGGCCACCAGGAACAGTTGCTGGCCAACGCGCTGGCCCAGGCCCAGGCCCTGATGCAGGGGCGTGCCAGCGAGGACGGGCACCGCCATTTCCCCGGCAACCGTCCCAGCAGCTTCCTGCTGCTGGACGCGCTCACGCCTGCGGCGCTGGGCGCGCTGGTTGCGCTGCAGGAGCACCGCGTGTTCGTGGCCGGCGCGCTGTGGGGCATCAACAGCTTCGACCAATGGGGGGTGGAGCTGGGCAAGCTGCTGGCGCGTGACCTTCAGCTGCGCCTGGGCAATGGCGACATGGCGGGGCTGGACGCCTCCACCGCCGGCCTGCTGCAGCGGCTGCGGGCCTGATGGCCTGAGGGCCTGGCCCCGCTCTACGCCTCCCGGAAGCAGTTGACCGGCAGCCCTGGCACCTCGACGCGGCAATGCATCAACGCCCCGGCAGGCACGGCGGCCCGGCGTTCTTCCTCGGGGCGGCCGTGCGCGGCGGAGGTGATGTAGAGCGTGCGCAGGTCTTCTCCGCCCAGGCAGACCATGGTGGGGCAGCGCACGGGCGTCTCGATGCGCTGCACGACTTCGCCCTGCGGGTCCAGCCGCAGCACGCAGCCGCCTTCGTACATGGCCACCCAGTAGTGGCCCCGGGTGTCGACGCAGGCACCATCGGGCCGGCCGCCGTACAGGCGCCCTTGCGTGCGGGGCGCGAAGGCCTTCCACAGTGCGCGGGCGCCCAGCGTGCCGGTGTCCAGGTCGAAGGCAAAGCGGTCTATGCGGTGTGCGGGCGTGTCGGCCCAGTACAGCCATGCGTCGTCGGGGCTGAAGGCCAGCCCGTTGGCCGTGGTGCAGTCGCCTGCCATGCGCTGGACCGCGTAGCCGCCGTTGTCCACCGCGCGCAGGCACCACAGTGCCGCCTCGGGCGCGGTTTTGGGTGCGAACAGGGAGCCCGCCCAGAAGCGGCCGGCTCGGTCGCAGCGGCCGTCGTTGAGGCGGAACTGGCGTGGATCGTGGTCCAGGCCGGCCAGCATGGTGATGTGGCCGGTGGCCGGCTCCAGCAGGCCGAAGCCGTCTCGCAGGCCGATGACGATGCGGCCCTGGTCCGTGGGCGCGCAGCAGCCGGGCTCGCTGGGCGTGGCCCAGCTTTGCTGCTGGCCGCTGGCCGGGTCCCAGGCATGGATGCGCAGGCCCTGGATATCGCACCAGTAGAGCCGGCGATCAGCGGGGTGCCAGAAGGGCGATTCGCCCAGGGCGCTGGGAGGAACCTGGGCGATCTGCATGGCCATGGTCTGCTCGCTGGAAGTCATGGCCAGCATTCTAGGAGCGGCTCCCGCCAGACCGCTGCTCGCAGATAGTGTGTTGCGCAGATCAGGGATATCTCTAGTCAGGCATGTGCATAGAAGTATCGGCGGCCGGGCTGCCCGTACCAATGCACCCGCAGGCCTGTCCCCACAATCGGTCACCAGCGGCAGGGATGGACCGCGAAGACCACAGCATTCATTGCGAAGGAGACAGACATGCACAGCTTGCTCAGGGTGGGCGCGGCGCTGGCCGTGGCCGCATCGGTCGCCGGCGCACAGGCCGACACCGAACTCGTGATTGCGACCGTGAACAACGGCCACATGATCGAGATGCAGAAACTCTCTGCCCGCTTCGAGCAGGCCCACCCCGGCATCACGCTCAAATGGGTCACGCTGGAAGAGGGCATGCTGCGCCAGCGCGTGACCACCGACATCGCCACCAAGGGCGGCCAGTTCGACGTGATGACGGTGGGCCTGTACGAGGTGCCGATCTGGTCGAGGAATGGCTGGCTGCTGCCGATTGCCACCGATGCCGCCTATGACGCAGACGACTTGCTGCCTTCCATCCGCAAGGGCCTGTCGCACGAGGGCAGGCTCCACGCCCTGCCGTTCTATGGCGAGGCATCGATGCTCATGTACCGCCGTGATCTGGCCGAAAAGGCGGGTTTCACCATGCCCGCGCAGCCGAGCTGGGAGCAGGTGCGGGAATTTGCCGCCAAGGCCCATGATCCCAAGGCTGGCGTCTACGGCATCTGCCTGCGCGGCAAGCCGGGCTGGGGTGACAACATGGCCCTGGTCACCACCATGGTCAACACCCACGGTGGCCAGTGGTTCGACATGCAATGGAAGCCGCAGCTGGACACACCGGCCTGGAAGAAGGCGGTGGGTTTCTATGTGGAGCTGCTGAAGGCCTACGGGCCGCCCGGCGCATCGGCCAACAGCTTCAACGAGAACCTGGCGCTGTTCAACGAGGGCAAGTGCGCGGCCTGGGTCGATGCCAGCATTGCGGCCTCGTTCGTGGGCGATCCACGGCAGTCCAAGGTGGCCGGCAAGGTGGCGTATGCGGCCGCTCCCGTGGCCTCCACGCCCAAGGGGGCGTCGTGGCTGTGGACCTGGAACCTGGCCATCCCCGCCAGCTCCAGGAAGGTGGATGCGGCCCAGGCCTTCATCAAATGGGCCACTTCCAAGGAGTATGTGCAGCTGGTGGCGCGCGAGCATGGCTGGCGCGCCGTTCCCACGGGCACGCGGCAGTCCACCTATGCGAGCGCCGAGTTCCAGAAGGTCGCGGACTTTGCCGGCGCCGAGAAAAGCGCCATCGACAGCGTGAGCCTGAGCGATGCGACCGAGCCGCGCTCACCCTACATCGGCGTGCAGTACGTGGCCATCCCCGAGTTCCAGGCCATAGGCATTGCCGTGGGGCAGCAAGTCAGTGCGGCGCTGTCGGGCAAGGCCACGGTGGAGCAGGCGCTCAAGACCTCGCAGACCCTGGCGGACCGCGAGATGAGGAAAAGCGGCTACTACAAGTGATGGCTGCCTCGATGCTTCGACCAAGCCCCGCGCCCATGACGCGCCTGCTGCCCCGCGCGCTCATGGCTCCCGCCGTGGCCGTGCTGCTGTGCTGGATGCTGGTGCCGCTGCTGATGACGGTGTATTTCTCGTTCGTCGACTACAACCTCATGCAGCCGGGCGGCCACCCCTTCGTGGGCCTGCGCAACTACGAGTTCTTCGTCACCGACCCGGACTTCATGCCCGCCGTGCGCCAGACCCTGGTGTTCCTGGCCAGCGTGGTGTCGATCACCGTGGTGCTGGGCGTGCTGCTGGCGCTGCTGGTCAACGAGCCATTTCCGGGCCGCGGCATGGTGCGCGTGCTGCTGATCTCGCCCTTCTTCGTGATGCCCGCCGTCAACGCGCTGCTGTGGAAGCACATGATGATGAATCCCATCTACGGCGTGCTGGCCAGCCTGTGCAGGGCGCTGGGCCTGGAGCCTGTGGACTGGCTGACCGAGGTGCCGCTGCTGTCCGTGGTCATCATGGTGTCCTGGCAGTGGCTGCCTTTTGCCTGCCTGATCTTCATCACCTCGCTGCAGTCGCTGGACCGCGAGCAGATGGAGGCGGCGCGCATGGACGGCGCCAATGCCCTGCAACGTTTCCACCACCTCACGCTGCCCCATCTGGCCCGACCGATGGCGGTGGTGGTGATGATCGAGATGATCTTCCTGCTGGGCGTGTTTGCGGAGATCGCCATCACCACGGCGGGCGGCCCGGGCAACGAGAGCACCAACCTCACCTATCTCATCTACAAGCAGTCGCTGATGCATTTCGATGTGGGCGTGGCCTCTGCGGGGGCATTGTTCGCCGTGGTGCTGGCCAACATCGTTGCCGTCTTCCTGATCCGCATCGTCGGCAAGAGCCTGGACTGAGCGCATGACGGCCCCTTCACTTTCCACCGCCTTGCGTGCCGCCGCGGCCTGGGCGCTGGCGCTGCTGCTGTTCTTTCCGCTGGGCTGGCTGTTCCTGACCGCGTTCAAGACCGAGCTGCAGGCCATTGCCGTGCCGCCGCTGTTCGTGTTCGAGCCCACGCTGGCCAACTTCGGCGAGGTGCAGCAGCGCAGCAACTACCTGCTGCACGCACGCAACTCCTTGGTCACCAGCCTGGGGTCCACCCTGGCGGGCCTGGCCATCGCCGTGCCCGCCGCCTACTCGATGGCCTTCTTTCGCACGCGGCGCACACGCGATGTGCTGATGTGGATGCTGTCCACCAAGATGATGCCCGCCGTGGGCGCATTGCTGCCCATCTACGTGCTGGCCCAGGGCGCCGGCCTGCTGGACACGCTCACGGTGCTGACCGTGGTCTTCACGCTGTCCAACCTGCCCATCATGGTGTGGATGCTCTACAGCGCGTTCAAGGACATCCCGCACGAGATCCTCGAAGCCGCGCGCATGGATGGCGCCTGCCTGTGGGCCGAGTTCCGCCATGTGGTGCTGCCGCTGGCGCTGGGCGGCATTGCCTCCACGGGCCTGCTGTGTCTGGTGCTGAGCTGGAACGAGGCCTTCTGGTCGCTCAACCTCAGCAGCGCGCGCGCCGGCACGCTGGCCACGCTGATCGCCTCCTACTCCAGCCCCGAGGGGCTGTTCTGGGCCCGTCTTTCGGCCGCCTCGCTTTTGGCCATCGCGCCCATCGTGGTGTTCGGCTGGTTCAGCCAGAAGCAACTGGTGCAGGGCATGACCTTCGGCGCCGTCAAGTAGCCGCTCTTCAAACCAAGAAAACCATGGCCTATCTGCAACTGCAAGACATGCGCAAGAGTTTTGGCGAGGCGCACATCATCCGTGGCGTGGACCTCGCCATCGAGCGCGGCGAGTTCATCGTCTTCGTCGGCCCCTCGGGCTGCGGAAAATCCACGCTGCTGCGCCTGATCGCGGGGCTGGAGTCCGTCAGCGCGGGCCATCTGCTGCTCGATGGGTGCGACATCACGCACGCGCCCTCGGGCCGGCGCGATCTGGCCATGGTGTTCCAGAGCTATGCGCTGTACCCGCACATGAGCGTGTACGACAACATGTCCTTTGCGCTGCGCCTGGCGGGCGTGCCGCGCAAGGAGATATTGCGCAAGGTCGGCCGGGCGGCAGAAACGCTCAATCTCACGGCCTGCCTGGAGCGCCGCCCGGGCGAGCTGTCGGGCGGGCAGCGCCAGCGCGTGGCCATCGGACGCGCCATCGTGCGCGAGCCCAAGGTCTTCCTGTTCGACGAGCCGCTGTCCAATCTGGATGCGGCGCTGCGCGGCAACACGCGCGTGGAAATCCTCAAGCTGCACCGTGCATTGGGCGCCACCACCATCTATGTGACGCACGACCAGGTGGAGGCCATGACCCTGGCCGACCGCGTGGTGGTGATGCGCGACGGCGCCATCGAGCAGGTGGGCTCTCCTCTGGAGCTCTATGACCGCCCGGCCAACCGCTTTGTCGCGCAGTTCATCGGCATGCCGCCGATGAACCTGCTGGCGGCCCATGCCGTGCCGGGCCTGTCGGCCAGCACGCAGGGGCGCTTGCCGCGGGACGGCACGCTGGGCATACGCCCCGAGGCGCTGCGCCTGTCCCGGGCAGATGCAGGTCCCAGTGATGGGGCTGGCGTCCAGGGGCGCGTGGACCTGATCGAAGCCTTGGGTGCCGACACGCTGGTCCATGTGGATGTGGCCGGCGTGCCGCTGGTGGCACGCCAGACCGAGCGCATGCCGCTGGCCGTGGGCGATGGGGTGAGGGTGTCCCTCGACCCGGGCTGCATGCTCCATCTGTTCGACCGCGATGGCCGTGCGCTGGCGGCCTGCTGAGCCTGGCGGCCGAGCCCTGCCTTCTTCTTTCCGTCTCTTCCCATCCCTTTGTCCGGGACACCATGAACGCGACTGCCCCCTCCCTTTCCCGCCCCACGGTGCTGCACCTGGGGCTGGGCTCTTTCCATCGCGCGCACCAGGCTGCCTACCAGCAGCGATTGATGGATGCGGGCGACACGCAGTGGGCGCTGGTGGGCGCCAACCTGCGCCCTGACATGGCGCAGACGCTGGACGCCCTGGTGCGACAAGGCGGTGCCTACACGCTGGAGACGATTGCGCCCAACGGCACGGTGCACTACCAGTGGATGGATGCCTTGAGCGAGGTGATTCCGTACGCGCCCGGGCTGGCCGCCGTCGTGCAGCGGGGCGCCTGGCCGGCCACCCGCATCATCTCCTTCACGGTCACCGAGGCCGGTTACTGCCTGGATGGTCAGGGAGCGCTCGACGCCGCGCATCCCGATCTGGCGCAGGACCTGGAGCGCGCACGCCGGGGCGAGGCGGGGACCACCATCTATGGCGTGCTCTGCGCCATCCTGCAGGCGCGCCGCGCCACCGATGCCGGCCCCGTCACGCTGCTGAGCTGCGACAACCTGCGCCACAACGGCGACCGCCTGCGCGCCGGCCTGCTGGCCTTCATGCGCCAGGCACAGCTGCATGGGCTGGCCGACTGGGCACAGCGGCATACCAGCTGCCCCAACGCCATGGTCGATCGCATCACTCCCCGCCCGCCACCGGAGCTGCGCGCGCGCGTGCTGGCCGCCACCGGCCGCGACGACGAGGCCGCGGTGATGGCCGAGCGCTTCACGCAATGGGTGATCGAGGACCGCTTCATTGCCGGGCGCCCCGCCTGGCAGACCGTGGGCGTGGAGCTGGTGCCCTCGGTGGCGCCTTACGAAGAGGCCAAGATCCGCATCCTCAACGCCAGCCACAGCTGCATCGCCTGGGCCGGGACGCTGGCGGGCCTGGAGCATATCCACGAAGGCTGCGCCGTGCCCGCGATACGCCAGATGGCCTGGGACTACGTGACCCGGGATGTGATCGCCTGCCTTTGCGCACCGGGCCGGCCCAGGCCGCTGGACCTGCCGGCCTACCGTGACACGGTGCTGGAGCGCTTTGGCAATGCCGCCCTGCGCGACACCAACCAGCGCGTGGCGGCCGATGGGTTTGCCAAGATCCCCGGCTTCATCGCGCCTACGCTGCGCGAGCGGCTGGCGGACAACGCCACCATCGATGCCGCGGCCATGCTGCCAGCGCTGTTCCTGGCCTTCCTGCAGCGCTGGCACCGGGGCAAACTGCCCTATGCGTACCAGGACCAGGCCATGGACCCGGCGGTGGCGCATGCCATCTGCGCGGCGCCCGATCCCGTGGCCTCGCTGTGCGCCGAGCCGCTGCTGTGGGGCGAGGTGGCAGGCCATCCGCAGTTGGTGGAGTCGGTGCGCCGGGCCTCGGAGCGGGTACGGGCATTTGTGGACAGAACCGAAACATGCACAAGGCGGAGCTGACATGCGCATAGCCATCGTGGGCGAGGCCCTGATCGATTTCACCGCCACGGGTGGCCTGGCCTTCCAGGGCCATGAGGGCGGGGCGCCCGCCAATGGCGCCATCGCGGCGGCGCGGCTGGGGCAGGCCACGGGCCTTGTCTCGCAGCTCTCGGAGGACCTCTTTGGCGAGCGCCTGTTCGCGCACCTGCAGCGCAACGGCGTGGACATGCGCCTGGTGCAGCGCTGCAGCGCGCCCAGCACGCTGGCCTTTGTGGAGCGCGGCGAACACACCAACCGCTATGCCTTCTACATGCAGGGCACGGCCGACACGCTGTGGGCGCCTGCCGAGCTGCCGAAGTTGCCGGACGAATGCCGCATCCTGCAGTTCGGCTCCATCGCGCTGCTGCATGCGCCGGCGGGGCCGCGCATCCTGGATCTGGTGGCCGCGCAGCGCGGTCGGCGCCTCATCGTCTTCGACCCCAATGTGCGCCCCACGCTGATCCGCGATGCGCAGGCCTTCCGGCGCGACTGCCTGGCCTGGCTGGCCCTGGCCGACCTGGTCAAGCTCAGCGACGAGGATGCGGCCTTCATCGCGCCCGGTCAGCCGGTGCTGGAGGCTGCCGGGAGCTGGCTGTCGCGTGGGCCCAGGGCCGTGGTGCTCACGCAGGGGGCCGAGGGCGCCACCTTGCTGCGCGCAGACCGCGCTCCGCTGTCGGTGCGCCCGCCTGCAGTGCCGCTGGCGGACACCATCGGCGCGGGCGACACCTTTGGCGCGGCACTGTCCGTGGCGTTGCTCGAGCGCGGCGTGGAGCAGGCGCAGCAGTTGAAGTCCCTGCCAGATGCCGCGTGGCGCGAGGTGCTGCGCTTTGCGGCCACGGCTGCCGCGCTCAATTGCACGCGCGCCGGCGCCCAGCCGCCCTGGCGTGCGGAGCTGGATGCCGCGCTTGCGGGCCTGCATGCTGCGCAGGCGCAGCAGCACCACAGGGCGTAGCGGCCGCCGGTGTTACCGTGCGCCCTGTGCCCGTCTCCATCGTCCCTGATTGACCGACTGCCATGCCCAGCACACGCCGCCGCCCGCCGCGCCAGCGCCATCCCGAACTGGAGCGCGACTTTGTCCGCACGCCCGCCCTGGGCTATGAAGACGTGGAGGGCAGTGGCCTGGTGCGCTGCCTGGCACATGGTTTCCCGAGTCCGCTGGTGCGCTGGCATTTCCATGACGAGTACGAGCTGCATCTCATCACCCACACCTCGGGCCGTGCCTTCGTGGGTGACTGGATAGGGCCGTTCGAGCCGGGCCACCTCGTGCTGTGCGGGCCGCGCCTGCCGCACAACTGGATATCGTTCGACGTGCCCGAGGCCGGCGCGCCCGAACGCGATCTCGTCATCCTGTTCAACCACGATCCCATTGCCCTTGCGGCCGAGCAGATCCCCGAGATGCGCGAGGTACTGCAGCTGCTGGACCGCGCGCGCCACGGCATCGAGTTCTTCGGCATGGCCGAGGCAGCGCGCGTGCACTGGGAGGCGGTCCGGGGTGCGCGCGGCATGCGCCGCTTCGCGGCCTTTTGTGATCTGCTGTCTGATCTTTCCGAATGCACCGACTACCGGCTGCTGTCGGCCGTGCAGATGCAGGGCGTGCAGGCCGAGGCCCAGGTGGACCAGATCAACGAGGTGGTCAACCGCATCATGGCGCGCGTGAACGAGCCGCTGAGCCTGGCGGACGTGGCGGCCGAACTGGGCATGAGCGAAAGCCGCTTCAGCCGTTTCTTTCGCCGTGCCACAGGCAACAGCTTCACCGACTTTGTCAGCCGCGTGCGCATCAACAGTGCCTGCCATCTGCTCATGCAGACCGATTGCTTCATCGCCGATATCTGTTTTCAGGTCGGCTTCAGCAATCTGGCCAACTTCAACCGGCGCTTCCTTGAAATCAAGGGGATGACGCCCTCGGAATTCCGCAGGCAGGCCGAAAGCCGCTTCGGCGCGGGCTGAGGCGGGCGAGGGACCTGGAATCCGGGAAAGAAGGGGTGTGGTATTGCGCGCCACATGGGTAGAGCCCTTATTGCCGCGCTGGCACAGATCGATATGCTGGGTTGCGAAAAACACATGTTCCGCACCGGATCCGTGGCCAGTTTGTGACCACGATCAAGGAATGTGTCTTCCTCTGCGCGCAGGGGCGAAAGCAGGGTTCCTGACGATATCAATCACAGGGGGCCCCATTGTAGAATCCGCCGAATTTTGCGCTTTCAACAACAGAACCACGCCCTCGATATGAAGTTGCTTGCCTCTTTGCTGACGGCTGCCATTCTTGCTGCAGCCCCCGCCTTTCCCGCTTTCTCCGCTGGCGAGGCACCTGCTGCCCCGGCTCAGCCGAAGGCGGCCAAGGCCGATCTGGCGAAGGGCGAGGCCAGCTACACCGCCGTCTGCGCGGCATGCCATGCGGCTGACGGCAATTCGACGGTGCCCATCCAGCCCAAGCTGGCCGGCCAGCATCCCGAGTACCTGGTCAAGCAGTTGCTGGAGTTCAAGGACGACAAGCGCAAGGACCCGGTGATGAAGGGCTTTGCCAGCATGCTCAGCGAGCCTGACATGAAGAACATCGCCGCCTGGCTGCATGCGCAAAAGCCCAAGGACGGCTTTGCCAAGGACAAGGACCTGGTGGCCATGGGCGAGCGCATCTACCGTGGTGGCATCCAGGAGCGCAACATCGCCGCCTGCGCAGGCTGCCACAGCCCCAACGGCGCCGGCATCCCGGCCCAGTACCCGCGTCTGGCCGGCCAGCACGCCGACTACACCACCACCCAGCTCACGGCCTTCCGTGACGGCAAGCGCGGCAATAGCATTCAGATGACGCAGGTTGCTGCCAAGCTTAACGATCGCGAAATCAAGGCCGTGGCAGACTACATCGCTGGCCTGCGTTGATGTGCTCCCGGAACCGATGCGGTTCCCAGGGTAATCACCGGGAACCTATTGCCCTATAGACGCCCCAAGCCAGGCGGGTCCATCGCATGAATGCAGATGGTCCCGCTTTTTTCATTCGGGTTTTGGTTTTTCGCTCTTCATGTCAGACAACTCTTCCGGTGCCGCTCTTGCCTCTCCCCGCCCGCAGGCCGCGCGCGCGATGCTGGAGCTGCTGGCATCGATGCGCTTTGCGATCTCGCTGCTGACGGTCATCTGCATTGCCTCGGTGATCGGCACCGTGCTCAAGCAGCATGAGCCGGTGGGCAACTACGTCAACCAGTTCGGACCGTTCTGGGCCCAGCTGTTTCTTGCGCTCAAGCTCAATGCGGTCTACAGCGCCTGGTGGTTCCTGCTGATCCTGGCCTTTCTGGTGATCAGCACCTCGCTGTGCGTGGCACGCCATGCGCCCAAGTACCTGGCCGATCTGCGCAGCTACAAGGAAAACGTTCGCGAACAAAGCCTCAAGGCCTTCGGCCACCGTGCGCAGAACGTGGTGCCCGGCAGCACCGAGGAAGCCGCCAGGCGCCTGGGCCAGCAGCTGGTGTCGGGCGGCTGGAAGGTGCGGCTGCAGCAGCGCGATACGGCGGCCGGTCCCGGCACGGGCTGGATGCTGGCGGCCAAGGCGGGCGCGGCCCACAAGCTGGGCTACATCGCCGCCCATGGCGCCATCGTGCTGATCTGCCTGGGGGGGCTGTTCGACGGTGACCTCATCGTGCGTGCGCAGATGTGGCTGGGAGGCAAAACACCTTATACCGGCGGTGGCCTGATCTCCGAGGTGTCCGAGCAGCACCGGCTGAGCGAACGCAACCCCACCTTCCGCGGCAACCTGCTGGTGACCGAGGGCGGCACGGCGGGCACGGCCATCCTGTCGCAGTCCGATGGCGTGCTGCTGCAGGAGCTGCCCTTTGCGGTGGAGCTCAAGAAGTTCATCGTCGAGTACTACTCCACGGGCATGCCCAAGCTGTTTGCCAGCGAGGTCGTCATCCACGACAAGGCCACGGGCGAGAAGCTGGAAAAGCGCATCGAGGTCAACCACCCGGCCAGCTACCGCGGCATCGAGATCTACCAGTCCAGCTTTGATGACGGCGGCTCGTCGGTGAAGCTGCATGCCGTGCCGCTGGAGGCCGGGACCAAGCCCTTCGATGTCGAAGGCGTGATTGGCGGCTCCAGCCAGTTCACGCGCAAGCTCGCCGACGGCAAGGACGAGGCGCTGACGCTGGAGTTTGCCGAGCTGCGCACCATCAACGTCGAGAACTTCGGCGGTGCGGGCGGCGCCAGTGGCAGCGCCACCGATGTGCGCAAGGTGGACCTGAAGCAGGCCATCGACGAGCGCCTGGGCGCGGCCCACAAGACCGTGACCAAGAAGGAACTGCGCAACATCGGCCCCAGCATCCGCTACAAGCTGCGCGATGCCGCGGGCCAGGCGCGCGAGTTCCAGAACTACATGCTGCCCGTGGACACGGGCGACGGCCAGCGCGTGTTCCTGCTGGGCGTGCGCGACAACCAGGCCGACGCCATGCGCTATCTGCGCATTCCCGCCGACCCCGAAAGCGAAATGGACACCTTCCTGCGCCTGCGCAGCGCGCTGCAGGATCCCAAACTGCGCGAGCAGGCGGCCCGGGCCTATGTGGCCAAGGCCATCGATTCCTCGCGCTCCGAGCTGAGCGGTGCGCTGGCGCAGTCGGCCACCAAGGCGCTGGAGCTGTTCGCGGGACAGACCGACAAGAAGGGTCCCGATGGCAAGCCGCTGGGCGGGCTGCAGGCCATCTCCGATTTCATGGAAAGCAATGTGCCCGCGGCCGAGCGTGAACGCGCGGGCGAGGTGCTGGTGCGCATTCTCAATGGCGTGCTGTTCGAGATGGCCCAGATCGTGCGGGCCCAGGCCGGCCAGGCACCGCTGGAGCCCAGCGAGCAGACGCAGTCCTTCATGACACAGGCCGTGTTCTCGCTCAGCGACTCGCAGTTCTACCCCGTGCCCATGGTCTTCATGCTGCAGGACTTCAAGCAGGTGCAGGCCAGCGTGTTCCAGGTGGCGCGTGCGCCGGGCAAGAACGTGGTGTATCTGGGCTGCCTGTTCCTCATCATCGGCGTGTTCTGCATGCTGTACGTGCGCGACCGCCGCATCTGGATCTGGCTCACGCCTCGCGATGGCCAAAGCCATGCCGAAATGGCCTTGTCCACCAATCGCAAAACGCTCGATGGTGATAGAGAATTCGCCATGCTGGCCGGCAAGCTGATAGGCGCCGAGCCCATCCACAAGAAACCCCCCGGAGGTTCCGCATGAACACCGCCACCACGACGACTTTGACGCTCAACGAGGGCTTCTTCGCCCGCCGCAACTGGTTCGACTGGGTGTTCGCGGCCCTCGTGGCGGCGGGGCTGCTCTATGCGCTGCAGCGCTATGGCGAGTACATGGATGTCTACGAGAAGTGCATCCTGGTCGGCACCATTCCCGCGGCCATCTGGCTGGGCTGGTTCTGGCGCTCGCTGCGGGCGCTGATGCTGGTGGTGGCCGGGCTGTCGCTGCTGGCCATTGCGCTGTACCAGGGGCCGGAGGGGGCGCAGCTGGCGCGCTCGGACACGGTGTTCGGCCTCAAGTACTTCCTGTCCAGCCAGTCGGCCATCCTCTGGATGAGCATGGTGTTCTTCATCAGCACCGTCTTCTACTGGATCGGCATGTTTGCGCGGGGCGAGGGCACGGCGCTGTCGCTGCTGGGCTCGCGCCTGGCCTGGCTGGCCGTGACGCTGGCGCTGGTGGGCACCATGGTGCGCTGGTACGAGAGCTATCTGATCGGCCCCGATGTGGGCCACATCCCGGTCAGCAATCTCTATGAAGTGTTCGTCATGTTCTGCTGGATGACGGCGCTGTTCTATCTGTACTACGAACAGCACTACGACACGCGCGCCCTGGGTGGCTTCGTGATGCTGGTGGTCAGCGCGGCCGTGGGCTTTTTGCTGTGGTACACGCTGGTGCGCGAGGCGCACGAGATCCAGCCCCTGGTGCCGGCGCTCAAGAGCTGGTGGATGAAGCTGCATGTGCCGGCCAACTTCATCGGCTACGGCACCTTCGCGCTGGCGGCCATGGTCTCCTTCGCCTACCTGATCAAGCAGCAGGCCACGGAGACGCGCTGGTACAAGCTCGCGCCGCTGTGGATGCTGGGCGTGGTGCTGTGCTTCGAGCCCATCGTTTTCCGCAAGGGTGCGACCGACAACGGCGGCAGCTACTGGATGGTGTACTTCGGCGTCTCGGCGCTGATCGTGGCCGGCATCCTGCTGGCGCGCAAGCGCATCGCCGAGCGGCTGCCCAGCTTCGAGCTGCTGGACGATGTGATGTACAAGTCCATCGCCGTGGGCTTTGCCTTCTTCACCATCGCCACCGTGCTGGGCGCGCTGTGGGCGGCCGAGGCCTGGGGCGGCTACTGGAGCTGGGACCCCAAGGAAACCTGGGCGCTGATCGTCTGGCTCAACTACGCGGCCTGGCTGCACATGCGCCTGGTCAAGGGGCTGCGCGGCACCGTGTCCGCCTGGTGGGCGCTGGGCGGGCTGGCCATCACCACCTTCGCCTTCCTGGGCGTGAACATGTTCCTGTCGGGACTGCACAGCTACGGCGAGCTGTGATCCGCTGCTGATTCGGACCGCCGCCGAACAAAGGGCTGCATGCGCCGGCGCGCATGCAGCCCTTTTTGTATCCGGCTCTTTTTCATGGCAGTTGAGGCTGGGGCGTAGCATGGAACTTGCGCGGGCCTGCAAGGCTCCCAATCGTCATGCCGCCCGGCGCCCCTGCCGCAGCAGGCACTTTCGGAGATTCCCATGCTGATCCGCTCCCACGACAACGGCTTCCAACATCCGCAAGGCAGCGAAATCACGCCCCGGGCGAGCTACCTGCAGCGCCGGGCCTGGCTGCAGTACCTGGCCGCAGGTTCGGCCGGTGCCGCCTTGCCGGGCTGGGCGGCAGGCGTGCAGCGCCCCGGCAAGCTGGCGGCGCTGGCTTCCGTGCCTTCGCAGGTGCCGGGCGCGAACTCCATGGAGCGCGTCACCGCCTATGCCGATGCGTCGCAGTACAACAACTTCTACGAATTCGGCCTGGACAAGGACGATCCTGCCAAGAACGCCCACACGCTCAAGACGCGGCCGTGGACAGTGAAGATCGAAGGCCTGGTCCAGCAGCCGCAGACACTGGACCTGGATGCGCTGCTCAAGCTCGCACCGCTGGAAGAGCGCATCTACCGGCTGCGCTGCGTGGAAGGCTGGTCCATGGTGATTCCCTGGGTCGGCTATTCCCTGGCCGAACTGCTGCGCAAGGTGCAGCCGCTGGGCAGCGCGAAATACGTGGAATTTGTCACCCTGGCCGACAAGGCGCAGATGCCGGGCCTGCGCAGCGGCGTGCTCGACTGGCCGTACACGGAAGGGCTTCGCCTGGATGAGGCCATGCACGCGCTGACCCTGCTGGCCTTCGGCATGTATGGCGAAGTGCTGCCCAACCAGAATGGCGCGCCCGTGCGGCTGGTCGTGCCGTGGAAATACGGCTTCAAGAGCGCCAAGAGCATCGTCGCCATCCGCCTGACCGACAAGGAGCCGGGCACGGCCTGGAACAAGGCGGCGCGCAACGAGTACGGCTTTTATTCCAATGTGAACCCGGACGTGCCGCACCCGCGCTGGAGCCAGGCCACGGAGCGGCGCATTGGCGAGGATGGCCTGTTCGCCAAGAAGCGCAAGACGCTGCTGTTCAACGGCTACGAAGCCCAGGTCGGCCAGCTCTACACGGGCATGGATCTGAAGAAGTTCTATTGATGCGGCCCATGCAATGACGGTGTTACAGCGCCTTTTGCTGCACCGGGCGGCCAAGCCGCTGGTGTTTCTTGTGTGCCTGCTGCCGTTTGCGTGGCTGCTGGCCGGAGCCATCCTGAACACTCTTGGCGCCAATCCGGCCGAGGCCCTGCTGCGCTCCACGGGGGACTGGACGCTGCGCTTTCTGTGCGTGGTGCTGGCCGTGACACCGCTGCGCCAGGCGCTGGGGCTGACGGCGCTGGCGCGCTTTCGGCGCATGCTGGGCCTGTATGTGTTCTTCTACGCCGTGCTGCATCTGCTGTGCTATGCGTGGTTCGACATGGGGCTGGACTGGGGCGAGATCGTGCTCGACATCCCCAAACGCCCGTTCATCCTCGTGGGCTTTGCGGCCCTGCTCTTGCTGACCGCGCTTGCCGCCACATCGCCGCACCGTGTGCTCCGGGCCATGGGCGCAAAGCGCTGGCAATGGCTGCACCGCTGCATTTATGCGGTGGCGCCGCTGGCCCTGCTGCATTTCTTCTGGATGCGCGCGGGCAAGAACAACTTCGCCGAGGTCGGCGTATACGCCGCCATTCTTGCGCTGCTGCTGGGCTGGCGTGTGGCCCATGCACTGCGCCGCCGGCGCGCCAGAAGCTAGCCGGCGACGGCGCGCAGGGCAGGGCGCAACTGGCGGGTGACAGGGTCGATGTCCGCCATGGGCAACTGGTAGTTGCGCTGGTCGAACAGATCAATGCCGCACTGCAGGCCTTCCAGCCAGTTGAACAGGTCGGCAATCGCCTTGGCGCCCATGATGGGCGCGCCGTGCTGGGGCACGATCATGTCGATGGGCAGCTGGCGCGCCATCTGCACCCACAGCCGCAGGATCTTGTTGGAGACCATGTATCGGCGGTGAAAGCCTTCCATGCGCGCGATGTGCGGCACGAGGTCGGTCACGGGCACCTGCGCCTCGATGCCATTCATCAGGGACACGCCGAGGTCGCCCGTGAAGAGGATGCGGCTGACCGGGTCGTAGAAGTGGAAGTTGCCTTCGGCATGCAGGAAGTGGGCGGGCAGCAGGTGCAGTTCATGGCGGCCCAGCGGCAGCCGGCCACCGGCGTCCGGCACGCCGATCACGCGGTTCTCGGTCTTGCCGACCTTGGTGAAGTGGGGCGCAAAGCGCTCCCAGATGCGCGAGATCACCAACTGGGCCTTGGTGCTGGTCATCCAGCGATCCAGCGAGGCAATGATGTCGGGATCGGCGTGGGAGGCAATCAGATAGGAAAGCTTGTGCGGCGCGAAATGCCGAGACATGCCCATGAACAGCTCGTTGAACGCGAGATTGCCGCCCGGATCGATGATGGCGCCCGTGTCGTCATCGACGATGAGGAACTGGTTGGCCTGGATGGCCTGTCCATCTTCCTCGATGAGGTCGGTGAACATCAGGCAGGCGTGGTTTTTGTCTCGGTAAAGCTCTACGGGCATGGCGGGTTGTCGAGGGACAAGATGCGGTCACTCTAAGCGCCATGCCATGCAGCGGGGTTGACGTGCATCAAGCCGCAGTGCGGCTGCCGCGTCAGTCGGCCTGTGGCCTGCGGGAGTCCGAGGCGCCCGTGGGCGTGGAGCTTTCCTCGACGGCTGCATTGGAGGGGCCGGTCGGCAAGGTGGTGGGCGCCGGTGCGGGCGTTGCCCGCTCGGCCGGGCTGGAGATGCCCAGGGTCTGCGGCAGCGTGGCGCGGTGGCTGGCGGCTGGCGAGCTGGGCAGGAACAGAGGCCCCTTCTGCCCACAGGCCGCAAGGGACGCCGCACAGGCCCCAAGGGCAATGCACCTGACTAGAATTTGCGAGGCTTTCAACATAAGCGAATTGTAATGACCGACCAAGAATTTCTGGACCTTGCCGAACGACTGCTGCTGGCGGTGGAGCAAGACTGCGATCGCATCAACGATGAAACCGATGCCGACCTCGATGCCCAGCGCGTGGGAGGCATGGTGACCCTGGTCTTTGCCAACCGCAGCCAGATCGTGATCAACCAGCAAAAGCCGCTGCACGAGATCTGGCTGGCCGCCAAGGCCGGCGGCTTCCACTACCGCTACGACGCGTCGCAGGGCGCCTGGCTCGATACCAAGGGCGCGGGCGAGTTCTTCGCCAACCTGAGCCGCTACGCCACCGAGCAATCGGGCCTGGCGCTGCAGTTCTCGGCACGCTGAGACCCCGGCTTTCGGCTGGCTCCAAAAGAAAAGCCCGGCATGGCCGGGCTTTCTTGCGTGGTCGACCGCCTCAGTTGCGGAACAGGTCGAGGATGCGGTTGCGTTCCTCGGTGGCGGGCGGGGGCGTGGCGCCTGCGGCGCTGCCCGTGGATGCACTGTCCATGCCCAGACTGCTGACGCCGCCGTTGCGCGCGTTTTCCTCGTAGTACCACTCGCCGCCCATGTTCACGACGCCGGGCGGCACGGGCATCTCGGCCACGGGAACGCCCTTGAGCGCGTGCTGCATGAAGCTGATCCAGATCGGCAGGCTCAGGCCGCCGCCGGTCTCGCGGCTGCCCAGGTTGCGCGGCGTGTCGTAGCCGATCCAGGATACGGCGGCCAGCGTGGGCTGGAAGCCCGCAAACCAGGCATCCACCGAATCGTTGGTCGTGCCGGTCTTGCCATACAGGTCGGGGCGCTTGAGCGTGGACTGCGCGCGCGCTGCCGTGCCCACGCGCGCAACGTCCTGCAGCAGGCTGTCCATGATGAAGGCGTTGCGCGCGTCGATGGCCTGGGGCAGTTCCTGCACCGGGGGCGGTGTGAATTCGGACAGGATGCGGCCTTTGTGATCGGTGACGCGGGAAATCAGCCAGGGATTGACGCGGTGGCCGCCGTTGGCGAACACGGAGTAGCCTGCCGCCAGCTGCAGCGGCGTGACGGCACCTGCGCCCAAAGCCATGGTCAGGTAGGCCGGGTGCTTGGCGGCATCAAAGCCGAAGCGCGTGACCCACTCCTGGCCCTGCTTGGGTCCCACGGCCTGCAGCAGCCGGATGGAGATCATGTTCTTGGACTTGTTCAGGCCCGTGCGCATGGTCATCGGCCCGTCGTAGCGGCTGTCGTAGTTCTTGGGCTCCCAGGGCTGCCCGCCCGTCACGCCCGCACTGAAGAACAGCGGCGCGTCATTGATCATGGTGGAGGGCGAGAAGCCCTTTTCCAGCGCCGCGGAGTAGATGAAGGGCTTGAAGGCCGAGCCGGGCTGGCGCCAGGCCTGGGTCACATGATTGAACTTGTTCTTCTGGAAGTCGAAGCCGCCGATCAGGGCGCGCAAGGCGCCCGTCTGGGGAACCAGGGCCACGAAGGCGCCTTCCACCTCGGGCAGCTGCGTGATTTCCCAGGTGTTCTTGGGCGTCTTGACCACCCGGATCACGGCGCCGGGACGGATCTTGATGTTGGGCGGTGCCTTGGGGTTCAGGCCCGATTCGGCAGGCTTGAGGCCTTCGCCCGTGATCTCGATCTGCTCGCCGTCGGCACGGGCCGCCAGGATCTTGCGCGGGTTGGCATCCAGCACCACGGCGGCGAGCACGTCTCCGTTGTCGGGGTGGTTGGCCAGGGTGTCGTCGATGGCGTCTTCACGGTCCTCGGCGTCGGCGGGCAGGGCCACGAACTTTTCGGGGCCGCGGTACTTCTGGCGGCGCTCGTAGTCCATGATGCCGCGGCGCAGCGCGGCGTAGGCGGCTTCCTGTTCGCCGGCATTGATGGTGGTGTAGACGTTCAGGCCGCGCGTGTAGGCCTCGTTGCCGTACTGGGCAAAGATCAGCTGGCGCGCCATTTCGGCCACGTACTCGGCATGCACCCGGGTGTTGAAGGAGCCTGTGCGGATCTTCAGCGGCTCGGCCTTGGCTTCAGTGGCCTGGGCCGCCGTGATGAAGCCGTTTTCCTCCATGCGCTCGATGATGTAGAGCTGGCGCGAGCGGGCGCGCTTGGGGTTGCTGATCGGGTTGTAGGCTGAGGGCGCCTTGGGCAGGCCGGCCAGCATGGCCGCTTCGGCGACGGTGATGTCCTTCAGTGGCTTGCCGAAATAGGCTTCACAGGCGGCGGCAAAGCCATAGGCCCGATTTCCCAGATAAATCTGGTTCATGTAGATCTCGAGAATCTGGTTTTTGCTCAGCAGATGCTCTAGCTTGAAAGTCAGTAAGACTTCGTAAATTTTGCGTGTAAAAGTTTTCTCGGAAGACAGATAGACATTGCGTGCCACCTGCATGGTGATGGTCGATGCGCCCTGGCTTTTCACGCGGCCCAGATTGGCCAGCGCGGCGCGGGCCATGCCCTTGTAGTCGACGCCACCGTGCTCGAAAAAGCGGGTGTCTTCAATGGCCAGCACCGCGTCGGTCATCACTTTGGGGATGTCCTGGATGGGCGTCAGCGTGCGCCGCTCCTCGCCGAACTCGCCTAGCAGGGCGCCTTCGCTGGAGTACACGCGCAGCGGCAGCTTGGGCCGGTAGTCGGCCAGCTCGGACACGTCGGGCAGGTTGGGGTAGGCCATGGCCAGGGCCACGGCCACGGTCAGCATCAGGGCCAGCGCGCCGGCGACGGCGATGCCCGCCAGCCATAGCAAGGCCTTGGGAAACCAATGCATGGGCTTGGACGGAGCGGAGCGAGGCTTTCCAGCCTGGGGTTCTCGGGAGTCTGAGGACGGCATGTCGCAGGGAGTGCTGAGGAGTGTCGCATTATAAAAATGCGTTCCCCAGGGGGTCGGTAGGAGGCGGCTGCACACGGTTGCCAGCATGGCCGCAAGCCTCGCATCCTAAGCCAGGCGTACAGGCCGACATGCAAGCAGGGGTGCATTCCTGTCGCATTTGATGGCTCGCAACAATGTCTGTTTTTGGCCACTACCGTCAACCGTGCTCCGGCAGGCATGGTGAGTTGCGCGCAGTCTTGCTGATAGCATTCAACCTATATGTGAAGGTTTGTTGCGTTCTTTACATACACAAGAAGAGGGAGGGCAAGTTGATTGCTATGGGATCCTTATTCAGTCGCCAGCCCGCACCTTTGCTAGGCATCGACATCAGTTCTTCGAGCGCCAAGCTCGTTGAGCTGTCTCGTGCCAGGTCGGGCGAACTGTTGCTGGAGCGCTGTGCCATCGAGCCGCTGGAGCGGGGATGGATCACGGATGGCAACATCGAAAAGTTCGACGAAGTGGCAGAGGCTGTACGGCGGCTGGTCAAAAAAAGCGGCACGCGGACCAAGAACGTGGCCATGGCATTGCCGGCTTCGGCCGTGATCACCAAGAAGATTTCGCTGCCCGATGGCATGAGCGAGCAGGAACTGGAGGTCCAGGTCGAATCCGAGGCCAATCAGTACATTCCTTTTTCGCTCGACGAAGTGAGTCTGGACTTCTGTGTCATAGGCCCGTCATCGAATTCGCCTGGCGACGTGGATGTGCTCATTGCCGCCTCCCGCCGCGAGAAGGTGCAGGACCGCCAGGGCCTGGCCGAGGCGGCCGGCCTCAAGCCGATGGTCATCGACATCGAGCCCCATGCCTCCCGCATGGCCGCCGGACGGTTGATCGAGCGCCTGCCCAATCAGGGCAACAACGCTTTGGTGGCGCTGTTCGAGGTAGGCGCCATGACGACCAGCATGCAGATCCTGCGTGACGACGAGGTGCTGTACGACCGTGACCAGGCCTTTGGCGGCGCCCAGCTGACGCAGCTGATCGCGCGCCAATATGGTTTTTCCCTCGAAGAGGCCGAGTCCAAGAAGCGCAACGGCGAACTGCCGGAGGACTACGCCTCCGCCGTGCTCAAGCCCTTCGTGCAGAGCATGACGCAGGAAGTGTCGCGTGCACTGCAGTTCTTTTTCACCAGCACGCCCCACAACCGCATAGACCACATCCTGCTGGCTGGCGGCTCGGCACCGCTTTCCGGCCTGTCCGAGGCCATCACGCAGCAGACCGGATTCGCCTGCAGCCTTGCCAATCCCTTCGATGGCATGGAAGTCGGCAGCGGCGTGCGCCTCAAGCGCATGTCGCGCGAGGCCCCCGCCTACCTGACCGCCTGCGGTCTGGCCATGCGGAGGTTTGTGTCGTGATCCTGATCAATCTGCTTCCTCACAGAGAAGCCACACGCAAGCGACGCAAGGAAGCATTCCAGGCCACCATGGTCCTTTCGGCCCTGATAGGGGTTTTGATCATTGGTGCTGTCTACTGGTGGTACCAGATGATGATCGAAGCCCAGCAGGCAAAGAACAGCATGCTGCGCGCCGAGATCACGGTGCTGGAGTCCCAGATCAAGGAAATCGCCGGGCTGGAGGATGAGATCACTGCCCTGCGTGCACGTCAGAAGGCCGTGGAAGACCTGCAGTCCGATCGCAATCTGCCGGTGCACATGCTCAACGAGCTGGTGTCCCAACTGCCCGATGGCGTCTACATCACCAGCATCAAGCAGGAAGGTCTGGCCGTGACCATGCAGGGCACGGCGCAGTCCAATGAGCGGGTGTCCGAGATGCTGCGCAATCTGTCCGAGGGAACGCCCTGGATCTCCAAGCCGGAACTGGTGGAGATCGTGGCCAAGACGGTCAACGTCACGCCCAAGGACCAGCGCCGTGCTGCAGCGTTCAATCTGCGCTTCCAGCTCACGCGCGCCAGCGTTGCGGAGAAAGGCCTTCCGACGGCGGCCAACCCAGGAAAGTCCCAGTGATGGCCAAGAAGAAAAAGAACGACATCGACTTCTCCGCACTGCAGGAGAACATCCAGCGCCAATTCCGTGGTCTTGATCCCAATGATCCTTCGCGGTGGCCCTTGCTGCCGCGTTTTCTGTTGTGCGTTGCCATTGCGTTGGGCGTTGCCGCCTTGCTCTGGTACGTACTGATCAAGGACTATGAGGACATGCTGGAGCAAGAGCGCAACACCGAAGTCACGCTGCGCCAGGACTTCAGCCAGAAGCTGTCCAAGGCGGTCAGCCTGGATGGCCTGAAGAAGCAGCGTGAACAAGTCCAGCAATATGTGACACAGCTGGAAAAGCAGTTGCCCAGCAAGGCGGAAATGGCTGCGCTGCTCTCGGACATCAACCAGGCCGGACTGGGGCGCAGCCTTCAGTTTGAAACGTTCCGCCCCGGGGCGATGGTGGTCAAGGAGTACTACGCCGAGCTGCCCATTGCTTTGAAGGTCACAGGACGCTTTCATGACATCGGTTCATTCGCTTCCGACGTGGCCTACCTGTCTCGCATCGTGACCTTGAACAACTTGTCGATTGTCCCTGTGGGCAAGGACGGAAGCGAGGTCCTGAGCATGGAGGCGACGGCGCGAACCTTCCGCTATCTGGATGCCGATGAAGTGCAGGCGCAGCGCGCGGCTGCCGGGAAGGGCAAGAAGAAATGAGACACATGCGCTGCAGCGTCTTGCTTATGTTGTCTGGCTGTTTGGCCGTCTCGGGCTGCACTTCTTCTGATCAAGAGGAGTTGCAAACCTGGATGGCGCAGGAGAAAGCCAATGCAAAGCCTCGGGTCAAGCCTTTGGAAGAGCCCAAAGCGTTTACGCCCCAAGCCTACCTGGGGGCTGATGGCATGGACCCCTTCAATCCCTTGAAACTGATGCAGGTGCTGCGCAAGGAATCGGCCCAGACCAATGCGAATACCAGCCTGATTGCCGCAGAACTCAACCGCCGCAAGGAGCCGCTGGAAGCAGAGCCCCTGGATGCAATGACCATGGTGGGCAGCCTGGACAAGAAGGGTGTGCCTACGGCGCTGATCAAGGTAGGAGCCTTGCTGTATCAGGTTCGTGCAGGAAATTACCTGGGACAGAACTACGGAAAGATCACCCGGATCACGGAGACTTCCATCCAGTTGCGGGAAATCGTCCAGGATGGCAGCGGCGACTGGATAGAAAGAAATAGCACACTGGAGTTGCAGGAGGGAAGGAAATGATGGGTACACATCGCAGCATGTCTCATAAAGCTCGCTGGGGAATCGCCTTGGGCGGTTGGTTGCTGGGCTCTTTTGCATGGGCGCAGTCCGCGATAGAGTCGGTCTCCGGTTCCCTCCAGGGGAGCACCGAGGTGGTGCGCATCGAGCTTTCCGAAGCGCTGGTTGCGGACCCGACCGGATTTGCGATCCAGTCGCCTGCACGGATCGCGCTGGATTTTCCTGGCGCAACCAATGCGACGGGCAAATCGATGGTCGAGCTCAACCAGGGCAACCTGCGTTCCATCAATATCGT
Organism: Delftia sp. DS1230; assembly: GCF_040112715.1. Taxonomy (NCBI): domain Bacteria; kingdom Pseudomonadati; phylum Pseudomonadota; class Betaproteobacteria; order Burkholderiales; family Comamonadaceae; genus Delftia; species Delftia sp. DS1230. Next base: position 1,195,449 of record NZ_CP157763.1, read on the forward strand.
GGAGGCCTCGGGCCGTTCCCGGCTGGTGCTGAATTTGAAAACGGCGACTTCCTACCGCACTGAGCGCCAAGGCAAGGCGTTGCTGATCCTGCTGGATCCTGTAGCTGCGTCTGCTGCGGTGAAGCCTTCTGCACAGCAGGGTGTGTTCGAAGCCAAGACAGCCGTCGGTAGCGATGTCCAACCCATTCGGGATGTTGATTTCCGTCGTGGCAGCGATGGCTCGGGCCGCATCGTCGTGGGATTGAGCAATAGCCAGGTCGGCGTGGACCTGCGCCGCGAAGGCAAGGAACTGGTCGTCGATTTTCTGCGTTCCTCCCTGCCTGAAGGCTTGCGCCGCAAGCTGGATGTTGCGGATTTCGGAACACCGGTGCAGACAATCTCCTCGGTGCAGCAGGGGGAATCCGTGCGCATGCGTATCGCTCCCGTCGGTGACTGGGAGCACAGTGCCTACCAAAGCGACAGCCAGTTTGTGATCGAGGTCCGCCAGAAAAAGGTGGATGTGGGCAAGCTCACGCAGGGCCCCGGCTACAGCGGTGAAAAGCTCTCCCTGAATTTCCAGAACATCGAAGTGCGGTCCCTGCTGCAGGTGATTGCCGACTTCACGAACTTCAACATCGTGACCTCGGACACGGTTTCCGGGGCGCTGACCCTGCGTCTGAAGGATGTTCCCTGGGACCAGGCGCTGCAGATCATCATGGATGCCAAGGGCCTGGGCATGCGCAAGTCGGGCTCGGTGCTCTGGATTGCGCCCAAGGATGAGATCGATGCGCGCACCAAGCGTGACTATGAAGCCGCGATGGAAATCCAGAAACTGGAGCCGCTGCGCACCCAGAGCTTTCAGCTGAACTATGCGAAGGCGGCCGATATTCTTCAACAGATCAGCGCAAGCAGCGGTGGTGGCGGCGGGACTGGCGGAACCTCCACCAGATTTCTGTCTGAGCGCGGATCTGCGATTTCGGAGCCCCGAACCAACCAGCTGTTCGTGACCGACACAGCCACGAAACTGGAAGAAGTGAAGGTGCTGCTGGCGACACTGGACGTGCCTGTTCGCCAAGTGCTGATCGAAGCTCGTATCGTTGAAGCCCGTGACACATTTGGCCGTGCACTGGGCGTCCGTCTAGGCGGCGGGGATTTGCGGGCTCAACGCGGTGGCGATGGGGGATACAGCATTGGTGGGGATAACCGCGTGGCCATCGGTACGGGTTTTGACAATGCCAATGCTTCAGCTGGGGCAAGCGGGCAGGCTGTGAATACCTCGGGAAATTTTGTCAATCTGCCTGGGAAGCTGTCAAACGTGGCGAACTCCGGGACGTTTGCCATGTCTATTTTCAATGCGGCTGCAAATCGATTCCTGACTCTTGAGCTTTCTGCCATGGAGTCCGATGGCCAGGGAAAGATCATTTCCAGCCCGAGGTTGGTAACGGCTGATCAAACCAAGGCATTGATTGAGCAGGGTACTGAGTACCCCTACTCTGTGACTGCGCCTAACGGTGCGACGACCATTGCTTTCAAAAAGGCTGTTCTGAAACTGGAGGTGACGCCTCAAATCACTCCCGAAGGCGATATCATTCTGGACCTCGATGTCAACAAGGATTCACGTGGTGAGAGCACGTTGCAAGGCGTTGCCATCGATACCAAGCATGTGCGTACCCAGGTTCTTGTCCAGAATGGTGGAACTGTAGTGATCGGCGGTATCTTCGAGATGGAGGAGACCAATACGGAAAACAAGATTCCGCTATTGGGCGATGTCCCTGTTCTGGGGCATCTTTTCAAAAGTCGCGTGAGAGAGTCCCAGAAGCGGGAAATGCTGGTATTTATTACACCGAAGATGTTGGCTGACATCAGAAGTGCTCGTTGAATGTAGTAGGAGATAGATAATCATGCAAAAAATCATGTTCGGTGCCATGCTGGCACTCGGTCTGGCCGGGTGTGGTGGTGGTGGAGGGAGTGCTGGTGAGACAAATCAGCCGTATACCATTTCGCTGCGCGCAGATAAGACGCAGCTGCCGGTGAATATTGGAAATGCCGGTCCTGGTATTGGTGCTGATGCGGCATATACGACAACAATGTATGTCGAGGCTCGTCAAGGAAATATGCCTATTCCTGGTGGGGATGGCATTTTTCAATGCGCCGTAACTGCAGGTCTTGATTCGGCAGTTCTGTATTATCTTGATGGAACGGATAAAAAAGACGATAAAGGAAATATCTCAGCCAGTCGTTCCATTGTGCTGGGCTCCAACTCTGGTAGTGCCACTTTCCACTTGCACGCAATCGACAAGGCTGGTGTAGCAAGCGTGACTTGCACGGTGACCGATCCCCGCGATAAGCGCCAGGTGAGTGCTGTGACCAGTGTTAATGTCGGTGGCGCTGCGCAGGGCATTCCTGCCAGCACGCTGGCCGTGACCCAGACGCCTGGCTATCTGGGATCCCGCGACAACCTCTCCAATCTGCGAAATAACGTAGCACTGGAAGTGAAGGTGGTCGACGACCGCAATCAACCGGTCACTGGTACCAGCCCCAATGTGCAGGTTCGGATTTTGCCCAGCTCGGCTTATGAAGGTGCGCGCCTGATCTCTGGATCCAAGGCTGGCTCTTCGTTGCAAGTCAATTCGCTCAACGGCATCGCACAGCTGTCGCTTTCCAGTGGCCCCGATAGCGGCGCCATCGTGCTGGAAACGACCGTGGACCGCCGGGACAATGATGTCAGCAATGGCATTCAGGATCCCATCAGGGCCTATACCGTTGTGGGTGTCTACCATGAGATCGCCAAGACGCCTCTGGCCCTGCCTGATGGCTTGAGCATCACGGGTGTCAAGGACCAGCCTCTGGTGTACGGCTTTGCAGCAACAGGCGGCATTCCTCCTTACCGCTGGTCGACACTGGGCGGTGTTCCAGACGGTATGCGCCTGAGCAGCGACGGCGTGCTTTCCGGTACGCCGACGGTGGTCGGAACCTTCAACATGCTGGTACGTGTGCAGGACGCACAGGGCACCGTGGTCGACAAGACCGTGACCGTGACCATTGCGGCCAAGGCACCTCTGGCCTTCACTGCACCGACTATCTCTGGCGTCCGTGGTGTGGCCCTGGCGTACGCACTGTCGGCAACCGGCGGTACCGCTCCCTACACGTGGGTGAGTCTGGGTGGCACTCCCGAAGGGCTGGCGTTGTCCAGCGACGGCATCTTGTCGGGTACTCCGACGGCGGATGGCACCTTCAACATGATTGTGCGCGTCACGGATGCCGACAACACGGTGATCACGAGGAACATGACCATCACGGTGGCCAAGCCGGCAACCACGACGCCGTAAAGGCGATGCCGTTCACGGCCATGGGAGATAATTTTGATTTCCCATGGCCCGTGCGGTAACAGCAAATGGATGTTTCAGGCTTGGTAACCCGGGTGGCCCTGATCGGCCTGCCCGGCTCCGGCAAATCGACCATAGGGCGCCAGCTGGCGCGCCTGTGGTCGATGCGTTTTGTGGATTCGGACCATGTGATCGAGCAGCGCCTGGGCTGCAGCATCCGGGAGTTTTTCGAGCGTGAGGGCGAGCAGGCTTTTCGCGACATGGAGTCGCAGGTCATTGATGAGCTGTCGGCCTCCACATCCAGTCTGCTGTTGTCCACGGGCGGCGGCGTGGTGCTGCGCGAGCAAAACCGCCGCCATCTGCATGAGCGCACCCAGGTCTTCTACCTGGATTGCACGCCAGAGGATATCGCCGCACGGCTGCGCAACGATGTGACGCGGCCCTTGCTGCAGGTGGAGGATCCGGCGTTGCGCCTGCGCGAGTTGCTGCTGCAGCGCGAGCCCCTGTATCTGGAGACGGCGCACTTCGTGATCCAGACATCCGGCCTGTCTGTGGCGCAGGCCGCCCAGCGCATACGCATGCAGGCGGAACTGGCCTGAACGCTGCCCGCTGAAACACCAAAGGCCTCGGCACTTGCCGAGGCCTTTTTCTTTAAGATCGGCAGTTGCCGGGCGCGCTGCCGTGTCGCGGAAACCTTTTCATTCTTTCTCCCCTGGAGCGACATCATCTTGCCCCACGCCTCCTCCTCGCCTGCTGCCCAGGTCGTGACCATTGACCTGGGTGAGCGCTCCTATCCGATTGCCATCGGCACCGGCCTGCTGGACCAGGCAGCCACCTATGCCGCGCTGCCTTCTGCGGCACAGGCCGTCATCGTCAGCAACGATGTGGTCGCACCGCTCTATGAGCCCGCACTGCGCCGCGTGCTGGAGCAGCGCTACCGCAGCGTGCGGACCGTGGTGCTGCCCGATGGCGAGGCCCACAAGGACTGGCAGACGCTGAATCTGATCTTCGATGACCTGCTGTCCGGTGGTTGCGACCGCAAGACCGTGCTGTTCGCGCTGGGCGGCGGCGTCATCGGCGACATGACGGGCTTTGCTGCCGCCAGCTACATGCGCGGCGTGCCCTTCGTGCAAGTGCCCACCACGCTGTTGTCGCAGGTGGACTCGTCGGTGGGCGGCAAGACCGCCATCAACCATCCGCTGGGCAAGAACATGATCGGCGCCTTCTACCAGCCGCAGCTGGTGGTTTGCGATCTGGCCTCGCTGGACACGCTGCCCGTGCGCGAGCTGAGCGCCGGCCTGGCCGAGGTCATCAAGTACGGGCCCATCGCCGACATGGACTTCCTGGCCTGGCTGGAGGAGAACATGGATGCCTTGCTTGCCCGCGACCGCACTGCACTGGCGCACGCGATCAAGCGCAGCGTGGAGATCAAGGCCTGGGTGGTGGGGCAGGACGAGAAAGAGGCCGGATTGCGCGCCATTCTCAATTTCGGCCACACCTTCGGGCATGCGATCGAAGCCGGCATGGGCTACGGCAACTGGCTGCACGGCGAAGGCGTGGGCGCCGGCATGGTCATGGCGGCCGAGCTGTCGCAGCGCCTTGGCCTGGTGGATGCCGCCTTTGTGCAAAGGCTGCGCGTGCTGATCGAACGTGCGGGCCTGCCGGTGCGCGGCGCCGTGCTGGATGCGCGTGACAACGCTGGCCGCTATCTGGAGCTGATGCGCGTGGACAAGAAGTCCGAGGCGGGCGAGATCCGCTTCGTTCTCATTGACGGGCCGGGAAAGGCCGTCATGCGCTCGGCGCCCGATGCCTTGGTGCGCGAAGTCATAGACGCCTGCTGCGCCTGACGCGCGGCGCTGGGGGGCAAGCCGGAACTGCTAGAGTGCCCTTGTCAGCATGATGAGGCGATCGAATGCAGAAACAGGCCCTGGCCCCCTATGCCTGCAACCCGGCGTTCAGCCGGGGGCGGCGTTTCCCGGAGGCGCCTGCGCCCACGCGCAGCGACTTCCAGCGCGACCGGGACCGCATCGTCCATTCCTCGGCCTTCCGGCGCCTGGTCTACAAGACTCAGGTCTTCGTCAACCATGAGGGCGACCTGTTCCGCACCCGCCTGACGCACTCGCTGGAAGTGGCCCAGCTGGGCCGCTCGGTGGCCCGGTCGCTGCAACTGGACGAAGATCTGGTCGAGGCCATCTGTCTGGCCCACGACCTGGGCCACACCCCCTTCGGCCATGCGGGCCAGGATGCGCTCAATGCCTGCATGCAGCCGCATGGCGGCTTCGAGCACAACCTGCAAAGCCTGCGCGTGGTGGACCGGCTGGAAGAGCGCTATCCAGCCTTTGACGGCCTGAACCTGAGCTTCGAGACGCGCGAGGGCGTTCTCAAGCATTGCTCGCGCACCAATGCCGAGCACCTGGAGGCGCGCGAGCCCGGCGGGGTGGCGCAGCGTTTTCTGCTGGGCTGGCAGCCTTCGCTGGAGGCCCAGCTGTGCAACCTGGCCGATGCCATTGCCTACAACGCCCATGACGTGGACGATGGCGTGCGCTCCGGCCTGATCACCATGCCCCAGCTGTGCGAGGCTGTTCCCCTGTTCGCGCGCTATCACGACGCAACACTGGCCGAGCATCCTCAACTGGGCATGCCCCTGGCCGAGCGGCGCCTGCTGTACGAAAGCATCCGCCGCATGCTCAGCGATCAGGTCTATGACGTGATCGCTGCCACGCAGCAGCGCATTGCGCAGGCGCGGCCCTGTTCGGTGGACGAGGTGCGCGCCCAGCCTGGCCCTCTGGTGGGCTTCAGCGATACCATGAGGCAGCAGTCGCAACAGCTCAAGCAGTTCCTGTTCCGCAATCTCTACCGCCATGAGCAGGTGGTGAAGACCATGGAAGGCGCGCAGCAGGTGGTGGCCGAGCTGTTTGCGGCCTACATGGTCGAGCCCGACCGCATGAAGCCGCGCTTCGTGCAGCGGGCCATGCTGGCCGAGGACGTATCGGCGCGTGCGCGGGTGGTGGCCGACTTCATCGCCGGGATGACGGACCGCTACGCGGCCCGCGAGCATGAGCTGCTGACAGGCCTGCGCCTGCTGGGCTGAGAAATCCGAGCAACGGCGTCGCCGGGGCGGCGCGGCTAGAATGCGGACCCTGCGTGACAGGGCAGGGAAGGGTTCCTGGACGGTTTCGCAATGTCTGGGGGCGCAGTGCCCCCGTTCGCATTTTTGAAGGGCACAGCCATGACCGATACCAACCACGAGATTCGCGCGGCCGAGTTTCCGCCTGTCACCGTGATCGAGGATACGGTGCACTGGCTCGAAAAGGCCGTGATCGGCCTGAACCTGTGCCCCTTCGCCAAGGGCGTGCACATCAAGGGCCAGATCCACTACACGGTCAGCCAGGCCACCGACGCCGAAGGCGTGGCGGCAGACCTGCACCGCGAGCTGGAAGCCCTGGCCGAGGCCTCCCCGGACAAGCGCGACACCACGCTGCTGATCCTGCCGCACGCATTGCAGGACTTCCTGGACTTCAACGACTTTCTCGAAGTGGCCGACGCCATGGTCGAGGAGCTGGACCTGGGCGGCATACTGCAGGTGGCCTCGTTCCACCCGCAGTTCCAGTTCGAGGGCACCGAAGCCGACGACGTCACCAACTGCACCAACCGCTCGCCCTATCCCACGCTGCACCTGCTGCGCGAGGACAGCATAGACAAGGCGGTCGAGGTGTTCCCCGAAGCCGAATCCATCTACGAGCGCAACATGGAGACGCTGGAGAAGATCGGCATCGAAGGCTGGCTGGACCTGGGTGTGGGCGCGCGCTGCCCTATGGCGCACGCAGCCAAGCCGGGCGCTGCCGAATGAAGGCGCGCCAGGGCAAGCCTGCCGCAAAGCCCGAGCAGGATGTGACCGCGCAGCTGGGCCTCAAGCCCGGCCAGTCCATCGAACTGCTCAAGGCGCTGCACATCCTCACGCGCGAAGGCAAGATCAACCAGGATTCGCGGCGCAAGCTCAAGCAGGTCTACCACCTGTACCAGTTCATCGCCCCCATCCTCGAAGAACTGTCGGCCGACGACCATGCGGTCACCCTGGCCGACCACGGCGCCGGCAAGTCCTATCTGGGCTTCATCCTCTACGACCTGTATTTCAAGCCGCTGGGGCGCGGCCATATCTACGGCATAGAAACGCGCGCGCCGCTGGTGGAGGCTTCGCAGAAGCTGGCTGCCGAGCTGGGCTTCGAGCGCATGGGCTTCCTGAACATGTCGGTGGCCGAATCCACGCATGCCGACTTCATGCCTGCGCAATTCGACGTGGTCACGGCCCTGCACGCCTGCGACACCGCCACCGACGATGCCATCGCCTTCGGCCTGGAGAAGAAGGCCAAGGCCATGGTGCTGGTGCCCTGCTGCCAGGCCGAGGTCGCAGCCTGCCTGCGCCAGACCAAGGCGCTGAGCCTGACGCGCACGCCGCTGGCCGAACTGTGGCGCCATCCCATACACACCCGCGAAATGGGCAGCCAGCTCACCAACGTGCTGCGCTGCCTGTACCTGGAGGCCTGCGGCTACCAGGTCACCGTGACAGAGCTGGTGGGCTGGGAGCACAGCATGAAGAACGAGCTGATCATTGCGCGCTACACGGGGCAGAAAAAGCGCAGTGCGGTCGAGCGCATGCGCGCCATCCTGGCGGAGTTCGGCCTGCAGGATGCGATGGCACAGCGCTATCCGCTGCTGCAGGCAGCCTGAGCCGGTTGCCGCTGCAGTCTCAGGCCCCCGCCACGGCGCGGTACCAGGCGATGCCATCGGCATCGACGCTGCGCTGCACCTGCCCCGCATGCATCAAATGATTCAGGCAGGCCAGGCTTTCGCCCGTGGCCATGCCCAGCAGGGCGGGGCTGGATTCGCTGATCGGGCGTGAGAAGAGGGCGCCGAAGACATCGACGGCGCGACGCGGCTCGGCCAGGGCGGCCAGCAGCCGGTCGCTGGCACGCTCCTGGCCTGCCACCAGCGAATCGATGCGCGCATGCAGGCCGCGAAAGCAATCGCCGTGCGCGGGCAGGACGAGCACATCGTCGGGCACTTCGCGCCTGACCTTTTCCAGAGACTCCATCCAGTCGGCCATGGGGTTGGCGTCGGGTTCCATGGGGTGGACCGAGACGTTGGACGAGATGCGCGGCAGCACCTGGTCGCCCGAGATCAGCAGCTTGAGATCGGGGCAGTACAGGCTGGCGTGCTCGGGCGAGTGGCCGCTGCCGACCACCACGCGCCACAGGTGTTTTCCTATGCGCAGTTCCTCTCCATCGTGCAGGCGGCGGTAGCTGTCGGGCAGGGCATGGATGTGCTTGCCGAAGTTGCCGAAGCGGGCGCGGTAGGACTCCAGTGCGCTGTCGCTCCAGCCTGCGCGGCGGTAGAAGGCGATGGCGTCGGGCGGGGCCTCGCGGCTGCAGTCCGAGACCACGACGCGGCAGTTGAGGTACTCCAGGCGCGTCATGTACAGGGGCACATGGAACTTGCGCGTCAGCCATCCGGCCAAGCCCACATGGTCGGGGTGCATGTGGGTGACGAAGACGCGCGTCAGCGAGCGGCCATCGGTGGATTGGGAGAACAGCGCGCGCCAGGTGGCCACGCCTTCGTCGGTGCGCGCACCCGTATCGACGATGGCCCAGCCCTGGCCGTCATCGATGGCCCAGAGATTGATGTGGTCCAGCGCATAGGGCAGGGGCATGCGCAGCCAGAGCACGCCGGGCGCCACCTCCAGCGTCTGCCCGTGCTGCGGCGGCGCCTCGAACGGGTAGTCGAGCACCGGCCTGGGCGGCGCTTCCGGGGCCTGCGAGGCGATCGGGTCTTGGGCTGTCTGGTTCATGGGGTTCCTTGTTCCGTCGCTGGGTTTGCCGCAATGCTATCCGGCCCTCAGCGCCTTGCCTGCAACGATACGCCTGCCGGCCTGGGCTGACTGTCACTGGCTCGTCACGGGCTGTTCCTACAGTGCACAAATCAATCAACAGGGGGAGGGCGCGGCCTTGCCGCGGGGTCCCCTGCCTACAGAGGGATATCCGCATGAAACTGAAGATGTTGTGCAGCGCGCTGGCCGGTGCGTCGCTGCTGTTGAGCGCCTGTGGCGGCAGCGATGGATCGTCCGCTGCCACCCCGACCAAGAACGTGCTGTTCTTCCTGGGTGACGGCATGGGCATCACCACCATGACCGCCGCGCGCATCTACAGCGTGGGCGAAGACGGTGAGCTGACCATGGACAAGCTGCCCGAGACGGCCTTCGTCCACACCTTCTCGAACGACGCCCAGGTGACGGACAGCGCACCCTCGATGGCCGCCTACATGACCGGCGTGAAGATGAACAACGAAGTCATCTCCATGACGCCCGACACCAAGGCCACGGATGCCAGCGGCAAGGCCTATCACACCAACTACGACAGCACCTGCCCCAGCGGCAACGGCCAGGCCGTTCCCACGCTGCTCGAGCAGATGAAGTCCGCCGGCTACGGCACGGGCGTGGTCTCCACCGCGCGCATCACGCATGCCACGCCGGCAGCCACCTATTCGCATGTCTGCCACCGCGATGCGGAGAACACCATCGCCGCGGCCCTGGTGCCCGGCGGATCCGGCTACAACAGCAAGCTCGGCGACGGCGTGGACGTGATCCTGGGCGGTGGCTCGTACTACTTCACGCCCAAGGCCGACGGCGGCCGCCGCAACGACAGCCGCAACCTGATCGCCGAGTTCAAGACGCAAAAGTACAGCTACGCCGCCAACAAGAGCGAGTTCGACAAGCTGCCCGTGGACGGCAGCAAGATCGCCGGCCTGTTCACCAAGGACCACATGGCCTATGACCTGGACCGCGATGCGACCAAGGAACCGAGCCTGGCCGAGATGACGGGCAAGGCCATCGACGCGCTGTCGGCCAAGAAGAAGGGCTTCTTCCTGATGGTGGAAGGCGGCCGCATCGACCATGCACTGCACGCCACCAACGCGCGCCGCGCGCTGCAGGATACCGTGGCCTTCGACAACGCCATCCAGACCGCTTTGGACAAGATGGCCAAGCTTGATCCGGGCCTGAAGAACACGCTGATCGTCGTCACAGCCGACCATGACCACACGCTGCACCTGAACGGCTATGCCGCGCGCACCGGCAAGACCGAGGCCGGCAAGCCCGGCGTGCTGGGCCTGGTCAAGAACTACGTGGACGGCAAGGCCTCCACCGATGTGGATGGCAATCCCTACACCATCCTGGGCTTCGGCAACGGTCCCAAGCGCCTGGCCACGCGCGGCCCCATCGACGCGGCCACGCTGGAGAGCCCCGACTACCTGCAGGAGGCCGTGGTGCCCCTGGCCTCCGAAACCCACGGCGGCGGCGACGTGTTCCTGGGGGCTCAAGGCATGGGTGCCGATACGTTCTCGGGCGTGATCGACAACACGGCCGTGTTCAACCTGATCAAGAAGAGCATCGGCTTGCAATGAAACACCCCCTGAGCGACTGCGTCGCTTCCCCCTCTCTCGCTTCGCGGGAGGGGGACGACGCCCTCGCTGCGGGGCGGCCCTTGCTCGGCGTCCGCCGCCTGGGCCACGCCGGTTTCATGCGGTCCTAGCACGCTGTACGACCAGGGTCTTGTACCGCAATCAAGGCATTCAAAGTATTCAAGGAATTCCACATGCATCCGATCCTCCAAAAGACCTCCCTCGCCCTGGCGGCGGCCGGCGCGCTGGCGCTGCTGGCGCCTGCAGCCCATGCGGCTGGCGAGGCCAAGAACGTCATCTTCTTCCTCGGCGACGGCATGGGCCCGGTCACCGTGACCGCCGCGCGCATCTACAAGGGTGAAAAGCAGCTGGCCGAAAAGGCCGGCTCCCTGGCCAGCAGCGAACGCGCCACGCTGACCATGCAGTCCCTGCCCTACGCCAGCCGCATCAAGACCTTCTCGCGCGATGGCCAGACCACGGACAGCGCGCCCTCGATGGCCGCCTACATGACCGGCGTGAAGATGAACAACGAAGTCATCTCCATGTCGGCCGAGACCATGGCCTACGCGGCCAACGGCCAGCAGTACATCAACGGCGAGGACACCACCTGCCCGGCCGGCAACGGCCAGCCCGCGCAGACCCTGCTGGAGCTGTCCAAGGCCAAGGGCCGCGCCGTGGGCGCCATCTCCACCACGCGCGTGGGCCATGCGACGCCTGCGGCCACCTATGCCCATATCTGCAACCGCAATGGCTACAACAGCATTGCCGAGCAGTCCGTGCCCGGCCATGCCAACTACAACGCCAGGCTGGGCGACGGCATCGACGTGCTCATGGGTGGCGGCCAGCGCAACTACCTGCCCAAGTCGGTCAACCCCAGCAGCAAGCGCACGGACACGGCCAACCTCGTGGACATGATGAAGGCCAAGGGCTACGCCTATGTTGCCAAGGGCAGCGAGCTGGCGGCCCTGGACGCGACCAAGGCGCCCAAGCTGCTGGGCCTGTTCACGCAAAGCGAAATGGCCTACGAGCTGGACCGCGTCAAGCAAAGGCTGGACGAGCCCAGCCTGTCCGACATGACCGGCAAGGCGCTGGACGTGCTCAGCCGCAATGACAAGGGCTTCTTCCTGATGGTGGAAGGCGGCCGCATCGACCACGCACTGCACGGCACCAATGCCAAGCGCGCGCTGGAAGACACGCTGGCCTTCGACCGCGCCATCGAGACCGCCATGGCCTACATGGAAAAGAAGGATCCGGGCCTGAAGAACACGCTGATCGTCGTCACCGCCGATCACGACCACAACATGGTGTTCAACGGCTACTCCAGGATCGGCAACCCCATCCTGGGCAAGGTGCAGGACTACCAGAGCGGCCAGATGGCCAAGGCCCAGGACGGCAAGCCCTACACCACGCTGGCCTTCGGCAATGGCGGACGTCCCAACGCCACGGCCTCCAGCCAGGTCAATGCCGAAGATGGCAACAAGCCCTGGATCGCGCCCACGCGCGGCGCTGAGCGCCAGGACCTCAGCGTCGTGGACACCACGGACGACAACTACCTGCAGGAGGTGGGCCTGAACCTGGGCACGCCGGGCTCCGAGACCCATGGCGGCGGCGACGTGATGCTGTTCGCCGGCGGCGCGGGAGCCAAGATCTTCAAGGGCACGATGGACAACACCAAGGTGTTCTCCAAGGTCCGCGAAGCCGCTGGCCTGTAATTGTTTTCTCCTTCGTTGGCTGCTTGCCAACCCCTGGCCGGAGCCGTGGCACATGCGTGTGCCCGGCCCCGGTTTTTTCGCATTGGCTGGATTCCATGACGCTTTCCCTTCCGGCGCCGCGCGCGGCGCGCCACATCTACGCGGCCGCGCTGCTGGCCTGTTCCGTCTCCGCAGCATGGGCCGCCGAGCCAGCCAAGGCGGCGGCACCCGTACCCACGGCCGCAGTCCCTGCGGATTCCGTGGCGCGCACCACGGCCGCCGTACAGGCCACGCCCGAGGCCGACCTGCGCATCACCTACGAAGCCATGAGCGTGGGCAGCGACGGCGTGCAGCGCAGCAGCGTCTATACCAACCGCGTCTACCGCCGCAAGGCCCAGCTATGGATAGAGCGCGAAATGCCCGCCGCCCTGCGCCAGAGCCAGGAGCACGGCCATGACCACGCCCACGGCCCGCACGCCGGCCACGCCCATGACGAAGCCCGCGCCGCACCCCTGTCCATACGCCGCGCCGATGATGGCAAGGTGGGCGTGGAAGTCATCCTGGCCAAGCTGCGCCGCGTCATCAGCGTGGACCTGGCCCACCACGGCAACGTGGGCTACGGCGGCTCCTTCGACAACGTGTACTGGATCGTGCCTCCCACCGCGCTGCAGGGCATGGAGCGCGTGGGCAAGCCGCACAACGGCGTGCAGCGCTACCGCGGCAAGGCAGGCGAGCAGACCACTGTCATCGACTGGGACGTGGCCAACCAGTTCGCCCGCCGCGTGGAGCGCAGCGACTCCCACGGCACCGAGCGCATCGTCGTCACCGCCACCAAGCTGCCCGCACCGCTGGCCCAGCCCTGGAAGGCCATCGAAGGCTACGACAAGGGTGACTACTCCGACTTGCTGGATTGAACCCCAGCCCCCAACGCAAAAGAGCTGCCCGAAGGCAGCTCTTTTTTCATTCCAACGCTCAAGCGCACGGCGCAGGAAACCGGCGCAGCCTAAAGCGGGAGACACCGAGGAAGGGCCTGGGCCGGCCGCGCCGCCCCGCACCGAGGGTGTCGTCCCCCTCAGGGGGAAGCCGCGCAGCGGCTCAGGGGGAGGCCAGTTACACCTGCGCTCCAGAGTCTTTTACGACCTTGCTCCACTTCGTCGATTCGGCCTTGATGTAGGCGAGGAATTCGGCTGGCGTATCGATCACGACATCACCTCCCTGGTCGTTGATCTTCTTGACCACGGCCGGGTCCTTGAGCACCTTGGCAATTGCCGTGTACAGGCGCTGCTGCACGGCGGCTGGCGTCTTGGCCTGGGTCCAGAGACCGAACCACGAAGTGGCCTCGTAGCCGGGCACGCCGGCTTCGGCCACGGTGGGCACATCGGGCAGTTCGGGCGAGCGCTTGGCCGTGGTCACGGCGATGGGACGCAGCTTGCCCGAGCGCACATGCTGGATGGCCGAGGGCATGTTGTCGAACATGATGGCGATCTGGTTGCCCAGCAGGTCGGTGATGGCCGGGGCGCTGCCCTTGTAGGGCACGTGCACCATGTCCAGGCCCGTCATGGAGCGGAACAGCTCGCCCGACAGGTGGATGGAGCTGCCGCTGCCCGAGGAGCCGTAGTTCAGCTTGCCGGGGTTGGCGCGCGCGTAGGCGATCATTTCCTTGACGGTCTTGAACGGCTGGCTGGGGTGGGCTACCAGCAGGTTGGGCACGTTGGCCACGCGCGTCAGGGGCGAGAAGTCCTTGATGGGGTCGAAGCCGGGCTTGGCGTAGAGCGCGGCATTGATGGCATGCGTGCCCACGGTGCCCATGAACAGCGTGTAGCCGTCGGCCGGCGCACGTGCGGCGGCCACGGCGCCGATGTTGCCGCCCGCGCCGGGCTTGTTGTCCACGATCACGGTCTGGCCCAGCTCCTGCTGCAGCGCCTGGGCGACGATGCGCGCCAGGATGTCGGTGGTGCCGCCAGCGGCGAAGGGCACGAGGATGGTGATGGGCTTGCTGGGGAAGCCGTCCTGGGCCAGGGCGGCGGTGCCGGACAGGGCGCCGAGCGCGGTCAGGGATGCGGCTGCCAGCGCCTGCAGGCCACGGCGGCGGGTGAAACGGGTGGTTTGATCAAACATCGAGAGGTCTCCTGATTCGGCAATAAGGTGGATGGCCGGACCCGGCAACGCCGGGCTGGGCCAGGGCAATGCCCTGTGTGGCGCACGCCTGTGCAGGCGGGCGCTTCCAGTGGTTCTTCTTGAAGGGGGTTGTGCCTGGGAAGGCGTTCGGCTAAACGGGTCGGTCAGACGGGCGCCACGCCCAGCGTGGTGCCGCCGCAGATGTAGAGCACCTGGCCGGTGACGAAGCCGTTGTCGGGCGACAGGAAGAACAGCGCGGCGCGCGCCACGTCTTCCGGTGTGCCCATGCGGCCCACGGCAATGCTGTTGAGGATGCGCTGGGTCTGCGGCGCGCCTTCGGGGTTGCTCTTGGTGAACAGCTCGGTGGCGATGGGGCCGGGGCCCAGGGCATTGACCGTGATGCGGTCGCGGCCCAGCTCCATCGCCAGGGTGCGCGTCAGGCCGATCAGGCCGGCCTTGGTCGCCGAGTAGACGATGCGGTCGGGCTTGCCCAGCGCGGCGCGCGAGGACATGTTCACGATGCGGCCCTCGCCGCAGGCGCGCAGCGTGGGCAGGAAGGCCTGCACCAGCAGCATGGGCGCGCGCAGGTGCAGTCCCACCACGTCGTCGAGATGCTGGGTGCTGGCGTTGTCGATGGTGCCGGGGCGCGTGGCGCCCGCGTTGTTGACCAGGGCCACCACGTTGTGCGCGGCGGCAATGCGGGCCGCCGCCTCGGCGGTGGCCTGCTCGCTGGTCAGGTCGGCCTGGTAGCTCACCAGCAGCGGATGGCTCCAATCGGGCAGCACGTAGTCGAGGTTGACCACGGCGCGGCCCTGGGCCAGCAGGGCCTCGGCGATGGCGCGGCCGATGCCGTTGCTGGCGCCGCTGACCACGGTGACGGGTGTCTTGTTATCCACGGTGCTCATCGCAGTCTCAGACCTTTTCCAGGATCACGGCAATGCCCTGGCCCACGCCGATGCACATGGTGCACAGCGCGTAGCGGCCGCCCAGCGTGTGCAGCTGGTTCACGGCGGTGGTGGCCAGGCGGGCGCCGGAGGCGCCCAGCGGATGGCCCAGCGCAATGGCGCCGCCCCATTGGTTGACGCGGCGGTCATCGTCGGCAATGCCCAGATCGCGCAGCACGGCCAGGCCCTGCGCGGCGAAGGCTTCGTTCAGCTCGATCACGTCCATCTGCTCCAGCGTCAGGCCAGTCAGGGCCAGCACCTTGCGCACGGCGGGCGCGGGGCCGAAGCCCATGATGCGCGGTGCCACGCCGGCCACGGCCATGCCGACCACGCGGGCGCGCGGCACCAGGTTGTATTGCTGGGCGGCTTCCTCGTTGGCCAGCAGCAGGGCGCAGGCGCCGTCGTTCACGCCGCTGGCATTGCCGGCCGTCACCGTGCCATCCGGGCGCACCACGCCCTTGAGCTTGGCCAGCGCCTCGATGGTGGTGGCGCGCGGATGCTCGTCCTGGCTCACCACGATGGCGTCGCCCTTCTTCTGGGCAATGGACACGGACACGATTTCCTTGGCCAGGTAGCCGGCCGCGATGGCGGCGGCGGCCTTTTGCTGGCTGGCCAGGGCCATGCGGTCCTGGGCTTCGCGCTCGATCTTGAAGTCGTCGGCCACGTTCTCGGCCGTCTCGGGCATGGAGTCCACGCCGTACTGCTGCTTCATCAGCTTGTTGACGAAGCGCCAGCCGATGGTGGTGTCATAGACGGCGTTGCTGCGGCTGAAGGCGCTTTCTGCCTTGGGCATGACGAAGGGCGCACGGCTCATGCTTTCCACGCCGCCCGCGATCATCAGGCGGGCCTCGCCCGCCTTGATGGCGCGCGCGGCCGTGCCCACGGCGTCCAGGCCCGAACCGCACAGGCGGTTGATGGTGGCGCCCGGCACATCGATGGGCAGGCCGGCCAGCAGGGCGGACATGCGTGCCACGTTGCGGTTGTCTTCGCCGGCCTGGTTGGCGCAGCCGTAGAGCACGTCGGCCACGGCCGTCCAGTCCACGCCGGGGTTGCGCTCCATCAGCGCCTTGATCGGCACGGCGCCGAGGTCATCGGCACGCACCGGGGACAGGGCGCCGCCGTAGCGGCCGAAGGGGGTGCGGATGGCGTCGCAGATGAAGGCCTGGTTGGACTGGCTCATGGTGTCTCCTGGAAAAAGAATGAAGAGGTGCCGGGGTGCGCCGCAGCGCACCCACTGGGGGAGCGGAGGGATCAGGCCGTGGCCGTCGCGTCCTTGATGGGCAGGCCCACGATGGACTGCAGCTCGGCGTGCGAGAGGCCGGGCACGGTGTCGATCAGGCGCAGGCCCTCGGGCGTGCATTCCAGCGTGCACAGGTCGGTGTAGATGCGCTTGACGCAGGACAGGCCCGTGAGCGGGTAGCTGCAGGCCTCGACGACCTTGCATTCGCCGGTCTTGGTCAGCAGATCCATCATCACCCAGGTCTGGCGTGCACCCACGGCCAGGTCCATGGCGCCGCCCACGGCGGGAATGGCACCGGCCTCGCCCGTGCTCCAGTTGGCCAGGTCGCCCGTGGCCGAAACCTGGAAGGCGCCCAGCACGCAGATGTCCAGGTGGCCGCCGCGCATCATGGCGAAGCTGTCGGCATGGTGGAAATAGCAGCCGCCCGGCAGCAGGGTGACGGGCTGCTTGCCGGCATTGGTCAGGTCATAGTCCTCCTGGCCTTCGGCGGGCGCCGGGCCCATGCCCAGGATGCCGTTCTCGCTTTGCAGGATGACCTCGCGGCCGGCCGGGATGTGGTTGGCCACCTGGGTGGGCATGCCGATGCCCAGGTTGACATAGGCGCCGTCGAAGATGTCTTCGGCCACGCGCCGGGCCAGCTCTTGCTTGCTGCGTTTCTGGTAGCTGCTCATGCTCTTGCTTTCGGCGGTTGGGGCGCTCATGCGGTTTTCTTGAAGCCGCCGGCCTGGGTGGCCACGCGGTCGATCTTCACGATCTGGCTCACGTAGATGCCGGGCGTGACCACGGCCTCGGGGTCCAGCGCGCCCAGCTCCACGATCTCGTGCACGGTGGCGATCGTGTGCTTGGCCGCCGTGGCCATCACGGGCCCGAAGTTGCGGGCCGACATGCGGTAGGTGAGATTGCCCCAGCGGTCGCCCTTCTCGGCCTTGACCAGTGCCACGTCGCCGTGGATGGGATGCTCCAGCACATAGTGCTTGCCGTTGATCTCGCGCGTTTCCTTGCCGTTGGCCAGCTCCGTGCCATAGGCCGTGGGGCAGAAGAAGCCGCCGATGCCGGCGCCGGCGGCGCGCAGGCGCTCGGCCAGGTTGCCCTGGGGCACGAGTTCCAGCTCGATCTTGCCGCTGCGGTACAGGTCGTCGAACACCCAGCTGTCCACCTGGCGGGGGAAGCTGCAGATGATCTTGCGCACCTGGCCGCTCTTGAGCAGCGCGGCCAGGCCCTGGTCGCCGTTGCCCGCGTTGTTGTTGACCACGGTCAGCTCGCGTGCGCCCTGGGCGATCAGGCCGTCGATGAGTTCGGTGGGATTGCCCGAGGTGCCGAAGCCCCCGATCAGCACGGTGGAGCCGTCCTGGACGCCCGACAACGCCTCGGCGATGGTGTCGGTGATTTTGTTGATCACTTGCTTGTCTCCGGTATGCAGGCCGCTGGCGCTGCGCTAAAATGTTCGTATGTAGAACAAAAGTTCGCAGAAAGAATTATAGGGCCATGGAAAAAAATGCCGCTTCCGTAATTTCCACAGGTGGGGTTGAAGAAGAGGGCGGTACGCCGCGCCCCGGCGACAGCTATGTGCAGTCCTTTGCGCGCGGCCTGGGCGTGATCCGCTCGTTCAGCGCCGAGGCGCCCGCGCAGACGCTCAGCGAGGTGGCGGCGCGCACGGGGCTCACGCGCGCCGGGGCCCGGCGCATCCTGCTGACGCTGCAGACGCTGGGCTATGTGAAGAGCGACGGCAAGCTGTTCCAGCTCACGCCGCGCATCATGGAACTGGGCTTTGCCTACCTCAGCTCCACCCCGGTCTGGAACCTGGCCGAGCCCGTGATGGAAAACCTGGTCGACGAGGTCAAGGAGTCCTGCTCGGCTGCCGTGCTCGATGGGAGCGACATCGTCTATGTGCTGCGCGTGCATACCCACAAGATCATGAGCACCAACCTCAGCGTGGGCTCGCGCCTGCCGGCCTGCTGGACTTCGATGGGGCGCGTGCTGCTGGCCGGCGAGAGCGATGAATCCCTGCAGGCCCTGCTGGATGCGCGCGAGCGCCGGCAGTTCACGGCGCTGACCGAGCAGGACGACGAGCGCCTGCGCCAGCGCATTCTGGAGGTGCGCGCCCAGGGCTGGGCCCTGGTGGACCAGGAACTGGCCGAAGGCCTGATCTCCATCGCGGCGCCCGTGAAGAACGCGGCAGGGCGCACCGTGGCCGCGCTCAACATCAGCGGCCAGGCCAACCGCAACAGCGCCGAGATGATGCGCGTGCAACTGCTGCCCCGGCTGCTGGCTGCCACGCAGCTGGTGAGCCAGCTGCTGAGGGCCTCGTCGCGTCTTTCCCTGTAAAACGGAGTGTGGCGCAGTGCGGCAGCGCGGGGCGGGGCGCTCCATAATTGCCGCTCCACGCCCTGCACCCGCTTGCCTGCACCCAGCACCATGGCCCGCCTGCCCAGACTCACCATTGCGGATCTGCCGCACCACATCATCCAGCTCGGCAACAACGGCGCGGACATCTTCATCGATGCCCAGGACCGGGAGACCATGCTGGGGCTGCTGCGCGAGATGGCGCGCAGCTGCGAGCTGGCCGTGCATGCCTACGTGCTCCTGCCCAGCCAGTTCCACCTGCTGGCCACGCCGCGCACCGACGATGGCCTGCCCAGGTTCATGCAGGCCGTGGGCCGGCGCTATGTCCGCTACTTCAACGACCGCCACGGCCGCAGCGGCACGCTGTGGGAAGGCCGCTATCGCGGCACGGTGCTGCAGCCCAGCTGGCTGCTGCCCACCATGGTCTTCATGGACGACAGCCCCGTGCGCGCCGGCCTGGTCCAGCGGCCGGCCGACTGGCCCTGGTCCAGCTACGCGCACAACGCCGGCTTGCGCAGCGACGCGCTGATCCAGCCGCATGCCGTGTTCTGGGAACTGGGCAACACCCCGTTTGCGCGCGACGCGGCGTATGTGTCGGCCGTGGAAGAGGGCGTCAGCAGCGATGACGGCGAACGCATCAGCCAGTCGGCGCTGCGGGGCTGGGCGCTGGGCGATGAGCAATTCATTGCCGATTTACAACAGCGCACCGAGCGCCGCGTGACCCGCCAGCGCGCCGGCCGTCCGCCAGGACGGACCAATGAGCGCACCACAACAGTGCGTTAGTACCCACTGATGGCCTGCAAGTGCTTGATTCCTCATCGCAGGCCTCTGTGAAATAAATATGTCCCTTATTAATTTCCGATTTTTTTGTTCTGGAATTAATTGGGATCTGACCCTTATATAAATTTATTGCATGAGGTGATGCCTTGCCTTAATCTTGCGTTCCCTGCGAAAAATTTGAGGATTCCGCCATGACGACGGCTGCCGAGATCAAGCATCTCCAAGACCACGGTCTGTACTCCAAGAGCAACGAGCACGACGCCTGCGGCCTCGGCTTTGTTGCGCATATCAAGGGCGTCAAGCGCCATGACATCGTCACCGGCGCGCTCAAGATCCTCGAAAACATCGACCATCGCGGCGCCGTGGGCGCCGACAAGCTCATGGGCGATGGCGCGGGCATTCTGATCCAGATTCCCGACCAGCTCTACCGCGAAGAGATGGCAAAGCAGGGCGTGGCCCTGCCGCCCGCGGGCGAGTACGGCGTGGGCATGATCTTCCTGCCCAAGGAACACGCCTCGCGCCTGGCCTGCGAGCAGGAGATGGAACGCGCCATCAAGGCCGAAGGCCAGGTCCTGCTGGGCTGGCGCGATGTGCCCGTGAACCGCGACATGCCCATGTCGCCCACGGTCCAGGAAAAGGAACCCATCCTGCGCCAGGTCTTCATCGGCCGCGGCGCCGACGTGATCGTGCAGGACGCGCTGGAGCGCAAGCTGTACGTGATCCGCAAGACGGCCAGCGCCGCCATCCAGAACCTCAAGCTCAAGCACAGCAAGGAATACTACGTTCCCAGCATGAGCAGCCGCACCGTGGTCTACAAGGGCCTGCTGCTGGCCGACCAGGTGGGCGTGTACTACAACGACCTGTCCGACGAGCGCTGCGTCTCGGCCATCGGCCTGGTGCACCAGCGCTTTTCGACCAACACCTTCCCCGAGTGGCCGCTGGCCCACCCCTACCGCTACGTGGCCCACAACGGTGAAATCAACACCGTGCGCGGCAACTACAACTGGATGCTGGCGCGCGAAGGCGTGATGGCCTCGCCCGTGCTGGCCGAGGACCTCAAGAAGCTCTATCCCATCAGCTTCGCCGGCCAGTCCGACACGGCAACGTTCGACAACTGCCTGGAACTGCTGACCATGGCCGGCTACCCCATCAGCCAGGCCGTGATGATGATGATTCCCGAGCCCTGGGAACAGCACGAGTCCATGGACGAGCGCCGCCGCGCCTTCTATGAATACCACGCCGCCATGATGGAGCCCTGGGACGGCCCGGCCTCCATCGTGTTCACCGACGGCCGCCAGATCGGCGCCACGCTGGACCGCAACGGCCTGCGCCCCTCGCGCTACGTGATCACCGATGACGACCTGGTCATCCTGGCGTCCGAAGCCGGCGTGCTGCCCGTGCCCGACAGCGCCATCGTGCGCAAGTGGCGTCTGCAGCCCGGCAAGATGCTGCTGATCGACCTGGAGCAGGGCCGCCTGATCGAGGACGACGAGCTCAAGGCCAACATCGTCAACACCAAGCCCTACAAGCAGTGGATCGAGAACCTGCGCATCAAGCTGGGCAGCGTGGGCGGTGACACCCATGCCGGCCCCGAGGCCGCCAGCCTGCCGCTGCTCGAGCGCCAGCAGGCCTTCGGCTTCACGCAGGAAGACATCAAGTTCCTGCTGGCCCCCATGGCCAAGAACGGCGAGGAAGGCATCGGCTCCATGGGCAACGACAGCCCGCTGGCCGTGCTGTCGGACAAGAACAAGCCGCTGTACAACTACTTCCGCCAGATGTTCGCGCAGGTGACCAACCCGCCGATCGACCCCATCCGCGAAGCCATCGTGATGTCGCTGGTGTCCTTCATCGGACCCAAGCCCAACCTGCTGGACATCAACCAGGTCAACCCGCCCATGCGCCTGGAAGTGCACCAGCCCGTGCTGGACTTCGCCGACATGGCCAAGCTGCGCGACATCGAACGACACACGCAGGGCAAGTTCAAGAGCGCAACGATCGACATCACCTACCCGCTGTCCTGGGGCAAGCAGGGCGTGGAAGCCAAGCTGGCATCGCTGTGCGCGCAGGCCGTGGACGCCATCAAGGGCGGCGCCAACATCCTGATCATCAGCGACCGCCATGTGAGCGCCACCCAGGTGGCCATCCCCGCGCTGCTGGCGCTGTCGGCCATCCACCAGCACCTGGTGCGCGAGGGCCTGCGCACCACGGCCGGCCTGGTCGTGGAAACGGGCACGGCGCGCGAAGTGCACCACTTCGCCGTGCTGGCAGGCTACGGCGCAGAGGCCGTGCACCCCTACCTGGCCATGGAAACCCTGGCCGACATGCACAAGGAGCTGGGTGGCGACCTGTCGGCCGACAAGGCCATCTACAACTACGTCAAGGCCATCGGCAAGGGCCTGTCCAAGATCATGTCCAAGATGGGCGTGTCCACCTACATGTCCTATTGCGGCGCCCAGCTGTTCGAGGTGATCGGCCTGAACAGCGACACCGTGGACAAGTACTTCACCGGCACGGCCAGCCGTGTCGAGGGCATCGGCGTGTTCGAGATCGCCGAGGAAACCATCCGCAACCACCGCGCGGCCTTCGGTGACGATCCCGTGCTGGAGACCATGCTGGACGCCGGTGGCGAATACGCCTGGCGCGCCCGTGGCGAAGAGCACATGTGGTCGCCCGACGCCATCGCCAAGCTGCAGCATTCCACGCGCTCCAACAACTGGAGCACGTACAAGGAATACGCCCAGCTGATCAACGACCAGAGCAAGCGCCACATGACGCTGCGCGGCCTGTTCGAGTTCAAGTTCGACCCGGCCAAGGCCATTCCGCTGGACCAGGTCGAGTCGGCCAAGGAGATCGTCAAGCGCTTTGCCACGGGCGCCATGTCCCTGGGCTCGATCAGCACCGAGGCCCATGCCACGCTGGCCGTGGCCATGAACCGCATCGGCGGCAAGAGCAACACCGGCGAAGGCGGGGAAGATCCCCAGCGCTACCGCAACGAGCTCAAGGGCATCCCGATCAGGAAGGGCGAGACCCTGGGCTCCATCATCGGCGCCGACAAGGTCGAGGCCGACATCGAGCTGCAGGACGGCGACTCGCTGCGCTCCAGGATCAAGCAGGTGGCATCGGGCCGCTTCGGCGTCACGGCCGAGTACCTGTCGTCCTCGGACCAGGTGCAGATCAAGATGGCCCAGGGCGCCAAGCCCGGCGAAGGCGGCCAGCTGCCCGGCGGCAAGGTGTCCGACTACATCGGCAAGCTGCGCCACTCCGTGCCCGGCGTCGGACTGATCTCGCCCCCGCCCCACCACGACATCTACTCCATCGAGGATCTGGCCCAGCTGATCCATGACCTGAAGAACGTGGCGCCGCACGCCGACATCTCGGTCAAGCTCGTGTCCGAAGTGGGCGTGGGCACCATCGCGGCCGGCGTGGCCAAGTGCAAGAGCGACCACGTGGTCATCGCAGGCCATGACGGCGGCACGGGCGCATCGCCCTGGTCGTCCATCAAGCATGCGGGCTCGCCCTGGGAGATCGGCCTGGCCGAGACCCAGCAGACCCTGGTGCTCAACCGCCTGCGCGGCCGCATCCGCGTGCAGGCCGACGGCCAGATGAAGACCGGCCGCGACGTCGTCATCGGCGCGCTGCTGGGCGCCGACGAGTTCGGCTTCGCCACGGCGCCCCTGGTCGTCGAGGGCTGCATCATGATGCGCAAGTGCCACCTGAACACCTGCCCCGTGGGCGTGGCCACGCAGGACCCGGTGCTGCGCGCCAAGTTCTCGGGCAAGCCCGAGCATGTGGTGAACTACTTCTTCTTCATCGCCGAGGAAGTGCGCCAGATCATGGCCCAGCTGGGCGTTGCCAAGTTCGACGACCTGATCGGCCGTGCCGACCTGCTGGACACCCGCAAGGGCCTGCAGCACTGGAAGGCCCAGGGCCTGGACTTCTCGCGCCTGTTCGCCCAGCCCGAAGTGCCCGCCGACGTGGCGCGCTTCCATGTCGAAAAGCAGGATCACCTGCTGGACAAGGCGCTGGACGTGAAGCTCATCGAGCGCTGCAAGCCCGCCATCGAGAACGGCGAGCGCGTGCGCATCATGGAAGTGGCGCGCAACGTCAACCGCTCCGTGGGCGCCATGCTCTCCGGTGCCGTGACGCGCGTGCATCCCGAAGGCCTGCCCGATGACACCATCCGCATCCACTTCGAGGGAACCGGCGGCCAGTCCTTCGGCGCCTTCCTGTGCAACGGCATCACGCTGAACCTGCGCGGCGACGCCAACGACTACACGGGCAAGGGCCTGTCCGGCGGCCGCGTGGTGGTGCATGCCAGCCATGAATTCCGCGGCGACACGACGACCAACACCATCGTCGGCAACACCGTGATGTTCGGCGCCACCAGCGGCGAGGCCTTCTTCGGCGGCGTGGCCGGCGAGCGTTTCGCGGTGCGCCTGTCGGGCGCCACCGCCGTGGTCGAAGGCGTGGGCGACCACGGCTGCGAATACATGACCGGCGGCACCGTGGTGGTGCTGGGCAAGACCGGCCGCAACTTCGCTGCCGGCATGAGCGGCGGCGTGGCCTATGTCTACGACGAGGATGGCCGCTTCGCCGAGCGCTGCAACAAGGCGTCCGTCTCGCTGGACCAGGTGCTGCCCCATGACGAGCACCTGGCCCAGGTCTCGCCTGCCGTCTGGCACCGCCGCGAGACCGACGAGCGCCAACTGCGCGCGCTGATCGAGGCGCACAGCCGCTGGACGGGCTCCAAGCGCGCCCGCGATCTGCTGGACAACTGGGCGGCGGCCCGCTCCAAGTTCGTCAAGGTCTTCCCCAGCGAATACAAGCGTGCCCTGTCCGAGATGTACGAGCGCCAGGTGATGGAAGAGCCCGCCACGCCCGAGGTCGAGGAACACGCCAAGGAGGCGGTGGCCGCCAAATAACAAGGAAGCGAAGGATGCGGGCAGCGGCCCGCACCCATCCCTGCACCCCACACATCAGGACAACGAATCATGGGAAAGACCACCGGCTTCATGGAATATGAGCGCCTCGAGGAGGGCTATGCGCCCGTCGCCGAGCGCGTGAAGCACTACAAGGAATTCGTCATCGGCCTCGATGACAGCCAGGCCAAGATCCAGGGCGCGCGCTGCATGGACTGCGGCACGCCGTTCTGCAACAACGGCTGCCCGGTCAACAACATCATTCCGGACTTCAACGACCTGGTCTTCCACGGCGGCTGGAAGAGCGCCAGCGCCGTGCTGCACAGCACCAACAACTTCCCCGAGTTCACGGGCCGCATCTGCCCCGCACCCTGCGAGGCCGCCTGCACCCTGAACATCAACGACGACGCCGTGGGCATCAAGTCCATCGAGCACGCCATCATCGACCGTGCCTGGGCCGAAGGCTGGGTCAAGCCGCTGCCCAGCAGCCGCAAGACCGGCAAGAAGGTCGCCGTGGTCGGCGCCGGCCCCGCAGGCCTGGCGGCCTCGCAGCAGCTGGCCCGCGCCGGCCACGATGTGACGCTGTTCGAGAAGAACGACCGCGTCGGCGGCCTGCTGCGCTACGGCATTCCCGACTTCAAGATGGAGAAGTCGCACATCGACCGCCGCGTCGAGCAGCTCGTGGCCGAAGGCGTCAAGATCCGTACCGGCGTGCTGGTGGCGGGCAAGGACGGCCTGGGCGAAGACTCCAAGGTCACCAACTGGGCCAAGGAAACCGTCAGCCCCGAGCAGCTCATGGCCGAGTTCGACGCCGTGCTGCTGACCGGCGGTGCCGAGCAGTCGCGCGACCTGCCCGTGCCCGGCCGCGAACTCAAGGGCATCCATTTCGCCATGGAGTTCCTGCCGCAGCAAAACAAGGTCAACGCCGGCGACAAGCTCAAGGGCCAGCTGCGGGCCGATGGCAAGCATGTCATCGTCATCGGCGGCGGCGACACCGGCTCCGACTGCGTGGGCACCAGCAACCGCCATGGCGCCGTCAGCGTGACCCAGTTCGAGCTGATGCCCATGCCGCCCGAGCAGGAGAACAAGCCCCTGGTCTGGCCCTACTGGCCGATCAAGCTGCGCACCAGCTCCAGCCACGAGGAAGGCTGCGAGCGCGAGTTCGCCATCGCCACCAAGGAGTTCATCGGCGAGAAGGGCCAGGTCACGGCCGTCAAGACCGTGCGCATCGAAATGAAGGATGGCAAGATGGTCGAGGTGCCCGGCAGCGAGCAGGTGCTCAAGGCCGACCTGGTGCTGCTGGCCATGGGCTTCGTCAGCCCCGTGCAGGCCGTGCTCGATGCCTTTGGCGTGGACAAGGACGCACGCGGCAACGCCAAGGCCACCACCGACTTCACGGGCGGCTACGCCACCAGCGTGCCCAAGCTCTTCGCCGCCGGCGACGTGCGCCGCGGCCAGTCCCTGGTGGTCTGGGCCATCCGCGAAGGCCGCCAGGCCGCTCGCTCCATTGACGAGTTCCTCATGGGCACGTCCGACCTGCCTCGGTGAGATGCCAACCCCGGAAGGGGCTTGGCCATAGACAAAGAAAAAGCCCTTGGTGATGAACCAAGGGCTTTTTATTACAAATTCCTCGTGTTTCAGCGTAGGCCCTTGAAACTGGCGCGCCCTAAAGCGAGGGACACCGAGGAAGGGCCTGGGCCGGCCGCGCCGCCCCGCACCGAGGGTGTCGTCCCCCTCTGGGGGAAGGCGCGAAGCGACTCAGGGGGAGGGTTTATCCTCTGCGGGCTTGTCCACTGCGGTGCCGGGTTCGGCTTCTTCTTCCGGCGCCTTGGAGACGCGGCTGAACCAGCCGGCGCCCAGGATGCCGATCTCGTAAAGAATGCACATGGGCACGGCCAGGGCCAGCTGGGAGATCACGTCGGGCGGCGTGACCACGGCGGCGATGATGAAGGCCACCACGATGAAATAGCCGCGGAAGGACTTGAGCTTGGCGATGTCCACCAGGCCGAAGCGCACCAGCAGCATGACCACGATGGGCACCTGGAAGGCCAGGCCAAAGGCCAGGTACAGCGACAGGATGGCCTCCACATACGATGCAATGTCCGGCGTGGCCGCCACGCTGTCCGGGGTGAAGCCCTGGATGAAGGCGAACATCTTGTCGAGCACGAAGAACTGCACGAAGGCGATGCCGATATAGGCCAGCAGGCTGCCGAAGATGATCAGCGGCAGCGCAAAGCGCTTTTCATGGCTGTAAAGGCCGGGCGCCACGAAGGCCCACATCTGGTACATGATCCAGGGCAGCACGGCCAAGATGCCCACCATCATCAGTACCTTGAGCGGCACGAAGAAGGGGGTGAACACGCCGACTGCGATGAGCTTGGCATCGGGCGGCATGTGGGCCTTGATCGGGTGGGCGATGAAGTCGATCAGCCCGTTGGGGCCGGGCCATACGGCCAGCACGGCGATCGCCAGACCGATGCCGTAGATGCAGTAGAGCAGGCGGTCGCGCAGCTCCATCAGGTGCTGGACGAAAGGCTGCTCGGTGCCTGCCAGCTCGTCGTCTTTAGGTGGAATGTCGGACATGGTGCGAAACCGCGGCGGGCCGCAAGGGCGTCCACGGACCTGGTATGAAAAGCAGAAAGCCCGACGGATCGGGCAGGGTGGGGCGATGGCGGGTGCCCGGATGGCAGAGGCTGGGCCGGTTGCCTCGTGGCCCGCTGCGCGCCAGCATCTTCAGCGGGACTTCTGGGGACGAAAGCGCGCCACGCGCGCCGCGCCCGACTGCGCCTTGGTGCGCACGCCGGCACGGGCCTTGTACCACTGGGGCACGGCAGCACGCTTGAGGCGCCAGTTCTTGCCCGGGTGGCGGTAGGCCGGCGCCACGGCGCTGTACGTATCGCTGCCTGAATCGTAGGAAGAGGAGTCGTACGAGGAAGACGTGCCGTTGAGCGATGCCGTGGACTCGTTCCAGTCCTTCTCGAAATTGGCGGCCGAAGTGTGGATGGACTGCTCGACGTCACGCGCCGCGCCTTCCACCGTGTCCTTCATCTTGCGCAACTCGTCGAGTTCCATCGAACGGTTGACCTCGGCCTTCACATCGGAGACGTAGCGCTGGGCCTTGCCCAGCAGGGTACCGACGGTGCGCGCCACGCGCGGCAGCTTCTCGGGGCCGATGACCACGAGAGCCACGGCGCCGATCAGCGCCATCTTGGACAGACCGATATCAAACATGGAGGCTTGGCGTGCGGAGCATCAGCTCTTTTGCTTGGCTTCGACGTCGATGGTGGCCTTGTCGGTGGCTGTCTGGCCTGCAACCTGGCCAGGGGCAGCTGCGGGGGTGTCGGTGGAGGTCGAGCCGTCCTTCACACCGTCCTTGAAGCCCTTGACTGCACCGCCAAGGTCGGAACCGATGTTCTTCAGCTTCTTGGTTCCGAACACCAGAACCACGATGGCCAGGACGATCAGCCAATGCCAGATGGAAAACGAGCCCATGAGAATCTCTCCTAAGAATTGCAGATCATTTTAGACGCCGGGCCATGGCGGCAGTTCGCAAGGCCCCACAAAAGCCGTTCGGCCGGCGCATGTACGCAGAAGTCGCAAGCAAGAGGCGGGCCATCTTGCGCGCAAGCCTGCGTCCAGCAAAGGCTTCAGCCCTTCAGCCAGGGGCGGGGGCCGCCCATGACATGGATGTGCAGGTGGTGGACTTCCTGTCCGCCCTCGGTGCCCGTGTTGACCACCAGACGGAAACCGCCGTCGGGATACGGATTGCAGCCTTGCTCGGCGGCCAGGCGGGGCGCCAGCACC
This sequence comes from Delftia sp. DS1230, assembly GCF_040112715.1. NCBI lineage: Bacteria > Pseudomonadati > Pseudomonadota > Betaproteobacteria > Burkholderiales > Comamonadaceae > Delftia > Delftia sp. DS1230. The sequence continues at coordinate 1,224,045 of NZ_CP157763.1, forward strand.
ATCATGCGGCCCAGCAGCGCAGCGTCGTCGGCCTGGACCTGGGCCATGGAGGGGATGTGCTTCTTGGGCACCATCAGAAAGTGGATGGGCGCGCCGGGATGGATGTCGTGGAAGGCGAAGACTTCATCGTCCTCATAGACCTTGCGGGAAGGGATCTCGCCTTTGATGATGCGGCAAAACAGGCAGTTCGGGTCGTGGTCGTGCATGGCGCTACGGGAGTCCTGGGAAGCTGGCGGTGGATCGAAAAATCAGGGTGAATTGTCGTTGATGTGCAGTGTCTGGCGCACGCCGATGTCGCTGCGGTGCTGCTGGAGCCAGTGCTGCCCCTGCTCGCGCCCCAGTTCGAACAGCTCGCGCACGAAACGCATGTCGGAGCGCGTCTTGGTCGAGGCGCCGTAGCCCTTGAGCACCGCGCCGCCGTCCACGCGGTGCAGCAGCACCTTTTTGTAGCGTGCCGGGTCCAGCTTGCCCTGCTCCAGCAGGCGTTTGACGAATTCGATGGCGCGCAGCTCGGACAGCAGGCCGGCGTTGAAGGTGACCTCGTTCATGCGGTCCATGATGTCGGCCGCCGTGTTGGGCAGGTCGGTGTGCTCGATGGGATTGATCTGCACCAGCAGGATGTCGCTGGACGCCGTGCCGTAGATCAGGGGATACAGGGCGGGATTGCCCGAGAAACCGCCGTCCCAGTAAGGCTCGCCATCGATTTCCACGGCCTTGAACAGCTGGGGCAGGCAGGCCGAGGCCATGACCGCGTCGGCACTGAGCCTTCTGCCCGAAAAGATGCTTCCCCGGCCCGTGCGCACATTGGTGGCGCAGACAAAGACCTTGGGCACCACGCCCTCCACGGGCGGACGCGTCAGCGCCTCGAAATCCACGACCCGTTCGAGCAGCTTGCGCAGCGGGTTGATGTCCAGCGGGTTGGTCTGGTAGGGCGAGAAGAACTGGTTGAGCACACCCATGAAGGGGCTGCCCGGCAATGGCGCGCCCCACATCAGGCTGCCCATGGTGCCCACGCCTTCCCACAGTTCGGTCAGCGAGGCGCGGGCCAATTGGGCGCCCAGCGCCTGGGCGGCCACAGGATCGCTTTCCTGGCGCGCTGCCTGGGCAAAGCCCTGTGCCAGGGCCACGGCATTCATGGCGCCGGCGCTGGTGCCGCTGATGCCGTCGAAGACAAGGCTGCCGTCTTCCAGCAGTGCGTCCAGCACGCCCCAGGTCAGGGCGCCGTGCGAGCCCCCGCCCTGCAGGGCGAGGTTGATCTTGCAGGTCGGGGTGGAGGACATGGCGGGCGGGCCGGCGGCTTCAGCGGTCCACGGCCTGGTTGCGGTTCATGGCGACCATGCCGCGCACGATGCGGTACAGGAACCAGATGGAGATCACCGTCCAGGCGATCCAGCCGGGCACGAAGAACAGCAGCCACAGCGGTGCCGTGACCAGGTACAGGATGCCGGCCCAGATCACGCTGCGGATGCGCCACGAGAAATGGTTGGCCATCCAGCTGCCTTCGGCGTCGCCGCGCTTGACCAGGTCGATGATCAGGGCGATCACCAGCAGCGCGATGCTGGGCTGGGCGCCGGGCACGACGGCGGCCACGGCCACCACCAGGTGCAGCAGGTAGCTGACCCAGCCCCAGGCCTTGAGGCCTTCGATGCGGGACTGGTCCAGGGCACGGACTTCGATGTAATCGTCATTCATGGCAGCGGTCCTTTCTCGTTCACATCACGTTCCTGGGCCTTGCGCAGCGCCTTTTCCTCGATGCCGCTGGTGCCTTCGCGGCGCTCCAGCTCGGCGACGACCTGGGCGGGCGTCAGGCCATAGTGGGCCAGGGCGATCATGCTATGGAACCACAGATCGGCCACTTCGTAGAGGATTTTGCCGGCGTCCCCGCCATGGTCTGCGTCCTTGGCGGCCATGACGACTTCGGTGGCCTCTTCGCCGATCTTCTTCAAAAAGGCATCCGGGCCCTTGTGCAGCAGGCGGGCGACGTAGCTTTTGTCGGGGTCGCCGCCGTTGGCGGGCTTGCGGCTTTCGATGACGGCGGCCAGGCGCGCCAGGGCGTCCTGCGAGGAAGTGCTTGCGGTGTCGTTCATGTTCGTGGAATTCATTTGTAGATCGATTCGGGGTCTTTCAAGACCGGATCGACGGCCTGCCACTGGCCATCGCGCAGCACGCTGTAGAAGCAGCTGTGGCGCCCCGTGTGGCAGGCAATGCCGGGCTCGTGGCCGGTCTGGGTGATCTTGAGCAGGACCACGTCGTTGTCGCAGTCGATGCGCACCTCGTGCACGGTCTGCACGTGGCCCGATTCCTCGCCCTTGAACCACAGCTTGTTGCGCGAGCGGCTGAAATAGACGGCGCGGCCCAGCTCGGCCGTCTTGGCCAGGGCCTCGCGGTTCATCCAGGCGAACATCAGCACGTCGCCCGTGTCCTTTTCCTGCGCGATCACGGGCACCAGGCCCTGCGCATCCCATTTGACTTGATCTAGCCAGTTCATTGCCTGCATTGTGAATATCCTGGGTTGGAATCCCTGTGACAGCATTGTCAGGAATTGCCTGGATTGAAAATACACCCCCTGAGTCGCTTCGCGCCTTCCCCCTCTCTCGCTGCGCGGGAGGGAGACGACAGCCTTGCTGCGGGGCGGCCCTTGCTCGCTGTCCCTGGTCCCTTGGGCCGCGCCGGTTTCATGGGTTGTGGGCGGCGCGAGCGCCATGGAAAACTGAAATGAAGGAGTCCGCCGAAGCGCCGTATCAGAGGCGCACGGGCACGCCGCGCTCGGCCATGCGCTGCTTGGCCTGGCCCACGGTGAATTCGCCATAGTGGAAGATGCTGGCGGCCAGCACGGCGTCGGCGCCGCCCAGGGTCACGCCATCGGCCAGGTCGTCCAGCGAGCCCACGCCGCCGGAGGCGATCACGGGCACGGGCACGGCGTCGCTGACGGCGCGCGTGAGCTTCAGGTCGAACCCGGACTTGGTGCCGTCGCGGTCCATGCTGGTCAGCAGGATCTCGCCCGCGCCGCGGCGCGCCATTTCGGCGGCCCACTGCACGGCGTCCAGGCCGGTGTTCTTGCGTCCGCCGTGGCTGTAGACATCCCAGCCGGGGCCGGCGGCGCGGCCGTCGGCGCCGATGCGCTGCTCGTCTTCGGCGGTGCGGCGCTTGGCGTCGATGGCCACCACGATGCACTGCGCGCCGTACTTGTCGGAGGCGGCATTGATCACATCGGGATTGGCGATGGCGGCCGAGTTGAAGCTGGTCTTGTCGGCGCCCGCGTTGAGCAGGCGGCGCACGTCCTCGACGGTGCGCACGCCACCGCCCACGGTCAGCGGAATGAAGACCTGGCTGGCCACCGATTCGATGATGGGCAGGATCAGGTCTCGGCCATCGCTGGTGGCCGTGATGTCCAGGAAGGTCAGCTCGTCCGCGCCCTGGGCGTTGTAGCGCGCGGCGATCTCCACCGGGTCGCCCGCATCGCGCAGCTCCACGAAGTTCACGCCTTTGACGACGCGCCCTCCCGTGACGTCAAGACAGGGGATGATGCGTTTGGCAAGCATGGGCAGACTCGTGGCTAGGGCGTGAAACAAGGGCGAAAAGATACCACGCCCTCGGCGCCCGCAGGCGCTGCGGGGTTCAGCGCTTGAGACCTGCGGCCTGGCTTTGCCAGCGCCATGCGTCCTCGCACATGCGGTCCAGGTCCAGCATGGCCTTCCAGCCCAGCAGGCGCTCGGCCTCGGCGGGGTCGGCCCAGCACTGGGCCACGTCGCCGGGGCGGCGCGCCACGATCTGGTAGGGCACGGGGCGGCCGCTGGCGCGCTCGAAGGCCTTGACCATCTCCAGCACCGAGACCGGGCGCCCCGTGCCCAGGTTCACGGTCAGCAGGCCCTGCTGCTCGCGCAGATGGCGCAGCGCCGCCAGGTGGCCGCGCGCCAGGTCGGTGACGTGGATGTAGTCACGCACGCCCGTGCCGTCCGGCGTGGCGTAGTCATCCCCATAGACACTGAGCTGCTGGCGCTGGCCGATGGCGACCTGCGACACATAGGGCATGAGGTTGTTGGGGATGTCGCGCGGGTCCTCGCCGATCAGGCCGCTTTCATGGGCGCCCACGGGATTGAAGTAGCGCAGCCGTGCCAGGCGCCACTGGCCGGGCTCGGCGCGGTCCAGGTCGGCCAGCATTTCCTCGATCCACAGCTTGCTGCGGCCGTAGGGGTTGGTGGCAGACAGCGGGAAATCCTCGCGGATCGGCAGGCTGGCCGGGTCGCCGTAGACCGTGGCCGAGGAGGAGAACACCAGGCTGTGCACGCCCGCCGCCTGCATGGCCTGCAGCAGGGCGACCGTGCCGCCCACGTTGTGTTCGTAGTAGCGCAGTGGCTGGGCCACGGATTCGCCCACGGCCTTGAGTGCGGCGAAGTGGATCACCTCGCGGATGGAGTGCTCGGCAAACAGCCGGTCCAGCGCGGCGCGGTCGCGCACATCGCCTTCCACGCACAGTGGGCGCCGGCCCGTGATGCGTTCCATGCGGTCGAGCACGTCGGCGCTGCTGTTGCTGAAGTTGTCGTAGATCAGGTAGGGCTCGCCTGCGGCGGCCAGCTCCACGCAGGTGTGGGAGCCGATGAAGCCGGCGCCGCCTGTGACCAGGATCATGAATACCTCTCATTGGTGATTTTTTGGCGTGCCTAGTATCGCAATAACCCAGCTTCTCCCCGGGTTCAAGTGGGCTGAGCACAAAAGTAGGGAGAAAACACATTTGTAGACAAACAACGTTATGCTCGGCCCGCTTTTCGTCGGATTGACGATAGCTTTCATCAAATTGTTAAGAAATTTGATGCATAAAAACTATGAATTGATGGGGCATCACCACGCCCTGAGGAGAAGGCCATGAACGGTTTCCTGCGAAGCTGCCTGGTCTGCTGGGGGTTGCTGTGCGGCTGGGTGGTGCAAGCTGCCGAACCCGCGGTGGCTGTCTATTACGGGAACAAGGCATCGCTCAGTGAATTGAGCCTCTACGACATTGCCGTTGTGGAGCCGGGCCATGGCTATGACCCGGTCCGGTTTCGCAAGCAGGCCCCGGGCAGCGAGCTGTATGCCTACGCTTCCGTGGCCGAGGTGCAGCCCGAGCGCGCCTACTTCGGCAAGATTCCCGAGGCCTGGAAGATGGCGCGCAACGGCGCCTGGCAGTCCATCGTCCTGGACCAGACACCCGCGCAGTGGCCCGCCTTCTTTGCCGACGAGGTGATCGCGCCGCTGTGGAAGCAGGGCTTTCGCGGCTTCTTCCTGGACACGCTGGACTCCTACCGCCTGGCCACGAATTTCGACGAAAAGGCCCAGCAGGACGGCCTGGTGCGCGTCATCGAGACGCTGCACCAGCGCTATCCCGGCATCCGCCTGATCCTGAACCGGGGCTTCGAGATCGTGCCGCGCGTGAGGGACAAGGTACAGATGGTGGCGGCCGAGTCGCTGTTGCGGGGCTGGGATGCCAGCCTCAAGCGCTATGTGAACGTGCCCGAGAAAGACCGCGAATGGCTGCTGCAGCAACTGCAGACCATCCGCGAGCGCGACCGCCTGCCGGTGCTGTCCATCGACTACGTGGCCCCGCATGACCGCGACGCCACGCGTGAGACCGCCCGCCGCATTGCGCAGCTGGGCATCATCCCCTGGGTTTCCGATGCCGGGCTGCAGACCCTGGGCATAGGCCAGGTGGAGGCGGTGGCGCGCAGGGTGTTGATTCTCTACAACGGTGCCGACTATCCGTCCATCAACGGCGCATCGGCGCACCGCTTCCTGGAAATGCCCCTGAACTACATGGGCTACGTCGCCGACTACGCCGATGTGCGCGAGCCCCTGCCTGAAGGCGTGGCGCGTGACCGCTATGCCGGCGTGGTGAGCTGGTTCGGCGGCGCGGTGCCCGAGATGCGGGCCAAAAGCGTGCGGCAGTGGCTGGCCAACCAGGTGCAGCAGGGCATGCCGCTGCTGGTGCTCAATACGCTGGGCCTGTCACAGGACCGCACCATGTCGGCCGCCCTGGGCACGCGCAGCACGGAAGCGGCACCCGTGTTCCCGCTGCGGCGCGCCGAAAAGGCGCCGGTCATGGGTTTCGAGATACAGCCGGCCGAGCCAGCGCACGATTACGAAGGCTGGGAGTTCACGCCGCAGATGGCCAGGGGCAGCCGCGAGTTGCTGTCCTTCGACGACAAGCGGGGGCGCCGCTTCGTGTCGGCCGCCATCACGCCCTGGGGCGGCTTTGCACTCATGCCCTATGTGGTGGTGGGCATGCCGGGCACCGACCAGTCGCGCTGGGTGATCGACCCCTTCGCGCTGTTGCGCGAGGCGCTGCGCCTGCAGGACTTTCCGGTGCCCGACGTCACCACCGAGAACGGCCGCCGCCTGCTGCTGGCCCATGTGGACGGGGACGGCTTTCCTTCCAAGGCCGAGCTGCCGGGCACGCCCTTCGCGGGCGAGGTGCTGCGCCGCGAGATCCTGGAGCGCTACAGGATTCCGCACACCATCTCGGTCATCGAGGCCGAAGTCTCGCCGCAGGGCCTGTATCCGCAGTGGGCCGACCAGCTGGAGGGCATTGCCAAGCGCATCTTCGCCATGCCCCATGTCGAGATCGCCAGCCATTCCTATTCCCATCCCTTCTTCTGGGAGCCCGGGGCAGCGCCCGACGGGGATGACAGCAAGGAGGTGAACCTCAACCTCCACATCCCCGGCTACCAGATGGACATGAACCGGGAGATCAATGGCTCGGTCGACTACATCCGCAAGCGCCTGGCGCCGCCCGGCAAGCCGGTGGACGTGTTCCTGTGGACCGGCAACACGGCGCCCAGCGCCGAGGCCCTGGCCATCTCCGACGCGGCGGGACTGCTCAACATGAATGGCGGCGACACGGCCATCACGCGCAGCAATCCCTCGCTGACGGAGGTGCGCAGCTGGGGCCTGCGCAAGGGCGGCCATCTGCAGATCTATGCGCCCGTCACCAACGAGAACATCTACACCAACCTCTGGCACGGGCCGTTCTACGGCTTCGAGCGCGTCATCGAAACCTTCGAGATGACCGACGCGCCCCGGCGCATGAAGGCCGTGGACATCTACTACCACTCCTACTCCGCCAGCAAGCAGGCCAGCATCAAGGCCCTGCACAAGGTCTACCAGTGGGCGCTGGCGCAGCGGCTGAACCCGGTCTACAGCTCCGAGTACATCCGCAAGGTGCAGGATTTCTACGAATTCGCCATCGGCCGCGACGCGCAGGGCTGGCGCCTGCGGGGCCCGGGCCAGTTGCGCACGCTGCGCATGCCGCCCGGCATGGCCCTGCCGTCCATGGCTGCCAGCCGCGGCATCGCCGGCTATGCCAAGGGCACGGACGGCAACTACCTTCACCTGGCCGGCGGCGCCGGATACCTGGTGCAGCAGGATGCCGCAGGCGCGGCCGCCTCCGCGGCGCGCCCCTATCTGGTGGATGCCAATGCCCGGCTCACGCAATGGCTGCCCCAGGCCGATGGCGGCGTGCGCTTCACCCTGCAGGGCCATGTGCCGCTGGAGCTGCGCATGCACCTGCCGTCCGGCTGTGCGCTGAGTTCCCTGAACGCCGCCAATCCCCTCATTGCCGTGGCGGGTGCCGATACGGGCAGCTCCAACCTCCGTTCCTTCAGAAGTACCCATCACAGTGTTGAACTCCAAGCGCAATGCCGGGGGCTCTGAGCGCCCCGTCACGGTTCCCTTCTGGCTGATCGTGCTGCTGGCGGTACTGATCGGTGGCGCCCTGTGGATGCTGTTTCCCAAGCAGGATCTGGAGCGCCGGCTCTCCGTCACCGGAGATGATTCCGAGCTGTCCTACAACTACCTGAGCAACCTGCTCAAGAGCGACCCGGGCAATGAAAACCTGCGCGCCCTGCTCAAGGCCAAGGAGGAGCGCCTGAAAGCCATCAAGCTGGCGCGTGAAGAGGCCGCCAAGCAGGCGCTGCCCAGCGCCGCCGTCCAGGCCTGGGAGCGCTGGCAGGCCGCCTACCAGAACTATCTGGAGGCGCAAAAGCAGGACCATCGCGCCGGAGGGCAGGCCGATGCCCTGGCGCTCCAGGTGATGCAGGCGCTCAAGGAAGTCCCGCTGGCGGGTCTGACCCAGGAGCAGGCGCTGTACCTGGCCTCTTCGGCGCTGGTACTCAAGGACGCACCGCTGGCCCTGGGCATCTACGACGATGTGGCAGAGCGCCAGGCCGATCCCGCGCGCAAGGCGCAGGTCTATGAGTCCGCAGCGCGGCAGGCGCTGGGCATGTCGCTGTACGAGGAATCGGCCCGGCTGCTGCGCCAGGCCAGTGCCACCACCGAAGATGTCCCGCAGTCGCGCGCCTACCTCTGGCAGGCCCTGCAGGTGCTGCAGTCCGGCAACCGTGCCAGCGAAGCGCTGGCGCTGGCGCGCCAGCAGGAAGAACTGTTGGGCAGCGACCCGGAAACGCTGCGAAGGCTCATCGGCCTGGCGCGCGCGGCCGGCAACCGGGCCGAGGCCGAGCGCTATGCCAAGCGGCTGCTGCAGCTGTCCCTGCTGCAGCAATGGCAGGTGCAGGTGGCAGGCGCTTCGGGAGCCGGCCCGGCCGTAGCGTCCACAGTGGCCGATGACGGCGCCTGGGCACTGCAGCCCGTGGCCTGGACCGCCCCGGGCTGGCGCATGCTGCGCACGGCCGACCCCGCGCGCAAGCCGCCGCCGGGCCTGCCCTTTGACGACAAGACCTACCAGCTGGGCTACGAGGTGTTCCTCGAAAACCGCAACCTGGAAGATGCCTGGCGCGTGGCCACGGCCGCCGTGCGCCAGGCGCCGCAGGACATGGCCTGGCGCGAGCGCCTGGCCCAGGTGTCCGAATGGATGGGGCAGCAGCAGCAGGCCCTGGACAACTGGCTGGTCATTGCGCAGAACACGGGCCGTGAAGATGCCTGGAAGACGGTGATGCGCCTGGCGCCGGGCCTGTTCGACGACCGCGCCCTGATTGCCGGCCTGCGCCACCAGTTGAGCCGCCGTCCCCAGGATGCCGCGCTGCTGCAGGCGCTGGTCCAGGCCTATGAGCGCCAGGCCGAGCCGGGCGCGGCCATCGACTATCTGCAAAAGCACGGCAGTACGCCGCAGTCGCAGATTCTGCTGGCCCAGCTGGCCGAGCGCGCAGGCCGTCCGCCGCTGGCGCTGCAGGCATGGAAGCGCGTGCTCAGCGATCCCGAGCAGCGCACGCCGGCCCATGTCATGCCCGCCGCCGTGCTCGCGCTGCTGCAGGGCGAGCCGGCGCTGGGCCTGCGCTGGCTGGAAGACGCACAGACGCGCGTTCCGGCCGGCATGCAGGACGAAGGCGAGTACTGGCGCCTGCTGGGCGACCTGGCCCAGGACCAGCGCCAGGAGGCGCTGACGCTCAAGGCCTACCGCCGCCTGCTGCAGACGCCGCACGCCGGCATCAGCGACTACGACGAAGTGATCCGCCTGCTGCAGCGCGCCGACCGGCGCGAGGCGGCCCAGATGTCCCTGCATGCCTGGGAGCAGTTCCAGGACGTGCGCCATCTGACACAGGCCTTCTACCTGCTGGAGGACCAGGAGGACTGGACGCAGATCGGCCGCCAGGTCGAGCGCATCATGGCCGACCCGGCCTTGCTCAAGCGCCTGATGGGCCAGCCCACCTTCTTCCAGATCCTGGGCGCCTACTACCAGCGCACTGCGCAGCCGAAAAAGGCCATGGAAGCCTTCGAGAAGGGCCTGGCGCTGGACCCCGGCTCCACGCCGCTGCGCCAGGGCCTGATGTGGCTGCTGATCGACACGCAGAACGCGGCGGCCCTCAAGCTGCTGCTGGCGGCGGCCGAGCCCGTGTGGGCACGTGATGCCGACATGCACGGCGCCCTGGCGGCGGCCTACATGACGCTGTCGCGCCCGGCCGTTGCGCTGGAGCGGTATCTGAAGCCGCACCGCACGGAGCATGCCGACGACTTCCTGTGGATGATGCAGTACGCGGACGCGCTGGAGCAGAACCAGCAGGCGGACCAGGCCTGGAACCTGAGGCAGCAGCTGTGGCAGCGCGAGAAGGCGCGCACGCGTGCGCAGCAGGGCCCTTCGGCCGATGCGGCCCGCCGCTGGCTGACCGCCGAGGGCCTGGACGAGGTCCAGCGCCAGGCACGCAGCCGGCTCATGCTCTTTCATACCCAGGGCGATGCCGAATTCGCCCTGATGCGCGAGCTGCTGCGCATGGACCTGCAAGGCGGGCGCCGCGAGCATTCCGCCGCTGCGGCCGAGCTGGCCATCGCCTGGCTGCAGGAGCGCGGCGAATACCAGGCCGAGCGCGGCTACCTTTGGCAGCAGTACGCGCGCAGCCGCAGCAAGAGTGCCAGCGCACCGCTGTGGGCCGAGATCACGGTGGCCCTGGCGGAAAAGGATGTGGCCCAGGCCGGGCAGCTGCTGCAGCGCCATGACGAGGCACTGCCGCGCTACGACCGCATCAACGCGGCGGCCATGGTGGGCGATGTGCGGCTGGCGCAGACCGCGGGCTTCGAGAGCATGGCCTACCAGCCCGACGACGATCCCCTGCACCTGGGGCTGACCGAGCAGTTGCTGGCCTTCAGCGACTACGGCGGCCTGCAGTTGCGCAATCGCCGCATGGACGCCATCGACGAGCAGGTCTCGCGGCTGCGCTGGCATGTGGGTCTCAACCCCCGCTGGGCGCTGGACCTGGATGCCGAGGACGTGCGCCGCACGGTCAGCAAAAGCACCCTGGTGCGCGGACCCTCCCAGGAGTGGGGCATCGGCCTGCGCCTGACGCGCAAGACGCAGTCGGCCTCCAGCGAGTTCATGCTGGGCCGGCGCGAAAGCCTGGAGAGCTACACGCCGATGCAGTTCACGCAGACCTACAACGTGGACAGCCGCTGGAGCCTGCAGGCATCGCTGGGCCGGCACCTGGCCACGCAGGAAACGCTGGCCATGCGCATGGGCGGCATGAAGGACCGCGTGTCGCTGGGCAGCAGCTACCAGCTCTCGCGCCTGGACCAGATCACGCTGGAGCTGGCATCGGAGCGCTACCGCGTGCAAAGCGGCGCCCGCGTGGGCTCCGGCAACCATGCGATGCTGCAATACCTGCACACCTATCGCAGCGAGGCACCCACCCTGCAGTTCGGCGCCTTCACCTCCTGGCACCGCTACAGCCGCACCGACCCGGCGCTGCTGCAGGGCAGGGATGCGGCCATCCTGGGCTACCTGCCTGCGTTCAACGATCCCACCATCGACTATCTGTTGCCGCGCAGCTTCCGCTTCTCGGGCCTGCAGATGATGTTCAACACGGGCTACGAGCAGCAATACACGCGCGCGCTGCGGCCCTATGCCAGCCTGGCCCTGACGCACCACAGCATCAACGGCGCGGGCTACGAGCTGGGCATGGGCCTGGCCACCAGCCTGTTCGGCGGGGACCACCTCGCGCTGGGCCTGAACCTGTCCAAGTCGGGCATCAACACCGTCGGCAATACCCGCGAGCTGTTGCTCACCTACCGCCTCCACTACTGATCCGAAGACTTCAAGGAGCCTTTCCATGACACACCGCACTTCTTTTGCCTCCCGCCTTCGCGTGCTCACGGGTATGGCCCTTGTCGGCCTGCTGTCTGCCTGCTCGACCATCGACCGGGGCACGGCGCCCGCTCTGGAGACGAACGCCAGCTGGGCCGTGCTGCCCTTCGAGAACCACACCGAGACACCCATGGCCGGCAACCGCGCCGCCGCCATCGCCACGGCGCTGATCAATGCGCGCGGCGTGGGCCAGGTCAAGCGCTACACGGGCGATGCGCTGCAGGAGACGCTGTTCGACGGCCGCGACGCCAAGCGCCGCGAGGACGCCCTGGCCTGGGCGCGCGGCGAAGGCGTGCGCTATGCGCTGACGGGCGCGGTGGACGAATGGCGCTACAAGGTCGGAGTGGATGGCGAACCGGCCGTGGGCGTGACGCTGGAGATCGTGGACGTGGGCACCGGCGCCACCGTGTGGAGCGGCGCGGGCGCGCAAAGCGGCTGGAGCCGCGAGGCCCTGGCCGCCGTGGGCCAGAAGCTGATCCGCAATCTGCTGGGCACGGGCCTGGCCAACGCCCGATAAGCGCATCGAGGAACGATTTTCCATGCCAGACCAAGCCACCACGCCCAAGGCGGCACCGCATCCCGATGCACCGCGCCGAGCCGGCATTGCCGCGGAATTCAGGGGTTCGCCCCTGGGCCTGCTTGTGCAGACAAGCGCCAAGCCCTGGGTGGTGGTGGGAGAGACGCTGCTTTTGCCGTTGCTGGCCCTGTTGGTCGGCATGTGGGCCAACCCCGCCAACCCCCTGTGGGTGGAGGCGGAGTTTCCCTGGGCCTGGCTGGCGCCCGTGGTCGTGGCCCTGCGCTACGGGCCCGTTGCCGGCCTGTCGGCGTCCGGTGTGCTGCTGCTGGCATGGCTGGGCGTCAACCAGCGGGATCTGTCGCTGTTTCCCGAACAGTATTTCCTGGGCGGCCTGATCCTGGTCATGGTCGTGGGCGAGATCTCCAGCCTGTGGCGCGCGCGCATACGCCGTGCGCGCACGGCGCAGAACTACATGGACCAGCGCACCGAGCAGCTGATCCGCCAGCATTACCTGCTGCGCCTGTCACATGACCGCCTCGAGCAGGAGCTCATAGGCCGTCCCGTGTCCATGCGCGACGCCATCAACGTGCTCAGCGGCCTCAGCGGCGCCGAGGGCGATGCGCAAAGCCTGCTCAACCTGCTGGCGCGCTTCAGCCAGATCAGCGTGGCCAGCCTGGTGCCCGTGCGCAACGATGTGCTGGACCCCACGCCCATTGCCCAGCTGGGCGGCGAGCGGCCCATCCATGTCCATGACCCGCTGGTGCGCCAGGCGCTGGACAGCCATGTGCTGTGCCATATCTCGCAAAGCATGGCGCAAGGCCAGCAGACGCAGTACATCGTCGTGGCGCCCATGCTGGACCTGGAAGGCGAGATCTACGGCCTGCTGATGGTCGAGGAAATGCCTTTCTTCGCACTGCAGGAAGAAGCGCTGCAGACCATCAACCTGCTGCTGGGCTACTACACCGACAGCGTGGCCGCCAACAGCCTGGCCGCACCGCTGCTGCAGGCCTATCCCGACTGCCCGCCGCACTTCGCCTTCGAGGTGCAGCGCATGGAGCATGTGAACCGCAGCGCGCGCCTGAGTAGCGTGGTGGTGGCGCTGGAGCTGTCGCCGTCGGCCGTCCAGGCGCAGATGGCCCAGCAGATCATGCGGCTGGAGCGCATGCTGGACCGCTCCTGGCTGCAGGAGCGCGATGGCCGGCAGCTGCTGGCCATCTTCATGCCGCTGGGCACCAACGCCACGGCCGAGGGCTACCTGAACCGCATCGAGGCCTGGCTGGCCCAGCGCGGCGTGGCCTCGCTGGCCGATGCGGGCATCTTCCCGCGCACCATCTTGCTGGACCGCTGCTCGGCCATCAGCGTGCTGGAGCGGCTGCACCAGATGGGGCAAGGCCATGCTTAACCTCAAGCTGGCCCTGGGCGCGCTGGCCGCGGAAATCGCCTCCTGGAGCAGCCTGTGGCTGCTGCGCAGCCAGTCGGACGCCGCCCTGCTGGGCTATCTCATGGCCCATGGATTGGCCAGCGGCCTGCTGGCGCTCTGCCTGGCGCCGTTCCTGGCCACCTCGGCCAGGTCGGTGCGCCAGCGCCTGGCCCTGGTGGCGCTGATGGGGCTGTTTGCCTATGCCGTGCCGGTGGCCGGCATCCTGGGCGCCGTCGTGGCCACCATTGCGCTGCACACGCAGCGCGGCCCGCGCGGTGGCCAGCGCTTTCCGGTGATGCCCCTGCCCGATTTCGACCCGCACCAGCAGTCCGGAACCAGCCGCCGCCAGGCGGGCCTGCAGTCCTTCCTGGCCAATCCCAATGTGCCCGTCGCCTCGCGCATGCGGGCCATGGTGGCGCTGGGCAGCGTGCCGGGGCGCATTGCCTCGCCCATGCTGCGCACGGCGCTGGGCGATTCCAGCGAGGACCTGCGCCTGCTGGCCTACAGCATGCTGGACGCCAAGGAGCGCGAGATCAGCAAGACCATCCACCAGGAGCTTCAGCTGTTCGAGCATGCCCGCCAGTCCGAGGGCGATGCGCCCTGCGGGCCGCGCGGCCTGCAGGCGGCTCGGGCGCTCACCGACCTGTACGCGGAGCTGGTCTACCAGGGCGTGGCGCAGGGCGATGTGCGTGACCACGCCATCCAGCAATCCCTGCACTACTGCGACCTGGTGCTGGCCCAGCGGCCCGACAACGCGCTGCTGCTGTTGCGCCGTGGCCGGCTGTTGCATCTGCAGGGCAGGCAGGTGGAGTCGCTGGCCTGCTACGAGCGCTCGCTGGCGCTGGGCATGGAGCCCGCGCGCGTCGTGCCCTACCAGGCCGAGCTGCTGTTCGAGCGGCGCGAGTTCGCCAAGGCGCAGGCGCTGATGCGATCGCTGGACATCGAGCATGCCCTGCCGCGCCTGAAGCCCAGCATCCGCTACTGGAGTGCCTCATGAGCCGTGCGAGCCAGTTCCCCACGGCTGCCAGTGCGGACATCGCGCTGCTGCTGGAGGGCACGTTTCCCTATGTCAGCGGCGGCGTGTCCAGCTGGGTCAACCAGATCCTGCAGGCCTATCCCGAGCACCGCTTCGCCATCGTCTTCCTGGGAAGCCGGCGCGAGGACTATGGCGATTTCCGCTACGCGCTGCCGCCCAACGTGGTGCACTTCGAGCAGCATTTCCTCTTTGACGCCCTGCACTCCAACATCCAGCCTGCGCCCTCGCGCGGCCATCCCGAAGCCCTGGCCAAGGCCCGGGAGTTCCTGCAAGCGCTGGAGGCACATGACGGCAGTGACGAAAGCCGGGCCAAGGTGCTGGCGGCCATGCGCTCGATTGCGCTGGAACTGCAGCCCGGCGGCAGCCTGCCGCTGGAGGATTTCCTGCACAGCGAATTCGCCTGGGACCTGATCCGCGACAGCTACCGGCGCCACTGCACCGATCCATCGTTCGTGGACTTCTTCTGGACCGTGCGCATCATGCTGCAGCCGCTGTGGCTGATGGCGCGCATCGCCCACGGGCTGATTCCGGTGCGCGTGCTGCATACGGTCTCCACGGGCTATGCGGGGTTTCTGGGGGGGCTGCTGCACCATTCGCGCGGCCTGCCGCTGGTGCTGTCCGAGCATGGCATCTACACCAAGGAGCGGCAGATCGACCTGCTGCAGAGCACCTGGATCCGCGACAACCGCAACATCTTCCAGCGCGACCCCATGGAGGTGTCGTTCTTCCGGCAGATGTGGATACGGTTTTTCGACTGGATGGGGCGCTTTTGCTATGGCGCGGCCGATCCCATCATTGCGCTGTACGAGAACAACCGCCTGCGCCAGGTGGCCGATGGCGCGGCGGCAGAGCGCACGGTCAGCATTCCCAACGGCATCCGCATAGAGCGCTTTGTGCCGCTGCGCACCCAGCGGCCGGCCGAGACGCCGCCCGTGCTGTGCCTGATCGGCCGCGTGGTGCCCATCAAGGACATCAAGACCTTCATCCGCGCCATGCGCCGCGTGGTCAACCGGATGCCCCAGGCCCAGGCCTGGGTGGCCGGCCCCACGGCCGAAGACTCGGCCTATGCCGATGAATGCCAGAACCTCGTGGACAGCCTGGGCCTGCAGGCCAACGTACGCTTTCTGGGCATGCAGAAGGTGGAGGAGTTGCTGCCCAAGGTGGGCGTGGTCGTGCTGTCGTCCATCAGCGAGGCGCTGCCCCTGGTGATTCTCGAAGCACAGGCCGCCGGCGTGCCCGTGGTCAGCACCGACGTGGGCTCGTGCCGCCAGCTCATCGACGGGCTGGGGCCCGAGGACCAGGCCCTGGGCTCGTGCGGGCGCGTGGTCGGCATTGCCAACCCCGAGGCACTGGCCGATGCCTGCCTGGAGCTGCTGGCATCGCCCGGGCAATGGCAGGCCGCCAGCGCGGCCGGGATTGCGCGCGTGGAGCGCTACTACTCCGACCGGCTGCTGTTCGAGCGCTACAGGCAGGTCTATGACAGGGCGCTGCAACAGTCCGAGGAAAAACACTGATGGCCGGCATTGGATTCGAACTGCGCCACCTGCTGCGCAAGAACACGCTGACCAGCGTGCTCCAGGCCTACGCCTATGCGGGCGTCATCGGCTCGGGGCCGTGGGTGTTCTCCATCATCGGCATCCTGCTGGTGGGGGTGTTCAGCGTCAGCGTGGTGGCGCCGCCGCTGCTGGTCACGCAGTTCCAGACCTCGGTCACCTACCTGGTGGCCAGCAGCCTGATCCTGACCGGGGCGGCGCAGCTGGCATTCACGCGCTTTGTCTCGGACCAGCTGTTCCTCAAGAAGGACGAGAGCATCCTGCCCAACCTGCATGGCCTGCTGCTGGTCGTGGTGGCCACTGCCAGCGCGCTGGGCACGCTGGCGCTGTTCGTGGTGCTGCCGGGCCAGGGCCTGCTGTACCGCGTGCTGATGCTGGCGGGCTTCACGCTGATGTGCGTGGTCTGGGTCATGACCGTGCTGCTGTCGGGCCTCAAGCACTACCGGGCCATTGCCGGGCTGTTCGGCGCCACCTACCTGCTCATCGTGCTGCTGGCGCTGCCGCTGCGGTACTGGGGGCTGGAAGGGCTGCTGGCCAGCTTCGTGATCGGCCACGTGCTGCTGCTGGCCGGCATGTGGCTGATCGTGCTGCGCAGCTTTCCGCTGCAAAAGCGCTGGATCGCCTTCGACTTCACGCAGCGCTCGCTGATCTTTCCGGCGCTGATCGCCATCGGCGTGCTCTACAACCTGGGCATCTGGATCGACAAGTTCATGTTCTGGTACTACCCGCCGACCTCGCAGCAGATCATCGGCGGGCTCAGGGCCTCGCTGATCTACGACCTGCCGGTGTTCTTGTCCTACCTGTCCATCATCCCGGGCATGGCGGTCTTTCTGGTGCGCATCGAGACCGACTTCGTCGAGTACTACGACAAGTTCTTCGATGCCGTGCGCGGCGGCGGATCGCTCGAGTACATCGAGTCCATGCGCAACGAAATGGTCTACGCCATCCAGGCGGGCCTGGGCGAGATCGCCAAGGTGCAGACGCTGGCCGTTCTCGTCACCCTGGTGGCCGGACCGGCCATCCTGCAGTTGCTGGGCATCTCCCAGCTGTACCTGCCGCTGCTGCATGTGCAGGTGGTCGGCGCCGGGCTGCAGGTGGGCGTGATGGCCGTGCTCAACGTGTTCTTCTATCTGGACGAGCGGCGCATCGTCTTCATGCTGTGCCTGCTGCTGGTGGTGCTGAACATCGCCTTCACGGGCATTTCGCTGGCGCTGGGCGCCGCGTTCTATGGCTACGGCTTTTGCCTGGCCATGCTGGTGACGCTGTGCGTGGGCCTGTTCATGCTCTCGCGCGAACTCAACCGGCTCGAGTACAAGACCTTCATGCTGCAGTGACCGGCAGGCATCTCTCGCCCTTTGCCGATTTGCACGGTCTTGATCCAGCGTGTTGGCGGGGGGCGCCGGTCTGCGCGACAATACGGGATTCGGCGCCGGCACCCAACCGAGACAAAGGTTCCGCCAAGGAACCATTCATTACAACGATTGCGCACCTTGCGTGCAGCGGCCGCCGCCTTTCGCTTTTTCCACTCCAAAGCTTTAAGCCATGAAAAAACGCACCCTCTTGGCCATGGTGGCCCTGTCTGCACTGCTGGCAGCCTGCGGCAAGAACGAGTCCGCATCGACCGCCGCCGCGCCGGTTGCCGCCCCCGTGCCGGCAGCCATGACCAAGTTGGTGATCGGCCTGGACGACAACTTCCCGCCCATGGGCTTTCGTGACGACAAGAACGAGATCGTCGGCTTCGACATCGACATGGCGCGCGAAGCCGCCAAGCGCATGAACGTGGAGGTGGACTTCAAGCCCATCGACTGGAGCGCCAAGGAGGCCGAGCTGGTCGGCAAGCGCGTCGACGCGCTGTGGAACGGCCTGACCATCACCGAAGAGCGCAAGAAGAACATCGCCTTCACCGCGCCCTACATGGAGAACCACCAGATCATCATCGTGCGCGCCGACTCCGACATCAAGGACAAGGCTGGCCTGGCCGGCAAGGTCGTGGGCGCGCAGGATGGCAGCTCGGCCGTGGACGCCATCAAGAAGGACGCCGCCGTGGCCGCCAGCTTCAAGGACCTGAAGACCTTCGGCGACAACATCACCGCGCTGATGGACCTGTCGGCCGGCCGCCTGGACGCCGTCGTGGTCGACGAGGTCGTGGGCCGCTTCCACGTGGCCAAGAAGGCTGGCGAGTACCTGGTGCTCGAGGACAACTTCGGCACCGAGGACTACGGCGTGGGCCTGCGCAAGGAAGACACCGAAGTTCTGGGCAAGCTCGAAGCCGCGCTGGCCGAGATGAAGAAGGACGGCAAGGCCGCCGAAATCGCCTCCAAGTGGTTCGGCAAGGACATCATCAAGTAAATCCGGCACACCATGCGACCGGCAAGGCCAGCCTGGCATTGCCGGTCTTTTGCGTTCTGGGACGCACGCGCCCGTGGCTGCCCGGATCCTGCCGATGCCGGCGGGGCCGCGCACCGCACTGAGGCCATTCGATGGAATATGTAATCTCGCTCATGGGGCCGCTGTCCGCCGGCGCCCTGGTCACCCTCAAGCTCTTCGTCATCACCCTGGCGCTGTCCATTCCCCTGGGACTGTCGCTGGCGCTGATGCGCATCTCCCGCTTTCCCGCCCTGAGCCGGCTGGTCGGCGGCTACATCTGGCTGATGCGCGGCACGCCGCTGATGCTGCAGATGCTGTTCATCTACTTCGCGCTGCCCTTCGTGCCCGTGATCGGCGTGCGCCTGCCCGATTTCCCGGCCGCCGTCGTCGCCTTCGCGCTGAACTACGCCGCCTACTTCGCCGAAATCTTCCGCGCGGGCATCCAGTCCGTGGACCGCGGCCAGTACGAGGGCGCCAAGGTGCTGGGCATGAGCTACGGCCAGACCATGCGCCGCATCATCCTGCCGCAGATGTGGGCGCGCATCATCCCGCCCGTGAGCAACGAGACCATCACCCTGGTCAAGGACACCTCGCTCATCTACGTGCTGGCCCTGAACGATCTGCTGCGCGCGGCGCGCGGCATCGTGCAGCGCGATTTCACCATCACGCCCTTCGTGGTGGCCGCAGGCTTTTACCTCGTGATGACGCTGGTGCTGACCTGGATCTTTCAATACCTAGAAAAACGCCATGCCAAATACGACGCGTGATAGCGCGCCCGAGACCATGATCTCGGCGCAGAACATCTGCAAGGGCTTTGGCGGCGTGCCGGTGCTGCGCGGCGTTTCGCTGGAGCTGGCGCGTGGCGAGGTGGTGGCCATCATCGGTCCCTCGGGATCGGGCAAGAGCACCTTTTTGCGCTGCCTCAACCACCTGGAAACCATTGACAGCGGCCGTGTCGCCGTTGAAGGCGAAGTGCTGGTGGACAGCGGCGCCGACGGCCGCGCCCACTACGTGCCCGAGGCGCAGATCCGCCAGATCGGCCGCAAGATGGGCATGGTGTTCCAGTCCTTCAACCTGTTCCCGCACCTCACGGTGCTGGAGAACGTCATCGAGGCGCCGATCGTCGTCAAGGGCCTCAGGCGCGAGCAGATCGTGCCCAAGGCCGAGGCGCTGCTGCACAAGGTGGGCCTGCTGGAAAAGCGCGATGCCTATCCCAACCGTCTGTCGGGCGGGCAAAAGCAGCGCGTGGCCATTGCCCGGGCCCTGGCCATGGAGCCCGACATCCTGCTGTTCGACGAGCCCACCTCCGCGCTGGACCCCGAGCTGACCGGCGAGGTGCTGCGCACCATGCGCGAGCTGGCGCAGGAGCACATGACCATGCTGGTCGTGACCCACGAGATGGGCTTTGCCCGTGAAGTGGCCAATCGCGTGATCTTCATGGACAAAGGGGAGATCGTCGAGCAAGGCCCTGCGGAAGCATTCTTTGCGGCGCCGCGGCACACGCGGACCCAGGCATTCCTGCAGAACATGTTGTAAAAAAACATCTGTCCAGTCCGGATTTTCCCCAGGTCCAGAGAGCGTGCAACGCTTGTGTAGCAAGCAAAGCATGCTCTTTTTTTTATGGCGGTTTCTGCCATGACTTTTTGAGAAACATACACGGATGTATGTTTATCTCGGGCGGTGGTGAGCAAGCAGCGGCACCTGTCTGCACAATAGCGGGCTTGCCTGCGAACATTTATCGACCGCACCACAGCATGATCCCAACCGCCTCTTTCGTGGAGTTGCGCAACGTCACCTTCGGCTATGGCGAGCGTGTGATCCTGCGCGACCTGTCGCTGCAGGTGCCGCGCGGCAAAGTCACGGCCCTGATGGGCGCATCGGGCGGGGGCAAGACCACCGTGCTGCGCCTGATCGGCGGCCAGCAGCATGCCCAGCAGGGGCAGGTGCTGTTCGATGGCAAGGACGTCACCACCATGGACGCCGCGGGCCTGTACGCTGCGCGCCGGCGCATGGGCATGCTGTTCCAGTTCGGCGCCCTGTTCACCGACATGAGCGTGTTCGACAACGTGGCCTTCCCGCTGCGCGAGCACACCGACCTTCCCGACGAACTGGTGCGCGACATCGTGCTCATGAAGCTGCATGCCGTGGGTCTGCGCGGTGCGCGCGACCTCATGCCCAGCGAGATATCGGGCGGCATGGCCCGCCGCGTGGCGCTGGCGCGGGCCATTGCACTGGACCCCGAACTGGTCATGTACGACGAGCCCTTCGCCGGGCTGGATCCCATTTCCCTGGGCACCGCTGCCCAACTGATCCGAGAACTCAACGACGCCATGGGCCTGACCTCCATCCTGGTGTCCCATGACGTGGAGGAAACTTTCCATGTGGCCGACCATGTGGTCATCCTGGGCAACGGCGGTGTCGCCGCCCAGGGCTCGCCCGAGGAAGTCAAGGCCAATCCCGATCCGCTGGTGCAGCAGTTCATCCACGCACGCGCCACCGGCCCCGTACCCTTCCATTACCCCGGCGTGAGCGCCGAAGAGGATTTCGGCACGCCTGAAAGCCCGGTCAAGGCCAACGGCCGGAGGCGCGCATGAACCGGCTGCATCCCGCTCGCATCGGCGCGGCAGTGCGCCACCAGTTGACCCAGCTGGGCATGGGCACCCGCCTGTTCGGCCGCCTGCTCGCGCTGATGGGGCCGGCGCTGGGCAGGCCGCGGCTGATTGGCGACCAGATCCATTTCCTGGGCAACTATTCGCTGGCCATCATCGGCGTGTCCGGCCTGTTCGTCGGTTTCGTGCTGGGCCTGCAGGGCTACTACACCCTGCAGCGCTACGGCTCGGCCGAGGCGCTGGGCCTGCTGGTGGCGCTGTCCCTGGTGCGCGAGCTCGGCCCCGTCGTCACGGCGCTGCTGTTTGCCGGCCGTGCCGGCACGGCGCTGACGGCCGAGATCGGCCTCATGAAGGCCGGCGAGCAGTTGTCGGCCATGGAAATGATGGCCGTGGACCCCGTGCGCCGCATCCTGGCGCCGCGCTTCGTGGCCGGCCTGATCGCCATGCCGCTGCTGGCCGCTGTCTTCAGCGCCGTCGGCGTGATCGGCGGCTGGCTGGTGGGCGTGGTCATGATCGGCGTCGATGGCGGTGCCTTCTGGGGCCAGATGCAAAACGGCGTGGACTGGTGGTATGACCTGGGCAACGGCGTTCTCAAGAGCCTGGTGTTCGGCGTGGCGGTGACCTTCATCGCGCTGCTGCAGGGCTATGCAGCCAAGCCCACGCCCGAAGGCGTGTCCCGCGCGACCACGCGCACGGTGGTGATGGCCTCGCTGGCCGTGCTGGGGCTGGACTTCCTGCTCACGGCCACGATGTTCAGCCTTTGACCCGGCACCGAAGCCACCCCCGCAAAACAAGGAAAAACAAACCATGCAGCAATCCAAGAGTGATGTCTGGGTCGGACTGTTCGTGCTGATCGGCGCTGCGGCGCTGGTGTTCCTGGCGCTGCAGTCGGCCAACCTGCTGAGCCTGAGCTTCCAGAAAACCTACACGCTGACCGCGCGCTTCGACAACATCGGCGGACTCAAGCCCAAGGCGGCCGTGCGCAGCGCGGGCGTCGTCGTGGGCCGCGTGGAATCCATCACCTTCGACGATCAGGTCTTTCAGGCCAGCGTGACCATGGCCATGGAAAACCGCTACGCGTTTCCCAAGGACAGTTCCCTGAAGATCCTGACCAGCGGCCTGCTCGGCGACCAGTACATCGGCATCGAAGCCGGCGCAGATGACCACAACCTCAAGGATGGCGACCGCGTCGTCGCAACCCAGTCGGCCGTTGTGCTGGAAAATCTGATCGGACAGTTCCTCTACGGCAAGGCCGAGCAGGGTGGCAGCTCCGGTGCAGGAGGCAAAGAATGACAACCAACCATGAACAGGCGACCGTGGGTCGCCCTGCAGTCCAGGCAGCATCCTGGCAGCGCGCAGCCATGCTGGGCACATTGGCCGCCGCTTCGCTGCTCAGCGGCTGCGCCACCGCGCCGGGCGAGGCCCGCAATCCCCAGGACCCGTTCGAGCCGTTCAACCGCAGCGTCTACTCGTTCAACGACGGCCTGGACCGTGCCGTCCTGAAGCCGGTGGCCACGGCCTACCGCGACGTCACTCCGCGTCTGGCCCGCGATGGCGTGAGCAATTTCTTCTCCAACCTCAGCGATGTCTGGTCCTTCGTGAACAACGCGCTGCAGGGCCAGGCCGAAGGCGCCTACAACTCCGTCGTGCGGTTCTCGGTGAATACGGTCTTCGGCCTGGGCGGCTTGCTCGACATCGCCAGCGAGGCCGGCATCGAGCGCCAAAAGCAGGACTTCGGCCAGACCCTGGGTCGTTGGGGCGTGCCCACCGGGCCGTACCTGGTGCTGCCGCTGCTGGGCCCGTCCACGGTGCGTGACACGGCGGCTCTTCCGGTGGATGCCTGGGGCAACCCCATGTCGGCGATCAACGACATCCCGGTTCGCAACAGCCTGTATGTGCTGCGACTGGTGGATACACGTGCCCGCCTGCTCAATGCCTCCGACACGCTGGACTCCGTCGCGCTCGACCGCTACAGCCTGACGCGCGATGTCTACCTGAACCTGCGGCGTGGCAAGTCGGGTGATGACGGTCGCATCGAGGATTACGACGACGATGCCGGCAAGCTGCCGCCCGAAGACGGCGCGAAGTAAGCAGTTCGTAACATCCCGAGATGAAAAACGGCCGCTGCCTGACATGGCGCGGCCGGAAAAATGTGCAATATCAACCCGGTCCGGGGCATGAGGCCCTGCTGGGAAAGGAAGAGTGATGATCAATCGACGTGCCTGGAGCGCTGCCGCTGCAGCCATGCTGGCCATGGGAACCCTTGGCGCGGCACTGCCGGCCCGCGCAGCCGGCGAGACCCCCGATGCGCTGATCAAGCGTGTCTCCACCGACGTGCTGGAAACCATCAAGAAGGACCCCTCGCTGCGCGAGGGCGATGTCTCCAAGGTCAATGCGCTGGTCAATGACAAGGTCATGCCGTATGTGAATTTCCGCCGCATGACCTCCGCCTCGGTGGGGCCGGCCTGGCGCCAGGCCACGCCTGCGCAGCGCGAGAAGCTGGAGACCGAGTTCAAGGCCCTGCTGATCCGCACCTATTCGGGCGCGCTGACGCAGGTCAGCAACCAGACCATCAACGTCAAGCCCCTGCGCGCGGCAGCCGGCGACACCGATGTGCTGGTGCGCACCGAAGTGCTGGGCCGCGGCGAGCCCGTGCAGCTGGACTACCGGCTCGAGAAGTCCGGCGACGGCTGGAAGATCTACAACCTGAACGTGCTGGGCGTGTGGCTGGTGGAAACCTACCGCAACCAGTTCAGCCAGGAAATCAATGCCCGCGGCATCGACGGCCTGATCGAGACTCTGGCCACGCGCAGCAAGATGCCGGCCACGCCGCCCTCCAAGGGCTGACAGCCGCGGACGCACGCGCCATGCTGCAGCTCCCCCGTGAACTGACCTACCGCCAGGCGCGCAGCTGTCTCGTGCAGCTGCGGCCCCAGGTGCAGGCCTTCGACGGCGCCCAGGTGCGTGTCGATGCCAGCGGTGTCGAGGTCTTCGACTCGTCCGCACTGGCCGTGCTGCTGGCCTGCCGCCGCACCGCGAAGGCGGCAGACAAGCAATTGGTGGTCGTGGGCCTGCCGCAGGGCCTGCAGTCCATGGCGGCGCTGTATGGCGTCGACGGGCTGCTGGCCGACATGGCCGCATCCTCCCCCTCCTGAGCCGGCGCAGCGCGCCGCTGCAAAGAGCCCTGCAAGGCAGGTTTGGCTGCAAGGGCCTAGAATCGCGCCTCGCATGTCTGCCGTCTCATTCCAATCCATCTCCAAGACCTACCAGACCCCCAAGGGGGCCTTCCAGGCGCTCAACCACGTGAGTCTGGACATCGAGGAGGGCGAGTTCTTCGGCCTGCTCGGTCCCAATGGCGCT
The DNA here is from genome assembly GCF_040112715.1 of Delftia sp. DS1230. Classification (NCBI taxonomy): domain Bacteria; kingdom Pseudomonadati; phylum Pseudomonadota; class Betaproteobacteria; order Burkholderiales; family Comamonadaceae; genus Delftia; species Delftia sp. DS1230. Next base: position 1,248,464 of record NZ_CP157763.1, read on the forward strand.
GGCAAGACCACGATGATCAGCATCCTGGCCGGCCTGTCGCGCGCCACCAGCGGCCGCGTGCTGGTCCAGGGCAGCGACGTGCATGCCGACTACTCGGCTGCCCGGCGCAAGCTGGGCATCGTGCCGCAGGAGCTGGTCTTCGATCCCTTCTTCAATGTGCGCGAGGCGCTGCGCTTTCAGTCCGGCTATTTCGGCGTCAGGAACAATGACGACTGGATCGACGAGCTGCTGCACAGCCTGGGGCTGACCGACAAGGCCAATTCCAACATGCGCCAGCTGTCCGGCGGCATGAAGCGCCGCGTGCTGGTGGCCCAGGCGCTGGTGCACAAGCCGCCCATCATCGTGCTCGACGAGCCCACGGCCGGCGTGGACGTGGAGCTGCGCCAGACGCTGTGGCACTTCATCGCACGCCTGAACCGCGAAGGCCATACCGTGCTGCTCACCACCCACTACCTGGAAGAGGCCGAGGCGCTGTGCAGCCGCGTGGCCATGCTCAAGCAGGGCAACATCGTCAAGCTCTCGACCATGTCGGATCTGCTCAAGTCCGCCTCCTCCAACGTGCTGCAGTTCAAGACCGATACCGCCTTGCCGCCGGCCCTGGCCGCACGGGCGCGGGTGACCGGCCGCATCGTGCAGATACCCGCCAACGACGCCAGCGATGTGGAGCGCCTGCTCGCCGCGCTGCGCGAGGGCTCCGTCGTGCCCGAGGACGTGGAAATCCGCCGCGCCGATCTGGAGGACGTCTTCATCCATGTGATGAATGAGCAGGGACAGACTTCGCAGGGAGCTTCGGCATGAACGGCTGGCAGACTCTGCTCAAGAAGGAAGTGCTGCGCTTTTGGAAGGTCAGCTTCCAGACCGTGGCCGCACCCGTGCTCACGGCCGTGCTCTATCTGCTGATCTTCGGCCATGTGCTCGAAGGCCGGGTGCTGGTGTACGACCGCATCAGCTACACGGCCTTCCTGATCCCTGGCCTGGTGATGATGAGCGTGCTGCAGAACGCCTTCGCCAACAGCTCCTCCAGCCTGGTGCAGAGCAAGATCATGGGCTCCATGGTCTTCGTGCTGCTCACGCCGCTGTCGCACTGGGCCTGGTTCGGGGCCTATGTGGGAGCGTCGGTGTTGCGCGGGCTGCTGGTGGGCGCGGGCGTGTTCGTCGTCACGCTGTACTTCGCCATTCCCGAATTCACGGCACCGCTGTGGATTCTGGTCTTCGGCCTGCTGGGCGCGGCGCTGCTGGGCACGCTGGGTGTGATCGCCGGCCTGTGGGCCGACAAGTTCGACCAGATGGCGGCCTTTCAGAACTTCCTGATCATGCCCATGACGTTCCTGTCGGGCGTGTTCTATTCGATCCAGTCCCTGCCGCCTTTTTGGCAAAAAGTCAGCCATCTGAACCCGTTTTTCTACATGATCGACGGTTTCCGCTACGGCTTCTTCGGCCAGAGCGACGTATCGCCCTGGGTCAGCCTGGCCATCGTCGGCTCGGCCTGGCTGGCGGTGAGTGCCCTGGCCGTGCATCTGCTGCGCATCGGCTACAAGATCCGCGGCTGAGGTTTTTCCTCAGGCTGCGGCGGGCGCTGTGCCGGCATTTTCGAACCCACCCATGAACAGGCGGCCGGCGCCCGGCGCCGCCGCCAACCAAGGCCATGCCGCGATGCATGGCAGGAAAGCTTCCCCATGACTGCAGACCAACTCAAGGAACTGATCGCCACCGGCCTGCCTTGCGAACACATTGCGCTGGAAGGCGACGGACGGCACTGGTTTGCCACCATCGTCTCGGCCCAATTCGAGGGCCAGCGCCTGCTGCAGCGCCAGCGCCTGGTCTACGCCACGCTGGGCCAGCGCATGCATACCGACGAGGTCCATGCGCTGTCCATGAAGACCTACACGCCCGCCGAGTGGGCTGCCCAGGCTGGCCAGGCCTGAGCGCACAGCCCGGTCACGACGCCTCAGACTTTCTGCCGCAACTGGTCGATACGGCCCGTGCGGCATCTCCCTTTTCCCGATTTCCAGATTCAAGTCTGTCAGCCATGGACAAACTCCTGATTCGCGGTGGCCGAGCGCTGCATGGCGAGGTGACGGTCTCCGGCGCCAAGAATGCCGCCCTGCCCGAGCTGTGCGCCGCGCTGCTGTCGTCCGAGCCCGTCACCCTGCGCAATGTGCCGCGCCTGCAGGACGTGGCCACCATGCTCAAGCTCATCCGCAACATGGGTGTCGGCGCCGAGCACGATGACAGCGGCACCGTGCGCATCAACGCCGGCTCTCTGTCCAACCCCGAGGCACCCTACGAACTGGTCAAGACCATGCGCGCCTCGGTCCTGGCCCTGGGCCCGCTGCTGGCCCGATTCGGCCAGGCCCGCGTGTCGCTGCCCGGCGGCTGCGCCATCGGCTCGCGCCCCGTGGACCAGCACATCAAGGGCCTGCAGGCCATGGGTGCCGAGATCGTTGTCGAGAACGGTTACATGCACGCGTGCCTGCCCGGGCATCTCAAGCGCCTGCAGGGCGCCCGCATCACCACCGACATGGTGACGGTCACGGGCACCGAGAACTTCCTGATGGCCGCCGTGCTGGCCGAAGGCGAGACGGTGCTGGAAAACGCCGCCATGGAGCCCGAGATCGGCGACCTGGCCGAAATGCTCATCAAGATGGGCGCAAGGATCGAAGGGCACGGCACCAGCCGCATCGTCATCCAGGGCGTGGAGCGGCTGAGCGGCTGCGAGCACCAGGTGGTGGCCGACCGCATCGAGGCCGGCACCTTCCTGTGCGCCGTGGCGGCCACGGGCGGCGAGGCGCTGCTGCGCAATGGCCGTGCCGACCACCTGGGCGCGGTCATCGACAAGCTCAAGGACGCTGGGGCCGAAGTGTCCGCCGAGGAGGGCGGCATCCGCGTGCGCGCTGCCGGCAAGCTCAAGGCCCAGAGTTTCCGCACCACCGAGTACCCGGGCTTTCCCACCGACATGCAGGCGCAGTTCATGGCGCTGAACCTGGTGGCCGAAGGCTGCAGCATGGTCACCGAGACCATCTTCGAGAACCGCTTCATGCACGTCGACGAGATGCTGCGCCTGGGCGCGCAGATCACCACCGACGGACGCGTGGCCACCATCACCGGCAGCCAGTCGCTGTCGGGCGCGGCCGTCATGGCCACCGACCTGCGCGCTTCGGCCAGCCTGGTCATCGCCGGCCTCGTGGCCAAGGGCGAGACCCTGGTCGATCGCATCTATCATCTGGACCGCGGCTACGATCGCATGGAAGACAAGCTGCGCGGCCTGGGTGCCGACATCGAAAGAGTTTCCCAATGACCATCACGATTGCCCTGTCCAAGGGCCGCATCTACGACGAAACCGTGCCGCTGCTGGCCGCTGCCGGCATCTCGGTCACCGAAGACATTGAAAAGTCGCGCAAGCTGATCTTCGAGACCAACCAGAGCCACGTGCGCGTGGTGCTGGTGCGCGCCTCCGACGTGCCGGTCTACGTGCAGTACGGCGGCGCCGACCTCGGCGTGGCCGGCCTGGACTCGCTGATCGAGCATGGTGCCCAGGGCCTGTACCAGCCCCTGGACCTGAAGATCGCGCGCTGCCGCGTCAGCGTCGCCGTGCGCAACGGCTTCGACTACGCGCTGGCCGTCAAGCAGGGCGCCCGTCTGCGCATCGCCACCAAGTATCCCGAGATCGCGCGCAACTTCTTCGCCACCAAGGGCGTGCACGTGGACATGGTCAAGCTCTACGGCTCCATGGAGCTGGCCCCGCTGACCGGCATGGCCGACGCCATCGTCGACTTGGTGTCCACTGGCAACACGCTCAAGGCCAATGACCTGGTCGAGGTCGAGCCCATCATGGAGATCAGCTCGCGCCTGGTGGTCAACCAGGCGGCGCTTAAGCTCAAGCGCGAGCCGCTGCGCCACATCATCGATGCCTTCGCCGAGGCGGTAAATGGCCCCAGGGGCTGAGCCCGGCGATCCGGCGAAGGAGGCGCTTGCGCTGTGTTTCGCCGCGCATGGCCTGCCCTGCGAGGAATACAACGGCTGGCTGCTGCCTGGCGGCCAGGCACCAGGCGTGCTGGCTGATTGGCGCGGTGCCTACCTCGGCCATCCCCTGGTCGGTTCCCTGGCCGTGGTGGTCCGCCTGCCGGACGAGCACGAGATCATCGAGAATTTCACGGGCCTGGGTGAAGGCCTGCAGGGAATGCACGACGCATTCGGCCACTTCGCTGTCAGCGACCTGCATGTGATGCTCTCCGCCCTGTGGACGGCGCGCGATGAGGATGCCGTGCCAGCCGAGGCCTGGCAGGCCCAGGGCAGGCACTGGCAGGCCTATCCGGGCCCCTGGCATCTTCGCAACGATGCCCCGCTGCCCGAAGGCATCGCTGAGCGCCTGCGCGCCTTGATCGAGGCCGAGGCGCTGGACAAGGACGAGGACCTGCACTGGTTTCGCTTCTTTGTCGGGCAGAACAATGGTGATTTCACCATTGAAGCGCTCAAGGACAATCAGAAGTGGCCCAGCGCTGAGGCCCTGCTGCGCGACCAGGACTGGCCCCTGCGCGACGGCTACTACGGCGCGCGCCTGTTCTTGATACTGAAGCACGGCTGCGAGACGGCCTGCTAGACCCCAAGGAAACCACAATGGAATATGTAGCTGCCCCTGCCCGCCTGTCGACTGCGGACGCCAACTTCGAACACGATTTTGCGCAGCGCCTGCATTGGTCGGCAGACACGGACGCGGCCATCGAGCAGCGCGTGGCCGACATCCTGGCCGATGTGCAAAAGCGTGGCGATGCGGCCGTGCTGGAGTACACGGCGCGCTTCGACGGATTGCAGGTGGACGGCATGGCAGCGCTGGAGCTGACGCAGGCCGAGCTCAAGGCCGCCTTCGACAGCCTGGGCGACGAGCAGCGCGATGCGCTGACGGCCGCTGCCCAGCGCGTGCGCACCTACCACGAGGCCCAAAAGCGCGCCAGCGGCGAGAGCTGGAGCTACCGTGACGCCGATGGCACCCTGCTGGGCCAGAAGGTCACGCCGCTGGACCGCGTGGGCATTTATGTGCCCGGCGGCAAGGCGGCCTATCCGTCCAGCGTGCTGATGAATGCCATTCCGGCCCACGTGGCTGGCGTGCAGGAAATCATCATGGTCGTGCCCACGCCGCGCGGCGAGAAGAATGCCCTGGTGCTGGCTGCCGCCTATGTGGCGGGCGTCACGCGCGGCTTCACCATCGGCGGTGCCCAGGCCGTGGCGGCCCTGGCCTACGGCACGGCCACCATCCCCAAGGTGGACAAGATCACCGGCCCCGGCAATGCCTATGTGGCCAGCGCCAAGAAGCGGGTGTTCGGCACCGTGGGCATCGACATGATTGCCGGCCCCAGTGAAATCCTGGTGCTGGCCGACGGCAGCACGCCGCCCGACTGGGTGGCCATGGACCTGTTCAGCCAGGCCGAGCATGACGAGCTGGCGCAAAGCATCCTGCTGTGCCCCGATGCCGACTACATCGCCGCCGTCCAGCGCGAGATCGACCGCCTGCTGCCCGAGATGCCGCGACGCGCCATCATCGCCAAGAGCCTGAGCGACCGGGGTGCCCTCATCCTCACGCGCGACATGCAGGAGGCCTGCGCCATCAGCAACCGCATCGCGCCAGAGCACCTGGAAGTCTCCAGCAACGATCCCCACCAGTGGGAGCCGCTGCTGCGCCATGCAGGCGCCATCTTCCTGGGGGCCTACACCAGCGAAAGCCTGGGCGACTACTGCGCCGGCCCCAACCATGTGCTGCCCACCAGCGGCACGGCGCGCTTTTCCTCGCCGCTGGGGGTCTATGACTTCCAGAAACGATCCAGCCTCATCGAGGTCAGCGAGCAGGGCGCCCAGACCCTGGGCCGCATCGCCTCGGTGCTGGCGCATGGCGAAGGCCTGCAAGGCCATGCGCGCGCGGCCGAAATGCGCCTGAAGTAGACACTCGCTTCCTATTGGACGAAGGCGCCGTCACCGAAAGGGGCGGCGCTTTTTGCTGCCTGAACGCTAGAGCAAGTATGTCAAGAATCGACACGAAATCAGTGGAGCACGAATTTCGTGTAGACTTGCACCCTGTGAAGAACCTCACCATCACCGTCGAAGACAGCGTGCTCGAATGGGCCCGCATCGAGGCCGCGCGCCGCGGCACCAGCGTCTCGCGCATGGTGGGCGACTTCATGGCCGAGATGCAGCGCCGCGAGGACGCCTACGAGCGCGCCTACCTGGCCTGGCGCACCGACGAGCGCGGCTGGGACGGCGGCCAGCCGTCATCCACGCAGCCCGCCCAGCGCAGTGCCGCGCTGCGCCGCGAGGGCCAGGCATGAACACCGTCTTCGTCGATACCTCCGTGCTGGTCGCTGCCGAAGACACGGGGCAGGGCGCCTTGCATGCCGCCGTGCTGCAGTGGCTGGACCTGCTGTGGCGCACGCGCAGCGGGCGCACCGGCAGCCAGTCGCTGTGCGAGTTCTATGAACAGGTCACCACGGCCGCCCAGCCTTTGCCGCAGGGCGATGCGCGCGCCGCCATCCGCCGCTACCAGACCTGGACGCCCTGGAAGACCGATGCCGCCACGCTGGAGACCGCCTGGGCCGTGCAATCGCGCCACCAGCTGGCCTTTGGCGACTGCCTGGCCGTGGCCTGCGCCCAGCACAGCGGCTGCGAGCAGATGCTGACCCTGCACCTGCCGCACGGCGCCCAGTTTGGCGGCGTCGCCATGGTGCACCCGCTGCACCAGGCGCCGCTGCAGCAGCAGGCCTGAGCGGCTTCGCTGATGGATTTCCTCCCCCACCGACTCGTGAAAGTGTGCATGCCATGACAGCTTCCATTCCGCAGGTTCAGGCCCTGGCCCTGGAGCGCATCCGCGCCGATGTCCGCTCCATGCATGCCTACCATGTGCAGCCCTCGCAAGGCCTGCTCAAGATGGACACGATGGAGAACCCCTTCCGCCTGCCCCCTGAATTGCAGGCTGCGCTGGGCGAACGCCTGGGCCGGCTGGAGATCAACCGCTACCCTGGCGAGCGCCAGGAAGTGCTCAAGGACATGCTGGCCCGCTACGCGCAGGCGCCGGCCGGCAGCGCCGTGCTGCTGGGCAATGGCTCGGACGAGATCATCACGCTGCTGGCCCTGGCCTGTGCCCAGCCTCATGCCGAGGGCCGCGCCACCATGCTGGCGCCCATGCCGGGCTTCGTCATGTACCCCATGAGCGCCAGGCTGCAGGGCCTGGACTTTGTGGGCGTCAATCTGACGGCCGACTTCGAGCTGGACGTGCCCGCCATGCGCGCCGCCATTGCCGAGCACCGCCCCGCCATCACCTATATCGCCTATCCCAACAATCCCACGGCCACGCTCTGGGCCGAGGCCGATGTGCAGGCCGTGATCGACGCGGTCGCCGCCATCGGCGGCCTGGTCGTCATGGACGAGGCCTACCAGCCCTTCGCCCGCCGCAGCTGGGCAGAGAACATGCGCGCCGATCCGGCCCGCAACGCCCATGTGCTGCTGATGCGCACGCTCAGCAAGTTCGGCCTGGCCGGTGCGCGCCTGGGCTACCTGATCGGCCCGGCCGCCATCGTCGGCGAGATCGACAAGGTGCGCCCGCCCTACAACATCAGCGTGCTCAACTGCGAGACGGCCATCTTCGCGCTGGAGCACGAGGCGCTGTATGCGCAGCAGGCCGTGGCCATCCGCGCCGAGCGCCAACCGCTGATCGATGCGCTGGCCACGCTGCTGGGTGTGGAAAAGATCTGGCCATCCGAGGCCAACATGGTCTTGCTGCGCGTGCGCGATGCCGCGCGCGCCCAGGCCGAGATGAAGGCCCGGGGCGTGCTGGTGAAGAATGTCTCTGCCATGCACCCGCTGCTGGCCAACTGCCTGCGACTGACCGTGGGCACCCACGAAGAAAACGCCCAGATGCTGGCGGCCCTGAAGGAATCCCTATGAGCAATGCAGCTCCCGCACGCACCGCCGAAGTGCAGCGCAACACCGCCGAGACCCGGATCAAGGTCGCCATCAACCTGGACGGCACGGGCAAGGCCAGCCTGCGCTCGGGCATCGGCTTTCTGGACCACATGCTCGACCAGATCGCGCGCCATGGCCTGATCGACCTGGACATCGAGTGCGAGGGCGACCTGCACATCGACGGCCACCACACGGTGGAGGACATCGGCATCACCCTGGGCCAGGCCTTTGCCAAGGCCGTGGGCGACAAGAAGGGCATCCGCCGCTACGGCCACGCCTATGTGCCGCTGGACGAGGCCCTGAGCCGCGTGGTCATCGATTTCTCGGGCCGTCCCGGGCTGCACATGGACGTGAAATTCACGGCCGGCAGCATCGGCCAGCTCGACACCCAGCTGGTCTACGAATTCTTCCAGGGCTTCGTCAACCATGCGGGCGTGACCCTGCACATCGACAACCTCAAGGGCTTCAATGCCCACCACCAGTGCGAGACCATCTTCAAGGCCTTCGCACGCGCCCTGCGCTTTGCGCTGGAGCATGACGAGCGCATGGCCGGCGTCATCCCCTCGACCAAGGGCGCTCTGTAAAGAGAAGCGATTGGCATCGGCCAGAACTTGATCTGACCGGGCAATCCCGCCGAAAATCCGACAGAACACGCGCCACACGCTATGAGTTTGACTGACAACACCGTCGCCGTCGTCGATTACGGCATGGGCAATCTGCGCTCGGTTTCACAGGCCGTGCGCACGGCCGCCGCCGATTCCGGCTGGCAGGTCGTTGTGACCTCCGATCCCGAGGTGGTCCTGGCCGCCGACCGCGTCGTGCTGCCGGGCCAGGGCGCCATGCCCGACTGCATGCGCGAGCTGCGCGAATCCGGCCTGCAGGAAGCCGTGCTGCATGCCGCTGCCAACAAGCCCCTGTTCGGCGTCTGCGTGGGCATGCAGATGCTGCTGGACCACAGCGACGAAGGTGACGTGCCCGGCCTGGGCCTCATCCCCGGCAACGTGCGCAAGTTCGATCTGGCGGGCCGCACCCAGGCCGATGGCAGCCGCTTCAAGGTTCCGCAGATGGGCTGGAACCGCGTGCACCAGACGCACAACGCCGGCCATGCCCACCCGCTGTGGCGTGGAATTCCCGAAGACAGCTTCTACTACTTCGTGCACAGTTTCTATGCCGTGGTGCAGCAGCCGCAGCATTGCGCTGCGCAGGCCGACTACGGCGGGCGCTTTGCCTGCGCCATCGCGCGCGATAATATTTTCGCCACGCAGTTTCACCCCGAAAAAAGCGCTGACCAGGGCCTGGCCCTGTTCCGCAACTTTCTGGGCTGGAAGCCCTGAATCCCCTTTTCTTCCCCGCACCGGCCGCTGAATCCCAGGCCTTCATTGCTCGCAAACCATCATGCTGCTCATTCCTGCCATCGACCTCAAGGACGGCCACTGCGTACGCCTCATCCAGGGTGATATGGACCAGTCGACCACGTTCGGCGAAGACCCGGCCATCATCGCCCGCCGCTGGCTCGACGCCGGCGCGCGCCGCCTGCACCTGGTGGACCTCAATGGCGCGTTTGCGGGCCAGCCCAAGAACCTTGCGGCCATCAAGGCCATCCTCAAAGAGGTGGACGGCCGGATTCCGGTGCAGCTCGGCGGAGGCATCCGTGATCTGGACACCATCGAGAAATACATAGATGCCGGCATCAGCTACGTGATCATCGGCACCGCTGCCGTGAAGAACCCCGGCTTTCTGCAGGACGCCTGCAGCGCCTTCGGCGGCCATGTGATCGTCGGACTCGACGCCAAGGACGGCAAGGTCGCCATCGACGGCTGGAGCAAGCTCACGGGCCAGGACGTGCATTCGGTGGCCAAGCGCTTCGAGGACTGGGGTGTGGAGTCCATCATCTACACCGACATCGGCCGCGACGGCATGCTCACGGGCATCAACATCGATGCCACCGTCAATCTTGCCCAATCGCTGAAGATCCCCGTCATCGCCTCGGGTGGCCTGGCGGGCATGGCCGACATCGAGGCGCTGTGCAAGGTCGAGGACGAAGGCATCGAGGGCGTGATCTGCGGTCGCGCCATCTACTCGGGCGATCTCGACTTCGCCGCAGCGCAGGCTCGCGCCGACGAACTCACGGCCTGAGCGGCCTGCGTCTTCTCGATATTCCCGGGCGCCTGTCCCTGACAGGCGCCCGCGCTGCATTCAGCGCCGGGGTTTCAAGCGGCCTCTACGAGCAGGCGGGAAGGGCTTGCCCGGCATTGGTGGCGCGCACGGTCTGCACAAAGGCATCCCAGTAATTCGGCAGCCCGGCCCAGGGGTTGCCCACGCCGGTGCTGGGCTCGAACTCCAGCTGGGTCACATAGATCCATCCCGCCTGGTAGCGTGCCGAGGCGGCCGACTGCACGGCCGTCTGCATGGCCGCGCAGCCCGACACGTTGTGCACCAGCGAGGCCTGGTGGCTATTGGCCAGCCCGTACAGCCAATCGAAACTGGTCGTGCGCGGATCGTAGGTGGCGTACGTGGAGCCCTTGCCCTCGAACGTGGTCAGCACATCGGCCACATCGGCATAACCGGCCACGGGCACGAGGCCCGGATTGCCGATCACGATCAGGTCGGGATTCTTGGCCTTGATGTACTGGTAGATGCTGCGGTAGAAGTCCAGCCGGTTGGCGGTGGCCGCCATCTCGTCAATGAAGAAGCCCTTGACCAGGCCTGCGCCGTAGTGCGTGAAATAGTTGTCGATATTGGCCTGGATGCTGGCCAGCGATCGCGTGCCCGTGCCATAGCTGGAGCTCACATAGCCCACCAACTGCCCGCCCGCGTTGGCAAAAGCGGTTGCGGCGCGCGTGATGTTCGCATCCGGGCCACTGAAAATGCCGTTGGCCGGGTTCAGGATGGCCGTCATCTGCACGGTCGGATTTGCCTGGGCGCTGGCTGCCAGCGCATTCCAGGCCGTGGCCCCCGCGCCCGTGGGATAGAAATACGCAGGCACCAGCACCCGCAGCGGCGCAGGAGCCGGGCGCAGATAGAAGGTCTGCGAAGCGCTGCCCGTGCGGCTTCCCACGGTGGCGCTGGCCTGCACCTGCTGGCGGCCCGGCGTGGCGCCGGTCAGGGAGGCAGTTGCCACGCCGGAGCTGGTCAGCGCCGAGGTGCTGACGCCTGTGGCTGCGCTGAAGCTCACCACGGTTCCATCGGCGGCATTCACGCCATCTGCGAGAACACCTGCGCGCAGGGTCAGTGCCGAGCCTGCAGTCACCACATCCCTGGCGGCAGGGGCCGTCCATTGCACGGTGACCGAGGTCACTCCGGGCTGGCCGGTGCCGCCGCCATCGCCCCCGGTGCCGCCGCCAGCGCTGCTGTCACCACCACCGCCTCCGCCGCAGGAAGCCAAGGAGGCGGCCAGGGCGAGCATGCCGAGTCGCAGGACAAGAGGAGAGGGAGCGTGGGAGCGTTGCATGACAGAGGAAGGCTGGGCGGGGGAAAGGCTATATTCAAGCATGAAAGTTACATCTTCCTTTCCCGCAGTAACAGCTTTACCTGCGGCCGCGCAAGCTCCCGGCGCCTGCGCTGATGCATGGCAGGGCCTGCCCGCCATCCGCCTGCGCCTGGCCTGCGGCGATGCTGCCCTGGTGGCCTTGCAGGGGGCGCAACTGCTGTCCTGGCAGGCAGGTGGCGAGGAGCAACTGTTCCTGAGCCCTCATGCCGCCCATGACGGCCACACACCCATACGCGGCGGCATTCCGGTCTGCTTTCCCCAGTTCAACCAACGCGGCCCGCTGGTCAAGCACGGCTTTGCGCGCACCCTGCCGTGGCAGGCTGATGCAGCACAGGCCGAGGTTCTTGCCGGCGATGGCTTGTTCCTGCGGCTCAGGCTCGCCGACACGCCGCAGACGCGCGCCGTCTGGCCGCATTCCTTCGAGACCTGGCTGGAGGTGACGCTGTTGCCCGGCCGGCTTGACGTGGAGCTGGTAGTGCACAACCGGGGCGACACGCCTTTGGCTTTCACTGCCGCCTTGCACAGCTACCTGCGCGTGGCGGACGTGGAGCAATGCCGGCTGCAAGGCCTTGACGGCCTGCCTTACTGGGATGCCGTGGCCGACACCCATCCCACGCAGCACGGTGACGTGCGCTTTGGCGAAGAGCTCGATCGCGTCTACCCCCGGCCCGGGAACGCCATGGAGCTGGCCGCACTTGGCGGCGGCTTGCGGATCTCGCAGGATGCCGCCTGGACCGAGACCGTGGTCTGGAACCCCGGCCCCGCGCTGTGTGAACGTCTGCCCGACATGCCGCCGCAGGGGTGGCGGCAGATGCTGTGCGTGGAGGCCGCCGCCATCGATGCGCCCGTGCATGTGGCGCCCGGCGCGCAATGGCGCGCGGCCCAGCGCCTGCACAAGCTGTAGCTCAGCACCGGCCCTGCAATGAAAAAGCGCCTGTGAACAGGCGCTTTTTTCGTTGGGGCGGGGGGCCGGGTCAGCGGCGCTGCATGCGCTGTGCCGACTGCGCAGGGCGCAGGCCCGGGGTGATCTGCAGCTCCACGGGGCCTTCGCCACGGCGCACATCGAATTTCGCGGCCTCGCCGGGCTTGAGCGCGGCCACGGCGGTCAGCAGTTCGGACACATTGCGGATGGGCTTGTCGCCCACCTGCACGATCACATCGCCCGGGCGCATGCCGGCCTGGGCAGCGGGGCCTGCCTGCAGCACGCCGGTGATGATCACGCCGGAGTCGGCCTTCACGCCAAAGGTCTCTGCCAGCTCCGGCGACAGCTCATTGGGCTCCACGCCGATCCAGCCGCGCACCACGCGGCCGTCCTTGACGATGCCGTCCAGCACCAGCTTGGCCGTGGACACGGGAATCGCAAAGCCGATGCCCATGCTGCCACCCGAGCGTGAATAAATGGCGGTATTGATGCCCAGCAGATTGCCGCTGGCATCCACCAGCGCGCCGCCCGAATTGCCGGGGTTGATGGCGGCGTCGGTCTGGATGAAGTTCTCGAAGGTATTGATGCCCAGCTGACTGCGGCCCAGTGCACTGACGATGCCGCTGGTCACCGTCTGGCCCACGCCGAAGGGATTGCCGATGGCCAGCACGCGGTCGCCCACGTCGATCTGGTCGGAATTGCCCAGAACGATGACGGGCAGCTTGTCCAGGGCGATCTTGAGCACGGCCAGGTCGGTCTCGGGATCGGTACCGATCACCTGGGCCTTGGCCTGGCGGCTGTCGGTCAGCGTGACCTCGATGTCATCGGCGCCCTCGACCACATGGTTGTTGGTCAGGATGTAGCCGTCCGGGCTGATGATCACGCCGCTGCCCAGGCCTGCCTGCTCCTGCGTGCCCTGGTCGCCGAAGAAGAACTGGAACCACGGATCGTTGCTGCGCGGATGCCGTACCGCCTTGCTGGTGTTGATGCTCACCACGGCCGGCGCTGCCTTCTTGGCCGCAGGTGCAAAGCTGCCCGGGCTGACTTCTCCGACGGGCGTGGCCGGCGCCTCCAGCAACGCAATGCCCGCGTTGCTGCGCACGGCGCCGCGGCGCAGCCAGTCCGGCTGCAGGGTGGCAACGACGAAGTAGGCAGCCACCAGGATGGTGACCGCCTGCGAAAACAGCAGCCAGGTGCGTTTCATGAAGTGTGGTGTTCTGTGCGGGAGGACAAGGCCCCATTGTGAGGCATGTCGTGAGCGGGGCGGTGGGCCGGCGGGCGAGCACCAAAGCCGCGCTCCCCGCACAGCTACAGTACAAACCCTAGAATCCCCCGACGACTGCGCCACGCCGCGTTCGCTGTTGCGCCGGCCCACAAGCCGGCCCCAAGAGAGAGCCAAGTCCTCCGATCCCGAAGTCTTGCAGAACGATCTGCCGCCGCACGCCCATCCGTTGCCGTGGCATCCACCGCGCCGTCCTGCTGTTCGATCCCTGGAAAAAAACCATGACTACGCTTGACCAAGCGCAGCCGGGCATGGCCCCTGCTGTTGCGACCGCACGTCCTCTCAACCGACAGGACTACAAGACCCTGGGCCTGTCGGCCCTGGGCGGCACCCTGGAGTTCTACGACTTCGTCGTTTTCGTTTTCTTCGCCAATGTCATCGGCAAGCTGTTCTTCCCGGCCGAGATGCCGGACTGGCTGCGCCAGCTGCAGACGCTGGGCATTTTTGCGGCGGGCTACCTGGCCCGGCCCATCGGCGGCATTCTGATTGCGCACTTTGGCGACATCCTGGGCCGCAAGAAGATGTTCACGCTGTCCATCTTCCTGATGGCCGTGCCCACGCTGGTGATCGGCCTGCTGCCCACCTATGCCTCCATCGGCATTGCAGCGCCGATTTTGCTGCTGGCCATGCGCGTGCTGCAGGGCGCTGCCATTGGTGGCGAGATGCCGGGCGCCTGGGTCTTCGTGGCCGAGCATGCGCCGGCGCGCCACTATGGCTTTGCCATCGGCTCGCTGACTTCGGGCATCACGGGCGGCATTTTCCTGGGCTCCATCATCGGTGTCTGGCTCAACAGCACCTACAGCGCCGAGGAGATCCACGACTGGGCCTGGCGCATGCCCTTCATCCTGGGCGGCGTGTTCGGCCTGGTGTCGGTCTATCTGCGCAAGTTCCTGCATGAGACACCCATCTTCCAGGAGCTGATGGCGCGCAAGCAGGCCGACCGCGAACTGCCGCTCAAGACCATCGTGCGCGACCACCGCCAGGCCTGCGTGCTGGTGGCGCTGATGACCTGGGTGCTGTCCACGGCCATCGTGGTGGTGGTGCTGTTCACGCCGGCCTATCTGCAGAAGGTCTTCCACATCGACGCGGCCCTGGCCATGAAGGCCAACGCCGTGGCCACGGTGACGCTGACGCTGGGCTGTGTGTTCTGGGGCTGGCTGTCCGACCGGATGGGCACGCGTGTGGCCATGGTCACGGGCTGGCTGGGCATGACAGTGACGGCCTATGCGTTCTATCTGAACCTGCCGGGCACGGCGTCCTCGCTGGTGTGGAGCTATGCGCTGGTGGGCTTTTTCGTGGGCAGCATTGCGCTGCTGCCGGTGGTGGGCGTGCGCGCCTTCCCGGCCGAGGTGCGTTTCACGGGCCTGTCCTTTGCCTACAACATGGCCTATGCGGTGTTCGGCGGCATGACGCCCATGCTGGTGTCCGTGTGGCAACAGGTGGATGTGATGGCGCCGGCCCACTATGTGGCGGCCATGGGCATCCTGGGCGCGGCCATCGGCTTCTGGCCCCTTGCCTGCCGTGGTTGGCAACCCAGGCGCGGCTGAGCTTGGCAGTGGAATGAAGGGCAGCATGGCTGCCCTTTTTCCTGTGCGCCGCATGGATCGCTGACAATCCTTTCATGAGCACCACGCGACAAGAACTCCTGGCCCACTTCGACGGTTTGCTGCAGCCCGAGCGCTTCAAGGACTATGGTCCCAACGGCCTGCAGGTGGAGGGGCGCGGCGAGATCCGCCGCATCGTCAGCGGGGTGACGGCCAGCCGCGCGCTGATCGAGGCGGCCATCGAGGCGCAGGCCGATGCCATCTTCGTGCACCACGGCCTGTTCTGGCGCGGCATGGATGGCCGCATCACGGGCTGGCTCAAGGAGCGCATCCGCCTGCTGCTGGCCCACGACATCAATCTCTTTGCCTACCACCTGCCGCTGGATGCCCATCCGCAATGGGGCAACAACGCGCAGCTGGGTGTGCAGCTGGGGCTTGAGGGCCAGGCAACGTTTGGCGAGCAGAACCTGGGCTGGATGGCCGCGGCGGAGTTTGCCGACGCGGCGGCGCTGGGCAAGCATGTGGAGCAGGCGCTGGGGCGCACTCCTGTCTGCGTGGGGGGAGAGCGCCTGCGCCCCATTCACCCCATTCGCCGCATTGCCTGGTGCACGGGCGGCGCACAAGGTTTCTTCGAGGCCGCGATTGCCGCTGGGGCCGATGCCTTCATCACGGGCGAGATTTCCGAGCCGCAGGCGCACCTGGCGCGCGAGACGGGCGTGGCCTTCCTGGCTGCCGGCCACCATGCGACCGAGCGCTACGGCGCGCCGGCCCTGGCGGGGCAGGTGGCATTGGAGCTGGGGCTGGAGCACCGTTTCATCGAGATCGACAATCCGGCCTGATGCTGGTCTGTTATTGGCCCGTTGTTCGCCTACTATCGGCCCGCCCAAGGGGCGAGGCCCTTTGCTGCAAGCGCGGTGCGAATGACCGGCTTGCCTGATCCGGATACCGAAAATGCCTGATTCCACACAGTCCACGGCCTTGATGGCCATCACCCAGGGCGACTCTGCCGGGGTGGGGCCCGAGACCATCGCCAAGGCGTTCATGGACGCGCCCGAGCAGATGCGCGGCTGCTTCGTCGTCGGCGAGTTGCAGACGCTGCGGCGGGCCGCGGCGGTTGCGGCGCGTGCGCGTGATGGCGACAACGCCATTCCCATGCCCGTGGCCGTCATCGAGTCGGCTGAGCAACTAAGGCAGGTGCCGCCCCATTGCATCCCTTTGCTGGAGCTGCCCGGGCTGCCCGGTCCTGCGCCCTGGGGCCAGGTGAGTGCCAGCGCCGGTGACGCGGCTGCGCGTTGCGTGGTCTGGGCTGCGCGGGCTGCCTTGCGCGGCGAGATCGCGGCTCTTGTGACGGCGCCCCTGCACAAGGAGGCGCTGCATGCTGCGGGCGTGGACTTTCCTGGTCATACCGAGCTGCTGCAATTCGAGGCTGCGCAGCATGCGGGTGTAGGCTTGGACCGCATGCCGGTGCGCATGATGCTGGCCAACGATGAGCTGCGCACGGTGCTGGTCAGCATCCATACCTCGCTGCGCAAGGCGATCGATGCGGTAACGAAGGACAACCTGCTGCAGACCTTGCGCATCACGCATGAGGCCCTGTCTCGCAGCCTGGGCCGCCCGCCGCGGATCGGTGTGGCAGGGCTGAACCCGCATGCGGGCGAGGGCGGCCTGTTCGGCAGCGAGGAGGTCGAGATCATCGCCCCGGCCATCGCCCAGGCGCGCGCCGAGGGCCTGGACGCCCATGGACCTTTTGCGCCCGATACGGTGTTCATGCGCGCCCGCAATGCGCGCGGCCACCCCGGTGAGTTCGACGTGGTGCTGGCCATGTACCACGATCAGGGACTGATTCCCGTGAAGTACCTGGGCGTGGAAAAGGGCGTGAATGTCACATTGGGGCTGCCGCTGGTGCGCACCAGTCCGGACCACGGCACGGCTTTTGATATTGCGGGGCAGGGTGTTGCAGAGGCCGGAAGCCTGATTGAGGCCGTGCGAATGGCGCGCAAATTGGCAGCTTGAATGGCTAGCCCAAGCATCGGGAATCCGCAGTAATGGAAAACGCCCGTGGCAACCATGCCACGGGCGTTTTGATTTGCGTCAAAACACGGATTTCAGCGCTTGAGGCTGTCGCGAATCTCGCGCAGCAGCACGATGTCTTCGGGGGTGACGGGCGCGGGAGCGGGGGCTGCCGGTGCCTCGCGGCGCAGGCGGTTGATCTGCTTGACCATCATGAAAATGATGAAGGCCAGGATGATGAAGTTCACTGCCACCGTGATGAAGTTTCCATAGGCAAATACGGGGACGCCGGCCTTCTTGAGCGCATCGAGCGTCATCGCCGTTCCGGGGGGTACGCTGCCCAGCACGACGAACAGATTGGAGAAGTCCAGCTTGCCGAAAACCAGGCCCACGACCGGCATGATCAGGTCGTTTACCACGGAATCAACGATTTTGCCAAACGCTCCACCAATGATGACGCCCACGGCGAGATCTACCACGTTTCCCTTAACTGCGAACTCACGAAATTCCTGCATCATGCCCATGGCTGGCTCCATCTGGAAAGAGTTTGAGATAGCGCAGTATTGCGCGGCTTTGGAGCCTGTCAACGGCACAAGCAGCATGGAATAACCATACTCGCCCCGCTACAATTTATTGTTGACCCCAACTCAAGCGACGTAGTTCGAGGAACCCCATGAGTGACACTCCAATCGACTCCAGCAAGCGGACGTGGATCATCACGTCGGCGTGCGCTGGTGCGGTGGGCGGCGTGGCGACAGCCGTCCCGTTCGTGAGCACCTTCCAGCCATCCGAGAAGGCCAAAGCCGCCGGGGCTGCAGTGGAGGTCGATATCTCCGCCCTCAAGGACGGCGAGAAGCTCACGGTCGAGTGGCGCGGCAAGCCCGTCTGGATCATCAAGCGCACGCCTGACCAGATCAAGGAGCTGCCCGAACTGGACAGCCAGTTGGCCGATCCCCAATCCAAGCGCCACCCTGAAGAGTTCACGCCGCCCTATGCGATGAACGAGGCCCGCTCGATCAAGCCCGAAGTGCTGGTCGTCGTCGGCATCTGCACGCATCTGGGCTGCTCGCCTTCCGACAAGTTCCAGCCGGGCGCCCAGCCCTCGCTGCCCAGCGACTGGAAGGGCGGCTTCCTGTGCCCCTGCCATGGCTCGACCTTCGACATGGCTGGCCGTGTCTTCAAGAACAAGCCGGCTCCCGACAACCTGCAGGTGCCGCCGCACATGTACCTGTCGGAGACCAAGCTCCTCATTGGTGAAGACAAGGCTTGAGGGAGACAAGAACAATGGCCCACGAATTCAAGGACATCGATCCGAATGCGCCCGCCGGCGCCAAGCTCACGAACTGGTTCGAGAACCGTTTTCCCACGGCTTTCGACGCCTATCGCGTGCACATGTCGGAGTACTACGCTCCGAAGAACTTCAACTTCTGGTACATCTTCGGCTCGCTGGCGCTGCTGGTGCTGGTGATCCAGATCGTCACCGGCATCTTCCTGGTGATGCACTACAAGCCGGACGCCGAGAAGGCGTTCGCCTCGGTGGAGTACATCATGCGCGATGTGCCCTGGGGCTGGCTGATCCGCTACATGCACTCCACGGGTGCGTCGGCCTTCTTCGTCGTCGTCTATCTGCACATGTTCCGCGGTCTTCTGTACGGTTCGTACCGCAAGCCGCGCGAACTGGTCTGGATCTTCGGCTGCGCCATCTTCCTGGTGCTGATGGCCGAGGCCTTCATGGGCTACCTGCTGCCCTGGGGCCAGATGTCGTACTGGGGCGCCCAGGTGATCGTGAACCTGTTCTCGGCGATCCCCTTCATCGGCCCTGACCTGGCGCTGCTGATCCGTGGCGACTACGTGGTGGGCGATGCCACGCTCAATCGCTTCTTCAGCTTCCACGTGATCGCCGTGCCCTTGGTGCTGCTGGGCCTGGTCGTGGCCCACTTGCTGGCGCTGCACGATGTGGGCTCCAACAACCCGGATGGCATCGAGATCAAGGGCCCCAACGCGCCCAAGGACGCCAAGGGCCATCCGCTGGACGGCATCCCCTTTCATCCCTACTACACGGTGCACGACATCTTCGGCGTGACGGTGTTCCTGTTCCTGTTCTCGGCCGTGGTGTTCTTCGCGCCCGAGTTCGGCGGCTACTTCCTGGAGTACAACAACTTCATCCCGGCCGATCCGCTGAAGACGCCTTCGCACATTGCGCCGGTCTGGTACTTCACGCCGTTCTACTCGATGCTGCGTGCCATCACCAGCGAGATGATGTACGTGCTCATCGCCTGCGTGGTGCTGGGTGCGGGCTTTGGCGTGCTCAAGTCGCGCCTGCCGGCCGCCGTCAAGGGTGTGGTCGCCATCGTGGCCCTGGGTGTCATCGCCATGATGCTGTCCATCGATGCCAAGTTCTGGGGTGTGGTGGTGATGGGCGGTGCCGTGATCATCCTGTTTGCGCTGCCCTGGCTCGATTGCAGCCCGGTCAAGTCCATCCGCTACCGCCCGAGCTGGCACAAGTATCTCTACGGCATCTTCGTGATCAACTTCGTGATCCTGGCCTATCTCGGCGTGCAGCCGCCTTCGCCCATCGGCGAGCGCGTGTCCCAGGTCGGAACGCTGTTCTACTTCGGCTTCTTCCTGCTGATGCCATGGTGGAGCCGTCTGGGCAAGACAAAACCCGTTCCCGATCGTGTGACGTTCAAGCCGCACTGAAGCTGGAGAGAACAACAATGAAGAAACTGATTCTCACGTTGATCGCGGCCCTGGGCATCGTGACCGGTGCACAGGCTGCCGAAGGCGGCATCGCCTGGGACAAGGCCCCGGGCAAGACGAATGACACAGCATCGCTGCAAAACGGCGCCAAGCTGTTCGTCAACTACTGCCTGAGCTGCCACTCGGCCGCATTCATGCGCTTCAACCGGCTGCAGGACATCGGGCTGACCGAGCAGGAAATCAAGGACAACCTGCTTTTCACCACCGACAAGGTCGGCGAGACCATGAAGGCGGCCATCAACCCCAAGGAAGCCAAGGAGTGGTTCGGCGCCAATCCTCCGGACCTGACGGTGATCGCACGTTCGCGTGCCGGCCACAACGGCACGGGCGCCGACTACCTCTACACCTTCCTGCGCACCTTCTACCGCGACGACACCAAGGCCACGGGCTGGAACAATCTGGCCTTCCCCAGCGTAGGCATGCCCCATGCGCTGTGGCAACTGCAGGGCGAGCGCCGCGCCATCTTCGAAGAAGCCGAGGAGCACGGTGTGAAGACCCAGGTTTTCAAGGGGTGGGAGCAGGTCTCTCCTGGCAGCATGAGCGCAGTGCAGTACGATCAGGCAGTTGGCGATCTGGTGAACTACCTGCAATGGATGGGTGAGCCGGCACAGAACAGCCGCACCCGCATTGGCGTGGGTGTGCTGCTTTTCCTGGCGGTCTTCATCTTCATCGCATGGCGCCTCAACGCCGCGTTCTGGAAAGACGTCAAATAAAACCGTGACTGCAGAAGGCCGTGCAAGCAATTGCTGCGGCTGAACTGTGTGCAGAGTGGGCGCCGCGAGCGACCCACTCTTTTTGATTTTTAGGAGCCTCCACCATGATGGTGCTTTATTCGGGAACGACCTGCCCCTTTTCACACCGTTGCCGCTTCGTCCTGTTCGAAAAAGGCATGGACTTCGAGATCCGCGATGTGGACCTGTTCAGCAAGCCTGAAGACATCAGCGTGATGAATCCGTACGGCCAGGTGCCCATCCTGGTCGAGCGCGACCTGATCCTGTACGAATCGAACATCATCAACGAGTACATCGACGAGCGCTTCCCGCATCCCCAACTGATGCCCGGCGACCCGGTGGACCGCGCCCGCGTGCGCCTGTTCCTGCTGAATTTCGAAAAGGAACTGTTCGTCCACGTGAGCACGCTTGAGGAGCGCAACGTCAAGGGCAACGAAAAGGCCATCGAGAAGGCCCGCGCCCACATCCGCGACCGCCTGACGCAGCTGGCTCCCGTGTTCCTCAAGAACAAGTACATGCTGGGCGAGAACTTCTCCATGCTGGACGTGGCCATCGCCCCGCTGCTGTGGCGCCTGGACTACTACGGCATCGAGGTGTCCAAGAACGCCGCCCCGCTGCTCAAGTACGCCGAGCGCATCTTCTCGCGCCCTGCCTACATCGAAGCGCTGACGCCTTCCGAGAAGGTGATGCGCAAGTAATTCGCATCGGTTGACGACTGATTGCGCGGGCAGGGAAGGCGGTCAACCGGTCGCCATCCTGCCCGTTTTCGTGTTCCGACCACTCAGACCACTCATTTCCTGGGATCGTCATGACTGCCCCCGAAGCAACTTCCACCCGCCCCTACCTGATCCGGGCACTGTACGAGTGGTGCACCGACAACGGCTTCACGCCCCACATCGCCGTGCGTGTGGACCGCAATGTGCAGGTGCCGCGCGAGTTCGTGCGCGACGGCGAGATCGTGCTCAACGTCAGCTACGACGCCACCAGCGGCCTGCAGATGGGCAATGATTTCATCAGCTTCACGGCCCGCTTTGGCGGCAAGCCCCGCGAAATCATGGTGCCCGTGGAGCAGGTGATGGCCATCTACGCACGCGAGACCGGGCAAGGCATGGCTTTCCCGGCGCCGGAGCCCGAGGCCGAAGCCGACAACGATGTTTCGCCCGGGCAGGCGTCCGATGAGCCTGTGCCACAGGACGCCGCCGCTGAGGTGCCGGCCGAGCCTGCATCCGACGAGCGCGTGGTGCAGCTGGTGAGCATCCACAGCGAAGGTGATGACGAAGAGCCACCGCGCACGCCGCCGCCTTCGGGCACGCGGCCTTCGCTGAAGCTGGTCAAGTAGGTTTTTCGCATCGGCGCGCATGCCGTTGCTCCCGCAAGCGTGCTTGGCCCCATCGGGAAAGTCTGAGGCAGCATTTTTCTGCGCTAGAATGCGTGCTTCGCCGGTTTAGCTCAGTTGGTAGAGCACCCGCCTTGTAAGCGGTAGGTCGTCAGTTCGAATCCGACAACCGGCACCAGAAGGTCTCCTCAGGAGGCCTTTTTTCATTTCCGCGCCCCGATTTCAGCAGCCGCTCTTCAGTGGCCGGTCAGGCCTGGACCTTGAGGCGGATCTCGGCCACATCCCAGCCCTTGGTGCGCAAGTGGGCGGCCATGGCCGGCAGCAGCTGGCGTATCTTGGCCGCTGCCGCGTTGTTGCGCACCAGCAGGCACCAGGTGCTGCCCTCGATGGGGCCTGCCTGCAGGCTGTCGCGCAGCAGCGGCGGCACCAGGGGCAGGATGGCCGTCAGGCGATTGCTGGAGTCGCGTGTGAGCTGGGCGAGCCGAGCCAGTGTCGGCGAGTTCTCGACAGCGTGCAGGGCGGTGACGGCGTGGTTGCGGCGTGTGAAGGTCATGGGCTTGAAGGCTGGTCAGGCAGCGTAGGCATGCGCCAGCCGGGACCCTCGTTATAGCAGCATCTGCAAGGCAGCGCGGGTCCGGGAATTCGGGTTCAGGGCTCTGCGGCCGCATGCGTCGGCCTGCCTGGAAGAGGGTTGGACAGAGACAGTTAGAATCAATTGTTCGGTTCTCGCTTCAGCCCGGCCGCATGTGTTCTCCAGCAGGGTACTTGCAGGCAGGTGGAGCGGCCCCATCTGAAATCCAACAATCTAGGGATTCCAGGCACACCGCAGTCCGCTTCAGCGGGTGGCGGTGTGTCTTTTTCGCATGGCCACCAACTTCCTCACCAAACTATTCGGCAGCCGAAACGATCGGCTTCTCAAGCAATACCGCAAGACGGTCGTTCGCATCAATGCGATGGAGCCCGACTACGAGAAGCTCAGCGACGAGGATCTGCGCGCAAAGACGCAGGAATTCAAGGAGCGTGTGGCCAAGGGAGAGTCGCTGGACGACCTGCTGCCCGAAGCCTTCGCCGTGGTGCGCGAAGGGTCCAAGCGTGTCATGAAGATGCGCCACTTCGACGTCCAGTTGCTGGGCGGCATGGCACTGCACTACGGCAAGATCGCGGAAATGCGCACCGGCGAAGGCAAGACGCTGACCGCCACGCTGCCGGTCTACCTGAACGCACTGTCGGGCAATGGCGTGCACGTGGTGACGGTGAACGACTATCTGGCCAACCGCGATGCCACCTGGATGGCCAAGCTGTACAACTTCCTCGGCCTGTCGGTGGGCATCAACCTGCCCAACATGCCGCGCGAGGAAAAGCAGGCCGCCTACAACAGCGACATCACCTACGGCACGAACAACGAATACGGCTTCGACTACCTGCGCGACAACATGGTCTACGAGTCGGGCGACCGCGTTCAGCGCGTGCTCAACTACGCCATCGTCGACGAGGTGGACTCCATCCTGATCGATGAGGCCCGCACGCCGCTGATCATCAGCGGTCAGGCCGAGGACCACACGGCCATGTACGTGGCCATGAACAAGATCGTGCCCAACCTGGTGCGCCAGGAAGGCGAGGCCGATCCCCGCACGGGCGAAGGCGTGACCAAGCCCGGCGACTTCACGGTGGACGAAAAGAGCCACCAGGTATTCCTGACCGACCAGGGCTACGAAGCCGCCGAGCGCCTGCTGGGCCATGCCGGCATGATTGCCGAGAGCGCCTCGCTCTACGACCCGGCCAACATTACCCTGGTCCACCATCTGTATGCGGCGCTGCGCGCCAACAACCTCTACCACCGTGACCAGCACTACGTGGTGCAGAACGGCGAGATCGTCATCGTCGACGAGTTCACGGGCCGCCTGATGGCGGGCCGGCGCTGGAGCGATGGCCTGCACCAGGCTGTCGAGGCCAAGGAAGGCGTGACCATCCAGGCCGAGAACCAGACCATGGCCTCGATCACCTTCCAGAACTACTTCCGTCTCTACGGCAAGCTGGCAGGCATGACGGGTACGGCCGATACCGAAGCCTACGAATTCCAGGAAATCTACGGCCTCGAAACCGTGGTGATTCCGCCCAACCGTCCCAGCAAGCGCGACGACCAGCTCGACCGCGTCTACAAGACCACGCGCGAGAAGTACGAGGCGGCGATCCGCGACATCCGCGAATGCCATGAGCGCGGCCAGCCCGTGCTGGTGGGTACGACCTCGATCGAGAACTCGGAAATCATCGACGAGCTG
The DNA here is from genome assembly GCF_040112715.1 of Delftia sp. DS1230. Lineage (NCBI taxonomy): Bacteria > Pseudomonadati > Pseudomonadota > Betaproteobacteria > Burkholderiales > Comamonadaceae > Delftia > Delftia sp. DS1230. The sequence goes on from NZ_CP157763.1 coordinate 1,272,765, forward strand.
CTCAACAAGGAAAACCTGCCCCACCAGGTGCTCAACGCCAAGCAGCACGAGCGCGAGGCCGACATCGTGGCCCAGGCCGGCCGTCCCGGCATGATCACCATCGCCACCAACATGGCCGGTCGTGGTACCGACATCGTGCTGGGCGGCAACATCGAAAAGCAGGTTGCGGCTGTCGAGGCCGATGAATCCCTGTCCGAAGCCGAACGCCAGCAGCGCATCGAACAGATGCGCGCCGACTGGAAGATCGAGCATGACAAGGTCTCGGCCCTGGGTGGCCTGCGCATCATCGCCACGGAGCGCCATGAATCTCGCCGTATCGACAACCAGCTGCGTGGCCGTTCGGGCCGCCAGGGCGACCCCGGCTCCTCGCGCTTTTACCTGAGCCTGGACGATGCGCTGATGCGCATCTTCGCGGGCGACCGTGTGCGCGCCATCATGGACCGCCTGAAGATGCCCGATGGCGAAGCCATCGAAGCCGGCATCGTGACCCGCTCCATCGAAGGCGCTCAGCGCAAGGTCGAGGCCCGCAACTTCGACATCCGCAAGCAGCTGCTCGAATACGACGACGTGTCCAACGACCAGCGCAAGGTGATCTACCAGCAGCGCAACGAGATCCTCGATGCCTCGGACCTGCACGAGATGATCACGGTGATGCGCGATGACGTGGTGTCCGACCTGGTGCGCCAGTACGTGCCCGCCGAGTCCATGGAAGAGCAATGGGACCTGGCCGGCCTGGAAAAGGCGCTGGAAAGCGAATGGCGCATCCAGCTGCCGCTGCAATCGCAAGTGCAGTCCGCGCATGCCATCACCGACGAGGAGATCCTCGAGAAGGTGCTGCAGGCTGCCCGTGAAGTGTTCGAGGCCAAGGTCGAGCTGATCGGACGCGAGAACTTCACTCAATTCCAGCGCGCCGTGCTGCTGCAAAGCTTTGATACCAACTGGCGTGACCACCTGTCCGCGCTGGACTATCTGCGCCAGGGCATCCACCTGCGTGGCTATGCCCAGAAGCAGCCCAAGCAGGAATACAAGCGCGAGGCTTTCGAGCTGTTCCGCCAGCTCATCGACCAGGTCAAGACCGAAGTCACGCGCGTGCTGATGACCGTGCAGGTGCAGTCGCGCGAACAGGTGGAGCAGGCCACCGAGGCCATGGAGCAGCGCAGCGCCCACAGCCTGGAGCACATGACCTATGGCGCTCCCTCGGATGGCGACATCGGTGGCTCCGTCGAAGACGAGCCGCTGGAGTTGCCCGAAGGCGCTCGCGTGGGCCGCAATGATCCCTGCCCCTGCGGCAGCGGCAAGAAGTACAAGCAGTGCCACGGCAAGCTGTCGTGATGCGGCCGGCGTCGTAAGACGCCGCAAGACACGGAAAACGGCACGGATGCACTCCGTGCCGTTTTCTTTTTTAAGGTCGATGAAATACGTGCCGCCCCGGTTTGTTCCGATAATGGAGCGCGTTTTTCTTTCACTGTAGGAAGCCCCTCAATGCCTGTGAATCTCTCCGCTCCCGTGCACGCCGACCTGTTGGCGATCAACGGCGTTCGCATCGGCGTCACCGAAGCCGGTGTGCGCAAGGCCAACCGCAAGGACCTGTCCGTGTTCCTGCTCGACGAGGGCGCTTCGGTGGCGGGTGTGTTCACGCAGAACCGTTTCTGCGCAGCGCCCGTGCAGGTCAGCCGCGAGCACTTGGCCCAGACGTCCGGCGCCATCCGTGCCATGGTCATCAACACAGGCAATGCCAATGCCGGCACCGGCGCTGACGGACTGGCGCGCGCGCGCCGCACCTGTGCGGATCTGGCTGCGCTGCTGCAGCTCAAGCCCGAGCAGATCCTGCCGTTCTCCACTGGCGTGATCATGGAAGAGCTGCCCGTGGATCGCATCGCCGCCGGCCTGCCAGCTGCCATCGCAGCAGCCAAGGCCGACAACTGGGGCACGGCCGCCGAAGGCATCATGACCACCGACACCCTGCCCAAGGCCTTCAGCCGCGCCGTGGATATTGGCGGCAAGCGTGTGAGCATCACCGGCATCAGCAAGGGTGCAGGCATGATTCGCCCCAACATGGCGACCATGCTGGGCTTTCTGGCCACCGACGCCGCCATCGCACCCGAACTGCTGCAGCCTCTGGTCAAGGAACTGGCCGACGGATCTTTCAACCGCGTGACCATCGACGGCGACACGTCGACCAACGACTCCTTCGTGCTGGTGGCCACGCACAAGGCCGGCAATGCGCAGATCACTTCGCTGACCAGTGCCGAAGGCCTGGCCCTGAAGGCTGCATTGCTGGATGTGTCGCGCCTGCTGGCCCAGGCCATCGTGCGCGACGGCGAAGGCGCCACCAAGTTCATCACCGTCAAGGTGGAGGGCGGCAAGACCGAGGCTGAGTGCCGCCTCGTGGCCTATTCCATCGCGCATTCACCCCTGGTCAAGACGGCGTTCTTTGCCAGCGATCCGAACCTGGGCCGCATCCTTGCGGCGGTGGGCTATGCTAGCATCGACGATCTGGACCAGACCAAGATCGACCTGTACCTGAACGATGTGCATGTCGCAGTCAATGGCGGCCGCAACCCTGCCTATCAGGAGGAAGACGGCCAGCGCGTGATGAAGCAGCAGGAGATCATCGTGCGCGTGCTACTGGGCCGAGGGCAGGCCGAGCAGACCGTGTGGACCTGCGATCTGAGCCACGACTACGTGAGCATCAACGCCGACTACCGCTCCTGACTCTCCACCCACCGTGCCGCAGGCAGTCGCAGGGCATCTGCCTTGCCTCTGCCAGCCTTCAATGGCGGCCGGCGCGCAAAAGCTCTGGCGTTGGCATGAGATCCATCTCGATTCCCGGGCATATCCAGCGTCGGTGGCCGTGAGATCCGTATTCGAGAGACATCCATGACATTGCCCACAGAAGCCGTCGCCGCCCCCTTGCTGCAACTCGTGCAGCGCGCCGAGCAACTGATGCAGCGCATCGAGGCCATCCTGCCTCAGCCGCTGCAATCCCCCGCAGACTGGAATACCGCCATCGCCTGGCGCTATCGCAAGCGCGCCAACGGCTGCGGTTTGCTGGAGCCCGTGCGCCATGTCGGCGCCATGCAGCTGTCCGACCTGCAGAACATCGATGTGCAAAAGGACAAGATCGCGCGCAACACCGAGCAGTTCGTGACCGGCCGCACGGCCAACAACGTGCTGCTCACCGGCGCGCGCGGCACGGGCAAATCCTCGCTGATCCGTGCCTGCCTGCATGCTTTTGCTTCGCAGGGCCTGCGCCTGATCGAGGTGGACAAAGCCGATCTGACCGACCTGCCCGACATCGTCGATGTGGTGGCCGGCCGGCCCGAGAAGTTCGTCATCTATTGCGACGACCTGAGCTTTGAGGAAGGCGAGCCTGGCTACAAGGCCATGAAGTCCATTCTGGATGGATCGGTCAGCGCCGCCAGCCCGAACGTGCTGGTCTATGCGACCAGCAATCGCCGCCATCTGCTGCCGGAGTACCAGTCCGAGAATCTGACCTACCAGCGCGGCGAGGATGGGGAGCTGCATCCCGGAGAGGTGATCGAGGAAAAAATCTCGCTGTCCGAGCGTTTCGGCCTGTGGGTGAGCTTCTACCCGTTCAGCCAGGATGAGTACCTGCGCGTGGTGGCACAGTGGCTGGAGGCCCTGGGCCTGGACCAGGCCACGATCGAGGCGGCACGCCCGGAGGCCCTGGTCTGGGCGCTGGAGCGCGGTTCACGCAGCGGTCGCGTGGCCCACCAGTTTGCGCGCGACTATGCGGGCCGTGCCGAGCGCCCGAACCAGCGCCAGACCGGCATCGCCGATGTCCAGGGGTTGGCTGAAGAGGCTGAACTCTGAGCACCTGCTGCCTGGCCCTGGGCTGGGCAGACTTTTTTGCGAAAGATCAAGTGACTGAAAAAGAAATCTCCCCCAAGGCCCGCGCTGAGGCGGCCGAGTCGCAGGCGCCAGTGCGGCGCAAGCACACCGAAGTCGCCGTTGGCGTGCTGCTTCGTGAGTCCGATGGCGCGTTGCTGATCACCAGCCGTCCGCCGGGCAAGCCGTATGCAGGCTACTGGGAGTTTCCGGGCGGCAAGATCGAAGCCGGTGAGACCGTGGAGCAGGCCTTGCGCCGCGAGATGCAAGAGGAACTGGGCGTAGAGATCGCGGCCGCTGAAGTCTGGAAGGTGACCGAGCATGACTATCCGCATGCCCTGGTGCGCCTGCACTGGTGCAAGGTCACGCGCTGGAGCGGGGAGTTCGAGATGCGTGAAGGCCAGCAGATGGCCTGGCAGCAACTTCCGCTGCAGGTGCATCCGGTGCTGCCAGGTGCCTATCCGGTGCTGCAGTGGCTGAGCGAGGAACGCGGGCTGCCTTTCGATGCCGGGTTCTACGAGGCAGGCCAGCCGAAAGCCTGATCGGGCCTGATCAAGGCTCGGTGCGAGGATCGCCGAAGGGCGCATCCTCGGGCGGCATCGGTGCAGGCACGCGGAATTCCTCATTGGCCCATGCGCCCAGGTCGATCTGGCGGCAGCGTTCGCTGCAGAAGGGGCGGAAACGGTTGGCTGGTGCGAACAGGCTGGGGCCTGCACAGGTCGGGCAGCGCACCGTGGGGCCGGCAGAAGAGAGGCTGGCGGGCTGGGGGGCGGGGGCGCTCGAGGGCATGTCGGCCGTCTTGTCCATCAGCTGCAAAGCGTGACCTCGAACGAGGCATCTTCGCTGCAGGGTTGAGGCTTGGCGCCGTTCTCGGGGCGGAGCAGGCGCACCGAAACCAGCAGGCGGTTGCCGCTGATCTCCGGAACCAGATTCAACGACGGGTCTATGCGCAGGCGCAGCAGCTGAAAGCTGCGGCCGGGCGGCATGGCCTGCTGGAACACGCCTTTTTCGGCAGCCACCCATTGCGGCACGCCGGTTTCGCGCAGCAGCTTGAGCAGCAATTGCAGCGACTGACCCAGCGGGGTCAGGGTGCTGGCCCAGTCCTCCAGATCGCGCAGGCGTATCTGGGGATCATGGAACTGCCAGGCGTGATAGGCAGGAAGGTCGAAGCCGCAGGTGCCGCCGGGGATGCCGATGCGGCTGCGCACGGCCATCAGCCACTCGTTTTCAGTCAGGGTCTGGCCGGCCTTGCCGTTCTGGGCATTGAGCTGGGCAAAGCACTGCTCCACATGGCGTGAGACCTGGTCAAGCATGTGCTCGGCAATGTCGGGATTGCCGCGCAGGCTGTCGAGCAGGCTTTTGTGGCGCTCAAGGTCCTTGAGCACGTCCGTCTTCAGGTCGGTACGTGCCGCCACGTCCATGATCTCGAAGATGGTGACCAGCGCAAAATGGTGATCGATGGAATGAGCGCGCGACAGCAACTCGCTCAGGCGGCGATATAGCTGTTCCAACCGGAGGTAGGTCCTCAGGCGCTCATTGAAAGGATATTCGTACAGGATCACGCTTGCTGGGCTCCTCGGGGTGCACAGGAATCAGCTGTCTACGTCGTGCACATGCTGAATTACACGCACAGGCCAAGCCATGGCGTGCATCATAGCCCGAACCATGCAGAGATTCGATCGGTGCATGCGCGCAAAGCCTCTATCGTCATGGCCTCGTCGTTGTAGAGCACCCAGTCGGCGGCTGCCAGCCGTGCCGCACGTGTGGCCTGGGCCGAGATGATGGCCTGCACCGCCTCGCGTGGCAATCCGTTGCGCGCGATCACGCGAGCGATCTGCGTTTCGGTGCGGCAGTCAACGACCAGCACCGCATCAAGCATGGCAGGCCAGCGGCCGGACTCCACGAGCAAGGGAATGTCATGCACGATAAGTCGGCACCCAGCCACTGTGGCCTGCTCCACTTGCCGGGACGTCTGCTGCGCCACGAGGGGATGGACGATGGCCTCCAGCTGCTGTCGTGCCGAGGGCTGCTGAAAGACCAGTTCGCGCATGCGCGTGCGGTCCAGGGCGCCGCTGGCGTCAATCAGTTCGGGCCCGAAGACGCGCGCTATCTCGGGCAGAGCAGCACCTTCGGGGGCGGTGAGGCTGCGAGAGATCTGGTCGGCATCGATCACGGCCGCTCCGCGCAAGCCCAGTTGCGCTGCGACGGTGCTCTTGCCGCTGCCAATGCCGCCCGTCAGGCCCAGCCGAAACGGGCGTGCAAGCAAGGGCGGGGCGATGCTGGGGGCCATGCCGCAGTGTTGAATCAAAGGCCCAAGGCCGCCAATAGGGATTGCAGCATCTGCTGCGGTCCGAACACCATGGCTGCAAAGCCGGCGCCCGCCAGAAAGGGGCCGAAGGGAACATAGCCGCCCTCACGCAGGCGGCTGTTGATCTTCAACGCGATGCCCACGATGGCGCCAATCACCGACGAGATCAGGATGATGGGCACGAGTGCCTGCCAGCCGAACCAGGCGCCCAGCGCGGCAAACAGCTTGAAGTCGCCGTAGCCCATGCCTTCCTTGCCGGTGGCCAGCTTGAAGGCCCAGTAAACCAGCCACAGCGAGAGATAGCCCGCTGCAGCGCCCCATACCGCGTCGGCCAGAGGCACGGCGGTCCAGTGCAGCGCCGACGACAGCAGTCCGGCCCACAGCAAGGGCAGGGTGATGTCGTCGGGAAGCAGTGTGGTGTCCCAGTCGATCAATGCCAGGCTCAGCAAGGCCGCACTGAAAAGGCACCAGGCAGCGCCTGTGGGCGTGATGCCCCATTGCGCCGCACAGTAGGCAAACAGCGCGGCGCAGGCCAATTCCACCAGCGGATAGCGGATGCTGATCGACGCCTTGCATTCGGAGCACCGGCCTCGCAGCGCCAGATAACTGAGCACGGGAATATTCTCGTACCAGTGGATGGCATGGCCGCAATGCGGGCAGCGCGAGCGGGGGCGGCTCAGGCTCAGGGGCGCCTCGGCAGGCGGCGGCGCTGTGGCGGGCGATGGCGTGGCGGAGGATGAAGATTGCTCTTGCGCCCATTGGGCGCATTCCGCATTCCATTGCTGCTCCATCATGCGGGGCAGCCTATGCACCACCACGTTGAGAAAGCTGCCAACCAACAGGCCCAGCAGGCCGCCCAATGCAGCCTGCATCCAGAGTTCCAAAACCATCAGACCACCTGGCCCAGCTTGAAGATGGGTAGATACATCGAAACCACGATGCCGCCGATGAGGGTGCCCAGGAAAACAATGATGATGGGCTCCATCAGACTGGACAGGCCAGCCACCATGTCATCGACCTCTTCTTCATAGAAATCGGCCGCCTTGCCCAGCATATGGTCGATAGAGCCGGATTCCTCGCCGATGGCGCACATCTGCAGCACCATGGACGGAAAGACATTGGCATTGGTCATGGCCACGGTGAGACTGGTGCCGGTGGAGACTTCCTGCTGGATCTTTTCCGTGGCATTGGCATACACGGCATTGCCGGATGCGCCGCCGACAGAATCCAGTGCCTCGACCAATGGGACGCCCGCGGCAAACATGGTCGACAGCGTGCGCGTCCAGCGTGCGACGCAGGATTTCTCGATCAGCACGCCAAAGACCGGCACCTTCAGCAGCGTACGGTCCATGAATTGCTGCATGCGCTCGTTGCGCTTCCAGGCCTGCATGAAGAAGTAGAGACCGCCGCCAATCACGCCGAAGATCAACCACCACCATTGGACAAAGACATCGCTGATGCCCATCACGAACAGCGTCGGTGCCGGCAGGTCGGCGCCGAACGAGGTGAACACTTCCTTGAAGGCCGGGATCACGAAGATCATGATGATGGTCACGACGATGAAGGCCACGACGATGACCGAGATCGGGTACATCAGCGCCGATTTGATCTTGGACTTGATGGCCTCGGTCTTCTCCATGTACGTGGCCAGGCGGTCCAGCAGGGCTTCCAGGATACCGGCCGCTTCGCCCGCCTCCACCAGATTGCAGTAGAGGCTATCGAAGTACATGGGGTGCTTGCGATAGGCCGCGTTCAGCGAGGTGCCGGTCTCCACGTCGGCGCGAATATCGGCCAGAAGGCGCGTCACGCTGGGGTTGGTGTTGCCCCGTCCGACAATGTCGAAGGCCTGAAGCAGCGGGACGCCCGCCTTCATCATCGTTGCCATCTGGCGGGTGAACAGCGCAATGTCCTTGGGCTTGATCCTCTTGCCCCCGCGTGTGCGGCGCTTCTTGATCTTGCTGGGCAGCACGCCCTGGCGGCGCAGCATGGCCTGGACCTGGTTGATGCCCCCGGCCCGGGTCTCGCCTCGGATGATCTTGCCGTTGCGATCCTTGCCTTCCCATTCGAAGACAAATTCCTTGATTCCCTTGGACGCGGCTGTGGCCATCGTGCTCCCTCGTTTGTTGTCTGCGCTGTCCGCGCTATTTACTCATTGGTGACTGCCAGCACTTCTTCGAGCGAGGTCAGTCCCTGTCTGGCCTTGTGCAAACCCGAGCCACGCAGCGACCGCACGCCTTCGCGCTTGGCCTGTGCGGCGATCTCCAGCGCACTGCCGTCCTGCAGGATGATGCGCTGGATTTCCTCGCTGATAGGCATCACCTGATAGATGCCTACGCGGCCCTTGTAGCCGTTGTTGCATGCCGGACAGCCGACGGGCCTGTAGGTGACCCAGCTGCCGTCAATGTCCGCATCGTCGTAGCCTGCATCGATCAGGGCCTCCCGCGGAATGTCAGCCGGCTCCTTGCATTGAGGGCACAGGCGCCTGGCCAGGCGCTGGGCGGTGATCAGGATCACGCTCGATGCGATGTTGAAGGGCGCAATGCCCATGTTGCGCATGCGCGTCAACGTGGTCGGTGCGTCATTGGTGTGCAGGGTGGACAGCACCAAGTGGCCGGTTTGCGCTGCCTTGATCGAGATGTCGGCCGTTTCCAGATCGCGGATTTCACCGACCATGATGATGTCGGGATCCTGGCGCAGAAAAGCCTTGAGCGCAGTGGCAAAGGTGAGGCCGGCCTTTTCGTTCACATTGACCTGGTTGACGCCGGGCAGGTTGATTTCCGAAGGATCTTCCGCCGTGGCGATGTTCACGCCGGCCTTGTTCAGCAGGTTCAGGCAGGTGTACAGCGACACTGTCTTGCCCGAGCCGGTGGGGCCTGTGACCAGAATCATTCCGTAGGGGCGGCTGATGGCTTCAAGCAGGCGTGCCTTCTCCTCGGGTTCATAGCCCAGGGCGTCGATGCCCATCCTGGCCGAGCTCGGGTCCAGGATACGGATCACGATCTTCTCGCCGAAAAGCGTGGGCAGCGTGCTGACGCGAAAGTCGATGACGCGGTCCGGGCCGACCTTGAGCTTCATGCGCCCGTCCTGCGGGACACGCTTTTCCGAGATGTCCATGCGCGAGATCACCTTGATGCGCGAGGCCAGCTTCTCCTTGATGGCAATGGGCGGCGATGCAATTTCACGCAGCTCGCCGTCAATGCGAAAGCGCACCCGGTACTGGTGCTCGTAGGGTTCGAAATGCAAGTCCGACGCGCGCATGTTGAAGGCGTCGAGCAGCATTTTGTGCAGGAACTTGACGATGGGCGCATCTTCGACGTCTGCTGCGGCCGAGTTGTCCTTTTCCTCTGCCACCTCATCAGGCTTGAGGTCGCCGAACTCGAAGTCGCCGCTGCCGCCATAGCTGTCCATGGCCTCGCTGGCGCTTTTGTTCTGCTGCGCGATCAGCCGCTCCAGCTTGTCGGCCTCGACGATGATCCAGTCCACGCCCAACTGGGTGGTGAACTTGATCTGCTCGGCGGCTTCCTGCTGCGTCGGGTCGGCGGTGGCCACCGTGAGGCGGTTGCCGCGCTTGCTCAGAGGCAGGACGCGATAGGTGCTGATGATCTTGGCGTCCAGCAGATCCTGCGGCAGGCGCATGGCGTCGACCGCATCAAGATCGAGCAGCGGCGCGCTGAACATGGTGGAAACCGTCTCCGCCACTTCCAGGGCAGAGAGGGTGCCGGCGACGCTCAGTTCTGCAATGAACGAGGTGCGATTGGTGGCGGCCTTGCCGGCAGCCGCTTCCGCTGCCTGTTGCGATACCTTGCCTGCTGAAATCAGAGCCCGCCCGATGCCGGGAAGCGATGCGACAGCGGATGCATTCTTGAGCGAGGAGTCAGCAACAGCCATGTAGCAAGACGTGTGAGAGGAAAGGACATTTATCCTATCATCACTGAGCACTTGGAATGCCAGACACACTGTTACACGCCTGGGTCTTGAACCTGGCGCAATGGTGTGATGGAGATGGAATGACCAGATGGTCGGGGTGAGAGGATTCGAACCTCCGGCCTCTACGTCCCGAACGTAGCGCTCTACCAGGCTAAGCTACACCCCGTTGCTTTTGTAGAAAAAGCGAGCAGCCTGAATCAGGTGCGTCGCTCCAAAAGCTGAGACGCCAATTGTAGCAAACTTGCCGTATGCAAATTGCTTGGGAGCACATTTATTGCGTCGATGGCGCGGCGTGCCTCGGCATGTGCGGCCTCACGTGCCACGTCCAGCGCACCTGTGCTGCGCACGATATCCACTACGGCAGTCAGTTGCTCGGTGGAGCCCTGTTCGATGGCGGCGCGCACGATGGCGGCCTGCTCAGGCGTGCCGCGTTGCATGGCGGCAATCAGGGGGAGGGTGCATTTGCCTTCGCGCAGGTCATCGCCCAGGTTCTTGCCCATTTCCTGGGCATCGCCTGCATAGTCGAGTACGTCGTCAATGATCTGGAAGGCCGTGCCCAGCGCCTGGCCATAGCTGGCGCAGGCCTGCTCGATTTCGCGGGGCGCGTCGGCCAGCACGGCGCCCAGCTGGGCGCTGGCCTCGAAGAGTTGGGCGGTCTTGGAGCGGATGACGTGCAGATAGCCTGCTTCGTCCAGCGAGGCATCGTGCGTGTTGATCAGCTGCTGGACCTCGCCCTCGGCGATCACGTTGGTGGCATCCGAGAGAATCTTGAGCACGCGCATGCTGCCGACTTCCACCATCATCTGGAAGGAGCGCGAGTGCAGGAAGTCGCCGACCAGCACGCTGGCCGGATTGCCGAAGGTCTCGTTGGCCGTCGGGCGGCCGCGACGCAGCGTGGATTCATCCACGACGTCGTCGTGCAGCAGGGTGGCTGTATGAATCAGTTCGACCACGGCAGCCAGGACATGCCTGTCCTTGCCTTCGTATCCCAATGCATTGCAGACCATGAGCAGCAGGGCGGGCCGCAGGCGCTTGCCGCCTGCAGCGATGATGTACTGGGAGATCTGGGCAATCAGCGGGACGGTGGTCGTCAGGCGCTGGGCAATCACATGATCCACCTCGCGCATGTCGTCAGTGATCAGGGCAAGCGGATTGGGGGTGGAGAGAGCTGTGGTCAAGGTACTGCGGGCGCCAAGTGGATCGCCAATTATAGGAAGAGCGACCCTGCCTGCGACCCGCTCTGGCGGTTGTTTGGGCGAAGGAGGGGAGCGCTTCATGCAAGGAATGTGAGTGCGTGCTAGAATCTCCGGCTTCCGTGGAAATTCGTTCGCGGAACTCTCAAATTCAAGAGGTTTAAATGTACGCAGTCATAAAAACCGGCGGCAAGCAGTATCGCGTTGCAGCTGGCGAAAAGATCAAGGTAGAACAGATTGCTGCGGACGTAGGCCAAGAAGTTGTGATCGATCAGGTTCTGGCAGTCGGCAACGGCGCTGAAATCAAGGTCGGCACACCTCTGGTGTCCGGTGCGTCTGTCAAGGCAACCGTGGTTGCTCACGGCAAGCACGACAAAGTGCACATCTTCAAGATGCGCCGTCGTAAGCATTATCAGAAGCGCCAAGGCCATCGCCAGCAGTTCACCGAGCTGCAGATCGTGGCGATCGCTGCTTAATCCAGGAGCTGAGTCATGGCACAGAAAAAAGGCGGCGGCTCTACGCGAAACGGGCGCGATTCCAAGCCCAAAATGCTCGGCGTGAAGGCTTTTGGTGGTGAGTTGATCACCGCCGGCTCGATCATCGTGCGCCAACGTGGCACCAAGTTCCACCCCGGCGACAACGTCGGCGTGGGCAAGGACCACACCCTGTACGCTCTGGTGGACGGCCATGTGTCGTTTGCTGTCAAGGGTGCACTGTCCAAGCACACGGTCAACGTGACGGCTGCCTAAGCTCTGTCACTTCGACGCTCGAAGCCCCGACCTGTCGGGGCTTTGTCGTTTCAGGAGGGCGGTGCATCGTGCGCTCGTCCCCTTTTCCGTCTCTGAGGTGTGGCCTGGGGCTGTCTGGTGCACACTGCTTTTTGTAAACTGGATGCCTCATGAAGTTCGTCGACGAAGCTTATATCGACATTGCTGCCGGTGATGGCGGCAATGGCTGCGTGTCATTCCGGCACGAAAAATACAAGGAATTCGGTGGTCCCGATGGAGGAGATGGCGGCCGTGGAGGCCATGTCTACGCGGTGGCCGACGTCAATCTCAACACCCTGGTGGACTACCGCTTCTCGCGTCGCCACGATGCCACGCGCGGCGAGCACGGCAAGGGCTCGGACATGTTCGGTGCCGCAGGCAACGACATCACGCTGCGCATGCCGGTTGGCACCATCATCAGCGATGCCGAAACCGGGGAGGTGCTCTACGAACTGTTGACGCCCGGCGAGGTGGTGACCATTGCCAAGGGCGGCGATGGCGGCTACGGCAACCTGCGCTTCAAGAGCGCCATCAACCGCGCGCCACGGCAAAAGACGCCTGGCTGGCCCGGTGAGCGCAAGAACCTCAAGCTGGAACTCAAGGTTCTGGCCGACGTGGGTCTGCTGGGCATGCCCAATGCGGGCAAATCCACTTTCATCGCCGCAGTCTCCAATGCGCGTCCCAAGATTGCCGACTATCCGTTCACCACGCTGCATCCCAATCTGGGCGTGGTTCGTGTTGCCGCCGAGCAAAGCTTTGTGGTGGCCGATATCCCCGGGCTGATCGAAGGCGCGTCGGAAGGTGCCGGCCTGGGCCACCAGTTCCTGCGTCACCTGCAGCGCACCCGATTGCTGCTGCATGTGGTGGACCTGGCGCCGTTCGATGACAGCGTGGATCCTGTGGCCCAGGCCAAGGCCATCGTGGGCGAGTTGCAGAAGTACGATGCCGAGCTGTACAACAAGCCGCGCTGGCTGGTGCTCAACAAGCTGGACATGGTGCCGGCCGAGGAGCGCGCCGCACGCGTCAAGGACTTCGTCAAGCGCTTCAAGTGGAAGGGTCCGGTGTTCGAGATTTCCGCCCTGACGCGCGAAGGCTGCGAAGTGCTGATCCGCACCATCTACAAGCATGTGCATGAACAGCAGCAGATCGAGGCCGGTCCCAAGGAAATCGACCCACGCTTCGTCGAAGTCGAGGGTGATGGCGTGGATCTCACCGACCCGCGTTTTGCTCCCCGCGATTCCGAGTAAGAGCGGCCTGTCCCACCCATTGCCTTGATCACAACAGCGGCGGGGTCTGCCTCGGCCTGCGCTGCAAGAATCACTATCCATCCATGTCTTCCAACTTGTTGCGTGATGCCCATCGCATCGTGGTCAAGGTCGGCTCCAGCCTGGTGACCAATGAAGGTCGCGGTCTTGATGAGGCCGCGATCCAGGAATGGAGCCGCCAGCTGGCGGCCCTGGTGCGCGGGGATGAAAGCCATGGAGGCCGGCGGCGCGAGGTGATCATGGTCTCCAGCGGCGCGGTGGCCGAAGGCATGAAGCGTCTGGGCTGGATTGCACGGCCCAAGGAGATTCATGAACTGCAGGCCGCTGCGGCCGTGGGGCAGATGGGCCTGATACAGATGTACGAGTCCAAGTTGCGCGAACAGGGCATGGGCAGTGCGCAGGTGCTGCTCACGCATGCCGACCTCGCGGACCGCGAGCGCTATCTCAACGCGCGCAACACCTTGCTGACGCTGCTGGAGCTGGGCATCGTGCCGGTGATCAACGAGAACGACACCGTGGTCAACGACGAGATCAAGTTCGGTGACAACGATACCTTGGGCGCTTTGGTTGCCAATCTGATCGAGGCCGATGCCCTGGTCATCCTGACCGATCAGCGAGGCCTTTACAGCGCCGACCCGCGCAGCAATCCCGATGCGCGTTTCATCGATGTGGCCAATGCCGGCGACCCGGCGCTGGAGGAGATGGCCGGAGGCGCGGGCTCGTCCATTGGCAAGGGTGGGATGATCACCAAGATCCTCGCGGCCAAGCGCGCGGCGGGCTCGGGTGCTTCAACCGTCATCGCCTGGGGGCGTGAGCAGGACGTGCTGGTGCGTCTGGCGGCAGGCGAGTCCATCGGCACGCTGCTCCTGGCGCAGACGCACAAGAACCAGGCGCGCAAGCAGTGGATTGCAGACCATCTGCAACTGCGCGGCTCCGTGTCCGTGGATGCCGGCGCCGTGGCCAAGCTGCGCGACGAAGGCAAGAGCCTGCTGCCCATCGGCATGGTGAATGTGGATGGCGAGTTCGCCCGTGGCGATGTGATCGCGGTGCGCGATGCCCTGGGTATCGAGGTGGCGCGCGGGCTGGCCAACTATGCAAGTGCCGAGGCGCGGCTGCTGTGTCGCAAAAGCTCGGTGGAGATCGAGCGCCTGCTGGGCTATTCCGCAGGCCCGGAGATGGTGCACCGCGACAACATGGTGATTGCGGGGCACTGAGGCGCCAGACCCTCAAGGCCAAGAAAAAGCGCACCCTCGGGTGCGCTTTTGCGTATGGCTCTGGCCCGGTTTCAGGCCTTGCCTGGGTCGGGTTGCAGGGCTTGCTGCCCCGACTGTGGATCAGGATCGAAACAGGCGCCAGGCGGCAACTCCATGCCGGGATTGACGCGAAAGCTGCCTGAGCGTGCTGGATGCAAACCCGGCGCAGTGTATGTCTCAGGACCCTGTTCATGGGCTTCCCTGGGGCGCATGCCGCTGCGCAGATAACGGTTGCGTTGCTGTTCGCCGCGGGGCAGGAACCGGGCCAGCTCGGTCAGGGCCATCTCATAGACGCCGCGCTTGAACTCCACCACCACGTCCAATGGCACCCAGTAGTCATTCCAGCGCCAGGCGTCGAATTCGGGGTGGTCGGTGGCACGCAGGTTCAAATCCCAGTCGTGACCCATGAGCTGCAGCAAATACCAGATCTGCTTCTGGCCTTTGTAGTGTCCGCGCGCATCGCGGCGGATGTACCGGTCTGGCACCTCGTAGCGCAACCAGTCCCGGGTGCGGGCGACCACGCGAACGTGGTTGGGCATCAACCCCACTTCCTCATGCAGTTCCCGGAACATGGCCTGTTCGGGTGTCTCCCCCCGGTCAATGCCGCCCTGTGGAAACTGCCAGCTGTGGGTGCGGATGCGTTTGCCCCAGAACACCTGGTTCTTTTGGTTGAGCAGGATGATGCCGACGTTCGGGCGAAATCCGTCCCGGTCAAGCATAATCGAACCCCAATTTTCTGAATTGTGTCCATTATGCACGGTGCCTTGCCAGCGGCAAGCACGCTGCCCCGATTCCCGCGAAGCCCCTGATCCATGAAAGCCTCCCAATTTTTCATCTCCACCCTCAAGGAAGCTCCGGCCGACGCCGAAGTGGTCAGCCACAAGCTCATGACGCGGGCCGGCCTGATCAAGAAGCTGGGTGCAGGCATCTACAACTACATGCCCATGGGGCTGCGCGTGATCCGCAAGGTCGAGGCCATCGTGCGCGAGGAAATGAACCGTGCCGGTGCCGTGGAAGTGACCATGCCCGTGGTCCAGCCTGCCGAGATGTGGGAGGAGACCGGCCGCTTCGAGAAGATGGGCCCCGAGCTGCTGCGCATCAAGGACCGCCATGGCCGCGACTTCGTGATCCAGCCCACCAGCGAAGAGGTGGTGACGGACATTGCGCGCCAGGAGCTCAAGAGCTACAAGCAGCTGCCCAAGAATTTCTACCAGATCCAGACCAAGTTCCGCGATGAGCGCCGCCCGCGCTTTGGCCTGATGCGTGGCCGCGAGTTCATCATGAAGGACGCCTATTCCTTCGACAAGGACCGTGATGCGGCCCAGGTCAGCTACCAGACCATGCGCGCGGCCTACAAGCGCATCTTCGACCGCTTCGGCCTGCAGTACCGTGCCGTGCGTGCAGACAGCGGTGCCATCGGCGGCGATCTGAGCGAGGAATTCCAGGTCATCGCTTCCACGGGCGAGGACGCCATCGTCTACTGCCCGAGCAGCGACTATGCCGCCAATATCGAAAAGGCCGAGGCCCTGGCGCCTGCGGGTCCCCGTCCCGCTGCGGCCCAGGCGATGACCAAGGTGGCGACGCCCGGCAACAGCACCTGCGAATCTGTCGCATCCCAGCTGGGCCTGCCGCTGTCGCAGACGGTGAAGTCCCTGGTGCTGGCCACCGACAAGCTCGACGACAAGGGCGAGGTGGCAGGCAGCCAGATCTGGCTGCTGCTGCTGCGCGGTGATCATGAAATGAACGAGATCAAGGTGGCCAAGGTGCCGGGCCTGGACGTGGGCTTCCGCTTTGCCACTGTGGCCGAGATCGAGGAGCACTTCGGTTGCCAGCCCGGCTACCTGGGCCCGATCGGCCTGAAGCAGCCCGTGAAGCTGGTCGTGGACCGCGAGGTGGGCGTGATGGCCGACTGGGTCTGCGGCGCGAACGAGGCCGACTTCCACATCACCGGCGTGAACTTCGGCCGCGACCTGCCCGAGCCTGATGTGGTGGCCGACCTGCGCAACGTGGTGGCTGGCGACAAGTCTCCTGATGGCGCAGGCGAGCTGGCCATTGAGCGCGGAATTGAAGTCGGCCATGTGTTCTACCTGGGTACCAAGTACTCCCAGGCCATGAACGCCACCTTCCTGGCCGAGAACGGCAAGCCCTCGCTGTTTGAAATGGGCTGCTACGGCATTGGCGTGACGCGCCTGCCCGCTGCAGCCATCGAGCAGAACCATGACGAGCGCGGCATCATCTGGCCCGACGCGATTGCGCCCTTCACCGTGGTGGTCTGCCCCATTGGCATGGACCGCAGCGAACCCGTGAAGGAAGCTGCCGAGAAGCTGCATGCCGAGCTGCTGGCACTGGGTGTGGACGTGATCCTGGACGATCGTGGCGAACGTCCGGGCGCCATGTTTGCCGACTGGGAGCTGATTGGCGTGCCGCACCGCGTGGTGCTGTCCGACCGGGGCCTCAAGGAAGGACAGCTCGAGTACCAGCATCGCCGCGACACGGAAGCGACCAAGCTGGCCGCCGCCGATGTGCTGGGCCATCTCAAGCAAAGGCTGGGCCTGTGAGCCAGGCGCCCGTGGTGACGCGACGCGATTGCCTGCGCCTGGCGGCTTCGCTGGGCTCGGCACCGCTGCTCGGCGGGCTGGCCGCGCCCGCCTGGGCCGGTGGCCAGCTGGAGGAGCCGCTGGCCGATTCGGTGCGCACTGCGCTGAGTTCCGCCGTCACGGGATCGGCGCCGCCCGAGCTGCGCTTTGCCTCCACCGAGGCCCGGCTGGACTACCTTCGCTGGCTCACGGCCAGCAGCGAGCGCCTGCGTTCGCGCAAGCCGGAGCTGGCGACGAGGCTGGAGTTCCTGCAAACCGTCTGGTACGAGTCCAAGCGTGCCGGCCTGGAAGTCTCTCTGGTGATGGGGCTGGTGCAGGTGGAGAGCGCGTTCCGCAAGTTCGCCATCTCCAGCGTGGGTGCACGCGGCTACATGCAGATCATGCCGTTCTGGATGCGGCTGATCGGCGATGGAGACATCGGCAAGCTGTTTCACATGCAGACCAATCTGCGCTTTGGCTGCGTGATCCTGCGCCACTATCTGGACCGCGAAAAAGGCGATGCCTACATGGCGCTGGGCCGCTACAACGGCAGCCGGGGACAGCCCCAGTACCCGAATGCGGTGTTCGCTGCGCAGCGGCGCTGGGAGATAGAGCCCTCGCGCTCGGCTTGAGGGCCGCGCAGCGCCGCCGAGCGGCTGCGCGGCTGTTGTTCTGCTGTTCTGCGTTGCCCGTCAGGACGACGTCTCCGACGACATGCTGGATACCTTGGCCACGGCCGCTGCCGTGTCGCCGGCGTTGGGCGGCGCGGCCGGGCTGCTGGCGGACATGCGCGTGACCAGCACCTGGTCGATGCGGTAGCTGTCCACGTCCATGACCTCGAAACGGTAGCCGCCCCATTGCACGGTGTCGGTGCGCCTGGGAATGCGGCGCAGCATCACCATGAGGAAGCCGCCCAGGGTCTCGTAGTCCTCGGCGTGGGGCAGCTCGTCGAGTTCCAGGGCCTGCATCACATCCTCGACGGGCGTGACGCCGTCGATCAGCCAGGAGTTCTCGTCGCGGCGCAGGATCTGCTCCTCGTCGCCCGGGCTGACCAGGCCGCCCATCACCGTGCTCATCACGTCATTGAGCGTGACCACGCCGACCACCAGGCTGTATTCGTTGACGATGACGGCAAAGTCCTCATGCACCTGGCGAAACTGCTCCAGCACCTCGGCCAGCGTCAGGCGGTCCGGCACGACCAGCACCTTGTGGACCAGGGAGTCGTCCATGAGCGACAGGGGCTGGTTGTTCAGCGCGCGCTGGAACAGGTCCTTGGCATCGACATAGCCGACGATGTGGTCGATGTCGCCATCGCAGACGGGGTAGGTGGAAAAAGGTTCTTCGGCAATGCGGACCCGGATCAGTTCGTCGGGGTCGTCACGGTGGAAGTAGGCGATGCGGTCGCGCTGCGTCATGGCCGAGCCGATGGTGCGCGAGTCCAGCTCGAACAGGTTGGCGATCACCTGCTGCTCCTTCGCGGCCAGCACGCCGGCGCGCGCGCCAGCTTCGGTCATGGCCAGGATGTCTTCGTGCGTGATGCGGTCGTCGCGCACTGTGGGCAGGCCTAAGAGCTTGGCAACGGCGTCCGCCAGGTGGTTGAAGCACCAGACCAGGGGCTTGAGCACGGCCATGCACCAGAGCATGGGGCGCAGCACGCGGATGGCCAGGGCTTCGGGCTCGGCCATGCTCAGGCGCTTGGGCAGCAGGTCGGCAAAGAGGATGAACAGCGAGGTGACGGTGGCGAACGAGAGCAGAAAGCCCACGGTCTGTGCCCGGCTCTCGGGCAGCCAGAGCATGAGCAATTCGGCCAGATAGGGCGTCAATGCCCCTTCGCCCACCACGCCGCCCAGGATGGCGACGGCATTCAGCCCAATCTGCGTGACCGTGAAGTACTCGCCCGGCTGGGCCTGCATCTTCATGACCTGTTCGGCGCGTGGCTCCCCGTCCTCCGCCATCTGCCGAAGCCGCAGGCGCCGCGAGGCGGCCAGCGAGATCTCGGCCACGGAGAAGAAGGCACTGGTCAGTATCAGTGCGACGATCAACAGCAGACTTTGGGACAGACTCATAGGCAAGGCGGAGAAGCGGGCGCAGGCGCGGTTTTCCGGATGTGAAAGATGTGTCCATTCGACCACACATCACATGCCCCTGGCCTTGTGGCATGCCCGGGCAGTGCGCTGGCAGTCCGGTACGGGCGAAAAAAAGCCACCCAAGGGTGGCTTGATTCTGCGCAGCAGCGGGCGCAGGCGGGTTGCTGCGCGCGAGTCGCAAGCCTGCGAACTCAGGCCTTGGGTGCCAGCAGCTGCTGCAACTCGCCGGATTCGTACATCTCCATCATGATGTCCGAGCCGCCGATGAACTCGCCCTGCACGTAGAGCTGGGGGATCGTGGGCCAGTTGCTGTAGTCCTTGATGCCCTGGCGGATTTCCTGGTCCTCGAGCACGTTGACGGTGGAGATGTCCTTGGTCTCCACGCCGCAGGCCTTGAGAATCTGGATGGCGCGGCCCGAGAAACCGCACATGGGAAAGCTGGCGCTGCCCTTCATGAACAGCAGGATGTTGTTGCTTTTGACCAGTTGGTCGATGCGTTGCTGGGTGTCGCTCATCTGTGTGGTGCTCCGGGGTCGTGGTGGGCGCCGCAGGCGCGGCGGCATGGATGGGATTATTTCACTCTCGGCGCGGACTTTGAAAGCATGCGGGATTGCTACGCCCAGGCCAGAGCTCAGGTCAGAGCTCTGGCCTGCCCTTGCCATTGCCCGCCCGTGCAGCGGGCAATGCCGCCCAGGTCGTGGCGATGCTGCACGTCGCCAAAGCCGGCATGGCGCAGCAGGGCGGCCACGGCATCGGCCTGGTCCCAGCCATGCTCCATCAGCAGCCAGCCGCCCCGGGCCAGCAGCGCGGGCGCCTGGGCGATGATGGCGCGGATATCGGCCAGGCCATCGGCGCCGCTGGCCAGAGCCGACAGCGGCTCATGCTCCAACGCCAGCAAGTGCGGATCGTCGTCGCGGATATAGGGCGGATTGCTGACGATGAGGTTGAACGGCGCCTGGCCTGCCAGCGGCTCCAGCCAGCTGCCATGCGCAAACCGCACGCCCAGCTGCAGGCGCGTGGCATTGGCGCTGGCCACGGCCAGCGCGTCGGCACTGGCATCCACGGCCCACACGGTGGCGCCGGGACGCTGGCTCTGCAGGGCCAGGGCAATCGCTCCGCTGCCGGTGCCCAGATCCGCAACACGGCATGCGGGGCCGCTCGGGGCCTGGGCGGGTATCAGCTCCAGCGCCCAGTCCACCAGGGTTTCGGTATCGGGGCGAGGGTCGAGCACGCGTGCGTCCACGGCCAGATCCAGCCCGTAGAACTCCTTGTGGCCCACCAGGTAGGCGACGGGCTCCCCGCTCAGCCGCCGTGTGCACAGCGCGGCATAGACGCCGGCCTGGGGCGCGGTCAGCGCGTCCCCGTCGTGGGTGAGCAGCCAGGCGCGGCCGCCGGCCTGGCGTCCGAGCACATGCAGCAGCAGCATTTGCGCGTCGATGCGCGCAAGCCCCTGGGCCTGGGAGTGCTGCAGAGCCTCTTTGATGGTGGGTAGGTTGGCCATGGCCCGCGCCTCAGCTGTTGACCTGCAGCTCGGCCAGCAGTTCGGCCTCGCGTGCGGCCTGCAGCGCGTCGAGCACGTCGCCCAGGTCGCCTTCCATCACGGCCAGCAGCTTGTAGATGGTGAGGTTGATGCGGTGGTCGGTGAGCCGGCCCTGGGGGAAGTTGTAGGTGCGGATGCGGTCGCTGCGGTCGCCGCTGCCGATCAGGCCCTTGCGCAGCGCGGCCTCCTTGGCCTCGCGCTCGCTGCGCTCCTTTTCCTGCAGGCGCGCCTGCAGCACCTGCAGGGCCTTGGCCTTGTTGCTGTGCTGGCTGCGGCCGTCCTGGCACTCGGCGACGATGCCCGTGGGCAGGTGGACCACACGCACGGCCGAGTCGGTCTTGTTGATGTGCTGGCCGCCAGCGCCGCTGGCGCGGAAGGTGTCGATGCGCAGGTCGGCCGGGTTGAGCGTGATGACCTGGGTTTCGTCCGGCTCGGGCATGACGGCGACGGTGCAGGCGCTGGTGTGGATGCGGCCCTGGGTCTCGGTGGCAGGCACGCGCTGCACGCGGTGGCCGCCGGATTCGAAGCGCAGGCGGCCGTAGACATCCGTGCCTTCCACGCGCAGCACCACTTCCTTGTAGCCGCCCAGCTCGCTTTCGTTGGCGCTCATGATCTCGACCTTCCAGCCCACGGCGTCGCAGTGGCGCGTGTACATGCGGGCCAGGTCGCCTGCGAACAGGGCAGATTCATCGCCACCCGTGCCCGCGCGGATTTCCAGGTAGGCGTTGCGCGCGTCGTCGGGGTCCTTGGGCAGGAGCAGGCGCTGCAGTTCATCTTCCAGCTGCACCAGCTCGATCTCTGCGCCGGAGATTTCCTCGCGCGCCATTTCCTCCATGTCGGGATCGTCCAGCATGTCCCTGGCAGAGGCCAGATCGGCCTCGCGCTGGCGGTAGCGTGCATAGCGGCCGGCAATGGCCGTCACATCGGCATGCTCGCGCGAGATGGCGCGGTACTGCTTCATGTCGCCCATGATGTCTTCGCGCGAGAGCAGGAAGTCGAGTTCTTCAAGGCGCTGGGCGTAGCGCTCCAGTTGTTGGCGCAGAAAGTCTTGCATGGTGTGAGGCGATGGTGCGAAGGGCTGCGCGGGGCAGCGCTGCGGCGGGGGAACGAGGTGGCCGGAAGTGGGCCGAGGCGCCAGAGACCCGCGGGTGCGCGGCTCTCTGAAGGGAGGCGAGCGCCGCTAGAGCGCCTTGTCGGGAGTCGTGCCGCGCGGACCGCCTGGCGCGGAGCGCAGGAACAGGCGCGAGACCGTGTCCATGGTCTGGGTGCGCTGGTCGGCGTCACCCTTGTGCAGCTCGGCCAGGGTGCCGTGCAGCATTTTCTGCGTGAGGCCGCGCGACAGGGCCTCCAGCACGGTGTCTATGTCCTCGCCCTTGGCCAGCAGCTTCTTGGCCCGTGCAATCTCCAGCGCACGCCATTCGTCGGTCTGGGTGTTGAGCTGCCGGATCAGCGGCACCACGCCGGCCTGCGGGCGGCGCTGGTCCAGCCAGTGCATGAAGCTTTGCACGCCGTGGTCGATGATGACTTCGGCCTGCTCGACCGCCGCCTGGCGCTGGGCCTGGCCCGTGCGCACCACCGTGGCCAGATCGTCCACGGTGTAGAGGTAGACGTCGCGCAGGTCCTTGACCTCGGATTCGATATCGCGCGGCACGGCCAGATCGACCATGAACATGGGGCGGTGCTTGCGCTTCTTGAGCGCGCTTTCCACGGCGCCCAGGCCGATGATGGGCAGGCTGGAGGCCGTGCAACTGATCACGGCATCGTATTCATGCAGATGCTCGGGCAAGTCGGCCAGCCGCATGGTGCCGGCGCCAAACTGGGCGGCCAGCTTTTCGCCGCGCTCCAGCGTGCGGTTGGCGATCATGATCTGCTTGGGGTGGCGGGCCGCGAAATGGGTGGAGACCAGCTCGATCATCTCGCCCGCGCCCACGAACAGCACGCGGATCTGGGAGAGGTCTTCGAACAGCTGGCCGGCCAGCCGCACGGCGGCAGCGGCCATGCTGATGCTGTGGGCACCGATTTCGGTGGAGCTGCGCACTTCCTTGGCCACCGCGAAGCTGCGCTGGAACAGCTGGTTCAGCGTGCTGCCCAGGGCGCCTGCGTTCTCTGCGGCGCGCACGGCATTCTTCATCTGGCCCAGGATCTGGGCCTCGCCCAGCACCATGGAATCGAGCCCGCTGGCCACGCGGAAGGCATGGCGCGCCACATGGCCGTCTTCCAGCAGATAGGAGTGCGAGCGCAGCAGTTCGGACGAGATGCCGCCGCTGTTGGCCAGCCAGTGCAGCGTGTGGTCCATGGCCGGCATTTCGGCCGCGCAGTAGATCTCGGTACGGTTGCAGGTGGAGAGAATGGCGGTCTCGACGGCGCTGTGCTGGCGGCCCGGGCCGGTCAGCGATTCGCGCAGACCCTGCAGCGTGGGCACGATCTGGTCGAGCGCGAACGCGAAACGTCCCCGCATATCAAGCGGAGCCGTGTGGTGGTTGATGCCGAGTGCCCAGACTGCCATAACCCGGGATTATAAAATTTCGCGCAGTTTCAGGCATCCCTGAACACAACACCCTGGAATCGGAGCCCGCACATGGGATGGATTGCGAGTACGAATCATTGGCTGAACTTCCTGGCGCCTGCACTTTTCCTGTCGCCGGCCCTGATGTTGTGCGCGCTTTTGATCTATGGGAAATCGCAGCAATCCATGGCCTGGTGGTCACAGGTTGCTATCAATTTCATTGTTGGTGCACTGGTGCTGCTGGCGGGGCTGTGGTGGTTCGGGCGCGATGCAAAGATGGCCACCTATGCTGCGCTGGTCGTGGTGATGGCGCTTTGCCAGTGGGTGCTTTCACGCGGCTGGCGCTGATGGCTGACAGCAAAGATTGATGCAGATCAACGGAAGAGGGCGTTTCTCCTGGCGATCAGGGGCCTGAGACTGCGGCTGGAGGCACGGCGCACGGCGCGGCCTGCTCCAGCAGCCATTCGCGGAACTGCGCAAAGGCTTCGGAAGGTGCCCGCGTGGCGGGACGGCACAGAAAGTAGCCGCGTTCGATGTGGACGGGCGCAGGCAAGGCAAGGGCCACGCGGCCGGCGGCCAGGTCTTCCTCGACCAGGCAGCGCTGCACCAGGGCCACGCCCATGCCGGCGGCCACGGCCTGTACCAGCAGGGCCACCAGCTCGAAATCGGCTGCCGGTGCGGGGCAGGGTCCGGGCAGGTTCAGATGGGACATCCAGCGGGCCCAGTTGCCCGGATAGTTGGTGTGGAACAGCAGCGGGCGTGCTAGCACGTCCCGGGGGCTGCGGATGGGCCGCGGGCCCTGCAGTTCTCTCGGATGGCAGATGGGCACCAGATCGCGGCCCACCACATAGTCGGCCACCACATGGGCGGGCCAGGGCTCGCTGCCCACGCGCAGCCAGCCGTCTATCTCGGCGGCCGACAGCGGATCGTCGCGCCGATAGGGCGCGAACGACAGGGCGATGCCCGGATGCAGGGCGTTGAAGTGCGGCAGGCGCGGAATCAGCCAATGGCTGAACAGCGTGGGCACCACCGACAGCCGCAGTTGCGGGCCGAAGTGGCGCCTGCGTGCGGCCGCGGATGCCGATTCGATGGCGTGTACGGCGGGCTCCACGGCCTGCAGGTATTCGCGGCCGGCTTCGGTCAGCACGCTGCGCCGGCCCTGGCGCTCGAAGAGGGCAAAGCCCAAGTGCTCTTCCAGCCGGGCGATGGCGCGGCTGATGCCGCCCTGGGTGACATACAGCTCCCGGGCCGCCAGCGAATAGCTGCCCAGGCGCGCGGCCGCCGCGAAGGCGTGCAGCTCGGAAAGCGAGGGGGAGTGCATGCGCATGACGGGCGCAATTATGACGGTTGGTCATGGTTGCTTGCCGTCTTGTCTCTTTTCGCGGATGCGGCGGCTGTCCAGAATCAGCGCCTGTCCCGCAGAGCCCGTGCTTTGCCGCCACCCCCAACCAAGATAGGAAACATCCCATGGCAATGCGCCGCACCCTGTTGTCCAGCCTGGCCGCCTGCGCCGCCACCGCTCTTCTGGCTCCCGCCGCCTGGGCCCAGGGCCCGGCGGCCGACTATCCCAGCCGTCCGATCCGCCTGGTCGTGCCGTTCGGAGCCGGTGGCTCCACCGACATGGTGGCGCGCCTGCTGGCCGAGAAGATGAGCGTGATCCTCGGCAAGTCCGTGGTGGTGGACAACCGCGGCGGGGCCGGCGGCTCCATCGGCGCTTCCGAAATCGCGCGTGCCGCGCCGGACGGCTACACCATCGGCATGGCCACGGTGAGCACGCACGGCTCCAACCCGGCGATCTTCCGCAAGCTGCCCTATGACCCGATCAAGGACTTCGCGCCCATCACCAATGTGATGTCGGTGCCCAGCGTATTCGTGGTCAACGCCAGCGTGCCCGCCAAGACCATGAAGGAGTTCATCGCCCTGGCCAAGGCCAATCCGGGCAAGTACAGCTTTGCCTCGCCGGGCACGGGTTCGCTGGGCCACGCCAATATCGAGAACTTCATGAACCTGGCGGGCATCGACCTGCTGCACATCCCCTACAAGGGCGCGGGCCAGGCCATCACCGATGCGCTGGGCGGCCAGGTCAATGCCATGACGGACAACCTGCCCTCCACGCTGCCCCACATCAAGGACGGCAAGCTGCGACCTCTGGCGGTGCTGGCCTTCAAGCGCGCCGATGTGCTGCCCGACGTGCCCACGTACACCGAGCTGGGCTTTGCGCAGATGGGCGATGGCGGCTGGTTCGGCCTGGTTGCGCCGGCCGGCACGCCGCGCCCCATCATCGACAAGCTCAATGCCGCCGCGCACAAGGCCATGGCCATGCCTGACTACCTGGAAAAGCAAAAATCCATCTCGGGCGAATCCATGGGCAACACGCCCGAGGAATTCGCCAAGCAAATCAAGGCCGCCATCGAGCGCTACACGGCCGTGGCCAAGCGCGCCAACATCAAGCTCGACTGATGGACCGCATGGCACAGTCGGATTTCCTGCGCCCCCGGCCGGACACCCCGGTCGTGGTGCATCCCGCAATGGGCGAGGCGCTGCCCATCGTCTGCGACTCGCCGCACAGCGGCACCTCCTATCCCGAGGATTTCGGCCACGCCGTGCCCATGTCCCTGCTGCGCCGTGGCGAGGACACGCATGTGGCCGCGCTCTGGGACCAGTGGCCCGCGCATGGCGCGACGCTGATCGAGGCCACCTTTCCGCGCACCTACATCGACCCCAACCGCAGCGAGGCCGACCTGGACCCGGCCCAGATCGACGGCCAGTGGCCCGTGCCCCTGGCGCCCAGCGTCAAGACGCGCCAGGGCCTGGGCCTGATCTGGCAGCGCATCAGCCGCGACGGCGTGGCAACGCCGCTGTATGACCGTCCGCGCACGGTGGCCGAGGTGGAGCACCGCATCGCGCGCTACTGGCGTCCCTACCATGCGGCGCTGGCGCAGGCCATCGATGACAGCGTGCAGCGCTTTGGCGGTGTCTGGCACCTGAACCTGCACTCCATGCCCAACGATGTCTACAAGCGCCTGGGCCGTACCGACGCGCCGCCGCTGGCCGACTTCGTGCTGGGCGACCGCGACGGCACGACCTGCGCGCCCGAGTTCATCCAGCTGGTGGGCGAGACGCTGGCGGGCTTTGGCTATAGCGTGGCCTACAACGAGCCCTACAAGGGCGTGGAGCTGATCGGGCGCATAGGCCAGCCGCACCTGGGCCGGCACAGCCTGCAGATCGAGATCCGCCGCCCGGTCTACATGGACGAGGACACGCGCGAGCCCAATGCGGGATTCGAGCCGCTGCGCGGCCATCTGCGTGAGCTGATGGCCGTGGTCGCGGCGCATGTGCGATCGGAAATGGCAAGGCGCGGCTAGGCCGGGCTGGCCGGATCACCGGGCATGGTCGGCGTGCCCGGCGTACCTGTCACCACGGGTGCCGCCACCGAGGTGGTGGCCGGTGGCGACAGGTACAGGCCTGCGCCCTTGAGCGAGGCCAGGATGCTGAACAGCACATCGCTGCGCACGCCACCCGCATTGCGCGGATTGCCGACGTAGCCGATGGCCAGGAAGGTCAGCGTGCCGTTGGCGATGCCTTCGAGCTGCACCAGGGGCTCGGGCGTGTCCAGAATGCCTTCATGCGCGCGAAAGGCTTCCAGGATCAGTGTGCGCATGCGCTCGGCATCGGTGTCCAGCGGTGCGGGAAGGCGCAGCAGCACCCGCCCGGGCGCGCCGGCCAGCGTCATGTTGCGCACGGTCTTGGTGATGAATTCCGAGTTGGGCACGATGACGGTGGAGCGGTCGCCAAGCTGGATCTCGGTCGCGCGCACGTTGACGCGGCGCACGTCGCCCTCGGTATCGCCCAGCACCACCCAGTCGCCCACCTTGACGGGCCGCTCGGCCAGCAGGATCAGGCCCGAGATGAAGTTCTGCACGATGGCCTGCAGGCCGAAACCAATGCCCACCGACAGCGCACTGGCCACCCAGGCGATGCGCTCCACGCTGATGCCCAGCCCCGCCAGCGCCACGGCCACCACGAAGATGCCGCCCACATAGCCCAGCAGCGTGGTGATGGAGCTGCGCATGCCAGGCTCCAGCGAGGTGTTGGGGAAGTAGCGGTCCGTCAGCCAGCGCTTGATCACGCGGATCACGATCAGGCCGGTGACGATCACGGCGAATGCGGTGAACAGGGCCTGCGGCGCCATGGTGAAGTCGCCCACCTTGAGACTGTGGTTCACCGTGCTGCCGCGGCGAAACACCTCGTCCGGCCCCGTGCCCAGCGGGGCCAGCAGGGCGATCACCATGTAGAACAGCAGGGCCACGCGCAACAGTCCCGAGACCAGGACCGAGGCCTGGTCCAGCAGCCGGCCCTCAATGCCCAGGCCCTGGTTCAGCCGGGTGCCGAAGCTGCCCTTGGACGACAGAAGGGCCTCGCACAGATCGTCGCCGAGCTGGAACAGCAGGTAGGTGGTGGCAAAGACCACGCCGGTCCACACCATCTGGCGTGCCAGCGTGCCGGCCAGCGCCACATAGCCGGTCACGGCCAGTGCAATGGTGGCAATGCTGGCCACCGCCGCGCAGGCCACGAGCAGTCCCACCCACAAGGGCCGGGGCGGCGCGGGCTCCGCCTGGGCGCCGTCTTCCTGCGCTACTGGCGCCGGCGCGCGCAGATGCCGCAGGGCCAGCATGACCACGGCCGAAATCAGCAGGGCCGACAGGGCGTGCACCGTGACCTCGGCGGCCAGGCTGGCGCCGATGATGGCGTTGACCTCGGTCACCAGGCCGTTGATCGCGGCACCTGCCGCAATCCACCAGGGGTAGGGGCTGAGCCGCTCGGCCAGCTCGTCCGACACGCCGGGCAGGCGCCATGAGCTGCGCTTGCGCGACAGCAGGGTCTGGCCCAGCGACACCACGAAGGCGCCGAACAGCGTGACCTGCACGCTGGCCTTGGCCAGCGCGTCCAGCGACTCGCCGAAGCCATCGCTGGCCTTGAGCACGCTCCAGGCCAACTGCGCCGCCAGGCCGATCAGCAGCGTGTTGATCACCACCGTGGCTGCCGCGCGCAGCGAGCGGCGCAGGCGGCCGCTGGGCAGGCGTGCGGGCGCGGCGCGCACCAGCAGGCGCTCGGCCAGCCAGGGGCCGAGCAGGGCGATCAGCAAGGCAGCGGCCAGGCTGGCGATAAAGCCGCCCCGGCGATCGGAGGCCAAGGTAGAGCTCACCGATTGGCGCAGCTCGCGCCCCAGCCCCTGCAGGCGCGCCGCGTCCAGGGGCGCGGCGGTGCTCAGATTGCGCCAGAAGGGGCGGCCCAGCGGTGAATCGGTGCGGGCCGTCAGCGCGGCCTGGAATTGCTCGCGGCGCTGGCGTATCAGCTCGTTGCCGCGCTGGTCGGCATCGACCGACACCAGCCGCGCGAGTTTGAGTTCGGAATCCACGGCACTGCGTTGCTTGGCCAGGCTGGCGCGCTGCTCGGCCACATCGGGCGCATCGGCGGGGGCGCCTTTTTCGGGTGCTGGTCCCAGGCCGGCCAGGCGCGAATCGATATCGGCCAGTTCCTCGGTGCGGCGGGCCGCCACCTGGTCGGCTGCCGTGCCAATGGCTGCAGCCTCGTCCAGCAGCTTGCGGCCGTCATCGTCCTCGGCCAGCTTGCGGGGAATGGCGTCCAGCTGCTTGCGCAGATCGTCTACGCTGGGCAGGGCGGGCCGGCCGTCTTCTGCGGTCGCGCCCGCGGCTGTGGCGCCGTCCTGGGCCAGGGCCGGGCCGGGTGCAGACAGGAGCAGCATCGCCAGAGCCATCAGCCAGATGGCCAGGCATGGGCGAAGGGCCTGTGCCCACGTGGGGCGCTGCGGAAGAGGGCTGCAGGGCGGTGTCATGGACGCACATTGTGCGGCGGGCCGCTGCAGCGGTTGTTTCCAAAGGTCCTGCCCCGCCAGCCGGCAGCCGTCTCAGCGCGATGCGGGACTGAACATATCGACACGGTCGGTGATGACGCCGTCCGTGCCCAGGTCGATCAGGCGCTGTGCGGCCCATTCGTCGTTGACCGTGTAGCTGCTGCAGCGCAGGCCCGCGCCATGCACCTTGGCGACCAGGGCTGCATCCCACAGCTCGTGGTTGAGCACCATGGCTGCGCAGCCCAATTCCAGCGCGGTGCGCAGGTCGGCGTCGCCCGTGGCGTCTGCCAGCCTGTCCACCAGCAGGCCGCGCGGAATGTGGGGCGCCGTGTCGCGTGCGCCCTTGAGGGCATCGGTCTTGAACGAGGTGAACAGCGGCGGGACCCGGTCCTGGGGCCAGATGCGGTTCATCAGCTCGCCCGTGGCGCGGCCCGTGGCCTCTTCCTGGCCGGGCGTGGGCTTGATCTCCACGTTCAGGAAAAAGTGGTTGGCCAGGCACCAGCGCGCCAGGGCTTCCAGCGTGGGCAGGGCCTCGCCCGCGTAGGCGCGCGAATGCCAGCTGCCGGCGTCGAGCTGGGCGATCTCGCCCATGGACAGGTCGCCACCCGTGCCGTGGCCGTTGGTGGTGCGCTCCAGCGTGGCGTCGTGCATCAGGAACAGCACGCCGTCGGCAGACAGCTTGGCATCGCACTCGAACATGCGATAGCCGTGCGCGGCGCCCAGGCGGAAAGCGGCCATGGTGTTTTCGGGCGCCAGCTTGCCGGCGCCACGGTGGGCCACCCACAGGGGGTAGGGCCAGGATTTCAGGTTCTCGGTCATGGCGAGTCCGTCAAAAGAAGGGAGCTTGGATGGAAAAAGAGAGCCTCTGGGGCTCTCTTGGAAAAGGTCGGAGAGCCGGCCTTCAGGGGATCAGATCCGCTTGCCGCTTTCTGCGTCGAACCAGTGCAGGCGACGCTCTTCGGAAGGACGCACGCGCATGGTCTCGCCGGACTTGGGGAAGGGCGCGCCTTCGTCGATGCGTACCGTCATCGTCTCGCCATTGAGCGAACCATAGACCAGGCGCTCGGCGCCCAGCATTTCCACGGTGTCCACCTTGATTTCCCAGCCGCCTTCGTTGACGACGACCAGGTGCTCGGGGCGGATGCCCAGGATGCGGCCGGCCGTGCCGCCGGGCGCGTTCTTGAGCAGGTTCATCGGGGGCGAGCC
Organism: Delftia sp. DS1230; assembly: GCF_040112715.1. Classification (NCBI taxonomy): domain Bacteria; kingdom Pseudomonadati; phylum Pseudomonadota; class Betaproteobacteria; order Burkholderiales; family Comamonadaceae; genus Delftia; species Delftia sp. DS1230. Next base: position 1,303,120 of record NZ_CP157763.1, read on the forward strand.
GATGAAGCTGGCCACGAAGGTGGAGGCAGGCGTGTGGTAGACCTCTTCGGGCGTGCCGAACTGCTCCATCACGCCGCCGTTCATGACGATCATGCGCTGGGCCAGGGTCATGGCCTCGACCTGGTCGTGGGTCACGAACAGGCTGGTGATGCCCAGCTCGGCGTGCAGCTTCTGGATCTCGATGCGGGTCTGGCCGCGCAGCTTGGCGTCCAGGTTGGACAGCGGTTCGTCGAACAGGAAGACCTTGGGCTGGCGCACGATGGCGCGGCCCATGGCCACGCGCTGGCGCTGGCCACCCGACAGCTGGCGCGGCTTGCGGTCCAGCAGGTGCGACAGCTCCAGGATCTTGGCGGCCTTGTCCACGCGGCGCTTGATCTCCTCGGGCGGCACCTTGGCGATCTTCAGGCCGTAGGCCATGTTCTCGTAGTTCGACATATGCGGGTACAGCGCATAGTTCTGGAACACCATGGCGATGTCGCGCTTGGCCGGTTCCACGTCGTTGACGACCTTGTCGCCGATCAGCAGCTGGCCGTCGGAGATCTCTTCCAGGCCCGCCACCATGCGCAGCAGGGTGGACTTGCCGCAGCCCGAAGGGCCGACGATGACGACGAACTCGCCGTCCTGGATTTCGGCGTTGACGCCGTGCAGTACCTGGTTGGCCGACGGGCCGTGGCCGTAGCGCTTGATCAGGTTGCGAAAGGAAATGGATGCCATACGAAGATTCTGGTTGAGTCGCAGAGCGAAGGGCGCTGGCGCTTGCTCTGCGGGGTTCTATACGGTGGGTGGGGGCGGTGGACGGCTTACTTTTCGGTGTCCACCAGGCCCTTGACGAACCAGCGCTGCATCAGGATCACCACGGCAGCGGGCGGCAGCATGGCCAGCAGGGCCGTCGCCATCACCACGTTCCAGTCGTTGCCGGTATCGCCGCTGGCCACCATGCGCTTGATGCCGATGACCACGGGGTACATGTCTTCCGAGGTGGTCACGAGCAGCGGCCACAGGTACTGGTTCCAGCCGTAGATGAACTGGATCACGAACAGCGCCGCGATCGAGGTCTTGGACAGCGGCACCAGCACATCCTTGAAGAAGCGCATGGGGCCGGCGCCATCGATGCGGGCGGCCTCCACCAGCTCGTCCGGCACCGTCAGGAAGAACTGGCGGAACAGGAAGGTGGCCGTGGCCGAGGCGATCAGCGGAATCGTCAGGCCGGCGTAGCTGTTGAGCATGCCCAGCGTGGAGACGACTTCGTAGGTGGGGCCGATGCGCACTTCCACGGGCAGCATCAGGGTCACGAAGATCAGCCAGAAGCAGATCTTCTTGAACGGGAAGCGGAAGTACACCAGTGCGAAGGCCGACAGCAGCGAGATCGCGATCTTGCCCACGGTGATCACCATGGCCGAGACGAAGCTGATCCACATCATGCGTGCCACGGGCGCGCTGGAGCCAGGGCCCGAGCCGCCGAACAGCGCGGCCTTGTAGGTTTCCCAGAAGTTGCTGCCGGGCACCAGGGGCATGGGCACCTGGATGATGTCCTGCGGCGTGTGCGTGGAGGCCACGAAGGCCAGGTACAGCGGAAAGCCGACGATCAACACGCCCAGCACCATGATCAGGTGCGAGAAAAAGGTCAGAAGAGGACTGCGTTCAACCATGATCAGTACTGCACTTTCTTCTCAACATAGCGGAACTGGATCACGGTGAGTGCAACCACGATCACCATCAGCACGACGGATTGGGCAGCCGAGCCGCTCATGTCCATGGCCTTGAAGCCATCGTGATAGACCTTGTAGACCAGGATGGAGGTGTCCTGGCCCGGACCGCCCTGGGTCGTGGCGTCCACGATGCCGAAGGTGTCGAAGAAGGCATAGACCACGTTCATCACCAGCAGGAAGAAGGTGGTGGGCGACAGCAGCGGGAACTGGATGTCCCAGAAGCGGCGCATGGGGCCCGCGCCGTCGATGGCGGCGGCCTCGATCAGCGACTTGGGGATGGACTGCAGGCCCGCAAGGAAGAACAGGAAGTTGTAGGAGATCTGCTTCCAGATCGCGGCGATTACGATCAGCGTCATGGCGTTGCCGGAGTTCAGCAGGTGGTTCCAGTCATAGCCGATCATGCGCAGCGCATAGGCCACGACGCCGATGGACGGCGAGAACATGAACACCCACAGCACGCCTGCCACGGCGGGCGCCACCGCATAGGGCAGCAGCAAGGCGGTCTTGTAGGCGAGCGCACCCTTGATCACGCGGTCCGCAAAAATGGCCAGCATCAGCGACAGCGCGATGCCGAACACCGCCACCAGCAGGGAAAAGATGGCCGTGGTCTTGAACGAGGCCAGGTAGGCAGGGTCATCCAGCAGATGCTGGAAGTTGGCGAAGCCCACCCATTCGGTGGAAAAGCCAAACGTATCCTGCGCCTGGAAAGACTGCACGATGGCCTGGCCTGCGGGCCAGAAAAAGAAGACCAGCACGATGACCATCTGTGGTGCTATCAGCAGCCACGGCAGCCAGGCGGATCGAAAAAGAACGCGTTTTTCCATGACGGAACTCGGTAGAACAAAACAGCCCGCAAACCGGATGGCCGTGGGGCCGCCGGTTGCGGGCCTGTGATGCACGGTGCGGGCTGCCTGCGCAGCGGCCACACCGCAGATCACATGGGAGGATTACTTGTTGGCCCGGGCGAAGCGGCCCAGTTGCTCGTTGCCACGGGTGACAGCGGTGTCCAGTGCCTGCTGGGGAGTCTTCTTGCCGGTCCAGATCTGTTCGGTTTCCTCATCGATGATGGTGCGGATCTGAACGAAGTTGCCCAGGCGGATGCCGCGCGACTTGTCGGTGGTCTTGCGGATCATCTGCGTCACGGCGGTGTCGGTGCCGGGATGCTTTTCGTAGAAGCCCGAAGCCTCGGTCAGCTTGTACGCAGCGGTGGTCACGGGCAGGTAGCCGGTGCGCTGGTGGCTGGCGGCCTGGATCTTGGTGTTGTTCAGGAAGTTGAAGAAGTCAGCCACGCCCTTGTAGCGTTCGGCGCTCTTGCCAGCCATCACCCACAGGGAAGCACCGCCGATGGCCGTGTTCTGGGGGGCGCCCTTCACATCGGCGTAGTAGGGCAGCTGCGACTGGCCGAAGGCGAACTTGCCTTCCTTGACCACGCGGGCGTACAGGCCGGAGGAGCCCGTGATCATCGCGCACTCGCCGGAAGCGAAGGCGGCGTCGGGCACGTTGCCGCGGCCCTTGTAGACGAAGCTGCCGTCCTTGGCGGCCTTGGCCAGGTTCTCGAAGTGCTTGACGTGCAGCGGCGAGTTGAACACCAGCTTGGCATCGGTGCCGTCAAAGCCGTTGTTCTTGGTCGCGTACAGGGTGTTGTGCCACAGCGAGAAGCTCTCCAGCTGGGTCCAGCTCATCCAGCTCGTGGTCAGTGCGCAGCGGTGGCCCGAGGCCTTGAGCTTTTCAGCGGCGGCGAACACTTCGGGCCAGGTCTTGGGCGGCTTGTTCTCGTCCAGGCCCGCCTTCTTGAAGGCGTCCTTGTTGTAGTAGAAGATGGTGGTCGAGCTGTTGAGCGGGTAGCTCATCATCTGGCCGTTGGGGGCGGTGTAGTAGCCGGCCACGGCGGAGATGTACTCGCCCTGGTCGAACTTGAAGCCGCCGTCGTTCATGACCTTGGTGACCGGAACCACGGCACCCTTGGAGGCCATCATGGTGGCCGTGCCCACTTCGAAGACCTGCAGGATGTCAGGTGCATTGCCGGCGCGGAACGCGGCGATGGCAGCTGTCATGGACTCGTCATACTGGCCCTTGTAGGTCGGCACGATCTTGTACTGGGTCTGGCTGGCGTTGTACTCCTTGGCCAGGTCGTTCACCCAGTCGCCCAGGGCCGCGCTCATCGAGTGCCACCACTGGATTTCGGTTTGGGCTTGTGCCGAGATGGTGGTGGCCGCGATCGCGGCCGCCATGGCCAGTTGCTTCAGTTGCATGAGGACTCCTCTAGTTCGGTGACGGTTTCAGACCGCTGCCACGGTAAGGCAGGGGCATGACATGTCTGTGTCATTGTTTTCGGATGCTTCTTACCGCACTACAGGCCAAACCCGGTGAGCCGCTGGTCCCGTATGTCAGTCGTGTGACAAAAAATGACACGCGAAGCGGCGCTATTTTAGGTCAATACCATTTCGTTTCAAAAGCACGGGTTGTTCGTATTGGCTCGTTTGTGCTCTTTCTGTATAAGGCCGGTTCGCCGTGGCGTGTCTGCCCCGTGGTGTTGGCGAGGGCTGGCGTCTCAGGGCAAGACGGCGAGCCGCCCAGAGCCCCGTAGGAAGCGGGCCTTCGAGGGGCTCGCTTAAAATTGCGCTCCCACTTGGCTTAGCGGCGCCCCTAGAGCGCCAGACACGGTCTACCCCCATGAATGTACCGATTGCGTTGGCGGCCCTGCAGGCACAGGCAGCCGAACCTGCACGTCTGCGAGAGATTCCCTACAACTACACCTCGTTTTCCGATCGCGAGATCGTGATCCGCCTGCTGGGTACTTCCATGTGGGATGTGCTCAACCAGCTGCGCCAGGAGCGGCGCACGGGCCGCTCCGCCCGCATGCTCTACGAGGTGCTGGGGGACATCTGGGTCGTCCAGCGCAATCCCTACCTGCAGGACGACCTGCTGCACAGCCCCGATCGCCGCAAGGCGCTGGTGGAAGCCCTGGAGCACCGCCTGGGCGAGATCGACAAGCGCCGTGCTCCGCAGCAGGACCCCGTGCGCGATGCGCTGGTGGGCCAGCTGGTGGATGCGGCGCGCCGCGCCGTGCATGAGTTCAACGCCACCTTCGTCGAGGCCGAGCAACTGCGCCGCCGGGTGCAAAAGAGCCTGGGCCGCCACACGGCCAAGGACAACATCAAGTTCGACGGCCTGTCGCGCGTGGCCCATGTGACGGACGCCACCGACTGGCGCGTCGAGTATCCCTTCGTCGTGCTCACCCCCGATACCGAAGCCGAGATGGCCGCCCTGGTGCGTGCCTGCATCGAGCTGCGCCTGACCATCATTCCGCGCGGCGGCGGCACGGGCTACACGGGCGGCGCGATCCCGCTGACCTGGCGCAGCGTGGTGATCAACACCGAAAAGCTCGAGGCCATGACGGAGGTGGAGATGCGCCGCATCCCCGGCGTGGACCACGAGGTGCCCACCATCTTCACCGAGGCCGGAGTGGTCACGCAGCGCGTGGCCGATGCGGCCGAGCGCGCGGGCTTCGTCTTCGCCGTGGACCCCACATCGGCCGAGGCCTCGTGCATCGGCGGCAACGTCGCCATGAATGCGGGCGGCAAGAAGGCCGTGCTCTGGGGCACGGCGCTGGACAACCTGGTGTCCTGGCGCATGGTCACGCCCGATGCGCAGTGGCTGGAAGTCACGCGCGTGGGCCACAACCTCGGCAAGATCCATGACGCCGAGATGGCCAGCTTCGAGCTGCAGTACTTCGAGGCCGACGGCAAGACCCCCATCCGCAGCGAGCGGCTGGACATTCCCGGCCAGAAATTCCGCAAGGAAGGCCTGGGCAAGGACGTGACCGACAAGTTCCTGTCGGGCCTGCCCGGCATCCAGAAGGAAGGCTGCGACGGCCTGATCACCAGCGCGCGCTGGGTGGTGCACCGCATGCCCGAGCACACGCGCACGGTCTGCATGGAGTTCTTCGGCAACGCCAAGGACGCCGTGCCCAGCATCGTCGAGATCAAGGACTTCATGTTCGCCGAGCAAAAGCGCTCGGGCGTGCTGCTGGCCGGCCTGGAGCACCTGGACGACCGCTACCTGAAGGCCGTGGGCTACGCCACCAAGAGCAAGAAGGGCAACGGCCATCTGCCCAAGATGGTGCTGCTGGGCGACATTGCCGGCGACAACGCCGACGATGTGGCCCGCGTGGCCGCCGAGGTGGTGCGCATCGCCAACTCGCGCAACGGTGAGGGCTTCACCGCCGTCAGCGCCGAGGCGCGCAAGAAATTCTGGCTGGACCGCAAGCGCACGGCCGCCATCTCGCGCCACACCAACGCCTTCAAGATCAACGAAGACGTGGTGATCCCGCTGCCCCGCATGTGGGAGTACACGGACGGCATCGAGCGCATCAACATCGAGCTGTCGCTGCGCAACAAGCTCAAGCTGTGCGACGCGTTGACGGACTTCTTCCAGCACGGCGACCTGCCCCTGGGCAAGCAGGACGATGCGGGCGACATCCCTTCGGCCGAACTGCTGGAGGACCGCGTGCAGCAGGCCCTGGCCCTGGTGGCCGACGTGCGCACGCTGTGGCAGGGCTGGCTGGACAACGTGGAAAACCTCTTCCAGCAACTGCAGGATCACACGCTGCGCGCGAGCTGGAAGACCCAGCTGAAGGCGCCCATGGCCCAGATCTTCGCGGGCGCGGCCTTCCAGCCGCTGCTGGCCGAAGTCAACGCCATTCACCAGCGCGTGCTCAAGGGCCGTGTCTGGGTGGCGCTGCACATGCACGCCGGCGACGGCAACGTGCACACCAACATTCCGGTCAACAGCGACGACTACGAGATGCTGCAGACCGCCCATGAGGCCGTGGCGCGCATCATGGTGCTGGCCCGCCATCTGGACGGCGTGATCTCGGGCGAGCACGGCATCGGCATCACCAAGCTGGAATTCCTCAGCGACGACGAACTGGCGCCCTTTGCCGCCTACAAGCAGCGCGTGGACCCCGAAGGCCGCTTCAACAAGGGCAAGCTGATCCGCAACGAGAAGCTGCAGGCCGTGGTGGGCCAGAGCCATGATGGCCGCTCGCCGCGCGAATCGCTGATGTTCGCCGACCTGACCAACGCCTACACGCCCAGCTTCGGCCTGATGGGGCACGAGTCGCTGATCATGCAGCAAAGCGACATCGGCGCCATTGCCGACTCGGTCAAGGACTGCCTGCGCTGCGGCAAGTGCAAGCCCGTGTGCGCCACCCATGTGCCGCGCGCCAACCTGCTGTACAGCCCGCGCAACAAGATCCTGGCGACCTCGCTGCTGGTCGAAGCCTTTCTGTACGAGGAGCAGACGCGCCGCGGCGTGTCGCTGCGCCACTGGCAGGAGTTCGAGGACGTGTCGGACCACTGCACGGTCTGCCACAAGTGCTTCAACCCCTGCCCGGTGAAGATCGACTTCGGCGACGTGACCATGAACATGCGCAATCTGCTGCGCAAGATGGACAAGAAGAGCTTCCGGCCCGGCAACAAGCTGGCCATGGCCATGCTCAACGCCACCAATCCGGACACCATCAAGTTCATGCGTTCGGCCATGGTCGGCGTGGGCTTCAAGGCCCAGCGCCTGGCCTCCGACGTGCTCCACAGCCTGGCCAGGAAGCAGACCCAGCATCCGCCGGCCTCGGTGGGGCGCGCGCCGCTCAAGGAGCAGGTGATCCACTTCGTCAACAAGAAGCTGCCGGGCGGCCTGCCCAACAAGACGGCGCGTGCCCTGCTGGACATCGAGGACAAGGACTACGTGCCCATCATCCGCAGCCCGCAGACCACGAACGCGGACACCGAGGCGGTGTTCTACTTCCCCGGCTGCGGCTCCGAGCGCCTGTTCAGCCAGGTGGGCCTGGCCACCCAGGCCATGCTCTGGCATGCCGGCGTGCAGACCGTGCTGCCACCCGGCTACCTGTGCTGCGGCTATCCCCAGCGCGGCAGCGGCCAGTTCGACAAGGCCGAGAAGATGATCACGGACAACCGCGTGCTCTTCCACCGCGTCGCCACCACGCTCAACTACCTGGACATCAAGACCGTGGTGGTCAGCTGCGGCACCTGCTACGACCAATTGCAGGGCTACGAGTTCGGCAAGATTTTCCCGGGCAGCCGCATCATCGACATCCACGAGTACCTGCTGGAAAAGGGCGTGACGCTGCAGGGCAAGGAGGGCTACCTCTACCACGACCCCTGCCACTCGCCCATGAAGCTGCAGGACCCCATGAAGACCGTCAAGGCCCTGGTCGGCGACGGCGTGATCAAGAGCGAGCGCTGCTGCGGCGAATCGGGCACGCTGGGCGTCACGCGCCCCGACATCTCCACGCAGATCCGCTTCCGCAAGGAAGAGGAACTCAAAAAGGGCGAGGCCGCGCTGCGCGCCAGCGGCGCCCTGGCCGAGAAGGACAACGTGAAGATCCTCACCAGCTGCCCCAGCTGCCTGCAGGGCCTGTCGCGCTACGGCGGCGACATGAACAACGGCCTGCTGGAGGCCGACTACATCGTGGTCGAGATGGCGCGCCAAATCCTGGGCGAGAACTGGATGGCCGAATATGTTCAGCGCGCCAACGCCGGCGGCATCGAACGGGTTTTGGTCTGATGGCTGCTTCCGCTTCCTGCCCCCTGTGCGCCACAGAAGGCGGCGTGCCCGTCTGGCGCGGCCGGCGCCTGCGAGTGATCCGCGCCCAGGAAGAGGGCTTCCCGGCCTTCTACCGCGTGGTCTGGAATGCGCATGTGGCCGAGTTCTCCGACCTGGATGCCGCCGACCGCCAGCACTGCATGGATGCCGTGGTCGTGGTCGAGCGCGTCTTGCGCGAGCGCCTTGCTCCGGCCAAGATCAACCTGGCGGCGCTGGGCAACATGGTGCCGCACCTGCACTGGCATGTGGTTGCGCGCTTCGAATGGGACAGCCATTTTCCGGGCTCGGTCTGGGCTGCTGCCCAGCGCCCGCGCAATGGCGAGCGCGAGGCCGAGGTGGCAGCGCGCTTGCCAGCCATTGACACGGCGCTGTCGCAGGCACTCGATGCCTGGCAGCAGCACCCCGCCACTGAATGAGGAGCACCGCATGGCCGGCCTGACCCCTGACACCCCAACTCCCGAAGCCCTGACCGTGCACGGCGCATCGCGCGTGCTGGAAGTGGCCTATTCCGACGGCGCAAGCTTTCGCATTCCCTTCGAGCTGCTGCGCGTGTACTCCCCCTCGGCCGAGGTGCAAGGCCATGGCCCGGGCCAGGAAGTGCTGCAGACCGGCAAGCGCGACGTGGCCATCACGGCCATTGAGCCCGTGGGCAACTACGCCATCAAGCCTTTCTTCAGCGACGGGCATGAAAGCGGCCTGTACACCTGGGAATACCTCTACGAACTGGGCCGCCGCCAGGACGAGTTCTGGGCGCAGTACCTGGACCGCCTGCAGGAATCCGGCATGGACCGCGACACCCCCATGCCCGGCAAGGCCGGCGGCGGCGGGCACGGCTGCGGCAGCCACTGACGCAGTACGCACGCAGGGGCCGGGGCGCGGCATCTGCCGCGCCGTTCCCGCAGCGCCACATTCAGGACCTTTGCACAGCACAGGGTTATTGGGGGTGGTGCTATATTAAAAATAGCTTGAAAGTCTTTGTTTGAAGGCGTTTCAGGCTGTTTGTTCTTGATAACCCTTGCCCGGCAAAGCCCGTGGCCACACGGGGTTGTCGCTGTACGCATTACTACTGCTTGCTTAGCATCGTTGTTATGAGCACCACACATTTCGGATTCCAGTCGGTGGACGAGCGCGAGAAGGCCAGCCGCGTGCGCGGCGTGTTCGACTCGGTCGCTTCGCGCTACGACGTCATGAACGACCTGATGTCGGGTGGTCTGCACCGTGCCTGGAAGGCCTATACGGTGATGGTGGCCAACCTCAAGGAAGGCGACAAGGCGCTGGACATCGCGGGCGGCACGGGCGACCTGGCCCTGGCCTTCGCCAAGAAGGTCGGCTCCACCGGCCAGGTGGTGCACACCGACATCAACGAAGCCATGCTGCGCGTGGGCCGGGACCGGCTGATCAACAAGGGCGTGATCCTGCCCACCATGGTCTGCGATGCCGAGGCCCTGCCGTTTCCGGACAACCATTTCGATCTGGTCAGCGTGGCCTTCGGCCTGCGCAACATGACGCACAAGGATGCGGCGCTCAAGGAAATGAACCGCGTCCTGCGCCCCGGCGGCAAGCTGCTGGTGCTGGAATTCTCCAAGGTGGCCAAGCCCCTGGAGAAAGCCTACGACTGGTACTCCTTCAAGATTCTTCCGGCCATGGGCAAGCTCGTGGCGGGCGATGACGCCAGCTACCGCTATCTGGCCGAGTCCATCCGCATGCACCCCGGCCAGGAAGATCTCAAGCGCCTGATGCAGGAATGCGGCTTCGGCCATGTGGACTATCACAACATGACGGGCGGCATTGCCGCGCTGCATGTGGGAATCAAGTGCTGAGCGCGTGAGGTGCTCGGTGAGGTGACGGCAACACGATTATTCGAGGAGATGACATGAAAAAGCTATGGTCTATGGTCTTGGTCGCAATGCTGGTGGTGGTCCACGGCACGGCCGACGCCAAGCGCATGGGCGGTGGCGGATCGGTGGGCAAGCAGTCGAGCAACGTGACGCAGCGTGAAGCCGCGCGCGCGCCGACACAGAACACGCCGCCGCAGAACGCCGCCACACAGAACGCTGCAGGCAAGCCGGCCACTGCACCGGCAGCTGCTCCCGCCAAGAAGCCCTGGGGCGCCATGCTTGGCGGCCTGGCCGCTGGCCTGGGCCTGGCCTGGCTGGCGAGCTCGCTGGGCCTGGGCGCCGCCTTCGGCCAGTTCCTGCTGATCGGCCTGCTGGCCCTGGTCATCATGGTGGTGGTGGGCATGGTCATGCGTTCGCGCCGTGCAGCGGCTGGAGCGCAGCAGGCATCGTCCAGCCCCTTTGCCTTCCAGAACGCAGCGCCTGCCGGTGCCGGCAATATCGGTGGCAACGTGGACAGCGCACCGCTGGCACGCCAGTACAACCCCGAGAAGGTCGGCAACGACGCATCGGCCCGTCCCTGGGAGCAGAACCATCAGCCGGCCGCCCTGGCTGCAGGCTCGGGCTCCGGCGTGCAGATCGGCTCGGCCCTGGCAGGCTCGCAGAACTGGGGTGTGCCTGAAGGCTTCGATACCGAGGGCTTCCTCACCGCTGCCAAGCGCAACTTCGTCACGCTGCAATCGGCCTGGGACCGCTCCGACATCGCGTCGCTGCGCGCCATGATGACCGACGAGATGCTGACCGAGATCCGTGGCCAGCTCAGCGAACGCGAGGCCCAGCGTCCCGGCCAGCCCAACCAGACCGACGTGGTCATGATCGACGCCCAACTGCTGGGCATCGAGGACCTGGGCAATGACTACATGGCCAGCGTGGAATTCTCGGGCATGATCCGCGAAGACGCCTCGGCAGGTCCCACGCCCTTCCGCGAAGTCTGGAACATGACCAAGCCCAAGAGCGGCAGCAGCGGATGGCTGGTCGCCGGAGTCCAGGCATTGCAGTAATTCCTCTCACTTCGGGAATAATCGGGGACTATGGCAACACAGTCCCCTTTTTCTTTCCTGAACGGCCTCATGGAACGCGTGATGGCCGGCCCGCAACCGCCGCAATGGCTGGTCAGCGAGGTGCATCAGCGCATCGTGCTGTTCCTCAACCATGTGCTGATGCAGGAAAAGGAGGCCACCGAGCGCCTGGTGCGGCAAAAGGGCCGCGTGGCGCGCGTGCAGTGGCGCGGCTACTCCATGGCCCTGCAGATCACGCCGGCCGGCCTGTTCAACGTGGCGCCTGAAGACGCGCAGCCCGATCTGCTGCTCGAAGTGACCGAGACCTCCGCACTGGCCCTGGCCCAGGTGGCCCTGCGCGGCGACAAGCCCTCCATCCGCATCGAAGGCGACGTGCAACTGGCCGCCGACATCAACTGGCTGGTGGACCACGTCGAATGGGATGTGGAGGAAGACCTCGCCCGCATCATCGGCGATGCGCCCGCGCACACCGTGGCCAAGGTGGCCCGCAGCGCTGCCCAGGCACTGCGCCAGTTCGTGGGCGCCCGCATGGCCGGCAAGCCCGATGCCGATGCCCCCGCCCCTGAAGCCGCACGTTCGGCAGCGCCCGCCAGCGCGCCCGTTGGTTCCCCCGTGGTGTCCCTGCCCGGTTTCGAGAACGACAAGCCATGAGCCGGTTTCTTCGCGGGCTGACCATCCTCTGGGTGGTGTTCCGCTACGGACTCGACGAGCTGGTGCTGTCGAGCTTCGAGCATCCCTGGATGCGCCGCGCACGCGCGGTGCTCACCCTGGGCCGCCGGCTGGACAAGCCGCGCGGCCAGCGCCTGCGCGAGGCGCTGGAGGAGCTGGGCCCCATCTTCGTGAAGTTCGGTCAGGTGCTGTCCACGCGCAGCGACCTGATGCCGCCCGACGTGGCCGAGGAGCTGGCCCGGTTGCAGGACCGCGTGCCGCCCTTCGATTCGCAGATTGCGGTGGACACCATAGAGCGTGCCTTCCGCAAGAAGCTGGACCAGATCTTCGTGAGCTTCGAGCGCGAGCCGGTGGCCAGTGCCTCCATCGCGCAGGTGCACTTTGCCGTGATCAGCGACCGCAACGGCGTGCAGCGCGATGTGGCCGTCAAGGTGCTGCGCCCGGGCATGAAGGCCGTGATCGACAAGGACCTGGCGCTCATGCACATGATGGCGCGCTGGGTCGAGCGGCTGTCGGCCGACGGCAAGCGCCTCAAGCCCCGCCAGGTCGTGGCCGAATTCGACAACTACCTGCACGACGAGCTGGACCTGATCCGCGAAGCCTCCAACGCCGCGCAGCTGCGCCGCAACATGGAAGGCCTGGACCTGGTGCTGATCCCCGAGGTGTACTGGGATTTCTGCCGCAACGACGTGATGGTCATGCAGCGCATGAAGGGCGTGCCCATCAGCCAGGTCGAGCGCCTGCGCGAGGCCGGGGTCGACATCCCCAAGCTCGCACGCGACGGCGTGACCATCTTCTTCACCCAGGTGTTCCGCGACGGTTTCTTTCACGCCGACATGCACCCGGGCAACATCATGGTCAGCCTGGAACCCGAGACCTTCGGGCGCTATATCTCGCTGGACTTCGGCATCGTCGGCACGCTGACCGAGTACGACAAGGAATACCTGGCGCAGAACTTCACGGCGTTCTTCCGTCGGGACTACAAGCGCGTTGCCGAGCTGCACATCGAAAGCGGCTGGGTGCCGCCGAGCACGCGCGTGGACGAGCTGGAAGCCGCCATCCGCGCGGTGTGCGAGCCGTATTTCGACCGTCCGTTGGCAGAGATCTCGCTGGGCATGGTGCTGATGCGCCTGTTCCAGACCTCGCGCCGCTTCCATGTCGAGATCCAGCCGCAGCTGGTGCTGCTGCAAAAGACGCTGCTCAACATCGAAGGCCTGGGCCGCCAGCTGGACCCCAATCTGGACCTGTGGAGTACCGCCAAGCCCTTCCTCGAAAAATGGATGCTGGACCAGATGGGCCCGCAGCGGCTGTGGCGCGAGCTGCAGGCCGAGGCGCCGCGCTACGCCAAGCTCATTCCCGAGCTGCCGCGCCTGATCCATCGCCGGCTCACGCGCAACTCCGGCGAGCACGACGAACTGCTCAAGGAACTGCTGCAGCAGCAAAAGCTCACCAACCGCCTGCTTCAGGCCATCGTCAGCGCGGGCATAGGCTTTGTGATCGCGCTGATCCTGCTGCAACTGGTGGTGCGCCTGCGCTGGTACTGAGAACACCGACGGGTTTCAAGCCCTCTGACTTTTCCCACTTTGAATCAGGAGTGCCAGCGTGCTGCTCTCAATGGTGATCGCCTACCTGTTCGTGACCATAGCCATTGGCCTGTGGGCGGCCAGGCGGGTCAAGAACACGGCCGACTTTGCAATTGCCGGGCGCCATCTGCCCATGTACATGATCATCACCACCACGTTTGCCACGTGGTTCGGCTCGGAGATCGTGCTGGGCGTGCCCGCCAAGTTCATCGAGGGCGGCCTGCGCGGCGTGGTCGAGGACCCGTTCGGCGCGGGCATGTGCCTGATCCTGGTGGGCCTGTTCTTCGCGGGCAAGCTGTACCGCATGACGCTGCTGACCATCAGCGACTACTACCGCCACCGCTATGGGCGCTCCATCGAGATCGTCTGCTCGCTGATCATCATGCTCAGCTACCTGGGCTGGGTCTCGGCCCAGGTCACGGCGCTGGGCCTGGTTTTCAACCTGCTGTCGGGCGGTACGGTCAGCATTCCCGTGGGCATGGCCATCGGCGTGGTGTCCATCCTGGCCTACACGCTGTTCGGCGGCATGTGGTCGGTGGCCGTGACCGATTTCCTGCAGATGATCATCCTCGTGGTCGGACTCGTGGTACTGGCCTGGTTTGCGGGCGACATGGCCGGTGGTGCCGACAAGGTCATCGACCTGGCCGTGAGCCGCGACTTGTTCCAGTTCTGGCCCGAACCCAGCTGGCATGACATCCTCTTCTTCTTTGGCGCGGCCATCACCATGATGCTGGGCTCCATCCCCCAGCAGGACGTGTTCCAGCGCGTGATGTCGGCCAACAGCGAAAAGGCCGCCACGCGCGGTACCGTCATCGGCGGCACGGCCTATATCTTCTTTGCCTTCGTGCCCATGTTCCTGGTGACCAGCGCGCTGATCATCATGCCGCAGGAGGCGGCGGAACTGCTCGGGCAGGACCCGCAGAAGGTGCTGCCCACCCTGGTCATGGACAAGATGCCCTTCGTCATGCAGGTGCTGTTCTTTGGCGCGCTGCTGTCGGCCATCAAGTCCTGTGCCTCGGCCACGTTGCTGGCACCCAGCGTGACCTTCACCGAGAACATCTGGCGCCAGTTCCGCACCCAGGCCAGCGACCGGGAAATGCTGCTGGCCATGCGCATCAGCGTGCTCGTCTTCAGCATCTGCGTGCTGGCCTACTCGATCAAGATGGAAGGAACGCCCATCTATGAGTTGGTCTCCAGCGCCTACCAGGTGCCGCTGGTCGGTGCCTTCGTACCGCTGGTCTTCGGGCTGTACTGGAAGCGCGCCACCACGCAGGGCGCCATTTGCGCCGTGGCACTGGGCATTGGCGTGTGGGTGGTCTTCATGGCCACGCCGGCTTTGCACGAGGCATTTCCGCAGCAATTGGCCGGACTGCTGGCGGCTGTGACGGGGATGTTGGCCGGGTCACTGGCACCGCAGTGGCTGGCCAATCGCAGCGCAGACATTCTTGAATTCAGCCCCGAAAGGTAAGCGCCGTCACACCATCATTTTCAAAAACAATTGATGACAATCATCAATAGTTATTAACTATATATTCAGCGGCTGGGATTGTGGAGGTCCCGGAATGCTGACTTGGGTGGTGTGAAGCACAGGTCGTGACAGTACGGCGGACCTCCGAATAGCAAACGCTTGGGAGGAAGCACCGTCATGAAAACACTCAAACTGATTGCGAGGGCTCGCCGGCTGAAGCTGCGGCCTGTCGCTGGCGTCCGGTTCCGATGGAGTTGGCTTGGAGGCGCCTTGCTTGTGCCAGCCCTGTGCGGCCAGGTGGCAATGGCTGCACCGAGGATCCCGGTCGCGCCGGTCATTGTCTGGAGCGAGGATTTCGAAAACCCGCAGACACCCCCCATCGACACGGAGGGGCGGGATCTGCTGGCCTACAAGGGCGCGGCCCCTGCGGGACAGACGTACACCGCCGACCCCCTGTACCGGATGAGCGCCAACCAGTGCAATGGCATAGTGACGTCCTTCAGCCAGGCTCCAGGTTCGACGGTGATGATTGCGGCCTGCTCGGACCATGGCAATTGGAACAACCTGCAGCAGATGGCCGAGGTCGCCGGGCGCTATCAGGGCCAGAGTGCGGCGGCTGCACGCAACAATCACGTCATGGCAATGCTTACAGCGAATGGGACCTTTCCTGCTGGCGCAATTGCCTTTCGCACCGCCACCAATATTGCACAAAGTGCCAGCAGCAGATTCCTCACGGCCCGTACCGATGTGGTGGCGACCTTCTGCTCGTCGGGATTTGTCGCCCCGCTGCTGCGTTTTTCCCTGATCAATGACGCTGGTACGGAGCTGCCCATCTCCACGACCGCGATCAATCCATGCGTGGGTGGACAGTCATTCAATACAACACCTATCGGTATTGCCGGCACCCAGACCGCTGTGGCCCAGACGGTGACTTCTCCGGGAGCACTGCTCTTCAGCGGGACCTCTGTCGGGTTTGTTCTGCACAACGACCAGACCGGCTCCATGGGCAACGATTCGTCGATCGACAACGCGCAGATCATCGATGTCACGCCGCAACTGGACAAGGCCTTCTCGCCTGCCAGCATCCAACTCGGGCAGGTCTCCCGGCTGACCATGACCATCACCAATACGACCGATCTGCTGCGCAAGCAAGGCTGGTCGTTTACCGACAACCTGCCTGCAGGACTGGTCGTCGAGGGCAATGCCAGCACCACCTGCCCCGGCACGACCGTGCAGGCGGCAGCAGGCGGCAGCATCGTGACCGTGTCCAACGGAGACCTGGCCCAGGGCGCCGCCTTCTGCGAGGTGAGCCTCGACGTGCGTCCGACCGCGACAGGCAGCTTCACCAACGGTCCTTCCAACCTCAGTCTTATTGGCCTGAACCAGCCGGCCACACTGGCTGTGCTGGCGGTTGCGCCAGCGGCCGACATGCAGGCCACCTCCATCACGCTTCCCCTGACCATGACGGTGGGCGCGCCGGTGTCCGGCAGCTTCAGCTGCACCAATGCCGGCCCCAGTGAGGCCACGGCGGCCTCGTGCGTGATCTCCGGCCTGCCCGCCGGGGCGACCACGTCCTGCACACCCAGCGTTCCCACGGCCTCGCCATTGGCATCGGGCGGCAGCATTGCCTGCACGGTGCAGTTCACGCCCACCACAACGGGCACCATCGCGGCCTTGGTGACGGCGAGCAGCAGCACCGTGGATCCGGTGCCGGCCAACAACACCAAGGCACACCCCTTCAATCCCGTGGAGCGGGCCGACATGCAGGCCACCAGCGTCACGCTGCCGGCCACCGCCAACGTGGGTGTTCCCGTGAAGGGCTCTTTCGTCTGCACGAATGCCGGCCCCAATGCGGCGGCCTTTGCCAATTGTTCCATCGCAGGGCTGCCGGCAGATGCCAGCACCTCATGCACGCCTGCGGTGCCGACAGGCACGCCGCTGGCCTCGGGTGCCAGCATTTCCTGCACGGTGAGCTTCACGCCCACCACGCAGGGCAGCCTCACAGCCACCGTGACGGCGGTCAGTGGAACCACGGACCCGGAGCCGGCCAACAATTCGCGTGACCAGGAGTTGGTGGTTGCTGCCGCGTTGGCGCCGGAGCCGGTCCCCGCCACCGGGGTGCCTGCCCTGGTGCTGATGGGCCTGGCCGTCATGCTGGCGGGCCTGGGAACGCAGCGAGGCCGGGTACGGCGCTGAGCACGGATGCGGCAAGCCCCCGGCAGCGGGGGCGGTCGGGCCTGATGGAATGCCAGTCTTCGCGACTGGCATTTCTCATTGGAGGCCACCAGTTGCCGGCCCTGTACGCGCGCCTTGTGGCCTGCCCCGCCTGGGCCATTGGGCTTGAGACAGCCGCAGTATCGGACGGATGCCTATAATCGAAAGTTTTGCATCTTCCCTCGTATTAGCATTAGCGCCATGCCTATTTATGCATACAAGTGTGGCTCCTGCGGTCATGCCAAGGACGTGCTGCGGAAAATCTCGGATGCCCCGCTGACGACCTGTCCGGCCTGCGGGGCCGAGACCTTCTCCAAGCAGCTGACAGCTGCCGGCTTCCAGCTCAAGGGCTCGGGCTGGTATGCGACCGACTTCAAGAACAGCGGTGGCAAGAGCGCCGCCGCACCGGCTCCCGCAGCCGATGCTCCTGCCTCGGATACTTCTGCCGCACCAGCGGCAACTGCGTCCGCGCCCGCTGCGGCCCCTGCATCTGCCTCCGCGCCCGCAACGGCCCATTGATCAAGGCTTGCATTTCATGTCCGCTCTGCGCAAATGGCTGTTCGCCGGCCTGCTGGTGATCGTTCCGCTGGTGATCACGCTGGGCGTGCTCAACTGGATCATCGGCACGCTCGACCAGACGCTGACCATCCTGCCCGAGGCCTGGCATCCGGATCGGTTGCTGGGCTTCCATATCCCCGGCTTCGGTGTCGTGCTGACGCTGCTGATCCTGCTCGTGGTCGGTGCGGCGGCCAGCAACTTCATCGGCCGCAAGCTCGTGTCCTGGGGCGATGCGGTGGTCAGCCGCATTCCTGTGGTGCGCTCCATCTATTCCAGCGTCAAGCAGGTGTCCGATACCGTGTTCTCGGACAGCGGCAATGCGTTTCGCACCGCCGTGCTGGTGCAGTGGCCGCGTGAAGGCGTCTGGACCGTGGCCTTCGTCACCGGCTCGCCCAGCGGGGAGGTTGCCGCCTACCTGCGCGACGAATACCTGAGCGTCTTCGTGCCGACCACGCCCAACCCGACGGGCGGCTATTTCGTCATCGTTCGCAAGAGCGATTGCATCGAACTGGAAATGAGCGTGGATGCCGCGCTCAAGTACATTGTTTCCATGGGCGTGGTGACTCCACCGGATCTCGCAGTGCCCGCGGAACCCAAATAACAAACTGTCGCGCCCTTGCCGGGCGCAGGAAGCTTTTCATCATGGCCATGCGCTCCCACTACTGCGGTCTCGTGACCGAAGCCCTGATGGGCGAAACCGTTACCCTGTGCGGCTGGGTGAACCGTCGCCGCGACCATGGCGGTGTGATCTTCATCGACCTGCGCGACCGCGAAGGCTATGTGCAGGTGGTCTGCGATCCCGATCGCGCCGAGATGTTCAAGACCGCCGAAGGCCTGCGCAACGAGTTCTGCGTGCAGGTCAAGGGCCTGGTGCGCGCACGTCCCGAAGGCACGACCAACGACAAGCTCAAGAGCGGCCAGATCGAAGTGCTGTGCCATGAGCTGAACGTGCTCAACGCCTCGGTCACCCCGCCGTTCCAGCTGGACGACGAGAACCTGTCCGAGACCGTGCGCCTGACCAACCGCGTGCTGGACCTGCGCCGCCCCTACATGCAGCGCAACATGATGCTGCGCTACCGCACGGCCATCCAGGTGCGCAACTTCCTGGACAAGGAAGGCTTCATCGATATCGAAACGCCCATGCTGGGCAAGAGCACGCCCGAAGGCGCGCGCGACTACCTGGTGCCCAGCCGCGTGCACGACGGCGAGTTCTTCGCCCTTCCGCAGTCGCCCCAGCTGTACAAGCAGATGCTGATGGTGGCCGGCTACGACCGCTACTACCAGATCACCAAGTGCTTCCGCGACGAAGACCTGCGCGCCGACCGCCAGCCCGAGTTCACGCAGATCGACTGCGAGACCTCGTTCCTGGGCGAAGAGGAAATCCGCGCCATCTTCCAGCGCATGATCACCGAGGTCTTCAAGACCCAGCTGAACGTGGATCTGGGCGAGTTCCCGATGATGACGTACCAGGAAGCGGCCTTCCGCTTCGGC
Organism: Delftia sp. DS1230; assembly: GCF_040112715.1. NCBI lineage: Bacteria > Pseudomonadati > Pseudomonadota > Betaproteobacteria > Burkholderiales > Comamonadaceae > Delftia > Delftia sp. DS1230. The sequence continues at coordinate 1,322,353 of NZ_CP157763.1, forward strand.
TCGGACAAGCCCGACCTGCGCGTCAAGCTCGAGTTCACCGAACTGACCGAGGTCATGAAGGACGTGGACTTCAAGGTGTTCTCCACGCCCGCCACGACCAAGGGCGGCCGCGTGGTGGCACTGCGCGTGCCCGGCGGCTCGCAGATCTCGCGCGGCGAGATCGACCAGTACACCGAATTCGTCAAGATCTACGGCGCCAAGGGCCTGGCCTGGATCAAGGTCAACGAAGTGGCCAAGGGCCGCGATGGCCTGCAGTCGCCCATCGTCAAGAACCTGCATGACGCGGCCCTTGCCGAAATCCTCAAGCGCACGGGTGCACAGGACGGCGACCTCATCTTCTTCGGCGCCGACAAGGAAAAGATCGTCAACGACTCCATCGGCGCGCTGCGCCTGAAGGTGGGCCACAGCGATTTCGGCAAGGCCAACGGCCTGTTCGAGGACCGCTGGGCGCCGCTGTGGGTGGTGGACTTCCCCATGTTCGAGCACGACGAGGAAAACGACCGCTGGGCGGCCGTGCACCACCCGTTCACCTCGCCCAAGGACGGCCACGAGGAACTCATGGTCACCGATCCGGGCAACTGCCTGGCCAAGGCCTACGACATGGTCCTGAACGGCTGGGAGCTGGGCGGCGGCTCGGTGCGTATCCACCGCGCCGACGTGCAGAGCAAGGTGTTTGACGCGCTCAAGATCTCGCCCGAAGACGCTCGCGCCAAGTTCGGCTACCTGCTGGACGCGCTGCAATACGGCGCCCCCCCGCACGGCGGCCTGGCCTTCGGCCTGGACCGCCTGATCACGCTGATGACGGGCGCCGACTCCATCCGCGACGTGATCGCCTTCCCCAAGACCCAGCGCGCCCAGGACCTGCTGACGCAGGCACCTTCGCCCGTGGACGAAAAGCAGCTGCGCGAGCTGCACATCCGCCTGCGCAATCCGCTGGCGGCCACGCAGGGCTGAGGAGCAGGCTTCACGGCTTGACAGGAACGGCAGGAGCTGGCGCAGCTTCTGCCGTTTTTCTTTTTTGCGGAGAGCTTTCATGCGTTTTCAAGGCATTGCATCGGTGGCGCTGGCGTTGGCGGTGTCGGCAGGGCTGGGCCTGTCCGGTTGCGGCGAGAAGAAGACCGAGCTGGGGCAGGGCGGTTCGGAGATCACGGGCTCTGCCGGGCCGCTGGGGGCGAACAACGGGTCGCGCGAACTCGTGCGCTGCGATGCGCCCGTGGCCACGCTGGCCCTGGCCGAGAATCCCAACGGCTACGTCATGGGCTCAGGCTATCAGCTGCCGGCCTCGCCCGTTCCGCTGGTCAAGCTGCTGGCCCAGCAAAGCGGGTGCTTTCGCGTGGTGGACCGGGGAGCGGGCCTGCGCGGCACGGTGCAGGAGCAGGACCTGAAGAATTCCGGCGTGCTGCGCGAGAACTCCACGGTGCGCAAGGGCCGGGGCTACGAGGCCCAGTACACGCTGACGCCCAGCCTGACCTTCAGCGAGCAGGACGCGGGCCGCGGGCTGGCCGGTGTGGTCGCCATGATCCCGGTGCTGCGAGACATTGCAGGGCTGGCCGGCCTGGTCGAGCAGGTCAAGTTCAAGGAGGCGCAGACCGCGCTGCTGCTGTCGGACAACGAAACCACCGAGCAGGTGGCCGCTGCCACGGGTGCAGCCCGCACCACCGATCTGGGCGTGGGCGGCATGGTGCTGGGCCGCCTGGGCGCTGCGGGCGCGGGCTGGAGCAATACCAACGAGGGCAAGGTCATCGCCGCTGCCTTTCTGGATGCGCACAACCAGCTGGTCTTTCAGGTGCGCGCGCTGCGGGCCAAGGAGCTGCCACCGCCGGTGGCCACCAAGGCCGGGCAGGGCAGGAACTGAGGCCAGCCATGGCCGGCCACAAGATCCCCGAGTCGGTGCTGGTCGTCATCCACCGTGATGACGGCCAGGTGCTGCTGATGCGCCGCACCGCTGCGGCGCCTGAGGGCGGGGAGTTCTGGCAGTCGGTGACGGGCAGCAAGGACCATGAGGGCGAGTCCTGGCGTGAGACCGCGGTGCGCGAGGTGCGGGAAGAAACCGGCATCGATGCCGAGGCGCCCGGCTGCCTGCTGCAGGACTGGGCGCTGGAGAACATCTACACCATCTACCCTGCCTGGCAGCACCGCTATGCGCCCGGTGTATGGCACAACCGCGAGAGGGTTTTCGGGCTGCGGATTCCGTCCTACACCCCTGTGTTCTTGAATCCGAGGGAACATACCGCATCTGCTTGGCATCATTGGCGTGAGGCTGCCCAGCGCTGCTATTCACCGTCCAATGCGGAGGCCATCTTGCTGCTTCCACGTTTTTCCCCAACGAAGCCGGACTGAACCCCTCACCTGCGTTCCCGAACCGCCATGACTGAAAACGCGAATTCCCATCAGGTGGACCCCGGCCCGTCGATACTGCGCGTCGCGACCTACAACATCCACAAGGGCGTGCAGGGCATGGGTCCCGCGCGCCGCCTTGAAATCCACAACCTGGGCCACGCCGTGGAGCAGCTCGATGCCGACATCGTCTGCCTGCAGGAAGTGCGCAAGATGAACCACAAGGAGGCCGCGTACTTCGAGCGCTGGCCCCAGGTCTCGCAGGCGGAGTATCTGGCTCCCCTGGGCTATGAGGCCGTCTACCGCACCAACGCCTACACCCGCCACGGCGAGCACGGCAACGCGCTGCTGACCCGCTGGCCCGTGGTGGGCCACCAGCACGAGGACATCTCCGACCACCGCTTCGAGCAGCGTGGCCTGCTGCATGTGGAGGTGGAAGTGCAGAACCGGCGCGTGCACACCATCGTGGTGCACCTGGGGCTGATCCCCGGCAGCCGCGTGCGCCAGGTCTCCCAGCTCAAGCGCTTCATCGAGCGAGAGGTGCCGCCCGGCGCGCCCGTGGTGGTGGCTGGCGACTTCAACGACTGGGGTGGCCAGATCAAGCGCATGCTGGGCGGTTTCGGCCTGTACGAATACGACGAATTGCCCAGCGTGCCCACCTATCCCTCGCGCCTGCCGCTGGCCCAGCTGGACCATGTCTATGTGCGCGGCCTCACGCCGCTGGGCCTGCATGTGCCCAAGGGGCGCATCTGGTGGCGCATGTCGGACCATCTGCCGCTGATTGCGGAATTCCGCCTCTAGCCCTGGCCGCTCTGACACACGCCACTCTTTTGCTATCGAATTGATAGCTTTCGGGGCGGGCAGAACCTGCGTTTGGGTGGAAAATCCCTTGCGTGCCATGCTGCGGGTTTCGCTGTTACCATGCCAGCCATGTTCAGAGAACTCGTCGACATGAAACAAGACAGCCAGGCCGAGGGCACCCCCGTCTCGGTCAAGATCCGCGAACGACTGAAGCAGGCGCAAAAGCGCTTTCATGCGAACGACAACATCTCCGAATTCATCGAGCCCGGTGAACTCGAGCAGCTGCTCGACGAAGTCCAGGAAAAGATGCAGGGCGTGCTCGACAGCATGGTCATCGACACCACGCACGACCACAACACGCGCGCCACGGCGCGCCGCGTGGCCAAGATGTATGTCAACGAGGTGTTCCGGGGCCGCTATGTGGCGCAGCCCGCCATCACCGAATTCCCCAACGCTGAGCACCTCAACGAGCTGATGATCGTCGGCCCGATCACGGTGCGCAGCGCCTGCAGCCACCATCTGTGCCCGGTGATCGGCAAGATCTGGATCGGCGTGCTGCCCAACAAGAACACCAATGTCATCGGCCTGTCGAAGTACGCGCGGCTGGTGGACTGGATCATGGGCCGCCCCCAGATCCAGGAAGAGGCCATCATCCAGTTGGCCGACCTGATCCTCGACAAGACCCGCCCCGACGGCCTGGCCGTGGTCATGGAGGCTTCGCACTTTTGCATGTCCTGGCGCGGTGTGCGCGAGATGGACAGCAAGATGCTGAACTCCGTCATGCGCGGCGCCTTCCTCACCAACCCGGAACTGCGCCGCGAGTTCCTCTCGCTGGTGTCCAGCCGCAAGTAAATCCCCGGGGTGGCGTCCCCGGACGCCTCACACAACACCCCAGGCTGCGCAGTGCGCGGCCTTTTTTCTTTCCCGCGCCCCGCCCCGCTTTCCCCGGACCTGCCCATGTCGCTGCAAGCCTTTGCCCTGATCATCATTGCCGGCCTCATCCATGCCGGCTGGAACATCGTGGCCAAGAAGGCGGGCGGTGATTCGCGCTTTGCCTTCTTCACCTCGGTCATCATGATGGTGATCTGGGCGCCACTGGGCTGGTGGGTGGGGCGCGATGTGGTGCCGACATGGGGGCGCAGCGAATGGCTGGTGGTGCTGGCCAGCGGCCTGCTGCACGTGGCCTACTACGTGACCTTGCTGCGCGGCTACCGCAGCGCCGATCTCACCGTGGTCTATCCGCTGGCGCGCGGCTCGGGGCCGCTGCTGTCGTCCATGGTGGCCATCCTCTTTCTGGGTGAGCGGATTTCCTCGTTGGGCGTGCTGGGCATTGCCGGCGTGGTGGTCGGCGTCTTCCTGATCGCGGGAGGCCCCGGCCTGCTGCGCGCGCGCCATGATCCCGAAGCCCGCGAACGGCTCAGGATGGGCCTGTGGTACGGCCTGCTGACGGGCGCCTTCATCGCCAGCTACACCGTGGTGGACGGCTATGGCGTGAAGCTGCTGCTGATGTCGCCCATCCTCATCGACTACATGGGCAACTTCGTGCGCGTGTTCCTGCTGGCGCCCGTGGTGCTGCGCGACCTGCCCACGGCCCGGCATCTGTGGCGCGCGCAGTGGCGCTTCGCGGCCCTGGTGGCGCTGATCAGCCCCATCGCCTACGTGCTCGTGCTCTACGCCATGCAGGATGCGCCCATGTCGCACGTGGCGCCTGCGCGCGAAGTCTCCATGCTGTTCGCGGCGCTGATCGGCGGGCACATGCTGCGCGAAGGCGATCGCCTGGCACGCATTGCGGGCGCCGTGTGCATTGCCGTCGGTGTGACGGCGCTGGGCCTGGGCTGAGCACCATGGCGGCAATGCGGGTACTGGGCTGCGATTTCAGCAGCCGACCTACGGCGCGCAAGCCCATCACCATGGCCCTGGGCCGCCTGCTGGCTGGGGACACGGTGGTCCTGCAGGATTTGCTGGAGTTCGCCTCGCTGGACGCATGGGCCGCCTGGCTGGCCCGGCCCGCCGATTCGGCGCAGTCGGCGCAGTCAGCCTGGGTGGGCGGTTTCGACCTGCCTTTTGCCCTGCCGCGCGAACTGGTGGAGCAGCTGGGCTGGCCCACGGAATGGGCGGCCTGCATGGACCACTATGCCGGCCTCACGCGCCAGGCCATACGCGAGCAGTTCAAGGCCTTTTGCGCGGCGCGGCCCGCAGGCGGAAAGTTCGCGCACCGGGCCACGGACGGGCCTGCCGGTGCCAGCCCTTCCATGAAATGGGTGAACCCGCCCGTGGCCTACATGCTGCATGCCGGGCTGCCCTTGCTGCGCGCGGCCGGCGTGCACCTGCCGGGCCTGCAGCCTCCCGGCAAAGGCGATGCGCGCCGCGTGGCGCTGGAAGCCTACCCGGGCATGCTGGCGCGCGCCGTGATCGGCCGCCTCAGCTACAAAAGCGACGAACCCGCACGGCAAACGCCCGAACGCCATCAGGCGCGCGTGCAATTGCTGGCGGCGCTGGAGCGCGGCGACAACCCGCTGGCGTTGCGCCTGCGTATCGACGCCGAAGAAACCCGCAACCAGTTGCTGGCGGACGGCAGCGGAGACCGGCTGGACGCCGCAATCTGCATGCTGCAGGCCGCCTGGGCTGCGGCCCGCCATGCGCAGGGCGATGCGCTCTACGGGTTGCCGCACGACCTGGACCCGCTGGAAGGCTGGATCGTCACGGCCCAGGCCTGATCTGCGCCGCACTGAAATACTCGAATCGGGAAGAGACAAGCGATGCCCACCTTTGAAACCTTGCTGGCCTTTTTCGGCGTGGCCGTGCTGCTGGGCCTGAGCCCGGGGCCTGACAACCTGTTCGTGCTCATGCAATCGGCCCAGCGCGGCTGGCGCGTGGGCCTGTGCGTGGTACTGGGCCTGTGCCTGGGGCTGGTGGTGCATACGGCGGCGGTTGCGCTGGGTTTGGCGGCGCTGGTGGCTGCGTCGCCCCTGCTGTTCACCGCCATCAAGCTGTGCGGCGCCGCCTACCTGGCCTGGCTGGCCTGGGGTGCGCTGCGCGCCGTGGCCCGGCCGGGCGAGATGCCGCAGGCCGGCGCAGCCGACCCGCTGACCCCCGCACGAGCGCTGCGCTGGGTGGGGCGTGGCGTGGTGATGAACCTCACCAACCCCAAGGTGCTGATCTTCTTCCTGGCCTTTCTGCCGCAGTTCGCGGACCCCGCGCGCGGCGGCGTGGCCACGCAGGTGATGGTGCTGGGCTGCGTGTTCATGCTGGCGGCGCTGCTGGTGTTCGGTGCCATCGCATGCTGCTCGGGCTGGTTCGGCGTGCTGCTGCAGCGATCCGTGCGTGCGCAGAACTGGCTCAACCGCGTGGCCGGGCTGGTGTTCCTGGGCATGGCGGTGCGGCTGGCGCTGGTGCAGCGCTAGGGCCTGTTCACACTAGTGCGGGGCCGTGGCACAGTCCCTCCATGCTTTTTCGCTCACGCCCCTTGGCGCCATGAGCAGCGGCGTCCTCATCAAACCCATGCCACAGACCACGGCCCACACCATTGCCATCGTCCAGGTTTTGCAGATCGTGCAGGGCGTGCAGCGCAATGGCATGGATGTGCCAGCCATCCTGCGCCGCGCCGGCATTGCGCCTGCCCTGCTGGATGCGCCGCTGTCACGCGTGACCCAGGCGCAGTACGCGGCGCTGATCCGCGTGCTGCGCCGCGTCTGCCGCGACGAGCTGTGGGGCCTGTGCCGCCATCCGCTGCCCGTGGGCAGTTTTGCCCAGGCCTGCCGCACCATGCTGCCTTGCCGCACGCTGGGCGAGGCATTGCAGGCCGGGCTGCGTTTCTACCGCCTGGTGCTGCGCGACTTCGCGCCCCGGCTGCAGGTCGTGGACGGCGTGGCCCGCATCGCCATGGTGTCGCTGCGCGAGCGCGATGCGCCGCTGGCCTATGCCGAGCGGTCCTTCTGCTTTCTGGGCTATGGCGTCATGTCGTGGCTGGTGTCGCGCAGGATAGAGCTGACGGGCGTGTGCGCGCCGGCCGGCGCCAGCATGCCGTATGGCACGGAGGCGCAGCGCCTGTTCCTGGCGCCGCTGCAGCGCGACCGCGACTTCACGGGGCTGGAGTTCGATGCGCGCTGGCTGGAGCTGCCCGTGGTGCAGACCCCTGAGAGCCTGGCCGAATTCCTGGACCAGGCGGCCATGGGCCTGGTCATCCGCTACCGCGACCGCACGCGCCTGGGCGAGCGCATCCGCCGCCTGCTGCGCCGCGATCTGGCGGGCGAGCTGCCTTCGCTGGAGCAGGTCGGCGCCGCGCTGTCCATGACGCCGCAGACGCTGCGCCGCCGCTTGCGCGACGAAGGCCTGGGTTTCCAATCTCTCAAGGACGACCTGCGCCGCGACGCGGCCATCGAGCTGCTGAACCGGCCGGAGCTGACGCTGGCCGATATCGCCGCGCGCGTGGGGTTTGCCGAGGCCAGCACCTTCCACCGCGCCTTCAAGGGCTGGACCGGCCTGCCGCCGGGCGCCTACCGGCAGGCCCAGCATCGCGGCCGCTGATCTTTTTTGCCAATCATTTTGAGACGATCGGCGATTGGTGGCTGAAGGCCTGGTGGCCACACTGTCCATGGACCCTGCCACTGCGGCAGGGCACACCGCCCCGCCAACGAGGGCGGAGCACCGAAGGACAAGGAGACAAGCCATGGAATCGAGCCGACGCGGCTGCCTGCGGGCGGCGCTGGCATGCGCTGCCAGCGCCTCACTGGGTGCCGCCCTGGGAACGGCATCGCCGATCGCCTTTGCACAGCCGGCAGGCGGTGCCTACCCGTCCAAGCCGCTGCGCATGGTGATTCCCTACCCGGCAGGCGGCGGCACCGACATCATCGGGCGCATCATTGCCCAGCAACTGAGCCAGGCCTGGGGCCAGCCCGTGGTGGTGGAGAACCGGCCGGGCTCCAGCGGCATCATCGGCGGCGACGTGGTGGCCAAGTCGCCGCCAGACGGCTACACGCTGCTGCTGGGGATCACGGCCATGATCCAGTCGCCTGCGCTGTACGCCAGGATGCCCTATGACGTGCTCAAGGACTTTGCCCCCGTATCGCAGGTGGCCCTGTCCTCGGACCTGTTCGTGGTGCCGCGCGACGTGCCGGCCACGACGCTGCAGGAGTTCATCGCCCTGGTCAAGGCCCATCCGGGCAAGTACAGCAACGGCAATTACGGCAACGGCACCTCCTCGCACATGCATGGCGAGCTGCTGCGCGCCCGGGCCGGGCTGGACCTGGCGCTGATTCCCTACAAGGGCGCGGCGCCGCTGGTCAACGACGTGCTGGGCGGGCAGCTGTCGTCGGGCTTCATCGATGTGTCCTCGGCCAATGCGCACCTGAAGTCGGACAAGATCCGCATCCTGGCCATCACCGGCATGCAGCGCCATCCGGCGCTGCCCGAGGTGCCCACGTTTGCCGAGCTGGGCCTGGCCGGCTTCGAGGCCAATGGCTGGTTCGCCACCTTCGTGGCGGCGGGAACGCCCCGGCCCATCGTGGACCGGCTCTCGGCGGAGGTGCGGCGCATCGTGGCCACGCCCGAACTCAGCGGCCGCCTGGCCTCCATGGGCCTGCGCCCGGTGGGCGGCACGCCCGAGGAATTGGCCTCCGTCATGGCGCGCGACATGCCGCGCTGGGCGCGCATCGTGAAGGAGGCGGGAATCAGGCTGGAGTAGCCGATGCAGTCTGCGCCCGGTCCTGGCCCGACTGAACGGGCTGTGGCCAGGCGGGCTGGGGTGGGCGCAACTGCTCCAGCACCCGGCTGAGCCGGAGCACGCCCAGGTCGTCGAACCGGCGGCCTGCGATCTGCACGCCTATGGGCAGCTGCCCGTCATGCCCGCAGGGCACGGATGCGGCGGGCTGTTCGGACATGTTGTAGGGCACGGTAAAGGCAATGTGCTCCAGCGGCCGCAGCGGGTCGTTGGTGGGGCTGGGCAGGTGGGCCGGGAAAGCCGTGATCGGCGCCACGGGCGACAGCACATAGTCGTAGGCCGCCGTGGCCCGCACCGTGGCCGTGCGCAGAAGGTGCGACTGCTGGCTGGCCACGAACAGCTGCGTGGCTGTCAGTGGCGCGGCACTGTCGGCCCATTCGCGGATGAAGGGCAGGATCACGCGGCGCTGCGCATCCGTCAGCGACTGGATTTCCACATGCGATCGCATGCGCCAGAAATGGTCGAGGCCGTCGAGCATGTCGCGGGTGAGCCAGGGCTCGATGCGCTCGATGTGCGCGCCGGCCGATTCCAGCCAGGCCGCAGCCTGCTCCACCACGGCGCGCACGCGGGGCTGCAGGGGCAGGCCGCAGCCGGCATCCAGCAGCAGGCCTATGCGCAGGCCGCGCACCTGGGCAGGGTCCATGTCGAAGCTGTGCCATGCAATCTCCTGGTGCGGCAGGCCCATGCTGTCGCGTGCATCGGGCAGGGACAGCACCTGCATCATCAGCGCGGCGTCGGCCACGCTGCGGGTCATGGGACCTGCGCAGCGGCCGGTGTAGGGCGGGTCTATGGGCACGCGGCCCAGGCTGGGCTTGAGGCCGAAGATGCCGCACCAGCCCGCCGGCAGGCGGATGGAGCCGCCGATGTCCGTGCCCACGTGCAGCGGCCCGTAGCCGGCCGCCGCAGCGGCGCCCGCACCGGCGCTGGAGCCGCCCGGCGTCTTGTCCGGATCCCAGGGGTTGAAGGTGTTGCCGTGCAGCGAGGACAGGCCGGACGACAGCATGCCGTAGTCGGGCATGGTGGTCTTGGCGAAAAGGATGGCGCCTGCCTCGCGCAGGCGTGCAGCGGGTGGGGCATCCAGCGGGGCCGCGACCTGCGGCATGGCGGCCGTGCCCACGGGCGTGGGATCGCCGCGCGTGGCGATGTTGTCCTTGACCGTGGCGGGAACGCCGTCGAGCAGGCCGGCCGGCTCGCCACGCAGCCAGCGGGCCTCGCTCTCGCGGGCCCGGGCCAGGGCGGCCTCGGGGCGCAGCAGGTAGGTGGCGTGCAGGGCCGGCTCCCAGCGCTGCACATGGGCCAGCAGGTCGTGCATGACCTCGACGGGCGAGAGGCTGCGGTCCCGGTAGGCGCGCAGCAGCGCATGGGCGGGCAGGTCGTGCAGGGCCTGTGTCGTTCCAGTCATCGCGGCTTCCTCGAAGATGGCGGTTCTTGCGGCAGATCTGGCGCAGTGTGGCCCGGTGCCACCGGCGCGCCTGTCGCCTGTGGCTCAGCCTGTGCGCGGTTCAGGTGGCCCAGGACAGTGCGGAGAGATCGTTGACGAAGACGGGCATGTCCTTCCACAGTCCGCGCAGGTTCTTGTTGGCCACGGTGACCCATTGCGGCGTGTAGAGGAAGGCGTGCACGCAATCCTGGGCCAGCAGGCGCTGCGCATCGCCCAGCAGGCGCGAGCGGTCGGCGGGGCGCGAGGCGTTCTTGATCTTGTCGTACAGCTCGTTGAACTGGGACGACTGGTAGCCCCAGTAGTAGTCGGGCTTGGCGAAGTTGCCCAGGTCGAAGGGCTCGACATGGGAGATCAGCGTCAGGTCGTAGTTCTTGAGCGTGTAGGTGCCCGACAGCCACTGCGCCCATTCGACGTTCTGCAGCTTGGCGCGGATGCCGATCTTGGCCAGCTGCGCGGCAATCACCTCGCCGCCCTGGCGCGCGTAGGGCGTGGGCGGCAGGGTCATGGTCAGCTCCAGCGGCGTCTTGACGCCGGCCTCGGCCAGCAGCGCCTTGGCCTTTTCCACGTCGAAGGGGTTGATGCCCGTGGTGTCCACGTAGCCGAAGGCCGTGGGCACGTAGTAGCTGCCAATGGGCAGGCCGTAGCCGTCGCCCGCGCCGTCGATGACGGCCTTGCGGTCGATGGCGGCGGCGATGGCGCGGCGCACCCGCGCATCGTTCAAGGGCTTGCGCGCGTTGTTCATGGCCAGGATGGTCTTGGCCCGCGAGCCGCTGACCACGACCTGGAAGCGCCCGTTGGCCTTGAACTGGGCCACGCTGCGCGGCGTGACGCGCGGGAAGGCGTCGACATCGCCGGCCAGCAGTGCGGCCACCTGGGCTGCAGGGTCGGAGATGAAGCGGAAGGTGGCACGGCGAATGCGCAGGCCGGGGGCCGTGCGGTACCGGGGCCAGGCCGTGAGCGTGACCGAGGCGCCCTTGTTCCAGTTGCCCAGCTGGTAGGGGCCCGTGCCCACGGGGCGCGTGGCGTTGGTGGCAGCGCTCTTGGGCTCCACGATGATGGAGGTCGCCTGCCCCAGCACGAAGAGGAAGTCGGGGTCGATGTCCTTGTTGGTGACGACCACCGTGTGGTCATCCACCACGCGCGTGGACAGGGCGGCGAAGGTGCGCTTGTCCTTGTTGGTGCTCTTGTCGTCGCCCGCGCGGTCGAAGGAGTACTTCACGCTGTGGGCGTTGCAGGGCTCGCCGTTCTGGAAACTCACACCCTTGCGCAGGCGGAAGGTGTAGGTCTTGAGGTCGGGCGAGACCTCCCAGCTTTCGGCCAGCAGCGGGGAGACGCTGCCGTCCGGATTGATCTTGGTCAGCGTCTCGAACAGGTTGTAGAGCACGATCTCGCCAATGGACGATGCGGCGCCGGCCGTGGGGTCCAGCCCCGGCGGCTCCAGCGTCATCGCCAGCGTGACACTGTCCTTGCGGCCCTGGGCCAGCGCAGGCCAGGGCATCAGCAGGGGCAGGCCGGCAGCAGCGGAGCTGGCCAGCAGGGAACGGCGATTGAACATGAACAGGTCTCCGGAAATTCTTGCAGATGGGTCATGGGCCGCTGGCTGCGGCCTGCAGCAGTGTTTTTACACCAGGGCGCACGTGCGCGTGGCCATGAGGGCCCGGTCCGCGCCGGTGGTTGTCAGCTTTCGGCTTTCAGGCGCGGTGCTGCAGGGCGATGCGTGGCACGGCCCGTACCAGGGCCTGGGTGTAGGGATGCTGCGGGGCGTGGAACAGTTGCTGCGGAGCCCCGCGCTCGACGATGCGGCCTTCGCTCAGCACGATGGCGTCGTCGCACAGGTGCTGGACCACGGCCAGGTCGTGGCTGATGAACAGGTAGGACAGGCCCAGCTGCTGCTGCAGATCGCGCAGCAGGTTCAGTACCTGGGCCTGCACCGAGACGTCGAGGGCGCTCACGGGCTCATCGGCCACGATGAGGCGGGGCCGCGTGACCAGGGCGCGTGCAATGGCGATGCGCTGGCGCTGGCCGCCCGAGAATTCATGCGGGTACTTGTCCAGGTCCTGCACGCGCAGCCCGACCTGCTCCAGCGTGGCGCGGGCCAGGTCGCGCCGGGCTGCGCGCTCGGGCGGTGCAGGCTGGGCGGTCAGGGGCTCGCAGACGATGTGTTCCACCGTCATGCGCGGGTCCAGCGAACCGTAAGGATCCTGGAACACCATCTGGAAATCGCGGCGCGCCATGCGCAGTGCCTGGTTGCCGAGCCGGTGCAGATCCTGGCCCAGCAGCTGCACGCTGCCGGCGCTGGGAGTGTCCAGCGCCATGACCAGGCGTGCCAGCGTGGACTTGCCGGAACCCGACTCGCCCACCACGCCCAGGCTGCGCCCCGCCGTCAGCGTGAAATCCACGCCGCGCAGCGCATGCACCTGCTCCGGCGCACGCCACAACGAGCGGCGTGGCAGCCGGTAGCTGCGGGCCAGGTCCGTCACCTGCAGCAGGGGCGGCTCGGCAGCGGCCGGTGCCTGGCGGTCGTGCTCCGTCATGTGCTGCGGCCCTGCGTATGCATGCCCGGCGCAATGGCCTCGGAGCGCAGGCAGCGCACCACATGCGGCTGTGCCCAGGCCTGCAGGGCAGTGGGCGTGGGCCGCTGCGGGCGCTCCAGCACCAGGGCGCGCGGGCGCTCGCTGTGGCAGGTGGGCTCGGTATAGCTGCAGCGGCCCGCGAAGGCGCATCCGGCTGGCAGGTCCACCAGCTCGGGCACGGTGCCGGCAATGGTGGGCAACCGCGCCGGCGGCTGGTGGCCTGGTCCCGAAGGCTCCAGCTGCGGCCTGGCGGCGAACAGGCCGCGCGTGTAGGGATGGGCGCGGCGCGCGAAGATGGCCTCGGTCATGCCGCTTTCGACCACGGTGCCGCCGTACATCACCTGCAGCTGCTCCACGTTTTGCGCGATCACTCCCAGATCGTGCGAGATCAGCAGCAAGGCCATGGAGTGCTCTGCCACCAGTTCCTGCAGCAGATCCAGGATTTGCTGCTGCACGGTCACGTCCAGCGCCGTGGTAGGTTCGTCGGCGATCAGCAGGTCGGGCCCGCAGGCCAGGGCCATGGCGATGGTGATGCGCTGGCGCTGGCCGCCCGAGAACTGGTGCGGATAGTCGTCAAAGCGCTGGGCTGCGCGGGCAATGCCCACGCGCTCCAACAGGGCCACTGCGCGCTCGCGCGCGGCCTGGCGGCCCAGGCGCTGGTGGTGGCGCAGCGGCTCGGCCACCTGGCGGCCGATGCCGTACACGGGGTTGAGGGCCGTCATGGGCTCCTGAAACACCATGGCCATGCGGTTGCCGCGCAGGCGGCACAGCGCGCGCTCGTCCATGTCCAGCAGCTCCTGGCCGTTGAGCCGGATGCTGCCGTCCACCTGCGCATGCTCCGGCAGCAGGCCCATCAGCGCCAGGGCGGTCAGCGACTTGCCGCAGCCCGACTCGCCGATCAGGCCCAGCGTGGCGCCGCGCTCCAGGATGAATTCCAGGTTCTGCACGGCACGCGCGCGGCCGCGCGGGGTCTGCAAGGTGATGGTGAGGCCGGAGACTTCGAGCAGGGGCATGGCGCGTGTCTTCCTCAGCGCTGGCGCGACAGGCGCGGGTCGAGCAGATCGCGCAGCCCGTCGCCCAGCAGGTTGAGCCCGAGCACGGACAGTGCAATGGCCAGGCCCGGCCACACGGCCAGCAGCGGCGCCTGGAACATGAGGGTCTGGGCCTCGCTGAGCATGCGGCCCCAGGACGCCTGGGGCGGCTGCGTGCCCAGGCCCAGATAGGACAGGGCGGCTTCGGCCAGAATGGCCAGCGCGAACTGTATGGTGGCCTGCACCACCAGCACGGGCAGGATGTTGGGCAGCACATGGCGCCAGGTGATGCTGGCGCGGCCATGGCCGCAGGCGCGTGCAGCCAGCACGTATTCACGTGCCCAGACCGCCTTGGCCGATGCCCGCGTGATGCGCGCAAAGGTGGGAATGTTGAAGATGCCGATGGCAATGATGGCGTTGACGATGCCCGCGCCGAACACGGCCGTGAGCATGATGGCCGATAGCAGCGCAGGAAAGGCGAAACTGAAATCGGCCAGCCGCATGATGGCCTCTTCCACCCAGCCCCGGCAGGCCGCGGCGACCAGTCCCAGCACCACGCCCATCGACAGCCCGATGCCCACGGCGATCACGCCGACCAGGATGGAACTGCGCGCGCCCAGGAACAGCAGCGAGGCCACATCGCGCCCATAGGCATCGGTGCCCAGCCAGTGCAGGCTGCCGGGTGCGGCCAGCTTGGCATCCAGGTCCATGTCGTAGGCCGAGCCCGGCGTCCACCACAAGGACAGCAGCGCGGTGAGCAGCAGCAGCGCGGTCAGCATGGCACCCAGCATGAAGCTGCGGTGGCCCAGCATGCGCCGGCCCAGGCTGGCCGGCCTGCTGAGGGTGACCGCCCGCGTGGGCCGATGGCCCGGTGGCGCAGCGGTCGGCGAAACAGGGTTGCCTGGCTGGCTCATATGTCGCTGGCCTCGATGCGTGGATCAATGGCTGCATACAGCACATCCACGATGAAGTTGATGACCACCACCATGGCCGCCAGCAGCAGCACGCAGTTGCGCACGACGATGAGGTCGCGGTTGGCGATGGACTGGAAGATCAGCCGGCCCAGGCCCGGCAGGTAGAACACGTTCTCCACCACGATGGTGCCGGCCAGCAACTGGGCAAACTGCAGCCCCATGACCGTGAGCACGGGAATCATGGCATTGCGCAGCACGTGGCCCCAGAGCACGGCGCGGCGCGGCAGGCCCTTGGCGCGGGCCGTGCGCACGAAGTCCTCGCGCAGCACTTCCAGCACGGCCGAGCGCGTGATGCGCGCCAGGATGGCCGCCTGCACCACGGCCAGCGAGATCGCCGGCAGCAGCAGGGCCTGCAGTGCGGGCAGGACGCCGCCGCCATCGGCCTCGCTCCAGCCTGGAAAGCCGCCTGCGGAAAACCATTGCAGCTTCACCGAGAACACCAGGATCAGCAGGATGGCGAACCAGAAATTCGGGATGGCAATGCCGATCTGCGCCAGGCCCATGACGCCCAGGTCGCCCCATCGGTTGTGGCGCGAGGCGGCATAGATGCCCGCTGCCAGGGCCAGCACGGTGGTGATGAGCATGGCCATCACGGCCAGCGGGGCGGTCACTGCCAGGCGCTCCAGCACCAGATCGCTGACCGGTGTGCTGTAGGCGTAGCTCAGTCCCATGTCGCCATGCAGCAGTCCCTGCAGCCACTGCAGGTAGCGCTGCCAGGCTGGCTGGTCCAGTCCCAACTGCTCGGCCAGCGCCTGCACGGCCTCGGGGGCGGCATCGGGCCCCATCAGCGTCTGGGCCGCATTGCCGGGCAGCACTTCCAGCACGCCGAACACCACGGCCGAGGCGCCCAGCAGCGTGGCTGCCAGCATCAGCAGGCGCTTGAGCAGGAAGACGCTCATGGGCAGTCGGCCTTGGCACGGTGTTGGGCTGTCACGTCGGCGGAATGTGTGTGGGTGGTTCTTGGCGGGCCCGAATGGTAATGCGCACGGCCCATGCGCGCAGCATAGCGGCCTTTGAAGGTGCATCGCTCCGTGCCGATCCGGCGCGTATGCTTGCCCGTGCAGCCTTCATGCGTATGAAGGGGGCAGGATAATGGCGCAATGACTGATGCCACCTTGCTGCAAGGCCCGTTCGGGATGCAAGGGCCTGCCCGGCCCGGAGCGTGGCGTGCGCTTGCGAGGGACCTGCCATGGCTTTGATGATCACCGACGAATGCATCAACTGCGATGTCTGCGAACCTGAGTGCCCCAACGATGCAATCTCCATGGGCGAGGAGTACTACGAGATCGAGCACAGCAAGTGCACGGAATGCGTGGGGCATTTCGATGAACCCCAGTGCGTGCAGATCTGCCCCGTGGCCTGCATTCCCGTGAATCCCGCCCACGTGGAAGACCGCGAGACGCTGATGCAGAAATACCTGCGTCTGCAATCCCAGGCTCCCGCCGCTTCCTGATCGCTCAGCCCTTGTCGCTCTCGGCTGTGGCCGGGCGCACGGGCTTGGGGCGTGGAGGCTTGGTGGTGTGGATCAGCAAGGTCGCCTTGTCCATGTCGCCCGCCTGCAGCTCGGGCCAGGCCTTGAGCGAATGGGCAATGCTGTCCTCGATCAGCTGGCGCTGGTCGGGCGCGGGCTTCTTGAGCACCCAGTTGGCGACTTCGGCCTTGTGCCCCGGGTGGCCTATGCCGATGCGCAGCCGCCAGTAGTCGGCCGAGCCCAGCTGGGCATGGATATCGCGCAGGCCGTTGTGGCCGCCGTGGCTGCCGCCGCGCTTGAGCTTGACCTGGCCTGGGGCGAAGTCCAGTTCGTCATGGACCACGAGGACCTCCTCGGGCTGGATCTTGAAAAAGCGCGCCAGCGCGCCCACCGATTTGCCGGACAGGTTCATGAAGGTCTGCGGCTCGAGCAGCCAGACACTCTCGCCACGCACGCTGGCGCGGGCCATGAGGCCGAAGTAGCTGCGCTCGGGCACCAGGTGGACCTTGAGTTCGCGCGCCAGCGCATCTATCCACCAAAAACCCGCGTTGTGGCGGGTGTCCTCATACTCCGGCCCGGGATTGCCCAGGCCGACAAACAATTTGATCATCGGGCGATTATCTCCATGGCGGCCGCAGCAGGCAGGCGATGGTGTTCACCATGCAAAAGGCCCACGCGAGGTGGGCCTTTTGCAGGTTGCGGCAGCCGCAGCCGCCGCAAGGGAAAGCCAAGAATTACTTCTTGCCCTTCTTTGCCGGAGCGGCCGGAGCCGCTGCGGGAGCTGCGGATGCATCAGGAGCCACTTCGGGCAGCTTGATGGAGATCAGGGCCGGGTTCTTGTTGGAGCCGCGCACCACAGCCTTCACGCCGTTGGGCAGCTTGACGTTCTGCAGGCCCAGGGTCGACTTGGAGGTCAGGCCGCTCAGGTCCACCTTGATGAACTCGGGCAGTTGAGCGGGCATGCACACCACGTCCAGTTCATGGATCAGGGGAGTGATGGTGCAGTTCTCGACCTTGACGGCCTGGGACTGTTCCATGCCCTCGAAGTGCAGCGGCACCTTCAGGTGAACCTTGGTCTTGTCGTCAACGCGCTGGAAGTCCACGTGCAGGATCAGCTGCTTGTAGGGGTGGAATTGCACGTCGCGCAGCACGACCTTGGAGGTCTGGCCGTTGACTTCCATGTCCAGAATGCTGGAATGGAACACTTCCTTCTTCAGGGCGTGCCACAGGGCGTTGTGATCGATCTCGATCAGTTGGGCTTCGGCAGCACCGCCGTAGACGATGCCAGGGGCCTTGCCCGAATTGCGCAGACGGCGGCTCGCACCCGTACCTTGCTTGGCGCGCTCAAAAGCGACGAATTGCATAACTAACTCCTAGATGGATGGACCGCGACCAGCCTCATCCGTTGATAAAAGAACGCCTGCCCCGTGCGGAACAGGCTGCTCTTGCGGTGTCCCGGGATGGTCCTGAAACCATCCCGGAACGCGCAAACCTCCCGAAGGAGGTTTGCTGGTTCAGACCACAGGGGCCGATATTTTATTCGGAGAACAGGCTTAGCACCGAATCGCCGGTGGAAATCCGCTGGATTGTCTGGGCAATCAGGGGGGCCACGGACAGTTGGCGGATCTTGCCGCAAGCCTGGGCTTCGGCGCTCAGAGGAATGGTGTTGGTCACCACGACCTCGTCCAGTGCACTGCCGTTGCCGATGCGCTCGATGGCCGGACCCGAGAAGATCGGGTGCGTGCAATAGGCGTAGACGCTCTTGGCACCACGCTGCTTGAGCACTTCGGCTGCCTTCACCAGGGTGCCGGCGGTGTCGATCATGTCATCCATGATCACGCAGTTGCGGCCGTCGATGTCGCCGATCACGTGCATGACTTCGGAGACGTTGGCCTTGGGGCGGCGCTTGTCGATGATGGCCAGGTCGCAGCCCAGCTGCTTGGCCAGCGCACGGGCACGGACCACGCCACCCACGTCGGGCGAGACAACGATCAGGTCTTCGTAGTTCTTCTGGCGCAGATCGCCCAGCAGCACCGGCGTGGCATAGATGTTGTCCACGGGGATGTCGAAGAAACCCTGGATCTGGTCTGCGTGCAAGTCCATGGTCAGCACGCGCTCGACACCCACGGCCTGCAGCATGTTGGCCACGACCTTGGCCGTGATCGGCACGCGGGTGGAGCGCGGGCGGCGGTCCTGGCGGGCGTAGCCGAAGTAGGGAATCACCGCGCAGATGCGCTCGGCCGATGCACGCTTGAGGGCGTCCACCATGACCAGCAGTTCCATCAGATTGTCGTTGGTCGGTGCGCAGGTCGATTGCACGACGAAGACGTCGCGCGTACGCACGTTCTGCTTGATCTCGACGGCGACTTCTCCATCGGAGAAGCGACCCACGTCGGCTGCACCCAGCGTGGTGCCGAGGTGCTGAACGATTTCAGCGGCCATGCCAGGATTGGCATTGCCGGTGAAGACCATGATGTCAGGATGATGTGAATGCATTGAGCGCCCCAGTACGATGGGTTTGCCTTGACGCGAAAGACGTTTGGCAGGGGAGGAAGGACTCGAACCCTCGCATGCCGGAATCAAAATCCGGTGCCTTTACCAACTTGGCGACTCCCCTACACAGGCCCTCTGCCGCAGGCAGACAGCCTATAAACTCTCATCTTTGAGCCAATCCTTGAGGGGATGGACCTGCAGATTTCTGCAAACTCTGACATTCCAGACGCCTGGGGCATTCTCGAAGTCGATTGTTTGCGTCAGTGGTGCAAATACTGCACTTCCCGAGCCCGTCATTCTAGCACGCAGTTTGAAGGACTTGAGCCAATCAATGGCTTTTTTCACTTCAGGCTGCAGCCTTTCGGCGACGGGCTGCAAGTCGTTCTGGCCAAAGCCATAGTGATCTGCAGCAAAGTCAGCGATTGTAGCATGGGCATGATCGCGCTTGAGGTCGGGGGCGCGGAAGATGGACAGGGTTTCCAGTCCCGCCTCGGGCTTGACCACCACGAACCGCTGGGGCGGCAGGGCATGGCTGTGCTCCAGCGGCGTGATGTGCTCGCCTATGCCCTCCACCCAGGCGGAGCTGCCGCACAGAAAGAAGGGCACATCTGCGCCCAGACCCAGTCCAATGCGCTGCAGTTCGCGCCGGGTCAGGTTCAGTTGCCACAGGCGGTTCAGCGCCATGAGGGTGGATGCCGCATCCGACGATCCTCCGCCCATCCCGGCCTGTGCCGGCAGGCGCTTTTCCACGCCTATGTGCACGCCCTGGCTGCAGCCGGTGGCCTGTTGCAGCGCGCGTGCGGCCCGCATGATGAGGTCGTCGGCAGGAAGGGCCATGCCCGAGAGGTCCTCGCGGCTGACGTTGCCGTCGCCGCGCTTGTCGAAGTGCAGCGTGTCGTGCCAGTCCAGCAGCATGAAGACCGATTGCAGCAGGTGGTAGCCATCGTCTCGGCGGCCGGTGATATGGAGGAACAGGTTGAGCTTGGCCGGAGCCGGCACGTCGTGGAGCGAGCGCATGGGCTGGAGAGGATGAGAGGGATGGAGGCGGGTGCGGCGGGATGGGGGTGCAGAGGGCGCGCCCGGCGCAAATCAGGGTGTGTCGAGCACGATGCGCAGCGCTGCCGGCGGCTGCGGGTCATGGCGCCGGGCGGACAGGCGGCCCTGCTCCATGCGGGAGAGGTCGACCTGCCAGCCTGCGGCTGCGGTGGCCCGGCCCCGCAGCCAGTCGAACAGGGCAGCGATGGGCAGGTCGCTGCCCGTCAGCTCTTGCACCAGCGTGGGCAGCGAGTCCGAGGTCTTGCGGTCCTCGCCTTGCTGCAGGCTGGCCTGTCCTGGCGCCCAGAGCAGGCGCGCCAGCGTCGATCCCAGGGGGGTGAACAGCAGCAACTCGCCGCGCTGGGGGGTGCCCAGCAGCTCGAAGCCTGCGCTGAAGGATTGGTTCTGCGCATCTTCCACCTGCAGCGCCAGTCGGCCCGACCAGTGCCCGGCGGCGGCCGGTGCTGCTGCATCGGCCTGGAGCTGGCGGGGTGGCAGGGCGCAGCCGGCCAGAGTCAGCAGCGCCGTGGCAGCAGCCGTGGCGCACAGCTGCCGGCGGATGAGCATGGGGCGCAAACGATGGGGCACGGGGTGGGGCACGGCGCGGCGGCTCAAAGCGAGACGCCCAGGCGGCGCAGGGTGTCGCGCAGCGTGGTGTTGTCGGGGCTGGAGGCCAGGCCCTGGCGCCAGATCTTCTGCGCGCGTTCGCGATCGCCCTTGACCCAGAGCACCTCGCCCAGGTGCGCCGCGATCTCCACGTCGGGGCGGGAGGCGTAGGCGCTTTCAAGCAGCTTGAGCGCTTCGTCCAGGTTGCCTTGGCGGAATTTCACCCAGGCCAGGCTGTCGGTGATGAAGGGGTCGCCTGGCGACATCTCCAGCGCCTTGCCCACGAGCTTTTCTGCTTCGTCCAGATGGATGCCGCGCTCGGCGAAGGAGTAGCCCAGCGCGTTGTAGGCATGCTGGAAGTCGGGCCGACGCGCGATGATGCCGCGCAGCAGCCGCTCCATTTCGTCATGCTTGCCGATGCGCTCCGCGAGCAGGGCCGTGTCGTAGGCCAGTTCGGCGTCTTCGGGGTCCTGTTTTTGCAGCTCGGCCTGCAGCGCATAGGCCTGGGCATTCTGATTGGCGTCGCGCAACAACTGCACTTCGGCCAGGCGCTTGAGCCGTTGCTGGCTGGGGCCGCTGGCAGGCACGGCTTCGATCAGGGCGCGCGCTTCCTTGAGCTTGCCCTGGCGTGCAAGCAGGCTCGCTCGGCGCGCCTGCACGCTCAGCAGGTTGGGGGCATCGTCGATGCGGCGCAGCAGGGCATCGGCCTCGTCGAACCTGCCTTGCTTTTCAGCGATCTGTGATTGCAGCAGGTAGTACTGGGACTGGCCGGCGCTGCGCGCCACGCCGGCAGGAATCTGCGGCACGAGCTTGCCGAAGCGCTCGGTGGACGCCTGTGCCGCACCCACATCGTTCGTTTGCAGCTGCAGGGCGGCCAGCGTGGCCCAGGCTTCGGCGTAGTCGGGCGAATCCATGGTGATGGAGACCAGTTGCTGCCGGGCCTCTTCCAGGCGCTGCTGACCCAGCAGCACGCGGGCATAGGCCATGCGCATCTGGGCTGACGGGTTCTTGGCCAGGTAGCGCTTGACGATGGGTTCCGCCTCCGGCATGCCGGCTTCCAGCAGCTCCATGGACAGCAGGGCCACGGGGCCTGTGTCGGGTGTCAGCGCCTGGGCCTTTTGCACGGCCTGCATGGCTGCGGCCTTTTGCCCGGCGCCCAGGCGCATGTGGCCGATGGTGGCCCAGGCCAGCGGGCCGCTGGCCAGATTGTCGGTTTCGCCGGCCATAGCCTGCTCGACCACATCGGCAGCAAGGGCCTTGTCGCTGGCGTTGTTGTAGAGCTGGGTGATGCCCAGATAGGTGGCGGGCTTGGACGGAGCCGGCGTGGCCTCGATCTCGCGCTTGAGATAGCTGCCGGTATCGGCGATGCGGTTCAGCGCCACCAGGATCTGGAGCACGAAGCGGTTGGCATCGCGTGACTGGGGAAAGGCGTCCAGCCAGGCGCGGGCATTGGCCAGTGCGCGCTCACCGGAGCGCGACTGCAGCGCCAGTTCCGTGCCACGGCGGTACAGCTGCTCGCTGCCGCTGGTGCGCGCAGCCTCCATCATCATGGCCTGGGCATCGCCCAGCGCGCCTTCGCTGGCAGCGATTTCGCCGACCAGGATCTCGTAGAACAGTTCGGCGTTGAGCGCTGCGCGCTCCTCTTCGGCAGACGCGGCGGCGGACGATGGAGGTTCCGGGGATTCCGTCTCGATGGTGGCTGCGGTCTTGCCAGGCAGTGCCCAGGCAGTGGCGGAACCCATGGCCAGGGCTGCTGCCACGGCGAGTCCCTGAAGGCGAAGGCGATGATCCATCGAATCATAATAATCGAAGCCTCGGCCCGCATTTCGCACAACCTCAGTACAACCCGGATCGCATGCCCGAATTGCCAGAAGTAGAAGTCACGCGGCGTGCGTTCGCCTCGCAGATCGCCGGAGCGCGCATTGAATCCGTGGCGCTGGGCAAGCCATTGCGCTGGCCTCTGGGCATTGCCCCCGAGCTTCTGACCGGGCGCGAGGTGCACAGCGTGCGCCGGCGCGGCAAGTACCTGCTGATGCAACTGAGCGAAGGCCTGCTCATGCTGCATCTGGGCATGTCGGGCAGCCTGCGTTTCGTGGCGCCGCACGAGTTGCCGCTGGGTCCGGCGGGCGCGCATGACCATTTCGATCTGCACACCAGCAAGGGCCAGCTGCGCCTGCACGATCCGCGCCGGTTCGGTGCGGTGATGTATGTGCCGGCCGAGAACGATCCCTGGGCGCGCAGGCTGCTGGACCATCTGGGAATGGAGCCGCTGGATGACAGCTTCCTGTTCGAGACCTTCAAGGCCGGTCTGAAGGCCAGCCGTACGCCCATCAAGCAATTGCTGCTGAGCGGCAGCGTGGTGGTGGGCGTGGGCAATATCTATGCGTCCGAAGTGCTGTTCATGGCACGCATTGCGCCCACGCAGCCGGCCTGCGAGGTGGGGCCGCGCAAGGTGCGCCGGCTGTTCGAGGAGATTCGCCGCGTGCTGGAACTGGCGGTGGAGCAAGGAGGCACGACGCTGCGTGATTTCTCGGCGCCCGACGGCATGGCAGGCCACTTCCAGCTGCAGGCCAAGGTGTATGGCCGCGAGGGCCAGCCCTGCACGCATTGCGGCTCGCCCATACAGCTGCTGCGCCAGGGCCAGCGCAGCACCTACTTTTGCGCGCGGTGTCAGAAAGCGTGAGATGGCCTCAAAAAGAGGAGCGGATTCTCAACGTCTCGTAACGCTTGTGGAGGCCAATCTGCGCGAGATTCATATCGGGTCTGTGCGGGAGGCTCACATTTCTGAAAAATCACCCTCAGCCGCGCTGGATTGATGGTGAAATATTGTTTCATTTGTAAATAAACGATGTTTTGCCCTGAATCCCCCCGTTCCAGGGGCCGGCCTTGGGGCGCTGCTGCGGGCAAAACGGGGCGACGGTGCTATATTTTGACGAGAAAAGGCATCACGCTTGCGGCGCAATGTCGAGGCGATCACTAAGCATCGGCAGGCATTGGCGATGCAATGGCGGGGGAAACACGTGGGACCATCATTCAACGAGCAATTCGACCAGCACGGCGCATGGCGCCGTGGCTTTGCGCAGCAATTGCATGCGCTGCGCGAATGGTTGCAGTCCCAGGAGCTGCTGGATGTCGCTGTGCAGGAGCGGCTGCAGCGGCTGGAAGCCCAGGTGCGCGGCGACAAGGTCATGGTGGCTTTCGTGGCCGAGTTCTCCCGCGGCAAGTCCGAGCTGATCAACGCAGTCTTCTTCGCCCACTACGGCCGCCGCCTCATGCCGGCCAGCGCAGGTCGCACCACCATGTGCCCGGCCGAGCTGGGCTGGGAAGCCGAACTGCAGCCCAGCCTGCGCCTGCTGCCCATCGATACGCGCGAATCGCTGGAAAGCCTGGGCCAGTGGCGCGCCCGGCCGGAGGCCTGGCTGCAGCTGCCGCTGGATGTGAACAATGCCCAGCAGATTGCCGACACGCTGGCCAAGGTGGCCGAGGTGCGCAAGGTGTCGGTGGATCTGGCGCGAACCTGGGGCTTCTGGCATGACGATGACCAGGGCGGCAATCCCTTCGTGGATGAGCAGGGCCTGGTGGAGGTGCCCATGTGGCGCCACGCGCTGATCAACATGCCCCATCCCCTGCTCAAGCAGGGGCTGGTCATTCTGGATACGCCCGGCCTGAATGCCGTGGGTGCCGAGCCCGAGCTGACCGTCAACCTCATCCCCCAGGCCCATGCCGTGGTCTTCGTGCTGGCGGCCGATACCGGCGTGACCAAGTCCGACCTGGCCATCTGGCGCGACCATGTGCTGCCGCCCGATGCGGCGTCGGGCCAGCAGGCACTGGCCGATTCGCGGCTGGTGGTGCTCAACAAGATAGATACGCTGTGGGATAGCCTCAGCTCCGCGACGCAGGTGCAGGCCCAGCTGCAGCGCCAGCGCCAGGAATCGGCCCAGATGCTGGGCCTGCCTGTGGAGCGGGTGTTGCCCGTGTCGGCACAAAAGGGCCTGGTGGCCAAGGTCTCCGGCAACGAGGCGCTGCTGCAGGCCAGCGGGCTGCCCATGTTCGAGAACATGCTGGCCGAGGGCATCATGGGCCAGCGCCAGAAGGTGCTGCAGACGGCTGTCAGGGCCAATGTGCAGCAGTTGCAGGTCGAGGTGGAGCGCGTGCTCAATATCCGCCGCCGCGACCTGGACGACCAGATGGCCGAGCTGCGCAGCCTGCGCGGCAAGAACGCCAGCGTGATTGCCTCCATGCGCAACCGCATCGAGAGCGAGCAGCGCGATTTCGATGCCAGCGCCGCCAGGATCCAGGCCGTGCGCCTGGTGCACATGCGCATGCTGCGCGACATCTTCCGCCAGCTCGGTTCCAGCGCGCTCAAGCAGGAACTGGTCGATCTCAAGGAGGCGCTGGAGCAGCGCGGCCTGAAGCTGGGCGCGCGCAAGGTCTACGCGGAAACCTTCGAACGCCTGCGCACCGTGGCGACCCGGGCCCAGGCGCAGGCCGGCGAGATCCAGTCCATGCTGGGCGCGACCTTCAAGGAACTCAATGCCGAGTTCGGCTTCTCGCTGCAGGCTCCTGCGCAGCTGGAGCTGACCGAGTTCGGCGGCGACCTGCAGCGCATCGAGGCCAGCTACACCCAGTACCTGGGCCTGGGCCACGCGCTCAGACGCAGCAATCCCGCGTTTGCCCAGCGGCTGATCAAGGCCCTTGCCATGCGTCTGCGCACGGTCTTCGAGTCTGCGGCCAACGACGTGGACATGTGGAGCAAGTCCGCCACGGCCCAGCTGGATGCCCAATTGAAAGAGCGCAAGCGCAGCTTTGCCCGCCGCATCGAAGCGGTGGACCGCATCCAGAATGCGGCTTCGGGCCTGGTCGAGCGCATTGCCGAAATCGAGGCCGCCGACGAACAGCTCACGGCCTTGCAGCTGCAGCTGGGACAGGCCACCATGGAACTGCTGCAACCCCTGTCGCCCACGCCCGCCTTCCCCGGCCTGGCAAAGGCTGCACAGGAAACTTCACTGACTGCTTGATATCTTGACCTTTCCCTCGATTGCCACGCCCGTCGTGCAGTGGCAGGCGTCGCATGGACGCAATCACCTGCCCTGGCAGCAGACGCGCGATCCCTACCGCGTCTGGCTCTCTGAAATCATGCTGCAGCAGACCCAGGTGAGCACCGTGCTGGGCTACTACCAGCGCTTCCTTGATGCCTTTCCCGATGTCGCCAGCCTCGCGGCCGCACCGCAGGATGCCGTGCTGGCGCTGTGGAGCGGCCTGGGCTACTACAGCCGTGCGCGCAACCTGCACCGCTGCGCCCAGGCTGTGGTCCAGGAGTGGGGTGGTGCCTTTCCACGCAGGGCCGAGGATCTGGCCACGCTGCCCGGCATAGGCCGGTCCACGGCGGGCGCCATCGCGTCCTTTTGCTTTTCCGAGCGCGTGCCCATCCTCGACGCCAATGTGCGGCGCGTGCTCACGCGCGTGCTGGCTTTCGATGCCGATCTGGCCGTGGCCAGGAACGAGCGCGAACTGTGGGACCTGGCCCAGCAGCTGTGCCCCACCGAGGACCTGCAGCAGGCCATGCCCCGCTATACCCAGGGCCTGATGGACCTGGGTGCCACCATCTGCACGCCGCGCAAGCCCAGCTGCCTGGTCTGTCCGCTGCAGCCGCAGTGCCGGGCGGCCCGCTTCGGCAATCCCGAAAACTACCCCGTGCGAACGCGCAAGCTCAAGCGCAGTTCCGAGGCCTGGTGGCTGCTGATCGCCGTGGACGGGCAAGGCCGCGTCTGGCTGGAGCGCCGCCCGCAGCAGGGCATCTGGGCGGGCCTTTATGCGCCTCCTGTGTTCAATGAACGCGAGGCGCTGGAGCAGGCCGCCGCACGGCACTGGCCCGCCGCACGATCCGCCGACTGGACCGAGCTGCCGGCTTTCCTGCATGTGCTCACCCACCGTGATTTGCATCTGCATCCGGTGCGCGTGCCTGTCCATGGCAGCGGCCCGGATGCTGCCATGGCAGACGGCCAGGGCTGCTGGGCCGATGCCAGGGCCTGGGCCGACATGGGCCTGCCGGCCCCGGTGCGCAAGCTGCTGGATGCGCAGTTTGCGGGCTGAAGCCCAAGGCCGCCGCGTCTTCCTAGAACGTGCGGCGCGGCAGGAGCAGGGCGCAGCGCAGCAGCATCCACGCCAGCCATTGTTCACGTGCGCCCGGCTTGCGCCGTGCGCGTGCGGCGGCCTCGGCAATGTGCAGACGCAGGCTGAACAGGGCCTGGCGGTCGCCCCTTTGCACCGCCTGGTGCCAGGCCTGCTCGCAGCGCTGGCGTTCCAGCGCCTGATCGAGCGGGCTGCGCACGCCGGGCACATCGGCCGTGCCATGGGTGTCGGTGAGGACGTTCATGGCTGCAGCGCTCCCACGGTTGGGCGGGTGCCTGCGTCTGCATCGCCGCGGTCGCCATCCTGCCGGCCAAAGGCATACCAGTCCACATGCCGTGTGCAGACCATGATCAGGGCCAGCACGGCGAACAGCGCGATGGAGCCCACGATGAGCGCGCTTTGCTCCAGCTGCAGCAGCACATACAGCAGGCCGTAGAGCGAGGCGATTCCCGCAGCAAACGGC
This sequence comes from Delftia sp. DS1230, assembly GCF_040112715.1. Classification (NCBI taxonomy): domain Bacteria; kingdom Pseudomonadati; phylum Pseudomonadota; class Betaproteobacteria; order Burkholderiales; family Comamonadaceae; genus Delftia; species Delftia sp. DS1230. The sequence goes on from NZ_CP157763.1 coordinate 1,349,429, forward strand.
AGGCCGCGCTGCAGGCTGCCCAGGATGTGGCTCGCGTAGTAGGCCAGCAGCAGCACGCAGGCCGAGGCAGCAATGCCGTAGGCGCTGGCAAATCCCATGTGCTCCGACAGGCTGATCAGCAGCAGGAAGAAGCTGCACAGCGCCGATCCCACCAGCAGGTACTGGATGGGGTGCACGCGCAATTGCTTGAGCACCTCGAACAGGCCGACGGCCACAAAGGTCAGCACCACGAAGAGCAGGCCGTACTTGGTGGCCCGGTCGCTCAGCGAGTAGGCGTTGATGGGGTCCACGAAGTCGGTGTCCAGCGACTCCAGGCAGGGGCCGCTGCTGGGCGCGTGCGCCGTGGCGGCGTATTCCTCCATGTCGCGGCGGCCTGGCTGGCACAGCGGTTGCTGGTCGGTGAAGGCCTGGCGCGCGGAAGAGGCCAGTGCCGAGAGATTCCAGCTGGCGTTGAATCCCTTGTCGCTGACTTCACGCCGGTTGGGCAGGAAGCTGCCGCCGAACGAGGGGTGGGGCCAATCGGCCGACAGCTGGACCTGGCTGTGGCTGCCCAGCGGCACGAATGCCAGCTTTTCGGTGCCCACCAGTTCCAGGGCAATCTTCAGCTCAAGGGGCTCGTCCTTCTTGAGCAGGGCAGGCGCCAGCTCCGCCTGCAGGCCTTGCGAGTAGCGTTCCAGCGAGGTGCCGGGTCCCACGTCCAGGCTCTTGCCGCCGGCCTCGATGGTGGCCGAGCGTATGCCGCGCGGATCGGTCAGCGACAGCGCCACGCGCAGTGCGCCGCAGCGCACGGCCTGGTTGGCTGCCGCTTCGATGGACGGCTTTTCCAGGTAGTGCGCGGCATGGGTGAAGCTGGCGCTGATGCTGTCCTGCATGGCGTAGGTGCTGACTTGGTGCAGGCCGCGCGAGCGCTCTTCCATGCGTGCCGTTGCCTCATGGCGCAGTTGGTCGGGCAGCAGCATGCGCTGGAACTGGCGCGTGGTCCATTCCGTCTTGCTGCCCTTTTCTATGCCGGTGGTCTCGGTGCAGTTTTGCACCAGCACCGGTCCCATCAGCGTCTGGCGTCCGGCCAGGCTGGCGACCACGCCCTGCACGGCGTTGTCGCGGTTGCGTATGCGGTCGCGCACCACGTCATGTACCAGGCCCAGGCCCAGCATCAAAAGGCCCAGCATGACCAGCAGGGCCACGCCTTTGGCAAGCAGTCGGTTCTTCATTCCACATCCCGTTCGTTGATCGTGGACGCAGTCTGGGCGGGGGCTGTGTGGCCGGAATGAAGTCTGTGAAGTGAAGGTGAAGTCGGGTTCGCGCCTCCAAATCCGAGTGAACAGGCCCTGGAGGTCAGGGTGTCCGCTGTGGCCAGTTCAGCGTGACACGCAGGCCCGGGTGGGCGTTGGCGGCCTGCATGCTGCCGCCGTGCAGCAGCATGATGCGCAGCACGATGGACAGGCCCAGTCCCGTGCCGCTGCGCTCCCCGTTGGGGCGGGGGGTGGTGAAAAAGCGTTCGCCCAGCCGGCCGAGTAGCGCCTCGGGCACACCGGGGCCGTGGTCGCGCACGCTGACGCGGCCGGGCTCCAGGTCCACGTGGATGCTGCTGCCCTCTGGGGCGAAGTCGATGGCGTTGCTCAGCAGGTTGCTGAGGGCCAGCACCACCAGGTCCTGCTCCCAGGGGCCGCTGCTGTCCTGGCCGTGCAGCACCAGCCGGATGCGGCGCTGGTGCGCTGCGCTGTGGACTTGCGCCATGGCCTGTTCGGCACAGGCCTGCAGGCTGCAGGCCGTGTGCGCGTGCAGGGCGCGGCGCTGCTCCAGCTGGCTCAGGCGCAGCAACTGGTCCACGAGGTTTTGCAGGCGCTGGCACTGGTCCACCACCTGGCGCGCGAACAGCTCGCGGTCGGCGGCTGGCAGGTCTTCCTGCAGCAGCTCGCCTGCGCCACGGATGGCAGCCACGGGGCTCTTGAGTTCGTGCGTGAGGGCGCGCACATAGCCCTCGATGTAGTCGCGCCCCTCCAGGCGGCTGCGCATGTTCTCCATGGCACGGGCCAGTTCGCCCAGCTCGCCGGGCATGCGCGGGGCTTCGGGCATGGGGGGCGCCGTGGTGGGCGAGGCGGCCTCGTTGAGCGTGGGCGCCTGTACCTGCTGGGCATAGCTGCGCAGGCGCCGCACATGGATGACCAGCCACCAGGTCACGGCAAAGCCCACGCCGGCCGACAGCAGGAGGAACAGCAGGCCGCCGCGCAGCATCTTGCTTTCCGCGCTGTCCACGATCTTCTGCACCGAGTGCGCGGGCTTGGAGGCCGTGAGCACGCCCGCAATGCGGCCTTCCACCATGATGGGGGCCGACACATACATGACGCTGCTGGCCTCGTCGTTCTGCACCTCGCGCGTGGTGCGCGCGCCGTATTCGCCGCGCAGCGTGCGGTGCACGTCGCGCCAGCGCGAGTAGTCGGCGCCCTGGTCCAGGCCGGCCGAGTCGAACAGCACCAGGCCTTGCTGGTCGGTGATGGTGACGCGCATGTCCAGGCTGGTCTTGCGCGTGTCCCAGATCCAGACCTTGACGGTCTGGTTGGCATAGGCCTGCATGTGGTGCGCGAAGCGGCTGTCCGCGGGGCTTTGCTGCAGCACGCCGCTGGCCATGTCGTCGCTGGCCAGCGCGGCCAGGGCGTAGGCGGTTTCGACCAGCGTGTCCTCGGTCACCTTGCGCACGCTGGGCTTGACCTCGACCATGAAGACGCGCAGCACGAAGAATGCGGCCAGGCCGTTGATGACGAAAAAGGCGAAGAACAGCCGCAGTCCGAGGCGCATGGCGTGCGGCGGCGCGTCAGCCCGGCAGCGTCAGGCTGTAGCCCATGCCGCGGTGGGTGGTGATGAAGTCCTGCTGCGGCACCTGGGCACGCAGCTTGGCGCGCAGGGTCTTGACGTGGGTGTCCACGGTGCGGTCCGTGCTGTCGCTGTCCTGGCCCCAGATGCTGTCGAGCAGGAACTCGCGGCTCAGGATGCGCCCGGGGCGCTCCAGCAGGCAGCGCAGCAGCTGGTACTCGCGCCGCGTCAGCTCCAGGGGCACGCCCTGCATGCGCACGCGCTGGCCTTGCGTATCGATGCTGAACAGGGCATCTGCCGGCGGCGCTGTGCTGGATGTGGGCGCGGGCTGCAGGCGCTGCGCACGGCGCAGCAGGGCGCGGGTGCGGGCCACCAGCTCGCGCGGGCTGAAGGGCTTGGTCAGGTAGTCGTCGGCGCCCAGCTCCAGGCCCAGCACGCGGTCCATTTCCTCGCCGCGTGCGCTGAGCACCAGCAGCGGCACGGCGGCGCCGGCCTGGCGCAGTTCGCGGCACCAGTCCAGGCCGTTGCCATCGGGCAGGCCCACGTCCAGCAGCAGGGCATCGGGCGGCTGCGCCTGCCATTGCGCGCGTGCATCGGCCAGCTGCAGGCAGTGGCGCACGGCGATGCCGTCACGCTCCAGCGCATAGCAGACGGTGCGCGCGATGGCGGGATCGTCCTCCACCAGCAACACGCGCGGGGCGTTCGTCATCGGCATGCCTTGCATCGCAGTACTCCGGGAGCGGACCCTGGCGCTTCAGATGTCGTGCGCAAGCAGGTCGGCAGGCTTGGGGGTGGGCCGGCTGTCCAGCGAGCGGTGCCGGCACAGCGTGGGCCAGCGCGGGGCGAAGTGCCGCGCCAGTTCCTCGACCAGGAAGACCGAGCGGTGCTGGCCCCCCGTGCAGCCGATGGCCACGGTGACATAGCTGCGGTGATTGCTGGCCATCATGTCCAGCCAGGATTCCAGGAACTGCTGGATGTCGCGGCGCATCTGGTCCACGCCGGGCTGCTGGCGCAGGAACTCGGCCACGGGCGCATCCATGCCGGTCAGCGGGCGCAGCTGGGGTTCGTAGTGCGGATTGGGCAGCATGCGCACATCGAATACATAGTCGGAATCCGAGGGCAGGCCGTGCTTGAAGCCGAAGGACTGGAAGACCAGGGTCATCTGGCCCACCGGGGCCGCAATCAGCTCCTTGATATAGCTTTGCAGCTGGGACGAGCGCAGGTGGCTGGTGTCGATGACATGCGATTTCTCGCGCAATTCGCCCAGCAGTTCGCGCTCGGTTTCTATGTCCTGCACCAGGGCGCGGCGGCCCTCGGCGACAGGCCCTTGCGACAGAGGATGGCGGCGCCGCGTTTCGGAGAAGCGCCGCACCAGGGTGCCCGTGGTGGCGTCCAGAAAGACCAGGTGGGGCACGACACCCTGGCGCTGCAGCCGCTCCAGCTGCCCGGGCAGGTGGGGCAATCCCCCGGCGCTGCGCGCATCCATGGCGATGGCCACCTTGTTGCTGTGGCGGCCGTGCTCCAGTTCGACGAAGGCGGACAGCAGCTCGGGAGGCAGGTTGTCCACGCAGTAGTAGCCGGCATCCTCCAGCGCATGCAGGGCGACGGATTTGCCCGATCCGGACATCCCGGTGATCAGCACGATCTCAAGCGACATGGCATCAGCCTCCATTGGTGTTGCGCGCGCCGTTGGCCGCACGGCCCGGCTTGGGCCGGGTACGCTGCGCGTCGGCCTGCGGCCGCTGCCGGCCGGGCCTGCGCGGCGCCGGGCGGGGCGGGGGTGCCTGGCGCGCCATGGCCAGCATTTCGCGGGCATGGGCCATCGTGGTTTCGGACTGGCGCTCGCCGCCCAGCATGCGGGCCAGCTCTGCCTCGCGCGCGGTGCTGTCCAGCGGCTGCACGGTGCTGAGCGTGCCCTGCCTTGCGCGCTGCTTGGCCACCAGATAGTGGTGGTCGGCACAGGCCGCGACCTGCGGCAGATGGGTGACGGACAGCACCTGGCGCGATCGGCCCAGCGCATGCATGAGGCGGCCCACGGTCTCGGCGACGGCGCCGCCCACGCCCGAGTCCACCTCGTCGAAGATCAGCGTGCCGGCCTCGCCCAGCTCGCTGGTGGTCACGGCAATGGCCAGCGAAATGCGCGACAGCTCGCCGCCCGACGCCACCTTGGCAATCGGCTTGGGGCTGGCTCCAGGATGGCCGGCGACCAGGAAGGCCACGCTGTCCACGCCAAAGGCACCGGGAGAATCGGCTGTGGACAGGGCGGCCTCGAACAGGCCGCCTTCCATGCCCAGGCCCTGCATGGCCTGGGTGATGGCGCGCGACAGGCGCGGCGCAGCCAGGGCGCGTTGCTGCGACAGCACCCGGGCGCTGGCCTGGTAGTGCTGCTGCGCGGATTGCTCTGCAGCGTGCAGGGCCTCGATGTCCACGGCGGCATCCAGCTGCTGCAGCTCCTGGCGCCAGCCGGCCAGCAGTGCCGGCAGCTCATCGGGCGTGCGGCGGTAGCGGCGCGCCAGCTGCATCCACAGCGACAGGCGTGCATCCAGCTCGGCCAGGCGTTCGGGGTCCAGGTCGGCGCGGCGCAGATAGGCCTGCAGCGAATGGCGCGCATCCTGCACCTGGGCCGTGCACGAGGCCAGCACGTCGGCGATGTTCTGGAACTCGGGCTCCAGGTGTTCCTGGTTCTGTATCAGATGGCTGGCGCGGCCCAGCGGAGTGATCACGCCGGCCTCGTCGTCCTCCAGCATCTGCAGCGTGGTCTGGGCGGTGTCTATCAGGGTCTGGGCATGCGACAGGCGCGTGTGCTGGGCATTGAGCTCGTCCCACTCGTCGGCCTGCGGGGCCAGCTTGTCGAGTTCGGTGATCTGCCACTGCAGCCGTTCGCGTTCGCGCTGCAGGCTGTCCTGGGCTGATTGCGCATGCTGCAGGGCTTGTCGTGCCTGGCTCCAGCGGCTCCAGCAGGCCTGGACCTCGCGGCTGTCTATGCCCGCATAGGCGTCCAGCAGCGCGCGTGCTGCGTCGGGCCGCGTGAGGCTTTGCCAGGCATGCTGGCCGTGGATGTCGATCAGCTGCTCGCCCAGTGCGCGCAGCTGCGTGGCCGTGGCCGGCGTGCCGTTGATCCAGGCGCGGCTGCGGCCCTGGGTGTCCACTGTGCGCCGCAGCAGCAGGCTGTTGTCCTCGCAGGCCAGGCCTGCCGCCTCCAGCCAGGGGCGCAGCCGCGCGCAGCCGTCGAACTCCACGCAGATATCGGCCTGGGGGCAGCCTTCGCGCACCACGTCGGCGTCGGCGCGGGCGCCCAGGGCCAGCTGCAATGCATCGATCAGGATGGATTTGCCGGCGCCGGTCTCGCCGGTCAGCACGGTGAAGCCCGCATGCCAGTCCAGATCCAGGGCCTGCACGATCACGAAGTCGCGCAGCACGATGCGCTTGAGCGCCATGGTCAGGCGCCTCCCTCGTTCCAGCCCAGTTTCTTGCGCAGCGTGGCGAAGTAGTTCCAGCCCTTGGGGTGCAGAAAGCGCACGCTGTGGTGGGCGCGGCTCACGAGGATGCGGTCGCCGTGCTGCAGCGAGGCCAGCGACTGCATGTCGAAATTGGCGCTGACATCGCGCCCGGCCACGACTTCGATCGTGACCTCGTTGGCATCGGACAGCACGATGGGGCGATTGGACAGGTTGTGCGGCGCAATGGGTGCCATGACCCAGGCGGGGATGGACGGATGCATCATCGGCCCGCCGGCGGACAGCGCATAGGCCGTGGAGCCCGTGGGCGTGGCCACGATCAGGCCGTCGGCGCGCTGGTTGGAGACAAAGCGGCCGCCGACCTCGATGCGCAACTCCACCATGCCGGAGGTGCCGCCGCGGTTGACCACCACGTCGTTCATGGCCAGGGCCTCGAACACGCATTCGCCCTCGCGGATCACGCGGGCGCACATCAGGGGACGCAGGTCTTCTTCGTACTCGCCCTGCAGCATGGGGGTGAGCGTGGCCTCGAAGTCCTCCAGCGCGATGTCGGTGACAAAGCCCAGGCGGCCCTGGTTCACCCCGATCAGGGGCGTTCCGTATTGCGCCAGGTGCCGGCTCACGCCGAGCATGGTGCCGTCGCCGCCGACGACCAGGCCCAGGTCGCAATGCCTGCCCAGGCCATCGACATCGAGGGTGGGGTAGTCTGTGAGCCCTGCGTGCAGGGCCGATTGGGTATCGAGCACGACTTCGCAGCCCTGGCGCCTGAGGAAGTCCGCAATGCGCTCGAGCGCGTTGCTGGCATTCTCGGACGGGGCGCTTGCGCTGGGAGCGTGGTACTTCCCGATCAAGGCAACGTGGCGAAACGTGGACGTCATTTCTGGAAATTACATCATTAAAATCATCACATGCTCGACGAACGTGCCAAGTTGTTGCTCAAAGCGCTGATCGAGCGTTACATCGCTGACGGCCAGCCTGTGGGCTCGCGGACCCTGTCGCGTGCGTCGGGGCTTGAATTGTCGCCTGCCACGATACGCAATGTGATGGCTGACCTCGAAGACCTGGGGTTGATCATCAGTCCGCACACCTCGGCCGGCCGCATTCCGACCGCCCGGGGCTACCGGCTGTTTGTGGACACCATGCTCACGGCGGACCGTGCAGATATCGTGACGCCCGAGCTCGTGCCCGAGCAGCCGCAGAAAGTCATCGCCAACGCCGCCAATCTGCTGTCCAGCCTTTCCCAGTTCGTGGGCGTGGTGCTGGTGCCTCGCCGTACCTCGGTGTTTAAGCACATCGAATTCGTGCGACTGTCGGAGCGGCGCTTTCTGGTCATCATCGTCTCGCCCGACGGTGACGTGCAAAACCGCGTCATCTTCACCGACGTGGATTACTCTGCCTCCCAGCTGATCGAGGCATCGAACTTTCTCAACAGCCACTACGCAGGCCTGGCCATGGAAGAGGTGCGCGAGCGCCTCAAGGGCGAGGTCGAGCTTTTGCGCGGCGAGGTGGCCACCCTCATGCAGGCAGCCGTCAACGTGGGCACGGAGGCCATGACCAGTGCCCAGGAGGACGTGGTCATCGCGGGCGAGCGCAACCTGCTGTCGGTCAGCGATTTCTCCAGCGACATGGGCAATCTGCGCCGCGCCTTCGACCTGTTCGAGCAAAAGACCCAGATCCTCAGGCTGCTGGATTTCTCCAGCCAGGCCGAAGGTGTGCGCATCTACATCGGGGGCGAAAGCCAGGTCGTGCCCTTCGAGGAGCTGTCCGTGGTCAGCGCGCCCTACGAGCTCGATGGCAAGGTGGTGGGCACGCTGGGCGTGATCGGCCCCACCCGCATGCACTACGACCGCATGATCCAGATCGTGGACATCACCTCCAAGCTGGTCAGCAACGCGCTGAGCCACAAGCGCTGAGCCGCGCAGGTTAGGATCTACAATAGCCGTTTGCCATGGCGTGCATCCGCGCTGCCTTGGTGAATCAGGGGCCTTAGCTCATGCTTGGTTAGAGCAGCGGACTCATAATCCGTTGGTGCCCAGTTCGACTCTGGGAGGCCCTACCATCCATTGGTATGAAAAAGCCTGCCGCCTTTCCGGGCGGCAGGCTTTTTTGCTGGGAGCGACGCTGCCGGCTGGCATGGCTGCGCCCGGCTGCCGTTGAATGCGACTTCCAGGTTTTTTGCAGAAATATGGCGCTTTTGCCTGGAAGCTCCAAAACCCGCTGCTACAATGCGAAGCGTTGCGGCTGTAGCTCAGCTGGATAGAGTACTTGGCTACGAACCAAGGGGTCGTGGGTTCGATTCCTGCCAGCCGCACCAAAAAACGCAAAGCCCTGAAGTTAAAAGACTTCAGGGCTTTTTCGTTTTCACGGGCCATCCGCCGGGATGACACCCCCGGTCAGGCTTGCTGCGCCTTCGGCAGCACGATGCTGAAGGTGCTTCCCTGGCCTGGCGCGCTTTCTATCTGCAGCTGCCCGCCATGGCGGGCAGCCACGGTGCGTACAAAGGCCAGCCCAAGGCCTGCGCCGTCCAGGTGCTGATGGTGGTCCAGGCGCTCGAAGGGCTGGCTCAGGCGGGCGACGGCCTGTGCATCCATGCCGGGTCCGTGGTCCCGGATGGCGATGCGGCAATGGCCGGCGTCCTGCAGCAGTAGGCATTGCACCGTGGCGCCGCTTGCCGGTTGCCCGTGCGCTCCGTACTTGATGGCGTTGCCGATCAGGTTGACGGCTGCGCGGTGGAGCATGCCCGGGTCGCCCAGCACGGGGCATTCCTGCTCGGGCAGGCTGAATTCCAGCTGCACATGGGCGGCGCTGGCCTGGGCCCAGCAGCTTTCCACGGCCTGGTCCAGCACCAGGCCCAGGTCCAGCTGCTGCCGGCGCAGCGCCTGCTGCTGGGCACGAGCCAGGTGCACGAAATCGTCGGCCAGCTGCAGGGAGGCCTGGGCATAGCCTTCGATGCGCGGGAGCAGCATGCCCAGGTCGGGCGCTTGTACGGAACCACGCTGCATCTCCAGCAAGGTGATGATGGATGCCACGGGCGCCCGTATGTCGTGCGAGATGAACTGCATGGCCTGGTCGCGCTGGGCCTGGGCGCTGCGCAGATCGCTGATATCGACCAGGGTGATCAGCCAGCCTGTGGTGGGCGGAGCCTCGAAGGCCTGGACCAGCAGCATCAGGCTGCGGCCGCGGCCGTCGCGCCCCTCGCTGCTGAGCGGCAGGCCGCCGGCGGCAAGCGCCCTGGCCGTGAGCAGCGGGCTGCCGGCTTGCGGGCCGGGCGCCGTGTCCAGCGCCCGCAGGCCATCGAGCAGCCTGGGAAGGGAGTCGCCAGCGCGCAGGTCGTGATCCAGGCTGCGCGCATAGGCATGGGCCGCGGCATTGGCCAGCAGCACATGGCCCTGGCGGTCGCAGACAAAGGTGGGCGAGGGCAGCTGGCGCAGGCTTTCGCTGACGAAATGGTGCAGGGCGCGCAGTTGCCGCGAAGCCTGCTCGACGGCGGCAATGCGCTGGTCCAGCAGGTCGCCGCCCAGGCGCAGCGCGGTGGGCAGGCCCTGGCCCTGCAGGTCTCGCAGTTCCAGCGCCAGAAAGCGGGCGGCGGCGCGCAGGCGCAGCCAGCTCCACAGCGGATAGGCCAGGGCCAGGCCCAGCAGGGCTGCGGCAGGGGCCGTCTGCACCTGCCAGATGCGTGGTGCCAGCCCGGCCAGCGACAGGCAGGCCAGGGCCAGCAGCGCGCAGGCCAGCATGCCGCCCGAAGGGCCCAGCCAGGCCAGGGCCAGCAGGGCCAGCAGCACGGCTGCGGTGTTGAGCGCACGGTCCAGCCCCGCCGAAGCGCGGTGTACGTGCGAGCCCTGCAGGCTGCCGTTGAGCACATGGGCCAGCATTTCCACGCTGGAGATGGGGCGCGCGCTGGCACCCAGCGGTGCGGTGAACTGCGCTCCCAGTCCGGCGGCCGTCGTTCCTATGAGCACGTATTTGCCGCGAAATGCCGCAGCAGGAATGCGGCCGCGCAGCACGTCGATGTACGAATAGGTGGTGAAGGGCGAGCGGTCACGCGCGCCCTGCTCGGGCCTGGCCTGTGCGAAGGCAATGATCTCCCGCTGGCGGCGCTGCCATGCGGGTGTGCCGGGGTCCAGCGGCGGCACGGGTTCGGGGCGGGCGCATGCGCGGCCGTGCTGGCCCACGCAGTGCAGGGCCAGCGCCATGTGCCACCAGGGCTGCTGCGCGCTGCCTTCAATGGCATGGAAGCTGCGCACGGCGCCGTCGGAATCCACGGGCAGCTGGGTGTGGCCCAGCGCTGCCGCAGCCTGTGCAAAGGCCGGCAGCGGATCCGTGCCCGGCGCCACGGGCAAGGCGGTGCGGCCGCTGCGCTGCAGGACGTGCGCCAGCAGCAGATCATCGCCTGGATAGTCCAGATCTTCTTCGCTGAGCATCACGTCCAGGCCGATGGCGCGCGGCGGGGCCTGGCTGATGCGCTCCAGCAGGCCCGCGTGCAGGGCACGCCGCCAGGGCCAGCGGCCTATGGCGTCGATGCTGGCATCGTCGATGGCCACGATGACGATGTCCTGAGATGCCTTGGGGCGGTGCAGCCAGCTGGCCGTGTCCTGCACCAGTCCGTTGATGCGCTCCAACTGCCCGTCACCGCTGAGCCAGAACACCAGGGACAGCAGTCCCGCCGCCAGCAGCAGCCAGTCCCGCCGCAGCCCCCGGCCACGCGCGGGCGCCGGCTGCACCTGCTGCGCCGGCGTGGCGGGACTGTCAGGCGAAGGCGGCAGGGTGGACAAGCGCGGTCAAGGATTGAACGGGTGCGGTTACTGGCGCTGCAGGCGCTCTCCGCTGCCCGATTGCATCATCTCGCCGCTGGCATCGACGATCCAGCTGCCGGTGCGGAACTGGCGTGCGGCCGAGAAATCGCTGCGCAGGCCGTTGGCGTCCTCGATCTGCAGCCGCAGGTAATAGCTGCCTGCGGGCAGGTCCTCGGTGCTCCATTGCGGCTGGTCGGTCCAGAGGTCAACCAGCGGCGCGGTGAACTCCTGGTCGCGCGCCACCATCACGTGGTAGCGCTGGCCGGGCTCGCCACTCCAGCGGATCTGGCGGCTGCCCTCGGCGGGGCCGTCGCCCATCTGCAGCGCGCTGGCCGAGGGCTGGGGCGGCACGGCCGCCAGCTGCATGGCCTGGGCTGCGGCGAACGGGCCCTGGTCGGGCTTGCCGTCGGCCAGCGTGCGGATGCTGGCGGCGCGCCAAAGATAGCGGCCGGCCGGCAGCCGGGCCAGCGCGGCTGCGGGCAATGTGCAGTCGTTCAGGTCGCGCGCGTCGATGGCGGGTTCGGCAAAGCCGGCCTGGGCATCGGCAGAAACGACCTGGATGCGGTAGCGCACGGCGCCCACCACCTTGGTGCACTGCAGGCCGGCGCGGCCCAGGCCCACGGTGGCGTCGGCCTGCGGTGATTCGTACAGCGGCGGCACGGGATGGGCCTTGACGCGCAGGGCGCGCCGGCTGGCTGCACCCGGAATGCCCTGGGCGTCGATGCCGCGCAGGGACAGTACATAGTCGCCATCGTCCACGCCTGCCAGGCGCAGCGGTGAGGCCGTGGCCTGGAAGCTGGCGCTGCGCAGCACCTGGGTCATGTCCGCGTCGCGCGACAGCTGCAGCTGGTAACGCACGGCGCCGGGCAAGGCCGGCAGGGGCAGGCTGATCCAGTTGGCGTCTTCCGCCAAGGCGGGCCAGGCGGTGATGTCGGGCGCACCCAGCATGGGGCGGGGTTGGCCGACGCGGCCGTCTGCCGCCACGGCCACGCCCTGGCCGGGGTGCAGCAGCGCATCGCCGGAAGGTGCGCCAGAGGCGTCCGAGCCCACGGCGACCGTGCCTTCATCGACGGCGGCCGCTGTCCTGCCTGCCGCATCGGTCTGCACCAGGAAACGCGTGCCCCGCACGCTGGTCGATGCCGCAGGCGTGCGCACTTCGAAGCGGCGCTGGGCATTGCCCTGCTCGGGGGGGACCGAGGCCTCCACGCTGCCTTCTCGCAGGTCGATCACGGACTGCAGGCTGCCGGCCCGGCCCTTGCGGCGCATCTGGCGCAGCAGGACATCGGACTGCGACTGCACGCGCACCAAAGAGCCATCGGCCAGGCGCACGGCCACAAAGGCGTCCGGCGCAAGCTGCAGTCGATCGCCTTCCTGCAGCGTCTGTCCCTTGCGCAGGACCTGGCCTGCGTCTTCGGCCGAGCCGCCTTGCGTGTCGGCCAGATGGTCGAGCGCGCGTGTGCTGCGCGCATCGCCCTGCACGAATTCCACGGAGGCCACGGCGGCGCGCAGCAGGCGCACGGGAATCTCCAGCACGGAGCCGGGCCGCAGGCGGTACGGGTTGGCCACGCCGTTGTGCTGCTGCAGCTGGGTCCACTGGCGTGCATCGCCCAGGTAGCGGCTGGCCAGCTGTTCCAGGGTGTCGCCTGTGGCTACGCGGTGGGCGAGCATGTCGCCGCCGCTGGCGGCGGGTTTGATCTGGGCCTGTGTGGCGGCAGCGCCCAGCAGGGCCAGGCTTGCCAGCAGGCAGGCCCGCGCGACGGGCCCGCGCAGGCTGGCGGCGAGCAAGAGTCTGTTCATGGTGTTTGAGGTGCCGCCTGCAATGCCTCGTCAGGCACGTCCAGGCGGTAGCCGTAGCCGTACACGGCGCTGATGGCGTAGGGCTGACCGGCGCGCAGGTTCAGCAGCGCGCGCAGGCGCGAGATATGTGTGTCCAGCGAGCGCGACTGCACTTCGGCGTTGTGGCCCCACACGGCTTCGCGCAGGTGTTCGCGCGACAGCAGGCGGCCCTGGTTCTGGAACAGCGTCAGGGCCAGCGTGTATTCGCGATGCGTCACCTCGATGGGCTGGCCATTCACTTCCAGGCTGTTGGTGGTGGTGAGGAACCGGAAGGGGCCGAACTCCAGCACGCTTTGCGTGTTCACCGGATAGGCGCGGCGCAGCAGGGCGGCCATGCGCGCGCGCAGCTCGCCGTGGCGCACGGGCTTGACCATGAAATCGTCTGCGCCGCAGGACAGGCCTTCGACGATGTCGGCCTCTTCGCTGCGGTGGGTGATGATGAGGATGGGCAGCTCGCGGCTCACATGGCCACGCGTCCACCGCACCAGGTCCGTTCCTTCCATGTCCGGAAGGTGCCAGTCCACGATCAGAAGGTCGAAGCTCTCGCGGCGCAGTTCCAACTGCAGGGCCGAGCCCGTCTGGTAGGTGTGGCAGCTGTGGCCCGTCTCCAGCGCAACCTGACGCAGCATCTCCAGTTGCAGCGGATCATCGTCCAGAGCAGCGATACGCATCCCAATGTCCTTTCACGCAAGCGCCAGAATCCCGGGCGCAGGGCTTGCGGGCAAGACTGCCCGCAAATATGCGGTTTCTCAAGCGAAGCTTACCCTTACTCCGAAGCATCGCGCAGTTGCTGCAGGGCGGCCAGCACCAACTGCGCGTCGGCGGGCTGCAGCCGGGACTGCAGTGCGGACAGGGCCGCCTCGCCTTCCCTTTGCAGTTGGCCGATGGCCTGGCCGGCTTCCTTGGGGGCGTCGAAGCCCAGGCTTTGCAGCAGCAGCTGGCCGTCGGCAGCCACGAGCTTGAAGTAGAACTTGCCGTCGGCTTCGCGGTATTGCTTGAACTGGGGTAGGGCCTGCTTCGCGGCCTTGGCCTTGGCGGCCACGGGGGCCTGGGCCAGGCTGCGCAGGCCGACGGCCGAGCGCAGTTCGCGGATCAGGGGCAGGGTCTCGCGGCGGGCCTTGGTGGCGCCGGCCTGCAGGATGTCCTCCAGTTCGCCCGGATGGGCCACCAGGTGCTCGTAGCGCTCGCGCATGGGGGCCAGCTCGCGGTCGATGCGCTCGAACAGCTGCTGCTTGGCGTCGCCCCAGGCAATGCCTTCGGCGTACTGGCGGCGCAGCGCCTCGGTTTCTTCCTCGCTGGCAAAGCCCTGGTAGATCTGGAACAGGGCCGAGCCCTCGACTTCCTTGGGCTCGCCGGGCGTGCGCGAATCGGTGGTGATGCTGCCGATGAGCTTGCGCAGCTGCTCGCGCGTGGAGAACAGCGGGATGGTGTTGTTGTAGCTCTTGCTCATCTTGCGGCCGTCCAGGCCGGGCAGCGTGGCCACGTTGTCCTCGACCTGTGCCTCGGGCAGCGTGAAGAACTCGCCGCCATAGATGTGGTTGAAGCTGGAGGCCATGTCGCGCGCCATCTCGATGTGCTGGACTTGGTCGCGGCCCACGGGCACCTTGTGGGCGTTGAAGGCCAGGATGTCGGCAGCCATCAGCACGGGGTACATGAACAGGCCGGCAGTCACGCCGTCATCGGTCTCGGCGCCGTCCGCGTGGTTCTTGTCCACGGCCGCCTTGTAGGCGTGGGCGCGGTTGAGCAGGCCCTTGCCGGTCACGCAGGTCAGCAGCCAGCACAGCTCGGGGATCTCGGGGATGTCGGACTGGCGGTAGAAGGTCACATGCTCGGGGTCCAGCCCCGCCGCCAGCCAGCTGGCCGCGATCTCGATGGTGGAGCGCTGCACGCGCGCCGGGTCCTGGCACTTGATCAGTGCGTGGTAGTCGGCCAGGAAGTAGAAGTTCTCCACCTCGCGCGAGCGGCTGGCCGCGATGGCCGGGCGCAGCATGCCGGCATAGTTGCCGAGGTGCGGGGTTCCGCTGGGAGTGATGCCGGTGAGGAAACGGATAGTGCTCATGACGGGAGACTGCGACAGGCAATAGAGAGAAAAGAAGGGAATCTGACGGGCAGGCTGGGCGGGTCTGCCGCGCGTTCAGCGCAGCAGCGCGATCAGCGGCGTCAACGCGAGATCGATCACGGCATAGCCGAGATCCATCAGCGGCCGCAGCCACAGGCTGCCGACCACGCCGGCGATGACCAGTCCCATGACGATGAAGAATCCCCAGGGTTCGATCCGCGCCACCCATTGCGCCTGGCGCCAGGGCAGCAGGCCGACGAGGATGCGCCCGCCGTCCAGCGGCGGCAGCGGGAAGAGGTTGAAGGCCCACATCACCAGATTGACCAGGATGCCGGCGCGGCACATTTCAATGAAGAAGCGCTCGCCCACTCCCGATCCGACCAGAACCACGAGCAGCACGCCCCACATCAGCGCCTGCACGAAATTGGAGGCCGGGCCCGCCAGGGCCACCCAGATCATGTCGCGCTTGGGGTTGCGCAACTGGTCGAAGCGCACGGGCACGGGCTTGGCGTAGCCGAACAGGAAGGCGCCCGAGGTGGCGAAATACAGCAGCAGCGGCATCAGGATGGTGCCGATGGGGTCGATGTGCTTGATGGGGTTGAGCGTGATGCGTCCCATCATGGCGGCCGTGTTGTCGCCGAAGTGGCGTGCGGCATAGCCGTGGGCAGCCTCGTGCACCGTGATCGCGAAGAGCACGGGCAGGGCATAGATGAGTACGGTCTGGATGAGGTTGGAGATGTCCACGGCGGGCATTGTCTCAGACGGCGGCCACCCTTGCCGCTGGGCACCGCCAGAGCCCGTGCGCAGCGCTGCGGCCGACCGGATATGGTGGTTTCCCGCGGATTGGCAACAGCCGCCTCTATGTTGCAAAATGAAACAGCAATGCGATGGGCGAATCAACAGGTTTTTCACCAAGGCCCTCGGGCCATATGGACAAGAGGTGGCACGTGGGCGTACTGGGCTTGGGCAGGCTGCCGATAGGCTGGCGGCTGGTGATTGCGTTCGGCGGTATCAATCTGCTGGTGTTCACGATGATGGCGGTCACGGTGCTCTCGCTGGGGCAGGCCGAGCAGGCGTTGGCGGCCGGCGGGGCGACCACGGTGGCCGAGCAGGCGCTGGTGCACACGCGCTGGTGGGTGCTGGGCCTGGGGGCGGCCGTCTGCACACTGGCCCTGGTGGCCTGGTTCAGCCTGCGGCGCGGCATCGTGCAGCCGCTGGGCCAGGCCATCCTGATTGCCGAAACGGTGGCCGCCGGCGACCTGAGCCAGGAGTTTTCGACCGAGCTGCAGGGCGACTTCGGCCGCCTGCTGGGCGCGCTGGGCACCATGGAAGACACGCTGACCGAGCTGGTCGGCCGCATCAAGCAGTCCACGGATTCCATCGGCCTGTCGGCCGGTGAGATCGACGCCGGCAACACCGACCTGTCGCGCCGCACCGAGGCCCAGGTCTCGGCGCTGGCCCAGACGGCGGCCAGCATGGAGCAACTCACGGCCACCGTGCGCCAGAACGCGGAGCGCGCGCATTCGGCCAGCGGCCTGGCCGTCGATGCATCGTCCACGGCCAGGCGCGGGGGGGCCGTGGTGGGCGAGGTGGTGCAGACCATGGAGGCCATCAGCGGCAGCTCGCGCAAGATCGTGGACATCATCCAGGTCATCGAAGGCATTGCCTTCCAGACCAATATCCTTGCGCTGAACGCGGCCGTGGAGGCGGCACGCGCGGGCGAACAGGGTCGGGGCTTCGCCGTGGTGGCCAGCGAGGTGCGCAGCCTGGCCGGCCGTTCGGCCGAGGCTGCCAAGCAGATCAAGGAACTGATCACCACCAGCGTGCGCCAGGTGGAAAGCGGCGCGGGCCTGGTCAACCAGGCGGGCGCCACCATGCAGGAGATTGTCGGCGCCGTGGGCCAGGTCTCGGGCCTGCTCGGCGAAATGTCGCAGGCCCTGCGCGAGCAAAGCGAAGGCATTGCCCAGGTCAACGCCGCCGTGGGCCACATGGACAGCGCCACCCAGGAGAACGCGGCCCTGGTGCATCAGGCCTCGCGTGCGGCCTCAGCGCTGAGCGAGCGCGCCCAGGAGCTGGAGCAGGCCGTGGGCGCCTTCAAGCTCGATGACGAGCCGCAGGACGCTGGCGCTGGCGTGCGGGTGCAGCCGCAGAAGCCGTCGATGGCTCCCGCCGCAGTCTTGTCCGCCGCTGTGACGAGGCCGTTGCAGCGCGCGCCGGCTGCTGCACCCCGGCCCCTGGAGTGGGCGCAGCACTGAACGCCTTTCAGGATCAAGCTGCAAAAACAGACGCCGGGCATGCCCGGCGTTGATGCTTGTGCGGGGGGTGGGGTGATTCAGGTCATTTCCAGGCCCAGGGCCTCCAGGCTGCCCCGGCCTTGCCGCACCACGGTGGGCGGATTGCCCAGGGCCATGGGCACCAGGTCGATCACCGTGGTCGGCTCCGAGGGGCAGGCACCTGCATCGACGATGGCATCGAGCTCGTGGGGAAAGCGCTCCAGGATGGCATCCGCGTCATGCAGGGCCTCGGTCTCTCCGGGCGGGATCAGCGTGGTGGCGATCAGCGGCTCGCCCAGCTGCTCCAGCAGCAGCTGCGTGCCCTTGCGGTCCGGCACGCGCAGGCCGATGGTCTTGCGCGAGGGGTGGCTCAGGCGCTTGGGCACTTCCTTGGAGGCTTCCAGGATGAAGGTGTATGGCCCCGGTGTGGCCAGCTTCAACAGCCGGTACTGGCGGTTGTCCACGCGCGCATGGCTGGACAGCTCCGACAGGTCGCGGCACAGCAGCGTGAGGTGGTGCTTGTCGTTGATCTGGCGGATGCGGCGCAGCCGCTCCACCGCAGGGCGGTCGTCCAGATGGCAGACCAGTGCATAGCTGGAGTCCGTGGGAATGGCCAGGATGGCGCCCTGGCGCAGCATGTCGGCGGCCTGCTTGATGAGACGGGGCTGGGGATTGTCGGGGTGGGCTTCGAAGCGTAGGACCATGGTGTGCGTTGTTTGCGGGAAGGGCTCAGGCCGGCTGAATGCGCTCGCCCAGCAGTTCCCATACCGGCGTCAGCTGGCCCGGCAGGTAGGGCAGGTCGCCCAGGTCGGTATGCGACTCCTCGGGGCTGTGGAAGTCGCTGCCGCGCGAGGCAGCCAGGCCGAACTCGCGGGCCATGTCGGCATAGACGGCGTACTCGCTGGGGCGGTGGCTGCCGGTGACGACCTCCACGCCCTGGCCCCCATGGGCCTTGAATTCGGAAAACAGCGCGTACTCCTCGTTGGCCGTCAGCGCATAGCGGGCCGGGTGGGCGATCACCGCCACGCCGCCGGCCTGCGTGATCCAGCGCACGGCGTCGGCCAGGCGCGCCCAGGTATGGGGCACGTAGCCGGGATGGCCTTCGGTCAGGTAGTGGCGGAACACCTCGCCGGTGTCGCGGCAGCGGCCGGATTCCACGAGAAAGCGCGCGAAATGCGTGCGCGAGATCAGCGCGGGATTGCCGGCAAAGCGCAGCGCGCCTTCGTAGCTGCCTTCAATGCCGGCCAGCTCCAGCTGGCGGGCCATCTCGCGGGCGCGGGGACCGCGTCCGTCGCGCGTGGCATGCAGGCCTTCGACCAGGGCCGGGTCGTCTGCGTCAAAGCCCAGGCCCACGATGTGCACCGTGGTGCCTGCAAAGCTCACCGAGATCTCTGCGCCCGTCAGGTAGTCCAGGCCGCAGGCGCGCGCTGCGGCGGCTGCGCGGTGCTGGCCGCCGACCTCGTCATGGTCGGTCAGCGCCCACAGCTGCACGCCGCGGGCTGCGGCACGTTCGGCCAGTTGTTCAGGCGTCAGCGTTCCATCCGAGACCACGGAGTGGCTGTGCAGATCGGCATTCAGATAGGACTTGGGCACCGGCCCATTGTAGGTGTCGGTCCTTTTCCGAGCCTGGCGCTGCGGCTGGGGACTTCCCTGAGTGCGGGTTTACCGCCCTCAATAGTGACAGCGGCATGACGATGATCAGCCAGGCGCCGTCAAGGGTGGACAAGAATGATTGCCCGGAGCGAAGGTCGGCGGGGCGCCATGGCCAGGCTCCGGCATTGTTAGAAAAAAGATCGGTTTTTCCATGAATCTGAATCAAATCACCGTCGCCCAGAAACTCTGGGCCCTGGTGCTGGGACTGCTGGTGAGCATGCTGGCGGTCAATGGCGGCATCCTGTTCTATCTGCACGGAGTCAACGAGAAGATCAACACCGACGTGATGACCGCGCAGCGCGGCGCCACGCTGGCGCGCGAGTGGCGGCATCTGACCCAGATGAGCGTGGAGCGCTCCATCGTCGCGGCCATGTCGCCCGACGAGACGCTGGCGGCGCAGCAGCGCGCGCTGATGAGCAAGGGCATAGAACGCATCAACGTGCTGCAAAAGCAGGTGGGCGAGCTGCAGCTCGATGCCAAGGGCAAGCAGGCGCTGGAGGCCGTGGCGGCCGAGCGCCGGGAAACGCTCAAGGCCAACTCGGCGGCCCAGGATGCGCGCAAGGCCAGCGACTTCGCCTCCACCTTCGACATCGTGGAAAAGCAGCTGCGCCCGGCGGCCGAGCGCTACAACACGGCGCAGGAAGCCTTTGTGCAGCAGCAGGAGCGCCAAAGCGAGCTGGCGCGCGAGGAGGGCGTCGCCCACCGCACCCGGGCCTACTGGATCGGCGCCCTGGCCAGCGCGCTCATCGTGGCCCTGGGCCTGTTCATGGGCATGGCCATCATGCGTTCCATCACACGGCCGCTGGACCAGGCCGTGGCGCTGGCCGACGGCATTGCCGCAGGCGATCTCACGGGGTCGGTGCAAAGCAACCGGGGCGATGAGCTGGGCCATCTGCTGCAGGCGCTCAACGGCATGGCCCAGCGGCTGCGCGGCGTGGTGGGCGAGGTGCGTTCGGGCGTGGAGTCCGTGTCCACGGCCTCCAACCAGATCGCCAGCGGCAACCAGGACCTGTCCTCGCGTACCGAGCAGACGGCGGCGAATCTGGAGGAGACGGCGGCCAGCATGGAGGAGCTGACGGCCACCGTCACCCAGTCGGCCGATACGGCGCGCCAGGCCAACCAGCTGGCCGCCACGGCCGCGCAGGCGGCCGAGCAGGGCGGTGCCGTGGTGGCCCAGGTGGTCACCAGCATGCAGCAGATCACGGACAGCAGCCGCAAGATCGCCGACATCATCGGCGTGATCGACGGCATTGCCTTCCAGACCAACATCCTGGCGCTCAACGCCGCCGTGGAAGCGGCCCGCGCCGGCGAGCAGGGCCGGGGCTTTGCCGTGGTGGCCGGCGAGGTGCGTTCGCTGGCGCAGCGCAGTGCCGAGGCCGCCAAGGAGATCAAGCTGCTGATCACCACCAGCGTGGACAACGTGCAGTCGGGCTCGCAGCAGGTGGAGCAGGCGGGGCGCTCCATGGAGGAAATCGTCTCCAGCGTGCGCCGCGTCAGCGACCTCATCGGCGAGATCACAGCCTCGTCCACCGAGCAGCGCGACGGCATTGGCCAGGTCAACCAGGCCGTGAGCCAGCTCGACCAGATGACGCAGCAGAATGCGGCCCTGGTCGAGGAATCCAGCGCGGCTGCGCTGGCCATGCAGGACCAGGCGCGGCGCCTGTCCGAGGTGGTGGCGGTGTTCAAGCTGGGGCAGGAAGGCAGTGCGCTGGCACCGGCCCGGGCGCAGGCGCCCGCCAGTTCAGCCGCCGTGGCGCGCCGACCGGCAGCAGCCCCTGCAGCGGCGGCGCGTCCCGCGCCCGCGGCACGCCCGGCTGCCGCCGTGCGCAATGCACCGGCGCCCCAGATCCAGCCGCCTGTGGCCAAGGCGCCCGCCCGGGCACCTGCCAAGGCCGGCGCGGACGACGACTGGGAGACCTTCTAGCGGGAGGAGCGGGGATGCAGGCCGGCGCGTCCATGTGCGCCGGCTTGCAGGCCTTCGTCAGTTGCGCGGTTTGCCGTAGTCGGGCGAGCGCGGGCCCGGCAGCAGTCCGCGCTGCGCCATGGGCGACAGCAGGCGCTGGTTGGCGATGGAGGCGATCTGCACGCTGCGGTCGTTCATGGTGTCCAGGATCTGGTTGAGCAGTGCCGTCACCAGAATGCCGACCAGTCCGCCGCCCGAGCTTTGGCCTTCGGCACTGGAGGCCGTGGCGCTGCCGTCCCACAGCTGTGTGCCGGTACGCAGGTCCACCAGTTTGGCGTCCAGCGTGACCACCGAGGCGCTGCTGATCACCGCATAGCTGGTGCCGTAATTGCGGATGTTCAGGTACAGGGCCGCATCGGCGCCAAAGATTTCACGGAGCTTGGCCACGGGCAGTTCCTGGGCGTCGTCGGCGCTGACGATGCCGTTCTGGCGGAACATTTCCTCGGTGACCGCCACGGGCAGGACGTAGTAGCCAGCCTCTGCCAGCGGCAGCGTGATCTGCGACAGCACGCCGGCCGGCGCATTCACTTCCGGCGACTGGTTCAGCGCGGGCATGACCAGGATGGATGCAGGCTTGGATGCCCGCAGTGCCGAATAGTCATAGGGCGCAGTGGTGGCGCACCCGGTCAGTGCGACGGTCATGGCCAGGGCCAGGGTCTTGATGTGTGTGCTCAGGCGCATCTCAATCCTTGCGGGCCGTGAAGGTTTGCAGCAGCGTGTCCATGAACTTGGCGGATTCGGGGAAATGCTGCTTTTCCTCTGCCAATTGCTGCACCGTCTTTTCGTTGTTGCCGGTCCGGGAATACAGCATGGCCATATGGGCGCGATAGCCGGGGGGCAAAGCCTTTCCCTCGGCCTGCACCTTCAGGCGGGTTTCTTCCAGCTTGAGCAATTGGTCCTCGGCGCCTGTGCTTCCGTCATCCTTGAGGTATTGATAGACCTGGGGCTGGTAATCGTTCCAGGCATACAGAGGCTGGCGCGGTGCGGCGCAGCCGGCCAACGAGGCGCAAACGGCCAGTGCAGCCAGGGTTGCGGCCGAATGGGGAATCTGCTTCATTGCGCGGGCTTCCATGCACCGCTGTCCATGCCGGCCGCCAGCTTGTCCACGGCTTCGCGGATGGCCAGATCCAGCACCTTGCCATTGAGTGTGGAGTCATAGCCGGCCGTGCTGCCGAATCCCACGATTTCCCGGTTCGACAGGCTGTATTCGCCTGCGCCCTGCACCGAATAGACGACTTCGGAGGTCTGCACCCGGACGATGTTCAGGCTGACCTTGGCATAGGCCACCTGCTCCTTGCCACGGCCGAGCACGCCGAAGAACTGGCGGTCCCCGACCACCTTGCGGCCGAACTCGCTCACGTCGCCGGTCACGACGTAGGTGGCGCCCTTGATCGCCTGCTCCTGCCGGTTGAAGCCCGCTTCCTGGCGGGTCTCGGACATGTTGTCGCGGTCCAGCACGCTGAATCGGCCGCTTTGCTGCAGGTGGGTTACCAAGATGGTTCTGGCCTGGC
Source organism: Delftia sp. DS1230 (assembly GCF_040112715.1). Lineage (NCBI taxonomy): Bacteria > Pseudomonadati > Pseudomonadota > Betaproteobacteria > Burkholderiales > Comamonadaceae > Delftia > Delftia sp. DS1230. The sequence continues at coordinate 1,371,786 of NZ_CP157763.1, forward strand.
CACCGAGGCGGTCGACTCCGTCCGAGAAAATGCCGCGCTGGAAGCTGGAGCGGTTGTCGAACTTGCCCACGGAAATGGGGCTGCGCGGGCCTTGATAGGCGCTGTATGCAGAAGCGGGTTTGGCCGTTTCAAGCGTGCGCGATTGCTCGGTGGTGGCGCAGCCGGAAAGGCCGGCGGCCAGGGTGATGGCAATGGCCGTGCAAGGCCACAGGCGAGAAGTCATGAGTTTTTCCCCGGTTTTCTTGGAATGAATTTGCAATAAATTGTTGCAAAAAACCGGGGATATTAACCGAGCGGCGCCGTGAAGGGCCGGTGGGATCTCTAGGAAATGTCCGAATGAACGCCCTCGATCAGGAATTGCACCTTGCGCTCTCCGCGCCATTCATTGATGTCCATGCGAAATGCAATGCAGGCCGATGACGGCAGCGGGTCGGTATGGCCGAACCAGATGCCGTCCACGGTTTCGCCCTGATGGCGCAATTGCAGTTTCAGGTGCTTTTCCCCGACCAGGCGCTGTGACAGCACTTCCAGCTGTTCACTGAAGGTGGGAGGCGCAAAGCCCTGGCCCCAGACCGCGAGATTGAGCTGCTCGACCATTTCCGGCTTGCGGAAATCCGGGTCCAGAGGCCCGTCGGTTTCTATGCGCCGCGTCAGCGTGGCCGCGTCCAGCCATTCCTGGGCCACCTGGGCCAGGGCCTTCTCGAACACGGCGAATCCGGCTTCGGCAATGGTGCAGCCGGCCGCCATGGCGTGGCCGCCGAAGCGCAGCAGCAGGCCAGGGTGGCGCTTGGATACCAGGTCCAGCGCGTCGCGCAGGTGAAAGCCGGGAATGGAGCGGCCCGAGCCCTTGAGTTCATGCTCGTGCCCCGGCGCGCCGCTGGCTGCGAAGACGAAGCTGGGCCGGTGCATGCGGTCCTTGATGCGCGAGGCCACGATGCCGACCACGCCTTCGTGGAAATCGGGGTCGAACACGCTGATGGCCGCCGGCGGCGTCATGCCGTCCGTGCACAGGCCCTCGGCCATGAGCAGGGCCTGCTCGCGCATGCCGCCTTCCAGCTCGCGGCGCTCGCGGTTGATGGCGTCCAGCATCTGGGCCAGGTTGGCTGCGCGGCCTGCGTCGTCCGTGGTCAGGCACTCGATGCCGATGGTCATGTCGGACAGCCGGCCTGCGGCATTGATGCGCGGGCCCAGGGCAAAGCCGAAGTCGAACGTGGTGGCCGCAAAGGCCTTGCGGCCGGCCGCGTCGAACAAGGCCTGCAGGCCCGGCTGCATCTGGCCTCGGCGTATCTGCTTGAGGCCCAGGGCGACCAGGCGGCGGTTGTTGGCGTCCAGCTTCACCACGTCCGCCACGGTGCCCAGGGCGACCAGGGGCAGCAAGGCCTCCAGACGGGGCTGGCTGGTCTTGTCGAAGCGGCCGCGCGCGCGCAGTTCGGCTCGCAGGGCCAGCAGCACGTAGAACATCACGCCGACACCGGCCATGGACTTGCTCTCGAAGCTGCAGCCGGGCTGGTTGGGGTTGACGATGGCGTCGGCCAGCGGCAGGTGGTTGCCGGGCAGGTGGTGGTCGGTGACGACCACCTGCAGGCCCAGGGACTTGGCCTCGGCCACGCCTTCGACGCTGGCAATGCCGTTGTCCACGGTGACCATCACGTCGGCGCCGGTTTCCTTGACACGGCGCGCGATGGGGGGTGTCAGGCCGTAGCCGTCCACCACGCGGTCGGGCACCAGGTAGCTGACCTCGGCCGCGCCCAGCATGCGCAGGCCGCGCCAGCCCACGGCGCAGGCGGTGGCGCCGTCGCAGTCGTAGTCGGCCACGATGCACAGGCGCAGGCCGCGTTCTATGGCGTCGGCCAGCAGTTGCACGGCGGCGTCCATGCCCAGCAGGCCCGAGGGGGCCAGCAGGCGCGCGGGCGTGTCGTCCAGTTCGTCGGCGGAGCACACGCCGCGTGCGGCGTAGAGCTGGGCCAGCAGCGGGTGGACACCGGCCTGGCGCAGTGCCCAGGCCTGCTGCGCAGGGATCTCGCGGGGAATGATTTTCATGGGCAGTGTGTCAGAGCATGCGGCCCAGGTCGGGCAGGGCGCGGGGGCCGAAAAGGCCCGCCAGCCTGTCCAGCCAGCGCGGCGGGCGGCTGCTCCATGCGATGGCATGGCGTTCGCCGCACAGCGTCAGCGTGAGCGGGTGGCCTGCGCGCACGCGCTCCAGCAGGCGGGCGATGAGCCCGGCGTCCAGCGCCTTCCAGGCCTCGCGCCACGCAGCGGGGTTGCCCTGCAGGGCTGCGGCGTGAAGGTCGTCCAGGCATTGCACGGCGGCCTTGGCGCCGGTGGCCGAGCCGGGCTGCAGGCGCCCGGCGCCGTGGACCCAGAAGGCGTTGATGGGCACCTGGCCGCGCGCGGCGCGGGCGTCGTTGAAGACATGGGTATAGAGCAGCATCTGCACCTCGCTTTGCAGGCGGTGCAGGGCGCGCGCCTGCTGCGCATCGGGCAGCCAGGGCCGCACGTCGCGGCCGATGACGCGGTCCATGGAGGCCGTGGCCAGGTCATCGAACAGCGCACCGCGCGCCAGCCAGCGCTGCGGCTGCTGGTACTCCAGCACGATGCCGTCGTCAGCGAACCAGGGCGCCAGCAGGGCCAGCAGCTGGCGGGATTCCTCATCGCTGAGGGGTGTGGTGGCGGGATCGCTCTGGTGCACCTGGTCTGCGCCTATGTGCCAGTGGCAGGGCGTGACATAGGCGCAGGCCTGCGCCGTCTCACCGGCCTGCCAGGCGGCCCAGGCAATCAGGCCCGGTGCATCGGGCAGGCCCAGCGAGTGCGCCAGGGCGCGTTCGTGGGGGGGAGAAAAATCCATCTCCGTGCCGGTCTGTGCGGGCGCGGGCTGCATCAGCGCCAGCAGGGATTGGAGATGGGGCAGCTCCAGTCCGCCCCAGACGGCCGCGACGGCAGCGTCATCCGCTGCATCCGAGGACGGACCGCCGGCATAGGGAATGATCCATTCGGTCGTTTCCTCCAGCGGGGCTTGGGTGGAGGACACCAGGGGCGCGGTCAAAAGCATGGCCGCTATTGTCGGGCATGGGGTGCCGCAGTGCCGGCGCCTTCGTTTTTCCCCTTGGAGCGCGGTTCAGCGCTGGGGCATGTCGCGGGCCGAAGAGACCAGGCTGACCGTGGCCTCCTCGGGGATGGACGGCATGCCCTGGTTCCAGTCTTCCCAGGCGCTGCGCATGGCGGCCAGACGCTCGGGCGCGCGCACTGCCTGGTTGGCGCGCTCGCGCTCGTCGCTGGCCAGGTCGAACAGGTAGTCGATGCCGTCCACGCGCAGGTACTTCCAGTCGCCGTCGCGCAGCGCGCGTTGGCCGCGGTGCTTCATGCGCCAGTGCAGGGTGCGTGGGAATTCGGCATCTTCGGCCCGCAGCACGGGCAGCAGCGAGATGCCGTCCAGCGCATGGCCCTCTGGCGCCTGCACGCCGGCGGCATCCAGCACCGTGGCCGACCAGTCCATGCTCATGCAGTGCTGGGGGCTGCTGCGGCCCGCCGCTATGACGGCTGGCCAGTGCGCGATCCAGGGCACGCGTATGCCGCCCTCGGTCAGGTCCATCTTGCCGCCGACCAGGGGCCAGTTGTCGGAGAAGCGTTCGCCGCCGTTGTCGCTGGTGAAGACGATGAGGGTGTTGTCCAGCTGCCCGTTGGCGCGCAACGCCTCGACGATCCAGCCTATGCCTTCGTCCATGTGGTGGATCATGCGGCGGTACTGGTGGATGTTGCCGCCGTCCAGGTGGGCAATGCCTGCGCCCAGGGCCTCGGCCGTGCTGCGGTCATCGCGCGTTTCCCAGGGCCAGTGCGGCGCCGTGTAGTGCAGGCTCAGGAAGAAGGGCGCATCGCCTTGGGCCATGCGGTGGACGAAGTCCACGCTGCGCTGCGACAGCAGGTCGGTCAGGTAGCCCTCGTCGTGGTGCTCCTCCTCGCCCACCCACAGGTCGTGCTGGCCCGAGCTGCTCAGGTGGGTGAAGTAGTCCACGCCGCCTGACATGGGGCCGAAGTATTCCTCGTAGCCCGAGCGCAGCGGGCCGAAGTTCGGCGGGTAGCCCAGGTGCCACTTGCCGATCAGCGCCGTGCGGTAGCCCGCATTCCTGAGCATCGATGCGACGGTGGGCATGTCCGGCGGCAGGCCCAGCTTCTCGCCCAGCGGCGTGCCGCGTGTCCTGCTGTTGATGGGCTCCTCGGCCGCGCCGCGCAGGCGGTACTGGTAGCGCGCCGTGGCCAGGGCAAAGCGCGTGGGAGAGCACACGGGCGAGTTGGCATAGCCCTGGGTGAGCCTGAGGCCGCCGGCGGCCAGGCGGTCGAGCACGGGCGATACCGGGCCGAAGTCGGCCGCCCGGCCGCCGTAGCAGCCGAGGTCGGCATAGCCGAGGTCGTCGGCCACGATGAAGAGGATATTGGGACGGGACATGGAAATGCGCTCTGTGCAGGGTCGTGGGCGGGAAGCGGCGGCGCTCATTCCATCTTCATTCCGGTGGACTGGATCACGGTCCGGTAGCGGTCGGCCAGCGCCTGTATGCGTTCGGCGGCGGCCGGGCCGGTCAGGCCTTCATAGAACAGGTCGTTGGCGCGCATGCGCTCGCGCAGCGCCGCATCCTTCATGGCCTTTTCCAGCGCGGACTGGATCCTGGAGACCAGCGGCTCGGGCGTGGCGGCCGGCACCCACAGGGCGAACAGTACTTCCTGCTCCAGGTCCTTGTGGCCCAGCTCGCCCACGGTGGGCACGCCGGGCACCAGCGGGTTGCGCTGGCGCGTGGTCACGGCCAGCGGCACGACCTTGCCGGCCGCCACCTGGCCCAGCATGGCCGAGGAGCTGATGATGCCGCCGTCCACCTCGCCCGCCAGCACGGCCGTGCTGGCCGGGGCGTTGCCCTTGTAGGGCACGTGGCTGACCTTGGCGCCCGTGGCATGGGTGAGGATGGCCGAGGCCAGATGGCCCGGCGTGCCGTAGCCGGCCGAGCCCAGCGTCAGGCCGCTTCTCTTGCCCTGGGCGATGAACTGGTCCAGGGTCCTGAGGCCTGTGCGTGGGTTGACGGCCACCATCATTCCCTGCGAGGCGATCATCATCACGGGACGCAGGTCCGTGCCCTTGAACGGCATGCTCTTGTAGATGAAGGGATTGACGGTGAAGGTCGTGTCGATGCCGACCAGCAGCGTGTAGCCGTCGCCGGGCGCCTTGGCCGCGTTGTCGGTGCCGATGTTGCCGCCCGCGCCGGGCCGGTTGTCCACGACGAAGGGCTGTTTGAGTTCACGCTGCAGTACCTCGCCCAGGCTGCGCGCCAGGATGTCGGCGGCGCCGGCGGGCGCGAAGGCGACGACGATGCGCACGGGTTTGGCGGGCCAGGCGGCAGCATCGGCGGCCGCATCGGCCCGGGCGCCAGCGCCGGAGCCCAGGCCCAGCAGAAGGGCCAGGCCGGCCCGCAGCAGCGGGCCGCGCAAGGCATGGGTGGCATGGGTGGCTTGGAACAGGGAAAACATGGTCGGCGAACTTTCTGCGCTGCGGGGGCGCCGGGCTTTGCGAGAATCCCCAGGCCGGCTCCGGACGGTGGCTCCCGTTGTCTCCTTTCCGGACGGGGCCACTGTAGAAGTCCCTGCAGCAATTGATCTAATCAACTGTTCCCCGTGAATACCCGTCCAGCCCCCACGTCCATCCAGCAGATGCTGCTGTTTCGCATCAACCGCTACTTTGGTGCGGCCGGCGGCGTGGCCATGCGCATGTGCGAGGCGCATTTCGGCATCACGCGCCGCGAGTGGGGCGTGATGGCCACGGTGGCTGCCAACGAGGGCCTGCTGTCGTCGGAGCTGGCCGAACGCGCGCAGCTGGACCGCGCACGCACCTCGCGCGCCCTCAGCGGGCTGGAGGAAAAGGGCTGGGTGCAGCGCAGCCCCCTGCCCGGCGACCGCCGCCGCGTGGCCGTGTCGCTGACGGCCGAGGGGCGGCGCATGTACGGCCTGATCCTGCCGCGCATGGCCCAGATCCACCTGGACCTGGTGTCCGTGCTCAGCGACGAGGAACTTGAACAATTCGACACCTTGCTGGCCAGGCTGCAGCGCCATGCGCTGACGCTGGAGGCAGAGGGCCGCTACGACGCCCTGCCGCGCGTGGACCGCGGACGGCACCGGCGCTGACACGCCGACGGCAAAGCCTGCCGCCATGCAGGGCCTGCGGGCGATGACACAATGCATGCCCATGCAATTTCCCTACGAACTGGCCGTCGGCTGGCGCTACACCCGGGCCGGGCGCGCCACGCGCCGCAACGGCTTCATCTCGTTCATCTCCGGCGTCTCCATGCTGGGCATCGCCCTCGGTGTCGCGGCGCTGATCATCGTGCTCAGCGTGATGAACGGCTTCCAGAAGGAAGTGCGCGACCGCATGCTCAGCGTGGTCTCGCACATCGAGATCTTCGCGCCCCAGGGTGCGGCGCTGCCCGATCTGGAGCGCACCATGCGCGAGGCGCGCGCCAACCCCGACGTGCTGGGCGCCGCACCCTTCGTCGCGGCCCAGGCGCTGCTGGCGCGTGGCGAGGACATGAAGGGCACCCTGGTGCGCGGCATCGATCCGGCGCGCGAGGGCGAGGTCACCGACGTGGCCGCCACCAATGCCGAGGTGCTCCAGCGCCTGGTGCCTGGCGAGTTCAACGTGGTGTTGGGCGTGGAGCTGGCGCGCTCGCTGGGCGTGCGCCAGGGCGACATGGTCACGCTGATCGCCCCGGGCGGCCAGGTCACGCCGGCCGGCGTGGTGCCGCGCCTCAAGCAGATGCATGTGGCAGGCACCTTCGACTCCGGCCACTACGAATACGACTCGGCCCTGGTGATGATGCATTACGAGGACGCGCAGCGCCTGTTCCGCCTGGAAGGGCCGACCGGCATCCGCCTGAAGCTCAAGGACCTGCACGAGGCGCCGCGCGTGGCCATGGAGCTGGCCCACACCATCACCGACCGCCTGCTGATCCGCGACTGGACCCAGCAGAACCGCACCTGGTTCGCGGCCGTGCAGCTGGAAAAACGCATGATGTTCATCATCCTCACGCTCATCGTGGCCGTGGCTGCGTTCAACCTCGTGTCCACGCTGGTGATGACGGTGACCGACAAGCGCGCCGACATCGCCATCCTGCGCACGCTGGGCGCCTCGCCGTCCAGCATCATGGGAATCTTCATGGTGCAGGGCGCCATGGTGGGCGTCATCGGCACCTTCGCGGGCCTGCTGCTGGGCCTGGGCATTGCCTTCAACATCGATGTCATCGTGCCGGCCATCGAGCGCCTGCTGCATGCCAACTTCCTGCCCAAGGACATCTACCTGATCAGCAAGATGCCCAGCGATCCGCAGTACAGCGACATCATGCCCATTGCCGTGATCTCCCTGGTCCTGGCCTTTGTCGCCACCATCTATCCCAGCTGGCGCGCCAGCCGCGTGAACCCCGCCGAGGCGCTGCGCTATGAATGAAGTGAATGTGATGCCCGGTTTCGAAGTGTCCCAGCAGGGCGCCGTGGTCCTCGATGCGCGCGGCCTGACCAAGCGCTTCGCCGAAGGACGGCTCAACGTGCAGGTGCTGGCAGGTGTCGACCTGCAGGTGCGTGCGGGCGAGACGCTGGCCATTGTCGGCGCCTCGGGCTCGGGCAAGAGCACGCTGCTGCACCTGCTGGGCGGGCTGGATGCCCCCACCAGCGGCAGCGTCACCCTCAAGGGCGAGCCCCTGCATGAACTCAGCGCCCAGAAGCAGGGTGCGCTGCGCAACAGGCACCTGGGATTCATCTACCAGTTCCACCATCTGCTGCCCGAATTCAGCGCCCAGGACAACGTGGCCATGCCGCTGCGCATACGCCGCGACGACAGGGCCGAGTGCATGGAGCGCGCCGCACGCATGCTGGCGGCCGTGGGCCTGGGCGAACGCATGCTGCACCGGCCGGCCGAGCTGTCGGGGGGCGAGCGCCAGCGCGTGGCCATTGCCCGCGCCCTGGTCACGCAGCCTGCCTGCGTGCTGGCCGACGAGCCCACCGGCAACCTGGACCGCAGCACGGCCGACACCGTGTTCCGCCTGATGCTGGAGCTGGCGCGCAGCCATGGCACGGCCTTTGTGATGGTCACGCACGACGAGCAGCTCGCGGCGCGCTGCGACCGCATGGTGCGCCTGGTGCAGGGACAGCTGGCCTGACCCTGTACTGGGTCCTGCGTGCGCCGTCCTGCGCGCTCCGGCGTCAGGCCATGCGCAGCAGCTTGCCGCCCATGTGCGGCGTGCGCACAGGCACCACGGTGGGCGCTGGCGCCGCCTTGATCTGCGGGGCCTCGGGAACCATGGCCGCCGGCAGCGACTTGCGCACGGGTTGCGCGCGGGGCGTGTCGCCGATGTTTACGCTCTGGGCCGTCAGGTCGGCCGTGACCTCGCGCAGCCGCGCAGACTGCGCCATGGAGGCCTGCACCACGTCGCCCATGATGGCCGTGACCTGGTGGGAGGAATCCACGATTTCCTGCATGGTCCCGCCGGCCTGTCGCACCTGCTCGGCGCCCAGAGCCACCTGCTCCACCGAGGTGTGGATGAGCTGCTTGATCTCCTTGGCGGCGGCGGCACTGTTCTGCGCCAGTGCCCGCACCTCGCCGGCCACCACGGCAAAGCCCCGGCCCTGCTCGCCGGCGCGGGCCGCCTCCACGGCGGCGTTCAGCGCCAGGATATTGGTCTGGAAGGCGATGCCGTCCATCACGCCGATGATGTCGTTGATCTTGCGCGAGCTGGCGCTGATGGACTCCATGGTGCCCATGACCTCGTGCACCGTGCGCCCGCCCTGCTCAGCCACCCGGCAGGCCTGGCGGGCCAGTTCATTGGCCTGGCCTGCGTGCTCGGCGCTTTCGCTCAGGCCCTGCATGGCCTCGCCCAGGGTCTGCGCGGCCGTGAAGCGGCGCGTGATATCGCGGGCGTACTTGACTACCTTGAAGGGCCGGCCGTCGGCATCGAGGATGGGGTTGTAGCTGGCCTCGATCCAGACCTGGCGGCCGTGCTTGCCGATGCGCAGGTACTGGCCTGCATCGTGCTGGCCGCTGCCCAGCTTGCGCCAGAACTGCGCGTATTCGGCGCTTTGGCGCTCATGGGGCTGGACGAACATGCTGTGGTGCCGCCCGACGACCTCGTCCAGCGTGTAGCCCATGGCCTGCAGGAACAGGCGGTTGGCATGGAGGATGTTGCCGTCCAGGTCGAACTCGATGATGGCCTGCACCTTGGAGATGGCCGCCAGCTGGCCTTCGGCATCGGCGTTGCGGCGCTGCTGCTCGGTGATGTCGGTGGCGTACTTCACCACCTTGAAGGGCCTGCCATGGCGATCGAAGATGGGGTTGTAGCTGGCCTGCAGCCAGACATCGCGCCCGTCCTTGGCAATGCGGCGGTAGCGTCCCGCGTCGTGGATGCCATTGCCCAGGCGCTGCCAGAACGCGGCGTACTCGGGCGACTCGCTCATCTGGTGGTCCACGAACATGCGGTGGTGCTGGCCGATGACCTCGCCTTCCTCATAGCCCATGGTGTCCAGGAAGTTCTGGTTGGCGGCCAGCACATGGCCTTGCAGATCGAACTCGATCACGGCCTGGGACTTGTGGATGGCTGCCAACTGCCCATCCAGTTCCGCCTGGCGGCGTGCGCCACCCAGGTCCAGGATCCGACTCCATGCTGAGCGCTTCATGGGAAATTCCTCTCTCCAAAGAATGCCTGCCGGTGTTGCGAGAGCTCGACGCGGGGATGTAAATGTTTCTTTATGTATTTATATGGACCGCCAAGTGTTTCGGGTATTGATTTTGTCAAACGGAGCCAGCTCGCAATAAGCTCGGGGTTTGCCCTTGGTTTTCGCCTTGCCTGCCTCTGGCGGGCCGGGTGCAGGCCGGTGGCATGATGCGGCCATGCCCGCCTGGATAGACACCCATTGCCACCTTGACGCCCCTGAATTCGATGCCGACCGCGATGCCGTGCGCGCGCAGGCGGCCGAGGCAGGCGTTGCACATCTGGTGATTCCGGCCGTGGCGCGCGAGCACTGGGACGCGGTGGTGGCGCTGGCGCGGCGCCATGGCGACAGCTATGCGCTGGGCATCCATCCGCTGTACACGCCCAATGCCCGCGAGCAGGACATTGCCGCATTGCGCGAGACGCTGGCGCGGCTGCGCGGCGATGCGCAACTGGTGGCCGTGGGCGAGATCGGCCTGGACTTCTTCGTGCCCGGGCTGGATGCGGACCGGCAGATCTGGTTCTACGAGCAGCAGATCGCGCTGGCGCGCGAGTTCGACCTGCCCGTCATCCTGCATGTGCGCAAATCCAGCGACCGGCTGCTCAAGACCCTGCGCGCGCGGCCTGTGGCGGGCGGCATTGCCCATGCCTTCAACGGCAGCGTGCAGCAGGCCCAGGCCTTCATCGACCTGGGCTTCAAGCTGGGCTTTGGCGGGGCAGTGACCTATGACCGGGCGCTCAAGCTGCGCGAGCTGGCAGCCGCCCTGCCGCTGGATGCGCTGGTACTGGAAACCGATGCCCCCGACATTCCGCCGCACTGGCTCTACACCACGGCCGGGCAGCGTGCCCGGGGCCAGGCCCAGGGCCGCAACACGCCGGCCGAGCTGGCACGCATTGCGGATGTGATTGCGCAACTGCGCGGCATTACGCCCCAGGCCCTGGCCGAGGCCACGGGCCGCAACGCGCGTGCCGCGCTGCGCGGCCTGCCCGCCATGGCCTGAGCCTGGGCCGCGCATGCCCATGAGCGGTCTTGCCGCCCGCTGCGAGCAGCCCGGCGAGTGCTGGGCGACAATGCCGGCCATGTCCTTGACCGTTCCCGACCTGCCGCCCCCCGGCACCCCGCGCTGGCAGGGCCTGGCGCCGGTGGCCGATGCGCGGACCCGGGCCCTGGTGCTGGGCAGCTTTCCCGGCCTGCGCTCGCTGCAGCAGCAGCAGTACTACGCCCATCCGCAAAACCAGTTCTGGCCCCTGCTCCAGGCCTTGTGGCCCGAGTATCCGCAGCCCGGCCGAGATGACTATGCGGGCCGCTGCGAATGGCTGCTGGCCCGGGGCCTGGGGCTGTGGGATGTGTACGCCAGCTGCGAGCGCGAAGGCAGCCTGGACAGCGCCATCCGCGCTGCCCAGGTGAACGACTTCGCTGGGCTGCGCACGCACTGCCCGCAGTTGACGCTGGCCTTGCACAACGGTGGCGAGAGCTACAAGCACGCCGGCCGCACGCAGGCCCTGGGCCTGGCTGCCGTGAAGCTGCCATCGACCAGCCCGGCCAACGCGAGCTGGCGTTTCGAACGCAAGGTCCAGGCCTGGCGCGAGGCGCTGGCTCTCCATCAACTGCTCTGAATCTTTCCATTTTTCCCGACGTGATACGCAAGACCCGTGGCGCCGCCAAGGCCGCCCCTTCCTCTCCCGCCAACGCCGCAGACGCCGAGCTGCCCGAAGTCAGCGTCTCCGACGATGGCGATGTGCGCCACCTGCACCTGGGCACGCCCTGGATACAGGGCTCCATGCGCATACGCGAGCCCTTCGAGATCGAGCTGGAGTACGTGCAGCGCATGATGGGCTGGCTGCTGTTCATGGAACCCGCCAGCGTGGCCGGCCGCCATGCCATGCAGCTGGGCTTGGGCGCCGCAGCCATCACCAAGTTCTGCCACAAGAAGCTGCGCATGCGCACCACGGCCATCGAGCTGAACCCGCAGGTGCTGGCCGTGTGCCGCAGCTGGTTCAAGCTGCCGCCCGACAGCGACACGCTGCGCGTGGTGCTGGCCGATGCGGCCCAGGAAATCCGCAAGAGCCAGTGGCTGGGCACGGTCGATGCGCTGGCCGTGGATCTCTATGACCACGATGCGGCCGCGCCCGTGCTGGACAGCGCCGAGTTCTATGCCGATTGCCGCAATCTGCTGACCGAGGACGGCATCATGACCGTCAACCTGTTCGGCCGCACCTCCAGCTACGAGCGCAGCCTGGCACGCATGGCCGAAGCCTTTGGCGAAGAGGCCATGTGGGCCTTCCGCCCCACGCGCGAAGGCAACACCGTGGTGCTGGCCCAGCGCACGCCGCGCGCGCTCGACCCCGCAGCGCTGCAGGCCGCCAGCGCCCAGGTGCAGGCCCGCTGGGACCTGCCCACCACGCGCTGGCCCAAGATCTTCGTGCGGCCCTGGTAGAGCGGGCTGGCCGGGCAGGGAGGCCGGCAGGCTTACCATAGGGCGCAGTTCAGCTTCCGGCCCAACGCCATGTCCGACCCGACCTCCACCGCACAGCCCACAACCGCCGTCGCTCCGCGCAATCCTTCGGGGCCCCTGGACTGGCGCAGGCTGGTGCAGTGGCTGCAGGCCGACGGCGTGATCACGGCCGAAGAGGCCCAGCGCACCGTGGCGCGCTGCTCGCAGGCCGAGAGCACCCAGCACCCGCTGGTCCGGCTGGCCAACGTGGGCGTGGCCCGGGCCGGTGACGGGCGCGCGCTGGACATCGAGGAGCTGACCCAGTACCTGGCGAGCCGCAGCGGCCTGGCCTACCTGCGCATCGACCCGCTGCGCGTGGATGCGGGCCGCGTGGGCGAAATCATGAGCGCCAGCTATGCCGAGCGCCACAAGGTGCTGCCCGTGCAGGTGTCGCCGCAGGAAGTGGTGGTGGCCACGGCCGAGCCGTTCATCGACGACTGGGTGGCCGAGGTCGAGCGCCAGGCGCGCCGCAAGGTGCGCCGCGTGCTGGCCAGTCCGGTGGACCTCAAGCGCTACACGGGCGAGTTCTTCGCCTTGGCCAAGTCGGTGCGCGCTGCCGAGAAGGCCGGCGGTGCGGCCAGCGCGGCCAGCTTCGAGCAGCTGGTGGAGCTGGGCAACAGCAGCAAGCAGCTCGATGCCAACGACCAGGGCGTGGTGCGCGTGGTGGACTGGCTGTGGCAATACGCCTTCGACCAGCGCGCCAGCGACATCCACATGGAGCCCCGGCGCGACCAGGGCGTGATCCGCTTTCGCATCGACGGCGTGCTGCATCCGGTCTACCAGGTGCCCATGGGCGTTCTCAATGCCATGGTCTCGCGCGTGAAGCTGCTCGGGCGCATGGACGTGGTGGAAAAGCGCCGTCCCCAGGATGGGCGCATCAAGACCCGCAACCCGCGCGGCGACGAGGTGGAAATGCGCCTGTCCACGCTGCCCACGGCCTTTGGCGAAAAGCTGGTGATGCGGATCTTCGACCCCGACAACACGGTCAAGGACCTGGACGCCCTGGGCTTCACCAGCCATGACGCCCAGCGCTGGAACGAGCTGGTGCGCCGCCCGCACGGCATCATCCTCGTGACCGGTCCCACGGGCTCGGGCAAGACCACCACGCTGTACTCCACGCTCAAGCGCGTGGCCACGGAGGAGGTCAACGTCAGCACCGTGGAGGACCCGATCGAAATGATCGAGCCCAGCTTCAACCAGACCCAGGTGCAGACGCAACTGGACTTCGGCTTCACCGAGGGACTGCGTTCGCTGATGCGCCAGGACCCGGACATCATCATGGTGGGCGAAATCCGTGACCTGGCCACGGCCGAGATGGCCGTGCAGGCCGCGCTGACCGGCCACCTGGTGTTCTCCACGCTGCACACCAACGATGCGCCCAGCGCCGTGAGCCGGCTGATGGAGCTGGGCGTGCCGCCCTACCTGATCAACGCCACGCTGCTGGGCGTGCTGGCCCAGCGCCTGGTGCGCACGCTGTGCCCGCAATGCAAGCAGCGCGACGAGGAGACTTCGGCCGCCACGCTGGCCGAGGCCGTGCGGCCCTGGAAACTGTCAGGCAGCTACCAGCCCTACAAGCCCGTGGGTTGCGTGGATTGCCGCATGACGGGCTTTCGCGGGCGCATGGGCCTGTACGAGCTGCTGACCGTGAGCGAGGCGCTCAAGCAGCAGATCCACACCTCGCCGTCCATGGATGCGCTGCGCCGCCAGGCCGTGCAGGACGGCATGCGTCCGCTGCGCCTGGCCGGAGCCCTGCGCGTGGCCGAAGGCGTGACCACGCTGCAAGAGGTCATGGCCAGCACGCCCCTGCTGGGCTGACTGGCGGATAAAAACGTAAGTGCCTGCTCTTGCGCAGGCCGTTGCCAATGATGGATGGGGTGCCTGGCATGGGCACCCTTTTTTCCTCATGCGGGTAGGACATGAGGGTATGCCCTTTGTAGGTGGAATCCACATTCGGACACAGTTTTTCTGAACGCAAAATCGCCGGGTCGTGATTCCGTAAGGAGACATTCTCGTGAAAATCAAGAGTCAGAAAGACTTTTTTTCCGGCGTGATGTTTTTGGTTGTCGGCCTCGCTTTTGCGATCGGCGCAACCAACTACACCGTCGGCACCGGTGCCCGCATGGGCCCGGGCTACTTCCCGCTGATCCTGGGTGTGCTGATGTCCATTCTGGGCACGGCCATCTGCTTCTCCGGCCTGACCAAGGGACCCTCCGGCGGTGACAAGATCGGCAAGTGGGCGTGGAAGCAGGTGTTCTTCATCCTGGCCGCGAACTTTGCCTTCGGCATCCTGCTGGTCGGCGTTCCCAATCTGGGCATTCCCCAGTTCGGTCTGATCGTCGCCATCTACGCGCTGGTGTTCATCGCCAGCCTGGGCGGCCATAGCTTCAACTTCAAGGAAGTGGCAATTCTGGCCACCGTTCTTGCCGTAGGCAGCTATGTGGCCTTCGTGTGGGCACTGAATCTGCAGTTCCCCGTCTGGCCCAGCTTCATCACCGGCTAAGCAGGAGCATCGTCCGTGGAACTTTTTCAGAACCTGGCGACCGGCTTCGGCGTCGCCTTCACTTTCCAGAACCTGATCTACTGCTTCGTCGGCTGTCTGCTCGGTACGCTCATCGGCGTGCTCCCAGGCATCGGCCCCGTGGCAACGATCGCCATGCTGCTGCCAGCGACCTACGCCCTGCCTCCGGTGGCGGCGCTGATCATGCTGGCCGGTATCTACTACGGTGCGCAGTACGGTGGCTCGACCACCGCCATTTTGGTGAACCTGCCGGGTGAATCCTCGTCCGTGGTGACCGTGATCGACGGCTACCAGATGGCCAGAAAGGGGCGAGCGGGACCCGCTCTCGCTGCCGCAGGACTCGGCTCGTTCTTCGCAGGCTGCGTGGGCACCGTGATCCTGGCCGCCTTCGCGCCTCCGCTGACGGAAGTGGCCTTCAAGTTCGGCCCTGCCGAGTACTTCTCGCTGATGACCCTGGGCCTGATCGGCGCCGTGGTGCTGGCTTCGGGCTCGCTGCTCAAGGCCATTGCGATGATCGTGCTGGGCCTGCTGCTGGGCATGGTCGGTACCGACGTGAACTCCGGTGTGGCCCGGTACAGCTTCGACATTCCCGAACTGACCGACGGTATCGACTTCGTCGTGATCGCCATGGGCGTGTTCGGCTACGGCGAAATCATTGCCAACCTGTCCAAGCCCGAGGACGAGCGCGAAGTGTTCGCAGCCAAGGTGACGGGCCTGATGCCCACCGCCGAGGACTTCAAGCGCATGCTGCCTGCCATGCTGCGCGGCACGGCCCTGGGTTCTGCCCTGGGTATCCTGCCCGGTGGCGGTGCCATGCTGTCGGCCTTTGCTGCCTACACCATCGAGAAGAAGACCAAGCTCAAGCCGGGCGAAGTCCCCTTCGGCCAAGGCAACATCCGTGGCGTGTGCGCGCCCGAGTCGGCCAACAACGCAGGTTCGCAGACCTCCTTCATCCCGCTGCTGACGCTGGGCATTCCGCCCAACGCCGTGATGGCACTGATGGTGGGCGCGATGACCATCCACAACATCCAGCCGGGCCCGCAGGTGATGACCAGCAACCCCGAGCTGTTCTGGGGCCTGATCGCCTCGATGTGGATCGGCAACCTGATGCTGATCGTCCTGAACCTGCCGCTGATCGGCGTCTGGATCAAGCTGCTGACCGTGCCCTACCGCTGGCTGTTCCCGTCCATCGTGCTGTTCTGCGCGATCGGCGTGTACGGTACCAACAACAACACCTGGGACGTGTGGATGGTGGGTATCTTCGGCTTCGTGGGCTATGTGTTCCACAAGCTGGGCACCGAACCGGCTCCCTTGCTGCTGGGCTTCATCCTGGGCCCGATGATGGAAGAAAACCTGCGCCGTGCGCTGCTGCTGTCGCGTGGCGACTGGAGCGTGTTCGTGACCCGTCCGATCTCGGCCGGCCTGCTGCTCGCCGCCGTGGTGCTGCTGGTGGTGGTGCTGATGCCCGCAGTGAAGAACAAGCGCGAAGAAGCATTCGTCGAGGATTGATCGCCTCAGCGCTGCAACCATGTTGCTTGACGGCCCTTCGGGGCCGTTTTTTTTTGCGTCGACGAGAAATGCACGTGAAAGCTGTTGATCCCGGATGGCAGGAGGACGCAGCGCCCGTGCCTGCACAATAGCGCGCAGTCTTTCGAGGTCACGATGTCCCCACTTCTGTCATCCCAGCACCCGCTGCGCGTGCTGCTGCACAACGAGATCCATGCGCGTCCAGCCGAGGAAATGCAGGCGCCGCTGGCCATCACCCACGTGGTGATGCTCACCGACGCGGCCCAGCGCGAGGCCAGCCGCGCCCATGTGGCCACCCTGCTGCGCAACCACCACCTGCCCCCGCCCGATGCGGCGACCACGCATGTGCTCATCGATCTGGGCGCCTTTCACCTGCGCTGGGAGCTGCACACGGAATTCGTCTGCTGGACCTTCAGCAAGCCCATGTCGCAGGCCGGCATGGACGATGTGCGCGAGCCCGAGGCCGCCATCGACTACGTGCCGCGCGACTGGCTGGCTGCATTGCCTGGCCAGTGCCTGAGCGGCCTGCACCTGTGGGCCTTGCAGGAACAGGCGATCAACGAGCCGCACCTGGTGCGCCACCTGCTGCAGGAAGACACGCTGGTGGGCGCACGCGTGGCCGGCGATGCGGGCAAGGTCTACACGGACTTCGCCATCCATGCCGATGGCTTCTCGCGCATGCTGCTGCTGGCCGGCGAATCGCTGTCGCCGCGCCGCCTGGGGCGGCTGGTGCAGCGCCTGCTGGAGATCGAGACCTACCGCATGGCGGCCTTGCTGGGCCTGCCTGCCGCCCGCCAGGCCGCTGCCGTTCTGGCCACGGCCGAGCGGGACCTGGCGGCCCTGGCCCATTCCATCCGCCTGGCGGACCGCGATGCCGAGCCGGCGCTGCTGGACCGGCTCACGCGCCTGGCCGGGCAGGTGGAGAGCGAGTACGCCACCACGCACTCGCGCTTTTCCGCCAGTGCGGCCTATTTCGAGCTGGTGGACAAGCGCATTCAGGACATTCAGGAATCACGCATCGACGGCATACAGACCATCCGCGAGTTCATGGACCGGCGCCTGACGCCGGCGCGCAGCACCTGCGAATGGGCGGCGCGGCGGCAGAACGCGCTGTCCGAGCGCGTCTCGCGCGTCAGCAGCCTGCTGCGCACGCGCGTGGAGATCGAGCAGCAGCAAAGCAGCCAGCAACTGCTGGGCGCCATGAACCAGCGCCAGGACATGCAGCTCAAGCTGCAGTCCACGGTGGAAGGCCTGTCCGTGGCCGCCATCACCTACTACTTCACGGGCCTGATCAGCTATCTGGCCAAGGGCGCCAAGGCCCTGGGCTGGCCCTGGTCGCCGGAGAGCACGGCCGCCGTCGCCATTCCCGTGGTGGCGCTGGGTGTGTGGTGGTCCTTGCGCAGGCTGCACCACAGGCTGTTCCGTGGCCAGCACGGCGGCGGCGCGCATTGAAGGCAGCGCCAGGGGCTCGCCGGTGTGCCGGCGAGTTCACGTTTTCTCACGTTTGGCGTGAAAGCGTCGAAGCCTCGCGCACAATGTGCGCTGCCGTTCTGCAAGGATCGAGCAAGGTTGTGTTTGTTCAGGAGTGAGACATGGATCTGGGAATCGCGGGCAAGTGGGCCCTGGTATGTGGCGCCAGCAAGGGCCTGGGCTTTGGCTGTGCCAAGGCGCTGGCGCAAGAGGGTGTGAACCTGGTGATCAATGCGCGCAATCCCGAGGCCCTGCAGGAGGCCGCGGCCAGCCTTGCGGCCCTCGCGCCGCAGGTGAAGGTGCTGGCCGTTGCCGCCGACATCACCACCGAGGAAGGCCGTGCCGCCGTGCTGTCGGCCGCCGGCGGCCCGGGCGTGGATTTCGATATCGTCATCACCAATGCGGGCGGCCCGCCTCCCGGCGATTTCCGTGACTGGGACCGCGCGGCCTGGCTCAAGGCCGTGGACGCCAACATGCTCACGCCCATCGAGCTGATCAAGGCCACGGTGGACGGCATGGCGGCACGCGGCTTCGGCCGCATCGTCAACATCACGTCCAGCGCCGTGAAGGCGCCCATCGACATCCTGGGCCTGTCCAACGGCGCGCGCAGCGGCCTCACGGGCTTTGTGGCGGGCCTGGCGCGCAGCGGCATCGCGGCCAAGGGCGTGACCATCAACAACCTGCTGCCCGGCAAGTTCGACACCGACCGCCTGCGCACCACCTTCACGGCCGCCGCCAACAAGAGCGGCAAGAGCCTGGACGATGTGCGCCTGGTGCAGCAATCCCAGGTGCCGGCGCGCCGCTTCGGCACGCCCGATGAATTCGGCGCCATCTGCGCCTTCCTG
This sequence comes from Delftia sp. DS1230, assembly GCF_040112715.1. Lineage (NCBI taxonomy): Bacteria > Pseudomonadati > Pseudomonadota > Betaproteobacteria > Burkholderiales > Comamonadaceae > Delftia > Delftia sp. DS1230. The sequence goes on from NZ_CP157763.1 coordinate 1,390,369, forward strand.
TGCAGCGCCCACGCAGGCTACATGACGGGCCAGAACATCCTGCCCGACGGCGGCCTGTACGCAGGAACCTTCTGATGCGCCAGGGCACTGCGACCATGACCGCCTCCGGAGCCCGCAAGCCCCGGACAGTGCCAGGCATGGCCGCGCAGTTGCAAACGGGCGGCGGACAGGGGCGGTCTTGAAAACCCCGGCCCTGCATCGCGGCCAGCGGCCTCGCCGCAGCCTGCCCATGTCGCATGCCATGCAGGGAGCCTGGAGATGAGCGAACTGTCCCACCAGACGGACTGGTCGCAGGCGATTGCAGGCCCCTCCGCGCGCCCGGCGGCTGCGCTCAGTCCCCCAGGCGTGCGCCATACCCTGGGCCTGATGCTCGTGCTGCTGACGGTGGCCCTGGCGGCCGCCGTCGTCTGGCTGCTCAGCGGCATGCGCACCACCGCGCAGGAAGAGGCATCGCTGCGCCTGGTGCGCTTTGTGCTCGGCACCGAGGCGGCCATCAGCCGCAGCCTTGAATCCCTGGACGCACTGGCCATGGGGGTGGATGAATGGCTGGGTTCGCGCGATCCCGCATTGGCCTCGCAGCCGCAACTGCAGGAGATGCTGCACGCCATGGAGCGGCAGAACACGCTGGCGCGCCGCGCCTCCGTGCACGACTCCAAGGGCCGCGAGCTGGCGGCTTCTGGCGATGGCCCGGCCATTGATCTGCCGGCCCAGGCCTGGGAGCGCCTTGCGGCCCAAAGCCGCTCAGAATTGCTGGCCAGCCCGCCCTCCGTGGCGCCGCAGCCGCCGGGCGGCGAGCGCATGCTCTATCTGGTGCGCCCGCTGAGCCGTGCGCAGCAGGGTGGCTATGTGCTGATGCAGGTGCCGGTGGCGGCGCTGGGCGCGGTGCTGGCCCAGGGCGGCGTGCTGGACGGACTGGAAGTCACGCTGGAGCAGGGCAGCGGCGAGCTGCTGCTGTCCATGCCCCCCTACGGCGAGGCCTCGGCTGCGCGGTTGCTGCCGGCGACATCGCAGTTGGCGTCCAGCGGCGTCATGCCCATGGCCGCACGCCTGAGCCGCGTGCCCGCCCTGGTGGCCGCGCATCCGCTGCCCAAGGGCAATCTGTGGGTCACGGCCAGCCTGCCCATGTCCTCCGTGCTGGCGGGCTGGCGTGTGGCGGCCTGGCTGATGGTGCTGGCCGTGATGATCTTCGGCGTGCTGCTGGCCATACTGGGCTGGACGGTCCACCGCTACATGGATCGCCTGCATGCCGCGCGCCGTCAGGCACAGCGCTCCGAGCAATGGCTGGACCAGGCGCTGGACAGCATGGTCAGCGGCTTTTTGCTGCTGGATTCACAGCAGCGCGTGCTGCGCTGGAATCGCTGCTACGAGGAGATGTTTCCATGGCATGCGGATCAGCTGGAGCCCGGCCGGCCCCTGCAATCCCTGCTGGATGCCAGCCCCAGCGCGGTGGGTCTGGTGGCGTCGCCAGAGCAGATCGATGAGGCGAAGGACCTGCACCGGCAACTGGTGCTGCGTCCTGGCGTCCCCATGGAGCAGCAACTGGCCAGCGGCCGTTTCGTGCAGATGACGGCGCGCCCGGCTGCCGAGGGCGGCGTGGTCATCACCTACAACGATGTCACCGATATCCGGCTGGCCACGGCCGAGATCGAAAGCCTGGCCTTCTACGATCCGCTGACCAGCCTGCCCAATCGCCGCCTGCTGCTGGATCGCCTGGCCCAGGCCACGGTGCTGGCTGCGCGTGAAGGCTGGACCGGGGCGCTGCTGTTCCTGGACCTGGACCAGTTCAAGATGCTCAACGACACGCTGGGCCATGAAGTGGGCGACCAGCTGCTGCAGCAGGTGGCGCACCGGCTGCGCAGCGCCGTGCGCTCTTCGGACACGGTGGCGCGCCTGGGGGGCGATGAATTCGTGGTCATGCTCTGCGAGCTGTCGCACGAGCCTGCCGAGGCGGCCACGCTGGCCCAGCGTATTGGCGAGAAGATCCTGGCGCGGCTCAACCAGTCCTATGTGCTGGGTGCCCACCTGCACCGCAGCGCCTGCAGCATTGGCGCCACGCTGTTCGGCCGCCAGCCGCAGTCGGCGGCCGAGCTGCTCAAGCAGGCGGACATCGCCATGTACCAGATCAAGGCGCGCAACGGCAGCGGCCTGTGCTTCTTCGATCCGCAGATGCAGGTGGAGATCCACCAGCGCGTGCGCATGGAGGGCGACCTGCGCCAGGCCCTGGCGCAGTCCCAGTTCGAGCTGCACTACCAGCCCCAGTTCACGCTGGCAGGTGAGGTCATCGGTGCCGAAGCCCTGCTGCGCTGGCGCCACCCCGAGCGCGGCCTGGTGCCGCCCGGCATGTTCATCGCCGTGGCTGAGGAAAGCGAGATCATCGTGCCGCTGGGCATGTGGGTGGTGCGCACGGCCTGCGAGCAGCTGGCTGCCTGGCAAAAGGATGCGCGGCTGCGCCATCTGCAGGTGGCCGTGAATGTCAGCGCCCGCCAGTTTCGCCACCAGGACTTTGCCTCCCAGGTCATCGAGCAGGTGCGCAGCGCAGGCATCGCCCCCCATCTGCTCAAGCTGGAGCTGACCGAGTCGCTGGTGATCGAGAACGTGCAGGAGTCCATCGCCAAGATGAAGCAGCTGCGCAGCCATGGCGTGTGCTTTTCCATGGACGACTTCGGCACCGGCCATTCCTCGCTGACCTACCTCACCCAGCTGCCGCTGAACCAGCTCAAGATCGACCAGTCCTTCGTGCGCCACCTGGGCATGCGCCATACCGACGATGTGATCGTGCAGACCATCATCGGCATGGCTCGCAACCTCAACCTGGATGTGATCGCCGAAGGCGTGGAAACGCTGGAGCAGCGCGCCCTGCTGGCGCACTACGGCTGCGAGTACTTCCAGGGCTATCTGTTCAGCCCGCCCGTTCCCATCCGCGCGTTCGAACAGCTGCTGGCCAAGGTGCCCGTGCGCACCGCGGCACACGGCCTGCCCAAGGCTATCCCCGGCGCGAAGACACCATGATGCCGCCCACGATGAGTACGAACGCCAGGCCGTGGTACAGGCGCGGCGCTTCGCCCAGCAGCGCGATCGACAGCAGGGCGGTGAACAGCGGGATCAGATTGCCGAAAAAGCCCGCCACGGCCGGGCTGCTGCGCTGCACGCCCAGCCCCCAGAAACGGTAGGCCAGGATGGCCGGGCCCAGGGCGATGAACAGCAGTGCCCCGCCCAGAGGCCAGCCCCACTGAATGTGGAACTGCCCCATGGCCATCTCGCCGCCCGTGAACAGGCCGGACCAGCCCAGGCCGAAGACCATCTGGGCCAGCAAAAATCCTGCCCAGTCCGAGCGCAGCCGCTGCGGGACCTGCGCCTTGGACAGCAGCCAGGTGTAGAGGGCCCAGACCATGGTGGCCAGCACCATGAACAGATCGCCGGGCACGAGCTGCAGATGCAGCAGCAGCTCGGGATCTCCGCGCGACAGCACCACGGCCACGCCCAGCATCGACAGCAGTGCGCCCAGCAGTTGGCGCCGGCTGACGGGAATGCCCCAGACGATGCGGCCCAGGGCCAGCATCCACACCGGCATGCTGGAGCTGACCAGGGTGACGTTCAGCGGCGTCGAGGTCTTGAGCGCCAGATACAGCAGCGCGTTGTAGCAGCCGATGCCCAGCAGGCCCAGCACGGCGAACTGCCGCCAGTGGCTCCAGGTGCCGCTGCTGCGGCCCAGTGCCCATCCTGCCAGCGGCACAAGCAGGACAAAGGCAATGGCCCAGCGCAGGAAGTTCAGCGCAAACGGCGAGATCAGGTCATGGACCAGGCGACCCACGATGGCGTTGCCGGCCCACAGCAGGGGCGGCAGCGTCAGGATGGCGGCGGTGGACAGCTTCAGCGGCGGGCTCGTGTGGCTCATAGGCCCGCCACTATAGGTGCTGCGAACGCTCTTTGCCGGCCTTGCGCCAGTCCTGTGCGGGCCCGGTGCAGCGTCTTTCGCGTGGCCTCCCGAAACATGGCACGATGCCGCTCTTGTTGGTTTTTTGCAGGAGTGCATCCCATGGGTATTGCAGTGCAGATCCGCCACAACGGCGGCCCCGAAGTCCTGGAGCTGGTGCAGGTCGCCGTGGGCGAGCCCGGGCCGGGCCAGGTGCGCATACGCCACCATGCGGTGGGCCTGAACTTCATCGATGTCTACCAGCGTTCGGGCCTGTACTCGCTGCCCATGCCCTTGAGCCTGGGCATGGAGGGCGCAGGCGTGGTCGAGGCCGTGGGAGAGGGCGTGCAGCACCTGGGCGTGGGCGACCGCGTGGCCTATGCCAGCAATCCGCCGGGCAGCTACAGCGAAGTGCGGGTCATGCCCGCCATGTGCGTGTGCCGCCTGCCCGACGCCATCGCGTTCGAGACGGCTGCCGCCATGATGCTCAAGGGCCTGACGGCCCAGTACCTGCTCAAGAAATGCATTCCGGTGGAGGGCCTGGCACCGGGTGATGCCGTGCTGTTCCACGCGGCGGCCGGTGGCGTGGGCCTGATTGCCTGCCAATGGGCCAGGGCCATGGGCCTGCAGCTCATCGCCACGGCAGGCTCGGACGAGAAGTGCGCGCTGGCCCTGGCCAACGGCGCGGCCCATGCCATCAACTACCGCAGCGAGAACTTCGCCGAACGCGTGCAGGAAATCACGGGCGGCCAGGGCGTGAAGGTGGTCTACGACAGCGTGGGAAAGGACACCTGGGAAGGCTCGCTGGCCTGCCTGCGGCGCTTTGGGCTGATGGTCAGCTTCGGCAACGCATCCGGTCCCGTGGCGCCTTTCGCACCCGCCGTGCTGGCCGCCAAGTCGTTGTATGTGACGCGCCAGACCCTGTTCTCCCACATCACCAGCCGCGAGGCCACCCAGGCCATGGCCGACGATTTGTTCGCCGTGGTGGAAAGCGGTGCCGTGAAGATCCACATCGACCAGCGCTATCCGCTGGCTGAAGTGCGCCAGGCCCATCTGGACCTGGAGGCACGCAGGACCACGGGCTCCACCATCTTGCTGCCATGAACGGGGAAAAGAGCCCAGCCGACCCAGGCGTGCAGGCATGGCTGAACCGGGTGCGCGCCGCAACCCGCCAGCCTGCGCTGCAGCCGCGCCGGCCGCTTCAGGTGGCGGCAGAGGAAATCGGTTCGCTGGAAGATGGGCTGGCTGCGCAGTTGCCGGACGGGGTGATGCAGGCCCATGGCGTGGCGCTGCGGCAGCAGGCCGGCCACTGGCACCTGCAGGGCGAAGGTGATGCCACGGCCCTGCTCAACGCCCTGGCACGCGTGCTGCGAGCCTGCGGCCACAGCGGCCCCTGGCGCGATGAGCAACTGGCCGTGTGCAACGTGCAGGGTCAGCGCATTGGCACCGTGGAGCGTGGCGCCGTGCGTCCGCTGGGCATTGCCACCCTGGCCGTGCACCTGGTGGGCGAGACGGCCGACGGCCGCATCTGGGTGCAGCAGCGCGCCGACAGCAAGCCCACCAACCCCGGCATGTGGGACACGCTGATGGGCGGCATGGTGGCCGCGCACGATACCCTGGAACAAGCCGTGCAGCGTGAAACCTGGGAAGAGGCCGGCCTGCGCGTGGGCGAGCTGCAGGGCCTGCGCCATGGCGGCCACGTACTGTTCGAGCGCCCCAGCGACGAGGCCGAGGGCCGTGGCTTCATGCGCGAACGCATCGACTGGTTCAGCGCCACCGTGCCGGCTGCGCTGGAGCCCAGCAACCAGGATGGCGAGGTGCAGGCCTTTGCACTGATAGAGCGCGACCAGCTCGTGCAATGGCTGCTGCAGGACCGCTTCACGCCCGAGGCCGCCCAGGTGCTGGCGGCCTGGCTGGGCTGGTGAACGGGCAAGGCTTGCGGCGCCTCAGCGCGCCGCCTTGTCCAGCGCCGATTCCTTGAGCCGGCTGGGCGCCAGGGCGCCGGCCGATTCCAGGATGGGATAGGCCACAGAGCACAGCAGCGAGTTGATGCGCTTGAGGTCGCTGATGAGGTCGATGTGCAGCGAGCTGGTCTCTATGCTGGAGACGGTGTTGTCGGACAGGCGGGCCAGGTGGGTGGCCGAGTAGGCCAGTTCCAGATCGCGAAAGCGCGCCTTTTCCTCCAGCAGCTTCTGGGCCTCGCGCACATTGCCATTGAGAAAGACGCTCATGGCCAGGCGCAGGTTGTCCAGCAGGTGGTGCAGCAGCTCGCGGATCTCCTGCGTGCCGGCCTCGGAAAACTGGCGGCCCTTCTTGATCTTCTTGTCCTCGATGTCCAGCAGAACGCGCTCGATGATGTCGCCGATCTGCTCCATGTTGATGGTGAAGCTGATGATTTCGGTCCAGCGCTGGCCCTCGCGTTCGTCGAGTTCGGCGCGCGAGATCTTGGTCATGTAGTACTTGATGGCCGAGTACAGGTCGTCCACCGTGCCTTCGAGTTCGCGCAGCTCCTGGGACAGCTTGAGGTCGTCGGTCTCCAGCACGCGCTGCATGCCGATCAGCATGGACTCGACCATGTCGGCCTGGTGCAGGGCCTCGCGCGCGGCGCAGGAAATGGCCAGCGACGGCGTGCTCAGCGCCGAGGGGTCCAGGTGGCGGGGCCGCAGCAGGCTGGTGGAGCTGGCCTCGGGCTTGGGCAGCAGGGCCGTCACCCAGCGCGCCACGGTCTGCGTCAGGCCGATGAAGCACAGGCTGTTGAAGATGTTGAAGGTCAGGTGGAACAGCACGATGTTCTGGCCCTTGCCGTCGATCAGCGGCATCACATAGGTGGCCCACAGCCCTAGGAAGGGCGCCACGATGGCCACGCCCATGATCTTGAACAGCATGTTGCCGATGGTGACCTGGCGCACTTCCACGCTGGACTTGGCCGTGGTCAGCACGGCCACCAGGCCGCTGCCGATGTTGGCACCCAGCGTCAGGCCCAGCGCCACTTCCATGGGAATCGCGCCCGAGCTGGCCATGGCCGCGATCAGCAGCACGATGGCCAGGCTGGAATAGGCCATCACGGCCAGCAGCGCACCCAGCAGCAGCTCCATGAAGATGTCGCTGGTGACAGAGGCCAGCAGGGTGCGCACGGCGGGGGCTTCCAGCAGCGGCTCGGTGGCATCGACCACCAGGCGCAGGGCCAGCAGCATCACGCCCAGCCCGATGAGCACGCGGCCTATGCGCCCGGCCGTGGTGTCCTGGCGCGTGATGAACAGCACCACGCCGACAAAGATGAACAGCGGCGACAGCCAGGACAGGTCGGTGGAGAACAGCACGGCCATCAGCGCCGTGCCCACGTCGGCGCCGCGCATCACGGCCAGCGCGGCCGGCAGCGAGATCAGGCCCTGGCCCACGAAGGCCGAGGTCATCAGCGAGGTCGCCGTGCTCGACTGCACCAGCGCAGTCACGCCCAGGCCGGACAGCGCGGCCGAGAAGCGGTTGCTCATGCTGTGGGCGAGCAGGTTGCGCAGGTTGGCGCCGAACACCCGCAGCACGCCGGTGCGGACCATGTGCGTGCCCCAGACCAGCAGGGCGATGGCGGCCAGTAGATTGAGTAAGTGCTTCATGTGCTGTGAGCGGAGAAGCGGACCAATATAACCCCGGTCCCGGCTTGCGCGCAGGAGAGTCGGCCGCATGAGCGCACAGTTTGGTGCGAAATAAGGAAAATTGTAGAAATAAAACGAATCGAAAAGAATTTCGGTTGACCCAAAACGCACTCAGGAAAACCCGAGGAAAACCCGCCGGCATGCAGCCGGTGGCCCCCTCAATGAAAAAGCCCCTCGCAAGAGGGGCTGGCGGCGGCTCCGGTTGCGGCAGGGATCAGATCAGGCGCCCTTGGCCCGCCGTGCGCGCAGTACCTCGTCCAGGATCAGCAGGGCCGCGCCCACGCTGATGGCGATGTCGGCCGCATTGAAGGCCGGAAAGTGCGAACGGCCCCAGTAGAAGTCCAGGAAGTCCACCACGTAGCCGTGCTGCAGGCGGTCCACCACGTTGCCGATGGCACCGCCCAGGATGCTGGCCAGCGAGAAGCAAAACAGCTTCTGCCCCGGATGCTTGCGCAACTGCCAGACGATGAGCAGCGTGGCCGCCGCGCCGATGCCCACGAACAGCCAGCGCTGCCAGCCACCGGCTCCAGCCAGGAACGAGAAGGCCGCCCCCGTGTTGTGGGCCCGCACGATGTTGAAAAAGCCCGTGATCGGCGTCCAGTCGCCCAGCTGGTAGGCATCAAGGATCCACTGCTTGGTGAGCTGGTCGATGGCGATGATCGCCAGCGACCAGGCCAGCCAGGGCCAGATGCGGCGGCTGCGGGATTCGGGGACTGCGGCAAAGCTAGGGGTCATGGCAGCGCCTCGGTGGGATTACGCCTTGCGGCGCTCTTCGCCGGCACCGTGCAGGTTGCTGTCGCAACGGCCGCACAGGCTGGGGTGCTCGGGGTTGATGCCCACGTCGGCGCGGTAATGCCAGCAGCGGTCGCACTTGGCATGGCTGCTGGGTGTGACGGCGGCCTGCAGCGTCTCGCCCGCCAGGGCCTCGGCGGCCGAGGTGATGAAGACGAACTTCAGGTCGTCGCCAAGGCTTTGCAGCAGGGCCAGGTCTTCGGGCTGCGCCGAGACACGGACTTCGGCCTGCAGCGAGGAGCCGACCCGGCCTTCGGCGCGCACGGCCTCGATGTCCTTGTTCACCACGTCGCGGATCTCGCGCAGGCGGGCCCACTTGGCCAGCAGGGCCTCGTCGCCGGCCGGCAGGTCGGTGTAGGTCTCCAGGAAGATGGACTCGCTGTTGCCGAAGACCTTCCAGGCCTCTTCGGCCGTGAAGGACAGGAAGGGCGCCATCCAGCGCAGCATGGCGTGCGTGATCTGGTGCAGCGCGGTCTGGGCGCTGCGGCGGGCCAGGCTCTTGGGCGCGCTGGTATACAGGCGGTCCTTGAGCACGTCCAGGTAGAAGCCGCCCAGGTCTTCCGAGCAGAACAGCTGCAGCTTGGCCACCACGGGGTGGAATTCATAGACCTTGTAGTGGGCCAGCACCTCGGCCTGGAACTGGGCCGCGCGGGCCAGGGCCCAGCGGTCGATCTCCAGCAGCTCTTCGGTGGCAACCGAGTCTTTCGCCGCGTCGAAGTCGCTGACGTTGGCCAGCAGGAAGCGCAGCGTGTTGCGGATGCGGCGGTAGGCGTCCACCACGCGGGCCAGGATCTTGTCGTCGATGCCCAGGTCGCCCGAGTAGTCGGTCGAGGCCACCCACAGGCGGATGATCTCGGCGCCCATCTTGTTGCTCACGTCCTGCGGGGCGACGGTGTTGCCCAGCGACTTGGACATCTTCTTGCCCTGGCCGTCCACGGTGAAGCCGTGGGTCAGCAGGCCGCGGTAGGGCGCGCGCCCGAAGATGGCCGAGGCCAGCAGCAGCGACGAATGGAACCAGCCGCGGTGCTGGTCATGGCCTTCCAGGTAAAGGTCGGCCTCGGGGCCCTGGTCGTGGTGCATGTCGGCGTGCGTGCCGCGCATCACATGCCAGAAGGTGGAGCCGGAGTCGAACCAGACTTCGAGGATGTCGGTGCTCTTGGTGTAGTGCACGGCTTCCTCGGCGCCCAGGATGTCCTCGGCCGTCACGCGGCTCCAGGCCTCGATGCCGCCTTGCTCGACCATGGCGGCGGCCTGGTCGATGATCTCCATGGTGCGCGGATGCAGTTCGCCGCTGTCCTTGTGCAGGAAGAAGGGCAGGGGCACGCCCCAGCTGCGCTGGCGCGAGATGCACCAGTCGGGCCGGCCGGCGATCATGTCCCGCAGGCGGGTCTTGCCGTTCTCCGGGTAGAACTGGGTGTGCTCGATGGCTTCCAGCGCGATCTGGCGCAGCGTCTGCGCGGGCTTGTCACCGGGCTTGGTGAACACGCCCTCGCCCTCATCCATGCGGATGAACCACTGGGCGGCGGCGCGGTAGATCACCGGCGTCTTGTGGCGCCAGCAGTGCGGGTAGCTGTGGGTGATGGTCGTGGTATCCAGCAGGCGGTCGCCCAGCTTGAGCGCATCGATGATGACGGGGACGGCCTTCCAGATGTGCTGGCCGCCGAACAGCGGCAGCTCGGGTGCGTAGACGCCGTTGCCCTGCACGGGGCTCAGGATGTCATCGCGCGTCATGCCGTTGTTCATGCAGCTGTTGAAGTCGTCCACGCCGTAGGCGGGGGCCGAGTGCACGATGCCGGTGCCGTCATCGGCCGTGGCGTAGTCGGCCAGGAACACGGGCGAGACGCGGTCAAAGCCCTTGTCCACGTGGGCCAGCGGGTGCTTGAACTGCAGGTGGTCCAGCTTCCTTCCCACGGCGGTGGCAAGGACCTGGCCTTCGAGCTTCCAGCGTGCCAGGCATTTGTCGACCAGGGCGGAGGCCACGATCAGCAGGCCGCGCTCGGTATCCACCAGGCTGTATTCCAGCTCGGGGTTGACGTTGAGCGCCTGGTTGGCGGGGATGGTCCAGGCCGTCGTCGTCCAGATGACGATGAAGGCGGGCTTGGCCAGCGAGGTCAGCCCGAAGGCGGCCGCCAGCCTGTCGGGCTCGGCCGTGGGGAACATCACGTCCAGCGTCTGGCTTTGCTTGTCGGCGTACTCGATCTCGAACTCGGCCAGCGAGGAGCCGCAGTCAAAGCACCAGTACACCGGCTTGAGGCCGCGGTAGACGAAGCCGCGCTCCATGACGCGCTTCAAGGCGCGCAGCTCGGCGGCCTCGTTGGCGTAGTTCATGGTCTTGTAGGGATGGTCCCAGTCGCCGAGCACGCCCAGGCGCTTGAAGTCCACCATCTGCTGGGCGATCTGCTCGGTGGCGAATGCACGGCTCTTGGCCTGCATCTCGTCGCGCGGCAGATTGCGGCCATGCAGCTTTTCGATGGCGTTCTCGATGGGCAGGCCGTGGCAGTCCCAGCCCGGCACGTACATGGCGTCGAAGCCCTCGAGCTGGCGGCTCTTGACGATCATGTCCTTGAGCGCCTTGTTCACCGCATGGCCGATGTGGATCTTGCCGTTGGCGTAGGGCGGGCCGTCGTGCAGGATGAACTTGGGCGCACCGTGGCGCGCATCGCGCAGCTTCTTGTAGATGCCCTTGTCCTCCCATTCCTGGACCCAGCCCGGCTCGCGCTTGGGCAGATCGCCGCGCATGGGGAAGGGCGTGTCGGGCATGTTCAGCGTGGCGCGATAGCCCGCATTGGCGTTGGGAGAGACTTTCGAATCAGACATGGAGAACCTTGAAAGCAGGCCAGAGCCCGGACCGTCTGGTCCAGGCACGGGAAAAAGGGGAGGAAGCCTGGTGCGCACCCGCGCCCGGGCAGGTGACGGAGATCGTCAAATTCGGTCGCGCGTGGTCTGGCGACGGGTCTCGGTGTAGATGGGTGTGTGGATGGTGGCGAAGAACGCGCGCGCGTCATCGCAGTCCTTGGCGATGCCGGCGGTGAGGGCGTCGAGACTGTCGTACTTCAGCTCGTCGTGCAGTTTGTGCAGAAGTTCCACGCGGATGATTTTACCGTAGGCCTCTTCGCCACCCGGCGCGCCGGGCCAATCGAGGCAGTGGGTTTCCAGCAGGACGCGCCCGCCGTTGACATCCGTCGGGTCCAGGGAAGGGCGCACACCGAGGTTGGCCACGCCGCGCAGAGGACGCTCATGCAGTCCGTGGACCAGCACCGCGAAGATGCCGCTGGCCGCGGGCTTCCAATGGTTGAAGCGCAGGTTCAGCGTTCGAAAGCCGTCGCCCGCGCCCTGGCGGCTTTCGGCCAGGCTGCGGCCCAGCTTGCGCCCGTGGACCACATGGCCGGAGATGGTGTAGGGATGACCCAGCAGCCGCGCCGCATCCTGCATGCGCCCCTCGGCCAGGGCGCAGCGCACATGGGTGCTGGACACGCGCAGGCCATGCACTTCGTAGCTGTTCATGCGGGCCACGTCAAAGCCCTGGCGCTGGCCTGCCGCGTCCAGCATGGCGTAGTCGCCCGCGCGCTGGGCGCCGAAGCGGAAATCGTCGCCGACCAGCACGTATTTCGCGCCCAGGCCGGCCACCAGCACCTCATCGATGAAGGCCTGGGGCGCCTGGCTGGCCAGCGCCCGGTTGAAGGGCAGCACCACGGTCTGGTCCACGCCGCAGCGCTGCAGCTCCGACAGCTTGTCGCGCAGCGTGCCTATGCGCGCCGGCGCGATCTCGGGCCGGCCCAGGGCCTGGGCGAAGTAGTCGCGCGGATGGGGCTCGAAGGTCAGCACGCAGGTGGGCACGCCACGCTGGGCAGCTTCAGCCGACAGCAGGGCCAGCATGGCCTGGTGACCCCGGTGAACACCATCGAAATTGCCGATGGTGACGGCGCAGGCCGGTTCTCGCCCTGGATGGTTGAAGCCTCGAAAAATCTTCATGGGACGCTTTGTTTTCAATAGCGGCTGGCACGCGCGCAGCCAGCGCAGGCTGTCAATCCGACACGGAAACAGAGTATATTGCCTCGATAAGGCCTGCCTTGCAGGCCCTGTGCACTGGCTGCATTCCCGTTCACCTTGGTGTCAGAGGAGGCGTGTCGTGAAGGTCTTGAAGCTGTCGGCCCAAGGGCTGCCCCAATCCTGGATTACGCTGGAGCAGGCGGCGCTGCATTACGCGGCGGACGATGTGCGCTGGGAGTCCGGCGGGGAAGTCGCCTGTTTCCGCGGTGGCCACAATGCCGTCACGGGCTGCCAGTCGGTCATTCACATCAACAGCATCATCGGCACGCGCGGTGCGCCCTCCATCAATCCGCACAGCCTGCAGCCGGGCCTGACCAACGGCAAGCTGTTCGCACGCGACCGCTGCATCTGCGCCTACTGCGGCCGGGTCTTCCACGAAAACGACCTCACGCGCGAACACATCGTGCCCATCTCCGCAGGCGGCGGCCATCACTGGATGAATCTGGTGACTGCCTGCCGTTCCTGTAACCACCGCAAGGGCGCCCGCACGCCTGAACAGGCGCGCATGCCCCTGCTCTACACGCCCTATGTACCCAGCCTCTGGGAAGACTTCATCCTGCGCAACCGGCGGATTCTGGCGGACCAGATGGAGTTTCTGCTTCTGCATGTGCCCAGAAGCTCGCGCTGGGCGCGCGATAGCCTCGTCGGGGACGGTGGGGCGCCCACGCACGAGGTGGCGTGGGCTTGATGAGAACTGTCAGGCAGCGGTCTTGGTTGCGGTCACGACGAAGCCCTGAACCGGTTGCCCGCCTTCCTGCCGCAGCACCAGTTCCTCAGTCGATACGCTGAAGCCCGCTTGCTTGCACAGTGCTTCGATATGGCTGCGCTTGTGGGCGTAGCGTTGGCTGTTTTGCAGCACCAGGTCGGGGCCGTCTTCTGGCGCAGTTTCGCAGGAGAAGATGAATTCGCCACCCGTCTTCAGAATGCGCGCCGCATTGGGGATGACCGTAGCTGCATCGCCAACGTAGATCAGTACATCGAGGCAGGTGATCACGTCATACTCGCTGTCCGGAGTGTCGCGCAGGGCATCCAGCAGGCTCACGTTGTGGAAACGGTCATAGATGCCGTGCCGTGCCGCCTGTTCGATCATTTTCACGGAACTGTCCACGCCGATCAGGAAGCCCTGCATGGAGCCCAGACAGACACCCAGCAGGCCTGTGCCACAGCCCAGGTCCAGCAGGTTAAAGTCCTTTTCTGGATTGCGCGCGACCAACTGTTCTGCGACGCGTTTGGGCAGCTGGTAGCCGAGGCCACGCACCATGTGCATATCGTATTGCTCGGCCATTCCGTCGAACAAGGGCCTGTGCATCTCAACAGGCTGGTGTGCCGGGGTTTCGCCCCGGGCCAGGGCTGCGTAGTAGATCAGCGTGGCGTCCTCGGGGGATCGTTCCTGCAGCATGCGGATGTCAGGCTGTGCCGCAGCAGGCTCGCCGCGTGCGATGCAGGCCTTGATTCGGCCAATGCGCAGTGACGGCTGCTCGGGCTGCTCCTGTACCAGGGCGTCCCAGATCTGCCCTGCCTCGGCGTGTTGCTGCAGGCTGCTCAGATCGTTGGCCAGATACTGGCGCAGCATGGTGTCGCCGGGAAATAGCTCCAAGCCTCTGCGCAGGTGCTCCACGGCCATTGCGGTATGACCGGCGCGGTGGGCGATGTCCACCACGCCTGCCAGTACCTGCGGATTTCCAGGCTCGATGCGCGCCACTTTCTCAGCCAGTTCCAGAGCAGAATCGAATTGGCTGCGACGAGCCCGATAGAGCGCGGTTTCCAGCAGGCCTGGTCCCCACATGGGCGCCAGTTCGAGGCAGCGTTCGAATGTCTCTTCGGCTTTGGCGTGATTGCCGGCTTTCTCCGCCATCAGCGCCGCCAACATGAAGACGCGTGCGTCGTTCGGCATCTGGCGCTGGGCCTTGTTCAGGGTCTGTGCGGCTTTCTTCAGATTGCCTTGCTCAATCTGTTGGCGGGCCGCTTCCAGATGCTTGCGATTGATGTCGACGGGGGTAGAGATAACGCTCATGGACAGAAAAATAGGTGTGCGCGGGCGCATGGGCCGGAGGTGGCTTGGAGCACGCGTTCCAAACAGGGATTGCGCCAGTGGCTAACTTTTCATTATCGTGGATTCTCCAGGGCGCCTTGTTTCAAGCCGCTGTCTGCAAGGTTTTGGACTGCGCAGCGGCAGCGGGATGCGGCGGCAGCGTGAGCGTGAAGCTCGTGCCGCCCTCCGGTGAAGGTGCCGCCTGTATGTCGCCGCCATGCAGTCGCGCAATGCGCCGGGCGACCCACAGGCCCAGGCCGAAGCCGCGGGCCTGGTCGGAGCGGTGGCCGCGCTCGAAGCGCTCGAAGATGCGCAGCGCCAGCTCGGGCGCCAGGCCTGGGCCCTGGTCGCTGACGGTGAGTTCCAGCTGACCACGGTCGTCGGTGCGCGCGCGCACGGTGATTTCTCCGGCCTTGGCGTACTTCACGGCGTTGTCCACGAGGTTGGACAGTGCGATGCGGATGAGCGTGGAGTCGCACTCCCAGGTAGCGGGCGCCTGCGCGCTGTCCAGGCGCAGACGGTGGCGGCGGGACCAGTGCACGAGCTGCGCGGCATCATCGACCAGCTCCATGACGGGAGCGCGGTGCAACTGCAGCCTGAAGGCGGGAGCGTCCAGGCGGTCGCTGATCAGGCAGTTGTCCACCAGGGCCGTGAGGCGTCTGCAGGCGCGCCGGATCTGGGCGGCGCGTTCGAGCTGGGAGTCGATGTCGGGGGAGGGAAAGGAAAGTTGCTCGGTGGCGGCACTGTCCACCACGGCCAGCGGCGTGCGGAACTCATGGTTGACCATGTTGAAGAACTGCCGCTGCTCCAGTCGCAGCGTGCGTTCGCTGTGCAGCGCCGCCTGCAGCGCGTTCTGCGCCCGCAGCAGCTCGGCCGTGCGCAGCCGCACGCGCTCTTCCAGCGCATGCTCGGATTTGGCCAGGGATTCGAGCAGTTGTGCCTGGCGCGCCATGGAGTCCCGGAATTTCTGGATCAGGCTGGCGCCGACGGCCACGGTGATCACGATGTTGACCAGCAAGGTGTTGAGCTGCCAGAAAACGCTGGTCTCTATGGTGGGCAGGCTGGCAAGGCCCACATAGGCTGCCGTCACATACAGTCCCATGAGCCCGTACATGGTGCTGGGAACGACCATCAGCACATGGACCAGGCTGGCACGATCGCGCAGCAGATTGCTCCATGCGACCACCGCAAACAGCGCGCTGATGGCCCAGGGCGCGCCGACCCCTATCCAGGCCCAGTCCTGGTAGCGGCCGAGCGGGATGCTTGGCAGGCACAGCAACGGGATGATTCCCAGGGCGAGCAGGGCCCGGTCCATGCGCCGCCAGCGTGTGTCGCGGGTCAGCAGCTCGCGCATCTGCCAGGCCAGGGCGGCGGGAAGCATCAGGGTGCCAAGGCTGACGCACAGATGGCCCCAGTGCGCCAGATGGTCGGGCAGCCAGATCTGCAAGTAGCCCCGGTCGCTGGCGCCATGGATCAGTACGGCGATGGCTGCCACGGCCAT
This sequence comes from Delftia sp. DS1230, assembly GCF_040112715.1. Taxonomy (NCBI): domain Bacteria; kingdom Pseudomonadati; phylum Pseudomonadota; class Betaproteobacteria; order Burkholderiales; family Comamonadaceae; genus Delftia; species Delftia sp. DS1230. Next base: position 1,406,307 of record NZ_CP157763.1, read on the forward strand.
GGCGGCCAGTTTGCGCAACCGCAAGGCCAGGGCTGCCCCGATGATCAGCAGGGCCAGCATGAGGTTGATGCCCTGGTGGATGCCCGATGCCCATTCCACGGCCGAGAACTGCGTCATCAGACCGCTGCTGCGCCAGATCGTGGCGTCCAGCTGCATGGGGCTTGAGGTCTGCACGCGCAGGATGAAGGGCTGGTCCGTGTACAGCGGAAACACGAGCTGGCGCACATGGACCCGTGGTTCGCCGGTTGCCGTATCGCCGCTGCTGCGCATGCGCCAGGCGCCGTCCATGTACTGGTACAGCGCGACCTGGTCCAGGTAGCTGGGCAGGATCTCCAGCCACAGAGGGTCCTGCTCGGGGTCGATCTTCCCGGCCGCGATATAGGGAGCCTGCACCTTGAGCCAATACACATCGCGCGTGTAGCCCTTGTTCAGCGGTGTGTCCAGCGCGGTGAAGTCCGTATCGGGCAGTGCTGCCACCTGGTCGATGGTGAGGCTGCCCTGCGCATCGACAAGCGCCAGCATGGGCAGGTCCGTGCCCAGCTGCAGGCGCTTGGCTGGAAGGGACTGCCAGGCCGGACTGAGGATGAAGCAGACCACCAGCACCAGCGAAAACACCAGCCAGCCCGGCAGCGCCAGACGGTTCAGGACACGCAGCAGGTTCAGGATGCGCATGGCGAGGCGGGCTGTGTTGCAGCTGTGGCAAGGCCGCTGTCTTCGGGAATGCTGCAGGGCAGCGTCAGCGTGAAGCAGGTGCCGCCGCCCGCAGCTGGCGTGACCTGCACATCGCCGCCGTGCATCTGGGCCACGCGCCGGGCCACCCACAGGCCCAGGCCGAAGCCTCGGGTCTGGTCCGAGCGCTCTCCGCGCTCGTGCAGCTCGAAGATGCGCTGCGCCAGCTCGGGCGCCAGGCCAGGGCCCTCGTCGCTGACGGTGAGCTCCAGCCGGCCCTGCCCGTCCAGGCGGGCACACACGGCGATTTCGCCGGCCTGGGCGTATTTCACGGCGTTGTCCACGAGGTTGGACAGGGCGATGCGCACCAGCGTGGGATCGCACTGCCAGGAGGCGGGGATGCCGGCAGTCTCCAGCCTCAGATGATGGCGGCGCGACCAGTGCACGAGCTGTACGGCATCGTCGATCAGGTCCGTCACCGGAACCCGGTCGAGCTGCAGCCGGAACGCAGGCGCGTCCAGGCGGTCGCTGACCAGGCAGTTGTCCACCAGGGCCGTGAGGCGCCTGCAGGCACGCCGGATCTGGGCGGCCCGCTCCAGTTGGGAGTCGATGTCGGTGGACGGAAAGGTCAACTGCTCCGTGGCCGCGCTGTCCACCACGGCCAGCGGCGTGCGGAATTCATGGTTGACCATGTTGAAGAACTGGCGCTGCTCCAGCCGCAGGGTGCGTTCGCCGTGCAGCGCGGCCTGCAGCGCGTTCTGTGCATGCAACAGTTCGGCCGTGCGTGTGCGTACCCGGCCTTCGAGCGCGTGCTCGGAGCGGGCCAGCGACTCCACCAGTTGCGCCTGCCTGTCCATGGAGTTCTGGAATTTCTCGACCAGGCTGGCGCCCACGGCAATGATGATGAGGATGTACAGCAGCAGCGATTCCAGTTGCCAGTACATGCCGGCTTCGATGTCGGAGGACACCAGCCCCGTGAACGCTGCAGCCACGTGGATGCCCATGACCGCATGCAGCGTGTAGGGAATCAGCACCAGCAGGTTGACGATGCTGGGGCCCTGGCGGAGCAGGTTCTTCCAGGCCACCAGAGCGCTCAGCATGCTGGCCATCCAGGGGACGCTGACTCCTAGCCAGGCCCATTGCGTGTAGTGCCCCATGGGAATGCTGAGCAAGGCCAGCAGGGGCGCCAAGGTCAGCAGCACCAGCATGCGGTCGATGCGGCGCCAGATCGTGCCGCGCGTCAAGGTCTCGCGTGCCTGCCAGGCAAAGGCGGCAGGCAGCAGGAAGACGCCCACGCTCACCCAGATATCCGCATGCGGCGCCCAGGGCTCGGGCAGCCACAGCTGGGCATAGCCGCGCACATTGGCGTTGTGGGTCAGAACCACGAACGCCAGCAGCGTCATGGCCATCAGGCTGCGCATGCGAAGGGCCAGGGCTGCGCCGGCGATCAGCAAGGTCAGCACCAGGTTCACGCCCTGGTGCACCCCCGAGGCCCACTCCACGCTGGACAACCAGGCCATCAGCCCCGTGCTGCGCCAGACCGTGGCGTACAGCTGCATGGCGCTGCTGGTCTCGATGCGCAGCACAAAGGGCTGGCCGGCGCGCAGTGGAAACACCAGCTGGCGCACATGGATGCGCTGGGCCATGGGCACCGTGTCACCGCTTTCGCGTGCCTGCCACAGGCCATTCGCCTGCTGGTAGAGCGTGACCCTGTCCAGATAGGTGGGCGTGATCTCCAGCCACAGCGGATCATTGCCGGCCAGCGCACTGGCGGGTGCGAGGGCAGGCATGGCAACCCTCACCCAGTAAGCCTGGCGGGTATAGCCCTCGTTCAGAGGCGTGCGCCGGGTTTCGAAGGCATCATCGGGCAGGGCCGCGACCTGTTCAATGGTCATGCTGCGGCCCGCATCGGCAAGCACCTGCATCGGCAGGTCCTTGCCCAGACGCAGTCCCTTGTCAGGGGGAGACATGGTTGCCGGGCTCAGCACGAAAAATGCGAGCAGTCCGAGCGATACCGTGATCCATGCAATAAAAGTAAATTTTTGTGTGTTTCTCTGAACTGTGAGCATTCGAGAGTGTTCGTGCATGGCGGCGGACGTTCACCCCAATGAAAATCCGCGCACCAATAGGCAAACATCATGCAGCAGACACTAGAGCCATCGATCGAGTTCACCGTCGCCGTCGTAGAGGACGACGAGGATATTCGTATCAATGTGTGTCGATTTTTAACAAAGTCTGGCCTGCATGCCTGGGGCACGGATTCTGCAGAAGACTTCTACATAAAGCTACTGCGCGAAAAGGCAGATCTGGTCGTCGTCGACCTGGGTCTGCCCGGCGAGGACGGGCTGAGCCTGGTCAAGCGCCTGGCCGAGCAGGAGATCCCCGTGGTGGTGCTCACGGCACGCGGCGATCTGGACAGCCGCATTGCCGGCCTCAATGCCGGCGCGCTGCAGTACTTCGTCAAGCCCACCGACATGAACGAGCTGGTGGCCGGCATCCGCTCCCAGCTTCGCCGCAACACCGGTCAGCCGGGCAGGGCGTCCGCCCCATTCCTGACCTGGCGCCTTGACCCCCTGTCGGCCTGCATGGTCGCACCCAACCATCAGATCATTGCCCTGACCAGCCGCGAGCTGGAATTGCTCGGCTGCCTGATGGCCACCCCCGGGACCATGGTGTCCAAGCAGACCCTGATCGAGGCCATGGGCTATGCCGATGTGGATGACGGTTTTCATCGCATTGAATCGCAGCTGACGCGGCTTCGCCGCAAGACCCTGGATATCTCCGGGCTGGCCCTGCCGGTGAGGGCCGTGTTCGGTCGAGGGCTGGTGTTCGTGCCTTAGGCGCCTTTTTCTTCTCCATTTCAGCTTTTTGAACCGCTGCCGTCCGGGCACGCGGAAGGGATTCGTTCGCCCATTTTTTTGCTGCAAAAGCGCGTGCGCGTGATTGGGCGGCTTGGTGCTGGCGGTGTGCGCAAGCCGGCGGCGTGGGCCGTCGGGGTTTTCATCCGTGATCAAACACACATGAAGAGAGGAATGGTATGGCGAGACAGAGTTTGCATATCCGGCCCACAGGGCCGCGCATGAACGCTTGGAGGCAGGCGAGACGCCTGATCGCGGCTGGCACCCTGGCGGTGATCGGTGCGGGGGCACAGGCGGCGTTTCTGAATGGTGATTTCGAGACGGGAGACTTGACTGGCTGGACGGCTCAGGCCTGGACCAACAATGGGACCCAGACCAATCCGAAGAGCCTGAGCGAGTTGCTTTTGCAGCCGCCCGGCAGCAAGGTTCATCTGGTCGAAATCGACAGCGGCTCGGAAGGCGCTGCAGACGAAGTCCTGTTCCGGGGTGACGCTGGCCAGTCCGCCCTCAAACTGACTTTGGCAGGCTCCCACTCTGCCCGCATCAACCTCAAGGCGAACAGCACCACCCCAGCCAGCAACGTGATACCGCGGTCCAACAATGTCACGGGGGGACTCGCCGGCTGGACCCAGCAGGTCAATACGGCAAGTTCCATCACCCAGGAAGTGACGCTGACTGCGGATGACATCGACCAGGACGGCAAGATCCACATCCGATTTGTCGCGGCGCCCGTGCTGGAGTACGCCAGCAATCACGGAGGCGAGGATCGCCCCTACTTTGCCATCTCGCTGGTCAAGACCTATGACGCCCAGACCGCCACGGATCTGACGGGCTCACCCCAGGAGTTGTTCTTCAAGTACCACTACGGCGGCGAGCCGGGAGCACCCTGGAAGACCTTTACCGACAAGGGCGGTGCCATCCAGAACTACACCGACCCCCAGGCCTACGATGTCGCTCCTGGCAATGCCTACCTGCGGGTAGGCGACAAGGTCAGGCTGCAGGCCGTGGCCTCGGCCTGCAGTGCCGGTGGCCACGCAGGCCATCTGTACGTTGACAACTTCGGCACGACCCTGCCCAAGACCTTGTGGATCAGCGCGTCCGGGCCTGTCAGCGCGCCCAAGGCGGACGGCACGGAGATCACCTACACCTATACCTATACGAACAACGGCAGCACCCCGGTGAACAACGTGAAGGTCACGCCCGCCATGCCCGTGGGCACGGATGCGGGCGTCAGTCCGACCACGTTCGTGTCGCTGGCCGGCGACGGCGGTGCTTGCACGGCCCCGGCCGTGGGCAGTTCAGACCCTGCCCAGTGCAACTTTGGGACCCTGGCACCCGGGCAGTCGGGCACGTTCACGATGACCGTGAAGGTTCCTGCGGGCACGCCGTCAGACCAGATCAACAACGGCAACTACACCATCGGAGGCGACCTGACCTCGACCCTGCTCGGTGCCATGGTGCAGACCCAATTGCTGGCTCCCGCGGCGAGCAGCGACATGGTGCCTGAGGTCTCCGGACTCCCGCCCACCGCCGTGGTCGGCGTGCCCTACACCGGCAGCTTCTCCTGCAAGAACGATGGTGCAGCCAGCGCAGGCCAGGCCATCTGCGATGCTTCCGGTCTGCCCCCTGGCGTGACGGCAGGCCAATGCACGATAGACGGCACGGCCTGGATGCAGCCCGCCGTGGTGCCTGCGGGCAAGACGGTGGTCTGCCAGGTCTCCGGCACACCGACGGGTCCAGGCGGCAGCTCGACGGTCACGGTGACCACGGGCGGCGACAACGATCTGACCCCGGGCAACAACACGGCCACGTCGAACATCGCGGTCACCACAACGCCGGACATGCAGGTCAATCTGAGCGGACTGCCCTCCACCTCGCCGCTGAACATTCCCTATAGCGGCAGCTTCACCTGCAGCAACCAGGGCCTGGCCAACGCCGTGAGCGGCACCTCCTGCGCCGTCACCGGCCTGCCGGCTGGCGTGACGCAAGGCGCATGCTCCATCAGCCCCGGCAATGCCGCGTGGGTGGCGGGCAATGCGGTGCCGGTGGGAGCCACGGTCACCTGCCAGGTGAGCGGTACGCCCACAGCCGCAGGTTCGTCCACGGTCACGGGCACCACGGGCGCAACGGATGATTCGAATGCGGCAAACAACACCGCGACCATGAATGTGTCCACCGTTGCAGTGCCCGACATGGGCGTCGATCTGAGCGGCCTGCCGACCGCGTTCACTGCCGGCACGCCCTACAGCGGCCGTTTTGTCTGCAAGAACCAGGGCTCGGCCGATGCATCGGCAGGGACCTCGTGCGCAGTCACGGGACTGCCGCCTGGCGTCAGCCAGGGCGCTTGCCGCATCAGCCCCTCCAATGCAGCCTGGTCCGCAGGGGATGCCGTGCCTGCGGGCGCCAGCGTGACCTGCACGGTCAGCGGAACGCCCAGCTCCGTGGGGGCGGTGGCACTGACGGGCAGCACCGGTGCGACCGGAGATGCCAACCCGGCCAACAACACGGCTTCCCGCGCGGTGGCCGTGGCCGTATCGCCCGCCTCCATCCCCACCCTCTCCGAATGGGGCCTGATCCTGATGTCCGGCTTGATGGGCATCATGGGCTGGGGCATGGTGCGCCGCCGCCGCTTCAACGCGCTGTGACCGGCAACCGGTCGTGACGCAGGGCGCCCTTCGGGGCGCCTTTTTTTTGGTTCGGAGCATGGCCGCAGCCCATTGACATGCTCAATATGTGATCGAATAAGGGTTTATACCTAGCATTCGCCCCATGATCGTCCGTGATCGCCCCGCCGGCCTCAGGCTGTTTCTGATTTTGCGGGGCTCGGTGCTCCAGCGCATCCAGGTCACGCTGCTCGTGAACATCGTGTTTGCCGCCATCATCACCCTGGTGCATGGCAATCTCTTCGACGTGAAGATCACGGTGACGCCCATCCCTTTCACGCTGATCGGCCTGCCGCTGGCCATCTTCCTGGGCTTTCGCAACAACACCGCCTATGACCGCTACTGGGAAGGCCGCAAGCTCTGGGGCGAGATGGTGATCTGCGCGCGCACGCTGGCGCGCCAGTGCCAGAGCCTGATTGCGCTGGACACGGTGCCCGATCCCCGGCGTCGCGACAGCGATGTGCGCGTGCGCATGGTGCACCGGGCTGTTGCCTTCGCGCATTCGCTGCGGTCCCAGCTGCGGGGCCTGCACGACGATGCCGAAGCCGGCCGCTGGCTCGTGGGCAGGGAATGGCGCCAAATCCAGGCCCTGCCGCTGGAGCAGCGCTGCGACGCACTGATGATGTCCATGGGGCATGACCTGGCGCAGTGTGTGCGCCGTGGCGAGATGGAACCCTGCCTGGCCGCGTCCATGGACAAGACCTTCACACGCATGACGGCCGCTGCCGCCTCGTGCGAGCGCATACGCAACACGCCCATGCCGTTCTCGTATGCGCTGCTGCTGCACCGCACGGCCTATATGTACTGCTTTCTGCTGCCGTTCGGCCTGGTGGACACGACCGGGTTCATGACGCCTTTCGTCGTGGCCATCGTGGCCTACACCTTCTATGGGCTCGACGCCCTTGGCGATGAACTCGAAGAGCCCTTTGGCCTGGAGAGCAACGACCTGCCGCTGGACACCATCTGCCGCTCCATCGAGATCAGCCTGGGCCGCACGCTGGGCGAGACGGATCTGCCCGCGCCGCTCAGGCCCGAGGGCTACAGGCTGACCTGAGGCGGCGGGCAAGCATGGGAAAAAGCAAAGGCCCATGAAAAGCCCATGAAAAAGCCCCGCAGTTTCCTGCGGGGCCTGGTGGTCTGAAGCGGGACCCGAGGCTCAGGCAAACACGCCGGCCGTGTCCTGCATCTTCCCGGACACGATGCCCAGATGGTGCAGCGTGTCCCCACCCGTCATCTCCATCTGCGTCAGGCGCTTGAAGTAGTGGCTGCCTGCGTACTCGTCGGTCACGCCGATGCCGCCGTGCAGCTGCACCGACTGCTGGCCCACATAGCGCAGCGACTGGCCCAGCTGGACCTTGGCGCGCGCGATGGCCACGTGGCGCTCCGCCTCGGGCGTGTTCATCTTGAGGCTGGCGTAGTAGCTCATGGAGCGGGCCAGCTCCAGCTGCATCTTCATGTCCGCCACGCGGTGGCGCAGGGCCTGGAAGCTGGCGATCACCGTGTTGAACTGCTTGCGCTGGTTCATGTACTCGGTGGTGAGCTTCAGTGTCTGCTCCATGGCGCCCACGCCTTCGGCGCACAGGGCGGCGTTGGCCACGTCCTGGGCCAGCGTCAGGGCGGCCAGGCCCTCGGTCGTCACCAGCGTGGCGGGGGCCGCCTGGCAGCGCAGCTCGGCGGCGCGGCTGCCATCCTGGGTCCGGTAGCCCTGGGTGCTGACGCCGCTGGCGCCGCGCTCCACCAGGAACAGGGCGATCTTGCCGTCCAGCTGGGCCGGCACCAGGAAGGCATCGGCCGCGTCGCCTGCGGGCACCACGCTCTTGGTGGCATCCACCGTGTAGCCGCTGCCGCTCTTGCCGGCCGTGGCCGCGCAGACGTCGAGCCGGTAACGGGCCTGGCGCTCCTGGTGTGCCAGCACGACCAGGGCCTCGCCGCTGGCCACGCGCGGCAGCCACTGGCCGGCCACGGAGGCGTCGGCATGCTGGCCGAGTACGCTGGATGCCACGAAGGCCTGTGCCAGCGGCTCCATCACCAGACCGCGGCCCAGCTCTTCCATCACCACCATCACGTCGGTGGCGCCCTGGCCCAGGCCGCCGTGCTCCTCGGGCACGGTCAGTGCCGTCAGGCCCAGCTCGGCCAGCTCGCCCCAGGCCTCGCGCGAGAAGCCGCCGGCCTCGACGATGGAGCGGCGGCGCTCGAAGGTGTAGCCCTTGTCCACCCAGCGGCGCACCGCGTCGCGCAGTTGCTGCTGGTCATCCGAAAAATCAAAGTCCATTTTCTGTCTCCCGAAGCTGATCGAAGCGCGTCCGGCGCACTTCTGGGGTCAGCGAAACTCCAGCCAAAATCAGCCCAGCACCGTCTGAGCGACGATGTTTCTCTGGACCTCGTTGGAGCCGCCGTAGATCGTCGTCTTGCGCATGTTGAAATAGGTCGATGCCAGCGGCGCGTTGTCCGCCACGCCGCCGGGGAAGTCGCCCTGCCAGCCGGCTTCCATGGCTTCTTCGATGAAGGGCAGGCTGAAGGGGCCTGCGGCCAGCATCATCAGCTCGGAGTAGCGCTGCTGGATTTCACTGCCCTTGATCTTGAGCAGGCCGGCGATGTCCAGCGGGTTCTTGCCCGATTTCTCGGCCGACAGCACGCGCAGCACCAGCATCTCCAGCGCCACCACGTCGACTTCGAGCTTGGCGATCTCGTCGCGGAAACGCTGGTCCTCATAGACGCCTTCGGCCTTGGCGATGCGCTTGAGGCGTTCCAGCTCGCGCTTGGCGCGGTTCACGTCGGCGATGTTGGTACGCTCGTGGCTGAGCAGGTGCTTGGCGTAGGTCCAGCCCTTGTTCTCCTCGCCGATCAGGTTCTCGGCCGGCACTTCCACATTGTCGAAGAAGACCTCGTTGACCTCGCACTCGCCGTCCAGCAGCTTGATCGGGCGCACGGTCACGCCAGGGCTCTTCATGTCCACCAGCAGGAAGCTGATGCCGGTCTGGGGCTTGCCCTCGTTGCTGGTGCGCACCAGGCAGAAGATCCATTCGCCGTACTGGCCCAGCGTGGTCCAGGTCTTCTGGCCGTTGACGATGTACTTGTCGCCCACGCGCTCGGCGCGGGTCTTGACGCTGGCCAGGTCCGAGCCCGAGCCCGGCTCCGAGTAGCCCTGGCTCCACCACACTTCGCCGCTGGCAATGCCGGGCAGAAAGCGCTGCTGCTGCTCGGGCGTGCCGTAGGCCATGATCACGGGCGCCACCATCACGGGGCCGAAGGGAATGATGCGCGGCGCGCAGGCCAGGGCACATTCCTCCTCGAACAGGTGCTTTTGCACGGCGTTCCAGCCGGGTCCGCCGAACTGCTTGGGCCAGCCGTAGCCCAGCCAGCCTTTCTTGCCAAGAATCTTGGCCCAGTTCTGCAGGTCGTCGCGCGTCAGGCGCAGCGAATGGCGCACCTTGTGCGCGATGTCCTGGGGCAGGTTGGCCCGCACCCAGGCGCGGACTTCCTCGCGAAAGGACTGTTCTTCAGGGGTAAATGCCAGGTCCATGGACTGTGTCTCCTTCAATCCCGGCTTTTGTAGCACGCGCGTTCTTTTTTGAACTGTCCAGGGCGTGACAACCTATGGCAATCCCTGATGGCTTCACGGCCGCCGGATATCAGGCAGGCTGATCGGGTTCTTCCAGACCCAGCTGGGCGTAGACATGTGCCAGACGTGCCTGCAGCTGGCGTACCTGGGCTTCCAGATCGACCACGCGCTGGGCCAGGGCATCGCCGCGTGCGCCTGCTGCCGCAGGGGCCGAGGCGATCGCGTTCACGTCCACGGGGCCGCACAGCAGGTGGGCCCAGCGTTGTTCGCGCGCGCCGGGCGCGCGGGGCAGCAGGACGACCAGCGGGCCGCCTTTTTCCTCGCTGCGCTCGCGCAGCTCTTCCAGGAAGGCTTCGACCGAGGAGATGTCGGCAAAGCGGTGCCAGCGCTCGGAGTTGATGCGCAGCTCGCCAGCCGTCTGCGGGCCGCGCAGCATCAGCAGGGACAGCAGCACGGCGCTCTGGTCGGGCACACCCACGCCGCGCGGGAAGTTGTGTTCCCAGCGCGTGGCGCGTGCGCTGCTGATCTGCACGGACATGGTGCGCAGGCGCAGGCTGTCCAGCGCTTCCTGGGCTTCGCCCTCGCTGACTTCCATCACCGGATCGCGGCTGCTTTTCTGGTTGCAGCCCGTCACCAGTGCGTTGAGCGTGAGCGGGTAGCTGTCGGGCACGGTACGCGCCTTCTCCATCAGGGTGGCCAGCACGCGGGCTTCGACGGCGGTCAAGGGGGTGGAGCGGGGATCGAATGGCATGGGTCTGAGGGCAAGAGGTGACAAGGCCCGGCAGGGCCATGGGCCTTGCCGGGGCTGGCGCAGGCCGCGCGGCCCGCGGTGCGACAATCGCCGCCCATGAAAAATATCGTGATCCTGATCTCGGGCGGCGGCTCGAACATGGCTGCCATTGTGCGTGCTTCGCAGCAACAGGACTGGGCGCGGCGTTATGGCGCCCGCGTGGCCGCCGTGGTCAGCAACAAGGCCGAGGCTTCGGGCCTGGTTTTCGCGCGCGAGCAGGGCATTGCCACCGAGGTGCTGGACCACCGCCCGTTCCCCAGCCGCGAGGCCTTCGACGCCGAGCTGGCCCAGGTGATCGACCGGCACGCGCCCGCGCTGGTCGTGCTTGCCGGCTTCATGCGCATCCTCACGCCGGGCTTCGTTGCGCATTACGAAGGTCGCATGATCAACATCCACCCCTCGCTGCTGCCCGCCTTCACGGGCCTGCACACGCACCAGCGGGCCATCGATGCAGGCTGCCGCTTCGCCGGCTGCACCGTGCACCGCGTGACGGCCGAGCTGGATGTGGGCCCCATCCTGGAGCAGGCCGTGGTGCCCGTGCTGCCCGGCGACACGGCCCAGGCACTGGCCGCGCGCGTGCTGGTGCAGGAGCACATCATCTACCCGCGCGCCGTGGCGCAGTTGATGCGGGGCTAGGGTCTGCTCACAGGCCTTCGCTCTGAAAGGCCTGCTGCTCCACTTCGGGGCAGCGTGCAAAGCGGGGCTGCTCCACGCCGTTGATGACCACGGTTTCGTTGAACATGGCGGCCGGCCGCACCCACAGGCCGCGCTCGCCGTAGAGCGCGCGGTACAGGGTCATGGACTCGCGCGTTTCGCTGTGGCGCACGGTGGCAAGCACCTCGTAGGGAGCGCCCTTGTAGTGGCGGTACAGGCCCGGGGGCGTGGCAATCAGAGGGGGCAGGTCGTCATCGGTCATGGGGCTCCATGGTAGCCGTGCCAGCCCGGCGTTGCTCCGGGTTCCGACCTGCGCCCCTCTCGGATTTGCAAGGCAGTGGGACAATCGCGGCCATGCATCCCAAACAGCTTCTCGACGCCTGCGCCGAACTGGTCAAGCGCACCCTGACTTTCGAACATCCGGCCGACGCCGTGGTGTCACGCTTTTTCCGTGAAAACCGCAACCTGGGCCCGCGCGAGCGCGCTGCGCTGGCCGAGACCGCCTACACCGTGCTGCGCAAGAAGCTGCTTTTTGAGAGCCTGGCGCGTTCTGGCAGCGGCTCGCGTGAACGCAGGCTGGCCATTTTGGGCTTTGCCCACAGCCAGGAGGCACTGGCCCGCGTGGCTGGCAAGACCGAGCAAGGTGTCAAGGACGCGCGCAGCTTCGTGCGCGCCGCGCTGTCGCCGCAGGAGCTGCAATGGCTGGACGCCTGCGAGGCCGTGTGTCCCGACGAACTGATGGAGCCGCACCGCCACAACCTTCCCGAATGGCTGGTCGCGCCGCTACAGCAGCAACTGGGCGATGACTTCTGGGCCTTTGCCCAGAGCATGGAGCAGGCCGCGCCGCTGGATCTGCGCGTCAATGCGCTGAACGCCAAGCGTGCCGATGTGCAAAAGGAACTGGCCGATGCCGGCATCGCCGCCGAAGCCACGCCTTACTCGCCCTGGGGCCTGCGTGTGCAGGGCAAGCCGGCGCTGGCCCGGATGGACGCTTTCACGCGCGGTGCCATCGAGGTGCAGGACGAAGGCTCGCAACTGCTGGCGCTGATGCTCGATGCCAAGCGCGGCGAAATGGTGGTCGATTTCTGTGCAGGCGCAGGCGGCAAGACCCTGGCCATTGGCGCTTCGATGCGCAGCACGGGGCGTCTGTACGCCTTCGATGTCTCGGGCCACCGGCTCGAGGCCCTGAAGCCGCGCCTGGCGCGCTCGGGCCTGTCGAACGTGCACCCCGCGGCCATCGCCCATGAGCGCGACGACCGCGTCAAGCGCCTGGCCGGCAAGATCGACCGCGTGCTGGTCGATGCCCCCTGCTCGGGCTTGGGCACGCTGCGCCGCAACCCCGACCTCAAGTGGCGCCAGTCGGCCAAGGCCATCGAGGAACTCACGCAAAAGCAGGCGGCCATCCTGGCCAGTGCTGCGCGGCTGGTCAAGCCGGGCGGGCGCCTGGTCTATGCCACCTGTTCGGTCCTGCCCCAGGAAAACGAAGCCATCGCCGACGCCTTTGCAGCGGAGCACTCTGACTTCGTGGCCATGGATGCCGGAGAACTTCTGGCCCAGCTCAAGGTGGAGCGGGGCGATGTGCTGTGCAGCGGCGGCGAGACCGGCACGCAGTACCTGCGCCTGTGGCCCCAGCGCCATGAGACGGACGGGTTTTTCGCCGCCGTTTGGACCCGGAAGCCGTAACTTGCAGACGCAATAAGCTGTAAATCGCGGGAGATTGCCGAACGCCTTCACGGGGGGCTCGCCTAAAATTGAGGCATCGGTGCCACTGGGCGCCGGCTTTGGCAAAGGCTTGGGTCATGTCTGTGGATTTCGCGTCGGTTTGGAATATTGCCCTGGACTGGATGGCCCATGGCCTGTGGCAGCTGTCGTGGTGGCAACTGCTGCTGTATGCCCTGGTCACCACCCACGTCACGATTGCGGGCGTCACCATCTTCCTGCACCGCTGTCAGGCCCATCGTTCGCTGGACCTGGGGCCGGTGCCCTCGCATTTCTTCCGGTTCTGGTTGTGGTTGGGCACGGGCATGGTTACCAAGGAGTGGGTGGCCATCCACCGCAAGCACCACGCCAAGTGCGAAACCGAGGACGATCCCCACAGCCCGCAAACGCGCGGGCTGGATACCGTGATGCGCCAGGGCGCGGAGCTGTACCGCGAAGAGGCCAAGAACGCCGAGACGCTCAGGAAGTTCGGCCACGGCACGCCCGACGACTGGATCGAGCGCCATCTCTACAGCCGGCATTCGATCTGGGGGCCTTCTCTGATGCTGGTCATCAACGTGCTGCTGTTCGGCGCCATCGGACTGACCATCTGGGCCGTGCAGATGGCCTGGATTCCGTTCTGGGCTGCCGGCGTGGTCAACGGCCTGGGCCATTTCTGGGGCTACCGCAACTTCGAGGCCCAGGACGCCAGCACCAACCTCGTGCCCTGGGGCCTGGTCATCGGCGGTGAGGAACTGCATAACAACCACCACACCTATCCGACCTCGGCCAAGTTCTCGGTGAAGCGCTATGAGTTCGATGTGGGCTGGGCCTACATCCGGGCGATGCAGGCGGTCGGCTGGGCCAAGGTCAAGAAAACGCCGCCCAGGCTGGTCATGGGCGCCATCAAGCCTGTGGCCGACGAAAAGACGCTGGAGGCCGTGATCGCCAACCGCTACGAGGTCATGGCCCGCTATGCGCGCGGCGTGCGTGCCGCCGTGCAGTTCGAACTCGATGCGCTCAAGCAGCGCAAGGCGCAGCAGGCCGACCTGTCCTTGCTCAGGACGGCGCGCCGCTGGCTGCACCGCGATGCCGACAAGGTGCCCGCCCAGGCGCAGGACCAGCTGGCCCAGGCGCGCGCCGCCCATCCCGTGCTGGACCAGATGCTGGTCATGCGCGAGGAGCTGCGCCAGCTGTGGCTCAACACCTCGCTGTCGCGCGAGCAGCTGACGGCCCATCTGCAGGCCTGGTGCCATCGCGCCGAGGCCAGCGGCATTGCCGCGCTCAAGGAGTTCTCGGTCAAGCTGCGCGCTGCCCACGCCTGAAGCTGCGAAGCCAGCCGGCAAGCGTCCATTCCCGGGGCCGCATCTTCTCTTCGGAGGCGATGCGGCTTTTTGCTGCGGGGTTCGGCTGCAGTTCCAGACCTGCCGTGGCCTGGGACACGGAGCGGACTCTTATCCGCAGGTCCGCGCCTGCGCGCCAGCCCTGGCCCGGCTGCAGCCTGAGGGTCAGCCCCGGCGCTGCATCGGCCCAGGCCTGCTGCGGGACGCTGATTTCCAGGCTGCCCTGGCGGCAGAACAGCTCGCAGCCCTCCTGCATGGACAGATACAGGTCGTTTCCGGGGGCGAGATGGCGCAGTTCGAAAGAGCGGGTGTGGGCGTTGTGCATGGGTCGGTGTCCTGTAGTTCCAGGCCCCAAGCGTAGGCATTCGGCCCTCTTTGGCACAGGCACAGCCTATGGTTTGTTGCGCCGCAGCAGTGCAGGCAGTCCATGTTCTGTTCTGCTGCATGACCTGATGATCTGTATCTGTTGCGTAACAGCGCTTTGAGACAAGATCTCGGTCAAGCACTTCCATCCCCAGCCGTTTTCCATCCTGCCCATGACCGCCGCAAGCGCCGCCCCCACCCTGTACCGCCGCCTGGCGGCCGACTACAGCCTGGCCATGGAGATGGGCACGCTCAAGGCGGGCGAGCGCATGCCTTCCGTGCGCGAACTGATGCGCCGCCACGAGGTCAGCCTGTCCACGGCGCTGCAGACGCTGCGGCATCTGGAGGATCTGGGCCAGCTCGAGGCCCGCCCGCGCGTGGGCTACTTCGTGCGCGATGCCCGGCCTGCAGGGCTGGCGCCTGCCAGCGAACCGGATCTGAGCCAGCCCGTGCAGCCGTTGCCACAACAGCACTTTGCGGGCATCAATGAGCACATCTCGCTCATGCTGGAGCGCGGCCGCCAGGCCGATGTGCAGGTGGACCTGGGCGGTGCCACGCCGCCGCCGGAACTGTTCGATCGCGGCTACCTGAACCAGGCGGCTGCCCGGCTGCTGCGCGAGCAGCCCGATCTGCTGGTGCTGGGGCGTTCCATGATGGGCAGCCACCCTGATTTCCAGCGGGCCATGGCGCGGCGCGCGCTGGCGGCGGGCATCCATGTCGCACCGGCCGATGTGCTGGCGACCACGGGCAATTCCGAGGCCGTGAGCCTGGCGCTGGCCGCCGTGGCCTCGCCCGGCGATGTAGTGGCCGTGGAGTCGCCGACCTATTACGGCCTGCTGCAGGTGGTGGAGTCGCTGCAGATGCAGGCGCTGGAGATTCCCTGCAGCCCGCGCACCGGCCTGTCCCTCGAGGCACTGGAGCTGGCCCTGCAGACCCAGCCCCGGCTGAAGGCCGTGGTGGTCGTGCCCGAGCTGCAGATGCCGCTGGGCACGCGCATTCCCGATGAACACAAGGCCAGACTGGTCGAGCTGTGCGCCGCCCACGGCGTGGCGCTGATCGAGGACGACTCCTACGGCCTGTTCGTGGAAAGCAGCCAGCCCGTGCGCCCCATCAAGGCCTGGGACCGCCTGCCGGGACATGTGATCTATTGCGAGGCCTTCAACAAGAGCATGGCGCCAGGCCTGCGCCAGGGCTGGATGAACGCCGGCCAGTGGCATGGCCGTGTGCAGATGCTCAAGTTCGCGCGCAGCCGGGGGACCCAGACCCTGGCCCAGTTGCTGGCGGCCGCCTGCGTGGGCTCGCCCGCGCATCTGCGCAATCTGCAGCGCCTGAAGCAGCAGCTGCGGCGCCAGCGCGAGGGCATGGCGCAGCTGGTGGCGCGCTTTTTCCCGTTGGGAACGCGGCTGAGCCTGCCGCCCGGCGGGCTCAGCCTGTGGCTGGAGCTTCCGGCTGGCGTGTCCACGTCCGCGCTGTTCACGCAGGCGCTGGCGCGCGGCATACGCACGGCGCCGGGCAGCATGTTCTCCAACTCGGGCCGCTACGAGCACTGCATGCGCCTGGGCTGCACCCTGCCCGTGGATGGCGTGGTCGAGCAGGCCTGCCGCGATCTCGGCGCCATGGCCTGCGCGCAGCTGGGCCAGCCCGCGCGCCACGGGTGAGGGACGCAAAAAAACCGCCGGGCTTGCGCCGGGCGGTTTCTTTGTCGGTACCAGGGACAGGCTGAATTACTTCAGCTTGATTTCCTTGTACGTGACGTGCTTGCGAGCCTTGGGATCAAACTTCATGATCGCCATCTTCTCGGGCATTGTCTTCTTGTTCTTGGTCGTGGTGTAGAAGTGGCCGGTTCCTGCAGTGGATTCCAGCTTGATCTTTTCGCGTCCGCCTTTAGCAGCCATGGTGTTTCTCCTTGAGGGATTTAGGCTTGGCCACGGGCACGCAGGTCTGCGAGCACGGAGTCGATACCGTTCTTGTCGATCAGGCGCAGAGCAGCGCTGGAAACGCGCAGGCGCACCCAACGGTTTTCGCTCTCAACCCAGAAACGGCGGTATTGCAGGTTGGGCAGGAAACGACGCTTGGTCTTGTTGTTGGCGTGGGAAACGTTGTTTCCCACCATGGGCTTCTTGCCCGTTACTTCACATACGCGTGCCATGAGGACACTCCGATAGTTGTACAGCCGCCGACGCTGATGCCCTGCATTTGCTGCAGGGCCTGCCGGCAACCTCACCTCGCCATAAAGGGTGGCGGTAACCCCATCGCTGAAAGTGTCCTGGCCATGCAAGCAAGGCGCGCTTCAAATTCAGCAAAGCCACGGATTATAGCGTCTTCATGAGAAAAGCCCCTGGGCCAGCCAATCACGGCGGCAGCCAGGGGCTTTTGCCGCCCTGCACGAGGGCAGGGCGGGCGGGATGGCATCCCGCTTATTCCTGCTCGAGGAAGCGCTGGGCGTCCAGCGCGGCCATGCAGCCCGTGCCGGCGCTGGTGATGGCCTGGCGGTAGACATGGTCCTGCACGTCGCCGGCCGCGAACACGCCGGGCACGCTGGTCTGGGTGGCGAAGCCCTTGAGGCCGCCCTGGGTGATGATGTAGCCGGTCTCGTCCATCTCCAGGTGGCCCTTGAAGATCTCGGTGTTGGGCGCGTGGCCGATGGCGATGAAGCAGCCCTGCAGCTGGATGTCCTCGGCATGGCCATCCTGGGTGCTCTTGATGCGGATGCCGGTCACGCCGGACTGGTCGCCCAGCACCTCGTCGAGCACGAAGTGGGTCTTGAGTTCGATCTTGCCGGCACGGACCTTGTCCATGAGCTTGTCCACGAGGATGGGCTCGGCCTTGAACTTGTCGCGGCGGTGCACCAGGGTGACCTTGCTGGCGATGTTGGACAGGTACAGGGCTTCCTCGACGGCGGTGTTGCCGCCGCCGACCACGCACACGGGCTGCTCGCGGTAGAAGAAACCGTCGCAGGTGGCGCAGCCCGAGACGCCGCGGCCCATGAAGGCCTCTTCGGAGGGCAGGCCCAGGTACTTGGCCGAGGCGCCCGTGGCAATGATCAGGCTGTCGCAGGTGTAGGTGCCCGAGTCGCCGGTCAGCGTGAATGGACGCTTGGAGAAATCGACGCTGTGGATGTGGTCGAACACCACCTGGGTCTTGAAGCGCTCTGCGTGCTCCAAGAAGCGCTGCATCAGTTCGGGGCCCTGTACGCCGTTCACGTCCGCAGGCCAGTTGTCCACTTCCGTCGTCGTCATCAGCTGGCCACCCTGGGCCATGCCGGTCACCAGCAGCGGGTTGAGGTTGGCGCGCGCGGCGTAGATGGCGGCCGTGTAGCCGGCAGGGCCGGAGCCGAGGATCAGGACTTTGGCGTGTTGCGTAGAAGACATGGATGCAGTTCTTGAAAAAGGCGCACGCCGGCAGTCGGCGTGCAGAAAAAAGATACATCGGGCACAGCCATGGAGTATCGCTCCGCAGCCGGGTTCCCGTTGCCATGCGGATCAATGGCCCGGATTGTCAAAAATGATCGACATGGCGCCGTCATGCAGCGGCGTCATGTTCTGTTGCAAGTGCTTGCATTACGCTAGCAGGCCGTCCTGGCTGTTTTTGCGGCCAGCCCGAGGGGGCTGGGGTAAGCTCCCGCCTGCGTATGACCTACTCATTGAACGCTCTGAACGCTTCCACATCCGCCAAGGGCAAATCCAAGTCTGCGGCGCGCCCCGGCATGGTGGCGCGCTTCGGCCATGAAATGCTGCTGTTGGCGGGGCTGCTGGCCCTGGTGTTCTGGCTTGCCTCCATGCTCAGCTACTCGCCCCAGGATCCAGCGTGGTCCACCTCCGGGGCGGGACACGCGCGCCTGGTCGCCAACTGGATGGGCCGCGTCGGAGCCTGGCTGGCCGACGCCTGCTATTTCGGCTTCGGCATGTCGGTCTGGTGGCTGGTGCTGGCCTCGGTGCAGACCTGGATGTCTTCCTTCGCCCGCTGGCTGCGGGGCGGCGTGCCCCGCGATGGCGTGCAACTGCCGCCGCTGTGGCGCCGGCGCCTGCGTTTCTGGGGTGGCCTGCTGCTGCTGCTGGGCGCAAGCTGCGCGCTGGAATGGACGCGGCTGTACCGCTTCGAGAGCGTGCTGCCAGGCCCTGCCGGCGGCGTCTTTGGCTACATGCTGGGCTACCACAGCCTGCAATGGCTGGGCTTCATGGGTTCGGGCCTGATCGGCATCTGCGTGGCCGTGATCGGCCTGGCCATGGTGTTCCGCTTTTCCTGGGGGCATCTGGCCGAATCCATGGGCGCACGCCTGGATGGATGGGTGCATTTCCTCTTCGCGCGCCGCGAGAAGGCCCGGGACGAGGCCGCAGGCCGCCGTGCCGCGCGCGAGCGCGAAGAGGTGTTGCAGGAAGAGCGCACGGAAAGCGCCGTGCAGCACCCGCAGCCCGTGCAGATCATCGAGCCCGTGCTGCAGGAGGCGGCGGCCCCCAGCGTGCGCGTGGTCAAGGAGCGCCAGAAGCCGCTGTTCTCCGAATTGCCCGACAGTAAGCTGCCCCAGGTGGACCTGCTCGATGCGGCGCAGCAGCGCCAGGAAAGCGTCTCGCCCGAGACGCTGGAGATGACCAGCCGGCTGATCGAAAAGCGCCTCAAGGACTTTGGCGTGGAAGTGCATGTGGTGGCCGCCATGCCCGGCCCCGTGATCACGCGCTACGAGATCGAACCGGCCACGGGTGTCAAGGGTTCGCAGATCGTGAACCTGGCTAAGGATCTGGCGCGCTCGCTGTCCCTGGTGTCCATCCGCGTGATCGAGACGATCCCCGGCAAGAACTTCATGGCGCTGGAGCTGCCCAATGCCAAGCGCCAGTCCATCCGCCTGTCCGAGGTGCTGGGCTCGCAGGTCTACCACGATGCCAAGAGCATGCTGACCATGGGCCTGGGCAAGGACATCGTGGGCAACCCGGTGGTGGCCGATCTGGCCAAGATGCCGCACGTGCTGGTCGCCGGCACCACGGGCTCGGGCAAGTCGGTGGGGATCAACGCCATGATCCTGTCGCTGCTGTACAAGGCCGAGGCCCGCGATGTGCGCCTGCTGATGATCGACCCCAAGATGCTGGAAATGTCGGTCTACGAAGGCATTCCTCACCTGCTGTGCCCCGTGGTCACCGACATGAAGCAGGCCGCCAATGGCCTGAACTGGTGCGTGGCCGAGATGGAGCGCCGCTACAAGCTCATGAGCAAGCTGGGCGTGCGCAATCTGGCGGGCTACAACACCAAGATCGACGAGGCCAAGGCGCGTGAGGAATCGATTCCCAACCCCTTCAGCCTCACGCCCGAGGAGCCCGAGCCGCTGCAGCGCCTGCCGCACATCGTCATCGTCATCGACGAGCTGGCCGACCTGATGATGGTGGTCGGCAAGAAGATCGAGGAGCTGATCGCGCGCCTGGCCCAGAAGGCCCGCGCGGCCGGCATCCACCTGATCCTGGCCACCCAGCGCCCCAGCGTGGACGTGATCACCGGCCTGATCAAGGCCAACATTCCCACGCGCATCGCCTTCCAGGTCAGCAGCAAGATCGACAGCCGCACCGTGCTCGACCAGATGGGTGCCGAGTCCCTGCTGGGCATGGGCGACATGCTCTACATGGCCAGCGGCACGGGCCTGCCCGTGCGCGTGCACGGCGCCTTTGTGTCCGACGAGGAAGTGCACCGCGTCGTGGGCTACCTCAAGGAGCAGGGCGAGGCCGACTATATCGAGGGTGTGCTCGAAGGCGGCACGGCCGAGGGCGACAGCGAGTTCGGCGCGGAGTCCGGCGACGGCGGCAACGGCGAGAAGGATCCCATGTACGACCAGGCCGTGGAAGTGGTGCTCAAGGACCGCAAGGCCAGCATCTCGTATGTGCAGCGCAAGCTCAGGATTGGTTACAACCGCTCGGCCCGCCTGCTGGAAGATATGGAAAAGGCGGGCCTGGTCAGCGGTCTCACGGCCAGCGGGCAGCGCGAAGTGCTGGTGCCGGCGCGCGCCGGGGAATGAGCCCGCATTTCGCAATCATGGAGAAAGAATGAAACGTCTGTTGACTGCAGTTGTGATCGCGGCAAGCGCGACGGCCTCGTGGGCCGATGGCCTCAAGAGCCTGGAAGCCTTCATGAAGAATTCCCAGGCCGGCCGCGCCGAATTCACCCAGGCCGTCACGGCCCCGTCCAAGGATGGCCAGCCGCCGCGCACCAAGAACTCCAGCGGCCAATTCGAATTCCAGCGTCCCGGCAAGTTCAGGTTCGTCTACACCAAGCCGTTCGAGCAGACCATCGTGGCCGACGGCAAGACGCTGTGGCTCTATGACGCCGACCTCAACCAGGTCACGCAGCGCGCGCAGGCCCAGGCCCTGGGCAGCACGCCTGCCGCCATCCTGGCGTCGGCCAGCGATCTCAAGGCGTTGAGCGCCGACTTCGATCTGCAGTCCGCGCCCGAGCAGGATGGCCTGCAATGGGTCCAGGCCAGCCCCAAGGACAGGAACGGCCAGCTCAAGAGCGTGCGCGTGGGCTTTGCAGCCGATGGGCAGCTTTCGGCGCTGGACATCCTCGACAGCTTTGGCCAGCGTTCGCTGATCCGCTTCAGCAAGCTGCAGACCCAGGCATCCCTGCCGGCCTCGACCTTCGAGTTCAAGGTGCCTGCGGGCGCCGACGTGCTCAAGCAGTAATCCACCGCTGCACAGGGCGGCCCTTCAAGAACCTCACACGCTGCGGTGCGCAGTTTGTGAGGTTTTGTAATGGTTTTGCCTAATATCGCCGGGACAATAGCGGCCTGCGGCCAGCGACTGTTTCGACGTCCCTTCGAGGACATGCTGGCCGGCTCTCGCATGTCTTTATGAACCTCAGTCGCAAGTTGCCGCTCGCCATTGCCATGGCGCTGCTATTCACCCTGGCCGCCGGATTCTTCGGCCTCTGGTCGGCCCATCAATCCCTTGGCGTCTTTCACGGCGACGTACAGCGCCACATGGCCGCAGAGCGCCTTGCCGCAGAAGTGGAAGGTCACTTCAAGACCCAGGTCCAGGAATGGAAGAACGTGCTGCTGCGCGGCTCGGACAACGCGCTGCGCGAGCGGCACTGGAAGGGCTTTCTGTCCGATGAGCGCGCCGTGCAGGACAAGACCACCGCCTTGCTGGCCCTGGTGGAAGACGCCGCCCTGCGCGAGATGGCCCAGCGCTTTGTGGCACAGCACCGCAAGATGGCCGAGGGCTATCGCGTGGGCCTGGACAAGTTCGAGGCCACGGGCTTCGACCCCTCCGTGGGCGACATGGCCGTGCGCGGCGTGGACCGCGAGCCGGCCGAGCTGCTGTCCCAACTCAAGGCAGGCATCGCTGCCCAGAGCAAGTCCGTGGCCGACGATGCGTACAGCAGCGGCAGGCGCGCCACGGAATTGAGCCTGGCGCTGATGCTGGTGGCGGCCGTGGCCGGCGTGGCCATTGGCTGGCTCATCACCCGCGCCGTGGTGGCACCGCTGCGCAGCGCGGTCCGGCTGGCCGAGAACGTGGCCCGTGGCCATCTGACCAATGCCATAGCGAGCGGCGGCCGCGACGAGCTGGGCCAGCTGCTGCGGGCGCTGGGCGCCATGCAGGAACAGCTGCGCAGCATCGTCGTGGAAGTGCGCGGCAATGCGGAGCAGGTGGCATCCGCCAGCTCGCAGATCGCAGCGGGCAACAGCGACCTGGCCCAGCGCACCGAGCAGCAGGCGTCGGCCCTGCAGATGACGGCATCCTCCATGGACCAGCTCGACTCCACCGTGCGTGGCAATGCCGATCACGCAGAGAAGGCCAACCTGCTGGCTTCCTCCGCCAGCGACATTGCCACGCGCGGCGGCGATGCCATCTCGGCCGTCGTGGGCACCATGCGCAGCATCCAGGATGCGTCCGAACGCGTGGTCAGCATCATCGAGGTGATCGACGGCATTGCCTTCCAGACCAACATTCTTGCGCTCAACGCGGCCGTGGAGGCCGCACGGGCCGGCGAGCAGGGCCGGGGCTTTGCGGTGGTGGCCGCCGAGGTGCGCACGCTGGCCCAGCGCAGCTCGGGTGCGGCGCGGGAGATCCGCGACCTGATCCAGGCCAACGCCCAGCGCGTGGCCCTGGGCGCCCAGGAGGTGGACAGTGCGGGCGCGACCATGGCCTCGGTGCAGGAGGCGATTGCCAAGGTCTCGCGCATGATCGGCGCCATCAGCCATTCCAGCGGCGAACAGAGCGCGGGCGTGAGCCAAGTCAACAGCGCCATCGTCCGCATCGAGGAAGGCACCCAGCAGAACGCCGCGCTGGTGGAGCAGACCAGTTCGGCCGCCGAGAGCCTGCGCAAGCAGGCCCATCAGCTGGTCGAACTCATGTCGAGGTTCAGGACGGCTTGAACGCGGCGGCGGGCGCAGGGCGCAGCCGGTCGTGGAGGGCGGCCAGCACCAGGGTCGCGGCCACGGGCAGGGCCCAGCCCATGCCGTTGCCCGGCAGGCTGTTCAGGAACGCGGGCAGCCAGTCCTGCCAGCCGGCAGCCCTGGCTGCATCGATGAGACCAAACAACAGGGCCACGGCCAGCACCGGTGCGAACACCCGCTGCGCATTGCGCCACAGGCCAGACAGCAGGCTCAGCACCACCAGGGCTATGGCCAGCGGGTAGATGCCCACGAGCACGGGTCCGGATACGGCGATCAGCTGGGCCAGGCCCTGGTTGGACACCAGAATGCAGGCCAGGCCGATGGCCACCACCACTGCACGGTAGGGCAGGCGCAGCATTTGGCTGAAGTAGGCGCCGCAGGCACTGACCAGGCCCACGGCCGTGGTCAGGCAGGCCAGGGAGATCACCACGGCCAGCAGCAGGCTGCCGATGGGGCCGAAGGTGTGATCCACATAGCGCGTGAGGATGAGCACGCCGGTCTGTGCCTGCGGGGCGATGGACTGGCTGGTGGCGCCCAGATGGATCAGCGACAGATACACCATGCCCAGTCCGACGGCGGCGATCACGCCCGCGACGATGGCGTAGCGCGTCTGCAGGCCGGTATCGGAGATGCCGCGGTCACGGATGGCGTTGACGATGACGATGCCGAAGGCCAGCGCCCCCAGCGCGTCCATGGTCTGGTAGCCCTCCAGGAAACCTTCGGTCAGCGGCGACACCAGGTAGTCGCCACTGGCCCTGGTGGCCTCCCCGGCCGGCAGCAGCACGGCGGCGGCGCCCAGCACCACCAGCGCCAGGATCAACACGGGCGTGATCAGCTTGCCGATGTTGTCGATCAGCTTGCCCGGGAACAGGGACAGGCCCATGACCAGGGCGAAGTACACGGCAGAGTAGATGAACAGGGCTGTGCTGCTGTGGCCCATGAAGGGCGCAAAGCCCATCTCGAACGACACCGTCGCCGTGCGCGGCGTGGCGAACAGCGGCCCCAGGATGAGATAGATCAGCAGGCCCAGCACCATTCCGGCCTTGCGGCCCACGGGCGAGGTCAGTGCGTCCATGCCGCCGCCCACTCGCGCCAGTGCGACCACCGTGAGCAGGGGCAGGCCCACGCCCGTCAGCAGGAAGCCCGTGGCCGCGGCAGCCGCGTGTTCGCCGGCGCCCTGGCCGACCATGGGCGGAAAGATGATGTTGCCCGCGCCGAGGAACAGCGCAAAGGTCATGAAGCCTAGGGCGATCAGGTCCCTGGTCTTGAGTGTTTGCATGGATGCAGAAATGAAAAGGCCCCGCATTGCCGCATGGCAGGCGGTTCCGTAAACGGAGGGAGGCGCGGGGTTGGAAGGCTGCGATGACGCAGGCCCGAAGGTCGCGCGTGGATCGCGCGGCCGGCTCCGCAA
This sequence comes from Delftia sp. DS1230, assembly GCF_040112715.1. Classification (NCBI taxonomy): domain Bacteria; kingdom Pseudomonadati; phylum Pseudomonadota; class Betaproteobacteria; order Burkholderiales; family Comamonadaceae; genus Delftia; species Delftia sp. DS1230. Next base: position 1,430,692 of record NZ_CP157763.1, read on the forward strand.
AGGGCAGCATTTTAGGGCTGCGGCCCGAAGCAGGTGCGAAATGTCAGTGATTGCTCTTGATGGGGTGCATGCAAACAATCCATGTCGTTTCAGTGACATGCCTGGAGGCGATGGCCATATTCCCGTCTGAAGATCAGGAGTTTCAGTCCACGGCCGACATCAGGCATCAAGGCCTGGCGCACCTGCGCCAGCCATGGCGTGGACAATGGCGCCATGGTTCTGCAACTGCATCTGTTCCCTTTGGCGAAGAATCCGCAACACGGGCTGCCGCACCTCGCGTGCGGGGAGCGGCTTTCGAGAGAGCTGCCCCATGGCTGATCTGTTCACCCAGGAGCCCTCCGCACCACTGGCCGAAGCCCTGCGGCCCAAGACCCTGGACGAGGTCGTGGGCCAGTCCCACCTGCTGGGCGAAGGCAAGCCGCTGCGCCTGGCCTTCCAGTCGGGCAAGCCGCATTCCATGATCTTCTGGGGGCCACCCGGCGTGGGCAAGACCACGCTGGCCCGGCTCACGGCCACGGCCTTCAAGTGCGAGTTCATTGCGCTGTCGGCGGTGTTCTCCGGGGTCAAGGACATCCGCGCCGCCATGGAGCAGGCGCAGCAGAACCTGGCCATGGGCCGGCACACCATCCTGTTCGTGGACGAGATCCACCGCTTCAACAAATCCCAGCAGGATGCGCTGCTGCCCTATGCGGAAAGCGGCCTGGTGACCTTCATCGGCGCCACCACGGAGAATCCGTCCTTCGAGGTGAACTCGGCCCTGCTGTCGCGCGCACAGGTCTATGTGCTGCAGTCCCTGACCGACGAAGAGCTCAGGCAGCTGCTGCAGCGTGCGCAGGAAAAGGCCCTGGGCGGCCTGCAGTTCGACGACCTGGCGCGGGACACCATCATCGGCTATGCCGATGGCGACGCCCGGCGGTTCCTGAACCTGCTGGAGCAATGCCAGACTGCGGCGGGCGCTGCAGGCGTCACCCGGATCGATGCCGAATTCGTGCAGAACGCGCTGACCTTGAATGCCAGGCGCTTCGACAAGGGGGGCGACAACTTCTACGACCAGATCTCGGCCCTGCACAAGTCCGTGCGCGGCTCCCATCCCGATGCGGCGCTCTACTGGCTCACCCGAATGCTCGACGGCGGCGCCGATGCGCGCTACCTGTCGCGGCGCATCGTGCGCATGGCCTGGGAAGACATAGGCCTGGCCGATCCGCGCGCCATGCAGATCGCCAACGATGCGGCCCTGACCTACGAGCGCCTGGGCAGCCCCGAAGGCGAGCTGGCCCTGGGCCAGGCCGTCATCTATCTGGCCATGGCTCCCAAGAGCAACGCCGGCTACAACGCCTACAACAAGGCCCGGGCCTTCGTGAAGCAGGACAGGAGCCGCGAGGTGCCCGTGCACCTGCGCAACGCGCCCACCAAGCTCATGAAGGAGCTGGGCTACGGCCATGAATACCGCTACGCGCACGACGAGCCCAACGCCTACGCGGCCGGCGAGACCTATCTGCCCGAGGGCATTGCGGAGCCGGGCTGGTACCAGCCCGTGCCACGGGGCCTGGAGATCAAGATCGGCGAGAAGCTGGCCGTGCTGCGCAAGTGGGATGAAGAGGCTGGCGGCGGCGGCGCATAGCCGAATCCCGTGAGAGCAGGCCGGGGCTGGAGCCAGGGCTAGGCGCCCGGGCCGGGCTCCACCGTCACATCCCGCGCGTGCAAGGGAGCGTGGCAGTGCGAGCAGACGATCAGGGGATCGAACGTGTGGCCGCACACCGAATGCCGGTGCAGCAGGGGCCGGCCTTCCTCGCCGGACATGTGCACATCGCCCCAGTGCACGATGGCCATGACCACGGGATGCAGGTCCAGTCCCTTGGACGTGAGGCGGTACTCGTGCCGCACCGGCGCCTCCTGGTAGGCCACCTTCTTGAGCACGCCGGCCTCGACCAGCCTGGCCAGCCTGTCCGACAGCATAGGGCGTGAAATGCCCAGGCGCCCCAGGAATTCATCGAAGCGGCGCACTCCCAGAAAGCAGTCGCGCAGCACCAGCAGCGTCCAGCGGTCACCGATGACCGAGACCGTGCGTGCGATGGAGCAGCGCTCCTCTTCCAGTTCGTTCCATTTCATTGGGCAGTTCCCCGCTTGACGGGTTCAGATTTTAAACCTACCGTGCATAAAGTTCAAAAAATGAACTGACTTCTTCATCCACGGAGATTCCATGACCGACAAGAAAGCCATCCTCGTCATCGGTGCCGGTGACGCCACGGGCGGGGCGATTGCCCGGCGCTTTGCGCGCGAAGGCTATATCGCCTGCGTCACCCGCCGCGATGCCGACAAACTCCAGCCGCTGGTCGAGCAGATCCGCGCCGCAGGGGGTGAAGCCCATGGTTTTGGCAGCGACGCGCGCAAGGAAGAGGAAATGGTGGCCCTGGTGCAGAAGATCGAGGCCGAGATCGCACCCATCGAGGTCGCCGTCTTCAACATCGGCGCCAACGTGCGCTTCGGCATCACCGAAACCACGGCGCGCGTCTACTTCAAGGTCTGGGAGATGGCCTGCTTCGCCGGCTTTCTGATGGGGCGGGAGGCGGCCAGGGTGATGCTGCCGCGCGGCCGGGGCACCATCATCTTCACGGGCGCCACGGCCAGCCTGCGCGGGCGCGAGGGCTTTGCCGCGTTTGCCGGTGCCAAGCACGGCCTGCGCGCCCTGGCGCAGAGCATGGCGCGCGAACTCTGGCCCAAGGGCATCCATGTGGCCCATCCCGTGATCGACGGCGCCATAGACACCGAATTCATCCGCAGCAATTTCCCCGAGCGCTATGCCCTCAAGGAGCAGGGCGGCATCCTCAATCCCGAGCACATTGCCGACCTCTACTGGCAACTGCACCAGCAGCCGCGCGACGCCTGGACGCACGAGACCGAGATCCGTCCCTGGATGGAGCCGTGGTGAGCCGCCTTGCCTTATCGCATCGTCACTTCCTCCCACTCCCGCAGGCCACGCCATGAACACCAAGGTGCAATTTCTCTTCGACTTCGGCAGCCCCAACGCCTATCTCTGCCACCAGGTCATTCCCCGGATCGAGGCGCGCAGCGGCATCCGCTTCGAATATGTGCCTGTCCTGCTGGGAGGCCTGTTCAAGCTGGCCAACAACCGCTCCCCGGCCGAGGCCAATGCCGACATTCCCAACAAGCGCGCCTATGAGGCGCTGGAGCTGCAGCGCTTCGTGCACAGGCACAGCCTCACGCGCTTCCGGATGAATCCTCACTTTCCCGTGAACACCCTGCAGATCATGCGTGGGGCCGTGGCCGCCCAGGACATGGGCTGCTTCGAGCGCTATGTCGATGCGGTGTTCTCCAGCATGTGGGAGAAGGGCTGCAAGATGGACGATGCGCAGGTGATCGGCACCGAGCTGTCCGGGGCGGGTCTGGACGCCCCAGCCCTGATCGCCGCAAGCCAGACGCCCGAAGTCAAGGCCCGGCTGCTGGCAAATACCGAGCAGGCCTTCCACCGTGGCGCTTTCGGATCGCCCACCTTTTTTGTTGGCGACGAGATCTACTTCGGCAAGGACCGCCTGCGCGATGTGGAGGAAGAAGCGCTGCGGGCCTGAAGCCAGCCTCAGGCCGACCGTCCGTCGTAGCGCGTGATGCGCAAGGCTTCGGCATCCACGCCTTCCAGGCAGCGCACGTTGACGGCCGCCATGTGCCGGCCCTTGGGATCGGTGGCTTCGCCGAAAGGGTGGATGCCGCAGGTCGGGCAGAAGCGGTGCTGGATCAGATGCCGGTGGAAGGTGTAGGAGCGCATCTGCTCCTCGGGCGTGCTCAGCTGCAGCTGTTCGCGAGGCACGAACCACATGAGGGCGCCCTTGCGCGCGCAGATGGAGCAGTTGCAGGCCATGACCTGGGTGAGTTCGCCTTCCACATCGAAAGCGATGCCGCCGCAGTGGCAGCTGCCGTGGTATTTCATCGGGGTTCTCCGTGGCCGCCGCTTGCTGGCGGCACTGCCGTTGATGGTAGGAGTTCATGCTGGCTGCGGCAAATTGCTGCAGTGCTACATAAGAGCGCGTGGCTTGTAAAGCCTCGGGAAACCCCGCTGCAACAAGGCGTTGCAGGCCACCGGGGGGTGCCTAGAATCGCCCATCCCCTGCGGCTTCCTGATCACAAGCCGGGATGCGGCAGGAGAGCTTCCACCACCATGGCATTGCTGGCTCCGTTCGTTTGGATGCGAGGCACGCTGAATGTCTCCATCCTGAGCAAAAGGGGAGAGCGCATATGGACATACTGCTTCAGCAGGTCATCAACGGATTGGTCCTGGGCAGCATGTATGCCCTGATCGCCCTGGGCTACACCATGGTGTACGGCATCATCCAGCTCATCAACTTCGCCCATGGCGAGGTGCTCATGGTCGGGGCGCTGACCAGCTGGAGCTGCATAGGCCTGATGCAGGAGGCCATGCCGGGCGCACCGGGCTGGCTGATCCTGCTGCTGGCGACGGTGATCGCCTGCGTGGTGGCCGCCGCACTGAATTTCGTGATCGAGAAAGTGGCCTACCGGCGCCTGCGCAGCAGCCCGCGCCTGGCGCCCCTGATCACGGCCATCGGCGTCTCGCTGCTGCTGCAGACGCTGGCCATGATCATCTGGAAGCCCAACTACAAGGCCTATCCCACGCTGCTGCCGAGCACGCCCTTCGAGATCGGCACGGCGGTGATCACGCCCACCCAGATCCTGGTGCTGGTGGTCACGGCGATTGCGCTGGCTGCGCTGACCTACCTGGTCAACTACACCAAGCTCGGGCGCGCCATGCGGGCCACGGCCGAGAATCCGCGCGTGGCGGCCTTGATGGGCGTCAAGCCTGACATGGTGATCTCTGCCACCTTCATCATCGGCGCCGTGCTGGCGGCCATCGCGGGCATCATGTACGCCTCCAACTACGGCACGGCCCACCACACCATGGGCTTTCTGCCGGGGCTCAAGGCCTTCACGGCGGCCGTGTTCGGCGGCATCGGCAACCTGGCGGGCGCCGTGGTCGGCGCCATGCTGCTGGGGCTGATCGAGTCCATTGGCTCGGGCTACATCGGTGATCTCACGGGCGGCGTGCTGGGCAGCCACTACACCGACATCTTCGCCTTCATCGTGCTCATCATCATCCTGACGCTGCGCCCCTCGGGCCTGCTGGGTGAGCGTGTGGCCGACCGCGCCTGAGGAGAGACGCATGAACAGCAAGAAGACCGTGCAATGGATCCTGGGTGGCCTGGCGCTGCTGGTGCTGCCGCTGGTGCTGCAGTATTTCGGCAATGCCTGGGTGCGCATCGCCGACCTGGCGCTGCTCTATGTGCTGCTGGCATTGGGCCTGAACGTGGTGGTGGGCTACGCGGGCCTGCTGGACCTGGGCTATGTGGCGTTCTACGCCGTGGGCGCCTACATGTTCGCGCTGATGGCCTCGCCGCATCTGGCGGAGACCTTCGAGGGCTTTGCCGCCATGTTCCCGGACGGGCTGCATACCTCCATCTGGCTGGTGATACCGCTGGCGGCGCTGCTGGCGGCCATCACGGGGATTTTGCTGGGCATTCCGGTGCTCAAGCTGCGCGGGGACTACCTGGCCATCGTCACGCTGGGCTTCGGCGAGATCATCCGCATCTTCATGAACAACCTGGACCAGCCGGTCAACATCACCAATGGCCCCAAAGGCATAGGCCAGATCGACTCGGTCAAGATCCTGGGGCTGGACCTGGCCAAGCGCCAGGAGATCTTCGGCTACGACATCAGCTCGGTCACGCTGTACTACTACCTGTTCCTCTTCCTGGTGCTGGTCAGCATCGTGATCTGCTGGCGCCTGCAGGACTCGCGCATAGGCCGCGCCTGGATGGCCATCCGCGAGGATGAGATCGCCGCCAAGGCCATGGGCATCAACACGCGCAACATGAAGCTGCTGGCCTTCGGCATGGGCGCCTCTTTTGGCGGTGTCTCGGGCGCCATGTTCGCGGCCTTCCAGGGCTTCGTCTCTCCCGAGTCGTTCAGCCTCATGGAGTCCATCATGATCGTGGCCATGGTGGTGCTCGGCGGCCTGGGCCATCTGCCCGGCGTGATCCTGGGTGCGGTGCTGCTGTCGGCGTTGCCCGAGGTGCTGCGCTATGTGGCCGGTCCCCTGCAGCAGATGACCGATGGGCGGCTCGATGCCTCCATCCTGCGCCAGCTGCTGATCGCGCTGGCCATGATCGTCATCATGCTGATGCGTCCGCGCGGCCTGTGGCCGTCGCCCGAGCATGGCAAGAACCTGCCGCACCAGTCCTGAGCATGGAGAAACCGCAGATGGCGAATACGGCAGACAACAGCTCCAGCGCTCCGGTGCTCAGGGTTTCGGGCATTTCCAAACGCTTCGGCGGGCTGCAGGCGCTGTCCGATGTGGGCATGACCATTGGCCGGGGCCAGGTCTACGGACTGATCGGACCCAATGGCGCGGGCAAGACCACCTTCTTCAACGTGATCACGGGCCTGTACACGCCCGACAGCGGCAGTTTCGAGCTGGCCGGCAAGGCCTACGAGCCCACGGCCGTGCACAAGGTGGCCAAGGCCGGCATTGCGCGCACCTTCCAGAACATCCGGCTGTTTGCCGAGATGACGGCGCTGGAGAACGTGATGGTCGGGCGCCATGTGCGCACGCACTCGGGCCTGATCGGCGCGGTGCTGCGCACGCGCGGCTTCAAGGCCGAGGAGGCCGCCATCCGCGCGCGCGCCCGTGAATTGCTGGACTACGTGGGCATCTCCAAGTACGCGGACTTCAAGGCCCGCACGCTGAGCTACGGCGACCAGCGGCGCCTGGAAATCGCCCGCGCCCTGGCCACCGACCCGCAACTGATCGCGCTGGACGAGCCTGCCGCCGGCATGAATGCCACCGAGAAAGTGCAGCTGCGCGAGCTGATCGACCGCATCCGCCGCGACCAGCGCACCATCTTGCTGATCGAGCACGACGTGAAGCTGGTCATGGGCCTGTGCGACCGCGTCACCGTGCTCGACTATGGCAAGCCCATTGCCGAAGGCACGCCGGCCGAGGTGCAGAAGAACGACAAGGTGATCGAAGCCTATCTGGGCACGGGAGGACACTGAACCATGGGCGAGCAAGAGCAAGACAAGGGCGTGTCCCCTCCGGTGCTGCTGAAGGTCGAGGGCCTGAAGGTGGCCTATGGCGGCATTCAGGCCGTCAAGGGCGTGGACTTCGAGGTGCGCCAGGGCGAACTGGTCTCGCTGATCGGCTCCAACGGTGCCGGCAAGACCACCACCATGAAGGCCGTCACGCGCAGCCTGCAGATGGCGGACGGCGATGTCCACTACCTGGGCCGCAGCATCCGGGGCGTGGGCGCCTGGGATCTGGTGGCCCAGGGCCTGGTCATGGTGCCCGAAGGGCGCGGCGTGTTCGCGCGCATGACCATCACCGAGAACCTGCTCATGGGCGCCTACACGCGCAACGACAAGGCCGGCATTGCCGCCGACATCGAGCGCATGTTCGGCATCTTCCCGCGGCTGAAGGAGCGCCGCGACCAGCTGGCCGGCACCATGTCGGGTGGCGAGCAGCAGATGCTGGCCATGGCGCGCGCGCTGATGAGCCAGCCCAAGGTGCTGCTGCTGGACGAGCCCTCCATGGGCCTGTCGCCCATCATGGTGGACAAGATCTTCGAGGTGGTGAGCGACGTGCACGGCCTGGGCGTGACCCTTGTGCTGGTCGAGCAAAATGCCAGCCGTGCGCTGGCGCTGGCCGATCGCGGCTATGTGATGGAGTCCGGCCTGATCACCATGACGGGGCCCGGCCAGACCCTGCTCAGCGACCCGCGCGTGCGGGCTGCCTATCTGGGCGAGTGAGCGCCACGGCTGCCGTGAGCGCGGGGATGGATGGAATGCCCCGTGCCACTGACGGGATATGGCAAAAATATGACGATTTGATGAAGATTCATCAAGCGTCGATCGATGCGAAACTTTGCGTATTTGTGCGATGGAATGGGTTATTCGAGGAAATTCGCGCAAAAAGGCAATTTTTGGAAAGAAATCGAAAATCTGCCCTGCCCAGTGCCGGACGCGATAATTTGGGTTTCCCCGCGTCGGGCTGCACATCACATGAACTGGCTCCAACACATCCCCGTCGGGCTGCAGACCGTGGTCCTGCTGGCCATGAGCAATGTCTTCATGACCTTCGCCTGGTATGGCCACCTGAAGAACCACGCCTCGTCGCCCTGGTACGTGGCAGCCCTTGTCAGCTGGGGCATCGCGCTGTTCGAGTACCTGCTGCAGGTGCCCGCCAACCGCATAGGCCACACGCAGTTCAGCGTGGCGCAGCTCAAGATCATCCAGGAGGTGATCACGCTGGCGGTGTTCGCGCCCTTTGCCGTGCTCTACCTGAACCAGCCGCTCAAATGGGACTTCCTCTGGGCCGGGCTGTGCATGGTGGGCGCGGTGTACTTTATTTTTCGCAGCGGCTGACAGGGCGGCGCGCCGGCGCGCAAAAACGCGCCTGGGACTCAAGAGTACACTTCGCCCCGTTCAAGCCGGGAAGCCATGCCAAGCATCCGCAATGTGACGCAGTGAGTCGCCTGGTTCCCCCTGTTTCCCGGTAAGGAGCATTCATGCTTTTTGGCAAGTTATTGCCGCGCGAAGGCAATTTTTTCGAGATGTTCAACCAGCATGCCGATCGCATCGTCGAAGCCGCGCATGCCTTCTCGCAGCTTGTCGCCAACTACAACGATCCTCATCTTCGCGAGAAGTACAACGAGGACGTGAACAACGCCGAGCGTGCCGCAGACCGCGTGACGCACGACGTCACCAAGGCGCTGCACAAGACCTTCATCACGCCGCTGGACCGCGAGCACATCCACTCGCTGATCAACACCATGGACGACGTGGCCGACCTGATCCAGGACTCGGCCGAGACCATGGCGCTGTACGACGTGCGCCACATGACGGAAGAGATCACGCGCCTGACGGACCTGTGCGTGCGCTGCTGCGAGCGGCTGCGCGATGCGGTCAAGCTGCTGTCGCGCATCTCCGATCCCTCGGTGGTGGACGCGGCGATGAAGACCTGCGAGGAAATCGACCGTCTCGAATCGGACGCCGACCGCGTGATGCGCTCGGCCATGAGCAAGCTGTTCCGCGAAGAGCCCGATGTGCGCGAAGTCATCAAGCTCAAGGCCATCTACGAGCTGCTGGAGACGGTGACCGACCGCTGCGAGGACGTGGCCAACCTGATCGAGGGCATCGTCCTCGAAAATTCCTGAGCCCTCGCGGAGTCGTTTCTCTATGGAATCCGTACAAGCGGCCCTGTGGGTCGTGATCCTGCTGGTGGTGCTGGCCCTGCTGTTCGACTTCATGAACGGCTTCCACGATGCTGCCAACTCGATCGCCACCGTGGTCTCCACGGGCGTGCTCAAGCCCACGCAGGCCGTGGCCTTCGCGGCCTTCTTCAACGTGGTGGCGGTCTTTGTCTTTCACCTGAGCGTGGCAGCCACCGTGGGCAAGGGGATCGTGCAGCCCGGCATCGTCGACACGCATGTGGTCTTCGGTGCCCTGGTCGGTGCCATTGCCTGGAACGTGATCACCTGGCACTACGGCATCCCCAGCAGTTCCTCGCATGCGCTGATCGGCGGCATCGTGGGCGCGGTGATGGCCAAGGCCGGCGCAGGCGCGCTGATTGCCAGCGGCATCGGGAAGACCGTGGCCTTCATCTTCGTCTCGCCGCTGCTGGGCTACCTGCTGGGCTCGCTGATGATGGTGCTGGTGGCCTGGGTCTGCCGGCGCGCCGCGCCCAACAGGGTGGACCGCTGGTTCCGCAGGCTGCAGCTGGTCTCCGCCGGTGCCTATAGCCTGGGCCACGGCGGCAATGACGCGCAAAAGACCATCGGCATCATCTGGCTGCTGCTGATCGCCACCGGCTATGCCAATGCCGGCGACGCCGAGCCGCCGCTGTGGACCATCGTCAGCTGCTACCTGGCCATCGGCCTGGGAACCATGTTCGGCGGCTGGCGCATCGTCAAGACCATGGGCCAGAAGATCACCAAGCTCAAGCCCGTGGGCGGCTTCTGCGCCGAAAGCGGTGGTGCACTGACGCTGTTCTTTGCAACTTTCCTGGGCGTGCCGGTCTCGACCACGCACACCATCACCGGCGCCATCGTCGGCGTGGGCTCCACCCAGCGCGCCAGCGCCGTGCGCTGGGGAGTGGCAGGCAACATCGTCTGGGCCTGGGTGCTGACGATCCCTGCCAGCGCCTTCGTGGCATCGATTGCCTACTGGATCAGCCTGCAGCTGTATTGAGCCGGGGCTGCTGCCGCCAAAAAGAAAGACCGCCCATGGCGGTCTTTCTTTTTTCGGGGGAGGCGTTGGCTGCGCCTCACTGCGAAATCTTGCGCGCCTCCTCCACCTGGTGCTCGAAGTAGTGCTGGAAGCTGTAGGCAATGCTGGCCATGAGCACGGCGGCGCCCAGCATCAGCGACAGCGCAATGGCAAAGATGGCTGACCAGCCCGTGCGTCCGGCCTGCGCCTGCACGTCAATGCCGGGGTTGTGGCGCCGGTTCCAGGCTTCGGTATCGGTCAGCCCGTAGAGGATGGCGCGCAGCGCGCAGCCGGCGATGGTGAAGCCTAGCAGCGGAATCAGCAGCCAGCTGAGCTGGTCGTCCTGTCCCAGTTGCTGCACGCGTTCGATGCCGTACACGCCCAGCGCCGTGGGCACGGGCAGCAGCCAGCCCAGCCAGTCGCCGAGCCCATGCAGGTAAAAGCGATGCAGCCCCAGCGGCCCGCCCACAAAGGCCAGCCAGGCGGCCAGTGTCTTGTTCCTGGGGCGGGGAGCCCGGTCGGCGCCGGTGGTCTGGGGCAGGGGCGTGCTGGGTCGGTTCATGCGCCCATTATTCGGGCGAACTGCGGTCGCCGTCTCCCAGGGTCTTCTCCATGAGCACGATGTCCAGCCAGCGGCCGAACTTCCATCCCATGGAGCGCAGCGTGCCCGCAGGGGTGAAGCCTGCAGCGCGGTGCACCCCGATGGAGCCGGCATTGGCCGAGTCGCCGATCACCGCCAGCAGTTTGCGCACGCCGGCCGCCTCGCAGTCGTGCGACAGCGCATCGATCAACAGGCGGCCCACGCCCTGGCCGCGTACCGCGTCATGCACATAGATGGAATCCTCGGCAGAAAAACGATAGGCCGGGCGCGGCTTGAACCAGTTGGCGTAGGCAAAGCCCAGCACCTGGCCCTGTGCGTCCACGGCGACCAGATAGGGCAGGCCCTTGGCCAGCACATCCGCGCGGCGCGTGGCCATGTCGGCTTCGGAAGGGGGATCGGTCTCGAACGTTCCTGTGCCATGCAGCACGTGGTGGCGGTAGATGGCGGTGATGGCAGCGAGATCGCTGTCCTGGCTTGGGCGGATGGTAGGCATGAGAAAAGAAGTTCGATATAATCGCTGGTTTTACGGCGTGTCGCTGGCCGGGTGGCCATGTCGCGTGTCTCAAACGCCGCAAAACTCTGTGCAGCCATTTATTGTGTGTTAATTACGTGGTGGCTGCGCCACCCGAAGGAAAATCATGGTCGTCATTCGACTCTCTCGCGGCGGTTCCAAGGCCCGTCCGTTCTACAACATCGTTGCTGCTGACAAGCGCGTTCGCCGCGATGGTTCGTTCATCGAACGTCTGGGCTTCTACAACCCCAACGCCCGTGGTGGCGAAGAGGGTCTGCGCGTTGCTCTGGACCGCGTGAACTACTGGAAGGGCGTTGGCGCGCAGGCTTCCGAGACCGCAGAGCGCCTGATCAAGCAGGCCACCCAGAAGACTGCTGCCTAATTCAGCACCCCTTCTGAAATCGGGTTCCGTTGGCTTGTCTGACGGGGCCCGTTTTTGTTTTCCCCCTCCGGATCGCCTTGCACCGATCTGCATTGACCGTCCACCTACTGCCTACCGACTGCCATGAGCCACATGCCTGAACTCGAAGCCAGCGTCCTGCCTGCCGATGCCGTGGAGGTCGGGCGCATCGCCGATGCCTGGGGCATCAAGGGCTGGTTCAAGGTGGCGGCCTTCAGTTCCGACCCCGAGGCCCTGTTCACGGCCAAGCAGTGGTATCTGCAGCCCGCCGAAAAAGGCGCCCGGCAGTTCACCGGAACCGTGCTGCTGCCGGTCAAGCAGGCGCGCGTGCACTCCGACTCCGTCGTCGCCACCTCGCCCGCCGTGAACGACCGCAACGCTGCCGAGGCCCTGCGCGGTGCGCGCATCTTCGTGGCGCGCAGCGATTTTCCGCAGCCCGAGGATGGCGAGTATTACTGGGTCGACCTGCTGGGCCTGTCCGTGGTCAACCGCGAAGGCGTGGCCCTGGGCATCGTCCGAGACCTGCTGTCCACCGGCCCGCAGACCGTGCTGGTGCTGGCCTATGAAGAGGATGGCAAGGAGCGCGAGCGCATGATTCCCTTTGTCGACGCCTATGTGGACAAGGTGGATCTGCCGGGCAAGACCATCGTTGCCGACTGGCAGCCCGACTACTGATCGCCGACATCCATGCGCTTCGACATCCTCACGCTGTTTCCCGAGCTGTTCACGCCGTTTCTCGAAAGCGGCGTGACGCGCCGGGCCTATGCCTCGGGCCAGGTCGGCGTGCACCTGTGGAATCCGCGCGACCATGCCCAGGGCAACTACCGGCGCGTGGACGACCGGCCCTTCGGCGGCGGGCCGGGCATGGTGATGATGGCCGAGCCGCTGCAGCGCTGCCTGGAGGCGGCGCAGCAGGCCCGCCGCGACGCGGGCGAGACCGAGCCGGCGCCGGTGGTGCTGTTTTCGCCGATAGGCACGACGCTGCGCCACTGCGTGGTCGCCGACTGGGCGCAGGGGAAGGGTGCCATCTTGCTGTGCGGCCGCTACGAGGGGTTGGACCAGCGCTTCATCGATGCCCATGTCACGCACCAGCTGAGCCTGGGCGACTTCGTGCTCTCCGGCGGCGAGATTGCCGCCATGGCCTTGCTCGATGCCGTGGCCCGGTTGCAGCCCGGCGTGCTCAACGACGAGGGCAGCTTCCAGCAGGACAGCTTCAATCCCGCGCTCGACGGCCTGCTCGATTGCCCGCACTACACGCGCCCCGAAGTCTGGGAAGGGCGCGAAGTGCCGGCGCCGCTGTTGTCTGGGCACCACGCGCAGATCGAGCGCTGGCGCCGCGACCAGCGCCTGTCCATCACGGCCAGGCACCGGCCCGAGCTGATAGAGCAGGCGCGCGCCCAGGGCCTGCTCAATGCCAAGGACGAGGGGTTTTTGGCAAAAAACGCCGCCGGGCTATAATCCGCGATTCTTCGATCCTCTATCCGGCCGCTGCTACGAACAAAGCAGCCATGGCGCCAATCCCGGCGCTTGCCAATCCTGGCGCGGACAAGATCGATTGGATGTTGACCATGAATCTGATCCAGACCCTCGAGCAAGAGGAAATCGCCCGTCTGAACAAGACCATCCCCCAGTTCGCCCCCGGTGACACCGTCATCGTGAGCGTGAACGTGGTCGAAGGCAGCCGCAAGCGCGTGCAGGCCTACGAAGGCGTCGTGATCGCCAAGCGCAACCGTGGCCTGAACAGCGGCTTCACCGTGCGCAAGATCTCCAGTGGTGAAGGCGTGGAGCGTACGTTCCAGACCTACTCGCCCCTGATCGCCGGCATCGAAGTCAAGCGTCGCGGTGATGTGCGTCGTGCCAAGCTGTACTACCTGCGCGAGCGCAGCGGCAAGTCGGCCCGCATCAAGGAAAAGCTGCCGTCGCGTGTCAAGGTTTCTGCCGAAGCCTGAGCACCTGCGTTACAGCTGGAAAGCCGCTACAGTCGCCTGTAGCGGCTTTTTTGTTGCCCGCTCGTTTCTCACCACATTCCTTCATTCGTGTCCTCTCTGCCCGATACCGCCATACCCGTGCCGACCGGCGGCCCGACGCCAGCGGCCGTCGCCTCGGTCGCCGACCCGCGCATGGCGCAACTGGTGGGCAGGGACAGCCACCTGCCCGCCGTGCCTCTGGAGGCCCGCGCGCCGGATGCCCTGCGCCAGCGCTTTGCGCGGCCGCCCCGCTGGGCTCCCGAGGTGGTGCGCGAGAAACGCTTCAGTGATCGCCAGCCCACCGATGCCGCCGTGCTCGTGCCCATCGTGCTGCGCTCCGAGCCCACGGTGCTGCTGACCGAACGCACGGCCCATCTGTCCACCCATTCAGGCCAGGTGGCCTTTCCGGGTGGCAAGCGCGATCCTGAGGATGTGTCTGCCCAGGCCACGGCCCTGCGCGAGGCGCAGGAGGAAGTCGGGCTTGCTGCCGGCGATGTGGAAGTGTTGGGCACCCTGCCCATCTACACCACGGGCACGGCCTTTCTGATCACGCCGGTGGTGGCCCTGGTCGATCCCCGGGCGCGCCTGCATCCCAATCCCTACGAGGTGGCGGACGTGTTCGAGGTGCCGCTGTCCTTTTTGCTCGATCCTGCCAACCATGAGCGCCACGCCATGGTCTGGAACGGCGTGCCGCGCGAATGGTTTGCCATGCCCTACCAGGATGGAGACCGCCAGCGCTACATCTGGGGCGCCACGGCCGGCATGCTGCGCAATCTTTACCGATTCCTGTCGGCCTGATGCCCGGATGGGGTGCCGTGCCACCCCGGGGTCACGGGCCTGCCCGCATGCGCCAGTATGATGGCCGGATGAGTTTCTTTGCCATTCTGATCGCCTTGCTGATCGAGCAGGCGCGCCCCCTGACGCCGGCCAACCTGGTGCACACAGGCTACAGGGCCTGGACGGTTTCGGTGCGCCGCAACTTCGATGCCGGCCAGGCGCACCACGGCTGGCTGGCCTGGACCGTGGCGGTGGCGCTGCCCTGCGTGCTGGTGACAGGCATCTATCTGCTGCTGCTGTGGGGCGTGGGCTGGCCGCTGGCCATGGTTTGGAATGTGGCCGTGCTCTACGTCACGCTGGGCTTTCGCCAGTTCAGCCACCACTTCACGCGCATCCGCGATGCGCTGGATGCAGGTGACGAGTACGCGGCGCGCGAAGCCCTCGCCCACTGGCAGCAGGTGGACGCCAGCGAAGTGCCCCGCAGCGAGGTGGTGCGCCATGTGATCGAGTACTCGGTGCTGGCAGCGCATCGCCATGTGTTTGGCGTGCTGTTCTGGTTCTCTGCATTGGCAGCGCTGGGCCTGGGCCCGCTGGGCGCCGTGTTCTACCGCATGACCGAGCACCTGTCGCGCTCCTGGTCGCGCAAGGGCCTGCTGGGTGGCAGCCAGGTCAGTGTCCAGTTGCAGCACGCCTCACGGTTGGCCTGGACCGTGATCGACTGGCTGCCCGCACGGCTGACGGCTCTTTCCTTTGCCGTGGTCGGCAGTTTCGAGGAGGCCATCGAGGGCTGGCGCTTCCATGCCCAGCGCTTTCCCAACGACAACGACGGCGTGATCCTGGCCGCCACCTCGGGCGCCATCAACGTGCGCCTGGGCGGCGAGGCACTCAAGCGCCGCGAGGGCATCTCGGTGACCCGTGACGACGGCGAGGAGATCGACCTCGACGTGGACAGCGAAGCCACGCCGGGCCGTGAGCCCGAGATCGGCCACCTGCGCAGCGTGGTCGGCCTGGTCTGGCGCTCGGTCGTGGTCTGGCTGCTGCTGCTGGCCCTGCTGTCGCTGGCGCGCCTGTTGGGCTGAGTGCGGAGCCTGCGGGCGAGTCCTGGATGACGCCCCTTTGGAGGCGTCGTTTCCTCCCTCCCGGAGCGGCCCCGTGGCGTTTGGGGGAGGCTCAATACTTCGTGGCCTGACTCAACTCATCAAACAGCTCGGCATAGATGCAGTACCGGTTGGCACTGATGTCATGGTCGGCGTCCATGCCGTGTTCCTCATCCTCCACGCGCGGCATGACCGCGCATCCGGGCTCGTGCAGGTGGGTGCAGTTGTAGAACTTGCATTCCTGCGCATGGGCGCCGATGTCGGGCATGCAGCGGGGCAGGTCGGTGGGTTCGATGTGGCGCAGGCCGAACTCCTGGAAGCCCGGCGAGTCGATCAGGGCTGTCGTGCGCTCCTCGTCCATCCAGTACCAGCTGGTCGTGGTGGTCGTGTGCTTGCCGGAGTTCAGTGCCTGCGAGATCTCGTTGGTGGCCGCGCGTGCGCCGGGGACCAGCAGGTTGATCAGGGTGCTCTTTCCCGAGCCGGAAGGGCCCAGCACCAGCGTGGCCTTGCCCTTGAGGTGCTTCATCAGCAGCTGCCGATCGGCCTCGCCCTCATTGGCCAGCGACAGCGACAGCACCTCGTAGTGCGGCTTTTCCTGGCCCAGGTACATCTCGCGATAAGGCTCCAGGCGCTCCCAGGCGTCGGCAAAGGGCTCGGCCAGGTCACGCTTGTTGAGGGCAATCAGGGGCTTGATGTGGGTGGCTTCGGCAGTGATCAGGGCGCGGGCCAGCTGGCTTTCGGAGAAGACCGGCTCGGCGGCGATCAGGATCAGCACCTGGTCGATGTTGGCTGCAAAGGACTTGGTGCGTATCTCGTCCTGCCGGTAGAACAGGTTGCGCCGCTCCAGCACCTTTTCTATGGTGCCTTCCTCCCCCTGGCCTGGGGGCGGAAGTTGCCAGCGCACGCGGTCGCCCACCACGGTCTGGCTCTTCTTGCCGCGCGGGTGGCAGATGTGGCGCGAGCCGTCTTCGGTCTCGACCACGCAATGGCGGCCATGGCTGGAGACGACCAGGCCTTCGTGCAGTGCGGAGCGCTCAGCCATGGGTCAGCGGGGTGCGATTCATGGGCGCGCCAGCAACGCATCGATGCGGCGTGCGCACTCGATGTCGGTGGACGAGATGCCGTTCACGTCATGCGTGTTCAGGCGTACACCGCAGCGGCCGTAGCTGACGGTCAGGTCGGGATGGTGGTCCTGCTGGTGGGCGATCAGGGCCAGCGCATTCACGAAGGCCATGGTCTCGTAGTAGTTGGCGAAGGCGTAGCTCTTGGCGATGGCATCGCCATCGAGCTGCCAGCCCGGCAGGGCGGCCAGTGCGGTGTGCAGTTCGTCGGAAGTCAGCGCGCGGCGCTGCTGGTTGGACCAGTCCTGTTGTTGCAAGCGTTGTGTGCTCATGGTGAGTGCGTATGGTTCAGGTCGGAGAGGGCATGCGCGCCAGCCGGGCGAGGGCGGGCGGATGCGAGTAGTAAAAGCTCACGTACCAGGGATCGGGCGTGAGCGTTGAAGCATTGTCCTCGTACAGCTTGAGCAGTGCCGAGGCCAGGTGGGCGCCGCTGGCCTGTTGCATGGCGTAGGCATCGGCTTCGAACTCGTCGCGGCGCGACAGGGCCGAGAACAGCGGGGTGACAAAGAAGCTGAACACCGGCACGGCCAGCAGGAACAGCAGCAGCGCCACGGCCTCGTTGCCGGCGCCGATGCCGCTGTGTCCCAGCGCAAGGTCCAGACCCGGACGCACGCCCAGGCCAAGGTAGAACCACAGCTGCTGCGACAGCCAGCCCAGCAGCGCAAAGCCCGCCAGGCTGGCGGCAAACATCAGCAGCATGCGCTTGAGGATGTGGCGGTGCTTGAAATGGCCCAGCTCATGCGCGAGCACGGCCTCCACCTCGTCGGCGTCCAGCTGCTTGAGCAAGGTGTCGAAGAACACCACGCGCTTGGAGTGGCCGAAGCCCGTGAAATAGGCATTGGCATGTGCCGAGCGGCGGCTGCCGTCCATCACGAACAGGCCCTTGGCCGTGAAGCCGCAGCGCTGCATCAGTGCGCTCACGCGCTCCTTGAGCGGGCCGTCCTCCAGTGGATCGAACTTGTTGAACAGCGGTGCGATGAAGGTCGGGAAGATCCACATCAGCAGCAGGTTGAAGCCCGTCCAGACGGCCCATGCCCAGAGCCACCACAGGTCGCCGGCCGAACCCATGAGCCACAGGATCAGTGCCGCAATCGGAAGGCCGATGGCTGCGCCCATGGCCGTGGACTTGGCGGCATCGGCCAGCCACAGCCGCAGCGTCATCTGGTTGAAGCCGAAGCGCTGCTCCAGCACAAAGGTCTGGTAGAGCGACAGCGGCAGCTCCACCAGGCCGGAGATCAGTGCAAAGCTGGCCAGAAGCGCCAATTGCTGCCACAGGCCGGCGCCCATCCATTCCAGCAACTGCTGGTTGAGTGCATCCAGCCCGCCCAGCAGCGTCCATGCGAGCAGCACCACGGCGCCCAGCGTCATGTCGATCAGGGCAACGCGTGCCTTCGCCAGTGTGTAGTCGGCGGCCTTCTGGTGGGCGGCCAGGCTGATGCGCTGCGCAAAGGCCTCGGGCACCTGCGCTCTGTGGCCTGCCACATGGCGAACCTGGCGCGAGGCCAGCCAGGCGCGCAGCAGCCACTGGGCCAGCACGGCTGCGGCAAACAGCAGGGAAAGCGTCGAGGAAAAATCGGGGTTGAAGACCATGTGGCCGCAGTGTAGGCGACAATTTGGGCCATGTCCGAAGCCTCCAGCGCCTGCATTCCCGTCCCCGCCGAATCCGGCACGCCCGTCACCCTGAGCAAATCCGACCTCAATCTCGTCTGGCTCGACTGCGAGATGACCGGGCTGCAGCCCGACACCGATCGCATCATCGAGATCGCCGTGGTCGTCACCAGCCCGGACCTTGCCACGCGCATCGAGGGTCCTGTGTTCGCCATCCATCAAAGCGATGCCCTGCTCGACGGCATGGACGCCTGGAACAAGGGCACGCACGGCAGGAGCGGCCTGATCGAGCGCGTCAAGGCATCGACCACCACCGAGGCCGATGCGGAAGCCGCGCTGATCAAGTTCCTGGCGCAGTACGTTCCCAAGGGCAAGGCGCCGCTGTGCGGCAACAGCATTGGCCAGGACCGGCGCTTCATGGAGCGCTACATGCCCAAGCTCAACGACTTCTTTCACTACCGCAACGTTGATGTCAGCACCCTCAAGGAACTGGCCAGGCGCTGGAAGCCCGATGCCTACGCATCCTTCAAGAAGGCCCAGCGCCACACGGCGCTGGCCGATGTGCATGAATCCATCGATGAGCTGGCGCACTATCGCGCACGCCTGCTGAGCGTCTAGCGCCCGGAGCCGGGGCCCTCCGGCCATTTTTGTGCAAGGGGCTTGCGGGAAAACCCCAGGAGTGCGACAATCTACAGCTTGCCTCCATCAACAAGGGGCAATTTGCACATCTCCATCACACAAGGGCTCCTGCGCTGTGTGTCTGAGGTCGATGTCCACAGACCTCCATGAAGGCTTTCATGGATGGCGGGACCATCGGTTTCGGACCAGCCGAAAACGCCCATCCGCCCTTTTGCGAAGGGCCGGTCAAGTCTGACGGTGGATGTTGACCCAACCGTCGAGAAAAGCGTGGCAGATCGCTGACTGCGCGTGCTTTTCGTTAGAGCCATTCATGAACGACATCTCTCAAGAGCAGGGCATCATTGCCGCTGCCGATTCCTCTTTTGCTTGCGCTGCCCAAGCCTCTTCCGTGCTGGACGCCGCCGTTGCCGGTGCCGAGCAGGCCGCCGAGTCGCAGGCCGCTGCTGAAACCGTCGAGGGCGCCGAAGCCGCTCAGGCAGCTCCCGAACTCCCCAACGCCTTCGTCGAGCTGGGCCTGGCTGAAGAGCTGGTCCGCGCCGTTGCCGATCTGGGCTACACCCAGCCCACGGCCGTGCAGGCGCAAGCCATTCCCCTGGCCATGGGCAGTGGTGATCAGGCCTTCATCGACCTGATGGTTTCCAGCCAGACCGGCTCGGGCAAGACCGCCGCCTTCCTGCTGCCCGTGCTGCACACGCTGATCCAGCAAAAGGCTGACGAGGAAGCCGCCATCCGCGCCGAATATGACCGCCAGTGCGCCGAGGCCACTGCCAGCGGCCAGCCCACGCCCAAGCGCAACAAGCGCAAGGACCCCACCAATCCCCGCAACTTCAAGGCGGCCGTTCCCGGCGCCCTGATCCTGTGTCCCACGCGCGAGCTGGCTCAGCAGGTGGCGCATGACGCCATCGAACTGGTCAAGCACTGCCGTGGCATCCGCATTGCCAACGTGGTGGGCGGCATGCCCTACCAGCTGCAGATTGCCAAGCTGCAGAACGCCAACCTCGTGGTGGCCACGCCTGGCCGTCTGCTGGACCTGCAGCGCTCGATGCAGATCAAGCTCGACCAGGTGCAGTTCCTGGTGGTCGACGAGGCCGACCGCATGCTGGACCTGGGCTTCTCGGACGATCTGGCCGAAGTCAACGACCTGACGGCCCAGCGCAAGCAGACCATGATGTTCAGCGCCACCTTCGCGCCCCGCATCCAGCAGCTGGCCATGCGCGTGATGCATGACGGCGGATCGGGCGTGAAGAAGGTCACCATCGACACGCCCCAGGAAAAGCACGCCAACATCAAGCAAGTGCTGTTCTGGGCCGACAACTCCCAGCACAAGCGCAAGCTGCTGGACCACTGGCTGCGCGACACCACCATCAACCAGGCCATCGTCTTCGCATCGACCCAGGTCGAGTGCGACGGCCTGGCCAACGACCTGCAGCAGGACGGCTTCTCGGCCGTGGCGCTGCACGGCGCCCTGAGCCAGGGCCTGCGCAACCGCCGCCTGATGGCGCTGCGCAGCGGCCAGGTGCAGGTGCTGGTGGCGACCGATGTGGCGGCACGCGGCATTGACGTGCCCTCCATCACCCACGTCTTCAACTACGGCCTGCCCATGAAGGCCGAGGACTACACCCACCGCATCGGCCGCACGGGTCGTGCCGGTCGCGAAGGCGTGGCCGTGACGTTCGCGGAATTCCGTGACCGCCGCCGCATTTTCGATATCGAAGGCTACAGCCGTCAGCAATTCAAGGCCGAGGTGATTCCTGGTCTCGAGCCTGCACAGCGCGCACCCAGCGGCAACGAAGGCCGTGGCGGCCGTCGTGGCGGCGGCTTTGAAGGCCGTGGTGGTGATCGCCGAGGCTCCGCCGGCGGTGGTCGTGGTGGTTTCGGTGGCGACCGCGGCTTCGGCGGTGGTGACCGCGAGCGCAGCTTTGGTGATCGCGGTGGCGAACGTGGCTTCGGCCCCCGCCGTGATTCGGAAGGCTATGGCCGCAAGGCCGGCTTCGGCAGCTTCGGTGGCGGCCAGCGTGAAGGCGGCTTCGGCCAGGGTCAGCGCGAAGGCGGCTTTGGCCAGGGCCCGCGTGAAGGTGGCTACAGCCAGGCTCCGCGTGAAGGCGGCTTTGGCCGTGGCGGCGAAGGCCGTGGCTTTGGCGGCGACCGTGGCGCTGCGCGCGGCGGCGACCGTCGTGAGGGTGCTCCCCGCGATGGCGGCCACCGCGATGGCGGCTTCCGTGGTGCATCCGGTGAATCGCGTGGCTTCGGCGGTGAATCCCGCGGCGGCTTTGGCGGTGGTGAGCGCCGTCCGGCCTTTGGCAAGAGCGCTCCCAAGCCTTACTCGCCCCAGGGCGGCGATCGCAAGCGCGCCGTGCGCTGATCGATTCCGGCTTTGCATGCAGACCGGCCCTTTGGGGCCGGTTTTTTTTTGGGCAATCCGCCTGCCTGCCTGGCGCTGCCTGTGTTCGTGGCGCAGAACCTGCTGTCTGGCGGGCTCTGCGACTGCCATAATCGCGGCGCGGAGGTGCCCTGTGGAGTCTTTGATCGCGTCCAGTGTGGATTTTGAGCACATGTTCGAACTGGCCCCCGTCTCGTTATGGCTGGAGGACTACAGCGCGCTCAAGCGCCTGCTCGACCAGTGGCGAGCACAGGGCGTGACCGATCTGCAGGCGCATTTTTCTGCCCATCCGCAGGCACTGCAGCAGTGCAGTGCCGCGCTCAGGGTGGTTCGCGTCAACCAGCGCACGCTGGACCTGTTCGGCGCCGCGGACCAGCAGACCTTTCTCGACAGCCTGGGCCAGGTGTTCCGTGACGACATGCATGCCGGCCTGGCCTGCGAGCTGCAGGAGCTTTGGAAGGGCTCGCCGACTTTTGCCAACCGCACCGCCAACTACACGCTGGACGGGCGCCGGCTGGACGTGCAGATCCGTGGCCGCATCCTGCCCGGCCATGAGGAGCTTTGGGACTGCGTGCTGGTGTCGCTGGAAGACGTGACGGCCGAGATGCGCAGCACGCGGCAGCTGCACCGCAGCGAGCAGTACTCGCGCGACCTGTTCGAGTACTCGCCCGTGTCGCTGTGGGTCGAGGACTTCAGCTCCATCAAGCGCCTGCTCGACGATGTGCGCGCCCAGGGCATCAGCGATTTCGCCACCTTCCTCAAGGTGCATCCGGAATTCATCTCGCGCTGCATGCAGGAGATTCGCGTCATCGACGTGAACCGCCAGACGCTGCGCATGTTCGGTGCCACCGACAAGCTGCAGCTGCTGAGCCGGCTGGGCCGCATCTTCCGCGATGAAATGATCGACTCCTTTGCCGATCAACTCCAGGACCTGTGGAACGGCAAGCTCGTGCAGCACCGCGAAGTGGTGAACTACGCGCTGTCGGGCGACACGCTGCACATCCACATGCAGCTGGCCGTGCTGGACGGCCATGCGGACGACTGGGGGCTGGTGCTGCTGTCCCTGGTGGATATCACGGCACGCAAGAAGGCCGAGGCCTATCTGGAATACCTGGGCAAGCACGACGTGCTCACCCAACTGCGCAACCGCGCCTTCTATATCGAGGAATTGAACCGCCTGGCGCGCAAGGGGCCGTGGCCGCTGGCCGTGATCGCCATCGACATGAATGGTCTCAAGGAGGCCAATGACGAGCATGGCCATGCCGCAGGCGACGACATGCTTCGCCGCGTGGGCGAAGTGCTGACCAAGGCCGTGGATGCGCCCGCTTGTGCGGCACGCGTGGGCGGCGACGAATTCATGGTGCTGCTGCCAGCCTCGGACGAGCGCGGCGCCGAAGCCGTCAAGGAGCGCATCCTGTCCCTGCTGGAGCTAAACAACCAGTTCTATCCGGGTCAGCTGGTCAGCCTGTCCATGGGCGTGGCCTGTTGCAACGAGGGCAGCCAGCTGGAGGCCACCGTGTCACGCGCGGACCAGGCCATGTATGCCGAAAAGGCGCGCTACTACAAGGAAAAAATGCTGGACCGCCGCGCGGGCCGGGCATAGACGCCCGGGATCCCGGGAGCAGTGGCCTTCAGGCCTCCGAGGCATGCCGCCCGATTTCGGGCCAGCGGTGATGCAGGTAGATCCACGACGCCAGCCCGATCAGCATCATGCTGATCGAGCCCAGGGCCAGCAGCACCGTCGAATGCATCACCAGAGGCGCCAGCACGCCGGCCACGATGCCATTGGCCGTGGAGCCCACCACGGCCTGCAGCGATGAGGCCAGGCCGCGCCGCTCGGGATGGATGTCCAGCACCAGCAAGGTCACGACGGGCACCATCATGGCCCAGCCGAAGGCGAACACACCCACGGGAATCAACGCCCAGCTCACATGGGCAGGCCAGATCAGGTTGGCAACCAGGTTGACGATGGACACCACGAACATGATCAGAAAGCCGTGGCGGATCTGGTGCTTGGGTGGAATGCGCCCGGCCAGCCGGCCGCTCACCCAGGCGCCGCCCATGATGCCCGAGATCGAAATCACGAAGAACCAGAAGAACTGCTGCGGCTGCAGGTGCAGCAGGTCGCCCAGGAAGGCGGGGGCCGACAGCACGTACAAAAACATGCCGTTGAAGGGCACGCCGCTGGCAAAGGCCAGCAGCACAAAGCGCGGATCGCTGCACAGCGCCTTGTAGCCCTGCATCAGTGGCTTGAACCGGAAGGGCTGGCGCTGCGCCTGCGGCAGAGACTCGGGCAGAAAGCGCCAGTTGATGCTCCACAGCAGCACGCCCACCAGCGTCAGGAACCAGAATACGGCCGCCCAGCCCAGGTGCACGAACAGCCAGCCGCCCAGCACCGGCGCCAGCGCCGGGGCAATGCCGAAGAAGATGGTGATCTGGGCCATCACGCGCTGGGCCTGGGCAGGCGGAAACAGGTCGCGCACCACGGCGCGCGACACCACGATGCCAGCGCCCGTGGACAGTCCCTGCAGCGCCCGGAACAGCACCAGTTGCGTGATGTTCTGCGACAGCGCGCAGCCTGCCGAGGCCAGCGTGAACACGGCCAGTCCCCATAGCACCACGGGGCGGCGGCCAAAGCTGTCGGCCATGGCGCCATGGAAAAGGTTCATGAAGGCAAAGCCGAACAGATAGGCCGACAGCGTCTGCTGCATCTGCAGCGGCGTGGCGTTCAAGGCCTGGGCGATGCCCGAGAAGGCCGGGATGTAGGTATCGATCGAGAACGGCCCCAGCATGCCCAGGATGGCAAGCAGGACGGCCAGGGCCCAGCGCGGGCCCTGCCAGAGCGGGGAAACATTTTGTGGCATGCAGGCGAGGCGGTTGTGCGCTGCAGGCGGGCCACAGGCGCAGAAGAGGGCCGCACACTCATGCGTCTGCGGCAGGGTGACACTGTAGCGGCTTGGCTGGAATCCGGTGTGACGGATGGCTTGGCGAATGACCTGGGCGATGGAATGAGTCGATAGTTTGTATCTAAATGATATAAATGTCGATAGAATTTATCTTTTCCGCCCGCATACACAGGTCCGCCGTCGGGTGGATGGCATGGTTCTGGGCGCTTTCGCCAAGGATCTTTCATGACTGTTTCTCGCCGCACGTTGATATCAGGCCTGGCTCCGGCCGCGTTGCAACTGACCGCCGGCGCTGCCTGGTCCAAGGGCCACCGGCTGCAGCTGTCGGCGGCCTATGGCGATGGCATCTTCCACACGCAGAACCTGCGCAATTTCGCGGCACGCGTGGGTGCCGACACCCGGCAGTCGCTGGAGATCGAGGTGGTGTCCGGCTCGGCGCTCAAGCCCATGGCGCAGGTGCTGCCTGCGCTCAAGCGCAATGACCTCCAGTTCGGCGAAGTGCTCATGTCGTCCTGTGCGGATATCCACCCGCTGCTGGCCATGGACTCGCTGCCTTTCATGGTGCGTGGCTTTGACGAGGCCGCGCGCCTGTGGCAGTTGACCCGCCCCGTGCTGCAGGAGTTCTTGCTGGCCCAGCAGGGCGCGCGCCTGCTGTTTGCCGTGCCCTGGCCGGCGCAGGGTCTCCTGAGCCGGCGCCCGGTCCACAGCATCGCGGATCTCAAGGGCCTCAGGCTGCGTGTGCAAAGCGATGCGACCAAGCGGTTGGCCGAGCTCTGGGGGGCGCAGCCGGTGGTGATTGCCGCAGGCGATCTGGGTGCCGTTGTGGAGCAAGGTGGCATCGATGCCATGATTACCTCCAGCGCCACGGGCGCCGACATCCAGGCCTGGAAGGCCATGAAGGTGTTTCTGGATATCAAGGCCTGGATTCCCAAGAACATGCTTTGCGTCAGCGAACTTGCCTGGAGGGGCTTCACCGAGCCCGAGCGCCAGGCCATCGGCCGCGCTGCCGAGTCGGCTGAAAAAGAGGGCTGGGCGCTGGCCCAGCAGGCCGATGAGCTGGGCAAGAAGATCCTTGCCGACAACAAGGTGTCCGTGGCCGCGCCGTCGGCGGATCTGCGCCACATGCTGGATTTGGTGGGCGAGCGCTTTGGTCGCGAGTGGGTGGCCAAGGCCGGCAGCAGCAATATGTCGGTGCTGATGGAGTACAACAAGAAAAGGCACTGAGCGCCGGTGCGCTGAGTGCCTTTTTCGGGGTGTTGGTGGTGGGCCCTGAGTGATTCGAACACTCGACCAACGGATTAAGAGTCCGCTGCTCTACCAGCTGAGCTAAGAGCCCCACGTATTTCTGCGTGGCTGCCTGAAGAGATCAGGCAAAGGAATTCTTGGTGGGCCCTGAGTGATTCGAACACTCGACCAACGGATTAAGAGTCCGCTGCTCTACCAGCTGAGCTAAGAGCCCCCTCGGGTATTCCGAAGGAATCAGCCTGGATGAATCCAGGCTGAAAAGGAATTTTTGGTGGGCCCTGAGTGATTCGAACACTCGACCAACGGATTAAGAGTCCGCTGCTCTACCAGCTGAGCTAAGAGCCCCAAAAACAAGTCTGCGCTGCAAACGAGACCGCAATTATGCGGCATTTTTGGCGTGCTTGCAGGAAGACACGCCAATTTTTTGGTTCATGGCGCGATCTCGGCATGCGCGGCCTGCGTGACGTCGGGAACGCAGGCACAAAAAAAGGCGGCCGAAGCCGCCTTGCCTTGGTGTCTGCGCTTACATCAGCAGATGTTCGCCTGCGTTGTCACCGCCCAGAATCACGTAGTTGACCTTGCGGATGTCCATCAGCTTCTTGCCGCCCGAGTAGCTGATGGAGCTTTGCACATCCTGCTCCATCTCGATCAGGGTGTCGGCCAGAAGTCCCTTGACGGGCTCGAGGATGCGCTTGCCTTCGACGTGCTTGTACTCGCCCTTGTTGAAGTCCGAGGCCGAGCCGTAGTACTCCTTGAAGCGCTGGCCGTTTTCCTCGACCGTCTGGCCCGGCGATTCCTCATGGCCCGCGAACAGCGAGCCGATCATCACCATGGTGGCGCCAAAGCGCACGCTCTTGGCGATGTCGCCGTGGCTGCGGATGCCGCCGTCGGCAATGATGGGCTTGGTGGCCACGCGCGCGCACCACTTGAGCGCCGACAGCTGCCAGCCGCCCGTGCCAAAGCCCGTCTTGAGCTTGGTGATGCAGACCTTGCCGGGGCCGATGCCGACCTTGGTCGCGTCGGCGCCCCAGTTCTCCAGGTCGATCACGGCTTCGGGCGTGCCCACGTTGCCGGCGATCACGAAGGACTTGGGCAGCTTTTCCTTGAGGTAGCCGATCATGTTCTTCACGCTGTCGGCATGGCCGTGGGCGATGTCGATGGTGATGTATTCGGGGCACAGGCCTTCGGCGACGAAGCGGTCCACGGTGTCGTAGTCGGGCTTCTTGACACCCAGCGAGATGGAGGCGAAGCAGCCCTTGCCCTGCATCTCGCGCACGAACTGCACGTTGTCCAGGTCAAAGCGGTGCATCACGTAGAAGTAGCCGTTGCGGGCCAGCCAGGTGCAGATGCTTTCATCCACCACCGTCTTCATGTTGGCCGGCACGGCCGGGATGCGGAAGGACCGACCGCCCAGCTCCACGCTGGCATCACACTCCGAGCGGCTTTCCACGCGGCACTTGCGCGGCAGCAGCAGGATGTTGTCGTAGTCGAAGATTTCCATTTGATTCCAAGCTCCATGAAAGGTCGCGGCAGGAACATCCCTCCGCGATGGGGCGCTTGGCTTGGAGGCCGGTCTTGCGGGCGGCGCGGGCGGGCCGCGTCGCCAGGGCGGCTGTGGCCCGGGCACAAAAAACCGGACCGCAAGAAACTTGGGCCCGGTGATTGATTCTATACGTTGCCGGCGGCGGGCCCGGGCGCCCTGTCGATATAGCGGTTATAGCAATGGCGTTATGGACCGGGAAGATGCGCTGCATGTGTCGAATGCGGGAAATGCAGCATGGCTTTCCCCGCAGGCCGGGGCGCTTCCTACAATGCCGGGATGTTCCCGATCGATCTGCTCGACGGCGCCTCCGGTGCCGCACCCGCCTCCAACTCCCCTTTGCTGGCCAACCTCAACGAGGAGCAGCTCGCTGCCGTCACGCTGCCGGCCGGCCATGCGCTGATCCTGGCCGGCGCCGGCTCGGGCAAGACGCGGGTGCTGACCACGCGCATCGCCTGGCTGCTGCAGACGGGCCAGGCCACGCCGGGCTCCATCCTGGCCGTGACCTTCACCAACAAGGCGGCCAAGGAAATGCTGGCGCGCCTGTCGACCATGCTGCCCTACAACGTGCGCGGCATGTGGATTGGCACCTTCCACGGCCTGTGCAACCGGCTGCTGCGTGCCCACCACCAGGCGGCAGGGCTGTCGTCCACCTTCCAGATCCTGGACACGCAGGACCAGCTGTCGGCCGTCAAGCGCCTGTGCAAGCAGTTCAACGTGGACGACGAGCGCTTCCCGCCCAAGCAGCTGCAGTACTTCATTGCCGGCTGCAAGGAAGAGGGCATGCGCCCCGGCGACGTGGTGGCCAATGACCCGGACACGCGCAAGAAGGTCGAGATCTACCAGCTCTACGAGGAGCAGTGCCAGCGCGAGGGCGTGGTCGATTTTGGCGAGCTGATGCTGCGCTCCTTCGAGCTGCTGCGCGACGACGCCGCGCTGCGCGCCCACTATCAGCGGCGCTTTCGCCACATCATGGTCGATGAGTTCCAGGACACGAACAAGCTGCAATACCAGTGGCTCAAGCAATTGGCGGGCGACGTGGTGGATGGCCGCCTGCAGGCCCTGGGCAGCGTGATCGCCGTGGGCGACGACGACCAGAGCATCTACGCCTTTCGCGGTGCGCGCGTGGGCAACATGCAGGACTTCGTGCGCGAGTTCGATGTGCGCCAGCAGATCAAGCTGGAGCAGAACTACCGCTCCTACAGCAACATCCTGGACTGCGCCAACGCGCTCATCAGCCACAACAGCCAGCGCCTGGGCAAGAACTTGCGCACCACCCAGGGCCCGGGCGAGCCCGTGCGCATCTACGAGGCGCCCACCGACATGGCCGAGGCGCAGTGGATGGTCGAGGAAATCCAGCAGCTCGTGAAAAAGGACGGCTGGCAGCGCCAGGAAATCGCCGTGCTCTACCGCAGCAATGCGCAAAGCCGGGTGATCGAATCGCAGCTGTTCAATGCCGCCATTCCCTACCGCGTGTACGGCGGGCTGCGCTTTTTCGAGCGCGCCGAAATCAAGCATGCGCTGGCCTACCTGCGCCTGCTGGAGAACCCGCACGACGACACCAGCTTTTTGCGCGTGGTGAACTTCCCACCGCGCGGCATCGGCGCGCGCAGCGTGGAGACGCTGCAGGACGCGGCGCGCAGCGCGGGCTGCTCGCTGCACGATGCCGTCTCGGCGGTGCCGGGCGCGCCGGGCGCCAAGCTCGCAGGCTTTGTCGCCAAGATCGACGTGCTGCGCGAGCAGACCCAGGGCCGCACGCTGCGCGAGATCATCGAGGCCATCGAGGAAGAAAGCGGCCTGCTCGAGCACTACCGCAACGAAAAGGAAGGCGCCGACCGCATCGAGAACCTGCAGGAACTCGTGAACGCGGCCGAGAGCTTTGTCACCCAGGAAGGCTTTGGCCGCGATGCCGTGGCCCTGCCGCTGGACGAGCACGACGGCGCCAGGGCGCTGACGCAAAGCCCCGCCAGCCAGGGCCTGGACCCTGCGCTGCCGTTGCTGGACACGCCGCTCACGCCGCCGGCCGGCACCGTGGCCGGCATGGTCGATGCCGATACCGGCGAGACCCTGTCGCCGCTGGCCGCCTTCCTGACGCACGCGGCGCTGGAGGCTGGCGACAACCAGGCCCAGGCAGGCCAGGACGCCGTGCAGCTGATGACCGTGCATGCCTCCAAGGGCCTGGAGTTCGACGCCGTCTTCATCGGCGGCGTGGAGGAGGGCCTGTTCCCGCACGAGAACGCCATGATGGACCGAGGCGGCCTGGAGGAAGAACGCCGCCTGGCCTATGTGGCCATCACCCGCGCGCGCAAGCGCCTGTACCTGAGCCATTCGCAGACGCGCATGCTGCACGGGCAGACGCGCTACAACGTCAAGAGCCGCTTCTTCGACGAGCTGCCTGAAGAGGCGCTCAAGTGGATCACCCCCAAGCAGGGCGGCTTTGGCAGCTACGCGCCCCGCCCCGGTGGCGGCGGTGGTGGCGGCTATGGCTCACGCGATCGCGGCGGCTTCGGCAGCAAGGCCGAAGGCTGGCGCAGCGAGGTCTTCGCCAGCCCGCCCGTGCCGCCGCAAAAGGCCGACCCGGGCCACGGCCTGCGCGTGGGCCTGAACGTGTTCCACAACAAGTTCGGCGAAGGCAAGGTGCTGGCCCTGGAAGGCACGGGCGACGACGCGCGTGCCCAGGTCAGCTTTGGGCGCCACGGCACGAAGTGGCTGGCGCTGTCCATTGCCAAGCTCACGGTCGTGGAGTGAGGGCCGGGCCGTCGTGTCCGGCGGTCAGTGCTTGACTTCGAAGCTCAGCGTGGTGGTGTGGCGCACGTCGGTGTACTTCTTTCCGTCCAGCGTGACCGAGCCGTTGTCCACGCGCGCCGTCACCTCCAGCACGTACAGGCCCGGGAAGTAGGGCTTGAAGCTCACGGTGCCGTCCTGCGATGGCGTGAGCGTGCGGTACCAGCCCTCGCTGGTCTGCACATTGACCTGGCTGGCCGCGACCTTGCGGCCCTTGAACACCAGCTGGAACGTATCGCCGCCCGCCGTGGTGGGCACCAGCTCCAGGTCGTTCACGGCCTTGGTGTCGTTGCGGCCGAAACGGGCCTGGTAATAGGTCAGCACGCCATTGGCGCCGGGGCGCGTGGCGGCGATGCGCACATCGCCCTGGCCTGCGTCCGCGGTGAAATGATTGGCCTCGGCCTTCAGGGGAAGGCTCTTGCCGTCGGGCAGGACCTGCTTGGCGTCCTCCAGGGCCGGCAGCTGTTGCAGCGGCTTGCGCAGTTCTCCGGCATAGGCCCGGGCCTGTCCTGCGTCCTGCTGCAGCCAGAGATAGTCGGCATGTGCAGCCGGCACCGCCAGGGTGGCAGCGGCCGCCAGCCATGCGGAGGCCGTGCTGCGAAGGATGCGGGAAGCTGGGGTCATGGAGTCTCTCCTGTGGTGTGGCTCTGCGTGCGCCTGCCGGGCCTTGAGGGGCGTGATCCGGCGGGGCTGAAGATGGTGCGATGGCGGGCTAGCGACGCCGCAATGCATCAGAAATTATAGCGAGCAGGTGAGAATGACTCTTGTTTTGCACGCTAAGAGTCGGGTTCATGACATCCATGCAGTTGCGGCGCAGGCATGCAAAAAGGCCATGGAAATCCATGGCCTTCTTGTTGTGGCGCCACGCGCCGCAGGGCGGCGGTCAGGCCGACAGCTTGGGCTGGGAAGCGGTGCCGGTCAGGTAGCCGACGGCGGCGCCGAACTTGCCGCGATAGTTGGTGCTGATCAGCGGGTCCAGCGTGGACTTGACCACGTTGTGGATGCTGCCCCAGTCACCGGCGTGCTGGAAGTTGCTCATGATGTAGGTCCAGCCGTTGATCTCGTCCACGGCGTGCAGGCCCGTGGATTCGCCGCCTGCGGGAATCGACATCAGGCGCGACAGCTGCTTGGTGTCGATGTTGTAGGCCCACAGGAAGTTGTTGACGTGCTGGCCGCTGTCCTCGCCGATGAACAGGGTGCGCATCTTCTCCGAGAACTTGAGGTTGTCGGGGTTGCAGATCTTGTTCGGGTTGCCGGTGTTGCCCAGCGCGTCGGCGCTGATGTCCTCGCCGGCCAGCAGGGCCTTGGTGTCCACGGGCATCCACTCGCTGTTGATGGCGGCGCCGGCCGTGTCCTTCTGGCCACCGCGCAGGTTCAGTGCCATCACGGCGCCGGCCTTGAGCTGCTTGGGGATGGACACGCCATTGCCTGCCACGTTCAGCGCATCGCCGGCCACCATGGACTTTTCGCAGTTCTGCAGGGCCGAGTAGGCCACCTTGTCCTTGGCGTTGACGGTCGTGCCTTCCATCTTGGTGAAGCCCATGCTCGCGCCCTTGAAGGCGGCGTAGCGGTGGGTTTCCAGGAAGGCGGCGGCCTTTTCCATGCCGGGGTTGATCTTGATCCACTCCACCTTGCCGTTGGCGGTGATCTTGGTGTAGCTGGCGTCGCCCGGATCGGTCTTGGCCACGGTCATGATGTCCGTGGGCTTGAGCGTGTTGGCCAACTGCTCGATCTCGGCGCTGGTGGCCGAGCCCAGCTTGATCCAGGTCAGCGCGGCGGCGCTGCCCGATGCGGGGTCGATGGAGAAGCCTGCACCCACCTTGGCCACGTACAGCGAACCCGAGGACAGGTCCTTTTCCTTGTCGGCCACGAAGACGAAGTAGCCGCTGTTGGTGGCGTCGTCGCCCATCAGCGCCGTGCGCTGGTCGGGCATGACCTGGACCAGCTCGTGCGAGATGCGGCCCATGCAGAAATGCTTCTTGATGCTGGCCGTGCCGTCCACGTTGACAGTCACTTCGGGCATGTGGCCGTAGTGGTAGGGGTTGGCCTTGGTCTGGTCGCCATACAGGTTCTGGCTGAAGGCCTGCAACTGCGCATTGCCGGTGGCGAAGGCGTCGGGCTCGTACTCTTCGCTGGACAGATGGGTGCCCCAGGGCGACAGGCTGGCGCCGCAGGTGATCCACAGGCCGTGCACCTTGGAGGTGTCCACGTTGTGGTACTTGACCAGGCTGAGCTTGCCCGTGGTCTGGTCCTGGTCCAGCGTCAGCACGGCGATGGGCGAGGGCAGCTTGCCGTACATGTCGGTCTTGCCATCCTGCGCCCAGGTCGTGTATTCGAACTGCACCACGGCGAACACGGGCTTGCCCTTGACGCCATCCACCTTGGCATTGGGCACGGTCAGCAGCGAGGTGCCGTCGGGCGCATCGGAGAAGAAGTGGCGCTCGCTGCCGGCCACGGTGCGGTCGATGATCTTGTTGTTGTTGATGTCGTAGTAGCCGCCGGCCAGGATCTTGCCGCCCTTGCCGTCCGGCACTTCGTCGCCGGTCACGAAGAAGGGCTGGTAGCCCAGGTCGAAGCTCTGCTCGCTGTTGTCGCTGTACTGCACCTTGAGCTGCGAGGCCACGGTCATCCGGGCCATGGCCTGGGGGGTGGCCAGCGTGGGCGCGGCCATGGAGGTGAAGCTGGCCGCCACATAGTTCTTCGCGGGACCGTCATCGCCACCGCCGCAGGCGGTCAGCAGGCCGGCGGCGGACACGGCGGAGCCGAGCGGCAGCAGGGGGGCGCCGGTCAGGAATTGCAGCGCCTTGCGGCGGGAGAGCATCGTGGATTGGGACATGGGGCTTCCGTTGTGGGGTTGTCTGCATCAGCCCATCGGGGGCGGGATGGGCCGGGATGCCGCTGCGCACTCGCTGGCTATGCATCCGCACGGCATGCTAGGCAGGCACTGTGACAAAGCGATGGCATCCGTATGACACAACAGTGACTGCGTCATGTGGACGCCCGGGTGGCCGCTGGCACGACAGAGAAACGGCAAAGAAAAAGCCCCTCGAAAGGGGCCTGGTGATCTGGTGCCGTGCAGGCGTCAGCCGGACAGTCCGGGCGGCTGCGGCGGTTCGGTGCCGATGGCGTCGCTGCCATCGCTTTCATCGGGCGCCGCAAAGCAGTCACGGAAGGTGAAGACGATGGAGGTGAAGAACATGGCGGCCAGCAGCATGGCCGTGGCAATCATCAGGCCGTTGGCAATGCCGCCCAGCACCTGGGCCAGCACGGCCGAGATCAGTGCCATCACGATGCCGGCCACGATGAACACGCCCATCCAGCTCAGGCCGAAGACCACCAGTGCGCCGATGTTGCGCACGCACGCCACCAGGCTGAAGAACACGGCCTTGACCGGCGGTACGTTGTGCCAGTGCACCAGGCCCGGCGCATGCCAGAACAGCAGCGAAAGCGGCAGGTACAGGCCCATGCTCAGCCACATGGCGGCCTGGAAGTCGGGCGATTCGGCGATCTCGCGCGTCAGCGGTTCGCCGCCCAGGTAGACGTTGGCGAACTGGCCATCGTCCACCAGCATGGACAGGCCCATGATCAGCAAGAAGCCTGCCGCATACATGGCGCCCAGCGTGAGCATGGAATTCAGGCGCTGGCGCCCGGTGCGAAAGGCCACCAGCAGCAGGGCCGGCGTGGGCGCGCGCCCGTGCGATGCCTCGGCCGCCGCCACCATCATGGCCAGCGATGTGGCCGGCAGCAGGCCCAGCG
The DNA here is from genome assembly GCF_040112715.1 of Delftia sp. DS1230. Taxonomy (NCBI): domain Bacteria; kingdom Pseudomonadati; phylum Pseudomonadota; class Betaproteobacteria; order Burkholderiales; family Comamonadaceae; genus Delftia; species Delftia sp. DS1230. The sequence continues at coordinate 1,464,311 of NZ_CP157763.1, forward strand.
CGATCACGGGGCCGATCAGCGGCAGCACCGTGACCAGCGACATGGCCGCCATCGACAGAAAGAACAGTGCCGCCAGCGCCAGCGGCTGCTGGCGGAAGGTGCGGATGCCCTGCTGCACCCATTGCAGGCCGGTACGGGCGGGAACGATGAGAAGTTTCATGGGGTGAGGAAGTCGGGGCGCCTGGATGGGGCATGGCCTCTGGCATGGGCCGCGCCGCTGGCGCCCGAACGGGGACTGTACCCGAGGAAGCGCGGCCCGTGGACCGCAAAGCCCTCCGGCTGCCGCGTCGTGGCCGGCCTGGGACGTCAGTCCAGCGCCACGGGGCGGGCCAGGCGCTGGCGCAGCACGCGCTCGAAATGCGTGGGATCGTGGGGAACGAGCATGGAGGCCTCGCGCGGCAGGTGGAAATCCCACAGGCGGGAGATCCAAAAGCGCAGCGCGCCCGCGCGCAGCATGGGGTTGAACAGTTCTCGCTCGGCGGCGGTCAGGGGGCGCACGGACTGGTAGGCATCGATCATGGCCTTGGCCTTGGCCGCGTCATGGGCGCCTGTGGCGTGTTCGATGCACCAGTCGTTGAGGCACACCGCCAGGTCGAACAGCCAGCTGTCCACGCCTGCGAAGTAGAAATCGAAGAAGCCGGTCAGGCGCTCGCCATCGAACATCACGTTGTCGCGGAACAGGTCGGCATGCACGGGGCCGCGCGGCAGCGCCGCATAGGCGGGCGAGGCGGCCACATGGTTCTGGAAGGCCAGTTCGGAGCGCAGCAGGTCGGCGGTGGGTGCGTCGATGTGCGGGATCACCGTGGGCACGGTCTCGTTCCACCAGGGCAGGCCGCGCAGATTGGGCTGCTGGCGATCGTAGTCTCGGCCGGCCAGGTGCATGCGCGCCAGCATCTCGCCCACGGCGGCGCAGTGTGCGGGCTGGGGGGTCAGCTCGCTCCTGCCGGGCAGGCGGTTGACGATGGAGGCGGGCTTGCCGCACACGCGCAGCAGGATGTCGCCGCTGCGTGTCTCGGCCTGCGGGTCGGGCACGGGAATGCCGGCCTGCGCCAGATGCTTCATCAGGTACAGGTAGAAGGGCAGTTGCTCGGCCGTCAGGCGCTCGAACAGCGTCAGCACCCACTCGCCCTGCTCGGTGGTGAGAAAGTAGTTGGTGTTCTCTATGCCGCCCTGGATGCCGCGCAGCTCCTTGAAGGAACCCAGGGACATGCGGCGCAGCAGCTCGCGCGCATCTTTGTCGGAGACTTCGGTGAAAACGGCCATGTTTGCATTGCCGGCCAGCGCGGCTCGGCGGAAATCGTTGTCGTCAGATATGGAAAGAGGGCAGCGCCGTCAGGTGCTGCCCCCTGGGATGCCGCCGGGCCCGGGGCCCGGACAGTCCGGTGAGGATCAGAACTTCTTGAGGTTCCAGACGCGCGTGCCGTTGGTGCCGTCGCCATCGCCGCGGTTGCGGGAGGAGCGGGCGCCGTCGTTGGACTGCACCTCATAGGAGGGCATGTCGCCGACCTTGGGCTGCACGGTGATGCTTCGGGTCTGGCCGCCCACGCGCAGTTCGTCAACGCGGCTGCCTTCGTCTTCCACATGGATGCGTTCCACGCGCTGGTTGCTTCGGTCGCGGGCCTCGGGCCTGGCCGTGTCCGGCGCGGTCTGCCCGGCGGTCGCCGCCGCGGGGGCGGTGGAGGCAGCCGGGGCAGGCGTGGGGTTCTGGGCCAGCACGGGGCTGGCGGCCAGGCTCAGGAGGATGAGAAGTGGAGCGGCGCGCATGGGCTCCATTGTAGGTCTTGCGGCGGGCCCTGTCCCGCCCTGTCCCCCTGCCGGCGCGTGCACAATCGGCGCATGAGCAATTCCAAGACCCTGGTGCTGATCGACGGCTCCAGCTACCTCTACCGCGCCTACCACGCCATGCCGGATCTGCGCGCCGAGCCCGGCAACCCGGAAAGCCCCGCCACGGGCGCCATCCGCGGCATGATCAACATGCTCCAGGCGATCCGCAAGGAAGTGGCGGCCGACTACGCGGTCTGCGTGTTCGACGCCAGCGGCCCCACCTTCCGCGATGCGCTCTATCCCGAATACAAGGCGCACCGCTCGCCCATGCCCGACGATCTGCGCTCGCAGATCGAGCCCATCCACGAAGTGGTCCGCCTGATGGGCTGGCCCGTGCTGGCCATCCAGGGCGTGGAGGCCGACGACGTGATCGGCACCCTGGCCAAGACGGCCGCCGCCCAGGGCGTGAACGTGGTCATCTCCAGTGGAGACAAGGACCTGTCCCAGCTGGTGGATCCCCACATCATGGTGATGGACACCATGAGCGGCAAGCGCCGCGACGTGGCCGGCGTGACGGCCGAGTTCGGCGTGCCGCCTGCGCAGATGATCGACTACCAGGCGCTGGTCGGCGATGCCGTGGACAACGTGCCCGGCGTTGCCAAGGTCGGCCCCAAGACGGCCGTCAAGTGGCTGGCCGAGCACGGCTCGCTCGACGGCCTGATCGCTGCGGCCGACGGCATCAAGGGCGTGGCTGGCCAGAACCTGCGCGATGCCATCGCCTCGGGCCAGCTGGCGCTGAGCCGCCAGCTGGTCACCATGAAGACCGACTGCGACCTGAGCGCCGAAGTGCCCACCCTGCCCGTGCTCGACGCGCTGGCGCCGCGCGAGCCCGATACCGCGCCGCTGCGCGAGTTCTATGAGCGCTACGGCTTCAAGGGGCTGGCACGCATGCTCGGCGGTGCCGCGCCCGAGCCCGATGCGCTGCAAGCCGTCAAGGCCGGCCGCAAGCCCGCGGCCAAGCCGCGTGCCGACCAGTCCACGGGCGACATGTTTGCCCAGGAGCAGGCCGAATCCGACGACGCCACCGCCGAGGCCGAGACCGCCCAGCAGCGTGCGCTGGACTACGACGTGGTGCTGACCTGGGAAGCGTTCGACCAGTGGCTGGCCAAGATCAACGCCGCCGAACTCACGGCCCTGGATACCGAAACCACCTCGCTGGACGAGATGCGTGCCGAGATCGTCGGCATCTCGCTGAGCGTGGAGCCCGGCGCCGCTGCCTACATCCCCCTGCGCCATGCCGGCCCCGACGCGCCCGAGCAACTGCCGGCCGACGAGGTGCTGCAGCGCCTCAAGCCCTGGCTGGAGGATGCCGCCCGGCCCAAGCTGGGCCAGCACGTCAAGTACGACCGCCATGTCTTCGCCAATGCCGGCATCGAGGTGCACGGTTATGTGCACGACACCATGCTGCAAAGCTATGTGCTGGAAGTGCACCGCCCGCACGGCCTGGCCAGCCTGGCGCTGCGCCACACCAACCGCACGGGCATCAGCTATGAAGACCTGTGCGGCAAGGGCGCCCACCAGATCCCGTTCGCCCAGGTGCCCGTGGACAAGGCTGCCGCCTATGCCTGCGAGGATGCCGACCAGACCCTGGACGTGCACCGCGTGCTGTGGCCGCAGCTGCAGGCGCACGACGGCCTGCGCGGCATCTACGAGCTGGAGATCGCCACCAGCGAGGCCCTGTTCCGCATAGAGCGCAACGGCGTGCTCATCGATGCCGCCACGCTGGCCAGGCAGAGCAACGATCTGGGCCAGCGCATCGTGCAGCTGGAGCAGGAGGCCTACGACATCGCGGGCCAGCCCTTCAACCTGGCCAGCCCCAAGCAGCTCGGCGAAATCTTCTTCGACAAGCTGGGCATGCCCGTGGTCAAGAAGACGGCCACCGGCGCACGCAGCACCGACGAAGAGGTGCTGGAGAAGCTGGCCGAGGACTATCCGCTGCCCGCCAAGCTGCTGGAGCACCGCAGCCTGTCCAAGCTCAAGGGCACCTATACCGACAAGCTGGCCCAGCTGGCGCTGCCGCGCACGGGCCGGGTGCACACGCACTACGCCCAGGCCGTGGCCGTGACGGGGCGCCTGTCCAGCAACGACCCCAACCTGCAGAACATCCCCATCCGCACGCCCGAAGGCCGGCGCGTGCGCGAGGCCTTCATTGCCGCGCCCGGCCATGTGATCGCCAGCGCCGACTACTCGCAGATCGAGCTGCGCATCATGGCCCACCTGTCGGGCGACGAGTCGCTGCTGCGCGCCTTCCACGAAGGCCGCGACGTGCACCGGGCCACGGCATCGGAAGTCTTCAACGTGGAGCTGGAGCAGGTCAGCAGCGAGCAGCGCCGCTATGCCAAGGTCATCAACTTCGGGCTGATCTACGGCATGAGCAGCTTTGGCCTGGCCAAGAACCTGGGCATAGAGACCAAGGCTGCTGCCGCCTACATCGACCGCTATTTCCAGCGCTATCCAGGCGTCAAGCGCTACATGGACGAGACGGTGGAATTCGCGCGCGACCACGGCTACGTGGAAACCGTCTTCGGCCGCCGCCTGTACCTGGTGGACATCAACGGCGGCAGCGGCCCGCGCAAGAAGGCGGCCGAGCGCCAGGCCATCAACGCGCCCATGCAGGGCACGGCGGCCGACCTGATCAAGAAGGCCATGGTGGCGGTGCAGGCCGAGCTCGATGCCAGGCAGTCCGAGGTCCGCGTCATCATGCAGGTGCACGACGAACTGGTGTTCGAGCTGCCCGAAGGCGAGTCGGACTGGGTGCGCACCGAGATCCCGCGCCTGATGGCCGGCGTGGCGGAACTGAAGGTTCCCTTGCTCGCCGAAGTGGGCGTCGGCCCCAACTGGGACAAGGCACATTGAGCATCACGCGCGCATCGTAGACTTGGCCGGTTCTCAACCACCACCAAGGAGAGATGCATGCGTGACGATCAGCAGCAAGACCTGAAGGCCCTGGTTCCGGGGCGCAGCAGCGAAGAGGGGCCCACGCGGCGCCTGGCATTGCAGACGGCCCTGGGCCTGGGCTATGCCGCCGCGGCCACGCCGCTGATGGCGCAGACCGCCATCTCCACGCCGGCCGACGGCCTGACGGCCGGCGAGGTGCATTTCACCGTGAACGGCTTCAAGGTGCCGGCCTACCGCGCCGCACCCGCCGGCAAGAAGAATGTGCCCGTGGTGCTGGTGATCTCCGAGATCTTCGGCGTGCACGAATACATTGCCGACACCTGCCGCCGCCTGGCGCGTGCCGGCTACCTGGCCATCGCCCCCGATCTGTATGCGCGCCAGGGCGATCCCAAGACCTATACCGAGATCGCCAAGCTCATGAGCGAGCTGGTCTCCAAGGTGCCCGACGAACAGGTCATGGCCGACCTGGACGGCGCCGTGCAATGGGCGGGCACGCAGGGCGGCGATACGGCGCGCGTGGCCATCACGGGCTTTTGCTGGGGCGGGCGCATCACCTGGCTGTATGCGGCCCATGGCCCGGTCAAGGCCGGCGTGGCCTGGTACGGCCGGCTGGAAGGCGCCAAGACCGCGCTGCAGCCACGCCATCCGCTGGAGCTGGTCTCCAGCCTCAAGGCGCCGGTGCTGGGCCTGTATGGCGGGCAGGACACGGGCATTCCGCTGGAATCCGTGGAGCGCATGCGCGAGGCGCTCAAGCAGGGCTCGGCAGCGGCCAAGGCCTCGGAGTTCGTGATCTACCCGGAGGCGCCACACGCCTTCCATGCCGACTACCGGCCCAGCTACCGCGAGCAGGCTGCGCGCGACGGTTGGCAAAAAATGCTGGCCTGGTTCAACAAGAACGGCGTCGCGCCCTGAGCTTTTTTGCGCTGGGGGGGCTTGACAGCTTCTGTAGGCTGAAACCGAGGGCACCCGACACCGTGGCCTGCTTCCTTCATGGGATCGCAGGCCACGGCTGCGATGGGGCCGGTCTTTCTGCGAGAATTCGCGGGTTTCGCCTGCAAGGGCATACGGTTGAAGCACAAATCGCTATGACATTGGTAGCAATCATTCTGGCCACCCTGGCCGCCGGTATTGGCAGCGTCTGGGTGGCCGCGTTGTTGATGGGGCTGGGAGGCAACCGCTCGCCGGGCATGATGCCGCAGCGGCTGTTGAGCCTGGCGGCGGGCGCGCTGCTGGCCACGGCCTTCATGCACCTCTTGCCCGAAGCCTTCGAGAGCGAGGCCGGCGCGCACGACCTGTTCGTCACGCTGCTGGTGGGCCTGGTGTTCTTTTTCCTGCTGTCCAAGGCCGAGCTGTGGCACCACGGGCATGAGCACGGCGCGCCGCCGGCCCATGAGCACGATCACCACGAGCATCACGATCACCAGGGCCACGCCCATGACCATTCCCATGGCCACCATCATGGCCACCGCCACGGCGGCTGGGCGGTGCTGACCGGCGACAGCGTGCACTGCTTCGGCGATGGCGTGCTGATCGCCTCCGCCTTCATGGCCGACATGCGCCTGGGGCTGATCGCGGCGGTGTCGGTGCTGGCCCACGAGGTGCCGCACCACATGGGCGACATCGTGGTGCTGCGCCAGTCCAGCTCCAACCGGCGCGTGGCCCTGATCAAGGTGTCCATGGCCGGGGCCGTGACCACGCTGGGCGGCATTGGCGGCTATTTCCTGGTCGGCCAGCTGCAGGAGCTGCTGCCGTACTTCCTGGCCGTGGCCTCCAGCAGCTTCATCTACGTGGCGCTGGCCGACCTGATTCCCCAGCTGCAAAAGCGCCTGAGCGCGCGCGAGACCGTGGCCCAGGTGGGCTGGCTGATGCTGGGCATCGTGCTGGTCACCGTGGTCAGCCGCGCGGCCCACGCGCACTGAGCGGGCGGCGTTTCAGGCTATCCCGCACCGGCCTGCACGGGCGTGCTGCCAAGCAGGTCGGCATAGTCCACGGCGTACTTGATGAAGGCCGCATGGCCGTCAATGCGCAGCTTGCGGCGCAGGTGCAGCCGGTGGGTTTCCACGGTACGCACCGAGGTGCCCATCAGTGCCGCAATCTCCTTGTTGGAGCGGCCCTCCGAGATCCACTGCAGCACGCTGGCCTCGCGCGGCGTGAGGGCGCGCCGGGGGGCGGCACCGGCGCCGTCGTCCTCGACCACGGGCTGCAGGCCGGGGCTGAAATACAGGCCGCCGGCGTAGACCCGGTCTATGGCCTCGATGAGCTGCTGCGCAGGCGCGTCCTTGAGCACATAGCCGCGCGCGCCCAGCGCCACGGCGCGGCGCACGTATTCGGGGTCCTCGTGCATGGACAGCACCAGCACGCGCACCAGCGGGAACTGATCGCGGAACAGCGCGGCCAGGTCGATGCCGCTGGCGCCCGGCATGCGGATGTCGGTCACCACCAGGTCGGGCGACAGCTCGCGGGCCAGCGGCAGGGCCTGGTCCACGCTGGCGGCCTCGCCCACGACACGGATATGGTCCGTGGCCTGCAGGCGCATGGACACGCCGTCGCGCACGAGAGGGTGGTCGTCCACCAGGAGGATGCGGATCATGGGGTTCATGCAGCGGCCTGTGGGAGTTCGAATTCCGGTGAGGGAGACAGCGGCATGCCGCCGCTGCGGTAGAGCACGGCGACCAGCCGGGTGCCCCGGGCGCCCGAGCTGATGCTCAGATGGCCGCCCAGGCCCTCGATGCGCTCGCGCATGTTGCGCAGGCCGATGCCGCCCTGGCGGTCGCGCTGCACGCGGCGCATGTCGAAGCCCTGGCCGTCGTCGCTGACCTGCAGCACCACGCGGCGGCGCTGAAAGTGCAGGCTGACGTCGATGCGCGTGGCCTGCGCATGGTTTTGCGCATTCGTCACGGCCTCCTGGGCCACGCGGAACAGGGCCGTGGCGTGGCTGGGCGGCAGAAAGCGGGTCTCGCCCCGGCAGCCGAACTGCATGCGCAGGCCGTCCTCGGCCTGCATCTGCTGGCTCATCAGTGCCAGGGCCGGGGCCAGTCCCAGGTCGTCCAGCAGGGCGGGGCGCAGGCCGTGGGAGACGCGCCGTATCTCCACCAGCGCGTGGTTGAGCTGCTCCAGTCCCTGGTCCACCATGCGCTGGGCCGTGGCCGGGTCCTGTGCGGCCAGGCGCCTGAGCTGGGCCTGGGCCGTCTCCAGCAGGAACTTGGACGAGACCAGCACCTGGACCACGCCGTCATGCAGGTCGCGCGCCACGCGCGTGCGTTCTTCCTCCTGCGAATGCACCACGCGCTGGGCCAGGCGCTGCAGCTTGGTGCTGGACACGCGGTGGTCGCTGAGATTGAACGCCAGCCCCGCCACGCCGATGAGCACGATGCACAGCGCCGCAATGCCGAAGATGCGCCAGCGCGTGGCCGCGATATTGGCCTGGGCGCTTTCGTCGATCTGGCGCAGCGCCTGCTCCACATCGTCCAGGTACAGGCCCGTGCCCAGCGACCAGCCCCATTCGGGGACCGTGGCCACGTAGGCGAGCTTGGCCTCGGTACGCAGCGAGGACGGCTTTTGCCACTGGTAGCGCACCAGGCCGCCGCCGCTGCGCGCGGCATCCAGGATGATCCTGGCGGGCCCTGCGCCGCCCGGGCTGTTGGGATCGCACAGGTCCACGCCCGACAGGCCCATCTGCCGCGCATCCAGCAGCACGTTGCCGTGTTCGTCGTAGACAAAGAAGTAGCCGTCCTCGCCGAACTGCATGCGCGCCAGCGTATCCAGCGCCTGGCGCCGCTGCACGGATGGCTCCTCGCCGCTGGACTGGATGCGCGCCAGCGCCGTGGTCGCCAGCTGCACGTAGTGCCGCAGCTCGGTCTCCTTGCTGTGCAGGTAGGCGGTCTCGACCAGCTCTCGTTCCTGGCGGGCCAGCTCCAGTGTCTGGTGTTGCACGGTCACCGCGACCAGGCCCAGGGCCAGCGCGATGGCGGCAATCGACAGAAGCGCAAGTTTCAGCGGAAGTTGCATGGGAGCCTGTGTGGGGTGCACCGACGATCTTTTCCGCCCAGTGCACGGACCTTGTCAACAGGGCTTGCGCGCATGGCGCCGGGGCCCGGCAGCGGACCTTGAATGGCGGGCGTCGTATCTGCCAATAGCCTGTGCGCGCTGCATATCCACGCGCGCAGGAAAAGGAATTTGAATATCCCAAGGAAAATGCCATGGATAATATATTTCGCGCACGAAAGAATATCCCATTGACATAGGGAATCCGATATGCATTTTCTTGGTGCGTTGTCCCCTTTTTGGGGTCTTGAATAATGGTTTTGCCGTATTGTGGTGCGCCGTCCCTCATCTGTCTGACATGCCTGGCTACGGTTGAGCAGGTTCCGTGCCAAGCCGTTGTTTCAGAAGAGAGTTATCCTGCTGCGTAGCACTGCGCAAGCGGTCCTGCGTAGTGGTGCGTAGGGGAAAATTCATTATCGAATGCTCCAGATCCCTGCCTAGAATTTCTCCGTGAAATCACTGATTCGAATCATTTTGTGTCAATGATTCATGTCGCCTTCGATGACCCAATTAAATGGTGACGAAGTGTTTCCGGGGCGCCGTTGCAGTAATGCGCGGCACGGCAGTGGCAGTTTGTATTCTTGTTTCAGAAAGGCAATACCATGGATATTCGATCGAACCTGCGGCGCGTGGCGCTGGCATGCGGTGTGGCGGCGGCGGTAGCGACGCTGGCGGGCTGCGCCGCGCCCCACAAGCGCGAGGTGCTGTCCACCACGCAGATCTATCCGGCCATCGGCCCGTATTCGCAGATGGTGGCGCATGGCAACACGATCTACTTCTCGGGCGTGCTGCCGCTGAACGCGCAGGGCACGGCCATCCAGGGCACGACCATCGAGGAGCAGACGCGCGCCGTGCTGGACCACATCGGCGCCAAGCTCAAGTCCCAGGGACTGGGCTATGAGGATGTGCTGTCCACCTCGGTCTTCATGAAGGACCTCAACGAGTTCGCCGCCATGAACAAGGTCTATGGCGAGTACTTCAAGACCGGCGCCCCCGCTCGGGCCACGGTGGAGGTGGCGCGCCTGCCGCGCGATGTGAAGATCGAAATCTCGGCCATCGTCGGCCGCCGCTGACCGCTTGCGCAACGACAGGAGGACCGCATGAACGCACGACACCCCCAGATCGCGGCCGAGCAGGCCACATCCCTGACCGCCACTGCGGCCGCCGGCGAATCCGGCTATCCCGCGCGCTGGACTTCCAAGCGCCGCGACTTCCTGCGCATGCTGGGCTACGGCACCGGCGCAGCCACGCTGGGGCCGCTGCTGGCTGCCTGCGGCAGCGGCAATGCCCAGACCTCGGCCGCTGCGCTGCGCGAGCAGCTCATGCGTGACGAGGCCTTCTGGACCGACGTGCAGAGCATGTTCATCCTCAAGCCCGAGAAGACCTACATGAACATCGGCACGGCGGGCTCCATGCCCAAGCTGGTGCTCGATGTGTTCGATACCGAAAACCGCAAGAAGGCCGCCGACTCGGGCAACGGCTACAGCAACCTGCTGGACCTGCGCAAGCAGGTGGCGCCGGGCTTTGGCGTGGATGCCGACGAGCTGGCCTTCTCGGCCAACACCTCCTCGGGCATGTGCCACGCCATCCTGGGCATCGACTGGCAGCGTGGCGACGTGGTGGTGACCACCAACCACGAGCACGGCGGCGGCGACACGCCGCTGAAGATCGCCCAGGACCGCTACGGCATCGAGGTCTCGCGCATTGCGCTGCCCGTGGGCAACAACCAGACGGCCGCCACCTACGTGAACCTGTTCGACGAGCGCATCCGCGCGCTCAAGGCCCAGGGCAAGCGCGTGCGCGCCATGATGTGGTCCTCTCCCACCTACAAGACCGGCACCATGCTGCCCATTGCCGACCTGATGGGCGTGGTCAAGGCGCACGGCCTGATCAGCATCGTGGACGGCGCCCACCTGCCGGGCATGATGGCCTACAACTATGCGGAGCTGGGCATGGACTTCATGTCGGGCGCGGGCCACAAGTGGCAGTGCGGCCCGGGCTCCACGGGCATCCTCATCATCCGCAACAAGATCCGCGCCTCCAACCCGCTGCCCCTGCCCAAGTGGTACCCGGTGCACACCAGCGCCTACCCGGCGCTGGAGCGCACGACCACGGCCAAGGAGACCTACGACATCGCCGCCTCGGTCACTTCCTGCGGCAGCGTGCACACGCCCATGTTCATGGCGCTGGCCCAGGCCTGCGCGCAGTGGGACAGCATCGGCCGCAAGAAGATCGAGACCTATGACCTGACGCTGTCGTCCTACCTCAAGGAAAAGATCGTCGAGCGCTGGGGCGTGGACTCGCTGTACTCGCCCAAGGACGATCCCAAGCTGCTGTCGGCGCTGACCTGCTTCAACCCGTTCCAGAACAAGGACGACGTGATGAACGGGACCAAGTCCTCGACCTTCGTGGCGCGCATGCTCAGCGACTATCCGCAGGGCTTCGTGATCCGCAACTCCAACTTCCCCGTGATCGGCGCGGCGGCAGACCACTACGGCGTGCGCGTGTCCACGCACCTGTGGCATGACGCGCGGGACATCGATCTGCTGGTGGATGCGATGTGGGATCTGTCTAGAAAGATGGCTTGACCCCCTGAGCCGCTTCGCGGCTTCCCCCTTCTCGCTTCGCGGAGGGGGACGACACCCTCGCTGCGGGGCGGCGCGGCCGGCATAGGCCCTTGCTCGGTGTCCCTCGCGTTGGGCCATGCTTGTGTTGGGGGCGCGCTTTTAGGCGCAGAGCGCTGTCCTCCGCCTTTCATCGTCAGCCGGGCTGTCCTTCGTCGCGGATGGCGGCGCGGACCTGGGGGAGCTGGCGGCGTGAGACCATGAGCAGTTCGGGGATGCCGTGCAGGCGCAGGGCCCAGCCTTCGCCTTCGGTGGGGTCGTCGTGGCGTTCCAGGGCGCGCAGGGCGCTGCGGGCCACCAGCGCGTTGCGGTGCACGCGCAGCAGGTGATCGGCGTGGCGGGCCTCCAGGTCGGCCAGTGCACCGTCGAGGATGTAGCTGCGGCCCACGGTGCGCACGGTCACGTATTTCTGTTCGGCCTTGAGGTAGAGCACCTCCGACAGGGGCAGGCGCACGGTGGCGCCCCGGTCCTGTATCAGCAGCACGGGGCCGCCGTCGCGTTCGGCCGTCTGGTGCGCGGCCGTGCGCGCGGCCTTGGCCAGGGCCTGCTGCAGGCGTTCGCGGCGCACGGGCTTGGTCAGGTAGTCGGCAGCATCCAGGTCGAAGGCCTCGACCGCGTGGCCGGCATGGGCGGTGACGAAGACCACGGCAGGCGGCAGCGGCAGGCGGCGCAGCATATGGGCCAGGGCCAGGCCGTCCTGGCCGGGCATGTGGATGTCCAGCAGTGCCAGCTCCACGGGGCGCGGGCCCGGTGCCTGCAGCACGGCCATGGCCTGGCGGGCGTCCGCCGCCTCGCTGACCTGGTGCGGGCCGCTGCCCGTGCATGCCTGCACGTCGGCCAGCAGGGTGCGCAGCCGCGCGCGGGCCAGGGCTTCGTCGTCAACGATCAGGATGTGCATGGTGCTTCTTCTTCGATAAAGCCTTCGTGGGTTGGCTGGCAGGCGGTGCCAGCGGCAGGCTGATGCGCACCACGAAATGCCCGTTGAGCGTGCGCGCCGTGAGGTGGGCCTGCAGGTCGTGCAGCAGCGACAGCCGGGCGCGCACATTGGCCAGCGCAATGCCGTTGCCGCGCGTGCCGGCTGCGCTGGCGGAATCGATCTCGGAGGGCAGGGTGTTGGTGATGCGCACCTCCACCAGATCGCCACGGCGCTCGGTGCGCACCTGCAGCTTGCCGCCGCGTGCGCTGGGCTCCACGCCATGGCGTATGGCGTTTTCCACCAGCGGCTGCAGCAGCAGCGGCGGCAGCAGGGCGCCGTGGGCGGCAGGGTCCAGTTGCCAGCGCACCTGCAGCCGTTCGCCAAAGCGCACCTGCTCGATGGCCAGGTAGCGCTGGGCCAGCTCGATCTCCTCGGCCAGCGTGGTCGTGCTGTGCGGCTCGGCCAGCGCATAGCGGAACAGGTCGCTGAGGTCCTCCAGCAGGGCCTCGGCCTTGGCGGGCTCGGCGCGCACCAGGGCGATGGCGCTGTTGAGCGTGTTGAACAGGAAATGCGGGCGTATGCGCGACTGCAGCTCGGCCAGCCGCGCCTGCGTGTCGGCGGGTGCGTGGCCGCGTGCGCGCAGCACCAGGGCTGCGACCAGCAGGGCTGCCAACAGTCCGCCGGACACGGCGCTGGCCAGCCAGGGGGCGCTGGTGCCGCCGGCCAGGTGCAGCATGGCGCAGGCATACAGCCCGGCCGCCATGCCCAGCAGCACGCCGGCCGCGTACTGGCCGGAGGCGGGCAGCCGCTGCAGCGGGTGCTTGAGCAGGCAGGCGGCCACCAGCCAGACCAGCGTGCCGGGCAGGCAGGCGCCGGTCAGCAGGGCCATGCCCTGCAGCCACTGCAGGGGCGAGTCGGCACCGAACATCGAGGCCGTTGCCACCACGGCCTGCACAAACAGCACGGCGCGCAGCACCACGCCTACGTTGCAGGCGTCAAAGACCAGCGCCGCAGGCAGGGGCGGGGGGGCAGTGGTGGGGGTCGGCTGGGTCGGCAAGGGGCGGCAGGTAGTGTTTCGGCGGGTGGGGTTCGCGCCGCATGCCCGGATTATGGTCATGCCGGGCGGGCCTGCACAGCGGTCACACCGCCCATGCACACCCATGCACGCCCATGCAGGCCCGTGTAGGCCCCTGCACGGGCGTGGCGCCGCCCAGGTCGATAGAATCTTCGCTTCCTGCCTGCGCCGGGGGGCGATGCCGCCCGCCGCCTGCGCTGCCTGCACAGCCCCATCGAAGATCGCGTCCTCACATGTCTGCCAATCAACCAACGTCCGCCTCGCACAACCAGCTCGATACCAAGGCCCAGGCCTGGTCCGCTCTCTTCGAAGAGCCGATGAGCGATCTGGTCAAGCGCTATACCTCCAGCGTGTTCTTCGACAAGCGCCTGTGGCAGGCCGACATCACGGGCAGCCTGGCGCATGCCGAGATGCTGGCGGCCCAGGGCATCATCGCCGCCGCCGACCATGAAGCCATCCGCAAGGGCATGGCGCAGATCACGCAGGAGATCGAGTCCGGCCAGTTCGAGTGGAAGCTCGACCTGGAAGACGTGCACCTGAACATCGAGGCCCGCCTGACCCAGCTGGTCGGCGACGCCGGCAAGCGCCTGCACACGGGCCGCAGCCGCAACGACCAGGTGGCCACCGACGTGCGCCTGTGGCTGCGCGGCGAGATCGACCTGATCGAAGGACTGCTGGGCGAGCTGCAGCTGTCCCTGGTCGAAGTGGCCGAGAAGAATGTGGACGTGATCCTGCCCGGCTTCACCCACCTGCAGGTGGCCCAGCCCGTGAGCTTTGCCCACCACCTGCTGGCCTATGTGGAAATGTTCAAGCGCGACGCCGAGCGCATGCTGGACCTGCGCCGCCGCGTCAACGTGCTGCCGCTGGGCAGCGCCGCCCTGGCCGGCACCACCTACCCGCTGGACCGCGAGCGCGTGGCCCGCACGCTGGGCATGGAAGGCGTCTGCCAGAACTCGCTGGACGGCGTCAGCGACCGCGACTTCGCCATCGAATTCACCTCGGCCGCCAGCCTGTGCATGGTGCACGTGAGCCGCCTGTCCGAAGAGCTGATCATCTGGATGAGCCAGAACTTCGGCTTCATCCGCATCGCCGACCGCTTCACCACGGGCTCGTCGATCATGCCGCAGAAGAAGAACCCCGACGTGCCCGAGCTGGCACGCGGCAAGACCGGCCGCGTGGTCGGCCACCTGATGGGCCTGATCACCCTGATGAAGGGCCAGCCCCTGGCCTACAACAAGGACAACCAGGAAGACAAGGAGCCGCTGTTCGACACGGTGGACACCCTGAAGGACACGCTGCGCATCTTCGCCGAGATGATCGGCGGCCAGGCCGATCCGGCCACGGGCGGCAAGAAGGGCGGCATCACCGTCAACGCCGAAGCCATGCGCGCCGCCGCTCTCAAGGGCTACGCCACGGCCACCGACCTGGCCGACTACCTGGTCAAGAAGGGCCTGCCCTTCCGCGACGCGCACGAGACCGTGGCCCATGCCGTCAAGCTGGCCTCGCAAAAGGGCGTGGACCTGACCGAGCTGCCGCTGGCCGAACTGCAGGCCTTCAATCCCGGCATCGAGGCCGACGTCTTCGAGGCGCTCAGCCTGGAAGGCTCGCTCAATGCGCGCAACACCCTGGGCGGCACGGCGCCGGCCCAGGTGCGCAAGCAGCTGGCAGGCCACCAGGCGCGCTTGAACGCACGCCTGAACGCGCGCCTGGGCTGATCCCCCCGTTCGCCGGAGCCACGCCATGACATCCTCCCGCCGCCAACTGCTGACGGGGGCGCTGCGCGCCGCCGGCGCAGTGACCGCCGTTGCCGCCTCGTCCGCCCTGGCCCCGCTGGCCTGGGCCCAGCCGGGGCAGGCCATTCGCATCCTCGTGGGCTTTCCGCCGGGCGGCGGCACCGATGCCATCGCGCGCCTGCTGGCCGACCGGCTCAAGGACGTGCTGGGCACCACGGTGCTGGTGGACAACCGCCCCGGCGCGGGCGGCCAGATCGCGGCGCAGCAGCTCAAGGCGGCTGCGGCCGATGGCCACACGCTGTTCCTCACGCATGACCACACCATCTCCATCCTGCCCCAGGTGGTGAAGAAGCCGGGCTTCGACCCGGCCCATGACTTCGTTCCCGTGGCCGGCTTTGCCACCTTCGTGAACGCGCTGGCGGTCTCCGCCAGCACGCCGGCGCGCAACCTTGCCGAGTATGTGGAGTGGGTGCGCCAGGGCGCAAAGCGCGGCAGCATAGGCATACCCGCGCCCGCGTCCACGCCGGAATTCCTGGTCAGGCTGCTGGGCGAGCACTACAGGCTGGACCTGGTGGCCGCGCCCTACCGGGGCAGCGCGCCCATGCTGGCCGACATGCTGGGCAACCAGATCCCGGCCGGCATCGCCTCGGTGCAGGACTTCATGGAAAACCACAAGGCCGGCAAGCTGCGCGTGATCGGCGTGCTGGGCACGCGCCGCCAGGCCACCATGCCCGAAGTGCCCACGCTGGCCGAGCAGGGCGTCAAGGGCTTCGAGGACACGCCCTACTACGGCATCTACGCGCCGCGCGGCACGCCCCAGGCCTTCATCGACCGCTTCTCCGCCGCCGTGGCCACCGTGCTCAAGCAGCCCGATGTGCACGAGCAGCTCACCGCCCTGGGCCTGACCGTGGGCCACATGCCGCCCGCCCAGCTGGCCGAGCGCGAGCAGGCCTATACCCAGGTCTGGAAACGCATCATCCAGACCAGCGGCTTCCAGCCGCAGTAAGACAGGCGGACTGCGGGGCGACAGCCTCCGCGGCCGGCAGGCGCTGTGAACCGGCAAGCGCTGTGTCTTGGTGCTGCCATCGCCGGGGTTGGCAGCGCAGCGTGTGGCGCGAATCCTTGTGATCAGACATATATGACGCCCTTGTGCGCCGATGTCTTACAGATGGATACACCGCAGACCCGGTTCCGGGCACCCGCAGCAGGGCCTGCAGCGGATGCGGGCCGGTATCATCCCGCGCAGTGGTTTTCAGCCGCAGCGGATGCGGCCCTGCATTCGGCGCATGCGGGCGGCGGGCATCTGCCTCGTTGCAGCCCTTGCCGCCGAGCCCTGCCGCAGCGCAGGGCTTTTCATTTGCAGCCTGTGCACCGTGCACGGCGCGCGCCGCAGCGCTGAAAGCCTGCTCATTCCAAGAAAACACCGGGCCATCTGAGCCCGACAGAAGGGATTGCCATGGGGGTGCTTCGCACGACAGCGATCAAGGGGTTCCAGAGTCCGCCGGCGCACGGCCGGCCCTGGGGCCGGTGGGGTTTGGGCCTGCTGCTGGGATCGGCGGCGCTGGCGGCGCAGGCCGTGGGCGTGCGCCAGTTCAGCCCGCAGGGAGAGGTGGCCAAGGTCGAGCAGGTGGTGGTGCAGTTCGATGGCACGGCCGTGCGCTTTGGCGACCCCAAGGCGGCCGCGCCGGTCACGCTCAGCTGCAGCGATGCGGCGGCTACCCAGGGCACGGGCCGCTGGAACAGCGACCGCGAATGGGTGTTCGACTTCAAGCAGGCCCTGCCGCCCGGTGTGCGCTGCACGGCCCAGCTGGTGGCCGGCTACAAGTCGCCTGCGGGCACGGCCGTGACGGGCGCTGCCAGCTACCAGTTCCAGACCGGCGGCCCGGCCGTGCTGGACATGGCTCCCGACACCTATGAACAGATCGACGAGGAGCAGTACTTCGCGCTGCGCCTGTCGGGCCCGGCCACCGTGCAAAGCCTGCAGCAGCACATGTGGTGCACGGCCGAAGGCGTGGGCGAGCGCATTCCCGTGCGCCTGATCGAAGGCAAGGAGCGCGACGAGCTGCTCAAGCACCGCGGCTGGGACAAGGCCGCTGCCAAGAACCCGCTGCAGTACGCCACGCTGGCCTGCAACCGCCGCCTGACGGCGGGCACGACCATGAAGCTGGTCTTCGGCGCCGGCATTGCCACGCCCAACGGCGTGGCCAGCCGCCAGGACAAGCGCTTCGAGTACCGCGTGCGCGAGCCCTTCGCCGCCGAGTTCAGCTGCGAGCGCGAGAACGCCCAGGCCGCCTGCCTGCCGATCCGTCCCATGCGCCTGCGCTTCAATGCCCCCGTGCCGCGCAAGCTGGCCGAGGGCATCCGCCTGAGCAGCGGCGCCTCCAAGGTGGCGCCCGTGATCGACAGCGAATACGGCGAAAAGCTCAGCGAGGATTCGCTGGTGCAGAACCTGAGCTTCCCGGCCACCATGCAGGCCCAGGCGCGCTACACGGTGGAGCTGCCTCCGCAGTTCAAGGACGCGGCAGGCCGCAGCCTGAGCAATGCCGACATGTTCCCGCTGCAGGTGGCCACGGGCGCGCTGCCGCCGCTGGCCAAGTTCGCGGCCTCGCCCTTCGGCATCGTCGAGCGCTACGCCGAAGGCCCGGACGGCCCGGCCCTGCTGCCCGTGACGCTGCGCAATGTGGAGTCCGAGCTGGCCACCAGGTCCCTGGATGCCAGCCGCGTGAGCACCAAGCAGCCCGGCAGCGATGCCGAGATCATCGCCTGGATGCGCCGCGTGGCCGACTACGAGTCCTCCGACATGGACCGCAAGCGCGCCTCGCGCGACATCAAGGGCCCGCTGCCGCCCGTGATCGACAACGAAAACCGCGACTATGTGCAGACGCGCATGCTGTCGCTGCTGGCCGGCCAGGGCGACGTCAAGACGCTGGAGTTGCCCAAGCCCGTCAAGGGCGATCCGCGCCCCTTCGAGGTGGTGGGCATTCCGCTCACGCCGGGCTTTCATGTGGTCGAGATCGCCTCGCCGCTGCTGGGGCAGTCGCTGCTCGACGAGCGCTACGGCTCGGCGCGCAGCATGTATGTGCGCACCTCGGCCCTGGTGACCAACCTGTCCGTGCACTTCAAGCTCGGCCGCGAGAACGCGGCCGCCTGGGTCACCACGCTGGACAAGGGCCAGGCCGTGGCCAATGCCAGGGTCCAGGTCTCCGACTGCAATGGCAAGGTGCTGACCTCGGCCACCACCGATGCCAGCGGCGTGGCCCGCCTGGACGGCCTGTCGCCCGAGCCGCCCCAGTGCACGGGCGGTGTCGGCTACCGCTCGCCGGCCTACTTCGTCAGCGCGCGCGCCCAGGGCAAGGACGGCCAGCAGGAGCTGGCCTTCACCTGGAGCGACTGGCAGCGCGGCATCGAGTCCTGGCGCTTCAACGTGCCCACCAGCCGCAGCGCCCAGCGCGACGAAGTGGCCCACACCATCTTCGACCGCACGCTGCTGCGCGCCGGCGAGACCGTGTCCATGAAGCACCTGATGCGCACCCAGACCGGCATCGGCCAGGGGCAGGGCGGCTTTGCGCTGCCCGAGCAGCGGCCCACGCAACTGGTCATCACCCACGAAGGCAGCGGCCAGCAGTACACGCAGCCGCTGCAGTGGCGTTCCACGGGCACCGGCGGCCTGAGTGCGGAAAACAGCTTCTCCGTGCCCAAGGGCGCCAAGCTGGGTTCGTACTCCGTGGAGCTGCGCGGCGAGGGCAACGGCTCGCGCGGGCGCAGCAACCGCTTCGGCACGGGCAGCTTCCGTGTCGAGGAATTCCGCCTGCCCGTGCTCGAAGGCCGCGTGGGCCCCGAGGGCAAGCAGGCCCTGGTCGGCGTCTCCAGCCTGCCGGTGCAGGTGCAGGTGAACTACGTCTCCGGCGGGCCGGCCGCCAACCTGCCGGTGCGCGTGTCCGCCCTGGTGCGCTCCACCTGGATGGACCGCAGCGACTGGCAGGGCTTCAGCTTCTCGGCACCGCGCAGCGCCCAGGACACGGGCCAGAGCGATGACGAGGAGGCCACAGCCTCCCAGGACAGCAAGGTGGTGGCCGACAAGCTGCCCGTGACGCTGGACCGTGAAGGACTGGGCAAGCTCAAGATCGAGAACCTGCCCAAGCTGCGCGAGCCGCGCGAGCTGCTGATCGAGGCCACCTATGCCGACCCCAATGGCGAGGTGCAGACCCTGCGCAGCACGCAGATGCTGTGGCCCGCGGCCATCGTGGCCGGCGTGCGCGCCGAAAGCTGGATCACCACGGGCCGCAAGCTGCAGTTCCAGGCGCTGGCGCTGGGCGTGGACGGCAAGCCCCAGGCCGGCGTGCCGGTCAAGGTGGAGGCCATCTCCCGCGTCACCACCAGCAGCCGCAAGCGCCTGGTGGGGGGCTTTTACAGCTACGACAACCAGACCGCGCTCCAATCCATGGGCACGGTGTGCACGGGCAACAGCGATGCCCAGGGCATGGTGCAGTGCGAGGCCCAGCTGTCGCAGCCCGGCGAGGTGGAGCTGATCGTCACCGCCTCCGACAAGGACGGCCGGCCCGCCCAGGCCGCCTCCAGCGTCTGGGTCACGCGCCAGGGCGAACTGTGGTTCGGCGGCGAGGACCATGACCGCATGGACGTGCTGCCCGAAAAGCGCAGCTACGAGCCCGGCGAGACCGCGCGCTTCCAGGTGCGCATGCCCTTCCGCTATGCGACGGCCCTGGTCGCCGTGGAGCGCGAAGGCATCGTCAGCACCCAGGTCATGCAGCTCAATGGCCAGAACCCCACCGTGGAGCTGAAGGTCCAGCCCGACTGGGGGCCCAACGTCTACGTGAGCGTGCTGGCCCTGCGCGGGCGGCTGCGCGAGGTGCCCTGGTACAGCTTCTTCACCTGGGGCTTCAAGGCGCCGCGCGAATGGTGGAACGCCTTCTGGCACGAGGGCAAGGAATACATCGCGCCCACGGCCCTGGTCGATCTGTCCAAGCCCGCCTACCGCCTGGGCATGGCCGAGATCCGCGTGGGCACCAAGGCCCATCGCATCGACGTCAAGGTCACGGCCGACCAGGCCAGCTACCAGGTGCGCGGCACCGCCAAGGTCACCATCAGCGCCACGCTGCCCGACGGCAAGCCCGCCGCTGGCGCCGAGGTGGCCCTGGCGGTCGTGGACCAGGCCCTGCTGGAGCTCATGCCCAACACCAGCTGGCAGCTGGCCGACGCCATGCTGCGCCGCCGCGAGTGGGGCGTGCAGACCTCGACCGCGCAGATGGAGGTGATCGGCAGGCGCCACTACGGCCGCAAGGCCGTGGCCGCTGGCGGCGGCGGTGGCCGCAGCCAGACGCGCGAGCTGTTCGAGACGCTGCTGCTGTGGAATCCGAGCGTGGTGTTGGACGCCCAGGGCAAGGCCCAGGTCAGCGTGCCGCTCAACGACTCGCTGACCACCTTCCAGGTGGTGGCGGTGGCCGACCATGGCGTGTCGATGTTCGGCACGGGCCAGGCGCCCATCCGCACGGCCCAGGACCTGCAGATCATCAGCGGCCTGCCGCCGCTGGTGCGCGAGGAGGACCAGTTCCGTGCCATGGTCACGCTGCGCAACACCTCGGCCAAGGCCATGAAGGTGCAGGTCACGCCGCGTGCCACGCTGCTGGAGCTGGCAGCGCAGACCGTGGAGATTCCCGCGGGCGAGGCGCGCGAGGTCGCCTGGAACGTCACGGCCCCGGCCCAGCTGGGCCAGACGCGCGCCGAGGCGCTGATCTGGGAGATCGAGGCCCGCGACACCGCAGGCGGCGACAAGCCGGCCAGCGACAGGCTGAAGGTCAGCCAGCGCATCATCCCGGCCGTGCCGCTGACGGTGCAGCAGGGCACGCTGATGCAGGTCGATGGCAGCGTCAACCTGCCCGTGCAGCTGCCGGCCGACGCGCTGGCCGGCCGCGGCGGCCTGCGCATGTCGCTGGCGCCCAAGCTGGCCGAAGGCCTGCCGGGCGTGCGCGACTGGTGGGCGCGCTATCCCTACAGCTGCCTGGAGCAGGTCACCAGCAAGGCCGTGGGCATGAGCGACGCCACGCTGTGGCAGTCCACCATGGGACAGCTGCCCAGCTACCTGGACAGCGACGGCCTGGCCAGCTACTTCCCGCTGGCCGGCGACGGCTCGGGCCGTGCGGCCCGCGGCAGCGATACGCTGACGGCCCACCTGCTCAACCTCTCGGCACTGGCACAGGGCGTGGACAAGCGCTTCGTGCTGCCGGCGGCCGAGCGCGAGCGCATGGAAAACGGCCTGATCGCCTTCGTCGAAGGCCGCATCCAGCGCAGCTTCTGGAGCCCTCGCAAGGACCTGGACATGCGCAAGCTGGCCGCCATCCAGGCGCTGGCGCTGACGGGCCGCGCCAATCCGCGCATGCTCGACAGCATCACCATCGCGCCCAACGACTGGCCCACGCATGCCGTCATCGACTGGGTGGCCCTGCTCAAGCACATGCGCGAGCTGCCCCAGCGCGAACAGCAGCTGGCCCAGGCCCAGCAGATCCTGCGCGCCCGCCTGAGCTACCAGGGCACGCGCGTGGCCTTCAGCAACGAGCAGGACGACCAGTGGTGGTGGCTGATGCAGGGCCCCGAGGTCAACCTGGCCCGCCTGATGCTGGTCAACATGGACGACCCGACGTGGAAGGAAGAGCTGCCGCGCCTGGCCAACGGCTTCATCTCGCGCCAGAGCAACGGTGCCTGGGGCACGACCACGGCCAACCTGTGGGGGGCGCTGGCACTGCAGCGCTTCTCGCAGCAGTTCGAGGCCACGCCCGTGACGGGCGCCACCCAGGCGGCTTTGGGCGCGTCCCAGGCCCGCGTGGAGTGGAGCCAGGTCACGCGCATGCGCGCCAGCGACAGCGAGGGCGCGGCGCACCAGGCGTCCAGCTTCGGCGCGACCACGGTGGTCGGCGGCCTGCGCAACAACACCATGTTCCTGCCCTGGAGCGCGGTGGGCGAGGCCCGCAAGGGCCAGCTGACGGTGACCCAGCAGGGCACCGGCAAGCCCTGGCTCACGCTGCAGTCTGTGGCGGCCGTGCAGCTGAAGGCGCCGTTCAGCGCCGGCTACACCGTCACGCGCACGGTCAAGCCCGTGGAGCAGGCCGACAAGAGCCTGCCCGCAGGCCAGTACTCGCGCGGCGACGTGCTGCGCGTCACGCTGGAGGTGCAGGCCCGCACCGACATGACCTGGGTGGCCATCACCGACCCCGTGCCCACGGGCGCCACCATCCTGGGCGGCGGTCTGGGGCGCGACTCGGAGATCGCCTCGGGCGGCGAGCGCGCAGAAGGCGCGGGCTGGCTGGCTTATGAAGAGCGCAGCTTCGAGGCCTACCGTGCCTACTACCAGTACCTGCCCAAGGGCAATACGCGCGTGGAGTACACCGTGCGGCTGAACAATGCCGGCGACTTCGCGCTGCCGCCCACGCGGGTGGAGGCACTGTATGCGCCCGAGATGTTCGGCGAGGCTCCCAACGCCCGCATCAAGGTGGGCGACAAGCGCTGATGCAGCGTTGATGGCGCCCTGACAAGGGGGCGGCCCTGCGGCCTATGATGGCTGCAGGACCGCCCCCTTTTTTCATCACCCTCCGCTCCATGGCACAAGTCATCCTCTCCCCGGTTCCCGCGGGCAGCGCCCTGCAGGACCGCCTCAAGACCGCCTATTTCCACGACAGCTACCAACTGCAATTGCCGGACGACGGCAGCAGCCCCATGGCGCTGTACCTGCGCTGCGTGGGCCGCACGCCGGGCTGGATCGACTTTCTGATGCGCCTGCGCAACCGCGTGGTGGCGCCCTTCGGCATCAAGGACCTGGGCACGCTCAGCGGCGTGGACGCGCAGCGCGCCGCGTCCAGCTACCGCGTGGGCGACCGCGCCGGCATCTTCCGCATCCATGCGCTGAGCGACAGCGAGGTGGTGCTGGGCGACAGCGACCGGCACCTGGACGTGCAGGTCTCCCTCATGCGGCTGCCCGGCCCCGAGGGCACGCCGTCCGCCACCTTCACCGCCGCCATGTCCACCGTGGTCCATGTGCACAATGCCTTGGGCCGTATCTACATGCTGGGCGTGGCGCCGGCGCACCGCGTCATCGCCCCGGCCGTGGTGGCCAAGCTGGCCGGCTGACCTGGCCTGAAGGCATCACGTCAGCAAAACGGAAGCCTTCAGGGCCTGCGTCCGACGCGGGCAGACGCGAAGAGTCACGATACTTGCGGCCTTTGCCCGGCGGACATACCCCGAGCAGGGAACGCGGCCCGCCCCACAAGGGCAAGGCCGCCACCATTGCGAATCGGTTCCCGGGCACACCATTGATCACAAGAGAGAGAGGGTCTATGCCAGACATGAACACCGATCCCCGCACGGCGCCACCGGCAGCTCCGCCACCGGATGCGCCGCAGGCGGCCACGCCATCGCCTGCAGAGCCTGCACCGCGCATCACGTTCTCGGGCCCCGTCGTCATTCCTTCCCTGCTGGTGCTGGGCCTGCTGCTGCTGTACTGCGGCTTCATGCCCGACAGTGCCGACCGGCTGTTCTCCAGCGCCCAGGCCTGGGTGGTGGGGCACATGGACTGGTTCTATGCCGTCTCGGTCACGCTGTTCCTGGTCTTTCTGATCTTCGTCGCGTCCAGCCGTTTCGGTGATATCCGCCTGGGTCCCGATGATGCGGAGCCCGAGTTCAGCTTCATCTCCTGGACCGCCATGCTGTTCGCCGCCGGCATGGGCATCGGCCTGATGTACTTCGGCGTGGGCGAGCCGCTGCAGCATTTCCTCAAGCCGCCCACGGCCGTGCCTTCCACGCCGGCCGCCGCGCGCGAGGCCCTGCAGTCCACCTTCTTCCACTGGGGCTTCCATGCCTGGGCCGTCTACGGGACCATGGGCCTGGTGCTGGCCTACTTCGGCTTTCGCTACAACCTGCCGCTGACCATGCGCTCGGGCCTGTACCCGCTGCTGGGCAAGCGCATCAACGGCCCCATCGGCCACAGCGTGGATGCCTTCGCGCTGGTGGGCACCATCGCGGGTATCGCCACCACGCTGGGCTACGGCGCGCTGCAGCTGGCCGCCGGCCTGCACACCCTCACGGGCTGGGACACCTCTGCGGCGGCTTTCCGCATCGCGGTCATCGTCATCGTGGTCTGCCTGGCCGGGCTGTCGGCCGTCTCGGGCCTGGACAAAGGGGTGCGGCGCCTGAGCGAGTTCAACCTCATGCTGGCCTTCATCCTGCTGGCCTTCGTCATCGTCGCCGGGCCCACGGTCTTCCTGTTCGAGGCGCTGAGCGAGAACATCGGCAACTACGTGTCTGGCCTGGTGCAGCTGTCGTTCCGCACCTTTGCCTACGAGCCGCCCAGCCAGGAAGGCTGGTTCGGCGGCTGGACCATCCTCTACTGGGCCTGGTGGATCTCCTGGTCGCCCTTCGTGGGCATGTTCATCGCACGCATCTCGCGCGGGCGCACCATCCGCCAGTTCGTGACCGGCGTGCTGCTGGTGCCCACGGCCTTCAACCTGCTGTGGATGACGGCCTTCGGCAACAGCGCCATCTGGATAGACACCCACGTGGCCATGGGCGCGTTGGGGCAGACGGCCTCGAACGTGGATGCGCTGCTGTTCCGCTTCTTCGAGTACCTGCCCTGGTTCAAGCCCGTGGCCTGGCTCACCATCGTGCTCATCGCGGTGTTCTTCGTCACCTCGGCGGACTCCGGGGCCTTCGTGGTGGACAACATCGCCTCGCGCGGCCATGCGCGTTCGCCGGTCTGGCAGCGGCTGTTCTGGGCTGCCGTGCTGGGCGCGACGGCCATGGTGCTGATGCTGGCCGGCGGCCTCAAGGCACTGCAGGCCATGACCCTGGTGGCGGCCCTGCCGGTGGCCGTCATCATGCTGGCGCTGTGCTACGGGCTGTGGCGCGGCCTGCTGGCCGACCGCGCGCACTTCTCGCCCGACCTGGCTCCGGCCACCAGCTTCTGGAGCGGCCAGCACTGGCGCAAGCGCCTGGAGCAGATCGTGCACCAGCCCTCGCGCACCGATGTGCGCAGGTTCCTGGCCGGCGTGGTGCTGCCCGCCATGAACGAGGTGGCAGCCGAAATGCACAAGCGCGGCGTCGAGGCGGTGGTCACCGAGGACCTGGACGGCGAGGGCGCCGTGCGCCTGACCGTGCCCGATCCCTCGCTGCGCGACTTCGTCTACGGCGTGCGCGCCACGCGCCGCACGGTGCCCACCTTCCTGGTGAGCGAGGCGGCCAACGAGCAGGAGCGCCGCCATGTCTACGAGCCCATCACGTTCTTCGAGGACGGCCGCCTGGGCCACGACATCCAGTACCTGCGCAGCGAGGAAGTCATCGCCGACATCCTGCGCCACTACGAGCGCTACCTGTCGCTGAGCGCCGACCAGCGCACGCATCTGCTGAACCGGGCGCCGGGCCACAGCTGAGCCGTGCCTGGCAGCGCCGCCGTCGCGGCACCCCGGGCCTTTGGGTAAACACCGGGGTGCCAGCCGGCGGCCGCCTGCGGATACTGGGCGCTGCCATGCAGCTCGAATACTCTACCCATTCGCAGGAGCCACGCCATCGTTTCGACTACTGGCACGAGGTGGTCTGCCGCCACTGCATCCCGGCCGACAGCCACCGCGCGCAGGGGGATGGTGCCGGTCCCGGCGGCTTCGGGGCCACGCTGTCCGTGCGGTCCCTGGGACTGCTGGAGATCAGTGCCATGTCGGCGCCCAGCCACCGCTGGGTGCGCAACGCAGCCCACCTGCGCCTGCATGCCCGCGACGAGCTGTGGCTGGGCTATCTGCTCCAGGGCCAGGCCGAGGTGCGCCAGGGCGGGCAAGTGGCCCGGCTGAGTGCGGGCAATCTGGTGCTTTATGACGCTGCGCAGCCTTTCGAATTCTCGGTGGCGCCCCGCGATATCCTGCTGATGCGCATTCCGCGCAGCGAATTGTTGAATCGCTTTGCCCGTGCACCCTTGCACGCGGGCCGGGCGCTGCATGGCCATGCCCCGGCCGTGGCGCCGCTGCGGGCCATGCTCGGCGAGGCCATGGCCATGCCGCCTGCGCCGCACGGTGATGCCTTGGCGCAGCGCTTCGGCATGGCGCTGCTCGACGTGCTGGCCCTGGCGCTGGAGATGCAGGAAATGGCCGTGCAGCCCCGCTCGGAACGGGACCTGCATGGCCGCATCCAGGCGTTCATCCAGGACAACCTGGGCTCGCCCGAGCTGTCGCTGCAATGGCTGGCGCAGCAGCACAACGTCTCGCCCCGTACCGTGACGCGGGCCTTTGCGCGGCACAACCAGACGCCCATGGGCCTGGTATGGCAGCTGCGGTTGCAGGCCAGCCGCCAGGCCCTGATGCAGGGGCGCTGCTCCAGCGTGACCGAGGCGGCCTTCGCGCATGGGTTCTCCGATGCGGCGCACTTCAGCCGAGCCTTTCGCAAGGCGTTCGGCTGCACGCCCCGCAGCCTGCTGGCCGCCTGAGCAAGGTCGCTGACCCTCCCGAACAAGCGTCGGTGCCGCCGGCTCCCTAGCATGGGCCTGCCGTGCGTCCCGTGCGGCTTTTCCAGTGCAACAACGGTGGCGCCCCGGAGCCGGGCGCCGGGAGACATGCCATGAACGACAGCGAACTGCACCATCTCGAACTGCTGGAGGTGGGGCGCGAGATCCAGTCCCGCCGCATTTCCTCGGAAGAGGTGACCCGCCACATGCTGGCGCGCATCGAGGCCGTGGACGCGCGGCTGCACAGCTACGTGACGGTGATGGCGCAGCAGGCGCTGGAGGACGCCCGCCGCGCCGACGCCGAGATCGCGCAGGGCCGCCGCCGCGGTGCGCTGCACGGCGTGCCGCTGGCGCTCAAGGACCTGCTGTGGACCCGGGGCGTCCCCACCACGCATGGAATGACGCTGCACCGCGACCATCGCCCCACGGAAGATGCCACCGTGGTGCGCAGGCTGCGCGAGGCCGGCGCCGTCATCCTGGGCAAGCTGCAGCAGACCGAAGGCGCCTTCGCCGACCACCATCCCGAGATCACTGCCCCTGTCAACCCCTGGGGCGCCCAGCTATGGCCCGGGGCCTCGTCCAGCGGCTCGGGCGTGGCCACGGCGGCGGGGCTGTGCTTCGGATCGCTGGGCACGGACACCGGGGGCTCCATCCGCTTTCCATCGGCCGCCAACGGCATCACGGGGCTCAAGCCCACCTGGGGCAGGGTGAGCCGCCACGGCGCCTTCGAACTGGCCGCGTCCCTGGACCACATAGGCCCGATGGCGCGCAGTGCCGCCGATGCCGCAGCCATGCTCGCGGCCATCGCCGGGGCGGACCCGCTGGACCCTACGGCCAGCCAGTGCAGCGTGCCCGACTATCTGGCCATGATGACGCGCGGATTCTCCGGCCTGCGCCTGGGCATGGACCGGCAATGGGCCCTGGACGGCGTGGATGCCCCCTCCCGCCAGGCGGTGGAGCAGGCCCTGGCGGTGGCGCAGCGCCTGGGTGCCAGCGTGCAGGAGGTCCGCTTTCCTGATGCCACCCAGGCGGTGGAGGACTGGCCGGCGCTGTGCGCGGTGGAGACCGCCGTGGCGCACGGCGCCACGTTCCCTGCACGGCGCGAGGCCTATGGCCCCGGGCTCGCCGGGCTGATCGACCTGGGGCTGGGCCTGTCCGCCACCGACTACCAGCGGCTGCTGCTGCGCCGCGCGGACTTCACGGGCCGGGTGCGTGCACTCTTCGCGCAGGTGGACCTGCTGCTGGTCCCCGCCACGGCCTTTGCGGCCCCCACGCTGCAGCGCATGGCGCATTTCGGCTCCGATGCCGAGCTGTTCTCGGGCATGCTGCGCTACACCTGCCCCTTCGACCTCACGGGCAGCCCCACGATCACGCTGCCCGGCGGACGCACTCCCGAGGGCGCGCCCGTGGCCTTCCAGTTCGTGGCCCCCGACTTCCGCGAAGACCTGCTGGTGCGCGCGGGCTGGGCGTTCCAGCAGGCCACGGACTGGCACAGACGGCACCCTGCTGCCTGAGCTGCGCGGGGCGCCAGTCCGGTGGCGCGACACGGGCCTGTCACACAGCCTTCCTAGACTGGCGTGATGTCCTTGATCGAGATGGAAGGTGTCGCCAAGTCCTGGGGCGGCACCACGGCACTGCAGGCGCTGGATCTGCGCATTGAACCCGGATCCTTTTGCGTGCTGCTCGGTCCCTCGGGCTGCGGCAAGTCCACTACGCTGCGCATCATCGCGGGCCTGGAAAGCGCCACCTCGGGCCGTGTGCGCATCGATGGGCAGGATGTCACCCAACTGCCGCCCGCTCGGCGCGGCATTGCCATGGTGTTCCAGAACTACGCGCTGTTCCCGCACCTGACGGTGGCGCAGAACATCGGCTTCGGCCTGTCCGTGCGCAAGGTCCCGGCGGCCGAGGCACGCCGGCGCATCGACGAGGCCGCTGCGCTGCTGGGCCTGGACGCGCTGCTGGCGCGCCGGCCCGGCCAGCTGTCGGGCGGCCAGCAGCAGCGCGTGGCGCTGGGCCGCGCCCTGGTGGCCCGCGCCCGGGTCTGCCTGATGGATGAGCCCCTGTCCAACCTCGACGCCCAGCTGCGCCAGGAAATGCGCACCGAGCTGCGCGAGCTGCAGCGGCGCCTGGGCCTGACCGTGGTCTATGTCACGCACGACCAGGCCGAGGCCATGGGCATGGCCGACCAGGTGGTGCTGCTCAGCCAGGGGCGCGTGGAGCAGTGCGCCGCGCCCCAGGAGA
Source organism: Delftia sp. DS1230 (assembly GCF_040112715.1). Classification (NCBI taxonomy): domain Bacteria; kingdom Pseudomonadati; phylum Pseudomonadota; class Betaproteobacteria; order Burkholderiales; family Comamonadaceae; genus Delftia; species Delftia sp. DS1230. The sequence goes on from NZ_CP157763.1 coordinate 1,493,154, forward strand.
TCTACCGCCGGCCCGCCACCACCTTTGCCGCGCGCTTCATCGGCACGCCGGCCATGAACATCGCGCGCCTCGACGGCCTGCACATCGCGGGCAGCCATGCCAGCGCCGCGCCCGCCGGCCTGCAGCAGCCGGGCCAGGCGCGCTGGCTGGGCGTCAGGCCCGAGGACATGCGCCTGTCGCTCCATGGCGATGTCGGCAGCGGCCCCGTGGTGGCTGCCGACATCGAGAGCCTCGAATACCTGGGCGCCGACCTGGTGCTGCGCTGCCGTGTGGGCAGCGAACAACTGATGGTGCGCACCGCTGGCAGCCAGCTCGGCGGCCTGCAGCCGGGCCAGCTCGTGGGCCTGCGCTGGGCGCGCGAGGCCACGCATTTCTTTGACGAACAGGGGCGGCGCTGCACGGCCTGAGGCCGTGGCACCGCTCCTATCTTCCTCCGCAGTTCCACCGTTTCAGCCGTTCCGGCTTTCGCACCCGAAGCACCTTCCAGGAGAGTCCGCCATGCAACGCCATGCCTTCCTCAAAACCCTCGCAGCCGCTGCCGCCCTGGCCGCCACGGGCCTGCTGCACACCGCCAGCGCGCAGACGCCGCTGGAGGTGCCGTTCTACTTTCCCGTGGCCGTGGGTGGCCCCATCACCAAGGTGATCGACGGCTATGCGGCTGAGTTCAACAAGGCCCATCCGCAGTACCGGATCACGCCCGTCTATGCGGGCACCTACCAGGAGACCATCGTCAAGGCGCTGACGGCCCACAAGTCGGGCAAGCCGCCGGCCACCTCGGTGCTGCTGTCCACCGACATGTTCACGCTGATCGACGAGGACGCCATCGCCCCCATCGACGACTTCGTGAAGACCGATGCCGACCGGGCCTGGCTCAAGGGCTTCTACCCGGCCTTCATGGCCAACAGCCAGGCGGGCGGCAAGACCTGGGGCGTGCCCTTCCAGCGTTCCACCGTGGTCATGTACTACAACAAGGAAGCCTTCAAGGAAGCCGGCCTGGACCCGAACAAGGCGCCTCAGAACTGGAAGGAACTCAAGGACGCCGCCCACAGGCTGACGAAGAAGGACGCCAGCGGCAAGGTCGTGCAGTACGGCATACAGATCCCGTCCACGGGCTTTGCCTACTGGATGCTGCAGACGCTGACCACGCCCAACGACGTGCTGCTGGCCAACGAGGCCGGCACCCAGGTCACGCTGGACAGCCCCAAGGTAGTGGAGGCGCTGGACTTCTGGGTGGGCCTGGTCAGGGAAGGCGTGCACCCTGCCGGCGTGGTGGAGTGGGGCACGACGCCCAAGGACTTCATGGAAAAGAAGGCCGCCATCATCGTCACCACCACGGGCAACCTGACCAATATCCGTGCCAATGCCAAATTCGACTTCGGCGTGGGCCAGATCGCAGGCAATGTGCGCAAGGGCTCGCCCACGGGCGGGGGCAACTTCTACCTGTTCAAGAAGGCGCCCAGGGAGCAGCAGGAGGCGGCCTTCCAGTTCATGAAGTGGGTCACCCAGCCCCCGCTGGCCGCGCAGTGGAGCATGGACAGCGGCTACGTGGCCGTCTCGCCCGCCGCCTATGACACGCCCGCGCTCAAGAAGTACGGCCAGGACTTCCCGCAGGCCCTGGTGGCGCGCGACCAGCTGCCCGTGTCGGTGGCCGAGTTCTCCACGCATGAGAACCAGCGCGTGACCAAGGTGCTCAACGACGCCGTGCAGGCCGCCCTCAACGGCAGCAAGACCTCGGCCCAGGCCCTGCAGGATGCGCAAAGGGAGGCCGACCGCATCCTGCGCCGCTACAAGTGATGGCCTCGCGCCGTTGACCGCATGAGCCACGCTTCCTCCTCTTTTGCGAGCGGCCGCCAGGCCGTCCATGCCTGGCTGATGCTGCTGCCGGCGCTGGTGCTGCTGGTGGCCTTCACGCACTGGCCGGCCGTGGCCACGCTGATCGACAGCCTGCATGCCACGCCGCGCGGCGGCCAGCCGGGGCCATGGGTGGGGCTGGAGAACTACGCCGTCATGGTGGACGACCCGGTGTTCTGGCAGGCCGTGCGCAACAACCTGTGGTTTGCGGCGGCCACGATTCCGCTGTCCATGGCGCTGGCGCTGGCCATGGCGCTGTGGGTCAACGAGAGGCTGGCCGGCCGCGCCTTCGTGCGCATGGCGTATTTCACGCCCACGGTGCTGCCCATGATTGCCGTGGCCAACATCTGGCTGTTCTTCTACACGCCGCAGTACGGTCTGCTGGAGCAGCTGCGCGGCGCACTGGGCCTTCCCGCGCACAACTGGCTGGGCGACCCGTCCACGGCGCTGGCCTGCGTGACCGTGGTGGCGGTGTGGAAGGAGGCGGGCTTTTTCATGATCTTCTACCTGGCCGCGCTGCAGACGCTCAATCCCAGCCTCAGGGAAGCTGCGGCCATCGAAGGCGCCTCGCGCTGGTACTTCCTGCGCCGCGTGCAGTGGCCGCTGCTGATGCCGACCACGCTGTTCGTGCTGGTCAATGCGGTGATCAATGCCTTCCGCCTGGTGGACCATCTCTTCATCCTCACGCGCGGCGGGCCGGACAACGCCTCCACGCTGCTGCTCTATCACCTGTACGAAGTGGGCTTCAAGTTCTGGGACACGGGCTATGCGGCGGCCATCACCGTGGTGCTGGTCGTGGTGCTTGCGGCCGTGGCGCTGCTGCAGTTCTTCGTGCTCGACAAGAAGGTGCACTACCAATGAGCGCCGCACCCATTGCCCCGCGCCATGCGCCGCCCGCGCTGTACGGCGCCACCTGGCTGGATACGCTGGCCGCCTGGCTGCTGGCCCTGCTGTGGATACTGCCGCTGGCCTATGCGTTCTGGACGGCCTTCCATCCGCCCGAATACTCGGCACGCTTCGACCTGGCCGCGCCCTGGACGCTGGAGAACTTTCGCCGTGCCTGGCAGGCCGCGCCCTTTGCGCGCTATTTCCTGAACACGGCCGTGCTGGTGGTCATGATTTTGGCGGCCCAGCTGGTGCTGGGCACGCTGGCGGCCTATGCCTTTGCACGCTACCGCTTTCGCGGCCAGGGCCTGGCCTTTGCGCTGGTGCTGGTGCAGCTGATGATCATGCCGGACATCCTGCTGGTGGCGAACTACCAGACCGTGTCGCGACTGGGCGCCGTCGATACGCTGCTGGGCATAGGCCTGCCGTACTTCGCATCGGCCTTCGCGATCTTTTTGCTGCGCCAGACCTTCCTGGGCATTCCCCGGGAACTGGACGAGGCCGCGCGGGTGGAGGGTGCCAGCACCCTGCAGATCCTGTGGCGCGTCTACGTGCCGCTGGCGCGGCCCGTGTACCTGGCGTTTGCGCTGGTGTCGGTGAGCTTTCACTGGAACAACTTCCTGTGGCCGCTGATCATCACCAACAGCGTGCAGGCGCGGCCGCTTACCGTGGGGCTGCAGGTGTTCTCCAGCGTGGAGTCTGGCGTGGAATGGGCCACCATCACGGCCGCCACGCTGATGAGCTCGGGCCCGCTGCTGGTGGCCTTCGTGCTGTTCCAGCGCCAGTTCGTGCAGAGCTTCATGCGTGCGGGGATCAAGTGACGGCGGTGCTAAAGTCACTCTTCCCTGCTTTCAATGCCGAGGTTCACCATGTCCGGACCCGCTAGCGCCGGCCTGTTCATCTACGCCAAGCAGCCCGACAGGCTGGCGCTGTTCTACATGGAGGTGCTGGCCATGCGCATGCTGCACCACACGAGCGAGCTCATGGTGCTGCAGTCGCCGGACCTGCAACTGGTGCTGCACGCCATTCCCGAGGCGATTGCGCGGCACATCACCATCACCGAGCCACCCCAGCCGCGCGAGAACGTGGCCATCAAGTTCTTTGCCACCGTGAAAAGCTTTGCGGCCGTGCGCCCCCTGGTCATCGCCCATGGCGGCCAGCTGTGGGAGCAGTCCTGGCAGGGCCCGGGCTTTCGCGTGTGCAACGCCATGGATCCCGAAGGCAACCTGTTCCAGCTGCGCGAGCCGCTGCCCGCATGATGCAGATCCTCACCTGGAACACCCAATGGTGCCTGGGCCTGGACGGCCGCATGGACCCGGAGCGCATCGTGGCGCATGCGCTGTCCATGGCCGATATCGACGTGCTGTGCCTGCAGGAAATCGCCATCCACTATCCGGGCCTGCAGGGCGCGCCCGGCGACCAGGTGGAGCAGGTGCGCGCGGCCCTGCCCGAAGGCTGGAAGGTCTTCTTCGGCGCGGCCGTGGACGAATTCACGGCCGTGGGCCGGCAGCGCTTCGGCAACCTGGTGGCCACGCGCCTGCCTGCTCTGCAGGTGGCCCATCACCGCCTGCCGTATCCGCACGATGGCGGCGTGCGCAGCATGCCGCGCTGCTGCACGGCAGTGACCGTGATGGATGCCGCACTGGGCCCCGTGCGCGTGATGAGCACCCACCTCGAATATTTCTCGCGCCGCCAGCGCATGGCCCAGGCGCTGGCGCTGCGTTCCCTGCAGATCGAGGCCCTGGGCCAGGCCGAGGCGCCGCCCCAGCCCGCCAGCGACGGCTCGCCCCAGCAGACCAAGCCCCACACGACGCATGCCGTGCTCTGCGGCGACTTCAACTTCGAGCCGCACGAGGACGAATACGCCGGCCTGTCCGCCCCCTGGGTGGCCGGCGAGCAGGGCGCCCTGAGCGCCGGCCAGTGGCACAACAGCTGGAGCGTGCTGCACCCGGACCAGCCCCAGCCGCCCACCTTCCGGTTGTTCGACCGCCAGTGGGGCCCCGAGCCCGGCGCCTGCGATTTCGCCTGGGTCAGCGACAGCCTGCGCGGCCATGTGCGCGGCTGGGCCGTGGACAGCGACACAAGGCTCTCCGACCACCAGCCCGTGCTGCTGCAGCTGGATTGATCCAGGTCAGGGACCGCCGCCAAGCCGGCCTTGGCCTACAGACAGTGCCGCAGGCCTGCTCCAAGGTCATGGGGACTGTTTTGAAGGAGCATCCATGAGCCCCAATCCGCTGTCCACGATTCTTCACCGCACCTGGTGGGTGCTGCTGCTGCGCGGCCTGGTCGCCATCGCCTTCGGCGTGCTGACCTGGGCGCAGCCGGCGGTATCGCTGGCGGCGCTGGTGCTGACCTTCGGTGCCTTCACCTTCGTCGATGGCCTGCTGGGCGTGTATTCGGCCATCCAGGGGCGCGACCAGATGCGCCATTGGTGGGTGCTGCTGCTGTGGGGTCTGGCCGGCGTGGTGGTGGGCGTGCTAACGGTGGTCGCGCCCGGCGTCACGGCCCTGGTCATGACGCTGTACATCGGCGCCTGGGCCCTGGTCACGGGCCTGCTGCAGATCGTGGCGGCCGTGCGGCTGCGCAAGGAGATCACGGGCGAGTGGCTGCTGATCCTGGGCGGGGTGCTGTCCGTGCTGTTCGGCGCCTTCGTGCTGGCCCAGCCGGGCGCGGGCATGATGGCCATGCTCTGGGTGCTGGCCACGTATGCGGTGGTCTTCGGCGTGCTCATGGTGCTGCTGTCCTTCAAGCTCAAGAAGGGCATACGCCATTCTTCCTGAGCCGCTGGCCCAAAGGCGGACAATGCCGGCTCCATGATCGAATCCCGGCGACCTTCCCCCTTCATGCGTCTTCCCCGCGCGGCCCTGGCGGCCGCGCTGCTGTTCGCGGCGGCCGGTGCCGCCCAGGCGCTGCCCAGCTTTTCCGAAGTCCGCGAAGGCCACCGCTCCTCCGAGACCGAACTGCTCTCGCGCGAGGGCGAGGTGCTGCAGCGCCAGCGCACAGACGCCAGCGTGCGCCGTGGCGACTGGGTGGCCCTGGCCGACATCTCGCCCGCGCTGCGCACGGCCCTGGTGCTCAGCGAGGACAAGCGCTTCTACGAGCACAGCGGCGTGGACTGGGCGGCCGTGTCCGCCGCCGCCTGGGGCAACCTCTGGAACCAGCGCACGCGCGGCGCCAGCACCATCACCATGCAGTTGGCGGGCCTGCTGGACGGCGACTGGCGCCAGGGCCCGGGCGGGCGCAGCGTGGTGCAGAAACTGGGCCAGACCGTGTCGGCCCAGGTGCTGGACCGGCGCTGGCGCAAGGACCAGATCCTGGAGGCCTACCTGAACCTGGTGCCCTTCCGGGGCGAGATCGTGGGCATCGATGCGCTGTCGCGCACCCTGTTCGGCAAGGCCGCGCACGGGCTGGACGCGCGAGAGGCCGCCATTGCCGCCGCCCTGGTGCGTGCCCCCAACGCCTCGCCCGAGCGCGTGGGCCGGCGCGCCTGCGGCGTGCTGCAGTCGCTGGCGCCCGAGGATGCGGCGGCGCGCGACTGCACGGCCATGGAACTGCTCACCGCCAGCGTGCTGCTGCGCCGGCAATGGGCGGCCAGCGAAGGCCAGGCCCCCCACCTGGCGCGCCGCCTGCTGGCCGAGCCGCAGTCCAAAGGCCAGGCCCGCGTGCGCTCCACGCTGAGCGCGCCCGTGCAGCGCTTTGCCGTGCAAAGCCTGCAGCAGCAACTGCGCGAGCTGCAGGGCCGCAACGTGGAGGACGGCGCCATCGTCGTGCTGGACAACGCCACGGGCGAGGTGCTGGCCTGGGTGGGCTCGTCGGGCGAATTGAGCCAGGCGGCCGAGGTGGATGGCGTCACGGCCATGCGCCAGCCCGGCTCCACCCTCAAGCCCTTTCTCTATGCCCAGGCGATTGCCGAGCGGCGGCTGACGGCGGCCTCGCTGATCGAGGATTCATCGGCCCACATTCCCACGCAGAACGGGCTCTACATCCCGCAGAACTACGACCGGCGCTTCAAGGGCTGGGTCTCGGCGCGCACGGCGCTGGCGTCGTCGCTCAACGTGCCGGCCGTGCGCACCCTGGTCATGGTCACGCCCGATGCCTTCTTCTCGCAACTGCAGCGCCTGGGCCTGCCGCTGCGCGAAAGCGGCGGCTACCACGGCTTCAGCCTGGCGCTGGGCAGTGCCGAGGTGCCGCTGCTGCAGCTCACCAACGCCTACCGCGCCCTGGCCAACGGCGGGCAGCTGACGCCCGTGCGCTGGGCGGCGCAGCCCACGGGCGCGGGGTCCGCAGCGCAAAAGCCGGCTGCGCCCGTGCAGGCCATCGACGCACGCGCGGCCTTCATCGTGGGCGACATCCTGTCCGATCCCATGGCGCGCGCGCCCACCTTCGGCACCGACAGCGTGCTGGCCACGCGCTTCTGGACGGCCGTCAAGACCGGCACCAGCAAGGACATGCGCGACAACTGGGCCGTGGGCTGGTCGCAGCGCTACACCGTGGGCGTGTGGGTGGGCAATGCGCGCGGCGAGGCCATGCACTCGGTCAGCGGCACCAGCGGCGCGGCACCTGTCTGGGCCGCCGTGATGGGCTTCCTGCACGCCCACACGCCCAGCCGCGCGCCCAAGGCGCCGGCGGGCGTGCTGCAGCAGGCCGTGCGCTTCGGTCCCGATGCGTCGGGCCTGCCGCTGGAGAGCGCGCGCAGCGAGTGGTTCGTGGCGGGCACGCAGCAGAGCCTGTTCGCCATGGCGGGCAGCGGCCTGCCTGCCGCATCCGCATCAACACGCGGGACTTCGGCCGCCTCGCCCGTGCGCATTGCGCGCCCGGCCAACGGCACCATCCTCGCGCTGGACCCCGACATTCCGCCAGACCGCCAGCGCGTGCAGCTGTCGGCCCGCCCGGCAGGCACGGCCGCCACGCAGGAATGGCAGGACGCCAGCCTGCGCTGGCGCATGGTCAGTACTGCCGCGCCCGGCGCGGCCGAGCCGCCGCCCAAGGAGATCGGCCGGGGTGCTGCCGCCGCCTGGATGCCCTGGCCCGGCCGCCACCGGCTGGAACTGGTCGATGCCAAGGGGCAGGTGCTGGACAGCGTGCAGGTGGAGGTGCGCGGCGCCGGCGTGGTGGCTTCGCGCGCGGGCGGGCGCTGAACGCCGCAGTGCGGCCCCAGGGCAGCCTCAGGGCAGCATCAGGGCCGAGCCCGTACGAAGCGCTGCTCGGTCACGGTCTCGCCCCATTGCTGGCCCGGCCATTCCTCGGCCAGGGTGAAGCCTGACGATTCGTAGAGCCGGCGTGCCGCATCCAGGCCGCTGAACGTCCACAGCTGGGTGGCCTCGAAGGCCTGCTGGTCGCAGAACGCCAGGGCCTGCTGCAGCAGCTGGCGCCCCGTGCCGGCGCCGCGCAGGCCGTCGTCCAGGATGAACCAGCGCAGGTGCGCCTGGCGGTCCTCGGGGTGCTTGGCCAGGTCTTCGCCATCGATGGCCACGGAGCCCACGACGCGGTCGCCGTCCAGCGCCGTCCACAGCTGGTTGCAGGGCTTGTCCAGCCGGCTAGCGAACTCGGCCAGGCCGCTGGCCACGCGGCTTTCGAAGAAGACGCCGAAACCTGCGTGGCGTGCATAGAAGCGCGCATGCATTTCCACGATGCGGCCGATGCAGCCGGGCCGGTATCCGGGCAGGACCTGTATCTGCGCGGGTGCGGGCAGGGGCTCCTCCTGCCGATGCGCCTGCAGTGCCTGGGCGTAGAGGGCCAGCCCGCGCGAGACCGCCTGTTGTTGCGGCGGCTGCATGCGGTCCAGCGCGGCCGTCACCTGCTGGCGCCCGAAGGCCTCGATGGCGGCCAGCGTGCGCCGGCCCTTGGCGGTGAGGGCCAGCCGCTTGACGCGGCCGTCCTCGCCATCGGCGGTTTCCTTCAGCTCGCCGGCCTCCACCAGCTTGCGCACCATGCGGCTGACGCTGGATTTCTCCAGCCCCAGCGCCTGGGCCAGCTGCGAGGCCGCCATGGACCCCTGCGCGCCGATCTCCAGGATGGCGTGCACGGCCGAGGGCGGATAGTCCGTGGCCGCCAGCGTGGCCTGCATGAAGCCCAGCTCGCGCACCATCAGGCGCGAGGCGGCGCGGATGTCGTCCACCAGGGAAAGATCGTGCTGCGGCATGGGTGCTCCTTGGGGCCGTGCAGGGTTTGAATATGGTTGCATGGTACAACCATAAATGCCGCTGCGCATCTGTTGATGCAGCGATGCGTACCCCAGGCGCAAAAAAGCCGCCCGGCGCATGCGGGCGGCTGGGGCCTGGCGCAGATGCGCAAGGCTCAATTGACCATCAGGCGGAACGGCCAGACATAGGCCTGCAGCGTCACGAAGATGCCCATCAGGCAGGCCAGGGCGACGGAGTGGAAGAACACGTAGCGCAGGATCTCGCCCTCGTGGTTGAACCAGCGCGTGGCCGTGGAGGCGACGACGATGGACTGCGCATCGATCATCTTGCCCATCACGCCACCCGAGCTGTTGGCCGCGCCCATGAGGTTGGGCGACAGGCCGAGCTGCTCGGCCGCCACCTTCTGCATGCCGCCGAACAGCACGTTCGATGCCGTGTCCGAACCCGTGAGCGCCACGCCCAGCCAGCCCATCAGCGTGCCGAAGAAGGGGTAGAACACGCCGGTGTTGGCGAAGGCCAGGCCCAGCGTGGTGTCGGTGCCCGAGTAGCGCGTCAGCGTGCCCAGCGCCAGCATCAGCACGATGGTGATGAGCGAATAACGCACCAGCCAGAGGGTGCGCACGAACTGGCTGACCAGTTGCACGGGGTTGTACTTCATGACCAGGCCGCCCACGATGGCCGACAGCAGGATGCCCGTGCCCGTGGCCGACAGCAGGTTCAGCGTGTAGATGGCGCCTTCCTTGGTGGGCTGGCGCACCACGGGCGGCACCTTCTCGACCATGTTGTGCAGGCCTTCCATGGGAAAGGCCGGTGCGAACAGGCCATTGAGCGCCGCCTTGACCGAGGGCAGGCCCCAGATGAAGACGAAGACCGTGAGGATGGCCCAGGGCGTCCAGGCGCGGATCACGTCGGCGCGCGGGTGCTGGGTCACGGCGCGGGGCGCCTGGGCCTCGCCGCCGCTGCTCTCATGGCCCTTGAGCGAGGTCGAGCGCCAGATGGTCCTGGGCTGCCATATGCGCAGGAAGCCGACCGTGCAGACCATGGAGACGATGGCCGCGATGATGTCCACCAGCTCGGGTCCGATGAAGTTGGACACCAGGTACTGCGGAATGGCGAAGGACACGCCGGTCACCAGGATGATGGGCCAGATCTCCATCATGGCCTTGCGCCCGGCAAAGGCCCAGATCAGCCAGAACGGCACCAGCACCGAGAAGAACGGCAGCTGGCGGCCGACCATGGCCGTGACCTCCATCAGGTCGTAGCCATGGACCTTGGCCAGCGTGATCACCGGCGTGCCCAGCGCGCCGAAGGCCACGGGCGCGGTATTGGCGATCAGCGACAGGCCCGAGGCGGCCAGCGGCGAAAAGCCCAGGCCGATGAGGATGGCCGCCGTCACGGCCACGGGCGTGCCGAAGCCGGCCGCGCCCTCGAAGAAGGCGCCGAAGGCGAAGGCGATCAGCAGCAGCTGGATGCGCCTGTCCTCGGTGATGCCGGCAATGGAGTCCTGCAGGATCTTGAAGCTGCCGTTCTTCTCTGTCAGCTGGTGCAGGAAGATGATGTTCAGGACGATCCAGCCGATGGGCAGCAGCCCCGTGAAGCCGCCGAACAGCGCCGCGCGCCCGGCCATGCCGGCCGGCATGTTGTAGACGAAGACCGCGATCACCAGCGCGGCAACCAGCCCGGCGCCGGCCGCCAGATGGGCCTTCATGTGCAAAAAGCCCAGTCCCACCAGCATGACCACGACCGGAATGGCCGCAAGCAGTGTGGACAGCCACATGTTGGAAAGAGGGTCGTAGACCTGTTGCCAAACCATAGGAGCTTCTCCTGAAGAGTTTTTAGGATGTTGTGCGGGGCGGATCGTTACTCCCATGGCGGTTTGGCGCACTAGCGTTAGCCCTGGGTTGGGCTGCGAGAGAGAAAATTTCAATCGGCGCACAAATCACTTCAAACCCGAACGGGTGGCCGGAGCCCGCGCACGGCACTACCATGCTCGGCAGTCCCGCGGCATGCGGGTTCCAGAAAGCCAGCAAACGTGTCCACCGACCTTTCCAAAATCACCTGCATCGAAGACCTGCGCGTCGTGGCCCAGCGCCGCGTGCCGCGCATGTTCTATGACTACGCCGATTCGGGCTCCTACACCCAGGGCACCTACCGCGCCAACGAGGACGACTTCCACCGGATCAAGCTGCGCCAGCGCGTGGCCGTGAACATGGAGGGGCGCAGCACGCGCACCACCATGATCGGCGAGCAGGTCGCCATGCCCGTGGCCATCGCGCCCACGGGCCTGACCGGCATGCAGCATGCCGACGGCGAGATCCTGGGCGCGCGCGCGGCCAAGGCCTTCGGCATTCCGTTCACGCTGTCCACCATGAGCATCTGCTCCATCGAGGACATTGCCGAGCACACGGGCCGCCATCCGTTCTGGTTCCAGCTCTATGTGATGCGCGACCGCCGGTTCATGGAGCGCCTGATCGAGCGTGCCCGCGCGGCCAACTGCTCGGCCCTGGTGCTGACGCTGGACCTGCAGATCCTGGGCCAGCGCCACAAGGACATCAAGAACGGCCTGTCCACGCCACCGAAGCCCACGCTGCGCAACCTGGCCAACCTGGCGACCAAACCGCACTGGTGCCTGGGCATGCTGGGCACCAAGCGCCGCACCTTCGGCAACATCGTCGGACATGTGGATGGCGTGGCCGACATGAGTTCGCTGTCGTCGTGGACCGCCAGCCAGTTCGATCCCAGCCTGAACTGGGGCGACGTGGAGCGCATCAAGAAGCTCTGGGGCGGCAAGCTCATCCTCAAGGGCATCATGGACGCCGAGGACGCGCGCCTGGCGGCCGACAGCGGCGCCGACGCGCTCGTCGTCAGCAACCACGGCGGGCGCCAGCTCGACGGCGCACCCTCGTCCATCGAGGCCCTGCCGGGCATTGCCGAGGCGGCGGGCAAGGACATCGAGGTCTGGATGGACGGCGGCATCCGCAGCGGGCAGGACGTGCTCAAGGCGCGTGCCCTGGGCGCCCAGGGCACCATGATCGGCCGCAGCTTCCTCTACGGCCTGGGTGCCTACGGCGAGCATGGCGTGACGCGCGCCCTGCAGATCATCCAGAAGGAGCTGGAGACCACCATGGCCTTCTGCGGCCACACGCAGATCGATACCGTGGACCGCAGCATCCTGCTGCCCGGAACCTATCCGGGCGCCGTGCGCTGAACCGGCAAAAGCTGCACGAGAAAAGGACCGCCTCGGCGGTCCTTTTTTCCTTTCAGGCTGCGCCTCAGGCTTGGGCAGGTACGCGCCGGTTTTCCGGCTGCGCCGCCACCAGCCGGCCCGCCGCATGCAGCACCGCCAGGATGGAGGCGGTCACGATGTTGGCATGGCGCCCCGCACCGAAGCGCGTGCCCGCCACGCCGGGCAGGGCGGCCTCGACGATGGCCAGCGCCGTGGCGCCGGCGCCCTGGCCCAGGCTGCGCTCCTCGTAGTGGTCTATGCGCAGCGCCACGCCCAGGTGCTGGCCGATGGCAGCGGCCACGGCGTCGATGGGACCGCTGCCATCGCCATGCAGCTGCATTCGAAGCCCGTCCGTCCGCACCACTTCCAGCGCAATGCCCTGGCCCTTGGCGCTGTCGAACAGATGGTGGTTGTGGTAGCGCCAGGGAAGTTGCCGGGGTGCGAGGTAGGTGGACTCGAACAGCTCCCACAGGTCTTCACTGGCCAGCTCGGCCTCGCTGGCGTCGGCCTGGCGCTGCACCACGGCGCTGAATTCCACCTGCATGCGCCGGGGCATGGTCACGCCATGGTCGCGCTGCAGCAGGAAGGCGATGCCGCCCTTGCCTGACTGGCTGTTGACGCGCACGATGCTGTCGTAGGTGCGGCCCAGGTCCTGCGGGTCGATGGGCAGGTAGGGGACGCGCCAGGGCGCATCGGGCCGTTGCGCCGCAAAGCCCTTGGCGATGGCGTCCTGGTGCGAGCCCGAGAACGCCGTGAACACCAGGTCGCCCACATAGGGGTGGCGCGGGTGGATGGGCAGGGCCGTGCATTCCTCCGCAATGCGCGCCACGGCGGCGATGTCCGAGAAGTCCAGTCCCGGCGCGATGCCCTGCGTGTACAGGTTGAGCGCCAGCGTCACCACATCGAGGTTGCCGCTGCGCTCGCCATTGCCGAACAGGCAGCCTTCCACGCGCTGGGCGCCGGCCAGCAGCGCCTGCTCGGCGCAGGCCACGCCCGTGCCCCGGTCGTTGTGCGGGTGCACGGACAGCACGATGTGCTCGCGCCGCTCCAGGCGGCGGTGCATCCACTCGATCTGGTCGGCGAAGACATTGGCCGTGCTCACCTCCACCGTGGTCGGCAGGTTGATGATCATGGGCCGCGCGGGGCCTGCATCCCAGGCGCGGATGGCCGCGTTGCACACGGCCAGCGATACCTCCAGCTCGGCCATGCAGAACGTCTCGGGCGAGTACTGCAGAACCCATTCGGTCTCGGGGTGGGCATCGGTCAGTTCGCGCAGCAGGGCGATGTGCCGCTCCACCATGGCGATGATCTCGGGCACCTGCATGCCGAAGACGATCTCGCGCCAGGCCGGTGCCACGGCGTTGTAGAAGTGCACGATGGCGCGCCGCGCGCCGGCCACGCTGTCCACCGTGGCGCGGATCAGGTCCTCGCGCAGCTGGGTGATGACCATGGGCGTCACATCGGCGGGGATCAGCCCTTCGTCGATCAGGTGGCGCACGATGGCGTAGTCGGTCTGCGAGGCAGAGGGAAAGCCCACCTCGATCTCCTTGAAGCCTATGCGCACCAGCTCGTGGAACAGGCGCAGCTTGCGCTCGCGGTTCATGGGCTCGAACAGGGCCTGGTTGCCGTCGCGCAGGTCGGTGGACAGCCACACGGGCGCCTGGCTCAGCTGGCGCGAAGGCCATTGGCGGTCGGGCAGGTCGACGGCGGGGAAGGGAAGGTATCTGGACGCGGGATTCTTCAGCATGCGGGCCTCGCAGGAAACGCTGGGTATGCAGCCACCGGATCGGCCGGCAGCCCCGCTCTCCTGGCTTCCCGGTGTGGGGAAGCTGCGCCAGGCCGGGATCAGGGAGAGTCGGTGCGAAATGCGGCGCCTGCGCAGGCGCCCGGACCCCGGCCATGGGCCAGGGATGGTAGGGAGGGCGAGGGCAGGCGGTGCATGGTGCGATGGCGGTGAATCACAGGGAACGGGTGCCAGTTTGCGGGCAGGGCATTTGTCTGTCTTTATAGAATTTCTCATTTTCTCCATGGATCTGGACAAACATGCGCACTGCCGCTGAACTTCCCGCCGTGCCCTGTGGCCATGCCGGCCTGCCTGAGCTGCAGGCTGCCGCGCCCTTGCCCGTCACGGGCGTGGCCGGTGACTATCCGGCCGGGATGGAAGTGCAGGAGCACTCCCACGAATGCTGCCAACTGCTCTATGCCGTGCAGGGCGTGCTGGAGGTGCGCGCGCGCAGCGGGCGCTGGGTGGTGCCGCCCACGCGCGGCGTCTGGCTGTGCTCGGGCGTGCCGCACAGCCTGCGCATGCGTGGTGCCGTGCAGGTGCGCAGCCTGTTCGTGGATGCCCAGGCGGCGCAGGGGCTGCCGGTGGCGGACTGCGTGATCGAGGTCTCGCCGCTATTGCGCGAGCTGATCAGCGAGGTCGCGCGCTGGCCGGCGGCGCCGCAGCGTGGACAGGATGAAACGAGGAACCGGCTGGTCGTCGAACTGCTGCTGCAGGAATTGCGCCAGCCGCCTGTCGTGCCATTTCACCTGCCCTGGCCGCAGGATGCGCGCATGGCGGCTGTCTGCCGCGCGCTGGCCGAAGGCGGCCAGGCCGTGGGCCAGGGCGGTGAACGGGCTGAAAACCTGGCCGCCACGGCCGCCGACTGGGCCGCACGGCTGGCCATGGGCGAGAAGACTTTCCACCGCCATTTCCTGCAGGCCACCGGCCTGAGTTTCGGCCGCTGGCGGCAGCGCGCGCGGCTGCTGTCGTCCATGCAGGCCCTGCTGGCCGGCCGGCCCATCGTGCAGGTGGCGCTGGAGGCCGGCTATGAAAGCCACAGCGCCTATTCGCTGGCCTTCAGGCGCCAGTTCGGCATGCCGCCCTCGGCCTTCGGGGCAGGGGGCGGGCAGCCGTAGCGGCACCGGTGGCGGCGGATCAGGAAGCCTTCCAGATGATGTAGTCGGCCTGGTACTGCACCACCTGCTTTTGGCCCAGCGTGGAGCTGTTGCAGGCCATGGCCGGCGCCACGCCGCCGCGCGTGGCCACGCGCTGGATATAGGTCACGCCCTGCATGGCGCCCATGCCGGTGGCAGGTTCGGCCTTGACCAGTTGCAGGGGGATGTTGCCTGCGCTGGACGGCGCCACCGCGACCTGGGTGGCCGTGACCTTGGAGCCGTCCTGGTGCGCCCAGGTGGCGGGCGGGCCGAAGTAGCGGCCGATGACGCGGCCCTGGCGGTCCGTCAGGCGGGCATCGGGGCCGACGAAGGCCCACTCCTGCTCCATCGCCTGGTCCTTCTTGGCGCGGCACTCGTAGGTGATCTGACCGATGCCGACGGTTTCCATGGCGACCTTGTGGCCTGCGGGCACCTGCACGGCGGCCGGCAGGCCGGACTGGGAATAGCTCTTGCTCATGTCCATGGAGGAGCAGGCGCCAAGCGTCAGTGCAGCCATGGTGGCCAGGCCGAGGGGGAGGATGTAGCTCATGAGGTTCTCCAGGTCGAGGGGTTGAGGGATGTCGCCTTGGACCGCTGTCCGGGGCGCGACACACGGAATACGCAGCATGGGTGAGGTTGGATTCACCTGGGTGCAAAAAAAATTTATCCGCATCCGGTTCGCAATGTGCTGCGTATTGCCCAGTGAGAGCCGGCGCAGGCCGGCAGACCGGTACCAGACCCCCTGCAGGCCACCGATATGACCCCTGCAGCCGATTGAAGGACACGACAAGCCCCCCGGGGCGGCGACGCAACAGTGCGGGCCACGGGGCCGCCCGCTCGCCCACAATGCGTGCATGGGCACTACACCAACCGACCAAGAGCTGATGGACCTTCTGGACCGCATCGCAGCGCAGGACGAGCCCGCGCTCCGCAGCCTGTACGAGGCCACCTCGTCCCGGCTGTACGGGCTTGCGCTGCGCATCCTGCGGCACAAGGACTGGGCCGAAGACGTGCTGCAGGACAGCTACCTGCACATCTGGCGCAGCGCCTCGGGCTACCGGGGCTCGCTGAGCCCGCCGCTGGCCTGGATGGGCCTGGTGGTGCGCAGCAGGGCGCTGGACTTCCTGCGCCGGCGCCGCGCCGAACGCCTGCACCTGAACGAGGAGTTCGATGAGGCGCAACTGGCGGCCCATGGCGGCGGTAGCGATGAAAGCCAGGGCCCGCTGCAACTGGCCGAGGCCAGCGAGCAGGCGGTGGCGCTGTACCAGTGCCTGGAGCGGCTGGAAGGCCGCCAGCGCGAGGTGGTCAGCCTGGCCTACCTGCGTGACCTCAGCCACGGCGAACTGGCCGGCCAGCTGCAGTTGCCGCTGGGCACGGTCAAAACCTGGATCCGGCGCGGCCTGGAGCAGTTGCGCCGCTGCCTCTCGCGCCATGCGTGATGCAGATGACATGCTCTGAGCGGCCCAAGGATTTGCCATGAATATTTCCCGACACCCCGAACTGCTGGACCGGCTGGCCGCCGCATACGCCCTGGGCACGCTGCGCGGTGCGGCACGCCGCCGCTTCGAGCAACTGGCCCGTGACCAGGCCCCGGTGCGCGCCGCCGCCCTGCTGTGGCAGGGCCGCTGGTCGGCCCTGTCCGAAATGCAGGCTCCCGTGCGCCCCGACGATGCGGTCTGGGTCCGCATCGACAACCTGCTGCAGGCCGAAAAAGCCCGCGCCGCCCAGCCGCACCGGCGGCGCGCCGTTGATGGGCAAGGCCTGGACGAACGCGCGAAATCCGGCGTGGGCCGTGCCCTGGCCTGGTGGCGCGGCGCGGCCCTGCTGGGCGCCTGCGCCACCGTGGCGGCCGTGGCCGTGGGGCTGTGGTCGCACCAGGACCTGCGCCAAAGCGGTGAGCGCCAGCTGGCCGTGCTGCGCAACCAGCTGCAGGCCGCCCAGGTCGCGCTGCAGGCAACGCCCCAGATCCAGTACGTGGCCGTGCTGGCCGACGACAAGGCCGATGCCTCCATGCTCGTGACCTTCGACCCCGGCAAGAACAGCCTGGTGCTGCAGCGCGTGGGCGACTTCCACGAGGCCGCAGACAAATCGCTGCAGCTGTGGGCCCTGCCGCCCCAGGGCGGCCCGCAATCGCTGGGCGTGCTGGGACGCGACAAGCTCGTGAAGCTGACGGCAGCGGCCGCCGAAGTCCAGGGCGTGCCTGCCCTGGCCATCAGCCTGGAGCCCAAGGGCGGCGTGCCCAGCCAGACCGGGCCCACGGGACCGGTGCTGTTCAAGGGCGCGCTGATCCGGCGCGACCTGTAGCGCGCCGCGCAGGCCCGCTCGCCATTGGCGACGGCCGTGCTGCTGCACAACGCAGCCTGCTTGCCCTGGCCAGAGCAGGGCGCGCGTGCAGCGTTGGCTGGCCGGCCTCTGTTTCGCTGCCGGGCGCGGCAGCCTTCTCCAAGTGCGTGCGCCTGGTGCCCGACCGGCGGCTATGCTGGCCGGCACTCAGTCGCCCGCGCCATGCCGGCGGTGCCTTCCCTTTTTTGCCGACATGCTTTCTTCCCTCCAAGACCTGACCTGGCTGTGGGTGCCCGTGGTGCTGTTCGCCGCAGCCGCCCAGACTGTGCGCAATACGGCCCAGCGCTCGCTGACCTCCGAACTCGGCACCCTGCCGGCCACCCTGGTGCGCTTTCTCTACGGCCTGCCGTTTGCCGGCATCTACCTGCTGGCGCTGTACCTGGGAGGGGACGGGGCCTGGGCGCTGCCCCGGTTCTCCTGGGCCTACCTGGGCTGGATCGCGCTGGGCGCCTTCTTCCAGGTAGCGGCCACGGCGGCCTTGCTGCTGGCCATGAAGGAGCGCAACTTCGCCGTGGCCGTCACCCTGTCCAAGACCGAGGTGCTGCAGGTCGCCCTGTTCGCAGGCCTCTTCCTGCACGAGCTGCCCACGGCCGTGGCCCTGCTGGCCATGGCGCTGGCCACCTTGGGCGTGCTCATCCTGTCGCTGCCGCCGCGCGGCCAGATGCTGTCGCTGTCGGCCTGGGCCAGCCGCTCGGCGCTCTACGGCCTGGCCTGCGGTGCCTGCTTTGCCATCGCCACCGTGGGCTACCGGGGCGGCGCCGTGGAACTGGCGCGCCTGGGCGAGATATCTCCCTGGCTGTCGGGCGCCTGGGGCGTGCTGATTGCCCAGCTCATGCAGACCCTGGGCCTGGGCGCTTGGATTGCGCGCACCCACGCGCAGGGCCTGCGCCCCATCTTCCGCGCCTGGCGCGTGTCGCTGCTGGCCGGCGGCATGGGCGCGGCCGCCTCGCTGGCCTGGTTCACCGCCTACGCCCTGCAAGGCGCCGCGCCCGTGCGCACGCTGGGCATGGTCGAGGTGGTGTTCAGCTACATCGTCTCGCGCCGCGTGCTCAGCGAAAGCCTGAGCCGCCAGGAGAAGATCGGCATGGCTCTGATGGTGCTGGGACTGGTCCTCATCTGCCTGCAGGGATGAATGGTCCAGGGCCTGTGGGAACAAGCCCTGCAGGCTGTATGAATGCACAGTTGCCGCAATAATGGCGGCGTGCCTGAAACGACACCCACGACACCCGCAAGCCCTGCCGATGCTGCGCCTGCGCGCCGCATCGCCCACCTGGACATGGACGCCTTCTATGCCTCGGTGGAGCTGCTGCGCTATCCGCAGCTCAAGGGACTGCCCGTGGTCATCGGCGGCGGGCGCCGCGCGCATGACGAGGCGCTGGATGCGCGCTACGCCGGGCGGCTGCACGAGATTCCGGTGGACGAGTTCTCGCGCCTCAAGGACTACGTCGGCCGGGGCGTGATCACCACGGCCACCTACCCGGCGCGCCAGTTCGGCGTGGGGTCGGCCATGGGCATGATGAAGGCCGCGCGCCTGTGCCCCCAGGCCATCATGCTGCCCGTGGACTTTGCCGAGGTGCGGCGCTTCTCGCGCATGTTCAAGGAGATCATCGTCTCCATCGCCCCGCTGATGGAGGACCGCGGCGTGGACGAGGTCTACATCGACTTCACCGACGTGCCTGGCGGCCAGCGCGAAGGCGGGCGCGTGCTGGCTCGGCTGATCCAGAAAACCATCACCGACGCCACGGGCCTGACCTGCTCCATCGGCGTGGCCCCCAACAAGCTGCTGGCCAAGATGGCCAGCGAATTCAACAAGCCCAACGGCATCTCCATCGTCCAGCCCGAGGACCTGCAGACCGTCATCTGGCCGCTGGCCTGCCGCAAGATCAATGGCATAGGCCCCAAGGCCGACGCCAAGCTGCAGGCGCTGGGCATACGGACCATCGGCGAGCTGGCCGCGCAAAGCCTGCCCCAGCTCGTGCAATGGTTTGGCCGCGCCTACGGCAACTGGCTGCATGGTGCCTCCTGGGGCCGTGACGACCGGCCCGTGGTCACGCACAGCGAGCCCGTCTCCATGAGCCGCGAGACCACCTTCGAGCGCGACCTGCACGCCGTGCGCGACCGGGCCGAACTGAGCGCCATCTTCACCGACCTGTGCGAACGCCTGGCCCAGGACCTGCAGCGCAAGGGCTACATGGGCCGCACCGTGGGCATCAAGCTGCGCTACGACGACTTCAAGACCGCCACGCGCGACCACACGCTGGAGCTGCCCATGGCCGATGCCGCCACCCTGCGCCGCGCCGCAGGCCAATGCCTCAAGCGCGTGCCCCTGGCCAAGCGGCTGCGCCTGCTGGGCGTGCGCGTGGGCAACCTCGTTCGCACGGCCGACTGGAACGCCACCGCCCACGACCCGCTGGCGCGCGAGCAACTGCTCAGGGGACCGGCCCAGCCCGCGCCGGACAGCGATCCCTTTACACCTCAACTGTTCTGAATCATCACCACAAATCTGGCGCACACGCTGTAAAACCATGCACCAGTTCCGAGCATGGGACTGAGGTTGCCGTGCTGTGAGATGATTTGGAAATGTGAATTTGTGTTTCCGTTTGATGGATTCCGGTGGCTTCAGAGCGCTTCGCCTTGCCATTTCACAAGAACAAGAGACATCCCAAAGGAGTGGTACCCATGCGCGTGAATTTGCCCGTCAGCCAGCTCAACTACGACTTTCCGGGCGATGAGCTGCTGGTATCCGTCACCAACACCAAGGGCGAGATCACCCATTGCAACCCTGCCTTCGTGCGGGTCAGCGGCTATTCCTACGAGGAACTGATCGAGCAGCCGCACAACCTGATCCGCCACCCGGACATGCCGGCCGCCGCCTTCAAGGACATGTGGCGCACCATCGCCCACGGCTACCCGTGGACTGCCCTGGTCAAGAACCGGCGCAAGAACGGCGACCACTACTGGGTGCGCGCCAACGTCACGCCCATCATGGAAGGCGGCCGTCCGCGCGGCTACCTTTCGGTGCGCACCAAGCCCCGGCCGGACGAGATCGAGGCCGCCGAAGCCCTCTATGCCCGCATGCGCGCCGAAGCCGATGCCGGCCAGGAAACCCTGCGACTGCGCGGCGGCGAACTGCGCCGCCTGGGCCTGGCAGGCCTGTGGGACCGCCGCAGCGACCTGGGCCTGACAGCCCGCATGGCGCTGATGCTGGGCGGCGTGGGCCTGGCCGCCATGCTGCCCGACCTGCTGGGCTGGCAGGGCGCCGCAGCTTGGGGCACGCGCCTGGCCGCCTTGCTGGCGGGGGGCAGCTTTGTGCTGTGGCGCTTCCAGCAGCGCTGCGTGGCGGGCCTGGAACAGGCCAGCGGCTTTGCCGCCGACATTGCCAGCTGCCAGTTGGGCACCAACATGCAGCACGACTACAGCGGCCCCATGGGTGCCCTGATGCAGCGGCTGCAGCAGATCCAGATCAACCTGCGCGCCGTGGTCGGCGACGTGCGCACCGAAATGCGCGGCTTTGCCACGACGGCCCACGAGATCGCCCAGGGCAGCTTCGACCTCGCGCAGCGCACAGAATCCCAGGCCACCAGCCTGCAGCAGACGGCGGCCTCGATGGAAGAGATATCGGGCACCGTCGCACAGACCGCCGACACGGCCCAGCTCATGGCCCATGAAAGCGACCAGAGCCGCCAGGTCGCCGGCAAGAGCGGCGCCGCCATCCAGGAAGTGGGCGCTGCCATGGAGCACATCCGCGGCTCCTCGCGCCGCATGGGCGAGATCATCGGCGTGATCGAAAGCATTGCCTTCCAGACCAACCTGCTGGCCCTGAATGCCGCCGTCGAAGCGGCACGCGCAGGCGAGCAGGGCCGCGGCTTTGCCGTCGTGGCCGGCGAAGTGCGGGCCCTCGCCCAGCGCAGCGCCTCGGCCGCCAAGGAAATCAGCGGCCTCATCAACCGCACCGTGGACGGCATCAACGATGGCAACGCCCGCATGGACGCCGCAGGCCGCACCATCGACGGCATGGTCGACGCCGTGGGCCGCGTCAGCGACCTGGTCCACCAGATCAGCATCGCCACGCGCGAACAATCCGTAGGCATCGCCCAGGTCAACGACGCCGTGGCCCAGCTCGACTCCGTCACCCAGCAAAACGCCGCCCTGGTCGAGCAATCGGCCGGCGCGGCGGGCTCGCTGCGTGCCAGCGCCCAGTCGCTGGAGCGGTCGCTGGAGGTGTTTACGTTGAGGTGAGGGGAAGGGGGCGGCCGCGTCTTTTACTGCCGTGCAGAGCGCACGTTGGCCGGCAGCGCGCCAGGATGGCTGGTGCGGAATGGGTTGATGTCCAGGCCGCCACGGCGCGTGTAGCGTGCGTACACCGAGAGCTTGATGGGGCGGCAGCGGGTCCAGATGTCCATGAAGATGCGTTCCACGCATTGCTCATGGAATTCGTTGTGGTTGCGGAAGCTCACCAGGTATTGCAGCAGGCCTTCCTGGTCGATCTGCGCGCCGCTGTAGCGGATCTGCACGCTGCCCCAGTCGGGCTGGCCCGTGACCAGGCAGTTGCTCTTGAGCAGGTGGCTGACGAGGGTCTCGGTGACGGGCGCTTCCTCGTGGTTGGCGTGCAGCAGCTCTGGGGCGGGCTGGTATTGCGTGCATTCCACGTCCAGGCGGTCCAGCAGCAGGCCGTCCAGTTCCTGCACCATTTCCTGGTCGAAGCGGTCCAGGCCGATGATCTTCACGCCGATGCTGCCCTTTTGCTCGCTGCCTCGCCATAGCGCTTCGGCCAGGTCGGTGCGAAGGCGTGCCTGGACTTCGGCAGCGTCGGACAGGCGGGTGTTGTTGAAGCTGTTGAGGTAGAGCTTGAACGACTTGCTTTCGATGAGATTGGGGGTCTCGCAGGGGATCGTGAAATGCACGAGAGCCACCTGCGGCTTGCCGCGCAGGTTGAGCCAGGACAGTTCGAACGCCGTCCACAGGTCGGCGCCGAAGAAGGGCATCTGGCTTCCCTGAATGCCGATTTCCTCGCGCTTGGGCGCGCGGGGCAGGGGGAACAGCAGCGAGGGGGCGTACTGGTCGATGTAGGCAGAGCTTTTGCCTAGCTGGGATTGTTCGGGAGTGTTCATGGAAAAAGGGCCGGCCGTGCCGGCGCTGGTCAGGCCTGGACGGTCCGCGCGGAGCGCGTGGACCCAGGCTTTGAAGCTAACTGAATTTCCATGCCCGCAGGCATGGGCGGCCATATAAGGTCAATAAGGGTGGGTACGCCCGGGTTCGCTGGCTCTTCAGTGGAATTCGCGCTCGCGCAGCCATTTGGTGGCGATCCATTTTTCGCCGGCCAGCACGGGCGCGCCGCCGTGCAAGGTGCGCGTGGAGGGGTCGGGGCGCTCATAGCTGAAGAAGACGGCGTTGCCCCGGCGCGGAACCACTTGCAGTGGCACTTCGGGAAAGATGGTGGCGCCGCCGCGCTCGGGCTCGTTCAGGTAGATGACCAGGGTGCCCACGCGCTGGCCGCCGCGCTTGAGGATGGTAGGCGTGCCGGGTTCGCCGGGCGCGAAGTAGTCGTGGTGGGGCTTGTACTCGGCGCCCGGGCCGTAGTGCAGCACCTGCAGGCCTTCGCCGTGGTCCAGCGGCCAGCGCAGCAGGCGGGCGATGCGTTCTTCCAGCTGGCGGACGATGCCGGTTTCCCCGCGCTGGAAGAACATGCCGTTGCTGGTGCGGTCGTCATTGATCTCTTCACCGCCGCTTTGCGTGGCCACGGTGAGCGAGCGCGCCATGCGCGGACGCGCGGCGGCGATGATGGCGTCGCACTCCTCATGCGAGAGCAGGTTGCCGAAGACCACGATGCGCGGGTTGCGCATGCTGACCAGTACCTGGACCTTGCGGTCGCCGACATCGATGCTGGTGGGGTCCTGGGAGAGGTCCGGCTCGGGCAGCGAGGAGGCCGAGACGACGACGGCCGGTGGCGCCGCTTCGCCTTGGTGGGGCAGGTCCAACGCCCGCCGGGCCAGTTCTTCGCTCCAGCCCACGTCGCGCATGGAGCGCAGCAGGGCCGCAGGCCCTATGCCGGATGCGCGCTGGTCGCGTACCCATTGCATGAGTTCAGGCGTGAGACCCGCCGGCAGGTCCTGCGCGGTGCTCGGGGAATCTGGTGAGGATTTGAGGCTCATGGCGTGCAGTGCGGCCCTTGCCGCAGTGAATGGACTCCAAAGGCATCGAGGCCGGGGCCGGCCGGTGGCTGGCGAGGCTCAGTCAGCGGTCTTGCGGCGGAACACCAGGCGCGCAGGCGTCGAGGAAGCTGGCGCCAGTGCGTAGCCTTCCAGATCGAAGGCTTCGAGTTCAGCCGCGCTGCGAGCGCGTTGCTGTATGGCAAATCGTGCCATCAGCCCGCGCGCGCGTTTGGCATGGAAGCTGATGATCTTGTAGGCGCCGTTCTTGTAATCCTCGAACGCGCATTCCACCACCGGGGGCTTGAGGTGCTTCAAGTCTACCGATTTGAAGTATTCCTGCGAAGCCAGGTTGACGACGACGCGCTCGCCCGCCGGCTGCCGGGCCGCGCGCTGGTTCAGGTACTCGGCAATGCGGCTGCCCCAGAACTGGTAGAGGTTGCTGCCATGCGCGGTCTCCAGCCGGGTGCCCATTTCCAGGCGGTAGGGCTGCATGCGGTCCAGCGGACGCAGCACGCCGTACAGGCCGCTGAGGATGGCGATGTGCTGCTGCGCCCAGTCCAGGTCTTCGGCGTCCAGGCTGCGCGCCTGCAGGCCTTCATAGACATCACCGTTGAAGGCCAGCAGCGCCTGGCGGGCATTGGTGGCCGTGAAGCGAGGGCTGAAGGCCTCGTAGCGCGCCACGTTGAGCGCAGCCAGCTTGTCGCTGATGCCCATGAGTTCCGACAGTTGCTGCGGCGATTGGCGGCGCAGCACTTCGATCAGCTCCAGCGGCTGTTCGGAGAAGACGGGAAGCGTGTGTGGCAGCTTCGGCGGCAGCGGTGTGTCGTAGTCCAGCGATTTGGCGGGGGAGAGCAGCAACAGCATGGCGGGACGCAAGCTCCAGGATAGAGAGGGAGGAAAGATAGATGGACGGTGGTGGCGGCAGAAACAAACAGGGGCCGCGAGGGCCCCTGTGTCGTCACTGTCTGTGGTCAGACATGGGCCACGCCCTGCGGTTGCTGCTCGAATGGCAGCTGCAGGTCGCTCAGGTCCTTGCGTGTTTCCACGAGGATGAGAGGACCGTCATCCAGCACGACCATGGGCGGGCGCTCGCGCACGACGCGCTCGGGCTGCGGTTCGGCCGCGATGGCTGCCTGCGCAGCGGCCACCTTGTCGGCATCGGAGCCCACCCATTGCAGGCCCGAGGCGGCGGCCAGCGCCTGCAGCTCGGACACGGGCAACTGGTAGGCCTGGACCTTGGGCAGGCCGCGTTCTGCGGTTGCCTCAGCGGCCTTGGCTGCAGCGGGCTCGGCTGCGGCAGAAGCAGCAGAAGCGGCAGGTGCAGCAGGTGCAGCAGGTGCTGGCACGTCTGCCATCACGGCAGGGGCCGCCACAGGGGCCGGTGCGACCGGCGCGAAGGCCGCGCTCTGCTGCTCGGGCACCGCGACGGGTTGCTGCACTTCCACAACTGCCGCAGGCTGTGCGGCCACTGTGGCTTCGGCCACGGCTTCGGGGGCCTGGACTTCGGCAGCAGAGTTGGCGGCGTTGAAGTAGCTGCGACGGGCTGGCTGCTGGTCCTGCTCGGGCACGGAGGCCTCGAAGGACTGCACGGCTTCGCCTTCGGCTTCACGCGGCGCGCGCTCTGCACGGTCACCGCGATCGCCACGCTCGCGGCGGTCACGGCCGTAGCGGTCGCGCGAACGACGCTGGCGCGGCTGCTCTTCGCCGGAGGCGGGAGCAGCGTTGTCCAGGGACTGGTCCTGCTGCTGGGCCTGGTTGTCCAGCTTTTCTTCGGACTCGGGCGCGACTTCGAACTGACGGGGCTGGCGCTCGCTGCGTTCACCGCGTTCGGCGCGATCTCCACGCTCGCCTCGTTCACCGCGCTCGCGGCGGCCTTCGCCGCGTTCCTGGCGGTCGCCACGCGGCGCGCGCTCGGGACGCTGCTCGAGGGTGCTGCCATCTGCCGCCAGGGCTGCGGAGGCGTTCACGGCCTCCAGCGGCTGGCGGTTTTCGCCGTCGCGGCTGCGCTCGCCACGGCCGCGGCGTTCGCCGCGGTCGGTGCGTTCACCGCGCTCGCCACGATCCGGGCGCTCACCACGTTCACCGCGTTCCGTGCGCTCGCCACGCTCGGCATTGCGGCGGTTGCGATCGCCACCGCCAGCCTGGCGCTCGGCGTTGGGGGCGCCGGCGCGCTCACCGCTGCGCTCGGTGCGCTCACCACCACGCTCGCCATTGCGTTCGTTGCGGCGGCCACGGCTGTCGTTGCGGCCGTCACGGCGACCTTCGCGTGCGGGGGCTTCGGCAGCCGGCACGGGCGCTGCGACCGGCGCAGGTGCCGCGCCAAAGCCGAACAGGCTCTTGAGCCAGGCAAAGAAGCCTTGTTCGCGGACCACGACGGGGGCGGCGGCCGGTGCGGGCGCTGCCGCCGTGGCTGCAGGCTTGGCGTCGCGCTGCTGGCCGTTGGCCGGGCGGTTGCGGCTGCCTTCGGGACGGGGCTCGGCAATGGGAGCCGGCATGTCCGGCAGCACACCCTTGATCATGGGTGTCTGCTTGTTGGTGGGCTCCTGCGAGCGGCGTGTCACCGTGGTTTCGGTGTCCAGCTCTTCGGCCAGCTTGTAGCTGGCTTCCATGCTTTCCAGGCGCGCATCGTCATGCTTGAGGCGCTCGAGCTTGTAGTGCGGCGTGTCCATGGACTTGTTGGGGACCATGATCACGTTGACGCGCTGCTTGAGTTCGATCTTGGTGATCTCGCCGCGCTTTTCGTTGAGCAGGAAGCTGGCCACTTCCACGGGCACCTGGCAGTGCACGGCGGCCGTGTTGTCCTTCATGGACTCTTCCTGGATGATGCGCAGGATCTGCAGCGCAGAGCTTTCCGTATCGCGGATATGACCGGAGCCGCCGCAGCGCGGGCAGTTGATGTGCGCGCCTTCGGACAGGGCGGGCTTGAGGCGCTGGCGGCTCATTTCCATGAGGCCAAACTTGCTGATGGTGCCGAACTGCACGCGCGCACGGTCCTGGCGCAGCGCGTCGCGCAGGCGATTCTCGACTTCGCGGCGGTTCTTGCTCTCCTCCATGTCGATGAAGTCGATGACGATCAGGCCGCCCAGGTCGCGCAGGCGCATCTGGCGCGCGACTTCGTCGGCGGCTTCCAGATTGGTGCGGGTGGCGGTTTCCTCGATGTCGCCGCCCTTGATGGCGCGGGCCGAGTTCACGTCGATGGAGACCAGGGCCTCGGTGTGATCGATGACGATGGCGCCGCCCGAGGGCAGGGTCACGGTGCGCGCGTAGGCCGATTCGATCTGGTGCTCGATCTGGAAACGGCTGAACAGGGGGGCATCGTCGCGGTAGCGTTTGACGCGGGCGGCATGCTCGGGCATGACGTGCTGCATGAACTGCTGCGCCTGCTCGTAGATGTCGTCGGTGTCGATGAGGATGTCGCCGATGTCGCCGTTGAAGTAGTCGCGGATGGCGCGGATCACCAGGCTCGATTCCTGGTAGATCAGGAAGGCGCCCTTGGCCGACTTGGCTGCGCCGTCGATGGCGTTCCACAGCTTGAGCAGGTAGTTCAGGTCCCACTGCAGCTCGGGCGCGGTGCGGCCGATGCCGGCGGTGCGCGCAATGATGGACATGCCCTTGGGGTACTCGAGCTGGTCCATCGCCTCCTTGAGTTCGGCGCGGTCCTCGCCCTCGATGCGGCGCGAGACGCCACCGCCGCGCGGGTTGTTGGGCATCAGCACCACATAGCGGCCGGCCAGCGAGATGAAGGTGGTCAGGGCCGCGCCCTTGTTGCCGCGCTCTTCCTTCTCGACCTGGACGATCAGTTCCTGGCCTTCACGGATGACTTCGTTGATGCGGGCCTGGCTGGGCGAGACGCCTTCGGCGAAATACTGCTTGGAGATTTCCTTGAAGGGCAGGAAGCCGTGGCGGTCTTCGCCGTAGTCGACGAAGCAGGCCTCAAGGCTGGGCTCCACGCGCGTGACCACGGCCTTGTAGATGTTGCCCTTGCGCTGCTCGCGTCCTTCGATCTCGATCTCGTAGTCGAGGAGCTTTTGTCCATCGACGATGGCAAGGCGCCGCTCTTCCGACTGCGTGGCGTTGATGAGCATCCGTTTCATGATGCGTTTCCTTTATTCGTTTTCTCTGGGGCGCGCCGGGGTGCAGCCTCTGCTGCCAGACCGTCACGCCTTTGACTTGTAATCAAAGACAGGCTCGCGAGGGAGCCGAGATGCCGGACTGACGCATTGAAACGAAAGGAATCGCCGAATGCCTTGCTTCTTGAGACCTGGCTCAAGTCAGCAATGGGGGCAAGGGCAGGGGGACGAGAGCGATGAGAGAGGCACGCCGTCCAGCTTCAAGCGAAGCTGCTGCACGTGCGGGGCAGGCGGGAGGCTTGGGGGCGGCAATGATCCTGGGCGCAGGCGTTTTCCTGCTCCACAGCGTGACCATCCATGCCCAAAAGATCCACATGCTCGCTTTTGATCCGCTGGCAGCGGCGGACGCCGGGTCCGACCCCTTCTGCCAGCTTGAGATTCCGTATCAGTGTTTCAATTCGTCAGCCACAACCGATGCAACGACGAACTTCGCAGGCCATCTTTTCCTGCTGTTTCGCGTGCATGACACCGGATGGCATCGACCTGCCTGTGCGGGGAAATGGTTGTTTGGACTAAACTCCATGAGAATCAACCACTTATAAATAGTTCGGCACAGGTGAAACACATTATAGAGGGCAAACCGGCAGACGACCGTTCCCTGAACGCAGCCACTGCCGCAGTGCGGCTGATCGAAGTCGATGACGATTCGGCCGGACAGCGGTTGGACAACTTTCTCATACGCCATCTCAAGGGCGTTCCCAAAACCCATGTCTATCGCATCATCCGCAGTGGAGAAGTGCGCATCAACAAGGGGCGCGTCAGTGCGGAAACCCGCGTCTCGACTGGCGATGTCGTTCGCGTGCCGCCCGTGCGCATTTCCGAAAAAGTCGCCGAAAAGGCCGAGCGGCCTGCGCCCGCCAGGGATTTCCCCAGTCTGCTGGAAGACGAACATCTGATTGCCATCGACAAGCCTGCCGGTGTGGCCGTGCACGGGGGCTCGGGCGTGAGTTTTGGCGTCATCGAGCAATTGCGCCAGGCGCGGCCGCAAAGCCGCTTTCTGGAGCTGGTGCATCGGCTCGACCGCGAGACATCCGGCATCTTGCTGGTGGCCAAGAAGCGCTCGGCGCTGACGCATCTGCAGGACCAGTTCCGCGAGCGCGAAACCGGCAAGACCTATCTGGCGCTGGTCCAGGGCACCTGGCCTGCCAACCGCAAGGTGATTGATCTGCCGCTGCACAAATACCTGCAGGCCGACGGCGAGCGCCGCGTGCGGGTGACCACGGCCGATGATCCTGACGGCATGCGCTCCGTCACGCTGGTGCGCGTTCGCAGCACGCTGGCGCCCCAGCCCCTGCTGGGTCTGCCGGCCATGAGCCTGCTGGAGGTGACCATCAAGACCGGGCGCACGCACCAGATCCGCGTGCACCTGTCCAGCCAGGGGCACCCGATTGCGGGGGATGACAAGTACGGGGATTTCGACCTGAACCGCCGGTTGCAGAAACAGGGGCTCAAACGCATGTTCCTGCACGCATGGCGGCTACAGTTCACACACCCGTCCAGTGGTGAGCGGGTGGAATTGCGCGCCGAGCTTCCCGAGGAGCTGGCCCGTTTCGCCGGCTGACGCCGGATTTGACTCCTTGCAGACATGACAACTCCTGGTTCTTCCGAGATATACCGTGCGCGCCGCTTCGACCTCATCGCCTTCGACTGGGATGGGACGCTGTCGGATTCCACCGCGGTGATCGTCAAGTGCATTCAGGCGGCCGTGGCCGATGTGGGAGGCACGCCCCCCAGCAATGAGGCGGCCTCCTATGTGATCGGCATGGCGCTGATGCCGGCATTGGCGCGTGCGGCGCCCGATGTGTCGCCCGAGAAATACCCCGAGCTGGGCAACCGCTATCGCCACCATTTCATCAAGCACCAGGACGACATCAGCCTGTTCGCCGGCGTGCTGCCCATGCTGGCGGCGCTGCGCGAGCGCGGCCACCTGCTGGCCGTGGCCACGGGCAAAAGCCGGCGCGGTCTGAACGATGCGCTGCAGGACCCGCAACTGCGCGGCATGTTCGACAGCTCGCGCACGGCGGACGAAACCGCCGGCAAGCCCAACCCGCTGATGCTGCAGGAGCTGATGGCCGAATTCGGCGTGGAGCCTGGCCGCGTGCTGATGATCGGCGACACCACGCACGACCTGGAACTGGCCCGCAATGCTGGCTGTGCCAGCGTGGGCGTGGGCTATGGCGCGCATCCCACCGACGGCTTTGGCGTGCTGCAGCCGTTGCATGTGGCGCAGAGTGTTGCGGATTTGCATCAGTGGCTGCTGGCCCATGGTTGAGTCGTCATGGCTGCGTCAGCGCGGGAATCCATGCTTGTGAGGTGCGCTGGTGACCGTTGATCGCATCGTTTTGTGTGCCAGCGAGGCCTTGCAGGAAGGTGCGAATGCCGTGCCTTTCGACGTGGTCTACGCGGGGCATGCCTGCCGCGCATTCGCCATCCGCTTCGAGGGACAGGCGCATGCCTATCTGAACCGCTGCACGCACGTGGCCATGGAGATGGACTACCAGCCAGACCGCTTTTTCGATGATTCCGGGCGTTGGTTGCTGTGCGCAACCCATGGTGCGGTCTATGCGCCGGACAGCGGCGCCTGCGCTGGCGGCCCCTGCCGTGGCGGCCTGGTGAAAATCTCCCTGAGCGAAAGCGCGGGGGTGGTGCACTGGCATACTGCCGATAACCTGAAACCCGTCGAGTTCTGACATGACTTCCCCCATACCCCCGGAAAATCCTGGCTCCGCATCGCACCCTTCCCCGGGTGCGGACCTGTGGGCCCGGGCCACGCCCGCCGCGGCGGCTGCCGATGCGCGAACGGCGGCATCGAGCGGCTGGGAGCGGGACGTGCTGGAAAAGCTGGTCTTCGCCACCATCAATGAGCAGCGCGCCTCGCGCCGCTGGCGCCTCTTCGGCCGCCTGCTGTGGACGGCACTCATCCTGGTGGTCCTGTGGGTGCTGTTTGCCAAGGACACGGCGACCACGACCAGCTCCTCTCCGCATACCGCAGTGGTCGAGGTCAAGGGCGAGATCGCTGCAGGCGCCGACGCCAGCGCGGAATTCGTGGTGGCCGCCATGCGCAGCGCCTTCGAGGACTCGGGCTCGCGTGCCGTCGTGCTGCTGATCAACTCGCCAGGCGGCAGCCCGGTGCAGGCCGGCATCATCAATGACGAAATCGTGCGGCTCAAGGGCAAGTACGACAAGCCCCTGTATGCCGTGGTGGAGGAGACCTGCGCTTCGGCTGCTTATTACATTGCTGCGGCGGCCGACGAGATCTTTGTCGACAAGGCCAGCATCGTGGGCAGCATCGGTGTGCTCATGGATGGCTTCGGCTTCACGGGCGCCATGGAAAAGCTGGGCGTGGAGCGCCGCCTGCTGACGGCTGGCGAGAACAAGGGCTTCCTGGACCCGTTCAGTCCCATGTCCGAAGCACAGCGCGCCCATGCCCATCAGATGCTGGGCCAGATCCACTCGCAGTTCATCAATGTGGTCAAGGCCGGCCGTGGCGATCGCCTGCATGAGACGCCCGAGACGTTCAGCGGCCTGTTCTGGACGGGTCAGCAGGCCGTGGAGATGGGCCTGGCCGACAAGCTGGGCAGTCTTGACTATGTGGCCCGTGAAGTGGTCAAGGCGGAAGAGGTGGTGGATTACACGCGCCGCGACAACGTGGCCGAGCGCCTGGCCAAGCGTTTTGGCGCGGCCTTCGGTGGAGGTGCCGTTCAGGCGCTGCGCTCCAGCCTTCCGTCTCTGCGCTGATTTCCCTGGCGTCTGCCAAGATGCAAAAAGCCCGCCTTCTTGTGGAAGGCGGGCTTTTTTTGCTCATCGAGGAAGACAGTCTCAGCGACCGATGGAAAACACCACCGGCGTGCGGCTGTCCGGCACTTCCTTGTGCTGGCGCCATTCGCGCACCAGACGGCTTTCGATGCGGGCGCTCTCCAGTGTCAGGCCGCAGGCCAGCGCCAGGCGCGTATGGGGTTGGAGCGTCTGCAGCAAGGCCTGCCACAGCGCGGCGTTGCGGTAGGGCGTCTCTATGAACTGCTGGGTCTGGCCTTGGCGCAATGCCAGGGTTTCAAGCTCCTTGATGCGCTGAACCCGCCCGCCAGCGTCCTGCGGCAGGTACCCCACAAAAGCATAGTTCTGTCCGTTGAGTCCGCTGGCGGCCAGAGCCAGCAGCAACGACACCGGACCGATCAGGGGCACGACCCGTATGCCCAGATCATGCGCGGCGCGCACGATGGAGCTGCCGGGGTCGGCCACGGCAGGCATGCCGGCTTCGCTGACCAGTCCCATGTCGTGGCCCAGCAGCAAGGGGGCGAGCAGTGGCTTGGCATCGAAGACCGCCGCGCCCTTGTCGCCGTGGTCGCCCTTCTTGTGGGCCTCGCGCGGCAGTTCTGTGATCTGCTGGGCTTGCAAGGGCTGGGCCAGGGCGTGCAGTGCGTCAATGCGCTTCAGGTAGGCGCGCGTGCTTTTGGCGTTTTCGCAGATCCAGTGGGTCAGGCGTGCAGCGGTGCGCAGTGTTCCATCGGGCAGGACCTGCGTCAGCGGCGTTTGCTCGTCGCAGCCGAAGTCCAGCGGCGCGGGCACCAGATAGAGCGTTCCTTTGGTGGGTTGGGTTGCAGCATCGTTCATGGCAGCACGGCTCCTGCGGCGCGCAGCAGCTGGCAGGTGCGGATCAGCGGCAGGCCGATCAGCGCCGTGGGGTCGTCGCTGACGATGGCATCCAGCAGCGCGATGCCCAGTCCTTCGCTCTTGGCGCTGCCTGCGCAGTCATAGGGCTGTTCGGCGCGCAGGTAGCGTTCGATCTCCGCGTCGTTGAGATCACGAAACCGGACCTGGACGGTGACCACATCGGTCTCGGCAAAGCCGCTTTCCCGGCAGACCACGCTCACGGCGGTGTGGAAATTCATCTGGCGCCCGCTCATCTGGCGCAGTTGTTCGGTGGCGCGCTCGTGGGTGCCGGGCTTGGACAGCGGCATGCCATCCAGCTCGGGTACCTGGTCGGAGCCGATGACGACGGCGCCCGGGTGCAGCGTCGCCACGGCCTGTGCCTTGGCCAGGGCCAGTCGCAACGAAAGTGCATGCGGTGTTTCGCCGGTCAGCGGTGTCTCATCGACTTCCGGGGACACGGTCTGGAATGGTAGTTGCAGCCGCTCCAGAAGTTCGCGGCGGTAGCGTGAGGTGGAACCAAGGATCAGGGGGCGTGCCAGGCCGGGAGCCTGGGCTAAGGCGAGGTGGGAAGCTTGCATGCCCGGATTCTCTTACACTGCCCGCATGAGCAAGGAATTTTCTGCGGCCCGTCTCGATGTTCGCGCTTTTGCGCAATCGGCGGGCCATCTCCAGGGTCAGTCGGCGCTTTCGGCCTTTCCTCGTCTGGCCGAGGATGCGCAGCCGGATGCCGCTGATGGGCACGGCGAGGTGCACTGGCAGGCTGACGGCGAACTGGTCGAGCAAACCGGCGGTTCGGGCCAGGTCTGGCTGCATCTGCAGGCCGATGCTGTCGTTCCGATGGTGTGCCAACGCTGCCTCACTGTGGCACCCATCTCCCTCCAGGTCGATAGGTCTTTCCGCTTTGTTGCGGATGAGACCACGGCCGAGTCCGAGGATGACGAGAGCGACGAGGACCTGCTGGTGCTCAGCCGCGAATTCAACCTGCTTGAACTCATAGAGGATGAGCTGCTCATGGAGTTGCCCGTGGTGCCACGCCACGACAGCTGCCCCGAGCCGGTGAGCATGCAGTCCAGCGACGCAGACTTCGAGCAGGCCAGCGAGGACAAGCCCAATCCATTTGCCGTGCTGCGCGGGCTGGATGTGGGCAAGTCAGCCGACTGATTGCGATGTCCGGAAAAAAGGCCGAGGCCGGGAAAAGCGATTGCGCTATAATCAAGGGCTTCGCGCGAAACCCCCTCGTGTCTTTAATGGGCTGATCGCGTTTTTTACCAACCCTTTTCAGATACACAGGAGCCATCATGGCTGTTCAGCAGAACAAGAAGTCCCCCTCCAAGCGCGGTATGCACCGTTCGCACAACGCACTGAATGTGCCTGGCATTGCCGTGGAACCCACCACCGGTGAAACCCATCTGCGTCACCACATCAGCCCCAACGGCGTGTACCGCGGCCGTCAAGTGCTGAAGAACAAGTCCGAAGCCTGATCTTCGACCGTTCCCGCAGGGCCCGCGGCTACAGTTTTCGTAGCGCGGGCTTTTGTTTTTTCTGATGGTTGCTCCTATCTTTCCAGGCCTTGCAACAGGCTTGCCAGTCGCACATGATCACTTTGGCCGTTGACTGCATGGGGGGTGATCACGGCCCCCGCGTCACGCTTGCGGCGTGCCGCCAGTTCCTCGATTCCCACCCCGATGCCCGGCTGCTGCTGGTCGGCCAGCCCGATGCGCTGGCTGGCTTTGCGCATGAGCGCGCCAGTGTGGTGCCGGCCTCGGAAGTGGTCGGCATGGATGATCCGATCGAGATGGCGCTGCGCAGGAAGAAGGATTCCTCCATGCGCATCGCCATCCAGCAAGTCAAGGATGGCGCGGCTGCCGCTGCTGTGTCGGCTGGAAACACGGGTGCGCTGATGGCCATCTCGCGCTACCTGCTCAAGACACTCGATGGCATTGATCGCCCTGCCATCGCGCCCCAGTTGCCCAATGCCAAGGGCGAGGCCACCACGGTGCTGGACCTGGGTGCCAATGTGGACTGCTCGGCCGAGCATCTGCTGCAGTTCGCCGTCATGGGCTCGGCCCTGGTGTCTGCCCTGAACAACGAAGAGGCGCCCTCGGTGGGTCTGCTCAACATTGGCGAGGAGCAGATCAAGGGCAGCGAGGTCATCAAGCGCGCTGGCGAACTGCTGCGCGCGGCCGGCAAGGCCGGTCATCTGAATTTCTACGGCAACGTCGAAGGCAACGACATCTTCAAGGGCACGACCCAGGTCGTGGTCTGTGATGGCTTTGTGGGCAACGTGGCTCTCAAGTCTTCCGAGGGCGTGGCGTCCATGATCTCCAATGCCCTCAAGCAGGAGTTCAAGCGCAACATCTTCACCAAAATGGCGGCCATCGTTGCCTATCCGGTGCTAACTGCTTTGATGAGGCGCGTGGATCATCGCCGCTACAACGGCGCGGCGCTGCTGGGCCTTCGCGGGCTGGTCTTCAAAAGCCATGGATCGGCCGATGCCTTGGCTTTCGAGCACGCGCTGAAGCGCGCGTATGATGCGGCCCGCAACAACCTGCTCGACCGTGTCCGTACCCGTATCTCCGCAGCCCTGCCTCTGTTGCTGGCTGCGCAGTCGGAATCGGGACCGTCGGCGCCCTAATACAGATGAGACGCTACGCACGCATCACCGGCACGGGCAGTTACCTGCCACCCCGCCGACTCACCAATCACGATCTGGCAGCCGAACTGGCCCAGCGCGGCATCGAGACCTCGGACGAGTGGATCGTCGAGCGCACCGGCATCCATGCCCGACACTTTGCCGCGCCAGAAGTGGCCAGCAGCGATCTGGCCTTGGAGGCATCGAAGAAGGCGCTGGAAGCCGCCGGCTGCCAGCCGCAGGATATCGATCTGATCATCGTCGCCACATCGACGCCGGACATGGTCTTCCCGTCCACGGCATGCATCCTGCAAAACAAGCTCGGCGCCAATGGCTGTGCGGCCTTTGATGTGCAAGCCGTATGCAGCGGCTTTGTCTACGCCCTCACCGTGGCCGACGCCATGATCCAGTCCGGCGCTGCGAGCCGCGCGCTGGTGGTGGGCTCCGAAGTATTCAGCCGCATCCTGGACTTCAACGACCGGACGACCTGCGTGCTGTTCGGTGACGGTGCCGGAGCCGTGGTGCTGGAGGCGTCCGAGCAGCCAGGCATCCTGGCTTCCGACCTGCATGCCGACGGCAAGCATGTCGGCATCCTGTGCGTGCCAGGCAATGTCTCCGGTGGCCAGATCCTCGGTGATCCGCTGCTGAAGATGGATGGGCAGGCCGTGTTCAAGCTGGCGGTCGGCGTGCTGGAGAAGGCCGCTCGCGCCACGCTGGACAAGGCAGGGCTCACCGATGCCGACATCGACTGGCTGATCCCCCATCAGGCCAACATCCGCATCATGCAAAGCACGGCGCGCAAGCTCAAGCTGTCCATGGACAAGGTGGTGGTGACGGTGGACCAGCATGGCAACACGTCGGCTGCCTCGATCCCCCTGGCGCTGGACCACGGCGTGCGCAGTGGCCAGGTCAAGCCCGGTCAGACCGTGCTGCTGGAAGGTGTTGGCGGCGGCTTCACCTGGGGCGCGGTACTTCTCAAGATGTGATGCGGGATGCCTGCCTGAGGGCAGGCGCCCATGGCGCGGCCTTTATTTTTGAAAATCATGAAGAAGTTTGCATTCGTTTTTCCTGGTCAGGGTTCGCAATCGGTAGGCATGCTCGACGGATGGGGTGACCATCCCGTCGTGGCCCAGACCTTGGTCGAAGCCTCCGATGCCCTCGGCGAAAACATCGGCCAGCTGATCCAGCAGGGGCCGAAGGAAGCTCTGGCGCTCACCACCAATACCCAGCCCGTGATGCTGGTGGCCGGTGTGGCTGCCTGGCGCGTCTGGCAGGCCGAAGGCGGCGCGCTGCCCGACGTTGTGGCGGGCCACTCGCTGGGTGAGTACTCGGCCCTGGTCGCGTCAGGTGTGCTGACCCTGGCCCAGGCTGCGCCGCTGGTGCGGCTGCGCGCGGCTGCCATGCAGGAGGCCGTTCCCGTGGGAACCGGTGCCATGGCTGCCATCCTGGGGCTGGATGCCGACAAGGTGCGCGCAGGCTGCGCAGAAGTCACGGCGGCATTGGGTGGTGCGGAAGTCGTCGAGGCCGTGAATTTCAACGACCCCTCGCAGACCGTGATTGCCGGCAGCAAGGCGGCTGTCGAGAAGGCCTGCGAGGCCCTCAAGGCCGCAGGCGCCAAACGTGCGCTGCCGCTGCCGGTGTCGGCGCCTTTCCATTCCAGCCTGATGAAGCCTGCGGCCGAAAAGCTCAAGGCGGCGCTGGCTGCCACCGTGCTGGCTGCACCGCGCATCCCAGTGCTCAACAACATCGACGTGACTGTGCAGCAGGATGCCGATGCCATTCGCGATGCGCTGTATCGCCAGGCCTTCGGCCCGGTGCGCTGGGTGGAATGCGTTCAGGCCATGAAGGCCCGCGGCGTCGTCCACCTCGTCGAGTGCGGTCCCGGCAAGGTGCTGATGGGCCTGACCAAGCGGATTGACGCGGACCTGACGGCCGCTGCCCTCTATGACCCGGCCACGCTGGCCGACGTGAAAGAATCCCTCGCATGACTGACAACCAGAACAAGCCCCAGGTTGCCCTGGTGACGGGTGCCTCGCGCGGCATCGGTGCCGCCATTGCCCAGGAGCTGGCAGCACGCGGCTACCGCGTGATCGGCACGGCCACCACCGATGGTGGTGCCGAGAAGATCAGCCAGGCCCTGTCGGCCCATGAAGGCTGCCGTGGCGTGAACCTCAATGTCACGGACGTGACCGCCGTCGATGCCCTGATCGACAGCATCGTCAAGAATGACGGTGGCCTGCATGTGCTGGTCAACAATGCCGGCATCACACGCGACACCCTGGCCATGCGCATGAAAGACGATGACTGGGATGCGGTGATCGACACCAATCTCAAGGCGGTTTTCCGAGTCAGCCGTACGGCCATTCGACCCATGATGAAGCAGCGCTTCGGACGCATCATCAACATCACCAGCGTCGTTGGTGCCTCCGGAAACCCCGGTCAAGCCAACTATGCAGCTGCCAAGGCCGGCGTTGCCGGCATGACGCGTGCGCTGGCCCGTGAACTGGGCAGCCGCGGCATCACGGTCAATTGCGTGGCTCCGGGCTTCATCGCCACCGACATGACGGCGGAGCTGCCTGAAGAGCAGAAAAATGCCCTGAAATCGCAGATCGCCATGGGTGATCTGGGCCAGCCCAGCGACATCGCCCATGCCGTGGCCTATCTCGCATCGGCGGGCGCAGGCTACGTCACCGGCCAGGAATTGCACGTCAACGGCGGCATGTACATGTAAGCGCTGCGGCGGCTGCGGGCAGATCCCTGCCAGAAGCCGCCGTTGCTTGCAACCGAAGAGGCCGTTTCCTCGCGACGGCCGGCTGAAGAGGGCGTTAGGTCCGAAACGGCTAGAATCGCGGGTTCATTCACAACCCCCAGAGGGAAACCATGAGCGATATCGAAGCACGTGTCAAAAAAATCATTGCCGAACAACTCGGCGTTGAAGAGTCTCAAGTCACCAACGAAAAGGCCTTCGTGGCTGATCTGGGTGCTGACTCCCTGGACACGGTGGAGCTGGTGATGGCCCTGGAAGATGAATTCGGCATCGAGATCCCCGACGAAGACGCGGAAAAGATCACGACGGTGCAAAACGCCATCGACTACGCCAACACCCACCAGAAGGCCTGACAGGGCCCTGACCCGAGCGATCAGCAGAAGGTTTTACGCATGAGCCGTCGTCGCGTTGTCGTGACCGGCCTGGGTTGCATCTCCCCCGTGGGTAACACGGTGGGCGACGCCTGGGCCAATCTTTTGGCCGGCCAGTCCGGCATTGACCTCATCACCAAGTTCGATGCCTCGAACTTTGCCTGCAAGATTGCGGGCGAGGTCAAGGGATTCGATGTGGAGTCGTACATGAGCGCCAAGGATGCGCGCTCCATGGACACCTTCATCCATTACGGCATCGCTGCTGCGGCGCAAGCCGTGCAGGACTCAGGTCTGCCCACGGGCGAGGCCTTGTCGGATGATCTGGCTACGCGCATCGGCTGTGTGATCGGTTCGGGCATCGGCGGCTTGCCGCTGATCGAGAACACCCACGCAGAACTGGCTGCGCGCGGACCGCGCCGCATCACGCCGTTCTTCGTGCCTGCCTCCATCATCAACATGGTGGCTGGCCATGTGTCCATGCGGTTTGGCTTCAAGGGGCCGAATCTCGCCGTGGTGACTGCCTGCACGACCGGGCTGCACTGCATAGGCGAAGCAGGACGCATGATCGAATACGGCGATGCCGATGTGGTGGTGGCTGGCGGCACGGAAGCCACGGTCTCCCCGCTGGGCGTCGGCGGCTTTGCCGCCATGCGCGCACTGTCCACGCGCAATGATGATCCCAAGGCCGCCTCGCGTCCCTGGGACAAGGACCGCGACGGCTTTGTGCTGGGTGAAGGTGCAGGCGTGCTGGTGCTGGAAGAGTACGAGCATGCCAAGGCCCGCGGTGCCAAGATCTATGCTGAACTGTGCGGCTACGGCATGAGTGCCGATGCCGGCCACATGACGGCGCCCAACATGGACGGCCCGCGCCGCGCCATGCTGTCAGCTCTGCGCAACGCCGGCATCAACGCCGACCAGATCGATTATCTGAATGCGCACGGCACATCCACGCCGCTGGGCGACCTCAACGAGACCAATGCCATCAAGGCGGCTCTGGGCGATCACGCCAAGAAAATCGTTGTCAGCTCGACCAAGTCCATGACCGGTCACCTGCTGGGTGGCGCTGGCGGCATCGAGAGCGTCTTCACCGTGCTGGCACTGCACGAGCAGAAGATTCCCCCGACCATCAATCTGGACAACCAGGATCCCGAGTGCGATCTCGACTACTGCGCCAACACGGCACGGGATGCGAAGATCGAAGTGGCAGTGAAAAACAACTTCGGGTTCGGCGGCACCAACGGAACGCTGGTGTTCAAGCGAATCTGAGGCCTGCACGCCTCACCATGAAAAGCCCGCCCCGCAAGGGAGCGGGCTTTTTTATTTCTCCCATGGGTCAGGGCGCGTCCGGCAGGGGTGGGATGCATGTCAGACATGCTGCGGTTTTGCGACACTGCAGGCATGACGTCACGCCATGCCCCGCCCGCAGTCCGCCATCCGCTGAATCCACCACGGGGGTCGGTCGCATGCCTGTGCGCGCTTTGGCTGCTGGCGGCCATGCTTTTGCTGGCGTGGGCGCTTGATCTACAGTCCGGATGGGGGCCTGCCGTCGTGGCTGTCACGGGCTCTCTGGTTGCAGCTGCAGGCATGTGGCATGGATGGCGCGCCCTGGGCAGAGGCTTTGTTGCATGGGATGGCGCGCAGTGGTGGCTTGGTGAGGCAGCCGCTGCCCACGATGCGCAGCCGGTGCTGCTGCAGGTGCGCGCTGACGGTGGTCAATGGCTATGGGCGCAGGCCAGACCCGTTACGACGGGGTCTTTGCGCTGGCGAAGCTCCCGCTGGCTGCTGCTGTCTTACAGGCAGAGTCCTGAAACCTGGGGTGATTTGCGGCGTGCTGTATATTTCCCGCCCAGACCTACA
The DNA here is from genome assembly GCF_040112715.1 of Delftia sp. DS1230. Lineage (NCBI taxonomy): Bacteria > Pseudomonadati > Pseudomonadota > Betaproteobacteria > Burkholderiales > Comamonadaceae > Delftia > Delftia sp. DS1230. Next base: position 1,533,080 of record NZ_CP157763.1, read on the forward strand.
GAACGCGCGCAGTGACTGCGCCAGGGCCGCCACGGCCCGTCTTCACCGATTTCATGACGCCTCCCGAATTCCCGCCTTCTTCTGCCGACAGCGACCTGGCTCTGGTCGAGCGCACCAACGCAGGAGACATGCGGGCCTTCGAGCTGCTGGTCATCAAGTACCAGCGCCGCATCGAGCGCCTCATTGGCCGCATGGTGCGCGACGTGGACCTGGTGCCTGACATTGCGCAGGAAACCTTCATCCGGGCCTATCGGGCGCTGCACCAGTTCCGGGGTGATGCCCAGTTCTACACCTGGCTGTATCGCATCGCCGTGAATACCGCCAAGAAGGCGCTGCTGGACATGAAGCGCTCGCCGCTGATCACCGAAAGCGCGTTACACAACGGGGATGACGATGATGAAACTTCCCGGCTCAGCCAGGAACTAACCACCGAAGAAACACCCGAAACGATCCTGGCGGCCCAGGAAATTGCCCAGGCAGTCAACGCCGCCATGGAGGCCTTGCCCGAAGATCTCCGTCAAGCCGTCACGTTGCGGGAAATCGAAGGCCTGAGCTACGAGGAAATCTCGAACGCCATGGGTTGTCCCATAGGCACCGTGCGTTCACGCATCTTCCGTGCACGCGAAGCGATTTCAGCGAGAGTCAAGCCTTTGCTGGAGCGCCAGTCTGGCAAGCGGTGGTAGCAACGGGTGATGGCCATCGGGTGGCGCATTTTTTGGGTACAGGGTCTCAGAGCAGACAGGCAGGTGATTGATCATGAATGACGATCTGACGAAGCGCGAACAATTGTCGGCATTGGCTGATGGCGAACTCTCTGCCGCGGAGCTGCAGGCCGCGCTGGCCTATGCGCAAAGCGATGCAGGCCAGCAGGAATGGCGCATGTACCACCTGGTGGGCGATGTGCTGCGCTCTCCTGAGCTGGCGCACCACAGCCGGCACGATCTGCTTTCCGGAATCCGCTCCCAGTTGGCCAACGAGCCGCGCCGCCCACTGGTTCCCGTCGCCGCAGACGAGCTGGAGCAGGTCGCGCGCCCGGCGCACGGCAGGGCCGTCGTCAATGGCGCGCCGCTGCACGATGCAGCCAATGCGTCGGTATTCCGCTGGAAGATGGCTGCGGGTTTTGCGTCCGTGGCGGCCGTGGCTGCCATTGGCTGGAGCGTGATGCTCGGCGCGCCTGCAGGCCCCGGCGCGGCGCCGGGCCGGGCATTGGCCGCCCTTGAAACGGGGGCGCCTGCAGCGGCTGCTGTCGCTGGAAATGCCCAGGACTTCCCTCTCGGAGATACGGCCCAATCCTCTTCGGTGGTGGCTGTGGCAGGCCCTTACGGCCAAAGCGTCATGCTGCGTGATCCGCGCCTGGATGCGCTGCTGGCCTCCCATCCGCAATACAGTGGTCCGGCCACGTTGCAGATGCCGGCCAGCTTCCTGCGCAATGCCAACTTCGCCTCGGCACCGCGCGCGAACCAGCGCTGAATCCCGCAGGAGAGCATGGCTCTCCTGCCTTCTTTTGCACCCGCGTCCAGCCGTTCGGCATTGAAATGGACGCGGGTGCAGTCATTTGTGGCCCATGCACGGCGGTTCGCGCCGCATGCATGCTGCCGATTCGGGAACTAACAGCGTCTTTCAGGCTTCTGAGCCATCGTCTGGCCGGTGCATGCCGGGACTGCGCCAGAATGTGGCGTTCGTCCGAGATGCAAGTCGGCACCGCGTATCTGAACAGGCCGCCCGGGCGCAATGGGAACGGGGGCAACACAATGATTGAGAAGGAAAGGATCACCATGACCACAGTTCGATGGAAGACGCTGCAGTCCTGCACACTGGCAGGCGTTCTGGCGCTGGCTGCTGGCAGCGCCTCAATGCTGGTGCCGGTGAGTGCCGCTCATGCGCAAAGCGGTGCCGTGGTGCGGGGTCTGCCGGACTTCACCGACCTGGTCGAGCAGGTAGGGCCTTCCGTGGTCAACATCCGCACGTTGGAGAAGGCGTCGGCCAACTCTGCCGAGGCGCTGGGCATGGATGAGGACATGCTCGAGTTCTTCCGCCGCTTCGGCCTGCCCGTGCCCAATGTGCCGCGCCAACGCCCCCAGCCGCGTTCACAGCCTGACGAGGAACAGCCGCGTGGCGTGGGGTCGGGCTTCATCCTGACGGCGGACGGCTTTGTGATGACCAATGCCCATGTGGTCGAAGGTGCTGACGAGGTCATCGTCACGCTGACCGACAAGCGTGAGTTCAAGGCCAAGATCGTGGGCAGCGACAAGCGCACCGACGTGGCCGTGGTCAAGATCGATGCCACCGGACTGCCCGCCGTGAAGATCGGCGACGTGAACCGTCTCAAGGTCGGTGAGTGGGTGATGGCCATCGGATCGCCCTTCGGCCTCGACAACTCGGTCACCGCAGGCATCGTCAGCGCCAAGCAGCGCGACACGGGAGACTATCTGCCCTTCATCCAGACCGATGTGGCCATCAATCCCGGCAACTCGGGCGGCCCGTTGCTGAACATGCGCGGCGAGGTCGTGGGCATCAACAGCCAGATCTATTCGCGTTCCGGCGGTTTCATGGGGATCAGCTTCGCGATTCCGATCGACGAGGCCGTGCGCGTCAGCGACCAGCTGCGCGCCACCGGCAAGGTCACGCGAGGGCGCATCGGCGTGCAAATCGGGCAGGTCACCAAGGACATTGCCGAATCCATCGGCCTGGGCAAGGCTCAGGGTGCGCTGGTCTCTGCCGTGGAACCCGATTCCCCAGCCGCCAAGGCCGGCGTCGAGGCGGGTGACGTGATCATCAAGTTCGATGGGAAGGCCATTGAGAAGGTCGCCGACCTGCCGCGTCTGGTGGGCAATACCAAGCCCGGAACGCGCAGCACCATCACGGTATTCCGCCGCGGAGCCGCCAAGGATCTGACCATGGTGATCGCCGAAGTCGAGCCCGATGGCGCTCCCCAGGCAAAGGCTGCAGGCAAGGGCAGCACCCTGGTCTCCCAGTCGCTGGGCCTGACGCTGGCCGAACTCACGGATGCCCAGAAAAGGGAATTGGGCATCAAGGGCGGTGTCCGCGTGACGGCCGCTGTCGAGGCAGCAGCACGCGCAGGCCTGCGCGAAGGTGATGTGATCCTGCAACTGGCCAATGTCGAGATCACGGGGCTCAAGAGCTTCGAGGCCACGCTGGCCAAGGTGGACAAGAGCAAGCCGGTGAACCTTCTGGTGCGCCGCGGCGAATGGGCTCAGTACGTGCTTATCCGTCCTGCCCGCTGAGGGGCTGGGGCAGGCCGGTTTTTCGGGGTCCTGGGGAATACCCTCGGAATCCGGACCAAGGCCTGCCCATGCCCCTTGGGGCATTGGGTAAAATGCCCCACCAAAGCGTGACGGCTCAAGGCGTCAGAAACCTGTTTTCAAAGAGGATTGTTGCGGTGCAAAAGCACCGCACTATCCGGTGATCGACGGGCTAGAAATGGCTTGTTGGGTCTGTTGATAAACTGTTGATAAATAATTGTGACAGATCAAGCCCGGAGCTTTGCAGGCCTTGTCAGGGCTTGGTTTCCAGCCCTTTTTGCCTACAATAAAGTCCCAACTATCGCAGTTGCCAGAGATTGTTGGTTCGGGGCGCGTCGTTCATGGACGCGCCCTTTTTTCTTGCGCGCCGACCCTGTCGTTTTCCACTTTCACTAGCAGTCCTTCTCGTTGATGAACCACATCAGAAATTTTTCCATCATTGCGCACATCGACCATGGCAAGTCGACGCTGGCCGACCGCCTGATCCAGCGTTGCGGAGGCCTGGCTGACCGTGACATGGAAGCCCAGGTGCTGGACTCGATGGATATCGAGAAAGAGCGCGGCATCACCATCAAGGCGCAGACGGCTGCCCTGCAGTACAAGGCCAAGGATGGTCAGGTCTACAACCTCAACCTCATCGACACGCCCGGCCACGTGGACTTCTCGTACGAAGTCTCGCGTTCCCTGTCGGCCTGCGAGGGAGCGCTGCTGGTGGTGGACGCCTCTCAGGGCGTAGAGGCACAGACCGTGGCCAACTGCTATACCGCGCTGGATCTCGGCGTGGAAGTGACGGCCGTTCTCAACAAGATGGATCTGCCGCAGGCTGACCCCGACAACGCCAAGGCAGAGATCGAGGACGTCATCGGCATCGATGCCAGCGATGCCATTCCCTGCTCGGCCAAGACCGGCATGGGCATCGACGAGATCCTGGAGGCCGTGGTTGCCAAGGTGCCGCCGCCCAAGGGCAATCCCAATGGCCAACTGCGCGCCATGATCATCGACAGCTGGTTCGACACTTACGTGGGCGTCGTGATGCTGGTGCGCGTGGTCGATGGTGAACTCAAGCGTGGCGAGCGCTTCAAGATGATGGCTTCGGGCGCTGCCTACGAAGCCAACAACCTGGGCGTGTTCACTCCGGCCGACGTGCCGCGCGACGCGCTGCGCGCCGGCGAGGTGGGTTACATCATCGCCGGCATCAAGGAACTCAAGGCAGCCAAGGTGGGCGACACCATCACGCTGGAAAAGAAGCTTCCCAACAATCTGGGCCCTGCCACCGAGGCCCTGCCCGGCTTCAAGGAAATCAAGCCCCAGGTGTTCGCGGGTCTGTACCCCACCGAAGCCAGCGAATATGACCAGCTGCGCGATGCGCTGGAAAAGCTGCAGCTCAACGATTCGTCCCTGCAGTTCGAGCCTGAAGTCTCTCAGGCGCTGGGCTTCGGCTTTCGCTGCGGCTTCCTGGGCCTGCTGCACATGGAAATCGTGCAGGAGCGCCTGGAGCGCGAATTCGACCAGGACCTGATCACCACCGCGCCCAGCGTGGTCTACGAAGTGGTCAAGGGCGATGGCGAGGTCATCCAGGTCGAGAACCCGTCCAAGATGCCCGATGCCGGCCGTATCGAGGAGGTGCGCGAGCCCATCGTGACCGTGCACCTGTACATGCCGCAGGACTATGTGGGTCCGGTGATGACGCTGGCCAACCAGAAGCGTGGCGTGCAGATCAACATGCAGTACCACGGTCGCCAGGTGATGCTGACCTATGAGATGCCGCTGGGCGAGATCGTGCTGGACTTCTTCGACAAGCTCAAGTCGGTCTCGCGCGGCTATGCCTCCATGGACTACGAGTTCAAGGAGTACCGCGCCTCCGACGTGGTCAAGGTGGACATCCTGCTCAACGGCGAGAAGGTCGATGCGCTGTCCATCATCGTGCACCGCTCCCAGGCCACGTACCGCGGCCGGGCCGTGGTGGCGAAGATGCGCGAGATCATCAGCCGCCAGATGTTCGACGTGGCCATCCAGGCCGCCATCGGGGCCAACATCATTGCTCGGGAAACCGTCAAGGCCATGCGCAAGAACGTGCTGGCCAAGTGCTATGGCGGCGACATCACCCGCAAGCGCAAGCTGCTGGAGAAGCAAAAGGCCGGCAAGAAGCGCATGAAGCAGATCGGTTCGGTGGAAGTGCCTCAGGAGGCCTTCCTGGCCATCTTGCAAGTGGAGGATTGATGCAAGCCATGCAATGGATTACGGCCGTCGTGCTGGCGGCTTTCGTGGGCTATATCGGCGCCTGGTACACGGGCTTCATCGAGGGCAACTTCGCGTTGCTGCTGTTCCTGGCCACCGTGGTCACTGGCCTGTACTGGGTGGCCGAACGGCTGTATTTCCTGCCCCGCCGCCGCCGCGCCGCCGTGGCCATCGAGGAGGCTGCCGTGGCGCGCCGCGCAGAACTCGACCGCATGGGCATCGCCAAGACCGACATCGAGGTGTCGGAAGAGGCCAAGGGCCGCATCCTCATGCAGCCCTGGTGGCTGGACTGGACCGCGGGCCTGTTCCCCGTGATCGCCATCGTCTTTGTCCTGCGCTCGTTCCTGTTCGAGCCGTTCAAGATTCCCTCGGGCTCCATGATCCCCACGCTGCTCGTGGGCGACCTGATCCTGGTGAACAAGTTCACCTACGGCGTGCGCCTGCCGGTGATCAACACCAAGATTACCCAGGGCCAGCCGCTGCAGCGCGGCGATGTGGTGGTGTTCCGCTATCCTCCGCAACCCAGCCTGGACTACATCAAGCGCGTGGTGGGCCTGCCGGGTGACGAGATCTCCTATCTGAACAAGCGGCTGACGGTCAATGGCAAGGAAGTCCCGGTCAGCGAACTGCCGGACTTCTTCGACAAGGACGCGATGCGCTACTTCAAGCAGTACGAGGAGTCGCTGGGCGACAAGCCGCACCGCATGATCGTGAACCAGGACGTGCCCGCATTCATCCAGGGTGCCAGCGGCTTCGAGTTCCGCGAGAACTGCCGCTACAGCGTCGAAGGCATCACCTGCAAGGTGCCCGAGGGCCAGTACTTCATGATGGGAGACAACCGCGACAATTCGCTGGATTCCCGATACTGGGGCTTTGTGCCCGACAAGAACATCGTTGGCCGGGCCTTCTTCGTCTGGATGAACTTCGGGGATTTCAAGCGCATCGGCGGCTTCCATTGATCACATGCATGCCTGAGGGCCAGATGCCCCCAGGCATGCGCGAGGGATTCACATCGGAGGAGGAAAAAGCATGTTGACATCGAACAACCGGCGTTCGCGCCAGCGCGGTCTGTCCTTTCTGGGACTGGTGTTTGTGATTGCCCTGGGCGTGGGTGTGGTGGCCGTGGGCGCACAATCAGTGCCGGTCTTCCTGGAGTACCAGGCCATCGTCAAGGCCGCCAACAAGGCGGCCCGCGAAGGCAATTCCGTGGCCGAGGTCAAGGCCAGCTTCGAGCGTTCCGCCGCCATTGATGACTTCACATCCGTGAAGGGCGCAGACCTCGAGGTGACCAAAATCAATGACCGTGTGGTGGTGGGGTTCGAATATTCGCGCGAGATCCATCTCGTGGGCCCCGCCTACCTGACTTACCGTTTTAAGAAGCAGACCCAATAGGTGCCTCCCTTACTGAATGCGCTGCAGCTGAGGCTGCAGCATCAATTTGCCGAGCCTGCATTGCTGCAGCGTGCCGTCACGCACCGCAGCTTCTCGGCAGACAACAACGAGCGCCTGGAATTCCTCGGTGACTCGGTGCTGAATCTTGCCATTTCCAGCCTGCTCTACCAGCGGCTCAGTTCCATGCCCGAGGGCGATCTGTCCCGCGTGCGCGCCAACCTGGTCAAGGAAGGCACGCTGCACCAGATCGCGCTGAGGCTGCAGTTGCCCGATCTGCTGCGCCTGGGCGAAGGCGAATCCAAGTCGGGCGGCAAGCAACGCCCCTCCATCCTGGCCGATGCGGTCGAGGCCCTGATCGGCGCAGTGTATCTGGACGCCGGCTACGCTGCGGGCGAGAAGGTGGTACACCATCTCTTCGAGGGCGTGGACATCAACCCCCACATGCGCGCAGCCGAAAAGGATGCGAAGACGGCCCTGCAGGAATGGCTGCAGGGGCGGCGCATGAAGCTGCCGCAGTACGAAGTGGTTGCCACCACGGGCGCCGCCCATCGCCAGACCTTCGAGGTGGCCTGCGCGATTGCCGAGTTGCAACTGCAGGCCCGGGGAACGGGTGCCTCGCGCAGGGCCGCCGAGCAGACGGCTGCCACAGCCATGCTGGAACTATTGAAAGCAAGACACGCATGAACCAAGACAAACCCCCGGCGCCGGCACAGACCGCCGCCGAACTCGACGCCCTGCTGGCTGCGGCCAAGCCCGGCGCTGGCGCAGCTCGCACGGCATCCGCTGCTGATGACACCCCGACACCCGAGGTGCCGACCGGCCCGCAGCGCTGCGGCCTGATCGCCATCGTCGGCAAGCCCAATGTGGGCAAGTCCACGCTGATGAATGCGCTGGTGGGCCAGAAGATCAGCATCACCTCGCGCAAGGCGCAGACCACGCGCCACCGCATCACGGGCATTCGCACGCGCGCCGCGACGCAGTTCATCTTTGTCGATACGCCGGGTTTCCAGACCAAGCACAGCACGGCACTGAACAAGTCGCTCAACAAGACCGTGATGGGCGCCATCGGCGACGTGGACCTGATCCTGTTCGTCGTGGAAGCCGGCCAGTTCACGCTGGCCGATGCCAAGGTGCTGTCGCTGTTCAAGCCTGGCATCCCCACGCTGCTGATTGCCAACAAGCTGGACACCGTGGGCCGCCGTGCCGAGATCGCCCCCTGGCTCAAGGGCATGCAGGAGCGCCATCCGTTCGCCGAGTTCGTGCCCATGTCGGCCAAGAACAAGGGAGACATCGAGCGCCTGTTCGGCATCTGCGAGAAGTACCTGCCCGAGCAGGACTGGATGTACGCCGCCGACGAGCTGACCGACCGCAGCGAGAAGTTCCTCGCCTCGGAGACCGTGCGCGAGAAGCTGTTCCGATTCACGGGCGACGAGCTGCCCTACACCTCCACGGTGGTCATCGACAAGTTCGAGGAAGAGGCCAGCAAGCAGCACAAGCGTTTCATCCGCGTGGCGGCCACCATCGTGGTCGAGCGCGACGGCCACAAGGCCATGATCATCGGAGAGAAGGGCGAGCGCCTCAAGCGCATCAGCACCGAGGCGCGCCAGGAGCTGGAAAAGCTCATGGATGCCAAGGTCTTCCTCGAAGTCTGGGTCAAGGTCCGCTCCGGCTGGGCCGACGACGAAGCCCGCGTGCGTTCGTTCGGCTACGAGTGAGCACCCTTACCGCAAGGCCCTGCGTCCATGGCTAGCGCAAAGCGTGTCTCGGACGAGCCGGCCTTCGTCCTGCACAGCTACGACTGGAGCGAGTCCAGCTTGATCCTTGAGGTCTTCACGCGTCACCGGGGCCGCGTGGCGCTGGCGGCCAAGGGCGTCAAGCGGCCGACCTCGAACTTTCGCCCCGTGCTGCTGCCGCTGCAGCCGCTGAGCCTGAGCTACAGCCTGGGCGGCGAGGGCAATGGCGAGATCCATACCCTCAAGGGCGCAGAGTGGGTGGGCGGGCATGTCATGCCCCAGGGTGACGCCCTGCTGTCGGGCCTGTACCTCAACGAGCTGCTGATGCGCCTGCTGGCGCGCGACGATCCCTACGCGGCGCTGTTCGACATCTATGCCGGCGTGGTGCGCGTGCTGGCAGGCCAGCATGGCGATGCCATCGAGCCCGTGCTGCGCACCTTCGAGCTGCTGCTGCTGCGCGAACTGGGCCATCTGCCTGCCTTGAATGAGGAAAGCGCCACGCTGGCGCCGCTGGCCGAGGGGCGTCGCTATGCGCTGGTGGCCGAAGGCGGCCTGCGCCCGGCGCTGCAGGGCGAGCGCGCCGTGCTTGGCGCTGCGCAATGGCAGGCCATTGAGAGCGCGCTGCAGGCACGGCAGGCCTTCAACGCCACACTGCATGTGGTGGCCCAGCCCGAGGCGGCGCTGGCCCTCAAGCCCCAACTGAGGGCCTTGCTGCAATACCATTGCGGCAGTCCCATGCTGCGCACCCGCCAGCTGATGATGGATCTGCAATCGCTATGAATCTTTCCCACGCTTCGCAGCGCACGGCGCTGTCGGTCAATGTCAACAAGGTTGCGCTGCTGCGCAACACGCGCCATCTGGGCATTCCCAGCGTGACGCGCGCCGCGCGCATCTGCCTGGAGGCCGGTGCCCAGGGCATCACCATCCATCCGCGTCCCGACCAGCGCCATATCCGCAGCGAAGATGTCTATGAACTGCATGCGCTGATGAAGCATTGGCCGCAGGCGGAGTTCAACATCGAGGGCAACCCGACGCAGAACCTGATGGACTTCATCCGGGCCACGCGCCCGCACCAGGCCACCTTCGTGCCCGACAGCGAGGACCAGTTCACCAGCGACCATGGCTGGAACTTCCCGCAGGACGCCGAGCGCCTGAAGCCGCTGATCGCCGAATGCCGCCAACTCGGCGTGCGCGTCAGCCTGTTCATGGACCCGGTTCCCGCACAGATGGCCGCTGCGCGCGCCGCGGGCGCCGACCGGGTCGAGCTGTACACCGAGCCCTATGCGGCCGCCTGGGGCACGGCAGACCAGGAAGTTCAACTGCAGGCCTACGCGGCGGCGGCCCAGGCTGCGCTGGACGCCGGGCTGGGCATCAATGCCGGCCATGACCTCAGCCGCGACAACCTGGCCGCCTTCGTGGCGCGCGTGCCGGGCCTGCTCGAAGTCTCCATCGGCCATGCACTGATCGCCGACGCGCTGGAGCTGGGCTACGCCCAAACCGTGCGCGCCTACCAGCAGTGCATAGACCAGGGCATGGCGGCGCGCGCCTGAAGCTTTCGCGGAGCGAATCCATGATCTACGGCATCGGTACCGACATCTGCGACGTGCGCCGCATCCGCGCCAGCCTGGAGCGCCATGGCGACCGTTTCGCCGAGAAGGTGCTGGCCGAAGGCGAACTGTCCACCTGGCGAGCCCGCCGCGCGCGCTGGCCCGAGCGCGGCATCCGCTTCGTCGCCACGCGCTTTTCCGCCAAGGAGGCCTTTTCCAAGGCCATAGGCATGGGCATGGTCATGCCCATGACCTGGCGCAGCTGCGAGGTCGTCAAGCTGCCCAGTGGCCAGCCAGCCATCGTGCTGCACGGCGCGCTCAAGGAATGGTTCGAGGCACGGAACCTGCAGGTGCACCTGTCCGTGACCGACGAGAGCGACTACGCGGCCAGCTTCTGCGTGGTCGAGCGCCGCGCCTGACACCCGGCCGGCGCAGCGCTGGCTTTTTTGACTCCACAGGATTCATAGCATGACCGAGCACGCACCCCTGATCATCGACATCGCCGGCAAGGCGCTCACCGACGCGGACCGCCGGCGTCTTGCGCATCCGCTGGTCGGCGGCATCATCCTCTTCGCCCGCAACTGGGAAAGCCGCGAGCAACTGGTGCAGCTGTGCGCCGATATCAAGGGCGTCAAAGCCGACCTGCTGATCTGCGTGGACCACGAGGGCGGGCGCGTGCAGCGTTTTCGTGCCGACGGATTCACGCATCTGCCGCCCATGCGCGCCTTCGGCCAGATGTGGATGGACGACGGCAAGGGCAGCAAGCAGCGCGAAGGCAGTGGCGCCCTGGCCGCCATGAACGCCGCCACGGCGGCCGGCTACGTGCTGGGCACCGAGCTGCGTGCCTGCGGCGTGGATTTCAGCTTCACCCCGGTGCTGGACCTTGACTACGGTGCCAGCAGCGTCATCGGCGACCGCAGCTTCCACCGCGACCCGCGCGTGGTGGCGGCGCTGGCCCGCAGCCTCATGCACGGCCTGCTGCAGGCCGGCATGGGCAACTGCGGCAAACACTTTCCCGGCCACGGCTTCGTCAAGGCCGACTCGCATGTGGACATTCCGGTCGATGGCCGCAGCCTCACCGCCATCCTGGGCGAGGACGCCGCGCCCTATCCCTGGCTGTCCAGCGTGCTCACGGCCGTGATGCCGGCCCATGTGATCTACCCCAAGGTCGACAGGCGCCCGGCCGGTTTTTCCGCCAAGTGGCTCAAGGACATCCTGCGCAGCCGCCTGCGCTACGACGGCGCCATCTTCAGCGATGACCTGAGCATGGAGGGCGCGCGCCGCATCGACGGGCAACTCATCGGCTACACCGACGCAGCCCTGGCCGCGCTGGAGGCCGGCTGCGACATGGTGCTGCTGTGCAACCAGAGCCTGGGCCTGGGCGAGCATGTGGACGAGCTGCTGGCCGGCATGGAGGCCGCGCAGCGCAGTGGCCGCTGGCAGCCCGATGCCGACAGCGAATCGCGCCGCCTGGCCCTGCTGCCGGAGACCGTGCCCCAGCCCTGGGACGACCTCATGCGCCAGCCGGCCTACCTCCAGGCGCTGGACCTGCTGCCTTGATGGATTGACGAGCGCAGCGGCTGGCCGGCTGAGGCCTGGCGGGCTTTGCAAAGGCTGTGCGGGCCATGGAGGACGCGCACGCCAAGTGTTTTCACAGGAGAGTTTTCCCATGCGCGTTGGCGTGCTGACCGGAGGTGGCGACTGCCCCGGCCTGAATGCGGTGATCCGTGCGGTCACCAAGTCCCTGATCAACCACGGCCAGTGCGAGGTGCTGGGCATTGCCGACGGCTTCGAGGGCCTGATGCTCGACCCGCCCGGCGTCAAGCCCCTGGGCTGGGACGAGGTCTCGGGCATCCTGCATGTGGGCGGCACCATCCTGGGCACCAGCAACAGCGCCAATCCCCTGCGCGATGAGGCCACGCTGGAGCATGTGGGTCGCAACGTCCGGGCGCTGGGACTGGACGTGGTGGTGGCCATCGGCGGCGACGGCACCATGAGCCTGGCGCATGGCCTGGCCGAACAGGTGGGCCTGACCTGCGTGGGCGTGCCCAAGACCATCGACAACGACATTGCCAACTGCGAGCGCAGCTTTGGTTTCGACACCGCCGTGGCCACGGCCACCGAGGCGCTGCGCCGCATCGAGAGCACAGCCAACAGCCACCACCGCGTGATGATCGTCGAGACCATGGGGCGCCATGCCGGATGGCTGGCGCTGGAGGCCGGCATTGCCGGTGCGGCCGACGTCATCCTGCTGCCCGAGATCGACTACGACCTGCAGGCCATCGTGGATTTCTGCCGCATGCGCGAGCAGCGCCAGCGCTACACCATCATCTGCATCGGCGAGGGCGCCAAGGAAAGCGGTGCCAGCCTCACGGTGCGTGAGCGCATAGAGCAAAGCCCGGACCCCGTACGCCTGGGCGGCGTCGGCCATGTGCTGCGCGAGCGCCTGCAGCCCCATCTCAGGAGCGAGGTGCGCACCACGGTGCTGGGCCATGTGCAACGCGGGGGCGACCCCACTCCCTTTGACCGCGTGCTGGCCACGCAGTACGGCCACCATGCGGCGCAGCTGGTGCTGTCCGGCGGCTTTGGGCGCATGGTCACGCTGCAGGGCGGGCAGATCGGCAGCGTGGAAATCTCACGCGTGGCCAACACCCAGCGCACCGTGCCGCTGGACCACGGCCTGCTCACCATGGCGCGCGACATAGGCATTTGCCTGGGCGAGCCCCGCAAGCCTGCTGCGTCGCCGGCCGCCGCTGGCCGCCACTGAGCCCGCCATGCGGCAACAGGGGCGCATCACCGGCTGGAAGGACGAGCAGGGCTTCGGCTTCATCGAGCCCGATGGCGGCGGGGCGCCGGTCTTTGTCCACATCAAGTCCTTCACCGATCGCCGCCGCAGGCCCGAGGGCGGCGAGCGCGTCAGCTACGTACCCGGCCGCAACGCCCAAGGGAAATGGCGCGCCCAGGATGTCGCCTTCATTGGCGAGTCCAGTAGCGGCCATCCGCAGCCTGCGCGGCGACGCCGTGCCGGCATGTCCTCGCGGCCTCAGTCAACTGTGCGAGGCCAGGTGGCAGTGGGGCTGGCCGCTGCCTTCTTCTGCGTGCTGATGGCCGTTGCCTGGATTGGCCGCATGCCCTGGGCACTGGTCGGCCTGTATGCGGCGGCAAGCTTCGTGACCTTCATGGTCTACGGATTCGACAAGTCCGCCGCCGTGCACGACCGCTGGCGTACCAGCGAAGGCCGCCTGCACCTGCTGGCGCTGCTGGGCGGCTGGCCTGGCGCGCTGCTCGCGCAAGGGCTGCTGCGGCACAAGTCCAGCAAGGCCTCGTTCCAGTTGGTATTCTGGATCACCGTGGGGATCAACTGCGGCCTGCTGGCCTGGCTGCTGTCACCGGCGGGTGCGCCGTTGCGGGCTCTGGCACCCGGCATCTTCTGAAGACCCAAGGAGCAGGCGATGACCCAGGCTGGACCAGGGGCCGAAATGCCCAGCGCAAACGATGCATCGCTGCAGACCTGGCAGGCATCTTGGCAGCATGCCTGGTCCGCACTGGGCGCCAGCGCGCCGCAGCCTGTGCTGGCCGAGCTGCTGCAAAGCTACAGCGAGCCCCAGCGCCACTACCACACGCTGCAGCACCTGGGGGAGGCCCTGGGCCTGCTGCAGCCGGCGCTGGGCCTGGCCGAGCGTCCCGGCGAGGTGGCGCTGGCGCTGTGGTTCCATGATGCCGTCTACGAAACCCAGGCCAAGGACAACGAGGCGCGCAGCGCCGACTGGGCCGTGGCCGTGGTGCGCGGGCAGGGCCTGCCGGCGGAGGTGGCCGGGCGCGTGCACGGCCTGATCATGGCGACCTGCCACGCTGCACAGCCGTCCGGGATCGACGCCCAACTGCTGGTGGATGCCGACCTGGGCATTCTCGCGGCCGACCCCCTGCGGTTTGCCGAATACGAGTTGCAGGTGCGGGCCGAGTACGAATGGGTGCCCTTGCCGCTGTACCGCGCCAGGCGCCGCGAGGTGCTGCAGGGCTTCATGCAGCGCGAGGCCATCTACTGCACCGACTGGTTCCGGCAACGGCTGGAGGCGCGGGCGCGGTGCAACCTCGCGCAGGCGCTGGGTTTGTAGGCGGCGCCTGCGTCGGCGTCCTATGATCGGGGGCTGCTGCGGGCCGTGCAGGCCTGCCTCCCTCTCTTTCTTATCTTGCCCAGGCTCTGCCTGGCTCACCGGACGCGCAGATGACCACCCTTGGAACCCCTTACTCCCCCCATGCCACCAAAGTCATGCTGCTGGGCAGCGGCGAACTCGGCAAGGAAGTGCTGATCGCGCTGCAGCGCCTGGGCGTGGAAACCATTGCCGTGGACCGTTACGAGAACGCGCCCGGTCAGCAGGTGGCCCACCACGCACGCACCATCACCATGAGCGATCCGGCCCAGCTCAAGGCCTTGATCGAGGCCGAGAAACCCGGCCTGGTCGTGCCCGAGATCGAGGCCATTGCCACGCCCATGCTCGAAGAGCTGGAAGCGGCAGGCGTGGTCACCGTGATCCCCACGGCCCGCGCCGCGCGCCTGACCATGGACCGCGAAGGCATTCGCCGCCTGGCCGCCGAGACGCTGGGCCTGGCCACCAGCCCTTACCGCTTCTGTGATTCGCAGCAGGAACTGCAGGCTGCCATCGACGGCACGGATGGCCAGCCCGCCATCGGCTTTCCCTGCGTGGTCAAGCCCGTGATGAGCAGCTCGGGCAAGGGCCAGAGCAAGCTGGACGGCCCGGACGACGTGGCCAAGGCCTGGGACTACGCCATGGCCGGCGGCCGCGTGAGCCATGGCCGTGTGATCGTCGAAGGCTTCATCGACTTCGACTACGAAATCACCCAGCTCACGGTGCGCGCCAAGGGTGCGGACGGCCAGGTGCAGACGCATTTCTGCGATCCCATCGGCCACATCCAGCAGTCCGGCGACTATGTGGAAAGCTGGCAGCCCCATCCCATGCACCCGGCGGCGCTGCAGAAGTCGCGCGACATCGCCAAGGCGGTGACCGACGACCTGGGCGGCCTGGGCCTGTTTGGCGTGGAGCTGTTCGTCAAGGGCGAGCAGGTCTGGTTCAGCGAAGTCTCGCCACGCCCGCACGACACGGGGCTGGTCACGCTGGCCACGCAGTGGCAAAGCGAGTTCGAGCTGCATGCGCGCGCCATTCTGGGCCTGCCCGTGGATGCCTCGCTGCGCAATCCCGGCGCCAGCGCCGTGATCTATGGCGGGCAGGATGCCGAAGGCCTGGTGTTCGACGGCGTGGACGAGGCCCTGGCCGTGCCGGGCACGGACCTGCGCCTGTTCGGCAAGCCAGAGAGCTTCGTCAAGCGCCGCATGGGCGTGGCCCTGGCGCGCGCCCAGGATGTGGAGCAGGCGCGCACCAACGCCAAGCTGGCCGCCAGCAAGGTCCGGCCGCGCAAGCCCTGAGGCGCTGCCCAATGACAAAGCCGCCGTCCCTTTGCCGGGCGGCGGCTTTTTTCATGGGGTGCTGGCCTTAGTTGGTCGTGTGCATGGGAGGCTGCGAGGGCTGGGCATCATGCGGCGTGGTCAGCCGGATGGCGCGCTCCTCCTCGCCATGGCTGGCATGCTCGCCATCCGCGCCCAGGCCCCCCTTCCAGCGCCGGACCACGCGCTGGAAGATCAGCGAGTTGGGGATCTGCAGCAGATTGGGCGAGCCATCGGGCGCATGGGCATCTTGCAAGGTGGTGTAGAGCATGTTGATGTCGATCACGCGGCCCTTGGCACCGGGCTTTTCGGCCGTGTCCAGCACCTCGATGTAGTCGCCCAGGCGAAAGGGCCCGACGATGACGATGAGCAGGGCGCAGAACAGGTTGGACAGCACGCTCCAGGCCGCAAAGAAGGCCACGGCGCCCACGGTGGCAAAGCCGGTGAAGGCCGTCCACAGCACGGTGGCCGAGACGCCCAGGCGCTCCAGTACCAGCGGCACGGTGGCGGCAATCAGAATCCAGCGGAACACGCCGCGCAGCGGCACCAGCAGCTCCGGCGGCAGGCCGTAGTGCCTGCCCGCGCGTGCGATCAGCCGGCGAACCAGGCGATTGAGCAGCCAGGCCGCACCGATGATCAGCAGGATCTGGGCGCCGGGGATGATGAACTCCAGCCAATCCTGCATCCAGGCGGGCAGGTGCGCTTGAAAACGACGCATAACTTCAAACATTCAGGAAACAGCAATCCGCATTCAGGACCCGGATGCGCGGCTTGCGCGCGCCCGGCATTGAGCTGCGATCGTAAGCGCAGGCGCAAGGCCCGGCAGTCAGGTGCGGCGCTGCTCCACCGTGTCCATCTGCATCTCGAAGCTGAAGAAGCGGTCGCGCCCCTGCGCCTTGGCCGCGTACAGGGCCTGGTCGGCGCGCATGAGCATGGCTTCGGCGCTGGTGTATTCGTCGGGGACGCAGGTGGTGATGCCGCCCGACAGCGTGAGGCCCGATTCATGGGGTGAGTCGGGGTGGCGTATGCGCAGCACGCGCAGCATCTGGCCCACGGCACGCGCGAACGTCATGGCCCCCGAGCGTGGCGTGCGCGGCAGGATGAGCGCGAATTCCTCGCCGCCATAGCGCGCCGCCACGTCACGCGGGCGCACGCAGACCTCGCGCAGCAGGCGTCCTATCTGTTTCAGGCATTCATCGCCATGCACATGGCCATAGGTGTCGTTGTAGCGCTTGAAATGGTCCAGGTCGCAGAGCATCAGCGTCAGCGGCTGGCCCTCGCGGCGGGCCGAGGCGATCTCGGCATGCAGGATGCGGTCGAAGCCTCGGCGGTTGACCAGGCCCGTGAGCTGGTCGAGCTCGACCATTTCGTTGAGCTTCTGGTTGGCCTCATGCAGCTCGGCCGACAGCGATACCAGGCGCCGGCGCATGTCCAGCAGGCGGCGCATGGCGCGCAGCTTGGCCACGAGCACGATGGGCTTGACGGGCTTGACCAGGTAGTCGTCGCCTCCGGCCTCGATGCCGCGCCACACGTCCAGGTCATTGTCCAGTCCGGACAGGAAGATGACGGGCGTCCACTCGCCGGGCTCGGCCTCGCGCAGCTGGCGGGCCACCCAGTAGCCGTCCTCGCCCGGCAGACGGATGTCGAGCAGCACGAGGTCGGGGCGCTGCTCGCGGAACAGTGCCAGGGCGCTGGGGCCATCGGCAGCCTCCAGCACGCGGGTCACGCCCGCATGCAGCAGCTCGCTGACCAGACTGGTGCGTACCGAGGCCTGGTCTTCCACGACCAGCACGCAAAACGGCGATGCCTCGTCCGTCGGCTTGGCGAAGCGCGCTCCGGTGGGCTCGATGGCGGGAGAGTCGGTGCTGTCGGTGGGCGAAGGTGGTGGGGCAGCGGGCATGGCCTTCAGGGTTGTGAGACCAGAAATGGGTCAGGGGGCTGCGCAGTACGCGGCATGGGGGTGGCGCCAGTGTAAGTCGGTCGTTGTATTCGTGTGCGATTGTGGATGCCCGGCTTTCTTCAGGCCAGGGGCAGGTCCGTGCGGGCCCGGCTGGCTTCGTCGTGCCATTGCACGAAGGCGTCGGCGGCCGCACACAGGCGTGGGTTGCCCAGTTGCTGCAGCAGCCTGCAAGCTGCAAAGCCCTGGGCTTTTTCGTCATAGGCAAGCGCCCACTGGCGGCGCTCTTGCCGCGTCTGCTCGGGCTGGGGCCAGCGGCGCAGCGAGGTGGACAGTCCGGTCAGGCCCATGCGCCAGGGCTTGCCCGATACGCGGGCGCGAAAGCACTGCTGGCGCTCGCACAGCAGGGCATAGAGCGGGTCCACCTGCAAGGCGTCGAACAGCTGCGCGACGGCAGGGTCGTCGGGTGCGAAATCGGTATGCGTGACGATGACACGCAGGCCCTTGGGCGTTTCATAGACGCGCAGCCCCCAGTCGGCATGGCTTTGGTGGAAGGCCTGTACGCGCTCCATGGCGCGTGCGGACGGCGAGTCCGTGGCCGCGCGCCGGCGCGCCTGCCGCGCCTCACACCAGCGCTGCACGCGCCGCATGGCCAGGAACAGCAGCAGCACGACCAGCGCCGTGGCCACCATCCTCGAATTGTTCTTGTGCGGTGCCAGCCGGGCCAGCCAGGTGGCGGCCGAAGCCAGCAAAAGCAGGGTCACGACGGGAAAGCGCACAGCGCTGGGCGGCTCGGGCAGGTCGATATCGGCGATGGCCACGCGCTCGGTGTTCAGGCAGTGGGCGCCGTAGCTGTTGCGTGTCATTACCGTGCCGTCGCGGCGCTGCAGGACTTCTTCGCGTATGGGGGTGGTGAAGCCGTCGAGCGCGTACTCGTTCTTCCATTCCATGCGCGGCTCGCCCGGGGGCAGCGCCGCATTGCGGGCGTCTTGCAGGGCCTTGGCGGCACGCTCCTGGGCGTGGGCCTGGGCAGCCTCCTGGCTGGTGTCGGACCATCCCCAGCGCTGGACGGTGATGCCGTGGGTGGGGCGGCTTTCATGCCGCAGGCGCGCCTGCGCCCAGTAGGTGGGGATGTGCATGGCGAGCCAGTATAGGGAAAAGCCGCCTGGCTCCCAAGGGAACGCAGGCGGCTTCAGTTGGCCATGCGCGCAGGCGCTGGATACCGGGGGTTACTGTTCGCGGCGCAGGGCGGGGAACAGGATCACGTCGCGGATGCTGGCGCTGTCGGTCAGCAGCATCATCAGGCGGTCGATGCCGATGCCGCAGCCGCCCGTGGGGGGCATGCCGTACTCGAGGGCACGCACGAAGTCGTGGTCGAAGTACATGGCTTCGTCGTCGCCGCCGTCCTTGGCCTGGACCTGGGCGTTGAAGCGCGCGGCCTGGTCCTCGGCGTCGTTGAGTTCGGAGAAGCCGTTGCCGAATTCACGGCCCGTGATGTACAGCTCGAAGCGCTCGGTGACTTCGGGGCGCTCGTCATTGGCGCGTGCCAGCGGCGAGATCTCGGTGGGGTGCTCCATGATGAAGGTGGGCTGCCAGAGCTTTTCCTCGACCACTTCCTCGAAGTACAGCACCTGCAGGCTGGCCAGGGTACGGGTGGACAGGCGGTCCTTTTCTTCCGTCATGCCCAGCTTGCGCAGGGCATTGGTCAGCCATTCGCGGTCGGCCACCTTGTCACCGGCTTCGGTGAACTTGACGATGGCCTCGGGAATGGTCAGGCGCTGGAAGGGCTGGGACAGGTCCACGGGCTTGCCGCCGTAGGTCAGCTGCAGCGTGCCCACGGCCTTTTGCGCGGCGTCGCGCACCAGGGCCTCGGTGTAGTCCATCAGGTCGCGGTAGTTCCAGTAGGCCGCGTAGAACTCCATCATGGTGAACTCGGGGTTGTGGCGCACCGAGATGCCTTCGTTGCGGAAGTTGCGGTTGATTTCGAACACGCGCTCGAAGCCGCCGACCACCAGGCGCTTGAGGTACAGCTCGGGCGCGATGCGCAGGTACATCTCCTGGTCCAGCGCGTTGTGGTGGGTGACGAAGGGCTTGGCGTTGGCGCCGCCGGGAATGGGATGCAGCATGGGCGTCTCCACTTCCAGGAAGCCATGCTCCACCATGAATTCGCGGATGCCCGAGACGGCCTTGCTGCGCGCGATGAAGCGGCGGCGGGCCTGCTCGTCCATCATCAGGTCCACGTAGCGCTGGCGCACCTTCTGCTCCAGATCGGCCATGCCGTGGAACTTGTCGGGCATGGGGCGCAGGCTCTTGGTGAGCAGGCGCAGCGTCTGCACCTTGACCGACAGCTCGCCGGTCTTGGTCTTCATCAGCGTGCCTTCGGCGCCCAGGATGTCGCCCAGGTCCCAGCGCTTGAAGGCCGCATAGACCTCCTCGCCCACGGTGTCGCGCGTGATGTACAGCTGGATGCGGCCGTGCGTGGGGCCCAGCGATCCGTCCTGGATGGTGGCGAAGCTGGCCTTGCCCATGACGCGCTTGAGCATCATGCGGCCGCCCAGGCTGACCTGCACGGATTCGGCGTCGAGCTGCTCGGCGCTCTTGTCGGCATGGGCCTGCTGCAGGGCCTCGGCGCGGTCGGCCGGCTTGAAGTCGTTGGGGAAGGCCACGCCGCCCTGTTCACGCACCTGTTCGCGCAGGGCCTTGAGTTTTTCGCGGCGCTCGGCGATGAGTTGGTTTTCGTCCTGGGGAGCGGTCTGGTCCGCTGCAGATGGTGTGTTGTGTTCGGTCATGACAATGAGCGCCAGCGCAAAACGCCGAGGGGCCGGAAAAAAGCCGGAGGGGAAATCGGGGAAAGCCGAAAAAAAGCCAGGCGGGAAGGGCTGGAAAATGCAGCGGCAGCAGCAAATGCCACCGGCAGGCCCCGCAGCTGGCGGGCTGAATCCGCGATTTTAAGTTTTTTGCCGCGCTTTCGGTGCGTGGTGCCGTCAATGTGCCGGACCTTGCTGCGGTATGACGCCGCAGGACCGCCAATTCGTCAGTGCGCGGCGGGCGGGGAGCCGGGCGCCGTCCCCTGTGAATTGCCTATGCCGCTGCGTTCCAGCACATCCGCCACCAGCTCCAGCCGCACCAGCGGGCTGTCCAAGGCCATCAGTTGCTGCTTGATGGACACGGGCAGGGGCAGCAGCTCGGTCCAGCGGTTGGCCACCCAGCCGCAGTCGCCCATCTGTTCGGCGCTGGGCAGCCGGGCATGGTCGGCGTCGGTGGATCGTGCGTGCAGCTGCATCAGCACCTGGGCCAGGGCCTGGGCCGTGGCGAGCAGGTGATCGGGGACGGGGACGGCGGCGTCGGCAGGCAGCATCTGCACATCGGCCACCCACAGGCCGTGGGGCAGCTGCCGGTGATCCTGCATGCGAAAGCGCTGCGTGCCCTCGCACTGCAGGTGCAGCAGGCCGGGCTGGGGCTGCTGCAGCTGGACGATGCGTGCCAGCGTGCCCACGGCATGCAGCTGCTCGGCGGCCGCACCGGCCTTGCGCACTTCGCTGCCGGCCTGCAATGCCACCACGCCGAAGGGGGCTCCCGTGCGCTCGCACTTGCGGATCATGTCGAGGTAGCGGACCTCGAAGACGCGAAGGCTCAGCAGGCCTTGGGGAAAAAGGACGCTGCCCAGGGGGAAAAGCGGCAGGGAGTGCAGTGCGGTATGGGCGGTCATGTGATGGGCGGGATGCGGCAGCTATCATCCCATGCTGTGCCAAGGCCGGCTGGCCGTGGTCCGATCTTCCTCTCGCAGTCCTACAACGCCATGCTTTTTCAGATCGTTTCCTTTTTGCTCGACGTGGTCGTTGGCCTGCTGACCGGCGTCTGCCTGTTGCGCATGTACATGCAGGCCCAGCGCATTCCCTTCGGCAACCCGGTCGGCCAGCTGGTGTTTGCGCTGTCCGACTGGATCGTGATGCCGCTGCGCCGCATCATCAAGCCGGCCGGGCGCTGGGACATGTCCAGCCTGATCGCGGCCTTCCTGCTGCAGATGCTGCAGTTCGTGCTGCTGTGGCTGCTGATGGGCGGGCAGTCCAATGTGGTCGCCCTGCCGTGGCTGGCCCTGTGCGGCCTGGCGCGCGTGGCGCTGTCGGGCATGGTGGGCGTGCTGCTGATCTATGTCATCTTGTCGTGGGTGCAGCCGCAGTCGCCGATGTACGGCGTGCTGCAGCGCCTGTCCGAGCCCATGCTGCGGCCCATTCGCCGCATCGTGCCCCTGATCGGCGGTATCGATCTGTCGGCACTGGTGGCTCTGGTGCTGCTGCAGATCGCGCTGATGGTGTTGGGCTATATCCAGGGCTCGGGCCTGATGCTGCTGGCCTGATTTCCCCAGTTTCCCGGACGTGAAAAAGCCGCCGCAGGCACCCACCTGCGGCGGCTTTTTTGTGTCTGCGCGAGGCTTTACTGAACAGCGTCGGCCGGCAGGCGCTGCAGCATGGCAAGCGATGCTGCGATGCGGTCGCGCAGCTCGCGGCGGTCCACGATCATGTCCACGGCGCCCTTGTCCTGCAGGAACTCGGCGCGCTGGAAGCCTTCGGGCAGCTTCACGCGCACCGTGGTTTCGATCACGCGCGGACCGGCGAAGCCGACCAGGGTCTTGGGCTCGGCAATGACGATGTCTCCCACGAAGGCGAAGCTGGCGGAGACGCCGCCGAAGGTGGGATCGGTCAGCACCGAGACGTAGGGCAGGCCCTTCTTGGCCAGGCGTGTGAGCGCGGCATTGGCCTTGGCCATCTGCATCAGGCTCAGCAGGCCTTCCTGCATGCGCGCGCCGCCGGTGGCGGTGAAGCAGATGAAGGGGACCTTCTGCTCGATGGCGGTCTCGACGCCACGCACGAAGCGCTCGCCGACCACGGAGCCCATGGAGCCGCCCATGAATTCGAACTCGAAGCAGGCTGCGACCACGTTGACGCTCTTGATGGCGCCGCCCATGACGACCAGGGCATCGGTCTCGCCGGTGTTCTCCAGCGCTTCCTTGAGGCGCTCGGGGTACTTGCGGCTGTCCTTGAACTTCAGGGCGTCGACAGGAATGACTTCCTGGCCGATCTCATAGCGGCCTTCGGCATCCAGGAAATGGTTCAGGCGGGCGCGCGCGCCGATGCGGTGATGGTGGCTGCAGCTGGGGCAGACGTTCTGGTTTTTCTCCAGATCGGCCTTGTAGAGCACGGTCTCGCAGCTCGGGCACTTGATCCACAGACCTTCGGGGATCTGCTGGAGGCGATCCGTAGGGTTGGTTTGCTGGATTTTGGCAGGCAGGAGTTTTTCAAGCCAGGACATGGTGTTTCCTTTTCAGGCGCAGGGCATGCGGCAGCGGGCCGCATGCAAGGGCTGCATTATGCGACCTACGCGTCGAGTGCCTTGCGCACGCCGCGCAGGAAGTCGATGGTCAGGGGGACGATCTTTTCGTGGGGCTGGCCGTCCAGCATCTCGATGATGCGGCTACCGATCACCACCGCATCGGCCACGCGGCCGATGGCCTGTGCCGTGGCCGCGTCGCGGATGCCGAAGCCCACGCCCACGGGAATGCTCACGTGCTCGCGGATGCGCGGCAGCATGGCTTCCACGGCTGCCGTGTCGAGCGCGCCCGAGCCGGTCACGCCCTTGAGCGAGACGTAGTAGACATAGCCGCTGGCCACGCGCGCCACCTGCTGCATGCGCTCGGTGGTGGACGTGGGTGCCAGCAGGAAGATGAGGTCCATGTCGCGCGCACGCAGTTGCGCGGCGAATGCCTCGCACTCCTCGGGCGGGTAGTCCACGATGAGCAGGCCGTCGACGCCGGCTTCGGCCGCATCGTCCACGAAGCGGTCCTTGCCGTGGATCTGGTCGTAGCGCTCCACCGGGTTGGCATAGCCCATCAGCACCACGGGCGTGGTCTGGTTTTTCTGACGGAACTCGCGCACATAGGCCAGCACCTGCACCAGGCCCACGCCGTTGGCGATGGCACGGTCGCCAGCCTTCTGGATGGTGGGGCCGTCGGCCATGGGGTCGGAGAAGGGCACGCCCAGCTCGATCACATCGGCGCCAGCCTCCACCATGCCGTGCATCAGCGACGGCGTGATGGCCGCGAACGGGAAGCCCGCGGTGATGTAGGGGATCAGGGCCTTGCGGCCATCTTCCTGGAGTTTGGTGAAAGTCGTGGTGATGCGGCTCATTGAGCTGCTCCTCCCTTGACCGTGAGCCCGCGCATGGAGGGACGGTCGTAATAGTCGGCGCCCGAGAGATCGGCCACGGTGCCGATGTCCTTGTCGCCGCGACCAGACAGGTTCACGAGGATGGACTGGTCGGCGCGCATGGTCTTGGCCAGTTGCATGGCATAGGCCACGGCATGGCTGGACTCCAGGGCGGGAATGATGCCTTCGGTGCGGCACAGGTAGTGGAAGGCGTCCAAGGCCTCCTGGTCCGTGATGCCCACGTATTGGGCGCGGCCCAGTTCCTGCAGCCAGGCGTGCTCGGGGCCGACGCCGGGATAGTCAAGGCCGGCGCTGATGCTGTGCGTCTCGGTGATCTGGCCGTTCTCGTCCTGCAGGATGAAGGTGCGGTTGCCGTGCAGCACGCCGCTGCTGCCGCGCTGCAGCGAGGCCGAGTGCTTGCCGCTGTCCAGGCCCTCGCCCGCAGCCTCGACGCCGATCAGGCGCGTGTTCTCGAACGGGATATAGGGGTGGAAGATGCCCATGGCATTGCTGCCGCCGCCCACGCAGGCGACCACGGCGTCGGGCTGGCGGTCGGCGCCCAGGAACTCGGGCATCTGCGTGAGGCATTCCTCGCCGATGACCTTCTGGAAGTCGCGCACCATCGCGGGATAGGGGTGGGGTCCGGCCACGGTGCCGATGA
Source organism: Delftia sp. DS1230 (assembly GCF_040112715.1). Taxonomy (NCBI): domain Bacteria; kingdom Pseudomonadati; phylum Pseudomonadota; class Betaproteobacteria; order Burkholderiales; family Comamonadaceae; genus Delftia; species Delftia sp. DS1230. Next base: position 1,557,475 of record NZ_CP157763.1, read on the forward strand.
TGTAGAAGGTGTTGTCCACGTTGGCCACCCAGTCGCGCATGGCCTCGTTGAGCGCATCCTTGAGCGTGCGGCTGCCCGATTCCACCGGCACCACGGTGGCGCCCAGCAGGCGCATGCGGTAGACGTTGGGGCTTTGGCGCTTCACGTCCTCGGAGCCCATGTAGACGATGCACTCGAGGCCGTAGCGCGCGCAGATGGTGGCCGTGGCCACGCCGTGCTGGCCGGCGCCCGTCTCGGCAATGATGCGGGGCTTGCCCATGCGCCGGGCGAGCATGGCCTGGCCGATCACGTTGTTGATCTTGTGCGCGCCCGTGTGGTTGAGGTCTTCGCGCTTGAGGTAGATCTGCGCGCCGCCCATCTCGCGCGACATGCGTGCCGCGTGGTAGACGGGCGAAGGGCGGCCGACGAAATGGGCCAGCTCGGACTGGAATTCGGCAACGAATTCCGGGTCGTTCTGGTACTTGGCGTAGGCGTCGCGCAGCTCGGTCAGAGCGTGTGTCAGGGTTTCGCTGGCAAAGCTGCCGCCGAAGCGGCCAAAGTGGCCAGATGCGTCAGGGTACTGGTATTCGAACATGGCTTGTCTGCAAAAGTTGGTCATCGGCCGCGCGCACGGCGGCGATGAATCGGTGTATCTTGCCGGCGTCCTTGATGCCCCTGAGGGGCTTGCCGTCGGGACCATCGGCCTCGACGCCGGAACTGACATCAACGGCCAGCGAGAGTCCTCGCGGGCGCACTTGCAAGATGCCATCGGTCACGTTTGCAGGCGTGAGTCCACCAGACAAAACGAGGTGAGAGGCGACGTTTGGTGGAAGGAGTGACCAATTGAATGCTTTTCCGCCACCACCATAGCCGTCGACATGGGCGTCGAGCAGTATGGCCTGGGCTTTCGAGTAACGCTGGGCATATTCTACGAGGTCGAAGCGCGCGGCATCGGGACCAAGGGGAATGCGCGCGGCGCGCAGGAAGGCGCGGGTGCCGCCCGATGTGGCGGCAAGGCAGTCCTCGGGCGACTCGTCGCCGTGGAACTGCACGCAGGCGCCCGGGATGGCGGCGCAGGCGGCCATCACGTTGGCGGCGCTTTCATTGACGAACAGCAGCACCGGTGTCACGAAGGGCGGCAGGCGCCGCGCCAGCTCGGCGGCACGCTGCACCGTCACGGCGCGCGGGCTGGGGGCGTAGAGGACAAAGCCCACGGCGTCGGCGCCGGCGGCCACGGCTGCGTCCACATCCTGTTCGCGGGTGAGTCCGCAGATCTTGATTCGGGTGCGCTGCATGGGGGCTGAAGAATGGGGGAAGGCCTGCTCGTTCACGGGAGCCAATCATAGGCCGGGCTGCGCGAAGGAAGGCCCCATGAAGGATCGTATACGGGACCCAGAAAGTACAGGCCGTCCGGCGAGAAGGTGGGCGCGGCGGCATCGCGGGAGCGCGCCTCCAGCACCTGTTGCATCCACTGCGGCGCGTGTGTGCCCTGGCCTACGGCGAGCAGGCAGCCCATGATGTTGCGCACCATGTGGTGGAGGAAGGCGCTGCCCTCGAACTCGAATCGCCAGTAGCAGCATTCCATGGCTGCATCCCCGGGACGCATGGAGCTGGCCGCGGCCATCTGGGCGCCGTCGCCTGCCATGCGGCGGGTGATGGACAGGCGGTGCAGTGTCTTGACGGGGGATTTGGCCTGGCAACCCGATGCGCGGAAAGAGCTGAAATCGTGCTCTCCCAGCAGGTGCTGGGCGGCGGCCTGCATGGCGTCACCGTTGAGTGCATGGAACACCCAGCCCACACGCCCGGCCTCCACGCTGGGCCGCACGGGCGACTGCAGCAGCACATAGGCATAGCGCCTGGCTGTGGCGCAGGCCCGTGAATGGAAGGAGTCGGGCACGGGCTGGGCCCATTGCACGGCGATGTCCGGCGGCAGGAAGGTGTTGGTGCCACGGACCCAGGAGAACGGGGCCCTGTCCAGCGGCGTGTCGAAGTGGACGACCTGCATGAGGCCGTGCACTCCGGCATCGGTGCGGCCCGCACAGAGGGTGTGGACCTCCTGAGCGGCAAAGCGGCCCAGGGCCGCTTCGAGATGGTCTTGAATGGTGTTGCCAGACAGCTGGCTTTGCCAGCCGCTGTAGCGCTGGCCGTTGTAGGCGACGCCGAGGGCTACGCGCATGGCGAGGCCTCCGGCATGGGTTGGGTGTGCATCAAGTTGTCAGTTTTCCATGGCGGCATGTACCACCGTGTCACGCGAAACCGGCACGCGGCGCCTGGGCAGGCGCCGTCGGGCTTCAGTCTATCTCGGCAAGGAGGCGCTGGGCTTTGGCCTTGAGATCGCCGTGGGCCTCGGAGATCACTTCCTCGATGAGTGTACGGGCTCCGTCGCTGTCGCCGATGGCATTGAATTCCTGGGCCAGGGCGAGCTTGGTGGCCAGCGGGTCTTCGGGCGCCGAAGGCGGCGTTGCGGCCGTGGGGGCGTCATTGCCCAGGTCCAGGGACAGGCTGCCCAGGTCGAATTCCAGCGATTCGGCCGGTTCCGGCTTGGCCTTGGCCGCCGTTTCCAGCACGCCGCCGGAATGCGCTGCTGCCGGCGCTTGGGCTGGCGCCTCGGTGCCCAGGTCTTCCAGGTTGAACTCCATGGCGTCCAGCGACAGCAAATCGGTACTGGCGTGGCTGTCGTCCGTGGTGGAACCGGTCAGGGGCGAGGGTTCGGTGGCCGGGAAGCTGTCCGTGACCTGCCGTGTGACGGGCATGTCCAGCGGCAGCATCTCGGTCGGCTGCATGTCGCTCATGGCGCTGCTGTGGTTCAGGGCATCCGTCAGCGAGGCATGGGCCGTGGGCTGGAAGCCGGGCATGTCCAGCGATGCAGCAGGCGGCTCCACGCGGGGATCCATGCGAGGCGCCTCGCTTGCTGCGGGCTGCATGGGCTCCAGTGGTGCGCGCAGCGTGGGCTCCAGCGCAGCGAAGTCCTGTTCGCTGGGCATGGGGGCCGGTGCGGGCAGCGGGCTGGCGTGCTGCGCGGGCAGGCTGGCGTCGGCCAGGCCGCCGGGCAGGTCCATGTTGAGGTCCATGTCCAGGTCCATGGGCAGGGTGGCAGGGCCTTCGCGGTGCGCCTCCATGTCCAGGGGGCGGCTGGCCAGCGAGGCGGCCGCCAGTCCGGCAGCTGCCGCTGCGGCGCCGCCGGCAACGGCGGCAGCAGACAGGGGCGCGGCGCCGGCAGGCTGGTAGAGGGCGTTTTCCGGGTCCAGGATGCGGCCCTGGTCGGCCAGGCGCTGCCAGTCCACGCCCTTGCCCTGGGTCAGGCCGTGCAGGGTCTGCGCGACGGCCTCGAAGGCCTTGCGGTCATGGCGCTTGGCGTAGATGTCGGCCAGCTTCTGGTGCAGTGCGGTGCGGCTGGGATCGGTGCGCAGGGCTTCCTTGAGGATTTCCTCTGCCTGCAGGTCGCGGCCATAGGCCAGGTAGACGTCGGCCTCGGCCACGGGGTCCACATCGCCGGCATCGAGCTGACTGGGCGAGTAGTGCATGGAGGTGCCCGACAGCTGGCTCGATGTGCCGGTATCCACGCGTTGGCCGCCACTGGCTCCAAAGAAGGAATCGGCCGCGAGCTGGCTGTCGCCAAAGGCGCTTTCGCTGGAGGCTGCGGCAGCGCGGCGGCGCTGCATGACGCGGTAGCCGCCATAGCCCAGCAGCAGGGCCAGCAAGGCGGCGCCGGCCAGCGGGATGGTGGGATCTTCCATCAGCGTATCGATGAAGCTGGGCTCGGCGACCGGTGCGACGGGGGCGGGTGCCGGCTTGGGCTTCGGCGGCTCGGCAGGAGCGGGCGTGGCGGGTACGGCTTCTGCCGCGGGCGCTGCCGGGCCGGCAGCATTGGCTGCGGCGTCTGGAGCAGCGGTGGCGGCAGCGGCCGCAGCGGCTGCGTCGGCAGTCGCCGCCGGGGCCGGGGGCGTTGTCTGGGGCGCTGCAGCTTCAGGCGCTGCAGGCACGGTCGGCGCGCCCGGCACAGCCACGCCGTTTGCCGTGCCGCTGGCTGCCGAGGCAGGTGCTGCAGCAGCACCTTCGGCGGGCTTGGCGGCGGCGGCGATCTGGCTCAGCTCGGACATGTTGCGCTGCAGTTCGGCCGTGCGCGATGCCTGGTCGTCGGACTGCTTTTGCTTGGCCAGGCGCTCGTCTGCCTCCACGCCCTTGACAGCACCTTTGGACAGGGTGAGCTTGTCGGGTGCGGCGGTGGAGGGCTTGCGGTCTTCTACCTGGGCCTGGACGCTGCCCGATGCTTCACGATTGGCCGATGCCACGGGCGCGGCCGGTGCGGCGCTGGCCAGCTGGCGGCGGAACTGGTTGAAATCCCGGGACTGGGCTGCAACGATCTGGCGCGCCTCGCGCGGCGAGGTGGCCTGTGCCGTGGCCTCGTCAGGCACGGTGAGCACGGCGCCGGAGCGCATGCGGTTCACATTGCCGTTGATGAAGGCCTTGGGATTGGAGCGCAGCATGGCCACCAGCATCTGGTCCAGCGAAACGCCTGCGGGCAGGTGGGCGGCGGCAATGCGGCCAGCCGTGTCTCCGGTCTTGATGCGGACCTCGGATGCTTCGGACGGCGCCGGCGCTGCAGCAGCGCGCTCGCGGGCTGATGCGGTGCTCCGGCGCGGGGCTGCTGGAGCAGGGGCTGGACGGCTTTCCTCGGTGTTGCCTGCGGCAGCTGGCGAGGGGGCCGGCGCGGCGCGGCGCGGTGCGGCGCCCGGTTCGGGGGCGGAGGCCTGGGCCGCAGCCGTCACGGCAGGCGGCAGCTTTTGCAGGGTGGGCGGATCCAGCAGCAGGGTGTAGTTGCGCTGCAGGTTGCCCGAGGCCCAGCTGGCGTCGATCACCAGATCGACAAAGGGCTCGTTGACGGGCTGGGTGCTTGTGAGTCGCAGCACGGCCGATCCGTCCGCGCGACGCTGCACGCTGACGCGCACCTGGCTGGCCGTGGCGTTGTACTCCATGCCCTGGGTGCGGAAGACGCCGGGAGAGGCCACGCCCACGCGCAGGCCTTCGGCTTCAGCCGCCGTGATCTGGGGGATTTCGACTTCGGCACGCAGGGGCTCGCCCAGGGCCGATTGCACGTTCACCCGGCCCAGAGCCAGTGCCCAGGCCTCGGAGGCGGGCAGTGCGACCGAGACGACGGCCGCAGCGGCCAGCACAGAGAGTTTCCAACGATGCATAAAGCGTCAAACCTGTGTGGATGCAATTGGGCGGGCACTATTGTTATTGTGAGGATGCCCGCGTTTGCACATGTAATTGAAATTTACCCGGGGATAGATGGCACGCCATATACCAAGGTGCTTGGGTCGCATTGTCGGCCACGCTATAGGATCGCAAGCGTCTGGTTGCCGGTGAACGCTGCCAGTTGTTGTCGAACGGCAACGAGAAGAAACACAATGTATCTTCGGTGATTGTAGGCAACCGCCTACAGTCAGGGGACAAGAGACTTGGGCATTGTGCCCAATCGCACAGGGTTTAAAGCCGAAAAAAGCGCCATGTCCCGGGCCAGGACATGGCGCTTTTTGTGTTGGCTCAAGCCGGCGGTGCTCAGGCGGCCAGCAGGATGCGCAGCATGCGGCGCAGCGGCTCGGCGGCGCCCCACAGCAGTTGGTCGCCGATCACGAAGGCCGACAGGTATTCGGGGCCCATGTTCAGCTTGCGCACGCGGCCCACGCCGACTTCCAGGCCGCCGGTGATGGCGGCAGGGGTCAGTTCCTTGACGGTGATGGCGCGGTCGTTGGGAACCCACTTCACCCAGGGATTGCCGGACTTGATGATGGCTTCCAGCTCCTGCAGGGGCAGGTCCTTCTTGAGCTTGAGGGTCAGCGCCAGGCTGTGGCAGCGCATGGCGCCGATGCGCACGCACAGGCCGTCGACGGGAATGGTCTGCTCCGTGCCCAGGATCTTGTTGACCTCGGCCTGGCCCTTCCACTCTTCCTTGGACTGGCCGTTGTCCAGCTGTGCGTCGATCCAGGGGATCAGGCCGCCAGCCAGAGGCGCGCCGAAGAATTCGGTGGGCACATCGGTGCGGATGGTCTGAGCCACCTTGCGGTCGATATCCAGGATGGCGGAGGCGGGCGTGGCCAGCTCGTCGGCCACGGCCGCATGCACCACGCCCATGCCCTTGAGCAGTTCGCGCATGTGGTTGGCGCCGCCACCGGAGGCTGCCTGGTAGGTCATGGAGCTGACCCATTCCACGAGACCGGCCTTGAACAGGCCGCCCAGCCCCATCAGCAGGATGGAGTTGGTGCAGTTGCCGCCAATCCAGTTCTTGCCGCCCGCGGCGAGCTTGGACTGGATCAGGCCTTCATTGACGGGGTCGAGCACGATGACGGCATCGCCTTCCATGCGCAGCGACGATGCGGCATCGATCCAGTGGCCGTTCCAGCCCGAGGCGCGCAGCTGGGGGAAGACTTCCTTGGTGTAGTCACCGCCCTGGCAGGTGATGATGATGTCGCACTTGGACAGCTCGGCAATGTCGTTGGCATTGCGCAGCTCGGTGTGGGTCTTCGCCATGGCCGGGGCCTTGCCGCCGGCGTTGGAGGTGGAGAAGAAAACGGGCTCGATCAGGTCGAAATCGCCCTCTGCCTGCATGCGGTCCATCAGCACGGAGCCGACCATGCCGCGCCAGCCCACCAGGCCTACCAATTGCTTGCTCATTTTTGAAACGCCCTTTCAGTGTGAAAACAGTGCTGGATCAAGACTGTTGTCGCCCGGCTCGTCTGGGCCAGGTGAGGGCGCACGACGAACCGGGCTGGGTCAGCCTTTGATTGTCGTAATGGTTGTGGATGTGATTGCGCGCACGGCCACACCAGCCTGGGCGGCGGGTGCAATGTTCAGCAGGAGGAACGGGCGGGCGGCAAACATAAGAGCAGTCATTCTAGCGAATACGCCAGGAAAGAGAATGTCTGTTTGATGAATATCTTCGTCGAAATGGCGAAAAGCAGACGTCTGTTTTGACGCTTTGCCTGGTTTCGGGAAATCCTGGCCAGGCAGGGCAGCCGCAAGCCCGGAGGCTCGCGGCTGTCGTGGACGTCAGGCCAGCGCGGCCACCACGGCATCGCCCATCTCGCGGGTGGAGACCTTGGTCGTGCCTTCGCTGTGGATGTCGGCCGTGCGCAGGCCCTGGGCCAGGACCTTTTGCACGGCGGCTTCGATACGCTGTGCAGCAGCCTCCTGGTTCAGTGAGAAGCGCAGCATCATCGCAGCCGACAGGATGGTGGCCAGCGGATTGGCAATGCCCTTGCCCGCAATGTCGGGGGCCGAGCCATGGCTGGGCTCGTACAGACCCTGGCCCTTGGCGTTGAGCGAGGCGGAGGGCAGCATGCCGATGGAGCCGGTGAGCATGGAGGCTTCATCGGACAGGATGTCGCCAAACATGTTGCCCGTGACCACCACGTCGAAGCGCTTGGGTTCCTTGACCAGCTGCATGGCGGCGTTGTCCACGTACATGTGGTCCAGTTGCACGTCGGGGTACTGCTGGCCTACCTCGGTGACCACGTCCTTCCAGAACTGGAAGGTTTCCAGCACGTTGGCCTTGTCCACGCTGGTCACGCGCTTGCTGCGCTTTTGCGCGGCCTGGAAGGCCACGTGGGCGATGCGCTCGATCTCGGGCTTGGAGTAGCGCATGGTGTCGAAGGCTTCCTCGGCACCGGGGAAGTGGCCGTCGGTGGCCACGCGGCGGCCGCGCGGCTGGCCGAAGTAGATGTCGCCGGTCAGCTCGCGGATGATGAGGATGTCCAGGCCTGCGACCAGTTCGGGCTTGAGGCTGGAGGCATGGGTCAGCTCCGCATAGCAGATGGCCGGGCGGAAGTTGGCAAACAGGCCCATGTGCTTGCGCAGGCCCAGGATGGCCTGCTCGGGGCGCAGCGGGCGGTCCAGCGTGTCGTACTTCCAGTCGCCCACGGCGCCGAACAGCACGGCGTCGGACTCCATGGCCAGCTTCAGCGTGGATTCGGGCAACGGGTGGCCGGCAGCTTCGTAGGCAGCGCCGCCCACGGGGGCCGTCTGCATGTCGAAGTCCAGGCCCAGGGCGCCCAGCACCTTCACGGCTTCGGCAACGATTTCGGGGCCGATGCCATCACCGGGCAAGACTGCGATTTTCATGGTGTTCCTTTTGAGAGACTGTTCGGATGGTGGAAGGCCGCCGGCGGCTGGTTCAGCAACGCCTGCGGCCCATTGATGCGCGCAAGTGGAGATCGATCAGCGCTGCACCAGCGTGTGGGCCAGCCAGGGCTTGGTGGCCAGGCGCTCGGCCTCGTAGGCGCGGATCTTGTCGGCATGGCGCAGGGTCAGGCCGATGTCGTCAAAACCGTTGAGCAGGCAGTACTTGCGGAAGGCAATGACGTCGAAGGGGATTTCCTCGCCCTGCGGGCGCACGATCACCTGGCGGTCCAGGTCGATGGTCAGCTCGTAGCCGGGGAAGGCCGCGATCTCGTTGAACAGCATGTCGATCGTGGCTTCGGGCAGCACGATGGGCAGCAGGCCGTTCTTGAAGCAGTTGTTGAAGAAGATGTCGGCGAAGCTGGGTGCCAGGATGGCGCGAAAGCCGTACTGGTCCAGGGCCCAGGGCGCGTGCTCGCGGCTGGAGCCGCAGCCGAAGTTCTTGCGTGCGACCAGGATGGAGGCGCCCGCATAGCGCGGCTGATTGAGCACGAAGTCGGGGTTGGGCTTGCGCGAGGCCGGGTCCTGGCCGGGTTCGCCATGGTCCAGGTAGCGCCATTCGTCGAACAGGTTCACGCCGAAGCCGGTCTTCTTGATCGACTTGAGGAACTGCTTGGGAATGATGGCGTCGGTGTCGACGTTCTCGCGGTCCATGGGGGCGACAAGGCCCTTGTGCACGGTGAATTGTTGCATGGCAGTATCGAATTCAGGGTTCAGCGGGCGGCGCGTTCGATGGCGCTGCCCGCGCTTTGCACGTCCTGGCCAATGCCCTTGACGGTATTGCAGGCGGCCAGGGTGAAGGCCAGGCCGATCAGGAGGATCGAGAAGGAAGGCTTCATGGTGTGCTGGCGGGGCAGTTGCGGGTTCAGGAGAATCTGCGGATGTCCACGAAGTGGCCGTGGATGGCCGCGGCAGCGGCCATGGCGGGGCTCACCAGGTGGGTGCGTCCGCCCGCGCCCTGGCGGCCTTCGAAGTTGCGGTTGCTGGTGGAGGCGCAGCGCTCGCCGGGCTCCAGGCGGTCGGCGTTCATGGCCAGGCACATGGAGCAGCCGGGTTCGCGCCATTCAAAGCCTGCCGCCTTGAAGATCTGGTCCAGGCCTTCGCGCTCGGCCTGCTCCTTGACCAGGCCCGATCCGGGCACCACCATGGCCAGCTTGATGTTGCGTGCCACCTTCTGGCCCAGCTTCTTGACCACGGCGGCGGCTTCGCGCATGTCTTCGATGCGGCTGTTGGTGCACGAGCCGATGAAGACCTTGTCCACGAAGATGTCGTCGATGGCCTTGCCGGGTTCCAGCGCCATGTAGGTCAGCGCGCGCTCGATGGCGCCGCGCTTGCTGGCATCCTTTTCCTTGTCGGGATCGGGCACGCGGGCATCCACGCCCAGCACCATTTCGGGCGAGGTGCCCCAGGTGACCTGCGGCACGATGTCGCTGGCCTGCAGCTCGACCACGCGGTCGAACTTTGCGTCGGGGTCCGAGTGCAGCGTCTTCCAGTAGGCGACGGCGGCGTCCCATTCGGCGCCGGTGGGGGCCAGCGGGCGGCCCTTGACGTACTGGATGGTCTTATCGTCCACGGCCACCAGGCCGGCGCGCGCGCCGCCTTCGATGGCCATGTTGCAGACCGTCATGCGGCCTTCCATGCTCAGGTCGCGGATGGCCTCGCCTGCGAACTCGATGGTGTAGCCCGTGCCGCCGGCCGTGCCGATCTTGCCGATGATGGCCAGCACGATGTCCTTGGCCGTGATGCCGGGGGCCGCCTTGCCGCTGACGTTGATCAGCATGTTCTTGGCCTTCTTGGCCAGCAGGGTCTGGGTGGCCATCACGTGCTCGACCTCGGAGGTGCCGATGCCGTGGGCCAGTGCGCCGAAGGCGCCATGCGTGGACGTGTGGCTGTCGCCGCAGACCACGGTCATGCCGGGCAGGGTGGCGCCTTGCTCGGGACCCATGACGTGGACGATGCCCTGGCCCTTGTCCATGAAGGGAAAGAAGGCCGCAGAGCCGAACTCGCCGATGTTGGTGTTCAGCGTGGTGATCTGTTCCTTGCTGATGGGATCGGCAATGCCGTCATAGCCGCGCTCCCAGCCGTCGGTGGGTGTGTTGTGGTCGGCCGTGGCCACCACGGAGCTGATGCGCCACAGCTTGCGGCCGGCCATGCGCAGGCCTTCGAAGGCCTGGGGGCTGGTGACTTCGTGCACCAGGTGGCGGTCGATGTAGAGGACGGCGGTGCCGTCATCCTCGGTGTGGATGACATGCTCGTCGAAGATCTTGTCGTAGAGGGTGCGTCCCATGGCGTTCTCGAATGGTTGGTGTCGTGGGGAAATTCTTGGATGTGCATCCGGGGGCCAAGGGGCCTTCAGGATGCGCTGGCCGGCGGGCTCAGGTGCTCGACCAGCAGGCGGGCCGTAACGGGTAGCGCGTCGAAGTCGCGCGCCACGATGCTCAGCTCGCGCCGTGCCCAGTCGTCGCTGAGCTCCAGGGCGCGCAGATGGCCCACGCCGTGCATGAGCTCGAAGGCGCGGTCGGGGATCAGTCCCACGCCCAGGCCGTTGTCGATCATGCGGCACATGGCATCCAGGCTGGTGACCTGGATGCGCTGGTGCAGCGCATGCCCGGCCTGGGCCGCAGCCGCACGCATGGCCAGGCTGATGGAGGAGCCGGCCTGCAGGCTGACGATGTCCCATTCGAGCACATCGGCAAAGGCCACGCTGTCGCTGTGCGCCAGCGCGTGCTGCTCGGGCACCACGACGACCAGCCGGTCCTCGCGGTAGGGGCGGTGCTGCAGCGCGGGAGTGGCCTGGCCATTGCCCAGCGGCATGTATGCCATGGAGCAGATGCCGATGTCGGCCGTGCCTTCCTGCACCGCCGCCAGCACGGCGGGGCTGAGCTGCTCCTGCAGGTCGATCTTGACCTGGCCATGCTTGCGCGCGAAGACGCCCAGGTCTTCCGGCAGGAACTGCACGATGGCCGACATATTGGCGTGGATGCGTACATGGCCGCGCACGCCATCGGCGTACTCGGACAGCTCGCCCTGCATGCGCTCCAGGCCATACAGCACGTTGCGCGCGTGGTGCAGCAGGCTTTCGCCGGCAGGAGTGAGTGTCACGCCACGGCTGTGGCGATACAGCAGGGCCGTGTCCACGGTGGCCTCGAGGTCGGACAGGCGCTTGCTCACCGCCGAAGCGGCGATGAACTCGCGCTCTGCCGCTCGTCCGATGCTGCCAAGTTCGCAGACAGCCACGAACAGCTGCAAGGAGGTAAGGTCTATGCGCCGTGCAAAACTGCGCTCTGAATTCTTCATGTGGTGGGGTTCAGGCTTCTCATTAGGAGAAGTTGAATGGATTTTCTCGCACAAGTCATCGATCTGTCATCTTCAAGCGCGATGTCTTTGGTGATGTCGTGCGATTTCATGGAGATGGGGGTCATGCCTCATGGCGATGGCTGCGGGCAACCATGCCCGCCGGAACGCCGGTTGCATACTGAAAGAATTTGTCAATCTTTGCGCCAGTCGCCTGCATGGATTGCTGCAAAAATAAGAGCATATGAACGATCGATACCCGACGGGCCTGCGAGCCCTGCCTGCAGGCCTGTCATTGCTGCTGGCCGCAGCCCTGTCCTGCATGGCCGTCCCGGCGTCTGCCAAGCCGCAGCCACCGGCGAAGAACACGGCCAAGAGCGGCGCGAAGGCTCCGGCCAAGCCTGCGGCCAAGGCAGCTGCGAGGCCGACAGGCAAGACCGCCGTCAGATCCAAGGGCAAGCCGGCACCTGCCACCACCCGCAGCGCACCTGCCAAGGCGGCCGCCGCTGCCGCAGCGGGGGCTGCAGCTGCAGCCGCAGGTGGCGGCGCGTCCAAGGGTGAGTCCGGCCTGAGCGCTGCCGAGCTTGCAGCGCTGCAGCAGCATGCCGAGCAGGGCGAGGCCAGCGCCCAGTACGCGCTGGGCTCGCTGTACAAGCGCGGCCAGGGCGTTGCCCTGGATGCGGAGACTGCCGCCCGGTGGTATGAGAAATCGGCCCAGCAAGGCTATGCGCCGGCTCAGTCCGACCTGGGTTTGATGTACGCCAATGGCCGTGGCGTGGTGCGCGACGATGCGCAGGCCGTGCAGTGGTATCGCAAGGCGGCCGAGCAGGGTGACGCCGTGGCACAGAACAACCTGGGCCTGATGCTTGCCGAAGGGCGCGGAGCCGCCAAGGATCCCGTCCAGGCCGTGCAATGGTTCCAGCGCTCGGCCGAACAGGGGGAGGCGGCCGGCCAGTACAGCCTGGGCGTGATGTATGCCACGGGCCGGGGCGTGGCCGAGGATGTGGCGCAGGCGCTGCGCTGGTTCGTGGCGGCGGCAGGCCAGGGCCATGTCGATGCGCAATTCAACGCCGGCATGCTCTATGCCGAGGGTGGCGTGGTCGATCGCGACATGGCGCAGGCCGCACACTGGCTGGAGAAGGCGGCCGAGCAGGGCAGTGCCGCAGCCCAGTCCAACCTGGGCGTTCTGTATGCCAATGGCCAGGGCGTGCCTGCCAGCGACAAGCAGGCCGCGCGCTGGCTGGAGCGTGCCGCCCAGCAGGGCGACGCGCTGGCGCAGTCCAATCTGGCCAGCCTCTATTCCTCGGGCAAGGGCGTGGAGCGCAGCCCGTCGCAGGCCTATTTCTGGATGCTGCTGGCAGCGGGCAAGGACAGCTCTCTGGCGGCCAAGCGCGACAGCATGGCCCAGCCGCTGAGCGCGGCAGAGCGCGCACGTGCGGAGCGGCAGGCGGCGGCCTGGAAGGCCAAACCCGCTCCCTGAGCCCTGTTGAGGATGCACCAATGAAAAACGCCTCGGAAGAGGCGTTTTTGTTGGGGGCTCAGTGCTGCATCAACTGAAGAAGCTCTTGAGCCTGTCGGTCCAGCTCTCGCCGCTGGGCGAATGCTTGGCGCCGCCCTTCTTGAGCGATTCCTCCAGCTCGCGCAGCAGCTTGCGCTGGTACTCGGTCAGCTTGACGGGCGTCTCGACCACGATGTGGCAGTACAGGTCACCGGGGTAGCTGGAGCGCACGCCCTTGATGCCCTTGCCGCGCAGGCGGAACTGCTTGCCGGCCTGGGTGCCTTCGGGGATGTCGATGGCCGCCTTGCCCGAGAGGGTGGGTACCTCGATCTCGCCACCCAGCGCCGCCGTGATGAAGCTCACGGGCACGTTGCAGTGCAGATCGTCGCCATCGCGCTCGAAGATGTCGTGGTCCTTGATGCGGATCTCGATGTAGAGATCGCCTGCAGGCCCGCCATTGGTGCCGGGTTCGCCATTGCCCGAGGAGCGGATGCGCATGCCGTCGTCGATGCCTGCGGGAATCTTCACTTCCAGCGTCTTCTGGCGCTTGACCTTGCCCTGGCCGCCGCAACTGGTGCAGGGTTCGGGAATGATCTTGCCGGTGCCTCGACAGTGCGGGCAGGTCTGCTGCACGCTGAAGAAGCCCTGGCGCATCTGCACGCTGCCCATGCCGTTGCAGGTGGTGCAGGTCTTGGCGCTGGTGCCGGGCTTGGCGCCGCTGCCGTGGCAGGTGTCGCAGCTGTCCCAGCTGGGGATGCGTATCTGCGCATCCTTGCCGTGGGCAGCCTCTTCCAGCGTGATCTCCATGGCATAGCTGAGGTCGTTGCCACGGTAGACCTGGCGGCCGCCACCTGCGCCGCCGCGCCGCCCGCCCTGGTTGAACATGTCGCCGAAGATGTCGCCAAAGGCCTCGGCAAAGCCGCCAAAGCCTTCTGCGCCGCCGCCCATGCCGCGGTTGGGGTCCACGCCTGCGTGGCCGTACTGATCGTAGGCCGCGCGTTTGTTGCTGTCGGAGAGCATCTCGTAGGCCTCCTTGGCCTCCTTGAATTTCTCTTCCGCCTCGCGTGCGGCATCCCCCTGGTTGCGGTCAGGGTGGTACTTCATCGCCAGCTTGCGATAAGCCTTCTTGATGTCGTCGTCCGAGGCGTTCTTGGCAACGCCGAGGACCTCGTAAAAATCGCGTTTGGACATGGTGTTTGCTAGCCAGTCAGTGAGAACAGGAACGCCGCGTCAGCCCCTTGGCAGGGCCGAGCGCGGCGGCAAGCGGTCGTCAAGGGACCACGCGCTGGGTTCAGTCCTTCTTGACTTCCTTGACTTCGGCGTCGACGACGTTGTCGTCAGCGGCTGCAGCACCGGCCGAGGCGCCTGCAGCACCGGCGGCTGCTGCGGCGGCGGCTGCCTCGGGGGCGCCCGCTGCCTGTGCATCGGCGTACATCTTCTCGCCGAGCTTCTGGCTGACCGTCATCAGCGCCGTGGTCTTGGCGTCGATGGCGTCCTTGTCCTCGCCCTTGAGCGCTTCTTCCAGGTCCTTGACGGCGCTCTCGATGGCGGTCTTCTCGCCAGCGTCGAGCTTGTCGCCATGCTCGCCCAGGCTCTTCTTGACGCTGTGCACGGCAGCTTCGCCCTGGTTGCGGGCCTGGACCAGTTCCAGCTTCTTCTTGTCGTCGGCGGCGTTCAGCTCGGCGTCCTTGACCATCTTCTGGATCTCTTCCTCGGACAGGCCGGAGTTCGCCTTGATGGTGATCTTGTTTTCCTTGCCCGATGCCTTGTCCTTGGCGGACACGTTCAGGATGCCGTTGGCGTCGATGTCAAAGGCCACTTCGATCTGGGGCACGCCACGCGCGGCCGGCGGGATGCCTTCGAGGTTGAACTCGCCCAGCATCTTGTTGCCCGAAGCCATTTCGCGCTCGCCCTGGAACACCTTGATCGTCACGGCAGGCTGGTTGTCGTCGGCCGTCGAGAAGGTCTGTGCGAACTTCGTCGGGATGGTGGTGTTCTTGGTGATCATCTTGGTCATCACGCCACCCAGCGTCTCGATGCCCAGCGACAGCGGTGTCACGTCCAGCAGCAGCACGTCCTTGCGGTCACCCGACAGAACCTGGCCCTGCACGGCGGCGCCCACGGCCACGGCTTCGTCGGGGTTCACGTCCTTGCGGGGATCCTTGCCGAAGAATTCCTTGACCTTTTCCTGCACCTTGGGCATGCGGGTCATGCCGCCGACCAGGATGACGTCATCGATGTCGGACACGGACACGCCTGCGTCCTTGATGGCCGTGCGGCAGGGCGCAATGGTGCGCTCGATCAGGTCCTCGACCAGGCTTTCCAGCTTGGCGCGGGTCAGCTTGATGTTCAGGTGCTTGGGACCCGAGGCATCGGCCGTGATGTAGGGCAGGTTGATGTCAGTCTGGGCCGAGTTCGACAGCTCGATCTTGGCCTTCTCGGCGGCTTCCTTCAGGCGCTGCAGGGCCAGCACGTCCTTGGACAGATCGACGCCCTGTTCCTTCTTGAACTCGGTGATGATGTAGTCGATGATGCGCTGGTCGAAGTCTTCGCCGCCCAGGAAGGTGTCGCCGTTGGTCGACAGCACTTCGAACTGCTTTTCGCCGTCCACATCGGCGATTTCGATGATGGACACGTCAAAGGTGCCGCCGCCCAGGTCATACACGGCGATCTTGCGGTCGCCCTTGTCGGTCTTGTCCAGGCCGAAGGCCAGGGCCGCCGCCGTGGGTTCGTTGATGATGCGCTTGACTTCCAGGCCGGCGATGCGGCCGGCGTCCTTGGTGGCCTGGCGCTGGGCGTCGTTGAAGTAAGCGGGCACGGTGATCACGGCCTCGGTCACGGGCTCGCCCAGGTAGTCCTCGGCGGTCTTCTTCATCTTGCGCAGCACTTCGGCGGAAATCTGCGGCGGGGCCAGCTTCTGGCCGCGCACTTCCACCCAGGCGTCGCCGTTGTCGGCGCGCGAGATGGTGTAGGGCATCAGGTCGATGTCCTTTTGCACTTCCTTCTCGTCGAACTTGCGGCCGATCAGGCGCTTGGCGGCATAGATGGTGTTGCGGGGGTTGGTGACCGCCTGGCGCTTGGCCGAGGCGCCGACGAGGATCTCGCCGTCTTCCTGGTACGCAATGATCGACGGCGTGGTGCGCGCACCTTCGCTGTTCTCGATCACGCGCGTGGTGTTGCCGTCCATGATGGCCACGCAGCTATTGGTGGTGCCCAGGTCAATACCGATGATTTTTCCCATTTTGAGTTCTCTCCGCGTTCTGTGAAATGTTTGAATGACTGCTAACTTGTGGCCGGCTCGCGCAGCTTCAAGGGGCTTGTCCCCTTTTTTGTCAGTGCTGCCGTGAGTGCCCGCTTACTGGGGCTGGGCCACGGTCACGAGGGCCGGGCGCAGGATGCGGTCGGCGATCAGGTAGCCCTTTTGCAGCACCGACACCACGGTGTTGGCTTCCTGCTGTGCAGGCACCATGCTGATCGCCTGGTGCAGGTTGGGGTCAAATTTCTCGCCGGCAGCCGGATTGATGGTCACGACCTTGTTGCGCTCAAGGGCCGAGGTCAGCTGGCGCAGCGTGGCGTCGGCGCCTTCGCGCAGCTGTTCCGGCGTGGCCTGTTGAATGGCCAGGGCGGCATCCAGGCTGTCGCAGACAGGCAGAAGGCTTTCGGCAAAGCTCTCGATGCCGAATTTGCGCGCCTTGGAGACTTCGTCTTCCGCACGGCGGCGCACATTCTCGGCCTCGGCCTTGGCGCGCAGGAACTGGTCTGCCAGCTCGGCGCTCTTGGCCTTGAGTTCGGCCAGCTCGGCCTGCAGGCGCTGCAGCTCGTCGGCTGCATTGGCCGCCATGGCGGCTTCGATTTCTTCCGGGGCTGCGTCTTGCAAGGGGTTGGAGTTTTGTTCAGACATGGATAGAGACTTCAGCTACAAAACAAAGCGGTCGCCAGACTGGAGGCCAGGCGATTGCACGATCTTGAATCGAGATGCGAGCGGATCGGTGTATTTTCAAGGGCTTTGTGCATGTGCATCCGCGCGGCAGAGGTACACGGTGAGGGCAAAAGCCGGGCGACGGGGCAAAAGCCCCACACAGATCCGGGGTCTCGGGCAGTGCGAAGTGTACAGATGGAAGAGGGCTGCGCTAGAATCCAATGCTTTGCCTTGCCGCACCGCTACAAGACGCAGTGGGCGGCGTTTTCCCAAAAGGAGTCGATATGCGTCATTACGAAATCGTTTTGTTGATCCACCCGGATCAGAGCGAGCAGGTTCCCGCCATGCTGGAACGCTACAAGGGCATGATCACCGCTGGCGGTGGCAAGGTCCATCGCGAAGAAGACTGGGGCCGTCGCCAACTGGCTTACATGATCAACAAGCTCGCCAAGGCCCACTACCTGTGCCTGAACATCGAAGCCGACCAGGCTGTGATGGCTGAGCTGGAGCATGCCTTCAAGTTCAACGATGCCGTGCTGCGTCACCTGACGGTTCAGAAGAAGAAGGCCGATACGGCTCCTTCCTCGATGATGAAGACCGTCGAGCGTGAAGAGGCCCGCAAGGCCAGCCAGACCGAACAGGCCTGAGCCCAGCCCTGTCAGAACCTGAAGGAGTGGAGAACCACGTTGTACTGACGGCCGCCATCGCAGAGCTTCAAGCACTGCGCTACACGCCGGCAGGGCTGCCAGCCCTTGAACTGCGACTCGAGCATGCGTCGCGGCAGAAAGAGGCGGGAAGCGAGCGCAGCGTGACGGCATCTGTCAAGGCGGTGGCCTTTGGCGCGCTGGCTGAAAAGCTGGCCCGCCAGGCGCTCGGCAGCCAGTGGAAGTTCCAAGGCTTCCTGGCAACGCCCCGCAACGGCAAATTGCTGGTTCTTCACATCCAGGACATTCAACAAAACTAATTTTCAAGAGGTCCAGAAATGGCCACGTTCAAGAAATTCAACAAGGACAAGCGCCCCAAGCGCAACACGCAGTCGCTGCTGTTCAAGCGCAAGCGCTTCTGCCGCTTCACCGTCGCCGGCGTCGAAGAAATCGACTACAAGGATGTGGACACCCTGCGTGACTTCATCGGTGAAAACGGCAAGATCGTCCCCGCTCGCCTGACCGGCACGCGCGCCATCTACCAGCGTCAGTTGAACACTGCCATCAAGCGCGCCCGCTTCCTGGCTCTGGTTCCTTACTCTGACCAGCACAAGATCTAAGGAATACAACCCATGCAAGTCATTCTGCTCGACAAGGTTGTGAACCTCGGTGGCCTCGGCGATATCGTCAAGGTCAAGGACGGCTACGCCCGCAACTTCCTGATCCCCACGGGCGCTGCCCGTCGCGCCACGGCTTCCGCCAAGGCCGAGTTCGAAGCCAAGCGCGCCGAACTGGAAAAGCAAGCGGCTGAAAAGCTGGCTGCTGCCCAGCAACTGGGCGAAAAGCTCAACGGCGTGAACGTCAAGCTGACCCAGAAGGCTGGCGTTGACGGCCGCCTGTTCGGTTCGGTGACCAATGCCGACATCGCCGAAGAACTGACCAAGGCCGGTTTCGCCGTTGCCAAGTCGCAAGTTCGCCTGGTCAACGGTCCCATCAAGACCGTGGGCGACGCCACCGTGGTCGTGGCACTGCACACCGACGTCAGCGTCGAAGTGTCGGTGTCGGTCTACGGCGACCACTCCTGATCCGGGGCTTGTCCCGTATCACCAAAAAGCCGCCTTCGGGCGGCTTTTTGCTTTGCCGCGCCCGGGTGATGACGCCGGGTGGCGCGGCCTTTTGCCAGCCGCTACGATGGCGGGCTCATCTCCAGGAATTCCATGTCGTCCGTAATGCCCCCGCTCGATCTCGATGATGCGTTCGCACCGCTGCTGCCCGCTGGCGACCAGCAGGTCGCGCAGTTGCGCGTGCCGCCGCATTCGATGGAGTCCGAGTCCAGCGTGCTGGGTGGCCTGCTTCTGGACAACAGTGCCTGGGACCGCGTGGGCGATCTGCTGGTGGATGGTGATTTCTACCGCCATGAGCACAAGCTGATTTACGAGGCCATCGGCAAGCTGATCAATGCCAGCAAGCCGGCCGACGTGATCACGGTGTACGAGCATTTGCAGGGCATGGGCAAGGCCGAGGAAATTGGCGGCCTGCTGTACCTGAACCAGCTGGCGCAGTACGTGCCCAGTGCCACCAACATCCGGCGCTACGCGGAGATCGTGCGCGAGCGCTCCATCCTGCGCAAGCTGGTGACGGCCAGTGATGACATCGCCACCAATGCCTTCAATCCGCAGGGCAAGACGGTGGACCGCATCCTTGACGAGGCCGAGCAGAAGATCCTGGCCATCGGCGAGGAGGGGGCGCGCAACAAGCAGGGCTTCCAGTCGCTCGACACGCTGGTGGTGGACCTGCTGGACCGTGTCCAGGAGATGGCCGACAACCCCATGGACGTGACCGGCGTGCCCACGGGCTTCGTCGATCTGGACCGCATGACCAGTGGCCTGCAGGCTGGCGACTTGGTGGTGCTGGCCGCACGCCCCTCGATGGGCAAGACCTCGTTTGCGGTGAATATCGCCGAGCACGTGGCGCTCAACGAAGGCCTGCCGGTCGCCATTTTCTCCATGGAAATGGGCGCAGCCCAGCTGGCGGTGCGTATCGTCGGCTCCATCGGCCGCGTCAACCAGGGCAATCTGCGCACGGGCAAGCTCAACGATGACGAGTGGCCGCGCCTGACGGAGGCCATCGAGCGGCTGCGCACGGTGTCCCTGCACATCGACGAGACGCCCGGCCTGTCGCCTACGGAGCTGCGCGCCAATGCGCGGCGCCTGGCGCGTACCTGCGGCAAGCTGGGCCTGATCGTGGTCGACTATCTGCAGCTGATGAGCGGCTCGGGTTCGGCCGCCAGTTCCGACAACCGTGCGACCGAGCTGGGCGAGATTTCGCGGGGCTTGAAGATGCTGGCCAAGGAGTTGCAGTGCCCGGTGATTGCCCTGTCCCAGCTCAACCGTTCGGTGGAGCAGCGCACCGACAAGCGCCCCATGATGTCCGACCTGCGCGAATCGGGCGCCATCGAGCAGGATGCCGACATCATCATGTTCATCTACCGCGATGACTACTACAACAAGGACAGCAAGGAGCCCAACATCGCCGAAGTCATCATCGGCAAGCAGCGTAACGGCCCGACCGGCACGGTCAAGCTGTTCTTCCAGAAAAACCAGACGCGCTTCGAGAACCTGGCCGTGGGCTACGGTGGTGGCGACGAGTACTGATTGCAGCGCTTGGCTTTCAGGCTTTCCATGAAAAACGGCCCCGAGGGGCCGTTTGGTTTTTTGCAGTGGGCGGTCTATGTACGCCAGGCATGGATCAGCAGACCTGCCACGCAGGCGCCGAGGATGGCGCAGGCCCAGGCCAGTCGCTGGGCGCCCGTGCGCAGCGCACCCACGGTGGCCACGATCTGGGCATTCTGCTCGGCCAGCTTCTCGATCAGTTCCAGCGACTGGCGCTGTGACTGCTCCAGCTGCGTGATGCGGGCTTCCTGGGCCTGGATCAGCAGCAGAGCCTGTTCGCCAGCCGAGCGCGGGGCTGCCAGCGGCTCGCCGGCCGCAGCCGGCTGCGCGCCGACCGCCTGCTCCGCATCCTTTTTGCGCAGCAGGCTCTTGGCTGCCTTGACGACCTGGGGGGTGGCCTCGATGACATCGCCCCAGGGCACCAGCTTCAGCGCCGTGATCCAGCTGATCGCCATGGCTTACAGCACCTCGCTGGCGAAGTCGGCCAGGCGCGAGCGTTCGCCGCGCGCCAGCGTGATGTGGCCGCTGTGGGGCCAGCCCTTGAAGCGGTCCACGGCGTAGGTCAGTCCCGACGATCCCTCGGTCAGGTAGGGCGTGTCGATCTGCGCCAGATTGCCCATGCAGATGATCTTGGTGCCGGGGCCGGCGCGCGTGATCAGGGTCTTCATCTGCTTGGGCGTCAGGTTCTGGGCCTCGTCGATGATGACGTACTTGTTCAGGAAGGTGCGGCCGCGCATGAAGTTCATGCTCTTGATCTTGATGCGGCTGCGGATCAGCTCGTTGGTGGCGGCGCGGCCCCATTCGCCGGCATTGCCGCCATCGCCCTTGGCCAGGAATTCGAGGTTGTCGTCGAGGGCGCCCATCCAGGGGCCCATCTTCTCTTCCTCGGTGCCGGGCAGGAAGCCTATGTCCTCACCCACGCTGACCGTGGCGCGCGTCATGATGATCTCGGTGTAGCGGCGGTCGTCCAGCACCTGGGATAGGCCGGCGGCCAGGGCCAGCAGGGTCTTGCCCGTGCCGGCCGTGCCGGTCAGCGTGACCAGGTCGATGTCCGGGTTCATCAGCAGATTCATCGCGAAGTTCTGTTCGCGGTTGCGCGCCGTGACGCCCCAGACGGCGTACTTGGGATTGCCGAAGTCCTTGAGCGTCTTGAGCACGGCCGTCTTGTCGCGGATCTCGGTCACGCGCATGAACAGGCTGGGCTCGCCCGGTGCCTCGTGGTAGACGAACTGGTTGATCATCAGCTGGTCGACGATGGCGCCGCTGATGCGGTAGTAGGTGATGGCGCCTTCCTGCCAGCTTTCGACGTTCTTGCCGGCCTTGGCCCAGAAGTCCTGGGGCAGGGCCAGGGCGCCTGCGTACAGCAGGTCGCCGTCGTCCAGTACCTTGTCGTTCTGGTAGTCCTCGGCCGCAAGGCCCAGGGCGCGTGCCTTGACGCGCATGTTGATGTCCTTGGACACCAGCACGACTTCACGCTCGCTGAACTTCTTGCGCAGCGCGGCGACAACACCCAGGATCTGGTTGTCCGCCTTGCCCTGGGGCAGGCTGTCGGGCAACGAGGTCTCCAGCGGTTCCGTCTGGAAATACAGCATGCCGGTGGCGCTGCGCTGGCCCGTGGCATTCAGCGGCAGGCCCTTGTCCAGCGTCTCGGAGGGCTGGGAGGCGACCAGTGAATCCAGCGTGCGGCTGACCTGGCGGCCGTTGCGCGCCACTTCGGTCATGCCCTTCTTGTGGCCGTCGAGCTCTTCCAGCACCACCATGGGCAGGAAGATGTCGTGCTCCTCGAAGCGGAACAGGCTGGTCGGGTCGTGCAGCAGCACGTTGGTGTCGAGCACGAACAGCGTCTTCGGGCCTGTGCGCGTGCGGCGTGGGCGAACCGGCGCTGCCAGCAGTGCTGCCGGCTTGGCTTCCGTGGCCGACCTGTTGGCCGACCGGGTGCTGGACGGCGCTGCCGTTGCGTTGGAATTGTCGGTTGCACGGCGCTGCCGATGGGCCGGGGCTGCAGTCGCGGCCGCAGGAGCCGGTGCCGGTGATGCGGGCTTGGCGTTGCGGCCGCGTGCCGGTGCGGGCTTTGCGGCTGTGACGGTGGTGTTGGAGGCGGAGGCCGGGGCCGGCTTGCGCTTGCGTGGCGCGGCGGCAGCTACGGCCTCGACTGCATCGGGAAGATCGTCAGCGGGCAGGGGGTCTGCGTGCTGGGCACCGCGCACGGGAAGAAAGGCTTCGGGGGAGAGCTTGGCGGCACGGCGGCCGGGTGCGGGGGGCAGGGGCATGGTGGACGAACCGTTCCTCAACAAGGATCAAAAAGCACAAAGCCGCCTGGAAACCGAGGCGGCTTTGGAGGGGTGACAGGGAAAAGCGTCTTTGCTAAGAGGCATTGCCCCATTATGCATAGGCGGACGGCCTGAATATGTCGGCCGGCACTCTGTCACCTGTCGGATTGTTGCTATCAGGCAGCCTGCTTCAATGCCTTCAGGGTCTTGACAGCCTTGAGCACCTCGTCAACGTGGCCGGGAACCTTCAGGCCGCGCCATTCCTGCACCAGCAGGCCATCGGCTCCGACCAGGAAGGTGGAGCGCTCGATGCCCTTCACCTTCTTGCCGTACATGATCTTGTTCTTGACCACGCCGAACATGTGGCACATCTTCTCTTCCGTATCGGCGATCAGCTCGAACGGCAGTTCCAGCTTTTCCTTGAAGTCGTCGTGCGACTTCATGTTGTCGCGCGAGACGCCAAACACGGTGGCGCCAGCTTTCACGAAGTCCTTGTACTTGTCGCGGAACTGCATGGCTTCGGTGGTGCAGCCAGGCGTATTGTCCTTGGGGTAGAAATACAGGATCAGAATCTGGCCCGTGTGGGAGGTGTTGGTCACCTTGATCCCGCCGGTAGCGTTGGCTTCAAATTCGGGAAGGGGTTTGTTGACAACGATCGCCATGCGCTTATATCTCTCGGGTGTAGTCGTTGAAATGCCGAGGGCCGTGTTTGTGTTTTTGCTTTTATCGGAAATGCCCCCAACCGCAACCTGCAATTTTACCCTGAAAACGGAATTTCTCCCAATCAGGGGGGCAGGAGTCTACTCCAAGAGTAGGGCCGCGACGACGTTACGGCCTTCGCTGGCAAGGATGTTGTAGGTGCGACACGCGGCCTGCGTATCCATGCTTTCCAGGCCGATGCGTCGGGCCATGAGCGGGCGCAGCCAGGCCGCTGGCGGGAAGCGGTTGCGCTGGCCGCTGCCCAGGATGATGACCTCTGCATCCAGCTGGGACAGGGCCTCGAAATGCTCAGGCGTCAGGTCTTCGAAGCGGGCGCAGTCCCAGGCCTGGCGCAGGCCTTTGGCGCCGACAAGCAGGCTGTGTTCGAACTTTTCCCGGTCCACAGCGACCCAGCCGGGGCCATAGCCCGTGATGCTCTGTGCTTCGGATTTGTCGGCGTGGAATTTCATGGATGAGGGTGGCGCGGTCTGCGCGATGGGGGTGGCCGCCACATGGGTCGGGGCCAGGGCGATGCTGCATTGCGGAACTGTGGTCAAATTATAGGTTTCACCAGGGTGCATGGGGCACTTTGGCGTGCATGAAGGCCGCAAGCCCGCGCCGGCCACTTTCATATTCTCAGCATGAAAACCGTTCTCAAATCCGCAAAACTAGCCAACGTCTGTTATGACATCCGCGGGCCCATCATGGACGCGGCCAAGAAGATGGAAGAGGACGGCCAGAAGATCATCAAGCTCAATATCGGCAATCTGGCCGTGTTCGGCTTCGACGCTCCTGAGGAAGTGCAGCAGGACATGATCCGCAACCTGCCCAATTCGGCAGGCTATTCGGACAGCAAGGGCATCTTCGCGGCGCGCAAGGCCGTGATGCATGAGACCCAGCGCCAGGGCATCCTGGGCGTGACGCTGGACGATATCTACCTGGGCAATGGCGCATCCGAGCTGATCAGCCTGGCCACGAACGCGCTGCTGGACGACGGCGACGAGATGCTGCTGCCGGCGCCCGACTATCCGCTGTGGACCGCCGTGACCAGCCTGTCCGGCGGCACGCCCGTGCACTATATGTGCGACGAGTCCAACGGCTGGATGCCCGACCTGGACGACATCCGCGCCAAGATCACGCCGCGCACCAAGGGCATCGTCGTCATCAACCCCAACAATCCGACAGGTGCCCTGTACAGCAAGCAGCTGCTGCAAAGCATCGTGGCGCTGGCCCGCGAGCATGGCCTGGTGATCTTCGCTGACGAGGTCTATGACAAGGTGCTCTACGACGACGTCGTGCATACGCCGCTGGCCAGCCTGTCCACCGATGTGCTGACGCTGACCTTCAACTCGCTGTCCAAGGCCTATCGCAGCTGCGGCTACCGCGCCGGCTGGATGGTGGTCTCGGGCGACAAGAAGGCGGCCAAGGACTATATCGAGGGCCTGAACATGCTCTCCAACATGCGCCTGTGCGCCAATGTGCCTGGCCAATGGGCCGTGCAGACGGCGCTGGGCGGGCATCAGAGCATCGACGAGCTGGTGCAGGAAGGCGGCCGGCTGCGCGTGCAGCGCGACCTGGCCTACCAACTGATCACCGAAATCCCCGGCGTGAGCTGCGTCAAGCCGCAGGCCGCGCTGTACATGTTCCCGCGCCTGGACCCCGAGATCTACCCGATCAAGGATGACCAGGCGTTCTTCCTGGAAGTGCTGCAGGAGACCAAGGTCATGCTGGTGCAGGGAACAGGCTTCAACTGGCCGCACCCCGACCATTTCCGCATCGTCTTCCTGCCGCACGACACCGACCTGCGCGAGGCCATCCGCCGCCTGGCCGTGTTCCTCGAGAAATACCGCAAGCGCCACGGCACGGACCGCGGCTGAGCTGTGCGGGGGCCGGCGGGGGAGAGGGCCTTGCGCCGACCATCGCTTTTTACCGGCTGCCGGCGCGCACCCTCTGGGCGCCGCAGCATTTTTTGACTGGCAAGTAGTTTATGAAACCGATCCAAGTAGGCCTTCTGGGCATTGGCACCGTGGGCAGCGGCACCTTCAACGTGCTGCAGCGCAACCAGGAAGAGATCCGCCGCCGCGCGGGCCGCGGTATTGAGATTGCCATGGTGGCCGACCTGGATACGGAACGCGCACGCTCCGTCGTGGGCGACACGGCCAAGGTGGTCGGCGATGCGCGCGAGATCATCGCCAACCCCGAGATCGACGTGGTGATCGAGCTGATCGGCGGCTACGGCATTGCCAAGGCCCTGGTGCTGGAGGCCATTGCCGCTGGCAAGCATGTGGTCACGGCCAACAAGGCCCTGCTGGCCGTGCATGGCAGCGAAATCTTCAAGGCCGCCGCCGAGAAGGGCGTGATGGTGGCCTACGAAGCGGCGGTGGCCGGTGGCATCCCCATCATCAAGGCGCTGCGCGAAGGCCTGACGGCCAACCAGATCCAGTGGGTGGCCGGCATCATCAACGGCACGACCAACTTCATCCTGTCCGAGATGCGCGACAAGGGCCTGGACTTCGACGTGGTGCTCAAGGAGGCCCAGCGCCTGGGCTATGCCGAAGCCGATCCGACCTTCGACATCGAAGGCGTGGACGCCGCCCACAAGGTCACGCTGATGAGCGCCATCGCCTTCGGCATTCCCGTGCAGTTCGACAAGGCGCATGTGGAAGGCATCACCAAGCTGTCTGCGGCCGACATCAAGTACGCCGAGCAACTGGGCTACCGCATCAAGCTGCTGGGCATCACCAAGCGCACGGACAAGGGCATCGAGCTGCGCGTGCACCCCAGCCTGGTGCCGACCAAGCGCCTGATCGCCAACGTGGAAGGCGCGATGAACGCCGTCGTCGTCCATGGCGACGCCGTGGGCACGACGCTGTACTACGGCAAGGGCGCGGGCTCCGAGCCCACGGCCAGCGCCGTGATTGCCGACCTGGTGGACATTGCCCGCCTGCACACGGCCGACCCCGAGCACCGCGTGCCCCCGCTGGCCTTCCAGTCGAACACGCTGGTCGCCGCAGGTGGCGAGCTGCCCGTGCTGCCCATGAGCGAGGTGGTCACCAGCTACTACCTGCGCATCCGCGTGGCCGACGAAGCCGGCGTGCTGGCCAAGATCACCAGCATCCTCGCCGGTGCCGGCATCAGCATCGATGCCCTGCTGCAGCGCGAGGCTGGCGAGGTGAGCGGCGACAGCGAAGGCAGCCAGGGCGTGCCGCAGACCGACCTGATCATCCTGACCCACGCCACGCGCGAAGGCGACATGGATGCTGCCCTGGCGCAGATCCAGCAGTTGCCCACGGTGCTGGCCCCTATCAACCGCATCCGCAAGGAAGAGTTGAACTAAGACACCCCCTGAGCGGCTGCGCCGCTTCCCCCTCTCTCGCACGCGGGAGGGGGACGACGCCCTCGCTGCGGGGCGGCCCTTGCTCGGCATCCCTGGCATCGGCCGCGCCCCGTCTCACAGAATACTGACGAGGAAGCGACATGCTTTATCTTTCCACGCGCGGCCACGCGGACCGCAAGCGCTTTTGCGACATCCTGCTCGAGGGCCTGGCGCCCGATGGCGGGCTGTACCTGCCCGAGCGCTATCCGCAGATCGATGCCGCCCGCCTGGGCGAGCTGCGCAGCATCTACAAGGAGCAGGGCTACGCGGCCCTGGCCTTCGAGATCCTGAGCCTGTACATCGACGACATCCCGGCCGAGGATCTGCGCGCCCTGTGCGCCAAGACCTATACGCAGCAGGTGTTCGGCACGGCCGAGATCACGCCGCTGCGCCCGCTGGAAGACGGCCTGTGGCTCGAAGCCCTGTCCAACGGCCCCACGCTGGCCTTCAAGGACATGGCCATGCAGCTGCTGGGCAACCTGTTCGAGTACGAACTGGGCCGCCGTGGCGAGGAGCTGAACATCCTGGGCGCCACCAGCGGCGACACCGGCAGCGCCGCCGAGTACGCCATGCGCGGCAAAAAGGGCGTGCGCGTGTTCATGACCAGCCCGCGCGGCCGCATGAGCCCCTTCCAGCAGGCCCAGATGTTCAGCCTGCAGGATGCCAACATCCACAACATCGCCATCGAAGGCGTGTTCGACGACTGCCAGGACATCGTCAAGGCCGTCTCCAACGACCACGCCTTCAAGGCGAAGTACAAGATCGGCACGGTCAACTCGATCAACTGGGCCCGCCTGCTGGCCCAGGTCGTCTACTACTTCGCCGGCTACCTGCAGGCCACGCAGAGCAATGACCAGAAGGTCAGCTTCACGGTGCCCAGCGGCAACTTCGGCAACATCTGCGCCGGCCATGTGGCGCGCCAGATGGGCCTGCCGATCGAACGCCTGGTGGTGGCGACCAACGAGAACGACGTGCTCGACGAGTTCTTCCGCACGGGCGCCTACGTGGTGCGCGGCAGCGAGCACACCTACGAGACATCGAGCCCCTCGATGGACATCTCCAAGGCCAGCAACTTCGAGCGCTTCGTGTTCGACCTGCTGGGTCGCGATGGACAGGCCACGCGCGAATTGTTCGCCGAGGGCGTGGCACGCCAGGGCCGCTTCGACCTGGGCGGCAACCCGCTGTTCCAGGAAGCTGCTGCCCGCTACGGCTTCGTCAGCGGCAAGAGCACGCATGCCGACCGCCTGGACACCATCCGCGATACCTTCGAGCGCTTCGGCACCATGATCGACACGCACACGGCCGACGGCGTCAAGGTGGCGCGCGAGCAGCTGCAGGCCGGCGTGCCCATGATCGTGCTGGAGACGGCACTGCCCATCAAGTTCGCCGCCACCATCGAGGAGGCCCTGGGCCGCCTGCCCGATCGCCCGGCCAAGTTCGAAGGCATCGAGGACCTGCCCAAGCGCGTGACCGACTTGCCGGCCGACGCCGAGCAGGTCAAGGCCTACATCGCCCGGCATTGCGACTGATGCCACGGCCGGGCTGTCCGCAGGTCCGCAGCTGGAGTGCATGGCGATGAAGGTCATCGGCTTCGCCGGCTACTCCGGCTCGGGCAAGACCAGCCTGGTGGAGCCCCTGATCACGCTGATGCGTGCGCAGGGGCTCAGCGTTTCGGTGGTCAAGCATGCCCACCACCATTTCGATGTCGATCACGAGGGCAAGGACAGCTGGCGCCACCGCAAGGCGGGTGCCTATGAGGTGGTGCTGGCTTCCGATCGCCGTCTGGCGCTGATGCGCGAATTCCCCCGTCCCACGGAGCTGTCGGTGCACGACATGCTGGCCGAGCTGGACCCCCTCGTGGACTGGGTGCTGGTAGAGGGTTTCAAGCACGCCGACCTGCCCAAGATAGAAATCTGGCGCGAGCAGCCCGAGCGCACCAGCGCCGGCAAGACCCAGGCGCCTTTGTTCCCGCACGATCCCCATGTGCTGGCCGTGGCAACCGATGCGCCGGCCCGCCTGCCCGAGCCGCCGCGCCAGCCCGTGCTGGACCTCAATGCGCCAGCGCAGATACTGCAATGGCTGCTGGATCAGGGGGAGCGCCTGCGCTACCGTGCACCTGACAGCGGCCAAGACTAGGAGAAAAACCATGCGAGCCCCGCTCAAGCCCCTCGATGAAGCGCTGGCCGAACTGCTGGCCCAGGCACTGCCGCTGGCTGGCGATGACACCGTGGACTGCTTTGACGCCGATGGCCGCGTGCTGCGGGCCGACGCCGTCTCGCCGCTGCAGGTGCCGCCCCAGGACAACAGCGCCATGGACGGCTACGCCGTGCGCAGCGCCGAATGCACGCAGGGCAATGCCGAGCTGCCCGTCTCGCAGCGCATCCCCGCAGGCGCCGTGGGCCAGCCGCTGGCCGTGGGCACGGTGGCGCGCATCTTCACGGGGGCTCCGGTGCCCGAAGGTGCCGATGCCATCGTCATGCAGGAAGACTGCGAAGTCCTGGAAGACGGTCGCGTGCGCATCAAGGCGCGGCCCGAGGCCGGGCAATGGATACGCCGCTCGGGCGAAGACATCCGGCGCGGCGCCACCGTCATCGCGGCCGGTACGCGCCTGTCGCCGGCCGAGCTGGGCCTGGCCGCCAGCATCGGCCTGGCCTCTTTGCGCGTGGCACGCAAGCCGCGCGTGGCCCTGTTCTCCACAGGTGACGAACTGGTCATGCCGGGCACCGTGGCGCCCGAGCAGATGCCGCCCGGCAGCATCTACAACAGCAACCGATTCTTCCTTCGCGCCCTGCTGCAGCGCATGGGCTGCGAGGTCACCGACTTCGGCATCGTCCCCGACCGGCGCGAGGCCACTGTGGATGCTTTGCGCGAGGCGGCCCGCGCGCATGACCTGATCCTGACCAGCGGCGGGGTGTCTGTCGGCGAAGAGGACCATGTCAAGCCCGCCGTGCAGGCGCTGGGCCAGCTCGACCTCTGGCAGATCGCCGTCAAGCCCGGCAAGCCCTTCGCCTATGGCCGCGTGAACTGCGAGGGCGAAGGCTTTGCCCACTTCATCGGCCTGCCCGGCAACCCGGTCTCCAGCTTCGTTACCTTTCTCCTGCTGGTGCGCCCCTTCGTGCTGCGCCTGCAGGGCGTGCAGCAGGCGCTGCCACGCTCGGTCGAGGTGCGCGCCGACTTCCATTGGCCGCGCGGGGACAAGCGCCGCGAATTCCTGCGCGTGCGCTACAACGACAGCGGCGGGCTGGAGCTGTTCCGCAACCAGAGTTCGGGCGTGCTGACCTCGGCGGCCTGGGGCGATGGCGTGGTGGACAACCCGCCGGGCCAGGCCATTGCGCCGGGCGACCGGGTGCGCTTCATCGCCTTTTCGGAGCTGCTGTCATGAGCCAGGCCGTCCCCATCGCCATCACCATCACCGTGCGCTATTTCGCCTCCATCCGCGAAGCCCTGGGCACGGGCAGCGAAACCCTGTCCACCGAGGCCGCCACCGTGGGCGCGCTGCGTGAGGAACTGATTGCGCGTGGCGGTGCAGCCGCCGAAGCGCTGGCCCCTGGCAAGGCCGTGCGCATGGCGCTGAACCAGGTCCTGTGCGATGCCGGTGCCGCCATTCGCCAGGGGGACGAGGTGGCTTTCTTCCCTCCCGTGACCGGAGGTTGACCCAAATGACCACCGACAAGCCCGTGGACCAGGCCATCAGCGCACGCACGCGCAAGGCCTTGTCCGAAGCCAAGGCGCGCGGCGTGCAACTGGGCCGCGCAGGCGCAGACAACCTGCGCGCCACCGTGGAAAAGCGCAAATCCACGGCCGATGCCTTTGCCCAGCAGCATGAGGCGCTGTTCGCCGAACTGCAGGCGCGCGGCCTGACGCACCGCGCCATGGCCGCCGAACTCAATGCG
Organism: Delftia sp. DS1230; assembly: GCF_040112715.1. Lineage (NCBI taxonomy): Bacteria > Pseudomonadati > Pseudomonadota > Betaproteobacteria > Burkholderiales > Comamonadaceae > Delftia > Delftia sp. DS1230. The sequence continues at coordinate 1,587,897 of NZ_CP157763.1, forward strand.
CGCGGCATTGCCGCGGCCCGGGGCGGCGAGTGGACGCACGGTCAGGTGCAGCGCATCCTGAACCGCTACGCCGACCTGCGTTCGGCAACACTGTCTGCGGACGGCAGCAGCGGCAGCTGAATCCCGGCCAGCCGCTGCGCCAGCGCGGCCGATGCCGGCTGCATGGGCGCCCGCAGCGTTGCCCGCATTCGGCCCTGCTGCGCCAGCAAGGCCTTGATGGGGGCGGGGTTGGGCTCGGCAAAGCAGGCGGCGATGTGCGGCTGCAGCGGCTGCCACAGCGCACGGGCAGCGGGCAGGTCGCCGCGCTCCAGGCATTGCATCAGCTCGACGAAGTGCCCTGTATGCGCGTGCGCGCTGGCAGCAATCGCTCCCGCGCCGCCCAGGGCCAGCGTGGAAAAGATCTGCGCGTCTTCGCCGGCCAGCACCTGCAGTTGCCCATCGGCGATCAGTGCCTGGGTCTTGGCGGCATCGCCCCCGCAATCCTTGATGGCCACGATGCGCTCATGTGCGGCCAGCGCACGCAGCGTGGCCAGCTCCAGCACCACGCCGGTGCGGTAGGGAATGTCGTAGACGATGACCGGATGGGCGCTGCGCTCGGCAATCGCCGTGAACCACTGCAGCAGGCCTGCCTGCGACGGGCGTATGTAATGCGGCGCGGGCACCAGAATGCCTGCCAGCGGCAGGGCGTTCAGTGCCTGAACGCGGGCCAGCGCATGCCCCAGGTGGCAGTCCGAAACGCCCATGACCACGGGCATGCCCTGGGCCGCTGAGAGGATGGTGGACAGGGCGGCATCGTGCTCCGCTTCGCTCAGCGCGGCGGCCTCGGCGGTCGAGCCGCAGGCCACGTAGCCGGCGATGCCGCTGGCGTTGTAGTGCTGCACCAGGGCGCGCAGCGCCCCGTGGTCCACCGCCGCCTCATCTCCAGGAAGAAAGGGCGTGACCAGCGGAAGCCACAGCCCCTGGAATCGGGCTTGCGGCGAGGTGGTGGAAGGCAAAGACATGGAAGATCCCTTCGGGTGATTCAAACAATGAACGACCGGACGCAGCCACCGGCCAGACCGAGGGCGGAAAGGCAGGCGCCTGAAGGGATGCGGGAAGGGGAGATGGAGGCTGCCGGGCCGGTTCCGTCGCTCATCTGGACGGAACCTCAGCTCCGGTCAGACGAGCTGGGGTTTGCAGGCTTTGCCCAGGCACAGGCACACGGCATCGCCGTGGCATGTGGGGAAGGCAAAGATTGCAGGCATGGCGCGCAGTGTAGCGCGCCTGAGCGCCTCGGTGGTGACCTTCAGGCTGCGCCTTCGGCGCCGGGAGGGGTTGATGCATCGGGCAGCAGCGGTGCCTGCCACTCCAGCAGCTCGGCCAGGCGCTGCACGATCCAGCGCGCCTCACCAGGGCTGACGATGGAGCCATCGGCCGCAAGGCCCGCGTGCATGCCCAGCAGCACGCCTTGCTCCGAGGAGTTGCCGGAGTGGTAAAGCGTCTGCGCCTGCTCGACCAGGTGGCTGGCCAGGTCCTCGCACAGTTCATAGCGCCCGACCACGTCTGCAATCGATGCCTTGAGCCGGCCGTGCCGGTCGGCATACAGGGCGGCAAAGCTCGGCGGCGGCTGTATCTGGCTGGTCTCGTCCATGGCGCGCCTCAATCGGGTTCGAACAGGCGTTCGAAGCGTGCGATGTCTTCGGCCAGCTCGCAGCTCACCAGCTGGCCCATCTTGCCGTCGCCCAGCCGGTGGGCTGCAAACAGCGTGGCCTTGCCGCGAAAGCCGTAGTCGGGCAGGTGGATGATGGTGTAGGGATGGGGCACGAACAGCTGGTGCTCGTAGACCACGCGCTGCTCGTTGCGCGGCGAGGGGTAGAGCGTGTATTCGGGGGTGGTGATCGTGAGTGTGGCCATGCGTGGCCCGCCGCAGCAAAAAAGCGCTGGGGGCGGGGGAGGGCAATGCTACCGCGTTCATCGCCTTCTGGCGCGCCGCCGCCCTGCGACAATGCGGGCATGCAAGCAGCCCGTGTATCCATCCAGACCGAGGATTTCGACGTATCGGCCGAACTCGCCGCCCTGCGCTCCGGCGACGCCCGCGTGGGGGCGGTCTGCAGCTTCATAGGCACCGTGCGCGACCGCAACGAGGGCGCCACCGTGGCCAGCATGGAGCTGGAGCACTATCCGGGCATGACCGAGAAATCCATCGAGGCCATCATCGACGAGGCCGTGCAGCGCTTCGGCATCCATGGCGCGCGCGTCATCCACCGCATCGGCCCGCTGCAGCCCATGGACCAGATCGTGCTCGTGGCCGTCACCGCATCGCACCGGGGCATGGCTTTCCAGGCCTGCGAATACATCATGGACTACCTCAAGTCGCTGGCGCCTTTCTGGAAAAAGGAACAGACGCCCGAGGGCGCGCGCTGGGTGGATGCGCGCGTCAGCGACGAAGAGGCGCTGGCGCGCTGGCGCCAGTGAGCTGACGCTTCAGGCCCTGCGCAGTGCGGCACCCCGCAACCATTGCGGCGGCCGGAACACCAGCAGGTTGCCGAACATCACCAGCAGCAGGCCACCCACGGCCAGCGGCGTCCACACATAGCCTTCGAAAAGGGCCGAGATACTGAGCGCAACGATGGGGAACAGCACCGTCGCATACGCCGCCTTCTCGGGGCCCAGGCGTCCGACCAGGGTCAGGTAGGCCGTGAACGCGATCACCGAGCCCGGAATGGCCAGGTACAGCCAGGAGCCCACATAGGTCCAGCTGGCATCGAAGCGCCAGGGCAGGCCTGCCACCAGCGCATAGCCGGTCAGCAGCAGCGTGCCGGCCAGCATGCCCCAGGCATTGGTCTGTGCGGGCCGCCAGCCCATGGACTGCAGCGAGGCCGACAGCATGTTCCCGCAGGAAAAGCACAGCGTGCCCAGCACCGCCCAGGCCAGGCCGGGCAGGCTGGCATGCCGGCCTGCGCGCAGCTCGGGCCAGAACAGCGCCACCAGGCCTGCAAGGCCGAAGAGGCTGCCGGCCAGCACATGGGGCGCCAGCCTGCGGCCGTGGATGATGCGCGCCAGCAGCGCGTTCCAGAGATTGGCGCTGGAGAACACCACGGCGGCCAGGCCGCTGGCCAGCGTCTCGCTGGCATGCATGAAGCACACGAAGTTGAAGCTGAACAGGCACAGGCCCTGGGCCAGCACGCGCGGCAGCGCCGGGCCGCGGGGCACGCGCAGCTGGCGCGACCAGGCCAGCCAGGCGAACATCAGCACGGCGGCCAGCGCAAAGCGGTAGGCAATGGACAGCTCCACGGGCACGGTGCCCAGCTGCAGCTTCAGGGCGATCCAGGTCGAACCCCAGATCAGCACGACCAGGGCATAGAGGGTGGCAGTCATGGCCGGTGATGATGGCGCCGCAGGCTGGGCGGGCATGGCAGATTCCTGCGGTTTGATGGCCTGGCGCCATGCGTCGGTATGGCTGCGGGACCACAATCGCTGCCATGACGCCCACGCCGCTGCCCGAGCTGCCCTCCAGCCACCTGTGCCAGGTGCTGTCACGCTCCAAGGCCCGGCTGCAGCGGCGCGTGCGCCTGAGCGAGGGGGTGGAGCTGGCCGTCTGGGCCAATGTGGACGACGAGGTGCGCTACTGCCAGCCCGGTCACCACACGCTGTCGGTCTACTTGGCCGGCGGCGAGGGCTCGCAGCTCAAGGCGCGGCCCGAGGCCATGGGGGCGCCGGGGCGCATCTGCATCTTCACGCCAGAGGACGAATCGCACTGGCTGGTGCGATCGCCCGTGCAGTTCCTGCACCTGTATGTGTCCGACCTGGCCTGGGCGGGGCGCGTGGTCCGCATGCTGGATGCCGAGCCCCGCTCGCGCACCTTGCGTGCGCAGATCTACGGGGACGATCAGGCCTTCCACGCCGGTGCCCGTGCGCTGATGCAGCTGGACTGGCAGGACCCGCAGCAGCAACTGGCGGCCGATGCCATTGGCCAGCAGCTGGTGGACCGGCTGGTGCTGCAGTCCGCCACGCCGCGCCAGGTGCAGGCGCTGCAGCGGCCGCTGGGCGGGCTCTCTGCGGCCGTGCGGCGCAGGGTGCTTGCCCATATCGAGGCGCATCTGCATGACTCCAAGGCCGTGTCGCTGCCGGCACTGGCGAGACAGGCCTGCCTTTCGGAATTCCATTTCGCACGCATGTTCCGCCAGAGCATGGGCTGCACGGTGCACGAATGGGTGCTGCAGCAGCGCCTGGCCCGGGCACGGCGCGCCCTGTCTGCGCGCAACGTGCCGCCGCTGGCCGAGCTGGCGCTGGATTGCGGCTTTTCCAGCGCCAGCCACCTGGTGCGCAGCTTCCGGGCGCATTTGGGCGTTACGCCTACGCAGTTCTCGATCTTTCAGCGCAATGCTTGAGAAGGATGGCCGGCCTCGCCGGCCTTGATCTGGCGCAAGCGTCTGTCCTTGCGGGCCGGGCATGGCTTGAAATTTGCCCTGCCGGTATCAGATAAATCGCAATGACCCTGTTTCAGGAGCGAAAAGAAACACCATGCGAATCGACAAACTGACAACCAAGTTCCAGGAAGCCCTGGCCGACGCGCAAACGCTGGCCCTGGGCGGTGACCAATCCAACATCGAACCCCTGCACCTGCTCGTGGCACTGCTGCGCCAGGACGACGGTCCGCGCTCGCTCTTGCAGCGTGCCGGCGCCAACGTGGGGCAGCTGCAGGCCGCGGCCGAGAAGGCCCTGGCCGATCTGCCGCGCGTGCAGCATCAGGACCAGGTGCAGGTCGGCTCCGAGCTGGGCCGCCTGCTGCAGGTGACCGAGAAGGAAGCCCTCAAGCGGGGCGACCAGTTCATTGCCAGCGAGCTGTTCCTGCTGGCGCTGACCGATAGCAGCGGCGCCTCCACGCGTGCGGGCCAATTGCTCAAGGAAAGCGGCGTGACGCGCTCCACGCTGGAGTCCGCTATCAACGCCGTGCGCGGCGGCCAGACCATGGACAGCGCCGAAGGCGAAGGCCAGCGCGAGGCCCTCAAGAAATACACCCTGGACCTGACCGAGCGCGCGCGCATCGGCAAGCTGGATCCGGTGATCGGCCGCGACGACGAAATCCGCCGCTCCATCCAGGTGCTGCAGCGCCGCAGCAAGAACAACCCCGTGCTCATCGGCGAGCCCGGCGTGGGCAAGACCGCCATTGTCGAGGGCCTGGCCCAGCGCATCGTGGCCGGCGAGGTGCCCGAAAGCCTCAAGAACAAGCGCGTGCTGTCGCTGGACATGGCGGGCCTGCTGGCCGGCGCCAAGTACCGCGGCGACTTCGAGGAACGCCTGAAGTCCGTGCTCAAGGAAGTGGCCCAGGAAGAGGGGCGCATCATCCTCTTCATCGACGAGATCCACACCATGGTCGGTGCCGGCAAGGCCGACGGCGCCATGGACGCGGGCAACATGCTCAAGCCGGCCCTGGCGCGCGGCGAGCTGCACTGCATCGGCGCGACCACGCTCGATGAATACCGCAAGTACATCGAAAAGGATGCGGCGCTGGAGCGGCGCTTCCAGAAGGTGCTGGTCGAGGAGCCCTCGGTCGAGGACACCATCGCCATCCTGCGCGGCCTGCAGGTGCGCTACGAGGCCCACCACGGCGTGGACATCACCGACCCGGCCATTGTGGCCGCGGCCGAGCTGAGCCACCGCTACATCACCGACCGCTTCCTGCCCGACAAGGCCATCGACCTGATCGACGAGGCTGCGGCCAAGATCAAGATCGAGATCGACTCCAAGCCCGAGGTCATGGACAAGCTCGAGCGCCGCATGATCCAGCTCAAGATCGAGCGCGAGGCCATGAAGAAGGAAAAGGACGAGGCCTCGCAAAAGCGCCTGCAACTGATCGAGGAAGAACTCGGCAGCTTGGAGCGCGAGTACGCCGACCTCGAAGACGTCTGGAAGAGCGAAAAGGCCAGCGCCCAGGGCTCCGAGCAGATCCGCAAGGAGATCGACCAGATCCGCATCCAGATCGACGAGCTCAAGCGCAAGGGCGACTTCAACAAGGTGGCCGAGCTGCAGTACGGCAAGCTGCCCTCGCTGGAAAAGCAGCTCAACGAAGCCCAGGCCAGCGAGCAGGGGCAGGGCGGTGCGCCCGCCCACAGATTGCTGCGCACCCATGTGGGCGCCGAGGAGATTGCCGAGGTGGTCAGCCGTGCCACGGGCATTCCCGTGGCCAAGATGATGCAGGGCGAGAAGGACAAGCTGCTGCGCATGGAAGACCGACTGCATGACCGCGTCGTCGGCCAGGACGAGGCCATCTCGGCCGTGGCCAACGCCATACGCCGTTCGCGCTCGGGCCTGTCCGATCCCAACCGGCCCACCGGTTCCTTCCTGTTCCTGGGCCCCACGGGCGTGGGCAAGACGGAACTGTGCAAGGCGCTGGCCGGCTTCCTGTTCGACAGCGAAGACCATCTGGTGCGCATCGACATGAGCGAGTTCATGGAAAAGCATTCCGTGGCCCGCCTGATCGGCGCGCCGCCCGGCTACGTGGGCTACGAGGAAGGCGGCTACCTGACCGAGGCCGTTCGCCGCAAGCCCTACAGCGTGCTGCTGCTCGACGAGGTGGAGAAGGCCCATCCCGACGTCTTCAACGTGCTGCTGCAGGTACTGGACGACGGCCGGCTGACCGACGGCCAGGGCCGCACCGTGGACTTCAAGAATACGGTCATCGTGATGACGAGCAACATAGGCTCTTTGCTGATCCAGGCCATGGTCGGCGAGGATTACGATGATGTGAAAGACGCGGTCTGGGGGGAACTCAAGAACCATTTCCGACCCGAATTCCTCAACCGCATCGACGAGACCGTGGTGTTCCACGCGCTCGACGCGAAGAATATCGAGTCGATCGCAAGGATTCAGCTCAAGCTGCTGGAGCGGCGTTTGGAGAAAATGGACCTTGCGCTGCAGGTGTCCGACCAGGCACTGGCCGAACTGGCCAAGGTGGGCTTCGATCCCGTTTTCGGGGCCCGGCCGCTCAAGCGCGCGATACAGCAGCGGATCGAGAATCCGTTGTCGAAACTGCTGCTCGAAGGGCGCTTCCCGCCCAAGAGCACGATTGCGGTGCATGTGGACCCGGTACAGGAACCGGGCGTATTCCGGTTCGATGCGGCAGACTCCGCCTGACGCACCGGGCCAGCCAAGAAAGGCTTTGCTTTGAACGATTTCGTCGCCACCCTGACCCGCTGGGCCGTTCGCATCCTGCTGATGCTTGTGGGCCTGGTCTTCTTTGTCAGCCTGCTCACCGCAGCGGCGCTGCTGGCCCTGGTCTGGGCCGTGCGGGCGCTGTGGGCCAGGCTCACCGGCCAGCCGGTCATGCCCTGGGCCATGCGCATGAGCCCGCGGGCTGGCTGGCAGACCGTCTACCGCTCCGGCTCCGAGTGGATGGCCCAGCGCCCGCAGCGCGCCTACGGCGCGGCTGAAGGCGGTGGCCGTCGCGCAGGTGCAGGCGCAGGCGTGCTGCCGGGAGCGGGCGAGGTGACCGATGTTCAGCCCCGTGAAGTGCGCGAGCCCTGAAGCGTCTTGCTGCAGCCTTTACGCGGCCTGCGCATCTTCGCGCCCAGGCCGCACATATCGGCCCGTATAGTCTGTAACCCTCGGGAGCCCGTGCAAGGCTCCCTTTTTTTTCTCCGAGCCGTTCTGGCTGCTTGCCGTCGTATCCAGCCAACCCGCAGGCGGCCTGTGCAGCACGAGAGCGTCTGCCGCGTCTTCTTACCATTGAGCCCTATGACCCAGATGGATCTTCATCGCGTCTTCGAACTTCAGTACCAGGCCAGCCGGGCGCAGGTGGACGTGCCGCTGCTGGTGCGCCGCGAGAGGCTGCTGCGCATGCAAAAGCTGCTGGACGAGCACGGCCCCGTGCTGGCTGCCGCAGTGCAGGCCGACTTCGGCATGCGCTCGCCACGGTTGACCGAGATGGTGGAGCTGTTCGTGCTGCGGAACCTGCTCAAGCACACGCTGCGCCATCTGGCGCGCTGGTCGGGGCGCCAGCGGGTGCGCACGCCGCTGATGCTCATGCCGGGCCGTGGGTGGATAGAGCGCCAGCCGCTGGGCGTGGTGGGGGTGATCTCTCCGTGGAACTATCCGGTGCAGCTGGCGCTGGGGCCTGCCATCACGGCCCTGGCCGCGGGCAACCGCGTCATGCTCAAGCCCAGCGAACTCACGCCGCACACGTCGGCGCAACTGGCCGCGCTGGTGGGGCAGTTCTTTGCGCCCGAGGAGTTCGCCGTGATCGAAGGCGATGTGAGCGTGGCCACGCAGTTTTCGGGCCTGCACTTCGACCATTTGCTGTTCACCGGATCGACGGCCGTGGGCCGGCGCGTGGCCCAGGCGGCCGCAGCGCACCTGACGCCGACCACGCTGGAGCTGGGCGGCAAGTCGCCCTGCATCGTCTCCACCGACTGCGACCTGAAGGAGGCGGCGCTCAAGATCGCACATGGCAAGCTCGTCAACGCAGGCCAGACCTGCATTGCCCCCGACTACGTGCTGCTGCCGCGTGGACAGGAGGCCGAATTCGCCGAGGCCTTTCGCGCCGCCGCGCAGCGGCTGTTCCCGCGCTTTGCCGGCAACCCGGACTATGCCGCCATCCTCACCAAGCGCCACCTGGCCCGCCTGCGGCAGATGCTGCGCCAGGCCCAGGGCATGGGCGCCCATGTCGAATGGATGGAGGACGGCGGCGCCAGCCAGGAGGGGGCGGACATGGCCTGGGGTGATGCCGTGGAGCGCCAGATGGCACCGGCCCTGGTCTTCAATGCCACCAGCCAGATGCAGCTCATGCAGGAGGAGATCTTCGGCCCCATCCTGCCCGTGATCAGCTACGACAGGCTGGACGACGTGGTCTCGGCCATCAATGCCGGGCCCAGGCCGCTGGCGCTGTACTGGTTCGGCCGCGACGAGAAGGTGCGTGATGCGGTGCTGTCACGCACCATCAGCGGCGGGGTGACGGTCAATGACACCCTGCTGCACTTCGCGCACGAGAACCTGCCCTTCGGTGGCGTGGGCGACAGCGGTTGGGGTGCCTATCATTCGGAGCAGGGCTTTGCGCGGCTGAGCCATCAGAAGGCGGTGTTCGTGCAGTCGCGCTGGTCAGGGGCCGCCATGCTGTATCCGCCCTATGGTGCGAAGTTCGATCGCATCATGGAACTGATGCGCCGCTGGCTGTGAGCAAGGGCTCGATCGGGCGTGCTGCCGGGCATGCCTGCATCGTGAGGAATTGTCAACTGATTCCTTGGCGAGCCTTGTGTTGCATGCACTAGCTGCTCTTTTTTGAAGAGCACATAGCACATCCGATAGCCGAGGGCAAGAAAACGAGCACAGCCGTACTTGCGTGCATGGCTAAGGGGCTCGATGCACGCAAAAAGCGCGATTCCGGTGAAAATCACGCCCTTCTATTTTCACCTGTTTTCGTTTCGGTTTTTCCATGTCTAGTATCCAGGTTCGTCCAGCCACTCTCCGCGATGCAAAAGCGATTGCCCAGATCCATACTGCTTCCGCCATGGAGGCTTACCGAGGTCTGGTTCCCGATGACCAGCTCAAGAGCATGTCGTCGGTAGAAAAACGCCAGGCCTATTGGCGCGAAGCCATTGAATTTTGCGAGCCCCAGGTTCAGGTCGCCATCGATGGCGACAAGATCGTCGGCTTCGTCGGCTTCGACCGCTCGCGCGATGAGAAGTCGCGCCAGACCACCGGTGAAATCTGGGCCATCTATGCTGCACCTACCCACTGGAATCAGGGTGTGGGCGTGGCCCTGTGGGACGCCGCACGCGACGGCCTGCTTGAAGAAGGCTGCACCAATGTCACGTCGTGGGTGCCGCTGCGCAATGAACGCGCGCTGCGCTTTCACGAGCTCGCCGGCTTCAAGCGCGAAATGTCCACCGCGAAGACGGCCCAGGTGGGTGGTCTCAAGATCGAGGAAGTGCGGCTCAAGCGCGCACTGAACTGATCGGGTCTCCGACCCGCTTTCCCCCTAAATCACTCACGGAGCAGCAGGCCTTGTCCTCTTCCCAGAACTGGTCCCTGCTGCAATGGCAGGAGAACGAGGCCACGCAGGCAGCGCTGTGGCGCGCGGACAGCACCATGACCGCACCGCGCCGCATCGTCATCGCCGACGACAGCCTGTCTGCCGACAGCGCCTACCGCCTGGCCTGCGAAGGCCAGGCGATGCTGTGGCGCGGCGATTTCCAGAATGCCAGGCAATTGCTGTCGGCGCTGGGCCGCCGCCTGGACAAGCCTGCACGTGAGACGTCCGCCAAGGCTCGCCATCGGCGGGCCGGCAAGCAAGACGCCAAGCCTGTCTTTCCCCATGCCTTCCACCTGCACCGCCAGGCGCTGGCGCAGCGGGCACGCATTCTGTCCAGCGTGATGATCGAGCTCGATGCCAGCTGGCATTGCGCCCTGCGCCGCGCACCGGACTGGAGCGAGGCCTGCCGCGAGGCCTGGGGCGACATTCCCGCCGATCAGGGTGCGCGCAGCGTCATCGTTCCCTTGCGTGAACTGCTGGGCGCGCTGGGCGCGCATGAGTGGCGCAAGAAGGGCGTGGCCCTGGCTGTGCCGGGCATGCCGGAGTTCAGCATTCATCCGCACTACGGCGTGTTCTCCCCGGTGCGCGGCGAGTACCTGGATCTGGTGGCGCAGGCGCCCCTGCCGGCCGCAGCCCAGCAGGCCGATGCCGCAGTCTGGGATATCGGCACGGGCACGGGTGTGCTTTCCGCTCTCTTGCTGCACCGTGGCGTGCGGCAGGTGGTGGCCACCGACCTGAGCGACCGGGCCCTGGCCTGTGCGCAGGACAACCTGCAGCGACTGGGATTGGCGCAGCGCGTGAGCCTGCGCAAGGCAGACCTGTTCCCCGAAGGCCGGGCCGCCCTGGTGGTCTGCAATCCACCGTGGTTGCCGGGCAAGGCCAGCTCCCTGCTGGAGCAGGCCGTCTACGACGAAGGCAGCCGCATGCTGCGCGGCTTTGTGCAAGGCCTTGCAGCGCATCTGCTGCCGGGCGGCGAAGGCTGGCTGATCCTGTCGGATCTGGCCGAGCATCTGCAACTGCGCTCGCGCGAGCAATTGCTGGAGTGGATCGAGGCCGCTGGCCTGCAGGTCCTGGGCCGAGAGGACATCCGTCCACGCCATGGGAAGGCTGCGGACGCTGCCGATCCGCTGCACGCCGCACGCGCTGCCGAAGTCACCTCGCTGTGGCGCCTGGCGCCTCGCTGATCGCCGGCACCCACGCTTTCATCCCGGTCAGGCGCCTTGCGCTGCCATTGACTCGTTTGCCTCTTGGGGCAGCAGATGCTGCAGCCGCTCGCGCAGCGCATCCGCGCGCTCGTTGCCGGCATGCTCCTGCACGGTCTGCAGCAGCTGCAAGGCGGCGGCCTGCAGAGCCGCCAGGTCGCGCGCTTCGCGCAGCAGATGGCGCAGCACCTGGGCCTTGTCCTCATGGCGGTTGGCGAACATGCGCTCGCACAGGTCGAACAGATACATGCGTGTGCCGGCCAGATTCAGCGTGGCGGCAGGGCCTGGTGAAGCGGGTTGCCTGGCAGCGGCAGGCGCCATCGCGGGGGGCTGCGGCTGGGGCGATGTTTCGATGGCATTGCCGGCCAGGCGCTGCAGATGGCCGCTGTCTATTAGCTGCTGTACCAGCTCCCTGGCCTGGGCACCCAGCACCTGCTGCAGCTGCTCCTCGGTGCGGCCATCGGCCATCAGCAGCACCGAGCGCTCGCGCAGCGGCAGGCTGCGCCGGCCTGGCTGCAGCTCTTCAAGGGCCTTGGCGGTTTTTTGCAGCAGCATGGTTGGGGCGGGGGAGTCGACAAGCCCCGATTGCACGTTACATGAATGACCGTGGCGTGAAAAAGCCATGACAACTGGTCCGGTGCAACTTGCTGCGGCAAGGGCACAATCGCCTGCCGCCGCCTTGATGAGGGGCGATTCGAAGGGGCAGGCGGCCAGTACGGGCCGCAGGAATATTGTTTGATCTGTAACAGGAAGACGGGGCTGCAGGCCCCGGAACACAGCTGATGAGACTGTTGCTGGCGCCCATGGAGGGCTTGCTTGATTTCGTGCTGCGCGATGTGCTCACGCGCGTGGGCGGTGCGGACCGCTGCGTCTCTGAGTTCATCCGCGTCACGGGGACGCTGCTGCCCGACAAGGTATTCCTGCGCACCATGCCGGAATTGAACAATGGCAGCCGGACGCTGGCGGGGGTGCCCGTGCGGGCCCAGTTGCTGGGATCGGACCCGGACAGCATGGCGGCCAACGCGGCCAATCTGGCGCGCCTGGGGCCGGAGGGCATCGACCTGAACTTCGGCTGCCCGGCCAAGGTGGTCAACCGCCACGGCGGCGGCGCTGCGCTGCTGCAGGACCCGGAACAAATTGCGCGCGTGGTGGGCGCCGTGCGTGCCGCCGTGCCAGCGGCCATGCCCGTGTCGGCCAAGATGCGGCTGGGTTTCAATGACACCGCCCTGATGACCGAATGCGCCCAGGCCATGCAGGCCGGCGGTGCCTGCGAAATCGTCGTTCATGCCCGCACCAAGCTCGATGGCTACCGCCCGCCCGCCTACTGGGAGATGATCCCGCGCATCCGCGAATCCGTGACCGTGCCCGTGGTGGCCAACGGCGAGATATGGACGGTGCAGGAGGCGCTGCGCTGCCGTGAGCAATCGGGTTGCAGCGACCTGATGCTGGGGCGGGGAATCGTTGCCGACCCGGGCCTGGCGCTGGCCATTCGCGCCGCCGTTGAAGGTGAGCAGACCCCGGCCGCCGAGGTGTACTGGAGCGACCTCGTGCCCCAGGTTCAGCGCTTCTGGGACATGGTCTGCGAGGACCTGGAGCCGCGCCAGCGCGCAGGCCGTCTCAAGCAATGGCTGAACCTGCTGCGCCGCCGCTTTCCCGAGGCCGAGCAGGCCTATCAGGAGGTGCGCACCCAGACCGATCAGCGCGAGATCACCCTCTGGGTCCAGGCGCTGGCTCGGCGCCAGGAGTGGGCGGGGTTGTAGCGCTGTCGCCCGCCTACAGCAGGTGGTCCGGCGCCAGCGGGCCCAGGAGCTTGAGCATCAGGCGCAGGCCCCAGCTGGCATCGGGCTCGCTGTGCTCGTCGGCGCGGTCGCTGTCTTCCGAGGCCCGCCAGACCAGTCCTCCATCCTTGTCGATCTCCACGCGCCAGCTGCCGTCCTGCAGGCCCTCGTCAATACTTTGCGTGGCCAGCCTGCCGAACTCGCGGCTGGCGATGAGCAGGGCGATCTCGGTGTTCTGCAGTTGCGAGCGCAGGTCCAGATTCATCGAGCCGACTGCCACCAGGTGACCATCCACCACCAGCAGCTTGGAATGCAGCATGGCGCGCGAGGCACCCGTGGCGCCTGAAGGACCGCCACCGCCACTGCTGCCCGAGCCAAACGCAGAGCGGACACTGGCCGCCGTGCTGCGCATCTCATAGAGTTCAACGCCCATCTCCAGCAGCGCCTTGCGGTGGCGTGCATAGCCGGCATGGGCCAGGGGCGCGTCATTGGAGGCCAGTGAATTGGTCAGGATGCGCACGCGCACCCCGCGTTGCCGCGCGCCGCGAAACGCCTCCATCATGTCCGGACCGGGCACGAAATAGGGCGAGACCACCAGCAGATCGCGCCGCGTCTTGCGGACCAGGGCCAGCAGGCCGTCCACTACCGAATCGGCCTCCAGCACTGGGCGCGCCGCCTGGCGCAAGGCCGGAGTTGGCTGGCCCATGGGCAGCGTGCCAGCAGGCTTGGCCTGCGGGCTGTTCGGGGCGGGTGTGGCTGGCGCAGACGCGTCCGCACTGGTGCTCGGGCTGTCATCCCTGTCCAGCGGGATCTTGGCCGGCTGGTCCACCAGCACGGCGGCCGAGGCCCAGGTCCATGGCGCCTTGCGCAAATCCATGGGCTGCTGGTCCCAGATGATGCGGCTGTGTTCGGCGGCCTGCTCAGCCGTCTTTGCCTCTTTGGCGGCAACGGCAGGCGTAGGGTCCTCGTCCTGCGCCTGATCGCCATCATCGGCAAAGCGCTCGCGCAGCTGCTTGAGCGCCTTGAGACTGATGAGCGACTGAACCGGATAGGCGCGCGGGTTGTTCCAATAGCTGTCGAAGCTGCGTGACAGATCGCCGACCACCGGCCCCGCAGCCAGCACGTCGAGGTCCACGAAATTGCTGGCGCTGTCCGCGTCGAAATACGCATCGCCCAGATTGCGCCCCCCGATCACGCCCATGGCGTTGTCGGCAATGAAGAGCTTGTTGTGCATGCGCTGCTGCGCCCGCTGGAAATCCGTCAACAGCGTATAGGCCCGCCCCAGCACGGAACTGCGTGCGCCCGCCAGCGGGTTGAACATGCGCATCTCTATGCCCGGCACAAAGGCCAGCCGCATGACCTGCGCATTCGCACCCGTGCTGTGGAAGTCGTCCAGCAACACCCGCACCCGCACGCCACGCCGCGCCGCCTCCACCACGCCGCGCAGCAGGCGCTGCGTGCTCTCGTCGGCATGGATGGCGTAGTACTGCAGGTCCAGCGTCTGCTGCGCTCCCTCGACCAGGGCCAGCCGTGCGCCGTAGGCGGCCTGGGCGCCGGACAGGAGGGTGAAGGCGGAGGTTTGAGGCCTGACGCTGGCTGGCCGCAATTGCTGCACCAAAGAGCCCAATGGCGTGCTTTGCGGGGCTTCCAAGGCGGCAGTGACGGGGCGATCGACCTGAGAGGGCAAGCTGCTGGCGCAGCCGCAGACCACGGCGGACACCAGCAGGACAAGCGTGGTCCGCAGGCCTCGGAAGAGGCTGACGGATGGAAGAGGCTGTAGGTTGCGAGCGCCGGACATGATTCGAAGATTTGGCCCAAGGATCGGTCAATCGGGTGTCGGACGGCTGCGCCAGCCGCTGGTCCAGGAAGCTGCTGTCCGCGTCAGAAGCTGGCGCGCCCTTCAACACGAGCGACAACGCGCAGATCCGGCCCTATACGCTGCACATCGTGCAACTCCAGCGCAAGGGCCTCGGACAGCGCGTCCAGCGGCCCGAAACTGGCAATGCCCATGCCACCCGTGCCCAGCAGCTTGGGGGCCAGGTACAGCAGCAGTTCATCGACCAGCCCTTCGCGTATCAGCGAGCCATTGAGCTTGAAGCCTGCTTCCACATGCAGCTCGTTCGTACCGCGCGCGGCCAGGTCACGCAGCATGGCGGCCAAGTCCACCTTGCCGTGCGCGTTGGGCATGTGGATGATCGTCGCGCCAGCCGCCTGCAAATCTTCGGACCGCAAAGTATCCTGACTGCTGGTGTAGATAAGGCAGCCGCCGGGCGTTTTCAGCACCTGGGCGGTGAGCGGCGTGTCCAGCCGGCTATCCACCACCGCGATGCGCGGTTGGCGCTGGGTAGGCACTTCACGCACGTTCAGACGCGGATCGTCTTCCAGCACCGTGCCTATGCCCGTCAGCAGGGTGCAGGCCCTCGCGCGCCAGGCATGGCCGTCGGCACGTGCCTCGGGCGAGGTGATCCATTGGCTGACACCGTTGTGCAATGCGGTTGCGCCGTCAAGGGAACTGGCGGCCTTCATGCGCACCCACGGTATGCCGCGCAGCATGCGGCTGAAGAAGCCGATGTTCAGTTCGCGCGATTCGGCTGCACCTGGTCCCACCTCCACCTGTACACCTGCAGCACGCAGCCGCGCAAAACCTTGGCCAGCTACCTGGGGATTGGGATCGGTGAGTGCGCCTACCACCTTGGCAACGCCTGCAGCGATCAGGGCATCGCAGCAGGGACCTGTACGGCCCTGGTGCGAGCAAGGCTCCAGCGTCACATAGGCGGTGGCTCCGCGCACATCCCCGCCCTGTGCTGCGGCATCGCGCAGCGCCATCACTTCGGCATGTGGGCCACCAGCCTGCTGGGTGAACCCCTGGCCAACGACCCGGCCATCGGGTGCCACCAGTACGCAGCCCACGCGCGGATTGGGGGAGGAAAGAAAAAGCGCCTGGGCGGCGAGCCCAAGCGCTTGGTGCATGTGTCGAGGGGAATCTGCCATGGCCAGCATGGTAAGGCAGCTTGGCTGTGTGTCTTACTTGCCCCAGCAATCGGCGTTGAATGCCGAGTCCGACGAGACCTTTCCATCGGCGCCGCGCAGCCCGGTGTTGCTCAGCGTATAGGTTCCGCATTTGTCGCCTGTCTGCGGGCCACGGGGCACTGCCGTCAAGGTGTAGCTTGCGTTGCTATTGTTTGCTGCGAATCCGATGGTGTAGCGCTTGCTGTTGTCGCCTGCCCAGGTGAGGGCGGCCGGCAGTGCAGTGGGATAGACGCCCGTGGCGGTAGAAGCCCTTTCCAGCCACTGCTGGGCCTGCAGCAGCCCCGCACGGGCATCGGCCCTGTGTCCGCGGCGTATGTACTCGGAGTAGCTTGGTATGGCAATGGCCGTGAGGATGCCGACGACCGCCACCACGATCATCATCTCGATTAAGGTGAAGCCTTGGTTCTTGCGTTTCATATATGGCTGCTCAACTGGGATGAAAGATAACATCCGCAAGCCTACTTGATGTGGCGCCAACTGGGGCGCAGGGATTCTTCAGGCATGGGTGCGAGCTTCTCCTTCTCGTTTTTCGAATCAATATCGATATTTATCTTGCTGCTGGAGAGCACGGTATGCGATCCCTTGCTGACCTGTGCGCGCGAGACACCGCCATCATTGACATTGAAGAAGCCATCCTTGTTCTTGTCCACGATCTGCACGGTCGGCCGCTTGCCGTCCATGATGTTGATCAGCGTGCGGTACTGGCGCTCCTCATCCACGGAAGTGGACTCGCAGCTTTCTACGCTGAGATCCACGTTCGAACCTTTGGCCGGCACCTGCGAGTACACCGTCAGGATGTTGCTTCCGTCATAGAACTCCATTGGCTTGAGCAGGCGTTCCCCAATGGCGGGCATGTCCATGAACCAGCCGTTGTAGTTGGCCCAGGTTTCCTTCTTAAGTTCGTTTTCCGCATTCCTTGCATCCACCGTGCCGTATTCGCCGTTGCCGAGTTCGCTGATTTTCTGTTCGGCCAGCTTGGCATTGGCTACGCCTTCGCCCAAGGCCAACGGTGAAGGCACGCAGGTGGTTGCTGATGGCGCGCAGACCCCGTCGCCAGGGTGCACCTCCAGGCGCTTGCCTTTGGCGGTGTCGATGATGCGGTAGCGTGTGTTGTCAAGAACTGAGTAAAGGCTTTGCACCTGTACGCTGTTGGGATCGTCCTGGGTGACGTTGCGGCCCGTGCCGAACGCGATCATCATGCCGGTCACGGGGACCGTCTTGGCATTTGTTCCCGTGCCTATCGTCATGGTGCGGTCATTGGTGCGCACCGTAGGTGCGACCGTGATGGGCTGTACATTGGTGCGTGCGGACGAGTTCAGTGCGGTCGGCCCCTTTGCCGTGAATAAGGGCTGACCTCTGAAGGCCACGTTCCAGTTGGAATCGTTGATGCTGGTTACATCGAACTTCCAGAGATTGCCCAGGTTGTCTCCGGCATAGATGACGTCGGGTCGGCCATCGCCGTCGATGTCCACCAGGCGCGGGGCCGACAGGCCGTTGTCTGCCGCCTTGCCTGTGCCAGCCGTTTCCGTGGTGACGGGGATACGCACCAATTCCTGTGCGCCATCCAGATACTGGACCAGCAGCACGGGGCGTTGATTGGCACTGTTGTAGCCATTGCCCATCACCACTGCCCAGCGGTTGTTGTTCATGCGTGTGATCTGCGTGGTGCGCATGGGGTCGTTTTCGTCGAGTACGGGGCGGGCGGTGATATGGCCGATATCCCTGTCCTCTTCCACGGCTTTCAGGCATGCGGCCTTCTCGGACACGCCTATACCCGTTCTTGCGCAGTCAAGCACCGTCTCCCCAGCGCCGCGGGTACGGTCGAGTCTCACCAGTTGCGAGGCATTGGCTTCGGTGAAGCCCAGAGCGCCATCCGTGGTGGTGGCTGAGTTTGGATTGGTGACATCCAGCACGAAGTAGCCCTTGCCTCCGGCGCCAAGGGCTCCTACCAGCAGCGTACGCCATTTGGCCGCGTAGTTGATCGCATAGTTAGGATCGTCGGTCGCCTGGATGCCAGTGCCCAGGTCCACATCGCCAGTCATTGGCGAGCCATCCACGAAGTATTTGTGCGTGCTGTTGTAATCGGGAGATGTCAGCAGCTTGAGGTTGGGAATCACGCCGCGGGGGACATAGGCAATTTTCTCGCTGCCGTCGGCGGCCGAAAAACCGTGCAGCATGCCATCGTTGCCGCCCACATAGATCATGGGGGGGCGATCGGCATTGTTGCGTGTGAATTCGGCATAGCCGGTCAGGGCATAGCTGCTCGAAGGTTTGCCGAGATACCACACCACGGAATTGATAATATCGCCCTGGCGGCTCTTGCGTTCGCGGAATGGTTGGGATGTGGTGTAGCCATTGTTGTCGGAGCCTTCCAGGCTGCGGTCACCCCGGATGAAGTTGAGCCGGTTCTGTCCGTTCGTTGCCACGGTGACACTGGTGTCGCTGGGGTTGAGCCCCAGCATTGCCTTTTGCGCCGTGCTCAGATTGGCCTCATCGTTGGCCCATTTGAAGGACGTGCCTCCTTTGTATTTGGTGGTGTCCCATTTGTCGCTCCAGCTCAGGATCAGACGGCTGGCCACGCTGGTCAGCGCATCGAGCTTGTCTGCCGTATTTTTTCCGCCCCATCCGGGGGCGGAAATCGTCGTGCCATCCTTTTGCACGGTCTCTGCCGTCACGAAGCCCTTCCAGGCGTTCTGCGGCTCATAGGCACCGGTGAATTTGCCGACATCGTTGCGTGAGGCGTTGGAGCCACTGGTGGCAGTGGATGTCAGGTCGGGTTCGGTCTGCGTGTTGATCTGACCAAAGATCTCACGGAAGGCCTTTTCCAGATCCTCGCCTTTTTCCACGGCATAAAAGCGTCCGCGACCATTGAGTGCCGCATGCCACAGATCCAGGGCATTGCGCGACTCCGTGTTGGCGGTCAGGTCAGGCCAGCCGATGGTGCCGTTGGCCAAGCCTGGGAAACTTCCGTCGTAGCCAAACGGTACCATTTGTGTCGGACGCGTGATGGATGAATAGCTCCATTCGAACGCCATCTTGCTGAAGCCGATGGTGTAGGTCACCATGTGGGGCCAGGTGGCCGGGTTGTAGCGTGGATTCCAATAGCGATCCAGCGTGGCAGAGGTGCCGCTGGCATTGGTGAAGGTTTCGGTGGAGGAGGCCTTGCGGTAGTCGGCGGTAGGCTGCATGGTCCCTGTCAACCCCGAAGTCTGCAGCGGATTGGCCCAGCTGTAGAACGCCCAGTCGGCCAAGGTCGTACCTTTGGATTCGTCACGGTAGAGGGCGGATTTCTTTTGGTCCGCCGTGCTGCCGCCGTACACCATGTTGTCGCTGAACTTCAGGTTGGTCGCATTGTCTCTCCAATTCGTATTGGGGACATTGGTAGCTGTGCCATTCCAGCGGCCATCGGTCATCATGATGTGGTAATTGCGTCGGCAGGCAAGGTAAGGCGCGCCGGTATTGCCTGGATCGCTGGCCCACGGTCCGTCCTTGCTGACTGCGCGGCGCATGTAACTGTCCGCCTGACTGAACATCAGGTGCGACGGTGTGCCGTTGCTGGGGCTCAGGTTGTTGATGAAGGAGATGAAGTTCGTGCGATGCGAACCTTGCAGCGGGCGCATGGAGTTCGTATTCATCTGGACGGCGCTTCTGCCACTGCCGCTGTCCACATTGCCGGCATCGGAAGAGCGACCGTTGTTCCACATGGCCTGCCAGGCCAGCCGGATTTTCTTGTCGGGCAGCAGCGTGGTGTCTCGGAAGATACCGCCGGATCCATTGTTTCCGATGAGTGCGTACTTGAGTACGTTGACACGGCGGCTGCTCATGGGCCAAGTACCATCCGAGTTGGGTGTGGTCTGGTTGCTCGCGCCGCTGGTGCTTTCGCTGTCGAGCCGGAAATTCATACTTCCCGAATCGTCAATGGAGATGATGACGTTGGGTGAAACGTAAGGTTCCTTAGTGCCGGGCGGCGACTGCGAAAGATCCAGCGCCATGGCGCCTTGCGGCAGCAGCGCGGCTGCCGCGGCCAGCGAAAGCAAGGTCCGGCGGAAGGTGTGCAGCGAAACGGGGGGCTTGCATTTCATGGCGCTTGCTCCTCTTAGTGTCAATATGGTGAATGTGGAAGGGTTTGCATGCCTTGGCGGATGGCAAGGCGTGTTGGCCTAGTTTTTGCGTTTTTGCTGTGCGTAGGTCTGCTGCAGGACCACCATGGTGTTCGGCTTGCGCCCATAGGCCAGCGCCGTGACGCGATACACCACGAAGGGCTTGAGGTTCAGCGGCAGCAGGTTGTGCGGGCCGCCCATGATGAGGCTGGAATTCTTGTTGTCCTGGTAGGGAAGAACCTCCATCCAGTACCAGCCTCCCCGATTGGCGCTGCCTGTGTCCGTCAGGATGGGGTTGGCGGGCTGGGAACTGGAGCCTTTCGCTGCGCCCGTGTACTGGCCATAGCGCGCACCAACCGTACTGGCCGTCATCTGTGCCAACGTGGGCCCCTGAGATTCGTCCGAGTTGTTCCAGAAATCCTGCTTGCCCGTGCGCTTGGCGCAAAGGCCATTGCGGCATCGGGTGGGCTGTGCTTCCAGTTGGCCCAGCAAAGGAGTGACGTCCTGTGCCTCCAGAGGGATCTTGTCTGCGGTCGTCTTGCGGCAGACATCGCCGCTGCCACTGCATTCCGCGCCGTTGGACTGTTCGCCGCGTATATCCAACTCGGCATCCTGCAGCAGTGCCTGGGCGGCCTCATAGGCGCGCTGGTAATCGGCATCGTTGCCGACCACCATCTCATTGAACAGCGAGGTGCGGGTGGCCCACAATGCCAGGAGCATAGAGAGCATGACGAACACGAGGACGACGAACAGCGCCACGCCACGCTGCCGGCGGTCCTTTGAATAGAGTTGCATGCGCAGGTGCATGGAGGAGTTGGCAAAAAGGGTCACAGCACGGTCCCCACCAGCCCTTGGCTGCGGAGCTGGTAGACACTGCGGAACGTCAGGTGCATGCGTCGGGTCCGAGGGGCGGCCAGCGTCGTCATGTCGACGGCCGCACCGTTGCAGTTCACATAGGTGCTTCCGGCGGGCATGTCCACGGGCTCGTTGCCATAGATCTCCAGGCATACCTCTACCGCTTGCACCTTGCCCCAGTTGTCCACGTTCGTGGCAGTCACATACTGGATCTTGGGTTTGCCCAAGGTCGTGTTGTCCTGCAACGAGTAGCGAACCTGGAAGCTGGCGACGTTCTGCGCCAGGGTCTGAGGGGTTGACCCATTACCCTGACATTGGAGTTGGCTGCCACTGAGCTGGAACACACTTTCCACGCGCTGATCGGTGCTGGCATTGGCAGGGCCTCCCAGGCAATTGCGCGCCAGCGATTGCTCGTCGGCACTGCTGTAGACAGGCTCCTTGTAGCGGCGATAGCCCACCGCGAGTGTGGTCGGGCTGGCTGTGCCCAGAATGGCATTGGTGACCGGATCGAAGGTATTTCCCTTGTTCACTGACTCCGCCTTGGTCTCGAATGCCACCGGAGCGGCGGAACTGTTGGCCGCGATCGCGCTGGTCGGGTTGAGGTTGAGATACAGAGAGCCGGACTGGCGCAGCTGTAGGCCGATGACGCGTAAGGCGTAGGCGGCCTGCTGCTGCAGGCCGCTGGCATCGCTCACTGTGCCGGAGACACCGCGCGACACCATCAGTGCCGCCATGGACACAGCCACGACCAGCAGGCCTATAGCAATGCCCACCATCAATTCAATCAGGGTGACGCCGCGTTGCGCCATGGCGCGCCGAGGGCTTGCAAGCGCGGGCTTAGCACTTAGTGCGCCGGGCCGCGGGGTTTTAAAGAATTGGATTCGTGTGGCCATGGTTAGGCTCCCGGGCAGTAGAACTGGACTGGATTGCCTAGAGGTTGGTAAGGCGCGCAGCGGGCTGCGATGGGGATGTATTGCAGATGGCAGGTGAATCCATCCGGGCAGGTGGCAGCTGTGCCTGCCCCGGAACTGAGGGTGCCGTCGGCTGCCCGCACCTGGGTGGCGTCTATGTTGTCCTTGTAGGTTTTCTTGTCGGCTGCGTTGGCAATGTCCCGCTCGTTTTCACGCCAGCCGACCATAACGCCCAGTTGCCGACGATTCGTGGCGGAAGTATCTGCTGGTGCAATGAACACATTGGCCCGGCCCAGCGGAAGTGTGTCTCTGACGGACTGCTTCCATGAGCCTATGTCGTAGGTGGACAGCAGATCCTGAGTACACGCAGTGTTGCTGCAGTCACCGGGCGAAGGGCTGCTGGAGAAGTCGGAAACGTAGGCGTCAAGACTGGCCAATGCGTTGGGGTTGACCCTCATCCGCTCGCTCAGGTCTTCTATCAGACGAATGGCCTGCGCGCGGCGTAGGGTGGTTTGCGTATCAGTCAGCGTACGCATCTGTGTGCCTAGAATGCCAAGAATGCCCAGGGCAGCCACCACGATGGCCACCAGGGACTCGACCAAAGTGATGCCACTCTGTCGGCGGTGCGGGGTTGGCCGGGTGTGTTTCGGCTGGTGCATGGGATGGTCTCGGGTTGAATTCAGGGACATGCTTCGCTGCCCTTTGCCTGAACGATTCGTCCGCCCATGCCTGCACACAGGCGGATCGCGCTGTTGTCGCTGACATCTTTGCCTTTGGGGACGATGACGAACTCCATGGCCATGGCCGTGGCGTCTGCGCCACCGCTAGTCAGCATGCCCCAGCGGTCCACGGCAATGCTGCCCGTGAGGTTGGTCAGATTGACTTCTACGCGGTTGGGCGCAGAGCTTTGCTGTACCACGGTGCCGCCGCTGGTTACTACGCGCCAGCCGCAGTCCCAGGAGGTGTTGCCGACGGTGCTGGTGCAACCATTGCCGCTGGCTAGTTTGTCGATGAGGACGTTGCCGCCGCGCTTGATGGCCTCAGAACGCGCAAGGTAGATCGTTGCTTGCAGGTCCTCAACCACTCCGCGCGCGCGCCAGCGTTCAATGATCAAGGTGAAGCTGGGCACAGCAAGCGCTGTGAGTATGGCCAGGATGGCTACCACCACCATCAGTTCCAGGGTGGTGAACCCTCTGGAGCCCTGTTTGGGAGACCTGGTTCGTGGTGGCCGTCGTGGAGACAATGCATGCATACCCGGATGCTAGGCATTGTGTCCAGAGGCAGGCGAAGGAGCCGGATGAATGGATGCAACCTCGGGATGAGTGGCTGGCGGAACTGCGGGTAGTTCCCGCATCACGAGGGTGCATGGGGCCCGTTGATCGCAATGGACCCTGGGTGATTGCCTGGGAAACAGGGCTGGTATGCGCAGGGTTATCTGCCCCAGCATTCAGCGGCTGTGGTGCTGGAGGCCACATTCGCACCACTGCGCTCTCCGGTATGGGTCAGCGTGAAATCGCCACATCGGTCACCGAACTGGGAGCCGCGGCGTGTGGCGATCAGGGTGTAGGTGTCGTCGTCGTGGCCGCTGGTTGACAGGAAGTCGATGGTGTAGCGCTTGCTGGAGTCGTGGGCCCAGGTCAGGTCTGCAGGCAGCTCGGTGGGGTAGGTGCCGTTGGCGGTGGCGGCGCGCTCCAGCCATTGCTGGGCCTGGAGCAGGCCGGCGCGGGCGTCGGCGCGGTGGACTGCGCGGATGTACTCGTTGTAGCTGGGGACGGCGACCGTGCCGAGGATGACGATGACGGCCACGACGATCATGAGTTCGATGAGCGTGAATCCTGGGGATCGAGGGCGGCGCATGTGGTGCCTCATTTCATTTGGCGCCAGCTGGGGCGCAGGGATTGCTCCGGCATGCGGGCGAGTACATTGCGGCGGCCTTCGGCGTCGTAGCCGATGGCGTGATGGCCCTTGTGGAGCAGGGCCTGGGATCCCCTGGCGACGCTTGCGCGCGAGACCTCCTCATCTGCC
Organism: Delftia sp. DS1230; assembly: GCF_040112715.1. Classification (NCBI taxonomy): domain Bacteria; kingdom Pseudomonadati; phylum Pseudomonadota; class Betaproteobacteria; order Burkholderiales; family Comamonadaceae; genus Delftia; species Delftia sp. DS1230. The sequence continues at coordinate 1,611,807 of NZ_CP157763.1, forward strand.
GTGCCGTAGACCCCATCGCCGTTGCTGTCCATCAACGGAACGCCGGGTCGCTTGCCATCCATGATGTTCATGAATGTCAGGAATTGGCGCTCCTCGCTCGCATTGCAGGCGTCGGGCGGGCTTGCGCTTTCGCCGGGGCGCCTGGGGGATCCGGCAGGTATCTGGCTGTAGATCGCGAGGATGTTGCTGCCGTCGTAGAAGCCCATTGGCTTGAGCAGGCGCTCGCCCGGCAGGGGCAGGTCCATGTACCAGCCTTTGTGCCGCGTCCAGTCGAGGTCGGTCGTGGAGTCAACGCGCCAGAAGCCTTGGCCGGCCGCCGCTGCCGGCTGATGGTTCACCGAGCGCCTGGCCAGTTCTCCGATGCCTGAAACGGGTGCCGCTCGCTGTCCGTCAGGCTGCCTGCAGTCCGAATCCTTGCCATCGAGGCAAGCTTGCACTCTGCCGTCCGCGAGCAGCCTGTAGCGGGTGCTGTCGAGGATGGAATAGATGCTCTGGACCGCTGTGTTGCCAGAATCCTGCCGCGTGATGTGGCGTCCGGTACCGAATGCCACCAGCATGCCGCCTGCCGTCAAGCGCTCGCGCCCTTCTTTGGCATTTTTGCTGGCCCTGCGCCGGTCATTGGCGCGTACGGAAGGAGGGGCGGTGATGGCTTGACGCAGGTTGCGAGTGGCCGATGGAGAACTGCCACCCCAGGCTGTGTACAGCGGCCGGCCGTCGAAGGCCACGCCCCAGCGGGAGGAGGCACCGCTGGCGATGAGAAATTTCCACAGATTGCCCTGGATGTCACCTGCGTAGACCACATCGGGCCGGCCGTCTCCATTGATGTCCACAAGGCGCGGGGCGGAGAGTCCGTTGTGGGTGGTCTCGGGGGTGGTGCCGGTTGGGGTATTGCCCGTGGCAACGAGGCGCAACAGCTCCTGGTTGCCATCGAGATACTGGATCAGCAACACGGGCCGCTGGTTGGTGCTGTGGTAGCCGTTGCCCGTCACCAGTGCCCAGCGGTTGTTGTTCAACTGCGTGATCTGAGTGCTGCGTTGCGGGTTGGCATCGTCCAGCACGGGCGCCGCCAAAATATGGCCCAGGTCCTTGTTTTCCTGGCAAGTGGCGCGCTGGCGCATGTCATCCAGGCTGGTGCAGTCGCCGGGATCGCTGTTGCGTGTCTGGGTTCGGTCAAGCAGGACCAGCGAGCTGGCACCGGACTCGCTGAAAGCCTCCGGATGGGTGATGTCCAGCACGAAGTAGCCCTTGGCTCCGGCGCCCGCCATGCCAGCCAGCACAGTGCGCCACTGCGAGGACGCAACGCTGCCCGAGGGGATGTCGCCGCTCATGGCGGAGCCGTCCACAAAGTAGCGATGCCGGGCGTCGTAGTCGGGGTCGGAAAGTCTTGCCAGTCCGGAGATCACGCCTCGTGGGATGTAGGCGATCTTTTCCCTGCCGTCGGTGGCCGAAAAGCCATGCAGCATGCCGTCATTGCCGCCTGCATAGATCATGGGCTGGCGGTTCTGCTGGGCGAGGGTATAGGCGGCATAGCCCGGCAGGGGCCAGTTGTCCACGGGATGGCCGGTATGCCAGATCTGGGAGTTGACGATGTCGCCCTGGCGCGAGCTGCGCTGGCGAAAAGGACGGGTGGGGCCAACGCGCGGCGGTTGTCCCGGCGCTTCCATGCGGCGGTCGCCGCGTATGAAGTTGAGCCTGTGCTTGCCCAGGTTGTCTGCTCTTCCTTCGGCATCGATGCCCAGGGAGGCTTTCTGCAGGTGGTCGAGTTCATTCCACTTGAAGGACACGCCTCTTTGCAGTCTGTCGCTCCAGGTCAGGATCAGACGGTCATTGATTGCCTGTTCGTCGCTGAGTGCATCCAGGTGGCCGGCCGTGGTTTTGCCTTGCCAGCCGGCTGTTGCGGAGAGGCTGCCATCGGCCTGGACGGTTTCTGCGCTGATCCAGCCGCTCCAGGCCGCTTTTGCGCTGTAACGGGCGCTGAATATGTCCACGCCGGCCCGCGTAATCACGCTGCCGCTGGAGGCCATGGAGCTGCTGCGGCCCTTGGCATCTGCCTGTTGTCCGGCCGGGCAGTCTTCAATGGGCACGGCGAATTCGGTGCCATCTGCCTGAACCCTGGCAACTGGAGTGTCTGCCTCCGAGACCTGCTGGACCTGGATGGGCGCCGGCAGGCCAGGCTTTATCGTGACCTTGACTCGGGGCCCAAGCGACGACTGGGTCATATCCATTGCCTGGCTGTTTTGCGCGGCCATGACTGCAGCGACCATGGCTGCGGCTGTCGGCGCTGGCAGCAGGATGCGCCGGAGCCAGGGTTGGCAGAGGTGGGGCATGTCAGGTGTCCTGAGTCAGTCGCGGCGTTTCTGCCGGGCGTAGGTCTGCTGCATCACCACCTGGGTGTTGCTCTTGCGGCCATGGGCAATGGCCGTGATGCGATAGATCACCTGGGGCTGCATGTAAAGGGCCAGTCGGGGTGAGCCGTTGGCGATGACGCCCGAGTTCCCTGCGTTGACGTCATAGGGCAGGATCTCTATCCAGTACCAGCCTCCCTTTCCTGCCTCACGATTTGCCAGGATGGAGTCGCTCTTTTCGCCAGCGATGGCGCCCGTGAACTGGCCGTAGCGTGCGCTGACGTCAGCGGCCGTCATCTGGCCCAGCGTGATCCCTTGGCCTTCGTCCGCGTTGTTCCAGAAGTCCTGAGGTCCCGTGCGCTTGGTGCACAGGCCATCGCGGCATCCAGTGGGTGTGGCCTCAGCGAGGCTGGCCAGCAGCAGGCCGACTTCCCCGGTTTCCCGGGGGAACTGTGCGATGCCTGCACCGCTGCGGCAGACGGATGGCTGGCTGCTGCTGGCGGCGCAGGCGGCGCCGCTGGCCTGTTCGCCCCGAATATCCAGTTCGGCATCCTGCAGCAAGGCCTGTGCAGCCTCCAGGGCACGCTGGTAGTCGGCATCGTTGCCCACGAACATTTCGTTGAACAGTGCGCTGCGCGACGCCCACAGGGCGAGCAGCATGGACAGCATGACCAGGACCACCACGATGAACAGGGCGATGCCTTTTTGGCGCTGCGCTGCGCAGGTGTGGGCATGTCGCATGCCTGCAGCCTTGTGCGTCATCCGGCCAACCCCTGGCTGCGCAACTGGTACACGCTGCGAAAGACCATGTGCAGGCGCCGCGTCCTGGGCGCAGGCAGCGTGGCCATGTGGATGGATTCGGCCGTACCGTCGCTGTCGGCGCAGTCGGTATAGCTGCTGTTGGCGGGCATGTCGATGGCCTCGTTGCCGAAGAGCACCAGGCAGACCTCGGCGCCGACGACGCGAGGCCAGTCCTGGCCTACGGCGGCTGCGTTGACATACTGGATGCGGGCGGCGCCCCCCGGCGCCTGGATCAGGTAGCGCACCTGGAAGTTGGCGACGTTCCTGGCAAGGGGCTGGGCACCCGCGGAGGGCGCTCCGGCGCAGCGCAGGGTGTTTTTACTGGCGTCCAGGACAAAGCGGCTCAGGATGAGGCTGTCGCTGTTGGTCTGCCCCAGGCAATTGCGCTGCAGTGAGGTCTCGATGGCCGATGTGTACAGCGGCTGCGTGTAGTTGCTGTAGCCCACGGCGAGCTTGTATTGGGAGCGCCCGGGTGCATCAAGGCCCTGGATGGTGTCGTGCACGGGGTTGAAGTCCAGTGCGCCCGCCTCGAATGCAACGGGGTCTGCCACGTCAATGGCTTCTGTTGCCCTCTTGTGTGATGCAAGAAGCAGCCGCAGGGACCCCGCCTGCCGGATCTGCCGGCCCATGACACGGAAGAGATGGGAAGCCTGCTGTTGCAACTGACTGGCATCGCTGACGGTGGCGGACACGGCGCGTGACGCCATGAGTGCGCCCATGGCCACGCCGATGATCAGCAGTCCCAGGAAAAGTCCGACCAGCAGTTCGACGAGGCTCAGGCCGCGTTGGCGCGGTCTGGCCGCAATGGCGGTGGCGATGCGATGGGGATTCATGGGCCTGCGCAGAAGAGCTGGACTGCGTTGTTTGCAAGGTAGGGAGCGCAGCGAGCGCTGAGTGCGATGTATTGCAGGTGGCAGGTTCTGCCTGCAGGACAGGCCATGGCCTGATCGCCGTGCATGCGATCGCCATCGCCATCAAGCCCGATGGGGTCCTTGTAGTCGGCCTTGCCGGACTTTTCGTTCTCGCGCCAACTGATCATGATCCCCAGCTGGCGCCCATTGCCGGCGCTGGCGGCTGCCTCGTCTCCTGCGAGGAAGACCTTGGCGGCCCCGCCTGGCAGCAGTTGGCGAACGGATGCCTTCCATCGTGCGAGGTGGTAGCTGGCCATTGCGTCCGGGCCGCATGCGGCGGCACTGCAGTCGGCGACGGATTCGGGGGCGTGATTCCAGTCGGAAACGTAGCGGCCGATCTGTCCGAGGGAGTTGGGGTTGGCGTGCGTGCGCTCGCTGAGGTCCTCGATCAGCCGGATGGCCTGGGCGCGGCGCACGCCGCTTTGGTTGTCGGCCAGGGTGCGCATCTGCAGTCCCAGGATTCCCAGAACACCCAGGGCCGTGATGACGGTGGCGACCAGGGTTTCGATCAGGGTAAAGCCATTGGGATGCCGATTGCGGGTACGTGTCAGGCGCATGGAATACCCTCCTGGCCGACCACCCGGATGCGTCCGCCGGACGAGACGCAAATGCCTTGGGTTGCGGCGGAAGTGATTCCGGCCGGAGATGGCGCAATGGCGAAGCCCATGGCGGTGAGTCCGCCCAACTGACCCCAGCGGTCCACACTGATGATGGAGGCAGACCGGGAGCGGGTGACGAGGGTGCGGGCGGGCGTGTCGAAGCGCTGCAGCTCCTCCTTGGGATCCCAGTGCCTGTTGCCATTGCGGTCGACGAACACCACCCAGCCGCAGCCCCAGTCGGCGTGCTGCGCCGCCAGGGTGCAGCCCTTGGTGCCTTGGGGCAGTTTCTGGATGAAAACGCCGCCACCGCGCCGCACGGCTTCGGAGCGCGCGTACTGCAGCGTCGATTGCAGGGCCTCGACGGTCTGGCGAACACGCCAGCGCTCGATGATGAGGTTGAAGCTGGGAGCTGCCAGCGTGGTGAGCACGGCGAGGATGGCGATGACCACCATCAACTCGATGGCAGTGAAGCCTTCGGCGCCCGGGCGAGCCTGAGGCCTGGTCGATGACATGTCTTGAATCCCTCCCCGTCGATTGGCTTGCGCAACGCTGGTTGTTGCTGCTTGTTTCGTGCGCCGCTCAATCTATTGGGGTTGTTCGTGCATGTCTTTCAGACCAATCTGTTTCTTTGGTCAAAAAATAGGAGTTGTGCCGTGAATTGGGCTGAATTCAGGCGTGCAGAGGTGCGAAAAAATCCAATGATGGCAAGGCTTTGCCGGATTTTTGGGTATTCGAGGCCGGCCTAGGACTGTTTCTGGGAGCGTGTCAGCGCTGGCGCCTGCCCGGCGGCTGCCCGGTGTATCCGGCGCATGCTCCGGCGTTGTGCCTGCCCTGGCATTCGCGGTAAAGCCGCTTGTCGCGTTGCTCGGGCGACTCGTCTGAGCTGCTGCGCTGCGCCGGCACCCGGACCCGCTGCCCGCCCTTTTTGCGCTTGGAGCCTTGCGCAGCCGATGCGTCGGCGCGATGGGACGCAGCCTGGGCAGGCAGGGCCAGGCCCAGGGCCGCGACCAGGCAGAGCAGGGCGCATTGCCGCAGCTGCGCTTGTCGGGTCGATGGAATGAATGAAAAACGCACTGCCATGGCGTGGCCCTCCCTTGGTGTATGGAATGCCTGCGCACCACATATTCGTGCTTCGTGACGGCATGCCTTTGGCGCGGGCTTTGCGGGATTCTGGGCGGCCAGCAGGCCGAAGTGGCAAAGGGCGCAAATCAGGTGTGGATGCCGGTCCGGGCGTGCTTGTTATAATCCCAGGGTTTTGCATGGTGCAAGACGCACGTCGGGGCCTTTCCAGTCCCGGCGCAAGTAACCAAGGCTGCCTCCTTGCTTTTGTCTTTGAGGCGCCAATTTCCAAGGAAAAAAAATGATCGCATCTTCCGTGAAGGCTGAAGTCGTCAAGTCCAACGCACGCTCTGCCAACGACACTGGTAGCCCAGAAGTGCAAGTGGCCCTGCTGACCGCACGCATCAACGAGCTGACCCCTCACTTCAAGCAACACGCCAAGGACCACCACGGTCGTCGCGGCCTGCTGCGCATGGTGAGCCGCCGTCGCAAGCTGCTGGACTACCTCAAGTCCAAGGACGCTGATCGCTACACCGCACTGATCGCCAAGCTGGGCCTGCGCAAGTAAGCACGGTGGGAGATCGAAACGCCTGAGTTAGCCTGTCTAGCTCAGGCGTTTTTTACTTCGGAGAAAGCAAGACAGAGCGAAGCTGTGTCATTCCATTGCTGCGGATTTGATAGCAAGAAATCCAGCAATGGAATGGCATCGTGTTCTGAATTGCTCTCCATCATGGCCGGATGAGTGCATCTGGCCAACATTCCCTAGGAGCAACAATGTCCATCTTCAACAAAGTCACCAAGACCTTCCAGTGGGGCCAGCACACGGTCACCATGGAAACCGGCGAGATCGCCCGCCAGGCTTCCGGCGCCGTGCTGGTCAACATCGATGACACCGTGGTGCTGGCCACCGTGGTGGCGTCCAAGCAGGCCAAGTCCGGCCAGGACTTCTTCCCGCTGACCGTCGATTACATCGAGAAGACCTACGCCGCAGGCAAGATCCCCGGCAGCTTCTTCAAGCGCGAAGCCAAGCCCAGCGAACTCGAAACCCTGACCAGCCGCCTGATCGACCGTCCGATCCGCCCGCTGTTCCCCGAAGGCTTCTACAACGACGTGCATGTGGTCATCCACACCGTGTCGCTGAACCCCGAAGTCGATGCCGACATCGCCGCCCTGATCGCCACGTCGGCCGCCCTGTCCGTGTCGGGCATTCCGTTCAACGGGCCCATCGGTGCAGCCCGCGTGGGCTACATCAATGGCGAGTACGTGCTCAACCCCGGCCAGACCCAGCGCAAGGATTCGCAGATGGATCTGGTCGTGGCCGGTACTGAAGCTGCCGTGCTGATGGTGGAGTCCGAGGCGCAGCAACTGCCTGAAGACGTGATGCTGGGCGCCGTGGTCTTCGGCCACGAGCAAGGTCGCATCGCCATTGACGCCATCCATGAACTGGTGCGCGAAGCCGGCAAGCCCGTCTGGGACTGGGTCGCTCCCGCCAAGGATGAAGAGCTGATCGCCAAGGTGGCCGCACTGGGTGACGAAGCCCTGCGCGCGGCCTACCAGATCCGCAACAAGCAAAGCCGCACGCAGGCCTGCCGCGAAGCCTACGCCGCCGTGAAGGCCGGCCTGACGGCCCAGGGCGTGGAGTTCGACGGCGTCAAGGTCGAAGGCATGCTGTTCGACATCGAGGCACGCATCGTTCGCAGCCAGATCCTGGCCGGCGAGCCGCGCATCGACGGCCGCGACACGCGCACCGTGCGTCCCATCGAAATCCGCAACTCCGTGCTGCCCCGCACGCACGGCTCGGCCCTGTTCACGCGCGGCGAGACGCAGGCCCTGGTCGTGTCCACGCTGGGCACCGAGCGCGATGCACAACGCATCGACGCGCTGGCTGGCGAGTTCGAGGACCGCTTCCTGTTCCACTACAACATGCCTCCCTTTGCCACCGGCGAAGTGGGCCGCATGGGCTCGACCAAGCGCCGCGAAATCGGCCACGGCCGTCTGGCCAAGCGCGCCCTGGCGGCCTGCCTGCCCAGCAAGGAAGAATTCCCCTACACCATCCGCGTGGTGTCGGAAATCACCGAGTCCAACGGCTCCTCGTCCATGGCCTCGGTCTGCGGCGGCTGCCTGTCGATGATGGATGCAGGCGTTCCGATGAAGGCCCACGTGGCCGGTATCGCCATGGGCCTGATCAAGGAAGACAACCGCTTCGCCGTGCTGACCGACATCCTGGGTGATGAAGATCATCTGGGCGACATGGACTTCAAGGTGGCTGGCACCACCAGCGGCATCACTGCGCTGCAGATGGACATCAAGATCCAGGGCATCACCAAGGAAATCATGCAGGTCGCCCTGGCCCAGGCCAAGGAAGCGCGCATGCACATCCTGGGCAAGATGCAGGAAGCCATGGGTGAAGCCAAGGCCGAGATCTCGTCCTTCGCTCCCAAGCTGTACACGATGAAGATCAACCCCGAGAAGATCCGTGACGTGATCGGCAAGGGCGGCTCCACCATCCGTGCACTGACCGAAGAGACCGGCACGCAGATCGACATCGGCGAAGACGGCACCATCACCATCGCTTCCAGCGATGCCGCCAAGGCCGACGAAGCCAAGCGCCGCATCGAAGAGATCACGGCCGAAGTCGAAATCGGCAAGATCTACGAAGGCCCGGTCACCAAGATCCTGGACTTCGGTGCTCTCGTGAACCTGCTGCCCGGCAAGGACGGTCTGCTGCACATCAGCCAGATTGCCCACGAGCGCGTGGAGCGCGTCGCCGACTACCTGCAGGAAGGTCAGATCATCAAGGTCAAGGTCATGGAGACCGACGAAAAGGGTCGTGTCAAGCTGTCGCTGAAGGCGTTGACCGAGCGTCCTGCCGGCATGGAGCGCAGCGAGCGCCCCGCGCCTGCCGAGCGTGAGTTCCGCCAGCCGCGTGAGCCCCGCCAGCAACGCGAGTACCGCGAGCCGCGTGAACCTCGCGAGCCCCGTGAAGGCGGTCGTCCGGCTGCCGAGGGCGAGCAGCAACAGCAACAGCAGCAGTAATGCCCGGCAAGGCCGTTCCCCAAAAAGGGGGTGGCCTTGCAGGTGCATGCGGTGACTGGAAAAAGCGCTGACCTGTTCAGCGCTTGTGGCATTTTTGACAGGGATTGCGAGGTCGAAAAATGGAAAAGCAAATCATGCGTGCCGTGGAACTCACGGACTTTGGTGGTCCCGAGGTCTTGCGCCTGGGCGAGCGTCCGCTGCCCGTGGCCGGCGCGCAGGAGTTGCTGATCCAGGTCTCGGCCAGCGGTGTCAATCGTCCTGATGTGTTGCAGCGCAAGGGGCACTACGCCCCGCCGCCCGGTGCCTCGGATCTGCCCGGGCTGGAAGTGGCCGGGGTGATCGTGTCGGGTGACGACGACGCCATGCGGCTGGCAGGCCTGCGCGTGGGCGACCGTGTGTGCGCGCTGCTGGCCGGTGGTGGCTATGCGGAGTACTGTGTTGCGCCAGTGGCCCAGTGCCTGCCCATCCCGGCGGGGCTCAGCGAGGTGGAGGCTTCGGCATTGCCCGAAACCTTCTTCACCGTCTGGAGCAATGTGTTCGATCGCGGCGCCTTGCAGGCGGGCGAAACCCTGCTGGTGCAGGGCGGCAGCAGCGGCATTGGCGTGACGGCCATCCAGTTGGCCAAGGCGCGTGGCGCCACGGTCATCGTGACGGCTGGCTCCGATGCCAAATGCGCCGACTGCCTGAAGCTGGGCGCCGACCATGCCATCAACTACCGTACCCAGGACTTTGCCGCGGAGGTGCAGCGCATCACCGACGGCAAGGGCGTGGACGTGATCCTGGACATGGTGGCGGGCAGCTATGTGGCGCGCGAAGTGCAGAGCCTGGCCGAGGATGGCCGTCTGGTCATCATTGCGGTGCAGGGCGGCATCAAGGCGGAGTTCGATGCGGGCCTGGTCCTGCGCCGTCGCCTGCTGGTGACGGGCTCCACGCTGCGTCCGCGTCCTGTCGCCTTCAAGGCGGCCATCGCCCAGGCGCTGCGGCGCGAGGTCTGGCCGCTCATCGAGGCGGGCGGTATCCGCCCTGTGATTCACAGCACCTTTGCTGCCGCTGATGCCGACAAGGCGCACGCGCTGATGGAGTCGAGTCAGCACACCGGCAAAATCGTTTTGACGTGGTAACCATGAAGAAGAAACTCATCGTCGGCAACTGGAAGATGAATGGCAGCCTGGCTGCCAATGCCGTGTTGCTCAAGGCCCTCAAGCAGGGGCTGCCCGAAGGTGGAAATGCGGGTGTGGCGGTGGCTGTGCCGGCCGCCTATCTGGCCCAGGCCCAGGCCGAGCTTGCAGGGTCGTCCATTGGCGTGGCTGCGCAGGATGTGTCGCAGCATGACTCGGGCGCCTACACGGGCGAGCTTTCGGCTGCCATGCTCCAGGATTTTGACGTGCGCTACACCTTGGTGGGGCACTCGGAGCGTCGCCAATACCATGGTGAAACCGATGCCGTGGTGGCCTTGAAGGCGCAGGCTGCGCTGGCCAAGGGCGTCACGCCCATCGTCTGTGTGGGCGAAACGCTGGCAGAGCGCGAGGCGGGGCAGACCGAGGAAGTCGTCAAGCGCCAGCTGGCAGCCGTGATCCATCAGGTGGGGCAGTGCATCAGTGAGCTGGTCGTGGCCTACGAGCCTGTCTGGGCCATCGGCACCGGCAGGACCGCAACACCCGAGCAGGCGCAGCAGGTGCATGCCGTGCTGCGCGCCCAACTGGCGGCTGCCAGCCGGCAGGCTGACCGCATCCCCTTGCTCTACGGCGGCAGCATGAATGCCTCCAATGCAGCCCAGCTTCTGGCCCAGGCCGACATTGACGGTGGTCTTGTGGGCGGGGCGTCGCTCAAGGCGCCGGATTTCCTGACCATCATCGCTGCGGCCCAGTGAGCCGGAGCAGTTTCTCCATTCGCTTTTTTAGCTCTCGCGTTACTAGCAGGTACAACCAATGAATGCATTCGCAAGCGTGATCCTCGCCGTCCAGATGCTGTCGGCACTCGGCATGATCGGCCTGATCCTGATCCAGCACGGAAAGGGCGCCGACATGGGCGCCTCGTTCGGCAGCGGCAGCTCCGGCAGCCTGTTCGGTGCCTCGGGCAGCGCGAACTTTCTGTCGCGCTCCACGGCAGGCCTGGCCACGGTGTTCTTCGTGACCACGCTGGCGCTGGCCTATCTGAGCAATGCGCGTCCCGTCAGCTCGGGCAGCGTGCTGGAAGGCGCGGCCCCCATCACGGCACCGGCTCCCGCCGTCCCTGGCGCTGCTGGCGAAGTGCCTGCTCCTGCGGCAGGTCAGGCGCCTGCTGCCGGTGCTGAAGGTGCGGCCCAGATCCCCACGAAATAATTTCGAACAAAGCCCTCGGTCCTCCTGGTCCGAGGGTTTTTCAGAGTAGAATCTAGAGATTGTTCGGTAGGCGGAATCTTTGCAACGAAGATAAAGAGCCAGCCGAAATCGAGACGTAGCCGTCGTGGTGAAATTGGTAGACACGCTATCTTGAGGGGGTAGTGGCGAAAGCTGTGCGAGTTCGAGTCTCGCCGACGGCACCAAGATATAACTAAGAGCCTGCCCTGCTGATCAGGCTGATCGGTGCGGGCATGCCTTTCAAGGTAGCCGCACACGATGAACATCGACCAGTATCTTCCCGTTCTCTTGTTCATTCTCGTCGGCATGGGTGTCGGCGTAGTCCCCCTGGTACTGGGGTATGTGCTGGGTCCGAACCGGCCCGATGCCGCCAAGAACTCTCCCTACGAATGTGGCTTCGAGGCCTTCGAAGACGCGCGCATGAAATTCGATGTGCGCTACTACCTCGTCGCCATCCTGTTCATCCTATTTGATTTGGAAATCGCCTTTCTGCTGCCCTGGGCCGTTGCGCTTCGGGACGTGGGTGGGGCTGGTTTCGCCGCTGTCCTGATTTTCCTGACCGTTCTCGTCGTGGGCTTTGTCTACGAATGGAAGAAGGGTGCGTTGGACTGGGACTGATGCGGGTTCACTAAGGAAACACGATGATCGAAGGCGTGATGAAGGAAGGCTTCATCACCACGAGTTACGACTCGGTGGTGAATTGGGCCAAGACGGGCTCGCTGTGGCCCATGACATTTGGTCTGGCCTGCTGCGCGGTCGAGATGATGCACGCTGCGGCGGCGCGTTACGACATTGGCCGCTTTGGCTCGGAGGTCTTCCGTGCCAGCCCCCGCCAGTCGGACCTGATGATTGTGGCCGGCACCCTGTGCAACAAGATGGCGCCCGCCATGCGCAAGGTCTATGACCAGATGTCCGAGCCGCGCTGGGTCATCTCCATGGGCTCGTGCGCCAATGGCGGCGGCTACTACCACTACAGCTATTCCGTGGTGCGTGGCTGCGACCGCATCGTGCCGGTCGATGTCTATGTGCCTGGCTGCCCCCCCACGGCGGAAGCCCTGATCTACGGCATCATCCAGCTGCAGCAGAAGATCCGCCGCACCCATACCATCGCTCGCGTCTAAGGGCTAGATGATGACTGCTATTGCGATTCACCCCGAAGTGCTTCGGGATGTGGTGGCTGCTGCCTTGGGCGACAAGGCGCGCAGCGTGACCGTGGCCCTGGGCGAGGTGACGGTCGAAGTGTCCGCTGCCAACTATCTGGAGGCCATGCAGGTTCTGCACAGCGCCCCGGATTGCCGGTTCGAGGTTCTGGTGGACCTGTGTGGCGTGGACTATTCCACCTATGCGGAAGTCGGCCGCGAAGGGCCGCGCTTTGCCGTGGTGTCCCACCTGCTGTCGATCAGCCTGAACCAGCGCCTGCGCGTTCGCGTCTTCTGTACCGACGACGATTTTCCGGTGGTGGCTTCGGTCACTCCCATCTGGGCCGGCGCCAACTGGTTCGAGCGCGAGGCGTTCGACCTGTTCGGCATTGTCTTCGATGGCCATGACGACCTGCGCCGCATCCTGACCGACTACGGCTTCATCGGCCATCCCTTCCGCAAGGACTTCCCGCTGTCGGGCCATGTGGAGATGCGCTATGACCCCGAACAGCAGCGCGTGGTGTACCAGCCGGTCACCATCGAGCCCCGCGAGATCACGCCGCGGATCATCCGCGAAGACAACTACGGGGGCCTGCACTGAAGGCGCTGCAGGCGCCTTTTTGATGGACGACCATGGCTGAAATCAAGAACTATTCCCTGAACTTTGGTCCGCAGCACCCGGCAGCGCACGGCGTGCTGCGCCTGGTGCTGGAGCTCGACGGTGAAGTGGTGCAGCGTGCAGACCCGCACATCGGTCTGCTGCACCGCGCGACGGAAAAACTGGCAGAGAGCAAGACCTACATCCAGTCGCTGCCCTATATGGACCGGCTGGACTACGTGTCCATGATGTGCAACGAGCACGCCTACTGCCTGGCCATCGAGAAGCTGCTGGGCATCGAAGTGCCCATTCGCGCCCAGTACATCCGCGTGATGTATTCGGAGATCACCCGCATCATGAATCACCTGATGTGGCTGGGCTCCAGCGGCAACGATGCAGGCAGCTCCACGACGCTGATCTATACCTTCCGTGAGCGCGAAGACCTCATGGACATGTACGAGGCGGTCTCCGGCGCGCGCATGCACGCGGCCTATTTCCGTCCGGGCGGCGTCTACCGCGACCTGCCCGACACCATGCCGCAGTACAAGGCCAGCAAGGTGCGCAATGCGCGCTCGGTCGAGGTCATGAACCGCAACCGCCAGGGCTCGCTGCTGGACTTCATCGACGACTTCACGCAGCGCTTCCCCAAGTGCGCCGACGAGTACGAGACCCTGCTGACCGACAACCGCATCTGGAAGCAGCGCAACGTGGACATCGGCGTGGTGACGGCCGAGCGTGCCATGAACCTGGGCCTGACCGGCCCCATGCTGCGTGCCTCCGGCGTGGCCTGGGACATGCGCAAGTCGCAGCCCTACGAGGTCTATGACCGCATGGACTTCGACGTGCCCGTGGGCAAGACCGGTGACTGCTACGACCGCTACCTGGTGCGCGTGGCCGAAATGCGCCAGTCCAACCGCATCATCAAGCAGTGCGTGGACTGGCTGCGTGCCAACCCGGGCCCGGTGATCGTGGACAACCACAAGATCGCCCCGCCGCCGCGCGAAGGGATGAAGTCCAACATGGAAGAGCTGATCCACCACTTCAAGCTCTTCACCGAAGGTTTCCGCGTGCCCGAAGGCGAGGCTTACGCGGCCATCGAACACCCCAAGGGGGAGTTCGGCATCTACATCGTGAGCGACGGGGCCAACAAGCCCTACCGCCTGAAGATCCGTCCGCCGGGATTCGCCAATCTGTCCGCCATGGACGAACTGTGCCGAGGCCACATGCTGGCCGACGCCGTGATGGTGCTGAGTACCCTGGACATCGTGTTTGGAGACGTTGACCGATGATTACCGAAGCGACCAAGGAGCGCTTTGCGCGCGAGGTGGCCAAGTACCCGGCCGACCAGAAGCAGTCGGCCGTGATGGCCTGCCTGTCCATCGTGCAGCAGGAGCAGGGCTGGGTCAGTCCCGAGAGCGAGGCCGTGATCGCCGAGTTCCTGGGCATGGCCGAGATCGCGGTGCACGAAGTCACCACGTTCTACAACATGTACAACCAGCGGCCGGTGGGCAAGTTCAAGCTGAACGTCTGCACCAACCTGCCCTGCCAGCTGCGCGACGGCTACAAGGCGCTGCACCATCTGGAATCCCGCCTGGGCATCAAGATGGGCGAGACCACGCCCGATGGCATGTTCACGCTGCAGCAGTCCGAGTGCCTGGGTGCCTGCGCGGATTCGCCGGTGATGCTGGTGAACGACCGCTGCATGTGCAGCTTCATGAGCAACGAAAAGCTCGACGAACTGATCGACGGCCTGCGCGCCGCGGAGGGCAAGGCATGAACGCCGCCGCACAATCGGTCCTGGCCAGGTTTGCCGCTTCGGGTAGCGAGACCTGCTTCCACGACCGCCACATCAATCCCCAGATCTATGCCGATCTGACCGGCGCCAACTGGTCCATCAAGGACTACGAGGCACGCGGCGGCTACCAGGCGCTGCGCAAGATCCTGGGCAAGGACGGCAGCGAAGGCCTGACGCAGGATCAGGTGATCGCCACCGTCAAGGAGTCGGGGCTGCGCGGCCGCGGCGGCGCAGGTTTCCCCACGGGCCTGAAGTGGAGCTTCATGCCCCGCCAGTTCCCGGGCCAGAAGCACTTGGTGTGCAACTCGGACGAAGGCGAGCCGGGCACCTGCAAGGACCGGGACATCCTGGTGCACAACCCCCACATCGTGATCGAGGGCATGATCATCGCGGCCTACGCGATGGGCATCTCCCTGGGCTACAACTACATCCACGGCGAAATCTTCGAGGCCTATGAGCGCTTCGAGGCTGCGCTGGAGGAAGCCCGCGCTGCCGGCTACCTGGGTGACAACATCATGGGCAGCAGCTTCAGCTTCCAGCTGCACGCGCACCATGGCTTCGGCGCCTACATCTGCGGCGAAGAGACTGCGCTGCTGGAGTCGCTGGAAGGCAAGAAGGGCCAGCCGCGCTTCAAGCCGCCGTTCCCGGCCAGCTTCGGCCTGTACGGCAAGCCCACCACCATCAACAACACCGAAACCTTTGCGGCCGTTCCCTGGATCATCCGCAACGGCGGTGCTGCGTACCTGGAGTGCGGCAAGCCCAACAATGGCGGCACCAAGATCTTCTCGGTCAGCGGCGACGTCAACCTGCCCGGCAACTACGAAGTGCCGCTGGGCACGCCCTTCAGCAAGCTGCTGGAGCTGGCGGGCGGCGTGCGCACGGGCCGCAAGCTCAAGGCCGTGATCCCCGGCGGATCGTCCTCGCCCGTGCTGCCGGCCGACATCATCATGGAATGCACGATGGACTACGACTCCATCGCCAAGGCCGGCTCCATGCTGGGCTCGGGCGCCGTGATCGTGATGGACGACTCGCGCGACATGGTCGAGAGCCTGCTGCGCCTGTCCTACTTCTACCAGCACGAGTCCTGCGGCCAGTGCACTCCCTGCCGCGAAGGCACGGGCTGGCTGTGGCGCGTGGTCAACCGAATCGAGCACGGCGAAGGCCGTCCTGAAGACATCGAGCTGTTGGACTCGGTGTCCGTGAACATCATGGGGCGCACGATCTGTGCGCTGGGCGATGCGGCAGCGATGCCGGTGCGCGCCATGATCAAGCACTTCCGCCACGAGTTTGAAGCGAAGATCCAGAACGCTTCCAAGCAGACGGTCCACGCCGCCTGATCGCGAGAAAAGCATATGGTTGAAATTGAACTGGACGGAAAGAAGGTGGAGGTCGCCGAGGGCTGCATGGTCATGCATGCAGCCGAGAAGGCAGGCACCTACATCCCGCATTTCTGCTACCACAAGAAACTTTCCATCGCCGCCAACTGCCGCATGTGCCTGGTGGACGTGGAAAAGGCCCCCAAGCCCATGCCCGCCTGCGCCACGCCCGTGACGCAGGGCATGATCGTGCGCACCAAGAGCGAGAAGGCGATCAAGGCACAGCAATCGGTGATGGAGTTCCTGCTCATCAATCACCCGCTGGACTGCCCGATCTGCGACCAGGGCGGCGAATGTCAGCTGCAGGATCTGGCCGTGGGCTACGGCAGCTCCGCCTCGCGCTACGAGGAAGAAAAGCGCGTGGTCTTCCACAAGGACGTGGGCCCGCTGATCTCCATGCAGGAGATGAGCCGCTGCATCCACTGCACCCGCTGCGTGCGCTTCGGACAGGAAGTGTCCGGCGTGATGGAGCTGGGCATGATCAACCGCGGCGAGCACTCCGAGATCACCACGGTGGTGGGCGATACGGTGGACTCCGAGCTGTCGGGCAACATGATCGATATCTGCCCCGTGGGCGCGCTGACCAGCAAGCCCTTCCGCTACAGCGCCCGCACCTGGGAGCTGTCGCGCCGCAAGTCGGTCTCGCCCCATGACTCCACGGGTGCCAACCTCATCGTCCAGGTCAAGAACCACAAGGTCCTGCGCGTCGTGCCCTTCGAGAACGAAGAGGTCAACGAGTGCTGGATCGCCGACCGCGACCGCTTCTCCTACGAAGCCTTGAACAGTGACGAACGCCTGACCCACCCCATGCTCAAGCAGGGCGGTGAGTGGAAGGAAGTCGACTGGCAGACGGCCCTCGAATACGTGGCCAATGGCCTGCGCCAGATCAAGAACGACCATGGCGCCTCCGCCATCGGCGCGCTGGTCAGCCCGCACAGCACGCTGGAAGAGCTGTTCCTGGCAGGCAAGCTGGTGCGCGGCCTGGGCAGCGAGAACATCGACCATCGCCTGCGCAACGCCGAGTTCACCGCCGCCCAGGGCGTGCAGTGGCTGGGCACGCCCATCGCCTCGCTTTCCAAGCTGCAAGGCGTCCTGGTGCTCGGCTCCAACCTGCGCAAGGACCATCCGCTGTTCGCGCAGCGCATCCGCCAGGCGGCAAAGCAGGGCTGCACCGTGCTCGCCATCAATGAGCGTGTCTACGACTGGGCCATGCCGGTGACGGCGTCCATCGTGGCAGCCCCGGACTGGGCCCAGGCGCTGGCCGATGTGGCCGCCGCCGTGGCGCAGGAAAAAGGTGCTGCCGCTCCCGTGGCCGCCGCCAACGTGCATGCCGAGGCCCAGGCCATTGCCACCGCGCTGCTGCGCGGCGAGCGCAAGGCCATCTTGCTGGGCAATGCCGCTGCGCACCACGCACAGGCATCGACCCTGCTGTCGCTGGCCAACTGGATTGCCGAGCAGACCGGCGCCTCGGTCGGCTACCTGACCGAAGCCGCCAACACGGTGGGCGCGCAGTGGGTGGGTGCACAGCCTGCCGCTTCGGGCCTGAACGCAGGCCAGATGCTGGCCGGCGGCCTCAAGGCCGTGCTGCTGCTGAACAACGAACCCGTGTTCGACTCCGCTGCCGGCGCCCGCGCCGCAGAGGCACTGGGCAAGGCCGAGATGGTCGTGACCCTGAGCCCGTTCAAGGCCAACATGGAATTCAGCGACGTGCTGCTGCCCATCGCCCCGTTCACGGAAACCTCGGGCAGCTTCGTCAACGCCGAAGGCCGCCTGCAGAGCTTCCATGCCGTGGTCAAGCCGCTGGCCGAAGCCCGTCCGGGCTGGAAGGTGCTGCGCGTTCTGGCCAACCTGCTGGGCGTGCAGGGCGTGGACTACGAGACGTCGCAGGATGTGCTCGCAGCCGCCACCGCCGGCGCCACCAGCGTGCCGGCCAACCAGCTGGGCAATGGTGCGCCTGCCGTGAATTCCATCGCCAACGGCGCCGGCCATGCCGCGCCCGTGGTGGCCAGCATTTATCAGCTCGACAGCATCGTGCGCCGCGCGACGTCGCTGCAACTGACGGCAGATGCACGTCAGGCTCGTGAGGGAGGCGCCGCATGATTGACGCACTCAAGACGGCCGGTGCCGGCCTGATCGCCGCCCCCTGGTGGACCGACGTGGCCTGGCCTGTGCTCTGGATCCTGCTGGGCATCGTCGCCATCGTCGCCCCGCTGATGGGCGCCGTGGCCTACCTGACGCTGTGGGAGCGCAAGCTGCTGGGCTTCATGCAGGTTCGCATGGGTCCCAACCGCGTGGGTCCCTTCGGCCTGCTGCAGCCCCTGGCCGATGGCCTGAAGCTGCTGACCAAGGAACTGATCCAGCCCACGGCTGCCGCCAAGGGCCTGTTCTACGTGGGTCCCGTGATGGCCATCATGCCCGCCCTGGCGGCATGGGTGGCGATCCCCTTCGGCCCCGAAGTGGCGCTGGCCAACGTCAACGCCGGCCTGCTGCTGATCATGGCCATCACGTCCATCGAAGTCTATGGCGTGATCATTGCCGGCTGGGCCTCCAACTCCAAGTACGCCTTCCTGGGCGCGCTGCGCGCCTCGGCGCAGATGGTCAGCTACGAGATCGCGCTGGGCTTCTGCTTCCTGGTGGTGATCATGGTCACGGGCAGCATGAATCTGACGCAGATCGTGCTGAGCCAGGGCCAGGGCCAGTTCGCCAGCATGGGTGCCAGCGTTCTGTCGTGGAACTGGCTGCCGCTGCTGCCGATCTTCGTGGTGTACCTGATCTCGGCCGTGGCCGAGACCAACCGCCACCCCTTCGACGTGGTCGAAGGCGAAGCCGAAATCGTGGCCGGCCACATGGTCGAGTACTCGGGCATGGGCTTTGCCATCTTCTTCCTGGCCGAGTACGCCAGCATGTGGCTGGTGTCCATCCTGGCCGTGATCATGTTCCTGGGCGGCTGGCTGCCTCCGTTCGACTTCCTGTCGTTCATCCCCGGATGGATCTGGCTGGCGGCGAAGACTTTCCTGGTCGTGTCCATGTTCATCTGGATCCGTGCCACCTTCCCGCGCTTTCGCTATGACCAGATCATGCGTCTGGGCTGGAAGATCTTCATTCCCGTCACCCTGGTGTGGCTGGTCATCGTGGGTGGCTGGATGCACTCGCCTTGGAACATCTGGAACTGAGCGGAGCAAGAATGTCTGCGGTTGCTGCTACCCCATTTTCGATCAAAGATTTCTTCAAGAGCTTCATGCTCTGGGAACTGGCCAAGGGCATGGCCCTGACTGGCCGCTACACCTTCCGCCGCAAGGTCACGGTGCAGTTCCCCGAAGAAAAGACACCTCTGTCGCCGCGTTTTCGCGGACTGCACGCCCTGCGCCGTTATGACAACGGCGAAGAGCGCTGCATCGCCTGCAAGCTGTGCGAAGCGGTCTGCCCGGCCATGGCCATCACCATCGAGTCCGATGTGCGTGACGACGGCTCGCGCCGCACCACGCGCTACGACATCGACCTGACCAAGTGCATCTTCTGCGGCTTCTGCGAGGAAAGCTGCCCGGTGGATTCCATCGTCGAGACGCATATCTTCGAATACCACGGAGAAAAGCGCGGCGACCTGTACTTCACCAAGGACATGCTGCTGGCCGTTGGCGATCGCTACGAACCCGAGATTGCCGCCGCCAAGGCTGCGGACGCCAAGTACCGCTGAAGCGGCTCCTTGATCACTTGAAAAGATTCGATCCATGGACGCCAAAACTGGTTTCTTCTATCTGTTCTCGGTCGTGCTGCTGTTTGCAGCCTTCCGGGTCGTCACGGCGCGCAACCCCGTGCACGCCGTGCTCAACCTGATCCTGGCCTTCTCGCAGGCTGCCGGCATCTGGCTTTTGCTCAAGGCCGAGTTCCTGGGCGTGACCCTGGTGCTGGTCTACCTGGGCGCCGTGATGGTGCTGTTCCTGTTCGTGGTGATGATGCTGGACATCCGCATCGACGCCGTGCGGCAGGGCTTTTGGAAGCATTTCCCCTTCGCTGCCCTGATCGGCGCACTGATCGCCTTTGAAATGGGCATGGTGCTGATGGGCGGCTTCAGCGGTGTCGAGGAGCCCAAGGCCATTGCGGCCACGGTCAACGCTGCCGGCCAGACCGTGCAGTACTCCAACACCCAGGCCCTGGGCAAGCTGCTGTACACCGAATACCTGTACCCCGTCGAGATCGCTGCCGTGATCCTGCTGGTGGCCATGATCGCCGCCATCGCCCTGACCCTGCGCAAGCGCAAGGACAGCAAGGCAGTGAACCCGGCCCAGCAGATCCGCGTGCGCGCAAAGGATCGCCTCGAGCTGGTCAAGGTGCCGGTCACCCAGGCGCCGCAGGCACCGGCCGCCGAGGCAACCCCCGCCGTGGAGACAAAAGCATGACGCTGACTTTGGGCCATTACTTGACGCTGGGCGCCATGCTGTTCGCGCTCTCCGTCGTTGGCATTTTTCTGAACCGCAAGAACCTGATCGTGCTGCTGATGGCCATCGAGCTGATGCTCCTGGCCGTCAACATGAACTTCGTGGCCTTCTCCAGCTATCTGGGTGACATGCACGGACAGGTGTTCGTGTTCTTCATCCTGACAGTGGCAGCGGCCGAGTCGGCCATCGGTCTGGCGATCCTGGTGCTTCTGTTCCGCAACAAGACCAGCATCAATGCGGAAGATCTCAACTCCCTCAAGGGTTGAGTCCGCCGTAACTTGCAAGGTTCTTAAGAATGAGTCAAACACTCTCTGCATCCATGCTCCTGGCGGTGCCGCTGGCACCGCTGGCGGGTTCCGCGCTCGCGGGTATCTGGGGCACGGCCTTCGGCGGCAACAAGATCGGTCGCGGCGGCAGCCATTCCCTCACGATTTTGGGCGTGCTGATCGCCTTCATCCTGTCGGCCATCACCTTCAACAGCGTGATCTTCGACGGGGCGCGCTTCGACCAGTCCATCTACACCTGGATGGAAATCGGCGGGCTGAAGATGGAAGTCGGTTTCCTGATCGACAGCATCACGGCCATGATGATGTGCGTGGTGACCTTCGTGTCGCTGATGGTGCACATCTACACCATCGGCTACATGCAGGAAGATGACGGCTACAACCGTTTCTTCTCCTACATCTCGCTGTTCACCTTCTCCATGTTGATGCTCGTCATGAGCAACAACCTGCTGCAGCTGTTCTTCGGCTGGGAAGCCGTGGGCCTGGTGTCGTACCTGCTGATCGGCTTCTACTACAACAAGCCCTCGGCCATCTTCGCCAACATGAAGGCCTTCCTGGTCAACCGCGTGGGCGACTTCGGCTTCATCCTGGGCATCGGCCTGATCGCTGCCTACACGGGCACCATGAACTACGGCGAGATCTTCGCCAAGCTGCCCGAGATCCAGAACACCCTGCTGCCGGGCACCGGCTGGCTGCTGGTGACGGTGACGGCCATCTGCCTGTTCATCGGCGCCATGGGCAAGTCGGCCCAGTTCCCGCTGCATGCCTGGCTGCCCGATTCGATGGAAGGCCCGACCCCCATCTCGGCACTGATCCACGCCGCCACCATGGTGACGGCCGGCATCTTCATGGTCTCGCGCATGTCGCCGCTGTACGAGCTGTCGGACACCGCGCTGAGCTTCATCCTGGTGATCGGCTCCATCACGGCGCTGTTCATGGGCGTGCTGGGCATCATCCAGAACGACATCAAGCGCGTGATCGCGTACTCCACGCTGTCGCAGCTGGGCTACATGACCGTGGCCCTGGGCGCCTCGGCCTACTCGGTGGCCGTGTTCCACCTGATGACCCACGCCTTCTTCAAGGCCCTGCTGTTCCTTGGCGCCGGCTCGGTGATCATGGGCATGCACCACAACCAGGACATCCGCTGGATGGGCGGCGTGCGCAAGTACATGCCCATCACCTGGATCACGTTCCTGCTGGGCAACCTGGCGCTGATCGGCACGCCGTTCTTCTCGGGCTTCTACTCGAAGGACGCCATCATCGAGGCCGTGCACGCCACCAACCTGCCGGGTGCTGGCTTCGCCAACTTTGCGGTGCTGGCCGGCGTGTTCATCACGGCCTTCTACTCCTTCCGCCTGTACTTCATCGTCTTCCACGGCAAGGAGCGCTACGACCAGAATCCCGATGCGCACCACCATGGCCACGATGACCACCACGCCCATGACGACCACCACGGCCATGGCCACGATGCCAAGCCGCATGAGTCGCCGCTGGTCGTGACCGGCCCGCTGATGCTGCTGGCCATCCCCTCGGTGGTGATCGGTGCCCTGGCACTGATGCCCATGCTGTTCGGTGATTTCTTCAAGGGCGTGATCCACGTCGATGGCAGCAAGCACGGCGCCATGGCCGAGCTGGCTGAGAAGATCCACGGCTGGGTGCCAATGGCGCTGCACGGCTTCACGGCCGCGCCGTTCTGGCTGGCACTGGCAGGCGTCGTCGTCTCCTACCTGTTCTACATGGTCAAGCCCGAAGTGCCTGCCGCCATCAAGTCGTCCATGCAGAAGATCGGTGTCTACCAGGCACTGGAAGGCAAGTACGGCGTGGACTGGGTCTACGAGAACATCTTCGCCCGCGGCGCACGCGCCTTCGGCAGCTTCTTCTGGAAGGTCGGCGACCAGGCCATCATCGATGGCGGCATCGTCAACGGCTCGTGGAAGCTCATCGGCCGCATCGGCCAGTGGGTGCGCAAGCTGCAGTCGGGCTATCTCTATCACTACGCGTTGGTCATGCTGCTGGGCGTGTTCGCTCTCATGACGTATTTCGTGTGGCTCAACAAGTAGTAGGGGAAGAACAAAAATGCATTGGTTGAGTCTTTCAATCTGGGTGCCGATCGCCTTCGGCGCCCTCCTGCTGGCCCTGGGCCGCGAGGATCAGGTCAAGGCAGTGCGCTGGCTGGCCCTGGTCGGCGCGCTGGCAGGCCTGGCCGTCACGCTGCCGCTGATACAGCAGTTCGACAACAGCACGGCTGCCATGCAGTTCGTGGAGAAGGCGCTGTGGATCGAGCGCTTCAACATCCACTACCACCTGGGCGTGGATGGCATCTCGTTCTGGTTCGTGCCGCTGACCGCCTTCATCACCGTGATCGTCGTGATCGCGTCGTGGGAGAACATCACCGAGCGCGTGAACCAGTACATGGGCGCCTTCCTGATCCTGTCCGGCCTGATGGTCGGCGTGTTCAGCGCGCTGGACGGCCTGCTGTTCTACGTGTTCTTCGAGGCCACGCTGATCCCGATGTACCTCATCATCGGCATCTGGGGCGGTCCCAACCGCATCTATGCGGCCTTCAAGTTCTTCCTGTACACGCTGATGGGTTCGCTGCTGACCCTGGTCGCCGTGATCTACCTGTACACCCAGTCGGGTGGCAGCTTCGAGATCCTCGACTGGCACAAGCTGCCGCTGTCCATGACGGCCCAGACGCTGATCTTCTTCGCCTTCTTCGCGGCCTTTGCCGTGAAGGTGCCGATGTGGCCGGTCCATACCTGGCTGCCCGACGTGCACGTGGAAGCGCCCACCGGCGGCTCCGCCGTGCTGGCCGCCATAATGCTGAAGCTGGGCGCCTACGGTTTCCTGCGCTTTTCCATGCCCATCGCACCCGATGCCTCGCACAAGTGGGCCTGGCTGATCATCGCCCTGTCGCTGATCGCCGTGATCTACGTGGGCGTGGTCGCCCTGGTGCAAAAGGACATGAAGAAGCTGGTGGCCTACTCGTCCGTGGCCCACATGGGCTTCGTGACCCTGGGCTTCTTCATCTTCAACCCGCTGGGCGTTGCTGGCGGCATCGTGCAGATGATTGCCCACGGCTTCGTGTCGGGCGCCATGTTCCTGTGCATCGGCGTGCTCTACGACCGCGTGCACTCGCGTGAAATCGCTTCCTACGGCGGCGTGGTCAACACCATGCCCAAGTTCGCGGCCTTCGCTCTGCTGTTCGCCATGGCCAACTGCGGCCTGCCCGCGACGGCCGGCTTCGTCGGCGAGTGGATGGTGATCCTGGGCGCTGTGCAATACAACTTCTGGATCGGCCTGGGCGCTGCCACGGCGCTGATCTTCGGCGCGGCCTATACGCTGTGGATGTACAAGCGCGTCTACCTGGGTCCTGTCACCAATGACAATGTGCGCGGCCTGACCGACATCGGCAACCGCGAGTTCCTGGTGCTGGGTCTGCTGGCCATCGCCGTGCTGTACATGGGCCTGTATCCCAAGCCCTTCACTGACGTGATGGATGTGTCCGTGGCCGAGCTGCTCAAGCATGTGGCCATGAGCAAGCTGCAGTGACCAGACTGAAACGAGAGAATCGAGATGATTGACAACATCAGCTGGCTGGCCATCTATCCGGAGATCCTTCTCCTGGTCATGGCCTGCGTGATCGCCCTGGTGGACCTGGGCGTCAAAAGCCCGCGCCGCACGGGCACCTATGTTCTGACACTGCTGACCCTGGGCGTGGTGGCCGTGCTGCAAGGCATGTATGCCTCCAGTGGCAACACGTTCTATGGCTGGGGCAACATGGTCGTCTCCGACGCCATGGGCAACTGGCTCAAGTGTTTCGCCACCGTGGCCATGATGGTCACCCTGGTCTACGGCCGCCCCTACGCCGCCGACCGCGACATGCTGCGCGGCGGCGAGCTGTTCACGCTGGCCATGCTCGCGCTGCTGGGCATGTTCATCATGATCTCGGGCAACAACTTCCTGGTCATCTACCTGGGCCTGGAGCTGTTGACGCTGTCCAGCTACGCCCTGGTGGCGCTGCGCCGCGACCACACGGCTTCGGTCGAGGCCGCGATGAAGTACTTCGTGCTTGGCGCCATGGCCAGCGGCTTCCTGCTGTACGGCATGTCCATGCTCTACGGCGCGACCGGTTCGCTGGACATCGGCCAGGTGTTCAAGGCCATCAACTCGGGCGAAATCAAGCACCAGGTGCTGGTGTTCGGCCTGGTCTTCGTGGTCTCCGGCCTGGCCTTCAAGCTGGGCGTGGTTCCCTTCCACATGTGGGTCCCCGACGTGTACCAGGGCGCTCCCACGGCCATCACCACCATGATCGGTGGCGCGCCCAAGCTGGCGGCCTTCGCCATCGTCATCCGCCTGCTGGTGGACGGCCTGCTGCCGCTGGCCATCGACTGGCAGCAGATGCTGGCCGTGCTTGCCATTGCCTCTCTGCTGGTCGGCAACCTGGCCGGCCTGCAGCAGACCAACCTCAAGCGCATGCTGGCCTACTCGACCATCTCGCAGATGGGCTTCGTGCTGCTGGGCCTGATGTCGGGTGTGGTCGACGGCAAGGTCGATCCGGCCACCGTCGAGAACGCCTACAGCTCGGCCATGTTCTACGTGGTGACCTATGTGCTGACCACGCTGGCCGCCTTCGGCGTGATCCAGCTGCTGGCCCGCGAAGGCTTCGAGAGCGAAGAGGTCGCCGACTTTGCCGGCCTGAACCAGCGTAGCCCGCTGTATGCCGGCGTGATGGCGATCTGCCTGTTCTCCATGGCCGGCATTCCGCCCCTGGTCGGCTTCTACGCCAAGCTGTCGGTGCTGCAGGCGCTGGTGGCTTCGGGCCACAGCCTGTACATCGCCCTGGCCGTGTTCGCCGTGGTCATGTCGCTGATCGGCGCCTTCTACTACCTGCGCGTCGTCAAGGTCATGTACTTCGATGAGCCCATCACCGCCACCAGCGTTTCCGCTTCGCTGGACGTGCGCGTTGTGCTGACCCTCAATGGCGCCCTGGTGCTGGGTCTGGGCATCCTGCCCGGCGGCCTGATGGCCCTGTGCGCCGACGCCGTCGTGCGCGCCCTGGCTTCCTGATCCACTTTCCCTGTGCAGGGTCTTGCGCGCAAGGCCCTGCGGTGAGGACATCGGCTTGTCGCAAACCGCTTCGATCTGGCTCGTGATATTGGCTGCCCTTGTGGCAGCCAATTTGCCTTTCTTCAACCCCCGCTGGCTGCAGCTGGGGCCGCTGCGCACCCAGCGCAAGCCGCTGGCCCTGTGCCTGCTGGAGATGGTGCTGCTGTACTTCATCGTCGGCGGCGTGGCGCTGCTGCTGGAGCGCCGCGTGGGGCAGATTGCACCCCAGGGCTGGGAGTTCTATGCCATCACGGGGGCGTTGTTCCTGACACTGGCATTCCCGGGTTTCGTCTATCGTTTCCTGATTCACCGCCGCGGCTGAGGCCGCGGTGCCGGTTGCTTCATGGATGAGGGTGCGCGATGAAAGTGCTCGACCTCCATTGCCCGCAGGGCCATCTCTTCGAGGGCTGGTTCGCCTCGGAAGAGGATTTCCAGAGCCAGCTGCAGCGCCAGCTGGTGCTGTGCCCCGTCTGCGGCCACAGCGACATCACCAAGCGCCTGAGCGCCCCCCGCATCAATCTTGGCGCCAAGCCTGCAAGCTTGCCCCCGGCGGCGGCGGCAGAGCCTGCTGCAACCGCCTCGGCCGCCAGTGCGGCAGCCGCTGCTTCAACGGCCATGCCGCCCCAGGCGCGTGAGCAATTGCAGGCCATGCAGGCCGCCTGGCTGCAGTGGTCGCGCAAGGTCGCGCAGCAGACCGAGGACGTGGGCGAACGCTTTGCCGATGAAGCCCGCCGCATGCACTACGGCGAGACCGAAGAGCGCGCCATCCGCGGCAAGGCCAGTCCCGAGCAGGCCATGCAATTGCTGGACGAAGGCATTGCCGTGGTTCCATTGGCCTTGCCGCAAGGCAGCAAGGAAACGCTGCAGTAACTTGCTCCGGGTACATGCTGTCTTGGCGGCGACAATTGTGCTCATGGTGATCGATCGCCAATTCCCATGCCAGGCAATCACCTGGCGCTATTAATTGAATAGCGCTTTGAGTCGCTTTGTCGCCATTCAATTGATGGGGCGACAAACCCAAGCATATCCGCGGCTTTTCGCATAGTGACTGAGCAGGCCACAGGGAGATTGCCCACCTGGGTGTTTCCCGTAAGGCAGCAGACATTGGTCGCTGTCTGCCAAGCCGCAAAAAGGGTAGTTTGCTATCTCTTTGGAAGCGCTCTGGCCTTCCGCGTGGGCGTCGCCGGGCCGAGGTGATGGAGAACCCTAGGGCCCGCCTGCAGCCGCGGCGCCTTGCAGCCCCGTGACTGCTTGATTATTTCAAGTGTGAGTGGTTGCTTCTTGTTTTTGCGGCGACTCGTCTTGATGCGCCATGCTGCAGTGCGGGGCAGGGCCTGTGCTTAGGAGCACCTACGTAGGCGTTTTCCCGCTGCGGTGCACAACGTCGGCAAGCCTACGATGCGTCCGACCCTGCACAACGCCACCAGAGCCTCTGGCGACGCGTTGGCGGCGGCAGCATCAACGGAGCAGGCGAAGCGCACATGAGCGACGTTATTCTCGAAACCCGGAACCTGACCAAAGAGTTCAAGGGATTTACGGCGGTGAGCAAGGTGGACCTTTCGGTGCACCGCGGCTCCATCCATGCCTTGATCGGCCCCAATGGCGCAGGCAAGACCACCTGCTTCAATCTGCTGACCAAGTTTCTGGAGCCCACCTCCGGCACCATCCGTTTCAACGGCGAGGACATCACGCAGGAGGCGCCGGCGCAGATCGCGCGCCGTGGCGTGATCCGGTCCTTCCAGATCTCGGCCGTCTTCCCGCATTGCACGCTGCTGGAGAACGTGCGCATCGGCCTGCAGCGCAAGCTGGGCACCGAGTTCCATTTCTGGCGCAGCGAAAAAAGCCTGTCCATGCTCAATGACCGCGCCATGCAGCTGCTGTCCGAAGTCGGCCTGCAGGACCTGGCCGACGAGGTCACCGTCAACCTGCCCTATGGCCGCAAGCGCGCGCTGGAGATCGCCACCACGCTGGCCATGGAGCCCGAGCTGATGCTGCTGGACGAGCCCACCCAGGGCATGGGCCACGAAGACGTGGACCGCGTGACCCAGCTGATCAAGAAGGTCTCGGCAGGCCGCACGATTCTCATGGTGGAGCACAACATGAAGGTGATCTCCACCATCGCCGACCGCATCACGGTGCTGCAGCGCGGCGCCGTGCTGGCCGAGGGGCCATACGAGGAAGTTTCGCGCAACCCGCAAGTGATGGAAGCGTATATGGGCACCACCGACGGCCAGTTGCAGGGAGCGCATTGAGATGACTGCACCGGCATTGGAAATCAAGGGCCTGCAGGCCTGGTATGGCGAATCCCATGTGCTGCACGGCATGGACCTGGTGGTCCAGCCCGGCGAGGTAGTCACGCTGCTGGGGCGCAACGGCGCGGGCCGCACGTCCACGCTGCGCGCCATCATGGGGCTGACGGGCGCACGCAAGGGCTCGATCAGGATCAATGGCGTGGAGGCCATCCACCTGCCCACGCACCGCATTGCCCACCTGGGCGTGGGCTACTGCCCGGAAGAGCGCGGCATCTTCTCCAGCCTCTCGTGCGAGGAGAACCTGATGCTGCCGCCGCCGCTCAAGACCGGCCAGCAGGGCATGAGCGTGGACGAGATCTACGCCATGTTCCCCAACCTGGCCGAGCGCCGCCACAGCCAGGGCACGCGCCTGTCGGGCGGCGAGCAGCAGATGCTGGCGGTGGCGCGCATTTTGCGTACCGGCGCGCGGCTGCTGCTGCTCGACGAGATCTCCGAAGGCCTGGCCCCCGTCATCGTGCAGGCGCTGGCCCGGATGATCACCATGCTGCGCACCAAGGGCTACACCGTGGTGATGGTGGAGCAGAACTTCCACTTCGCGGCGCCGCTGGCCGACCGCTTCTACGTGGTCGAGCACGGCCATGTGGTCGAGCGTTTCGGCGCGGCCGAGCTGCAGGCCAAGATGCCCGTGCTCAACGAACTGCTCGGAGTCTGACCCGGATATCCATCGTGGCTGGCGCCTGGGGCTCGCCGGCTGCATTCCTGCCATGGCCCTGTGACAAAAAACCCAAGACATCAACGCGAAGGAGACACCAATGAAAGCAAAACTGACCGCACTGTCGTGCATGCTGGCCGCCGCCGGCCTGGCCAGCCCGCTTGCCATGGCACAGGAGAAGGTGAAGATCGGCTTCGTGACCGACATGTCCAGCCTCTATGCGGACGTGGAAGGCAAGAATGCCGTCACCGCGATGCAGATGGCCATCGATGACTTCGGCGGCAAGGTGCTGGGCCAGCCCATCGAGCTGCTGAGCGCCGACCACCAGAACAAGGCCGACATCGCCGCCTCCAAGGTGCGCGAGTGGGTGGACACGCAGGGTATCTCGCTGGTGTTCAGTGGCACCAACTCCGGCACGGCCCTGGCGGTGTCGCAGGTGGCCAATGAGAAAAAGCGCGTGCACTTCAACAGCGGCGCAGGCTCGTCGGCGCTGACCAACGAGCAGTGCAATCCCTACACCGTGCACTACGCCTATGACACCGTGGCCCTGGCCAAGGGCACGGGCACGGCCGTGGTGGAGCGCGGCGGCAAGGACTGGTTCTTCCTGACGGCAGACTACGCCTTCGGCCACGCGCTGGAGAACGACACCACGGCGGTGATCAAGGCCAAGGGCGGCAAGGTGGTGGGCGGCGTCAAGCATCCGCTCAACGCCTCGGACTTCTCGTCCTTCCTGCTGCAGGCGCAGGCCTCCAAGGCCCAGATCCTGGGCCTGGCCAATGCCGGTGGCGACACCATCAACGCCATCAAGGCGGCCAAGGAATTCGGCATCAACAAGAGCATGAAGACCGTGGGCCTGCTGGTGTTCCTGACCGACATCCACAGCCTGGGCCTGAAGAACACCGAAGGCATGCAGTTCACCACCAGCTGGTACTGGGACCAGAACGACGCGGCGCGCAAGTTCGCCGAGCGCTTCTTTGCCAAGACCAAGCGCATGCCTACCTCCATCCAGGCCGCCGACTACTCGGCCGTGACCAGCTACCTCAAGGCCGTGCAGGCCGTGAAGTCCACGGATGCCGACAAGGTCATGGCCCATCTCAAGAGCACGCCCATCGACGACTTCTACGGCAAGGGCTCGATCCGTCCCGACGGCACCTTTGCCCACGACATGTACCTGGTCGAGGTCAAGAAGCCCGCCGAGTCCAAGAAGCCCTGGGACTACCTGAAGGTCGTGGCCACGCTGCCCGCCGACCAGGTCTGGACCACCAAGGCCGAGACCAAGTGCGCGCTGTGGAAGTAACGCCGCGCCGCCACTGACCCCCAACCGCCACCCGGCCAACCACGACAGCTGCATCCCATGGAAATCTTTGGTGTTTCCCTGCCAGGCCTGATGAGCCAGCTCCTTCTGGGGCTGGTCAACGGCTCGTTCTACGCCATCCTCAGCCTGGGGCTGGCGGTGATCTTCGGCCTGCTCAACGTGATCAACTTCGCCCACGGCGCATTGTTCATGCTGGGCGCCATGGTCACCTGGATGGCCATGAGCTACTTCAACATCAACTACTGGGTGATGCTGGTGCTGTCGCCGCTGCTGGTGGGCCTGCTGGGGGTGCTGATCGAGCGCTTCCTGTTGCGCTGGATCTACAAGCTCGACCATCTCTACGGCCTGCTGCTGACGCTGGGCCTGTCGCTGCTGATCGAGGGGCTGTTCCGCTCGGTCTACGGCGTCTCGGGGCTGGGCTATGACACGCCCGAGCTGCTGGAGGGCGCGACCAACCTGGGCTTCATGATCCTGCCCAACTACCGCGCATGGGTGGTGCTCGCCTCCATCGTGGTCTGCGTGGCCACCTGGTTCATGATCGAGAAGACGCGCATTGGCGCCTACCTGCGGGCCGGCACCGAGAACCCGCGCCTGGTCGAGGCCTTCGGCGTCAACGTGCCCGTGATGATCACGCTGACCTATGCCTTCGGCGCGGCCCTGGCCGCCTTTGCCGGCGTGCTGGCGGCGCCCGTCTACCAGGTCACGCCGCTGATGGGGCAGAACCTCATCATCGTGGTCTTCGCCGTGGTGGTGATCGGAGGCATGGGCTCCATCATGGGCTCCATCCTCACCGGCCTGGGCCTGGGGGTGATCGAGGGCCTGACCAAGGTCTTCTGGCCCGAGGCATCGTCCACCGTGGTGTTCTTCATCATGGTCATCGTTTTGCTCATCCGCCCCGCCGGCCTGTTCGGCAAAGAGAAATAACAAGAACGAGGACAAGGGGCCGACCACATGAAATCCAAGACTCTCGTTCAACGCATTGCCCCCTGGGGCTATGGCCTGCTGCTGCTGGGCCTGCTGGCGGCGCCCCTGCTGGGCGCGTATCCGGTGTTCGTGATGAAGCTCATGTGCTTCGCACTGTTCGCCTCGGCCTTCAACCTGCTGCTGGGCTACACGGGCCTGCTGTCCTTCGGCCACGCGGCCTTCCTGGGCGGCGCGGCCTATGTGACGGGCTACGCCATCAAGGGCTGGGGCTTCACGCCCGAGCTGGCCATGCTGGCCGGCACGGCCGGCGGCGCGCTGCTGGGGCTGATCTTCGGCTGGCTGGCCATCCGCCGCCAGGGCATCTACTTTTCCATGATCACGCTGGCGCTGGCCCAGATGCTGTTCTTCGTGTGCCTGCAGGCGCCCTTCACGGGCGGCGAGGACGGGCTGCAGGGCGTGCCGCGCGGCAAGCTGTTCGGCCTCATCGACCTGGCCAGCGACATGACCATGTACTACGTCACGCTGGTCATCGTGGTCCTGGCCTTCCTGCTGATCGTGCGCACCATCCACTCGCCCTTCGGCCAGGTGCTCAAGGCCATCAAGGAGAACGAGCCGCGCGCGACCTCGCTGGGCTACGACGTGGCGCGCTTCAAGCTGCTGGCCTTCGTGATCTCGGCCGCGCTCACGGGCCTGGCCGGTTCGCTCAAGACCGTGGTGCTGGGCTTTGCCACGCTGTCGGATGTGCACTGGACCACCTCCGGCCACGTGATCCTGATGACGCTGATGGGCGGCCTGGGCACGCTGTCCGGCCCCATCCTGGGATCGGCCGTGGTGGTCATGCTGGAGAACAAGATCGGCGAGTTCGGCCTCTTCCTGCAGCGCCTCACGGGCGTGGAGTGGTTCTCCACGCTGGGCGAGTCGGTGACCATCGTCACGGGCCTGATCTTCGTGGTCTGCGTGCTGCTGTTCCGCAAGGGCATCATGGGCGAGCTGATCGTCCGGCTGCAGAAAAAGCGTACCCCTTGAGAGCCGGGTTGGGACGGTTTCAAGGGGGTGGGCTACGTGCCCATGCTGTTGACTGCCATAGCTACAACTGCAGCGGCCGGGCGTAGCCCGTCATCTCCAGGTATCCCTGACCGGCTCGCGCCTCCTGGCCCGGGCCGGTGGGCTTTTGCAGGCTGCACAGGCCCTCCCAGTAGATGGCGCCGGTGGAGGCGCTGCTGTCCAGCTCCTGGTCATCGACCAGGGCGTTCACGATGAAGCGGCCTGCGGGCGTGTCCACCTGCCATTGCACGGGGTAGCGCGCTCCGCTGGCAGGGCTGCTCCAGTGGCGCAGCGGCGTGAACTGCACTGCATCGTGGGCGAAGACCTGCAGCGTGCCATCCACACCGCGCAGCGAGCCGCCGGCCCACAACGCGCTGCCATCCGCCCGTCGCACGCGAAAGGCCGTGAGCGCGCCGCCGTCGAACAGGTTCATGCCTATCCAGTCCCAGCCCACGGCCTCGGGGTGCAGCAGGGCCTGGCTCCATTCATGGTCCAGCCAGGCGCGGTTGTCGCCGGGCTCGCGTGCGGCTTCTATCGCCATGCGCTGGCCTGCCAGCTCCAGCGTGCCGCTCACCTGCAGCTGCGGGCGGCTGTAGTAATAGCTGGCCTGATCGGGTTCGGGACCCTTGCGCGACAGGCCGGCGCGGCCCTGCAGCAAGGGGGGCAGGCGGGTGTCAAAGCGCAGGTCCAGGGCGAATGTGCTGCTGCGCAGGCGCGTGGTATAGCGCTCGGCAGCGCCTTCATCGGTGCGCTGCAGCGACCAGTCCTGCAGCTGCACGTCGGCATCGGCCTCGCTGGCCTGGGCAATGCCAAAGCCTGCGCGCGCAATGCGCTGGTCGTGGTGCAGGCGGGCGCCCTGCACATCGCACAGCGCCGCATGGGCAAACAGCAGCTGGCGCGCCGCAAAGGCGGAGCGCAGCTCCTGCGTGGCCTGCACGCGCGACCGGAAGAAGGTGATCTGGAAACCCCAGGCCCGGCCCGCCGCGCGTGCCTGGCCGGTGATGTACCACCACTCGGTGCGCAGACCGGGGTGGCTGCCATGGTCGCGCGGGAAGACCAGCGTGCGTGGCGGCAGTGCCTGGGCGGGCAGTCCTGCCGCCCCCAGGCCCAGGCCGGCAGCCAGGCCCAGCAGATGGCGGCGGGGCAGGGGCATCATGGATCAGCCTTGCAACTGAGCGATGCGCGCCTGGGCCGGCCCGCAGTCGCCGATGCGCTGCATCACCCAGTCCGCATCATGGTAGGTGGGCAGGTAGCGCTCGCCCGCATCGCACAGCAGCGAGAGGATGGAGCCCTGCTCGCCGCGCTGGCGCATCTCGCTGGCCAGCCTGAGCATGGCCACGTAGTTGGTGCCCGTGGACGGCCCCACGCGCCGGCCCAGCAGTGCGGACAGGCTGCGCATGGCGGCCAGGGAATCGCAGTCCGCCACCTCCTCCATGCGGTCCACCAGAGTGCGCACGAAGCTGGGCTCCACGCGCGGGCGGCCTATGCCCTCGATGCGCGAGCCCGGCGCGGTGAGGGTGGCATCGCCCGTGCGGTGGTAGGCGGCGAACACCGAGCCCTCGGGGTCGGCCACGCAGATGCCCGTGGCATGGCGCTGGAAACGCACGTAGCGGCCGATGGTGGCGCTGGTGCCGCCCGTGCCCGCGCCCACCACGATCCAGCGCGGCACGGCATGGCGCTCGCGCCGCATCTGGGTGAACATGCTCTCCGCAATATTGTTGTTGCCACGCCAGTCGGTGGCGCGCTCGGCATAGGTGAACTGGTCCATGTAGTGGCCGCCGGCCTGCGCGGCCACGGCGCGTGCCTCGTCATAGACCTGGGCGGCGCTGTCCACCAGATGGCAGCGGCCGCCGTAGAACTCGATCAGTGCAATCTTCTCCACCGAGGTGCTGCGCGGCATCACGGCCACGAAGGGCAGGCCCAGCAGGCGCGCGAAGTAGGCCTCGCTCACGGCCGTGGAGCCGCTCGATGCCTCGACGATGGTCGATCCCTCGTGCACCCAGCCATTGCACAGCGCATAGAGAAACAGCGAGCGCGCCAGCCGGTGCTTGAGGCTGCCCGTGGGATGGGTGGATTCGTCCTTGAGGTAGAGATCGATCCCCAGGCCGGCAAAGCCGGGCAGGGGCAGCGGTATCAGGTGCGTGTCGGCACTGCGCTGGTAGTCGGCCTCGATGCGGTTGATGGCTTCATGCAGCCAGGGGGAGGTGGTGTGCGGCATGGCGGCCATTGTCGCAGGCCGCCCGGCCCAGGCGGCTACAGGCCATAGAAGGGGCGATTGGCCTCGATGCGTGCCTGCTCGCTGGCAGGGTAGCGGCGTTCGGCCAGCAACTGCTGCAGCGCGGCGCGGCCCAGGTCGCGC
This sequence comes from Delftia sp. DS1230, assembly GCF_040112715.1. Lineage (NCBI taxonomy): Bacteria > Pseudomonadati > Pseudomonadota > Betaproteobacteria > Burkholderiales > Comamonadaceae > Delftia > Delftia sp. DS1230. The sequence continues at coordinate 1,646,240 of NZ_CP157763.1, forward strand.
AGCGGGGTGTAGAAGGCGCTGACGGCCAGCTCGTCCAGTGCGCGCCAGGCATAGACCTGGGCGTCGATGAACAGGATGTCCTCGGCCGGGCGCGGCAGCGCGGCGGCCTGGTGCGCATAGAGGCAGGCCAGGGCGAACTCGGACCGCTCGCGGTGGTAGCGCGCCAGCTCGCACAGGGGCTCGGCCCGCTGCGGTCGCGCGGCATAGGCGGTGAGATAGGCCTCGCGCACGGAGGCTGGCTCGGCGCCCGAGCGCTCCAGCAGCACGCCGATCTGGAACAGCGCAAACCACTGCTCCTCGGCCCAGCCGCCCATGGCGGCGCGCTGCCGGTACCAATGCAGGCTGGACTCGATCTGGCCCGCGTCGCGGTGGCTTTGCGCCAGATAGAACACGTTGCGCGTGTTGCCGGGCTGCTCGCGCACGGCCTTTTCGAGCACGGCGATGTCGCGCAGGTAGGTCTGCGGGTCCCGGGCCCGCGCGCCATCGTGCGAGACATCGATGAACGGCCCCGCCAGCATCTGCCAGGGCTGGTGCGCCGGGGCGGTCAGGTACTCGTGCAGCACGCCTTCCCAGCGCCAGTCCACGCGCGTGGCGATCAGCGCATTGCGCTGGTATTCGGTACCCGCCATGTGGCAGGACAGCATGCAGCCGTCCGCCTCCAGCGCCGGCCATGCAAAGCCTTCGGGCACGCGCAGCTGCTCGTCGGCATCGATGAACAGCAGGTAGTCGCCGTGCGGCCGCGCCAGCTCCAGCGCCTCGTTGCGGTTGTGGGCGAAGTCCACCCAGGGCCGCTCGTGCAGGCTGCCGGGTACGCCCTCCATGCAACGGCGCACCAGATCCTGCGTGCCATCGCTGGAGCCCGTGTCCACGATCACCCAATGGTCCACCCACGGCTTGACCGAGGCCAGGCAACGCGCGATCACCGGGGCCTCGTTCTTGACGATCATGTTCAGGCAGATATGGACGCGGCGCGCAGGTCGCATAGCGAGCTCACTGGCAGGAGGCCACCACGATCAAACCGGTAACCGCCGTATTGAAGGCCTGGGTGCCAACCAACTGCACAGTCATGGTGTCGCCTGGTGCGTAAGTGGCGGGGCCGGACACATCACATGTGGGGTTGGCATTGGAAAGCGTACAGATTGGCACGCCCGACACATTGGAGAAGTTCTCGTTCACGCCTCGACGCAGCTGCAGCGTCAGGCTCAACGCCCTGTTCTCTGTCAGCATGGCGCGCAATGAAGCATTGGTGCATGAGGTGTGTACCATGCGCTGCGCATCGGTCTCGAATGTGTTACCGCCGCCGTTGGCAAACAAATAAATTGTGCCGTTGCCAGCGCTGTTGCCGCGGGCAGGAGTTGTATACGTCTGGAAAAACCCACCCGAGCCTGCAGGCCCCTGGACTCCTGCAGGGCCTGTGGGGCCTTGAAGTCCAGCTCCTGTGGCACCCGTCACGCCCTGGATGCCCTGGATTCCCTGAATGCCTTGCGCGCCCTGGGGCCCTGTGGGACCTGTGTCACCCTGGGCCCCTGTCACGCCCGTAGCCCCTGTCATGCCGGTCGGGCCCGTCGGGCCGGTTGCACCCGTGGCCCCTGTAGGTCCGGTGGGTCCAGTCGCGCCAGTGGCCCCCGTCGAACCCGTGGTGCCTGGGGTGCCCGCACCGGTGGCCCCAGTCGGACCAGTGACTCCCGTTGCGCCTGTCGGTCCAGCCACCCCCGTGGCGCCGGTCACGCCTGCTGGGCCTGTTGCCCCTGTGGCGCCGGTCGCACCTGTGGCTCCCGTAGCGCCAGTTGCCCCGCCGCCCACACCCGGCGCGCAATGCACCAATTGCCCCGTGGCGCCGTCAACGCACAGCAGCTGGTTGCCAGTGGCTGCATCGGCAGGCAGGGCTGGTACCAGCACCTCCCCTGTGTTCTGTACCCGCAAGCGTTCGGCCCCCGCAGAATTCTTGATCACGAAATTGCCACCGGCCGGCATAGTGATGCTCACGTCGGCGGCATGGGCTGCCGGGCTGAAGATTCCCGCGCTGATGCACAGCGACCAGAGAAGGCGGGGAGGGATGGGGAAGTTGCGACGGTCCATGGTTCAGATGCTGCTTGGATGAATACGCGCGGAAAGCCGGCACCCGCGTGGCGGGCGCCAGGATGGAAGAAGAATGGGCCGGCCCAGGGGCCGGATGCCGGGGCGCCCGGCCTGCTCAGAGGCGTGTTGCGCGGCGCTGGCGGTGCAGGGCCATGCCGCCGAGCAGCAGGCTCATCAGCATCAGCCCGTAGGTGCTGAGCGTGGGGATGCTGGCTGGAGCCGTCACCACAGTCGCTCCGATCTGCACGTTGCCAGGCACCACGCTGCCGCTGCTGTTGACCAGGGTCGCCGACGGCCCCATGGTCACCACGGCGGTGCCAGGGCCGGAAGAGGTCAGCACCACCGGCTTGCCGGGAGAGCCCAGCGTGAGCGTGCCCAGCACGGTGAGGTTGGTACCTGCGGGAAGAACGATGGTCGGGGGTGTCGGGCCGGTGCTGATCAGTGTCAGATCCTTCACGACGATATTGCCGCTGAGTGTCAGGGTCGTTCCGGGTGCACAGGTGTCTGAAAGCACAACGCTGCTGGTGCCGAGATTCAGTGCCGCCGCGCTCGTCAGGTCGCCGCCGATGTTGAGCTGGCCGCCCGTGCCGGTCACCGTGGAGCCCGCGTCAAAGGCAAAGGACCCCGAATCGAAGGTGCCCGTGCCCAGGGCCAGTTCCCCGCCCATCGAAACGGGGACGCAAAACGAATTGAACGAACCGCCAGCCAGATCGATGCTGGAGCCTGGAGGAAAGACAATCTGCCCCCAGGCCGAGCCGCACATTGCCGCGCCCAGGGCCAGCGACGCAGCCCAACGTTTTCCGAAACCTGCCATGAGTCCGATCTCCCGCGTACAGACGGCAATGCGCCTGTCTGATTTTTGTAGAGGCAGGCACCCCCGTGGATAGGGCGCAGCACTGCCGAAGTCGGGCAAATGATCAGATAGAAAATGATTCTCTTGTAAGAAAAATTAACAATTGATTATGCGTTTTCATTTTTAGCAAGCTATTGGTTTGCGCGGAGGGATGGGGTTTACCAATCCTCCTTGACCGCCAGCACTGCCTCGCGCCCTGCCGCAGCGCGCCCGGCCAGCCAGGCCGTCAGCGTGCCTGCTGCGATCACGCTGGCAGCCAGCGCGAAAAGGCGGGACCACGGCAGGGACAGCTCCATGGTCCAGTGAAAGCTTTGCGGATTCACCACATGCACCAGGATCACAGCCACGCCCAGGCCCAGCAGGCTGCCGGCGATGGCGCCTGCCGTGGTCCAGGCCATGCCTTCGCCAGCCACCACGGCCAGGATGTCGCGCCGCGTCAGGCCCAGGTGGGCGAGCAGGCCGAATTCCTTGCGCCGCGCCAGAACCTGGGCGCTGAAGCTGGCGGCAATGCCGAACAGGCCGATGCCGATGGCCACGGCCTGCAGCCAGTAGGTCACGGCAAAGCTGCGGTCGAAGATGCGCATGGAGCGCTCGCGCAGCGCGCCGCTGCTGGCGAACTCCAGTGCCTGCGCGGCGCCCGGCCCGGTCATCAGCGACTGGATGCGCGCCTGCAGCTGCTGCTCCGTGGCCGTGTCGTCGCCGTCCGGCCAGATGGCGATTTCGGTGGGGCCTGCCGTGGTGGCGCTGCCGTCGGCAAGCCGTTGGTAGTCATCCCAGTCCATGGCGATGGCGCCGAACTGGCGCACATAGTCGCGCCAGATGCCGGCCACAAACACGCGGGAATCTTCCGACGGCAGGGCCTGGGCCAGCAGCGGCCACTCCTGGCCCGGCCGCACGCCATAGAGTTGGGCCACGGCTTCACTGACATAGACGGGCGTGCTGCCAGCGGGCACTTGCACGGGGCCTTGTATCCACGGCAATTGCTGGCCCTGGGGGCCATGCAGCGGACGCAGCAGCAGGCTGACGGCGGGGCGATCCGGGCTGAGCCACAGGCTGGTGCTGCGCATGGGCTGGGCGCGCTGCACGCCAGGCAGGGCGGCAATGCGCGGGGCCAGATCGGCGGGCAGGGGCGCGGCATCGGCACGGCCTGCGCTGCCGGCCGTGCGCAGGTACAGCGGGGCGGGCAGCACGGCATCCAGCCAGGCAATCATGCTGTCCCTGAAGCTGGCCACCATCACGGTCAGCGCCACGGCCAGGCTCAGGCTGGCCACTACGCCGCCCACGGCCACGGTGGTGCTGCGGCGCATGCGCCGTGCGCGCTCCACGGGCAGCAGGGCCAGCGGCTGGCGCAGCAGCGATTGCGGCACCAGGCGCAACAGCTGGCCCAGCAACCAGGGCAGGGCGGCCATGCCGCCCAGCAGCAGCAGGGCCACGGCGGCATAGGCGGCCAGGGGAATGCCGGCCACGGGCGGCACAAAGGCCAGGGCCACGCTGGCTGCCATCAGCAGCAGGGCCGGCAGGCCGCGCGCCGCGCGTTCGGAGCCCGCGCCCTGGCCCTTGAGCGTGGCGGCGGGCGGCAACTCCATCGCCTGGCGCGCCGGCCACCAGCCGCCAGCCACGGTGGCGGCCACACCCAGCAGGCCAAAGGTCAGCGCGGCGCCGGCGCTCCACTGCAGCGCAGGCTGCACGCCGGCAAAGTAGCCGCCGCCCAGGTCACCGCCCAGCAGGTGAAGGGCCAGCCAGGCCAGTCCCGCGCCCAGCGCAATGCCGGCCGCGCTGCCCACCATGCCCAGCAGCAGCGACTCCAGCAGCACCAAGCCCAGGCGCTGGCGCGGTGTCAGTCCCAGCACGGCCAGCAGGGCGAACTGCGGCGCGCGCTGGGCCACGCTGAGCGCCAGCACCGAGAACACCAGGAACGCCCCCGTGAACAGCGCCACCAGGGCCAGCACCGTGAGGTTGACGCGGTAGGCGCGCGACATCTCGGCAATGCGCTGCTGGTCGTCGCCGGGGCGGCCGGCCAGGGCCTGGGCGGGCCAGTCGGGCAGGCGGCGCAGTTCGGCCAGCAGGGACTCGCGCGTGGCGCCTTCGGCCAGCAGCACATCGATGCGGTCCACCTGACCCCAGCGCTGCAGGCTGTCCTGCAGCGCACCGATGTCCATCACGGCCAGCGGCGGGCCGGATGCGGCGACCGTGCCCGCGATGCGCAGGGTCTGCGCGCGCCCGCCCAGTTGCCATGGCAGGGGTGTGTGCCGCGCCTGCTCCGGCGTCAGGCCCAGGGCTTCGAGTGCCGTTGCATTGAGGAAGACCGCATCGGGCGCGAACAGGTCCAGCCGCCCGCCGCCATCGAACAGCCGGGGCATGAGCGCAGGCGCCACGGGCGCCAGCCGCAGCGCATCGCCGCCCAGCACGCGCAACTGCACCGGCGTGGCGGTGCCGGCCAGGGCCGTGGCTTCGATCCAGGGTGCGGCCAGGCTGACCTGGGGCTGCTGCGCAACACGGCCATACAGCGATTCGGGCAAGCCACCCTGCATGGCACGCAGCTCCAGGTCCGGCTGGCCGCTGACCGTGCGCACGGCGCGCGAGAACTCATCGAGCGCGGACTGGTTGATCACGTGCACGGCAAAGCCCAGGGCCACGCCCAGCATGATGGCCACCAGGGCGGTGGCCGTGCGCCAGGGATGCTGGCGCAGCTCCTGCCAGGAAAAGGTGCGAAGCAGGGCGAGCATGGGCGGATGGTCTCTGGCGCTAGGCGGGCTGCATGCCCTGTGCGGTCAGGCGCAGCACGCGGTCGGCACGGCGCGCGGCCTCGATGGAGTGCGTGACCAGCACCAGGGCGGCCTGGTGTTCGCGGGTCTGCTGCAGCAGCAGCTCCATGACCTGTGCGGCCGTGCCGGGGTCCAGGTTGCCCGTGGGCTCGTCGGCCAGCAGCAGGGCCGGGCCGTGGACCAGGGCGCGTGCAATGGCCACGCGCTGCAGCTGGCCGCCGCTGAGCTGCCAGGGCAGGCGCTGCTCCAGCCCCTGCAGCCCGACGGCCTGCAGCAGTTGCTGCACGCGCTGGCGGCCCGCTGCATCCAGCCGCTGCAGCAGCATCAGCGGCAGGGCCACGTTGTGCCAGACATCCAGGTGCGGCAGCACATGGAAGGCCTGGAACACGAAGCCCACATGGCTGCGCCGCCACAGCGCACGGCCGGTTTCATCCAGGGCCGACAGGTCCTGGCCTGCGTGCAGCACGCGGCCCTGCTGCCACTCATCGAGCCCGGCCAGGCAGTTGAGAAAGGTGGACTTGCCCACGCCCGAGTCACCCACGATGGCCACGAACTCGCCGCGCGCCACGCTGCAGTCCACGTTCTCGAAGACGGCGGTTTCCATGCCGCCGTCGTTGCGGTAGCGCCGCGCCAGGCCCTGGACCTGAAGCAGCGGCGGCTGAGTCAGCGGCGTGTTGTCCCGGGGCGCGGCAGTCATGAAGGCGGTTTCCTGTTCAGCCGTTGCGGGCCTGGGTTGCTGCGGCCACCACGGCCATCGCTGCCTGCAGCAGTTGCTGCTGGGCATCGGGCGCATCGCAGGCGATGGCATGGCGGGCGGGCATGCTGCGCAGCCAGGTGATCTGGCGCTTGGCCAGCTGGCGCGTGGCGGCAATGCCGCGTTCGCGCAGCGAGTTCATGGAGTACAGGCCGTCCAGCGATTCCCAGGCCTGGCGGTAGCCCACGCAGCGGATGGAGGGCAGGTCCAGGTGCAGGTCGCCGCGCGCGCGCAGTTGCTGCACCTCGTCGATGAAGCCGGCGCTCAGCATGGCGTCGAAGCGCTGGGCGATGCGCGCATGCAGCCAGGCGCGGTCCTGCGGCTCCAGCGAGAAGAAGCCGCCGGGGCTGATCAGGCCCTGTGCCGCACCCTTGCCCGCTCGTGTATGAAAGCTGGACAGCGGTTTGCCCGACACCTGCCAGACCTCCAGCGCGCGCTGTATGCGCTGGCTGTCGGCCGGCGCCAGGCGTGCGGCCGTGGCGGGATCGACCTGGGCCAGCAGCGCATGCATGGCGGGCCAGCCGATCTGCGCGGCCTGGGCGTCCAGCCGCTCGCGCACGGCGGGGTCGGCGGCCGGCATGTCGTCAATGCCATCCTGCAGGGCCTTGAAATACAGCATGGTGCCGCCCACCAGCAGCGGCAGGGCGCCGCGCGCGTGGATCTCGGCCACCAGGCGCTGCGTGTCCTGCACGAATTCGGCCGCGCTGTAGGCCTGTAGCGGGTCGCGGATATCGATCAGGTGATGGGGGCACGCAGCCAGTTCTTCGGGCGTGGGCTTGGCCGTGCCGATGTCCATGCCGCGATAGACCAGGGCCGAGTCCACGCTGATGATTTCTGCGGCCTGGCCGCGTTCGGCCAGCAGCCTGGCCAGGGCCAGGGCGGCAGCGGTCTTGCCGGAAGCGGTGGGGCCGGCGATGGCCAGGCAGGGGAGCGGGGAAGCGGTGGACATTCAAAAAACACAAACGCAGGAAATGAAAATCAGCGGTGGCCATCGACCCCGCCGTGGCGGCGCACCAGCCCCCAGGCGACCAGGGCCGTGCACACGCCCCAGAACCAGATGCCGAAGGCCATGGGCCGGGTGGACTGGCCGTCCAGGTGCAGGCCCAGCCAGTGTCCCATGGCAAAGGCGATGAGCATCATGGTGAAGCCGTTGAGCGCCGAGGCCGTGCCCGCCGACTGCGGGAAGGGCGCGATGGCATTGCTCTGGCCGCAGGGCATGTGCACGCCATGGGCGATCTGGAAGATATAGAAGGGCAGGGCATAGGCCCAGAGGCTGCGCGCATCGGCCAGCGCCGCAATGCCGATGGCCGTGGCCGACAGCAGGCTGGCCAGCCCGGCAATCTGCACGGCGCGCCGCACATCCATGCGCTGCAGCAGCCAGCGGCACAGGAAGGTGCCCGCGATGTAGCACAGCGCATTGCTGCCCATCAGCAGGCCGTAGCCCGTGCGGCTCACGCCCAGCACATGGATATAGGTGAAGGAAGATGCGGCCAGATTGGTGAACAGGGCCGCATAGGTGCAGCAGGTCAGCAACTGGTAGGACTGGAATCCCGGGTGGCGCAAGATGGTGATCCAGTTGCGCGCCAGGGCCAGCGGCTGCAGCGCCGTGGGATTGGTGCGGGCCAGTGTCTCCGTGAAGCGCAGGGCCACCAGCAGCAGGGCCAGCGCACCCATTACCGCCTGGGCCAGCATGGTCGAGCGCCAGCCCAGCGAATCCACCAGCAGGCTGCCGCTGACGGGGCTCAGGAAGGCGATCACGCCCAGCCCGGTCAGCGCCTTGGACATGACCTGGGCACCCAGGTGCGGCGCGAACAGGTCGCGCACCATGGCGCGCGCGCACATCACGCCCGCGCCCAGCGATGCCCCCTGCAGCGCGCGCCAGGCGATCAGCGATTCCATGGTCTCGGCGCTGGCGCTGCCCAGGGCCGCCAGCACATAGATGGACATGCCTGCCAGCAGGATGGGCCTGCGCCCTAAGCGGTCGGACAGCGGCCCCCAGGCCAGCTGCGAGCAGCCGAAGGCCAGCAGGAAGGCCGTCAGCGTGAGCTGCACCTGGGACACCTGGGTGGAGAAGGCCGCCTGTATCGAGGGCAGGGCGGGCAGGTACAGATCTGTGGCCAGCGGCTGAAGCCCCAGCAGCAGGCCGAGCAGGATGACGACCAGAACGGGGGACATGGCCGGCTGCGCTTGCGCGACGGCGGGAGACAGGGGCGCTGACATAGGCGCCCGAGGGTAGCAGAGAACCCGGGGTGCCGCTGTCCATGCCTTGGCGGCGCATATCCATCTGCGGATTGCGCAGTTGGGAACCGGCCCGCCCCTGCCTACATTGCATTGCAGAGCAACCCGACCCCAACCGAGCAATCAACGCAACTGCGAACAAAGGACCGTGATGGCAACGCCGACCGCTTTCTCCACCATCCCCGCCACCCTGCGCCAGGGTGCCTGCACCGTGCTGTACGTCGCGGCCCTGATCGGCGGCACGGTCCATGCCAATGCGCCCGTTCCCGAAGGTCCGCTGGTCAGCACCGAATGGCTGGCGGCCAACCTCAACCGCGCCGACGTGCGCATCGTCGAAGTCAGCGTCAACCCCGGCCTGTACGAGCGCTCCCATGTGCCGGGCGCGGTCAATTTCTCGTGGCACAACGATCTCAACGACAAGGTGCGCCGCGACATCGTGGGCAAGGAGCAGTTCGAGAAACTGCTGTCGCAGGCCGGCGTGAAGGACGGCACCACGGTCGTGCTGTACGGCGATACCAACAACTGGTTCGCGGCCTGGGGGGCCTGGGTCTTCGACATCTATGGCGTGCAGAACGTCAAGCTGCTGGACGGCGGCCGCAAGAAGTGGGAGGCCGAAAACCGCCCCCTCAACAACCGCGCCCCGGAATATGCGGCCACCACCTACCGCGTGGGCAAGGTCAACACCGCGCTGCGCGCGCGCCTGACCGATGCGCTGGCCTCGGCCGAAGGTCGCAGCGACGCCAGGCTCGTCGACATCCGCTCGGCCGACGAATACCAGGGCAAGGTCTTCGCCCCGGCCGGCGTGCCGGAGCTGGCCATCCGCGCCGGCCACATCCCCGGTGCCGTCAACGTGCCCTGGGGCCAGGCCGTGCGCGAGGACGGCAGCTTCAAGTCCGCCGAAGAACTCAAGAAGCTCTATGCGGGCGTGGGCATCGACGGCAGCAAGCCCGTCATCACTTACTGCCGCATCGGCGAGCGCTCCAGCCACACCTGGTTTGCGCTGTCCAAGATCCTCGGCTACCAGGTGCGCAACTACGACGGCTCGTGGACCGAATACGGCAACTCCGTGGGCGTGCCCATCAACAACCCGGCCGGTACGGTCTGGGCCGCGAAATGATTCCGCCGTCGATCAACCTGTCTTGAAGGCGGGGGCCGGGCGAGGGGTGTCAGTGCTCTTGGTTCGACGGATCAGGTGCGTGACGTGTGGCTTTGGCAAAAGCTCGGCTCCTTTGGGGCCCGCAGGCTGCGGGCCCCTTTTTTATGGGTGGATGGCAACAAAAGGGGGCAGCAATGACAAGCGTGACCGGTGAGCACACGCAGAACGTGAATGGCAGGCACAGGGCAAGGGACTGGACCAGATGGTTGCCCTTGGCCGCCGTGCTGGCCGCAGCCTGGCCTGTGGCGGCGCAGCTGCAGCTGCAAGGCGGCGGGCGCACCCTGGTCTTTGCGCTGGCGCTGGGCCTGCTGCTGGGGCTGGTGCTGCAGCGCTCGCGCTTTTGCTTTTACTGCCATGCGCGCGACTGGTTCGAGTTCGGCGACCCGCGCGGCGTGCTCTCCATCCTGCTGGCGCTGGCCGTGGGCTCGGCGGGCATGACCGTGGTGCTGGGCAGCTGGGTGGCCGTGCCCCAGCCGGGCCAGTTGCCGCCCGACATGCACATAGGCCCCGTGAGCTGGGTGCTGGTCCTTGCGGGCCTGGCCTTTGGCGCGGGCATGTCGGTCTCGGGCTCGTGCATCAGCGCCCACTGGTACCGGCTGGGCGAGGGCTCGCCCGTGGCGCCGTTTGCCCTGGTCGGCACCGGCCTGGGCTTCGTGCTCGGTTTCCGCAGCTGGAACCCGCTGTACAGCCTGGCCATTGCCGATGCGCCCGTCATCTGGCTGCCGGCCCATCTGGGCTATGGCGGCGCGCTGGCGCTGCAACTGGCCGTGCTGGGCCTGCTGGCAGCCTGGGTCTGGCGCATTCATGGGCGCTCGGGCCGCGCACGGCCCCGGCCTGCGGCAGAACCGGCGCAGCCACCGGGCCTGCGCCAGCTGTGGCTGTCACTGTGGCAAGGCCGCTGGAACGCCGCGCTGGGCGGCCTGGCCGTGGGCCTGATCGCGGCCGCCGCCATCGTGCGCATGCGGCCGCTGGGAGTGACCACCACGCTGGGCAGCACCGTGCGTGGCTGGGCCCAGGCAGGCGGCTGGGTGCCCGAGCGCCTGCACGGCCTCGATACCCTGGGCGGATGCGCCACGGCCGTGCTCAACAGCCTGCTCACGCCCCATGCCGTGCTGCTGCTGGGCCTGGTGGCCGGCGCCTGGGGCGCCGCCGTGGCCAGCCGCCAGTGGACGCCACGCCGCCCCACCTGGCGCGATGCGGCACGCGGCCTGGCCGGTGGCGCCTTGCTGGGCTGGGGCGCCATGACGGGGCTGGGCTGCACCATCGGCACGCTGCTGTCGGGCAGCATGGCGGGCGCGCTGTCGGGCTGGGTCTTTGGCGCGGCCGTGTTCGCGGCGCTGTGGCTGGGGTTTGTGTTGCGGCGCTGGCAGCACGAGCGTGCGGGAGCGCAGGGGCTTTGACCTGCAGCAGGAGGTGATTGCCGAGTGACAGGCGAGAGCGGCGCCTGAAACAGGCTTTCTGGCCATTGCTTGTCCTAGGCTTTTTTCTGCCAGTTTTCAGAGGAGACCGCTGCCAATTGCGGGCAGCTCAGTCCTGGAAATCTCTGAAAAATAGGATTTACGTGCCCAATTCATTGCTCCTATTATTTTCCTTTCAGAAGGAAGGGAGCGCCTTTCACAGGCGAAGGAGCCAATGACATTCAGGATAGACATCCATGCGCCATTGAGCCGCGCAGGGCGTTTCCACGAGTTGAATGGGGCAGTGGAGCGGCCACCGGCCATCCGCTCGGATACATGAGCTGCGGGCAACTGGTTCCCGCCTTCATTGCCCTCAATCGCCTGAAGCGGTCCAGGGACCTGTGCAAGGCTGTCGTGCTTGTTGGCTTCAACAAGGTATGCGGCACCCGGGACTTCGACAACGAACTGGACCGCAGGGCGCTGTGCGAGCTGTTTTGCTGCTGCATGACCGGCGGCCTGGGCCAGCGCTGCGTGGCCGGCGTGGTCATGCAGGCCGATGGGTTTGAAGGCTACCGGGGCTACTACAAGCAGGAAGTGCCTTACCTGAACAGAGCACCTGTCATGTCGCGCAACGAGCCCGTGCGCCCCACGCGCAGCCGGCCTGCGGGCTCGCGCATTCCGGATGTGGTCGTGGTGAAGAACCCGCGCCTGCCGCCTGTGCTGGACAACGTGCAGCGGGTCTATGAGATGAAGTTTCCGGGGGATGGCTTTTCCAATGCGGAAGGGACAGACGGCAGGACACAGCATCAGGCCTATTCACATATTTTTGAAGACAAGTTTCTCAAGGATGCCTTGGACGCCGGAAGCTGCGCTTGCGACAGCGATGGAGAAAGTGCGAACGAAGGCGTGTTGAACCAGGCAGGGCGATGGCAGGCCAACAGGGAAAAGGCCATCTCTTTGGCAGAGCGGGTGAACAAGGATACGGCGGCGGCCGTCGGGGCTGCGGCCGGTGCATCCGCACTGGGGAGGGCACTGCGAGGTGTTGGTGCGGTAGGGAGCGCACTGGCGAGATTCCTCGGGTTGTCATTCTGAAGTTGATGGATTGGATTGAGTGAAATATGGAGGATGGATATGGCAAAAGACTTCAACAAACCTTTGAGCACCAGAGAACTGCAAAAAGCCACCGTGGCGACGATGGATATTCTCAAGGCGCTGGTATTACAGAATCAATTTGGACGTATTTGTGCAAGAGCAGGCTGGACGATCGAGATGGTGTTCCATGACGGGGATTCATTGGCCGTGCGTGAGCGTGCATGGGAAGTGGTGGAACTTTTTTGTGAGGCTGTAGGGAAGGAGAAACTGGTTTATTGGTACGACGGAATGCCTGCCATGCTGACCAGCGCGATAGCACAAAGAAAGTTGGCTGCAAAGAAGCAGAAAAGCTTTGATAACCCAAAAGGTTATGCCCTGATATTTCATATGGCTTCGGGTAAGCCAAATCCTCCTGAGGTGTGGGAGAATAATGCGCAAGACTTTCGCCTTTATTGCCGTATTGAGAATGATGAAGGTATTTGGTATCGTGAGAGATATGGGTCGATAAAAAAGGGCCCGGCCATGTCTTTCATTCGCATGGCATTTCCCGCGTGGTGGATTATGGATCAACCGCCAGAGCGCAATGTGGGCCGCCTCACCACCCAGATTGTGGAGTTGATGCAGCCCTATTGGGCCATTGCAGGTTGGGGCGTCATGCCCGCAGTGGAAGAACGCAATATCGGACCCGACGGCAAAGGGCAGCAAATACTGTATCCCTACCTGCAGCGTTTCCCGGGTTTGAATGCCCTGGGCAGTCTTGCGCTGATGAGCCATGACTTCAACAACGCCATGTACAGCATCAACTGGCTGAGTTTTGTGAGTGATGCCTTGCTGGAAAAGCTGGGTGGTCGGGATGCGGTGCGCAAGCAGGTTCAGGCCAGCCAGTATCTTTCGGCTGGGGATGTAGGCAACTGCCTGGGGATACGGGCAGGAGATTTCCCAGGACTGGGGGATATGGACCAGGGGCTGACGCTGCCCGCCTTTGGCGAGGCGGCACGCCTGCTCAAGCCTTTGCGCGCCAGATCCCGGCTCAACAACTTCATCGGCCCGCCGCCTTCGGGGTCCAATGATGAACATGCGTGGCTGCTGGCATGCGATGCCTACATGAGCCGGTTTGATCTGTTCTGACCCATGCAGGCACTGCAGCTGAATCCTGCCGGGCCAGCCGGCAGGACGTGTTTTCGGGTCGGGCGGACCTAGTCCGCGTCAACCCCCAGCAGCAAATCCGTGATCTCGTCCGGATACCGCTGCCGGTTGCCGTCGATGAGCACGCAGCCGGGTACTTCGGGGTCGGGCTTGGCCAGGGGCATGCCGTGGTCGATGAGGGCCTGGGCGCAGCCCAGCCAGTCGCCGCCGCCGGGTTCCGTGGATTCGGGCCGGTTCAGCGATGCCCAGCACAGGGTTCCTGCGCAGTTGTCGCCATAGGCGTGGTGTTCGGTCCACTGTGCGCCGTGCTCCAGCAGGAAGCGCGCCATGGCGGCATCGCCACGGAAAACGGCCTGGTTCAGTGCGGATGCATCCCAGTCGCCGCCGCGCGCAGCGATGGGCCAGCCCAGCTCCACCATGCAGCGCACGGCCTCCATGCGGCCCAGGGCTGCCAGTTCGGGCAGCATGCGCAGCTGCTCGTGAGACAGTCCTTGCAGCAGACCCGGGTGGGACGCGAGAAGCCCTCCGGCCCGGGCCCGGTCGCCCATGGCGCAGGCGGCAACGAACTGTTCTTCGGGCGTGGCGGTTTCAGCGCCCGTGGACTGTTCCAGCAGGACGGCCACGTCTGCCAGGCCAAAGCGCCGTGCCAGGCGGGCGGCGCCCAGGCCTTGCGGTGTGCGGGTGGCCGGGTCGGCTCCTGCATCCAGCAAGGCCTGCACGTGGGCGGGCGAGCGCAGCCGGCGTATGGCCCACAGCAGCGGGCGGCCCCATTCGCCCTGGCCGTTGTCCTCGTTCGGATCGGCGCCGTGGTCCAGCAGCAGGCGCAGGGCCTGCACATCGTCCATGTCCAGCACGCGGAACAGGGCATTGCTGCCCTCCACGCGCGCGCCCGCCTGCAGCAGCAGCCGCGTGCATTCGCGGCTGGCGGGCGTGCCTTCCAGAGAGTGGTAGAGCGATTCGCCGTCGTTGGGGTCGGCCCCGGCCTGCAGCAGCATCTGCGTCAGTTGCGCATCATGGTTCTGGCCTGCTGCGCCATAGAGTGCTGACAGCCGCTCGGTCTCGGAGGGCGCCTGCAGCGAGGCCGGCGGCCAGCGATTGCCCACGGTTTGCAGCGGGTCGGCTCCCGCGTCCAGCAGCCAGCGCGCGCAGGCGCGCAGCGGCTCGGCGAACTCGGGCAGGCGCAGCAGGCACGAGTGCGTGACGGCCACCAGCGGCGGCAGTCCCAGCGGCCCGCCTGCGCGCTGCAGCCAGCCGGGATCTCTGTGCGTGGCTTCGCGCAGCGCGGCCAGGTTGCCGATGGCGCAGGCCATCCAGGGATCATTGCCCGGCAGCTCCGGCCGCTCGTCCAGCAGGCGCCGGGCCAGCGCGGGCTGCGCGCGGTGCGTGCCGCCCGCCACATCGCCGGCATAGACCAGGGCCAGCCAGTGCAGCCGGGATGTCTCGGGGTCCGCTGCCAGGCGCTGGCATGCCTCGACGTAGCCTGACAGCTCGCTCCATGAGGCGAAACCGTGCTCGCGCGCCACGGCGGACTGGGCGTCGTGCAGCCGCAGGTCCATGGCGGCCAGTGCTTCATCCGTGCGGCCCCGGGCAGCGGGCAGGTGGGCGCGCAATTGCTCCATGGCCTGGGCCGAGCCTGCGCGATAGGCGGCCAGCAGTTGCTTGGCCTGTTTCTTGAGATGGCCCATGTCGGGCCGGGCGGGGATGCGTTTCACAGGGATACCTCCGTGCACGAAGGCCAATGACCTGCAGCTTGGCGCACAAAGGCATGTGGCAAGAGAAAAACGCCGAGAGGCGCATACAGGTGGGTTCAACCCTTCCCGCAGGTCCGGGTGCGGCCTGCACCGCAAGCGCGGATGTTAGCGCAAGGCGACAGTCATCTGGGTGACAGCCGGAAGCCCCTGCTTGCGGGTTCCTACCCGCATGGCGGGCCAGTTGTCTGGCATAGGCTGCGTCGGCACTCCCCCTTGAAACGGATTTTTTGCGCGCGTTCCCCTTCAAACCTTCATCCCAAGGAGACAGTCTTATGCGAGCCCTGCGTTGGAATCGTTGGAAGTATCTCGGTCTGCTGGCGGCCACGGGCCTTGCGGCCTGCGGCGGAGGGGACGGTGATGCGCCCGAGGAGACGCGGGCACAGGACAGCCGCAGCTTTGCGCCGGCCAATCCTTCGGCCACCAGCTTCGACGCGCTGGCCGCCGCTTCGGGCGATGTGGTCGACAACGCCAGCACCAGCCGCTGGGCCGGTGTGCTGGAAGGCGCGGCCTACCGCATCGAGGTGCCGGCCAACTGGAATGGCCGCCTGGTGATGTATGCCCACGGCTATGCGGGCGAGGGCAGTGCGCTCAACGTCACCAACCCGTCCATACGCCGGTACCTGATCCAGAACGGCTATGCCTGGGCGGCGTCCAGCTACAGCAAGAACTACTACGACGTGCGCGCCGGCGTGGAGGACACGAATGCGCTGGCGCTGGCCTTCAACCGCCTGGCCGCATCCCACGGCCGGCCGTTGGCGCAGCCGCAGCGCCTGTACATCACCGGCCATTCCATGGGCGGCCATGTCACGGCGGCGGCCATCGAGGCCGAAGCCCAGTCAACGGCCCGCAACAAGGTGCGCTACCAGGGCGCCGTGCCCATGTGCGGCGTGATGGGCGATACCCAACTGTTCGACTACTTCGCGGCAGCCCAGGTCACTGCCCAGGCCCTGGCGGGCGAGGCCCAGCATGCCGTCACCGACTGGGCGGCCATCCAGGGCAAGGTGACATCGGCCCTGTTCACGACCTTCCCGTCTGCACCTACCGCGACGGGCCGCGCCTATCTGTCGGTGATCCAGAATCTCACGGGCGGTCCGCGCCCGCTGTTCGACCTGGGGGTGGCCGTGGGTGGCTCGTTCGCTCCGGTCTGGGGCGTGTTCGGCAGCGACGGCTCGGTCAACGGCATCCTGAACCGCAACGTGACCGATACCAACCGCTTCACCTACCGCATCGATGGGGATGCAGCGGCCTCGGCCGCGCTCAATGCCGCCGCGCAAAAGCGCACGGCCGCGCCCGATGCCAACCGGCTGCGCCGCGACGGCCTGCGCTGGATTCCCGTGAGCCCAGGCGACATCGGCATTCCCGTGGTGACGCTGCACACGCTGGGCGACCTGTATGTGCCGTTCAGCATGCAGCAGATCTACCAGCGACGCGTGGCCGACAAGGGCAAGGACCGTTGGCTGGTGCAGCGCGCCATCCGCGGCGCATCGCACTGCGACTTCACCGTGGCCGAGCAGGTGGAGGCCTTCGATGCCATGGTGCAGTGGGAGCAGGGCGGCGCCAAGCCGGGCGGTGACGATGTGCAGACGGCCGCCACGGTGGCCGCGCCGACCTATGGCTGCCGCTACACGCGCAACACCCTGGGCCCGGATGACAGCACCACCACGCGGCAGTTGCGTGCCGTGATCTCGCAGAACGCGGCAAGCTGCCCGTAGCGTGGAAGGCGGCGCAGGCTGCGCCGCTCAGCGCGGGCTTGCAGGCACTGTGGACGCCTGTGCGAGCAGGCGCAGCCCGAACAGCTCGTCCAGCGCCTGCCGGTACTGGTCCATGGCGCGCGACTGGGTGTTGTGGTGGTTGCCGCCTTCGATGAGCACGAAGCGCTTGGGCTCGCTGGCCGCGTCGAACAGCTGGCGGCCCAGCGTGGCGGGGATCAGCGGATCGGCGCTGCCGTGCACGACCAGCAGCGGCGAGCCTATGCCGGCCACCTTGTCGATGGAGGCAAAGCGCTGCGTGATCAGCGGCCCCACGGGCAGCCAGCCCCAGCGGAAGCTGCGGACCACGTCGGGAATGCTGGTGAAGGTGGCCTCGACCATGACGCCGGCCTCATCCTGAACGCTGCGCGCCAGGTCGATGGCGATGGCGCCGCCCAGCGAATGGCCGAAGATGAAGCGCGGCCGGTCCGGAGCGTGCCGGCCCAGCCAGTCCCAGCCGGCGCGGGCATCCTCGGCGGCCGATTCCTCGGACGGCAGGCCGGCGCTGCTCTTGCCAAAGCCCCGGTAGTCGATGGCCAGCACCGAAAAGCCCAGCTCGTGCAGCCGCCGGATGCGCGGCGAGGAGCCGGCAACGTTCCAGCGCGCGCCATGCAGGTACAGCAGCACGGGGGCGTTGCTGGCCGTGGCCGGCTGGGGCAGCCACAGCGCATGCAGGCGGGCGCCGTCCTGCGTTGGCATGTCGATCCAGACATCTTCCATGCCGGCCGTGTTGGCGCCGGGCCAGCTGCGGTCGCTGGGCTGGAAGATCCATTCGCGCTGCTTGGTATCCAGAACGGAGCAGCCGCTGGCCGCCAGCAGCGCGGCCACGCCCAGCGCTGCCGTGAGCCGGTGCAGGCGCCGTCGGGGCCACAGGTGGGAAAGCAGTGAGGGCATGACGCAACAATGGATGCACGGGCCGGCCAAAAGTTCAGCGCCGCTGCCGTGCCGGCCGGCGCTGTCATGGATTGGCGCTATTCTTGCCGCTGGTCCGCAGGCTGTCCTGGCTGCACGGGCCTCTCCCCACTGTTGATGAGTGAACCTGTATGCCGATACGCCTGGGCCTGGCCGCCAACCGAATCCACCACCAAACCGAGGATGCCGCACTGTTCGGCTGGCTGCGCGCCTGCGAGTCCGGCATCCGCGAGCTGCAGCTGGGCCTGCATGCCGTGGGCCGCACCTTCGATGCCATCCAGGCGGCCGGCATGCTGGCGTCCTACCGGGGCCTGCGCCGCTATCCCTATGGCCGCGAAGGCGGGCTGATGAAACTGGTGGCCGAGGTGGTGGGCGTGGAAGGCGACGAGCGCACCATCGACGGGGCCATCTATTTCACCGACCCGGTGGATCCGTCCTCCATCTTTCCCGAGGCCGTGGCGCTCAAGCGCCAGTGCGTGATCCATGGCAAGCCCTTCCTGTCCACCGTGGCCTCGGCGCGGGACTGGGTCGAGATGGAGCGCATCCAGGCAGGTCTGCCCAAGGATGCCGGTGCGCAGCGCTTTCACGACTACGCACAGCAGACGCTGGCGCTGATCGCCCACGATGCGCTCAAGCCCACCATGCTGGATTTCGCGGCGCGCAACTTCGAGCTGCTGTCGCGCTTTGGCCGGCGCGTGGGCACGGGCACCACGGGCCAGCGCCTCAACGAAATGGCCTGGAGCCGTGGCTGGCCCGAGGACCGGCCCTGGGTGGACCGCTACAACAGCGGCCCGCTGGGCGGCGATGCGCAGATCGCCGACCTGGTGCTGGACCGCCGCTGCCAGCGCGTGATCTTCTTCGAGGACCCGCATGTGGCGCGCCAGCACGAGGCCGACATCCAGCTGCTGGAGCGCGCCGTGACCACGGTGACGCACGACACGGTCTGCACCACTTCTCCGGCCGTGGCGCAGCGCTGGTGCGATGCGGCCTTGATGCGCCGCTGAATGCCCCACTAAAACCTTCGTCGCGCAGACGACAGCCTTGCGGCCTGCGGGCGGGCGAACACCCGTGACCGGCCGGGGGCTTTCTGCAAGACTGGCCGTTTCCAAAAAACCAAGGAGACAACGATGGTCAGTCCGCTCTTTCGGCGTTCCCGGAATGCCATGGCCCTGCTGGTGCTACTGCCCGGCTGGGTGGCGGCCCAGGCACAGGCCCCCGCAGCGCCCGCGCTGCCGCCGCCCGACAGCGTGCGCCTGGAGCAGCTGGGGCTGATGCAGGGCTTTCCGCCGGCCGCCGACAAGCGCGTGGACGTGTCCAACGGCTACCGCTATCCACAGCTGCGCTGGGTGGTGCAGCACCTGCGCGAAATCCAGCCCACGCAGAACATCCGGCGCGGCGCGGCGGCGCCCTCGGCACTGCCCGAAGCGCCCATGGCCCTGGGCGGCCTGCGCTTTGACGACGACAAGGGCCAGCCCATCACCGTGGACCAGTGGCTGGACCGCACCTACACCGATGCCATCGTGGTGCTGCACAAGGGGCGGGTGGTCTTCGAGCGCTACCAGAACCAGATGCAGGCCAGCTCGCCCCACCTGCTGTTCTCGGTCACCAAATCGTTCACCGGCCTGATGGCCGCGCAACTGGCCCACGATGGGCGCATCGATCCCCAGGCCCTGGTCACTAAATACGTGCCCGAGCTGGAAGGCTCTGCCTGGGGCGACATGACGGTGCGCCAGGTCATGGACATGACCGGGGCCGTGCGCTTTCGCGAGGACTACACCGACCCCAGGACCGAAATCTTCGGCTACTCCTGGGCCTCGGGCATGCTGCCGCGTCCGCCTGGCTACGCGGGGCCGACCAATGTGTACGACTTCCTCAAGACGCTGCCCAAGGAAGGCACGCATGGCGAGGGCTTTGTCTACCGCACCGTGCATTCCGAGGTGCTGGGCTGGATCGTCTCGCGCGTCACGGGCCGGCGCTGGAGCGATCTCATGAGCGAGAACATCTGGCAGAAGCTGGGCATGCAGGAAGACGCCTATGTGATGGTGGACAGCACCGGCACGCCGCTGCAGGGCGCGGGCCTGAACGCCACGGCGCGTGACCTGGCGCGCGTGGGCGAGATGCTGCGCCTGGGCGGCAGCTTCAACGGCCAGAAGATCTTCGACAAGGCGGTGCTGGACGACATTGCGCGCGGCGGCGACCGCGAGCAGTTCAAGTTCCGCGGCATCCAGGCCGCGCGGCCCGGCTACAGCTACCGCAACCAATGGTGGGTACTGCACAACGCCGATGGCGCCTACGAGGCCGCCGGCATACACGGCCAGTTCATCCACATGAACCCGGCCGCGCAGATGGTGGTGGTCAAGCTGTCATCGCACCCGGTGGCGGGCGCGGCCTTCACGCATGCGCTGACGCTCAAGGCCTGGGCGGCGCTGGCCGATGCGGTGCGCGACAGGTAAGGCGCGCGAATCCATCTCTTTCCATGAAAAAAGCCCATGCAGCAGGCTGCATGGGCTTTCGTCAGGGGTGGGGAGCGCTGACGCTCAGATCACGCCCTGGGCCAGCATGGCATCGGCTACCTTGACGAAGCCGGCGATGTTGGCGCCGTCGATGTAGCTGACCGTGCCGTCCTCGCGCTTGCCGTACTTCAGGCAGGCGGCGTGGATGCCTTGCATGATCTGCAGCAGGCGGGCATCGACTTCCTCGGCTGGCCAGGACAGGCGGGCCGCGTTCTGGCTCATCTCCAGGCCCGAGGTGGCCACGCCACCGGCATTGCTGGCCTTGCCCGGTGCGTACAGCACGCCGGCCTTCTCGAAGGCCTTGGCGGCTTCGATGGTCGAGGGCATGTTGGCGCCTTCGGCCACGCAGACCACGCCGTTGGCGATCAGCACCTTGGCATCTTCCTCGGTCAGTTCGTTCTGCGTGGCGCAGGGCAGGGCCACGTCCACCTTCAGGTGCCACGGCGTTTTGCCGCGCAGGAACTCGGCGCCCACCAGCTTGGCGTACTCGTCCACGCGGCCGTAGCGGTGGTTCTTCACGTCCATCAGGATGGCCAGCTTCTCGGTGGTGAAGCCGTCCTGGTCATACACGGTGCCCGAGGAGTCGGAGACCGACACCACCTTGGCGCCCAGCTGCATGGCCTTCTCCACGGCGTACTGGGCCACGTTGCCCGAGCCGGAGATGGAGACGGTCTTGCCTGCGAAGGACTGGCCGCGCGTGGCCAGCATTTCCTGGGCGAAGTAGACGGTGCCGTAGCCGGTGGCTTCGGGGCGGATCAGCGAGCCGCCGAAGGACAGGCCCTTGCCCGTGAACACGCTGGCGGCGCTGTTGGACAGCTTCTTGTACATGCCGGCCATGAAGCCCACTTCGCGGCCGCCCACGCCGATGTCGCCTGCCGGCACGTCGGTGTCCGGGCCCACGTGGCGGAACAGCTCGGTGACGAAGGCCTGGCAAAAGCGCATGACTTCAGCGGGGCTCTTGCCCTTGGGATCGAAGTCCGAGCCGCCCTTGCCGCCGCCCATGGGCAGCGTGGTCAGCGCGTTCTTGAAGGTCTGCTCGAACGCCAGGAACTTGAGCACCGACAGCGTGACCGAGGGGTGGAAACGCAGGCCGCCCTTGTAGGGGCCGATGGCCATGCTGTGCTGGATGCGGAAGCCGCGGTTGACCTGCACCTGGCCCTTGTCGTCGGTCCAGCTCACGCGGAACATGACCACGCGCTCGGGCTCGACCAGGCGCTCCAGCAGTCCGTGCTCGGCGTACTTGGGGTTCTTCTCGATGAAGGGCCACAGGCTTTCCATCACTTCGGTGACGGCTTGCAGGAATTCGGGCTGGCCGGGATTGCGTTGCGCGACTTCATCAAGGAACTGGCCGACGGACTCGTACTTCATGGAAAAAACCTCTGACTAAAAACGGCTGCGGAAAGGGGTGAGTGCAAACCAAGATTATGCCTAAAAGTTATGCCGTCATGCATCGTTTTGGTGAACGGCGCCCGAGCTTGGTGCCTTCGTGCTGTGTTTCGGTGCATCTTCAGAGGGGGTTGACGGTATTTGGTGCATGGCAGAAAGCTGCGTGCAGCAGTGGGCGGGCAGGCAGGCTCCTGGATCGGCCGTATCCGGTGGCGTGCATGGTCATGGCGAATGGGAATGGCTGGCGCCATGCCCGCTGACATGAAGAGTGGCTGGGAAGGCCTTGCAGCCGGACGGGGCTTGGGCCCGCCCGGCCATCCCATCGCCGGCCTTTCAGCTGCGCTGCAGCTGGGGATGGCGCGCGAACAGGTCGGCCGCCCAGTCCACGAAGGCCCGCACCTTGGCGCTGAGGTGGCGGTTGGGCGGGTAGACCACGTGTATGGGCAGCGGCGGCTGGGTCCAATCGGGCAGGACCTCGACCAGTTCGCCGCTGTCGATCAGCGGCTGGGCAAAGGCCGTGACCAGCTGCGCGATGCCAAAGCCCGCCAGCACGGCGGCCGTGTAGGCATTGCTGTCGTTGGCCGCGATGCGGTAGTTGCCCGCCACCTCGATGGATTCATCGCCCCGCTGGAATTCCAGCGGGTACATGCGCCGCGTATGGCCCGAGAAGAAGGCGACGATCTGGTGCTTCGTATCCAGTTCGGACGGATGCTGGGGCACGCCATGGCGTGCCAGGTAGGCGGGCGAGGCCACGGTGACCCAGTTCATCGAGCCGATGCGGCGCGCCACCAGGGACTGGTCGCTGAGCTCGCCCCCGCGGATCACGCAGTCCACGTTGTCGCTGATCAGGTCCACCAGGCGGTCGCCCACGCCCAGGTCGATCTGTATGTCGGGATAGCGTTCGCAGAATTCGGTCAGCGCCGGAATGATGATCAGCCGGGCCATGGAGCTGCCCACGTCCAGCCGCAGCCGCCCGCTGGGCGCGGTCTGGGTGTTGACCATGCTGGCTTCGAGATCGTCGAAGTCGTTGAGCAGGCGTGCCGCGCGTTCGTAGTAGGCGGCGCCATCGGGCGTGACGGTGACGCGCCGCGTCGTGCGGTTGAGCAGCTTGACGCGCACGCGCGCCTCCAGCGCCTGGATCTGTTTGGTGACCGTGCCCTTGGGCAGGTCCAGCGAATCGGCGGCGCGGGTGAAGTTGCCGGCTTCCACCACGCGAACGAAGACACGCATGGCCTGGATCTGGTCCATGGAAAGATGCTCCTGCAGCGCCCGGCAAGGGAATGCCGGCTCGGCGGAATTCTCACACGCGCCGTGTCGGGCGATTGTTCGTGAAACGGAAACAGAGCGATGGCTGCGTTGCTATTTCAGACATGGCCGGCGCCGCCTATATTCCAACCATCGACCATTGCCGCAGGTTCGCGCCATGTCCACTTCCTCGTCGCCTCCGAACGGCCCCGCCGCCGGGGCGCAGATTGCCGAAACAGAATTCTCCATCGAGCTGCCCGAGCACGGCACCGTGGCTGCGCGCGCCTATGGCCAGCGCAGGCCCGGCACGGTCTCGCCTCTGGTGCTGCATTTCCATGGCGGCACCTTTGTCTGCGGCACGCTGGACAACGGGCGCTACATCGGCCGGCTGTTGGCCGAGGCGGGCGCCGTCGTGGTGTCGCTGGCCTACCCGCTGGCGCCCGAGCATCCGTTTCCCCAGCCCATCGAGGTGGGCTACGCCGTGCTGCAGTGGCTGTACAAGCACCGCGTGAAGATGGCGGGCAAGGGCGCGCCGCTGTTCCTCGCGGGTGAAGAAGCCGGCGGCAACCTGGCCGCCGCCGTGGCCGTGATCTCGCGCGACCGGGGCCACCCTCCGCTGGCAGGCCAGATCCTGGTGTCGCCCATGCTCGATCCCTGCACCGGCACCGCCTCGCAGCGCGAGGCCACGCCCGAGGCCGGCGAATGCCGCTGGGCCACGGGCTGGCGCGAGTACCTGAGCTGCCCCAAGGACGCCATGCATCCCTATGCCGTGCCCGGCAGCTCGCTGCGCCTGGCCCAGCTGCCGCCGGCCCTGGTGCTGGTGGGTGGCGACGACCCGCTGCGCGACGAGGCCCAGGCCTATGCGGCCCGCCTGCGCGCGGCCGGCGTGACAGCCAGCAGCCATGTGCTGCCCAGCGCGTCGAACTGGCCGCAGGCCCTGTCCGAGGCCGAGGCCTGTACGGCCTGCAGCGCCGCCGTGTCCCAGCATGTGCATGACTTCTTCGAGGCCACCATGAACAAGCCCGCAGCACCGGGCTAGGCCCCGCGCCGCCGCAGCCGGCGAACCTTGCTGCCCCCGTTTTCCCATTTCGATTCCGCCTTCCCGGCGCGTTCAGGCGCCGGGCGGGCATCGTGTTCCCTGAATTACGCAAAAAAACACCATGTCCACCCAATCCACCTCATCCTCCTCACCCTCTTCTTCCGCCTCGGCCCAGCGCAAGGGCTGGAAGCTGCCGGCCGCCGCTGCGGCCATCCTCGCCGTCAGCGCCGGCCTGTTCGGCCTGCACGGCTTCGATGCCAAGGCCGATGACGCGCCCGCCAGCGCCCAGCCCGCCGCCACGCCTGTGTCGGTGGCCACGGTCGCCGAAAGCGAGGTCACCGCCTGGGACGAGTTCTCGGGCCGCCTTGAAGCCGTGGAGCGCGTGGACATCCGCTCCCGCGTGGCTGGCGCCGTGCAGGCCGTGCACTTTCGCGAGGGCGCGCTGGTCAAGCAGGGCGATCTGCTGATCACCATCGACCCCGCACCGTATGCGGCCGAGGTCGAGCGGGCCGAAGCCCAGGTGGCCTCGGCCCAGGCACGCCAGTCCTATGCACGCAGCGAGCAGGAGCGCGCACGCCGCCTGTGGGACGAGCGGGCGATTGCCCAGCGCGAGCTGGACGAGCGCATCAACGCAGGCAGCGAGGCCGAGGCCAATCTGCGCGCGGCCCAGGCGTCCCTGCAATCGGCGCGGCTGAACCTGGGCTACACCCAGGTGCGCGCCCCCGTGTCGGGCCGCATCGGCAAGCGCGAGATCACCGTGGGCAACCTGGTGGCCGCAGGCCCGGGCGCGCCGGTGCTGACCACGCTGGTCTCGGTCAGCCCCATCTATGCGAGCTTCGATGCCGATGAGCAGGTCATCACGCGCGCGCTCAAGGAGCTGGGCGGCGGCGCGGGCAACCGCGCCAGGATCGACAGCATTCCCGTGCAGATGGGCACGGCCACGGCCGGCAGCACGCCCTTCGAGGGCCGGCTGCAGCTGATCGACAACCAGGTCGATGCCCGAAGCGGCACGGTGCGCGTGCGCGCGGCCTTCGACAACAAGGACGGCGCCCTCATGCCCGGCCAGTTCGCCCGCATCCGCATGGGCCAGGCGCGCGACAGCAGCATGCTGCTGGTCAGCGAGCGCGCCATCGGCACGGACCAGAGCAAGAAGTACGTGATGGTGGTGGGCGGCGACAACAAGGCCGTCTACCGCGAGGTGGTGCTGGGCGCCTCGGTCAACGGCCTGCGCAACGTGACCCAGGGCCTGCAGCCTGGCGAGCGCGTGGTGGTCAACGGCCTGCAGCACATCCGCCCCGGCGCCCTGGTCGCGCCCAAGGAGGTGTCCATGGATGCGCGGGCCGATGCCCGCCAGCCGGGCACCCGGCAGGCAGCCGAACAAGTGGCTGACGCAACCAAGTCCTGATCTAGCCGCACACCTTTCCTGCCTCTGAAATGCCGCCTGACCGCAGGCGGCATGGGCCGCGCTTTGCCGTGGCGGAGCCAAACACCATGAACCTATCCAAATTCTTCATTGACCGGCCGATCTTCGCGGGCGTGCTTTCGCTGCTGATGCTGATCGCCGGCCTGATCGCCATGGGCGGGCTGCCGATCTCGGAATACCCCGAGGTCGCGCCGCCATCCGTGGTGGTGCGCGCCCAGTACCCGGGCGCCAATCCCAAGGTGATCGCCGAGACCGTGGCCACGCCGCTGGAAGAGCAGATCAACGGCGTCGAAGGCATGCTCTACATGGGCAGCCAGGCCACCAGCGACGGCGTGATGACGCTGACCGTCACCTTCCGCCTGGGCACCGACCCCGACAAGGCGCAGCAGATGGTGCAAAACCGCGTCTCGCAGGCCGAGCCGCGCCTGCCGGAAGAGGTGCGCCGCCTGGGCATCACCACGGTCAAGAGCGCACCCGACCTGACCATGGTGGTGCACCTGGTCTCGCCCAACCAGCGCTATGACATCAACTACCTGCGCAACTACGCGGTGCTGAACGTGAAGGATCCGCTGGCGCGCATCGAGGGCGTGGGCCAGATCCAGATCTTCGGCGGCGGCGACTACGCCATGCGCGTGTGGCTGGACCCGCAGAAGGTGGCGCAGCGCGGCCTGTCGGCCAGCGATGTGGTGGCCGCCATCCGTGGCCAGAACGTGCAGGCTGCGGCCGGCGTGGTCGGCGCCTCGCCGGGACTGCCGGGCGTGGACATGCAGTTGTCCATCAACGCCCAGGGCCGCCTGCAAAGCGAGGAGGACTTCGGCGACATCATCGTCAAGAGCGGCTCCGACGGCGCCGTGACTCGCCTGCGCGACATCGGCCGCCTGGAGATGGGCGCGGCCGACTATTCGCTGCGCTCGCTGCTGAACAACGACCCGGCCGTGGGCATGGGCGTGTTCCAGGCGCCGGGCTCCAATGCGCTGGAGATCTCGGCCAACGTGCGCAAGACCATGGAGGCCCTGAACAAGAACATGCCCGAGGGCCTGGAGTACCGCATTGCCTACGACCCCACGCAGTTCGTGCGCGCCTCCATCGAATCGGTGGTGCACACGCTGCTGGAGGCCATCGTGCTCGTGGTGCTGGTGGTGATCCTGTTCCTGCAGACCTGGCGCGCCTCCATCATCCCGCTGCTGGCCGTGCCGGTGTCGGTGATCGGCACCTTCGCCGTGCTGCATCTGCTGGGCTTTTCCATCAACGCGCTGAGCCTGTTCGGCCTGGTGCTGGCCATCGGCATCGTGGTGGATGACGCCATCGTCGTGGTCGAGAACGTGGAGCGCAACATCGAGGCCGGTCTCACGCCGCGCAACGCCACCTACCGCGCCATGCGCGAAGTGTCCGGGCCCATCATCGCCATCGCCCTGGTGCTGGTGGCGGTGTTCGTGCCGCTGGCCTTCATCAGCGGCCTCACGGGCCAGTTCTACAAACAGTTCGCGGTGACGATTGCCATCTCCACGGTGATCTCGGCCATCAACTCGCTGACGCTGTCGCCCGCGCTGGCGGCCCTGCTGCTGCGCGGCCACGATGCGCCCAAGGACGCGCTGACGCGCGGCATGGACCGGGCCTTCGGCTGGCTGTTCCGCGGCTTCAACCGCATGTTCCACCGGGGCTCCGAGGCCTACAGCGGCGGCGTGGGCCGCGTGATCTCGCGCAAGGCGCTGATGCTGGCCATCTACCTGGCGCTGATCGCCGTGACCTTCGGCCTGTTCAAGGCCGTGCCTTCGGGCTTCGTGCCCGCGCAGGACAAGCAGTACCTGATCGGCTTTGCCCAGTTGCCCGACGGTGCCACGCTGGACCGCACGGACGAGGTGATCCGCCGCATGGGCGAGATCATGAAGGACAACCCCAACGTGGAGGACACCATCGCCTTCCCGGGCCTGTCCATCAACGGCTTCACCAACAGCTCCAACTCGGGCATCGTCTTCGCCACGCTCAAGCCCTTTGACGAGCGCAAGCGCGCCGACCAGAGCGGCGGCGCCGTGGCCGGCCAGCTCAACCAGGCCTTCGCAGGCATCCAGGACGCCTTCATCGTCATGTTCCCGCCGCCACCCGTGGCGGGCCTGGGCACGACGGGCGGCTTCAAGCTGCAGCTGGAAGACCGCGCCTCCCTGGGCTATGACCAGATGGACGCGGCCGTGAAGGCCTTCATGGCCAAGGCCTACCAGACGCCCGAGCTGACCGGCATGTTCACCAGCTGGCAGGTCAACGTGCCCCAGCTGTATGCCGACATCGACCGCACCAAGGCGCGCCAGCTTGGCGTGCCGGTGACGGACATCTTCGACACCATGCAGATCTACCTGGGCAGCCTGTATGCGAACGACTTCAACAAGTTCGGCCGCACCTACAGCGTCCGCGTGCAGGCCGACGCGCCCTACCGCGCGCGTGCCGAGGACGTGGGCATGCTCAAGGTGCGCTCCAGCTCGGGCGAGATGATTCCGCTGTCGGCGCTGATGAAGGTGGATTCCAGCTTCGGTCCCGAGCGCGCCATGCGCTACAACGGCTACCTCACGGCCGACATCAACGGCGGTGCCGCACCGGGCTTCTCTTCGGGTCAGGCACAGGACGCCATCAAGCGCATCGCGGCCGAGACCCTGCCCAAGGGCATCGACTTCGAATGGACCGACCTGACCTACCAGGAGATCCTGGCCGGCAATTCGGCGGTGCTGGTGTTCCCGCTGGCCATCCTGCTGGTGTTCCTGGTGCTGGCCGCGCAGTACGAAAGCCTGACCCTGCCGATTGCCATCATCCTGATCGTGCCCATGGGCCTGCTGGCGGCCATGACCGGCGTCTGGCTGTCGGGCGGCGACAGCAATGTCTTCACGCAGATCGGGCTCATCGTGCTGGTGGGGCTGAGTGCGAAGAACGCCATCCTGATCGTGGAGTTCGCACGGGAGCTGGAGTTCGAGGGCCGCACGCCCATACAGGCCGCCATCGAGGCCAGCCGGCTGCGCCTGCGCCCCATCCTGATGACCTCGCTGGCCTTCGTCATGGGCGTGCTGCCCCTGGTGCTGTCCACGGGCGCCGGCTCGGAAATGCGCCGCGCCATGGGCGTGGCCGTGTTCTCGGGAATGATCGGGGTGACGGCCTTCGGCCTGTTCCTGACGCCCGTGTTCTACGTGCTGATGCGCCGCCTGGCAGGCAACCGGCCGCTCAAGCAGCATGGGCCCGAGATGGAGGAAGAGGCCCCTGCACAGGCACCCGCCCACGGCCATGCCTCGGGTGGCGGCGCGCTGCCCATACCCTCTGCCGCGCGTGGCGAGCATGAATGAGCCCACACCACAAGAACAGGAACCGATCATGAAGATCCCATTGCTTTCGAAACTGTCCAGGCGTCTGCTGCCCCTGGTGGCGGCGCTGGCCCTGGCCGGCTGCGCCAGCGTGTCCCAGAGCCTGCCCGAGCTGCCGGCCGCCCCCGCCTTCAAGGAGCAGGGCGCCGCGCCGCAGGCGGGCTGGACCCAGGCCCTGCCCGCCGAAGCCCAGGCACGCGGCCAATGG
The DNA here is from genome assembly GCF_040112715.1 of Delftia sp. DS1230. Lineage (NCBI taxonomy): Bacteria > Pseudomonadati > Pseudomonadota > Betaproteobacteria > Burkholderiales > Comamonadaceae > Delftia > Delftia sp. DS1230. The sequence goes on from NZ_CP157763.1 coordinate 1,675,283, forward strand.
TGGCTGGCCTTTGCCGACCCGGCGCTGGACGCGCTGGTGGACAAGGCCACGCTGAACAACCAGAGCATCCAGGCCGCGGCCGCACGCCTGGCCGAGGCCCGCGCCCTGGCGCGCAGCGCCAATGCCGAGCGCATGCCGCAACTGGGCCTGGGCGCAGGGGCCACGCGCGGCGCGGGGCTGGACAAGGCCTCGGGCACACGGCCTGCCACCCTGGTCAATGCGGGGCTGAACCTGTCGTACGAGGTCGATCTGTTCGGCCGCATTTCCCAGGCGGCCGACGCATCGCGGCTGGATGCAGAGGGCCGCGAGGCCCTGCTGCAAAGCACGCGGCTGGCCGTGCAGGCCGAGGTCGCGCAGACCTATCTGCAACTGCGCGCACTGGACGCCGAGCGCGCCCTGATGCGCGAGACCGTGGAGGCCTACCGCGACACGCTGCGCCTGTCGGAGCGAAGGCTGCAGGCCGGCGACATTGCCGAGCTGGACGTGGCGCGCATCCAGGCCGAGCTGTCGGCCACCGAATCGGACGCGCTGGCGCTGGACCGCCAGCGCGCCCAGGTCGAGCATGCGCTGGCCGTGCTGGTGGGCGACTCGGCCTCGCGCTTCGGCCTGGGCGAAGGCGCCTGGACCACGGCTCTGCCTTCTATTCCAGCTGGCGTGCCGGCCACGGTGCTGATGCGCCGGCCCGACATCTCGGCCGCGCAGCGCGCCGTGTTCGCCGCGCAGTCGCGCGTGGGCGTGGCGAAGACGGCATGGTTCCCCAGCATCTCGCTGACCGGCGCGGCCGGCCATGCCTCACCCGAGGTCGGTGACCTGTTCAAGTGGTCCATGCGCTCCTGGGGCGTGGGCGCCTTGCTGTCGCTGCCGCTGTTCGACGGCGGCCGGCGCGAGGCCGGCGTGCAGGCCGCAGGCGCGCAGCTCGATGCCGCGCTGGCCGCCTACCGCCAGCAGGCGCTGGTGGCCTTCCAGGAGGTGGAGGACCAGCTGTCGTCCATCCGCATCCTGCAGGAGCAGTCCACCGTGCAGGGCCAGGCCGTGGTGGCCGCCCAGCGTGCCACCAGCCTGTCGGACACGCGCTACCGCAATGGCTACGTCAGCCAGCTGGACCTGCTGGATGCCCGCCGCAGCGAACTGCGCAACCGCCGCCAGGCGCTGCAGGTGAAGTCCGCGCAGTACCAGGCCGCCGTGGGCCTGATCCGCGCGCTGGGCGGGGGCTGGGATGTGCCGGCTGACGTGCCGGTGGCCCAGGCCACGTTGCGCTGAGGCACCCTCAGGCCAGCACGTCGATGGAGCGGAACACGCGCTGCAGCACCGGGTCCGGGCTGTGGCGGCAGGCGTGGACCTGCTCCATGAGGTGGTGCACGAAGCGCTCGGCCACCCAGGGCAGGGGGCCGTGGCCGCGCTGGACCACGCCCACCGTGTGGGGCTCGAACTGCTCGCGCAGGGACAGCGGCACCAGGGTGCCCTGGGGCACGCCCGATTCGATCAGCGGCCAGGGGCAGAACGAGAGCATGTCGCTGTGCGCGATCAGGTGCAGCAGCAGCGATGCCGAATGCACCAGGTGGATGTGGCCCACTGGCACGGGCAGGCCGTGGCGCAGGAACAGGCGCCGCACCAGGTCGTCTTCTTCAGGCGGCGTGTAGTTGAGCAGCCAGTCGCAGTCCATCAGCTCGGCCAGCGAGCGGGCGCCTGCCAGCGGATGGCCCGTGCGGGCCACGACGGTGGCGTCGTAGCGGAACAGCGGCGTGCCATGCAGGTCGCCGCCCGAGGGTCCCGAGGGCACGCGGCCGATCAGCAGGTCCAGCGTGCCTTCGCGCAGGCGCGGATGGGCCACGGCCGACAGGCCCTCGAACAGCTCCAGCCGCACCTGGGGCAGTTCGGCGCGGAAGGCGCGCAGCACATGGGGCAGCAGGCTCTGGCCCACCCAGGGCGTCACGCCCACGCACAGGCGCGCCACGGCGCAGGTGTCGCGCAGGCGGGCCATTTCATCCTCGGCCTGGGCCATCTGCCCGGTGATCAGCTGGGCATGGCGCAGCAGCGTCCGCCCGGCCGGCGTGAGGACGATGCCGCTGCTCTGGCGCTCGAACAGCGCAAGGCGGTGGCCTTCCTCCAGCTCGCGCAGGGCCTGGGTGATGGCCGACTGGGTGATGCCCAGCGCGCGTGACGCGGCGCGCACGCTGCCGCAGCCGGCCACGGCGACGAGGTAGCGCATCTGGTGCAGCTTCATTGCGGGGCCGGCATCGGGGTGGGGCTGGGAATTCATGGGCCGATCTTGCAGGTTTCGTGCCATGGCCGCCATCCCTGCCATTGCTGTGATCGGCGCATGCCGGGGGATGACAGGCAATGCCTGGCAGGGCAGGCGCTGGCGGTCTTCCGCCCGCTGCCCACGCTTCCTAGACTGCGGGCATGAACATTGACCCGCTCGTTTCCACCACGGCCGAAGCCGCCGATCCGGTGCTTGCCGGCATTCGTGCCACGCAGGCCGAGATGGTGGCCCTGCGCCATCACCTGCATGCCCATCCCGAACTGGCCTTCGAGGAGTTCGCCACCAGCGACTTGGTGGCCGAGCGCCTGGCCTCCTGGGGCTATGAAGTGCACCGAGGCCTGGGAGGCACGGGCGTGGTCGGCACGCTGCGCTGCGGTTCGGGCACGCGCCGGCTGGGCCTGCGCGCCGACATGGATGCGCTGCCCATCCACGAGCAGACCGGCCTGCCCTACGCCAGCCGCCATGCGGGCCGCATGCATGCCTGCGGGCACGACGGCCATACCGCCATCCTGCTGGCCGCCGCGCGCGAGCTGGCCCAGGCACGCGGCTTCGACGGCACGCTGCACCTGATCTTCCAGCCGGCCGAGGAGGGCCTGGGCGGGGGCCGCAAGATGGTGGAGGACGGCCTGTTCGAGCGCTTCCCCTGCGATGCCATCTTTGCGCTGCACAACATGCCGGGCTTTGCCGAGGGGCAGTTCGGCTTTCGCGAGGGCTCGTTCATGGCCTCGTCGGACACGGTGATCATCACCGTGCGCGGCAAGGGCGGCCATGGCTCGGCCCCCCATCTGTCGGCCGACCCGGTGGTGGCGGCGGCCCACCTGGTGCTGGCGCTGCAGACCGTGGTCTCGCGCAATGTCGATCCGCGCGACATGGCCGTGGTCAGCGTGGGCGCCATCCATGGCGGCGATGCGCCCAACGTGATCCCTGGCGAGGTGGAGCTGCGCCTGTCCGTGCGCGCCTACCGGCCCGAGGTGCGTTCCCTGCTGCGCGAACGCATCACCGCGCTGGCCCATGCCCAGGCCGCCACGCTGGGGGCCGAGGCCGTGGTGGACTACCGCTGGCGCTATCCGGCCCTGGTCAACGATGCGGCCAGCACGGCCTTCGCCCGCGAGGTGGCGCGCGACTGGCTGGGCGAGCAGGCGCTGATCCCCGGCCTGCAGCCGCTGACGGGCAGCGAGGACTTCTCCTTCATGCTCGAACAGTGCCCTGGCAGCTATCTGATCGTGGGCAACGGCGTGGGCGACACGCATGGCACGGGCGGCTGCATGGTCCACAACCCCGGCTACGACTTCAACGACCGCATCCTGCCGTTGGCCGCCACCTACTGGGTGAAGCTGGCCCGGCGCTTTCTGTCCGCCGCCTGAAGCGCCGCGCCCGCGCCGGATTCCTTTCACGACTTCACCTGCGATTGCCACCATGCGCACTGCATTTCCTCTCTTCTCCGAGGCCCGCCAGGCCCTGAGCCGCCGCAGCCTCCTGGGCGCAGCCGCGCTGGGGCTGGCCCTGCCGGCCGCTGCCCAGGGCGGCTTTCCTGCCAAGCCCTTGAAGCTGGTCGTCGGATACCCGGCCGGTGGTTCGGTGGACCTGGTCGCCCGCGTGGTGGGCGATGCGCTGGCCGCGCGGCTGCGCGGCACGGTGGTGGTGGACAACGTGGGTGGGGCGGCCGGCGCCATTGCGGCCCAGCGCGTGGCCTCGGCACCGGCCGATGGCTACACGCTGCTGGTGGGGGCCAGCAACGAGCTGGTGGCCACGCGCATCGTCAACCCCGCGCAGCGCTACGACGGCCGCCGCGATTTCACGCCGCTGGGCCTGGTGGCCACCGGCCCGCTGATCCTGGCCGCACGCCCGGGCCTGGGCGTGAAGACCCTGGCCGAGCTGCTGGAGCTGGCGAAGCGCCAGCCCGGCAAGCTCAGCTACGGCAGCTCGGGCGTGGGGTCAACCCTGCATTTCGCGGGAGAGCTGTTCAAGCAGCGCGCCGGTGTTTCCATCACCCATGTGCCCTACCGCGGCGTGGCGCCGTTGACCAGCGACCTGGCGGGCGGCAGCCTGGACCTGGCCATGCTCTCGCCCACGGCGGCGCAACCGTTTCTGCAGAGCGGGCGCATCGTGCCGCTGGCGGTCACCAGCGCGCAGCGCCTGTCCGCCTTGCCCCAGGTTCCAGCCATGGCCGAACTGGCGCCGCTGCGCGGTTATGAATTGGTGGGCTGGTTTGCGCTGATGGCGCCGCGCGGACTGCCCGCCGCCACCGCGCAGCGCATCACGGCGGCCCTTCAGGAGGCGCTGGCCGAGCCCGCCGTGCGCAAGCGCCTGGAAGATGCCGGCATGGTGCCGGCCTCGGGCCGCGAGGACCTGGCGCGCTTGATCGCCGAGGAAGACCGCAAATACGAGCAGCTGGCGGCCTTCGCGAACATGCGCGACTGACGGTGTAGACGGCTCTGACGGCGCTGGCGGCAGCCTCGCAGGTTCAGCGACCGCGCAGGAACAGCGCGTCCAGTTCCTTCATGCTCATCTGCCGCCAGGTGGGGCGGCCATGGTTGCATTGGTCGGAGCGCTCGGTGACTTCCATCTGGCGCAGCAGGGCGTTCATCTCGTCCAGCGTCAGGCGGCGGTTGGCGCGCACGGCGCCGTGGCAGGCCATGGTGGCCAGGATCTCATTGCGCGCGCGCTGCACCACGGTGCTGGCGTCGTGCTGGGCCAGCTCGGCCAGCACGCTGCGCGCCAGCTCCACGGCATCGCCCTGGGCCAGGGTGGCGGGCACGGCACGCACGGCCAGGGTCTTGGGAGAGAAGGGCGAGACTTCCATGCCCAGCGCCTGCAGCGTCTCGCCATGGGCCTCGGCCGTGGCCACTTCCTCGGGCGTGGCGGCGAAGGTGGCGGGAATCAGCAGCGGCTGGCTGGGGATCTGTTCTGCCGCATTGACGGCATTCTTGAGCTGCTCGTAGACGATGCGCTCGTGCGCCGCATGCATGTCCACCACGACCATGCCCTGGGCATTCTCGGCCAGGATGTAGACGCCGTGGATCTGGGCGACGGCGCGGCCCAGGGGCCAGACGGGCTCGTCGGACGCTGCCGTGGCCGCTGCGGATGATGTGCGGGGCGCAGAGAAATCCGCAGGAGCAGGCTCGGCAACGGCAACAGTCGGGGACTGGACGGCCGGCGCGTAAGCCGGGGGCGCGTAGCTGACGGGGGCCAGGGCAGCAGTGGGCACAGCGGGTACAGCGAGCACGGCTGGCTGCTCGGCGGCCAAGGCCTGGGCCGGACTTGCAACCGTTGCGGCTGCGGACTCGCGCATGGGGGCCCACAGCCCCGCCATATTGCTGACCTTGTGGCCGCCTTGCTCATCGCCAAAGCTCATGCGGGCCTGGGGCCAGGCGGGCATGGATGCCTTGGGCGCCGTGGCCGGCGCTGCCGCAGCGGCGGGCGCAAGCTCGGGCGTGCGCGCGGCCTCTTCGGCAGCCGCAGCGGCTGCTGCGGCGGCACGCGGTGCGGCCAGCGCGTTCTCTATGGCGTGGCGCACGGCCTGGTGCACCTCGCGGCTGTCGCGAAAGCGCACCTCGATCTTGGTGGGGTGCACGTTCACGTCCACGCGCGCGGGGTCGATCTCCACATACAGCGCATACACGGGCTGCTTGTGGCCGTGCAGCACATCCTCGTAGGCGCTGCGCGAGGCGTGGGTCAGCACCTTGTCGCGCACGAAGCGGCCATTGACGTAGCAGAACTGGTGGTCGGGCCGGGAGCGCGCCGCATCGGGAATGCCCGCGCGGCCCGTGACATGGACGGCGCCCGACCAGTGCTCCACGGTCACGGAGTTCTGCACGAAGGCGTCGCCCAGCACATCGCCCAGGCGGCGCGCAAGGGCTTCGTCCGACATGCTGCCGGCGGCACGCCACTGCTCGACCAGCTTGCCTTCGTGCCAGATGGCAAAGCCCACGTCGGGCCGGGCCAGGGCATGGCGGCGCACGGACTCTATGCAGTGGGCCAGCTCCGTGGCATCGCTCTTGAGGAATTTGCGGCGGGCCGGCGTGGAGAAGAACAGCTCCTTGACCTCGACCGTCGTGCCCTGGTTGCGCGCGGCGGGGCGCAGCTCGCCGCTGCGCGCATCGAGCAGATAGGCCGAGTCCTGGCCCGCAGGGCGCGAGAGGATGGACGCCTCCGACACCGAGCAGATGGCCGCCAGCGCCTCGCCGCGAAAGCCCATGGTGGCCACGGTCTCCAGGTCGTGCAGATCGGTGATCTTGCTGGTGGCATGGCGGCGCAACGCCACGGGCAGCTCATCGCGCGGGATGCCGCCGCCGTCGTCCTCCACCGAGATCAGGCGCACGCCGCCGGCCAGCAGCCGCACGTTGATCTGGCGGGCACCGGCATCCAGGGCGTTGTCCACGAGTTCGCGCACCACCGAGGCAGGACGCTCGACGACTTCGCCGGCCGCGATCTGGCTGATCAGCTCGTCGGGCAGGTCACGGATGGGGCGGCGGGGAAGGGTGTCGGGGGAGGGGGTGGATGCGTTCACAGGGCAATTCTAGGGGCTCGCATCCACCGCTTGAGGCCTGTGGGAATGGGGTCGGAGTGCCTTGGGCACGCGCAAAAAAAGGAGCCGCACAGGCGGCTCCAAGAGGCGTCCCCGGCCACAAAGGCCAGAGCTGGGGGCACTCTTTGATGAGAGCGGCCGGGGCCGCGCGGCCTCAGCGGCGGCGGCCGGCGCGGTCGCTGTTGCTGCCCATCTGGTTGCCGACCAGCGCGCCGGCGGCCGCGCCGCCCACGGTTCCCAGCGTGGTGCCGAACAGGGCACTGCCCAGCACGCCACCGGCCACGGCACCCACGCCCGTGCCCAACTGCGCGTTGTTGGGACGGTGGGCGCAGCCGCCCAGGGCCAGCGCGCCGGCCACAAGGGCGGCGACGGCCAGGCTGCGGCCCATGGTGGTGCCCGACTTGCGTTCAGTCATGCGCTCGAAGGTGCGAAGGGTCTTGTTCATGGCTTGCTTCCTTTTGTCCTGATGATGGTGGTGAGGCCGGGCCGGCGGTGCCGACGGCATGCAAGGACTTTGCCTGCAAAAAGCTGACGCACTCGTGAGTTTTTCGTAGAGTTTTATCAAGTTGTGTAACAAAACAGGCGCGATTCCAAGCATTTGTAGTTCCATGCAAGCGCCGGTGTGCGCGGCGGTGCGATTGGCTCTGGCTCGGCTGTGGGGGCATGCCGGCGAAGTACAGTACGGGCCGGTGCGGCGCCCGCCGCGGAGGACCTTCTTTTGGAAATCATTCAGTTCCTGATCGACTTCATCCTGCACATAGACAAGCACCTGGAGGCCTTCGTCGTGGCCTATGGACCCTGGGTGTATGCGCTGCTGTTTCTCATCGTCTTCGTGGAGACGGGCGTGGTGGTCATGCCCTTTCTGCCCGGCGACTCGCTGCTGTTCATCGTCGGCGCGCTGTGCGGCGTGGGGCTGATGGACTATTCGATCGCCTGCACCGTGCTGCTGGTGGCGGCCGTGCTGGGCGACCAGTGCAACTACACCATAGGCCGCTACATAGGGCCCAAGGTGTTCCAGTGGGAGGATTCGCGCTGGTTCAACCGGCGTGCCTTCGACCAGGCCCATGCGTTCTACGAGCGCTACGGCGGCATCACCATCGTGCTGGCGCGCTTCATGCCGTTCATCCGCACCTTTGCCCCCTTCGTGGCCGGTGTGGCTGCCATGGACCGAGGCAAGTTCACGGCCTTCAACGTGGGCGGAGCCATTGTCTGGGTGTTCGGCATCAGCGCCGCCGGCTATTTCTTCGGCAACCTGCCCTGGGTGCGCGAGAACCTGGAGAAGATCATCTGGGGCCTGATCCTGGTGCCGGGCCTGATCGCCATCTTCGGCGCATGGCGCGCGGGCCGCGCGCCCAAGACGGCTTCCTGAGCCTTCAGCGCACAGCAAAAAGCCCCTTGCGCCGTGATGGCGCAAGGGGCTTTTTCGTTCAGTGGCCGAACGGCGGCGGCAGGGGTCAGCGGCGGTCGTTGCGCTTGCCCACCTCGTTGCCGATGAGTGCGCCGGCGGCTGCGCCGCCCACGGTGCCCAGCGTGCTGCCGAACAGTGCGTCACCCACCACACCACCGGCCACGGCGCCGACGCCGGTACCGATCTGGGCGTTGCTGGGGTTGGTGGAACAGCCGGCAGAGAACAAGGCAATGGCGGCAGCGGCGGCAATGGAATAAAGGCGTGTCTTCATGTTCATCTCCTGTCGTGGCCTGCGTTGCTTCGGCGGATGGATGGTGGCGCAAGCATTGTGTGGAACATGTTGGCATGCTCTCATTCACGGCCTGCGGCCGTGGTAGGAGAGTTGCCCGAGCTGGGGCCGGGCGGTTTGGAAGCGTCCGGTCCTGCCTGTCCGACAGCGGCGGCGGACGGCATGCCGCCGTGCCTGTGGCAACCCTCGCGGCTCAGACGGAGCGGCTGCGGGCCAGCGGCGGGTTGTGCGCGAAGTAGTTGCGGATGCCGCGCATCAGCGCGTCGGCCAGCTGCACCTGGTAGGCGCTGCTGCGCAGCCGGGCTTCTTCCTCGGGGTTGCTGATGAAGGCGGTCTCCACCAGCACGCTGGGGATGTCGGGCGCCTTGAGCACGGCAAAGCCGGCCTGCTCCACGCGCGGCTTGTGCAGCTTGGCCATGTTGCCGATCTCGCCCAGCAGGGCGCCGCCGAGCTTGAGGCTGTCCTTGATCTGGGCCGTGGTGCTCATGTCCAGCAGCATGCGCTGCACGTGCTGGTCCTGCGAGCCCATGTTCAGCCCGCCCACGAGGTCGGACTGGTTTTCCTTGTTGGCCAGCCAGCGCGCGGCCGTGCTGGAGGCGCCCTTGTCGCTGAGCGCAAAGACGCTGGCGCCACGCGCGGCCGGCGTGGTGAAGGCATCGGCATGGATGCTGATGAAAAGGTCGGCCTGAACGCGCCGGGCTTTCTCGACGCGGGTGGCCAGCGGCACGAAGAAGTCGGCGTCGCGCGTCATGAAGGCGCGCATGGGGCTGCCGCCGATGCGGGTGTTGTTGATGCGGTCGCGCAGCAGGTGGGCGATCTTGAGCACCACATCCTTCTCGCGCGTGCCGCTGGGGCCGGTGGCGCCGGGGTCCTCGCCGCCGTGGCCCGGGTCCAGCGCCACGATGATGATGCGGTCGGTCTGGCGCGAGGTGGCGATGTTGGGCGCGGCAATGGGGGCAGGGGCCGGAACGGGTGCAGGCGCTGGGGCAGGAGGACGCGGCGCAGCCGCGGGAGCCGGCGCCTGCGCGATCACGGCAGGCGGCGGCGCAGGCGTCTTGCCGCCCGTGCCGCCGCTGTGCTGGGCGATCAGGTCGCCCAGGGGGTCGGGGGCCGGCGCCGCGGCGCCTGGGGGGCGGGGCATTGCGGGTGCAGGAGGTGGTGGAGGTGCCGCCGCCACGGCGGTGTCGTCGCCGGAGGCATCACGCAGGCGCTCGCTGATCAGCGCCTCCAGCGGGTCCACGGCCTTGGCCGGGTACAGGTCGAACACCAGCCGGTGCTTGTAGGCCGCCACCGGCTGCAGGGTGAAGACCTGGGGCTTGGCGGGCTGCTTGAGATCGATCACCAGGCGCACCACGCTGGGCGAGTTCTGGCCCACGCGGATGGATGCGATGTTGGGGTCGTCGGAGCGCACCTTGGCGACCAGCTCGCGCAGCGCGGGATTGAGGTCGATGCCTTCGATGTCCACGGCCAGCCGAGGCGGCTGGTCCACGAAGAACTGCTTGGCAGCCAGCGGCCGGTCGGACTCGATGGTCACGCGCGTGTACTCTGGCGCAGGCCAGACGCGCACGGCCACGATGGTGGCGCCGTGCGCAATGTGCTGGCGGCCCAGCAGCAGCACGATGGAGCCCGCCTGCAGCAGGTTGCGGCGCGACAGGCCGGACGGATAGGAGAAGGATTGGGCGTCGCTCATGCCTTGAGTGCTTCGATCACGGCGCGTCCGACGGGCGTGCCGGCGATCAGGCTCACCTGGCGCTGCGTCTCGTCGATTGCTTCGATATGAATAGCTATATCTGCCGCAGGCGTAAGCGCTGCGGCCTTTTCGGGCCATTCTGCCAGCTTGAGACCGGGGCTGGCGAAAATATCGCGAAATCCTGCATCCTCCCACTCGCGCGGATCGTCGAAGCGGTAGAAGTCGAAGTGCCAGATGGACAGGCCCGGCGCCTCGTGCGGCTCCACCACGGCATAGGTGGGGCTTTTGATGCGGCCCTGCACGCCCAGTGCGCGCAGCCAGTGCCGCACCAGCGTGGTCTTGCCGGCGCCCAGGTCGCCGTGCAGCGTGACGTAGGCATTGCGCAGCGCCGGATGGTCCGCGAGCTGCTGCGCAAACCGCTGCGTGTCTTCCTCGCTGCCCCATATCCAGCGATGGCCCGCAGTTTCCGCATCCTGCGGCCGGGCGCTTTCTACAATCGAGGGAGTATGTTGTGCAGCAGTCAATTGGTTCCTTTGATGCAAGGCTGGGCCCGCGAACTGGGATTTTCCCAAATTGGCGTGGCTGGCGTGGATTTGTCGTCTGCGGAGCCGGGTTTGATGCAGTGGCTGGCCCAGGGGTTCCATGGCGAGATGGACTATATGCAGGCCCACGGACTGCGCCGCGCGCGGCCTGCCGAGCTGGTGCCGGGCACCGTGAGCGTGATCACGGCCCGCATGGACTACCTGCCGCGCGACACGCCCGCCGACGCGCCCGGCGCCTGGCAGGCCATGGAGTGGGAGAGGCTGCAGCGGCCCGCCGAGGGCATCGTCTCCGTCTATGCCCGGGGCCGTGACTACCACAAGGTGCTGCGCAACCGGCTGCAGAAGCTGGCAGAGCGCATCGCCCAGGAGGTCGGCCCCTTCGGCCACCGCGCCTTCACCGATTCCGCTCCCGTGCTGGAGGCCGAGCTGGCCCGGCGCAGCGGCCAGGGCTGGCGTGGCAAGCACACGCTGGTGCTCAACCGCGAGGCAGGCTCCATGTTCTTCCTGGGCGAGATCTATGTGGACCTGGCGCTGGAGCCCACGGCGCCGGTGACCGCGCACTGCGGCAGCTGCGCGGCCTGCATCACGGCCTGCCCCACGGGCGCCATCGTGGCGCCGCACCGGGTGGATGCGCGGCGCTGCATCTCCTACCTGACCATCGAGCATGCGGGCGCCATTCCCGAGGAGTTGCGGCCGCTGATGGCCAATCGCATCTACGGCTGCGACGACTGCCAGCTGGCCTGCCCCTGGAACAAGTTTGCCCAGCCCAGCCGCCTGCCTGATTTCGATGCGCGCGAGATTCTGGCTGGCGGGCAGCTGGTGCACTTCTTCGCCTGGGACGAGGCGACCTTCCTGCGCCTGACCGAAGGCAGTCCCATCCGGCGCATAGGCCATGCGCGCTGGCTGCGCAACGTGGCCGTGGCGCTGGGAAACGCCTGGCGTGAAACCGGCGATACGGCACTGCGCCAGGCGCTGGCCAGCCGCGCCGAACATCCCGACGCCATGGTGCGCGAGCATGTGGCCTGGGCACTGTCGCAAAGATCGGATTGAGCTGATAAGCCGGGGCGCTGGTGTGTGAAACAATTGTTGCGCTCAGTCTGATGGCTCCCCGGCGGCCTGTTGCGGGCCACCGCCCCTGAGGGCGCGGGGTCTGTGTGACTCAACATGGTGTTCGATATGCGCGCAAAGCCTTTCCGTCTGCTGAACGCCGAACCTCTCACCCAGACCGCCGTGGCCGTCTGGGTAGGCCTGTGCTGCGTGCTGCTGGCCACGGTGGCGTACTGGACGGTGCTGGTGGACAGCCATCGCACGCAGCGAAACTTCACCGAAGCCCAGTCCTGGCTGCGCGTGGGGCAGATGTCGCATGCGGTTTCGGTGCAGGTGCAGACCCTGCTGTCCGGCCTGGACTACACCATGCGCGGCCTGGAGTCCGACTTTGCCGATGGCGAGGCCGACGTCTTTCAGCATGCCGTGCAGACCACCTTCGATGCCTATCCGGCCGGCACCTTCCTGCAGATCGCCGTGGCCGACGAGAGCGGGGACATCGTCTACTCCAATCTGCAGCAGGATGCGCAGACCCGGGCCGCCAAGGTCTCGATCCGCGACCGGGAGCATTTCCAGGTCCATGCCAACCGCGAGACCATGGGGATGTTCATCGGCCGGCCCGTGCAGGGGCGCGTCTCCCATAAATGGACCATACAGCTGAGCCGCGCGCTGTACCGCCAGGGGCGCTTCTCGGGCGTGCTGGTGCTGTCGCTGTCGCCCGACTACATCTCGGGGTATTTCCAGTCCATCTTCGATGGCGCCAAGGACGTGATCTTGCTGCTGCGCACCGACGGTGTCTATCTGGCGCGCTCTCAGGGACAGGACGAGGTGATGGGGCGTTCGGTCTCCGATGTGCGCGTGTCACAGTTCGCGCCGGCCATGGAGCGCGGCACCTACGAGGCCGAGTCCTCGGTCGATGGCGTGCTGCGCATGTATGCCTGGAGCAGGGTGGAGGGCTATCCGCTGATCGTCAGCGCAGGGCTGGACAAGAAGGCCATCTTCGAATCGCTGGAGGAATCGCTGGAGCGCGGCCTGCTGCGCAATGGCATAGGTACGGCGGTGCTGCTGCTGGCCGTACTGCTGACGCTGTGGCTGGCGCGCCAGCGCCAGCTCAGCGAGCGCATGCGGCTGCAGGGCGAGCGGCGCTTCGCGCGGCTGGCGCAGGAGGTGCCCGGGGGGCTGTTCCAGTTCCGCATCGGCGCGGATGGCCAGTTCCAGTTTCCCTTCACCAGCCCGGGGTTCTTCGAGCTGCATGGCGCAAGGGCCGACGCCGTCCGGTTCGCCGACCATGAACTGCTCAAGCGCGTGCACCCCGAGGATCTGCCCGCCCTGGCGACCTCGGTGCAGGACAGCGTGGGGCGCAAGGATGTCTGGGAGCACAAATACCGCGTCTACGGGCCTGGAGGCGAGCTGCGCTGGCTGCACGGCCACGCCCGGCCGCAGCAGGAGGAAGACGGCTCGCTGCTGTGGCATGGCTATGTGCACGACGTCACGCAGGACCAGGCCATACAGGAATCCATACGCCACAGCGAGGAGCGCCTGCGCCTGACGGTGGGCGCCGTGCGCGACGGCCTGTGGGAGTGGGACTGCCGCAGCGGCCATGTGGAGTGGGATGCGCGCTGCTACCAGATGCTGGGCTTCGAGGCAGGCCAGTTCCCCATGAACTACGACGCCTTCTGCGCGATGGTCCATCCCTCGGACAGGGCGCGCGTGCTGGCGCGGCTGCAGCGCCATGCCGAGGCCGGGGCCGACTTCCGAGTGGAGATGCGGCTGCGCGGCTCGGCCGACAGCTGGCTGTGGGTGGAGTCGCGCGGCGAGATCACCCAGCGCGATGCCGACGGCAAGCCCGTGCGCATGCTGGGCACGCACACCGACATACAGCAGCGCGTGGAGCAGTCCCGCCTGATCAAGGCCTTGCTGGACCGGGGCAGCGCCCTCATCGTGATGGCCGGTCCCCAGCGCGAAATCCTCTATGCCAACGAGCGCGCGGCGCAGACCTTCCAGATCGAGACGGAGCGGCTGCCCGGTGGCGTGAACCTGCGCTCGCTGCATGTCAGCGACGAGAGTTTCGAACGCTTCGGCCAGCTGTACGGGCAGCTCAACGCACGCGGCACGGTGCGCACGGAATGGATCCTGCGCATGCCGTCGGGCTCGGACCACTGGTTCGACATGCAGGGCTCGCTGCTGGACCCCGACGAGGACGATGGCCGCGTCATCTGGACCATGATCGACACCGATGCGCGCCGGCGCGCCGAGACCGCGCTGGCCGAGACCCAGCACCGGCTGGAGGCCATCATCGACCGCTTTCCCGCAGGCATCCTGGTCACTGACGCGCAGGGCCGCCAGGTGCTGGCGGCCAACCGCATGCTGGCCGCTGCCCTGCAACTGGACATGGCGCCTGCCGCCCTTGTGGGGCTGGGCATGCCGGCGCTGATCCAGCTGCTGCCGGCGTCGGTGGCAGGCGTGCTCAGCGCAGGGCCCGTGGCCGGCCGCTCCCTGCATGCGCTGCCCGATGGCCACTATGTGGAGATCGAGGGCATGCAGCTGCGCGACGGTGACCGCTCCATCGGCCATTGCTGGGTCTTCCACGATGCGACGGAGCGGCAGCAGCGCGAATCCCAGCTGGAAACGCTGGCGCTGACCGATGCGCTGACGGGCATTCCCAACCGCCGCGCCTTCATGGAGCGGCTGGCGATGGAGCTGGACCATCTGCGCAGCGGCCTGGTCGCGCATTCCACGCTGATCATGCTGGACATAGACCACTTCAAGCAGGTGAACGACGGCTACGGCCACGCGGTGGGCGACATCGTGCTCAAGGAACTGCTGGCCTCGGTGGCGCAGGAGATGCGCAGGGAAGACATGGTGGGCCGGCTGGGCGGCGAGGAATTCGCCGTGCTGCTGTCCGACACCAATGCGGAGGTGGGCCTGCGGCGCGCCGAAAGCCTGCGCGAAGCCATTGCCGGGCAGGCCATCGATGCGGGCAAGGCCGGAGACCTGCACATCACCATCAGCCTGGGCGTGTACGAGCTGCAGCGCAGCGATGCATCGGCCCAGGGCTGCCTGGAGCGGGCCGATGCGGCGCTGTACTACTCCAAGCGCAATGGCCGCAACCAGTCCACGCTGTGGAGCGAGCGGCTGCCAGCCATCGCGCGGTGATCCGGGCCGCTTCGGCGCAACGGCCTAGGAATTCATCCCGGTCAACTGCCGATTTTCAGAATGGTCCAATGGCCTGATGGCGCCGGAATCCCGAAAATCCAGGGTTCATGCTGCCGCGTGGCCCTGTCGTCGGTCCGTCTGCCCGAGTCCCCGGGGCGCGATCGACTTCCCCGCACAGCCCCTCACAAAAACAGGCCGCGCGCTGCGCGCCGGGCGAGGAATGTATGACATACAACCGGTGGTCCACGATGCATGTCGCCCCCCTGGGGCGAGCGCAATTCTGGAGCGATGCCAGCCGTGAGGCGCAGATGCCGCACACGCCCCTGGTGGCGCGGCCCGAGCGCTTCGAGGCCGTGCTCACATCGCGTGGCGTGGGCGCGGTGGTGTTCAACCGCATCCAGATGGCGGCGGGCCACGGCATGCAGCGCCTGCAGGCGGGTTGCCAGCGCGCGAGCCCGGCCAGCCTGCTGTGCCTGCTCTACCTCAAGGGCCGCGCCCGGGTGTCTGCGCTCGATGGGCCGGGCGCGGCGGTTGCGGGCGGCGAGTCGCATGCGCAGCCCGGCCAACTGTTCCTGCTGGACGAGCGGTGCGGCTACCGCATCTGGCAGGACGAAGCCGTGGACCTGCTCGTGCTGGCCGTGCCGCTGGCGCTGATCGATTCGTGCGCAGGCATGGCTTCGCAACTGCTGGCACGCAGCCTGCCTGACTGCGCGTCGTTGCAGCTGCTCGTCCAGCAGATGCAACTGATCCATGCATGGCAGGCTCCCCTGCCCGAGGGCGAGTCCGCGCAGCTGTCCGATCTGGTCATCAACACCTTGAAGACCGTGCTGCAGGCCGGGGCCGAAAGGGCTGCAGCCCGGCCTGACGCGCCCATGCACGTGCTGTTGTGCCGGGTGCGCCAATTGATCGCCCGCCAATATCCGGACCCGGCGCTGGGGCCGGAGCGCGTGGCATCGAGGCTGGGACTTTCCGTGCGCTCGCTGCAATCGCGGCTGTCGCGCGAAGGCACCAGCCTCAGCGCCGAACTCATGGACTATCGACTGGAGCGCGCCCATGCGCTGCTGCGCGCAGCGAAGCCGGGAACGCTGGGCGTCACGGAAATCTCGCAGCGCTGCGGCTTCAACTCGCTCGCGCATTTTTCCCGGCGCTTCAGGGCACGCTACGGCAGCACGCCGCTGGAGCTGCTGCGTGAGCCGGGGGCGGAGGGCATGGGGTCGTCCACCCGGCACGGGGACGGGGCGGGCACCTAGACAGGGCTTGCGGCGCCTCGGTCGGCGTGGCGTGCGCAGATCAGGCTGAGGATTTCGAACAGCATCTGCGCGCCCGCATGGGCGGTGTTGGTGGTGGCGTCGTAGGCGGGCGAGACCTCGACCACGTCACCGCCCACGATGTGGATGCCGGCCAGGCCGCGCACCATGGCCTGGGCTTCGCGCACCGTCAGGCCTCCCACCTCGGGCGTGCCCGTGCCGGGCGCAAAGGCCGGGTCCAGGCAGTCGACGTCGAAGGAGACGTAGACGGGCGCATCGCCCACCACCTCGCGTGCGCGGGCAATGACGCCGTCCACGCCCAGCGCGGGAAGGTCCTCTGCGTGGATCACCGTCATGCCCGACTCATAGGAGAACTCCCAGAGATATTCGGCCGCACCGCGTATGCCGATCTGTATGGTCCGCGTGGGGTCGAGCACGCCATCCAGCACGGCCTGGCGAAAGGGGCCGCCGTGGTGGAAGCGGCTGCCGTCGAAGGGGCCGCCAGTATCGCAGTGGGCATCGAAGTGGACCAGGGCCAGTGGCCGGTCGCGGCCCAGCACGCGCAGTATGGGCAGGGTGATGGAGTGGTCTCCGCCCGCAGACAGCGGAATCACGCCGGCCGCATGGATCTTCGTGAAGGCCGACTCTATGTCGCGGTGCGACTGCTCCAGGCTGTAGCGGCTGGACAGCGGCACGTCGCCGATGTCCGCCACGCGCAGCTCGCGCGTGGGCGCGGATCTGAGTACATGGTTGTAGGGGCCCACGCGCTCTATCGCACGCAGCGCCCTGGGCCCGAAGCGGCAGCCGCTGCGGTTGCTGATGCCCAGGTCCATGGGCACGCCGATCAGCGCGGCCTGCAGTTCGCCGAAGTCCGGGCGGCTCCAGTCCATGGGGTGCATGGGGGCATCCAGCAGCGTGGGAATGCCTGCGTAGGGTGCGCTGCGCGTGCCGCTGGCGTCGATGATGTGGGCGGCCACGGTGCGGAAATGCGGATCGTGGATGACGGACTCGTTGTCTCCGCCGAAGCGCGCACGCAGCGCGGCCAGCCTGTCTGCAGTCAAGAGGGTCATGGGTGTCCCTTGGTTCAGGATTGGATGCCCGACAGGGAGCGCTGCTGCAAGCGCTGCGCCAGGCTGATGAGGATGAAACTGGCCGTGCTCATGGCCAGGCTGGCGTAGATCGGCGTGTTGGCGGCCAATCCGTCGCGGACCATGAAGACCACTGCCGTGGCGCAGCCCAGCAGCATGCTGGCAATGGCGCCCGCCGTGGTGGCGCGGCGCCAGTAGATGGCGCCGATCAGCGGCACCAGCATGCCGCCCACGAGCAGGTTGTAGGCTGTGGTCAGGGCGTTGAGCACGTCGTCCACCACCAGGGCGATGCCCAGCACGGCAAGGCCCACCAGCAGCGTCAGCAGCCGGTGCCAGCGCACATCGGCCAGCGGCTTGCCTTGCCGCAGCAGGGGCACGAGGTCTTCGGCCAGCACGGTGGAGCCCGCCAGCATGGCCGCGCTGGCGGTGGACATCATGGCGGCCAGCGCGGCAGCGATCACCAGGCCGCGGACGCCGTCCGGCAGGCTGGCCTGCACGATGGCGGCAAAGGCGTTGTTGGGATTGTCCAGTTCCGGCAGCAGCACCCGCGCCGCCATGCCCACCAGGGCGCCGACCAGCCCGTAGACCACGCAGTACAGGCCGGCGAGGCTGCCCGCCACGGCGGCCACGCGTTCGCTGCGGGCCGTGAACACGCGCTGCCACACGTCCTGGCCGATCATGATTCCGAAGAAATAGATGACGAAGTAGGTGGCGATGGTGTCCCAGCCGATGTATGTGACATCGAAGCTGGACGCAGGCAGCCGTGCAACCAGTTGGTCCCAGCCGCCCACGCGGTACAGGCAGATGGGCAGCAGGATCAGCATCAGGCCCGCGGTCTTGATCACGAACTGCACGATGTCCGTCAGCGTCAGCGACCACATGCCGCCCACGGCCGAGTAGATGACCACGACGCCCCCGCCCACCAGGATGGAGATCCACAGAGGCAGGTCGAACAGCACCTGCATCACGGTGCCGATGGCGATCACCGACGTGGCCGCCAGCATCAGCGCATAGGCCAGCATCACCAGTGCGCTGGCCTGCTGGGTGCGGGCGCTGTAGCGCCGCTCCAGCACCTGGGTCACGGTGCAGATGCGCAGCCTGAGCAGGGGCTTGGCCAGGAACAGGTTCAGCACCAGCAGGCCCGCACCCAGAGCCGCGCACAGCCACAAGCCCGAGATGCCGTACACGTAGCCCAGGCGTACCGTGCCCACCGTGCTGGCCCCGCCGATCACCGTGGCAGCCATGGTGCCCATGTACAGGCCCGGCCCGAGGTTGCGGCCCGCCACGAGAAAGTCCTCCTGCGTCTTCGCGCGGCGCATGCCGTACCAGCCCAGCAGCAGCATGGCTGCCGCGTAGATCACTACCACCGAGATATCAAGCACCATGGTCTCTCTCCCCTTTTGTTCCGACCCCGTGTGCAGGGTCCTTCTGAAACAGCGGTATTCACGCAAGTGAATGTCACGGACCGCCCCTCTTGTTCTGCGCTGGCGGCGTGCTCCGGTGAACCGAAGCGCGCCGCAACAGCCGTGAATGCTAGACAGCAGCCGGGCTTGCATCCATTTCAAGTTCCATCTACAAACATCGATGAACATCGATCTTTGCTGAGTGAAAACCCCATGCTCCATACCGTTTCAGATCTCGACCTGCGGCTGCTGCGCGTTTTTCTGGCCATCGTCGACGCGGGCGGTGTATCGGCTGCGCAGGCCATTCTTGGCGTGGGGCAGTCCACGCTCAGCAGCCAGCTGTCCACGCTGGAGACACGCCTGGGGTTCAGCCTGTGCGAGCGCGGGCGCGGCGGCTTTCGCCTGACGGCCAAGGGCCGGCGCTTCGTCGACCTGGCCCGCGCTGCGCTGCAGGGCCTGGAAGGATTCAGCGCGCAGGCGCGCAACATGCACAGGCAACTGGTCGGCAGCCTGGCCATCGGCCTGATCGGCAATGCACCCACGGAATACAACGCGTTGATGGGGCGGGCCATACAGCGCTTTCGCCAGCGCGACGAGGCCGTGCGCCTGTCTGTGCTGGTGCGCGGGCCGCGCGAGCTGGAGGAAATGCTGCTGCGCGATGAGCTGCAGGTCGCCGTGGGCTATTTCCTGCACCGCGCCCCGGCGCTGGAATACACGCGGCTGTTCAGCGAAAGGCAGGTGGCCTATTGCAGCGCCAGCCATCCCTTTGCCGCGCGCGCGGGCCGCATCGGCGCGCAGGAGGCGGGCGAAGCCGACTGGACCTGGCGCACCTATCCGCTGCCGCAGGCACCGCTGACGGGGCGCCCGCGCCATGTCACCTCGGAGGCGGACAACATGGAGGCGGCCGCCATCCTCATCCTGTCAGGCGCCCACCTGGGCTACCTGCCAGAGCATTACGCAGCGCCCTATGTGGCTGCCGGCCTGCTGCACGCGCTGGACGAATCCCTCTTCAGCTATGACGTGGACATCACCATGGTGGCCAGGAAGCGCGCACGCCAGGACGACATCACGGCCGCCTTCACGGACGACATGCGTGCCGTGCTGTAGGGGCGCCGCGGCACAGCGGCATCAGAACTGCAGCAGGCTCAGCGCAAACGGCAGGCTGAGCACGCCCAGCAGCGTGGACAGCGTGACCAGCCCCGCCACATACGAGCCGTTGTAGCCCATGCGTGCGGCCAGCACATAGCATGACGATGCCGTGGGCAGGGCCGAGAAGGCCATGAGGATCAGGGCCTGCGCACCGCTGAGGCCAAATGCCCGCACCATGGCATAGGCGATCAGCGGCTGCACCAGATGCCGCACGGCCAGCAGGCACACGGCCAGCAGCTTGCCGGCGGCCAGCGCGCCGAACTGCATGCCGGCGCCGGCCGACATCAGGCCCAGCGCGATGGAGGCTGCGCCTATGCGGGAGACTGACGGCTCGAGCAGTGCGGGCAGCTTCAGCCCCAGCGCGCTGAACACCAGGCCCGACAGCGTGCCGACGATCAGCGGATTGCGCACCAGTTGCCCCAGGAAGTGCTGGTTGCTGCCGCGCGCCATGGGCCAGACGGCCGCGATATTGCACAGCGGCACGCTCACGCCGATCAGCACCGAGATGAACAGCAGGCCCTCAGGCCCCGCCAGCCGGCTGGCCAGCGCCAGGCCGATGAAGGAGTTGAAGCGAAACGCCACCTGCACGGCGCCGGCATGCTCGCGCACATCGATGCGGCCGCGCAGGCCCGGCCACCAGGGCAGGCTGTAGGCCAGGCCGATGCCGACCAGGGCCGCACACACGCCAGCGGCCAGCAAGTGGGAGGTGGCACCCCAGTCCACCGGGCTCTTGACGATGGAGTGGAACAGCAGCACCGGGAACAGCAGGTAGTACACCAGCGCCTCCACCGCCTGCCAGACCGTGCGATTGAGCTGTGTGAAGCGGCACAGCACGTAGCCAAGCACGATGAGCGAAAAATCGGGGAAGAGCAGCACGGCGTAGTTCACGGGGGCTGAGCATAAGCGCAACCCCGCAGTCGCCGCGTCTCCCGAGAAACCATGGCGCGAGGCTAGGGGTAAACACCGGGAAATCAGTGCTGCGACAAACTGTGACAACCGGGCCCCGGGCCTTAGCATCGCTGGGGTCCACACAGCCGATCCGAAAGCGCAGGTCCTGACGACCGTCAAGCGCGCAGCGGGCTCCAGGCCCCAACATGGCTGTTCCGTGGCAGCGTTTGCGAGCCTTCATTTCGCAGACCATCCATCCGCAGGCACGGCCTTGCGGATGTCCATGAAAACCTCTTCGTCAACACGACCCCCAAAAGGAGATCCTGTATGAATCGTCGCAGCTGGATGGGACTGACCCTGGTCCTCGCAAGCACCGGAGCCCTGGCCCAGGCCTACCCCACCAAGCCGATCAAGCTGGTGGTGCCCTTCGCCCCCGGTGGCACGACCGACATCATCGCCCGCGTGATCGCCGAACCCCTGACCAAGGAACTGGGCCAGCCCGTGGTGGTGGACAACCGCGGCGGCGGCGGTGGCGTCATCGGCGCCATGGAAACCGCGCGCTCGCAGCCCGATGGCTACAGCCTGGGCATCGCCACGGTCTCGACCACGGCGACCAACCCCGCGATCAACCCCAAGATCTCCTACAACACGCTGACGGACTTCACGCCCATCATCAACGTGGCGGCCACGCCCAACGTGATTGCGGTGAACCCCAAGTTCCCCGCCAAGGACTACAAGAGCTTCGAGGCCGAACTCAAGAAGTCCCAGGGCAAGTACTCCTATGCGTCCTCGGGCACGGGCGGCATCCAGCACATGCTGATGGAGCTGTACAAGAGCCTGACCAACACCTTCGTCACCCACATCCCCTACCGCGGCGCGGGCCCTGCGCTCAACGACGTGGTGGCGGGCCAGGTGCCCATGGTGCTGGACAACCTGCCCTCGGCCCTGCCGTTCATCAAGGACAACCGCCTGGTGCCCATCGTGGTGGCCGCGCCCCAGCGCCTGGCCGTGCTGCCCAATGTGCCCACCTTCAAGGAAGTGGGCCTGGAGCCGGTGAACCGCATGGCCTACTACGGCATCCTGGGCCCCAAGAACATGCCCAAGGATGTGGTGGACAAGATCAACGCCGCCGTGCGCAAGGTGCTGCAGGACCCGGCCGTGCGCAAGCGCATCGAGGACACGGGCTCCCTGGTCATCGGCAACTCGCCTGAAGAGTTCGCCAAGCAGATCAAGGAAGAGTACGAGACCTACAAGAAGGTGGTTGCCCAGCAAAAACTCACGCTGGAGTAAGCACCGCCCTGAGCGGTTGGCTCAGAACCCGAGGCTCCTTGCGGACCTCGGGTTTTTTCGTTGTAGGCTTGATGGGATGTCCCAAGTGCCTGCCGCTTCCATCATGTCCCCCTCGGTTGCCGAAGCCGAACCTGCCGCCGATCCTGCATCCTGGCCCGCGCCGCTGCCGGCCAGCCTGGATGCGCTGGACCTGTTCATGGATGCGCTGCTGCTGGAGGACGGGCTGTCGCGCAATACGCTGGCGGCCTACCGCCGCGATCTGATGGCCTGGGGCCGGTGGCTGGCGCACCAGCGGCCGCCGCTGGCGCTGGATGCGGCGGGCGAGCTGGAACTGCAGGGCTATTTCGCGGTGCGGGTGGAGCAGACCAAGGCCAGTTCTTCCAACCGGCGGTTGACGGTGCTGCGCCGCTACTACCACTGGGCGCTGCGCGAGCAGCGCATTGCGGCCGATCCCACGGTGCGCATGCTGGCGGCACGGCAGCCGCCGCGCGTGCCGCATACGCTGACGCAGGCTCAGGTGGAGGCGCTGCTCAAGGCGCCCGATGTCGATACGCCGCTGGGCCTGCGTGACCGCGCCATGCTGGAGCTGATGTACGCCAGCGGCCTGCGCGTGAGCGAGCTGGTGGATCTGCCGATGCATGGCATCGATCTGCGCTCGGGCGTGCTGCGCGTGACCGGCAAGGGGCAAAAGGAAAGACTGGTGCCTTTCGGCCAGGAGGCACATTGGTGGCTGGAGCGCTATCTGGCCACGGCACGCGGCGCCATCCTGGGCGGGCAGCGCAGCGATGCGGTCTTCGTGACCCAGCGAGGGGCTGCGATGAGCCGCGTGATGTTCTGGGTCATCGTCAAGCGCTGTGCGCAGATGGCCGGCATTGCGGCACCGCTGTCGCCGCACACGCTGCGCCATGCCTTCGCCACGCATTTGCTCAACCACGGCGCTGACCTGCGCGTGGTGCAGATGCTGCTGGGCCATGCCGATATTTCCACCACCACCATCTACACCCATGTGGCGCGCGAGCGGCTCAAGGCCCTGCACGCTTTGCACCATCCGCGTGGTTGATTGGATGTGGTCGGTTCGCCGGATTGCCTATTTCTGGCGTTGAAACCGTCGAAGTGGCAAAGCCCGCCTCGGGGATATGTGCTTTGCACAACAATCACCGCCGTGTTCGATGTGTTTCTGCGGAGTTCTCGATGACTGATTTCCTGCGCCGGCATGTGCTGGTGACTTCCATGCTGGCGGCGACGGTGGCTGCCGCGGCCCTGCCGATGTCTGCGTCGGCTGCCGATGCGGCATGGCCCAGCCGGCCCATCCGCGTGGTGGTTTCCTACCCGGCCGGCGGCGTCAGCGATGTGGTAGCCCGCGCCCTGGGCGAGAAGCTGGCCGCCCGCCTGGGCCAGCCCGTGGTGGTGGACAACAAGGCCGGCGCCGGCGGCGCCATCGGCCTGGACCTGGTGGCCAAGGCCGCACCCGATGGCTACACGCTGGGCTTTTCCTCCATCAGCCCGCTGACGCTGAGCCCGCACCTGGGCAAGCCCCTGTTCGATCCGCAGCGCGACCTGGTGCCCGTGACCAGCGTGATGTACTCGCCCGTGCTGCTGCTGGGCACGGCCCGCTCCACGGCGGCCGACTTCAATGCGCTGGTGGCCCAGGCCAAGGCGCAGCCCGGCGAAGTGCGCTGGGCCACGGCCGGCCTGGCCTCGCTGGGCCACATCATGCTCGAGCAGATCATGCATGCCTCGCAGGTCCGGATCACGCACATTCCCTACAAGGGCGGCGGGCAGCAGCTCAATGACGGCCTGAGCGCGCAGTTCGAAGTGCTGTCCACCAATGCCGGCCCGGCCGTTTTGCAGCACATCAAGGCGGGCAAGTTCAAGGCCCTGGCCGTGGGTGCACCCCAGCGCCTGGAGTCGCTGCCCGGCGTTCCCACGCTGGCCGAACTGGGCTACAAGAGCGCCAACATGACCTCGGTGTTCGGCATCTTCGCGCCCGCTGGAACGCCTGCGCCCGTGCTGCAAAAGCTCAATGCCGAGATCAACCAGGTGCTGGCCCAGCCGGACATGCGCGCCAAGCTGGAGGCCACCGACAACGTGGCCATGGGCGGCAAGGCCGAGGACTTTGCACGCCAGATCGAGGCCGAGTCCCAGTCCAACGCGCGCATCATTCGCGCAGCCGGCATCAAGCTCAATTGATGGAGCGCAGGGCGCCACCGGCGCCCATGCAAAAAGGGCTTGCAGCCGTCATGGCCGCAAGCCCTTTGTCTTTGGTGCCGGATGTGCGGGGCCCGCCTATGCCATGGGCTCGTCCGCCGTGAGATTGTCGGCCCAGGCCAGGGCCTGCAGATGCGCCCAGTTGACCTGGTGGTTGGACAGCTGCAGTGCATTGGCTGCGCGCGCGAAGCCTTCGTCATCGCCGCTTTCGCAGGCACGCGTCAGCTCCAGGAAGGGCGCGAACACGCCCTTGTTGTGCACCAGCGCATCGATCACGGGCTGGGGCAGGGCGATGGACTCCAGCGCCTTTTCCATGGGCTGGCCCAGCATCACGTCCAGCAGCGAGAACACGCCGACCACGAAGGCGTTGTCGCACTCCTCGGGCGAGAGCAGCTCGGCCGTCAGCAACTCCATCAGGCGCCCGCGCACCACGGCGGTCTGGCCCACGGCCGGCGGCGTGCCGCCCGCGCGCGAAGTGGTCAAAAGCAGGGCCGCCCAGCGGAACAGCTTCTTGAGGCCCAGGATCATCACCGCGTGGCGGAACGAGGTGATCTCGCACGACAGGCCGAAACCCGAGGAGTTGATGAAGCGCAGCAGGTTGAAGGACAGCGTGGGATCCTTCTTGAGCAGGGCTTCGATCTCGTCCGTGCTGGCCTGCTGGCGCACCAGATTGATCAGCTGGATGATGGTGGCCTGCGTGGGGCGGATGGTGCGCGCCTGCACGAGTTGCGGCTGGGCGAACCAAAAGCCCTGGAACAGCCGCACGCCCAGGTCGCGCATGCGCTCGAACTGCTCGGAGGTCTCGACCTTTTCGGCCACGATCTGGGCATTGGTATGGGCGCGCGCGAACTTCACCAGGGTCTCGGCATCGGCCAGTGCGAAGGTCTGCATGTCCAGCTTGATGAAGGCGGCCGCAGGCAGCCAGCTGGCATAGGCGCGGCGCAGCAGGTGCTGGTTGAAGGCCAGGCGGAAGCCGCGCTGGCGCAGGGCCTGGAAGGTGGGCAGGCGTTCCTCGATATCGGCAGCCGTGGCGTTCTCGCCCAGCGTGGGTACCTCCAGCACCACCTTGTCGGGGTGGATCAGTTCCAAGTGGCCGCCGGCCAGGCTGTCATGCGTGCAGTTGATGAAGACTGTCTTCTTGCCCACCAGCGCTTCGGCGCCCGCATACGACAGCGCGTTGAAGAGCAGGGCGGCATCGGAGGCAGCCGTGTGCGCATGCTGGGCCGTGGAGCGGTCGAAAAGCTCATAGCCGAAGACATCGCGCGCCTCGTTGACGATGGCCTGGCGCGCAATGACGGCCACCTGCCCGTCCTCCACCCCGGCTGGCAGGGGGGGCGGCGGAGCGGAGGAGTTGTCGTTGGTAGTCATTTGGAAGCTGAGAAAGATGGATGAGCGATGGCTTTCGATGGCGTTCTATAGCTTATAGCTATAGCGAGCTGTCTGCCAGTTGGTCGGTCCAGGCCAGGGCCTGCAGATGGGCCCAGTTGATCTGCTGGCTGCTCAGGCGCAGCGCGCCTGCGCTGCGGTGGAAGGCTGCATCGTCGCTGGCTTCGCAGGCCTGGGCCAGGATCAGCAGCTCGCCCAGCACGCCTTCGTGGCGCAGCACGGCGGCGGAGACGGCGTCGGGCACGGGGATCAGGCTCATGGCCACGTCCTGCGGCAGGTCCAGCATGCTGCCCAGCAGCGAGAAGATGCCGACGACGAAGGCCTGGTCGGAGTCTTCCTCGCTCAGCGATTCCTGGGCCAGCAGCTCCATCAGTCGCCCGCGGATCACGGCGGTCTGGCCGATGGCCGGCGGCGGGCCGCCGTTGCGCGATGCGGTCAGCAGCATGGCCGCCCAGCGGAACAGCTTCTTGAGGCCCATGAGCATCACGGCCTGGCGGAACGAGGTGATCTCGCGCTGCACGCCGAAGCCCACGGAATTGATCAGGCGCATCAGGTTGAAGGCCAGGCCCGCATCCTTCTTGAGCACATCCTCGATGGCATCGGTGCTGGCCTGCTGGCGCACCAGATTCAGCAGCTGGACAATGCTTTGCTGCGAGGGCGACAGCAGCTTGGTGCGCACCACCGTGGGCCGCGCGAACCAGAAGCCCTGGAACAGCTGTATGCCCAGGCGGCCCACCTGCTCATGCTGCTGGGCGCTTTCCACCTTCTCGGCGATCAGCTCGGCGCGCGTGTGGCGGCCGGCAAAATTGACCAGCACGGCCAACTGGTCAGGGGCCAGCACGGACAGGTCGAACTTGATGTAGTCGGCCAGGGGCAGCCAGGCTGCATAGGCGGACTCCAGCACCGTGTGATTGAAGGCCAGGTTGAAACCGCGTGCGCGCAGATTGCTGAGGATGGGCAGGCGGGCCTGTACCTCCTGCTGGGCGGCCAGGCCCAGCGGAGGTATCTCCAGCACCACCTTGTCGGGGTTGAGCAGCTCCAGATGCCCGCCGGCCAGGCTTTCATGCGTGCAGTTGACGAACATCAACTTGGTGCCAACCAGATCTTCTTCGCCCGCATGCGACAGGGCCGTGAACACCAGGGACACATCCGAGGCCGCCGTATGGTCCGGGTAGGCGCGCGAACGGTTGAAAAGCTCATAGCCGATGATCTGCTGCACCCCGTTGACGATGGCCTGGCGCGCAATCATTCCCCGATCCGTGGACGCGGGGCTGGCCACAGGGGCATCGTTGAAGAGATGGACAGGCAATTCGGTCATGGAGTGTTCGGTCGAAGGGACACGGGAAGCAGCAGATCTGATTGTAGGAATGTTCTGAATAAATATGCCGACAGGCAGTGTCTGCTGGGACAAGTCCGATTGCGGAGTCGGACCCATCCTAGTTTGTAAACCATTGTGTGGCTTCACGAGCGGCCTGGGCCTGTCCGCACGGCGCAGGCAGGCTTTCTTCAGACCTGCTGCAACCAGGCCAGTTCAGTATCGGTGAAGCCTGCGGCGCGGCGTGCGCGTTCGTTGAAGGGCGGGCGCAGGCGCGGCGCCTCGTAGCGCAGGGTCAGCGCCTGGTAGTGGGCCTCGGGCTCCAGGCCTTCGCGCTCGCACAGCCAGCGGTACCAATGATTGCCTATGGCCACGTGGCCCACTTCCTCGCGCAGGATGATGTCGAGGATGTCCACCGCCGCCAGCGCATCGGGCGCGCGCGTGTTGCGCAGCTTGTTCTGGATCTGGGGCGTGGCGTCCAGGCCGCGCGCCTCCAGCGTGCGCGGCACCAGGGCCATGCGGGCCACCACGTCATGGGCGGTCTTCTCGCACATGGTCCACAGGCCCTGGTGGGCCGGGAAATCGCCGTAGTCGTGGCCCAGGTGCGCACGCAGATGCTCGCGCAGCAGGCGAAAGTGCTTGGCCTCCTCGGCGGCCACCTGCAGCCAGTCCAGGTAGTACTGCTGTGGCATGCCGTCAAAGCGCCAGACGGCGTCCAGCGCCAGATTGATGGCGTTGAACTCGATGTGGGCTATGGCGTGGATCAGCACGGCCCGGCCTTCCGGCGTCGCCGGCGAACGCCTTGCAACGGCGGTGTGGTGGCGCAGCTCGGGCCGCAGCGGGCGGCCCGGCAGGTCCGGCGCGGGATCCGGCAGGGCCGGTGCCTGCGGTGCTATTGAATAAAGCGCCTGCCGCGCATACATGTCCAACGCGGCGGCGGCCTTTTCTTCGGGGTCCGTGAGGCACAAGACCTCAAGGGCGCGGTGACGTAACTCCATCCCTACAATTCTAGGTTTCCTGCCATCACCAATAATTGACGGAGACAAAGACCCATGGCGATCTATGAACTGGATGGAGTGGCCCCTGAAGTGGCGGCGTCGGCCTGGGTGGCCGACAGCGCCGAAGTGGTGGGCAATGTGCAGCTGGCCGAAGACGCCAGCATCTGGTTCGGCGCCGTGCTGCGCGGCGACTGCGAGAGCATCACCATCGGTGAGGGCAGCAACATCCAGGACGCCAGCGTGCTGCATGCCGACCTGGGCAAGCCGCTGGTCGTGGGGCGCCACGTGACCGTGGGCCACCAGGTCATGCTGCATGGCTGCACCATTGGCGACGAGTCGCTGATAGGCATCGGTGCCGTGGTGCTCAACGGCGCGAAGATCGGCCGCAACTGCCTGGTCGGCGCAGGCGCCCTCATCACCGAAGGCAAGGAATTTCCCGATGGCTCGATGATCATCGGCAGCCCGGCCAAGGCCGTGCGCCAATTGACGCCCGAGCAGATCGAGGGCTTGCGCCGCAGCGCCCAACACTATGTCGACAATGCGCGACGGTTCAAGACCGGGCTGCGCAAGCTGGGCTGAGCGAGGCCCGGCACTTTTTTACGGAATCCATCAGCGTGTCTGAACTGCATAAATTCATCTTCGAAGGCCTGCCCGTGCGCGGCTCCATCGTTCGCCTCACCGATGCCTGGCAGGAAATCCTGCAGCGCCGCGCGGGCAACGGCGAGACCGGCGCCTACCCCGCTGCCGTGAGCGAACTGCTGGGAGAAATGGCGGCTGCGGGCGTGCTCATGCAGTCCAATATCAAGTTCAACGGCGCCCTGGTCTTCCAGGTCATGGGCGATGGCCCGGTCAAGCTGGCTGTGGCCGAGGTGCAGTCCGATTTCGGCCTGCGCGCCACCGCCACCCTGATCGGCGACCCTCCCGAAGGCGCCACGCTGGAACAACTGCTCAATGTGCACGGCGGCGGCCGCTGCGCCATCACGCTGGACCCCAAGGGGCGCCAGCCGGGCCAGCAGCCCTACCAGGGCGTGGTGCCGCTGCAGGATGCGCAGGGCCGGCGCTTCACCAAGGTGTCCGACGCGCTGCAGCACTACATGCTGCAGTCGGAACAGCTGGACACCGTGCTGGTGCTGGCGGCCGACGACCAGGTGGCCGCCGGCCTGCTGATCCAGCGCATGCCGGTCAAGGGTGAGGCCAACCTGGCCGCTGCCACCGAAAGCGAGCAGTCGGGTCAGGATGCCATCGGGCTGAACGAGGACTACAACCGTATCGCCACGCTGGCCTCCAGCCTCACGCGCGACGAGCTGCTCACGCTGGATGTGGAGACCATACTGCGCCGCCTGTTCTGGGAAGAGAAGCTGATGCGCTTCGTGCCCCAGCAGGACGAGGAGCATCCGCGCTTTGCGTGCACCTGCAGCCGTGACCGTGTGGCGTCCATGCTGGTGTCGCTGGGCTCCGAAGAGGTGGAGAGCATCCTGGAGGAGCGCGGCAGCATCGAGGTGGGCTGCGACTTCTGCGGCAAGCAGTACGAGTTCGATCCCATCGACGCAGCCCAGCTGTTCACCGAGGCCGGCAAGCAGCCGCCGACCTCGAAGAACGTGCAGTAAATACGCTCGGAGTCAGTCCCGCCCGCTGCGCAGCGCGTCGAACAATCGCCGCTCGCAGTCCGGGTCGCTGCATTGCTCGCAGCCGTAGGGGCGAAGGCGGGCGCCGCGTTGCGCGGGGCTTGCGGGCAGCCAGGACCAGTCCATTTGCGGAGCCTTGAGCCTGAGCGACTCGGCCAGCTGTTGCCATTGCCGGGTCGTGCTGCCATGCAGCACGACGTAGTCGCGCGCTTCGGAGCGAAGACGGTTGCGCCAGTGCTGTTCCTGAGCGGAAAATTCTTCATGGGCATTGCGCCAGTCCGTGGCGAGCAGGTAGATTGCGAAGTCCGAGGGCAGCGATGCGGCTGGTGCGGCAACCACACAGCACCAATCCGCGTTGCCTTGGTGCTTGAGCCAAGAGTGGTTCAGTGCGTTAGCCATAGATCGTGCCAACGCTGGTGGGCCCAGCAGGAGCATGCTGGGGAATGCGGTCGCGCAATGCATGGCGCGTGATGGTAGAGGCCTCATAGTATTCATGGGGACGCTGACTATCTCTGCTCTTATAAGAAAGGCACCTCTTGAAGGTGCCTTTCTATCAGTGGGTTAGGCTCGAAAAATCAGTAATCTTTTCCATCAAGAGTCAGTTTGACGGTTTTTTCATAAATAGATTTCTCATCAATGCTGCTTCGCAGAATCGGCAAGCTTCTGTATATAAATTCACGAGAGCTTCTGTTGCCGGTTACGATGTCGAATTTGCATGCATTGACTTTTCGGTCACCGATCATCACGGTTTCATCACCAAGATAGGTCTGGGTATAAGTTTCATCTACGGGATGTTTTTCAGTGTACTGATCGCTGGTTTGTTCTCCGCGTATGCGATAGCTCAGAGATTCTCCCTGCTTCAGCATGGCCCTTCGGTTGATGACAGGCTCGGAATATACAGTACTGTACTTTGCGGGGAAGTCGCCAAGTATCTCCGTGATGGAGCCGTAGGTCCAATACACGAAAGGTGCCTCCGGAGTCAGATAGACAAGAGTTCTTCTGAGTTGAATTGATGGTTCTTCTGCAATACTGATTGTTGCAGTGTATTCTATGAGATTTTTATGGCCGCCGAAGTTGGTATTTCTTGTAGTGGTTTCCACTGTGCGCAAAAGAGGATATTTAAGGTTGCCCTCCAAATATTCTTGCTGTATCTTTTTTCCCAGCTGATATCTGGTGTCATCAAAGCAATGAGCAGCGGTTAGAGGTAAGGGCTCGTTGCTATCGTTGCCCCCGCCACCACAAGCGGTGAGAAAAAATGGTGCCAGAAGCGTGCAAAGAGCTGCGGCTGTGTTTGTTTTGAATTGCATTTGGATACTCCCTCCTTATTGAAGCAAAGGATTCTATCCGCGATGCATGCACTCTGGAAAGTACGGTCCGATTTATGAGGCCTGAAACAAACGCCTATCTCATGTAGTGAACCGGTCCCAGAACGCAGGGCGAGGAGCCGGCCAAACTGAGCGTGTAAAAAGGCCGGCATGAAGCCGGCCTTGATGCAGGAAAGCCCGACGCTCAGCGCCGCACGATCTGCACAAAGATCTCGTTGGGCTTGACCATGCCCAGTTCGCTGCGGGCCTTCTCCTCGACCATGGCCAGGCCGTCCTTGAGGTCGTTGACCTCGGAGGCCAGGCGGTCATTCTCGGCTTTTTCCAGCGCGTTGGCCACGTTCTGGTCGTGGATCTGCTGCTGCAGTTCCTTGACGTAGGCCACGCTGCCGTGGCCCAGCCACAGCTGCGCGTGCACGGCGGCGAGCAGGGCGAGCAGCACAATGGGGACGACGCGGTTGACCATGGGGGCAGATATCGCTGACAGGAAAAAGGCTTGCAGGCCCGATGGCTTGCAAGCCTAACGCTTTTCAGCGCAGGTTGTAGAAAGCCTCGCGGCCGGGGTAGTGGGCGATGTCACCCAGGTCTTCCTCGATGCGCAGCAGCTGGTTGTACTTGGCGATGCGGTCCGAACGGCTCAGCGAGCCGGTCTTGATCTGGCCGGCATTGGTGCCCACCGAGATGTCGGCAATCGTCGAATCCTCGGTTTCACCCGAGCGGTGCGAGATCACGGCCGTGTAGCCTGCGCGCTTGGCCATTTCGATGGCGGCGAAGGTTTCGGTCAGCGTGCCGATCTGGTTGATCTTGATCAGGATGGAGTTGGCGATCTTCTTGTCGATGCCTTCCTTCAGGATCTTGGTGTTGGTGACGAACAGGTCGTCGCCCACCAGCTGGACCTTGGCGGCCAGGCGGTCGGTCAGGATCTTCCAGCCATCCCAGTCGCCTTCGGCCATGCCGTCCTCGATGGAGATGATGGGGTACTTGTCGCACCAGCCGGCCAGCATGTCGGTCCACTGGGTGGCGGTCAGCGTCAGGTTGCCTTCACCGGCCAGCACGTACATGCCGTCCTTGTAGAACTCGCTGGCGGCGCAGTCCAGGCCCAGGGCGATCTGTTCGCCGGCCTTGTAGCCTGCGTTTTCGATGGCCTGCAGGATCAGCTGGATGGCGGCTTCGTGGTTTTCCACGGAAGGCGCAAAACCGCCTTCGTCGCCCACGGCCGTGCTCATGCCCTTGTCGTGGATGATCTTCTTGAGCGCGTGGAAGACTTCGGCGCCCCAGCGCACGGCTTCGCGGAACGAAGGCGCGCCCACGGGGATGATCATGAATTCCTGCAGGTCCAGGCTGTTGTTGGCGTGCGCGCCGCCGTTGATGACGTTCATCATCGGCACGGGCAGCTGCATGCCGCCCATGCCGCCCAGGTAGCGGTACAGCGGCAGGCCGGCCTCTTCGGCGGCGGCGCGGGCCACGGCCATGGAGACGGCCAGCATGGCGTTGGCGCCCAGGCGGCCCTTGTTGTCCGTGCCGTCCAGGTCGATCAGGGTCTTGTCCAGGAAGGCCTGCTCGGAGGCGTCCAGGCCCAGCACGGCTTCGGAGATCTCGGTGTTGATGTGCTCGACGGCCTTGAGCACGCCCTTGCCCAGGTAGCGGCTCTTGTCGCCGTCACGCAGCTCGATGGCTTCGCGCGAGCCGGTGGACGCGCCCGAAGGCACGGCCGCGCGGCCCATCACGCCCGATTCCAGCAGCACGTCGCACTCGACGGTGGGGTTGCCGCGGCTGTCCAGCACTTCGCGGCCTACGATGTCAACGATTGCACTCATGGCATTTCCTTTGCGGTTTTTGAAATCGGTGTGCAGGCGGGTTCCGGTGAGGTTGCGCCCTGGTGCTTGCCGGGCAAGCGGTATGGGTGGTCGGTGGCGTGGCAGGCTGCCGCGCCACCGTGCACAGCCATGCTCCGCGGCGCAGTATCTGCGATCGGGCGGCGGCCATTGTGCACAAATTGGGTGGATGGCTTTGTATGCGCTGCGCTCTTGACGGGCCGGGTATCGCTGGCCGCGGTCAGACGCCCTCGACGCAGACCATGCGCATGATGGCCGCGCCTTCGCGGGCTTCGCGGGCACGCAGGTACTCGGGCGTGTCGTAGAAAGCCTTGGCGGCTTCGAAGCTGGGGAACTTGAGGATCACGGTGCGGCCGGGATTCCAGTCGCCTTCGAGCACTTCGACCTTGCCGCCGCGCACGCAGACTTCGGCGCCATGCGCGCGCATGGCCTCGGTGCTCCACTTGCGGTACTCCTCGTACTGCTCGGGCTTGGTGACGGTGACGGACGCAATGATGTAGCCGCTGGCCATGGGTCAGACTCCAAAATCGTTTTCGAGGAAGCCGTTCTTCTTGGTCACGTCGTCGAGCGCGACCAGGGTTTCGAGCAGGGCCTTCATGTGCTTGAGTGGCACGGCGTTGGGGCCGTCGCTGAGGGCGCAGGGAGGATTGGGATGGGTTTCCATGAACAGGCCCGCCACGCCCACGGCCACGGCCGCACGCGAGAGCACGGGCACCATCTCGCGCATGCCGCCGCTGCTGGTGCCGTTGCCGCCGGGCAGCTGCACGCTGTGCGTGGCATCGAAGACAACGGGCGCACCGGTCTCGCGCATGATGGACAGGCTGCGCATGTCCGAGACCAGATTGTTGTAGCCGAAGCTGGCGCCGCGCTCGCAGGCCATGAAGCTGTCCTCGGGCAGGCCGGCCTCCTTGGCGGCGGCGCGGGCCTTGTCGATGACATTCTTCATGTCATGCGGGGCCAGGAACTGGCCCTTCTTGATGTTCACCGGCCGGCCCGACTGGGCCACGGCACGGATGAAGTCGGTCTGGCGGCACAGGAAGGCCGGCGTCTGCAGTACGTCCACGACCTGGGACACGGCCGGTATCTCGGCCTCGGTGTGGACGTCGGTCAGGATGGGGACCTGCAGGTCCTTCTTCACCTTGGCGAGGATCTCCAGGCCCTTGTCCATGCCCGGGCCGCGAAAGCTGGCGCCCGAGCTGCGGTTGGCCTTGTCGTAGCTGCTCTTGAAGATGAAGTGGATGCCCAGGGCCGCCGTGATTTCCTTGAGCTGCCCCGCCACGTCCATCTGCAGCTGCTCGGACTCGACGACGCAGGGACCTGCAATGAGAAAGAAGCGCCGGTCGAGGCCGACGTCGAAGCCGCAGAGTTTCATGGTGGGGATTCCTTGGGAAATGGTGGGCGGCGTTGCGGGGCTCAGGACTTGCGCGGTGCCTTCTGGCGCTCGATCGCAGCCTTCACGAAGGCATTGAACAGCGGGTGGCCGCTCCACGGCGTGGACTTGAACTCGGGGTGGAACTGCACGCCGATGTACCAGGGGTGAACTTCCTTGGGAAGTTCGACGATCTCGGTCAGCTGCTCACGCTGGGTCAGCGCCGAGATCACCAGGCCCGCTTCGCGCAGCTGGTCCAGATACTGGACGTTGGCTTCATAGCGATGGCGGTGGCGCTCGGTGACCACGTCACCGTAGATGCTGTGGGCCAGCGTGCCGGCCTGCACGTCGGAGGACTGCGCGCCCAGGCGCATGGTGCCGCCCAGGTCGGAGTTCTCGTCGCGGGTCTTGACCGTGCCGTCGGCATCCTTCCACTCGGTGATCAGGGCGATCACGGGGTTGGCGGACTTGGGGTCGAACTCGGTGGAGTTGGCGCCTTCGAGGCCGGCCACATGGCGGGCGTATTCGATGGTGGCCACCTGCATGCCCAGGCAGATGCCCAGGTAGGGCACCTTGTTTTCGCGGGCGTAGCGGGCCGTGGAGATCTTGCCTTCCACGCCGCGAGAGCCGAAGCCGCCGGGCACGAGGATGGCGTCGTACTGCGAGAGCTTGTCGCGCGCATTGGCGTCGCTGATGGTCTCGGAGTCCACATGGGTGATCTTCACGGCCACATGGCTTTGCATGCCGGCGTGCTTGAGCGCCTCGTTGACGGACTTGTAGGCGTCCGACAGCTCGACGTACTTGCCGACCATGGCGATCTTGACCTCGCCCTGCGGGTGCTCGGTCTCGTGGACCAGGTCATCCCAGCGCTTGAGGTTGGTGGGCGGCGTGTTCAGGCGCAGCTTGTCGCAGATCAGGCCGTCCAGGCCCTGCTCGTGCAGCATGCGGGGTACCTTGTAGATGGTGTCCACGTCCCACATGGAGATCACGCCCCATTCGGGAACGTTGGTGAACAGCGAGATCTTTTCCTTTTCCTCGTCCGGCACGCGGTGCTGGGCGCGGCACAGCAGGGCGTCGGGCTGGATTCCGATCTCGCGCAGCTTCTGCACGGTGTGCTGCGTGGGCTTGGTCTTGAGCTCTCCAGCCGTGGCGATCCAGGGCAGGTAGGTCAGGTGCACGAAGGCCGTGTTGTTGGGGCCCTGCTTGAGGGCCAGCTGGCGCACGGCTTCGAGGAAGGGCAGGGACTCGATGTCGCCCACCGTGCCGCCGACTTCGCAGATGGCCACGTCCACGGCATCCGGCGTGCCGATGCCGGCGCCGCGCTTGATGTACTCCTGGATTTCATTGGTCACGTGAGGAATCACCTGCACGGTCTTGCCCAGGTAGTCGCCGCGGCGCTCCTTCTCCAGAACGCTCTGGTAGATGCGGCCGGTGGTGAAGTTGTTGGACTGCTTCATGCGCGTTTCGATGAAACGCTCGTAGTGGCCCAGGTCCAGATCGGTCTCTGCGCCATCGTCGGTCACGAACACTTCACCGTGCTGGAAGGGCGACATGGTGCCCGGGTCCACGTTGATGTACGGGTCCAGCTTGATGAGAGTGACTTTGAGGCCGCGCGATTCGAGGATCGCAGCAAGGGAGGCTGAGGCGATTCCCTTGCCCAGGGAAGACACCACACCGCCTGTGACGAAGACAAATTTGGTCATGTCTTTTATTGGTGGTGGTAAAGCAGGATTATAGATGCGCCGCCGAATTCGCCGCGCCGCGCGGGGCTGCTCGGACGTTGCGGCTCTGCTAAATTGCGCGCCATGACTGAAGTGTTCGCTGGTAAACATCTGGTGCTCGGCCTCTCCGGAGGCGTGGCTTGTTACAAATCTGCCCAGCTGGTGCGCCTGCTGGTACAGGCCGGGGCCACCGTGCAGGTGGTGATGACCGAGGCGGCCGAGCAGTTCATCACGCCGGTGACCATGCAGGCGCTGTCGGGCCGCCCCGTCTATGGTTCGCAGTGGGACGCGCGCGAGCCCAACAACATGCCCCACATCAACCTCAGCCGCGAGGCCGATGCCATGCTGATCGCGCCCTGCAGCGCCGACTTCATCGCGCGCCTGGTGCAGGGCCGCTCCGACGAGTTGCTGAGCCTGATGTGCCTGGCGCGCCCCATGGACCGCGTGCCCCTGTTGCTGGCGCCTGCCATGAACCGCGAGATGTGGGCGCACCCGGCCACGCAGCGCAACCTGGCGCAGGTGGCGGTCGACGGTGCGCTGGTGCTGGGCGTGGGAACGGGCGACCAGGCCTGTGGCGAGGTGGGCGACGGCCGCATGCTGGAGCCCGAGGAAATCATGGAGGAGCTGGCCGCCTTCTTCACGCCCAAGCTGCTGCAGGGCCGCCAGGTGCTGGTCACGGCGGGCCCGACCTTCGAGGCCATCGACCCCGTGCGCGGCATTACCAACCATTCCAGCGGAAAGATGGGCTTTGCCATTGCGCGCGCCGCACGCGAGGCGGGCGCCCAGGTGACCCTGGTGGCCGGGCCCGTGCACCTGCGCACGCCGCGTGGCGTTCAGCGCATCGACGTGCAGTCGGCGCAGCAGATGTTCGATGCCGTGCAGCAGCAACTGCCCCAGGCTGGCGTGTTCATCGCCACGGCGGCCGTGGCCGACTGGCGCCCGGCCACGGCGTCAGACCAGAAGATCAAGAAGGACGGCTCGGGCCAGACCCCCACGCTGACCTTCGTCGAGAACCCCGACATCCTGGCGGCCGCCGCGCAGTCCGAGCCCGCACGCAGCGGCCGGCTGTACTGCGTGGGCTTCGCCGCCGAAAGCCATGACCTGCTGCAGCACGCCAGCGCCAAGCGCCTGCGCAAGCAGGTGCCGCTGCTGGTGGGCAATATCGGTCCCGCAACCTTTGGGCGGGATGACAATGCCCTGCTGCTGATCGACGAGTCCGGCACCCAGGAGTTGCCGCATGCCGCCAAGTCCCTGCTGGCGCGCCAGCTGGTGGCCGAGATCGCCCGGCGCCTGCCGCCCGCCCCTTGACACCATCGAAGGCCCGCATGTCACAGAACACCTACGAAGGTCCCCGCCACGGCGACTATGTGCGCTATGTGGATGAGCTGCTGCGCGCCAGCCCCCTGTACCGCTCTGCGGCCCATGGCTGGATGGCGCAGGGACGCAGCGATTTCACCGACGCGGTGGCCACGCCGGGCGCGCAGTCCCAGTCCGTGGTCGAGCGCGTGCGCGAGCAGGTGCAGGCTGCGGCCGAGAAGGCGCGCATTGCTGCGCAGCAGGCGTCGGTGCCTGCCCTGCCGGGGCGCCCGCCGTCTGCAGGCGACAGGAACGGCGACAGGAATGGTGGCAGGGCCGATCGCGGCCGGCAGGCGGCGCGGGCACAGCAAGCCCAGGCCTCCTCCGCCGCCAAGGCCGTCAAGAAGACGGTCTTCAAGATAGGTCCGGGCCAGTTGCTGGGTATCGTGATCGGCCTGATCCTGGCCGTGGTGATTCCGGGCATCGGCCCCTTCATCCTGCTGCTCACCATCATCAATGCCATCGTCAAAGGCTTTCGCAGCGGGCTCAAGTCGTCCGGGTGACGGCGCGGGGCACAATGCGCGCTTTGCTTTTCAAGAGAGCCTGCCGTGAGGCGCTCCCCAGATTGTTTCCATGAACGTTGATATCAAGATCCTTGACGCGCGCCTGCGCGAGAACATGCCCGCCTACGCCACGCCGGGAAGCGCGGGCCTGGACCTGCGCGCCTGCATCGATGCGCCGCTGACGCTGGAGCCCGGCCAATGGCAACTGGTGCCCACGGGCATGGCCATGTACCTCAAGGACCCCGGCTACGCCGCCATGATCCTGCCGCGCTCGGGCATGGGCCACAAGCACGGCATCGTGCTGGGCAACCTGGTCGGCCTGATCGACAGCGACTACCAGGGCCAGCTCATGGTCAGCGCCTGGAACCGCTCGGCCACGGCCTTCACGCTGCAGCCCATGGACCGCCTGGCCCAGCTGATCATCGTGCCCGTGGTGCAGCCCAGCTTCAATGTGGTCGAGGAGTTCGAGTCGGCTTCCGAGCGCGGCGCGGGCGGCTACGGCTCTACAGGCAAGCAATAAGGCGCTCAGCCAGAAAACGCCCGCAGCCGCGCTGCCCGGGCATCGCTCCAGGGAGGAATCCGCATGGCCAGGCCATCCCGGCGCACGCGCCACCGCCCATCCGCATCATGGACGCGCGTGATGCTGACGCAGGAAGACCGCATGCGCCGCCGCCTGCAGCAGCGCCACTGGCTGCGGCTGCATGCGGCACTGACGGGCGGGTTGAGCCTGGCCGGCATGTCGCTGTTGAGCCTGGGCCTGCTGCACGCGGGCATGCACAGCATGGCGCTGCGCTATGGCGTGGCCCTGGCCTGCGGCTATCTGCTGTACCTGCTGCTGCTGCGCCTGTGGGCCGAATGCATGCTGCGCCGCGACTGGGAGGTGTGCGATGTTCCCGATGTGACGCCCGGCGGCAGCGGTTCTTCACCGGCCCGCACGCCGGAAGCTGGCGGATTCGACAGCGGGCAGGGCGGCTCGTATGGCGGCGGTGGCTCCAGTGGCAGCTGGGATGACGGCGGCGCCATGTCCGAGGCCGCTTCCTCGGCCTCGCAAGGCTTTGATCTGCCGGGCATCGATGGGCTGGACGACGGAGCCGTCGTCCTGGTCCCCGTGCTGCTGGTGTTTGCGGCGCTGCTGGTCGCGGTCACGGGGGCAGGGTCGCTGCTGTGGCTGGTCTTTGGGGCCGACCTGTTCCTGGCCGTGGCGGTGGAGGTGGCCTTTGCGCTGCTGATGGCGCGCACGCTCTACGTGGTGGAGCGCGAAGGCTGGCTGCTGGCCGCGCTGCGCCTGAGCTGGAAGCCGGTGCTGGGCGCGCTGGTGGCCGCCGTGGCGCTGGGTGCTGCGGCCGACTGGCTGTTTCCCCAGGCAGACACCCTGGTGCAGGTGCTGCGCGCGCTGAGAGGGGGGTGAGCCGCTGCCCTGCGGCCTCCCGCGCTCATGCCTCTCGTCGCGCTCCGGGCAGGTGCAGCTGCATGCGCAGGCCGCCCAGCGGCGAGCGGCTGGCTGCGATGCTGCCGCCATAGGTCTGCACCAGGTCACGCACGATATCCAGGCCCAGGCCTGCGCCGGGCCTGCGTTCGTCCAGGCGCTCGCCGCGCTCGAAGATGCGGCCAAGGTCGGCGTCTTCGATGCCGGGGCCGTCATCGTCCACCGTCAGCAGCAAGGGGCCGCCGGCCTGATCGTGCTCCAGGCCCTGGACTTCCAGGCTCACGGCCTGGGCCGCCCACTTGCCGGCGTTGTCCAGCAGGTTGCCCAGGATTTCCATGAGGTCCTGGCCATCGCCCAGAAAGTCCCAAGGCTGCGCATCGCCCTTCAGCGCGAAGCGGATGCCGCGGCCGGCGTGCAGCCGCTCCATGGTGCGCACCAGCGAGGCCAGCGGCGGCTGCAGCGGCGTGCGCAGGCCTGTGGCCTGGCGGGCCGCAGCGCGGGCGCGTGCCAGATGGTGGTCCACCTGGCGGCTGGCGCTGGCGACCTGCTCGCGGACCAACTCGGCCAGCGTCCCGCCTTCCTGCGCGGCGGCATTGCCGAGGATGGACAGCGGCGTGTTCACCGCATGGGCCAGATTGCCGGCCTGCGTGCGCGCGCGCTGGACCATGTCGGCGTTCACATCCAGCACATGGTTGAACTCCTGCACCAGGGGGCGCAGTTCCTGCGGAAACCGGCCTTCAAGGCGCGGCGTGGCGCCCTTGCGCACGTCGGCCAGGCCTGTGCGCAGCAACTGCAGCGGCCGCAGCGCCAGGCGCAGCTGCAGCACCACTGCCAGCGCCAGCCCGGCCGCCAGCGTGCCCAGTGCGGCGATCAGCATGGTGGTGAAGCGCTGCATGGGCTCGGCTAGCAGGGCGCTGTCGGCCGCAACGATCAGGCGCAGCGGCGGCGCGTCGGCTTCGGGCAATTGCAGGGGGCGTGCCACGGCCACGAGCTGGTGGCCCTGGCCATCGGGCAGCATGCCGGTGTTCAGCGCCGTGTCCTCGTGGTGCTCATCCGGGCGGCCGGCATCGGCACGGAACTGGTGCCAGTCCAGCGTCTGGTCCCACAGCGAACGAGAGCGCAGCAGGCCGGCCTTCTCGGGCGGGCCCGCCCCATCGCTCACCTGGTCGATCTGCCAGTACAGGCCTGACAGCGGCTGCGCCAGGCGCGGATCGCCCACGGCCAGTCCGACTTCGATGCGCCCGCCGGGCAGGTTGTTGACGGCTGCGCTGAGCTGGTCGAGCTGCAGCACCAGCTGCGCCTGCAACTGCTGCGCGATGTGATCGCGGAACAGTCCGCGCAGTCCCCAGCCGGCCAGCAGCACGGCCGCCAGCACCCAGGCCAGCGTGCCGGCCAGCAGGCGCAGGCGCAGCGAATCACCGAGCCGGGATACCTGTCCTTCCTGTGGTGCGTTCATGCAGCGGGCGCGCCTTCCACCAGCCGGTAGCCCAGTCCGCGTACGGTCTCTATGCTGCCGGCCGGCAGCTTCTTGCGCAGGCGGCCGACGAAGACCTCGATGGTGTTGGAGTCGCGGTCGCTGTCCTGCGGGTAGATGTGTTCGGACAGCTCGGTGCGCGATATCACCTGGCCCACGCGCTGCATCAGCAGGGCCAGCACCTTGAATTCATGGCTGGTCAGCGTGAGCGGCTGGCCCGCCACGCTCACACGCGCCTGGCGCGAGTCCAGCACGATGGGGCCGCATTGCCACTGGGCGCTGGCGTGCGGGCTGAGCCGGCGCAGCAGGGCGCGCAGGCGGGCCATCAGCTCTTCCATGTGGAAGGGCTTGGCCAGATAGTCGTCGGCGCCGGCATCCATGCCGGCCACCTTCTCATGCCAGGCGCCGCGCGCCGTGAGGATCATCACCGGCATGACCCGCCCTTGTTCGCGCCAGGCGCGCAACACCGTCAGGCCATCGCGCACGGGCAGGCCCAGGTCCAGCACGGCGGCATCGAACTCCTCGACCTCGCCCAGGTACTGGGCCGTTGCGCCGTCGGCCGCCGTCTCCACCGTATGCCCGGCCTGCTGCAGCGCCTGCACGAGCTGGCTGCTCAGCGTGGGCTCGTCTTCCACCACGAGGATTCGCATCTGCGTCTAGTCCTTGCGCTTGAAGCTCAGCACCTTGCCATCGCGTGCATCGATCTTGAGCTTGGCCACGCGGCCGCCCGATTGCAGCAGCCGGATCTCGTAGATGAAGCGGCCGTCGTCATGCTCGAACTCGACCTTGATGACCTGGCCCTGGTAGTCGCGCTCGACCTGGTCGAGCACGGTGCGCAGCGGCAGCACGCGGCCTTGCTGCAGGGCCTGGCGAGCGAGTTCATGGTCGCTGTCGCCGGCATCCGAGGGCGTGGTCCAGGAGGCCAGTGCCGCCGCCATCAGCAGCAGCGAGGCCAGCAGCATCCAGGACCTGCGAGGAATGGAGAAGGATGGAGTGGGCATGGAAAACTTTATAGCCCAGCGTGGATGAACCTCGGATGAACGGCTGCTTCAGCTTGCGTTCATGGCCTGCATCGAACAATGGCTGCACGCCGTCGCAATCCACCGGAAACGAAGGCGCAGCAGCCGGCAGATGCGGCCTTTTCAGATGCATCGCCAGCCCAATCGCCGACCCAATCGCCGGCCCCGTCGCCGACCTTCACATGCCAAGGAGAACCTCATGCCTTCCATCCGACAACTGATTTCCCGCGCTGCACGCCATGGCCTGACGGGCCTGGGCATTGTTCTGATCGCCACTGCCGGGCTGGTCGCCCAGGTGCAGGCCCAGGCCGCCGCCACGGGCGGTCCTTCGGTGACCGTGCAGGCCGGCGAAGCCGTGGCCACCACGGTGGCCTCCGTGCGCGGCGCCTTCCAGGGGCCGGGGCTGAGCATCCGCGAAGTCTTCGAACGCATGGAAGTCCTGGGCTACCGCGACCTGCGCGAGATCGAGTGGGAGGACGGCCTCTACCAGGTCAAGGGCCAGACCGGCGATGGCCGCCCTGTGAAGCTCTACGTCGATGGCAACAACGGCAACGTGCTCAGCATCCGCGCACGCAATTGAGGCCGGGAGGGCAGGCTGATTTTTGTCAGCAAGTGTTCTGTCCGGTCGGCAGGCATGGGGCCTGGGACGTTGAAGCGGTATGCAGCCGCTGGCCGGTCCGGTGGCTGCCCTTGATCGATCCACGGACAGTACACAGGAGATTCTCATGCCTTCCATTCATCGCTTGAGCGCCATGGGCGCCGGCTGCATTGCCGCGCTGATGCTCAGCGCCTGCGCGGGCTACCCCCAGCAGGGCGGATACCCGGGTGGCGGCTACCCTGCCGGCGGCTATCCAGCCGGGGGCTATCCGACCAGCGGCTACCCCAGCGGTGGCTATCCCGGCGGCGGCCAGCCCGGCACGGCCTACCCGGGCGGCGGTGGCTATGTGCAGCAGGGGCGTGTGACCAATGTGCAACTGGTGCAGATCCAGCAGCCCAGCGGCATTGGCGGCTCGGGCATAGGCGCCGGGGCCGTGGTGGGCGGCGTGGTCGGCGGGGTGCTGGGCCGCCAGGTGGGCAAGGGCAGTGGGCGCGACATCGCCACCATTGCGGGCGTGGTGGGCGGTGCCATGGCGGGCAATGCCATCGAGAAGAACACCGGCCCTGGCGACCTGCGCGATGTCTACCGCGTCACCGTGCAGTTGAACGACGGCAGCACGCGCGTGTTCGACTACCAGAACAATCCGCAGCTGCGCATAGGCGAGAGCGTGCGCGTGGACAACAACCAGCTGATTCGCTGAGTACCAGGCTCGCTCCATGCAAAAGGGCTCCCCGCAGGGAGCCCTTTGCCATTTCAGCGCGGCAATTTCAGTGCAGCGTGTCGTTGCCCGGTGCCATGGGCTGGATGCGGAAGAAGCCGGTGCCGGCCGAGCCGCGGCCGATTTCCTCCTCGGTGGCTTCGCGCACGCCTTCGACCTTCAGGTGCAGGCGCAGCGCGATGCCGGCCAGCGGATGGTTACCGTCCAGCACCACATGCTCGGGATAGATTTCGGTCACCGTGTAGAGCAGGTCGGGCGGCACGGCGCTGCAGCCCTTGGGCAGGGCGCTGGCCTCGAAGCTCATGCCTTCCTCCAGCTCGGCCGGGAACAGGGCGCGCGGCTC
Source organism: Delftia sp. DS1230 (assembly GCF_040112715.1). Taxonomy (NCBI): domain Bacteria; kingdom Pseudomonadati; phylum Pseudomonadota; class Betaproteobacteria; order Burkholderiales; family Comamonadaceae; genus Delftia; species Delftia sp. DS1230. Next base: position 1,718,484 of record NZ_CP157763.1, read on the forward strand.
CAGGAAGATCAGGCTTTCGTTGTAGTCGCCGAAGGCTTCCTCGGGCTCCAGGTGCAGGTCCAGGACCTTGCCCTGGCCGTGGCCCTGCAGGGCCTCCTCGATGCGCTTGAGCAGGTCGTCGCCGCCGACCAGGAACTCCACGGGCTCATCGAGCACGTCCAGTTCCTCGCCCAGGGTGTCCTTGAGGGTCCAGGTCAGAGCGACCACGCATTGTTCTGTGATTTCCATGGTGTGCAGCTTGTGCGGCCCATGCCGCAGTGGGGAAAAAGAAAGACCGCCGCGCGCGCCCGTGTTTGACGAAGGCGTGCCGGCGGCCGCGTTGGCGCGATTTTCCCACGGCGGCCCGGCTGCTGCGCAGGCCGGGCGGCGAGTCCTGCCGATCAGAACGGGTAGTGGCGGGGCGCGGTCTGCATGGTGATCCAGCGCGTCTCGGTGAAGGCGTCGATGCCTGCCTGGCCGCCGAAGTGGCCGTAGCCCGAGTTTTTCACGCCGCCAAAGGGCATCTGTGCCTCGTCATGCACGGTGGGGCCGTTGACGTGGCAGATGCCGGCCTCGATGCGCGCGGCCACGCGCCAGCCGCGTGCGGTGTCGCGGGTGTAGACGGACGAGGACAGGCCGAACTCGTTGTCGTTGGCCATGGCGATGGCCTGCTCCTCGCCGCGCACGCGCACGATGGCCTTGACGGGGGCGAAGGTTTCCTCGCGGAAGATGTCCATCTCGGGCGTGACGCCGTCGATCAGCGTGGCGGCCATGAGCGTGTTGGTGGCCTTGCCGCCGCACAGCAGTTTTGCGCCCTTGGCCAGCGCGTCGTCGATCAGGCGGTTGGCGCGCTCCACGGTGGCCATGTCCACCACCGAGCCCAGCACCACGGGACCCTTGCGCGGATCGCCCAGCGGCAGCGAAGTGGCACGGGCCACCAGCTTGTCCAGGAAATCCCCGGCCACGGCCTCGTCCACGATGATGCGTTCGGTGGACATGCAGATCTGGCCCGAGTTGGCGAAGGCACCGAAGGTGCAGCCGGCCACGGCGGCGTCGATGTCTGCATCGTCCAGCACCACGAAGGGCGCCTTGCCGCCCAGCTCCAGAATGGCGGGCTTGAGGTACTTGGCGCAGGTCTGGCCGATGATGCGGCCCACGCGCGTGGAGCCCGTGAAGTTCACGCGGCGCACGGCAGGGTGGGCCACCATGGCCTCGACCACGGCGCCGGCATCTTCGGGCGCATTGGTCACGAAGTTGACCACGCCGGGCGGCAGGCCGCCTTCCTGCAGGGCCTCGATGATCAGGCCGTGCGTGGCGGGGCAAAGCTCCGAGCCCTTGAGCACCACGGTGTTGCCGCAGGCCAGCGGCGTGGCGATGGCGCGCACGGCCAGGATGACGGGCGCATTCCAGGGCGCAATGCCCAGCACCACGCCAGCGGGCTGGCGCACGGCCATGGCCAGGCTGCCGGGCACGTCCGAGGGAATGATCTGGCCATTGATCTGGGTGGTCAGCGATGCGGCCTCCAGGAACATGTTGGCAGCCAGGTGCACGTTGAAGCCGGCCCAGATGCCCGATGCACCGGTCTCGGCGGCCATGGCGGCGGCAAACGCCTCGGTCTTGGCTTCCAGCGCCTGCGATGCCTTCATCAGCATCTGGCGGCGCTCGGTCGGACCCAGCGCGGCCCAGGCGGGGAAGGCCTTTTGTGCGGCCTCGACGGCGCGCACGGCATCTTCGGGGGTGGCGGCCGGGGCGCGCGTGGCCACCGATCCGTCCAGCGGATTGCGGCGCTCGAAGGTGGCGCCATTGCCGGCCTGTGCGGCCTGGCCTGCGATGAGCATGGTTTGTTCGATCATGACTGTCTCCTTGGTATGCGGTTGTGGCCTGGGCGTTGGCGCTGCCGGGCGTGCCGGTCATCGTAGAAGCAGGCGATGGCGCAGGCAGCCCGCTGCGCGCACAAAGCGCATGACGGATCGTGCAGAGGCTCCGGGGTTTACCCTTGTCCTGGCTGTCCGCGGGGAAAGCCAAGGGGCGCGATGGGCCTGCACTTTCCCATAATCACGTCCATGGCCGCACACAGATCCTTCACCCGTGCGGCGATCAGGAGAGACCGCACATGACCGATGCCATGGTGTTGAGCACCGACGGACTGCCGCCCGGCGAGACGGCGTCGGCTTGGCATGCCTGGATGTCGAGCCTGTTTGCGGGCCTGGATACCGATGTCTATGGCGAACGCCTGTTCGAAGGCCATGTGCGCGTGGCCAACGCCGGCGATGTGGTCCTGACCCGGCTGGAGGCGGGTCGCCACCGCGTCATGCGCAGCATGCAGGGCCTGCGCGCCCATGAGTCGCCCTATCTGAAGATCGTTGCGCCCTGGGAGGGCGTGGCCAGCGTGCGCCAGCACAACCGCGAGGCCAGCGTGCGCAAGGGCAGCTGGGTGATCTATGACACGGCGCAGGAGTACGAGGTGGCCAATCCCGAATGGTCGGAGCACCTCATCGTGATGCTGCCGCGCCAGGCCATCGTGGACCGGGGCGTCCGGCTGGAAGGACTGATGGGGCGCAACGTGGGCGGCAGCTCGGGCATCGCCCGCATCGCGCTGGAGACCATGCGCAGCACCTACCAGGAGCTGCCCGGCATGGCCCCGCATCTGGCGCGCCGCGCGGGCGAGCTGCTGGTGGACATGGTCCACCTTTCGCTGCAGGAGCTGGCCGGGCAGGGCACGGCAGGCACCCAGCAACTGGCGCTGCAGGACCGCATACGCGCCCATGTGGTGGCCCATCTGCGCGATCCGGGCCTGTCGGTGGAGTCCGTGGCTGCCGCGCTCAACTGCAGCAAGCGCCATTTGCACAACGCCTTTGCGGACAGCCAGACCAGCCTGGGCGCCTTCATACAGCACAGCCGGCTGGAGCTGTGCATGCGCGAGCTGCTGCTGCCCGAGCACGCGCAGCGCACCATCACCGAAGTCGCCATGGACTGCGGCTTTGGCAGCAGCGCGCATTTCAGCCGGGCCTTCAAGGCCTATACGGGCCTGGCGCCCTCGGATTTCAGGGCCATGCGCAAGGCTGCGGGCTGAGCGTCGTCCGGCCATTTCGGGCCGGCTTGCGCTGGCGCCAGGACAGGGCAATGGCCGCATAGGACAATGCCGCCCTGTCTTTCTGCTCATTTCGGACCATTCCATGGACACCAACACCCCGCTTGCCCTGCTGGGCGGGCTTACCGCTTCCCAATTCATGCGCCGCCACTGGCACAAGAAGCCCTTGCTGGTGCGCCAGGCGATCCCGGGCTTCAAGCCCCTGATTCCGCGCGCCAGGCTGCTGGCCATGGCAGGCGAGGACGGGGTGGAATCGCGCCTGATCCAGCAGCACGACGGCGGCAGCTGGAAGCTCAGCCACGGCCCGCTGTCGCGCCGCAGCCTGCCTTCGCTGCAAAAGCCCGGCTGGACCGTGCTTGTGCAGGGCGTGGACCTGCACGACGACGGCGTGCACCAGTTGATGCAGCAGTTCCGCTTCGTGCCCGAGGCGCGGCTGGACGACCTGATGATCAGCTTTGCCACCGACCAGGGCGGCGTCGGCCCGCATTTCGACAGCTACGACGTCTTCCTGCTGCAGGCCCATGGCCGCCGGCGCTGGCGCATCGGCCGCCAGAAGGACCTGTCGCTGCAGCCCGATGTGCCGCTGAAGGTGCTCTCGCATTTCGAGCCGGAAGAGGAATTCGTGCTCGAGCCCGGCGACATGCTCTACCTGCCCCCGAAGTGGGCCCATGACGGCATCGCCGAAGGCGAGTGCATGACCTACTCCATCGGCTTTCGCTCGCCCGCGCGCGACGAACTGGCCCGCGAGCTGCTGCTGCGCATGTCCGACGAGCCCGATGAGCCCGAAGTGCCGGTCGTCTACCGCGATCCCGACCAGCCGGCCGTCGAAGCCCCGGGCGAGATTCCCGCCAGCCTGCACGATTTCGCCCGCAAGTCGCTGGAACGCGCGCTGGCCGAGCCGCTGGCGCTGGAGCGCGCTCTGGGCGAGTACATGACCGAGCCCAAGGCCAATGTGTGGTTCGAGCATGGCGAGGAAAACGGCATGTTCGAGAGCGTGGTCCTGGACCGCCGCACCCGCATGATGTATGACACCAGGCACATCTTCATCAACGGAGAAAGCTATCTGGCCGGTGGCCGCGATGCCACGCTGATGCGCAAGCTGGCCGACACGCGCGCGCTGTCGCGCACCGATCTGGCCAAGGCCAGCGACGATGCGCTGGAGCTGCTGTCCTCATGGTTTGACGCAGGCTGGGTGCGTGGCGGCAAGCTGTCCTGAACCGGGTAGACGCTGCGCCACAGGCATGCTAAGTTCGGGCATTCACTGTTGACAGCATGCTGCTGAACAAGGGCGGACTTCGTTAGATTTGTAAAGAATTGTCTTGAGCCCGTCAGTAAATTGACAGCCACCTGCTTTTGTTACACAGTGCATGTCAAGGCAGTCAATCCACTGCCCCATCCGGACTTTGCAAGAGGATTTGTGCGGAATTGTTCTGAGGCTGTCAGTTTCGGTCAGCTTCGGGAAAACCTCCCTATAATCTGACGCGAGTCGAATGAATGTTTTGACGCGGCTTGGCCGTAGCGCTCCGGTTGCCTGCATCCGGTGTCGCAATGGCGGGGCCCTCCTGTTTACTGTCTTCTTACCTACTCTCTAGGAAACTGTGATGAAGAACTCTCTGATCCTGGCTACCGTGATCGCTGCTGCAGCTCTGGCCGCTTGCGGCAAGAAGGAAGAGGCTCCGGCCCCCGCTCCCGCTCCTGCTGTTGAAGCTCCCGCACCGGCAGCTCCTGCTCCCGCAGAAGCCGCTCCTGCTGCTCCCGCCGCCGACGCAGCTGCTCCCGCAGCGCCTGCCGCTGACGCAGCTGCACCTGCCGCTCCCGCTGCTGACGCTGCTGCTGCAGACGCCGCCAAGGCTGCTGCCGACGCTGCCGCCAAGGAAGCCACCAAGCAGTAATCCGGCCTTCGCCGATGGCACAGGCTTAGGCTTGTGCTGCGAAAAAACCGCATCCTTCTGGCTGCGGTTTTTTTTTCGTCCATCGGGGCCCGGTCATGCATATCCATGGTCTATGCACGACGGCCCGGATGCAAAAAAGCCACCGGCAAGTGAATGCGCGGTGGCTGCAGGCGAGGGCGGCGGCTGCCGCCTCAATCCCGACGTGAGGATCGCCTACTTCATGTCGTCGGTGATGACGCGCACGATGCGCTGGGCATTGGCCGAGGTCTCTGGCTGGCCCTGGGTGTTGAGCACGGTGACCGTGGACTTGTCGCCCTCGCTGCGCACCTGGATCTGGTACTTGACCGGCGCAGCCGCGTCGGGCGAGCGGCTGAACAGCTTGCTGAAGAATCCCTTGGGCTCGACCTTGGCATCGGGCGCCACATAGCGCACGAAGTAGATGCCGCGGCTGCGGTCGCGGTCTTCCACGGTGAAGCCCGTGCGGTCCAGGGCCACGCCGACACGGCGCCATGCGCGGTCAAAGCCTTCGTCGATCTGCAGCACGGGCTGTCCGTTGGCGGATTCCATGCGCACGCTGCCGGTGGCGGCTGCCGTGGTGGTGTTGGCCTTGGCCACGGCGTCGGCCTGCTCCTGGCTCACGCCGAGCTTGACCATCAGGCGGCGCAGGAATTCGGTTTCCAGTTCCGGATCGGAGGGGCGCGGCTGCCAGATGGTCTGGTCCTTCTGGGCGCTGGTGTACACCTCCTGCATGCCGCGGTGCGTGATGTAGACCTCGGTGGAGCCGTCGGCCGAGCGCTCCAGGCGGGTGCGGAACCTGTCGCGCTCGCTGGTGGAGTACAGGCCGTCGAAGACCTTGCCCAGCGTCTTGCGGATCACGTCCTGCGGGATCTTGGCGCGGTTCTCGGCCCAATCGGTTTCGATGATGCCGAGCTGGCGGTCTTCGGTGGTGAAGATGAAGCCGTTTTCCAGCCAGAAGTCGCGCACGGGCTCCCACAGCTGGTCGGCCGGACGCTTGATCACCAGCCAGCGCTGCTCGCCATTGCGCTCGATGCGCACATCGCCCAGGGCGGCGGTGGCCGTTCGGCCCTCTGCCGGCTTTTGCGCCTTGGAGTTGGCTTCCATGGCGGCGGCGGAGACCACGCCGCCGGGCACGGCGTAGCGGGAGTCCGTGGACAGCTGTGTCAGGTCTGGCGGGACTTCCAGGGTGGGCGCCTGCTGCTTGCCGGCGCTCTTGTAGTCGATCTTGCTCTCTTGGAACGTGGTCGTGCAGGCTGTCAGGCCGATGGCCAGGCTCAGCAGGCTCAGACGTGCAATGGGCTGTTTCACGCGAATATCCTTGGTGCGTTCGGTCGGTGGGGCGGGGCGCCTCACAGCAGGCCAGCGGAGCTCAGGGCGGCTTCCACGGTGGCTTCCAGATTCTTGCTCAGGGGTGTCATCGGCAGGCGCATGGCCGGGCCGCAAAGGCCCAGGCGGGCTGCGGCCCACTTGACGGGAATGGGGTTGGCCTCGACGAAGAGGTTCTTGTGCACAGGCATCAGGCGCATCTGGATGTCCATGGCGGTGCGCACGTCGCCGGCCAGGGCCGCCTTGCACAGATCGCTCATCAGGCGCGGCGCCACGTTGGCCGTGACGCTGATGTTGCCGTGGCCGCCGCACAGCATCAGTGCCACAGCGGTCGGATCATCGCCGGAGTACACGCCGAAGCCTTCGGGCACTTCACGGATCAGCCACTGGGCGCGTTCGATGTTGCCCGTGGCTTCCTTGATGCCGATGATGGCGGGGATCTGCGCCAGGCGCAGCACGGTGTCGTGCTGCATGTCGGCCACCGAGCGGCCGGGCACGTTGTAGAGCACCACAGGCAGGTCGCCCACCGCTTCGGCAATGGCCTTGAAATGCTGGTACTGGCCTTCCTGCGTGGGCTTGTTGTAGTAGGGCACGACCTGCAGCTGGCTGTCGGCACCGACCTTCTTGGCGTAGCGGGCCAGCTCGATGGCCTCGTGCGTGCTGTTGGCGCCGCAGCCGGCCATCACGGGAACGCGGCCCGCAGCCTGCTCGACGGACACGCGGATGATTTCGCAGTGTTCCTCCACGTTGACGGTGGGGGATTCGCCTGTCGTTCCCACCACGCCGATGCAGTCCGTGCCCTCGGCCACATGCCAGTCGATGAGTTTTCGCAGCGCCGGGTAGTCAACACTACCGTCCTCGTGCATGGGCGTGATGAGGGCAACGATGCTGCCAGTGAGAGCGACGGAGGAGGATGTCATGTCCGCAAGAAAAAACGGGAAAGGATCATTCTAACGAGTGTCGGAGGCAGGCCCAAGGCGGTCGCCTGTAGGGATTCAGGCGATTGCAGAGCCTGACGCCTTCTGATGCGCCAGCATGGCCACGGGTTCCCGGCCTGTTGCATCGGGGCGCAGTGCCGCGATGCGCTGGACCACGCGATCGGGCTCGCCCAGCTGGCCGTGCTCGTAGGCCACGATGTGCCAGCCCGCGCAGGCCTGCAGCAGCTCGCCGGGCGCCAGCAGGAAATCGGGCCGGGAAGGCTTGCCGAAGGCCTCGTTGCCCTGGGCAAAGGTTTCGTACAGCAGCACGCCGCCGGGGGCCACGCTGTCCAGCAGCGACGGCCACAGCGGGCGCCACAGATAGTGGGTCACGACCACGGCGCCGAACTGCCTGCCGGGCAGGGGCCAGGGGCCGTTTTCAATGTCGGCGCACAGCAGCTCGCCCACGCCCTGCAGGCCGGCCAGGGCCTGGGCGTCGCGGTCCACGCCCGTCACTGCATGGCCGCGTGCATGGAACCAGCGCATGTGGCGGCCAGGGCCGCAGGCCACGTCGAGCACGGTGGCCTCGGGTGCCAGAAGATGCGACCAGCGTTGGATCCAGGGCGAAGGCGGCGTGGCTGCGTGCATGTGAAATTTCGGAAATGAATTGAAAGCGGCCGCCATTGTGCCGCCAGGCCTTTGCCGCGCTTCAATTTCAGAAGCAGGCCCAGAGCTGGTCGGCCATGCCCAGCATGAACTCGGGCTGCAGATAGAGCATGAAGACCAGGCCCAGCACCAGCAGCACGGCGGCCCACAGCGCCAGCCTGCGCAGCAGCTGTGGGCGGGGCGTGATGGCTGTCGTCATGTCAGGCCGCCGCCTGCGCCGCACGCGGCCTTGCCACCGGGGCTTCGCGTATCGGCAGGTTCAGCAGGCCGGCGGCCACGCCCAGGCCGATGGCCAGGTACCACACCACCTGGTAGCTGCCCGTGTGGTCATACAGATAGCCGCCCAGCCAGACGCCCAGGAAGCTGCCGACCTGGTGGCTGAAGAACACCATTCCGCTCAACATGGACAGATGCTGCACGCCGAAGATCTGGGCCACGGTGGCATTGGTCAGCGGCACGGTGGACAGCCACAGCAGTCCCATGGCGGCCGAGAAGATGTAGACCGACCAGGGCGTCAGCGGCGCGAGCAGGAAGAGCACGATCACCACCGAGCGCGTGAAGTAGATGGTGGACAGCAGGTAGCGCTTGGGCAGGCGCTGGCCCAGGTTGCCGGCCACGTAGGTGCCGACGATGTTGAACAGCCCCACCAGCGCCAGCGAGATGCTGGCCACCTGCGGTGCCAGGCCGTAGTCCTTGAGGTAGCTGGGCATGTGCACGCCGATGAACATCACCTGGAAGCCGCAGACGAAGTAGCCAGCCGTCAGCAGCACGAAGCTGGGCGTGCGCAGCGCTTCGGCGACGGCCTGGCCCGCGCTCTGGTCGCGCACGGGTCGGGTATTGCCGGCCGTGAAGCCCGGCTCGCGCAGGCCGAAGGCCAGCGGAATGATCATCAGGGCGCACAGCGAAAGCAGCAGCAGGGCGTTGGACCAGCCGAAGTTCGAGATCAGGCTGCCTTCCACGGGCACCATGAAGAACTGGCCGAAGGAGCCCGCCGCCGCCGTCACGCCCATGGCCCAGCTGCGCCGCGCCACGGGAATCTGGCGGCCCAGCACGCCGTAGATCACGGCATAGGTGGTGCCGGCCTGGGCTGCGCCTATCACCACGCCGGCCGTCAGGGCGAACCAGGTTGTCGTGGGCGCCATGGCCATGCCGGCCAGGCCCAGCGCATACAGCAGCGCGCCCACCAGGAGCACGCGGAAGGCGCCGAAGCGGTCGGCCAGCATGCCGCCGAAGATGCCGAGCACGCCCCAGGACAGGTTCTGGATGGCAATGGCCAGCGCGAAGGACTCGCGCGTCCAGCCCATCTCCTGGGTGATGGGCTGCAGCCACAGGCCGAAGCCGTGCCGGATTCCCATGGACAGCGTCACGACTGCGCCCCCGCACAGCAGTATCTGCACCATGGACATGGGTTGGTTGTTTTTGTGCATGCGGCAAACTTTAGCGAAACTCCGGGTTTTGCGCTGCGACGCGTGGGTCGCCCATGCGCCAGCGCGGCACTTCGTAGCCCTTGGCGGCACTGGCCTTTTCGGGATAGTCAATGTCAATGACTGTGAATGTATCCAGCACTGAGCCGGGCCGCGCACTACAATCCGCCCCCATGGCAGTCAAACCATCTCCCACTTCCGCCAGCGAATACTCCGAAGGCTCGATACGCGTGCTCAAGGGCCTGGAGCCCGTCAAGCAGCGTCCCGGCATGTACACGCGCACCGACAACCCCCTGCATGTGCTGCAGGAGGTGATCGACAACGCGGCCGACGAGGCGCTGGCCGGCTTCGGCAAGAAAATCCGCTTCACCCTGCATTCCGACGGCTCCTACAGCGTCGAGGACGACGGCCGGGGCATCCCCTTCGGCATGCACCCCGAGGAAAAGGCGCCCGTGGTGGAGCTGGTCTTCACCCGCCTGCATGCGGGCGGCAAGTTCGACAAGGGCAAAGGCGGCGCCTACAGCTTCTCGGGCGGCCTGCATGGCGTGGGCGTCTCGGTCACGAATGCGCTGGCCACGCGCCTTGAGGCCTGCATCCACCGCGAGGGCAAGGTGGCCACCATCGCCTTCTCGGGCGGCGACGTGGTCGAGCCCCTGCAATCGCGGCCGCTGGCCGCGGGCGAACGCAAGCAGGGCACGACCGTGCGCGTGTGGCCCGATGCCCGCTACTTCGAATCCTCCCAGCTGCCCATGGGCGAGCTGATGCATCTGCTGCGCAGCAAGGCCGTGCTCATGCCCGGCGTGTCGGTGACCCTGGTCAACGAGAAGACGCGCGACACCCAGACCTGGCAGTTCAAGGGCGGCCTGCGCGACTATCTGCAGCAAAGCCTGCATGGCGAGGCCGTCATCCCCCTGTTCGAAGGCGAGGGCTTTGCCGACCGCAACCACGACAGCTTTGCCGAAGGCGAGGGCGCCGCCTGGTGCGTGGCCTTCACCGAGGATGGCGCGCCGCTGCGCGAAAGCTATGTCAACCTGATCCCCACCACGGCCGGCGGCACGCACGACAGCGGCCTGCGCGACGGCCTGTTCCAGGCGGTCAAGGCCTTCATCGAGATGCATTCGCTGCTGCCCAAGGGCGTCAAGCTCATGCCTGACGACGTCTTCGCGCGCGCCAGCTACGTGCTCAATGCCAAGGTGCTGGACCCGCAGTTCCAGGGCCAGATCAAGGAGCGCCTGAACTCGCGCGATGCCGTGCGCCTGGTCAGCGGCTACGTTCGCCCTGCGCTGGAGCTGTGGCTCAACGAGCATGTGGAATGGGGCCGCAAGCTGGCCGAGATCGCCATCAAGGCCGCCCAGACCCGCCAGAAGGCGGGCCAGAAGGTCGAAAAGCGCAAGGGCTCGGGCGTGGCCGTGCTGCCCGGCAAGCTCACCGATTGCGAAAGCCGCGACCTGAGCCTGAACGAGGTCTTCCTGGTCGAGGGCGACTCGGCCGGCGGCAGCGCCAAGATGGGACGCGACAAGGAAACCCAGGCCGTGCTGCCCCTGCGCGGCAAGGTGCTCAACACCTGGGAAGTCGACCGTGACCGCCTGTTCGCCAACAACGAGATCCACGACATCTCGGTGGCCATCGGCGTGGACCCGCATGGCCCCCATGACACGCCCGACCTGTCCGGCCTGCGCTACGGCAAGATCTGCATTCTTTCGGATGCCGACGTGGACGGCTCGCACATCCAGGTGCTGCTGCTCACGCTGTTCTTCCGCCACTTCCCCAAGCTCATCGAGGCCGGCCACATCCATGTGGCGCTTCCGCCGCTGTTCCGCGTCGATGTGCCTGCGCGCGGCAAGAAGCCAGCAGCCAAGATGTACGCGCTGGACGAGGGCGAGCTGACCGCCATCCTCGACAAGTCCGCCAAGGATGGCGTGCCGCGCGAGAAATGCCAGATCAGCCGCTTCAAAGGCCTGGGCGAGATGAATGCCGAGCAGCTGTGGGAAACCACGCTCAACCCCGACACGCGCCGCCTGCTGCCCGTGCAGTTCATGAATCTGGACTTTGCGGCGGCCGAGCAGGTCGTCACCAAGCTGATGGGCAAGGGCGAGGCTGCGGCGCGCCGCGAGCTGATGGAGTTGCACGGCGACGCCATCGAAGTGGATATCTGATCCCCATGCCCCTGCGCCCGGCTGCCCCACAGCACCTTCCGCACCGCCCGCACCCTGCGCGCGCCGCTGCCGCGCGCGCGCTTGCAGCGCTGGGCGCGGCCCTGGCGCTGTGGGGGGGGGCGCAGCCCGCGCATGCCGATCTCTGGGCCTTCGTGGACGAGCGCGGCATCACGCACTTCGCCGCGCAGGCGCTGGACGAGCGCTACAAGCTCTACTTCCGCGGCTCGCTGTATGACAGCACCGAGCAGGGACTCAAGCCCCCGCTGGTGGAAGCCGAGGCCGCTGCCGACGATGACGGCGGCAGCGATGCCGGGCGCAGGCTGCAGGCGAGCACGCGGATGCAAAGCTTCTTCGACATCTCGCCGCGCTACAAGAGCGTGCGCGGCCACCTGCGCAAGGCGGCGGACCACACGGGGGTGGACTGCGACCTGCTCAAGGCCGTGATTGCCGTCGAGTCGGGCTTTGACGCGCAGGCCATCTCGCCCAAGGGCGCAGTCGGCCTGATGCAGCTGATGCCCGCCACGGCCCAGCGCTTCGGCGTGGAGGCCAGCCGCCAGCGCAGCGTGCAGCAGCAACTGGCCGACCCGGCCGTCAACGTGCCGGCCGGCGCGCGCTACCTCAACCATCTGATGGGGCTGTTCCCCGGGCGGCTGGACCTGGTGCTGGCCGCCTACAACGCGGGCGAGGGTGCCGTGCGGCGTGCGGGGCAGGCCATTCCTCCCTATCAGGAAACCCGCAATTACGTGAAGGCCGTGCTCGGTATCTACGAGCAGCTGCAGGGCGGGCGCCAGCGTGCGGGCCAGGCAGCGCCTGCGGTGGCGGCACAGCCTGGCACAGCGCCCCGGATACGGATGACCTTGTCCACAGGGCTGCCATCGCCGCGATGAGCGGCCTTCACTGCATTTATTGAGATCACGAATTTCTTCATGAGCGATCAAAACACTCTGGATCTGGCCCAACAGGCGGCCGGCGATGCCCTGGACCTGGGCCAGTACGCACAGCGCGCCTACCTTGAATACGCACTGTCGGTCGTCAAGGGCCGGGCACTGCCCGATGTCACCGACGGCCTCAAGCCCGTGCAGCGGCGCATTCTGTATGCCATGGACCGCATGGGCCTGAGCTACAGCGGCCCCAACCACAACACGGCGGCCAAGCCCGTAAAAAGCGCGCGCGTGGTCGGCGATGTGCTGGGTCGCTTTCACCCGCACGGCGACCAGTCGGCCTACGACGCGCTGGTGCGCATGGCCCAGGACTTCAACCAGCGCTATCCGCTGGTCGATGGCCAGGGCAATTTCGGCAGCCGCGACGGTGACGGCGCAGCGGCCATGCGCTACACCGAGGCGCGCCTGTCCAAGATCACGGGCCTGCTGCTCGACGAGATCGACATGGGCACGGTGGACTTCGTGCCCAACTACGACGGCAGCACGCAGGAGCCGCAGCAGCTGCCCGCGCGCCTGCCGTTCGCCCTGCTCAACGGCGCCAGCGGCATTGCCGTGGGCCTGGCCACGGAAATCCCCAGCCACAACCTGCGCGAGGTGGCCGACGCCTGCGTGGCCCTGATCAAGCGGCCGCAGCTCAGCGACGAGGAACTGTTCCAGATCATCCCCGGCCCCGACTATCCGGGCGGCGGGCAGATCATCAGCAGCGCCTCCGACATCCAGGATGCCTACCGCACGGGGCGCGGCAGCCTCAAGCTGCGCGCGCGCTGGAAGATCGAGGAGCTGGCGCGCGGCCAGTGGCAGATGGTGGTGACCGAGCTGCCGCCCGGCGTCTCGGCGCAGAAGGTGCTCGAAGAGATCGAGGACATCACCAACCCCAAGGTCAAGACCGGCAAGAAGGCGCTGAGCCAGGAACAGACCCAGCTCAAGGCCAGCATGCTGGCGGTGCTCGATGGCGTGCGCGACGAGTCCAGCAAGGATGCGCCCGTGCGCCTGGTCTTCGAGCCCAAGACCGGCAAGGTGCCGCAGCAGGAGCTGGTCACGGCGCTGCTGGCGCACACCAGCCTGGAGTCGTCCAGCTCCATCAACCTGACCATGATCGGCCTGGATGGCCGGCCGGTGCAGAAAAGCCTGCGCCTGATGCTCGAGGAATGGATCGCCTTCCGCCAGACCACGGTCACGCGGCGCAGCCAGCACCGGCTGGCCAAGGTGCTGGACCGCATCCACATCCTCGAAGGCCGTCAGGCCGTGCTGCTGAACATCGACAAGGTCATCGCCATCATCCGGGCCAGCGACGAGCCCAGGCAGGCGCTGATCGATGCCTTTGCGCTGTCCGAGCGCCAGGCCGACGACATTCTGGAAATCCGCCTGCGCCAGCTGGCGCGGCTGGAGGCCATCAAGATCGAGCAGGAACTCAAGGAACTGCGCGTCGAGCAGGGCAAGCTCGAAGACATCCTGGGCAGCGAGAGCGTCATGCGCCGCCTGATCTGCAAGGAGATCGAGGCCGACGCCAAGCAGTTCGCCGATGCGCGCCGCACGCTGATCCAGGAAGAAAAGAAGGTGGTCGCCGAAGTCAAGGTGGTCGATGAGCCCGTGACGGTCATCATCTCGGACAAGGGCTGGGTGCGCACGCGCCAGGGCCATGGCGTCGATGCGGGCACGCTCAGCTTCAAGGCCGGCGACAGCCTGCACGGCACCTTCGAGTGCCGCACGGTGGACCAGCTGCTGGCCTTCGGCAGCAATGGCCGGGTCTATTCGGTGCCGGTGTCGCAGCTGCCCGGCGGGCGCGGCGATGGCCAGCCCGTGACCACGCTCATCGAGCTGGAGGCCGGCACCCAGATCCTGTACTACTTCGCGGGAGCCGAAGGAACGGCGCTGCTGCTGTCGGGGTCGGGCGGCTACGGCTTCGTGGCCATGGTGGGCGACATGGTCTCGCGCCAGAAGGCGGGCAAGGCCTTCGTGACGCTGGCCGACGGCGAGACGCTGTGCGCCCCGTCCACGGCCTACGGCGTGCCCATGGGCGCACGCGCCGAGCCGCAGGAAGGCGAGCAGGGCGCGGGCCTGCTGCTGCCGGCCACGCATGTGATCTGCGCCTCCACGGGCGGCCGCATCCTCACCTTCGAGATCGCCAGCCTCAAGCACATGGCCAAGGGCGGTCGCGGGCTGATGCTGCTCGATCTGGAGGACAAGGACACCCTGGCGGGCGCTGCCGCCTACACGCGCAGCATCCGCATCGATGGCCTGGGCCGCGGCGGCAAGGAGCGCAGCGAGACGCTGGAGATCCGCAGTCTCAACAATGCCCGTGGCACGCGCGGCCGCAAGGGCAAGTCGGCCGACCTGGGCTTCAAGCCGCAAAGCGTGACGCGCGTGGAGTAAAGAGCGCAGCTGCCCCTGCAATGCCTTTCGCGAAAGGGGCGGATCAGGGGTTTTCTCTGGGTTTTTCCGGCCTCCGGGCCCTGCTGCAGGCCTCAACATGGAGTCTTCCAACATGAGGGAGACTGGATATGCTGCGACTTCGCATGGCACACAAGCTGTGGCTTGCCGTGGCCGCCATCGTGGTGGCGCTGGTGGGCGTGGTCGGCTTGTCGGGTTATCGCTCGGCCCAGGTCCAGGCCCGGTCCGAGGCCGTCACCCAGGAGATGCAGGCGCGGGTCCAGGCCGCCGTGCGCTGGATGGGGCTGACCGAAACCAATGCGGCCCGCACCCAGGCCCTGGTGGTCAGCAGTGATGCTGCCGTCGAGGCCGAGTTCAAGGACGTGATCAGCGCCACCTCGGCGCGGATCACCGAGGTGCAGAAATCACTGGAAGCCATGCCCCTGTCCGACGCAGACAAGGCGCAGATGGCCAGGATTGCGGCAGCCCGCAAGACCATGATCGAACTGCGTGCCCAGGCACGCCAGCTCAAGGCCGATGGCCGGCAGGAGCAGGCGTTGGCCTTGGTCAAGCAATCCTACAACCCTGCCGTGGATGCCTATCTGCAGTCGCTGCGCGACTTCGTGCAGATGCAGGAGCAGGTGGTGCGCAGCAGCCAGGAAGAGACGGCAGCCTCGCGCAGGCTCACCGTGGGTTTTGCCGCTGCGGCCGTGGGCGTGCTGCTGCTGTGCATCGTCATCGGCGCCCATTTCCTGATTGCCAGCATCCGCCGTCCCCTGGCCCAGGCCAGGGAACTGGCCGAACGCATTGCCGCAGGCGACCTGAGCGCAGCGGCGCAGGGACAGACACAGCGCGCTGACGAATTCGGCGACCTGCTGCGCTCGCTGCAGGCCATGAGCGAATCGCTGTCGGGCATGGTGCAGCAGGTGCGCCAGAGCACGGACAGCATTGCCATCGCCAGTGCCGAGATTGCCACCGGCAACCACGACCTGTCCGTGCGCACCGAGCAGACCTCCAGCAACCTGCAGGAGACCGCAGCCGCCATGGAGCAGTTCACCAGCACGCTGCAGCAAAGCGCCCGCAGTGCGCAGCAGGCCAGCAGCCTGGCGGCGGGCGCGTCACAGGTGGCCCAGCGCGGGGGTGAGGTCGTGGCCCGGGTGGTCGAGACCATGAAGGGCATCAACGACAGCAGCAGGCAGATTGCCGACATCGTCGGCGTCATCGACTCCATTGCCTTCCAGACCAATATCCTGGCGCTGAACGCCGCCGTGGAGGCGGCCCGCGCCGGCGAGCAGGGCCGGGGCTTTGCCGTGGTGGCCAGCGAGGTGCGCACGCTGGCCCAGCGCAGCGCGGCGGCTGCCAAGGAGATACGCCAGCTCATCGGCGCTTCGGTGGAACGGGTGGAGGACGGCGCCCGCCTGGTGGGCGATGCCGGCACCACCATGGAGGGCATCGTGCAGTCCGTGCAGCGCGTGGCCGACACCATCGGCGAGATCACGGCGGCCTCTTCGGAGCAAAGCGCGGGCGTGGCCCAGGTCAATCAGGCCGTGGGACAGCTGGACCAGATGACGCAGCAGAACGCGGCCCTGGTCGAGCAAAGCGCGGCCGCGGCGCAAAGCCTGCGTGAGCAGGCCGAGCAGCTGTCGCGGACGGTGGCGGTGTTCAAGGTGGCGCACCTGGCGCCCTCGCCGACGACGCTCGCAAGGCAGGCTGCGCCGGCGGTGCGCACTGCGCACAGCGCGGCCGCAGCGCCAAGGCGGCCGGCAGCAG
The DNA here is from genome assembly GCF_040112715.1 of Delftia sp. DS1230. NCBI lineage: Bacteria > Pseudomonadati > Pseudomonadota > Betaproteobacteria > Burkholderiales > Comamonadaceae > Delftia > Delftia sp. DS1230. Next base: position 1,735,034 of record NZ_CP157763.1, read on the forward strand.
CCGTGGCGCCTGCGGCTGTCGGGCCGGTTGCCGCGCGGCCTGCCGCAGCAAGGGAGGCGGCGCCCAAGCTGGCCTCGGCGCCCCGGCCCGCCGCACCGGCAGCCGAGGATGGCCAATGGGAGAGTTTCTAGCCGCCTGCGAGCACGGCGGCGCCGTGCGGCAGCATGCCGATCAGGCCAGTTCGGCGATCAGCTCGATTTCCACGCAGGAGCCCAGCGGGATCTGGGCCACGCCGAAGGCGCTGCGCGCATGCGTGCCGGCATCGCCGAAGACCTGGCCCAGCAGCTCGCTGCAGCCATTGGCCACCAGGTGCTGCTCGGTGTAGTCGCCCGTGGAGTTGACCAGGCACATCAGCTTGACGATGCGGCGCACGCGGCCCAGGTCGCCGCCGGCGGCGTGCTGGAGCGTGCCCATCAGGTCGATGGCGATGGCGCGCGCGGCCTGCTGGCCGTCGGCAGTCTGCAGATCACGGCCCAGCTGGCCTGCCCAGACCTTGCCGTCCTTGCGTGCGATATGTCCGCTCAGGAACACCAGATTGCCCGTCTGCACATAGGGCACGTAGGCTGCCGCCGGGATGGCAGGCGACGGCAGTTCGATGTTCAGGGCCTTCAGTTGTTCGTAAACGCTCATCGTTGATTCCTTCGAGACAAGAAAAATCCGGCGCCAGTGCCGGGGTGGCGGACAGTGTGACACAGCCCCCGTGCACCCTGGCATGTCAGGGGCTGGGCATGCGCCAGTCTGATTCTTGTCCGAATCTGGGTCGGAGCACGGTGGCTTCGAGGCACCTGCTTCTAGCATGCCTGGATGCGCGCTGTGGTCCCTGCACCCACTCCTTCATCGTCTTCGTGGACGCCGTGGCTGCTCGGCTGCGTGGTCGGTGCCGCCTGGCAGGTCACGCAGCCCCAGCTGTGGCCGCTGTGGATGTATCTGCTGATGATGGGCCTGGCCTTGCTGGCCTTGCTGTATCTGTCAGGACAGGTCCGGCGGGCCCGGGCCGGCGGCCGCCGCGGCGCGGTCAGCGGCCTGTGGGTCGCCGCTTGCGCAGCCTCGCTGGTGGCCGGCCTGACAGGCTGGCGTGCCCAGGACTTTGCGGGCCACGCGCTGTCGCCGCAGCTGGAAGGGCGTGACCTGCGCATCGTCGGCGTCGTGGCATCGCTGTCCCAGAACATGGCCCAGGGCGTGCGCTGGCGCATGGCCGTGGAGCAGGCGCAGATCGCTGGCAGCGAAGAGGCCCTGGCGCCGTTTCCCGGGTTGATCGAGCTGTCCTGGTTCGCAGCCCGGGGCCGGGCGTCCAAGGGCGCCGCAGCGTCGCTGCCCGTCCTGCGCCCGGGCCAGCGCTGGGACCTGACCGTGCGGCTCAAGCGCCCGCATGGCGCGCGCAATCCCCACGGTTTCGACTATGAGCTGTGGCAGTGGGAGCAGGGCGTGCAGGCCACGGGCTATGTGCGCGAACAGCCAGCGGCGAGCCTGCTGGCCGACACCGGCGCCTACGCCCTGCAGCGCTGGCGCCAGCAGATGCGCGAGGCCATCGTGAACCGGGCAGCCGCACTCGCGCAAGCCATGCAGCGCGTAGGCATGGACCCCGCGCAGTCGCCGCGCATGCTGGGCGTGGTGGCCGCCCTGGCCATGGGCGATCAGCAGGCCATTGCGCGTGACGATTGGACGCTGTTCCGCCATACCGGCGTGGCCCATTTGATGAGTATTTCCGGACTGCATATCACCCTGTTCGCATGGCTGGCTGCGCTGGTCGTGGGGCGACTGTGGCGTTGCAGTGCCCGGGCCTGCCTGTGGTGCCCGGCGCCGCAGGCGGCCCTGCTGGCTGGCGTGCTGCTGGCGGGCGGCTATGCCCTGTTCAGCGGCTGGGGTCTGCCGGCGCAGCGCACGGTGTGCATGCTGGCAACGGTGGCCGCGTTGCGCGTCACAGGGCTGCGCTGGCCCTGGCCCGCAGTGTGGTGCCTGGCGCTGGCCGTGGTTGTCGTGCTCGATCCCTGGGCCCTGTGGCAGGCGGGCTTCTGGCTGAGTTTTGTCGCCGTGGGCGTGCTGCTGGCGACCGATGCACGCATGCAGGGCGCGGTGCGGCCGTCGCTGCCCGCCCGTGCCCTGGCGTTGTGGGGTGAGCAGTGGCGCATCACTCTGGCGCTGGCGCCGCTGGGGCTGATGCTGTTTGGCCAGCTGTCGCTGTCGGGGCTGCTGGCCAATCTGGCCGCGATTCCCTGGGTGACTTTCGTGGTCACGCCACTGGCCTTGCTGGGGGCCTTGTGGCCCCCGTTCTGGACGGGCGCGGCGCTGGCGCTGGCGCCGCTGCTGGAACTGCTGCAGTGGCTGGACCGGTGGGGCTGGGCCGTGTTGCAGCTGCCGCAGCCGCCGCTGTGGGCGGGGCTGGCTGCGCTGGGTGCAGGCCTGGCGCTGGTGGCTCCGGTGCCGGCCGGATGGCGTTGCTGGGGCCTGGCCATGTGCCTGCCGGCCCTGTGGTGGCCGCCGGCCGCACCGGCACATGGCGAGTTCGATTTGATGGCCGTGGACATAGGCCAGGGCAATGCCGTGCTGCTGCGCACGGCCCGGCACGCCCTGCTGTATGACACGGGTCCGCAGTACGGCATGGATAGCAATGCCGGCGAACGGGTGCTGGTGCCGCTGCTGCAGGCCCTGGGGCTGCGCCTGGATGCGCTGTGGCTCAGCCACCGCGACGGCGACCATACGGGCGGTGCCTTGGCCGTGCATGCCGCGCAGCCGCAGGCCGAGGTCTGGGGATCGGACTCCGTGATCCTGGACCCCGCTCTGGCCGGCCTGGGCGCCGTGCGCCGATGTGAGGCCGGCCAGCAGTGGGAGTGGGATGGCGTGCAGATGCAGGTGCTGCATCCACCCGCGGGCGAACCGCTGCCGGCCGCGCAGGCCCTGGCCCACGCCAATGCGGGCAGCTGCGTGCTGCTGCTGCGTTCGGCATCCGGGGTGCAGGCCTTGCTGGCCGGCGATATCGAGGCTGCACAGGAAAGGGCGCTGGCGCAGGCCGGCGCCTTCACGCCCGTGCAGTGGCTGCTGGTGCCGCACCACGGCAGCCGCACCTCATCGAGCACCGCTCTGGTGCAGGCCCTGGCACCGCGCTGGGCCATGGTGCAGGCGGGATACCGCAGCCGTTATGGACACCCGGTCCCCGAGGTGGTGCGGCGCTATGAGGCTAACGGCTCCAGCGTGGTGCAGTCGGCCCGCTGCGGCGCAGCGCATTGGCGCTCTGCCGATACCGCACAGCTGGTCTGCGAGCGGGAGCGGGCGCGCCGTTACTGGGACATGCATGTCACGCACGTCAGGCACATCACGCAGAGGCAGGGCGGATAGGACGGGTGCCGATGGCCGCGCAGCCGGCATATGCTGGATACCGCTTGTCCGGATTGAGGTTACCTATCGCTACACTGGTGCGATACGAGGGCTGGCCCGCAGCTTGCTTTACCTCGTACACATGCAGCGACAGGAGGTGACGAATGCATCCATTTGACGAGATGTACACGATGACGCCGTTCGACGGCAGCGATGTGCGCCTGCACTACAAGGACTATGCGCAATGGCTTGCGCGCCAGTCCGAACAGACGCTGCGAGCGCGCAGCGCCGAGGCCGAGATCATCTTCCGGCGCGTAGGCATCACGTTCGCCGTCTACGGCGACAAGGATGAAAGTGGCGCCGGCACCGAGCGCCTCATTCCCTTCGACCTGATTCCGCGCGTCATCCCGTCCCATGAATGGGAGCGCATGCAGGCAGGCCTGGTGCAGCGCGTGACGGCGCTCAACCGCTTTCTGCACGACGTCTACCACGACCAGGAAATCCTGCGCGCGGGCCTGCTGCCGCGCGAGCTGGTGCTGAACAACAGCCAGTACCGCCCCGAGATGCGGGGCCTTGCCGTGCAGGGCGGCATCTACGCCCACATCGCCGGCATCGACATCGTGCGTGCCGCCAATGCCCAGGGCGAGGGCGTGTACTACGTGCTGGAGGACAACCTGCGCGTGCCTTCGGGCGTGTCTTACATGCTGGAGAACCGCCGCATGATGATGCGGCTGTTCCCCGACCTGTTCTCCCGTCATCCCGTGGAGCCCGTGGCCCACTATCCCGACATGCTGCTGGAGACGCTGCGCGCCAGCGCTCCGGCCGGCACGCCCGAGCCCACGGTGGTGGTGCTCACGCCCGGCATGTACAACAGCGCCTACTTCGAGCACGCCTTCCTGGCCCAGCAGATGGGCGTGGAGCTGGTCGAGGGCCAGGACCTGGTGGTGGACAAGGACGTGGTCTACATGCGCACCACGCGCGGCCTGCAGCGCGTGGACGTGATCTACCGGCGCGTGGACGATGATTTTCTGGACCCCGAAGTCTTCCGTCCCACCTCCACGCTGGGCTGCCCCGGCCTCATGCGCGCCTACCGCGCGGGCAACGTCAGCATCTGCAATGCGGCGGGCACGGGGGTGGCCGACGACAAATCGGTCTATCCCTATGTGCCGGAGATGATCCGCTTCTACCTGGGCGAGGAACCCATTCTGCAGAACGTGCCGACCTGGCTGTGCCGCAAGCCCGACGACCTGCGCTACGTGCTCGACCACCTGGATGAGCTGGTGGTCAAGGAAGTCCATGGCGCCGGTGGCTACGGCATGCTGATCGGGCCTGCCGCCTCGCGCGGCGAGATAGAGGATTTCCGCCGCGCGCTCATCGCCAATCCCGGCGGCTACATCGCGCAGCCCACGCTGGCGCTGTCCACCTGCCCCACCCTGGTGGAGCAGGGCATTGCGCCAAGGCATATCGACCTGCGTCCCTTCGTGCTCAGCGGCAATCAGGTACGCATGGTGGCCGGCGGCCTCACGCGCGTGGCGCTCAAGGAAGGCTCGCTGGTGGTCAATTCATCACAGGGCGGCGGCACCAAGGACACCTGGGTGCTCGGGGCCGGTGAGTCAAACGAGGGAGGACATTGAATGCTCAGCCGTACTGCCGATCATCTGTACTGGATGTCCCGCTACACGGAGCGTGCGGAGAACACTGCCCGCATGCTCAACGTCTCCTATGACACTTCCATGCTGCCCCAGGCGCCTCAGGCGGCGCGCAAGGCCTGGCAGGGCGTGCTGTCCATCAGCGAGCTGATCCCCGCCTATGCCTCCCGCCACGGCGAGGTGCAGCGAGAGGCCGTGCTGCACTTCATGGTGCGCGACGAGAGCAACTCCTCGTCCATCGCCTCCTGCCTGCGCGCTGCGCGGGAGAATGCGCGTGCCGTGCGCGGGGCGCTGACCACCGAGGCCTGGGAGACCCAGAACCAGACCTGGCTGGAACTCAAGCGCCTGCTGGCCGAGGGGGACTGGGAGCGCGATCCGGGCCAGTTCTTCGAATGGGTCAAGCACCGCTCGCACCTGTCGCGCGGCGTGACACTGGGCACCATGCTGCAGGACGAGGCCTTCCACTTCCTGCGCCTGGGCACCTTCATCGAGCGCGCCGACAACACGGCGCGCCTGCTGGACGTGAAATTCCACGCCATCGAGCGCGACTACCATGGCAGCGCGCGCAACGGAGCGTCGGGCAAAGGGGCCACGCCCTTCGACTTCTACCACTGGAGCGCGCTGCTGCGCAGCGTCTCGGCCTTCGAGGTCTACCGCAAGGTCTACCGCGACGTGATCACGCCCGAGCGCGTGGCCGAGCTGCTGATGCTGCGCAGCGACATGCCGCGCTCGCTGCTGGCCAGCATGCTGGAAGTGGTGGCCAACCTGGAAAGCGTGGCCAACGACCAGTCGCGCGAGACCCAGCGCAAGGCGGGCCGCCTGCTGGCTGACCTGCGCTATGCGCGCATCGACGAAATCCTGGCCACGGGCCTGCACGCCTATCTCACGCAGTTCCTGGATCGCGTGCACGACCTGGGTCAGGGCATCAGCCGCGACTTCCTGGTGCCTGCCTGAGCCGCCGTCGCCCAATGAACAAAGCCGCCCTCGGGCGGCTTTGTTCATTGGGGCAGGGCCATTCAGTCCTGCGCGCTGTCCAGCTCCAGCACAACGCCTTCGGCATCGCCGATGGGCACCACGTCGCAGTTGTCGCCAGGGCCTCCCCGGTCCACCACGATGAAGCGCGCGGGCGCGTTCAGGGCAATCAGCGAGTGGTGCCAGACGCCGCGGCGGTAGTTCACGCCCTGGCGTCCGTTGGTGATGAAGGCGCGCAGGTCGCCGGGCGCCACCTGCTCTCCCAGGGGCGCAACCACCACGATGAAGGGCTGGGCGTCCAGCGGCATGAAGGCCTGGCTGCCCAGGGGATGGCGCTCCATGCTCGTCAGCTGCAGGGGCAGCGCATAGGGGCGGGCGTGGAACAGGTTGATCAGCGCATGGCCCTCGCTGCCGCCCGTGTCCACGCGGGCCAGGGCATGGTAGCGCTCGGTCATGCCGTCATTGATCAGCAGCGGCGTGTGGCCTGCACTGTCGATGACCTCGCCAAACTCGGCAAAGGCTTCGGCGGTCAGCGGTTGGACGCGCAGGCGAAGGCGGGCGGGGCGGGTCTCTGACAAGGTATTCACGAAGTACTGCCTCTTGTTTTCATACTGGTATTACCAGTTTGCTGTTGCCTGGGGATTTTGTCAAATCTGAGTGACGCCAGCCGATGTCATGCGCATCATTTGCGGTGGTTCGGGTAAATGCGAGTTTGCATTGGCCGGCGGGAAAGGCAACATTCGCTCCGTATTTTCAGACCGGTCATACCAGTTGATCGCAACCCTTCAACCAAGGACTTCCTGATGTCATCACTTCCCGCATCCGCCGAGGCCGCCGGCGCGGCCCCGGCGCTGTCCAGCGAAACGCCGGCCGAGGCAGCCGTCTACCGCAAGGTGGCCTGGCGCCTGCTGCCCTTTATCATGGCCTGCTACGTGGCGGCCTATCTGGACCGGGTGAACGTGGGCTTTGCCAAGCTGCACATGCTGGCCGACCTGCAGTTCAGCGAGGCCATGTACGGCCTGGGCGCGGGGCTGTTCTTCATCGGCTATTTCTTCTTCGAGGTGCCCAGCAACATGCTGATGCACCGCATAGGAGCCAAGGCCACCATCTCGCGGATCATGATCATGTGGAGCCTGATCTCGGCGGCCATGATGTTCGTGACCACGCCCACGCAGTTCTACGTGCTGCGCTTCCTGCTGGGCGCGGCCGAGGCCGGTTTCTACCCCGGCATGATCCTGTACATGACCTACTGGTTTCCCTCGTACCGGCGCGCCCGCATGGTGGCGCTGTTCATGTGCGCGATCCCGGTCTCGGGCATCCTGGGCGGACCGCTGTCGGGCGGCATCATGGACCTGATGCAGGGCGTGGCGGGGCTGCGCGGCTGGCAATGGCTGTTCCTGATCGAGGCCATTCCCTCGCTGATCCTGGGCCTGGCCGTGCTCTGGTACCTGGACAACAGCATCCGCGCAGCGCGCTGGCTGACCGAGGCGGAAAAGACCCTGCTGGAGCGCAACATCGCTCGCGAGAACGCCAGCAAGAGCGACAGCCACGTCACGCTGCGCGCACTGTTTTCCGACCCGCGCATCATCAAGATGGCCATGATCTGCTTTTGCACCGTCATGGGCCAGTACGGGCTCACGTTCTGGCTGCCCAGCCTGATCCGCCAGTCGGGCGTGGAGGGTGCCTTCCAGATCGGCCTGCTGACGGCCGTGCCGTTTTCGGTGGCCGTGGTGTCCATGAACCTTGTCAGCCGCAGCTCGGACCGCATGCGCGAGCGCCGCTGGCACCTGATCGTTCCGTTCTGCGTGGGCGCGGCGGGCCTGATGCTGTCGGCCATCTTCAGCGGCAACGTCTACCTGTCGCTGGCCGCCCTGGCGCTGGCCGCGGGCGGCAGCCTGGCAACCTCGCCACTGTTCTGGAGCCTGCCCACGGCCATCCTGTCCAGCGCAGGCGCTGCGGCCGGCATTGCGCTGATCAACTCCTTCGCCAACCTGGCCGGCTTCATCAGCCCCTACATGATCGGCCTCATCAAGGATGCGACGCAGAGCACCAATGCGGCCATGTTCGTGCTGGCCGGCGTGCTGCTGTTCGGGGCCTTCCTGACCTATACCGTGCCCGCCAAACTGGTCAACAAGTAGCGCCGGACAGGGCGCGTGAACCGGCGGGCGAGGCGCGCAGTCGCTAAGATCGGCGCACCGCCCCCGGGCCAGAGATCCGCCAACGCATGGAACCCAGCACCGCCATCAGCACACCCGCCGGCAACCCTGCCAGCACCGCCGTTGCCGGCAATGCCGCCCGCGTGATCCGCGAGTGGATCGAGGGCGGCGTGTATCCGGTGGGCTCGCTTCTGCCTTCGCAGCGCGACCTGTCGGAGCAGTTGGGCATCAGCCGCACCTCGCTGCGCGAGGCGCTGTCCACGCTGCAGGGGCTGGGCCTGGTCGTGGCCCGGCCCGGCAAGGGCATGTACGTGACCGAGGCGCCCGAGGCTGCGGCCGCCGACGCATGGCGCTTTGCCGACTCGCATGCGCTCACCGATGTCTATCAGCTGCGCTACGCGCTGGAGGGCTTTGTGGCGCGCCTGGCGGCCCTGGTGGTGCAGCCTGAGGATGTGCAGGCCCTGCAGGCCAATCTGCAGGCCATGCAGCAGAGCATAGAGCGGGCCGATTTCGTGCAGGCCACGCGACTGGATTTCGAGTTCCACCTGCAGATCGCCACCATCTCGGGCAACCATGCCATCGCCGACGTGCTGCGCGGCAGCGGCGAGGTCATGCAGGAAAGCCAGCGCCTGCCGTTCTACAAGCGGGGCGCACGGCATGCGACCACCGAGGAGCATGCGGCCATCATCGATGCCCTGTCCCGCGGCCATCCCGAACTGGCCCAGCAGGCCATGGCCACCCACATCGTGCAGGCGGCCCAGCGCGCGGGCGTGCACTTTCCCACCGGCCTGTAGGCACGCCAGCCCGTGCCTGATCGGCCGGGTTTTTGGCCTTACCATCATCGGCGCAGCGCATTTTTTCCCTATCCACAGACCGCCCGGATGCCGATCCATGACAAGCCAAGGAAATGAACTCTGCATACTGGCAGACGCCCTAGAGGCGCAGCGCGAAGGACTCTTGCAGACATGGCGCAAGGCCGTCAGGCGGGACCCTGCGCTGACCGCTGGTGAGGCGCTTCCCCGAACCCAGCTGAACGATCACATCCCGGCCGTGCTGGCCGCGTTCGAGCAGCAACTGCGGACCCTGGGTGGTGCACCGGCAGACACCGCCGAGCTGCCGGGCGATGGCGAGCAGGCCGCCGCCCACGGCCTGCACCGCTGGCAGCAGGGCTATGACCTGCATGAAGTCGTGCGCGAGCTGGGGCTGCTCAACGAAGTCATGGTGGCGCAGCTGGAGGACTATGCCCAGGGGCGCCCTGATGCGCACGTCGCCATGCCCGTTGCGCGCAAGGCCTGGGCCGCCACCTATACCCGCGACGTTCAGGACAGCAGCACCCAGTATTTCCGCCTGCAGCAGCAGGAGGCCGAGGGCCATGTCCGGGACCTGGAAGCGGCGCTGCATGACCTGAGCGCGCTGGACCTGCAGCGCTCGCAACTGTGGGAGCAGGTTGCGCATGACCTGCGCAGCAACGTCGGCGTGGTGGCCAATGTGACGCATGGCCTGGGCATGCAGCATGCGCCGGCGCAGTCCCGCGAGAAACTCCTGCGCATGCTGGACCGCAACGTCCAGTCGCTGCGACATCTGCTGGATGACGTGACGGAGCTGGCCAAGCTGCATGCCGGGCGCGAGCATCGCCAGCTGACCTCCTTTGACGCAGCCCAGGTGATCACCCATCTGTGCGAGGGACTGCAGGCCCTGGCCAACGATCGCGGCCTGTACCTGCACCTGCAGGGGCCGGGGACGATGCCGGTGGAGGGGGATGCCTTGAAACTGCGCCGCATCGCGCAGAACCTGGTGCTCAACGCGCTCAAGTACACCCAGGAGGGCGGCGTCACGGTGAAGTGGGCCCTTGGTGATGGGGAGGACCAGCGCCGCTGGATGCTCTCCATCGGGGATACGGGCCCCGGCATGGAGCCGGCGGCGCCCCTGGTTGCCGCCCTCAAGCACGCCACGGACCTGGACCCTTCGGGCCATCTGACGTCGGCGGCCTCCGCAGAGGTCCGCGCCGGAGGCGAGCCACGGCCCGGCGTCGCGGCGGCCCGCTACCGCAGCGGCGCAGGCGAGGGGATAGGCCTGTCCATCGTCAAGCGGCTGGCGGAATTGCTGGACGCCACGATCGAGGTGCAGTCGGCCGCGCAGACCGGCACGACCTTTCTGCTTCTGTTTCCGCTGCGATACGCCGACGAGTGACCGATAGCTGGGCCATGAGATGAAAAAACGGGCACACAGGCCCGTCGTTTCGCGTGCGGGGCGCGGCCTGTGCCGCCGCCCCTGAGTCCGGTGCTCAGGACTCTTCGTCCATCTGCGACTGCAGATAGTTCTGGATGCCCACCTTGTCGATCAGGTCCAGCTGGGTTTCGAGGTAGTCGATGTGCTCCTCGGTATCGTCCAGGATCTTTTGCAGCAGGTCGCGCGAGACGTAGTCGCGCACGCTTTCGCAGTGGGCGATGCCGTCCTTGATGGTCTGCTGCGCGGTTTTCTCGCTGCTCAGGTCGCAAGCCAGGGCTTCGGGCACGTCCTCGCCGACTTGCAGCTTGCCCAGGTCCTGCAGGTTGGGCAGGCCGTCGAGCACGAAGATGCGGTCCATGAGCCAGTCGGCGTGCTTCATCTCGCCGATGGACTCCTTGTATTCCTTCTTGGCCAGCTTGTCGAAGCCCCAGTGCTTGTACATGCGGTAGTGCAGGAAGTACTGGTTGATGGCCGTCAGCTCGTTCTTGAGCTGGGCTTGCAGCCAGGTGATGACTTGTGCGTCGCCTTGCATGGGGAACTCCTTTGTTGTACGTGGGGGACCGCGCCGATCGCCGGCCGCTATAGGGGTGGATTGTCTAGGGTTTCTGCGTCAGATCAAGCAAACCCCTGTTATCACGCATTGGCTGCTTATGAGGCGCGTTCTCGTTTGCGGGCCGGCATGCTGACGCGGCTGCGGGGTTGCTGCATTGCCTTGTCATATTTCGGCCCAAAATAGCCTCTTCAGGCCGGTGGCGGGCTGGTCAAGCCCGCAGGCCTGGAGACAAGGATGTTTACATAGTTTTTGGCAATCGGATGAATTCAATCAATTTATTGGATCAATCGATGGCCTGGGCCTAGACTTCGTCCTGTGTTCACTCACCAACCACAAAGGAAACAGCAATGTCCGTGATCAACACCCAAATCAAGCCCTTCAAGACGCAGGCCTTCAAGAATGGCAAGTTCATCGAAGTGACCGAAAAGGACGTCCTGGGCAAGTGGGCCGTGTTCTTCTTCTACCCCGCTGACTTCACCTTCGTGTGCCCCACCGAACTGGGCGACGTGGCCGACCACTACGACGAACTGCAAAAGCTGGGCGTGGAAGTGTTCTCCGTGTCCACCGACACCCACTTCGTGCACAAGGCATGGCACGACACGTCTGACACCATCCGCAAGATCAAGTACACGATGCTGGGCGACCCCACCTGGGAAATCAGCAACAACTTCGAAGTCCTGCGTCCCGGCCAGGGCCTGGCTGACCGCGGCACCTTCATCGTCGATCCCGATGGCGTGATCCAGGCCGTGGAAATCACCGCCGAAGGCATTGGCCGCAACGCCGTCGATCTGCTGCGCAAGGTCAAGGCTGCCCAGTACGTCCGCAACCACCCCGGTGAAGTCTGCCCCGCCAAGTGGGAAGAAGGCGACAAGACCCTGGCTCCTTCGCTCGACCTGGTCGGCAAGATCTAAGCGGTACACCGCTTCCTGTTCACAGTTGAACTGTTGAAGACGCCCGGGTGCCTGGCGCCCGGGCTTTTTTTTCCGAAAATTCGTATTTCCCTAGGAGTCCGACATGCTTGACAACAACCTGAAAGCCCAATTGCAGGCCTACCTGGAGCGCCTGCAGCGTCCGGTGGAGCTGGTGGCTTCGCTGGATGACAGCCAGGGTGCGCGCGAGCTGAAGGAACTGCTGCTGGAAATCCGCGAGCTGAGCGACAAGATCACCGTCGTCGAGCACAACGACGCCGAGGTGCGCAAGCCCTCGTTCCTGATCACCAATCCCGGCGTGGACAGCGGCGTGCGTTTCGCAGGCGTCCCCCTGGGCCATGAATTCACCTCGCTGGTGCTGGCCCTGCTGCAGGTCGGCGGCCATCCGTCCAAGGAATCGGCCGAGTTGCTGGAGCAGGTGCGCAACATCGACGTGCCGCTGCACTTCGAGACCTACTACTCGCTGTCCTGCCACAACTGCCCGGACGTGGTGCAGGCGCTGAACCTGATGTCCGTGCTCAATCCCAAGATCAGCCACACCGCCATCGACGGCGGGCTGTTCCAGAAGGAAGTCGAGCAGCGCGAAGTCATGGGCGTGCCCACGGTCTTCGTCAATGGCGAGCGCTTCGGCCAGGGCCGCATGGAGCTGGCCGAGATCGTCGCCAAGGTCGACACCGGCGCCGCTTCGCGTGAAGCGGCCAGGATTTCCGCCAAGGACGCCTTCGACGTGCTGATCGTCGGTGGCGGCCCCGCCGGCGCGGCCGCTGCCATCTATGCGGCACGCAAGGGCATCCGCACCGGCATTGCCGCCGAGCGCTTCGGCGGCCAGGTGCTGGACACCGTGGACATCGAGAACTTCATCTCGGTCTCCAAGACCGAAGGCCCTCAGCTGGCCGCCGCCATGGAGCGCCATGTGCGCGACTACGAGGTGGACATCATGAACCTGCAGACGGCCTCCAAACTGATTCCGGCTGCCACGGAAGGCGGGCTGATCGAGGTGCAGACCGCCTCGGGCGCCAGCCTCAAGGCCAAGACCGTCATCCTCTCGACCGGCGCGCGCTGGCGCAACATGAACGTGCCGGGCGAGGACAAGTACCGCACCAAGGGCGTGACCTACTGCCCGCACTGCGACGGACCGCTGTTCAAGGGCAAGAATGTGGCCGTCATCGGCGGCGGCAACTCGGGCGTGGAAGCGGCCATCGACCTGGCCGGCATCGTGCGCAGCGTGACGCTGCTGGAGTTCGCCAGCGAGCTCAAGGCCGATGCCGTGCTGCAAAAGAAGCTCAAGAGCCTGCCCAATGTGACCGTCATCCTCAACGCCCAGACCACCGAGGTCAACGGCGACGGCAAGAAGGTCACCGGCCTGACCTACAAGGACCGCACGACGGAAGAGGTCAAGACCGTGGCGCTGGAAGGCATCTTCGTGCAGATCGGCCTGCTGCCCAACACCGACTGGCTCAAGGGCACGGTGGAGCTGACCCGCTTCGGCGAGATCGTGATCGATGCCAAGGGCCACACCAGCGTGCCCGGCGTGTTCGCCGCAGGCGACTGCACCAACGTGCCGTACAAGCAGATCATCATCGCTGCCGGTGCCGGCTCCACGGCTGCGCTGTCGGCCTTCGACCACCTGATCCGCCACTGAGCTGAACAGGCGTGAGAAAGGGCCCGGATGCCTCGGCATCCGGGCCTTTTTTTCATTCCGGCGCTGTCAGGCGCGTGCCTTGCCGGCGCAGGTGGCACACAGATGGCTGTCCAGCAGCCCGGTGTGCCAGCAGGGATTGCTCCAGGGCCTATGCGCCAGATCAAATCAATGAATGAGAACTATTCGCATATAATTTTTCTCCATCCAGCCAGCACATGACGCGCCAACGGCTGGCGGGCCAACCGCCAGCCGCTGCAACCAGAAGCCAGCTCTCGCACATCCATGTTGATCAGAGAGAGAGGGCTTCGCAATGGCTTACGACTTCGCAATGCAATCATGCGCCCGGCGGGCGCGCCATCCCCTGGCCGCCGCCTGCGCGGTGCTGTGCGCCTCCGCTGCCCTGGCCCAGGGGCCGGGGCAGGTCGCCGCAGACGCGGCAAATGCCGCAAACGCCGGAGATGCCGACACGCAATTGCTGGCGCAGGCCGCGTCCGGGGCACGGACCCGTGCCCCGGCCCTCAAGGAGATGGTGATCAGCGCCTCGCGCGAGGTGCAGGACCCTGACACCCTGCCCATGAGCATCGACGTGATCGACGCCGGCCGCATGGAGCGCGAGCAGGCCAGCGACATCCGCGAGATGGTCAACCTGCTGCCCAATGTCGAGGTGCCGCGCGCCCCGGCGCGCTTCTCGCTGGCGACCTCGTCGGCCGGGCGTGACCAGAACAGCGGCTTCAACATCCGTGGCCTGGACGGCAACCGCGTGCTCATGCTGGTCGATGGCGTGCGCCTGCCGCGCAGCTACAGCTTCAGCGCCAACAGCTTCGGCCGCGACTACCTGGACCTGGGCCTGGTGCAGCGCGTGGAAATCCTGCGCGGCTCCACGCCCGCGCTGTATGGATCGGACGGCATGGGCGGCCTGGTCAACTTCGTGACCGTGCAGCCGGATGATCTGCTGGGCAAGGACAAGCGCATCGCCGGCCGCGTGGCTGCCGGCTATGACGGCTCGGACAACGGCCGCAAGCTGGGCGCCACCGTGGCGGGCCGAGCCAGCCCCGAATGGGCATGGCTGCTGTCGGCGGGCCTGGGCCGCTCCCGTGCGCTGGAGAACATGGGCACGAACAACGTGACGGGGGCGGCGCGCACCACGCCCAATCCCGAGAAAGACCGCAGCGAGTCGCTGATGGGCCGCCTGGTCTTCACGCCCAGCGCCGTGCAAAAGCATGTCTTCACCTTCGAGAACGTGGACAAGCGCGCCGACTACGCCCTGCTGTCCGCGCGCTCGGCCACCGTGGCCAATTCCGACTCGCGCACCGACATGAAGCGCTGGCGGGCCAGCTGGCAGGGCCAGTGGCAGCAGCTGGGCACGGCGCTGGCCGACGAACTGCAGCTGATGGCCAGCTACCAGAAGTCCGACGCGCGCGAATTCGTCACCGAGACGCGCATCGGCCTGCCGTACCGCGAGCGCGACGTGACCTATGACGAGGACGCGATCCAGCTGCACGCCCAGGCCAGTCGCATGCTGCGCTGGAGTTCCTCGGCCAGCGGCAAGTTCACCTACGGGCTGGACTACCTCCGCAACAAGGTGGTCAACGTGCAAAGCGGCATCACGCCGCCCGCGGGCGAGAGCTTCCCGCTCAAGCGCTTCCCCGACACCACCGAAAGCGCCACCGCCCTGTTCGCCCAGGCCGAACTGCACAACGGCCCCTGGAGCGTGACCCCGGGCCTGCGCGCCGAGCACTACAGCATCAAGCCCCGGCAGAACGGCTTTGTGCCCACCGTGGTCAGCAACTCGGACTCCGCGCTCTCGCCCAAGCTGGGCGTGATGCTGCAGGCCAGCCCGGTCTGGTCCGTCTATGGCAACTATGCGGCAGGTTTCCGGGCGCCCAATGCCGGCCAGATCAACGCCTTCTTCGAGAACCCGGTGGCGTTCTACCGCAACATCCCGAATCCCGACCTGCGGCCCGAAAAGAGCCAGACCTTCGAGTTGGGCCTGCGCGGGCGCATGGACAGGCTGCGCCTGGACGCCGCCGTGTTCACGGGGCGCTACAAGGACTTCATCGTCGACCAGCAACTGGTTGCGGGCCAGCCCGGCAACGCGGCCAACCCCGCCATCTACCAGTCCATCAACGTGGGCCGTGCCCGCATCAGCGGCTTCGAACTCAAGGCCGACTACGACTGGGGCCGCTGGGCCGGCGGCGACTGGCAGACGCGCCTGGCCTACGGCTATACCGACGGCAAGGACACGCAGTCCGACAAGCCGCTGGACACCATCTCGCCCCAGCAACTGGTGCTGGGCGTGCGCTATGAGCGCTCTGCCGTGGGCGTGCAGTTCAACGTCTCGCACTGGAGTGGCAAGAAGGCCGGCGACGTGTCCAACGGCAGCACGGCCTGGCTCAGCCCCTCGGCCACGGTGCTGGACCTGAGCGCGCAATGGCGCATCCGTCCCGACCTGCGCCTGAACGCCGGCATCTACAACCTGACCGACAGGAAGTACTGGCGCTGGTCCGATGTGCGCGGCCTGCTGGCCACCACGGCGATTGCCGACGCCTACAGCCAGCCGGGGCGCCATGCGCGCGTCTCGCTGATCAAGGATTTCTGAAGCCCGGCGCCTGAAGGCCAGGCGCCGCGACCCGTGTCCCAACGATGTTTTGCAACGCAAGGAGAGCCCCATGCACCGTACCGAGAGTGAAAGCCTTGCCCGTGACGAGGAATACCTGCTGGCCGAAGGCGAGGCCCAGCTGGCCGCCACGCTGGCGCTGATGACCGGCTTCGGCCACGGTTGCTGCGAGGCCCACCGGCCCGCCATTGCCGGCAAGGTGGCCGATCAACTGCAGGGCCTGTCCGGCGACAGCAGCTTTTCGCCGGACATGCGGGCCTTGCTGCAACGCCTGCAGCGGCGCTGGCAGGCGGTCTCCGAGGCCAGCGCCGCGCAGCGCGCACCCCGGGCCGAGGCGGCGGCCGAGACCCGCCATCCCTCCGTTGCCCACGCGCTCTGGCATGCCCCTTTGGAGACCCTGCAATGATCACCACCGCCGCCGCAGCCTGCGATGACCTGCTGATTCCCGTCAATGCGCCCGACGTGCGCCAGCGCTTTGCCCAGGCACGCCAGAGCGGCCTGCGTGCCAAGGAGGCCGCCGAATCCATGGGCCTGCCCGAAGGCGCCGCCATCGGCGCCCACGCGGGCCTGCATGACGGCGGCCTGCAGGTCGTGCCGCTGCGCGCGCAGTGGCTGCAGGTGCTGCGCGCGCTGCAGGACTGCGGCACCGTGATGGCGCTCACGCGCAATGAGTCCACGGTGCATGAGAAGACGGGCGTGTACCAGAAGCTCTCGGCCAGCGGCGGCGTGGGATTGGCGCTGGGCCGCGAGATCGACCTGCGCCTGTTCTTTGCCCAATGGCATGCCGGCTATGCCGTGACCGAGCAGCCCGCCCAGGCTGGAAGGCCGGCCACGCACAGCCTGCAGTTCTTCAATGCCCACGGCCGCGCCGTGCACAAGGTCCATGCGCGCGAGTCCACCGACATGGCAGCGTGGGATGCGCTGGTACGGCGCTTTGCCGAGCCCAGCGCGGGCTACCTGTTTCGCCATGCCCGGCCCAGAGCGCTGCCGCAGTCCGACAAGGTCATCGACGTGCACGGCCTGAGCGCCGCCTGGGATGCCCTTCAGGACACGCATGAATTCTTCGACCTGCTGCGCCGGTTCGGCGTGGAGCGCCAGCAAGCCTTCCGCCTGGTCCCCGGCCATTGCGCGCGGCTGGCACCCGAGTCCGTGGCCCAGTTGCTGGGCGATGCGGCGGTGGACGGGCTGCCCATCATGGTCTTCGTGGACAGCGGCGGCTGCATCCAGATCCATACCGGCCCCGTGCACAACACCCAGCCCATGGGCACGCACGGCGGCGCGCAATGGATCAATGTGCTGGACCCGGGCTTCAACCTGCATCTGCGCTGCGACATGATCGCCAGCGTCTGGGCCGTGCAAAAGCCCACGGCCGATGGCGTGGTCACCTCGGTCGAGGCCTTCGACGCGCAGGGCGATCTGATGGCCATGTTCTTTGGCGAGCGCAAACCGGGCCTGGCCGAACTGCCGGGATGGCGCGAGCTGGTGGCGGGCTTGCCGCGCTTGGCAGTGCAGACACTGGCCTGAGCGGCCCAGGCCCTGGAAAGAGCCGGCCGGGCCGCCTCAGAGATGCACGGTGGCGGCCACCAGCCTGCCCACCAGCGGACGCACCACCATCACGCAGACAAAGGCCACGGGCATGGCCAGCACATAGGTCTGCATCACGCGCCGCAGGTAGTCGGCGCCCAGGCCGCTGTTGGCGCCGACGATGGCGCAGCACATCAGAAACGCCATGATGGCCGACATGTAGAAGGCAAAGACGATGGGCGCGAAGCGGCGGTGCAGCTTGCGGCTGCGCGGCGCCGCAGGGGTTGCGGGAGCGATGGAGGCAGAGGTATCGGGCATGAAGGCGTATCCGGTCAGGCCGCTTGTCGATTAGGCGCGGCAAGTGCGCAACTGTAGGCAAGGCCCGGGCCGCCGTGTAGAGGGCTGCAGCTTGGTGCACTCGTAAGCTATATTGATGAATTGATTTTTCATCCATAGGTTTTTGTGCCTAATCTGCGCTCCATCGAGACCTTCGTCAAAGCCCTGGAAGGCGGCTCCATCGCCTCGGCCGCGCGCCAGCTGGGTATTTCTCCTGCAGCGGCCAGCCAGAACATCGCCCGGCTGGAGCGCGAACTGGGCACGCGCCTGATCACGCGCACCACGCGCTCCATGGCGTTGACCGAAGCCGGCGAGCGCTATCTGGCACGTGTGGGCCCTGTGCTGCAGGAGCTGGAAAAAGCGCAGTCCGACCTGTCGCAGCTGCATGGCGAACTGCAGGGCCGGCTGCGCATCGCCTGCATGGCCGCCTTTGGCCGCCATGTGCTGGCGCCGCTGCTGCCGGCCTTTGCCGCGCGGCATCCCCGGCTGGAGCTGGAGTTGCTGGTGGTGGACCGGCAGGTGGATGTGCTCAAGGAAGACGTGGACATCAGCGTGCGCTACCGCGATGTGCTGGAACCCGGCATGGCCGTGCGCCAGCTGGCGGCCGTGCCGCGCGTGCTGTGCGCCTCGCCGGCCTACCTGCAGGCCCACGGCAGGCCGCAGACCGCGCAGGACCTGCTCGACCATGCCTGCCTGCTGTACCGGCGCGAGGCCGATGGCCGCTTCATGCGCTGGCCGTTTTCACGCGACGGCAAGCGCGTGGACCCGCAGCTGCGCGTGACCGCCATCGCCAGCGATGTCGATGCACTCACCGAAATGGCCGTGGCCGGTGGCGGCATCGTCTGGATCGGCAGCTTCATCGCCCACCGGTACATGCGCGAAGGGCTGCTGCAACCGCTGGCCCTGGGCCCGGCGCGCAAGGGGCAGCTGCACTTCGATGACACCACGCTGGATTTCTTCGCCTGCTTTCGCGACCGCCAGTACGTGCCGACCAAGGTGCGTGCCCTGGTGGACTATCTGGTCGAGACGCTGCCGCAGCAGCCCATGCTGCGCTGGAACGCCTCGGCCTGAGACAGGGTTCAGTGCCCCAGGTGCTGGGGCAGGACTTCCTGCAGGATCGTGGTGGCGATTTCCTCGATGGACTTGGTGGTGCTGGACAGCCACTGGATGCCGCTGCGGCGCATCATGGACTCGGCCTCGGCCACCTCGTAGCGGCAGTTGGCAAGGCTGGCGTACTTGGAGTCGGGCCGGCGCTCGTTGCGGATGCTGGACAGGCGCTGGGGGTCGATGGTCAGGCCGAACAGCTTCTTGCGGTAGGGCACCAGGGCGGGCGGCAGCTGCTTGCGCTCGAAATCCTCGGGAATCAGCGGGTAGTTGGCCACCTTGAGACCGAACTGCATGGCCAGGTACAGGCTGGTGGGCGTCTTGCCGCTGCGCGAGACGCCCACCAGGATCACGTCGGCGCCCGTCAGGTCCTGGTGGGTCTGGCCGTCGTCATGGGCCAGCGTGTAGTTGATGGCCTCCATGCGCTCCAGGTATTCCTTGCTTTCGCTGATGTCGGCGAAGCGGCCCACGCGGTGCAGCGACTTCTGGCCCAGCTCCAGCTCCAGCGGCCGCACGAAGGTGCCGAACATGTCGAATACCTTGCCCTTGCATTGGCTCTCGATCAGGTCGAGCATGTCCTGGTTGACCAGGGTGGTGAAGACGATGGGCTTGTGGCTTTCCGACTCGGCCACATGGTTGATCTGCCGCACGGCCTGGTGGACCTTGTCCATGGTGTCCACGAAGGGGATGCGGACCAGGCGCGACTTGGTGTCGAACTGGGCCATGATGGCCGTGCCAAAGGTCTCGGCTGTAATGCCAGTGCCATCGGAGATGACGAAGATGGTGTGGGTGTGCATGGTGGTCGGGCTCTGGACAGGGGGCTGCCGTCGGTTCACGGCAAACGCCTACAATGGCGCCCATTATTCCCAATTTCCCATCCATGCTCGCTGCCGGCCTCCAACCAGAACAGCAAAGCCTCGCGCACGCCTGCGTGGGTGGATCGACCGTGCCCGGCTTTGGCAGCCGGGGCGGCGCACTACGGTTTTCAACTTCTGGAGCTTTCCCATGTCTCAACTGTTCGAGGCCACCGCCCTCGTCGTTCCGTTTGAACAACTGAGGATGACCGATGTCGAGTCCGTAGGCGGCAAGAACGCCTCGCTCGGCGAAATGATCTCGCAGCTGCCGCAGGGCGTGCGCGTGCCCACGGGCTTTGCCACCACGGCCCATGCCTTCCGCCAGTTCCTGGCCCACGACGGCCTGGCCGACAAGATCAGTGCCAAGCTGGCCGCCCTGGACGTGGAGGATGTCCGCGCCCTGGCCCAGGTCGGTGCCGAGATCCGTGCCCTGGTCGAGAACCAGCCCTTCCCGGCCGATCTGGAGCAGGCCATCCGCGAGGAATTCGTGCGCCTGCAGGGCGGCAACGAGGCAGCCTCGTTCGCCGTGCGTTCCTCGGCCACGGCCGAAGACCTGCCCGACGCCTCGTTCGCCGGCCAGCAGGAAACCTTCCTGAACGTGGTGGGCATCGAGTCGGTGCTGCACAAGATGAAGGAGGTGTTCGCCTCCCTGTACAACGACCGAGCCATCTCCTACCGCGTGCACAAGGGCTTTGCCCATGACGTGGTGGCCCTGTCGGCCGGCGTGCAGCGCATGGTGCGCTCCGACCTGGGCGCGGCCGGCGTGATGTTCACCATCGACACCGAATCGGGCTTCGAGGACGTGGTCTTCATCACCTCCAGCTACGGCCTGGGCGAGACCGTGGTGCAGGGCGCCGTCAATCCTGACGAGTTCTATGTGCACAAGCCCATGCTCAAGGCCGGCAAGAAGGCCCTGATCCGCCGCAACCTGGGCTCCAAGCTGATCCAGATGGTCTTTGCCTCGCCCGAGGAAAAGGCCGCCAGCGGCAAGCTTGTCAAGACCACCGACGTGGCCCATGAGCTGCGCAACCGCTACTCGCTGTCCGACGAGGACGTGCAGCAGCTGGCCCACTATGCCCTGGTCATCGAGCAGCACTATGGCCGCCCCATGGACATCGAGTGGGGCAAGGACGGCACGGACGGCCAGCTCTACATCCTGCAGGCCCGCCCCGAGACCGTGAAGAGCCAGGCCAAGGGCCAGGCCGAGCAGCGCTACGCCCTCAAGGGCACGGGCAATGTGCTGGCCGAAGGCCGCGCCATCGGCCAGAAGATCGGCACGGGCCCCGTGCGCCTGGTCAATGACATCGCCAACATGGACCAGGTCCAGCCCGGCGACGTGCTGGTGACCGACATGACCGATCCCAACTGGGAGCCGGTGATGAAGCGCGCCTCGGCCATCGTCACCAACCGTGGCGGCCGTACCTGCCACGCGGCCATCATTGCGCGCGAACTGGGCATTCCGGCCGTGGTCGGCTGCGGCAACGCCACCGATCTGCTCAAGGACGGCACCCTGGTCACCGTCAGCTGCGCCGAAGGCGATACCGGCAAGATCTATGACGGCCTGATCGAGACCGAGGTTACCGAGGTGCAGCGCGGCGAGATGCCCGCCATCAAGACCAAGATCATGATGAACGTGGGCAACCCCCAGCTGGCCTTCGACTTCGCCCAGCTGCCCAACGAGGGCGTGGGCCTGGCCCGCCTGGAGTTCATCATCAACAACAACATCGGCGTGCACCCCAAGGCCATCTTGGACTATCCCGCCGTGGATGCCGACCTCAAGAAGGCCGTGGAGTCCGTGGCCCGTGGCCATGCCTCGCCGCGCGCCTTCTACGTGGACAAGGTTGCCGAAGGCGTGGCGACGATTGCCGCCGCCTTCTGGCCCAAGCCCGTGATCGTGCGCATGTCGGACTTCAAGTCCAACGAGTACCGCAAGCTCATCGGCGGCAGCCGCTACGAGCCCGAGGAAGAGAACCCCATGCTGGGCTTCCGTGGCGCGGCGCGCTACATCTCCGAGGACTTCGGCGAGGCCTTCCGCATGGAGTGCGAGGCACTGCGCCGCGTGCGCGAGGACATGGGCCTGACCAACGTGCAGATCATGATTCCCTTCGTGCGCACGCTCAAGCAGGCCGAGCGCGTCACCCAGCTGCTGGCGGCCAACGGCCTCAAGCGCGGCGACAACGAACTCAAGCTCATCATGATGTGCGAGGTGCCCTCCAACGCCATCCTGGCGGACGAGTTCCTCGAGTTCTTCGACGGCTTCTCCATCGGCTCCAACGACCTGACCCAGCTCACGCTGGGCCTGGACCGCGACTCCGGCCTGGAGCTGCTGGCCGCCGACTTCGACGAGCGCGACCCCGCCGTGCGCAAGATGCTGTCGCGCGCCATCAAGGCCTGCCTGGACCAGGGCAAGTACGTGGGCATCTGCGGCCAAGGCCCATCCGACCACCCGGACTTCGCCCAATGGCTGGCTGACGAAGGCATTGCCTCCATCTCGCTGAATCCCGACAGCGTGGTCGCCACCTGGCAGCGCCTGGCGCAGTAAGGGCTGGCAGCGTCGCCATGCATACGCCGGACGCGCACTTGCATGACGACGCAGTCGGGGGACCGTCCGAAGGCGAGACCTTCGCCCCCGACCTGCACGACATCCACCATCTGTGGCTCAAGGCCGTACTGCTCGCGGTCTGGGTCGCCGTCTCCTTCGGTGCCTGCTACTACGCACGCGACCTGCAGGCGCTGGTCCCCGACTGGCCGCTGGCCTACTGGTTCGCGGCCCAGGGGGCAGTCCTGATGTTCCTGGCCATCGTCATCGTCTATTGTCTGTCCATGGACCATTTCGAGCGCCGCGAGGCCCGGGCCGCTGCCCCGTCTGAACCCGCCGCCCCGCCGTCGCCTCCCGGCCATGGCTGAGCGCTCGCTGCTGACGGCCGCCTCCCGCTGGCGGCTGCACCGCATCGTGGCCCTGTACACGCTGGGCGTGCTCGGCTTTCTGGCCCTCATGTTCTGGGCCGAGCAGCAAGGCCTGTCGCGCCACTGGATAGGCCCCATCTTCCTGTTCTTCACCGTCATGGTCTACGCGGCCATCGGCGTGTACCTGCGCACCAGCGATCCCGAGGAGTACTACGTCGCGGGCCGGCGCATCCCGCCCTTCTACAACGGCATGGCGGCAGCGGCGGACTGGGTCAGCGCGGCGTCCTTCATCAGCCTGTCGGGGGCGCTGTACCTGCAGGGCTTTGCCGGCGTGCCGGGGCAGGCCGGCGGACTGGCCTACCTGCTGGGCTGGACGGGCGGCTTTTGCCTGGTCGCCATGCTGATCGCGCCGCACCTGCGGGCGATGAAGCTCTACACCATTCCCGACTTCTTCCAGCAGCGCTACGGCGGGCGCTGGCCGCGCGTGATCGCGGCGCTGGCTGCCGTGACCTGCTCGTTCACCTATGTGGTGGCCCAGATCTACGGCGTGGGGCTGATTGCCTCGCGGCTGACGGGCGTGCAGTTCGAGATCGGCATCATGCTGGGCCTGGGCGGCGTGCTGCTGTGCTCCTTCCTGGGCGGCATGCGTGCCATCACCTGGACCCAGGTCGCGCAGTACGTGGTCATCCTGCTGGCCTTTCTGATCCCCGTGTCCTGGCTGGCCTACCGGCAGATGGGCAATCCCGTGGCGCCGCTGGCCTATACGGCCCAGCTCGGCCAGATCGCGGAGATGGAGCAGCGCCTGCTGGACTCGCCGGCCGAACAGGAAGTGGTCGCCGCCTACCGCCTGCGCGCCGAGGTGCTGGAGGACAAGCTCAAGGACGTGCCGCGCGTGCTGGCCGCCGAGCGCCAGCAGCTTTCCGAGCGCATACGCGATCTGCGCACGCGCAGCGGCGACATTGGCGCCATCATGGCGGCCAGCCGCGAACTGGCCGCCATGCCGCGCGACGAAGCGACTGCGCGCGCCCTGTGGACACGCCAGCTGCAGGAGATGCGCGAGCGCGAGAAGCCGCTGGGCGGCATTCCGCTGCACAGCCTGCCCTTTGCCGGCAACCCCGATGGATCGGCCGAGGAACGTCAGGTCTACGAGGACAGCCGGCGCAACTTCCTGGCGCTGATGTTCTGTCTCATGGCCGGCACGGCAGGCCTGCCGCATTTGCTCACGCGCTACTACACGGCGCCCTCGGTGTCGGGGGCGCGGGCCTCGGTGGGCTGGACGCTGTTCTTCATCGGCGTGCTGTACATGAGCGCGCCGGCCCTGGCCGTGCTGGTCAAGTTCGAGGTCATGAACAACCTGGTGGGCATACGCTTCGACGAATTGCCCACCTGGATGGCGCAGTGGGCCCGGGTCGATGCCTCGTTGCTGGCCGTGGAAGACGTCAATGGCGACGGTGTCCTGCAGTTCGGCGAGATCCGCATGGGCGCCGACCTCATCATGCTGGCCACGCCCGAGCTGGGTGGCATGCCCTACGTGGTCTCGGGCCTGGTCGCGGCGGGCGGCCTGGCCGCCGCGCTTTCCACGGCCGATGGCCTGCTGCTGACCATCAGCAATGCGCTGGTGCGCGACTTGTACTTTCGCGCGCGGCGGCGCCGCGCCTCGCCCGAGCAGCGCGTGATCCTGTCCAAGTTCGCGCTGCTGGTGGTGGCGCTGTCGGCCGCCTTCGTGGCCTCGCGCCGTTCCTCGGACATCCTGCCCATGGTCACGGCCTCGTTCTCGCTGGCGGCATCGGCCTTTGTTCCGGCCATGGTGCTGGGCATCTTCTGGCGCGGCACCACGCGTCGCGGGGCGGTGGCCGGCATGCTGGCCGGCCTGGGCATCACCGTCTACTACATGGTCTCGCACGTGCCCGCGCTGCAGCCTGTGTTGCCCGAGGCGCTGCATGCCCGCCTGTGGTGGGGCATACAGCCGATTTCCTCGGGTGTCTTCGGCGTGCCGGCGGGCCTGCTGGTGACCTGGCTGGTCAGCTGCCTGGACCCGCGCCGGCGCGCTGCGGCGCGCTCCGTGCCAGGGCGCGTGGCCTGACGCGGCATGGGCTCCATGGGCCGACGACATTGCCAACGAAATTGCCAACGAAATTGCCAATTTTTGTCTTGATGGCAGATCTGGATCAGTCCCGGCCCAACTGAAGCCCGCGCGTGCTGGAAAACCCGCTTTTGGGAGCCGGAGGCTCATGACACGCTGCGAGCCGTGTCCGATCCGATCCCCTGCAGAAAATTGCGTCCGCCATGCATCTTGTGAAAACGTCCGCCGGCCAACAGGCATTCAAGGAACGCCATGCCGATCTCTCTCCCCGGCTGCGCTCGGCCTTTTTGCTGTTTGACGGCCAACGCAGCGTGGCGCAGGTGCTGCAGGCCGTTGCCGGCATGGGCGTGACCCAGGACGAAATCCTGGCGCTGGTGGAGCGCGAATGGCTGGCGCCCCGCGATGCAGCCGAACCCCGGCTGGGCGTGGTGGCCGTTGCGGCGCCTGCCGTCACTGCTGCCACCGCATCGCCGGCCCAGCCTGCCGGCGATGCGTCTGCGCCATCCGAGCCTTCGCTGGCCGTGCGCTACCGCAACGCCTATCCGCTGGCGGTGGCCATCACGGCCAATATGGGGCTCAAGGGATTCCGGCTCAACCTGGCCGTGGAGGCGGCCATGGGCTACGACCAGCTCGTGGCGCTGGCCCCGCGCCTGCGCGAGGCTGCCAGCCCCGCCAGCTATGTGCCGCTGCACGAGGCGCTGTTCGGCAAAGCCCCCTGAGCGAGAAGCCGCCCCCACGCTATCCTTGCCGCGCAAGGTCCGATGCTCCTGGGGGCTCTTGGGACGGTCCGCAAATGAAAAAAGGCAAGGCGCCTTCGCGCCTTGCCCTTGCGTGGGCCAGCGGGTGCAGGCTCAGACGGCCAGCAGCTCCACGTCGAACTTCAGCGTGGCGTTGGGCGGGATCACGCCGCCAGCGCCGCGTGCGCCGTAGCCCAGTTCGGCCGGGATGATCAGGGTGCGCTGGCCGCCCACCTTCATGCCTTGCACGCCTTCGTCCCAGCCCTTGATCACCATGCCGCCGCCCAGGGGGAAGACGAAGGGATCGTTGCGGTCCTTGCTGGAGTCGAACTTCGCGCCTTGCACGCCGTTGTTGTAGAGCCAGCCCGTGTAGTGCACGGTCACGCTGCGGCCGCGCTGGGCCTCGGCGCCGTCACCCACGACGGTGTCTTCATACTGCAGGCCGGATGCGGTGGTGGTGAAAGCCATGGTGGTATTCCTTGAGAGAGAAACGGTGGGGGAAAAAGACTGTACGGCGGCAAGAGGGCGAAGGGCCTGGCCGCAAGAATCACTTCTTGGCGCGCGCGGCCACCCAGCGGTTGGCGAATGCCTGCACATCGGACAGGCGCTTGAGCAGGTCCTGGCCGGCCAGCGTCACGGTATAGCCGTCGGAGCCATGCTCCAGCAGCCCGCATTCGCGCAGTTCCTTGATGCGGGTGTTCAGCGTGTTGGGCGTGATGCCGCCCACGCTGTCTTGCAGCAGTCGAAAGGTCTGAGGATGGCCGTCACGCAAAGCCCACAGCACGCGCAACGCGTAGCGGCATTCGAGTTTCTCGAACAGCTGGTTGATGGCGGCGTTTTCCTTGGAGCTCATGACGCTTCTCCTTGCGCAATGGTGTGTGTGAGCCGGCGGGGGCATCCGGGTGGGACGCGCGCCGAGCCAAGTCCCGGGGAACTATAGCTCTGGATCCATTCTGCTACAAGTTTGGTAGCTCAAAACCCACAGCGGCAATGCGCTTCGCTAGAGGAATACGCGAATCTCCGAACCAGTGTTGCAGGCCCGCCACGCAACCTGCCCGCTGGACTTCGGTTTCTCAGCTCTTGAGTTTGAGCAGATAGGTCATGACGCTGGCCGTGGTGTGCTCCAGCTCCAGAAAGCCGCTGAAATCGCGGCCTGCCTGCCACGAAGGCTCCCAGCGGTTCTGCCGCAGGGCGCGCTGCCAGCTTTCGTGCTGGGTCGCCTGCTCCACGGCGCCCAGCAGGGCCTGGGCGCGTGCGGCGCTGACCTGCTTGCCCGTGAAGACGGCGCGCCAGTTGGCCATGTCGGCATCCAGTCCCTGTTCGCGGAACGAGGGCAGGCCGAACAGGCTGCGGCGCGAAGACACGCCAATGGCGCGCAGCCTGCCGCTGGCCAGGGCTTCGCTGAACTCGCTGTAGCCGGACACACCCATGCGCGCTTCGCCCTTGAGCAAGGCCTCCACCACCTGGGCGCCGCCCGGAAAGGGCTTGTAGACCAGTTGCTCGGGCGCCGCCTTGGCGGCGCGCGTGAGCAGGCCGGCAAACATATGGTCCACGCCGCCGGCCGAGCCGCCCGCAAACGACTGGTGGGCCAGATCGCTGCGCAGCGCGGCGACCAGGTCCTTGGCATTGCGGATGGGGGAGTCGGCAGGCACGGCCACTACCAGATAGTCGCTGGTCAGGCGGGCAATCGGCTGCACGTGCGACATGTTCACGGCCGGCTTTTGCAGCGCCACGGCACCGACCATGACCATGCCGCCGATCAGCAGCGCATCGGGGTCCTGGCCATGGCGCTCGACAAACTGTGCCAGGCCGATGGTGCCGCCCTTGCCGCCCAGGTTTTCATACTCCACGCGATCTGCCGCGCCGCATGCCACCAGGGCCGCGCCCAGTGCGCGGCCGGTCTGGTCCCAGCCGCCCCCGGCATTGGCCGGAATGACGATGCGCAGGCTGGCGGCCACGCGCTGGCCACCGGCGGCAGCGCGCGGCGCATGGGCCGCAGGCGTTGCAGCGGGCGGCGCGGCATGGGCCAGCGGGGAGCACAGCATGGCCAGGGCTGCACCCTGTGCCAGCAGCTGGCGGCGGTTCTGGCGCGTGCCGTCACCGGAGTGGGCGGCGTTGGCAGTGGTTTGCGAAAAGCTCGGAAGGCGCATGCAGTCTCCAATCGGGTTCGCGCGCCATTGTGGGCGCAAATGAATCAGAAAAGCAGATTATGTAAGCATGTGCGTCAGCTAGTTGACATAACGCAGGCTGTCTGGCGGCATGGGTGCCAGACGCTTCAGGAGAGGGCCCACCGACGGTGCATCGCTGTCCCGGGATGCGTGGGGGCATGCGCGCCCGGGGGCAAGGAGCGGAGATGGAGCGCCGTGACACAGATGTCGATTAAGCCGGTAAAGCTTGTGTAAATGCGATCAATTCTTATTCGTGGGCGGTAGAATCCCCCGGCCTTTTTCTTTCCTGTGCTCCCCGTGGCCGCCGCCGTGATGGTTGTGGCCGCGTGGTGCTGCCGCCTGCCTCTGTTGCGATGACATCCCCCAAACCGGACCCTCGGCGCCGTTCCTACTGGCTCAAGACACTGCACGAGTGGCATTGGGTCAGCTCTGCGCTGTGCCTGATCGGCATGCTGCTGTTCGCCGTCACGGGGTTCACGCTCAATCATGCGGGGCAGATCGAGTCCAAGCCGCGCATCGTGCGCGGCGAGGCGGCATTGCCGGACGCGCTGCGCGTGCAGCTGGTCCGGCAGCAGGCCAGCCAGTCGCGCGACCGTGCTCCCGTGCCTGCGCCATTTGCGGACTGGGTGCGCGGCCAGTGGGGGCTTGAAGCCGAGGGCCGCGAAGCCGAATGGACGGCCGACGAGCTGTATGTGTCCCTGCCTCGCCCCGGTGGCGATGCCTGGGTGCGCGTGGCCCTGGCCGATGGCGAGGCCGAATACGAGCGCACCGACCGGGGCTGGATCGCCTATCTGAACGATCTGCACAAGGGCCGCAACACGGGCGCTGCCTGGAGCTGGTTCATCGATATCTTTGCCGCAGCCTGCCTGGTGTTCACCGTCACCGGGCTGTTCATCCTGAAGATGCACGCGGGCAACCGTCCCTTCACCTGGCCCATGGTCGGCATGGGGCTGGTGATTCCCATGCTGCTGGCCCTCCTGTTGATCCACTGAGAACCGAAAGAGCCTTGCCTATGAATCCGCACTTCTCTCTGCGCTACACCATGGCGCTTGGCGCCTGCCTGGGCGCGGCCCCGGCCTTTGCCGCCGGCCTGAACGTGGGCGTGGAGGTCCCGCGCCTGGATGTCGCCGAGTACCACCGCCCCTATGTGGCCGTGTGGATCGAGCGCGCCGACGCCTCGGTGGCCGCCACGCTGTCGGTCTGGTACGACGTGAAGATGCGCAATGCCGAAGGCACGAAGTGGCTCAAGGACATGCGCCAGTGGTGGCGCCGCACGGGCCGCGACCTGACGCTGCCCATCGATGGCGTGACCAGCCCCACGCGTCCCGTGGGCAAGCACCAGCTGAGCTTCACCGAAGGCGCCAACCCCTTCGCCAAGCTGCCGCCCGGCGAGTACAAGCTCGTGGTCGAGGCCGCGCGCGAAGTCGGCGGCCGCGAAGTGGTCACCGTGCCCTTCAAGTGGCCTGCCGCCAAGGCCGAGCAGCTGAGCGCCAAGGGCAGCAGCGAGCTGGGCGAGATCAGCGTCGAGCTCAAGCCTTGAAATTGAAACCCCCTGAGGCCTTGCGCGTCCTCCCCCTCACGAGGCGGGTGACGCCATCGCTGCGGGGCGGCGCGGCCGGCCAGGCCCTTGCCCGGCATCCCTGAACTGGGCCCTGCATGTGGGCGGGCCACGCATCTTGCGGGGCACCCATGTGCCAGCCCCATCCACGAACCAAGGAGAATCTTCATGAAGTCCAAGACCCGCTTTGCCATCCGTCTGGCGGCCAGCCTCGCCATTGCCTGCGGCGCCTTCCAGTCCGCCCAGGCCCACAACCTGTGGCTGCTGCCCTCGACCACGGTGCTGTCCAAGGCCGAATGGATCACGGTGGATGCCGCTGTCTCCAACGACCTGTTCTTCTTCAACCACGTGCCGCTGGGCCTGGACAACCTCGTTGTCTCGGCGCCGGACGGCTCGGCCGTCGCGCCGCAGAATGCCCATCGCGGCAAGCTGCGCAGCGTGTTCGACCTGGACCTGCAGCAAAGCGGCACCTACCGCCTGGCCATCGTCAACGACGGCCTGTTTGCCTCCTGGAAGGACAAGGCCACGGGCCAGAACCGCCGCTGGCGCGGCTCGCCCGAGAAGTTCGCCGCCGATGTGCCCGCCGACGCGCAGGACCTGAAGGTGACCCAGTCCGTGGGCCGCATCGAGACCTTCGTGACCGTGGGCAAGCCCAGCGCCGTCAAGCCTTCCGGCAAGGGGCTGGAGCTGGTGCCCGTGACCCATCCCAACGACCTGGTCAAGGGCGAGAAGGCCACCTTCGCCTTCCATGTGGACGGCAAGCCCGCCGCCAACCTGGAAGTCGTGCTGGTGCCCGGCGCCACGCGCTACCGCGACAACAAGGGCGAGATCAAGGCCACGACCGACGCCAAGGGCGAGTTCAGCGTGACCTGGCCCACCGCCGGCATGTACTGGGTGGATGCCGACGCGCAGGACAGCAAGACATCGCTGCCCCAGGCCAAGGAGCGCCGCCTGTCCTACGTGGGCACGTTCGAGGTGCTGCCCTGAGCCTTGCGTCCCCACCCGGGGCTCCGTCTGCGCCCGCGCCCGTGCGCGTGAGCTTTGCGCCCGCCCTGTTGCAGGGCAGCGCAGGCCGGGGCCTTGCCGCGCCTGTGTCCACAGGCGCGGCGTCCTTTGCCGTCTCCGGCTACGCGCCGCAGGCCGTGCGGCGGGCAGACCCCGCCGCGCTGCAAACACTCACCGGCGAGGCCATGGGCACAACCTGGAGCGTGCGCCTGCACAACCCGGATTTCCGCCCGCTCGATGAGGCGCGCCAGGCCATAGAGGCTGCGCTGGCCCTGGTCGTGCGCCAGATGAGCAACTGGGAGGCTGATTCCGACATCTCGCGCTTCAACCGCGCAGAGGCGGGCAGCTGGCATGTGCTGCCTGCCGAATTCTTCACCGTGCTGACCTGTGCATTCGATTGGGCGCAGGCCAGTGGCGGCGCCTGGGACCCCACCCTGGGGCCGCTGGTCGAGCTGTGGGGCTTCGGCCCGCGTGCGGAAAAGGCGCAGGGCGCCGGCATCCCCGATGCCGATGCACTGCGGCGGGTGCGCGAGCGCGTGGGCTACCAGCGCATCGTGCTGGACCTGAAGGGCCGGCGCGCGCTGCAGCCCGGCGCCGTCCATGTGGACTTCAGCGGCATCGCCAAAGGCTATTCGGTGGACCTGGTCGCCGAGCGCCTGCAGGCGCTGGGCCATACCGATTTCCTCGTCGAGGTGGGAGGCGAGCTGCGGGCCTGCGGTCAGCGCCCTGGCAACCAGCCCTGGCGCGTGGCCGTGGCCAGCATGGCGGACCCGTCCACGCCGCTGGCGCTGCCGCTGCGCGACATGGCCATCGCCACCTCGGGCGACCACTGGCATGCCTTCGAGCAGGGCGGGCGCCGCTACTCCCACACCATCGATCCGCGCAGCGGCGAGCCCGTGGCGCATGGCCTGACCAGCGTCACCGTGCTGCATGCCGAATGCATGCAGGCCGACGCCCTGGCCACCGTGCTCACCGTGCTGGGGCCGCGCGAGGGCCTGGACTTTGCCGAGCAGCGCGGCGTGGCGGCGCTGCTGTGCGAGCGCACTGCGCAAGGCCCTGCCATGGCGATGACAACGGCTTTTGCCGCGCTGCTGCCGTGAGCGTTTCCTTCCCTTTTTCCGTCGTGTAGATTCCCGGTCCTGCCATGACCTTGTCCGAACCTGGGCTGCGCGTACTCGCAGCCGCCGTGCTGGTCCTGCTCTATGCGGCCATGTGCGCCGCCATCTGGTGGCGCGAGCGCCGCCAGCGCATGCGGGCCCGGCAGGAAGCGGCTGCGCTGACCAGCGCACGCGAGGGCGCGCTGCCCCTGCTTGTGGCCTATGCCAGCCAGACCGGCCAGGCCGAGGAGCTGGCGCGCGAGACCGCCCGGCTGCTGCACACGGCCGGAGAAAGCGTGCACCTGTGCGCCCTGGACGCTGTGGATGCCGACCTGCTGGCGCGCACGCAAAGGGCGCTGTTCATCGCCAGCACCTATGGCGAAGGCGACCCGCCCGACAACGCGGCGCTGTTCCTGGCGCACGCCATGGCCGATGCACGGCCGCTGTCCCATCTGCAATACGGCCTGCTGGCGCTGGGCGACCGGCAGTATGCGCAGTTCTGCGGCTTTGGCCGCGCGCTGGACAGCTGGCTGCGTGCCGGTGGCGCCAGGCCCTGGTTCGAGCGCGTCGAAATGGACAACGGCGCGCCGCAGGCCCTGACCGCCTGGCAGCACCAGCTGACCCAGATCAGCAGCCTGGGCGACATGCCGGCATGGGAGCAGCCGGTCTTCAGCGAATGGACGCTGGCCGCGCGCCGGCACATGAACCCGGGCAGCGCAGGCGAGCCGGTGTTCCACATCGAGCTGCAGCCCCCTGCAACGGAGCCCGCGCTGTGGGAGTCCGGCGACCTGGCGCAGGTCTGCATTCCTGCGGACCCGCAGCATCCGCGCGAGTACTCCATCGCCTCCATCGCCCAGGATGGCTGCGTGCACCTGCTGGTGCGCCAGGCGCGGCGCGAGGATGGCTCGCCGGGCCTGGCCTCGGGCTGGCTCACGCAGGGCGCGCCCCTGGGTGCAGCCATCACCCTGCGGCTGCGTGCGCACCGCAATTTCCGGCTGGAAGACAACCTGCAGCTCCCGCTGGTGCTGATCGGCAACGGCACGGGCCTGGCCGGCCTGCGCAGCCACCTGCGCGCGCGTGCTGCGGCGGGCCTGGGTCCCAACTGGCTGCTGTTCGGCGAGCGCAATGCGGCGCACGACCGGCTGTACGGCGACGAGCTTCAGGCATGGTGCGATGGCGGCGTGCTGCAGCGCCTGGACCTGGCCTTCTCGCGCGACCGCAGCGAAGGCGCGCCGCGCGCCTATGTGCAGGACCTGCTGGCGCAGTCCGGCGATGTGCTGCGCCAATGGGTGGCGCAGGGCGCCGCCATCTATGTGTGCGGCAGCCTGCAGGGCATGGCCCAGGGCGTGGACCAGGCGTTGCACGCCGTGCTGGGTGAGACGCAAATGGACCAGCTGGTGCGCAGCGGCCGCTACCGGCGTGACGTGTATTGAGGTGGTGAGAGCAGCTTGCGCCAGCGCAAGCATTGGTGCCGTCAGCGCTTTCTGCTCCTAGGAACGTAGCATCCGTGCGACAGATAAATCCTATTGTGATCATGAGAATGGAAATGATTCTCAATGTTCATATAATTTCGTTACATATCCCCATCCCATCGCATAACCAAAGATTTCAAAGCGAGTTGAACGGGCCTCACAGCCCGTTTTCCGTTTCTGGAGTGTTTGCATGTCGTATCGCGATCTGCGCGGCGTTCTTCCGTCGCGTCCTTCCCCTCTGGCCCTCCTGGTGGCCGCCATCTGTGCTTCGGGTGCCGCATCGGCACAGACCCCATTGCAAAGCAATGCGGCTGCCGCCACCGAGTTGCGCGAAGTCGTGGTCTCTGCCTCGGGCTTCGAGCAGGACATCAAGGAGGCGCCGGCCTCCATCACCGTCATACCGCGTGAGGAACTGGCCAAGGGCCGCTTCGGCAGCCTGACCGACGCGCTGGAAAGCGTGGAAGGCATCGACGTGGGCGCCCCCGCAGGCAAGACCGGCGGCCTGAACATCAGCATCCGCGGCATGCCCAGCGACTACACGCTGGTGCTCATCGACGGCCGCCGCCAGAACTCGGCCGGCAACGTCACGCCCAACGGCTTTGGCGAGACGCAGACCAGCTTCATGCCGCCCATCGGCGCCATCGAGCGCATCGAGGTCATCCGCGGCCCCATGTCCACGCTCTACGGCTCCGACGCCATGGGCGGCGTGATCAACATCATCACGCGCAAGGTCGGCAAGACCTGGACGGGCAGCGTCAGCGCCGACTACACGCTGCAGCAAGAGTCGGAGTTCGGTGATATCAAGTCCGGCAAGTTCTACCTGAGCGGCCCCATCAAGGAGGACCTGCTGGGCCTGTCGATCCGCGGCAGCACCCAGCGCCGGGCCGCTTCGGACATCACCTATGCGGGCGCCAACGGCCAGCCAGCCGTTCCCATCATGGGCGGCAACCCCGTCAAGTCCGAGATCAACAACCTGGGCCTGCGCCTGGCGCTCACGCCCAACAGGTACCACGACATCACGCTGGACCTGGACTCGGGCCGCCAGACCTATGACAACTCGCAGGGCCAGTTGGGCACGCTGGGCACGGGAGGCTACAGCCCCGAGCAGAAATACAACCGTGACCAGCTCACGCTGGCCCATACCGGTCGCTACGGCTTCGGAACCTGGGACACCAGCTTCATGGTCAACCGGACCGAGACCATCGGCCGGACCATTCCCCGGGGAACCCCGGGCGCGACGCCAGGTGCCGCGCGCACGCTGGAGGTGGAAAGCAAGGTGCTGGACAGCAAGCTGGTCCTGCCCTGGGGTGCCCACCTGACCACGCTGGGCGGCCAGTGGTGGGATGCCGAGATGAAGGACGGCGTGGCGCCGAACAAGTTCGCCTTCACGCAGAAGGCCCTGTTTGCCGAGGACGAATGGAGCCTGACCGACGCCTTCAAGCTCACGCTGGGCGCGCGCTATGACCGCCACAGCCTCTTCGGCGGCAAGCTCAGCCCGCGCATCTACGGCGTGTGGAATGCCGCGCCGCAGTGGACCGTGAAGGGCGGCGTCAGCAACGGCTACAAGACGCCGCGCGTGGAGCAGCTGGCGCCCGGCATCAACGGCTTCGGCCAGCAGGGCCGCCTGCCGCTGGTGGGCAGCCCCAACCTCAAGCCCGAAACCAGCCGCACCACCGAACTGGGCGTCTATTTCGACAGCCCCACGGGCTTTGCGGGCAGCGCCACGGTGTTCAACAACGAGTTCAAGGACAAGATCACCAGCGGCCCGGGCCTGATCAACTGCGACTTTGCGGCAGCGCCCAACCGCCCCGGCTGCGTGAGCTTCGGCGACTGGCCGCTGGTGGATGCCTTCGGCCAGTCCATCAACGTGGACGAGGCCGTCACGCGCGGCCTGGAGCTGAGTGCGCGCATGCCGCTGGCGCGCGGCTGGAACGCCAGCGCCAACTACACCTTCACCAAGAGCGAGCAAAAGAGCGGCCCCAACCGTGGCAACCCGCTGAGCGACACACCCAGGCACGCGCTCAACGCCCGCCTGAACTGGGAGCCGGGTGCCCAGTGGAACCTGTGGCTGCGCGCCGAGTACCGCAGCGAGCGCTACCGTGACCCCGGCACCAGCGCCAGCTCCCAGGCCGCCAAGGCCGCGCTGGGCAACTACAAGGCCTATACCCAGTTCCACCTGGGCGGCAGCTACCGCGTGAGCAAGCAGTTCACCATCAACGCGGCCATCTACAACGTGTTCAACAAGGATTTCGTGGACTACCAGCCCTACAACGTACCGGGCCAGGTCCAGGGCACCGTGATCTTTGGCAACCGCTACGCGAACAACCAGGAAGGCCGTCGCCTGTGGGTGTCTGCCAACTACGAGTTCTGAGGCGGGTTCAGGGGCGCCTGGCTGGCCTGCATGCGTGAAGGGGCCAGCCTGACCAGCACCTGCAGCGTGCGGTTCAGCGGCACCGGCACGCCCAGGGCCTCGCCGCGCCGCACCACGTAGCCGTTGAGGTGATCGATTTCGCTGGGCTTGCCCAGCGCCAGGTCCTGGGCGGTGGATGAAAACTGGCCCGGCATGGTGGCCGGCAGGCCGCGCACGGCAGCGGGCACGTCGCCGGGCAGGGCCACGCCGTCGGCCCTGGCCACGGCCAGGCATTCGGCCACCACGTCGTCCACCACGTCCGTCACGCCGGGCGACTGCACCAGCGGGCCGTAGGGCAGCTGGCACAGCGCCGACAGCGCGTTGTAGGCGCAGTTGATCACCAGCTTGGCCCACAGCGCGCCGCGCACGTCGGGCGATACCTGCACGGCAATGCCTGCCTTGCCAAACTGCAGGGCCACCTGTTCACTGAGTGCAGACGGCGCAATGACCAGCTCGCCGCGGCCGAAATGGCGCACATGGCCGGGGCCGGCCATGGCAGTGGCCACGTAGACCACGGCGGCGGCCACGGCCACGGACGGGCCCAGCACGGCGCGCACGCGCTCGTCGTTGTCCACGCCGTTTTGCATGGTCAGCACCAGGGTGCCCGGCGCCAGGTGCGGCTGCATCTCGCGGGCCGCTTCCTCGGTGGCCGTGGACTTGACGCAGAACATCACCACATCGGCATCGCGCACGGCGCTGGCCTCGGTCGATGCCTGCATGGGCACCTGGATGTCCAGTGCCGCCGTCTCCAGCCGCAGGCCATGCTGCTGCACGGCCTGCACATGGGCGGGGCGGCCGATCAGCGTGACCTGGTGGCCGGCGCGCGCCAGCAGTGCGCCGAAATAGCAGCCCACGGCGCCTGCGCCCATGACGGCGATGCGCAGCGGTTCGGAAGGAGAGGGGAGGCGGGCGGAAGAAGCGTCCATGGTGCAGATCGGATGGGCCTTTGATGGCGCCCAGTCTAGCCAGGCTGCCGTCGAAGGCCCATGCCGTCTTCCCTGCCGGGTGCCATTGCGGACGTCAGGCAACCCTCATGCCGTCTGCAGGCACAGGTACTTGGTCTCCAGGTATTCCTCGATGCCGTGGCGCGAGCCCTCGCGGCCCAGGCCGGACTGCTTGACGCCGCCGAAGGGCGCGACCTCGTTGGAGATCAGGCCGGTGTTGATGCCCACCATGCCGTACTCCAGCGCGCGCGACACGCGCCAGATGCGGCGGTTGTCGTTGGTGAACAGATAGGCGGCCAGGCCGTAGATGGTGTCGTTGGCGCGGCGCACCACTTCGTCCTCGTCATGGAAGCGGAACAGCGGCGCCAGCGGGCCGAAGGTCTCTTCCTCGCAGACTTGCATGCTGTCGTTCACATCGACCAGCAGCGTGGGCTCGAAGAACAGCTGGCCCGGCACCGGGCGCCTGCCGCCCGCCAGCAGGCGCGCGCCCTTGGACAGCGCATCGGCCACATGGCTTTCCACCTTCTGCACGGCCGCCTCGTTGATCAGCGGGCCATGGGTCACGCCGGGCTCCAGCCCATTGCCGACCTTGAAGCCCGCCATGGCACGGGCCAGGCGGCGGGCCAGTTCGTCGTGGATGCCATCCTGCACATAGATGCGGTTGGCGCACACGCAGGTCTGGCCGGCGTTGCGGAACTTGGAGGCCACGATGCCGGCCACGGCCTGGTCGATGTCGGCATCGTCAAACACGATCAACGGTGCATTGCCGCCGAGCTCCAGCGACAGCTTCTTGACCGTGTCGCTGCACTGGCGCATCAGCAGCCGCCCGGTGGCCGTGGAGCCCGTGAAGCTGAGCTTGCGCACCACGGGGCTTTGCGTCAGCGCCTGGCCGATGTCCTGCGGATGGCCGGTCAGCACCTGGAAGACGCCGGCGGGAATGCCGGCCTCCTCGGCCAGCACGGCCAGGGCCAGGGCCGTGAAGGGCGTGCTTTCTGCCGGCTTGACCAGCATGGTGCAGCCGGCGGCCAGCGCCGGGCCGGCCTTGCGCGTGATCATGGCGGCCGGGAAATTCCAGGGCGTGATGGCGGCGCACACGCCAATGGGCTCGCGCAGCGTGAGCAGCTGCTGGCCTGCGTTGGGCGACTGCAGCAGCTCGCCGTCCACACGCTTGCCTTCCTCGGCAAACCATTCGATGAAGGAGGCCGCATAGGCGATCTCGCCGCGCGCCTCGGCCAGGGGCTTGCCCTGCTCCAGCGTCATCAGCCGCGCCAGATCGTCCTGGTGCGCCAGCATCAGGTCGAACCAGCGGCGCAGGATGCCGGCGCGCTGCTTGCCCGTCAGCGCGGCCCAGGCGGGCAGGGCGCGCTGTGCGGCGGCAATGGCGGCCTCGGCCGCGCCGGCCTGCAGGGCGGGTACCTGGCCCAGGCGCTCGCCCGTGGCGGGGTTGAAGACATCGATGGCGGGGCCGGAGCCCACGGGGTGCCAGCCCTGGGCAAGCAGGCAGGCCTGGCGGAACAGATCGGGGCGTTGCAGTGAAAGACTCATGGTGCGGGAAGGCTCAGGCTGTGGAATGGATTCAGGCCGCGACCGGCTGGGGCGCGGTCTGGGTGATGGCGTTGGCGATGATGTCCAGCGCCTTGCCGAACAGCGGCTCTGGAATCGTCAGCGGATAGAGGAAGCGGATGGCGTTGCCGTACAGGCCGCAGGTCAGCAGCAGCAGGCCTTGCTGCTGCGCACGCTGGACGATGGCGGCCACGCGCTGCGCGTCCGGCGCACCGCTGCCGGGAATGTGGAATTCCACGGCCAGCATCGAGCCCAGGCCGCGCACTTCGGCGATGCCGGCATCCTGCGTCTGCAATGCCTGCAGGCGCGAGCGCAGCTGGCTGCCCAGTGCCAGGGCCCGCTCGCACAGGCGCTCTTCATCGATCACATCGAGCACGGCATGGGCAGAGGCCACGGCCAGCGGGTTGGCGGCATAGGTGCCCCCCAGCCCGCCGGGATGGGGGGCGTCCATGATGGCCGCGCGGCCGACCACGCCCGAGATCGGCAGACCGCCGCCCAGGCTCTTGGCCATGGTGATCAGGTCGGGCCGCACGCTGTAGTGCTCCATGGCAAACAGCTTGCCCGTGCGTGCAAAGCCGGTCTGTACCTCGTCGGCGATCAGCAGCATGCCGTGCTGGTTGCACAGCTGGCGCAGGCCCGTGAACAGCGCGGCAGGCACGGGGTTGAAGCCGCCTTCGCCCTGTACGGGCTCCACGATGATGGCTGCCACGCGCTGCGGGTCCACCGAGGTCTTGAGCAGCATGGCAATGGCGTCCAGCGACTGCTGCACGCTGATGCCCTGCACATCGCTGGGGAAGGGCGCGTGGAAGACTTCGCCCGGCATGGGGCCGAAGCCCTGCTTGTAGGGCGCCACCTTGCCCGTCAGCGCCATGCCCAGCTGGGTGCGGCCGTGGAAGGCGCCCTGG
This sequence comes from Delftia sp. DS1230, assembly GCF_040112715.1. NCBI lineage: Bacteria > Pseudomonadati > Pseudomonadota > Betaproteobacteria > Burkholderiales > Comamonadaceae > Delftia > Delftia sp. DS1230. Next base: position 1,773,760 of record NZ_CP157763.1, read on the forward strand.
AAGGCGATCACGGCCGAGCGGCCCGTGGCATGGCGGGCGATCTTGACGGCGTTTTCCACCGCCTCGGCGCCCGTGGTGAAGAAGGCGGTCTTGGCCGGGCCGTCGATGGGCGCCAGTGCATTGATGCGCTCGGCCAGTGCGATGGCGCTTTCATAGGGAACGATCTGGAAGGCCGTGTGCGTGAAGCACTCCAGCTGGCGCTGCACGGCCTGCACCACGCGCGGATGGCGGTGGCCCGTGTTGAGCACGGCAATGCCGGCCGCGAAGTCGATGTACTGGCGGCCCTCGGCATCGGTCAGCAAGGCGTTGTCGGCCTGCACGGCATGGAAGCCGCACATCACGCCCACGCCGCGCGGCATGGCGGCGGTGCGCCGGCTCTGGAGTTGCTGGTTGACGGACGAGGCTCTGGTGGTGTCGTTGGTGGCGGCGCTGGACATGGGAAGGTCTCCGTTGAGGTGGCTGCAATGCTTACGGTTATAGTGGCGATTGGTTCCATGAATGGAGCCATCTTTTGAAAAGATGATGGTGCCAATCGAGTTCGCCACCATCGCTTCCACAAGGCAGGCAAGGCAGGTAACGCAGGCAAGGCAGACATGGCAAAACCTTCCGTGTGCGCGGACCTCATCCTCCAGATGGACTGGCGCGGGCTGGGCGGGGACCGCGTCCGCCTGAACCGGGCCCTGTACCTGGCGCTGCGCCAGGCCGTGGACAGCGGGGCCCTGTTGCCGGGCAGCCGCCTGCCGGCCTCGCGCGACCTGGCCCGCGAGCTGGATGTGTCGCGCAACACCGTCAACCATGCCTATGAGCAGCTGCAGGTGGAGGGCTATGTGCGCAGCCAGGTCGGGCGTGGCACGCAGGTGGTCGACACCCTGCCTGCGGCCATGCTGCTGAGCGGCGGACGTGCACCTGCCCGCCGCGCTGCCGCCGCAGCGCCTGCGCCTGGCGGCGGCCTGTCCGTGCAGGCACAGGCCCTGCTGAAAACCGCCCAGGCTTCGGAGCAGCAATGGGGCGCCTTCATGCCTGGCGTGCCCGACGTGACGCAGTTCCCGCGCGCCGCCTACGCGCGCATCCACAACCGCCTGCTGCGACACGCCGGGCCGCAGCTGCTCACCTATGGCACGCGCGGCGGCGTGGAGGCGCTCAAGCAGGCGCTGGCCGATCACCTGCGCGTGGCGCGCTCGGTGAACTGCGCGCCCGACCAGGTGCTGATCACAGAAGGCGTGCACCAGGCCATCGACCTGGTGGTGCGCAGCCTTGCCGACCCTGGCGACTGCGTCTGGATGGAGGAGCCGGGCTACTGGGGCATCGCCAACGTGTTGCGCATGCAGCACGGGCTGAGCCTGCACAGCGTGCCAGTGGACGAGGAGGGCATGCATCTGCCGGACGGCCTGCCCGTGCCGCGACTGATCTTCGTCACTCCCTCGCACCAGTACCCGCTGGGCGCCGTCATGAGCATGGCGCGGCGCCGCGCGCTGATCGCCTACGCGCGCCGGGTGGGTGCCTGGATCGTCGAGGACGACTACGACAGCGAATTCCGGTTCTCCGGCAGCCCCGTGCCCAGCATGCAGGGCATGGAGGAGGACGCGCCCGTCATCTACATAGGCACCTTCAGCAAGACCCTCTACCCGGGAATGCGCATGGGCTACATGGTGCTGCCCCCGACCCTGGCCGAGCCGCTGCGCCGCATCCATTCCGAGCTGTACCGAGAGGGTCACCAGCTGCCGCAGCAGGTCATCGCCGAACTGATCGTGGAAGGCCACTACGCCGCCCACATCCGCAAGATGCGCCTGCTCTACGGCAAGCGCCGCCGCATGCTGATGGCCTTGATCGAGCGCTATCTGGGCGCCGACCACCTGCCCTGGGTGGACAGCGGCGCGGGGCTGCATTTCGTGATGCAGCTGCCCGGGCAGGACGATGATGTCGTGCTCGCCGAGGACCTCCGGCAGGCCGGCATCTTCGTCAAGCCGCTGTCGCGCTACTACGCGGGTCCGCACCGGCGGCGTGGCCTGCTGCTGGGGTACGCCTGCGTTTCCGAGGAAGAGATAGGCGCAGCCTTCTTCCGCATGCTGGCAGTGCTCGGAGCCCGGCATGGCCGGCGCTGAGGCCCGGGCCGGACCATCCGGCCGGGCGCCGCCTTGGCTCCCGACGCCAACCCTTTTTTGTCTGCCTAAGGACGCACCATGATCTCCATCCGCCCCGTTGAACCCCATGAATGGCCGCAGTACCGGGATATCCGCCTGCGTGCCCTGCGCGATGCACCCGACGCCTTCGGCAGCACCTGGGAGTCGGAGGCCGCAAGGGTTGACGCGGACTGGGCTGCGCGGCTGCAGGCCGCCGTTGCCGGCGGCAGGGACAGGGTGCTTTTCGCCGTCAACGGCGGCCAGGCCTGCGGCCTGCTCTGGTGCAAGCTGTGTGCCCCCGAGCCCGGCGTGGCCGATCTCTTCCAGATGTGGGTCGATCCCGCCGTGCGTGGCCGGGGTGCGGGCCAGGCCCTGCTGGCCCAGGCCGTCGCCTGGGCCTGGCACAAGGGCATGCAGCGTGTGCGGCTGGGTGTGACCGATGCCGACTCTCCCGCCATGCGCCTGTACCTGGCGAACGGCTTCCGGCCTGTGGGCGGGCTGCAGCCGCTGCGCGAGGGCTGCGAACTGCGCGTGCAGACGATGGCCCTGGACCGGGCCGGCGGCTGAGCCGCTGCACAGCGCAGGAAGTTCCGGCAGTCAGTCCCTGCGGCCTCTGTCGCCCCCTGGTGGCCCCCTGTAGCCCCCCGTAGCCCCGGGGCGTCCACAAGGCCGTCCTGCATCAGCCCGGCAGCACGGCCGGTGAAGGCACCTGCCGGGTCTTGGCCAGTTGCGCGTTGCTGTAGCGAAGATCAGCGGTGACCTCCGCTCCCAGCCAGGCGGGCGAGGGCGGCTGGATATCCTCGCTGGCCAGTTCGATCTCGGCCGTGACCAGCCCGGCCAGCGGGCCTTCGAATACATCGACCTCGAAGTCGAAGCCGTCCACCGTCACGATGTAGCGCACCTTTTCGAGTGCGCCATGCGCGCAGTGCTGGGCCAGCAGCGTCTCGGCGTCGGCCAGCGGAATCCGGTATTCGAATTCGGCGCGGCTCATGCCGCGTGCCGGCCCCTTGAGCGTGAGAAATCCGGCGTCCCCGGCGATGCGCACCCGCACCCACATGCCGTTGTCGGCGATGTATCCCTGCGCCATGCGCACGCCGGTCAGGCCGGTCACGACGCCGGGGTCGGCCACAAGGTATTTGCGTTCGATTTCGAGAGCCATGCTGATGCCCTTGCAGACAAAGGCGGCAGTCTATCGCGCCACCATCGCCCTGCCCGGCAGATGGCCGGCCACAAACAAAAAGCCCCGCAGTGGAGTGCGGGGCTTTCCAGGGGGCGGTTGCCGGCCCGGGGGGGCGGCATCCACAGCGCCTTACAGCGAGTCGATGAAGCTGCGCAGCTTGTCCGAGCGGCTCGGATGCTTGAGCTTGCGCAGGGCCTTGGCCTCGATCTGGCGGATGCGTTCGCGCGTGACGTCGAACTGCTTGCCCACTTCTTCCAGCGTGTGGTCGGTGGACATTTCGATGCCGAAGCGCATGCGCAGCACCTTGGCTTCGCGCGGGGTCAGGCCGTCGAGGATGTCCTTGACCACGTCGCGCAGGCCGGCCTGCATGGCGGCGTCCACGGGAGCGGTGTTGTTGGTGTCCTCGATGAAGTCGCCCAGGTGCGAATCGTCGTCGTCGCCGATCGGCGTTTCCATGGAGATCGGCTCCTTGGCGATCTTCATGATCTTGCGGATCTTGTCTTCCGGGATCTCCATCTTGGCCGCCAGGATGGACGCATCGGGCTCGAAGCCGAACTCCTGCAGATGCTGGCGCGAGATGCGGTTCATCTTGTTGATGGTCTCGATCATGTGCACCGGGATACGGATGGTGCGCGCCTGGTCGGCGATCGAGCGCGTGATGGCCTGGCGGATCCACCACGTGGCATAGGTCGAGAACTTGTAGCCGCGACGGTATTCGAACTTGTCCACGGCCTTCATCAGGCCGATGTTGCCTTCCTGGATCAGGTCCAGGAACTGCAGGCCGCGGTTCGTGTACTTCTTGGCGATGGAGATCACCAGGCGCAGGTTGGCCTCGATCATCTCCTTCTTGGCGTCACGGCTGGCGCGCTCGCCGTCGTTCATGCGCTTGTTGATGCGCTTGAGCTCGTCCAGCGGCACGACCACGCGCGATTGCAGGTCGATCAGGTTCTGCTGCAGTTCCTGCACGGGCGGGACATTGCGCTCCAGCACGCTGCTCCAGGGCTTGCCGGCCGCGACCTGCTCCACCACCCACTGCAGGTTCAGCAGGTTGGGCGGGAACTGGGCGATGAAGGTTTCCTGCGGCATGCCGCACTTGTCCACGATGATCTTGCGCAGCTCGCGTTCCTTCTTGCGCACGTCATCGACCTGGGCACGCACGAGGTCGCACAGCTTCTCGATGGTCTTGGCCGTGAAGCGGATGGTCATCAGCTCTTCGGTCAGGGCCTTCTGCACCTTGATGTACGTGGGCGTGCCGTAGCCTTCCTTGTCGTACACCTTGTGCATCTTGTCGAAGTTCTCGCGCATGGCGTCGAAGCGGCGCAGCGCCTCGTTCTTGAGTTCTTCGAGCTTCTTGGTCAGTGCCTTGGAGCCGCCCTTGCCGTCGTCGTCGTCCTCTTCGTCGTATTCGTCGAAGTCTTCTTCGGCCACGTAGTCGTCGTTCTCATTGGCGTTGACGAAACCGTCGACGATGGTGGAGATGACGACCTTGCCTTCGCGGATTTCCTCGGACATGGCCAGGATTTCGGCGATGGTGGCGGGCGAGGCCGAGATGGCCTCCATCATGTCCATCAGGCCGCCTTCGATGCGCTTGGCGATTTCGATCTCGCCTTCGCGCGTCAGCAGCTCCACCGTGCCCATTTCGCGCATGTACATGCGCACGGGGTCGGTGGTGCGGCCGAATTCGGAGTCCACCGTGGACAGGGCGGCTTCGGCCTCTTCCTCGGCTTCCTCTTCGGTGGTGGCGGACTGGCCCGTGTTGTTCAGCAGCAGGGTTTCCGCGTCGGGGGTCTGCTCGTAGACAGCTACGCCCATGTCGTTGAGCATGGAGATCACGACTTCCAGCGTCTCGGCATCGACCAGCTTGTCGGGCAGGTGGTCGTTGATTTCGCTGTGCGTCAGGTAGCCGCGCGTCTTGCCCAGCTTGATCAGCGCCTTCAGGCGCTGGCGGCGGGTGGACATTTCCTCTTCGGTCAGGACGGTTTCGTCCAGGCCGAATTCCTTCATCAAGGCCCGTTCCTTGGCCTTGCTGATCTTCATGCGCAGGGGCTTGACCTTTTCAGCCGGGGCCGAGGAGGCCTCGACCTCGACTTCCACTTCGGTCTCGACTTCGCCTTCCACTTCGCCATCGATGTCGCCATCGATGTCCGACAGGTCGGCGTCGTCCATGTCGTCGCCCGCTTCCTTGGCCTTGGGCTTGCGGCCGCGCTTGGCGGGGGTCTTGGCTGCAGCGGTGGAAGTGGCGGCCTTGGCCGGCGCCTTCTTGGCGGCAGCAGGCTTCTTTTCTGTCTGGGCGGGGGCGTCGTCGCCTTCGGCTGCCTTCTTGCGGCCACGCTTGGGCGTCGCGGCGGCGAGCAGTTCGTCGGCCATGGCTTTGAGTTCGGCTTGGGACTTGGTTACCACGTCGGTATCTTTCTTTGCTTTGGCCGCAGATGCGGCGCTCTTCGGTCCTGCAGCGGCTTTGCCGGCACCGGCCTTGACGGCCGGGGCTGAAGAGGTTGTCGAAGTCTTGGGCTTCGCTGGAGCTTCGGGGGCCTGCTTGGACTTCACGGACTTTGAAACGGGCATGAGCACCTCACGGTCGGGAGCGAACACACACAAAGGGAAACTCAAACAAGCGCCGCCTAAGCGCGCGCGGACGGACTAGGCCCGCCAGGGAAGCGTACATATTCCAGGCAAGATGTCTGGGCGATCATTTGGTGTGCAGTCCTTGCGGGAAATTGGGCCGTGCAGTTGCTGCAATCACGTGAGTTCGTCACGGGGCCCGGTCCGGAGGTGCTGCTGTCGCTCTTGCCGATAGCCCCCAATTATATCTGCTTACCTCGATTTCAAGAGGAAGTGCGCATCTGGTTTTCCAGGGCCTGCTGTCGGGCAAAGAGATCGCGATAGCGCTGGGCGGCGCTGGGGTCCCGTGCCATGTCGCGCAAGGCTTCGTCGATCTGGGCCTTGATGTGGACGATGACCATGCGATTGAGGACATCACGCAACTCACGGCGCAGCTCGGGCAGTTCGCCCTCGGGATGCGCGTGGGGGCCGCTCATGAGCCTGTCTGCCAGCGTTTCGTGAGGCAGGCCGCGCAGTTGTTCGCGCAGCACGGCAAAGGGCCGGGCACCGGATTCCTGGAACTGTGCCTCCATCCAGCGGAACATGGCGCCATGTTCGCCTGAGCAGTGCGCCAGTGCCTCGAAGTCCTCGTGGGTGAGTTCTTCCATGAATTCCATGTGCGCCATGAGCAGGCGTGCCGCCTGGTCGGTGCGTGTGGCTGGCGCGCCACGCGGGCCCATGGGGGGCGGGTTGAAGTCGGCCCGGCCATTCTTGTCCCAGGGTTTGCGCGGCCAGGGCTTTTTGCCGCCGCGCCCGGGCTCGCCGCTGCGCCAGCCGCCCGCGCCGCTTCCATGGCCGCCACGCTCGTGCCAGCCCGAAGGCGCGCCGTATTCGACAGGCTGGCCCCAGTCGGGCGCGGCCGGTGCATGGCCGGCCTGCTGGCCCGGATGGGAAGCACCGCCGGCCATGGAGCCCCGCGCCGGGCCGCTGCGGGCGGCTTCCTGCGACCACAGGTCGGAGAGGTCGCGCGCATCGAGCTGCACGAGTTCGGCGATCTCGCCCAGCAGCTGGCGCTTGAGCGCGCCGTCAGGCAGGGCTGTCCACAGGGGGCGGGCATTGCTGGCCATGTGGGCACGGCCTTCGGCCTGGCCCAGGTCGCAGCCTTCGCTGGCCGCCTCGATGAGAAAGCGGCTCAGCGGCAGCGCGTCGCCCACGTAGCGGGCAAAGGCTTCGCTGCCGTATTCGCGGATGAAGCTGTCCGGGTCGTGTTCGGCGGGCAGGAAGAGGAATTTGACGCTGCGCGTGTCGCTGGCATAGGGCAGGGCCGCATCGAGCGCCTTGCGCGCGGCGCGCCGGCCCGCCCCGTCGCCGTCGAAGCTGAAAACGACGGCGTCAGTAAATCGAAACAGTTTGTGAATGTGATCGGGCGTGCAGGCCGTGCCCAGCGTGGCGACGGCGTTGGCAAAGCCCAGCTGGGCCAGGGCCACCACGTCCATATAGCCTTCGGTGACCAGCGCATAGCCCATGTCGCGCAGGGCGGTGCGGGCCTCGAACAGGCCGTAGAGTTCGCGCCCCTTGTGAAACACCGGGGTTTCGGGCGAATTCAGGTATTTGGGCTTCTCGTCGCCGAAGACGCGGCCGCCGAAGCCTATGCACTCGCCCTTGACGTTGCGGATGGGAAACATCAGCCGGTCGCGGAAGCGGTCGTAGCGCTTGCCGTCGTCCTCGCCGACGATGACCAGGCCCGATTCTTCGAGCTGCGGATCGTCGTAATGCGCAAAGACGCTGGCCAGGTTGCGCCAGCCGGCGGGCGCATAGCCCAGGCCGAAGCGCCTGGCGGTTTCGCCCGAGACACCGCGGCGCTTGAGGTATTCGATGGCCTGGGGGGAGGCCTTCAGGTGCTTGCGGAAAGATTCGCCGGCCTTTTCCAGCACGTCGGTGAGGGTGGCCTGTTTCTGCTTCTGGGCGGCCTGGCGCTCGCGCTCGGCCGGGCTGATGTCGTCCTGCGGCACCTGCAGGCCGACCTGGCCGGCAAGATCCTGCACGGCCTCAACGAAGCCCATGCCGGCATGGTCCATCAGAAAACCGATGGCGTTGCCGTTCTTGCCGCAGCCGAAGCAGTGATAGAACTGCTTGCTGGGGCTGACGGTGAAGGAAGGCGACTTCTCGCTGTGGAAAGGGCACAGGCCCATGAAGTTGGCGCCGCCCTTCCTGAGCTGTACGTAACGGCCCACGATGTCGACCACGTCGACGCGCGCGAGCAACTCCTGGATGAACGATTGGGGAATGGACACCCGCGTATTGTGCCTTCGCGGGGCCATCCGGCCGTGCCCCGGGGGCACTGGCCGGCAGCGCCCGGCCCTCAGCCCAGGCGCTGGAAGGTCAGCGTGAAGGCCACGCCATCGCGCGTGTTGTGGGCCCTGATCGTGCCGCCCATCTTGGCCATGTAGGTCCTGGCCACGAACAGGCCCTGTCCCCGGTGCTCGGCGCCGCTGGCGGCAGAAGGCTCCTGGGGCGCGGACACCCCCAGCTCGAAGATGCGCTCCAGCAGGTCCTCCGCAATGGTGGCGCCCTGGTTGTGCAGCGTGGCGCTGGCGGTGGACTCGGAGGCCGACAGCGACAGCGTGATGGCCGTGCCGGCCGGACGGTAGCTGTCGGCATTGCGCAGGATGTGGGTGACCACGTCCTCCAGGGCAAATTCGTCGGCGCGCACGATCACGGCGCCGGCGGCTCCCGCGCTCCCGCTCTTGTTCCCGCCTTCGTAGACCACATCGGCAATGCCCGCATAGTGCGCGTTGGCCGCCACGTGGCTGAGGAAGGCGTCCAGGTCCAGCCGGCCCTCCGGCACGGTGGCGGCCTGCAGCGCCTCGGCCGGCGATGCCGTGCCGTAGAGCACATGCACGGCCTGCTGCATGCGCTGCACATAGCGGTGGCCGGGGTCGTCGGGGCCGTACAGCACCATCAGCGATTGCAGGGGCGACATGATTTCGTGGCCCACGGCATGCCACATGTCCCGCTCCTGCTGGGCGCGTAGCTGTTCGCGCTGCAGGTCGTCCTTCACGCGCTGCAGCAGGTCGGCCAGGCCGCCGGCCAGAATGCCCAGCTCGTCGGAACCACGCAGGTCCGACACTTCGAGGTCGCCCAGGCGTGGGCCGACATGGCCGTCCTGCACGTTGTACGACACGGCGGCGGCGCGCCGGGTGAGGGCGGTCACGCGGCGGATCAGCCCCAGCTCGACGATCAGCCAGGCCAGCGCAATGGCGGCCAGCATGGCGCCCAGGTACCAGGACAGGCGCGTGGCCACGGCGGCCAGGCCCTGCTCCACATCGCGCGGGTGGCCGGTGAAGCTGACGGTGTAGTTGCCCGTGGGCGTGTCCAGAATGTCCTGGCCCGTGGGCACGGCCGGGGTCATGGTGGCGGCGGAGACGCCGGCCGCATGCAGCGGCAGCCAGCTGATCAGGCGCAGCAGCCAGGGCGCCGACGGCGCGGCCTGCACATCCACGCCCTTGAGGGTGATGGCGCTGGCCTCGTCGGCACCCACCTTGCGGATCTGCACGCGCTCGCCCGGAAGCAGGCTGCGCGAGATGTCGTTGAGCGAGGCCGCAAGCTGCGCTCCCGGCGCATTGCTGTCGAACACCGGCGGCTCCGTGTCCCCGGGGGCCAGCATTTCCACGCGCACACGCATGCTGCCCAGGTCTTCTGGCGGCCAGACGGGGCGCACGTCCCTGCGGAACAGGGCTTCGCGGAACAGCTCGACCGGCAGGCGGATGGAGTAGTGCGTGCGGCGCAGGCAGTCGGCTGCAGGGGGTGTCTTGTCATTGCCCGCATGGCCCTGCACGCCAGGCGGCAGGTCGCGGCAATGGCCGTTCTGCCAGAGCCAGCCACGGAAATCGCGCACGGGCCGCGCGCGGGCGTCAAGCTGGGGCGTGCCGTTGTCCACAAAGCCGGTGAGCCGGCCGTGCTCGCCGTTGCCGGCCCTGTTGCCCTGCCGCGGCATGGCCTCATAGGGGGCGATCCAGCGGTAGGTGCTGCCGCGCATGTCCAGCGTGATGCGGGCGCGGTGCGCCTGGGCGGGCTCGCGCGAGCCGCGTTCGCGCGGTGTCAGCTCGCCTGCGAAGAAGCTGCCCACCAGATAGATGAAGCCGCCTGCGTAGGGATTGTTGCCGATGGCCGCGCACAGCGAGGCGCCATCGGGATACTGCACCGAGCAGCCAGCCATCTCCACGGCCTGCTGGGACTTTTGCGGATCGTCGAAGTCGATGGCCGCATAGGGCAGCAGCAGCGGCGCCAGCGGCGTCACGCCCTGGCCCAGGTGGCCGGCGTTGAGCAGGGCCAGCCGGCCCGAAGGATGGCGCAGCCGCGCCATGACCTCGGCCTGGCTGCGCACAAAGCCGTGCTGGTAGGCCTGCCAGGCGCGTTCCTTCTCGTCCTTGAGCACCACCACGCTCAGCGCCACCGTGGCCACGGCCAGCAGCACGAACACGCCGCGCAGCAGGATGCGCTGGCGGAAGGCGGCCAGGCCCAGGCGCGGAACTTCCAGCCGGGGCAGCTCCAGTTTGGGGTTGAGCAGGCGCTTCATGCGCGGGCGGCGGCGCCGGCCTGGCCCACCCAGCGAAAGCCGCGCATGGGCACGTTCTCTATGCCTTCGAAGCCCGGGTCCACCTCGCGCAGGGCCTCGCGGATGGTGCTGACGTGCTTGCGCACGTTGTCGCGGTTGCGGCCGCTTTTGACCACCTCGAACAGCTCGTCGTAGGACACCACTTCGCCGCTGCGCTGGTGCAGCGTGGCCAGGATGCGCTGAGCCGTCAGCGGCAGGTTGATGCGCTCTCCGCGCCAGGTGGGCGTGCGCTGCCACAGCGGGTCCAGCACCAGGGCATCGCCTGCGGGCGCTGCGGCGGCCTGCGCGGCCACGGGCGCTGCGCGCTGCGTGGTGCGCAGGATGTCGAGGAAAGTCTCGATGAAGTCCGCCTCCTCGAACGTGGTCTTTTGCAGGTAGTCCCAGGCGTCCAGCGCTTTCATGATGCTGCGGTAGATGGCGGCCGGCATGGCCGACACCACCAGCACCGGCGTGCCCTGGCCCAGCTTGTTGATGGCGTTGATCAGGGCCACGCCGGCATGGCGCTCGCGGCCCAGCTCGATGTCCAGCACCACGGCGTCGTAGTGCTCGCGCGCCAGGGCGGCCTCGGCCTCGTCGCGCGTGAACCACTGGTCGATCACGATGCCGCTGCGCGCACTGCGTATCCATCCCGCCAACTGGTTGCTGGTGGGCAGGTCGTCTTCGATCACGGCGATACGGGTCATGGGGCTGTGCAGTGGTGGGGTCGGGGAGGCCGCCGTGGCGGTGTTCGCGGGATTATCTCGGCCCTGCGCCGGCCCGGGTGTGAGTTTTTCTTCCGGGGCCGGAGCGTTTGCGCCGCCGGTGTGAGCGCTTTGGTCCGTGCGCTGCGTTGTTGCTTCCGGGGTGGATCCGAACAATCGGTCCTCAATGAGCCACCCCTGTTTCCGGTGCCTCAGAAACAGCCAACAACAGCCATCACAGCCGAGAGAGAGAACACCATGAAAGCCACCTGGAACCGCATCATGCAGGCCCTGACGGGCCGCAAGTCCGCCCGCCTGGACGGAGCCGGCACTGCCGCGCCCGCAGCCGGGTCCGATGCTGCAACGCTGCCGGGCAACGCGCCCCGCCGCCAGCCCGTGGACTGGGCAGTCCTGCTGCCCACGGCACGTACCGTGCGCTGGCTGGCCATCGGCGCCGTGGTGGTGGCAGCCGGCCTGGTGGTGGTGCGCAACCCGCCCGTGCAGCACCTGGAGCAGGGCACGCTGGGCGTGCGCCTGAACCAGTTCACGGGCTCCGTCAGCCTGTGGCGCGATGGCAGCGTGTGGGTGGTTCCGGGCCTGCACACGGTGCGCGTGTTCTCCCTGCGCGACCAGAGCTACCGTCCGGAGGCCATGCGCCAGGCCAATGGCAGCGCACCCCTGCAGTCGGTCGAGGGCCTGTCCCTGGGTCTGGACCTGAACGTCCGCTATGCGCTTGATCCCGCATCGCCCGCCGTCAAGGTCGGCAACCTGCCTCTGGACATAGGCGGCGACATCGTGGAGCCCGCCGTGCAGGGCCTGGTCTACAAGGTGTTTGCGCGCTACACCGTGCGCGAGATCTTCTCGACCAAGCGCGCCGAGATCGCCCAGATCATGGAAACCGAACTGCGCACGCGCCTGGCGGCCGATGGCGTGACGCTGCGCAGCATCCAGATCGGCAAGGTGGACCTGCCCGCCGAGTACCGCCGCGGCATGGACAGCCTGCTGGCCGAGGAGCTGGCCTCCGAGAAGATGCGCTACACGCTGGAACTCAAGGACAAGCGCGTCAAGGAAACCGAGCTGGACGCCAATGCCGACAAGGTGCGCCGCGAAGTGGCCGCCGAAGCCGCCGCACGCGAGCAGGTGATTGCGGCGCGTGCCCAGGAAGAGGCCATGAAGCATGTGCTGCCCTTCAAGCAGCGCCAGATCGAGCAGCGCCAGCTGGAAGCCGAGGCCGAGCGCGTGGCCCGCGTGAAAGCTGCCGAGGGCAGCGCCCAGGCCCGCCGCATCGAGGCCAACGGCGAAGCCGATGCACGCCAGAAGCTGGCCGAGGCCGAGGCCTTCCGCATGGACCGCCTGGGCAAGGTCAACGCCGAGCAGATGGCGCGCGAAGGCACCCTGGTCACGCGCTACCCGCTGCTCATCCAGAAGACGCTGGCCGACAAGCTCTCGGACAAGATCCAGGTCATCATCGCGCCCCCGCCGACCAATGGCGACTTCATCGGCGCGGCCCTGCTGGGCGGCAGCCGCAATGCACAGGCCGGCGCAGCCTCCGTGGCGGCCGAAGATGCCAACGCAGCCGTTCAGGAGCAATAAGCCATGCTGACCGTATCGACCTTGGCCGCCGCAGCGCTGGCCACCGGCATGGGCAGCGCCATCGTGGTGCAGGACCAGGCCAGCCTGCGCGCCGCGCCGCGCGATGGCGCCCAGCAGCAGGCCAGCCTGTGGCAGGGCGAGGTGCTGGAGATCAGGGGCGAACGCCTGGACTACCTCCAGGTCTGGGACCACAAGCGCGAGCGCGGCGGCTTCATCCGCGCCAGCGATGTGCGCCGTGTGGCCCTGACAGAGGCCGATGCCCCCGCGCTGCTGGCCGTGCTGCGCTTCGTGCAGGATACGCCCGGTGCCGAGGCGCTGGGCATCGGCCTGGCGGCCGCCTACCTGCAGGCCGCGCCCGCCAGGACCCTGGCTGGCGCCGAAGGCGCGCAGGCCTTCGACGCACTGGGCGGCTTTGCCGACCGGCTGGCGCGGCGCGCCTCCGCCGCTGCGCCCGGCAAGACCTCGGGCGCCACGCTGTCGGCCCACCTGGATGTGGCCAGCGGCTACGGCCTGCGCTTTGCGACCCATGAGGTCGAAGGCCGCATGCAGGTCTGCTACGAAGGGGAATTCTTCCGCCGCGTGCTCGCCATGCCGGCCGCCGACGCGCCGCAGCGCGCCCGTGCCGCCCTGGCGCTGACACGGCCCGAATGCGTGGACCCCGATCTGCCGGCCCATGAGCGCGCCCGCATGCATGCCTGGCAGGCCGATGTGCTGGAGCGCGTGGATGTGACCGGCCTGCCGCCCTACCTGCGCGGCCGCGTGCAGATGCGTCGCGCCAGCGTGTGGGCGGCGCTGGCCTTTCAGCAGGCGCGCAAGAGCATGGCCGACCCTGCCGTGGCGGCATCGGCCGCCCGGGCGCTGGCCGAGTTCACGAGCGTCAGCAAGTCCGAGCTGCCCGATGAAGACCAGAGCGCCTACAACGACGCGGCCATGCGGGTGAGCGCCGTGCGCTGGGCGCTGGCGCCTGTTGCTGCTGCGGCTCCTGCTGCCGGAGCCCGCCCGACGCTGCTGACCGAGCCCGGTGCTGCCGGCGAAACCTGCGTGCTGCTGGTGGACGCCCAGCACGGCGCCAAGGCTCCTTTGCTGCGCCGCTGCACCTACGGCGTGGTGTGGGCTGCATCGGCCAGCACCAACCGCGAGGGCACGGCCGTGGCCCTGGCCGTGCAGCCGCTGGAAGGCTGGCGCGAACTGTGGGTGCTGCGCAAGACCGAAGGCGGCTGGCTGGCCGATGTGCTTCCCCCCGCCGCCACCGCGCCGGAGACCGGCGTGGCCGAATGGGCGGGCTGGGTGCCTGGCGGCCAGCTGATGCTGGTGGCGCGCGAGGCCCGTGGCCAGGGCCGCTACCGCAAGAGCTTCGAAGTGGTGCGGCTGGACGGCCTGGCCACCGAGCGCGTGACCGGCGATGTGTCTGCCCTGCCGCTGTTCCAGCGCTGGCAGGACCCGGCCTGGAAGCGCCAGTCCCTGAGCCTGCGCTGAAGCAAAAAAAAGCCTGCACCGGTGGGGTGCAGGCTCGTCTCCAACGATGCCTGGAGCGTTGCCAGGCGACTCCTCTAGGAACTCCTTGTTCGCCTTCCAGCGGTGCTGGCCGGCGAATCCAAGCGGCGATTCTACGAGTGAAGCCGGGGCCGCGCGGCCGAGTCATCTGATAAATGATGTCTTATAGAGGACCCTGGTTGTGCAGTCGCCTGGGGGACAGTCACAGGCGCGCCTGCAGGCAGGTCAAGTGATTGTTCTGCATAGGTATTTTCAATTTTCATGAAATTCTGAAAGTTTTGATGCTCTGCAAAGACCATGCATGCCGCTTTGGTTATCCGGGCCTGTGCGGTGGCGATCCGGGTGGATGCGCATCAAGCTTGTGTAAGCCTGTCTTGCTATATCTTCAGGTTTCGCCAGTCTGCAATGGCAGACCTGCATCACACCAAGAACCCCAGCGAACCGGAGACCACGATGACCCACATTTACGACCAGCATCTGGAGCGCAACAGCGCCAACCATGCGCCGCTCAGCCCCTTGGGCTTCATCGCCCGCACGGCCGAGGTCTATCCCGAGCGGATGGCTGTGGTCCACGGCACGCTGCGTCGCAACTGGGGCGAGACCTATGCGCGCTGCCGCCAACTGGCCAGCAGCCTGAACAAGGCGGGCGTGGGCAAGAACGACACCGTGGCCGTGATGCTGCCCAATACGCCGCCCATGGTGGAGGCGCATTTCGGCGTGCCCATGGCGGGGGCCGTGCTCAATGCGCTGAACACGCGGCTGGATGCGGAAACCATCGCCTTCATGCTGGACCACGGGGAGGCCAAGGTGCTGATCGTGGACCCGGAGTTCACGGGCGTGGTGGCCAAGGCGCTGAAGCTGCGCCAGCGCAGCGCGCCGCTGCTGGTGATCCAGGTCGAGGACGCGCTGTACGGCCCGGCCGCCGAGCAGGTGGGCAGCCTGGACTACGACGATTTCGTGGCCGGCGGCGATGCCGGTTTCGACTGGCAGCTGCCCGCCGACGAGTGGGACGCCATTGCGCTGAACTACACCAGCGGCACCACGGGCAACCCCAAGGGCGTGGTCTATCACCACCGGGGTGCGGCCATCAATGCCATCAGCAATGTGCTGGAGTGGGACATGCCCAAGCACGCCGTCTACCTGTGGACCCTGCCCATGTTCCATTGCAACGGCTGGTGCTTTCCGTGGACGGTGGCGGCACGCGCGGGGGTCAATGTCTGCCTGCGCAGGGTGGAGGCGCAGGCCATCTTCGACGCCATCCGCAACCACGGCGTCACGCATTACTGCGGCGCGCCCATCGTGCACGGCCTGCTGGTCAACGCGCCGGCCGCCATGAAGGAGGGAGTGCCCGCCGGAGTCAAGGCCATGGTGGCAGGCGCCGCGCCACCGGCCTCGATGATCGAGGGCATGGAGCAGCTGGGCTTCGACATCACCCATGTCTACGGCCTGACCGAGGTCTACGGCCCGGCCACGGTCTGCGCCAAGCATGCAGCCTGGGATGCGCTGGACATCGGCGAACGCGCGCGCCTCAATTCCCGCCAGGGCGTGCGCTACCACCTGCAGCGCTCGGCCAGCGTGCTCGATCCGGAGACCATGGAACCCGTGCCCCATGACGGCCAGACCATGGGCGAGATCATGTTCCAGGGCAACATCGCCATGAAGGGCTACCTGAAGAACCCGCAGGCCACGGACGAGGCCTTCCGCGGCGGCTGGTTCCACACGGGCGACCTGGCCGTGCAGCATCCGGACGGCTATATACAGATCAAGGACCGCAGCAAGGACATCATCATCTCGGGTGGCGAGAACATCTCGTCCATCGAGGTCGAGGACGTGCTCTACCGCCACCCGGCCGTGATGGCCGCCGCCGTGGTGGCCAAGCCCGATCCCAAGTGGGGCGAGACGCCCTGCGCCTTCATCGAGCTGAAGGCCGGCGCGCAGACCACGGCCGAAGACATCGTGGCCCACTGCAAGAAGCACCTGGCCGGCTACAAGGTGCCGCGCGCCGTGGTCTTTGGCGAGCTGCCCAAGACCAGCACGGGCAAGATCCAGAAGTTCGAGCTGCGCCGCCAGGCCGGATCGGTCCAGGCCATCACGGGCTGAGGGCCGGGCCGCAGCGCGGGCAGCGGCTCAGTGTCCGGCCGTCTTGGAAAACAGCTGGATGACCAGCACGCCCGCCACGATCAGGCCCATGCCCGCCAGCGCGGGCAGGTCCAGCGTCTGGCCCTGCCAGAGCCATCCGACCAGGGAGATCAGCACGATGCCCGCGCCGGACCAGATCGCATAGGCCACGCCCGTGGGCACGGTGCGCAGCGTCAGCGACAGGAAGTAGAAGGCCAGCGCGTAGCCCAGGACCGTGACCACGCTGGGCCACAGCCGCGTGAAGCCTTCGGACTGCTTGAGGCAGGAGGTGGCCGCCACCTCGGCGACGATGGCCAGGCCCAGGTACAGGTAGTTGGACGCCATGCTCAGATGGCCGCGTAGTTGCCCGTGCCCTCGGGCCAGCGCGTGAGCACGTCGAAGCCCGTGTCGGTCACCACCACCATGTGCTCCCACTGGGCGGACAGCGACTTGTCGTTGGTGATCACCGTCCAGCCGTCGGCCAGTTCGCGCGTGGCAGCCTTGCCGGCGTTGAGCATGGGCTCGATGGTGAAGATCATGCCGGCCTCCAGCACCATGCCCTGGCCGGGCTGGCCGTAGTGCAGCACCTGGGGGTCGTCGTGGTAGACCTTGCCGATGCCGTGGCCGCAGTACTCGCGCACCACGCTGAAGCGCTCGCGCTGGGCCACGGTCTGGATGGCATGGCCGATGTCGCCCAGCGTGGCGCCGGGGCGCACGGCGCGGATACCGGCCAGCAGGGCCTCGTAGGTGGTCTCCACCAGGCGGCGCGCCTGGTTGGAGGGCTGGCCCACGTAGTACATGCGGCTGGTGTCGCCGATCCAGCCATCGGGCGTGGTCACGGCCACATCGACGTTGAGGATGTCGCCCTCGCGCAGGATCTGACGGGCGTCGGGGATGCCGTGGCAGACCACGTGGTTGGGCGAGGTGCAGACCGTCTTCGGAAAGCCGTGGTAGCCCACGTTGGTGGGCACGCAGCGCAGTTCGTCGACGATGAAGTCATGGCAGAGCCTGTCCAGGTGCTCGGTGCTGACGCCTGGCTGCACGTGGGGCACCAGCATCTGCAGGACGCGGGCGGCCAGGCCACCGGCCTTGCGTGATTGCGCGATATCGAGGGCATCGTGCAGCGGAACGCTGCGCAGCTTGGCGCCCCTCATTGCAGGCCTTCCGAAAGGCGCACGGGGCGCGGGCGGCGTGCTGCCGTATCGGCGGGAGCCGGCGCCGCTTCGGGCTCGCCCAGCTTCAGCGTGGCCGCGGCCTCTTGCAGCAGCAGGGCGCAGATGCCTGCGTAGTCGAGATGGGGATGGTGTTCGGCCAGCTGGCCGACACGCAGCCAATGCTCGGCCTGGGCGTTGATGGATCGACCCAGGGCCGCGCTGGACAGGCGGATCTGGTCGTGCAATTGGTCGGATATTTTGACGATTCCCATGGGGTGGCGATCATACGGGGAATATACGTTTCGTATATTGACAATCGCAAATCGCGGGCTCTGCGGCGGGACATTCGTGCAGGTCTTCAGATGCAGGCCGCCATGTCGTCGGCAAGACTGCGCGAAGTAGGGTGTGAATGCTCTTGTGTTGATAGCGTAATGATCAGGTCCGGCTGGCCATCCGGCAAGGATGATGTTTTTCCTGCAGCGCGGTCCTGCACAAGACTGGGCCTTGCGCGATCGGCGGTCTTCTATCAGATATCTGTTGCAGATCTGGGGCTTACCCCTAGCAACTCGCCTGCTACCCAAACTGACAAGAATCAAGACTGTCTGGAAGCGAATGTCCTGCAAGCCGGCGCATGGTGCGGCCGGCCGGGCCTTCCGGCAGGGAGCAGCAATGGGCAAGGAACAAGAAGCGGGTTCGGCAACGGCATCGGGCGGGGCGCGCATCGTCGTCGTGGGCGGTGGCGTGGCGGGGCTGGAGATTGCGACGGCGCTGGGCAAGGGGCGCACGGGGGCCATCGGCTCCGTGACCCTGGTGGACAGCGATTCGGCCCACGTCTGGAAGCCCATGCTGCACACCATTGCCGCCGGCACGCGCGACCTGGCCCAGCAGCAGACCACCTACCTGGCCCAGGCCAGCGACGCCAGCTTTGCCTACCAGCCCGGCGAGATGTGCGGCCTGGACCGCGAGGCCCGCGAGGTGCTGCTGGCCCCCATCGAGGCGCCCGATGGCCGCGAGATCGTGCCGGGCCGGCGCATTGCCTACGACAGGCTGGTGATCGCCGTGGGCAGCGGCGCCAATGATTTCGGCACGCCGGGCGTGGACGAGCACTGCTTCATGATCGACTCGCGCCGCAAGGCCGATGCCTTCAACAGCGAGATCCGCCTGCGCATGGTGCGCTGCATGACCAGCGGCGAGCAGCTGCGCGTGGCCATCGTGGGCGGCGGCGCCACGGGCGTGGAGCTGGCGGCCGAGCTGGTGCAGCTGGCCGAGAGCGCCCGGGCCTACGGCGCGCTGGGCGAGGCCGCGCGCTTCGGCATCGTGCTGATCGAGGCCGGGCCACGACTGCTGCCCGGTTTTCCTGAAGAGATTTCCGAAGCCACGCGCCTGCGCCTGCAGGCCCTGGGCGTTTCGGTGATCGTCAACGGCCGCGTGCAGTCGGCCAGCGAAGAGGGGTTCGTGCTGGCCAGCGGCGAGTTCGTCGCCGCAGGCCTGCGTGTCTGGGCAGCGGGCGTGAAGGCCCCGGCCTTCCTGGCGCAGCTGGGACTGGAGACCACGCAAGGCAACCAGCTCAAGGTCAACGGCCAGTTGCAGACCAGCGACCCCCATGTCTACGCCGTGGGGGACTGCGCCAGCTTCACCCTGCCCGGCGCCGGCGTGCCGCTGCCGCCCACCGCCCAGGTGGCGCACCAGCAGGCCCGCTATCTGGTGGAGACGCTGCCGCGCCTGCTGAAGGAGCCGGGTTTCCGCCCCGAAGGCTTTGCCTACCGCGACTTTGGCGCCCTGGTGTCCTTGGCCCATTACGACGCCTATGGATCGTTGGGCAAATTCGGCCTGTTCAACGGCGGCGTGATCCGCGGGCGCATGGCCATGCTGAGCCACATCATGCTGTACCGCTCGCACCAGGCCCGCATCTACGGCTTTTGGCGCGGTGGGCTGCTGTGGCTGATCGATTTGATGAATTCGCGCCTGCGCCCGTCGATCCGGCTGGACTGAGCGGCGGGGCCCGGCATCAAAGCAGCCCCTCGATGGGCAGCCAGCCCAGCACGCGCAGCATCAGGCGCTTGAATGCACTGCTGCCGGGCTCGGTGGTGGTGGTGAGTGGCGCAGGCGGCGTGCCGCTTTCCGTGGTCCAGCTCAGGCGGCCCTGTGCATCGATCTGCACGTGGTAGGCGGCCGCTGGCAGGCTCTGGTCGAGCATGCGGCTCATCTGCGAAGCCATCTCGGGGCTGTCGATCAGCAGGCCCATCTCGGTGTTGAGATGTGCCGAGCGCGGGTCGAAGTTGAACGAGCCCACGAAGATGCGCTCGCCATCGACCGCAAA
The DNA here is from genome assembly GCF_040112715.1 of Delftia sp. DS1230. Taxonomy (NCBI): domain Bacteria; kingdom Pseudomonadati; phylum Pseudomonadota; class Betaproteobacteria; order Burkholderiales; family Comamonadaceae; genus Delftia; species Delftia sp. DS1230. The sequence continues at coordinate 1,793,578 of NZ_CP157763.1, forward strand.
AGTCTTCGCATGCAGGCTGGAGCCCGAGCTGCCGGGGCGGCTGCCAGAACCCACGCCCGCCTTCCCGCCCGACTTCCCGCCCGAGGACGCGGCGGGCGACGGTAGCCCTTGCCTGGGCACGCCTGCATCGGCGGCGGGCGTGTCCGGCTCGCCGATCTGGCGGCGCAGCTCGTACAACTGCACGCCTTCCTCGATCAGCGGGCGCCGGTACCGGGCATAGCCGGCGTGGACCACGGCCACGTCGGTCGCCTCCAGGCTGTTGGTGAGCACGCGCACGGCAATGCCCTGGCGGCGCAGGCCGGCCAGGGCGCGCACACCGGCCTCGGTGGGCACGAAGTAGGGCGAGACCAAGTCCAGCTGGCGCTGCGGCTGGCCGATGGCGGGTGCCAGCTGCGTGATCAGCAGCCCCTGCCTGGGCACCTGGCCCAGCACCTTGGCCGGGTCGTCGCTGACCAGGGTGGTGCGGGCCCAGCGCAGCGGCAGGCGGCCGGCCAGCAGCTCTTGCGTGAACGGGCTTTGCGCCACGGCGCGCACATAGGCCTGGGCCTCGGGGCGCTGCACCTCGGTGGCCAGGGCCTCGCTGGCGCGCGCCACCGCATAGTCGGGCAGCGGCGGCAGCAGGCTGGCCACGGGGTAGGCCGAGGCGCTGGCCCAGTACTGGTCGAACGAGTGCGCGATATCGGCCACCACCGGCCCCATGGCGACCACGTCCAGGTCGGCGAACAGCACGCCGTCGGTGGCCGCGAAGTACTCGTCGCCGATGTTGCGTCCACCCACGATGCTGGCCTGGCTGTCGGCCGTGAAGCTCTTGTTGTGCATGCGCCGCTGCGTGCGCGAGAAATCCGTCACATAGCCCAGCGCCTTGGGCGTGCGCTGCGCAAAGGGGTTGAACAGCCGCACCTCGATCTGCGAATGCCGGTCCAGCGCGCTGAGCTGCGTGTCCAGCCCTGCCGTGCCGCCGTCGTCCAGCAGCAGGCGCACGCGAACGCCCCGGTCGGCGGCCTGGCGCAGTTCGTCAAGCAGCAGGTGGCCCGTGGTGTCGTCACGCCAGATGTAGTACTGCACATCCAGCGTGCGCTGGGCCACGCGGGCCAGCAGGGCACGCGCCGCGTAGGCGTTGCGTGCATCGGAAAGCGCGTGGATGCCGGTAAGCCCCGGATGCTGGTCCAGCAGCGGTGCCAGCGCCTGGCCCAGCAGCGTGGCCTGGGCGGCCTCGGGCGCCAGCGCCGTGGATTCGCTGCGGCCGGCCAGCGGCGGCAGGCTGCAGCCTGCCAGCAGCAGGGCCAGGACGAGCGCCTGGGTGGTGGCAAGGGCGCGGCGCAGCAGGGGCATGATGCGTTCGGTGTTCGCAGTGGTCAGTGCAGCCAGCGGATGAACAGCTGGATCACCGTGGCATTGACGATGTCGACGAAGAAGGCGCCCACCATCGGCACGATGAGGAAGGCCTTGTGCGAGGGGCCGTACTGGTTGGTGATGGCCTGCATGTTGGCCACGGCCGTGGGCGTGGCACCCATGCCGAAACCGCAGTGGCCGGCGGCCAGCACGGCCGCATCGTAGTTGCTGCCCATGATGCGGAAGGTCACCAGCGCGGCATACAGGCCCATCACCAGGGTCTGGGCCGCCAGGATCACCATCAGCGGCGCCGCCAGCCCCGCCAGCTCCCACAGCTTGAGCGACAGCAGGGCCATGGCCAGGTAGATGGACAGCGAGGCATTGCCGAAGACGTCGATGGCCCGGTCGAATACCTGGAAGTGAAAGACATAGTCCAGCGTGTTGCGGATCACGACGCCGCCTGCCAGCGCCCAGACGAAGGTGGGCAGGGAGAACAGGGTGCCGGCGGTGAACTGCGCCATGAACTCGGCAAAGCCCAGGCAGCCTGCGAACAGGGCCAGTGTTTCTATGGCCGCGCTGGTGGTGATCAGGCGCGTCTGCTCGGGGTTCTCGAAGCCGCCATGGCTTGCACTTTCGCCCAGCGGGGGCTGTTTTTCGGGGGCGGCTGCGGGGTCATGCACGGTAAGCCTACGGCGCGTGATCAGGGCCTTGGCCAGCGGGCCGCCGATCAGGCCGCCGATCACCAGTCCGAAGGTGGCACAGGCAATGCCCAGGGTGACCGCGCCCTGGATGCCGTATTCGCGCTCGAAAACCTGGCCCCAGGCACCTGCCGTGCCATGGCCGCCCGTCAGGGTGACGGAGCCTGCGATCAGCCCGAACAGCGGATCGAGCCCGAGCATCTTGGCCAGGCTCACGCCGACCAGATCCTGCAGGCTGATGAAGACGGCGACCACGGCCAGGAACAGCAGCAGCGAACGGCCGCCTTCGCGCAGCTTGGCGAAATTGGCGCTCAGCCCGATGGACGAGAAAAACACCAGCATGAAGGCCATCTGCAGCTCGCTGCTGAAGCTGAAGGTGCAGCCCAGGGTCTGGTTGAGCACGAACAGGGCGACGGCCACGACCAGGCCGCCGGCCACGGGCTCGGGGATGTTGAATTCGCGCAGCAGGCGCAGGTGCCGTACCAGCCATTTGCCCAGCAAAAGGACGAGGGCGGCGAAGATCAGGGTGTAGTAGGCGCTGAAAGTCAGGTGCATGGCTTCCGTTTTCCGGTGGGCGGGGCAAGGCAGCGCACCATACGATAGGCGGCATGCCGGGGGGCGATGTCAGGATAGCCACTGATTGCCAGGCCTGCTGAAAGTGCCCTTTGGTCGTGCCCTGCGTCAGTGCCCTGTCAGCTGGCTACGGGGCCGGGCCGCCTGTCCTCGACGGTGAAGCGGGCCAGCGTGTAGATGCGGCTGTCGGCTCGCATCGGGTTGGCCACGGCGCGCAGCTCGCTGGTCCAGCGCTCGGGCGTGATGTCGGCCAGCCCGTAGCCGCGTTCCTCGCAGCGTGCGTACAGCACCTGAGGGTTGTGGTCGACGATGGCATCGACCTTGGCCTGGGTGGTGCCGCTGCGCGAGGTGATGGAGGTGCTGCAGAACTCGCTGGCCACGACGGGATTGCGCCGCTCGGGCGCGGCCTCGGGGTCTGCGTGCACGGCACAGACATAGTTCTGGTGCAGGTCGCCGCCCAGCAGCACGCTGTTGCGCGGCGTGGGCTGGGCGCCCGGCGTGAGGTGGCGCACCAGGCGCTGGCGCGCTGCAGGGTAGCCGTCCCAGCTGTCCGTGGCCTGCGATCCCGATGGCGGCCGGTGCGCGGACACCAGGGTGGGCTGGGCCAGGATGCTCCAGCGCGGTCCCTCGCTTGCGTGCTGGCGGGCATCTTCGGCCAGCTGGCGGTACAGCCACTGCTCCTGCGTCCAGCCCAGGAAGCTGCGCGCCGTATCCGACAGGGCTGCGCATTGCGCAGGGCGCACGCTGCCCTTGTCTGCCGCTCCCTCGGCGCGGCAGGCCTGGGCGCTGCGGTACTGGCGGCCGTCCAGAAAATGCAGCCGGGCCAGCCGGCCCCACTGCAGGCTGCGGTACAGCTGCAGCCCGCCGCCGCCATGCTGGGCGCCCGCGCCGGTCAGTGCGCTGGCGCGCAGCGGCATGTTCTCGTAGAAGGCCTGCCAGGCAGCCATGCGCCGGGCCAGGAAGCGCCCGGCATCGCCCTGGCCCTGGTCGCCGGCGTAGTTGTTCTCCACCTCATGGTCGTCCCAGCCCACGGACCAGTTGCACATGGCGTGCGCTGCCTGCAGCAGCGGGTCGCTCTTGTGCAGGGCGTAGCGGTCCCGGTAGTCCTGCAGGCTTTGCGCGGCCCGCAGGTTGTGGGTGCGGGCCAGGCCCAGCGTCATGGCGGGCGTGGCGTACTCGTAGATGTAGTCGCCCAGGAAGAGCACCAGGTCCGGCGCGTCCTGCACCACCTGGCGCCAGGCTGCGTAGTAGCCGTGCTCCCAGCGCTGGCAGGAGGCATAGGCCAGGCGCAGCCGCTGGGGCAGGCTGCCGGGCGCGGGCGCCGTGCGGCAGCGGCCCGTGCTGCTCACGGCCTGACCCAGCATGAAGCGGTAGTGGTACCAGCGGTCAGGCGCCAGCCCTCCCACCTGCACATGCACGCCGTGGCCCCATTCGGGCTGGGCCATGGCCTCGCCGCTGCGCACGATCTGGCGGAACAGCGGGTCGTGCGCCAGCTCCCAGCGGATCTTGAGCGCAGGCATGGCCGTGGTGTCGGTCTCGCCCAGCTGTGCAAGCGGCGGCGTGAGCCGCGTCCACAGCAGCACGTTGTCGGGTTCGGGGTCGCCGCTGGCCACGCCCAGCGTGAAGGGGTTGTGCGCAGGCCGCTCGCCCAGGCGGGCCCAGGCAGGCAACTGGCCCAGCGCCGTGGCCAGGCCCGCTGCGACCAGAAACTGGCGCCGCGGTGCAGGGACGGGGGCGCTGAAGGGCAGGGGCATGGCGGTTCGGGGGCAGGTGGCGCAAGAAAGCGGGGAGATACGGAGCGTGGCCTCGGTGGATCAAAGGCCGGCGCCTGCATTTCCAACTGGCTGCCATTGTGCGCCTGATGCCGTGGCAATGCTGTGCTTGCCGCGCTCCTTGGCCTGCAGCATGGCGGTATCCGCGCGGCGCAGCACGTCCATGCCGTTTTCGTGGCTTTGCAGCTGGGCCACGCCCGCACTGAAGCTCAATGGCCGGGGGGCCGGCTGGCCTGGCGTCTGCGAAGAGGCTGGCAAAGGCGTCTGCTCCAGCAACTGCAGCAGGCGCTGCAGCGCCTGGGCGCCCGCAGTCTCCGGTGTCTGGGGCAGCAGCAGCACGAAGGCCTGGCCCTCGTATCGGCCCACCACGTCCTCGGGACGCAGTCCCTGGCGTGCCAGCTGGGCCACATGGATGAGGGCGGCATCGCCCATGGCATGCCCCAGCTCGGCATTGAGGGCCTGCATGCCGTCCATGTCGAGCAGGGCAACGCTCAGCGGCTGGCCATGGCGCTGGGCGCGCGCCACCTCGCGGTCCAGCGCCTCGCTCACACCCAGGCGGTTGAGCTGGCCGGTCAGCGGATCGTGGCGTGCACGGCGCGCGGCCTCGTCCAGTTCCTGCTGCAGGGCCTCTATGCGCGCCTCGCAGGCATCGACATGGCTGCGCAGCGATTGCAGCTCTTCCTGGGCCACGCGGCTGCCGGCGGCCATGGTGCGGGTGGCCTCCAGCACCTGTTGCAGCAGCGGGGCGGCATCCTCCAGGCGCTGGATGCCGTCCAGCTGGCGCGCGGCTTCCTCCATGCGGGCGCCCAGTGTTTCGTTGCTGCTCGTGATCTTTGCCAGATGCTGGACGAAGCCGCCCAGCATGTCCTTGAGCGCCTGCTGCGCGGCGGCCATGCCGTCCTGCAGCTGCATGCGCCGGTGGATCACGGTCTGCAGCTCGCGCCGCGCATCCACCAGGGGCGCGGGTGACAGCGGCGGCGTGATGGCCTGCTCGATGGCCGTGAGCTGCGGCACCAGCCAGCTGCCGTGCGTGGGGTCCTGGGCCAGATGCTGGATCAGGGTCTGCAGCAGCTCCTGCACCAGCTGCAGGACCTGGAGCTGGTCGGCAATGGAGAACGACAGCTGGTAGTGCTGGTCATGCAGGCGCCGCGCCAGGGCCTTGGCGTCCACGGGCGGTGCCTGCAGCTGTTCCATGAGCTGCTGATGCAGTTGCCGGGTCTTGGCTTCCTGGGTATTCAGCAGCGCAAAGAAGGCCTCGAAGCGCCGCGCCAGCTGCTGCGTCAGATCCTCGGGCAAAGCCTGCAGGGGCGGCGGCACGGGCAATTCCACGGGCCTGGCCTCATGGGTTGGCGGCTGCAGGGCCGCGTTGGCATAGGCGGTGATGACCTGCTGCAGGCCCTGCCAGTCGCTGCGTTCTATGGCGGCGCCCAACTGGTCGCGCAGGCGCTTCTGTCCGGGCGTCTGCGCAGGCAAAAGCGCATGGACGTGGCGCAGCGGCCCCTGGGGAAAGCTGGCGGGGCCGGGTTCGCCGGCTGCCTGCTCATAGAGGCGGGTGTAGTTTTCCGGGGTGGGCGGCAGGCGGTTCAGCGCCAGTTGCCGCAGTGTTTCGCGTGCCAGTTCGGAAGCGGAGCGCTCGGCCATGGGTGGGCAGTTGTTTCAGAATGCAATGCCCTCCAGTGTGGCATGGCCGGCGCCTGGTTCACTGCTCGTTGACCATGACCAGCTTGCCCTGGACCTGGCGCGATCCCATGCGTGCGTAGGCCGCGTGCAGCTCGGCCATGGGCATGGTGCGGTCGATCACGGGCTTGATCTTTCCCTGGCCGTACCACTGGGCCAGCTCCTGCATCATGGCCGCGTTGGCCTTGGGCTCGCGCCGGGAGAACTCGCCCCAGAAGACGCCCACCAGCGATGCGCCCTTGAGCAGCGGCAGGTTCAGCGGCAGGGCCGGGATGGGGCCTGCGGCAAAGCCCACGATCAGATAGCGGCCGCGCCAGGCGATGGAGCGGAAGGCAGGCTCGGCGAAGTCGCCGCCCACGGGGTCGTAGACCACGTCGGGGCCCTTGCCGTCGGTGGCCTCCTTGATGGCCGCGCGCAGGTCGCCCTGGCTGTAGTTGATGGTGGCATCGGCGCCCTGTGCCTTGCACAGCGCGCACTTTTCGTCGGTGGAGGCTGCCGCGATCACGCGTGCGCCTGCCGCCTTGGCGATCTGGATGGCGGCCGTGCCCACGCCGCCTGCCGCGCCCAGCACCAGCACGGTCTCGCCCTCGCGCAGCTGGCCACGGTCGATCAGCGCATGGTGCGAGGTGGCATAGGTCATGATGAAGGCCGCTGCATCGACGAAGCTGAATCCATCGGGCAGCGGCATGCACAGCGCGGCCGGTGCCAGCGTATGGGTGCCAAAGCCCCCGGTGCCCGACAGGCAGGCCACGCGCTGGCCCACGCTGAGGTGGCTCACGCCTTCGCCCACGGCCTGGACCACGCCCGCGTATTCCGAACCCGGCACGAACGGCAGCTCAGGCTTCATCTGGTACTTGTTCTGCACGATCAGCAGATCGGGAAAGTTCAGGCTGGCCGCCTTCACTTCGAGCAGTACCTGTCCAGGGCCCGGTGCGGGTGTGGGCAGCTGCGTCCACTGCAGTTGATCGACGCCCGTGGGCGTTGTGCAAAGCCAAGCGTGCATGGTGGTTGTCTCCTGTGATTGAATGCCTGGCCGATGATAGGAGTGTGGCGGGAATGCCTCCTGTCCCTCGGGCGACGAGACGCCCGCCTACAATCGCCCGCAATCCCTGCTGTATCCATGAAGATTCTCATTTGTAACGACGACGGCTACCAGGCGCCCGGCATCCAGGCCTTGTACGAGGCGCTGCGCACGGTGGCAGACGTCGAGGTGGTGGCGCCGGAGCACAACAACAGTGCCAAGTCCAACGCCCTGACGCTGAATGCACCGCTGTACGTGCACCAGGCCCACAACGGTTTCCGCTATGTCAACGGCACGCCGGCAGACTGCGTGCACATCGCCCTGACCGGCCTGCTGGGCTACCGGCCCGACCTGGTGGTCTCCGGCATCAACAACGGCGCCAACATGGGCGACGACACCATCTACTCGGGCACCGTCGGCGCGGCCATGGAGGGCTTTCTTTTCGGCATTCCCGCCATTGCCTTCTCCCAGGTGGACAAGGGCTGGTCCGAGATCGAGGCTGCCGCCGCCGCCGCGCGCCAGCTGGTCATGGACATGCAGTCGCAGGAACTGATCGGCCTGTCGCCCTGGCTGCTCAACGTGAACATTCCCAACATGCCGCTGTCCGCGCTCAAGCCGCTCAAGCTGTGCCGGCTGGGCCGCCGCCATGCGGCCGAGCGCGTCATCACCCAGGAGAGCCCGCGCGGCGAAATGATGTATTGGATAGGCAGCGCAGGCGCGGCCATGGATGACTCGGAGGGCACGGACTTCCACGCCACGTCCCACGGCCACATGTCTGTCACGCCGCTGAAGGTGGACCTGACCGACCATGACAACCTGGGCTACTGGGCGCAGACGGCGGCCAGGCTGGCATCGGCCAGTCAGGCCGTGCTGCCTGCCCAGGGCGGGGCGGTGCAACCGTGAGCGAGCGCCGTCCCGGAGTTCCCTCGTGGGTGGCGCGCTCGGTGCAGAACCCTGCGCCGGCCTCGCGCGCGGTGCCCGCGCGCTCCGCGCTGGCCACCGCCGCCGCCCGTGCCCCGCAACAGCCCTCGGGCATCGGCATGGATTCGGCCGCCGTGCGCGCGCGCATGGTGCAACGGCTGGCCGCCACCGGCATCCAGTCGCCGGCCGTGCTCGCTGCCATGGGAGCGGTGGAGCGCCACCGCTTCGTGGACAGCGCCCTGGTCAACCAGGCCTATGAGGACACCAGCCTGCCCATCGGTCTGGGCCAGACGATCTCCAAGCCCAGCGTGGTCGCCCGCATGACCGAGCTGCTGCTGGGTTCGGAGGCCGCGAAGTCGGGCCTGGGCCGCGTGCTGGAGATCGGCACCGGCTGCGGCTACCAGGCGGCCGTGCTGGCGCGCGTGGCACGCGAGGTCTATTCGATCGAGCGCCTGCGCGGCCTGCACGAGAAAGCGCGCAGCAACCTGCGGCCCTGGCGCCTGACCAATGTCCATCTGATCTTTGGAGACGGCATGGAAGGCTATGGCAGCGGCGCGCCGTACGCGGGCATCATCTCGGCCGCCGGCGGCGAGAGCATGCCCTCGGCCTGGTGCGACCAGCTGGCCGTGGGCGGGCGGCTTGTCGCGCCCATGGTGGTTACGGGGGGTAAGCAGGCACTGCTGGTGATTGACAAGAGTTCACACGGGTTTACGCAATCGATTTTGGAGGCCGTGAACTTTGTCCCCCTAAAATCGGGCATCGCCTAGAAGGGAATAACTTATGTTGGTATCGCGAAGTCTTGGGGCTTGGGGAACGGTGGTGCTGGCCGGCATGGTTCTGGCAGGCTGCACATCCCAAGTGAACAGGGCTCCCGTGGAGGACCGCGGAACATCCACCTCCACTTCCACCTCTTCCTCGCCATCGGCGGCCGTCAAGCCGCTGCCCGGCGTCGAGAACGCCGGCAAGCCCGGCTACTACACCATCAAGCCGGGTGACACGCTGATCCGCATCGGCCTGGAGACCGGCCAGAGCTGGAAGGACATCGCGCGCTGGAACAATCTGGAGAACCCCAACCTGATCGAAGTCGGTCAGGTGGTTCGCGTCGTGCCGCCGACCAGCTCGTCCATGGCAAGTTCGGACAGCGGCAGCACACGTTCTTCGTCGTCGTCCTCGTCCTCCTCTTCCACGCCCAGCGGCTCGCCGGTGGTGGCAACGCCGTTGCCGCCCGTGGCATCCTCGGCATCGTCTGGCAGCTCCACCGCAACGCCTGCACCCGCGCCGACCCCGGCACCGGCTCCTGCACCCGCAGCCGGCAAGGGCGCCGACGATGTGGACTTCATCTGGCCTGCCTCGGGCAGCCTGATTGCCGGCTTCGACGAGGCGCGCAACAAGGGCTATGACATCGCAGGCAAGGCCGGCGACCCCGTGATGGCCGCTGCCGATGGCCGCGTGGTCTATGCCGGCGCCGGCCTGCGTGGCTATGGCAACCTGATCATCCTCAAGCACAACAACACCTACCTCACGGCCTACGCGCACAACCAGACGCTGTTGGTCAAGGAGGACCAGACCGTGCGCAAGGGCCAGAAGATTGCCGAGATGGGCAGCACCGACGCCGACCGCGTGAAGCTGCACTTCGAGGTGCGTCGCCAGGGCAAGCCTGTCGATCCTTCGCGCTACCTGCCTTCGCGCTGATGAGCCGCAGCACCAGGCAAACCGGACAAGCCCCTGCCCCGCAGGGGCTTGTTTCTTCTGCGCCCGGCGAACCGCTGCCGGAATCGGTCGAGGACCAGGACGAGGCCGACGCCGAAGGTGGCGAGGTCGAGGCCGCCGCCGAGCTGCGCGAAATCACCGTGCCGCCCGCCCAGCACGGCCTGCGCGCCGACAAGGTGCTGGCCGAATGCGTGGCCGAGTTCTCGCGCAGCTATCTGCAGCAGCTGCTTGCGCAGGGCGCGGTCACCCTCAACGGGCGTGTGCTGGGCAAGCCTTCCGCCAAGGTCGCGGCCGGCGACCGCATGGTGCTGGAGATGCGGCCCACGCAGCAGAGCATGGCCTTCCAGCCCGAGGACATGGCGCTGGACGTGGTGCATGAGGACGAGCACCTGCTGGTCGTCAACAAGCCGGCTGGCCTGGTCGTGCACCCGGCGCCCGGCAACTGGACGGGAACCCTGCTCAACGGCCTGCTGGGGCGCGACCCCAAGGCGCGCGATGTGCCGCGCGCCGGCATCGTCCACCGCCTGGACAAGGACACCAGCGGCCTCATGGTCGTGGCGCGCAGCCGCGCCGCCATGGATGCGCTGGTGGCCATGATCGCCGCACGCGATGTCAGCCGGCAGTACCTGGCGCTGGCCCACAAGGCCTGGGGCCCGCGCAAGCACCGCGAGGTCGATGCGCCCATCGGCCGCGATCCGCGCAACCGCCTGCGCATGGCCGTGGTCGACCTGGCCCAGCATGCGGGCAAGACCGCGCGCACCGACATCGACCTGCTGGCCGGCAACGACGAGGTCAGCCTGGTGCGCTGCACGCTGCATACGGGCCGCACCCACCAGATCCGCGTGCACATGGCCTCTCTGGGTCATCCGCTGGTGGCCGATGCCGTCTACGGCGGCAAGGACGCTGGCGGCATGACGCGCCAGGCCCTGCACGCCTTCCGGCTGGCCTTCACCCATCCCATGACGGGCCAGGCCCTGGTGCTGCATGCGCCGCTGCCCGCCGACATGGCGCAGGCGCTGGAAAATTGGGGGCTGAGCTACAATCCCGCCGAAAGCCTCTGACCATCTCTCGCATGGCATCTGTGGAGCGCTTGCTTCCTCTTCTTTGATTCGGCGCACCCTGGCTGCCACCCCTGGTGGCACGCGCGCCTTTGTTCCCGAGACGCTGAGCCATGAATACGGTAGATGCCAAGCGGGTCCTGGAAACTGCATTGATCTGCGCGCCGCAGCCTGTCACGCTGCGTGAGCTGCGCTCGCTGTTCGATGACGTGCTGGGCTCCGACACGCTGAAGGACCTGCTGCTGGACCTGCAGAAGGACTGGGCGCAAAAGGGCGTGGAGCTGGTGCAGGTGGCGTCCGGGTGGCGCTTCCAGAGCCGGCCCGAGATGCGGGTGTACCTGGACCGGCTGCATCCTGAAAAGCCGCCACGCTACACCCGTGCGACCCTGGAGACGCTGGCCATCATCGCCTACCGTCAGCCGGTGACGCGCGGTGATATCGAGGACATACGCGGTGTGACGGTCAACAGCCTGCTGATCAAGCAACTGGAAGACCGGGGCTGGATCGAGGTGATTGGCCACCGGGAAACCGTGGGCCGGCCCTCTTTGTTTGCCACCACGCGCCAGTTTCTGGACGACCTGGGCCTGCAGTCGCTGGACCAGTTGCCCATGCTTGAGGAGCCTGAATCCCAGCAAAGCCTGTTCAAGGCGCTGGAGGAGTCGGGCGAGCCTGAGGTGCAAGAGAGTGCGCCAGCCGGTGACGCCCCGCCGACCGAAGGCTGGGGTCCCGACGAAGTGCCGCCAGTCAACGGCGCGCAGGACGTGGGCGAGGAATTGCTGGATCAGGTGCCGTTGCAGGCCGATGAGACGGAGCTGCCGGAGCTGGTCGAGGACGGTGAGGACGACGCCCTTGCCGCTCTCTTGCCAGAGGCGCCCTCGGGCGAGGCTGAGACACCGGATGGGACAGATGCCGCGAGTGCCGCAGAAGCTGCGCAGACCGCAGACACAGCGGAAAAAGCGGACACCGCGGATACGACAGACACAACGGATACGGACGGCGCTGCACTGCAGGCCGAAGAAGGAAAGCCATGACGGGTAGTGATATCTCCAAGGACCAGGACGCCCAGCCGGCGTCCGACGAGGCTGGCGCACAGCGCAAGGCCCGCCCCGCGCGCTCGCGCGCTCCCAAGGCCGAGTCCCGGCCTGGCGCCAGGCCTGCGCGCAAGCCGCGCCCGGCCGCCGAGGCGGTGCCTGCCGAAGACACCGAGCAGGAGCTGGTGACGGCTGATGCATCAGAGTCAAGCGACTCAGGGTCTGCCGAAGGCTACGGTTTTGCGGACGTCATCTCGGGCGAGCTCGACGCCGCCGAAGAGCGCGACGATGCCGCGCCTGCCAAGCGCGTGCTGCTGCCCCAGGTCGATTCGCCCAAGCTGCACAAGGTGCTGGCCCAGGCCGGGCTGGGATCGCGCCTTGAAATGGAGCAGCTCATTCTTGAAGGCCGCATCTCGGTCAACAACGAGCCTGCCCACGTGGGCCAGCGCATCCAGTTCGGCGACCAGATCAAGGTCAATGGCCAGCCCATCCGCTTTCGCATCGATCCGCCGCCGGCGCGTGTCATCGCCTACCACAAGCCCGTGGGTGAAGTCGTCACGCACGACGATCCCCAGAACCGCCCCACGGTGTTCCGCAAGCTGCCGCGCCTGCAGCATGGCAAATGGCAGTCCGTTGGCCGCCTGGACCTGAACACCGAAGGCCTGCTGCTGTTCACCAGCTCGGGCGAACTGGCCAACTCCCTGATGCACCCGCGCTTCGGTCTGGAGCGCGAGTACGCGGCCCGCGTGCTGGGCGCGCTCAGCAAGGAAGAAAAGCAGCGCCTGACCGATGGCGTGCAGCTGGAAGACGGCGTGGCCGCCTTCGGCTCCATCGAGGATGGCGGCGGCGAAGGCGCCAACTGCTGGTACCGCGTGACCATTTCCGAAGGCCGCAACCGCGAAGTGCGCCGCATGTTCGAGGCGGTGGGCCATGCCGTGAGCCGGCTGATCCGCATCCGCTATGGCGCCATGGTGCTTCCGCGCGGCCTCAAGCGCGGCGCCTGGGTGGAGCTGGACCAGGCCGACATCCAGTCCCTGGCCTCCGCGGCAGGCATGCAGGCGCGTGCGCCTGCTGCACCCAAGCCCGCGGCCGGAGGCCGCCGTGGTGGCCCGGCCGACCGCAACACCGTTCGCCGCGAAGGCGGCGGCCGCTATTTCGACGGCAATCGCCCGGCACCCAATGCCATGCTGGACGGCCCGCGTGCCAAGCCCGCTGCCAAGGGTGGCAAGGCGGAGGGCGGCCAGGGCAGAGGGCAGGGCGGTGCAGGCGGGCGTGGCAAGACAGGTGGCAGCCAGCAGCCCGATCCGATGCGTACATCGGTGGGCTACATCGGCTCCGACAGCCTGTCGCGTGCACGCCAGAACGCCAAGCGCAAGCCGGGAGGGCGCCGCTGAAATACGGCGGTCAGCCTCCCCTTTGGCAGCACCATGTCATCAAGGACTTTGATGGCACAGCTAGAATCAACGGTTTTGTCCAATTGACAAAAATCCATAGTAACCCTGATTAGGAACCATTCAAATGGCCATCGAACGCACTCTTTCCATCATCAAGCCCGACGCCGTTGCCAAGAACGTGATCGGCCAGATCTACGCTCGCTTCGAGGCCGCCGGCCTGAAGGTCATCGCCGCCAAGATGGTGCACCTGTCGCGCGGCGAAGCCGAGCAGTTCTACGGCGTCCACAAGGAGCGTCCCTTCTTCAAGGACCTGGTGGACTTCATGATCTCCGGCCCCGTGATGATCCAGGCCCTGGAAGGCGAGAACGCCATCCTGAAGAACCGTGAACTGATGGGCGCCACCGACCCCAAGAAGGCTGAGAAGGGCACGATCCGCGCCGACTTCGCCGACAGCATCGACGCCAACGCCGTGCACGGCTCTGACGCCGCTGAAACTGCAGCCGTGGAAGTGGCATTCTTCTTCCCCGGCATGAACGTCTACTCGCGCTGATCCCCGCGTCTTCCGCGGCCGTCATGGTCTGTCCGGTGCAGGCCATGCCTGCCGCGGAAGAGCCGAGAGCGGCGTGGCACCGGCCTGCCGACATGAATACCAATTTGCTAGATTTTGATCTCGACGGACTGGCCGCTTATTGCGAACAGCTCGGCGAGAAGCGTTTCCGCGCAACGCAGCTGTTCCGCTGGATCCACCAGCGAGGCGCCAGCGATTTCGACCAGATGAGCGATCTGGCCAAGTCCCTGCGCGAAAAGCTCAAGGCGCGTGCCCACATCACGGCCCTGCCGGTTCTGACCGAGCATGTGTCTGCCGATGGAACGGTCAAGTGGCTGTTCGACGTGGGGGGCGGCAATGCCGTCGAATCCGTTTTCATTCCCGAAGATGACCGGGGCACGCTGTGCGTGTCGTCCCAGGCCGGCTGTGCCGTGGGCTGCCGCTTCTGCTCCACGGGTCACCAGGGCTTCAGCCGCAACCTCAGCACGGGCGAGATCCTGGCCCAGCTCTGGTATGCCGAGCATGCGCTGCGCAAGCGCCTGGGCACGGGCGGCGAGCGCGTCATCTCCAACGTGGTGATGATGGGCATGGGCGAGCCGCTGCAGAACTACACGGCCCTGGTGCCGGCGCTGCGCGTGATGCTGGATGACCATGGCTACGGCCTCTCGCGCCGCCGCGTGACCGTGTCCACCTCGGGCGTGGTCCCGATGATCGACAGGCTGTCGCAGGACTGCGCCGTGGCCATGGCCGTGTCGCTGCATGCGCCCAACGACGAGCTGCGCGACCCGTTGGTGCCGCTGAACCGCAAGTACCCCATCCACGAGCTGCTCGATGCCTGCGAGCGCTACCTGGAGTTCGCGCCGCGCGATTTCATCACGTTCGAATATTGCATGCTCGATGGCGTCAATGATCAGCCCGAGCATGCGCGCCAACTGATAGAGTTGGTCCGCGCACGTGGCGACGGCCGCAGCTGGTGCAAGTTCAACCTGATTCCGTTCAACCCCTTCCCGGCCTCGGGCCTGCTGCGTTCACCTGCAGCGCGGGTGACGGAGTTCGCCAGCCTGCTGAGCAATGCCGGCATTGTGACCACGGTGCGCAAGACACGTGGCGACGACATCGACGCAGCCTGCGGACAGCTGGCTGGCGATGTCAAGGACCGCACGCGCGCTGCCGAGCGCATGGCAAAGCAGCGCACCATTGTTCTCAAGCAGATGCCTTGAGAGGACCTACGGAACAAAGGGACAGTTCATGAAGTCAGTGGCTCGGCGGCTGCGATCGGGGGGTATCGGTGGATGCATGCGCTGGGCAGTGCCGGTGCTGGTCCTTGCCTTGGCCGGTTGCGCCGGCAAGCAACCTTTGGTGCCTTCGGCGAATTCAGGCTCCGGCAATGCTTCGTCCGTCTCCAATGCCTCGATGGCCTCGGCCGCCGAGGTCGATCCCCGTCGCCGCGCGGCCATTCGCCTGGAGCTGGCGGCTTCCTACTTCCAGGCCGGCCGCATCGATGTGGCCCTGGAAGAGGTAAACCAGGCGCTGGCCTCCGACCCCGGTTCCGCCGATGGCTATGGACTGCTGGCCCTGATCTACATGCGCAACCAGGACTGGGACCAGGCCGATGCCAGCCTGCGCAAGGCCATGTCGCTGCGCCCCCAGGACGGTGACCTGCAGCACAACTACGGATGGCTGCTGTGCCAGCGCAAGCAGTATGTGCAGGCCCAGGAATGGCTGGACAAGGCACTGGCCCAGCCCGGCTACCTGGAGCGTCCCAAGACATGGATGGCCAAGGGGCTGTGCCTGCAGCAGGCCGGTCTGCTGGTCGAGGCCCAGCAGGCGCTGCTCAAGGGCTATGAACTCGACGCCGCCAACCCGGTGATAGCCTATCACCTGAGCAATGTGATGCTGCAGGGGGGCGACGCCAAGAGGGCGCAGTTCTACATCCGCCGCCTCAACAGCAGCCCCCAGTCCAACGCGGAAAGCCTGTGGCTGGGCATCAAGATAGAGAGGGCGCTGCAGCAATCTGCAGCGATGCGGCAGCTGGCCGACCAGCTGCACCAGCGCTTCCCGGAGTCCCGCCAATGGCTGGCCTACGAGCGTGGAGCATTCAATGAGTGAGGTGTTGGCGGTGCATGACGAAGCAGGTACGCAAGGCGAGAACGCCAAAACTTCCATGACGGCGGGCACGCTGCTGCGCCAGGCGCGCGAGGCGGCAGGCCTGTCGCTGGCCGGACTGGCGGCGGCGCTCAAGGTGCCGGCACCCAAGCTGGAGGCCCTGGAGGCGGATGACTATGCCGCCTTCCAGGACCATGTCTTCATGCGGGCCCTGGCACAAAGCGTCTGCCGCACGCTGCGCGTGGACTCGGCCTCGGTGCTGGCCCTGCTGCCGCGCACCCAGCTCAAGAGCCTGGCCGATGATCGCGGCAGCATCAATGCCACGTTCAAGGAGCGCTCCTTCAAGGCCACCGGAACACCGCTGGGCCGCGAAAACGGTTCGCGCAAGGTCGCCATCATCGTGCTGCTGCTGCTGGCGGCCGCCGCCGCCGTGTACTTCCTGCCCAAGCACGAAGGCGATGCCGAGGAGCCGCAGGCCGGCTCTTCCGACGCCGCTGCCCTGGTGTCGCCGGCCGCAACCGTGTCCGAGCCCGTGGCTGCCCAGGAGCCTGTGGCGCCCGCAGTGACAGCGCCAGCCTCCGAAGGGGCGGCGCCTGCAGCACCTGCACCTGCACCTGCACCTGCAGCGCCTGCAGCCACGCCAGCCGTCCAGGCGCCTGCAGCAGCGGCTCCCGCAGCCGGCGTGCCTGGCGATGTGCCCGCCGATGCCGCAGCGGCGACTCCTGCAACCCAGGCCGCGCAAACGCCTGGTGGCGTGCTGGTCATGAAGGCCAGCGCACAATCGTGGGTGCAGGTCAAGGATGCCAACGGCCGCGTGGTGCTGCAAAAGACGCTGGCGGCAGGTGAGTCGGTTGGCGCTGAAGGTGCGCTGCCGCTGTCTGTCATCGTCGGCAATGCCAGCGGCACCGAAGTGCGCGTCCGTGGTGAGCTGCTGGAAGTGGCCAAGACCACCCGTGACAACGTGGCCCGCTTTGAGGTGAAGTGACCGTGCAAGATTTCCTATCCACGCAGCAGCCGATAGCGATTGCCTCGCCGCTGCCGCGCAAGTCCCGCCAGGCCCGCGTGGTCTGGCGCAACAATGTCGTCACCGTGGGCGGCGATGCGCCTGTGCGCGTGCAGTCCATGACCAACACCGATACGGTGGACGCGGTCGAGACGGCCATACAGGTGCGCCAGCTGGCCCAGGCCGGCTCGGAGATGGTGCGCATCACCGTCAACACGCCCGAGGCAGCCGCTGCCGTGCCCTACATCCGCGAGCAGCTCGACCGCATGGGCGAGTACGTGCCGCTGGTGGGCGACTTCCACTACAACGGCCACCGCCTGCTCACCGAATACCCGGCCTGCGCCGAGGCGCTGTCCAAGTACCGCATCAACCCCGGCAACGTCGGCAAGGGCGAGAAAAAGGACAGGCAGTTCGGCCAGATGATCGAGGCGGCAGCCCGCTACGACAAGGCCGTGCGCATCGGTGTCAACTGGGGTTCGCTGGACCAGGAGCTGATGGCGCGCCTGATGGACGAGAACTCGCGCCGCGCCCAGCCCTGGGATACGCGCCAGGTCATGTTCGAGGCGCTGATCTCCTCGGCCGTCGATTCCGCGCGCCTGGCCGAGTCCATGGGGCTGAACGGCGACAACATCATCCTGTCGTGCAAGGTCAGCGGCGTGCAGGACCTGATCTCGGTCTACCGGGCCCTTGCGCAGCGCTGCGACTATGCGCTGCACCTGGGCCTGACCGAGGCCGGCATGGGCACCAAGGGCACGGTGGCCTCGGCCGCCGCGCTGTCCGTGCTGCTGCAGGAAGGCATTGGCGACACCATCCGCGTCTCGCTCACGCCCCAGCCCGGTGAGGCGCGCACGCAGGAAGTGGTGGTTGCCTCCGAAATCCTGCAGGCCCTGGGCCTGCGCGTTTTCGTGCCCAGCGTCACGGCCTGCCCTGGCTGCGGCCGCACCACCAGCACCACCTTCCAGGAGCTGGCCAAGCGCATCGACGACTACCTGCGCGGCCAGATGCCGCTGTGGCGCATGAAGTACCCCGGCGTCGAGGCCATGAAGGTGGCCGTGATGGGCTGCATCGTCAACGGCCCTGGCGAGAGCAAGCACGCCAACATCGGCATCAGCCTGCCCGGGACGGGCGAGGCGCCCGCTGCCCCCGTCTACATTGACGGCGAGAAGGCGTTGACGCTGCGCGGCGAGCGCATTGCCGAGGAATTCCAGACCCTGGTCGAAGACTATGTGGCGCGCACCTATGGCGCCACCGCTGCCGCACCCGCCTGAGCGGCTGCGCCAGGCATTGCAGTTATTGCAAAATAGATAGCACACCACGCTTTGTTTCATGGGGCCTCACGCGGAATGCGCGTGGGGGCATGGAGCGCAAAAGGCGGGGTCCGCTCCTGTTTCCGAGCATTCATCGAACGAGAACAACGTGGCCAAACCCGAAAAACTCTCCGCCGTCAAAGGCATGAACGACATTCTTCCCGCCGAGTCCGCTCGCTGGGAATGGCTGGAGGCGCAGGTGCGCGAGCTGATGGCGCGCTTTGCCTACCGCAACGTGCGCACGCCCATCGTCGAGCACACGCAACTGTTCGTGCGCGGCATCGGCGAGGTGACGGACATCGTCGAAAAGGAGATGTACTCCTTCGAGGACAAGCTCAATGGCGAGCGCCTGACGCTGCGCCCAGAAGGCACGGCGAGCCTGGTGCGCGCCACCATCGAAAACAACCTGCTGTACGACGGCGGCAAGCGCATGTGGTACATGGGCCCCATGTTCCGCCACGAGCGCCCGCAGCGCGGCCGCTACCGCCAGTTCCACCAGATCGGTGCCGAGGCCCTGGGCTTTGCCGGCCCCGATGTCGATGCCGAGCTCATTTTGCTGGCCGTCTCCCTGTGGAAACAGCTGGGCCTGACGCAGTGGCGCCTGGAAATCAACAGCCTGGGCCAGCCCGAGGAGCGCCAGGCCCACCGCCAGGCCCTGATCGCCTACCTGGAGCAGCACCAGGACGTGATGGACGAAGAGGCCAGGCGCCGCATGTACAGCAACCCGCTGCGCGTGCTGGACACCAAGAATCCCGCCATGCAGGCCATGGTCAACGGGGCGCCGCGCCTGCTGGACTTCCTGGGCGAGGGCTCGCTGGCCCACTTCGACGGACTCAAGGCCATCCTGGACGCCAATGGCGTGCCCTGGACCGTGAATCCGCGCCTGGTGCGCGGCCTGGACTACTACAACCTCACGGTGTTCGAGTTCATCACCGACATGCTGGGCGCGCAGGGCACCATCTGCGCCGGCGGCCGCTACGACTACCTGATCGAGCAGGTGGGCGGCAAGAGCGCGCCGGCCGTGGGCTGGGCGCTGGGGGTGGAGCGCGTGCTGGAGCTCGTCAAGGAGCTGGGCGCCGACATCCCCGCGCCCACGCTGCATGCCTACGCCATCGTTCCCGACGTGTCGGCCATGCCCGTGGCCCTGCGCACCCTGCAGCAACTGCGCGAGGCCGGCGTGCGCGTGCAGATGCATGCGGCCAGCTCCGAAGGCCTGGGCAGCATGAAGTCGCAGTTCAAGAAGGCCGACGCCAGTGGCGCGCATTTCGCATTGATCTTCGGCTCCGACGAGCTGCAGCAGGGCCTGGTCACCGTCAAGTCGCTGCGCGACGGCACGGGCCAGCAGGTGCAGCAAGCCCTGGCCGATGCGGCCCAATGGGCTGCCACCCTACAATCGGCGGTTTGACCGTCATCCGCAGCTTTCCAGGCCACCGCTCCAGCGGCGTCCTCCATACACAAGGCGACACAGGCGATTCATGGCAAACCATTTCGATCTCGAAGAACAAGAGCAGATAGAGCAGCTCAAGCATTTCTGGAATACCTGGGGCACGTTGATCACGGGTGTGCTCGTGGTCATCTTTGTCGGCTTTGCCGGCTGGAATGGCTACCAGTACTGGGAAAAGCGCCAGGCCACCCAGGCTGCCGCTCTGGCGCATGCCGTCGATGTGGCGCTGTCAGGCAAGGATGCGGCGCGCGCCGGCCAGGCCTTTGCCGATCTCAAGGACAAGTACGCCGGCACCACGCAGGCAGCCCAGGCCGGCCTGCTGCTGGCCAAGGCTGCAGTGGATGAAGGCAGGCTCGATGATGCCAAGGCAGCCCTGACCTGGGTGGCCGACAAGGGCGACGAAGGCTACAAGGCCCTGGCCAAGCTGCGCCTGAGCGCCGTGCTGGAGCAGCAAAAGCAGTACGACGAAGCTCTGAAGGCGCTGGATGGCAGCATGCCCGAATCCTTCGCCGGCATCGTGGCCGACCGCCGCGGTGACATTCTTGCGGCCCAGGGCAAGACGGCCGAGGCCATCGACGCCTACCAGCGCGCCCATGCGCTCCTGGACAAGGGCGTGGACTACGGACGCCTGATCGAATTCAAGCTCAACGCCCTGGGCGCCACGCCCACCGTGCTGGCACAGGCCAAGACTTCGACCTCGGAGAAGCAACCTTGAAAACTTCGGCAGATCAACTGATGGCAATCTCGCGCCCGCGTGGCGTTGCGCGCTGGATGGCTCTGGGCCTGCTGGCCGGTGCCCTGGGCGGCTGCTCCACGGTCTCCTCGTGGTTCAGCAGCGACACCAAGCCCAAGCCCAAGGAACTGGGGGCCAACCCCGGCCTGCTGGCAGTGCACCAGGCCTGGACGGCCAAGCTGGGCGCCGAAGTGCCGCTGGCCACCGACATCCATGTGCAGGGTGACACGCTGCTGATCGCGGCCAAGGACGGCAGCGTCACGGCCCTCGATGCGCGCAATGGCAGCCAGCTGTCGCGCTTCACCGTTGGCGAGCCGCTGACTGCCGGCGTGGGTGGCGACGCCCAGCGCCAGGCCGTGCTCACGCGCAGCAACCAGGTCATCGTCTACTCGCAAGGCAAGCAGTTGTGGAAGCAGCCGCTGCCCGCAGCCGCCTACACGCCGCCGCTGGTGGCGGGCGGCCGCGTCTTCGTGCTGGCGGCCGACCGCTCGCTGGCCGCATTCGATGCCGCCAATGGCCGCAAGCTGTGGACCGCGCAGCGCCCTGGCGAACCGCTGGTGCTGCGCCAGCCCGGCGTTCTGATCGCCGTGGGCAACACCCTGGTGGCCGGCCTGTCGGGCCGCATGGTGGGCATCGATCCCGACACGGGTGCCGTGCGCTGGGAGGCCCCGCTGGCCAGCCCGCGCGGCACCAATGACGTGGAGCGCCTGGTGGACCTCGTCGGCCGCGTCAGCCGTGTCGGCGACAGCGTCTGCGCGCGCGCCTTCCAGGCTGCCGTGGGCTGTGTGGATACGCAAAATGCATCGGTGCGCTGGACCCAGCCGTCCAAGGGTGCCGACGGCATCGACGGCGATGGCGAGACCGTGTTCGGCGCCGAAAGCAATGGCACCGTCCAGGCCTGGCGCCGCGGCGACGGCTCGCGCGTGTGGTCCATCGACCAGTTGCAGCACCGCCGCCTGACGGCGCCGTTGATGCTGGGCCGTTCGGTGGTGTTTGGTGATGACTATGGTGTGGTGCACCTGCTGTCCAAGACGGACGGACAGGCGCTGGCACGATTGAAGACGGACGACTCCGGTGTGGCCTCGCCCCCGGTATCGGCTGCCAATACGCTGGTGGTGGTAAGCCGCAGCGGAACTGTGTACGGCTTCCGGCCGGATTGATAGGTATTTTCGGGAATGAAGCCAGTTATTGCCCTGGTAGGGCGACCCAATGTGGGCAAATCGACGCTGTTCAATCGGCTGACCAAGTCGAGGGATGCAATCGTCGCGGATTTCGCGGGCCTCACGCGTGACCGCCACTATGGACAGGGCCGCCAGGGCAAGCACGAATACATCGTGATCGACACCGGCGGCTTCGAGCCTGATGCATCCAGCGGCATCTTCAAGGAGATGGCGCGCCAGACGCAGCAGGCCGTGGCCGAGGCAGACGTCGTGGTCTTCGTCGTCGATGCGCGCCTGGGCATGTCTGCCCAGGACCATGACATCGCCAAGTACCTGCGCCGCCTGGGCAAGCCCTGCGTGCTCGTGGCCAACAAGGCCGAGGGCATGAAGGAAGGCGTGCAGCTGACCGAGTTCTACGAACTGGGCCTGGGCGAAGTGCTGCCGGTTTCCGCCGCGCACGGACAGGGTGTGCGCGGCCTGGTCGACCTGGCCCTGGGCCAGCTCAACCTGCCCGAACCCGAGGAAGACGACCCCTTCGACGATGTGGCCCAGAAGCCCATCCGCCTCACCGTGGCCGGTCGCCCCAACGTCGGCAAGTCCACGCTGATCAACACCTGGCTGGGCGAGGAGCGACTGGTCGCCTTCGACATGCCGGGCACCACGCGCGATGCCATCTCCGTGCCCTTCGAGCGCGCCGGCCAGAAGTTCGAACTCATCGACACGGCAGGCCTGCGCCGCAAGGGGCGGGTGTTCGAGGCCATCGAGAAGTTCTCCGTCGTCAAGACGCTGCAGGCCATCGAGAGCGCCAACGTCGTGCTGCTGCTCATCGATGCCACGCAGGGCGTGACCGATCAGGATGCGCACATTGCCGGCTACGTGCTGGAAAGCGGCCGCGCCGTGGTGCTGGCCGTGAACAAATGGGATGCGGTGGACGACTACCAGCGCCAGATGCTGGAGCGCTCGATCGAGACGCGCCTGTCCTTCCTGAAGTTCGCTCCCATGCACTTCATCTCGGCCGAGAAGCGCCAGGGCCTGGGTCCGCTGTGGAACTCCATCATCCAGGCGCACAAGGCAGCCACCTGCAAGATGCCCACGCCGGTGCTCACGCGCCTGCTGATGGAGGCCGTGCAGTTCCAGACGCCCAAGAAGACAGGCATCTACCGACCCAAGATGCGTTACGCGCACCAGGGCGGCATGAACCCGCCGGTCATCGTCATACACGGCAATTCGCTCGAGCATGTGACGGAGGCCTACAAGCGCTTCCTCGAGGGGCGGTTCCGAAAGGAATTCAATTTGGTCGGCACGCCGTTGCGGATCGAGTTGAAAACCTCTCATAATCCTTTCGCCGACAAGGACAAATAACAAGCCACGGAATTTGGGGAAAACCCTTGTGCAGACAGGGGGCCCAAAACACTGTGGTAAGGTGTCGGTTTACAACAACACTCTTCGAACACGGAGAATATCGTGAGCAACAAAGGCCAACTCCTCCAAGACCCGTTCCTGAACGCGCTGCGCCGCGAACATGTGCCGGTGTCCATCTACCTCGTCAACGGCATCAAGCTGCAAGGCCAGATCGAATCCTTCGACCAGTACGTGGTTCTGCTTCGCAACACCGTCACCCAGATGGTTTACAAGCACGCCATCTCCACCATTGTTCCCGGCCGCGCCGTGAACTTCTCCACGGCCGAAGCTGCCGGCAGCGACGCCAGCGCTTGAGCTCGCTGCGCCCTGATGCCTCCCCGCACAGCCGGGGAGCTTCCTCACCCTTCGGGAGAGGTTTTTCTTGAGTTCTGAATCTTTTGACCGGTCCACGCCAACGCCAGTGCTGCTGGTGGGCGTGGATTTCGGCTTTCCCCATTTCGATGGCGAGTTGGAAGAGCTGGGCCTGCTGGCCGGCACGGCCGGCCTGCGTCCCGTTGCACGCCTGACCTGCAAGCGCAAGGTGCCCGATGCGGCGCTGTTCGTGGGCAGCGGCAAGGCCGACGAAATCCGCATGCTCGCCCAGATGCACGGTGCCCAGGAAGTGCTGTTCGACCAGGCCCTGAGCCCGGCCCAGCAGCGCAATCTGGAGCGCCATCTGCAGATGCCGGTCAACGACCGCACCCTGTTGATCCTGGAGATCTTCGCCCAGCGCGCCCGCAGCCATGAAGGCAAGCTGCAGGTAGAGCTGGCGCGCCTGCAATACGTGGCCACGCGCCTCGTGCGCCGCTGGACCCACCTGGAGCGCCAGATGGGCGGCATCGGCGGGCGCGGCGGCCCTGGCGAAAAGCAGATCGAGCTGGATCGCCGCATGATCGACGAATCGATCAAGCGCACCAAGGAGCGGCTGCTGAAGGTCAAGAAGCAACGCGCCACGCAGCGCCGCCGGCGCGAGCGCCATGGCATCTTCAACATCTCGCTGGTCGGCTACACCAATGCCGGCAAATCCACGCTGTTCAACGCGCTGGTGAAGGCGCGGGCCTATGCGGCCGACCAGTTGTTCGCCACGCTGGACACGACCACGCGCCAGCTGTATTTGAACGAGGCCCGGCAATCGGTGTCCCTGTCGGACACCGTGGGCTTCATCCGCGACCTGCCGCACGGCCTGGTCGATGCATTCCAGGCCACGTTGCAGGAGGCGATCGATGCCGATCTTCTGCTGCATGTGGTTGACGCCTCCAATCCGAATTTCCCGGAACAAATCCAACAAGTCCAGAAAGTTCTGAAGGAAATCGGTGCCCAGGAGGTGCCTCTGGTACTGGTTTTCAACAAGCTCGATGCCGTCGATGAAGAGCGGCTTCCAGCGCAGTTGCAGGACCAGTACGAGCTTGACGGGCTACCTGTTTCACGGGTGTTTGTCAGCGCCCGCTCCGGTGAGGGGCTGCCGCAGCTGCGGCAGCTGCTGGCCGACCACGCACTGCGCGCAGAAGCGGAATACGCCGAAGCGCATGGTGGTGAAGAGCGGGGCGAAGGGGAGGTGGATGGCGCGATGCCCCCTGGGCAGGACGCCGAATACTAGGGGCTAGCGCCCTGATTGGGCAAAATGCCGATTGGGTCCCTGTCTTTACCGAAGAAACCGAGACTTCTCGCATGAATCTTTCACAACGCGCCCATCGTTGGGCGATGCTGCCGCAGCGCCTTCGCGGGATGTTCAACCTGAATGATCCGCGCTGGGGACGTGGCGACGACAAGAACGACGATGCCTCGCGCCCCGATGCCGACCGTCCCGCTGCGCCGCCGCCTGCGGAACCCGCACGCGACAACCGCGACAGCCGTGACAACCGTCCCTCCTCGGGTGGGGGTGGCCAGCCGCCGGATCTAGACGAGCTGTGGCGTGACCTCAACCGCAAGCTTTCGGGCCTGTTCGGCGGCAAGCCGGGCGGTGGCCGCGGGCAGCCGCCCGTGCGCAATGGCGGTGGCAGCCAGCCGCCGGACATGCGCAGTGCCGGCATGGGCGTGGGCCTGATTGCCGGCATTGCCTTCATCATCTGGATGGGCACGGGCATCTTCATCGTCCAGGAAGGCCAGCAGGCCGTCATCACCCAGTTCGGCAAGTACAAGAGCACGGTGGGTGCCGGCATCAACTGGCGCCTGCCGTACCCGATCCAGCGCCATGAACTGGTGTTCGTGACGCAGATCCGCTCGGCCGACGTGGGGCGCGACACCATCATCAAGAGCACGGGCCTGCGCGAGTCGGCCATGCTCACCGAGGACGAGAACATCGTCGAGATCAAGTTCGCCGTCCAGTACCGTCTGAGCGACGCGCGTGCCTGGCTGTTCGAGAGCAAGAACCCGTCCGAGGCCGTGGTCCAGGCCGCCGAGACCGCCGTGCGCGAAGTCGTCGGCAAGATGAAGATGGACACGGCGCTGGCCGAGGAGCGCGACCAGATCGCGCCGCGCGTGCGCGACCTGATGCAGACCATCCTGGACCGCTACAAGGTGGGCGTGGAAGTCGTGGGCATCAACCTGCAGCAAGGCGGCGTGCGTCCGCCCGAGCAGGTGCAGGCCGCCTTCGACGACGTGCTGCGTGCCGGCCAGGAGCGCGAGCGCGCCAAGAACGAGGCCCAGGCCTATGCCAATGACGTGGTGCCCCGCGCAGCCGGCTCGGCGGCACGTCTGCTGGAAGAGGCCAATGGCTACAAGGCCCGCATCGTGGCCCAGGCCCAGGGTGATGCGCAGCGCTTCAGCTCGGTGTTCACCGAGTACCAGAAGGCGCCCCAGGTCACGCGCGACCGCATGTATCTGGAAACCATGCAGCAGATCTACGGCAACGTGACCAAGGTGCTGGTGGAATCGCGCCAGGGCTCCAACCTGCTGTACCTGCCGCTGGACAAGATCATGCAAGGCGTGAGCGGCAATGTGCCGGCAGCCGATGGCTCGGCTGCCCCCAGCACCCAGGCGCCTGCGCCTGCCGCCATTCCCGGCCTTTCGAACGATGCGCGCAGCCGCGACAGCAGTCGCAGCCGTGACCGCGAAGCACGCTGAGGAGCAGCCCAAGTGAACCGAGTTGGATTTTTCATCACCAGCATTCTTCTAGCGCTGGCGCTGCTCAGCTCCATGCTGTTCGTCGTCGATCAGCGCCAGTTCGGCGTGGTCTATGCCCTGGGTCAGATCAAGGAAGTGATCACCGAGCCGGGCCTGAACATCAAGATGCCGCCGCCGTTCCAGAACGTGCGCTACATCGACAAGCGCCTGCTCACACTGGACAGCACCGACACCGAGCCCATGCTCACTGCCGAAAAGCAGCGCGTGGTCATCGACTGGTACGTGCGCTGGCGCATCTCCGATCCGTCGGAGTACATCCGCAACGTGGGCCTGGATGAGTCGGCCGGTGCCATGCAGCTCAACCGCGTGGTGCGCAACGCCTTCCAGGAGGAAATCAACCGCCGCACCGTGCGCGAGCTTCTGTCCAGCAAGCGCGACGCGCTGATGAACGACGTCAAGCGCGAAGTGCTGGAGACCGTGCGCGGCGCCAAGCCCTGGGGCGTGGACGTGGTCGATGTGCGCATCACGCGCGTGGACTATGCCGAGACCATCACGGAATCGGTCTATCGCCGCATGGAGGCCGAACGCAAGCGCGTGGCCAACGAGCTGCGCTCCACCGGCGCCGCCGAAGGCGAGAAGATCCGCGCCGAGGCCGATCGCCAGCGCGAGATCACCATCGCCAACGCCTACCGCGATGCCCAGAAGCTCAAGGGCGAGGGCGACGCGGAAGCCGCCCGCACCTATGCCGACGCCTTTGGCAAGGACCCGCAGTTCGCGCAGTTCTACCGCAGCCTGGAGGCCTACAAGTCCAGCTTTGCCAAGAAGAGCGACGTGCTTGTGCTCGATCCTTCGCAGACCGACTTCTTCAAGGCCTACCGCAACGGCGGCAGCTCTGGAAAGTAAGAACGCCTGAGCGGCAACGCCGCCCGGCCCATGCACGGCGCCCCTGTTGGGGCGCCGTTTTTTCTTGCGCTGCCGCTGGCGCCCGCACACCGAATCGATTCGGAATACCGAACGCTCCTCGCGGGCCTTGGGACACCCCCAATTTGGGCTGGCCCGCAACAGCCGGTAGAATCACGTTTTTAACAGCCTCCCCCTTTTTCCATGTCTGCTTGGGTCCTGCCGGATCACATCGCCGATGTCTTGCCTTCCGAGGCCCGGCACATCGAAGAATTGCGTCGAGGCCTGCTCGATACCGCACGTGGCTATGGCTATGAACTGGTCATGCCGCCCATGCTGGAGTACCTCGAATCCCTGCTCACCGGCACAGGGGAGGCGCTGGACCTGCAGACCTGCAAGCTCATCGACCAGCTGACGGGCCGCACCATGGGCCTGCGTGCCGATACCACGCAGCAGGTGGCTCGCATCGACGCCCATCTGCTCAACCGCAAGGGCCTCACGCGCCTGTGCTACTGCGGCCCCGTCGTCCATGCCCGCCCTGATCGTCCCCGCGCCACGCGCGAGCCGCTGCAGTTCGGTGCCGAAATCTACGGCCACCAGGGCATGGAAGCCGACCTGGAGGCACTGCACCTGGCGCTGGACTGCCTGCGCAGCGCGGGCGTCACCGACATCAACGTCGATCTGGCCGATGTGCGCATCGTGCGCAGCCTGCTGGCTGGCGTGATGGTGGACATGCAGGTGCTGCGCGGCGTGCATGCCGCGCTGGCCGCCAAGGATGCGAGCGAACTCGAGCGCCTCACCCGGGACTTCCCCATCGCCTCGCGCGAAGGCCTGATGGCCTTGCTGCAGCTGTACGGCGGCATCGAGGTGCTGGACCGCGCCGAGAAGCTGCTGGCGCGCACGGCAGGCGTGCAGCCTCTGCTGGCCCAGCTGCGCTGGCTTGCCCAGCGCCTGGAAGGCGTGAACGTGAGCTTTGATCTGGCCGATCTGCGCGGCTATGCCTACTACAGCGGCACGCGCTTCGCCATCTATGTTCCGGGTGCCAGCGACGCGCTGGTGCGCGGCGGCCGTTATGACGAGGTGGGCGCGGTCTTTGGCCGCAACCGGCCCGCCGCCGGCTTCAGCCTGGACATCAAGCAGCTCGTGGCCGTTGTGCCCGAGCGCCCGCTCAAGGCTGCCATCCGTGCGCCCTGGGGCGACAATCCCCAGGTGGCAGCCGCCATCGCGGCATTGCGCCGGCAGGGCGAGACCGTGGTCTGCGTGCTGCCAGGCCATGAAAGCGAAGTGGACGAGTTCCACTGCGACCGTGAGCTCGTGCAGGTTGCCGGGCAGTGGGCCGTGCAAGCCATCTGACGCATTTGTCAATTTCTTCGGATTTCATCGGATTTGAATATGAAAGCTACCAAAGGTCGCAACGTGGTCGTGGTCGGCACCCAGTGGGGTGACGAAGGCAAGGGCAAGCTGGTGGACTGGCTGACCGAAAGCGCCCAGGGCGTGGTCCGCTTCCAGGGTGGCCACAATGCGGGCCACACGCTGGTCATCAATGGTGTGAAGACCGCGCTGCACCTGATTCCCAGCGGCATCATGCGCCCCGGCGTGAAGTGCTATATCGGCAACGGCGTGGTGCTGTCGGCCGCCAAGCTGTTCGAGGAAATCGAAGGCCTGGAGAAGGCCGGCGTGCAAGTGCGCGACCGCCTGCGCGTGTCCGAAGCCTGCCCGCTGATCCTGCCCTTCCACTCGGCGCTGGACGTGGCGCGCGAAGCGGCGCGCGAGCAGGGCGGCACCGAGAAGATCGGCACCACCGGCCGTGGCATCGGCCCCGCCTACGAAGACAAGATTGCCCGCCGCGCACTGCGCGTGCAGGACCTCAAGTACCCCGAGCGCTTCGCCACCAAGCTGCGCGAACTGCTGGCCCTGCACAACCACATCCTGGTCAACGTGCTGGGCTCGAAGAACTTCACCTTCGGTGACGCGCTCAAGCCGTACATCAAGGATGGCGAAGTCCAGTTCGACGCCGTGTACGAAGAAGCCATGCGCCATGCCGAGCAGCTTTTGCCCATGATGGCTGACGTCTCGCGCGAGCTGAACGCCGCGCACGCCGAAGGCGCCAACCTGCTGTTCGAAGGCGCGCAGGGTACGCTCCTGGACGTGGACCACGGCACCTATCCCTATGTCACCTCGTCCAACTGCGTCGCCGGCAATGCGGCTGCAGGCTCGGGCGTGGGCCCCGGCATGCTGCACTACATCCTGGGCATCACCAAGGCCTACTGCACCCGCGTGGGCGGCGGTCCTTTCCCCACCGAACTGGATTGGGAAAAGGAAGGCACGCCGGGCTGGCACATGAGCACCGTGGGCGCCGAAAAGGGCGTGACCACCGGCCGCTCGCGCCGCTGCGGCTGGTTTGACGCCGCGCTGCTCAAGCGCAGCGCCCAGGTCAACGGCCTGTCGGGCCTGTGCATCACCAAGCTCGACGTGCTCGACGGCCTGCAGGAACTGCTGCTGTGCGTGGGCTACGAGCTGGACGGCGAAAAGATCGACCTGCTGCCCATGGGCGCCGACGAGATCGCCCGCTGCAAGCCCATCTATGAATCCATCCCCGGCTGGACCGATTCCACCGTGGGCGTGACCGACTACGACAAGCTGCCGGCCAATGCCCGCCGCTATCTGGAGCGCATCGAGGAAGTGACGGGCGTGCCCATCGCCATGGTTTCGACCAGCCCCGACCGGGATCACACCATCCTGATGCAAAACCCCTACGCCGCCCAGTGAACTGCTGGCGTTTGAACCCCAAGATTGAACCAGGAGCCATTCCATGCTGACGGAAGACGGTCAACACCTGTATGTGAGCTACGACGAATACCACGGACTGATCGAAAAGCTCGCGATCAAAGTGCACCAGTCCGGCTGGGAATTCGACACCATTCTCTGCCTGGCCCGTGGCGGCCTGCGTCCCGGTGACATGCTCAGCCGCATCTTCGACAAGCCGCTGGCCATCATGTCCACCAGCTCCTACCGCGCCGAGGCCGGCACGGTGCAGGGCCATCTGGACATCGCGCGCTTCATCACCACGCCCAAGGGCGAGATTGCCGGTCGCGTGCTGCTGGTCGATGACCTGGCCGATTCGGGCCACACGCTGAATGCCGTGATCGCCATGCTCAAGACCAACTATCCGCCGATCACCGAGCTGCGCAGCGCCGTGATCTGGACCAAGGGCCTGTCCGCGTTCACGCCCGACTACTCGGTGGACTACCTGCCGACCAACCCCTGGATCCACCAGCCTTTCGAGCACTACGACACGCTGCGTCCCGAAAAGCTCATGGAAAAGTGGAAGATCTGAGAGCCGTTGCGCTTTCAAGGTCCTTGCCTGCAAAGGGAGCCAGCCGGCTCCCTTTGTCGTTGTGGCCTGCGTTTTCATGCGTTGTCGTTATGCCTTGATGCAAGTCATGGGTTGGCGCGCTTGTCGCGATATCTCGGGCCAACGTCGCGTAAATGTCGGTTTTTTGCACAGCTTTAAAAGCCGATGCCCTAGAGCGTCCGAGGGCTGAATGGCGCGGCTACACTGCGCAGATTCTCAGAAGGTGGTGCTTTGTGAAACGTCTTTCCGTCGGGCGCTTGGGCGCGGCTGTGGCTTTGGTTGTGGGCGGCGGTGCGCTGGCCTGGCTGGCCGTGGCGTCCCTGCCCGGATCCAAATCGGCCCGTGCGGCCTCAGCCACGCCTGCAGCCGTCCAGGCGCAGGCTGCATCGGCTCAGGCCGCTGCCGTTCCCGCCGCGCCTTCCGTGCCTGCGGCCTCTGCTGCCTCGGTAGCGCCAGTTGCGCCTGTTGCGCGTGTCACGCCGCCGCCGCAGACCCAGGGCCCCACGCCCATCTTCGTGCTCAACTCGCTCGATGCCAACATCAGCATCGTGGACCCGGTCACCTGGCAGGAGACGGCCCGCATTCCCACGGGCAAGGAGCCGCACCACCTCTACCTCACGCCTGACGAGAAATCGCTGGTCGTGGCCAATGCGCTGGGCGATACCCTGACCCTGGTCGATCCGCGCACGGGCGAGGTGCAGCGCGTGATCCGCGACATCATCGACCCCTATCACCTGCGCTTCAGCCCGGACATGAAGTGGTTCGTCACGGCGGCCAACCGCCTCAACCACATCGACATCTACCGGTGGGATGGCCAGAACCCGCAGTTGGTCAAGCGCGTGCCCACGGGCAAGACGCCCAGCCATCTCTGGATCGATGCCAGGAGCACGACCATCTATTCCACCATGCAGGACAGCGATGCCCTGGTGGCCATCGACATCGCCACGCAGACCATCAAGGCCCGCGTGCCCACCGGCCCCATGCCGGCCGATCTCTATGGCAGCCCGGACGGCACCAAGCTGTTCATCGGCCTGACCGGTAGCGATGGCGTGGAAGTGTTCGACATCACCGGCCCCGAGCCGCGCAGCGTGGCCCGCATCAAGACAGCCGCTGGCGCCCACGCCATGCGTGCCGCCGGCGATGGCCGCCACCTGTATGTGAGCAACCGCGTGGCCAACACCATCAGCAAGATCGACATGCAGACCAACCAGGTCGTGGCCAGCTACCCGGCCCCGGGAGGCCCGGACTGCATGGACGTTTCCGCCGACGGCCGCTACCTGCTGGTCAGCTCGCGCTGGGCGCGCAAGCTGTCGGTGATCGACACCGTCGAAAAGAAGGTGGTCCAGCAGGTCAAGGTCGGCAAGTCGCCCCACGGTGTCTGGACACTGGCCCACGCGCAGCGCTGATGGACCGCAGACTCTTTGCGCAATCGCTGGCTGGCGCCGCCGCCTTCAGCCTGCTGCGCCCCGCGATGGCCGCAGGGCAGGGCACGGGCTGCGCCAAGACCGTGTACCTGACGTTTGACACGGGCCACATGGGCATTGCCGACCTGGTGGCCGAGGTGCTCAAGCGCCATGGCGTGCCAGTGACCTTCTTTGCCGCCAACGAGCGCACGCAGCAAGGCGACGGCAGCCTGGGCGAGACCTGGGCGCCCTGGTGGCGCGCACGCGCCGCCGAAGGCCATGAGTTCGCCTCGCACACCTACGACCACATGTACTGGCGCGGTGATCTGCGTGCCTCGAAGAACGGTCCGGTCACGGGCTTTCGCGTGCGCCCCTCGGCCGGGCCACGCGCCAACGAGAACTTCACGGTCGATGCGGCAGGCTATTGCGACGAGATCCGCAGGGCTGCACAGCGGCTGCAGCAGATCACCGGGCGCAAGCCCCTGCCGCTGTTCCGTGCGCCCGGCGGCAAGACCTCGCCCGCGCTGCTGGACGCCGCGCGGCAGGGCGGCTACATGCATGTGGGCTGGTCCAGCGCAGGCTTTCTGGGCGACGAGCTGCCCAGCGACCGCTACCCGAATGCGCAGCTGCTGGCCCAGGCGCTCAAGAACATCCGCAGCGGCGACATCCTGCTGGCCCATCTGGGCATCTGGTCACGCAAGGACCCCTGGGCACCGGCCGTGCTGGAACCTTTGATCACAGGCCTGCTCAAGCAGGGGTTCTGCTTCCGCACGCTGCGGGAGCATCCCGACTATCGGGATTGGATAGCAAAATTCGCATGACGTCCGCGCGCGCAGCGCGGCGGGCGATGGGAGCGTGGTGTGGACTGGTGGATTCAGTGGTTCGGTAATGCGCAGCAGCGCCTGTTCGAGGGCGTTGTCCAGCCTGTGCTCTTTTGGCTGGGACAGGCCAGCCTGCTGGAGGATGCCTACGACGCCACAGGCTGGCTGCTGGTGGGCCTGCTGCAGATCTTCATCATGGTGGCCGTGATCGCGCCGCTGCAGTACTGGCGGCCCGTCGAGCCCGTTACCGACCGGCGCGCCATCCATGTGGACATCATCTATACCGTGGTGCACCGGCTGGGCCTGTTCAGGCTGGCGCTGTTCTTCACGCTGGACCCGCTGTGGGACGAGCTCATGGGCCGCCTGCATGTCTGGGGCCTGCCGAGCTTTCACCTGGACGGTGTCTGGCCCGGCGTGACCGATCTGGCCTGGGTCAGCCTGATCATCTACCTGCTGGCCTTCGACTTCCTCGACTACTGGATACACCGGGGCCAGCACAGCATCGGCTGGTGGTGGAAGCTGCATGCGCTGCACCACTCGCAGCGCCAGATGACGGTCTGGAGCGACAACCGCAATCACCTGCTCGACGATGTGATCCGCGACACCATCATTGTGCTCGTGGCCCAGTTCATCGGCGTGGCTCCAGGCCAGTTCGTGGCCATCGTGGCCTTCACCCAGCTCAGCGAGAGCTTCCAGCATGCCAACCTGCGCGTCTGGTTCGGCACCATCGGCGAGCGGCTGTGGATCAGCCCGCGCTTTCACCGCCGCCACCACGCCATCGGCATTGGCCACGAGCCCATGGCGCCCGTGCGCAACAAGAAGGCGCATGGCAACAACTTCGGCGTGCTCCTGCCCTGGTGGGACATGCTGTTCGGCACCGCCAATTTCGAGCTGCGCTTCGATCCCACCGGCGTGCGCGACCAGGTCCAGCCCAATGCCCAGGGCCAGCTGCGCGACTACGGCCAGGGCTTTTGGGCCCAGCAATGGCGTGGGTTCCTAAGGTTGATGGGTCGCGCTTGAGGCTGGGCTCGGGGTATGCTTGCCGGCATGGGCTTGCTACTCGATTCCTTCTGGCGTGCGACGGCGTATTGCCTGCATAAGCGGGTGATTGCATGGTCGCTGTTTCCCCTGCTCTTCATGGCCATCACGGCCTGGCTGCTGGGTTACTTCTTCTGGGCCGATGCCGTGGTCTGGACGGAAGGAGTCCTGCAGGGCGTGGGCTGGCTGCACACCGTCTGGTCCTGGATGGGCGTGCAATCGCTGCCCGAGCTGGTGGCGCCGGTGCTGGTCGTTCTCTCGGTCACGCCGGTGCTGGTCGTGGTCTCGCTGCTGCTGGTGGCGCTGTTCATGACGCCGGCCCTGGTCGAGCTGGTGGCGCAACGGCGCTTTCCGGCACTCGAGCGCAGGCAGGGTGCCACCCTGATCGGCAGCCTGCTGTGGTCGGCCGGCTCCTCGCTGATCGCCCTGATCGCGTTGCTGGTATCGGTTCCATTGTGGTTCGTGCCTCCCCTGGTGGTGGTGATCCCCCCGCTGATCTGGGGCTGGCTGACCTACCGCGTCATGGCCTTCGACGCGCTGTCTGCCCACGCCAGCAAGCCAGAACGCCGCAGCCTGTTCCTGCGCCACCGCCTGGCGCTGATGCTCATGGGCGTGGTCTGTGGCTACCTGGGGGCGGCTCCGGCCATTGTCTGGGCCTCGGGCGTGGTCTTCGTTGCAGCCTTCTGGATACTGATTCCGGTGGCCATCTGGATCTATGCGCTGATCTTCGCCTTCTCCTCGCTGTGGTTTGCCCATTTCTGCCTGGCGGCGCTGCAGCGCATGCGCGAGGAGGAGCCGGCGCTGCCCGAAGCACCCATCATTCCCTACGCTCCCGACGCGCCGCAAGGCTCCGGCACAGCCCCTGTTCCCCCCACCCCGCAAGAAAAGACCACATGACCCTTCAAGTTGGCGCACTCATCATCGGAGACGAAATCCTGTCGGGCAAGCGTGCCGACAAGCACCTTCCCAAGCTGATCGAACTGCTGGGCGCGCGTGGCCTGTCCCTGGCCCATGCCGAGTACGTGGGTGACGATAGGGCACGCATCACCGACGCCCTGCGCCGCGCCTTCGCATCGCAGGCCGTGGTCTTCAGCTTTGGCGGCATAGGCGCCACCCCCGACGACCACACGCGCCAATGCGCGGCCGAGGCCCTGGGCGTGCCGCTGGCCCTGCATCCCGAGGCCGTTGCCCTGATCCGCGAACGCATGCGCGATGTGGCCACCGAGGAAGGCAAGCCCTACGAGCCCCAGCGGGCCGACAACCTGCACCGGCTGCAGATGGGCAACTTCCCCGAAGGCGCGCGCATCATCCCCAACGTCTACAACAAGATCCCGGGCTTTTCCTGTTCGGGCGCCAGCGGCACGGTGCACTTCGTGCCCGGCTTCCCGGTCATGGCCTGGCCCATGGTCGAGTGGGTGCTGGAGCAGCGCTATGCCAAGCATTTCCACAGCACGGTGCAGCGGGAGCATTCGGTCATCGTCTACGGTGGCATGGAGGCCACGCTGACGCCGCTGATGGTGGCCATAGAGCGCGACCACCCGGGCGTCAAGGTGTTCAGCCTGCCCAGCGTGGATGATTCCAAGCACGGCCGGCACATAGAACTTGGTGTCAAGGGCGAAGCTGGTGCCGTCACCAAGGCCTGGCCCACGCTGCTGGAAGGTTTGCACTCATTTGGTGCAAGTCTTGGCCCTGAATTGGTGCGCAATATCTGATTTACGGCCCTTCATCCAAATCTGCACCGATTTGGTGAGTGGTCACTCGGGCCGGGCCAGGCTGCAATGTCATCCACAACGCCCACGCAAGGCGGCAGAATCACGGGGCTGGCGCGCCAAGCAGGTGCCAGTCTGCGGGCATGCACTCAATGGATGCAGCCTGGCACGCAAACTGCTTAAGAGTATTTATCTTTTTTGATCAGCCAGATTGGCAGGAGAGATCTGATGGCAAAGACCGTTGCAGACGTGTTGAACATGGTGAAGGAGAACGAGGTCAAATTCGTGGACCTTCGTTTTACGGACACCCGTGGCAAGGAGCAGCACGTCACGGTGCCGGTGTCGCACTTCGACGAAGACAAGTTCACCTCGGGCCACGCCTTCGACGGCTCGTCGGTGGCAGGCTGGAAGGGCATTGAAGCATCGGACATGCAACTGATGCCCGATCCCGCCACCGCGAACATCGACCCCTTCTTTGAAGAGACCACGCTGTTCCTGCAGTGCGATGTGATCGAACCCGGCGATGGCAAGGCCTACGACCGCGATCCCCGCTCGGTGGCCAAGCGTGCCGAAGCCTATCTGAAGGCCTCGGGCCTGGGCGATACCGCCTACTTCGGTCCCGAACCTGAATTCTTCATCTTCGACGGCGTGCGCTGGAACACCGAACCCGGCAGCACCTTCTACGAAATCGAAGAGTACGAAGCCCCCTGGAATTCCGGCGCCAAGTTCGAGTCCGGCAACCGCGGCCACCGTCCGCGCAACAAGGGCGGCTACTTCCCCGTGCCGCCCGTGGACAGCACCCAGGACCTGCGCGCCGAGATGGTGCTGCTGCTCGAGCAACTGGGCATTCCCGTCGAAGTGTTCCACCACGAAGTGGCGGGCGCCGGCCAGAACGAGATCGGCACCAAGTTCTCGACCCTGGTGGAGCGCGCCGACTGGACACAGGTCATGAAGTACGTGATCTGGAACGTGGCCAACACCTACGGCAAGACCGCCACCTTCATGCCCAAGCCCTATCCGGGCGACAACGGCTCCGGCATGCACGTGCACCAGTCCGTCTGGAAGGATGGCAAGAACCTGTTCGCAGGTGACGGCTATGCCGGCCTGTCCGACTTCGCGCTGTACTACATCGGCGGCATCATCAAGCACGCCCGTGCCCTGAACGCCATCACCAACCCCGGCACCAACAGCTACAAGCGCCTGGTGCCCGGCTTCGAGGCTCCGGTCAAGCTGGCCTACTCGGCCAAGAACCGCTCGGCATCGATCCGCATCCCCTACGTGGCCAACCCCAAGGGCCGCCGCGTCGAGGCACGCTTCCCCGATCCGCTGATGAACCCCTACCTGGGCTTCTCGGCCCTGCTGATGGCAGGTCTGGACGGCGTGGAAAACAAGATCCATCCCGGCGAAGCCGCGACCAAGGATCTGTACCACCTGCCCCCGGAAGAGGACAAGCTGGTGCCCACGGTTTGCCACAGCCTGGACCAGGCCCTGGAAGCACTGGACGCAGACCGTTCGTTCCTGACCAAGGGCGGCGTGTTCTCGGACAGCATGCTCGATGCCTACATCGAGCTGAAGATGGGCGAAGTGACCCGTTACCGTCAGGCCGTGCACCCGGTCGAGTACGACATGTACTTCTCGCTGTAAGGCGGGTCGGCAAAAAGGCGGCGCAAGCCGCCTTTTTTGCTTTCGGCCAGGACCTGGGTATGCTGGGCGCGGAACCAAAAGGGGTTGTCCCGCTCAAGAAATGACGTCCAGCCCGGAAGATGGAGCGATACTTGCCCGGACAAGCCGGGCCCTTCCGATCTGGCTACCCGAGGGAATGGAATGAAGAAACTGTTTGTGTCGCTGCTGCTGCCGCTGCTGTCGGCAGGAGCCTGGTCCCAGGACGTGATCTACCGCTGCGGCAACGAGTACACCAACAACGTCAGCCAGGCCAAGGCCAAGGACTGCAAGCCGGTGGACGGCGGGCATGTGACGGTGATCCATGGCGGCAGCAAGCCGGCGGCCTCGGGCGGCGGCCAGGCGCCGCGCACCTCCGCCGCTCCTGCGGCAGGATCGCCCGCTCCGGCCAAGGTCAACAGCAGCGCCCAGAAGGCCCGCGACTCCGATGCGCGGACCATCCTCGAAAGCGAGCTGGCCCGCGCCCAGGAGAAGCTGACACAGCTGCGTCAGGAGTACAACGATGGCAATCCCCAGCGCACCGCATTGGAGTTGCGCAATCCCCAGGGCTATCTGGAACGTGTCGAGCAGCTCAAGAGCAGCATCTCGCGGCAGGAAGGCGATGTCGCCGGCATCCGCCGCGAACTGGATCGACTTCCCAAGAACTGACGGGCCCGAGCGGCCCATGCGAGCCCGGCCATGATCCAGGACGACCGGCCGGCGCCCCCGGCCTCCTATCAGGCGCTTGATCTGCTGTGCACGCTGATGACCGTGCTCGACGAGCAAGGCGCCGTGCTTTTCGCCAACGCGGCCCTTGAGAATGCATTGGGCCTGTCGCGCCGCATGCTCGAAGGCAGCGAGCTGGCTGCCTGCTTCACCGAGCCGGCCTTGCTGGACAAGGCCTTGCGCGGCGCCCAGGACAACGACTTCGCCGCCCTGCGCTTCGAGGCCAGCCTGCACCGCGTGGGGGGCGATGCGCTTCCTGTGCACGTCACGGTTTCCCTGGCCGAGCGGCCCGGCCATGTGCTGGTGGAGTTCTGGCCGCTGGAGCAGCAGGCCCGCCAGGACCGCGAGGAGCGTTTGCGCGAGCAGGCCCAGGCGCACAAGGAGCTGATCCGCAACCTGGCCCACGAGATCAAGAACCCGCTGGGCGGCATCCGTGGCGCGGCCCAGCTGCTGCAGATGGATCTGGACGCGCCCGAGCTGCGCGAGTACACCGAAGTCATCATCCACGAGGCCGACCGTCTGCAGGCGCTGGTCGACCGGCTGCTGGCGCCGCACCGCCATCCGCACGAGGTCGGTGACGTCAACATCCACGAAGTCTGCGAGCGCGTGCGTTCGCTGGTGCTGGTCGAGCATCCTGCAGGGCTGACCATTACGCGCGACTACGACATCTCCATTCCCGAGTTCCGGGGCGACAGCGCACAGCTGATCCAGGCCGTGCTCAACATCGTCCAGAACGCGGCGCAGGCCTTGCACGAACGCATCGCGGCCGGCGATGCCGAGATCATTTTGAGAACCCGTGTGGCGCGCCAGGTAACTTTTGGTCGCCAACGCTACCGGTTGGCATTGGAATTGCATGTGATCGACAACGGGCCAGGCGTTCCCGATGCCATCAAGGAGCGGATCTTCTATCCGCTGGTATCGGGAAGGGATGGCGGTTCGGGACTGGGGCTGACGCTGGCGCAGACCTTCGTGCAGCGCCACCAGGGGCTGATCGAATGTGAAAGCCAGCCGGGCCGCACGGATTTCCGCATCCTCATTCCCCTGCCTTGAGGCCCACGGAAGTCAACACTGCAACAAGGGAAGGAAGCACCACCAATGAAACCGATCTGGATCGTGGATGATGACCCTTCCATCCGCTTCGTGCTGGAAAAGGCACTGGGCCGGGAAGGCTGGGCAACGCGCAGCTTCGTTCAGGCGCGCGACGTGCTCACGGCACTGTCCGATGTCGATGCCAGCGACCCGGCGCGCCAGCCACCACAGGTGCTGGTCAGCGATATCCGCATGCCCGGCGGCTCCGGCCTGGAACTGCTCGAGCAGATCCGCGCCCAGCAGCCCGGCCTGCCCGTCATCATCATGACCGCGTACTCCGACCTGGACAGTGCCGTATCGGCCTTCCAGCGCGGAGCCTTCGAGTACCTGCCCAAACCCTTCGACCTGCCCAAGGCGGTGGAACTCATCCGCCGCGCCGTCGAGGAAAGCCTGCGCGAGGACGTGGCCGAGGCACAGGCCCCGCTGCAGGCCGAGATGCTGGGCCAGGCGCCTGCCATGCAGGACGTGTTCCGCGCCATCGGCCGGCTCAGCCAGAGCCAGGTCACGGTGCTGGTCACGGGCGAGTCGGGCTCGGGCAAGGAACTGGTGGCGCGCGCGCTGCACAAGCACTCGCCAGTGGCGGGCGGCCCCTTCGTGGCCATCAACACCGCCGCCATCCCCAAGGACCTGCTGGAGTCCGAGCTGTTCGGCCACGAGCGCGGCGCCTTCACGGGCGCACAGACCCAGCGGCGCGGCCGCTTCGAGCAGGCAGAGGGCGGCACGCTCTTTCTCGATGAAATCGGCGACATGCCTTTCGACCTGCAGACGCGCCTGCTGCGTGTGCTGTCGGACGGGCATTTCTACCGCGTGGGCGGCCACCAGGCCGTCAAGGCACATGTGCGCGTCATCGCCGCCACCCACCAGGACCTGGAGCAGCGCGTGCGCAACGGCGCCTTCCGCGAGGATCTGTTCCACCGTCTCAACGTCATCCGCCTGCGCCTGCCCGCGCTGCGCGAGCGCAACGAAGACGTGCCCATGCTGGCACGCCACTTCCTGCAGCAAAGCGCGCGGCAGCTGGGCGTGGAGCCCAAGCGCATGGGGGTCGATGCCATGCAGCGGCTGCAGTCGTTCGCCTTTCCCGGCAACGTGCGCCAGCTGGAGAACATCTGCCACTGGCTGACCGTCATGGCGCCAGCCCAGGTCATCTCGGTCAAGGACCTGCCTCCCGAGGTGCTGGGCGAGGCCGCGCCACCCGTGGGCGGCGGCAATGCCGGCGTGCCCGCACCGGTGATGCTGTCGCATGCGCCGGCCGTGGCGGAAGAGGGAGTGGGCCGCATCGCCATGCCAGCCCCGTCGCTGGCCCAGCCGCATGACGGGGGGCTGGCCACGTCCGACCTGGACTGGGTGCATCTGCTGGGGCAGCAGGCGCGCCAGCTGCTGGAGCACACCCAGGCCCACGGTCATGGCGAGGTCTGGGACCAGCTGTCCCGCCGCTTCGAGGCGCAGCTGATCCGTTCGGCCCTGGCCGTCACCCACGGCCGCCGGGTCGAGGCCGCCCAGCGCCTGGGCATTGGCCGCAACACCATCACCCGCAAGCTGCAGGAGCTGGGCATGGACGAGGACGCCTTCGAGTAAGGCAAGCCGGCGGGCGGCCGGGCCCTTGCCTTGGCAAGGGTCCGGCTCCTACAGGCCGGCGCCCGGGGTGCTGACGGGCCGGGCCGCCCGGGCTTGGGACAATGGAGTCCTCTTCGCTGGAACGGCCTACGTCCCGACCTATCGTGCCCACAGTCCTCTCCAACCTCTGGCAAAAGGCCAAACCCGCCCGCCCGGGCGTGATGTACCCATCGACACCGCGCAAGCTCGGCGAGCCGGTCGATGCGTACTGGCATGACCGCTATTTCCTGGAGCCGTACTTCGTGCCGGGGCGCGGCTACGACCAATACCGGCCCGCCTATGCACTGGGCTGGAAGGCTTCCCTGTCGCCGGAACACGCGCAGCAGGATTTCGAGTCCGCAGAAGCCCGACTGGAAGAACGCTGGGAGCAGGAACGGGGCGGCAGCCTGCTGCACTGGAACCAGGTGCGTGAGGCCGTGGAGGCCTCCTGGCTGCAGGCGCGCCGGCGCACGCCCGCACAGCCTGCGGCTTCCACGCTGGAACTGCAGACCACGGCGCTGCTCAATGCCGTGCTGGCCCTGGGTCGCCAGGCCCATGTCCGGTTGGGCGAATGCATGGATCCCATGCCCCAGGGACTGATAGGCCAGGTACTGGCGCGCCACTTCAATGCCAGCCAGGTCCTGGTCGATGACCTGGAACGCGCCATCGACGCCAACGGCGGCGTGGTGCTGCCCGTGCGCGACAGCCGTGCCGCACTGCGTCGCAACGCCTTCTGGGACGGGCTGCTGGGCAGGGAAGAGGGCGCGGACTACGTGCTGGACCAGGCCGAGTCCTGCCAGCAGCAATGGCTGAGCGCCTATGAGGCTGCTGAGCAGTCCCGTCTGCCGGCGCCACTCAGCGAAGTTCTGCATCGCCAGTCCCTGATGCTGCGCGGGCAGATCGAGGCCATCCACTGGCTGCGCCGGTACATGCTGTAGCGCAAGTCTGAAAACCTAGCCCAATGTCACGACGACCGGCGCATGGTCGCTGGGCTGCGGATTCTTGCGCGGCGCGCGGTCCACGATGCAGGCGGTGACGCTGGGACGCAAGGCCTCGCTGACCAGGATATGGTCGATGCGCAGGCCCCGGTTCTTCTGGAAACCCAGCATCCGGTAGTCCCACCACGAATAGCTTTTCTCGGGCTGGTCGAACATGCGGAAGGCATCGGTCAGGCCCAGCTGCAGCAGCGCCTGGAAATGCGTGCGCTCTTCCACCGTGTGGTGGATGGTGTCCTTCAGGCCGATGGGATCGTAGGAGTCGCGGTCCTCGGGCGCCACGTTGAAGTCGCCCACGAGCACCAGGCGCGGGTGGGTCGCCATTTCGCTTTTCACCCAGTCCTGCAGCGCCTGCAGCCAGCGCATCTTGTAGGCGAACTTGTCGGTGCCCGGCGCCTGCCCATTGACGAAGTAGCCATTGATCAGGCGCACCGGGCCGCCTTCGGCATCGAGGGTGGCGGCAATGATGCGGGCCTGCTCGTCATCCAGGCCCGGAATATTGCGCACCACGTCGCGCACCGGCGTGCGCGTCAGCCAGGCCACGCCGTTGTAGGTCTTCTGTCCATGGCTGACCGCGTGGTAGCCGGCCTCCTGCAGCGCCTGCAGCGGAAACTTGTCGTCGGTGAGCTTGAGTTCCTGCAGCGCCAGCGCATCGACAGGGTTGGCCTGCAGCCAGGCCAGCACCTGCGGCAGGCGCACGGACAGGGAATTGACGTTCCAGGTGGCGATTTGCATAAATAAATCCAATTAAATCAAATGGTTGCGTGATTTTTCGATGGTTGCTCTTGTGGTGGTTGCCAGCCTGTTCACCCGAAAAATCATGCCCTTGCCGCAGCAGTCAGCCCCTATTTTGATGCGCGATTGCGCTTGGGTGTTTTTCAGGCGATTCGGCAGCGCGGCTGTCAGCCTTGGCTACGGCCAGCGTATCGGCATGCGGGGCCGTTGACGTGATGGGGCCTGCCTCGCCACGACCTTCATGGCACCGGGCAGACCTTGAATCAGATTGATCTGATTTCATCTCGGATGAAAGATGTCTACGATTGAAAATTTACCAAGGAAATGCGGCCTTGGAATTTTTTCATTATCCGGGGGTATTCAAAATGCATATATTCGCAGGTGCTTTTTGCAGAATAAACAAGGCTGTCATGATATTTATTTTGGCAATGATGGCCACCTCCGCATGGTCCGCATGCGCAATTATAGATACAAGTGATGGGTCAGGCTATTACAAGTATATGTTCAATAATTTCAATCCTCCAGAATTCAATCCCAATGTAGCCAAGAACACGGTGATTTACTCAAAAACCGCTATAGCGGTACTGAGTAATGGGGTTGGCGATAGATTGATGCGTTGTAGTCCAGCGGTCACGGGCTATAGTTTGGGTAAATCTACACCAGTCAATAATATATACCCGACGACAGTCGAGGGTATTGGAATGAGGGTTTCGACTGTAAATGGTGCTGCGCCTGTAAGTACTTCGGAGCATTCCAATCACCCCGGATCTTTTGCATATCAATATGCCATTGTCACAGTTGAGTTGATCAAGACCGCAGATGGCGATATCACTGCAGGTGGCGTGCTGGACAGCGATTTCCTGTACGAACGCGCGAATGATGCATTTGGCCAGATTCTCGCTCAATACAACTTTTCCTCGCCCGTCGTCCTCCGGCCCAAGGTGCCCACCTGTACCCCACAGGCGCCGGAGCCCGTGCGCATGGCCCAGACTGTCACTCAAAAACTCACCTCAATCGGCTCAACCGGTGCTCCCCGCTCCTTCCTCATCTCGTTGTTGTGCAAGGGCGGCATCCCAGGTTCGTTGACCAACGCCTATGTCACGCTGACGGATGTGGCAAATCCTGGAAATATCGGCAATGCTCTGACCCTGTCCAAAACCTCGGTGGCAAAAGGTGTGGGTGTGCAGATCCGCAAGGATGACCAGATACTGGGCTTTGGCCCGGACTCCAATGCCGCCGGCAACAGGAATCAATGGTTTGCAGGGTCTGTTGCCTACGGGCAGGAGCGGTTGGATATCCCGCTGACGGCGCGCTATGTCAAGACCGAAGAGAACGTGACCATAGGCAGTGCCAATGCGGCGGCGACCTTCACCATCAGCTACCAGTAGTTCCCCCTGATCCCTTGCGCTTTCGGTCTGACCGCTGGCAGGCCATTCAGCGTGGTCAGGCAAGTCTGCGGGGGCGCGGCCATGCCCGCAGAATACGCAGATGCTTGATCTACTCGTCATTCACGCCACGCTGCCCGACGGCCGCCAGGACATGTCCATCGCCGTGCAGGGCGGGCGCATCGTCGAGGTCGCGGCCGGTCTTTCGGCGCCTGCCCATCAGGTCATCGATGCACAGCACCAGCTGGTGTCGCCGCCCTTCGTCGATCCGCATTTCCACATGGATGCCACGCTGAGCCACGGCCTGCCGCGCGTCAACCGCAGCGGCACGCTGCTGGAGGGCATAGCGCTGTGGGGCGAGCTCAAGCCGCTGCTCACGGCCGAGGCGCTGATCTCGCGTGCGCTGGAGTATTGCGACTGGGCGGCGGCCAAGGGGCTGCAGGCCATCCGCAGCCATGTGGATACCAGCGATGCTCGCCTGCTGGCCGTCGATGCG
Source organism: Delftia sp. DS1230 (assembly GCF_040112715.1). Lineage (NCBI taxonomy): Bacteria > Pseudomonadati > Pseudomonadota > Betaproteobacteria > Burkholderiales > Comamonadaceae > Delftia > Delftia sp. DS1230. The sequence continues at coordinate 1,837,433 of NZ_CP157763.1, forward strand.
TTGCTGGAGGTCAAGCGCCAGGTGGCTCCCTATATCGACCTGCAACTGGTGGCGTTTCCGCAGGACGGCGTGCTGCGCTCGCCCGGCGGCGTCGCCAACCTGCGGCGGGCGCTGGACAAGGGCGTGGACGTGGTGGGCGGCATTCCCCACTTCGAGCGCACCATGGCCGAGGGTGCCGACAGCGTCAGGCTGCTGTGCGAGCTGGCGGCCGAGCGCGGCCTGCTGGTGGACATGCACTGCGACGAGTCCGACGACCCGCTGTCGCGCCACATCGAAACCCTGGCCTTCGAGGCGCAGCGCCTGGGCCTGCAGGGCCGCGTGACGGGCTCGCACTGCACCTCCATGCACAGCATGGACAACTACTACGTGAGCAAGCTGCTGCCGCTGATCGCCGAAAGCGGCGTGGCCGTGATTGCCAATCCGCTGATCAACATCACGTTGCAGGGCCGCCAGGACAGCTATCCCAAGCGCCGCGGCATGACGCGCGTGCCCGAGCTGCTGGCCGCAGGCGTCAACGTGGCCTTCGGCCATGACTGCGTGATGGACCCCTGGTACGGCATGGGCTCGGGCGACATGCTGGAGGTCGCCCACATGGGCCTGCATGTGGCGCAGATGACCAGCCAGGACGGCATGCGCGACTGCTTCGACGCCGTGACCACGCGCGCGGCGCGTGTGATGCACCTGGACGGCTATGGCATCGAGGTCGGCTGCGATGCCAGCTTCGTGCTGCTGCAGGCGCGCGATGCGGCCGAGGCGATACGGCTGCGCGCCACGCGCCTGAAGGTGTTCCGCAAGGGCCGGTTGCTGGCCGAGGCGCCTGCTGCAACGGCTGCGCTGCATCTGCCGGGCCGCCCGGCAAGAATCGACTGGCGGCGCTGAACCGGCGCTGAACTGCCGCTGCGCTGGCGCCGGCCTCAGGCGCCGGCCAGGCTGGCCTCGCGCACGATGGTCTGCAGGGCCACCAGGTCCCTGACCACCAGGCCCTGGGCTTCCACGCGAATGCAGTTGTCGCGCTCCATGCGCTTGAGTTCCTGGTTCACGCGCTGGCGCGAGGCGCCCAGCAACTGGGCCAGCTCCTCCTGCACCAGTTGCAGGCCTATGCGCAGCTCGCGCGGGTCGTCCAGCACCTGTGTGCCGTAGCTGCGCGACAGGTGCAGCAACTGCTTGGCCAGGCGTGCGCGCAGGGGCAGGGTGTTGAGGTCTTCCACCAGCCCGTAGGTCTGGCGTATGCGGTGGGCCTGCAGGCGCAGCAGGGCGTCGTAGAACTCCACATGCGTGGCCAGGATGGCGTGAAAGCTGTCCTTGTCCACGCACAGCAGCGTGGTGTCGCCATGGGCATAGGCATCGCGCGTGCGGGGCTCGTCAAGAAAGGTGGACATGGCACCGAACCAGGCACCCGGCTCCACATAGGCCAGCGTGGTCTGCCGACCCGACAGGCTGGTCGAGCTCATGCGCACGGCGCCCTGCGCACAGGCATACCACCTGTGCGGCACATCGCCGCGTGCATAGATCAGGGCCCCGTCCTTGAGCCGCCGGACCGTGGTCTGGCGCAGGATGTCATGGCGCAGCGAGGGCGAAAGGCTGCAGAACCACTGGCCGGAATTGATGGCCTCGCGCTCGGCGGGGGTGAGCATGGGCTCGTGGGTACTCGTTTGCAAACCGCTTGTCTCCAATCGGCCGCAATTTTAGGGCGTGCGGACCGTGGGGAAGGCCTGCGCAGGCCTTGGCTGTGGCGCGATCACGGTTAGGAGGTATTGGAGCGGCCGCCTGCGGGCTGCAGCCGCTCCATACAGGTCAGTGTGACTTGCTGCGCGGGCGGGGCCTGTGCATTGTCAGGGCGGCTGCTGCCAGCATCAGTGCCAGCAGTATCCACTGGCTCCATTGAGATAGCGTGGGAATGGCGGCAGGGCTGCCGCCCGCAGTGGCCGTTACCACGGCGATGCCGCCTGGGTCGCTGATGAAAGCATTCACATCCATGTCGTCATCGCCGTGCTTGCCGTCCTCGATGGTCAGTGTCACGGTTTTCCCCGAGAACTGCGCACCGGTGAAGCGGTACCAGTGCGGCGCGGGATTGTCGGACGTGGCGCCGTACTTCCAGTATTGGGCGCCGGCAGGCAGATCGTTCGGGAAGGTCAGCGTGAGGCTGAGTGTGGACCCCGGCGAGCCATTCATTACGGTGAAATCGAACAGGCCGAACGGGAATTGCAGCTGGGCTGGTGGTGCCTCTGCAGGAGACCTGGTATGTCCCTGCAGCGGGATGAAGCCCGGCGTTTGCGACGGCCCCGTGCCCAAGGGCGTGAACACCCAGTGGCTTCCTGTCGCGATCTGCGCGGTGGCTGTCGCGCCGCCCGCGGCACCTGTCAGGGAACTCACGGTGTGAGGCGGCAAGGTGATCGTGAAGGTCTGGTTCACGGGCGTTGCTGCGGCGTACTCGGCATCGCCGGCCTGGCTGGCCTGCAATGTGCATTCGCCCGTACGCATCAGGCGCAGCGAGGTGCCCGTGACCACGCAGGTCTGAGGGGTGAGGCTGCTGAAGCTGATCGGCAGGTTGGAGTTGGTGCCGGCGGCGTTGGCCAGAGACAGGGCCTCGGGGCTCAGATAGCGCAGGGACGAGAAATCGAAGGTGATGTTCTGGATTGCCTTGCCGACTGCAATCTGCACTGAGGCCGTTGCCTGTGCATGGTTGGCATCGGCCGCCTTGGTTGCCGTCACCGTACAGCTGCCTACGGCCGTGCCGGTGACGGTATCGCCCAGCAGGGAGCAGTTGCCTGAGCCGGCGGTCAGCGCGAAAGTGACGGCTCCGCTTCCGCTGCCACCTGTGACCGTGACCGTGCTGGAGGCACCCTTGGCAATGCTGCTGGGCGAAGCCGCCACGGACAGCGCAGCCTGGCTCGCCTGAGACACTGTCACCGAGGCGCCTGCCGTGGCCTCTTCATGGTTGGCGTCCGCTGCCTTGGTGGCCGTGACCGTGCAGGCTCCGACCCCCTGGCCTGTGAGCGTGGACCCCGTGATGCTGCATGGGCCGCCGACGCTGAAGCTCACCGCGCCTGTGCCCGAGCCACCCGTGGTGGTCAATTGCGACGTACCGCCAAAGTTGATGGCCGCCGGATTGGCCTGGACGGCCAGTGCTGCCTGTCCCGCCTTGGTCACGGTGACCGTGGTGCTGGCGCTGGTGGCCTGGTGGTTGATGTCAGCGGCCTTGGTGGCCGTGATGGTGCAACTGCCGGCGCCCGTGGTGGTCAGCTGGTTGCCGGTCACCGTGCAGAACTGGGCGCCATCGGTCACCGCGTAGGTGGTGGCACCGGTGCCGGACCCCCCCGTGGTCGCCAGCGTTGCCGTGGCGCCGAAGGCCAGCGTCGAAGGCGTGGCCTGCACGCTCAGGGTGGCCTGGGCTGCAGGGGTCACGGTCACCACGGTGGTGGCCAGCGTGTCCTGGTAGTTGGCATCGCCCAGCTTGGTGGCGGTCACTGTGCAGGAGCCCGTGCCTTCCGCAGTGAGCGTGTTGCCGTTGACGGAGCAAAAGGCGGCTCCATCCGTGATGGAAAAGCCCACGGCGCCGGACCCTGTGCCGCCACTGGTTGACAGCACGGCCTTGCTGAAGGCCGCCAGCGTGCTGGGTGTTGCCGTCGCCGTCAGAGCAGGCTGCTGGGCCTTGATCACCGAGATGTCCACGGTGGTCATGGCGGCCAGGTAGCTGGCGTCTCCCGCCTTGGTCGCCGTCACGGTGCAATCGCCCACGGCCGTGGCTGTGACCGTGTTGCCTGTCAGGGCGCAATAGGCCGCGCCTGCGGTTACGGCGTAGCTGATGGCGCCTGCGCCAGAGCCGCCGTTGGTGCTCAGCGTGGTGGTGCTGGCATAGGGCAGGGTCTGGAGTGCTGCACTTGCCGTCAGTGCAGCCTGCGGGCTCTTGTCATTGGTCAGCGAGAACGAGGTGCTGGCCGCCCCTGCCTGCGCCGTCACGGTATAGCTGCCGGCGAACAGGTTGGCCGTGGCACTCAGCGATGCGATGCCCTGGGCGTTGGTCGTGACCGAGGTTCTTGTGGCAAAGGTGGTGGATGGCTCCGATGCGGCAGGCGCATTGAAGTCCACCATGATGCCGGCAAGCGGCTGGTCGTCGATGTCGGTGACCTTGACCGCCAACGGCGTGGCAAAAGGCTGCTGGATGCGGGTGGACTGTTGAGAGCCAGTGAGCACCGCCATGGCCGCAGGTGGGCCGAAAGGATCGATGCGAAACACCAGGCCATTCGAAAGGCTCGCGTTTGCGCTGAGGGCGCTGTTCGCAGGGTTGGTCAGGCCGTTGGTGCCCGATGTGGTGGTGGCGCCGCCCACGGAAAGAAGGGTCCTGCCCTGCACATTGGTTGCGGCCAAGCTGCGCATGGCCTCGTTTTCCGAGGTGCCCAGGAACCCTGCATAGTTCCAGTTGTTCGGATCGCTGGTTGCGATGCTGACCAGGAAGCCGTCCTGCTTGCCTCCTGGCGTGGTGGACAGGCCGCTTTGTGCCTTGACGGGAAAGCCTGCTCCATTGCTGGTGCTGCCCGTGGCGAACCACTGCACGCCGTCGCCGGCCAGCCCTTCCACGCTGTCGTAGCCATTGCCACCCAGGTAGGTGGCGTCCAGCACTTGGTCTCCTGATGCATTCAGACGCAGCACAAAGCCGTCCATGCCGGTGCTGCGCGCGGTCTGCGGCCCTAGGCCCTTGCGCAGTCCGCCGTTGTCGGCGGGAAAGTTGTCGGACCCGGTCTCCCCGCCCACGAGCAGTGAGCCGTCATACATCAGGTTCAGGGCCAGTGCACGGTCCGCACCGGCGCCCGAGCCTGTCAGCAGCGTGAAGTAGTCGAAGGCGCTGCCGTCGGCCCGGATCTTGGCGACGAAGCCGTCTGATCCATCGATGGCGCGCGAATTGATTAGTGTCCTGAGGCCCGTGGCGCCCGGCATCCCCGAGACAGAGTCGGTAGCGCCAGCCACATAGGCCGCGCCGGTGCCGTCCACGGCAATGGCATATCCGATGTCGGCGCCGCCGTCGCCGCCGATGTATCCGGCGTACTCCAGCCCGCTGCCTGAAGAGTCGATGCGGGCCACGAAGGCATCCCGCATTTCTGACTGCGCAGGGCCAAAGCCGTGGTTGAGCTGCGGTCCGTTCACGGCAGGAAAGCCTTTGCCTTCCGTGAATCCGGTCACATAGACCCGGCCAAGGGTGTCCAGAGCCAGGGCATTGGCCTGATCGTCACCCGTTCCACCAATCAGGCCCGAATACAGAATGCCGGCACCGTCTGGTGCCAGGCGCATGACGAAGGCATCCCTATCCGTCGTGCTCTTGCTGCGCCGAAAGCGTTGGTTGGCATCTGTGCCAAGCAGGGGGAAGCCGGTGGATTCCGTGCTGCCCGCCAGGTGGATGCGGTTTTGTATGTCCACGGCCAGGCCGTTGCAGGCGTCGTCTCCCGATCCGCCCACATAAGTGACGCTCATGGGGACACCCTTGGGATCGAATCTGACGACGAAGGCATCCTCGCCACCTTTGCTGCTGCCCGCGTTGGGCAGGTCGGACGATTGCGTCACGCCACAGGCGTAGGTGTTGCCGTCGCTGTCTCGCGCCACGGCGTTGACCTGGTCGGCCGAGTTGCCTCCGACCAGGCCCGAGTAGCCGGTCCAGGCCGGATCGATGACCAGCGGCAGGCCTTTGTCATGGCTGCCCAGCTCAAAGCCCACGCGCCAGGTGGTGGCGTCCACCTGCTCCAGCCGGTAGCGGGCGGGCACGTCCACGCGGCCATTGCCCCGGGGTTGGTAAACCAGCGGTGCATCGTCGGTGAAAAGGTCGTTGCCTATGCTCCACTGCAGCGCTCCCGTGGGCAGGATGCGTGCATCCGTCGCACCTTCCACGCGCAGCCAGACCTGTGCGGCATCGGCACCAGGAGCCAGTTCAAACTGGTACTTCAGACCGCCGGGCTCGCCCTGGAAAACGGCATCAATGCCTGGCCAGACGCTGCGGTAGCCCAAGGCGCCGAAGCTGCGCAGGCCTTTGCGCCATTGCGCGGCTTCGCCGACCAGCCAGTGGTAGAGCGTGGGCGAAGGCTGCATGCCCTGCGGCGTCGACATGGTCCCGTTCTCGAAGCTGTAGCGCAGGCGCGAATCCGGGCGCAGGCTCAGGCTCCGGGCCACGCCGGATGCGGCCACCGACCGGCCTTGCACGCCGTTGGTCTGGCCGGGCAGGTCGATGCTCATGCCTTGCGCATCGAAACTGATGCGCTTGCCTGCGGCCATGGCGCGAAAGCCGGCACCGGGTATCTCTATGAAGCGGTTGTCCCTGCCGGAGAATTCGCGTTGGACCAGGGGATCGGCCTGGACCCCCGTGGTCAGGGCCAACATGGTCAGGGCCGCAATGGAACTGCGCATAGGTGTACTCAGCTCCGTGCGGGGAAGATGCCCTGCAAGGCGATGATGAAGTTCATGACCAGGTAGGGCGGAAGATTGTTGTGTGGCTGGCTGCCGCCCGCAGGTTGAGGGGGAGCCATGGTGACCGCAGAGGTGTTGGAGGCTGGCGCGATGTAGGGGCGCGTCGGTGCGGTGCCCAGGACGGCGCCGGCCGGGCTTGCCACGGCGGGATCTGCGGGCGAAGCAGCCAGGGCCTGATGGGTGTGCCTGGGAATTTCCGATTCCAGCAGCGTCACGGTTTCAGTACCGCCGGTTTCGCCCAGATCGTGCAAGGACAGCCCCGGTCCCTGGCCTGGATGCATGGGCATGCGCCCTTGAAGGTTGGGAAGGGAAAAATTGGATTTTCCATCGCCACCATAGGTTGTTCCCAGCAGGGAAAACAGCGCCGTGTTCTGAGAAAGCGGTATGAGCTGACCATCGCAAAAGGCCCAGCCCTTGGGTGCGAAGTTGAACCCGCCAAGGCGGATTTCGGCGACGAAGGGATCAGACATGTTCTTCAGTTCTGGGAAGGAAAGAGGCCTTGCATCGCCATGCAAAAGCTCAGCGTCAGGTAGGGCGGCATATTGAGGTGTGGCTGGCTGCCGCCAACATTGGCTAACAGGGCGGGCATGCTCGTATTGCCGCTTTGCGCATAGTGGCCGCGCGCCGCTGCAGGCAGGTTGCCGTTGCCCGATGTCGCCTGGCCCGTGGTGCCGGAAGCGGCCATGGCGTGGCTGTGCTGCGGTATCTCTGGCAGGGTCAGGGTATGGGCTTGCTCGCCTGCTCTCTCTCCCAGCGTATGGCCGGCCCCCATGTGCATGGGCATGCGGCCGCGCAGGTCGGGCAGTGCAAAGTTGGTCTGCCCGTTGCCACCGTAGGTGGTGCCCAGCAGCGAGAACAGTGCCTGGTTCTGGTTGATGGGCAGCAATTGCCCATTGCAAAGGGCCCAGCCTTTGGGGGCGAAGTTGAAGGAGAAGACGCGAACCTCTCCGAGAAAAGGGGTAGACATCAGGTGGGTGAGGGATAGATGCCGAACAGCGAGATGATGAAGTTCACGCAAAGATAGGGCGGCATATTGGTATGCGGCTGTGACCCACCGACCGCGCCCACCATCGAGGCCGCCATGGGCGTAGCGGGGGCACCGTTCGCAAAGGCCTTGTGATCCCTGTGCTTGGCAAACACCGCATCGGCGGGCGAAGCCAGAAAGCCGGTGCCGGAGGAAGCGGGAACGCCGTGCGTGTGGGCTGGAATCTGATTGACGGTCAGCGTGACCTCTTCGACTCCAGCGGCCTGTGCCAGCGTGAATTCGTTGCCTGCGTGCAGGGGGATGCGGCCACGCATGTCTGGCAGGGCGAACGTGCTTTGGCCATCACCGCCGTATGTCGTGCCGATCAGATTGAACAGGGTTTCGTATTCAGAGATGGGCAGGAGCTGCCCTTCGCAGAACATCCAGCCTGCCGGCGCGAAGTTGCCGGCAAACATGCGGATTTCCCCAACAAAGGGTTGAGCCATGACAGGGTGGGGTTAGTAAACGTTAATAATTGCAAAATAGTTTAGTATGGCAACCTGTTTCGCAGCAAAAATATTTTGCTTCTGTTGCTTGGGCAGGAAGGGCCACGATGAAGACAGGACGCCGTGCTTTCATGCAGGTTGCAGGGGCCTTTCCCGCTGCAGCGGCCGTTTCCGGGATTCCAGTGATCGCCTGTGCGGCTGGCATGGAGTTGCGCCGCAGCCACTTTCAGCCGCTGCTGGGCCATAGCTTCTCGGTAGCAGGAGAAGTTTCCGAGTTACGTTTGGTTTCGTTGGCAGCGCTGCCGCACACACTGCATGGCGACCGCTCTTTCAGCGCACTGTTCGAGTTGTCCCGCCCTGGCGCGTTGCTGCAGGACACCTGGGAAATCTCTCATCCGGCTCTGGGAAGCCACGCCGTCTTCCTGAGCCCCAGCGACGTGCAAGGCGGTCTGCTGGAAGCCGTGTTCAACCGCGGCTGAGCGCCGCGGTCCTGCGCATGCGCAGGTAGATGCCTTCCTGGTCCTGCTCGACAAAGCCCAGGCGCGTATACAGGCGCCGGGCTGGATTGTTGGCTTCCACGAACAGCTGCATGTCGCGCCCTTCTTGATCTGCCCAGCCGGCCAGCCATTGCATGAGGGCCGTGCCCAGCCCCTGGCCTTGAACAGCGGCGTCGAGCGAGATGTCCATCACTCCCAGCGGCCCGGGTGCGAGATTGAGGTAGAGCCGGCCTATAGGCAGACCTGCCCTCTCGATCACGAAAAACGCGCCGTGTGCGTAGTGCTTGCGGTAGTGCTGGTCCTGCAAAGCGAACTGCGAATCGCAGAAGGCATGCTTTTCGGCTTCGCTCCAGGGCACGGGCGCCAGTTCGGCAGCGCGTACCTGGCGGTACAGGGCGCGGAGAAAAGCGTAGTCGGCTTCTTCGGCCAGGCGCAGCCGCACATCCTCCAGATACAGCGGCGGCAACTCGGGCACGAACGGATCAGACGGCATGGGAAAAGCAGGCCTCGTAATCGACATGGCCTGCCGACTGCGCAATGGGCGTGATGAAGATGGCGTAGTCACCGAGCTGCGCATGGCGCACGCGGTAAGTGCGCTGCGGCAGCTGCGGCTGGCGCGGACCGCGAAACACCAGGGAGAACTGCAGCATGCCGGGCGTGTCGGCCGATGTCTGCGTTGCGCTGAGCACTTGCATGTCGATGCCGATGGTGTGCTCGCCCTCCGCCATGAAGAAGCTCACGGTCTGCTGGGCCAGGGACTGGGCGTCGTTCCACTGCAGGATTCGGGCGTAGAGCGCGTCGTCAATTTCGAAGTTGGACGGGGACAAAGAGGTTGCGGACATGGGCGGCAGTCTGATCGGTGGGGCTGGCAGGCACAGAGCGGCAGCATAGCCCATGCACAGGCGGCGGTTTTCTTCTGCTGAGACCTCAACTGCCTCAACCCCCCCAGCGCAGCACCAGCGGATCCAGCCGCCGCGCAATGTCCAGCAGCTGGCGGCGCACCTCGGGGTGCATGGGCGGCCAGGGCGCGCGCGGCGCGTCGCAGGCGATCACGCCGCCGGCCTTCATCAGCGCCTTGGCGGCCAGGAAGCCGGCCTGGCGGTTTTCGTGGTTGATCAGGGGCAGCCAGCGCTGGTAGAGGGCGAATGCGGTGTCGGGGTCGCCGTTTCTGTGGGCTTCGATGATGGGGCGTATGCCGTCGGCAAAGCCGCCGCCCGTCATGGAGCCCGTGGCGCCGGCCTCCAGGTCGGCCAGCAGGGTGATGGCTTCCTCGCCGTCCCAGGGGCCTTCGATGGCCTCACCACCCAGGGCGATGAGTTCGCGCAGCTTGCCGGCGGCGCCTGCGGTTTCCATCTTGAAGTAGCAGACCTGCTCGATCTCGCGGGCCATGCGCGCGAGGAAGGCGGGGGACAGCGGCGTGCCTGCGGCGGGCGCGTCCTGCACCATGATGGGAATGGCGATGGCATCGGACACGGCCTGGAAGAAGCCCTGGATCTGGGCCTCGCCGAAGCGGAAGGTGGCGCCGTGGTAGGGCGGCATGACCATCACCATGGCCGCACCCATGTCCTGCGCGCGGCGGCTTCGCTCGGAGCACACGCGCGATGAGGTGTGCGTGGTGGTGACGATCACGGGCACGCGGCCCGCCACATGTTCCAGCGCCGTGCGCGTGAGGATCTCGCGCTCGTCATCGGCCAGCAGGAACTGCTCGGAGAAGTTGGCCAGGATGCACAGGCCATCCACGCCCGAGTCGATCATGAAGTCCAGGCAGCGCCTCTGGCTGGCCAGGTCCAGCGTGCCGTCCTCGTGGAAGGTGGTGGGTACCACGGGGAAGATGCCGCTGTAGCGCGGCCGAGAAATTCCGGGCATGGCGTGCTCCCTCATTCGACGATGCGGAACTGGTCCAGGTACTCGGTCTTGAGCGTGAGGCCCAGGCCCGGCACATCGTCCCTGAGCTGCAGGAAGCCGTTCTCGGCCACGGGCTCGCCGTCGAAGATGTACCAGAACAGCTCATTGCCCACTTCCACGTCGAAGATGGGGAAGTACTCGGCCATGGGCGAGGCCAGCGTGCTCATGGTCAGGTGGTAGTTGTGCATCTGGCCCGCATGCGGGATCACGGGCACGCTGAACGCCTCGCACAGTGCATTGATCTTGTGCGCGGCCGTGATGCCGCCCACGCGGTTGGTGTCGTACTGCACGACGCTGACGGCCTTTTTGTCGAGCAGCTGCTTGAAGCCGTAGAGGCTGAACTCGTGCTCGCCGCCCGAGATCGGAATGCTGGTGAGCCGGCTGAGTTCGGCGTAGCCGTCGATGTCGTCGGCGATCACGGGCTCCTCCAGCCAGCGCGGCTCGAACTTCTCCAGCTTGGGCAGCATGCGCCTGGCGTACTCCAGGTTCCAGCCCATGTAGCACTCCAGCATCAGGTCGCAGTCGTAGCCTATGACTTCGCGCACGGCCTCGACCGAGCGCAGGTTCTCGCGCACGCCTTCCTGCAGATGGGCCGGGCCGTAGCCGAAGCGCATCTTGAAGGCCTTGAAGCCCTGGTCCAGGAATTTCTGCGCCTCTTCCTGCATGGCCTTGAGGTCGGTGCGGTAGAGCTTGCTGTAGTAGCAGGGAATCCTTTCCTTGGTGCGCCCGCCCAGCAGCTTGAACACAGGCTTGTTCACGCTCTTGCCCAGGATGTCCCAGATGGCCAGGTCCACGGCCGAGATGGCGGCCATGGTCACGCCCTTGCGGCCCCAGGCGTGCGTGGCGCGGTACATGCGCTGCCACAGGTATTCGTAGTCCCACGGGTCGTGGCCGATGACCAGGGGCGCCAGGTACTCGTCGATGATGGCCTTGGCGATGCGCGGCGCCAGCGCCACGTTGCCCAGGCCGACGATGCCGTCGTCGGTCTCGATCTCCACCACCGTCCAGGAATGGAAGCGGAAGGTGGACATGGTCTCCTGCGGCGCATAGAGCAGGTCCATGGCGTTGGAGCAGAAGTTGCCCTGGGGCGGCACGGTCTTGCCTTGCCATTCGTAGACGCGGGCGCGGACGGATTTGATTTTCATGATGGTGATGGCGAGGGAGTGAAGTCAGTCAGGACAGGCGCGCGGCGCCCATGCGGCAGGCGATCAGAAAGGCCTGCCAGGTGGCCTCCACGCTGGCCCGGCCCTGGCCCGCGATGTCATAGGCCGTGCCGTGGGCCGGCGTGGTGATGGGGATCGGCAGGCCGCCCTGCACGGTCACGCCGCGCGAGAAGCCCAGCAGCTTGATGGCGATCTGGCCCTGGTCGTGGTACATGGTCACGATGGCCTGGTACTCGCCCGCCTGGGCCTTCAGGAAGATGGTGTCGGCCGGGAAGGGGCCGTGGAACGGGTCGGGCGTGGGCCAGTCGCGGGCCTGCAGCGCGCGCACGGCCGGCGCGATGATGTCGATCTCCTCGCGCCCGCAGGTGCCGCCGTCGCCGTTGTGCGGGTTGAAGCCCGCAATCGCCACCTTGGGGGCCGCCATGCCGCTGGCCAGCAGCGCGCGGTAGATCAGCTCGGCCGCCTGGGCGATGCGCTCCTGGCTCAGATAGCCGGCCACGTCCCTGAGCGGCACATGGGACGAAATGCGCGAGGTCCACAGATCGCCCAGCGTGTTGAATTCGCAGAAATAGCCGCTCACACCCAGGTACTCGGCAAAGTGGTGCAGCTCGTCCTCATGGCGCAGGCCGCCCAGCTTCATGGCCTGCTTGTTGAGCGGCGCAAAGCAGATGGCGTCGATCTGGCCGGCCTGGGCCGCGTCCATGCACCGGTCCAGCACCTGCAGCACCGAGCGCCCGCCTGCGGCTTCGGCACGACCCTGGTGCACGGCATCGGGGGCCACCGTGTCCAGGGCCAGGAAGGCGGGCAGGGCGGTATCGGTGCGGCCACGTGCATGGGCCATGCTGGCGATGGGTGTGGTGGCCACCTGCAGGCCCGCGATGCGCTGGCCCTGCTGCCACAGCCAGGGGTCGCCGGCCAGCACGATGTTGGCCTTTTGCATGGCCTCGGGCCGCGCCAGCAGGCGTGCGATCAGTTCGGCGCCTATGCCGGCGGGATCGCCCAGGGTCAGGGCGACGACGGGAAGTTCGGATGCGGGCATGTGCGGCTCAGTCGATCTTGATGTGGTTCTTGCGGATGATTTCGCCAAAGCGCTGGTACTCGGCGTTGTGCAAGGCAATGAACTCCGCCTGGCCCATGGGCTGCAGCTCGGCGCCCACGGCCTCCAGGCGCGTGCGCGTCTCGGGCAGGGCCAGCACCTTGTTGACTTCGTCGTGCACCCGGGCCTGCACGGCGCGGGGTGTGGCCGCTGGCATGTAGATGCCGTACCAGGCGCCTATCTCCACGCCGGGCAGGCCGGCCTCGGCCAGCGTCGGCACCTGGGGCAGCTGGGCGTTGCGGCGCGGCGACGTCACGCCCAGCGGGCGCAGCTTGCCGGCCTTGATCTGGCCGATCACCGAAGGCATGGTGTCAAAGCTCATCTGCACCTGGCCGCTGACCAGGTCCACCAGGGCGGCGGCGCTGCCCTTGTAGGGCACGTGGGTCAGTTCAATGCCGGCCGCGTCCTTGAACATCTCGGCCGCGATGTGCTGGGTGCTGCCCGTGCCGCTGCTGGCGAAGTTGATCCTGCCGGGCTCCTTGCGGGCCAGGGCGACCAGTTCCTGCACCGAGTTGGCGGGCAGGTTGTTTCCCACCACCAGCACATTGGGCACTGCGCCCACATAGGCCACGGGCACCAGGTCGCGGTTGCTGTCGTAGCCCAGCTTGAGCAGGTGCGGGGCAATGGCATGGGCCGTGACCACGCCCATCACCATGGTGTGCCCGTCCGTGGACTTGGCCGTCATGTCCACGGCCAGGGTGTTGGAGACGCCGGGGCGGTTTTCCACGATCACCGGCTGGCGCAGCAGCGGCGCGAGCCGGTCGGCCACCGCGCGGGCCATGGCGTCGGTGCCGCCGCCTGGGGCCGAGCCCACAAGCATGCGCACAGGCCGCGTGGGCCAGTCCGGCGGGGTTTGGGCCAGGGCGATGGCGGGCAGCAGGGCAGTTGCGGCCAGCAGCAGGGGGCGGCGTTGCATGTCTTGTCTCCGGTGCTTTTGTTGTGGACCCATGCTAGGCAGATGATTGATTGCCGTAAACTGAAAGTTGCTGATGAATCAATAACCTTGGGTAATCAATTCACGGGATATTCCTATGGGCTCCATCGACCGCAGGGACAGCACGCCGCAACTGCTCAACCGCCTGCGCATGCGGCAGGTGGCGCTGATGCTGGCCATCGACCAGAAGGGCACGCTGCGCGGCGCCGCAGCCGAGCTGGGACTGAGCCAGCCGGCCGCCACCAAGATGCTGCATGAGCTGGAAAGCGCGCTGGGCCTGCCCCTGTTCGACCGCGTTGGGCGCGGCCTGCAGCTGAACGCGGCGGGCGAGCGCGTGACGGGCTACTTCCGCCACCTGCGCGGCGGCATGGAGGCGCTGAACCGCGAGCTGCAGGAACTGCGCGAAGGCAGCGCGGGGCGGCTGGCCGTGGGCAGCATCATGGCGGCCTCGCCGGGGCGGCTGACACAGGCGCTGCTGGCGCTCAAGCGCCAGTGGCCGCTGCTGTCCATCGAGGTGGCCGTGGACACCAGCGACCGGCTGCTGGCGCAGTTGCAGGACGGCGTGCTGGAGGTGGTGGTGGGCCGGCAGACCGGGCAGGCCGATCCCGCCCATCTGTTCCGCACCATAGATGACGAGGCCCTGTCCATCATCGTGGGCTGCGGCCATCCTCTGGCGCGTGCCCGCAGCGTGGGCTTTGCGCAGCTGCAGGCCCATGGCTGGGTGCTGCAGCCGCCCGGCAGTCCCATGCGCGCACTGATCGACCAGGAATTCCAGGCCCACGGCCTGCCGCTGCCGCGCGGCCTGATCGAGACGGGCTCCATCCTCACCACCATGAACCTGGTGCGCAACTCCGACCTGATCGCCGTGATTCCGCAGGCCGTGGCCCGGGACAGCGCCGCGCACGGCATGGTCCGCATCCTGCCCTATCGCATGCGCCGCAACCTGCAGGCCTACGGCAGCCTGGTGCGCCGCGACCGGCCGCTGAGCCAGGCGGCCGACAGCTTTCTGGCGCTGTTGCACGGGCAGGAGCCGCCGCCGGCATCCGCGCCCTAGCCGATGTACCGCGCCAGATGCGGGCTGACCCGCTTGCAGTAGCTCTTGCAGACCCGGCGCAGCACCTGGGCAGTGTCGGTGACGCCGGGCGGCGGGCTCTTGGGGTACCAGGTGGTGATGCGAAAGGAGGGCGGCGTGGGCAGTTCCAGCTCCACCAGCTCCCCGCTTTCGAGCTGCGGCGCCACCAGCATGCCGTGCATGATGGCGACGCCTAGCCCTTCTCGCACCAGCGAGACCAGGGCCGCCAGCGAGGGCGATCCCGAGATGCGCAGATCGCTGGAGACCATGCCGCTTTGCACGGCCAGTTGCTGTGCCATGGCCACGGCCTGCTCGTAGGGGCCGGTGCCGCGCATCTGTGTCAGCAATTGCTTGCCCAGCGCCTTGTGCAGTCCATCCTTCCTGGGCACCAGGCCCCGCCTGGCAATCCAGTGCACGGGCACCTCCAGCAGGTTCTCGACCACGGCGAACTGGGGGTCCACGCCGCTGCCGGTGCGCACGATCAGGTCCAGATCGCGCCGCATCATCTGCTCCGACAGGTGGGTGCTCAGATCGACGGTCAGGTCCAGCTCGATATGCGGCAGGCTGGCGCCCATCGCCTTGACGAATTCGGGCAGGAAGGTGTGTACCGCCGTCTCCAGCACGCCGACCCGCAGGCGGCAGCCGATGGCGTCGTCGGACCTGGCGGCACGCTCCAGGGTGCGTGCGGCTTCAATGACGGCCTCCGCATGCCGCAGCAAGCGGGCGCCGGCGTCGGTGATCTGCAGCGTCTTGCGGTCCCAGTGGAACAGGGTCACGCCCAGGTCCGACTCCAGCCCGCGTATGCGCATGGAGACGGCGCCGGGGCTGGCATGCACCAGTTCGGCCACGCGGCGCACGCTGCCGATGCGTGCCAGCAGCACAAAGGTTTCCAGAAAGCGGATGTTCATGGGGGTCTGCGCGGGCTGCGGTGGCTGTTCAGTTTTTCTGGGAGAGGCTGCGCACAATTCCTGAGTGGACCGGTGGCCTGCTGCTTTTTACATTGGGAGGCATCTCCACTCAATAGAGGCTCACCCATGACGCACTGGACCCATCCGACCGAGTTCCGACAGGAGGTGCGCGCCGGCCGCTTTCGCGGGCAGACGGCAGGGCAGTGCCCCGGCTACACCCAGGGCAACCTGGCGATATTGCCGCGCGAGTGCAGCGAGGAGTTCCTGCGCTTTGCTCGCCTCAACCCCAAGTCCTGCCCGCTGATCGGCGTGACCGAGCCCGGCAGCAGCCGCGTGCCCGAGCTCGGCGATATCGATCTGAAGACCGACCTGCCCTCGTACTGGGTGTTTCGCGATGGTCACAGGGCCGAGCAGGTGAATGACCTCACGGAGCTGTGGCGCGACGACCTGGTGGGCTTCGTCATCGGCTGCTCCTACTCCTTCGAGGATGCGCTGCGCGAGGCGGGCGTGCCCGTGCGCCACATCGATGAAGGCCGGGGCGCGCCCATGTTCATCACCGACATTGCCAACGGCCAGGCTGGCCGGTTCGGTGGCCGGATGGTGGTCAGCATGCGGCCCATGACGGCGGCCCACGCCATCCGCGCCATCCAGGTCACTTCGCGCTATCCCAGCGTGCATGGGGCGCCCGTGCACCTGGGCGATCCCGCGCAGATAGGCATTGCCGACATCGACAGGCCGGACTTCGGCGAGCCCATGGCGCTCAGGCCGGGAGAGATTCCCGTGTTCTGGGCCTGCGGCGTGACGCCCCAGCAGGCCATACGCTCGGCGGCCCTGCCATTCGCCATCACGCACGAGCCGGGCCACATGCTGGTGACGGAGTTGCGCAACAGCCATCTGGCCGCGTTCTGACGGCCTGCCTGCCTGGCTTGGGGCCCGCTTCGGCGGGCCTTTTTCTTTGCGTCGCTGGCCGGCAAGGGGTCGCTCCTGTTCAGTTTTCGTGAACAGAGGGGGCGAAAACTTCTCGATGGACGCGGTCCAGGGGCACTTTTAGATTGGACGCCAGTGGTGGGCACAGGCGGAGGGCCGTGCTCCAGGCCACGGTTTTCCTGACTTCAACTTCGAGACAAACGGGTTCCGACACCATGCAAGAACGCTCCATTCCCCATGACAGGCGCTGGCAATTCTGGATAGACCGTGGCGGTACGTTCACCGATGTGGTGGGCAAGCGGCCCGATGGCAGCCTGGTCACGCACAAGCTGCTGTCGGAGAACCCCGAGCAGTACCGGGACGCGGCCGTGGCCGGCATCCGCCACCTGCTGGGGCTGGCGCCGGGCGAGCCGGTCCCCGCCGATCAGGTGGAGTGCGTGAAGATGGGCACCACGGTGGCCACCAATGCGCTGCTGGAGCGCAAGGGCGAGCCCACGCTGCTGGTGACCACGCGGGGCTTTCGCGATGCGCTGCGCATCGCCTACCAGAACCGTCCGCGCCTGTTCGACCGCCATATCCAGTTGCCCGAACTGCTCTACAGCGAGGTGGTCGAGGCCGTGGAACGTGTGGATGCCCATGGGAAGGTGCTGCGCGAGCTGGACGGGCTGCACCTGCACACGGCGTTGGCCGCAGCCCATGCGCGCGGCTTGCGCAGCGTGGCCATCGTCTTCATGCATGGCTACCGCCACACGCGGCATGAGCAGATGGCGGCGCGCATTGCGCGGCAGTTGGGTTTCACGCAGGTCAGCACTTCGCACGAGACCAGTCCGCTGATGAAGTTCGTGAGCCGGGGCGATACCACGGTGGTCGATGCCTACCTGTCTCCCATCCTGCGCCGCTATGTGCAGCAGGTGGCTGCAGAGATGCCGGGAGTGCGGCTGTTCTTCATGCAGTCTTGCGGAGGGCTGTCCGACGCGGGCAGTTTTCAGGGCAAGGACGCCATCCTGAGCGGGCCGGCCGGAGGCATCGTGGGCATGGCGCGCACGGCGGGCCTGGCCGGGCACGACAGGGTCATCGGTTTCGACATGGGTGGCACATCCACCGACGTCAGCCACTATGCAGGCGCCTTCGAGCGCGAGTTCGAGACCCAGGTGGCCGGCGTGCGCATGCGCGCGCCGATGATGAGCATCCACACCGTGGCCGCCGGCGGCGGCTCGGTGCTGGCCTATGACGGCTCGCGCTTTCGCGTGGGACCCGAGAGCGCGGGTGCCCATCCCGGCCCGGCGAGCTATCGCCGCGGCGGCCCCCTGGCCGTGACCGATGCGAACGTGATGGTCGGCAAGGTCCAGCCGCGCTACTTTCCCAGCGTGTTTGGGCCTGCCGCCAACGAGCGACTGGACGGCGAGGCCGTGCGTGTCCGCTTCGAGGAACTGGCGCGGCAGACGGGGCGCACTCCCGAGGACGTGGCCGAGGGCTTCATCCGCATCGCCGTGCAGCAGATGGCCAACGCCATCAAGAAGATCAGCGTGGCGCGCGGCTATGACGTCACGCGCTATACGCTGCAGTGCTTCGGCGGCGCGGGCGGCCAGCATGCCTGCCTGGTGGCCGATGCGCTGGGCATGTCCCGCGTGTTCGTGCATCCGCTGGCCGGCGTGCTCAGCGCCTATGGCATGGGCCTGGCGGACCAGACCGTGATCCGCGAGCAGGCCATGGAGCTGGCGCTGACTGCCGAGGCCCTGCCGCTGATCGCTGAATGCCTGGATGCGCTGGGCACGGGCGCGCAGGCGGAGCTGGAGCGCCGGCAGGTCGGCGCAGGCCCCGTGCAGGTGCGGCACAACGTGCATGTGCGCTACGAGGGCTCCGATTCCGCCTTGGTCGTGCCCTTTGGCTCCCTGCCGGGCATTCAGTCGGCTTTCGAGGAGGCCTACCGCCAGCGTTTCGCCTTTCTGATGGCGGGCAAGGGGCTGGTGGTGGAAGCCGTGTCGGTCGAAGCCGTGATTGCGGGCGATGCGCCCGGCGAGCCGCTGCAGCCGGAGCATCCGCCGCGCGAGCATCCGCGCCGCGAAACCGTGCACATGTACTCCGGCGGCGCCTGGCATGGCGCGGCCCTGGTGGTGCGCGAGGACCTGCGGCCCGGCGACGTCATTGCCGGCCCGGCCATCATCGCCGAGCGCAACGCCACCACCGTGATCGAGCCTGGCTGGTCGGCCAGGCTCACCGGGCTGGATCACCTGGTGCTGGACCGGGTGGTGCCGCGCAAGGTCGAGTACGCGGCCGGCACGACGGTGGACCCTGTGCTGCTGGAGGTCTTCAACAACCTGTTCATGAACATCGCCGAGCAGATGGGCCTGCAGCTGCAGAACACCGCCTATTCGGTGAACATCAAGGAGCGGCTGGATTTCAGCTGCGCGCTGTTCGATGCCCGGGGCCATCTCATCGCCAACGCGCCGCACATGCCCGTCCATCTGGGCTCCATGGGCGAAAGCATCCAGACGGTGATCCGCAGGAACGCCGGGCGTATGGCCCAGGGCGATGTCTACGTGCTCAACGACCCCTACCAGGGCGGCACCCATCTGCCGGACATCACCGTCATCACGCCGGTCCATATCGCCGGCGAGGCATCTCCGACCTTCTACGTCGGCAGCCGGGGCCACCATGCCGATGTGGGCGGCATCACGCCGGGCTCCATGCCGCCGTTTTCCACGCGCATCGAGGAAGAGGGCGTGCAGATCGACAACTTCAAGCTGGTCGATCGCGGCGTGCTGCGCGCCCAGGAGATGGTCGAGCTGCTGCAAAGCGGCGAGTACCCGAGCCGCAACCCGCAGCAGAACCTGGCCGACCTGAAGGCCCAGATCGCGGCCAATGAAAAAGGCGTGCAGGAGCTGCACAAGATGGTGGCGCAGTTCGGCCTGCCCGTGGTGCAGGCCTACATGGGCCATGTGCAGGACAACGCCGAGGAGTCGGTGCGCCGCGTCATCACGCGACTCAGGGACGGGCAGTTCACGCTGGAACTGGACAATGGCGCGCAGATCCGCGTGGCCGTCACCGTCGATACGGCCGAGCGCAGTGCCGTCATCGATTTCTCGGGCACCAGCGTCCAGCAGACCAACAACTTCAATGCGCCGCGCGCCGTGTGCATGGCGGCCGTGCTCTATGTGTTCCGCACGCTGGTGGACGACGACATCCCGCTCAACGCGGGCTGCCTCAAGCCTTTGAAAGTCATCATCCCCCAGGGCTGCATGCTCAACCCCAACCCGCCCGCTTCGGTGGTCGCGGGCAATGTGGAGACCTCCACCTGCATCACCAACGCGCTGTTCGGCGCGCTGGGCGTGATGGCGGGCAGCCAGCCCACCATGAACAACTTCACCTTCGGCAATGCGCACCACCAGTACTACGAAACCATTGCCGGCGGCAGCGGCGCAGGCGCGGTGCTGGACGCCGAGGGCCGGGTGGAGCGCGGCTTCAACGGCACCAGCGTCGTCCAGACGCACATGACCAATTCGCGCCTGACCGATCCGGAGGTGCTGGAGTTCCGCTTCCCCGTGATGCTGGACAGCTATGAGATTCGCGACGGCTCGGGCGGCGGCGGGCGCTGGCACGGCGGCAACGGCGGCGTGCGGCGCGTGCGCTTCCTGGAGCCCATGACGGCCAGCATCCTGTCCAACGGGCGCCTGAATCCGGCCTTCGGCATGGCAGGTGGCCAGCCGGGGCAGCCGGGCATCAACCGTGTGCTGCGTGCCGATGGCCAGGTCGAGGAACTGGACCACATCGGCGCCGTGCACATGCAGCCGGGCGACATCTTCGAAGTCTGCACGCCGGGGGGCGGCGGCTACGGAACGGCGGCCTGACACGCCGCCAGCAGGGGGCATGGCGCGGGCGGGGGAGGGCCGCCCGGCCAGGCCCGGATCACAACCGATGGAGTGCCATTGAATGCAAGACGCTTCGCGCAGCCGAAGTGCAAGGAGACAACAAATGACAAGCCTTGACAACGCAAGGACCCTGGCCGCAGAGCAGCCCCGGGGCCACTGGCTGGGCCAGCTCGAGCCCAAGGAAAAGCGGGCGCTGACGGCCTCGTTCGGCGGCTATGCCGTGGACGCCTTCGACTACTACACGCTGCCCCTGGTCACCCCGATCCTGCTGTCGCTGTGGGGCATGAGCAAGACCGAGGTCGGCCTGATCGGCACCTCGACGCTGGTGGCCTCGGCCATCGGCGGCTGGATGGCCGGCATCCTGGCGGACCGCTACGGGCGCGTGCGTGTGCTGCAGTGGACCATCCTCGTATTCGCTCTTTTCACCTTCGCCTGCGGCCTGGCGCAGACACCGGGCCAACTGCTGCTGGCCCGCACGCTGCAGGGCCTGGGCTTTGGCGGCGAGTGGGCCGTGGGCTCGGTGCTGATCGCCGAGACCATACGGCCGGCCTTCAGGGGCAAGGCGGTGGGCCTGGTGCAAAGCAGCTGGTCCATAGGCTGGGGCGCGGCCGTGCTGGTGTCCATGGCGCTGTTCTCGTTTCTGCCGCCCGAGATCTCATGGCGGGCCATGTTCCTGCTGGGCCTGCTGCCGGCCCTGCTGATCCTGTACATACGCCGCACCGTCAAGGACCCCGAGGTCTACCTGAAGACCCGCGCCGCCGTGGGCCGGGGCGAGCGCAGCGGGCACTTCCTGGACATCTTCAAGGGCGGCATGCTCAAGACCACGGTGCTGGCCAGCCTGATGTTCACGGGCATGCAGGGCGGCTACTACGCCATTGCCGTGTGGCTGCCCACCTTCCTGAAGAACGAGCGCCACCTGACGGTGCTGGGCTCGGGCGGCTACCAGTTCATGTTCATCTTCGGCGCCTTTGCAGGCTACCTGTGCGGTGCCTACGCCTCCGACCTGCTGGGCCGGCGCCTGGCCTTCACGCTGTTCGCCATCGGCGCCGGCAGCCTGGCCTATGCCTATACGCTGCTGCCCATCACCGATGCCTGGATGCTGGTGCTGGGCTTTCCGCTGGGCTTTTTCATGTCGGGCATCTTCAGCGGCGCCGGAGCCTTCCTGGCCGAGCTGTTCCCCAACGAACTGCGCGGCTCCGGCCAGGGCTTTTGCTACAACTTCGGCCGCGGCATCGGGGCCACCTTCCCTGCGCTGGTGGGCGTGTTCAGCGACCGGCTGGGCCTGTCGCTGGGCATGGCCATCGGCATCTGCGCCACGGCCGGCTACGTGATGGTGGTGTTGTTCGCCATGTGCCTGCCGGAGACGCGAGGCCGGGATCTGGCCGCGCAGTGAAGCGCTGGCCAGACCGGCCATGGCACGCTCAGTAGCTGCCCATGTAGTCGCGCTTGCCGACCTCGACGCCGTTGTGGCGCAGCAGGGCATAGGCGGTGGTCACATGGAAGAAGAACTGCGGCAGGCCGTAGTGCAGCAGATAGGCGCTGGCGGTCAGCTTCTTTTCCTTGGGCGTGCCGGGGCGCAGCACGATCTCGCGGGACTCGCTTTGCGCGAACTGCTCGGGCGCGAACGAGCCCACATGGTCCAGCGCCTTGGTGATCAGCGCCTGCAGGTCGGCAAAGCTGGTCTGCGTGTCGGGCCACGAAGGCACCTCGGCGCCGGCCAGGCGCGAGGCGATGCCCTTGGCGAAGTCCGCAGCAATCTGCACCTGGCGCACCAGCGGGAACATGTCGGGGAACAGGCGGGCCTGCAGCAGGGCGTCGGGATCGATGTTCTTCTGCGCGGCGTGTTCCTCGGCCTTTTTGAGCACGTCGGACAGGGCCTTCAGCATCTGCTGCAGGACGGGAATGGAGGCGGTGTACAGGGGGCTGGTCATTGCGGGCTCGCTAAGGATTGTGAAGGGCTGGCAATCGCATGCATCTGCATCCATCGCCAGCCGGCACAGGCTAACAGCAACTGCTTTCACTTGCCGCCTGCGCTAGCATGCGCGCCATGCAAATCCCTGAAGCCGCTCCCTCGTTCGCAGGCCTTGGCCAGGCCGGATTCGGCGCCGCCATCTTCGACATGGACGGCCTGCTCATAGACTCCGAGCCCTTCTGGAAGCGTGCCGAGCGCGAGTCCTTTGCCGAGGTCGGCATCGACATCACGGCCGAGATGTCCCGCGTGACGGCGCCCATGACCACGGCGCAGGTTGCCGCGCACTGGTATGCCCACCGGCCCTGGCAGGGGCCCAGCCAGCGCGAGCTGGAGAGCCGCGTGGTCGCGCGCGTGGCGGCCCTGGTCAGCGCGCATGGGCAGGCCCTGCCCGGCGTGCGCGAAACACTGGGCGCCTGCCGCGCCCTGGGCTGGCGCGTGGCGCTGGCCTCGAACTCTCCTTTGTCTTTGTGCCACCACACCCTGGATGCGCTGGGCCTGCGGCCGGCGTTCGACGCCATCGTCTCGGCCGAGCAGGTGGTGCGCGGCAAGCCCGCGCCCGACATCTATTACTTCGCGGCGCAACGCCTGGGCGTGCCGACCGGGCGCTGCCTGGTGTTCGAGGACTCGGTCTCGGGAACACATGCGGCGCGGCAGGCCGGCATGACCGTCATCGCCGTGCCGTCCGAGGACCAGTGCTTCGACGGGGCGCAGCCTGCGCCGAACTGGGTGGTGCCCACGCTGGTGGCGCTGCATGGGGCAGCGGGCCGGTAAGGCATTGGCGGGGCCCGCATCGCATGGCGCGTGCCGGCCGCAAGGGTGTTGATGAGAACCATTCTCAGTACAATCGCCGCCCGTGCCGTCCTTCTTCGTCCTGTCCGTTTCCCATGCTGGCTTGCCTGCCCGCGTCCAGACCGCTGTGCCGGGAGCCTGCCCGTGAGCGCGCGCGTGCCAGGCGCGGACGATGATGCCGCCCCCTCCCTGCTGGCCCGCGTGTATGCGCGCTGGCACCAGCCTCTGCGCCGCCTGCTGGGCCGGCAGATGCGCAACCGCGAGGATGCCGAGGATGCGGTGCAGGAGGTCTTCGTGCGCTATGCGGCCTCGGGCAAGGCCCTGCCGCCCGAGGAGCAGGAACCCTATCTGCGCGTGATCGCCCACCATGTCTCGCACGATGCCTGGCGCCGCTCGGCGGGTGCGCCGGGGCGCGAATCGGTCTCGCTGGATGAACACATGGAACTGGCGCAGCAACTGCCGGCCGGCGAGGGGTCGGACCCCCTTCAGGCGGCGCACCACCGCGAGCGCCTGTGCCGCCTGGAGCAGGCCATGGCCGAGCTGCCCGAGCGCCGCCGCGAGGCCTTCGTGCTGCACAGCATCGACGGGCTCACGCAGACCGAGGTGGCGCAGCGCATGGGCATTTCGCGCCGCATGGTGCACAACCATGTGACGCTGGCCATGGCCTATTGCGAACTGCGCGTGCAGTACGGCAGCGCCGAAGACATGCGCGTGATGCAGGGCCTGCTGGCGCAGGCCGCGACGGACGGGGAGGGCCGGGAATGACGCTGACCCCGCAACGCCTGCAATTGCATGCCCGCGCCGCCGACTACTTCGCCCGCCGCCGTGAAGCCGACTGGACCGGCGCCGACGAGCGCGAACTCGACGCCTGGCTGGCCGCCGACCCGCAGCACCGCAGCATCTTCGAGAGCCTGGGGCGCACGGTGCTGGACCTGCAGCAGTTGCGCAGGCCGGTGCTGGCCTGCGACGCGGCTGCTGCGCCGCAAGCCAGGGCGAGCGGGCCGCGTGCGCAGACACAGGCCCACTTGCCCGGGCCGGCACGTCAGTGCACACGCCGCGGCCTGATGCCTGCATTGCTGTCGGTGGCTCTGGTCACGACGCTGGCCGTGGGCGGGGGCTGGTATGCCTGGGACAACCACGCAAGCCATGTGATCGAGATGGCCACCGGCCCCGGCGAGGTGCGCGAGGCTGAACTGCCCGATGGCACGCGGGTCACGCTGAATTTTTCCTCCAGGCTGCAGGTGCGCTACTACCCGCGCCGCCGCGAGACGGTGCTGGACCAGGGCGAGGCCTTCTTCCAGGTCGCCGCCGACCGGTCGCGGCCCTTCACCGTGGACAGCGGCGCCAGCCAGATCCGCGTGGTGGGCACGGCCTTCAATGTGCGCGCCGGGCCGCCAGCGCTGGTGGTGAAGGTGCTGGAGGGCAAGGTGGAGCTGCGCCCCGATCGCCATGCGGCGGACGGCAGGCGCCTGCTGCTGGGCGCGGGCGCCGGCATGTCCGTCGATGCCCGCGACGGCACGCAGCATCCGCTGGCGGCCGGCGCGGACACGGTGGGCGACTGGCGCAGCGGCCAGATGGTGTTCCAGCAGGCAACGCTGGCCGAGGTCGCCGCCGATCTGTCGCGCTACCTGGGCCAGCCCGTACGGGTGGATGGCGATGCGCGGCTGGCCGCGCTGTCCGTGTCCGGCGTGGCGCTGACCGGCAAGCCCGAGGTGTTTCTGCGCTCGCTGCCGCACTTGTTGCCGGTGCGTGTGCAGGGCGATGCGCAGGGCGGCTGGCGAATCTCGGCGCATTGAGTGTCTTGGCTGTTTGTAAATTAATGTAAACAACCCGCTTTCTCGGTTCGGCCACGTTCCCACTTTGGCGCGGTAGTGGGTTTTACCTTCATGGAGGCCGGGTTTTCTCGCGCCTCCATGGTTGCCAGCCAGGCCGCTGCCCAGTGCACAGCTCAGCCAACAACCGCGACGGCCGCGCACGCGCGTGGCGGGTGGACGCTCAACTGTCTGCCTGCCACCCACCGCGCACACCGCGACAGCGGGCAATGGACACAGTGCAGCAGGAGCAGGGATGCAAGCAGGAAAAGAACACGGCAGCGCCGCCATGGGCGCGGGCATTTGGGGAGGAGAGTTTCAGCACAGGGGCAGGCCATGGCGGCGGGCAAGGATGCCGTCGCTGGTGGCCGCAGCCCTGGTTGCGCTGGCGCAGCCTGCGGTGCAGGCGCAGCAGCCATCGTCCGTGCAGGCGGGGCAGGCGGGGCAGGCGGGCCAGGCAGGGGAGCTGGCCTTCAGCATCGCGCCCCAGCCGCTGGCCGGCGCGCTGCGCCAGTTCACGCAGCAGGCCCAGCACCAGGTGCTGTTCGATCCGCAGATCGTTGCAGGCCGCACTTCGCCGGCCTTGCAGGGCCGCTTCACGCCGCGCCAGGCGCTGGACCGGCTGCTGGCCGGCACGGGCGTGACCGTGATCGACGCCGTACCGGGCGCCTACACGCTGAAGGCACCGGCCAGGGAGCCGTCGCCGGCAGCCGATGCTGCGCTGGGCACGGTGCTGGTCACGGCCCAGGCGCACGCTGGCGATACCACGGAGGGTTCGGGCTCCTATGCGGCCTCGCGCGTGTCGCTGGGCAAGGGGCAGAGCGTGCGCGAGACGCCGCAGTCCATCTCCGTGGTCACGCGCCAGCGCATCGAGGACCAGGGCCTGGTCTCCGTGGGCGACGTGATGCAGCAGACCACGGGCGTGACGGTGGACTACGCGGGCTCGGGTGGCCTGGGCGGCACGGCCAACAGCTTTTACGCGCGGGGCTTCCAGATCAGCAATGTCCAGATCGACGGAGCGGCGGTGGACGCCTTCAGCCAGGGCACCTTCGACCCCAACATGGCCATGTACGACAGCGTGCAGGTGATCCGCGGCGCGGACGGCCTGTACAGCGGCAATGGCGAGCCCGGCGGCTCCATCAACCTGGTGAGAAAGCGCCCCACGGCCCAGCCCCAGGTGCTGGCCTCGGCCTCGGTGGGCAGCTGGAACCAGCGCCGGGCCGAAGTCGATGTGGCCGGCCCGCTGGCCGCCGATGGCCGGGTGCGCGGCCGCGCCGTGCTGGCGCACAGCGACCGCGAGTTCTTCTATGACTACGCCGATGCGCGCAACACCTTGCTCTACGGCATCGTGGAAGCCGATCTCACGCCTGCGACCAAGCTGACCCTGGGCGGCAGCTACGACAAGTCGGCCAGCCTGCCCTGGCGCAGCGGCCTGCCGCGCGCGGCCAATGGCGACGATCTGCACCTGCCGCGCAGCACGGCGCTGATGGCCGGCTGGGGCCACTACGACAGAACCAACAAGGAACTGTTTGCGCAGCTGGAGCAACGGCTGCAAGGCGACTGGCGCGTCCGTGCCCATGCCAACTACGTCAAGGTCGACAGCGACAGCCGTCTGGCGGACATGTCCGGGGCGGTGGACCCCTCGACCGGCCTGGGCGCGGCGCTCAGCGGGTTCTCCAACGATTTCTATTCCACCAAGAAGGCGCTGGATGCCAACGTCAGCGGAACGTTCTCCCTGCTGGGGCGCAGGCACCGGCTGCTTTTGGGCGCGGACTGGGTCAAGATCCGCGACACGCAGGACACCTTTCTCTCCGAAGTGGATACGCCGGCGGGGGGAATCAGTGTGTTCGGCTTCGACCCGGGCGCCATTCCCCTGCCCAGCTTCGTCTGGAAGACGCGCAGCTTCGCGGGCTATGGCGCCACGCAGAAAGGCCTGTACGGCCGGCTCAACCTGAGCCTGACGGACCGCCTGACCGCCATCGTCGGCGCGCGCCGCGCCAGCTACGACACGCAGACGCCCTGGCTGCGCTTCGACCGGGCCGGCAATCTCACCAGCCGCATCGTGTCGTCCTATGGCGAGAGCGGTATCTTCACGCCCTATGGCGGCCTGGTCTACGACATCGACGACCGCTGGACGGCCTACGGCAGCGTCGCCGAGATCCACAAGTCCCAGGCCGACAAGCTGGGCGGGCCCTTGCCCGGCACGCCGCTGGACCCCATCAAGGGCCGCAATTTCGAGCTGGGCGCCAAGGGCGAGTTCAACGAGGGCAGGCTGATGGCCTCCATGGCCCTGTACCGCATAGAGCGCAATGGCGAGGCCGTGGCCGATCCCTCCTACCCCAACACCGACATCGGCGACGCGGGCCTGAACTGCTGCTGGCTGAGCAAGGGCAAGGTGGTCAGCCAGGGCGTGGAAGGCGAGATCTCGGGCGAGCTGGCGCGCGGCTGGCAGCTGTTTGCCGGCTACACCTTCAACCGCAACCACAACAAGACGCCGGGCATCGAAGGCATCTACCACTCCGTCACGCCCAAGCATCTGTTCAAGCTGTGGAGCACCTACCGCCTGCCCGGCGAGCTGTCGCAATGGACGATTGGCGGTGGCGCCAATATCCAGAGCGCGCATTTCGTGAGCGGCTCGGCCAATGCCTTCAATCCTGACACGGGCAAGTTCGACGGCGCGGCCGTGCCCTTCAAGTTCAGCCAGGGCGGCTATGCCGTGTGGAATGCCAGCGTGCAGTACCGCATCAACCGCAACTGGCAGGCCGTGCTCAACCTGAACAACCTGTTCGACAAGGTCTACTACCGCACAGTGGGCACCAGCGGCGGCAACAACTGGTATGGCGAGCCACGCAATGTGATGCTGACGCTGCGCGGAACGTTCTGAGGCACCCCTGAGCGGCTGCGCCGCTTCCCCCTCTCTTCGGAGGGGGGCGGCCACCCTCTGGGCGTGGCGCCCAACGCCAGCAACCTGCTGGACAGGCGCTGCTACGTGCCTTCGTTCAACACGGTGTCGGGCAACAACTGCTATGGCGCACCGCGCTCGCTGCTGCTGACGCTAAGCGCCGCGTATCTGGCGCGTGCTATGCGGCAGCGGCCGCCGCAACGCCGAACTCCTCGCTGTCCGCCTGGGCTCCGTCGTCGAACACCAGGCGGCGCTCAGGCCAGCGCATGGCGGCAAGCTTGAAACGCTGCTGCGGGTCCTCGCCCGCCAGGCGGGCATTCCAGCGGCCGCCGACCGAGTAGTCCACGCAAAACACATTGCCGCGCCGGCCGTGCCAGGACAGTGGGCCCGTCTGGCCGAACAGGTTCTCGGCCTGGGCGCCGTGGAAGGACGGGCCGCCCCGGTTCAGGCGCCGCCAGTAGTGGCCCACGACCACGGCCTGGGCATCCTCATATTCGTTCCACCAGGCCACGCGCTCGACGAAGCGCCACTTGCCGCCCGCGTAGAAGGGGTTGCGGCATTCGCGCTCCACGCCCGAGGTCAGCACCTTCAGCGGATTGACCATGGCCTTGGCCAGCTCGCTTTCGCTGTGCGCGGGCAGGAAGGGCGGCAGCCAGTTGCGGTCTTCCAGGTCATGCGGCCATTGCCGGCGCTCGGCGCGCATGCGTTCGGCCACCTTGTTGACCTGGGCCTGCTGGGCGGCCACGGCCTCGAAGTGGTCATAGGCGCTGCGCGCGCTGCCTGGCGGCAGCTCGCGCGCCATGGCGATCTGCTGCGGGCGCCAGGCCGCGTGGACCACGCGCAGGTCCTCGCGCTCCATGGCAATGGGCAGCCGCTCCAGCAAGGCCAGGGTGTCGGGGATATCGCACAGCGGCATGCGTGCGAACGGGGCGTACTTGGGTGTGTCGGAGGCCACGCGGCTGTCGAAGAACCAGCCGGAGCCGTCCTTGGCATCCTCGCGCAGCAGGTTGATTTCGTGGTTGCCGAGCACGGCCAGCGCATGGCCCGACTCCAGCATGGGCACCACGCGGGCCAGCACGCCCGGGCTGTCGGGACCCCGGTCGCAGAAGTCGCCCACGAAGACCAGGCGCCTGCCCTGGGGGTGGCGGCCCAGCGCGTCGTAGCCCAGGTGCCCCAGCAGATGCTCCAGCGCTTCGGCTTCGCCATGGATGTCGCCGACGATGTCGAGCGGACCGGGGGGCAGGGGCTGGACGAGGCTCATGGCGGAAAGATGCAAAAGACGGCGCAGGCTTGGAAAACCGACATTATTTGCACAGACCCGCCGTGCCCGCCAGCCCCGTTTGCGACAGGACCGTGTCAGCGCCGTTGCAGGCGCACAAAGCTGTAGGGCAGGCCATTGGCTGCCACATGGCGGCTGCGCGAGGCCTCCTGCCACTCGGGGCCCGGCGTGGGCGCGAAGGCGTCGCCTTCGTAGTCGCGTTCGATTTCAGTCACCTCGATGCTGTCGGCCAGCGGCAGGGCCTGGGCGTAGATCTGGGCACCGCCCATGACCCACACGTCGGCGGATGCCTGGCGGCCCAGCGCCAGGGCCTGCTCCAGGCTGGTGGCATGCAGCACGCCGGGGGCGGCTGGCTCGGGTGCCCAGTCCGCCTGGCGCGTGACCACGATGTTGGTGCGCCCGGGCAGCGGCCTGAAGCGGGCCGGCAGCGAGTCCCAGGTCTTGCGGCCCATGACCACGGCCGAGCCCTGGGTCAATTGCTTGAAGTGCGCCAGGTCCTCGGGCAGGTGCCAGGGCATGGCATTGTCCTTGCCGATGACGCCGTTGGCGGCGCGTGCGTAGATGAGATGGATGGCCATCGGGCGGGTCTTTCTGCTGCCTCAGACGGCCACGGGGGCCTTGATGGGCTCGTGGTGCTGGTAGCCGACGACCTCGAAGTCCTCGTACTCGTAGCCGAAGATGGAGTCGGGCCGGCGCTTGATCTGAAGCGTCGGGTAGGCGAAGGGCTGGCGCGCCAGCTGGGTCTCGACCTGGGTGAAGTGGTTGTTGTAGATGTGGCAGTCGCCACCGGTCCAGACGAAGTCGCCCACC
Organism: Delftia sp. DS1230; assembly: GCF_040112715.1. Classification (NCBI taxonomy): domain Bacteria; kingdom Pseudomonadati; phylum Pseudomonadota; class Betaproteobacteria; order Burkholderiales; family Comamonadaceae; genus Delftia; species Delftia sp. DS1230. Next base: position 1,867,287 of record NZ_CP157763.1, read on the forward strand.
TCCAGGTCGCATTGCTGGGCCAGCATGTGGGTCAGCAGCGCGTAGCTGGCGATGTTGAAGGGAACGCCCAGGAAGATGTCCGCGCTGCGCTGGTATAGCTGGCAGCTGAGCTTGCCGTCGGCCACGTAGAACTGGAAGAAGGCGTGGCAGGGCATGAGCGCCATCTGCGGCAGGTCGGCCACGTTCCAGGCGCTGACGATGATGCGGCGGCTGTCCGGGTTGCTCTTGAGCTGCTTGACCACTTCGGCGATCTGGTCGATGTGGCCGCCGTCCGGCGTCGGCCAGTTGCGCCATTGCACGCCATAGACCGGGCCCAGGTCGCCGTCCTCACGGGCCCATTCGTCCCAGATGGTGCAGCCGCGCTCCTGCAGCCAGCGCACATTGCTGTCGCCGCGCAGGAACCACAGCAGTTCCAGGATGATGGACTTGAGGTGCACCTTCTTGGTGGTGACCAGCGGAAAGCCTTCGGACAGGTCGAAGCGCATCTGGTGGCCGAACACGCTGCGCGTGCCCGTGCCGGTACGGTCGGTCTTGGACACGCCGTGCTCGTACACATGGCGCATGAAATCTTCGTACTGGGAGCGGGCTGGGCGGGGCGCAGGAGTCGTGTTCATCTTCCGGATTATCCCTTGATGAATACGGCGCCTTGTCCGACGGTATCCATGCCCCTTGAAACAAGGTCTGGCGCCCCGGATGCGAAAATGCCCGCAGACTGGTGCCGGTGCATTGCCCAGGCTTTCGCACCGGCGTCACCGCTTTTTTCGCATCCGCTTTGACAAGGAGCTTGCGCATGTCTTCCATGCTCTCCCCCTGGCAGGCCGCCGTTGCATTGGGTGTCGCCATGCTGGCGCTGACAGCCTGCGATCCGCGTTCTCCCTCCGTCCCGACTCCCAAGGCTGCGCAGTCCGTCGCACTCGATGTGGCTGCGCCAGCCCCGGAATTGGTGCTGGCGTTTCCCGCGCGCACGCGCATGCCCTCCACCGCCAAGGCGGGGGAGCCCGGCCTGGACAGCCTGGCCGAGTACGTGGGCAAGTATCCCTACGACGGCACCAACTACCTGGAGCAGGGCGTGCTGGCCGACCGGCTCAAGGCGCTGCTGGGCACCAGCTACCCGACCCTGCTGAGCAATATGCGTACCGTGGGCCCGCTGACCAAGGAAGGAGATGTCTGGAGCATCGTCGGCCTGCGCCCGCACCAGGGCGGCGAGGAAATGGGCGCCATCGTGATCGATCCCGCCCGCAATGCCCTGCGCGTGTGGCTGCTCACCGGCGGCAAACAGTCCGACTTCTCCGATGCGGCCGGCGCCGACATCGCCTGGCCCGAACAGGTCAACAAGACGATGGCCAATATCGAGGCCAAACCGGTTTCCTGACAAGGCAGGCACGTGCCGCTCCTGGCTCAGGACGGCGCGTGCAAACCCGGCGCTGCCCCAGAAGGGGCGGCGTTGCGCTCAGGAGGCTTGCCTTGGCAGGATGCAGCCCGGGTTCATCAGTCCCTGCGGGTCCAGCGCCTGCTTGATGGCGCGCATCATGCCCAGCGCCACGGGTGACTGGTACTTCTGCAGCTTGTCCACCTTGAGCGCACCCACGCCGTGCTCGGCCGAGAACGAGCCGCCGAATTCGGCCACGGCTTCATAGACGAGGTGGTTGACCAGGTGCTCTCGCTCGTTGAGGAAGGCCTTGGCATCACCGCCCTCGGGCGCCTGCACGTTGTAGTGCAGGTTGCCGTCGCCCAGGTGGCCGAAGTTGACCAGGCGCACGCCAGGGATCTCGCGCTGCAGCACGGCATCGGTGTGCTCGACGAAGGCGGGGATGCGCGATGCGGCGATGGAGATGTCGTGCTTGATGTTCAGGCCTTCCTCGGCCTGGGCCAGCGGAATGCTTTCGCGGATGTGCCACAGCTCATGGGCCTGCGACAGGCTTTCGGCCACCACGGCGTCGAGCACGCAGCCGTCCTCGAAGGCCAGCTCCAGCAGCGCCTCGAAACGCTCGCGCGCATGCTGCTCGGACTCGCTGTCCGAATTCTCGACCAGCACGTAGTAGGGCGGCGCGCCGATCAGCCCGGCAAAGGGCACGCGCAGCTGGGGCATGTGCTTGATCACCAGCGACAGCGCGAACTGGCCCATGACCTCGAAGCCCGTCAGGCCCGCGCCCAGGTACTGGTGCGCCATGCCCAGCAGGCGCACGGCCGCTTCCATGGAGGGCACGGCGGCGAAGGCCGTGAGCTGGGCCGCAGGCTGGGGGAACAGCTTCATGGTGGCGGCGGTGATGATGCCCAGCGTGCCTTCGCTGCCGATGAACAGGTCGCGCAGGTCGTAGCCGGTGTTGTCCTTGCGCAGGCCCTTGAGGCCGTCCCAGATCTCACCCTGCGGGGTGACCACTTCCAGGCCCAGGCACAGCTCGCGCGTGTTGCCGTAGCGCACCACCTGGGTGCCGCCCGCGTTCGTTCCCAGGTTGCCGCCAATGGTGCAGCTGCCTTCGGCGGCCAGCGACAGCGGGAACAGCAGGCCCTCTTTCTCGGCAAGCTCCTGCAGGCTTTGCAGGATGCAGCCGGCCTCGACGGTGAAGCTCAGGTTGTCGCGGTCGATGTGGCGCACGGCATTCATTCGCGTGAGGCTGAGCACGACCTGCGTGCCGCTGTCGTCCGGCGTGGAGCCCACCGACAGGCCGGTGTTTCCGCCCTGCGGGATGATGCTGGTGCCTGCGGCCGCGCATTCGCGCACCACGGCGGCCACCTCTGCCGTGCTGGCCGGGCGTACCACGGCCAGGGACTTGCCGCGCACGCGGCGGCGCCAATCCTGTTCGTAGGCCACAAGGTCGCCCTCGGTGAGGACATGGGCTTCGCCGACGATCTGGCGCAGGCGTTCAAGCAGTGCAGTCATGTTGCAACTTCTTTCAAAGACGTGAAGGCATGAAAACGGGGGGCTCAGCCGCCGGCCGCCTGGGCCGCGCGGCGCGCGCTGCGCTGGCGCCAGCGCACATGCAGGGCGCAGGCGGTGAACAGCATCAGGCACAGGAAAACTTCGAGCAGCGCCAGCCAGCGGCCGGGCGCGGGATCGCTCCAGGCGCGCACCACGCCCTCGGTGAAATAGATCCACACCAGCAGGCTGACCCAGCGGTAGGTGTACATGCGGTGCTTGAGCAGGCCGATCAGCGGAATCGCCAGCGGCAGGGCCTTGAGCACCAGCCAGGAGCCCCCGGGCCGCATGGGCGCCAGCCACAGTTCCCAGGCCAGGCTCAGCACGATCAGGCCCATGAGGCTGGAGACCGCCAGCCAGCGGGTGGCGGCGACATCGGCGCCGGGGCGAGAAATGGAATCAGTCATCGGGGTGGCATCATATCGGCCATGGTCTTGACCTTTGAACATGTGATTGCTTGGATGGCCGCGCCCGCTGCAGACATGCGCCTTGCGGCGGAGATGGGGCGATGAGCGGCGGCCCCGAAAAGGAGCCCGTCGATGGCCTGGAGGATGGCGCCCTGGCGCTGCCCGTTCCTGCCCAGGAGCGCAGCCTGTCCCTGGCCGAGCCGCCCGAGCCTGCGGTGCCGCGATCGTGGCGCGAACGCTGGCGCTGCTTTCCATGGCGCAATACCGCACACACGCTGCGCGAACGCTTTCGCGAGGACCGGCTGGGCGTGACCGCCAGCAGCCTGACCTTCACCACGGTGCTGGCCCTGGTGCCGTTCTTCACGGTGGCGCTGGCGCTGTTCACGGCCTTTCCCATCTTCTCCCGCGTGCAGATCGTGCTGGAGCGCTGGCTGATCGACAGCCTGATCCCCGAGACCATCGCGCGCCAGGTGCTGGGCTATCTGACGCAGTTCGCCTCCAAGGCCAGCCAGCTGGGCATGGCGGGGTTTTCCATTCTGGTGATCACGGCGGTGGCGCTGATCCTCACCATTGACCGCACGCTCAACAACATCTGGCGCGTGCGCCAGTTGCGGCCGCTGGGCCAGCGCGTGCTGATCTACTGGGCGGCGATCACGCTGGGCCCCCTGGTGCTGGGCCTGAGCCTGGTGCTGTCGTCCTATGTGATGTCGGCCTCGCGCGGGCTGGTCAATGCGCTGCCCGAAGGCTTGCGCTTCATCTTCGATTCCATCGAGTACCTGGCGCTGGCCGCTGGCATGGCGGGCCTGTACCACTACGTGCCCAACACGGCGGTGCGCTGGCGCCATGCCTGGGTGGGCGGCCTGTTCGTGGCCACCTGCATGGAGCTGGCGAAGAAGGCGCTGGGCCTGTACCTGGCCTCGGTGCCTACCTATTCGGTCATCTACGGCACCTTCGCCACGCTGCCCATCCTGCTGATCTGGATCTACATGGCCTGGGTCATCGTGCTGCTGGGCGCCGTGGTCACGGCCTACCTGCCCATCGTGATGGCGGGCGTGCAGCGCATGCCGGGCCAGCAGGGCTGGCAGTTCGAGATGGCCGTGGAGATCCTGCAGTACCTCGCACAGGAGCGCGAGTCGCCCGCCAAGGGCTTGTACGCCAGCGATCTGGCGCGGCGCCTGCGTGTGGACTGGCAGCAGATCGATCCGGTGCTGCAGGCGCTGTCGGTGCTGGACTGGGTGGGCACGATGCAGGCCCCCGGCACTGTGGCGGCCAGCGAAGGCCCCGAGCCCCGCTACATGCTGCTGGTGGAGCCCCATCGCACGCCGCTGCAGCCGCTGGTGCAGCGTCTGCTGCTGGCGCCGTCGCCGGCCGTGCAGCCGCTGTGGGATCGCACGGGGCTGGCAGGCATGACGCTGGCCGATCTGCTGGAGCAAAGGCCGCAGGCTCCGGTCTAGAGCGGGATGCGGCCCGTCAGGATGTCGCGCCACATCACCCAGTCGCCGCGAAAGCTGTAGAGCGGGCGCTTGAAGCTGGCGGGCCGGTTCTTCTCGAAGCCGAAATGCCCTATCCAGGCAAAGCCGTAGCCAAACAGCAGGCCGCCCAGCAGGAACCAGAAATTGCCGGTCAGGAACAGCGCGAACAGGCACAGCAGCGCCAGCGTGGAGCCGACGAAGTGCAGGCGCCGGCAGGTGCGGTTGCTGTGCTCCTGCAGGTAGAACGGATAGAACTCGGCAAAGCTCTTGAACTGGCGCGGGTCCACGGCAGCCTGTGCGGCGCCGGGCAGGGGAGCGGAAGCGTGTGACATGGCAGGCCTTCGCAAGCATGGGGTAGGGTCAACTTATACGCTGCTGCCTTGCCGCTCACCATCGGAGGAACCCGCGCGCCCAGGTTCGCAAAAGCTGCCCCGAGAGAGACAAAAGCTGCCGCATTCCGCCCTGCGCGTCGCCACGGTGTCGCCCTCTGGCGGCATGCGGGCGCATGATGTCTGCCGGGCCGGCGCTGACCGGCATGGAGTTTTTCGATGCCTTCCTCCTGCATGACCGACATCCCCGCATCCCTGAGCGAAACCCGCATTTCCACGCCCCAGGGCAGCATCTACGTCAGGCGCTGGCAGGCGCCGGCGGCCGGCGAAGAGTCCCTGGCCCGCGCGCCCATCGTGCTGCTGCACGACTCGCTGGGTTCGGTGGCGCTGTGGCGTGATTTCCCGCAGCAACTGGCCGAGGCCACGCGCCGCGATGTGCTGGCCTACGACCGGCTGGGCTTTGGCCAGTCCGACCCCTATCCGGGCACGCTGGGGCCGGGCTTTGTGGCCCGGGAGGCAGAGACCGTGTTTCCGGCAGTGCACCAGGGGCTGGGTCTTGGGGATTTCATCGTGCTGGGCCACAGCGTGGGCGGCGGCATGGCCGCCATGGTGGCGGCCCGATACGGCGCGCAGTGCAAGGCGGTGGTCACGGAGTCCGCCCAGGCCTTCGTGGAAGATCGCACCTTGCAGGGCATTCGTGCGGCCCAACAGGATTTCGCCCGGCCCGGCCAGCTGGCGCGCCTGGAGAAATACCACGGCGACAAGGCCGCCTGGGTGCTGTCTGCCTGGGTCGATACCTGGCTGTCGCAGCCATTTGCCGACTACCGGCTGGACGAGGCGCTGGAGCGCGTGCGCTGCCCGGTGCTGGCCATCCACGGCGAGCATGACGAGTTCGGCTCCCTGGTCCACCCCGAGCGCATCCGCGACCGGGCGCGCGGCCCTGTGGAGGTGGAGATCGTGGCCGGTGGCGGCCACGTCCCCCACCGCGAGCAGCCCGAGCGCATCGCCCAGCGCATCGCCCGCTTCCTGGCACGGGTCTGATCCCGGGTGGGCTTCAGTGGCCCGCCTGGGCGGACGCCGAGAGCTCCGGCGGAAACAGCTTCTTCTTGATCACGGCGTGCACGCCCCAGTTGCCGTCCACCACCTGCGTCACGGCGAAGTCCACGGCCACGGAGATCAGTGATACGGCCTCGTCCTCGTCCAGCCCGTGGGCCAGCATCAGATAGCGCCTTGCCTTGTGGAAGGCGTCACGCATGGCGCCTTCCAGCGATGACTTGCGATAGACCTGGGACTGCGCCTGGCTGCCCAGTTCGGCCAGGTGGTCGGTGAAGCTGAAGCCCTGTATCACCCACTCGGAGCCGGTCTCCAGGAAAGGGTGGTCCAGCTCTGCAAGGAAGCGGTTGTCCAGCGCGGCGCGCTTGTGCACCCGCAGCTCGAAGCTGCCGGTCAGCGAGCATTCGATGGCCGTGCCGCACAGTTCCGAGTCGCCTTGGGATGCATGCGGGTCTCCCACCGAAAACAGTGCGCCTGGCACCGATACGGGCAGGAAGAGGGTGGCTCCCTTGCCCGCGCGCCAATTGTCCAGGTTGCCGCCGAAGTAGCTCGGCGGTATGGAGTCGATCAGGCCGGCCTCTCGCGGTGCCACGGCCAGCATGCCGAAATGCGGACGCAGCGGCACGCGTGCCTTGTCCAGCACACCAAAGCGCCGGGTGATGCTGGCGGGGTCCACGGGCACGCCCGGGTAGTCGATGGTCGGATGGACCACGCCGAAGGGGTCGGTCTGCGGCGTCCAGCGGTAGTTGTAGACGGCGCGGGCTGTGGGCTCCTCGGGCAGTGCGTGGTCGATTTCGTAGATGGTGACCACTTCGCGCTGGCGGGGCTCCGTGATCTGGTCGCGGTAGTGAAAGCCCCACCAGGCGGCGGCGTTGCTGCCGAAGACACGGCCGTGGTGGGCGGGGCTGCAGCTGGGGCGTGGCTGCACGTCGAGGATGCGTATCTCCAGCAGGTCGCCAGGTTCGGCCTCATGCACATAGACGGGGCCGGTGCAGATGTGCACGCCGAAGCCCTCGCCTGCGCCGCGGCCGTAGATCGAGGCATCCATCGGGCCCGCGCCGCGCCGGTCCACGGCCTTCTGGGCTGCGGTCCAGTGGAACACGCTTTCGGCGCCCGGATCGCCTTCGATCATGCGTTCCCAGTCGTCCGAGGCATGCTGGGTCAGCGTCTCCATGGTCACCACGTCACCCGAGCGCACCGAAAGCACGGGCTTGAGTGAACGGCTCAGGTAACCCCAGTGCACGGTCTTGTCGGAGACCGGAAGGTAGTAATGCTGGGGCGACGCACCACCATTGTCTGCGTGCGCCGAGCGCTTGGGCACAAGGGCCAGCGCCTGGGCGTAGCGTGCATGGTCGCGCAGCAGGGCCTGGAACGGGCTGTGTGCCAGGCGCGCTGCGGCCGGTTCTGCACCCTGCGCAGCGCTCTCTGCGGGCGAGGGGCGTCCGCGCTGGCCGGGCGGCGCATCCTGCACGCGCGCCGGACTGGCGCGATAGGCCTTGGGGGACAGGCCATAGCGGGCCGTGAAGGCACGGCTGAAGTTGGCGGCATCGCCAAAACCCCAGCGAAAGCACAGCTCGGCAATGGAGCAATGCTGCAGCGAGCGGTTGCTCAGGTCCATGCGGCAGCGCTCCAGCCGGCGTTCGCGCAGGTAGGTGCTGAAGCTGGTGGCCGCTCCCTTGAACAGCTTTTGCAGATAGCGCGTGGACAGCCCCTCGGCTTCGGCGATGGCATCGATGGACAGCTCGGCATCGCCCAGCCGGGTTTCGATGGCGCGGCAGATGCGGCGCAGATGGCCAAGCTGCACGGCGCTGGGCGGCTCGGTCGCCTCCGCCTGCTCCTGGTCGGGATTGCCGGCGCGCGGTGTCAGGCAGGTGACCAGCATGTCGGTGAGCGTGGCCTCCACCGACAGCAGATCGTCCTGTGCCAGTGTGTCGATCTGCTCTGCCAGTGAGGCCGCCATTGCCATGCACATGGCCCCCACACCGCCTGTCCCGCCGATGTGCCTGGCCTCGGGCGGGCACGAGCGCAGCAGGCGCAGCAGAAAGCTCGAAGACTCCAGCCGCGCAAGCAGCAGGCGGCCGTCGCCGGGCAACTGCAGCTGCCATTCCCGGTCTGACTCCAGCAGCAGCGCGGAGCCGGCCTTGAGCGGGAACGCGGCGTCCTCGACCACCGCATCGGCGCTGCCTTGCAGCAAGGCGCACAGCAGCAGGCCCGGGCCGCGCAGCTGCTTGGCCACGGCCCGCAGCGTCAGCGGCGAGGTGGCCAGCGTAATGAATACCGATCCCAGTGGCGAGCTGCGCAGCGCCAGGTGGGTGGCCGGTGGCGTGGGCGCTTCGCCATGGATGTCTGCCCTGGACAGCGCCTCATTTAGCGCAGCCTGCCGCAAGGCATCGGGAAATGCGTGGGTGGAAAAGCGTCTTGGATCGTCGTGCATCAGGGGCGAACTATGAACTGCCGCGTACTGCCTGTCCAAGCCCGGCGCACCGGATGGCAGCCGCGACAAGTTTTTGTGCGCGCAGGAACAACCGGCCTGGACATGCTCGCCTGGACACTGGCGCTGCCGGCACCGATCCACAACAGCAGGAGTATTTTCGATGACCATCCCCCACCAAGAACATATCTGCGGCCCGGGCTGCCAGCACGGTGCTTCGCCAGCCGATGAGACGCTGATCCGCGAGGAATTCCAGGTTGCACGCCGTTCCTTCCTGCGCGACGCCATGGTGGTCGGTGGCGGCGCGGTCTCGGCTGGCGCCATCAGCGGTGCAATGGCACCGTCCCGGGCCTTTGCCCAGGGTGCGCCTGGCGCCCGGGCCGGCCAGGGCATGGCCAGCCACTACTACATTCCCGCCTCTGCCAGCACCGTGCTCTGGGGCTACTTCAGCAGATCGGCCAAGCCGGTGGTCGAAGTCGAATCGGGTGACTACGTGACCATGGAGACGCTGACCCACCATGCCAATGACGATGCCGAACGCATGGTCCGGGGCGACCCTGGCGCCGAGAGCGTGTTCCACTGGGACAGCCAGCGCAAGAACGTCGATCGCCGGGGCGCCGGTCCCATGGATGCCAAGAACGGCGCAGGTGGCGGCCAGGGCGTGCACATCTGCACGGGACCGGTACGCATCAAGGGCGCCCAGCCCGGCGATGTGCTGGAAGTACGCATCATTGATGTGGTGCCACGCCCCTCGGGCAACCCGCAGTTCAAGGGCCGGACCTTCGGCAGCAATGCGGCGGCGAACTGGGGCTTTCACTATGGCGACACGCTTACCGAGCCCCGAAAGCGCGAGGTGGTCACCATCTACGAGGTGGATGCGACCGGCGAGCGCAACTGGGCCCGCGCCGTCTACAACTACCGCTGGACGCCGCAGACCGACCCCTTCGGCGTGGTCCACCCGACCATCGACTATCCGGGCGTGCCCGTGGACCACCGCACGATCAGCAAGAACGAAAACGTGCTGCGCAATATCCGCGTTCCCGTGCGCCCGCATTTCGGCACCATCGGCGTGGCGCCGGCCGAGGTGGAGATGGCCAGCTCCATTCCGCCCAACCACACGGGCGGCAACATCGACAACTGGCGCATCGGCAAGGGGGCGACCATGTATTTCCCCGTGGCCGTGCCAGGGGCCAACTTCACCGTGGGCGATCCGCATGCCTCGCAGGGGGACTCCGAGCTGTGCGGCACGGCCATCGAGTGCTCGCTGACCGGCACCTTCCAGTTGATCCTGCACAAGAAGGCGGACCTGCCTGGAACGCCGCTGGCCGAACTGGCCTATCCGCTGCTCGAAACCCAGGACGAATGGCTGCTGCACGGCTTCAGCTACGCCAACTACCTGGCGGAGCTGGGGCCGGATGCGCAAAACCAGATCTTCAAGAAGTCTTCCGTGGACCTGGCTCTGCGCGACGCCTATCACAAGATGCGCCACTTCCTCATGACCACCCAGGGGCTGGGAGAGGACGAGGCCATCTCGCTGATGTCGATTGCCGTGGACTTCGGCATCACCCAGGTGGTGGATGGCAACTGGGGCGTGCACGCGCTCGTGAAAAAGAGCATCTTCCCCGCGCGCGGGGCGTGAGTGCGTGAGTGAGTGCGTGCCTGCCCTGCGGGCAGGACCTGGCCGGTCTCAGCGCGCCAGGAAATCCCGGATGGCGAACAGCGTCTGGTCGGGCGCCTCAGTCATCTGGTTGTGGCCGCTGGGCAGGTGCACGATGCTGACCTGGCGCTGCGCGGCCCGGGCCGCCTCGATCAGGCCCTTGGCGGCCTTGGGCGGCGTCATCTGGTCCTGCTCGCCCAGGGCGAACAGGACCGGACATTGCAGCGCCGCCATGGCCCCCTCGCCGCCCGCATAGCTGTCGCAGGCCTTGAAGCCGGCGTGCAGCAGGTTGGTGCGGTCATTGCTGGCCAGCACGCGCCGGCCCAGCGCCATGCCGGCGCCGAACACCCAGCTGCCTGCGCCGCTGGGTGGCGCCAGCGTGGCGCGCGAGAACACATTCACCATGTGGATGGCCTGCTCGGGCGTGCTGAGCGCGGAGTCCAGCAAAGCAGGCGAGACCTTCATCGGGTAGGCCGTGCCCACCAGCACCAGGTGGCTGACGCGCGCGCCCAGCCGCGCGGCCGCTTCCATGGCGATCAGGCTGCCCCAGCTGTGGCCTACCAGCGCAGCCTTCTCGATGCCTGCCGCATTCATGAGCTGGCCGATGAAATCCGCCGCCGCCTCCACGCTGGCCGGCGCATCGCCTGCGCTGCGGCAGTGGCCCGGCAGGTCTATGGCCAGCACGTTCCAGCCGTGGTTGGCCAGGTAACGGCTTTGCAGTGCCCAGATGCTGTGGTCGCACAGCACGCCGTGGATGAGGATGGCCGTCGGCTGTGCAGGATTGAAGGCCTTGCCGCCGGTATAGGCGTAGATGGCGTGGCCGTGAACATCGATCTTCATTGTTGGTGTCTCCCTTGCCTATTCACGCGGCCTTCTCGGCCGCCTTGAGGGCGCGCTTGAGGTCGTCGATCAGGTCGTCTGCGTCTTCCAGCCCGATGGACAGGCGGATCGTGCCCTGGCCGATGCCGGCCTGGGCCAGCGCCTCGTCGCTCATGCGGAAGTGCGTGGTGCTGGCAGGGTGGATGACCAGGCTGCGGCAGTCGCCCACGTTGGCCAGGTGGCTGAAGACCTTGAGCGTCTCGATGAACTTGCGGCCCTGGTTGCGGTTGCCCTTGATGTCGAAGCTGAACACCGAGCCTGCGCCGCGCGGCAGCAGCTTCTTGGCGAGCTGGTGCGAGGGATGGGTATCGAGCAGCGGGTGGCCCACGCGGCCCACCAGCGGATGGCTGGCCAGGAATTGCACCACCTTCTCGGTGTTGCGGATATGGCGCTCCATGCGCAGCGGCAGCGTCTCTATGCCCTGCAGGATCAGCCAGGCCGTGTGCGGGCTCATGCAGGCGCCGAAGTCGCGCAGGCCTTCGCGGCGTGCGCGCAGAAGGAAGGCGCCAGTGCTGCTTTCCTCGCTGAACACCATGTTGTGGAAGCCGTCGTAGGGCTCGGTCAGCTCCGGGAAGCGCCCCGATTTTTCCCAGTCGAAGCTGCCGCCATCCACCACGATGCCCCCGACCACGGTGCCGTGGCCCGACAGGAACTTGGTGGCCGAGTGGTAGACGATGTCCGCGCCATGCTCCAGCGGCTTCATCAGCCAGGGCGATGTCAGCGTGGAGTCCACCAGCAGCGGCACGCCGGCCTCATGCGCGATGGCGCTGATGGTGGGAATGTCGAGCACGTCCAGGCCCGGGTTGCCCACGGTCTCGCCGAAGAACAGCTTGGTATTGGGCCGCACGGCGGCGCGCCAGCCGTCGATGTCGCCGGGCTTGACGAAGGTGGTCTCTATGCCGAAGCGCGCCAGCGTGTAGTGCAGCAGGTTCTGCGAGCCGCCGTACAGCGCCGTGCTGGCCACGATGTGGCTGCCCGCGCCCATGAGCGTGGCCACCGACAGGTGCAGCGCCGCCTGGCCGCTGGCCACGGCGATGGCGCCCACGCCCCCTTCCAGGGCCGAGACGCGCTGCTCCAGTACGGCGTTCGTGGGATTGGAGATGCGGCTGTAGACGTGGCCGGGGCGCTCCAGATTGAACAAAGAGGCCGCATGGTCGCTGGACTCGAAGACGAACGAGGTCGTGAGGTGGATGGGCGTCGCGCGCGCACCGGTGGCGGGGTCGGGCTGTGCGCCCGCGTGCAGCGCCAGAGTGTCAAAGCCGGGATCCGAGTAGCCGGGCATTCCTGTCTCCATGGTTGTCAAGGCAAGCGGGCATTGTGGGCTATATTTCCCGGCAGACATGGGCTTGCCGCAACCACGGCGACACAGACAATCTTGGAGATACGGCATGAAAGTAAGTGACATCCTGCGCGTCAAGGGCAACACCCTCTACACGGTGTCGCCGGACGAAAGCCTGGCCAGCGCGGTGCAGGTGATGTCCGAGCGCGATATAGGCTCCCTCGTGGTCATGGAGCACGGCGACGTGGTCGGCATGCTGACCTTCCGCGAAGTGATCCAGGGCTTTGTCAAGCACGGCGGCGTGGGCGAGACGCTGGTGCGCTCGGCCATGGACGACGCTCCCATGACCTGCACCATGGAAACCGACATGGACGAGGTGCGCCGCATGATGCTGGACCGCCATGCGCGCTACATGCCGGTGATGGACAAGCGCATGCTGATGGGCGTGATCAGCCTGTACGACGTGGCCAAGGCCGTGGTGGACAGCCAGAACTTCGAGAACCGCATGCTCAAGGCCTATATCCGCGACTGGCCCGAAGGCGAGCGCCAGGGCGCGGACTGATCATCCGGTCGCGGCAAGACCGTCCCTGCCCATGCAGCAAGGCCTGCGACCGCAGAACGCGGCGCAGGCCTTGGTTTTTTACGGCCGGGCGCAAGCCCGTTCAATGCACGCTGCTGCGCCGGGGCTTGAGCAAGGCGCTGGGCGGCACGGCATAGGCCTGCCTGAAGACGCGGCTGAAGTGCGAGAAACTGGTGAAGCCGCAGGCCATCGCCACATCGGTCACGCGCCGCGCATTGTCGGCCTGCAGCAGCAGGTGGGCCTGGGCCAGGCGCTCGTTCCAGAGCCAGCGGCTGGGAGTCAGTCCCTCGGTGGCGAACAGGCGCGCCAGGCTGCGCAGCGACATGCCCAGGCCCTGGGCCACCTGCAGGGGCTTGAGCTCGGGGTCATCCAGCCGGGCCCGCATGTACTGCTTGGCCTGGGCAAGCCGGTTGCGGGTTCTGAAATCATCGGGCCTGGCTGAGACCAGCAGCATGGTCATCAGGGTGGGGTGAAGATTCTGGTCACCGGCATCCTGTTGAAGGATGGGTGAAGGCGGTGGAGTGCTGCTCGCAGGATCGCTGCGATCCTGGCGTTGCGTTGAGCCGGAAGAGGTCTGCATTTCACGAATCTCCCGCAAGTTGCGGCTGGTGCCTGAGGGATGGTCCGCAGGCGGTTGAAGAACAATGTTCTGTAATTCTAGCTATCAATATTTGTAATTTGATAGTTTTATTGTTTCTTTGCAGGAGATGGCAGCCTGCGCAATGCACCGCTGCAGCGGGAGCGGCGCCTGGGGGCGACCCGGGCATAATCATCGGCCTATGAGCGGCAACACCTTCGGAACCCTATTCACTGTCACCAACTTCGGCGAATCGCATGGCCCGGCCATCGGCTGCGTCATCGACGGTTGCCCGCCTGGCATGGCACTGAGCGAGGCGGACATCCAGCACGACCTGGACCGCCGCCGCCCCGGCACCAGCAAGTTCGTGACGCAGCGCAACGAGCCGGACGCGGTGGAAATCCTCTCGGGTGTCTACGAAGGCCGTACCACGGGCACGCCGATCGCTTTGCTGATCCGCAATACCGACCAGCGCAGCAAGGACTACTCCAACATTGCGCAAAGCTTTCGTCCCGGCCATGCCGACTACGCCTACTTCCAGAAGTACGGCATCCGTGATCCGCGCGGCGGCGGCCGCTCCTCCGCACGGCTGACGGCGCCCACGGTGGCGGCCGGCGCCGTGGCCAAGAAGTGGCTCAAGGAAAAATTCGGCACCGAGTTCCGCGCCTGCATGACCCAGGTGGGCGAGCTGTCGCTGCCCTTCGAGAGCTGGGAGCATGTGTGCAACAATCCCTTCTTTGCGCCGGTGGCCGATGTGTCCCGCTACGAGGAATACATGGATGCGCTGCGCAAGTCGGGCGACTCCTGCGGCGCCGCGCTGCGCGTGCAGGCCAGTGGCATGCCGGTGGGCCTGGGCCAGCCGCTGTATGACCGCCTCGATGCCGACGTCGCCTACGCCATGATGGGCCTGAACGCCGTCAAGGCCGTGGAGATCGGCGCGGGCTTCGACAGCGTGGTCCAGCGCGGCACCACGCACGGCGACTCGCTGAGCCCCGAAGGCTTTCGCAGCAACAACGCCGGTGGCATCGTGGGCGGCATCAGCACGGGCCAGGCTCTGGAGGTGCGCATCGCCATCAAGCCCACCAGCTCCATCATTTCGCCGCGCGAGTCCATCGACACCCAGGGCCAGAGCACCGAAGTCATCACCAAGGGTCGCCATGACCCCTGCGTGGGCATCCGCGCCGCGCCCATCGCCGAAGCGTTGCTGGCCCTGGTGGTGATGGACCACGCCCTGCGCCACCGCGCCCAGTGCGGCGACGTCGATTCAGGCCTGGCGCCGATTCCTGCCGCGGCGCCCTGAAAGCGCTGCCAGGACGCCAAAGAGAAAGCCGCCCAAGGGCGGCTTTCTTATGTCCTGCCGGCCTGATCAGCCAGGATTGCGGACTTCATCCATGACGTTCTTGAAGTCGTCCACGTCCTCGAAGCTGCGGTAGACGCTGGCGTAGCGGATGTAGCCGACCTTGTCGAGCAGCTTGAGCTCGCGCATCACCATCTCGCCCAGGCGGCTGGAGAGCACTTCGCGCTCGCCCAGGTTGCGCAGCCGTTCCTCGATGCGCTCGATGGCGGCATCGATCTGCTCCGTGCTCACGGGACGCTTGCGCAGCGCAATCTTGAACGAACCCAGCAGCTTGGCGCGCTCGTACTCGATGCGCCGCCCGTCCTTCTTGACGATGGCGGGGAAGCTGACCTCGGGCCGCTCATAGGTGGTGAAGCGCTTGTCGCAGCCGCCGCATTGGCGGCGGCGGCGGATGAAGCCCCCATCCTCGGCCTCACGGGTCTCCACGACCTGGGTGTCCGGGTGGCTGCAGAACGGGCACTTCATGGCAGGCCTCTATGCGCTCAAATCAGGCGCCGTAGACCGGGAAGCGGGCCGTCAGCTCGGCCACCTGGGCGCGCACGCGGGCCAGGTTGGCTTCGTCGCTGGGGTTCTCCAGCACGTCGGCCAGCAGGTTGGCCGTCAGGCGGGCTTCCTCTTCCTTGAAGCCGCGCGTGGTCATGGCGGGCGTGCCCACGCGGATGCCGCTGGTGACCATCGGCTTTTCGGGGTCGTTGGGGATGGAGTTCTTGTTGATCGTCATGTGGGCGGCACCCAGCGCGGCTTCGGCCGCCTTGCCGGTGATGCCCTTGGCGCGCAGGTCCACCAGCATGACGTGGCTTTCCGTGCGGCCGGAGACGATGCGCAGGCCGCGGGCCGTCAGCGTTTCGGCGACGACCTTGGCATTCTTCACGACCTGCTCCTGGTAGGCCTTGAACTCGGGAGACAGTGCTTCCTTGAAGGCCACGGCCTTGCCGGCGATGACGTGCATCAGCGGGCCGCCTTGCAGGCCGGGGAAGATGGCGCTGTTGATGGCCTTCTCATGCTCGGCCTTCATCAGGATCACGCCGCCGCGCGGGCCGCGCAGGCTCTTGTGCGTGGTGGTGGTGACCACGTCGGCGTGAGGCACGGGGTTGGGGTACACGCCCGCGGCGATCAGGCCGGCGTAGTGGGCCATGTCCACCCAGAAGATGGCGCCGACTTCCTTTGCGATCTTGGCGAAGCGCTCGAAGTCGATGGCCAGGGCGTAGGCCGATGCGCCGGCCACGATGATGCGGGGCTTGTGCTCGCGCGCCAGCGCTTCCATCTTGTCGTAGTCGATGGCTTCTTCGGCGTTCAGGCCGTAGGAGACCACGTTGAACCACTTGCCCGACATGTTCAGCGGCATGCCGTGCGTCAGGTGGCCGCCTTCGGCCAGGCTCATGCCCATGATGGTGTCGCCGGGCTTGGCAAAGGCCATGAGCACGGCCTGGTTGGCCTGGGAGCCGGAGTTGGGCTGGACGTTGGCGGCCTCGGCGCCGAACAGCTTCTTGACGCGGTCGATGGCGAGCTGCTCGACCACATCGACGTTTTCGCAGCCGCCGTAGTAGCGCTTGCCTGGATAGCCTTCTGCGTACTTGTTGGTGAGCTGGGAGCCCTGGGCTTCCATCACGGCGGGCGAGCAGTAGTTCTCGCTGGCGATCAGCTCGATATGTTCTTGTTGACGCAGGTTCTCGGCCTGGATGGCGGCAAAGACTTCGGCGTCGACCTTCTCGACGGTATTGGTGCGTTGAAACATGGCAGTCCTGTGAACTTGAAATTCCCTTGAGGCCAAGGGCTGCCCAGGCGAACGGCGGAACACTCCAGATCCCGCGTGCGCATGGAGGCTGGGCGGTACGCTCCCCGGTGGTTCACAGAAGGTGGTTCTTTTCAGGCCTTCTGCTGGTTTCCACGTCAGCGGCAGCGGTGCGTGAAGCGGCTGCGCCTATCGCCAGTTGCGTACCCCGCTAGTGTAGCTGAGCTGATGGAGCCGAAGACAGGCGAGGGGCGTTGGCGAAGCCGCCTGCCTGGCAGATCAGCGGGTGCAGGCAGGCATGAAAAAAGCTGGCCTTAGCCAGCTTCGTGCGCCATGTCGGTGGTTCCGGTTACAGCGCCGGCTCCTGTGTCTGCAGGGCCACCTGTTCGGTGCGCGCGGACATGCTGCTCGAGCTGACCGGCACTGCCGGGGTGCCAGCGGACGCAGCCGAGGCCGCAGGTCCGGCTGCCTCGGCCGTGGATGTGGCCGGCTTGGTGGCTGCGATCTGGACGGCCTGCTTGGGCTGCTCGATCTTGGCGGTCATCAGCGGCACGGCACGCAGGCCGGCGGCCATGCGCAGGCGCTGGTGCTCGGCCAGCACCTTGGCGGCATAGCCGCCGTCGGTGGGCAGGTTGGCCGCGCCCACGTAGTAGCGCAGGCCACCTTCGATGGAGCCGGCGCGCTCAATGCACTCCTTGAGCACGCGCACGCCCACGCGCAGATTGCTGACGGGGTCGAACGCGGCGTTCTGGCCGCCGAAGTTCTCGTACTTGTCGGTATGCACCGTGGTCATCACCTGCATCAGGCCTTGCGCGCCGACAGCGCTTTGCGCGAACGGATTGAAGCTGGATTCGATGGCCATGATGGCCAGGATCAGCGTCGGGTCCAGGCGGTTGACCTTGCCCAGGTCGTAGGCTTCGCTGACCAGTGCCGCGATGGGCTCGGGCGCCACGCGGTACTTCTTGCTGAGCCAGAAGGCCACGGCCGCCTGATCCTTGGGCAGGTTCTTCGGGTTGGTCGCCGTCGCGCGGTCGCTGGCCGCGAGTTCGACGGGCGCACCCAGCTCGGCCATCTGGCGAGCGGTCAGCCAGGAGCGCAGCTGGCTCTCTCCGGCATCGCGCAGGTCGGGACGGGCGAACAAGGTAATGGCCAGGAAGGCCACAGCCAGGCCCAGAAGGGCGAAGCTGTTGTGGATGATGGCAAGAAAACCGTTGGCCACATCGATGGCGAACGTTCGCGCGGCGGCGAAAAATTTTCCTGACGCTGGCATAGCTTTTTCCTTTCTAGGGGCACCAACCCGAAACGGCCTTCGCCGAAGCGAAGGCCGGTGAGGCTGACACCCTGGATTGGGTGCTGCGGATCCGGGAGGCTGGCGCTTGGTGCACCATGGCGTTGTAGGCCTGCGGGATCTGCTCAGTCGTGAGGCAGCAGAAACAAAAAACGCTCTATTCGAGCGCTGGCGGATTCTAGGAGTTCACCAAATACACGGTCAACACTATGAAGTGCGTTTGTTAGATCGATGAATAATAACAAACCATGGATGCAAACACAGTTTCTGAGTGTTTGAGAGCAGGTTGCGTGCTACCGATGTGGGGCGCTTGCGGCGGTTGTACAGGGCTTCATGAAATTGCAATGAAATGCAAAAGCACTGGCAGGCCTGGCCTGCATCCTTCTATATTGGAGGCGACTGCTCCTGCAGTCGTCTCGCCAAGGTGGAAGACGGGTAAAAGTGGTGTTCGATGGTTCGGGCACAATCGTTCAAGTCTTCTTCCGCGGCCTTCCTGGAAGCAATCTCTTGCTTCCGAGCAGCAAGGACCATCCTCTCCTTGACTGCGGAAAACGGCCAGGACTTGTGCCTGCCGTAAAGCCCGGAAGCCGGTTCAAGGCTTCCGGGCTTTGTCTTTCCAGGGTGACTGCAACGTCAAGAAATGTGCGGTGATGCGGGTTGAGGTCTTGCTGCCAGCCCAATTTCTGATGCAATGCAGCCACCGCTGCGTCCTCTGTCCAGGATGGCGCCGTATTAGTTATTAGAGCCCCATGCAATTTCTCTTCAAGCACCGCTGGCTGCGCAGGCTGGCCATCGCCTTTGCAGCGTTTCTTTTGCTGTGGCTGCTGCTGTGGGCGCTGGTGCCCGTTGTCGCCAAAAGCCAGCTGGAAAAGCAGGCATCGGCCAAGCTGGGTCGCCAGGTCCATGTGGGGGCAGTGGAGTTCCGGCCCTGGTCGCTGGAGCTGACCCTGCGTGATCTGCGCATTGCCAAAAGCCAGCCGGCGGGCGCAGGGCAGGCAGAACCCGCGCCGTCGTCGCCACAGCTGCAGGTCGACCGCATCTATGTGAATGCCAGTATCCAGTCCCTCTTCAGGCTGGCACCTGTCCTGGATGCCATCGAAGTCGATGCGCCGGTGCTGCGCCTCACGCAGCAGAGCCTGGGGCACTTCGATGTGGATGATGTGCTGGCCCGGCTGGCCGAGCCCAGCGATACGCCGCCGGCCAAGCCCTTGGGCTTTGCGCTGTACAACATTGCGCTGCGCGACGGCCGCGTGCAATTGCAGGACGATGTCCAGCAGCGTGAGCACATGCTGGATCAGCTGCAGCTGAAGCTGCCGTTCATCAGTAATCTGGAGTCCAAGCGCGAGATCAAGGTGCTGCCGCACCTGTCCTTCGCGCTCAATGGCAGCCGCTTTGAATCCAGTGCCCAGAGCACGCCTTTCACCGACCAGCGCCAGACGGCCGTCGATCTGAGCTGGCAGGGCGTGGACCTGACGCCTTACCTGGGCTATGTGCCCGCCAATGCCCCCGTCAAGCCGCGCTCCGGCGTGCTGGATACCAATCTGCACATCTCCTTTGAGCAGGCCGAGCAGGCCGTGGTGCGGATCACCGGCGAGGTCAGCCTGTCCGGTGCCGAGTTGCTTGACCGCGATGAGGCGCCCCTGCTGCGTTTCGAGCGCCTGGCGGCCGTGCTCAAGAACGTGCAGCCCCTGCAGTCGGTGGTGGAGCTGGAGTCCGTGCAGTGGAGCTCTCCAGAGATTTTCGCGGCCCGTGATGCGCAAGGCCGCATCAACTGGATGGCGATGGGCAGTCGCTCTGCCTCCGATTCCAGGCCGGCAGTGGAAAAGCCTGCCTCCGATGCGCCCCAGCCCCAGCCCTGGAGGGTGAGCCTGGACAGGCTGGCCATTTCCGATGCCACGGTGCATTGGCGCGATGCGTCGCCCGGCGCAGGCCAGTCGGGTGCGGCGCTGCAGGCGCGCCAGCTGTCATTGGAAGTGCGCGATGTCCGCTGGCCGCTGGAGCAGCCTTTGCAATTTGATGCCGGCATGCAGGTGCAGTCTGCAGCGGCAGGAGAGGGCGCAAAACCCGCCGAACTGAGGCTGAGCGGCGCCATGACCGACAGGCAGGGGCAACTGGCCGTCTCCGCGCGCCAGTTGCCTCTGCAACTGGCGGCGCCGTATCTGTCTGCCCATCTCAAGCCGGAGCTGACCGGCCTGCTGAGCACCGACGCCGGCCTGGGCTGGAGCGGCTCCGCCATGGTGGTGCAGGTGGCCGAGCTGGGCGTGGAGCAGTTGAGCCTCAAGGACAAGGCCGCGCCGGTCGACATCGCGCGCCTGCAGCTGGAGCAGGTACAGGTCAATCTGGCCAGCCAGCAGGTTTCCGTGGGGCGCCTGGCGCTGCAAAAGCCGCAGCTGGGCGTGTCGCGCGACGCCCAGGGCCGGTGGATGTATGAGCAATGGCTGCCACCCGCAACCTCGGCACCTGCGACGCCGGACCCCGCCAAGGACAAGCCCAGGCCCTGGGGTCTGAGGCTGCAGGCCGTGGAAGTGGACGGTGGCGCCGTTGCGCTGCGTGACGAAGCGCCCGTGCGCAACGCCGATTCGGCGCGCACCGTGTCCCTGGATCTGAGTTCACTGCGCCTGCGCCTGGGCGCCATCGAGCCGCTGGCGGCCAAGTCCGCGCCCACGCCGCTGGAGCTGTCCGCCCAGGTCGGCTCGGGCCGGCGTGTCCAGGCAGGATCGCTGAGCCTGCGCGGCGATCTGGGACTGGCGCCACTGTCGCTTCAGGGCAGGCTGCAGGCGCGCAGCCTGCCGCTGCACGCGCTGGAGCCCTACTTTGCCGACATGCTCAATGTGGAGCTGGTGCGCGCCGATGGCAATTTCCTGGGTCAGCTGCGCTTTGCCAGCCAGCCTGCCGGCCCCGAGCTGATGGTGCAGGGCGATGTCGAACTGGTGGATCTGCGCATGCGTTCCGCGCTGGCCTCGCCCGTGCAAGCCGGGGGTGAGGCTGCGGGGCAGGGCGCACCCAGCACGGCCGCAGGCGCCGTGGCAGCCGTGCTCAGCGAATCCACGGCCGACCGGGCCAAGGCTCGATCGGCTGCCTTGGGCCTGGGCCTGCGCGATGAACTCGTCGCCTGGAAAACCTTGGCCGTGCGTGGCCTGGACCTGCAGATGCAGCCCGCCCAGCCACTGCGCCTGAGCGTGCGCGAGACGGCGCTCAGCGACTTCTTTGCACGCGTGATCGTGCAGCGCAATGGCCGCATCAATCTGCAGGACATCGTCAAGTCGGCCCAGTCTCAGCAGTCCCTGGAGCAAAACACCGCGCCGGCTGCGGATGGCGCGGCGGCTCCTGCCGAGCCCGTCCCGCCGAAGGCCGCTTCCGGGCCTGCACCGGTCATCAAGATCGGCCCCATCGTGCTGACGGGCGGCAAGGTGCAGTTCTCCGACTACTTCATCCAGCCCAACTACTCGGCTGACCTCAGTGAGCTGGCCGGCCGCCTGAGCGCCTTCTCGTCCGAACAGCCGGCCGGGGAGCAGGGGCCGCAACTGGCGGATGTGGAGCTGCGCGGCCGCGCCCAGGGCACGGCTTCGCTGGAGATCACCGGCCAGATCAATCCGCTGGCCAAGCCGCTGGCCCTGGACATACGCGCCCAGATGCGCGATCTGGAGCTGCCGCCGCTGTCGCCGTACTCCATCAAGTACGCGGGCCATGGCATCGAGCGCGGCAAGCTCAGCATGGATGTCAGCTACAAGATCGAGCCCGATGGCCAGCTCACGGCGCGCAACAAGCTGGTGCTGCACCAGCTCACCTTCGGCGAAGCCGTCGAAGGTGCGCCGGCCTCGCTGCCCGTGCGCCTGGCCGTGGCGTTGCTGGCCGACCGCAACGGCGTCATCGACCTGGACCTGCCGGTCAGCGGCTCGCTCAACGACCCCCAATTCAGGTTGGCGCCAGTCATCTTCAAGATCATCGGCAACCTGATCATGAAGGCCGTCACCTCGCCGTTCTCGCTGCTGTCGGGCGCATTTGGCGGCAGCAGCGAGTCGGGCGTGGTGGCCTTTGCGCCGGGCCGATCCCAGATCGATGCCAAGGCCCGCGAAAGCCTGGACAAGGTGGTCGCCTCCCTCAAGGAGCGCCCGGCCCTCAGGCTCACCGTGATCGGCGAGGCGCGCGAGGCCCAGGACAAGGAGGCCTGGAAGCAGGCCGAACTCGATCGCCTGTTGCTGGCCCAGAAACGCCGCCAGGTGCTGCGCGAGGGCAAATCGGCAGAATCGGTGACCGAGTTGTCTGCTGCCGAAGTGCCGGCTTTGACCAAGGCGCTTTACAGCCGTGCCGACTTTGCCAAGCCGCGCAATGTCATCGGCATGGCCAAGGACTTGCCCACCGACCAGATGCGCAGCCTGCTGCTGGAGCAGATCACCGTGCCCGACGATGCCATGCGCGAGCTGGCGCTGGCGCGCGGCGTGGCCGTTCGCGACTATCTGGCGCAGCAGCAGTTGCCGCTCGAGCGCCTGTTTCTCGGGGCCCCGAAACTGGATTCCGACGACCAGGAATGGAGCCCGCGCGCCCAGCTCAGCCTGTCCGCACAGTAGCCCGGTTTTGGCTCCGCTTCAAATAACGGCGAGAATATGGTTTTCCCGGCCCGGCTAGCATGCCCGCATGCAGCCCGGCCGGCCGCGTCTGGCGGCCCGCGGCAGCCAGGCATTCAACGATTGATTCATGTCTTCTCTTTCCCCCCGCAGCACCATGTCCGATGCACCTGAAGTGAGCCCTGCTTCTGCCAAGAATCCTGAACAACACCCCTTGGATGTGCTCACGGGCGGTGCCTTCTCCGCCGAAACCTCGGGTGATCGCGCCTCGCGCATCCGCGACTGGCTGGCAACCCAGCCTTCGGTCGAGCAATTGCAGGACGTCCTCAAGGAGCTGAGCGCGCGCGACAAGAGCGCGGCCCGCGCCGTGCGTGAGCGTCTGGATGAAATCCGCCGCACCAAGGACCAGGAAAAGATCGCAGTGGAATGGGCTGAAAAGGCCCAGGCACTGCTGGTCGCATCGCCCTTCAATGCCGCCGACGCCATCGCCTGGCAGCGCGACGCCGCCAAGGCAGGCGCCCCGCTGTCGCGTGAGCCGCTGTCGCAATACAAGGCCCAACTGGCCGAGCGCGTCAAGGCCATCGAGGAACTGCAGCATCGCGTGCAGGTCCAGCGCGAAGTGGCTGTCTTGCTGGCCCAGCGCATCGAAGTCCTGTCCACCAAGCCATGGCGCGACGCCCAGGCTGTGCTCGACAACCTGCGCGCCGACGTGGCCCGCTGGCAGGAGCAGGCCGGCGAGCTCACCGGCGATGCCAACTGGGCCAGCGTGGATGGACGCTTCCCGCCCCAGCTGGAAGCCGCCAGCGCACAGCTGATCCTTGTCTGGGATGCCTTCCAGTCTGCCCTTGCGCTGACCGAGGCCGCCGCAGCGGACGAAGCAGCCCCGCTGCCCACCGTGCCCGTGTGGGCCGATGAACTGCGTGTGGCGCGTGGCCTGCCTCCCGAGGCAGCGGCCGCCGAGCCGTCCAAGCCAGCGCCTGCCGGCCGCAGCGCAGCGCAGCCCAAGGCCAAGACGTCGCCTGAGCAGGTGGCTGCCGCCAGCGCTGCCCTGACCCAGGCGCTGGAACAGCTCCAGGCCGAGACGGCTGCCGGCGAAAGCAAGGCTGGCTCCGCTGCCGTGCAAGCCGTGCGTGCCGCCATCAAGGCCCATGGTCGTCTGGTGGACGACGCGCTGGTCACCAAGGTGCACGAGGCCCTCTTGGCGGCAGGCGAAGCCGAAGGCTGGCCGCGCCAGAACGCAGACAAGCTGCGTGAGGAGCTGGTTGCCAAGGCGGAAGCTCTGCTGAACCGTCCCGAAGGCCAGGCGCTGGGTGGTCGCAAGATCCAGGAATCCCTGCGCAGCCTGCGTGAGCAGTGGAGGCTGGCCGACCAGGGCAGCGCGGCCAACCACGCTCTCTGGAAGAAGTTTGACGAAGCCTGCAACGCGGCCCACAAGGTGGTCGAGTCCTGGCACGACAAGCTGCGCACGGAAACCACCCAGTCCAAGGCACAGCGCCTGGCGCTGATCGAAGAGATCAAGGCCTGGGCAGCGCAGCAGGCCGCCAGCGAAGATCTCAAGGGTGCGGCCCGCGCATTGCGCCAGTTCGCTGAACGCTGGCGCGAGAGCGGTCATATCGGTGAAAAACTGTTTGCCGAGCTGCAGCCCCAGTTCAAGCAGGCCATGGCCCTGGCCGAGGCTCCGCTGCATGCTGCGCAAAAGGCCAGCCTGCAGCGCCGCCACGCCATGATCGACGAGGCCACGGCGCTGGGCGCCGCACCCAGCCTGCGCATCGATGCCGTCAAGGCACTGCAGCAGCGCTGGCAGGCCGAGGCACAGGCCGTGCCGCTGGATCGCAAGCACGAGCAAAAGCTGTGGGACGCCTTCCGCAAGCCCCTGGACGAGGCTTTCAACCGCAAGGGCAGCGAGCGTGGTTCCCGGGCCGCAGCCGTGCAGCTCAGCGACCATGACCGCCGCGTACTGGAGGCTTCGCAGGCCGTGGAAGCTGCCAACACATCGGGTGACGTGCAGCAAATCCGCGCTGCGGTGGAGGCTCTGGAGCAGGCGCTGCGCGGCCGTGCCGATGCCTCCGTCAACGCTGCCCAGCCGGAACAGGCGCCAGTGGCTGCGGCTGGCTCGGAAGAATCGCAAGCGAAGCCGGCGCCGGTGCGCCCCGTGGTTGCCGTGCGCGGGGATGATCGTCCCGGCATGAAGAAGGAAGAGGGTGGTGCGCGCGCTGCCCGTCCTGGCGACCGCCGCGACGGTGGCCGTGGCCGCGATGGAAGGGACGGACGCGACAACCGTGACAATGGCCGCTTTGGCCGCGAACCGCGTGAAGAGCGCGGTCCGCGCCTAGCCGATCCGGCCTTCCGTGCCCAGCGTGAAGCCATGGAGCATGCGCAGGACGCTCTGCGCAAGCTCGCGGCCCAGGCCCATGGCGAAGCGCTGACCCAGCTGATGGCAGCCTGGGAATCGCGTGACGCTACGCAGATTCCGGCGGCCCAGCAGCTCGGCGGTCGCGTGTCTGCGCAAGTGCGCAGCGCCTGGTCGCAGGCATTGGCCCAGGCGCCCAAGGGTGATGCGGGTGAAGCCCTGCTGCGCCTTGAAATGGCTGCCGACGTGCCCACGCCTGCAGAGCATCTGAGCGCCCGCCGTGCCCTGCAGCTGCAACTGCTGACGCGCCGCAACGATCCGGCCCCGCAGGAAACCTGGGGTAGCGATGCCGCGCGGGTGCTGGCATCGGCACGCGATGACGCCACCGCACGCCGCCTGCAGAACGTGCTCAAGCAACTGCTGCGCAAGTGACGGGGTGGGGTTGAGACCCTCATCGTCAAGAAAGGGAGCCGTCGGCTCCCTTTTTTTTGACCCTGCCGATACCTGATGGTGCTTGGGATGGAGGCATCCGTGTACGCACCCAAGCAAAAAGGCCGTTGCATGTGCAACGGCCTTTTTATGTTTGGTGCCCAGGAGAGGACTCGAACCTCCACGGAGTTACCCGCTAGTACCTGAAACTAGTGCGTCTACCAATTCCGCCACCTGGGCATTTCAGAGTACGCAAATTATATAGCGCGAAAGCGATGTGCCGGGCAGGTTTGCAAAGATTTTCGTGAAATTTTTCTGGCGAGAGGCGCGTGACGTCGCTTTTCGGAAACGGCAAAGAAAAAGGCCGTTGCATGTGCAACGGCCTTTTCATGTTTGGTGCCCAGGAGAGGACTCGAACCTCCACGGAGTTACCCGCTAGTACCTGAAACTAGTGCGTCTACCAATTCCGCCACCTGGGCTTGCTGAAGCTGAAATTCTACTGCATTTTTTTGCAGCGAAGTCCTGATCTTCGATTTTTTCTTGAGACTGTGATCGGCCAAGTCATGAAGCCAGGGAGCCACCTTCTTGTGAAGATAGTTCCTCAGTTCACCGCAACCTCTGCAGGTTGTCGTTAAACTTGGTGCCCAGGAGAGGACTCGAACCTCCACGGAGTTACCCGCTAGTACCTGAAACTAGTGCGTCTACCAATTCCGCCACCTGGGCATCTCAGGAAAGATTTAGATTGTATACCAAGAAAATGAACCCTCACGCAAAAAGTGCCGACGCGAACGACGAAATCGGGGGCAGTGTGCAGGGGCACCGCGACGGACATGGCTTCGTCATCCGTGATGACGGCGAAGGCGACATCTTCCTTCCTCCCAATGAAATGCGTGCGGTGCTGCACAAGGACCGTGTCAAGGTTCGCATCGTGCGGCAGGACCGCCGCGGCAGGCCTGAAGGCCGCGTGGTCGAGATCATCGAGCGGCCTGCGCACAACATCATTGGCCGCTTCTTGCAGGAAAGCGGCGTGTATCTGGTCGCTCCCGAAGACAAGCGCTATGGCCAGGACATCCTGATCCCTGCCAACGCGACGGGTTCGGCCAAGATCGGGCAGGTGGTCGTGGTGGAGTTGACCGAGGCGCCTGCACTGTTCGGCCAGCCCGTGGGGCGCATCATTGAAGTGCTCGGTGAGGTCGACGATCCCGGCATGGAGATCGAGATTGCGGTGCGCAAGTACGGCGTGCCCCATGTGTTTTCCGATGCCTGCCTGGCACAGGCCAAGGCCCTGCCGGACAGGGTGCGGCCTGCCGATCGCAAGAATCGCATCGATCTGACCGATGTGCCCCTGGTCACCATCGATGGCGAGGATGCGCGCGACTTCGACGATGCCGTCTACTGCGAGCCTGCCAAGGTCGGGCGCGGCAAGGGCTGGCGCCTGCTGGTGGCGATTGCCGATGTGAGTCACTACGTGACCACGGGCAGTGCCATCGATATCGATGCCTATGACCGTGCCACCAGCGTCTATTTCCCGCGCCGTGTGATCCCCATGCTGCCCGAGAAGCTCAGCAATGGCCTGTGCTCGCTCAATCCCGATGTGGATCGCCTGTGCATGGTCTGCGACATGCTGATCACTGCAAAGGGCGATATCCATGCCTATCAGTTCTACCCCGCGGTGATGCACAGCCATGCGCGCTTCACCTATAACGAGGTGGCTGCCATCCTGGCCAATACGCGTGGCCCGGAGGCTGCCAAGCGCTCCGATCGCGTGGGCGACTTGCTGAATCTGCATGGGGTGTACCAGGCGCTGCTCAAGTCGCGCGAAGCACGCGGCGCCGTGGACTTCGAGACCACGGAGACGCAGATCGTCTGTGACGAGAACGGCCGCATCGAGAAGATCGTGCCGCGCACGCGCAACGAGGCGCACAAGCTGATCGAGGAGGCCATGCTGGCCGCCAACGTCTGCAGCGCGGACTTCATCGAGCACAGCGGCCGCGTTGGCCTGTTCCGCGTGCACGACAAGCCCTCGCTGGAGAAGCAGGACATCCTGCGCAACTACCTCAAGGCCATGGGAGTGGGTATGGCGCTTGGCGAGAATCCGGCCACGTCCGAATTCCAGGCCATTGCCAATGCCACCAAGGACCGGCCTGATGCCCAGCAGATCCACACCATGCTTCTGCGCTCGATGATGCAGGCCTTCTACACGCCTGAAAATTCGGGCCACTTCGGGCTGGCCTTCGATGCCTATACGCACTTCACCAGTCCGATTCGCCGCTATCCCGACTTGCTCGTGCACCGCGTGATCAAGGCCGAGCTTGAAGGCACGCACTATCGCCTGCCCGAGCTGCCCACGCCTGGAGAGGCCGAAGCCAAGCTGGCCAAGCGTCTGGCCTCGCGTGTCAGTGCACCCGGCCAGAAGCCGCGCAAGCGCGCGCCCGCCGCCGAGGTCCAGGCCTGGGAGGCTGCAGGCCTGCACTGCAGCGCGAACGAGCGCCGCGCCGATGAGGCCAGCCGAGATGTCGAGGCCTGGCTCAAGTGCAAGTACATGCGTGAGCATCTGGGGGAGGAGTTCGCAGGCGTGGTCTCTGCGGTCACCACCTTCGGCATCTTCGTCACGCTCGATGCCATGTATGTGGAGGGTCTGGTCCACATCACCGAGCTGGGGGGGGACTACTTCCGCTTTGATGAGGCGCGCCAGGAACTGCGGGGCGAGCGCTCGGGCATCCGCTACGGCATAGGTACGCGGCTGCGCGTTCAGGTCAGCCGTGTGGACCTGGATGGCCGGCGCATCGATTTCCGCCTGGTGCGCGACGGCGAAGAGCAGCCGGCTTCGGGTCGTTCCGGCAGGGCGCCGGCGCGCACGGAAGCCCATCAGGGCGAAAAATGGGGGCGCCGCGACGCCAAGGAAAAGCGTGCGCAGCGTAACTCCGGCGGTGCCGGCGGAGCCCGGTCTGAATCCGATGGCGCGGTGTCTTCCGGCAAGCAGGGGCGCAAGGCGTCCAAGAAGGCCATGGTCAAGGGCGTGAACCTGGCCGCGCTGGAGGCTGAATATGCGAGTGCCCAGTCCCGCCCGGCCGCGCCAGTGCGTCAAAGCGACGTGAGTGAGCCGGCCGTGGTGCCGGGTTCGTCCGCACCTGCGGCACGCGCTTCCCGCAGGGGCAGGGCGGCTGAAGCGCGCAAGTCTGTCGCCGTCGATGCTGACCACGGTCTGCCGCAGTTGCCGCCGCCATCGCCGGTGCAGGCGCTGCGCGCCTTGGGTAAGAAGGCCTTGGGGGCCGTCAAGTCCAAGGTGGCAGGCAAGACATCCAAGCCCCGGCGCAAGCCCTGAGGGCGTCTATTGGCCCAGCCGCTGGGCCAGCGCGCTGGCGCTGAACGGCATTTGCGCGGGCCATTGGTCTGCCGCATGACCGTGGCGCCAGGCCGCCAGTGTTGCGGCCTGCGCGGAGTCCAGCCCTTGCGCCCATAGCGCGGCAATCAGCCCGGCGAGAACATCTCCGGTTCCTCCGGTGGACAGCCGGGCGTTGCCTGTGGGGTTGATCCAGCAGGGCGGCGATGCATTGCCGTCGCCCTGCGGTCCGGCGATCACGGTGCCCGAGCCCTTCAGCAACGCCGTGCAGTTGAATTGCAGCGCCAGCTGCCTGGCTGCTGAAAGTCGCTGGGCCTGGATCTGGGCAGTGCTCATTTTCAGCAGGCGGGCGGCCTCCAGCGGGTGCGGTGTCAGCACCGTGTGCTGGCTGCGTCGGCTGCGTTCTTTCAGAAGCAGGGCCAGCGACTCATCTTCGGCAACCGCGTTCAGTGCGTCTGCGTCCAGTACCAGCCTGGGCGCCTGATCCAGAATTTGGGGCAGCCAGGCGCGCACCGCCATGCCGCCGCCACATCCGCACACGACGGTGGCGCCGCGCCAGTCTTGTGCTTCGGGGCTGCGCAACATGATTTCGGGCCAGGGGGAGATGGCCTGGTCTGACCCGTGCGAGGCATCGAGCAGTGCCAGCATCACGCGTCCCGCCCCGCCGTGCAAGGCTGCCAGTGCGGCCAGCCAGGCGGCGCCGGTCATGGACAGGCCGCGGTATTCCAGCCCCTCTCCGCCCAGAATGGCCACGTCGCCAAAGCTCCCCTTATGGCTGGCATGCGGACGCGGGGCGCGGGCTTCCGGGGAGAAAAGTTGTGCGCACGGTGAGATGGCGAAGGGTGGCGCGCTGCTTGCCAGTCCTGTGTCCAGATCGTCCCACCATATCTGGCCGCAGGCGTCGCGGCCGCTTCCTGTGAACAGGCCGGGATGCAGTGTCAGCAGAGCCAGCGTATGCCGTGCGCTGACCGGGAGGTTCATGGGCTCGAATCCAGGCAGGTATTGCCCGGTGTCGGCATCCAGGCCGGATGCGATGTCCACGCAAAGGACGGGGCTGATGCCGGACTGCAGGCTGCGCAGCAGCGGCAGCAATCGGTCATCTTTTCGGGTGGGTGGGCTTGCCGTGTCGGGTCGGCGCAGGCCGATGCCGAGCAAGGCATCAATGCACAGATCCTGAGGCCCCATGTCGGAGGGCATGTGGGCGATCCATTGCACGCCGGCCTTGTGGGCTGCATCCCATGCGGCACGCGCGTCGGCGGGCATGCGGTCGCGTTCGTGCACGCAGCTGACCAGGATGCGGCAATTGCGGGATCGTGCCGGCATCGTGTTCAGGTGCTGTTGAAGCCAGGCGGCTGCCTGCAGGCCGTCTCCGCCGTTGTTCCCAGGGCCGCAGGCGATCCAGATGCGGTTGGCGTGAGGGGCGATGGCGCGTGCCAGGCGTGCCAGCCCCATGCCTGCGCGCTGCATGAGGCAGTGTTCGGGCAGTCGGGCCGCGGCCTGCTGTTCCAGGGTGCGTGTGGCCACCGTATCGAACAGTGGCAATGCGGTGGATGTGGGAATGCGCAGCATGGCCTGAGCATAGCCGCCAGCCGCAGGGCGGGGTGTCCGCAGCGGTCAGCCGAAGCGGCGCGGATCCAGCAATGCGCTGTCCAGGAAACTGGTGCGGTTGTCCATCAGGTCGCTCAGCATGCTGGCGCAGCCTTGGGCAATGGCGGCACCACAACTGCCATGGCCCAGGTTGAGCCAGATGCCGGGCAAACCGCTGGCGCCCAGCAAAGGCAGTCCATCGGCTGTGCACATGCGTGTGCCATGCCAGATCTGAACGCCCGAGGTCAGCACGGCGCTGCCGGGAAAGACCATGTTGAGTCGGTGGTACATGCGCTGCAGCGTGGCCTCGTGCATGGGGCCGTGGCTGCCCAGTTCAGCGCCGGCCACGACCCGCATGCGCTGGCCAAGGCGCACCAGGGTCATCTGCTCGCTCCAGTCGACGATGGCGTGGCGGGGCGCGTAGCCTTGTTCGCGCAGCGGAGCACTGATGCCATAGCCGCGCAGGGCGATCATGGGCAGGCGCAGGCTCAGCGGCGCGAGCAGGTTTGCGGCCTCGGCGCCAGCGCAGACGACGATGGCATCGTGCGACCGGGGCGTGTCTTCGCCTTGCAGCTGCAGGCGAGCGGTGCGCCCGGCGCCGCCGGGCTGCAGTCGCTGCACCAGGCGTTGCGTCTCGAATCGTGCTCCTGCGGACTGTGCGGCCTGCCTTTGCATCAGCGTGGCCAGGCGGCCGTTGGCGGCGCCAGCCTGCGGGAAATACAAGGAGCCTGCGAGTGCGGTCTCCTCGCCCAGCGCGGGCTCACGCAGGCGGGTCTGGGCGGCATCCAGTGCCTCGCAGCGCGTGCCGGCCTCGGCCAGCGCTGCAAGTGCAGGTTTCAGTTGCTCATGGTCGGCCTCGCTGCCCAGCAGCACCAGGCTGCCGGAGACATATTCCGGGTCCAGCTCCCACTGCCGCCACAGCGATTGCTGGAACTGCTGGCTGCGCTGGGTGAGTGTCTCCAGTGCCGCCATCGTGGCTGTGGGTTCGCCGGCTTTGCGCAGGCGCCGCCCAGCCTGGCGCCATTGCCATAGCCAGCGCAGCTGGGCTGCGAGGTTTCCGGAGCCGGGGCGTGGCAAAGCCTGCCGGCCGGGAAGCGTGGGTGAGCGTTCTATGGTGGAGAGGCCGGGGACGCTCCACGGTTGGAGCAGACTGGGGCCCAGCCAGCCGGCATGTCCGAAGCTGGCTTCCTCGGCCACCGTGCCATGGCGCTCGTAGACGGTGACCTCGTGCCCGACCTGGGCCAGTGCGTGGGCTGTCGCAACGCCAATGCTGCCGGCGCCCACAATCGCGATGTTCATTTTGGGGTGGAATCTGCTGAAGTGCCTGAATTATCAAGCGGATGTAGCTATCACTACAGGAGTGTGTGGCCGATGCGGCAGCCGTGGCTGTGCGGGGTGTGAGCGCGCGTTGGGTGCGAAGCCTCAGTCTTGGGATGGCGTATGCTAGAATCTTGCGGCTTTGCTAGGGGTTCACCCTGATTTTCTTCGGAATTGCCGGAGATCAGGTGATGGCTTTGGGGTGCGAGGTGTTCGTCATGAATGCCTGCCCATGCTTGCAACCCCCGTTGCAAAGTCAATCGCAAACCAGTCCCTTCAAGGTGTTGCTTCCTGTATCCAGGGGGCAATTGTCGGGCTGGATTTTAGACCTAACCTTTGAGGTATTCATATGTCCGTCACTATGCGCGATATGCTGGAAGCAGGCGTCCACTTCGGTCACCAGACCCGTTTCTGGAACCCCAAGATGGCCCCCTTCATCTTCGGCCACCGCAACAAGATCCACATCATCAACCTGGAAAAGTCGCTGCCGATGTTCCAGGACGCCCAGAAGTTCGTGAAGCAGCTGGCTTCCAACGGCGGCACCATCCTGATGGTCGGCACCAAGCGCCAGGCCCGCGAGCTGGTGGCTGCCGAAGCCCAGCGCGCTGGCGTTCCTTTCGTTGACCAGCGCTGGCTGGGCGGCATGCTGACCAACTTCAAGACCGTTAAGACGTCCATCAAGCGTCTGAAGGAAATGAAGGCTCAGCAGGAAGCCGGTCTGGAAGCCATGAGCAAGAAGGAACAGCTGATGTTCGTTCGCGAACTGGAAAAGCTGGAAAAGGACATCGGCGGCATTCAGGACATGAACAGCCTGCCCGACGCCATCTTCGTGATCGACGTGGGTTTCCACAAGATTGCCGTGGCCGAAGCCAAGAAGCTGGGCATCCCCCTGGTCGGCGTGGTTGACTCCAACCACAATCCCGAAGGCATCGACTATGTCATCCCCGGTAACGACGACTCTGCCAAGGCCGTGCAACTGTACGCCCAAGGCATCGCCGACGCGATCCTGGAAGGCCGCGCTGCTGCACTGACCGACGTGGTCAAGGCCGCATCCGGCGAGAGCGGTGACGAGTTCGTGGAAGTGGAAGAATCCGCTGCCTGATTGAGCTTGTCCGGCTGAGCGACCTCGTCGCCGAATAAAAAGCGGGGCTCAGGGTAGCCCCGTTTTTTTAAGCCGAAATCCTGTAACGAATCGAACTGACATTGGAGAAATACGATGGCTGCAATTACCGCAAGCATGGTGGCTGAACTGCGCGCAAAGACTGACGCGCCCATGATGGAGTGCAAGAAGGCTCTGACCGAAGCCGAAGGCGACCTGGTCAAGGCGGAAGAGCTGCTGCGCGTCAAGCTCGGCACCAAGGCTGGCAAGGCTGCCTCGCGCGTGACCGCCGAAGGCGTGATCGCCGCCTTCATCAATGGCAACCAGGGTGCCATGATCGAAGTCAACAGCGAAACCGACTTCGTGTCCAAGAACGACAGCTTCATCGCGATGGCCAACGCCGCCGCCAAGCTGGTCGCCGAGCAAAACCCCGCCGACGTGGCCGCGCTGAGCGCACTGACCTATGAGCAGGACGGCTTCGGTCCCACGCTGGAAGACGTGCGCAAGGGCCTGATCGGCAAGATCGGCGAAAACATGTCCTTCCGCCGCTTCAAGCGCTTCGAAGGCTCCAGCCTGGCTTCCTACCTGCACGGCTCGCGCATCGGCGTGGTCGTCGAGTTCGACGGCGATGCCACGGCTGCCAAGGATGTCGCCATGCACGTGGCCGCCATGAAGCCCGTGTCCGTGACCAGCGCCGACGTGCCCGTCGAGCTGATCGAGAAGGAGCGTACCGTTGCTGCCGCCAAGGCTGCCGAGTCCGGCAAGCCTGCCGACATCGTCGCCAAGATGGTCGAAGGCTCGGTGCAGAAGTACCTGAAGGAAGTCTCGCTGGCCGACCAGGTCTTCGTGAAGGCTGCCGACGGCAAGCAGACCGTGGCCCAGATGCTCAAGGCCGCCAACACCAACGTCAAGGGCTTC
This sequence comes from Delftia sp. DS1230, assembly GCF_040112715.1. Taxonomy (NCBI): domain Bacteria; kingdom Pseudomonadati; phylum Pseudomonadota; class Betaproteobacteria; order Burkholderiales; family Comamonadaceae; genus Delftia; species Delftia sp. DS1230. The sequence continues at coordinate 1,900,853 of NZ_CP157763.1, forward strand.
ACCCTGTACGTGGTCGGCGAAGGCATTGAAAAGAAGGTCGACGACTTCGCTGCCGAAGTGGCTGCCCAGGTGGCTGCCGCCAAGGCCGGCGCCTGATCCTTCCAGGCGCCCGAACCGTTCCCTTCACCATCCATCATCATCCACCACTTCGGAGAAACACCATGACCCACGCCACACCGGCCCACAAGCGCATCCTGCTCAAGCTGTCCGGTGAGGCACTCATGGGGGATGACTCGTTCGGCATCAACCGTGCGACCATCGAGCGCATGGTTTCCGAAATTGCCGAGGTCACCAAGGTTGGTGTCCAGGTGGCGGTGGTGATCGGTGGGGGGAACATCTTTCGCGGCGTGGCTGGCGGCTCGGTCGGCATGGACCGTGCCACCGCCGACTACATGGGCATGCTGGCCACGGTCATGAATGCCCTGGCCCTGGCCGATGCCATGGACAAGCAGGGGCTGACAGCCCGCGTGATGTCGGCCATTGCCATCGAGCAGGTCGTGGAGCCCTATGTGCGCCCCAAGGCCTTGCAGTACCTCGAGGAGGGCAAGGTGGTGGTGTTCGCTGCCGGCACCGGCAACCCGTTCTTCACGACCGACACGGCCGCCGCGCTGCGTGGCGCTGAAATCGGCGCCGAGGTGGTGCTCAAGGCCACCAAGGTCGACGGTGTCTACACCGACGACCCGATGAAGAACCCCGACGCGACCCGCTACCACAAGCTGGCTTTCGACGAGGCCATCTCGCGCAACCTGGGCATCATGGACGCCACCGCCTTTGCGCTGTGCCGCGATCAGAAGCTGCCGATCCGGGTGTTCTCCATCGTCAAGCCCGGCGCGCTCAAGCGCGTGGTCATGGGCGAGGACGAGGGCACGCTGGTGTACGCTTGAGCGTTTTGATACCGCGTTACACAGCTCTTCAAGGAACAAGAACATGACGATTGCAGACATCAAGAAGACCACCGAGTCCAAGATGGGCCAGTCCATCGAAGCGCTCAAGAACAATCTTGCGCGCGTGCGCACCGGTCGTGCCAATCCATCGCTGCTGGACTCCATCCATGTGGAGTACTACGGCTCCATGGTGCCGCTGTCCCAGGTGGCCAACGTCACCCTGCTTGACGCGCGCACCATCAGCGTCCAGCCCTGGGAAAAGAGCATGTCGGCCAAGGTGGAGAAGGCCATCCGCGAAAGCGATCTGGGCCTGAACCCCGCCTCGCTGGGCGACCTGATCCGCGTGCCCATGCCTCCCATGAGCGAGGAGCGCCGCAAGGAAATGACCAAGCTGGCGCGCAATGAAGGCGAAGCTTCCAAGGTCGCCGTGCGCAACCTGCGCCGCGATGCCAACGAAGCCGTCAAGAAGCTGGTCAAGGACAAGGAAGCCTCGGAAGACGATCAAAAGCGTTGCGAAGCCGATGTCCAGAAGATGACCGACAAGCACATCGCCGAGATCGATACGCTGGTGGCGGCCAAGGAACAAGACATCATGGCGGTCTGAGGCGTCCTGCCTCATTTGCCTCAGGGTCCGTACCTTTGACCAAACAAGACTCCGGCGCGGTGCCGCGCCATATTGCCGTCATCATGGATGGCAATGGACGCTGGGCCAATCGCCGCTTTCTGCCGCGACTGGCCGGCCACAAGCAGGGCGTGGAATCACTGCGCCGCTGCGCCCGCGCCTGCGTCCAGCGCGGCGTGCAGGTCCTGACCGTCTTCGCTTTCTCTTCCGAGAACTGGAACCGTCCCGAAGAGGAGGTTTCCGGTCTCATGGGCCTGCTGGCCAATGCGCTTGCCAAGGAAGTGCAGCAACTGAGCCGCGACGGCGTGCGCCTGCATTTCATCGGTGACCGCAGTGGCCTGGGCGATAAAGTGTGCGCGGGCCTTGCGCAGGCCGAGACCGTCACTGCGCACAACAATCGCCTGGTTCTCAACGTCTGCTTCAACTACGGCGGACGCTGGGACATTGCACAGGCAGCTGCCCGGCTGGCAGAGAAGGGCGAGCCCATCACCCCGCAGAGCCTGGACCGCGCGCTCGCGCTGGCCCATGTGCCCGACCCGGATCTGCTGATCCGTACCGGCGGGGAAATGCGCATCAGCAACTTCCTGCTGTGGCAGGCTGCGTATTCCGAGCTTTTCTTCAGTGACAGCTTGTGGCCTGATTTCGATGAGGCCTGCCTGGACGAGGCCATCGCGGCTTTCGCTTCACGCGAGCGGCGCTTCGGCCAGACTTCCGCGCAAGTACAACAATCACAACCGACGTCGTCCCATCCGCAGACGTCCTGAACAAGGGGGAGCCATGCTCAAGCAGCGAGTCATCACCGCCCTGATCCTGCTGGCCATCCTGTTGCCTGCGCTGTTCTATCCCACGGGTATTCCGTTCGCCGTGGTCGTGCTCGTGCTCATGGCGGCAGGTGCCTGGGAATGGGGGCGTCTCAACGGCTTTGGCACCGCGGGCGCCATCGGCATAGGCGCCATCTGCACGGCGATGTGCCTGGGCGCCTGGGCTGCCGGCTGGCTGGAGCGTCCGCTGTCAGCGCTCTGGATTGTTGCCGGTGCTGCCTGGGTGCTGGGTGGCGGGGCGCTGCTGCGTGCCGGCGTGGCTGGCTGGCCTCGCATTGCAGCGCCTGTGCGCCTGGTCGGTGGAGTGCTTGCCTTGTGGCTGGCCTGGGTCGCCGTGGTGCAGGCGCGCATGATGGGCATCAACTTCCTGCTGTCGGTGCTGGTGCTGGTCTGGGTGGCCGACGTGTTCGCGTATTTCGCAGGACGGACCCTGGGCCTGAAATTCACCAAATCCAAGCTGGCTCCCACGATCAGCCCCGGCAAGAGCTGGGAAGGCGTATGGGGCGGCATGGCAGGCGTTCTGGTGCTGGCCTTAGTCTGGGTCTGGGCCGACCGCCACTACGCGTTGGCCGTGCCCAGTTTCTATTCATTGCTGCTGGCGCGCGGGGCCTGGTTCCTGCTGCTGGCGGTTGTTTTCATGGCCGCGATGAGCGTGGTCGGCGACCTGGTCGAATCCCTGGTCAAGCGCAGCGTCGGCGTCAAGGACAGCAGTGGCCTGCTACCCGGTCATGGCGGCGTCCTCGACCGCGTCGATGCCCTGCTGCCGACCCTGCCGCTGGCCCTGATGCTTTCCTCTTTCGCGCATTCATGAAGCAGAAAATCACCGTCCTGGGCTCCACAGGCTCCATCGGTACCAATACGCTGGATGTGGTGGCGCGCCACCGCGATCACTACGAAGTCTTTGCGCTCAGCGCGGCCACGCAGGTGGACCTGATGCTGCGCCAGTGTGCCGAATTCAAGCCCCGCTACGCCGTCATGGCCAGCGCGCCGCATGCAAGGCTGCTGGCTGAGCAGCTGCGCAGCAATGGATTGGCCACCGAAGTGCTGCAGTCGCCTGACGCGCTGGAGCAGATCGCCTCGCATCCTGAAGCCGATGCCGTCATGGCGGCCATCGTCGGTGCGGCGGGCCTGGCGCCTTGCCTGGCTGCCGCACGCGCCGGCAAGCGTCTGCTGCTGGCTAACAAGGAGGCGCTGGTGGTTGGCGGTGCACTGTTCATGGACACCGTCAAGCGCCACGGCGCAACGCTGCTGCCCATTGACAGTGAGCACTCGGCCATCTTCCAGTGCCTGCCCGAAGACCGCACCAGTTGGCCCGATCGCGTGGACAGTCTGCTGCTCACAGCCTCGGGCGGGCCTTTTCGCCTGCGCGATCCGTCCACCCTGTCCGAGATCACGCCGGAGCAGGCCTGCGCGCACCCGAATTTCTCCATGGGGCGCAAGATCTCCGTGGACTCGGCCACCATGATGAACAAGGCGCTGGAGGTGATCGAGGCCCGCTGGCTGTTCGACATGGCGCCTGACAAGATCAAGGTCGTCATCCATCCGCAGCAGATCGTGCACTCCATGGTGCAGTTCAAGGATGCTTCGGTGCTCGCGCAACTGGGTACGCCCGACATGCGCGTGCCCATCGCCTGCGGCCTGGCCTGGCCCCGCCGCATCGCCAGCGGTGCGGCGCCCCTGGATTTCGCCAAGCTGTCTGCCCTGACCTTCGAGGAGGCGGATGCCGTGCGCTTTCCGGGCCTGCACCTTTCCTGGCAGGCGCTGCACGCCAGCGAGGGAACCACGGCGGTTCTCAACGCTTCCAACGAAGTCGCCGTTGCCGCCTTCCTGGAGCGGCGCCTGGCATTTGACCGTATCCACGCTGTGAATTTGCGCACGCTCGAGACCTTGCTGCCGCCTACACTGGGCAGTCTGGAAGACCTGCTGGCCCTGGACGCGCAGGCGCGCGAAATCGCGCAGACCGTGGCGCGGCAGTGGCAGCTGTGATGCCGGCTTCGCAGGTCAGGAGGGTTTTCTTGATGGGCCTGCGGCGGAATCCAGAGGCGCATTGGATTCAAAGGAGTATCAATTGTTGCTGACCGTTGTCGCATTCGTGGTCGCACTGGGCTTGCTGATTGCCGTGCATGAGTGGGGCCACTACCGCGTCGCCGTGGCTTGCGGCGTGAAGGTGCTTCGCTTTTCCGTCGGATTCGGCCGCCCCATCCTGCGATGGAAGCGCAAGGGTTCGGACACGGAATTTGTCATCGGTGCACTGCCCCTTGGCGGCTATGTGCGCATGCTCGATGAGCGTGAGGGCGAGGTGCCTGCCGACCAACGCCATCTGGCATTCAACACCCAGCCGCTGCGTGCGCGTGCAGCCATCGTGGCCGCAGGTCCCGTGGCCAATCTCGTGCTGGCCATTGCGCTGCTGGCCATCGTCAATTGGGTCGGCATGCAGGAGCCCGTTGCACGGCTGGCAACACCGCCAGCAGGCACGGTGCTGCAGATGGCGGGTGTTCAAGGCGGCGATCGCGTGCTGCGCATGGCTTTGGGTGACCAGGAATGGGAAGAGGTCCGCTCCATCAATGATCTGCGCTGGACGCTGGCCCGTGCAGCGCTCGATGACGAGTCCGTGCGCATGGAGGTGCTCCAGGCCCGCCGCACCGCCCCGTCCGAACTGCGGCTCGCGCTGGCTGGTCAGGTTCAGGGCGAGCCCGATGCCGCCTTCTTCGAGCGCCTGGGCTTGCTTGGTCCCTGGACGCAGCCCGTGCTGGACAAGGTGATTGCCGGTGGTGCCGCCGAGAAGGCGGGCCTGCGCCAGGGCGATCTGGTTTTGCGCGTGGGTGGCACCTCGGTGGACGATGGCACGCAGTTGCGCAATCTCATCCGCAAGATGGGCGCATCGGGCCAGGTCCAGCAGCAGATCTGGCTGGTGGAGCGCGAGGGACGGCAGTTGCAGATCCCGGTGCTGCCCGACCTGGGCCGATCGGAAGACGGCAAGGAAAGCATCGCCCGCATCGGCGCCTACATCGGCAGCGCCCCGGAAATGGCTCTGGTGCAGCGCGGTCCGCTGGAGGGCCTGTGGGCCGGCGTGCAGCGCACCTGGGAGCTGTCGTCGCTGACACTGCGCATGATGGGCCGCATGGTGATCGGCGAGGCCTCGCTCAAGAACATCAGCGGGCCCCTGACCATTGCCGATTACGCGGGGCGTTCGGCCAGCATGGGCCTGGTCCAATATCTCTCGTTCCTGGCGCTGATCAGCATCAGCCTGGGGGTTCTCAACTTGCTCCCCCTGCCGGTGCTCGATGGTGGGCACCTGATGTATTATCTTTGGGAGGGCGTGACTGGCCGAAGCGTGTCGGAAGTCTGGGCCGGACGCTTGCAGCGTGCAGGCGTGGCGGTTTTGATGATGATGATGTCCGTCGCCTTTTTCAACGATATCAACCGGCTTTGGGGCTAACTTTTCAGCCGTTTTCGGCAAGCCGCAGCGGCGGCAAATCCATTCATGACTAAACGTATCAATCGCCTGGGCGTGCGCGCTGCATCGACCCTGGCTGCCATGGTTTTGGCTGCCAATGCAGCCTGGGCACTGGAGCCCTTCCGCGTACAGGACATCCGCATCGAAGGTCTTCAGCGCGTGGAGCCGGGCACGGTCTTCGCTTCCATCCCCCTGCGCGTGGGTGACCAGTATGACGACGACAAGGGTGCAGCCGCCATCCGCTCGCTGTTCGCACTGGGCCTGTTCAAGGACATCCGCCTGGAAGCCAACGGCAACGTGCTCGTCGTCGTCGTTGAAGAACGCCCGACCATCGCCGAAGTGAACTTCGCCGGCACCAAGGAATTCGACAAGGAAACCCTGCAAAAGGCCATGCGCGATGTGGGCCTGGCCGAGGGGCGTCCGTTCGACAAGGCACTTGCCGACCGCGCGGAGCAGGAGCTCAAGCGCCAGTACATCAACCGCAGCCTGTATGGCGCCGAAGTCGTCACGACGGTCACGCCCATCGAGCGCAACCGCGTCAACCTGACCTTCACGGTGACCGAAGGTGATCCCGCCCGTATCAACGAGATCCATATCGTCGGGAACAAGGCCTTCAGCGAATCCACGCTCAAGGACCTTTTTGACCAGGACACCGGCAACTGGATGAGCTGGTACACCAAGTCGGACCGCTATGCGCGCAACAAGCTCAACGCCGACCTGGAAACGCTGCGCTCGTACTACCTGCAGCGTGGCTACCTGGAGTTCCGCGTGGACTCCACCCAGGTGGCGATCTCGCCCGACAAGCAGACCATCTCGCTGACCCTGAACATCCATGAAGGCGAGCGTTTCGTGGTCTCCGGCGTCAAGCTGGAAGGCAACTACCTGGACCGCGACGACGAATTCAAGTCCCTGGTCAAGATCAAGCCCGGCGAGCCCTACAACGCCGATCAGGTCACGGCAACGACCAAGGCCTTCACCGAGCACTTCGGCAACTTCGGCTTTGCCTTCGCGCGCGTCGAGGCCGTGCCGGACATCGACCGTGCGACCAACCGGGTGGCCCTGGTGCTGCACGCCGAGCCTTCTCGCCGCGCCTATGTGCGACGCATCAATCTCAGCGGCAACAACCGCACGCGCGACGAAGTGATCCGCCGCGAATTCCGCCAGTACGAGGCTTCCTGGTACGACGGCGACAAGATTCGCCTGTCGCGCGACCGGGTGGACCGTCTGGGCTTCTTCACCGAAGTCAACGTCGAAACCCAGGAAGTGCCGGGTTCGCCTGATCAGGTGGATCTGGTCATCTCGGTGGCTGAAAAGCCCACCGGCTCGCTGCAGCTGGGCGCTGGTTTTTCCAGCGCTGAAAAGGTTTCGCTGTCCTTCGGCATCAAGCAGGAAAACGTGTTCGGCTCGGGCAACTACCTGGGCGTGGACGTGAACACCAGCAAGTACCGCCGCACCATGGTGCTGTCGACCACGGACCCGTACTTCACGGACACCGGCATCTCGCGCACCTACGACCTGTACTACCGCACTGACCGTCCCTACTACGACGATGCGGCCTACAAGATCGTCACCTCGGGCGGCAGCGTCCGCTTTGGCGTGCCCTTCAGCGAGATCGACACCGTTTACTTCGGCGGCGGCGTGGAGCGCTCCGAAATCAAGCCCGGCACCTACCTGCCCCAGGCGTACAAGGACTATGCCGACAAGTACGGCTACTCCAACACCGGCATACCGCTGACCCTGGGCTGGTCGCGCGACAGCCGCGACAGCGCGCTGGCGCCCAACTCCGGTCTCTACCAGCGCCTGAACACCGAGTGGTCGGTGGGTGGCGAGGCCCGCTATGTGCGAGCCAACTACCAGATCCAGCAGTACATCCCTCTGAGCAAGAAGTACACGCTGGCACTGAACGGTGAACTGGGCTACGGCAAGGGCCTCAATGGCCGTCCGTTCCCGCTGTTCAAGAACTTCTTCTCGGGTGGCCTGGGCTCGGTGCGTGGCTTCGAGCAGGGCTCGCTGGGTCCGCGCGACACCAAGGAAAACCTGGCGCTTGGCGGCTCCAAGAAGGTGACATTGAACGCCGAGTTCATGGTTCCGTTCCCTGGTGCTGGCAATGACAGGACTTTGCGTCTTTTTACATTCCTCGATGTGGGCAATGTCTACGGAGCCAACGAGAACTTCGATCTCGGGGAGCTGCGGGCATCCACGGGCCTGGGCATCAGCTGGATTTCCCCGCTGGGTCCCCTGCGCCTGGCCTTTGCTCAACCCATCCGCAAGCAGACCGGGGATAAAATCCAGCGACTGCAATTCCAAATCGGAACCTCTTTCTAATGAAATCTCTATCTAGCCATTTTTCCCTGGCTGTGCTGCTTGGCGCCATGGCCGTTTCCGCGCACGCCCAGGAGTTCAAGGCCGGCTTTGTGAATACGGATCGCATCTTCCGTGAAGCATCGACTGCCAAGGCTGCGCAGTCCAAGCTGGAGCAGGAATTCTCCAAGCGTGAGAAGGAGCTGATTGACCAGGGCAACTCGCTCAAGAGCGCTTCGGAGAAGTTCGAGCGTGAAGCTCCCACCATGGCCGAAAGCCAGCGCGTCTCGCGCCAGCGCCAGCTGGTGGATCAGGACCGCGAGTTCCAGCGCAAGCGCCGTGAGTTCCAGGAAGACCTGAACTCCCGCAAGAACGAAGAACTGGCCCAGGTGCTGGAACGCGCCAACAAGGTGGTCAAGCAAGTGGCCGAATCCGAGAAGTACGACGTCATCCTTCAGGAAGCCGTCTACATCAACCCCAAGTACGACATCACTGACAAGGTGATCAAGGCGCTGAACGGCGGCGGCAAGTAAGCCAGCTGTCCAGGGCTGCATGCCGTGAGCGTATTGTTGGGCCAGATCCTCGATGCACTCGGTGGCGAGTTGGTCGGTGGCGAAAGGGAGATGTCCATCTCCCGCATCGCACCGCTGGACTCTGCCGGGGCCGGGGATCTCAGTTTTCTGAGCAACCCCCGCTACCGCCAGCAACTGGCCGCCTCCGAGGCGGCCTGCGTTATTGTGGCGCCCGCCATGCGCGAGCTGGCGCAGCAGCGGGGTGCCTGCATCGTGGTCCCTGATCCGTATGCGTATTTCGCCAGGGCCACGCAGTGGTGGAAGCGAAACTGCAGGCCCGTGGCGCCGGCCGGTATCCATCCGAGCGCCGTGGTGCACGAGAGCGCCATCGTTGATGCATCGGCCACCATTGGCCCGCTGTGCGTGGTCGAGGAGGGTGCCACGATCGGTGCCCACACCGTGCTCAAGTCGCGCGTCACCATTGGCGAGAACTGCCATGTGGGCGCGCGCTGTCTGCTGCATTCCGGCGTGGTGCTGGGGGCGGACGGCTTTGGGTTCGCGCCCGAGAACGGCGCATGGGTGAAGATCGAGCAGCTCGGCGGCGTGCGGATCGGCGACGATGTGGAAATCGGCGCCAATACCTGCATAGACCGGGGTGCGCTGGACGACACGGTGATCGAGGATGGGGTCAAGCTCGACAACCTGATCCAGATCGGTCACAACGTGCACGTCGGCAGGCATACGGCCATGGCCGGCTGCGTGGGGGTGGCCGGCAGCGCGCGCATTGGCGCGCATTGCACCGTGGGAGGCGGGGCCATCGTGCTGGGCCATCTGCAGCTGGCTGACCGGGTGCATATTTCGGCAGCGACGGTAGTGACCCGTTCGCTGACACAATCAGGTGTTTACACGGGCATGTTTCCCGTGGATGAAAACGCCAAATGGGAAAAAAATGCTGCGACGCTGAAGCAGCTGCACTCCATGCGCGATCGCATCAAGGCCCTGGAGCGGCAACTGCAGCAATCGGCGGATCAAGGCCATAACGGAACGCAATGATGGATATTCACGCAATTCTCAAGCAACTGCCCCACCGCTACCCCTTCCTGCTGGTGGACAAGGTCACGGAGCTTGAGCGCAATACACGCATCAAGGCGATCAAGAACGTCACGTTCAACGAACCCTATTTCATGGGCCATTTCCCGGGCCGCCCTGTCATGCCTGGCGTGCTCATCCTGGAGGCGCTGGCGCAGGCGGCCGGCCTTCTGGCCTTCGATGCGATGGGCCAGGTTCCGGATGAGAACAACATCTACTACTTCGTGGGCATCGACGGGGCGCGCTTCAAGCGTCCCGTGGAGCCGGGCGACCAGCTGGTGCTGGAGATCACCATCGACCGTGTGCGCGGCGGCATCTGGAAGTTCAAGGGCGTGGCTCGCGTCGAAGACGAAGTGGCCTGCGAAGCCGAGCTGATGTGCACCATGCGCAACGTGGGCTGACGGGCGCATGGCTGGCATTGAACGCATCCATCCCACGGCACTGATAGATTCCGCTGCGCAGCTGGATTCGTCGGTGTCGGTCGGCGCCTATGCCGTCATCGGACCGCATGTGGAAATCGGCGCCGGCACCACCATCGGCGCGCATTGCGTTGTTGAAGGCCATACCCGCATTGGCTGCGACAACCGGATTTTCCAGTTCGCGTCCCTGGGCGCGCAGCCCCAGGACAAGAAGTACGCAGGCGAGCCTACCCGGCTGGTTATCGGTGACCGCAACACGGTGCGGGAGTTCTGCACCTTCAACACCGGTACCGTGCAGGACCAGGGCGTCACGGCCATCGGCGACGACAACTGGATCATGGCCTATGTGCATGTGGCTCATGACTGCGTTGTCGGCAGCCACACCATCCTGGCCAACAACGCTACCCTGGCCGGCCACGTGCACGTGGGCGACTATGTCATCCTGGGCGGCCTGACGGGTGTGCACCAGTTCACCAAGGTGGGTGCCCATGCCATGGCCGGCTTTGCCAGCCATATCTCGCAGGATGTACCGCCCTTCATGATGGTGGATGGCAATCCGCTGGCCGTGCGCGGCTTCAATATCGAAGGCTTGCGCCGTCGCGGCTTCGGGCCGCAGCGCATTCAGGCCGTCAAGCAGATGCACCGTCTGCTGTACCGCCAGGGACTGACCCTTGAAGCTGCGCGAGAAGCCATTGCTTCGCTGGAGGGTGAACTGCCCGAGGCCGCGGCCGATGTATCGCTGATGCTGGATTTCCTGGCGGCTTCGACCCGGGGCATTGCGCGCTGATCTGGCGCGCGAAAGGACGGCATGACAGAGAACGCGGCGCCATCGGCGCGCCTGAGTCCATCGATTGCCATGGTCGCCGGAGAAACCTCTGGCGACCTGCTGGCGTCCTTGCTCCTGGGGGGGCTGCAGTCCCGCTGGCCAGAGGCCTCGGCCTTTGGCATCGGCGGGCTGCAGATGCAGCAGCGCGGCTTTGAAGCCTGGTGGTCCAGCGAGCGCTTGGCCGTGCATGGATACAGCTGGGAAGTGTTTCGCCGGCTGGCCGAGATTCTGAATATCCGACGCCAGCTGCGTCAGCGACTGCTCCAGCAGCGGCCGGCCGTCTTTGTCGGCATCGACGCGCCGGACTTCAACCTGGGGCTGGAAACCGATCTGCGTGCTGCGGGCATCAAGACCGTGCATTTCGTCTGTCCTTCGATCTGGGCCTGGCGTGCCGATCGCGTCGACAAGATCCGCCGCGCGGCCGATCATGTCCTGTGCATCTTCCCCTTTGAGCCCGAGTTGCTGGCCCGCCATGGCATAGACGCGACCTACGTGGGCCATCCCCTGGCCAGCGTGATTCCGCTGCAGCCCGACCGCGCAGCTGCGCGCCGCCGGTTAGGGCTGCCCGAAGATGGTCTGGTGCTGGCCGTGCTGCCCGGCAGTCGGCGCTCTGAAATACGTTACCTGGCTGCCCGCTTCTTTCAGGCGGCAGCTTTGGTTCGGAAGGCGCTGCCAGCTATTAAAATAGTAGTGCCTGCTGTGCCTTCGCAATTCGACGAGCTGCAGCGCATTGCCGCGCAAGCCGGCATGGCTTCGTCGCTGCACATCGTGCGCGGCCAGTCCCATGACGCATTGGCAGCCTGTGACGTGACGCTGATAGCCAGCGGCACGGCCACGCTGGAAGCCGCCTTGTACAAGCGGCCCATGGTGATCGGCTACAACATGCACCCGTGGAGCTGGCGTCTGATGCGTGGCAAGCAACTGCAGCCCTGGGTGGGCCTGCCCAACATCCTGTGCGGCGATTTCGTCGTGCCCGAGCTGATCCAGGATGCGGCAACGCCCCAGGCGCTGAGCGCGGCCGTGCTGCAATGGCTGCAGGCCTGCGAGCATTCCCCTTCAACCGTCGAAGCGCTGGTACAGCGCTTCACAGCGCTGCACCATGAATTGCGGCGCGATACTGCCGAACTGGCCGCCCATGCGATCGAGAAAATCATTGCCCCCACTGCCGCCTGAACAGGCGTGCCTGCCCTGGCATCCGCCGGGGTTGGTTGCGGGCGTGGACGAAGCGGGCCGCGGCCCGTTGGCCGGCCCCGTGGTGGCCGCCGCTGTCATTCTTGACGATCTCCATCCCATCGAGGGCCTGAACGATTCCAAGAAGCTCACGGCTGCGCGCCGCGAGGCACTCTATGACGAGATCCGTGCCAAGGCGCTGTGCTGCAGCATTGCCGAGGCCTCGGTCGAAGAGATCGATCGCCTGAACATCCTGCAGGCCACGCTGCTGGCCATGCGCCGCGCGGTGCTGGGCCTGCGATTGAAGCCGGTACTGGTTCTGGTGGATGGCAACCAGTTGCCCGTGCTGGATGTGCAGGCCGAGGCCATCGTCAAGGGCGACGCCCTGGTGCAGTCCATCTCGGCGGCCTCCATTCTTGCCAAGGTCACGCGGGATCGGTGGTGCCAGCGCCTGCATGAGCAATACCCGGAATACGGCTTCGACGGCCACAAGGGCTATGGCACGGCGGCCCATCTTGCCGCGCTGCGCCTGCATGGCGCCTGCCAGGAGCACCGGCGAACCTTCGCGCCCGTGGCCCATGTCGTGAGCATTGCCCGCAGGGCCGAGCCGCTGGCAGCCGCCCGCGTGGCCGCTGCGGCGCAGGGCGCGCAGGCCTTGCTGCTGTCGGCCTGAGCGCCTTCGCTTTCTGCGCCCGTGGCGCTGTTCTTCGCTGTTCTCTTTGCCCGGAAGCCTTGCCATGAGCCGACAACCTGCCGCTACATCGATCCAGTCCCGTGACAACGCCCTGGTCAAGGATTTGCGAAGGCTTGCCCAGGACAGCGGGGCCTACCGCAAACAAGGACGTGTCTGGCTGGAGGGGGACCATCTGTGCCGTGCTGCCCTGGCGCGCGGCATGCAGCCCGCCGTGGCCGTGGTGGCCGAGTCCTTCTGGCCTCAGGTGCCGCTGGAGTGGGTGCAGGGCGCAGGCAAGTGCGTGGTGCTGTCCGATGCCGTGTTTGCCGAGGTCAGCGGACTGGAGTCTCCGGCGCGCATCGGCTTTCTGATGGACTGGCAGGCGTCGGCGGCCGTGCGTGCCGGCGTGGCCACCGTGGTGCTCGACCGTGTGCAGGACGCAGGCAACGTGGGCTCCATTCTTCGCAGTGCGGCCGCTTTCGGCTTCGGCCAGATCGTGGCCTTGAAGGGCACGGCTGCGCTGTGGAGCCAGAAGGTGCTGCGCGCCGGAATGGGCGCGCATTTCGGGCTGCACCTGGTGGAGTCGGCGTCACCCGAGGATCTGAGTGCGCTTGGCTTGCCCCTGATCGTGACCAGTTCCCATCAAGGTGAACTGATCCAGAGCGCCGCTCTGCCCTGGCCGTGTGCCTGGGCCATGGGCCATGAAGGGCAGGGCGTTGGCGAGGCGCTGATGCAGCAGGCGGCGCAGCATGTGCGCATCGGCCAGCCGGGTGGTGAAGAGTCTCTGAACGTGGCTGCGGCTGCGGCAATATGCCTGCACGCAAGCAGCGTGAGTGCCGGCTCACGTCAAGGGTAATCCCGCCTCCTGTCAGGAGGCTGAAGCGCGACCAGCCTATAATGGGCGGCTTTCAAGCATTCCACAATACGCCTAGCGACGCTTCCTCGCCACCCCCTGCAGACAAGCTGTAAACCGCACGGACCCGTCCGTGCGGCACGCTGGGCGTAACCGTAATTAGAACCGGAGAACCCAGTGCTTTTGTCTCTCAAGGGAGCATTCCCATCCGCCATCCTGGCGCTCGCAGACGGCACGGTCTTTGTTGGCAACTCGATCGGTGCGCAAGGCACCACGGTTGGTGAAGTCGTTTTCAACACGGCAATCACCGGCTACCAGGAAATCCTCACCGACCCCAGCTACTGCCAGCAGATCGTGACGCTCACGTATCCGCACATCGGCAACTACGGCGTCAACGCAGAGGATGTCGAGGCTGGCAAGGTCCATGCGGCGGGCCTGATCATCAAGAACCTTCCGCTGCTGGCCAGCAACTTCCGCAAGTCCGAGACCCTGCCCGACTACCTCACGCGCAGCGGCACGGTGGCGATTGCCAACATCGACACGCGCAAGCTCACACGGCTGCTGCGCGACAAGGGCGCACAAAACGGCGCCATCGTCGGTTTGGCCGCTGGCGAAGAAGTGACCCAGGCGCGCATCGACGAGGCACTGGCTGCGGCCAAGGCGGCCCCCAGCATGAAGGGCCTGGATCTGGCCCAGGTGGTGAGCGCCGCCCAGCAGTACGAATGGACGGAAACCGAGTGGAAGCTGGGCGAAGGCTACGGCCAGCAGCAGGCCCCGCGTTTCCATGTGGTGGCCTATGACTTCGGCGTGAAGTTCAACATTCTGCGCATGCTGGCCGAGCGCGGCTGCAAGCTGACCGTGGTGCCGGCCAAGACGCCCGCCAAGGATGTGCTGGCACTCAACCCCGACGGCGTTTTCCTGTCCAACGGCCCTGGCGACCCGGAGCCCTGCGACTACGCCATTGCCGCGACCAAGGAACTGGTGGAGTCCGGCAAGCCCGTCTTCGGCATCTGCCTGGGTCATCAGATCATGGCCCTGGCCGCTGGCGCCAAGACCTTCAAGATGGCCAACAGCCACCACGGCGCCAACCACCCCGTCAAGGACCTGGACAACGGCCGCGTGAGCATCACCAGCCAGAACCACGGTTTTGCCGTGGAGATGGAGTCCCTGCCCGACACGCTGCGCGCCACGCACATCAGCCTGTTCGACGGCACGCTGCAAGGCCTTGAGCACAAGGACAAGCCTGCGTTCTGCTTCCAGGGCCACCCCGAGGCTTCGCCCGGCCCGCACGATATCGCCTACCTGTTTGACCGCTTCACGGCGCTGATGGAGAAACACAAAAATGCCTAAGCGCACCGACCTCAAAAGCATTCTGATCATTGGCGCCGGTCCCATCGTCATCGGCCAGGCCTGCGAGTTTGACTACTCCGGCGTGCAGGCCTGCAAGGCGTTGCGCGAAGAGGGCTACAAGGTCATCCTGATCAACAGCAACCCTGCCACGATCATGACCGACCCGGCCACGGCCGACGTCACCTACATCGAGCCCATCACCTGGCAGACGGTCGAGAAGATCATCGCCAAGGAGCGTCCCGACGCCATCCTGCCGACCATGGGCGGCCAGACCGCGCTGAACTGCGCGCTGGACCTGTGGCGCAACGGCGTGCTGCACAAGTACAAGGTCGAGCTGATCGGCGCCACGCCCGAGGCCATCGACAAGGCCGAGGACCGCCTCAAGTTCAAGGATGCGATGACGCGCATCGGCCTGGGTTCGGCACGCTCGGGCATCGCCCATTCGATGGACGAAGCCTGGGCCGTGCAAAAGGAGATGGGCTTTCCCACCGTCATCCGCCCCAGCTTCACGCTGGGCGGCACGGGCGGCGGCATTGCCTACAACCCCGAAGAGTTCGAGACCATCTGCAAGCGCGGCCTGGAAGCGTCGCCGACCAATGAGCTGCTGATCGAGGAATCGCTGCTCGGCTGGAAGGAGTACGAGATGGAAGTCGTCCGCGACAAGGCGGACAACTGCATCATCATCTGCTCCATCGAGAACCTGGACCCCATGGGCGTGCACACCGGCGACTCGATCACCGTTGCGCCCGCGCAGACGCTGACCGACAAGGAATACCAGATCATGCGCAACGCCTCGCTGGCGGTGCTGCGCGAGATCGGTGTGGACACGGGTGGCTCCAACGTGCAGTTCTCGGTGAATCCGAAGGACGGCCGCATGATCGTCATCGAGATGAACCCGCGCGTGTCGCGCTCCTCGGCGCTGGCCTCCAAGGCCACGGGCTTCCCCATCGCCAAGGTCGCTGCCAAGCTGGCCGTGGGCTATACGCTGGACGAACTCAAGAACGACATCACGGGCGGCAAGACGCCTGCGTCGTTCGAACCCTCGATCGACTACGTGGTCACCAAGATCCCGCGTTTCGCGTTCGAGAAGTTCCCGGCTGCCGACAACCGCCTGACCACGCAGATGAAGTCCGTGGGCGAGGTCATGGCCATTGGCCGTACCTTCCAGGAGTCTTTCCAGAAGGCGCTGCGCGGCCTGGAAGTCGGCGTGGACGGCATGAACGAAAAGACCCAGGACCGCGAGATCCTCGAAAAGGAACTCGGCGAACCAGGTCCGGACCGCATCTGGTATGTGGGTGACGCCTTTGCTGCCGGCTGGACGCTGGACGAAGTGCACAACATCACCAAGATCGACAAGTGGTTCCTCGTGCAGATCGAAGAGATCGTCAAGATCGAACTCGAACTGGACAAGGTCTACGAGGAAAAGGGCGATGCCGCGCTGGCTGCACTGGATGCCACCACGCTGCGCACGCTCAAGCAAAAGGGCTTCTCCGACCGCCGCCTGGCCAAGCTGCTGCACAGCACCGACAAGGCCGTGCGCGAGGCGCGCAAGGCACTGGGCGTGCGCCCCGTGTTCAAGCGCGTGGACACCTGCGCTGCCGAGTTCGCCACCGACACGGCCTACATGTACTCCACCTATGACGAGGAGTGCGAAGCCGAGCCGACGGACAAGAAAAAGATCATGGTGCTGGGCGGTGGCCCTAACCGCATCGGCCAGGGCATCGAGTTCGACTACTGCTGCGTGCATGCCGCGCTCGCCATGCGCGAGGACGGCTATGAAACCATCATGGTCAACTGCAACCCCGAAACCGTGTCCACCGACTACGACACCTCGGACCGCCTGTATTTCGAGCCGCTGACGCTGGAAGACGTGCTCGAAGTCGTGGCTGTCGAGAAGCCGGTCGGCGTCATCGTGCAGTACGGTGGCCAGACGCCCCTGAAGCTCGCCCTGGGCCTGGAAAAGGAAGGCGTGCCCATCATCGGCACCACGCCCGACATGATCGACGCGGCCGAAGACCGCGAGCGCTTCCAGAAGCTGCTGCATGAGCTGGGCCTGCGCCAGCCGCCCAATGCCACGGCCCGTACCGAGCCCGAAGCGCTGGAAAAGGCGGCCGGCCTGGGCTACCCCCTGGTCGTGCGTCCCAGCTATGTGCTGGGTGGCCGTGCCATGGAAATCGTGCATGAGCAGCGCGACCTGGAGCGCTACATGCGCGAAGCCGTCAAGGTCAGCAATGACTCGCCCGTGCTGCTGGACCACTTCCTGTCCAACGCCATCGAGTGCGATGTGGACTGCGTGCGTGACCGCGAAGGCGCCGTCTTCATCGGCGGCGTGATGGAGCACATCGAGCAGGCCGGCGTGCATTCGGGCGATTCCGCCTGCTCGCTGCCGCCTTACTACCTCAAGCCCGAGACCGTGGCCGAGATTAAGCGCCAGACGGCTGCCATGGCCAACGCGCTGAGCGTGGTCGGCCTGATGAACGTGCAGTTCGCCATCAAGGAAACGGCCGATGGCGACGTGATCTACGTGCTGGAAGTCAATCCGCGTGCCTCGCGCACCGTGCCCTTCGTCTCCAAGGCCACGGGCATCCAGCTGGCCAAGGTGGCTGCGCGCTGCATGGCCGGCGACACGCTGGCCCAGCAAGGCATCACCAAGGAAGTCACGCCGCCGTACTTCAGCGTCAAGGAAGCCGTCTTCCCGTTCGTGAAGTTCCCGGGCGTGGACACCATCCTCGGCCCCGAGATGAAGTCCACCGGCGAAGTCATGGGCGTGGGCAAGACCTTTGGCGAAGCCTTCGTCAAGAGCCAGCTGGGCGCCGGCGTGGCACTGCCCACCCAGGGCAAGGTCTTCCTGACCGTGAAGAACGCCGACAAGCCGCGCGCCGTGGCCGTGGCCAAGGAACTGGCTGCCATGGGCTTCGTGCTGTGCGCCACGCGCGGCACGGCAGCGGCCATCTCCGAGGCAGGTATCGAGGTGCAGCTCGTCAACAAGGTGACCGAGGGCCGTCCCCACATCGTGGACATGATCAAGAACGGCGAGATCGCCATGGTCATCAACACGGTGGAAGAGCGCCGCAACGCCATCGCCGACTCGCGAGCCATCCGCACCAGCGCCCTGCTGGCGCGCGTGACCACCTTCACCACCATCTTCGGTGCCGAAGCCGCCGTCGAAGGCATGAAGTCCATGGGCAACATGGATGTGCACTCCGTCCAGGAACTGCACGCCCAGCTGCAAACGGCCTGATCCTTCCGCGCTGCCGCCCCTCGTTTCTGACGAGGTGCAGCCGGCGGCACTGTCCGACAGTGCCGCCGGGTTTTCCCACCGAAGCTGGTGGTCAAACGCGGCATAATGGACCACATGACTTGATGAAACCGCCGCGCGGCAACGTGCGGCGGTTTGCTTTTGGGGCGCAGGCCCTGCCGCCATACTGCCGGCCCGCCTGTGCCAAAGAAGCCGCGCAACGCGCGGCGTTTGCTGCACATGGAGACTTTTCAATGGCCACCATTCCCATCACCAAGCGCGGAGCCGAGAAACTCAAGGACGAGCTGCACCGTCTGAAGACCGTGGAGCGTCCTTCCATCATCCAGGCCATCGCCGAGGCCCGTGCCCAGGGCGACCTGAGCGAAAACGCCGAGTACGAGGCCGCCAAGGACCGCCAAGGCTTCATCGAGGGCCGCATTGCCGAGGTAGAGAGCAAGCTGTCCGCAGCCCAGATCATCGATCCTTCCGCCGTGGATGCCGGCGGCCGCGTGGTCTTCGGTGCAACGGTTGAACTCGAAGACGAGGACAGCGGCGACACGGTCAAGTACCAGATCGTCGGCGAGGACGAGGCCGATCTCAAGCTGGGCCTGATCAACGTCTCCAGCCCCATCGCACGCGCGCTGATCGGCAAGGAAGAAGGCGATACCGCTGTCGTGCAGGCACCGGGCGGCGAGCGCCGCTATGAAGTGGTGTCGGTGCGCTACCTCTGATGCGTCAGTGCCTATGCCTCGATCGTTGAGGAAGGCCTAAGCCCATGAGCAACCTGTACGAGCGCGTTCCCCTGCTGGCCGCTGCCCTGTGGTGGGGCAGCCTGTCGGCCATCGGCTTCATGGCCGTACCCATGCTGTTCGCCCACTTGCCCACGCCGGCTGTCGCGGGCTTCATGGCTGCCAAGCTGTTTGCCGCGCAGACCTGGGTGTCCATCGCCTGCGCGGCCGTGCTGCTGGTCCTGTCCCGGCGCAGCAAGGAGTCGGTCCTGCAGCCCTGGGCCAAGGCCTGCCTGGGCTTTGTGATCGCAGGCATGCTGCTGGCATTTGTCGTCCAGTACGGCGTGTCGCCGCGCATCGTTGCACGCGACAACCTCAAGCTGTGGCACAGCGTGGGCACGGTGATGTATGCGCTGCAGTGGCTGTGTGCGCTCGTCGTGCTGTGGCGCATAGGCCGTTCGTCTCAAGCGAACACCCGGACCACGGCCTGATCCCGGTCCTGCCGGTTCGGCACCATGCCAAACAAAAACGCCCGCAAGCGCGGGCGTTTTTTTGTGGGTCGAGCTGCTCACTCGTGCCAGTGCTCGGCCACCCAGGTGGCAGGCCGGATATAGCGAAAGCGCCGATTGCGCCGGCCGGCCAACGCGTCGGGCGGGTTGCATTCGCCGTGGAAGATCACCACGCGCGCACCATCCGGCACGAAGGGCGGCTTCCAGTAGTTCGTCGGCCATGCGGGAATGCAGTGGTACTTGAAGCTGGGGCACCAGGCCTGCGGCCAGTACTTGAGCTTGCCCTGCTTGTGCAGCATGTCGGACAGATAGGCCTGTTCATTGCGAAAGTTGCGGCGTATCTCTTCGAAATGCGTGCGGAAGTAGTCCAGCACCTCGGGGTGGGCACCCAGCTCGAAGCGGTACACCGAGGAATTGCCCGTGATGCGCCACGGACGCTTGTAGTCGTGGATGATCAGGAATTCGCCGGGCTCGGTGAAAAAATCGTCCAGCGGCCCGGTGATGACCACGTCCACGTCAAGAAACAGCGCCGTGCCGCGCAGGCCGTGCAGGTCGGCACTGAAGGTGGCGAGCTTGTTCCAGCCGCGTTCCGGAATGCCCGCGGGCAGGTTCAGCGGAGGAATCGGCAGGCATTCGACCTCGTCGCGAATCCCCACGCCGTCATCGGTCAGGCAGACAAGGCGAAAATCGCCCTTCAGATGCCGACGCACCATGGCGTAGAGCCTGTTGACATACTCCGGACCGTACTTCTTGCCCCACTTCATGCAGATCACGAAGCGCTGCTGCGCAGAGGGGGAGGCGGAGGGCGGTTGCGCGGCCTGGGCCACGCTGGCGGCATGGGATGCTACGGTCATGGATGCGGCGGACTCAGTCTGCCTGACGCTTCTTGACCGACTTCTGCTTGGGCTTGGCGCGCTTGACCTGGCCACCTGCCGTCAGGCGCTGGTTGCCCAGCACGCGGATCTGCTTGACCTCGGGCTTCTGGCCCGAGCGCTTGCTGAACTTGAGCAGCTTGACATCGCGAGGGCCGGGCATGCGGTTCTCGTCGATGGCTTTTTCCTTTTCCGGCATGGGGCGCCAGAGCACGAGCAGCTTGCCGATGTGCTGAATGGGTGCAGCGCCAAGCTCGTCGCACAGCTGCAGATACATCTGCTCGCGTGCGGCGCGGTCGTCGTTGAAGACACGGACCTTGATCAGGCCATGTGCGTTAAGGCCGGCGTTGACCTCCTTTTGCACGGCAGCCGTCAGGCCGTCACCCCCGATGAGGACCACGGGGTCCAGGTGGTGTGCGTTGGCGCGGTGTTCCCGGCGCTCGGCGGGAGTCAATTGAATTTGGGGCATGGCCGTATTATCGAGGCTGAAAGAATCCAGCATGAAAGTCAACACAAAAAGCAAGAAGGTCAACAAGGCTTGGCTCAACAGCCACGTCAACGATCCTTACGTCAAGGCCGCCCAGAAGGACGGCTACCGCGCGCGCGCGGCCTACAAACTCAAGGAGATCGACGAGCAGCTCAAGCTCATCCGGCCGGGTGCCACGGTGGTGGACCTGGGCTGCGCACCCGGGGCTTGGAGCCAGTATGTGCGCCGTTGCCTGTCGCCCAACGGGGCGGCCGTCGGCGCGCTCAACGGCCGCATCATCTCGCTGGATCTGCTGCCCATGGAGCCCATCGAGGGCGTGCAGTACATCCAGGGCGATTTCCGCGAGGAGCCGGTTCTGGCCCAGCTCCAGGAGGCCCTGGGCGGGGGCAAGGCCGACGTGGTGGTCTCCGACATGGCTCCCAACCTGTCGGGCAACGGCACGACGGATGCGGCGCGCATTGCGCTGCTGGTCGAACTGGCGGTTGATTTTTCCATCCACCATATGAAACCTGAAGGCGCCTTGGTCGTGAAGCTCTTCCACGGCGGGGCCTACGATGACCTGGTTGCGCTGTTCCGGCAGACCTTCAAGGTGGTCAAGCCGATCAAGCCCAAGTCCTCGCGTGACAAGTCTTCGGAGACGTTTTTGGTGGGCATGGGGCTCAAGTAGGCCTGTGCAGCCGCCCGGCGCTGCCCTGACCCGGGTCAAGACCGTATTCAAGCTATGGCTGCTATAGAGGGATATAGGCGACCAGCCAGCTTGAAACACCTAAAATGGACCGCAAATACGCTTCGAGCACGCTGGAAGTCGTTTTATCTGTATCCCCCATTGGAGCCCCGCTTGAACAATCAGTGGTTTTCAAAAATTGCCGTCTGGCTGGTCATCGCCATGGTGCTGTTTACGGTGTTCAAGCAATTTGACACCCGTGGCGGCGCTGGCGCGTCCCATGTCGGTTACTCCGAGTTCCTGGAAGAGGTGCGAAGCAATCGCATCAAGAGCGCCACCATCCAGGAAAGCCCCGGCGGCACCGAGATCGTGGCCACGACCAACGATGACCGCAAGGTGCGCACCACCGCCACCTACCTGGATCGCGGGCTCGTGGGTGACCTGATCAACAACAACGTCAAGTTCGACGTCAAGCCCCGCGAAGAAGGCTCGGTCCTCATGACCCTGCTCGTCAGCTGGGGGCCCATGCTGCTGTTGATCGGCGTGTGGGTGTACTTCATGCGCCAGATGCAGGGCGGCGGCAAGGGCGGTGCCTTCAGCTTCGGCAAGAGCAAGGCGCGCATGCTGGACGAGAACAACAACACCGTGACCTTTGCCGACGTTGCAGGCTGCGACGAAGCCAAGGAAGAGGTCAAGGAAGTCGTGGACTTCCTGAAGGACCCCAACAAGTTCCAGAAGCTCGGCGGCCGCATTCCGCGCGGCCTGCTGCTGGTAGGGCCTCCGGGTACCGGCAAGACGCTGCTGGCCAAGTCCATCGCTGGTGAAGCCAAGGTTCCGTTCTTCAGCATCTCGGGCTCCGACTTCGTTGAAATGTTCGTCGGCGTGGGCGCGGCCCGCGTGCGCGACATGTTCGAGAACGCCAAGAAGAATGCACCCTGCATCATCTTCATCGATGAAATCGATGCCGTGGGCCGCCAGCGTGGCGCAGGCCTGGGCGGTGGTAACGATGAGCGTGAGCAGACCCTGAACCAGATGCTGGTCGAGATGGACGGTTTTGAGACCAACCTCGGCGTGATCGTCGTGGCTGCAACCAACCGTCCCGACATCCTGGATGCGGCGCTGCTGCGCCCCGGCCGTTTCGACCGCCAGGTGTATGTGACGCTGCCCGACATCCGTGGCCGCGAGCAGATCCTCAATGTGCACATGCGCAAGATCCCTGTAGGCCAGGACGTGAATCCGGGCGTGATCGCCCGCGGCACGCCCGGCATGTCGGGTGCCGATCTGGCCAACCTCTGCAACGAAGCAGCCCTGATGGCCGCGCGCCGCAATGCGCGCACCGTCGAGATGCAGGACTTCGAGAAGGCCAAGGACAAGATCATCATGGGCCCCGAGCGCAAGAGCATGGTCATGCCCGAGGAAGAGCGCCGCAACACGGCCTACCACGAGGCAGGCCACGCACTGATCGGCAAGCTGCTGCCCAAGTGCGATCCCGTGCACAAGGTCACCATCATCCCGCGCGGCCGTGCGCTGGGCGTGACCATGAGCCTGCCCGAGAAGGACCGCTACTCCTACGACAAGGAGTTCATGCTCAACCAGATCGCCATGCTGTTCGGTGGACGCATTGCCGAAGAAGTGTTCATGAACCAGATGACCACGGGCGCGAGCAACGACTTCGAGCGGGCCACGCAGATCGCACGCGACATGGTCACCCGCTACGGCATGACCGACGCGCTGGGTCCCATGGTCTATGCGGAGCAGGAAGGCGAGCCTTTCCTGGGCCGCTCGATGAGCAAGACCAACAGCATGAGCGAGCAGACGATGCAGAAGGTGGACCAGGAGGTTCGCCGCATCATCGACGAGCAGTACGGACTGGCGCGCAAGCTGATCGAGGACAACTCCGACAAGATGCATGCCATGGCCAAGGCCATGCTCGACTGGGAAACCATCGACGCCGAGCAGCTCGATGACATCATGGCCGGCCGTGAGCCGCGTCCTCCCAAGGACTGGGTGCCGCGCAACCCTCCGTCGTCCGACGGTGGCAACTCGTCCGGCGGCACGCCGGCAGTGGATGCCGACCCTGCGCCCACCACGGCCTGAGCTGCTTGCCGCAGAATCGGCCAATCCCATGCAAAGGGCCCTGAGGGGCCCTTTTGCTTTGCTTGCAGGATGTGTTCAATTGCCCGCAACGGCCAGCGATGAACCCGGTCCGGCGGGCGCCTACCTTCAGGAAATCCCATGCCGCATCAATGGCAGACTTCGCGCTTTGTTCTAGACCTTCAGCGTCCACTGGTCATGGGCATCGTCAATGTGACGCCCGACTCGTTTTCCGACGGCGGGCGGCACAACACGGTGGAGCAGGCCTTGCGGCATGCAGAGCAACTGGTCAGTGAGGGCGCGCACATCCTCGATATTGGCGGCGAGTCCACCAGGCCCGGCTCACCGGCTGTTCCGCTGGATGAGGAGTTGCGGCGCGTGCTGCCTGTTGTGCAGGGCGCGGTGCAATTGGGCGTGCCTGTCTCCGTCGATACCTACAAGCCCGAGGTCATGCAGGCCGTGCTGGATCTGGGGGCCGATATCGTCAACGACATCTGGGCGCTGCGCCAGCCGGGCGCGCAGCAGGTGGTGGCCGCGCACCCGAGCTGCGGCATCTGTCTCATGCACATGCATGGCACGCCGCAGGACATGCAGACCACGCCCATGCAAGGCGATGCCGTGCCCGCCGTGCGCGATTTCCTGCAGTTGCACAGCGATGCCCTGCTGGCCCGGGGCGTGGCGCGCGAGCGCATTGTCTGGGACTATGGCATCGGCTTCGGCAAAAGCGTGGCACAGAATTTTTCCCTGCTTGCACGCCAGCATGAATTGCTGGGCCTAGACTTCCCGCTGCTGGCCGGCTGGTCGCGCAAGGGCTCGCTCGGGCAGGTCAGTGGCCGTCCACAGGGCCAGCGCATGGTGCCCAGCGTGGCGGCGGCACTGCTGGCGGTGGAGCGTGGCGCGCGCGTGGTGCGCGTGCACGACGTGGCCGATACGGTGGCGGCATTGACGGTCTGGCAGACCATGCACGACAACGACTGAACAACAAAGGAGCACTATGGCACGCACATATTTTGGTACCGATGGAATTCGCGGCCTGGTGGGCCGTTCGCCCATCACCCCCGACTTCGCGCTGCGTCTGGCGCATGCCGTGGGCCGTGTGCTGCGGCGCAAGGAAGCCCGTCCCACGGTGCTGATCGGCAAGGACACGCGGATCTCGGGCTACATGCTGGAGAGCGCGCTGGAGTCCGGGTTCAACTCTGCCGGCGTGGACGTGATGCTGCTGGGCCCCCTGCCCACGCCGGGCGTGGCCTATCTGACGCGCGCCCAGCGCGCCAGCCTGGGCGTGGTCATCAGCGCCAGCCACAACCCTTATTACGACAACGGCATCAAGTTCTTCAGCGCACAGGGTACCAAGCTGCCCGATGCCTGGGAGGAAGAGGTCGAGCAGGCCTTGACCGAAGATCCCGTATGGGTCGACTCTGCCGCTCTGGGAAAGGCCCGGCGCCTTGAAGACGCGGCAGGGCGCTACATCGAGTTCTGCAAGAGCACCTTCGACCATGCGCTCACGCTCAAGGGTGTGAAGATCGTGGTCGATGCAGCCCATGGCGCGGCCTACCAGATCGCCCCCAAGGTCTTCCATGAACTGGGGGCCGATGTGGTGGCCATTGGCTGTGCGCCCGATGGACTGAACATCAACGAAGGCGTGGGTGCCACCCATCCCGAGGCCCTGGTGCTGGCCGTGCGAGCGAACAAGGCCGACTTCGGTGTGGCGCTGGATGGTGATGCCGACCGGCTGCTGCTGGTCGATGCGGCTGGCCGGCTCTACAACGGCGACGAACTGCTGTACCTGATGGCGGCCGATCGGCTGGCGCGTGGCGAGGCCGTGCCGGGTGCCGTGGGCACACTGATGACCAATATGGCCGTGGAGGTGGCGCTGAAGTCCCAGGGGGTGGGCTTTGTGCGCGCCAAGGTCGGCGACCGCTATGTGCTGGAGGAGCTGCACCGGCAGGGCTGGACCCTGGGGGGCGAGGGCTCGGGCCATCTGCTGGCGCTGGACAAGCACACCACGGGCGATGGCCTGGTCAGCGCGCTGCAGGTGCTGCAGGCCTGCGTCCGTTCGGGCAAGAGCCTGTCGCAGTGGCTGTCTTCGGTCCAGCTGTTTCCCCAGGTATTGCTCAACGTGCGGCTGCAGCCGGGCCAGGACTGGAAGCGCAACACCCAGCTGGAGGAAGCCACCGAGGCCGTCAAGGCCGAATTGGGCGATACGGGGCGCGTGCTTATCCGCGCCAGCGGCACCGAGCCTTTGCTGCGCGTGATGGTGGAGGCACGCGATGGCGACCAGGCCAGCCGCTGCGCCGAGCGCCTGGCCAGCGTGGCGAAGAATTCACCCATGCCCTGAGCGGCGGGCGGCACGTTCCCGGCCATGGAAAGCCGAAGCTGCAGTCTTCGGCTTTTTCGTCTGCAGACCGTGGCGCGGTGAGCCGTTCAGCCCTGGCTGCGCAGAAAGGCCTCCAGCGCCTGGGGCGGCAGCGGGCGGCTGAAATGGTAGCCCTGGGCTTCATCGCAGCCTTGCTCGCGCAGGAACTCCAGCTGCGCCTCCGTTTCCACGCCTTCGGCCGTGGTCTGCATGCCCAGGGCCTGGGCCATGCGGATGATGGCGCTGACTATGGCGCGGTCATTGCTGTCGTGGTCCAGGTCCTGGATGAAGGACTGGTCGATCTTGAGTTTGTAGATCTGAAAGCGCTTGAGCTGGCTCAGGGATGAATAGCCGGTGCCGAAGTCATCCATGGCCAGGCGCACGCCATGCTCGCGCAGCCGGTCCATGGTGGCCGTGGCCTGGCGCGGATCATGGATGGCCACGCCCTCGGTCAGCTCCAGCTCCAGAGAATCGGCCGGCAGGTCGCTGTCGAGCAGGATGCGGTTGATGATTTCGGGCAGTTGCTGCTGGTGGAACTGGATGGCCGACAGGTTCACGGCCACCTTCAGGTCCCGCAGCCCCGCATTGCGCCAGGCCTGCAGTTGCTGCATGGCGCTGCGCAGCACCCATTCGCCGATCTGCAGGATCTGGCCGCTATCCTCGGCGACGGGGATGAACTCCGCGGGCGAAACCGAGCCCAGCTCGGGATGCTCCCATCGCAGCAGTGCCTCCACGCTGCGCACGCGTCCGGTGCTCAGGGTGATCTGCGGCTGGTAATGCAGATACAGCTGATTGCGTTCCAGCGCCCGCCGCAAGGCGTTCTCCAGCTGCAGGGCGCGCAGGGACTGGGCCTGCATCTGCGGAGTGAAGAAGCGGTAGGTGTTGCGGCCGGCCTGCTTGGCGTGGTACATGGCCGCATCGGCGGCCTGTGTCAGCGAGTCGATGTCGTGGCCGTCGCGCGGGTACAGCGCGATGCCCATGGACGGCGCAATGGTCAGTTCGTGGCGGTCGATCTGGTAGGCCTGGCGCGACGCCTCCTGCAGCTTGCCTGCCACGCGGGCCGCACCCTGGGCATTGGCGCCGGGCAGCAGCAGCACAAATTCGTCGCCGCCGATGCGGGCCACCGTATCGCGGTCGCGCACGACGGCACGCAGGCGGCGGGCAATCTCCACCAGCAGGGCATCGCCCACGCGATGGCCCAGCGAATCATTGACATGCTTGAAATGGTCCAGGTCCAGGAACATCACGGCCAGCGGCGTGTCGTTGACCTTGGCCAGCTCGATGGCGCGGGCGCTGCGCTCGGCCAGCAGCGTGCGATTGGGCAGGCCGGTGAGCGCGTCGTAGTGCGCCATCCAGTAGATGCGTTCCTGGTCCAGCTTGCGGTCGGCGATCTCGCGGTGCAGGTTCTCCACCGTGGCGCTGAGTTCGCGTGTGCGGTCGCGCACCTGCTGCTCCAGCAGTTCGTGGGCCTGGCTCAGGGCCTGCTGGGCGCGCAGACGGTCGTCGATGTCGCTGACGATCCAGATGGAGCCTTCGCGTGCATCGCCCGGATTGATGAGCCGGCCCGTCAGTTCACCCCAGAACAGGCTGCCATCCTTGCGGCGCAGGCGGCGCTGCGTGCGAAAGGACAGGCCCGCGCTCAGCGTGCGATAGGCCTCGCGCCCCAGGCTGCGCAGCTCGTCGCGGCTGGGGTGCAGGTGCTCGCTGTTGATGCCGACCAGCGCATGCTCGCCCGCGTAGCCGAAGATGTCGGCATAGCACTGGTTGCATCGGACGATGACGCGCTGGCGGATGAAGACGATGCCCACGCCGGCATTGTCGAGCAGTGCCTGCTGCTCGCGCAGGCTGCGCTGCAGCGACGCCGCCATCATCGAAGACGGACGTTCGAGTACAGGGTCGTACGCAATCGTCGGCGCGGACATGGCGAAGCGTTAGGGCGGTGGTAAAGGGATGAGGGGGAACTTACAAAGTGTAGCACTTGCGCGCAAAACAGCATTTTGTCGTTCCCTGGCGAGGGCAGGGCCTTGGTTTTCAGGTGCCGGTGGACTGTCGTTGCCGGCCCTTGGCCTGCGCATCGAGCTTGTGGGCCAATTCATAGAGCACGCCATGGCGCAGGGCTCCGTGCGTGACGCGCATGCGCTCGATGCCCAGGCTGGAGAAGATGCCCCGCATCACGCTCATGCCGCCGCCGATCATGGGGCGCAGCTCTTCCTTGAGTCCGTCCATGTTCACACGGTCGACATAGCCTGCGCGCAGCAACTGCGCATGCAGCCAGTCCAGTCCCTGCCGCGTGATCCAGCCGGCCGTGCCGCCGGGCGCATGGGCCAGGACCTTGACAATGGCACCGGCCGTGCCCGAGGAGCCATAGGCATGGCTCCATTGCCCGGCAGCAAAAAGTCCTGCTTCGGGCGCAATGATGTCGGCCACGTCTGCTTCGGCCTGGGACAGGGCCTGGGCCGACAGCTCGCCATCGGGGAAGTGGCGCAGGGCCCAGGTCACGCTGCCGAAGGCGAAGGAGCGTGCCTGCAGTACTTGCCGCTGCTGACCCAGGCACAGCTCGGTCGAGCGGCCGCCGATGTCCACCACCAGCCTCCGCTGGGCGCTGGGCGGCAGCAACTGGGCGACGCCGCGATAGATCAGGCGTGCTTCCTCCTCGCCGTCAATGACCTCGATGGGGCAGCCCAGGATGCGCTGGCCTTCGTCCAGGAAGATCTGGCGATTCGATGCCTCTCTCAGCGTCTGCGTGGCCACTGCACGTACGCGGTGGCGGGGCAAATCACCCAGCACCTGCGCATAGCGCTCCAGGCAGGCCCAGCCGCGCTGCATGGCCTCCAGGCTCAAGGCGCCCTGGGCGTCGAGGGCGCTGCCCAGGCGTATGGCTTCCTTGCGATGGCTGAGCAGCTGTACCTTTGCGCCGTCGCTGCGGGCCATGGCCAGCAGGCAGCTGTTGGAGCCAATGTCGATGGCGGCCAGGCGGCTTTCGGGGGGATTGGAAGAGGACATGCGCGAAAGGCGGACGACGGCACGGCTGCGGCAGGTTTGCAGCAGCCAACGGCATCCAGGGGAAGGCAGCTAGCTTAGCACCCCGGCGATGTCGCGTCGCTCTCGTGCCGGTGTGACTGGGTCATGACTTTTGCGTGACGGTTTCTGCGCCGTTGCTTGCGCCTGACTTGGCTTGTATGACAGATGTCATGAACAGAGGAATGCATGTCATGAACTTGTCACAAATCCGGGGCAGACTGCCCGAATCCCCGGCTAGCGGGGTGACTACCGGGTCCTGCCCAGGCCGGGCCCCTGCATCCATGCCCCAGACATTCACGCCGATTCCCGGTGGCGCCTCTGCCGCACCTGCCGAACCAGAACATGAACAGGGAGCGCGTGCCGTGCCCGCAGGGCCGGCTTCGCTGGGCATGGCCCGCCAGACAGCTCCCATACCCGTCTCTGCACCCCTGAATGTCCCGATGATGCCTCTGGCGAAAAGCCTCTCCACCGCCTTGTCGGAGCTGCAGGGCCAGGCCATTGCGGCTTCTGCCTCTGCTTCTTCTGCAAGGCTTCCCGCCCCCGAATACACTGGACTGCACGCCACAGCCGAAAGCGGTGAAGTGCAAGAGCAGCAGCAACAGTTTCTTGACCGTGACCATTGCATCCTGGCCTTCAATGAGCGCGTGCTGGACTGGGCCGTGCGTGAAGATGTGCCGCTGCTGGAGCGTTTGCGCTATCTGTGCATCGTCTCCTCGAATCTCGACGAATGGTTCGAGGTGCGTTGCGCCCCGCATGTGACGGCCGCCAAGGCCGGCGACGCCAAGGGCCTGTACACCCTGCAGAGCTTCCGCTCGCTGATGGACAAGGCGCATGAGCTGGTATTGCGCCAATACACGCTGTACAACCAGTCACTGATTCCCGCCTTTGCGGGGCAGGGCATACGCGTGGTATCCCATGGCGAGCGCAGCAGCGCCCAGCGCAAATGGGTGCGCGAGTACTTCCTGCGCGAAGTCCAGCCGCTGCTCATGCCCGTGGGCCTGGACCCATCCCATCCATTCCCCCAGGTGGCCAACAAGGCGCTGAACTTCATCGTGCGCCTCAAAGGTGTCGATGCCTTTGGCCGTGCCAACGAGGTGGCCATCGTCAAGGTGCCGCGTGTCTTGCCGCGCCTGGTGCGCCTGCCCGAGAAGATCGCGGGCAAGCAGCGCCTGTTCGTGAGCATCTCCAGCATCGTGCGCGCCCATCTCGTCGAGTTGTTCCCGGGGCGTGAGGTGGCGGAGTTTGCGCAATTCCGTGTCACGCGCCATTCGGACCTGGCAGTGGATGAGGAAGACGTCAGCGACCTGCGCACGGCCCTGCGCCAGGGTCTGCACCATCGCCACTACGGCCAGGCGGTGAGGCTGGAGGTGTCCTTTGCCTGCTCGCCCATGCTGTCCGACCTGCTGCTGGGCCAGTTCGGCCTGCCGACCGAGGCACTGTTCCGCGTCAAGGGGCCCGTGAACCTGGTGCGCCAGTCGCAGCTGGTGGATCTGGTCGATGACCCCGCGCTGCTGTTTCCGCCTTGGCGTCCGGCATGGCCGCGCCAGCTGCAGCCGGGCCGCTCGGTGATGGCCCAGATACGCAAGCGTGATGTGCTGATCCACCAGCCCTTCGAGAGCTTCGACGGCGTGCTGGAACTGCTGCGCGAGGCCGTCAACGACCCCGAGGTGCTGGCCATCAAGCAGACCATCTACCGCACGGGATCGGACTCCGAGATCATGCAGCTGCTGGCCGAGGCGGTTCGCCGCGGCAAGGAAGTGCTGGCCGTGCTGGAACTCAAGGCCCGCTTTGACGAAGAGGCCAACATCAACTCCGCCGAAAAGCTGGAGGCCTTGGGCGCCCAGGTGGTCTACGGCGTGCTGGGCCTGAAGACGCACGCCAAGATGCTGCTGATTACCCGGCGCGAAAAGCGCAGCGGCCAGCTCAAGCGCTACGGCCACCTGTCCACCGGCAACTACAACGTGCGCACGGCGCGCCTGTACACCGACATCAGCCAGCTGACCTGCGATGCGCAGATCACGGCCGACATGGATGCCGTGTTCAGCCACCTGTCCAGCCACAACCGCTTGCCCAAGCTGCACCAGCTTGTGATTGCACCGTTCCAGCTGCACGATCGCATGCTGGCGCTGATTGCCCAGGTGGGCGAGGCCGCACAGCGCGGCGAAGAGGCGCGGATTGTGCTGAAGATGAATGCGCTGACTGACGAGTTGCTCATGCAGGCCCTGGTGCGTGCCGGTCAGCAGGGCGCACGCATCGATCTCATCGTGCGCAGCGCCTGCATGCTGCCGCCGCAGCGCAAGGGCTGGACGGACAACATCCGCGTGCGCTCCATCATCGGCCGCTTCCTGGAGCATTCGCGCGTCTTCTACTTCGCCTGGGGCAATCAGCAGGAACTGCTGCTGTCCAGTGCGGACTGGATGAACCGCAACATGATGCGCCGGGTGGAGCTGGCCTGGCCTGTGCGCGATCCGGCGTTGCGCCAGCAGGTGATAGACGAATGTCTTGTCGCCAGCCTGCATGACAACCGCGACGCCTGGACGCTGGAAGCCAATGGCGCCTACCAGCGCGCACCCTATCCGACCACGGGCCTGGGGGCGCAGAACGCCTTGATGGAGCGTTACGGCCCTCGGGCCTGAGCCGCATATCCTGTCAGGGCGCCGCGCGCCTGCCCTGTGCAATCGAAAAAGCCCCGCCAACGCATTGCGCTGGCAGGGCTTTTTGCTTGTCGCTGCGGCAGCCGGAGATGTTCGGCGTTCAGTGCAGATGCAACTGCAGCGTCCAAGGCGTCTTCTGCCAGGCCACGGCTTCGGTGCGCAGCAACTGGGCGGACTGCGGGTAGCTCCTGGTCCAGCCTTCCGGCACGGTCAGGTGAAAGACGCTGTCCGAGCGGTGCAGGCGCATGCCCTGCAGATCGGGATCGCGCCGGGCGTGGCACAGCTGCACGGCCAGGCGCAGCGCCAGCAATGGCCAGGCCACGGCCCGGTCCTCGATGGCAGCCTCGAGCTTGCGCAGCTTGCCCTGGTGGCCAAGCACCAGCTGGGTGATGCGTTCGCGCAGCTCCACGGGCCAGGTGGCAGCACTGCAGTGTTCGGTGATGTAGGCGCCGTGGCGGTGGTAGGCGCTCAGAGAGATGCGCATGCCGATCTCATGCAGGCTGGCAGCCGTGTCCAGTGCGTGCGTGGCCAGTGCATCGGGCGGCTGCTGCGCCTGCAGCGATTGCCAGGCCCAGCGTGCCACCTTGCGAACACGCAGAGCGTGGGATGTGTCAATGCCGAAGTCCTGTTGCAGCGCCGCGATCTCGGCGGCTTCGCGATCGGCAGGCGGCTCGTGTTCCAGCAGATCGTGCAGCACGCCCTGGCGCAGCGCGCCCTGTGCAACCTCCAGTTCGTCGATGCCCAGCAGGCCCAGGGCGGCCATCAGAATGCTCAGGCCGCCGGCGATGACGGCTCGCCGGTCTTCCTTGAGTCCGGCCAGGCGGATGCGGTCCACGTGACCGGCGTCCATCAACTGCTCATGCAGCCAGCGCAGGCTGTCGGGCGTGATCAGCCCGCCGGAATATCCGTTGGCAGCCAGGATGTCGCCCACGGCGTTGGCCGTGCCTGACGATGCATAGGCGCAGTCCCAGGCGGTGGCTGGATAGGCCGATACGGTCTGGGTGAGGGCTGCCTGCGCCGCCTTGATGGCGGCCGAGAAGTGCGCGCGCGACAGCGTGCCCTCGCCAAAGAACTGCGTGCTCCAGGCCACGCTGCCTATGGGGTAGGAGGCCACCTGGCGCGCTTCGCCATGCTGGCCGATGATGACTTCGGTAGAGCGCCCGCCAATGTCCACCACCAGACGCCGTTGAGACGACGGCGGCAGCAGGCTGGAGACGCCGCGATAGATCAGCCGGGCCTCTTCCTCGCCCGAGATGACTTCGATGGGAAAGCCCAGCAGGGTGCTGCCTCGCGCGATGAAGACATCGCGGTTGCGGGCCTCGCGCAGGGTCTGTGTGGCCACGGCGCGGACCTGGTCGGCCGCAAAGCCGGCCAGCCGTTCGCCAAAGCGTGCCAGGCAGTCCCAGCCGCGTTGCATGGCTTCGTCAGTCAGTTCATGGCGCTCGTTGAGCCCATTGCCCTGGCGCACGGTTTCCTTGAGGTATTCCACGCGCTCTATGCGCTGGTGGCTGCCGACGCGGCCTATTTCGAGGCGAAAGCTGTTGGACCCGAGGTCAACGGCAGCGAGCAGGGATTCTGGTGCCATGAAAGAAACGCCAATCAAGATTCGTCGAGCACGATTGCACAGCGATGTCCGAGGGGGCAGGGCTGCACCTGTCTGGTGCCTGCTCGTGCGACACACAAGACTAAGACGGAATTGTGACATCGCGATGACCGGGTTCTTACATGGGAAGGCCTGCTGTTTGTGACGCCTTTTTTCCATGTCACATCAATGTCACAAAGCCTTCTTACAGTCCAGCCATCGCATCTTTCAACCCCTAAGAGGTCTGTACATGAAGTTGTCTGTGATTCACATTCTGGTGGCTGGTGCTCTGTCTGCGGGCGGCGTGGGCCAGGCCCTGGCTCAGCAGGAAGCCACCGGCGCAGGCGCCAGCTTCCCGGCTCCGCTGTACTCCAAGTGGGCTGCGGACTACAACAAGGCCACCGGCGTGAAGATCAACTACCAGTCCGTGGGCTCCAGCGCCGGCATCAAGCAGATCGAAGCCAAGACCGTGGACTTCGGCGCCTCCGACGAGCCGCTCAAGGATGAAGAACTGGCCAAGAAGGGTCTGGTGCAATTTCCCACCGTGATCGGCGGCATCGTGCCCGTGGTCAACATCAAGGGCATCCAGCCCGGCCAGCTCAAGCTGACCGGCCAGGTGCTGGGCGACATCTACCTGGGCAAGATCAGCAAGTGGAATGACGAGGCCATCAAGGCCCTGAACCCGGGCGTGAACCTGCCTGACGCCACCATCGCTCCCGTGCGCCGCGCTGACGGCTCGGGCACCACCTTCGGCTTCACCAACTACCTGTCCAAGGTCAATGCCGAGTGGAAGGAAAAGGTTGGCGAAGGCAAGGCCGTGAACTGGCCCACGGGCGCAGGCGGCAAGGGCAACGAAGGCGTGGCCGCCTTCGTGGGTCGCCTGCCCAACTCCATCGGCTACGTCGAGTACGCCTACGTCAAGCAAAACAAGCTGACCTACACCCAGCTGCAGACCGCAGGCGGCACCTTCGTGTCCCCTGATGACGCCACCTTCAAGGCCGCTGCTGCCGGTGCCGACTGGGCCAAGAGCTTCTACCAGATCCTGACCAACCAGCCTGGCAAGGAGGCATGGCCCATCACCTCGGCCACCTTCATCATCATGCACAAGGCCCAGGACAAGCCTGCACAGGCCGCTGCCTCGCTGAAGTTCTTCGAGTGGGCCTACAAGTCCGGCGACAAGACCGCCACCGACCTGGACTACGTGCCCATGCCTGACGCCGTCAAGAACGTGATCTTCCAATCCTGGGGCCAGATCAAGGACACCTCCGGCACTGCCATTTCCCTGAAGTAAACCCTGAAAAGGGGACCATGGCGCACCGCCGGCAGGTGCATCATGGCTCCCCTGATCCCTTCACAAACCGCGAATAAAGGCGCCTCACGTGTCCACAACGTCGCCCTCGAACTCGCTGGCCGCCTCTGCACAGGCTTCCCAGCGACGCACACCTTCTCCGCTACGCCCCCCGATGCTGTCGGGGCGCGTAGCGGATCGCTTGTTTGGCGCTCTCGCGCGTCTGGCCGCGCTGCTGACGCTGGGCCTGCTGCTGGCCATCCTGGCCTCGCTGCTGGTCGGTGCCTGGCCCGCCATCTATGAATACGGCCTGAGTTTCCTCGGCCGCAGTGTCTGGGACCCCGTTCGCAACGAATTCGGCGGCCTGGTCATGATCTACGGCACGCTGGCCACCTCGGCCATCGCTTTGCTGATTGCGGTGCCCGTGAGCTTCGGCATCGCGCTGTTCCTCACCGAGCTGTCGCCGGCCTGGCTCAAGCGCCCGCTGGGCACGGCCGTGGAGCTGCTGGCCGCCGTGCCTTCCATCGTCTACGGCATGTGGGGCCTGATGGTGTTCGGCCCCGTGCTGTCCACCTATGTGCAGCAGCCCCTGCAAAAGCTGTTCCAGGGCGTTCCCTATCTGGAGGCCTTCGTGTCCGGCCCGCCGGTGGGCATCGGCATCCTGTCGGCCGGCATCATCCTGGCCATCATGATCATTCCCTTCATCGCCTCCGTGATGCGCGATGTGTTCGAGGTCACTCCGGCCCTGCTCAAGGAGTCCGCCTATGGCCTGGGTTCCACGACCTGGGAAGTGGTCTGGAAGGTGGTTCTGCCCTACACCAAGACCGGCGTGCTCGGCGGCGTGATGCTGGGCCTGGGCCGTGCATTGGGCGAGACCATGGCCGTGACCTTCGTGATCGGCAACATGAACCAGCTCAACTCGCTGTCGGTCTTCGAGGCTGCCAACAGCATCACCTCGGCCCTGGCCAACGAGTTCGCCGAAGCGGGCGAGGGCCTGCACCAGGCCTCGCTGATCTATCTGGGTCTGGTGCTGTTCTTCATCACCTTCGTGGTGCTGGCTTGCTCCAAGGTCCTGCTCAACCGCCTGCAAAAGAATGAAGGAGCACGCTCGTGAGCAGCACCTCCACCAAGATGATCAATGCCGCCGAGCTGTCGCGCGTGCGCCAGGCCAAGTATGCCCAGCGCAAGCGTGTGAACCAGGTGGCGCTGACCCTGTCCCTGGCTGCCATGGCCTTCGGCGTGTTCTGGCTGATCTGGATTCTGTGGGAGACCATCACCCTGGGCATCGGCGGCCTGAGCCTGGCACTGTTCAGCGAGATGACGCCTCCGCCCAATGAGGCCGGTGGCATTGCCAACGCCATCTTCGGCTCGCTGATCATGGTGGCGCTGGCCACGTTCGTGGGCACGCCCATCGGCGTGATGGCCGGTGTCTACCTGGCCGAATACGATGCGCGTGGCTGGCTGGCCAATACCACACGCTTCGTCAACGACATCCTGCTGTCGGCGCCGTCCATCGTGATCGGCCTGTTCGTCTACACCGTGGTCGTGGCGCGCTTCAAGAGCTTTTCCGGCTATGCGGGCGTGGTGGCGCTGGCGCTGATCGTGATTCCCGTGGTCATCCGCACCACCGAGAACATGCTGGTGCTGGTGCCTGCCAGCCTGCGCGAAGCCGCCTACGCGCTGGGCACGCCCAAGTGGAAGGTCATCATCATGGTGACGCTGCGTGCAGCGCGCGCCGGCGTGATCACCGGCGTGCTGCTGGCCGTGGCCCGCATTGCCGGCGAGACCGCTCCGCTGCTGTTCACGGCGCTGAACAACCAGTTCTGGAATGCCGACCTGTCCAAGCCCATGGCCAGCCTGCCGGTGACCATCTTCAAGTTCGCGATGAGCCCTTACGAGAATTGGCAGCAACTGGCCTGGGCCGGTGTGTTCCTGATCACCGTGGCGGTGCTCGGTCTCAATATCCTGGCGCGTTTCCTGACACGCCAGAAGTAATGCAGCAACAAGCAATCAACCAGGACAAGGATTCCGCAATGACTGCGACCTCTTCCAGCGCGCTGACCTCTTCCAAGCTGACGGTGCGCGACCTGAACTTCTACTACGGCAAGTTCCACGCCTTGAAGGGCATCAACCTGGACATTCCCGAAAAGAAGGTCACGGCTTTCATCGGCCCGTCGGGCTGCGGCAAGTCCACGCTGCTGCGCACCTTCAACCGCATGTTCGAGCTGTATCCCGAGCAGCGCGCCGAAGGCCAGATCTTGCTGGACGGCGAGAACCTGCTGACCAGCAAGCAGGACGTGGCGCTGATCCGCGCCAAGGTCGGCATGGTGTTCCAGAAGCCCACGCCGTTTCCCATGTCCATCTATGACAACATCGCCTTCGGCGTGAAGCTGTTTGAAA
Source organism: Delftia sp. DS1230 (assembly GCF_040112715.1). NCBI lineage: Bacteria > Pseudomonadati > Pseudomonadota > Betaproteobacteria > Burkholderiales > Comamonadaceae > Delftia > Delftia sp. DS1230. The sequence continues at coordinate 1,937,723 of NZ_CP157763.1, forward strand.
ACCTCAGCTCCTCCGACATGGACGACCGTGTGGAATGGGCACTGCGCAAGGCGGCCCTGTGGGGCGAGGTCAAGGACAAGCTGCAGCAAAGCGGCTCGGGCCTGTCCGGCGGCCAGCAGCAGCGCCTGTGCATTGCACGCGGCATTGCCATCAAGCCCGAAGTGCTGCTGCTCGACGAGCCCTGCTCGGCCCTGGACCCGATCTCCACGGCCAAGATCGAGGAGCTGATTGCCGAACTGAAGAACGACTACACCGTCGTCATCGTCACGCACAACATGCAGCAGGCGGCCCGCTGCAGCGACTACACGGCCTACATGTACCTGGGCGACCTGGTGGAATTCGGAGACACCGAGCAGATGTTCTTCAAGCCCCAGCGCAAGGAAACGGAAGACTACATCACCGGCCGCTTCGGCTGAGCAGGAGCCATCGATGACCGAAAAACACCTTTCCAGCCAGTTCGACAGCGAACTCAACCGCGTCTCGGCGCGCGTCATGGAACTCGGCGGTCTGGTCGAGTCCCAGATCCGCCAGGCCGTCTATGCGCTGTCGCGCTTCAGCATCGAGGCCGTGGAGCAGGTCGATGCCGCAGAAAAGCGCGTCAATGCCATGGAAGTGGAGATCGACCACGAACTGTCGTCCATCATTGCCCGGCGCCAGCCCACGGCGCGCGATCTGCGCCTGCTGATCGCCTTCTCCAAGGCCACGGCCAACCTGGAGCGCATGGGCGACGAAGCGCACAAGATGGCGCGCATGGTCAAGTCCATCATCGAAAGCGGCGCCGCACGCTCCCTGCCCACGGGCGACCTGCGCACTGCGGCCGAGATGGCCTCGGGCCTGCTGCGCAAGACGCTGGACGCCTTTGCGCGCCTGGACACCAAGGCGGCCGTGGCCATCCTCAAGGAAGATGACCTGATAGACCAGGAGTTCGACGGCTTTGTGCGAAAGCTCATCACCTACATGATGGAAGACCCGCGCACCATCTCGGCCAGCCTGGACCTGCTGTTCCTGGCCAAGGCCATTGAGCGCATCGGTGACCACTCCAAGAATGTGGCCGAGCTGATCATCTATCTGGTGGAGGGCAAGGATGTCCGCCACCAGACCATGGATGCCATCGAGTCGGCAGTGCTGTAAGTGCCGGAGGCGAACAACGGATGAAGAAGATGCCCATGGTCCTTATCGTCGAGGACGAGCCCGCCATCGCGGAGCTGATCGCTGTCAACCTGCGGCACAACGGCTTCCAGCCGGTCTGGGCCGAGGACGGCGTGACCGCGCAGCGCGAGCTCGATGCCGTGCTGCCCGACGTGATCCTGCTCGACTGGATGCTGCCCGGTGCCAGCGGTCTGGCCCTGGCGCGCAAGTGGCGCGCCGACAGCCGCACCAAGGCCGTGCCCATCCTGATGCTCACGGCGCGCGGCGATGAGCCGGACAAGGTGGCGGGGCTCGATGCGGGAGCCGATGACTACATCACCAAGCCCTTCTCGACCCAGGAGCTGCTGGCGCGCATTCGTGCCGTGCTGCGGCGCCGTGCGCCCGAGCAGATCCAGGACAAGGTCAGCATCGGCGAGCTGGTGCTCGACGCCGCCGCGCACCGTGTGAGCTGGCAGGGCGACATGATTAAGGTGGGCCCCACCGAGTTCAAGCTGCTGCACTATCTGATGAAGCACCCCGAGCGTGTGCACAGCCGTGCCCAGTTGCTGGACAAAGTCTGGGGCGATCACGTCTTCATCGAGGAGCGCACGGTGGACGTCCACGTCAAGCGGCTGCGCGAGGCGCTGGGCATGGCCGGTGCATTGATCGAAACGGTGCGGGGCGCCGGCTACCGGCTCAGCGCGCAGGCGCTGGCCTGAGGCGGTCCTGCGTTCCAATGAATCCACGCATGGCCCCCGCAGGCCATGCCCGGGCGCCGCTGCCCCAGGCAGCGAATACAACGCAAAGAAGGCGCAAGTATGGGTTGGCGAGGTTTTCGCTTGTTGGCGTCCCAGATCGCGGGCGCATTGCTGGGATGGTGGCTGTGGGGCGCCATGGCGGCCTCCAGCCCTGGCATGGCGTCACAGGCCGTGGCGGCCCTGGCGGGTGCGTTGTGCGCGGGCTGGATCTGGTGGCTGGTGGACAGCTGGAACGCCATGCGCCTGCTGTCCTGGCTGCGCCAGTCGGAGCTGCGGGAGGCGCCTGAACTCAGCGGCATCTGGGGAGAAGCCAGCGTGCGCATGCGCCGCTGGCTGCGCCAGAGCGTGCAGCAGGTGCAGCAGGGCGACCAGCGGCTCAATGACATTCTTTCTGCCCTGCAGGCCAGTCCCAACGGCGTGGTCCTGCTGGATGCCGACGGCCGCATCGAATGGTGCAACCAGATCGCGGCGCGCCAGTTCGGCTTCGATGCCGAACGGGACCTGCTGCAAAGCATTGGCAACCTGGTGCGCGACCCCGAGTTCAGCGCCTATTTCGCCACCCAGGATTTCTCGCGCGATCTGGTCATGCAGGGCCGCGAAAGCACGGCCTCGCGCCCCGTCAAGCTGTCGGTGCAACTGTACGGCTATGGCGAAGGACGCAAGCTGCTGCTGGCGCGCGATGTGACCGCGGTGGAGCAGGCCGAGGCCATGCGCCGTGACTTCGTGGCCAACGTCTCGCATGAAATCCGCACGCCGCTGACCGTGCTCGTGGGCTTTGTCGAGACGCTGCAGAACCTGCCGCTGGAGCCCGAGGAACGCAACCGCTACCTGGGCCTGATGGCCCAGCAGGCCGAGCGCATGCAGCATCTGGTGGAAGACCTGCTGGCGCTGTCGCGCCTGGAGGGCAGTCCGCTGCCCAGCAGCAACGAATGGGTGCCCGTGGCCCAGCTCATGCAGCGCTGCGAAAACGAGGCGCGCGGCCTGTCGTCCATGCTGACACGCAAGCAATCCCTGCCGCATGCGCTGAGCTTTCCGTCGGCCGAGATGCTGGCGCAGGCCGGCGAGGTGGCCGGCGCCAGCGCCGAGCTGCAAAGCGCCTTCTCCAACCTGCTGGCCAACGCCATGCGCTACACACCGGCAGGCGGGCGCATCGACGTCACCTGGGAGACCTTGCCCGATGGATCGGCACGCTTTGCCGTGCAGGACTCCGGGCCAGGGATCGAGCCCAAGCACCTGGCGCGCCTGACGGAACGCTTTTACCGCGTGGACCGCAGCCGTTCGCGCGATACCGGCGGCACGGGCCTGGGCCTGGCCATCGTCAAGCATGTGCTGCAGCGCCATGGTGCCAAGCTGGGCATCACCAGCGCGCCGGGCCAGGGATCGGAGTTTTCGGTGACCTTTCCGGCCAGCCGGGTGCGCATTCCTGCGCCCGAGGCCCGTGACAGCAGCGACAGCCGGGGCAGCCGCGCCGCATAGCGCGCTCTGACGGATGGCCGCTACCCGCTCAGCGGTTTGTGGCCTTGCGTACGACCGCGCTGAACACCACGGCGGTCACCAGCAGCGCACAGGCGCTGCCGGCCCAGAACGGGGCGGGCGTGCCCGGGTGCAGCCAGGCGGGCAGGACGCTGTCCGTGCCATAGGCCAGCCAGTATCCGCCGGCCAGACCGCCACCCCATAGCAGCAGGCAATAGATGACCAGCGGCGCCACGGTGATGCGGTAGCAGCGCAGCACGAAGATGCAGAAAGTCTGGATGGCGTCCGCCACATGGTAGGCAGCCACCCAGGCCAGCAGGCTGGCGGTGATGGCCACCACCTCGAGGTTGCCGCTGTAGATGCGGGCCAGGCCCTCGCGGGAAAGGAACAGTGCACAGGCCAGCACCAACCCGCCCATTGCCGCCAGTCGCCAGCCCATGGCGACCAGGCGCCGCGCCGTGACCTCGTCGCCGGCGCCGCGCCAGTAGCTGACCCGTGCGCTGGTGGCAATGGCCAGTGACAGAGGCACCATGTAGCACAGCGCCGCAAGGTTGGCGGCGATCTGGTGGCTGGCCGAGGCCAGCGTGCCCTGGCGCGCCACGAACAAGGCCATCAGCGTGAACGATGTCACCTCCACCAGAATCGCCAGTCCCGCAGGAATGCCCAGGCGCGCGAACTGCGCCAGCTGGGGCCAGTCCGGAGGCTCCATGCGCTGCCACAGCGCCAGCGGTGCGTACAGGCGTTGGCTGCGCATCAAAGACAAGGCCAGCGCGACCATGGCGTAGTTCACGATCAGCGTGGCCCAGGCGCAGCCTTCGGCGCCCAAGGCCGGCAGGCCGGCTCCGCCAAAGGCCAGCCAGATGGACAAAGGGATCTTGATCAGCAGCGACACCAGCTGCAGCCAGGTCACCAGCAAGGGGTGGCCCAGCGCCTGGTTGAGCGTGCTGTAGATGCGAAACAGCAGGGCGGCCGGCAGGCTCCAGGCCAGCACCGAGAGATAGGCCCGCACCTGCACCTGCAGCGGCAGCGGAACATCGGCCCAGCGCAGCAGTGCATCGGGAAACAGCAGCACGCCCATGCCCACGGCGCAGGCCGCCAGCAGCATGTACATGGCCTGCCGCAGCGTGCGGCCTATGTCCTGGGGCTGTCCGGCGCCGCGGTGCTCGGCCCACAGCGGCAGCAGGGCCTGGAAAATGCCCATCAGCGAGACGTAGACGCTCACGAAGATGGCCGATCCCACGGACAGCGCCGCCAGCGCCTCCTCTGAATAGCGGCCCGCCACGATGGTGTCGGTCACGCCGAAGGCCATCACGGCCAGCTGCCCGGCCAGCACGGTCAGGGCATGCTGGGCAATGGTGCGTCGCTCTGCGCTCAGGGGGGCGTGCGCTGGCAGGTTCATGGCTTGACCTGGACGGGCCTCGCCTCAGGCCTGCGTTTCAAGACCAGAAGGAAGTCCTTGCGGTCGGTGGGGCGTACCACGCGGGCCACGGTCTCCCAGGTGGCCTGCAGACGTGCGCTGTGAGGATCCAGCCAGGTTTCTTCCTCGGCCACCATCCAGTCGCAGCGCGCGGCACCGGCCATGCTCAGGCGCTGGGTATCGATGTCACCGTAGTAGCGCAGCGCGGCAATGTGGGCGCGCGGCAGGCCATAGGTTTGAACGCAGCTGCCGTCCCTGGGCAGTTCGGCCAGTACCAGGCGCATCTGTGGCTCGAAGCTGCGCGCATGGTCCATCAGCGGCAGCCACAGCGTCATCAGCAGCAGCCAGGCCAGCGTGGCGCCACTGGCGGGCAGCACCAGGCTCTTCCAGATGGCCGCACGGTTGCGCGAGGTGCGCCAGGCCACGAGCACACACCAGGCCAGGGTGGCAGCCACCGCCACGGCGAAGGACAGCACCGAGAATTCCGGCGTGAACTGCGGGGCCAGCCTTGCCACATTGGCGGCGGGCTTGGCGGGAATGCCGGTCTGCAGCGAAAGCCAGATCACCCAGATGGCAATGGCCGCGGCGCTGAAGAACAGCAGGGTGAACCAGTCGATCAGGGCGCTGATGCTGCGGCGCAGCGTGGGCAGGGCAAAGGCCGCCAGCGTGGCTATGGCGGGCAGGCCCAGCAGCAGGGCGCGGTCTGCTGGCAGCGTGCTCAACGAAGCGATCACCGGAATGATGGCAAACCACAGCGGCAGCGCCAGATGGGGATAGCGCCGGGGCGTGGCGATCTGGCGACGCCAGACCCACAGCGTCCACAGTGCCAGCGGCCAGGCGGGCCAGCTGAACCACAGCAGCAGCCTGACCAGGCTTTGCCATTCCTTGGCAGTGCCGCTGTCCACCACGCGCCAGGCCCACTGGTCCAGCCACCAGGACAGTGCGGCCGCCAAGATCGTCACCGCCAGCCACAGCACGGTCCACAGGCGTGATGCGCGTGGGGCGGGCGTGGCTTCGTCGCCCCAGGTGCGCGAGAAGAAAGCCATGGAGGTACCGCCCAGGCCGAACAGCGTGGCCACGGTCGGCGCACCGCTCAGTGCCAGGCCGGGCAGGCCCAGCAGCAATGCCAGCGTGGCCGTGCGGCCGTGGTAGGGCATGGCGGCGGCGGCAAAGAACAGCAGGGCCGCGCAGCCCAGCTGGGTCATGTAGCTGGTGGTTTCGTGGGAGAGCTGGGCCAGGCCCAGGCAGGCCACCAGGGCCAGCAACCCTCCGTCGGCCATGGCGCGCGCATAGTCGGTGGGCTGTGCCTCGCCGCCAAAGGCAAAGGCCACGGGGCGCGCGCCCGGCGTGCGCGCCAGGTAGTACACGCCCCACCAGGTGGCCGTCAGCGTAAGCACCAGCATGGCGATGAAGGGCAGGCGTGCCGCCATCTCCAGATGCAGCCAGGAAGGCGCTCCCTGCATGGCCAGCGCGCCAAGCCAGTACGACAGCAGGCCCTCGGATTCGGGCAGCAGGCCCGCCATGCGCGGTGCCAGCCACGATGTATGGCCCAGGGCCAGCTCCCGCATGTAGCCGAAGGCCTCCATGTCGGCCATGCGCCAGGGGCTGCGCCCCACATATCCGGGCACGACATAGGCCAGGCACAGCAGCAGCAGCGACCAGCGCGGCAGGCGGCGCACGGCGCTTTGGGCAACGATGGCAGGGGTGGGCTGGTTCACTCACAGGACTTTCTGCAACGGAGGGCGCAAGAATACGCGAAGCAAAGGCCTCGAAAAGAATGGGGCATGCCTGGCCGCCATGGATTGGCCGGACTGCGAAAAACAAAAGGGCAGCGCGGTTGCCCGTGCTGCCCTTCTGGCCGGAGAAGCAGGATTTACTTCTTGCCGAAACGGTTGCGGAAGCGCTCCACACGGCCGCCCATGTTGTCCACCGACTTTTGCGTGCCGGTGTAGAAGGGGTGCGACTCGGACGAGGTGTCCAGCTTGAACAGGGGGTAGTCCTTGCCTTCGAAGGTTTCGGTTTCCTTCGTGTTCACGCAGGAGCGGGTCACGAACTTGAAGCCGTTGGACAGGTCCACGAACAGCACTTCGCGGTAGTTGGGGTGGATGCCTTCTTTCATGATCTTTCCTTCTGATGCAAGTGCGGTAGCCGTGCCTGACCCGCTGCAACCTTTGTAGCGGTTCAAATCAAGCGTACTTTCCGCAAGAAAAAGCCCTGCATTATCGCATAGTGCTCAGTTCCGTGCCAAACCGGCAGGCCTGGGGCCCGTGTACGCCGCGCGCGGACGGATGATTTGCCGGGTGGCACGCTGCTCCAGCGCCTGCGCCAGCCAGCCGGCGCAGCGGCCCAGCGCGAACAGGCCGAAGGCGCTGCCCGGCGGCAGCTGCAGATGCCGTCGCAGGGCCACCAGCGCGAAATCGACCGAAGGCGCCTGCCCCGTCAACGCCATCACCTCCTTGGCCAGCATCGTTGCCGGGCCATGCGCCGGCAGCATGTCAAGCAGCAGGGCGGCACGCACGTCGCCATCAGGGTAGAGGTGGTGGCCGAAGCCGGGCAGGGATTCGCCGCGCGCCAGACGCTGGCGCAGGCGGGTGGCGATCTGCTGCTCGCCCACCTCGTCCCACAGCGCTTCCACGCGCGCGGTCGTGCCACCGTGGCGCCCGCCTGTCAAGGCGGCAAGGCCTCCCACCACGGCAGCGCGCAGGCTTGCGCCCGTGGAGGCCACGCAGCGCGCCGTAAAGCCTGATGCGTTGAGTTCATGGTCGGCGCACAGCACCAGGGCCATGCGCACGAGGTCCGCGCCTGGCGCATCCAGCTTCCAGGCCCGTGCGCATTGCAGATGGATGGCGGCCTTGTCCGGCACGGTGCCCAGCAGGCAGGCAGCCAGCAGGCGCAACAGCGCACCGCAGCCTGCCGCCAGCCGTTCGGGCGATTGCTGCCAGGCAGCGGTGGCCGTGTCATCGCTGGCGACGGTGAACAGGGGCAGCAATGTGTTTTCGCACGGTTGGCCTGCCATGCGCTGCTGCAGGTTGGACAGCAAAGGCGCGGCCTCCACGGCGTTTGCAGCGAAGGCTGCCTGGGTCGGGCATTGCCACAGGAGGGCGGCTGTCTCCTCCAGCGTGCGGGTTCGCGCCCAGTGAACGGCGTCCTCGCCCCGGTAGTACAGGCGGCCCTTTTCTATCAATGTGATCGTGGACTCCAGCACCGGCAGGCCCCAGCTGAGCGCGGCCTGCGCCACTTCGCGCGGCTTGCGGCCCAGGCCGCGCTGGCGTGCGAGCTGCTCGACCTCTTCGCGCAGGTAGCGGCTTTGGCGCGGCGTGTCTGCGGCGTGGGCCTGCAGCAGGCCTCGGCTGACATAGGCGTACAGCGTGGCACGGCTCACGCCCAGCAGCGCGGTGGCTTCGGTGGAGTTCAGGTAGTCGGGCATGGGTCGATCATATGTTGATTAATTGAATCAATATTGACAATATTTACCAGGAACCTATGGTACGAGCTCCAAGCCTTGTTTCAGCTGCCAGGAGTGCTCCATGTCCAGTCTTCCGTCCCCTTGCGCTTTTGATCACTGCGCCGCCCAGATCTGGGCGGCACTGGAAGGTGCCCAGGGCGCGCTGCACCGTCTGGAGATGCGCGGGCAAGGCGCCTTGACCTCGGTGTTCCCGGTCTCCGATCTGGCGGCGGCCAGCCTGGGTGTGGCAGGCCTTGCCATCTCCGAGCTGGTGGCCGAATGCGGCGCTGCCGCGCCGCAGGTGGTGGTGGACCGCAGGCTCGCGTCCCTGTGGTTTGGCAGCAGCCTGCATCCACTGGGCTGGGAGATGCCCGCGCTGTGGGACGCCGTGGCCGGTGACTACCGCACGGCCGATGGCTGGATCCGCCTGCATACCAATGCGCCCCACCACCGCGCAGCGGCGCTGGCCGTGCTCGGCGCGCCGGCCAATCGGGAGGCTGTGGCGACGGCGGTGAGCCGCTGGACGGCGCATGAGTTGGAGTCGGCCGTTGTCGCGCAGGGTGGGTGTGCCGCCGCCATGCGCGGGCTGGCTGCCTGGGCTGCGCATCCGCAGGGGCAGGCCGTGCAGCAGGAGCCTTTGCTGGCGTGGCAGGTGCATCCGCAGCCGGGTCAGCCTTTCAGTGCTGGTGCGTGGCAGCCATCGGCGCAGCGGCCGCTGCAGGGGCTGCGCGTGCTGGATCTGACGCGCATCCTGGCCGGTCCCGCCGCCACGCGCTGGCTGGCGGGCCATGGTGCCGAGGTGCTGCGCATCGATCCGCCCGGTTGGGAGGAGCCGGGTACGGTGCCTGAAGTCACGCTGGGCAAGCGCTGCGCCCGGCTGGACCTGCGGGCGCCCCAGGATCGTGCCGTGTTTGAGCAACTGCTGGGCGGCGCCGACGTGCTGGTCCATGGTTACCGGGACGGTGCGCTGGAGGGGCTGGGATTCGGGGCCGCGTGGCGCCGTCGGCTGAATCCCTCGCTCATCGATGTGTCGCTCAACGCCTATGGATGGAGCGGGCCCTGGCAGCAGCGGCGCGGCTTCGACAGTCTGGTGCAGATGAGCGCCGGCATTGCCGATGCAGGCATGCACCGGCTGGGCCGTGACCGGCCCACGCCCCTGCCGCTGCAGGCGCTGGACCACGCTACCGGCTATCTGATGGCTGCCGCCGTGGTGATGGCGCTGGTGCGGCGCATGCAGGGGCAGGGCGGCAGCACGGTGCGTGCCTCGTTGGCGCGCACGGCCCATCTTCTGGCGGGGCATGGCGTGGGCGACCCGGATGCCTGCCCGCTGGCGCCGGTGAACGGTGCCGAGGATTTCAGCGCGGCGATCGAGGCGACCTCCTGGGGCGCGGCGCGGCGCCTGCGGGCGCCGGTGGAGGTGGCGGGTGCGCCCATGCACTGGGAGCGCGCGGCCTGTGCGCTGGGCACGTCTGTCGCAGCGTGGTGAGACGGGCGGCTGGAATGCAAAACGCCCCGCGTAAGCGAGGCGTCTGTGGGGGCCGTGGGCTGGATCTCTGCGATCAGCCGCCGCGGCGCATCATGTCGAAGAAGTCCACGTTGGTCTTCGTGGCCCGCATGTTCTTGATCATCAGCTCCATGGCCTCGATCTCGTCCATGTTGTACATGAACTGGCGCAGGATGCGGGTCTTTTGCAGGATCTCGGGAGCCAGCAGCAGTTCTTCGCGGCGTGTGCCGCTCTTGTTGAGTTCGATGGCGGGGAACACGCGCTTTTCGTAGAGGCGGCGGTTCAGGGCCAGTTCACTGTTGCCCGTGCCCTTGAACTCTTCGAAGATCACTTCGTCCATGCGGCTGCCGGTATCGACCAGGGCCGTGGCGATGATGGTCAGCGAGCCGCCTTCTTCCACATTGCGTGCCGCGCCGAAGAAGCGCTTGGGACGCTGCAGGGCGTTGGAGTCCACGCCGCCCGACAGCACCTTGCCCGACGAGGGCACGACGTTGTTGTAGGCGCGGGCCAGGCGGGTGATGGAGTCCAGCAGGATGACCACGTCCTTCTTGAGCTCGACCAGGCGCTTGGCGCGCTCGATCACCATCTCGGCCACGTGCACGTGGCGCGTGGCGGGCTCGTCGAAGGTGGAGGCGATGATTTCGCCCTTGACCGAGCGCTGCATCTCGGTCACTTCTTCGGGGCGCTCATCGACCAGCAGCACCATCAGGTGCACGTCGGGATGGTTGGCCGTGATGGAATGGGCGATGCTCTGCATCATCATGGTCTTGCCGCTCTTGGGCGGTGCGACGATCAGCGCGCGCTGGCCGCGGCCGATGGGGGCGATGATGTCGATGATGCGGCCGGTGATGTTCTCCTCACCCTTGATCTCGCGCTCCAGGCGCAGCTGCTGGGTGGGGAACAGGGGGGTCAGATTCTCGAACAGCACCTTGTGCTTGTTCTGCTCGGGCGAGCCGCCATTGACGGAGTCGAGCTTGGTCAGGGCAAAGTAGCGCTCGCCATCCTTGGGTGTGCGCACTTCGCCTTCGATCATGTCGCCGGTGTGCAGGTTGAAGCGGCGGACCTGGCTGGGCGAGATGTAGATGTCGTCGGTGCTGGCCGTGTAGCTGGTGTCGGGGCTGCGCAGGAAGCCGAAACCATCCGGCAGGATTTCCAGCACGCCGTCGGCGAACACTTGTTCCCCGGCCTTGGCGCGCTTTTTGATGATGGCGAACATCAACTCTTGCTTGCGCATGCGACCGACGTTTTCGATCTCAAGCGCTTCGGCCTGCTTCAGGACTTCAGACACGTGCAGTGCCTTGAGTTCATTAAGGTGCATGGAGAGACTCCAGAACGGAGTGGAAAGAAACCAGGGGGAGGCGTTGAGCCAAGCGAAACACTGTGGAAGTGGGCTGGCTTGCCTGAGGGTCTCAGCGCGGCCTTCGATGCATAAGGCCGGTGATGAAGGGCATTATGACAGGAAAAAATCCGCAGGTCATAGGGAAATTTGCGCTGGCGCAGGGTTTGTGCGCCAGTGCGATGCGGTGCAGCGGTCAGCGCCGGGCCGCATGTTTGGCTGCCCCGGTGTAGGGGGCAGCCAGGAGAATCAGGCCAGGTGCTGGTCCAGGAAAGCAGACAGCTGTGCCTTGTTGAGGGCGCCGACCTTGGTGGCGGCCAGCTGGCCGTCCTTGAACAGCATCAGCGTGGGGATGCCGCGGATGCCGAACTTGGCCGGGATCTCGCGGTTCTCGTCCACATTCATCTTGGCGATGGACAGCTTGTCCTTGTAGGTCTGGGCTGCTTCGTCGAGGATGGGGGCGATCATCTTGCAGGGACCGCACCATTCGGCCCAGTAATCGACCAGCACCGTGGAGCCGGGTTGCAAGACGTCAGCTTCAAAGCTTGCGTCGGAGATGTGTTTGATCAGTTCGCTGGCCATGGGTGATGTCCTTGATTTTTCGCAATGAGGAAGGCGCAGGAAAATCCGCACCGCGAAATGATTGTGACAGAAACCTATCACCTGCTGCACCGTATGGGCGGTAGCTGGATGCTATGACTGTCATAGCTGTTTACGGGGCGGCAGCAGGGTTGCGGGGTCATCGGGAATTAGTGGCGCCTGCGCGCAGGCCGGCCTGCGGCAGGGTATTCTGCGCGCCCGCGCTGCAGGCATATAAGTCTGCCGGCAGCGCAAAGTTGAATGCGAGCTTGGAATGGGAACTGATGTGATGGATGCTTTTGAACACAGCGCGGCGGCGCGCACGATGGACTGCGATGTGGCGGTGATCGGCGCCGGGCCTGCGGGCCTGATGGCGGCCGAAGGGCTGGCCGGCAAGGGGCTGACTGTCCATGTGTTCGAGGCCAAGTCCTCCGCAGGACGCAAGTTCCTCATGGCCGGCAAGGGCGGGCTCAACCTGACCCATTCCGAAAACCTGCCCGCCTTTGTCTCCCGCTATGGCGAGCGCAGTGCCGAGGTGTCGCGCTGGCTGGAGCTGCTGCCCCCGGACCAGCTGCGTGCCTGGGCCGGCGAGCTGGGCGTGGAAACCTTTGTGGGCAGTTCGGGCCGCGTATTCCCCAAGGACATGAAGGCTGCGCCCTTGCTGCGTGCCTGGCTGGTGCGTCTGCAGACCCAGGGCGTGGTCCTGCACACGCGCCACCGCTGGCTGGGTTGGCAGGATGGCGATGCGCTGGGCTTTGACACCCCCGAAGGGCGGCTGCAGGTGCACGCGAAGGCCGTGGTGCTGGCGCTGGGCGGCGGCAGCTGGGCGCGGCTGGGCTCGGATGGCGCCTGGATGCCCTGGCTGGAGCAGCGCGGCGTGGAAGTCGCTGCGTTGAAGCCCTCCAACTGCGGGTTCGATGTGGGCCTGGGCGATGCGGCGCCGGGCGGGCAGATTGATCGCCGGGAATTCATGGCCGAGCTGCTGGGGGCCAGCCCCCAGCCTGCGCGCGGCTGGAGCCCCTATTTCACCGAGCGCTTTGCCGGCCAGCCTTTCAAGTCGGTGGCGCTGTCCTTTGATGATGGCCGGGGCAACGTTTTCTCGCGCAAGGGCGAATTCGTGGCCACAACCACGGGCGTGGAGGGCAGCCTGGTCTATGCCGTCTCTGCCGCGCTGCGCGAAGCCATTGCGCGCGACGGGCATGCCACCGTCCATCTCGACCTGCTGCCCCAGTTGACACCCGAGCGGGTGCTGGCGGAGGTGCGCCATCCGCGTGGCTCACGCAGCCTGGCCAGCCATCTGAAGGGGCGCCTGGGCCTGGACGGCATCAAGGCCGCCGTGCTGCATGAGGTGCTGGGCAAGGACGGCGTGGCCGATCCTGCGCGGCTGGCCCAGGCCATCAAGGCCCTGCCCATCACCTTGGTGGCGGCCCGGCCCATCGACGAGGCCATCAGCACCGCAGGTGGCGTGCGGCTGCAGGCGCTGAATGCCAATGGCATGTGCGTGGCTGCGCCCGGCGTTTTCTGTGCCGGCGAAATGCTGGACTGGGAGGCTCCCACGGGTGGCTACCTGCTGACGGCATGCATGGCCAGCGGCGTGCACGCGGCACAGGGCGTCGCCCGCTATCTGAAGGTGGATGGCGAGACGCGTTGAGGAGAGAAGGGGCCGCTGCGGGCGTGGACGGGGGAGGCGCCCGCAGGGCCTGCTGTTCAATGGAAGGTGACGAGCCTTGCCCTCGGCACTGGTTTCACGGTTAGGGCTGCTTGGTTCCCCACCTGACCCGGTTGGCCGCTTCCCCATGCGAGGAGGCCCGTCACTCCCGATTATAGGGGCAAACACCGGGCTGCCCGGGCGACAAGGCCGGCCAAACCCGGGGCGCACCGGGCGAGGGTGCTCAGCCCCGTAGAATCGCGGGATGTCTTATCTTGTGCTGGCCCGCAAATACCGCCCCCGCAATTTCTCCGAAATGGTGGGGCAGGAGCATGTCGTTCAGGCGCTCACCAATGCCCTGACGCAGCAGCGCCTGCACCATGCCTATCTGTTCACCGGCACGCGCGGCGTGGGCAAGACCACGGTCTCGCGCATTCTGGCCAAGTCGCTCAACTGCCAGGGCGCCGATGGCCAGGGCGGCATCACGGCAACGCCCTGCGGCGTCTGTGCGGCCTGTACCGAAATCGACAGCGGCCGCTTTCCCGATTACACCGAGCTGGACGCCGCCTCCAACCGCGGGGTGGACGAGGTGCAAAGCCTGCTGGAGCAGGCCGTCTACAAGCCGGTGCAGGGACGCTTCAAGGTCTTCATGATCGACGAAGTGCACATGCTCACGAACACGGCCTTCAACGCCATGCTCAAGACGCTGGAAGAGCCACCCGAGTACCTGAAGTTCGTGCTGGCCACCACCGATCCGCAGAAGGTGCCCGTGACCGTGCTCAGCCGCTGCCTGCAGTTCAACCTGCGGCCCATGGCGCCCGAGACCGTGCTGGAGCATCTGGGCCAGGTGCTCGGCCAGGAAGGCGTGGCTTCCGAACCCCAGGCCCTGCGCCTGCTGTCTCGCGCCGCGCGCGGCTCCATGCGCGATGCGCTGTCGCTGACCGACCAGGCCATTGCCTTTGGCAGCGGCCAGCTGCAGGAGTCCATGGTGCGCCAGATGCTGGGCAGCGTGGACCGCAGCCATGTGTTCCGCCTGATCGAGGCACTGGCCCAAGGCGATGGCCAGGTGGTGGTGGAGACTTCCGAGGCGCTGCGCCGCAACGGCCTGTCTGCAGCCTCCACGCTGGAGGAGATGTGCGCCGTGCTGCAACGCATGGCTGTGGCGCAGGCTGTGCCGCAGATGGCCGCCGACGCCAGCGATCCGGAGGCCGCAGAGATCGCCCGCCTTGCGGTGCTGATGCCGCGCGACGAAACCCAGCTGCTCTACAGCATCTGCCTGCATGGTCGGGCCGAACTGGGCCTGGCACCCGACGAGTACGCGGCGCTGACCATGGCGCTGCTGCGGCTGCTGGCGTTCAAGCCGCAATCTGCAGAGCCCGCCCCGGGCGCGGCTGAAAAAAAAACTCCAGCGCTGACCCCCTCCACGGCGAAGCCTGAATCTCCCGCGCCCGTTGCGCAGACGCGGCCCGCACAGCCCGCTGTGCCCGAGGCCCCCGCTGTCCCAGTCAAGGCGGCCATGCCCGTCCCGGTCGCGCCTCCTGCTCCTGTCGCGCCTGTCGTATCTCCCGTGACCGCTGCGCCCGCCGTGGTCGCTCCCGTGGTGCAAGCCGTTGCGGCTCCAGCGCCTGTTCAGGCGCCCGTGGCCGTGGCCGCAGTTGTCAGGCCGGAACCTGTGCTTGCGCCTGTCCAGGAGGCCAGGCCTTCCGCTGCTCCAGAGCTGAAGCCGGCCGCCGGTGTCGCCCAAGAGCCCCTGGACGAGCCTGTGGATGAGCCCGTGGACGATGTGCAGGAAGACGCAGACTCTTCTGCCGATGAGGCGCCGCAGGTGCAGGATGCCGATGCGCCGGACGAGGGTGCCTGGGCCGGGATGCCCGATGAAGGCTGGGCCGACGAAGGCCGCTGGAGCGATGACGGAGATCTGGCCCTGGAGCCGCCTGCCGCTGCCGTGGCACGGCAGTCCGAACCGCAGATCGACACTCAGATCGATGTGCAGGATTTCGCTCCCGAACGTGGCCGCCAGTCCCCGGATGCGCCACCCGCGCCGACCGTGGAGCGCACGGCCGAGGGCGATGTCTGGCACGCTGCCGTCCAGCAACTGGTGCAGGCCGAGGCCGTCACTGCGCTGGCGCGCCAGCTGGCGCTGCAGTCGCAGCTGGTGGCGCGCGAGGGCGATACTTGGACGCTGCGTGTGGAAAGCAGCTCGCTGGCCCAGCCCGCCACGCGCGAGCGCCTGCGTGCGGCGCTGGAGGCTGCCGGCCTGGCCCGGCAGCTGCATGTCGAGCAGGGCGCCGTGGTGGACAGCCCCGCGCGGCGCAATGCGGTGGCCAGCCATGAGCGCCAGCGCATTGCCGAAGACATCGTGATGAATCATTCTCTGGTGCAGACCCTGATCCGCAGCCATGGCGCGAAAATCGTGCCTGGCAGTATCAAGCCCGTATCCATTCAGCCCTGACACGCTCTAGAGCGTTTCGTTTTTACCCTACAGAAGAAGGAACTCACATGTTCAACAAAGGACAACTGGCCGGCCTGATGAAGCAAGCCCAGGCCATGCAGGACAACCTCAAGAAGGCCCAGGATGAACTGGGCAACATCGAGGTGGAAGGCGAGTCCGGCGCGGGCCTGGTGAAGGTGGTCATGACCTGCAAGCACGACGTCAAGCGCATCACCATCGACCCCAGCCTGCTGGCCGAAGACAAGGACATGCTGGAAGACCTGGTGGCTGCCGCCTTCAACGCTGCCGTGCGCAAGGCAGAAGAAACCTCCAACGAAAAGATGGGCAAGCTCACGGCCGGCATGCCCGGCCTGCCGGGCGGCATGAAGTTCCCTTTCTGAGGCTGGCCCCGAGAGGTTGTGCCGAACAGCCGGGAGAGGCCGTGACGGTTTCCCCAGCCACTCAATTGCGTTGAGAGGCCATCGAGCGATCTGCCCTTGCAGGTCGCTTTTTTTCTGAGAATCTTCTTCATTGAAAGGAAGCCGCCATGTCGGATGTGCAATCGCTCGATGGTCTGATCGAAGCCCTGCGCAGGCTCCCGGGCGTGGGCATCAAGTCTGCGCAGCGCATGGCCTTTCACCTGCTGCAGCGCGACCAGGACGGCGCGCGGCAGCTGGCCCGTGCCCTGACCACGGCCGTGGAGTCGGTAAGCCATTGCGAGCGCTGCCATACCTTCACCGAAGGCCGCATCTGCTCCATCTGCCAGGACGAAGGGCGCGACGCGGCCCGGCTGTGCGTGGTGGAGGCGCCTGCCGACATGGGGGCCATGGAACGCACGGGGGCCTACAACGGCTACTACTACGTGCTGATGGGGCGGCTGTCGCCGCTCGACGGCATAGGTCCGCGCGACCTGAATCTGTCATCCCTGCTGGAGCGCGCCGGCGACGGCAAGGTGCAGGAGGTGATCCTGGCCACCAGTTTCACGGCCGAGGGCGAGGCCACGGCCCATGCGATCAGCGAGGCGCTGAAAGCGCGCGGCATCCATGTGACGCGGCTGGCGCGCGGCGTGCCCATCGGCAGCGAACTCGAGTACGTGGACCTGGGTACGATCGCCCATGCGCTGGTGGATCGCCGGTAGTGGTGGAGGCGGCCAGCATTCCTTGTCTTTTCATCAGGAGCCCGTATGCCGACCTCTGTCGTCCTGCCGCCCGGCGGTTTTTCCCTTGCCCATTGGTGCCTGCTGGTGGCGGCCCTGCTGCCGCTGGTCTGCGCCTACATCGCCAAGGCGCCCGGAATGAAGCACCGGCCGGGGCAGCGCGGCTTCGACAACCACGACCCCCGCGCCTGGCTCGCCCAGCAGACCGGCTACCAGGCGCGGGCGAATGCGGCGCAGGCCAACAGTTTCGAGTGCCTGCCGTTCTTCATTGGCGCCTTGCTGGTTGCCTGGCAACTGGGCGCGCCAGCGGCGCGGGTCGATGGCCTTGCCGTGGCCTTCGTGGTGTTGCGCATCGCCTACATCGCCTTCTATGTGATGGACCGCGCCACGCTGCGCAGTCTGGCCTGGGCCCTGGCCCTGGTGGTGAATCTGCTGCTGTTTTTCGCAGGCTACCGCTGAGGCCTGCGGCCGCATCCGGCGCCATCGTCCCGCGCAGGGCCTGCACCACAGGCCCTGCGGTGTTTCACGTACGGGCAAGCACCGATGCTGCGTATGCGGGCTCTGGGCATGATCGTGTTGCACTGCAGCAAAATAACCATCATGTCTTCCCACGTGCTTGATCGCCGAACCTTGTTGAGCCTTCTGGGGCTGGCTCCTCTTTGGTCGCTCCCTGTGCTCGGCTCGGCCGAGCTGCTGACGATTGCCGTGGGCGGCCAGGGCCTGCTGTACTACCTGCCGCTGGTGATTGCGCAGCAGCTGGGTTATTTCGAGGCCGAAGGCCTGGCCGTGCGCATTGAGGACTATCCAGGCGGATCGCAGTCGCTGCAGGCCCTGGAGTCGGGCGCCGCCGATGTCTGCGCGGGCGCCTATGAACACACGCTTCTTGCCCAGCAGCGCGGCAGCCAGCTGCGGGCCTTCGTCGTGCAGGGGCGTGCACCCCAGATCGCGCTGGGCGTGGCTGCGCGCTGGATGCCGCGCTACCAGACGCTGGCCGATCTGCGCGGGCGGCGCGTGGGTGTTTCCTCGCTGGGCGCATCCACGGCCCGGGCCATGCAACTGATGCTGCTGGGCGATGGCCTGGATCCCGCTGCGGTGCAACTGGTGGGCGTGGGCTCTGGGCCCGATGCCATGGAGGCGCTGCGCACCGGGCGTGTGCATGCGCTGTGCCATGCGGACCCGCTGATGAGCGTGCTGGAGGACAAGGGCGCCGTGCGCATCGTGCGGGACCTGCGTGATCTGCGCAGCAGCGCGCAGTTGTACGGCGGCTCCATGCCCTCGGGCACGCTGTATGCGACACAGGCCTTCTTGCGCAGGAACCCGGCCAAGGCCCAGGCGCTCAGCAACGCCATGGTGCGCTCGCTCAAGTGGCTGCAGACTGCCGCGCCCATGGATGTGCTGCGGGCCGTGCCTGCGCCCTATCTGCTGGGCTCCCGGCGCGCCTATCTGTCGGCCTTCGAGCACATGCGCACCACGATTTCGCCCGATGGGATGATGCCCGATGACGGGCCCGCCACGGCCCTGCGTGCGCTGGTCCGGCTCGACCCTGCGCTGGCGCGCGGCGGCATTGACCTGGAGCGCTCGTACACCAACGAATTCGTGCGCCAGTCCCGCCAGCGCTTTCACACCTGAGCCCGGCGGCCGCACGCAAAAAAGCCCGCGAAAGCGGGCTCCGTGACGCGGGTGCCAGAGGGATTCCTCAGCGCTTTTTCACCTTGGATGGCTTGCCTCCGCGCTGTGCCGTGGTGACGGCCGTCTTGGCGTTGCGGCTTTGCGGCTGAACGGCCACCTTGCGTGCGGTTCCCGTGGACTTGGCTGCGCGGGCGTTGCCGCCACTGCTGGCGCGTACCGGCAGATAGGCCACCAGCGACTGGCCTGCATGCAGCGTGGCCGAGGACTTCAGGTCATTCCAGTCCGCCAGGTTGGACACGCTGACGCCGTAGCGGTTGGCCACGCTGATCAGCGTGTCGCGCTTGCGTGCCTTGATGGTGGTGCGGCGCGTGATGATCTCGGGGGCAAAGCTGATCTGGCCGTTGTCGGCCACGTGGCCGGCCACGTCGGCACGCACGTTGGCGCCGCGCGGCACCATGAGCGCGGAGCCGGCCTTGATCAGCATGCGCGGCGGAATGTTGTTGAGGGCGCGCAGGTCGGACTCGCCCAGGCCCACGCGCTGGGCTGCCTCGGCCACGCTGATGGTGGAGGGCACGGTCCAGACGGTCCAGCTCGCGTACTGGCCTTCGTCGAAGGCCTGCATGTTGCGGCGAAACACCTTGGCGTTGTCCCAGGGCAGCAGGATCTCCGGCGTGCCGGCCGCAAAGATCACCGGCTTGCGAAAGCTGGGATTCAGCGCCTTGAAGTCCTCGGTCGATACGTCGGCCAGCTTGGCCACCAGTTCCACGTCGATGTCGCGGGTGATGGTGACGGTCTGGAAGTAGGGGTGGTTTTCGATCACCGGCAGCTCGGTGTTGAACGCATCGGGGTTGGCCACGATGTTCTTGACGGCCTGCAGCTTGGGCACGTACATGCGGGTCTCGGCCGGCATCTGCAGGTCGGTGTAGCCCGTGGGCAGCCCCAGCTTCTCGTTGCGCTTGATGGCGCGGCCCACGCTGCCTTCGCCCCAGTTGTAGGCGGCCAGGGCCAAGTGCCAGTCGCCGAACATGTCATAGAGCTTTTGCAGGTAGTCCAGCGCGGCGCGCGTGGAGGCCAGCACGTCGCGGCGGTCGTCGCGGAAGGCGTTCTGCTTGAGGTCGAAATAGGTGCCGGTGGCCGGCATGAACTGCCACATGCCGGCCGCCTTGGCGGTGGAGACGGCCTGCGGGTTGAAGGCACTCTCGATATAGGGCAGCAGCGCCAGCTCGGTGGGCATGTTGCGCCGCTCCAGTTCCTCGACGATGTGGAACAGGTATTTGCTGGAGCGCTCGGTCATGCGCTGTATGTAGTCGGGACGGCTGGCGTACCACTGCTCGCGGTCCTTGACCAGATCCTGGTCCAGGTCGGGCATGGCAAAGCCCTGGCGTATGCGTACCCACAGATCGCCCGTGGTCTCCAGCGAGGCCACGTCGCCGTTGCTGGCACTGCCTGTGCCCAGCGGGCTCAGCGGCCCTTTGGGATACATGGGGGAGTGGGGTGCGGGGCTGGGGGAGGGATCCGTCGTACCGGCCAAGTCCGGGCCGCTGGTGGTGGCGCAGCCGGCAAGAACCAGCAGGCTGCCCAGCAGCAGGGTGTGTAGCAGTTTCATCAGAAGACGTTTTTCCATTGGCGCAGGCCGGCCAGCACGCTGGCTGGGTCCTGCTGTCTCACCTGTGCGTCGAAGCCTGCGGCGGCCGCGGCCACCGCGGATTCGCGCGTTCTCAGAAAGGGATTGATGGAGCGCTCGGTCTCCATCAGGGATGGCAGCGTGGGCCGACCGGCCTCGCGCAACGCCTGACAATGCCGCTGGTAGTGAGCCAGGGTTTCGTTGTTTGGTTCCACGGCCTGGGCAAAGCGCAGGTTGGACATTGTGTACTCATGTGCGCAGCACACCAGTGTATTGCCCGGCAGCGAGGCCAGATTGTCCAGCGATTGCTGCATCTGCTGCGCAGTGCCCTCGAACAGGCGGCCGCACCCCCCGGAAAACAGCGTGTCGCCGCAAAACAGCACGGGCTGTGCCTGTGCCGCCGTGCTGTAGAAGGCAATGTGGCCGCTGGTATGGCCTGGTACATCGATGACCTGCCAGGGGCCGCCCAGTGCCTGCACGGCATCGCCTCCCTGCACGCGCTGAACGGGTTCGGGCAACTGCTCGTAGGCAGGACCCCAGACCTGGGCGCCCGTGGCCTGGTGCAGCTGGGCCACGCCACCGACATGATCGGCATGGTGGTGGGTGACTAAAATGCCCTGCAGCTGCAGGCCCAGCCGGTGCAACGTGGCGAGCACGGGCGCTGCATCGCCGGGATCGACGACCAGGGCCTGCCCGGCGTCATGCAGCAGCCAGATGTAGTTGTCGGAAAAAGCAGGAATGGGCAACAGGTTCATGAGCAGCAAAATTATAGGGATGCATCACTGGACGCAATCTGCCCTCGGCCACTACCTGCTGGAATGGGAGCAGCAGCGCTGCGACGAGGCGGTAGCCGATATTTTCGGCTATCACAGCCTGCAGCTGGGCATGCCCATGCTCCAGGGGCTGCGTGCCAACCGCATGCCGCACCGCTGGCTGGCGCTGGATTCCACGCAGGATGCAGCGCCAGCGGACGGCGCTGCCCCGCTGGAGGTTCCCGTGGCGCTGCTGGCCGATCCCGCCGCGCTGCCATTTCCCGAGGCCAGCCTCGACCTGGTCGTGATGCCCCATACGCTGGAGACCTCGCCGGACCCGCATGCCGTGCTGCGCGAGGCGGCCAGGGTGCTGATGCCTGAAGGCCGCATCGTGGTGTGCGGACTCAATCCTGCCAGTTTGCTGGGCGTGCAGCGGCGTGCCGAGCGTGGCGTGTATCTGCCCGATGTGGGCTGGGGCGTGGGCTACTGGCGGCTGCGCGACTGGCTGCGATTGCTGGCCTTTGAGATCGAGGCCGTGCAGTTCGGCTGCTATCGTCCTGCCGTGCAGACGGATCGCTGGCTGCGGCGCTGGCAGTTCATGGACCGCGTGGGGCGGCTGGGCTGGCCCATGCTGGGCGGCGTGTACTGCGTGGTGGCCGTCAAGCGCGTGCCGGGCGCACGCATGCTGGAGCCTGCCTGGCGTGGCCGCGCAGCCGTGTCGGGCGCCTCCGTGCCTGTGGCCCACCGCATGCCGGCGCAGGCGGTGCAGGGCAGCGGTCCGCATTCCAACCGGCCTGAAGGCCGGGCCATTCAACCCAAGGAAATTTTTTGAATCAAGTTGTTATCTACACGGACGGCGCCTGCAAGGGCAATCCGGGTCCCGGCGGCTGGGGCGTGGTGCTGGAGGCCGGCAGCGCCAGGAAAGAGCTGTTCGGCGGCGAGCTGAACACGACCAACAACCGCATGGAGATGATGGCCGTGATCGAGGCGCTGTCCGCGCTCAGGCGGCCCTGCGATGTGGTGCTCTACATCGACAGCCAGTACGTGCTCAAGGGCATCACCGAATGGATCCATGGCTGGAAGGCCAAGGGCTGGAAGACGGCCTCCAAGGAGCCGGTCAAGAACGTCGAGCTGTGGCAGCGGCTGGACGCCCTGGTCCAGGGTGGCGGCCACCGCATCGACTGGCGCTGGGTCAAGGGCCACGCAGGCGACCCTGGCAACGAGCGGGCAGACGCCCTGGCCAACAAGGGCGTGGACCAGGCACTGGGGCGCTGAGCGCCTGGTGCGGGGCGGGTGCAATGCCCGTCCCTTTCTTCCATCTTCCGAGACCTACCTACAACGCGGTAGATGAAAACCCCAGAACCAAAATTCGGCCTGCGCAGCTAATATTTCCATAAGTGGAAATTAGTTCGCGCCCTGCCAGGCATCTTCCGTGGCGTGGTGTTTGAAATTGCCACTTGTGGAATTTTTAAACCATCTCACGATGAAAGAGCCTTGCGATGAAATACAAAGCAATTGCCGCATTGGCGATGCTGGGCGGCGCGGGAGCGGCGCTGGCCCAGAGTTCGGTGACGCTGTACGGCAGCATGGACCTGACCATGCCCTGGATCAGCGATGTGCGCGGGAGCCGGCTGACGCGCATGGATTCGGCCATTTCCCAGCCTGACCTCTGGGGCCTGCGCGGATCGGAGGATCTGGGCGGTGGCATGAAGGCCTCGTTCCAGCTGGAGAACGGATTCCTCACGGACATCGGCTCGCCGATCTCGCCGACCAGCTACTTCAACCGGGCTTCCTGGGTGGGTCTGGACAGCGCGTCGATGGGCTCGGTGCGGCTGGGTCGCCAGGTCGATTTCACGGCCGGCACGCTGAGCCAGTGGGGCAACGGCTACCAGCTCTACAACTTCTATCTCTACCACCCCGGCAATCTGGACGGCCTGTCCAGCCAGTTTCCGGTGGACAACTCCGTGGTCTACCTGACGCCCAGCATGGGCGGCATGCAGTTCGGCGCGCAGTACGGCTTTGGCGAGGTGCCGGGCCGCTCGCAGGCCAACCGTACCTACAGCGTCATGGGCAGCTATTCCAGTGCCAAGCTCAATCTGGCCGTGGCCTACACCGATGCGCGTGGCCGTGCCTTCGATATCGCCGGGCGCACGGGCCTGGCGAACGCGCTGGGCCAGGACCTGGTGGCGGGCCGGCCCCTGGTGCTCGATACCTTCCAGGTGCTGGGCATCGGCGGCGGTTACCAGCTCGATGCACTTCCGGTCCGGCTCAACGCGCTGCTGACGCGCTCCACGCTCAAGTACGGCGGGGCCTCCAGCAACATGAGTGCCCTTGACCTGGGCCTGGCCTGGCAGACCAGCCAGTCCGTGACCATCAACACGGGCTACTCCTTCAGCCGCTTCGAGCAGACGAAGTGGAACCAGGTCCACCTGGGCGCGCGCTACGCCTTCTCCAAACGCACGCAGCTGCATGCCTCGGTCACGCACCAGCGCGCCTCGGATGGCGTGGCGGCGATGAATTCCGTGGGCGTTGCCAGCGGGCGCACGCAGACCGTGATTGCGGCAGGCATACACCACTCGTTCTGAGAGGCATGAGACATGCAGCCCGGTCGATGCGGGCGCATTGGAGACCCCACGATGAAATTCACCCTCAATTCCCAAAGCGTGGCCTTTGACGGCGACGGGCAGACCCCGTTGCTGTGGGTGCTGCGCGATCACTTCAAGCTGCCCGGCACCAAGTTCGGCTGCGGCATCAGCATGTGCGGGGCCTGCACGGTCCATGTCGATGGCGAGCCGGTGCGCTCCTGCGTGCTGCCCGTGTCGACGGTGGGCGGCAAGGCGGTCACGACCATCGAAGGGCTGTCCAGCAACCGTTCCCACCCCATCCAGAAGGCCTGGATGGACAAGGACGTGCCGCAGTGCGGCTACTGCCAGTCCGGCATGGTCATGGCCGCTGCCGCGCTGCTCAAGACCCATCCACAGCCTACCGATGCGCAGATCGACGAGGCCATGACCAATCTGTGCCGCTGCGCCACCTACCACCGCATCCGGGAGGCCATCCATGCCGCAGCGTCCAAGCAATGAACGGGGCCGTACGGCCGGCTCTGCCATCTCGCTGCGGCGCAGGCATCTGCTCCAGAGCGCTGCCGCGCTGCTGGTGGCGCCTGCTGCCGGCAGCCTGCTGATTCCGCTGGCGCAGGCCGCGCCAGCGGAGGCGGGTGCAGCGGCAGCAACGGCCTCCTCCATCGGCGACTGGGTCTGGATCGAGCCTTCGGGGCAGGTGGTGATCGGCGTGTCGCAGTGCGAGGTGGGCCAGGGCATCTACACCGGCCTGCCCCAGGTGCTGGCCGACGAGCTCGATGCCGACTGGGCCAGCGTGACCGTGCGCTTCGTCACGGGGCGCGACGCCTATCGCAACGATGCGGGCGAAATGCCGTTCCAGCAGTTCGTGGGCGCGTCGATGTCGATGAACTATTTCTACGAGCGCATGCGCCTGGCCGGTGCCCAGGCCCGTGATGTGCTGCTGCGTGCCGGCGCGGCCCGGCTGGGCGTGCGGGCATCCCAGTGCAGCACGCGCGCCGGCCGCGTGCTGCACTCCGCGACGGGCCGCAGCGTGGGCTACGGCGAGATCGTGGCCGAGGCTTCCAGGCTGCCCCTGGCCGCGCGCCCGCGCATGAAGTCGGCTTCCGAGCAGGGCCTGATCGGCCGCAACCTGCGGCGGGTGGACACCCCGGCCAAGGTCGATGGCAGCGCGGTCTTCGGCATCGATGTCGAGGTGCCCGGCATGCTGATCGGCGCCGTGCGCATGGCGCCCAGCGTGACGGGGCGCATCGTACGCATCCGCAACGAGGCAGAGGTGCGCGCGCGCCCCGGCGTGCATGCCGTCGTGCGCACCACGCAGTGGCCCGACCCCGAGCCCAGCACCGTGGTCGTGGTGGCCGATTCGTACTGGATCGCCAAGCAGGCCGCCGACGCGCTGGACATCGAATTCGACGCCGGCGCGGCGGCCGGCGTGGACAGCGAGCGCATCCATGCGCAGTTCGTCGCAGGCCTGTCGAACGACAAGGCCGTCGTTGCCCGCAGCCTGGGCAAGCCGCGCGAAATGCTGGCGGCGGGCAAGCCGATCACGGCCGACTACCACTCGCCCTACATCACGCACGCCACCATGGAGCCGCTGGCCGCCACTGTCCATGTGCGCGACGGCGAAGTCGAAACCTGGGGGCCCTACCAGGGCCAGGACTTCCTGCGCGGCGAACTCGGCAAGGCCTGCGGGGTGCCTGCGGACAAGGTCATCGTGCACACCACGTTCCTGGGCGGCAGCTTCGGGCGCAAGTACATGCCCGACTTCGCCTTGCATGCAGCAGCGGCATCCAAGGCCGTGGGCCGGCCCGTCAAGGTCATCCGCTCGCGCGAGGACGACATACGGCATTCCTACTATCGGCCCGGTGCCTCGGGGCGGCTGAGTGCCGTGCTGGGCGCCGACGGCCTGCCTGCCGCGCTGCATGCACGCATCTCGGGCCAGTCGCTGTACGGCGCCATCAACCCCAAGAAGATGGCCGATGCAGGCGGCTGGGACGAGACCATGGTCGAGTCCATCTACGACCTGATCTACGGCGTGCCCAACCTGCTGGTGGATGCCGTGGACGTGCAGCAGCCCATACCGCTGAGCTATCTGCGCAGCGTGGGCACCACGTCCAGCGTGTTCTTCCTGGAAAGCTTCATCAGCGAGTTGGCCCACACCGCAGGCGTGGACGACTACCAGTACCGGCGCCGCCTGCTGGCCGGCCAGCCGCTGGCGCTGGGCGTGCTGGATGCGGCGGCGCGGGCCGCGCGCTGGGAGCAGCCCGCACCGGCAGGCCTGCACCGCGCCATGACCTTCAACGTCTACACGGGGCGGGGCGAGAGCTTCCAGACCTTCGTCGCGCTGGTCATGGAGTTGCGTGTTGTGGAAGGCCGCGTGCGGCTGGAGCGCGCCATCTGCGCCATCGACGCGGGCCGCGTGGTCAACCCGGGACTGGTCAAGGCCAATGTCGAAGGCGGCATCGGCTTTGCGCTGACCAACACCTTCAAGAGCCGGCTGGGCTTTGACAAGGGCGTGGTGCAGCAAAGCAATTTCCACGACTACCCGCTGCTGCAACTGTCCGAAATGCCCCGCGTGGAGGTGGTCCTGGTCGAAAGCGACCGGCCGCCCCAGGGCTGCGGCGAAGTGGCCCTGGGCCCCACGGCGCCTGCCGTGGCCACGGCCCTGTTCCATGCCACCGGCCGCCGGTTCCGCTCCATGCCGCTGCCGCAGGACATTGCGTCCACCTGATCACCACCCCAACCCCGTTTTTTTTGGAAAAGGAATTTCATGCAAGTCGAACACATCACCCCGTGCATAGGATCGGAGATATACGGCATCGATCTCTCGGACCCGGCGCAGGTGCATGACCATGCGGACGCGCTGCGCCGGCTGCTGGCCGAGCGCCAGGTCATATTCTTCCGCGACCAGACGCTGGACCCTGCGCAGCAGGTGCGCGTGGCCCAGGTGTTCGGCAAGGTAGAGCCCGTGTCCTCCACCTTTCCCTCGCACCCGGACGATCCCCATGTCGAGCTGCTGATCAGCCAGGGCACGCGCACCGGCACCGACATCTGGCATGCCGACCTGACCTGGCAGACCAAGCCGCCCGCCGGTGCCTGCCTCTACGCCGTGGACGTGCCGCCCACGGGCGGCGACACCATGTGGGCCAGCATGACCACGGCCTTCGCCTCGCTGGCGCCCGAGCTGCAGGCCTATCTGCGCAAGCTGCGCGCCACCCACAACTGGGAGGCGCCAGCGCTCAGGCAAAGCCTGATGCGCCGAGATCCGTCTGGCGAGGCCTATCGGGCCACGCGCCTCAAGCATCCGCCGCTGGAGCAGCCCGTGGTCCTGGTGCACCCGGTGACCTGCCTGCCCGTGGCCTTTGTGAACTCGCTCTACACCACGCACATAGAAGGCGTGACCAGCGACGAGAGCGCGGCGCTGATCGCCATGCTCAGCGGCCTGGCCAAGGTGCCTGAATGGCAGGTGCGCTTTCGCTGGCGCAAGGGCTCGGTGGCCATCTGGGACAACCTGGCCACCCAGCATTACGCGGTCAACGACTACCACCCCGCAGCGCGGCGCATGCACCGCGTGGCGATACGCCAGGCGTGAGCCCGGCCCCGGCCTTTGCTGAAAATGACAAAACCCACGATGAAAGCCCACCCCATGAAAGCGAAACGCAAAACGCTTGCCCTAGGCATGGCCCTGGCCATGGCCCTGCTGGCCGGTCCTGCCCAGGCGCAGGCCTATCCCCACAAGCCCGTCACCATCGTCGTGGCCTATCCCGCAGGCGGTGACACCGATGCGCTGGCGCGCCTGCTGGGCGAGAAGCTGTCGGCCCGCATCGGACAGTCGGTGCTTGTGGACAACCGCGCAGGCGCCAGCGGCACCATCGGCAGCAGCTATGTGGCCAAGGCGCCGGCCGATGGCTATACGCTGCTGCTGGCGCCCAATACCTTTTCCATGGCCCAGCTGGTGCTCAAGCTGGGCGCAGGCCACGGATATGACGTGCTCAACGGATTCACGCCCGTGATCGAGGTCGGCTCCACATCGCTGTTCCTTGTCGCCGGACCCGGCGCGGGCGTGCGCACGCTCAAGGAGGCCGTATCCGCGAGCCAGGGCCGTTCGCTGGGCTACGCCACCCCGGGCAATGGCTCGCCCATGCACTTTCTGGGCGAGATGGTCCGGCGCGCCACGGGCGCCCGCTTCGAGTCCATCCCCTACAAGGGGGTGGCGCCTGCGGTCACGGACGTGGTGGGCGGCCATGTGCCCTTCACCTACAGCACGCTGGGCTCCATCGCGCCCTACCTGCCCGGCGGCAAGCTCGTGGCGCTGGCCGTGGCCGACGCCCAGCGCTCGCCGCTTGCGCCCGACGTGCCCACGCTGGCCGAGCTGGGCTACAAGGACGTGGAGCTGACGGCCTGGTATGGCCTGTTCGGCCCCAGGAACATGCCTGCCGACGTGGTCAGGCTGCTGAATACGCACCTGAACGAGGTCCTCAAGATGCCCGACGTGGTGGCACGCATGGCCACGCTGGGAACCGTCCCTGTGGGCGGCCCGCCGCAGCGCCTGGGCAAGACCAATGCCAGCGACTTCGAGCGCTTCGGGCGGCTGGTCAAGGAGCTGGGCATACAGTCCGACTGAGGGCAGCGCACCGGACGAAAGGAGGGAGCAGCGGGCGCCGGCGCAAGTCAATCCGGGTGGTGGCCCGGGTGTGGTGGGTGGTCTTGCGCCGGCGCATCCTGCCTGATGCGCTCGGCCAGCAGGTGGGACATGAAGCGCAGATAGTGCTCGACCTGCTGGTCTGCCTGCGGCCCTTCCCCGAACAGTTCGGCCAGCAGCGGCCGTGCCGTGGGCAGGAAGGCCGAAATGCTGAGGATGGCCAGGTGGATGAAGCGCGGGTCCACCTGTGCCGGGTGGCTGGCCTGCGCTCCGTCCATCAGCATGGTCGAGGTCAGCTCCAGCCCGCGCCGCGTGATGCGCTGCAGCGGCGTGCCCGAGGGCGGAGGCTCTTCTTCGCTTTCATAGTGGTAGATCTCGGACAGCGCCAGCCGCTCGAACTGCGGGTGCTCGCGCATGAAATCCAGCCGCAGCAGCAGGCGCTGGTAGACGCGCTCTTCCACCGTGCCCTGCGTCCTGAGCGCCACTTCCATGCGGTTTTGCAACTCGCGCATCAGGGACTCCGTCACTTCCTGCAGCAGTCCCTTGAGGCTGCTGAAGTAGTAGCGCACCAGCGCCCGCGTGACGCCGGCCGCCGCCGCGATTTCCAGAATGCTCAGTTGCTCCGGCGTGCGGGTCTTGAGCAGGTTGACCGTGGTCTGCAGGATGATGTCCCGGCCGACGGCATCGTCAGCCAGCGGGCGGCCGCTGTTGCGGCGGGGCTTCTTGGGCGCGGAATCGGCAGGCTTCTTTTGGGACGGCATGCGGGCCATTGTCGGCGATACACAGGCAGCGGCTGCGCCGCAAGTGTCAGGGCTGGGCGGTGATGCGGGCCAGCGCGTCCTCGATCTCGCGGGCCTGCTGGGGCCGCACCAGCCTTTGCACCTCCTGCCCGTCACGCAGAAAGACCAGGGTGGGCCAGAGCTTGACGCGGTAGCTGCGTCCCAGGGCCCTGCCGGGGCCGTCTTCCACCTTGATGTGGGCCACCTGCGGGGCGGCATCCAGCGCCTGGGCAATCAGCGGTTGCGCGCGCTGGCAGTGGCCGCACCAGGCGGTGCCGAACTCCAGCAAGGTAGCGCCGGGCAGCGCTTCGACGGTGCTGCGATCGGGGGCGTCGGTCAGGTGCTTGGACTGGAAGGGCATGGGGCAATCTCCTGTCAGGGAAAGGCCTGCAGCGGCAGGATGGACACGGTTTCGCCGGCTTGCACGGCAGCGCGCTCATGTTCGAGCACGATGAGGCAGTCGGCCTCGGCCATGGAGCGCAGCACGCCCGAACCCTGCGGCCCGGTGGTGCGGACCAGGCAGCGGCCATCGGCGCCTGTGGACAGAAGGCCGCGCTGGTACTCGGTGCGGCCCGTCCGCTTGGACAGCGCATGGGCAGCCGCGGCCTGGGGCAGGGCGGCCGCCTCGGCAGCTGCCTGCGCAGCGCCCATGAGCTGCAGCAGCGCCGGACGGACAAAGACCAGAAAGCTGACCATGGCGGCCACGGGATTGCCGGGAAGGCCGATCAGCACCGTGGTGCGTGCAGGCGTGCGGCTTGCGGCAAACGGCGTGCCCGCATCGGGCTGCAGCAGGCCCACGGCCAGCGGCCGGCCGGGCCGCATGGCCAGTCGCCAGAAGTGCACGCAGCCCATGCGCTGCAGCATGGCGCGCGTGTGGTCGGCCTCGCCTGCGCTGATGCCGCCGCTGGTCAGCACCACGTCGGCCAGGGAGGCGGCTTTGCGCAGGCGCTCCTGCAGGGCCTCGGGCTCGTCGGCCACCACGCCCAGGTCCAGCACCTGCACGCCCATGCGCTGCAGCAGGCCGATGAGGCTGAAGCGGTTGCTGTCGTAGACCGCACCCTCGCGCGGCGCCGTGCCGGGGTGGAGGATTTCATCGCCCGTGGAGAAATAGGCCACGCGCAGCCGCCTGCGCACGCGCACCTGGGGCTGGCCCAGGCTGGCGATCAGGCCCAGGGCCGCGGGATGCAGGCGCTGGCCCGCCGCCAGGGCCACGCGGCCCAGGCTCAGGTCCTCGCCGCGCAGGCGCCGGTTGTCCCCGGCACGCACGCTGCCTGCCGGAATGCCGATGTGGTCAGTGCCTGCGGACACGGTGCGTTCATGCGCGATCACCGTGTCCAGCCCGCTCGGCAACACGGCGCCGGTCATGATCTTGATGCACTCGCCGGCCTGCACGGTGCCGTGCCAGGGTTTGCCGGCCAGGGCCTGGCCGACCACGCGCAGCACCAGCGGTGCAGCGGGCGAACCGGCGTGAGCAGCCTGCAGCTGGCCGCCATCGAAGGCATAGCCATCCATGGCGGCGTTGTCATGCGCTGGCACATCGACGGGGGAGACGATGTCTTCGGCCAGCACGCGGTCCAGCGCATCGGCCAGCGCCAGCGTCTCCAACTCTGCCACCGGGCCCAGGGGCTGCAGCAGGCTGGCCAGCTGTGTCAGGGCCTGATCGACCCTCAGGTCCTGGGTGGATGCGGTGGTGGGGGATGCGGGCTGGAAGGATGCTGTCATCAGAACGGAATCCGGTTGGGCAAGGCGGCGTGCGGGCCGGCGGCGCGGGGCACTACGACGGGGTGGCTGCGGCGCGCGCCAGCGCCTGCAGCTCCTGCTGCGTGTTGGCGTTGGCAAAGGCCAGCGGGCTGTCGCCCGCGTGGTCGAAGAGGGCCGTGGCGCAGCGGTGCTGGCCCGTCCATGCATCGATCTTGCGGCCGCCCGAACGTATGAACGATTGCAGACTATCACGCAGCGATGACCGCATCAGGCAGAACACGGGCTGGGCCCGCAGCAGGGATTGATCTGCGTCAAGCGAGCGCTCCCAGCCATGGGCGACGACGATGTCGGCCGCAGGCTGCTGCGACAGCGCCGCCTGCACAAGCCGCTCCACAAGGTCCAGCGGGAACAGCGGCGTATCGCAGGGCACGCAGACCAGCCAGGGCGTCCGGCAGTGCATCAGGCCGCTCAGGAAGCCGGCCAGCGGGCCGGGATAGTCGGGTTCGGCATCGGGCCAGACCGGCGCACCGTAAGCCGCGCCCAATTGCGCATAGGCCTCGGCATGGCGATTGGCGTTGATCAGCAGATGCCCGACCTGGGGCGCCAGGCGGTCCAGCGCATGGGCTGCCAGCGGCTGGCCCAGAAAGGGCTGCAGCCCCTTGTCGACACCGCCCATTCGCATGCCGCGCCCGCCTGCCAGCACGCAGCCCGTGATGTCGTTCAGGGGCAGGGGGGCGTGCAGGGGAGCGGGCTGGGAAGAAGGGGGCATGTGGGGCGGGAGGGAGCAGCGGGGAAAAGGAGTAGGGGGCGAGGCGGCGATGGCAGGGCGCCGACGCCCCGCGCACGCCGCACGAATCAGCCGCCGATGTAGCTCATCTCGATGCGCCTGCGCTGCGTGCCTGTGCTGGCCGGCAGACTGGCGCGCAGTTCGGAGTAGCGGTCGCTGCGCTGCTGCCAGATGGGGGCCAGCGCGGAGGCGACCTCGGCATCGCTGGCGCCGCTGCGCAGCAGGCTGCGCAGGTCCCAGCCTTCGGAGGCGAACAGGCACAGGTACAGCCGGCCTTCGGTGGACAGGCGCGCGCGGTTGCAGTCGCCGCAAAAGGCATGGGTGACGCTGCTGATCACGCCGACCTCGCCCAGCGACGGGTCGTGCAGGCCGCGTGCGTCGGCATAGCCCCAGCGCACGGCCGTCTCGCCGGTGGCGCTGGGCTGCAGCGGCACCAGGGGCAGTTCGGCGCGCAGCCGGGCGATGACCTCGTCGGAGGGCAGAACCTCGTCCATGCGCCAGCCGTTGGTCGCGCCTACATCCATGTATTCGATGAAGCGCAAGGTCACGCCCGTGCCCTGGAAGTGGCGCGCCATGGGCAGGATCTGGTCTTCGTTGGTGCCGCGCTTGACCACCATGTTGACCTTGATGTTGGTCAGGCCCGCGGCCTGGGCCGCCTCGATGCCGGCCAGCACGTCGGAGACCGGGAAGTCCACGTCGTTCATGCTGCGGAACACCGCGTCGTCCAGCCCGTCCAGGCTCACGGTGACGCGGTTCAGGCCGGCGTCCTTGAGCGCGCGGGCCTTGCGGGCCAGCAGGGAGCCGTTGGTGGTCAGCGTCAGGTCCAGCGGCTGGCCGCCGGGCGTGCGCAGGGCGGAGAGCTGCTCCACCAGCGTTTCCACGTTCTTGCGCAGCAGCGGCTCGCCACCCGTCAGCCGGATCTTCTGCACGCCGTGCTGCACGAACAGGCGTGCCGTGCGCGTGATTTCCTCGAAACTCAGCAGCGAGCCGTGCGGCAGGTAGCTGTAGTTCTTGTCGAAGACTTCCTTGGGCATGCAGTAGCTGCAGCGGAAGTTGCAGCGGTCGGTGATGCTGATGCGCAGGTCGCGCAGCGACCGGCCAAGCCTGTCCTGCAGATCGCCGGTGGGCGTCTGCAGCAGACTTGGCACGGCGGCCGGGCGCGTGGGGGAGCGCTCGTCGACCAGGGGGATCACTCGTTCTGCCATGCCTGTGATTTTGCCCGAATGCCTATGTCCAGGCACTGCGCAAGCCTGCAGTTCTTGATCTGTGTCTAGACGCAGCGCGCTCCGTCCACCTCGATGCAGGTGCCGCTGATGAAGGCGGCCTCGTCGCTGGCCAGATACAGCGCGGCATTTGCCACGTCCAGCGCTGTGGAAAAGCGGCCCAGCGGAATCGTCGCGCGAAAGCGCGCGCGGCGCTCCTCGTCCACCGGGCCGCCGGCGAACTCGGCGGCCAGGCCGGTGTCCGGGTTGAACACGGGGTTGATGCAGTTGACGCGGATGTTCTCGGGCCCGAGCTCGGCCGCCATGGACTTGCTGGTGATGATGACGGCTCCCTTGGAGCCGTTGTACCAGGTCAGCCCCGGCCGAGGGCGCAGGCCTGCCGTGGAGGCGATGTTGATGAAGCTGCCGCCGCCAGGGCGGCCATCGGCCAGCGCCGGGTTGGCGCGCATGGCGGGCACGCCGTGCACGGCAGAAAGGTAGATGCTCTTGACGTTGATGGCGTAGACGCGGTCGAACTCGGCCTCGCTGACTTCGAGCATGGGGCGGTTGCGGTGCGTCCAGCCCGCGTTGTTGACGAAGGCGTCGAGCCGGCCATGCGCCTGCAGCGTGGCCTCCACCAGGGCCTTGACCTGTTCGCTGCGGGTCATGTCCGCCTGCACGAAAAGTGCCCGGCCGCCTTCGGCGGTGATGGACTGTGCCACGCGCGTGCCGGCCTCGCGGTCGATGTCGTTGACGATGACCCGGGCACCTTCGGCGGCCAGCCGCTTTGCGATGCCGGCCCCGATGCCGCTGCCGGCGCCTGTGACGATGATGGATTTGTCCTGGACACGCATCGGGCTTTGCTCCTCGGTCGGGGGGTCAGGCCCCCTGGGTTTCGGTGGTTGCTGTGGTCGACGGGATCGGGGTCGCGCCGCCTGTGCTGGGCTGCCAGCCCACGAATTGCGGGTAATAGCGCGCCACGCCGGGGCCGTTGAAGTCCCAGCCCAGGCACTGGCCCAGGTGGCGTGGCGGCTGGCTGGGGTCGGCATCGCCAAAGACGCCCGGCACGGACTGGAAGGCTGCCGTGGCCATGTTGAACAGCAGCTCGCGCAGATGCGTGCAGCTGGCCACGCCGCCCAGGTTCTCGTTGATGGCCTTGCGCCAGCCGCGCGCCATGCTGCAGCCGACCATTTTCTGCAGGGCCCGCGTGGCCTCGGGGCAGTGGCCCAGCGGGTGGGAATCCATGACGACCTCGATGGCCTGCACCGCCAGGCGGGCATCGACCGTGGTGCGTATCCACATGTGGTGTATGGCCGTGCCGGCGGGCATGTGGCGGCCGCCGCTCAGTTCGATGTCATGGGTCTTGCTGTCGCGCAGCTCGCCTTCGATATCCCAGAGGCCGTCGGCGCGGGCGTAGCTGCGGTAGCGCACGTCGCGTTCATGCTGGGGCGTGCGGTCGGGAATGGGGGACAAGGGCATGGGGGAAGCTGTTCTTTCTGTCGCGGGCTGCCGGCTGGCGCCGGGCATCCCGCGATTTTCCGTCATGCGCAACGATCAGCCATGCCGTATGGCGACGGTCTTCAGCGTGGTAAAGCCGTAGAGCGCCTCGAAGCCCTTTTCGCGGCCATGGCCGCTGGACTTGACGCCGCCGAAGGGCAGCTCCACGCCGCCACCCGCCCCGTAGTTGTTGACGAAGACCTGGCCGCAGCGCAGGCGCCGCGCCAGACGCAGCTGGCGCGCGCCGTCGCGCGTCCACAGGCCGGCCACCAGGCCGTAGGCCGTGCCGTTGGCCAGTTGCACGGCATGGTCCTCGTCATGGAAGGGCATGGCGCAGAGCACGGGGCCGAAAATCTCTTCCTGCGCCAGCCGGTGCTCGGGCGGCACGTCGCGCAGCAGGGTGGGCGCCTGGTAAAAGCCGCTGTCTGGGGCATCCTCGACGATCTGGCCCTGCGCCACCACGGCAATGCCTGCCACCTGGGCGTCGGACAGGAAATCCCAGACGCGCTGCTGCTGGCTGGCGCGGATCAGCGGCCCCAGGTCCAGGTCCATGGCAGCCGGGCCCACGCGCAGCGCCTCGAAGGCCTGGCCCAGGCGTTCGAGCAGCGGCTCGTAGATCAGCGAGTCGATCAGCACGCGCGAACCTGCCGAGCAGGTCTGGCCCGCGTTCTGCACGATGGCGTTGACGATGGCGGGCACGGCGGCATCAAGGTCCGCGTCTGCAAACACGATCTGCGGGCTCTTGCCGCCCAGCTCCAGCGTGACGGGGCAGTGGCGCTCGGCCGCCGCCTGCTGGATCAGCGTGCCCACGCCGGGGCTGCCCGTGAAGCTCAGGTGGTCTACGCCGGGATGGCGCGCCAGGGCCTCGCCCACCTCGTGACCCAGGCCGGTGACCACGTTGAAGGCGCCGGCTGGAAAGCCTGCCTCGGTGGCCAGCCGCGCCACGCGCAGCACGGACAGGCAGGCGTCTTCCGAGGGCTTGACCACACAGGTATTGCCCGCGGCCAGCGCCGCGCCCACGCTGCGGCCCAGGATCTGCATGGGATAGTTCCAGGGGACGATATGACCGGTCACGCCGTGGGGCTCGCGCCAGGTCAGGGCGCTGTAGCCCTGCTGGTAGGGCAGGGTCTCACCGTGCAGCTTGTCGCAGGCGCCGGCATAGAACTCGAAGTAGCGCGCAAGCGCCAGCACGTCGGCACGGGCCTGGCGCGTGGGCTTGCCGCAGTCGCGCTGCTCAATGGCCGTGAGCTCATCGGCATGCTGGAGCACGCTGCCCGACAGGCGCATCAGCAGGCGCCCGCGCTCTGCGGCAGAAAGCTTGCTCCAGACGCTGTCCTGGCACTCGCGCGCCGAACGCACGGCCAGGTCGATGTCCTGGGGCGAGCCGCGCTGCAGCTCGTCGAAAGCCTGCCCGTCCGACGGGTCCAGCACGGGGATCGTGCGTCCCGACTCCGTGGGCACGGACGCATTGCCGATGTAGTGGTATTGCATGGAGCCCGATTGTGGGGTGCCCGCGCCGCTTGTCCAGTCCCGGGCGTTGCTGCGTCCCCTCGATCGCCTTGGTGGCTCCAGAAGCTTCAGTGGCTTCAGTGGCTTCAGTCCTCGGGCCAGCCCGCGTCGCGCAGGCCCTGCCGGTCCAGCACCTCCATCTTGCCGCGCCGCAGTTGCAGGCAACCGGCCTGCTGCAGCTCCTGCAGGATCTGGTTGGTCGTCTGGCGCGACAGGCCCAGCATGCGCGCCAGCTGTTCCTGGGAAACATCCAGCTCGCGGCGCCAGCGCTGGCGGCCCTGGCCGTCCGGCTGCCACTGGTCAAAGCCTTCGGCCATGCGCACCAGACGCCGCGCCAGGCGCTGCGGCGCAGGCAGCAGCGTGTGCTCCTCCAGCGCCATCAGGCACACGCGCAGCTTGTCGGTCAGCAGCAAGGCCAGCACCTGCCAGTGTTCGGGATGGGCCGCCAGCCATGCCTGCAGTGGGGCCTGGGGCACGTGCAGCACGGTGCAGGCCGTGGCTGCCTGGGCATCGTGGGTGCGCTCGGCTCCATCGAACAGCGCGATTTCCCCCAGCCACATGGGAGGCTCCACCAGGGTCAGCAGCGCCGTGCGGGCCTGCTCGCCGCAGGCGGCCGTTCCCGAGATGCTGAGCGCACCACGCGCCACCGCATAGAGGCCGCAGGGCGGGTCGCCGCGCCGGAACAGCCAGTCGCCTGCCGCCAGCGTGCGGGGCTGGGCCAGTGCCTTGAGCTGTGCGCCCAGCTCCGGCGGCAGGGCGTGGAACCAGCGGCCCGCCTCGATGGTGGCCCAGAGATCGGCCATGCCCGGCGGGCCGGCCGCAGCACGGCGCCGTACGCCGCGCGGGGTGGCGTGGGCTGCCGGAGGTGCCGGAGCGGGTGCGGGTAAGCCCGAGGTGTGCGATGAGGCTTGTGTCGGATCCATGACAGACGCCAATCCTTGATGACACCACCATGGTTGCGCAACATCCACCGCAGGTGCAGCCTATGAAAACCCTCATCGACCAACTGTCCCAGTACGCGGACTATCACCGTGATCCACGCAACATCCTCACGCACTTCGTCGGCGTGCCGCTGATCATGTGGGCGGTGGTGATTTTGCTGGCCCGCCTGCAGTGGGCTGCCCCCTTGGGCGACGGCCTGCCCGAGCTGCCATTGAGCCTGGCCCTACTGGCGGCACTGGCGGCAGGCATCTACTACTGTCTGCTGGACCTGCGCTACGGCATCGCCATGGCCCTGGTGCTTGCCCTGATGCTGGCACTGGCCCAGCCCATCGCCATGCTGCCGATGGGGGCTTGGCTGGGCTGGGGCCTGGGCATCTTCGCCGTGGGCTGGGTGATCCAGTTCGTGGGCCATTACTACGAGGGCCGCAAGCCGGCTTTCCTGGATGACATCGTGGGCCTGGTCATCGGGCCGCTGTTCGTGCTGGCCGAGCTGGGCTTTGCCCTGGGCCTGCGCCGCGAAGTGCAGCATGCGGTGGAGCAGCGCAGCGGTCCCGTGCAGCGGCGCGCGGGCGGCGCACACGCCTGAAAACGGCCCGGGCGCTGCAAGCTTGGCGCAGGCTTGCCGCCGTAGCATGGCAGGCGTTCCTGCGGAGCCATCCGTGGGGGCGTGTGCCTGCGCCTAAAATCACGCTGCTATCCCCCTGCGGGGGCTTTTTTGTTTCAACTCTCCTCATCCATCATGTCTTTCGACAAAGTCACACCGGGCAAGAACGCTCCTGAATCCTTCAACGTCGTGATCGAGATCTCGGCCAACTCCGATCCCATCAAGTACGAAGTGGACAAGGAAAGCGGCGCCGTCTTCGTGGACCGCTTCATGGGCACGGCCATGCACTACCCGGCCAACTACGGCTATGTGCCCCAGACGCTGTCCGGCGACGGCGATCCGGTGGACGTGCTGGTGATGACGCCCTTCCCGCTGCCCCCGGGCGTGGTCGTGGCCTGCCGCCCCATCGGCATCCTGCTCATGGAAGACGAGTCCGGCGTGGATGGCAAGGTCCTGGCCGTGCCCACGCAAAAGCTGCTGCCCGCCTACGACAAGATCAACACGCTGGAAGACATCCACGAGATCACCCTCAAGCAGATCCAGCATTTCTTCGAGCACTACAAGGACCTGGAAAAGGGCAAGTGGGTCAAGGTTCTGGGCTGGAAGGGCGTGGACGAGGCCAAGAAGGAAGTCGTGGACGGCATCGCCAACTACAAGGGCTGATCCCTTTCACTCCCGTCGAGGGAGTCTCAACTGCGCTGAGGTAAATGCCCGCTTCGCAGTTGATACAATTTGAAACGCACCCGGTGCCTAGGCGCCGGGTGCGTTTTTTGTTTTGTCATGGATCAGGGTTTGGACAGATCAATCAGGCGCTGATGGGGACATCGGCCCGGGAGCGAGCAAATGAAGGTGGCAGATTGGCGCATGGGCACGAAGCTGGGCATGGGATTCCTCATCATGGTCCTGTTCTCGGCAGTTCTGGG
Organism: Delftia sp. DS1230; assembly: GCF_040112715.1. Classification (NCBI taxonomy): domain Bacteria; kingdom Pseudomonadati; phylum Pseudomonadota; class Betaproteobacteria; order Burkholderiales; family Comamonadaceae; genus Delftia; species Delftia sp. DS1230. Next base: position 1,975,768 of record NZ_CP157763.1, read on the forward strand.
GGCGGTAGCCTGGTTGCAACTGGCGCAGATGCACCGCAACGCATTGCATTTGTCGGATGTGGCCCTGCCCAGCATGTTCCATGCGGGCGCCATGCGATCCGAATACAACCGCCTGCGCCGCCACGAGGCCGGCATTGCCTCCGCGCGCAGCCTGGCCGAGGTCGATGGCTTTGCCAAGCAGGTGCAGGACCGGCTGCAGACCATTGGCGAGCATGAGACGGCCCTGCGTTCGCTGATCGACCAGCAGGCCTTGCGCGCGGCCTTCGACGACTACCTCGGCTTCAAGCAACAGTTCCTGGCCATGCATGCGCGATTGCTGGAGCGTGCGCGCGCCGGCAACTATTCCACCACCGAGGAGCAGGCCTTCATGGCCGACGAGATGGGGTTGATGTTCGCCGGCGAGTCCGAGGCGCAGTTCGGCAAGCTGGCCGAAAGCGCCGGCCGCCTGCTGACCCTGCAGCGCGAGGCGGGCGAGCAGGCGCGGCAGCAGGCGCAGGCAGGCTTTGACCTGGCCCGCATCTGGGTGCTGGGCACGCTGGCCGCGGTGGTGGCGATTGCGGCCCTGGTGGGCTGGGCCATCACGCGTGCGGTCACCGGCCCGGTGGCCCAGGCCGTGGCCGTGGCGCGCAATGTGGCGGCCGGCCATCTGGAAAAGCCGGTCACCAGCCGGCGCCGGGATGAAATGGGCCAGCTCATCAACGCACAGGAGGACATGCGCCGCAAGCTCGCCGAGCTGGTGGGCGATGTGCGCGGCAATGCGCACGGCGTGGCGCTGGCCGCTGGCGAGATCGCCCAGGGCAATGCGGACCTGTCGGCGCGCACCGAAAGCCAGGCCAGTGCTCTGGAAGAAACCGCAGCCTCCATGGAGCAGCTGGGCGCCACCGTGCGCCAGAACGCGGACAACGCGCGCCAGGCCAACCAGATGGCTGCCTCCGCCTCGGGCATTGCCGCGCGTGGCGGCGAGGTTGTGGCCCAGGTGGTGGACACCATGAAGGGCATCAACGACAGCAGCCGCCAGATCGCCGACATCATCGGCGTGATCGACGGCATTGCCTTCCAGACCAATATCCTGGCGCTGAACGCCGCCGTGGAGGCGGCCCGCGCTGGCGAGCAGGGCCGGGGCTTTGCCGTGGTGGCCGGCGAGGTGCGCACGCTGGCCCAGCGCAGTGCCGAGGCGGCCAAGGAGATCAAGGCCTTGATCCAGGCCAGCGAGCAGCGTGTGGAGCAGGGCACGCAGCTGGTGGACAAGGCCGGCGAGACCATGTCCGAAATCGTCGCCGCCATCCGGCGCGTGACCGACATCATGGGCGAGATCAGCGCCGCCAGCAGCGAGCAGAGCGCGGGCGTGGCCCAGGTGGGCGATGCCATCACGCAAATGGACCAGGCCACCCAGCAGAACGCCGCCCTGGTCGAGCAAAGTGCGGCCGCTGCCCAGTCGCTGCAGCAGCAGGCGCGGGCCATGGTGGCATCGGTATCGGTGTTTCGCACGGCGCCGGGAGACTCGACAGCGGTCCCCGAGGTGGCTGAGACCGCCAAGGCGGCCGTGGCGGTGCCGCGCGCAACGGCGGCCGCCCCTTTGGCATCACCGCCGGTCCTGGCGCCCATCGCAGCCCGGCCAGCGAAAACTGCCACGCCAGCCCAGGTCAGCAGGACCGCGACCGCCGACGACGAGGAGTGGGCCGCGTTCTGAGGCCTTGCCCGCAGCTGTGCCCCATCCTCTGGCGGCCCCATGCCCTGCATGGGGCCGCTTTCTTTTTGCGTGCTGCGTTGAGCTTGCGCACGCCGGGTGGCAGGAGGCTGTGGCGCAAATCCTCCAGTGAAGGTTTCTGCCTACTGCAAGTACCTGAACTTGTCCTGAACAATGCTTGGATACTGGCAGAATGTAAATAGATGTAGTCCTATTCTTACAGATTGAGGAACGGCCGCTCCTGGCCTCGTTCGCTCGGAACGAAGGGATATCCCATGATTACCTTGTTCTCATGGCCGCCTGGCCTGGCGGCCATCGGCCATCCAGCAGACCGCGCTCCCGCGGGGTCCCGTCCTCCCCCTCTCCAAGCCTTGCCTGCCAGCTGCCATCGGCCGGTGCGGCTGGCCTGTTTCTGCAAGGTTCGCGCCGGGCCTGGCTGATAGCCTGCCCATGGCGCGAGACAGAGCAAGACGCAACAAGATGACGGGACCTCTACAAGAGAGATGAATGTGAAAAACCTCAAGATTTCAACGCGCATGCTGGGCACCTTCGGCCTGCTGGTGGTGCTGCTGCTGGCCGTGGTGGCCGCGGCCCTGGTGCAACTGCGCTCCATGCGCACCAGCATGGAAGTCATCACCGGCAATGCCATGCCCAGCGTGGAAGTGATCAACCAGATAGGCACCGATGTCGTGCGTACCCGCTTGCTGGAGGTGCGCCACGTCAACAATGATGATGTCGCCTACAAGACCGATTCGGAAAAGCAGCTGGAGCAACTGCAGCGCCGCCTGGCCGAGCGCAAGAAGGCCTACGAGCCGCTGCTGTCTTCCGACGAAGAGCGAAGGCTCTACGCCCAACTGCTCCAGGAACGCGAGCGCTACCAGCAACTGAGCCAGCAGGTGCTGGCGCTGTCACGCCAGGGCGAAAAGGAAAAGGCCCAGGCCGTGCTGGGCGGCGAGTCGCTGAAGCTCTACAACGATTCGTCGAACACGCTGGATCTGCTGGTCAAGCTCAACAGCGATGCGGCCGTGCAGGAAAGCCGCAATGCCGAGGCTGTGTACGGGCGCTCGGTCGTCGTCCTCAGCGTGGCGGCGCTGGCCGCCGTGCTGCTGGCCGTGCTGGCCGGGCTGTGGCTGACGCGCTCCATCCGCACGCCGCTGGCCCATGCGGTCGATGCCGCAGACCGCGTGGCCAATGGCGATCTGGGCGGGACCATTCACATCGACCGCCATGACGAAACCGGCCTGCTGCTGGGCGCGCTGCAGCGCATGCAGTCCAGCCTGGTGCAGACCGTGCGCAGCGTGCGCCAGAACGCCGAAGGCGTGGCCTCGGCCAGTGCGCAGATTGCCTCCGGCAATGCCGACCTGTCCAGCCGCACGGAGGAGCAGGCCAGCGCGCTGGAGCAGACGGCTGCATCCATGGAAGAGCTGGGCTCCACCGTGCGCCAGAACGCCGACAACGCACGCCAGGCCAATCAGCTGGCGCTCAATGCATCGAGCGTTGCGCGCCGCGGCGGCGACGTGGTGGCCGAGGCCGTGGAAACCATGAAGGGCATCAATGACAGCAGCCGGCGCATCGGCGACATCATCGGCGTGATCGACGGCATTGCCTTTCAGACCAACATCCTCGCGCTCAATGCCGCGGTGGAGGCTGCGCGTGCCGGTGAGCAGGGCCGGGGCTTTGCCGTGGTCGCGGGCGAGGTGCGATCGCTGGCGCAGCGCAGCGCCGAGGCGGCCAAGGAAATCAAGGCGCTGATCACGGCCAGCGTGGAGCGTGTGGAGCAGGGCTCGCAACTGGTGGACCGCGCAGGCACGACCATGACCGAAGTGGTGGCTGCCATCGGCCAGGTCACCGACATCATGGGCGAGATCAGCGCGGCCAGTACCGAGCAGAGCTCCGGCGTCGCCCAGGTCAGCGAAGCCGTCACGCAAATGGACCAGACCACGCAGCAAAACGCTGCCCTGGTCGAGGAAAGCGCGGCCGCCGCTGCCTCGCTGCGCAAGCAGGCGCAGGACCTGGTCGAGGCCGTGGCCGTGTTCCAGCTGCCGCGCGGTGCCATGGACAGCCATGCGCATGTGCCCAACAGGATGGTGGCGCAGGCCAGCGCCGCGCCACGCGCCGCAGCGCAGCCTGTCCGGCCGGCCCCGCCGGCCAGCCCCGCACGGCCTGCGGCCTTGGGGGGCGGCGGTGCTGCAGCGGGTGGCGAGACACTGGCCCGCCGGCTTGAGCGCGATGCCACGCCTCCCATCCAGCCACGCCCTGGGCCCGCAGCAACAGGCAAGCCGGCTCCGCGCCAGCCCGGTCAGGGCGATGACGACTGGGAAACCTTCTGAGCCTCAGTCCTGGCGCAGCGGGCTGTGGGCCTGCAGCTCCTGCAGATAGCCGGCCATGCCTTCGCCCTCGCGGTCCAGAAAGCGCGAGATGGCGTCGGCGAAGGACGGGTGGGCAATCCAGTGGGCGCTGGGCGTCACCACGGGCAGCAGCGCCCGCGCCATCTTGTGCTCGCCCTGGGCGCCTCCCTCGAAGTGCGCAATCCCGCGTTCTATGCACCAGGCGATAGGCTGGTAGTAGCAGGCCTCGAAATGCAGGCAGTCCACGCGCTCCAGCGCGCCCCAGTAGCGGCCGTAGGCCGTGCCCTGCGGGATGTGCGGGATCTGCGGCGTGTCGCGGTCGCAACTGCCGGCCGAAAGCCGTGCGGCTGCCGCATCGAGTGCGATCAGGCTGCAGGCCATGGGTTGGCCGTCGCGCTCGGCGACGAACATCAGCCAGTTCTCGGGCATCTGGTGCGCCATGGCCTCGAAGAAGGCCGGCTGGAGGTACGGGGCGTTGCCGTGTTCCAGATAGGTGCGTTCGTGGCAGCGATAGAAGAAGGCCCAGTCCTGGGCGCTCATGTCGGGGCCGTGCACTGCTCGAAAGCGCACGCCGGCCTCGTGCACCTTGCGCCGTTCCTGGCGAATCTTCTTGCGCTTTTCCTGGTTCAGCGTGGACAGAAAGTGGTCGAAGTCCCGGTGGCCTGCGCCCCCGGCGTTCTGGTTGCTCCAGTGGAACTGCACGGTGCTGCGCTGCATCCAGCCGTCGGCGTCGCAGGCTGCCAGATCCTCGGCATCGCTGAACAGCAAATGCAGGGAAGACAGCTGCTGCGCCTGGGCCCATTCGCGCACGGCGCGCACCAGGGCCGCACGCAGCAGCGGCGTGCGTGCCAGCAGCCGGCTGCCCGGCACAGGCGTGAAAGGCACGGCGAGCACGCCCTTGGGGTAGTAATCCAGCCCATGCTGGGCGTAGGCGCGCGCCCAGGCAAAGTCGAACACGTACTCGCCATAGGAATGCGCCTTGGCGTAGACCGGGCAGGCGGCGACCAGCTCGCCGCCCTGCCAGAGCGTGACCACGCGGGCGGCCCAGCCGGTTTGCGGCACGGCGCTGCCGCTGGATTCCAGCGCGCTCAGGTACTCGTGGCGCATGAAGGGGGTGGGCGCAGCCTGCGATGCCAGCAGCGCATTCCAGGCCTGGGCATCGAGCTGCTGCACGCTGTCCAGCACGCGGGTGATAATTGCGGTTTCAGCCATGCCATTCCTTGCAGGCCCGTGTGACGCGCGCTGCCGCCTTGCGCTGTGGGGTGGCCTTGTCGGCCCTGTTGGCTCCATTGCATTCCATGACGCTCTCCATCTGCACTGCCCAGCTCAACTTTGTCGTGGGCGATCTGCCCGGCAATGTCCAGAAAATCATTGCCGCAGCCCGTGAAGCTTATGCCACGGGAGCGCGCTTGCTGCTGACTCCCGAGCTTGCCCTGTGCGGCTATGCGGCCGAAGACCTCTATCTGCGTCCCGCCTTTCTGGACGCCTGCGATCAGGCCGTGCAGCAGCTGGCGCTGGAGACCGCGCAATGGCCGGGCCTGGCGCTGGTGCTGGGCCATCCCTGGCGCGACCCCGGCGCTGGTGGCGCGTTGCGCAATGCAGCCAGCGTGCTGCGCGACGGGCGCGTGGAATGCAGCTACGCCAAGCAATGCCTGCCCAACTACGGCGTGTTCGACGAGCAGCGCTACTTTGTGGCCGGCCAGTCGCCTTGCGTGGTCGAGGTCCAGGCAGTTCGCGTGGGCTTGCTGATCTGCGAGGACGCCTGGCATCCCGGGCCGGCAAGCGCGGCTGCCGCGGCGGGTGCGCAATTGCTGGCCGTGATCAATGCTTCACCCTTTCATGAGGGCAAGCAGGCCGAACGTGAAGCCACGCTGGCTGCACGTGCGCGTGAGACCGGCCTGCCCCTGGTCTACGCACATCTGGTCGGTGGCCAGGATGAAATTGTCTTCGATGGCAGCTCTTTTGCCGTGCACGCCGACGGCAGCATTGCCGCACGCGCGGCGGCCTTTGCCGAGGCGCTGCCGTTGGTGGAAGTGCGTGCCGGCGCGCAGGAACTGACGCTGGCCGCCGATGTGCAGCCACCGGTGGAGCACCTGCCGGCGCTGTGGTCCGCCCTGGTGCTGGCCGTGCGCGACTACGTGGGCAAGAACCGTTTCCCCGGCGCGCTGCTGGGCCTGTCGGGCGGGATTGACTCTGCGCTGGTGCTGGCGATTGCGGTCGATGCGCTGGGCGCGGACAAGGTGCACACGGTGATGATGCCTTCGCCCTATACGGCGGACATCAGCTGGATCGATGCGCGCGACATGGCCGAGCGTGTGGGCGTGCGCTATGACGAAATCTCCATCGCGCCCCAGTTCGAGGCCTTCAAGGCCGCCCTGGCTCCGGCCTTCGCGGGCCGCCCCGAGGACACGACCGAAGAGAACCTGCAGGCCCGCATCCGCGGCACCTTGCTGATGGGCCTGTCCAACAAGTTCGGCTCCGTGGTGCTGACCACCGGCAACAAGAGCGAGATGTCCACCGGCTACTGCACGCTCTATGGCGACATGGCCGGCGGCTTTGCCGTGATCAAGGACGTGCTCAAGACCGAGGTTTTTGCGCTGGCGCGCTGGCGCAATGCCAACGATCCGTTCGGCACGGGGCTGGACCCCATTCCGGATCGCATCATCACGCGCCCGCCCAGCGCCGAACTGCGCCCGGACCAGAAAGACCAGGACAGCCTGCCCGCTTATGAGGTGCTCGACGCCATCGTGCGCCGATACATGGAAAATAACGAAAGCATCGCCTCCATCGTGGCCGACGGATATGCCGGCGCCGATGTGGAGCGAGTGACGCGCCTCATCCAGATCAACGAATACAAACGCCGCCAGGCGCCCGTGGGGCCGCGGCTGACGCGCCGCAGCTTCGGCAAGGACTGGCGCTACCCGATCACCAACCGCTTTCGCGCTTGAAGCACCTGAGGCGGCGGGGTTTCCTGGCCAGCCGTCTTGCCCCGTATTGCATGCACTGAGGAGTTCACCCCATGAAAATGATCACCGCCATCATCAAGCCGTTCAAGCTGGAAGAGGTCCGCGAGGCACTGGCCGACTGCGGCGTCAACGGCCTGACCGTCACCGAGGTCAAGGGCTTTGGTCGCCAGAAGGGCCATACCGAGCTCTACCGTGGCGCCGAGTACGTGGTGGACTTCCTGCCCAAGGTGAAGATCGAGGTGGTGGTCCGCACGGAAGACGTGGACCGCTGCGTGGATGCCATCGTCAACGTGGCCCGCACGGGCAAGATCGGTGACGGGAAGATCTTCGTCACCGCCGTGGAGCGCGTGGTGCGCATCCGTACTGGCGAACTCGACGACGGAGCCATCTGAACCCGGCAGCAGTGCAGGGCGCACGCGGCGCCCTGGGCTCGACATCCGGATTCCAGCGGCCACCCCTGAACGGGTGGCCGTTTCCGTTTCAGATTACGGCGCGCAAGGGGGCCGTTTCCAGGCCCGTGCCGGCGTTCTGCACCAGGGATTGCAGCAGTGCGGGGATGTCGCTGCCGCTTTCTATCAGTCCCATCTGCCACTCGCCCATGAAGCCATGGCCCACGCAGGTCTGCAGGAACTGCAGCATGCTGTCGTAGTAGCCGTCCACATTGAGCAGGCCGATGGGCTTGTCGTGGTAGCGCAGCTGGCGCCAGGTCCAGACCTCGAACAATTCCTCGAAGGTGCCTATGCCGCCGGGCAGGGCGACGAAGGCATCGCTGCGCTCGGCCATCATGGCCTTGCGCTCGTGCATGGTCTGGACGATGTGCAGTTCGTCGCAGGCATGGTTGGCCAGCTCCTTGTCCACCAGCGCCTGCGGGATTACTCCCACGACGCGGCCACCGGCCTGCCGCGTGGCCTCGGCCACCTCGCCCATCAGGCCGCTGCGCCCGCCGCCGTAGACCAACTGGCCGCCGTGCTCGCCAATCCAGCGGCCGGTGGCGCGGGCGGCCTCGATGAAACCGGGCTGGTCGCCGGGGCGCGAGCCGCAATACACACAAATGGAAAACGTGGGATTTGTCATGCAATGAACCGTTGATAGAGAGCCGCCAGCCAGACGCCCGTGCACAGCAGCAGCGCCAGCAGCACGGCGGCGCTGCCCATGTCCTTGGCTTGCTTGGACAGGGCGTGCCATTCGGGGCCTATGCGATCGACCACGGCCTCGATGCCGCTGTTGAGCAATTCCACGATCAGCACCAGCAAGACCGTGCTCGCCAGCAGCGAGACCTCGATCCAGCTGCGTCCCAGCCAGAAAGCGGCAGGGATCAGCACGATGGCGGCCAGCGCTTCCTGGCGGAAGGCTTTCTCATTCCATCCGGCACGAAGGCCGGACAGCGAATAACCCGCAGCGTGCCAGACACGGTTCAGGCCCGTGCGGCTTTTCTGGGGATTGACAGGCGTGCTGTCGTTGGACTTGGGTGAAGCGGCGGGCATGCTGGGGAGTGTAGGAGATGCGATGCTGCCTTTGCCGCTCAGCGTTTTTTCCTGGGCGGCGGGGCCTGGTGGATCAGCTGTGTGCCGGCCCAGGCGTCATGCCAGAACTGGCGGCGCGGATGAAGGCGGCTGAGCAGGGCCCAGAGTGCCACCCACAGCACCAGCAGCACCAAGGTGGTCAAGGCCGGCACGCCGGTGGAGTAGGCCGCCAGCGGTGGCAGCAGCCAGATCCAGCTCAGCACATAGCGCCGCAGGGCGCGCAGCTGGCTGACGGGCTGGCCTGCAGCATCCACCAGGCGGATGTGCCAGGTCTTCATGGCCAATGTCTGCCCCTTGGACCAGAACCAGACGAAATAGATGCCCAGCACCACGAACATGAAGGCCTGCAGCGCATGGCGGTTGTCCATGGCGTTGCGCGTCTGAGACAAGGTGCCAAACAGATATCCGGCGATGAAGACCACGCCGAACAGCAGCATGCCCTCATATAGCCAGCAGGCCATGCGCCGGGCCAGGCGCGGGGCCATCCGTGGATCGGCGGCGGAGCCGGCTGCCGTGGAGGCGGGGGAGGTGGCGTTCGTCATGCGGGCGTGTCGGGGCGCTGCATCAATGCGAAGGGGCTGCTTCGCCGTGCGAGGGCTGTGGGGTGGCCTCGGCGCCGTCATGCAGTTCCATGGGCGGCAAGGGCATGGGTGTGGCCGAAGGCACTTCCACCGGGGCTGTCTCCACCAGCGCAGGCGGGCGCACGGGATGGGTTTCCACGGCCGAAGGCGGCGCGACCGGTGGAACCGGAGGCGGCGGATTGTAGATGGTGGCTGGTGGAATTTTGGGGGGATTCGGAATGGTGGCCGGTGCCACCGAGGCCGCAGGAATCCGCGCCAGACGCTTGGGCGCCACGGGCTGTATGGCGTTGGCGGCGCCCTTGACCTTGGGCGCGGCGCGTGCAGCCAGAAGGCGTTTTTCTTCGTCGCTGAGCGCCTGGTAGGCCTCCCACTGGGCTCGCTTGTCCGTGGCAAGGCGGTTGGTCAGGGCGAAATTCAGGCGGGCCTGGCTGCGCTGCTGGGCGCTGAGGCTGGACCAGGTCTGCATGCGGTCGCGCAGCTTTTCCTGCTCCTTTTCGCTGAGCTTGTCCCAGCCTTCGGCCAATGCCATCCAGCGGCGCTTTTGCAGCGCGTCCATCATGGACCAGCGCTCGGAAAGGGGCTCGAGCACCCTGCTTTGCGCAGGCGTCAGCTCGGCCCAGCGTGGGCCGGAGGCCAGGGCCGTGGCGCGCTGGCGCGTGGCTGCGTCGCCATGCAGGGTCTTGGAGGCCGCAATGGTGGCCGGCGACACCGTGCTGGGCGCCAGCCGCACCTGTTGCACGACGCGCCAGCCGGTCCAGGCCAGCGCCATCAACAGCACCGCCGCCAGGATGGCGGCGGGTGATCGGTGGAACGCAGCGCGTGAATCAGTGGGCATGCAGGCAGGCAAGGCGGGTATCAGCGTTCCGTGTTGGTGGCCGAAGTCTTCAGGTACTGGATGAAACCGGGGTCGGCATAGGCGGCAGGGGGCAGGTCATCGGTCAGCAGGGCCGTATCGACCTCGGCAACCTCGGTCAGGCCAATCTGATCGGTCTGCACGTTGACGACCACCAGGCCAATGATGAGGGCCAGCACCGGCACGGCCGAGATCAGCGCGCGCCACCAGGTGCCGCCTTCGTCGCCAGAGCCCAGCGTCATGGTGGCACCCTGAGCCTGGGTTGCGCTGGCAGCCTGCACGGGCGCAGCGCGCAGTTCGCGCCGGCGAACGGACAGGGCGCGCTCGCGCCCAGCGCGCAGCCGCTCGGTGATGTCGTATGGCAGCAACGCCTCGCCGTCACCCAGGCGCGCGGTGATCCGGCGTGCGATGCGGTCGGCCGCCATTTCGCTGTGGAGAGTGAGAGTGGGCGCAGTCTTCATAGCTCGATTCCTTTGGCCTTCAGTGCCTTGCTCAATGTCTGGATGGCGCGGAAACAATGTGTTTTTACACTTCCTTCGGAACACCCCATCGCGGCAGCGGTCTCCGCAACGTCCATCTCTTCCCAATAACGCATCAGGAATGCTTCGCGTTGACGCGCCGGCAGCTCCTGTATCTCTTTTTCAATGCTTTGCAAAATCTGCGCCCGCTCGGTCAGATCCTCGGCGCTGCGGGCGGTTTCGCCGTTCTGTGCGGAGTCGGCGTAGGTCTCGAGCCAGTCGAAGTCCGCATCGTCGCCGGCCGAGGCCTCCAGATCGCTCATGCGGGTGAAGAGGGCGTTCTGCGTCTTTTGCCTGCGAAACCAGTCCAGGGTGCTGTTGGACAGGATGCGCTGGAAGAGCATGGGCAGCTCGGTGATGGGCTTGTCGCCATAGTGCTGCGCCAGCTTGAGCATGCTGTCCTGCACGATGTCCAGCGCCGCCTCCTCGTCCCGGACGTGGAAAAAGCTGCGCTTGAAGGCACGCTTTTCTACGCTTTTGAGGAAGTCGGATAGTTCTTGCTCGGTTGCCAAAAGGAACGCAGGCCCGGATGAGGGGCTCGTTGAGGGGGGCTGAACGGACGCGGGACCCGATTATCGCACCGCAGTGTCAATTTTTTTCGCACGATGGCGCACAGGCTTGTTGCAGTGCGATAATGTCGGCTGCAATTCAAAAAGGCAAACGGTTCACGGTCCGGCGTTTACTCACTCGCCCATGTCTGTTGGTCCTAAGTCCCGCACCGGCCTCACAAGGGCTTCAGGCAAGGGGCACCCAAGGTTTTTCGTTAGAGAAATTCACAAAGGTTGATCATGGAAATTTCCAAAGCCGAGTACTCCAGCGCGGCAGCAGCGGCGTCGCAGTCCCATGCATCCCAGGAGCTGATGGGCTCCGAGATCCTCGTCAAGTCCCTGCAGGCCGAAGGCGTCAAGCAGCTTTGGGGCTATCCGGGCGGTGCGGTCCTGTACATCTACGACGCCCTCTACAAGCAAGACACCATTCAGCATGTGCTGGTGCGCCACGAGCAGGCGGCTGTGCATGCGGCAGACGGCTTTGCCCGTGCCACGGGTGAAGTCGGCGTGGCCCTGGTAACCTCGGGTCCCGGCCTGACCAACGCCGTCACCGGCATTGCCACCGCCTACACCGATTCCATTCCCCTGGTCGTGATCAGCGGCCAGACCTCGACGGCCTACATCGGCACCGATGCATTCCAGGAGTGCGACACCGTCGGCATCACCCGCCCCATCGTCAAGCACAACTTCCTGGTCAAGGATGTGCGCGAGCTGGCGGACACCATGAAGAAGGCCTTCCACATCGCGCGCACCGGCCGCCCCGGCCCCGTGGTGGTGGACATCCCCAAGGATGTGTCCTTCAAGAAGGCTCTCTACACCGGTTACCCCGAAAAGGTGGAGATGCGCTCCTACAACCCGGTGCGCAAGGGCCATGCCGGCCAGATCCGCAAGGCGCTGCAGTTGCTGCTCGCTGCCAAGCGTCCCTATATCTACACGGGTGGCGGCGTGCTGCTGGGCAATGCCTGCAACGAGCTGCGCACCCTGGTGGACATGCTGGGCTACCCGGTCACGCATACGCTGCTGGGCCTGGGTGCCTATCCGGCCAGCGACCGCAAGTTCCTCGGCATGCTGGGCATGCACGGCACCATCGAAGCCAACAACGCCATGCAGAACTGCGATGTGCTGCTGGCCGTGGGTGCGCGCTTCGACGACCGGGTGATCGGCAACCCCAAGCATTTCATGTCGGTGGAGCGCAAGATCATCCATATCGACATCGATCCCTCCTCCATCTCCAAGCGCGTGAAGGTGGACGTGCCCATCGTCGGCGACGTCAAGGAAGTGCTGACCGAGCTGATCTCCATGATCCGCGAGGCCAGCGCCCGTCCCGACGCTGCGGCCCTGGGCCAGTGGTGGGAGACCATCGAAGGCTGGCGCAGCCGCGACTGCCTGCAGTACAGCCGTGGCGACGGCTCGGTCATCAAGCCGCAGTACGTGGTGGAGACGCTGTGGAACATGACCCGCGACGCAGATGCCTACATCACGTCCGACGTGGGCCAGCACCAGATGTGGGCCGCGCAGTACTACCGCTTCGACGAGCCGCGCCGCTGGATCAACTCCGGCGGCCTGGGCACCATGGGCGTGGGCCTGCCCTACGCCATGGGCATCAAGCTGGCCAAGCCTGAATCCGAGGTGTTCTGCATCACGGGCGAAGGCTCCATCCAGATGAACATCCAGGAGCTGGCCACCTGCCTGCAGTACAACACGCCGGTCAAGGTGGTGTCGCTGAACAACCGCTACCTGGGCATGGTGCGCCAGTGGCAGGAGATCGAGTACTCGGGCCGCTATAGCAGCAGCTACATGGACTCGCTGCCCAACTTCGTGAAGCTGGCCGAGGCCTATGGCCACGTGGGCATGCTGATCGAGCGCCCCGAGGACGTGGAGCCCGCCCTGCGCGAGGCCCGCAAGCTCAAGGATCGGACGGTGTTCATGGACTTCCGCACCGATCCCACCGAGAATGTGTTCCCCATGGTGCAGGCCGGCCGTGGGATCACCGAGATGCTGCTGGGAGCTGACGACCTCTGAGCGAGCCCTTGGCCGGGTTCGCCAGGGCCTGTTCCTGCCGCATCTTCTTCAGTAGCCGCCCTCAAGGCGGCAACCCCTTGACGAATCTATTGCCTGCCAAGCCCGACGTTTACCGGCGCCGGGGGAGGGCAGCGAAAAGAGGAATCTTTCTTTCATGAAACACATCATTGCCGTGCTGCTCGAAAACGAGCCGGGAGCCTTGTCGCGCGTGGTGGGCCTGTTCTCGGCCCGCGGCTACAACATCGAATCGCTGACCGTGGCTCCCACGGAAGACGCATCGCTGTCGCGCATGACCATTCAGACGAATGGCTCCGAAGACGTGATCGAGCAGATCACCAAGCACCTGAACCGCCTGATCGAGGTCGTCAAGGTCGTGGACCTGACGGAAGGCTCCTATACCGAGCGCGAGCTCATGATGGTCAAGGTCCGCGCCGTGGGCAAGGAACGCGAGGAGATGAAGCGCATGGCCGACATCTTCCGCGGCCGCATCATCGACGTGACCGAAAAGAGCTACACGGTCGAGCTGACCGGCGACCAATCCAAGAACGACGCCTTCCTGCAGGCGCTGGACCGCACGGCCATTCTGGAAACCGTGCGTACCGGCTCCTGCGGCATCGGCCGCGGCGAACGCATCCTGCGCGTTTGATGCGCTGCAACGCACCTGAAACCTGTCCCCTTCCCCTTTCAACCCCTACACACACACGAAGCCTGGAGCCAACATGAAAGTTTTCTACGACAAGGACTGTGACCTGAGCCTGATCAAGGGCAAGACCGTTGCCATCATCGGCTACGGCAGCCAGGGCCACGCACACGCTCAAAACCTGAACGAAAGCGGCGTGAAGGTCGTGGTCGGCCTGCGCAAGGGCGGCGCTTCCTGGGACAAGGTCGCCAAGGCAGGCCTGACCGTCGCTGAAGTCGACGACGCCGTGAAGGCCGCCGATCTGGTCATGATCCTGCTGCCGGATGAGAACATCCCCGAGGTCTACACCAACAACGTGGCCCCCAACATCAAGCAAGGCGCCACGCTGGCCTTTGCCCACGGCTTCAACATCCACTACAACCAGGTTGTGCCGCGCGCCGATCTGGACGTGATCATGGTCGCCCCCAAGGGCCCTGGCCACACCGTGCGCTCCGAATACCTCAAGGGCGGCGGCGTGCCTTCGCTGATCGCCGTGTACCAGGACAAGTCCGGCAAGGCCCGTGACCTGGCCCTGTCCTATGCCATGGCCAACGGTGGCGGCAAGGGCGGCATCATCGAAACCAACTTCAAGGAAGAAACCGAGACCGACCTGTTCGGCGAGCAGGCCGTTCTGTGCGGCGGCGCGGTGGAACTGGTGAAGATGGGCTTCGAGACCCTGACCGAAGCCGGCTACGCTCCCGAAATGGCCTACTTCGAGTGCCTGCATGAGCTCAAGCTCATCGTGGACCTGATGTACGAAGGCGGCATCGCCAACATGAACTACTCGATCTCGAACAACGCCGAATACGGCGAGTACGTGACGGGTACAGAAGTCATCAACGACAAGTCGCGTGAAGCCATGCGTGCTGCCCTCAAGCGCATCCAGACCGGCGAATACGCCAAGATGTTCATCCAGGAAGGCCGCACCAACTACCCGAGCATGACGGCCCGCCGCCGCATGAACGCCGAACACGCCATCGAAAAGGTGGGCGGTCAGCTGCGCGCCATGATGCCCTGGATCTCCAAGAACAAGCTGGTTGACCAGAGCCGCAACTGAGATTGCTGCATTCCATCTTGCATGGGTCGCGCATGCGGCCTACGCAAGGTGCAGGACAAGGCCACCCCGACGGGTGGCCTTTTTCGTGCAGAGAAGGGGGGCAGCGCGCAGGTACACTGACCCTTTCGGGGCGGCACTGTCCGCTCCCTTAGAATACTATCGTTTTAATAGCTGCTCACGCTTGCGTGCGCTGTGCTGGAGGCCGGATTGATGCAAAACCACAATGAGTCCAACGAAATCGAAGGCGTGGTGGTGCGCAAGCGCCGCAAGGGTATCTACATCCTGCCCAACCTGTTCACGCTGGCTGCGCTGTTCGGTGGCTTCTACGCCATCGTGATGGCCATGAATGGCCGCTTTGAACTGGCTGCCGCAGGCGTGTTCTGCGCCATGGTGCTGGACAGTCTTGACGGCCGCGTGGCACGCATGACCAATACGCAAAGCGCCTTTGGCGAACAGATGGACTCGCTGTCGGACATGGTGTCCTTCGGGGCCGCTCCCGCCTTGATCGCCTATGAGTGGGCGCTCAAGGGCATTGGCCGCTGGGGCTGGATTGCAGCCTTCGTCTATTGCGCCTGCGCTGCGCTGCGGCTGGCGCGCTTCAACGTCAACACCGGCACCGTGGACAAGCGCTGGTTCCAGGGCCTGCCTTCGCCCGCCGCTGCAGCGCTGGTCACCGGCTTCATCTGGCTGCTGGACGAGGCGGGCCTGCTGCGCGGCCAGGATGCCTGGCTGAGCTGGACGCAGATCACCTGGATCATGTTCTTCCTGACGCTGTACGCGGGCCTGACCATGGTCACCAACGTGCCTTTCTACAGCTTCAAGGACGTGCATTTCAAGAAGAGCGTGCCCTTTGCGGCCATCGTGCTGATCGCCCTGGGCATCGCCATCATCAATATCCATCCGCCCATCGTGCTGTTCGGCGTGTTCCTGCTCTACGGTTTCTCGGGCTACGGCGTCTATGCATGGCGCAAGGCCAAGGGCCAGCGCACCAGCGTCATCAGCACCTCGACCGATGAGCCTGAAGAGCGCGGCCTGCACAAATGATGCGCCGCAGCATCTTCACAGCGCCTGAGAACCTGTGCTAAAGTGACCCGCATGCAATACCTGTCGCTAGCTCTACTATTGATGTCCCACGGGCAGAGACAGTAGCGCGCGCGTACATTCCTACTTTCACGGCCCGTTTGCACCAGCGACGGGCCGTTTTGCGTTTGTGGGGTCGCTGGAGCAGGTGGGTCTTGTTTTTACCTAGACGATAGAAAGCACTTCAGCCATGTTGCAAAACCCTTCGACCAAGTACCGTACGTTCGCTCCGGTCCGCCTGCAAGACCGCCGCTGGCCCGATGCGGTGATCACCCAGGCCCCGGTCTGGTGCAGCGTGGACCTGCGCGATGGCAACCAGGCGCTGATCGAGCCCATGGACATCGATCGCAAGATGCGCATGTTCGAGCAGCTGGTGAAGATCGGCTTCAAGGAAATCGAGGTCGGCTTTCCTTCCGCGTCCCAGGTCGAGTTCGACTTCATGCGCAAGCTCATCGAGGAAAACCGCATTCCCGATGACGTGACCGTCCAGGTGCTGACCCAGGCGCGCGAGCACCTCATCCGCCGTACCTTCGAGGCGCTCGAAGGCGTGCCCCGGGCCATCGTCCACCTCTACAACGCCACCGCGCCCGTGATGCGCCGCGTGGTATTGAACATGAGCGAGGACGAGATCGTCGAGCTGGCCACCACCAATGCCCGCATGTTCAACGAGATCGCTGCCGGCTATCCCCAGACGCAGTGGACCTTCCAGTACTCGCCCGAGATGTATTCGGACACCGAGCTGGAGTTTTCCAAGCGCGTCATCGATGCCGTCACCGATGTATGGCAGCCCACGCCCGAGCGCAAGTGCATCATCAACCTGCCCACCACCGTGGAGCACTCCACGCCCAACATCTTCGCCGACATGGTGGAGTGGACGCATCGCCACATCCAGCGCCGCGACTCCATCGTGCTGTCCGTGCATCCGCACAATGACCGCGGCACGGGCACGGCCACGGCCGAGCTGGCGTTGATGGCCGGTGCGGACCGCCTTGAAGGCTGCCTGTTCGGCAATGGCGAGCGCACGGGCAACCTCGATGTGGTCAACGTGGCGTTGAACATGTACATCCAGGGCGTGTCGCCTGGCCTGGATTTCTCCGATATCGACGGCATCCGCAGCACGGTCGAGCATTGCAACCAGCTGCCCGTGCATCCGCGCCATCCCTATGTGGGCGATCTGGTCTACACCTCGTTCTCGGGCTCGCACCAGGATGCCATCAAGAAGGCCTTCGCCGATCGCAAGGACGGCGACATCTGGGACATGCCCTATCTGCCCATCGACCCCAAGGACCTGGGCCGCAGCTACGAGGCCGTGATCCGCGTCAACAGCCAGTCCGGCAAGGGCGGCATCGCCTATCTGCTTGAAAGCGAATATGGCCTCCAGTTGCCGCGCCGCCTGCAGATCGAGTTCAGCCAGGTGGTGCAGCGCGAGATGGACGCCAGCGGCAAGGAGCTGGCCGCGGCCGACCTGTGGGCGCTGTTCCAGCGCGAGTACGGCCTGCAATCCGTGCAGGCGCCGCATTACCGCCTCAGCGAGAACGACGGCGTGGTCAGCCTGTCGGCCGATCTGTCCGTTGACGGCGGCAAGCGCACGGTCGAGGCGCAAGGCACGGGGCCCATCGATGCCTTCGTGCAGGCGCTGAGCGAGCACAGCGGCCGGGCCGTGCGCGTGCTGGACTACAACGAGCATGCCATCGGCGAGGGTGCCAATGCCAAGGCCATTGCCTACGTGGAACTGCGCGTGGACGAGTTGCACGTGTGCTACGGCGTCGGGGTTGATGCGAATATCGTCTCCGCTTCGTTCCGGGCCATCATGTCGGGCTTGCAGCGCGTGCCCTCTGCCGAGAAGGTGACGGTGCAGGAGGCGGTTGCCGCTTAAATTCCATTGCCTAGCCGGTGCAGCCACAAGCGCACCGGCTTTTTTCATCACCTGCCCGTGGGCAGGAGATTCGCATCCACAAGAAAGACGAGACTCCCATGACCGACCAATTGATCATTTTCGACACCACCTTGCGTGACGGCGAGCAGTCGCCCGGTGCCTCCATGACCCGCGACGAAAAGCTGCGCATCGCGCGCCAGCTCGAGCGGCTGAAGGTCGATGTGATCGAGGCTGGTTTTGCGGCGAGTTCCAATGGCGACTTCGAGTCGGTGCAGGCTATTGCGCGCGCCATCAAGGACTCCACCATCTGCTCGCTGGCCCGTGCCAATGACCGCGACATCGCCCGTGCGGCCGAGGCTCTGAAGGACGCCAGCCGCGCGCGCATCCACACTTTCATTGCCACCAGTGCGCTGCACATGGAGAAAAAGCTGCGCATGACGCCCGAGCAGGTGCTGGAGCAGGCGCGCCAGTCGGTGCGATTTGCGCGCAACCTGATCGCCGACATCGAGTTCAGCCCCGAAGACGGCTACCGCAGCGACCCGGACTTTCTGTGCCGCGTCATCGAGACGGTGATTGCCGAAGGCGCGACCACCATCAACGTGCCCGACACCGTGGGCTACGCCATTCCGGAGCTGTACGGCGCCTTCATCAAGAACCTGCGCGAGCGCGTGCCCAACAGCGACAAGGCCGTCTGGAGCGTGCATTGCCACAACGACCTGGGCATGGCCGTGGCCAACTCGCTGGCCGGCGTCAAGCTTGGCGGGGCGCGCCAGATCGAGTGCACCATCAACGGCCTGGGCGAACGCGCGGGCAACTGCTCGCTCGAGGAGGTGGTGATGGCCATCAAGACGCGCAAGGACTACTTCGGCCTTGACGTCAACATCGACGCCCAGCACATCGTGGCCGCCAGCCGCATGGTCAGCCAGACCACGGGCTTCGTGGTGCAGCCCAACAAGGCCGTCGTGGGCGCCAACGCCTTCGCCCACGCCTCGGGCATCCATCAGGATGGCGTGCTCAAGGCGCGCGACACCTACGAAATCATGCGTGCCGAGGATGTGGGCTGGAGCGCCAACAAGATCGTGCTGGGCAAGCTCAGCGGCCGCAATGCCTTCAAGCAGCGCCTGCAGGAGCTGGGCGTGGAACTCGACAGCGAAGCCGCGATCAACACTGCCTTTGCGGCCTTCAAGGAACTGGCCGACCGCAAGAGTGAAATCTTCGACGAGGACATCCTGGCCCTGGTGACCGAGCAGGATGCGCATCAGCAGGCCGATCCCTTCCAGTTCATCTCGCTGGCCCAGCAAAGCGAAACGGGTGAGCGCCCACACGCGTCGGTAGTGTTCAGCCGCGATGGCCGTGAGATCAAGGCCCAGTCCGACGGCAATGGCCCGGTCGATGCCTCGTTCAAGGCCATCGAGTCCGAGGTGAGGAGCGGTGCCGAGATGCTGCTGTACTCGGTCAACGCCATCAGCGGCTCCACCGAGAGCCAGGGCGAAGTGACCGTTCGCCTGCAGCGCAGCGGGCGCGTGGTCAACGGCGTGGGAGCGGACCCGGACATCGTCGTGGCCTCGGCCAAGGCCTATCTGAGCGCGTTGAACAAATTACACAGCAATGCAGAGGTCGTGGCTGCGCAGGGGTAAGCACTCGCCTTATAATTTCATTTAAATTATCGAAAAGTCGCACAAGTTATTGTCACAGTGCGACTTTTTCGATTAATGTAAGGTCTAGTCACAAATTCTTGCTGCTTGGAGCATTTCTCATGCCCACCCTACGCCGTGCCCGCCTCGGTCGATTTGCTCAGGTTCTCTCGTTGCTGGCCCTGAGTTGTGCTCTCACTGCCCCGGGCGCGCATGCCGCACCGGCCAAGAAAGTTGCCAAGAAACAGGTGGCCGTGGCCCCTGTCAAGAAGAAGGCCGTGAAGGAGCGCGCCACGGCGGCTCCCCAGGGCAAGCGCGTTGCCAAGAGCGCGCGCCAGCCCAGCCGCGTGGCCGCCCGCAGCGCTGCCAGCCCCATTCGTGCCGTTGCCTACGAGCCACGCCTGTCGTTCGGGCAGATGGCCGGGCTGCATGCAGTGGCCGATCCTCTTGATCTCAAGAGCAGCGTGGCCCTGGTCATGGACCAGGACACCCACGAAGTGCTGCTCAGCAAGAACGACCATGCCGTGCTGCCCATCGCCTCGCTGACCAAGCTGATGACGGGTCTGCTGATTTCCCAGGCCCGTCTGCCCATGGATGAATCCATCACCATCACGCAGGATGATGTGGATACCGAAAAGGGCAGCAGTTCGCGCCTGGCCGTGGGCACCACGCTCACCCGTGCCGAAATGCTGCACCTGGCCCTGATGTCCAGCGAAAACCGTGCTGCCCATGCGCTGGGTCGCACCTTCCCAGGTGGCCTGGATGCCTTCGTCCAGCAGATGAATGCCAAGGCGCGCCTGCTGGGCATGACCGATACCCGTTACGTGGAGCCCACCGGGCTGTCCAGCCGCAACCAGTCCAGCGCCCGTGATCTGGCCGTGCTCGTGAATGTGGCGCACAGTGATCCGCTGGTGCGCGAGTACACCACTTCGCCCGGCTATGAAGTGGCCGTGGGCCGCCGCACGCTGCAGTACAACAACACCAACCGCCTGGTGCTGAGCCCGACCTGGGATATCGGCCTGCAAAAGACCGGCTACATCTCCGAAGCGGGTCGTTGCCTGGTCATGCAGGCGCAGGTGGCTGGCCGCAAGATCATCATGGTCTTCCTGGACTCCGCCGGAAAGTTCAGCCGCCTGGGCGATGCCGAGCGCGTACGCCACTGGGTGGAATCCATGGGGCAGGTGGCCGGCGATTCCATGATCCACAAGGTCAAGGGCTGAGTTTCTTCCCCTCAACAACAAAGGCGCCCTGGGCGCCTTTGTTGTTTTTGATGACCGGTCTTGCTGCTTGCGGATGGCTGCTTGCAGATCAGTGGCTGCTGCGCGCGTAGGGATTGGGGGGCGGGGCTGCAGGGCGGACCGCATTGAAGCCCAGGGCGCCCGAGATCTCCTGCGCGGTGGCCTGGAGCTTGGACAACCAGCTTTCGTCCAGCCGGTCGGCGGGAGCGGAGATGGACAGGCCGGCCACCAGCTTGCCCTGGTCGTCATAGATGCCGGCGGCCATGCAGCGCACACCCAGCTCCAGCTCCTCGTTGTCGCGGGCGACGCCATAGTGGCGTACCTTGTCCAGCTCGTTTTCCATGTCGGCAAGCCGCGTGATGCTGAAGTGCGTCTTGCCGGGAAGGCCGGTTCGTGTGGCGTAGGCGCGCACCTGCTGCGCATCATCGGCCGCCAGAAACAGCTTGCCATTGGATGTGAGGTGCAGCGGCGCATGGCCGCCGATGGCGCGCACCACCTGCATGCCCGAGCGCTCGCTGTAGGCGCGTTCCACATAGACGATTTCATCGCCCTGGCGCACGCTGAGGCTGACCGGCTGCTGGATCTGCTTGTGCAGCTGGCGCATGGGAATCAGGGCCGCTTCGCGTACGCTCAGGCGGGCCTTGACCAGGTTGCCCAGCTCCAGGAAGCGCATGCCCAGCCGGTAGCTGCCCGATTCGGGGCGGTCGACGAAGCGGCCAATGGCCAGGTCGTTGAGAATGCGGTGCGTGGTGGAGGGGTGCAGGCCGGTGCGCTCGCTGATCTCCTTGAGCGATACCGCTTCCTCACGCGAGGCCAACACGTCGATCAACGTGAACATGCGTTCCAGGACCTGGACGCTGGGCTTGGGCGAGGCCGCGTTATCGTCTTTTTTCATGAGGCGCAAGGGGATTTCGGGATTCGGTCATTCTAGCGGCGGGCATGGCTTGGCGGCATATGTGCCGCCTGCAAACAGCGGCCATGTGCATAAGAAATGTCGCTGAAAAGGGCGCGGTGGCGCCATATCAGCGTGGGAGCTGATCCACGCGCTGCCAGCGCTCGTCCACGCGCACTTCATGGGGAAGAAAGCGCGCCTTGTAATTCATCTTCTGGCTGTCGGCGATCCAGTAGCCCAGATAGACATAGGGCAGGCTCATGGAGCGTGCCTGATCGATCTGCCACAGCACGTTGAACGTGCCGTAGCTGGCCTGGTCATCGGGCTCGTAGAAGGTGTAGACGGCGGACAGCCCGTCTTCCAGCACATCGAGGATGGAGACCATCTTCAGCCTGCCGACTGCGCCGTCGGCCGCCGGTGCGCGGAACTCCACAAGCCGTGAGTTGACGCGGCTTTGCAGCAGGAACTGCGTGTACTGGTCCACGCTGTCGTGGTCCATGCCGCCGCCGCTGTGACGGCTTTGCTGGTAGCGCAGGTACAGCTGGTAATGCTCGTTCGAGTAATGCAGGCGCTGGATCGATGCCGT
Source organism: Delftia sp. DS1230 (assembly GCF_040112715.1). Lineage (NCBI taxonomy): Bacteria > Pseudomonadati > Pseudomonadota > Betaproteobacteria > Burkholderiales > Comamonadaceae > Delftia > Delftia sp. DS1230. The sequence goes on from NZ_CP157763.1 coordinate 1,997,856, forward strand.
GAGATCGGCGTGGCGCACGGCGGCGCGGCGCTGGCTGCGGTCCGGGCGGAAATCGTGGACCAGGATGCGCATGGGCACGCAGGCCCGGCAACCATCGCAATACGGCCGGTAGGTGAACATTCCGCTGCGGCGAAACCCCAGGGAGACCAGCTCCGAATAGGCGCTGTTCTGGATCAGGTGGCTGGGCGTGGCCACTTGCGAACGCGCCAGCCGGCCATCCAGGTAGCTGCAGGGATAGGCGGCTGTGGCGTAGAACTGCAGGGCCTGCAGCGGAAGATCGTTCGGGTGCGTCATGGTGTGCTGGCGGCAGCCGGTGATGTGCTGCCGGCGTTACCGGACGGCGGCAGCAACTCGTTCCAGTATACGTTTTCGAATTGCCAGTGCATGGGCGGCAGCTGGCTTTGCTCTGCCACGGTGCGCAGGAACTGGGAGCGGGGCATCTCGCGCGCGCCCAGCGAAGCCAGGTGCTGCGTGGCCTGCTGGCAATCGATTTGCGCGGCGCCTTGGTGCCGGCACAGCGCCACCAGTGCCGACAGTGCGATCTTGGATGCGTCTGTGGCATGCGCGAACATGGACTCGCCGAATACGGCGCGGCCCAGCGCCACGCAGTACAGGCCGCCCACCAGGCGCCCGTCGATCCAGGTTTCCACGCTGTGGGCTGCACCCTGGCGGTGCAGTTCGGTATAGGCGTCAAGAATTTCCTGCACGATCCAGGTGCCATCCTGATCACGGCGCACCGTTTGGGCGCAGTGCTGCATCACGGCCTCGAAAGCGCTGTCGATGCGGATCTCGCAGCCGGCGGTGGAGCGAAAGCGCTGCAATGTCTTGCGCAGGCTGCGGTGCAGCCGGAACTGCGATGTCTGCAGCACCATGCGTGGATCGGGCGACCACCATAGCGTGGGCTGGCCTTCGCTGAACCAGGGAAAAATGCCCTGGCTGTAGGCGATGCGCAGGTGCGCCGCATCCAGCGTGCCGCCTGCGGCCAGCAGGCCCGGAATCGGGTCGTTGGGGCCCCATGCCGTTTCCACAGGAGGGAAGGCCTGGTGGGGAATGAGCCATGGGAGGGGGTGGGACATGATCGGGTACGGACTGAAAAATAATGGATTCGTGCTTCTCTGCAGCCGCAGTCTTGCACAAACCATGGTGAAGAGGGTTGCGTGGATGCGAGAGCATCGCCTGGCCGGGGTAAGTGAACCTCCTACGCGGCCTTGTCCCGCCGGGGGACAGCGCCGCCAGGCCGGGTTGGCTATCCTGGGCTTGTCTTCTTGCGGATGCATGGCTTTCGCTGCGAAGACATCGAAGGAGGATGAGCGATGTTTTTCAGCAAAATCTTTGGCGCAAGCCTTGCCGAGCCGCGCTATATCCGTCGCACCCGGGCCTACCTGCAGGAGGCACGCATGGCGATGCTGGAGCACACCATTGCTGCCGAATACTACAAGTCCTCTGCGGACATGTATGCGGAGCGGGCTGCGCGGCTGGAGGAAGAGCTGCGTGCATGGGAAGAGGGCGTGGAGCAAGCGCGCGCTGCGCACGGTGCGCGTCGCGCACATGCCAAGCACGGCAAGCCTGTCACCGTGGAGTCGGCCGCCCCTGCCGCAGCGCCGAGCACGCCGACTGTCGGCATGGTGCGCGCAGCCTGAGCAAACAAAAAAGCCCGCATGCGCTGGCATGCGGGCTTTTTATCTGGCTCCTCAACCTGGGCTCGAACCAGGGACCTACGGATTAACAGTCCGGCGCTCTACCAACTGAGCTATTGAGGAATATGTTGGTGCTGGGCCCTGTGCGATTGCAAGGCCGCTGAAATTTGGCTCCTCAACCTGGGCTCGAACCAGGGACCTACGGATTAACAGTCCGGCGCTCTACCAACTGAGCTATTGAGGAATACGTGTCTATCGACAAAGACCCTGTGCGATTGCAGGGTCTTGAAATTCTTTGGCTCCTCAACCTGGGCTCGAACCAGGGACCTACGGATTAACAGTCCGGCGCTCTACCAACTGAGCTATTGAGGAACAAGACCTAGATTATATGACGTAAAAAACACGTCACAGAAAACTCGGGGAATTTTTTTCAGCAGGCCTGCCGCAGGCCTTCATTCTCAGGGCTCTGGCCTGAACCACAGCCACACCAGCACGCAGCCCATGGACGTCAGCGCCACGGCCTGTACCCAGGCGGGCGGGCGTGTCCACAGCAGGATGACGGCGCACAGGCTCATCATGGCGCTGGCGCTCCATTTGGCGCGCCGGCTCACGCAGCCACCCCGCGCCCAATTGCGCAGCATGGGCCCGAACAGGCGATGGCGCCACAGCCAGGTGTGCATGCGCTGCGAGCTGCGCGCCGCGGCCCATCCGGCCATGAGCACGAACACCGTGGTGGGCAATCCCGGAATGAAGATGCCGGCAATGCCCGTCGCCAGGCTCAGGCAGGCAAACAGCTGCAGCGCCCAGCGCAACGGCGCGGCCGGCATGCGGTGCAGGGGAGGGGGATCATCATCATTGAAGGCCTGCGCCTGCGCCATGCCTGCCTGCGCAGTGGCATCCGGCTGCCGGGCCTGTGCCGCGGGTGTTTGCTGCGCGCCTGTGTCACGGTCCTCTGGGGACGCGGCGGATGACTCTCTGGCGGTGCTGGGCATGCTGCGATTGTGCCAGCGCGGTGTAGCCATGGCGGCCAAGGGGGGCGAGAGGGGGTGATCGGGGGGGCGAAGCAGGTGGGTGTGGTCAAGGTGCGCGGTGCGCCCGCTATGCTTGGCGACCCGCATTTCCTGCATCACCGTGCACTGCCATGACTGTACGCACCATATTGAAAATGGGTGATCCGCGCCTGCTGCGCGTCGCCCAGCCCGTGACCGAATTCGACACCGACGAACTGCACCTGCTGCTCAGCGACCTGCTGGACACCATGCATGCCGCCAATGGCGCGGGGCTGGCCGCGCCGCAGATTGGCGTGGACCTGCAGATGGTGGTGTTCGGCTCCGGCCTGCCCAATCCGCGCTACCCCGATGCACCGGTGGTGCCGCGCACCGTGCTCATCAATCCGGTCATCACGCCCATGGGCGAGGACGAGCAACTGGATTGGGAAGGCTGCCTGTCCGTACCCGGCATGCGTGGCATGGTGCCGCGCTGGAGCCATATCCGCTACACGGGCTTCGATGTCTTTGGCGATGCGATCGATCGCACGGTGGATGGCTTTCATGCGCGGGTGGTCCAGCATGAGTGCGACCACCTCTGGGGAAAGCTCTATCCCATGCGCATGCGCGACTTCCGCCAGTTCGGCTTCACCGATGTGCTGTTCCCCGGCATCAGCGCTGCCGAGGATGACTGAGCGGACTTGCTTGCCGCTGTAATTCCAGGATCTGCGGTCAGGTCTTTGTATACAAATCGGTAGACAATTTTTCCATGCTGGCGCCGTACAGTGGCACTTCCCGCGAAGGCGGGGATTGTGTGCGTGCGCCCGCCAAGAGCTGCCAAGCAGCCACCGGGCTTCGCGATGCAGGATGCAGGAGAGCGCGGCCTATCGGGTCGGCGGCAAAGGGTGCGCGGGGGCGTGCCTGCCGCCATCCGGCTGCCGCGTACTTGTCCGGCGTTCTGTGAACAAGAGGACAAGGAGACAGCGATGGAAAAAAGTTCTGGCAATGCGCCGGCCCTGGGCGCAGACATCCGCCCGGAGGACGAGCAACTCGGCCTCACGGCCAACACCCTCTATGGTTTGCAGCATGTGCTGACCATGTACGGCGGCATCGTGGCCGTGCCCCTGGTCATGGCCAATGCGGCGGGCATGTCGGCGGCCGACACGGGTCTGCTGATCACGGCCTGCCTTTTCATGGGCGGGCTGGCCACGCTGCTGCAGACGCTGGGCATTCCGTTCTTCGGCTCGCGCCTGCCGCTGGTGCAGGGCGTGTCCTTCTCGGGCGTGGCCACCATGGTCAGCATCCTGCATACGGGCGGCGGCATGCAGGGGGTGCTGGGCGCTGTGCTCTTTGCCTCGGTGTTCGGCCTGATCATTGCGCCCATCTTCTCCAAGCTCACGCGCTTTTTTCCTCCGCTGGTCAATGGCTGCGTGATCACCATCATCGGCCTGTCGCTGATGCCGGTGGCCGCCCACTGGGCCATGGGTGGCAATCCCCAGGCGGCCGACTACGGAAGCATGGGCAACATCGGCCTGGCCGGGCTGTCCCTGGTCATCGTGCTGGCGCTGAGCAAGCTGGGCAACGCCATGATCTCGCGCCTGTCCATCCTGCTGGCCATCGTCATCGGCACGGCGGTGGCGGCCATGATCGGCAAGTCCGACTTTTCCGAGGTGGGCAGCGGTGCGTGGTTCGCCGTGCCCATGCCGCTGCACTTCGGCTGGCCGACCTTCAGCCTGGCGGCGACGCTTTCCATGTCCATCGTGATCCTGGTGACCTTGGTGGAGACCTCGGCCGACATCCTGGCCGTGGGCGACATCGTGGGCACCCGCGTGGATTCGCGCCGCCTGGCCGACGGCCTGCGTGCCGACATGCTGTCCAGCGTGGTGGCCCCGTTCTTCGGTTCGTTCACGCAGAGCGCCTTTGCCCAGAACGTGGGCCTGGTCGCGGTCACGGGCATCAAGAGCCGCTATGTGGTGGCCTTCAGCGGGCTGATCCTGATCGCCTTCGGACTGCTGCCCATCATGGGGCGCATCGTGGCCTGCGTGCCGCCCTCGGTGCTGGGCGGCGCGGGCCTGGTGCTCTTTGGCACGGTGGCAGCCAGCGGCATCCGCACGCTGGCCAAGGTGGACTATCACAACAACATGAACCTGATCATCGTGGCGGCGTCCATCGGCATGGGCGTGCTGCCCATGGTCAAGCCGGACTTCTATCACCACTTCCCGGACTGGTTCGCCACCATGTTCCATTCGGGCATCAGCTCCACTGCGGTGACCGTGCTGCTGCTGAACCTGGTCTTCAATCACTTCAAGCAGGGCAACCCCGAAGAGCCATCGGTGTTCGGCGCCGGATCGGAGCGCGTGCTCAGCGAGGCTGTGCTGTCTGCCCTGGCCGATGGCGACCGGGTGGTCGACGGCAAGCTCTATGACCGCGAGGGCAATCAAGTGGCCACGGTGTCGGCGCCTGCGTCCGCCATGCACTGATGGCTGCATCCCCGCCTGCCAGCGCATGAACCCGACGAGCCCGCCCTGCACAACAGGGCGGGCTTTTTTTCGCAATCGGCTCAGACTGCCAGGGCCTGCAAAAGCTCGGTCTCTATGAGCAGCTGGCGCTGGTTGTTCTGCAGCTCCGCACCCTCGATGAGGAAGCTGTCCTCCACGCGCTCGCCCAGCGTGCTGACCTTGGCCAACTGCACGCTCAGGTGGTGCTGGGCCAGGATGCGCGCCACGGTGTAGAGCAGGCCGGCGCGGTCCGTGGCCGAGATGGACAGCAGCCAGTGCTGGGCCTTGTCGTCGGGTCGCAGCGTGACGCGCGGCGCGAAGGGGAAGCTCTTGACGCGGCGCGACAGGCGCCGGGGCGAGGGCTCGCGCAGCGGTCCGCCCTCCATCAGGGCGGCGACCAGATCGTTCTCGACCATGTGCATCAGTTCGCGGTACTGCTCCTGCATGGCGGGCGCCACCACCTGGAAGGTGTCCAGCGCATAGCTGTTGTGGGCCGTGTGCACGCGCGCATCCAGGATGGAAAACGCTGCGCGGTCGAAGTAGCCGCAGATGCGCGCGAACAGATCGGGCTGGTCGGGTGCGTAGACCAGCACCTGCAGGCCCTCGCCCGCCAGTGAGCGGCGCGCACGCACCACGGGGCGGGTGGTGCCCACGTGGCGCGACAGGTGGCGTGTGTGCCAGGCGATGTCGGCCGCCTCGTGGCGCATGAAGTAGTCCACGCCCAGCGTGTCCCAGAGCTTCTTGTGGGACTCGAAGGGCTGGGCCGTCAGCGCCAGCTGCACCAGCGCCTCGCGCCGGCGCGCCTCGATCTCGGCGGCCGCGTCGGGCGCGCGGCCACCCATCACGCGCAGGGTCAGGCGATAGGTGTCCTCCAGCAGCTTGCCCTTCCAGGCGCTCCACACCTTGGGGCTGGTGCCACGGATGTCGGCCACGGTGAGCAGGTACAGCGCCGTAAGGTTGCGCTCGTTGCCCACGCGCTCGGCAAAGGCCTGGATCACCTCGGGGTCCGACAGATCCTGCTTTTGTGCAACCTGGCTCATGGTCAGGTGCTCGCGCACGAGGAACTCGATCAGCTCGGCGTCGGCGCGCGCAATGCCGTGGGCGCGGCAAAAGCGCTTGGCCTCCACGGCGCCGATGATGGAGTGGTCGCCGCCGCGGCCCTTGCCGATGTCGTGGAACAGTGCGGCCACGTACAGCAGCCAGGGCTTGTCCCAGCCGCTGGCCAGCTGCGAGCAGAACGGGTACTCATGCGCATGCTCGGCCATGAAAAAGCGCCGCACATTGCGCAGCACCATGAGAATGTGCTGGTCCACCGTGTAGACGTGGAACAGGTCGTGCTGCATCTGGCCCACGATGCGCCGGAAGGGCCACAGGTAGCGCCCCAGCACCGAGGTCTGGTTCATCAGCCGCATGGCATGCGTGATGCCGCTGGGCTGCTGCAGGATCTTCATGAACGTGGCGCGGTTGACCGGGTCGCGCCGGAAGGCCGCATCCATCAGGTCCCGCGCGCCGTACAGCGCGCGCAGCGTGCGTGCCGACAGGTCGGTGAGGCCCACATGGGTCTCGTACATCAGGAAGGTTTCGAGGATGGCATGCGGCTCGCGCTCGTACAGATCGTCGCTGGCCACTTCGATGGTGCCGGCCTTCTCGTAGAAGCGGGAGTTCAGCCGGATCCGCGGCGTGGGGCGCGGGTTCAGGCGCTCCTCGATGTTCAGCCGCAGGATCTGGCACAGCTGGGTCACGGCCTTGGCTGCCCAGTAGTAGTGGCGCATCAGCGTCTCGCTGGCGCGCATGGCCAGCTTGCGGCCCTCGGCCGAGGTGGAGCGGTAGCCAAAGGCCTCGGCCACGGCGGTCTGCTGGTCGAAGACCAGGCGGTCCTCGTGCCGGCCCGCCACGGCGTGCAGGCGTGCGCGTATCAGGCTGAGCATGGCCTCGTTGTCTTCGAGCTGCTGGCGCTCGAAATCGGTGATCAGTCCCTTTTCCGCCAGGGCCTGCCAGCTGTGGCCCAGGCCTGCGGCGCGGGCCAGCCAGATCATGGTGTGCAGATCGCGCAGGCCGCCGGGCGATTCCTTGCAGTTGGGCTCCAGCGAGTAGGGCGTGCTCTCGTACTTGTTGTGGCGCTGGCGCATTTCCAGCAGCTTGCCGGACAGAAAGGCGCGCGCATTCATCTGTGCCTGGTAGCGCTGCTGGAACTCGCCGAACAGCGGCTCGTTTCCGCAGATGCGGCGCGACTCCAGCAAGGCGGTCTGCACGGTGAGGTCGCGCCCGGACTCTTGCAGGCATTCGGCCAGCGTGCGCACGCTGGAGCCGATCTCCAGGCCCGCGTCCCAGCAGCTGCCGATGAACTTTTCTATGCGCGAGGTCAGCTCCGGGTCTGCCGTGCCGGTGGCCGGCAGCAGCACCAGCACGTCGATGTCGGAGTAGGGAAACAGCTGGGCGCGGCCATAGCCTCCCACGGCGGCCAGGCAGGCCTCGGCAGGCATGCCGGCGCGGTGCCACAGCGCGCGCAGCAGCGTGTCGGCCAGATCGCTCAGGTGCTGCAGCACCAGGCGCACGCCGCGCCGGCCCATGGTGGGCGCCAGCAGCGAGCCTATCCAGCGTCCGCGATCGAGGGCGTACTGCGCGCGCAACTGCTCCAGCGAATCCGGGGCTGCGGGCGCAGAGTTGGAAGGAGTGTGGTCAGTGATCTGTTTCATGCGCGGCCAGGGCAGGGGAGGCGCCTGGAGCGGGTGCCCCGGGCGCAGTGCCATTTTGCCTGCGCATCACGCAAGAAACATGCCGAGCCTCAGCAGCTCGTGGCGGTCACGAAGGGCGGGAGCGCGGGCGAGCCAGCCGACAGGGTCATGACTTCGTAGCCCGTCTTGGTCACCACCAGGGTGTGTTCCCACTGGGCCGAGAGGCTGTGGTCCTTGGTCACGATGGTCCAGCCGTCCTTGCCCAGTTCCTTGATCTCGCGCCTGCCCAGGTTGAGCATGGGCTCGACGGTGAAGACCATGCCTTCTTCCAGCACGGTGCCCGTTCCGGGGCGGCCATAGTGCAGGATCTGCGGCTCTTCGTGGAACTTCTGGCCGATGCCGTGGCCGCAGAACTCGCGCACCACCGACAGGCCGTGGCCTTCGGCAAAGGTCTGGATGGCGTTGCCGATGTCGCCCAGCGTGGCGCCGGGCCTGACCTGCTGGATGCCCAGCCACATGGCGTCGAAGGTCAGCGCCGACAGGCGCTTGGCCGCGATGGAGCACTCGCCGATCAGGAACATGCGGCTGTTGTCGCCGTACCAGCCGTCCTTGGTGATGACCGTGACATCCACATTGACGATGTCGCCCTTCTTGAGCGGCTTGTCATTGGGGATGCCGTGGCAGACCACATGGTTGACCGAGGTGCACAGGTGCCCGGGATAGGGCGGGTAGCCAGGCGGCTGGTAGCCGATGGTGGCGGAGACCGTGCCCTGCTGCGCCATGCATTCGGCGCCCAGCCGGTCGATCTCGGCCGTGGTGATGCCGGGCTTGATGTGGGGGGTGATGTAGTCCAGCACTTCCGAAGCCAGGCGGCATGCCACGCGCATGGCTGCGATGTCTTCGGCGCTCTTGATGGTGATGCTCATGCCCGCAATTATCCCATTGCGCCTTTGGACGTGCAGGGGTAAGGGGCGGCTGTCGCCACCGGGACGGCGCAGCCCGGTAAAATGGCGGCCTCACCGATTCAGCGCCTTGCGGCCTGCCCCCAGCCGGGCGGGGCCGCAGGGCGCTTTTCACAAGCCTCCTCACCCAACAGGCCGCCACGTGACCTTGCATCTGACACAGTTCGAGGGTGGAAACGCTCTCAGCTCGTTCCGCGCCCAGCAGCTTCTGACCGACCTGGTCGCCATCCATCCCAAAATCACCGGCATTGCCGCGCGTTTCGTGCACCTGGTGGCCACGGACGCCGCACCCACGCCCGCATTGCAAGAGCGCCTCCAGGCGCTCTTGACCTATGGAGATCCCTACGAAGGCCCGCAAGGCCCGGCCGATGGCACCGCCCTGGTGGTCACCCCGCGCCTGGGCACGATCTCGCCCTGGGCCTCCAAGGCCACCGATATCGCGCGCAACTGCGGCCTTGAAGTCTTCCGCGTCGAGCGCATCACCGAGTACCGCGTGGTCCTCAAGAGCGGCCTGCTCGGTGGCAAGCCCGAGCTGTCGGCCGAGCAGACCGCGCAGATCGCGGCCCTGCTGCACGACCGCATGACCGAATCGGTCTTCGCCACGCGCGCCGAGGCCGAGCAGCTGTTCTCCGCCCTGGAAGCCGCTCCCATGGAGTTCGTCGATGTGCTGGGCGGCGGCCGCGCGGCGCTGGAGACTGCCAACCGCCAATGGGGCCTGGCCCTGGCCGACGACGAGATCGACTACCTGGTCGACGCCTTCAAGGGCCTGCAGCGCAATCCCACGGACGTGGAGCTGATGATGTTCGCGCAGGCCAACAGCGAGCACTGCCGCCACAAGATCTTCAACGCCCAGTTCACCATTGACGGCGTGGCCCAGGACAAGAGCCTGTTCGGCATGATCCGCAACACGCACCAGGTCTCGCCCCAGCACACGGTGGTGGCCTACTCGGACAACGCCTCCATCATGGAAGGCCATGAGGTCGAGCGCTTCGTCGCCACCTTCGAGGCGGCCCTGGACAAGATCAAGGCGCCCAGCTACCAGAAGAAGAAGGCCGTCAACCACGTCCTCATGAAGGTGGAGACGCACAACCACCCCACGGCCATCTCCCCCTTCCCCGGCGCATCGACTGGCGCGGGCGGCGAGATCCGCGACGAGGGCGCCACGGGCCGCGGCTCCAAGCCCAAGGCCGGCCTGTCGGGCTTCACGGTCTCCAAGCTGTGGGGCAGCGAAGTGGGCAAGCCCGAGCACATCGCCAGCCCGCTGCAGATCATGATCGAGGGCCCGCTCGGTGGCGCGGCCTTCAACAACGAGTTCGGCCGTCCCAACCTGACCGGCTATTTCCGCGAGTACGAGCAGCAGGTCGGCGTGGGTGCCGATGCCGTGATGCGCGGCTACCACAAGCCCATCATGATCGCGGGCGGCCTGGGCGTGATCGACTCCGAGCTGACGCGCAAGATCGAATTCCCCGCCGGCACCCTGCTGATCCAGCTGGGCGGCCCCGGCATGCGCATCGGCATGGGCGGCGGCGCTGCCAGCTCCATGGCCAGCGGCACGAACGCGGCCGAGCTGGACTTCGACTCCGTGCAGCGCGGCAACCCCGAGATCGAGCGCCGCGCCCAGGAAGTCATCAACCACTGCTGGGTCCAGGGTGACAAGAACCCCATCCTGGCCATCCACGACGTGGGTGCCGGCGGCCTGTCCAATGCCTTCCCCGAGCTGACCAACGATGCGGGCCGTGGCGCGCGCTTCGACCTGCGCGCCGTCAACCTGGAGGAATCCGGCCTGGCGCCCAAGGAAATCTGGTCCAACGAAAGCCAGGAGCGCTATGTACTGGCCATCGCTCCCGAATCGCTGGCCGAATTCACGGCCTTCTGCGAGCGCGAGCGCTGCCCGTTTGCCGTGATCGGCACGGCCACCGAGGAGCGCCAGCTGGTGCTGGAGGACACGGCCGTGGCCTCGGGCGACCAGAAGTTCCCCGTGGACATGCCCATGAACGTGCTGCTGGGCAAGCCGCCCAAGATGCACCGCGACGTGGCCACCGTGCAGCGGGAGCTGCCGCCCATGGACCTGACCGGCGTGCCCCTGGAAAAGGCCGTGATCGATGTGCTGGCCCACCCCACCGTGGCCTCCAAGCGCTTCCTGATCACCATCGGCGACCGCGCCGTGGGCGGCCTGACCCACCGCGACCAGATGGTCGGCCCCTGGCAGGTGCCCGTGGCCGACGTGGCCGTCACGCTGGCCGATTTCCAGGGCTTCAAGGGCGAGGCCATGGCCATGGGCGAGCGCACGCCGCTGGCGGCCATCAACGCGCCGGCGTCGGGCCGCATGGCCGTGGCCGAGGCCATCACCAACATGCTGGCCGCGCCCATCGAACTGTCCAGGGTCAAGATGTCGGCCAACTGGATGGCGGCCTGCGGCGAGCCCGGCGAAGACGCGGCGCTCTACGCCACCGTCAAGGCCGTGGGCATGGAGCTGTGCCCGCAGCTGGACATCTCGATCCCCGTGGGCAAGGACAGCCTGTCCATGCGCACCCAGTGGAACGAGGGCGGCCAGGTCAAGAAGGTGACCTCGCCGGTCAGCCTGATCATCACGGGCTTTGCCTCCATCGACGATGTGCGCGGCACGCTCACGCCCCAGCTGGACGCCTCGGAAGACGACAGCACCCTGGTGCTGGTGGACCTGGGCCGCGGCAAGATGCGCATGGGCGGCTCCATCCTGGGCCAGGTGCTGGGCCAGACCGGCAACGAGACGCCCGACCTCGATGACGCCAAGGACCTGATTGCCCTGGTCGATGCCGTCAACGACCTGCGCGCCAAGGGCCAGATCCTGGCCTACCACGACAAGGGCGACGGCGGCCTGCTGGCCACCGTGGCCGAGATGGCCTTTGCCGGCCATGTGGGCGTGGCTATCAACGTGGACATGCTGGTCACCGAAGGCGACGGCATCAGCGACAGCCGCATGGACTCGGGCGAAGGCAAGAACTGGGCCTCCCAGATCAGCGGCCGCCGCGACGACATGACGCTGCGCGCGCTGTTCAACGAAGAACTGGGCGCCGTGCTGCAGATCCGCACGGCCGACCGCGCCGCCGTGCTGCAGACCCTGCGCGAGCATGGCCTGTCCACCTGCAGCCACATCATCGGCAAGACGCGTCCTGCCTCCTCCAAGGTCGATGCGGGCAAGGGCGAGCTGCAGGTCTGGCGCGATGCCAAGTCCGTCTTCGGCGCCTCGCTCAGCGACCTGCACCAGGTCTGGGATGCCGTCAGCTGGAAGATCGCCCAGCAGCGCGACAACCCGGCCTGCGCCGACAGCGAGCACGCCGCAGCCGGCGAGCCTGCCGACCCGGGCATGCACCTGCACCTGACGTTCGACCCGGCCGAGAACCCGGCCGCACCCTTCCTGAACCTGGGCGCGCGGCCCCGCGTGGCTGTGCTGCGCGAGCAGGGCGTGAACTCCCATGTGGAAATGGCCTACGCCTTCACCGAGGCCGGCTTCGACGCCGTGGACGTGCACATGACCGACCTGCAAAGCGGCCGCGCGCAGCTGCAGGACTTCGCCGGCGTGGTGGCCTGCGGCGGCTTCAGCTACGGCGACACGCTGGGCGCCGGCATCGGCTGGGCGCGCTCCATCACCTTCAACGACAGCCTGTCCGCGCAGTTCCAGCAGTTCTTCGGCCGCAGCGACACCTTCGGCCTGGGCGTGTGCAATGGCTGCCAGATGTTTGCCGAACTGGCCGATATCATTCCCGGCGCCCAGGACTGGCCGCGTTTCACGCAGAACCAGAGCAACCGCTTCGAGGCGCGCCTGTCCATGGTGGAAGTGCTGGAGTCGCCCAGCCTGTTCCTGCAGGGCATGGCCGGCAGCCGCCTGCCCATCGCCGTGGCCCACGGCGAAGGCTTTGCCAACTTCCGCTTCCGCGGCAATGCGGACAAGGCCATCGCCTCCATGCGCTATGTGGACAACCACGGCAAGGCCACCGAGCAGTACCCGTTCAATCCCAACGGATCGGCCGGCGGTCTGACGGCAGTGACCACGGCCGATGGCCGCTTCACGGCCATGATGCCCCACCCCGAGCGCGTGTTCCGCAACGTGCAGATGAGCTGGACCAACGGCGACAAGTCGGAATTCAGCCCCTGGATGCGCGTGTGGCGCAACGCCCGCAAGTGGCTGGGCTGATGCACTGAGCGACGCTGCAAAGCAGACAAAGGCCCTTCGGGGCCTTTTCTTTTTTCTGTTTCTTTTTGGCGGCTGCCGTTACGGCGCCAGCATCTGCGCCGTGCGCGCGCGGGCCTGCTGGACCAGGGTGGAGATCAGCACCGTCTCGGGCAGGTTGTGCCAGTAGCGGCGCGGCATCTCGCGCAGCATGGCCTGCTCCTTCAGGCGCGCGGGGTTGAAGGTGCTGGCGTAGTAGGTCAGCCACAGGGCCTCGCCCGCGTCGGCTGGCGGGGCATCGCTGCGGCGTGCGCCGGGCGCCAGGCGCAGCGCATGGCCGTCCCAGTGCACGCTGCATTGCGGCGTGAGGATGGCCCAGTGCATGTTGGCAAAGCGCTTGCAGAAGAAGGGTGCCGCCGCGCGCACGATGTGGTGCTCGGGCTCGAACCAGGCGATGTGCAGCTCGGGCAGGTTCTGCCGCTGGGTCGTCCGAAAGCGCACGAAGGCGTGCATCTTGTGGATCTCGCGCGAGACGGGGCGGGCCAGGGCCTCGATGGCGCGCCAGTCCGCATCCAGCGCATCCAGCCGCAGTTCGGGCCGGGCCTGCATGCGCGCCAGCCAGCGGTGGCAAAGCTCGAAGCGGCCTGCCGCGCGGTGCATGCAGGCATGGCGCAGGGCGGACATCTGGGTGTCCGACAGGGACAGCCCTGCCTCGCCGGGGCCGGCCAGCCCGGCGAGTGCCGAGGCGGGCATGGCCTGCTGCGGCGCGCTGGAAAACAGATCCACCCCCGCGCCGAGTGGCTGCGCACCCCGCGTGTCGGGCCACCGCCAGCGCACCACAGCGGGGTCGGCGCCGTGGGCCAGCAGCGCCCGGCAGGCTGCGCGAAAGCCGGGCCAGTCGTCAGGGCTGTCGAGTTCGATGGTGAGGGCCTGTCCGTGCATGGCGTGCTCCAGGTTCTAGAACAGGCTGGCCTGCAGTGCGCTTTGCACGCGCATGCCGCTGTGCCGCGCCTGGGCCTGGCTGGCCTGCGACTGCGCGATCAGCCGCGTGCGCAGCGCGGCCGAGTCGGTCTCGCCCAGCAGGGGCCGGTGGCCGTCGATCAGCACGAAGGGCAGGGCCTTTTGCACGGGGGCGCGCAGCCGCAGCAGATCGTCCAGCCGCAGCCTGCGCACGCGGCGCGCCGCCAGCAGGCGGTCCACCGTCTGCGTGCCCAGGCCCGGCACGCGCAGCAGCAGGCTGCGCGGAGCACGGTTGAGGTCCACGGGGAACTGCTGGCGGTTGGCCAGTGCCCAGGCCAGCTTGGGGTCGATCTCCAGGTCCAGCATGCCGTGGCGGCTGGCCGCCGCGATCTCGCCCGCCCCGTAGCCGTAAAAGCGCATGAGCCAGTCGGCCTGGTAGAGCCGGTGCTCGCGCATGAGGGGCGGCGCCTGCGGCGGCAGGTCGCGCGAGGCATCGGGAATGGGGCTGAAGGCTGAGTAGTACACGCGGCGCAGGCCGTAGCCCGCATACAGCGTATGGCTGGATTCGAGGATGTCGGCATCGGTTGCGCGGTCGGCGCCCACGATCATCTGCGTGCTCTGCCCGCCCGGCGCGAAGCGCGGCACGGCGGCGCGCTGCGCGGGCGCGCCGGGCAGGGACTGCGCCTGGCGCTGCTCGCGCGTGGCCGCGCGCCAGGCCTGCACATGCCGGTCCACGCCCTGCATGGCCTGGCGTATGCGCCGGCCGTCCTTTTCAGGCGCGAACTGCGCCAGGCCGCTGGCCGTGGGCAGTTCCACATTGATGCTCAGGCGGTCGGCATGGCGGCCTGCCTGGGCCAGCAATTCGGGCGCGGCATCCGGGATGGTCTTGAGGTGGATGTAGCCGCGAAAGTCATGCTCCTCGCGCAGGCGGCGCGCCACTTCCACCAGTTGCTCCATGGTGTAGTCGCTGGAACGGATGATGCCGCTGGACAGGAACAGCCCCTCGATGCAGTTGCGCCGGTAGAAGTCCAGCGTCAGCTGCACCACCTCGGCCACCGTGAAGCGGGCGCGCTGCACGTTGGAGCTCTTGCGGTTGATGCAGTAGCGGCAGTCGAAGATGCAGACATTGGTCAGCAGGATCTTGAGCAGCGAGATGCAGCGCCCGTCGGGCGCATAGCTGTGGCAGATGCCCATGCCGGTGACCGAGCCCATGCCCTTGCCGTCCAGCGAGTCGCGCCCCTGCGATCCGCTGGAGGCGCAGCTGGCGTCGTACTTGGCGGCGTCGGCGAGGATGAAAAGTTTGCGTTGCAGCTCCATGGCTGTATGAATATACAGTATATTTGCCTGGCACATCCAGTTTTTGGAGAGCCCATCCCCCAGCCAGGGTCTGGTCCGGCCTTGCCTGGCTCCGGTTTGAACGCACTGTCGGGCTATCGCAATGGCCAGCGGATTGCAATGGTTGCCAGTGCAATGGAATGAAACCGTTTTCAGTGCGCAATGAGTGCTTGCTTTCAATGGGTGGAGATGTGCATCGCAGGAAATGGTGAATGCGTGTTTCCTGCGTCTTTTTGCAATGCCTGAAGGCTGGTACGGCTTGGTGCCATCAATGCATGCGCTGATATAGCGCAGCTGGCTGCGCGCCATGGGGTTCCCGGTTCATGGGAGAGAGGTTTGACGTTGTTGTGATTTGTTTCAAATTGCCGATAACTATTGCTGATAGGCTTTCGGGCTTGCCGGGCGCGGTCGTTTCTTCATTCAATGCGCCTGGCGATGACAAACACTTGGAGAGGGAGCTTCGGTGTCGCGTGTATTAGGAACAGAGAGCGAAGTGCTGGCGCTATCGCCGGACGCTTCCTCCAGCAAGGCCGCCAAGGGGCTGCAATCGCCCGCCAAATGGCCCACCATGGGTGCCAACGATGTGGCGGTGTGGGGCGAGTGCCAGGGCAGCGGCAGCAAGCCCTACCAGACCCAGGTGGACCTGTCGGGACCCTCCTTCAAATGCTCTTGCCCCAGCCGCAAGTTCCCCTGCAAGCATGGGCTGGCGCTGATGCTGATGCGTGCGGGCGGCCAGGTCACCGAGGGCGGCGATCCACCGGCCTGGGTGCAGACCTGGCTGGACAGCCGCCAGGAAAAGGCCGAGAAGAAGGAGGCCAAGGCAGCCGCCGCGGCGGCCGAGCCGCCACCCGATCCCGAGGTTGCGGCCAGGCAGCAGGCCAGGCGCGAAGACAAGCGCTGGGACAAGGTCGAGGCGGGCCTGCAGGAACTGTCGCTGTGGATGCAGGACATGGTGCGCGCGGGCCTGGCCAACCAGGCCGGCGACTCCCAGATGCGCCAGCGCTGGAACACCATGGCCGCGCGCATGGTCGATGCGCAGGCCACGGGCATGGCGGCACGCATCAAGGACTGCCGGGATCTGGTGGACAGCCACCGCGACTGGCCACGCGACATGCTGGTGCAGCTGGGCCACTGGCAGCTGATCATCGACGCCGTGCGCCGCCGTGAATCGCTCAGCCCCGAGGTCAAGGCCGACGTGATGGCCGCGCTGGGCTGGCCCATGGACAAGGCCGAAGTGCAGGCCAGGGGCCAGCTGGTCGAGGACGAATGGCTGGTGGCCGGCCTGCGCATGATCGAGCGCGAAGGCCGGCTCATGGAGCGTCGCGTCTGGCTGCACGGGCAGCGCACGGGCCGCATGGCCCTGGTGCTGGACTATGCGCAGGGCGGGCGCGGCTTCGAATCGGCCTGGGTGCCTGGTCATCGCTACGGATGCGCGCTGAATTTCTACCCGGGCCATGCGCCGCTGCGCGCCATTGCCGCCAACGGCAACGGGCCTGCGCTGCCTGCCGAGGGCGCCAGCCCGCTGGACACCTCGGCCGTGGGCGACGTCCTGCAGCAGATGGGCCGGCGCATTGCCGCCAACCCGCTGCAGGCCACGCAGCCGCTGTGCCAGGACGGGTTGCGCCTGGTGCCTGCCCAGGGCCAATGGTTTGCGGCCTGGCCCGATGCGCCGGGCGCATCGGCGGCTGCGCCCGGCGTGTCTGCCGACGGCACTGCCGCGCCTGTGCAACCCGTTCCCGTGGCCATTGACGATGCCGAAGCCTGGCGCCTGCTGGCGCTCAGCGGCGGCGCGCCCATGCAGCTGTTTGGCGAATGGGAGCCCGGCCCGGCCGTGGGCCGCTGGCGCCTGCTGAGCGCCTGGCAGGCCCGCGAGGGCGAAAGCGCCCGGCAATGTATCTGGCAGAACCAGGGTGAACCGGTATGAGCAACACACAACTTTGGACTGCGCTGCAGCAATCGGCCATGGTCGGCTCGGACCGGCTGGCCGTGCCGCCTGCGCTGGCTTCGGGCGTTGATCCGTCTGCCCCGTGGTCGCAGCAGGCCGTGCAGGCCGCGCTGCTGCCCCGGGCGGACCTGCCCGGCGACTCGCCCGCCCAGCAACTGCTGCGCGCCAGCGCCGTGGCGGCCGTGTTCGAGCGCGCAGGCTGGCAGCCCGGCGCGCAGGTGCGCCTGCCGGCACCGCTGGCCGTGCCGGCCGCGGCGCCTGCAGAATCGCGCCCCGCGCCTGCCGATGCTCGCCTGCAGACCCTGATGGGCGACGTGCTCAAGGACGGACCGTTCGAGCTGCAGGCCTCCATGCTGCGCACCCTGGACCAGGCCGGCCAGCGCCTGCCCCATGACCTGCTGGTGCCTGCGCTGGAGCAGGGCCGCCAGTCCGTGGAGCTGCGCCAGTGGCTGGCCCCGGTGCTGGGCGAGCGCGGGCGCTGGCTGGGCGCGCTCAATCCGCAATGGAGCTATGCCAGCGGCGTGGAGGAAACCGCCGACCCCGAACTGGTCTGGCAGGAGGGCTCGGTCGAGCAGCGCGTGGCCCTGCTGCGCAGCGAGCGCGCGGCCGATGCCGCCCAGGCCCGTGCGCGGCTGGAAGGCAGCCTGAAGGAGCTGGGCGCCAAGGAGCGCCTGCCCATGGTCCAGGCACTGACCGTGGGGCTGGGCATGGACGACGAGCCGCTGCTCGAAAAACTGCTGTCCGACCGCAGCAAGGAAATCCGCGAGAACGCCGCGCAAATGCTCTCGTGCCTGCCGGACAGCGCGCACAGCCAGCGCGTCATGGGCTGGATGCAGTCCATGCTGCAGCAGGACGACAAGGGCCAGTGGATCGTGGAGCCTCCCGAGGAAGGCCTCAAGGAATGGGAGCGCGACGGCATCACGCTCAAGCCCGATGCCTACTTCCGTGGCGGCAAGAAGGCCTGGCTGCTGGAGCAGATGGTGCAGCTCACCCCGGTGTCCTTCTGGACCCGGGCCCTGGGCCTGACACCCCTGGAAGTGATGGAGTGGAGCCGGCGCAGCGACTGGAAATCCTCGCTGCGCCAGGGCTGGGTGCGGGCCCTGCAGTACCAGCTGGACGTGGAATGGATCGATGCCGCCCAGGCCCTGGGCCGCGACATGCGCCACGATGCGCTGCTGCCCGCCCTCATGGCCCGGCTGTCCCCCGAAGAACGCGAGTCCCGCTGGATTGCCCAGTTCGAGCGCGACAGGCACAAGCTCATCGACGCCATCGAGGGCATGTCCCAGTCGCTGGGCGGTGCCGAACTGCTCTCGCCCGCGCTGTCGGCGCGGCTGACCGAGGCACTGCATGTGGCCGTGGGCGGCAAGCAGATCACGGGCAACTGGCACAGCTACCGCGCCGACCAGGCCCTGCTGTCCTGCGCGCGCATGCTGGACGTGACCGCGCTGGAGCGGTTTGCCGAGCTGTGGCGCAAGCCCTCGGTGCTGGATGCACAGGTCGAGCCCGAGCCGGAGCCCCCGGCCGAGCCTGTTGCAGAGACCGCAGCCGCTTCGGCATCTGCAGCAACAGCCGCCCCGGCCATTCCCCTCACGCCCCAGCAGCAGGCGCGCCTCGAGCGCAGCCGCGCGCGGCCCTGGGACGAGGAGCGCATGCGCGGCCACCTGGAGCGCATCGTCGAGCTGCGCCTGGGCCTGCACCAGGCCTTCATCGCACTGCGCGGCCAGGCCTGAGGCCGGGCCCGCTTTGCCACCCACCCCCTACCGAATCCCATTCCCATCCCTTTCCGGAAGCACACCATGAGCCAAGTCCTGCGCCAGCATGCCGAACAGCAATTCGCCGAAGAACTCGAAGCCCTGCGCAAGGTGGACGACCGTCCGCGTCCGCCCAACTGGAAGCTGTCGCCCTGGGCCGTGCTCCAGTACCTGATGGGCGGCAAGCTCGGCAACGGCTTCGAGGTCAGCCCCAAGTACATCGGCAATCCGCGCCTGATGGAAATCGCCGTCTCCACCCTGGCCACCGACCGCGCCCTGCTGCTGTACGGCGTGCCCGGCACGGCCAAGTCCTGGGTGTCCGAGCACCTGTCGGCCGCCGTCAGCGGCGACTCCACCATGCTGGTGCAGGGCACGGCCGGCACCAGCGAGGAGCAGCTGCGCTACGGCTGGAACTACGCGCAGCTGCTGGCCCACGGCCCGTCCGAGAAGGCGCTGATTCCCAGCCCCCTGGTCAACGCCATGAAGCTGGGCAAGATCGCCCGCATCGAAGAGCTGACCCGCATCCCGGCCGACGTGCAGGACACGCTGATCACCGTGCTGTCCGAAAAGACCCTGCCCGTGCCCGAGCTGGGCACCGAGGTGCAGGCCGTGCAGGGCTTCTCGGTCATCGCCACGGCCAACAACCGCGACAAGGGCGTGAACGAGCTGTCCAGCGCGCTCAAGCGCCGCTTCAACACCGTGGTCCTGCCCGTGCCGGCATCGCAGGACGAGGAAGTGCAGATCGTCACCAAGCGCGTGGCCGAGCAGGGCCGCGCCCTGGCCCTGCCCGCCGAGCCGCCGGCCCTGCAGGAAGTGCGCCGGGTGGTGCAGATCTTCCGCGAGCTGCGCAACGGCCAGACCGAGGACGGCAAGACCGTGCGCGTGAAGTCGCCCAGCAGCACGCTGTCCACGGCCGAGGCCATCTCGGTCATCAACAGCGGCATGGCGCTGGCCGGGCATTTCGGCGACGGCGTGCTGCGCGCGGGCGATGTGGCCTCGGGCCTGCTGGGCGCCGTGATCAAGGACCCGGTGCAGGACAGCGTGGTCTGGAAGGAATACCTGGAAACCGTGGTCAAGGAGCGCAGCGACTGGAAGGACCTGTACCGCGCCTGCCGCGAGCAGCTCTGAAGCCCGCACTCCCGCTCCGCTGACCGACCGCATCTTCTGCGCATCTCCTGCGCACTTCCCGTATGGCCACCTCTGCCAATCCGCTTCATTTCTTCGGCATCCGCCACCATGGCCCGGGCTGCGCGCGCAGCCTGCTGCAGGCCCTGGAGCAGCTGCAGCCCGACTGCCTGCTGGTCGAAGGCCCGCCCGAGGGCGAGTCCCTGCTGCCCATGCTGCAGCATGCCGACCTGCAGCCGCCCGTGGCCATGCTGGTCTATGTGCAGGACAGCCCGGCCCATGCCGCCTTCTATCCCTACGCCGAGTTCTCGCCCGAATGGCAGGCCCTGCAATGGGCGGCGCGCCAGGGCGTGGCCACGCGCTTCATCGACCTGCCCCAGACCCACCGCATGGCGCTGGACATGGCCGAGCAGGAGCGGCGCCGGGCCGAGGCGGCGGCAGCAGATGCAGGTGATGCAGGCGAGGATGCGGGCGATGAAGGCCAGGATGCAGATGCCGACACCGGCTCCGATTCCGGCGTCGCTGCGGCAGACGGCGGCCAGCTCCAGAGCAATGCCGCCGAGGCCCTGGACCGCGACGACACCACGCAGTCCGTGCCGGCTGCCGACCTCGCCGTCGATCCCTCGGACCCCGGCAGGCGGGACTGGCGCGATCCGCTGGACCTGCTGGCCGAGGCCGCTGGCTACCCCGACGGCGAAAGCTGGTGGAACCGCATGGTCGAGGAGCGCGGCGACGGCGCCACCCTGTTCGAGGGCATTGCCGAAGCCATGGCCGTGGTGCGCGCCGAGCTGCCCAACGAAGTGCGCGGAGAACGCCACGCCCGGCGCGAGGCGCTGCGCGAAGCCTGGATGCGCCAGTGCATGCGCGAGGCCGTCAAGGCCGGCCACCAGCGCATTGCCGTGGTCTGCGGCGCATGGCATGTGCCGGCCCTGCAGGCCCAGGTCACCGCCAAGGCCGATGCCGCCACGCTCAAGGGCCTGCCCAAGGCCAAGGTCCAGGCCACCTGGGCGCCCTGGACCTACCGCAACCTGTGCTCGTCCAGCGGCTATGGAGCGGGCGTGGATTCGCCGGGCTGGTATGAACACCTGTGGCGCTGCTCCGAGCCTGCGCCCGAGTCCTTGCTCCAGTCCGCACCTGCTGCCGACCCGGCACGCGCCAGCACCCGGCGCACCGTCGGCTGGCTGGCGCGCGTGGCCCATCTGCTGCGTTCCAAGGACCTGGACTGCTCCAGCGCCCACATCATCGAGGCCACGCGCCTGGCCGAAAGCCTGGCCGCCCTGCGCGGCCACGCCAGCCCGGGCCTGCCCGAGCTGGACGAGGCCATCGTCACCGTCATCAGCATGGGCGAGCGCGCTCCGCTGCGCCTGATCGAGCGCGAACTCAGCGTGGGCGACCGCATCGGCGGCGTGCCCGCCGACGTGCCCCAGGTGCCGCTGCAGCGCGACATCGAGCAGCAGCAAAAAAGCCTGCGCCTCAAGCCCGAGGCGGCCGCCAAGGTCCTGGCCCTGGACCTGCGCAAGGACACGGACCGCGACCGCAGCCACTTCCTGCACCGGCTGCGCCTGCTGGGCATAGAGTGGGGCAGCGTCACCACCGACCAGCAGCGCAACCGGGGCACCTTCCGCGAAAGCTGGCAGCTGCAGTGGGAGCCCGAGCTGGCCGTGCGCGTCATCGAGGCCAGCCGCTACGGCGGCACCCTGGTGCAGGCTGCAGCCGCCAAGGTGCGCCAGGCGCTGACGCCCGAGACACCGCTGCCCGAGCTGGCAAGGACCATCGACGACGCCCTGCTGGCCGACCTGCCGCACCTGGTCGATGCCCTCATGCACGACCTGGCCGACCGCTCTGCCAGCACCGGCGACGTTTCCCAGCTCATGCAGGCGCTGCCGCCGCTGGCCAATGTGCTGCGCTACGGCAGCGTGCGCCAGACCGACACCCAGGCGCTGGCCACGGTGATCGACAGCATGGCGCTGCGTGCCGCCATCGGCCTGCCCCTGGCCTGCATGGCGCTGGATGAAGACGCCGCAAGGCACATGCAGGCCACGGTGCTGCAGGCCCACGAGGCCCTGCGCCTGCGCGATGCCGAGGAGCCGCGCGAGGTCTGGTTCGGCGCCCTGCGCAGCATTGCCCTGGGCGATGCCGGCGCGGCCCTGCTGCGCGGCACGTCCTGCCGCCTGCTGCTGGATGCCCACCGCCTGGACAGCGAGGCCGTGGCCACGCAACTGGGCCGCAATCTCTCGCTGGGCGTGCCGCCGCTGGACGCTGCCGCCTGGCTGGACGGCTTTCTCAACCGCCAGGCCCTGGTGCTGCTGCACGACGACGCCATTTGGGGTGCCGTCGATGCCTGGCTGGCCCAGCTGGGCGAGACCCAGTTCACCCAGATCCTGCCGCTGGTGCGCCGCAGCTTCTCGGCCTTCTCCAACCATGACCGCCAGAGCCTGGGCGAAAAGGCCCGGCGAGGGCAGGGCAGTGCGGCCGTCGTGGCGGCTGCATCCGCAGGTGCCGCAGGCGCGGCAGGCGGCGGTGACGACGGCGCCTGGAACGAGGCGCGCGCCGTGCTTGCCCTTCCCGTACTCGATCAACTGCTGGGCCTGAACCTGCCCGCGCAACTGCTGTCCAGCCCGCAGGAGGCCCAGCCATGAACACCGCTGCCACCGTGAACGATGCATCCCTTGCCGACGCCGATCCGCAGGACCCCGCCGTCCAGCCCACCAACCGGCTGCAGCGCTGGCGCCTGGTGCTGGGCCAGCCGGCCGAGGGCAGCTGCGGCGGGCTGGGCGCCAAGGGCGGCTCCCTCGAAGAGATGGACAAGGCCCTGGCCGCGCTCTACGAAGAAGACAACAAGGACGGCAGCCTCTCGCGCCGGGGCGGCCGGGGCAACTCCTCGCCCAGCGTGGCGCGCTGGCTGGGCGACATCCGCAAGTACTTTCCCAGCCAGGTCGTGCAGGTCATGCAGCGCGACGCCATGGAGCGCCTGAACCTGCGCGAACTCATGCTCCAGCCCGAAATGCTGGAGCATGTGCAGCCCGACGTGCACATGGTGGCCGACCTCATCTCCCTGGGCTCCGTCATCCCGCAGAACACCAAGGAGACCGCGCGCATCGTCGTGCGCAAGGTGGTGGACGACCTCATGCGCCGCCTGGAAGAGCCCATGCGCAGCGCCGTCTCGGGCGCGCTGGACCGCAGCCAGCGCAACCGCCGCCCGCGCCATTCCGAGATCGACTGGAACCGCACCATCCGCGCCAACCTGCGCCACTGGCAGCCCGACTACCGCACCATCGTGCCCGAGACCCTGGTCGGCTACGGCCGCAAGGTCCGCCGCCCGCAGCGCGAAGTCATCCTGTGCATAGACCAGAGCGGCTCCATGGCCAACTCCGTCGTCTACTCCAGCATCTTCGGTGCCGTCATGGCCAGCCTGCCGGCCGTCGCTACCCGTCTGGTGGTCTTCGACACGGCGGTGGTGGACCTGACCGACAAGCTCTCCGACCCCGTGGACGTGCTGTTCGGCGTGCAACTGGGCGGCGGCACCGACATCAACCGCGCCGTGGGCTACTGCCAGGGCCTGATCAGCGAGCCGCGCAACGCCATCGTCGTGCTCATCTCCGACCTCTACGAAGGCGGCGTGGAAAGCGGCCTGCTGCGACGTGCCTCCGAGCTGGTGGAGTCGGGCGTGCAGTTCATCACGCTGCTGGCGCTCAGCGACGAAGGCGCGCCTGCCTACGATGCACAATTGGCCGCCAAGCTGGCCGCGCTGGGCGTGCCCTCGTTTGCCTGCACGCCGGACGCCTTCCCGCAGCTCATGGCCGCCGCCATCCGCCGCGACGACGTGGCGGCCTGGGCGGCAGGGCAGGGCTTCAAGACAAGCAAGTAGCGGATGGCCGCTCAGGCCGGTGGCCCGGCCGGCCGCCGGGCCTCTCCTACACGGGCAGGACATGCCCGTGCCCCATGATGGCGCCCAGGCCGCAAGGCCCCCCAACAATTCACTGGAGAAACGCGATGGCTGGTGCTGGTTTGCTGATGCTGCTTGACGATATTGCAGCGATCCTTGACGATGTGGCCCTCATGACCAAGGTCGCGGCCCGCAAGAGCGTGGCCATGGCCGACGATGTGTCCGTCATGACCAAGGTGGCTGCGCAGAAGACGGCCGGCGTGCTGGGCGATGACCTGGCCCTCAACGCCCAGCAGGTCACGGGCGTGCGCGCCGAGCGCGAGATTCCCGTGGTCTGGGCCGTGGCCAAGGGCTCGCTGGTCAACAAGGTCATCCTCGTGCCGACGGCGCTGCTCATCAGCGCCTTCATTCCCTGGGCTGTCACGCCGCTGCTCATGGTCGGCGGCGCCTTTCTGTGCTTTGAGGGTTGCGAGAAGCTGGCCCACAAATTCCTGCATTCGCCCGAGGAAGATGCCGTGGAGCGCGAGCGCCTCACCCAGGCCAATGCCGATGCGAGCGTCGATCTCGTCGCCATGGAAAAGGACAAGATCAAGGGCGCCGTACGCACCGACTTCATCCTCTCGGCCGAGATCATCGCCATTACCCTGGGCACCGTGGCCTCGGCGCCGTTCGGGCAGCAGGTCGCCGTGCTGGCGGGCATTGCCCTCATCATGACCTTGGGCGTCTATGGCCTGGTGGCCGGCATCGTCAAGCTCGATGACCTGGGACTGTGGCTGGGCCAGCGTGCCAGCGCCGCGGCCCGCGCGCTGGGCCGGGGCATCGTCGCCGCCGCGCCCTGGCTCATGAAGGGGCTGTCCGTTGCGGGCACGGCCGCCATGTTCCTGGTGGGTGGCGGCATCCTCGTACACGGCGTGCCTGCGCTGCACCACGCCGTGGAGGGCCTGGGCGATGCCGTGGCCCAGGGCGCGCTGGGCGGCCTGTGGCGCGTGCTGGCGGTGAATGTGCTCAACGCGGTGGCCGGCATCGTGGCCGGCGCCATCGTGCTGGCGGCTGTCGAAGGCATCAAGCGCCTGCGCCGCCGCTGAGTCGCCGCAAGCAAGGCCTGCCGGGGCTGCAGCCGGCAGAGCACACCAGGGGGGCCGTCAGGCCCCCTTTTCGATGGAATCTGCATGGAATTTGCACCTCAGCGCATTGCATTTGACTGTGGGCGCAAGCACGTGCATTTCCCCTGGAACTCTGCAAGGCCTGGCGTCCTCCTGTCCCTTGGCGGCGGCGCAATGCACTTGCGCCTGCCGGCCTCCGAGGTTCCGTGAACGGCCCATCGCCGCGCCAGAGCCATTGTCGGGACCGGGCGGCTGAAGCTGATTCCGCGCGGGTCCCTGGATTTTCATCAGGGGGATTCCATGATTTCCAATCTCACCAAGGCCAATGTGCTGCGCTCCGTCATCGCCGGCTGCTCGGTCGCGCAAGCGGGCAAGGCCGAGAAACTCGGCACCGAACGCGCACGCACCGCCCTCAATCGCATCTGCGAACTGCTGAATCTGCCCAACGACCTGGACGCCATACATGCGGAGCCGGACCTGTACCTCGAATCCCTGGCCCATTTCGAGAGCCTGCCCCAGTTCGAGCTGCGCACTCCCCTGGTGGCCAAACTCAGGCAGGTCCTGGGCCTGCGCTCCTGCAGGCAACTGACGCCGGCCATGCTGGCGCAAGTCACCGCGTCACAGCTTATCAACCAGGGCATCTCCATCGTCGCGCTGGCCGATCTGCAGCAATGGCTGCTCAAGCACGATCTGTCGCTGCGGCACAGTCCGCCCGTCACGGAAGTGGACTTCAGGGAGGCCAGGAAAGCCATTGCCCTGCTGGATGCCTTCGACTTCGATACCGAATCGCTGGAATGGCAAATGAATCACCTTGCCCGCCCGCGCGCCAGGGGCAGGGGAAGGCGTGCCGCCGCCACGGCCCCCTCAACTGGCAGGCCTGCAGGTGAATCCCCTTCTGCCGGCTCCGCTCCTGCGTCTGCGTCTGCGTCTGCGTCTGCGTCTGCGTCTGCGTCTGCGCCCTAATATCGGCTTTCCCGAACCACGCTCAGCACACCATGAAGCTCCCCTTGCTTGCCGCCATGGCCCTGGCACTGCAGCTGCTGGCGCCAGCGCCCGCCATGGCAGCCGACGACATCGTCTTCAAGGACAGCGCCGGCCGCGTGCTCAAGCGCAGCGACCTGGACAAGGCCGATGGCCGTTTCAGCTGGGAACTGCCCCGCGCCACACCCGTCAGCCAGGCGGCACGCGATGCCCATGCCCTGGGCCGCGCCGCAGGGCAGCGCGGTGACAACCGGGCTGCGCTGGCGCATTTCGAGACCGCCTCGAAGCTGGCGCCGGACTGGCCTTATCCCGTCTACGACGCCGCATTCACCTACCTGCTGCAAAAGGACTTTGATGCGGCCTATCGCCACTACCGGCGCGTGGATGCAATGGCTCCCAGGGGTTTCTTCATGGCCAAGACGGCCGTGCACAGCCTGCGCATGGAGCGCGATGGCAAGCTCCCGCAAGGCACCTATCTGCGCTACCTCGCCCTGGAGTGGGAGACCGACAGGAGCAAGGTGCGCCAGGCCGCCCTGGCCATGACCCGCGAAACCCCTGGCTTCGCCCCCGCCTGGAAGACAGCCGCCCTGATGGAGGACGACCCCGACCAATGCCTTGCCCTGCTGGACAGCGGCCTGAAGGCCGACCCCGATGCCCAGACCCGCGGCTTTCTGCTGCTGAACAAGGCCCTGCTGCTGCGCGAGCGCAACCAGATTCCCGAGGCCATGGTGATGCTGGGAGAGCTGGCGGTGGACCCCCGGTCTCCGCTGGATGTCGAGGCGCTGGCGCGGCACACGCTGGCGCAGTGGGCGCGGCCTTGAGACCGGCACCCGCACCTTCGCTGGCCGGCCCACTCAGCGCATCGCCAGCTCCACGGCCTCCGCAGACAGCCCGTAGGCCTCGACAAAGACCTCGATGCGGTCCTGCGTCTGCGCGTTCACAAACGTCTCCATGCCCACGCTGTCCATCTCCCCTGACAGCATCTGGCCCGTATTCACGGGGCGGGTGTCGAGCTGCTGCGCCAGCACGCAGCTGTCTTCTCCCTCCGGCTGCAGACCGATGAGCCCTGTCTGGTTGTTGATGGCAATCACCCTGGCTTGTCTTTGCATGCTCCACCCTGTCGTCTGAATCCGTCGTTTCTGGAATGGCGAAAAGGCGCCGCCTTGCGCAACGCCCCTGCCTGTCCTGGCGACTTTAGGCAAGGCTTGGGGGCGGCGGTAGAGGTCTGGGGCTTGGTGGACTGCCAAGGGAAATTTACGAATGGCTGTCTGGTTTTTTGTTTTTGCAAGTGAATGCGTGTGGAAGGTTGCAGCAACAGTTGATTTGAGATTGCCTAGAATATGTCGGCAAGTGACCTCAAAGGAGCAAAAAATGACCATCATCCGTACTACCGTAGATGACAAGATCTACGACAGCGCTGCCGACATACTTTCTACGCTGGGCATGGATGTGAACGCCGCCGTGCGCATGTTTCTGCAGGGCGTTGTGCTGCACAACGGGATTCCCTTTGACCTGCGGCTGACGGCGGAGCAGGTGCAGGCGATGCGGCTGCGTCGCGAGACAAATCGGCAGGCCACTTTGGAGGCGAGAGAAATCGCCAGAGGCGGTGAACCTGGACATGCCTCTGTTGAAGCCATGCTGCAGGCCATGGAAAAGGATGAAGCCTGATGGCCGGCAAGAAGGGCTGCAGGCTGCGCACCATCGCGTACACCAAGACCTTCAGGAAGGACTACCAGCGCATGGCGGCATCAGGCCGTTACGACATGACACTGGTGAACCAGGTCGGCGGCCTGCTCATTGCCCACACGGCGCAGCAGGTGCTGGCGGCGCAGTGGAGCGATCACGCCTTGATCGCCGACGATGAATGGGACGCGGGCGATCGGGATATCCATCTGGGAGGGGACTTCCTGCTGATCTATCGCATTGATCCGCATCCCGAAGCCAAGGACATGGAGATCGTCATCTTCAAGCGCCTTGGAACCCACAGCGATCTGTTTGGCTGAGCGCGGCCATCGCAGGCCGCGGGCAGCCTCCCCCCTCAGCTCCCCAGCGCCCCGCGCACGGCAGCGCGCTCGCCCATGCGCTTGAAGTGCGCCTGCACCTTGGGGAAGCCGGCGATGTCCACGCCGTCGCCCTCCAGCCAGCCGGCAATGGTGAACAGATAGGCGTCGGCCACGGAATAGTCGGAGCCCAGCACCCAGGGCGCGTCGCCCAGGTAGTGGCGCTCTATCACGCCAAAGCATTCGGCCATGTTGGCTGCCACCTTGCGCTGCATGGAGGCAATGGCCGGCTCGTCATCGGCCCAGCGGCCTGCGCGCCGGCCGTGGGCGTGGGCCACGTGCACGGTGGAGGACAGGTAGCCGTGGAACTCCTGCATGTGGGCGAAGGCATAGGCATCGTCCAGCGGGGCAAGCCGGGCTTCGGGAAAGCGCCGGGCAATATAGGCGAGCAGGGCCGGCGTTTCGGTGAGCACGCCGCGCTCGGTTACCAGGGCGGGCACGCGGCCCTTGGGATTGATGGCCAGGTATTCGGGGCTGCGCTGCTCGCCCTTGGAGAAATCGAGCTTGACGACTTCATGGGGCGCATTGGCCTCGATCAGGGCGATGCGGGCGGCCAGGGCGCAGGTGCCGGGAGCGTAGTAGAGCTTGAGGGTGGTCATGAAAGAGACGGGTAGGGGTGGGATACGGGCAGATTCTGCCGTCGACGCCGATGGCCGGGCCGGCCCTCCAAGTTAGTGCGTATTGCAGGGGCGTGCAAGCGGCATCTGCGTCTTTGCTTATGCCGGTCCGGGGTGTTACAGCGCCCGGCTTCCTGTCCTGTCGAAAGGAGCCGTCAATCGCCGGCCGGGTCACTGCCCTGACCGATCACCTTCATGCGCTTCTCCACATCCTTGATCAATGCAGACGGCGTGATGTCCAGGGCATCGCAAAGCTGAAACAGCATGCGGATGCTTGGGCTGTTGCGGCCCAACTCTATCAACGACACATAAGAACGGTCCATGTCTGCGCGCAGAGCCAAGTCTGTCTGCGACCAATTGCGCTTTGTTCTCAGGCTGCGCAGCGCCTGTCCGAATGCCTGATCTGGTTCCACGTTGCTTGCTCAAAATATTCAGCAAGGTTCGCTCTAGGCAATTGGTGATTTGTTGAATATATTCAGCAAAATCATTGGCTTCGATAGATTGAGCCAAATATGTTGGCGCGCGCCAAAAAAGCCTTGGCAAGAGTTCACGCAAATCAGGGGGAGGACGTAGTCAATGCACCAATGCAACTGCGACGGCGCAATGCCATGCGATTGCGAAGAGCAGGTCAACGATGCGCTGTGCCAGATGGGCGCTGCACTGAGCGTGCTGGAGATGCATGCCGAGCGCGTGCAAAGCCCGGAAATCTCTGCTATCCGTGATCTGCTGCACCGCTACCACGAAGAGGCCCACCATACGGCGGGCCTGGTGCACATGGCCGCGCCGGTGGTCTGCCTGCTGAACGATCTGTCTCTGAACCTGCGGCGGATCATCGCCCTGGTCGGGCGGCTCCATGGCGACGACAACGACGATCCCATCCTCTACGCGGTGAGCTATCTGTTGCTGTCCGCCAGGCGTTTTGCCGAGGGCGGGGCCTGCACGGAGGCCCTCCTGGCCGGCAGCAATGGCCGCGCCGAGAACCAGTAAGCCGCAGCCACGGCCTCGCACCTAGAACCCGGCATCACACATCGGTGGCCGCTGGCCTGCCGCGCAATGCGTTGCATGCATCCAACGCCATCCGATCCAGACGAGCAGGTCCGCGATGCGCTGTGCTGGATGCAAGCTGCACCGAGCGTGCTGCAGATGCATGCCGAGTGGGCTGTCTGTTGCTCTCCGCCGGGCGTTGTTCCAAGAGCGGGGGCCTGCATTGCTCCCGCCCTGGCGGGCAGCAATGGCGGCACTCAGAACCGATAGGCCGCCGCCACACGCACCTCGCGCCCGAAGCCCAGCGCGCAAAATTGCGCGCCGCCACGGAAGGTGTTGCATTGCGTGCGGTACTGCCTGTCGGTGAGGTTGCTGAGGTTGACCGAGAAGCGCCACGGGCCGGTGGTGTAGGCGGCCATGGCGTCCCACAGCGTGTAGGCGTCGTTCATGGGGGTCTTCACGCCGTCCATGGGCAGCTCGCCAGGCGTGGCGCTGATGTGGCGCAGGCCCAGGCCCAGCTCCAGGGCGCCGCGCTGGTACTTGCCCCACAGCGATGCGGCATGGCGCGGCGTGGCGCCGGGGCGCGCGCCGATCTCGATGGCGTTGTTGCTGCGCGTGACCCTGGAGTCGAGGTAGGTATAGGCCGCAATGGCCGAGAAGCCGCCGCCGATCTCGCCCTGGGCCTGCAGTTCCAGCCCCCGGTTGCGCACTTCGCCGGTCTGCACGTCGAAGCGCGGGTTGAGTGTGGATGGCGTGCGCACATTGCGCTTGCGCAGGTCGAACACTGCGGCGCTGAGCGTGTAGCCGGCCGACGGCGGCGCGTAGCGCAGGCCGGCCTCGAACTGGCGCGCGGTCTCGGGCTCGTAGGGCCTGCCGTTGGCGTCGGTGGCCGTGACCGTGGTCAGCGGCGGCTGGAAGGAGTTGTTGAAGGACACATAGGGCGCCAGGCCGCTGGGCGCCAGGTAGATCAGGCCCAGCCGCCCGGTGACGGCGCTGTCGGTGCGGCGCACGGTGGTGATGGCGAAGGGCGCGGTGGCTGCGGCGCGCGCGTCGTAGTCGGTGTCTATGCGTGCGCTGTCGCGGCGCAGGCCGGCGCTGAGCACCCAGCGCTCGCCGAACTTGATCTGGTCCTGCACGTACAGGCCCGCCTGGTGCGTGCGTGCCAGCGCGCGGTCGCTGAGGTAGTTGTCATCCCAGTTCGGCGCGATGTGGATGGGGTTGACCAGGTCCAGCGGCGCCACGGCGCCGTTGAGCGAGTAGATGCGCCAGTCGAGCCTGGAGCGGTAGTAGTCGAAGCCCACGGCCCACTGGTGCGAGACGGCACCCGTCCGGTGGCGGCCTTCGATCTGCGTGTCCATGACCCAGGTCTGTTCGGCGTCGGGCCGCACCATGGCCAGGCGTGCCATGCCGCGCTGGTCGGCCGTCAGGCCCCGGTTGCGCATCTCGCGCCGGTCGTTGCGGCCATCCAGGTAGCGCAGGTTGTTGCGCAGCGTGAGCTGGTCGTTCAGCCGGTGCTCCAGCAGCCAGCCCACGCTGGCGTTGCGCTTGTGGTGGCCAGATCCCGGACCGCTGACGTTGATGTCCGTGGCCGACCAGCCCGCAGGCGTCTGGCGGTAGTAGGGGATGACGAAGCCGGTTTCGTCCTCCTGGTACTGCGCCAGCAGGGTGAGGCTGGTGCGCTCGCCCAGCAGTGTGAAGGAGGGGGCGATGTAGCTGCGGTCGGCGCGCAGGCCGTTCCACTGCGTGCCCGATTCGCGCTTGAGCACGGTCAGCCGTGCCAGCGCCGTGCCCTGTTCATTGATGGCGCCACCGATGTCGGCCGTGAGCTGGCGCCGGTCGTGGCTGCCGAACTCCACGCCCACTTCGCGCTGCATGCCGGCGCGCGGGCGCTTGGTGACGGCATTGATCAGGCCGCCGGGCGCGGACTGGCCGTACAGCACCGAGGCCGGGCCGTGCACGACTTCCAGCCGCTCCAGTCCATACGGCTCCAGGTTGGTCATGAAGCCGTTGTGGACCATGCGCATGCCGTCCCGGTACAGGCCCGTGCCCGTCAGATAGAAACCGCGCACGGCCACGTCGTCATCGGTGATGCCGTAGTCCATGGGACGCACGCCCGCGCTGTAGCGCACGGCTTCGGCCACGCTGGAGATGGCCTGGTCGCGGATCTGGGCCTCGCCGATGATGCTGACCTGCTGCGGCGTCTCCAGCAGCGGCACATCCATCTTCATGGCCGAGGCGCTGCGGCGCGGCCCGTAGCCGGGCACGGCGCCCCAGGCGCTTTCATGCTCGGCATCGGCCAGCACGTTCACGGTGGGCAGCGCATGCTCGGCCGCGGCCCCGGGCCGCGCACGGTGCACGGCCCAGCCGCCTTCGGCCGTGCGCGTGGCCTGCAGCTGGTGCGGGGCGAGCAGGGCGGCAAGCCCTTCGTGCACGCCGCGCGTACCGCTCAGCGCCGCCGACTGTCGGTTCTGGACCAGGGCTGGATCGAACGAGAGGGTGATGCCTGCCTGGCGCGCGAGGCTGTGCAGGCTGGTCTCCAGTTCACCGGCCGGCAGGTCGAACCGGATGGATCTGGCATCCGGGGCGGAGCTCGGGCTCTGGGCCAGGGCGGTCATGGGCAGGCCCAGCGTGATAAACAGGCCCAGCATCAAGGCCTGTGCAGCCACCGCCGTGGGGCGTGTGCACGAGGGTGGATGGGCGGCGCGGCGGGTGCTGGGCAGGCTGGGCATGGAGGCAGTCCTTGAGAAGCGGCAAAGGAAAAGCGATGTCTTTGCTCCTATGCCGAACGGGCGGTGTGAAACCCGTAATGACTGCCTGAAAAAATTCCGGCTCAGGCTTTGACCAGGCGCTTGGCGCTGCGGGCACCGCTGGCCGCACCTTGTCCGCGCTCCACACGCACAGGCAGCGTGCGGGCAATGGCGGCCAGCGCACGACCCGCCGGATCCGGGCCGTCCAGCTGGAATACGCCTGAAACACGCAGGGCAGCCACGTCGTCGGCACATTCCATGGGCATGCCGGTCTGGCGTGACAGCTCGGTCACGAAGGCGTCCAGGCGCATGCGGCGGGCGACCAGTACGCCGTCGGTCCATGCGTCGGGCACCAGGCCTTCGTCGGGCAGGCGCACAGGGCGGTGCTGGCCGGCGTGCAGCACATGGGTTTCGCCGGAGGTGGCGACGATGGCGTCCAGGGGGCCTGGCGCAGTGCCGTCCAGCGCCCTGACATGGATGGCCACGCGGCCCTCGGTGACGTACAGGCGCGTGGCCGTGTCCGGGTGTTTTTCGTGGCGCACGCCGAAGCTGGTGCCCAGGGCCTCGAAGCGGGCCAGCGGCGTTTCCACCCAGAAGGAGCGTCGGCCCGCGAGGGAGCGCGGGTCGCTGCCGGTGTCGATGAAGATCTCGCCGCGTGCCAGGCGGACCACGCGGCGCAGCAAGGTGAAATCCACCTGCACCAGCGTGTCCGGTGCCAGGTGCAGGCGGCTGCCGTCGGCCAGCAGCGTGCTGCGGCGCTCACCGATGGCCGTGTCCAGCGCGATCTGCTCGCGCGGTGCAGCCCAGCGCCATGCCATGGATCCCAGCAGCAGGGCCGCGGGGCCCAGGAACAGCAGCCGCTGCAGGCTTGCGCGCCGGCCTCGCGCCGGCCCTGGGCCGGCGGACCGCAGCACGCCGTGGGCCAGGCCCGCCTGGCCGGCGGGCAGGGCGAACTGGGCCTCCACAGCCTGGACCTGTTGCCAGGCCTGTTCGTGCGCGGCGTGGCTGCTGCGCCATGCCTGGCAGGCGGCGCGGTCGGCATCGGTGGCCGTGCCGGAGGCCAGCCGCACGGCCCAGGCAATGGCCTGTTCCAGCGCCTGGGGGGCCTGGTCTGTGCTCACGCCGTCAGTTCCCTGCGCAGGGCAAGGCAGTGGCGTATGGCGGTGGCCATGTATTTCTCGACGGAGCTCAGGCACACGCCCAGCTGCAGGGCGATTTCCGGGTAGCTCAGGCCTTCCAGGCGGGAGAGCAGAAAGGCGCTGCGGGCCTTGGGCGGCAGGCCGGCCAGCAGGTTGTCCATGCGCACCAGGGATTCGATCAGCAGATGGCGCTCCTCGGCCGAGGGCGCCAGCGGCTCGGGCAGGCTGGCGATGGCGTCCAGGCAGGCGCGCTCCAGCGCGGCGCGGCGTGTGTGGTCCACGACCAGGCCGTTGGCGATGGTGGTGAGCCAGGCGCGCGGCTCGCGCACGCCATGCAGGGACTGGGGCTTGCCCAGCACGCGAATGAAGGTGTCCTGGGCCAGGTCGGCCGCATCGCAGGGATTGCCCAGCCTGCGCCTGAGCCAGCCCACCAGCCAGCCGTGGTGGTCGCTGTAGAGCAGGGCGATATCGGGGTGCGAAGGCGCGGCGGCCATGGAGCGGGTTCCTGGGAAAGCGGATTTGATAATGATTCGCATTCTATTTGAGCAATGGCTGCAGCCTGGCCGCAACTGGCCTGCCGCGCATGGCGTTGCATGCATCCAACGCGATCCGGCCATGCGACGGCGCCCACCTTCGGATTTGAGCTAGGACAAGACCGGCCTTGCCTGCCCCTGCTGCAATACAGCTACGGGATTTGCCCCGGGCTACTCCAAGACTCTCCATCATGAAAAGAACTCTGCTCGCCGTTGCTGCCGTTTGCGCCCTGTCGTCGGGTGCCGCCTTTGCGCAGCAGGCCGAAGGCCCCTGGATGGTGCGCGTGCGCGCCGTCCACCTGGACAGCGTCAACAAGGACAGCACGGGCCTGGGCCTGTCGATCAATGACAAGTGGATGCCCGAGCTGGACGTGTCCTACTTCTTCACGCCCAACATCGCGGCCGAGCTGGTGCTGACCTACCCGCAAAAGCATGACCTGCGTGCCAACGGCCTGGGTCAGATCGGCAGCCTCAAGCACCTGCCGCCCACGCTGCTGGCGCAATACCACTTCACCAATTTCGGCGCGTTCAAGCCCTACGTGGGCGCCGGTGTCAACTTCACGCGCTTTTCCAGCGTGAACTTCGATCCCGCCGTGCAGGCCGCGCTGAACCCCTCCATCAAGAAGAACAGTTTTGGCGGCGCGCTGCAGATCGGCTTCGACTATGCGCTGGACAAGAACTGGTCGCTGAATTTCGACGTGAA
Organism: Delftia sp. DS1230; assembly: GCF_040112715.1. Lineage (NCBI taxonomy): Bacteria > Pseudomonadati > Pseudomonadota > Betaproteobacteria > Burkholderiales > Comamonadaceae > Delftia > Delftia sp. DS1230. Next base: position 2,032,633 of record NZ_CP157763.1, read on the forward strand.
GAAGGTCTTCATCGAGACGGACGTGCGCGCTGGCGGCACCAAGGTGGGCACCTTCAAGGTGAACCCCGTGCTGGTTGGCGTGGGACTGGGCTATCGCTTCTGATCTTCGGATCATGAGCGAGGCACGCGCTGCTTCATCCGGCAGCGCGTAGTGAGGCAAGGATGGGTACTTGGTCCGGTATGCCGTTCGCGGCATACCGGATTTTTTTCGTCCGGCATGCTGCAGCGCACCAGATCTGCAGGTCATGAAAAAGACACGCTCGCTGGAAACTGTCCTACCCGCGTGCCTGGGGCGGGCGCCTAGGCTGGTGCCTCGGCCTGTCGGCGCGCGCCTTGCGAGGCGGGACGCCAGTTTGCAGGCTTCATTCTGGCTGCCCGCCCCCTTGGCGACCGCTCCCCGCTGCAAGGCGGGGGCGCGGCATTCACCATGCTGAGGCGGTCGGCGCACAACGCGAGGCCCCCACCATGCTGTATGCCCACGATCATTCCGTGTCTTCCCCTCCATTGGCGTCGCGCGCCCAGCGCGTGCCCCTGCCCCTGCCTTCGGCTCCGCGCCCACCGGCCGAAGGTGGCAGGAGAGAGGCTGCGCCGGAGCTGGCAGACAGCGCCCTGCGAGCAACCCTGGCCGAATTGCAGAACGGGCTGATGCAGCCGCAGGCCCGGGTCTCGCCCAAGTTTCTCTATGACTCACGCGGCTGCGACCTGTTCGAGCAGATCACGCGGCTGCCCGAGTACTACCCCACGCGCACCGAGGCCGCCATCCTGGCCGACTCCGGTCCGGCCATGGCCGAGGCCCTGCGCGGCAGCGAGGTGCTGATCGAGCTGGGCGCCGGCAATTGCGAAAAGGTGCGCGGCCTGTGCCGCAGCCTGCGTCCACGGCACTTCGTGGGCGTGGACATTGCGGGCGCCTTCCTGCGCCAGTCCGTGCGGCGCCTGGCCGAGGAGTTTCCGCAGCTGCAGGCCCATGCCGTCACGGCCGACATCACCGAGCCGCTGGCCCTGCCGCCCTATATCCCGCAGGCCGGCCGGCTGCTGTTCTACCCGGGCTCGTCCATAGGTAACTTCGACCCTGAACAGGCCCAGCGCATGCTGGGCCAGATGCGGGCCCTGCTCAGCGACGACGGTGGGCTGCTGATCGGCATAGACCTGCCCAAACCCATACAGTGGCTGGAGCCTGCCTATGACGATGCCCAGGGCGTGACGGCGCGCTTCAACCTCAACCTGCTCAGCCATGTGAACCACCTGCTGGGCAGCGACTTCAACGAGGGCGACTGGGAACATGTGGCCTTCTTCAACACCGAGCACTCGCGCATCGAAATGCACCTGCGCGCGCGGCGCCCGCTGATCGTTGGCTGGCCCCAGGGGCTGCGGCACTTCGCGGCCGGCGAGACCATACACACCGAGAACAGCTACAAATACCCGCTGCCCGACTTCCTGGACATGCTGGCCTGTGCGGGCTTCGGGGCCTGCCAGGTCTGGACCGATGAGCGCCAGTGGTTTGCCGTGATCCATGCCCATGCGTGAAATGCCCGCCGTCTTCCGCTGGGTGCAGCGCTACGAGGCCGTGCGCCAGACCACCGTGCTGCTGGCCGCCCCCTTGTCCGCCGAGGATGCCTGCGTACAGTCCATGCCCGATGCCAGCCCTGCCAAATGGCATCTGGCGCATACCACCTGGTTCTTCGAGACCTTTGTCCTGGCCGAGCACGCGCCCGGCGTGCCGCCCTTCGATCCCGACTTCCGCGTGCTGTTCAACTCCTACTACCAGCAGGTGGGTGCGCGGCATCCGCGTGCCCAGCGCGGGCTGCTGACCCGGCCCTCGCTGGCGCGGGTGCTGGCCTACCGCGAGGCGGTGGACCAGCGCATGCTGCAGATGTTCGAGGACTGGGGCACGCAGCCGCCTGCGCGTCTGGCCGCGCTGCTGGAGCTGGGCCTGCAGCATGAGCAGCAGCACCAGGAACTGCTGCTGACCGACATCAAGCACCTGCTGTCGTGCCACCCGCTGTGGCCTGCCTATCGAGAGCAGGAAGAGGGCATGCCTGCGCCTGGGCCGGCAGATGGAACGCCTGCCCCGCTGCAGTGGCAGACCGTGCCGCGTGGCATGCATGCCGTGGGCCATGGCGGCGAGGGCTTTGCGTTCGACAACGAGCGCCCGCGCCACGAGGTGTTTGTGCAAGGCTGCGAGATCGCGCAGCGGCCCGTGAGCAATGCCGAGTTCCTGCGCTTCGTCGAGGACGGCGGCTATGCCCAGCCGCAGTGGTGGCTGGCCGAAGGCTGGGACTGGCGCTGCGCGCAGCAACTGGAGCATCCCTGGTACTGGCGGCGCAATGCAGGCGGCGCGTTGGATGGCGCATCGGACGGCACGTGGCAGGAGTTCAGCCTGCATGGCGCGCTGGCGCTGGACGGGCGCCGCCCCGTCTGCCACATCTCGTATTTCGAGGCCGACGCCTATGCGCGCTGGGCCGGTGCGCGCTTGCCTACCGAGGCGGAATGGGAGGCGGCCTTTGCCGCGCCCATGGCGCAGCGCCCCGAGCACGACGAGCCTCCCGGCCCCGTGCACCCGCGCGCCATGCAGCCCGGCAGCCTTGCGCTGGGCGAGGTCTGGGAATGGACCCAGTCCGCCTACGGCGCCTACCCGGGCTTCCAGATCGCGGAGGGCGCCGTGGGTGAATACAACGGCAAGTTCATGGTCAACCAGTATGTGCTGCGGGGCGGCTCCTGCCTCACGCCGCCAGGCCATGCGCGCGCCAGCTACCGCAATTTCTTTCCCACGCAGGCGCGCTGGCAGATGACCGGCCTGCGGCTGGCGCGGGATCCGGCTTGAGCCTGCCCCTGCCGCATCCCCATGCATTGCGCCGCCCGCCGGTGCATGCAGTAGCATCGTCGGCCTCAATGATCCGAGGGAGTTCCATGTTGTTGCGTTCGCTTGTTCTTGCCATGCCGCTGTCCCTGGTCCTTGCCGGCTGCGCCACTGCGCCGCCCCAGGTTCCGGCGCCCAGCCAGCCACAGGAGCAGCCCCGGCCCCAGGTGCCTGCCCAGGCCCCGGCCGACACGCCGCGCGCCGAGCCCGAGGTGGCCAACCTCACGCCCCTGCCCAGCCTGCTGCTGATCGGCGAAGACGCAGCCGGCCGCTACTACTCCATGGTGGCCAAGGCCACCTTCACCATCGAGTCCGATGGCCGCCTGACCCTGGCCGACCAGGGCGGCGGCCAAGGCGGCGAGCCCGTCGCCCCGCATGCCGACATGCAGGACCAGAGCATGTCCACCGAATGCAAGCCCTATGGCGCCGTGGCCAACCAGCGCACCACCTGGTTCCCGTATACGGGCGTGTTCGTGCGCGGCGGCACGCTGGTCGGCGCCCAGGCGGATGGCGCCGATGCGGCCATCAAGACGCTGACCGAGCATGAAGGCGCCCAGATGCTGTACACGGGCAAGGATGCCGACCCCACCGAGTACTACTACGCGCCCTGTGTGGGCGCGCAGCGCGTGGCCACCGGCTGGCGGCTGGACCGCTATCTGCCCGATGGCGGACAGCTGCGCGTGCGTGCCGATGCGCGTAACGGCAATGTAAACGGCAAGGGCCAGACGCTGGCGCTGAAGCTGCCCAAGCCCTTTGCGCCCTTCGTGCTGGTGCGCTACCAGTCGGGAGCGATGATTCCCGTGCCCATGCGTGCCGTGCTGGCCACGGTGGACCTGCCCGAGCGCCGCGTGGTGCTGCAGTTCCAGGGCACCTACGCCGTGGAGCCGGCCATCCGCAAGATGGAGCTGCGCCTGATCGTGCCCGGCAGCCGCCCCTCCGAAGGAGAGACCGCCGCGCGCCATGCCGAACGAACCCAGGCCCAGCTGCGTGACCTGGCCCGCTGCGCCCCGCCGCGCGGCCATGCCATCGAGCCCTGCGCCAATCCGCAGCGCACGCCGGACCCGCTGATCTTCTATTCCTCGCAGGAACTGCGCGAGCGCTCGCGCAGGCGCTGAGGGCGTCTCAGACCTTGTCCAGCGCCTGCTCCAGGTCGGCCAGCAGGTCGCTGATGTGCTCGATGCCCACGGACAGGCGCACCATGCCTTCGGTGACGCCGGCCTTGGCCAGTTCCTCGGCGTCGAGCTGGCGGTGCGTGGTCGATGCGGGGTGCGTGGCCAGGGACTTGGCGTCGCCGATGTTGACCAGGCGCGTGAACAGCTGCAGCGCATCCAGGAAGCGCGCACCGGCGGCGCGGGTGTCGCTGTCGCCGCTGCCGTTCCTGAGGCTGAACGACAGGATGCCCGAGGCGCGGCCGCCCAGCTGCTTCTTCACCAGGGCGTGGTCGGGATGGTCCTGCAGGCCGGCGTAGCGCACCCATTCGATCTTGGGATGCCTTTGCAGCGTCTCGGCGATCTTCTGGGTGTTCTCGCAGATGCGGTCCATGCGCAGGGCCAGCGTCTCTATGCCCTGCAGGATGAGGAAGGCGTTGTGCGGCGACAGTGCGGCGCCGGTATTGCGCAGCGGCACCACGCGCACGCGGCCGATGTAGGCTGCCTCGCCCAGGGCCTCGGTGTAGACCACGCCGTGGTAGCTGACATCGGGCTCGTTCAGGCGCTTGAAGCGGGCCTTGTGCTCGGCCCAGGGGAACTTGCCGCTGTCCACGACGGCGCCGCCCACGCTGTTGCCGTGGCCGCCCAGGTACTTGGTCAGCGAGTGCACCACGATGTCGGCGCCATGCTCGATGGGGCGCAGCAGGTAGGGGCTGGGCACGGTGTTGTCCACGATCAGCGGCACGCCATGGGCGTGGGCCACGTCGGCCAGGGCGCGGATGTCGGTGACATTGCCCAGCGGGTTGCCGATGGACTCGATGAAGATGGCCTTGGTCTTTTCGTCGATGTGCTGGGCGAAGCTGGCCGGGTCGCGCGGATCGGCAAAGCGCACCGTGATGCCCTGCTGCGGGAAGGTGTGGGCGAACAGGTTGTAGGTGCCGCCGTAGAGCGTGCTGGCCGAGACGATGTTGTCGCCTGCCTCCGCGATGGCCTGGATGGCATAGGTGATGGCTGCCATGCCCGAGGCCACGGCCACGGCGGCAATGCCTCCTTCCAGCGCCGCGACGCGCTTTTCCAGCACGTCGGTGGTGGGGTTCATGATGCGCGTGTAGATGTTGCCGGCCACCTTGAGGTCGAACAGGTCGGCACCATGCTGTGCACTGTCGAAGGCATAGGCCACGGTCTGGTAGATGGGCACGGCGGCCGACTTGGTGGTGGGGTCGGGCGAGTAGCCGGCGTGGACGGCCAGGGTTTCGATGCGCATGGAAGATTGCCTTTCTGGTGACGGCTTACGCAAGAAGGGCAGGGCGGGCCATTTGCCATGGGCAGCGGCGCGTTCCCGCATCCTGTTTGCGTAAGTCCTGAGGTTTTACAAGCGGAGGACGGTTGGCATTGTGGCGTGCCGGCCTCCGGTGCCCAACGATGCGTTGGTTACGAACATATACGCCGCAGACCGGTTGCTCCTCTGCCGTGCGCAGATATGTCCGGCCTGGCTTTGCCAGGATCGTGAGTGAATGTGTATTTTTGTTAACAACGTGTTGTAACGTGACCTGATCGCTAGACTCCATTCGGGAGTTGATGGTGACGTTGACAGCAAGACATTTTCTGGCGCTGGCGGTGCCCTTGTGCACCTCGCTGCTGGCCGGCTGTTTCTATGTCTGCTGGCGGCATCTGCGTGCCCGGCGCGAGTTGCGCAGCATGTCCCTCGCCTTCACCGGATTCAGCCTGGCGCTGCTGCTGCAGGTCCTGGAGCGGCCTGCGGCCGTGCCCGTCAATGCGCTGGCCACGGCCGCGCTGCAGCTGTGTGCGGCCTGGTTCATCACCGAGGCCATGGCCATGCGCCAGGGCGTGCGACCGGATGCGCCGCTGGCGGCTGTCTTTGGCAGCGCAGTGCTGGCGGTGCTGGGCTACTACGCCTGGGTCGTTCCCGATGCGCAGGCGCGCCAGCATGTGCTCAATTTCGGCCTGGGACTGCAACTGGCCCTGCCGCTGTGGCGTTTGCCGCGCAGGCATCCCGGTACGGACTGGGACCGGCTGCTGCTGGGGGTGTTCGTGGTCTTTGCGCTGAGCTTTTTCGTTCGTGCGCTGTGGCTGACACCGCCTGGCGCCTCGCCACCGGCCGACGCGGCCAGTGAATGGCTGGGCGTTTCTTCCGCGTGCCTGGCGAAGCAGCTGAGCCTGCTGGTGTTCGGCCTGCTGTTCGCCATTGTGTTCCTGGCGGCGGCGGTGCGCGACACCGTGCAGGAGCTGCATGAGGAACGCGACCGCGATCCGCTGACAGGGCTGCTGAACCGGCGCGCCTTCAAGGAGGAGGTGCAGCGCCGGCGGGCCGAGCACCCTCAGCTTTCAGCCGCCGTGCTGGTCTGTGATCTGGACCATTTCAAGCGGGTCAACGACGGCTGGGGCCACGCGGCCGGTGACGAAGTGCTGCAGCGCTTTGCGCGACTGCTGCTGCGCAGCACGCGCCAGCAGGACCTGGTGGCCCGCTTCGGCGGGGAAGAGTTCGTGGCCTTGCTGCCGCGTGCGGACCCTCTGGCCGTGCAGTCGATCACCCGGCGCATACAGACCCAGCTGCGCCTGATGGGCTTCAGCGGGCTGCCCGACGAGGTGCGCATCACCGCCAGCTTCGGCGTGGCCTGGATGGCGCCGGGCCAGACGCTGGAGCAGGCGCTCGCGCGTGCCGACGCCATGCTCTACGAGGCCAAGCGCGCAGGCCGGGACCGGGTGCGGCTGGTGAAGGAAGAGGAAACGCTCTAGGACTTGGCCGGCGCGACCGCAGCCTGCAGCAGGCGAGCGGTGCGGGGCGGACGCGGTGTCTGCGGCGTCTGCGGGGCGCTGGACTCGCGTGGCCCGCGCGGTTCAAGCGCAGGCCTGGAAGGCCGCTGGGCCGCTGCCGGCTGGCGCAGCTCCCAGCCCGGCAGCGCGGCATGCACCATGGCGGCGCCGTGGGCGTCGTTGGCCGCATAGTGGCGCTGGGCCAGGCTCAGCTGCGGTGCAGCCCAGTTGGAGGTGGAGATCTTCTTGGTCTTTTGGAAGTTCTGCCCCAGCACCAGAGCCACGGCCGCGCGCACGCCTACCGAGCTGGCGTAGCCATGGCGCTTGAACACGCGGTCCAGGTCGATCACGTTGTTCAGCGCCACGCCCAGGCGCGCGGGCAGCGCGCTGCGGTCATGGTCCAGCCCGAAGCCGGCCTTGCAGATGGCCTCGCTGGCCATCACGTCGGCCGCAAGCGCGCGTGCCTGCGCATGGTGCAGCTGCAGCAGCCAGGCCTGGTCGCAGGTGGCCAACTGCACCACATGGGGGCCGGTGTCGGTCTGGCTGGCGTGGAAAAGAGGCTTGCTCTCGGTATCGAAGCCGAGCACGGGCGCGGCCATCAGCGCGGCGCGGGCGGCCGCGAATTCGGCGTCGGTGGCGGGCACGTGGATGCAGCGTTCCGGCAGGGCGGAAAAAGGCGGCAGCAGGCGGCTGTCTTCCTTGCTGGGGGCGTGCAGGCGGGGCATGGGAAAGGGGGGGAGGCCGAGGCGAGCCGTCAAGTATGCCTGCTCCTGCATGTCCCTTCGGCCCCAGGTTTTTATCCCCGATGCATGTGGACGGAGTTGTGGAAAACTCCGGGTGTAACTTGCCGAATCCGCGCCCTGCAAGGCTTTCCACGGAATGCCTAAAAAATCAGCGCAGTGGCGAAAGGGCGTCGATTAAGGGTAATTACGGATGGCCGCGGCGGACCCGTGGGCAGGGTCCGGTGGTTGTTTCAAGAGGTGTCTAAAGGCCTTGGTCGCTGAACACCGGGGCCCGTTTTTCCAGGCCTGCGCGCACGGCTTCGGCCTGGTTGGCACTGCCCAGCAGGGCCTGCTGCTCGCGCGCCTCGGCCAGCAGGATGTCCTGGGGCGATGCCGTTTCGCTGAGCTGCATCAGGCGCTTGGACGCGCGCATGGCGTGCGGGCTGCTGGCCGCGATCTGGCGGGCCAGGTGGCGCGCTTCCTCCAGCGGCGCGGAACTCACGCGCGTGGCCAGGCCCAGGGCCACGGCCTCGAGGCCGGGCACGATGCGGCCCGTGTAGACCAGCTCGCGCAGCACATCGCCGCGCACCAGCGGCGCGGCCAGCGCGCAGCCGGCCATGTCGGGCACCAGTCCCCACTTGATTTCCATGATGGACAGCCGCGCATCCTCGGCCACCAGGCGGATGTCCGCGCCCAGCGCCAGCTGCAGGCCGCCGCCGTAGGCCACGCCGTGCACGGCGGCGATCACGGGCACCGGCAGTTCGCGCCAGCCCCAGCAGATCTGCTGGAAGCGGTTGGCAATGCCGTGCGTGCGCGCGGCCAGGTCCGTCATGTCCGCCGTCTGCTGGCCGTCGGCAATGCCGGCCATGCTGCCCATGTCCAGGCCCGCGCAGAAGGCGCGCCCCTCGCCATGCAGCACCACGGCGCGCAACCCGGGCGTGTCCCGCAGCCGTGCCAATGCGTCGATCAGGGCGTCGAACATGGCGGGGTCCAGCGCATTCATCTTGTCGGGCCGGGCCAGGGTCACCTCGGCCACGCCGTGGTCCACCGATATGCGCACGCGTTCTTGGCTCATGGCTTGTCTCCTTGTTTCTATGCGGTTCTTTGCTGGCGGTCGGCCGCGTTGCGCGATTCGATGGCGCTGCGCGCATTCGCCCAGTCCTGGTCGCTCCAGCTGGCCAGCCCGGCGAAGTTGCCGCCCGTCGCCTGGTATTGTCCGCCGTCTATGGCGATGGTCTGTCCCGTCAGGTACTCGGCCTGGCGGCTCATGAGGAAGACGGCCAGGTTGGCCAGCTCGGGCATGCGGCCGTTGCGGCCCATGGGGTTGTCGGCGCGCACATGCTCGCCGCCCTGTGGGTTCAGCCGCGCGCTCATGCCTTCGGTGGGAAACAGGCCCGGCGCGATGGCGTTGAAGCGTATGCCCCGGTTGCCCCATTCCACGGCCAGCGACTGCGTCATGGCATGCACGCCCGACTTGGCCATGGCCGAGGGCACGGTGAAGGCCGAGCCGTTCCAGACCCAGGTGGTGAGGATGGACAGCACGCTGGCCTTGCGGCCCTCGGCCAGCCAGCGGCGGCCGCACTCCAGCGTGAGGTTGAAGCTGCCGCGCATGACGATGTTGGCCACGGCGTCGAAGGCGCGCATGGACAGGTCCTCGGTGCGGCTCACGAAGTTGCCGGCCGCGTTGTTGACCAGGCCCGTGAGCGCGCCGCCGTCGGCCCAGATGGCCTCGATCATCTGCTCCACGGCCTCGGGCTGGCGCACGTCGCAGGCATGGCCCGTGGCCCGGCCGCCGTGCTGCTGCACCAGCTCCTGCGCTGTCTGCTCGACCACGGCGCCGCGCCGGCCGCACAGGTGGATGTCGGCGCCCAGCATGAGAAAGGCCTCGGCCATGACACGGCCCAGACCGGTGCCGCCGCCGGTGACGAGGATGCGTTCGCCCTGGAGCAGGCCGGGCTTGTAGATGAGGTCGTCGAGGGTCATGGCTGCTGTCTCCTGTGCTGCCGGGGAAGGGATAGGGGGACTGCGGCAGCGCTTGGCGCCGCCAGGGGATCGGAGCGTCAGAGCGCGCGCGAGATCACTTCCTTCATGATTTCGCTGGTGCCGCCGTAGATGCGCTGCACGCGCGCATCGGCGTACATGCGCGTGACCATGTATTCGTTCATGTAGCCGTAGCCACCATGCAGCTGCACGAGTTCGTCGAGCACGCGGCCCTGCGCTTCCGAGCCCCACAGCTTGGCCATGGAGGCCGTGGCCGTGTCCAGCGTGCCGGCCACCAGCTGCTCCACGCAGCGGTCGATGAAGGCGCGGCCCACGGTGAGGGTGGTTGCCACCTCGGCGAGCTTGAACCGGGTGTTCTGCATGTCGGCAATGGCCTGGCCGAAGGCGCGGCGCTCGCGCACGTAGGCCAGCGTGGCCTCGTAGGCGCCTTCCATGCAGGCCAGGGCGGCCAGGCCGATGATCAGGCGTTCGTAGGGCAGGTCGCCCATGAGCTGGTAGAAGCCCTGGCCTTCGCGCCCGCCCAGCAGCGCGTCCTGCGGCACGGTCACGTCGTCGAAGAACAGCTCCGAGGTGTCCTGGGCCTTCATGCCCATCTTGTCGAGCACGCGGCCCACGCGAAAGCCCGCGCAGTCCCGGGTCTCCACGATGAGGATGGAGGTGCCGCGCGCGCCCTGGGCCGGGTCGGTCTTGCAGACCACGAGGATCAGGCCGGCCAGCAGGCCGTTGGTGATGAAGGTCTTGCTGCCGTTGATGCGGTAGCGGCCGTCCCTGAGTTCTGCGCGCGTGCGCACGCCCTGCAGGTCCGAGCCCGCGCCGGGCTCGGTCATGGCGATGGCGCCCACCAGCTCGCCGCGCGCCATGGCGGGCAGGTACTTGCGCTTTTGCGCCTCGGTGCCGTGGTTGAGCAGGTAGTGGGCCACGATGGAATGCACGGAGTTGCTCATGCCCGAGAGGGCGCGGCGCGCCATCTCCTCGTGGATCACGGCCTCGTGGCGGAAGTCGCCGCCGCCGCCGCCGTAGTCCTCGGGGATGTCGGTGCACAGCAGGCCCAGCTCGCCGGCGCGGCGCCAGATGGCATGGCCCACGTTGCCGCGCTGGCGTGCGGCCTCGTCCTGCGGCTGCATTTCGGTTTCCAGAAAGCGCACGGCGGTGGCGCGCAGGCTTTCCAGTTCGGGGGTGCTCCAGGAGCGTGTCAGTTGCAGTGGCATGGCTTGGACCGGTGGATTGAGGGGTTCAGTTGATGCGGCGTTCACGGCCCTGCCAGTAGGGCTCGCGCAGCTGGAATTTCTGCAGCTTGCCGGCGGCCGACAGCGGCAGCTCGCTGCGGAACTCCACCGAGCGCGGGCACTTGTAGCCCGCGATGCGTTCGCGGCAGTGGGCGATGACCTCGGCCTCGGTCAGCGGCTGGCCCTCGCGCGCGACGATCACGGCGTGCACGCGCTCGCCCCAGCGTTCGTCGGGCACGCCGATGACGGCGCACATGGCGACCTGGGGCAGCTGGGCGATGGCGTTCTCGACCTCGGCCGAATACACGTTCTCGCCGCCGCTGACGATCATGTCCTTGAGCCGGTCCACGACGAAGAGGTAGCCGTCGGCATCCAGCCGGCCCATGTCGCCCGTGTGCATCCAGCCGTCCTTGAGCGCCGCGGCCGTCTCGGCGGGCCTGTTCCAGTAGCCCTGCATGACCATGGGGCCGCGTGCCGTGATCTCGCCCACCTCGCCGGCAGGCAGCTCGCGGCCCTCGCCATCGACGATGCGCACCTCGGCAATGGTCACGGGCCGGCCGGCCGCGCGCAGCAGGCGCTCGCGCTGCGGGCCGGGGCGGTGCTCGGCCGGGCCCATGGACACGATGGTGGGCGACAGCTCGGTCATGCCGTAGGCCTGGGCGAAGTCGGCGCCGGGCAGCGCCTGCATGGCGCGCTCCAGCAGGCTGGCGTCTATGGGGGCTGCGCCATAGAGCATGAGGCGCAGGCTGGACAGGTCGAATTCGGCCAGGCGCGGATGCTCGATCAGCCGGCGGATCATGGTGGGCACCAGGAACAGCTCGTTCACGCCGTGCTGCTGCACTCCGTTCAGGATGGCCAGCTCGTCGAAGGCCGGCACGATGACCTGGGGCACCAGGCGCTGGGCCATGAGCAGGGCCAGGCCGCAGCCGGCCACATGGAACATGGGAGTGACCACCATGCCCACCTTCACATGCTGGCGCGGCACGTTGCTGGCATTGGACAGGGCGTTGATGAACAGGTTGTCGTGGCTGAGCATCACCCCCTTGGGCCGGCCCGTGGTGCCGCCCGTATACATCACGGCGGCCAGGTCGGTGCCGCTGCGCAGCGCGTCGGCGCAGGGCGTGGCGGCGGCCAGCAATTGCTCGTAGTGCAGCGCGCCTTCGGGCGCGGCGCCCGTGCCGCAGAACACCACGGTGCGCAGGCTGGAGGACAGCTCGCGCAGCCGGGGCACCAGGGGCGCGAAGGCATCGTCCACGAAGAGCACGCGCGTGTCGCAATCGTCCAGCGAGTAGGCCACCTCGTGCGCGCTCCAGCGGATGTTGACGGGGTTGACCGCGGCGCCTGCCCACCAGCAGCCATAGAAGTATTCAAGGTAGCGGATGGAGTTCAGGCCCATCATGCCGACGCGGTCGCCGGGCGCCACGTCCAGCGCCCGCAGCAGGCCGGCGCAGCGTTCGATGCGCTGCGCAAGCTGCGACCAGCTGGCCTGCTCTGCGCCGCAGATGGCTGCCGTGGCGCCGGCCCTTTCGCGGCGGCCCTTGTGGATGGCCTGGGTGAGATACATGGGCATGGGGTTTCCTCAGGAGCGGGCATTCCAGGCGGCCAGCGTGTCCTGCAGGCTGGCGGCGCGCGGGGGGCGGGGCTGCTCGGGCACGCTGCGCGAAAAGCGCGGCGCCGGCGCGGGCTGGAGCACGCCGCCGGCCTCGGTGAACGTGGCGCGCGCGCGGTTGTGGGCGTGCTGGGGCGCCTCGTCCCAGTCGAGCACGGGGGCGAAGCAGGCATCGCTGCCTTCCAGCAACTCGCACCACTGCTGGCGCGTGCGCGTGCGGAACACGTCGGCCAGGCGCAGCTTGAGCAGGGGCCAGCGCGCGGCGTCCAGCTGCGCGTCGAACAGCGGGTCCTGTATGCCGCAGCGCTGGCGCAGCTCGGCGTAGAACTGCGGCTCGATGGCGCCTATGGCGATGTATTTGCCGTCGGCGCAGGCATAGGTGTCATAGAAGTGCGCGCCGCCGTCCAGCAGGTTCTCTCCGCGCTGGTTGCTCCACTGGCCCTTGGCCTTGAAGCCGTACATGAAGGCCGACAGCAGGGCCGTGCCATCGGTCATGGCCGCGTCGATGACCTGGCCCCGGCCGCTGCGCCCGGCCTCGTGCAGGGCGGCCAGCAGGCCCACGGCCAGCAGCATGCCGCCGCCGCCGAAGTCGCCCACGTAGTTGAGCGGCGGCACGGGCGCCTCGCCCGCGCGGCCGATGGCGTGCAGGGCGCCGGAGATGGCGATGTAGTTGATGTCATGCCCCGCCGCATGCGCCAGCGGCCCGTGCTGGCCCCAGCCCGTCATGCGGCCGTAGACCAGGCGCGGGTTGCGCGCCAGGCAGGGCTCGGGGCCCAGGCCCAGGCGCTCCATCACGCCGGGCCGAAAGCCCTCGATCAGCAGATCGGCGCGTGCGATCAGCGCCAGGGCCGAGGCCTGGCCTTCCTCGCCGCGCAGGTCGATCTCGACCTGGCTGCGGCTGCGCGTGGTGATGTCCTGCGCATCGACCGGCGTGCCGGGCCGCGCGATGCGCAGCACCTCGGCACCCATGTCGGCCAGCAGCATGGCGCAGAACGGCCCCGGGCCCAGGCCCGCGAACTCGACCACGCGCACGCCTTCAAGCGGTCCTGGCATGGAGGTCTCCTTTCAGGCCGTGGGCAGTGGATGGTTCTTGTACTGCTCGCGCAGCTTGGTCTTTAGCAGTTTTCCCGTGGCCGTGTGCGGCAGCTCGGCCACCTGCAGCACATCGTCGGGCAGCCACCATTTGGCGATGCGCGTGGACAGGAAGTCGAGCATGGACTCGCGGCTGACGCTGTGGCCTGCGCGCGGCACCACCAGCAGCAGCGGCCGCTCCTGCCACTTGGGATGGGCCACGCCGATGATGGCGGCCTCGGCCACGCCGGGATGGCCCATGGCGGCGTTCTCAACGTCGATGGAGGAAATCCACTCGCCGCCCGACTTGATCACGTCCTTGGCGCGGTCCACCAGCTGCAGGAAGCCGTCGGCATCGATGGTGGCCACGTCACCCGTGGTGAAGAAGCCTTCCTCATCGACGGGCGAGCCGCCTTCGCCCTTGAAGTAGCCGCTGGCGATCCAGGGGCCGCGCACGCGCAGGTGTCCCCGGGCCTGGCCGTCCCAGGGCTGGGGCCGGCCGTCGTCGTCCACGATCTTGAGGTCCACGCCCCAGACGCCGCGTCCCTGCTTGAGCTTGACCTTGACCAGTTCCTCGCCCGACAGCGCGTCGTGCCGGGGCAGCAGCTTGCTGACCACGCCGATGGGGCTGGTCTCGGTCATGCCCCAGCCCTGCACGACCTGGGCGCCGAACTGGTTCTCGAAGCGCTCCAGCATGGCGCGCGGCACGGCCGCGCCGCCGATGCCTATGCTCTTGACGCCCAGCGCGCGCGGGTCGATGTCGGGATGCGCATCCAGGTACTGGAACAGCATCAGCCACACGGTGGGCACGCCCTGCGAGAAGGTGACCTTCTCGTCGCGCATGAGCTCGTAGACGCTCTGGCCGTCCAGGTGGGGGCCGGGCAGCACCAGCCGTGCGCCGGCCATGGCCGCCGCATAGGGCGTGCCCCAGGCGTTGGCATGGAACATGGGCACGATGAGCATCACGGTCTCGCGCGCGTTCAGGCCGAAGGTGTCGGGCGCCAGCTCCATCAGCGTGTGCAGCACGGTGGAGCGGTGCGAGTACAGCACGCCCTTGGGGTGGCCCGTGGTGCCCGAGGTGTAGCACAGCGAGGAGGCCGTGCGCTCGTCGAACTCGGGCCACTCGAAGTCCTCGCTCTGGTTGCCCACCAGCTCGTCCCAGCAGTGCAGGCCGGGCAGGTCCAGCGCGGGCATGTGCTCGCGCGAACTCATGCAGACATAGGTGGTCACGGTCTTCAGATGCGGTGCGAGCTTTTCCACCAGCGGCGCGAAGGTCACGTCGAAGAACAGCACCCGGTCCTCGGCATGGTTGGCGATGTATTCGATCTGCTCGGGAAACAGGCGCGGGTTGATGGTGTGCAGCACCGCGCCGCTGCCCGAGACGCCGAAGTACAGCGCCAGGTGGCGCCAGCTGTTCCAGGCCAGCGTGCCCACGCGTTCGCCAGGCTGCACGCCCAGCGACTGCAGGGCGTTGGCCACCTGGCAGGAGGCGCGGCGCATGCCGGCCCAGTCGGTGCGGTGCAGGCCACCGTCCCGGGTTTCCGGCAGGCGCGAGACGATCTCGGTGTGCGGATGAAAGCGCGCCGCATGCTCGATCAGCGACGAGATCATGAGCGGGCGGTCCTGCATCAGTCCTTGCAAGGCGGGCATGGGGGTGTCTCCTGTCGTTGTCCTGAAGGCCGGGGTCATTGCACGGGCGCGTAGCGGCTGCCGTCGAAGCGCACGAGCTGCATCTTCTTGATGGGGAAGAAATCGTCCGCCCCGGTCTGCAGGCTGATGCCCGGGTAGAGCATGGGCAGGTCCATCTTCAGGCTGGCGGCCTGCTTCATGATGTTGGCGCGCGTGAGCTCGTCGCCGGCCTGCCTGAGCACCTGCACCAGGGTCTGGGCCTGGGAGTAGCCGATGACGTTGAGCGAATCGTTGGGGTCGCCGGCCGGGTAGAACTGCTTCATGAAGGCCAGGTAGCCGGCCAGCTCGGGCGTGCCCTGGTTGCTGGGGTCCGAGGGCTCGCGCAGGTAGCTGGCCGTCATCACGCCGCGTGCGTTGTCCAGGCCCGCGGGCTTGAGCACCGAGCTGATGGACAGCGAGACGCTGACCAGGTAGTGCGCAGGCTTCCAGCCGATGTCGGCGGCCTTGCGTATGGACTGGGCCGCGAACTTGGGCGTGCTGATGTTGATGAAGGTGTCCGCCCCCGAGCCCTTGAGCGCCACCATCTGGCTGTCCACCGTGGGGTCGCCTACCTCGTAGGTCTGCTGCACGACGATGCGCTGCTTGGCCTGCTCGCCGAATCCGTCGAGCACGCCTTTGAGGTAGTCCTTGCCGAAGTCGTCGTTCTGCATCAGGACGGCCACCTTGGCCTGGGGCCGCGTGGCCAGGATGTGCTGGGCGAAGGTGCGGCCTTCGAGCTGGTAGGTGGGCTGCCAGCCCATGGTCCAGGGGAAGTTCTTCGGATCGCCCCAGCGCGTGGCGCCCGTGGAGACGAACAGCTGGGGCACCTTGCGCTGGTTCATGTAGCGATGCACGGCCTGGTTGTGCGAGGTGCCCAGCGCGCCGAACATCAGCAGCACGCCGTCGCGCTCGACCAGCTTGCGCGTCTGCTCCACGCTCTGGGCGGGGTTGTAGGCGTCGTCGGCCGAGAGGTAGGTGATCTTGCGGCCGTTGATGCCGCCTTCGGCGTTGATCTTGGCGAAGTAGGCCGCATGGGCCTTGCCGATGGTTCCATAGGCCGACACGGGACCTGAGTAGGGCACGAAGTTGCCGATGCGGATCTCGGTGTCGCTGGCGCCGGTGTCGTACTTCTTCTGGGTCTGGGTCTGGGTCTGGGTCTGGGCCTGGGCTGGCACCTGGGTGATGGCCGGCAGGACCAGCGCCAGGCAGGCGATCAGGGCCCGGGGGCCGCGGGCGAAGGGGTTGCGCATGGTGGTCTCCTGGCTTGCGGGCGCCGTGCCCGCTTTTCTTGTGGTGGCCGGTCCATGGTAGGAACCGGCCCGGCGCGCGCCCATCGTCGATTCCGACGAATGCATGTGCGGGCGCAGCAAGGTGCGTCGGGAAGGTGTGGCGCTCAGCCCGGCTGGCGGGGCGCGAACACGGGCTCGCGCTTTTGCATGAAGGCCTGCACGCCTTCCATGAAGGCCGGCGCGCCCACCAGCTCGCGCTGGCGTTCGGCCTCGTAGTGAAGCTGCTGCTCCAGCGTGGAAGCGGCTGCGTGGTCCAGCGCGCGGCGGGCTTCCAGCACGGCACCGGCCGGCAGCCGCGCCAGGCGGGCGGCCGTGGCCAGGGCCTGCTCGCGCAGGGCCTCGTCGTCCACGCAGGCCCAGACCAGGCCCCAGTCGGCAGCCTGCTGCGCGCCCAGCCTGTCGCCCAGCAGGGACAGGCCCAGGGCGCGCGCACGGCCCAGCCGGCGCTCGATGAACCAGGTGGTGCCCAGGTCCGGCACGATGCCCAGGCGCGGCAGGAAAGGCAGGTAGAAGTAGGCCGAGCGCGCCGCCAGCGCCACGTCGCCGGCCAGGGCCAGGCCCACGCCGGCCCCGGCTGCCGCGCCGTTGATGGCGCAGACCACGGGCACGGGCAACTGCTGCAGGTCCAGGATGAGGCGGTTGGACAGCTGCTGCATGTTGTCGGCCGTCTGCTCGCCCAGCGTGCGGCCATCGGCCTGGGCCCCGCCTTGTGCCCCACCTTGTGCCCCGCCTTGTGCGCCGCCCATGGACGACAGGTCCGCGCCCACGCAAAACCCCCGGCCCTCGGCGGTGAGCACCAGGGCGCGGAGGGAGGTGTCCTCGCGCACCTCGGCCAGCAGTTCGCGCAGCCGCAGCTGCAAGGGCCTGCCCAGCGGATTCATGCGGGCGCTGTCCTGGAGGACGATGAGGGCGATCTCGCCGTTGTTGCCGCTGTCGCCGTTGTTGCCGTGGCGTTCCATGCGGACGGCCGGACTGGAATTCATGGGGGACTCCTGTGGGTGGGGATGGAAAGTCAGGCACGCGGCCGCTGCCGGGGCAGGTGCATGCCCGGCCGGCCCGGTCGGCCCAGTCGGTGCAGCAGGCCCATCACGCCGCCGGGCATGGCGAACATGAAGACGATGAGCACGGTGCCGTAGACGGCCCAGGGCGCGGCCTTGGACACCTGCTCGGCCAGCCCCGGGATGAACATGATGAACAGGGCGCCGAACAGCGCGCCCCACAGCGTTCCCACGCCGCCCACCACCACGCCCACCAGCAGCGAAATGGACAGGAACATGGTGAAGGAGTCGGGCGCCACGAACTGCACGGCAATGGCCGACAGCGCGCCGCCCACGCCCGTGTAGCCGGCCGAAATCGCAAAGGCCAAGGACTTGCAGTGCGCGTTGTCCACGCCCATGGCCTCGGCCGCCATGGCATGGTCGCGGATGGCGCGCAGCGCCAGGCCGCTGCCGCTGTCTATGAGGTTGCGCGCCATCCAGAACAGCAGGGCCGCCACGGCCAATGCATAGAGGTAGAACCACTGGTCGGCATCCAGCGGCAGGCCCCAGGGCGCCTCGGGCTTGGTCAGCACGATGCCGCCCACGCCGCCGGTCCAGGCTTCCAGGTGGCGGTACTTGAGCAGCTGGGGCATGGCCACGCCCAGCGCAAAGGTGGCCAGCGCCAGGTACAGCCCTTCCAGCCTGAGCGCGGGCCGCCCGAACAGGTAGCCCGCCGCCAGGCTCACCAGGCCCGCTGCAGGCACGGCAAGCCAGTAGGCCAGGCCCGCGCGGTCCATCAGGATGCCGGCCGCATAGGCGCCTATGGCGAAGAAGGCGCCATGGCCCAGCGAGATCTGGCCGCTGTAGCCCGTGAGGATGTTCAGCCCCACCAGGGCCACGGCATAGGCCAGCACCATGGTGGCCTGGAACAGCTGGTAGCCCTTGGCCACGAAGACTAGCGAGCAGGCCGCCAGCGCCAGCGCCGCGATCAGTACCGTGCCCAGGGGCAGGGGGCGGGGCGCGCTGGTGGCGGCGACCAGTGCGTCAGACGAGGAGGCGGATCGTGTGGACATCATTGTTCTCCAGGGCGTTTGGCACAAAACTGGCGTGGCCCAAAAGCGAGGGTGTCGTCCCCCTCCCGCGTAGCGAAAGAGGGGGCGCCGTGCAACGGGAAGCGGCGTAGCCGCTCAGGGGGGACATTGTTCAAACCCTCCTGACGACTTTGCGGCCCATCAGCCCGGCCGGCCGCACGATGAGCACGCCCACGATCAGCACCAGGGCCACAGAAAGCTTGAGTTCGGTGCCGACCACGTAGCTGCCCACCAGGTTTTCAAGCACGCCCACGATGAAGCCGCCCAGCACGGCGCCCGCGGGGCTGTCGATGCCGCCCAGCAGCGCGCCCGCAAAGGCATACAGCAGCACGCCGCTCATCATGTGCGGATCGAGGAAAACCACGGGCGCCACCATCATCCCGGCCACCGCGCCGATGGCGCCGGCCAGGCCCCAGCCCAGCATCAGCATGCGCCCCACGGAGATGCCCACCAGGCGCGAGGAGGCCGGGTTCTGCGCGGCCGCGCGCATGGCCAGCCCCAGCGGCGTGAGCCGGAAGAAGGCAAACAGCAGGGCCACGATGGACAGCGCCACGAAGATGGTGCCCACCTCATGGGCCGACATCAGGGCGCTGCCATACCAGGCGTCGGCCGGGAACGGGCTGGGGAACTCCTTGATGGTGTAGCCGAAGATCCAGCCAGCCAGGCTGTGGAAGACGATCAGCAGGCCGATGAAGACCACCACCTGGGCCAGGTCCGCCGCCTTGTGCATGGGGCGGATGATGGCGAACTCCACGGCCGCGCCCAGCACGAAGGACAGCGCCACCGTGGCCAGGAAGGCCCACCAGTACGGCAGCCCCGCCTGCAGCAGCGCCCAGGCGATGAAGGTGGAGAACATGGCCATCTCGCCCTGCGCGAAATTGATGTGGTGCGTGGCCTGGTAGATCATGACCAGGGCCAGGGCCACGGTGGCGTAGATGCCGCCCGTGGCCAGGCCGGCCAGCAATTGGTGGATGAAGGCGTCCATGGCCGCTACTCCCCGAGATAGGCCTGGCGCACCGCATCGTTGCGGCGCATGGCTTCGCTGGGGCCGTGCAGCACGATGCGACCGGTCTCCAGTAGGTAGGCGCTGTGCGCCAGCTCCAGCGCCAGGCGCGCGTTCTGCTCCACCAGCAGGATGGTCATGCCCTGCTCGGCGTTGATGCGCCGCAGGATGCCGAAGATGTCGCGCACCACCAGCGGCGCCAGGCCGAAGGAGGGCTCGTCCAGCAGCAGCAGGCGCGGGCGGCCCATGAGGGCGCGGGCAATGGCCAGCATCTGCTGCTCGCCGCCCGACAGCGTGCCGGCCTGCTGGGCGCGGCGCTCGCGCAGGCGGGGGAAGTAGCCGAACATGCGCTCCATATCGCCGCCCACGTCGGCACGGGCAGCGCGCGTGGGCCGGGCCTGCGCGCCCAGGCGCAGGTTCTCCTCGGCGCTGAGCTGGGCGAAGGTGCCGCGCCCGTCGGGCACATGGCCCACGCCCTGGCGCGCGATGCGCTCGGTGCTGTGCCGGTCTATGCGTTCGCCGGCCAGGCGCACCTCGCCGCGCGTGTCCACGAGGTGGCGGCAGATGGCGCGCAGCGTGGTGGTCTTGCCCGCGCCATTGGCGCCCAGCAGGGCCGTGACGCGGCCTTCGGCCAGGTCCATGTCGATGCCGTCCAGCACGCGCACCGACCCGTAGGCCGCATGCAGTCCGCGGATTTCAAGCAGTGCCGGCATGCGCCACCTCCCTGTCCTGATCCTGCGGCTGCATGTCCGAACCCAGGTAGGCGCGGATGACTTCGGCATGGGCGCGAACCTCGCCCGGCGTGCCTTCGGCGATCTTGCGGCCGAAGTTCAGCGCCACGACCTTGTCGCTCACGCGCATGACCAGGCCCATGTGGTGCTCCACCAGCAGCACGGTCAGGCCCAGCCGGTCGCGCAGCGACAGGATCAGGTCGCCCAGGCCGGCCAGCTCCTCATGGTTGAGGCCGCAGGCCGGCTCGTCCAGCAGCAGCAACTGCGGGCGGCAGGCCAGGGCGCGCGCCAGCTCCACGCGCTTTTGCGTGCCGAAGGGCAGGTCGGCCACGCGGCGCTCTGCCACGCCCGTCAGCTCCAGCAGGGCCATCAGCGATTGCGCCTGGGCGCGGGCTTCTTCCTCGCGCCGGCGCACGCCGGGCAGGCGCAGGGCGTCGCGCACAAAGCCGGCGTGCTGGTGGCTGTGCGTGCCCAGGCGCACGTTGTCGGCCACCGTCATGCTGGAAAACAGGGCCAGGTTCTGGAAGGTGCGGCCCATGCCCAGCGCGGCCATGCGGTGGCGCGCCAGCGTGGCCAGCGGCTGGCCGCGAAAGCGGATGTGGCCGGCCTGCCAGGCATACAGCCGCGACAGGCAGTTGAACAGGCTGCTCTTGCCTGCGCCGTTGGGGTCGATGAGGCCGCAGATCTGGCCTGCCGCAACATCGAAACTCACGCCGTCCAGCGCGACGATGCCGCCGAAGCGCAGCGAAACGCCTTCGATGCGCAGCAGGGGCTGCGAGTCCTGGCTCATGGCTTTCCCTCCCCCCCGATGGTGGGCGGCCGGCGCGGGCCGCGCCGGTCGCACGGTGGCATGGCGGCGCCTACAGGCGCTCGATGATGGTGACGTTGGCCATGCCGCCGCCCTCGCACATGGTCTGCAGGCCGTAGCGCCCGCCGCGCGCATGCAGGGCGTGGATCAGCGTGGCCATGAGCTTGGTGCCCGAGGCGCCCAGCGGATGGCCCAGCGCAATGGCGCCGCCGTTGACGTTGAGCCGCGCCGGATCCGCGCCCGTGGCCTGCAGCCAGGCCAGGGGCACGGGGGCGAAGGCCTCGTTGACTTCGTACAGGTCGATGTCGGAGATGCGCATGCCGGCCTTTTTCAGCGCGGCCTGGGTGGCGGGGATGGGGGCCTCCAGCATGATCACCGGGTCATGCCCGAGCAGGCTCATGTGGTGGATGCGCGCCAGCGGCTGCACGCCCAGGGCCTTGAGGCCGCGCTCGCTGACCACCATGACGCCGCTGGCGCCATCGCAGATCTGGCTGGCCGTGGCGGCGGTCACGCAGCCGCCTTCGCGGATGGTCTTGACGCCGGCAATGCCCTCCAGCGTGGCGTTGAAGCGTATGCCTTCATCCACCGTGTGCGGCTGGCCTTCGCCCTCGGCACCGCCTTCGGCGCTGCGCGCCTGCACGGCCAGGATCTCGCGGTCGAAGCGGCCCTCGCGCGCGGCCTGCACGGCGCGCTCATGGCTTTGCAGCGCATAGGCGTCCAGCTGGTCCTTGGCCAGGCCGTACTTGCCGGCCATCATCTCGGCGCCCATGAACTGGCTGAACTCCACGCCCGGATAGCGCTGCTGCATGGCCGGGCTCATGTACACGCCCAGGCCGGACTTGGCGGGCAGGGCGTTGGGCGTGCCCATGGGCACGCGCGACATGCTCTCCACGCCTGCGGCGATCACCATGTCCATGCTGCCCGACATCACGGCCTGGGCCGCGAAATGCAGGGCCTGCTGGGACGACCCGCACTGCCGGTCCACCGTGGTGCCCGGCACGGACTCGGGCAGGGACGAGGCCAGCACCGCGTTGCGCGCCACGTTCGTCGCCTGCTGGCCGACCTGGCTGACGCAGCCCATGATCACGTCCTCGACCTGGGCCGGGTCGGCCTGGCTGCGGCGCACCAGCTCGTCCAGCACCTGGGCCGCGAGATCGGCCGGATGCCAGCCCGAGAGCTTTCCGCCGCGCTTGCCGCCCGCCGTGCGCGTGGCGGCGACGATGTATGCCTGTGCCATGGATATGTCTCCTGTTCCTGTATTCCTGGGGGGGATGGTGGCCCGGCCGGCGCGGGCCGGGCATCGTCGCAATCGACGATTCCGGCCAGGGAAAACGCGGGGACGGTGCCTGCCGTGGTGGCTGGGCGGTACGCCTAACGCGGCGCCATGCGGATGGCGCCGTCCAGGCGCACGCACTCGCCGTTGAAGTAGCCGTTGGTGATCATGGTCTCGGCCAGGTGGGCGTATTCGTCGGGCTGGCCCAGCCGCTTGGGGAAGGGGACGGAGGCGGCCAGCGCCGCCTTCACGTTGTCGGGCGCGCCCTGCAGCAGCGGCGTGTCGAAGATGCCGGGCAGGATGGTGTTCACGCGGATGCCCTCGCCCATGAGGTCGCGCGCGATGGGCAGGGTCATGCCCGTGATGCCGGCCTTGCTGGCCGAGTAGCTGGCCTGGCCCATCTGCCCGTCCTGCGCCGCCACCGAGGCCGTGTTGACGATGGCGCCGCGCTCGCCGTCGGCCAGCGGCTCCAGCGTGAGCATGCCCGCGGCCGACTTGGCGATGCAGCGGAAGGTGCCCACCAGGTTGATCTGGATGATGCGGTCGAAATTGGCCACGGGCAGGTGCCGGATCTCGCCTGTGGCCTTGTCGCGGCTGGCCGTCTTGACGGCATTGCCCGTGCCCGCGCAGTTGATCAGGATGCGCTCCTGCCCGTGGGCCGCGCGGGCCTGGGCAAAGCCCGCGTCCACGCTGGCCTCGTCGGTCACGTCCACGCGGCAGAACAGGCCGCCTGTCTCGCGCGCCAGCGCCTGCCCGGCCGTCTCGTTGAGGTCGAACAGGGCGACGCGCACGCCTTTTGCGGCCAGGCGGCGCGCGGTGGCCGCGCCCAGGCCCGATGCCCCGCCCGTGACGACGGCGCTGATGCTTGCGTCAAGCTTCATGTGTGGGTCTCCTTTGTGAGAGTCTTTGCCGCGCGCCCTGTCGCCTTGGCTCGCGACAGGGCGCGCTGCGCTGCCTATGATCTGCAGGCCAGTCTAGGAATCACCCCGCATTGCCGCCATCGTCGAAACCGACGAAAGTGCCCGCTCCTTCACTCCTGCCATGTGCTCCTCGCCCGCATGCCGTCCCCAGTGCCCATTCCTGCTCCCGGTTCCGGCTATGTGCCCCAGGCCAAGCTGAGCCCGCCGCGCGCGGCCGCAGCCCAGGTGGCGCGCCTGGCGGTGGCCGCGCGCTGGCCCGAGGCGCTGCGCGCCCGCGTGGTGCTGGTGCGTGCGCCGGCCGGCTTCGGCAAGACCACGGCCATGCGCCAGATGCGCGAGCGCCTGCAGGCCGAAGGGCAGGCCACGGCCTGGCTCACGCTGGATGCCGCCGACAACGATGTCTCGCGCTTTCTGCAATGCCTGGGTGCGGCCGTGCGCGGCCTGGGCGGCATGGCCGAGCGCGAGGCGGACGGGCCGGGCGAGCTGTCCCGGGCGCTGCAGTCGCTGGCCGGCGAAGGCCGGTCGTTTGCGCTGTTCATCGACGATTTCGAGGTGCTGCACAACGATGCCGTGCTGGGCCTGGTGCGCCAGCTGATGGAGCAGTTGCCCGTGCACGGCCGGCTGGTCATAGGCTCGCGCGCGCTGCCGGCCCTGGGACTGGGGCGGCTGCGCACCAGCGGCCAGCTGCTGGAGATCGATGCGGCGCTGCTGCGCTTTTCAGCGGCCGAGGCCGAGGAGTTCTTTCGCCTGCGCGGCTGCGCGCTGCCGCGCGAGGCCGTGGCGCGCCTGGTGGACAAGACCGAAGGCTGGATAGGCGCGCTGTGGCTGGCCTCGCTGGCGCTGGAGCGGTATGGGGCGCACAGCGACTTCATCGAGCGCTTCTCGGGCTCGGAGCGTGCCGTGGCCGACTACCTGGCCGAGGACGTGCTGGCACAGCAGGCCGCGCCCGTGCGCGATTTTTTGCTGCGCACCAGCATCCTGCGCACGCTGGATGCCCAGGTCTGCCAGGCCCTGGTGCCGCGCGCCGATGGCGCCGCCATGCTGCAGGCGCTGGAGCAGGCCCATCTGTTCTTGCTGCCGCTGGCCGACGAAGGGCAGGGCAGGCGCAGCTGGCGCTACCACAGCATGTTTGCCGACTTCCTTCGCGCCCAGCTGCAGCGCGAGCGCCCCGGCGAGGTGCAGCGCCTGCATCTGGCGGCCAGCGGCTGGTACGAATCCTGCGGCCGGCCCGTGCCCGCCATCGAGCATGCGCTGGAAGGCGGCGACCTGCCGCATGCCCTGTCCCTGCTGGCGCGCCATGCCGAGGCGCTGATGGAGCAGGGCCGCATGCGCCTGCTGTCGCGCTGGTTCACGGCCCTGCCGGCGCCGCTGCTGGCGCGCGAGCCGCTGCTGCAGGCCGTGGCCGCCTATGCCGACTGCTTCACCCGCGGTCCCGTGCAGGCACAGCTGTGGCTGGATGCGCTGGAGCCCGGCATGGCCGCCGACCCTGCCGCGCAGGCCCTGGTCATCGCCCTGCGGCCGCTGCTGCTGGCCATGATGGACCGCGTGGAAGAGGCTGCACCACTGGGCCGCGAGGCGCTGGCGCGCCTGCCCAGCTGCCGGCCCTTTGCGGACAGCTCGCTGACCAATGCCATGGCCTACGTGGCATCGGTGCTGGGCGATACCGACGAGGCCCGCCGCCTGCTGGATGCGGCACGCAGCACCCAGGCCGGCAGCCTGTTCAGCCGCATGTACACCGAGGCCATGGAAGGCGTGCTGGACCTGTCCGCCGGCCGGCTGCGCCAGGCGGCAGCGCGTTTCAGGGTGGCGCTGGCTGCCACGCCGCGCAGCGCGGCCTACAACCCCACCAACGGCAATGCCTGGGCAGGCGTCCTGTACGCGGGGGTGCTCTACGAGGGCAATGACATCGACGGCGCCGATCACCTGCTGCAGGTCTACCTGCCGCTGGCACGCGATGTGGGCCTGCCCGACCACGTGATCGCCAGCTACCGCATGCGCGCGCGCATCGCCTTCCTGCGCGGCGACGTGGATGCCGCCGTGGGCCTGCTCACCGAACTGGAATACCTGGGGCACGAGCGCCAGCTGCCGCGCGTGACGGCCAGCGCGCGGCTGGAACATGCGCGCATCTTCGTGCTGCAGGGCAACCGGGCGGCCGCGTCCGAGGCGCTGGAGCGTGCCGACGACCCTGGCGTATGGCCGCGCGTGGAACGCCTGCGCCTGCCGCCGCACGAGGTGGAGGACATCGCCATCGCCCGGCTGCGCTGGGGGCTGCACTTTGGCGACTGCCGTGACGTGCGCGATGCCATCGCCCCCTTGCTGGCCGATGCGCAACTGCGCGGGCGCCGCCACCGCAGCCTCAAGCTGCAGGTGCTGTGCGCGCTGGCCGAGGCGGGCTGCGGCGACTTGGACGCCGCCGCCGCCATGCTGGCCCAGCCGCTGCGCCACGGGGCCAGCGAAGGCTTTGTGCGCCTGATGCTCGATGAGGGGCCGCTGCTCGCGCCCGTGCTGCAGCGCGTGCTGTCTCCTTCACTGTCGCCCTCACTGTCGCGCCGCACGGAACCGGCGGAGCCGGAGGCTGCCGCCCATGCGCAGCGGCTGCTGTCTGCCCTGGGCGAGCCTGCCGAGCCCGCCGATCCCCCCGAGCTGCAGGCAGCGGATGCGCCCCAGGGCCCGGCGCCGGCCACGGCGCTTGCCGAGCCCCTGACCCGCAAGGAGCTGCGCGTGCTGGAATTGCTGGCCTCGGGCTACTCCAATGCGGCCATGGCCGAGAAGCTCTTCGTCTCCGACAGCACGGTGCGCACCCACCTGCGCAGCATCAACCTCAAGCTGGGCGCGCGCAGCCGCACCCAGGCCGTGGCGCTGGCGCGGGAGCTGCGGGTTCTGCGCTAGGCCGCTGGCGGCTCAAGCCTGCAGATGGCGCGCATAGGTCAGGAACACTTCGTCACGCACCCAGCCCAGCGACTCGTACAGCGCCTGGGCGCGCAGGTTGTTGCGGGCCGTGGTCAGGTCCATGCGTGCATGGCCCGTGGCGCGGGCATGGGCTTCGGCCGCCAGCAGCAGGGCGCGGCCCACGCCCAGGCGGCGCGCCTCGGGCACCACGAAGAGGTCGTAGAGCACGTAGATGGGCGCGGCCAGCACCGAGCAGAACGAGGGGTAGAGCTGGCAAAAGCCCAGGGCGCTGCCGTCCGGTCGGCGGGCCAGCAGGATCACGGATTCGCCGCGCTCCAGCCGCGCCGTGATGAAGGCCAGCGCCGCGTCGGCATCCGCAGGTTGCTCGTAGAACTGGCGGTAGGCATCGAACAGCGGCGCGATCAGCGCGGCGTCTTCGGGGATGGCGGTGTGTATGGCTGTGGAGTTCATCTGTGGTCCGGGGCGGAGGTTGCCAGCATGGCGCAGGGCAAGGATGCCGTGCTCATATCTTTGCTGAATCTCTCCATTTGGAGATGTGATTTGACCTGGATCATGGACAGGCGGAACACTCCCGGCCCATGTCCGAACAAAAGATCGAGTTCTACAAGGGCGCCGCTGGCGGCTGGGGCGCATTGCGCAGCGTGAGCCAGGCCCTGATGCGCCAGGATATCGCCGTCAAGGGCGCCAAGACGCTGCTGTCGGCCAACCAGCCCGACGGCTTCGACTGCCCGGGCTGCGCCTGGCCCGACCGCAACCACCATTCCACCTTCGAGTTCTGCGAGAACGGCGCCAAGGCCGTGGCGGCCGAGGCCACGGCGCGCCGCGTGACGCCCGAATTCTTTGCCCGGCACATGGTGGCCGAGCTCATGGCGCAAAGCGATTTCTGGCTGGAAGACCAGGGCCGGCTCACCGAGCCCATGGTGTACGACGCGGCCAGCGACCGCTACCGGCCCATCGCCTGGGACGACGCCTTTGCACTGATTGCCCGCCACCTGAACGCGCTGCCCGACCCGAACCAGGCCATCTTCTACACCTCGGGCCGCGCCAGCAACGAGGCGGCCTTCCTGTACCAGCTGTTCGTGCGCGCCTACGGCACGAACAATTTCCCCGACTGCTCCAACATGTGCCACGAGCCCAGCGGCAGCGGCATGAAGCCGCAGATCGGCGTGGGCAAGGGCACGGTGCAGCTGGCCGATTTCGAGCAGGCCGATGCCATCTTCATCTTCGGCCAGAACCCCGGCACCAACCACCCGCGCATGCTGGGCGAGCTGCGCGCAGCCCACAAACGCGGCGCGCGCATCCTGAGCTTCAACCCGCTGCGCGAGCGCGGGCTGGAGCGCTTCCAGGACCCGCAAAGCAAGCTGGAGATGGCCACCCTGGGCGCCACGCCCATCAGCACGCACTACTTCCAGCTGCGCGTGGGCGGCGACATCGCGGCCGTCAAGGGCATCATGAAGCATGTGATCGCGCAGGACGATGCACTGGGGCACGGGTGCGGCGGCGTGCTGGACCATGCCTTCATCGCCGAACACACGACCGGCTTCGAGGCCCTGGCCGAGGACCTGCGGGCCGAGGACTGGGGCCTGCTGGAGGCCGAGTCCGGCCTGAGCCGCGCGCAGATGCAGACGGCGGCCGAGGTCTACATCGCCGCCCGCAGCACCATCGTCTGCTGGGGCATGGGCATCACGCAGCACATGCATTCGGTGGCCGCCGTGCAGATGCTGGTCAACCTGCTGCTGCTGCGCGGCAACATCGGCCGCCCGGGTGCGGGCGCCTGTCCGGTGCGCGGCCACAGCAATGTGCAGGGCGACCGCAGCATGGGCATCTGGGAAAAGCCGCCGGCCGCGCTGCTGGACCGGCTGCAGCAGGTCTTCGGCTTCGAGCCGCCGCGTGCCCACGGCGTGGACGTGGTCGAGTCCATCCGCCTCATGCTCGAGGGCAGGGGCAAGGTCTTCTTCGCGCTGGGCGGCAACTTCGCGGCGGCCACGCCCGACACGCATGCCACCTGGCAGGCGCTGCGCCGCTGCGACCTGACCGTGCATGTGACCACCAAGCTCAACCGCAGCCACCTGGTGCACGGCCGCGAGGCGCTGATCCTGCCCTGCCTGGGCCGCACCGAGATCGACATGCAGGCCACCGGGCCGCAGGGCGTGACGGTGGAGGACTCCATGGGCATGGTCCATATCTCCAGCGGCATCAACCCGCCTGCGTCCGAGCACCTGCTCAGCGAGATCGCCATCGTCGCGCGCCTGGCGGCCGCCACGCTGGGCGCGCAGCGGCCCGTGCCCTGGCTGGAGCTGGCTGGCGACTATGCACGCATACGCGAGCTGATCGAGCAGGTCTTCGACGACTTCCACGACTTCAACGCGCGCGTGGCCGTGCCGGGCGGCTTCAAGCTGCGCAATGCGGCAAGCGAGCGCATCTGGGAGACGCCCCGGGGCAAGGCCGGCTTCTTCGTGCACGCCGTGCCGCGCGACACGCCCGTGCACCGCGCACGCGCCGCGCGCAGCCCCGGCGCATCGCCGGTGTTCACGCTGTTCACCACGCGCTCGCACGACCAGTACAACACCACCATCTACGGCATGGACGACCGCTACCGCGGCGTCTTCGGCCAGCGCCGCGTGGTCTTCATCCATGCCGAGGACATCCGCGCCCTGGGCATGAAGAATGGCGACTGGGTGGACCTGCAGACGGTGTGGGATGACGGCCAGCAGCGCAGCGCCGAGCGCTTCAGGCTCGTGGCCTACGACATTCCGCGCGGCTGCATCGCTGCCTACTATCCCGAGACCAATCCGCTGGTGCCGCTGTCGGCCACGGCCATCGTGGCGGGCACGCCCAGCTCCAAGTCCATTCCCGTGCAGCTGGTGGCGCACCGGCTGCCTGCCGTGCCGTCTCCCGCGCTGGAAGAAATGGCGGCCTGAAGTGCAAGGCATGGAAGAACTGGCCGCCGCCATCCTGCGCGAATTGGCCACCGAGCCCGCACCCATGTCCCTGCCCAGGCTGGGCAAGCGACTGGGGCAGGGCGCCAGCGTGCTCATGCGCTGCCTGGCGCTGATGGGCGATGCACCCATTGCCGGCACACCGGGGCCGGGCTGGGTCAGGCTGGAGCAGGAAGAGGGGCGGTGGCTGGCGGCCCTGACGGAGCGCGGGCGCTTGTGGGTGGAGGCCGAGGCCTGTCAGGCGCTGGCCGAGGGCACGGGCCGCGTGCGGTAGAACTGCATCGGAAACTCCTGCATTTCCTTGGCGTGCTGGTTGATCACCGCGCGCTTCATCTTGCCCACCACGTGCATCTCGCAGGGCTTGCAGTCGAAGCGCAGCGTGAGTTTTTCCTTGCCGTTGATCAGCTGCAGCGGCTCGGCCTTGATCGTGCCCTTGACGCCGATGACGCCCTTGGCCTGCTTGGGGCACAGGCTCATGGAAAAGCGCACGCAATGCTTGGTGATCATCAGGCTGACTTCGCCTTCTTCTTCCTTGCTCTCGTAGGCCGCGTCGATGACCTTGACGCCGTGCTTGATGTAGAAATCGTGCGCCTTCTGGTTGTAGACGTTGGCCAGGTAGGTCAGCGTGTCCTCGGGGAAGGGCACGGGCGGCTCCACGGGCAGGGCGCGCGGCAGGCGCACGAAGCCGGCCTGGCGTGCGGCCTCCAGCGCGGCGACGGCGTCGCGGCGCAGCTGGTTCAGGGCCGAGGCCGGCACGAACCAGGGCTGGCTCAGCTGCAGGCCGATGTCATGCACGGAAAAAATGGTGGCGCCGAAGCGGCCCAGCTGCTCGCGCAGCGTGGCCTCGGCACGTGCTGCGTCGGTGGCGGCCTGGTGTTCCTGCACGATGGCGGCGGTGGCGGTGAAGCCGTCCTCGTCGGTCAGCGTGAGCGCAAAGCCGTCGGGCGTTTCCTTGAGTTCGGCCCACAGGCCGATGCGGCGGTCGCTGGACTTCTTGTCCAGCGTGCGCACCCAGGCCATGTCGCGGTTGCGGTTGACTTCCAGGCCCTTGCGCAGATCCTTGAAGCCGGCGATGGGGTCCTTGGGGAACAGGCGCCACAGCGACTTCTTCGCATCCACCGACTCGGCGCGGTTGATCTGCAGGCCCACCAGTTCCTTTTGCAGGTCGTAGTAGCACAGGCCGTCGCCGTTGTGCAGTTCGGTGTCGCGGCTCGAGGTCTCGATCTCCACGAAGTTCTCGCCCACCTTGGTGACCCAGCCGATGGCGCGGCCCGGTGTCTTGGGCGTGTCGAAGGCGCCGATGTCGTCCTTGCGGCCGTTGACGAAGTAGTCGGTGAACTCGCGGTTGAAGTTCTGGTCGGGGTCGGGCGTGAAGCTGAACGTGGTGCTGCCTGAAGACGAGCGCGCCAGCGGCGTGTCGGAGAATTCGCGCTCCTCGATGATTTCGTCCAGCAGCTTGCGGTAGTGGGCCGTGATGTTCTTCACGTAGCCCATGTCCTTGTAGCGGCCCTCGATCTTGAAGCTGCGCACGCCGGCGTCGATCAGGGCGCGCAGGTTGTCGCTCTGGTTGTTGTCCTTCATGGACAGCACGTGCTTTTCGTGGGCAATGATGCGGCCGCTGGCGTCCAGCACCTCGTAGGGCAGGCGGCAGGCCTGGTTGCAGTCGCCGCGGTTGGCGCTGCGGCCCGTGTGGGCGTGGGTGATGTAGCACTGGCCCGAGTAGGCCACGCACAGCGCGCCGTGCACGAAGAATTCGATGGTGGTGCGCGCCGGGTCGGTGGCCGCACGCACGGCGGCGATCTGCTGCAGGTCCAGCTCGCGCGCAACGACGATCTGCGACAGGCCGGCATCCTGCAGGAAGCGGGCCTTCTCGGGGGTGCGGATGTCGGTCTGGGTGCTGGCGTGCAGCTGGATGGGCGGCAGGTCCAGCTCCAGCAGGCCCATGTCCTGGATGATCAGCGCGTCGGCACCGGCCTCGTAGATCTGCCAGGCCATCTTGCGCGCGGCCTCCAGTTCATCGTCGCGCAGGATGGTGTTGAGCGTGATGAAGATGCGGCTGCCGAAGCGGTGCGCGTGGTTGATCAGGCGCTGCAGGTCGCGGATGTCGTTGCCCGCCGTGGCGCGCGCGCCGAAGGCCGGGCCGCCGATGTAGACGGCGTCGGCGCCATGGTTCACGGCCTCGATGCCGATGTCGGCATCGCGCGCGGGAGACAGGAGTTCGAGCTGGTGGGGCAGGAGGGACATGGGGCTTTGTGGTGTTCTGTGTTCGTACCCGCACCGGCGTGGGGGCCGGGCGTCGGGCGCAATGCGGGGGAAACTGGCCCCCACGCTACCCTTGCTGCGCAAGGTCCGCTGCCCCCCAAGGGGGCCGCTTTTTGTCTTGGGGCGGCCCGGCGACGAAAACCTCGCAGCCCGCTTGCGGTGAGGCGCAGCATTATCGCCGCAGCCCCGAAAAAACGCGCGCCAGGGGGTATGCGCCCGATGCCCGGACGCGCAGCGCCGGTTTTTGCCTATCCTTTAGGATGCGCACTGCACGGGCCGGGCCGCCATGCCGGACACCCTGGCCCGTGCCTGCTCCGCCCTCTGCCTGGTGCGCTTTCGCTGCGCCAGTCCTTGACCGGCCGGGCAGCGCCAGATGGCCACGCCGCAGCGGATTTCGCTGGCCAAGGCGCCGTTTCACTGATTGACCGTTTTTTCCAGGAGTTGCCATGCACGCCTCGATTCGCCATTTCCCGTGGGCCGGCCCGGCCCTGCTGTGCGCCATGCTGGGCAGCGGCGGCCTGGCCTGGGCGCTGCCGGGAAGCGGCCCGGCCAACGGGCAGGCGGCAGGGGCTTCCGCTGCGGCGGCTGCACCCGGTACGGCCGCTGCACCCGCTGCGCCCGCTGCACCGGGTTCAGCCGATGCGCCCCTGGTGGTGCGCATTGCCCATGCCGGGCCGGTGTCCGGCCCCATTGCCAGCCTGGGCAAGGATGAGGAAAACGGCGTGCGCATGGCCCTGGACGATCTCAATGCCAAGGGCCTGGAGATCGGCGGGCGCAAGCTGCACTGGAAGCTGGAGGCCGGCGACGACGGCGGCGACCCCGGCCAGGCCGTGGCCCTGGCCCGGCGCCTGTGCGACAAGAAGGTGGCGGCCGTGGTCGGCCACCTGCAGTCGGGCACCACGCTGCCGGCCACGTCCATCTATCAGGACTGCGGCATCGTCATGGTCACGCCTGCGGCCAGCAACCCGGCCATCACCCAGTCGGGCTATGACACCACGTACCGCGTGATCGCCGACGACCGCGCCATGGTCGATGCGCTGGTGTCCCACGCCGTGGGCAAGCTGGGCGTCAAGCGCGTGGCCATCATCGATGACCGCTCGGCCTACGGCCAGGGCATCGTGGCGCTGTTCGAGGCCCAGGCGCGCGAGCAGGGCATCGAGATCGTGGACAAGCAGTACACCGGCGACAAGTCCACGGACTTCGTCCCCATCCTCACGGCCATCAAGGGCAAGAAGCCCGACGCCATCTTCTTCGGCGGCCTGGATGCCCAGGCCGGCCCCATGCTCAGGCAGATGGCCCAACTGGCCATGGACAAGGTGCGCTTTCTGGGCGGCGACGGCCAGTGCACGCTGCGCCTGCCCGAGCTGGCCGGCAACGCGGCGCCGCTGCGCAACGTGACCTGCGCCGTCGGCGGCAGCCCGCTGGAGCGCATGCCGGGCGGCGCTGCCTGGAAGCAGCGCTATGACCAGCGCTTTGCCGACCAGTACCAGGTCTTCAGCCCCTACGCCTACGATGCCACCATGGTGCTGGCCCAGGCCATGGTGCGGGCCGACTCCATCCGGCCCGATGCCTATATCCCCTATCTGCGCCAGACCCGGTATGAGGGCGTGACGGCGCCGATTGCCTTCACGCCCCAGGGCGAGCTGCAGGCGCCGGTGGTCACGCTGTACCACTACGCGCAGGGCGTGCGCAAGGCGCTGCCCTGACGCGCTGACAACGTGGCTGCCGAACACCCTTTCTTGCCGCAGGCCGACGACGAGGCCTGGATGCGCGCCGCCCTGGAGCTGGCACGCGCCGCTGCCGGGGCTGGCGAGGTGCCCGTGGGCGCCGTCATCGTCAAGGACGGCGCCATCATCGGCCGGGGCCGCAACGCGCCCGTGGCCCACGGCGATCCCACGGCCCATGCCGAGGTGCTGGCGCTGCGCGACGCGGCCGCGCGCCTGGGCAACTACCGGCTGGACGATTGCACGCTCTACGTGACCCTGGAGCCCTGCACCATGTGCAGCGGCGCCATGCTGCATGCGCGCCTGGGCCGCGTGGTCTATGGCGCGGCCGAGCCGCGCACGGGCGCGGCCGGATCGGTGCTGGACGTGTTTGCGCTGCCGCAGATCAACCACCACACGCAGGTGACGCGCGGCGTGCTGGCCGGCGAATGCGCGGCCCTGATGTCGGACTTCTTTCGCACGCGCCGCGCCGAGCAGCGCGCGGCCCAGCCGCATCCGCTCAAGGACACGGCGCTGCGCCATGCGGATTCCACCTTTGGCGGCTTTGCCCAGCCGCAGTGGCGCAGCGACCTTCCGGCGCTGGCAGGCCTGCGCCTGGCCGTGCGTGACGAAGGCCCGCGCGATGCACCACTGACCTGGCTGTGCCTGCACGGCAGCCCCTCATGGGGCCAGCTGTTCCAGCCCATGCTGCCCGGCTGGCTCCAGGCCGGCCATCGCGTGGTGGTCCCCGACCTGCCGGGCTTTGGCCGCAGCGACCAGCCCAAGAAGGAGAAGGCGCACAGCGCGGCCTGGCATGTGCAAGTGCTGCGCGAGCTGGTGCTGGCGCTGGACCTGCGGAGCATCGTGCTGGTCGGCCATGACGATGGCGCGCGCCTGGGTCTGGCCGTGGCGCAGGCCGAGCCCGCCCGTTTTTGCGGCGCCTGGCTCATGAATGCCTGGCCCGCAGGCCCGGCGCCCGATGCCTGCGTGCAATGGTTTGCGCAGGCGGCGCGCAAGCCGTCATGGCCCGTGGGCCGCGCCATGCACGAGGTGGGTGGGGAGGCCGGCGCACAGCCGCAGGCCTGGAACCTGCCGTTTTCCCAACCCGGCCACCGCGCCGCGCTGCAGGCCTGGCCCCGCGTGCAGGCCGAAATGCCGGCCCTGCCGATGGCGTTGCTGGCGCAGTGGAGCCAACAGCAGCGCCTGTGGGTGCAGGGCGGCGAGCACGATGCGCTGATGCCTGCGCCCGCATGGCGCCAGGCCTGGCTGCAGGCGCTGCCACAGCTGCCGCCAGCGCAACTGCGCCTATCCCCGTGCGGCCATTGGGTTCCCCTGTGCCCTGCCGGCATGGTGGCCGACGCTGTGGAATACTTCCGCCCGTAGGCCTGCGCCGCCGGCCCCTTGCCGGGGCTGCGCGGCGCCAGGTCCCCGTCTTCACTCCCCTTGCAATATGGAGCATGCCGGCCAGGGCCGGCATGGAACCACCTTGGCCACTTCGCGCAGTTCCCGCACCCCCCGCAAAACGGCAGCCGCTACCGCTACCGTTTCAGCCCCCGTTTCTGCTCCCGCAGAACACTCGCACGAGCATGTGCATTCAGCCGACGGCCAGTGCTGCGTGCATGGCCACGGGCGTGCCGATGACCATGGGGATGCCCACGACCACAAGCATGTGCACGCCGCCGACGGCAGCTGCTGCGGCCACGCGCATGACCAGGGGCCGCGCCACATCTACATCTACTCGCCCGCCGGCGCCGTGCGCGACAAGGCCGGTTTCAAGCGGGCCGTGCGCCGCCTGGAGGCCATGGGCCACCAGGTGGAGATCGATGCCGATGCGCTGAGCAGCCACCAGCGCTTTGCCGGCGACGACGCCACGCGCCTGGCGGCCATCGACCGTGCGGCGGCCAGCGGTGCCGACCTTGCGCTGCCCACGCGCGGCGGCTACGGCCTCACGCGCATCCTGCCGGGCATCAAGTACAAGGCCGTGGCCAAGGCCATCGCAGGCGGCACGCGTTTCGTGGGCCTGAGCGACTTCACGGCGCTGTCGCTGGCCCTGCTGGCCAGGACCGGCGCCACCACCTGGGCCGGCCCGCTGCTGGTGCACGACTTCGGCCGCCCCGATGCCGAGGGCGGCGTGGACGACATCATGCTGGACTGCTTCAACGACCTGCTCAGCGGCCAGGGCGAGGGCGCGGGCTGGCAGATGCCGAAGATCGGCCTGCGCGAAGACGGCAAGCCTGCCGTCAAGGACTTCTACATCAGCGGCGGCGCCACGCTGTGGGGCGGCAACCTGGCCGTGCTGGTGTCCCTGCTGGGCACGCCGTACTTCCCGCAGATCAAGGGCGGCATCCTGTTCCTGGAAGACGTGGGCGAGCATCCCTACCGCGTGGAGCGCATGCTGACCCAGCTGCTGCATGCGGGCGTGCTGGCCCAGCAAAAGGCCATCGTGTTCGGCCAGTTCAGCGAGTTCAAGCTCAGCTCGCATGACAAGGGCTTCAAGCTGCAGACCGTGATCGACTGGCTGCGCAGCCAGGTCAAGTGCCCCGTGCTGCAGGGCCTGCCCTACGGCCATGTGCCGACCAAGGTGATGCTGCCCGTGGGCGCGCCCGTGTCGCTGTCGGTCGAAGGGCGCGATGCGCTGATCTACTGGGGCCACGTGCACTGAGCGGCAAGGAGCAGACGGCATGCTGCAGATGTGGGAGTTCGCGGCCTACCCGCTGCTGGCGCTGATGTTCGTCGGCATCTTCACGCGCGAGGTGATCGCGCCGGCCTCGCGCAACCATTGCGACCGGCGCTGGCTGATCCTGTCCACGCTGTTGGGCCTGGGCACGCTGGCCACCACCTTGGCGGTAGGCCATCTGTTCTCGGACGGCATCCGCCGCCATGCGCTGCTGGACGTGGGCCGGCAATGGCCGGCCTGGGCCGTGGGCGCACTGAGCTTTGTGCTCACCAGCTTTGTCTTTTACTGGTGGCACCGCGCCACGCACCGGTCGGACACGCTGTGGCGCCTGTTCCACCAGCTGCACCACAGCGCGCCGCGCGTGGAGGCGCTCACGGCGTTTTTCGCCCATCCCATGGACACGGCCGCCGCCGTGCTGCTGAGCGCGCTCTCCAGCTACTGGGTGCTGGGGGCCAGCCCGCTGGCTGCCGCCTTCGCCATCGGCCTCACGGGGGCGTTCGACCTGTTCCTGCATGCCGACATCCGCACGCCGCGCTGGCTGGGATACATCGTGCAGCGGCCCGAGATGCACACCGTGCACCACCAGTACGGCCACCATGCGCAGAACTACGGCCTGCCCGTCTGGGACCTGCTGTTCGGCACCTGGGCCAATCCGGCCGAGCGGGTGGAGCGCCTGGGCTTTGATGCCGACAAGGCCGAGCGCGTGACCGACATGCTGCGCTGGCAAGACGTGCACAAGCAGAACTCCCCCTGAGGCGCTGCGCGCCTTTCCCCTCTCGCTTCGCGGGGGGGGGGGACGACAGCCTCGCTGCGGGGCGGCGCGGCCGGCGTAGGCCCTTGCTCGCTGTCCCTTGTTCTTGGCCGCGCCAGATTTTTGAGGCTCTGTCCGGTGGCGGGGGGCTGACTGCTATTCGAGATACCGGCCGTTTTCCTTGCGGCGGGCGCGCATGCCGGTGCGCAGGAAGAGCACGGTGCCGCCTTGCTCGGCCAGCGGCACGCGCGTGTCGCCGGACAGGTGGGCGTCCAGGCGCTGGGGCAGGTTCTCCAGCAGGGAGCGGATGGCGGACAGGTCGGTGTCGGCCGCTTCGGGGTGGTCGCGCACGAAGCCTTCAAGGTAGGCGCGGGCATCGGCCTGCAGCTGCTCGCGCGTGGTGGCCAGCGAGACGTAGCTGACGCCGGCCTGGCCCGGCGCCTCGGTTCCCAGCAGGTAGCAGCCTATGTAGTCACCACGGGGCTGGCCCACGGGCGGGTCCTGGCTGAGCTTCTTCAAGAGGCTGAAAGGCCACATTCCTGGTACTTCCTGTTTCTGTCTGGCGCCCTGCATCCAACTGCGCAGGGCGGGCGCTGATTGTCGCCTGAAGGCGGGGCCAGACTTGCTGACGATTCGTCGTGAGCAATGTGAGCAATGGACCAGTTCATATGCTACAAACTGCAACGCTACGATATGAAAAAAAAGCAGGGGGAAGGGAGAAGAATGGGAATCATGCGAATCCTGAACTCGCGATGGTGGAGCGTGGGCGCCGTGGCGTTGGTCGGCTCGGCCTTGCTGGCCGGCAGCGCGGTGGCCATCTATGCCGTGCGCGTGCAGCCGGTGCTCGACGGACAGCTCACGCTGGCCGGCCTGGAGCAGCCCGTGCGCGTGCGGCGCGACGAGGCCGACATCACCCACATCAGCGCCTTCACGCCGCAGGACCTGTGGCGCGCGCTGGGCCATGTGCATGCGCAGGAGCGCGGCTGGCAGCTGGAGTTCAACCGCCGCCTGATGCACGGCACGCTGTCCGAGATCCTCGGGCCGGCCACGCTGGATACCGACAAGCTCATGCGTGCGCTGGACATACGCGGCGCGGCGCGGCGCCAGTACGCATCCCTGCCCGCCAACGCGCGCGAGGCGCTGCAGGCCTACAGCGAGGGCATCGCGGCCTTCTATGCGGCCCTGCCCATGCGCCAGCATCCGCAGGTGCCCGAATTCATGCTGCTGGGCACCACGCCGGGCGGAGGCGACAGCTCGGCCTGGGCGCCCGAGGACAGCGTGGGCTGGGCGCTGATGATGGCGCTGGACCTGGGCGGCAACTGGGGCAACGAGTTCGCGCGGCTGGCCGCGCTCTCGCAACTGGACACACAGCAGCTGTGGCAGCTGATGCCGCCCTATCCGGGCGAGGCGCCGGCCACCGCCACCGATCTGGCCGCGCTTTACCGGGGGCTGGGCGTGTACCGCCAGGAGGCACAGGCGGCGTCTGCGCCCAAGGTGGCTGCCGCCGGCGAGGCGAGCGATGCCTGGGCCCGCTGGTCCCGCGACATGGTGCGCGATGCGGGCACCAACGACGGCAAGGGCAGCAACAACTGGGTGCTGTCGGGTAGCCGCACGGTCAGCGGCAAGCCGCTGCTGGCCAACGATCCCCATCTGGGCCTGAGCGCGCCCGCCATCTGGTACTACGCGCGCCTGCAGTCGCCCGCCGGCCATGCGCAGGACGGCACGCCGCTGGCGCCCATCGATGTGGTGGGGGCCACCCTGCCGGGCCTGCCCTTCGTGGTGCTGGGGCGCACGCGCGAGGTGGCCTGGGGCTTTACCAACACCAATCCCGATGTGCAGGATCTGTACCTGGAGCAGATCGATCCAGGCAACCCGGGCCGCTACCGCACGCCGGACGGCTGGGCGCCTTTCACCGAGCGCAGCGAGCGCATCAGGGTCAAGGGCCGGGCCGATGTGCAGCTCACGCTGCGCAGCACGCGCCACGGTCCCGTGATCAGCGATGTGCAGCCCCAGTACGAGGCCGTGCTCGACAAGCGCCGCTACGCCGTGGCCCTGCGCTGGGCGGCGCTGGACACCGACAACCTCACCGTGCAGGCCGGCCTGCGCGCCAACGAGGCGCGCAGCGTGGCCCAGCTGTTCGAGGCCTTTGCCGACTACCACTCGCCCATGCAGAGCATCGTCGCGGCCGATGTCCATGGCGACATCGGTTTCAAGGCCGCAGGCCGGGTGCCGCTGCGCGCGGCCGACAACGACCTGCGCGGCGTGGCGCCCGCGCCGGGCTGGGAGGCACGCTACGACTGGCAGGGCTGGCTGCCCTACGACCAGGCCCCGCAGGACGATGGAACGGCGCAGGGCTATCTGGCCACAGCCAACCAGCGCATCACGCGCGAGGGCTATGCCCACTTCCTCACCCAGGACTGGAGCCTGCCGTACCGGCACCAGCGCATCACCGAACTCATCGATGCGAAGGACAGGCACGACGTGGTCAGCATGGCCTCCATCCAGAACGATCAGACCTCGCTGGCCGCCCGCGCCCTGCTGCCGCAAATGCTCAAGGCCCTGGACGAAGCGCCGGCCACCCATCCGCTGGCCCCGCAGGCGCGCCGGGTGATGGCGCAGTTCGACGGCCGCATGGACGCTGCGCAGGCCGCGCCGCTGATCTTTGCCGCCTGGGTGGACGAACTGACGCGCGGCCTGGTGATCCCGCGCATTGGCGCACAGACCTTTGCGGCCACCTATGGCAAGCGCGACTACCGCGCAGGCATCGAAGGCATGCTGGAACGCCGCGACGGCTGGTGGTGCGCGGCTGCAGGCTGCAGTGCCCAGGTCAGCCAGGCGCTGGACCGGGCGCTGGTGCGCCTGCAGTCCATGCAGGGCAGCGACCTGGGCCGCTGGCGCTGGGGTACGGCGCATGCGGCCCTGAGCAGCCATCGGCCGCTGGGCAGCGTGGGGCTGCTGGCAGGCATCTTCAATGTCAGCGTGCCTTCGGGCGGTGACAGCTACACCGTCAACGTGGGACAGTACCTGCCCGGTGATGCCAGGGCGCCGTTCGCCAACCGCCATGCGGCATCGCTGCGCGCCATCTACGACCTGGCCGAGCCCGAGCGCTCGCTGTTCATCTACCAGACCGGACAAAGCGGCGTGGCCCTGTCCAGCCGCTATGCGGACATGTCTGCCGAATGGGCCGACGGCCGCTACCGGCCGCTGCAGATGGCGCCCGCGCGCTGGCGCCATTCCATGATGCTGCGGCCGCAGTAGGTTGCAGTAGGTTGCATTAGGCTGCAGTAGCGGCGCGCGCAGGACTCAGGTGCTGAGGAATTGCTCGATCAGCCCGGCCACGTCCGCCGGCTGGTCGTGGTGCAGCATATGGCCGGCGTCCTGGACCACGGCCGTGCGGCAGACGGCAATCTGCCCGATGCGCTCGTGGTACTCGGCCAGCGTGTAGCGGTCCTTCCACCACATGCCCAGGCTGTCGTCGCTGGCCTCGACGGCCAGTACCGGCGCCGTGATGGCACGGTACAGGGCCAGGATTTCTTCCACGCGGAACAGCTGCGCGCTGATGAGCTTGTGCGCCGTGTCGCCCAGGATTTCCCAGCGGCCCTGCGCATTGGGCGCCGCCCAGTGGTGGGCCAGCCACAGCGCCTTGTCCCCGGGCAGGCGGCGGTTGGTCTTCATCAGCCTGCGCGCCACGTCCTGCACGCTGTCGTAGCTCTTGAGCTCCATGCCGCCGCTGCGCAGCTGGCGCAGCTCGTCCATCCACTGCGCATAGCGTGCGGGCGCCTGGTCGGGCCGGGTGGCCGGCATGCCGAAACCCTCCAGATTGACCAGCCGGCGTATGCGCGCAGGCCGCGCGCCCGCATACATCATGGACACGTTGCCGCCCATGCTGTGGCCCACCAGGTCCACGGGCATATCGCCCACCAGGGTGTCCAGCAGATGGTCCAGGTCGCCCAGGTAGTCGGCAAAGTCATGCCGGTCGGCAGGCCAGGCCGGCCGGCTCAGGCCGAAGCCGCGCCAGTCCGGCGCAATGATGCGGCGCCCCGCCATGAAGGCCTCGCCAAAGGCATCGACCACGAACTGGTAGGAGGCCGCCACATCCATCCAGCCGTGCACCAGCACCAGCGGCGCCAGCGCGGGATCGCCATCCACGGGCCCCCACTCGCGCACGTGGTACTCCATGGTGCGCACCGGCACCATGCGCGAGCGCCAGGGGCGGCTGGCAACGTAGATGGGCGCTTCTTCAGCGGCCGGGGCGGAGAGGGAAGAGGAGGCTTGCAGCATCCCGCCGATTATTCCGGTTTGCTGCTGTGCAGCAGTCAGGGGCGGGACAGCGGTTGCGCGGGATTTCCCTGTGGCGGCAGACCCGCAGGTAGTAACCCGAGCGCCGCCGCCGCTGATGCACGGCATCAGAAACAATGATTGGCCGTTAGGGCCGGCGCTGCCTACAGTGGGTTGCAGATCGACCGCACAACAACCCGAAGGAGACAGCAATGCAGCAACGCAGATGGCTGACGGCCGCCATGGCCGCAGGATTGTGGGGCGCCGCCATGGCGGCGCAGGCCGGCACGGTGACGGTGCTGACCTCGTTTCCCAAGGAGCTGACCACGGCCTACCAGAAGGCCTTCGAGGCGGCCAATCCGGGGATCAAGATCGAGATCCTGAACAAGAACACCACGGCCGCCGTGGCCTATGTGCGCGAGCTGCCCGAGGGCCAGCGGCCCGACATCATGTGGGCCAGCGCCCCTGATGCCTTCGAGGTGCTGGCGCGCAACAAGCTGCTGACCGCCGCGCCCGAGGCGCGCAATCCGGCCGCGCCCGCCAAGATCGGCAACTACCCGCTCAACGACCCGCAGGGCCTGTACTACGGCCAGGCGCTGGCCGGCTACGGAATCATGTGGAACACGCGCTACCTGAAGGCGCACAAGCTGGCGGCGCCCAAGGAGTGGAGCGATCTGACGCGGCCCGAGTACTTCGGCCACATCGCCATCTCCTCGCCCTCGCGCTCGGGCACCACGCAGCTGACGGTGGAGACCATCCTGCAGGGCGAGGGCTGGGACAAGGGCTGGCGCCAGCTGCTGTCCATGATGGGCAATGCCGCTGCCGTGACCGACCGCAGCTTTGCCGTGCCCGATGGCGTGAACAACGGCCAGTACGGCATAGGCATCGTGATCGATTTCTTCGGGCTGGCGGGCAAGTACTCGGGCTTCCCGGTGGACTTCGCCTACCCGGCGATGACGGCCGTGGTGCCGGCCAACATCGCGCTGATCGCGGGCGCCAAGAATGCCGATGAGGCCCGCAAGTTCATGGCCTTCACCATGTCGGTGCCGGGCCAGCAGCTGCTGTTCGACCCCAAGATCAGCCGCCTGCCCATCCTGCCCTACAGCCAGCTCAAGGCGCCGGCCGGCTACCCCGTGCCGCAGGAGGTGGCGCAGCGCGCCAAGGTGCAGTTCGATGCCAACCTGTCCGAGTCGCGCTATGCCGTGGTGATCAGCCTGTTCGACCAGATGGTGACCTTCCGCCTCAAGGAGCTGCAGGCGGCCACGCGCGCCATCCAGGAGGCGCACAAGGCCCTGCAGGCCAAGCCCAATGCCAAGGGGCAGGAGCTGCTGGCGCAGGCGCGCGACATCGCCTACTCGCCGCTGGTGGGCGAAGCCAATGTGAAGGACGAGCAGTTCCTGGAGCTGTTCCGCAAGAGCCGGCGCGATGTGGCCGTGTCCAAGGAGCTGACGGGCCTGGAGCAGATGTGGGCCGACAAGGCGCGTGCCAACTACGAGCGCGCAGGCAAGCTGGCCGCCGAGGCGCGCGGCCTGGCCCGGTAAGTGGCGGGCGCAGGGGCCCGGCACCGGGCGCCTGCATGCACTCCCCTTGACAGTCTCTTTCGCTGCGGAGCATTCGCATGAGCATCGATTCCATGGCGGCGCCCGGCGCCGCCCCCCTTGCTGCGCGCGCACGGCGCATTCCGTCGGGCTGGGGGCCGTGGCTGGCCTTCGCGCTGATCCTGGCCTTTTTGCTGGCCTTTCTCATCGTGCCCGTGGGCATGGTGGTCTACACCGCCTTCATCAATGAAGGCGGCGGGCTCACGCTGGGGCACTTCGGCAATTTCTTCGGCCAGACCGTCTTCCGCGAGTCGTTCTTCAACAGCCTGGGCGTGTCCCTGGCCAGCGTGTTCTTCGCCAGCCTGATCGCCGTGCCGCTGGCCTACCTGACGGTGCGCTTCGAGTTCCGGGGCGCGCTGCTGATACAGACGCTGGGCGTGCTGCCGCTGATCATGCCGCCCTTCGTGGGGGCGGTGGCGCTGCAGCTGATCTTCGGGCGCAGCGGCTCGGTCAACCTGCTGCTGGACGACTGGTTCGGCTTCACCGTGCCCATCATGGAGGGGCTGACGGGCGTGATCTTCGTGGAGAGCATCCACTACTTCCCGTTCATCCTGCTCAACCTCGTGGCGGCCATGCGCAATATCGACGGGGCCATGGAGGAGTCGGCGCTGAACCTGGGCTCGCGCGGCTTCCGGCTGTTCCGGCGCGTGATCTTTCCGCTGGCCATGCCCGGCTACCTGGCGGGCGCGGCCCTGGTGTTCGTCAAGGTGTTCGACGACCTGGGCACGCCGCTGGTGATGGGCGTGACCAATATGCTGGCGCCCCAGGCCTATCTGCGCATCACCTCGGTGGGGCTCGATGATCCGCTGGGCTATGTGATCAGCGTGATCATGATCGCGTTCTCCATCGTCGCCCTGTGGCTGGCCGCGCGGGTGATGAAGGGCAAGGACTACGCCACGCTGCAAAAGGGTGGCAGCGCGCTGCAAAAGCGCCGGCTGTCAGCCTGGGAGGCGCTGCTGGCCTATGGCTGGATCGCCCTGGTGCTGCTGGTGGTGCTGGCGCCGCACATCGGCATCTTGCTGATGTCGTTCTCCAAGGTCTGGAGCTTCTCGGTGCTGCCCGACAGCTACACGCTGGAGCACTACGCCACGGTGTTCACCGACTCGGGCTACATGATCGGCAACACGCTGCTGTACTGCCTGATGGCGGCGGGCATCGACGTGGTGATCGGCACCGCCATCGCCTACCTGATCCTGCGCACCCGGTTGCCTGCCCGGCAGTGGCTGGACTACCTGGCCTCGGTGGCGCTGGCGATTCCGGGGCTGGTGCTGGCCATCGGCTACCTGCGGCTGTTCAAGGGCGTGAACCTGCCCTTCACCGATACGCCCATCGTCACGACCTGGGTGCTGATCATGCTGGCCTATGCGGTGCGGCGGCTGCCGTATGCGCTGCGCTCGTGCATGGCGGCGCTGCAGCAGGTGCACATCTCGCTGGAGGAGGCCGCGCAAAGCCTGGGCGCGGGCCGCACCAGCGTGATACGGCGCGTGATGGTGCCGCTGATGGCCGGCGGCATCCTGGCCGGCTTCGTCACCAGCTTCATCACGGCGGCGGTGGAGCTGTCGGCCACCATCATGCTGGCCTCGGCCCAGAGCCAGGCGCCCATGAGCTACGGCATCTACCTGTACATGCAAAGCATCTCGGGGCGCGGGCCCGGTGCGGCATTGGGCGTGCTGGCCGTGGTCGTGGTCGGCCTGGGCACGTATTTCTCGCACCGCTTCGTGGAGCGCTCGCGCGCCACCGTGCAATCGACTTCGGAGTGAAACGCCATGCACCTGGACCCTGTCTCCCTCGAATGCAGGCACATCAGCCTGAGCTACGGCAGCAACGAAGTGCTGCGCGACGTCAACCTCAAGATCGAGCCCGGC
This sequence comes from Delftia sp. DS1230, assembly GCF_040112715.1. Lineage (NCBI taxonomy): Bacteria > Pseudomonadati > Pseudomonadota > Betaproteobacteria > Burkholderiales > Comamonadaceae > Delftia > Delftia sp. DS1230. The sequence continues at coordinate 2,076,785 of NZ_CP157763.1, forward strand.
GAGTTCTTCGCGCTGCTGGGGCCTTCGGGCTCGGGCAAGTCCACGCTGCTGCGGCTGATCGCGGGCTTCAACCGGCACCAGCGCGGCGAGCTGCTGGTGGGCGGGCAGGACATCACGGGCGTGCCGCCGCATGCGCGCAACATCGGCATGGTGTTCCAGAACTACGCGCTGTGGCCGCACATGACGGTGTACGACAACGTGGCCTTCGGCCTGGTCGAGCGCCGCGAAAGCCGCGACACCATCCGCCGCAAGGTGGGCGAGGTGCTGGAGCTGGTGGGCCTGTCGCAGTACGCGCAGCGCCGCCCGGGCCAGCTGTCGGGCGGGCAGCAGCAGCGCGTGGCGCTGGCGCGCACCGTGGTGATCGCGCCCAAGCTGCTGCTGCTGGACGAGCCGCTGTCCAACCTCGACAAGCAGCTGCGCGTGCAGATGCGCGAGGAACTGCGCAGCCTGCAGCGCAAGCTGGGCCTGACCACCATCTTCGTCACCCACGACCAGGAAGAGGCCATGACCACGGCCGACCGCATGGCCGTGCTGGACAAGGGCGTGCTGCAGCAGGTGGGCTCGGCGGCTGGGCTGTACGACTATCCGGCCAACCGCTTCGTGGCGGGCTTTGTCGGCACGGCCAATGTGCTGGAGGGCGAGGTGCTGCCGACGATAGGCGAGTCGCTGGTCTTCAAGGTGCCGGGCCTGGGCACGCTGACTCTGCCGCGCCCGGCCCAGCCGCCCGTGCCGGGGCGCGCGGCGCTGGCCTTCCGGCCGCACCAGGTGCAGATTGCGGTGCGCGACGATGCGGGCGATGCCTCGCGCGTGTGGGTGGAAGGGCAGATCGAGAGCGCCGAATTCCTGGGCGAGTTCTCGCGCTACCGCGTGCGCGTGGGCGAGGTGGCCGTGGTCGCCGACCAGGCGCACTACGCAGGCATTGCCATGTTCCCCATGGGCATGCCGGTGCGCCTGGGCATCGAGCCCACGCAGCTGCGCTACCTCGATGAGTGAACGATGAGACGGCTAGGGATGTTCCCTGACACCCGGGCCTGCCCGGGCCGCAGGCCCTGGCGCCTGCGCTAGGCTGGCCGCCCATGGAGATGTATCAGCTGCGCGCCTACGTCACGGCGGCCACGCTGGGCAGCGTCACGCGCACGGCCGAGGCCCTGCACCTGACACAGCCCGCCATCACGGCCCAGATCAAGGCGCTGGAGGAAGAGCTGGGCGTGGCGCTGTTCGACCGGCGCCCGGGCCGCATCAGCCTCACGCGGGCCGGCGAGGCCCTGATGGAGCCCGCCCGGCAGGTGCTGGATGCGGCAGGACGCCTGCAGGGCCAGGCCCGCGAGCTGCAGGGCGAGATCACCGGCCAGCTGCTGCTGGGCACGGTGGCCGACCCCGAGGCGCTGCGCCTGGGCTCGCTGCTGCATGGCCTGGTGGAGGCGCTGCCGCTGCTGGACATCAAGACACGCCAGGGCTGGGCCGAGGAGTTGCGCGCGCAGGTCGCGGCCGGCGGCCTGCAGGGCGCGTTCTACATCGGCGCCCACATGCCGCGCGACCTGGGTGCCCTGGTGCTGCAGACACTGCACTACCGCGTGGCGGCGCCGCCCGCGCTGCGCGAGCGCGTCCTGCAATCGGGCTGGAAGGACCTGGCGCAACTGCCCTGGATCGGCGCGCCCGCGCAGCACCATGAGCAGGCCCTGCTGCTGGCGCTGTTCGCCCGCCAGGGGCTGAGCCCCAATCAGATCGTGGAAAGCGATGCCGCCGCCGCGCCCGAGAGCCTGGTGCGCGCCGGCCTGGGCCTGGCGCTGCTGCGCGAGGACCGCGCCCTGGCCGCGGCCGAGCATGGCTGCGTGGCCATCTGGCCGCATGCGCGCGTGTCGGCGCAGCTGGGCTTCATCCACCCGCGCGAGGCCGAGCACGACCCGGCCCTGGTGGCCACGCTGTCGCAGCTGCGCAGGGTCTGGGGACTGACCGAGGTTCAGGCGGCGGCGCCGCCGCCGGCCTGAGGGGTGCCTGCCTGGACGATGGCCTCGACCAGCGCATCAAGGCTGCCCTGGCGTTCCTGCTCGCCCACCTCGAACAGCTCCAGCACGCCGGTGCCGCGCAGGATGGCGAAGGCCATGGCCGCAAAGCCCTGGGGGCGGGGATGGTGGGCCGCGATCTCGGGGAAGACGTCCAGGAAGCGGGTGTAGAACACGCTGTCCACATGTACCCGGCGCGCGTCCACGCGGTCGAACAGCGAGGGGGAGGCCTTGCAGCCGAAGAACATGCTCCAGGCCGCCTGGTAGTTGGCCGCACCGAAGATGTTGTCCCAGGCCAGGGTGACGAAGGTCTGTGCACGCTCGCGCAGGGGCAGGGCCTTGTCGGGCCAGACCGTGCCCTGGTCGCTCAGCGGCTCCATGACCTCGATGACCAGCCGCTCCATCAGCGCATCGCGGCTCTCGAAGTGGTGCTGCAGCGCGCCCAGCGACACATCGGCGCCGCGCGCGATGGCCTGCAGCGTGGCGCTCTTGAAGCCGCCCTCGCGCAGCAGCGCCAGGGCGGAGTCGATGATCTTGCGTTGCGTTGTCTCCACACGCTCGGTCTGCGGCGTGCGTGCGCGCCGCTGCGTGGCGGACGTCGTCATGTTCTGGGCTCCAGAGGGCAAAAAAATAATAGTAGATTGTTTTTGTTTGTTGCGGGCGTTCAACCGTTGCCGGAGTGCGGCATGGCGGGCGGCAATGCGTCGATGGCCTTCGCTACTCCTTCTTTTTGGGCTTGTCCATAGGGATAAATTACAAGAAATAATAATTTATTGTTTTTTATAGTTGATACCCATCAACAAGGGGCGCACAAGGCCCCGCATTCCAACAGGCACCCCACGAGGAGACATTGCCGTGAAGACCACCGAAGTGTTCCAACCCCTGCGCCGCCGCGCGCCTTGCTGAGAGTCGGAGCACCCCCTTGATGCACAGTTCTTCTTCGCAGGGCCATCTGGAGCGCAGGCTCAAGAACCGCCATATCCAGCTCATCGCGCTGGGCGGCACCATCGGCACGGGCCTGTTCCTGGGCTCGGCCGGCATCATCGAGCTGGCCGGCCCGTCCGTGCTGCTCGGCTACGCCATTGGCGGGCTGATCATCTTTTTCATCATGCGTTTCCTGGGCGAGATGCTGGTCGAGGAGCCCAACGCGGGCTCGTTCAGCTATTTCGCCAACCGCTACCTGGGCCGCTTCGCGGGCTTTCTTGCGGGCTGGAACTGTGTGGCGCTGTATGTGCTGGTGGGCATGCTGGAGCTGACGGCCGCAGGCAAGTTCATCCAGTTCTGGTGGCCCGGCATACCCACCTGGGTGACGGCGGCGGTGTTCTTCGTGCTGATCAACGGCGTGAACTTCATCAACGTCAAGGCCTATGGCGAGTTCGAGTTCTGGTTCGCGCTGATCAAGATCGTGGCCGTGATGGCCATGATCGGCGCAGGCCTGTATTTGCTGTTCAGCGCCGACCGGCCCGAGCAGACCGTGCGCAACCTGTGGACGCACGGCGGCTTCTTCCCCAACGGCTTCTCAGGCCTGGTGATGGCCTTCGCCTTCATCATGTTCGCCTTCGGTGGCGTGGAGATGCTGGGCTTCGCGGCGGCCGAGACCGACCAGCCGCGCACCGTCATCCCCAAGGCCGTGAACCAGCTGATCTATCGCGTGCTGGTGTTCTACATCGGCTCCATGGCCGTGCTGATGTCGCTGATGCCCTGGACCGACCTGCTGGGCCAGCTCAAGGCCGGCGGCGACACCTACAGCAGCAGCCCCTTCGTGCTGGTGTTCTCGGGCCTGGGCGAGAACACGGCCGCCCACCTGCTGAACTTCGTGATCCTCACGGCCACGCTGTCGGTCTACAACAGCATGGTCTACAGCAACAGCCGCCTGCTGTACGGCATGGCCAGCGAAGGCAATGCGCCGCGCTCGCTGATGCAGGTCAACCGCCGCGGCGTGCCGGTGCGGGCCATCGTCTATCCGGCCATCTTCACGGCGCTGGCCATCGTGCTGAACTATGTGGCGCCGGCCGGCGTGCTGGAGTTGCTGATGTCGCTGATCGTGGCAGCCCTGGTGATCACCTGGACCATCATCATCGTGGCGCACTGGCGCTTTCGCCGGGCGCATGTGGCGCGCAAGACCGTGCTGGGCTTTCCCGCACCTGCCGCGCCGCTGACCAATGCCATCTGCCTGGCTGCCATGGCCCTGGTGGTGGGCGTGATGCTGCTGACACCGTCGGTGCGGTCCTCCGCGCTGGCCATTCCGATCTGGGTCCTGGTGGTCTACGGGGCCTATCGCCTCGTGTTCCGCCAACGTCCCACGCCTGTGCTGGAATCCGTACTGGAACCCGCGCACATCCCCCGTTGAAACCTTCAAGGAGAACCAACCATGGCAGACCTGTTCGACAACCCGATGGGCCTGATGGGCTTCGAATTCGTGGAATTCGCGTCGCCCGCGCCCGGCGTGCTGGAGCCGCTGTTCGAGAAGCTGGGCTTCACCCTGGTGGCCAAGCACCGTTCCAAGAACGTGCTGCTGTACCGCCAGGGAGGCATCAACTTCATCATCAACAATGAGCCGGGGCAGGCCGCCTATTTCGCGGCCGAGCACGGCGCCTCGGCCTGCGGCCTGGCCTTCCGCGTCAAGGACGCGCACCAGGCCTACAAGCGCGCGCTGGAACTGGGCGCCCAGCCGGTGGAGATCCCCACGGGTCCCATGGAGCTGCGCCTGCCGGCCATCAAGGGCATCGGCGGCGCGCCGCTGTACCTGATCGACCGCTTCGACGAAGGCAAGTCCATCTACGACATCGACTTCGAGTTCCTGCCCGGCGTGGACCGCAACCCCAAGGGCCACGGCTTCCAGGTGGTGGACCACCTGACGCACAACGTCTACCGCGGCCGCATGACCTACTGGGCGGACTTCTACAGCAAGCTGTTCAATTTCCGCGAGATCCGTTACTTCGACATCTCGGGCGAGTACACCGGCCTGGCCTCCAAGGCCATGACGGCGCCCGACGGCCTGATCCGCATCCCGCTGAACGAGGAATCGCGCCAGGGCGGCGGCCAGATCGAGGAGTTCCTCATGCAGTTCAACGGAGAGGGCATCCAGCACATCGCGCTGCTGACGGACAACCTGCTGGACTCCATCGACCAGCTGCAGATGGCCGGCATTCCGCTGCTGACCGCGCCCAACGACATCTACTACCAGAACCTGGAAGGCCGCCTGCCCGGCCACGGCCAGCCCGTGGGCGAGCTGCAGGCGCGCGGCATCCTGCTGGACGGCACGACCGAGGGCGGCCAGCCGCGCCTGCTGCTGCAGATCTTCTCCCAGCCCATGCTGGGCCCCGTGTTCTTCGAGTTCATCGAGCGCAAGGGCAACTACCGCGAGGGCTTCGGCGAAGGCAATTTCAAGGCCCTGTTCGAGTCCATGGAGCGCGACCAGATCAACCGCGGCGTGCTGCAGACCGAGGCACCGCAGGGCGCCTGATCCCGACGGACGCAACGCGCCCGCCCGGCCCTGGCCGGGTGGGCGCGCTGTCGTCAGGGTAAACACGGGCGGCCCTACACTCGGTGCCCATGAATTCCCCCTCGATGCAACCGGTGGCGCTCGGTCAAAGCGCATTGCAAGTCAGCCCCATCTGCCTGGGCACCATGACGTTCGGCGAGCAGGTCGGCGAGGCCGAGGCCTTTGCCATCATGGACCGCGCGCTGGAGCGCGGCGTGGACTTCTTCGACACGGCCGAGATGTATGCCGTGCCCGCACGCGCCGAAACCTGCGGCGCCACCGAAACCATCATCGGCCGCTGGTTCGCCCAGCGCCCTGGCGCGCGCGCCAGGGTCGTGCTGGCCACCAAGGTGGCCGGTCCTTCGCGGGGCATGCCCTGGGTGCGCGAGGGCAAGGGCATGACGGCGGCCGACATCGCCGCCTCCTGCGAAGGCAGCCTGCGCCGCCTGGGCACGGACGTGATCGACCTCTACCAGATCCACTGGCCCGAGCGCAACGTGCCGGCCTTCGGCCAGCTGTACTACGACCCGTCCAAGGAAAGCTCGCAGACCGGCATCCATGAGCAGCTCGAGGCGCTGGGCCGCCTGGTCCGTGAAGGCAAGGTGCGCCACATCGGCCTGTCCAACGAAACGCCCTGGGGCGTGCACGAATTCGTGCGCCTGGCCGAGCAGCACGGCCTGCCGCGCGTGGCCTCGGTGCAGAACGCCTACTGCCTGCTCAACCGCAGCTGGGAAAACGGCATGGATGAAAGCTGCCACCGCCTGGGTGTCTCGCTGCTGGCCTATTCGCCGCTGGCCTTCGGCCTGCTCACGGGCAAGTTCGACGTGCATGCGCCCACCGATCCCGCTGCGCCGCAGGCCGCACGCATTGCGCGCTACGAGTCCGTGCGCAAGCAGCGCTGGGGCCGGCCCGAAGCCCTGGCCGCCGCGCGCCGCTACAACGCGCTGGCGCGCGAGCATGGCATGACGCCCACGCAGCTGGCGCTGGCGTTTTGCTACACCAAGTGGCAGGTGGCCAGCACCATCATCGGCGTGACCTCGGTGGCCCAGCTCGATGAGGACCTGAACGCCTGGGGCACCCAACTGTCGCCCGAACTGCTGTCGGCCATCGACGCCATCCGCTGGGAAGTGCGCGACCCCGCGCAATAGGCCTCGGCCCTGCGCAATAGGCCTAGGCTCTGCGCCTTCAGCGGCTGCACTCGCCTTGGAGCGCAGCGGCCGCCAGCATGGGCAGGCTCAGCAGGCCCATGCCGCCGCCCTTGAACTCGCCCTTCATGCAGTCGCCCTGGGCGGCCTCGCGCATGCCGCTGGCCAGCGGGTCCTCGCGCTGCGCAGGGATCTGGGGCCTGACCAGGCCTTGCCGGGCCGCCGACTGCACGGCCTCGCGGCCTGCGGCCGAGTCCAGCAGGCGGCCCATGGCCCTGGCGCTGCGCGCGGCGTCCGGAGCGGCCTCGGTGTCGGCGAGCACAGGCGCTTGCGCGGCGGCTGTCGCGGCCTGCTCCGTGGCCTTTGCAGCCCCTGCGCTTTGCATTGAAGGCGGTGCGACGGCGGCGGTGTCCGGCCGTCGCGTAGGCGGGGACGCGGGCGCGGGCGCGGGCGCCGGTCCGGGCCGGGCAGCCGCTGGAGCAGGAGAGGGGGCCGGCGTTGGCGTCGGCATCGGCATCGGCATCGGCATCGGCGCCTCGACCCAGACCACCTGAAGGCGGTGCGCCTCGGCCTGCCCGGTGCCGGGCCGCGCAATGTCCGGGGCCAGACCCTGCCACAGCAGCGCCCCATGCAGCAGCAGCGACAGCAGCAGGCCCGCGATCAGCCGCAGCCGTCCGCTGCTCAAGCCTCGGGCCCTGCCACCCATTCCAGCAGGTCGCCGGGCTGGCACTGGAGCGCCTCGCAGATGCGCTCCAGCGTGTCGAAGCGCACGCCGCGCACCTTGCCGCTCTTGAGCAGGGAAATATTCTGTTCGGTGATGCCGACCATCTCGGCCAGTTCGCGCGAGCGCATCTTGCGGCGCGCCAGCATCACATCGAGGTGGACGATGATGGGCATGCTCAGACGAATCCCGCGTTCTCGTCGGCGATGCGCCGCGCCTGCAGCATCACATGGGCGATGGAGACCAGCACCACGCCGAGCAGGACCAGCAGGCCATCGTGCCAGTACAGGCCCAGCGTGACGAAGCGCTGCCCTGGCGGATTGCCCATGCTGGCCGCCACCGACATCAGCGCGCGCGTGAAGGGCAGGGCCAGCGCGCCCGCCAGCACCGTCCAGGCAAAGCGCATCAGGGCGTGCTGCGCCTGCTGGCCGAAGACCCGGCCCTGCAGGTACTCGCCGAACAGTGTCCACAACTGGCGCAGCGCATACAGGCCGCAGCCCACGGGCAGCAGGCTGACCAGTGCGGTGCGCCAGCGCGCAGCCATGTCCAGCGGCTGGCCGGGCGGCATGCCCAGCAGGCCTTCCGCCTGGCCCGAAAGATCTTGCGGCGACAGCAGGGCGGCTGCCGGCAGGGCCAGCAGCGCGACGGCACCGAGCGCAATCAGGATGCGCGCCGCCTGGGAGTGGCGCCTCAGGGTGTTGCCCGCGGCGTGGGGCGTATAGTTCATGGCACAGCCTTGTATTGATGAATCGATAAAAAATTATTGTAAAACGATAAAAAATTCATGTCCAAGAAAAACTCTCATGTCAGCGAGACACCGGCCACGCAGCTGCTGCGCGCCCACAAGGTGGAGTTCACCGAGCACCCCTATGAGTACCTGGAACACGGCGGCACCGAGCACAGCGCGGCCAGCCTCGGCCTGGACGAGCACATGGTGGTCAAGACCCTGGTGATGCAGGACCAGGACGCCAGGCCGCTGATCGTGCTCATGCATGGCGACTGCAAGGTCTCCACCAAGAACCTGGCGCGGCAGATCGGCGCCAAGAGCGTGGAGCCCTGCAAGCCCGAAGTCGCCAACCGCCACAGCGGCTACCTGGTCGGCGGCACCTCGCCCTTCGGCACGCGCCGCGACATGCCGGTCTATATCGAAGAGAGCATCCTGGCGCTGCCGCGCATCGCCATCAACGGCGGGCGCCGGGGCTTTCTGGTGCAGCTGGACCCGCAGGTCTGCGTGCAGCTGCTGGATGCACGGCCCGTGCACTGCGCGCTGGCAGAATAGATGCCCTGAAGAAATGAACATGACTTGCGCACACGGGAAGGCGGCCACCGTCTCCACCGGGTTCGCGCAGGTCCTGATGAAAAACATGTGTCGGCGATCAGGGAGGGCGGGCCATCATGGCCGGCCGGATCGCGCGCCGGCGCTCCACAGACCGGCCAAGGACTTCAATTGAACGCGCTCTACCCCCTTCTCGCCACCGTGGCGGCCTACCTGATCGGCTCGCTGTCGTTCGCCGTCATCGTCAGCCGGGCCATGGGCCTGAATGATCCGCGTACCTATGGCAGCGGCAACCCCGGCGCCACCAATGTGCTGCGCTCCGGCAGCAAGGCGGCAGCGGCCGTCACCCTGCTGCTGGACGCCGCCAAGGGCTGGCTGCCCGTGGCCCTGGTGCAATGGTTCGGCAGCCGCTTCGGCATGGGCGACGGCACGGTGGCCATGGTGGCGCTGGCTGCTTTCCTGGGCCACCTGTACCCGGTGTTCTTCCGCTTCAAGGGCGGCAAGGGCGTGGCCACGGCCCTGGGCGTGCTGCTGGGCATCAGCGTCTGGCTGGGCCTGGCGGTGGCGCTGACCTGGCTGATCATTGCCGTGTTCTTCCGCTATTCCTCGCTGGCGGCCCTGGTGGCCTCCGTGTTCGCCCCCGTCTACTACCTGCTGTGCAGTGGCGTGGTCTGGTATGCCGAGACACCGATTGCCGCCGCCATCGTCGCCATGGCGGCCCTGCTGATCTGGCGCCACCGCGAGAACATCCAGCGCCTGATGGCCGGCAAGGAATCCAGGCTGGGCAGCAAGAAGGCCGACCCGGCAGCCGCCGCGGCCAAGCCCGGCACGGCCAAAGGCAAGCCGCATTGACCGTCGCCGCCGCGCTGCGCACCACGGGCGCAGCTTGCGTGCGGGGCGTGGCCGGCCGGTCACGCTCCAGGCCCTCTCTTCACTGACGACTCTCTCACATGGCATCCAGTCCATCGCAGCGCGTGTACCGCGCACCATGCCCCGGCTGCGGCGCGCCCGTGGAATTTGCCAGCGCCCAGGCCAGCTATGCCGTCTGCGAGTTCTGCCGCAGCACCGTGGTGCGCCAGGGCGATGTGCTGCAGCGCCGTGGCTCCATGGCCGAGGTCTTCGAGGACTACAGCCCCCTGCGCATCGGCGCCACGGGCCAGATGCTGCGCAACGGCAAGCCCGAGCACTTCACCCTGGTCGGGCGGCTGCAGCTCAAGAGCGAGGCGGGCGCCTGGAGCGAATGGGTGGCCGCGTTCAGCGATGGCGCGCTGGGCTTCCTGAGCGAGGACAACGGCCAGTTCGTCTGGTCCTGGCCCTGGGAGGCCGAGGCCCTGCGCAACGGGCCGTTCAAGGCCTCCGACTGGCTGCTGGGCTCGCAGCGCGTGCTGGGTGGCAAGAGCTTCACGGTCAGCAGCGTGCAGAACGCGCGGCTGGTATCGGCCCAGGGCGAGCTGGCGCAGCTGCCCGAGCCCGGCACGCCGTACCGGCTGGTGGAGCTGCGCAGCGAGCAGGGCCAGGTCCTGTCCGTGGACTTCTCGTCCCAGCCGCCTGCGCTGAGCCTGGGCGAACGCGTGGTGCTGGACGACCTCAGGCTGCAGGGCCTGCGCGACGGCGCCTCGCTCAAGGGTGAGCAGGGCCGGCACTTCAACTGCCCCAAGTGCGGCGCCGTGGTGCCCGTGCGCTTCACCACCACCAAGAGCCTGAGCTGCCCCAGTTGCGGATCGCTGGTGGACCTGAGCCAGGGCATTGGCAAGGAACTGTCCTATGCCGAACAGAACGAGCCCGTGCGCCCCGCCATCCCCCTGGGCAGCAAGGGCGCATTGGAAGGCCTGCAATGGCAGGTGGTGGGCTTTCAGCACCGCATGGGCGAGGAGGCCGGCGACGACGAGAGCTTTGGCTGGGAGGAATACCTGCTGTTCAGCCAGAAGGCCGGCTTCGCCTTCCTGGTCGATTCCTCCGATGGCTGGAGCATGGCCCGCGTGACCACGGGCGTGCCCAAGCTCTCCAAGAACCGCAGCACGGCCAAGTACATGGGCCGGCAGTACCAGCTTGAATCGCGCTACACGGCCGAGACCACCTATGCGCTGGGCGAGTTCTACTGGCCCGTGCAGCGCGGCCAGACCACGCGCAATGTGGACTATGTGAGCGCAGGCGCGCAGAACAAGGCCTTTCTGGCCAGCGAGACCGAGAACGGCGAGACCACCTGGTCGCATGGCAGCGCCGTCTCGGCCACCACGCTGGCCACGGCCTTCGGCCTCAAGCAGCTGCGGGACCGCTCGCAGGTCGGCGTGATGTCGGGCAGCCGCTTCGGCCTGTGGACCATCGTCATCGGGCTGCTCATCCTCTGGCTGGTGTTCGTCACCTTGCGCGGCTGCGCATCGCGCCCCAACTGCGACCCCAATACCGACGCCAACTGCAACAGCTACACCCGCAGCAGCGGCGGCTCCTGGGGTGGCTACACCTCGGGCGGCAGCCACAAGTAAACAACGGAGAAACTGATCATGAACTTCGACTGGCTCAACCCCGCCGCCTTCTTCGGCTCGATCCTCTATGCGCTGGTGGGCGTGGTGGTGTTCTGGCTGTGCTTCTTCATCATCGACAAGATCACACCCGTGGACATGTGGGCCGAGATCGTCGAGAAGCACAACAAGGCGCTGGCCATGGTGGTGGCCGCCATGTGCCTGGGCATCAGCATCATCGTCGCTGCCGCCATCCACTGAACGGGGCCGCCTGGCCCCCGCATTCCCCATCTCCTGCCGACACGCAGCCCGCCTGAAAAGGTGCGGCTGCGCTGCGCATGGCGGCGTTGCTGCGTCGCAACAAATTCCTTGTTGATAGTGAGTTTGCAAATGATATTCGTTTGCATTCTAAATAAAATCGCCCCCTTCATTCGAAGAGAGGGTTTCCATGACAGACCATCAAGCTGCCCGCAGGGCAAGGCTTTCAGTGGGTGTGACCGCTGGCATCATCACCACCGCGCTGGCGGGGGCGGTCCTTGCCCAGGAGGCCGCCCCAGCCGTTCCAGCCGATCCGGCCCAGGCACAGACGCAGACGCAGACGCATCCTCAACAGGCCCACACCCTGCCCACGCTGCAGGTCAACGCCTCCCAGTACGACCCTGACGATGTGCGGCCCGAAGGCGTGACCACGGCGACCAAGACCTACCTGGCGCCCAAGGACATCCCGCAGACCATCGACACGCTGGAGGTCAACAAGTACAAGAGCTACGGCATCAACGACCTGGCCACCATGCTGGACGGCGTTCCCGGCGTGAACACCAGCTACGACATGCGCGGCGAAGGCGTGTACATCCGAGGCTTCAAGGCCGACGAGAGCGACATCTACCGCGACGGCGTGCGCGAGAGCGGCCAGGTACGCCGCAGCACCGCCAATGTGGAGCGCATCGAGATCCTCAAGGGCCCGGCCTCGGTGCTCTATGGCCGCAGCGCAGGCGGCGGCGTGGTCAACATGGTGAGCAAGCAGGCGCGCTTCGACGCCAAGAGCAGCATCACGCTGCGCGGCGGCTCCTGGGACAACGTGGGCGGCACCATCGACATCAACCGCGTGCTCAACGAGAACGTGGCCGTGCGACTGACGGCCGATCGCGAGCAGGCCCACAGCTTCCGCGAAGGCATACGCAACCGCAACGAGATGGTCTCGCCCAGCATCCTGGTGGACTCGCGCACGGGCTGGCGCTGGACCGGCCAGTACACCTATGACAACGTCTGGCGCGTGCCCGATCGCGGTCCGGTCTACGACCAGCTGCCGGCCGGTGTCTCCATCCGCAAGGGCTTTGCGGCGCCGGGCGACTATGTGGAAGACCGCCTGCGCGTGCTGCGCTCCGACCTGTCCTACGACTTCAACAACCGCTGGAGTCTGCGCTGGGTGGCCAGCAAGCGCGAGGCCAGCCAGGATTTCGACCACTACTTCGCCGGCACCTACCGTGCCGCCACCGGCAAGATCACGCCCAACTACGCCTGGCAGCAGACCCGCAACACCACGCTGTCCAACACGCTGGACCTGACGGGCAAGTTCAGCACGGGCAGCATCCGGCACGATCTGCTGGTGGGCCTGGAGGCCAGCGAGGAAGAGCGCGCGCCGCGCGTCGGCCAGCCCGGCAGCACCTTCTCCTACGATCCGTTCCAGCCCATCGTCTGGCCCAGCCGTCCGGTGCAGGGCAAGCCGACCCAGGACAACTATCACAAGGGCAAGGGCCAGGCGCTGTACATGCAGGACCTGGTCAGCCTGACCGAGCAGTGGAAGCTGCTGCTGGGCCTGCGCTACGACAGCTACGACTTCCAGAGCACCAACAGGATCGCCAATCTCACGCGCAAGACCGACGGCAACGGCTTCAGCCCGCGCGTGGGCGTGGTGTGGCAGCCGGTGCGTGAGCACAGCTTCTATGCGTCCTGGAACAAGAGCTACTCGCCCTATGGCGGTCGCGGCATCCTGTCCGTGGAAACCGCTGTCGGCGCGGTGCCGGACGACGAGCCCCAGTACTCGCGCCAGTCCGAGGTCGGCGTCAAGAGCGACTGGCTCGGCGGCGCGCTGTCCACCCAGGTCTCCGTCTACCAGCTGGAGAAGTACAACATCCGCTACCGTCCCGATCCCGAGAACGATCCCTACACCTGGGCCATCCGGGGCAAGGACCGTTCGCGCGGCATCGAGTTCAGCGCGGCGGGCCGCGTGGCCAGTTCCTGGTATGTGCGCGGCGGCGTGGCCTTCATGGAGGCCAAGGTGGCTGAAGACGCGCAAAACCCCGCCAACGTGGGCCTGTACCTGCGTGACACGGCCAAGCGCAACGGCAACCTGTTCCTGCGCTATGCGCCCAAGGGACCCTGGTATGGCGAAGTCGGCGTGACCTACACGGGCAGCCGCTTCACCAACGCCGCCAACACGGCCATCCTGCCCGGCTACTCGCGCTGGGATGCGCTGGTGGGCTGGCGCCAGGACGCCTGGACCGTGACCGTGGCCCTGTCCAACCTGTTCGACAAGCAGTACTGGCGCTCCGGCTCCATGCCGGGCGCACCGCGCAGCGTGCTGGTCAGCGCCAACTACCAGTTCTGACGGAACCCCCAGGAGGCGCGCGGCGCCTTCTCCCGTTGCACGGCGCCTCTCGCGCACACGGGGGGCGCATCGCGCACAATACCGGCCGTGCAAACCTCAGCCCCTCTTGCCGGCGCGCAGCCGGCGCGTCCCATCGACATCGCCCTGCTGGTCAGCGTCTTCGTGATCGCGGCCTGCGGCCTGCTTTACGAACTGGCTGCAGGTGCGCTGGCTTCCTATCTGCTGGGCGATTCGGTCCTGCAGTTCTCCACCATCATCGGCAGCTACCTGTTCGCCATGGGCATCGGCTCATGGCTTTCGCGCTATTTCGAGGACCATCTGCCCGCGCACTTTCTGCGCATCGAGCTGATGGTGGCCCTGGTCGGCGGCGCGCTGCCGGCCACGCTGTTCATTGCCAATGCCTACGCGCCCGGCGCGTTCCGGTTCCTGCTGTACGGCATGGTGCTGGTGGTGGGAACCCTGGTGGGGCTGGAGATTCCGCTGGTGATGCGCATCCTGAAGCGCAATGTGACGCTCAAGGACCTGGTGTCCCAGGTGCTGACCTTCGACTACCTGGGCGCGCTGGCCGTGTCGCTGGCATTTCCGCTGCTGCTGGTGCCCAAGCTGGGCCTGGTGCGCACGGGGCTGCTGTTCGGCTTCATGAATGCGGCGGTAGCGGTCTGGGCACTGCTGCTGTTTCGCCATGAACTGCGGCGCCCGCGCGCCCATGCCCTGGCCTGCGCGGCCGTGCTGGCCCTGCTGGGCACGGGCATCTGGGGCGCCGACCATCTGACGCGCCTGGCCGACGACCATTTCTACCAGGACCGCATCGTGCTCTCCAGCAGCTCGCCCTACCAGCGCATCGTGGTGACGCAGGGTCGCCAGGGTGCGCGGCTGTACCTCAACGGCAACCTGCAGTTCGCCGAAGGCGACGAGTACCGCTACCACGAGGCCCTGGTCCACCCGGTGATGGCCGCGCATGGCGCGCCCAAGCGCGTGGCCGTGCTGGGCGGCGGCGACGGCATGGCTGTGCGCGAGGTGCTCAAGTACCCCTCGGTGGAGTCGGTCACCCTGGTGGAGCTGGACCCGGCCATGACGGACCTGTTCAAGGACAACGCCATGCTGCGCCGGCTCAACGGCGAAGCGCTCAGCGATGCGCGCGTGCACATCCTCAATACCGATGCCTTCCACTGGCTGCAGCAGGGCGGCGATACCTTCGACGTGGTCATCGTCGATTTCCCCGACCCGACCAATTTCGCCATCGGCAAGCTGTTCACCAACAGCTTCTATGCCTTGCTGGACAAGCGCCTGGCCGCCAGCGGCTACGCCGTGGTGCAGACCACCTCGCCCCTGATCGCACGCAAGAGCTACTGGACCGTGGTGCAGACCATCGAATCCATCGGCCTGCAGGCCACGCCCTACCACGCGCATGTGCCCAGTTTTGGCGAATGGGGCTTCGTCATCGCCAGCCACCGGCCTTGGCGCGAGCCCGATGCCCTGCCTGCGGGCCTGCGCTTTCTGAGCGCGCAGACCATGGCGCTGATGTTCGACTTTCCGCTGGACATGGCGCGCGTTCCGGCCGAGGTCAACCGCCTGTCCAACCAGGTGCTGGTCAACACCTACGAGCGCGAATGGGGCAGGGTGGAGCGTTGAGCACCGGCCTCTCGCCCCTGTGGAGCCGGCGCCAATGGCTGCAGGGCCTGGCCGGCGGCGCGGCCCTGGGCCTGTCCGGCTGCACGCCAACGCCACCGCGGCTTGAGAACCTGCCCGGCGGATTCAGCGGCGTGGCGCTGGAGCGCGGCCATGCCTTGCGCGCTTTCTGGCAGCGATTGGGCCAGGGCCTGGCGCTGCCGGCGCCGGCCGTGGTGCACCGCGCCAAGGTGGTGATTGCCGGTGGCGGCATGGCGGGCCTGGCGGCTGCGCGGGCGCTGGAGCTGTCTGGGGTGCAGGGTGTGGCACTGCTGGACACGCAGCCGGCCATGGGCGGAAACAGCCAGGGCGGCAGCATGTCCGGGCTGGCCTGTCCTTTGGGCGCCCACTATCTGCCCTTGCCTGGCGACGATGCATCCGAGGTCCAGGACTGGCTCGAGGCCCTGGGCCTGCGCCAGCGCCGCGCAGGCCGCTGGCAGTACGACGAGCGCCATCTGTGCCACAGCCCGCAGGAGCGCCTGTTCTGGCAGGGCGCCTGGCATGAGGGCCTGCTGCCCGTCGATGGCGTGGCGCCGCGCACGCTGGAGCAGTACGAACTCTTTGCGCGCAGCGTGGCCCAGGAGATGGACAGGGCGCCCTTTGCCATGCCGTCCATCCGCGTCTGGCAGCGCCAGGGCCGGCTGCCCGCCGCCCATGCCGCGCTGGACGGCCAGACCATGCAGGCCTGGCTGGCCAGCCAGGGCATCGATGATGCGCAGCTGATCTGGTATCTGGAGTACTGCTGCCGCGACGATTTCGGCGCGGGCCTGGCGCGGGTGTCGGCCTGGGCAGGCATTCACTATTTCGCCAGCCGCCACGGCTTCTCGGCCCCGCGCCGCCAGGATGAGCGCACGCCCGAAGACGCGGGTGATGCCGTGCTGACCTGGCCCCAGGGCAATGGCTGGCTGTCGCAGCAACTGGTGGCCGGGCTGGGCTCCACCGACCTGCAGACCGATTGCAGCGTGCTATCCATTGCCGAGAGTGCCGATGGCGTGGAGATCGACGTCTACCACCACGGTCGCCAGCAGCACGAGCGCTGGCTGGCCGCGCGCTGCATCGTGGCCCTGCCCAGCTTCATCGCGGCACGCGTGGTGCGCGATGCGCCGGACTTCCTGCGCGCGGTGGCGGGCCGGCTGGACTGGGCGCCCTGGCTGGTGGCCAACATCCATCTGCAGCGGCCGCTGGCCGACCGGCCCGGCGCCGATCCGGCCTGGGACAACGTGCTCTTTGCCGATCCGAATGCGGGCGGCCTGGGCTACGTGGACGCGGGCCACCAGGGCCTGGACCGGCTCACGCCCCGGCCCACGGTGCTCAGTTACTACCAGGCGCTGGGCGACTGGCCTGACGGGCGCGCCCAACTGCTGGGCCAGCCCTTCGGCTTCTGGCGGGACCGCATCGTCGGCAGCCTGCTCGTCCCCCATCCCGACCTGCTGCACAAGGCCACGCGCATGGAGATCACGCGCTACGGCCACGCCATGGCCATACCCCGTCCCGGTGACCAGCAGCTGCTCAGCCAGGTGGCGCTGCAGTCGCTGCACCGGGGGCGCAGCGCGCTGTGCGCCGGCGAGCGCGTGGCCCTGCTGCCCACGCCGGGCACGCGCCGCCTGTGGTTCGCACATTCCGACTGGGCCGGCTACTCGGTACTGGAGGAGGCCTTCACGCGTGGCCACCATGCGGGCCTGTGGGCTGGCGCGCGGACCTGACACGGGCCGCGGCGCCGGTGTCGCGCGCTTCAGGCGCCAGATCGTTCAGACAGGCCCGGGCATCTGCACCATGCGGTACAGCGACTGGCTGCCGCGTGCGGCCAGCACGCCCAGCTGGGCCAGCGTGCGCGGGTCCAGCTCCAGCGTGATGGCGGCGCGCGCCAGTGCCGAGCGGATGCGGGGGCCGTCCTCGCCTTCATGGATGACGGGCGGATACAGGCTCGCGCCGTCGGCGCCGATCACGCTGGCCACCAGCGGCGGCTGCGGCGGCTCGCCACGGCGCAGCACCACGGCGATATCGCCGTTGTCCAGCCGCACGTAGGTGCCCGGCGGGCACAGGCCCACGGCGCGCACCAGCGCGAAGCCCACCTCGTCGGAGTAGCGCTGCTGCTGGGTGAGTGCGCGCAGCGACTCGGCGGCGCTGCGGCCTTCGCGTGACTTGCGCGGGCTGATCAGGGCGGCGTAGCGGTCCACCGTGCCCAGGATGCGGACCAGCCGCTGCACGGGCGCCAGCGTGGACAGCGGCTGCTGCGGCACGGCCTCGTGGTGGTGGCCCACCAGCTCCAGCCACAGCGCATCGTTGACGAACAGCCGCGTCAGCAGGGCCTGGCTGTGCAGCGGGTGGCGCTGTACGGCCTGCTGCTGGGCGGGGGTCAGCGGCTCGCGCTGCAGCGCCAGTTCGTCCTGCAGCGCGTTCATGCCGATGTTCATGGTCAGTGCGCCATACACCAGGGTGCGGTGTTCGGACTCGTCCAGGCGCAGCTCGCGCGCCAGCACATGGCACAGGCAGGCGCAGACCAGGGCATGGGAGGCGCTGTAGCCCACGGTGGACGAGCAGGCGCGCTGGAACATCAGGTACAGCGCGGCATCGCTGTCGTGGGCGATCAGCTCCTGCAGCCACAGGTCGATCTGCTGCAGCTTGACCAGGAAGCCCTGCACCTGCAGCGGCGCGGACAGCAGCACGGACAGTGCGGCCTCCAGGTCGGACCACAGGCCCAGCAGGTCTTCGTAGGAATCGTCGGGGCGTCGGCTCATCGTTGGCGGGGTGCGGGAAGCGGGGCGCATGCAGGCCGCATCAGCGCCGCTCCAGCACCATCTCGCTGCCCTGGCGGGTCATCTGGACGTGGGCAAGAAAGCTGTTGCCCAGCAGCACATAGGGCATGGGAAGAGGGGCGACCACGGCGTCCACACCGAAGACCTCGACATCGCCCACGCGCACCGAATCCAGCCGCAGGCGCCAGCCCTGGGCATCGCCGTTGGCGGTGCGCATCATCACCGGCTGGCCCTTGAGAAAGGGCAGGCCCATGCGTTCGGCGTCGGACCGGCCGATGGCGACCGAGCTGGCGCCCGTGTCCACCATGTAGACCATGGTCTTGCCATTGATCTGGCCGCGTTCGATGAAGTGCCCCCGGTTGTCGGCCTTGAGCACCACGCGCCGGCCGAGCGCGGGATCGCCCGCCGCCGCGCCCCGGCCGCCCAGGCTGATGGGCGCCTCGCCCAGGCGCAATGTCTGGCGGCGGCCCTTGATTTCCACCTCGGCCGTGTCACCCGATACCTGCAGCACGCGCACGTCCTGCAGGCTTTCGCCCGCCGCCAGCGCGCGCGGCGTGCCGCCGTCTATGACCAGCAAGGCCTTGCTGCCCAGCACGCCGCTGAGCGCCACGGACTGCGCCGTCGCCGATGGTGGAGCCAGCGCGGCCGCTGCGGCCAGGCTCAGAAGTACGGCACGTAGGTGGCGCATGGGGTGGCTTGTGGCGCAGAGGCGGGTGCCAGGCGATCAGTCGCGGAAGTTGTTGAAGGACAGGGGATGGTCGGCCAGGTCCTTGCGGATCAGGGCCATGGCGGCCTGCAGGTCGTCGCGCTTGGCGCCGGTGACGCGCACGGCGTCGCCCTGGATGGCGGCCTGCACCTTGAGCTTGCTGTCCTTGATCAGCTTTTGCAGCTTCTTGCCCAGCTCGGCCTCGATGCCGTTCTTGACCTTGATGGTCTGCTTGAGCTTGTCGCCGCCGATCTTCTGGGCCTTCTGGATGTCCAGGAAGCGCACGTCCACGCTGCGCTTGGTCAGCTTGTTGCGCAGGATGTCCTCGACCTGCTGCAGCTGGAAGTCGGCATCGCCGAACAGCGTGATTTCCTTGTCCTTGAGCTCGATGGCGGCCGAGGTGCCCTTGAAGTCGAAGCGTGTGCCGATTTCCTTGGCGGTGTTCTCCACGGCGTTCTTCACTTCGACGAAGTCGGCTTCGCACACGGTGTCAAAAGAAGGCATGGCAAATATTTCCTGTAAATGTTCTGAAAAAGTACCGCAGCGCGCGGCCGGGCGATGCGGGCGCGGGGCCGGCGGCGCAGGGAGGCGGTGCGACAATCCGGTCGATGTTAGTCGAGAAAAATGTTCCGCTGCAGCATTGCAACAGCTTCGGCATCGCCGCCCGTGCCCACACCCTGGTGCGCGTGCGCAGCGACGAGGACGTGCGCCATTTCCTGGCCGATCCGCTGTGGGGCCGCCAGCCCGTGTTCGTGCTGGGCGGCGGCAGCAATGTGGTGATCACGGGCGACGTCGATCCCGTGGTCCTCAAGATGGAGATAGCGGGCATGCGCCTGCTGCGCGAGACCGATCGCCACTGGATCGTCGAGGCCGGTGCCGGCGAACGCTGGCACGACCTGGTGGCCTGGACCCTGTCGCAGGGCTATGGCGGCCTGGAGAACATGGCGCTGATTCCCGGCACCGTGGGCGCGTCGCCGGTGCAGAACATCGGCGCCTACGGATTGGAGCTGCAGGATCGGTTCGAGTCGCTGGATGCCATCGACCTGGCCACGGGGGAGTCCTTCACGCTGGATGCCGCGCAATGCGCCTTCGGCTACCGCGACTCGGTGTTCAAGCATGCGCCGGCCGAGCCCACGCCCGTGGCGCGTGCGCGCATGAGCGGCGTGCCGCCGCGCGGCATGGGCCTCAAGGGCCGCGCCGTGATCACGCGCGTGCGTCTGGCCCTGCCCAAGGACTGGAAGCCGGGCCTGGGCTACCTGGACCTGCAGCGCCGCCAGGCCGAGGCGGGCGTGGCCGAGCCCACGGCCCGCCAGATCTTCGACTGGGTGTGCGAGATCCGCCGCGCCAAGCTGCCCGATCCGGAGCACATCGGCAACGCGGGCAGCTTCTTCAAGAACCCGACGGTGACGCCCGAGCAGTGTGCCGACATCATTGCGCGCGAGCCCCGCATCGTGCACTACCCCATGGACGACGGCTCCATCAAGCTGGCCGCCGGCTGGCTGATCGATGCCTGCGGCTGGAAGGGCAAGTCCATGGGCCGCGCCGGGGTGTATGACAAGCAGGCCCTGGTGCTGGTCAACCGGGGCGACCGGCACAGCGTGGACAGCAGCGTCACGGGCGGCGAGGTCATGACGCTGGCCGGAGCGATACAGACCAGCGTCTACGAGCGATTCGGCATCCGCCTGGAGCCCGAGCCCGTCGTGGTCTGAGCGGCCTTGGGCGGTCCTTGGGCGGTTCTTGAGGGGCACGGCGGCAAAAAAACAGCGGCCCGCAGGGCATTGCCGCCTGCGGGCCGCTGCGCATCAGCGCCTCAGTGGGCGGAGCGACTGCGCCAGTCCATATAGTCCTTGTCGGTCATCAGCACCCACAGCGCGAGCACCAGCACCACGATGCCCGACACCACGGCATTGCGCATGGCGTCCATCTGGCCGGCAAAGCCCAGCGCCCAGGGCGAGATCACCATCCACAGACCCAGCAGGCCTTCGGTCCATTCCTCCCACGCGCGGGGCATGAAGATGGCTCCTAGCGCAGCGGCAATCAGCGCCAGTCCGATGACCACGCCGTTGGCCGTGGGCGCCATCTGGTCCTGGAACCCCAGCACCCAGGGCGAGACTGCCAACCAGACTCCCAGCAGGACGTTGAGCGGGTCCTGCCAATGCTTCATGTATTTCATGGCTGCACCTCCTGCCGCCACGACGAATGAGGGCGGCAGCTGGTTGGATCAAGGGCGCAGCATGCAGGTTCCATGAGGATTTTTGCGAAAGTGCATGCTTACCATGGCATCTCGCCCTTGTTCACCTTGGCGCCGATGTCCAGCGACAGCGCCATGCCGGCCTGCGGGTAGGCCTGCTTCATGGCACCGATCAGCTCGGCGCTGTTGCCCGCCTTGGCGGCGGCGGCCTTGAAACGCTGGAGATAGTCGCGTGTATAGGCGATGGCGCTGGCGTCCATGGCCGTGCCGGCCTGCATGTGGCCGGGCACGACGACAGCGGGCTTGAGGGCCTGCATCTCGTCCAGTTGCGCCAGCCAGGCCTTGCGCTCGGCGCTCTTTTGCGTGTCCGCCGTCCAGACATGCAGGTTGCCGAACACGCCCACGTTGCCGACGATGGCCTGCAGCGCAGGCACCCAGACATAGGGGCGGTGGGCCAGCGGGCCGGTGGTGCCGCGCAGCTCCAGCGCCTGGCCGTCCACCATCACCGTATTGCCTTGCAGGGCCTCGGGCAGCACGGGATGGCTGGGGGCGTTGGCGCCCATCTTGGGGCCCCAGAAGGCCAGCTTGCCCTGCAGCTTGGACTCGATCTTCTCGCGCACGGCCGGCGTGGCCACCACCTTGGCCTGCGGGAACAGGCTCTTGAGCACTTCGGCGCCGAAGTAGTAGTCGGGGTCGGCATTGCTGATGAGGATGGTGGTCAGCTGCTTGCCGCTGTCCAGCACATTGGCGGCAATGCGCAGGCCGTCGGCGCGGGTGAAGCCGCTGTCCACGACCACGGCCTCCTTGGCGCCGGTGATCAGGGTGGAGGTCACGGCAAAGCTGTGTTCGTCGGCCTGGTAGACCTTCATCTGCAGCGGGGCGGGCGCCTGGGCATGGGACAGGCCGGCCGACAGGGCCAGGGTGAGCGAAAGCACGGTGGTGCGAAGCATGTCGATTTCCTTTGAAAAAAGCACAAGACAGAAAACGGGTGGCAGCGCCGTGCTGCCATGGGTGGTACTTTAGTTTTTGAAATCGAGCAGATAAACGGCAAAATATGCGCTTGTTTGTTGCAGAAATCGAGCATATCCATGGACCGATTGCTGGCGATGCAGGTGTTTGCCACGGTGGCCGAATGCGGCAGCTTCACGGCGGCGGCCGAGCGGCTGGACCTGTCGCGCGCCATGGCCACGCGCCATGTGGAGTCGCTGGAGCAGTGGCTGGGCGCGCGCCTGCTGCACCGCACCACGCGCCGTGTCTCGCTTACCGATGCCGGTGCGCAGTGCCTGCGCTACAGCCAGCAGATGCTGGCCCTGGCCGATGAGGTGCAAGGCGAGATGCGCGCCGGCGACAGCCAGTTGCGCGGCCTGCTGCGCGTGACCTGCAGCATGTCCTTCGGCCATGCGCAGATGGCGCCGGCCATTGCGCAGTTCATGCGGCTGCACCCGCACCTCAAGATCGACCTGCTGGTGGACGACGGCGCGCTGGACCTGGTGCAGCAGCGCATCGACCTGGCCATACGCATCAGCGCCGATCCGGGCGCCGCACTCATCGGCCGGCCGCTGGCCGTCTGCGAATCGGTGCTGGTGGCCTCGACCGCCTATCTGGATGCGGCTGGCCGGCCGCAGGCACCGGCCCAGCTGCAGGCGCACCGCTGCCTGGGACACATGCGCGTGGGGCGCAATGTCTGGCAATTGACTCGCCGTGACGATGAAAGCGATGAGCAGCAGATCGCCGTCACCACCTGGTTCAACGCCAACGAAGCCACCGTGCTGGCCGCCGCTGCCGTCGAAGGCGCCGGCATTGCCTTGCAGCCAACCTACCTGGTCCAGCCCATGCTGCAAAACGGCCAGCTGGAGCTGGTGCTGCCCGACTGGCGCCCGCAGCCGCTGACCGTGCATGCGCTGTACAGCTCGCGTCGCCACCTGCCGGTGGCCGTGCGCGCGCTGCTGGATTTTCTCGTGCAGCGCTTCGAGGGCGCGCGCTGGTAGCAGGGGCGTAAAAAAAGCCGCCTTGCGGCGGCTTGTGGGATGCAAGTGTGCGATTTTCTGGCCCATGGCGTCGCGTGCTTGGCGGGCGCGTCCCATGCCAGGGACGCCGAGCAAGGGCCTACGCCGGCCGCGCCGCCCCGCAGCGAGGGCGTCGTCCCCCTCCCTCGCGAAGCGAGTAGAGAGGGGGAAGCGGCGTCAGCCGCTCAGGGGGTGTAGGTCATTCCTTGCCGCCCAATTGGGGCAGGGCGGTGCTGGTGCCCAGGGACAGCAGGCCAGCCTTGGCGTAAATGGCCAGCTTGTCGCGGGTGTCCATCAGGTCCAGGTTGCGCATGGTCAGCTGGCCGATGCGGTCGGCGGGGCTGAAGGGCGCGTCCTCGACCTTTTCCATCGACAGGCGCTCGGGCGCGTAGGTCAGGTTGGGCGATTCGGTGTTCAGGATGGAGTAGTCATTGCCGCGGCGCAGCTCCAGCGTCACGGTGCCGGTCACGGCGCGGGCCACCCAGCGTTGGGCGGTTTCGCGCAGCATGATGGCCTGCGGGTCGAACCAGCGGCCCTGGTACAGCAGGCGGCCCAGGCGCAGGCCGTTGATGCGGTACTGCTCGATGGTGTCCTCGTTGTGGATGCCGGTCACCAGGCGCTCGTAGGCGATGTGCAGCAGGGCCATGCCGGGGGCTTCGTAGATGCCGCGGCTCTTGGCTTCGATGATGCGGTTCTCGATCTGGTCGCTCATGCCCAGGCCGTGGCGGCCACCGATGCGGTTGGCTTCCAGGAACAGCTCCACGGGATCGGCGATTTCCTTGCCATTGAGGGCCACGGGGCGGCCTTCTTCGAAGGTCACCGACACTTCCTCGGCCTTGACCTCGACCTCGGGCTTCCAGAACGCCACGCCCATGATGGGGTTGACGATGCGGATGCCGCTGTTCAGGAACTCCAGGTCCTTGGCTTCGTGCGTGGCGCCCAGCATGTTGCTGTCGGTCGAGTAGGCCTTCTCGGCGCTCATCTTGTAGCCGAAGCCTTCCTTGGTCATGAAGGCCGACATCTCGGCGCGGCCGCCCAGCTCGTCGATGAAGGTCTGGTCCAGCCAGGGCTTGTAGATCTTCAGAGCGGGGTTGGTCAGCAGGCCGTAGCGGTAGAAGCGCTCGATGTCGTTGCCCTTGAAGGTCGAGCCGTCACCCCAGATGTTGACGTCGTCTTCCTTCATGGCGGCCACCAGCATGGTGCCGGTCACGGCACGGCCCAGGGGCGTGGTGTTGAAGTAGGTGATGCCGCCCGTGGAGATGTGAAAGGCGCCGGCCTGGATGGCGGCAATGCCTTCGCCGGCCAGCTGCGCGCGGCAGTCGATCAGGCGGGCCTGCTCGGCGCCGTACTCCATGGCTTTGCGGGGGATTTCGTCGTAGTCGGCCTCGTCGGGCTGGCCCAGGTTGGCCGTGTAGGCGTAGGGCAGGGCGCCCTTGTTCTTCATCCAGCGCAGGGCGGCGCTGGTGTCCAGGCCGCCCGAGAAGGCGATGCCGACCTTCTGGCCGACGGGGACGTTTTGCAGGATGGTTTCCATACGATGCTTCTCTCAATAACGATGGCGGCTGGCGTGCGGGACGCGGCTGCCGGAAAACACGGAAGGCGTCTGGGCGCCGTCAGGTCGAATGCGTCGGTCTGCCCAGGCGCTCAGGCGCTCTTAGGCGTAGTGGCAGATGTAGTGGTAGGCCTCGGTCACGCGGATGTCGAACTTGGAGTTCGCAGGCACCTGGAAGGACTCGCCGGCCTTGGAGGTCAGCCACTGGTCCGAGCCGTCGAGCTTGTACTCGCAGGAACCGGCCACGCATTCCATGATCTCGGCGGCGGCCGTGCCGAAGGTCAGCTGGCTGGGCAGCACCACGCCGGCAGACTTCTTCGTGCCATCGGCCAGCGTGAAGCCGTGGCTGATGCATTTGCCGTCGAAATAGACATTGGCCTTGGTGGTCAGGGTGATGCCAGAGATGGTTTCGGTGGTCATGGAAGCTGGGCAGAGGGTGGACTAAACCGCCCATTTTAGGCCAGCACCCGGCCGCTGCCCGTACGTGCTGGCCGCCGCCATGCAAAAAGCCCCTTGTCGGGGCTTGCGGGGCGAGCGCATGGCGGCCTCAGCGGCGCCAGCCGTGGCGGTAGCCGCCGCGCCAGCCGTGATAGCTGGGGCGCGAGGCGTAGTACACGCCGGCAGCAAGGGCTGCTCCAATCACCACGGGGGCCACATAGTCACCGGCCGAATACACGGGCTGCACAGGCTGGGGGGCGTAGTAGCCACCGCCGTCGTAGTAGTTGTTCTGGTAGACCACGGGCGGCGGCACGGGTGCGGTGGAGTACGCGGCCTGGGGCGGCTGGTTGGTGCCGTAGTAGCCGTTGCTGCCATAGGCCGCGCTGTTGGCGGCGGGCTGCACGCTCAGCGCGATCCAGTCACCGGGCGGCGTGGTGGTGCGCGTCGTGTAGTTGCGGCCTGCGTACTCGTAGACCACGTCATAGGCCACGGCGCGGTTCTGGTAGTAGGTCTGGGTGGTGCAGTTGCGCACCGTCTGGTACTGGGGCTGGCCCGTGGCCTCGGCCTGGTTGCCCAGCATGGCGCCGCCGATCACGCCGGCCGCCGTGGCGGCCGCGCGTCCGCCGCCATGGCCGATGGCATTGCCGACCACGCCGCCCGCCAGGGCACCCAGAACGGCGCCCGCGCCCGAGGTGCGCTGGCCGGTATAGACGTTTTCATCGCGGCAGACCTGCTGGGGCACGGCCACCTGCTGGGTCACCGGGGTCACCGACAGCACCCGGCCTTGCTCCTGGGCCAGGGCCACGGTGGCGGTCGTGGCCGCCAGCGTCAAAAGAACCAGGGATTTCATGATTGCACTCCTGTTGCGCTGGCGGTATTTCCTGCCAGGCTCCATGCAAGTGTATTCCTCGGGCCTGGAAAGCAGTTTGCGGTCGCGTAAATCCACGTAATAAGCTGTTCCAGGCCTGATGGCAGAGTCAGCGCTTGCCCCCGTGGGCCATCTCTGCCCAGGCGTCGGGCGCAAAACCCACGGTGATGCGTCCCTGCGGCCATTGGACGACCGGGCGCTTGATGACGCTGGGCTGCTGCTGCATGAGGGCTGCGGCACCGGCCGCATCCTGGGCGGCGGCCTGGGTGTCGGCATCGAGCTTGCGCCACGTCGTGCCTTGGCGGTTGAGCAGCTTTTCCCAGCCGACAGCCTGCATCCAGGCGGGCAACTGCTCGGCGGGAACACCCTGTTTCTTGAAGTCGTGGAATTCGTAGGCGATGCCCTGGTCGGTGAGCCAGGCGCGGGCCTTCTTGACGGTGTCGCAGTTGGGAATGCCGTAGAGCGTCACAGTGTTTGCAGTGGTCATGATTGGTTGCAGTTGCCGCAGTCAATGGATGGCGAGGACCCCATAAGGACACTGTCCCTGGGTAACAATAGCGCGCAGTATGCACACCTCATTTCCCACATTGGATGCATGGCTCGCCTATTGCGAGCGCCTGCACCCCAAGAATATTGCGCTGGGCCTGGATCGCGTGCGCGAAGTTGCCCAGCGCCTGGACCTGCGTTTCGACTGCCCCGTGATCACGGTGGCGGGCACCAACGGCAAAGGCTCGACCTGCGCCATGCTGGAGGCCGTGGCGCTTCAATCGGGCTTTCGCCCCGGCGTCTACACATCGCCGCATCTGGTGCATTTCGAGGAACGCTGCCGCGTGGGCGGCGAGATCGTGAAGGCCGCCGAGCTGCTGCCGCAGTTCGAGGCCGTGGAGCAGGCGCGCGTGCAGGGCACGGAAGTGGCGCTCACCTATTTCGAGTTCACCACGCTGGCCATCCTGCGGCTGATGAGCCAGTCCAGGCTGGATGTGGCGATTCTCGAGGTGGGCCTGGGCGGGCGGCTGGATGCCACCAATGTGATCGACGCCGATTGCGCCGTCATCACCAGCATCGACATCGACCATGTGGAATTCCTGGGGCCGGACCGCGAGAGCATCGGCCGCGAGAAGGCCGGCATCATGCGCGCCGGCCGGCCTGTGGTGGTCAGCGATCCCATGCCGCCGCAAAGCGTGCTGGACCATGCACAGGCCATTGGCGCCGATCTCTGGCGCCTGGGCCAGGACTTCAATTTCTCGGGCGACAAGCAGCAGTGGGGCTGGGCCGGACGCGGGCGGCGCTATGCGGGCCTGGCCTATCCGGCGCTGCGCGGCGCCAACCAGCTGGTCAATGCATCGGGTGCGCTGGCCGCGCTCGAAGCCATCCGCAGCCGCCTCCCCGTCACGGCCCAGGCCGTGCGCACGGGGCTGGCCATGGTCGAGCTGCCGGGCCGTTTCCAGATCATTCCGGGCCAGCCCACGCTGGTGCTAGATGTTGCGCACAACCCGCATTCGGTGGCGGCGCTGACGGCCAACCTCGATGCCATGGGCTACTTTCCCTGCACGCATGCGGTCTTCGGCGCCATGCACGACAAGGACTTGGCCCCCATGCTGGCCAGGATTGCCCCGCTGATCGACCGCTGGTATCTGACCGACCTGCCCACGCCGCGCGCCGAGAGCGCCGAGGTGCTGCGCCAGAAGATCGAAGCCCTGCCGCCCGCGCCGGGCGTGCCACGCGAGATCTCGCTGGCCACCTTCGCAAACCCGCAGCTGGCGCTGGATGCCGCGGTTCTTGCAGCAGGTCCCACTGATAGAATCGTGGTCTTTGGCTCGTTCTTCACGGTGGGCGGCGTGCTGCAGGACGGCCCGCCCCGGCTGAACGCCAAGCATCTGGGCACCTGAATCCAGTGATCCGCACCGCAAACGGCCATCGTGGCTGCCTGTGGTGGCCGATCTGAACGAGTCCGCACTCCATGGCATTTTTCAATTTTCGTTGGCCCGGCAAAAAAGACGACGGTGATTCGTCGTCCGCATCGAGGCGGCCCACACGGCTGGGACAGGCGGAAAGCGTCGATGTCATGCGCCGCCGGGCGCGCCACCGCCTCATCGGCGCTGCCGTGCTGGTCCTGGCGGGCGTGGTGGGATTCCCCCTGCTGTTCGACACCCAGCCGCGTCCGATTCCCGTGGACATCCCCATCGAGATTCCCGACCGCGACAAGGTCGCTCCTCTGGTCGTGCCCGGCGCCAATGCCGTGGACGCCCATCCGCACCAGGGCGCCGCTTCCCCGGCAGGCCGCGTGCCGGCCCAGGCCTCGCTGGGCGCCGACGAGGAAGAGGTTCCCATGGGCAGGCCTTCCGTGCCCGTGGCGCCGGCCGTCTCGCAGGTGGCTCCGGTCAAGCCGGAAGCAAAGCCCGAAACCCGGCCCGAGGCAAAGCCTGAGCCCAAGCCCGCCGCCAAGCCTGAGACCAAACCCGAGCCCAAGCCGGAACCCAGGCCCAAGCCCGAGCCGGCCAAACCCGAACACAAGCCGGAGCCCAAGCCCGAACCCAAACCCGAGCCGAAGCCAAAGCCCGAACCCAAGCCCGAGCCGTCCAGGAGCGACGACGCCGCGCGTGCCCGGGCCCTGCTGGAAGGTCGCAGCGCACCGGCGGCGCCGGCGGCTGCTGCGGCGACGGACGAGCGCTTCATCGTGCAGGTCGGCGCCTTCTCCGATGCCGGCAAGGCCCAGGAAATCCGCGCCAAGCTGGAGCTGGCGGGCCTGAAGACTTTCACGCAGGTGGTGGACACCAAGGACGGCAAGCGCACGCGTGTGCGTGTGGGTCCGTTCAACGGCCGTGCCGAGGCCGACAAGGCGGCGGCGCGCGTCAAGGGCCAGGGCCTGCCGGCGTCGGTGCTCAAGCTCTGAGGCGGTGACGTACACCTTGCAAAGCAGCACAGGCGCACAGAGATAGCGTATGTCCACGGTGGACTGGGTTTTGCTGGCCTGCGTGCTGGCATCGATGCTGCTAGGTGCCTGGCGCGGGCTGGTGTATGAGGTGCTGTCGCTGCTCGGCTGGCTGGTGGCCTTTGTCGTGGCTCGCATCTGGGCAGCCGACGTGGCGCTGTGGCTGCCCATGCAGGACTGGGACATGCAGCTGCGCTATGCCGCAGGCTTTGTGCTGTTGTTCGTGCTGGCGCTGTTCGGCTGGGGCCTGGTGTCCTGGCTGTCGCGCCGGCTGATCGAGGCGGTGGGCCTGAGGCCCGTGGACCGCACGCTGGGCGCGCTGTTCGGCGTGCTGCGCGGGGCGCTGCTGGCCCTGGTGGCAACGATGGTGATCAGCTACACGCCGCTGCACCAGGGACAGTGGTGGCAGGATTCAGCCCTGGCGCCGTGGCTGATGCAGGCGCTGGCTGCGGTTTTGCCGCAGCTGCCGCAGGAATGGGGACGCTATCTGCCGGCTGCATGACAAGGCGCTGCAGCGCAGGAGTCGGCTGGCAGAAACAGTTTGGATAGAGAAATCGGGCGCAGGCGTGGCCAATGGGTGGCTGCTACGGCCCAGACAGCGAAGGGCGACCTTCGCAAACGGATGGAACGCAACTATGTGTGGAATCGTTGGTGTAGTCAGCACCGCGCCCGTGAATCAACTGATCTATGACGCCCTGCTGCTGCTGCAGCACCGTGGCCAGGATGCCGCCGGCATCGTGACCCAGCAGGAGCGCAAGTTCTTCATGCACAAGGCCAAGGGCATGGTGCGCGACGTGTTCCGCACCCGCAACATGCGCGCCCTGCCGGGCACGGTGGGCCTGGGCCAGGTGCGCTACCCGACGGCCGGCAACGCGACCAGCGAGGAAGAGGCCCAGCCCTTCTACGTGAACGCGCCCTTCGGCATCGTCATGGTGCACAACGGCAACCTCACCAACGCCAAGCAGCTGCGCGAGGAACTGTCGGACACCGACCACCGCCACACCAACACCGAGAGCGACTCCGAAGTCCTGCTCAACGTGCTGGCCCACGAGCTGGCCCGCGCCAGCAGCGGCGCACCGCTCAAGAGCGAAGACGTCTTCCAGGCCGTCAGCGCCGTGCACAAGCGCATCAAGGGCTCGTACGCCGTGATCGCGCTGATTGCGGGCTACGGCCTGCTGGCCTTCCGCGACCCCTTCGGCATCCGTCCCCTGTGCATGGGCCGCAGCGCCGACGGCACGGTGATGCTGGCCAGCGAATCCGTGGCCCTGGAAGGCACGCTGCACCAGCTCGAGCGCGATGTCGCTCCGGGTGAAGCCGTGTTCGTGCACAGCGACGGCCAGGTCGAAACCCGCCAGTGCGCCGAAAAGAGCGAGCTGCACCCCTGCGTGTTCGAGTACGTGTACCTGGCCCGTCCGGACTCGGTGCTCGACGGCATCTCCGTCTACCAGGCGCGCCTGAACATGGGCGAGACGCTGGCCAAGCGCGTGGTCTCCACCGTGCCGCCCAACGAGATCGACGCCATCATCCCGATTCCGGAATCCAGCCGGCCCAGCGCCATGCAGCTGGCCCAGCTGCTGGGCATCCCCTACCGCGAAGGCTTCGTCAAGAACCGCTACGTGGGCCGCACCTTCATCATGCCGGGCCAGGCCTCGCGCAAGAAATCCGTGCGCCAGAAGCTCAACGCCATCGGCAGCGAGTTCAAGGGCCGCAAGGTGCTGCTGGTGGACGACTCCATCGTGCGCGGCACCACCTCCAAGGAAATCGTGCAGATGGCGCGTGACGCCGGCGCCGTCAAGGTCTACCTGGCCTCGGCCGCTCCTCCGGTGCGCCATCCCAACGTCTACGGCATCGACATGCCCACGCGCGCCGAACTGGTGGCGCATGGCCGCACGGTCGAGGAAATCCGCCAGGTCATCGGCGCCGACGCGCTGATCTACCAGGACGTGGCCGCCATGAAGCAGACCGTGGGCAAGATCAATCCGCAGGTGCAGGGCTTCGAGGCCTCGTGCTTCGACGGCGTCTACATCACGGGCGACATCTCCGAGGACGAGGTCACGGCGCTCAACGAGGGCCGTAACCGGGGCGGGGAGGAAGAGGCCAGCGATGCGTCGCGCCTGTCCCTGCCCAATGCCCAGGAAGCCTGAGCGCCAGGGCATTCAGTGACAATGTCGGGCGGGCCTGTGGCCCGCCTTTTTTGACAAATGAGCTAAAAGCGCTGGTGCTGGAGCGTCCAGGGCCGCAAGGCCCTGGAAGCCGCCAGGTGACAAGTGCTTCTAGCTCCTTTTTTCCGGGCACCGCCACCGCTGGCGGTCTGCGCCCGATCCCCAAGGACCATCAACGTGACCAACAAGACACTTCCCGAAGGCCTGCATCCCGATACGCTGGCCCTGCGCGTGGGCGTGGAGCGAAGCCAGTGGGGTGAGCACAGCGAAGCCCTGTACATGACCAGCAGCTTCGTGCAGCCCGACTGTGCAACGGCTGCGCGCCGCTTCGCCAATGAAGAGCCCGGCTACACTTACAGCCGCACCTCCAACCCCACCGTCACCAGCTTCGAGCAGCGCCTGGCCGCCATGGAGGGCACGGAATGCGCGGTGGCCACGTCCACGGGCATGTCGGCCATCTTGCTGGTGGCGCTGACCACGCTCAAGGCCGGCGACCATGTGATCTGCTCGCAGTCCATGTTCGGCTCCACCATCAAGCTGCTGGGCGGCGAGATGGCGCGCTTCGGCGTGGAGACCAGCTTTGTCTCGCAGACCGATGTGCAGGCCTGGAAGGCGGCCATCCGTCCCAACACGCGCCTTCTGTTCGCCGAGACGCCGACCAACCCGCTGACCGACCTGTGCGACATCGCCGCGCTGGCCGAGCTGGCGCACGCCCATGGCGCGCTGCTGGCCGTGGACAACAGCTTTGCCTCGCCCGTGCTGCAGCAGCCTGCCAAGTTCGGTGCCGACCTGGTCGTGCACTCCGGCACCAAGCTGCTGGACGGCCAGGGCCGCGTCATGTCGGGCGCCGTCTGCGGCACGACGGCACTGGTGGACAAGGTCATGGGCACCTTCCTGCGCAGCGGCGGCCTGAACCTGGCGCCGTTCAACGCCTGGGTGGTGCTCAAGGGGCTGGAGACGCTGTCCCTGCGCGTGAAGGCGCAAAGCGCCTCCGCGCTGGAGCTGGCCACCTGGCTGGAGGCCCATCCCAAGGTCGCCCGCGTCTACTACCCGGGCCTGGCCAGCCACCCGCAGCACGAGCTGGCCATGCGCCAGCAAAACGGCATGGGCGGTGGCGTGCTGTCCTTCGACGTGGTGGGCGAGGGCGCCGAACAGCTGCGCGCCAACGCCTTCCATGTGGCCGACAGCACCCGGGTGTGCTCGATCACGGCCAACCTGGGCGACGTCAAGACCACCATCACCCATCCGGCCAGCACCTCGCATGGCCGCCTGAGCGAAGAGCAGCGCCGTGCCGCCGGCATCGGCCAGGGCCTGCTGCGCATCTCCGTCGGACTGGAATACCTGGGCGACCTCAAGAACGATCTCTCCCGCGGACTGGATACCCTGCAATGACACAAAAAGTACGTACCCGTTTTGCCCCGTCTCCCACGGGCTTCATCCACCTGGGCAACATCCGCTCGGCCCTGTATCCCTGGGCCTTTGCGCGCGCCACTGGCGGCGATTTCATCCTGCGCATCGAGGACACCGACGTGGAGCGCTCCACCCAGGCCTCGGTGGACGTGATCATCGAGGGCATGGCCTGGCTGCAGCTGGACCATGACGAAGGTCCGTTCTATCAAATGCAGCGCATGGACCGCTACAAGGAGGTGCTGGCCGGCCTGCAGGCTTCGGGCCATGTCTACCCCTGCTACATGAGCGTGGAAGAACTCGACGCCCTGCGCGAGCGCCAGATGGCCAACAAGGAAAAGCCGCGCTACGACGGCACCTGGCGCCCTGAGGAAGGCAAGGTGCTGCCGCCCGTGCCCGAAGGCGTGCGTCCCGTGCTGCGCTTCAAGACGCCGAAGGGCGGCGTCGTGGCCTGGGAAGACAAGTGCAAGGGCCGCATCGAGTTCCAGAACAGCGAGCTGGACGACCTGGTGATCGCGCGCCCCGATGGCACGCCCACCTACAACTTCTGCGTCTGCGTGGACGACATGGACATGGCCATCACCCATGTCATCCGTGGCGACGACCACGTCAACAACACGCCGCGCCAGATCCACATCTTCGAGGCCCTGGGCGCCAGCGTGCCCGTGTTCGCCCATCTGCCCACCGTGCTCAACGAGCAGGGCGAGAAGATGAGCAAGCGCAACGGCGCCAAGGCCGTCACCCAGTACCGCGACGAAGGCTACCTGCCCGACGCCATGGTCAACTACCTGGCCCGCCTGGGCTGGAGCCATGGCGATGACGAAATCTTCAGCCGCGCCCAGTTCCTGGAGTGGTTCAACCTCGACCACCTGGGCCGCAGCGCAGGCCAGTTCGACGAGGCCAAGCTGCGCTGGGTCAACGCCCAGCACCTGAAGGCCCTGGACGATGCGGCCCTGGCAGAGCTGGTGCGCCCCTTCGTGCTCAAGACCGGGCTGGACCAGGCCCTGCTCGACGCAGACGACCGCCTGCCGCGCATCTGCGCCCTGTTCAAGGACCGCTGCGAAACCCTGGTCGATCTGGCCGGCTGGGTGCGCCTGTTCTACGTGGACGCCTTCGACCGCAACGCCGAAGACCTGGCAAAGCACGTGACCGACGCCGTGGCGCCCGCCCTGGACGCCTTCGCCGAAGGCATCGCCTCGGTGGAGTGGAGCAAGGAAGCCATTGCTGCCCTGATCAAGGAAGTGCTCAAGGCCCAGGGCCTGAAGATGCCGCAACTGGCCATGCCGGTGCGCGTGCTGACGCTGGGCACAGCGCACACGCCTTCGGTGGACGCGGTGCTGGAGCTGCTGGGTCGTGAAAAAATTCTGGCGCGTTTGAAAAACCGCTGAAAACCTGTCTATAATTCGAGTCTCTGATGCAAACGCAGCAACTAACAAGAAGCAGCGATTGCAGCATGAAGGGGGTATAGCTCAGCTGGGAGAGCGCTTGCATGGCATGCAAGAGGTCATCGGTTCGATCCCGTTTACCTCCACCAAAATTGAGACTTGAGTTTGTAACGCAAGTTCTAGGATTGACCCTATCGTCTAGAGGCCTAGGACATCACCCTTTCACGGTGAGTACCGGGGTTCGAATCCCCGTAGGGTCGCCAAGTTTGCAGCACTTGGCTCGAAAGAGCGCAAAAGCTGTCTGCCAGGAGTGGTAGTTCAGTTGGTTAGAATACCGGCCTGTCACGCCGGGGGTCGCGGGTTCGAGTCCCGTCCACTCCGCCAAAATTTGTCGCTTGGTATGTAAGCGCCTTTGAAACACGAAGGCGCTTTTTTATCGGCGGATCACAGGCTGTGACCCTATCGTCTAGAGGCCTAGGACATCACCCTTTCACGGTGAGTACCGGGGTTCGAATCCCCGTAGGGTCGCCAAGTTTGCAGCACTTGGCTCGAAAGAGCGCAAAAGCTGTCTGCCAGGAGTGGTAGTTCAGTTGGTTAGAATACCGGCCTGTCACGCCGGGGGTCGCGGGTTCGAGTCCCGTCCACTCCGCCAGTATCGGATTCTTGGGGGTATAGCTCAGCTGGGAGAGCGCTTGCATGGCATGCAAGAGGTCATCGGTTCGATCCCGTT
This sequence comes from Delftia sp. DS1230, assembly GCF_040112715.1. NCBI lineage: Bacteria > Pseudomonadati > Pseudomonadota > Betaproteobacteria > Burkholderiales > Comamonadaceae > Delftia > Delftia sp. DS1230. Next base: position 2,111,282 of record NZ_CP157763.1, read on the forward strand.
TACCTCCACCAAAAATCGAGACTTGAGTTTGTAACGCAAGTTCTAGGATTGACCCTATCGTCTAGAGGCCTAGGACATCACCCTTTCACGGTGAGTACCGGGGTTCGAATCCCCGTAGGGTCGCCAAGTTTGCAGCACTTGGCTCGCAAGAGCGCAAAAGTTGCCTGCCAGGAGTGGTAGTTCAGTTGGTTAGAATACCGGCCTGTCACGCCGGGGGTCGCGGGTTCGAGTCCCGTCCACTCCGCCAGATTCCTTGTGCAGACCCTCGTGTTTGCGCAGACAAGAAGCCACCGCAAGGTGGCTTTTTTGTTTCTGGTTATTGCAGTTTTCGGTGTGACTTCTTCACATGGAAAGCCTTTGTGCACAAAACACGATCTATTGCCCAGATTTTTTAAGGGCAAACCCGGAACTTTCCCTCAACATTCGTAACAATAGACGGTGTCCTGTTTGCAGGGCGTCCATCTTTCACCGACTCGTCTGCCCCGCTCCATGCGCCTTGCGCCATCGTTTGTCTTTTCGTTGCTGATGCTGCTGTCCATCTTCTGCGGGCAGGTGGCAGCTTCGGCATCTTCCGATGGGTTGGAAGGCGATGGCCTGCTGGCGCACCATCCCGTCGTGACCATCGATGAGGAATTCCTCGAGGAACTCGCGGAAGTGGAGGAAGACGACGAGACCGAGTTTGCCGAGCTGACGGCACACAGCGGCAACAAGCGCCAACTGCTGGCCCTGCTGGCCTGCGGCGAGGACCGTTCCGCCGAGATGTACTGGCCGCCCGAGCCCATCGCCGTGCAGGTGGTGTCGCTGTGGGCCCCGCCTTCGACCTATTCCCAGGCGCACCTGTCGCCCGCCCCGGGCCAGCTGCTGCGCCCTCCAAGACCTTCCCTGCTCGGCTGACCGCATATTGCGGCGCAGGCATGCCTTGTGCCCCTTGCGCCCCTTGTCGGCTGACGCATCCCACTGCCTGATCACTGCTCGTGCGCGCCTTGCTGGCGTGCACGCCATGCCGTCGTCCGCGCGCTGACTGCGCACGGCGCGGCCATGCCCGTTCCCGCGTGGTCCGCAGGGAAGGGCCCATCTCTTACTCAACCCCTCGACTGTCGCTTTGCGGCAGATGCATGCCATGGTGAATCCAACGGTATTGGCGGGAATGGCCCCCGCCCGTTTTCCATCCTGTTCGCGCAAGGTCCTGCAAGGCGCGATCTGCAGCCTGCTGGTGGGCTGGGGTGCTGGCGCTTCGGCGCAGGCCCACCCCCCTGGCAAGCCCCAGGCGTCCCAGGCGCCCCTGACGCAGGCGGCTCCGGCCGCCGCCGAGGCCGCCGAGGCCGCGGCGTCCCGTACGCCGATCGTGCCGAAGGCCGGTTCGGCCGCAGAGGCGCCTTCGGTGGCTTCGGCCGCCGCACAGCGCCTGCCCCAGCTGAGCCTGAACGAGGTCGTTCGCGCCGTGCTGGACCACAACCCCGATCTGCGCGCTGTCGAGCAGTCCCGGACCACGGCGCGCGCAGGCGTGGTCAGCGCCTCGGCGCTGCCCAATCCCAAGCTCGAATGGAACCAGGGCCGCAACAGCGCCCGCGTTCCGGGCGCGGCAGCCGGCACGGTGCAGGGCTGGGCCGTGGCCTTGCCCATCGAGAACCCCGCCGTGCGAGGTGCGCGCGTGGAGGCCGCGAGGGCAGGCGAGCAGGGCTCGGTGCACTTCGTGGCGACCACGCGCAATGCGCTGGTGGCCCAGGTGCGGCTACGCGCCTACGAGATGGTGCTGCGCGAGGCGGAGGTCGAGGCCGCCAAGGAGGCGGTGCGCCTTCTGGAGCAGGCCCATGAGCGCGTCCGCGTCCGCGTGGACAGCGGCGAGGCGGCCCGCTACGAAATCATCAAGGCCGATGCCGAAATCATCCAGGCGCGCCAGCAGGAACAGACCGCGCGGCTGCGTGCCGAGCAGGCGCAGCTGGCGCTGGGCCGCCTGGCCGCAGGCCAGCTGCCCGTGCGCTTCCGCCTGGATGTGTCGCTGGAGGATCCGCTGCGCATCGAGGACATGGGCGAGATCGATCCCATGGAGCATCCCGAACTGCGCCAGCTCAAGGCGGAGGTCGAGCGTGCCCAGGCGCGGCTCGACGGTGCCAAGGCCTCGCGCTGGCCGGGCGTGGAGCTGCGCTACGGCCAGACGCGCGAGCCCGACGTGCGCCTGAACACGGTGGGCGTGAGCATCCAGATCCCCTTGCTCGACCAGCACCGCGGCCCCATCGACGAGGCGGCCTCCGAGCTGGAGCGCGCGCGTCTGCAGCTGGAGGGCCGGCAGATCGAGCTGCGCCAGCAGACGCTGCAGGCCTGGAAGGAGCTGGAGATGGCACGACTGCGCACCCAGGCACTGAGCCAGGGTTCGGTGCGCGAGGCCGAGTCGGCCCTGCGCGTGGCCGAGGCCGCCTACCGCTTCGGCGAGCGCGGCATTCTCGATGTGCTCGATGCGCAGCGCGTGCTGCGCTCCATCCGTGCAGACCTGCTCGATGCGCGCTACCAGCTGCAGGCGGCGCGCATACAGCTCGAATACCTCGCGGGCCGCTACGACGATCCGTCCGCGCTGTGAAGCGCGCCGTCCCTGCCTCACACCCGAAATCAGAAACGAACATGTCCTTGAATATGCATCCGAAACCCATCGCCGCCCGCGCAGGCAGCAGCACCTTGGTGAACTCCCTGGCCCTGGCCGGCCTGCTGGCCGCAACGCTGGCGCTGAGCGCCTGCGGCAAGAACGAAGAGGCCGAGGCCAAGGCGGCGCCAGCGGCAGCCGCTGCCCAGGAGCAGGACCCGATGGAGGTCCGAGTGACCGCCGAGATGGCACCCAACTTCGCCGTCAAGCCCGTGGCGCAGGCGCAGATCGCGCTGCTGCAGGAGGTGTCCGGCCGCATCGAGGCCAATGAGCGCCAGGTCACCCGCATTGGCGCGGCCGCCACGGGGCGCGTGACCGAGGTGCTGGTCGAAGTGGGCGACCGCGTGCGCGCGGGCCAGGTGCTGGCCCGCGTGGCCAGCCCCGAGCTGACCACCGCCCAACTGGCCTATCTGCGTGCACACTCCGCCGCCACGCTGGCCGAGCGCGGCGTGGAGCGCGCGCGCCAGCTGATAGCCGCCGACGTCATCGGCTCGGCCGAGCTGCAGCGCCGCGAGTCCGAGCTGTCGATTGCGCGCGCCGAGCAGCGCGCTGCCGGCGACCAGTTGCGCCTGATCGGCATTCCCGACAGCGCCATCGCCCAGCTGCGCGACAAGGGCACGCTGCAGTCGCATGCGGCCGTGCTGTCCACAGGGGCCGGCGTGGTGATCGAGCGCAAGGTCAGCTCCGGCCAGGTGACCCAGCCCGGCGATCCGCTGTTCACCGTGGCCGACCTGAGCAGCGTCTGGGTGGTGGGCGCGATCCCCGAGCAGATGGCCAGCGGCGTGCGTGCCGGCCAGGCCGTGGAGATCGCCGTGCCCGCCCTGGGCGAGCGGGTGCTGTCGGGCCAGATCGTGCATGTGGGCGACACCGTCACGCCCGAGACCCGCACCGTCACCATCCGCACCCAGGTGGACAACCCCGAGCGCGACCTCAAGCCCCAGATGCTGGCCACCATGCGCATCCAGGGCGAGGTGCGCCAGCTGCTGGCCGTGCCGGCCGAGGCCGTGGTGCGCGAGAACGACCGCGACCATGTCTTCGTCAAGAAGGGCGAGAACCACTACCGCCTCACGCCCGTCGAGCTGGGCACCGCCAGCGGCGGCATGCGCCCCGTGAACAAGGGCGTGGCCGATGGCACGGTCATCGTCACCACGGGTGCCTTCCACCTGAACAACGAGCGCAAGCGCGCAGAGCTGGAGTAAGCCCATGATCGCTTCCATGATCCGGGCCGCACTGAGCCAGCGGCTCATCGTGATCGTGCTCTCGCTGGTGCTGTGCGGCTTCGGCCTGCGCGCCGCCATGAATCTGTCGGTGGATGCCTTTCCTGACGTGACCAACGTCCAGGTCCAGGTGGCCACCGAGGCGCCAGGCCGTTCGCCCGAGGAAATCGAGCGCTTCGTGACCGTGCCGCTGGAAATCGCCATGACCGGCATGCCGGGCCTGGTGGAGATGCGCTCGCTCAACAAGAGCGGCCTGTCCATCATCACCCTGGTCTTCACCGATGCCACCGACGTGTACTTTGCTCGCCAGCTCGTCACCGAGCGGCTGATGGAGGTCACGCCGCGCATGCCCGCAGGCATCATCCCCGTGCTGGGGCCGGTGTCCACGGGCCTGGGCGAGGTCTACCAGTACACGCTGGACCATCCCGACGACGGCAAGCGGGCCCTCACGCCCGAGGAGCTGACCGAGCGCCGCACCATCCAGGACTGGGTGGCGCGCCCGCTGCTGCGCTCCATTCCCGGCGTGGCCGAAATCAACTCGCAGGGCGGCTACGTCAAGCAGTACCAGGTGGAGGTCGATCCCGGCCGGCTGCGCCACTACGGCCTGTCCGTGCGCCATGTGGTCCAGGCCATCGCCGACAACAACGCCAATGCCAGCGGCGGCATCCTGCCCCAGGTCACCGAGCAGTACCTGATCCGCGCCGTGGGCCTGGTCCAGTCGCTGGATGACATCGGCAACATCGTTCTCAAGCAGGAAGGCGGCGTGCCGGTCTTCGTGCGCGATGTGGCCGAGGTCCAGCTGGGCCAGGAAGTGCGCCAGGGCGCCATCATCAAGGGCGGCTATACCGAAGGCGTCTCCGGCATCGTGCTGATGATGCGCGGCGGCAATGCCAAGGAAGTGGTCACCCGCGTGAAGGAGCGCGTGCAGGAGATCAACTCCAAGGGCATGCTGCCCGGCGGCCTGCAGATCGTTCCCTACTACGACCGTACCGACCTGGTCGACTCGGCGCTGTGGACCGTGGGCAAGGTGCTGATCGAGGGCATCCTGCTGGTGGTCGTGGTGCTCTTCATCTTCCTGGGTGACGTGCGCTCCAGCCTGATCGTGGTGGCCACGCTGATCATCACGCCGCTGACCACCTTCATCATGATGAACCGCTGGGGCATCTCGGCCAACCTCATGTCGCTGGGAGGGTTGGCGATCGCCATCGGCCTCATGGTCGATGCCACCGTGGTGGTGGTGGAGAACGTGTTCCACAAGCTCGGCCAGGCCGGCGACAGCATGGGCGCCCGCGTGCGCACCGTGCTCTCGGCCACCACCGAGGTGGCCACGCCCACCATCTTCGGCATCGCCATCATCATCCTGGTGTTCCTGCCGCTGATGACGCTGCAAGGCATCGAAGGCAAGATGTTCGGCCCGCTGGCGCTGACCATCGCGATCTCGCTGGCCGTCTCGCTGGCCGTGTCGCTGTTCCTGTCGCCCGTGCTGTGCTCGTACTTCCTCAAGGGCGGCGCGGACCATGACACGCGCCTGATCGCCTTCCTCAAGCGCCACTACCTGCGCCTGCTGGACCTGGCCACCGCGCGCAACCGCGCCACGCTGGCCGTGGCCGTGGCGCTGCTGCTGGGCTCGCTGGGACTGTTCCCGCTGCTGGGCAAGTCCTTCATGCCCACCATGAAGGAGGGGGCGCTGACGCCGCAGATCAACCGCGTGCCCAGCATCTCGCTGGACGAGTCCATCCGCATGGAAATGGCGGCGATGAAGTCCGTGGCCGAAGTGCCCGGCGTGCTCAGCGTGGTCTCCAAGCTCGGACGCGGCGAATCGCCGGCCGATCCCGCAGGCCCCAACGAGTCCGACCCCATCGTGCTGCTGGACCCCGAGTCCGACCGCACCCAGGACGAGATCGACGAAGACATCCGCCAGCGCCTGTCCTCGATCCCGGGCGTGCAGATCGTGCTGTCCCAGCCGATCTCCGAGCGCGTGGACGAAATGGTCACGGGCGTGCGCTCGCAACTGGCCATCAAGGTCTTCGGCGACGAGCTGAGCGAGCTGCGCGACGTGTCCGAGCAGGTCGCACGCATCCTCAAGAGCGTGCCGGGCAGCACGGACATCCGCGTCGAGCGCCTGTCAGGCCAGCAGGCTCTGACCGTGGATATCGACCGCAAGGCGATCGCCCGCCACGGCCTGAACGTCACCGACGTGCAGGGCGTGATCGAGTCGGCCATCGGCGGCAAGGAAGTGACCACGGTCTACGAGGGCGAGCGCCGCTACAACGTGGTGGTTCGCTTCCCCGAGCCGTTCCGCGGCTCGCCCGCCGCCATCGGCGCCACCTTGCTGACCACGGCCACGGGCGCCCAGGTGCCGCTGAGCAGCGTGGCCCGCATCGAGCTGGTGGACGGCCCCGCGCAGATCAGCCGCGAAGGCGGCAAGCGCCGCGTGGTGGTGGGAGCCAACGTGGAAGGGCGCGACCTGGGCGGCTTCGTGACCGAAGTGCAGCAGCGCATCGACAGTGAAGTGCAGTTGCCCGATGGCTACTACTTCAAGTACGGTGGCCAGTTCGAGAACATGGAGCGCGCCATGGGCACGCTGCAGATCATCGTGCCGCTGACCATCGTGGCCATCTTCTTCCTGCTGTTCCTGCTGTTCAACTCGGTCAAGCTGGCCGGGCTGATCATCCTGGTGCTGCCCTTCGCCTCCATCGGGGGACTGATAGGCCTGTTCGTCACGGGAGAATACGTGAGCGTGCCGGCATCGGTGGGCTTCATCGCGCTGTGGGGCATTGCGGTGCTCAACGGCGTGGTGCTGGTCTCCTGCATCCGCAAGCTGCGCGAAGATGGCATGAACGTGGCCGAGGCCGTGCGCGAAGGCTGCGTGCAGCGCTTCCGCCCCGTGATGATGACGGCCACCGTCGCGCTGCTGGGCCTGGTGCCCTTCCTGTTCGCCACCGGCCCCGGCTCGGAGGTGCAGCGCCCGCTGGCCATCGTGGTGATCGGTGGCCTGATCTCGTCCACCCTGCTCACGCTGGTGGTGTTGCCGACCCTGTACCGCTGGTTTGACGAAAAACCGCTGGAAGCCTGATGAAGGAGACACTGCAATGACCATGAAGGAAATCCGGGCCATCGTGCGCCCCAGCCGCCTGGAGCGCCTGCGCGACGCGCTGCGCGCCATTCCCAACTTCCCCGGCGTGACGCTGTTCCGTGCCGAGGGCTTCACGGCCCCGGCCGCCATCGACAAGCGCAGCGTGAAGGAGGAGTTGACCGACTTCTCCGACAAGATCATGGTCTGCGTGCTGGCCGAGGCATCCATGGTCGAGCCCATCCGCGCGGCCATCACCTCGGCCTGTCACTCGGGCCAGGTCGGCGACGGCCTGGTCTGGGTGGTGGACATCGCCGAGATCCACCGCATACGCGACGGGCAAAGCCTGGCCTGACCCGGGCTGCAGCAGGGCGCCGGAATGCAGGGCGACATAAAAAAGTCATGCATTCCGGAATTGCCCCAAAAACGCTGTGCTACAATTTTTGAATCGCAGCAACGAAGCAGTGCAACGTTGCAGCAAGGGGGTATAGCTCAGCTGGGAGAGCGCTTGCATGGCATGCAAGAGGTCATCGGTTCGATCCCGTTTACCTCCACCAAAAATTGAGACTTGAGTATTTACGCAAGTTCTAGGATTGACCCTATCGTCTAGAGGCCTAGGACATCACCCTTTCACGGTGAGTACCGGGGTTCGAATCCCCGTAGGGTCGCCAAGTTTGCAGCACTTGGCTCGCAAGAGCGCAAAAGTTGCCTGCCAGGAGTGGTAGTTCAGTTGGTTAGAATACCGGCCTGTCACGCCGGGGGTCGCGGGTTCGAGTCCCGTCCACTCCGCCAGATTCCTTGTGCAAACCACCGCGTTTGCGCAGACAAGAAGCCACCGCAAGGTGGCTTTTTTTCGTCTGCAGTTTCGCTGCGGGCCGCGTCTCGATGGGGCCTGCCCAGTGCGATGGCAGGGGCCTGCGCTGCAGGCAGTTCCTGCTTCCATCCCGATGTATCGGGCATCACCAGTCCGTCATGATCCAGGCCCATCATCCACGGCGAGGGAAAGCCATGGTGATGCGATGCGCCATAGGCGATGCCTGCCGATTTTCCACAGCCGATAGCCGTGTCTCCGTTTGCACTGGCGGGACGTCTTCCAGGCAGGTGTGAGCAGCCATTCCAGGCCCGGTCCTGTCGCCGGAACTGGTAATGCTTCTCATTTCAATGTTGGAAAACGTCAAAGGAGCGCCACTGCATGCCATGGTCCCGGTTCAAGTTTCAGCACGTCTGCAAGGCTGCACAGCCCTTGCCGATCCTGTTGCAGGACGCATGGATCCGGCGAGGGCGGCCGCCGCCCTGAGGCCGTCATGAGGCCGATCTAGGCCCGATCTAGGCCTGCCTCCCAAGTCACGCCGATGCGCATCGGCGCGCACTGATGCCCTGCGGTCAGCGGTTGTGCCGCCGCTTGCCGCCTGTGCCGAGGCCCGCTCCGCCCTATTGCACGGGCGGCACGCCGGCCGTCCATCGACCTGCGGTCGACATTTCCCCTTGACGTTCTTGCCTAGCTTGCGAGAGGAACTGCATCGTGTCCTTGAATCACACACATTCTTCGCTGGAAGAGGTCTTCATTGCTTCGCGTGGACAGTTGGTGAGGGTCGCGCGAAGAATTCTCAGAAATCCCGAACTGGCCGACGAGGCCGTGCAGGACACCTATCTGCGCGTTGCCGAGATGCGCAGCGATGCCGAAATCGCCAAGCCCGCCGCCTACTGGACGCGCGCCGTCTGCAACATGGCGCTGGACTACCTGCGCCGCCAGGAGCGCGAGAACACCTACCGCACCCACGGCGTGGATGTGGAGACGCTGGAGATACCGGACGGCCGCTCGCCCGAGCGCAGCCTGTTCGAGTCCCAGGCCATACGCCTGATCGACCAGGCCCTGGACGAGGTGCCGCCCAAGACCCGCGAGACCTTCGAGCTGTACCGCATCAAGGGACTCACGCAGCGCCAGATCGCCGAGCACATGGAGTGCGCGCTGGGCCTGGTGAACGCCAGGATTGCCGATGCCTGCAAGGCCATCCATGTCCACCGCTCGCTGCTGGACCGCCATTGAACGGTGCAGCCCGGCGCACGACCCGGAACCGGCGCGCACGCGGCGTGAACAGTTTCGGGTTCGGAACGTCATGTTCAACAGAGGCGCAGTACCGGATCGCCGCGATCCGGTACTGGCTTCGCCGATGTTCAACTGCACAAGGACGCCTGCATGTCTACAAGCTGCTTCGACCGCGAAGACGAAACCTTCATCGTTCTGGTCAACCACGAGGAACAGTATTCCATCTGGCCGCACTGGAAGGCCGTACCCGGCGGTTGGACCGCCGTGGAGGGCGTGAAGGGCGACAAGAAAACCGTGCTCGACTACGTGGACGCCACCTGGACCGACATGCGGCCCAAGTCGCTGCGCGTGTGGATGCAGCAGCAGGAGCAGGCGGGCTCCGGCGCCGCGCTGCACAAGGCCGATACCGATACCGAAACCGCAGCGGGCTGACGCGCATGCACGCGCCGCTGACCCTGCTGTGCCTGCCGTGCGCAGGCGCCAGCGCCACCATGTACCTGCGCTGGCGCAGGCTGCTGCCCCACTGGATCCGCATTGCGCCGGTGGAGCTGCCGGGGCGGGGCAGCCGGCTGGGCGAGCCTGCGGTCGAGGACTTCGGGCAACTGGTATCGCTGCTGTGCGCCGAGCAGCGCCAGGCCATGCGCGGCCGCTTTGCGCTGCTGGGCCACAGCATGGGCGCGCTGCTGGCCTTCGGCATGGCGCGGCAGTTGCGCGAGCAGGGCAGGGAGCTGCCGCTGGCCCTGGTTGCCTCGGGCAGCCCGGCACCGGCCTGCCGTGCTCCCGAGCGCTTTGCGGGCAAGGGCGACGATGCGGCGCTGATTGCCGATCTGCGCAGGCAGGGCGGCACGCCCGAAGAGGTGTTTGGCAGCCCCGAGCTCATGCGCATCACGCTGGATGTGCTGGGGTCCGACTACCGCGTCTGCGAGAGCTTCGGCCATGTGCCCGCTGCGGGCCTGCCGCTGCCGGTGCACGTCTTTGCGGGGCGGCAGGACGACATCGAGGCGCCCCGCGTCCATGCCTGGTCGCAGGAGGCCGCCGGGGCCTTCACGCTGGACTGGTTCGAGGGCGGGCATTTCTTCATCAGGCAGCGCGAAGGCGATGTGCTGGCCGTGCTGGCGCAGCGCCTGGCCGGGTCCCAGTCACTCCAGGGGGAAATCCATGCAGCTCGTGTCCGTGCGTGAGGCCATGAGCCAGGGCATCGAGGTCTTCAGGCTGGACCTGGACCTGTCGGCCGAGCTGAGCGACAGCCTGCCGCACCTGACCCCCGAGGAGCGCGGTCGCGCCGCGCGCTTCGTGCGGGCCGCCGACCGGCTGCGCTTCGCACAGACGCGCGCTGCCACGCGGCGGCTGCTGGGGCGCAGGCTGGGCTGCTGCCCGGCCGATGTGCCCCTGGCCATCGGCACGCACGGCAAGCCTTTCGTGGATGACGAGCCGCACAGGGCGCCTGTGTTCAACGTCTCGCATTCGGGCGGCCATGCGCTGATCGCGCTGGCCGACCCCGGTGGCGTGCTGCACCTGGGCGTGGACATCGAGCAGCACAAGCCCGACCTCGATGCCGAGGTCATGCTCGACGCCGTCTGCACCGACCAGGAACGCGCCAGCGTGCGCCGTGCGCCTGATCGGCTGGCGGCCTTCTACCAGCGCTGGGTGGGCAAGGAAGCCGTGCTCAAGGCCATCGGCATTGGCGTGGCCGAGCACCTGCGCTCCATTGGCATCAGCCCGGGAGGGGACGGACGGCTGGCCATTGCCTGCGCGGTCCCCGACTGGAATGGTTTTCAAGCGATGGCGCTTCCAGCGCCGCCGGGCTACGCGGCAGCTCTTGCGTGGCGCACCAAGGAATCGACATGAACGAAACCCTCCAGCGCTTCGAGCGCAAGGCCCCCGCGGGCTCGCTGCTTCCCCAGCTCATCACGCCCGCCCAGCCGGGCCAGGACCTGCTGGCCGCGCTGCCGCCGCTGCGCCGCGACATCGACGAAGCCCTGCTGACCACGGGCGGCGTGCTGCTGCGCGGCTTTGGCGTGCCCGATGTGGAGACCTTCCAGCGCTTCGCCTCGGCCTTCGGCCATCCGCTGCTCAAGTACGAATTCGCCTCCACGCCGCGCAGCGCGGTCGAGGCCTCCAGCGGCGCGGGCGTCTACACCTCCACCGAATACCCGGCCCACCAGAGCATTCCGCTGCACAACGAGCAGGCCTACACGCGCGAGTGGCCCATGAAGATCTGGTTCCACTGCGTCACCGCATCGCCCGAGGGCGGCGAGACGCCGATTGCCGACAGCCGTGCGGTCTACCGCCGCATTCCGGCGCGCATCCGCGAGCTGTTCGAGCCCGGCATCCTCTACGTGCGCAACTTCGGCGAGATGGACGTGCCCTGGCAGAAGGTCTTCAACACCGAAAGCCGCGCCGAGGTCGAGGCCTTCTGCCGCCATGCGCGCATGGACTGGGAGTGGAAGGAGGACGACGGCCTGCGCACGCGCCAGCTGTGCCAGGCCATGGAAAGCCACCCCGTCACGGGCGAGATGGTCTGGTTCAACCAGGCCCACCTGTTCCACATCTCGGCGCGCGAGCCCGAGGAGCGCGAGGTGCTGGAGGAGGTCTACGGCATCGAGAACCTGCCGCGCAACACCTTCTTCGCCGACGGCTCCACCATCGGCGACGACATCTTCGCCGAGGTGCGCGCCGCGCTGGACGCCGAGACCGTCAGCTTCCCCTGGGAGCAGGGCGACGTGCTGATGCTGGACAACATGCTCGTGGCCCATGCCCGCTCGCCCTTCAAGGGGCCGCGCAAGGTCATCGTCGCCATGGCCGAGCCGCGCAGCAATCTGGACCGTTTCTGAGAACCCGGGAGGCAGCTGACATGCTGAGTGGACAAAGTGCAATCGCGGCAGCAGGCCGGGCGCCGGCCAGCCTGGTCGAGCATCTGAGTGGGCTGGCGCAGCAGCGGTCCGACGACATCTGGCTCACCGTGGCCGCCGTGCAGGACGGCCGCGTGGTCGAGCGCAGCCACAGCTATGGCGAGTTCGACCGCCGCGTGCGCGCGCTGGCCGCCCGGCTGCAGCAGCTGTGCCCCGTGGGCGAGCGCGCCCTGGTGATGATGGACAACGACGAGCACTACGCCGCCAGCATGCTGGCCTGCTTCTACGCGGGCGTGATCGCCGTGCCGGTGCCGCCGCTGGAATCGCTGCGCGTGCAGCACCTGGAGCGGCTGCTGGGCATCGTGGGCGACGCGGACGCGGCCTGCGTGATCAGCACGGCCGAAGTGATGCAGGCCCTGCCCGGCGCCGATGCGCGCTTTGGCAGCATTGCCGCCGTGGCCGCCGACCAGGTGGACCTGGCCGATGCCGAGGCCTGGCGGCCCCATGCGCCGGCTGCCGACGACATCGCCTTCCTGCAATACACCTCGGGCTCCACCTCGGCGCCCAAGGGCGTGATGGTCAGCCACGGCAACCTCATCGCCAACGAGGCCGCCATCCAGCAGCGCATGGACATCGGCGCGGGCGACCGCTTCATGTCCTGGGCACCGCTGTACCACGACATGGGCCTGATCGGCGGCCTGCTGCAGCCGCTGTACAGCGGGCTGCCGCTGGTGCTGACCTCGCCGCGCCTCTTCCTGGAAAGCCCCGTGCGCTGGCTGGAACTGATCTCGCGCCACCGCGCCACCATCAGCGGCGGCCCCGACTTCGCCTACCGCATGTGCCTGGAGCGCATCAAGCCGTCGCAGCTGGCGCAGCTGGACCTGTCGAGCTGGCGGCTGGCCTACACCGGCGCCGAGCCCGTGCGTGCCGACACCGTCACGGCCTTCGCGCAGCGCTTTGCCGCCTGCGGCCTGCGGCCCGACGCGGCCTATGCCTGCTACGGCCTGGCCGAGGCCACCCTGTTCATCACCGGCGGCAGTTGCGGCGCGGGCGCCACGATCACGTCCTTCGATACCGAGGCCCTGGGCCAGGGCCGGGCCGTGGAAAGCCCCGGCGCCTCGCAGACCACCGCGCTGGTGGGCTGCGGCCCCGCCGTTCCCGGCCATGCGGTGGCCATCGTCGATCCGCACAGCCTGCAGGTGCTGGAGCCCGGCCGCGTGGGCGAGATCTGGGCGCACGGCCCCAGCATCAGCCAGGGCTACTGGGGCAAGCCGCAGCAAACGCAGCAGGCCTTTGTCGAGCATGCAGGCCGGCGCTGGCTGCGCACGGGCGACCTGGGCTTCGTGCACGGCGGGCAGGTCCATGTGGCGGGCCGCATCAAGGACCTGATCATCGTGCGCGGGCACAACCTCTACCCGCAGGACATCGAGCGCGTGGTCGAGGCCGAGGTCGAAGCCGTGCGCAAGGGACGCGTGGCCGCGTTTGCGGTGGACATCGATGGCCGGGAAGGCATAGGCATTGCTGCCGAAGTCTCGTTCGGCATGCAAAAGCTGGTGCCGGCCCAGGCCCTGGTCGATGCCCTGAGCACCGCCGTGGGCGCGCAGTGCGGTGAGGCACCCCGGGTGATCGTGCTGCTCAACCCCGGCGCCTTGCCCCGCACCTCCAGCGGCAAGCTGCAGCGCGCAGCCTGCCGCCAGGGCTGGTCCGCGCGCACGCTGGATGCCTGGGCCGTGTTCGAGTCGGGCCGCTTCGCGGGCGGCGGCAGCCAGGCACCACAGGAGGCGGGCGCGGCAGATCCCACCACAGGCACGCTGGCCGGCCTGTGGCGCGAGGTGCTCGGTGGCGATGCGCAGCCCGGGCCGGCCGGCGAGGCCAACTTCTTCGCGCAAGGCGGCAACTCCCTGGCCGCTGTGCGGCTGGCCGCGCGCATCTGCCGGCAATGGTCCCTGGAGTATCCGGCCGGGCGGGTCTTCGAGCACCCGCGGCTGCGCGACCAGGCGCAGGACATCGACCGGCTGTGCCAACAGCGCCAGCCGGGCATGGCGCTGCAGCGCATTGCCCCGCTGGCCGAGGCCCGCCGCGCCATGCCCCTGCCGCTGACGCCGGCCCAGCAGCGCCAATGGTTTCTCTGGAAGATGGATACGCGCAGCACGGCCTACCACGTGCAGGGCGCCCTGCGCATCACCGGGCCGCTGGATGCAGGCGCCCTGCGTGCAGCCGTGCAGGGCCTGGCCGAACGGCATGGTTCGCTGCGCACGGTATTCAACGCCCGGCCCGATGGGGAGGTCGAGCAGCGCCTGGACCCCCAGGGCAGGCTGGAGCTGCAGTGGCTGGATGCCGCGCAGGGCGACTCCGCGCAGCGCCAGGAGCACGCCGCCCAATGGCTGCAGGCGCTGTGCGCCCAGCCCTTTGATCTGCAGCAGGGGCCGCTGGCCAGGGCTGCCCTGGTGCGGCTGCAGGCCCATGAGCACATCCTGGCGCTGGTGATACACCACATCGTCTCCGACGGCGCCTCCATGCAGATCCTGCTGGACGATCTGGCGGCGCTGTATGCCGGCGCCCCGGACAGCGGCCCGGCGCTGCAGTACGTGGACTACGCCGTCTGGCAGCGGGAGCAGGCTCAACAGGCTCAGCAAGGCCAGCAGGCCTCGCTGGCCTACTGGCTGGAACGGTTGCAGGTGCCTCCAGGCGAGGCCCAGCCTGTGCTGGCCCTGCCTACCGACCATCCGCGCCAGGCGCTGGCACGCTATCGTGCGGGGCGGCACAGCTTCGAGCTGCCCGGCGCGACCTTGCAGGCACTGCGCGCGCAGGCCCGCCAGCAGGGGGACACGCTCTTCACGCTGCTGCTGGCAGGATGGCAGGCGCTGCTGTACCGCTACACGGGCCAGGAGGACATCCGCGTCGGCGTGCCCGTGGCCAACCGTGCGCATGCCGACCTGCAGGGCGTGGTCGGCTTTTTCGTCAACACCCTGGTGCTGCGCAACCGCATCGACGGGCGCATGCGCCTGGCCGACGTGCTGCAGCAGGCCCGCGAGGCGGCGCAGGGCGCGCAGGCCCACCACGCGCTGCCGTTCGAGCAACTGGTGGAGGCGCTGCAGCCGCAGCGCAGCCTGGCGCACAGCCCCTTGTTCCAGGTGCTGTTCAATCATCTGGTGGAGGACTGGCACGCGCTGCAGCAGGTGCCGGGCTGGACGGTGGCCGGCCAGCCGCTGGCGGCCGCAGATGCACAGTTCGAGCTGACCGTGGAAGTGCGCGAGCGCTCCGATGGCAGCCTGGGCATCAGCCTGGTCTATGCCCGCGAGCTGTTCGAGCCGGGCAGCATGCAGCGCCTGGCCGCCCACTATGCGGCCATGCTGGACGCACTGGCGCGCCAGCCCCAATGTGCCGTGGACGAGGTGCCGCTGCTGGGTCCCGACGAACGCCAGCAACTGGCGGCCTGGAGCTGCAATGACCAGGTCCTGCACGGCGGCGACATCGTGCACCGCCGCTTCGAGCAGCAGGTGGCGCGCAGCCCCGGTGCCCCGGCCCTGTGCCTGGGCGAGGCCACGCTGGGCTACGCCGAGCTCAATGCGCGCGCCAACCGCCTGGCGCATCACCTGATCGCATCGGGCGTGCGACCCGGCGTGCCGGTGGGCATTGCCATGGAGCGCTCCATCGAGATGGTCGTGGGGCTGCTGGCCATCATGAAGGCCGGCGCGGCCTATGTGCCCATCGACCCCGAGCACCCGGCCGACCGCATCGCCTACATGCTGGAGGACAGCGGCGTGTCCCTGGTGCTGGTGCAGCCGCAGGTGCGGGACCGCCTGCCGGCCAGCTGCAGGGCCCGACTGGTCGATGTGCCGGGCCTGGCGTCCCGGCTGCAGGACCTGCCGTCCCACAACCCGGCCATTGCCTTGCATGGCGACAGCCTGGTCTATGTCATCTACACCTCGGGCTCCACGGGCCGGCCCAAGGGCGCGGCCAACCGCCACCGTTCGCTGTGCAACCGCCTGGCGTGGGGGCAGATGCACCAGCCGCTGGGCCCGGGCGACACGGTGCTGCAGAAAACGCCCTTCGGCTTCGACATCTCCTTCTGGGAATTCTTCTGGCCGCTGACCACCGGCGCACGCCTGGCGCTGGCCGCCCCCGGCGACCACCGCGATCCCCGGCGCCTGGCCGAGCTGATAGCGCGCCACCAGGTCAACACCATCCACTTCGTGCCGTCCATGCTGCAGGCCTTCATGGCGCACCCGGCGGCCGCCACCTGCCAGGGGCTGCAGCGCATCATCTGCAGCGGCGAGGCCCTGTCCGCCGAATTGCAGGCGGCCGTGCTGCAGGCCTTCCCCGGCACCCGCCTGCTCAATCTCTACGGTCCCACAGAGGCGGCCATCGAGGTCACCTGGTGGGACTGCCGGGACGAGGGCGCGTTGTCCGTGCCCATAGGCCGCCCCGTGGCCGGGCTGCGTACCCATGTGCTGGATGCCGCGCTCAACGAGGTGCCGCGCGGCGTGGCCGGCGAGCTGTATCTGGGCGGTGTGGGCCTGGCGCGCGGCTACTGGCGGCGCCCGGGCCTGAGCGCCGAGCGCTTTGTCGCCGACCCCGCCAGCCGCACGGGCGAGCGCCTGTACCGCACGGGCGACCTGGTGCGCTGGCGCAGCGACGGCCAGATCGACTACCTGGGCCGCGTGGACCACCAGGTGAAGATCCGCGGCTTTCGCATCGAGCTGGCCGAGGTGGAGGCGCAACTGCTGGCCCACCCCGCCGTGCGCGAGGCCGTGGTGGTCGCCCGCCAGGCGGCCGATGGCGCGCGGCTGGCCGCCTTTGTCTCGGTGCAGCAGGGGCAGACCCTGGACATCGCCGCGCTGCGCAGCGCGCTGGCCGCAGCCCTGCCCGACTACATGCTGCCCTCGTCCATCACCGTGCTGGATGCCTTGCCGCTGAACGCCAATGGCAAGGTGGACCGCAAGGCGCTGCCCGAGGCGCCCACCCTGCCGGCCCTGGAGCACCAGGCCTACGAGCCGCCCGAAGGCGGCGTGGCCGAGACCATTGCCGCCCTCTGGGCCCAGGTGCTGGGCGTGGAGCGCATAGGCGCCGGCGACAACTTCTTCGACCTGGGCGGGCATTCGCTGCAGCTCATCCGCGTGCATGGCCTGCTGGAGTCGCGGCTGGGCCGGGAGCTGTCCCTGGTCGATCTCTTCAAGCACCCCACGGTGTCGGCCCTGGCGCGGCGCATCGAGCAGGGCGCAGATGGCGAGGGCGAGGGCGACGGCGCCGCGCAGGCGGCCGCCGCCCGGGACGGCATGGACGCGGCGCAGCGCCGCCGCGAGGCGCTGCTGCAGCGCAAGCGCCACATCGAAAGGACCCTCTGATGTCTTCTTCCTCCGAAACCACCGGCCTGGAGATCGCCGTCATCGGCGTGGCCGGGCGCTTTCCGGGCGCCGACGACATCGACCGCTTCTGGGCCAACATCCGTGACGGCGTCGAGTCCGTGAAGCGCTACAGCGACGATGAGCTGCGCGCCCTGGGCGTGCCCCAGGCCCTGCTGGACGATGCCGGCTACGTGAAGGCCGGCGTGCCGCTGGCCGGCATGGACCTGTTCGATGCCGACTTCTTCGGCTACACCCCGCGCGATGCCGAGCAGCTGGACCCGCAGCACCGCCTTTTCCTGGAATGCGCGTGGCAGGCGCTGGAGCATGCGGGCTACGAGGGCCGGCGCTACCCCGGCGCCATCGGCGTGTATGCGGGCACGGGCGCCAGCGTCTACCTGATGCGCCATCTGCTGCCCCGCCATGCGCCGGGCCCTGGCGCCCAGGTCGCCGACCTGCTGGGCCTGATGAGCGGCAACATGGCCGATGCCCTGGCCACGCGCGTGGCCTACAAGCTGGACCTGCGCGGCCCGGCCGTCACCGTGCAGACGGCCTGCTCGACCTCGCTGATGGCCGTGCACACCGCCTGCCAGGCGCTGCTGGGCCATGAATGCGCCATGGCGCTGGCCGGGGGCGTCTCGCTCAACCTGCTGCAAAACGGCGGCTACCGCTACCAAACCGGCGCCATCTTCTCGCCGGACGGGCATTGCCGCGCCTTCGATGCCCAGGCCGCAGGCACGCTGCAGGGCAGCGGCGCGGGCATTGTGGTGCTCAAGCGCCTGGACGATGCGCTGCGCGACGGCGACACCATCCACGCCGTCATCCTGGCCAGCGCCGCCAACAACGATGGCGCAGACAAGGTGGGCTTCACGGCGCCCGGCGTCAACGGCCAGGCGGCCGTGGTGCGCGCGGCGCAGGCCCTGGCGGGCGTGCCGGCCGACACCATCGGCTATGTGGAAGCCCATGGCACGGGCACGGCGCTGGGCGACCCCATCGAGATCGCAGCGCTGACCCAGGCCTTTCGCGCCAGCACGCAGCGCAGGGGCTACTGCGCCATCGGCTCGGTGAAGACCAATATCGGCCATCTCGATGCGGCCGCCGGTGTCACGGGCCTGATCAAGACGGTGCTCTCGCTCAGGCATGCCACCTTGCCGCCCAGCCTGCATTTCGAGCGGCCGCACCCGCAGATCGACTTCGAGCGCAGTCCCTTCCATGTCAACACCGTGGCCAGGCCTTGGCCCCAGGCGGCCACGCCGCGCCGCGCGGGCGTGAGCGCCTTCGGCATTGGCGGCACCAATGTCCATGTGGTGCTGCAGGAGGCTGCTGCCGCCCCTGCCACCTCTGCCGCCCCTTCCCTTACACAGGCGGATGCAGCCCGGGGCTGGCAGGTGCTGCCGCTGTCCGCTCGCAGCCCCCGTGCGCTGGATGAAGCGGCGCGCCGCCTGGCCGCCCATCTGCAGCAGGCCGGCAGCGGCCTGTCGCTGGACGATGTGGCCCACACCCTGCAGCAGGGCCGCCGCGCCTTCGGCCATCGCCGTGCCGTGGTGGCAGACGGTATGGGCATGGCGGTGGAGGGCCTGCACCTCTCTGCTGCTGCTGCTGCTGCGCCGGCAGGCCAGGCCACCGAGGTGCCGCCACAGCCGCCCGGCGTGGTCTTTCTTTTCCCGGGCGGGGGCGTGCAGCACGCCAACATGGGCCTGGACCTGTACCGCGACGGCGGTGTATTCCGGCAGGAGGTGGACCGCTGCTGCGAGCTGCTGCAGGCCGAAACAGGCTGGGACCTGCGCCAGTGGCTGTTCCCCGCCCCGGGTGAAGAGGTGGAGGCCGACGCGGCGCTGTCCGCCATGGACAAGGCCCAGCCGGCCCTCTTCGTGATCGGCTATGCGCTGGCCCGGATGTGGATGGCACGCGGCGTGCAGCCCGTGTCCATGCTGGGCCACAGCCTGGGCGAGTATGTGGCGGCCTGCCTGGCCGGCGTGTTCGAGCTGCCGCATGCCCTGCGCATCGTCGCGGCGCGCGGCCGCCTGCTGCAGTCGCTGCCTCAGGGCGCCATGACCTCGGTGCCCCTGGCCGAGGCCGAGCTGCAATCGCTGCTGGATGCGGGCTGCGACCTGGGTGCCGTCAACGGCGAACGCCTGTGCGTGCTGTCCGGCCCGCTGGCCGCCATCGAGGCGGCCGAAGAGGCGCTGCGCGCGCGCGACATCACCGCGCGCCGGCTGCACATTGCCGTGGCCTCGCACTCGGCCATGACCGAGCCCCTGCTGGCGCAGCTGGAGCAGGTGGTGGCCAGCGTGCCCCGGCATGCGCCGCGCCTGGCCTTCATCTCCAGCGTGACCGGCAAGCCCATCACGGCCGAGCAGGCCATGAACCCCGCCTACTGGGCCCGCCACCTGCGCCATACCGTGCGCTTTGCGGACGGGCTGGACGAGCTTGTGCGAGAGCCGGGCCGCGTGCTGCTGGAGGTGGGCCCCGGCCAGGCCCTTGCCGCCCTGGCTCGCCAGCATGCGCGCGCCGCCACGGCGGCCGGCATCTGGCCCAGCCAGGCCCATCCCCAGCAGACCGCACGCAGCGCGCAACTGCTGGCGCAGGCCGTAGCCGGACTGTGGTGCGCGGGCGTGGACATCGACTGGACTGCCTGTCGGGGCGGGCGGCCAGGCCGGCGCGTGCCGCTGCCGACCTATGCCTTCCAGCGCCGCTCCTTCTGGGTGCAGGCGGCGGGGCAGGGTGGCGATGCACCGAATGCGGCAGGCACGGCAGGTCCCTCGGCGACCGCGGGTCCGTTCTACGCAGCCGCCTGGCAGCGCAGTCCCTTGCAGTGGGAGGCAGGCACCACCGGCGCAGCCCAGGTGGCCCTGGTATTTGGCGACGGCAGTGCCACGGCCGAGGCCCTGGTGCACGCATTGCGCGCGCAGGGCACCGATGTGGTCTGCGTGGAAACGGGCGCCGCCCCCGCCTGCCTGGCCCCGGGCCGGCATGCCGTGCGCCCCGGCGAGCGCCGCGATTGCGAGGACTTGCTCGATGCGGTGCAGGCGCAGTTCGGCCCCGTGGACGCCATCTACCACCTGTGGGCCATGGATGCGGCCGCCCCTGCGCCGCTGGAGCGCGGCTTTCACAGCGTGCTGGCCCTGGCGCAGGCGCTGGAGGCCCGTGCGCACGGCGCTGGAGGCCCGCGCACACGGCGGCTGCTGCTGGTGGCCGCAGGCGGTTCGGAGGATGTGACCGGAGCGGAAGCGCTGAACCCCGAGATGGCCGCCGTCTTTCCGCTGTGCAAGGCGATAGGGCAGGAATGCCCGTCCATCGACTGCCGTTTCGTCGATGTGGTGCAGGCGGGCTCGCCCGCAATGCAGGCCCGGCTGGCGCGCCAGCTGCTGGACGAAGCCCGCGCGCCGCATGGGCTGCGCGCGGCCGACACGGCCATCGCCCTGCGCGGTATCCACCGCTGGCGCAAGACCTACGAGCCCCTGCAATGGCAGGACGCCGCGGCGCCGCGCCTGCGCAGGCAGGGCGTGTACCTGATCACGGGCGGCCTGGGCGGCGTGGGCCTGGCGCTGGCCCGGCATCTGGCCGCGCACTGGCAGGCCCGCCTGGTGCTGCTGGGCCGCACGGCGCTGCCTGCGCGCAGCCAATGGGAGGCGCTGGCCGCCGATGACGGGCAGCCGAGCACCCTGCGCCAGCAACTGCTGCAGCTGCTGGCCCTGGAGGCCGAGGGCGCCCAGGTGCTGACCCTGGCCGCCGATGTGGCCGACGCCGCGCAGGTGCAGGCGGCGCTGGCGCAGGCGCACCAGCGCTTTGGCGCCCTGCATGGCGTGGTCCATGCCGCAGGCCATGCCGACAGCGGCATGCTGGCCACCCGCACGCGGGACAGCGTGGAGCGCACGTTCGCCCCCAAGCTGCGCGGCACCCGGCTGCTGCTGGACCTGCTGGGCACGCAGGGCACGCAGGGCACGCAGGACGTGCAGGCGCCGGACTTCGTGCTGCTGTGCTCGTCCATCTCCAGCCTCACCGCAGGCCTGGGCAAGAGCGACTACGCCGCCGCCAATGCCTGCATGGATGCATTGGCGGCACTGGCCAGCCGCCAGCGCGCCTGGCCCGTCATCTCCGTGGACTGGGACGCCTGGCGTGACCTGGGCATGGCCGCCGGCATGCGCATTCCCGAGGGCATAGGCTGGAGCGGCGCAGAAGCGGCAGCGGTGTTCGAACGCATCGTCAACGGCGATGTGCCGCACCAGGTGGTCATCTCCACCACCGACCTGCAGCAGCGCCTGGGCGAGATCGATGCCGGGCTGGTGGATGCGCTGGCAGAACCTGCCACCGAAGCCGTCGCCGAACCTGCCAACGGATCGCAGGCCCGTGGCGGCCATCCGCGCCCGGCGCTGCAGACCGCCTACGTTGCGGCCGAAGGCGAACTGCAGCAGGCCCTGGCCGCGCTGTGGACCGACATGCTGGGCATTGCCCCGGTGGGCGTGGACGACAACCTGTTCGAGCTGGGCGGCGACTCGCTGCTGGCCCTGCAGATCCTGGGCCGCGTGAAAAAGCGCTTTGGTGTCGAGCTGCACCCTGCGGCCTTCTTCAAGGCCCCCACCGTCGGCGAGCTGGCCGTGCTGGTGGAGACCCGGCTGATCGAGGAGATCGAGGCCACCGTTACCGATGAAGGCGATGCCCTTGCCGCCTTCGCATCTGCGTGAGAAGACCACCATGTCCCTGAACGATCTCGATTCCCGCAAGTCCCGCCTGTCCGATGCGCAGCGTGCCGCACTGGCCCTGAGGCTCCGGGGTGCATCCGGCGCACCCGCTGCATCTGACGCAGGTGGCGCAGGTGGCCTGCCGGACGGCGACGCCCGCAACACGGCCCACACCATCACCCGCTGTGACCGCACGCTGGCCATTGCCCTGTCCCCCGCGCAGCGCAGCCTCTGGCTCACCTGGCGGCTGGAGCCCGCCAGCCCCGCCTACAACATGGTGGGATCGCTGTCGCTCAAGGGGCCGCTGGATGCGTGGGCGCTGGAGCAGGCGCTGCAGGCCCTGGCCGAGCGCCACGAGATCCTGCGCACCTGCTATCCGGCCGGCGAGGACGGCGAGCCCCGGCAGTCCATCCAGCCCGCCGCGCCCGTGCCCCTGCGCCATGTCGATCTGGGCGCATGGACGGACGGCGATCCGCAGGCCGAGGCGCAGCGCCAGGTGCTGCTGCTCGCCCGCCAGCCCTTTGCGCTGGACACGGAAACGCCATTGCGCGCCGTCCTGTGCCGGCTGGGCGCGCAGGAGCATGTGCTGGGCCTGTCGCTGCACCACATTGCGGGCGATGGCTGGTCCAACGGCATCGTGATCCAGGAGCTGTTCCACCTGTACGAGGCCCTGCGCACGCAGCAGCCATCGCGCCTGCCGGCCATGGCCCTGCAGTTCGCCGACTATGCCGTCTGGCAGCGCCGCTGGTTCGATGCCGGTGAGCGCGAGCGGCAGCTGGACTACTGGCGCGCCCGGCTGGGCACCGAGCACGAGGCCCTGGCCCTGCCGATGAAGCAGGCCAGGGCGGCCGTGCAGGAAGCACAGGAGCAGCGCCTGGAGTTCACGCTGCCCGCCGCGCTGGCCACCCGCGTGCGTGCCCTGGGCCGCGCGCATGGCGCCTCGCTGTTCATGGTGATGCTGGCCCTGCTCAAGCTGGTGTTGTACCGCTTCAGCGGCACGCGCGAGCTGCGCGTGGGTACGCCCGTGGCCAACCGCCAGAAGGCCGAGACGCATGGCCTGATCGGCTACTTCCTGAACCTGCTGGTGCTGCGCACGCACATCGATCCCGCGCAGGACTTCGGCGCGCTGCTGGCACAGGTGCGCGAGGCGGTGCTGGGCGCGCAGGCCCACCAGGACCTGCCGTTCCACCTGCTGGTCGAGGCGCTGCAGCCGGCCCGCCAGCCGGGCGTTCACCCGCTGTTCCAGGTCAAGTGCACCCAGCAGGAGGATGCATCGGCCGCGCGCCACATCGCCGGCCTGGAGATCGCCATGCAGGCCGTCTCCAGCGGCCAGGCGCATTTCGACCTCAGCCTGGACTTCACCGACCGGCAGGACGGCATCGACTGCGTGCTGATCTACGCCGATGAACTGTTCGACCAAGCCGTGGTGCGTGACATGGCCGCCGCGTTCCAGGACCTTGCGCGGCAGGTCACCGGCGCAATCAGCGACAGGCAGCCCAGGCTGGGCGAGCTGTCGCTGCCAGGCCGCGTGTCGGAGTCTGCAGGCCCGGTGCAGGCCTTTGGCGCCGACAGCGTGCTGCAGCTGTGGTCGCGCGCCGTGCAGGCCCATCCCGATGGCACGGCGGTCAGGGATGCGGGCTCGGCCCTGGGCTACGCGCAGCTGGACCGGCAGTCCGACCAGCTGGCCCGGGCCCTGGTGGCGCGCGGCGTGGGTGCCGATGTGCGCGTGGCCCTGCATGCCGAGCGCAGCTGCGCCTTTGTGCTGGGCCTGCTCGCCGTGCTCAAGGCCGGTGGCACCTATGTGCCCCTGGACCCCGGCCTGCCGGCGCAGCGGCTGGCCTGGCAGCTGCGCGACAGCGGCGCGGTGCTGATGCTCTGCCAGCAGGCGCCCGCCTGGGACGCGGGCGTTCCCGTGTTGAGCCTGGACCCGAATGCCTGCCAGGACCCGTGCATTGCGGGGCAGGCGCCGCCGGCCGCGCCGCCGCATTCCGCACAGGGCGCCTATGTGATCTACACCTCGGGCTCGACCGGGCAGCCCAAGGGCGTGGTCGTCAGCCACGGCGCGCTGGCCCACTATGTGCAGGCCGTGCTGCAGCGGCTGGACCTGCCCGATGCGGCGCGCAGCATGGCCATGGTCTCGACCGTGGCGGCGGACCTGGGGCACACCGTGCTGTTCGGCGCGCTGTGCTCGGGGCGCGCGCTGCATCTGATGGCGCCCGAACTGGCCTTCGACCCCGACGGCTTCGCGCGCTACATGGCAGAGCACCGCGTGGACGTGCTCAAGATCGTGCCCAGCCATCTGCAGGGGCTGCTGAATGCCGGCATCCCCGCTGACGTGCTGCCTGCCAGCCGCCTGGTGCTGGGCGGCGAGGCCACGCGCTGGCCGCTGGTGGACCGCATCGCCGCGCTCAGGCCCGGCTGCCGCGTGCTCAACCATTACGGCCCCACCGAAACCACGGTGGGCATCCTCACCCAGGAGGCGGGCGAGGCGCTGCGCGGCGGCGAAAGCCTGCCCGTGGGCAGGCCGCTGGCCAATAGCCGCGCCCTGGTGCTGGATGCCGACCTGCAGCCCGTGCCTCGGGGCGCCAGCGGCGAGCTGTACCTGGGCGGGCCGGGCCTGGCGCGCGGCTACCAGGCCCGGCCCGGGCAGACGGCAGAGCGCTTCGTGGCCAGCCCGTTCCAGCCGGGCGAGCGCCTGTACCGCACGGGCGACCGCGTGACCATGCTGGCCGATGGCGGCCTGCAGTTCCTGGGCCGCATGGACGACCAGGTGAAGGTGCGCGGCTACCGCGTGGAGCTGCGCGAGGTGGCGCTGGCGCTGCAGGCCGTGCCCGGCGTGGCCCAGGCCGAAGTCGTGGCGCGGCTGGATGGGGAGGGAGGCGGGGACGGGCGCATGCAGTTGCATGCCTATGCCGTGCCCCAGGCGGGCGTTCCCGCCGACAGGCCGGGGTGGGCCGCCGCGCTGGCGCAGGCGCTGCCCGAATACATGGTGCCCGCCAGCATCACCGTGCTGGAAGGCATGCCCCTGACGGCCAACGGCAAGATCGACCGCAAGGCCCTGCCCGTGCCGGAGCAGGCTGCCGCCGATCTGTTCGAGGCGCCCCAAGGCGAGGCCGAGCAGGCGCTGGCCGCTGTCTGGGCCGACCTCTTCGGCCTGGAGCGCGCGGGCCGGCATGACGACTTCTTCGCGCTGGGCGGGGACTCCATCCTCGCGCTCAAGCTGGTGGCGCGCGCCCGCAAGCGCGGCGTCAAGCTCACGCCCAAGCAGCTGTTCACGGGCAAGACGCCAGCGGGTGTGGCACGGCTGGTGGAGGGGCCGGTTGCCGGCGCCGAGCAGACCGAAGGCACGGCGCCCCTGCCCAGGGCCGACCGCAGTGGCCCGCTGCCGCTGTCCTTTGCGCAATTGCGCCAGTGGTTCCTGTGGCAGCTGGAGCCGGCCGGTACGGCCTATCACATCAGCGGCGCGCTGCGTCTGCTGGGCACGCTCGATGTGCTGGCGCTGCAGCAAAGCTTCGACGCGCTGGTGGCGCGCCACGAGTCGCTGCGCACGGTGTTCCGCATGGGCGGGGACGGGCAGGTGGTGCAGGTGATTGCCGCACAGGGCGGTGTGCGGGTCGAGCAAACGGATCTGTCCGGACTCCCCGCTGCGCAGCGCCAGGAGCAACTGCACGAGGCGGCGGCCGCCGTGCACCGCCAGCCCTTCGACCTGCAGGCCGGGCCGCTGCTGCGCGTGGGCCTGATCCGGGAGTCGGCCGAGGCGCATGTGCTGGTCGTGGCCATGCACCACATCGTCTCCGACGGCTGGTCCATGCAGATCATCGTGGATGAATTCGTGCAGCAGTACCGCGCACGGTGCCAGGGACAGGTGCCGCAGGCCGCACCCCTGCCGCTGCAGTACGCCGACTACGCGGCCTGGCAGCGCCAGTGGCTGGAGGCCGGCGAGCGGCAGCGGCAACTGGCCTACTGGCGCGCCCAACTGGGCGACACGCACCCCGTGCTGCAACTGCCCACCGACCACCCGCGCCGGCCCGGCGCGGACCATGTGGCCGCCAGCCATGGCCTGCAGCTGCCGGCCGATCTGGTCGGCAGCCTGCGCCGCCGCGCCCAGGCGCAGGACGCAACGCTGTTCGTGCTGCTGCTGGCGGGCCTGCAGGCCGTGCTGCACCGCTACACGGGCCAGGAAGACATTCGCGTGGGCGTGCCCATTGCCAACCGCCACCGGGTGGAAGCGCAGGGCACGGTGGGCTTTTTCGTGAACACCCAGGTTCTGCGCGCCACGCTGGACGGGCGCCTGGGCCTGGCGCAGCTGCTGGACCAGGCCCGGCAGGCCGCCCAGGGCGCGCAGGCCCACCAGGACCTGCCCTTCGAGCAACTGGTCGAGGCGCTGCAGCCCGAACGCAACGCCGGCACCCAGCCGCTGTTCCAGGTGCTGTTCAACCACCAGCGCCAGGACCGCAGCGCGCTGCAGCAACTGCCTGGGCTGGAGCTGCAGGAATATGCGCTGCAGGGCCAGGGCGCCCAGTTCGAGCTGACCGTGGACACCACCGAGGATGCGCAGGGCCGCCTGCACCTGCGCCTGACCTATGCCCGCGAATTGTTCGAGGCCACCACCATCGGCGCACTGGCCGGCCACTATGTGGCCATGCTGCAGGCGCTGGCCGATGATCCGGCCCGCAAGGTGGGCGAGGTCGCCTTGCTGGGCGCGGCCGAACTGCACAGGCAGCAGGCATGGGGCCGCGCCGCCGGCCTGCCTGCCGGTCGGCCGGCCGCAGCGCAGACGCTGCACGGCCGCTTCGCCAGCCAGGCATTGGCGCGGGCCGGGGCGCAGGCGCTGTCCTTCGAGCACCACGTTCTCGGCTACGCCGAACTCGACGCCCGGGCCAACCGTCTGGCCCACCGCCTCATCGCCCTGGGCGTGCGCCCGGAGACCCGCGTGGGCATTGCCATGCAGCGCTCGGTGGAGATGGTGGTCGGCCTGCTGGCCATCCTCAAGGCTGGTGGCGCCTATGTGCCGCTGGACCCGGATTACCCGGCCGACCGGCTGGCGCACATGGTCGAGGACAGCGGCATTGCCCTGGTGCTGACGCAGGCGGCGGTGCGCGAGCGCATTCCCGGCGCTGCTGCGCTGCAGGTACTGGAGATCGACATGCTGGACCTGTCGGGCGAACCCGATACCGATCCGCAGGTCGATGTGAACCCGGACAGCCTGGCCTATGTGATCTACACCTCGGGCTCCACGGGCCGTCCCAAGGGCGCGCAACTGAGCCACCGCAACGTGGCACGGCTGCTGGACGCCACCGATGCCTGGTTCGGCTTCGGGCCTGACGATGTCTGGACCCTGTTCCACTCCTACGCCTTCGACTTCTCGGTCTGGGAGATCTTTGGCGCGCTGTGCACGGGCGGCAGGCTGGTGGTGGTGCCTTACTGGGTCAGCCGTTCGCCCCAGGACTTCCTGGCTTTGCTGCGTGCGGAGCGCGTAACGGTTCTCAATCAAACACCTTCGGCCTTCGGGCAACTGGTGCATGCCGTGGAGCAGGATGAAGAAGGCAGTGCTGGCCTGGCGCTGCGCCAGGTGATCTTCGGCGGCGAGGCGCTGGAGCCCGAGAGCCTGCGGCCCTGGTTCGAGCGCTTCGGTGACCAGAGCCCCCAACTCATCAACATGTACGGCATCACCGAGACCACGGTGCATGTGACGTACCGGGAGATCACCAAGACGGATCTGGAGGGCGGACGCAGCCCCGTGGGCGTGGCGATTCCGGACCTGGGCCTGTATGTGCTCGACGGCAGCCTGAACCTGCTGCCGCAGGGCGTGGCAGGAGAGTTGTACGTGGCAGGCGAGGGCTTGGCACGCGGCTATCTCAACAGGCAAGGACTGACGGCAGAGCGCTTCGTTGCCAACCCGTTCAGCGAGACGGGCGAGCGCCTGTACCGCACGGGCGATCTGGTGCGCTGGAACGCTCAGGGCGAACTCGAATACCTGGGCCGTGCCGACCAGCAGGTCAAGATCCGGGGCTTCCGCATCGAGCTGGGCGAGGTGCAGTCGCAACTGCTGGCCCAGCCCGAGGTGCGCGAGGCGGTGGTGCTGGCCAAGGAGGGGGCGGGCGGTGCCAGACTGATCGCCTATGTGTCGCTGAATGCAGAAATCGCAGAGGGTCTGCTCAAGGACCGGCTGGGCGAGGTACTGCCCGACTACATGGTGCCCTCGGCCATCGTCGTGCTCGATGCCCTGCCTTTGACGGCCAACGGCAAGGTGGACCGCAAGGCGCTGCCCGAGCCGGAGATGGCGAGTGCACAGGAATACGAGGCACCGCAGGGCGAGTTGGAGGAAACGCTGGCGAAGATCTGGGCCGAGGTGCTGGGCGTGGAGCGCGTGGGCCGGCAGGACGGCTTCTTCGAGCTGGGCGGGCATTCGCTGCTCGCCCTGGGCCTGCTGGAGCGCGTGCGCGCCCAGGGCCTGCGCGTGCAGGTGCGCACGCTGTTCCAGCACCCGAGGCTGGCGGAGTTTGCGCAGGCGGTGCAGCAGGAGCAGCAGGGTGAGCAGGGTGAGCAAGGGGCGCAGGTGGCCGGCGAGATCGACGTGCCGCCCAATGGCATCCCCGAAGGCTGCACGGCGATCACGCCGGACATGCTGACCCTGGTGGCGCTGGATGAAGATGAGATTGCACGCATTGCCGCTGCGGTGCCCGGTGGCGCGGCCAACATCCAGGACATCTACCCGCTGGCGCCGCTGCAGGAGGGGATTTTGTTCCACCACCTGCTGCAGTCCGGGGGCGATGTATTCGTCTCGCCCAACCTGCTGAGCTTCGGGGCGCGCGAGCAGCTGCAATCCTTCGTGCACAGCCTCAACCAGGTGATTGCGCGCCATGACATCCTGCGCACGGCCGTGCTCTGGGAAGGGCTGTCCGAGCCCGTGCAGGTGGTGCTGCGCCAGGCACCGCTGCAGCTGCAGTGGCCTGATGCGGATGAGGCGCATGGGTCGCATGAGGTGCATGAGGCACATGAGGCACATGAGGTGCTGGTGCCGCAGATGCTGGAGCAACTGCGCAGCCACGACCTGCGCCTGGACGTGCGGCAGGCGCCGATGATAGGGGCGCGGGCCGCGCACGATGCCGGGCAAGGCCGCTGGCTGCTGCAGCTGCTGAGTCACCACCTGGTGATGGACCGCATCACGCTGGACCTGCTGCTGCAGGAGGTGCTGCGGCTTCAGAAGGGCCGTGCGGCCGAGCTGCCGGTGCCCGTGCCCTTCCGGCGCTTTGTGGCGCAGGCGCGCCAGGGTGTGGCGGCCGAGGCGCACGAGCGGTTCTTCCGCCGCATGCTGGCCGATGTGCAGGAGCCCACGGCCGCCTTCGGCCTGCTGGACGTGCAAGGCGATGGCCGTGGCATGGAGGAGGCCCGCCTGCGGTTGGACGCCCCACTGGCCCAGGGCATGCGCGGCCAGGCGCGTGCGCACGGGGTCAGCCCCGCCGCGCTCTGCCACCTGGCCTGGGCGCTGGTGCTGGCCCGCACCAGCGGCAGGCAGGAGCCGGTCTTCGGCACCGTGCTGATGGGCCGCATGGACGGCGGCGCCGGTGCGCAGCAGGCGCTGGGCATGTTCATCAACACCTTGCCGCTGCGCCTGCCGCTGGGCGAAGGCAGCGTGCTCCAGGGCCTGCGCAGCACGGCGGCGGCGCTTGCGGCGCTGCTGCAGCACGAGCATGCCAGCCTGTCGCTGGCCCAGCGCTGCAGCGGCCTGCCTGCGGGAACGCCGCTGTTCAGCGCATTGCTGAACTACCGGCATGGCGCGGCCGAGGGCGCTGCGCAAGAGCTGGCCCGGGCCGGCGTGCAGGTGCTGGGCCGCCCCGAGCGCAGCAACTATCCCGTGGGCATGGCCGTGGATGACGACGGCCAGGGCTTTGTGCTCGTCGCCCAGGTGGTGCGCAGCGTGGGGGCCGTGCGCGTCTGCGCCTACATGCAGCAGGCCCTGCAGGCGCTGGTGCAGGCGCTGCAGCAGCAGCCCGGCCGCGACCTGCGCACGCTGGACGTGGTGCCCCCGGCCGAGCGCCAGGCGCTGCTGGCGCAGGCCTGCAACCCCCGCTCCTGGCCGCAGGCCTTGCCGGTGCACCGCATGTTCGAGGCGCAGGCAAGGCAGCGGCCCCAGGCCCCGGCCCTGGCCGCGGACGGGCAGGTGTTCAGCTACGGCGATCTGGATCGGCGGGCCAGCAGCCTGGCGCAGGCCCTGATCGCCCAGGGGCTGCGGCCCGGGCAGCGCGTGGGCCTGGTGGCCGAGCGCGGGGCCGCCATGGTGGCCGGCCTGCTGGCCATCCTCAAGGCGGGCGCTGCCTACGTGCCCGTCGATCCAGCCCTGCCCGATGAGCGCATGCAGTACATGCTGCAGGACAGCGGGGCCTGCCTGGTGCTGGCCTCGGGCCTGGCGCCGGGCCGGCTGGCCTTGCTCGCCGCCAGCGTGCCGAAGGTGCTGGAACTGGAGGCGCTGGAGGTACCGGAGACAGTGGAGGCAGTGGAGGCAAGGGAGCCAGGGCCGCAGGCAGGCACGGAACGCGCGCCCCGCGTCGAGGTGCATGGCGACCAGGCCGCCTATGTGATCTACACCTCGGGCTCCACCGGCCGGCCCAAGGGCGTGGTGGTGCGGCATGCGGCCTTCTCCAACTTCCTGCAGTCCATGGCGGCACAGCCGGGCCTGCAGGCGCAGGACGTGGTGCTGGCCACGACCTCCGTGTCCTTCGACATTGCGGGCCTGGAGATCTTCCTGCCCCTGGCCGTGGGCGCGCAGTTGGTGGTGGCCGGGCGCGAGCAGGTGCGCGACGCGGCCGCGCTGGCGGCGCTGCTGGAGCGCAGCCGCGCCAGCGTGATGCAGGCCACGCCCTCGGGCTGGCGCCTGCTGCTGGCCGGTGGCTGGAAGGCGGCACGGCCGCTGAAGGCGCTGTGCGGCGGCGAGGCGCTTGCACCGGACCTGATTGACCTGCTGCGCGCGGCGGGCGTGGACCTCTGGAACCTCTACGGCCCGACCGAGACCACGATCTGGTCCAGCCTGCAGCAGGTGCAGGGCGATGCCGCCACCCTGGGCCAGGCCATCGCGGCCACCCGGCTGCTGGTGCTTGACGAAGGACTGCGCTGCGTGCCGCAAGGCGTGGCCGGTGAGCTGTTCATTGGCGGCCAGGGCCTGGCGCGCGGCTACTGGCAGCGGCCGGGCCTGAGCGCAGAGCGTTTTGTGGCCGATCCTTTCGCGGGTCCGGGTGAGGCTGGCGAACGCCTGTACCGCACGGGCGACCTGGTGCGCCGCAATGCCGATGGTGCGCTCGAATACCTGGGCCGGCTGGACCACCAGGTCAAGATCCGCGGCCACCGCATCGAGCTGGGCGAGGTGGAGGCCGCACTGCTGGCCCAGCCCGAGGTGCGCGAGGCCGTGGTCACGGCAGCGGGGTCCGGCAGCGATACGCGCCTTGTGGCGCATGTATCTCTACATGCATCGCTGCATGCGTCGCTATATGCACCGCTGCATGCATCACTGCATGCAGGCCCTCCCCTGGACGCTGCGGCACTGCGCGCAAGACTGGCCAGCGGCCTGCCCGACTACATGCTGCCGTCCGCCATCGTGGTGCTGGACACGCTGCCGCTGAACAACAGCGGCAAGGTGGACCGTGCCGCGCTGCCTGCGGCGCAGGCACCGGCCGGGCAGTCCTACGAGGCGCCCTCGGGGCAGGCCGAGGAAATGCTGGCCGGGCTCTGGTCCGAGCTGCTGGGCGGTGGCCGCGTGGACCGCCGCGACAGCTTCTTCGAGCGCGGCGGGCACTCGCTCAAGGTGGTGCAACTGCTGGCGCGGCTGCAGGGGGCAGGCGCTGCGGGGCTGACCGCCCAGGACATTTTCCGCACCCCGGTGCTGCAGGACATGGCGGGCCTGGTGCGCCTGCCGGCCCATGGCAGCGCGGATGCTGCGGGTGCTGCGGGTGAAACAGGCACGACAGGCGCGGATGCGCAGGCGCTCGATGCGCTGGATTCCTTTCTCGAAACTCTGGGAGATATCTGATGGACCGTGGCCGCCTGCGCCAAATCGCCGAGCGCTTTGCAAGCCTGAGCCCTGCCCAGCGCACGCTGGCATTGCAAAAGATCCGGGCCGAGGGACTGGATCTCTCGCACTTCCCCATCCCGGTGCGCGCACCATCGTCCGACCAGACCGAAGCCCTGTCCCATGCGCAGTTGCGCCAGTGGTTCCTGTGGAAGCTGGACCCGCAAAGCTCGGCCTACCACATCGCCCAGGCCTCGTGGATGCATGGCGAGCTGGATCTGGCGGCCTTGCGGCAGGCGTTCGGCGTGCTGCTGGAGCGCCACGGCGGACTGCGCACGGTGTTTGAGGAAAGCCCCGACGGCCTGGCGCGGCAGCGCATCGTGCCGCAGCTGGCCCTGGAGCTGCCGCTGATCGACCTCAGCTCCCTGCCTGCCGCACAGCGGCGCGAACGGGCCCTGGCCGAAGCCGAGCGCCTGTGCCTCACGCCCTTTGACCTGACGCGCGGCCCGCTGCTGCGCGTGGCCGCCGTCCGCCTGGACAGCCGCCAGCACCTACTGGTGGTGGTGATGCACCACATCATCTCCGACGGCCGCTCCATGCAGATCCTGCTGGAGGAGTTCGCAGGCCTGTACGCGGCACTGGTGCAGCAGCGCCCGACCCGCCTGCCGCCGCTGCCCATTGCCTACACCGACTACGCCGCCTGGCAGCGCGACTGGCTGGAGGCCGGGGAAAGGCAGCGCCTGCTGGACTACTGGCTGCCCGAACTGGCCGGGGGTCAGGACCTGCATCTGGAGCTGCCCGCCGACCATGCGCGCGCGCCGGGCGCCGAGACCCGCTGGCATGCCGCCTGGCACCGGCTGGATCTGCCCGCCAGCCTGGTGGCCGGACTGGAGCAGCGCGCCCGCGAGCAGGGCACCTCCCTCTTCGTGGCGCTGCTGGCCGGGTTCCAGGCCCTGCTGCACCGCTATACCGCCGAGACCGATATCCGCGTGGGCGTGCCCGTGGCCAACCGCAACCAGCCCGAGGCCGAGCCGCTGGTCGGCTTCTTCGTCAACACGCTGGTGATGCGTGGCCGGCTCGATCCCCGCATGCGCCTGCAGGAGCTGCTGGCCCAACTGGCCGAGCGGGTCCGCCTGGGCCTGGCCCACCAGGACCTGCCCTACGAGCGACTGGTCGAGGCGCTGCAGCCGCGCCGCAGCCTGGACGGCAGCTCGCTGTTCCAGGTGATGCTGAACTACCAGCACGAAGAGGCGGCCGGCCTGGCGGGCCTGGAGATCCAGAAGCTGGAGCTGGACGGCCTGGCCGCCCAGTTCGAGCTGACCCTGCACGCCAGCCGCCGCGCCAACGGCAGCCTGCAGCTGGGCTTTGCCTATGCGCGCGAGCGCTTCGAGCCGGCCACGGTGCAGCGCATGGGCGCGCATCTGTCGCTGCTGCTGCATGCGCTGGCGCATGCGCCGCAGTGCGCGCTGGACCAGGTGCAACTGCTGCCCGGCGATGAGCAGGCGCAGCTTCTGGACCGCAGCGCGCGCCGCAGTACCCGCAATGGACCTGCCCTCAACCCTGCGCAGCCCGCCTGCCTGCACCAGCGCTTTGCCGCAAGCGCGCAGCAGCGGCCGGATGCGGTGGCGTTGACCTGCGAGTCCGCACAACTGACCTACGCCGAACTCGACGCCCAGGCCAACCGCCTGGCCCGCCGCCTGATCGCCCGGGGCGTGCGCCCGGAGACGCGCGTGGGCATTGCCATGCAGCGCTCGGTGGAGATGGTGGTCGGCCTGCTGGCCATCCTCAAGGCTGGTGGTGCCTATGTGCCGCTGGACCCGGACTACCCTGCCGATCGTCTGGCGCACATGGTCGAGGACAGTGGCATTGCCCTGGTGCCGACGCAGGCGGCGCTGCGCGAGCGCATTCCCGGCGCTGCTGCGCTGCAGGTGCTGGAGATCGACACGCTGGACCTGTCGGGCGAACCCGATAGCGATCCGCAGGTTGAAGTCTCTGCAGACAGCCTGGCCTATGTGATCTACACCTCGGGCTCCACGGGCCGCCCCAAGGGCGCGCAACTGAGCCACCGCAACGTGGCACGGCTGCTGGATGCCACCGATGCCTGGTTCGGCTTCGGCCCGGACGATGTCTGGACCCTGTTCCATTCCTACGCCTTCGACTTCTCGGTCTGGGAGATCTTCGGCGCGCTGTGCACGGGGGGCAGGCTGGTGGTGGTGCCGTACTGGGTCAGCCGCTCGCCCCAGGACTTCCTGGCTTTGCTGCGTGCCGAGCGCGTAACGGTTCTCAATCAAACGCCCTCGGCCTTTGGGCAACTGGTCCATGCCGTGGAGCAGGAAGATGGGAACGAGCAGGGCGGCGCTGGCCTGGCGCTGCGCCAGGTGATCTTTGGCGGCGAGGCGCTGGAGCCCGAGAGCCTGCGGCCCTGGTTTGACCGCTTCGGTGACCAGAGCCCCCAACTCGTCAACATGTACGGCATCACCGAGACCACGGTGCATGTGACGTACCGGGAGATCACCCGGAAGGATCTGGAGGGCGGACGCAGCCCCGTGGGCGTGGCGATTCCGGACCTGGGCCTGTACGTGCTCGACGGCAGCCTGAACCTGCTGCCGCAGGGCGTGGCGGGAGAGTTGTACGTGTCGGGCGAGGGCTTGGCACGCGGCTATCTCAACAGGCAAGGGCTGACGGCAGAGCGCTTCATTGCCAACCCGTTCAGCGAGACGGGCGAACGCCTGTACCGCACGGGCGACCTGGTGCGCTGGAGTGCGCAGGGCGAACTCGAATACCTGGGCCGTGCCGACCAGCAGGTCAAGATCCGGGGCTTCCGCATCGAGCTGGGCGAGGTGCAGTCGCAGTTGCTGGCCCAGGCCGAGGTCCGCGAGGCCGTGGTACTGGCCAGGGAGGGTGCAGGCGGGGCGCGATTGGTGGCCTATGTCTCGCTGAATTCGCCAGCCGAAGACGGTTGGCTCAAGGACCGGCTGGGCCAGGTACTGCCCGACTACATGGTGCCTTCGGCCATCGTTGTGCTCGATGCCCTGCCTTTGACGGCCAACGGCAAGGTGGACCGCAAGGCCTTGCCCGAGCCGGAGATGGCGAGTGCGCAGGAATACGAGGCACCGCAGGGCGAGTTGGAGGAAACGCTGGCGCAGATCTGGGCCGAGGTGCTGGGCGTGGAGCGCGTGGGACGGCAGGACGGCTTCTTCGAGCTGGGCGGGCATTCGCTGCTCGCCCTGGGCCTGCTGGAGCGCGTGCGCGCCCAGGGCCTGCGCGTGCAGGTGCGCACGCTGTTCCAGCACCCGAGGCTGGCGGAGTTTGCGCAGGCGGTGCAGCAGGAGCAGCAGGAGCAGCAGGGTGAGCAAGGGGCGCAGGTGGCCGGCGAGATCGATGTGCCGCCCAACGGCATCCCCGAAGGCTGCACGGCGATCACGCCGGACATGCTGACCCTGGTGGCGCTGGATGAGGATGAGATTGCACGCATTGCCGCTGCGGTGCCCGGTGGGGCGGCCAACATCCAGGACATCTACCCGCTGGCGCCGTTGCAGGAGGGAATTCTGTTCCACCACCTGCTGCATACGAAGAACGATGCCTATCTGACATGGCACACGCTGTCCTTCGACAGCCGCGAGCGGTTGCAGCGTTTCATGGACAGCTTCAACCAGGTGATTGCGCGCCATGAAATCCTGCGCACGGCCGTGCTCTGGGAAGGGCTGGCCGAGCCCGTGCAGGTGGTGTTGCGCCAGGCCCGCTTGCAGACTCGCTGGCTTGAAGCCGGGGCAGCACAGCCGCAGCGCCTGGATGTACGCAAGGCGCCCATGATCGAAGCGCTGGCCCTGCAGTCTCCCGAGGGCGGCCGTTGGTTGCTGCGGGTGGCCTGCCACCATCTGGTGCTGGACCATGCCACCGTGGATTTGCTGGTGGAGGAAATCGCCCTGGTGCAGCAGGGTCGCGTGCATGCGCTGCCTGTGCCGGTTCCCTTCAGGCGCTTTGTGGCGCAGGCGCGCAGGGGCGTGTCATCCACCGCCCATGAGCAGTTCTTTCGCAGCATGCTGGCCGATGTGCAGGAGCCCACCGTGCCCTATGGGCTGCTGAATGTACAGGGCGATGGCCGCAATGTGAGGGAGGCGCGTCTGGCCCTGGATGCCGATCTGGCAAAGGCCGTCCGCCGCCAGGCCCGGCTGTACGGTGTGAGCCCGGCATCGGTTTTCCATCTGGCATGGGCCCTGGTGCTGTCCGGTGCCACGGGCCGTGAGGATGTGGTGTTCGGCACAGTGCTGCTGGGCCGCATGCAGGCTGGCGAAGAGGCGGGCCGCTCGCTGGGACTGTTTGTCAACACCTTGCCGCTGCGCATCCGGCTGGGCCGCCTTGGCTTGCGCGATGCGCTGTTGGACACCCACGCCACGCTGTCCACGCTGTTGCAGCACGAGCATGCCGGCCTGACGCTGGCCCAGCGCTGCAGCGGCCTGCCCGCAGGCGCGCCCCTGTTTACCGCGCTGCTGAATTTTCGCTACAGCCGGCCGCAGGCGCGCACATCGTCGCAGGCGCTGGAAGGCATGGAGATCGTGGACAGCATGGAGCGGACGAACTATCCGTTGTGCATGTCCGTGGACGATCAGGGAGAGGGCTTTGGTCTGGTCGCCCAGGTCGCCGGCGCTGTGGAGCCCGCCGTGCTCTGTGGCCGCCTGCATGGCGCGATGGATCAGTTGGTGATGGGGCTGGCCCGTGGAGGTGCCAAGGCACTGGGCGATATCGACCTGCTGGATCCGGAGGAGCGCAGCCGCTTGCTGGCCCATGGCCAATACCTGGGCTCACAGGCGCATGGTGGTCATGGGGGAGCCATGGCGCTGCACGGCCGCTTCCAGGCCCAGGCACGGAGCCATCCCCGCGCCCCGGCCTTGAGCTGCGAGGCCAGAACGCTGACCTACGCCGAACTCGACGCCCAGGCCAACCGCCTGGCCCGTCGTCTGATCGCCCTGGGCGTGCGCCCGGAGACGCGCGTGGGCATTGCCATGCAGCGCTCGGTGGAGATGGTGGTGGGACTGCTGGCCATCCTCAAGGCCGGTGGCGCCTATGTGCCGCTGGACCCGGACTACCCGGCCGACCGGCTGGCGCACATGGTGGCCGACAGCGGGATCTCCCTGGTGCTGACGCAAGCGGCGCTGCACGAGCGCATTCCCGGCGCTGCTGCGCTGCAGGTGCTGGAGATCGACATGCTGGACCTGTCGGGCGAACCCGATACCGATCCGCAGGTCGATGTGAACCCGGACAGCCTGGCCTATGTGATCTACACCTCGGGCTCGACAGGCAAACCCAAAGGCGCGCAACTGAGCCACCGCAACGTGGCACGGCTGCTGGATGCCACCGATGCCTGGTTCGGCTTCGGGCCTGACGATGTCTGGACCCTGTTCCATTCCTACGCCTTCGACTTCTCGGTATGGGAGATCTTCGGCGCCCTGTGCACGGGCGGTCGGCTGGTGGTGGTGCCGTACTGGATCAGCCGCTCGCCCCAGGACTTCCTGGCTTTGCTGCGTGCGGAGCGCGTAACGGTTCTCAATCAAACACCTTCGGCCTTTGGACAGCTGGTGCATGCGGTGGAGCAGGAAGATGGGAACGAGCAGGGCGGCGCTGGCTTGGCGCTGCGCCAGGTGATCTTTGGCGGCGAGGCGCTGGAGCCCGAGAGCCTGCGGCCCTGGTTTGACCGCTTCGGTGACCAGAGCCCCCAACTCGTCAACATGTACGGCATCACCGAGACCACGGTGCATGTGACGTACCGGGAGATCACCCGGAAGGATCTGGACGGCGGACGCAGCCCCGTGGGCGTGGCGATTCCGGACCTGGGCCTGTATGTGCTCGATGGCAGCCTGAACCTGCTGCCGCAGGGCGTGGCCGGGGAGCTGTACGTGGCAGGCGAGGGCTTGGCACGCGGCTATCTCAACAGGCAAGGACTGACGGCAGAGCGCTTCATCGCCAACCCCTTCGCGGAGTCCGGCGAGCGCCTGTACCGCACAGGCGATCTGGTGCGCTGGAGCGCCCAGGGCGAACTTGAATACCTGGGCCGTGCCGACCAGCAGGTCAAGATCCGGGGCTTTCGCATCGAGCTGGGCGAGGTGCAGTCGCAACTGCTGGCCCAGCCCGAGGTGCGCGAGGCCGTGGTTTTGGCCAAGGATGGTGCAAGGCTGATCGCCTATGTCTCCCTGCGTGACGCGGTGGACGAAAGCCAGCTCAAGCAGCGCCTGGGCCAGGTGCTGCCCGACTACATGGTGCCTTCGGCCATCGTCGTGCTCGAAGCCCTGCCTTTGACGGCCAACGGCAAGGTGGACCGCAAGTCGCTGCCCGAGCCGGAGATGGTCAGCGCGCAGGAATACGAGGCACCGCAGGGCGAGTTGGAAGAAACGCTGGCGCAGATCTGGGCCGAGGTGCTGGGCGTGGAGCGCGCGGGCCGGAAGGACAACTTCTTCGAGCTGGGCGGACATTCCATGACCCTGCTCGAAATGCAATTGCAGATAGGCCGGCAGCTGTCGGTGCAACTGCCGCTCAAGGCCTGTTTTGAAAGCCCATCGCTGGCGGCGCTGGCCCGGCTCGTGCAGGCCCATGCCGCGCCCGCCCACATCAAGAAAACCGCCGATCTGGAAAAGATGGCATCCCTACTCGCAGAGCTGGACCTGGAATGAAAAACACGGAATTCGACATCGCCCATCGCTTCAACGTGCTCGTCCCGGGAAAGCGGCGCCAGTTCCTTGATGCCCTGGCGGCCCAGGGCATTGATTTCTCAGGCTTGCCGATTGTCCCGGCGCAGGATGGGGCCGTCACACCGGCCTCCTATGCCCAGGCCCGGATGTGGTTTCTCTGGAAGCTGGAGCCGCAAAGCGCGGCCTACCACATCAGCGGAGCATGGCGGCTGCACGGGGCGCTGGACCTTGACGCCCTGCGCACCGGCTTTGGGGCCCTGGTGGCGCGCCATGCCACGCTGCGCACCGTGTTCAAGGCCGGGCCTGAGGGGCTGCCGCTGCAGTGCGTGCTGGAGCACGTGGAGATTGACATCCCTGTTGTCGAAGCCTCGCAGCCGGCAGTGCAGATGCAGGCCCTGTGCAATCGCACCTTTGATCTTGAAACAGGCCCGCTGCTGCGGGTGGCGCTGATACGCGAGGCGCAGGACCGGCACCTGCTGGTGGTCGTCATGCACCACATCGTCTCCGATGGGCGGTCCATGCAGATCCTGGTGGAGGAGTTTGCCGCGCAATACGCTGCACATGTGCAGTCGCTGGCGGCCGGGCTGCCCTCCCTGCCGGTGCAGTACGCCGACTATGCGCTGTGGCAGAGAAACTGGATGGAGGCGGGCGAGCGCGATAGGCAGCTTGCGTACTGGACGCAGCAATTGGGCCAGGGCCAGGACCAGCCTGTGCTGCAACTGCAGGCCGACCACCCGCGCCGCGCCGATGGCCGTTACCCCGCCGCCGAGCACGTATTGCTGCTTCCCAGGCCGCTGGTACAGGCCTTGAAGGCGCGGGCGCGCGCCGAGGGGGCCACGCTGTTCATGGCGCTCCTGGCCGGATGGCAAGCCCTGCTGGCACGCTACAGCGGCCAAGGCGATATCCGGGTGGGCGTGCCTCTGGCCAACCGGCAGCGGGCAGAGACGCAGGGACTGGTCGGCCTGTTCGTCAACACGCAGGTGCTGCGCAACCGCATCGACATGCGCATGCCCATGGTGCAGGTGCTGCGACAGGCCAGGGAGGCGGCGCTGGGTGCGCAGGCACATCAGGATTTGCCGTTCGATCAACTGGTGGAAGCCCTGCAGCCCGAGCGCAACCTGGGGGTCCAGGCCCTGTTCCAGGTCATGCACAACCACCAGCGCACGGCCGCTGCATTGCCGCGGCAGATGGCAGGGCTGCTGCTGGAGCCCTGCCCGCAGGACGAGCGTGCCGCGCAGTTCGAGTTGGTGCTCAACAGCAGCGAAAGCGCCGACGGCGAGGTGCGGCTGGCCTTCAGCTATGCAGCGCCGTTGTTCGAGAGCGAAACCATTGCCCGCATGGCAGGCCATTGCCAGGCGTTGCTGCAGGCGCTGGCGGAGCATCCCCAACAGGCGCTGGGCGATGTGCCTCTGTTGCAGCCGCAAGAGCAGCGCCAGTTGGCCGCCTGGGGGCTCAATCGCATGCCTGCGGGGCAGGGGCAGCCCGTGCATCGCTCGTTCGAAGCATGGGCCCGGCGCACTCCGGATGCCGTGGCCTTGGCATTTGGCGATGCAGCGCTGAGCTACGGCGAACTCAACCGCCGTGCCAACCGTCTTGCGCACCGTCTGATGTCGCTGGGAGTGGGGCTGGAGACGCGCGTGGCCGTTGCAGCCCAGCGCTCCGTGGAGATGATGGTCGGGCTGCTGGCCATCCTCAAGGCGGGTGGCGCCTACGTGCCGCTGGACCTTGACTATCCGCGCGAGCGCCTGGCCTACATGCTGCAGGACAGCGGCGTGCGCCTGGTGCTGTGCCAGGGGCCCGGTCAGTCGCTGCTTCCCGACCAGCACGGCCTGCAGGTGGTCGATCTCGACGCATCCGAGCCTGGCGTCTGGCCGGACCATGATCCACAGGTCGAAGTCGATGGCCAGAACCTGGTCTATGTGATCTACACCTCGGGATCGACGGGCCGGCCCAAGGGGGCTGCCAACCGCCATGACGCACTGAGCAATTGCATGGCATGGATGCAGGAACGCTATGGGCTCACGGCCCAGGACGCGGTGCTGCACAAGGCGCCCTTCGGTTTCGACGTGTCGGTCTGGGAGATGTTCTGGCCCCTGACCACGGGCGTGAAGCTGGTGCTCGCCCAGCCCGGTGACCAGCGCGAGCCAGCGCGCATCGTGGAGCTGATCCGGCGCCATCAGATCACCACGCTGAATTTCGTGCCCTCCATGCTGCAGGCCTTTCTGGCGCATGAGGGTATCGAGGCGCAGACGCGCCTGCGCTACGTTATCTGCGGTGGCGAGGCCATGCCGGCCGCTACCCAGCGCGAGGCATTGCAGCGGCTGGCCGGCGTCAGCCTGCAGAATCTTTACGGGCCCACCGAGGCGGCCATCCACGTCACGCAGTGGACCTGCCAGGACGACGGCAGCCACCAGGTGCCTATTGGTCGCCCCATCAGCGCCACCGGCACCTGGGTGCTGGACGCCGACATGGCGCCTGTGCCCCAGGGCGTGGCAGGCGAGCTGTATCTGGGCGGCATGGCCCTGGCACGCGGCTATCTGAACCGTCCCGGCCTGACGGCGGAGCGGTTTGTGGCCGATCCCTTCGACAGCAGCGGCAAGGGGCGTCTCTACCGCACAGGTGACCTGGTGCGATGGAATGCGCAAGGCCAGCTTGAGTATCTGGGCCGCATGGACCATCAGGTCAAAATCCGGGGACTGCGCATCGAACTGGGCGAGATCGAGGCACATCTGCTGGCCCGGCCCGAAGTGCGCGAAGCCGTGGTGGTCGCCGCGCACGGTCCCGGCGGCGAATGCCTGGTGGGCTATGTGGCGGCCCCCGGTGAAGATGAACGCCTGGCCGCCAGGCTCAGGCAGGCGCTGGCTGGTGTGCTGCCGGACTACATGGTGCCTTCATCCATCGTCGTGCTGCAAGGCCTTCCACTGAATGCGAACGGCAAGGTGGACCGCAAGGCGCTGCCGGCGCCGCAGTGGTTGGAGCGCGAGTACGCGCAGCCGCTCACGGCGACCGAGACGCAGTTGGCGGCCATCTGGGCTGAGCTGCTCGGCCGCGAGCTGGTGGGGCGCCATGACCACTTCTTCGAGCTGGGTGGGCACTCCCTGCTCGCACTGGGCATGCTGGAGCGCATGCGGGCGCATGGCCTGACGGCCTCCGTGCGAAGCCTGTTCCAGCATCCGCAGCTGGCGGATTTCGCCGCGCAGGTCACGCGGGCCGATGACAGCGCCGAGGTCGAGGTACCGCCCAACGGTATCCCCGATGACTGCACGGCGATCACGCCCGCCATGCTGACCCTGGTGCGGCTGGACGCGCAGGAGATTGCGCTGGTGGAGGCCGCCGTTCCGGGCGGATCGGCCAACATCCAGGACATCTATCCGCTGGCGCCGCTGCAGGAAGGCATTCTGTTCCACCACACGCTGCACCAGCAGGGCGATGCCTACGCCACGCCGAATCTGCTGGCCTTCGACAGCAGCCAGCGAATGCAGGACTTTGTGGACAGCCTCAATCAGGTGATTGCGCGCCACGACATCCTGCGCACGGCCGTGCTGTGGGAAGGCCTGAGCGAGCCCGTGCAGGTGGTCTGCCGTCGTGCCGATGTACGGATCGAATGGTTGCAGGACGAGGCCGCTGAAGCAGATGTTGCCGGGCGGCTGTATGCCCGGATTGATCCCAGGGTGCATCGCATCGATGTGCGCCGTGCCCCGATGATCCGTGCCGTGGCCTCGCACGATGCCGCGCAGCAGCGCTGGCTGTTGCAGTTGCTCACTCACCATCTGGTGCTGGACCACACGACGCTGGAACGCGTGGTCGAGGAGATCGCGCTGATCCAGCAGGGCCGCCATGGTGCACTGCCGCAGCCCCTGCCGTTCAGGCGCTTCGTGGCCCGGGCCAGGCTGGGCGTGAGCGTCGCCGAGCACGAGGCTTTCTTTGGTGCCATGCTCGGCGATGTCGATGAGCCGACGGCGCCGTTCGGGCTGCTTGATGTCCAGGGCAATGGTGCCGCTGTGCAGGAAGCGCGCCTGCCGCTGCAGGCCAGCCTGGCGCAGCGCGTGCGCAAGACGGCACAGCGCAACGGCGTCAGCGCAGCCAGCCTGCTGCACCTGGCCTGGGCGCTTGTGATGGGCAGGAGCACGGGCCGTGACGACGTGGTGTTTGGGACCGTGCTGTTC
This sequence comes from Delftia sp. DS1230, assembly GCF_040112715.1. NCBI lineage: Bacteria > Pseudomonadati > Pseudomonadota > Betaproteobacteria > Burkholderiales > Comamonadaceae > Delftia > Delftia sp. DS1230. The sequence goes on from NZ_CP157763.1 coordinate 2,153,985, forward strand.
GGGCGCATGCAGGGCGGCGAGGGTGCGCACAACGCATTGGGCATGTTCATCAACACGCTGCCGCTGCGGGTGAAGCTGGGAGCGCAGACCGTGCAGGACTGTCTGCGCCAGACACATTCCCTGCTGACACAGCTGATGCACCATGAGCATGCCAGTCTGTCGCTGGCCCAGCGCTGCAGTGCGGTGCCGGGCGGCACGCCCTTGTTCTCGGCCCTGCTGAACTACCGCTATGGCGTGCAGCCGCAACACCAGGGGCCGGGGCAGGGAGCCGAGGGGGGCTGGGAGGGCGTGACCCTGCTGGGCGGGCGCGAACGCACCAATTACCCGGTAGCCATGTCCATCGACGATCTGGGAGACGGCTTTGCCTTGGTGGCTCAGACCAGCGCGGCCGTAGGAGCGCAATGCCTGTGCGATGCCCTGGAAGCGGCCACCGGCGTTCTGGTCGAAGCGCTGGAGCGCAGTCCGGCGCAAAGCGCGGGCGAGCTGCAGCTGCTGTCGGCGCAGGAGTGGGCATTGCAGCAGCGATGGGGTGTCCAGGCCGTAGCCGACCCATGGCAAGCGCCTGTGCACCGTGCCATCGAACGCCAGGTCCGCGCCACGCCCGGCGCCGTGGCGCTGGTCTTTGGGAGTCTGTCGCTGAGTTACGGGAAATTGAACCAACGCGCCAACCAGTTGGCGCACTGGTTGATCGCGGCCGGTGTGGGGCCTGAGAGACGCGTGGGCATTGCGCTGGAGCGCAGCTTCGACATGGTCGTGGCGCTGCTGGCCGTCATGAAGGCGGGCGGTGCCTATGTTCCGCTGGACCCGGAGCAGCCTGCCCAGCGACTGTCATCCATGGTGGAGGACAGTGGCATTGAATGGCTGCTCACGCACGGTGCGCTGCGCCATGGCATTGCGGCGGGCGATGGCCTGCAGGTTCTGGCGCTGGACGGGCTGGATCTTGACAGCCAGCCTGGCCACGACCCGCAGGTACCTGTGCACGGCGAGAACCTGGCCTATGTGATCTTCACCTCGGGCTCCACGGGGCGGCCCAAGGGGGCTGCCAACCGGCATGCAGCGCTGCACAATCGCCTGGCCTGGATGCAGAGCGCCTATGCGCTGGACGCCTCGGACGCGGTCCTGCAAAAGACGCCCTTTGGCTTCGATGTATCGGTCTGGGAGTTCTTCTGGCCGTTGATGGCAGGCGCAAGGCTGGTGATTGCCGCGCCTGGCGATCACCGCGATCCCGCCCGGCTGGTGGAGTTGATCCGGGGACAGCGGGTCACCAGCCTGCACTTTGTGCCGTCCATGCTGCAGGCCTTTCTGGCCCATGAGGGCATGCAGGCCTGCACCGGCCTCAGGCGCATTTTCTGCAGCGGCGAGGCACTGCCTGCCGAAGCGCAGAATGCCGTCTTGCGGCATCTGCCCCAGGCGCGCCTGTACAACCTGTACGGCCCCACCGAGGCAGCCATCGACGTCACGCACTGGAGCTGCCGCGATGACGGCGGAAGCCAGGTGCCCATAGGCCAGCCCATCAGTGGCATCAGGACCTATGTGCTCGATGCCTGCATGCAGCCTTTGCCGCAGGGCGTGGCTGGCGAGCTTTTCCTGGGTGGCACGGGGCTTGGACGCGGCTATCTGAACCGGCCGGGCCTGACGGCCGATCGCTTTGTCGCCGACCCCTTCGACGCCGATGGCGCTGGCCGGCTCTACCGCACAGGCGATCTGGTGCGCTGGAGCGCACGGGGCCAGCTCGAATACTTGGGCCGCATGGACCACCAGGTCAAGATCCGGGGACTGCGCATCGAGCTGGGCGAGGTCGAGGCACAACTGCTGGCCCAGCCCGAAGTGCGCGAAGCGGTCGTGGTGGTCGCGGGTGGCCCGGGCGGGGGGCGACTGGTGGGCCATGTCTCGGCCCGTGCGGGCAGGCACATCGACTGGCCGCTGCTCAGGCAGCGCCTGCTGACGCTACTGCCGGACTACATGGTGCCGACGGCCATCGTGGTGCTGCCTTCCCTTCCGCTGAATTCCAACGGCAAGGTGGACAGAAAGCAGTTGCCCGAGCCCGGCCAGGACCATGACGGCGGCTATGAGACGGCGCAGGGCGAGGCCGAACAACTGCTGGCGGGCATCTGGGCTCAGGTGCTGGAGGTGGAGCAGGTCGGTCGGCACGACAATTTCTTTGCGCGCGGTGGCGACTCCATCCTGAGTCTGCAGATCGTCAGCCGTGCACACCGTGCGGGCTGGAAGCTCACGCCCCGGCAATTGTTCGAGCAGCAGACCATTGCCCAGTTGGCGACGGTCATGCTGCCGCTGCAGGGCATGGCCTGCGAGCCGCCGGTGTCCGCAAAGCCCGGGCAACTGGCCGATTTTCTGGATGCCGATGCACTGGCTGCGCTGGCCCTGGATCCGTCAGCCATCGAGGATGTCTACCCGCTCACCCCCACACAGGAGGGCATGCTCTTTCACGCCATGGAGGCGCCAGGCTCGGGGCTGTATGTCAACCAGCTGAGCGTGCAGCTGTCCCATGTCGATGCCGCGCGCCTGGCGCAGGCGTGGTCGTCCATGGTGCAGCGCCATGCCCATCTGCGCACGGCATTTCTTTGGCAGGAGGGCATGCAGCGGCCCCTGCAATTGGTGATGCGTGAGGCAACGGCGCAATTTGCCGTCAGCGACTGGCGTGCGGACCCCGATGCGGGCCTGCGGCTGGAGCCATTTGCAAGGCAGGAGCTGCTGCAGGTGCCCGACTGGCTTGCGCCGCCGCTGGTGCGGGTGTGCCTGATCCGGCTCACCGAGACGCGCTATCAGCTGATCTGGACCCAGCAGCACATCGTCTCCGACGGGTGGAGCGACTCCCGCCTGCTGGGGGAATGGCTGCAGTGCTATGCAGGCGAGGATCTGCCCGCACGGCCCCCTGCCTACGGCGACTATGTGCGCTGGCTGCATCGGCAGGATGCCCGGGCGGCGCAGGCATTCTGGACAGAAGAGCTTCGCGCTCTGGATGGCGCCTGCCTGCTTGCGGGGGCTGCCTCGGGCGAGCCCTCTCCTGGCTACGGCAAGGTCTACACGCGCCTGGGCGCCACTCGGACGCAGGAGCTCCAGCGCCATGCCCAGCGCGAGCGGGTGACCATGAACACACTGGTCCAGGCTGCTTGGGCGCTGGTGCTGCAGCGCCACACCGGCAGTTCCCGGGTGATCTTCGGCGCCACGGTGGCGGGGCGGCCTGCACAGGTGGAGGGCGCGCAGGAGATGCTGGGCCTGTTCATCAACACCATTCCGATTGCTGTGAACGTGCGGCCCGGGCTGTCGTCGGGCGAGTTCCTGCGCGGCATGCAGGCACGCAACCTGCGCGCCAGGGAATTCGAGTATGCGGCGCTGGCAGATATCCAGCGCTGGGCCGGCTGCTCCGGCAGGCCGCTGTTCGACAGCATCATCGTGTTCGAGAACCATCCGGTGGACCGGACGCTGAGGCAACTGGACCGCTTCGGCCTGGAATTCGGCAGCGTGGCAGGCAGTGGTCTGACGGGCTACGCGATGGACCTGCAGGTCACCGTGGGCGAGACGCTGGAGATCGAGTACTGCTATGCACGCAGCAGCTTCGACGAAGGCCAGGCGCTTACCATGCAGCGCATGGTCGAGCATCTTCTGGACCAGATGCTGGTGGGTGCGGCACAGCCGGTGGGATCGCTGGGCTGGCTGGACCCGTCGGTCAGGACGGCCGTGCTGTCGCTGGGCCAGGGGGGGGCGCAGCCTGCTCCGCGATCGACGGTCCATGCCCTGATCGAGCACCAGGCGCAATCCCGGCCGCAGGCCGTCGCGCTGAAGATGGGCGAGGCGCAGATGCGCTATGGGCAGCTCGATGCGCAGGCCAACCGACTCGCGCACCATCTGATCGCGCAGGGTGTAGGGCCTGACAAGGTGGTGGCTGTGGCGCTGGAGCGTTCGCTGGACACCATCGTCACCCTGCTGGCCGTGCTCAAGGCCGGAGGCGCCTATCTGCCGCTGGATATCGCCTATCCCGCCGACCGGCTGGCCTTCATGCTGAAGGACAGCGGCGCCGTGCTTCTGCTGAGCCAGCGCTGCGCCTGGCCACACCTGGCGGGCACCCAGGTCGCGACGCTGCTGCTGGACGAAATCGATCTTCAAGGCACGAGCGAGGCGCGCCCTCTTGTCTCGCTGAGCCCGGACAACCTGGCCTATGTGATCTACACCTCCGGCTCCACCGGCATGCCCAAGGGTGTGACGGTGTCCCATGGACCCTTGGCCATGCACTGCCTTGCCACGGCGGAGATCTACGGCATGACGGCGGACTCCTGCGAACTGCATTTCATGTCGTTCTCGTTCGACGGAGCGCATGAACGCTGGCTCACGCCGCTGTGCGTGGGCGCCAGCCTGGCCGTGCGCGACAACGAGCTGTGGACTGCCGAGCAGACCTACCAGGCCTTGCACCGCCACGGCGTGACGACGGCGGCGTTTCCCCCTGCCTACCTCGGCGAGATCGCCGAATGGGCGGCGCAGCGCGACGATGTGCCTGCGGTGGAGCTGTACGTGTTCGGGGGGGAAGCGATGCCCAAGGCTGCCTATGACAAGGTCCGTGCACGGTTGAAGCCGCGCTGGCTCATCAACGGCTATGGCCCGACGGAAACGGTGGTGACGCCGCTGATCTGGCGCACGTCGTCAGAAGGCAGCTTCGATTGTGCCTACGCGCCCATAGGCCGACCTGTGGGTGAGCGCTGCGCCTATGTGCTGGACGACGATATGCAGCTGCTGCCCGAGGGCATGATCGGCGAGCTGTACATCGGTGGCTATGGCCTGGCGCGTGGCTATCTGGATCGGCGCGCGCTGACGGCCGAGCGCTTCGTCGCTGATCCTTTCGACGACCGTGGAGGCAGGCTGTACCGCACGGGCGATCTGGTGCGCTGGTTGAGCGGCGGCAACATCGAGTACATCGGCCGGGCCGATCACCAGGTCAAGATCCGCGGCTTCCGCATCGAGCTGGGCGAGGTCGAGAAGGCAGTACGCAGCGTGGCGGGCGTGATGGATGCCGCCGTCCTGGTCCATGACGCGCCGGGGGGCAAGCAGCTGACGGCCTACGTCGTGGCGAATGCCGCCAGCGCCGGCCAGGTCCTGGCGCGGAGCGTGCGCCAGCAACTGGGCGAACGATTGCCGGACTACATGGTGCCCGCGCATGTGCTGCTGCTGCCCGCCCTGCCGCGCCTGGTCAGCGGAAAGCTGGACCGGCATGCCCTGCCCGCGCCGCAAGCGGATGCGCAGCGCCACCATGCTCCGCCATCGACCGCCGAGGCGCGTGCACTGGCGCAGATCTGGGAGGAAGTGCTGGGAGTGCAGCCCGTGGGCGAAACGGACAATTTCTTCGAGCTGGGCGGGGACTCGCTTCTGAGCCTCAGGATGCATGCCAAGGTCCGCAAGCTCGGCAACAGCCGGCTGGACTTCAAGCTGCGTGATCTTTTGCAGCGGCCCACCATCGCCGGGCTGCTGGGGTTGGGCGCTGCAGCGGCGCAGCTGCCTTGCGGCCTGGTGGCCTTGAATGCCGTGTGCGATGCCGCGCCGCCACTGTTTTGCGTGCATGCTGGCTTTGGCACCGTGTTCGACTACCAGCCTCTGGCGCGGGCTTTGAATGGTGTCCGCACCGTCTACGCCATACCGTGCCGCAGCCTGGCCGATCCCGCGCATCTGGATGCTTGTCTGGAGCAGATGGCCGATGACTACTGCCGCATGGTGCGTGCCGTACAACCGACGGGTCCCTGCCATCTGCTGGGCTGGTCACTGGGAGGTACGCTGGCGGTGCTGATGGCGCAGCGGCTGCAATCACGGGAGCCGGGCACGGGTTTCGTGGGCCTGGTCGATCCCTTTGTGCCGCCTGCATCGGGGCAGGTGGCAGACGCATGGTGGCCCGACTTTGTACGCTTTGCAGCCTATCTGATGCCGCAGGTCCGCATCGAAGATCTGGCCGAACTCGGTGCTGCGCAGGAGCCCAGCATCGACCTGCTGGCGGGTCCCATCGACCGCCTTCTGGGTCGGGCAGAGACTGACCATCCTGCGGGTCATGCATCCATGGATGGAACCGGGCTGGCACAGGCTTTCATGACGGCACGGCACCTGAAGCGCCTGTCTCTGCAGATGGACAGGCTTCCTGCCTTGGAGGCGGAGGTTGACCTGTGGTGGAGCCAGGACCGGGATGCTGCAGACCGTTCACGGCTGGAACGTCAGCTGGGGCGGGAGCCCGCGAGTGCTGCCGATATTGCGGCCGACCATTTTTCGCTCATGAGGCATGAGGATCTGGTGGCGCAGTTGCTGCAATGCCTGTCGCTGGAGCCTGTGCCGGTTTGAGGCCGCCGCCCGGCGGGGTCATGAACGGCCAGGCACGTTGTGCCTGGCCGGCACATCTAGGTGTTTACACATTGTCTCCATTTTTTTGCGCTGAACGTCTCTTTGGCAGGAGGTGCACAGCTTGCGGGACTTTTCCTTCGGCATCGCCAGCGGCTGCACCAGATGAGTTTCGAGTTTCATTCAAAGCCTTTGGGATTTTTCTAGCCATGCGTTCTTTGCCCCGTCAACATCTGTTGAGCCTTACTCTGGCTACAGTCTTTGGTTCCGCCTCCATCTGGAGCCCTCTCGCCGCTGCACAGGGGGCAGGGCAGACCAGCCAGGTCTTCGACATCAATGTTCCGGCGCAGGCCTTGGCATCGGCGCTCAATGAACTGTCCCGGCAGACGGGGTCGCAGGTGTTCGCTGCCGGGGATGTGGTGTCGGGGCTCAGTTCCCGTGCCGTGACGGGGCAACTGACCTCCGAGCAGGCGCTGCGCGAAATGCTGACCGGCTCCCCGCTGCAGGCCACCAGGACGGCCAACGGCGGTTTTGCCATCCGCCGCATGCCGGAGCCGGGCGCTTCTGCAACGACTCTGCCCGTGGTCACGGTCACCGACCGCGAGGATTCATACGGTCCCATCCAGGGCTATACGGCCAAGCGAAGCGCGACGGGCGCCAAGACCGATACGCCGATTGTGGAAATTCCCCAATCCATCAGCGTTGTCGGCGCCGAGGAAATCGACGTTCTCAAGTCGCAGAACATCCAGGACGCGCTGGGCTATGTGGCTGGCGTCAGCCGCTCCGAGGGACTGGACAGGACCACGGATACGTTGATCGTGCGGGGCTTTCAGATCGACGGCAACGGCAATCAGTACCGCGACGGACTGAAGTACACGGTCAATCGCTACAACGGCCAGCAGGAACCGTATGGACTGGATCGCATCGAGCTGCTCAAGGGTGCGGCATCCGTGCTGTATGGCGCGGCGTCGCCGGGTGGTGTGCTCAACACGGTGAGCAAGCGCCCCACGACCGCGCCGCTGCATGAACTCAATATGGAACTGGGCAGTTTCAACCGCAAGCAGGTGTCCGGTGATTTCGGCGGCGCGCTGGACAAGGATGGAGAGTGGTCCTACCGGCTCACTTTCCTCAAGCGCGACAGCAATACCTTCATCGACCATGTGCCCGATGACCGGTTCTATATCGCTCCTGCGCTGAAGTGGCAGCCCAATGCAAACACCTCGCTGACGCTGCTGACGGAGTACCAGAAGGACAGGACCGGCTATGTGCTGGGCCTGCCAGAATCCGGCACCATCTTGCCGAACATCAATGGCCGCATCCCGCGCAACCGCTTCGTCGGCGAGCCCGGCTTCGACACCTTCGAAGGCGAGCGCTATTCCGTCGGCTATGTGTTCGAGCATGCCTTCAATGACAAGCTCAAGCTGCGTCACGGCCTGAGGTACATCCATGCGGATATCCGGTACCGATCGGTGTTTGTCTCCGGCCTTGCCAGCGACCAGCGCACATCCCGCTACCGCGGCACCTTGTCGCGCTGGGACGATTCTTCGGGCCTGACCAGCGATACCTCGCTGGAGTATCAAGGGGTCACCGGTCCGGTCAAGCACACCCTGCTGGCGGGCGTGGACTACTATGCACCGCGCCACTCCAGCGAACGCTATGAGGGCAGCCTGGGGAGCATCGACATCTTCAATCCCGTGTATGGCCAGCCCATCGGCAACGTGGATATTCCCAATCCTTTCTCCTGGAGGAGCAAGGCGAGGCAGTTGGGCGTCTATTTCCAGGACCAGATGAAGATCTCCGACAAGTGGGTCGTGCTTCTGGGCGGGCGGCATGACTCCGTGCGGTACGACGAAAGCAATTTCTTCACTGGCGAGAAAAGTGCGGACAACGAAAAAAGCAGCGCCTCCACTGGTCGCGCCGGCCTGGTGTACCTGGCGGACAACGGCCTCGCGCCTTTCCTGAGCTACAGCGAATCCTTCGAGCCTACGTCCGGCCGAGACCGTCTCGGGTCCCGGTTCAAGCCAACCACGGGTGAACAGGTGGAAGCGGGCATCCGTTTCCAGCCCAAGGGCTCCAACACCTTGATTTCTGCGGCCGTGTATCAGCTGACCCGCCAGAACGTCCTGGTGGCAGATCCCCAGGACCCCACGCTGAGCAGCAGCATTCAGGCTGGCGAGATCCGCTCGCGCGGCTTCGAGCTGGAAGCCAGAACCTCCATCAGCCGCCATGCCAATGTGATCGCCGCCTATGCCTATACCGATGCCAGGACCACGCGCGCCAGCGCCCTGCAGCCGGAACAGCAGGACCGTCGCACTTATGGCGTTCCCCGCAACCAACTGTCGCTGTGGGGTGACTACAGCTTTGGCGAATTCGGCCTGCCCGGTCTCAAGGTAGGTGTGGGCATGCGTTACGTTGGCAGCACCAGAAGCCAGAATTACAACGTGGTGCCCTCCTTCACGCTGCTGGACGCCATGGTCAGCTACACGACGGGGCCATGGAGGTTTGCCCTCAACGCCACCAACCTGGCCGACAAGACCTATGTCGGCAGCTGCAGTACCGTCTGCTTCTACGGCGAGCCCCGCAAGGTGATCGGCACGGCCACCTATCGCTGGTAAGCGGGCATGGGCCATGGGCCACGGCTGGAGCGATCCGGCCGTGGCCTTTTCTTTGTCGGGGAGCCGAAGGCGCCGCTCAGAGCGCCTGCAACTGCACGCCGCCACCGGCCTGCGGGCGCACCCTCAGCGGCAGGATGGACGGCAGCACGGCCAGCAGGCCGGCCGAGTCATTGGCGCGAAAGCGCCCGGTCAGGCGCAGCGCGGCCACGCGCGCATCGGCGGCTTCGATGGGCTGGGTGCGGTAGGCGTTGACGGTGGCCAGGGCCTCGGCCAGCGGGGTGTTCTCGAAGACCAGCCAGCCTTCGCGCCAGGCGGACAGCGTGGCGGCATCGGCCTGGCGCACGGCCTCGGCCTGGCCGTTGCGGATGTCCACGATCTGGCCAGGCAGCAGGTCCAGCGTTGCCGCCGCCGGGCCCATCGCATCCTGGGCATCCCTGCCCAGCACCCGGACCCTGACATGGCCATGCTCCACGCCCACGGTGACGGGGCCGCCGCGGTCGCGCACGGTGAAGACCGTGCCCACGACCTCGATGCGCGCCTCGCGCGTGATGACCTCGAAGGGCCGGTCGGGATCGGGGGCCACGTCGAATCGCACTTCGCCCCGGGCCATGGACACGCTGCGGCGCTGGCGGTAGAGCGTCACGGCAATGGCGCTCTGGGGCGCCAGTTCCACCAGGCTGGCCTGCAGCGGCAGCTTGCCGTCGGCCAGAGTGATCTTGAGGATCTGCGAGTTGCGCGTGGCGTAGGCCGAGGTGTGTATGGGCTGCTGCCAGTACCAGTAGGCGCCCCGGCCCGCCAGCGCGCCTGTGCCCAGCAGCCCGGCGAAGGACAGCAGCAGCTTGCGGCGCCGGAGGGTCTGGGTGGAGCGCGAGGCCCGGTCGGCCAGCAGGGCGGTTTCCTGGAACTGCTCGCGCAGGCCGCCGGACATGCCGCCCAGCAGGTTCCAGCGCAGGTGCGCCTCGCGTGCGGCGGCATCGTGCCGGGCTGATTTCCCGCGCCATTCGCCCAGGGTCAGGCGGGCCTGGTCGGCCACCGGGTCGGGAGCGATTTCGCTTTGAACGATCAGCGTCAGCGCATGCTCGACCATGCGCTCGCTAGGTGCACTTGCCATGGAAAGGGGGAGTCAGGATGCGTCGTCGGTCAGTGTACTGTTGTCGAAATCCATGGCGCTGCCCAGCGCATGGTCCTCGATCAGTTCGGAGCGCAGCTGGGCCAACACGCGCGAGCAGTCCAGCGTGGCGCGCACCATGTGCTTGGCGACGGCCATTTCGGTGATGTTGAGCTGATCGGCGATTTCCGCGCGCGTGTAGCCATGGGCGCGAAAGAGGATGAAGACTTCGCGCCGGCGCGGCGGCAGGCTTTCCAGCGCCTGGACGACGCGGTTCAGGATCTGGCGCTGGGCGGCCAGGGTTTCGCTGGAGGGCGCACTGTGCTGCACCACCATTTGCTGGCGCGTCCATTCCTGGGCGGTCTTGCGCTTGCGCGCGTCGTCGATGCACAGATTGCGTGCCACTCGAAACAGCAGCGCGCGTGGGGATTCGATGCCGGCGTCGGGCAGGGTTTCGGCCTTCTTGCCGCTGCGCAGGCCCAGGGCGTGCACATAGACCCGCTCGAAGCTCGATTGCGCGATGTCGGCCGCATAGTGCGGATCTCGGAGATCGCGCGTGAGCTGGCGGCGCAGATCGCCATAGTGAGCCACGAGTTCCTGGATCAGGTCACGCATCCGGATACCTGCCTTTCCGCAAGGGCGATGGGTTGGAACCCCTGGGTCCGTACAGAGAAGGGCCTACCGGATGCCGCAACCCCGGCCAGGGCCGGGGCGGTGCAGCAGCGGGTATGGGATTCAGCGGCGCAGGTGATTCGAATTCAAATGCAAATGGTTTGCATTCAAATTATGGCATGGGAGATTCGTGCGGCATCATGCCCGGTGCGATCTTTCAGTCCTGCAGCGCCAGCTGTTCTGTGCGCGCAACATCGGGTTTTTGGGCTTGCGCTGCCAGCAGGGCGTCGCCGATTTCGCCGGTGCGCACCGAAGTGACGGACAGCAGGGTGTCGCTGAGGCCGTGGGAGCCCTCGCAGGCGCCCTGCAGGAAGATGGCGGGGCGAAAGTCCGGCGTGGTGTGCACCTGGTAGTCGCGGCTCACGGAGAAGTCGCCCAGGTAGGGGGCCAGCGGGTCCAGCAGGGTCTTGTGGTGCTCGCGCGCATAGCCGGTGGCCAGCACCACCACGTCGTAGCGCGATGCATGGTCGATGCCGCTGTTGAGATCGCGCAGCCCCAGGTGGATGCCGTCGCTGGCGGCGCGCACGTCCTGCACCTCGTGGCGGCGCAGGAAGCGATGGCGCGTATCGCCGACGACCTTCTGTTCATAGAACACCTTGAAGATGCTCTCGATCAGCTCCAGGTCGGGACAGGCGTAGTTGGTGTGCCAGAACTCGCGCAGCAGGGCGCCGCGCTCGTCGTGCGGGCGGCTGTAGACATGGTCCACGAAGTCGGCGTTGAAGATTTCGTTGACGAAGGGGCTGTCGTCGGAGGGGCGGATGGAGCGGGCGCGCATGACCAGGTCGATCTCGGCCGTGGCGTAGCGGCCATGCAGGTCCATGAAGATTTCCGCTGCGCTTTGGCCCGCGCCCACGACGGCGATGCGCAGCGGCCTGGCATGCTCGGCAATGCTGCGCAGGTAGGCGCTGGAGTGGAAGACGCGCGCGTCGCCGCGCAGGGGCTTGAACTGCTCGGGAATGCTGGGCGTGCCGCCGATGCTCATGACCAGGTTCTGTCCCAGGCGCTCATGCACGTTGCCGGCCGCATCGCGCGAGCGCACGCGCAGCAGCTCCACCTTGCCGTCGCGTTTTTCAGGCAGCACCTCGATGACTTCCTGGCCGTAGACGCAGCGGTCCTCGAACTTGGAGGCGGCCCAGGCCAGGTAGTCGTTGAATTCGTGGCGGCTGGGAAAGAAGGTCTTGAGGTTGATGAAGTCCTGCAGCCGGCCCTTCTCGTGCAGGTAGTTGATGAAGGTGAAGCGGCTGGTGGGATTGCGCAGCGTGGCCAGGTCCTTGAGGAAGGACACCTGCATGTGGGCCTGCTCCAGCAGCATGTCCTTGTGCCAGGCGAAGCGCGGCTGCTTTTCGATGAAGACGGGGTGCATGGCCCGCGCGGTGGTTTCGCGCTCCTTGAGGGCGATGGCCAGGGCAATGTTGGAGGGGCCGAAGCCGATGCCGATCAGCGGGTGGGTTTGCATGGAAGGTCCTTTCATTGGGTCGATGCGTCCAGTGCGTCCGGCGCGGCTGCGTCGGTCTGCGGTATCCACAAGGCGTCTGCGAAAAAGCGTTCCCTGAGCAGCACTCCCAGCACGGCGCGCTTGTGCGGGAAGTCGAATTCCTTGACCAGCGCATAGCCGCAGCGCGGCAGGCTTTTGCGCATCTTGCGGTTGTCGGCGCGCGGCTCCACGACGATGCGCTGCGTGCGGCAGTCGTCCAGAAAGAGGTAGTGCGACAGCGAGGGCAGCCAGGCCGTCAGGTAGGGCCTGCCGCGAAACGGTGCCTCCCCCACCAGCGCATGCCAGCCCCGGTCATGGTCGCCCGCGTCATAGAAGGGGGCGATGCGGTCTTCCTTGGCCCAGTAGGCCTCGAAGTAGCCGAAGGGCTCGCCGTCGAAGCAGCCGATGAGGCCGAGCGCATGCGGGTCGCCGGCCATGCGCTGCAGATAGGCGCGGTGGTGGGCAAGGTCGCCGCTTTCCTCCCAGAAATGCGCGACGACCGGGTCGTTCATCCAGCGGTGGATGAGGGGCAGGTCGGCCTCGGGCTCCACGGTGCGAAAGCTCAGCGTGCGGCCCAGCCAGGGGATGAAGCGGCGGTAGACTTCGCCGCGCGGCTTGTGCAGGCGCACGGGGTGGCGCCGGCCTTCGGTGAGCGTGTAGTGCAGGGCATAGGGTGGGCGCGGGCGGGGCAGCCACAGGGGCTGCTGCCACAGCACGCTTCTTGCCACGCACGGGGCCTGGCCCGGCTGCACTGTGGCAATGCTGTCGCGCAGGCCCGGTGGCAGGCGGGGCAGGGACAGCTCGATTTCCCGGGCATCCGGGCGCAGGCCGAAACCGGCCTGCAGCGCGGCCAGCAGTTCATCCGCTTCGGGCATGCCCGAGCAGGGGCCCAGCCATTGCAGCCGCAGCAGGCCTGGCGCGGCCGCGGGTGACAGGTTCCAGAGACTGTGCTTGCCGGGCCTGCCGGCATCCACGGACCCCGAACGCTCCAGGCGCAGCCGCTGTCCATCGCCGAAGACGCTGATCGTCTCGGCGCCTGCATGGGCAAGGTAGCTGGCGCCGGAGGCGTCCGGTGACGGTGTAGCGGTGGCTTCGACTGGACGCACGTGGACTCTTTCAGATGGAGTGCCCCGCGTGCGGGACACGGATGGGGGCAAGGGCACAAGGGACGCAGGGGACGCAGGGGACGCAGGGGACGCAGGGGACGCAGGGGACACAAGGCAGCCTCATGACCGGGATGACGTGCAGGCGCGGCAAATGTTCATGCCAGGGCCGTTCATGCCAGGGCCGGGATCCGGGCCGCCTGGAAGGAATGGGCCAGTGCCTTGCAGATCCGGCCGCGCAGCACCTCGGTCTCTTCGGTGAGGGCGCCCAGCCGCGCAAAGTCATGGACCATGCCGGCGTAGATCTGCAGGTCCACGGCCACGCCGGCGGCCTGCAGCCGCTCGGCATAGCGCTTTCCTTCGTCGATCAGCGGGTCGTACTCGGCCAGCACCATCAGCGTGGGGGCCAGCCGGCCCAGGTCGGATGCCTGCAGCGGGGCAAAGCGCCAGTCCTGCCGGTCCGCATCGCTGCGCAGGTATTGGCCGAACATCCAGGCCAGGGTGTCACCTTCCAGCAGATGGCCGGTGGCCAGGCGCGCATGCGAGTCACTGTCCTGCTGCGCTGCCGTGCAGGGGTAGAGCAGCAACTGCAGCAAGGGCTGGGGCATGCCCGCGTCGCGCGCGGCGATGCACAGGGCCGTGGCCAGCGTGCCCCCGACGCTGTCGCCGCCAATGGCCAGGCGCTGCGCGTCCAGGCCATGGCGGCCGCCGTGCTCCAGCAGCCAGGCCAGGGCGTCCTCTGCGTCGAGGAAGGCTGTGGGAAAGCGGTGCTCTGGCGCCAGCCGGTAGTCGATGGCCAGCACATTGCAGGGCGTGCCCAGCGCCAGGCTGCGGCACAGGCTGTCATGCGAGTCGAGCCCGCCCAGCACGTAGCCGCCGCCGTGAAGGAACAGCAGGCAGGGCGCGGCTGTGTATTCAGGGGCTGCGCGGTAGAGCCGGGCACGGATACGCGCGCCGTCGCGCGTGGGCAGATCCAGGTCCTCGGTGGGCAGATCGTCGCCCGGCAGGTCCAGCGCCAGCGTGGCGTTGTCGTAGGCGGCGCGCGCCTGCGCTGCCGTCATCTGGCTCATGCGCGGGCGGCTGGATGCCTGGGCGTTGGCGAGTTCGAGAAATGCTTGCAGGTCGGGGTGGAGAGCCATGGCGTCCTTCGGGTGTGCGGCAGACAAGGCAGGGCGGGCCGATGCAGGGCATGGCGCCCGCGCTGCCCCTTCTTCGTGATGACGCAGGGCGGCGGAATTTGTTCATCGCCTGGGCGATGAACATTTTTGGCGCGCGCACGTCTTGCAGGGAGTAGGGGGCGCTCGCCGTGCGTCGCGCTCCAGGAAACGCCGGGCCGCGCCGGCATTGCAAGGCCATGCGCCCACGGGCGCCAGAGGAATCCCTTATGGAAAACGCCAGCCGACCGCCCTCCGAGGTACTGCGCCTGCTCAGGCCCTTCCTGCCGTGGATGGCCCTGTCCGTGGTCACGGGCATTTGCGCGGGTGGGGCCACGGTGGCGCTGCTGGCGACCATCAACCAGGTGCTCAACCGCCCAGGCGGATTGGCCGGCGGGCTGCTGCTGACCTTCATCGCCCTGTGCGCCACCGTGCTGGTGTGCCGGGCCGCGTCCGACATGTCGGGCAATTTCGTGGGGCAGCGCCTGGTGGCCCGGCTGCGCAAGGAGCTGGCCAGCAAGATCCTGGCCGCGCCCATCGATGCGCTGGAGCGCTACCGCACGCACCGCCTCATGCCCGTGCTCACGCAGGATGTGGACATGATCAGCGACGTGGCCTTCGTGCTGGCCTCCAACGTGATCGCCCTGGCCATTGCGCTGGGCTGCCTGGCCTACCTGGCCCTGCTGTCGCCGCCGCTGTTTGCCATGCTGGTGGTGGCGCTGGTGCTGGGCGTCAGCCTGCAGGCGCTGGCCCAGTCGCGCGGCGTGGCGGGGTTCTGGAAGGCGCGCGATCACGAGGAAGTGCTGCACAAGGCCTACCGCGCCATCAGCGAAGGCGCCAAGGAGCTGCGCATGCACCGCGCGCGCCGGGGCCGCATCTTCGACGGGCAGATCGGCTCCACCGTGGATGCCATCCGCCGCATCAACAGCCGCGCCATCAACACCTATGTACTGGCCTCGGCCTTCGGCTCGGCGCTGTTCTTTCTGTTGATCGCCCTCATCCTGGGCTGGGCCGCGCTGCGCACCACCGAGCCCGTGGTGCTCACCGGCTTCGTGCTGGTGCTGCTGTTCCTCAAGGGCCCCATGGACCAGATCGCGGGCGCGCTGCCCAACCTGGGCCGTGCCAAGGTGGCGCTGCAGCGCATTGCCGACCTGTCGGCGCGCTTTGCCAGTCCCGAGCCGCACCTGCACCTGGACCTGGACAGCCCGCCCGGCGAGGTCCGCCTGGACCACGGCCTGGAGCTGCGGGGCGTGCGCTATGCCTTCGATGCGCCCGAAGGCGGCAAGGCCTTCGAGATCGGCCCCATCGACCTGAAGCTGGGCAAGGGCGAACTGGTCTTTGTGGTGGGTGACAACGGCTCGGGCAAGACCACGCTGATCAAGCTGCTGCTGGGCCTGTACGCGCCCCAGCAGGGCGAGATCCTGCATGACGGCCAGCCCGTCACGGCACAGACGCGCGATGACTACCGCCAGCTGTTCACCACGGTGTTCTCGGACTTCTACCTGTTCGAGGACCTGGTGGCCGGTGGCGAGGAAGGCCAGGCCGCCGCGCTGCCCGAGGCCGCGCTGCCCTACCTGCAGCGGCTGGAGATCGCCCACAAGGTCAGCGTGCGCAACGGCAGCTTCAGCACCATCGACCTGTCCACCGGCCAGCGCAAGCGCCTGGCCCTGGTCCACGCCTATCTGGAGGGCCGGCCCGTGCTGGTCTTCGACGAATGGGCGGCCGACCAGGACCCGAGCTTCCGCCACCTGTTCTACACCGAGCTGCTGCCCGAGCTGCGCGCCAGGGGCCACCTGCTGGTGGTGATCTCCCATGACGATCGCTACTTCCACCTGGCCGACCGTATCGTGCGCATGGAGGCCGGCCGCATGGTCCTGCCGCAAGACGGGGCGCAGCCGGTGGCGGCTGCATCGGCCAGTCCCGCCAGTCAAGGCGTGCTGGCCGACATCTGAATTCCTGCTGAATCCACGAACATGGCAAAGACAAAACTCGTCTACATCTGGTCCCTGAGAAACGCCGCCGCCGACCAGGCCGGCCAGCACATCGCCTACAAGGGCGCAACGCGCTACATGAAGTCGCCGCTCGAATACCTGGGCGAGCTGTTGGACACCAGCCCGCTGGGCGATATCTACAGCCTGGAGGCCGTGATCCACGACGACGACGAGGCCTCGCCCCGCGACCGCGAAAAAATCGGCGACTACGGCTTCAGCTACCAGCCTGGCGGCCGCTGGTTCTATCCGCCGGACCTGCGCATCCAGGGGCGCAGGGTCAATGACCTGCTCATGGCCGTGCCGTCTTCCTACCGGCGCCTGCCGCTGAACGATCCGCAGCGCGCCGCGGGCAAGCAGATGTTCGAGGCGCAGTTGCAGGACAGGCTGGTACAGCTGGGTGCCGAGCGGGTGGTGCTGGATGGCCTGCTCGTCATCCTGGACCGGCTCGTGCGGCCCGGTGCCCTGTTCCACCGCAGGATCGCCAACATCCACCCCGGCATCACGCGCCTGGAGTCACCCTATGAACGCCGGGGCGCCTGCGCCACGCTGGACGCGCTGCATGGCGCACAAGGCTACAAGATCGTGGACTGGAAGACCATGGAACAGCGCCCGGTCCCGCCCCTGTTCAAGACCGGCGCATCCTTTCACTACGTGGACAACGGCATCGACTCCGGCGAAGTCATCGCCGACGTGCTGGGCACCGACATCGATCCCCAAGACACGATTCTTGAGCTGCGCTGGAACAACTTCCAGCACAGCCTGTTCCCTGCATTGCGCAAGGGGCTGGAGATGATGGCCAGAGCGCCTGCAGACACGCCTGCAGACACCACGGTGTGACAACGCGCGTATCTCAAAAACCGGCACGGCCCAAAGCGAGGGACACCGAGCAAGGGCCTATGCCGGCCGCGCCGCCCCGCCGCGAGGGTGTCGTCCCCCTCCCTCGCGAAGCGAGAAAGAGAGGGGGAAGCGGCGCAGCCGCTCAGGGGGTGCTTACTTCGGCGCCAGACGAATGGCCCCGTCCAGCCGGATCACCTCGCCATTGAGCATGTCGTTGTCCAGGATGTGGCGCACCAGCTTGGCATAGTCCTGGGGCGTGCCCAGGCGGCTGGGGAAGGGCACGCCGGCGGCCAGCGCATCCTGCACTTCCTGCGGCATGCCGAACAGCATGGGCGTGCCGAAGATGCCGGGGGCAATCGTCATGTTGCGGATGCCGTTGCGCGCCAGGTCGCGCGCAATGGGCAGCGTCATGCCGACCACGCCGCCCTTGGACGCCGCATAGGCCGCCTGGCCGATCTGGCCGTCGTAGGCGGCCACGCTGGCCGTGGAGATCAGCACGCCGCGCTCGCCCGTGCTCTCGGGCTCGTTGGCCGACATGGCGGCGGCGGCCAGGCGGATCATGTTGAAGCTGCCGATCAGGTTGACCGTGATGGTCTTGGAGAACAGCGCCAGGTTGTGCGCGCCGTTCTTGCCCACGGTCTTCTCGGCGGGCGCAATGCCTGCGCAGTTGACCAGGCCTGCCAGCTTGCCCAGGCTCACGGCCTTGTCCACCACAGCCTGGCCATCGGCCTCCTGGCTCACGTCGCATTTGACGAAGACGCCGCCGATCTCGCGCGCCACGGCCTCGCCCTTGTCCGCCTGCATGTCGGCGATCACCACCTTGCCGCCCTCGGCCGCCAGCATGCGCGCCGTGCCTTCGCCCAGCCCGGAGGCGCCGCCCGTGACGATGAATACCCGGTCCTTGATCTGCATGGAATGTCTCCTTGGTTATCTGACGTTGACGTAAACGTAACTCTCAAATTATGCATGCAGCCCCGGCCGCAGCCATGTCGCGCCCAAGAAAAAGCCCGGCAGTGCCGGGCTGGTGATGGGCGCGATGGGGATTACTGGAACCCGGCACGGTCCAGCATTTGCTGGACCTTGGTCATGTTCTTGCCCACGGCCGTGATCGGGATGGTCTCGCTCTTGAAGGGCTTGCCGCCGGTCATTTCCTTGAGGGCAGGGTTGTCCAGTTCCACGCCCTTGGCTGCTGGCCACTCGTTGTTGCCGTTGGCAAAGTAGTTCTGGGCGGCGGGGCTGGCCAGGTACTCCAGGAACTTGACGGCGTTGTCCTTGTTCTTGGCATGGCGTGCCACGGCGCCGCCCGCGATGTTCAGGTGCGTGCCCCAGCTGGACTGGTTGGGGAAGACCACGCCGATCTTGCCGACCACGGCCTGGTCCTCGGGCTTGCCCGAGCGCATCATGCGCGCCAGGTAGTAGCTGTTGGTGACGCCGATGGTGCATTCGCCCGAGGCCACGGCCTTGATCTGGTCGGTGTCGCCACCCTTGGGCGGGCGGGCCAGGTTGGCCTTCATGCCCTGGATCCAGCCCTCTGCCTTTTGCTCGCCCATGTGTTCGACCACGGTGCCGAACAGGCTCAGGTTGTAGGGGTGCGAGCCCGAGCGGATGCACAGCTGGCCCTTGAACTTGGGGTCGGCCAGCGATTCGTAGTTCTGCACGTCGGCAGGCTGGACCTTGGCCTTGTTGTAGACGATGACGCGGGCGCGTGTGGACAGGCCGAACCAGCTGATGCCATCGGCCGTGGGCTGGGCGCGCAGGTTGGAGGGAATGGCGTCTTCCAGCAGCTTGGAGTGGATGGGCTGGAACAGCCCATCGACCTCGCCGCGGTACAGGCGCGCGGCATCGACCAGCAGGATCACGTCGGCCGGCGAGGCCTGGCCCTCGGCCTTCAGGCGCGCAATGATGCCGGCGTCGTCGCCGTCCACGCGGTTGATCTTGATGCCGGTGGCCTTGGTGAAGCCGTTGTACAGCTCCTCGTCCGTGGAGTAGTGGCGCGCGGAGTAGAGGTTGACGACCTGGGAGTCGGCAATGGCTGTGCCGGCAGCCACCAGGGCGCAAGCGGCAAACAGGGCTTTCAGGGATTTCGACATGAAGACAGGCCTCTCTTTGTTGGCAAAGCGCGATGATAGGTCAAACGCGAATTGTTCTTAATAAAGGGAAGAGGCTTCCAAAGGTTTTCTCGCCCCAGGGCCTTTGTGCGTTGCAGGGTGCAGTGCTCAGTGCGGCGAGGATGCCGGACGCATCAGCGCAATGATGTCGCGCAGGTCCGTCTGGTCCTGCAACTGGCGCAGCGCCTGCCGCAGTTTCTCGGCCCGTGCACTCGGTACCGGCGGCAGTGCATGCGCGCAGCAGGCGTGGAATTTCGCATCCTGCTCGGCTTCGTTGAGCGGCAATGCGGGGCTGCCAGGAAGATCGGGCATGTCCAGTGACAGCACGCGCCCATTGCAAAGCCGCAACTCCACGCGCTGGGGTGTCATTGCATTGGGGTCGGGGTTGCCGTCGTCGAGCACCTGCACGCGTGAGGCCAGCTCCAGCCTGCGCGGGTCGGACAGCATGGCGGCGTCGAAGTCGTCCAGGCCTACGTGGCCTTGCAGCGCGGCCGTGGCCACCGCGTAGCCCATGCACAGTCTTGCGCTGGCCGAGTCCATGCCGGCGTGCGCCGGCCGGCCTACCAGGCGCACGATGAGTGCAGAGGCATGTACGCATACGCTTGCGATGTCCTGCGCGTGCAATCCGTGCTCGCGCATCAATTGCAGTACGGCGCCTATGCCGCTGTGCGTGGCGCGGCCTGTGGGGTAGGGCTTGTGGCTCATGCGCTCGATCTGGAACACATGACCCACGTCGGCAGCCACTTCGTGCCAGCGGGCCTGGCCGGCGTCGAACAGCGCGAAATAGCCAAACGGCCCTTCGAGAATGTCACGCGGCCCAGGAAAACCCGCTTGTGCGAGTTCGAAGGCTGTGATTGCGGCACGCGCGTTCAGTCCTACCTGCAGTCCTACGGCCGGCGATCCCTCGGCATGCGCCTGCATGGTGCCCGACAGATGGCTGTAGGCCAGGCCCAGCGCATCACGCGTGGTGGTCTCGTCCAGACTCGCCAGCTTGCACAGTGCGGCCGTGGCGCCCAGCCCGCCGCACATGGCGGGCCGGAAAAAGCGCATGGGCGCGCGCTGCGCCAGCGCCACATGGATGGCGAAGTCCAGGCCAGCGGCCACCGCCTCTATGAGTTGGCGGCCGTCGATTGCGCCCTCGCGCTCGGCGTAGCCCAGCGTCGCAGGCGCGATGCAGGCGAATGCATGGACCACGGCGCGGTCATGGATGGCATCGAATTCCTGATTGAAGACCTGGTAGGCGTTGAGCATCACCGCACTGGCCAGCGGCAGTCGCTCGCCGCTGGCCCACACCGTGGCCTCTTGTCCCTGGCCCAGGGCCGCTGCCGCCCGGTGCAGCGCGGCCATGCGCGGATGGCGTGAGCCTGACAGCCCCACGCCGACTGCATCGAGCAAAAATGCCTTGGCGGCGTTCACGGCAGGCGCGGGCAGGTCCTCATAGCGCAGGTGCTGTACGTGCGCGACCAGTGTGTCGATTGCATTCATGCAGCACCTCGGTCATGCGTGCAGGTGGGTGGCGGGCACTGCTGCGCATACCAGGCATGCAGGGTGGTGCCTGTCACGAAGCGGGTCATCGGATGCTGCTGTAGCCGATCCAGCATGGACTCGAAATCGGGCAAGCGATGGGGGACTCCCATCAGATGAGGGTGCAGGCCCAGCGTCAGCACGCGCGGTGAGCCATGCTCGCGCACCTCGTTCTCGAAAACCTGCAGCGTGCTTTCCAGGCGGCGCCCGAACTCGCCCGTGGCGTGCTTTTCCACGGCGTGAATGACCGAATCGTTGAGTTCCAGCGCGTATGGAAGCGCCAGCAACTGACCGCTGGAGGTCTGCATCCAGTTGGGCAGATCGTCCAGGCACCAGTCGAATACATGGTCTATGCCGGCCTGGGCCAGCAGGTCGGGCGTTTGCAGCGTTTCTCGCAGGCCCGGCGACAGCCATCCGCGGGGCCGGATTCCGCAAAAGCGTTCTATGCGGTCCAGTGCGCTGGAAATGGCCCCGGCTTGGTCTGAACCACCATCGTGCGACAGCGCGCGCTGGTGCATGCCATGTCCGATGATTTCCCAGCCTGCGTCCAGCAATGCCTGAGCGGCCTGGGGATAGGCGTCGATGACGGTGGCGTTGAGGCTGGCCGAGGCAACAAGGCCGCGGGTGCGAATGGCCGCCATCATGCGAGGCAGGCCGCAGCGCAGACCGTATTCGGCCCAACTGAAGTTGGGAACGTCGGGCAGATTCTCTCGGCCGTGGGGCGGCGTGAGTATGGTGCGCGGCATGGGCTGGTCAAAGGGCCAGTGCTCCACATTGATGACCAGGTGGACCAGGATATGTCGGCCGTCCAATCCGCGCAGCGCTGGCCTGCGGCTGGATAGCTGAAACGGGATGCGGGGATTGTTCATCATGGGTGCGGTCATCGGCCTGTGAATGAAGGGGCGCGCTTTTCCGCAAAGGCGCGGCGGCCTTCTGCATAGTCCGCGCTGTCGAAGCATTGGCGTATCAGTGCCTCTGTGGCCACGGCCTGTGCACTGCTGCCTGGCTGGCGCGAGGCCAGTATGGCTGCTTTCGCGGCGCGCAACGTCAGCGGCGCGTTTGCTGCGATGGTCTCGAGGCGCGCGCGTGACATGGCTGCAAAGTCTTCCAAAGCAAAGCACTCCTGCACCAGTCCCCTGGCCAGGGCCTGGAATGCGTCCAGCGTGCGTGCCGTGTAGAACAGTTCGAAGGCTGATGCCATGCCTGTCACCTCGACGAGACGGCGCATGTCGGCCAAGCCGTAACCCAGGCCGAGCCGTGCGGCCGGCATGCGCAAGCGCGCGCTTGCGCTGGCATAGCGCAGGTCGCAAGCCAGTGCCAGGCCAATACCCCCGCCCATGCAGGCGCCCTGGATCAGCGCCACGGTCGGGGCGGGAAACCCTGCCAGCGCCTGCTGTGCCTCAGAGACTGCCTGGTTGTAGCGCAGCACAGCCTCGGCGCCATCGCGAACCTGATCGAACTCTGCGATATCAGCGCCCGAGACAAAGGCCTGGCTGCCTGTGCCCTGCAGTGCCAGCACACGAAGGCCATCGGCCTCGCGCAATTGGTACAGCGCCTGCGCCAGCTGCTGCCACATGGCCAGCGTCATTGCATTGCGCCGTTCGGGGTGGCAGATCGTCAAGGTGGCGATGCCGTCGGTCAACGCCTGCTGGATATGGCCGCCGCTCATACCACCCCCTCGCTGCGCATGCGCTGCACATCGGCGGTGCCATAGCCGATCTCGGCCAGCACTTCCTGTGTGTGCTCGCCCCAGCCAGGCGCGGGACGCGCAATGCCGGCAGGCGTGCGCTCCAGGGTGACGGGCTGGGAGATGAGCCGGTAGCTGCTGCCATCGTCGCCGGGGACGGCCTGCGCCACACCCAGATGTCGCACCTGGGGGTCGTCGAACACCTCAGGCATGGAATAGACCGGACCTGCGGGAACACCTGCGTCATTGAGCAGCTTCACCCAGTGGGCTACGTCGCGTTCCCGAAAGCGCCTGGCCAGGGCCTCGTTCAGCGCAGTGCGGTGGCGCACGCGCAGTTTTTCCGACGCGTAGCGCGGGTCCTGCAGCCACGCGGCCTCGCCCAGACAGTCACACAGACGCTTCCAATTGCCCTCTCCCGAGGCTCCCAGGTTGAAGGCGCCATCGCGCGCATTGAACAGGCCCATGGGGCTGCTTGTGGGATGGTCATTGCCCACTTGCACCGGCAGGTCGCCTTCGTTGAGGTAGCGCGCGGCCTGGAAGTCCATCAGCGCTATCTGCGTGTGCAGCAGCGAGCTGTGAATCCACTGACCCAGGCCCGAATGCTCGCGCTCCAGCAAAGCCAGCAGGATACCGACGGCGGCATAGATTCCGGTGCCGCAATCGGCCACGGCCAGACCTGCACGCAGCGGTCCGCCACCAGAAAAGCCGGTGACCGACATGAGCCCACCCATGCCCTGAATGATCTGGTCGAAGCCGGGCCTGCCTGCATAGGGACCGTTCTGGCCGAAGCCCGAAATGCTGGCCAGGATGACGCGGGGGTTGATGGCGCTCAGCTTTTCGTAGGACAGACCCAGCCTGTCCTTGACATCGGGCCGCCAGTTCTCGACCACCACGTCGGCGTCGACCACGAGCTTGCGAAATACCTCCAAGCCCTCGGGCGTCTTGAGATTGAGTGTCAGCGACCGCTTGTTGCGGTTCAGGTTCTGGAAGTCTCCCCCCTGGCGGTCGGCGGCAAACATGGCCTCATTGGGATCGATGCCTGCCGGTGGCTCGATCCGTATCACATCGGCGCCGAAGTCGGCAAGGATGCGCACGCAGGTCGGGCCGGCCCGCACGCGTGACAGGTCAAGCACTCGCAGATGCGCAAGGGCGGGGGATGCGTTGATTTGAGGCATGTTGTCTCCCGGTATCAAGGGTGCACAAAGTGATGGAAGGGCAAGGCAAACTCGTGGGCAAAGGCCAGCAGCAGGCTTTCGCTGCCGGGTGCTCCCACGATCTGGACACTGACCGGACGGCCCCTGCCGTCCTTGCCCACGGGCATGACCAGCGCTGGCAGCCCCAGGTAGTTGATATAGGCGTGGTGGCGGTGCATTGCCGCCAGCGCGCGAGGGTCGAAGCCGGGGCAGGAGGTTGTGACGGTCTCGCGGTCGGGCACGCCTTTTGGCAGGCAGGGCGTCAGCAAAAGGTCGATGCCGTCCAGGCAGGTGGTCATGAAGGCATGGCTCTGTGCCGGTATCTGATGCAAGGCATGGCGATACCAGCCATTTGGCATGGCCCAGCCCGGCAGGGCGATGGCCCTTGTGGCCGGAGCCAGGGTGTCAAGCTCTGTGCGCACAGCGGCCTCCAGTGAAATGGCTGCCTCGGCATGCAGGACGATCTGGGCCAGCCGGTTCAGCCGGCCCAGGTCAGGCGCCGGGCGGTTTTGGATCTGCACGCTGGCGTGCAGGCTCTTTTCGAAGAGGGTCAGCGCAGCCGCCACGCCGGCATCCTCGTGGGTTGTGCGCATTGCGTTGCCGATGCGCCAGCGCGGTGGGGGATCCGGCGTGTCAGGCCGCGTCGGCAGCATGGCTGTGAAGATGCGGGCCGCATCGGCCGCGCTGCGCGCGATCACCCCGACGGTATCCAGAGTGGGAGCCAATGGCGCCACGCCATCGGAGGGCAGCAGGCCGCGCGTAGGCTTCAGGCCGATCAGGGCGCAGGTTGCCGCCGGCATGCGCACTGAGCCCGCCGTGTCGGTGCCCAGCGAAGCCGCGCAAAGACCCGCAGCCACGGCCACGGCCGATCCGCTGGACGAGCCGCCGACGGCAGCCTGGGCGTCAAGAGGGTTGAGCAGCCGTGGTGAATGGAGGCTCTCTGCCGTGGCGCCGCATGCAAATTCCGCCATGGTGAGCGTGCCCAGGTGCAGTGCGCCCTGCGCCTTCAGCCGTTGCAAGACGGTGGCGGCCGGCCGGATCTGCCCCGTTGTGCGAGGCCGGCCCAGACCTGGTACGTGCAGGCCTGTGTCGAAGACGTCCTTGTGTGCCAGTGGCACGCCGGAGAGCAGGCCGCCGGGTTGGGGCGACGGTGCGGCAAAGATGTGCTCCGCGCAGTGCCACTGCGCGTTGCGGCGCCTGAATTCGGTGGCCAGTGCTGCCGCATGACTGTCATGTGCCGAGGGAGGCAGCAGGGCGAAGCGCCGGAGCATTTCGTCCACTGAAGGAAGCGTCTCGAACTCAGCCATGGCCGGGCTCCGTGCACTCCAGTTCGTTCGCCACGGCGCTCAATCGGGCCAGTGTTTGGGCAATGGCCTGAAGGTCCTGCGGTGGCAAAGCCAGGCCCCGCAGCCGGCAGGCCAGCGCAGCCCAGGCCAGCCAATCATGTGAGCAGTCTTCGTGCATGGTGCTTGTCTCCTGCTACGCTTGTGCATTGATCTAATTTTGAGTGTCATAAATATATTTATGAAAGTCAAGGAAATAAAATCAGGCGGCGATCCGTTCTGTTTTTGCGAAGGGGAGGCTTGCCATGAAGGCTGCTGAGCGCATCCGCCTTTCCATTGAGGAATCCATACGCGACGGCAGCCTGCTGCCCGGGGATGCGGTGGATGAACAGGCGCTGATGCAGACCTATGACGTGTCACGCACACCCGTACGCGAGGCTCTGCTGCAGTTGCAGGCCCAGGGCCTGGTGGTCAATCTGCCGCGCGCCGGCATGGTGGTGGCCAAGATGGATGTGGGCCAACTGCTGGCCATGTGGGAGTTGCTGGCGGAGCTGGAGGGCATAGGCGCAAGGCTGGCCTGCGAGCGCATGACACCAGCAGAGCGCGAGGAGCTGGCCGCCATCCATGAACGCGCGTCAGCCGTGGCGCGTCGAGAGGACGCACAAGCCTGGCAGGAGCACAACCGGCGCTTCCACGAGGCGCTGTACCAGGGGGCGCGCAATCCCTATCTTCGGCAGGAGATCCTGCGTATGCGTTCACGCACCGGTGCCTACAGACGCCATGCATTTTCGGCCTTTGGCCAGACGGCCCTGTCCTGGGCTCAGCATGGAGAAATGGTCGAAGCAGTCCAGGCGCAGGATGCTTCGCGGGCGGCCTCCCTGATGACCCGGCACATGAGTCCTGGCCAGGGCTCGGCCAGTTTCGCGTCGTTCATCGCGGCCCTGCCCAAGCACCTGCTGGCTTGAGCGCACGAGGGCGCAGGCAGGACATCTGCGGGAAGTCCCGGGGTATATAAGTTATTTGCGCGATCAAAAATATATTTATAGAAATCAAAAAAATTTGATCGTGCATCCTGACCTCGCTGTTTCGAGGGGGATGTCTTGTGCAGGCATACCTACCAAGGAACCACCCATCATGGACGCTCTTTCTCCGCAGTTGCCTTTGCCCCAGGCGCTGGTCCAAGCGCCGGCTTTCGATTCGGACGCCGTGCATCGCAAGGTTGCATGGCGGCTGATCCCCTTTCTTGTCTTCCTGTTTCTGTTGGCCTGGATAGACCGTGTCAATGTCGGCTTTGCCAAGCTGCAGATGCTGCAGGACCTGCGATTCAGTGAGGCTGTCTACGGACTGGGCGCAGGCATCTTCTTCATCGGCTACTTTCTCTTCGAGGTCCCCAGCAATCTGTTGCTGCAGCGCATAGGTGCGCGCAAGACGCTGGCGCGCATCACCATCCTATGGGGGCTGGCGTCCATGGGCATGGCTTTTGTGACCACGCCCGAGGCCTTTTATGCGCTGCGCTTCCTGCTCGGTGTGTTCGAGGCGGGGTTTTTCCCGGGCGTCATGCTTTACCTGACCTACTGGATTCCGGCTGCCAGGCGAGGCCGCATCAACGGATGGTTCATGACTTCCTTCGGCATCGCGGGCGTGGTGGGCGGGCCCATCGCTGGGCTCATCATGAGTGGAATGGAGGCAGTGGCCCCTCTGCGAAACTGGCAGTGGCTGTTCGTCCTGGAAGGCATTCCCTCGGTGATCGCTGGCTTGGTGGTCCTGGCATGGCTGCCCGACAGGCCCTGCCAGGCTCACTGGCTGTCCGAGGCAGAGAAAAGCGCGTTGGAAATGCAACTCGACGCCGAGCGGCAGGGTGCGGGCAAGCATGCAAGCTTCATGCAGGCACTGCGTCTGCCCGCGCTGTGGCTGTGCACGGCGGCGTACTTCTGCATCGTGGGCGGCAATGCCACGCTGGCCTTCTGGATGCCTTCGCTGGTGCGTGAGCTGGGTGTGCACAGTGCGTTGCACATCGGCCTGCTGTCGGCGATTCCGTTCATGCTTGGCACGGCGGCCATGGTGATCAACGGGGCACATTCCGACGCCACCCGCGAGCGCCGTCTGCATTGCGCGGGTGCCACCTTGGTCGGTGCTGTCGGGCTTGCGCTGACTGGCGCCCCCATGGGCAACCCGGTGCTGGCCATGGTGGCCTTGAGCATTGCTGCCATTGGTGTGCTGGGCGCCTTCCCGGTGTTCTGGGCCATGCCAGCTTCGTTTCTGACCGGCACAGCGGCTGCTGCGGGCATTGCCTTCATCAATTCGGTAGGCAATCTCGCAGGCTTTGCCACGCCGTTCATGATGGGCTGGGCCAAGCAGTGGACCGGTGGTGTCGGCGCGGGCCTTTATGGAGTGGCCGCAATGCAGCTGGCCGCATCGGCCATTGTGGCTTTGGCCATGCGCAGGCTCAAACCATGAACAGGCCATGGCAGGCGAAAAAAAAACCCAGTCCAAGGACTGGGTTTTGAAAGGATCCAGAAACGGGGGTTTCGAGAGGATCCAAGGAGACAACTGGTCAGGTCTTGCGACCCGGGATGCATGCAATTATGAGGGTAATCACTAATTCTTGCACGCAACCCTGTTGTAAGACGGCGTGATCAACGCTTGCGGGTCTGGGCCGACTGGACGGCTTCGCTGGCGGTGTTGGTCACGGCCGTGAAGTTGGCTTCCGCCAGGTCCGAAGCCTGCTTGACGGCCTTTTGCACCGACTCGAAGGCATTGTTGGCAGCCGACACGGCGCTCTTCATCACGGCCACGGCGGTTTCGGAACCTGCGGGTGCGTTCTTGGCGGTGGTGTCCACCAGGGCGCTGAAGTTCTTCTGCAGATCGGACGCCTGGCTTTCGAAGGCCTTGGCCAGCTCGGCACCGGTGCCGCTGGCGATGTCGTACAGGTGGCGGCTGTAGGCAGCGGTCTTTTCAGCCAGGGGCTGGAACAGGTTGGCCTGCAGCGACAGCAGTTCCTGCGCATCCTTCACGCTCAGGACGGCCTGGGTGTGCTGGGCGGCTTCGTTCAGTGCGGCGCGCGAGGCGGTCACATTCAGTTCCACCAGCTTTTCAACGCCTTCGAAGGCCTTGCTCGTCAGGCCGAACAGGGTTTCCAGGTTGGCCTTTTGTGCGCTCAGGATTTGGTCAGGGGTCAAGCTCATGTCAGTCTCCAGAAAAACGGACCACAGGGGTCTCGGGTTACGGGGAATTGCCTGCGCTGACCTGACTGAGTGTCATGTTGCAGTGCAGCATGGGTCTTATTGTAGGGATTGCCAAAAAGGAATCAAGTACCTGATGCTGCGGTGCAGCAAAAAAATCGGCAAAGCTGTGGGTTTTTTGTAAGTCTTTGATTTTGAATTGGTTTTATGTCGGTTTGACGACATTTTTCGGTTTGCATGCTTACTCGCTTGGCGAGTGATTGGCAGCAGTGCGCGTCGTGATGGCGACAGTGGCTGGGGACAGGGCGCATTCGGCCGGCGGCACAATGGCCGCCATGAATGAATCGCCCCCGAGCCGCCCCGCGCCGCAGCCCCGTTCGGCCTATGCGGCATTCCGACGCATCAGCACGCGCTGGTCGGACAACGATGTCTACGGGCACGTCAACAACGTCGTGTATTACAGCTGGTTCGATACGGCGGTGAATGCCCATCTGATCGAGCAGGGCGCGCTGGATATCCACGCGGGCGAGACGATAGGCCTGGTCATAGAGACGCAATGCAATTACTTTGCGCCGCTGGCCTTCCCGCAGGAGGTGGAGGCCGGTATCCGGGTGGCCCGCATCGGTGGCTCCAGCGTGCGCTACGAGGTGGGGCTGTTCGCGCAGGGCGAGCCATTGACGGCGGCGGCCGGGCATTTCGTGCATGTCTATGTGGACCGGCATACGCGCCGGCCTGCCCAGATTCCGCAGGCGCTGCGACAGGTGCTGGAGCCGCTGCTGCGCGGCTGATGGCGTTCGGGGCGCATGCAAGGCGCCCGCTCGCAGCGCGGCAGCGTGTGTATGGCCTACACTCGAAAGCTGTCTGCCATCTGACCGCTGGGGCGCTTACCGCCCGGCTCTGTCCATGATCATCACCAGCCTGCTCGATACCGACCTGTACAAATTCACGATGATGCAGGTGGTGCTGCACCAGTTTCCCGGAGCACAGGTCGAGTACCGCTTCAAGTGCCGCAACCCCGGCGTGCAGCTCGCACCCTATGTGAACGAGATCCGCTCCGAGATCCGCTCGCTGTGCAGCCTGCGTTTCCAGGACGCGGAGCTGGCCTATCTGAGCTCGCTGCGCTTCATCAAGAGCGACTTCGTCGATTTCCTGGGCCTGTTCCACCTCAACGAGAAATGCATCACGGTGCAGGCGCTGCCCAATGGCGAGATCGACATCACCATCCGCGGGCCCTGGCTGCACACCATCCTGTTCGAGATTCCCGTGCTGGCCATCGTCAACGAGGTGTACTTCCGCAACACCCAGCCGGTGCCCGATTTTCCGGAAGGCCGGCGCCGTCTCGACGCCAAGATTGCGCTGCTGCAGCAGCCCGGCCTGGAGCAGCTCAAGATTGCCGACTACGGCACGCGCCGTCGCTTTTCGCGGGCCTGGCATGAAGAGGTGCTGCGCGTGCTGTGCGCACGCCTGGGCCGGCCCGGCACATCCGTGGAGTCCGAAGGCCAGTTCGCCGGCACCAGCAATGTGCTGTACGCCATGAAGCTGGGCGTGCGGCCCCTGGGCACGCTGGCGCATGAATACCTGCAGGCCTGCCAGTCCCTGGGCCCGCGCCTGCGCGACAGCCAGATCTTCGGCTTCGAATCCTGGGCGCGCGAATACCGGGGCGACCTGGGCATTGCGCTGTCGGACGTCTACGGCATGTCGGCCTTCCTGCGCGATTTCGACCTGTACTTCTGCAAGCTCTTCGACGGTGCGCGCCACGACAGCGGTGACCCGTTCGAGTGGGGCGAGCGGCTGCTGGCCCACTACCGTGCCAACCGCATCGATCCGCTGACCAAGACGCTGATCTTCAGCGACGGCCTGACGGTGCCGCGCACCATCGAGCTGTTCCAGCGCTTCCATGGCCGCTGCCAGCTGGCCTTCGGCATAGGCACCAACTTGACCAACGACCTGGGCGACGCGCCCGACCATGTGCCGCTGCAGATCGTCATCAAGATGACCCGCTGCAACGGCCAGCCCGTGGCCAAGCTCTCGGACACGCCGGGCAAAAGCATGTGCGATGACGAGAAGTACCTGGCCTACCTGCGCCAGGTGTTCGAGATTGCGCCGCCTGCGGCGCAGGCTTGATTGCGGCACCACCTGCCGCCAGGAGGGGACAGTGAATAGAGAACAAAGAGGAGACGGGACCATGAAGGCATTGCGCGGATTGCTGGCGCTGCTGGCCACCTGCGCGCCATCCTGGGCCCTGGCCGCCGATATCGACGGCGGCCAGCTTTCGGTACTTTGGGGCGTGCCGTTTGCGGGCATGCTGTTGTCCATCGCCCTGATGCCGCTGGCGGCGCCCCATTTCTGGCACCGGCATTTCGGCAAGGTGACGGCCGCCTGGGCGCTGGTCTTTCTGCTGCCCTTCGCGGCGGTGTTCGGCGTGGGCGCGGCCATGGCCAACCTGGTGCATGCCCTGCTGGCCGAATACCTGCCGTTCGTGATCCTGCTGACGGCGCTGTACACGGTGTCGGGCGGCATCTATGTGCGCGGCAATCTCAAGGGATCGCCGGGGCTGAACACGGCCATTCTGGCGATCGGCGCCGTGCTGGCCAGCTTCATGGGGACCACGGGCGCCTCGATGCTGCTGATCCGGCCGCTGCTGCGCGCCAACGACAACCGCAGGCACCAGGTGCATGTGGTGGTGTTCTTCATCTTCATCGTCTCCAATGCCGGCGGCTCGCTGACGCCACTGGGCGATCCACCGCTGTTCCTGGGCTTTCTCAAGGGGGTGGATTTCTTCTGGACGGTACGTCACATCTTCACCGAGACGCTGTTCCTGGTGGGTGCGCTGCTGGCGTTGTTCTACGCGATCGATGCCTGGCTGCTGCGCAAGGCCGGCGAAGCGGATCTGCCCGATCCCACGCCCAGCGTCGATGCCTTGGGCCGCGCCAGCCGCCTGGGTTTTGATGGCGGCGTGAACTTCGTGCTGCTGCTGGCCGTGGTGGCACTGGTGCTGATGAGCGGCCTGTGGCGTACCGATGCCGGCCTGGTGCTGGCCGGCACGCATGTGGGCCTGCCGGGTCTGGTGCGCGATGCGGGCCTCGTCGCCGTGACTGTGCTGTCCCTCAGGCTCACGCCGCGCAGCGTGCACCAGGCCAATGAATTTGGCTGGGGGCCGATGCAGGAAGTGGCCAAGCTGTTCGCGGGCATCTTCCTGACCATCATTCCAGTGATCGCCATGCTCAAGGCGGGAACGGCCGGACCCTTCGGCGCCATTGTGGGGGCCGTGACGCGCGCCGACGGCACGCCCGATCCGCTGATGTATTTCTGGGCCACGGGCCTGCTGTCCTCGTTCCTGGACAACGCGCCGACCTACCTGGTGTTCTTCAATACGGCGGGCGGAGACGCCGCTCAGATGATGACGGCCATGGCCTCGACGCTGGCCGCCATCTCGGCGGGCGCGGTGTTCATGGGCGCCAACACCTATATCGGCAATGCGCCCAACCTGATGGTCAAGGCCATTGCCGAGGAGCGCGGCGTGAAGATGCCCAGCTTCTTCGGCTACATGGCCTGGTCGCTGTGCATTCTGGTGCCGCTGTTCGTATTGATGAGCTTCATCTGGTTCCGCTGAAGAACCGCCTAACGCCAAGACAAGGAAAGAGACAGACATGGCAAGCAAACCCCGCATCCTGATCGCCCGTGCCATCCCGCCCGAAGTGGTGCGCAAGCTGGAGCAGCACTTCGAGGTCGAGTCCAACCAGGATGACGTGGTCTGGAGCCCGCAGGAACTGGCCCGGCATCTGCAGGACAAGGATGGCGTGCTGACCACGGGCTCGCAGACCATCGATGCGGCGCTGCTGGCCGCCTGCCCGCGCCTGAAGGTGGTGGCCAACATGGCCGTGGGCTACAACAACTTCGACGTGCCTGCGATGACGGCTGCAGGTGTGCAGGGCACGAATGCCCCCGACGTGCTGACCGAGACCACGGCCGATTTCGGCTTTGCCCTGCTCATGGCCACGGCCCGCCGCGTGACAGAGAGCGAGCACTACCTGCGCGCCGGAAAGTGGAACTCCTGGCGCTACGACCTGTTTGCCGGCTCGGAAGTGCACGGCAGCACGCTGGGCATCATCGGCATGGGCCGCATCGGCCAGGGCATCGCCAAACGCGGGGCGCATGGCTTCGGCATGAAGGTGGTCTATCACAACCGCTCGCGCCTGTCGCCCGAGCTGGAAGCCGAATGCAAGGCCGGCTACGTGGGCAAGGATGAACTGCTGGCCATGGCCGACCATGTGGTGCTGGTGCTGCCCTACACCAAGGAAAACCACCACACCATAGGCGCGGCCGAGATCGCCCGGATGAAGCCCACGGCCACGCTGATCAACATCGCGCGCGGCGGCATCGTCGATGACGCGGCGCTGGCCAGGGCACTGCGCGACAGGACCATTGCTGCAGCAGGCCTGGACGTGTTCGAGGGCGAGCCCTCGGTCCATCCCGGCCTGCTGACCGTACCCAACGTGGCGCTGACCCCGCACATCGCCAGCGCCACCATGGGCACGCGCAGCGCCATGGCCGAGCTGGCGGCCGACAACCTGATCGACTTCCTGTCCGGCAAGGGCCCGCGCACGCCCGTGAACCAGCCCGAAGCGGCGGCCGCCGGCGCGCGCGCCAAGGCCTGAACACCGTGTTGTGACAATCGCGGGACGGCTGGCCGTGGCCGCTTCCCGCTGCATGGAGCGCAAGCAAAATCTTGACCCAGATATCCGGAGTGTGGTGGGCGGCCTGGGCCGTGCTGCTGTTGGGGCAGGCGGCCGTGATGTGGCTGCTGTGGAGGCGCTCGGCGCAGCGCGAGGACGGGGTGGCGCCCCAGCAGGTGCTGCAGGCGCTGCAGATGCTGGACGTGCGGCTGCAGCAGCTCGAGCGCGGTGCCCAGGCCACGCAGATGGCCGTGGCCAAGAGCGATGGCGGGCTGGACCGCGTCTCGCAGCAGCTGCAGGCCCATCTGGCCCAGGCCCAGCTCGATGCCCAGGCGGCGCGGCGCGAGCAGGGCGAGGCGCTGGCAGCCTTTCGCATGGAACTGGGCCGGCTCACCGTGCGGCTGGCCGCCGACAGCGCCCAGGCCCGCGAGGCCCAGGGCGAAAGCACGCAGCGCTTCAACGCCCATGTGCAGGAGCGCTTCGAGGCGCTGGCGCAGACCACGCGCAGCACGCTGGACTCCCTCAAGAACGACATCCAGCAGCAGCTGGGGGGGCTGGCGCAATCCAGCCAGGTCCATGCCGAGCAGCTGCGCGGCACGCTCAACGAGCGGCTGGCCACCATCCAGTCGGACAATGCGGCGCGCCTGGAAGAGATGCGGCGCACGGTGGACGAGAAGCTGCATGCCACGCTGGAGCAGCGCCTGGGCGAATCGTTCAAGCTGGTCAGCGACCGGCTGGAGCAGGTGCACAAGGGCCTGGGCGAGATGCAGACGCTGGCCGGCAGCGTGGGCGATCTCAAGCGCGTGATGACCAATGTGAAGACGCGCGGCACCTGGGGCGAACTGCAGCTGGGCGCCATCATCGAGAACGTGCTCACGCCCGAGCAGTACGCGCGCAACCTCAAGACCGTGCCCGGCAGCGACGACATGGTGGAGTTCGCCATCCGCCTGCCCGGACGCAGCGACGAGACGCCGGTCTGGCTGCCCATCGACGCCAAGTACCCGGTGGAGCAGTACCAGCGCCTGCTCGACGCCCAGGATGCGGCGGACAAGGCGGCCATTGTCTCGGCAGGCAATGCCTTCGAGGCATCGATCAAGTTCGAGGCGCGCAAGATCCACGGCAAGTACGTGAGCCCGCCGCACACCACGGACTTTGCCGTGCTCTACCTGCCCACCGAAGGCCTGTTTGCCGAGGTCATGCGCCGCCCCGGCCTGGTCGAGGCCGTGCAAAACGGCTGCCGCGTGATGGTCACCGGCCCGGCCAACCTGGCCGCCATGCTCAGCAGCCTGCAGATGGGCTTCAAGACGCTGGCCATCGAAAAGCGCTCGTCCGAGGTCTGGGCGGTGCTCGGCCAGGTCAAGACCGAGTTCGCCAAGTTCGGCGAAGTGGTGGATGCCACGCGCAAGTCCATAGACGCGGCGGCCAAGCGCTTCGAGCAGGTGGGCGTGCGCACGCGCGCCATCCAGCGCCAGCTGCGCGACGTGCAGGAGCTGCCCGCGCCGACCTCTAGTGCAGCGCGGCCCGGCCTGCCGGATGACAAGGACGCTGCGGCCGGAATGGAGCCGGGGTCGGAGCAGGATTGAGATGAACCTGGCCCTGTTCAAGGTCATCATGGCGCAGGTCAGCGTGCATGCCACCATGGCCGGCATGCGGCTGGCAGCGCCCTTGCTGGCCCTGCAGCAGGGCTATAGCGCGGCGGCCGTGGGCATCTTGCTGGCGCTGTTCGCGCTGACCCAGGTGTTCCTGGCGCTGCCGGCCGGGCGCTTCGCGGACAAGCATGGTTTTCGCAAGCCGTTTTTCCTGTCCATGCTGGCGGCCAGCGGGGGCTGCGCGCTGGCGCTGGCATTGCCGCTGTATCCGGTGCTATGCCTTGCGGCGTTGTTGACGGGCGGAGCCAGCGGCGCCGTGGTGATTGCCGTGCAGCGCCATGCGGGCCGTGTCACCCACGATGCGGTGGCGCTCAAGAAGGTGTTCAGCTGGTTGGCCATAGGCCCGGCCATCTCCAACTTCATCGGGCCCTTCAGCACCGGGCTGCTGATCGATCACGCGAATTTTGGCGGCGAGGGCAGCACCATGGGCTACCGCGTCGCCTTCGGCCTGCTGGCCCTGGTGCCCGTGCTGGCCTGGAGCTGGGTGCGCCACACGCAGGAGCTGCCGCCCGTGCGCGCGCCCATAGGCGGTCCGAAGCAGCATGCCTGGGACCTGCTGCGCGACCGCAATTTCCGCAACCTGCTGCTGGTCAACTGGCTGCAGTCCGCATGCTGGGACGTGCACACCTTCGTGCTGCCGCTGCTGGGCCATGAGAAGGGCCTGAGTGCCTCGGTCATCGGCACGCTGCTGGGCATTTTTGCCGTGGCGGCCGCCGCCATCCGCCTGGCCATGCCGCTGGTGGCCGAGCGCCTGCGCGAAGGCGCCGTGATCTCCGGTGCCATGGCCATCACCGCCTTCGTCTTTGCGCTGTACCCCTTCATGGACTCGGCGCTGACCATGGGCATGTGTTCGGTGATGCTGGGTTTTTCGCTGGGGTCTGTGCAGCCCATGGTCATGAGCATGCTGCACCAGATCACGCCCGAGCACCGCCATGGCGAGGCACTGGGCCTGCGGCTCATGGCCATCAATGCCTCCAGCGTGGCCATGCCCGTGCTGTTCGGCTCGGCGGGGGCATTGATCGGCGTCTCGGCCCTGTTCTGGGTGGTGGGCGCGGCCGTGGCCTCGGGCATCCGCACGGCCTGGTTCATGGGGCTGACGCCGCGCAAGCCGGAATGAGAAAAAGCGACCTGCGCCTTGGTGCGCAGATCGCCTTGCGATGCGGTGGCGGCCTGCCGGCCGCTGCGGCTTACCAGCCGCCAGCGTGGAACTGCTTGATCAGCGCCCAGGCCTCGACCGGATCATCGGTATAGCGGAACAGCTGCAGGTCCTTGGGCGAGATCGTGCCTTCCTCGATCATCAGGTCGATGTTGAGCAGGCGCTTCCAGAACTCGGTGCCAAAAAGGATCACGGGCACCGAATGCGTCTTGCCGGTCTGCATCAGGGTCAGCACCTCGAACAGCTCGTCCAGCGTGCCGAAGCCGCCGGGGAAGGCCACCAGGGCCTTGGCGCGCATCATGAAATGCATCTTGCGCAGGGCGAAGTAGTGGAACTTGAAGCTCAGGTCCGGCGAGATGAAGCGGTTGCCGTTTTGCTCGTGCGGCAGCTCGATGTTCAGGCCGATGCTGGGCGCGCCCACGTCATGGGCGCCCCGGTTGGCCGCCTCCATGATGCCGGGGCCGCCGCCGGTGCAGATGTAGAGGCGTTCCTCGGGCGGCTGGTTCAGGCTGTCGGCGGCCACGATGCGCGTGAAGGCGCGGGCCTGTTCATAGCGGTGCGCATTGCGCACGGCGCGCTCGGCCAAGGCAACGCGCTGGGGATCGCCGCTGGCCTGTGCGTCGGCCAATTGCTGCTCGGCCTGCTCCAGGTCCACGAAGCGGGCGCTGCCATAGACCACGACGGTGTGCTCGATGCCGCGCTCGATCTGGGCCAGGTCCGGCTTGAGCAGCTCCAGCTGCATGCGGATGCCGCGGGTTTCGCGGCGGAACATGAATTCCGGGTCCGCGAAGGCGAGGCGATTGGAGTTCTGCTGCAATGCCATGCCGTTGTGTGCCTGGTTGTGAAGGGCCGACCAGCCGTTGGCCAGATCGGTATCGGTCAGGGGGGAAGAGATTTGCATGAACCCTCGTACACAGGAAAAACCAGGGCGGCCACGCCTGTGGCCGTTCCATCAAATACGTTGCCAGCGCAGATGATGACTGCACTATACGCTCACAAACTCATAGCCGCGGGGCTCGTGCACCGGGTGCTTTGGCGCATTGACGCAGCCGTGGGCGAATTCGTATGCTGGACAGTTGGCAGTAGGGCTTTTGCCTGCCGCTGCCTGCCGCATCGGCGGGTATTTTCAGGCCCGATTGCGCTTCAGACGTCCGGGTGTTCGGCCGGCTCGTTGCGCACGACGCTGCTCAGCGGCGGCGGCACGTCCTGGCCCGCACGGCGTGCGCGGAACAGGGCTGCACGCATCAGGAAGATGGTCGTGATGGGAACGGTCACCGAGATGAACACCGCAATCAGCAGCGCATGCACGGCCAGGCTCTGTCCGCTGACGGAAAAGTAGATCCAGGTGGCATGCATGATCAGCCAGCAGCCCATGGTGGCGATGATGGAAGGCGCATGCACGCGCTCGAAATAGCTGTCCAGGCGCCACAGGCCCATGGAGCCCAGAAAGGCGATGATGGCGCCGCCCAGCGCCAGCACAGCCACCAGGATCTGGCACCACAGCGGCAGCGTGGTGGTTTCCGGCATCATTCGATCACCTCGCCGCGCAGCAGGAACTTGGCCATGGCCGTGGAGCCCACGCAGCCGAACAGCGCAACCAGCAGGGCGGCCTCGAAATAGCTGGTGCTGTCATAGATGATGCCCATCAGCAGCATGGCCAGCATGCCGTTGAGGTACATGCAGTCCAGCGCCAGCACGCGATCCTGGGCGTGCGGGCCCTTGAGCAGGCGCAGCACGGCGCAGCCCATGGCGGCGACCAGCAGGCCCAGCGCGAACATCAAAGTCCAGTGGAACCAGGGCATCATTCGAAAATCTCCATCAGGGGGCGCTCGTAGGAGCGCTTGACGTGCTGGACGATCTCTTCGGGATCATCGACCTCCAGCACATGCAGCATGAGCTGGGAGCGGTCGCGCGAGATCTCGGCCCAGGCCGTGCCGGGCGTGATGCACACGATCATGGCGAGCACGGCCAGGCCGTTGGGGTCGCGCAGTTCCAGCGGGATGCGCACGAAGTTGGCCGGGTGCTTGCGCATGCCCGGAAACAGCATGAACCGCACGACGTTGAAGTTGGACACCGAGGTGTCCCAGACCACGCGCAGCCCCAGGCGCACGATGGTCAGCGGATGGCGCACGCGCACGGGCAAGGGGCGCAGGCCGCGCAGCAGCAGCGGCAGCAACAGGCCCAGCAAGGCGCCCAGCAGGATCTGGCCGCTGCTGAACGAGCGGTTGAGCAGCAGCCACAGCAGGAACAGCGCCACCGACAGCAGCGGCGCGGGCAGCAGGGTTTTCATCATCGGGAATCCTCCTTGCCGGCCGTTGGGCCTGCATCGCCTATGCCTGCGGGCATGGGGGCGCCGCTGGCCTGGGCAGCGGCGCGCGCGGCGCCTTCGGGGCCGGCTTCCAGCCGCGCCTTCTTTTCTGCCGGGCTCGGCTCCGGCTGCGTGCCCATGACGGAGCGCACATAGACATCGGGCGCCAGCAGCGCATCGGCCGCACGCTGCGTGTAGCCCATCAGCTGGCCACCCTGCACGGTGAGCGTCACGCAGCAGGCCAGCAGCACGGCGATGGGCAGGCCTTCGGCCACACGCAACGAGGGCGAGTTCTGCTCCTCGGTCGCCCAGAAATGGCGTATGCCGGCGCGCACCAGCGACAGCAGGGCGAGCAGTCCCGTGGCGATCATCAGCGCCACCAGCACCCAGCCGGCCCAGCCGGCCTGGAAGCCGCTGGAGTTGCCCAGGCCCAGCGGGTTGAGCAGGGCAGACAGCATGGCGAACTTGCCCACAAAGCCCGAAAGCGGGGGCAGGCCGGTGACCACCAGGGTGGCCAGCATGAAGCTCAGGCCGATGAAGGCGGCCGCTGCGGGAATGGCGCGGCCGATCAGCACCTCTTCGGATTCGTCGAGGTTGAAGCCCTCCGTGGGCAGCAGTTCGGCGTTGAGGAAGGGAGCCTCGTCATCCTCATAGGGCTCGCCCGCATCGTCATCCACGCGCCAGCGGTCCACCACGTCGGCGATCAGAAACAGGGCGCTCACGGCCAGGGTGGAGCTGGGCAGGTAGTACAGCAGCCCGGCCGTCAAGGCGTTCTGGCCAAACCCCGTGGCGGCCAGCAAGGTGCCCGAAGAGAGAACGGCCGCAAAGCCCGCGATATGCGTCAGACGCTGCGAGCCCAGCATGCCCAGGCCGCCGAAGGCCATGGTCAGCATGCCGCCGACGATCAGCCAGGTGCTGCCGAACAGGGCGGAGGCGCCGGCCTCGGAGCTGAACAGCAGCGTCCACAGCCGCAGCACCACGTAGACGCCCACCTTGGTCATGAGCGCGAACACGGCGCCCACGGGAGCGGTGGCTGCGCTGTAGGCCGGCACCAGCCAGAAGTTCAGCGGCCACATGGCTGCCTTGGTCAGGAAGGCAATGCCCAGGATGGCAGCGGCCGAATGCAGCAGCCCGCGGTCGTCGCTGCTGACCTGGGGGATGGCACGTGCCAGGTCGGCCATGTTCAGCGTGCCGGTCAGGCCGTAGAGCATGGACACGCCGATCAGGAACAGCGACGAGGCTGCAAGATTGATGGCGATGTAGTGCAGGCCCGCCTGGATGCGCGTCCGCCCGGAACCATGCAGGACCAGTCCATAGGAGGCCGCGAGCATGATCTCGAAGAACACGAACAGGTTGAACAGGTCCGCCGTGAGGAAGGCGCCGCTCAGGCCCATCAGCTGAAACTGGAACAGCGAGTGAAAGTGCATCCCCGCGCGGTGCCAGCGGGCGCTGGAGAAGACCAGCGAGGCCAGGGCCACCGTATAGGTCAGCACCAGCATCATGCCGGTCAGGCGGTCCAGTGCCAGCGAGATGCCGAAGGGCATGGGCCAGTTGCCCGGCATGTAGACGCCCAGGTTGACGGGCGCGCCGGCCTGGTCGGTCCACAGCATCAGCATCACGGCCACGCCCAGCCCCATCAGGGTGGATACCAGTCCAAGAGCGAATTTGAGGCGCTGGCGCTCTTCGCGCAGCAACAGCATCAGCGCTGCCGAAAGCATGGGCAGCACGATGGGCGCCAGCATCAGGTGCGGCATGAGACGGGCGGTCAGCTCGTTCATGGCATCTCCTGCTCGGTGCGGGAATGGGCTCCGTCCACATGGTCGGTGCCCGTGGTGCCGCGCGAGGCCAGCAGCACCACCAGGAACAGTGCCGTCATGGCAAAGCCGATCACGATGGCCGTGAGCACCAGCGCCTGCGGCATGGGGTCCGCATAGTGCGCAAGATCCTGCGGCACGCCGGCGCGCAGCACGGGCTCCTTGTCGATGGCCAGGCCCTGGCGGCCCATGCTGAAGATGAACAGGTTGACTGCGTAAGACAGCAGGGCCAGGCCCATGATGACCTGGTAGGTGCGTGGGCGCAGCAGCAGCCACACGCCCGAGCCCGTCAGTACGCCGATGGCAATGGCAAGCACGACTTCCATCAGAAACCTCCTCGTGCAAGCGCTGCAGCGGTGGCCTGCTGCACGGCGGCTTCGGCCTCTTCGGCCTGTTGCTGCTGCTCCTCCAGCAGACGGGCGTGGTAGCGGTGGCTGCGTACCGATTGGTGGGCGATGGCCGTCAGAATGAGCATGGTCGCGCCGACCACCAGCGAGAACACACCGATGTCGAAGAACAGGGCGCTGGCGAGATGCACGTCGCCGACGACTGGCAGGGTCATATGGAAGGTGTGGCTGGTGAGAAAGGGATAGCCGGCCACGATGGAGCCCATGCCGGTACCCAGTGCGAACAGCAGGCCGACACCGATCCATCGGCGCGGGAAGATCGGCAGGTGGGCCTCGACCCACTGCGTGCCTGAGATGATGTACTGCATCAGCAAGGCGACCGAGAACACCAGGCCGGCCACGAAGCCGCCGCCGGGCTCGTTGTGGCCACGCATGAAGATGTAGACGGAAACCAGGGCGGCAAACGGCAGCAGCAGCCGCACCAGCACGGCGGGCACCATCAGGTAGCCCACGGCCGTATCGCCTGCGTTGCGCGGATTGAACAGATCGGTCTGCAGATCGCCAGGCATGTAGCGCTGCTGCTCGGGCAGGTCCAGCGTCTCGCGGGCCGGGCGAAAGCGCCTGAGCAGCGCATAGACGACCAGGGCCACGATGCCCAGCACCACGATCTCGCCGAAGGTGTCGAAGCCCCGGAAGTCCACCAGCATGACGTTGACCACATTGGTGCCGCCGCCATCGCTGAGCGCATGTTCCAGGAAGAAGGTGGAGGCCCCGTCATAGAAGGGGCGGCTCATCATGGCGAAGGCCAGCCAGGCCATGCCGCCACCTGCAACCAGCGACAGCAGCAGGTCACGCATGCGGCGCGAGCGGGCGCGCAGCTCGGCGGACAGCACGGGAATGTGCAGGCTTTTGTCGCGCTTGGGCATCCAGCGCAGGCCCAGCAGCATCAGCACCGTGGTGGCGACCTCGACGACCAGCTGGGTCAGCGCCAGGTCAGGCGCCGAGAACCACAGGAAGGTCAGGCAGGTGCACAGCCCGGCGCCGCCCAGCATGATCAGCGCCGTCAGCCGGTGGTACTTGGCCTTCCAGGCCGTACCCAGGGCGCAGAGAATGCCCACGGCCCACAGCATCACGAAGGCGGGCGACAGCGGCAGCATGCTCCGGTCGCCCAGCTTGATGCCTTGCAGCCACAGGGGCAGAACGCCCGCCAGCACGGCGGTGCAGACCAGCCACAGCATCTGCCACTGCAGGCGCATGGTGGACAGGCGCCGGCGCGACCAGCGGCCCAGCAGGGACAGGCGGGCCAGCAGATTCTCGAAAACACGCTGGCCGCTGAGCGTGCCCACCAGCGGCGCGGTATCCATATGGCCGGCCTGGCGCTGCCAGCGCAGCAGCATGTACAGCAGGATGCCGCCAATCAACGCCACAAGGCTCATGATCAAGGGCATGTTCCAGCCGTGCCAGATGGCCAGGCTGTACTCGGGCAGGTCGCCGCCGACCACGGGCGTGGCGGCCGCTGCGAGAAAGCTGCCCACCGCCCACGCCGGCAGCATGCCCACCACCAGGCAGGCCAGCACCAGCAGCTCGACGGGCACGCGCATCCAGTGCGGAGGCTCGTGCGGGTCGTGCGGCAGGTCGGTGGCCTTGGGGCCGAAGAAGACGTCGATGGTGAAGCGCAGCGAGTAGGCCACGCTGAACATGCCCGCCACCGTGGCGGCCACCGGCAAGGCCGTGCGCACCCAGGGAGCGGCATCCAGGTAGACGGTCTCGGCGAAGAACATTTCCTTGGACAGGAAGCCGTTGAGCAGCGGTACGCCCGCCATGGCCGCGCTGGCCACGCAGGCCAGCGTGGCCGTGATGGGCATCATGTGCCGCAGGCCCGAAAGCCGGCGGATGTCACGCGTGCCGCTTTCATGGTCGACGATGCCCGCGGCCATGAACAGCGAGGCCTTGAAGGTCGCGTGGTTCATGATGTGGAACACCGCAGCCACGGCGGCCAGCTTGCTGTTCAGGCCCAGCAGCAGCGTGATCAGGCCCAGGTGGGAAATCGTCGAATAGGCCAGCAATCCCTTGAGATCGTGCTGGAACATGGCCAGATAGCCGCCGATGAGCAGGGTTGCCGCGCCGGCTCCGCCCACCAGCCAGAACCAGGCATCGGTGTCACCGAGCACGGGCCACATGCGCGCCAGCAGGAACACGCCGGCCTTGACCATGGTGGCGGAGTGCAGATAGGCCGACACCGGCGTGGGCGCGGCCATGGCGTGCGGCAGCCAGAAGTGGAAGGGGAACTGCGCACTCTTGGTCAGCGCGCCCAGCAGGATCAGCACCAGGGCGATCAGGTACAGCTGGTGGTCACGCACCTGCTGGCCGGCGATGAGCACGTTGTCCAGGTCATAGCTGCCCACGATGTGGCCCAGCACCAGCATGCCGGCCAGCATGGCCAGGCCGCCCGTGCCCGTCACCGTCAGCGCCATGCGCGCGCCGCGGCGTGCATCCTTGCGATGGTGCCAGTATCCGATCAGAAGAAAGGAGAAGAGGCTGGTCAGCTCCCAGAAGAAGGCAATCTGGATGATGTTGCCCGACAGCACCACGCCAGCCATCGCGCCCATGAAGGCCAGAAAGAACGAGAAAAAGCGCGGCACGGGATCGGCCGGCGACATGTAATAGCGCGCATACAGCACGACCAGCGAGCCTATGCCCAGCACCAGCATGCAGAACATCCAGGCAAAGCCGTCCATGCGGATCACCAGGTTCAGTCCCAGTGCCGGCAGCCACTCGATCTCCTGGCGCAGCACTTCCCCATCGGCGATCTGTGGAAACAGCAATGCGGTCTGTATGGCACAGCCCAATGCGATCACGCCGGCCAGAGTCGACTCCGTATTGCGTGCATTGGCGGGCAGCATTGCGGCAATCAGGCTGCCGATGAAGGGTAGGAGTATGAGGGTGATCAGGGGCATGGGCGGTCCATTTTACGGGCAAGGTTTTTTGCTTCGCTATGAAAACCTGAGCATGTTTCAGGCTATGGCCGCGCATACCCCGAGGGTCGTACGCATGAAAAACCCGCCGAAGCGGGTTGGATAGAGACAGTTCGCGTCTTCAGGAGGCCGAGCCGGCCTTGGCTGGAGTGGCCGGCTTTGCCGCCTGCTCCTTGGTCGGCTTGGTGCCCTGGGCCGCCGTGTCCTTGCCCCCCCTGGCCGCAGTGTCCTTGGCATCAGGCTTGGCGCTGTGGCCTTTGTAGCTGCTGCCGTTGACAGTCAGGCCTTCGCCCGAAAACTTGGTGGCTGTCGGTTCCGCCACACCCTTGACCCGTGCGATGAAGTCGG
The DNA here is from genome assembly GCF_040112715.1 of Delftia sp. DS1230. Classification (NCBI taxonomy): domain Bacteria; kingdom Pseudomonadati; phylum Pseudomonadota; class Betaproteobacteria; order Burkholderiales; family Comamonadaceae; genus Delftia; species Delftia sp. DS1230. The sequence goes on from NZ_CP157763.1 coordinate 2,197,516, forward strand.
GCCAGTCCTTGAAGGGGGCTGATTTGCGTTCCTCGAGAATGCGTGCCGACATGGCCGGGCCTATGCCCTTGATGGATGTCAGTTCGGCTTCATTCGCCTTGTTGGCTTCCACAGCGGCCAAAGCCATCACGGACCACAGCAGCGCAATGAAGCCAGCCATCAATTTTCTGAACATACAAACCTCCTGATCCCTCAATGTTGAGGGCCGCAACATTGCGACCCAGAAGCATCTTATGCAGGCCTCTGGCGTGCCGCCAGGCAGTCGCGGGCTCCAGGAGGCCGGCGCAGGCACGGCCGCACGCACCCAAAGCCAATGGCCACGCGCCCTCCAGGGCGGTTTCTAGGAATACTCTGAAAATACACTGGCCATGCCGGGTTTGCCAATGGGGGTGACGCGATGCCGGGGATAGGGCCGCCTTTCGCCACCCCGGCCCATCACAGCTCCTCGACGCGCCGGGCCGGGTAGCTGTCCCAGCTCTGGCAGCCGGGGCAGTGCCAGAAATGCTGGCGCGCCTCGAAGCCGCAGGCCGCGCAGCGATAGCGGGTCAGCGGTTTGGCGGCGTGGTCCAGCGCGCGTTGCACGGCTGGGTGGTATTGCTCCTCGGACAGTTTCTCGCCAGCCAGCCACTGCGCAGCAGCCACCAGGGAAGGTTCCCGGTCCAGATGCTGGACCAGGCGGGCGCGTCCCGGTGCCTTGGTTTCACCATCGGTGCTCTGTTCTTCAATTTGAGCGTCCAGCGCAACCAGCGCCTGCAGCAGGTCCAGCGAAGGTGCCTGGGTGTATTGCTGGCTGAGCAGCTGGTGGACATGCTGGCGTTGGCCCGTGGCGGCTGCGATGTCCACCAGCAACTGGGCTGCCAGCGGCAGCGCGGCGGGGGACTGCTCGGCCAGGCTTTCCAGCGTTTGCAAGGCCTGGGCCGATTGCCCCATGCGATGCTGCAGCTGGGCATGCTCCAGGCGCGGTCGCGCAGCCTGGGGTGCTGTGGTGATGGCTTGCTGCAGCCGCTGCAGCGCCTCGGCCTGCTGGCCCTGCGTGAGCAAGGACTGGGCGTCTTCGCACAGGTAGTGCGCCAGCCGGCCACTGAAGTCCCCCTGGTTGGCATCCTGCATGCGGCGAGCAATGGCGGCGGCCTGTGTCCAGTCGCGCGAGCGCTCGTAGATGGCCAGCAGGGCCAGGCGGGCCTCGGCCTCGAAGGCCGTGCCTTCCAGGCGGCGCAGCGCGTCCTCGGCGCGATCGAGCAGGCCTGCCTTCAGAAAGTCCTGGGCCAGCGCGTGCTGGGCGCGGTCGCGGTCCACGCGGCTGAGGTCGCCGCGCGACAGCAGGTGCTCATGCACGCGCACGGCGCGGTTGTATTCGCCGCGGCGGCGAAAGAGATTGCCCAGGGCGAAGTGCAACTCCGAGGTGTCGGGGTCGTTCTGCACGGCTTCGATGAAGGCGTCGATGGCCTTGTCCTGCTGCTCGTTGAGCAGGAAGTTCAATCCCTTGAAGTAGGCCTTGGGTGCCTGGCGGTTTTCGGCGCGGATCTGCCGCAGGTCCCAGCGCGAGGCCAGCCAGCCCAGCACGAAGGCCACGGGCAGGCCCAGCAGTATCCAGCTCAGATCAAATTCCATGCACATCGCCCGGCAGGATGGGGGAGGGGGGCGCCTTGGGCGCCGTGGCTGGCGCCGCTCCTTCGGCTGCAGGCGCGGTGCCCTGGGTCGAGCGCGCGGCATTGCGGTGCTTGAGCCAGCGCGGCACCATGCCCAGCACGCCCACGATCAGGCCCAGGGCGAAGGCGGCCAGCACCACCAGTACCAGCGGCGCAGTCCAGGAGGTGCCGAAGAAGAAGTGCACCGTCGCGTCCTGCTGGTTGTTCAGTGCGAAGGCGAACAGCGTAAAAAAAATGGCCGCCTTGAGCAGCCACAGGAAGTACTTCATGTGTTCCCTTGTGTGACGGGAACGATTCTAGAGCCTGGCGGTGACGACGGCTGCAGTGCGCGCAGCCGGCAAGCCGGCTTTCAGGCGGCAGGGCCGGTGCCTGCGGAGCTGGCGGCAACCGTGTCGGGCGCCGCGCCGGGGCGCAGGTCCACGGCTTCGCGCAGGGCCTTGCCGGGCTTGAAGTGCGGCACGCGCTTGGACGGAATGTGGACGGCCTCGCCGCTGCGGGGATTGCGGCCCATGCGGGGCGGGCGGTGGTTGACCGAGAAACTTCCAAAGCCGCGGATTTCGATGCGATGGCCGCGCACCAGGGCATCGCTGACGGCGTCAAGAATCGTCTTGACGGCCTGCTCGGCGTCGCGCTGGCTCAGTTGGCCAAAGCGTGCTGCGAGTTCTTCGACGAGATCGGATCGGGTCATCAAGGATAGGAATCAGGGGTTGAAATGGCGACGGGCGCCCGGAGGCACCCGTCGCATCCGACCTTCAGCGGTCAGCAGACTGGCTGCTGATTACTTGTCGGAGTTGTCCAGCTTGGCGCGCAGCAGGGCGCCCAGGCTGGTCGTGCCGGCGTTTTCCTTGGCCGACTGGGCGGACAGGGAAGCCATGGCTTCTTGCTGGTCAACCTGGTCCTTGGCCTTGATCGACAGCTGGATGTTGCGGGTCTTGCGATCCACATTGACCACCACGGCGGTGATCTCGTCGCCTTCCTTCAGCACCGAGCGGGCATCTTCCACGCGGTCAACGGCGATTTCCGAAGCGCGCAGGTAGCCGACGATGTCTTCGCCCAGGTCGATTTCAGCACCGCGTGCGTCCACCGTCTTGACCTTGCCCGACACGATCTGGCCCTTGTCGTTCACAGTCACGAAGGTCGTGAAGGGATCGCTGTCCAGCTGCTTGATGCCCAGGGAGATGCGCTCGCGCTCGACGTCCACGGCCAGCACGATGGCTTCGACTTCCTGGCCCTTCTTGTAATTGCGCACGGCAGCTTCGCCGGGCTCGTTCCAGGACAGGTCGGACAGGTGCACCAGGCCGTCGATACCGGCAGCCAGACCCACGAACACGCCGAAGTCGGTGATCGACTTGATCGGGCCCTTGACGCGGTCGCCGCGCTTGGTGTTCTGTGCGAACTCTTGCCAGGGGTTGGCCTTGCACTGCTTCATGCCCAGCGAGATGCGACGCTTGTCTTCGTCGATCTCCAGCACCATGACTTCGACTTCGTCACCCAGAGTCACGAGCTTGGTCGGAGCAATGTTCTTGTTGGTCCAGTCCATTTCGGAGACGTGCACCAGGCCTTCGATGCCGGGTTCCAGCTCGACGAACGCGCCGTAGTCGGCAATGTTCGTGACCTTGCCGAACAGGCGGGTGCTGGAGGGATAGCGGCGCGAAACGCCCATCCACGGGTCGTCGCCCATTTGCTTCAGACCCAGCGAGACACGGTTCTTCTCGGTGTCGAACTTGAGGATCTTGGCCGTGATTTCCTGGCCAGCCTGCACGACTTCCGAAGGATGACGCACGCGGCGCCATGCCATGTCGGTGATGTGCAGCAGGCCGTCGATGCCGCCCAGGTCCACGAACGCACCGTATTCGGTGATGTTCTTGACCACGCCTTGAACGATGGCGCCTTCCTTCAGCGTTTCCATCAGCTTGGCGCGCTCTTCGCCCATCGAGGCTTCGACCACGGCGCGGCGGCTCAGCACCACGTTGTTGCGCTTGCGGTCCAGCTTGATGACCTTGAACTCCATCGTCTTGTTTTCGTACGGAGTCAGGTCCTTGATCGGACGGGTGTCGATCAGCGAACCGGGCAGGAAGGCGCGGATGCCGTTGACCAGCACCGTCAGGCCGCCCTTGACCTTGCCGGAGGTCGTGCCGGTCACGAATTCGCCCGATTCCAGGGCCTTTTCCAGAGCCAGCCACGAGGCCAGGCGCTTGGCGGTGTCGCGCGACAGGATGGTGTCGCCGTAGCCGTTTTCGATCGAGCCGATGGCGACCGACACAAAGTCGCCCACCTGGACTTCGATTTCTCCCTGGTCGTTCTTGAATTCGTCGATCGGCACATAGGCTTCCGACTTCAGGCCAGCGTTCACGACGACGAAGTTGTGCTCGACGCGCACGACTTCAGCGGTGATGACCTCGCCAGGACGCATTTCCGTGCGTTGCAGCGATTCTTCAAACAGGGAGGCAAAAGATTCAGACATGTATTTCCTTGCCCGCAAACAGGTTTCCGTTGGCACCATTGCCAAGCGTTTCTAGGACTGTTTGCGGAGGTGTTGTGGGTTCAACCACGGGGTTGGAGCCTATGAACCTCGGGCCGTACACGGGGCGGTGCCGCCATGTCTGGGCCCTGAGGGCGGGTTGCCGACCGTGCGGCGCAACTGGCAATCAGTCGCGGCCGAACGGCTGGCGTTCCTGCCACCATGAAAGCACCTGCTCTGCCACCTCTTCGATGGAAAGCTCGGAGCTGTCAAGCAGCATGGAATCCTGGGCGGGCTTGAGCGGTGCAACGCTGCGGTTCATGTCCCGCGCATCGCGTGCTTCAAGGTCTGCCCGAAGGGCGCTTATGTTAGCGGCAATTCCTTTGGAAATCAACTGCTTATGCCGGCGCTCGGCGCGACAGGCGGCGGAGGCCGACAAATAGACCTTGAGGGGAGCATGGGGAAAGATCACCGTGCCCATGTCGCGGCCGTCGGCGACCAGTCCCGGCAGCTGCTGGAAGGACAGCTGCAGGTCCACCAGTGCATCGCGCACGGCCGGCAGGGCCGAGACGCGCGAGGCGTTCATGCCCGACTCCTCGCTGCGCAGGATCAGGGTGACATCCTCGTCGCCCAGCCAGATGCGCTGCTCGGCATCAAAGCGCACGGGCAGCGCGCGCGCCAGCGCGGCAATCTGCGGGGCGTGGGATTCGTCCAGCACCATGCCGGCCCGCGACGCGGCCAGTCCTGTGAGGCGGTACAGCGCGCCCGAGTCCAGCAGGTGGTAGCCCAGGGCCTCGGCCACCTCGGCGGCGATGGTTCCTTTGCCGGAGGCGGTGGGGCCATCGATGCAGATCACGGGGATGCGGGCACGGGCGGTCTCGCAGACCGAGAACAGGGCCTCGAAGTAGTCGGGGAAGGTCTTGGCGACGCACTTGGGGTCTTCGATGCGCACCGGCAGGGCGGCCGGGTTGAAGGCCGCCAGCGAGAAGCACATGGCCACGCGGTGATCGTCGTAGGTGTGGATGCTGGCCGCGCGCCATGCGGCGGTGGATGCGGGTGGTGTGACGCGGATGAAGTCCGCGCCTTCCTCGACTTCGGCGCCCAGCTTGCGCAGCTCCTTGGTCATGGCCGCGATGCGGTCGGTCTCTTTGACGCGCCAGCTTGCGATGTTGCGCAGCGTGGTCGTGCCATCGGCATACAGGGCCATGACGGCCAGCGTCATGGCGGCATCGGGGATGTGGTTGCAGTCCAGGTCGATGGCCTTGAGCGGCCAGGCGCCACGGCGGATGCGCAGCCAGTTGGGGCCGCCTTCCACCTCGGCGCCCATGGCGCGCGCGGCCTCGACAAAGCGGATATCGCCCTGGATGGAGTCCAGGCCCACGCCGAGGATGCGGATGCCTTCGGCGCTGTCCGAGGCGATGGCGCCCAGTGCGATGAAGTAGCTGGCCGACGAGGCGTCTGCCTCGACATGGATCTCGCCCGGCGAGCGGTAGCGACTGCCGGCCGGGATGGTGAAGCGCTGCCAGTTCTCGTTGTGCACGGCGATGCCGAAGCGGGCCAGCAACTCCAGCGTGATATGGATGTAGGGCTTGGAGATCAGCTCGCCCACGACTTCGATGGTGATGTCGCGCGTGGTGGCCAGCAGCGGCAGCGCCATCAGCAGCGAGGTCAGGAACTGGCTGGAGACATCGCCACGCACCTGGATGGGGCTGTGCGGCAGCTGCGAGAAATCGGGCTTGCGGATGTGCAGCGGAGGAAAGCCCTCGTTGCCCAGATAGTCGATGCGGCAGCCGAGCTGTCGCAGCGCATCGACCAGATCGCCGATGGGGCGCTCATGCATGCGCGGCACGCCGCTGAGTTGGAAGTCGCCGCCCAGCACGGACAGGGCTGCCGTCAGCGGCCGCATGGCCGTGCCGGCGTTGCCCATGAACAGCTCGGCACTGGCGCCGGAGGGCAGGACGCCGCCCAGGCCGGTGATGCGCACAGGCTGGCCGAGGGTGATGGCGGTGGGCTCCACCGTGCAGCCCAGTTGCTGCAGGGCCCGGAGCATGACGCGCGTGTCGTCCGAGTCAAGCAGGTCGTGGACCACGGTCGTGCCCTGGCTCAGCGCTGCCAGCAGCAGCACGCGGTTCGAGATGCTCTTGGAGCCTGGCAGGCTCACCGTGCCCTGCGCGCGGGAAAGAGGGGGGATGTCGAGGAAGGCGGTACTGAACATGGCAATTCGGAGGCAAACAGGCTGTCGGAAGGCATTGCGGCCGCGCTGGCCGCAATCCACAGATGCGCTTGGGGGCGCTTGGAGCGCGGCCGGCGTTGCGCGTCAGCGGCGCGGTACGCCCATGCGCCAGTGGGCACGCGCCGCGCTGGCCAGGGTCAGGTGGTCTTCCAGGCCTTGGCCGTCGCCGGCCTGGATCAGGCATTCGAGTTGCTGCAGCGCCTGCTGGAACTGGCGCGACTGCGCCAGCACCTGTTCGCTGTTGGCCAGCAGCACATCGCGCCACATCTTGGGGTCGCCTGCTGCAATGCGCGTGAAGTCACGGAAGCCGGGGCCGGCCAGGGACAGCACCTCATCGGAATCGGGCTGGGTGATCACGCTTTGCATCATGGCGAAGGCCAGCAGATGCGGCAGGTGGCTGACCGTGGCAAAGGCGCTGTCGTGGGCTTCTGGCGACATGGCGCGCACGCGGCAGCCCAGCAGCTCCCACAGGGACTGGGCCTTTTGGAGGTGCTCGGTCAGTGTGCGTTCCGTGGGCGTCAGGATGACCTGTGCGCCCTTGTACAGCTGGGGGTCGGAATGCTCGACGCCCGAGACTTCCTTGCCCGCAATGGGGTGGGCCGGCACGAAGGAGCCGAGCTGGTCGCGCAATGCCGAGCGGGCGGCATGCACCACATCGACCTTGGTGGAGCCCACGTCCATGATCATCATCCCGGGCGTGACCAAGTGCTTGATGGACTTGAGCGTGGCCTCGGTGGCCGCCACGGGCACCGCCAGCAGCACCAGGTCTGCGCCGGCGGCGGCCAGCAGGGCCGAGGGTGCCTCCACATCGATGACGCCCATCTGGCGTGCGCGCTCGGTGGTGGACGGGGATTTGCTGTAGCCCACGACACGCTTGACCAGCCCGGCCTGCTTGAGCGCCAGCGCGAACGAGCCGCCCATGAGGCCGCAGCCGATCAACCCCAGTTGTTCGAACGGCTGCATCACTTGGAGACCGGATAGGTGCCCAGCACCTTGTAGAAGGCGCACAGCTCGCGCAGCTCCTGCAGCGCGCTGGCCACGTTGGGCTGGGCCGGGTGACCTTCGAGGTCGATGTAGAAGTAGTACTCCCACTGGCCGGTGCGTGCGGGGCGCGATTCGAAGCGCGTCATGGAGACGCCGTGCCGCTTGAGCGGTACCAGCAGGTCATGCACGGCGCCGGGACGGTTGGGCACGGAGATGATGATGCTGGTGCAATCCTGCCCGCTGGGTGCGGGCGTCGCCAGCGTATGCGGCAGGCAGATGACGGCGAAGCGCGTACGGTTGTAGGCATCGTCCTGAATGGCATGCGCCACCACGTGCAGGCCGAATTGCTGGGCCGCGCGTTCGCTGGCCAGGCCGGCGATGTCGGGGTGCAGCGCCGCCAGGCGGGCGCCTTCGGCGTTGCTGGACACCGGGCGGCGTTCGGCATGTGGCAGATGCTTGGACAGCCAGCCCTGACATTGGGCCAGGGCCTGGGGGTGAGCTGCAACCACCTTGATGCCTTCGGTCGTGCTGGTGCTGCGCAGCAGGTTGTGGCGCACCAGCAGGCTGACCTCTCCCACCACGTGGCAGGGCGTATGCAGGAACATGTCCAGCGAGCGCGTGACCACGCCTTCGTTGGAGTTCTCCACGCCCACCACTCCGTACTGCGCGCTGCCCGCAGCCGTGGCGTGGAACACCTCGTCGAAGCTGTTGCAGTACATCAGGTCGGCCGCGCCGCCGAAGTACTGGATGGCCGCTTCCTCGCAGAACGTGCCCGCCGGGCCCAGCACGGCCACGCGCTGGGGTGACTCCAGCGCCAGGCAGGCCGACATGATCTCGCGCCAGATGGCCGAGACATGGGCGTTCTTGAGCGGGCCGGGGTTGGCGGACTCGATCTTCTGGATGACCTGGGCCACGCGGTCAGGGCGGAAGAAGGGCGTGCCTTCACGCTTCTTGACCTCGCCGACCTGCTCGGCCACGCGGGCGCGTCGGTTCAGCAGATCCAGCAGTTGCTGGTCGATATCGTCGATCTGCACGCGCAGATGCGCCAGATCGGGAGAGGCTTGGGGTGGGGTGCTCATGGAAGGGGTGTGGTCGGTCAGGCGTTGCGCTGTTCGAATTCGCGCATGTACTCCACCAGCGCCTGCACGCCAGCGATGGGCATGGCGTTGTAGATGCTGGCACGCATGCCGCCGACGGACTTGTGGCCCTTGAGCTGCAGCAGGCCGCGTTCCCGGGCTCCGGCCAGGAAGGCGTCATTGCGCGACTCGTCGCGCAGGAAGAAAGGGATGTTCATGCGCGAGCGGCAATTGGCAGCGACCTTGTTCACGTAGAACGAGGACTGGTCCACGTACTGGTAGAACAGGTCGGCCTTGGCGATATTGCGCGCCTGCAGGGCCGCCACGCCGGTCAGGCCGCCTTCGGTCTGGCGCTTGATCCACTGGAAGGTCAGGCCCGCGATGTAGATGCCCCAGGTGGGCGGCGTGTTGTACATCGACTGGTTGTCGGCCACGGTCTTGTAGTCGAAGGCCGAAGGGCAGGCGGGCAGGGCGTGGCCCAGCAGGTCCTCGCGCACGATGACCAGGGTCAGGCCGGCCGGGCCCAGGTTCTTTTGCGCACCGCCGAACGCCAGGCCCACGCGGCTCCAATCGACGGGGCGCGAGGCCACGTGCGAGGAGAAATCCACCACCAGCGGAGCATCGCAGCCCAGCGCCTTCAGGTCGGGCAGTTCCTGGAACTCCACGCCATGGATGGTTTCGTTGCTGCAGATGTGCACGTAGCTGGCGCCACGGCTCAGTTGCCAGCTTTCGGGGGCGGGCAGGGTGGTGAATTGGCTGTCCTCGCCGCTGGCTGCGATGTGTGCATCGGCTACGTACTTGCGTGCTTCCTTGGCCGACTTCTGGCTCCAGCTGCCGCTGAGCACGAAGTCCACCGTGCCGGCGCGCGACAGGTTCAGCGGAACAATGGCGTTCTCGGCCAGGCCGCCGCCCTGCATGAACAGAATCTTGAATTCGGGCGGCACGGCCAGCAGCTCGCGCAGATCGGCCTCGGCCTGTTCGTAGATGGAGATGAACTCCTTGCCGCGGTGGCTCATCTCCATCACGCTCATGCCGGACCCGTGCCAGTCGAGCATTTCGGCGGCTGCCTGCTGCAGCACTTCGGCGGGAATGGCGGCAGGGCCGGCGGAGAAGTTGTAAGGGCGGTTCATGGAGTTCACTGTCAAGTCACGCGCAGGCGCCAGTTCGGGCGGGGCCTGCAACTGTCAAAAATCTGGGCCGCCGCTACGGCTGCACTCCCGGTGTGGGAGGCAGCCCCAGCGGCGGCCGGGTCATCAGGCGGGCTCGCCCGTGCCTTCGGCAGCGGCTTCGTCGCCGCCCGGGACTTCCTCGCCCGTGGCCTCGCCCTCGACTTCGTTGGCATCGTTTTCGACGATGCGCTGCAGGCCGCCCAGCTTGGCGCCTTCGTCCAGCGAGATCAGCGTCACGCCCTGGGTGGCTCGGCCCAGTTCGCGGATTTCCGACACCCGGGTACGCACCAGCACGCCAGTGTCGGTGATCAGCATGATTTCGTCATCGGCGTGGACCAGGGTGGCGGCGACCACCTTGCCGTTGCGCTCGGACTGCTGGATGGCAATCATGCCCTTGGTGCCTCGGCCATGGCGCGTGTACTCGACGATGGACGTGCGCTTGCCGTAGCCGTTTTCCGTGGCCGTGAGCACGCTTTGCGATTCGTCCTCGGCCACCAGCATTGCGATCACGCTCTGGCCCTCTTCCAGGGTCATGCCCTTGACGCCACGCGCATTGCGGCCCATGGGGCGCACGTCGTTTTCGTCGAATCGAACGGCCTTGCCGCCGTCGCTGAACAGCATCACGTCATGCTTGCCGTCGGTGAGGGCTGCGCCGATCAGGAAATCGCCCTCGTCCAGGCCCACGGCGATGATGCCGGCCTTGCGCGGGTTGGAGAACTCGTCCAGCGCCGTCTTCTTCACGGTGCCCATGCTGGTGGACATGAACACATAGTGGTCGGCCGGGAAGCTGCGGTACTCGCCCGTCAGCGGCAGCACCACGTTGATCTTCTCGCCATCCTGCAGAGGGAACATGTTGACGATGGGGCGGCCACGCGAACCGCGCGAGCCCGCCGGCACTTCCCAGACCTTGAGCCAGTACAGGCGGCCGCGGTTGGAAAAGCACAGCAGGTAGTCGTGCGTGTTGGCGATGAACAACTGGTCGATCCAGTCGTCTTCCTTGGTGGCCGTGGCCTGCTTGCCGCGGCCGCCGCGCTTTTGCGAGCGGTACTCGGACAGCGGCTGGCTCTTGATGTAGCCCGTGTGGCTGAGCGTGACCACCATGTCGGTGGGCGTGATCAGGTCCTCGGTGGACAGGTCCTGCGCGCTGTACTCGACCGTGCTGCGGCGGGCGCCGACCTTGCTCTGGCCGAACTCGGCCTTGATCTGCTTGAGTTCGTCGCCAATGATGGCCGACACGCGCTCGGGCTTGGACAGGATGTCCAGCAGGTCCTCGATGACGGACATCACGTCCTTGTACTCGGCGACGATCTTGTCCTGCTCCAGGCCGGTCAGGCGCTGCAGGCGCATCTGCAGGATTTCCTGGGCCTGGGTCTCGGACAGGCGGTACAGGCCATCGGCCTGCATGCCGAATTCGCGTTCCAGGCCGTCGGGGCGGTAGTCGTCGGCATTGACCACGCCGCCATCGGTACGGGTGCGCGTCAGCATCTCGCGCACCAGCTTGCTGTCCCAGTTGCGCGTCATCAGCTCGGCCTTGGCCACAGGTGGCGTGGGCGCGTTGCGGATGATGGCGATGAAGTCGTCGATGTTGGCCAGCGCGACCGCCAGGCCCTCCAGCACATGGCCGCGCTCGCGCGCCTTGCGCAGTTCATAGACCGTGCGGCGCGTGACCACTTCGCGGCGGTGCTGCAGGAAGACCTCGACCAGATCCTTCAGATTGCACAGCTTGGGCTGGCCATCGACCAGCGCCACCATGTTCATGCCGAAGGTGTCTTGCAGCTGGGTCAGCTTGTACAGGTTGTTGAGCACGACCTCGGGCACTTCGCCGCGCTTGAGCTCGATCACCAGGCGCATGCCCGACTTGTCGGACTCGTCCTGGATGTGGCTGATGCCCTCGATCTTCTTTTCGTGCACCAGCTCGGCCATGCGCTCCTGCAGCGTCTTCTTGTTGACCTGGTAGGGCAGCTCATCGACGATGATGGCCTGGCGCTGGCCGCGGTCGATGTCCTCGAAGTGGCACTTGGCGCGCATCACCACGCGTCCGCGACCCGTGCGATAGCCCTCCTTGACACCGTTGATGCCATAGATGATGCCGGCCGTCGGGAAGTCGGGCGCGGGGATGATCTCCATCAGCTCGTCGATGGTGGCCTGGGGCGTCTGCAGCAGGTGCAGGCAGGCGTCCACCACCTCGTTGAGGTTGTGCGGTGGAATATTGGTGGCCATGCCCACGGCAATGCCCGAGGAACCATTGACCAGCAGGTTGGGCAGCCGCGCAGGCAGCACCAGCGGCTCGCGCTCGCTGCCGTCGTAGTTCGGGCCGTAGTCCACCGTCTCCTTGTCGATGTCGCCCAGCATCTCGTGGGAGATCTTGGACAGGCGGATTTCGGTGTAACGCATCGCCGCCGCGCTGTCCCCGTCCACCGAACCGAAGTTGCCCTGCCCGTCGACCAGCATGTGGCGCAGCGAGAAGTCCTGTGCCATGCGCACGATGGTGTCGTACACCGCGCTGTCTCCGTGCGGGTGGTACTTACCGATCACGTCGCCGACGATACGCGCCGACTTCTTGTACGGCCGGTTCCAGTCGTTGTTGAGCTCGTGCATGGCGAACAGCACGCGCCGATGCACAGGCTTGAGACCATCTCGCGCATCGGGCAGCGCCCGGCCCACGATCACGCTCATTGCGTAATCGAGATAGCTGCGACGCATCTCCTCTTCGAGGCTGATGGGCAGGGTTTCTTTAGCAAACTGGGTCATGTGTGGCGATACTCTGACGGCGGGAAAAGGCCCATTTTAGGTCGAATGACGTGTAGCAGCCGAGCAACATAACCCTGGAATTCCGCCGCTGTCCTACTTGTTGGCCCCCGCTTGGCGGTCCGTCTGCATGTGACGTATGGCACAATCAATTCAACGTTTTTGGTGATGGTCACTGATGACGTCCACAGATTCGCAGCCCTGCTGCGGCTTTTTCCCCAAGAGGAGAACCATGAAGAAACTGAACAAAGTGGCGATGTTGTTTGCCTCTGCCGCCCTCGCAACGGCCGCTGGCGCACAAGTGAAGGCTGCTGACGGTGGCAAGACCATCGACAACTGGCAAAACGGCACCAGCGAACTGGTGTGGAAGAACGGCACGAACGAACTGTGCTGGCGCGATGCCAACTGGACGCCCGCCACTGCAGCTGCTGACTGCGACGGCGCTCTGAAGCCTGTGGCCGCCGCTGTGGCTCCCGCCGCAACGCCCGCTCCGGCAACTCCCGCACCCGCACCGGCACCCGCTCCGGCCGTGGCCTCCAAGGTGACCTTCTCTGCCGACGCTTTCTTCGACTTCGACAAGTCGGTTCTGAAGCCCGAAGGCAAGGCCAAGCTGGACGACCTGGCCTCCAAGGTCAAGGGCATCAACCTGGAAGTGGTCATCGCCGTGGGTCACACCGACTCCGTTGGCTCTGACGCCTACAACCAGAAGCTGTCGGTTCGCCGCGCTGAAGCTGTGAAGGCTTACCTGGTGTCCAAGGGCATCGAAAAGAACCGCGTCTACACCGAAGGCAAGGGCGAAAAGCAGCCTATCGCCGACAACAAGACCAAGGAAGGCCGCGCGAAGAACCGTCGCGTGGAAATCGAAGTGGTCGGCACCCGCGCCGCCCAGTAATCTTTCGATTGCTTCTCGCAAAAGCCCCGGCAACGGGGCTTTTTTTATGGCTGAACGGTCGCCGCAATCGCCGACAATCGACGCCATGAGCAACGCAATCAACCTCAACGCCGACCCGGCGGAGCTGGAGAAATTCTCCAGCCTGGCCCATCGCTGGTGGGACCCGGAAAGTGAGTTCAAACCCCTGCATCAGATCAATCCGCTGCGGCTGGACTGGATCGATGCGCAAGTTCCCTTGAAGGGGCGCAGAATTCTGGATGTCGGGTGTGGCGGCGGCATCCTTGCCGACTCCATGGCGCGCAAGGGTGCGCGCGAAGTGGTTGGCATCGATCTGGCCACCAAGGCATTGCGCGTGGCCCAGCTGCATGCACTGGAGACGGGTACGCCCAACATCCACTACCACGAAGTCAGTGTGGAGCGTCTGGCCCAGGAGCAGCCTGGTTCCTTTGATGTGGTGACCTGCATGGAGATGCTGGAGCATGTGCCCGATCCCGCCTCCGTGGTATCGGCCTGTGCTGAGCTGGTCAAGCCTGGCGGCTGGGTGTTCTTCTCCACGATCAACCGCAGTGCAAAGGCCTTCGGTCTGGCCATCGTCGCGGCAGAATACCTGCTCAAGATGATTCCCAAGGGAACGCATGAGTACGCGAAACTGATCCAGCCCAGCGAACTCGCCATGTTCGCCCGTCAGGCTGGCCTTGATCTGCAGGCCAGCAAGGGCCTGCAGCACAACCCCATCACAGGGCGCTACTGGCTCAGTGCAGACACATCTGTGAACTACATGCTGGCCACGCGCCGGGCTGAGGGGTAAGCTGCATGTGGAAAGAAGTCCGAGCCGTGCTGTTCGATCTGGACGGCACCTTGATCGACAGTGCACCAGACCTGGGTGCAGCCGCAGACAGGATGCGTACGGATCGGGGTATGCCTTCAATTCCCTATGAGCGATATCGACCCATGGCGGGCGCGGGGGCGCGGGGCATGCTGGGGGTGGGGTTCGGGCTCACGCCCGACTCGCCCGAGTTTGCGCAGATGCGCGAGGAGTTCTTCCGCAACTACGAGCAATGCATGACAGAGCGCACCTATGCGTTCGAGGGTGTCGAGGAACTGATTGCACGACTCCAGGCTGTGTCCATGCCCTGGGGCGTGGTCACGAACAAGTCCATGCGCTTTACCGATCCGCTGACGCAACAGATGCCGCTGTTCGCAACTGCGTCAGCCGTCGTCAGCGGCGACACCACGCCCCATGCAAAGCCCCATCCTGCACCCTTGCTGGAGGCTGCCGCGCGTATCGGCCTTCCTCCCGAGAGTTTTGTCTATGTCGGTGACGACGAGCGCGACATCGTTGCAGGCAAGGCCGCAGGCATGAAGACCGTGGCGGCTTGCTACGGCTACCTTGGCGCAGCCGGCGATACGCTGCACTGGCAGGCGGATGCGCAAATCAATTCTCCGCTGGAGCTCTTGAAACTGCTGGAAAGAGGCTAAGATAGGAGCCTTGGGGCTGTCCTGGTTTCGACGTGGGTTCGGGACCGGTGTGGTGCATGTCGAGCTTGATTGACGCTCGTAAATCTCCATTCAAAAAACTAACTGCAAACGACGAACGTTTCGCACTCGCCGCTTAAATCCGGTGAGCCTTGCAACAGCACGCTGATGGGCTGGGCAAGGGGGTAGCAATACCTCCCGGCTGCAAGGGAATTCACATCAGCTGGCTGCGTGCTGGGCTTCTTAGTACGTGGCAAGATCCAAGGAAGCTGGCATCCCGGGTAGCGTGCGCCTGCGCGACTCGGGAGGCGAGACTCAAAACAGAACGCTAAACATGTAGATCTGCCCGGCGAAGGCTTGCGGACGCGGGTTCAATTCCCGCCAGCTCCACCATCCAAGACACCGCCACACACTGAAGACCTCAGTGTGTGGCGGTTTTTTCTTGCCTGTTCGTTGCCTCGCGCCTGCCTCAGTGGCTGTTCATGTCGGGCATGGGCTGCTGGGACAGTTCCTGGATCAGCGTCAGGCGGAAATGTGCCAGGGCCTTGGCTCCATGCTGTATATGGTTCAGGTCTGCCACTCCGCCGATGCCCGACACCAGCAGTTCGGGCTTGGTCGACAAAATGACTTCTATGAAGTGGTCGGCCAGTTCTGCAGCCAACAGCGTGTCCGAGTTCTGTTTGCTCATGTGTGCTTCCTCCTGGTGATGGAAGCACATGGTATGGCATCGCGCCTGAATATGGCTGGCGATCAGATGGCGAGGCTTGCGCGGTCCTTGCCTTCTATCCACTTGGGCGGCTTTCCGCGGCCTGTCCAGGTTGCGCCGGTTTCGGGGTTGCGGAATTTGGGTTCGCCCACGCTGCGCTGTCCGGTCTTGCGAGGTTTGATCCTGGCGGAGGGGAAGACATCCTCTTTCGTCAGGCCATATTGCTGCACCATGGCCTTTGCTTCAGTGATCGCATCCGTTCTTGCGTGCTTGATCAGAGCGTCGATCTTTTTCTCAAGATCGGCTTTTTGTTGCAGCAGGGCTCTGTAGTCGGATGTCATGGCGATGATGATTTTCAGTGGGAGATGCGCGTGTATATCACGGGAATGAATTTTTTGTAAGTTATGAGTAAGAAAAAGAGTGTGGGAGTGTGCGGACGCACGAAAAGCCTCCAGCGACGTGGCGCGTTCAAGACGGGTGACGAGGATGGTTTTGGCGACGAGGCGCGCCCAAGAAAAAGGCCAGCGGCTTGCGCTGGCCTGGGAAGAAAGAGCCGGTGCCTTTTTGAAGGCTTCCTGGGGGAATGAGAGGGAGGGAGGAGGAAATGCCCCAGGGCCGGCAATGAAACGATTCAGAAACTGGGTGCAATGATGCATGCCGTGTGGGGAGTGGGAGATGGGTGAGCGGCCAGTCTGCGCGTAGGACGCGGGAGCATCCGCCAAGTCACAGGCTGGTCATGTCCATGCGCGATAAACCGGAAGTTGCGCAACCACGGGGGGATGCGCATTATTTTTTTATTGCACATCCATGTCCATTGCCCGCACGCTGATTCCGTTTGTATTCAACCCGGCCAATCCGATGAGTCCGCCGCTGCAGCGCCATCGTTGGCGTCTGTATGGTGCAGGCCTGCTTCTTTCGGCCTCCGCCGGCGTATGGGCGCAGGTTCCTTTCACCGGCACCTATGCGCAGAATTTCGACACCCTGGCCGCATCCGGGACGGGGCTGGCCTGGGCCAATGACAGCACCCTGCCGGGCTGGTTTCTCTTCAACAGGAACCTGGCGGGCATCACTGCATATGCGGCAGGCAATGGCGCGTCCAATGCCGGCAGCTTCTACAGCCTGGGGCTGGATGCGGACCGTGCATTGGGTGGTGTGGCATCGGGTGGAGCTTACTTTGGCAGCCCCTCCCAGGGTGCCGTGGCCGGCTGGATTGCGCTGGCGATGCGCAATGACACGGGCGGCGCGGTGGATGGCATCAGCCTGCGATTCAGTGGCGAGCAATGGCGCAATGGCGGCAACACCTCCGAGCAGCCCATGGAGCTGGAGTACGGCATGGGCGCGACCTTTGCCGATGTGCCTGAATGGCTGCCTGCCGGTGCGAATTTCAATTGGAAATCGCCGATCGCTACCGGTACTGCCGCCCCGGTGGATGGCAATGTGGCCGGACGGGTGAATGATGTGGGCGGCGATCTGCGCGGTCTGGGCTGGGCGCCAGGCGCCACGTTGTGGCTGCGTTGGATCGAGCTCAATGATGTGGGCAACGATCACGGCCTGGCCGTTGACGATGTCTCCATCGCCCTGGCACTGCCCGATACCACGCCACCCACTGTGCAGGCCACCATTCCTGCTGCGGCGGCAACCGGGGTGGCGCTGAATCCCGAAATCAAGCTGAGCTTTGATGAGGCGGTGAAACCCGGTAGCGGCAGCTTCGAACTGCGCCAGGGCAGCACCGTGGTGGCAATGCTGCAGGCTGGCGATGCGGCGAAGGTGAAATTCAGTGGCTCGACCATCACGCTCAACGCCGGTGTGCGGCTGGCGGTCAATACGTCCTACAGCCTGGTTCCCGTGGGCGAGCCGGTGTTGGATACCTCGGGCAATGTGTGGACCGGCACGGCGCTGGGCTTCACGACCGGGGACGAGCCGCCCATCACCAGAATTTCTGCACTCCAGGGTTCCGGCGACCAGTCTCCCCTGGTGGGGCAGAAGGTGACAGTGAGCGCCGTGGTAACGGCCTATATGCCAGGGTTGAGTGGCTTCTTCGTGCAGGAGGAGGAGGCGGATTCCGATGGCGATGCTGCCACCTCGGAGGGCGTCTTCGTCTATTACGGCAATGCGAATCCCGGGGTGGATGAGGGCACGGTAGGCAAGCTGGTGCAGGTCTCCGCCTCGGTGAGCGAGTTTCGCAACCAGACCCAGCTCAGCGCCGTCACGGACTTCGTGGTCCGTGGCGCGGCCGCCTTGCCGGAGCCCGTGCGCGTCACGCTGCCTGTCAGCGACATGGGGCAGTGGGAGCGTCTGGAGGGGATGCGTGTGGAGGTCGCGTCCGCCACTGCGGGCGGCAAGCTGGTGGTGAGCGACAACCGCACGCTGGGCCGCTACGGCAATGTCACGCTGTCTGCCGACGCGCCGCTGGCGCAGTACACCGAACTCAATGCGCCCAGCGTGACGGGCTATGCCGCCTATGTGCAGACATTGCAGCGCAGCCAGATCATTCTGGATGATCGCTCGGGCGCACAGAATCCCGCCTCTGTGCCGGGCCGCGGCGGACAGTCTCTGTCGGCCTCCAACACGCTGCGTGCCGGCGATGGCGTGGACCGTGTCATCGGCGTGCTCGATCAGTTCTCGGATGCAGCTGCCAGCGAGCCATATCTGACCAGCTACCGCGTACAGCCTACGCAGACGCCGCAGTTCTCGGGGGCGGCGCGTCCCTCGGCTGCTCAGTTGCAGCAGGCTGTGGGGGCGGCATCGCTCAAGATTGCCTCGGCCAACGTGCTCAATTTCTTCAACCTGACGGGCGCCACCAGCGGCTCTTCCCAGGTGATGTTCAGCACGCCCCTGGGCAATCAGCAGGGCATTCGTGGTGCCAACAGCATTGCCGAGCTGGACAGGCAGCGCGCCAAGATCGTGGCCAATCTGCTGGGGCTGGGCGCCGATGTGTATGGCCTGATGGAGGTGCAGAACAACGGCTTTGGCCCGGGCAGCGCCATCCAGGATCTGGCCGACGCCTTGAACGCGAGTGCGGACAAGCCTGCCGGCGCCGTGTATGCGGTGGTCAAGGCGCCTTTCAGCGAGGCTTCAGGTACGGTGGCGGGTGCTGGCACGGATGCGATCACCGTGGCCATCCTCTATCGCAGCGATCGTGTCACGCCGGTGGGCAGCGCAGCGGCACCCAGCGTCACCACCTACGACGCCTTCAACCCAGGCGTAGGCGGCGCACGCGTACCGATTGCACAGACTTTTGCGGTAGGCGGCAGCACGGAGCAGTTCACGCTGGTGGTGAATCACTTCAAATCCAAGGGCAGCGTGCTCAGCAGCCCGGGCAATGCAGACGCGCTTGACGGCCAGGGCGCCAACAACGCCGCGCGTGTGAAGACGGCCGAGCAACTGAGCAGTTGGCTGGCAACCCGGCCCACAGGCACGACCAGCCCGCATGTGGTGCTGGTCGGGGATTTCAATGCGTACTCTAAGGAGGACCCCATCAAGGCGCTGGAGGATGGCGGCTACGCCAAGGTGTCTCAGGGCCTGTCCTATGCGTTCGATGGAATGTGGGGCTCGCTGGACCATGTGCTGGTAAGTGCCAGCCTGCAGCCGAGCGTGGGGCGCGCGGTCAAGTGGGCCATCAATGCCGAGGAGCCTGAAGTCCTGGACTACAACCTCGAGTTCAAGTCGCTGGACCAGCAGGCCGGCTTCTATGCGCCGACGGCCTATCGTTCCAGCGACCACAATCCGATTTTGCTGGGTCTGAATTTCGGTGGGCAGGCACCATCGCTCAGTGGCTTGCCCGCCAATGCGCAATCCGTGGTGGTTGGCCAGGCGGCCGATCTGGCCGATGTGCAGGTGGCAGATGCCGACAGCCCTGTCGTGACGCTGTCCATTGTTGCCAGCAACGGGCAGGTGCTTGGACTCGAGGACGCCGATGCCGCGCAGCCGGGCATACAGTTGCGCGGCAGCCCCGCTCAGGTGTCGGAGCAATTTCGCTCCGCCGTCTATCTGGCATCGGTGGCCGGTTCGGCCAGCTTGCAATTGAGCGCGAGCGATGGGGTCCATGCGCCTGTGACTGCCAGCTATCCGTTGCTGGCGGCTGCTGCAGGTCCTGTGGACCAGGCCAACCGCTTCAACATCACCGGGTCGGGCCAGATGGCGGTATCGGGCGAAGTCGCCGGCGGCGGTATCAACTGCCGCCTGGCCGAGCCGCCTCAGGTCATGGCGGCGCCTGGCACACCGCGTCCGGGGGCTGTGGTGCCCCACGGACTGCTGAAGCTGAATACCGATGGCTGTGATGCGGGTGCGCTCGTGACTGTCAAGCTGACCTATCCCAGTGATCTGCCCAGCGGTGCCGAGTACTGGAAGTGGGGGCGCACAAGCGACAACGCCACGCAGCACTGGTATCGGATACCGGCAACGCTGCAGGGGCGCGTCGTCTCCTTCGTGCTGCGCGATGGTGGCCTGGGTGATGACGATCTGGTGGCCAACGGCCGGGTGGAAGATCCCTCTGCACTGGTTGTGCCTGCTGCGGCGGTCGGCGGCGGCACGCCAGCGGCGATTCCTTCACTGAGCGAATGGGCTGTGGCTCTGCTAAGTCTGATGATGGGCGGGCTGGCCATCCGTTTGCGCCGTCGCGGTTCCTGATCCGGCAACGGGAAAGGCCCGGCTTGCGCTTGGCGCGGGCCGGGCCTGTTGCATTGCGCGAAGGAAATCTGCAGTCAGGGCATTGCCTGGATGCGATGGAGTTCAGAGAAATTTGGCGTGCAGTCGCAGGCCGGTGCGCGATGGATGCGCGATGGCAGTGTTGAGGCGAAGAAAAAGCGCCTGCTGTGGACGCTGCTCAGTGCAACTGATGCATTGAATATCCAGAAATGATCGTGCTTTAAAAAAGAGCCTGGCTAACCGGCATACCGCTGGCTGGCAAAAACGACTGCAGGCTGAACTGGCCTGACGAGTCGCCCCACGATGAAACTGAACTGCTGCAACACCATGAATGCTGCGGCATGGGTTGAATCATACACGCAAACAAGAATCATTCTCAAATAAACCTGTGCTTTTCTCTGGAATTGAGAAAAAACTTGCCTTTGTGCCCGTTTCGGTTGTTGCCAGGGCGCCTGAGCGATCGTCGTCAAGAAAAAACGCCCCGGCTGCGGAGGCGGCCGGGGCGCTGAATGGAGCGTTCCATGCGATCAATCCTGGAAGGACACATGCTAAGAGTTTGAAATGAGAGCGCTGGCGTCTGGCGCCTCCGGTCCTTCCTGGTTGTCAAGTGTAAATTGAAACAAGGTGCTTGACGGAGCTAACTCGGGTGAAGTTGCATGCAACTGAGTCGTAAATCCTGTTTTTCACACGCCATCGTGAGACCAGCCGGGCAGTGGGAATGCAAAAAGCCCGCTTGAAAGCGGGCTTTTTGCGGGTGATGTGGACGATGGCTCTTACGCGACCATCGTTTTACGGCAGAACGTCTCTGCGGCTGTCACCGTTGTTTTTTTCGTCGTAGTGCACGACGCGCCGGCGTGAGATACAGCATTGTCTGCGCAGACAACCGCGAGATTGTAGCATGACCGCAATTTCAGCTGGATCGAGAACATGCATTGCCACCAAAGGATGAAACCATGAACGAAATGACGCAAAGGCTCGAGGGCCTCCTGGCGTCCGGCAAGGACTCGGCTTTGATGCGCTGCACGTTGGGCAAGGCGTATCTTGATGGCGATGCGCCTGCTGTGGCGCACTCGCACCTGCAGCGCGCCACTGAACTCGATCCCGGCTATTCGGTGGCATGGAAGCTTCTGGGCCGGGCATTGCTGGCGCTGGACGATGCTTCGGGGGCTCGGCAGGCGTGGAGCACGGGGTTGGCCTGTGCTGAGGGAAAGGGAGATGCCCAGGTCGTCAAGGAGATTGGTGTGTTCCTCAAGCGGCTGGACAGGCAGCAGTCCGCCTGAGTGCGGCAAGCGCGGGGTCACGGCTGCAAAAGGGCCGCTCTGGCCAGCGCGTCGGCCTCGGTGTTGCGGTGACGAGGAATCCAGCGCAGTTGCACATGCTCGAACTCGGCCAGCATGGCGCGGGCCTGATCGAAAAGGTCGGCCAGCCGCACGATGGGCCTGGTGGGGCGGGGCGATGGCGCCAACTGCTCTACCAGGACGCTGCTGTCCGTGAAGATGGCCAGCCGGCGAGCCTGCAGGCCTAGCAGGGTCTGCAGCACAGCCATCAAGGCCCGCAGCTCGGCTTCGTTGTTGCAGCCTTGGTCGGGGCAGACCTGGGACAGAAGCTGCCGTGTTCCGTCGGGCGCCGTGATGACGGCTCCCAAGGCCATGCGACCCGGGTTGGGCAGTGCGCTTGCATCGATGTATGCAGTCCACAGGTCTGTGTCGGTCGGAGAAGGGCCAGAGTGGTTTCGGCGGGATGACGGCTGTTCCAGAGGCATGTCTGCATCATGCGGCAGCAGTGGGAATCTGACCGCATTCCTCATCGGATTGGACGGGACAATGCAGGATTGCAAATCACCGAAACCGAAGAAGGCTGCGAATGATCAGGATTCTGGGAAAGTCATCGTCCATCAATGTGCGCAAGGTGCTGTGGCTTTGCGTGGAGCTGGGAGTCTCGTTCGAACAGGAAGAGTGGGGTTCGGGCCATCGGTCAACGCAGGAGCCGGGATTTCTTGCACTCAACCCGAATGCCATGGTTCCCGTGCTGCTTGATGGGGCGCTGGTGCTGTGGGAGTCCAACACCATTTGCCGCTATCTTGCCGCGCGCCAGGCTCGGCATGACCTGCTGCCTGCAGCACCCGCAGAGCGCGCACGCGTCGAGCAATGGATGGACTGGCAGGCGACCGAACTGAACAACTCCTGGCGCTATGCCTTCATGGGATTGGTGAGAAACAGTCCCGAGCATCAGGATCCTGCGCTGCTGGCCAGCAGCATGGCGAACTGGCATCGCCACATGCGCATACTGGAGGAGCAACTGTCGCGCACAGGCGCCTTTGCTGCAGGCGCGCAACTCACCCTTGCCGACATCGTGCTGGGCCTGTCTGCCCACCGCTGGCTGTCTGCCCCGATGGAGCGCCCTGACTTGCCTGCAGTCCGTGCGTACTATGAGCGGCTTTGCGAGCGCCCAGGCTTTCGCACGCATGGTGCCAACGGCATGCCTTGATGGCCGCCTGGTGCCCTCTGCGCGAAAAAGCCCGCCGGAATGTCCTGCGGGTTTCGTCTTTTTAGGGAAGGTCAGGGGGCAACCCGCACCAGCACCATATCGGCCTTCGGGCCTGCTCCACGGGTCAGGACCGGGTGGACGGTGTCATTGGTGAAGATGAGCTGGTTGCCCTGGGTGATGCGTGAGATCACCGTATATTGCGCCGCAGGATTGAGACGATTGGGCTCCACGGGCAGCTTGTAGCTGAACGGGGGCTTGAGGCCTTCAAGCCGCACGGATTGCTGAGATATCACGGGGGCGGCGGCATCGGCGCGAGAGGTGTCCTGCAGCTCCACAACCAGCACGGCATCGGACGGGAGCGGCATGGGCTCTCTCAGATCGACCGTGCCCATGACGGCGGTGACCGGCGCGTTGGGCGAGGGCTGGGACTGGGCACATGCGCCCAAAAGTGCGGCGGCCATCACGATGGCGAGAGAGGTGCGGCGCTGGAGGATGTTGGGATTCATGGGAATTCCTTCTTGATTGGAAAGGTCCCAGTCTGGCTTGGCGCATTCTGGAGGGCTGTAGGAACGGGTTCCACAGAGGCTGCTGCCATTTCCCAAAGTCGCATACGCCGATCTGCGGTCGGGTTGCCAGCCAGGGCGACGGGCGTGTGAAAGCTCAGGTCGCGCCGGTGCATGAAGGACGCTGCCAGACAGTCCACAGGGTTTCGGAGGGGGCTGCATCGTTCGAAGCCTGCGCCATGCCAAGAGCGATGGGTCAAGCGTCCCGATCTATTTGCTTTACTTCTCATCAATCCGCCGCTCCTCTTTGGGCGGTGAATCGTTCTTGCTTTTGCCATCGCTCGCAGCAGGCGAGAGACCGTTTCTTTTGACGTGTCTGGGCAACTATCCCCACATCGCGGCAGCTGAGGGCAAGTCATTGCAGCCCGAGGGGCTGACTCCTTGGCGCGAAGAGGTGTGCGCAAGTGTGCAGAGGTGCGGCAGCGATCGATCTGGGCAGCCGCCGCGTCGGCCACGGAGCCTCGCCCACGGGTGTGGCGTGCCGCGCGGAAGGGCTTCTCTGTCCCAGCACACGGCGGTGGAAAGCTTGTGCTTTGGGGTGCGGAGCATTTTTTGAATAGAATGCGTTTTTGCTAGCATGCATCCAAAGAAAAAGCCATGACATCTGATTACAAGACTCTCCTTCAGCAAAAGGCCGAGATCGAGGCTCGCATTGCCGAGGTCCTCAAAGCCGAAAAAGGCGGTGCCATCGCCAAGGTCCGTGAACTGGTCCAGCAGTTCCAGTTGACCCAGGAAGACGTGTTTGCTACCGGTAAGCGCAAGTCTCCTGCTGGTACAGGTGTGGCCAAGTACCGTGATCCGTCCACTGGCGCAACATGGACCGGCCGGGGCAAGCCTCCCGGCTGGATCAAGGACGCAGCGGACCGAACCGCTTTCGAGATCTGAATCTGATCAAGGGCCCGCAGTCGCGGGCCTTTTCTTTTGTGGGTCCCCGTGTGGGTTCGATCGGCCGGCAGCTGTCCGGGAAAGGGCGACTGAGCGCTGTCTTGCCCGAAGGTCTCCCAGACCGAGCTGGACATGTGGAAGAGCGCGGTAAGGTATCTCTCGCGGACCATGCCGCTGGCGCTGGCAGTGCGTCCACCGCGTATTACTGCGCAGCATCTGCTGCCATGCAGGCCTGCAGGCCAGGCTTACAAGAAGATCCTGTACGTCCTGCCTGGCTTTCACTGCATATCCTTCGCAGGCGTAGCCCGGATTTATCAAGGTCTCCAGCATGGACAAGGCTCCTGTATTCCAGCTTCCGAAATGGTCAGGGCTGTGCTTATCTCATCTGGCAGAGCTTTCGACCCATCGTGAATTTCATATGGCTGCCTTGTCTCTTGTGCCTCGCGGTGATTTCCCATGCCTTTCGAGGCAGCTTGACTCCATGCAGGCAAAAAAGGACCCTGGGGGCCCTTTTGCTGTCCTGGCCAGCCCATTTATTGCTGAGCCTGCTCTTCCGGAGTAATAGGCCCATGCTCAACCATTCCTAACCCTTGTGAGCCTTTGAAATCATGTGGTTGGCGAATGCGAGCAGCGGCGCCGAATCAGCAGTTGCGCGCACGCTGGTGCGAAAGGAAAAAGCGCAGCATCTCGGCGCTGGCGTCGATTCCTCCCGGCGCGGTGTAGCTGCCTGCTGCGCTGCCGCCGGACCAGGCGTGGCCTGCGCCATGCAGTTGCCAGTGCTCGATGGCGGTACTGCCATCGGCTGCGATATAGGCAGAGCGGGTGAACCGTTGGCGGTTCGGCGCATGGCCCTGGCTGACGCGAGGTGCGCCTGTGGGGCTTTGCGCGCTGCGTGCAGCATGCACGACGGCCGCGCCGTTGTCGTGATGTACCGTGGTGTCCGCGTCACCATGAAACACGATCACTGGACACACGCTGGGGCCGCTGGCCGAGCCAGATGCTGCGCCTCTTAGCATCGCCTCGAGGGCTGAGGGCAGATTGGACGCGGCACCGGCGGCCAGGCCCGAATGCACGCCCACGGCGGCGAACAGCTCGGGATAGGTGCGTCCCAATATGTCCGCCATTGCACCTCCGGCCGAAAGTCCGGCGACATAGACCCGCGATGCGTCCGCTCCATGGTCGGCCATCACCTGGCGCGTGAGGCCTGCCAGCAGTGCGGGCTCGCCCCGGCCCCGTTGCTGGTGCTGGGCCTTGAACCAGTTCCAGCACCTTTGCGAGTTTGCATGCTGTGTTTGTTCGGGATAGAGCACCATTACGCCAGCGCTGCGCGCCTGGTCATTCATGCGCGTGCCGGCGGCGAAGTCTTGCGGCCCTTGGGTGCAGCCGTGCAGCATGAGGATGAGCGGGCGAGGTCCCGCTTCGAGGGCACTGCCTGGCGGCACGTACAGCCGATAAGCCAGCTGCCGGCCTCCGTGAGAGTAGCTGCCGAGCAGCCATTGCTCGTTGCTGGACGTGCCTGCCTGCGATGTGCCCGCAGGCACGGCGAGTTCGGGAGCATCGTCGATGAAGCGGGCTTCGGCATCGACGATCCAGCCTGCATCCCGATGACTGGTTGCGGCTGGCTTGTCGTGGGGTGTGGGCGCACTTTGGCCTCGCAGCGTGCGCTGAATCAGCTCGGTGGCTTCCAGCAGATGGCCGGTGCGCGTCAGGCGTGTCGCCTCGCCCAGCATGTCTTGAAAAAGCTGTTTCATGGAATGGTTCTCAGGTAATGCGGCCGGCCAGAGCGGCACGAACGGCGGGGCTGGCCTGGAGCGCTCCCAGCACCGTGATGGATTCGATGGTTTCGGCGGCAAGCTGCGCAGGCACGTCCTGCGCGATGCTGGCCAGGCCCAACACGCGGATCTGCAGCTTTTCCCCGGCAGCCTGCACCCGCATGAGATCGGCTTGGGAGAAATGCTGCATCCCAAGGACCAGCATCTTGCGGGCGACGACCTGTTGCACCGCGTCCGCATGGCTGCGCAGGTGATTGCGTATCGCTGTGCGGATGAAATCGCTGCGGTTGGCGTAGAAGCCTTCGGCGACCAGCAGGTCGATCTGGCCCAGGTCGACATAGCCCAGATTGATGGTGAGCTTCTCGGATTCGCTCACGCGAGGGTTGGAGGTGGTTGTGTTTGCGGCCATGGAACATCCTTATGCCATCCATATGGATGGTTTAGGGATGGTTTCAAGGCCTGGCGTTGCAATTTGACGCGGCACGTCGTGGGGTATCCGGCGGACGGCGCTGCAGCGTGTGAGTTGCAATCATTGCCCTGTCACGTCTGAGCCGTAAGGTGGAGGAGCCGGGCACGGCGTCCGGCGTTCCTTGGTCATGCGACAGGAGGCTTCATGCCAGACTTGCAGGCAGGCTTGCCGAGCGGCACAAGCGTTTGCTGCCAGCCCGGCGAGCGGTTCAATACCTGGAGTCATCTGGCAGCCCTGCTCGTGGGCGTGGTGGCCAGTGTGGGCCTCATCTGCGAAACGGTGGCCGGCGGCGATGCGCGCAAGATTGCAGGCTCTGTGGTGTTTGGCCTCTCTCTGGCGGCGCTGTTCGGTGCCTCGGCCCTCTTTCATGGCTGCACCGGGGCACGCAAGCGTTTTTGGCAGCGCGTCGACCACGCCTGCATTTACCTGCTGATTGCCGGCAGTCACACGCCCTTTGCCTTGATGGCGCCCTCTGGCTTGTGGGCTTGGTCCTTGCTTGCCGGTGTATGGGCGCTCGCATTGCAGGGCGCGATACGTGCACTTGGTTTCGATTCGCCGCCGCGCCTGTCCCTGTACATCAGCCTCGGCTGGCTCAGCTTAGGGGGCGCGGTGCCGATGGCCTTGCGCCACGGTGCGCAGACCCTGGCCTGGCTGCTCGCGGGCGGACTGCTCTATTCGGCAGGAACGGTGTTCTACCGAAGCCTTTCGAGCATGCGCCATTCGCATGGCATCTGGCACCTGTTCGTGGTTGCCGGCAGCGCCTGCCATACCGTCGCGGTGGTCGGTTTGCTGGCCTGAAGCGAGGGCTCGTGCTGGCGGCGCTGCGTTAGACGCTTTGGATTCTGTTAGACAAAAGCCCCTGGCTCTTTCGAACCAGGGGCTTGAATCATTTGGTCGGAGCGGCGGGATTCGAACTCGCGACCCTCTGCTCCCAAAGCAGATGCGCTACCAGGCTGCGCTACGCTCCGACTAAAATGCTATTGTAGCGTCAAAAAAATGGGTATTTTCGCAATGTGCGAATTTTCTGTTCAACGCGATCCAGGGCCGGGGCCACGGTTGGCCAGGTGGCGGAAGGTGATGCGGCCCTTGGTGAGGTCGTAGGGCGACATCTCCAGCGATACCTTGTCGCCAGCCAGGATGCGGATATGGTGCTTGCGCATCTTGCCGCCGGTGTAGGCGATCAGCTGGTGTCCGTTTTCCAGCGTCACACGAAAGCGAGAGTCAGGCAGGACTTCCGTGACGGAGCCTTGCATTTCAATCAGTTCTTCTTTGGCCATGTGTTCAATCTCTTAGGTCTGGGTCGGTTGCGGCACTCATTTGTCGGAACCACGAAAACCTTGCCTGGCCCACAGAACATGGGGTACGTGGTCAGGCTGAAAAGGCTGTGGATGTTCTGCGCAAAAGGCGCAGACCGGACAGAGGACCAGGTCACAACGGTGTCGCAAAGACGAAGCCCGGCAACACCTAAACTTCCTGATTCTACAGTGTTGTATTCGTCGCCGTGCGTGCGGTGTTCAAAGCGGCCATCGTACGCAAAACACAGGTCGGATTCGTGCTGGGACGGCGAGGCTTTTGTCATCCGCGTGTGATGAGATGGCCTCGAAAAACGTGCGCGAGGCTTTGCGGCGGTCCGGCCAGGGTTGAAGGCCGCGGTGGCCGAGGAGGGGCGATGGTCGCGGGTTGGCTAGAATCCGCCCACAGCTTCTATTACTTTTATAGCAAAACCTCGATGTCTGATCGACTTGCCGTTCTCTCCCAGTATCTTTTGCCCAAGCAGGCGCTGACTGCCGTCATGGGGCGCCTGGCCCAGGCGCGTGCGGGTGACCTGACCACGGCAGTCATCCGTCGCTTCATTGCACGCTATGGCGTGGACATGTCGGAGGCGGCCGATTCCGATCCTGCGGCCTATGCCAGCTTCAACGAGTTCTTCACGCGGGCGCTCAAGCCCGGTGTGCGGCCGCTGGCTTCGGCTGACTGGGTCTGTCCTGTGGATGGCGCCATCAGCCAGATCGGCGCCATCGAGGGCGAGCAGATCTTCCAGGCCAAGGGGCACAGCTACAGCGCCACGGCGCTGGTCGGCGGCGATGCACAGCTGGCGCGGCAGTTCGACAACGGGCATTTCGCGACCATTTACCTGAGCCCGCGCGACTACCACCGCATCCACATGCCCTGTGCCGGCCGGTTGCGTCGGATGATTTATGTGCCCGGCGAACTGTTCTCGGTCAACCCGGTCACGGCGCGCGGCGTGCCGGGCCTGTTTGCGCGCAACGAGCGCGTGGTCTGCGTCTTCGATACGGACCACGGTCCCATGGTGCTGGTGCTGGTGGGGGCCACCATCGTGGGCAGCATGGGAACGGTGTGGCACGGCATCGTCAATCCGCCGCGGCCCGGTCGCATCCAGGACTGGCGCTACGACGACCAGTCCATCGTCCTGGGCCAGGGCGAGGAAATGGGGCGCTTCCAGCTGGGCTCCACCGTGGTCATGCTGTTTCCCGCATCGGCAGGGCTGCGCTTCAACGCGCAGTGGACACATGCCGCGCCCGTGCGCCTGGGCCAGAAGATGGCCGGGCGCGGCGAGGCCTGAGTCTCGAAGGGTCGTCGATGAAAAACCGGGCCCAGGCCCGGTTTCCTGTCAAAGAATCCAGCTCAGGGCTTCAGGGCGCCGCTGTGTGGTGAACATCGAGGGTGCGATGCTCAGCCGCTCTGGCCTGACGGGGTCTTCATGGCCGACCAGATAGACCATCAGTTCACGGCGGCGCAGTATGACGTGGCTGACCTTCTCGGCCTTCCCGTTCTGTGTGACCTGCGTGCCCGGGCGGAACAGCGGCATCTGGAAGGTGAAGCTGCGCGGATCGGCCGGTGGCGCGACGGCAGTGCTGGGAGGGGCTTCTAGAGTGGCAACCATAGGCTTGATGTGCATGAGTGGACGCTGCCCACCTTATCGGCACTGCCGCGCCGAACTGTAGGGTCGCCGGGCGGCGAACACCAAGCTCAGGCGTCCGGATGGGAAACGCCGAGGATGGCGTGCAGCCGTGCGCTGGTCGTCGTGTACTGCAGCAGCGGTTTCTCGCCCTGCATGTACTCGGCGGCGGCAAAGGCCGCCATGGTGGCTTCATGGAAGCCGCACAGGATCAGCTTGTGCTTGCCCGGGTAGCTGACGATGTCGCCGATCGCATAGATGCCTGGCGCATCGGTGGCCTGGGTTGCAGGGTTCACCAGCAGCTGCTTGCGCTCCATGGCCAGGCCCCATTCGGCGACCGGGCCCAGGCGGGGGGAGATGCCCAGACAGACGACCAGTTGCTGCGCCGCCAGTTCATGCTCCTGCCCTTCGCCATCCATCCACTGCACGGCACGCAGCAGGCCTGAGTCGGCATGCAGTTGCGTGATCTGGCCGATCACCACGCGGATGGCGCCGCTGTCGCGCAGCTCCTGCAGGCGCTCCAGCAACGGCGCCGAAGCCTGGAAGGCGTCGCGGCGGTAGAGCAGGCAGGTGGTCTGGGCCTTGTCGGCGCAGGCAATGGCCGCGGCCACGGCCTCTTCGTCGCCACCGTGGACGATGGCGGTCCGGCCGCGCACCATTTCCAGATCGGCGGGATGGTAGTGGAGCTGGCCTGCAGCCAGCCGCTCCACGCCGGGCACCTTCAGCGCCTTGGGCACAAAGGCGCCCACGCCAGCCGCAATGAAGACGCTGCGCGCATGCAGTTCAAGGCCTTGCGAGGTCTGCGCCAGCCAGCGGCCATCGTCCATGCGATGCAGCTGGGCGACCTGCTGGGAAAGGTGCAGTTGCGCGTCCATGGGCGCGACCTGCCGCTGCAGCAACTGGACCAGTTCATGGCCCGTGCACACCGGAATGCCGGGAATGTCGTAGATGGGCTTGTCGCCGTACAGCTGCGCGCACTGCCCGCCCACATGGGGCAGGGCATCGACGACATGGCAGCGGATGCCTTGCAGCCCCAGCTGGAACACCTGGAACAGGCCCGCCGGGCCTGCGCCTATGACGAGGGCATCGGTCTGGATCGGTTGCGCGCCGGAGGTGTCTTGCATGGGCTGCGCGGCTTCAGCGTTCGAGCTGGTCCAGCTTGCCGGGCTTGCCGTTCCAGTCGTCGGCGTCGGGCAGCGAGGCCTTGCGCTTGGTGATGCTCTTCCAGCCCTTTTCCAGCGACAACTCGGCATTGAGCTTGATGAAGGCGAGCTGGTCGGCGGGGACGTCTTCCTCGGCAAAGATGGCATTGGCCGGGCATTCGGGAATGCACACGGCGCAATCGATGCACTCGTCAGGATCGATCACGAGGAAGTTGGGGCCTTCGCGGAAGCAGTCCACGGGGCAGACATCCACACAATCTGTGTATTTGCACTTGATGCAGTTTTCGGTGACGACGTGAGTCATGGGAGTCTTTTATTTGCGGTGTGAATGTCGGTATCAACCCGGGATTCTAGAATTTTTCGGAACACGGTCCTGCACATGCAAGAGATTCTGGCGCGGACTGCTGCGGTTTTCTGAAAGCCCACGAGCCGGCATGTGCCGGCTCGCGAAGCGGGACTGTTCAGTTGCTCAATCCAGCAGTGCAGCGCCTGCGGTAGCGTGGCTGGCCGTGTCCACAAGGATCAGCGCACCCAGCTGGCGGGCCTGGGCGAAGGGCGCTGCGGGAATGCTTTCCTGCAGCAGCAGCTCCACGCGGCCGATGGCGTTGGGCTCCAGCTGGGTGGCCTCTTCCTGGGCCAGCGTGTGGATGTTCAGGCGGTGCACCACGCGGCGGGCCTTGGCCTTGATCCAGCGGTGGCCGTGCAGCGCCAGGTAGGTGCGGCCGGGGACCAGCGGCTGCTCGTCCATCCAGGCCACGGTGGCGGTCAGCTCGCGCTGGCTGGGCCATGCGGGCTCCGCTTGCGGGGCGTCGAAGTCGTCATCGGCAGTGGCCGCTGCAGCCACCGGGGCGGCGACGATCCAGTCGCCGCGCGAGACATCGACCTCGCGGTCCAGCGTGATGCCGGCCGACAGGCCCGCGTCGATGGAGCCGGGAACGCGGGCATGGTCCAGCACCTGGGCAATCACGGCTTGCTGGCCGCTGGGCAGGATCTGCACGGCGTCGCCCACGCGTGCGCGGCCTGCGGCCACGCGGCCCCAGAACACGCGGCGGCCCTGGCTGGTATCGGCCGAGGACGAGAATTTCTCCACCCACTGCACGGGGAAGGCCAGCGCCAGGCCGGTGTCGGTCGGCGTGTTGGGCAACTGCTCCAGCAGTTGCAGCAGGCTGGGACCGTCGTAGCCGGCCCAGCCGGGCTCGGCGTTGACCACGTTGAAGCCCTTGAGGGCCGAGACGGGCACGGTGGCCGCGGAGGCGATGCCGGCCTCGGCCGTGAAGCGCTGCAGCGCGCCACGGATGTGGACGAAGGCCAGTTGCGGGTCTTCGACGGCGTCGAGCTTGTTGACGGCAAACACCAGCGAGTGCACGCGCAGCAGGTGGGCCAGCAGGCTGTGGCGGCGCGTCTGCGGCAGCAGGGTGAGCTGCGGGTTCTTCCAGTCGAGCTTGGTGGCATCGACCAGCACCACGGCGGCGTCGGCGCTGCTGGCGGCGGTGACCATGTTGCGCGTGTACTGCTCATGGCCCGGCGCGTCGCCGATGATGAACTTGCGGCTTTCGGTGGCGAAGTAGCGGTAGGCCACGTCGATGGTGATGCCCTGCTCGCGCTCGGCCGACAGGCCGTCGGTCAGCAGCGCCAGGTCGGTCTCGCCGCTCTTGGTGACGCCGGCGAGCTGGTCCTGGAGCACGGCACGCGTGTCCACCAGCAGGCGGCCGATCAGCGTGCTCTTGCCGTCGTCGACGGAGCCGCAGGTGATGAAGCGTAGGGCCGAGGCGTTGGAGGCGGTCTGCTGTGTGGCCTGGCTGGCCTGGGTGGCCGTGGAATCCGCGACGGCTGTGTCGGCGGCAATGCTTGCGGTGGTCATCAGAAATATCCGTCCTTCTTGCGCTTTTCCATGGAGGCGTCGCTGGTCTTGTCGTCCATGCGCGTGGCGCCGCGTTCGCTGACTTCGGCGGCCAGGGTTTCGAGCACGATGTCGGCCGCCGTGGCGGCTTCGCTTTCCACGGGGCAGGTGCAGGTGATGTCGCCCACGGTACGAAAGCGCACGTCGCGTACCACGACTTCCTCGCCGTCGCGCGGGGGCGTGAGTTCGGTCACGGGCACCAGCAGGCCGCGGCGCTCCACCACTTCGCGCTTGTGCGTGTAGTAGATGCTGGGCAGGGCGATCTGCTCGCGCTCGATGTATTGCCAGACATCGAGTTCAGTCCAGTTGCTGATGGGGAACACGCGGAAGTGCTCGCCGGGGGCCAGACGCGTGTTGAACAGCGTCCACAGCTCGGGGCGCTGGGCCTTGGGCTGCCATTGGCCGAAGCTGTCGCGGTGGCTGAAGATGCGTTCCTTGGCGCGGGCCTTTTCCTCGTCGCGGCGGGCGCCGCCGATCAGGGCGTCGAAGCGGAATTCATCGATGGCCTCCAGCAGCGTCACCGACTGGTGGACGTTGCGGCTTTCGCCCGGATGGGCCAGGCGCACGGTGCCGCGTGCCATGGAGTCCTCGACGCTGCGCACGATGAGTTCGGCGCCGAGCTCCTTGGCACGCAGGTCGCGGAAATCGGTCACTTCCGGGAAGTTGTGGCCGGTGTCGATCATCAGCAGCGGGTAGGGGATGCGGCCCTTGCCGAAGGCTTTTTCTGCGCAGCGCAGCATGACCAGCGAGTCCTTGCCGCCCGAAAACAGCAGGGTGGGGCGCTCGAAGGCGGCGGCCACTTCGCGCAGCACGAAGATGGTTTCCTCTTCGAGGGCGTCGAGGTGGCGGTTGCTGAGATGGCTCAGCACGGAGGTGTCCACACGGGCATTCATTTCTTGGTTTCCAATCAAATCGGTGTCAAACCCTGCAGGCTTCACTTCTTGGCGTGCAGGCCGCATTCCTTGGCTGCTTCATCCTCCCACCACCAGCGGCCGGCGCGGAAGTCCTCGCCAAGGCTGACCGCGCGCGTGCAGGGTGCGCAGCCGATGCTGGGATAGAACTGGTCGTGCAGCGGGTTGTAGTCCACGCCGTGGCTGGCGATGTAGTGCCAGACATCGCCCTGGGTCCAGTCGGTCAGCGGGTTGAACTTGGTCAGGCCCTTGGTCTCGACCTCGCTGCGGTCCACGGCGGGCACGTCGGCGCGGGCATTGGACTGCTCGCGGCGCAGGCCCGTGATCCAGGCGCTCTTGCCGGCCAGCGCGCGCGCCAGCGGCTCCATCTTGCGCACGCCGCAGCAGGCCTTGCGCAGCTCGATGCTGCGGTACATGGCGTCCTGGCCGTTGTCGCGGATGAAGTGGATCACCGATTCGAGCTGCGGCCGGTAGACCTTGACGCTCAGGCCGGGCAGCGACTGGGTGCGCTCCAGCAGGGCCAGGGTCTCGGTGTGCAGCGCGCCGGTGTCCAGCACGAAGACGGGGATGTCCAGGCCCAGGCGGTGGATGATGTCGGTGATCACCACATCCTCGGCGCCCAGGCTGGAGGCCTGCGTCACGGCCTCGGCGCCCAGCGCCGCTGCCTCGCGCAGCAAGGCCTCGGTGGCGGCCAGCTTGTCGGCAAAGCCGCTGCTGGCTCGGCCGTTGACCTCGGTGGCCTTGGCCGATGCCTGTCGCGACAGAAAGCTTTGCGCACCCATGTCAGGCCGCCTTGACGAAGTGGGGCTCGGGATGGACGGCATCACCCTGGTAGAAGCCGTGGAAGCGGTCCAGCTGGCGCTGGGCATCGGAGATGTCCACGCCTTCGCGCAGTACGGCCACGTCGAAGCCGCAGCGCTGCATCTGCACCAGCTGGTCGATCAGCACGTCGCCCGTGGCGCGGATTTCTCCCTGGAAGCCCAGGCGCTTGCGCAGCAGGCGGGCCTGGCTGAAGGCGCGGCCGTCGGTGAACTTGGGAAAGTGCAGGTCGATGCGCTGCACGCCGGTCAGGTCCAGCGTGAAGGGGTCGGCGTCATTGGCCGGGGCGATGACAGTCTGCTGGCCTTCGGCCGGGCTTTGGTGCTCGTGGGCGGCGATGATTTTCATGGGGATCTCCTGCGGCTCTCACCTGGGGTCAGGCGGCCGCTTCCTCGGTGTGCTTGGCGGGGTGGCGGGCGGCATTGCCGGCGGCCTTGAACGGGTCGATGCCCACGCGGCGCACGGTGGCGATGAAGGTCTCGAAACGGCCGCCTTCGCTTTGGCGCTGCTCGCGGTAGGTGGCCAGCAGGGCCTCGATCACGCCGGGCACTTCGGCGGCGCTGAACGAGGGGCCGATGATCTTGCCGGGCGTGGCCGGGCCGGACAGGTGGGAGCCGTCGGCGCCGCCCAGCGTGATCTGGTACCACTCCTTGCCGTCCTTGTCCACGCCCAGGATGCCGATGTGGCCGCTGTGGTGGTGGCCGCAGCTGTTGATGCAGCCGCTGATGTGCAGGTCGATCTCGCCCAGGTCCCACAGCTCGTCCAGGTCCTGGTAGCGCTCGGTGATGGCCTCGGCAATGGGCAGGGAGCGTGCATTGGCCAGCGAGCAGAAGTCGCCGCCGGGGCAGGCGATCATGTCGGTCAGCAGGCCGATGTTGGGCTTGGCCAGGCCCAGGGCCTTGGCCGCCTTGTACAGCTGGGGCAGCTGGTCGCGGCGCACCCAGGGCAGCAGCAGGTTCTGCTCGTGGGTGACGCGCATCTCGCCGGCCGAGAACTGGTCGGCCAGCGCGGCGGCGGCATCCATCTGGTCGGCCGTGGCGTCGCCCGGCGCGTAGCCCAGGCGCTTGAACGACAGCAGCACGGCGCGCAGTTGCGGGTGGCGGTGCGGGCGCACATTGCTGGTCAGCCAGCGGCCGAAGTCCTTGTCTTCCTCGGCGGCCGTGCGCAGCAGGGCCAGGGTTTCGGCCTCGGCATTGGCGGGCGACAGGTCCAGCTCGGGCTCGCGGAAATTGGCGGCCACGCGGTCGTACTCGGCTTGCGTGATGGTGTGGGGACCACCCTCGACCTCGACGATCTGGCGGAACTCCTCATCAACCTGGTCGATGTAGTTCTGGCCCTCGGACTTCACGAGGATCTTGATGCGCGCCTTCCAGGCGTTGTCGCGGCGGCCGTAGCGGTTGTAGACGCGGATCACGGCTTCCAGGTAGTTCATCAGCTGGTTCCAGGGCAGGAACTCGCGCAGCACCGGGCTGATGGTGGGCGTGCGGCCCATGCCGCCGCCCACGCGCACCTTGAAGCCCAGCTCACCAGCCTCGTTCTTGAGCAGCTGCAGGCCCACGTCGTACCAGCCCAGCGCGGCGCGGTCTTCCTCGGCGCCGCTGATGGAGACCTTGAACTTGCGCGGCAGGAAGCTGAACTCGGGGTGCAGCGTGCTCCACTGGCGCAGGATTTCGGTGAAGGGGCGGGGGTCGGCGATCTCGTCGATGGCAATGCCGGCCAGCGCGTCGCTGTTGATGTTGCGGATGCAGTTGCCGCTGGTCTGGATGCCGTGCAGGTTCACGCTGGCCAGCAGGTCCATCACGTCGGCGGCCTTGGACAGCGGAATCCAGTTGTACTGCACGTTGGTGCGCGTGGTGAAGTGGCCGTAGCCGAACTTCAGGTCGGAGCCGATGCGGCGGCCGTCGTGCAGGGGAATGTCGCCCAGCTTGGCCTGGGTGTCGCGGGCCTCGGCCAGCAGGGCGGCGTCGGGCTGGTCGTACTCGCGGGCCACGCGGGCCAGCACGCGCAGCTGGGCGCTGGACAGCTCGCCATAGGGAACGGCCACGCGCAGCATGGGCGCGTAGCGCTGCACATACCAGCCGTTTTGCAGGCGCAGGGGCTTGAACTCATCCTCCGAGAGCTTGCCGGCCTGCCAGCGTTCGAGCTGGTCACGGAACTGCTCGGCGCGCAGGCGGATGAACT
This sequence comes from Delftia sp. DS1230, assembly GCF_040112715.1. NCBI lineage: Bacteria > Pseudomonadati > Pseudomonadota > Betaproteobacteria > Burkholderiales > Comamonadaceae > Delftia > Delftia sp. DS1230. Next base: position 2,233,627 of record NZ_CP157763.1, read on the forward strand.
GTTTGTCGAATTCGGTGTATTGGTACATGGCGCTTCGGATGTGGGGTCTTCGACTGCCGCCAGTGGCGGCGGTGCAGGGGCTCATCGCGTGGCACCGAGGCACTTGCGGGACACGCGCACAGAACCCTGCATGGAGGGGAATGTAAGCAATGGCCTTATAGAAGCAAACGATTGTTTTGTCCTGCAAGTATGTGGATATGGATATAAGTGAATGGCAGCAGGCTTTGTGGGGCTGGGCATGCCAAACGCATGAGCGGCCGATATGCTTTCCGGTCAGAGGGAGGATTTCAGAATGCGAAACCGTTGTGCCGCCATCGGGCTGGCCTTGGCATTGGCAACTGCTGCTCAGGCGCAGGCCCAGAAGCCGGCACCGCCGCCGTCTCCGTTGTCAGCAGCGCACACAGCTGACATGCCTGAACCCGACAAATCCGCACAGAAATCAGCCTGGGATGCGTATCTGCATCGCGTGGCGGCGCAGTTGGCCGGTTCCGGCAGCGGGCGCGATCTGGCCTTTGCGGCCATCCTGATCAATCTGTCGCCCCGCGACAAAAGCGCTGTCAGCCAGGCCGAGGGCTGGCGCCAGGACGCGCTGGAGCGGGCAGGGCAGGATGCGCTGGCCTATCAACTGCTGGCCTCCAAGGCCCCTGAGGACGAAGGCGAAGTGCGCTCCGAGGCTGCCCGCCGCTGGCTGGCGCTGGAGCCCAGCAATTTCTCTGCGCTGATGCAGCAGGCGCTGGGACCGCAGGAACTGCTGGTTGCAGCGCGCGAAAGCCGCTACGCGGACCTGCACATGTATGACGGCGTGCGCTGGATGCAGTCCGCTTTGCTGCGCCATCCGCCCACGGCACAGGAGCTGCAGGCGCTGGGTGGCAGTCCGAACTACCGGCTCGAGGAAGGCGCGGTGATCACTGCAATAGGTATCTGGACAGCCTTTCCCTTGACGGGCTACAAGACGCTGCTGGATACCTGCAAACCCGAAGCGATGGGCAAAACCCCGGCGCGCGAGGCCGACTGCCTGCATGTAGCCCACCTGCTGACGCAGCGCTCATCGACCGTGCTGGACGAGGGCTTTGGGCTGGCGATTCAACGCCGGCTGGCCAAAACCCCGACCGAGCGCGCCGCGGCCCAGGCCCGGCGCCGCCAGTTGGAGTGGCTGATGCAAGCGTCCGCCCCGCTCGGCATGCAGGACGGAGGAGCCCAGTTTGCCCGGCTGTTGTCCGATTCCTCCATCCACAGCGAACAGCAACTGCTGGAGCGCATGCTCAAGGACGCAGGCCGCCCGCTGCAGCCCCCGCCTGGCTGGAAGCTGCCCGTTCCCAAGCACTGATGCCAACGCTGCGCCTATCCAGGTCTGCTGGCAGCCGCGCCGCCACCGCCGCCTCGCTCACCCCATAGAGCGCAGCCAGCGCGGCCGGTGTCGCCACCTGCGCCGCCGCACCGCAGGCCTGCAGGCCGCCGCGGCCCAGCAGGGCGATGCGGTCGGCCACCTGCAGCGCATGCTCGGGCTGGTGGGTGGACAGCAGCACGGCCATGCCGCGTGCACGCAGCGCGGCAATCTGGTCCAGCACGCGGATCTGGTTGCCGAAGTCCAGGCTGGCCGTGGGCTCGTCCATGACCAGCAGCGCGGGCTCCTGGGCCAGGGCGCGTGCGATCAGCACCAGCTGGCGCTCGCCGCCGCTCAGCTCGGTATAGGGGCGCAGCGCCAAATGGGCGATGCCCAACTGCTCCAGGCAGCCCAGCGCCAGGGCGCGGTCGGCACTTGAAGGCCGGGCCAGCGCAGGCAGGCGCGCGGCACGGCCCATGAGCACCATGTCCAGCGCCTCGAAGCCGAAGACGCCGGCCTGCGCCTGGGGCACATAGCCCACGCGCCGCGCAAACTCGGCACGCGGCCAGCTGTGCACGGGCTGGCCCTGCACGCGCACCTCTCCGGCCAGCGGCGCCAGCAGGCCCAGCACGGTGCGGAACAGCGTGGTCTTGCCGCAGCCGTTGGGTCCCAGCAGGCACAGCACCTCGCCTGCGGCAATGGCCAGGTCCAGCCCCTGGCTGACGCGCCGCCGCCCATGGCCTGTGGCCAGGGCCAGCGTCTGCAGCACGGGTGGGGCCTGCACCTCAGTCATTGCGGCCCTTGCGCGACAGCAGGTAGAGAAAGAAGGGCGCGCCGACCAGGGCCGTGAGAATGCCCAGCGGCAGCTCGATGCGCGCCGCACTGCGCGCCAGCGTGTCGGCCGCCACCACGAAGCCCGCGCCCAGCAGCGCCGAGGCCGGCAGCAGGCGCACGAAATTGGGGCCGACCAGCAGGCGCGCCACATGCGGCACCACCAGCCCCACCCATCCGACGATGCCGGCCAGCGATACGGCGGCCGCCGTGCCCAGCGTGGCACAGGCCACCAGCAGCAGGCGCAGGCGTGCCACGGGCACACCCAGGGCCAGCGCCTCCTCGTCGGGCAGGCCCAGCAGGTTGATGCGCCAGCGCAGCAGCAGCAGGGGCAGCAGGGCGCACAGCATCACGGGTGCCGTGGCACCCAGCTCGGGCAGGGTCACGGCGCTCAGGCCGCCCATGAGCCAGAAGGTGATGGATGGCAGCTGCGTATTGGGGTCGGCCAGCGTCTTGACCAGGGCGATGCCCGCGCCCAGTAGCGCGCCCAGCGCAATGCCGGCCAGCACCAGAACCAGCACCGGGTCATGGCGGCGCACGCTGGCGCTGATGGCCACCACCACGGCCACGGCGGCCAGCCCGCCACCAAAGGCCAGGGCCTGCACGGCCGCCATGGACCAGCCCAGGAAGATGCCCAGCACCGCGCCCAGGCCGGCACCGGCCGAGACGCCCAGGATGTCGGGCGAGACCAGCGGGTTGCGGAACATGCCCTGGTAGGCCGCGCCTGCCGCCGCCAGCGTGGCGCCCACGGCCAGGCCTGCGGCGATGCGCGGCAGGCGGATGTTCCAGAGCACGGTCTCGGCGCTGGCGGACAAGGGGGATGCCGTGCCCGTGGCGCGCGCCAGCAGCGACTGCCACAGCTGCTGCGGCGCGATGGAGAACTGACCCGCCGCCAGCGCCCACAGCAGCACGGCGGCCAGCAAGGCCAGCGCGAGCACCCACCCCAGGCGGCGGCCTGTGGCAGGCATCAACGCGCAGTCTCCATCAGCCTGCCCAGCGCTGCGGGCGACAGGTCGGCGCCGTAGAACAGGCGGTAGAAGTCGCGCACCTCGCGCTCCAACGGAGGCAGTGCCTGCAGGGCCGGCGCCTGCGGGTGGAGCTTTTCCAGCAGCCAGCGCACGCCGATGAGCCGGTTGACGCCGGGCGGACCATCCAGCCAGCCGAAGGGCCAGACCGGCGCGCAGTGCACGCGGCCCGAGCGCACGGCGGCCACGCCGCGCCACAGCGGGTCCTGGCGCATGCGCTCGGCAAGGCCGGGTTCCTGCGTGACGATGACCTGCGGGTCCCAGGCCAGGATCTGCTCCATGGACACGCGCGTGAGCCCGCCACGCCCTGCATCGGCGGCCACATTGCACCCGCCCGCATATTCGACGGCTTCCACATTGATGGAGCCCGCCAGCCCCGTCTCCAGGCCATTGGCGCTGCGTGCGAAATACACGCGCGGGCACTCGGCCGGTGCCAGGCCCTGGGTGGCACGCTGCGCCAGCGCCGCCACGGCATCGGCATGGCGGGCCAGCGTCTCGCCACGCGCAGCCTCGCTCAGCAGGGCGCCGACCTCGCGCAACTGGCGTGCGTGGTCGGCCAGCGAGCCCTGGATCAGCACGCAGGGCAGGCCGGTCTGGCGCGCCAGCCGCTCGGTGGCCGAGATATAGGTGGCATCGGCCGTGCCGGCGTCCAGCACCAGGTCGGGCTGCAGCTTCAGCAGCGACTCCAGCGGCATGGTGCTGCCGCGCCCGGACAGGCGGCCCAGGTGCGGCAGCGCCTGCAGCGTGGGCCCCAGATAGGCTCGCGAGACATCGTCCAGCTGCTGGGGCCAGCCCAGCAGCTTGTGCGGTGCCAGCGTGGCCACCAGCACGCCTGCGGGCGGTCCGGCCGCGAATACGCGGCGCAGCCTGGCAGGGTCCGGCATCTGTCCCATGCGGGCGGCAATCGTGGTTGCCTGGGCATGGCCGGGAACAAGCGCCGATGAGGCCAGTGCCGCCATGGCCTGGCCCAGCCAGCGGCGGCGGGTGAACAGAAGATCGGTCATGAAAGTCAGGGGATGGGGCTGGCGCAGCCACGGCGCTCAAGCTGTGCCTGGCACCATTGCTCGATCTGCACCTCATCGGCTGCCAGCTCGGCATGCAGGCTGCCGGTGTACCTGCGCCAGTCTTCAAGATGGCGGGCCGCGACGGCCGTGAGCACGGGCGTGCCGGCCTCGACAAAGGCCGCGAATTCGGCGGCAAAGCCCTGGCCCGAGGCCTCGACGATGCCGAAGCGGTTGATCACCACCAGATCCACGCCATCGTCCAGCGCCTGGCGCAGCACGGCGCTGGCCTGGGCCAGGGCCTGGGGGTTGAGGCTGCAGGCGCGCGAGGCGCAGCCCAGGTCCTGGGACAGCTCGAATTGGCGGTCACTGCGCAGGTCGAACAGCTGCATGCGCTTGTTGCCGTTGGCATAGCGGTCCTGGCGATGCACCAGCCCGCCCACGCGCCAGCCCGCGCCTTGCAGGCGGCGTGCCACGCGTTCGAGCAGCAGCTCCATTGCATGCTCGTCGTCGGGATGGACCAGGGCGGCCAGGGGCAGGATGGTGAAGGGCGGGTTCATGGCATGCAGGTTGATGCGTATCAATGGGGCTGTTGTACTCCTGCCCGACCCCGGTGTCGTTGACCATGGGCAGCTTGGCTGGACCCGGAACGCAGGCAGGCGTGGGCGGGCGCTTCGCGCCAGGTCCGCTCCTCAGAAGCGATAGCCCAGGTTGACATACCAGCTGCGGCCCGGCATGGGCAGGCCGTCATCGAACTGGTACCACTTGTCGCCGATATTGGCCACGCCAAAGTCCACGGTGATGTCGCTGCGCGGCTTGTAGCGTGCACGCAGGTTGGCAATGCCGTAGCCGGGCAGCTTGAGCGTCTGCAGCTGGCCGCTGCCCGACAGCGGCACGTAGCGGCCCTTCTCGGTCTCGACCTCGGCATTGAATTCCCACTGCGCCAGCGGACGCCACTGGACACCGGCCAGCAGGCGGTGGCGCGGCGTGTGGGTCAGCGTGATGCTGGAGTCGCTGGTGTTGCGGCGGTTCAGGTAGGTGTAGCCGGCGTTCACGCCCCATTGCGCCGACAGTTGCTGGGCCAGGGACAGCTCCATGCCGATGTTGCGCGTGCGCCCCACGTTCTGCGCCTGGTTGCAGGTGGTGCCGCCGCATTCGGCCGACGCCACGACCACGGTCTGGATCTGGTTGCGCACGCGGCTGTAGAACAGCGCGGCCTGGCCCTGGCCGCCATGCCAGGGCGAGCCGCTGACGCCCAGCTCCAGGTGGTTGGCCGTCTCGGGCTGCAGGTCGGGGTTGGCCAGGGCCGTGCCCATGCGTGCCGAGTAGCGGTCCTTGATGGTGGGAAAGCGCGTCTTGTGCGAGGCGATGAAATACGCCTCGCTGCCACCGCCCAGCGCATAGCCGAGCTTGGCCACGCCATTGGTGGCGCTGGCGGAGCCCGTGGGCCACTGGTAGACCTCGCGCGCATCGCGCTGGTCGTGGCTGAGCGCCAGGTTCAGGCTCCAGCGCTCGGCCAGGGAGATCGTGTCCTCGATCACCAGCGAGCGCGTCACGTCGCGGTAGTGCTTGCTGGGGTCCTTGGCCGAGGCGGCGTCGGTGTGCTCGTCGATCTTGTAGTGCGCGCCCAGGCGCAGCGCATGGCCCTTGAAACTGTAGTTGGCCCACTCGACGCTGGCGCCCTGGCTCACGTCCTTGTAGCTGCTGGTGGGGTCATGGCGCGTGTAGCTCGCGTCCGTGTACATGTCCAGGCCGTTTTGGTAGGTGTCGTGGTAGATGCGCGTCTTGAGCAGGTTGTCGGCATTGATGCGCGTGGTGCTCAGGAAGTACACGCTGTCCTTGTCCCAATAGGGCCAGCGCCAGTAGCGGATGACGTTCTTGCCCGTGGCGCTGCCGGTATACACGGGGTTGCCCTTCTCGCCTTCCTGGCGCACATAGCCCAGCGCGTACTCGTCCGTGGCATTGGGCGTGAGGCCCAGCTTGAACGACAGCCGCCTGTCCGTGCGGTAGGCGTTGTCGCGGTAGTTGCCCGTGTCGGTGGGCTGCTTCTTGAAGTCCTTGAAGCCCTTGGGCAGCGGAAAACTGTCCGCGTCCAGGTAGGAGGCGCCAAGCTGGTAGTACCAGGTGCCCAGGTTGCCGCCCAGGTTCACGGCGGCCTTGCGTTCGCCGCCTGCGCCTGCGCCGATGCGCGCATCGCCCTCGAAGGATTTGACGGGCTTGCGCGTGACCAGGTTGATGGCGCCGCCCAGCGTATTGGGGCCATACATCAGCGAGGCGCCAGCCTTGGCCACGCGGATCTCGGACAGGTCGAACGTGGTGAAGCGGCCGAAGTCCACATAGCCGTCATAGGGCACGTACAGGGGCACGCCGTCCACGAAGACCGGCACCTGGCGCGGATCGAAGCCGCGCAGGTAGATCATTTCCTCGTTGCGATTGTTGCGCGACAGCGTGGCGCCCGGCAGCAGGCGCACGGCGTCGGCCACGGTGTCGGCATTGTGCTGGCGCATCTCGGCGGCGCCCAGTCGCTGTTCATCGCCGGATATGGCCTCTGCTTCATCACGCGCACCGTGCACATCGACCGTGCCCAGCTGGAAGGTCTGCGAAGCCTGTGCTGCGGACGTGACCGATTGGGCTTGTGTCTGGGTGCTGGCGGCCAGGCCCGCAAGCAGCAGGGCGTGGGCCAGCGTGGACTGCAGGCGGAAGGCAGGGGAGGAGGCTTGGGCGCTGTAGCGGGGCTGGAGGGGCACGATTTTCGGTGGTTGTGTGAGTGGACGCGGAGCGGCTGGTTGTTTCCTTTTGAAAACAGGTTCCGGATTCTAGCGATATGCACCAATAAACATAACGAGTGACAAAAAACCGTCTGCGGGAAGACTCGGGTTTTCTTTCAGGCCGTTGTGTGAATGCCCGGCCGTCCAGCGGCCGGGCGGTTCAACGGCTCAGCGCCTGCGGCCCAGGCGTTCGCTGGCCAGGGCAGCCGCCAGCTTGGCATCCAGGGGCAGCGGTTCGTCGTGCAGGCGTGCTGCCAGCAGCTCGCCGCACAGCAGCGACAGCGTGAGCCCGCGCGAACCCATGGCCGTCAGCGCCCACAGGCCGGGAGCCTGGTCGGACACCGGTCCGACCACGGGCAGCCGGTCTGGCGAGGCCACGCGCACGGCGCCCCAGGTGGCGCGCGGTGGCGCGTCGAAGAAGCCTTGCAGGCCCTGGTAGGCACGTGGCAGCAGCTGCGCCAGCTTGGCGCCATTGGCTGCATGGGCGGCGGCCTGGTCTCCGGGGCTGGGCGGCAGCGCGGTCTGGTCGCGCTCGAAGGTCGATCCCATGACCCAGCCTGGCCCGGCTGCATCGCCGGGCAGCGGCATGGCAGGCACCAGGTTGCCATGGCCGTTGACGGGAAAGGGCGGCATGGCCTGTGCGCTGGCCGGGGTGTGCACATCCCAGCTGACCTGGCCGCGAATGGGCTGCAGCGGCCAGGCGGCCTGCGCACCCAGGCTGTGCTCCAGCAGCGCATTGGTTGCGGGGCCCAGTGCGAGAACGACCAGTTCAGCCTCGGCCAGCAGATTGCCCTGTGCATCCAGGGCCTGCCAGACGGGCGCGCCACCGGCTGTGTCGGTGCGTGCAAGACGCGCCACGCAGGCGCGGCCCTGCCAGCGCACGCCCGGCAGCGCCAGTTGCGCCTGCACCAGCCGCGCCGGGCGTACCCAGCCAGCTTGCGCATGCCAGCAGGCCGGGGCGTCGGCGGGCAGGCCGGCCGCCGAGAGTTGATCGGCGCTTGCGGGCCGGCTCCAGTGGTCGCCCGGGCCGGGGGATTGCCAGTCGCGCGGCAGCCGCGGGGCGGCTTCCACGCCGTGCTCCAGCACGCCGGTATCGCACCAGTCCGTGCCCGGTTGCAGCAGGCCCTGGCCGGAGAGCACTTGCAGCTGCGCCAGGGTCAGGCGTGCGCCGTCGCGGCTCAGGCGGGACAGCAGGCTGTCATCGGGCGAGACATGGGGGCAGAACAGGCCCGCGGGCAGGGCCGAGGCGCCCGCTGCAGGCGCGTCGGCAGCATCCAGCACGGTGACCTGCCAGCCACGGCGCGACAGGCTGGCGGCGGCGGCCGCACCGGCGATGCCTGCACCCAGCACCGTGCAGCGCCGTGGGGTGATGGGTTCCTGCGGCTGTGCTCCCGGCCCGCGCGGCCCGCGCGGTTGCCAGGCCGGGTCGAAGACGGCATGCAGGTTGTGGCGCTTGGGTGGGACGCCATCGACCTTGCGCACCTGAAAGCCGTGCTGTGCCAGGCCATCGCGCACCGTGCGCGCCACGCACCAGGTGGACAGCTGCGTGCCGCGCCGACAATGGCGCGCCAGCGCGCGCAGGGTGTCGGCGCTCCAGAGGTCGGGGTTGAGTTCCGGCGTGAAGCCGTCCAGGTAGATGCTGTCGGCCGTGAGCTGCTGGCGCCGCAGCATGGCCTGGGCATCGCCGATGTACAGCGTCAGCAGCACGCGGCCCTGCTCGAAGGCGAGGCGGTGCACGCCGGGCAGCAGGCCCTGGAACCGGGTGGCCAGTTGCTCGGCCAGTGCACGCAGGCTGGGTTCCCGGGGCATGGCCTGGCGCATGGCGTCGGCGCTGACGGGAAAGGCTTCGGCCGAGACGAAATGCAGCAGCCTCGGGCGCCGGGGATCGGCCTTCCAGGCTTCCCAGGCCACGAGGAAATTCAGCCCGAAGCCGAAACCGGTCTCCAGGATGCGCCATTGCGGCGCGTCGGCCCAGGCCGCCGGCAGGCCGCAGCCGCCCAGAAAGACGTGGCGGGCCTGGTCCAGGCCGCCGAGTTCGCTGTGGTAGCGGTCGCCGAAGCGCGGGCTGTAGGGCGTGCCATCGGGCAGCCAGTCAATGGGTTCGGACATGGGCAAGGGGCAGAACTACTCCTCCCAGCGCTGCTGGTAGGAGAACACGGGCAGGCGCCACTTGAAGCGGATGGCGGCCAGGCGCAGCGTGAGTCCGCCGGCAAAGCAGACGACGGTGCTGAGGTTGGAGCCCACGTCCAGCGTGCGCAGCCCCAGGAACAGCAGGCACACGGCCAGGGACACGCTGGCGTACAGCTCGCGCCGGAAGACGACCGGCACCTGGTTGCACAGCACGTCGCGCAGAATGCCGCCGCTGATGCCGGTCAGCATGCCCGACATCACCACCACCACGGGCGGGTAGCCCAGCTCCAGCGCCACGTTGCAGCCGATCAGCGAGAAGGCGATCAGCCCCATGGCGTCCAGCAGCAGAAAGACCTGCTTGAGATGGTGCATGTGGCGCGCCACGACGATGGTCAGCAGCCCGGCCGAGATGACCAGGTAGACATATTCAGGGTGCTGCGTCCAGCCGATGGGGTAGTGGCCCAGCACCATGTCGCGGATGGTGCCGCCGCCCAGCGCGGTAACGAAGGCGATCACGGCCACGCCGAAGATGTCCATGTTGCGCCGGCCCGCCGCCAGCGCGCCCGACATGGCTTCGGCCGTGATGGCCACGAGGTAGATCACCAGCATGACGGTGAACTGCGATGCCTGGAACGATTCCAGCAGGGAGACGGATGGAAGCACGGAAAACCTCGGATGAAGACCGGCCCGCGCCGCAGGGTGTGCGGCCACTGCGCCGTCCAGCGCAAGAAGGCGGGCATTGTAGGCGGTCTCTGGGCGGCGGCCGTTTGCGGCACCGCAAATGAAACCGCCCCCGGCGCGGTGCGACGGGGGCGGTGAAAGGGCACGAAGCGGCTCAGGCCGTAGGAGGCACGTAGCCGGCCGCCGCATCGGCGCCGCCGCCGAAGAAGTGGTTTTCCATCTGGCGGGCCAGGTACTGGCGGGCGCGTGCGTCGGCCAGGTTCAGGCGGTTTTCGTTGACCAGCATCGTCTGGTGCTTGAGCCAGTCGGCCCAGGCCTGCTTGCTCACGCCTTCAAAAATGCGCTTGCCCAGCTCGCCGGGGTAGGGCGGGAAATCCAGGCCTTCAGCGTCAACGCCAAGCTTGATGCAGTGAACGGTACGTGCCATGGGGAATTGAGTCCTTGTCTTGCAGAGATTCAGATGTTTTGGGAATAACAAACTGAAATCTTATTGGTTTGAGTTTTAAGAGTTGGCTTTGAGAATGCTTTCCACGGCACCAGACCGTCGTCTCCACTCTCTACCGACACTCCAATGAAAATTCGCCGCCACTTTATCAAGTTTCCTGTCGCCGCCGGCCTGATCGCGGGCTTGACCCTGTCGGCTCTGCCGGCGTTGGCCCAGTCGGTGCAACTGCTCAATGTCTCCTACGATCCGACGCGCGAGCTGTACGTGGAATACAACCAGGCCTTCGCCAAGCACTGGAAGGCCAAGAGCGGCCAGGACGTGAGCGTCAAGCAGTCGCACGGCGGCTCGGGCAAGCAGGCGCGTTCCATCATCGACGGCATCGACGCCGACGTGGCCACGCTGGCGCTGGCCGGCGACATCGACGCCCTGGTCAAGAACGGCAACCTGCTCAAGGCCGACTGGCAAAAGCGCCTGCCGCACAACTCGGCGCCCTACAGCTCCACCATCGTCTTCCTGGTGAAGAAGGGCAATCCCAAGAACCTCAAGGACTGGGACGATCTGGTCAAGCCTGGCGTGCAGGTGATCACGCCCAACCCCAAGACCAGCGGCGGTGCGCGCTGGAACTACCTGGCCGCCTGGGAATTCGCCAAGCGCAAGTACGGCGGCGACGCACAGGCCAAGGACTTCATCGGCAAGCTGTTCAAGAACGTGCCCGTGCTGGACACCGGCGCGCGCGGCGCCACCATCACCTTCGTGCAGCGCGGCGTGGGCGATGTGCTGCTGGCCTGGGAGAACGAGGCCTTCCTGGCACTCAAGGAGTTCGGTCCCGACAAGTTCCAGATCGTCGTGCCTTCGCTGTCCATCCTGGCCGAGCCTTCGGTGGCCGTGGTCGACAAGGTCGTGGACAAGAAGGGCACACGCGCCGTGGCCGAGGAGTACCTGAAGTACCTGTACTCCGAGGAAGGCCAGCGCATCGCCGGCCGCAACTACTACCGTCCCACCGATGCCAAGGTCAAGGCCGAATTCGCGGACAAGTTCCCCAAGCTGGAGCTGGTCACCATCGACCAGGCCTTTGGCGGCTGGGCCAAGGCCGACAAGGACCACTTTGCCGACGGCGGCAGCTTCGACCAGATCTACACCAAGAAGTGAGTGCGGCGCGCCGGCCCGGCCGGCGCCCACCCACTGAATTCACCCGCTTTCCCAGATCTCTGCCAACTACCACGATCCGCCATGTCCATCTTGCTGACTTCCCGCCACTCTTTGCAGGCCCCGCGCCGCACGGCGCAGGCAGGCGTGGTGGCATCCAGCTCTTTTCCTCGCTTCGAGACCGTGGCCTTCGCCAGCCGGCGATGTAGCACCTGACGACTCCGTGCGGTGCGTCTGCAGGCCTGGCCCTGCAGGCGGCCGCCCCTTGCTCCGCCTTCCCTTTTTTTGTTTTTTGGCTGCATGCCGCGCGCATGCATGGGCAGCGCTTTGCCTGCGCCACGCACCACGCACCACGCACCACTCTTCCAAGGATGTCCGTCATGGTCTCGTTTGATTCTTTCCCCCGACACACAGCCAACTGGCGCCGACGCCAACTGCTGGGCGCGGGCCTTGCCGCAGCAGTCGCCACGGTGGGCGGCCCGGCCCTGGCCCAGGACAAGGCGGGTGACCGCGTGCTGCGCGTGGGCCACCAAAAGGGCTGGCTGTCCATCCTGAAGAGCCGGGGCACGCTGGAAAAGCGGCTGGCGCCGCTGGGCGTATCCGTGCGCTGGATCGAGTTCAACGCCGGCCCCGTGCAGTTGGAGGCGCTGAACGTGGGCTCCATCGACTTCGGCGATGTGGGCGAGGCCCCTCCCATCTTTGCGCAGGCCGCAGGCGCACCCCTGGTCTATGCGGGCGCCACCGTGCCGCGCCCCGGGCTGGAGGCGGTGATCGTGCCCAAGGACTCGCCCATCCGCAGCGTGCAGGACCTCAAGGGCAAGCGCGTGGCCTACAACAAGGGCTCGAACGTGCAGTACTTCCTGGTCAAGCTGCTGGAAAAGCATGGCCTGAAGTACGGCGATGTGCAGTCCGTCTTCCTGGCGCCGGCCGATGCGCGTGCCGCCTTCGAGCGCGGCTCCGTCGATGCCTGGCTGATCTGGGACCCCTTCCTGGCTGCCGCGCAAAAGACGCTGGACGCCCGCCTGCTGGCCGATGCCACGGGCGTGGTCAACAACCGCGCCTACTACTTCACCTCGCGCGATTTCGCCACGCGCAATGCCGATGTGCTGCGCATTGCCATCGAAGAGGTCGATGGGATTGACCGTTGGGCCTCGAAGAACCAGACGGCGGCGGCCGCCGAGCTGTCCAGCATCCTGGGCCTGGACAAGTCCATCACCGAGCTGTACCTGAGCCGCGCACGCTTCGGCACCTCGTCCGTGACGCGCGAGATCCTGGCCGAGCAGCAGCAGATCGCCGACACCTTCTTCGAGCTCAAGCTCATCCCCCGCAAGCTCAACCTGCTGCATGCCGCGCCCGTGGACCTGATCGCGTCGCGCCCCTGAGCCCACTGCAAGGAGTCCGCACCATGAACGCCATCCCCAAGAAGCCCCGCCTGGACCGCGTGCGCCGCCAGGCCCTGCAACTGCTGGGCACCACCGCCTTCAGCTGGAGCCTGGCCGGCCAGTACGCACGCGCCGAGACGCCGGCCGCCGTGGCCGGACCCGAGCAGTTGCGCATCGGCTACCAGAAGTCGGCCGTCAACCTGGTCATCCTCAAGCAGCAGGGCGTGCTGGAAAAGCGCTTTGCGGGCACCAAGGTCAGCTGGCTGGAGTTTCCGGCCGGCCCCCAGCTGCTGGAGGCCCTGGCCGCAGGCAGCCTGGATTTCGGCCTGACCGGCGATTCGCCCCCGGTCTTTGCCCAGGCCGCAGGCCGCGACCTGCTGTACGTGGGCGCCGAGCCGCCCAAGCCCGAAAGCTCGGCCATCCTCGTGCCGTCGGACTCGCCGCTGCGCGCCCTGGCCGACCTCAAGGGCCGGCGCGTGGCGCTGCAAAAAGGCTCCAGCGCCCATTACCTGCTGGTGCGCGCGCTGGACAAGGCGGGCCTGGCCTGGAACGAGATCCAGCCCGTGTACCTGGCCCCGGCCGATGCGCGCGCCGCCTTCGAACGCAAGAGCGTGGACGCCTGGGCCATCTGGGACCCGTTCTACGCGGCCACCGAGCTGGCGATTCGCCCGCGCGTGCTGGCCAATGGCGAAGGCCTGTCGGGCAACGCCTCGTTCTACCTGGCCGCGCGCGGACTGGTGGAGCGCCATCCGCAGGTGCTGCGCGCGCTGTTCGACGAGCTCACGCGCGCCGATCGCCTGGCCCAGAGCGCGCGCCAGGAGGCCGTGGCCCTGGTGGCCGGCTTCAGCGGCCTGGATACGGCGGTGGTCAGCCGCTTCATTGCGCGCCGGCCCAGCTCCCCCGTGGGCCTGCTGGCTGCGCAGACCGTGGTGGACCAGCAGCGCGTGGCCGATGCATTTTTTCGGCTGGGCCTGATTCCGCGCCAGGTGCAGGTGGCCGACATCGTCTGGCGGCCCTCGGCGGCCGAGTACGCGCGGCTGGCCGAGCCTGCGGCGGCACGGCCTTCTTCCGCCCTTTGATTTCCTTCCTCGATTCCGTCCCCTGACTGGAGCAGCGCATGCAGGTTTTCTGGTTCATTCCCACCCACGGCGACAGCCGCTACCTCGGCACGGCCGAGGGCGCCCGCCCGCTCAGCCACGACTATGTCAAGCAGGTCGCCATCGCGGCCGACAGCCTGGGCTACGAGGGCGTGCTGATTCCCACGGGCCGCTCCTGCGAGGACCCCTGGGTCGTCGCCTCCAGCCTGATTCCGGTCACCAGGCGCCTGAAGTTCCTGGTCGCCGTGCGGCCCGGCCTGCACCAGCCCAGCCTGGCGGCGCGCATGGCGGCCTCGTTCGACCGCCTGTCGGGCGGGCGGCTGCTGATCAACCTGGTCACGGGCGGCGACCGTGCCGAGCTGGAGGGCGACGGCGTCTTCCTCGACCATGCGCAGCGCTACGAGCAATCGGCCGAGTTCATCCGCATCTGGCGCGAGATCCTTGAGCGCAGCCATGAGGGCGGCACGCTCGACTACGAAGGTGAACACCTCTCGGTCAAGGGCGCCAAGCTGCTGTTCCCGCCGCTGCAAAAGCCGTATCCGCCCGTGTACTTCGGCGGCTCGTCCGAGGCCGCGCACGACCTGGCCGCCGAGCAGGTCGATGCCTACCTGACCTGGGGCGAGCCCCCGGCCGAGGTGGCCAAAAAGATTGCCGATGTGCGCGAGAAGGCGGCGCGCCATGGCCGCAGCGTGAAGTTCGGCATCCGCCTGCACGTCATCGTGCGCGAGACCGAGGACGAGGCCTGGGCCGATGCCGATCGCCTGATCAGCCGCCTCAAGGACGAGACCGTGGTCCAGGCCCAGGCCGCCTTCGCGCGCATGGACTCGGAAGGTCAGCGCCGCATGGCCGCCCTGCATGCCGGCGGAAGCCGCCGCACGCGGGCCGAGCTGGAGATCAGCCCCAACCTCTGGGCCGGCGTGGGCCTGGTGCGCGGCGGCGCGGGCACGGCCCTGGTGGGCGATGCGCAGACCGTGGCCGACCGCATCAAGGAGTACGCGGACCTGGGCATAGACACCTTCGTGCTGTCCGGCTATCCGCACCTGGAAGAGGCCTACCGCTTTGCCGAACTGGTCTTCCCGCTGCTGCCGCTGTCCGTGCGCGACAGGCTGGCTGGCGGCGTGGGCGGGCCGCTGGGCGAGACCGTTGCCAACCTGTACTCGCCGCGCGCGTCGCAAAGCTGAGGGAGTCACGCATGTCCGATGCACGTACCGTTACTGCGCTGCCGGCCTCCTCGGCCCCCCCGGCCGGCGATTCCTGGTCGCCGCTGCTGCGCTTTGCGGCCGGCGTGGGCCGCCGCCTGGTGCCCTGGCTGGTGCCGCTGGCGCTGATCGCCGTCTGGCAGGCCGCCTCGGCCTTCGGCTGGCTGTCCACGCGGGTGCTGCCCGCTCCGCTGGATGTGCTGCGCGCCGCGCAGGCGCTGGCCGAGTCGGGAGAGCTGCTCAAGCATGTGCAGGTGAGCGCGGGCCGCGCGCTGGGAGGCCTGGCCATCGGCGGCGGCCTGGGCCTGGCGCTGGGCCTGCTCACGGGTTCGCTGCGCTGGGCCGAAACGCTGCTGGATTCCACCATCCAGATGGTGCGCAACATTCCCGCGCTGGCGCTGATTCCGCTGGTCATCCTGTGGTTCGGCATCGACGAGAGCGCCAAGCTGTTCCTGATCAGCGTGTCGGTGTTCTTTCCCATCTACCTCAACACCTTCCACGGCATACGCAATGTGGACCCCGCGCTGATCGAGATGGGGCGCAGCTACGGCCTCACGCGCTGGCAGCTGTACCGCGAGGTCATCCTGCCGGGCGCGCTGTCCTCCATCCTCGTCGGCCTGCGTTTTTCGCTGGGCCTGATGTGGGTGATCCTCATCGTGGCCGAGACCATTTCGGCGCAGTCGGGCATCGGCTACCTGACCATGAACGCCCGCGAGTTCCTGCAGACCGACGTGGTGCTGGTCGGCATCCTGCTGTACGCCCTGCTGGGCAAGCTGGCCGACTGGTTTGCGCGTGCGCTGGAGCACTGGTGGCTGCGCTGGCATCCGGGCTACCAGCCCAAGTGACACAAGGAGCACGACATGAGCCGATGGAACCGTATGAAGACCACGCTGGCACAGGCCGTGGAGCTGAACACCACCGCGCCGGCGATGGCCTGGGAGGCCTCGTTCGATGCCGATGGCCTGGACGTCAGCGACCGCCTGGCCCAGAACGACGATGCGCCGCAGTCCGCATCCCCCCAATCCGCACCGCGCCGTGGCGTGCGCCTGCAGGCCGGCGGGCTGACCAAGCGCTACGGCCAGCGCGAGGTGCTGCACGAAGTGCAGCTGCAGGTGGAGCCTGGCGAATTCGTCGCCATCGTGGGCCGCAGCGGCTGCGGCAAGAGCACCTTGCTGCGTCTGGTCGCAGGCCTGGAGCAGGCCACGGCCGGCACCTTGCTGCTGGACGGCGAGCCCGCCCGCGCCGTGCAGGGCGCGCAGGGCGGCACGCGCATCATGTTCCAGGACGCGCGCCTGCTGCCCTGGCGGCGCGTGCTGGCCAACGTGACGCTGGGCCTGCCCGCCTCGGCCCAGGAACGTGGCCGCGAAGTGCTGGCCCAGGTCGGCCTGGCCGACCGCGAGGGCGAATGGCCGGCGCGCCTGTCCGGCGGCCAGCGCCAGCGCGTGGCCCTGGCGCGTGCCCTGGTGCACCGCCCGCAACTGCTGCTGCTGGACGAGCCGCTGGGTGCGCTCGATGCGCTCACCCGCATAGAGATGCACCGCCTGATCGAAGGCCTGTGGCAGCGCCACGGCTTCACGGCCCTGCTGGTCACGCATGACGTGCAGGAGGCCGTGGCCCTGGCCGACCGCGTGGTGCTGATCGAGGACGGCCGCATTGCGCTGGATGAACGCATCGCCCTGCCACGGCCGCGCGTGCACGGCAGCGTGGCGCTGGCGGCCATCGAGCAACGCATCCTCGACCGCGTGCTGCAAAAGCCCGCCGCCGAGCCCGACTCCAACCCGCTGACCGACACCACGGCCTGGCCCGGCGTGCCGGCCCATGGCCTGCGCTGGGCGGTCTGACTTTCCGTTTTCCCCCACCTTCCTTTGATTCCTTTTGATCCCCAGGAGAAAAACATGTCCATTCAAGCCATCAACGTGCGCAACCAGTTCAAGGGCCAGGTGCGCGAAATCATCCGAGGCGACGTTGTCTCCGAAGTCGATGTGCAAACGCCCTGGGGCGTGGTCACCTCGGTGATCACCACGCGCTCGGTGGACGAGCTGGGCCTGGTCGTGGGCTCCGACGTGGTGGCCCTGGTCAAGTCCACCGAAGTGTCCATTGCCAAGCTCTGAGGCCAAGCTCTGAGGCCAGGCACTGAAGGCACTGCCGATGCTCAACCGCCCCAGAGCATCGGCTTGTTGACCATGAGGTAGTAGGTCACGGCCATGGCGATGAAGGCCGGGTAGCCCAGCGCCTCCCAGCGCCGGGCATAGACGGCATACAGCGCGGGCAGGGCGGCCTGCGCTGCGTGCGCGCCGCGCGCCATGGCGGCCATGCGCACCTGCAGCCAGACCACGGGCAGCCAGCAGGCGCCGGCCAGCAGGTACAGGCCCAGCGACAGTGCCAGCCACGGCGTGGTCAACGGCCAGCCCGCCATATGGGCCAGGGCAATGCCGCTCACAGGCTGTATGACCACGCAGGGCGTGGTGAACCACCAGTCCGCACGCACCACCAGGCGGCTGACCACGGCCTGCGCAGCGACGCTGCCGCTGCGGTTGGCGAAGAACATGTAGAAGGCCGAGCCCAGGCCGGTGCCGACCAGCAGCACGCTGGACGCGATATGCAGCGTCTTGAGCAACAGGTAGAGATTCATGCGGACTCCTTCGGGGTGACAGGTGCCGACATCAGGTGCAGCAGCATGGCGGCGATCGGCAGGTTCTTGAGCAGCGGCCCCAGCGGATGCAGCCACAGCGTGGGCTGCAGCACCGTGGCCAGCACGGTCATGGCGGCCATCAGCAGCAAGGCCGCCAGATAGCTCTCCCGGCCCGGCCGCAGCCACAGCGCCAGGCCCACGGCCAGGTCGGCGAGCAGGCCGCTCCAGATCAGGAATGTCTGCCAGCCCGCATCGTGGATGCCGGCGTCGGCCAGCACCTGCACGCTCAGGCCCCGGTGCTCAATGGCGCTGACCAGGGCCGTGCCCAGCCAGACGGCGATCAGGCTCAAGTGCATGGTGCGCAGCGGTGCTGGAACGGGGCGGGAGCGGCGCTCATCCATGGCGCAAGGTGGACAGCAGTTGGGAGGGCGCAATGCCGGGCCGGCCCAGCAGGCCTTGCAGGCCAGCCGGATCAGTGACGTTGTCGCTGGCCAGCATGGCCAGTGTCTCGCTGCACCAGGGCGAGGCGCTGACCCAGTCGCCAGCGCGTGCGCTGGCGCGGGTGAGCCAGCCGGGCAGCGTGCCCACGCGAGCGGGGGCGCGGCCCATTTGCGCGCGCAGGCTGGCAATCAGTGCGGCCAGCGGCAAGGGCAGGGGGCCACCGATCTCGATCATGCCCACGGGCTCGGGGCGCGTCACCAAGCCGGCCACGGCCTCGGCCAGGTCGCGCACGGCTACCGGCTGCACGCGGGCCTGCAGCACGGGGCGCGGCAGCAGCAGCGCCGGCAGGCGCGCCATGGACAGGAACATCTCGCTGCTGGCGCCGCCAGCGCCGAACACCACGCTGGGGCGGACCACGCAGCCTTGCAGATGTCCGGCTGCCGTGAGTGCCAGCAGATGCTCGTCAGCGGCGCGCTTGGTGGTGGCGTAGCGCGTGGCACTGCCTTCTATGCCCAGGGCAGAGATCTGCACCACGCGCCGCACGCCGGCCGCCGCGCAGGCATCGAACAGGGCGATGGGGGCCTTGGCATGCATGGCATCGATGGGCCGGGAGGCGCTGTCGCGCAGCACGCCCACGGCATTGACCACGGCATCCACGCCCGCCAGGTGCGGCAGCCAGGCGTCGGGCGTGGTGGCCTTGGCGTAGTCGAGCGCCGGCAGGGAATGGCGGCTGCGTGCCACGGGATCATGGCCGGCCAGGGCCAGCAGGTTGACGATATGGCGGCCGATGAAGCCGTTGCCGCCGCAGACCAGAATGCGCATGGTGACCTCCAGTTTCTCTTGTGACGGAAATTTCAGGCTCAGCGTCCGCGCTTGACACGGGTGTCAGCGGCCTCGGAGCGCACGAAGCGCTGCACGCTGGCGCCCAGGCGCAGGAGCTTGTCCAGCGTGGAGGGCGACAGCCGCAGCATCTCGTCGGTCCAGATGCCCAGCGACTCCATGAGGCGCAGCGTCTCGTGCACGCGGTCCTGGGTGTCGGGGGATTCGGCATCGAAACCGGGCTCGGCGATCAGTTCGCGCAGCATCTCGGAGGTCGGGTCGAATTCGCGCTGCTTGCGCTCTCGCACGATGGTGCGCAGCAACTCCCAGACATCGGACGAGGTCTCGAAGTAGTCGCGGCGGTCACCAGGCCTGCGGCTGGTGCGGATCAGCTCCCAGCCTTGCAGTTCCTTGAGGCTGTTGCTCACGTTGGAGCGAGCGGCGCCCAGCGTGTCGGCAATCTCTTCCGCGTTGAGCGGGCGGCCATGGAAGAACAGCAGGGCGTGGATCTGGGCGACCGTGCGGTTCACCCCCCAGGAGCTGCCCATGTCGCCCCAATGGTGGATGAAACGGTGTGCGATGGGACTCAGTTGCATGGCCTCAGTGTCTGCAGGCCTGAAATTTCTGTCAAGAGAGAAATTTGTGAAAGCTGAAAAATCCAGACCGGCTGCAGCGCGGAGGCGGCACCTGGCGGGGCGCGGCATGTGCTGCTCCATAATGCTGGGCAGCCTGGCCTGCCACCCAGTACATACACAGGCGGGCCGCCGTTTTGAGGGGAACACCATGACTGCTGTGCAAAACCTGCGTGCCATCACCGTGCTGGCCGCCTGCGCGCTGGCGCAGGCTGCGTCTGCCGCCTGCTATTCCGTCTACACGCCCGAGCAGGAGCTGATCTACCGCTCCAACCGCCCGCCGGTGGACCTGACCTTGCCGCTGCACCAGACCGTGGACAAGATCGAGCGCGGCGCCACCATGGTGTTCACGCTGGACGAGTTCAACTGCCTCACTGAAGTCAATCTGCTGGCCGAGCGCGAACAGCTGGCGCGTGCACGCCAGGAGCGCCAGCGGGACCTGGGCCGCAGCAGCACGCCGCGCTCCTGAGGGGCAAAAGCGAGTTCGGGGCTTTTTTGGGGGGGCGCCACCAGGGCAATCGGAGAGCCTGAGACAATCTGGCCCCATGAGTGAACCCCGCGACAACAAGATCCCCGACAACCTGCCCGAAGCCGACGCCGACGCCCCTGCACTGCCCGAAGGCTGGCTGCAGGTCCTGTCCATGGATATGGACGCCCAGGGCGTGGCCCGCAAGAGCGATGGCAAGGTGGTATTCATCGACGGCGCCCTGCCGACCGAGCTGGTCAGCGCCAACACCCATCGCAAGAAAAACAACTGGGAAGCCGCCAGCCTGACGGCCATCCACCGCGAATCCTCCCAGCGCGTGCGCCCCGGCTGCCCCAACTTCGGCTTGCATGCCGGCGCCTGCGGCGGCTGCAAGATGCAGCATCTGCACGTCGCTGCCCAGGTGGCCATCAAGCAGCGCGTGCTGGAGGACAACCTCTGGCATCTGGCCAAGGTCAGGCCCGAGACGCTGCTGCGCCCCATCGAAGGTCCGTCGTGGGGCTACCGCTTCCGCTCGCGCCTGTCGGTGCGCTACGTGGCCAAGAAGGGCAAGGTGCTGGTGGGCTTTCACGAGCGCAAGAGCCGCTACATCGCCGACATGGAAACCTGCAAGGTACTGCCGCCCCATGTGGATGCCATGCTGCTGCCCATGCGCGCGCTGATCGCCTCCATGGATGCGCGCGAAACCTGCCCGCAGATCGAGGTCGCCTGCGGCGATTCGGTCACGGCCCTGGTGCTGCGCCACCTGGAGCCGCTGTCCGAGGACGACCAGGCCCGGCTCCGCGCTTTCGCGGCCGAGCACAACGTGCAGTGGTGGCTTCAACCCAAGGGCCCGGACACCGTGCACCTCATGGAGCAGGGAGGCGCCCAGCTCGATTACGGCCTGCCTGATTTCGGCATCACCATGCCGTTCAAGCCCACGGACTTCACCCAGGTCAATCCGCACATCAACCGCGTGCTGGTCACGCGCGCGCTGCGCTTGCTGGATGTCAAGAAGGATGAGCGCGTGATCGACTGGTTCTGCGGTCTGGGCAACTTCACCCTGCCCCTGGCCACGCAGGCGCGCGAGGTGCTGGGCATCGAGGGCAGCGACACCCTGGTCAAGCGCTCCCATGAAAACTACGCGGCCAACAACGCGCAGCGGGCGGAAGGCGACAAGCTCGCGCCCACGCGATTTGTGGCACGCAACCTGTTCGAGATGACGCCCGAGATGCTGTTCGCCGACGGCGTCGCCGGCAAGTGGCTGGTCGATCCGCCGCGCGAAGGAGCGTTTGCGCTGTCCAAGGCCCTGGCCGACATCCATCAGGCGCGCATCGGCGCCGAAGGTGCCGAGCCCCTGCCGGCAGGGCATGAGGACTGGCGCTTTCCAGAGCGCATCGTCTATGTCAGCTGCAATCCCGCCACGCTGGCACGCGATGCCGGTCTGTTGGTGCACCTGGCCGGCTATCGCTGTGTTTCGGCCGGCGTGGTCAACATGTTCCCGCACACGGCCCATGTGGAGAGCATGGCGGTGTTCGAGCGTCGCGTGGACTGACGGCGGCCCCGCAGGCCCTGCATGAAAAAGCCGTGGCCGCCTGAGGGCGCCACGGCTTTTTTTGCGGCCGGATCCGGATGCCTGCCGGATCAGCTGCGATTGCGTCCTGCCGAAGGCTCGGCAGGCACATCTTCCTTGTCGCTGCGGCGGCGGTCACTCTGGCCCAGGACCGAAGGCGTGCCCTCGATCTTGTTGGCGCGCATGTACTCGTCCATATCCTTCCAGCCTGCGAACACCAGGGCCTTGGGCGATTTGGGATTGAGCGTGTAGCAATCCTCCAGCCCGCGCAGGGCATGGCGGCAGGCCCCGCCAATGGCCTTGGCCTCGGCCTCCTTGGCGACGGCGCGGGGGTCCGGCCCCAGGCCCGGAATATCATCCAGCTTGCAGCCGGCAAGCAGCGTGGGCAGCAGCAGGATGGCGAAGGTGCGGGGAAGATTAGGCATGGTCATCTTGACGAGATTATCGGCACGACCCGGAAAAAGTTGAGCCCGCCTTGCACGAATGATGATCCCGGACATGCAAAAGGCCTCCCGAAGGAGGCCTTTTGTGTTGCAGCACGCAAGGCGCAGCCTTGGCGCGCGCGGCATCAGTCGCGTTCGCCGCCCATGATGCCCAGCAGGGCCAGCAGGCTCTGGAACACGTTGAACAGGTCCAGGTACAGGGCCAGCGTGGCGCTGATGTAGTTGGTCTCGCCGCCGTCCATGATCTGCTTGAGGTCATAGAGCATGTAGGCGCTGAAGATGCCGATGGCCGCCACCGAGATCGCCATCATGCCGGCCGTGGAGCCGATGAAGACGTTGATGATGGAGCCCACGAACAGCACCAGCACGCCCACGAACAGGAACTTGCCCATGCCCGACAGGTCGCGCTTGATCACCGTGGCCAGCGAGGCCATGACCAGGAACACGCCGGCCGTGCCTGCAAAGGCGGTCATGATCAGCTCGGAGCCGTTCTTGAAGCCCAGGATCATGCCGATCATGCGCGACAGCATCAGGCCCATGAAGAAGGTAAAGCCCAGCAGCACGGGAATGCCGGCTGCCGAGTGCTTTGTCTTCTCGATGGCGAACATGAAGCCGAAGGCGCCGCCCAGGAAGACGATGAGCCCCAGACCGCCGCTCAGCGAGCGCGTGATGCCCGTGGCCACGCCCAGCCAAGCGCCCAGCACGGTGGGGAGAAGACTCAGGGCCAGCAGCCAGTAGGTGTTGCGCAATACGCGATTGCGCTCTTGCTGCGAGACACCGTAGCCCGCAGAGCCCAGTGTGGTGACTTGATCATTCATGTGGCCAGTCCTCCGAAGGAGTGTTGTTGCGACTTGCCCATTCTAGGTGGCGGCTCGCGCGCCGCTTGCAATACCCCGAGCCGCTGCCATGGTTTGGTTTCGAATGTTTTGTTCTGCGCATGCATTGTCAGTCCTCATACGATTGCTATGCTTATAGGACATTTGTGATGGAATGGATAACTGCAATCTTATGAAGACCAAGCATGAACTCGAACTGGCCGACGTGAAGGCCATTGCCGCCGCCGCAGAGGCCGAGGCGCTGAAGAACAAGTGGGCCGTGACCATTGCCATCGTCGATGACGGCGGTCACCTGCTGTGGCTGCAGCGCCTTGATGGCGCCGCCGCAGTCTCGGCCCATATCGCTCCGTCCAAGGCCCGTTCGGCTGCCCTGGGCCGCCGCGACACCAAGGGCTATGAAGACATGATCAACAACGGCCGTACGGCCTTCCTGAGTGCCCCCACGGTGGACGGCCTGCTCGAAGGCGGCGTGGCCATCATGAAGGACGGCCAGTGCCTGGGTGCCGTGGGCGTCAGCGGCGTCAAGGCCAACGAGGATGCCCAGGTGGCCAGCGCCGGCATTGCGGCTCTGGGTCTGTAAAAGCCCCTGATGCACCCTGCATGAATCTGCCTTTCGGGCCGATTCATGAGGCAAAAGAAAAAGCCCCTGTACTGAGGTATAGGGGCTTTTTCTTTGAAGCGATCCACATTGCAGCGCAGGGAAAAAATGCTTGGCTACGCAAAATCCGAAGATTCTGTTGGCTGGCTAATCGACCTTTGGGACTGGAAGCCCCAAGGTCGCCCCACGATGAAACAAAGAAGCGGTCAGCGGACCCGAACATGACCCGCCGACGGCTGCAATCTTGGTTATTTGGTCAGGATGAGCTTGCCCAGCTTGGTGGCCTGCAGACGATAGGGTGTGCCGTTGTGCACGATGGTCACAGCCTTCTGCCCATTGAGCAGCAAGGTGCTGTCGAGTCCGCTGGCGGCCCCGCTGAGGGCTGCGGATGCTGCGGCCTGCAGCGCTGCAAAGGCCTGGGCTGTGGAGTTGCCGGACAGATGCGAGGTGGCGGCGGAAGTGGCAGACATGCAGGGAATTCCTCAAAAATTGGAAAGTTTTGCGAATGATAACAATTCTCAATTGAAAATCAAGTGAGACTTACTCTCATTGTGGTTTCTGCCCCCCGAACGACCGAACGACCGAACGACCGAACGACCGAACGCCTGATCACCCCGCGAGCTTGTTCCAAGAGCGGGCCGCAATGGAAAACGGCCCCGAAGGGCCGTTGTCGCTGAGCGCCAGGCAACGAATGCCGCTCTCGCGGCCTACTTGACGGGGTCCGTCACAAAGCCGATCTTGCGCACGCCGGCACGCTGGGCGGCGGCCATGGCCTGGGCAACACGCTCGTAGCGCACTTCCTTGTCGCCCTGGATGTGCAGGTCGGGTTGCGGCTCCTTGGCTGCCTCGGCCTTGAGGTTTTCCTCGAACTGCGTATCGCTCACGGCCACGCCATTCCAGTGGTACTGGCCATCAGCGGACACGGCCAGGCGCACGGTGGCGGGCTTGACGTCTTCGGGCTGGTTGGTGGCGCGGGGCAGGTCCACGTTCACCGAATGCTTCATCACCGGCACGGTGATGATGAAGATGATCAGAAGCACCAGCATGACGTCGACCAGCGGCGTCATGTTGATCTCGTTCATCACCTCTTCGCCGTCATCATCCATTGTTCCGAATGCCATGGCTTACGCGCCTTTCTTCAGCGGCAGCACATTGCCGGCTTCCTTGCCGTCGATGGACACACGGGCGCCGGTCACGAAGTAGGCGTGCATGTCGTGGGCAAAGCTGTTGAGTGCGTTGAGGATGGACTTGTTGCCGCGCACCACGGCGTTGTAGCCGAGCACGGCCGGAATGGCCACGGCCAGACCCAGGGCCGTCATGATCAGCGCCTCGCCGATGGGGCCTGCCACCTTGTCGATGGAGGACTGGCCCGACAGGCCGATGGCGACCAGTGCGTGGTAGATGCCCCAGACGGTGCCGAACAGGCCGATGAAGGGAGCTGTAGAGCCCACGGAGGCCAGAATGGCCAGGCCCGATTGCAGGCGGGCCGTGAACTCGCTGATGCCGTTGCGCATGCAGCGGGTCACCCAGTCGCTGATGTCAAGCGTGTCGTGCAGGTGGGCGCTGGTCTTGCGGTGGTGGGCAGTGGCTTCGCGGCCTTCGAGCACCAGGTAGCGGAAGGGGTTGGACCGGTCATTGCCGAGCTTTTCCAGGCCGCTGGCCAGGTCGGGGCTGTGCCAGAAGTCCTGGGCGTTGCGGGCGTACTTCTTGAACTTCACGATGTCCAGGGCCTTGATGATCATCACCAGCCAAGAGGCCACCGACATGGCCAGCAGGATGACGGCGACGGCACGGGTGACGAAGTCTCCCTGCGTCCAGACGTGGGCAATGCCGAATTGGGAATCCATGGATACTCCTGAGAATCAATTGAGGGTGAATTTGACCGGGACCGTAACCCACATGGGGGTTGGCGTGCCGTTGCTCTTGCCGGGGACGAACTTCCAGTTCTTGACGCCGTCCACGGCCTGCTGGTCCAGACGGTCGTAGCCGCTGGATTTGCTGACCTCGATCTTCTGAGGCAGGCCTTGCGCATCCACGAAGATGCGCAGCATCACGGTTCCCTGCTCGCCCATGCGCCGGCTGATGGCAGGGTAGTTGGGCGCCGGGTTGTTCAGGTAGGCGGCATTGTTGGATGGCAGCTCGATCTTGGGCGGTGCCGGAGGGGCAGGAGGCGCGGGCGGGGCAGGTGGGGCGGGCGGTGCCGGGGGGGCCGGCGGTGCCTCCACCACGGGCTTGGGCTCGTCTTCCAGCGTGCCTCGCGGCGCCGCAGGTGCCGGCTTGGGATCGGCAATGGCCTTGGGCAGAGGCGGCGCCTTCTTCACGACCGGCTGTGGCTTGGGGGGGGGCGGTGGCGGCGGAGGTGGCTTGGGGGCCTCGGGCTCGGGCGCGGGTGGCGAAATGAATTCCGCGATCACCTGGGCTGGCACGATGACCTCTTCGGGGGCGCGCTGGAGCAGGCCATGCTGCATCGCCCAGAGGGTTGCTGCATGCAAGACCACGACCGAACCCGCGATGGCCACGTTACGGCCAAGGCCCCCGGGGGGGCCAAAACGATCAGACTGGGACATAGAGACAGAAGGAGCTGACAGCGGATAGGTGCCGGGTGCTGTCGCTCGGAAGACGGAGTATCAGCTGCGCAGGATCCACCAGGTGCATGTAACGACGAGGATCAGGCTGCCGACAAGTGCTGAGAGGAGGACCATGCTTTGCTCTCCAGGATATTGTTGGCAAGCTGGACGGTCTGGGCCGCGATCTCGTTGTGTATGGCCGCCACGGGCTGGGTTGCGCAGCATTGCGCCACCACATCCCGGGCACAACTCTCGCACCGGCCGCACTGCATGGCGATACCCAATTCGAATTGGATTTCGTCAAAGCTCATGCCAGCGTGAGCGTGGCGTGCGATCTCACGGTCGGAAACCCGGCGACATACACAGACGATCATGGCTACAGGCAGTAATGGCTGGCTATTGATGAGATGAAAAATTATAAATGAGAATTCATCGCATTTGCAATTCTTGGTTGTCTGTAGGGCTGTATGGCCTTGCGCTTTACTCGGTATCCAGCAGTTCCACAGTGGCCTGCGCGAGGGTTGCACAGCCTGTCAGGGCCATGGCGACCTCCAGTTCGTCGCGCAGCAGCCTCAGTACGTGGGCCACGCCAGCGGCACCTGCATTGGCCAGACCCCAGACTATCGGGCGGCCTATCAGCACAGCCGTTGCACCGAGAGCGATGGCCTTGAGCACATCGGTGCCTCGCCGTATGCCGCCGTCGGCGAGCACAGGGAGCGCATGCCCCGAGTTGCGCAAGGCCTTGGTGACGCGCGCCAGTGCGGTGGCCGTTGCGGGAACGGTATCCAGCGTGCGTCCCCCGTGGTTGGAAACAATGATGCCTGCCACGCCCGATCTCGCCGCCTGCAGCGCGTCAGCCGGATGCAGCACCCCCTTGAGCAGCACTGGCAGGCGTGTCTGCTGCTGCAGCCAGGCAACGTCATCCCAGGTGGGCGCATGCTGCAGCAGGCCGTCGAACAGTGCGCTCTGGTCCGGTGCGAGCCGGACGGCCGGAGATGGAGCCAGGCCCTGCAGATTGACGGCAGAAATGCCGGCGGGAAGGCTAAAGCGCGCGCGGCGTTCACGGTCCCTTACGCCGCTGGCGGGGGCGTCCACCGTCAGCACCAGTGCTTCGTAGCCTGCCGCCTCGGCCCGTTCGATCAATTGCCTGGTAAAGCCCCGGTCGTGCTGCAGGTACAGTTGGAACCATAGCGGCCCGCGGGTCGGCGTGAGCTGTGCGGCCTTCGCCACAGTCTCCAGCGGCAGGCTGGCCTGGGTGCTGAGCACCATGCCCGCGCCCAGCGCCGCAGCCGCATAGGCTGTTGCAAGCTCTGCGTCGGCATGCGCCATTTGCTGGAAGGCCATGGGGGCGACCAGCAGGGGGCAGGCCAGCTCTCGCCCCAGCAGTTGCAGCCGTGTGTTTCCCCCTGCAAGAGGCCTGAGTACGCGTGGCCACAACGTGAGCGCATCCCAGGCGCTGCGGTTGGCGGCAAGGCTGTGCTCATCGGCCGCGCCGCCCGAGAAGTAGGCCCAGGCGTTGTCGTCCAACCGCTGCCGCGCCTGGGTCTCGTGGTCGGCCAGATTGATGATGCCGTCGGGAACGGCTTGCAGTGCGGGCACTTGGCTCATGGCATTGGAGGGGGGCGATGGCGCATCGCCGGTGGCAGACATCCGGAAAAAAGAAAAGCCGGCCCATGGGCCGGCTTTCATCCGTGGGGCAGGCCCGGGGATTACTTGACGTGCTTGCCGATCAGGCCAGCCATCTCGAACATCGAGACTTGGGGCTTGCCGAACACTTCCTTGAGCTTGGCATCAGCGTTGATCATGCGCTTGTTGGCAGCGTCTTGCAGCTTGTTGGCCTTGATGTAGACCCACAGCTTGCTGATGATCTCGGTGCGGGGCAGGGGGGTGGAACCCACCACGGCAGCCAGAGCGGGGCTGGGGGTGAGGGGTTTCATGAAGGCGGCGTTGGGAGTGCGCTTCTTTGCGGGAGCTGCCGGAGCAGCCGTTGCCTTCTTTGCAGTTGCCATGTTGCTTGTTCCTAGTATGGAGTGGATTCTTTACCAGCGAAAAACCGTCGCTATCCACTGGCAGGCTGATGCTAATGGGAAAAAAACGGTCTTCCAAGCTCACCCGTCAAATTTTTGCCTCGATTTGTTGCTGTGGCGCTGTTTTTTGAAGAGTTTTTGCATTCCTGCTCCCTTTCGGGGGCCGCCATGGCTGGAGGGCCGTCGGAGTCAGCGCTCTCAGAGGAGGCGGGCCTCGCTTGTGGAAGAAGGTTCCGAAGAGAGTTTTCGGGCGGGCCAGGTAGCCACAAAAATGCCCAGCAGGGCGATCGCGAAGGCCAGCGCCTGCATGGATGTGACCCGTTCGCCCAGCACGCACATGCCGACCAAGGCGGCGCTGATCGGCAGCAAAACCGTGAAAGTGCCCGCCTGCGAGGCTGGCACGCTGCGCAGGCCCGTCATCCACAGCCATACGGTCCACACGCAGGCAGCCAGGGCGTAGAACAGCAGCAGTCCCCAGATGCTCCATTGCACGCTGCCGAAGTCGAAGTGCCAGGCCAGATACAGCCCGAAGGGAGTTGACAGCGCAAATCCCCAGAGGTTGACGATGGATGTGATGCGTTTGGGCCCCAGGGATGTGGTCAGGCGCTTGCCGATCACGGCGTAAAACGCCTCGCAAAGCACGGCGCCGACGAGCAGCATCTGCCCCAGCCATGCCTGCGACGAGGTCGAAGAGACTGCCGCGGTGCCCGCGTCGGGGCGCGACAGTGCATACAAGCCTATGCCGGTCACAGCCAGTGCAATGGCCAGCCAGGTGCGCGCGGCCACGCGCTCGCGCAGGAACAGCCAGCTCATCAAGGCCACGGCGGCCGGAATGGCGGCCATGGTCACGCCTGCCGTGACGGCGCTGGTCAGGCTGACGCCGGTAACCATGCAGATGGTGAAGAGGAAGTTGCCGAACAGCGACTCCAGGAACAGCAGTCCTTGTGTGCGGCGCGGCAAGGGAGCCTCGTCAGCCGGCTTGCGCAGCCATCGCAGCATGGCGATGGCTCCTATGCCAAAGCGCAGCCAGGCCAGCAACAGCACCGGAAAAATGGCGGCCAAGGGCTTGGATAGGGCGACATAGCTGCCGACCAGGGACATGCTCAGCGCCAGGCAGGCATAGGCAGATCTGCGATGGGAGGTGTTCACGGCTTGTGGAGTTTGGGGCGGCGGTGGCGCTGCCTGAACGCGCGATGGTACCTGCGAGCACGGCAGGCACCCGTGACATACCTGTGTCGCGAATGCTTGCCATGCTGTGGCAATTTTTCACTGCATGGAATCTTCTTTTTGCATTGTGAAAAATTGGATTGCTGCGTTGCGCCATTTTTTCTCAATACGAGAAATGCAATTTCATATTGAAAAATATGAAAATAAGCTGTTGATTTTTATGAAGAAAAATTTAGTCTTGTATAAGACACAAGATGTTGATCGGGTCTTCTATAAGACTTAAATTTGATCCCAAGGCCGACGCAAGAAAGCCGCTTGTTTCAACAACCTCCCAGGAGAGCAACATGCCCCAATCCCTGACCCAGCAACTGAGCCGCGAACAACAGATTTCCGCCCTTGAGAAAGACTGGGCGCAGAACCCCCGTTGGAAGGGTGTCAAGCGTGGCTACAGCGCCGCTGACGTGGTGCGTCTTCGCGGCAGCCTGCAGCCTGAATACACTCTGGCCCAGCGCGGCGCGGAACTGCTCTGGGACAGGATCAACGGCGGTGCCAAGAAAGGCTACGTGAATGCCTTTGGCGCCATCTCTGCGGGCCAGGCCATGCAGCAGGCCAAGGCCGGCCTGGAAGCGGTGTACCTGTCGGGCTGGCAGGTGGCTGCCGACGGCAACACTAGCGAAACCATGTACCCCGACCAGTCGCTGTACGCCTATGACTCGGTGCCCACCATGGTGCGCCGCATCAACAACACCTTCAAGCGCGCCGACGAAATCCAGTGGAGCCGTGGCATCAACCCCGGCGACAAGGAATTCATCGACTACTTCCTCCCCATCGTGGCGGATGCCGAAGCCGGCTTCGGCGGCGTGCTCAACGCGTTCGAGCTGATGAAGAACATGATTGCCGCTGGCGCGGCAGGCGTGCACTTCGAGGACCAGTTGGCCGCCGTGAAGAAGTGCGGCCACATGGGTGGCAAGGTGCTGGTGCCTACCCAGGAAGCCGTCGAGAAGCTGATCTCCGCGCGCTTTGCCGCCGACGTGATGGGCGTGCCCACCATCGTGCTGGCCCGTACCGATGCTGAAGCCGCCAACCTGATCACCTCCGACCATGACGCCAACGACAAGCCGTTCCTGACCGGCGAGCGCACGCAGGAAGGCTTCTACCGGGTCAGGAACGGCATGGAGCAATCCATCAGCCGCGGCGTGGCCTACGCACCCTATGCAGACCTGGTGTGGTGCGAAACCGGCGTGCCTGACATCGGCTTTGCCCGCGAGTTCGCCCAGGCCGTGCATGGTGCCTGCCCAGGCAAGCTGCTGAGCTACAACTGCTCGCCGTCGTTCAACTGGAAGAAGAACCTCAACGACAGCCAGATTGCCTCCTTCCAGGAAGAGCTGTCTGCATTGGGCTACAAGTTCCAGTTCATCACGCTGGCCGGCATCCACATCAACTGGTTCAACACCTTCCAGTTCGCCCACGCCTACGCCAACGGCGAAGGCATGAAGCACTACGTGAACATGGTGCAGGAGCCCGAATTCGCAGCCCGCGAACAAGGCTACACCTTCGTGTCGCACCAGCAGGAAGTGGGTGCAGGCTACTTCGACGACGTAACCACGGTGATCCAGGGCGGCTCGTCCAGCGTGAAGGCGCTGACCGGCTCGACGGAAGAGGAGCAGTTCCACTGAAGCGCGGCTGTAGTGAGTCGAACTTCAGGTAGATAGGGGTGAGAAAGCGTCCGGGGCCTTGTGCTTCGGGCGCTTTTTCTTTGGCTGGGGGTGCAATAACCATTGCCAGGCTGATGCGCGCGACTGGCGGTGTTCGGCCAAGAGCAGCCCGTCGCCGCACCGGCACTAAGCCGCCATTGCCCAAAGCTGCCTACCAGCACCACCCAGGTGCTCAGCCATGCGCGTTGGCAGTAGAGGGGCATCCGTGATTGAATGCTGTATATTGCCAACGATATGCAAATTCCAACCAAGCTCACGCATCTGTCCAACGATGCCCAAGCGACAATCTCAGGCGTCTTGGCCCGCTGCGAAGCTGCGAACTTTCGCTGGGAACAGGGAGTTTCCGGTGCCCGCTGCCAAGAATACGAGAGCTTTCTTGATCTGCTGCCAAGCAGTGCCCACAAAGATTGGCGGGCAGAACACAAAGGCTATGTGCGCGAGTTTGTCCAGGTACCACAAAGCCATCCGCGCTCAGCCGAGACCTTCATGGCTGTCAACGCCGATGCACATTTGCTCGAGCAAATGGATAATGCTTTATTGATTCGTCTGGAATCCATGGCCTCGGTTATGAGTCAGGATTTGCTGGCCTCGGCGATTGGGCGTCTTTTTTGGGATCGATTCCACAACTATCCCAAAGATTTGGCTAAACCAAAGCTGTCACCTGACGATGAAGCTTTGCGCGATCAATTTCTGACTCACTGGAACGCCCAGCGTTTGCAAGCGCGCCCGCTTTTTGCGACATTTTTGAGCGATTTTGGTGGCAATTTGCGCGAGCTCATCCAACAAGACTGGCCCCATCTGCTGCGAGACCGCTTGGGCCTGACCCATTGGCCTATCGACATGAGCGCACCATTGCCTGTGGCCTTGATGTGCTATTCCGTCGACGAAGTGCGCCAAGCCCGGGCTGAGTCACGGAAAAAAGGAGCCGTGTGCAGCTTTGCCCGCCCCACAGTGCTGGACACTGAAATGTCTGCTGCCTTTGTGCCTGCTCCGTGTTTCAAGGGCGGTGAGAGTTTTGGACACACGCTGGATTTGGCCCAAACCCAGGTGCCGCCCAGCTTCACACCCGAGCTGCTGACCTTTCCGCTGCGCTATCAAGCCCGGCACGTGAAAGCTTTGGGCTTTATCAGCCGGCCCCATGCGCTGCAGCGTGCCGATGGTGGCTTGGACGAGGCCGCGCTGTTCGACGCACGCAATCGCCATGTGAAAGGCTTGCAAAGCACCCTTGACTGCGCAAACTTTGCCGAGGTGTTGACATGAGCTGGCTCCCCTGGACCGATCAGTTGCGGCAAACGCCCGAACACGCGGTGGCCGACCTGCTGCGGGGTGCAGCGGCTGTCGCACCTTACGAGCGCGCAGAGGCCCACGAATTTTTGCTGGCGGTGTTGCCACGCACAGCCCGTCGCGTAACAGAGCCTTTGGTGGGCGAACCCGCACGCAATCCCGTTTTCCCAGAACACCGAGCAGATTTACCTGCTTTGATTGACCGGGGTTTGGCGGCTTGGCTGCAAACTCAAATTCAAACCCCCTTGCCAACCGGACGCAAACTGGGCGCTTACGCCGCGCAAACGTGTGAAGCTTTGCAGTGGCCGCTGTACTTCCGGCTGCCGCTCACCGTGGCAGCGCTTCGAGCCCTTCCTCAACAGTGGCAGGCCTACTTTGCCAAGCTCACGTTGT
The DNA here is from genome assembly GCF_040112715.1 of Delftia sp. DS1230. Taxonomy (NCBI): domain Bacteria; kingdom Pseudomonadati; phylum Pseudomonadota; class Betaproteobacteria; order Burkholderiales; family Comamonadaceae; genus Delftia; species Delftia sp. DS1230. The sequence goes on from NZ_CP157763.1 coordinate 2,266,246, forward strand.
CTTCCTACCGAGATCCCGAATACGACTATTGGCAGGTGCTGGCGGCCCACCAAACTGACAGCAGTCTGCAATTTTTCTGGTATGGCTTCGTGCAGGAAGCGGGGCACATCCGGTCCATGCGCTACCTGTCTTTGGGGCTTCTGGCCCTGGCGCGATTGCCGCTAAACGAAAACGACAGCGTACGCAATCTGCGCCTGCAAGCGCAAGCCTTGGTCAGCCGTTTCCAACGCCGCCGCTCGGCTGGTGATGCAGCGCTTAATGAACTGGCCGATCAACTGCAAGGCTTGCGGGTACGGAACCTGAGCATCAATGGCGACAATTGGTTGGGCTTTTTGCGTGAAATGCTCAGCCCCCTAGGCGACGAGCGCAGCATGTCAGTCTTGGCCACCTTGGGCTTGAATCAAAAGAATATCCGCCAGTACGGCAACGCAGGATTCAAAGCCCAATGGCGCTTGCAATCGCCGGCTGGCGTCGAAGAGACCACCCGCGCCTTACAAACCATCCGCCAGTCGCTCTCTTTGACCGAAGCATGGAACGCCATGTGGCCGTTGCTGCAGGCGCATGAAGACTATGTCCACAAATCTGGCGATCCCTACTATTTCGTTCGTACGCTGGATAGATGCGCGCGTGCACTGCTCAAAAAAAACGACTTGCGTGAGCCCGAAATCCAAGCGCGCTTGTTGCAGTGGATACACCTGAGCCTGCGCTTGGAACCCGAGAACCCGAGACTTTGGCTTTTGTGGTCAGAGGCCTTGGCGCGTGCAGGGCAAACCCAACGCAGCCAGTGGGTGCTTTGGGAAATGACGCGACGCTTTCCTGACCACCTGCCCTGCCGCGTGGAACTGGCACAGGCTCTGGCCGAAACCGGTAGGGCTGAAGATGTCCAACAGGCGCGAAATCTGTTGCAGCAGGTGCTGCAGATGGACCCAGAAGACTTGCACGCTTTTTCCGTGTTGGCTGATCTGGAACTGCAAGCCAAGGAATGGGACGAAGCGATTAAATGGGCGCGAAAGGGGCTGGAGGTGGAAGACGGCAATGGCCCCTGCGCGATACTCTTGGCCAGCGCGTACGAACGCCGTCGCCATGAAGGCGATTTGGAAGCAGCTATTACGTATTTGCAAGGATTTACGCGCAAGTACCAGGGCAACCTGAGAGCCGAACGCTATTTGAACGACTTGATTCAAAGTCAAAAACTGCATTCTGATCGTCAGAGAGTGCATCAGGCTGCATGGGCTGACGAAACCCAGGTTCGCACACCATCGACTGGTGAAACCGAATCCGACCCGGCTTGGTTGAGTTTTGCTGCCCAATTACAGAGTTGGTGCCACACGGAGAAAGCAGCCGTTGCCAGCGATGCCGCACAACTGCCCCCCCACCCAGACCGTGTCTTGCCCCTACCGCAGGCGCTGCGCCAAATGGTATTGGCAAGCAGCTGGGATGAGAATGATTTGGACAGTTTCGAACCAACAGAACTCAGTGCATTCCCGTTGGAAACGGCACTTTGGTTCTACCTGCAAGCGTTACAGGCTCAAGCCAGCTTGGGCGACGTGAACCGCGCCAAAAACGCGGTTGAAACCATCCTTAGGCGCGAAGAGGAAGCCCCAAGCTACGATAGCAACTTTTGGCTGCCTTTCTTAAAGCAGCGCTGGCAGGAAACAGTGCGACAAGCAGGAGAAGGCAACATTCAAGCCGGAACGGCTTGGCTCGTTTCTTTGTTGGATCGTCACCAGCCACTGCCCGGTGTGTTAATGGCGGCATAGTCCAAAAAGCAGGCGGCCTGATACCTCGTTAAAGCATTTGGTCTGGCGGTCGAGCCCAGATCTGCCCCCGGGCTTGAGAGTCGAATTTTTTGATCTAGGTGGTTATGGCCCGGCTGAACGCAACCGGCAGCGCGCACGCGCCAATCAATGTCGAAAGGGCGCATTGCCGCGGCACAACCAAAAACTGCTCTTGCATGCCACGAGCGGCTCCTGCGGGTCGTAAGCGCCAGTCGCGCGCGGCTCAGTGGCACTCTTAGCAAGAGGGCACAAGATCGTCCCGGATGCAGTACCTAGCTATCTCAAGAGGGACAACGGGCGCGGCGCTTCACAGCACTTCGCCCGCATCATCTACTGCCTCAATTACCGGCTGCGGCTCGACTGAGAAACGACCGAGCCGGCCAGCGTCTTGGTCGTCGCGGAGGAGCGTGAGTTATCGAGCGCCGCGGAGGCCCGGCCCTCGAGTTTTGCCCCAGTCTGTGCGGTCGACCCTGACTGCCGCAATGCCGAGCCAGCCAAAGAGCGCTGCAGGGCGCTAGCTGAGCCGCTTTGGAGCGTCTTTCCCGCGAGGGACGCGACGCTAGAGGAGGTTTGTTTTGTATTCGAACCCATGACGAAGCTCCTATAGTCAAGAGGCATGCTGCTGGATAAATCAACAGTGATGACGACTATATTTAGTGTTTTGAAGGTGGTCAATGCACTACCTATAGTGTTCGAGTAATAAATTGTGTTTTGTCGTGAGCGGCCTAAGCCTGCAATCGAACGAATCGCATCTACGCTGTCGCGTGGAACCAATCTTGCATCTGCCCGCCAGGATGAGGCCTGCGTCCAAGCTTCCCTCGGGGACAAAGGAGTGAGCTGTGGCCGGTTTTGATGCCACATCTGAGCGACTGCTATGGGTCTCCAGAGATGGTCGCGGACCGACGAGAAGCAATCGCGTAGACGTGTTGCCTGGGTGCCCGATGGGTCTGTTTGCCGACACCGAGGCAGGACACCCTGGCGACAGTTATGCGCCCGTATCCTTTTTCGCAGCGAGGCCGCTATCGCTGTAAAAACGGTATTCGCAGCCGTTGCCTGAGTGTCTACAACGGGCCAGCTTTGCCTGAGCGGGGCGCTTATCTACTGTGCATTGGAAGGACTTTGAGGCCTTTGAAGCCTGTTGGCACTACCGGTCCTTTGAAGTCGGTTGGTCTCAGCTTCGGCTCTTCGTTTTCCGACTGCTAGCAAAAGTGCTGCTGCGCTTGTCAAGGTACTCGCCGAGCAGCTCTAGGGGCGGCACGCCCAGGGCCTCTGCGAATTCAACCAGTTCAACAGCATCAATGCGGCGTTCCCCACGTTCGCACTTCGATACGAACGTCTGTGTGTTGCCCAGCCGCTCTGCCAGCTCGACCTGAGACACCCCTACACGCTTGCGAGCTGTCCTGAGGATCGACAGCAAGAGCTGGTAGTCGGAGTTGTGGGTCGATAGGGACATCGTGCGGTGACTGAAGAGTCATGACACGGTAAAGTCCATCTTGAAATAGTCCAAAATAGACTATTTTTTGCCTGAAGTCGGCTGCAGCTTGATCAAGCAGGGTCGTTGGCAGCACAGCAGAAACCGCCGATGTGAAGGGAGATGAACGTCTCAAAAGATCAATGCGGCTGCGCAAACGGCCTGTTTCATATTGCTCAGAAATGAGCTCGGTTTTTTAACATGGAGGATTAGATGGAGTACGAATACAAGGTCATTGACGTGGCTGATGGAGCAATTAGCTCGCTTCTGCTCGGAGAGGGTCGAATCGAAACGGAAGTTCTGGAGGCCTATATCAATGCCATGGCTTCGGAAGGATGGCGCTTGGTGTTTATGGAAAAAGTCATGCAAAGGCATCTCGTCGTGGCAGATAGGGAAACCTTGATGATCACTTTTGAAAGGAGAGTGCCGGAATCCGAGCGCGCCGCCAGAGCCGCGCGGTGCATTGACGATGTGATTCGTGCAGAAGACGCAGCCAAGCGCAAGGGGCATGGAGCTGCTGCTGGAGCAGCTGGCATGGTTGCCGCAGGGGCGGTGTTGAGCAATCTACTGAGCGAGGAATAAATTGGATCTGAACCAAAAAATTGCAGAGAGAAGGGCTCAATTGCAAAAGGAAGAGGCGGCCCAGGAGGCGCTCAAGCGGCAGGAGGCGCTTGAACAGCGGCAAAGGGAGCAAGCGCGCGAGAGGGCGATCAAAGAGTCTGCCGAGAAGGAGGCGGCGCGGAAGATTCAAGAGATCGAGGCCCAACTGCACAGCACAAAGGAGAAGGTATCAACTGATGCAGCTCCAGTGCTGGATGAGCGAGTAAGCCAGGAGGCCAAGAAGAAGGTAGATGCACATATCAGCGCACTTGCCAACAAACGATTCACCAAAGGAGAAAACTGGGTATTCGGCCTCCTCATGTTGGGCACCGTCCTTGGCTTCTTTATGGCGTGGTGGTTTGGCATGGGAATGCTGATTTGGACGTGCTACTACGTCACCAAGGTCAGCAATCGTCACGAAGCCGAGATCAGGGCCGAGTTGGCTCAATCCGAAGAAGGGAGCAACGAATGAAGAGGGTTTCAACCGCGATCATGCTTGTGGGCATCGTCATGCTCATCCTCGCCTTGGGCAGCGATGTTGCTGTTGATGGTATGGGAGGGCGACGGATCACGAACAACGGATTGATGCATGACCGCCTGGTCAACATCATCCTGAGCGTGACCCTGATCCTGGGCGGTCTGCTGCTGAAGCTGTTCGGGGAGCGACTGTCAGGCGCCTACCTGCAGGCCATTGATCAGTTGCCAGCGAGTGAGTACTTCGCTCGTTGGGCTACGGCCATGTTGTCGTCTGCCTGTGTGTGGGTGCTGGTCCTGATGTATCTCTGGCCGACAACCTTGGTGGCTGCGGCGCTGCTCGGCGTAATGGCTTGGTGCTCGTTCCTGCCGAGGGCAACCTACACCGTGCTCAAGCGGGTGTGGTCTGGCACGCTTGTGCTGGCACTGGGTATGGCGACATGGCACGCAATCGCCTTGTCTGTTCCATGGATCAACGTCATGACCCTCATGCTGATCTCGAAGGGCGTGCCCTTGATCGGCACCGGTCGGTTGTTGCCCTTGTTCGCTGTGATGGCAGGGGTTCCGCTGCTGGTGTCCATCGGAGGGTTCGTTTTCACATCACTTAAGGGTAAAGCGAGCTGATTGAAAATTCTTCTCAAGCTAACCGCTTGGGAAGAGTTCTGGTGGGTCTGACTCTTGGCTTTTGACGTGTGGTGAATTCTTGCTGCGGTAGAATGTATGAATAAATTCTTATGTTGAAAGATGCAATGAGGCAAATCACTGATTCAATAAATCCTATTCATGAAGATGGTTGTATGGCGCTTAGGAATAGGAGCTGGCTGAGATATGAGATTGGTGAGAGGGTTTCGGATCGTACTTTGCATCTGCGTATCGTGGAGAACTCAGGAGAAGGCACTTTTTGCAATGAATGGATATGTGCTAAAGACATTGTAAAGGTCTTGGATATTAAATCTAGATTCAGCGGAAATGACTTGAACAGACTTATGGGATTTAGTGATTTAAATACTGGGGGATTTGTATTGGCTATTTTTGCTCATTTGGGTTTGGTTTGCAAAAAGGATGGTCAATTTTATGAGCGTGTGGCACATTCTAGTTTTAGAGGCGCCGTAGAAGAGAGGTTAAATAATTGAAAGATAGTGCTATGTATTAAATTCATCGTTTCCCTGCCTCGCCCGCCCTGGAGAAATCCTCGGCGGGCTTTCTTTTTTCTAACAGAAAGGAGTTTTATGTACGTTTATTATGATTCACTATCAATTCACAACGCCTGTGCTCAGGCGTTGGGCACCGAGCTGGGTGAGTTGATTGGTCTGCGCATTGAGGAGTTGGCCGAATATGAGGTGAATGATCTATCCAGTCTCATCAAAATCCTGGTTCTGGAGCCCAGTGATGCATTGACTGCGGTTGATGCGGAACTGGGTTTCTCACTTCTTGGCCGCCATTGCGATGTGGCCGAGAGCCATCAGGATTGGTTCGAACTGACCCTTGTGCTCAGTGATGACGGGTTTGGAGTCGTGATCTACGTGCCCAAGCATGCGGATCTTGCCCCCCAGTTGATGACCTATTGCGCCAGCCAGGTGAGGGCCAGATCACAGTGAACTGCCTTCATCACCCACCACCTGCCGCCCATCGAGGCGGCTTTTTTTTGTCTGAGGGCTTTTTGCCACCTTATCTGATAGGCCTCCTGCCTATCGCATCCATCTACCAAGGAGAACTTTATGAGTGAAATCGAAGCGACAGGAGCCGGGCGGCAGCCCACATCGATCGACAGCATCTACAGCGGCAGTTGCCTGTCCGTCTCGGGCCGAAGCACGCTTACATATACGGTGGGCCGGAGCCAGGGGGACAACGCGCTGTACCTGCGCATCGCCGATAGCACTGGCAACGGCGTGTGGTGCAAGGATTGGGCGTCTGCTCGGGCCATCGAGGTGATCGTCGCTGGTGCGCAGGAACTGACAGCCAAGAGCTTTCACTGCCTGCATCCAGGCAAGTCCATCAACACAGGCGGCTTCGTGCTGGCGGCGCTACGGGACTTGGGGCTGATTCGACCGGGCGAGGTGAACACGCGTCTTCATGAGCATGTGCCTGGGACAACGCTGGAGGTCATCATGCGCAACCCGCCCAAGGCAAAGGACGATGGCAGTGCCACCCGTTCGACAGGGAAGTCGCGCCGGAAGGCAAAGGAGGGGGCTTGACCCCGGGGATACAGGCCGCCTTGGTCACGGTGTTGGTACTGGGCATGTGGTTCAACGTGACCCGTCCCATGTCGATCGCTGCTGCCGCTGCGCTGACCTTCATGTATCCCTTGCTACTGATCTTGATTCTGGTCGGTGCTGGGATCGCACTCTGGGTGGGTTACTTCCGAAAGTAGTCCGTGCCAAGCCCATGCCGTGAGCCCGGCCCCACGGACCATCGCCGCTGGTGGCCGCCAGAGTGGGCCAGGGTGGGCCAGGGTGGCGTGCGGCGGCCGCCCCAGGAGGGGGGTCATCCCGCCCCCCTGTCGACCCCACCTGGGGGCAATCTGGGTACCCGTCGGGGGCGCGACGCGGTCCCCTCCGGTCCACCCGGTTCGCCTGCCCCGGCCCGGGGGGGCGGCAGGCCCTCTCCCCGTAATCCGCCACATCTGCCACGGCGCCACCCGCCGGGCCATGCCCTGCAATACCGTTGCGGCGTTGCGGAAGTGGCGCCTGCTGGCGGGGTAGGGGTAGGTAAAAAATGTCGGCAGAAAACCACACTTTGCAAAAGGATACAAATAATTTCAATTTGTTTCTTTCCTGTGCTTTGCCTTTTTTTTTTGGCTTTCGGCCATCTTTTCTCCCACGCAGAAGTGCTTCTAGCCTTATGAAAAAAATCTTCCCAGCGAGAAGTGCTTCTATCCAATAAATTTTTCTCCCTACTTGGCGCTTTTCCGTCCTTAGATTTCTTGACAAGCATCTAGGAAGCACTTCCTATCGCAAACAAAAAGATCTCCCACTGAAAAGTGCGCTAAGCCTTATTAATTTTTTCATTCCTTGTTTAGAGTGCTTCTGTCCTTATTGTTCTTCTGATTTTCTGGAAATGGCTATCGTGAGGGAGTCAATTGGGGTTATTTGCAAGGACCAGGCTTTCGTTCAGAATTCAGTTCTGGCTCGCTGCTTGTACTCAGCGAACCACGGATTGGCCAATCCATAACCTCAACTGCTTAAACAAGGACGGATCATGAAGCAGAAACCAAAAAACTCAACTTCTTCAATCATTTTGAATAGTCTGGAGGCAAATAACGTTGCTCCGTGTGAGCAAGATTTTGATTACGATGCTTTTGTAAGGGAATTAATTGATGTCATAAAGAGTTATGTTGTTATAACGGAACATGACGCATTGGCTGTGGCTCTTTGGTGTATTAATACTTGGTGCTACAGGGAATTTGATCGATGCCCATTGTTATTTATCAACGCGCCTGAAAGAGAGTGTGGGAAGACTCAGCTGCTAAAGGTGGTGGAGAAGTTGGTCTGTAAACCGATGGAAACGGCAAACATCACTTTGGCGGCTCTATTTAGGTTGATTACTAAATACTGTCCCACGGTACTTATTGACGAGGCAGACACATTCATGGACGGAAAGACAGAGTTCGCGGGAGTGGTGAACAAAGGCTACGAGAAGGGCGGATTTGTTGTACGGGTGGAGACTGTGGGTAAAGAGTTTGTCGAGTGCGTGTACCAAGTTTATGGACCTAAAGCCATGGCAGGAATCATGCTTGAGAGACATTTGCCAAGTGCCACGATGAGTCGAGGTATTCAGATCCCTATGAAGCGCAAGACGAAGGACGACAGTGTGCAGCGCTTGCGCTCCGCCGATCCAAGGGTTTTTAAAGACTTGCGTGCTCGGATTGTGAAATTTGTCACAGACAACAAGGACGTTTTGGCGAAAGGATGGGATGAGATGCCCCAAGAGCTCAGCGATCGCCAGCAAGATAATTGGGAGCCATTGCTTGCCATTGCACATTGCTTGGGCGAGGAGTGGTATCGCAAAGCGTGCGAAGCGGCTCTGAAAAACTGTGAAGAAACAGCGCCGCCTAAGTCGTCTTCCAATCAACTACTGGAGGACATCCGTGAGGTATTATCTGGCTATACGGGAAAGTACATTCCGTCGGCCGATTTATTGCAAATGCTCAATGAAAATGAGGATATGGACTGGCGTACCTACAATCACGGTAAACCTCTCTCGGCGCGTCAGTTGGCGAAGTTCATGGCGGCCTACGGGGTCAAGTCAAAAACCGTGCGCATGAAATTGGACTACACACCAAAGGGCTACGAGGTGCGTGAGTTTGCTGATGCCTTTGCGCGGTATCTGCCGGAATTGCCAAGTGAGCCGACCTCGGAGAATGCCAAGCCTCTTCGTGCAGGAAAGCCGCCAATTCCTGGTTTCTAAACTGACGAACGGAATTTTCGCCTTCAGAACGGGTGGCGGCCTTCTTCGGAGAAAACTGCCGGGTCGCTGGCTCTTGTTTTCAAGCGATTTTTCCTAAGTCGATGATTTTCATCATCGTCAAGTCCTGCGGTGGTGGTCTCAGAGTTACTGCTCCGCATCTTTGTTAACCTATTTTTTGTAAATAGCCACGCCCATGTGGAGAGGCGTTCGTGCGCCTATTGCTTCGGCGTCTATCTCCATGGGCGCGGTTCTTTATCAATCAACCTCATGAAAGGAGAGGCTGCATGCCCATTGTCAAACTCAGTGCACAGTTTGTGCGTGAAGCGGTTTGTCCACCCGGAAAATCCAAGGTGGACTATTACGACAGCGCACTCAAAGGATTCATTCTGGAGGCTCGCCCTTCAGGGGGTAAAACCTTTTACCTGCGCTATCACGATAGCCACGGCAAGCTGCGCCAATGCAAGATCGGTGACGCTGCTGCGGTCAGCTACGACAAGGCCCGGCAGAAGGCCATGCGGTTGCGCTCGGAGGTGGAGCTGGGCGGCAATCCTCTGGAGGAGCGCCAAGCCTTGCGTGCGGTGCCGACCCTGGCCGAGTTCATCCGCGAGACCTATGTGCCGCACATCCACCTGCACCGGAGGAATTTTCAGTCCACGCTGAGCTTCATCAAGTGCCATGTCCTGCCGCGCTTTGGAGCCAAGCACCTGGACGAAATCACGACCAACATGCTGGCCGAGGCTCACCAGGATCTGCGCACGAAGGGCTACGCGTTGGCTCATGCCAACAAGATACCTGTCCTGTTCAAGATCATGTTCAATCTGGCGAGGAAGAAAGGCATCCCGGGAAGTGAGTCCAACCCTGCCGACGGTGTGGTGCTGTTCAACCCGAACAACGCGAAGGAGCGGTATCTCAGCGCGGCTGAAACCCAGCGCCTGCACGAGGTTCTGTCCCGGTGTGGCTCAGCCCAGTTCAAGAGCATCGTTGCTCTTTTGCTGCTGCTCGGATGTCGCAAACGTGAGTTGTTGGATGCACGCTGGGAAGACGTCGATCTGGAGCGGCGCAACTGGCGCATTCCTATGTCCAAGAGCGGAAAGGCCCGAAACATTCCGATCTCTGACAGGGCTCTGGAGGTGTTTCAAGCGCTGCCCCGTTGGAAAGGGTGCCCTTACGTAGTTCCCAATCCCAATACCAGGCAGCCGTTTGGCAACCTGTACCACCCCTGGGACAAGGTTCGCAGGGAGGCTGGGATGCCTGACCTGCGGATGCACGACCTACGTCACACGTTCGCCAGCAATCTGGTGAACTCTGGGCAGTCCATCTATGTGGTGAGCAAACTTCTTGGCCACTCCCAGATCAAGACCACGGCGCGCTACAGCCACTTGGCAGATGAGACGCTGATGTCTGCTGTGGACGCTGCAGCCAAAGTGGTGGACACAAGTTGGAGGCCGATTGTCTGAAAAGCTGCCTAAAATTTAGGCAAAGCGCGGGGCGCCACGCACGCGATCACCTGCCCATCCTATGGGGCTGGGTGGTCCGTGGGGTCAAACCCTCTCCCTCATTCCTGGGGTGATGGCCCAAAAGCTGAAAACCCAGCAAACAGGTCACTGCGACAGTTTGGGGCATGTGTGGGTGGGGCGGGAGGTGCAGGCTCGAAAACGGAAAAAACCCTTGAAAATCTGCTACTTACAGTATTGCTGGAGGGTTCAACACCTTCAAGTTTGCCCACGCCTACGCCAACGGCGAAGGCATGAAGCACTACGTGAACATGGTGCAGGAGCCCGAATTCGCGGCCCGCGAGCAAGGCTATACCTTCGTGTCCCACCAGCAGGAAGTGGGTGCAGGCTACTTCGACGACGTGACCACGGTGATCCAGGGTGGCTCGTCCAGCGTGAAGGCGCTGACCGGCTCCACGGAAGAGGAGCAATTCCACTGAAGCGCGGCTTCGGTGAGTGCAACTTCAGGTAGATAGGGGTGAGAAAGCGTCCGAGGCCTTGTGCTTCGGGCGCTTTTTCTTTGCTGGGGTTAAAATGCAAGGAGTTTTCAACTGACAAGGGCGAGAAAGGCATCATGGTTATGACACCGCGAACTACATCGGAGATGTACACCGGCCGCTAGCGGCTGGCGGTTCGCGCCTGCACGAGATTCACTCGACCCCAACAAAGCGCGGACCCGGCTCCGCGCTTTTTTGCTTTTGGGGGATGGCGCACCCCCCCTGAGAAATATTTTTAGGAATCCCATGATCCACATTACGCTTCCCGATGGTTCGCAACGCGAGTATCCCGGTCCGGTCACCGTGGCCGAAGTGGCTGCATCGATAGGCACGGGCCTTGCCAAGGCTGCACTGGCTGGCAAGGTTGGCACGGGCGACGACGCCAAGGTGGTGGACACCAGCTTTGTGATCGACAAGGACATGCCCCTGTCCATCGTGACGGCCAAGGATGCAGATGGCCTGGACGTGATCCGTCATTCGACGGCCCACTTGCTGGCCTACGCCGTCAAGGATCTGTTTCCTGACGCCCAGGTCACCATCGGCCCCGTCATCGAGAATGGCTTCTACTACGACTTCTCGTACAAGCGTCCTTTCACGCCCGAGGACCTGGTCGCCATCGAAAAACGCATGGCCGAGCTGGCTGCCAAGGACGAGCCCGTGGTGCGCCGCGTGCTGCCGCGCGACGAGGCCGTGGCCTACTTCAAGGGCATGGGCGAGAACTACAAGGCCGAGATCATCGCCAGCATCCCCTCGAACGAGGATGTGAGCCTGTACCGCGAAGGCGGTTTCGAGGATCTGTGCCGCGGCCCGCACGTGCCGAGCACCGGCAAGCTCAAGTTCTTCAAGCTGATGAAGGTGGCTGGCGCCTACTGGCGCGGTGACCATCGCAACGAGATGCTGCAGCGCGTGTACGGCACGGCCTGGGCTACCAAGGACGACCTGCAGCAGTACCTGCACATGCTGGAGGAGGCCGAAAAGCGCGACCACCGCAAGCTGGGCCGTGAACTGGATCTGTTCCACATCGACGAGCATTCGCCAGGCACCGTGTTCTGGCATCCGAAGGGTTGGGCTTTGTGGCAAGAGGTCGAGCAGTACATGCGCCGCGTGTACCGGGACAACGGCTACCAGGAGGTCAAGGGTCCGCAGATCCTGGACAAGACCCTGTGGGAGAAGACCGGCCACTGGGACAAGTACCGCGAGAACATGTTCACGACCGAGTCGGAAAAGCGCGACTACGCGCTCAAGCCGATGAACTGCCCCGGCCACATCCTGATCTTCAAGCAGGGCATCAAGAGCTACCGCGACCTGCCGCTGCGCTACGGCGAGTTCGGCCAGTGCCACCGCAACGAGCCCACGGGGGGGCTGCACGGCATCATGCGCGTGCGCGGCTTCACGCAGGATGACGGCCACGTCTTCTGCACCGAAGACCAGATCCAGCCCGAGGTGCTGGCTTTCACCACGCTGCTGCAAAAGGTCTACGCGGACTTCGGTTTCAGCGACATCATCTACAAGGTCGCCACGCGCCCCGAGGCGCGCATCGGCTCCGATGAAAGCTGGGACAAGGCGGAGGCCGCGCTGATCAACAGCCTGGAGGCCTCGGGCTGCGAGTACGTGATCTCGCCCGGCGATGGCGCGTTCTACGGTCCCAAGATCGAGTACACGCTCAAGGACGCCATCGGTCGCCAGTGGCAGTGCGGCACCATCCAGGTCGACTTCTCCATGCCCGAGCGCCTGGATGCGGAATACGTGGGTGAAGACGGCGATCGCCATCGCCCCGTGATGCTGCACCGTGCCATCGTCGGCAGCCTTGAGCGTTTCATCGGCATCCTCATCGAGCAGCATGCCGGTGCCATGCCGACATGGCTGGCTCCTGTTCAGGCGGCCGTGCTCAATATCACTGACGCGCAGGCGGACTATGTGCGGGAAGTCGCACAAAAGCTGCAAAAAGCATTTCCGAATCAAGGCCTTAGGGTGGCGACAGATCTGCGCAACGAAAAGATTACGTATAAAATACGGGAGCATTCGTTGCAAAAGCTGCCTTACATCCTTGTTGCTGGCGACAAGGAGAAGGCTGCTGGTGCAGTGGCAGTGCGCGCACGGGGCAACAAGGACCTCGGTGTGATGTCGGTCGACGCGTTCATTGAACTCGTGGCCAAGGACATCGCGGCGAAGGCCTGACGGAGCATCTCCAAAGGCGTTAGCCGTTTGGCGTGTACTGCACACAAGCGGCTACGCTGTTGTAGCAACTTAAATCCAAGGGTGAGAACCATAGCTACTGAATTTCGTGATCGGCGCCACCGTGAAGAGCGCAAGCATCGTCTCAACCGTGAAATCATGGCGCCTGAAGTGCGTCTGTCCGGCCCGGAGAACGAGCCGCTGGGCATCGTGCCTCTGCAGGAAGCGCTGCGCATGGCGGGCGAGTTGGACGTGGACCTGGTGGAAATCGCCGCCACGGCCACTCCGCCTGTCTGCCGGTTGATGGACTATGGCAAGTTCAAGTACCTTGAACAGAAGAAGGCTGCCGAAGCCAAGGCCAAGCAGACCGTCATCGAAATCAAGGAAGTGAAATTCCGCCCTGGTACCGACGACGGCGACTACAACATCAAGCTGCGCAACATCCGCCGATTCCTGGCCGATGGTGACAAGTGCAAGATCACGCTGCGTTTCCGCGGCCGTGAAATCACGCACCAGCAGATCGGTCTGGACCTGCTGAACCGTCTGCGTGACGATCTGGCGGACTCCATCCAGGTGGAGCAGTTCCCCAAGCTCGAAGGCCGCCAGATGGTGATGATGATCGCCCCTGCGCGCAAGAAGCCCACCACCGGTGGCAAACCGCAAGCAGAGGTTTCTGCTGCACCTGCGGTGGCTGATAAGGCATAATCGCGGTTTCGCCCTTCGCTGAGGGGCGACAGAATTTGCAGGCCTTGCGCGAGTCGATTGCGCGGGGCGTGCGATGCAAGGGACATGGTATCCATGTCCCTTGTTCTTGCCGGCCTTCGGGCTGGCACAGAAGTGTCTCGGGGCCAGCAAGTGCGCGCAGTGTTGCGAGCCGCCTCACGAGCACAAACAACAGGAGCATTCAAATGCCCAAAATGAAGACCAAGAGCAGCGCGAAGAAGCGTTTTCGCGTTCGTCCCGGTGGCACCGTCAAGCGCGGTCAAGCCTTCAAGCGTCACATCTTGACCAAGAAGACCACCAAGAACAAGCGTCACCTGCGTGGTGCAGTGGCTGTGCATGAGACCAACATGGGCTCGATCGCACAGATGCTGCCGATGGCTGGCCTGTAATTCACTGACGAACAAGGAGAAAACACATGCCTCGCGTCAAACGTGGTGTAACGGCCCGCGCCCGTCACAAAAAAGTTCTGGCCCTTTCCAAGGGTTTCCGCGGCCGCCGCGGCAATGTCTTCCGCATCGCCAAGCAGGCGGTGATGAAGGCTGGGCAATATGCCTACCGTGACCGCCGTGCCAAGAAGCGCGTGTTCCGCCGTCTGTGGATCGCCCGTATCAACGCCGCTGCACGTGAACTGGGCCTGACCTACAGCCAGTTCGCCAACGGCCTGAAGAAGGCAGCCATCGAGATCGACCGCAAGATGCTGGCCGATATCGCGGTGCACGACAAGGCTGCTTTCAGCAGCATCGTTGATCAAGTCAAGGCCAAGCTGGCTGCTTGAGATAACGGTCTGTGGCCATCCTCGTGATGGCTTGCAGCGCAAACAGCAAGGGCTAGGGCTTGAAAAGGCTGCTAGCCCTTGTTTCTTTTCACAGTCGATAAAGAGTCGATATGAACGAGTTGGATTCTCTGGTCGAAAGCGCGCAGCAATTGTTCGCGCAGGCACAAACCCCCGCTGATCTGGAAAACGCCAAGGCGCAGTTTCTGGGCAAGTCGGGCAAGGTGACCGAGCTCATGAAGGGCATGGCGCAGCTTTCCGTCGAAGAGAAGAAGTCGCGCGGAGCCGCCATCAACGTGGCCAAGCAAGGCATCGAGGCCGCGCTGACCGCGCGCCGCAAGGCCCTGGCCGATGCCGAACTGCAGGCCCACCTGAAGGCCGAGGTGCTGGATGTGACCTTGCCGGGCCGTCGCCGTGGCCAGGGCGGCCTGCACCCCGTGTCGCTGACGCTGGAGCGCATCGAGGGCATCTTCGGCTCCATGGGCTTCGATGTGGCCGAGGGCCCCGAGATCGAGTCCGACTGGTTCAACTTCACGGCGCTGAACACGCCCGAAGACCATCCCGCCCGTTCCATGCACGACACCTTCTACGTGGAAGGCGGCACGGAACAGGCCCCCAATCTGCTGCGCACGCACACCAGCCCCATGCAGGTGCGCCATGCCGTGCAGCACGTCAAGAAATACCGTGAGCGGCTGGACGCCGGCCAGGGCATGCCCGAGATCCGCGTGATCGCGCCGGGCCGCACCTACCGCGTGGACAGCGATGCCACGCACTCGCCCATGTTCCACCAGTGCGAAGGCCTGTGGATCGGCGAGAACGTCAGCTTCAAGGATCTGAAGGTGGTCTTCACCGACTTCTGCAAGACCTTCTTCGAGAGCGATGACCTGGTGCTGCGCTTCCGTCCCAGCTTCTTCCCCTTCACCGAGCCCAGCGCCGAGATCGACATCCAGTTCCAGAGCGGCCCGCTGGCCGGCCGCTGGCTGGAGGTGGCCGGCTCCGGCCAGGTGCACCCCAACGTGGTGCGCAACATGGGGCTGGATCCTGAGAAGTACATCGGCTTTGCCTTTGGCATGGGTCCTGACCGCCTGACCATGCTGCGCTATGGCGTCAACGATCTGCGTCTGTTTTTTGACGGCGATATCCGCTTCCTGTCGCAATTCCGTTAGAAATGGATCGCCCCCTGAGGCGCTGCGCGCCATCCCCCTGGGAGGGGGACGACGCCCTCGCCGCGAGGCGGCTCTTGCTCGGCGTCTCCGGCCTGAACCATGCCAGTCGCATGGTCAGGCTGTTCGGGGGGCTTGGAATGAGAGTCGTCAATACGTTCATGGGGTCCGCCAGCGCCGCGGCGCGCGGACCGAACCAACGCCAAAGAGTCTGATATGCAATTTCCCGAATCCTGGCTGCGCGAGTTCTGCAATCCGCCGCTGACCACCCAAGAACTGGCCGACACCCTGACCATGGCCGGCCTGGAGGTGGAGGAGCTGGAGCCCGTGGCACCGCCGTTCACCAAGATTGTCGTCGGCGAGATCAAGGCTGCCGAGCAGCATCCCAATGCCGATCGCCTGCGCGTGTGCCAGGTCGATGTGGGCGGGCCCGAGCTGCTGACCATCGTCTGCGGCGCGCCCAATGCGCGCGTGGGCATCCGCGTGCCCTGCGCCACGGTGGGTGCCGAGCTGCCGCCCGGTGAAGACGGCAAGCCCTTCCTCATCAAGATCGGCAAGCTGCGCGGTGTGGAGAGCTTCGGCATGCTGTGCTCGGCACGCGAACTCAAGCTGTCCGAGGACCATGGCGGCCTGATGGAGCTGCCGCTGGACGCGCCCCTGGGCCAGAACATCCGCGAATACCTGAACCTGGATGACACCCTGTTCACGCTCAAGCTCACGCCCAACCTGGCGCATTGCCTGAGCGTCTATGGTGTGGCGCGCGAAGTGGCTGCGCTGACCGGTGCGCCGCTCAAGCCCCAGTCGTTCACGCCTGCTGCGGTGGGTGTGCAGGACAGGCTGGCCGTGAAGATCGAGGCGCCCGACCTGTGCGGCCGCTTCTCGGGCCGCGTGGTGCGCAACGTCAACACCCAGGCGAAGACGCCGCAGTGGATGGTCGATCGCCTGGCGCGCTGCGGCCAGCGCAGCGTGGCGCCGCTGGTGGACATCTCCAACTATGTGATGTTCGAGCTGGGCCGCCCCTCCCACATCTTTGACCTGGACAAGATCCACGGCGGCCTGCAGGTGCGCTGGGGCAAGGAAGGCGAGCAGCTCAAGCTGCTCAACGGCAATACCGTCACCGTGGATGGCCAGGTGGGCGTGATCGCCGATGAGCGCGAAGTCGAATCGCTGGCCGGCATCATGGGCGGCGACGCCACGGCCGTGTCCGACGACACGCGCCACATCTACATCGAGGCGGCCTTCTGGTGGCCCAAGTCGATTGCCGGCCGTTCGCGCCGCTACAACTTCTCCACCGATGCGGGCCACCGCTTCGAGCGGGGTGTCGATCCCGAACTGACGGTCGAGCACATCGAGCGCATCACTGAGCTGGTGCTGCAGATCTGCGGCACGCCCGAGACCGTCTGCGGCCCCATCGACGATCAGCAGGCCAACATGCCCCAGCCCAAGCCCGTCACGCTGCGCGTGGCGCGTGCGGCCAAGGTCATCGGCATGCCGCTCACGCAGCAGCAGTGCCACGATGCGCTGGCCGGCCTGGGCCTGCCGGTGGAGCAGGGCGATGGCGTGCTCACCGTCACGCCGCCCAGCTTCCGCTTCGACATCAACATCGAGGAAGACCTGATCGAGGAAGTGGCGCGCATGGTGGGTTACGAGAACCTGCCCACGACCAAGCCGCTGGCGCCCATTGCGCCCAAGCTGCGCGCCGAAAACCGCCGCAGCCAGTTCGCCGTGCGCCGCGCGCTGGCCGATCTGGGCTACCAGGAAACCATCAACTTCAGCTTTGTGGAAGCCGCGTGGGAGAAGGATCTGGCTGGCAACGCCAATCCCATCCAGCTGCTCAACCCCATCGCAAGCCAGCTCAGCGTGATGCGCTCCAGCCTCATCGGCTCGCTCATGCAGGTGCTCAAGTTCAATGCCGACCGCAAGGCCGAGCGCGTGCGCGTGTTCGAGCTGGGCCGTGTCTTCCTCAAGGATGACAGCGTTGTTGACAGCGACACCACGGTCAAGGGCTTCTACCAGCCCATGCGCGTGGCGGGCCTGGCCTGGGGTGCTGGAGAGCAGCTGCAATGGGGCCGCGCCGAAGCCAAGGTGGACTTCTACGACGTCAAGGGCGATGTCGAGGCGCTGCTGGCGCCGCGCAAGCCCGTGTTCGAGCCGGCCGAGCATCCGGCCATGCACCCGGGCCGCTGCGCGCGCGTGCTGCTCGATGGCCAGTCCATCGGCTTCATCGGCGAGCTGCATCCCCAGTGGCGCCAGCAATGGGATCTGGCCCAGGCGCCCGTGCTGTTCGAGCTGGAGCTCGATGCCGTGCTGGCGCGCGAGGTGCCGGTGTTCAAGCCCGTGGCCAAGCACCAGGCCGTGGAGCGCGACATTGCCGTGGTCGTGAACGAAAAGGCCACGCATGCCCAGCTGATGCAGGCGGTGGAAGCTGCCCAGACAGGCGGCCTGCTGCGCTCCGTCGTGCTGTTCGATGTGTTCCGTCCCAAGGCGCTCAAGGCCGGCGAGACAGCGGCACCGGGCGCGCTGGCGCAGGACGAAAAGAGCCTGGCCGTGCGCCTGACGCTGGGCCATGACGACAGCTCGCTGACCGATGTGCAGATCGAACAGGCCGTGCAGGCCGTGCTCGAGCAGCTGCAGCAACGCCTGGGCGCGCGCCTGCGCGCCTGATGGAAGGCCCATGCCGTGAAAGGAGATCCCGTGATGGAACTGACGGTGGAAAGTCTTGATTCGCCCGCGCTGACCAAGGCGCAGCTGGCGGACCTGCTGTTCGACGAGATCGGCCTGAACAAGCGCGAATCCAAGGAAATGGTGGATGCGTTCTTCGAGCTGATCTCGCAAAGCCTGGTGACGGGCGAGGATGTGAAGCTGTCGGGTTTCGGCAACTTCCAGATCCGCACCAAGGCGCCGCGTCCGGGGCGCAACCCGCGCACGGGCGAGGCCATTCCGATCGAGGCGCGCCGCGTCGTGACCTTCCATGCGAGCAGCAAGCTCAAGGAGCAGATCCAGGAAGGCACGACGGGTTCCGCGTCCTGAAAGGTCGTCCCCGGGGCCCGGCTCGCCGTGGCCCAGCTGTCGTCAGCCTGTCTGCCTCGCGGTGGATGGGCTGTTTTTACGACAGGGTGCTGGCCTGCAGGCGAGCTGTGCAGTAGGCTCGGCCTTCTTCCCGGATCGGCGTCCGCGCACCAGCGGCATTGCACATCCTGACCTCATCCACATTTGCCATGGCTTCACTTCTGCCCCAGATTCCCGCCAAGCGCTACTTCACCATCGGTGAGGTCGCGGATCTGTGCGACGTCAAGCCGCATGTGCTGCGCTATTGGGAGCAGGAGTTCACGCAGCTGCGTCCCATGAAGCGGCGCGGCAACCGCCGCTACTACCAGCACCACGAAGTGCTGATGATCCGGCGCATCCGTGAGCTGCTGTACGAACAGGGCTTCACCATCAACGGCGCGCGCAACCGCCTGCGCGAAGCCTCGGGGTCTGCCGTGGTTCCCGCGCTGCAGGCCGGTGTCGTGGTGTCGGCGCCGGCTGCCGCGCCGCTGCTCGGTGGCGATGCCGCGGCCAGCGTTCCGCTGGAGCCGGAGGCCGTGCGCGAGGAGCTTTTGCAGATTCGTGCGCTGCTTTCTATTTGAGAGCAAAAAGCTGTATATAATTGAATTCTTCGGCGTGTAGCGCAGCCTGGTAGCGCACTTGCATGGGGTGCAAGGGGTCGCGAGTTCGAATCCCGCCACGCCGACCATAAATGAATACGGACCACAGCTTCTGGCTGTGGTCCGTTTTTCTTTGTGCCATTGCCAACCGCTACCAACCGCTACCAACCGCTGAAGGGGAGCAGCCGTTGCGCAGGAATCAACCCTGAGCGCAGGTCTCAAGCAGCCATTGCCGGAAGGCTGCCAGCGCCGGCAGTGTCGCGTTCCTCTCGGGATAGACCAGGTAGTAGCTGCGCTGGCTGGGGATGGCGTCTCCCACCACGTGCAGCTCACCGCGCGCTATCTCCTCTTCCACCAGCACTCGTGGCACCAGGCCCACGCCCATGCCTGCCAGCACGGCCTGTATCAGGTGCGAGGTCAGCTCGAAGCTCGGCCCTATCCGCATCTGCCGGTGATCGAGCCGATAGTGCGTGAACCACTCGCTCCAGGCCTGCCGGTTGCTGGCCACCGTGAGCAGCACCTGTTGGCCCGCCCAATCCGGCGAGGCTGCTGCCTGCCCGGCCTGCTGCAGCGCCTGCGGGCTGGCCACCGCCACCAGAAACTCGTGGTACAGGCGATGCGCGGTCAGCCCGGGCCAGTCTCCCGTGCCCACGGTGATGGCGGCGTCTATCTCTGCGCTGTCGAAATCGATATCGCCGATGCGCGAGTGGATGTGCATCGTCACCCCGGGCTGCGCCTGGTAGAAGCCATGCAGGTGCGGCAGCAGCCATTTGGAGCCGAAGGTGGGCAGGGTGGCCAGGTTGAGCGTGCCACCGCCGGACTGGCGTGACATGGCCTGCAGGGTGGCGCTGCGTATGCGGCCCAGCGCGGCGCCCAGGTCGATGAAGTAGCGGCGCCCCACGTCGGTCAGGCGCACCGTGCGGCCCTCGCGGCGGAACAGGCTGATGCCCAGCTGCGCCTCCAGCGTCTGCACCTGCCGGCTGATGGCGCTCTGGCTGAGCGACAGCTCCTCGGCCGCACGCGCATAGCTTTCGTGGCGCGCGGCCGCCTCGAAGACCAGCAGCAGGGACATGGAGGGCGTCAGGCGTCGGTAATTCATGAGTTTTATGCAGTGTTTGCGGCAGCAATTTTCGTTTGTTCCAGAGGAAGAGTGTAGAGATACTTGCGGCCATGGTCGGCCTGAAATCGTGTATTGCATGCATGGGTTTCCTGGGCTGATCGCCTGCAACAAAACTCCCCACCTTGCCTTCCATGTCGATTGCCCCACTGCCCCACGCCGGCGCCCCCGTGCCTGCCCAATACCTTGAGTTTCTTGAAGCGCTGAAGGCCGCCGGCTTCGAGGGCGACGTGGACACGGACCATGCCAGCCGCACCGTGCTGGCCACGGACAACTCCATCTACCAGCGCATGCCGCAGGCGGCCATCTACCCGCGTCACGCCGAGGATGTGGCCAGGGCGGCGCAGGTGCTGGCGCGGCCTGAGTTCCGCGATGTGGTGCTGACACCGCGCGGCGGCGGCACCGGAACGAATGGCCAGTCGCTCACGCATGGCGTGACCATGGACTTGTCGCGGCACATGAACGGCATCCTCGAAATCAATGCCGAGCAGCGCTGGGTGCGCGTGCAGGCCGGCGTGGTCAAGGACCAGCTCAACGCCGCGCTCAAGCCATACGGGCTGTTCTTTGCCCCCGAGCTGTCCACCTCCAACCGCGCCACCATCGGCGGCATGATCAACACCGATGCCAGCGGGCAGGGCAGCTGCACCTATGGCAAGACGCGCGACCACGTGCTGGCGCTGGACTTCGTGCTGCTGGGCGGCGAGCGCCTGCACAGCGCGCCGCTGGATGCCAAGGCGCTGGAGCGCATGTGCGCCGATTCGGGCCGCATCGGCAAGGTGCACCGCACGGCGCGGCGCATCAGCGAGGACCAGGCGGAGTTGATCGAGGCCAGATTCCCCAAGCTCAACCGCTGCCTCACCGGCTATGACCTGGCCCATCTGCGCGAAGGCGACGGGCGCTTCAACCTCAACAGCGTGCTGTGCGGCGCCGAAGGCTCGCTGGGCTTCGTGGTGGAGGCGCGGCTCAACGTGCTGCCCATTCCCCGCTACTCGGTCCTGGTCAACGTGCGCTATGCGGGCTTCATGGATGCGCTGCGCGATGCGCGCGCGCTGATGGCGCACCGGCCGCTGTCCATTGAGACGGTGGATTCCAAGGTGCTGCTGCTGGCCATGAAGGACTTCGTCTGGAGCAGCGTGGCCGAGTACTTCCCGCAGGACGGCCAGCGCCCCACGCTGGGCATCAACCTGGTGGAATTCAGCGGCGACGATCCGCAGGAGGTCGATGGCCGCGTGCAGGCCTTCCTCGCGCACCTGGGCGCCGACGCCTCGGTGGAGCGGCTGGGCCACACGCTGGCGGCCGGCAATGCGGCGGTGCACCGCGTCTATTCCATGCGCAAGCGCGCCGTGGGCCTGCTGGGCAACGTGGCGGGCGAGGCGCGGCCCCAGCCCTTTGTCGAAGACACGGCCGTGCCGCCCGAGAACCTGCCCGAGTTCATTGCCGAGTTCCGCGCGCTGCTGGACAGCCACGGCCTGCAGTACGGCATGTTCGGCCACGTCGATGCCGGCGTGCTGCATGTGCGCCCCATCCTGGACATGAAGAACCCCGTGGACGCCGCCCTGGTGCGCCCCATCTCCGACGCGGTGGCCGAACTCACGCAGCGCCATGGCGGCCTGCTGTGGGGCGAGCACGGCAAGGGCCTGCGCTCCGAATATGTGCCGGCCTTCTTCGGCGAGCTGTATCCCTCGCTGCAGCAGCTCAAGGCCGCCTTCGACCCGCACAACCAGCTCAACCCCGGCAAGATCGCCACGCCGCCGGCCAGCAAGACCTTGCTGCTCAAGGTGGACGGCGTCACCACGCGCGGCGAGCTGGACCGGCAGATAGACGAGCGGGTATGGCAAAGCTATGGCGCGGCCATGCACTGCAACGGCAACGGCGCCTGCTACAACTTCGACCCGGACGACGCCATGTGCCCGTCCTGGAAGGCCACGCGCCAGCGCGTGCATTCGCCCAAGGGCCGGGCCTCGCTGATGCGCGAATGGCTGCGCCTGCAGGGGCAGGCCGGCGTGAACGTGCTGGAGGTCGCGCAGCGGCCCCAGCCCTTCCTGTCCAGCCTGGCCGCGCGCTGGCGCAACAGCCGCGCGGCGCGCCGCGGCGAGGCCGATTTTTCGCACGAGGTCTATGACGCCATGGCCGGCTGCCTGGCCTGCAAGTCCTGCGCCGGGCAGTGTCCCGTCAAGGTCAACGTGCCCGAATTCCGCTCGCGCTTTCTGGAGCTCTACCACCGCCGCTACCTGCGGCCCGTGCGCGACTACCTGATCGGCTCGCTGGAATTCACCATGCCCTGGCTGGCGCGCATGCCCGCGCTCTACAACGGGGTGATGGGCTCGCCATGGATGCGCGATGTGCTCAGCCGTCGCATCGGCATGGTCGATGGCCCGCTGCTGAGCCGGCTGGACCTGGCAACCACCTTGCGGCAATGGAAGGTGCGCGCGGCCGATGCGCAGGCACTGGCTGCGCTCACGCCCGAGCAGCGCGCGCGCAGCGTGGTCATCGTGCAGGACAGCTTTACCCGCTACTTCGAGACCGGCCAGCTGCAGGTGCTGATCGAGTTGGCTGCGCGCCTGGGGTTCCAGGTCTGGCTGGCGCCGCTGCTGCCCAATGGCAAGCCGCTGCATGTGCAGGGATTCATGGGCGCCTTTGCCAAGGCGGCCATCCGCAATGCCGCGCAGCTGGCGCAACTGGCGCAGTCCGGCGTTGCGCTGGTGGGGCTGGATCCGGCCATGACGCTGGCCTATCGGCAGGAATACCTCAAGGTGCCGGGCATGGGCGAGGTGCCGAAGGTCGCGCTGCCCCAGGAGTGGCTGCTGCAGGTGCTGCCCGAGGCGGTGACCAGCGTGGCCAGCGTGGCCTACCGGCTGCTGCCGCACTGCACTGAAAAGACCAATGCGCCCGACAGCGGCAAGCAGTGGATGCAGCTTTTCGAGCGACGGGGGCTGCGGCTGAGCGTGGAGGCCACGGGCTGCTGCGGCATGTCGGGCACCTACGGGCATGAGGCGCGCAACCTCGAAACCTCCAAGACCATCTATGCCCAGTCATGGGAGAAACAGATCGAGAGCAAGCAGAACCTGGGCGAGCCGCTGGCCACCGGCTATTCCTGCCGCAGCCAGGTCAAGCGACTGTCTGCACGCCAGTTGCGCCATCCGTTGGAGGCCTTGCTGGACCACGTGCGCGCTACGCATCAGGGGTGAGAAGATGCGGGGGCTGATCGTCGCCATTTCAGGAATTTGCAGACATTTTTGAAAAATCTCTGCGTTTTCCCTGAAGGCCTGTTTTTAGTCCCTATAATTCAATGCTTCGGCGTGTAGCGCAGCCTGGTAGCGCACTTGCATGGGGTGCAAGGGGTCGCGAGTTCGAATCCCGCCACGCCGACCAAAACGCAAAGCTCCTGACGGAAACGTCAGGAGCTTTTTGCTTTGTACGTTCGTTTTTTTGCGCGTTCGATTTTGCGCGCGATGGCGCCTTGCCGCGAAGAGCAAGGGCATGTGCAAGTTCAGCTTCGCCAGGCAGGTCCATCACGGATGGCGAGGGCAGCCAGCGCATGAAAAGTCCATGCACCGCGAAGATGCGCGTCCCGGTCTGGGCACGTAAAACCTGCACCTACAATGGCGTCTTTTGTAACTGACGATTTCTTCCTGGTCTCGCACATGATGGATGGACTGATTACCGGCAGACTCACCGGTACGCCCGAACACCGCAGCGACCGCAATCGGCGCCCCTTCATGGTGGCCCGCGTGCGCTCCGAGGCATCCGATGGCACCTCCATCCCGGTCAACGTGGTTGCATTCGATGCCCAGGCCTGCGAGGTGTTGCGCAATCTGATCGAAGGCGATGCCGTGGCGCTGCGTGGCAGCTTCACGCCCAAGGTCTGGATAGACCGCCAGGAGCAACCCCATCCCGTACTGGATGTCGTGGCCCACCAGGTCATGGCAACGCCCGAGTTCCAGGACCGCTGACGCCCGCGCTGCGGCGCCGGTTGTGAGCTACTGAAAAAACTGTCTAGCCGCAGTGTGCCGGTACGGTCGCCGCGCGCTGTGTTGGCGCTACAGTGTGCGCCTGTGTTTTTGACAGGTTACAAGGAACCGCATCCATGCCCACCAAGCGCCATTTCCTCCGCCGCACGCTCACGGCCGCCGCGATTGCCAGCACCGCCGCCATGACCCTGCTGGCCATGCCCGCGCAGGCGCAGGACAAGCCCATCAAGGTCGGCGTCACGGCCGGCCCGCACGCCCAGATCATGGAGCAGGTCAAGAAGGTCGCCGAGAAGAACGGCCTGAAGATCCAGATCGTTGAATTCGGCGACTACGTGCAGCCCAATGCCGCGCTGTCTGCCGGTGACCTGGACGCCAACAGCTACCAGCACCGCCCCTACCTCGACGCCCAGGTGCGCGACCGCGGCTACAAGATCGGCTGGGTGGCCGACACGGTGAATTTCCCCATCGGCATCTATTCCAAGAAGATCAAGCAGCTGGCCGACCTGCCCCAGGGCGCCAAGTTCGGCATCCCCAACGACCCCACCAACGGTGGCCGCGTGCTGCTGCTGCTGCAGGCCCAGGGCCTGATCAAGCTCAAGGAAAGCGCGGGCCTGAAGGCCACGCCGCTGGACGTGGTCTCCAACCCCAAGAAGCTGCGCTTCGTGGAGCTGGACGCAGCCCAGCTGCCACGCTCGCTGGATGACCTGGATGCCTCGGCCATCAACACCAACTTCGCGATCTCGGCAGGCCTGAACCCCAAGACCGATGCCATTGCGCAGGAAGCCGCCAAGAACCCCTATGTGAACATTCTGGTCGCGCGCGATGCCGACAAGGGCAAGCCCTGGGTGGCGCAGCTGATCAAGGCCTACCACTCCGATGAAGTGCGCCAGTTCATTGATGTGCAGTTCAAGGGGTCGGTGATCCCTGCGTTTTGATAGGAAGCACCCCCTGAGCGGCTGACGCCGCTTCCCCCTCTCTCGCTTCGCGGGAGGGGGACGACACCCTCGCTGCGGGGCGGCCCTTGCTCGGTGTCCCTCGCTTTGGGTTGCGCCGGTTTCGGTCGCCGTGTTCAGTGCGAGCGAGGGCTGAATTGCAAAAGCTGCCATTGGCAGCTTTTTTTCATTCTCCCAGTACCCTGAAGTATTCGGTCAGCGGTGCGCGGGTGGTCTGGGTGCGGTTGACGGGGGCGGCCTCGTCGGGCCAGCCCAGGGCCAGGCCGCAGACGATGTGCTCGCCGGGCGGCAGGTCGAGCACGCGGCGCACGGTGTCGGGGTAGGAGGCCAGGGCGCCGATGGCGCAGCTGCCAAGGCCCTGGGCGGCTGCGGCCATTTGCAGGCCGTACAGGGTCATGCCCAGGTCCATGTAGCCGCCTGCGCCGAAGCGTGCGTCGATGCTCACGACCAGGGCCACGGGCGCATCGAAGAAGCGGTAGTTGCGGCCGAACTGCACGTCGCGCCCTGCGCGGTCCTCGCGGGCCACGCCCAGGGCGCTGTACAGGGCCTGGGCCGATGCCACCTGGCGCTTGCGCAGCGCCATGGGCATGGGGCGGGGGAAGTAGCCGTAGTCCTCGCGCTCAGGTGCTCCGCCTTGCCAGTCGGCCAGCAGCGCCTGCGTGAGTGCGCCGCGCAGGCTGCCGCGCACCTGTATGAACTGGCCGGGCTGCAGGTTGCCGCCGCTGGGCGCCCGGCGGGCCGATTGCAGCAACTGGTGCAGCAGCGCGTCCGGCACGGGATCGGGCCGGTAGGCGCGCACGGAGCGGCGCGCGTGCACCAGGGCCTCATGCGCATCGCCAAAGGGACGGGTGTCGGACGGTGGGTTGGCGGACATGGGAAATGCGGAGTCCATGGATTCAAAGTGCCTGCACCAGGCAGGCCGCGCCTATGCCGCCCGCACCGGCAATGGCGGCCAGGCCCAGGGCCGGTCTGTGGGCTGCTGGCGTGCGGTGCAGGTCGCAGAGCATGCGCACCAGCGCAACCGCGCCCGATGCGCCAATGGGATGGCCGCGCGCCAGGCCACCGCCGCCGGTGTTGAGCTGCTGCAGCGGCAGGCCCAGGGTTTCGGCAAAGGCTAGGGCCTGCACGGCGAAGGCATCGTGCAGCTCCACAGCCTGGAGCTCTGCCGCAGTCAGGCAAGGCAACTGCAGCGCTGCGGCTGCACGCTCCAGCACCTGCTGGGCCGCCAGTGCGGCGGCGACCAGCGGTGTTTCCGGCGCATGGCCCAGCGAGGCACTGGCCACCCAGCGGGCGCGTGGCTGCAGGCCCAGGCGTGCACAGGCCTGCGGCGTGGCCAGCAGCACCAGGGCTGCGCCATCGGCCTTGGGCGAGATGGTGGGCGTGCTCAGCGCATGGCGCTGGCGTGCATGGGCGTCAACGGCGCCAGCCGCTTCGGCCACCACGGGCATGCGGGCAACGCGGGCCGGGTTCAAGGCGCGCGGATAGGCGTCGTGGTCCAGCCCCGCCATGGGCACGATCTCTTGGGCCAGCCGGTCGCGGTGCGCGAGCGCAAGCGCGTGGCTGTGGATGGCATGGGCCTCCTGAACGGCGCGGGTGATGCCGTGGGCCAGTGCATGGTCTGCGGCCGATTGCAGCAGGTCCGGGTCGCGTGCGGGGTCGGGAGCGAACGCGGGGCGGTCATAGGTGGCGGGCAACTCGTCTGCATGGCGCGGGCGTGTCTGCCGGATGGGGGCACGGCTCCAGGCCTCGGCACCACCGGCCACCACGATATCGGCCTGGCCCGACAGCAGCAGGCCCGCAGCCAGGGCCACGCTGTCCAGGCCAGAGCAGCATTGAGTGTCCACGCTGTGGGCCGCGCAGCGCTCCGGCAGGCCCGCAGCCAGGGCCAGCATGCGGGCCGGGTTGCCGCCTGCGCCCAGGGCGTTGCCTAAGACCACGGCATCCACGGCCCGGGCAGGCAGGCCGGCCCGGGCCAGCAAGGCCTGGAGCACGGGCGCGCCCAGCTCGTGCGCGGCAAATTCGCGCAATGCACCGCCCACGGGGGCGACAGGGCTGCGCGCCCAGGCCAGGATGACGGGGGCGTCGTGCGGGTTCATGGCAGGGGTAGCAGCGCGGGTTCGCCGGGCAGTGCCTGGCCAGCGTCCGTGCCAGTGGCAGTGGCGGCCAGTGCACGCGCCAGACGGCCGTGGTCGGTCTTGCCGCTGGCGGTCTGCGGCCAGTCGGTGCAGCTCCACCATTGGCGCGGCAGCTTGTAGCTTTCCAGCCGGTCGCGCAGCCAGGCCGCCAGCGCCTGTGCGGAGCCTGCGGGCGCGGCGCCGTGCCATTGCACGACGGCGTGCACCTGCATGCCGCGCAGCGCGTCGGGCAGGCCTTGGATGGAGACCTGGGCCACGCCCGGGTGCGCGGCCAGCAGGGTTTCGACTTCTTCGGGGAACAGGTTCTTGCCCTGGGTGACGAGCATGCGGCTCTGGCGCCCGGCCAGGCAC
Organism: Delftia sp. DS1230; assembly: GCF_040112715.1. NCBI lineage: Bacteria > Pseudomonadati > Pseudomonadota > Betaproteobacteria > Burkholderiales > Comamonadaceae > Delftia > Delftia sp. DS1230. The sequence continues at coordinate 2,293,973 of NZ_CP157763.1, forward strand.
AGCTGGCCGCCGGCATCGATATGGCCCATGTCGCGCACGGACAGCCACTCGCCATCGCGCAGCGCGGCCGTGCCATCGCGCGCCTCGCCCACATAGTCCATGAACAGCATGGGGCTGCGCATGTAGATCAGGCCGTCCTCGCCCGGCTGCAGGGGCTGGTCGCCGGGCTGCCGCGTGGCGGGGCGGATCTGCAGCTGCACATTGCTGAAGGGCCGGCCCACGGCCTGGGGCGGGGCCTGTTCGTCGGCCTCCATCCAGGCGATGAAGCTGGCTTCCGAGGCGCCGTAGAACTCGATGATGCGTGCGTGCGGAAACAGCGCGCGCAGGGCCGGGGTCTGGGCGCGCATCCAGCGCGCGCCGCTGATCATGATCAGCTCCACCTCGGGGATGGGCGCCAGCGCGCGGTGTGCGGCCCATTGCAGCATCAGCAGCAGCTGGCTGGGCACGGCGACCAGGCAGGGGGCTTCGCCGCGCGCCAGGCTGGCCAGGCAGCGTGCTGCCGAGAACCGCTCCTGCACCACGGCGCCTTCGCCGCACCACAGGCCCTGCATCACGCCGAACAGGAACAGCGAATGCGAGATGCGCCCGGGCGCCATGGTGCGCTGCGCGGCCACGGGGCCGAAGTCCTGCAGGCAGACGCGAAAGCTCTCTGTCCACGAACGGTGGTGGCGCATGAAGCCCTTGGGCAGCCCGGTGCTGCCCGAGGTGAAGCCGGTGTAGAAGGCACCGGTGGCCGTGGCCTCGGCCAGAGCGCTGGGCGCCGTGGGCAGCCAGCCCTCGATGCGGCTGCGCACGGCCTCGGGCCAATCAGGATCGGCCACGGCGGCGCAGCGGCCGCTGTGCAGGATGGCGAGGAATTCGACGATGGCATCCACGGTGCTGGCGCTGCCGCCCGTGTCTACCAGCAGCATCTCTGGCGCCTGGCCGGCCACCAGCGCGGCCGAGCGCTGCAGCACGGTGGCATGCAGCGCGGCAAAGCTCCATTGGCCGGCCTCGCTTTGCAGCGCCATCGCATCGGGGCGCTGCCGCGCCCAATGCTCCAGCGGGCCATGGACCAGGGTCCATGGGTGCTGCAGCGGCGCGGCCAGCGGATGACGCGCGGATGGCTCAGCCATGCTGGCGGCCTCCGAACGGCCAGTCCGGCATGCCGCGCGCCACCGTGTGCACCACCAGGGCGCACAGCACGCACTTGACCAGATCGCCGGGCACGAACAGCAAGGTGGCCATGAAGGCCTGCGACAGGCTGAGCTTGGCCATCAGCATGAGGCCCAGCACGCCAAAGGCATGCAGGGCCACCAGCCCGCCCAGCGCCGAGGCCGCAAAGGCGCTGAGCGCCGCGCGCCGGGGAGAGCCCTGGGGCAGCGCACGCATGACCAGGCCGGCAATGCAGGCCGCCAGCGGGTAGCCCAGCAGGTAGCCGGCCGAGGGCGCCATGAAGACGGCAATGCCGCCGCGCCCGCCCGACAGCAGGGGCAGGCCCACGGCCACGGCCGCAAGGAACAGCAGCATGGACTGCATGCCGCGCCAGGGGCCGAGCATCACGCCGGCCAGCATCACGCCCAGCGACTGGATGGTGATGGGCACGCCCAGCGGCAGGTCGATCTTGGGAATCAGGCCCATGACGGCCATCAGTGCCGCGAACAGCGAGACCTGGGCCATGGAGCGCGCCGAGGCGCGTGAGACGGTGGAGGGAGCGGTCATGGAGAGTTCTCGCTGTCGGTCAGGAAGGGCAGTTCAGCAGGGCAAATCGGAAGGGCAAATCGGCAGGGCAGGCCTCAGCGGCCCAGGCGCGCCCACAGCGCATCGGACACGCGGCGCGTGGCCTGCAGCATGTGGATGGTCAGCGGCGCAATCAGGCGCAGGCCGCCGGCGCGGCCCGTGCGCAGCCGGTGGGCATCGTCCATGCGCTTCCACTGCACGAAGAAATGCTCGGTGAAACGCAGCATCAATGCCAGCTGCAGGGCCACCTGTTCGGGGGAGATACCGATGCGCTCCAGCGGCGCCAGCAGCCGCTCCAGCACATCGACCAGATCGCTGGGGCGCGTGCTCACGGTCAGCGCCATGCCCAGCGTGGAGGCGCAGACCAGGCGCAGCGCGCTGGCGGCGGCCAGGGCGTAATGCTGCATCCACACATGGAAGGCAGCCACCAGCAGGGCGGCCACGGTGACCGACAGCATGAGCCGCCGTGCGCCCTCGGTGGCGCGGCCCAGCGACAGCCACAGCAGGCCGCAGGCGGCGCCGGCCATGGCCAGCAGCCACGGTGAATCGATGAGGAACAGGCCCGTTCCCAGCAGCGCCATGAGCAGCAGCTTGCGGCCCGCACTCCAGGCATGGAGCCAGCTGGTGTATTCGCTGTAGAGGCTTCCCATGGCGGCCGGCTCCTGCGTCAGGACTGCGCTTGCAGCCGGCGGGCCACGTCGGCTTCATAGGCCGCGCAGACCGCGTGGCCGGGGCCGTCTGCGCGCACTTGGCCACGCTCCAGCCAGAGCACGCGGCCAAAGCTGCGCACGTGGTCCAGCACATGGGTGGAGACCAGCACCTGCTGCTCGGCGGCCGCGATGTCCCTGGCCAGCCGCGCCTGGCCCGGCAGGTCCAGGCTGGCGAAGGGCTCGTCCAGCAGCAGCACGCGCGGCGCGGCAATGAGCAGGGCCAGCCAGCACACCTGCTGGCGCTGGCCCTGGCTGAGTCCGGCCACGGCGCGCGGTGCCCAGTCGGCCAGGCCGCGGCTGCTCAGCAGGGCGCGGGCGCGCTCCGTGGCCTCGCGCCGCGAGATGCCCGAAGGGCGCAATCCCAGGGCCAGCTCTTCCTCCACGGTGGGGAAGATGATCTGGTCGTCGGGGTTCTGGAACATCAGCCCGACCTGGCCCGGCCGCCTGGCGCGGGCCTCGTGCAGTTCTGTGCCGTCCAGCAGCACGCGCCCGGCCTGCGGCGCATCCAGGCCGCACAGCAGCCGGAACAGACTGGTCTTGCCCGCGCCGTTGTCGCCGATGAGTCCCACGCGCGGCTCGTCCAGCTGCAGGTCCAGGCCATCAAAGACGGTTGTGATGCCACGCCGCAGGCGCACCGCTTCCACGCGCAGGCTGGCGGCGCAGGCGGGGCAGTCGGCAGTTCGGGAGGATTCAGGCATGGCGAATGAAAGCGGGTACTTACCTGTAATGCACGCAACCACAAGGAATCTTGCTGTTGTACAGGCCTGTCGGGGGCGGATTCTAGCAATGCCGTCCAGGCCGTACATCAAGGCTTGAAAGACGGCAATCGATATAAGCACCGTATTTTTTATTCTTTTGTTTGAACAACGTTTTGCAACACACTCGTTAGAACACTAATGACGGCAGATCCTGGGGATTCGCCTGTGCTTGGCGACGACGCAAGACAACGCATGCCCATCGGCTTGCAACTGCGTCCAACTCCTCAGCACAGGACCCGGAAATTGCGCGCCATTGCCTGGAGATGGCGGTGCAAAGGCTGCCGTTGTCGATCCCAGGACCGTTTTCACTGCCGAACCGAGACTCCATGACCGTCCAGACCGCCGATTTCGCCCCGGAAAACGCGCTGATCCGCCTGCGCGACCTGCAAAAGAAATTTGTAACAGCCGATGGCAAGCACTTCGATGCCGTGCGTTCGGTATCACTGGACATCGGCCAGGGCACGGTCTTCGGCCTGATCGGCAAGAGCGGTGCGGGCAAGTCCACGCTGCTGCGCCTGATCAACCTGCTCGAGCGTCCCGACAGCGGCGAGGTGGTGGTGGCCGGCCAGCGCCTGACCGACCTGGGCCGCCGCGCGCTGCGCGAGGCGCGCCAGAACATCGGCATGATTTTTCAGCAGTTCAACCTGCTGCAGAACGCCAGCGTGTTCGAGAACGTGGCCTTTCCGCTGCGCATCCATGGCGGCCACTCGCGCGCCCAGATCGAGCAGCGCGTGCGCGAATGCCTGGACATCGTGGGCCTGGCCGACAAGGCCGGCAGCTATCCGGCCCAGTTGTCCGGAGGTCAGAAGCAGCGCGTGGCGATTGCGCGTGCCCTGGCGCCGCGCCCCCAGGTGCTGCTGTGCGACGAGCCCACCTCGGCGCTGGACAGCGAGACCACGCGCTCCATCCTGGCCACGCTGGCGGACATCAACAGCCGCCTGGGCGTGACCATCGTCATCGTCACGCACGAGCTGGCCGTGGTCGATGCGCTGTGCAGCGAGGTGGCCATCATCGAGCAGGGCCAGGTGGCAGAACGCTTCACGCTGCCCGCCCTGCCGCAAGGCCGTGCCTACGAGGCGCCGCAGCGCGCCACGCTGCTGGGCAGCGAACTTGAGGCCCTGCGCGTGGAGCGTGCCGACAAGGCCCTGCGCGAACGCGGCGCCACCCGCCCCGTAGTGCTGCGCGCCGTGGGTGGCTCCGAGCACTGATGGGGTCTTCGCCCCTTCCCGTTTTTCCCTTCTTTTCGATTCCGCATTCCCATGTCTGAAAACATCGTCGAAATCCTGCCCGAGCTGTGGCTGGCCATGGGCCAGACCCTTTTGATGCTGGGCATCGGCCTGTCGGCCGCCGTGCTGATCGGCGGCCCGCTGGGCGTGCTGCTGTTCCTGCTTGGCCCCGGCCAGTCGCTGGACAACCGCCCGGCCTTTGCCGTGCTGAACTGGACGGTCAATACCGTGCGGTCCTTCCCCTTCATCATCTTGCTGGTCGCGCTGGTGCCCTTCACGCGCTGGCTGGCCGGCACCTCCATCGGCCCGCTGGCTGCGGCCGTGCCGCTGTCCGTGGCAGCCATTCCCTACCTGGCACGCCTGGTGGACCAGTGCCTGCGCGATGTGCCGCGCGGCGTGATCGAGGCCGCGCACGCCATGGGCGCCTCGGAGCTGCAGATCGTCTGGCGCGTGCTCATCGTCGAGGCGCGTTCGGGCCTGGTGCTGGCGCTGACCGTACTGGCCGTGAGCTTTCTGTCGTACTCGGCCATTGCCGGCGTGGTGGGCGGCGGCGGCATTGGCGATCTGGCCATCCGCTACGGCTACTACCGCTTCCAGACCGATGTGATGGTGCTCACCGTGACCATCCTCGTGGCCATGGTCCAGGTCATCCAGTTCGTGGGCAACACGGCGGCCCGCCGCCTGGACAAGCGCGGCTGAGCGCGCTGTCCAGACCCGCTTTCTTCTTTCTTCCCGCTCTTTCCCAAAAAAAGGATTCCGACATGACCGCATCCCTTTCCTTCGTGCGCCGCCATCTGCTGGCCTCGGCCGCCGCCCTTGCCGCTGCCAGCGTGCTGGCGCTGCCCGCCCACGCCCAGGCCGACAAGAAGCAGCTGGTGATCGGCGGCACGGCAGGCTCCAACATCGACCAGCTCAAGCAGGGCATCGTGCCGCTGCTGCAAAAGAAGGGCTACCAGGTCAAGCTGGTGGAGTTCAACGACTACGTGCAGCCCAACCTGGCGCTGGCCCAGGGCTCGCTGGATGCCAACTTCTTCCAGCACCGCGTCTACCTGCAGAAGTTCGCGGCCGACCAGAAGCTGGATCTGGTGGAGCTGGTGCAAGGCCCCATCGCCCCGCTGGGCGTGTACTCCAAGACCCGCAAGACCCTGGCCGAGGCCAAGGAAGGCGACCGCGTGACCCTGCCCAACGACCCGAGCAACCTGGCGCGTGCGCTGGTGCTGCTGGAGCAGGCCGGGCTGATCAAGGCCAAGCCCGGCATCGATCCGCTGCGCGTGTCCGAAAAGGACCTGGCCGAGAACCCGCGCAAGCTCAAGTTCATCCCGCTGGAAGCCGCACAGCTGCCGCGTTCGCTGGGCGACACCGAGTACGCCATCATCAACGGCAATTTCGCCATCTCTTCGGGCCTGAAGCTGACCGAGGCCGTCTCGCTGGAAAAGACCCCCGACCACTACCTGAACGTGGTGGCCATCAAGAAGAAGGACCAGGGCACGGCATGGGCCAAGGACCTGGCCGAGGTCTACCGCTCCGCCGAATTCAAGGCCGTGGTGGACAGCAAGTTCCAGGGCTACGCCAAGCCCTCCTTCCTACAGTGAGCCCGCTGAAGGCGGCCACATAATGGCTGCTTGCGGGAGGTGCCCCTCCCGCCTCTTTCCCGCCCGTTTCCCGCCATTTCCTCCAGGAGCAATGCATGAGCCAGATCAAGGTCGCTGTCATCGTGGGCAGCCTGCGCAAGGATTCCTTCAACCGCAAATTCGCCGACGCCATTGCGCGCCTGGCGCCCGAAGGCCTGGTCTTCGAGCAGGTCGCCATCGACAACCTGCCCCTGTACAACCAGGACCATGACGGCAATGAGGTGGACGTGGTCAAGCAGTTCCGCGCCCAGATCCAGTCGGCCCAGGCCGTGCTGTTCCTGACGCCCGAGTACAACCGCTCGATTCCCGGCGTGCTCAAGAACGCGCTGGATCAGGGCTCGCGCCCCTACGGCAAGAGCGTCTGGGCCGGCAAGCCCGCTGCCGTGGCCGGCGTCTCCGTGGGTGCCATCGGCACGGCGCTGGCGCAGCAGCACCTGCGCAATGTGCTGGCCTACCTGGACATGCCCACGCTGGCCCAGCCCGAAATCTTCATTCAGGCCAAGGACGGCCTGTTTGCCGAAGACGGCTCCATCGGCGCCGGCAGCCGCGATTTCGTGAACGGCTTCGTGCAGAAGTTCGCGGCCTGGGCGCGCAAGCACCAGTGAACGGCGCGGCAAGGCCGCTCAAGACACAAAAAAGCCCGGCAATGCCGGGCTTTTGCGTTGGGGGGCCTGCGAGCGCAGAACTCAGGCAGCGTCAGGAAGCGGGAGACGGGTTGGCAATCGCCGCAGCAGGGCGCGCGGCGGACGATGCCTTCTCGCGCGCCTGGGCCTGGTCGATGGCGTCGATGATCACCACGCCGGTCGACTTGACACCGGGCGCCGAAAAGCCGGCACCGGGCGTCACACCGGGATGGGCCAGCAGCTTGCGCGTCATTTCCTGGTTCAGCTGCTGCTGGCTGGGCTTGGCGGGGGTGGGCGTGGCGGCGGGCTGATCGGGCTCCTCGGGCGCAGGTGCCTCGTCGGTGTTGCGCACATAGCTGCGGTACACGCGGGAATTGAGCTGCTCCTGATCCTGCTCGCGCTGGTACTGCAGGAACTGGTAGACGCCAATGCCCACCACGGTGATGGCCAGCAGGGACACGGCGATCACCGTGATCACCAGGTTTTCATCGGACGGAGGGCGGGCATGGACAGGGCCGCGGGGCCGGACATGGGGGCGGGGACTTGTGGCTGGCATGGATGGAAGGCAGTGAATGCAATGAGGCTGCCTGGATATCGGCAGGTCCGCCGACTTTCTGAAATACAGACGGTTCGTGTCGGACAAAGCCGCGAATATGGCGGTGATGGTTCAGCCTAACAGCTTCGTGTGTCGTGCAAGGCCAGGCAGGCATTGGATTTTTCAAAGAAGCGGAAAAAGCGGATACCTGTTTTGTTTGGTAACGCCCACTAGACTGCTGGCGTGACGTTCATGACGGCATTCATCCATAAGGGCGAGACAAGATGCAAAAAAAGGGCTGGAAAAATCTGTGCAGGGGCGCCGCGCTGAGCGTGGCATTGGTGACCGTATTGGCGGCGTGCGGCGGTGGGGGAGGCGATGGCAATGGCTCAGTTGTCGAGCCGCAGCCGGCGCCTGTGCAGATGTCGCTGCTGGCGGGTTCGCTTGCAAGCAAGCCCGACGCACTGGCTCAGGACCACTGTGGTCAGGTCAACGGCGTGGGCGCGCAGGCGCGGTTTTCGAGAATCACCGATCTCGCCCTTTCGCCGCTTGGCGACATTTATGTGTCGGAAGATGTTTATCCGCCTGTGTCACCGCAGCCGCCTTGCCCCACACCCGAGCGCTCTCGCATTCGCCGGATTGCGGGGGAAGGTGTGGTGTCCACCTTCTCCACAGGGGGTGACCGCGACTGGGGCGAGCCCCGCAACTATCTGTATCCGCGCGCTATTGCAGCAGGTGGCAGTGGCGAGGTCTTTGTTGCGGATGGCCTGACCTGTGCAGAGTGCGCTGTCTTCAGTGGAGGCATGCCCCGCAATGGCATGGGAGTCTGGGTGCAGCAGGCATCGGGCGCAGTGCGGGCGCTGGCCGGTGGTGGGCCCAATTCAAGTGGCCCTAAGGATGGCGTTGGCGCTGCAGCGATTTTTTCCGGCCCCCATGCCATGCGACGTACGCCCGATGGCCGGCTGTTCGTGCTGGATGGGAACAGGCTGCGTCAGGTCACGGCCGATGGTGAGGTCACCACGTTGCCAGGCGAAGGTTTCAACGCGCTCGCCGTCGCCAGCAATGGGCAACTGCTGGTGGCCCGTGGTGGAGAAATCCTCAACTACACGACAGGCCAAACGCTGGCTAGGCTGGATGACAACGTGACTTCCATGGCCCTGGACAGCAGGAATGGCATCTACGTTGTGACCAGCAACCGCAGCACCCTGGTCCAAAAGCTTTCGGATAGCGGGCAGCTCAGCATCGTGGCAGGACGTGTGGACAGCGCACCCCTGGCATACGAGCTGGGGCCGCTGCCTGGCAAGCTGCTGCACGTCAAAGCCATTGCTTTCGACCGCCAGGACCGCTTGTTGATCGCCGGCGCGTACGCCGTCGTTCGCACCAGTCCGCTGGTGCGCTGATTGCGACGGCTGCCAGGCTCGGCGGCCAGCAAAAAGCGCAGGCGCCCCGGTCAGGGTGCCTGCGCTTTTTTATGCGCAAGACCGAGCTCAGGCGGCGATGGCCGCTTCCTGATTGGCGGCAGCCGCTGCACGCACGATGTCGTCGCGGGCCGATTCCAGGGCCTTGGCCTTGGACTCATCGCCCATGGCCACGCCTTCTGCGCGCACGATGCTCACATCGGTGATGCCCAGGAAGCCGAACACCGTCTTCAGGTAGCTTTCCTGGTGCTCCAGGGCCTGGCCCATTTCGCTGGTGGAGTACACACCGCCGCGCGTGGAGGCCACGATGACCTTCTTGCCCTTGGCCAGGCCTTCGGGGCCGGCTGCGGTGTAGCGGAAGGTGCGGCCGCCCTGGGCGATGCGGTCGATCCAGGCCTTGAGCTGGCTGGAGATGGTGAAGTTGTAGAACGGAGCGCCGACCACGACCACATCGGCCGCCAGGAACTGGCTCACCAGGGCTTCGGAGATGGCGTTCTGTGCGCGCTCGGCTTCCGTCGTGGCGGCCTGGCCGGTGCGAAAGCCCATGGACACTGCGTTCAGGTGGTCGGGGGCGTTCACGGCCAGATCCAGGTACTCGACCTTGGCGCCGGGATTGGCGGCCACCAGGGCAGCCACGGTCTGGGCGGTCAGCTGGCGGGACACCGAAGCGGCGCCGGTGATGGAAGAGTCGATGTGCAGCACTTGCATGGAAAAGCTCCTGGGATGTCGGTTGGGATCGCGGTTGGGATCGGCCATTCGGGAAAGCTTGTAGGGCCGACGATGGGATCAATTGTGAATTTGGACAGAGTCTTTGATAAGCCGCAGAAATTGCGATAGATTGTCCTGAATTTGCAGCCAATGAGCACAGGGAGGGACGAGCGACATGATGGATCTCAACGACATGCTGTACTTCGCCGAGGTCGTGGAGCGCGGCGGCTTCGCCTCTGCCGGGCGGGCGCTGGGCATACCCAAGTCCAGGCTGTCGCGGCGCGTGGCCGAACTGGAGGCCCGGCTCGGAGTGCGCCTGCTGCAGCGCACCACGCGCAAGCTCTCGCTGACCCAGGTGGGCGAGGCCTATCTGCGCCATTGCCAGGCCATGCGCGATGCGGCCCTGGCCGCCGCCGACACCGTGGCCGAGGTGCAGACCGAGCCGCGCGGCACCATCCGCGTGAGCTGCCCCGTCACCCTGGCCCAGACCGTGCTGGGCGAGCTCATGCCCCAGTTCCTGCAGCGCTGCCCGCTGGTGCATGTGGAAATGCAGGTGACCAACCGGCCCGTGAACCTGGTGGAGGAGGGCATCGACGTGGCGCTGCGCGTGCGCCCCAGTCTGGAGGACAGCGGCTCCATGGTCGTCAAGCGGCTGGATGTGGCGCGCCAGATCCTCGTTGCCAGCCCGGAGCTGCTGGAGCGCCAGGGCACGCCGCGTGCACTGGCCGACCTGCAGCACCTGGACAGCATGTCCATGTCGGCGGTGGATGGCCAGTCCAGCCTGCTGCTGGTCGGCCCCGAAGGCCGCGAGCAACGCCTGCAGCTGCAGCCGCGCTATGTGGTGGATGACCTGCTGACGCTGAAATTCGCGGCGCTGGCCGGCAGCGGCATGTGCTGGCTGCCCGACTACATGTGCCATGAGGAACTGGCCGAAGGCCGGCTGGTCCATCTGCTGCCGGGCTGGGAGCCGCCGCAGGGCATCGTGCATGCGGTCTTCCCCTCGCGGCGCGGCCTGGCGCCGGCCGTGCGGCATTTCCTGGACTTCCTGGGAGAGACCGTGCCGGGGCGAAACAGCCACGCCACGCGCGAGCCGGTGGCGCGCTGAGGCTGCACCCCGCCACGCCATAAGAAAACAACAAATCGTTCGTTGGGATCGTCGGCGGCGTTCTCCACAAATCGGGGCCCATGTCCAGCAATGGACAGTCCAGGAGAACCCATGAATCCCCACCGCATCATCATCGTGCCCGGCTGGCGCAACTCCGGCCCTGACCACTGGCAAAGCCTGTGGGCACAGCAGCTGCCGCATGCCGAGCGCGTGGAGCAGGACGACTGGCTCGTGCCGCACCGCGAACCCTGGGTGGCCGCGCTGGAGCAACTGGTGCTGTCCCGGCCCGAGCCCGTGGTGCTGGCCGCCCACAGCCTGGGCTGCATCACGGCCGCGCACATGGGGCCCGAGGCCAGCGCCCGCGTGCAGGGTGCGCTGCTGGTGGCGCCGGCCGATCCCGAGCGCCGCGCCCAGCTGGCCGACTTTGCGCCCGTGCCCTATGCGCCGCTGCCCTACCGCAGCGTGCTGGTGGCCAGCAGCAACGATCCCTACTGTCCGATCCGCCGGGCCGGCGCCTATGCGCGAGCCTGGGGAAGCGAGTTCGTGCGGCTGCAGAACGCGGGGCACATCAATGTCGAATCGGGTTTCGGCGACTGGCCCCTGGGCCTGGCGCTGCTGCAGTCGTTGATGCAGGGTGACAGCTGGCAGCCCGCGCAACCCCGGCCTGCCGTGCGTGCGCCGCGCGTTGCCGGTGCACGGGCAGCGGTGCCGGCAGGCGCGGGCGCCCCCTGGGCCGCCGGGCTGTGAGGTGGCGGCTGGCGAAGACGGTGGACCAGGCTTCTTATATGGAAGCAGGCCATTAACAAACAAAAATATATTCTTTTGAGTTTTAAGCCAGCGTTCGCACAATGTGACTGTCTGTGAATCCACCGCAGAGATGTCCACTAATAAAAGGCAGCGAACCATGCATTCTTTGAAGCTCAAGACTTTGTTGGCCACCCTGGCGCTGGCCGCCGCGGGAACGGTATCGGCGCAGAACCAGCTACTCAACGTCTCCTACGACGTGGCGCGCGAGTTCTACAAGGACTACAACGCCGCCTTCGTCGCCCACTACAAGAAGACCAAGGGCGTGGACATCAAGGTGGACCAGTCGCACGGCGGCTCCAGCGCCCAGGCGCGCGCCGTCAACGACGGCCTGGCTGCCGATGTGGTGACCTTCAACACCACGACCGACGTGCAGTTCCTGGCCGACAGCGGCGTGGTCGCCAAGGACTGGGCCAAGAAATTCCCCAATGACGCATCGCCCACCACCTCGACCATGCTGTTCCTGGTGCGCAACGGCAACCCCAAGAACATCAAGGACTGGAGCGATCTGACCCGTCCCGACGTGAAGGTCGTGGTGGTCAATCCCAAGACGGGCGGCAATGGCCGCTACGCCTACCTGGCGGCCTGGGGTTCAGTGCGCGAGAAGGGCGGCACCGACGCGCAGGCGGCCGAGTTCGTGCAGCAGCTATACAAGAACGTGCCCGTGCTGGGCAAGGGCGGCCGCGATGCGACCAGCATCTTCCTGCAACGCAACATCGGCGACGTGCTGATCACGTTCGAGTCCGAAGTGGTTTCCGTGGAGCGCGAATTCGGCAAGGGCAAGGTCGATGCCGTCCATCCCTCGGTGTCCATCGTGGCCGAGAACCCCGTGGCCGTGGTCGAGCGCACCGTGGCCAAGAAGGGCACGGGCCAGCTGGCGCACGACTACCTGGCCTGGCTGTACTCCGACGAGGCCCAGGAAATCGCCGCACAGCACGCGCTGCGCCCCCGCTCCGAGGCCGTGCTCAAGAAGCACGCCGACGTGTTCAAGCCCATCAAGCAGTTCACCGTGGCCAAGTACTTCGGCTCGCTGTCCGAAGCCCAGAAGGTGCACTTCAACGACGGCGGACAGTTCGACAAGATCTACGTCCCCGGCAAGTAAGCACGCAAGCAGGCATGAAGGCGGCGCAGTCCGCCTGAGGCCCCCTCCCCACACTGGCTGATTTGGAATCCAACATGGTGTCTGCCGTTCCGACCAGCCCAAGGCCTGGCGCCGACGCTCCTGTGCCCGCACCGTCCGGTGCGGCGCGCAAAGGGCGCGGCGCCAAGCGCGTTTTGCCCGGCTTCGGGCTGACCTTGGGCTATACGCTGTTTTATCTGAGCCTGATCGTGCTGATCCCGTTGTCGGCACTGCTGTTCAAGACCTTCTCGCTCACCTGGCCCCAGTTCTGGGAGGCCGTGGCCTCGCCGCGCGTGCTGGCCTCGTACCGGCTGACGTTTGGCGCCTCGTTTGCGGCGGCCTGCGTGAACCTGGTGTTCGGCCTGCTGATCGCCTGGGTGCTGGTGCGCTACAAGTTCCCGGGCAAGAAGATCGTCGATGCGCTCGTCGATCTGCCCTTTGCCCTGCCCACGGCCGTGGCCGGCATTTCGCTGACCGCCTTGCTGGCCGGCAACGGCTGGGTGGGCCAGTACCTGGAGCCCTACGGCATCCAGCTGGCCTTCAACCCGAACGGCGTGGTCATTGCGCTGATCTTCATCGGCCTGCCCTTTGTCGTGCGCACGGTGCAGCCGGTGCTGGAAGACTCCGAGAAGGAGCTGGAAGAGGCTGCCACCAGCCTGGGCGCCTCGCGCTGGCAGATCTTCTACAAGGTGATCCTGCCGGCCATCACGCCCGCGCTGCTCACGGGCTTTGCCATGGCCTTCGCGCGCGCCATCGGCGAGTACGGCTCGGTCATCTTCATCGCGGGCAACATGCCCATGATTTCCGAGATCACACCGCTGATCATCATCGGCAAGCTGGAGCAATACGACTACGCAGGCGCCACGGCCGTGGCCGTGGTGATGCTGCTGTTCTCCTTCGTGATGCTGCTGGTCATCAACGCGCTGCAGGCATGGCAGCGCAAGCATTCGGGAGGGGCTTGAGATGGCGTTGTCTCCACAGGAAGCATTGCTTCTCAAGATCATTGGCGCGGTGCTGGTCGCCGTGCTGGTGCTGTACAGGCTCACGGCGCCCCCGAAGGGCCGGCGTGAAAAGCTCTCCACCACCGAGCCGCGCGCTGTGCGCTGGATTCTCACGGGCATTGCGCTGACCTTCATCGGCCTGTTCCTGGTGCTGCCGCTGGCGGCCGTGTTCACCGAGGCGCTGCGCAAGGGCTGGGATGCCTATGTCGCCGGCCTGCAGGAGCCCGATGCCTGGTCGGCCATCAAGCTGACGCTGATCACGGCGCTGATCGCCGTGCCGGTGAACCTGGTGTTCGGCGTGGCGGCGGCCTGGTGCATTGCCAAGTTCGAGTTCCGGGGCAAGGCCTTTCTGATCACCCTGATCGACCTGCCGTTCTCGATCTCGCCTGTGGTGGCGGGCCTGATGTACGTGCTGGTGTTCGGTGCCCATGGCTGGTTCGGCCCCTGGCTGGCCGAGCATGACATCAAGATCATCTTCGCCGTGCCCGGCATCGTGCTGGCCACCATCTTCGTGACCTTCCCCTTCATCGCCCGCGAGCTGATCCCGCTGATGCAGGCGCAGGGCAGCGACGAGGAGCAGGCCGCCATCGTGCTGGGTGCCACGGGCTGGCAGACCTTCTGGAAGGTCACCGTGCCCAACATCAAGTGGGGCCTGCTGTACGGCGTGATCCTGTGCAATGCGCGTGCCATGGGTGAGTTCGGCGCGGTGTCGGTGGTCTCGGGCCACATCCGCGGCCAGACCAACACCATTCCGCTGCATGTGGAGATCCTCTACAACGAGTACCAGTCCGTTGCCGCCTTCGCTGCCGCCTCGCTGCTGGCCCTGCTGGCGCTGGTGACCCTGGTCATCAAGTCGGTGGCCGAGTGGCGTGCCGAGCAGCAGGCCAAGGCCGCTGCCGACCTGCCTCCCGAGCGCCCCACGGCGTCTTCCCAGGCATCCCAGGCTTCCCAGGCATCCCAGGTGCCGCAGGTGTCCTGAACCTCGGCCCCGACCAGACAAAAGCAAGAGCAAGACCATGAGCATTGAAATACGCAACGTCAGCAAGCAGTTCGGCGATTTCCAGGCCCTGCGCGATGTGAGCCTGGACATCCAGTCCGGCGAACTCATCGCACTGCTCGGCCCCTCGGGCTGCGGCAAGACCACGCTGCTGCGCATCATCGCGGGCCTGGAGACGCCCGACGTGGGCAGCATCCACTTCAGCGGCGAAGACACCACCGATGTCCATGTGCGCGAGCGCAACGTGGGATTCGTGTTCCAGCACTACGCGCTGTTCCGCCACATGACGGTGTTCGAGAACGTGGCCTTCGGCCTGCGCGTGAAGCCCCGCAGCCAGCGCCCCAGCGAAGCCCAGATCCGCGACAAGGTGATGAGCCTGCTCAAGCTGGTGCAGCTGGACTGGATCGCGGACCGCTTTCCGTCCCAGCTGTCGGGTGGCCAGCGCCAGCGCATCGCGCTGGCCCGCGCCCTGGCGGTGGAGCCCAAGGTGCTGCTGCTCGACGAGCCCTTCGGCGCGCTGGATGCCAAGGTGCGCAAGGAGCTGCGCCGCTGGTTGCGCCACCTGCATGACGAGCTGCATGTGACCTCCATCTTCGTGACCCACGACCAGGAAGAGGCACTGGAAGTGGCCGACCGCGTGGTCGTCATCAACCAGGGTCGCATCGAGCAGGAAGGCACGCCCCAGCAGGTCTGGGACAACCCGGCCACGCCCTTCGTCTACGGCTTCCTGGGCGACGTCAACCTCTTCAAGGGCCGCGCCAGCGATGGCCGCGTCTACCTGGACGACGGCACCCAGCTGGACAGCCACGACGCCAAGGGCGCCAGCGACAGCAAGGCCTTCGCCTATGTGCGCCCGCACGATCTGGAGGTGGAACGCTACTCGCCCGGCCAGAACCTGGACGTCCAGGGACGGCCCACGGGCATCGTCGTGCAGCTGGCCCGCGCCATCGTCGTGGGGCCCATTGCGCGCCTGGAACTTATTCCATCGGAGAGCACCGAAAGCACGGACAATGCCGAAGAGGGTGGCCTGATCGAGGCGCAGATTCCTGCGCAGCAGTTCATGGACATGGCGCTGCGCGAGGGGGAAACCCTGGTGGTGACACCGCGCCGCGCCAAGGTGTTCCTGGACGAGGCGGCTGGCATCTGACGGCGCGGCAACGGTTTCCTGCACCCGCTGAACAGGGCTGCAGCGCCGGGCCGGCGCCGCAGCCCTGATTTCATTCAACCGGGTGACGAAAGACAAGAATGCTTCAATGGTTTGACAACGCTCCGCGCCGCATCCTGGCGCTCATCAGCCTGGCCTGCGTGGCCATGCTGGCCTTCGGCATGTATCTGCAGCATGTGGTCGGGCTGGAGCCCTGCCCGATGTGCATCGTGCAGCGCTATGCATTGATCGGCGTGGCCATCTTCGCGGGCCTGGGCAGCGCACGCGGCGGGCGCGGCTGGCTGATGGGTTGGGGCATCGCGGCGCTGGTCGCCGCAGGCTTTGGCGCCTTCGTCGCCGCGCGCCAGAGCTGGCTGCAGTGGTATCCGCCCGAGTTCGCCACCTGCGGGCGCGACTTCTACGGAATGATCGAGAACTACTCCATCAGCCGTGCCGTGCCCATGATCTTCCGTGGTTCGGGCGATTGCGTTGCCGTGGACTGGAGCTTCCTGGGCGGCTCCATCGCCAACTGGTCCTTCATCTGCTTCGCCATCATGAGCGTGGCCGTTTTGGTGCTGCTGGTGCGCGGCGCTGCCCGCAGGCGCTGAGCCCTAGGCTGAGGCTTGCGCCAGTCGCCGCTGCAGCGACTGCGCCAGGGTGCTCAGAATCAGCCAGCAGGACGTGGCGCCCGCGTCCAGCACGCCGATGGAGCGCGGCCCCAGCCGGGCCGAGCGCCCGATGCGGGCCTGCAGGTGGCGCGTGGATTCCTTGCCTGCCTCGGCCGCGGCCTCCATGGCCTGCAGCGCCTCGCGGAAGCCGGCGCCGGCCTGCAGCGATTGCCGGTAGGCCTGCAGGGCCGGGGCCAGCGTGTCGATGAGGGTCTTGTCGCCCACCCGGGCCTTGCCCATCTCCTGCACATCGGCGACGGCCCGCGCCAGGGCCTGGCCGAACAGGGCGGCATCCATCTCCTGCTCCGGCCCAAGAACATCGGCGAAGCCTTGGAAGAAGCTGCCGTACAGCGGGCCCATGGAGCCGCCGATATCGTCCATCAAGGCCTGGGACAGCTGCTGCAGCGCCGCAGGCAGCTGCGCCGCCTGGCTGGCCTCCATGGCATCAAGCCGTGCGCCGCAGCCGGAAAAGCCCTTGGCCATGTTGATGCCGTGATCGCCATCGCCGATCAGGCCGTCGATCTCGCTCAGGAACTCTCGGTGGCTGACGATGGCCGTGATCAGTTCACGCACGATGCTGCCCGCGCCATCAAGCGCGATGGCCGGCCCTTTGCTGGTGCGCCTTGCGGCTTGGGGGCGGGCGGTTTGTGCTTGTTCCTGGGCCTGTGCTGGCGTCCTTGCCGGAACAGAGGGCGGCGTTGGAATGACCTCCTGCGGCTGGGGCGGCAGCCCGCCGGCCAGGGTCAGGGCGACTGACTGGCAGGGCGCCTTGAGGCAGGCTTCCAGCGCATCGTCCAGCTGCATCAGCGTGAGCGTGATGCCCATCATCTCCAGCGACGTGAAGAGATTGCCCACCAGCCGGAAGGCCACCTGAATGCCGCGTTCTTGCAGGCGCCGGGCCACCTCGCCATAGAGGATGTACTGCTCCATCAGCGGCGTGGCGCCCAGGCCGGACAGCAGCACGGCCACGCGGTCGCCCGGGGCGAAGGGCAGGTCGGGCAGCAGGGTGTCCAGCATGCGCTCGGCCATATCGGCCGCCGTGGCCGTGCGGTGCACGGACATGCCGGGCTCGCCATGGTGGCCAATGCCCACCTCCATGCTGCCGCGCTCGATATGGAAATTGGCCTTGCCCACGGCGGGAATGGTGCATGCCGACAGGCCGATGCCGATGCTGCGCGTGCGGGCCATGGCGTGCCGGGCGATGGCGATGACTTCGTCGAGGCTGGCACCCATGGCCGCCCGGGCGCCCGCCACCTTCCACATCAGGATCTCGCCGGCCACGCCGCGGCGGCTGGCCTCGTCGCCCCGCGCGGCAGAAGGCACGTCGTCGTTGGCCACCACGGTCCTGACCGCCATGCCTTCGGTCGTGGCCATCTGCACGGCCATGGCCACGTTCATGTTGTCGCCCGCGTAGTTGCCATACAGGCAGGCCACGCCGGCGCCGCCATCGGCCGCGCGCATGGCGTCGTAGAAGCTTCTGGCCGTGGGGGACGAGAAGACCTCGCCCACGGCGGCGGCGTCGCACAGGCCTGCGCCCACATAGCCCAGAAAGGCCGGCTCGTGCCCCGACCCGCCGCCCGTCACGATGCCCACCTTGCCCCTGCGTGGCGCGCCATGCAGGCGCACGACGCGGGCATTGCCGGCGTCGATGCGCAGGGTGTCGCCATGGGCGGCGATCCATCCCTGGAGCATGTCCTCCACCACCCGGTCGGGGTCGTTGATCACGCGGTTGGTCGTCATGCCGTTGTCTCCTCCAGGTGCAGTCCCGGCGGGTGTGCCGAAGACTGTTCATATGATCATTGAGTGGTCATTTTTGATTTGTTGAAATTGGCATGTCAATGCCTTTTGGCTATTCAATAGCCAAGGGAAAACGATAGGATTTGATGAATTTCGTAGAAAATTCAACGGGTTACGTATTCATTTTGCCGGTTCACATAGCTATCGTTGTTTGACAACTGCTCTTCTATTGAGAAGACTCTCGTAAAACATTGATCAAATGATCATGTGATGGTCTTTTGTAATGAAGGGGATGCCATGAAGCTGGCCATCGGCTGCGACGAAGCCGCCTGCGACCTCAAGAACGCCGTGAAGCAGCATCTGCTGGCCCAGGGCCACGAAGTGGCCGACTTCGGCACGCACGACGGCGAGCCGGTGCTCTACCCCGACATCGGCATCGCGGTGGCGCAGGCCATCGTCCAGGGCCGCCATGAGCGCGGCGTTCTCCTGTGCGGCACGGGCATAGGCATGGCCATTGCGGCCAACAAGGTGGCGGGCATCCGCGCCGCGCAGGCCCATGACACCTATTCGGCCGAGCGCGCCAGCCGCAGCAACGACGCGCAGATCATCACGCTGGGCTCGCGCGTGATCGGGGTGGAACTGGCCAAGGCCATCTTGGACCGCTTCCTTGCATCGCGCTTCGATGGCGGCAGCTCGGCCCTGAAGGTGGATGCCATCACCGGCTTTGAACGCTCGCAGGCCGCCGCGGCCGGGCGCGGGCAGGGCGCGTGACCATGGGCACCGGCACCCGTACCGATACCGGCACCGCACTGCTGCAGGCGCGCGGCGTGGCCAAGAGCTTCGGCGGCGTGCCTGCGCTGCGCAACGGCTGCCTTGAGCTGCAGGCGGGCAGCGTGCACGCGCTGTGCGGCGGCAATGGCGCAGGCAAGTCCACCTTCCTGAACATCGTGATGGGCCTGTTGCGGCGCGATGCCGGCGAGATACTGCTCAAGGGCCGGCCGGTGGATTTCGCCACGCCGCACGAGGCGCTGGCGCACCGCCTGTCCATCATCACGCAGGAGCTGTCGCCCATCCCGGGCATGAGCGTGGCCGAGAACATCTTCCTGGGCCGCGAGCCCCGGCGCGCCGGCGTGGTGGTCCGCCATGCCGCGCTGCTGGAGCAGGCGGATGCGCTGCTCAGGCAGCTGGGCTTCGATATCGATCCGCGTGCGCAGATGGGCCGCCTGAGCCTGGCGCAGACCCAGCTGGTGGAGATTGCCAAGGCCCTGAGCCGGCAAAGCGAGCTGATCATCATGGACGAGCCCACCTCGGCCATTGGCGAAAGCGAGACCGCCATCCTCTTCGACGCGATACGCCGCGTGACCGCGCAGGGCGCCGGCATCCTCTATGTGTCGCACCGCCTGACGGAGATCTTCACCATTGCCGACAGCTACACGGTGTTCCGCGATGGCGGCTTCGTGCAGACCGGCGCGCTGGCCGATATCGACCGGCGGCAGCTGGTGAGGCTCATCGTGGGCCGGGAGGTCCGCGCTGCCGCCAGCGAGCGCAGGGCTGCGGCGCCGGGCGAGCCGCTGCTGTCGGTGCAGGGGCTCACGCGCCGGGGCGAGTTCGAGGACATCAGCCTGGACGTCGCCCCCGGCGAGGTGCTGGGCATCTACGGACTGATGGGATCGGGCCGCAGCGAATTCCTCAACTGCCTGTACGGCCTCACGCGCGCCGACCAGGGGCAGGCGAGCCTGGGTGGACGGCCCCTGCCGCGCGGCAATCCGGCGGCGTCGATCAAGGCGGGCCTGGCCCTGGTGACCGAGGACCGCAAGGCCACGGGGCTGGTGATGAGCTCCTCGGTGCGCTTCAACACCAGCTTGCCCGCACTGCCGGGCCTGCAGCGCGCCGGGGTGGTGGATGGCGCGGCAGAGCGCGTGCTGGTGGGCGGCCTGCTGCAGCGCCTGCGCGTGAAGCTGGCCAGCCCGGCCATGCCGGTCTCGGGCCTGAGCGGCGGCAACCAGCAGAAGGTGGTGCTGGCCCGTTGCATGGCCACCAATCCCGTCTGCCTGCTGTGCGACGAGCCCACGCGCGGCATCGACGAAGGCGCCAAGCGCGAGGTGTACGCCTTCCTGGCCTCGCTGGCCGCGCAGGGCCATGCCGTGGTCGTGGTGTCCTCCGAGGCGCCGGAGCTGCTGGAGCTGAGCGACCGCATTGCCATCTTCCGCAAAGGCCGGCTTGACCGCGTGGTGGCCGGCCACGGCATCACGCAGGAGGCGCTGATGCACCTCGCTTCCTGAGCCCGGGCGATGCCCATGCAGCGTTTTTCCCCTTGCCTTTCACAACACACAGGAGACATGACCATGCCGTTTTTCCGCTTCACCACCGTGCTTGCCGCCGCGCTTGCCGGTGGGCTGTTCCTGGCCGCAGCGCAGGTCCGGGCCCAGGCTCCGGCCCCGCTGTCGGCACCAGCACCAGTACCCGCACCGGCCAAGCCCTACCGCATAGGCGCGGCCGTCTATGGGCTCAAGGGCGAGTTCATGCAGATGTGGACCAAGGAGCTGAAGGCGCATCCGGCCGTGAAGGACGGCATGGTGCAGATCACCGTGTTCGACGGCAACTACGACGCGCTGACGCAGAGCAACCAGTTCGACACCATGATCACGCAGAAGTACGACGACATCCTCTTCGTGCCCATCGACCTGAAGGCGGGCGCGGCGCCCGTGCACAAGGCGGTGAAGGCCGGCATTCCCGTGGTGGGCTCCAACACGCGCGTGCAGGGCGATGTGCTGACCTCCTACGTGGGCAATGACGATGTGGTGGCCGGCCGCATGCAGGCCGAGGCATTGATGAAGGCCATCGGCGGCAAGGGCAATATCGTCGTCATCGAGGGGCCCATAGGCCAGTCGGCACAGATCGAGCGGGCGCGCGGCAATGACGAGGTGCTGGCCCGCCACAAGGATGTGAAGGTGCTGGCGCGCAAGACCGCCAACTGGTCGCGCGCCGAGTCCATGGGCCTGATGGAGAACTGGCTGACCGCATTCCCGGGGCAGATCCAGGGCGTGATCGCCCAGAACGACGACGAGGCCCTGGGCGCGGTGCAGGCCATCAAGACCAAGGGCATCGACATCAAGACCATCCCGGTGGTGGGCGTGGACGGCGTGGCCGCCGCCATCACGGCCGTCAAGCGCGGGGAGATGACCACCAATTTCCAGGATGCCCAGGCCCAGGCGCAGGGCGCGCTGGATGTGCTGCTGCGCCAGCTAGTCGGCCCGTCCTACCGGCCGCGCTCGGTGGTATGGAGCGAGTATGCCCAGGCCATGCCCTGGGGCGATGGCACGGCCAAATCCTACGAGGTGCCCTGGACCGCCATCGTGCCCGCCAATGCCGACGCCTTCTTGCAGAAGGTGCGCAAATGAGCGCCGACAGCCTGGAGCGGGACTTCGACGGCCGCACGGCCCTGGTCACCGGCGGCGCGGGCGGCATCGGCCTGGCGATTGCCCGGCAGCTCGCGGCGGGCGGGGCGCGCGTCGCCTTGCTGGACCTGGAGCGGCAGGCACTGGACGTGGCCGCTGCCAGCCTGGCGGAGCCCAGGCCCCACCTGGCGCTGGCGGCGGATGTGACCAGGCCTGCGGGCGTGGAGCAGGCGGTGGCCACGGTGCTGGAGGCCACGGGCCGCATCGACATTCTGGTCAACAGCGCCGGCGTGGCGCTGCTGGAGCCGGCCGGTGAAGTCAGCGAGGCGGCCTGGGAGCGCACGCTGGCCGTCAACCTCACGGCGCCGCTGCTGCTGGCCCAGGCGGTGGCCCCGGCCATGCGCCGCCAGCGCCACGGCCGCATCATCAACCTGGCCTCGCAGGCCAGCGTGGTCGCGCTCCGGCGCCATGCCGCCTATTGCGCCAGCAAGGCGGGCCTGGTGGGGCTGACGCGCGTGCTGGCGCTGGAGTGGGCGACGGACGGCATTACCGTCAACGCCATCTCGCCGACCGTGGTGGACACGCCGCTGGGCCGCAAGGCCTGGGCCGGGCAGGTGGGGGAGGCCATGCGGGCACTCATCCCCACGGGCCGCTTTGCGCAGCCCGAGGAGGTGGCGCGGCTGGCCGTGTTCCTGGCCGGTACGCACGCCGGCATGCTGACGGGCGAGAACATCGTCATCGACGGGGGCTACTCCATCCAGTGAGCGGCCTGCCGGCCCCACGCCTTTCTTCCATCAACGCGGGAGTCCTCCATGACGAATCTTCAAGCCGCATCTTCGCCGCCGCTCTTGGGGCGGCGCGCGCTGGACCTGCGCAGCCTGCGCGAGCGCTACGGCGTGGTCATCGCGCTGGTTGCACTGTGCGCGGCGCTGGCGCTGGCCAACCCCCATTTCATGACCTGGGGCAACTGGGCCGACATCCTGCGCCAGACCTCCATCAACGGCATCCTGGCCATCGGCATGACGTGCGTGGTGCTGACGGCGGGCATCGACCTGTCGGTGGGCGCCATCCTGGCGCTGGCCGGCATGGTCGGCGCCTGGCTGGCGGCCGATGGCCAGGGGCTGGCGGTGAGCGTGGGCGCCGGGCTGGGCGTGGGCATGCTGCTGGGCGGCGTCAACGGCCTGCTGGTGGCCTGGTTCGCGGTGCCGCCCTTCGTGGCCACGCTGGGCATGCTCAGTGCGGCGCGTGGCCTGACCTACATCTACAACGACGGCATGCCGGTGTCCGAGCTGCCCGACGGCTTTCTTGCCATCGGCGCCGGCCAGCTGGGACCCGTGCCCATGCCCATCGTGATCTTTGCCGTTGCCGTCGCGGTGTTCGCCTTCGTGCTGCGCTACACCGTGTATGGCCGCTATATCTACGCCGTGGGCGGCAACCTGCGCAGCGCCAAGACCAGTGGCATCAACACCCGCGCCATCGTGCTGCTGGTCTATGTGGTCAGCGGCCTGCTCGCGGGGCTGGCCGGCATTTTGCTGGCGTCGCGCACCACGGCGGCGCTGCCGCAGGCCGGCGTGTCCTACGAGCTGGACGCCATCGCGGCCGTGGTGATCGGCGGCACCAGCCTGTCGGGCGGCACGGGCAGCCTGGGCGGCACGGTCGTCGGCGCCCTGCTCATCGGCGTGATCAACAACGGGCTGAACCTGCTGGGCGTGTCCTCGTACTACCAGCAGCTGATCAAGGGCGTGATCATCGTCGGCGCCGTGCTGCTCGACAGTTCACGCCGCAGGGCATGAAGCGCTGCGCCCACGTCCTGTCCACAACCTGCAACCCGGGAGAGTTCCATGCAAAACACCCTGCCTGACGCCGCCGATACGAACATGCTGGCCGTGGTCTGCCACGGCCCCAGGGATTACCGGCTCGAACGCGTCGCGCGTCCGCAGGCCGGGCCGCGCGAGCTGGTCATCCGCGTGGCTTCCTGCGGCATTTGCGCGGGCGACTGCAAATGCTGGGCTGGCGCGCCGCGCTTTTGGGGAGATCCGGAAAAAGGCCGCCCCGCCTATGTGCGCCCGCCGGTGATCGCGGGCCACGAGTTCTGGGGCCATGTGGTGCAGGTGGGCGAGGGCGCGCAGGAGCACCACGGCGTGCAGCTGGGTGACCGGGTGATCGCCGAGCAGATCGTGCCCTGCCATGCCTGCCGCTATTGCAGGACCGGCTTTCGCTGGATGTGCGAGGTGCACGACGTCTACGGCTTCCAGGGCCAGGTGGCCGATGGCGGCATGGCCGAGTACATGCGCCTGTCCGCCCGCGCCGTGGTGCACCGGATTCCCGAGAGCGTGGCCTTCGAGGATGCGGCCATCACCGAGCCGCTGTCCTGCGCCATCCATGCCGTCAACCGCGGCGACATCCAGCTCGATGAT
Organism: Delftia sp. DS1230; assembly: GCF_040112715.1. NCBI lineage: Bacteria > Pseudomonadati > Pseudomonadota > Betaproteobacteria > Burkholderiales > Comamonadaceae > Delftia > Delftia sp. DS1230. The sequence goes on from NZ_CP157763.1 coordinate 2,317,692, forward strand.
GTGGTGGTCATCGCCGGCGCGGGCACGCTGGGCCTGCTCATGGCCCAGGTGGCGCGCCTGAAGACGCCGCGCCGGCTGGTGGTCATGGACCTGTCGGACCAGCGCCTGGCGCTGGCACGCCGCTGCGGCGCCGACGTGACCATCAACCCCGCGCGCGAGGATGCCCGCGCCATCGTGCACGCGCTGACCGACGGCTATGGCTGCGATGTGTACATAGAGACCACGGGCGCGCCCTCGGGTGTGACGCAGGGGCTGGACCTGGTGCGCAAGCTCGGCCGCTTCGTGGAGTTCAGCGTCTTCGGGCGCGAGACCACGGTGGACTGGTCCATCATCGGCGAGGAAAAGGAGCTGGACCTGCGCGGCGCCCACCTGAGCGCCCATTGCTACCCCATTGCCATCGACCTGCTGGCGCGCGGGCTGGTCACCTCCGAGGGCATCGTCACCCACCGCTATGCGCTGTCGGAGTGGGAGAGCGCCATCCGGGTGGCCGATTCCATGGACTCGGTCAAGGTCCTGCTGCTGCCCCACGCTGGCGAGGCCCGGTGAGCGGCGCTACACTGCGCGCCTTTCCCGGCACCCTTGGAGGCACCCTTGACTGAAAGCGACCTGACGCGACTGGCGACCCTGTACTACGTCGATGGATGCACGCAGGACCAACTGTCCAAGGAGTTCGGCATCTCGCGCGCCACCGTCGGGCGGCTGCTGCGCCGCGCGCAGGAAGAGGGCATTGTCGAGATCCGCGTGCGGCCGCATTCGCTGGTGTCCGCCGACCTGGAGCGGCAGCTGACCGAGCGCTTTCACATCAAGCGCGCACTGATCGCGGTGGACCACAAGGATGCCGACCGGCAGCGCGAACTGCTGGCAGGCCTGGTGGCCAGCGAGCTGGAGCGCATCCTGGTCGACGGCTCCATCGTGGCCGTGGGCATGGGGCGCAACGTGTCCTCGGTCTCCGAGCACGCCCTGTCCGCCACACGGCGGGAGTGCCACTTCGTCAGCGCCATCGGCGGCTCCTACCGTGGTGGGGAGGCGATGAACGCCGACCACATCGCGCGCCGCCTGGCCGCGCGCTTTGGCGGCAAGTCCGAATCGCTCTATGCGCCGGCCCTGGTGGGCGATCCGCAACTGCGCAAGGCGCTGCTGGACAACGACACCGTCAGGCACACCCTGGACAAGGCGCGCCGCGCCGACATCGCCCTCATCGGCGTGGGCGATGTCAGCGTGGACAGCAACATGGCCCGCATGGGCTGGTTTTCCGCGCAGGAGATCTCGGACGCCCGCCGCGCGGGCACGGTGGGCGACATGATGGGCTACGACTTCATCGACATCCACGGCCAGCCGGCCGCAACCCCCATGCAGGACCGCGTCATCGGCCTGAGCCGCGAGGACCTGCTGCGCATACCCAACGTCATCGCCGTGGCGGCGGAATCCAGCAAGGTCACGGCCATCCTTGGAGCCCTGCGCACCGGCGCCATCGACACCCTGGCCACCACCACGGCCAACGCGGCGGCCGTGCTGCAGCTGGACGATGTCATGGGGACGACGCGCTGACGCAGTGGGGGAGGCGCGGCTCTTGGGCCGCGCGCCTAGTTCGACGCGCGGCGGTAGAAGGCCAGCGAGCCTGCCAGCGCCAGCAGCATGCCGCCGCACAGGCGGTCCAGCCACATCACGGCCCGCCCGCGCAGCAGCCGCGCGGCGCGTGATCCGGCGAAGGCATAGGCCAGCATCACCAGGAAATCGATGAGCGCGAACACCAGCGCAATGGCGATGTACTGCGGCGCCTGGGCGGCCGCCGGGTCGATGAACTGGGGCAGCAGGGCCGAGCAGAACAGGTAGCCCTTGGGATTGGTCACGGCGACCAGGAACGATTTGAGCAGCACGGTGCGGGCGCTGTAGCCGTCGGCGCCGGCCTCTGCCTTGCCGTCACCCTGGGGTGCCGACAGCGATCCGCCCTGGCTGCGCAGCATGCGCAGGCCCAGCCAGGCCAGGTAGGCCGCTCCCGCCCACTTGACCACCGAGAACCAGAACTCCGAGGCTGCCAGCAGGGCGCCCAGGCCCAGCGCGACCGCGCCGACCAGCACGAAGTCAGACAGCACGGCGCCCAGCATGCCCGGCAGGGCGCGGCGCACGCCGTGGCGCGAGCCATTGGCCAGGGCCAGCAGCACGGTGGGACCGGGGGTGATGATCGCGATCAGCGCGACCAGGGAGAAGACGAGCAGGGTGGCGAGGGTCATGTCGGCGAAGGCTCATGCGGTTGGCAACAGCCTGCCACTGTGCCAGCTTTGCCTGCCTTGCGCAGCCCCTGCCGACCCGGGGCAGGGCACACGGGGCGGGCAGGCGTCAGTCGCTGCCCACGCCACCGGCGGCAAAGACCGGGCCGCGCGTGCCGGGCACCCAGCCCGGGTAGGTTTCCATCACTTCTGCGAACAGGGCCGAGTCGATCCAGCGCTGCAGCCAGGCCTGCAGATGCGGCCAGGGCTGCTCGTTCCATTGCGACTCGTCGATGCGCGCGTACTGGCGCACGAAGGGGCGCAGGGCCATGTCGGCCAGGCTGGGGTTCTGGCCGAACAGGTAGCCGGTGGCCTCCAGCTGGTCGTCCAGCTCGGCCAGCCAGGTCAGGGCATCGGCCTGGGCGTGGTTGACCTCTTCGGCCGTATAGCGCTCGGGGTACTTGCAGCGGTCCAGGGCGTGCTTGAAAAAGCCGTCGTTGCGCTCGATCAGCGCCAGCATGTCCGGCAGCGAGCCGCTGGTCGGTGCCAGCCAGCCGTCCGGGTCATTGGCGCGCAGCGCGTGCAGCATGACATCCAGGCTCTGCTCGATCACGCGGCCGTCCTCCAGCACCAGCACGGGCACCGTGCCCTTGGGCGATGCGTCGAGCAGCGCCTGCGGCTTGTTGCGCAGGTTGATTTCGCGCAGCTCGCAGGCCAGGCCGGCATGGGCCAGCGCCAGACGGGCGCGGATGGCGTAGGGGCAGCGGCGAAACGAGTAGAGAACCGGCAGGGTCTGGGTCATGGAGCGGGAACGGGGCTAGGGGCCAAAAGCGGCAGATGATAGCGCCGGGGCCAAAGTCGGGCGGCCTGCGGGTCTTGCCGCGGGCGTCCGTGGCTATTGCAGCTGCGCCAGCAGCCATTGCCTGAAGGTCTTGAGCGCCGCGCTGGGTGCGCGCGAGCGCAGGTGGGTCAGCCAGTAGGCGCCCGTGTCCACCTCCTGCTCGAAGGGGCGCACCAGCCGGCCCTGCTGCAGCAGGTGCTGGAACATGCGCGCCGGCAGCAGGGCCACGCCCGCGCCCTGGGCGGCCGCCTCGGCCAGCGTCAGCGAGGAGTCGAACATGGCGCCGCGCGCCAGCGGCGCGCTCTGGTCCAGCGTGGCAAACCAGCTCTCCCACTCCTGCAGGCGGTACGAGCGCAGCAGCGTCTGCCCGGCCAGGTCGGCCGGCTGGCGCAGGCGCTGGGCCAGGGCCGGGGTGCACATGGGCGTCAGCGGCGCGCGCAGCAGCAGCTCGGCGCGCGTGCCCTGCCAGGCGCCGTCGCCAAAGCGCACGGCCGCATCCAGCCCTTCGCCGGCCAGGTCCACGCGGTTGTTGTGCGTGAGCAGTCGCAGGTCGATGTAGGGGTGCTGCTGCTGGAACTGGCCCAGCCTGGGAATCAGCCAGCCGATGGCGAAGGTGCCGACCACGCCCACGGTGAGGATCTCGCGCGGGCGCGGTTCGGCCACCTGCTGCAGCGAATGCTCTATGCGCGCAAAGCTCTCGGCCACGGCAGGCCACAGCGCATGGCCCTCGTCGGTCAGCGCCAGGCCGCGCGGCAGGCGCCGGAACAGCGGCTTGCCCAGGCGCTCCTCCAGGTTGCGGATGTGCTGGCTGACGGCGGCCTGGGTCACGCACAGCTCGTCGGCCGCCCGCGTCAGGTTGAGATGGCGCGCGGCCGCGTCGAACATGCGCAGGGCATTGAGGGGCAGTTGCATGGTGAGCCAATAGTTTTTCTAAGGGATGCTGCCAATTATTCACGCTGGTCGCAGATTGGGCGCGGCGCTATCGTTGCGGTTGTCGATCTGCAACTGAAAAGGAAAAACAATGCAAAGACGCGATTTTCTGATGACAGGCGGCGCGGCCGCCTGGATGGCGGCCGGGCTGGCGGGCTGCGCCCTGCCATCAAAAAAACAGGGGGCTGCCGACCAGGCCTTCAGGACGGAGCTGGCGCGCATCGAGAAAAGTGTGGGCGGCCGGCTCGGCGTGGCCGTGCTGGAGGTGGAGTCGGGCGCCAGCGTGGACCACCGCGGCGATGAGCGCTTTGTCATGTGCAGCACCTTCAAGCTGCTGCTGGCCGCCCAGGTGCTGGACCGCGTGCAGCAGGGCGATGAGCGCCTGTCGCGCCGCGTGCACTACGCCAGCTCCCGGCTGGTTCCCTACTCGCCGGCCAGCGGCCCGCGTGCCGGTGACGGCGGCGGCATGACCATCTCCGAGCTGTGCGAGGCCGCCGTGGTGCTCAGCGACAACACCGCCGCCAACCTGCTGCTGGACGCCAGCGGCGGACCGCAGGCGCTGACGCAGTGGCTGCGCGCCAGCGGGGACGAGACCACGCGGCTGGACCGCATGGAGCCCGAACTCAACGAAGGCCTGCCCGGTGACGAGCGCGACACCACCACGCCGCTGGCCATGGTGCAAAGCATGCAGCGCCTGCTGCTGGGATCGGTGCTGGACGGCCATGGCCGCGCCCTGCTGCAGCAGTGGCTGGTGGCCAGCCGCACGGGCGACAAGCGCCTGCGCGCTGGCATGCCGGCCGGCTGGCGCGTGGGTGGAAAGACGGGCACCGGCGATCGCGGCACGGCCAACGATGCCGTCATCGCCTGGCCCACGCCGCAAAGCGCACCGCTGCTGGTGACCGGCTACCTCACCGAATGCCCGGCCGACGCGCCGCAGCGCGATGCGGCGCTGGCAGCGGCCGGCAAGGCGGCTGCACGCTGGCAGGCAGCAGTGCAAGGCTGAGTTGCGCCACCATGTCGCTTGATTTGGGCGATTTCAAAAAAATTGGCGCGGCCTGAAGACGAGAGACACCGAGGAAGGGCCTGGGCCGGCCGCGCCGCCCCCGCACCGAGGGTGTCGCCGGCCGCCCGTATGCCCCCTCGTGAGGGGGAAGGCGCACAGCGCCTCAGGGGGTTACAACTTCTTGACCAGGACCTGACTTTTGCGGTCCCAGTTGTACTTGGCCTTGCGCGCCTCGGGCAGCCAGTCGGGGTCCACGGGCTGGAAGCCGCGCTTGATGAACCAGTGCATGGTGCGCGTGGTCAGCACGAACAGGCTGTCCAGGCCCTGGGCCTTGGCGCGCTGCTCTATGCGCTTGAGCAGCTTCTCGCCGTCGCCCGTGCCCTGGCTCTTGGGCGAGACGGTGACGGCCGCCATCTCGGCCGTCCTGGCGCTGGGATAGGGGTAGAGCGCGGCGCAGCCGAAGATCACGCCATCGTGTTCGATGATGGTGTAGTGGGCGATGTCGCGCTCGATCTCGGTGCGGCTGCGCTTGACCAGGGTGCCGTCCTTCTCGAAGGGCTCGATCAGCTGGATGATCCCGGCCACGTCGTCGGGCGTGGCCTCGCGCAGCTCCTCCAGCTTCTCGTCGATGATCATGGTGCCGATGCCGTCGTGCACATAGATCTCCAGCAGCAGCGCGCCGTCGATGGCGAAGGGCAGGATGTGGCTGCGCTCCACGCCGTGCTCGCAGGCATGCACGCAGTGCTGCAGGTAAAAGCCCGTGTCCGTGGGCTGCTCGGGCGTGGGCAGCTCGGACAGCATGCGGCGGGCAGTGGCCAGCGGCAGCTCGGTGTCGATGGGGTTGGTCTCGTCGGCCGGGCCCGTGGGGTCCATGCGGATGCCCGGCACCTCGGTCATGAAGATCAGCTTGTCGGCCTTCAGCTCGATGGCCACGCGCGTGGCCACCTCTTCCATGCTCAGGTTGAAGGCCTCGCCGGTGGGCGAGAAGCCGAAGGGCGACATCAGCACCATGGCATCCATGTCCAGTGCGCTGCGGATGCCGCTGACATCGACCTTGCGCACCAGGCCCGAATGCTTGAAATCCACGCCGTCCACGATGCCCACGGGCCGCGCCGTGAGGAAGTTGCCCGAGATCACCCGCACCCGCGCGCCGGCCATGGGCGTATTGGGCAGGCCCTGGCTGAAGGCGGCCTCGATCTCGTAGCGCAACTGGCCGGCGGCTTCCTGGGCGCAGTCCAGCGCCACGGAGTCGGTGATGCGCACGCCGCGCGAGTACTGGGCCTCATGGCCCTTGGCGGCAAGCTGCTCGTTGACCTGGGGACGGAAGCCATGGACCAGCACGATCTTCACGCCCATGGCCTGGATCATGGCCAGGTCCTGGACGATGGAGCTGAGCTTGCCCGATGCGATGGCCTCGCCCGTCAGTCCCACCACAAAGGTCTGGTGTCGGAACTTGTGGATATAGGGAGCCACGGACCGGAACCAGGGGACGAAGGTGAAGTTGAAGACGGTGGACATGGTGGTCAGTCGGGGCATCGGGCCGATGCCGGGCAGAAAAAAAAGGCCTGCGGACAGGTCCGCCAGGACATGCTCGCGCAGGCAGGCGCCAGTGTAGCGGCATGGCGCGGCACCTGCGCACAGAAATGGGATGGAACGCCACGCAAATCGGCCCTGCTGCACGGTGCCGGGGGCACAAGGCACAGGACCTTGTCCGACGGAGGGCCGCCTGCAAGCCCGTGTAAGCTTCGCCACCATCGGTGAACCACGCAAGGCGCCCCCATTCATGCCATTGAGCGCTTCCATGTTTTTTCCGTTGCTTGCGCGGCCCGCGCGCCTTGTGCCGTGGCTGGCGGCGCTGGGCATGGTCGCAGGGGCGGCCCAGGCTGCAGGGGAGGCTCCGGCCTCCCAGGCTGCCGCCGCGATGAGCTTCGTGCAGGCCCGCCAGGCGCTGCTGCAGGGCTCCGACCAACTGGCCGCCTCGGCCAAGGCCGTGGAAAGCGCGCGCCTCAGACGCCAGGGTACGCAGGGGCTGGGCGGGCCTTCCGTGGCCATCACGGGCCTGGGCTACCGCTACTCGGCCAATGCCGACATCGATCTCGATCCTGCGCGGCGCACCCTGGACGGCGTCCTCGGCCAGCTGCCGCCCTCGGTGGGGCCGGCCATTCCCTCGCTGCCGCAACTGCCCACCTCCTATGCCTTGCAGCGCAAGAGCACGAATGCCTCGGCCAGCCTGTCCCTGGTCTGGCCGCTGTACCTGGGCGGCCTGTCCGATGCGGTGCGCAGTGGCCTGGACGCTGCCACCGACGAAGCCCTGGCCGATGCCGCCAGCAGCAGCCACGCCCTGCATTCGCTGCTGGTGCAGCGCTACTTCGGCGCCCAGCTGGCCGAGCGGGCCGCACGGCTGCGCGAGCGTGCGCTTGAGGGCGTGCGCGTGCATGACGCGGCCGCGCAAAGCATGCTCAAGGCGGGCGTGATCTCCCGGCTGGAGCGCCTGCAGGCCCGTGCCGCGCTGGCCGACGCCGAGCAGCAGGCGCGCAAATCGCGCGACGACGCAGACCTGGCCGCAGCGGCGCTGGCGCGCACGGTCAAGGCGCAGCGGCAGGTGCTGCCCAGTACGCCGCTGTTCGTCAGCAGCCGGCCTTTGCCGCCGCTGGACGGCTTTGTCGCCGCGGCCCAGTCGCACCATCCGGGTCTGGACAAGGTGCAGGCCAAGAAGCGCCAGGCCGAGTCCCTGCACGATGCCCAGGAGGCGCTGCGCCGGCCGCAGCTGCTGGCCTTCGGTTCGCGCGAGGTCAACACCAGCGGCAAGCCCAACTGGGTGGCAGGCGTGGCCGTGCGCTGGACGCTGTGGGACAGCATCGACCGCGATGCGCTGGCCGCCTCCTCGCAGCGCAAGATCGAGCAGGCCGAGCTGACCCAAGCCCAGGCGCTCAGCGACATCGCGCTGCTGGTCGAGAAGAACTGGCTGGGCGTGGAGCAGGCACGCCGCCAGTACCAGGCCCAGCAGGCCCAGGAGGATCTTGCGCGCGAGCTGCTGCGGCTGCGCGAGGCCGGCCTGCGGGAAGGCACCAGCACCACGCTGGACCTGATCGATGCCAGCCTCAATCTCGCCAAGGTCCAGACCCAGCGTGCCGAACTGGCCAACCAGTATGTGCAGGCCCTGGCCGCACTGCTGGAGAGCACGGGCCAGAGCGAGGAATTCGACCGATTCATGGCCCAGGCCGACATACAGATCCCACCCGACGCACCATGAGCACAGCCACGCCCGACCATCCCCGCAGCGCCACCGAAGCACCCGGCCCCGCGCCCGTGCCGCCGGGGCGCAGGCGCCCCTGGCTGGCCCTGGCCATCGTGCTGGCCGTGCTGCTGCTCGTGGCCTGGGGCTTTTGGCGTGCGGCGCAGCCCGCCCCCCTGTATTTCCAGGGCCAGATGGAGGCGCGCGAGACCGACATCGCGCCCAAGGTCACGGCGCGCATCGCCAAGGTGCGCGTCACCGAAGGCCAGAAGATCCAGCCCGGTGATCTGCTGGTGGAGATGGACAGCCCCGAGGTGCGCGCCAAGCTGGCCCAGGCCGAGGCCGCGCGCGATGCCGCCCAGGCCCAGGCCGACAAGGCGCAGGCCGGCGCACGCCCGCAGGAAGTGCAGATGGCGCGCCTGAACTGGCAGCGCGCCCAGACGGCCGCCGACCTGGCCCAGACCTCGCTGCGCCGCGTGCAAAGCCTGTTCGACCAGGGACTGGTTGCGGCCCAGAAACGTGATGAAGCTGATGCCAACTGGCGCGCCTCGCGCGACCAGGCGCTGGCTGCGCGTGCGCAGTATGAAATGGCGGCTTCGGGCGCGCGCCAGGAGGATCGCAGCGCTGCCCAGGCCCAGGCACGCCAGGTGCAGGGCGTGGTGGCCGAGGTGGAGGCCGCGCGTGCCGAGACCGAGCTGCGCAGCCCCGTGGGCGGCGAGGTGGTCCAGGTGCTGGCCCGCCAGGGCGAGCTGTCCCCGCAGGGCGTGGCCGTGGTCACCGTGGTGGACCTGGCCGACCAGTGGGTGGTGCTCAATGTGCGCGAGGACCAGCTTGCACGCTTTGCCCAGGGCAGCCGCTTCACCGGCCGCCTGCCGGGCCTGGACAACCGCGAGGCCGGCTTCGAGGTCTACTACCTGGGTGTGCTGCCCGACTTCGCCACCTGGCGCGCGACGCGCGCCGGCCAGGGCTTCGATGCGCGCACCTTCGAGGTCCGCGCGCGGCCGCAGCAGCCCATTGCAGGCGCGCGGCCCGGCATGAGCGTGGTTGTGGAAGGCGGCCGTTGAGCGGCCGGCGGCAGTGAGCGCGAACCCGCCCACGGCCTTTGCCGCCAGCCTGCGGCGCGAATGGCGTCTGCTGCGCGGACGGCCCTGGGACCTGGCCATGGTCAGCTGGGTGCCGCTGCTGGCGCTGCTGCTCATGGTCTGGATCTTCTCGGCAGGCCTGGTCCAGCGCCTGCCCGTCGCTGTCTGGGACCAGGACCACAGCGCCCTGTCGCGCCAACTGGTGCGCATGCTGGACGCCACGCCGGGCCTGGCCGTGCAGTCGCAGGCGCTCAATGCCTCGGAGGCGCAATGGGCGCTGCAGTCCATGAATGCCTACGCCGTGGTGCAGATCCCGCCCGGCTTTGCGCGCGACATCAAGCGGGGCCAGGGGGCCGACGTGGTGCTCATGCACAACGCCCAGCTGGCCACGCATTCCAGCCTGATCCAGCGCGACCTGCGCCAGGTGGTGGGAACGCTGTCGGCCGGCGTGGAAATGCAGGCCCGTGCCAAGCGCGGCGACCCGGCCCAGGCGCTGCGCGTGCGCATGGAGCCCATACGCACCAACCTGGTGTCGCTGTTCAACATCTCCACCAATTACGAGCAGTTCCTGGCGGCGGCGCTGATTCCCGCGCTGCTGCACATCCTGGGCATGACGGCCGGCGCCTGGTCCGTGGGGCGCGAGCTGCGCGACCGCACGCTGGGCCAGTGGATGGCCGAGGCTGCGGGCCCGGGAAAGCCCGGCTGGAGCGCCATTGCGGGCGCCTTGGCGGGCAAGCTGGCGCTGTCCTGGGCCAGCCTGGGCCTGGGCGGTACGCTGGCCATGCTGTGGCTCACGGCCGGACGGGGCTGGCATCCGGGGCAGGGCGCTGCCAGCCTGGCCTGGGTGGCGCTGGCCCTGCTGCTGCTGATCGCCGTGAGCCTGGCGGCGGGGGCGCTGCTGGCGGCGCTCACGCTGTCGTTGCGCACGGCGCTGTCGGGCGCGGGCCTGCTGTCGGCGCCGGCCTTTGCGTTCAGCGGCGTGGGTTTTCCGCTGCTGGCCATGCCGGATTCGGCACGTGCCTGGGCCCTGTCCATGCCCTATACCCACTATGCGCGGCTGCAGATAGAGCAGCTGCAGATGGGCGCGCCCATCGTGCAGAGCCTGCCCGTGGTGGCCGGGCTATTGCTGGCCGCGCTGGTGTTGCTGCTGCTGGCCACGGCAGGCCTGGCGCGCGGCCTTTCCCGCCCCGACAAATGGGGAGGGCGCTGAGATGGCCAGGGGCTTTGCGCAAGACTTCATCAGCGCCCTGCGTGCCGTGTTCGGCGACGTGGGCGTGCTCATGCTGCTGGTGGGCGCACCCGTGCTCTACGGCTTCTTCTATCCCTGGTTCTATGGGCAGGAGGTCGTGCAGCGCGTGCCCGTGGCCGTGGTGCAGCACGACGGCAGCGGCCTGGCACGCCAGATGCTGCGCTTTGCCCAGGCCAGCCCGCGCATCGAGGTGACCCTGGTCACGGGCGACGAGGCCCAGGCGCAGCAGGCCCTGCTGGATGGCCGCGTCATGGGCTACGCGCTGCTGCCGCGCGACCTCAAGCGCCGCGTGGTGCGCAGCGAAGAGGCCGTGGTCCCCGTCTATGCCAACGGTGCCTACCCGCTGGCCGCCAAGCAGGTGCAGTACGGCTTTGCCGAGGCCTTCGGCACGGTCTCGGCAGGCGTGGAGCTGCGGCGGCTGACGGCCGGCGGACAGAGCGCATTGCAGGCCCAGGCCAGCCGCTCGCCCGTCAACCTGCAGATGCAGGCCCTGTTCAATCCGACGGAAGGCTACGGCAGCTTCGTCGTCGCCGCCGTGGCCATCATCATCCTGCAGCAGACACTGCTCATGGGCGGCGCGCTGCTGGTGGGAACCTGGCGCGAGCAGGGATTGGACCGGGCGCCGGCACGCACCTGGCTGGCGCGGCTGCTGGCGCTGTGCACGCTGGGCTGGCTCTCGGGCCTGTACTACTTCGGCTGGATCTTCGTCTGGCACGACTATCCGCGCGGCGGCAATCCCTGGGGCGCGCTGGCGCTGCTGGCCGTCTTCGTCCCGGCCGTGGCGGGGGCGGCGGCGCTGCTGGGCTGGTGGCTGGCCAACCGCGAGCGTGCCATGCAGGTGGTGCTGTTCACCTCCATCCCGCTGGCCTTCGTCGGCGGCTTCAGCTGGCCGGCCGAAGCCCTGCCGCAACTGCTGCAGGCGCTGCGCTGGCTGTCGCCCAGCACGGCGGCCATCCAGGCCTCGCTGCGACTGAACCAGGCCGGCGCGCCGCTGGAGGCGGCGCTATGGCATCTGTCCGTGCTGCTGGCCCTGGCGCTGCTGGGCTGGGTGGCCGTGCTCTGGCTGGGCAGCCGCCGTGCGGACCTGCCCGGGGATGGCCGCAAGTAGACCGATGCTGCGTCCAGCACAGGTCCGCCTTGGCGGGTCCCATCATGGGTTGGACGGCGCCGCTCAGTCGCAGCGGATCGTGTCGCCTTCCAGCAGGCAGATCAGCCCGTTGTAGGCGGTCAAGGTGTCGCGATACCGGCGATAGAGGTTGCCTTTGATGTCGAAGCAGCTGTCTGCCTTGCACCGGTCGAGCTTTACGGTGCGGGTGCCGGCTGGAGGGGTCAGGACAATCTTGGGTGGCTCCTGGAGCAAGGGCATATTCGTGCCGCAGGATGCGTTCACGTTGGAGATCTGCGCATTCATGCGCATGCGCTTTTCGCCTTCGGAGAGACTGCGGATGCTGGAGACGAATTCCAGCTCCTTGCGAGCCTGGCCGCAGCCCGGGGAGGCTGATGCAGGCGTGGGCTGCTGCGCCTGCTGGTCGATCATGCGCTGCTGGCTATCGATCTGGCGCCGCTGTTCTTCAGCGGCCTGCTGGCGGTATTTGCGCTCGTTGGCCTGCGCGGCCTCGGCGCGCTCCTGGAGAATCTCCGCATCCGTCTTTCGGCGCTCGATCATGCCGCCGACTTGCGCGCTGCTGCATGGACGGTCGGAGAAATTCATGTCTCCGGATGGATCCTTGCATTGATAGATCTGCGCCATGGCTGGAACTGCGAATGTCAGGCCGCACAACAGTGCAATGGCTTCACGCATGGATTCTCTCCACAAGAGGTCTGGACCACGATTTCCGATGGCCTGGCATGGCGTCCGTTCCGACATGCGCTTCACACTTCAGGCCGGCGCGCCCGCGCCGCGACCCCGTCCCTGCACGGCCAGCATCAGCAGCACCACGCCCACGATGGGCAGCAGCCAGGTGTTGATGCCGTCCCAGCCGGCCGTGTGCAGCAGCTGGCCCGAGCCGAACGAGGCCACGGCCACGGTGCCGAAGACCAGGAAATCGTTGAGCGCCTGCACCTTGGCGCGCTCTGCGGGCCGGTAGCACTCGGTGACCATGGCCGTGGCGCCGATGAAGCCGAAGTTCCAGCCCACGCCCAGCAGCACCAGGGAGCCCCAGAAGTGCAGCAACTCCAGCCCCATCAGCGCCATCAGGGCCGAGGCGGCGATCATCACCAGCCCCAGCGCCGTGATGCGGCGCTTGCCGAAGCGCGCGATCAGCCGGCCCGTGAAGAAGCTGGGCGCGAACATGGCCAGCACATGCCACTGGATGCCCAGCGCCGCCTCGCCCACCGTGTGGCCGCAGCCCACCATGGCCATGGGCGCGGCCGTCATCAGAAAGGCCATGAGGCCGTAGCTGACCACGCCGGCCGAAGCCGCCACGATGAACTGCGGTGTGCGCGCAATCTCGGCCAGCGGCCGGGCCTCGCCCGCCACGGCGCGGGCCTGGGGCGGCGGCAGCTTCAGGCCCAGCAGCAGCGGCAGGGCCAGCAGGGCGAGCACGGCCTGGCTGTAGAAGCTGCCGGCGAACGGCGTCATGGGCAGGGCGTCGCGCGTCCAGATCACCACCTGCGGGCCGATGATGGCCGCGATCAGCCCGCCGATCATCACGCGCGAGATGGCGCGAGCCTGCTCGGCGGGGTCGGTCATGGCGTCGGTGGCCGCGAAGCGGTAGCTCTGCACGCAGGCCGCGTAAAAGCCCGCCAGCGCCGTGCCGATGCAGAAGGTCACGAAATCGGAGTGCGCAATGCCCTGGGCGGCGATCACGCCCGAGACCACGCCCAGGATGGCTCCCAGCACATAGGCCGTGCGCCGCCCCATGCGCTGCATCAGCCAGGCCGCAGGCAGCGTGGACAGCGCCAGGCCCAGCTGGTAGATGCTGACAGGCAGCGTGGTGGCCGTGGGATTGGTGGACAGCTGCTGGCCCACCAGGCCGCCCAGCGAAATGATGATGGGCGGCGACGCGCCCCCCAGCGATTGCGCGGCCACGAGCAGGCCGAGGTTGCGGCGCTGCAGCGCTGGAGTGTGTTGTTCTGGTGTCATGGCTTGTGCGGCGGAAAGACCGCATCTTCACCGAAAAGCATGAGGGCTGGGTTAAGCGCCGATTCAGCCAGCCGGGCCGGTGGTCCAGTCCGCGATGGCCAGTCCGGGTTCGGGAATGCGGCTGAACACCCGGTCTCTTGTGACCAGCACCGAGCGCTCGCCGGCCTGCGCGGCCCGCTGCTGCAGGAGCAGGGCGTGCGCGGCAATCATCATGTCCATGGAGGCCAGCGTGATGCCGGTCGCCTCGCAGGCGGCGCGCAGGTGGCCGTAGGCATCGGCCACCTGGGCCGTCCAGGGCAGCACCTCGACGCGGGCCAGGAATCCTGTCACCCGCAGCGACAGCCCGGCAGGGTGGCCGCGCTTGGCGACCCCGTACATCAGTTCGGCCTGCGTGACCGCCGACACTGCGATCTGGTGCATGGGTACGCGAACCAGCTGTTCGCGCACGGCAGGGATATCGCCTTTGATGATGTGGCTGGCGATGTTGGTGTCCAGCAGGTAGCGTGTCATCGCGCACTGCCTTCGTCGGCAAACGGATCGCGGCCTGACTCTGGCTGCGCTCGGTCAGCGGTGTCCATGAAATCGGCCGGCACGTCGGTGGTGGCGTCGAGCGCAAAGAACTCTTGCCATGAGTCGGGACGGCGCGACAGGATCACGTCGCCCGTGACGGGGTCGCGACGTATGTAGACCTCTTTTTCCTCGAACCGGAATTCATAGGGAAGGCGCACGGCCTGGCTGCGACCGGTGGTGAAAAGCTTGGCAGTCTGCGTCACGGCGATTCCTCCTGCTGGTATGTATCAAAGTATATATCCGCGCTGTGACTTGCTGTACGCCTCCTGGAAGATCTGGTGGATCAGCTCCCTGAACCATTTGTGCCCCGCGTCATGGTCGTTGCGCGGATGCCAGACGGCGTCGATGGACAGGGCCAGCTCGGGCAGGGGCATGGGGCGCGCCACGCAGTTGGAGCCGGACAGCACGCTGTGCATCCAGTGCGCGGGCATGGCGGCCACCAGGTCGGTGGATTCGATGACGGGCACCATGCCCAGCCAGGTGGGCACCTGGAACATCACGCGCCGCGCCAGCCCGCGCTCGGCCAGGAGTTCATCCACGATGCTGCTGCCCACGCCCGTGACCTTCAGGTGGCCTTGCTCCAGGTATTTCTCCAGCGTGAGCGGGGAGGCGGCGGCCGGATGGTCCTTGCGCATCAGCACCATCCACTGGTCGTCCAGCAGGCGCCGTGACGCCGACAGCACCGAGCGCCCGCGCGAGACGGAAAGGCGGATTTCCACGCCTTCGTACTCGACACGGTCCGAGGGCTGGCGGCCGTCGAAGGACTGCACCGACAGGCTGATGCCCGGCGCCACGGCGCGTAGATGGATGCACAGCTGCGGCAGCAGCAGCACGCCCACGTAGTCGGACAGGCGCAGGTGGAAATTGCGCCGCGCCGTGGCCGGATCGAATCCCTTGCTGACCTCGATGGCGCTTTCGATCTCGCTGAAGGCCTTGCGGAAGCTGCGCGCCAGGCGCACGGCCTCGGGCGTGGGCGACATGCCTTCGGCCGTGCGCAGCAGCAGCGGGTCCTTGAACTGCGTGCGCAGCCGGCGCAGCGCATGGCTGACGGCCGAGGAGGTGATGCCCAGCCGCGCGGCGGCCTTGCCCACGCTGCGTTCTTCCACCAGGGCCTCGAAGATCACCAGCAGGTTGAGGTCGATGCTGCGCAGGTTGACTGGAGCCCGGGGCGCGCCGTCGGCATGTTGAATGCTGTTCATTTTGATGATGACAAAGATGAGCTTGACTGAATTTTACGTGCGTCACGACAATGCACCAGCTTTGAAATGAATGCCCATGAATTCACCCAGTTTCAACCGCTGTGCCGGTAATTGCGACGCAGTCGAAAATCCAGCGGAACAATATCTGTTTCCAGAAAATTCCTGCGATACCCATTTCCATGTATTTGGTCGTTCCGATGATTTTCCGTTGATTGCGGAGCGCGCCTATACGCCGGCTGTCGCGTCCATGGACGGTTATTGGAAAGCCTTTCGCCCATTGGGCGTGGGCCGCTGCGTTCTGGTCCAGCCCAGCGTGTATGGCCGCGATCACGGCCTTCTCAAGCAGACGCTGCGCCATGCCGAGGCGGGCCGCATGCGTGGCGTGGCCGTGATCTATGAGGACACGCCGGATACAGAGATCGAAGCGCTGCACGCCCTGGGCGTGCGCGGCGCACGGTGCAATGCGCTGTTTTCGGGCGGGGTCTCCGTCTCCAGCCTGCGGGCCGTGGCCGACCGCATCCGGGGCCTGGGCTGGCACATGCAGTTGCTGGTGAACGTGGATGAAGACCCTGGCCTGGCGCAGCGCGTGGCCGACATGGGCGTGGCCGTGGTGGTGGATCACTTCGGCCACCCGTCGCGCCAGCTGGGCGCCGGCGGGCCGGGCAGCCGCAACCTGCAGGCGCTGATGAAGGAAGGCCGGGCCTGGGTGAAGTTCTCGGGCGCCTACCGGATATCGGCAACGGCATCGGCCGTGGACCCGGCCGTGGTTCCGATTGCACATGCCCTGGTGCAGGCCAATCCGCACCGGATCGTATGGGGGTCGGACTGGCCGCATCCCGGAATAAAGGCCCGTTCGAATTCCGCTGGCGAATTGGCGCAGGCACTGGTGGATTGGGTTCCAGAGGAATACAGGCACACGGTATTGGTCGATAACCCCGCGCGCCTGTATTGGGGTCATTGATTTTCAAATAGCAGGAGACAGAGAAAATGAATCGAATCACATCGGGCCGCAGAGGCTTTATCCGCACGGCGGTATCTTTCGCGGCGCTGGCTGCGGCATCGGCTGCATCTGCAGTGCAGGCGCGCGCATTTCCGGCCAAGCCGCTCACGCTGGTCGTGCCCTTTGCGCCGGGCGGAAACGTGGACATCGTGGCCCGCACGCTGGGCATTCCGCTGGCCCGGCATGCGGGCCAGTCCGTGATCGTGGACAACCGTGCGGGCGGCGGTGGTGCCGTGGGCTCGGGCTGGGTGGCGCGCGCCGAGCCGGACGGGCATACGCTGCTGGTGGCCACGCCGGGCCAGTTGGGCACCTTGCCCGAGATGATCAAGCTGCCCTACCGCGCCGACAGCTTTGCGCCCATTGCCGTGGTCAGCCGCACGCCCGTGGTCGTGGTGGTGCGCGCCAACGACGTGCGCTTCAAGACCGCTGCCGATTTCATCAAGGCGATGAAGGCCAAGGATGGCAGCGTGACCGTGGGCCATGCCGGCCCGGGCTCGCCCAATCACCTGGCCGTGCTGCAGCTGGAAGATGCGGTGAAGGTGCGCGTCAATCCCGTGCCCTACAAGGGATCGGGGCCGGCCCTGGTCGATCTGATCGGCGGGCAGATCGACGCCGTGGTGGACCAGATCACCAGCTCCACGCCGCATATCAAGAGCGGCGCCCTGCGCGCGCTGTTCGTGCTGGGGCCGCGCGCCGGCGGCGGGCTGGCCGATGTGCCCGACCTGGCCCAGCTGGGCCTGCCGGTGTTCGATGCCACCACCTTCGTGGGCGTGTTCGCGCCCAAGGGTGCGCCCACGGCCAGCGTGGACAGCCTGTATGGCTGGATCTCCCAGTCTGTGGCCGACCCGGAGTTCAGCCGCCTGATCCGCGAGCTGGGCAGCGAGCCCTTCCCGGCCAGCGCGGCCGTGCTGCAGCGCCTGGTCAGCGAAGAGGCCGCGCTGGCGGCGCGGCTGACCCGGCAGGGGCGTCTGCGCGCGGAGTAGCCGCCGCGCGCACTTTCCCGATCCTCTAGTACCCGGCCGCCAGCCCGTCGCGGCGCGGGTCGCTGGCGATCTGGTAGCCCTCCACGGCGGGATCGCCCATGCGCCAGATGAACTGGCCGGCGCCGAAGTCCTGGTAGGGGTCGTGGATGACCTCCACCTGGTGGCCCAGCGCCTGCAGGCCGGCGATGGTGGCCGGGTCCATGCCGCCTTCCACGTTGATGGCCAGGCCTTCGTTGACGCGCCAGCGCGGCGCATCGCAGGCCGCCTGGGGCGACTGGCGGTAGTCCAGCATGCGCACCACAGTCTGCATGTGGCCCTGGGGCTGCATGTTGCCGCCCATGACGCCGAAGCTCATCACCGGCTGGCCGTCGCGGGTCAGGAAGGCCGGAATGATGGTGTGGAAGGGGCGCTTGCCCGGGCCCACCAGGTTGGCGCGGTTGGGGTGCTGGGGGTCGGTGCCGAAGCCGTGGCCGCGGTTTTGCAGGCTGATGCCGAAGCTCGGCTCCACCACGCCCGAGCCAAAGCCCGAGAAGTTGCTCTGGATGAAGCTGACCATCATGCCGTTCTCGTCGGCCGCCGTCAGGTAGATGGTGCCGCCGCGCACGGGGTTGCCGGCCTTGAAGTCCTGCGCACGGCGCGGATCGATCAGCCTGGCGCGCGAGGCCAGGTAGGCGTCGTCCAGCATCTGTGCGGGCGTCACCTCCATGTCCGCGTCGGCCACGTAGCGGTAGATGTCGGCAAAGGCCAGCTTCATGGCCTCGATCTGCAGATGCTGGGAGGCCACGCCATCCACGGGCAGGCTGGCCAGGTCGAAGTTGGACAGAATGCCCAGCGCAATCTGCGCGGCAATGCCTTGCCCGCCCGGCGGGATCTCGTGCAGCGTGTGGCCGCGGTAGTCCTTGGCCAGCGGCTGCACCCATTGCACCTCGTGCGCGGCCATGTCGGCCATGCCCAGGCAGCCGCCGTGCTGCTGCACGAACGAGGTCACGGCCCGGGCAATCTCGCCTTCATAGAAGGCCTTGCCGCGCGTGGCACCGATGGCGCGCAGGGCGCGCGCTGCGGCGGGAAAGCAAAACAGCTCGCCCACCTCGGGCGCGCGGCCCCGGGGCAGGAAGCTTTCCCTGAACCCCGGCTGCGATTGCAGCTCGGGCGCGCCTGCGGCCCATTTCTGCTGGACCACGGGCGGCACCAGGTAGCCGCGCTCGGCGATCTCGGCGGCCGGCTCCATCAGCGCGTCAAAGGGCAGCTTGCCGAAGCGCTCGTGCAGGGCCACCCAGGCGCTGACGGCGCCCGGCACGGTGATGGAGTCCACGCCCCGGCGCGGCGGCTTGTCCTGGCGGCCATAGCGCTGGTGGAAGTACTCGGGCGCCCAGCCCTGCGGTGCGCGGCCGCTGGCGTTGAGCCCGTGCAGCTCCTTGCCATCCCAGAGAATGCAGAAGGCGTCCGAGCCCAGGCCGTTGCTCACCGGCTCGACGATGGTCATGGCCGCCGCCGCCGCAATGGCCGCGTCCACCGCGTTGCCGCCCGCCCACAGCATGCGCAGGCCGGCCTGCGCCGCCAGCGGGTGGGAGGTGGACACGGCATTGCGCGCGAACACGGGCACCCGCCTGGAGTCGTAGGGGTTGCCGGGAGAGAAGGGAGAGGAAGAGGCGTGCATGAAAGAGCCTGCCTCAGTCGGAGGTGATGCCCATGGTCTTCACGTCACGGCTCCAGCGCGTCAGCTCGCGGTCGATCTGCTGCTTGAAGGACTTGGGGTCGCTGGTCTCGGGGTCCAGGCCCTGGGCCTCGAACTGGGCCTGCACTTCGGGGCGCTCCATGATCTTGCGCACTTCCTGGGCCAGCCGCTCGACGATGGCCGGGTCCGTGCCGCCCGTGGTGAACAGGCCGTACCAGGACGTGAAGGCATAGCCGGGCAGGCCGGCCTCGGCGACGGTGGGCACGTTGGGCAGGTTCTTGACGCGCTGCTTCGTGGTCACGGCCAGGATGCGGGTCTGGCCGGTCTTGGCCGAGGTGATGGCGGGCGGAATGCCCGAGAAAATGGCCTGCACCTGGCCGCCCGACACATCGGTGATGGCCGGGCCGTTGCCGCGGTAGGGCACGTGCACCAGGTTCACGCCGGCCTGCTGCGCGAACAGCGCGCCGGCCAGGTGCAGGGTGGAGCCGTTGCCCGACGATGCGTAGTTGATGCTGCCCGGCGCCTTGCGCGCGGCCTCGATCATTTCCTGCACCGTCTTGTAGGGCAGGGCGGCGTTCACCAGCAGCGCGTTGCCGGATTCGGCCACCAGGGTGATGGGCTCCAGGTCCTTGCGCGGGTCGAACGACAGCTTCTTGGCCAGCACGGGCGCCACGGTGTTGCTGCCGATGGAGCCCAACAGCAGCGTGTAGCCGTTCTTGGGCGCCTTGGCCACCACTTCGCTGGCGATCAGGCCGCCCGCGCCGCCGCGGTTCTCCACCACCACGCTCTGGCCCAGGCGCTGCTGCAGCTCCTTGGCCAGGATGCGGGCCACGATGTCGTTGGCGCCGCCGGCGGCAAAGCCCACCATGATCTTCAGCGGCTGCGAGGGCCAGGCATCGGCGGCGGGCGCGGCCCAGCCGGGCGTGGCGCAGGTCAACAGGGCGGCGCAGCAGACGAGCAGGCGGCGGGACACGGGTGCAGGCATGGAGATCTCCAGAAATCCGGGAAGTGGGAGGGTGCGATCAGGACGATCGGCTATCGGTTGCCAGCGATTTTGATGATAGAAACTGTTTGGTGAAAGCTGGAATTTCTTACGAATCTTGAAAGTAAAACTTTTATGCCAAGCCTGCGCATTCTTCGCACTTTTCTGGCCGTGGCGGCCGAGGGCTCCTTCACCGCGGCAGGCCAACGCGTGGCGCTGACCCAGGTGGCCGTGGGGCTGCAGATGCGCACGCTGGAAAACGACCTCAAGCGCAAGCTGTTCGCGCGCCAGGGCAAGCTGGTCACGCTCAACGAGCAGGGCCGGGCGCTGGTGCCCATTGCCACCCAGCTGGTGGCGCTGTACGAGCAGGCCAAGCACGGCACGCGGGCCGACGCACCGCTGGCCGGCACCGTGCAGTTCGGCTCCATCGTCTCGGCGCTGAGCCAGCTGGTGCGCGCCACGCTGGAGCTCAAGCGCCACCATCCGGCGGTGGACCTGCATGTGGTCTCGGGCAAGTCCAACCGGCTGATCGCCCAGGTGGAGAACCATGAGCTGGATGCGGCCGTGGTGGTCTACAACCCGGCCATCAAGCGCCCCTCGCTGGTCTGGACACCGCTGTATGCCGAGCCTATGGTGCTGCTGGCGCCGCGCGCCGCCCGGCCCGCGGCGCCCGCCGACATGGTGGAGCGCTATCCCTTCATCCGCTTCGACCGCACTGAGCACACGGGCGAGCTGGTGGAGCGCACGCTGCGCCGCCTGCGCGCCAAGCCCCAGGAGTTCCTGGAGCTCAACTCCATCGAGACCATCGTGGAGCTGGTGCGCGACGGCATGGGCGTGGCCATGCTGCCCAATCTGGCGCGGCATGGCTGGGAGGGCGACCCGCGCCTGCGCGTGCTGCCCCTTGCCCAGACCGCCGAGAGCCGGCAGATCGCCCTGGTGCAGCTGCGCACGGCGGCGCGCGCCGAGATCATTACCGCCGTGGGCCAGCAATTCGTGGCGGCGCTGGCTGTGCCGGACTGAGTGTGCCGGCCTGAGCGCGCCGCTGTGGGTGTTGCGCCGATCCGCGTGTCTTAAGTTGCGTATTGCGCGAGCCCGTGGCCCATGGACCAGTTCTCCTTGTCCACCTCGACCAGGTTGACGAACACGTCCTCGGGCCGCAGGCCGGGGCTTTCGACCAGCAGCTCGGCGATGCGGCTGAACAGCGCCTTTTTCTGCTCCAGGCTGCGGGTGTTGCTGACCGTGAGCTGCACCAGCACCAGATCGTCGCTGCGCGCTACGCCCAGGTAGGAGGCGCTGTAGCGGAAGTTGTCGCCGTCATGCTCGGTGATGGTCATGAACTGGTCGTCCTCCGGCACGTTGAAGGTCTCGCGCATGGCGCGGTATAGGCTGTCGCAGATGGCTTGGCGGTAGGCGGGGGACTTGCCGGCGCGCATGTTGATCCGGGTCATGGGCATGGTGTGGCTCCTTTGCGTTGCGTTGAGTTGCTTTGCGTTGTGGGAGCCTCGAAGGTAGGTCGTGCCAGATATTTCGAAAAGCCATGACTGCTGATATCAGTAATAATGGATTGAAATGATTCAACGACCTCTGGACCTGGATGCCGTGCAAGGCTTCGTGCACATCGCGGACCTGGGCAGCTTCACGCGCGCGGCCGAAGCCATGCAGACCACGCAGGCTGCCGTCAGCCTCAAGCTCAAGCGGCTGGAGCAGCGGCTGGGCTGCAGGCTGGTCGAGCGCACGCCGCGCCACGTGCAGCTGTCGGCGCTGGGTGCCGACTTCCTGCCCCATGCGCGCGAACTGCTGCAGGCCCATGAGCGCGCACTGGCGCTGGCCGTCAGCACGCGCCAGCGGCTGACCATCGGCATCAGCGACCACGTGGCCGGGCCCGAGCTGCCGGCCCTGATCGCCCGCATGAATGCGCAGGACCCGCAGCTGCTGATCGACATCCGCATCGCATCGTCCGGCCCGCTGCTGCAGGGGTTTGACCGGCGCGAGTACGACACGGTGATCGTTCGCACGCATGCCGGGCGTGACGACGGCGAGCTGCTGGCCGAGGAGCCCTTCGGCTGGTTTGCCGCGCCCGGCTGGCAGCACCGCGCGGGCGAGCCCCTGCCGCTGGCCACGCTGGCCGAGCCCTGCGGCGTGCGCGCCATGGCCGGGCAGCTGCTGGATTCGGCGCGCATGCCGTGGACCGAGGTGTTCGTGGGCGGCGGCGTGGCCGCTGTCTCGGCCGCCGTCATGGCGGGGCTGGGCGTGGCCGCGCTGGCGCCGCGCATGCTGGCCCTGGGCGCCGTGGACGTGGGCCCGCGCCTGGGCCTGCCCACGCTGCCGCGCCTGCCCGTGCTGCTGCACACCCGCGTGCGCGAAGGCCGGCCGCGCGCGGCGCTGGATGCGCTGGGCGCCGCCTTCAAGTCCGCCGTGCGTGGCTAGCAGCCAACAATCGGCCCGGCATGGCGCGCAGCCGCTTGTGCCTGCGGGGCAACGGGCGATAGACTCGCACCCCTCCCATCCACCCTCACCCTTTCGAGGTGCACCATGCCCCGCCGCACAGCTTCCTGCTGAACGACTTCGTCACACGCTGATCCTGGCCTTGCCCCGGATGTCTTTTGCGTGTGCGCTGCGGTGCGTGGCCTTTTGAGGGCTTGCGGCTGACCGTCCTTTTTGCGGACGGCCCCGACAGTCCTGCCATCTTCCCCTTCGACAGCCTGCCGGCCCGGCCACCACGGGCCAGGCCGCGCTGTCGCTGCATCCCCTGCATTGCGGCGCCTGGCGTCGTCGTCGGCTTTTCCCGCTCCACGGCATGTCGCCGTGGGGTGCTGCATCGTTTTCGGAAAGCACGACATGACCCCATCCATTGCCCAAGGCGCTCACTTTCTTGCGAGCGTCGAGATCCTCAAATACCCCCGTACGCCGCACCTGCGCGGCTCGCGCCTGCAGGCCGGCGACCAGGACGACGCCGTGCCCTATGAGCGGCTGGCCGGCCGGCACATCGTCGTCGAGGAAAAACTCGACGGCGCCAACGCCGCGCTGAGCTTTGCCGGCGACGGCCAGCTGCTGCTGCAGTCGCGCGGCCACTACCTGGACAGCGAGCGGCCCGGCGGGCGCGAGCGCCAGTTCAACCTCTTCAAGCAATGGGCCCAGGCCCATGAGGGCGCGCTGCTGTCCCTGCTGGACGACCGCTACCAGGTGTTCGGCGAGTGGATGTATGCCAAGCACTCGCTGTTCTACGACGCGCTGCCGCACTGGTTCTGCGAGTTCGACATCTGGGACCGCTCGGCGCAGTGCTTCCTGGACACGCCGCGCCGCCATGCCCTGCTGGCCGGCGTGCCCGTGGTCTCGGTGCCCGTGCTCTACAGCGGGGCGGCGCCCCGGCGCATGCAGGACCTGCTGGCGCTGCTGGCCCCTTCGCTGGGCCGCAGCGCGCGCTGGCGCCAGGCCTTCGAGCAGGTGGTGGCCCGCCAGAAGCTGGACCTGCCGCTGTGCTGGCGGCAGACCGACGGCTCCGAGCTGGCCGAAGGCCTGTACCTCAAGGTGGAGGAGGACGGCCAGACCGTGGCGCGCTACAAGTTCGTGCGGCCGGACTTCGTGCAGGTCATCCTCGACTCGGGCTCGCACCACAGCGAGCGGCCCATCGTCCCCAACGGGCTGCGCGAAGGCGCAGACATCTTTGCGGCCGATATTTCAAAAAGCTGGTGAGGCCTGCAGCGCAGACCCATCGCAAGGAGATTTCCATGACGAACTGGAAACAGATCCAGTCCCTGGTGCCGCAGCCCGGCGCCGACCCCGACTTCGCCGCCTGCCTGGCCGCCTTCCCCCAGCTGGAGCAGGCCAAAACCACGCCGCAGGACCCGGTCTACCACGCCGAAGGCGATGTCTGGACGCACACGCAGATGGTGGTGCGCGAGCTGCTGGCCGATCCCGACCATGCGGCACTCACCGCCACCGAGTGCGAGACGGTCTTCCTGGCCGCGCTGCTGCACGACGTGGCCAAGTGCTCGACCACCGTGGTGGGCGAGGACGGCCGCATCGGCCAGCCCGGCCATTCGCGCCGGGGTGCGCTGGATGCGCGGCTCATGCTCTGGGAAGCCGGCGCGCCCGTGGACCAGCGCGAGGCCATCTGCCGGCTGATCGCCGTGCACCAGGTGCCGTTCTTCGCCTTTGCCGATTCGCGGCGCGGCCTCTCGCCCGAGTTCATCGTGCGCGAGCTGTCCTGGCAGGTGGACCTGCACCTGCTCACCCTGCTGGCGCGGGCCGACATGCGCGGGCGCATCTGCCCGGACATTGCGTCCGTGCTGGTCAACATCGAGCTGGTGCGCGAGTTCGCGCTGGAAGAGGGCTGCCTGCGCACGCCGCGCCGCTTTGCCTCGGACGAGACGGCGGTGCGCTACTTCCGCGGCGCGCAGCTGCATCCCGACTATGCGCTGCACGCGCAGGCCGGCTCGCGCGCCATCGTCATGTGCGGCCTGCCGGCCAGCGGCAAGAACACCTGGGTGGCCGCCCACCATGGCGACCTGCCCGTGGTCTCCTTCGACGATGCGCGTACGCAGCTGGGCCTGCGCCACGGCCAGAACGAGGGCGCGGCCGCCCACCACGCCGTGGACAAGGCCAAGGCCCTGCTGCGCGCGGGCCAGCCCTTCGTCTGGAACGCCACCCACCTGTCGCGCCAGATGCGCGGCAAGACCGTGGACCTGTGCCTGGCCTACGGCGCCCGCGTGGAGCTCGTGCACCTGGAAGCCAGCCGCCCAACCCTGCTGGCCCGCAACCGCGCGCGCGACACCACACTGACCAACGCGGCCCTGCTCGGCCTGCTGCAGCGCTGGGATGTGCCTTTGCCTACCGAGGCGCATGCCCTGTCGTTGCTGGTCAATGAGGGGTAGGGGAGGGGGAGGGTTGCTGTACCGCTGTCAAGCGGCATGCTCGCCGCGTGCGCGCTTCATCTCCAGATAGGACTGGGCTGCTTCCTGGTCTCCGGCCCGGTATGCCACGTTCATGTCCGGGCGATGCACGTCATCGCCCGGACCCTTCAGCCCTGGCAATGCCCGAAGATGATCAAGCAAGGTGGTCTGCGTGTTGGCAGAGGTGATCAAGGGGCGCAGATAGGCATCGAGGTGTCTGCCTTGCGGGTTCTGGATCTCCTGGGTCAGTGCCTTCAGATAAGCCTCCTTGTTGGAGGCCAGCCAGTCGATGGCAAAGCCCGCGCGGTGGCACAGCTCGGCATGGATCAGCAGCATGCTGCGTCCATTTCCGTCGAGAAAGGGATGACCCCAGGCAAACGCGCCCATGACAGCACCAGGTTTGTCGCGCAGGGTGCCTGCATCGTTGCCCATGTCCAGGCCCCATTCGACGGCGCGCTGGCACAGCTCTGACACTTCGAATTGCAGGCCTGCACCCCTGCCGACGAGCCGGCCCACGCCCAGCGCACGCCTGTCCTGGCCGGCCCAGGGGTAGAAGTCGGAAAACAGGATGGCGTGAACGCGCAAAAAATCGCGGTAGCCAAT
Organism: Delftia sp. DS1230; assembly: GCF_040112715.1. NCBI lineage: Bacteria > Pseudomonadati > Pseudomonadota > Betaproteobacteria > Burkholderiales > Comamonadaceae > Delftia > Delftia sp. DS1230. The sequence goes on from NZ_CP157763.1 coordinate 2,343,228, forward strand.
CCGGCCCCGGATGCTTGCCAGAAAGGCAAGTGCTTCTTCCAGGTTGGCCTCGAAAAAGAGGTGTTCCTGGATCTTGACCTCACGGGCGTCTTTCAGTCCTTCAATGTTGCGCAGGTAGCCCGCGCTTTCGAAGTCCCCGAACGGATCGAACATCCTGCACCTCCCTCATGTGATTGGTCATCAGCCTGGCAAGCTGCCGGCCATTGATGACATGTTTTTTCTTCAAGGCCACGAGCAGCTTGCCCGTGCTGTCGAGCTCCACTTCATCTCCTGCAGCGCGTGTGACTGCCTGTGCATAGTCGTCCAGTCCGGTACGCTGGTGTTGGATGTGGTGCGTGCGGGCCAGCCGCTCGACAAACTGGCGTACACCTTTGGTGGGCAGGGCGTTCACGTCTGCGGGCAAGGTTTCGCCGGGTTCATCAGGTGCCGAGGGATTGCGGACATAGCGCACGGCGACATCGCCCAGATTCAGCCTGCGTGAGATGCGCTGGCTGCCTGCATCGATCAGCAGCGTGGCCTGACCCGCCTCGTTGACCAGATCCACGCTGCGAAACCTGATTCCCAGTCTGTCCAGCACCTCCCTGACCAGCTCATCGCTGGGGGCGAGCAACTGCGGATCGCCGCTGGCGTCGGGCCTTGCCTTGGCATAGATGCCGGCGCCCAGGCGGATCAGGCGGCCGTCCGAGACCAAGTCATGCAAGGCCTCGCTGAGGTGGGAAGCGCTTGCCAATCTGCTCAGATCACGCCGGAGCACGATGTTGCCGGAGCGCTTGCTCAGCGATATCTGAAGTTTGCTGTCCAGGTTCATTCTCTGCCTCAGACGATCTCTACATGGTCTGATTTTAAGGTGTTGTTTTTTCCTTTTATAACAATGGGTTGTGTGCGGATTTCATGCCGCTTGACCAGCAGGGATTGCGATGAAGTCCAACCCCAATTCCAGTGCTGGACGCAATGGCAATCCAAGACCCAATACCGGCAAGCCATGCTCGCTGGTGAGATGACACCCGGACCTTGCACCGGCCGTGTGCGCAGACAATGAAGGTTTGAAGACCGCCGCCCCTTCTGTCTGCCACTTCGAAAGCCATCCATGAACCATTCCTCCCAGCTGCTGTCCACCCTCGCGCCGCTTGGCCGCATCCGCGCCTCCATCAACACCGGCAATCCCATTCTTGCGCGGCTGGATGCCGACGGCCGGCCTGCGGGCGTGTCCATCGACCTGGCCCGGCGCTTTGCGCAGCAGCTGGGGTTGGAGCTGGAACTGGTGGTCTTCGACACGGCCGCCAAGTCGGTGGATGCCGTCACGCGCGAGGAGGCCGACTTCGGCTTCTTTGCCGTGGACCCCGTGCGTGGCGCGGGCATCGGCTTCACGGCACCCTATGTGCTGATCGAGGGCAGCTACCTGGTGCGCCAGGATTCGCCGCTGACCGACAACGCCCAGGTGGACCGGGCCGGGCACACGGTCGTGGTCGGCAAGGGCAGCGCCTATGACCTGTACCTGAGCCGCGAGCTCAAGCATGCGCAGATAGAGCGCGCCGTGTCTTCGCCCGCCGTGGTGCAGACCTTTGTGGAATCGACGGCCGACGTGGCCGCCGGCGTCAAGCAGCAATTGGAGGCCGATGCCGCCCGCCTGCCCGGCCTGCGCCTGCTGCCAGGCCGCTTCATGGTGATCCAGCAGGCCATGGGCCTGCCCAAGGGGCGGGGCGATGAGGCCCTGCGCGTGCTGGCGGCCTTTGTGGAAGAGGCCAAGGCCTCGGGCTTTGTGGCCGAGGCACTGCAGCGCCACGGCATCCAGGGCGCAGCGGTTGCGCCTGCGGCCTGAAGGTCAGGCCCCGCGCAGCACCAGCAGGTCGATGCTGGCCGGCACGCCCAGGCGCACGGCAAAGCCGGCCCACAGGCCTGCGCCGGCGCTGACGAAGAGCTTCATGGCGCCGACCTCGTACTCGCCGCGCACAAAGCCGTCATTGGCGGGCGCCACCAGCCATTGGTCCATGCCCAGGATCAGGCCGCCGTGCGTATGGCCCGACAGCTGCAGGCCCACGCCGTGGGCCGCATTGTCGCGGGCGGTCTTGGGCTGGTGGGCCAGCAGCAGGTGGTATTGCGCACCGGCCTCTTTGGCCTGGCGGGCCACGGTGTCGATGTCGGGCGGCACGCCTTCGGGCACGGACGGGTCGGTGTTCTGGCGCGACAGGCGGCCATAGGCCGGATCGCCGATGCCCGACAGCGCCAGGCGCGCGCCCTGCACATCGATCAGCTGCATGCGGTTTTCCAGCAGGTTCAAGCCCAGGCGGCGGAATTCGGCCATCCAGGCGTCGTAGCCGCTGTAGTACTCATGGTTGCCGGGCGCCGCCCAGACGCCGTGGCGTGCCTTGAGCTGCGCCAGCGGCACGATGTTGGCGCGGCCGCTGTCCACGTCGCCGTCCACCATGTCGCCGGGCAGCACGATGAGGTCGGGGCGCGCCCCCAGCGTGCGGTCCACGATGGTCTGCACATAGCGTGCGTCGTTGATGGGGCTGGCGTGGATGTCGGCCAGCACGGCCACGCGCAGGCCTTCCAGGCCGGCGGGCAGGCCGGGCAGGCGCAGCGTGCGCTCGTGCACCTCGGGCGGGCGCAGCGCATTGGTCACGCCCCAGGCCGACAGCAGGCCCGCCAGGGCCAGGGCGCCGGCCGTGAGCAGCGGGGCGTGCAGGCGCTGCTTCCAGTCCTCGCGCCGGGCCACGGCGGCCAGCGCCCAGAGGCCGTCGCGCAGCACGATGAAGACGGCCAGCATCAGCAGCAGGGCCAGCACCCAGCCGCCCGGCACCTGCAGATAGGCCAGCGTGCGGTACTCGACCGTGCCCTCGCGCAGCAGCACCAGCAGCAGGGCGGGCGTGCAGCCCAGGGCCGCCGTGGCCACGGCCGCCATCAGGCGTGCGCGGCGCGGCATCAGGCGGACGGGCCACCACAGCCACAGGGCCAATAGCGGGATGACGAGGGCGGCAAGAGTAACCATGGGGAGCAGATCGAGGAAGGCGGGTGAGGCGGCCAGCGCCGGGAGCGGGCGGCAAGGCGAGCGCCGATTGTGCGCAATGCCTTGCATGCCGCTGGCCTGACTTGGCGAAGGCCCTGGCATGCGGGGGTTTTCATGCGGGCGGCACAGGGCAGGCGTATGGAAATCTGCAGCCGCGTGGCGCCGCCGGCATGGCGCGGGGATAATCCAGCCCCTTATGCCTTTGAAGATCAGCTTCCCTGAATCCCTGCCCGTATCCGCCCGCCGTGAGGAAATCATGGAGGCCATGGACCGGCACCAGGTCATCATCGTGTGCGGCGAGACGGGCTCGGGCAAGACCACGCAGCTGCCCAAGATCGCGCTGGCGCTGGGCCGGGGCAAGGTCAACGCCACGCCCGACGACAAGGGCCAGGTGCGCGGCCACCTGATCGGCCACACGCAGCCGCGCCGCATTGCCGCCAGCTCGGTGGCCAAGCGCATTGCCGAGGAGCTGAACACGCCGCTGGGCGATGTGGTGGGCTACAAGGTGCGCTTCCAGGACCGGCTGTCCAAGGACGCCTCGGTCAAGCTGATGACGGACGGCATCCTGCTGGCCGAGACGCAGACCGATCCGCTGCTCAAGGCCTACGACACCCTCATCATCGACGAGGCCCACGAGCGCAGCCTCAACATCGACTTCCTGCTGGGCTACATCAAGCAGATCCTGCCCCGGCGCCCCGACCTCAAGGTGGTGGTGACATCGGCCACCATCGATGCCGAGCGGTTCTCCAGGCACTTCGAAGGCCCCAAGGGGCCTGCGCCGGTGATCATGGTCTCGGGCCGCACCTACCCCGTGGAGATGCGCTGGCGCCCCTTCGAGGAAAAGCGCGACCACGACCTCAACGATGCCATTGCCGAAGGCGTGGACGAGCTGTGGTCCGGCGGCGTCAGCGGCGACATCCTGGTGTTCCTGCCCGGCGAGCGCGAGATCCGCGAGGCGGCCGACCACCTGCGCAAGCATCTGGCACAGCAGCCCGTGCTGCGCCATGCCGAGGTGCTACCGTTGTTCTCGCGCCTGTCGCAGGCCGAGCAGGACCGCATCTTCGACAGCCACACGGGCCGGCGCATCGTGCTGGCCACCAACGTGGCCGAGACCTCGCTGACCGTGCCCGGCATCCGCTATGTGATCGATGCGGGCACGGCGCGCGTCAAGCGCTATTCCTTCCGCAGCAAGGTCGAGCAGCTGCTGGTCGAGCCCATCAGCCAGGCAGCGGCCAACCAGCGCGCGGGCCGTTGCGGCCGAGTGGCCAACGGTATCTGCATCCGCCTGTACGACGAGGCCGACTTCGGCACGCGCGCGCGCTTCACCGACCCTGAAATCCTGCGCTCCTCGCTGGCCGGCGTCATCCTGCGCATGAAGTCGCTGGGCCTGGGCGACGTGGTGAACTTTCCCTTCCTCGAAGCGCCCTCGGGCCGTGCCATTGCCGACGGCTACCAGCTGCTGGGCGAGCTGGGCGCCGTGGACGAGCGCGGCGAGCTGCTGCCCATGGGCCGCGAGCTGTCGCGCCTGCCGCTGGACCCGCGCGTGGGCCGCATGATCCTGGAGGCGCGCACGCGCGGCGCCGTGGCCGAGGTGCTGGTCATCGCCTCCGCCCTGTCCGTGCAGGACGTGCGCGACCGGCCGCTGGAGGCCCAGCAGCAGGCCGACCAGCAGCACGCCAAGTTCGACGACGAGAAAAGCGAATTCAGCGGCTACCTGCGCCTGTGGAAATGGCTGCAGGATGCGCGCGGCGGCAAGGTGGTGGCCAAGAGCCGCAAGGAAATGGCCACGGCCCAGGCGCCGGCTGCCAAGCCGTCGGCGCGCAATGCCGCCTTCCTGCCCGTGGCCCAGCGCAGCGGCGGGCAGAGCGTGGCCGCCCCGGCGGCCGAGGCGTTGGCGGCCTTCCATCCGCAGGACACCGGTCCCGGCACGGATGACGAGCCCTCGCACAAGCTCAGCAACCGCCAGTGGGAGCAGCTGCTGCGCCAGAACTTCATCAACATCCGCCGCGTGCGCGAATGGCGCGACATCCACTCGCAGCTGCTGACCGTGGTCAACGAGCACAAGTGGAAGGTCAACACCGAGCCCGCGGGCTACGACGCCGTGCACCTGTCCATGCTGTCCGGCCTGCTGGGCAACCTGGGCTACAAGGGCGATGAAAGCGACGCCTACCTGGGCGCGCGCGGCATCCGCTTCCATCCGCACCCGGGCGCCCACCTGTCCAAGAAGCCGGGGCGCTGGATCGTTGCGGCCGAGCTGGTGGAAACCTCGCGCCTGTACGGCCGGGGCATCGCCGCCATCGATCCGCAGTGGCTGGAGGAAGTCGGCGCCCACCTGCTCAAGAAGCAGCTGCTCGATCCGCACTGGTCCAAGAACCAGGCCGATGTGGTGGCGCTGGAGCGCGCCACGCTCTACGGCCTGGTGGTCTACAACGGCCGCCGCATGAGCTATGGCCGCATCGATCCGCAGTCCGCGCGCGAGATCTTCATCCGCCAGGCCCTGGTGGAGGGGCAGTGGGATACGCGCTGGCACTTCCTGCCCGCCAACCTCAAGCTGGTGCGCAAGGTCGAGGAGCTGGAGCACAAGAGCCGCCGCCAGGACGTGCTGGTCGATGACGAGCTGATCTACGCCTTCTACGACCAGCAGATCCCCAAGGACGTGTTCAGCGGCGCCACCTTCGACCATTGGTTCCGCGAGGCGGCCAAGGAAAACGCCGACCTGCTGCGCCTGTCGCGCGACGAGCTGATGCGCCACGAGGCGGCCGGCATCACCACCCAGGCCTTTCCCAAGGTGGTCAAGCTCGGCGGCGTGGACTGCACGGCCAGCTACCTGCACAGCCCCGGCGACGCGCGCGACGGCATCACCGTCACCGTGCCGCTGTTCGTGCTCAACCAGGTCAGCGACGAGCGCGTGGAATGGCTGGTGCCCGGCATGCTCAAGGACAAGCTCCAGGCCCTGCTCAAGAGCCTGCCGCAGCGCCCGCGCAGCCGCTTCGTGCCCCTGCCCGAAAGCGCCCAGCGCCTGGCCGAACTCTTCACCACGCCCGAGCGCTGGGGCCAGGGATCGCTGATCGATGCCCTGCTCAAGCAGGTGCGCGACGAGACCTCGCTGGACGTCAAGCGCGCCGACTTCAAGCTGGACATGCTCAGCCCGCACCTGTTCATGAACTTCCGCATCACGGACGAGCATGGACGCCAGCTGGGCCAGGGCCGCAACCTGGGCGCGCTCAAGGCCGAACTGGGCGCCAAGGCGCGCGGCGCCTTCCAGGCGCTGGCCGCGTTGAAGGTGGCGTCGGTCACGGAGGCCCCTGCACCCGCTGCCAACGCTGCCACCGCGCCCGAAACCGGCAGGAAGCCTGCGCCTGCTGCCAAGGCGGAAAAGCCCGACCAGGCCACGCCTGCCAGGAATGCCAAGCCCAGCCAGCCCGCCGACAGCCGCTACAAGGAATGGAGCTTTGGCGAGCTGCCCGAGCTGATGGAGATCGGCCGGGGCGGGCAGACGCTGATCGGCTTTCCAGCACTGATCGACCACGGCGATGCCGTCGGCATCGAGGTCTTCGACGAGCCCGAGGTTGCGGCCGCACGCCACCGCGTGGGCCTGCGCCGCCTGTTCGCGCTGCAGATCCGCGACGCGCTCAAGTACCTGGAAAAGAACATTCCAGACCTGCAGAAGATGGCCGTTGCCTACATGCCGCTGGGCACGCAGGAGGAACTGCGCGAGCAGATCATCGACGTGGCCATAGACCGCGCCTTCCTGCAGGAGCCGCTGCCCACCAACGACGCGCAGTTCAAGCAGCGCGTGCAGGACGGACGCGGCCGGCTGACGCTGATCGCCAACGAGGTGGCGCGCATGGCCTCCACCATCCTGGTCGAGTACGCGGCGGCGCAGCGCAAGATCAAGGACACCAAGAACGCGCCTGACGCCACGGCCGACGCCGCCCAGCAACTGCAGCGCCTGGTGCCCAAGAACTTCATCGCGGCCGCGCCCTGGACCCAGCTGCAGCACTATGCGCGCTACCTCAAGGCCATCACCAGCCGGCTGGACAAGTACCGCGCCGACCCTGCGCGCGACGCCAGCCGCCTGGCCGAGCTGCGCCCGCTGGAGCAGCGCTACTGGCGACTGGTGGCCGAGCGCAAGGGCCACATCGATGCGCGCATGCAGGAGTACCGCTGGATGCTGGAGGAGCTGCGCGTGAGCTTCTTCGCCCAGGAGCTGCGCACGCCGTACCCGGTCAGCATCAAGCGGCTGGACAAGGTCTGGCAGCAGCTGCAGAACTAGCGCCGTGCCCGCCTGCGGCCCTTTCTTGAGCGGGAGGGCCGCAGGCCATGTTTCAATGCGGCATCGCCACCTTCACCGGCACGCGGCCGGTTGGAGCGATGCAAGGCCCAAGGCCGTATGCGCCATCACAGAGATGGGGCATTTTTCAAAGCACGGGCGATCTGTGCAGAACCTGCACAGATGCTGGCCGCTCCATGGCGTTGTGGTGGGCCCTGTGCGTTTCTAGACTGCAGGCATCAACCACTTCCCGTTTTCAGGAGCACTGCATGTCCCTCGCAGAACAGGCCAGCCAGGCCACCCAATCCACCAGCCATCCCACCCTCCGCGCCCTGTCCGGCGCGCCGGGGCGCAGCCAGTTGCCACGGGGTGCCACGGCGCTGCTGGTCATCGACTTCCAGAACGAGTACTTCAGCGGCCGCCTGCCCATCCCGCGCGGCCCGCAGGTCCTGGAGCAGGCCCGGCGCCTGCTGCAATGGGCCGATGCCGGGCAGGTTGCCGTGTTCCACATCCAGCACATTGCCCCTGAAGGTGCGCCCGTGTTCGCCGTCAATGGCAGCACCGTCCAGTTCCACCCCGGCCTGCAGCCGCGCGCGGGCGACACCGTGGTGCAAAAGCGCAGCGTCAGTGCCTTCGTCGGCACCGACCTGGCCGACCAGTTGCGCGCGCGTGGCATCACCACCGTGGTCATCTGCGGCCTCATGACCCACGCCTGCGTGGCCGGCGCCGCACGCGATGCCGCGCCGCTGGGCTTCGAGGTCGTCGTGGCCAGCGACGCCGTGGCCACACGTGCCATCACGCGCAGCAACGGCGAATCCGTGGACGCCGACAGCCTGCACCGTGCCGCGCTGGCCGAGATCGAGGATGTGTTCGGCGATGTGCTGCCCACCGCGCATGTGGTGCAGCTGCCCCTGCGCTGAGCCTGCAGGCAGGACCCGCGCATCGTCTCCTAGCGAGAATCCACGGCGTTGCCGTACTCCCTCGTGGTGCTGGCCGCATCCTTGCGCACCGGCACGGCGATCTGCTCGAACACATTGCCTTCGATCACAACGCCTTTGGACTCCAGCAGGTTGATGCCGGCCTGGGGTTCCTCTTCCTTCTTCCTGAACAGCCCGCTGCGCTTCACGATGAAGCGGTTGTTGCGGATGATGGAACCATCGGCATCGCGCAGCTTGAGGATGGCGGGCAGCGGGGCCTTGTCGCGCGGGTCCATATGCACGATGAAGGTATTGCCCTCCACCAGCGAGCGCGGGCCATACAGGTAGACGGCGGTGCGGCCATCGACCTCGATGGTGTTGTTGCGCACCACGTTGTCGGAGCCCGCCATGATGATGGCGCGGCCGCCGGATTTGATTTGGAGGTTTTCTGCTGTGTAGAAGGTGGGTGGAGAGTAGTCCCAGGGGATTTCGTTGAAGTTCTGGTTCTCGCCATTCCAATTTGTTTTAATAATTATTGAAATATCTTCCTTCATCATTTCTATTCTTTTTCTAATATTTGAATCTCCAGAAGCCATTTCTACGCTTATTCCCAATCTTCCAGGTGTTTCAATCTTTCCATTATGAACCTTTAGACAGCATAATTCAATCCCCTTAGTTCCAATGCCACGAGTATCTTCAAAAGGCGATCCCGATATGAGATGATTTTGCAAGTTCAGGTCCACATCGCTGCTTTCGAAGAACGTTAATATATTTCCGGTTCCAGCATCATTTATTGGAGACCCTCTTTGTCTACCAGATATGAGGTCACGAGATTTTCGCTGAACGAAATCATGAACAACGCAGTGCTTACCAGAACCTTTGATTGACTCTGATATTGGAACTCTCTGACCTCTATATTTCACAGCCTTGCACCATATGGGTGGAATTTTTGCGTCAACAGGAGGGTGTTGGCTCTCGGTCCATTTTTCCCATTGCTGTTTTTCTGCATGCCCAGTCCGCCAAAAAGCTAGCAGCACAAATATTATTAAAATGCACACTATACGGGTTTGCATAACAAACTCCTTGGCAAACACACACCTGGATAGTCTTTCTCCCTACCCACTAAACCACCAAGAAATACCTCTCTATTGTTTTCTGCTTTCTCAAAGTCATATTCCTCTGAATTTTTATCTTTCAAATCTATTTTTGTTATTTTGATCTGACTTTTATTGTCTTTCGTTAAATTCAATTTTCCCTCATTAGTCCATTTATTTAGATGGTTTCGTAGCAAATCAAATTTATCTGGAGAATTGCTCCCACTCTTCCGCGTGGCATTGAATCTCTCCAGCACTTTCTCTATCTCTTTAAAGCTCGCCGCCGGCTTAGCCCCATACCGCGTCAAAAACTCATAACGCATATGGCCGTCGAATACCTCCATTCCATCAGGGGCTGCCTTTTGAAATGTTTCCACTCTCCGTTGTGGTACTGGCCGCATCCTTGCGCACCGGCACGGCGACCTGCTCGAACACATTGCCCTCGATCACAACGCCTTTGGACTCCAGCAGGTTGATGCCGGCCTGGGGTTCCTCTTCCTTCTTCCTGAACAGCCCGCTGCGCTTCACGATGAAGCGGTTGTTGCGGATGATGGAACCATCGGCATCGCGCAGCTTGAGGATGGCGGGCAGCGGCGCCTTGTCGCGCAGGTCCATGTGCACGATGAAGGTGTTGCCCTCCACCAGCGAGCGCGGGCCGTACAGGTAGACGGCGGTGCGGCCATCGACCTCGATGGTGTTGTTGCGCACCACGTTGTCGGAGCCCGCCATGATGATGGCGCGGCCGCCGGATTTGATTTGGAGGTTTTCTGCTGTGTAGAAGGTGGGTGGGGTGTAATCCCAAATACCCGCGAATGTACGGCTGTAGCCGACTTCTTTGATTGCTGGACGATCTTCTGTCAACTCCTGTAGCCTCTGACGACCTTCTATATAAGGTGCCATATCTATTCCAATACCTAGTGGACCGGGCGTTTCGATTTTTCCGTTGTGAACTGCCAAGTGAGTCAGTGATTTGCTATTCATGCCTATGCCGCGGGTATTTTCAAACGGCTTGCCAGATATAAGATGTTTTCTTAGATCAATGTTGGAATGGCTATCTTGAGAGAAACTAATCACACTACCCCTTCCGGCTTCATCTGTTGGTGATCCACGTTCCCTGCCATTAATGAAGTCTCTTAATTTCCTCTGTACAAAATCGTGAACTACACAGTGGTCTCCTCGTCCTCTGACATACTCAATAATGGGATGAAAGGTCCCTCGATATTTGACGGGGCTGCAGCCATCTGGCAATGGTCCTGTGTCGCTGGGTGGATGGCGAGTTTCAGCCCACTCTTCCCAGGTCATCCCTTGGGAAAATCCGGAAGACAAAACTATCAAGATAAATGTCAGTGCCTTAACTGTCACACTGGTTTGCATATGATACTCCTTGGCAAGCAGACTCCTGGATATTTAGCCTCTTGGCCAACAAGTGCTCCAAGATATTTTTCCCGATTAGCGTCAGCTTGATCTTCGTTGTAAGCTTCATTCTCTGTATTTTTAAGATCTATCTTTTTTATTTCAGTTAATCTTCCTTCTTGATCTATCTTTGTCAGTTTTAGCTTGCCGTCATTTATCCAGGATTTGATGGTATCTTCTAGCAGATTAAATTTACTTAGTGAATTTCCTCCAGTCTCTCGAATAGCATTGAATCTCTCCAGCACTTTCTCTATCTCTTTAAAGCTCACCGCCGGCTTAGCCCCATACCGCGTCAAAAACTCATAAACCGCCTTCTCCCCTTGCAGCGATCGATACTCCCGCTGGCCCCAATAAGGCACCTCTGGATCAGGCATATTCCCCAGTATTGGCATGTCCTCGTCATAGGTGTAGTCCGGCTCGGACCCCGCAAGCCCATGCCCTATGCCCAGCTTCACGCTGATGGCATCGAACGGCCGGTTGTCCTTGTCCCGGTGGCTGAAGGTGTCCAGATAGGAGTGCAGGAATTCGCCCAGGAACTGGTATTCGGCACAGGGCTGGGCCGGGTTGCCCAGCCGGCTGGCGTTGAGCAGGTTGTTCAGTTGCGGGCTCAGGTTGCCCACCACGCTGTTGACGTTGTCGTTGGCGTACTGGGGCAGCGTGGTGCCCTTGTCGTCGGACAGCGTGAAGTGGTACCACAGCAGTTGCCGGTGGTTCTTGAAGATCGAGCCCACCGTGGTGAGGGTGTTGGCATCGTCCAGCGGCTTGGTGATGGGGTTGTCATCCACGTACTGCGAAGCCAGCGCCGTGATGCGCGCAGGTTCGTAGTCCAGGCCGGCGGCCAGGGCCAGGAAGAAGACCATGTAGTAGTGCATGTCCTCCTGGTACAGCCCGGTGGGATCTATCCGGTTGAGCGGGTCGCCGCCGGCATACAGGTAGGCATCGGGCCCGTCCGGGTAGCCCAGCGGGTCCGGCTGCAGGTAGCGGCCGCTGGCCGGGTCGTAGCTGCGGTGCCAGTTGTCGTGCAGTCCGCTTTCCTCGTCGAAGTACTGGCCCGGCAGGCGCAGGTTGAGCACGGCCTGCTGCCGGGGCAGGCTTGTGTGGCCGGCCTGATGCATGGCCGGCGCTCCCCAGGGCGTCTGGCGGGCACGCCAGACCACGCGCTGGCCTGCGTCCGTCATGGCCTGCGGACTGCCCCGGTGGTCGTTGTGGATGTGCAGCATGCGCGCCTTGCCGCTGGCGTTGTCCCGGTTGTGCGCGGATTCCAGCTTGGCGATGGGCAGGGTGCGAGTCCCCTCGCTCAGGTACAGGTACTGGCTGGTGATGCGGCCTTCGCCATCCATTTCCGCGACGAGCCGGTTGTCCTGCCACAGGTAGTGGCTGTGCGTTTGCCCATCGCCCTGGTGCACGGTCTTGCCCACGCGCTGGCCCAGGCTGTTGTAGCGGTAGCTGGCGATGGGCCGGTCCTGGTGGTCGCTGATGCCCTGGAGCTGTCCTGCTTCGGTGTAGGTGTAGCGGTGCAGCGCATCTTGGACGGTGCGGCCCTGGCTGTCGCGCTGCACGGGCGCTGGTGCTGACGGTGCGTTGTCCTGCACCAGCCTGCCGAAGCCCTGGTAGCGGTAGTCGGTCTTGTGCAGGCCCGCTGGTGGCCCCTCCTGCTCGATGGCGCGGATGCGCGGGCCCACGCCGTAGCGGTAGCGCTGGCTGAGGATGGGTGCGCTGCCTTGTGATGTGCCTTGTGATGTGCCTTGCGATGTGCCTTGCCCGGTGGTCTGCTGCGTGAGGCGCCCGGCAATGTCGTATTGGCGAATGGTGGCCAGGCCATTGCCTGCCGTGTAGTGCTGCAGGCCGTTGAAGGCGTCTGTTTGGATGTCGCCGACCACCGTCTGCGCGGGCAGCAAGCGTTCAAGCAAGCCTGTGGCGCCGGCGCCCAGCCAGTGGTCGCTGGCCTGCAGCAGGCCGGCCACCCAGGCGCTTTGCAGTTGCAGCCCTTGCACGCTGGCGCCTTCGCTGGCGGGGCCGCGCCGGGTGACGAGCACGCGGCCATCGGCCAGGGTGCGGCTGTGGACCCGGCCGTCCGGGCCATAGCGCGTGGCGGTGCGGTAGGTATGTTCGCCCTGGCCGTCGGGCGTGGCCAGCGCAATGGTGCGTGCCACGGGGCGGCCCAGGGCGTCGTATTCGATGGACTCGCGCTGCCAGTTGCTGTCGATGGTCTGCAGCAGCCGGCCCTGGTAGTGCAGCCGGGTTTGCGAGGAAGAGCGACGATCAGCACCGGGCGCCGGCTCGTAGGTCTTGGACAGCAGACGCCCGCTGGGAGCGTACTGGTAGTGGGTGCTGCTGCCGTCGGCGCGGGTGTGCACCAGCAATTGATCGGCTTCGTTGTAGCGTGCGCTTTGGCGGCCATGATCGGCAAGCTGGAGCCAGACGGTGCGGCCGAAGTCGTCGTGCAGGGCCTGGCGGCGTTCGGCGGGTTGGGTGCTCCGGGATTTGCTGGTGATCTGCTCCATCGCCGCGCTGGCCGGGCCTTGCAATGCCAGCCGTACCGCCCCATCGGGCGTTTGCGACAGGCTGGCATGGAGACTGCCGTTGTCCAGCCAGCGCGTGCGGGTGTCGTCGCCATCGGTGTGCTGGAGCAGCTCGCCCGCGTCGCCGTAGGTGTAGCTGTCCAGGCGCCCATCGGGCAGCAGGCGGTGGCTCAGGCGCCCTTGCGCATTCCAGCCGTAGTAGGCCGCACGTTCGGGGAGGTCCTGGCCTTCGCGGTACAGGCCCAGCCGCTTGATGCGGCCTTCGCTGTCGCGCTCGATCTGGCCCCGGTTGCCCAGGCCATCGAGCCTAGCCTGGGTGCTGCCCTGGTAGGCCCAGGTGATGCTGCGGCCTGCCGTGTCGATGGCCTGGCTGGGGCGGCCCAGGGCGTCGTGGCGGATGCGGTATGGATTCAGGCTCAGCCGGCTGCTGGCGCGGGGCTGGCCGTCGGCGTCCAGCAGCCAGCCGCTGGTGGTGATTTCTTCCGCCTGCAGGGCGTTGGCGGACAGGGCGCTGTAGCGCATCTGGCGCTGAAGGCGCCGCACGCCGTCGTCTTCGGTGCGGGTTGTGATGCGCCCGGCCTGGTCATGCTCCAGCGCCACGGCGGTGCCATCGGGCTGCAGCACGCGCGTGACGTGGCTGCCGCTGCGGTCCCAGCGCAGTCGCGTGAGGTCGTTCTGCGCCGGGCTTCCGTCGTCATAGCCTGCCAGCGAGGTGGGCAGCGGCCCGTCGATGTCCACCAGCACGCTGCGGCCGTTGATCTCGGTGTAGCGGTAGCGCGTGCTGCGTTCGATGGGCGTGGCGCCGTCCGCATTGCCTGCGGGCTGGCCCTGGGCATCCAATGGGCTGAAGCCCGTCTCGGTGATCTGCAGCGGCTGGCGGCTGCTGTTGTAGCGGATGCGGATCTGGTGTTCGTGCCCGGGCACGACGCTGGGCCGGGCGATGAGTTCGGGCGCGTATTGCTTCCAGGGGTCCTTGCCGTAGCCGTAGCGCACCTGCAGCTGCGGGGCCCGGGCTTGGCCTTGTGTGTAGGGAATGCGGTACACGGCCAGCGGGCGGCCGAAGGGGTCCAGCTCGGTGCGCGTGCCTTCCAGCGGGCGGCCTGCGGGATCGAGCCGCGTGGCTTCGGTCAGGCGCCCTTGCGCGTCGTACCGGTAGCGCATGTCGCCGGGGCCGCAGCTGGCGCAGCCCGGGCCGCGCACTTCAAGCAATCGCCATTGCCCGCCGATGGTGTCGTAGTGGTAGGTGGTTGTTTGCCCAAGGCTGTTGGTGAGGGTGTTCTTCCAGGGCTGGCTGAGGTCCAGGGTGACTTTTTCCTGCTGGCTGTCCGGCGGGCCGCGCACGCTCAAGGTGGCGCGGCCGGTGTCGCCGTAGGCGTAGCTGGCGATGCGCTTGTCCATGGGCTTGCCGTCGCTGCCCTGGCCCTGGACGCTGATGCCCGTGAGCAAGGTGGGGTGGCGCGGGTCCTCATAGTGGTAGTGGCGCTGGACCGGGGCTTGGCCATCGGCCGATGGGAGGCTGACTTGCACGAGGCTGGCGTTCAGCTTGGCCTGGGGCTGGGTGCTGCCGGGCAACGGTGCGCTGCCGTGGCGGTAGTCGATGCGGCCCAGCGGGGTGTCGATGGCCTGCACGCCGGTGAAGCTGCCCTCGCCCGAAGATTGGGCGTAGTGCAGGCGCAGGCTGCGGCCCTGCGGGTCGGTGACCTTGAGCAGGCGGTTGCCCTTGGCGTTGTAGTCCAGGCGGACCTGTTCGCCCGAGGGCAGGCTGATGCGGGTCAGGCGCCCCCGGTGGTTGAAGCGCAGCTCGCGCCCGTCCATCCATTGCCAGGTGTAGTGCCTGTCGGGGCCGGCTTCGGCGGCCTTGGCACCCTGGCCTTCGATGCGCACGATGCCGTTGCCCGGCTGCTCGCTGGCGCACAGGCTGGGGTGCTCGCGCAGCTTGCTGAAGATGATGCGGGTGCCGTCGGCCTGCACGATCTGCAGATTGGTGGGGTGGTCGTACAGGCGGGCCTCGTAGCTGAGCAGCCAGCCGCGGCCGAGCAGGCCTGGCGGCACGTAGGCCCGGCTGTAGCTGCTGTTGTAGTGGCGCACGACTTCCAGGCCGAGCAGGCCGGGCAAGGCGGGCATGTCCACTTCGCGCTGGTATTTGTTGCCGTTGATGAGGTGGATGGGGTTGCCTGCGCCCTGGTGGGTGCTGCTGGAGTTGCCCTGGGTGGCGGGGCCGGCGCCGCCGCAGGGGCTGCCGCCGGGCGTGGGGGTGCAGGTGCCGCCGCCCGAGCCGCCACCGCCACCGCCGAGGTCGATGCCGCCGCCCGCGCCGGGGGCGCAGCTTTGCACGGTGGGGTCGCATTTGCCGGAGCCTCCGCCCAGGTTGGGGGCGGCAGTCGCCAGGGTCGGCATGGCGTGGGCCAGCAGTGCGGCAATGCATAGCAAGGCGCTGCGCAGCAGCATGTGCCGTGGGTGCATGTGAGTTTCTCCCTCGGGATTTTTAGGAATCTCGGGCAGGAGGCGGCCATGCGTCTGGCGGGGAGCTGGTGGAGGCAAGCCTGTGTCCGGGTTGCCGGTCAATCTAGGCAGCTGCGGCGTGCTTGTCTCTAGGAATAGTCTGTTTCTGCGGCCCAAAGGGAGGAATGGGTCGGAAAAGGGGCCGGCGTGGGGCTGTGGCGCAACGGAATGCGGCCGCCCGCATGCCCCACAATCCCCGCCAAAGGAGTGCACGGGCAATGGACAGATGGCAGGCCATGCGGGTGTTTTGCGGCGTGGTGGATGCGCAGGGCTTCACGGCGGCGCAGGACAGGCTGGGCATGACGCATTCGACCGCCTCGCGCCATGTCAAATGGCTGGAGTCGGAACTGGGCACGCAGCTGCTGCAGCGCAATTCGCGCGGGCTGAGCCTGACCGAGGCGGGGCGCAGCTACTACCTCAGCTGCGTGCAGTTGCTGGAGCAGCTCGATGCGGCCGAGGCCGCACTGGCGCAGCGCCGCGCACGCGTGGCGGGCGTGCTGCGCATCACGCTGCCGCTGGCCGTGGGTGCCATCGAGCTGGGCGACTGGCTGCCCGAGTTCGAGCAGCAATTCCCGGATCTGGAGCTGCAACTGCTGTGCACCGACCGGCTGGTGGACCTGGTGGCCGAGGGCGTGGATGCAGCCGTGCGCATCAGCCGGCAATTGCCGGACAGTGGACTGCAGGCGCGGCTGCTCACGCATTCGCCTCTGGTGCTGGTGGCTTCGCCCGCCTATCTGATGCGCCACGGGGTGGTGCAGGCGCCAGAGCAACTGGCAGCGCACCGCGCCCTGGCCTTTGCTGCGGGTCCGGCCCAGCTGCGCTGGAGCGTGGTGTCCGGGCAGGGCGCTGTCACTGAGGTCCAGCCGCTAGCGGCATTGCGCACCGATTCGGTGGCCACCATCTTCGAGGCCGCACGCGCAGGCCGGGGCATTGCGGCGCTGACCTGGCATACCGTGCGCTCGGCCATCGAGCGCGGCCAGCTGGTGCGGGTGCTGCCCTGTTTTCATCTGGGGCAGTACAGCTACCACGCGCTGTATCCGCGCACGCGGCATCTGCGCCCGGCCGTGCGTGCCTTCGTGGATTTCATGGCACGGCGCTATCGGCAGGGGCCGGGGGACTGAGCATGGTGTTCTGGAGCCGGCCGCTCGATGCGCAGGAACAGGCCTTTGTGCGCACGCACTTCGGTGCCTCGCTGGATGCGCTGCTGCCGCGCATGCGCCTTTATCTGCGCCGCCTGGGCGACACGCGCAGGGCGCTGTCCATGAATGGCGGGCGCATCTTCATGCCGCGTGCCTTTTTCATGCAGTCCGATCCGCGCCAGCCGCTGCGCCTGTCGCATCCGCAGATCGCAGGCATCTTTGCCCATGAGCTGCTGCACCAGTGGCAGCGCCTGCAGGGCATGCCCGTCACGCGGCAGGCCGCCTGGCTGCAGTTCAAGGCGCTGTGCACGCGCGGTGATCCCTATGCCTACGAGCGCTGCGACGATCCCCGGCGCATGCTGCAGCGCTTTGTCCATGCCCAGGTGGAGCAGCAGGGCCAGATGTGGGAGGACCATGTGCGCGCCTGCGTGGCGGGGCAGGGCGATGCGGCGGGCGCCCTGATCGCGGCCCACGTGCGGGGCACGTGAGTCAGCTGGGCTGGATGCTCAGTGCTTCGATCAGGTCATGGGCCGACACATCGCGCGCCGCGCCAAAGCCCGCCACGTGCCGGGCGATGGATGGCGTGATGCAGACAATGCGGAAGTCGCCCAGATCGGTCATGAACGCGGCTTCGGGGAAGCGCAGCACATAGCTGTCGCGCGCACCATCGGCCAGCACGCTGCCGGGCGGAGGTGTGCTGGCCACGCCTTCAATGGCCACGCGCTCCAGTGCATGCACGCCCTCGCCGTCCACTTCGGCCGCGCACACCAGCAGGCTGACGGCCGGGTGCAGCTCCATGGCCCGCGTGTGCGCTGCCAGCGCGCTGACGTGCAGCACAAAGCAGCCAAACTGCGCATTCCAGGCCCAGGGCACCATGGACAGACGGGGAGCGGGCAGTGCATCGCCAGCCCCGGGGGCAGGGGAGTCGGCGGGCTGGGTGGCCAGGGCCGCGCTGCGGCGGCGGGCCAGCAGATCGCGCAGCGACAGCTGCAGGCGGGACAGGTGGGGCATGTCGGGCGTGGAGGGCATGGCGCCATCGTACCCGTGGCGTACTTGTGGCGTTCCCGTGGCCGGCTTGCGAAAGCACAAGGCGAGTTGCGGTGGCATCGGTATGCCATGGGCGCTCAAGCGTCACTTTGGCGACGATTCCCTGGGGCCTTCCCCAATGCCGGGAACCGGGTGTGCGCCTAGCCTCGCTGGCAAGGCGGATTGCCGCCGTCCGATCCACTCACCGACCATTCAACGCCCATCCGTCCATGTCGACCCTGCCCGCGCACCACGCCTTCTGGCCCAGCCGTCTGCCCCATTCCATCACCGTGCCCGCCACCAGCGTATGGGAGAACCTGGCCGTCAACGCGCGCCGCTATCCCGACAAGCCGGCCATCCGCTACTTCGGCAGCTCCATCAGCTACCGCGAGCTGTGCGAGGGCACGGAACGCATGGCGGCCTACCTGCACAGCCTGGGCGTGCAGCGCGGCGACCGCGTGATCCTGCTGATGCAGAACACGCCTCAGCTCATACTGGCGCACTACGCCATCTTCCGCGCCAATGCCGTGGTGGTGCCGGTCAATCCCATGAACATGGCCGAGGAGCTCAAGCACTACATCACCGACGCCGACGCCAAGGTCGCCATCACCACGGCCGACCTGGCCCCCGAGCTGGCCAAGGCCAGCAACGCGCTGGCGCCGGGCCAGCGGCTCGATCACCTGATCGTCACCCAGTTCACCGATGCCTTCGATGCCGGTGTGCAGGGCGACGATGCGCCGCCTGCGCAGTGGCACGACTGGCTGCTCACCCGGCGCGAGCCGGCTGTGCTGGAGGGCGGCAGCGTCCACACCTGGCAGCAGGCCCTGGCCTGCACCGACGCCGCGCCGCCCCATGTGGTGGGCCGCGACGACATGGCCGTGCTGCCCTACACCAGCGGCACCACGGGCCACCCCAAGGGCTGCATGCACCCGCACCGCTCCATCAACCACAACGCCGTGGCGGGAAGCTACTGGGGCAGCGGCACCAGCGAGGCGGTCGTGCTGGCGGTGGTGCCCATGTTCCACATCACGGGCATGGTGTCGGTGCTGCACACGGCCATCTTCATGGGTGCCACCGTGGTGGTCATGCCGCGCTGGGACCGCGAGCTGGCCGGGCGGCTGATCTCGCGCTACCAGGTCACCAGCTGGACCAACATCCCCACCATGGTCATCGACCTGCTGGGCAGCCCCAACTTCGCGCAGTTCGACCTCACCAGCCTAAAGTACATCGGCGGCGGCGGCGCGGCCATGCCCCAGGCCGTGGCCCAGCGCCTGCTGGAGCAATACGGCCTGCGCTTTTGCGAGGGCTACGGCCTGACCGAGACCGCTGCGCCCACGCACAGCAACCCGTCCGAGCACCCCAAGCAGCAGTGCCTGGGCATTCCCTTCATGAGCACGGAGGCGCGCGTCATCGATCCTGACACCGGTGCCGAAGTGCCCCAGGGCGAGCAGGGCGAGATCGTGGTCCACGGGCCCGAGGTCTTCGACGGCTACTGGAAGCGCCCCGACGCCACGGCCCAGGTCTTCATGGAGATCGACGGCAAGCGGTTCTTTCGCACCGGCGACCTGGGCCACGTGGATGAGGACGGCTACTACTTCATCACCGACCGCCTCAAGCGCATGATCAACGCCAGCGGCTTCAAGGTCTGGCCGGCCGAGGTCGAGTCGCTGATGTTCCGCCACCCCGCCATCCAGGAAGCCTGCGTGATCTCCACGCGCGACGCCTACCGGGGCGAGTCGGTCAAGGCCGTCGTCGTGCTGCGTGCCGGCAAGGAAGACACCACGGCCGAGGACATCATCCAGTGGTGCCGCGAGAACATGGCCGTCTACAAGGCGCCCAAGGTGGTGGAGTTCGTCAAGGCCCTGCCCAAGAGCGGCAGCGGCAAGGTGATGTGGCGGCAGTTGCAGGAGGCGCAGGCGTAGCCCCGCGGGCAGTTCCCATCCATGGGCAAGTCCCACACGCGCTTGCCCAGGGCGCCGTGGGGCTGTTTGCTGCAGGGGCTCTGCAAAGGCTGCGCGCGCATCTATGATCGCGCGCCAGATACGAACACCGCAGCGCACAGCACATGCATAGATTTCCTGGGACCGCTGCCACGGCCGTGGCAGCTTTTTTTTGGGTTTCCGTTCCCGCCCCCGTTGTCGCGCACGAACTGTGCACCATCGTCGCCGACGCCGACACGGGCCAGTCCCTGGTGCACAGCGGCCCGGCCTGCGCCGAGCGGGTCACGCCGGCGTCCACCTTCAAGATCGCCATCAGCCTGATGGGCTATGACGCCGGCATCCTGCAGGACGAATCCCGGCCCGCGTGGCCGTACCAACCGGAGTATCCGGACTGGGGCGGCGATGCCTGGCGGCGCGATATCACGCCCCAGGCGTGGATGAAGGACTCGGTGTTCTGGTACTCGCAGCAGGTGGTGATGCGTCTGGGCCAGCAGCGCTTTGACGCCTACGTGAAGGCCTTCCGCTATGGCAACGAGGATGTCTCTGCCGTGCCAGTGGCCGACCCGGGCCACAACGGCGTGTGGGTGGTGTCTTCGCTGCGCATCTCGGCGGCCGAGCAGGTGGCCTTCATGCGCAGGATCGTGCGCCGGGAACTGCCCGTGAACAGTCAGGCCATCGACATGACCGCGCGCATCACCCGGCATCCAGTGGCCGTGGGCGGCTGGACCGTGCATGGCAAGACGGGCACGGGCTCGCCGGGCAGCGACAACCGCTACGACGCCAGCCGGGCCTATGGCTGGTACGTGGGCTGGGCCACCAAGGACGAGCGCAGGCTGGTGTTCGCCACGCTGATCCAGGACGAGCAGGCGCAAAAGCCCAATGCCGGCCTGCGCGCCCGCGATGCCCTGCTGCAGCGACTGCCTGCCGTGGACCGCTGACAATGCACGGGCCGTTCCTTTTCCGTACACCTTCCGCACACGAGCGACAGACCGACACCCGATGAAGACCATTGACGAAATGCTGAACCTGGACCTGCTCACCCCCGAGCAGCACGTTGAGATCAGCGACTGGATCGCCCGCGCGAACTCCCCCGAGGAAATACTGCAGATGCCGGCCCCCCTGTGGCAGGCCGTGGAGCGGGCCAGCGAGGCCATGGGCGTCAATGCCGATCTTCTGCGGCCGCCCGCGCTGGATGCGGGCGGCACGGTCTTCGGATAGAGCGTGCCACGCCTCGTCCCGGACCCCTTTCCCGGCTTTCACGGGCACATCAAAGTGCATAGCACGCTCTAGGGCAGGCGCCGCAGTTCACCATCCCATCATCGACCGGTGCGCGCCAATGCCGGCCATGGCGCCATCGCTCACGGCCATGGCCACGTTGCCGGCCGCGCGGGCCGCGTCGCCACAGGCGAACACGTTGGGGACGCTGGTGGCCTGGCCTTCCGCGACCTTGATGAAGGGACCCATGGGGCCTTCTTCCAGGGCGCAGCCCAGCTGTTCGGCCACGGGGCTGGCGATGCGGGTGCGCGGCTGGGTGAACAGGCCATCCATGACCAGGCGGCGGCCGTCCTGCAGCAGCACGTCGGCCCGGCCTTCCAGGCGGGCGATGGGCGTGGCCTCCACCTGGGTGCCCCGGCGCGCAAGGGTGGAAAGTTCTTCGGCGCCGGGCGTGTAGGCGCCGTTGAGCAGCAGCGTGGTCTGGCCCCAGTCGGGCAGCATGACGGCGTGGTGGTGGGCCAGGGCCGAGCTGGCGATGATGCCGATGCGGCCCGCATTCATCTCGTAGCCGTGGCAGTACGGGCAGTGAAAGACGCTGCGGCCCCAGCGCTCGGCCAGTCCCGGCACGGGCGGCAGGCTGTCATGCACGCCCAGCGCCAGGACGATGCGGGCAGCGCTGATGGCCGTGCCCGCTGCACGGAACTCCAGCCGGCCATCGGGCGCCACGCGGGCGTCCTCGGCCGTGCCGTCCAGCCACTGCACGGTGGGATAGGCCATCAGCTGCTGCCGGGCCTGGGCGGCGATCTGGGCGGGGGCCACGCCATCCTGGGTGAGAAAGCCGTGCGATGTCTCGCCGGCCTGGTCCACGAAGCGGTTGCGCCGCAGCCCGGCATCGACCACCAGCACCTGGCGGCGCGCACGCGCCAGTTGCAGCGCGGCGGACAGGCCGGCATAGCTGCCGCCGATGACGGCGAAATCAACGTGTTTCATGCGAGTGCTCCTGCAGTTGGTGCCAACCCTGGCCGCCTGCTGCGCGATGGCGGGCCAGGCGGGCGTGGAAGTCTTGGGACAGGGCAGCCAGCGTCACCGTGCCCAGCCGCGCGAGCAGGGCGGCCTCGGCCTGCTGCACCGCATTGCTCAGCGCTTCGTTCACGGCCTGGGCGACCAGGCATTCGGGCCGGTCTTCCCTGAAGCCCAACGACACCAGATCAGGGGCGCCCAAGGCTTCATGCACGCCGCGCAGCGTGGTGCGGTCCAGCTCGCAAGACAGCACCCAGCCCCCGCCATGGCCTTTGGCGGAGGTGACAAGGCCTGCATCGCGCAGGCCCGACATCAGCCGGCGCAGCACGACCGGGTTGGTCTGCAGCGCGGCGGCGAGCATGTCGGAGGTGGCAGGTCCATCGCCCTCGGCCATGTGCAGCAGCACATGCAGGACGTCCGAGAATTGGCTGTTCTGTTTCATGCAACATTATTTGTTGCATGAGTGTGGCCTTGTTTCGCGAAGGGATATGGACCTGCCGTCCGGGTGCGCCATCAGGACTCGCCCGTGAACCCGATCTGCTTGACCAGCGAACTCCAGCGCTCGAACTCGGCCTGCTGGTCGGCCGCCATTTCCTGCTGCGTGCTGCCGCGCGCCAGCAGGCCCAGGGCCGCCAGCCCGTCGATCACGGCCTTGTCCTTGAGCGCGGCGGTGATGGCCGCGTTGGCGTTGGCAATGGTGGCGGCCGGGGTCTTGGCGGGCGCGTAGAACCCGAACCATTCCTCCACCGTGACATCGGGAAAGCCCAGTTCGGTGAAGGTGGGCACGTCGGGCAGGAAGGGCGAGCGCTGCTTGCCCGAGGTGGCCAGCACGCGCAGGCGGCCCGCCTTCAGGTACTGCAGGTAGTCGCCGCTGGGGTTCATGGTGGCCGCGATCTGGCCGCCCACCAGGTCGGTGATGCTCGGCACGGTGCCGCGATAGGGCGCGTGCTTGAGCTCCACGCCCGAGCGCAGGCCCAGCAGCGCGCCCAGCAGGTGCGGCATGGAGCCCGCGCCCGGCGAGCCGAAGCTGGCGCGGTCGGGGTTGGCCTTGGCCCAGGCCAGGAAGTCCTTGAGCGTCTTGACCTCGGCCGGCACGGCGGGGCCCACGGCCAGGCCGTGGTAGATCACGGCGCCAATCGATACGGGCGTTGCGTCTTCGGGCCTGTAGGTCAGCTTGGGGTAGATGTGGGGATAGACCGAGAAGGCCGATACGGGGGCCAGTGCCAGCACGGAACCGTTGGGCGGGGAGTTCTTCAAGGCCTCCACCGCGATGCGGCCTCCGGCGCCGGGCTTGTTCTCCACAAAGCCCGGGCCCTTGCTGTAGGGCGTGCCGCCCAGCCGCTCGGCCACGCGGCGGGCCACGCTGTCGCCCGAGCTGCCGGCCGGAAAGCCGTACATGATCTTGACCTGGTCCAGTGCCTGGGCCAGGGCTTGCAGCGGTGACAGCGAGCCCAGGGCGGCGGCGCTGCCCAGGGCCTGGACGAAATGACGGCGATGCATCTGCATGGGATGTCTCCTGGTGAATATGGGAAAGGCAGGCGGATGGAAGCGGCTCAGAACATGTGGCGGATGCCCACGTTGATGCCGGTCTGCGAGCGTCCCGGCGCGGTGTTGCTGCCCGGCGCGCCGCCGCTGACCGAGACGGTCGCCAGGCGGTCGTTGCGGATGTGGCCGAGCTGGGTGTAGACCGCCGTGCGCTTGGACAGGTTGTAGATGGCGCGTGCCACCAGCAGGTCGGAGTCGTAGCCCGACACGCCGCGGTAGCGCAGCGTGAGCCACTGGGTTTCGAGCACCAGGGCCTCGGTGACCGGGTAGGAGGCGCCCACGTACCACAGGTTGCTGCGTGGCTTGACGGCGTCGCCGTCGTTGTCGCGGCGCAGCAGGCCGCCGCCGATCTTCACGCCGGCCAGCTTGAAGTAGCCGCCCAGGTGCAGGCGCTCGTCATGCTTGGCGCTGGAGTTCATGCCGCCGAACACCGGGTCGGTGGACGAGGCCGGCGTGCGGCCGTTTTGCTGCTCGTAGCCCAGCGCCACGCCCCAGGCCGGTGTGTCGTACTTGGCGTACAGTGACCATTGGCGGCAGGCCTGCGTGTCCGATCCGCTCTCGCCCGGGCAGTTGGTGCCTGCCGGGCTGGGGCCGGCATTGACGGTGTCACGCCCGAAGCTGTAGCCCGCGCCCAGTGCCAGCCCGCCGAAGTTGCCGCGCCAGGCCAGCATGTTGTCGGCGCGCGAGTTGGGAATGTAGGCGTCCAGCGAGCCCATGGCGAAGACGGCCGGACCGATGATGTCCGAGTCCAGCAGCGACCAGAACAGCATGGAGTTCTGGCGGCCCATGGTCAGGCTGCCCCAGTTGCCGCCCAGGCCCACCCAGCTTTGGCGGCCAAAGCCGCGCCCGCCCTGGTTGAAGGTGCCCTGGTCGGGCGCAAAGCCCGACTCCAGCGTGTAGATGGCCTTGAGGCCGCCGCCCAGGTCCTCGCTGCCGCGCAGGCCCCAGCGCGAGGGCACCATGCTGGTGGTCGATGGCATGCGGCTGAGACCGCCGCCCGCCGCCACATTGTTCAGGTGCTCCACGCCCACATCGACGATGCCGTAGAGCGTGACGCTGGAGGTGCCTTGCGCGAAGGCGCCGAAGCTGGCGCCGGAGCCGGCCAGGGCCAGCACAGCGGCGGCCGCCAGGGTCAGCGGGGAAGGGGTTTTTTGCATGGTGATGTCTCCTCTGGTTTGAAAAATCGTTGCCGTCTTGGCGTGGGTGT
This sequence comes from Delftia sp. DS1230, assembly GCF_040112715.1. NCBI lineage: Bacteria > Pseudomonadati > Pseudomonadota > Betaproteobacteria > Burkholderiales > Comamonadaceae > Delftia > Delftia sp. DS1230. Next base: position 2,368,048 of record NZ_CP157763.1, read on the forward strand.
CCGCGCGCCTTTTTTTCAGGCGCAGCGGGGCCAGGCCCCGCCGGGGGGCGGGACTGCGGACAAGGGGGTGGATGAGGGCGGAAGGGGGCGGGCCGTTCAGGCGCCGCCCGCCTTCAGTGCATGGTCAGCGGCAACTGAAGCTGGCAGCGCTTTCCATGTCGCCGCTGCCGTTGTAGCGGGCGGCCAGCGGATGGGGGCACAGCGGCCGGGTGCGCGTGGGCGACCAGTTGGCGGGCAGGTCGGCGTTGGTGCCGCCCGCGTTGCCCGCGCCGCGCGCACTGGCGATCACGCGGTCCGGCGCCTGGCCTTTCTCCACCCAGGCCACGAGGGAGCTGAGCATGTCGAACTGATCGGTGGCCGGGCCGCCGCTGCAGTGGTTCATGCCGGGCACCAGGTACAGGCGGGCGAAGTCGGCGGCGTCGCCATGGTTGCGGCGCAGCGTGTCGTACCACTGCACGGTGTCATCGCTGGAGAAGATGGGGTCGGCCGTGCCGTGGTAGACCATGAGCTTGGCGCCCCGGTTGCGCAGCACGGGCAGCTTGCCGTAGTCGGGCGGCATCATCAGCGACAGGCCGCTTTCCGTGAAGGTGCCGTTGGTCGCCTGCACCTTGGCCAGCATGCTGTCCACGCTGCCGTTGAGGGCGAACTGCGCGTCGTTGAAGCTGGCGGCGCTTTCCGGCGGCGTCTGCCAGATGAAGGCCACGGCACCGGAGTCGCGGCTGATGGGGTTGGAGAATTTCCAGCCGGCCCAGCCGGCCGTATCCAGGCCCGCGTCATACGGGAAGCTGTTGTAGATGCGGCTGCCGCCGCTGGTGGTGGCGCCCTTGAACAGGCCGGCAATGGTGCTCTTTTGCTCGGCGCTGAGGCAGCTGCCGTCGCGCGCACCGCCGCAGGTGGGCACATCGCGCGACAGGTCGAAGCTCGCCTGGCAGGCTGCGCCGGCCTGCACCATGCCGTCGGTGGCCCCGTCCAGCGCATCGCACCGGGCCAGCACGGCCTGGCTGACCAGGCGGCGCTCGGCCTGGGTGAAGCCCGTGCCCAGGTCCGAGGGCGTGGTCGCCAGCTTCGCATAGCCCTGGGCGCCGGCAATGTTGGCAATGGCCGCCAGCGGCAGGCGCGTGCCGGGGTTGCCGGCGATGATGCCGTCGTACTGGTCGGCATAGCGCGAGGCCGCCACCATGGCGTGGCGCCCGCCGTTGGAGCAGCCGCCCAGGTAGGAGCGGTCAGGCCCCTTGCCATAGGCCGTCTGCAGCGCGCTGCGCGCCATGGGCGTGAGCTTGCCCACGGCCTGGTAGCCATAGTCCAGCCGCGCCTGCGGGTCCAGGCCGAAGAAGGGACCCAGGCTGCCTGCATGCCCGGCATCGGAGCTGAGCACGGCAAAGCCCATCTGCAGCGCGTTGCCCAGCGGCCCGCCGCCCAGCGCGCCCACGGCCGTGCTCACGACGCCGTCCAGCCCGCCGTTGGCCTGGTAGAAGAAGCGCCCGTTCCAGTCGCGCGGCAGGCGCATCTCGAAGCCCACGGCGTAGTTCTGGCCATCCACGGTGCTGACGCGCTCGTGCATGCGGCCGGTCACGCGGCAGTGCTCGGCAATGGGCTTGCCCGCCACCGCCAGCGTGCCGGCGGCCACGGTCTCGGCGGCGGTGATGCGGGTGTTGGGGAAGGATATTTTCGCGGCCAGGTCCGTGCACGACAGCAGCGTGGCGGGGCGGGCCTCGGCCAACTGCGCGATGCCGTCGCTCGAGCCGCCGCAGGCCGACAGCAGCAGGGCGGGCAGGGCGGCGGCCAGCGCGGCCGGCAAGGCGCGGGAACGGGTCTTGTGGATCTTTCTGTCCATGTCTGTCTCCTCGGAAGGTGGTGTGAAGCCTCAGCGCGAATCCGTTGCGTGGCAGCCGTTGCCTGCATCTGCATCGCTTTCTGATGGCCGCGATTTTGGTTATATTTAATAACCAATTCAAGCGGCCTTTGCGAATTTCTTATTGGGACTTCCCCTTGATTGCGGGGCAGGCAGCAGGCCGCACAGGAGACAGACATGGACCACGAAAAACTCATTGCCATCGACATCCACACGCATGCCGAGGTGAGCTGCTGGAACCCGTTCGACAACTACGGCGAGGAGTACGACCGCGCCGCCGACAAGTACTTCGGCAACGGCCGGCGCCCGACCATCGCCGAGACCGTTGCCTATTACCGCGAGCGCAACCTGGGCCTGGTGATGTTCACGGTGGACAGCGAATCGCAGCTGGGCCGGCGCCGCATTCCCAACGAGGAGATCGCCGAGGCTGCGCGGGCCAACAGCGACATGATGGTGGCCTTCGCCAGCATCGATCCGCACAAGGGCCGCATGGGTGCGCGCGAGGCGCGGCGGCTGATCGAGGAAGAGGGCGTCAGGGGCTTCAAGTTCCACCCCACGGTGCAGGGCTTCCATCCCTACGACCGCATGGCCTGGCCGATCTACGAGGTGGTGGCCGAGCACCAACTGCCGGCCATCTTCCACACGGGCCACAGCGGCATTGGCAGCGGCATGCGCTGCGGCGGCGGCCTGCGCCTGGCCTACAGCAATCCCATGCACCTGGACGACGTGGCCATCGACTTTCCCGACATGCAGATCGTGATGGCCCACCCCAGCTTTCCCTGGCAGGACGAGGCCCTGTCCGTGGCCCTGCACAAGCCCAATGTCTGGATCGATCTGTCGGGCTGGAGCCCCAAGTACTTTCCCCGGCAGCTGGTGCAGTACGCCAACACCCTGCTCAGGGACCGCGTGCTCTTCGGCAGCGACTATCCCCTGATCACGCCCGAGCGCTGGATGAAGGATTTCCAGGAAGCCGGCTTCAAGCCCGAGGTGATGCCCGGCATCCTCAAGGGCAATGCGGTGCGGCTGCTGGGCTTGGACCGGCCCGCCGCGCAGAAGGCGGACTGAGCGCGCTCAGTTGTAGATCTTCTGCAGCAGCTGGATCAGCGTTTTGCGCTCGGCATCGGTCAGGCGGTAGGTGGCATCCATCTCCAGCTGGGCCGCCGTTCTTTCTGCCTGGGCCGTGAGTTCGGCGCCGGCCGGCGTCAGGTGCACGCCCACGGCGCGGCGGTCTGTGGGATGGGGGCGGCGCTCGATGAGCTTGCGCCGCTCCAGGGCGGCGATCAGGCCCACCAGGTTGGGCGGCATCACGTCCAGCGCCGTGCACAGCTGGCGCGAGGTGATGCCGGGGTTGTGGGACACCAGGGACAGCACGGAGAACTCCACCATCTTGAGATCGTGGGTGGCCATGCGCTCCACGAACACCTCGATGATGGACATCGAGGCACGCCGGGCGTTGTAGCCGACCAGGGTGTGCAGGAAAGAGGCGTCGATGGACGGCCCCGGCGCTGTGGCGCCGGACGGGGCCGTGTTCTCTTCGGACGGAGCGGGCTTGGATGTGCGGGCGCGGGGCATGGGTTCAAGGAACTGAAAATCGAATCATAGTGTGGCGCGCGGCTGCCGTGGTCCGGGGCCTAAGGCCGTGGCGATTGGCCGCGTTCGCCTTCAGCCTGTCTTCAGGCGTGCTTCAGCCCCCCTTCAGCCTGCGCGTGCGCCATGCGCCCGGACGGTCCTACATTGCGGCCTGCCCCCTTGCGGGCATGACTGCATCAGCAACCAGGAGGACCATCCATGATGACTTTTCGCCATTCCCGCGCGTGGCTCGGCGCGGCCGGCATCGCCACCCTTGCCCTGGGCCTCGCGGCCTGCGGCGGGGGCTCTTCGGGCAGCACCAACCCCGGGCCGCGCATCTGGGGCTACATCCAGCTGCCTGACGGCAACAAGATGCGCTATTCGGTGGTCTTCCCCAAGGGGCCGGGGCCTTTTCCCGTGCTGATGGAGTACGACGGCTACGGATCGGGCTCGGTCACGGACCAGACCACCCAGGAATGGACCCAGGAAGGCTATGCCGTGATGGGCCTGAACGTGCCCGGCACAGGCTGCTCCACGGGCGAGAACCAGTGGGCCGACGCCTCCGTGGGCGCGGCCGGGGCGCATGCGGTGGAGTGGGCGGCGCGCCAGGCGTGGTCCACGGGCAAGGTGGGTATGGTGGGCTATTCGTACTCGGGCTACGACCAGCTGTGGGTGGCGGCCCAGCGTCCGCCCAGCCTCAAGGCGATCGCGCCGGGCAAGAACGTGGCCGATCCCTACCGCGACGTGGCCTATCCGGGCGGCATCCAGAACATCGGCTTTCCCGCCAACTGGTGGCGGCAGTTCCCCGCGATATGGCGCAAGGCCGCCGACGATGCCAGGGCGCTGGATGGCGATACCGGATGCGCCCAGGTCGTGGAGGACAACATCCGCAAGATCCAGCGCCCTGACCTGGACATGGCGCGCTGGCTGGACGAGGACCGCTTCTTCGGCGCCCGCTACGCGCTCAAGAGCGCCATGAACTCCACGCACCGCATCGACATCCCCACGCTGGGCACCCAGTCCTGGCAGGACGAGCAGGTGGGCACCCGTATGGGCTACTACGAGGACAGCATCGCCCCGGACAAGATGTGGCTGATCAGCTCCAACGGCGACCACCACACCGACAACGCCCCCTTTCTGCGCGAGACCATGAAGCGCTTTTATGCGCGCTTTCTCAAGGGCGAGAGCAATGGCTTCGAGCACACGCCCCGCGTGCTGCTGGCGCAGGAAATGCAGTGGATGAACGGTGGGGGCGACTATGGGCAGCTGCGCCCCTCGGCCGTGGCCAGCTTTGACCGGCTGCCCGTGCGCGTCACGCCCATGACGCTGTGGCTGCAGCCGGGCGGCGGCCTGGGCGATGCGCCGCCGCAGGCCGAGCGCCAGTCGGCCAGCTACCGCTACCCGTTGCCGGGCGCCGAGGCCAACCATCCCGACGCGGATACCGAGTCCGGCGCGGGCCAATGGACGGCCAGCCCCGCCGGGCAGGGCCTGCTGCGCTTCACCACGGCCCCGCTGCCGCGCGCGCTGAGCTTTTATGGCGAGGCCTCGCTGGACCTGTGGCTCAGCGCCACGGCCGGCGACACCGATGTGCAGGTCACCGTCTCGGAGGTGCGTCCCGACGGCCAGGAGATGTTCGTGCAGCGCGGCTGGCTGCGTGCTTCCATGCGTGCGCTGGACGGCCAGCGCTCCACCGCCTTGCGGCCCTGGGGCGATTTCACCGAGGCCGCCGTGCGCCCGCTGCGCCCCGGCGAGCCCACGCTCATGCGCGTGGAAATTCAGAAATTCGCCCATGTGTTCCGCGCGGGCTCCAGCCTGCGCGTGACCCTGGACACGCCTTCGCAGACCGGGTACTGGGCCTTCGACCATCTGTCCACGCCTTCGACCAACACCGTCTGGCTGGACCGCAGCCGGCCGTCGAAGATCGTGCTGGGCCACATCGCCTATGCCCATGAGCGGCAGCTGCCGGACTGCCGGCGCATGCTGCGCCAGCCTTGCAGGCCCAACGAGGAGGCCGTTCCTTCGGGCGTGGGCCCCCTGCCGCCGCTGTGATTTCATGCCCCGGTGTTGACTATGAATGAACGTTCGTTCATCATTCGGGGCATGAAAAAGAAAGAAGACATCAGCGAGCGCCGGGCCGTCATCGTGGAGGCCGCCCTGCAGTGCTTCGTGGAGCGCGGCTTTCACTGCACCAGCATGCGCGACATCGCGCAGGCTGCCTCGGTGAGCCTGGGCAATCTGTACAACCACTTCGACAGCAAGCAGGCCTTGATTGCCGAGGTCGCCACGCAGGAGCAGACCGAGCTGCTGCCCTTGCTGCAGGCGCTGGAGCGGGCCGCAGCCCCTTCGCTGCCTGTGGTGGCGCAATTCCTGGCCGCCTACCAGGCGCTGTGCCGCCAGCGGGAATGGGCCGTGCTCAGCGCCGAATGCCTGTCCGAGATCGCGCGTTCGCCCGGGCTGGCGCCGGCCTTCGAGGCCAACCGCAGGCGCATGCTCGACGGCCTGGCAGGCTTCATGGAGCGCGGGGCGCAGCAGGGCCTCTTGCGGCCCGCCGTGCCCGTGCGCCTGGCCGCGCAATTGCTGCTGGATGCCGTGGAAAGCGATGCGCTGCGCTTTGCGCTGGCGGTGACGCCGCAAGAAGACGCGGGGGCGGATGAAGGGGTCGATGTGCTGCATCCCGCCTTGCTGGCCTGCCTTCTTGGAGGCGAGGCACGGGGGGACGCGACATGAGGCACGCCACCGGCAGGGGCGCCCGCCTGGCGGGGCTGGACCTGGCGCGCTACCTGGCGCTGGCAGGCATGGTGTTCGTCAACTTCAAGCAGGCCATGCATCCCGCGCTGCAGGAGCCGGGTTGGCTGCTGTCGTTCTTCCATTTTCTGGAGGGCAAGGCCTCGGCCACCTTCGTGGTGCTGGCGGGACTGGGCCTGGTGCTGGCCACGCGCTCGCTGGAGCCGGCCACGGCGCGCCTCTGGACGCTGCGCCGCGCGCTGTTCCTGCTGGTGGCCGGTGGCATGAACCTGCTGATCTTTCCGGCCGACATCATTCACTACTACGCGGTGTATTTCGTGTTGGCCATCGCCTGGCTGCAGGCCGGCGCACGGGCGCTGCTGGCCGGCATGGCGGCAGTGGCCGTGCTGTCCGCCTGGGCCTTGCTGCAGCTGGACTACAGCCAGGGCTGGGACTGGGCGAGCCTGTCCTACCAGGGCCTGTGGGAGCCGGCCGGCTTTGCGCGCAACCTGCTGTTCAACGGCTTCCATCCGGTGCTGCCCTGGTTTGCGTTCTTCCTCTGCGGCATGCTGCTGGCGCGCCTGCCGCTGGCCGAGCCGCGCGTGCAATGGGGCCTGGTGGCTGCGGGCGGCTTGATGGTGGGCGCGGCCTGCGCCGTCTCGGCACTTGCGGCACAGAGTGAATGGGCTCCCTGGCTGGCCACCGGCCCCATGCCGCCCGGCCCAGCCTATCTGCTGATGGGCCTGGGCTGCGCCAGCATTGCCATAGGCGCCTGCCTGCGGCTGGCCGACCGCTGGCCCGCCGGACCGTGGCGCGGCCTGCTGCCGGCCGGGCGCATGACGCTGACCCTGTACCTGGCACACATCCTCATCGGCATGGGCCTGCTGGAGGCCATGGGCGCTCTGGACGGATCACGCAGCCTGCGCGAAGTGGCCGTGGCCGCCGCGCTGTACGTGATCATCGCCAGCCTGGCCGCCTGGGCCTGGAGCAAGAAGGCGGCGCAGGGGCCCGTGGAGTGGGTGATGCGGCGGCTGACGGCACTGGGCTGACGCAGTCTTGCAGGGCGATGGCCCCGGGCCTGCGGCGTTGGCGACCCTGCTGTAAGATAGCTCTCCGCTCCGGGGTGCACGCCAGTGCTGAGATCCACACCCGAGAACTTGAACCGGGTCATTCCGGCGGAAGAAGAGCTTGCACCCCTGCGTGGCCGCCCATGCGCCACGGGCGGGGCGCCTTCGGAGCATCACGTCCCAGCTCTCGAAGGAATTCCATGGACAAGGCCCGGCCCCAGGCGGCTTCTCTGGTCGCAGACCTGCTTGCATTCATCGCCATGGACGGCTGCACCGACGAGCAGTTCGACGCACTGGCGCTGCGGCTGTTCGCCTACCAATACGAATCGAATGCGCCGTTTCGCAGCTTCTGCCAGCGGCGCGGCGCCACGCTGCGCAATGTGAAGACCTGGAGCGACATTCCCGCCGTGCCCATCGATGCGTTCAAGGCCATGGAGCTGCGCAGCGAGTCGGCCTCGCCCGCGGAGCGCGTGTTCATGACCAGCGGCACCACGGGCCAGGCCAAGGGACTGTCTTCGCGCGGGCGTCACTTCCATCCCGCGCTCGATGTCTACGATGCGTCGATGACGCGCAACTTCGCGCAGCGCTTCATGGCCGGGCACGAGCGCCTGCCAATGGGCATCCTCTTTCCCGACGAGCAGGCCATGCCCAACTCTTCGCTGGCCCACTACCTGGCGCTGGCCAAGACGGAATTCGGCACTCCCGACAGCCGCTACTTCCTCACCCCCGACGGCCTGGACATGCCCGGCCTGTGCGCCGTGCTGGAGGAGTCCGAGCGCAGCGGCCGCCCCTATGCGCTGCTGGGCGCCAGCTTCAGCCTGGTGCATGTGATGGACGCGCTGCGCGAGCAGGGCCGCAGCTTTTGCCTGCCGCCGGGCAGCCGCATCCTGGACACGGGCGGCTACAAGGGCCAGTCGCGCGAGCTGCCGCTGGAGGATTTCTACGCCGACCTGTCCCGGTTGCTGGGCGTGCCGCGCAGCCACTGCATCAACATGTACGGCATGACCGAGTTGAGCACGCAGTTCTATGACGACGGCAATGCCACGCTGCCCTCGGTCAAGTCGGGGCCGCACTGGATACGCTCGCGCCTGGTCGAGCCCGTCACCGGCCGCAGCGTGGCGCCCGGCGAGCGCGGCATTCTCGTGCACTGCGACCTGGCCAACTACAACGCGGTCACCACCATCCTCACCGAGGACGTGGGCCTGTGGGCCGGCCATGGCGAGAACAGCGGTTTCCTGTTGCTGGGGCGTGCCGAGGGCGCAGCGGCCAAGGGCTGCTCGCTGGCGGTCGATGAATTCGTGAAGGCCGCTGCTGCATGAACATCGAGAGGATCACGGCCGGCTACCTGCCCGAACTGCCTGGTTTGCGCGAGGACGAGGTGCAGTGGCATGTGCTGCCCTTCGAACGCAGCGGCGTGCGGCTGGAAGTCTCCGTGCCCCTGCTGACCGGCCCGCAGATGCATGCGCTGGCAGCCCATGTGCGCCGTGCCGCCGACCGCCACCTCAGGGCCATGCCCGTGGCCGAGATCATCGATGCCATCGACCGTGCCATTGCCCGCCTGCTGGACCGCAGCGATCCCTATCGGCGCCAGGCCGAGGCCTGGCTGCCCGTGGTCAGCGGCTATGACGCCGACATGGTGCGCCTGGGGCTGACGGGCTTCTTCAAGACCTTTCGCGCCGCGCAGCTGCGGCGCTTCGTGGCCGAGGACTTTGCCAACCCGGCCGTGCTGGACGGCTTCCAGCCCGCGCCCAAGGGCGGCGCGGTGCGCGCCTTCGGGCCCGACCTGCTGATGCACAGCTGGGCCGGCAATGTGCCTGCGCTGTCCCTGTGGAGCCTGGTCTGCGGCCTGCTGGTCAAGGCGCCAGCCATTGGCAAGCTGGCCAGCGCCGAGCCGCTGTTCGCGGGCTGGTTCGCACGGCTGCTGGCCGAGGTGCACCCGCCGCTGACCGATTGCCTGGCCGTGGTGTGGTGGAGCGGCGCGGGTGGTGTGGATGGGGCGGATGGCGCCGATGGCGTGGATGGCGGTGGAGCCGCCGCGCTCCATGCCGAGGCCGACACCGTGCTCGCCTACGGCGGCAACCAGACGCTGCAGGCGCTGCGCCAGCGCCTGCCCGTGACCACGCGCTTTCTGCCGCATGGCCACAAGCTGGGCTTCGGCATGGTGGGCGCCCAGGCGCTGGACACGCTCAAGGCGCCCGCCGTGGCGCGGCTGGCGGCCTGGGACGTGATGCGCTACGACCAGCAGGGTTGCTACTCGCCCCATGTCTTCTACGTGGAGCGCGGTGCCCCCGTGCCGCCGCGTGCCTTTGCCGACTATCTGGCGGCCGAGCTGGCCAACCTGCAGCGGCGCTTTGCGCGCCGGCCGTTGGAGCTGGAGGAGGGCGCCGCCGTGGCCCGCTGGCAGCAGGCCGTGGAATGGTCGGGCGACGCGCAGCAGCTGCTGGGCCCCGTTGACGCGCCCTGGAGCGTGGCGTACAGCGACAGCCTGCAGCCGCTGGCGCCCACGGCCCTGTACCGCACGATTGCCGTGGTGGGTGTGGACCGCCTGGATGACGCCGTGCCCGTGGTGGCCGCGCAGCGCGACTACCTGCAGACGGCCGGCATTGCCGCCTCGCCCGAGCAGCTGTACCGCCTGGCCGGCCTGCTGGGCGCGGCCGGCGTCACGCGCATCAGTGCCATCGGCTCCATGAGCATGCCCGAGGCCGGCTGGCACCATGACGGCCGCTTCAACCTGCTGGACCTGGTGCGCATGACCGAGATAGAGCAATCTGCCGAGGCGGCGGCGCAGCCGTTTGCGCCGTATGCGGACTGACATGGCGAACCTGCAAGAGGGGACGGACGGGGCTGCAACCATGGCGTTTCTCGATGTCGAGCAAGTGGTCTTCACCTACCCGGGCCGCCCGCCCGTGGTGGACGGTGTGGACTGGCGCGTGCAGGCCGGTGAGGTCCACTGCCTGCTGGGCCGCAGCGGCTGCGGCAAGACCACCTTGCTGAAGCTGGCGGCGGGGCTGCTCAGGCCGCAGTCGGGCCGCATCCTGCTGCGTGGCGCCGAGCTGGCCGAGCCCGGCCCGCAGCTGGGCTTCATGTTCCAGGCGCCCACGCTGCTGGAGTGGCATACGGCGCTGGGCAATGTGCTGCTGCCCGTGTCGCTGCAAAGGCGCCCCGCGCCGCAGGACGAACAACGCGCCCTGGCGCTGCTGCAGCAGCTGGGCCTGGCCAGCCATGCGCAGCGCCATCCGCGCCATCTCTCGGGCGGGCAGCAAAGCCGCGTGGCGCTGGCGCGGGCGCTGGTCCTCGATCCGCCGCTGCTGCTGCTGGACGAGCCCTTTGCCGCGCTGGACGCCATCACGCGCGCCGAGCTGCAGGACGACCTGCTGCGCACCTGCCGCGAGCGCGGCACCACGGTGCTCTTCGTCACCCACGACATCAACGAGGCCGTCTACCTGGGCGACCGCATCGCCCTCATGCACGGCGGGCGCATCGTGGCCGATATGGCAGTCGATCTGCCCGCGCCGCGCACCCAGGCCATGCGCCACGGGCCGGCGTTCAACGAACACTGCGCCCGCGTGCGCGCAGCCCTGGACAGGACGGCGGCATGACGGTGTCCTTGTTCCATGCCCGCCTGCTGGCCGCCGCGCTGGCGCTGGTCCTGCTGGGCCTGTGGGAGCTGCTGGTGCGGCAATGGGGCCTGTCCGCCCTGGTGCTGCCGGCGCCCTCGGCCATTGCGGCATCGCTGTGGACGGGGCTGGCCACGGGCTATTTCTGGCCGCACATCTGGGCGACGCTCCAGGCCCTGCTGCTGGGGCTGGCGGCCGGCAGCGCGATCGGCCTGCTGGCGGGCATGGCCCTGGCTGAATCCGAGCTGCTCGAGCGTGTGCTCAAGCCCTACGTGGTGGTCAGCCAGGTCGTGCCCAAGCTGGCGCTGGCGCCGCTGTTCGTGCTGTGGTTCGGCTTCGGCATGCTGCCCACGGTGCTGATCACGGCGCTGATCTGCTTTTTCCCGCTGATGGAAAACACCCTGACCGGCCTGCGCCAGGTCGATGCCCAGCGGCTGCAGCTGTTTCGCATGCTGGGCGCCACGCGGCTGCAGACGCTGCTGCGCCTGAAGCTGCCCACGGGCCTGCCCGCCATTCTTGCGGGCCTGCGCGTGGCCGTGGTGCTGGCCCTGGTCGGCGCCGTGGTGGCCGAATTCATGGGCGCCAGCCGGGGCCTGGGCGCCGTGGTCATCGCCGCCCAGGGAATGATGGACACCACCCTCATGTTCGCCGCCCTGGTGCTGATCGCCGCCATGGGCCTGCTGCTGTACCAGGCCTGCCTGGTGCTGGAGCGCCGGCTGCTGCGCTCGCGCGCCGCCTGACCGTCCTGAACACTTCCGAAACCTTTTCCCCAAGCGCCATGCACACACCGCAATCCCCCTTCCTCACCCGCCGCAGCCTGCTGGGCGCCTCTGCCGGTTTTGCCGGCCTGGCGCTGGCCGGCAATTGCCTGGCCGCTCCTGTGCAAGGCAAGATCCGCCTGGCGGGCTGGAGCAAGCCCATCAGCGAGATCACCAACATCCTGGCCGAGCCCGACAAGGGCTTCTTCAAGGCCCAGGGCGTGGAGCTGGCCTACCTGCCCGGCGCGGGCGGCGGCGACGCCATCCGCAACATGCTCAGCGGCCAGGCCGATGTGGCCTTCACCGACCCCGGCTCCTTCTTCATGGCGCTGGACAAGGGCGAGAAGCTGGTCGCCATCTACGACATCTACCCGCAGAACGTGTTCAACGTGGTCTCGCTCAAGTCGGCCGGCATCCGCAAGCCGGCGGACCTCAAGGGCAAGAAGATCGGCGTCTACAGCCTGTCCAGCGGCACGCGCCAGAACCTGCTGGTGATGCTGCACCAGGCCGGCCTCAAGGAGTCGGACGTGACCATCGTCGTCACCGGCCTGCTCAACTTCGCGCCGCTGATGCAGGGCCAGGTCGATGCCACGGCCGCCACCGACACCGGCCTGGCCGTGGGCCTGCGCAAAGGCATTGGCGAGGTCGATGTGATGCAGGTGCGCGACCACCTCAACATCTCCAGCGACATGTTCGTGGTGCGTGAGGACACGCTGCGCGACAAGAAGGACCTGCTGCGCGCCTTCCTCAAGGGCTACCGCGACAGCGCCGCCTGGATGATGGCCAACCCTGAGGAGGCCGCCACGCTGGCCGGCAAGCACGCCATCGACGGCACCCAGCGCGACATCAACCTGGACGTGATCCGCCTGCGCAATGCGTCTTCGCAGCCGCTGCAAGCCGGCAAGCCGCTGGGCAGCTTCGACCTGGCCGCCCTGCAAAAGGGCGCCGACGCCTACCGCGCGCAGGGCATGGTGCAAAGGCAGATCAAGGTGTCCGACGTGGTGGACACCAGCCTGCTGCCCGGGGCCTGAGATGGCACAGCCGTCTTCCCTGGGCCTGCAAGGCAAGGTGGTACTGGTCACCGGCGCCGGCCGCGGCATAGGCGCGGCCATTGCCACCGCCTTTGCGCGCGAGGGCGCCACCGTGGTGGTCAACCACCTGTCCAACGATGCTGCCGCCGCGCAGACCGTGGCGGCCTGCCAGGCTGCGGGCAAGCAGGCCGGAGGCGATGCCTGGGCCATCAAGGCCGATGTAGGCTCGCAGCCTGCCGTCCAGGCCATGACCGAGGCCATTGCGCGCGAGGCGGGCGCCATCGACATCGTGGTCAACAACGCCTTCAGGCCCTATGCCTTCGATCCCGAGCGGCGCAGCCGTTTCGACGACCTGGACTGGAGCGACTACCAGGCCCAGTACGACGGTGCCGTGGGCGCGGCCTTCAACGTCTGCCGCGCCGTGCTGCCGCAGATGCGCCAGCGTGCGCGGGGCAGCATCGTCAACATCGCCAGCAACCTGGTGGAGCACCCCGTCGTGCCGTACCACGACTACACCACGGCCAAGGCCTCGCTGGTGGCCTTCAGCCGCAACCTGGCCAGCGAACTGGGGCCCGTGGGCATACGCGTCAACTGCGTGGCGCCGGGCCTGGTCTATCCCACGCAGGGCACGCAGGACACGCGCGAGTCCTTCCGCGAATCGCTGATGGCCGCCACGCCGCTGCGCCGCCTGGCAAGCCCCGAAGACGTGGCGGGGCCGGTGCTGTTCCTGGCCTCGGAACTGAGCGGCTTCATGACGGGACAGGTACTGTTCGTCGATGGTGGCCTGGTGATGCGCTGAGCCTGTTCTAGAACTGCTCCCACTCATCGGCCTCGGCCATCTCGGCCATTCCGGCCGCCGTGGCGCGGCGGGGTGTTGCCGCCTTGGCGGGCAGCGCCACAGGCGCGCTGGAGGCCGCAGCCGCTGCCGCGCGCAAGGGCTTGGCGGGGAGGGGCACGGCAGGGGCCAGCGCGGGAGACGGCCTGGCGGTCTGTGCACGCGCCGGCACGGCCGCTGCCACTGTCGTGGACTTGGACAGGGCGGCCTGGGGGCGGGTCGCGTTCTCATCCAGCCGGAACACGCTGACCAGTTGCACCAGCTGCGCGGCCTGCTTGTTCAGGCTGTCGGCAGCAGCGGCAGACTCCTCCACCAGGGATGCGTTGTGCTGCGTCACCTGGTCGAGCTGCTGCACCGCGTCGCTGACCTGGGTCACGCCCTGGGACTGCTCCTGCGTGGCGGCACCGATGTCGGAGATCAGTTCGGCCACGCGGTGCGTCTGGGTGACGATGTCGTTCATGGTGCTGCCGGCCTCGGCCACCTGGCGGGAGCCGGCGGCGACCTTGCCCACGCTCTCGCTGATCAGGCCCTTGATCTCCTTGGCCGCATTGGCGCAGCGCTGGGCCAGGGAGCGCACCTCCGAGGCGACCACCGCAAAGCCCTTGCCCTGTTCCCCGGCACGCGCGGCCTCCACGGCGGCATTGAGCGCGAGGATGTTGGTCTGGAACGCAATGGCGTCGATCACGCCGATGATTTCCCCGATCTTGCGCGAGCTGTGCGTGATGTCCTCCATGGTGCTGACCACGCCATGCACCACCTCGCCGCCGTGCACGGCCGTGGCGCTGGCCGACTGGGCCAGGCCCGAGGCGCTGCGCACCGTGTCCACGTTCTGCTGAATGGTGGCGGTCATCTGCTCCATGGAGGCGGCCGTTTCCTCCAGGTTGGCGGCCTGCTCCTCCGTGCGAGCGCTCAGGTCGGCGTTGCCCGAGGCGATCTGGCTGGCGCCCGTGGCAATCGATTCGCTGCTGTGGCGCACCTGGCTGACGATGCCGGCCAGGCTGGCGCGCATGGCCTCCAGGCTGGCCAGCAGGCTGGTGGTATCGCCCCGGCGCAGCTGCACGTTCACCGCCAGGTTGCCCTTGGCCACTTCCTGCGTGACCTGGGCCGCGTAGGCCGGCTCGCCACCGAGCAGGCCCTTGATGCGGCGGGTGATGGCCCAGGCCACCAGCGCACCCAGCAACAGCGAGGCCAGGGCCAGCGACAGCATCTGCCGGCCGGCGGCCAGCGATTTGCCTTCGGTGGCCTGGGCCGTTTCCGTGGCACGCACCTGCTGGTGGGCCAGCATGTCGTTGATGGCGGCAAAGAACGCGTCCTGCTGCCTGCGGAACTCTCCGCTGCTGCCCAGCATGGCCGAGACGGTGGGCAGGTCATGCCGCATGGCCGCGGCCATGAACTGGTCCAGCAGCGGCAGGTAGGCGGTGCGCGCATTCCTCATGCGGTCGTACAGGGCGATGCCCTGCGGCGTGGTCAGTCCCTCGCGGAACTGCTCCATGAGCTGGCCTATCTTCTGGCGCTGCGTGTCCAGCGTGGCCTTGGCCAGGGCCTTTTCCGCAGGGTCTTCGATCAGCGCCAGACTGCGCACGCCGCGGAAGATGAACTCCACCGAGCTCTTGACCTCCACCAGCCTGAGCAGGCTGGTGATGCGCGTGTCGGCCAGGTAGGAGACATCGTCCGAGGCCTGGATCAGCCGCGCTCGGCCCAGCAGCGCAATCGACAGCGCGATGAGGATGAGAACCGAGAAACCCAGACCCAGCATGGAGCCCGTTTTCATATTCTTCAGATATTTCATGCGTCTTCCTTTGCGTCCTACTTTGCGTGTTGCTTCGGGTGATCGGTAGGGCCTGAATACACGCCCGTCATATGCATTCCAGGATTTTTCAAATCACGTCAGCCGGTGGTGCCGAACCCACGCCGATGGCGGTATCCCATAATGGCCGGAAAAATCCCTGGAAAATGTGGAGAGGGAGGAATATCCAAGCCGGGAGGAAATCTGTCCTATGCTTTGATCCGTGGTCAGCAAGGATTCCGCAGCCAGGTGGATACGGCTTTGTCTTATATATTCACCAATGCTGCATGATCGGCTATGGCGAAATGAAACTTCCAGCGTGCGGCGGCTGACGCGGCAATGGTCGGCAATGGACTGCACCAGCAGTTTCTTGTCCAGGTTGTCTTCTATGTATTGAAGGGCGCGTTTCACATAGGCAGGTTCCAGGTCATGCAACCGCGCCTCGTCCATGGCCGTGAATCGTGATTTCTCCAGATAAGGACTGATGGCCATGCTCTTGAGTCGCATGATGTTCAGCGCCTTCAGCGTGGACAGTGCGCCCGCGAAATCGCCCTGCGTTTCCTGTATGTGGTACTCATAGACCAGCGCATTGCGGTGCAGGCCCTCCAACTGGTAGGTCTGCGCCGTGGACTTGGCCAGTACGGCGGCCTGCAGCGCTTGTCCGTACTGGCGCTTGCTGCAATGCACCAGCGCACTGCTGAGCCAGGCCCAGCCTGCAATGGGCGGGTTCTTGGCCTGGTAGTGGATGCCGATGCGCTCAATGGAGCGGACCACGGCGGCAGCCTCGCGCCGGCCCGACTCCAGCCCCTTGAGCGACAGCCGCAGCAGCTCGCTGTACGGCCAGGCCAGGCCCGCTGGCAGCTGGCGGCCCACATTCCCCAGCAGGTCCTGCAAGGCAGCGCTGTCGGGCGCAGCGGCACCCAGCTGGACCAGGCCTGAATCGGGCGGTGGCCCGCACCACAGGTCCTGGTGGTTTTTATAAAGAAAGACCTTCCAGAGGATTTGCGCCCTGGCCCAGGTGATCAGGGCGGGGAGCCAGGGGCTGTCTCCGGGCGCCATTTGCGCAAAATCATGGTCCTTGCCTTCGATCAATTGCAGGGCGGTATCGAGCTCGCCCAGCCGGCCATGCGCCAGCGCCAGCACATAGGTGGCGCGCACCAGGGCCTCGGGCGGCAGCAGCGCGGGATTGGCCATGGCCGCCGTGGCCAGTGAAATGGCATTGCGCTCCTCACCCAGCTGGCAATGGACGAAGGCCGCTGCGATGCGCGACGACACCGCGCGGTCAGGCATGCGGTGCAATTCGAAAATCGCCTGCGCTTCCTGAATATGCCTGAGTACCAATGATGGATATATCGGCGGCTCCGGCCATTTGCAGGCCTGCAGCAATTGCTCGGCCCGGCTGATTTTATTGTTTCCCTGATCAGGTCGCTGGTGATGGTCGGATATTATTCTCCACAATCTGGATGCGCTCTCATCTGGGTGGCCGTGGATGTTGTGCGTCAAAAGATGGATTGAGTAAGAATTCTTGCTTGAAAAAATCAATGATCCTGCTCGATTGATGCATTTTCATGATGAATGCATCTGTGGGGTGGCGCAGGCCTGTCCCATGGGAAACACTGATTGACTGGAGGAATCTTACAGGCTGAATAAACAATTGTTTACATTTGGAAAAGCTTTCTCTTGTCAGATTGCGCAGGCGTTTGTCTTTTTGCGAAACTTTCTCCGGCTCCATTGACTTAATTCGCTGATGCGGCTCGGTTTTTCTGATGGGAAAAATCACAAAGGCCCGCGAGAAAATCCCTGAGTTTTCTAGGGTTGTCACAAGTCGAGTGATATGCGGCCCGCATGTGGGCGGGGTGGATCTGGGCCGGTACCTGCCAGGCAAGGGCGGGCGGTCGGACGAGCTGGGCGCATTGGAGGGGTCGTGCGGCCTTCGAGCGGCCCTTGCCAGAGCCGGTGCCCGCTGGCCAATTACCTGCTTTCAGGGATATGCGCTGCGCAGGCCGTCGTCTAAAGTAAGAAATTGTCAGCAGCGCAGTCATTTGTGGCCTGCCTGAAGGCAGTGGCGGGGACCGCTCCCCGCCTGTTCGGATCTTCGGATCTTTTCTTCCAGGCCAGACCCATGCTGCAACTTTTCCAATTCCTTGCCCGTGGCACGGGGCTCGCACAGGCGTTGGGCGCCTTGGCCGTGGCCTGTGCCGTGCCGGCAGCCCAGGCCCAGAGCATCACTGCGGCACCGCTGGCGGCCGTGGCGCCGGCGGCGATTCCTGTGGACCACCCTGGCGCTCTTGCGCTGCTGGCGTTGGCCTTGGGGGCCTGCCTTGTGCGGGGTGTGCAAAAAGGGCGGATCTCCCTGGTCGGCCTGCGTGCCTGGGCCATGGGCGGTGCTGTTGTCATGACCGCAGCCACGGCGGTCTGGGGCGAGCGGGTGCAGGCCCAGATTCAGGAATTGCAGGAAGCCTTCAACCAGGCCGCAGGCGAGACGCTCACCGTTCCCGTGCAGACGACAGCGCTGGGTGCCGATGGCGCACCGCAGGGATTCCTGCCTGTGGTCTATCGCAACCAGACCTCGGTGCGGCTGAAAATCACCGGCATCACGGACCCTGTGTGGAACACCTGCTTTCCGCTGGGCGTGCCGGGCACGATTCCTACGACGGCCGCGCGTCCCGGCAGCGCCTGCGCGGTCGGCGCCACGCTGGAGGCGGGCGGCTCCTGCTGGGTGGATGTGGCGCAGCTGTGCGCCAACGCGGCGGCCGCCGCGCACGGCAGCCACGCCAGCGTGCTTGCGCCCGACAGCGTGCAGGTGGACACGGCCGGGCAGCGCACGGGCAAT
The DNA here is from genome assembly GCF_040112715.1 of Delftia sp. DS1230. Classification (NCBI taxonomy): domain Bacteria; kingdom Pseudomonadati; phylum Pseudomonadota; class Betaproteobacteria; order Burkholderiales; family Comamonadaceae; genus Delftia; species Delftia sp. DS1230. The sequence continues at coordinate 2,386,120 of NZ_CP157763.1, forward strand.
GTGCTGTCCAACGATTCCGATGCCGATGGGGCGCTCGTGGTCGCCAGCTTCACCTATGAAGGCCAGACCGTGGCGGCCGGCAGCTCCCGGAACGTGGCGGGGCGCGGGACCTTCGCGCTGCAGGCAGACGGCAGCTTCACTTTCCAGGCGGATGCGAACTACAGCGGCGGCCATCCGCTGGCCATCGGCTACACCGTGCAGACCGGCGCGTCCAGCACGCTGAGTGTTTTCGTGAACCGGGTGCCCGTGGCCGGCAACGATACGGCCACCACCGATGCCGATACATCCGTCACCATCGCCGTGCGCGGGAACGACAGCGATGCGGATGGGGACAGCCTGACCGTTTCCGGCATCACCCAGGGCACCCACGGTTCCGTGGTCGTGGATGCCGTCACGGGCAATCCGGTCTACACGCCGAACGCCAACTTCACCGGCAGCGACAGCTTCACCTACACCATTGGCGACGGCAGGGGCGGCTTTGCCACGGCCAGCGTGTCGGTGACGGTTGCTGCTGCGCCCTCCGGCAATCAACCGCCAGTGTCTGTCTCCGATGCGATAGTGGTGGCCGAGGGCGCTGTGGCCACGGTCCTTGCCAGCGGTGCAACCAGCGTGCTGGCCAACGACACGGACCCTGACGGCAATCCGCTCGTCGCGGTGCTGGTGACGGGTCCGGCGAACGGGTCCCTGACGCTGAGCGGCAATGGCACCTTCACCTATATCCACAACGGCAGCGAGACGGTTTCCGACAGCTTTGCCTACCGTGCCAGCGATGGGCTGGCCATGGGAAACATCGTCACCGTTTCCATCACGGTCACTCCCGTGAACGATGCACCGGTTGCCGTGGCAGATCAATGGATGGTTGCCACGGACATCCCGCGGAGCATCAGCTTTGCCACGTTGCTGGCCAATGACACGGATGCCGACGGCGACAGCCTGACCATCACCTTGGCTCATTCGCCGATCAATGGCAGCCTTGCATCGCAGGCGGGCGGGGTGCTGTTCACGCCCGCGGCAGGCTACGAAGGACCGGCCAGCTTTCTCTACGACGTCAGCGATGGGCGCGGCGGTACCAGTATCGGCACGGTCAATCTGTCGGTTGGAGCGGCCAGCGCTTCTTCGGTCGTTGTCCTGAAGTCCCTGCTGGCCATCGCACAAGGCACAGGCGGGACCAGCGTCAGGTTTCCGATAACCACGAAGCTGGTGGATACGGATGGCTCGGAAACCCTGTCGATCAGGATCAGTGGACTGCCCACCAATCTGTCCTTCAATGCGGGCACGAACCTGGGTGGTGGTGTCTGGCAGTTCACCGAAGCCGACCTGCCCAATCTCATCCTGAATCTGCCTGGCAGCTACACCACGAACGCCACCAATCTCACGGTCCAGGTCACGGCGACGGAGGTGAGCGGCGGCTTCACGGCATCGACATCCACCGTGGTCACGCTCAAGGCCTCATATACGACCGTGGATGTCACCACGACCCATAGCGGCAGCTATACAGGCAGCTCGGCCAACGAGTACATCACCGGTGGCAACGGCGCCAACACCATCAGCGCCAACAACGGAAACAACATCGTTTTCGGAGGCGCTGGCGACGACAACCTGTCGGCGGGCGCAGGCTCCGATGTGCTGATGGGTGGCAGCGGCGACGACACCCTCAATGCGGGGTCGGGCACGGACCTGCTGGCCGGTGGCCCCGGCAACGATCTGATGAGCGGCGGTGATGCGGGCGAGAACTTCGTGGATGTCTTTGCCTGGTCGCTGGGAGACCAGGGGGCGGCAGGAACGCCGGCCATGGACCGAATCCAGAACTTCGCCATGGCGGCCGCGGGAGCCAACGGCGCAGGCGGTGATGTACTGGACCTGCGCGACCTGCTGCAGGGTGAATCCGCAGGCCCCGGCAATGCCGCAGGCAACCTGGCCGACTACCTGCACTTCGAGATCACAGGAGGTGATACCTGGGTCCATGTCAGCCACACGGGCGGCTTCGGTGCGGACTCCCATGCGGTGGGTGCAAGCTATTCGGCATCGGCCGAGACCCAGCAGATCATCCTGGAAGGCGTGAATCTGCAGACGCTGTATTCCGGTGCCGCCACGGATCAGCAGATCATCACGCAGCTGCTGAACAACAGCAAATTGATCGTGGATTGACCGGCGCCGGTCCTATGGCCACCGGGCACCGCGCACCGGGTCCGTTTCTCGTGCCTACATGAAATTGCGCGTATGCAGCGAGGCCAGCCGCTCGGCGTGCCCGCGCTCGAAGCCCAGCCGCAGCAGCTTGGAGAGACGCCCGTCTGCCATGTCGCGCATGAGCTGCTGCACGCGGGCGGCGCCACGGGCCAGGGCCTCGGGGGTGAGGGTGCCGGCCGCGATGAGGATCAGGGCGTCGAAGACTTCCTCGTTCAGGCCCGAGGTGCCGGCCAGGTTGTCGAAGCGCTGCTCCACGGCCTGGGCCAGCTGATGCTGGAAGCCGGGCTCGTGCTGCAGGCGGTACAGCAGGTGGGACATGCCCAGGGCCACATGGCGCGCCTCGTCGCGTGCGGCCAGGCGGCAGATCTGGCGTGTGAGGGGGTCGGGCGCCTCGGTCTGCAGGAACTGCAGCAGGTGCACGAAGGTGCCTTCGCCCAGTACCGACAGCAGGAAACCCGCCACGGAAAAATCCGTCTCGTCCAGCAGGCTCTTGAGCGAGGCCTGGCCACCCGCCGTGGACAGCGCGGGCTCGCGGCCATGGCGGCGGATGCGGCGCGTGAAGACATCGATGTGCCGCGCCTCGTCGGCCACCTGGATGGCCAGCGCAGCCTGCAGTTCGCGGTAGTGCGGGTGCAGCTGGCCCAGAAAGCGCGCAGGCACCAGCAGGGCCGCGTTCTCGTTCTCGACCATGTAGGTCATGAGCTGGACGATGGCGTCCTCCACCGGCGCGGGCAGCTCGGGTGCGTCGTTCCAGTCGATATCGGTGTCGGCATTCCACTGCGCGGCCACGGCCTGGGCGTAGAGGTCGGAGGCGCTGTCGGTCCAGATCTGCAGCTTGTCGCTGAGCCGGAAATGGAAGGCCGGCGCGCCGGCTTCCACCTGCGCGCCACGCGCGGCCAGGCCCCAGAAAGGCTGGGCCTGCGCGGCCACGGCACCGTCGCCCGAGCGCGCATCGCTGCGGCCCGTCTGCGCCGCGCCGCGCCAGCGCCCGGCCTGGGCGCTGCCGCGCGCCACGATGGCCATGGACTGTGCTGCACCCGCGCCGTCCTCCCAGCGCAGGCCGTGGCCCTGGTCGCTGCACCAGCCCGACAGCTGGGCCTGCCAGCCCGGCGCGCTGCCGGTCACGCGCAGCTGCCCGCCCACGGGCAGGGCGGCCAGCGCGTGCTTGACCAGAAGATGGGCACCGGCATCGAAGCCCAGACCCTGCAGGTCGATGACAGGCAGGGTGGAGGCGGGCAGGGTGCCGCTGTCGGAATCAGGCATGGCCATGGCGCGTATCAGTAACGGTAGTCCTGCACGGTGATGCGGCCTTCGGCGTCGTAGAAGGCCTCGTCCGTCACCGCGCGCTCCAGCAGGCCGTAGCCCGTGCCGCGGCCCGGGTGCCAGACCTTCAGGCCTTCCAGCTCCAGCAGCGGGCGCACTGCCGCGTCGTCCCAGGACATGGCCAGCAGGATGTCGCGGAAGGCGGTGGCACGCCCGGCATCGATGTGCGGGCCGGCCGTCATGTTGCAGTGGTCGAAGGCGCCCGAGGTGGCCAGCACGCGCGTGCCGCCGGCCGGCAGCGTGCCTTCGCGCGCAAAGGCCAGGTAGTTCTTGCCCACCATCCATGAAGCCTGTATCTCGCCGGCCACCATGGCGGCGGCGGCCAGGCGCTCGCCGCCGATGTGGTCGCCATGCTTGCCGCCCAGCACGTCAAAGCGGCGTGCCGTGTAGTCGCGCCCGGCCACTAGCCCTTGCTGGCGCAGATGGTCCAGCGGGATCAGCGTGGCCTGGGGCGAATCCACGGCACCGAAGCCCACGGTCTTGCCGCGCAGGTCCTGCACGCTCTGGATGGGGCTGTCTGCGGGCACGACCAGCAGCGAATGCAGGTCCAGGTCGGTATCGCGCATGGCGATGGACTCCACGCGCAGGCCGCGCGCGCGGGCCATGCGGTCGGCGCGCACAAAGGCCAGCGGCGAGTTCCAGGCCAGGTGCACATCGCCTGCTATCAACGCCTCGGTCAGCGACTCGTAGTTGGAATAGAGAACGTAGTCGAAGTAGTAGCCGCGCTCGATGAAATACGCCTTGAAGCCTTCCCAGATGGTGATCACCTTGGGGGCGTAGGCCACGGCGCCGAGCTTGATCACGGGGGCGGTTGTCGTCATGCGGAAGTCCTTTGCTGGATGGGGGAGGAGGGGTGAAGCGATCGACGGGTTCTGCCGTTCAGGCTCAGGCGGCGGCGTCGCACATGCCTTTGCCCAGCATGTCGTAGATCACATCGGTGGTGGGCGCCATGACCGAGGCGGCGCGCGCATCGCGGAACAGGCGCTCTATGCCCAGCTCCTTGCGGAAGGCGGCGCCGCCGCACACGCGCATGGCAATGTCGGTCACTTCCAGTGCGGCCTCGGCGGCTGCGGCCTTGCTCTGCAGCAGGCGGGTGCGCGCATCGGCCCGGGCCGCCTGCACGGCGGCCACGGTATCGTCGCGCAGCAGGCGGGCCTGCTCCAGGCGCAGCTGGGCACGGGCCAGGTAGGCGCGGATGGTGGGCAGGTCGGCCAGCGAGCTGCCGCTTTCCGCAAAGCGCGTGCCCGCCACATGGGCCACGGCGCGGCGCAGCGCGCCCTGCATCAGGCCGATGGACGTCGTGGCGATCAGCGTGGGAAAGAAGGGCATCAGATAGCGGCCCTTCACGGCCTCGCCCTCGCCGTCGGCGCCCAGCATGCGGGCGCGTGGAACGCCCACGTTGCGTGCCTCGATGGGCGAGGACGCATTGCCGCGCAGCCCCATGCCGTTGAAGCGTCCGGGAATGGACAGGCCCGGCAGCCGGCTGTCCACCAGCCACAGCGTATTGCCCTCGCCCTGCGTGGCGCGCGAGATCCAGACATAGGAATCGGCCTCGCCGGCCGACGTGATCATGCTCTTGAGCGCGTTCAGGTGGATGACATCTTCAGCGGCGGTCGCCGTGCCCGTCGGCGCCCAGATATGGCTGCGCGAGCCGGCTTCGGACACGGCCAGCGTGGTGAGGTGGCGGCCGGCCGCGATCTCGCGGCGCACAGGGTCGTCGGCAAAGGGTTCGATCAGCGCCACGCCGCAGTAGTGCATGGTCAGCACCATGGCCGTGCAGGGGCAGTCCTGGGCAATGCGCTCGACGACCTGCACCGCTTCGGCCAGGCCCTTGCCCAGGCCGCCCACCTCGCTGGCGCTGATCAGGCCCAGCAGGCCGGCTGCCGCCAGTGCATCCAGCGCGGCGCGCGGGTAGCGTGCCTGCTCGTCGATCTGCGCGGCCTGGGGCGCGATGATGTCGCGCATGAGGGGTTCGAGTTGCTTCAAAACTTCCATCTGGGTTCACCGTGGGCATGCCCATGACCGCCTGCCGGGAGGCTGTTGCTGGAAGTCTGGGGAAATGCTGGGGCGCCGCGATGGCCGCTGGACGCGCCTGCCGCATGCAGACCTGCAATGGCGGATGGGCTGGGGAAAGAATGCAGGCGATTATGCGCCGGGTGCACTACGGCTTCGCGCAACGGGCGCCTTGCTCGGGCACCATGGCTGGTGTGCGCTTGATCCCGGTCAAGGTGGCGGGAGAACGCTGCGTCGCCACAGCACATTCACGCATGCAGGCAGGCACGCATTCACGCAGGCTCGAAAGCTTGAACGCCTGGGCCCTAGGCCCTGGCAAGCCCCATGGCCAGCGCCTGTGCTGACCCCATCGGCTTGGCAAAGAAGTAGCCCTGGGCCAGATCCACGCCAAGGCTTGCCAGCGCATTGAATTCCTCGGCAGTCTCCACACCTTCGGCGACCACCACGCTTCCTATTTCGTGCGCGAAACTCGTGAGCCCCTTGGCGAGCGCACGGCGGCTGCGGTCGGTATCGACGTCGTGCGTGATGCTCATGTCCAGCTTGATCATGTCCGGTTGAAGATGCAGGATGTGCCGCATGCTGGAGTAGCCGGCACCGGCATCGTCGACTGCCAAGGTCGCGCCCCGGCGCCGCAGCGGAGCCAGTGCATCGGCCAAAGCCCTGTAGTCATCCACGGCGGCATGCTCCGTGATTTCCAGCGTCACGCGCGACAGATCCTGGTCCGAACCCAGAAGCCGGGGCAGCTGCTCCGACTGGATCAGCTGCGGCGAGCAGTTGACTGCGAGCAGCCAATCGGTTGGCAGGCGACCGAGCGCGCCAAGCGCCGTGTCGATTGCATGGCGCTCCAGCTCCAGCCCCAGGCCGACTTCGTGCGCTGCCTTGAACCATTGGTCTGGCGGGCGAAATGGCTCCAGGTCAAAGCGCGACAAGCACTCAAAACCGTGCAGCTTGCCTGTCGCGATGGTGTATACGGGCTGAAATACAGGGCGCAGCGCATTGCCCTGCATGGCAAGGCGGATTTCGTTGGCCGCTTTGTCCCTTGCATGCTGGACCGCAGAAGTTGCACTGAAATGCAGTCCCAATAAATCGGAGAATGCCCGCAATAGCGACATATCGTGCTCACCCAGCGCGGGATTGGGCTGGTGGCTGAAGCAGCACAAGGTGCCGTACAGACGGTTGTCATCCAGGCGGATCGGTACGCTCAGGTGCGAGCCGATGGGAATGGTGTGCGTCTCCGGTATTCCCTGTGCAGCGGGTAAACGGGACGTGTCTGGAATCAACTGCGGCAATTCGCCATTGACCACCTTCTGGCAATAGCCCTCGTTCAATGGAATCTTCTGCTGCCGGAAAATCACACCGCCAGTGCTCTCGTCCACATGCTCCAGCACCCGATCCGCTTCGCGGAATCGGGCCACAAAGGCCACATCCATGCCAAGATGCCGCCGGACCACGGACAGCACACGGTCCACTCCATCCAGTTCAATGGCGAAAGCAAAAATTCTGCTCAAAGGTGCGAATGTGGATTTTCGAGGGGTCATTTCATTGATCTGCTCTATCAGATGTGTACGCACATTGAATTGAAGCGCTGCTGGCGGATTGGCGGTCCTCAGTTCTGCCCAGCATGGCCGAGCGGCACGATATGCCGTTGATAACGGGAATGAATTATCGGTAGTCCGCTCCATTGGCAGGAACACGGCAAGGTTGGGGTTGCCGCGCCATCGCAAATCAGAACAGGGGGAGAGCAATGGCCCTAAGTATGCGCGGTTGAAGTGCGCAGGTCGAGTCCGTCTGTTCGGATTGACAATGGGAATGAAAAGCCAACGCGGGAACTTGCAAGTTCATTGCACCGTCTGGAACACCGGTCATGCCGCATGCCCCGGGCGTGACGGTTCCAGGTGCTCCATCGGTCACTGCCTGGCCGTATGGCGAATGCGGGCCAGGTACTGGCTGGGCGTCAGCCCCAGATGTTTGCGAAACGCGGCTCCCATGTGCGATTGATGGCTGAAGCCGCAATCGTGGGCGATACAGGCCAGCGAATCGGCATCCGCCCGCATCATGGAGCGGGCCGCCTGTATGCGGGTCTCCACAAGATAGGCATGCGGAGTCATGCCAAGCAGCTGGGAAAACTCACGCAGAAAACGCAGCGGGGTGCGACGGGTCATCCGGGCCAGCTGGGCAATGCTCAACGGCTGTGCAAACTCGGCCGCCATGCGCTCCAGAACCGGCCGATACACCGGGCGCAATGCATCGATGCGCGGGATGGGCGCATGGGGCACATCCCTCGCATCGACGCATTGCCGGGCCATGAAGTGCAGGGCTGCCTGCTCTATTGCCAGGGTGTCCGTCTCGGGGCAAAGCAGCAGTTGCCGCAGCTGGTGCGCAATCTGCAAGGCGGCGCGCTGGCCAGGGTGCACAACGCGCCGGGCTTCGGTGTCAGGCACTGCGTCGTCCAGCCATTGCTCCCATTGCGCAGGGGTACAGCGAACCACCAGGTACTCGCCGCCCGTGGCCGATTCGGAAAACACATCCACCCCCGGTGGCGTGCGTGCCACCGTGCCGGGCCATGTGTCGAAGTCCACGCGGCGGTCGCTGCCAATGGCATGCACGCCTTGCTGGCGCTCCAGCGCAATGCCCAGCGAATGAAGGCGGGTCGGGTCATGGCTGCTATAGGCGGCGCGGCCCAGCAGCTGCACCTCGAATCCCGGTAGTTCCTGAACTTTCATCACCCTGGCGCCTTGTGTCTTGAACTGAAATTTCTTGATAGACGGGAAACCGGGCGCTGCCCACACTGAAGGCATGAACGCAAACCACACGGAAATTCACCGCATCATCGGTCTCATCGGGGGCATGAGCTGGGAGTCCAGCGCCGAGTACTACCGGCTCATCAACCAGGGCGTGCGCGACCGGCTGGGTCCGCTGCGCTCTGCAAAACTGCTCATGTACAGCGTGGATTTTGGCCCCATCGAGCTGGCCCAGCATGAAGGCCGCTGGGATGACGCAGCCGCCTTGCTGGAAGATGCCGCGCGGCGGCTGCAGGATGGCGGGGCGGATGGGGTGCTGCTGTGCACCAACACCATGCACAAGCTGGCAGACCGCATTGCGGCAGCGGTGCGCATCCCTTTTCTGCACATTGCCGACCCGGTGGCCGATGCGGCCCGGGCGGCAGGCCACCGCAGGCTGGGGCTGCTGGGCACCCGCTTCACCATGGAGCAGCCCTTCATGCGCGAGCGCCTGCAGCAGCAGGGGCTGGAGGTGATGGTGCCGCAGGAGGCGGACCGCGCCGAAGTGCACCGCATCATCTACGAGGAACTGTGCGCAGGCCGGATACGGGAAGAGTCGCGGCGCACCTATCAGCGCATCATGGCGCAGCTGGCCGGGCAGGGCGCCCAGGCCATGGTGCTGGGCTGCACGGAAATCAGCCTGCTGGTGCAGCAGGCGCATTGCCCCGTGCCCGTGCTGGACACCACGGCCTTGCATGCCGAGGCTGCGGTGGACTTTGCATTGACGCCTTGAGGCGCCAAAACGACCCGGACTGAACCGGCCCGGACCCCTATCAGTGGCAGATGTGACCTGCAAGCGCACGCAAGCGGCCCACCTGCGGCAAGCAGATCATCCGTGGGGCCGCCCTGGCGCAAGCGGGGCGAGTTCCATCCGGTCCCGTCCCTTGCGCTTCGATGCATAGAGGGCCTCGTCGGCCTGCTTGAGCCAGTGGGACAGCTCTGTTCCGGGCTGGTCGAACAAGGCCGCACCGATGCTCAGGGACACGGGCTGCGGCGTCGCGAACATCGCGCGCGCCTGCTGCACGAACGCCTCGCGCAAGTCCTGGCCCAGCGCCTGCGCGGCCGTGCCGCAGACGTTGTGCAGCAGGATCACGAACTCATCCCCGCCCAGCCGCGCGGCCAGTGCGCCGCGAGGCAGCACGCTGCGGATGAGGTCGCTCAGCGTCACCAGCAGGCGGTCGCCGGCATCGTGGCCGTGCAGGTCGTTGACCTGCTTGAAGTGGTCGATGTCGATCAGCAGCAGGGCGCCGGGGCGGGCCGGCGAGGCTTGTGCCAGCAGCGCCGGTGCGCGCAGATAGAGCGCGCGGCGGTTGTCCAGGGAGGTCAGCGGATCGCGGGCGGCAATCTGCGCGATGCGCTCCTCGCGGCGATGGCGCTCCGTCCCGGTCATGGACATGGCCAGCAGCATGATCGCCATCACGCCCTCCACCAGCGAGACCAGGATCACCGTGCCGCGGAAACTGCCCAGGTTGACGAAGGCGTCCAGCGCCACGGTCGATCCGGCCTTGGCGAGGTAGAACAGGCCGTGGGCCAGCAGCACGAAACTCAACTGCGCCGCGCCCATGCCCAGCGCACCGCCATGCGGGCGCAGCAGCAGGCCGGCGCGCAAGGTGGTGATGGCGATCAGCAGCGACTGGATGCCCAGCATCGCCTTGGACCACCAGGGCTCGTCTGGCAGAAACAGCATGGCCAGCCAGACGACGGCCAGCAGCCACCAGAAGTGCGACAGCCGCACGCGCATGAATCCGGCGACCCCGGCCAGGAACAGCCAGTGGGCGGCGATCAGCAGGCCGTTGGGAAACCAGATGCCCAGCAGCACATGGCCGCTGGAACGCAGCAGGGCCAGCACGCAGCCCACGACGATGATGGCGAACCCCGCGCTCCACAGCAGCAGCGAGCGTTCGCGCACGCTGCTCCATTCCGCAGCCAGATACAGCGCCGAAGCGGCCGCCATGGCCGTGGTGAGAACGAGCAGGGTGAAGGGGTCGAGAGCCATGGGCGATGGAGGTATCGGCGCAGGCGCGCTCCTTGTGAGAGCCGCCAGACAAGGAGCAATGCGGCGACGGTCCGTGCCGTCGCGATGCAGTGGAGCAAAGCGAGCGGGGCGGATTGTCGCAGGAAGCAGGTTTTCAGGCTTGCCCGATCACCCGGCTGCAGCGATTCCGGCGTCGGCCGCGTTGCCAAGGCCACGTCGCGGAGGCGAACGCCGGGTCCTTGCACTGCGCAGGCATCCCGCCGCTCCAGACCATGGCGAAGCCGTCCTCACTGCTGGGCTGCGGGCTCTGTTGGAAGCCCGGGGCCTTGTGGAAGGCGGTGGATTTGCCGAGCTCGCTTGCCGGCAGGCTGATGAAGAGGGACCTGGTCATGCTGGACCAGGAGGAAGCGGCCACGGCTGCGCGCGGGGCCGTCCATGCACCTGCCGCTCCCCGCTTTGCCATGGTGGCCCGGGGGCGGCAAGGCGGGAGCACCGGGGCAAGATGCCCTATGGGGCGTCAACCGTGACCGGGGGAGCCGGCCCTGTCAGACCGCAACGGCGTGCAGGCGGGTATTGAAAAGCGGCCCTTGGGTGAAGGTCGCCAGGCGCTTGGCCAGCCACAGCACCGCCAGGTCCACCAGGGGTTCCACCAGCACGACGCACATGTAGGCAGCACCGAAGCTTGCCACCTCGGTCAAGGTTGCCAGGCTGGCACCGTGGCCGTAGATGGCCCAGAACGCGACCCACAGGACAATGCCGCCCTGGTAGGTGGTGGACAGGGCCAGGGCCTGCCTGTAGCTGATGTCCACATAGGCCGTGCCGGCGGGAATCAGCCGGCGCGCCAGTTGGTTCACCGCATACAGCGGCACCAGCAAGGTGGTGACGTTCATGCCGTACTGCGGCAGGTCGAAGGGGGCAAAGAACAGGCCCTGCACCAGCAGGCCGAACGCCAGGCCGATGGCCGCAGCTCCCGCGCCGAACATCAGCAGCAAGGTCGAGCCCAGGATCAGATGGACCTCGGACACGCCGACCGGCTCGTGCGGAAACACCTCGAAGAAGCTGAACACCAGCGCGGTGGTGATGACACTGCGGGCCAGCAGCGCGAGCCAGCCGCCGTTGTCGCGCAGGCTTTGCCGTGCCAGGGCGGCGGTCAGGCCGAAGGCCGCTGCGGCGGTGACATAACTGAGGGCGATTTTTTCGGGGCTGACGACGCCGGGTTCGATGTGCATGGGAGGTCCTGAACAGTCAAGGTCCGTTGCAGTGCGGGCGCCGGCTGCGCAACGGCAAAGGTATTGAGCATAGCCGTGGATGAATGGCTGCGCTATTGAAAGGGCAGATTCGATTTCCGCCCAGACGCGGTAGAAGTTGTGTTCAATTGACGCCAACTCTCGACTCGTTGCCCTTGCTCGCGCGGAGTCCAGAACTTCTGACATCCTGAATCTGAAACCGTCACAGCTTAGATAGCTTAGCTTCCGCCTCGATAGTGACCCGCTCTGCTGATGAACTCATCGTTATCGCAGACGGGAATTCCCGAGTTGACTGCTCGCATGCTAGACCGGACGATCTGAGCGCAAAGGGAGCCCACATGAAACGTCTTTTGGTAATGGCATTTCTGGCAACAGTACTGATCAGTAGTGAGGCCGACGCGGCGACTGTATTTGGTTTCGTTAAGGAATCCAGCAAGTCCGGCACGCCGAAGGCTTACCTCGCGAATAGTCCGGTTGACATGGGCTACGTGACTATCAAGGCCACAGTCGAGGGGGGTAGCGACGCGGGGTGCATTTCACCTGGGCTTTCAAATCTCTGGCGGAAAGTATTTTCGCAAGAAACAGAGGTTTTTCTGGCGGCGCAGGTTTGGGGCTTTAAGGGTGTGGAAAGTGGTAAGTGGATTCCTATAGCTTCATATAAATGGGACAATAAAGGTCAGTTCTGCAACTCGGTTTTTCAGCCCGCCGTTGTTTTGGTGCCTTTGACACCTATTTCTCCATCCACGGACATTGCTGGTCCAGGTAAGTCAGGCCAGCCTTACCTTCGAATCGCGCTTCGATTTCAATCAAAGCGCAACGAAAAAATTTCATCTGCATTTAATACAGTGCTGCAAGTTGCTTCAACTTATGCAACCGGAGGCACTGCTGGCACATTGACCCAGTTGCTTGGATTTGCTGGAGATCCAGCTATCAAGATTATCAGCAACCAGTTTCAGGAGATTTACTCTGCCTCCAGCGATCAAGATCATCTGCTTCAATTGTCTTGGGATGATTTGAGATCTGGTTCCCTCGAGTACCCTCTTCAATTGTTGTCTATTGATAAGGGTGCGAATGAAACAGTTCAAAATGCTCTTGAGCGAATGGCCAGAAATCCAAGCGCGGCGACCTCCCTGGCTCGGCTGCGGATATTGCTAAATACACGTCGATCGATATTTTTTGCGGACGATCTGATTGCATCCGCTGCACCAGGTTACTCTGTTTCACATGATGACGCTGCTGTTTCTCGCTATGCTGTGCTGAATTTTCCGGAGGGTATTTCTGCAGGTGTATCTGGGGCCGTTTCTTCGGTGCAGCAGTTGCTAAGCTCAGAAGCACCTGAGCTGACAAAAGAGCTGGCAACCGAGCGATATCCTGCTGCATGTCAAAAGCTGATGAGGAAATTGAATTCCGCAGGTTTCAATAGACACGATTCCGCCTTGATCGTTTCGGCAGTACTCGATGAGGCGAGAACTGACTGGCGCACGGACGCCGGGTTCATCGGTACATGCATTCCAGACAATCAATTGTTCAGCACCATTGAGGTCTTGCGCCCTCCCGTCGTTCCGCCACTTAGGGCGCCGGTCGATGCTGAAGTGCCGACCAATCTGGATTCATTCGTGACGGTTCGGCATCAGAATTTTTTAGTAGGCCTCCGCGATGCCTTGGTCAGTTTCGGTGTCAGCAAAAAGCAGGGCCTTGGGGAGGCATTCAAAGGATTGCCAACCGATGCGACATGGACGGCGGACACCGCCCAGTTGCCGGTTGACATGAAGGTCTCGGAGGCAGCTGTGAGCGGGGACCTGCCAAGCCAGTTGCAGCAACTGACTGTCGTCAAGGCCGGGTGTTTCGTGAGCTATATGACGCCCAATGGCGACCCGCACTTGGGGATGGCGGTCGTTGTCAACGATCCTCAAGGCGCAGCTAGGCCATACTTACTAACCATGAAAATGGACCCGGCTAAGATGATGGGTCCGTTGCCAGCCTCGGGCATCAAGTCTGTTTGGCTGCTGGACTTGCAGCAAGCCCCGCCGCAGGCTAACGCTTTCGCCAAATCTGTCTATGCGCAGTCCGGAATTTGCTACATACCCGAGCCTCGCAACGGTGCTGCCATCATCAAAAAGCTGGCGGGTGTTTAGACAGGGATTGACGGATTCGCTTTTTTTGGGCGTGGCAGAGGGCAGGAGTTTTGAGGCAGGCTTTTGTTGTAACCGACGGCTGCATCTTTTGATTGACCGCAACTGGTCGAATGCAATCTTTTCTGGAGCCCTCCTCACCTCCCAGGCTCCCTCATAACCTCCCTGGCCTGCACCGCCTCAATAGCCCCCTGCAGCGCCTGCCTCTGCGAAATCAGGAAACTCAACAAGGCCTCCGTCCCCACTGTGGTCTGCATGGCAGAAATCCCGCAGCCCAAGTCCACAAGCAGCGATATCTGCTGCATGCAGTCCTGAACCACTTGCAATTCTTCTTCAGCAATCGGGTAGTACATGCGGTACTCCCTTCAGCGATAGGGTGACGGAAATGGCTTGCAGCGCTGAAGCTGCAAAAGAGAAGAGGGTGGATGCGCGGCAGCAAATGCGCCGTGTGTGATGGTGGTGTCAGCCATGGCAGCTCCTGTGTGACAAGTAGAGCCTGCCGCCCCTCCGCCAAGAGAGGTGGCAGGACTGTGCAGGTTGGCGGACCGGACACAGGACCGGCACCCCCTTTCGGAGGTCCCGCACAGCCCCGCCAAAACGGGAGTGTGTCCAGCGCAGCCCTGGAGAAAGCGTAAAAAGTCGCCGCCTCATTTAGAGGTGGCGACTGCTGCGTCTGTGTCCGGGCCGCCAAGCCCGTGTCCGCTGAGGGACGGCGAAATGGTACCGCAAATACGTTGCCTACCCAGCCGGCAGCACCCCCCAATCCCAACCCTGCCGGCCGATTTTTCCGAAGCCGGGGACAATACCGGGTTCGCGGGTTTTTCCGGCTCGACCTGGGTCGAGGACGGGAATCGCTTGCGGAAGGAAGCTGCACTGGCGTTGAACCCGGACGCAGAAAACCCCAAGATCGGACGGCGGCGAGACCGCCGAGATGGCGCAGGTGCATGTGACGAAGAGGGATTGGTGGACAAGGGCCTGCCGCAGCCGCAGCGGTCGGCCCGTCAAACGCGATACCCGCCTGGTGGGCTGGCTGCTGGCCGTGGTGTTCGTGTCGGTGTCGGCGGCCACGGTGTGGCAGTTGGTGGCTGCACGCCAGCGCACGCTGGCCGAGGTGGATACCGTCAACCGCAATCTGGCGCAGACGCTGAATACCTATTCCGAAGGCGTGATCACCCAAAGCTCCATGCTGCTGCTGGGCATTGCCGAAAGGCTGGAGCTGGATGGCGCCGGTGCCGCGCACCTGGAGCGCGTGCTGCATCTGGTCAACCGCCAGGAGCAGCTGCTGAACCAGCTCAACGAGCTGCTGGTCGTGGACGCGCAGGGGCGCTGGCTGATGTCGTCCAAGGGGACGTTTCCCCCAGGAACGCAAAGCGCGGACCGCGACTTCTTCACGCACCACCGCGACGACCCGTCGTCAGGCATCTACATCGGGCCGCCGATCCGCAGCCGCTCCACAAGCGAATGGGTGATCACCATCAGCCGGCGCTATACCGACAGCGAGGGCCAGTTTGCCGGCGTGGTCGTGGTGACGCTGGGTGTGGAAAATTTCCTGCGGCTGTTCGGCAAGATCGACATCGGCGAGCAGGGCGCCATTTCACTGAGCACGCCGGGCGGGCAACTGCTGGTGCGCCACCCCTTCCGTGAGCAGGACCTGGGCCGGGACTTCTCGCAGTCGCCCAATTTCCTGCGCCACTATGCGGGGGCGATGTCGGGCACGGCGTCGTTCCGCTCGGGCCTGGATGGCACGGAAAGAATCTATGCCTTCCTGCGCAGCGAGCGCTATCCGCTGGTGACCACGGTGGCCCTGGGCCGCGACGAGGCGCTCAGTTCCTGGCAGCGCCAGGCGCAACTGACGCTGGCCGTGGTGCTGGGGCTGTTTCTGGCGATTGCGCTGATCGGCTGGCGGCTGACGGCGGCGATGCGGCTGCGCTCGCGTGCCGAATGCTCCCTGGTCAGCGCGCGCGAGGAATTGCTGCAGGCCAACCGCCGGCTGGAGGTGCTGGCCGCCCAGGACCAGCTCACGGGCCTGGCCAACCGGCGCCGCTTCGACGAGGTGCTGGAGCGCGAGGCACGGCGCGCCGTGCGCGAGGGCACGCCGCTGTCGCTGCTGCTGATCGATCTGGACCATTTCAAGGGCTACAACGACGCCTACGGCCATGTGGCGGGCGATGCCTGCCTGCAGACAGTGTGTCGCGCCCTGGCCCAGGCCGTGCAGCGGCCCGGCGACATGGCGGCGCGCTACGGCGGGGAGGAGCTGGCCGTGGTGCTTCCCAATACGGACCATGCCGGCGGGCTGCAGGTGGCCGAGCGGCTGCGTGCGCGCATCGAGGGCCTGGGCCTGGAGCACCGCAGCAGCCGCTTCGGCCATGTGACGGCCAGCATCGGCGTGGCGACAGCGCAGTGCGGTGAGGCTGGCGCGACTCAAGGCGCTACACAAAGCGCTACACAAAGCGCTACACAAGGCACTACCCACGGCTCCACCCAAGGTGCCGCCGTGGCGCTGGTGGAAGCGGCCGACCGTGCGCTGTACCGCGCCAAGGCCGCAGGGCGCAACTGCGTGCAGGGCTGAATGGGGGTGGGTCTGCGTGCGCTCAGTCCGTGGGCGAGCGGTGGGCCACCACCTGCTGCTTGAGGTCGCCCAGCGCCTGGTACAGGTCGTTGCGGCTGGCCTGCGGCATGTCGCCGAACATGCCCATGACCCAGGACTCATGCGCCTTGGCCATGCGCGCAAAGGTCTTGCGGCCCAGCGGGGTGAGGTGCAGCACGGAGCTGCGCCGGTCGGACTCCACCTTGGTGCGCACCACCAGGCCCTCCTTCTCCAACTGGTCGGTGATGCCGGTGATGTTGCCGTTGGTCACCATCATGTGGCGCGACAGCTCGCCCATCTTCATACCCTCGGGCGCGCGCTGCAGCTGGGCCATGAGGTCGAAGCGGGGCAGGGTGGTGTCGAATTCGCTGCGCAGGCGGTTGCGGATCTCGCCTTCGATGAGGTTGCAGCAGGTGAGCATGCGCAGCCACAGGCGCAGCGCATGGTGGTCGTCGGGCGCGGCGCGCGACTCCAGGTCGGGAGCGTGGGTCATGGCTGGTTCTGCGGTGTGGGGGCGCTCAAGCCCATCTGCGCGAGGATGGCGCGCGTCAGCGGGCTGGCCGGGTCGTTCAGGGTGAGCACGATGTCGAAATGGTTGGTGCCGGGCATGGCCACGTACTGGCCTGACGATGGACCGGGGCCACAGCGCTGGTTCCAGGCGGCCAGGTAGTCGTCGCTCTGGCGCTTGAATTCATCGGTCTCGCTCTCGCCGTAGCTCACGATGAGCGGGCAGGCCGCGCCGTGCGGCAGGAGGGCGGGGCTGTTGCGAATGGCGTCCTGCTCGCTCAGGCGCATCCATTCGTTGATGTGGGTGTGCACCAGCGGGCGCAGGTCGAACAGGCCCGACAGCGATGCGGCGCCGCGCACCACGTCCTCGGGCACGCCGTAGTCCGCATGCCAGCCGCCGGCCAGCAGCATGCCCGCCAGGTGGCCGCCGGCCGAGCTGCCGCAGACATGGATGCGGCCCGGGTCGCCGCCGTAGCGGGCGATGTGCGCATGCACCCAGGCCAGGGCGCGGCGTGTCTGGTCCACGATGCGGTCCAGCGTGACGGCGGGCGCCAGCGAATAGTTCAGGGCCACCACCACGGCGCCGGCGCGCGTGAAGGTGGGCGCCATGCTGCTGGAGTCGTCCTTGGACAGCAGCCGCCAGTACCCGCCATGGATGAAGAAGAGAACAGGGGCGCCTGCCGCCCCGGTTGCTGCCGGGAAAATGTCCAGCAGCTCGTCGGCATGCTCGCCATAGGCCACGTTCAGCGCGCAGGGCAGGCTCTGGCGCGCAGCCCGGCTGTCGTCGGCATAGGCCTTGATGATGGGGGTGATGTCGGGTACCGTCGCGCGGGCGTTGTACTGGACATCGAGTCCGGCGCGGTCGTAGTGACGGTAGAGTGCGGGCATTGGAACGGAGATGGCGCGAAATGGTTTGTATGGCAGGTATTGGTACAAGTCCCAGACTTGTTCTGCAAAATACTTTAAACCTAAACTAAGACCCGCGCCAACCGTTCCAGCCCTTACAGAGTTTCCCGTCCAGCGTGACGGAAGACTGCCTCACCACCGATTGCCATCCGCGCGGCCCGCGCAAGGAGCACAGCAGCATGCGTTTCCTCACCCCCTTCCTGGCCGCAGCGGCCCTGGCCCCTGCCTTTGTTCCCGCGCTCGCGCAGGCGGACACCATCAAGGTCGGTATCGCCAACGATATTTCCGGGCCGTTTGCCGCGCTGGGCGCCGAGGCGCGTGACGGCTTCAACCTCGCCATCAAGCAGCTGGGCGGCAAGCTGGGCGGCCAGCCGGCCGAGTTCCTGCAGACCGACATGGGCGGCAACCCCGACCAGGCGCGCCAGCTGGTCACGCGCTACATACAGCGCGACAAGGTGGATTTCTTCACCGGCCCCATCGGCTCCAACGTGGCCCTGGCCGTGGGCCCGGCGCTGTTCGGCGCCAAGGTGCCCTACCTGTCCAACAATCCCGGCCCCAGCCAGTTCGCGGGCGCGCAGTGCAATGCGTTCTGGTTCGGCACGTCCTACCAGAACGATGCCTTCCACGAGGCAGCCGGCAAGCTGGCCGCCGACCGTGGCTTCAAGAAGATGTTCATCATGGCGCCCGACTATCCGGCCGGCAAGGATGCGCTGGTCGGCTTCAAGCGCGGCTACAAGACCGCGCCCGGCGAAGAGGTCTACACCAAGCTGGGCCAGATCGACTATGCGGCCGAACTGGCCCAGATCCGCGCGGCCAAGCCCGATGCGGTCTACATCTTCCTGCCGGGCGGCATGGGCATCAACTTCGTCAAGCAGTTCGTGTCCACGGGGCTGTCGCAAGGCGTCAAGCTGATCGGCCCGGGCTTCTCGGCCGACGAGGACGTGATCCAGGCCGTGGGCGAGCCCATGCTGGGCATGGTCAACACCGCGCAATGGGCGCATGACCTGGACGTGCCGCAGAACAAGGCCTTCGTCGAGGCCTTCCGCAAGGAGTACAAGGGCCGCAACCCCTCGGTCTACGCGGCCCAGGCGTATGACGTGATCATGGCCATGGATGCGGCGGTCAAGCAGGCCGGCGGCAAGGCCTCGGACCGCCAGGCCATCGTCAAGGCGCTGGAGAAGGCCGACTACGCCTCGGTG
The DNA here is from genome assembly GCF_040112715.1 of Delftia sp. DS1230. NCBI lineage: Bacteria > Pseudomonadati > Pseudomonadota > Betaproteobacteria > Burkholderiales > Comamonadaceae > Delftia > Delftia sp. DS1230. Next base: position 2,404,976 of record NZ_CP157763.1, read on the forward strand.
CGCGGCCCCTTCACGTACGGCAAGAACCACTACCCCATCCAGGCCTACTACCAGCGCGTGATCGAGAAGGATGGCAGCGGCCGCATCACCAACAAGCTGGTGGGCAAGGTGTTCGACAAGTACCAGGACGTCTACGTCAACGACTGCAAGATGTGACCCCGCCGCCGCGCCCCCGTCGGGCGCGGCGTGCCTTGATCTTGATTTTCAAAGCTGGATGATTTGTTGACCGCGCGCGGGCCGATGCGCCCGCGGCAGGGGGCGTGTGGATGACGTGGACGCTGCTCTTGGAGCAATTGCTCAATGGCCTGCAGTTCGGGCTGATGCTGTTTCTGATCGCGGCCGGGCTGACCCTGGTGTTCGGCATCATGGACATCATGAACCTGGCCCATGGCTCGCTGTACATGGCGGGCGCCTATGTGGCGGCAGAGACCCTGCAGCGCACGGGCTCGTTCACGGCGGCGGTGCTGGTGGCGGCCGTGGCCACGGGCGTGGCGGGTGTGGTGCTGGAGCTGGTGCTGATACGGCGCCTTGCCGTGCGCGACCACCTGGCCCAGGTGCTGGGCAGCTATGCGGTCATCCTCATCGCCAATGACCTGGTCAAGATGGTCTGGGGCCCGGCGCCCGTGATGCTGAACATGCCGGCTGCGCTGTCCGGGCCCGTGCAGCTGCTGCCCGATCTCATGTACCCGGCCTACCGGCTGATGATCATCGTCTTCGGCCTGGCCGCCGCGTTGGGCCTGTACTGGTTCGTGACGCGCACGCGCGCCGGCGTGCTGGTGCGGGCAGGCGCCTCCAACCGCCAGATGGCCACGCTGATGGGCGTGCGCGTGCCGCTGCTGTTCCTGGGCGTGTTCACGCTGGGCGCCATGCTGGCGGCGGTGGCGGGCGCGCTGCTGGGGCCCATCACCTCGGTGCAGGTGGGCATGGGCGAGGACATCCTGATCCTGGTGCTGGTGTGCATCGTCATCGGCGGCATAGGTTCCATACGCGGCGCCCTGGTGGGGGCCTTGCTGGTGGGCATGGTGGATACGGCGGGGCGGGCCTTCCTGCCCATGCTGCTGCGCCAGGTGTTCTCCCCGGCCGTGGCGTCCAGCGTGGGGCCCACGCTGGCGGCGATTTCCATCTACGTGCTGATGGCGGTGGTGCTGGTGTACCGTCCTTCCGGCCTTTTCCCTGCGCGAGGCTGAGCATGGAACACAGCACATTGCAAGGCAGGTTCCAGGCCCGGTTCTTCTGGACCGTACTCGCGCTGCTGGCGCTGGCGGTGTTCCCGCTGGTGGCTCCGGCGCTGGGGCTGGACTTCTACATCTCCTTCGTGCGCCGGGTGCTGATCTACGCGCTGGCCGCCACCAGCCTGAACCTCATCCTGGGCTATGGCGGCATGGTGGCGCTGGGGCATGCGGCCTTCTTCGGTGCGGGGGCCTATGCGGTGGGCATCCTGGCCATGAACGGCGTGACCTCGGCCCTGGTCGCCTGGCCTGCCGCCGCGCTGCTGGCGGGGCTGCTGGCCGCCGCCACGGGCGCCGTGTCGCTGCGCACGCGCGGCGTGTACTTCATCATGATCACGCTGGCCTTTGCGCAGATGCTGTTCTATATCTTCATCTCGCTGCGCCAGTACGGCGGCGAGGACGGGCTGAACCTGCCCGGCCATTCCGTGCTGCCCGGGCTGGACCTGGGCCACGACGTTTCTTTCTACTACGTGGTGCTGGCGCTGTTCGCGGTGCTGATGGCCTTGTTTGGCCGGCTGGTGGATTCGCGCTTCGGCAAGGCGCTGCAGGGCGTGCGCGAGAACGAGTCGCGCATGGAGTCGCTGGGCTACCCGGTCTACCGCCTGAAGCTCGTGGCCTTCGTTTTCAGCGGCGCGGTGGCTGGGCTGGCGGGCGCGCTGCTGGCCAACCACAACCTGTTCATCTCGCCCAGCCTCATGCACTGGACCCAGTCGGCCAACCTGCTGATCATGGTGCTGGTCGGTGGCGTGGGCCTGCGCTGGGGCGGCGTGGCCGGCGCCGTCGTCATGCTGACGCTGGAGGAAGTGCTTCGCATGTGGACCGAGTACTGGCACCTGCCGCTGGGCCTGCTGCTGCTGTGCGTGGTGTTCGGCGCGCCACGCGGCCTGACGGGCCTGTGGTCCGCACGCGGGAGGCAGGCATGAGCGGCGCGGCCACACCTATCTCCATCCCCACCCCGGCCCTGGAGGCCAAGGGCCTGGTGCGCCGCTTTGGCGCGCTGCTGGCCACCGACCATGTCTCGCTGTCGCTGGCGCCTGGCGAGATCCATGCGCTGATCGGCCCCAATGGCGCGGGCAAGTCCACGCTCATCCATCTGCTGTCGGGCACGCTGGCGGCCGACGCCGGCACCCTGGCACTGGCCGGGCGCGACGTGAGCGCGCTCAACGCCCACCAGCGCGTGGCGGCGGGGCTGTCGCGGTCGTTCCAGATCACCAACATCTTCAAGCAGTCCAGCGTGCTGGACAACCTGGCGCTGGCCGTGCAGGCGCATGCGGGCAGCAGTTTCCGCTTCTGGCGCCCGCGCGCGGCCGAGACCGAGCTCTACGAGCAGGCCCGCGAGCTGGCGCGCGAATGCGCCATCGACGCCAGCCTGCTGCAGCGCCCCGCAGGCACGCTGCCGCATGGCGAGCAGCGCAAGCTGGAGTTCGCGCTGGCCCTGGCCGCGCGGCCCGGCGTGCTGCTGCTGGACGAACCCATGGCCGGCATGGGGCCTGATGAAACACTGCGCCTGACCGAGCTGATCGAATCCCTGCGCGGCCGCGCCGCCATGCTGCTGGTGGAGCACGACATGCAGGCCGTGTTCCGCCTGGCCGACCGCATCTCCGTGCTGGTCTACGGCCGCATCATCGCCACCGGCACGCCCGACGAGATACGTGGCAACGCCGATGTGCGCCAGGCCTACCTGGGAGACGAAGAAGTGAAGGAGGGCGCGTGATGCTCGAAATGCAGGCCGTGCAAAGCGGCTACGGACCCAGCCAGGTGCTGTTCGGCGTGGACCTGCGCATCGAGGCAGGCCAGGTCGTCACCCTGCTGGGCCGCAACGGCATGGGCAAGACCACGCTGCTTCGCACGCTGCTGGGCCAGCTGCCGCTGCGCGCTGGCCGCATGGTGTTTGCCGGGCAGGACATCGCCGGCTGGGCCACCGACCGCATCGCCCGCGCCGGCGTGGCCATCGTGCCCGAAGGCCGCCAGTGCTTTCCCAACCTCACGGTGCGCGAGCACCTGACGGCCTTTGTGGCCCATCGCAATTCGGGCAGCCCCGGCGCGGCAGAGCCCTGGTCGCCCGAGCGCGTGTTCGCCCTGTTCCCCCGCCTGGGCGAGCGCGCCTCCAACATGGGCAACCAACTGTCGGGCGGTGAACAGCAAATGCTGGCCATAGGCCGCGCCCTGGTCACCAACCCGCGCCTGCTCATCCTGGACGAAGCCACCGAGGGCCTGGCCCCCCGCATCCGCGAAGAGATCTGGTCCTGCCTGGCCCAACTGCGCGCCGCTGGCCAGACCATCCTGGTCATCGACAAATACGTGGAGCGCCTGCTGGGCCTGGCCGACCGCCACCTCATTCTGGAGCGCGGCAAGGTCGTATGGAGCGGAGACTCGGCTGCGCTGGATGGGGACAGAGCGCTGTGGGAACGGTATTTGGGAGTGTGAGCACGCGCAATGCATTCGCAGTTCAAGGCGAAATTCAAGGCGCGATGGAGGGTTGAATGGCATTGAAGATCAATGGGTGGCATGCCATTCAAATACATGCCTGTATCCAAGATGGGAAATTGCTTACATTTACAGGATGTATCTGACCCTGCATTTGATTGCCCTATGGCCATCGGCTTGTCTATGATCCCCGCTCACCAAGAGACGGGAGGCCGCCCCCAGGGCGGTTCATACAATGACACGCCGAGTCACCATCCACACGCCATTGGGCGATGAACTGCATTTCCGTGAATTGCGCGGCCAGGAAAACATCAGCCAGCTCTTCAGCCTCGATGTGGAAATGCTCAGCGAAAACGAAAGCATCGATCCCAAGGCCCTATTGGGCAAAAACGCCACCATAGAAATTGAAACCCAGGGCGGCGGCAGGCGCTTCATCGACGGCATCGTCACCCGCTTCGGCATGCAGGGCCAGGACCACCGCCACTACGCCTACAAGGCGCGCCTGAGCCCCTGGCTGTGGCTGGCCACGCGCAAGAGCGACTTTCGCATCTTCCAGAACCAGACCGTGCCCGACATCATCGAGCAGGTATTGGGCGTCTATGGCCATCCCCTGCAAAAGAAACTCACGCGTGCGTATCGCAGCTGGGACTACTGCGTTCAATACAACGAAAGCGATTGCGAATTTGTCTCGCGATTGATGGAGCACGAAGGCATTTACTACTTCTTCGAGCATGCCTCGGGCCAGCACACCCTGGTGCTGTGCGACGACATCATTGCCTCGCATGGCGCATTGCCCGGCGGCGAATCCATTCCCTTCTATCCCCCGGAAAAAGCCGCCGCAGGCGACCAGGAAAACATCCACGCCTGGCAGTTGGAGCAGGAAATCAAGCCGGGCCGCCATTACATCGACGACTACGACTTCAAAAAGCCCCGGGCCGAACTGTCCCACATGCGCCGCGATCCACCGGGCCATGCGCACGACGGCCATGAAACCTACGAATGGCCGGGCGGCTACACGGAGTACGGCGATGGAGATGCCTACATCCGCGTGCGACTGAAGCAAGGCCTCACGGGCCACAGCCGGGTGCGGGGCCAGTCCTGCCACCGGGCGCTGGCCACGGGCTACACCTTCAGCCTCTACAACTACCCGCGTGGTGACCAGAACCGGCAGTACCTGATCACGGGCCTGAGCTACCACCTCAAGGAGAACCCCCGCGTCAGCGCTGTGGCCCCGGGCGCCAAGGGCAGCGCCGCCGAAGACGGCTCCTTCCAGCGCTACGAACTGCAGGCCCAGCCCACTAGCCTGGCCTTCACGCCGCCGCGCACCACGCCCAAGCCGCGCACCACGGGCCCTCAGACCGCCGTCGTCGTGGGTCCGGCCGGAGAGGAAATCTGGACCGACGAATACGGCCGCATCAAGGTGCAGTTCCACTGGGACCGGCTGGGCAGCAAGGACCAGAACTCCAGCTGCTGGATCCGCGTGGCCACCAACTGGGCAGGACCAGGCTTTGGCGCCATCTCCATCCCGCGCATAGGGCACGAGGTGGTGGTGGACTTCCTCAACGGCGACCCGGACTATCCCATCGTCACGGGCTGCGTCTACAACGCGGCCAACATGCCGCCCTGGGCGCTGCCGGCCAACGCCACGCAATCGGGCATCAAGACCCGGTCGAGCAAGGGCGGTGCCGCAGGCGCGGGCATGAAGAACGGCCCGGGCGACGCCAACGCCATCCGCTTCGAGGACAAGGCCGGGCAAGAACAGCTGTGGCTGCATGCGCAAAAGGACCAGCTCACCGAGGTCGAGAACGACGAGGACAAATGGGTGGGCAACGACCGGCGCAAGACCATCGACCGGGACGAGACCAGCGTCATCCACCGCGACCGCACCGAGACCGTGGACCGCGACGAGACCATCACCGTGCACAACAACCGCACGGAGCGGGTGGACCACGACGAGAAGATCAGCATCGGCGACAACCGCAATGAAGACGTTGGCATCGACGAGAACATCTCCATCGGCAAGAACCGCAGCAAGACCATCGGCAAGACCGAGACCGACAAGATAGGCCAGAACTGGCACGTCACGGTCGGCCTGCTCAAGACCCAGACCATAGGCATGGCCTACATGCAGAACGTGGGTGGGATGAAGATGATGAACATCGGCGTCAACTACATGGAAAACATCGGCGTGGCCATGCAGACCCATGTGGGCATGAACCAGAGCCTCACCGTGGGGCAGGAGCGCCAGGTCAAGGTCGGCAGCAAGCAAAGCACCGAAGTGGGCTCGAAGTATTCGCTGACCGTGGGAGGCGGAGGTGGCGGCGGCGCGGGAGGTGGCGCCGGTGGCGGCATGGCCATGAACATCACGGCGCCCGGTGGCGGTGGTGGCAGCGGCGGTGGGGGCGCAGGCGGAGGTGGCAAGGCCTCGCAGCTCACCATGGATGGACAAAGCATCCAGCTCAATGCCGCCAAGATCCGGCTCGAAGCCCAGCAGGAAATCCTGCTGACCTGCGGCAAAAGCACCATCCGCATCACGCCCGGCGACATCCAGATCCTCTCGCCCATGGACCGGCTCAACTGCTGAGGCCCGCATGTCCTGCAGCCCCTGCATTCCCCGCATCTTCCGCATCTTCCGCATCCGCCGTCCCGTTCTCTCTCACCTCTCCAGGAGCAGCCTCGCATGAGTGGCCAACCCGCAGCCCGCATCACCGACAGCGTCGTCAAGGGCAAGATCGTCACCGGCTCGCGCACCGTGCTCATCGGCAGCCAGGGGGGCCTGGCCTGCTCCGTCTGCCCGGGCGGCATCACCGTCAGCTCCCCCGTCAACCCCCAGCTGGGCGCCAAGGTCCTGCTGGGCGCACAAGACCTGGACTTCGCCCTGCCCTCGGCTGCGCTGCCCGTGGCCTGGCAGCGTCAATACAGCAGCTACGTCAACCCCGAGCACGGCGCTGCCTGCGGCCTGCTGGGCCATGGCTGGCACCTGCTGCAGGAGCTCAGCATCCGCTTGCAGGAAGAGGCCACCTTGCTGCTGGACGCCAGCGGCCGCGTCATCACCTTCGACCAGCCTCTGGCCCCGGGCGGCCAGCTGCACAGTGCCAGCGAAGACATCTGGCTGCTGCGCGGCGGCAGCACGGAGCCGGACGGAGGTACTGCGCCCTGGGCTGCGAACCCGCGCTGGTCGCATGTGGAGGCGGCGCTGGCGTGCAATCCCGAGGCCATCCTGGCCTTCAGCGGCGATGGCGACACCCTCTGGGGCTTTGGCCCCCCGCCCGGTGAGTCGGTCGATGGCCCCTGGCGCCTCATGGCCCAGATCGACCACTTCGGACGCCGCCAGCTCTACCACTACAGCGACGGCAAGACCACGGCCCCGGACGTCAACGGCAGTCCGGAACCGCTGCCCGCAGGCCGCCTGGTCTCGCTGAGCGACGGCACAGGCCGGCGCTACCGGCTGCTGCACCAGCGCATCCATGGTGGCAGGGATGCGCTGGGTTTGTGGGGAACCGACGACGGCTGGCGGGTCACAGGCGTGGATCTGGTGCAGGACCCGATGCATCCCCTGTCCACCCCCATCGCCCTCGTGCGCTACGGCTACAGCAGCGCAGGCGACCTCATCACCGTCCACGACCGCGCAGGCCAGCTCGTGCGCGAATTCGAATGGGACCACCACCGCATCAGCGCCCACCGCCATGCCAGCGGACCCTGGCACCGCTACCGCTACGAGAGCGCCCAGCCCGGCGCCCGCGTCATCGAACACAGCAACCAGGAAGGGCTGTCCTACCGCTTCGACTACCTCAGCCAACCGCCGGGCCCGGACGGCCAGCCGCGCGCGGCCACCCGCGTCAGCGACAGCCTGGATCGCATCGAGACCTACTACTTCGAAGGCGCAGCGGGCCTGTCGCGCCTCATCGCCCACCACAAGGCCGACGGCAGCCGCTGGCTGCAAAGCTACGACAGCTTCGGCCGCCTGGCCTCGCGCACCGACCCGCTGGGCCGCAGCGTCCACCTCAGGCGCGACGGCCAGGGCCGGCTCATCGGCGTGCAACTGCCCGACGGGCGCAGCACCCAGCAGGAACACGACGAAGCCACCGGCCGCCTGCTGCAAAGCACTGACACCGCAGGGGCCACCATTGGCTACGAATACGACAGCTGGGGCCGTCTCACCCAGATCACCCAGGCCGATGGCAGCACCGAGCGCTACCACTACCCCGACCCCCAGGAAGCGCCGCTCACCTGCGACAGCCCCCGGCGCATCGAAGACGCCCAGGGCGGCAGCAAACAGCTGGCCTGGAGCGACGCGGGCCAACTGCTCAGCTACACCGACTGCTCGGGCCACAGCACGCACTACCACTACGACCGCTGGGGGGCGCTCATCGAAGTGGACAACGCCCTGGGCCAGCGCCAACGCCACCAGCGCGATGGCCAGGGCCGCATCGTGGCCAGCGAACTGCCCAACGGCCAGATCGAGCGCTACCACTACGACAGCGCAGGCCACCTCACGCGCATCGAACCGGCCCAACCCCCGCTCACCCCTCTCATGGGGGGACAAAGCCCTGCTGCACCGGCCGCCGACCCCAGCATCCACCTGCGCTACGACCTCTGGGGCAGGCTGGTCCAGCGAACACATGGCGGCCTCACCCTGGCCTTCGAATACGACAGCGCCGGCCGCCTCACGCGTCTCGTCAATGAGAACGGAGCGCAAAGCCGCTTTGCCTGGGACGCGCTGGACCGGCTCGTGCAGGAAGAAGGGTTTGATCAACGCCTGCAGCGCTACCGCTGGGACGCGGCAGGCCAGCTCATGGAAGCCACGGACGGCAACGCCGCGCAGCAAAGCAGCAGCCACTACCGCTGGGACGAAGGCGGCAGATTGGTCGAACGCCAGCTGCCCGCCACGGCCCATGCGCCCGCACAAACCCACCGCTACGAATGGGATGCGGCCGGGCGCCTCACGGCGGCCAGCGTCTGGCAACACAGCACCGCAGACAACGACAACGGCCTCATCGCCCAACTGCAAAGCCGCATAGCACTGGAGCGCGACGCGCTGGGCCGCATCACTGCAGAAGTGCAACAGCTGTACCGGCCCGGCAAGGACGGGAACGGGGGCGCAGAGCAGATCGAATACGAACACCGCATCGCCCACACCCTGGATGCGCTGGGCACACGCCAGCACAGCCAGCTGCAAGGCCTGGGAGAGATTGCCTGGCTCACCTACGGCTCAGGCCATGTGCACGGACTGCAGCTCAACGGCGCCGGCCTCATCGACTTCGAACGCGACGCCCTGCACCGCGAAGTCCGCCGCAGCCTGCACCCACCCACCCCCGCAGCAGAAGCAGATGCAGACGCACACCACCCCCTGCAGGTGCAACGCCAATGGGACAGCATGGGCCGCCTCACGGCCCTGGGCACCACAGGCCTGCAAAGCACGGAAGGCAGAGATCACCTCGTCCAGCCCCTCATCGGCCAGATCCTTGGCCGCCGCTACCACTACGACAGCCTGGGCCAGCTCGTTGCCATCGAACAGGCCGGCGCCCCGGGCCAGGCCGCACAACTGCTGCGCTACGGCTACGACAGCGCCGGGCGCCTCAGGGCGGCCACCGACAGCCAGGACCCCCAGACCACCGCCCGCTGGCAGATCGACCCTGCCGGCAACCGCCTGCCCGCACCGGGCGCACCGGGTCAAGCCAGCCCTCAGGACAGCTGGGCCGCCCAGGTCCACGCCCACTGGCGGCACACCGACTTCAACCTCATGGGCCTGGGCCACCTTGCAGGCCAGCGGCAAGGCCCCGTGCAGCGCTGGGAAGACAACCGCATCGGCTTCACCGAAGACTGCGTCTGGCGCTACGACCCCTGCGGCAACCGCATCGCGCAAATGCAGGCAGACCACAGCCAGCAGCAACTGCACTACGACGGAGCCCACCAGCTCATCGCCGTGCGCAGCAGCCAGATCCAGGGCAACGCCGAGCAGTTGCGCCACCACAGCCGTTACACCTATGACGCCCTGGGCCGCAGGCTCAAGCAGCAAGTGCAAAGCGCAGACACGGAACTGCCCACCCGCACCCACTACTACGGCTGGGACGGCGACAGCCTCATCCACACCGAGCGCCTGCAGCACGGCAGCGACACGCGCCACATAGAGCACACCATCTACGAACCGGGCAGCTTCACCCCCCTGGTGCGCCTGAGCACCACGGCCAGCGGAGACCCCCAAGACGAGCCCCACCTGCTGGTGCAAGCCATCACCGCAGGCCTGCCCGACCCGGACGACCCCAACCACACGCCGGCCCTGGCCCTGATGCAAACCATGCTCGACGCCATGCCGCGCGACATGCAGCAAGACGCGGCCCGCCACCTGCGCCACACACTGGAGCACGGCCTGCCGCCCAGCGCCCAGGCCATGCTGGGCGAACAGGCCGAAAGCACCACCCGCCTGCTCAGCGGCATGCAGGCCAAACTGCAGGACCAGGAAAAAGAACAGCACGCCCGCATCGCCATCCACCACTACCACTGCGACCACCTGGGCACACCCATGGCCCTGACGGACCAGACCGGCCAGGTGGCCTGGGCCGCGAAGCTGGACCCCTGGGGCAATGTGCTGCAGGAGTACAACCCGCAGGGCCTGCACCAAGCAATCCGGCTGCCGGGGCAGCACCATGACAGGGAAACGGGGCTGTATTACAACCGGCATCGGTATTACGATCCGGTGGTGGGGAGCTATATCAATCAGGATCCGATTGGATTGACAGGTGGTGTAAATAAAATTTTGTACTCAGAGTCTTCTCCGACATTAAAAATTGATCCCACAGGGTTGAATACAGTCGCTATAGGGGCAGGAGTCGGGGCTTCTGTTGGTGGACCAATAGGTGCAGTAGTGGGGGCTGCGATTGGTGTCGCGGTTCTGGGGGTTATTTGGATGGCATCCAGGCCAAGTTCAAATACGACTTCTGTATCAAAAACGGCAAGTGAATTATCTATTGCACACAATAATGCAGCCCAGATAGGTGATCGCTCATCGTATCAAGGGTACGGAGGGAATTGCACGCCAGATGATCATGACAAACTTGACGATGAAAAGAAGGATGCATGCGATAAATCAAAAGGACTTACGTGCGGGAAAAATGAAATTGATTATGGGAAGGCGGATAAGATCAAGAAATGTATTGATGCTCGAATAAACATTGCAAGAAAATGCTTTAATGGTGGTGATAAAGGGCATAATACACAAATAAATCAATTGTATTCCATAATAGGCAAATGCACAGGGCAGGCGGAATAAAAATGAATTTGAATAATATAATTTCAAAAAGATTACGTGAAAGTAAGCTTGAGCCTTCTTTGCGGGAAAGATACAACATTGCATTAAAGAAAGAATTTTCTGATGATCTGCCGAATTGCGGATTGTTTATTGATAATACATTCTCCGGAGATGATGCTATTGACTATGAGAAGGGTATTAGACTATTTCGAGGAAAAAAATGGACCGAAGTTGATCTTGATTATTTATATGAAGAATATGTGCAGTTTTTAATGTTGAATGACGACGGTTTTATTTATTACCTTCCGTCTTTTTTGTTATATTTCTATGATCTAAAACATTTTGCATTGGAATATTATATTTATTTTATGGATAAGTTGGAGTTGGGGCTGAATGAATCCAAGGCTACTTACAACGCAGGCAGACGACGGCAGGATTATTCTGGATTCAACAAATTGAGTCACGAGCAATCCAAGCTTGTTGCATTGTTTTTGGTAAATACAGCTAATTTGCTTCCAGATGGCTACATGGAGAAGGCGCAAGCGCAGAGAGCGCTAACCAACTATTGGGGTAATTTTTTACTATTCTGATTAATAAATCAAAGGGTTCATATAATCTTATTGATTAATGCATTCATTCTTTGAGTAATGATAATTAGATTGATATAAAAAAGTAATGGCCAAGAGTTGGCTATGCTACTCTAATTATTATCTCCAGAACATAACCTGAAACACTGCTACGACATGCAGACAAAGCTTCAGGAACAGGAAAAAGAACAACAAGCCCGCATCGCCATCCACCACTACCACTGCGACTACCTGGGCACGCCCATGGCGCTGACCGACCAACGGGGGCTAGTCACCTGGGCGGCAAAGCTGGACCCTTGGGGCAATGTGCTGCAGGAGTACAACCCGCAAGGCATCCACCAGGCAATCCGGCTGCTGGGGCAGCACCATGACAGGGAGACGGGGCTGTATTACAACCGGCATCGGTATTACGATCCGGTGGTGGGGAGTTATATCAATCAGGATCCGATCGGGTTGATGGGTGGGGTAAATTTCTTCACCTATCCCTCAAATCCACTGCTTGGTATTGATCCAACAGGTCTCTCTGGGGTAATCCCCAAAAATTTTGGAAAGGGCAAGCCAATTAACCCTGTTCCAATCCCAGAAAAAGGGCCTTATCCATTAGATAAGGTATACGATCAAATAAATCCTAATGACAAGGTATGGAAGAGGTTTAGTCCATTCGATTACACAATTGAATGCCTTGAGTGGGAGTCGGATAATGAAGGAGGAACATGTCGTCCCTTTGATGAAAAACCCGGAAAGACTATCACAAGAAGTCACGATAGTATTCCTTCCACTCCTAAATCAATGCCTTTGCCAGTTGGCGAAAAATGCAATAAATCCCGACTGAAGAGCGACCCCACCGGGCCAGGCACCGCTCCTACAGCAGATACGGACGATATATTGGAAATGATGCAAAAAATCAGGACTAGAACAAGAGGCACTCGACGATGAAATATTTATTTTATGTATTTGCTATTTGTTTGAATTTTTCTTCATCGTACGCCAAAGATATTGAAAATCGAGAGCCAGAATGTTTGGTTGGCGTAGATTCAAAGAAATTTGTAGCCAGTTTTCAAATCTTTGATAAAGATCAAAAAATATGGATTATTAATGATGGAAGTAATGAAAAAAATGAAATCAACTATTCTTGGATGGTTGAGCCTGGGTTAATAAAGAATGGTAATTTTCTTCCTGTAAAATATGCATTTGGTGTCGGACATAGAAATGAGTATGAATCAAAGGGGAGGCAAGAAAATTCGCTATCGGTTCTGTTGGAAGAAATAAAAAATAGTGGAACGATTTATATAAATAGCCCTGATAAAAAGAGTAGGCAGAAAATATCGAGGAATTTGGAAAATGTTCAAATTCATATGCTTTTAAATAAAGATGAAATAATTCTCTATTCCAGGGATATTGACGGAAAAAATGCTATTTTCTCAAGTAAGCCTACACATGCAAGGATGACCATGAGAACTCCATATAAATCACAATCTTACATCTGCTTAGCAGAAATTGATTATCAATAGAATTCGTGTTGGGAGATCATTGATTAGTTTGTTGCGGATTATCTATATCTCTGAATTCGGTGTATTTATTGCTATTAACGCAAGTGGGGTATTCATTTTAATTAATTGACTGTGCTTTGGGGGGCCAGGCTGGGTAATTACTTAGGGAATTTCTGCACAAAGCACGATTTCTACTTGTAGACATAGTTGGTTCCTTGGGAGCAGGGCACCGTTAAACAGTATTGGGATATCAGTTCGACCAGGAACAAATGAATTAATAACGGCATATCCTGACTGAATTATGAAAATATTCGAAACCATTGAATGTCCAAATTGCAGGCAAGATAAATTAATTATCTCGAAAAATACAGATGCGGGAAAACTTTATTTGTATTGTAGCGAATGCTTTGCTGCATGGAATTCAATTGAAGAAGTTGCCGAAAAAAATCGCATGTCTATTGATTTGGATGGGAATTCAGAAGATCCTAGTTACGAAGAAATATTGGCTAATGGATGGGATTTATTTGTTTCTAGAATAATTGAGGTTTAATTTTCTGAAAATAGCCATTAAGGCGAATATATTTATTTCAGATTGAAAATCCAATTTATATTTAGTATGGCGTAGTTTTGGTTTTCCGGTTAAATAGTTTTTGATAAATATTATTGCTTTCTATTTTCTCTGGTTTATAATCCAATGAAAACGGCAATCTCATGAATGGTAAGATAAATGGGCGCTGCAGAGTTTTACTTTGGATGAAAGTTCCTGACAGGGCCCTTGGTTTCAAAACACCAAGCCTAGAGACATTGAACCAGAGAGCTTGATGCAGTTGTTAAGTCCTTCTCCCGACGAAGTGATGCATATGCACCCCATGCTGTGCTTCCCCATCGAAGGAAAGGGAGGGCAGACATGGGGTGTAGTGGCCACCTTCGATCCACAAAACAGGCTGAGTACTTTCAGCCTGGTGCATTCTGGAGACTGGCGGGAAGCGGCGCCTATTCCGCAACCTGAGCAAGCCAGTTCAGTGCCTGTTGAAACGCCTACACGCAGATCATTGACTTGCCGCTCTGGAGCAAGAACACCCGAATCAGGTATCTGGAAAGGGCGGCTACCGGCTGGCCATCCCCAGGCTTCAATGCTGGCAGAGGCACCGCACAGGTTTGTATTCAAGCGTGCTGGTGATGCAATGGCTGACTTGGGTCTTGCCCCGTTTGATGAAGCAACGGTGGTTTGGACTTGGCTACGAGCCTAGTGCTACTCACCATCGACAGGGAGCAGGAAGATATTGAGATGCCTCGCTTGAAATATCCTGAAATGAGAATGGAATTGCTCGGATATTTGAGGAAACTAAAGGATTTGAAATATCAAATGAAAGCCTGGGTGAATCAGGACTTTCCTGCAGACGTTCAATACGACCATCTTGATTGGGCCATACATTTCATTTTTGACGATACGGATCTTGGCAGTGATGCTCGTATGGCGATCGGTGAAATTCTTCTCGATGAGCAGGAGGCAGGACTGATGAGGCAGTTGGTGGATGCCATCAATGCCGTCTTTGAGGCGTACGGCACGGACATGCCGAACAGCTTCTACATGCAAGTTGGCGAATGGACGAGAGTGGTGGCCTATGCCGAAAGGGCGTTCGATTGTCTGGAGGGGAGCAACGCCGCTGGCTGCCCCGAGCCGCTGGATTGACACGGGCATGCCAGACGACTAGCCGGGGAAAGACCATGGCTGATCGTGATGTCCAGTCGATGGTAAAGAGTACCGTAGCGTTGCCAGGTTCGTGGAACAACAAGATGTTTTCCACTGGTAGCCCGCCCCCAAAACCTGCCAGACAATCCATAAAAACCAAGGCACCGTTCCATGACAACTTCAACCCCCCTTCCCGAACCCGAATTGAGAGCCTTCGCAGCGGCGGCGGCCGAGCAGCAGCGATGCACGGACTGCGCTGTGCTGTGGAGGCCGGGCTGGGAGTCCTTGTCGGGTGCGGACAAGACTTCGCATCTGCAGCAGGTTGGTGCGCTGGGCACGCCGGAGACACGGGAATTGCTTGATGAATACCACCCACAGGGCACGAACCAGTGGTCGCCGGATGCTCCCATCGCCCTGGGCTGGCACCCGTACAACCGCTGCACGCTCTGGCGCTGCCACCATTGCAATGCCGCCTTTCTGCGCTACACGGAGTACGGCGGCTACTACCAGGACGATCGCATCCGGCCGCTGCTGGCGCATCTGATCGTCACGCCCGAGCAGGGCCGCGTCTGAGCGGCGCTGCTCGGCCGGCTCAGGTCCAGTCGAAGGTGAACAGCGCCGTGCGGCTTTCCGGCTCGTAGAACAGCAGGATGCTGTCCGCGCCCGTGGCGCACCAGTTGTAGCCGGCCACGTTGGCCACGTGGAAGAAGGGCTTGCCGTCGCGGGTGATGCGGATGCCGTCGTCTTCCAGTTCATCGCCCATGCCGGCGTTTTCCGCTTCGTCCAGCTGGAAGGCCGGGGGAATGGGCGGGTGGCTGGTCCAGTTGCCGTACCAGATGCCGCCGCCCAGGCTGTCCAGGTAGTCCTGCTCCATGGGCTCGCCCTTGCCGTAGCGCGAGTAGCTGGCCAGTCGGCCATGCTGGGCGTAGTAGGCGCTGGCCTTGGCGTGGCTGGCCAGCATTTCGTCGGTGTGCTCGCAGGCGTAGGCGTCTTTGGTGAACTGGCCGCCATGCTGCGGCGCGCGCTGGAAGAAGCCTTCGTTGCCCAGGAAGCGGTAGCGGTTGTCGGGCGTCAGTTCCAGCGCAAACCAGTTGGGGGCGGTGAAGGCGTTGTGGTGGGCTTCGGTCTCATCGCCTATGCAGCCCTCGAAGGGCTCGACGGGGCACAGCATGTGGACCACGGTGCCGGCCAGTTCGGGCCGCACCAGGCCCAGGTCGATGGAGATCAGCGGCAGCAGGTGCTCTGCCAGCCAGGGCTGGTCGGCCACAAAGATGTCGGCGGCGGCGGGGAAGGGGGTGAGGCCCGGCTTCAGTTCGCGGACTTCGGTTGGCTGGGACAAGAGGGGCTCCTTGGCGGATAGAGGGGGTTGGGAATGCGGGGGGCGCTGCGGGCCGGGTGTCAGGTGATCTCGAAGATGTCCTGGTCCGATGCGGCTGCGCTCTCGTGATAGATGTCGTACAGGTACTGGGCCAGTTCGGCGTGGGTCACGTCGGCGGGGATGGCCAGCAGGGCAGGGGCACGCTTGCCGTCCGCGCCCACGTTGAAGCAGCGCCAGTGGGCGTCTGCCCGTTCGATGGCGATGATGCGGCCAAAGACATTGAAGCGGTATTTCTCCAAGCGGGTGTCTCCTGGTGAGCGGGCATCGTAACGGGAGCCGGTGGCATATCCGTGTTCTCCCCATGTCCGTGGTGGCGGTTTGTCCATATATTTCAAACCTAAACTATTCAGACCTAAAGTGATTGGGCACTGTTGCTGAACCTGGGGCGCCTGCCGCCCGTCGAGAAAAGGGTTTGCGGTATGAAGATCGTCTGTATCGGTGGAGGTCCCGCCGGCCTGTACTTCGGCCTGCTGATGAAGCTGCAGGACCCCGCCAACGAGGTCACGGTGGTGGAGCGCAACCGGCCCTACGACACCTTTGGCTGGGGCGTGGTGTTCTCGGACGCCACCATGGACAACCTGCGCGAGGCCGATCCGGTGTCGGCCCGCACCATTGGTGACGCCTTCAACCACTGGGACGATATCGACATCCACTTCAAGGGCCGAAGCCTGCGCAGCAGCGGCCATGGCTTCATCGGCATAGGCCGCAAGAAGCTGCTCAACATCCTGCAGGCGCGCTGCGAGGACGTGGGCGTGAAGCTGGTGTTCGAGAACTTCGTGCAGGACGACCAGGCGATGGCGCGCGAGTACGACGCAGACCTGGTCATCGCCTCGGACGGCATCAACAGCCAGGTGCGCACGCGCTATGCCGATACCTTTCGGCCCGATATCGACCAGCGCCGCTGCCGCTTCGTGTGGCTGGGCACGACCAAGGTGTTCGATGCCTTCACCTTCGCCTTCGTGCAGACCGAGCACGGCTGGTTCCAGGCCCATGCCTACCGCTATGAAGACGGCATGTCCACCTTCATCGTGGAGACGCCCGAGGAGACCTGGCAGGCCGCCGGCATAGAGCAGATGAGCCAGGAAGAGGGCATTGCCTATTGCGAAAAACTGTTCGCCCCCTGGCTGGACGGCCATGCCCTGGTCAGCAATGCCACGCACCTGCGCGGCTCGGCCATCTGGATCCGCTTTCCGCGCGTGATCTGCAATACCTGGGTGCACTGGAATGCGCTGGACACGCCGCGCGGCCCGCGCAGCGTGCCCGTGGTGCTGATGGGCGACGCGGCGCACACGGCGCATTTCTCGATTGGCTCGGGCACCAAGCTGGCGCTGGAGGATGCGATCGAGCTGGCGCGCAGCCTGCGGTCTGCGGGGGGCATCGAGGCCGGCCTGCGCCACTACGAGGAGGTGCGCAGCGTGGAGGTGCTCAAGATCCAGAACGCGGCGCGCAATTCCACGGAATGGTTCGAGAACGTGGAGCGCTATGCGGGCCTGGAGCCGGAGCAGTTCGCCTATTCGCTGCTGACGCGCTCGCAGCGCATCTCGCACGAGAACCTGCGCCTGCGCGATGCCGCCTGGCTGCAGGGCTTCGAGCGCTGGATTGCCGAGCATGCGGGCGAGACCGTGCCCGAAGGCCGCCGCCCGCCCATGCCCATGCTCACGCCCTACCAGGCGCGCGGCCTGCGGCTGAAGAACCGCATCGTGGTCTCGCCCATGGCCATGTATTCCTGCACCGACGGCGTGCCTGGCGACTTCCACCTGGTGCACCTGGGCGCGCGCGCCATGGGCGGCGCGGGCCTGGTGATGGTGGAGATGACCTGCACCTCGCCTGATGCACGCATCACGCCCGGCTGCCCCGGGCTGTGGAACGACGAGCAGGCGCAGGCCTTTGCGCGCATTGTCGATTTCGTGCACGCGCAGGGCGGGGCGCACATTGGTATGCAGCTGGGGCATGCGGGCCGCAAGGGTTCCACCCAACTGGGCTGGCAGCAGATCGACCATCCGCTGGAGCAGGGCAACTGGCCGCTGCTGTCGGCGTCGGCACTGCCGTACTTGGAGGGACTCTCGCAAGTGCCCCGCGCCATGACCCGCGCCGACATGGACCGCGTGCGCGAGGACTTCGTGGCCGCCACGCGGCGCGCTGCGGCAGCGGGCTTTGACTGGCTGGAGCTGCACTGCGCGCACGGCTATCTGCTGTCCAGCTTCATCTCGCCGCTGACCAACCGGCGCGATGACGAATATGGCGGCAGCCTGGACAACCGCCTGCGCTTTCCGCTGGAGGTGTTCGAGGCGGTGCGTGCAGCCTGGCCGCAGGACAAGCCCATGTCGGTGCGCATCTCGGCCCATGACTGGGTGGAGGGCGGCATCACGCCCGACGATGCGGTGGAGATCGCACGCCGCTTCAAGGCGGCGGGCGCCGACATGATCGACTGCTCCTCGGGCCAGGTCAGCCCCGACCAGAAGCCCGTGTACGGCCGCATGTACCAGACGCCGTTTGCCGACCGTGTTCGCAACGAGGCCGGTATACCGACCATTGCCGTGGGCGCCATCTTCGAGGCCGACCATGCCAACGCCATCATCGCCTCGGGCCGGGCCGACCTGTGCGCGCTGGCGCGTCCGCACCTGGCCGATGCCGCCTGGACGCTGCGCGAGGCCGCACGCCTGGGCGCCCACGATGTGGACTGGCCGAACCAGTACCAGCCCGGCAAGCGCCAGTTGGAAACCAACTTCGAACGCGCCGCCGCCATGGCGCAGTTGGATCTCAAATGACCCCAAATTCACGACCCCTGGAAGGACGGCATGCCCTGGTGACGGGCGGGGCGCGCGGCATAGGCCTGGCCTGCGCGCGGGCGCTGCTGGCGCGCGGCGCGCGGGTCACGCTGCTGGGACGCGATGGTGCAGCGCTGGAGGCTGCCGTGCGCGAGCTGGGCGGCACGGCACCGGCAGCACAGATGGTGCAGTCCGTGCAGGCGGATATTGCCGACGAGGCCTCGGTGCGCCAGGCCTTCGCGCAGGCCGAGGCGGCCTTCGGCCCCGTGCAGGTGCTGGTCAACAACGCGGGCCAGGCCAGCAGCCAGAAGTTCGAGCGCACCGACGCCGCACTGTGGCAGGCGATGCTGGCCGTCAACCTCACGGGCACCTTCCACTGCATGCAGGCCGCGCTGCCGGGCATGCTGGCTGCGCGCTGGGGCCGCATCATCAATGTGGCCAGCACGGCAGGGCTGATCGGCTATGCCTATGTCAGCGCCTATTGCGCGGCCAAGCATGGCGTGATCGGCCTCACGCGCTCGCTGGCGCTGGAGACGGCGGGCAAGGGCGTGACGGTGAACGCGGTCTGCCCCGGCTATACCGAGACCGACATCGTGCGCGGCGCCGTGGCCAACATCGTGGACAAGACCGGCATGACGGCGGATGAGGCCCGCGCCAGGCTGGCCGAACGCAACCCGCAGGGCCGCCTGGTCCAGCCCGAGGAAGTGGCCGAGACCGTGGCCTGGCTGGCCCTGCCGGCATCGGCCTCGGTCAACGGCCAGTCCATTGCCGTCGATGGCGGCGAGGTGATGACCGGCTGAACCCGGTCCACTCCCCCCGTTTTCTGAATTCTTGATGGAGACACCATGAGCACCCAGCCCGAAGAACACAGCATGAAGCACCACAAGCGCCCCCTGGCCGGCTACGAGGCCAGGACCTTTGTGTGGCAGGTATCGGCCGACGGCAAGATCGGCACCATCACCCTGAACCGGCCCGAGCGCAAGAACCCGCTGACCTTCGGCTCCTATGCCGAGCTGCGAGACCTGTTCCGCGCCCTGGTCTATGCCACCGACATCAAGGCCGTGGTGGTCACGGGCGCGGGCGGCAATTTCTGCTCGGGCGGCGATGTGCACGAGATCATCGGCCCGCTCACCAAGATGAGCATGCCCGAGCTGCTGGACTTCACGCGCATGACGGGCGACCTGATCAAGGCCATGCGCGCCTGCCCGCAGCCCATCGTGGCGGCCGTGGACGGCATCTGCGCGGGCGCGGGCGCCATGGTCGCGCTGGCGGCCGACATGCGCCTGGGCACGCCGGCCGCGCGCACGGCGTTTCTCTTCACCCGCGTAGGCCTGGCCGGTGCCGACATGGGCGCCTGCACGCTGCTGCCGCGCATGATCGGCCAGGGCCGCGCCTCCGAGCTGCTGTACACGGGCCGCGCCATGACGGCCGAGGAGGGCGCTGCCTGGGGCTTCTTCAATGCATTGCACAGCCCCGAGCAGATCGGCGAAGCCGCCCACGCGCTGGCCGCCCAGCTGGCCGCCGGCCCCACCTTTGCCCATGGCGTGACCAAGAAGCTGCTGCACCAGGAATGGAACATGGGCGTGGACGAGGCCATCGAGGCCGAAGCCGAGGCCCAGGCCATCTGCATGCAGACGCGCGACTTCCACCGCGCCTACGAGGCCTTCGTGGCCAAGCAAAAGCCCGTCTTCGAAGGAAACTGAAAATGCGTGATTCCTCCTGGCTGGACTGGCCCTTCTTCGATGACGCCCACCGCACGCTGGCGCATGAGGCCGACGCCTGGTGCGCCCAATCCCTGGGCGATGTGGACCACCACGATGCCGATGCGGCCTGCCGCCAACTGGTGAAGGCCCTGGGCCAGGCCGGATGGCTGCGCTATGCCGTGCCGTCCGGCCCCGGCGGCGCCTGGGGCGGGGCCTTGCCCGAGGTGGACTCGCGTGCGGTCTGCATCCTGCGCGAGACCCTGGCCCGCCATGAAGGCCTGGCCGACTTCGCCTTTGCCATGCAGGGGCTGGGCAGCGGTGCGATATCGCTCATGGGGTCGGAAGCGCTGCGCCAGCGCTACCTGCCGCGCGTGGCGCGTGGCGAAGCCATTGCAGCCTTTGCGCTGTCCGAGCCCGATGCCGGCTCCGACGTGGCCGCCATGGCCTGCGAGGCGCGGCTCGAAGGCGACCACTATGTGCTCAACGGTGCCAAGACCTGGATCTCCAACGGCGGCATTGCCGACTTCTACTGCGTGTTCGCCCGCACGGGCGAGGCGCCGGGGGCGCGCGGCATCAGCGCCTTCGTGGTCGATGCGGACACGCCGGGCTTCTCGATTGGCGAGCGCATCGAGCTGATCGCGCCGCACCCGCTGGCCACCATCTGCTTCGACAACTGCCGCATACCCGTGTCGCAGCGCCTGGGCGAGCCGGGGCAGGGCTTCAAGCTGGCCATGATGACGCTGGACATCTTCCGCGCCTCGGTGGCCGCCGCCGCACTGGGCTTTGCGCGCCGCGCGCTGGACGAAGGCCTGGCACGCGCCAAGTCGCGCCGCATGTTCGGCCAGACCCTGGGCGACCTGCAACTGACCCAGGCCGCGCTGGGCGACATGGACACGGCCATCGACGCATCGGCCCTGCTGACCTACCGGGCCGCCTGGATGCGCGATGTGAAGAAGACGCGCACCACGCGCGAGGCGGCCATGGCCAAGATGACGGCCACTGAATCGGCCCAGGCCGTGATCGACCGTGCGCTGCAGATGTTCGGCGGGGCGGGCGTGGTCTCGGGCATGCCGGTGGAGACGCTGTACCGCGAAATCCGCGCGCTGCGCATCTACGAGGGCGCGACCGAGGTGCAAAAACTCATCATCGCGCGCGAGCTGCTCAAGGCCTGAGCGGCAGGCTGCCCATTCAACGCAAAGCCAGGGAACATCGCATGCAAGCCTCCGCCCACATCGATACTTTCGCCCGGGACAACCTGCCGCCGCCCGACCAATGGCCCGAGTTCCTGCTCGACGGGCCGGACGTGGCCTATCCCGAACGCCTGAACTGCGCGGCCGAACTGGTCGACGCCATGGTGGCGCACGGCCATGGCGACCGCGTGGCCCTGCGCTGGAGGCAGGGCGCGGACCAGGCCGCCATGACCTATGCCGAACTGCAGGCGCTGACCAACCGCATCGCCCATGTGCTGGTGGAAGACCTGCAGCTGGTGCCCGGCAACCGGCTGCTGCTGCGCGGCCCCAACAACGCCATGATGGCCGCTTCCTGGCTGGCCGCCATCAAGGCCGGGCTGGTGACGGTGCCCACCATGCCGCTGCTGCGCGCCAAGGAGCTGCAGCAGATCATCGCCAAGGCCCGGGTGCAGGCCGTGCTGTGCGATGTGCGCCTCAAGGACGAAGTGCAGCTGTGCCTGCAGCCCGGCCATGAACACCATTGCCCGGACCTTTCGCGCGTGCTGTATTTCAACGATGGCGCAGCCGACGCGCTGGACGCCCTGGCCGCAGCCAAGCCCGACACCTTTGCCTGCTGCGACACGGCGGCCGACGATGTCTGCCTCATCGCCTTCACCAGCGGCACCACGGGCGCGCCCAAGGGCTGCATGCATTTCCACCGCGACGTGCTGGCCATGTGCGACCTGTTCCCGCGTCACGTGATACGGCCCGGCCCGGACGACATCTTCTGCGGCACGCCGCCGCTGGCCTTCACCTTTGGCCTGGGCGGGCTGCTGTGCTTTCCGCTGCGCGTGGGCGCCAGCACCGTGCTGGCCGAAAAGCTCACGCCCGAAGGGCTGCTGCAGCTGGTGCAGGATTTCCGCGCCACCATCGTCTTCACCGCACCCACCTTCTACCGGCAGATGGCGGCGCAGGCAGCGCGCTTCGACCTGTCGTCACTCAGGAAAAGCGTCTCGGCCGGTGAGGCCTTGCCGGACGCCACGCGCCAGCTGTGGAAGCAGGCCACGGGCATCGAGATGATCGACGGCATCGGCGGCACCGAGCTCATCCACGTCTTTGTCTCCAGCCCGCCCGAGGAGGTGCGCGCGGGCGCCATCGGCAAGGTCGTGCCCGGCTATGTGGCCCAGGTGGTGGATGACGACATGCAGCCCGTGCCCGACGGCACGCCCGGCCGCCTGGCCATCAAGGGACCGACCGGCTGCCGGTATCTTGCCGACGAGCGCCAGAAGCGCTTTGTGCAAAACGGCTGGAACCTGCCCGGCGATACCTTTGTGCGTGATGCCGACGGCTATCTGTTCTACCAGGCGCGCAATGACGACATGATCATCTCGGCCGGCTACAACATCGCCGGCCCCGAGGTGGAGGACGCACTGCTGCGCCACGAGGCCGTGGCCGAATGCGGTGTGATCGGCGCGGCAGACGACGAGCGCGGCCAGGTGGTCAAGGCCTTTGTGGTGCTCAAGCCCGGCTTTGCGGCCGGCGACGACATGGCGGCCACGCTGCAGGCCTTCGTCAAGGCCAGCATTGCGCCCTACAAGTACCCGCGCGCCATTGTCTTCGTGCCGGCCCTGCCGCGCACCGAGACCGGCAAGCTGCAGCGCTTCGTGCTGCGCAAGATGCCGTGAGCGCGCGCCATGGCCTCCGCCTTCGTCAGCCAGGTGCAGGTGCTGTTTCGCCATTGCGATCCGGCCGGCATCGTCTTTTACCCGCGCTATTTCGAAATGGTCAACGACCTGGTGGAGGAATGGTTCGACAGGGGAATGGGCCTGCCATTCCACACCCTGCATTTACAGCGCCAGGTGGGCACGCCCACGGTGTCGGTGCAATGCGATTTCACGGCGCCCAGCCGCTGGCACGACACGCTGCGCCAGGTATTGGAGGTGCGCCGCATCGGCGGGGCATCGTTCCAGTTCGATGTGCGTTTCGAGGGGCCGGACGGCCAGCGACGGCTGTCTGCGCGCATGACCATCGTCACCATGGATTTGCGCAGCATGAAGGCCACGCCACTGCCGGCCGATCTGCGCGAGCGCCTGCAGGCCTATCTGGTGCCGCAGGACGGTTTTACGGATTCAACGAGAACAGGATGAAGCAATGAAGACTCTGCAACCCCCGGACTGGCTGGCGCCACGAGGCTATGCCAATGGCATCCTCACCGAAATGACGGTCGGCTCCCGGCTGGTGTTTGTCGGCGGGCAGATTGGCTGGAACGGCCAGCAGCAATTCGAGACGGACGACTTTGCCGGACAGGTGCGGCAGGCGCTGGCCAATATCGTCGCCATCCTCGCCGAAGGTGGCGCCAGGCCCGAGCACATCGTGCGCATGACCTGGTATGTGACCGACAAGCAGGAATACGTGGCGGCCTATCCGGCCATTGGAAAGCACTACCGTGAGTTGATCGGGCGGCATTTCCCCGCCATGACGGCGGTGGAGGTGGCGGATCTGGTGGAAGACCGGGCCAAGGTGGAGATCGAGGTCACGGCGGTGGTGCCTGCATGACGCACCTCTGAGCATGTGCCCGCGCATGTGCGCCGCCGTGCGGGCGGGCCCATGCGCGGCAGGGACTCACTTGATTTCGAACAGGGTGCGGTCCTTGCCCAGGATCCAGTTCGGCGGCTTGCCGCGGCCGGTCCAGGTCTTGCCGGACTCGGGGTCCTGGTACTTGGCGGGGGCGCTCTTCTTGCCATCGGGCTTCCAGGGGAAGACCTGCTGTGCCGTGAAGCCAAACTCCCGGACCAGTTCCTGCACCGATGCCAGAGCCGCTTTGGACTCCAGCTTGCGGGCCTCGTCGATTTGCTGGTCGAGCAGTTTTTTCTGGGCAATCAGCTCTTGGTATGTAGTCATCTTGATAGAAGAATTTCTAAGTGCGGCTATTTGTCGAAAACTGCGCAGCAAGAACAACGACCCGGAACTCTTTACGCAATGGTCAAGGTTGGTGCATGTGCAGTGGGGGATGAAGATATCACCGTAAGTATAAATACTGATGATGTGAGCGTTCTATGAGGTGTAGACAGCTTCTTCTCATGCCTGGGCATATTCCGAGGCGATCCGCATTATATCCAGCAGCATCTTGATAACCGCCACTTTACAAAAGCTGTTGCGTCTTTGTTACATTTGCAGAGCATTGTGGTTGGCGCTTCCTCCTCTGGAGAGGGCGTGCTGGCATGCTTTTCCTGGGCAGCCGCGACGAGGTGATCGTACAAGTTCCCATTTCAGAACCGGTTGCGGGTGCTGATTTTGTTTCATCAATCGATTTTATTTATCGATTTATAAAATAAATTACATGTGATTCGATTCTGCTATTTAATCTTGCGATTAACACGCGTTGTTTCATTTGTCTTGTCGATTGGCTGGATAGATTTTTTGTATTGCGAGGATTGAATTCCTGGCCGTGGTTTGAAATATCTTCCGCCGATATCGCGTAAATTCATGAGCCGTTGATTGCCAGGCCATTGCAGTCCCGGGAATGCCTTTGGGGCTGATTCTTCAGGCGCAGTTTCGCGGCCCGGCCATGCCCGCCAGGCAGCGGGCGCGTACCGAACGCTTGATTGGCGTGCCACCAACAGCCTGTTAGGATCGCCGCACTACAACGATCCACACCCTGGCAGACATGGCAAGAAGGCAGACCAGCGCCCACGACGGCAACGAGACCCGCGAGACCCTTCTCAAGCTGGCCGCCCGCACCTTCGGTGAGCAGGGCTACTCTGCCACCACCATGCGCAACATTGCCGAGCAGTCCGGGATCGAGGCCGCCAGCATCTACTACCACTTCGCCTCCAAGGAGGAGCTGGTGGACGAGGTCATGGAGCAGGGCGGCAACCGCATCATCAGCCAGCAGCAGGAGCGCCTTGCCGCGCTGGGCGCCGACGCCACGGCCGAGCAGCGTTTCCGCGCAGCCGTGCTGGGCCAGATGGCGGGCCTGATCAAGCATGGGGACTTCGCCCTGGCCCACGGCCGCCTGCTGGGCCAGTTGCCCGACAAGGTGCGCGAACGCCAGATCAAGCGCCGCGAGCGCCACCAGAAATTCTGGAGCGGCCTGCTCGAAGACCTGCGCGCCGAAGGCCGCCTGCGGGCCGATGCCGACATCCACCTGGCGCGCATCATGATCCTGGGCAGCATCAACTCCATACAGTCCTGGTTCAACCCCCGCAAGGGCTCGCTGGAGAAGGTGGCGGACCAGATCTGCGACATGTTCTTCCGGGGCGTGGGGCCCGCAGATCAATAGGCACAATGCGGGAAATCGCCAGTCGGCTGTCACATGCCTGTGCCATATTGCCGCGCTGTCTCCGGGGCCCATGCTGAAAATGCCGGCGGATAGTTAACGATATTGAATTGTCAATAGTAAGATCGCCGTCTTATGCGTCTGCTTGTTTTGCGCCTGCTATTGCTGGCCGTGTTCTTCAACACGGCCATTGGCATGCCCCTGCATGGCGCAACGCATATCCGGCAGGCGGCGGCAGCGCCCGGCCAGGCGTTTGCCGGCCTGAACGGCTGCGAGGACAAGGCGCCGGCCGGTGAAAAGGCGGAAGCCGCGGAAGCCGTCTGCGTCTGGTGCATGGGCCATGCACCGCATGCGGCGGCCTGGCTGCCGCACTTCGGCCTGCCGCTGGCCGTGGCCGCGCCGCCTGAGAGGGTGCCGCCGCGCACCGTGGGCGGCGCCATCCCCTCGCAGAACCGCTGGGCCTTTGCATCGCGCGACCCGCCGCGCTGAATCCGCAAGCACTTTTCTCCTTCTCTGCTGCCAGCACCCGTTGGTGCTGGCGGCATGTCCGTGTTTGCGCGCGCCGGCTTCTGATGCCGGCGGCATGCGCCCGTGCCCGTTTTCATCATGACTGCCTTCTCCATCCTTGCGAAGCCGCTCCCCGGCCTTCGCCCGCTGCCGCTTGCTCTGAGCGCTGCCGCTTTCTTCTCCGCGCCCGTGCTGGCCCAGGGCCAGGAACAAACTGCGGCATCCGTGCCGTCAGCGCCGTCGCCCCAGGAGCAGACCCTGCTGCCTGCCGTGGAAGTCGTGGGCCGCACGGCCTCGGGCGCCTATCACACCGATGAGGCGGCAGGCGCCAAGACCGACCTGCCGCTGCGCGAGCTGCCGCAGTCGGTGCGCGTGATCACGCGCCAGGCCATGGACGACCTGGGAGCCACCAAGCTCGACGATGTGCTGGACTATGTGGGCGGCGTCTCGCGCCAGAACAACTTTGGCGGCCTGTGGGACAACATCGTCATTCGCGGCCTGCCCGGCGATCAGAACGTGGGCATGGCCACCTTGTTCAACGGCTTTTCCTCGGGGCGCGGCTTCAACGCGCCGCGTGATCTGGCTGGCGTGGAGCGCATCGAGTTCCTCAAGGGCACGGCCGCTGCGCTCTACGGCAGCAGCGAGCCGGGCGGCACGCTGAACGTCGTCTCCAAGCGTCCGCTGTGGACGCCTTCGCATTCCGTGGAAGCCTATGCGGGCAGCTACGGGCTGCGGCGCGGCGCGCTCGACAGCACGGGGCCGATTGGCGAGGACTTTGCCTACCGGCTCAACATCGCCGTGGAGGACCGCGACAGCTTCCGCGACTTCGTGGGCGCCAGCCGCCAGGTGATTGCGCCGGCCTTCACCTGGAAGCTGGGACGCGATACGGTGCTGGAGTACTCGGGCGAGCTGCTGCGCCACAAGACGCCGCTGGACCGTGGCGTGGTGGCCGTGGGCGACCGCCTGGGCGCCATCTCGCGCAGCCGCTTCCTGGGCGACCCGCGCGATGGCGATGTGACGGTGGAAAACCGCACGCACCAGTTCATCCTCTCGCATGAGTGGAGCGCGCAGTGGCGCAGCCGCCTGGGCCTGTCCTACCGCGAGACCTCGATCAACGGCTTTTCCACCGAACCCCATGCGCTGCTGGCCAATGGCGACCTGACGCGCCAGCGGCGTTTCCGCGACTACCAGTCCGACGATATCGCCGTGCAGGCCGAGCTGCAGGGCACGGTGAAAACGGGCACCGTCGAACACGAGCTGCTGCTGGGCCTGGAGAGCTTTCGCTTCGACATGGATACGGTGATGCTGCGCGCCAACCCCACGGCGGCCAATCCCTATGCCATCAATATCTACAACCCCGTCTACGGAGGCACGCAGCCCGTGCCCACGGCCAATACCGATACCTTCGAGCGCCAGCGCAACACGGCCTTCTACCTGCAGGACGCCATCAAGCTCTCTCCCCAGTGGCGCGTGGTGGCCGGCCTGCGCATGGACCGCTATGACCAGTCGCTGCACAACCGCCGCACGGGCGCGACCACGCAGCAGGACCCGACCTCGACCTCTCCGCGCCTGGGCCTGAGCTGGCTGCCGCTGCCGCAATGGACCTTCTATGCCAACGTGGGCCGCTCGTTCCGGCCCAACGTGGGCGTCGATGTGGCCGGCGCGGGCTTCAGTCCCGAATCCGGCCGCTCCATGGAACTGGGCGCCAAGTGGGAAAGCGCCGACCGGCGCATGGGTGCCACGGCCGCGCTGTTCGACATCCGCAAGCGCAACGTGCTGACGGCCGACCCGGGCAACGCCGGCTACTCGGTCTCGGCCGGCGAGATCCGCAGCCGGGGGCTGGAGTTCGACTTTGCCGGCCAGGTCACGCAGCGTTGGCGCCTGAATGCGAGCCTGGTGCTCAACGACGTGGAGATCTCGCGCGACAACACGCTGGAAGTGGGCGGGCGCCTGCTCAACGTGCCCAAGGTCAACGGCAGCGTGCTGGCGGTCTACGAGAACGCCTTCTCCAACGGCCAGCGCTACGGCATTGGCGGCGGCGTCACCCGCGTGGGCAAGCGCCTGGGCCAGGCCCGCACGCAGGCCGAGGCCGACGCTGGCAAGGCGGCCTTCGATCTGCCCGGCTACACCACCGCCAAGCTGGTGGCCTACTGGCGCATCAGCCCCACGCTGCGCCTGACGCTGGACGTGGACAACCTCTTTGACAAGACCTACTACACCAGCTCGTACAGCCGGCTGTGGGTGACGCCGGGCACCGCCCGCACCGTCACCGTAGGCCTTCAAGCCAAGTTCTGAGCCCCGCCATGCATCCATCCCTTCCTGTTTCTTCCAACCCCACTTCTGCCTCCACGCCCGTGCTCCAAGCGCTGGGCGCCGTGGTGGACTATGGCGAGCGCACCATCCTCCAGGGCCTGGACCTGGCCGTGCATGCTGGCGAGATCTATGCGCTGCTGGGCGCCAACGGCGCGGGCAAGACCACCACGCTGAGCCTGTTCCTGGGCTTTGTGCGGCCGCGCAGCGGCCAGGTGCGCGTGCAGGGCGTAGACCCGGTGACGGCTGCCGCGCAGGCGCGCGGCCTGATCGCCTATATCCCCGAGAACGTGGCGCTGTACGAGCACCTGAGCGCGCGCGAGAACGTGGCCTATCTGCTGGACCTGGCGGGCCAGCCGGCCAGCAGGGATGCCATCGGCCAGGCCTTGTCCGCTGCAGGGCTGGATGCGGCCGCGCATGACCGGCGCGTCTCGGGCTTTTCCAAAGGCATGCGGCAGAAGGTGGCCATTGCGCTGGCGCTGGCACGCAAGGTGCCGGCACTGCTGCTGGACGAACCCACTTCGGGCCTGGACCCGCAGGCCACGGCCGAATTCAGCCGGCTGATCACGCAGCTGCGCGGCCAGGGCGTGGCCATTCTCATGGTCACGCACGACCTGCTGGGGGCTGCCGATGTGGCCGACCGCATTGGCTTCATCGCGGGCGGCAGGCTGGTGGAGGAGGTGGCGGCCCGTGGGGAAGAGCGCTTTGACGTGCGGGCACTGCACCGCCACTACGCGGGTACAGGTTCGGGTGCGAGTGCAGACGCAAACGCACACGCACACGCACACGCACACGCAGACGCAGGCGTGCAGGGGGCCGCGGCATGAGCACGGCCTGGACCATTGCACGCGAGGAATGGCGCCTGCTGCTGCGCGACCGCGTGGCCGTGCTGGGCATGGTGCTGTGGCTGCTGCTCGGTGCTACTGCCGCCTTCACCGCCTGGGACCAGCGCAGCGCGGCCCAGGCCCAGCGCGAACGCCACCAGTCGCAGGTGGACCACGAGTTCGAGGCCCAGCCCGACCGCCATCCGCACCGCATGGTGCACTACGGCCATTTCGTGTTCCGCCCGCTCAATCCGCTGGCGGCCTTCGATGCGGGCATAGACGCCTACACCGGCCACACGCTGTTTCTCGAAGGCCACCGCCAGAACAGCGCCAACTTCGGCGATGTGCGCCAGTCGTCGCTGCTGCTGCGCTTCGGCCAGCTCACGCCGGCCTTTGTGCTGCAGGTGCTGGCACCGCTGCTGCTGATCTTCGTGGGCCATGCCTGCATCGCGCGAGAGCGCGAGGCCGGCACCTTGCGCGTGCTGCTGGCCCAGGGCGTGGGCATGCGGCAGTTCGTGGCCGGCAAGCTGCTGGCGCTGACGGGCGTGGCGGCCCTGGTGCTGCTGCCCGCCTTGCTGGCTCTGGCCTGGATGGCGGTGGCCACGCCCGTGCCCATCAGCCTGGTGGCCGCACTGGCGGCTGGCCATGTGCTGTGGCTGCTGCTGTGGGCCGTGGGCATCACCGCGGTCTCGGCCCTCATGCGGCGCGGGCGCGATGCCTTGCTGACCCTGCTGGCCGCCTGGGCCATTGGCGTGGTGCTGGTGCCCCGGCTGGCGCCGGAGCTGGTGGGCGCGGCCCTGGCATTGCCCACGCGCTTCGAGACCGATATCGCCACGGCGCGCGAGCTGGCGGCGCTGGGCGACAGCCACAATCCCGACGATCCCTACTTCGCCGCCTTTCGCGCCAAAGTGCTTGCGCAGTACGGCGTGTCGCGTGTGGAGGATCTGCCCGTCAACTACAAGGGCCTGGTCGGCATGGAGGGCGAGCGGCTGACCAGCGAGCTCTTCAGGCGCCATGCCGAGGCCAGCTTCGATCTGCAGGCCCGGCAACTGCGCAGCGCCGACGGCTTTGCCCTGGTCAGCCCCTTGATTGCGCTGCGCCGCCTGTCCATGGCCGTGGCCGGCACCGACCTGCAAGGCTATCGGCGCTTTCTGGAGCAGGCCGAGCAGCATCGCTACCGCATGGTGCAGGCGCTCAACCAGCTGCAGGTGGACAAGCTCAGCTACGCGGGTGACCGTTCCAGCCGAGACAACCGCATCAGCCACGAGCACTGGCGCGGCGTCTCCGACTTCCATCACGAGCCCGATCCGCCGCTGGCGGCCTTGCGCCGCGCGGCACCCGCAGCCTGCGTGCTGCTGGGATGGCTGGCGGCGCTGGCGGCCGCCTTGCTGGTGGCCACGCAACGTCTGGGGAGGGTGGTGCGATGAGCTGGCTACGACATGAATGGCGTCTTCTGACGCGCTCGCGCCTGGCGCTGTGCGCCCTGGCCCTGCTGCTGTTGCTGTCCACGCTGGCCGTACTGTCGGGCCTGCGCGAGATCTCGTCGCAGCGCCAGACCCTGGACCGTCTGGCCCAAATGCAGCAGCAGGAAATGGCGGCCCAGGCAGGTCGGCATGCACAGCCCGGCGATGCGGGCTCGGTGGCCTACTACGGCTTTCACAGCACCTGGGATGCACCGTCGTCCACGGCCTTCCTCGCCCTGGGCCTGCGCGATGCCGCGCCCTATGTGCTGCGCGTGCGTGCCCTGGCGCTGCAGGCGCAGCTGCATGAAGGCGAGAGCTTCAACCCCGAACTGGCGCTGGCGGGCCGCTTCGACTTCGCCTTTGTGCTGGTCTACCTGGCGCCGCTGTTCCTGATTGCACTGCTCTACGACCTGGTCTCGGGCGAGCGCGAATCGGGACGCCTGGGCACGCTTCAGGCCATGCCCGGCAGCGGGCGCCGGCTGTGGCTGCGCCGTGCGGGCCTGCGTTCGGTGCTGTTGCTGGCATGCCTGGCGCTGCCGGCCCTGGCAGGGGCATTGGCCAGCGGTGCGCAGGCGGGCGCCATCGCCTCCGTGCTGCTGAGCGCCACGGCCTATGTGGCCTTCTGGAGCGGGCTGTGCCTGGTGGTCGCCACGCTGGGCGGCAGTTCGGTGGCCAACGCCATGGCCCTCATGGGCTGCTGGGCCGTGCTGACCCTGGTGCTGCCCACGCTGGCCAATGCCGCGCTGTCGCGCGCCGTGCCCGTGAGCCAGGGCGTGGAGCTGATGCTGGCCCAGCGCCAGACCGTGCATGGTGCCTGGGACCTGCCGCGCGAGCAGACCATGGAGCGCTTCTTCCGCAACCACCCCGAATGGCGCAACACCGCGCCGCTGCCTGCGGGCTTTCACTGGAAGTGGTACTACGCCTTCCAGCAGCTCGGTGATGAAAGCGTCGCCCCCCAGTTCGCCGCCTATCGGGAAGGCCTGCAGGCGCGCCAGGCCTGGACCGGGCGCCTGGGCTGGCTGCTGCCCGGCGTGGGCGTGCAGGCCGCATTGCACCGCCAGGCCGGCACCGACCTGCTGGCGCAGCTGGCTTACCAGGACGACATTGCCGCCTTCCATGCGCGGCTGCGGACTTTCTTCTATCCCTATCTGTTCGAGGACCGTCCATTCGGCGCGAAGGACTTTGCAGCGCAGCCGGTCTTCACGGCCAGTCCGCGCCATGCGCCGCAGACCTGGGGTCAGGTGGCGATGCTCTGGGCGGTGGCTGCGCTGGCCTTGCTGGCCGGGGGCGTTGCCGCAGGCCGCGTGCGGCCGGGCAGGCGCTGAGGCAGCGGACCGGGGAAAAAGAAACAGCCATGGCGCAGGGAAGGCCTGCGCCATGGCTGTCGGCTTGCGGATGCCTGGGCCTGAGGCCCGGGGCCCGCCGCTACTGCACGTTCTGGTGGCAGTCGCTGCAGATGCCGTACATCGTCATCTCATGGCGCTCCACCACAAAGCCTTCGGGCACGATGCGCTGCATGTCGCCAAGGCAACCGGGCACGTTGAACACGCGGTTGCAGCTCATGCAGCGGAAATGGTGGTGATGGGCGCGGCCGCTGAGTTCGTAGCGCGTGGCCTCGCCGGGCAGGTCCACGGCCTGCACCTCACCGGCTTCCATCAATTGCTTGATGTTGCGGTACACCGTGGCCAGACCGATGGCCGGCACTTCGCGCTGCGCTGCGCCCAGGATTTCAGCGGGGAGCAGGGGGCGCCCAGCCTCTTCCATGACCGTGCGTATCGAACTGCGCTGGCGGGTCGAGCGTTCCATTGGCCTGAACAAGCGCTCCACGATGGGCTGAGTGTGTCTAGTCATGGTAGTTCCGTTATTTACTATAACAATCTCGAAGCGATTAATCAGTGTTCACGAACGCTCACAGCCGAAATGGAACTGTGCCTGCCTGTAGCTCCTGCAAGCATGGGTATGCAATCCCTGCAACGGTTCTTTTCTTCAAAGAGAAAAAATCACATCGGACGGACAACAGGTATTCCATTCTTGCGGTTTTGCGCGAGTATATGTCGTGAGCATTCGATGGACCTTGTGCAAAGGTTAAATACCATAGCCGTCCACAATGCTGTAATGGGATGTAATTGATCTATTGTCTGAAGAATGCTTGAAACAAGGGTTGTGCGGCACTTCGCGCAGGTCCTGAATCCGACGGTAACTGCTGGAGACGCGATGCAATGGATTGCATGGGCAGTGTATTACCGATTCAAGCAGATTGCCTCAATGCACCTCGTTTGTCCATCATCCATTCCCTGGAAGAAAGGTGCGGCCATCCCGTAATGGTTCATGTCACCACATGTCGATTCAGCATCCGGGCACCATTTGCCGAGCAGTTGCTTCGTCGTGAATTGCGTGGTCAGAAAACATCAGCCAGCTCCTTGGCCACGATGCGGGAATGAACAGCGAAGGCACAAGCATCGTTTCCAGGGGAATTATTGGGGCAGGAATGCCACTTTCAAAACTCCCCTGATAAAGCCGCCGCAGGCGACCGGAAGATCCGAGCGGGCCGCCATTGCCGCGACGGCTTTGGCGGGGCTCTGCTTCAAGTCCGTTGGATGGACACACCGCCATCGACCACCATGGCCGTTCCCGTGACGAAGCTGGATGCATCCGACGCCAGGAACAGCGCTGCCGCTGCAATCTCCGCCGGTGTAGCCAGGCGCTTGAGGGCGTGCAGGTTTTCGACAAAGGCGCGTGCCTCGGGCGTGGGGGTGCTGGCGCGGCCCATGGGCGTGTCGGTGCCGCCGGGCAGCAGGGCGTTGGCCCGCAGGCCGCGGGGGCCGTATTCAGCCGCGATGACCTGGGTGAGGCCGACGAGGCCGGCCTTGCTGGCGGCATAGGCACCCATGCCGGGCAGGCCCGCCGTGTAGCCCACGAAGGTGGAGGTGAAGATCAGCGAGCCGCCGCCGCGTGCCAGCAGGGCCGGTATCTGGTGCTTGGCGCCCAGAAAGGCGCTGGTGAGATTGGTGGCGATGGCCTCCTGCCAGGCCTGCAGCGACAGGTCGGGCAGGGCGCAGGGATCGCCCGTCATGCCGGCATTGTTGAAGGCGATGTCCAGGCCGCCAAAGCGCGCCGTGGCGGTTTCGACCAGGGCCCGGGCCAGCGGCTCGTCCCGCACGTCGCCGGCCAGCGCGATGGCCTGGCCGCCGTCCTGCTCTATCTCCGCCACCAGGGCCTGCAGTTCCGGCTGGCGGCGGGCCGTGAGCACCAGCCTGGCGCCGTGGCGTGCGAACAGCCTGGCGGCTTCGCGGCCTATGCCTGAGCTGGCGCCCGTGATGAGGGCGACTTTTCCGTGGAGTTGCTGTGACGATGGCTGCATCTGGCACCTTTTCTTTCCGTGAATGAGGGAAAGCGGTTTGTAGTGCGGCGCAGGCGCGGGCGCATCCCGTTTCTTGCACCGGTGCGGCGCCAATGCGGGCCGCACTCAGTCTTTGCCCAGGTCCAGGTGTGCGAACAGGTCGGCCAGCGTGGGCGTGGAGCGTGCGGGCCAGATGGCGCTGAGGTCCAGGCTGGGCAGGGACCGGCCATCGCGCACTTCGCAAAATCGCACGCCGCGAAAGTCCATGGAGCGTATCCAGCTGGGCAGCAGTGCCACGCCGCAGCCGCCGGCCACGCAGGCCAGCACGGTGAGGGTGCGGTTGGCTTCCTGCGCCACATGGGCCTCGTGCCCGGCCTTGCGCAGCGCGTCGAGGATGCCGGCATGCAGCACGGGCAATTGCGCCTGCGGGTACATCACCAGCCCGGCCTCGGCGATCTGGGCCAGGCTGACCTGGCCGTCCTCGCCGATCTGGAATTCATCGGGCACGGCGGCCACCAGACGCTCGCGCAGCAGCTGGCGCTCGCGCATGCGGCCGCCCACGGCCACGGGCGTGTGCATGAGGCCGATATCGATGGCGCCGGTCTGCAAGGCCTCGGCCTGCTCGGCATTGCTCATCTCGCGCAGGATGACGCGCACGCCGGGCGCCTGCTGCCGCAGCGCGCGCAGGGCGCGGGGCAGGGTGCCGAACAGCGCCGAAGACACCAGGCCCACGGTGAGCTGGCCTGCACTGCCCCTGGCGATCTCGCGCGCGCGGCTGGCGGCGGCATCTATGCGGGCCACGCTGGTGCGCACGTCATCCAGCATTGCCAGGGCGGCCGGCGTGGGCAGGGCGCCCTGGCGCGAGCGCTGGAACAGCTGCACGCCCAGGTCTTTCTCCATGCGGGCCAGGGTCTGGCTCAGCGCGGGCTGGGCAATGCCCAGCCAGTCGGCTGCGCGGCTGACGCTGCCCTGGTCCACCACCGCCAGAAAGTAGCGCAGATGCCGGGTTTCCATATCGATCCAGTATGAATAAATCCATTTTGAAGAATGGAAATATATATCCCCCGTTCCTAGAATCCGGCCGCATACCCCCTGCGCCGCATCCTGTGCCGCGCCACCCGCAAGGAGTTTTTCCCCGTGTCTGCCCTGCCTAGGTTCGCCATTGCGTCCAGCGTCGATACCCATGCCCATGTCTTCGAGCGCGGCCTGCCCATGCCCGATGTGCGCCGCTACGCGCCCGACGCAGATGCGTCCCTGGCCACGTATCTGCAGCACCTGGACACGCACGGCCTGGCCTATGGCGTGCTCGTGCAGCCCAGCTTCCTGGGCACGGACAACCGCTACATGCTCCAGGCCCTGCGCGCCCGGCCGCAGCGCCTGCGCGGCGTGGCCGTGGTCGATGACAACACGGGCGAGGACCACCTGCAGGCCCTGGCCGATGCCGGCGTGGTGGGCATGCGCCTGAACCTGATCGGCCTGCCTTTGCCTGATCTGAATGCGCCAGGTTGGCGCCGCGTGCTGGAGCAGGCCAACACCCTGGGCTGGCATGTGGAGCTGCACCTGCAGGCCGGGCGCTTGCCTGACCTGCTGCCCACCCTGCTGGCGGCCGGCTGCCGCGTGGTGGTCGACCACTTCGGGCGGCCTGACCCGGCCCTGGGCGTGCGCGACCCTGGCTTTGGCTATCTGCTGCAACAGGCCGGCAGCGGCCGTGTGTGGGTCAAGCTGTCTGCGCCCTACCGCATCTGGCGGGCTGCCGACTGCGCCGCCTCGGGCCGGCAGGCCACCGCGCAGTTGCTGCAGGCCTTTGCGGCCGAGCGATTGCTCTGGGGCAGCGACTGGCCGCACACCCAGCACGCGGGCCAGGCCAGCTATCCGGCGGCCGTGCGCTGGATGCACGACTGGCTGGACCCGCTGGACGATGCCGCCTCGCTGCAGGCCGTGCTGGGCCGCAGCGCCGTCGAGCTGTTCCGATTTCCGAGCCCGATTCAAACCCAAGGAGACACACCATGAATTCCCTGTCCAGACGCACCGCCAGCCTGTGGGCGGCCGCAGGCCTGCTTTCGGCTGTTGCCGGCATGGCCGCGCCGGCCGCAGCGGCTGCAGCGCCCAACTACCCCGATCGCCCCGTCACCCTGGTCGTGACCTATCCTCCCGGCGGCACCGTCGATGTGGTGGCGCGCCTGATCGGCCCCAGGCTGTCTGCCGAGCTGGGCCAGCCCGTGGTGATCGAGAACCGGGGCGGGGCAGGCGGCATGATCGGCGGCGCCCAGGTGGCCAAGGCCCAGCCCGACGGCTACACCCTGATGCTCGATGCCTCCAACCACGCGCAGAATCCCGCCATCCACGCGCGCATGCAGTTCGATACGCTCAAGGCCTTCGCGCCGGTCTCGCTGCTGCTGCGCGTGCCCAATGTGCTGGTGGTGGCGCCATCGTCCCCCATCAAGAGCGTGCAGGACCTGATCCAGGCCGGCCGCTCCGAAGCGGGCGGGCATCTGTACTTTGCGTCGGCAGGCCCGGGCTCGGCCCAGCACCTGGCGGGCGAGCTGTTCAACCTGCTGGCCAGGACGCAGCTGCACCATGTGGCCTACAAGGGCGGCGGCCCGGCCATGATGGACGTGATGTCGGGCCAGGTGCCGCTGATGTTTGCCAGCATGGGCTCGGCCTGGCAGCACGTGAAGACCGGCAAGCTGCGCGCGGTGGCCGTGGGCGGGCTGGAGCGCTCCAAGGCCGCCCCCGAGCTGCCGACCATTGCCGAGTCGGGCGTGCCCGGCTACGAGACCTACGAGTGGAACGCCATCTTTGCGCCGGCCGGCACGCCGCCCGCCATCGTGAACCGGCTGTCCACGGTGCTGGCCAAGGTGCTGCGCGAGCCTGCCATCGTGGAGCGGCTCGCTGGCATAGGTGCCGAGCCCATAGGCTCCACGCCGGCCGAGCTGGAGACATTCCGCCGCGCCGAGATCGCCAAATGGCAGAAGGTGGTGAAGGACTCGCGGCTCAAGCTGGACTGAGCGCATGCAGGCCAGAAAGCGGACCATTGCGGTCTGCTGTACACCGCAGGCAGCCTTGGCGCGTTGAGCAGGAACGGGCGCTGGCTTGAACGGGTTCTTACACCTTTTCAGGCGCAACGGCCCATGCGGCCCCAGGCGCTTGGTAGAAACGGGGCCTTTCCTGTTTCACCCCTTCAAAAGAACATGGCCATGCTTACCTTGCGATCCACCTTGCGCGCCGCGGCCGCCCTTGCGCTGGCCTGCTCGGCCCTTGCGGCCCAGGCGCAGACCTATATCAGCGGCTCGGTCTCGGGCCAGCTGGCTCCGGGTGTCTACGGCACCGTGGACATAGGCAATGCCCCGCCTCCGCCGCTGCTGTACCAGCGGCCCGTCATCATCGCGCCGGCGCCCATGGCCCCGCCGCCGGTCTACATGTGGGTGCCGCCCGGCCATGCCAAGCACTGGGGCAAGCACTGCGCACGCTACGGTGCCTGCGGCCGCCCGGTGTACTTCCTGCGCAATCCGCCGCCGCACTGGCGCGCCGGGCCGCCGCGCCACGATCCTCGCTGGCGCGAGGAGCGCCGCCACCGCGAATGGGAGCACCGCCGCGATGACCGCCGCTGGGACCGCCACGACCGCCACGATCGGCATGACCGCCACGACGACCACCGCGGCCGCGGGCATGGCCATGATCGCGGCCGGGGCCATGACCGCGATTGAGCGGCACTGCGCCCCAATAAGTTGTATCAAGCAGTTGCGGCGCCCCGGCGTCGCAGCCTGCGGCCCAGGCTTGGTGTTGAGCTATGCCGGTTTGCTATAGCTGCTAGCGGGCTTGCCCAGTAGTGCCTGGCCCGCGCCATGCTCACAATAGCTGTCATACCCATACTGATAGAGACAGCCATGCAAACGGCCATTCCCTGCCTGCTGATGCGGGGCGGTACTTCCAAGGGCCCTTTCTTCCGGGCCAGCGATCTTCCCTCCGACCTGCCCACGCGCGACCGCGTGCTGCTGGCGGCCATGGGATCGCCCGACAGGCGCCAGATCGACGGCGTGGGTGGCGCGCATCCGCTGACCAGCAAGGTCGGCATCGTCAGCCTCTCCGACAAGGAGGGCATAGACCTCGAATTCCTCTTCGCCCAGCTGCAGCCCGACAAGGACACGGTGGACACCACGCCCAACTGCGGCAACATGCTGGCCGGCGTGGTTCCCTTTGCGCTGGAGACCGGCATGGTGCAGCCGCGTGGCGAGACCAGCACCTTCCGCGTGCTGACGCTGAACACCGGCATGGCGGCCGACATCACCGTGCAGACGCCCGGCGGCCAGGTCGAGTACGAAGGCTCGGCCCGCATCGACGGCGCGCCCGGCAGCTCGGCACCCATCGAAATCAGTTTCCTGGAGACGGCCGGCTCGGTCTGCTCTGGCCTGCTGCCCACGGGCAAGCCCCGGGACACGGTCACGGTGACGGGCGAGGGGTTCGAGCCCTTCACGCTCGACGTCACCTGCATAGACAACGGCATGCCGCTGGTGATCTTCAAGGCGTCCGATGTGGGCGCCACCGGGCAGGAGACCGTGGCCGAGCTCAACGCCGACACCGACCTCAAGCGCCGCATCGAGGCGCTGCGCCTGCAGATCTCGCAGACCATGGGCCTGGGCGATGTCTCGGCCAAGAACTATCCCAAGATGACCCTGATCGCGCCGCCCCAGCATGGCGGCGCGCTGACCACGCGCAGCTTCATCCCCCATGTCTGCCATGACGCCATCGGCGTGCTGGCGGCCGTCACCGTGGGCACGGCGGTGAAGATGCCGGGCACCGTGTGCGAGGGCGTGGCACAGCTGCAGCAGGGCACGGGTCCGCTCACCGTCTCGGTGGAGCATCCCACGGGCGAGTTCAGCGTCACGCTGGACAGCGACCCGGCCCATCCCGACGTAGTGACCAAGGCGGCCCTGCTGCGCACGGCGCGCCTGCTGATGCGTGGCGAGGTCATGGTGCCGCGCTCGGTCTGGGACGGCCGCAGGCAGGACTGAAGAAACAGCGCAGGGGCTTGCCGGCCCCTGCGGTGCAAGGGGCGGGCCGCGCGCGCAGATGCGGTATCCGCC
Source organism: Delftia sp. DS1230 (assembly GCF_040112715.1). Taxonomy (NCBI): domain Bacteria; kingdom Pseudomonadati; phylum Pseudomonadota; class Betaproteobacteria; order Burkholderiales; family Comamonadaceae; genus Delftia; species Delftia sp. DS1230. Next base: position 2,444,476 of record NZ_CP157763.1, read on the forward strand.
AGGCTGAGAGACAGTGGAAGAGACAAGTCATGACATCCGTCCAGAAGGACGCCGCAGCAACCGGCGTCAATGTGCAGACCCTGCTCAACGAGCACCCGTTTTCGGGATTCCAGTGGGTGATCTTTGCGCTGTGTTTCCTGATCGTTCTGCTCGATGGCTTTGATACGGCGGCCATCGGCTATATCGCGCCCTCGCTGATCACCGAATGGGGCGTGAGCAAGCCCGCGCTGGCGCCCGTGCTCAGCGCTGCGCTGTTCGGCCTGGCCGCAGGCGCGATCTTCTCGGGCCCGCTGGCCGACCGCCTGGGCCGCAAGACCGTGCTCGTGGGCTCGGTCGCGGTGTTTGCCGTGGCCTGCCTGGGTTCCGGCTTTTCCCCCGACATCTGGACCCTGGCCGTGCTGCGCTTCGTCACCGGCCTGGGCCTGGGCGCCGCCATGCCCAATGCCGTCACGCTGATGAGCGAGTACTGCCCTGATTCGCGCCGTGCCACGCTGACCAACGCCATGTTCTGCGGATTTCCGCTGGGCGCGGCCTTCGGCGGCTTTCTGGCGGCCTGGATGATCCCGCATTTCGGCTGGCGCAGCGTGCTCATCCTGGGCGGTGCCGCGCCGCTGCTGCTGCTGGTGGCCCTGGTCGTGCTGCTGCCTGAATCCGTGCGCCACATGGTGGCCAACAACTACCCGGCCGAGCGCATCCGCAAGGTGCTGGCGCGCATTGCCGGTGATGCCGTGCAGGGCGTGCAGCGTTTCGTGCTGACCGAGGCCAGGCCCGAGGCCCAGGCCGGCAGCGGCATGGGCGTGGTGCTGTCGCGCCAGTACCGCGTGGGCTCGGTGATGCTGTGGATCGCCTACTTCATGGGCCTGGTCATCTTCTACGCGCTGATGAACTGGATGCCCGTGCTGTTCAAGGAAGCGGGCCTGGACCCCAAGACCGGCACCCTGGTGGCGGCGCTGTTCCCGCTGGGCGGCGTGGGCGCCGTGCTGTTCGGCTGGCTCATGGACCGCTTCAATGCCAACCGCATCATCGCCATCGGCTATGCGCTGACGGCGGCCTCCATCTGGTGGATAGGCCAGACGGCCGGCCACCTGGGCTGGCTGGTGGTGGCCGTCTTCCTGGCCGGCACCATCATGAACACCGCCCAGTCGTCCATGCCGGCGCTGGCCGCCGCCTTCTATCCGACACGCGGCCGCGCCACGGGCGTGGCCTGGATGCTGGGCATCGGGCGCTTCGGCGGCATCGCGGGCTCCTTCCTGGTGGCCGAGCTGTCGGCGCGCCACATGGCCTTCAGCGAGATCTTTGCCGTGGTGGCCATTCCTGGCGTGATCGCCATGGCCGCCCTCATCATCAAGCAGTACAGCAGTCCCGAGCCGCAGGGCGGCGCGGTGCCTGCCACGCCCCTTCATTGACACATTTCCACCCCATAAAGACGCAGGAGACCCTCCGATGATCATCGACGTACACGGCCACTACACCACCGCGCCCGCGGCCCTGGGCGCCTGGCGCGACCTGCAGATCGCGGGACTCAAGGACCCGTCCAAGGCCCCGCGGGCCAGCGAGCTGAAGATCAGCGACGACGAGATCCGCGAGACCATCGAGACCAACCAGCTCAAGCTGATGAAGCAGCGCGGCTCCGATCTCACCATCTTCAGCCCGCGCGCCAGCTTCATGGCGCACCACATCGGCGACTTCGAGACATCGAGCACCTGGGCCGCCATCTGCAACGAGCTGTGCTACCGCGTCAGCCAGCTGTTCCCCGATCACTTCATCCCGGCCGCCATGCTGCCGCAGTCGCCCGGGGTGGACCCCAAGACCTGCATTCCCGAGCTGGTCAAGTGCGTGGAGCAGTACGGCAACGTGGGCATCAACCTGAACCCCGATCCGTCAGGCGGCCACTGGACCTCGCCCCCGCTGTCGGACCGCTCCTGGTACCCCATCTACGAAAAGATGGTGGAGTACGACATCCCGGCCATGGTCCACGTCTCCACCAGCTGCAACGCGTGCTTCCACACCACGGGCGCCCACTACCTGAATGCCGACACCACGGCCTTCATGCAGTGCCTGACCAGCGACCTGTTCAAGGACTTCCCCACGCTCAAGTTCCTGATCCCCCATGGCGGCGGCGCCGTGCCCTACCACTGGGGCCGTTTCCGCGGCCTGGCGCAGGAACTCAAGAAGCCGCTGCTGGACGAGCACCTGCTCAACAACATCTTCTTCGACACCTGCGTCTACCACCAGCCGGGCATCGATCTGCTGACCAAGGTGATCCCGGTCAAGAACATCCTGTTTGCCAGCGAGATGATCGGCGCCGTGCGCGGCATCGACCCGACCACGGGCCACTACTACGACGACACCAAGCGCTACATCGAGGCCACGGCCAACCTCACCGAAGAGGAGCGCTACCAGGTCTACGAAGGCAACGCGCGCCGCGTGTTCCCGCGCCTGGACGCCGCCCTCAAGCAAAAGGGCCTGTAAGCAGGCCGCCACCACAGATCAAGGAGAACACCATGTACGAACTCGGTGTGGTTTACCGCAACATCCAGCGCGCCGACCGCGCGGCCGCCGACGGCCTGGCCGCCCTGGGCTCGGCCACCGTCCACGAGGCCATGGGCCGCGTGGGCCTGCTCAAGCCCTATATGCGTCCCATCTACGCGGGCCAGCAGGTCTCGGGCACGGCCGTCACCGTGCTGCTGCAGCCCGGCGACAACTGGATGATGCATGTGGCCGCAGAGCAGATCCAGCCCGGCGACATCGTGGTCGCGGCCGTGACCTCGGAATGCACGGACGGCTACTTCGGCGACCTGCTGGCCACCAGCTTCCAGGCGCGCGGCGCGCGTGCACTGATCATCGATGCCGGCGTGCGCGACGTGAAGACGCTGCAGGAAATGAACTTCCCCGTGTGGAGCCGCGCCATCTCCTCCAAGGGCACGATCAAGGCCACGCTGGGCTCGGTCAACATCCCCGTGGTCTGCGCAGGCATGTGGGTCACGCCCGGCGACGTGATCGTGGCCGACGATGACGGCGTGGTCTGCGTGCCCGCCGCCAAGGCCGCCGAAACCCTGGCTGCCGCGCAAAAGCGCGAGAGCTTCGAGGGCGAGAAGCGCGCCAAGCTGGCTTCCGGCGTGCTGGGCCTGGACATGTACAAGATGCGCGAGCCGCTCGAAAAGGCCGGCCTTCGTTACATCGATTGAAGGAGGGAATATGAGCGCTTTTGAAAAGACCCCCGGCTGGCTGGACTGGTACGCCGGCCCCTCCAAGCCCAAGTTCCAGGTGCCCGCAGGCGCTGTCGATGCCCACTGCCACGTCTTCGGCCCTGGCGATGAATTCCCGTTCGCGCCCGAGCGCAAGTACACGCCCTGCGATGCCAGCAAGCAGCAGCTGTTCGCGCTGCGCGACCACCTGGGCTTTGCGCGCAACGTCATCGTGCAGGCCACCTGCCACGGCGCCGACAACCGCGCCATGGTCGATGCCTGCAAGGCCGCCGGCGGCAAGGCGCGCGGCGTGGCCACGGTGCGCCGCAGCGTGACCGACGAGGAACTGCAGGAACTGCACGCCGCCGGCGTGCGCGGCGTGCGCTTCAACTTCGTCAAGCGCCTGGTGGACTTCACGCCCAAGGACGAGCTGATGGAGATCGCGGGCCGCATCGCCAAGCTCGGCTGGCATGTGGTCATCTACTTCGAGGCCGTGGACCTGCCCGAGCTGTGGGATTTCTTCACCAGCCTGCCCACCACCGTGGTCGTGGACCACATGGGCCGCCCCGACGTGAGCAAGCCCGTGGACGGGCCCGAGTTCGAGCTGTTCCTCAAGTTCATGCGCGAGCACCAGAACGTCTGGAGCAAGGTCAGCTGCCCAGAGCGCCTGTCCGTCACCGGCCCCAAGGCGCTGGACGGCGAGCAAAATGCCTACCGTGACGTGGTGCCCTTCGCCCGCCGCGTGGTCGAGGAATTCCCCGACCGCGTGCTGTGGGGAACCGACTGGCCCCACCCCAATCTGAAGGACCACATGCCCGACGACGGCCTGCTGGTCGATTTCATCCCGCACATTGCACCGACTGCCGAGCTGCAGAAGAAGCTGCTGGTCGACAACCCCATGCGTCTGTACTGGCCCGAAGAAGCCTGATGGCGACCATGTCCGGCCTGGGTGCCGGACATATTCAAGGAGATATCCATGGCATTGGACAAACCCTATCTGGACGTGCCCGGCACCATCATTTTTGATGCCGAGCAGTCCCGCAAAGGCTACTGGCTCAACCAGTTCTGCATGTCGCTGATGAAGGCCGAGAACCGCGAGCGCTTCAAGGCCGACGAGCGTGCCTACCTGGACGAATGGGCCATGAGCGAGGAGCAGAAGCAGGCCGTCCTGGCCCGCGATCTGAACTGGTGCATGCGCACGGGCGGCAACATCTACTTCCTGGCCAAGATCGGCGCCACGGATGGCAAGAGCTTCCAGCAGATGGCCGGCTCCATGACCGGCATGTCGGAAGAGGAATACCGCAACATGATGGTGAGCGGAGGCCGTTCGGCCGAAGGCAACCGCCGCGTGGGCGAGGAGGGCGATGCCCAGGCCCACCGCCAGCCGCAGGGCAAGGCCGGCAGCGTGGACAAGAACAACAAGGAAGGCAACTGACATGGCGCGCATCACCGCATCCGTCTACACCTCGCATGTGCCCGCCATCGGCGCGGCCATGGACCTGGGCAAGGTGGGCGACCCCTATTGGCAGCCGCTGTTCAAGGGCTTCGAGCACTCGCGCCAATGGCTCAAGGACAACAGGCCCGACGTGATCTTCCTGGTCTACAACGACCACGCGACCGCGTTCAGCCTGGACTTCATCCCGACGTTTGCCATCGGCACGGCCGCTGAATACCAGCCCGCCGACGAAGGCTGGGGCCCGCGCCCCGTGCCCAAGGTCATCGGCCATCCGGAACTGGCCAGCCACATTGCGCAGTCGGTGATCCAGCAGGACTTCGACCTGACCATCGTCAACAAGATGGACGTGGACCACGGCCTGACCGTGCCGCTGTCGCTGATGTGCGGCGAGCAGGACGCGCGCACGGGCGCCTGGCCCTGCCCGGTGATTCCGTTTGCCGTGAACGTGGTGCAGTACCCCGTGCCGTCGGGCCAGCGCTGCTTCAACCTGGGCCGTGCCATCCGCCGCGCCGTGGAAAGCTTCGATGAAGACCTGAACGTGCAGATCTGGGGCACGGGCGGCATGAGCCACCAGCTGCAGGGCGCGCGTGCGGGCCTGATCAACAAGGAGTGGGACAACCGCTTCCTGGACCTGCTGATCGAGAACCCTGCCGGCCTGGCCAAGATGCCGCATATCGACTACGTGCGCGAGGCCGGCTCCGAAGGCATCGAGCTGGTGATGTGGCTGATCGCGCGCGGCGCCATGGCCGATGTGGATGGCCCCGCGCCGCTGCCCAAGGTCAACCACCGCTTCTACCATGTGCCCGCGTCCAATACGGCCGTGGGACATCTCATCCTGGAGAACGGCTGAGGCCCCCACGTTCATCACTGCGTGTATTCACTGCCCCCCGAGGGGGCCTTCGCCTCCTTGAGGCGGCTCTACGGAGACTCATATGAGCAACAAGACCATCAAAGTCGCCCTGGCGGGCGCCGGTGCCTTCGGCATCAAGCACCTGGACGGCATCAAGAACATCGACGGCGTGGAAGTCGTCTCCCTGGTGGGCCGCGAGCTGGCCAAGACCCAGGAAGTGGCCGACAAGTACGGCATCCAGCATGTGACCACCGAGCTGGCCGACAGCCTGGCCCTGCCCGAGGTGGATGCCGTCATCCTGTGCACGCCCACGCAGATGCATGCCGCCCAGGCCATCGAATGCCTGAAGGCCGGCAAGCATGTGCAGGTGGAGATCCCGCTGGCCGACAGCCTCAAGGACGCGCAGGCCGTGGCCGATCTGCAAAAGCAGACCGGCCTGGTGGCCATGTGCGGCCATACGCGCCGCTTCAACCCCAGCCACCAGTGGGTGCACAAGAAGATCGCGGCCGGCGAGTTCAACATCCAGCAGATGGATGTGCAGACCTACTTCTTCCGCCGCACCAACATGAACGCGCTGGGCCAGGCCCGCAGCTGGACCGACCACCTGCTGTGGCACCACGCTGCCCACACCGTGGACCTGTTCGCCTACCAGGCCGGCAGCCCCATCGTGAAGGCCAACGCCGTGCAAGGCCCCATCCACCCGGAACTGGGCATTGCCATGGACATGAGCATCCAGCTCAAGGCCGCCAATGGCGCCATCTGCACGCTGAGCCTGTCGTTCAACAACGACGGCCCGCTGGGCACCTTCTTCCGCTACATCGGTGACACCGGTACCTACATCGCGCGCTATGACGACCTCGTCAACGGCAAGGAAGAGAAGATCGACGTTTCCAAGGTCGACGTGTCCATGAACGGCATCGAGCTGCAGGACCGCGAGTTCTTCGCCGCCATCCGCGAAGGCCGCGAGCCCAATTCCAGCGTGGCCCAGGTGCTGCCCTGCTATCAGGTCCTGCACGATCTGGAAAAACAGCTCACCCCCTGAGCCGCTTCGCGTCTTCCCCCTGAAAGGGGGACGACACCCTCGGTGCGGGGCGGCCCTTCCTCGGTGTCTCTGAGTTGGGCCGCGCCAGTTTTACGCGTATTTGATCGTAGGAGAGCGATGCCACTTGGGCGTGGCACGACGATCATGTTTCCACCCGGAGTACCGCAATGACCGATTCCTCCTCCAGCAGCCGGGAAGACGTGCCCGAGGCGTCCAATCGCCTCGGGATCGACGGCATAGAGTTCATCGAGTACACGACCAGCCAGCCCCAGGCCCTGGGCCAGGTGCTGGAGGGGCTGGGCTTTCGCCCCGTGGCGCGGCACCGCTCGCGCGAGGTGACGCTGTACCGGCAGGGGGACATGAACCTGGTGGTCAATGCGGGCGCTGCCGATGCGCTGGCCCATGCCGCCTCGGACGGGCAGCCCGTCATCTCGGCCGTGGCGCTGCGCGTGCAGGATGCCCTGCAGGCGCATACGCGCTGCATCGAGCTGGGAGCCTGGGCGGCGCCCAGCCAGGCCCAGGCGATGGAGCTGCACATTCCGGCCATCCACGGCCCGGGTGGCAGCCGCTTCTACTTTGTCGATCGATGGCAGGAGTTCTCCATCTATGACATCGACTTCAAGCCCGTTGCCGGGGCCGATCCCCATCCGCCGGCGCTGGCCGGCCTGGGCTATTTCGGCGTGGTCCAGTACATAGGGCGTGGCCGCAGCGCCGACTGGATCACCTACTTCGAACGCATGTTCGACTTCCACCTGCTGCCCGATGCGCAGCGCTTCGGCATCCTGCCCAAGGGCAAGCTCATGCGCAGCCCCTGCAAGCGCTTCCTGTGGCAGCTCATCGAGCCCGATCCGGGCCTGGAGTGGGACGACATGCCCGAGCGCCTGCAGCGCATTGGCCTGGGCACCACCGACGTGCCTGGCGCCGTGCAGGCGCTGCGCCAGCGCGGCGTGGAGTTCGTGGAATCGAGCCGCCTGCACCCCGATGACCGTGGCGCACTCACGCGCAACGCCATGGGCACCGTGGTGTTCGAGCTGGTGCACCGCGACGCCTAGCGCAAAGCCTGGCGCGCCGCCGTCCGATTCAACCGCCGATACACACAACGATCCTGGAGGGCAACATGGGCTTGCTGGACAGCTATGGCATGGACACCATCACTCTGAATGGCTCGCTGGAGGCCAAGCTCGACGCCATCCGGCGCGCGGGCTTCACCCAGGTCATGCTCAGTGCGCGCGACCTGGCCGGCCACCCGGGCGGCGTCAAGGCAGCGGCGGCGGCCGTGCGCGCCAGCGGCCTGCGGCCCACGGGCTTTCAGGTGCTGCGCGACTTCGAGGGCCTGTCCGACCACCTGCACCACTACAAGGTGGACATCGCCAAATCCATGCTGGAGATGTGCGCCGAGATCGGCAGCCCCGTGCTGCTGGCCTGCTCGTCGACCTCGCGCCATGCCACGGGCGATCTCAACGTGATTGCGCGCGACCTGCGCAAGCTGGCCATGCTCGGCATTCCGCTGGGCGTGAAGATCGCCTACGAGGGCCTGTCCTGGGGCCGCTCCGTCAATGAGTTCACCACCAGCTGGGACGTGGTCTGCCGCGCCGACATGTCCAACCTGGGCATCGGCCTGGACTCCTTCCACATCCTGGCCGCCAAGACGCCGCTGGATGCGCTGGAGCTGATCGACCGCGACAAGATCTTCCTGGTGCAGCTGTCCGACTTCATGTGGCATGACGCGCCCACCTTCGAGGAACGCATGGCCACGGCGCGCACCTTCCGCGTGTTTCCGGGCGAGGGCGTGCACAGCGAGCGCCTGGCCGACCTGGTGCTGCGCCTGGACCGCCTGGGCTACCGTGGCGACTACAGCTTCGAGGTCTTCAACGACGACTACCAGCAACTGCCGCTGGACACCGTGGCCGAGCGCGCGCGCCGCAGCGCGCAGTGGCTCAACGACGACGTGCTGCACCGGCCCGTGCCGCTGCCGGCCTGGGCGCGCACGGGCGTGCGGGGCGCTGCGGTTTGACGGCAAAATCGTTGTGCGAATGCACTGCAAGGGAGCGCCGGCCGCTCCCTTTCTTCTTTTCCCTGTGAGCCACCATGACCAACCTGTCCACACGAAACCTGGGTCCCTTCTCCGTCAGCGCCGTCGGCCTGGGCTGCATGAACCTCAGCCACGCCTATGGCCATCCGCCGTCGCCCGAGCAGGGCAGGGCCGTGCTGCATGCGGCGCTGGACGCCGGTGTCACGCTGTTCGACACGGCGGCGCTGTATGGCTTCGGCGCCAATGAATCCCTGGTCGGCCCCGTGCTCAAGTCCCACCGCAACCACATCACCCTGGCCAGCAAATGCGGCATGGCCGGCGTGCGCGGCGACGACGGCGTGGTGCGCCGCGTGATCGATGGCCACCCCAGGACCCTGCGCCGCAATTGCGAAGACAGCCTGCAGCGCCTGGGCACCGATGTCATCGACCTCTACTACCTGCACCGCTGGGACCGCCGCGTGCCCATCGAGGAATCGGTGGGCGAGATGTCGCGCCTGGTGGAAGAGGGCAAGGTGCGCGCCCTGGGCCTGTCCGAGATCGGCGCCGACGCGCTGCGCCGCGCCCATGCCACCTTCCCCATCGCCGCGCTGCAAAGCGAGTATTCGCTGTGGTCGCGCAATGCCGAGCTGGGCACGCTGCAGGCCTGCAAGGAACTGGGCATTGCCTACGTGGCCTTCAGCCCGCTGGGCCGCGCCTTCCTCACCGGCAAGCTCCAGGAGGTCGAGGGCCTGGTCAAGGGCGATATCCGCGCCGCCATGCCGCGCTTCGCGCCCGAGGCCTATGCGAAGAACCTGCAGCTGCTCGCGCCCATGCAGTCCATTGCCGAGCGCGCCGACTGCACGCTGGCCGAGCTGGCCATCGCCTGGGTGCTGCACCAGGGCGAGCATGTGATTGCCCTGCCGGGCACCACCAGCGTGGACCATCTGCACGAAGACCTGCGCGGCGGCGCCGTGCGCCTGGATGCGGCCCTGCTGGCCGAACTGGACGACCTCTTCAAGCCCGAGCGCATCCAGGGCGACCGCTATGCCGTGGCCTCGCAGCGCGAGGTGGACACGGAAAAATACGCGTTCGAGACGGTCTGAACACGCCGCAGGCCGCTCATGGCATGGATGCGGCCAGGTCGAATGGCGCCGTGGGCGTGCCCTGGTGGAAGCGCATCTGCCAGCCCCGCGCCGTGCGCAGCCAGACCGAAGAGCGCAGCGTATGCCGGCCGGCCGTTCCATCCTCGGCCACGCTGGCCGAGCGGTAGGTCAGCAGCGCGCTGTCCGGTCCCAGGCGCGCCAGCGCAAAGCCGCCTGACACCAGCCGGGCAGGGGCCTGTGCTGGCAAGGCGTCCGCCAGGCTGTCCACGGTGGCGGCCCGGTCGTGCATGCCGCCCGATCGGCCGAATTCCAGGAAGTCTTCATGCAGCAGCGCCTGCAGCTGGCCTGCGTCCGATCGCACCTGCGGATCGTGCAGCCGCACTTCCAGTGCCTGCAGATGCTGCAGCAGATGGTCGTCGCCGCCATGCATGTCCAGGCCAGGAAGTTGCGCCATGGCCGTGTTGTTCACCATCAGATCAGATCCCGCATGGCCTGCGCCGTCTCGCGCAGCATGGGCAGCACGCGCGCCACGGCGTCCTTGCCGGTTTCGCGGCCCATGGGCATGGTGATGTTGAGGGCGCCGGCCAGCGCGCCGTGGCGGTCGCGCAGCGGCACGGCAATGCCGCGCGAGTCCAGGTTCAGCTGCTGCTCGCACAGCGCCCAGTCCTGGGTGCGGATCAGGGCCAGCTCGCGGCGCATTTCGGCGGGGCAGGTGATGGTGTGCGAGGTGAAGACCGTCAGCGCGCGGTTGTCCAGCCAGTGCTCCAGCTCGGCGTCGCTGCGCATGGACAGCATCAGCATGCCGGCCGCCGTGACCTGGGCCGGCACGCGCGCGCCCAGCACGTAGCCGGTGTTCATGTTGCGGTTGGGTCCGTTGCGCGCGATGTAGACCACCTCGTCGTCGTCCAGCACCGCCAGGTAGGCGGTTTCATGGGTGCCGGCGGCCACGCGCTGCAGGAACGGCTGGACGATGCGCGGCAGCCGCGCCGACTCCAGGTACGACTGCCCCAGCCGCAGCACGCGCGGCGTGAGCCAGAACAGCTTGCCGTCCCCCGCCACGTAGCCCATGTGCTGCAGCGTCAGCAGGTAGCGCCGCGCGGCGGTGCGCGTCATGCCCGTGCGCTGGCCGGCCTCGGCGGCCGTCATGCGCGGGTGGGCGTCGTCAAAGGCTTCGATGATCGATACGCCGCGTTCCAGTCCGGCAATCCAGTCGCGCTGGGCGAGGGTGGAAGGTGTTGTCATGACGGTTTTGATTTTTCCGTATTAACCCTGGGTGCGTGCGATTATCGAACAGCGCGGTGCGATCAGCGCACATGCCTTTCGAAATTGGCTTGGGCGCATCCATAGGCGGGAACTACATTTTTTACATCCCGCCGGCCTGGCCGCAAGCATCGGGCAGGGGCCTTTTCTACATGGAGGAGACAACACATGAGCGCAACCCCGATACACACACAGCCCACCGGGCACCAGCCGCGCAAGGCCGCCACCAGCGGCTGGATAGGCTCGGCCCTGGAGTACTACGACTTCTTCATCTACGCCACGGCGGCTGCGCTGATCTTTCCGCAGATCTTCTTTCCGCAGGGTGATCCGGCGATTGCCATCATCGCCTCGCTGGCCACCTATGGCGTGGGCTATGTGGCGCGGCCCATCGGCGCCTTCGTGCTGGGCCACCTGGGCGACACGCACGGGCGCAAGCAGGTGCTGGTGTGGTGCATGTTCCTGATGGGCTTTTCCACCATCGCCGTGGGCCTGCTGCCCACCTATGACCAGGTCGGCCTGTGGGCGCCCGCGCTGCTGGTGCTGATGCGGCTGATCCAGGGCTTTGCGGTGGCCGGCGAGATCTCGGGCGCCAGCTCCATGATCCTGGAGCATGCCCCGTTCGGGCGGCGCGGCTTCTTCGCCAGCTTCACGCTGCAGGGCGTGCAGGCCGGCCAGATCCTGGCAGCGGCCGTGTTCCTGCCGCTGGCGCACTACATGCCTCCCGAGCAGTTCAACAGCTGGGGCTGGCGCATTCCCTTCATCCTGAGCTTCGTCGTCATCATCGCGGGCTGGATCATCCGCCGCGAGGTCAACGAGACCCCGGCCTTCACGGCAGCAGGGCGCAGCGAGGCGCGTCCGCGTTCGCCCGTGGTCGAGGCCTTCCGCCACCATTCGCCCGACATGCTGCGCGTGGTCTGCATGGCGCTGATGAACGTGATCCCCGTGGTGGCCACCATCTTCGGCGCGGCCTATGCGGTGCAGCCCGCCTACGGCATCGGCTTCGCCAAGGACATGTACCTGTGGATTCCCGTGGTGGGCAACATCGTCGCGGTGCTGGTGATCCCCATGGTGGGCAACCTGTCCGACCGCATCGGCCGGCGCCCGCCCATCATCTTCGGCGCGCTGCTGTCGGGCCTGCTGGCCATCGGCTACCTCTACGCCATCAGCGAACGCAACATGCCGCTGGCCTTCGCCATGTCCATCCTGATGTGGGGCGTGGTCTACCAGGGCTACAACGCGGTGTTCCCCAGCTTCTACCCCGAGCTGTTCCCCACCCGCACCCGTGTCTCGGCCATGGCCATCTCGCAGAACGTGGGCACGGCCATCACCGCCATGCTGCCCGCGCTGTTCACGGCCGTGGCGCCTCCGGGTGCGCACAACATCTGGCTGACCGTGGGCCTGATCGCCTTCGGCATCACCGTGGTGGCCGCCCTGGCCGCGTGGAGCGCCCGCGAGACCTACCGCGTGCGCATGGAAGACCTGGGCGAGGCCGGTGCGCAGCCCGTGGCAGCTGCCGAGTACGACCGCCTGCGCAACCAGGCCCTGGCCCAGTCCGGCCGCTGAATCCTGCAACCCAAGGCATCCGAAGGCCCCAGGAAATGATTTCCGGAAAAACCACCCTCATCGCGCACATCGGCGACCCGACCGAGACCTTCAAGTCGCCCATGATCTACAACCCGTGGTTCGACAGCCGGGGCATAGACGCCTGCGTCGTGCCCATGGGCGTGAAGGCGGCGCATTTCGCCGGCGACTTTGCCGCCATCATGCGTTTCACCAACCTGCGCGGCGCGCTGATCACCATGCCGCACAAGGTGTCCGTGGTGGAACTGGTGCACGAGGTCACGCCTGCCGTGCACATTGCAGGCGCCTGCAATGCCGTGCTGCGGCGCGAGGACGGCACGCTGCTGGGCGACCAGTTCGACGGCGCGGGCTTTGTGCGCGGCGTGCTGCGCAAGGGGCGGCAGTTGCAGGGCGCGCGGGTGCTGATTTCCGGGGCGGGTGGCGTGGGCTCGGCGATTGCCGCCTCGCTGGCGGCGGCCGGCGTGGGCGAGCTGATGCTGTTCGACACGCGGGACGAGAGCGCGCAGGCCCTGGCCGGGCGGCTCGCTGCCTACTACCCGAGGATGAAGGTGGGCACGGGCTCCAGGGACCCGCAGGGCTTTGACGTGGTCGTCAACGCCACGCCGCTGGGCATGAAGGACGATGACCCGCTGCCGTTCGATGTGCAGCGCATCGCACCCACCGCCTTTGTGGGCGAGGTGGTGATGAAGTCCGAGTTCACGCCGCTGCTGCGCGCCGTGCGCGACAAGGGCTGCGACTTCCAGGTGGGCACGGACATGCTGTTCGAGATGATTCCCGCCTACCTCGAATTCTTCGGCTTCGGCAGCGCCACGCCCGACCAGCTGCGCGCCACCGCGCACATCTCCTACTGATCCAGCCGACAGACAACCGGCCCTGAATGCGTCCAGGGCAGGGCGCAGCCACGCCCGAAAAAGCATTTTTCACAGAGAAGGAGACAAGACCATGCAACAGCAAATGCACCAGACACCGCGAGTGCCGCAGCGCGGGGCCCTTCGCATCCTGGCCCTGACCACCGTGCTGGGCGCCTGGGGCGCGGGTGCCCACGCCCAGTCCTCGGTCACCATCTACGGCAGCGTGGACCAGTACATCAACCACATGCGCAGCAGCTCGGGCGCATCCATGACCACGCTGGAGGACGGTGCCCTGCTGCGCAGCCGCCTGGGCTTTCGCGGGCAGGAAGACCTGGGTGGTGGCCTGTACGCGAAGTTCCAGCTGGAGATGGGCATCAACGCCGACAACGGCACGCAGGCCGACAGCACGCGCGGCTTCGACCGCCAAAGCTGGGTGGGCCTGGGCGGCGGCTGGGGCGAGGTGCGGCTGGGCCGGCAGAACACCGTGATCTTCGGGCGCGGCGACTACATCGACTTCACCTCGCGCACGTTGGGATCGATGGTCAACAACTTCGGTGTGCCCTCGCGCTTCGACAACGACATCTCCTACACCTCGCCGCGCATGGCCGGCTTCCTGTTCGAGGCCCACTACGCCATGGCCGAGACCGGTGCTCCAGCGCGCCAGGCCATCTACCAGCTGGGCCTGGACTACCTGAACGGCCCCTACCGCGTGGGATATGCCGGGCTGTATGCGCGTGCGCCGCAGAACGCGGCCTATACCGACGCGGTCCGCTACGACAACCTCTACGCCAACTACGACTACGGCAAGGGCAAGGTCCAGCTGGCCTTTGTGCGGTCCAACAACAGCACGGCAGGCTCGGCGGGCAACAACACGGGCACGGTGCTGGGCAATGTGGGCGGGCTGGTGGCGGGCACGAACGCCGATGTGCGCCGCTTCTACCGCGTCTGGCAACTGTCGGCCGACTACCGCGTGACGCCGCAACTGCGCGTGGGCGCACTGTGGGGCCGCATACAGGATGGCTCGGACAGCGGGCGCGGCGCATCGGGCGGCGCGGTCGCGGCCTACTACGACCTGTCCAAGCGCACCATGCTCTACGCGGTGGCCGAGCAGTTGAAGAACGACCGCAATGCGGGCTTCCGGCTGGCGGCCTCGGGCGGCATGAAGCCCAACTTCACATCGGCCGACGACGTCAACGGCCGCACCATCAAGGGCGTGCAGCTGGGCGTGCTGCACCGCTTCTGAGGGGGCATGCCATGGCACAGCTGCACCCGCTTCGCATTGCCGTGGCCGGCGCCGGCGCGATCGGCCAGGCGCATATCGCCGCCATCGGGGCCCAGGCGGATTGCCGCCTGTCCGCCATCGTGGACCCGGCGCCCGCAGCCCGGGAGCTTGCCCAAAGGGCCGGAGTGCCGCTGTGGCGCGACCTGGGCGAGCTGATCGCCCATGACCGGCCCGACGCCGTGGTGCTGGCCATGCCCAACCGCCTGCATGCCCCGCAGGCGGCGCAGTGCATGCATGCGCGCCTGCCCATCCTGCTGGAAAAGCCCGTCACCGCCACCGTTGCCGAGGCGCAGCGCCTGGCCGCGCTGGCCGAGCGCAGCGGCGCCCGCGTGCTGGTGGGCCACCACCGCGCCCACAGCCCGATCATGGCGCGGGCCGCAGCCCTCATTGCCCAGGGGCGGCTGGGCCGCCTGGTGGCCGTGACCGGCGCGGCCCTGTTCTACAAGCCGGACGCCTATTTCGAGGAAGGCCCCTGGCGTCGCGAGGCCGGGGGCGGCCCCATCCTGCTCAACATGATCCACGAGGTCCACAACCTGCGCATGCTGTGCGGCGACATCGTGGCCGTGCAGGCCTTCGCCTCGCATGCCACGCGCGGTTTTGCCGTGGAAGACACGGTGGCCATCAACCTGCGCTTTGCCAGCGGTGCGCTGGGCAGCTTTGTGCTTTCGGACACGGCCGCCAGCGCGCACAGCTGGGAGCAGACCTCGCAGGAGAACAAGGCCTATGCCAGCTATGAGGACGAAGACTGCTACCTGGTGGCGGGCACCTTCGGCTCGCTGGCCATACCGAGCATGCGGCTGAAGACCTATGCATCGGCCGGCCAGCGCTCCTGGAATGAGCCCTTCGACCTGGATGTGGCCGCCGTGGAGCGCGAAGACCCGCTGGTGCGCCAGATGGCGCATTTCGCGCAGGTGGCGCGCGGCCTGGCGCAGCCCCTGGTCAGCGTGCACGACGGCCTGCGCAACCTGCAGATCACCGAAGCCATAGCAGAGGCTGCCCGCATGGGCGCCGCCATCGACACCACGGCGTGACCCGGGCACCACCGGCGCCCATCCTTCATCCATGACATCAAGCCACGGAGCCACCATGAAAAAGATCCTGATGCTGCACGGCATCAACCACAACATGTTCGGCCAGCGCGATCCGGCGCAGTACGGCACGGTCACGCTGGCCGAGATCGACGCCTCGCTGCGCAGCCTGGGCGGCCAGCTGGGCTGCGAGGTGGACAGCTTCCAGACCAATTGCGAAGGCGCCATGTGCGATCGCATCCACCAGGGCTTTCGGGACGGCGTCGATGGCGTGCTCATCAACGCCGGCGCCTGGACGCACTACAGCTACGGCATCCGCGACGCTCTGGCCATGCTCACCGTGCCCGTGGTGGAGATCCACATGAGCAACATCCATGCGCGCGAGCCCTTCCGCCACCACTCGGTGTTTGCCGACATCGCCCGGGGCCAGATCTGCGGCTTCGGCGCGGACAGCTATCTGCTGGGCCTGCGGGCCGTGCTGTCCGCCGTCGCATAGGATGCATGGCGCGCAACTGGCCATGTATCGTCCTTCGAACTCCCTCGCTCGACGCGCTGCATGCCGTGACCAGGCTTCATTGAGATGAACTTCGCCGATCCCGGCCCGCGCCGCGCCGTTTCCTTCCTCCTGCTGTTGCCGCTGCTGCTGGCCGCGCAGCCGGTCGCCACCGATGGCTATCTGCCGGCGTTGCCCGAGATCGCGCGCGACCTGGGCTCGGCCAGCAGCAGCCTGACCGTGTTCATGCTGGCCTTCGGTGTCGCCCAGCTGGTGTGCGGGCCGCTGGCCGACCGCTTCGGGCGCCGGCCCGTTCTGCTGACGGGGTTGGCCTGCTACACGGCAGCGGCGGCAGGCTGTGCGCTGGCGGGCAGCGCGGACGCACTGGTGGCCTGGCGCGCCGTGCAGGGCGCGGCCATGGCTGCCATCCTGGTGTGCGCACGGGCTGCGGTGCGCGACCTGTATCCGGCCCATGAAGGTCCGCGCATCATGGCCCGCGGCCTGATGGGCCTGGGGCTGGTGGCCCTGGTGGCGCCGATTGCCGGTGCATGGGCAGTCCAGGCCGCCGGCTGGCGCTGGGTGCTGGTGGCGATGGGTGTCTACTCGCTGGCTTTGCTGGCACTGTGCTGGCGCACTTTCAGCGAGACGCGGCAAGCGCCGGCGGAGTCTGCCCCGGTCATCGCATCCGTACCCGTATCCGTATCCGCTGGCGGTGTGCGCCAGGTGTTCGCCGACCCCGGCTTTTGCGCCTGGACGGCGCTGGCCGCAACCACCTACGGCGGCATCTTCTGCTTTTTGCTGCTGTCGCCGATGGTGTACGTCGACCTGTTCGGCCTGTCGCCCGTGCTCTATGGCTGGATTCCAGCGGGCGGCTCGCTGGTCTACATCCTGGGCATCACATGGTGCCGGCGCCTGCTGTCGCGCCACGGGCCGGTGCGCACGGTGCAGCTGGGCGCTTCGCTCAGTCTGCTGGGGCCGTGCATCCAGATCGCCGGCTGCGTGCTGGCGCCGGCCTCGCCCTTTCCACTGCTGCTGGGGCACGCGGTGTATGCGCTGGGCCATGGCCTGCACCAGCCTTGCGGCCAGGCGGGCGCGGTGGGTGGCCTGCCGCCGCAGCTGGCCGGGCGGGCCGTGTCGTGCTCGGGCTTCGCGATCATGTGCGTGGCCTTCTGCGCCGGCCAGCTGGCGGCGCAATTTGTCGATCCGATCATGCGCCACGGTGCCTGGCCGATGGTGTTGCCCATGGCGCTGGCAGGCGTTGTGCTGGTCCTCATCGCCTTTGTCTGGCTGCCGTGGCTGTACCGGGTGCGGTCAGCGCAAAGGGTTCAGCCCCGGTCATGACACCGTTCATGCATCCGCGCGGTATTCCCCCCGATGCTTCATGAACCGGTGGTAGGACATGCGCAGGTGCAGCTGCATCACCTGGCGTGCCAGCTCCCCATCCCTGGCACGTATGGCGATCACCAGGTCGCAGTGGTGGTGCAGGCTTTGCACCAGCTCTTCGGGCGTGTAGATGTAGAACGACCGCTTGATGATCGGCATGTCGATCATCGTCGCCAGCATGGTCTTGAGGCGCGGCGAGCCCGATGCCTCGATCAGCGCGTGGTGAAAATCCCGGTTGGCTGACTGCACCTCGCCAATGCCGTCGTGGCCAGCGGCAATGCCGGCCTCCATGCGCTGGTTGCTGGCCTCCAGCTCATCGGCCAGCCCCTCGCCGCCGCGCGTGGCCGCGAGGAACGAGGCGTACGGCTCCAGCAGCATGCGCAGCTGGAAGGTCTCCTCCACATCCCAGTCGCTCCACTCCGACACGCGGATACCCTGGCCCGCGCCATCGGTGGCCAGGCCATCTTCCACCAGACGGTGCAGCGCATTGCGCACCGGCGTGCGGCTCAGTCCCAGGTCGCGGGCAATGGGCTCTTCCTTGAGCTGTTCGCCGGGTCGGTAGTGGCCGCCGATGAGCCGCTGCCGCAGAACCTCGTACGCCTTGTCTTTCACGTTTTGCACTGTGTTTGCACCAGGTGGGTGGGGATGGTGCGCCGATTCTAGGTGACGACGGAGGGGCTCGCTGCGCCGCGCTTCATTCGGAAAAGTACAAAACAAGTACAAAAATCCGCAGTTCTACGGGAAATCTCTATGAATGGATCGGGGATGCACTCCATAGACTGCGCTCAATGTTTTAAATTTGTACTTTTATGAAGTTCGCAATACTGGGTGGTGGAATGGTCGGCGCCTGCTACATGCAGGCCTTTGTGGAGCAGGGGCACAGCCTGGTGGGCCTGTGCGACCTGCAGCCCAACGCTGCGGTGGCCGACGCCGTGCAGGCCGCTGGTGCGCAGGTGCATACCGCGCCCGGTGCCTGGCTGGCCGAGGCCGACGTGGTGGTGAGCGCCGTGTTCGGCACCGTGGCGCGCAGCCTGTTCGAGGCCTGCCTGCCCCATCTGCGCGATGGCGTGGTCTATGTGGACATGACCACGGCCGACCCGCAGGAGATGCGCGAATGCGGCGAGCTGGCCCGGCGCGTCGCCCAGGGCAGGGCGGTGCACTTCGTGGACGTGGCCATCACCGGCGCGGTCAACCTGGGCGGCAGGAAGACGCCGCTGCTCGTGGCCGGTGGCAAGGCCGGTTTTGTACAGGAATTGTTCTTGCCCTTTGGCGGCTCCGTTCGCGTGGTGGGCGGACAGCCAGGCGATGCCGCCGCGCTCAAGCTCCTGCGCAGCATCTACACCAAGGGGACCGAGGCGCTGGCCGTGGAGTGCCTGGTGACGGCCCAGCAGATGGGCCTGCGCGAGCAGCTGCATGCCATGCTGCAGGACATCGACGAGACACCGCTGCGCACGCTGATGGAGTCCATGGTGCGCACGCACATCCCGCATTCCGCGCGCCGCCGCAACGAGGTGGCCGAGGCCCGGCAGCAGATGGCCCGCAACGGCCTGGCGCCCATCGCCTCGCCCGCCGTCGAGGCGCTGTTCGCCGCCACGGCCCGCGCGCATGCGGCCCAGCCGTTCACCGGCACCTCCACCGACGAGGCCATCGATTGGCTGGGCAGCCACGTGCTCGCCAGCCAAGCCTGATCAACGTACCCATGCGCCAACCGACACCACCAAAGGAGACATCCGCAATGACGACCCCGACCCGACGCCGCCTGGCCCTCGCCGGCCTGCTGGCACTGACCGCTGCCGCCATGGCCCCGGCCCATGCCCAGGGCACCTATCCGCAGCGGCCCATCAGGTTCATCGTGCCCTTTCCGGCCGGTGGCGGCACCGACAACCTCACGCGGCTGGTCGGCACCAAGCTCACCGAGGCCCATGGGTGGGCCATCGTGGTGGAGAACAAGCCCGGTGCCGGTGGCAACCTGGCTCTGGACCAGGTGGCCAAGGCCCCCGCCGACGGCCTGACCCTGGTGATGGCGCAGACCGACAACGTGGTGCTCAACCCGCTGCTGTACTCCAAGCTCACCTACAACCCCGACAAGGACCTGCGCGCCGTGGCCCTGGTCGCAGCCGGCCCGGCCGTGCTCGTGGTGAATGCCGATTCCCCGTACAAGTCCCTGGACGACATCATCCAGGCGGCGAAGAAGGAACCCGGGCGCCTGAGCTTTGCCACGCCGGGCACCGGCACCATTTCGCACCTCATCAGCGAGGCCTGGCAGAAAAGCTCGAATGTGAAGTTCACCCACGTGCCGTTTCGCGGCATGGCGCAGGCCATGCCCGACCTGCTGGGCGGGCGCATCGACATGTACATGGGCTCCATCCCCACGCTGCTGTCGCACATCCAGTCGGGCAAGGTGCGCGCCATCGGCGTGACCACCGCGAGCCGCTCCAAGCTGCTGCCCGACGTGCCGACCTACACCGAATCCGGCATCAAGGGCGTGGAGCTGGCCAGCGTGTGGGGCGTGATGGCCCCGGCCGGCACCTCCGACGCCATCGTCAGGCAGCTCAACGAAGCCATCAACAAGGTGGTGAACGCACCCGACACGGCCAGGAAGATCGCCGACTCCGGCGCCGAACTCATCACCGGCACACCGCAGGACATGGCCAGGCTCTACGCCAGCGACCGCGCACGCCTGGCACCCATCGTCAAGAGCTCTGGCACCACGCTCGATTGAGCGGCACGGCTTTCATTCCATCCACTCTGAGCACCACACCATGATCGGTCTTCAAATTCTGAAGCGGCAACGCGCTGTCAGCCTGGATATTGCCAGGCGCTATCTCGACGTGCCTGTCGCCAACGTCAGCGACTGCATGGCCCGCATGACGGCTGGCGGCGCGCGGCTGCGCCCCATGCACGGCGGCGGGCGCATGGCCGGCCCCGCGTTGACCATCAAGACACGCCCGGGCGACAACCTCATGCTCCACAAGGCACTTCAACTGGCCAGCCCAGGTGACGTGATCGTGGTGGATGCGGGCGGCGACCTCACCAACGCACTCATCGGAGAAATCATGGTCGGAGACGCCATGCGTCGCCAGCTGGGCGGCATCGTGATCAACGGCGCGATCCGCGACGCGGCATGGATTCGTGCTGGCAGCTTCCCGGTATTCGCCGCGGGCGTCACGCACCGCGGACCCTACAAGGATGGCCCGGGCGAAATCAATGTGCCTATCGCCATCGATGGCATGGTGATCGAGCCCGGCGACCTCATGATTGGCGATGACGACGGCTTGCTGTGCGTACCCTATGCGCAGGCGCAGGCCCTGCTGGATGCAGCACATGGAAAACAGATGGTTGAGGCCAAGATGGTGGCCGACATCGCTGCCGGTACCTACAGCGCGCCATGGATCGACGAGACGCTCAAGCGTCTGGGCTGCCCGATTCAGCCGTAGCGCCGGCGCTGCAGCATCCATCCTGCACCCATTCATCACCCATCGCCCGTCCGCCTCAGACCTCGGCCAGCGCCTTCAGATGGCTTTCCAGGCCACCGGTGCCGCTGGCCGCGTTCACATGGTCGAAGTAGCCGTACCAGCCGCTGGCCTTGATGCCCGCCAGCAGGGCATCGCGCGCGGCGGTATCGGGAAAGCGCCAGATGCGCATATCCATATGCGGCAGGCTTGTTTGCGATAGCCGGGCTGGCCTTTAGGCTGGCGCGCTTTGACCACGCCATGTCCAGCCCCGTCGCAACTGTCCATTCCGATTCCCGTCCCGGCGCCTTTGCCATTTCATCCCAACCCGCCACGGCGTTGCACCTTGCCACGCCCGCCACGCTGGCGGCCGTGCTGGAGCAACTGTCCCCGGCCCAGGCCCGATGGGCGCGCGCCGCAGGCTTTGATGCGCAGCCGGGCCGCATCCTGCTGTTGCCCGGCATGCAGAGCGAAGGGCAGGGCGATGGCACTGCCCTCGCTGGCGTGCTGGTCGGCGTGGACCCGGACCAGCCGCTGTGGCAGCTGGCCGGCCTGCCGCCTGCGCTGCCGCCCGGCACCTATGCGCTCGCCGATGCGGATGAGGCTCAGAGGCCGCATCTGCTCCTGGGCTGGGCACTGGGCGCGTTGCCATCGACCCGCCAGACGCGGCAGTCGGATGCGGCAACCGCTCCATCACTCGCTCAGTTGGTGGCAAGCCCTGATGAGCAGGCCGCTGTTGCGCCAATGGCCGCCGCCATTGGCGAGGTGCGGCGGCTGGTCAACCTGCCTGCCAACCAGCTGGGTCCCGAACAGCTGGCCCAGGCCGTGGCCGACCTGGCCGCGCGCCATGGCGCGCGCTACCGGCAATGGGTGGGCGACGAACTGCCTGCCGCAGGCTTTGCCCTGGTGCACGCCGTGGGTCGGGCGGCGTCCCAGGCCTCCCAGGCGGCCCAGGCGCCGCGCGTGGCCGAGCTGACCTGGGGCGATGCCGCGCTGCCCCATGTGGTGCTCATCGGCAAGGGCGTGTGCTTTGACTCCGGCGGGCTGGACCTCAAGCCCGCCGCAGGCATGCGCTGGATGAAGAAGGACATGGGCGGCGCCGCACACGCCCTGGCCCTGGCCGATCTGCTGATGCAGGCGGGCCTGCCCATCCACCTGAAGCTGCTGGTGCCTGCGGTGGAGAACGCCGTGGGTGCCGGTGCGCTGCGGCCCGGCGACATCATCGAGGCCGGTGACGGCCGGCGCGTGGAGATCGAGAACACCGATGCCGAAGGCCGGCTCCTGCTGGCCGATGCGCTGCACCACGCCATTCGCAGCGCGCCCACGCCGCCCGCGCTGCTGATCGACCTGGCCACGCTCACGGGCGCTGCGCGCACGGCGCTGGGGCCGGACCTGCCTGCGCTGTTCAGCAACCATGACGGCTGGGCCGATGCGCTGCTGGCCCAGGGCCGCGCGCAGGCCGACCCGCTGTGGCGCCTGCCCCTGTGGGCGCCGTACCGCCGCATGCTCCGTTCCGACCAGGCCGACCTGCTCAACGCCGCCAGCACGCCACAGGGCGGCGCCATCACGGCTGCGCTGTTCCTGGAAAGCTTTGTGCCGCCCGAGCTGCCCTGGCTGCACCTGGACCTGTTCGCCTGGAATCTGGAGGAGCGCCCCGGCCGGCCCAGGGGCGGCGAAGCCCAGGGCCTGCGCGCGCTGTACGCCCTGCTGTCGCAGCGCTTTGCATCTGCGCGCAGCGCATTTGCATAGGCGCAATCGGGCTTTGCGGCGGGCTGGTGGCTCCACACAATCGGCCGTCTGGTGCAGCCGGCGCGGCACCCGCCGCCGCCTTTCTGCGATCTTGTTCCGGCTGCCAGGACACTTCATGACCCAAAGACGCTTCCTGCCTCGCCTTTCCCTGCTGCGCACCCACTTGCGCACCCTGCGAACTTCCGCACTGCTCCCCGCCCTGGCCGCAGCCTTGCTGTGCGCACCGCCCGCCCAGGCCGAAACCCTGCGCTGGGCGCGCTCCACCGACGCATCCACGCTGGACCCGCACGCGCTGAACAACGGCCCCAACCACAACCTGCTGCACCAGATCTACGAGCCGCTGATCATCCGCACGGCCGATGGCAAGCTGCTGCCCACCCTGGCCACGTCCTGGGCGCTGACTGCCGACCCCTCGGTCTGGGAGTTCAAGCTGCGCAAGGGCGTGAAGTTTCATGACGGCAGCCTGTTCACGGCCGACGACGTGCTGTTCTCGCTGCGCCGCGCGCGCTCGGCCACCTCGGACATGCGCTCGCTGCTGACCTCGATCACCGACGTGACCAAGGTCGATGCCTTCACCGTGCACATCAGGACCAACGGGCCCAACCCGCTGCTGCCGGCCAGCCTCATCAACATCCAGATCCTGAGCGCCGCCTGGGCCAAGGCCCATGGTGCCGAGCAGCCGCAGAACGCGCTGGCCAAGGAAGAGAACTACGCCACGCGCAACGCCAACGGCACGGGGCCCTACGTCATCGCCTCGCGCGAGCAGGACACGCGCACCGTGCTGCGGCAGTTTCCCGGCTACTGGGGCAAGGGGCTGTTCCCGCTGGAGATCGACGAACTGGTCTACCTGCCCATCAAGTCCCAGGCCACGCGCGTGGCGGCGCTGCTGTCGGGCGAGGTGGACTTCGTGCAGGACCTGCCCATCCAGGACATTGCGCGCCTGAGCGCCGACCCGCGCTTTCGCATCAACCAGGCCGCCGAGAACCGCACCATCTTCCTGGGCCTGAACGTGGGCGCCGCCCCGCTGTCGCATTCCGATGTGAAGGACAAGAACCCGCTGGCTGACCTGCGCGTGCGCCAGGCCTTCCAGCTGGCCATAGACCGGCAGGCCATACAGCGCGCCGTGATGCGCGGCCTGTCCGTGCCCACCAACATCATTGCGCCGCCCTTTGTGCATGGCTACGAGAAATCCTTTGGCGCCGTGGGCAAGGCCGACTTGGCCCAGGCCAGGAAGCTGCTGGCCGAGGCCGGCTATCCCAACGGCTTCGGCATCACCCTGCATTGCACGAACGACCGCTACCTGAACGACGAGGCCATCTGCCAGGCCATCGCCGGCTTTTTGGGCCGCATCGGCGTGAAGACGGCCGTGTCGTCCCGGCCGCTGGCCATCCAGACGGCGGCCATCAACAACCAGGAGACGGATTTCTACCTCTACGGCTGGGGCGTGCCCACCTATGACTCGGCCTATGTCTTCGACTACCTGGTGCACACGCGCGGCAAGAACGGCCGGGGCAACACCAATGCCACGCGCTACAGCAATGCCGAGCTGGACAGCCAGATCGTCTCCCTGGCCTCCGAGGGCGATGCGCGCAAGCGCGATGCCACCATCCACTCCATCTGGAGCACGGTGCAAAAGGAGCTGATCTACCTGCCGCTGCACGACCAGATCCAGACCTATGCCATGGTGCGCAAGTTCGACATCCCGGTGAATCCGTCGAACACGCCTTACTTCAAGCTGTTCAAGCAGCCCGGTGCGCGCCAGGCTGCGGTGGCCGGCGCGCAGTAGGCTCAGTGTGTCGCAGCCGGCTGCGGCCGGTTGACCTCCACCGTGACGTGGACCAGTTCCTCGTGCACGCCAAGCAACTGGCGCACGGCATCGGGGTCCACGCCTGCGGGCGCGTCCAGTGCCACGATGCAGGCGTAGCGCGCCTTGCCCACGCGCCAGACATGCAGGTCGGAGATCTGCGCGGCAAACGGCGCCTGGGCGATGGCCTCACGCACCTCGCTGACCACGGGGGCGTGCATCTCGGCGTCCAGCAGCACGCGGCTGCTGTCGCGCAGCAGGCCCATGGCCCATGCCGCCACCAGCACGGCGCCGGCCAGGCCCATGGCCGGGTCCAGCCATCCCAGGCCCCAGGCCATGCCGCCGAACAGGGCGGCGATGGCCATCACCGAGGTGGCGGCATCGGCCAGCACATGCAGGTAGGCCGAGCGCAGGTTGAGATCGCTGTGGTCGCCATGGTCGCCGTGATGGCGGTCGCCCGCGTGGCCGCCGTGCGCATGCCTGCCGTGCCCGTGGTGATGTCCGTGGTCGTGACCGTGACCGTGACCATGGTGATGCCCGTGCCCGCCCTTCAGCAGCCAGGCGCAGACAAGGTTGACCAGCAGGCCCAGCGCGGCCACGCCCAGTGCCTGCTCGTAATGGATGGGCGAGGGCGAGAACAGGCGCTGCACCGACTGCCAGGCCATGCCGCCCGCCACCAGCAGCAGCAAGATGGCGCTGGTGTAGCCGGCCAGCACCTCGATCTTCCAGGTGCCGAAGGCAAAGCGCGTATCGCCCGCCAATCTGCGCGCGGCCGCATAGGCGCCAGCTGAGAGCCCCAGCGCCAGCGCGTGCGATCCCATGTGCCAGCCATCGGCCAGCAGCGCCATGGAGTTGAATCCGTACCCGCCTGCGATCTCCCCGACCATCATGGCCGCCGTCAGCCCCGCAGCCAGCATGGCACGGCGCTCGCCCAGCGGGTTGCCTTCGTCGAAACGGTGTGAATGCTGCCTGGGGCTGGCGCCGCCAGCGGTCGAGAGGGATGGAATGCTGTGCATGAAGATACTGTACCCCAGTATGTGCAGGCGCCTAGAATGGCCCTCATGGCACATACGATTCAGAACAAGAAGCGCTTGCTCACGCGCATCCGCCGCATCCAGGGCCAGGCCCAGGCGCTGGAGCGCGCGCTCGAGGCCGAGCACGACTGCGCGGCCATCCTCCAGCAACTGGCGGCCGTGCGCGGCGCCGTCAACGGCATGATCTTCGAGGTGCTCGAGGGCCATGTGCGCACCCATCTGGGCGATGGCGAGGCCGGCGGCCAGGCCCGTGATGACGACGTGGACCTGGTGCTGTCGGTGATGCGCTCGTACATGAAGTGATTGATGAAGTGATGGCCGGCCCTGCGGATTGGCGCTCTCGGCGCGGTTTCCTGCTCTCATTTTTTGCAAACAGTGACCCCTGAAAACCGCCCATCTCGGACACGGCGCCCCATTCGCAGCGGACAATCGTCAGGCCAGGAATATGACGGGATTTCGACAGTTCCCGCCGCCTGCTGGCCAGCCAAGGACTACCGCGCATGACAGAAGACCCCCGCCGAGATTCCCCCGCAGATGCCGCCCCCGCCGCCGCCCAGGCGCCGCAGACGGCCCCGCAGCTGCGCATCGGCACCGTCGCCAAGCTCAATCTCGCCGACTTCCAGAACGCCGTGCCCGCGCTGCTGGAGCTGGCCATCGTCAACGAGGGCGAGCTGCCGCTGCAGGCGCTGAGCCTGCACTTGGCCTCGGAGCCTGCCTTCATCAAGCCGCGCACCTGGCGCCTGGAGTCGGTGGCCGCGCACAGCACCTATGCGCTGACCGACCTGGATGTGGCGCTGGACGGCGCCTTGCTCTCGCGCCTGACCGAGGCCGAGCCTGCCGTGCTGCGGCTGGAGCTGCGCAGCGGCCAGCCGGCACAGACGGTGCTGGCCCGGCACGAACACCCGCTGGAACTGCTGGCCCGCAACCAGTGGGGCGGCCTGGGGCATTTGCCCGAGATGGTGGCGGCCTTCGTGCAACCCAATGATCCGGCCGTGGACCGCATCCTCAAGGGCGCGGCGCAGGCGCTGGAGGCGGCGGGCAAGTCCGGCGCCATCAACGGCTATGAACAGGGGCCGCAGCGGGCCTGGGAACTGGCCTCGGCCATCTGGACCTCCGTGCTCCAGAAGAAACTCAACTACGCGCTGCCGCCGGCCAGCTTCGAGCATGCGGGCCAGAAGATACGCGGCGCGTCCCAGGTACTGGATGCGGGCCTGGCCACCTGCCTGGACCTGACGCTGCTGTTCGCCTCCTGCCTGGAGCAGGCGCACCTGAACCCGCTGCTGGTCTTCACGCGCGGCCATGCCTTCGTGGGCCTGTGGCTGGGCAGGCAGGAATTCTCGACCGCCGTGGTCGATGACATCACGGCCGTGCGCAAGCGGCTCAAGCTGCAGGAGCTGGTGGTCTTCGAGACCACGCTGGCCGCGCAAGGCCAGGCCGTGGCCTTCAGCCAGGCCATTGCCCAGGGCGCGCGCCAGCTGGCCGAAGAGCATGAGGACCAGTTCGAGCTGCTGGTGGACGTTCGGCGCGCACGCATGCAGCGCATCCGCCCGCTGGCGCTGGCCCAGCCGCAGGACGCCGCGCCCGAGGCCGGCGAAGGACAGGCCGAGCCACGGCTCACCGTGGAGCCGCCGCCCGAACTCCTGGCGCAGGCGCAGACACGCGAAGTGCCCACCTCCCAGCTCGATCCCAAGGACAGGCTGGCGCGCTGGCAGCGCCGGCTGCTGGACCTGTCGCTGCGCAATGCCCTGCTCAACTTCAAGCCCGGCAAGAAATCGCTGCTGCTGCAGGTGGCCGCGCCCGCGCTGGAGGACACGCTGGCCCGGGGCCAGGTGCTCAAGCTGCTGCCCAGCCCCGAGCTCATGCAGGGCAAGGACCCGCGCAGCCAGCCATTGCACGAGGCGCGCAGCCTGGAAGACCTGCGCGGCGCGCACGCCGAAGAGGCGCTGCAGCGGCGCGAGGTCTTCATCGACCTGGAGCCGCTGGAGCTGGACAGCCGCTTTGTGGAGCTGTTTCGCGGCGCGCGCAACGCGCTGCAGGAAGGCGGCGCCAACACCTTGTTCGTGGCCCTGGGCTTTCTGGTCTGGAGCCGGCCCGACAAGCCCGATGTGCGCGTGCGCGCGCCGCTGATCCTGCTGCCCGTCACGCTGGAGCGCAAGAGCGCGCGCTCGGGCTTCACGCTGCAGGCGCATGAGGACGAGCCGCGCTTCAACCCCACGCTGGTCGAGATGCTACGCCAGGACTTCCAGCTGGAGCTGGGCGTGCCCGCAGGCGACCTGCCGCGCGACGAGGCCGGACTGGACATCACCGGCATCTGGGCCCGCGTGCGCGAGGCGATCAAGGACGTGCGCGGCTGGGAGGTCAGCGAGGACGTGGTGCTGTCCATGTTCTCCTTCGCCAAATACCTGATGTGGAAGGACCTGGCCGAGCGCGCCGACCAGCTGCGCAGCTCGCCCGTGGTCGCCCACCTGATCGACACGCCGCGCGAGCCCTATCGCTCGGAGATCGCCTTTCCCGACACGCGGCGGCTGGACCAGGAGTTCGCGCCGCAGCAGGTCTTCAGCCCGCTGCCGGCCGATTCATCGCAGCTGTCGGCCGTGATGGCCGCTGCGCGCGGCAAGGACTTCGTGCTCATCGGCCCGCCGGGCACGGGCAAGAGCCAGACCATTGCCAACCTGATCGCGCAGTGCCTGGCCGAGGACAAGCGCGTGCTCTTCGTGGCCGAGAAAATCGCCGCGCTGGACGTGGTCTACCGCCGCCTGCGCGAAGTGGGCCTGGGCGAGTTCTGCCTGGAGCTGCACTCCAACAAGAGCCGCAAGCTCGACGTGCTGGGCCAGTTGCAGAAATCCTGGGACTCGCATGGCCAGGTGGATGCCGAGGCCTGGGCCGCCAAGGCCAGCCAGCTCGGCCGCCTGCGCGAGCAGCTGTCGGCCTATGTGGAGCGCCTGCACCGGCGCCACGCCAACGGCTGGACCATCTACCGCGCCATTGGCGCCGCGGCCGGTGGCCAGGCGCTGCCGCGCCTGGGATTTCACTGGCCCACGCCCCAGGCCCATGACGAAGCGGGCCTGGCCCTTTTGCGCGAGACTGCGGGCCGCCTGCAGGCCAATGCCCAGGCCGTGGGCGCGCAGCATCTGAAGGACGGGCCGCTGGCCACGGTGCAGGCCAGCGACTGGTCCGTGCGCTGGCAGCAGCAGATGGTGGATGCCGCCCAGGCCCTGCACGATGCAGGCCAGGGCTTTGCCGAGGCGGCGCAGCAGCTGGGCCGGCTGCTGCGCATCGAGTGGCCGGCGCTGGGGCGCCAGGCGCGCTCGGCGCTGGGCGTGATCGCGCGCGCGCTGCCTGCGGCCGCAGGCCGCAACCTGGCTTTCTGCGTGCTGCCTGACGGCGCGCGCATTGGCGAATCCCTGCAATCGGGCCTGCAGCTGCTGGCGCAGCACGGTGATCTGTCCGCACAGATGCTGGCGCCCTGGCCGGCCGAGCTGCAGGCGCGCCTGGCCCAGGCGCTGGACCTGCTGGCGCAGCGCCGGCGCCTGCAGGCCGGGCTGGGCACGCCCTGGCCCGTGGCCCTGGGCGACGAGCTGGAACGCGGCCTGCAGTGCATCGACGAGATCGCGGCGCTGCGCCAGGGCCTGTCCGTTAAGTACGGCGCGGGCGTGGGCCAGCTCAATGTCTCGCAGCTGCAGCGCGAATGGGCCAGGGCCGGCAAGTCCTTGTGGCCGCTGTCCTGGCTGGGCCGGCGCAAGGTGCGCGCGGCGCTGGAGGCCACCATCGAAGGCGCGGGCGAGCCGCGCGTGGCCGATGACCTGGCCGCCCTGGTGCGCATCCGGGGCCTGCGCGAGGAACTGGACCAGATCCAGCCCGGCGCCGCAGCCGACGGCCTGTGGGCCGGACACCGCACGCGCACCGACCATGCGCGCAGCGCCTTGAAGGCCAATGCGGCCCTGCTGGCCGCGCGCGCGCAGAAATCCTTCTCGCTCGACGGCCTGGAGGCCGTGGCCGAAGGCCATGGCGGCGAGCGCTGGGCTGCCGAAGTGCAGCGCCTGCAGGCCCTGTACCAGATCGACCGCCAGCTCGATGGCTACCTGCCGCTGGCCGATGCCAGCCACGGCCTGTGGCGCGGCCTGGAAACCGATGCCCAGGCCTTGCAGGACGCGCTGGCCTTCGAGCGCGAGCGCCTGCAACTGACGCGGCGGGGCGGCCTGATGGCATCGCACGCCGCCGTGGCCCAGGGCCGTTGTGGCGCGGCGCTGCAGCAGGCCCATGCGCAGCTGGCGGCCCGCAGCGCCATCGAGGAACAGCTGCTGGCGCTGGACGATCTGCGCTTGCGCTGCCCCGGCGTCTGGGACGGCCTGGACACGCGCCCGCAAGCCGTGGAGCATGCGCTGCGCCTGCAGGGATCGCTGCAGGCAGGGCTGACCGGGCTGGGCTGGCAGGAGGCCGAGCTGGCCCAGGCACGCCAGGCCCTGCACCAGGTGCTGGCCTTGCGCAGCGCCGAGCTGGGCGAGGGTGCCGCGGTCGGCATGGCCTGCCAGCAGTTGCTGGACAGCCTGGCCGGCCTGCACGCGGCCATAGACCCCTTCAGCGCGGCGGCAGCCCATGGCGAGCCGCAGCAGCGTGCCCTGGCCCAGCGCACGGCCGAGCAGCTGGCGGCCACGGCGGGCGGCGTGCTGGCCGGGCAGGGCGGCCTGCATGCCTGGTGCGCCTGGCGCAATGCCCAGGCCGCGGCCCGCGCGGGCGGGCTGGGTGCGCTGGCCGACGCCATCGAGTCCGGCAGCCTGGAGCCGGCCCAGGCACCCAAGGCCTTCGAGGTCAACTACGCGCGCTGGTGGCTGGCGCTGGCCGTGGACGAGGACGAGGTGCTCAAGCGCTTCGTCTCTGCCGAGCATGAGCGGCGCATTGCCGACTTCCGCGCGCTGGACGATGAATTCACCTCGGTCACGCGCCAGTGGATACGTGCGCGGCTGTGCGCGGGCCTGCCGTCGGCCGACAGCATCCAGCGCAACAGCGAGTGGGGCATCCTGCGGCGCGAGATCACCAAGAAGCGCCAGCACCTGCCGCTGCGCCAACTGCTGGAGCAGATCCCCTCGGCCGTGCTGCGCCTGACGCCCTGCCTGCTGATGAGCCCGCTGTCCATTGCCCAGTACCTGAGCGCCGAGACCAGCAACTTCGACATCGTCATCTTCGACGAGGCCTCGCAGATTCCCGTCTGGGACGCCATCGGCGCCATGGCGCGTGCCAGGCAGGTGGTCATGGTGGGCGACCCCAAGCAGCTGCCGCCCACCAGCTTCTTCGGCCGTGCCGACACCTCCGACACCTTCGACGACGACACGCAGGGCGTGGAAGGCGACATGGAAAGCATCCT
Organism: Delftia sp. DS1230; assembly: GCF_040112715.1. Classification (NCBI taxonomy): domain Bacteria; kingdom Pseudomonadati; phylum Pseudomonadota; class Betaproteobacteria; order Burkholderiales; family Comamonadaceae; genus Delftia; species Delftia sp. DS1230. The sequence continues at coordinate 2,475,405 of NZ_CP157763.1, forward strand.
GGACGAATGCCTGGGCGCCAGCCTGCCCACGCGCAACCTGTCGTGGCACTACCGCTCGCGCCATGAAAGCCTGATCGCCTTCAGCAACCACCGCTACTACGGCGGCGGGCTGGTGACCTTTCCCTCGCCCGTCACCGATGACCGCGCCGTCAGCTTCCACGCCGTGCAGGGCCGCTATGAAAAAGGTGGCGCCCGCATCAACCAGCCCGAGGCCAAGGCCCTCGTGGCCGACCTGGTGGCGCGGCTGAAGTCGCCGGGGTTTGCGCAGTCGGGTGCCACCATCGGCGTGGTCACCTTCAACTCCGAGCAGCAAAGCCTGATCGAGGATTTGCTGGACGAGGAGCGCCGCAAGGACCCGGGGCTGGAGCCGTTTTTCTCCGATGCGCTGCTGGAGCCCGTCTTCGTCAAGAACCTGGAAAGCGTGCAGGGCGACGAGCGGGACATCATGTACTTTTCCATCACCTACGGTCCCGATATCTCGGGCGCCGTGTCCATGAACTTCGGCCCGCTCAACCGCGATGGCGGCGAGCGGCGGCTGAACGTGGCGGTGACGCGCGCGCGGCAGGAGCTTCGCATCTTCTCCAGCCTGCGTGGCGAGCAGATGGACCTGTCGCGCACCCAGGCGGCGGGCGTGCGCGACCTCAAGCACTTCCTGGAATTTGCCGAGCGCGGCCCGCGCGCGCTGGCCGAGTCGCACCATGGCAGCCAGGGCGATTTCGACAGCCCCTTCGAGGCCAGCGTGGCCCAGGCGCTGGAGCGCAAGGGCTGGCGCGTGCACACGCAGATCGGCGCATCCTCGTTCCGCGTGGACCTGGGCGTGGTGCACCCGGACCATGCGGGCAGCTACCTGGCGGGCGTGGAGTGCGACGGCGCCACCTACCACCGCTCGGCCACGGCGCGCGACCGCGACAAGCTGCGCGAGCAGGTGCTGCGCGGCCTGGGCTGGCAGATTCTGCGCATCTGGTCCACGGACTGGTGGGTCAACCCGGGCGGCACGCTGGAGCGCATCCACGCGGCGCTGACCGCGCTGCTGGAGCAGGACCGGCGCAAGCGTGCGGCCGAGGTTGTAGAGGTTGCCGAGGTGCCGCAGGCGGCTGCAGTCGCCAAGGCAGAGCCAGCGCCAGAGACGCCTGAGTCGTCCGAGTCCTCCGAGCCCTCCGCGTCCTCTGAGTGGCCCGAGGCATCCGTGGAGGATGGCGAGGCGCAGAAGGCTTGAGGAAACGGGTCTTGAGAAGACGGGGCGTGAGAACGCCGGCAGCCCGCTGCCGGCCGCCGGCCGCCGCTCAGTACAGATCCGGAACGTACATGTGCTGGGGAACCGGGTTGCGCGTGTACTCCGGGTTGCGCGTGCGCTCGGGCAGCACGATGGCCGGGTGCTCTATCTCCTCGTAGGGCAGCTGCGTCAGCAGGTGGGAGATGCAGTTGAGCCGGGCCTTCTTCTTGTCCACGGCCTGCACCAGCCACCAGGGCGCCTCGGCGATGTGGGTGCGCTCCAGCATGGCTTCCTTGGCCTTGGTGTAGTCCTCCCAGCGGCGGCGGCTCTCGAAGTCCATGGGACTGAGCTTCCACTGCTTGAGCGGGTCGTGCACGCGGCCCAGAAAGCGCAGGTGCTGCTCCTCGTCGGTGATGGAGAACCAGTACTTCACCAGCGTGATGCCCGAGCGCACCAGCATCTTCTCGAACTCGGGCACGGAGCGGAAGAACTCCTCGTACTCCTCGTCGGAGCAAAAGCCCATCACGCGCTCCACGCCGGCGCGGTTGTACCAGCTGCGGTCAAAGAGAACGATCTCGCCGCCCGCAGGCAGGTGGGAGACATAGCGCTGGAAATACCATTGCGTGCGCTCGCGGTCGTTGGGCGCGGGCAGGGCGGCCACGCGGCACACGCGAGGGTTCAGGCGCTGGGTGATGCGCTTGATCACGCCGCCCTTGCCGGCCGCATCGCGGCCCTCGAAGAGGATGACCACCTTTTTCCTGTGGTGCTGCACCCAGTCCTGCAGCTTGACCAGCTCGCCCTGCAGGCGCAGCAGCTCGCGGAAGTAGGTCTGGCGGCTCACGGTGTCGGCACCGTCCAGATCGTCGCCACCGCTGCCCAGGCGGGCGTCGTCTATCTCCATCTCCAGTTCTTCGTCGTAGCTGTCGAGCAGATCGCGTTCGATGCGCTGCATCAGCGAATCATGGTGGTCGGGCAGAAGTTCGTCGTACATGGTGGGGAATCCGGGCGTCCAGGAGTTGGCGCCTGGGATGGTGGCGTGGATGTGTGACGCGGCTGTGACGGTGCGGCTGGGTGAATACCCTGGCACCGCTCGTCTTCCCGCCGCCTACAGCCACCCCGCCTTGCGGAACTTGTAGTAGAGCAGGCCGCAAACACCCAGCACGAACAGCAGCGCGGCCGGATAGCCGTATTGCCACTTCAGTTCGGGCATGTTCTCGAAGTTCATGCCCCAGACGCCGAAAAAGGCCGTGCAGATGGCGAAGATACTGGCCCAGGCTGCCAGCCGCTTGGTGACTTCGTTTTCCTCGATGGACACCATGGACAGGTTCACCTGGATGGCCGTGCCCACGGTGTCGCGCATGGTGTCGATCTGGGCGTTGATGCGGCCCAGGTGATCCATCACATCGCGGAAGTAGTCCCTGGAGCCCACGCAGATCTGGGGGACGCGCCCGCCGTTGAGCTTGCCCACGGCTTCCAGCAGGGGGGCCACGGCATGCTTGAGGTCCATGGCGCGGCCCTTGAGTTCATACAGCTGCTTGATGTTGTCGCGCGCCGCGCCCTTGGTGAAGATCTGCTGCTCGATCTGCTCCAGCTCCACCTCCAGCGCGTCGATGATGGGAAAGTAGCGGTCCACCACCGCATCCATCAGCGCATACAGCACAAAGCCCGAGCCGTGGCGCAGCAGCTCCGGCTCGCTCTCGCAGCGCTCGCGCACGCCCAGGAAACCGCGCTTGCTGCGGTTGCGCACCGACAGCACGTAGTTGGAGCCCACGAAGACATCGACCTCGCCGTGGTTGAAGTGGCCGGGCCGCTCGGGCTCGGGCTCGAGCAGGTGCATCACGGCAAACAGCGAGCTGCCGTACTCCTCCAGCTTGGGCCGCTGGTGGCCGTGCAGCGCATCTTCCACGGCCAGGGCATGCAGGCCGAACTCCTGGCGCATCTCCTCCAGCTCGGCCGGCGTGGCGTCCGCCAGCGCCACCCAGACGAAGCAGCCGGGCCGCTCTATGTAGTTGCTGATGTCGGCGACAGGAATGTCCGCCAGCTTGGCCCCGTTTTCGTAGGCAACGCAGTTGATCAGCATGGGAGTTCCCTCGGTAATTCTGGTGCTGGTGATCCTGCCATAACGGGGGAGGGGGAAAAGCCAGTGCCCAAGCTGCCATCGAAACCGCCAGCAGCCCAGGTTTGCGCACCTGGTAACAATACGTGTATAACCTGTCACAACCTGCTGGGCGCCGCCCGGCGCTTGCGAGCCAAGGACTCAGATGATCTTTCGCCAGTGGGGAATTGCGTTGGGTGCGTTGGGCCTGTCGGCCTTGAGCGGTGTCTCTGCAGCCGGTGTGCTGGACAAGATCCAGGCCGGTGGCGCGCTGGTGATTGCGCACCGGGAATCGTCGGTTCCCTTCTCCTACATCGACACCCGCAGCGGCAAGCCCGTCGGTTATGCGCTGGATCTGTGCCTTCGCCTGGCCGAGGCGTTGCGCAAGCAGACAGGCAGGAAGGACATGAAGGTGGAGTTCCTGATGGTCACGCCCGCCAATCGCATGGCCGCGATCGAGCAGGGCAAGGCCGACATGGAGTGCGGCTCGACCACGAACAACGCGCAGCGCCGCCAGACCGTGGCGTTCACGGTTCCCCATTTCATCACCGGCGCCCGGATGCTCGTGAAGGCCGACAGCACCATCAACGCGATGGAAGATCTCAAGGGCAAAAAGCTGGTTTCCACCAAGGGCACCAGCCCGATGGCCCTGGTGACGCAGGCCAACAGGCAGCGCCTCATGGGCATCACCATTGTGGAGGCCCCCGATCACGCGAGGGCCCTGGAGATGGTGGAGAAGGGCGAAGCCGACGCGTTCGTGATGGATGACGTGCTTCTCAACGGGCTGGCCGCTGCACGGCCCGATCCACGTGCCCTGAAGGTGGTGGGCAAGTTCCTGTCCACCGAACCCCTGGCGATCATGCTGCCGAAGGCCGATACCGCGTTCAAGAAACTGGTCGATGAAGAGATGAAGCGGATCATCACCAGCCGCGAAATCCACCCCATCTACGAGAAGTGGTTCCTGCAGCCGATTCCACCCAACTCCACGAATCTGAACCTGCCGATCAGCTACCTGCTGCGCGACTTCTGGAAGTACCCCACGGCGGACATTCTGCTGTAGGCCCGTCTGTGCAGCCGCAGCGCCGCATCGGTCAAGCCGCCAGCGCTTGCTCCCTTGGGCGGGCGGCTGGGGCATCAACCGCTCCCGTCCCCGCCAGCTCCCCCAGCCCGAAATGCCCGCGCAGCGTGCGGCTTTCGTATTCCTCGCGGAACAGGCCGCGCTTGCGCAGGATCGGCACGACTTCGCTGGTGAACAGCTCGAACTGCTGGTTGAGTATGGGCGGCATGACGTTGAAGCCGTCGGCTGCGCCGTGCCTGAACCAGTCTTCGATGATGTCGGCCACCTGTTCGGGCGTGCCGGCCACGGCCAGGTGGCCGCGGGCGCCGGCCAGGCGCTTGAGCAGGCCGCGCAGGGTGAGGCCGTCGCGCAGGCTGGTTTCCACGTAGCCCACGGCGCGGCTGCGCGAGGCTTCGACCTTGTCGGGATCGGGGAAGTCGTCGCGCGTGAGCAGGCGGTCCAGCGGCACGGCCGAGAAGTCGTGGCCGCCAAAGCGTGCGGACAGGCGGGCCAGGCCGACCTCGATGCTGGTCAGGCTGTCGAGCTCTTCCCAGACCTGGCGCGCCTCGTATTCGGTGGAGCCGATGGCGGCGCTGATGCCGGGCAGGATCACGATGTCCTGCGGACGGCGGCCCAGCCGCTGCGCCTGTCCCTTGATGTCGGCATAGAAGGCCTGGGCCGATTCCCGCGAGCCGTGGGCCGTGAAGATGGCCTCGGCCCATTGCGCGGCAAAGGCACGGCCCGATTCGGACTGGCCGGCCTGCACGAAGACGGGCCGGCCCTGCGGGCTGCCGGGCACGTTGAGCGGGCCGCGCGTGCGGATGTATTTGCCCTCGAAGTGGATGGGCCGGATCTGCGATGCGTCCAGGAACTGGCCGGCCGCCGTGTCGTCCAGCAGGGCGCTGGCTGGAAAGCTGCGCCACAGCGCATCGACGGCGGACACGAATTCCTCGGCGATGCGGTAGCGGTCGCCGTGGTCCACGCTGTCGGCCAGGCCGTAGTTCAGGCCCGCATTGGGCGCCCAGGAGGTGACGATGTTCCAGCCCGCCCGCCCCTTGGACAGATGGTCCAGCGAGGCGAACTGGCGCGCCAGCGTATAGGCATGGCTGTAGGTGGTGGAGGCGGTGCCGATCAGGCCGATGCGCTCGGTGCGCAGCGCCAGTGCCGTCAGCAGCACCAGCGGGTCCAGCAGGCCCGAGGTGATCTGCTGGCCGTTCTCGGGCCCGACCAGGCTGTCGGCCAGGAAGACGGCGTCGAATTTGGCGGCCTCGGCGATGCGTGCGGCATCGACGTACAGCTCCAGGTCGGTGAGCGCCTTGCGGTTGGCGCCGGGATGGCGCCAGGCGCCTTCGTGGTGGCCGCGCGTCATGAGGAACAGGTTCAGGTGCAGTTGCCGAGACATGGGAGCAGTCCTTTGTTGTGTGGGTTGTTTCGCGGGCGGGGCCGGCGTCAGGCGATCTCTGTCTCGACGCCCAGGCTGCGCAGCAAGGTGGCGCGCAGCTGCATGAAGGCAGGATGGTCGGGGCGGCGGGGATGGGGCAGGTCCACGGCGTGGTCCTCGGCGATGCGGCCGTCCCTGAGCACCAGGATGCGGTCGGCCAGCAGCAGGGATTCGTCCACGTCGTGCGTGACGAGGATGACCGTGGGCCGTATGCGCTCGACCAGGCGCAGCAGCAGGCCGTGCATGCGCATTCGCGTGAGCGCGTCCAGCGCGCCGAAGGGCTCGTCGGCCAGCAGCACGTGCGGGTCGCGCAGCAGGCTGCGGGCCAGCGAGGCGCGCTGCTTCTGGCCGCCCGACAGCGTGGCGGGCCAGGCGCCAGCCTTGTCCTGCAGGCCCACGTCGTGCAGGATTTGCCGTGCTGCGGGCAGCACGGCGCGGGCGTCCAGCCCCAGCGTGAGGTTGTCCAGCACCGACAGCCAGGGCAGCAGGCGCGCGTCCTGGAACAGCACGGAGACATTGCCCTGCGCACTGGCCGCGCCGCTGGACTGCGCATGGCCGTCCAGCCCGGCGAGCGCGCGCAGCAAGGTGGTCTTGCCCGAGCCGGACTCGCCCAGCAGGGCCACGAACTGGCCCGGGGCAATGTCCAGGTCGATGGCGTCCAGCACGTTCTTGCCGCCAAAGCTGCGCGTGAAGCGCTGCAGCCGCACGGCGCCCGGGGTGGGGTGATGGCTCATGATCCCAGCGACCTCCGGTAGGACAGCACATGCGCCTCGACGCGGCGCACCACGGCGTCGGACAGCAGGCCCAGCAGGGCGTAGATGAGGATGCCCACCACGATCACATCGGTCTGCCCCCAGTCGCGGGCGCGGTTCATGAGGTAGCCGATGCCGGTCTGCGTGTTGATCAGCTCCAGCACCACCAGCGCCGTCCAGCACAGCGACACGGCAATGCGCAAGCCCACGAAGAAGCCCGGCAGCGCGCCCGGCAGCGCCACCTTGCGGATGAATTCGGCGCGCGAAAGGCCCAGGGTCTGGGCCAGCTCCACATGGCCGATGTCGATGCCGCGCAGGGCCGCGTGGGTATTGATGTAGACGGGCACCAGCACGGCCGTGAAGATCAGAAAGATCTTCATGGACTCGCCAATGCCCAGCCAGATGATGGCCAGGGGAATCAGCGCCAGCGTGGGCACGGCGCGCTTGATCTGCACCAAGCCGTCGAGCAGGGCCTCGCCCGTGCGCGTCAGGCCCGAGGCCAGGGCCAGCAGCACGCCAGCCACCACGCCCAGCAGCAACCCGCTGTAGGCACGGCCTGCCGATGCCAGCAGGTGGGGCAGCAGGCTGCCGTCGGCCACCATGCCGTAGCCGGCGACCAGGGCCTGCGAGGGCGCGGTCAGTGTCTCGGGCGACAGCCAGCCCAGGCGCGAGGCCGCCTCCCACAGCACCAGCAGCAGGCCGGGGCCCACCAGCAGCGCGCCCTGCGACAGGCGCGCGGGCACCAGTTGCACGGCGGCCCGGGTGGCGGGCTCGGATTGAGCGGTGGCTGCGGTGGCCGGTGCCAGACCGGCCGCGTTGATATCCAGTTGCGCTTGCGTCATCGTGTGTTTTCTGGCCGGTTCATCGGTTGGCCACGATCACGCGGTCGTAGGTGGACACGAAGGAGCCGGCCGCATCCAGCCGCTGCGGCAGGCTGCCGGCGGCGTGCAGGATGTCGATCAGCTTCTGGTGGTGGGGTTGCGCCTCGGCGGCCGTCTGGAACAGCAGGTCGGACTGCGATGCCAGGATGGCCGCCGTGCTCTCCGCATCGATGCGCTGGAACTGCGTGTAGTAGTGGCGGCCCCATTCCTGCTCGTGGCCATTGCTCCACTTGCCTGCGCGCACGAAGGCGCCAAGGAAATCGACGATGGCCTGGGACTTGGCCGGGTCGGCCAGCACCTCGGGCCGGGCATAGAGGTACGAGGTGGCGGGCAGCAGCGTGCGCTCCTGCGGATCGGGCACGGGCCGCGCGCCGATCTGCTTGCCCAGGCGCGTGACATGGGGCTCCATGAGCACGGCCACGTCCACGGCCTTGGCGCGCAGCGCGTCGTTGAGTTCGGCCACGCGCAGGTTGACCAGCTTCACGTCGGCCAGCGTCAGGCCCGCGCGTGTCAATGCCTCGATCAGGAAGACCTGGCGGCCCGAGCCTTCCACATAGCTCAGGCGCTTGCCGCGCAGGTCGGCCAGGCGCTCTATGCCTGCATCGGCACGCTGCACCAGCCGGTACTGGGCGCGCTCGCGCGTGAAGGTGGCGATGATGGGCAGCTGCACACCGGCGGCGCGCGCCTGGATGGGCGGCGTGTCGCCCACATAGGCAATGTCCAGCGCGCCTGCGCGTATGGCCTCGAAGATGGCCGGGCCGCCCGCGAAGTTGGGCAGCTCCAGCTGAAAGCCCAGGCGCTTGCGCTCGCCGCTGGCATCCAGCAGGTGGCGCAGCAGCTCGCTCTGGTCGGCGACGACCAATCGGGTCCTGGGGTCGGCCGCAGCCCGCGCGGCGGTGGTGGAAGCCAGGGCGGCAGCGGCCAGCAGAGAAGGGCCGGCCAGCAGGAAACGACGCTTGTTCACGCGCTCCATCCTCAAAAGATTGCAATGGGATGGATGCTAGTTAGCGTGCTTCAGTTGTGAAAATACCGATTCCGTATTTGCAAACGCGCGCCACGCACATGGGCGTGGCGCGGGGGAGGTTCAGCCGAACACCGGGCGCATGAAGCTGCGCTCGTAGCTGAGGATGCAGCGCGTGTCCTCCGCGTAGCGGAAGGCCGCCTGGCATTCGGGGTCCTGCATGGACTTGATGCGGTACTCCTCGTACAGCGCCATGCTGGGGAAGCTGAACATGGCCAGCGCCACATTGTTGGCACCTTCGGACGGCAGGAAGTAGCCGTGGTGCTTGCCGCCGAACTTCTCGACCAGCGGAATCCAGGTCTTGCCGTAGTGCTCGAATTCCTTGGCCTTGAACGGGTCGATGATGTAGCGCAGGTAGCAGGTGATCATGGGGATGGAAGAAGGGGAGGAAAGGAAAGGGGAGGCAGGGAGGGCAGAGCCGGCTCTAGAGTTTGAACGAAGCCGTCAGGCGCGACAGCTTCTCCGATTCTTCCTGCAGCACCTGCGTGGCAGCCGAGGACTGCTCGACCAGGGCGGCGTTTTGCTGGGTCACGCGGTCCATGTCGGTCACGGCATGGCCCACCTGCTCGATGCCGCTGCTTTGCTCGCGGCTGGCCGAGGCGATTTCGGTCACGATGCCCGTGATGTTGCGCACCGTGGTGACCACCTCGCGCATGGTCTGGCCGGCCTGGTCCACCAGGGTGGCGCCGGCGTCCACGCTTTCCACCGAGGTCTGGATCAGCGTCTTGATCTCGCGCGCGGCCGAGGCGCTGCGCTGTGCCAGCGTGCGCACCTCGCCCGCCACCACGGCAAAGCCGCGCCCGTGCTCGCCCGCGCGCGCCGCTTCCACGGCCGCATTCAGCGCGAGGATATTGGTCTGGAAGGCAATGCCGTCGATCACGCCGATGATGTCCACCACGCGGCGCGAGGAGCTGTTGATCTCGCCCATGGTGGCCACCACCTGGTCCACCACGGAGCCGCCGCGCTCGGCCACGGAACAGGCGCCCGAGGCGATCTGGCTGGCGTGCTGGGCGTTCTCGGCGTTCTGGTGCACGGTGGCCGTGAGCTGCTCCATGGAGGCGGCGGTTTCTTCCAGCGAACTGGCCTGGCGCTCCGTGCGCTGCGACAGGTCCACGCTGCCCGTGGCGATCTCGCCGGCCGAGCGGTGGATGACGCCGGCCGTGTCATGGATGCGCGTCACCAGCTGGCGCAGCTGCTCGCTCATGCGCTGCACGGCGGCGATCACGCTGCCTTCGGGGGCCTGGGCTGCGCCCGCCAGCCCCGACTGCGACAGGTCGCCCGAGGCGATGCGGTTGGCAATCTCGGCCGCCACCGCCGGTTCGCCGCCAATGGCATTGAGCACGCTGCGCGTGGCCAGCCACGCAATCAGGGACAGCAGTGCGCCCAGCACGGCCAGCGCCGCCACCGACTTGGTGATGGTGGCGACAAAGGCCTGCTGGATGTCGTCCACATAGTCGCCAGCGATCAGGTCCCAGTTCCAGGCCGTGGAGCGCCTGGCATAGGCCAGCTTCGCGCTGGGCTCCTTGGCGCCGGGGCGGGGCCACCAGTACGTGAGGTAGCCGCTGCCCTGGGCCGACGCGCCCACGGCGGCAATGTTGCGGTACAGGTAGTTGCCCTTGGCATCCTGGAAGCCGCCCATGTTCTTGCCGTTGATGCCCGGGCTTGCGGGATTGTTCAGCACCACGGAATCCGTGGTGATGCTGGTGATGTAGCCTGCGCCGCCTGCATAGCGCAACTGGCCCACGCGGGCAATGGCGGTGGCCTTGGCTTCTTCCTCTGTCAGCTTGCCGGCCTTGGCCTCGGCGGCAATCGCCGCAATCAGGCTGTCGCCCGCATCGACGAAGTCGCGCAGCGCCTGCTGCCGGGCCTCGTAGGCCTTGTCGCGTGCCTGGTAGGCGTTGAAGAGGGTGAGCGCAAGCAGCGCGAGAAGGCAGAAAACCAGCGGTGCCAGCAGTTTCTGGCGAAGGGACAGGGCGGGCATGGTCGGGGAGTGCAGCAGAAGGCCAGGAACGCCACAATGCTACAGAAACTTACGGCGTGATTGCATGTAATTACAAATAAAGCTGCGGTCCGCAGCACTGCAAAGGCGGGCGAAAATCGCGCCATGCAAGAAACCCCGCCTCCCGTCGCCCAGCCCCGCAATCCGCTGCACGGCGTCACGCTCGAAGCCATCGTCCTTGCCCTGGAGGCCCGCTACGGCTGGGCCGGGCTTGCGCGGCAGGTTCCGGTGCGCTGCTTTGCGCTGGACCCCAGCGTCAGCTCCAGCCTGAAGTTCCTGCGCAAGACGCCCTGGGCGCGCGAGAAGGTGGAGGCGCTCTATCTGGAGATGCTGCGCAAGGACAGGCACAGGCCTGCTTCCAAAGACTGAAGGCGAAGCCTGTGGCCACCGGGCAGCCTGTCCGGTGCGCTGGCGCAGGTTCTGCCGATCATCGGCTCCCGCTGCATGCCTGCATCCCTGCCGCCGTGATTGCCGCCGCCCTGGACAAGCTCGGCATCACGCAGGCTCCGCGCCCAGCGCCTGGGCCAGGAACTCGGCCGTGACGCGCACCCGGGCCGTGCGCTGCAGGTCGGGGTGCATGACCTGCCAGACCTCGTAGTCATCCGAGCGCTGGCGCTGCGGCCAGATGCGCAGCAGGCCTTCGCGCTTGCCCATGCTCACGGGCATTTCGCCCAGGCCTATGCCGGCCGCCACGGCCTTGCGCACCAGCAGGCTGGAGTTGGCGGCCATGGCGATCCTGGCCTGGCGCGCGGGCACGTCCACCATGGTGGGAACGGGCCGCTGCTCCAGGAAGGGACCGTAGACCACGAGGTGGTGGCCGCGCAGTTCGTCCTCGGCCACGGGCTCGCCAAAGCGCGCCACATAGGCGGCACTCGCAAACAGCCCTACCGGCCATGCCGCCACGCGGCGCACCACCAGCTCGGGCGCCTCGGGGCGGACGTTGCGAAACGCGATGTCGGCCTGGCGGCGGCCCAGGTTGAGCATCTGGGTGGACACCTCCAGGTCCACGCGGATGCCGGGCCAGCGCTGCTGCAGGCGCTCGATGGCGGGCAGCAGGAATTCTGTGGCAATCGAGTCGGTGCTGGTCACGCGCACCAGGCCGGCCGGGCTGTCGTCCAGGCCTTCGATGCGCGTGCGCAGGTCCAGCGCCGCGCCCTCCATGCGTCGCGCCGCGCCCAGTGCGGCCTCGCCGGCGGCGGTCAGCAGGTAGCCGTCCCTGGCGCGCAGGAAGAGCTTGCTGCCCAGCTCGGCCTCCAGCGCATTCAGGCGCCGGCCCACGGTGGCCTGGTCCACGCCCAGGATGCGTGCGGCCGCGCGCAGGGAAGGGGCGCGTGTCAGGGCGAGAAAGATGCGGGTGTCATCCCAGTTCATGGCGGTTGGCGTGATGCAGATTTGCAGCACTGTAGAGCGAAATCGCTGCGTTCGAGCGGCTGGCGGCAGTCGTAAGCTCGGGGCATTCGTTTCTTCAACCTGTTTTTGGACACTCTTTCGCCATGAATGACGACGCCCGCATGCAAGCCATTGTTTTCGACGATTTCGGCGGCCCCGAAGTGCTCGTGGCCCGCGACGTGGCCCGGCCCGAAGTCCGGCCCCATGACCTTCTGGTGCGCAATGCCTCCATCGGCGTGAACCGTGCCGATGTCTCGCACCGCAAGGGCGCCTATGGCCGCGCCCACTTTGGCGAATCCGACCTCATGGGCCTGGAGATCGCCGGCACGGTGGTGCAAGTGGGCGCCGAGGTGCAGGGCTTCGCCGTGGGCGACCGCGTCATGGGCATCGTGGGCGGCGGCGCCTATGCCGAGCTGTCGCGCATCGACCACCGCATGGCCATGCATGTGCCCGAGGGCCTTTCGCTGACGGATGCCGGCGCGGTGGCCGAAGTCTTCGTGACGGCGCATGAGGCGCTGTTCCACCTGGCCCAACTGCAGCCTGGCGAAGCCGTGCTCATCCACGCGGCCGGCAGCGGCGTGGGCTCGGCGGCGGTGCAGCTGGCGCATGCGGCCGGGGCGCGCGTGTTCGCCACGGCCAGCGGCGACAAGCGGGCGGCTGTCTTGGGCCTTGGCGCCGACGTGTTCATCGACTACCGCAGCGAAGACTTCCAGGCCGTGGTGGCCGAGCAGACCGGCGGCCAGGGTGTGGATGTGGTGGTGGACTTCATCGGCGCCCCGTATCTGGAGCGCAACCTACGCTCGATGGCCATGGGCGGGCGCATGGTCTGCGTGGGCCTGCTGGGCGGCGCGCTGGCGGCGGCCGTGCCCATGGACGTGCTGCTGTACAGGCACCTGAGGATCTTCGGCACGGTGATGAAGTCGCGCCCGCCCGAAGTCAAGCAGGCCATGGTCCGGCGCTTTGCCCAGCGCTGGCTGCCCGCGCTGGCTGCCGGCACCATCCGCCCCGTGATCGACAGCACCTGGCCGCTGGCCGAGGCCGCGCAGGCGCACCGGCGCATGGAGTCGGGCCAGAGCGTGGGCAAGCTGCTGCTGATTCCCGGGCAGGGCGCTCAATAGGGCGCTCAATAGGGCGGCCAGGCCCCATCCCCCGCGTCCACGGTCGCGAACATGGTGCGCACGGTGTGCGTGAAATGCGGCCGCGTGATGTCGCTCCAGGCCGTGGCGCGCACCTGCAGCCAGGCCGGGCAGCCCAGCACGCCGGGGTTTTGCAGGTCATAGCAGGCCAGGGACAGCGGGCCGCCGTCGTGGTTCAGGTAGCGGCGTGAATGGATGTTGCCCTGCACGGCGGCCAGGCCCGGCATGTGTTCTTCGTCGTACCAGCGAAAGATCTCGGGCGCCCAGCCTTCGGCCGGGTCCATCTCCACCGTGTAGTGGGCATGGCGCTGCTGCCCGTGCGAGGCGCCGGGCCGGTCGAAGGCCAGCGTCAGCCTGGACGCCGCAAGGTTTGATGCGGCCGGCAGCATGGCCTGCGCCGCCGCCTGCACGGCAAGCACTGCAGGCCGCGAGACGCCCATGCGGCCCGGCAGCTCCACATAGACGTAGATGCGCCCCGTGCTGGCCGACCAGGCGAATCGCTGGACGGTCAGGCGCACGCCCAGGCCTGCCGCCTGGGTGAGGGCGTCGCCAAACGCAGGACCGTAGGCGCTTCTTGCGAGTGCCTTGGCGCTTGCCAGGCAGGGCGCTGCCATCGTCCATCGCAGCAGCAGGCAGTCGGCAGGTATGCGGGAATCAGCCATGCCTTCAGTGCCCGATACGGAATGCGGTGAGAAAGCGCGAGACCATGTTGTAGGCCGCGATGGTGGCCACCAGGTCCACCTGCTCCTGCGCGCTGAAGCGGGCCTGCACCTGGGCGAACAGCGCGTCGGCGACGGTGATGTCGCGCGTCATGGCATCGGTCAGGCGGATGGCAAGGTGCTCTTGCTCGGTCCACGGCGCATCCGCGGCGCAGGGGATGCTGCGGGTCGCCTCGATGGCCGCATCGCTCTTGCCCGCCTTGTGGGCATGGGGCACATGGGCATTGAATTCATAGGGCGCGCCGTTGAGCACGGCCACGCGCAGGATGACCAGCTCGCGCAGCCCTGCATCCAGGCTGCTGCGATTGCGTACGGCCGACAGCATCTGCTCCCATCCGTGGGCGATGGGCGGGCTGTTGAGCAGCACCTGGTACAGCTCGGAAATGCGGCCGCGTTCGGCCAGGATGCGCGATTCCACAGCCGCCAGTTCGGGGCGGGTTCCGGGGAGTACGGGTTGGATTCTCATGGGGGCTCGCTTCAGTCGGGGGTGATGCCGTTGGCGCGTACCACGCGGCTCCATTTGAGGGTGTCGGCCTGCAGCGCCCTGGCCAGCTCGGCCGGCGTGCTGCCCACGACTTCAGTGCCAGAGGCTTCCAGGCGGCTTTTGACCGAGGGCGTGTTCAGCGCCCGCTGCACGGCCTGGCTCATTTTTTCGATCTCGGCCGCTGGCGTGCCCTTGGGGGCGAACAGGGCGTACCAGTTGTCCGAATCCACGCCGGTGATGCCGATCTCGGCAAAGGTCCTGACCTCGGGAAAGCGCGGGTGGCGCCGGCTGGCGGCAATGGCAACGGGCTTGAGCTTGCCGGCGGAGATCTGTCCGATCAGCCCGGGAATGTCGCCAAAGAAACCATCGACATGGCCCGCCACCACATCCGTGATGGCGGGCGCGGCGCCCTTGTAGGGAATGTGGGCGAGCTGGATGCCCGCATGCTCTTTGAGCAATTCCATGGCCAGGTGCGGCACGCTGCCTGTGCCGGACGAGGCCATGGTCAGCGGTGTACGGGCCTGGCGTGCGGCTGCCACGAACTGCGCGCCGTTGCCGTAGGGCGCCTTGGCGTTGACCACCAGCATCTCCACGTTGCTGACCACCAGCGACACCGGTGCGAGGTCGGTGGCCGGCTTGTAGCCGAGCTTGGGGTACAGCGCCGGGTTGATGGCCACGGCGCCCACGCTGGTCAGCCACAGCGTGCGCGTGTCCGGCTGTGCGCGCGATACGTATTCGGCCGCAATGGCGCCGTTGGCACCGGCCTTGTTCTCGACCACGACGATGCTGCCCAGCTCCTTGCCCAACTGCTCGGCCAGCGTGCGCGCCACGAAGTCCACCGGGCCGCCCGGCGGAAAGGCCACGACGATGCGCGTCATCTGCGGCTGCGCGGGCGCAAGCGCGGGCCATGCGGCGCAAACCAGGGCAGCGAGGGGCGCCAGGGCCGCCAGCGCCATGGACAGGCAGCGCCTGCGGCGGGTGGAAGGGATGCTTGTCATGGATGTCTCCTTTTATGGGTATCTGTGGGCAGGGCGACCGGCGATGAGCCACAGGCGACAGGCGCCGTCTGCGGTCCTCAGAACCGGTACAGCCGCTGCGGGTTGTCCACCAGCAGGGCCTGCCGCAGCGCTGGCGTGGGCGCGATGTCGGCCAGCGCATCGACCAGCAGGCCGTCGTCGGGCACATGCGTGTGGTTGGGGTGGGGCCAGTCCGTGCCCCACAGGCATTGCGTGGGAAAGCGCTCCACCAGCAGGCGCGCCAGCGGCTTGCCCTGGGCATAGGGCGGCTGGCTGTCGATGCGGTCCACGCCGCTGACTTTGACGTGGAACTGCGGCTGGTCGGCCAGCAGCTGCATCAGCGCCTGGAAATCTGCATGCCCTGCGCCCAGGCGCGCATCCACGCGCCCCATGTGGTCGATCACCACGGGCACGGCACTGGCCTGCAACTGCCGGCCCACCGTATGCACCAGGCTGCTTTCGAAATGCACCTGCAGATGCAGTCCGGCCGCGGCCAGGCGCGGGGTCAGCGCCAGAACGTCTTCAATGCGGACGCCGGCCAGGTGCCGCATGAAGTTGAAGCGCACGCCCCGGAACCCCGCACCCGCCAGCCGCGCCAGCTCGCCATCGGACACATCGGCGGCCACCAGCGCCACGCCCAGGTAGTTGCCGCCACCGGCGGCAATCGCGTCCTGCACCGCACTGTTGTCCAGGCCGTGGCAGGCGGACTGCACGATCACGCAGCGCGACACGCCCAGGTGGCGGTGCAGTGCAAACAGCGTGTGCTTGCCCGCGTCCGCCGGGGTGAAGCTGCGCCCGGCCGCATAGGGAAACTGGGTGCCGGGACCGAACACATGCACATGGGTATCGCAGGCGCCCGCAGGCAGCTGCAGCGCGGGCTTGGAGGGGGACAGGGCGTAGGTGAGTTCAGGCATGGGGCTTTGCAACAAGGTAGCGACAGCGAAGGCTTGTGGCGATTGTGGGCGGGCTTGCCGCGAATGAGGCATAGACTTGGCTAATACCTGCTATCAGTCAAAAGCATGCTGAAAGCCCTTGCCAAGGAGAACCATGGACCTGACGCGCCTGAGCTATTTCGCTGCGGTGGCCGAGGCCGGCAGCTTCAGCCGCGCCGCCGCCGCCCTGCATTTGTCGCAACCGGCCCTCAGCCGACAGGTGCTGTTGCTGGAGGGGGAGCTGGGACAGCGGCTGCTGGAGCGCACCGGGCGCGGCGTGGTGCTGACCGAGCCGGGCCAGGCGCTGCTGCAGCATGCGGCCGGCATCTTTGCGCTGGCCGCGCAGGCCGAATCGGACATGCAGGACCGGCTGCGCAGCCCGCGCGGGCGCATCAGCATCGGCCTGCCGCCCTGGGTGGCGCGCTCCATCGCCGCAGACCTGGTGCAGGGCTTTTTGCAGCAGTACCCCGACGTCACCATCTCCATCGAGGAGAACCTGAGCATCAGCCTGCGCGAATGGCTGATCGCCGGGCGCGTGGACATGGCCCTGCTGTTCGATCCCCCGCACTCGCCGCAGATCACCACGGAGACCCTGCTGCGCGAGCCGCTGGTGCTGGTCAGCAGGCATGCGCTGCCCGCCAAGGTCCGCATGGCGGCGCTGTCCCAGCGCAAGCTCGTCATGGCGCGCGGTCCCAACGCGCTGCGCAAGCTGCTGGAGAGCTACACCGTGCCGCGCGGCGTGCCGCTGCACATGCTGGCCGAGGTCGATTCCGTGCACACCGTGCTCTCGCTGGTGGCCCGGGGCATGGGCGACTCCGTGCTGCCGCTGAGCGCCATCCAGGGCACGGCCTCGCCTTCGCAGCTGTCGATCGCGCAGATCATCTCGCCCGTCGTGCGCAACCGCCTGGTGCTGGCCATTCCGCGCGCACGCCCGTCCACCCGCGTCACGCGCTTTGCAGAGCAGCTGATCAAGCGGGTGGTGAGCGAGCGGCTGGGCTTGCCGGGTTGATACGACAGCTGTTGAACGGCCAGTGCGAAGCCCTGGCCCGCACTCAGCCCAGCTTGTGCCGCGTCCTGAGCAATCCCAGGCCCAGCGCGATGAAGGTGCCGCCCACGATGCGGTTGAACAGCCTGGCGTGCGCCAGCACGTGGCCCTTGATCATGGAGATCAGCAGCACATAGCAGGCGTGCGAGATCAGGGCGCAGACCGCGAACGTGGTGGTCAGCACCAGGTACTGCGTGAGCAGTGGCTCGCCCGGGATGACGAATTGCGGGAACAGCGCGGAGAAGAACAGGATGGCCTTGGGATTGGTCAGCGACACGCCCAGGCCCTGCGCCACCAACTGCCAGTTCCCGCGTTCACGCCGGTGGGCAGGCGCCAGGCCGGCGTCGCTGCCCAGCAGCGCGTCCTTGCTGCGCCAGCGCTTGACGCCCAGCCAGATCAGGTACATGGCGCCTGCCACCTTCATGACCAGAAATGCGTGGGCCGACATGCTGAGAATGGTGCCCATGCCGATCATGGCCAGCCCGGAGACCACGAAGATGCCCACCGAGCTGCCCAGCGAACTCAGGGCCGTTCGCCTGGCGCCCACGTCCACCGAGTTGGAGATGGCCAGCAGCACTGCCGGGCCGGGAGTGAAGCACATCAGCAGCGAGACGCCGCAGAAAACAAGCCAGTGGGCGATGGTCATGGTCGGTGCGAGGAGGCCGTGGGAAGACAGCCGGTATTCTCGTTCAATAACGCCCCCTGCGTGGCCCCGGGGTTGCCGGCCACCCCGGCCCGTGCAAACAGATGCATGGCCCAGCCCGCGCAGGCCGCCGCGCAGGCCCAGACCAGCCCCCAGCCCTGGGCCGACAGCAAGTGCGGAATGGCCAGCGGCACCAGGAAGCACACCGCGAACACCGAGGTATTGGCCATGCCCAGCGCCGTGCCCGC
The DNA here is from genome assembly GCF_040112715.1 of Delftia sp. DS1230. NCBI lineage: Bacteria > Pseudomonadati > Pseudomonadota > Betaproteobacteria > Burkholderiales > Comamonadaceae > Delftia > Delftia sp. DS1230. The sequence continues at coordinate 2,493,476 of NZ_CP157763.1, forward strand.
GCGGGCCGCGCCGGCCAGCCCGGCCAGCTGCGTGTAGGCAACGCCGTGCCAGGCGGACACGCAGATACCGCACACGCCCAGCATCACCATCAGCACCAGGCCCATGGCGGGCGACACTGCCGATGCGCCCGGATGGCTGCTCCAGCTCAGGGCCGCCATGCCTGCGAACAACGCCAGGGTGAGCTGGCAGCAGGCCCGCAGAAAGGCCGGGCGGTTCTGGCGCCTGTCGGTCCAGCGGCCGCTGCAGATGCGCAGGGCCATGGAGGCGAGCTGCACGGCCGACATGACAGCCGCCGCCACGCCCAGCCCCAGGTGGGCATGGTCATGCAGAAACACCGTTCCGAACGAGAGCACGGCGAACTGCGGGGCGCACAGGATGCCGATGCCGGCGGCCATGCGCCAGGCTTGCCGATCGCGCAGGGGTCCTGGCGCGGATGGCCCGGCCCGGCCTGGCGCAGCGGCCTTGCCTGAGGCCGGTGCATGCGATGGCTCCTGAATCCACAGCGCTGCAAACACCGCCGCCGCCAGGCACAGCGCCGCCAGCACGCCATAGACGGCGGCAAAGCCTGCATGCGTGGCCAGGCCGGTCAGCAAGGGGGCGCCAATGGCGCCGCCCAAGGGCACGGCGGTCTGGCGGATGCTCATGGCCAGGCCGCGCTCGCCTTCGGCAAACCAGCCCATGACGGCCCGGCCACTGGCGCCGTTGACGCTGCCGCCCAGCAGCCCCACCAGCACCAGCCCGCCGGCCAGCAGGCCGAACGAAGGGTTATGGTCCGGCGATGGCGAGGCCCAGAGCGCCATCGCCGCCAGGGCCAAGGCCGTGCCGCACAGGCCCAGCAGCAGCACTGGCCGGTCGCCCCAGCGGTCCGTCAGCAGGCCCCAGGGCAGTTCGCTGAGCGCAATGCCCAGGCCCATCAGCCCCAGCGCCAGGCCCAGCGTCTGCGTGTCCAGCTGGTAGCCCGAACGCATGAGGATGGCCGTCATGGGGATGCCGCTGAAAGCCACGGAAAACGCGGCGTTGGCGATGACGCCAGCGGCCAGCACCTTCCATCGGTGGCGGGGCGGGTGGGGGGAAGCCAAGGGGCTGGGATTGGCGCTGCGGCCGGCGGAAGAAGAGGTCATGGCCGGCAGTATGGTCAGTCCCAACCATCCTGAAAATCACATAATTTCGTATCTACAATCCAGTTTTTCAGCACGATGAAGGCTTGGCAATGACACGTGTGCTCTATGACCTGGATGTGCTGCGCACGTTTTGCACCGGCGTCGAACTGGGCAGTTTCGCCCGCGCCGCGGACAAGCTGGGCCGCTCCACCTCGGCCGTCAGCGCCCAGCTCAAGAAGCTGGAATCCCAATGCGGCACGCCCTTGCTGCGCAAGTCCGGCCGGGGGCTGGTGCTGACGGAGGCCGGAGAAACCCTGCGCGGCTACGCGCTGCGCCTGCTCGAACTCAACGACCGCGCCGTGGCGGCCGTGCGCGGCAGCGAACTGCGCGGCCTGGTGCGCCTGGGCCTGCAGGAAGACCTGGGCGAAAGCGTGCTGCCCCATGTGCTGGGGCAGTTCGCGCGCGCCCATCCCCATGTGCGCATCGAAGCCAGCGTGGCCCGCAGCGATGAACTGCGCGAGCGCATCGCCCTCGGGCAATTCGACCTGGCCCTGCTATGGGATGCGGGCGTGAACCACGCGTGCGTGCATGGGGAGCACATCATGCGGCTGCCGCTCCAGTGGATTGGCCCGGCATCCATGGACGCGGCCGACGCCGGCTGGGCACGCTGGCGCAGTGGTGCAGCGCAGGACGACGACGTGCTGCCCCTGGCCATGCTCGATGCGCCTTGCCCCTTGCGGGACATCGTGACGGCTGCGCTGGACAAGAAGGGCATGGCCTGGCGCCATGCCTTCAACAGTGCCAGCCTGTCCGCCGTCTGGGCCGCCACGGCTGCAGGCCTGGGCCTGTCCGTGCGCACGCCGTTCGGCCTGCCCGCGCACGTCAAGCCGCTGGATGCGCAGGCCCTGGGCCTGCCGGCCCTGCCGTCCATGGATCTGATCCTGGGCCGTGCCACGCTCGATGCGCCAGCGCCCGTGGACCGGCTGGCCAGCATCCTGGTCGATGCGGTGCGCGAGCATATGCGCGCGCAGAAACTCGATATATAGGGCTACTTCTTCGCAACCAGGCCACTGAAGTATTCATTGAGGTCGCGGAAATCCTTCACGGTCCAGGCATGGGGCGGCACCTTCACCCCGTTTTCCCGCAAGGTCCTGGGAATCAGGTCGCCATTGGGGCGAAGAATGACGGACGAGACGATCACGCCCGGATAGTCATGGAGCCTTTTTCTGAACGCGGCGGTCGCCAGGTCGGGGGTGGGTGGATTGCTCTTGTTGGCCAGCGGGCCCGTACCCTTGGCGTCTGCCCCGTGGCACATGGCGCATCTGGACAGGTAGAGCTGCTTTCCATTGCTGTTGTCTGCAAGGCAGGGCAATGCCTGAATGCACAGCGATATTCCCAAGGATACGGCGACGATTGTTTTCATTGACTCGCGGATTTTTTGGTATGAATCTGATCCGCCGCGAACATATGGTCCTGCACGGCCGCCCACGAAAAAGCCCTGCAACGCAGGGCTTGTCAAAGAAGCAGGGCGCGCCCGGCTTACTTCTTGGCGTACTCGAATTTGGGCAGCGCCTTCAGCGCGTCCTTGGTGGCGCCGGGCAGCGTGATCTTGTTGTTTTCCACGCGGAACTGGTTCACCGGAATGGCCACGTCATGCTTGCCCATGCCCAGGAAGCCGCCGGCGCCGACGATGGCGTAGGAGACCGCCTTGTCGGGTGCGACGATCACGTCGTCGATCTTGCCCACGGCCTTGCCTTCCTCGTTGTAGACGCTCTTGCCCAGCACGGACTTCTTCAGGCTCCAGCCCGTGGCCACGGCCTGGACTTCGGTGGCCGTCACACCCAAGGTGGTGGTGCCCGCCACGGGCTGTGCCCAGCTGGTCGAGGCCGTGGCTGCGATCAGCGCGGTTGCGATCAAACCCATCTTCAGCGTCTTGAGACCTGTCATAGAGAACTCCTGGAAAACAAAATTTGAAGCCCTCATTAGGAGTGCAGCCCGGCAGCGGCGAGATCGGAAAACCAAGCAAAGCCATGTCAGCCGATCCAGCGCCACGGTGAGGAGACTGCCTACAGTCGTCCCGCCAATTGCCTGCGCCTGCGCCCGGCATGCCATGGCCAAGGCCCTTCATTTTCCCTGTGCGTATCGATTGCGCTCTTCGACGAACTTCCTGATTTTCGATGCCTCCATGGGCCTGCTGAAATAGTAGCCCTGTATCTCATCGAACCCCAGCGAAACCAGCAGATCGAAGACTTCGGCGCTGTCAACGCCTTCTGCCACAAGGCGGTAGCCAAGGTCCGAGGCCATGGTCATGATGGATTTGAGCACGGCCAGCGCCCGTTCATTGGTATCGACGTCGCAGACCATGGAGCGGTCTATCTTCAATATCTCGGCAGGCAGATTCTTGAGTGACGCAAGATTGGAGTAGGCGGCACCAAAATCATCCAGTGCGACCTGGATTCCGAGTTTTCTGATGTGCTGAAGCGCCTGGACCGTGCCATGGCCTGTCAGCACATCGCTTTCGGTGCACTCGATCACGATATTTTCCAGGGCAACGCCATATTGACTGCACATGGCGTTGAGGTAGTCCGGAAAATCGACCTCGTCCAGATTGCGCGGCGAGACATTGATGGAGACCTGGAGGTCGAGACTTTCCGCTTTCCAGGCCGCAACCTGCGCCAGCGCCGTTTTGATCACGAACCGCGTCAGGCCATGGATCAACGGCGTGGCTTCCACCAGGGGGATGAATTCGCTGGGCGGGATTTCCCCCATTTCCGGGTGCTTCCAGCGGATGAGCGCCTCCAGCCCCTTGCAGCTGAAACTGCGGTTGTCGAATTTGGGCTGGTACACCAGCCGCAGCTGCCCCTTGTCCAGCGCATGCCCAAAGTCCCGCAATAGCCGATAGGATCTTCGCTGGCGGCTGTCCTCGTTCTCCTCATAGCGGTGAAGTGACCGATGGTTGTGGCCAGCCTGCTGCACGGACACCATGGCCTTGCGAATGACATCATCGACCTCGGCCTGGGCCAGGCGGAACCGCACCACGCCTGCCCGGGGCTGAAGTTCGAACCGGAGATCGGCACTGGTGATGGGCTTTTGCAGGTGTTTCAGCAATTGCCTGACCAGGGCCTCTTCATCTTCTTGCCTGCCCGCGCTGATGATCCAGGCAAACCTGGCCAGGCCCACGTGGTACACGGTTGCGTGCGGCCCCGTCATGTCCGTGACGGCCTTCGCAATGTCACGCAGGAGCTGCTCGACATAATTCAAGCCCAGCGCATTGCTCATTTCCAGCAGGCTGCAATGGTTGATCGCTTCCATCAATACCAGGCTGCGTGCCTCCTGCGGGGCCACAATGCAAAGGCTGTTCAGGTCGGACTGGAGCTGCGAGCGATTGTGCAAGCCCGTGACCTCGTCTACTTTTCCAATGCTGTGATGGTATTGGATCTGAGCCTGCACTATCGCAGCCATGGCGGCCAGTTGCCGGCCTTGCTCTTCAGAGAAGGTTCTGGGTCGGGTATCGATGATGCACAGGCTGCCGATGGCATGGCCGGATTTCATGATCAGGGGAACGCCGGCATAGAACCTGATGTTCGGTTGGCCGGTTACCAGCGCATTGCCTGAGAACCTGCGGTCAAGGTGCGTGTCAGGAATCACCATGATTCCTTCGTTTCTGATGGTGTGGTCGCAGAAGGCGTCCGTGCGCAGGCTGCCGTCCATGTCCACACCTACGGGCGCCTTGAACCATTGCCTGTGCTCGTCCAGAACCGTGATGATGGCAATCGGCACCATGAACATCTGGCTGGTCAGCTGGGTGATGCGCTGAAATTCCCGTCTGGCGGTCATGTCCAGGATTTCAGCGGTCTGAAGTCCGAGCAGTTGCTCTTTCTCGGATTCGGTAGTCCAACGGGTGAGCATCGATTTCCTGCCTCAGTGAACCCACATCATGAAAATCCCGCTCCGCTTTGGCCGAAGGAATTACTGAACATCCAGCAGCGGCAACAGCTCCTGCAATTTGGCCAGCGCACCAGGGCCTTCAAGCTTGGAAATCGTGCCCAGATGTTCTGCATCTTCCACAATCACATAGGCCATGGACCACTTGGCGAAACGCCTTTGATCAATGCGCGTTTGCGGGAACATCGGCGTGAAGTTGATATGTCTTTCGTCGCGCGAGATGGACTCCACCAGCAAACCCAATTGCCGTGCCGGCCCTTCGACATACTGAAAGAAACGTTCCCCGTCGAAAACCAGCATGCCCGTGATCCCGGCCGACCCGTTGAAGGAGCGTGCGGTTTTGATGATGCCCGCGATGCAGGTGGTGTCGGCCCCTGGTGCCAACTGACTGTGATAGAGGAAGCACTCCAGAGAACTCTCCTGCATAACCTCGCGCCTTTCTGTGTTGTAGGCCGGCGATGGTATGGCCTGCGCGGGACGGTCCACGTAGGTGTGCAACCCGTTGTTGCATATGTAACCATCCCGGCCTCCAGCGCCTGCTGCATCTGGCGCTGGTCAGCCTTGGTCTGCAGATGGGCTGGCCCATCTGCATGGGTATCTGCATGGGTGCATGGGAGCGGCGATGGCAGCCCGCTGGCTGCGGGCGCTCATGGCGAATCAGCCTTTGCGCAAATCTCCCGTACGCACCCGCGCAGCCAGCGGTGCGCAGCATCGGCATGCAGCCTGGGATGCCAGAGCAATGAAACCGTGATCTGCGGCATGGAGACCGGAAGGGGGAAGCTGTGCATTTGCGCGCGCAGGTTGCCGGTGTGCCGTTCGGGAACGCTGGCGATCAGGTCGCTGGCGCGGGCCAGGGCCAGCGCGGTGGAAAAGCCGCCGACGGTCGCAACGATCTGCCGCTGCAGGCCGAGCGCATTCAAGGCTTCATCAATGGGCCCCTTTTCCTGCCCCCGCCGGGACACCAGGATATGCCTGCCGCTCGCATAGCGCGCGGGTGTGATCTCGCCCTGGCCCAGCGGATGGCCCTGGCGCACGACGCCGATGAAACGGTCTCGGAACAGCGCCTGCGCGCGCACCTCCGGACCTATCGTGCTTGCGACAACGCCGGTTTCCAGGTCGACCGTCCCGTCGCGAAGCGGGCCGCTGTCCTTGTTGGTCTTTTGCACGAAGCAAAGCCGTACGCCGGGCGCTTGCTGGCCCACGCGGGCAATGAGGTCCGGTCCGAAATTCTCCACGAAGCCTTCGCTGGTGCGCAGCGTGAACGTGCGCACCAGTTGTCCGAGGTCGGGCTGCCCGGCAGGGCGCAGAACAGCTTCCGTGTCCTGCACCAGCTGGCTGACCCGCTCGCGCAGCTCAAGCGCTCGCGGTGTGGGAACGAGACCCCGCCCGGCCCTGACCAGCAGCGGATCGCCTGTGGTCTCACGCAGCCGCGCCAGCGCCCGGCTCATTGCCGACGGGCTCAGCCGCAACCGCTGGGCCGCGCGCGCAACGTTTCCCTCCGCAAGGAGCACATCCAGGGTGACAAGCAGGTTGAGATCGGGCTTCGGCATGGATTGACCGTAGCACAGCGGGTAGCGACATGGCGTCAAACGCATGAATAAAGTGAGAGCAGTGCGCCTTCCGCCATGCCAGGCGCGGCACTAGGCTCCTGAGAACTTGAATATGGGAGTCGCCAAAGATGAAGTCCACGTCGAAACCGATCGGTGCCGGAACAGGTGGGGCAGGGGCCGGCGGTGCGCAACAGGGGCCGCCGGTCCGTTGGGTGCTGGCCAGCCTTTCGCTGTCCATGCTGCTGTCCTCGCTGGGCACCAGCATCGCCAACGTGGGATTGCCCACCTTCGCGCAGGCGTTCAACGCGTCCTTCCAGCAGGTCCAGTGGATCGTCCTGGCCTATCTGCTGGCCATCACCGCCCTGACCGTCAGCGCCGGCCGGCTTGGAGATGTCCTGGGCCGCCGACGGCTGCTGCTGGCCGGCATCGTCCTGTTCACGCTGGCCTCGGTCCTTTGCGGCCTGGCTCCCACTCTCTGGCTGCTGATTGCCGCCCGGGCGGTGCAGGGCCTGGGCGCGGCCATCATGATGGCCCTCTCCATGGCGCTGGTCGCCGAGACGGTTCCGAAGGCGAGGACCGGTAGCGCGATGGGCCTGCTCGGAACGATGTCCGCGATGGGCACCACCCTCGGTCCAGCACTCGGCGGATATCTGATCGCCGGACCCGGCTGGCGGGCCATCTTCCTCATCAACCTGCCGCTGGGCGTCCTGACATTCCTTCTCGCGCATCGATACCTGCCCGTGCATCGCCAAGGGGCGCAGGCGGATCGGGCGCGCTTCGACCACCTGGGCACCTTGCTGCTCGCTCTGACGCTTGTGGCCTATGCACTCGCCATGACGCTGGGGCGCGCAAGCTTCGGTTCGCTCAACGGGGCTTTGCTGTCGGCCGCGGCCTTCGGCGTCGTGCTCTTCGCGAGGGCCCAGGCGGCAGCCGCATCGCCATTGATCCGATTGGAGCGGTTCCGCGATCCGGGCTTCAGCGCGAGCCTGGCCATGAATGCGCTCGTCTCGACGGTGATGATGGCGACGCTGGTGGTCGGGCCGTTCTATCTGTCTCGCGGGCTCGGGCTTGACGAAACCACGGTCGGGCTCGTGATGTCGGTGGGCCCGTTCATCGCCATCCTGAGCGGTGTCCCGGCCGGCCGTGTCGTCGATCGCCTGGGCGCTGCCCCCATGGTCATCGCCGGACTCATCGCCATGGCGGCGGGCGCATTCGCCCTGTCCGTGCTTGCGGCGATGTTCGGTGTTGCGGGCTACGTTGCCGCCATCGCCGTCCTGACCCCTGGCTACCAGCTGTTCCAGGCCGCCAACAACACGGCCGTCATGGCCGATGTCGCTGCGGACCAGCGTGGCGTGATGTCGGGCATGCTCGGGCTGTCGCGCAACCTCGGGCTCGTCACCGGGGCATCCGTGATGGGGATGGTGTTCGCGTTCGCGTCAGGGACGGCCGACATCGCCGCGGCGCATCCCGGGGCCATTGCCCACGCGATGCGGATCACGTTCGCAGTCGCGGCAGTGCTGGTCGTGGCTGCGCTCGTGATTGCGGCTGCGATTGCGGCCGCAAGCCGCGCTCCCGCGACCGGCGCGGCTACACCACGGCAGCGCTGAACGACTCCGGCAGCCGTGCAAGCAGATGGGACAGCCGTTGAAGACCGGCGTGCAGGCGTCCACGGTCCTTGATGCTGCCCAGGGAGATGCGGATGGCATTCACGGATTCGCTGCCGGTGGCGAATGCCTGCGCGGGCGTGACGGCGATGCCCTCGCTGTCGGCGGCACGTGCCAGCTGGGCGCTAGTCCAGTACCCCGGCAGCTCCAGCCATACATGCAGGCCGTCTCCGGCGCCGCTGTACCGCCCCGCCAGGATGTCCCTGGCCATCCGGTGGCGCAGGCGCGCCTCCTTGCGCACGCCGTCCATCAATTGCCCGGCCGAACCATCGAGGATCCACTGCGTGGCCAGCGCGGCCGTCACGGGGGTGGCCATCAGCGCAAAGGACCTGAGCGCCACCAGGAAGCGCTGGCGTTCATGCGGGTCGCGCATGAGCACGAAGGCCACGCGCAGGCCGGGCGTCAGGCATTTGGACAGGGTCGAGATGTAGTACACCTGCTGCGGGGCGAATGCGGCAATGGGCGGCGGCGGGGCGTCGGCCAGCAGCCAGTAGGGGTCGTCCTCGACGATGCGCACCTGGCAGCGCCTGGCCACGCTGGCCAGCTGCTTGCGCCGGCCTTCCGACATGGTGATGGCGGTCGGGTTCTGCAGTGTCGGATTGAGGTAGACCAGCGCCGGCCTGTGCTCGCGGCAGGCCTGTTCCAGCATCTCCGGCACCATTCCCTGCCTGTCCGCCTGCACCGCCAGGATGCGCCGGCCGAACTGGGCCGCTGCGGCACGCAGGCCGGGATAGCTGGCGGGCTCCGCCAGGATCACGTCGCCCGGCGCGGTCAGCGCAAGAATCAGGGCGGCGATCGCCGCCTGCGCCCCGGGGCAGACAACGATCTGCCGGTCATCCAGACTCCCAAACATCGGCTCCAGCCATTGGGCTGCGGCCTTGCGGTCGGAGTCGCTGCCCCCGCCCAGGTGGTAGGTCATCAGCAGCTGGGCATCGGCCCTCATCAATACCTGTGACAAGCCCTGTTTGAGCATGTCGTCGAAGTCCACGCCCTCGGGCGGCGGCGGGGTGTTCATGCTCAGGTCGAGCACCGAGCTCCATTCGACCTTCGGCGCCGCGACATAGGTGCCTCGCGCGCCGCGTCCCTCCAGCAGGTGGCGCCGCCGGGCCTCGTCGTAGGCGCGGGTGATGGTCGTCAGGTCCACATCCAGCTGCGCTGCCAGCAGGCGCTGCGGAGGCAGGCGGTCACCCGGTTTCAGCGATCCGTCCGCCACCGCTGCCTGCAAGGCATCCGCAATCTGCAGAAAACGGGGGCCGCGCTGCACGGCCAGGCGCGGCAGCCAGCTTGGCAAAGAGTCATCTTGCATGGTTTTCAGCAGCGATGTTGGGGTCCATGTATGGAAATTGCTTTTGGGTAGTATGCGCCACAAGGTGTGGCAGCACCGTGCTTGCATGGCCGTCGCTGGCGCTCTGCCTCTCATGTCCGGGAGGGGGGCTCCCCACCGTGGACAGTGCCAAGTCATTGGCTGGAAGTTCTCAAAATGATCGATTGGATCCCCGTAGTCTTCGTCACGTTCAAGGCGCTCGTGTTCGGCACGGCCATGTTCTTCGCCATCAAGTGGCATTACGACCAAGGCAAGAAGAAGGGGGCGGACAGGCGCGAGCTGCTCATTGCGGGCGGCAAGATCGCTGCCGTCTTCACGCTGCTGCTGCTGTGCGTGCTGGCCTTCACCTTCGGCCTTGCCAGGATGCTCGGCATGGATCTGAGCCTTCCCTGAGGGCAGGCACTGGCGGGCCTCAGTGCACGGGCCGGTTCAGCCGCCTGCTCGCCCTGGATATCGCGTAGTTCACAAGGCAGTAGAGCACCGCCACCACCAGGTACACGGGCACCAGCGCGTGGTAGTTGGCAATGAGCACCTTGGCGTTCTGCATGAGCTCGCCATAGGTGACGATGTAGCCGAAGGTGGTGTCCTTGACCACGATGACCAGTTGCGCGACCAGCGCCGGCACGATGAAGCGCACCGCCTGGGGGAAGACGACGAACCGGAAGACCTGTACCTCGGTCAGTCCCAGGCTTCGCGCGGCATCGGTCTGGCCGCGGGGCACGGCAAGCACGCCCGCGCGGTAGACCTCGGCCACCACGGCGGCGGTGCTCAGGCCTATGGGCAGGGTCAGCATCCAGTAGGTGCTCAGCTTGATGCCGGCGGCGGGCAGCACCAGAAAGCAGACATAGATCAGCAGCAGCGTGGGCGTGCCGCGCAGGAATTCGATGACGGCGACGCTGGGCCAGCGCACGAGCCGATGCCGCGCCAGGCGCCCCGCCAGCAGCACCAGCCCCAGGGTCAGCGCAATCACGGCGGCCATGGCTGACGATGCCAGCGTGCCGAGCAGGCCCTTGGCCAGAAAGGCCCAGGTGGTGGGCCAGGCGAAGAATTCCCAGAACCGGGCCTCGAGCTGGCCTGCCGAATGAAAGCGCAGCGCGATGCCCGCGGCCAGCGCCAGCAGCAGGGCCGCCGCGATCAGGCTGGCCACCTGCGTGACCCGCCGGGCCTGCGGGCTAGGTGCGCCAAACAGAATGTCTTCCAGAGAACGGCTCATCGCAGTATCCGCAGCTTCTTTTCCAGGATGGCGCCCGCCCAGGCGATCAGCAATCCGGTGGCCACGTACATCGCGGCGGCCACGGCGAAGGCGGCCATGCCGGCAGCGGAGTCGTTGGCGATCTTGGACACGAGCGAGGTGAGTTCCCGGCCCGCCAGCGGCACCTGGGATGCCAGCGAGGTGGACAGCATCAGCGCAATGAGCAGCGACGTCATCGGCTGCACCACCGAGCGCAGCGCCTGCGGCAGCACCACGGCCGAGATGATCTGCATGGGCCGCATGCCCAGGCTGAGCGCGGCCTCGATCTGGCTGCCGGCAATGGTGTTGATGCCCGCGCGCAGATAGTCCGCCGTGAACGCGGAACACACCAGCGCCAGGGCCAGGACCACGCTGGGCTCATAGTCGATCACGACGTTGAGATCGGGCAGCGCGAACACGATGAAGATCAGCAGCGCCACGCTGGGGATGTTGCGGAAGATCTCGACGTAGCCCGTCAGCACGAAGCGCAGCGGCGGCAGCGGAAGCAACCTGAGCACCGTGACGACCACGCCCAGCAGGAAGCCGGGCAGGAACGAGAACGCGGTGAGCTTCCAGGTCAGCAAGAGGGCCTGCCAGAAGGCAGGCCCGTGGTCGGCGAGGAGTCTGGAGACGTCACCCATCGCTCAGGGCAGGGCGGGCGGCGTGGGAACGGCCGTGCTGCCGGTGCGCTGGCCGATGGAGATGGTCCACAGCTTGGCCCAGGTGCCGTCGGCTTCGATTTTCTTCAGGAAGGCATTGATGAAGGCCACGCCGTCCGAGCCCTTGGGCAGGCCGATGCCATAGGAATCCTGCGTGCCGAAGGGCGCGCCCGCCAGCCGCGCGTCGCCGGTGCCCAGGCTCAGGGTGTTGAGCAGCAGGGTGTAGTCGGTCACATAGGCGTCCACGCGGCCCTGGCGCAGGGAGTCCAGCGCTTCCTGGTGCGTCTGGAACTCCTGCACGACCGCCTTGGGCGCGTGCTGCGCCAGGATGGCAGGCCCCGTGGAGCCGGCCTGCGTGGCGACCTTCTTGCCGCCCAGATCGCTGTACGACTGCACGGTCTTGTTGCTTGCCTTGACCAGCACCCCGGCCTGCGAGGTGTAGTAGGGGCCGGCAAACGAGATCTTCTCGGCACGGGCGGGGGTGATGGAGTAGGTGGCAATCACCATGTCCGCCTGGTTGTTGATCAGCACCTGCTCGCGCGTGGACGAGGTGACCTGCGCGAACTGGTACTTGGACGCATCGCCCAGGATGTAGCGCGTGAGCAGCTGGGCCAGGCCTGCGTCGAAGCCGCGGATCTTGCCGTCCTTCTCGTTGAGCAGGGAAAACAGATTGGAGGTCTGGGTGCTGCCCAGGCGCAGCGTGCCGGCCTGCTTGATCTTGCTGGCCCAGGTGCTCGATGCGATGGTCGCGGCGTCGGCGACGGGGCCTTGCGCAATCAGGGCGTCGAACGCCGCTGTGTTCAGGGGCGCGCCCTGCGCAAAGAGCGAACCGCTGCCCACGATCGCCAGTGCCACCACGGTGGATTTCAGAATGGATTGGATCGGCATGGGGTCTTCCTGCTGGGTCTGTGATGTAAATCTGGGGATGGCTGCCAGGGGCAAGGGCCGATTATGGCGACTCGCGGCCCTTGCCGCCGCACAAGGGCTCAGGCCCCGGCCACGCGCTGCCCCGGCGCAATGGTGGGGGGCGCGGCGTTGAGCGTCTCGATCGCAAAGCCGGCAGCGGCCTTGTATCGGGCCATGAAGCCCTCGCGCTCCTCGCGTGGCAGCACCTCGTCGATATGGTCGAAGACGCCGCCGCAGCGCTCGTCCACCAGCCCCAGCAGGCCGAAGGGGCCGGCCCCCCGGTTGCGCAGCACCAGCGCCGAGAGGTCCTTGCACAGCTTGTCGTCATAGGCGCGCAGCGCCTGCGGGCCCACGCCGTGGGCAAGGAACTGCGCACCCAGAACGCGCGCGTCCACGATGGCCTGGCTGGCGCCATTGGAGCCCACCGGGTACATCACATGCGCCGCATCGCCCAGCAAGGCCACGCGGCCGTCCACCCAGGTGGGCACGGGGTCGCGGTCGATCATGGGGTACTCGAAGACATCCGTGGCGCCGCGCAGCATGGCCGGCACGTCCAGCCAGCCGTAGTCCCAGCCGTCGAAGTGGTGGATGAATTCCTCCAGCGCCACGCGCCGGTTCCAGTCGCCCTGCCGCCAGCCGCCCTGGTTGTCCACCGTGATCTCGGCGATCCAGTTGATGGTGGCCAGGCCCGTGACGGGGTCCGGCGGCGTGATGGGGTACAGCACCACGCGATGGCGCAGCGAGCCCACGCCCACGAAGGACGCGCCGGTGCGCACCGGCACCCCGGGCGTGGTGCCGCGCCACATGATGGCGCCGCCCCACTGTATGGGCGGCTGCGTGGGGTGCATCTGCGCGCGCACGGCCGAGTGCAGGCCATCGGCCGCCACCAGCAGCGAGCCCTGCACCTCCAGCCGCTGGCCATCGCGGGTGTCGATGAGGGCGGTCACGCCCTCGGCATCCTGCCGGTAGCCCACCACGCGCCGGCCCAGCTGCACGGCGTCGTCGCCCAGGCGCTGCCTGACGGCGTTGAACAGCATCATCTGCAGCTGCCCGCGGTGCACCGCGTACTGCGGCCAGCGGTAGCCGGCCTGCAGCCCGCGTGGCTCGGCATACACCTCGTTGCCGTTGCGCCCGACCAGCGCCCATTCCCGGGCCTGCAGGCCGATGGTGTCCAGCACATCGTTGCCGAAGCCCAGGTCATGCAGTTCCCGCACCGCGTTCGGCTGCAGGTTGATGCCCACGCCCAGCGGCTGCAGCTGCGCCACCGACTCGAACACGATGCAGGGCACGCCGATCTGGTGCAGCGTGAGGGCAGTGGCCATGCCACCGATGCCGCCGCCGGCAATGAGCACGGGGCGGGATGGATTGTGGTGTGAAGCAGCAGCAGACATGCCGGGATTGTCCATGCAATGGCTGCGGGCGGATGTCCCATCTGCGGTGCGTGCATGGCGCAAACAATGTATGATGACCATCATGCGAAACACAAATTCCAGCACCCGGGCTTCCGCCAAGGAGGCCACGCATGAGCGCATCGTCTCCGTGGCGGCGCGTGCCATCCGCCGCAGCGGCTATGGCGGCACCGGGGTGGCTGACATCATGAAGGAGGCGGGCCTGACCCATGGCGCCTTCTACGCCCACTTCGCCTCGCGCGATGCCATGCTGGCCGAAGCGGCGGGCAAGGCCTGCGCGGAGTCCTGCGCCGCCGTCGCCGACGTGGTGGCCAAGGCACCGCCCGGCATGGTGCTGCAGGCCATGCTGGCCGCCTATCTTTCCAAGGAACATGTCCAGCGCGCCGAGGTGGGCTGCCCCCTGGCGGCCCTGGGCTCCGAGACCTCGCGCCAGGCGCCGGAGGTGCGCCGCGTGGCCACGGGCCACATCAAGGAAATGGTCGATCTCATCGCCCGCCAATCACCGGACTGGGGACAGCCCGGTGCCCACGAGCGCGCGCTCGTCACCTTGTCCACCATGGTCGGCAGCCTGCTGCTGGCACGGGCAGTGGATGAGCCTGGCCTGTCCGACAGCCTGCGCGAAGCAGCGCTCAAGCACCTGGCGCCGGCCGGCCATTGATGGCGCATGCCCTGTACATGTGCCTGGATTTTTTTCGTCGTTACATATGATGATCATCATATAAAGGAAGACCATGAAGGCATTTGTTCTGGAAAGCTATGGAGCGAACCGCGCCTTGCAGCTGGCAGACGTACCCGAGCCGCAGCTGCGTGACGACGAAGTCCTGGTCCAGGTCCATGCCGCAGGCGTGAACCAGCTGGACTCCAAGATCAAGGACGGGCAATTCAAGCTCATCCTGCCCTATCGCCTGCCCCTGATCCTGGGCCACGACGTGGCCGGCGTGGTGGTCAAGGCCGGCCCGCGCGTGCGGCAGTTCAAGCCGGGCGACGAGGTCTATGCACGCACGGACGATTTCCGGATCGGTACGTTCGCGGAGTTCGTGCCGGTCAAGGAGTCGTCGCTGGCGCCAAAACCCAAGGGGCTCACGATGGAAGAGGCGGCCTCCATCCCCCTGGTGGGCCTGACGGCCTGGCAGGCCCTGGTGGAGACGGCGAAGCTGTCGAAGGGGCAAAGGGTCTTCATCCAGGCCGGCTCCGGGGGCGTGGGCACGTTCGCCATCCAGCTGGCCAGGCACCTGGGCGCCACCGTTGCCACCACCACAAGCGCTGCCAACTTCGAACTGGTCAGGAGCCTGGGTGCGGATGTCGTCATCGACTACCGCACGCAGGACTTCGAGGATGTCCTGCACGACTACGACGTGGTGCTCAACAGCCAGGACGGCAAGACGCTTGGCAAATCTCTGCGCGTGCTCAAGGGCGGCGCGAAGCTGATCTCCATCTCCGGCCCGCCCGATCCCGCATTTGGCAGAAACATCGCGGCGCCCGCATTCGTGCGGCTGGTGATGCGGCTGCTCAGCTCCGGCATCAGGCGCCGGGCGCGAAGCCGTGGCATCGACTACTCCTTTGTCTTCATGAAGGCCGACGGCGGCCAGCTGCGCGAGATCACCCGCCTCATCGAGGCGGGCGCCATCCGCCCGGTCGTGGACAAGGTCTTCGCATTCGAGTCCACCAACGAGGCCCTTGCCTATGCCGAAGCCGGCCACGCAAAGGGCAAGGTCGTCATCAAGATCCGTTGAATCTGTTTCCCCCCACCCCTGGAGTGCTCCATGAAAATTGAAAACGCTGTTGTTCTCGTCACCGGTGCCAATCGCGGCATCGGCCTGGCCTTCGCACGCGAGCTGCTTGCCCGTGGCGCCCGCAAGGTCTACGCCGGCGCGCGCGACCCCGCCACCGTCACCCAGCCCGGCGTGCATGCCCTGCAGCTGGACGTGAACCGCCCGCAGGACGTGGCCGCCGCCGCAGCGCAGGCGTCGGACGTCACGCTGGTGATCAACAACGCCGGCATCGCGCAGCCCGGCGGCTTTCTGGCGCCCGACAGCGAAGAGGTCGCCAGGCGCATCTTCGAGACCAACTTCTTCGCCGTGCTGCGCATGAGCCAGGCCTTTGCGCCGGTTCTCAAGGCCAACGGCGGCGGGGCCTTGCTCAATGTGTTGTCGGTGGCCTCCTGGGTCAATGGCGGCGAACTGGCCGCCTACTCGGCCAGCAAGTCGGCCGCCTGGTCGCTCACCAACGCCCTGCGCAGCGAGCTTGCAGGGCAGAAGACACAGGTGCTGGGCCTGCACATGGCCTATGTCGACACCGACCTCACACGCGGGCTTGACGCACCGAAGTCCAGCCCCGAGGACATCGTCAGCCGCGCGCTGGACGGACTGGAGGCCGGGCTCGATGAAGTGCTGGCCGACGAGCTCACCCAGCAGGTCAAGCGCGGCATGACGGCGGCCCGGCCAAGCTATCTGCCGCAGGGCGCCTGAGCCTGGATGACCGCCACAGCCCGTGGCCGGACCATCAACACAGGCCGGGCCATGAAGTGCGCGCCATGGCAGATCCGCAGCCCATGGCCTGGGCCTCGGTGCCGGCGTAGTCGGCCAGCGTGTCGGCGCTGTCGCGGATGCTTTGCAGGGCACGGGCCACCACGTCCAGGTGGCGATGGCCCTTGGGGGTCTCCAGCCATGCCAGGGCGAGCTGGGCGATGGCGGAGATTTCTGCACAGCCTTGCTGCACGAGATGGTCCACCTGGGTGAGGGCGTTGGACAGCTGCCGGGTGCTGTGGCTGTCCGTGGTGGGGGAGGGCTGGGCGGGGTTCATGCCATGTCCCTCCGCAGTTGGCCAAGCACAAAGGGCTGGCATGAGAGAGGGGCTGCGCCAAAAGACGGCGCGCAGGCGAGAGAAACGGCGTTCATTGTTCCGTGCTCCATTGCGGATCGAATCCACAGGCCATTGCATCTGCATTGACTGATGGATTCGGTGTACCAAGCCTCGCTTTCGGAGAGGCTGTGCCGCTATACGACGGATGTTTTGAAGCATCAGCCCCGGGACAGGGGGCCGGGGCGGATGATAGCGCGGGTAGGGAGGGGAACGCCCCTTTTTTGGGGAGTGAGGCTTGCGAAACGTCCAGTCAAGCGCGGCACGAACGCACAGTCAAGCCGCCAGGGCTGCGCGCCCGCAAGATGGCCGGCAGTGCGCATCCGCCCGTGCCACACGCTTGCATCAACATGGCTTTCAGCGCTTGATACACAAGCGCTGAAAGCATTTTTCATGGCCGATCGCGGCTGGGTGGAACACCGCTTCACCCACCCACCCCATCGACATGAAAACCCTTGCCCTTCGAATTGCCATGCTGCTGCTGACGGTGGCGGCTTCAGTGTCTGCTGGTGCAGTCACGGTATTCGACAACCTGGCAGCCGCCAATGACCCGTGGCTCATCCAGCACAACTCCAGCTACCACACCAAACTGTGGGTGGCCAACCGCATCCCGATTGGCAGCCAGTCGCTGCGCATCACGCAGGTGAAGATGAATCTCACCCAGATCGACCAGTTCGAGCTGCAAGTGTGCGCAACCGACGCCAGCGCCGCCACGCCGTTCGTGGACATGACGGCCTGCGCCCCCTTCACCGCCGACGCGGCCACGCCGGGCATGCGCGTGTTCACGGGCGACCGCATCGTGGCGGCGGGCGACTTTGCCTGGGTGGTGGTGCGCAGCATCGGCCAGACCATGATCCGCCGCCAGATCACCACGGCCACCAACGACGGGCTGACCTGGTATTCAGGCGCGAGCCACAACCCGGCCTGGGTGGCCGAGCCGCAGACCTCCATCGGCATGACGGTCGAGGCCGGCTCCGTGCAGCTCGATGGCGTGTGCGGCAGTGCCAGCAGCACCACGCCTCGCCGTTATCCGCCAGACGCCTTGCTGTGCAGCGTGGGCACGACCAGCGGCGTGATGGGTGAAACCTACTCCTTCTCCTGGGTGTGCCAGAGCAGCTACGGCGGCAACCCTTCGCCGCAATGCTCCGTGCCTCGCGCCTACCTCGTTACCTCCCAGGCCACGGGCGGCGGCAGCATCGAGGCAGGGCGCGATGTAGCGGCGGGGCAGCAGGCCAGCTTCACGCTCACCACGCCACCGGGCTATACGGTGCAGGTCAGCGGCTGCGGCGGATCGCTTGCGGGCAACACCTACACCACTGCGACCATTACCGGCAATTGCACCATCAGCGCCACCTTCGCCCCGCCGCCCACCAATGGCGCGTGTGGCAGCACTGCGCCTTCGCTCACCTTGCCAACCCTCTTGTGCAGCGCCGGTTCGGCCACCAACCAGTCTGCCGCGTCCGACGCCTTCCGCTGGAATTGCGCGGGCATCAGCGGCGGCACCACGGCCGCTTGCCTGGCACCGCGCCAGTACATGGTGACAGTCAACACGGATGCGGGCATTGCCAGCGCACAGTGCACCCCGAACCCCGTGACCCATGGCTCCAGCGCCAGCTGCACGGCCACGGTGCACGACCCTGTCGCCCGCCCCTTCAGCGGCTGGGGCGGCGCCTGCAGCGGCACGGGGGCTTGCCAGCCCGTGGTTCTCGGGGCTACCACCGTCTCTGCCAACACGACGCTCATCACCTACGCCATCACTACCACTGCCACCACGGGCGGGAGCATGTCTTGCACGCCCAACCCCGTGCCCCACGGCCAGGCCGCTGGCTGCACTGCCACGCCGCAAACGGGCTTTCAGTTCACCGGCTGGACGGGCGATTGCGCGGGCACGGGTGCATGCCAGTTCACCAACGTGACCAGCGCGCACAGCGTGGGAGCCACCTTCGCGCCGATTACCTACGCCATCGCCACCCCTGCCGTCACCGGCGGCAGCGTGAACTGCACGGCCAACCCCGTGCCCCATGGGCAAGACACCATCTGCGTCGCCTCGCCCGCGATGGGCTACCACTTCACCCATTGGTCGGGCGATTGCGCGGGCACTGCCAGCGCGTGCATTCTCTACAACGTGACCAGCCCGCGCAGCGTGGGTGCCACATTTGTACTCAACACCTATTCCATCGGCATCGTCCCCGCCCCGGCCAACGGCACAGTCACCTGCACGCCCAACCCCGTCACCCACGGCCAGGACGCAAGCTGCACCGCCACGCCCGATGCGGGCTACCACTTCACCAGTTGGTCGGGCGATTGCACGGGCACGGGTGCATGCCAGTTCACCAGCGTGACCGCGTCGCGCACCGTCTCGGCCACCTTCACGCCCAACACCCACTCCATCGCCACCCCCGCCGCCGTCAACGGCACGGTCACCTGCACGCCCAACCCCGTCACCCACGGCCAGGACGCAAGCTGCACCGCCACGCCCAATGCGGGCTATCACTTCACCAGTTGGTCAGGCGATTGCACGGGCACGGGGGCATGCCAGCTCACCAACGTGACCAGCCCGCGCAGCGTGGGTGCCACTTTCGCGCTGAACACCTACCCCATCAGCATCGCCCCCGCCACCACCAACGGCACGGTCACCTGCACGCCCAACCCCGTGACCCACGGCCAGGCCGCAAGCTGCACCGCCACGCCCGATACGGGCTATCACTTCACCAGTTGGTCGGGCGATTGCGCAGGGGCGGGAGCATGCCAGCTCACCAACGTGACCAGCCCGCGCAGCGTGAGTGCCACCTTCGCGCTGAACACCTACCCCATCAGCATCACCCCCGCCCCGGCCAACGGCACGGTCACCTGCACGCCCAACCCCGTCACCCACGGCCAGGACGCAAGCTGCACCGCCACGCCCGATGCGGGCTATCACTTCACCAGTTGGTCGGGCGAGTGCGCAGGGGCGGGGGCATGCCAGCTCACCAACGTGACCAGTCCGCGCAGCGTGAGTGCCACCTTCGCGCTGAACACCTACCCCATCAGCATCACCCCCGCCCCGGCCAACGGCACGGTCACCTGCGCGCCCAACCCCGTCACCCACGGCCAGGACGCAAGCTGCACCGCTACGCCCGATATGGGCTATCACTTCACCAGTTGGTCAGGCGATTGCACGGGCACGGGGGCATGCCAGCTCACCAACGTGACCAGTCCGCGCAGCGTTTCGGCCACGTTCACCCACGACCCGGTCGATGCGACCTGCGGCTCAGCGGCCAACGGCGCTGTGGCCTTCAAGCCCAGCGCGAATCTGTGCGCCACGGGTACGCCAGGGACCGTGCTATCCGCCGGCGGCCAACACAAATGGCAGTGCAGCGGTGAATATGGCGGCGCAGCGCAGCAGTGCAGCGCACCGTGGCAGGGTGCGGGCGGCAACGGCAATCTGGGGGCGGTGGAGGTGGATGGCGCGAACGGCTGGGAGATCAGCAGCGCCGCCTTTGCCTCCACCTTGCCCGCGCCCTTGCCGTCCCATGTGCGTGCGGTGCACGCGCCGCTGGGCCTGGTGCTGGGGCGTGTCGCTGGCAATGCAGATGCACAGGTGACCGTGCACTTCACCACACCAGTGCCGCAGGGGGCCGTTTATTACAAATACGGCCCCAGCCCCGACGGGCTGGGCTGCACCGGCGCTGCCTGCGCGCAGCCGCACTGGTATGCGCTGCCCGGCGCGCAGTTTGCACCCGACGGCCTGAGCGTGACCTTCACCCTGGCCGATGGCGGCGTGGGTGACAGCGATTCCGTGCCCAACCAGATCACCGACCCCGGCCTGCCCGTGCTGCTGGCACCGCAGGCCATACCCGCGCTCGGCCCCTGGGCGCTGGCACTGCTTTCGCTGCTGGCAGCGGGTCTGGTGGCGGTGCGTTGCCGAGCGTCGAGCAGTGGTTGCGCACCGCCGATCAGAAAGTGAAGCCTTGGCTTGCAGCGGCAGCAACCCCGCACTGTGGACTGCTGCCCCTTGGTTGACGCTCAGATAGACGGTCGGCAACCACCGTTTTGGTAGGCTTTGAATTTGATGGATAGACAACCAGATACAGGCATGAATTTGAAATTTAAGCGGCTCACTGAAGTTGATCCGGCTCACATTGTTTCGCTGAACAACAATCCAGATGTGCTGCGACAAATGCCGCTTGGAAGTGCGAATTTCGACCTGGCGAAAGCAAATGAATGGGCTCGGCAAAAGGATGCCCAGTGGCAGCAATACGGCTATGGGCCATGGGCGTTTGAAATTGATCAGCAATTTGCCGGCTGGGGCGGTTTGCAGTACGAGGAAGGTGATGCCGACCTCGCTTTGGTGCTTCACCCCAAATTCTGGGGAAGTGGCAAAGCCATCTATCAAGAGATAGTGAAACGTGCATTCACTGGCTTGGGGCTGAGCTCCATCACAATTTTGCTGCCACCTTCAAGAACCAGAATAAAAGGGATTCTCAAGCTGGGATTTCGGCCAGATGGCGCACTGGATATCGAGGGGACTCGCTTTTTGCGCTATCGCCTGCATGCACCCGGCAAACCCGCTTGACCAGATCTTTGGGCAGCGCGTCTTGATCCCGCGCGCTCATACCTTGGCGAGGAAGGCCGCTGCATCACCCGCTTCACACTTCCAGTCTGCGAAGACCCCAACCAGATTGCACTCCACGCAGCGGCAAGCGATGTAGTACCAGCGCACGTCGTGTGTGCCTTCGTACACGGAGACGCCGGACATCAGTTCGAACGTCTCGTTCTCGCACACGCACTCGTGTGCCTCGGGGGTGGCCTCTTCAACATATTCCGCGCTGTCGCCCATCAGGTGTTCCTGCCCGCAGTCGGTGCAGGTGCGGATGGCCACGCCGGCTTCTTCATCCGTCTGCAGCGCAAAAGTCCGGCACCCGCAATCGCATTTGGACGAGGCAAACCGGACGGCCTCATGAAGATTCGCAATGCTGTAGCTGCGCAGCTCGGCTTGGGTGTCGCCGGACGTTGTCCCGTACCAGAACTCGCCCTTCTTCGTCAGTGCCATTGATACTGTTCCATTCTTCAAGTTGGGCTTCCCGGCAGACCTGACGCCAAGCTTTCCCGATCGTCTGGATTTTGCCTGAAGGCACGGTGAATCTTCGTCAAGGGGCCGGGCAGCTCTCAGCCTCAAGCAGCCGCACCGAATGCCGGCTCTACAGCGATGGCAGATCCTGACCGGGCGCACCGCAATCCGTGCGGGGATGTGCGTGTCAGCGTTCCCTGCGCAGCTGTCTGGCACTGGCCAACAGGAATGCGCGCGTGCCCGGCGCGCCCAGCCCATCGAGTGCGCCACCATCTTGCGCGCCCATGGCCAGCCAGGCTTGCATTGCGGCCTGCGCCACCTCCAGATGAAACTCTTTCAGCAGCAGGCGGACAAGCGGTGCCCCCGCCGCAGGGTCTGCGATCTGCCCCAGCGCCATGGCTGCTGCCTGGCGGCGGCGCGCGTTGGGGCTGCTCAGTTGATCGATCAGTGCAGGCACAACCGTCCGGTCGCCCAGTCTGCCCAGACGGCCCAAGGCTTCCAATATCTCTTCGGTGGCGAGGTCGGCCTGCAGCGCCCGTATCAGGTCGGGAATCGCCTCGCGCGTGGCTGCCTTCGCCAGCGTTTCGGTGATCAGTCGGGCATCAGCCGGCGATTCGGCTTGCAGCAATGCCGCAGCCAGCGCCGCGCTGGCCTCGGCGCTGGGCGTGGCTGACAGCGACAGCATGGCGGCGTCCCGCAACGGGTTGCGGCGGACCATCAGAGGCGCCAGCAAACCGGCCCCCTGGGGGTCGCGGAACTCGGCAAGCGCCATCACGTAGCGGTGTCGCAAGCTGTCGCCGGCTGCCTGGGCTGCAGCGATCAGCGCAGGCAATACGTCAGCCCCTTGCGCTGCCAGCGCTTTGCAGACGTGGTGGACGTATTCGTTGCGGATGCCGGGTATCAGCCCCAGGAGCAGGGCCTGCACCTGGGGGCCGCGAAGATTCTGGCAGGCGTACGCCACGGCGCTGGCATTCCAGTGGTGGGGGTCGTCCGCCAATGCCTTCGCGAAGCCTTCGAAACCCTCTGCTGAGCCCATCAAGGCCAGCGCTTCGGCCACGCCCACGGCGTCGCCGCCGCACAGCTGGGGCAGCATGGCGCGCAGATGCTGGGCCGCTTCCTGGGGCGCGGTGCGCGCCAGCTGCAGCGCGGCGGCTCGCCGTACCTGCAGCGACGCCGTGCGCAACCCTGCGCGGGGCCACTGCGACTCGCCAGGCCCTTGCAGCTGGGCCAACACCTCGGCCAGCTCGTCGGCATCGCGCGGTGTCCTTGCCTGCTCCAGCGCGGCCATCAGTTCAGGCACGGCTTCCTGCGCCTTCAGCGGGCCCAGCGCCGGTGCTGCAACGGTCACTCCGGCACGCAGCAGTGGCGCGATCGCACGCGCGTCGCCCAACTCGCCAAGCACCTTGACCAGTGCCGTCCTCAGCTCCCGCGGCATCCCGCGGCGCGGGTGTTCAAACGTCTCGATCAGCGGGACCACGGCTGCCGTATCGCCCAGGCGCCCCAGTGCGCTGATACAGGTCCCGCGGACTCTGGCGTCCGCATCGTGGAGTCCTTCCATCAGCAGGTCCAGGCAGGCGTGTGTGGATTTCTGGACCACCGCGCTGCACAGCGTGTTGATCACCTCGCCAAAGTCTTTCTTTTTGTCGGTCTCCTCACGCCGCAGCGTGCGGATGGCCTCCAGCAGGTCGGCGATCCAGTGTTCGTCGGCGTGGCTGTGAATGGATGTCGCCGCATACTCGCGCACCGCTGCGCTGCGGTGACCCAAGGCCTTGAACAAAGGCGCCCGGGCCTGTGGCGAGGAGATACGGCCCAGGTACATGCAGCCCGAGCAGGCTTCGTCAACGCTCTTGGACTTGGCCATGCGCAGGTACAGGGGCAGTGCCTCATTGGAGGGACGGATCAACAAGGCCTGCCTGGCCGCGTCAGCCACCTTTGCGTCTTCGTCCAGCGTCGCGCTCACCAGGAGCGCGGGAGCGCGGTCCGCCAGCTCCAGCAGTGCATTTCGGGCCAGGGGCAGCTGATTTGCCGGCGCGGACCTCATGAATGTCGTGATGGCCTCGAAAGCCACTGCGGGGGCAGCGCAGGACAGCGCTTGCAGCGCCAAGAAAACATCGACGTTTTTTGTGAAGCTCTGCAGCTGGTCTGCGAGTGCCTGGCTTGGGTTGTCGTTCATAAGTACTGGAAGGGCCGGTCCGGATTGCCCTGGTTCTGCTTGTCCGAGAAGACCACCAGCACAGGCTCGTCTGGCGCGCCCTGCATCATAGGTGCCGCCCCAGGGCCGCCACTGGACAAGTCGTCCACCGGTCGACCGGCCGGTCAGGCCTTGGCATCCGGCCGCTTTTGGCCGACCCCATCCGCCCGGTCACCTTGTCCCACCATCCACCCACGCCATCCCCGCCCCCCGGTTCACATGCCGCTGCCTGCCCACGACAAACTCCGAATCCAGCGTGGCCAGTGCGACGGAGATCCATGCGCCTTCTTCGTAGTGCTGGCTGTGCCATGACAGCGATGAGCCGCATTGCTGGCAAAAGCAGCGCGTGATGCCGGGCGATGAGGCAAAGGAGCGCAATTGCTCCTGGCCCCGGGTGAAGACAAGGTCCTTTGCCGGCACGCTGCCGTAGGTGGCGAATGCGGCGCCGTGGGCCTTCTGGCAGATGCGGCAGTGGCAGTGCGAGACGGCCTGGGGCGTGGAGCGCAGTGCATAGGCGATGGCGCCGCACAGGCAGCTGCCGGTCAGGGCAAGAGGGGGGCTATCCGGGGCGTTGCTCATGGTCGGGCGGGCACGAAAAAAGGCGCATGCCATTGTGCATGCGCCCCAATGCCGCGACAGGGATGCGCGGCAACCCCAGGAGTCATCCGTTTCGTCAGTCGCCGATGACCTGCAGCCCGCTGCCGTCCCCATGCGCCTGCAGGCACATTCTTCCGAGGTCGTTGAGAAAGCGCAGCACCGGCATCTCGCCCACGCAGGCGGGGATGGCGGCCATGATGTCGTTGTGCAGTTCCAGCAACTGGTCCGAGGCCACGAACATGGCGGCGGATTCGCCGTAGTAGTGCCGCCAGAAGTCCTGCAGCAGGCCGTGGCGGGCCTTGCCGACGACCAGGGGATAGCCGTTTTCCCAGACCTGTGCGTCCATGGAAAGGCTGGCCAGGCCAGGGTCAACGGGCCGCGCGCTGGCGGGGATCAACAGTACACGTCGCATGTCCATGCTCATTTGCGGTTTCCAGGTGCGCCAGTGGACTCGGGCAACCCGGTCCGGGAGGAGGGTGAGAGGTCCTTGCCGCAGGCGGCAGGAACCGGTTCCCACTTTATTGACGTGTGCACAACAAGAAAATTACAGCTGATTACATACGGCGAGCGATGCGCCGTGTGCCTGCCGTTCTCCGTTGCAGTTCGCCGTTCAGGCGCTGCGCGCCCCGCCCTCGATCTCGAACGCAAAGTCCCCGAAGCGCAGGCTGCCGCGCCGCCGCTCCACCAGGGCCGGCAAGGCCGCGCATTCGGGCAGGGCGCTGAGGATCTGGTGCTTGGCGCGGAAGATCTGGATGTTCACGTACGACGAATCCACGCCCAGCATGCGCGAGAGCGCGTCGAGCTCTATCCAGCCCTGGCTTGCGGGGGCCAGGCCCTTGTGGGCGTCCTGCTGGCGCACGCGGGCCAGGGTGACCAGGGTGTAGTGGTGTATGCGTTCACCCAGCGCAATGGGCTTGCCGTCGCTCATGACGGTCAGGCTGGCGTGCTCCTCGTTCTGGCTGACGTGGAAGCGAAAGGACACGTCCGGCGGCTTGGGCGCATGCGGGTCGAAGCTGCTTTCCCGCGTGGATTCCAGGTCGTCGCATTGCACGAATTCCCAGCTGCCTGCGGAGGTGTGGACCATGGCGCCGTCCACCAGGGGCTCGGTGCCGTCGCCGGACTCCAGCAGCCAGCGCCCGTCTTCGAAGAAGACGTTGGCTTCGGGCTCCTGGGCGTCGGGCAGCAGGGTGCCGCGCGGGTTCAGGGCCAGGGGGGCGTCCTGGGGCAGGCCCGGGCCGGGGCTCAGGCAGGTGACGGGCGGCCCCAGGTCTTGCACGGTCCAGGCCGCTTCTGCGCCTTCGCCCATGCTGAGCCTGGCGCCCACGGTCAGTACGGTCCAGCGGCCGGCGACCAGGCGCACGCCGTTGAGCATGGTGCCGTTGCGGCTCTGGTCCACGATTTCCCAGGTCTGCCGGTTCCAGCGGAACAGGGCGTGGACCTGGGAGACGTCGGGCGCCTTCATGACGGTCTGGCAGACCGAGGGGTGGCGGCCGAAGGTATGCAGGGGCCGCAGCACGACGATGCTGCCGTCGAGTTGGTTACGAAAGAGGGCCATCGCCTCGAATTCTCCTTGGGGCTTGTGTGAACAGGGGGTGGGCTGGGGGCGCATTGGCCCGGAGCCGGCAGCCTGTTGCCAAGCCGAGAGAGTACATGCCCGCTGCGCGTTTCAGTTTGTCAAACGTACAGCGCCTGCGGATTGAACTCGGATTCCTGCAGCGGACGGCTGCGCCAGCCCAGGGCCACGGGCACGTCGCGCAGCCGTGGATTGCCCAGTTCCGGCCAGATATGGCACAGGCCCGGAACCACGACCTTGACGGTGTACAGAGGGATGTCGGGGCGCGAGTGGTCGTAGACGATGGTTTCCAGGCCCAGGCCCCGTGCGATGTCCACGCAGTGCGCAATGGCCCGGGCAATGTCCGGCGGCGCGGTGTCCGCCTGCTGCGCAGGCTGTTGCGGCGGCGCATCGGTGCCCTCCAGCGGATGCAGAAAGGCCTGCACCTGCTGCGGCACGGCAAAGCCCTTGCCCGCCGCGATCAGCTGGCTGATTTCGGTGAGGGCGCGTTCGCAGGCCAGGGCGCGGTCCAGGCTGCAGCCAAAGCCCACGGCCCAATGGCCGGTATCCGCGTGGCGGCCCACGCAGACCACGACCGGTATGCCGAAGTCATGGGTGATGTCCAGCAGCCAGTACGACCATTGCGGGCCGCAGCTGCGCGCCAGGCGCTGGCGCGTGGCTGCGGCGATGCCGTCCAGCGCGATGGCGGGCCTGCGGATCTGGCCGTACCACCAGATGGCGGCGGCGTCGCGTTCCACCAGTTCCATGAAGCCTTGGAGGATGGCCTCTTCCCGTGTGTTGCCTGCGGCGCAGCCGTTGGAGGTCCAGCCCACGTGGTGCTGGCTTTGCGCGGGCGCATGGGCCAGGCAAAAGCCCAGCGGCAGGTAGCGGCGCGCATCGGCGGTCAGGGACCAGGCGGGCGCCCACCACAGGGGGTCGCCCTGGCCGGCGCCGGGGGCCACGGCATGCGGCGGCCTGTCGGTGGCAAAGCGGGCGGTCTGCCGGTCGCTGAAACGGGCCAGCGCTGTGGGAGGAATGCAGGGCGCATCCAGCTGCGCGGCGGGGGCGACGACCACGGCTTCATCGCCCTGGTGGAAGGCGGCGTAGCGCTCCACGGCTTCGCACATGGCGCTGGCGCGGGCCTGCATGG
The DNA here is from genome assembly GCF_040112715.1 of Delftia sp. DS1230. Lineage (NCBI taxonomy): Bacteria > Pseudomonadati > Pseudomonadota > Betaproteobacteria > Burkholderiales > Comamonadaceae > Delftia > Delftia sp. DS1230. The sequence continues at coordinate 2,520,664 of NZ_CP157763.1, forward strand.
CCGACAGGCCCTTGCCCAGGCACAGCTGTGTCGGGGGGCCTGCCAGGAAGCCGCTGCCAGGCGCGGGCGTTCTGAAGATTTCGCTGCGGTAGACGGTGAGCGCTTCGTCGGTCTCGGCCGTCAGCGGCGTGACCCGGGCAATCACGCCGGTCAGCGGGCTGACGTGCCGGGACAGGCGCTGCACCGTGGTCTCGGCCGGCACGCTGCGCCAGCCGCCGTCGGCGCGCGCGGCATGCGTGCCGGGAACTGGCGCAATGGGTTCGCGTTGGCGCAGTGCCATCAGCCCCGGTGTGCCGCAGTGCGGGCATTGCGGGCGGGCGGCCACGGGGTGGGCCTGGGGGGGCTCCAGCGTCCACACGGTTTGCGCCGCATCGGTGTGCGCCAGCAGGCGCTGCACCGTGGGCAGCAGGGCCTGCAGCCGCGTGGCGATGAGGTCGGCGCCGGCGCGCACGGGCGGGCAGCGGCCGCTGTCGTGCGGCGAGCCGCCTTGCGCGGCGCGTGCGGGATGGTTGCGTTGCCAGCGGTGCGCCAGGCAATGCCAGCAGGCCGATGCGGTGCCGGCATGGGGCGTGAACAAGGGCCCGGCCATGGCCTGCTCGCCCGCGGGCCGGACCAGCAACCAGGGCCGGCCTGCGGCACGCTGGCCGGCGTCGATGGCGCCCAGGCGCGGGTCCAGGTAGTCGTCGCAGAAAACGATGGTGAGGGGGGCGGGGGCTGGTGCCTGCGTGGCCACGGCCGCAGCCCAGTGGCAGGCGGCTGTGCTGTCCAGCGCTGCAGTCAGCAGGACGATGTCGATCTGCTCCGATGCCTGCAGGCGCACGGGCGGGGCCGAGAAATCCGGTTGCAGATAACCGTGGCCGTTCAAGTCGCTGTGCAGCACCGGCTGGACCAGGCCCTGGCGCAGCAGGGCGCCCAGGGCGTGCAGCATCTGCGCAAGCGGCGCATCGGGCGCTGTGGCGCAGTGCTGCATGAGGCTGGTGCCGGCCTGCAGCGGGGCGTTGAGCGCCAGCACGGCGGCGGAGCCCAGGGCCAGGGTGTCGCGTTCGCTGGTCAGCAAAAGGCGGTCGCCCTGCTGCACGGGGGAAAGGAATTTCTCGTGCCAGCGGAAGGCGTCGGCAAACAGGTCCGGGGCCGCAGGCTCAGGCAAGGGACGGGGCTCCCAGTTCAAGGCGGACGACGGCATACGGATGCTGGCCGGTGGTGGCGTGGAAGGCGGTCTCGAACAGCTGGTGCTGCTGCGAGAACCGGGCATACAGGTGCTCTTGCAGGCTGATGCGGATGGCGGGGTGGATGCGCTCTATCTGCGCGCCGTCCGCAAAGCCCGAGACGACGGGCAGGCGCATTCCGCCCACCTGCATGGGCAACCGCGCAAGGGCCGGGTGCACATGGTCGAGCACGACGGTGCACGGCGGGCTGCCGGGCGCGGCAAAGCGCTGGGCCAGCTGCTGCAGCATGGCCTCCAGCGCCGCCTGGGGAAGATAGGGGCAGACGCCTTCCAGCAGCACCAGAACGGGCTGGTTGCCGGGCAGGGCGGCGGTGTCCAGCCAGGAGGTGTCGAGGATGGAGCAGGCGAGGTTGGCTTCAGTGCCTGCAATGTATTGCGCGCGCAGGGCGATGGCGTCGGGCAGGTCCACGTTCAGCCAGCGTGCGGTGCCGGCCTCGGGTGCCAGACGGTTGCGCCGCGTGCACAGGCCTGCACCCAGCGCAATGCACAGGCCGGGCGGATGGGCGGTCAGAAATTCGGTGGTGAGCCGGTCGAACAGCTGCGAGCGCAGCACCACGCTGCGTACAAAGGCGGGGTCGGCCGCATGGGCCTCGCTGGCCTGGGGCAGGGCGGCGGCAATGCGGCGCGCCTCGGGGTCGGAAAAAGGCGGCAGGTCCGGCAGTTCCGAGGAAGCTGCCGGACCTGCCGCCCGGGCACGTGCCGCCAGCGTCAGCAGCAAGGTGGCCGTGGCCCCTTGCAGCTGCGCCGGTGCCGTATCAGCAGGTGAAGGGGTAGGCGTCACCGGTGTTGTTGTAGGAGGTGAGGGCGATGGCCCACAGGTCCTGCTCGGCGGGTGCCACCGGGTAGTTCAGCACGATGCCGTTCTTGATGGCCGTGCCGTCTGCGCGCTGCAGGTTCCATTCGCCGCGTGCCGCATCCCAGGTGAAGGCCTGCTCGGTCTCGAAACGCACCTGGAAGTTGAACGGGTTGTTGTAGCCCAGCCATTGGCTCAGCACGGGGGCCTTGTCCTTGCCATCGTCACGTGTCAGCTCTGCGTGGAACTCGGGCGACTGCCAGGCCAGGGCGATGGCGCGCAGCACCACGCCGCCAAAGGCCAGCAGCGAGTCGGGGCCGCCGCCGGGGATGCCCAGGCCCGTGGGCAGGGCGGCCCTGAGCGTGCCGTTGCTCGGTTCCTCGAACGAGGTGCTGACGCCCATGAAGTTGGGGAACAGCTGGTAGTAGGCGGCCAGGGCCTCGGAGGCGTGGGTCTGGGGCGCCTGGGGCAGGACGATGACGAATTCATCGTCAGGGCCGATCCAGCCGGCCGTGAGCACGGGCTTCCATTCGGCGCGCTGGGTGGGGTCGTCGCTCAGGCGCAGCGACACATCGACCTGGGGCCACTGGGTCGGCAGGCTGAAGTCGCGGTGCAGCATGGGCTGGATGTCGCGCTGCCCCAGCAGATCACGGCGGTAGGCGTCATCCTGCCAGGAGCGGGCGATGGCCCGCAGGTAGGCAAGGCGGAATGCGAGCAACGGTTCAGTATTCTGCAGCTGGGTGGTCATGTGACTTCATCCTCGGTTCAAGAAAAATGCGCCGGGCCGGGCCGGGGCCCGGACAGGAGCACGGACAGTTCAGGCCGCAATGCGGCCAGCTCACTCAGGCGCGCGGCCACGTCCGGCCTGGCGGGTGCCAGGGCCTGCGACAGGGCCAGCGCCTCGGTTTCGGTGCGGTACTTGCCGGCGGTGCGCGCAGTCCCTGCCGCCTGGGCCAGGCTGTCCTGCACGGCTGCGTGGTCTGCGCCCATGGCCAGCAGGAAGCGGGCCTTCTTCAGGTGCAGCTCGCTGCTGTGCAGCCGCTCGTCCAGCACGTCGGCCAGGCGCAGGCACTCGTCGATCTTGTCCAGGGCCTCGGCCCAGCGCCCGCTGGCCGCCAGCATTTCGGCGACGAAGGAGCGGTAGTAGGTCTGGCAGTAGCGGCAGCCCATGTCCCAGAGCACCTGCGCCGTTGCGCTGGCGCGCGCTATGCCTTCGCTGTCTTCGCTTGCCGTGCCCTCGCCCAGGGCCCAGCAGCGGATGATGTCCGCATAGCCCGAGAACGCTGGCAGGCCGTAGCGGGCCGTGATGTCCAGCAGCTCGCCCGTGGTGGCCAGCGCGCTGGCCCGGTCGCCGCGCGCCTGGTGGACCAGGCCCTGGTAGAGCAGGGCCATGCTCAGCGAGGGAATGTGCGAGACCTCGTGCGCCAGGCGCACGGCGTCGGCCGCATCGGCCAGCGCGGCCTGGTCGAAGCCGGCGAACCAGCGCACCAGGGCGCGCCCGCAGGTGGCCCAGACACGGGTGTCGAAGCCGAACTCGGCCGCATGGTGGGCATGGGCCACGGGGTCGTAGCGGGTGATGGCGTCGGTCAGCGCTTCTTCGGCCTGCTCGAATCGGCCGTCGGAGTAGTGGGCCAGTCCCAGGTAGGTCTGGGCGGCCACCAGCACGCCCGTGTCCTGCTGGCGCACGGCCTGCTCCAGCAGCCGGTGGCTGAGCTGGCGCACTTCCTCGCGGTTGCTGGCCACGTGGTGGTAGGTGATCAGCATCCACAGGTGCTGCACCTGCTTGTAGTCGGCCACGGCGTTGGCGCCCGGGCCGGCCAGCAGCTCCTGCGACAGCGCGATGCTTTCCACCACCTGGGCATGGGCCCAGCCGTGCTTGTTCATCAGCGCCTGGGTCACGTAGCTGTTGACGTCCAGCCGCGCCTCGCGCTGGGCCACGCCCTGGAGCTGTTGCAGCCAGTCGTCGATGTGGCGCGCGTAGGCAATGGTTTCATCGTTGAGCGAGCGCAGCTGGGTGATGCGCAACTGCCGCACGGCCAGGGCCACGGCCTGGGCGTGGTCTCCGGCGTCCGCCCAGTGCTGGGCCACGCCTGCGGGTTCCGCCGCAACGCGCTGCGGCTGGTGCTGCATCAGGGCCAGGGCCACGTCGCGGTGCAGCAGCCGGCGCTGCGATACCAGCATGCATTCGTAGGCCGTGTCGCGGATCAGCGCGTGGCGGAACATGAAGGCGCCGGCGCCCGCACGTTCATCGGCAATGACCAGGCCGGCCTGGCCCAGCTGCGCCAGTTCCTGCTCGACCTCGCCTTGCGGGCGTTCCACGCAGGCGCACAGCAGGTCGAACTCGAAGTGCCGGCCCATGGTGGCGGCCAGCTGCAGCAGGGGCTTGAGCGGGCCGATGCGGTCAAAGCGGCTGACCAGCGAGTCGCGCAGCGTGAGCGGAATGGCGGCCGGCAGCCCGGCATGGCGAAAGTCCCAGACGCCGTCTTCCTCCACCAGGTGGGCATCCAGCAGCATGCGCGCCATTTCCTGGATGAACAGCGGCACGCCGTCGGTGCGCTCCACCACGTGGCGGATCACGGCGGGGCTGAGCCGGCGCGGTGCCAGCGTCTGGCGGGCCAGTTCGGTGGCCTGGGCGTCTTCCAGCCGCCGCACGTCCACGCAGTCGGCCTGCAGGCCTTCGGGCGGTTGCCACTGCGGACGCGCCGTGAGCACCAGCAGCACGCGCCGCCCGGGCAGGCGCGCTACCAGTTGCTCCAGCAGTTCGATGCTGGTGGGGTCGGCCCAGTGCACGTCCTCGACGACCAGCAGCAAGGGCTCGGCTTCGGACATGTGCAGCAGCCATTGCGCGGTGGACTGCAGCAGCAGCGCCCTTTGCATGACGGCCGAGATGCGGCTGGGCTCGCAGTCGCCCAGGGGCAGCGAGAGCCAGGCGCACAGAATGGGCAGGGCGGCCTCGGCATCGCAGCCTGCGGCGCGCAGGGCTTCGCGCATCTGCTCGCGGTGGTCCTGCGGGGGATCGGCCGCCTCCAGCCGCTGCCGTATCAGGCCCAGGAAAGGGGTCAGCGCGGTGTTGCGATGCTCGGGCTGGCATTGCAGCACCACGGTGTTCGCGCCCTGTGTCCTGGCGTGGACGAGCAGCATGTCGGCCAGGCAGGATTTGCCGATGCCCGGCTCGCCGCGAATCCACAGCGCATTGCCCCCGGCTTCGCGGGCCCGCGCCCATGCGTCGTGCAGGCGCTGCAGTTCGGGTTCGCGGCCTATGCACTGCAAGGCTGCATCGGACACAGGTCCCTGCAGTAGCTCGGCTGGCTGCTCCAGCTCCAGGCGATAGGTCTGCATGCCCGTGGGCTGGCCGGGCAGGCGCAGGCTGCCGGCCTTCTCGAAGCGCGCATGACGCGACAGCAGGCGGTGGCTGCTTTCGCTGGCCAGCAGGGTGCCCGCATCGGCGATGGCCTCCAGCCGCATGGCCACGTTGACGGCATGGCCCGAGGGCGCTTCGCCGCCGACCACCACGGCCATGCCGGTGTGCAGGCCCATGCGGATTCCCAGGTGCAGTCCGTGGACCTGCTCGATGGCGGCTGCGCGGCTGCGGCTGAGCGTCAGCAGCTCCTGGGCCGTCATGCCGGCCTGGCGGGCATCGGTGTCGCTGGTGTGCGGGTAGCCGAAGAGCACCAGCATGCGGTCGCCCAGCGTGCCCGCCAGCATGCCGCCGCGCCGGGTGGCAACGTCGGAGAACAGCGTGAGTTCCTCGCGCTGCAGCAGTTCGATGTCTTCGATGTTCAGCCCCTGCGAGGGCTGGCTTGAGGTGCCCGTCGTGCCGTCCATGCCGTGGGTGTCGCTGCCCGGCCAGAGGGAGACGCTGCAGCACAGCACGGTGAGCTGGCGCACTTCGGAGAACACGCGTGTGGTGGCCACGGTGCGTGTCAGGTCCGCCTGCTGCACCTGGGCGGCGGCGGGCAACTGGCCCACCAGATCGTCCAGCCGCACGCGCATGAGGTCCCTGAGCAGGGCCGCCGCCGAGTCGCTGCGCTCCGCAGGCCGCTTCTTGAGCGCCTTGCGCAGCAGGGCGGCGATGGGGTGGGTGGAGATGGCCGGCGGCAGCTGCACTTCCTGCGGGCTGAGCTGGCGGTGCACGATCTCGGCCACCGAGGCGCCCTGCACGGCGGGCGTGCCCGTCAGGCATTCGAGGAACATCAGCCCCCAGGCATACAGGTCGGTGCGGGCGCTGGGCGGCTCGCCGCGCAGCTGCTCGGGGGCGCTGTAGGCGGGCGTGCCAAGGCATTCGTCGCCCATGGTGAGCTGCGAGACCTGCGGGCCGGCAAACTGCGGGATCACGGTGCCGATGCCGAAGTCCAGCACCATGGCGTGGCGCACCGCGCCCGTGGAGGTGACCATCACGTTGTCGGGCTTGAGGTCGCGGTGCACGATGCCGGCGGCATGCGCGCAGTCCAGCGCATCAAGCACCTCGGCCATGAGGCGGCCGGCCTCGGCGGCAGTCAGCACGCCCTGGCGGCGGATCAGGCTCTTGAGGGTCTCGCCGGGCACATATTCGAAGACGCCGTAGACGCAGTCGCCTTGCTCGCCCTTGTCCAGCAACTGGACGATGTGGGGATGGTGCAGGGACGCGCACAGCATGGTCTCGCGGTGGAAGCGCTCCACCTGGCGGCCGCCTTCCTGCAGCCTGACGACCTTGATGGCCACCGATGCACCCGTGCGCCGGTGTCGCGCACGGTAGACGGTGCCGTAGCCACCCGATCCCAAGGTTTCCAGCAGTTCGTAATCGGGTATTTCCAGGGGGGCTGGCGCCACCGGGGTCACCGCAGCTTGCGTGGGGTTGGTGATGGCATCGTGCATTTCAGCCTCGGTTGGGTATCCTCCTGGAGGGTATCCAGTCGTCCATTTGTCATACGGCAGACCGTGCTTTTGATACCGTTCGTTACTATAGCGTACGTCCGAATGCAATTGCCTGTTTTTGCCTACGTGCTTGCCCATGGTTGCCGTCGCCGTGGCGTCCGGCGCTCAGTCCAGTTGCAGCAGTGCGCTGACGGCGGTCTGCAGCATGTCCACCAGTTCCGGGTCCATGTAGCGGTACTCGTCAGGAATATCGAGCACATGCAGGCGCTTTTGCGCCAGCAGCCGGCCGTAATCGGCCTTGAGGCGGGACTGGTGCCTTTCCTCCATCACGAGAATCACGTCGGCCCAGGCCACATCGTCGGCCGACACGCGGTGGCGGGCGCCCGCACTGGTGCCGCCCGAACGCACCTGCAAGGCAGGGTGCCTGCGCCAGACCTGCTCTGCCGTGGGACTGCGCCACTGGTTGCGGCTGCAGACGAAGAGGACCTTGAGGCGGTTGTCATTGCGGGGCATGGTTGACAAGGGGGATGGATGGTTGAGAGGACTGGCGCGCAGTGTAGGGCGCGGCGATTTGCAGGCGGCCCGCCATCGCCTATGATGCGCGACACCTGTGAATAATCCCAGGTACTCGCAACCCACGGAAAGGTCCACGCACCATGAACGGTCACTGTCTTTGCGGCGCTGTCAGCTTTGTCTCTCCCCAGGCCCGGGAAATCGGGGCCTGCCACTGTGGGTACTGCCGGCGCTGGGGCGGCGGCCCCATGCTGGCGGTGCATTGCGGGCCCGATGTGAAGTTCGAGGGCGGCGAGCACATAGGCACCTATGCCTCCTCCGAATGGGCCGAGCGCGCCTTCTGCAGGCAATGCGGCACGCACCTGTACTACCGGCTGCACGCCACGGGCGAGTACTTTGTGCCGGCCGGCGCCTTCGAGTCGCAGGACTTCGAGCTGGCCACGCAGATCTACATCGACAGAAAGCCCGGCTACTACGACTTCGCCAACCAGACGCCGACCATGACCGAGGCCGAGGTCATCGCCCAGTACGCGCCCCCGCAGGAATGAGGCACAGCACCATGCCCTTGCACGATGACGCCAGCGGCCTGGCACTGGAGCCTGCTGCACGGCCCGGCGATCCGCTCGATCGCATCGACACACCCAGCCTGGCGCTGGACCTGACGGTCTTCGATGCCAACCTGCGCACCATGCAGGACTGGGCCGACCGCCATGGCGTGGCGCTGCGCCCGCATGCCAAGGCGCACAAGTGCCCCCAGATCGCGCTGCGCCAGCTGGCGCTGGGCGCGCGTGGCATCTGCTGCCAGAAGGTGAGCGAAGCACTGCCCTTTGTGGCGGCCGGCGTGCGCGACATCCTGATCAGCAACGAGGTCGTGGGGCCGGCCAAGCACGCGCTGCTGGCCCGGCTGGCGCGCAGTGCGCGCATGGCCGTGTGCGTGGACAACGCGGCCAACCTGGTGCAGCTGTCCGAGGCCATGTCGCAGGCGGGCGTGGAGATCGACGTGCTGGTGGAGGTGGACGTGGGTCAGGGCCGCTGCGGCGTCACGGGCCCCGAGGCCGTGCTGGCCCTGGCGCGGCAGGCGCACAACCTGCCGGGCGTGAATTTCGCGGGCCTGCAGGCCTACCACGGAGCGGCGCAGCACCGGCGCAGCCGCGAAGAGCGTGCGCAGGCCTGCCAGGAGGCTGCGAGCCGGGCGGCGGCCTGCGCGCAGCTGCTGCGCGACAACGGCCTGGCGTGCCACACCATCACGGGCGGCGGCACGGGCAGCGTGGAGTTCGATGCGGCCAGCGGCGTCTACACCGAGCTGCAGCCGGGCTCCTATGCCTTCATGGATGGTGACTACGGCGCCAACGAGTGGGACGGGGCGCTGGCCTTTCGCCGCAGCCTGTTCCTGCTGTCCACGGTGATGAGCACGCCCGCGCCGGACCGCGTCATCCTCGATGCGGGCCTGAAATCCACCTCGGCCGAATGCGGCCCGCCCGCCGTCTACGGCACGCCGGGTCTGCGCTGCGTGGCCATCAATGACGAGCACAGCGTGGTATGCGTGGAGCCTGGCGCCCAGGCGCCCGCCCTGGGCAGCGTGCTGCAGCTGCTGCCCTCGCACGTGGACCCGACATTCAACCTGCACGACGAGCTGGTGGTGCTGCAGGGCGGCACGGTGCACGCGCTGTGGCCGATTGCGGCGCGCGGGCTGTCGCGCTGAAGACGACATGAAAGAAGCCGCCGGCCTTGCGGCGCGGCGGCTTTTTTGCGTCTGCGCCTGCTGTGGCCTGTGGCTTACAGCTCGATCTTGGCGCGGCGGATCACGTCGCCAAAGCGCTTGTTCTCTTCGACGATGAAGGCCTTGAACTCTTCGGGCGTGGGAAAGTAGTTCTCGTAGCCGAAGGTCTGGAACTTGGGCTGGATGTCGGGCTCGCGCAGGACTTTCATGGTGTCCTGGCGGATCTTCTCGACCACGGCCGGCGGCGTGGACTTGGAGACGGCAAAGGCATTCCAGCCGGTGACCACGGCATCGGCCGGGCCGCCGGACTCGGCCACGGTGGGCACGTCTTCATAGCCCTTGAGGCGGTGGGGCGCCAGCACGGCTAGAAAGCGCAGCTTGCCCGAGCGCATCAGCGGGCCGGCCGTGCCCGAGGAGCCCAGCGCAAAGGCCAGCTCGCCCGTGGCCACGCTGGTGTACAGCTGGCTGGTTTCCTTGTAGATGACGTGTTCCATCTTGGTGCCCGTCAGCGACTCCAGCAGGGCCGAGCCCAGGTGCACCGGGTTGCCCACGGACCACGAGCCGTAGTTGAGCTTGCCGGGGCGCGCCTTGGCGTCGGCAATCAGGTCGGCCACGGTCTTGTAGGGGCTGTTGACCGGCACGCAGACGAAGAAGAAGGTGCGAAACAGCGGCAGGACGACTTCGAAGTCCTTGTCGATGCTGTAGGGCAGCTTCTTGAACAGGTGGGGATAGGCGGCCAGGTGGACGTTGTCCAGCTGGATGATGTCCGTGCCGTCGGTGGCGCCGCGCTTGAAGGCCTCAATGGCGATGAAGCCGTTGCCCCCCGGGCGGTTTTCCACGATGACGGGCTGGTTCCACAGGCGCGCCAGCTTGTCGGCCACCAGGCGCGAGGTGCCGTCCGGCCCGCCGCCCACGGGGAAGGGGTTGATGATGCGCACCTGCTTGGTGGGCCAGTTGGCGGCGGCACCCGACTGGGCACGCGCGGGTGCCAGGGCGCCCATGGCCAGGGCGCCAAGGGCGAGGCCCGCCTGGCGGCGATTGATGCGGAAGGCGCTGTCTTTCATGGTTTGTCTCCGAGTCGCTGTTGGGCTTGCTGGGTGGCTTGGTCCTATGCCGGCAAGGCACAGGCTGCTCTTGTTTTTACGCTCTCTTGCGGGAGCGGCTGGATCATCCAGTCGCCGCATTGTGTCAGTTCGTTGCAAAGCACCTAGCCGTGGCTGGCGCTAGCAGCTATAGCAAAATGGCATAAGTGAGGAGGCGAGAGAACATGAATTTGCAGCAGATAGAGACGTTCGTGCATGTGGCCGAGACCGGCAGCTTCAGCAAGGCGGCCGTGCTGCTGGAGACGGCCCAGCCCGCACTGAGCCGCCAGGTGCGGGCGCTGGAGACCGAGCTGCGCGAAACCCTGCTGATCCGCACCGGCCGCGGCGTGACCCTGACCGACGCGGGCCGCCGCCTGCTGGAGCACGGCCACGCCATCATGCAGCGCGTGGCGCTGGCCAAGGAGGATCTGGGCAGCCAGCGCGACGAGCCCGTGGGCCGCATCGTGGTGGGCCTGCCGCCCAGCCTGGCGCGGCGCCTGACGCTGCCGCTGATCGATCTGTTCAGCAAGGACATGCCCAAGGCCCGGCTGGCCGTGGTCGAGGGCTTTTCCATGAACATCGCCGAATGGCTGACCTCGGGCCGCATGGATCTGGGCCTGGTCTATACGCCCGAGCCGCATCCGCACATCGAGGTCACGCCCGTGCTGGAAGAGCGCCTGTGCCTGATCGGCCCGACGCGCACGCTGGGCGGGCGCAGCAGCGTGCGCTTTGACGAGCTGTCGCAGTTTCCGTTGATCATGCCGCAGCACGGCCAGATCTTCCGCAAGCTGATGGAGGCCCAGGCCACGCTGTCCCAGGTCAAGCTCAACGTGGTCTGGGAAGTGTCCAGCGTGCCGGCCATCCTGGACCTGGTGCGCGGCGGCTACGGCTACGCCGCGTTGACCGACAGCGCCATGCGCAGCCACCTGACCGATGCCGAGCTGGTGGGCATTCCCATCGAATCGCCCCACGTGGTGAGCACGCTGTGCCTGGCGCAGTCGGCCAAGAAAAAGGCCACGCCGCTGATCCGCAAGACTTCTCTGGCCCTGCGCGAACTGAGCCGGCTGGTGTGCGCGCCGCTCTGAGTGGTTGCAGCGACGGCGGCAGTTCAGCCAGGCTTCAGAGCAACGGCCGCAGCTCCCGCGCCGCCTCCTGCAGCAGCGGCAGCAGCTCGGCCACCATGTCGGCCGGCGCCATGCGCTGGGGCGAGGTCACGATGTTGAGCGCGGCCACCGTGCGCCCCTCCATGTTGCGCAGCGGCACGGCCAGGGCCTGCACGGCCAGCTCATGCTCTTCCAGGGCCAGGCAGAAGTCCTGTCGGCGCACTTCGTCCAGCACGCCTTCGAGCGCTGCGCTGTCGGTGACCGTGTGGGCGGTCAGGCGCCGCAGATCGTGCGAGGCCAGCCATTGCCTGAGCTCGGCCGCAGGCAGGGCGGCCAGCAGCACGCGGCCCGTGGAGGTGGCATGGGCGGGCAGGCGGCTGCCCAGATGCAGGCCGTGGGCCATGAGGCGCTGGCCGCGCTCGTGCAGGGCGCTGCGCGCCACGATGACCACCTCGTGGCCATCGCGCACCACGCAGGAAAACGACAGCTGGGTCTGCGCCGCCAGCCGGTAGAGCACGGGCTGGACGATGCGCGGCAGCCGCGCCGAGGCCAGGTAGCTGCCCGACAGCCGCAGCACCTTGGGCGCCAGCCAGAAATGGCTGCCGTCCGTCTCCAGGTAACCCAGGTGCGCCAGCGTCAGCAGATGGCGGCGCGCGGCCGTGCGCGTGATGCCAGAGCGCTCGGCCGCCATGGTGGCGTTCAGGCGCTGGCGCTCGGTGTCGAAGCTCTCCAGCACGGCCAGGCCCTTGGCCAAGCCGGCGATGAAGTCATCGGGGTCGATGGGAAAGGGCTGGTTCATGGGCGGGGAGGGCGGGCATGCAGGTAGTGCGCGATTGTCGCGCAGATTGCGCGATCACCGCGCAACTCATGTGCCAGCCCCTCGTCTTTGCGCTGCCTCAAAACTAGTCTTGGGACCAGGCCATGGCATGAACCGGCCATGACATCGAACAACGCAACGGAGACAGATCAATGCGTACCCAAGTCGCCATCATCGGCGCAGGCCCTGCCGGCCTGCTTCTCGGCCAGCTGCTGTACCGCGCAGGCATAGACAACGTCATCATCGAGCAGCGCAGCGCCGACTACGTGCTGGGCCGCATCCGTGCCGGCGTGCTGGAACAGGTCACGGTGGACCTGCTGGAGCAGGCCGGCGCCGATGCCCGCATGCGCGCAGAAGGCCTGCCGCACGACGGCATCGAGCTGCTGTTCGGCGGCCAGCGCCACCGCATCGACCTGCATGGCCTGACCGGCGGCAAGCGCGTCATGGTCTACGGCCAGACCGAGGTCACGCGCGACCTGATGGAAGTGCGCGCCGCCGAGGGCCTGACCACGGTCTACGAGGCCAGCAACGTGCAGCCCGTGGGCTTCGATGGCGACAGCCCCGTCGTGCGCTATGAGAAGGACGGCCAGGTCCATGAGCTGCAATGCGACTTCATCGCCGGCTGCGACGGCTTTCACGGCATCTGCCGCGCCAGCGTGCCGCAGGACAAGGTGCGCACCTTCGAGAAGGTCTACCCCTTCGGCTGGCTGGGACTGCTGTCGGACACGCCGCCCGTCTCGCACGAACTGATCTACGCCCAGACCGAGCGCGGCTTCGCACTGTGCAGCCAGCGCAGCGCCACGCGCAGCCGCTACTACCTGCAGGTGCCGCTGACCGAAAAGGTCGAGGACTGGAGCGACGAGGCCTTCTGGAACGAACTGCGCCTGCGCCTGGACCCCGAGGCACGCGAGCGCCTGGTCACCGGCCCCTCGCTGGAAAAGAGCATTGCCCCGCTGCGCAGCTTCGTGACCGAGCCCATGCGCTTCGGCCGCCTGTTCCTGGCCGGCGACGCGGCCCACATCGTGCCGCCCACGGGCGCCAAGGGCCTGAACCTGGCCGCCTCGGACGTGGGCTACCTGTCCAGCGCCTTCGCGCAGTACTACCGCGACAAGGCACCCGAAGGCATCGACGGCTACTCCGAGCAATGCCTGCGCCGCGTCTGGAAGGCCGAGCGTTTTTCGTGGTGGATGACCTCGCTCATGCACCGCTTCCCCGATGCAGGCGGCTTCGACACCAAGGTGCAGGAGGCGGAGCTGGACTACATCGTCAACTCCCGTGCAGGCTCGACCTCGCTGGCGGAGAACTATGTGGGGTTGCCGCTGGTGTGAGGGCCGGCGTGAGGCCCCGGGCGCCGCCGAGGCTGCGCCCGCATTGATGCGCGCCTGTCGCCACAGCATTGCGCAAATTTGCAGGCCGCCTCGCCCGGACGGGCACGGGCGAGGAGTAAGCTTGGCAGGTTATGGCGCACATCACGTTTCCCCCTCCCTATATCGCTCCCCAGAATGCAGCGCAGTCGCTGCGCGACGCAGGCTATGCGGTGCTGCGCCCCGACGAATTCGCGGCCTGGGCGGGCGTGTCCTTGACCGAGCTGCATGCGCTCGATGCCGACTGGGCCCAACTGCCGCCCGATGCCTTTCTGAAGGACGGCGGGCGCTACCGGCGCCGCCGCCATTCCTGCTTCATCGCGGGGCAGGACGGGCTGCAGCAGGTGGAGCACCGCGCGCACTGGCAGCCGGTGGAGTACAACGCCCTGCATGGCGGCATGCTGCGCATGTTCGATCCCATGCGCGACGCCACGGCGCAAAGCGCCACCTGGAGCCGCCTGCTGCTGGCGCTGGCTGGCCTGTCCGACCAGGTGTTCTGTGCCCAGGGCGATGATGTGCAGCACGAGCGCTGGTTCATCGAGTCCCACCAGTTCCGCATCGACACCACGGACGGCATTGGCCGGCCCACCCCCGAAGGCGCGCACCGCGACGGCGTGGACCTGGTGGCCGTGATCCTGGTCGGGCGCGAGGGCGTGAAGGGCGGCGAGACGCGCATCTTTGAGGCCACGGGCCCCAGTGGCCAGCGCTTCACGCTGACCGAGCCCTGGTCGGTGATGCTGCTGGACGATGCCCGCATGATCCATGAGACCACGCCCATACAGCCCGAGCAGCCGGGCGGTGTGCGCGATACCCTGGTGCTGACCTATCGCCGCCAGGGTTTCCAGGGCTCGGAGCTGACGCGTCGCCGCAAGGATTGATGCAGCTCAAGACGCTGGCGCATGATGGGCGCACACTTTGGTTCATCGACCCGGCCGCCCCCGATTCCTGAGGGCGGCCAAGCACAAAGGAGAAAACGCATGTTCAAGCACATCCTGGTTCCCGTGGACGGCTCCAACAGCTCGATGCTGGCGGTCCACAAGGGCGTGGAGCTGGCCAAGGTCTTTGGCAGCACGCTGACGGCGGTCTACGTGGTGGACCCCTATCCGTTCACGGGCGTGGGCGCCGACTTCGCCTACGGCCAGTCGCAGTACCTGAGCGCGGCCACGGCCGAGGCCAACACCACGCTGGACGCCGTCAAGAAGATCACCGACGAGGCCGGCATCACCGCCACCACCGTGGTGGGCGAAGGCCATGCGGTGCACGAAGGCATCGTGCGCGTGCTCGAGAGCACGGGCGCCGACCTGATCATCATGGGCTCGCAAGGCCGCCGTGGCCTGGAAAAGCTGATGCTGGGCAGCGTGACCCAGCGCGTGCTGGGCGCCGTGCGCGTGCCGGTGCTGGTGGTGCGCGAGTAATCACCGGGCCGCTCGGCCCTTCGCATGGTGAAACGTCAACGGCTCCCTCGGGAGCCGTTTTTATTGGTGCGCTGCAGGGGGAGAGGGCGATCAGCGATTGAGCAGCCGTGCCAGCCAGCCCTTTTTCTTGCGCTGCAGTTCCAGTTCCTGCAGCACTTCGTTCTTGAGCCTTTCCTTCTCGGCGGCAGGACTGGACTCGCGCGCCATGCGCAGATAGGCCTTGGCCGAGTCCACGTAGCCGGTGTCTTCGTTGCGGATGTGGTTGAACAGCCAGCGCGAGAGCATGCCGTGCAGCTCGGCGGCCACGTCCTCGCCGGCATCGAAGCGGGTCTGCATCTCGATCACGCGGCGCGTGAACAGCTCGTGCACCTTCTTGTGCGGGCCGGCGAACATGTAGCCGGCGCTCTCGATCAGGCTTTCCTCGAACACGAAGTGCGAGACGGTGTAGTCGATCATCTCGCCGATGACATCGCCCAGGGCCTCGCGGTCGGGCGAGGACCGCAGCTCGTAGAGCTTGTTGATGTAGTCGACGATGCGGCGGTGCTGCCTGTCGATCTCTGCAATTCCGGTGTCCAGCTCGGGGACCCAGACCAGCAATGCCATGGCGTTCTCCAGGAATTCGATGATTTCCGGAGAAGTATTCACGGGACTGTCACATCGCCCCTTGATGCAGATCAGTCTGATCTGCATCAAGGAGACGCGGCGTCACTCGATCTTGGCGCCCGAGGACTCGACGATATGCTTGGACTGCTTGAAGTCGGCCTGGAACATTTTGTCGAAGTCGGCCACGGTCATGGACTGGGGCTCGGCGCCCTGGGTCTGGATGGCGTCGCGCACTTCGGGCATGGCCAGCAGCTTGTTCACTTCGGCGTTGACCTTGGTCACGACGGCCGTGGGCGTGCCCTTGGGCATGAACAGGCCGTACCAGGTGCTGACGTCAAAGCCCTTGAGGCCCGATTCGGCCAGCGTGGGCGTGTCGGGCAGCGAGGACGAGCGCTTGGCCGAGGTCACGGCGATGGCGCGCAGCTTGCCGGCCTTGATCTGGCCGATGGCCGAGGGCACGGAGGACACCAGCAGGTCCACGTTGCCGGCCAGCGCATCCATCAGGGCCGGGTTGGAGCCCTTGTAGGGCACGTGCACCAGCTGGATGCCCGCCGCTTTCTCCAGCAGCACGCCCGAGAGGTGGATGCTGGTGCCATTGCCCGGCGAGCCGTAGGTCACCTTGCCCGGGTGCTGCTTGGCAGCGGCCACGATGTCGGCCAGGGTCTTGTAGGGCGAGTTCACGCTGGTGGCGATCACGATGGGCGTGTAGGCCACGTGGGCCACGGGCACCAGGTCCTTGACCGGGTTCCAGGGCAGGTTCTTGTAGAGGTAGGGGCCCAGGACCACGTTGTCCTTCTGGCCCATGACCATGTCGTAGCCCGTGGGCGCCGCCTTGGCGGCCTCGGTGATGCCGATGGTGCCGCCTGCGCCCGCGCGGTTGTCGGGCACCACGGTCCACTTGCTGACTTCGGTGAGCTTGTTGGACACCACGCGCGCGAGGATGTCGGTGCCGCCGCCGGGCGGGAAGGGCACGATCATGCGCACGGGCTTGTTCGGATAGTCGGCCGCCGCGCCTTGGGCGGCTGCGGAAAAGCTCAGGCCCATGGCGGCGGCCACGGCGGTGCAGGTGATCAGTTGGCGGAACATGAAAGAAGAAACTCCAGGGTCTGATGGGGCGGTGCAACCCTCTCGCAGCGGACCGGCAGCGCCGGGCCGCCCATGCGGTGGGTTGTCGATGATCGGGGAGGGTGGTTCCGCCATCTTGCATTGGGAAACCCGCTATTTGGGCGGATTTCCGCAATCTGTGCCACAGGGGCTTCCACCAAGGAGCAGCTTGTGCCTGCTCCAGAGGGAAGCGGGCTATTTTATGCCGCCTTGGTGCCTGGCCGCAGGCCAGGCGCTCAGGCCTGCGCCAACTGCCTGTCCAGCACGCGCACCGTCTCGTACAGCACGCGCGTGCCGTCCAGCAGCTGGGCGGGTTCTATCCACTCCTCGGGCGCATGGCTGCGGCCGTGGAGGCAGGGGATGAAGATCATGCCCATGGGGCCGGTGGGCGCCATGTAGACGGCGTCATGGCCGGCGCCGCTGGGCATGCGCATGTGGGCGTAGCCCAGGTTGTCGCAGGCCTGCTCCACGCCCTGCATGACCAGGCCAGCGCAGTCCGTGGGCTGGGAGCGGCTCACGTCGGCCATCTCGGCACGCACGCGCAGGGCGGCCAGGCCGGGCAGGACTTCGGCCAGCAGTTCCTCGGGGAAGCTCTCCAGCACGCCGGCGTGGTCGCTGCGCACTTCCATCATCATCTCGACCAGGCCGGGCACGGCATTGGAGGCATTGGGCGTGAGCGAGAGCCGGCCCACGGTGGCCACCACATAGTGGGGCTGGCCATTGAGCGCAGCGGCCTTGCGGTTGGCCGCATCGATGATGCGCGCCGCGCCCACCAGCGCGTCCTGTCGGATGTCCATGGGCGTGGTGCCTGCGTGGTCGGCCTGGCCGTGCACGGTGAAGCCCACGCGGCGTATGCCCACGATGTTCGTCACCACGCCAATGGGCAGGCCGCGCTGCTCCAGCACCGGGCCCTGCTCTATGTGCAGCTCCACGAAGGCGGCCGTGCCGCCAGCGCTGCGCAGCGGGCGGTGCAGCGCCTCGGGCCGTGCGCCGATGCGCCGCATGCCTTCGGCCAGGGTTTCGCCTTGCGGGTTGCGTGCCGCCAGCATGGTGGCGTCCAGCTTGCCCGACAGCGCGCGGCTGCCTATGCAGGAGATGCCGTAGTCGCTGGGTTCTTCGGACAGGAAGTCGATCACCTCGAACGGGTGCTGCAGGGCGATGCCGTTTTCATGCAGGCAGTGCGCCACCTCGATGCCGGCCAGCACGCCGATGATGCCGTCGAAGCGCCCGCCCATCATCACGGTGTCGCAGTGCGATCCGGTGGAGATGGGGGCGCGTTCTGCGCCGCCCGCAGCGGCCTGGGCAGCCGGCAGGCGGCCGACCAGATTGCCGCCTTCATCCAGATGCACCTGCATGCCCGCGGCCGCGAACTCGGCGCGCAGCCAGGCGCGGGCCTGGTCGAACTCGGGCGAGAAGGCGCGGCGGGTCCAGGGCCGGTCGGGCAGGGTGAAGGTGGACAGGGTCTGGACACGGCGCCAAAGGCGCTCGGCATTGATGGGGGGCAGGGCGGTCATGGGTCTCGGTGAGTTCTGCGGCAGGCGTGCGAGCCGCGCAGGCGGCGCAGGCAGGCTGGACGAAGCGGGGATTGTCGCGCGCAAAGGCGGTGCTCATGCAGACGTGCGCAGGCTCCTGAGCAACCGCTCCAGCGTGTCGAAGCTCACGGGCTTGACCAGGTGGTGGTCCATGCCGGCCTCGCGCGATCGTCTCAGGTCATCCTCCTGCCCCCAGCCCGTGAGGGCGATCAGCAGGACCTGGTCGCGGCCCTGCCGGGCGCGGATGCGGCGCGCAACTTCCAGGCCGTCCATGCCGGGTAGGCCGATGTCCAGCAGCACGACGTCGGGCCTGAAGGCGTCGTGCATGGCCAGCGCGCCGGGGCCGTCGCGGGCGATCTCGACCTCGGCTCCCAGCAGCCCTAGCAGCATGGACAGGGTGTCGGCGGCGTCCGCGTTGTCATCGACCACCAGGATGCGGCCGAAGGCTGGCGCGTCCCCGGACTGCGCGCCTGCGGCCGGGCCGGGCAGGGAGGGCACATCGGCGGGTGCATGGGCGGATGCATCGGCAGGTGCATGGGCCGGCAAGGGCAGGCGCAGCCGCAATTCGCTGCCCTGGCCCGGACCTTCGCTGAGCGCCTGCACGCTGCCGCCGTGCATCTCCACCAGGCTGCGCACCAGGGTCAGGCCGATGCCCAGGCCCCCCTGGCCCCGGCGGCCGCCGCGGTCCACCTGCATGAACATGTCGAAGATCCTGTCCAGCAGCGCGGCGGGGATGCCTATGCCGTCGTCACGCACGGAGATCACGGCCTGCGCACCCTCTGCCCAGGCCGCCAGCACGATGTGGCCGCCGGGATCGGTGTACTTGGCGGCATTGTTGAGAAGGTTGGTGACCATTTGCGCCAGCCGCACGGGGTCGGCCGGCAGAAGCAGGGTCTCGGCGGGCAGCTCCAGCCGAAGCTGGTGGCCGCCGGATTCCATGACCGCATGGCTGGCCGCCGCCACGCCTTGCAGCACGTTGTTCAGGTCCACCACCTCCTTGCGCAGCTGGACCTTGCCCGTGGTGATGCGCGAGACCTCCAGCAGGTCGTCCACCATGCGCACCATGTGGTTGACCTGGCGCTCCAGCATCTCCTGGCTGCGGCGCGCGCTGTCGTCGCCATGGGCGGTGCGCTTGAGGATTTGCAGGCCGTGGCTGATGGGTGCCAGCGGATTGCGCAGCTCGTGGGCCAGGGTTGCCAGGAACTCGTCCTTGCGCCGGTCGGCCTCCCTGAGGTGCTGCTCGGCGCGCTTGAGTTCGGTGATGTCCTGGATGATGGAGCAGGTGCCCACGAGCTGCCCGCCGTCATCGCGCAGCGGAGCGGCGCTGACGCGCATCCACCATTCGCGGCCCTCGTCGTCGGTGTGCAGCATCTCCAGCCCCGGCATGACCACCTCGCCGCGCAGCGCGCGCCTGCCGGGCCAGTTCTCGGGCGGTATGGGCCGGCCCTTGTCGTCCCAGCCGCGCCAGCGCTGCACGCGGTCGGCAAGGGTGGACGGGATGGCGCGCGGGACGAATCGGTCCATGAGCGCATTGCTGAGCACCATGGTGCCGCCCATGTCGGACACGCCCACGCCCGCCGGCATCTGGTCGATGATGGCGCGCAGCCTTCTCTCGTTGGCGCGCAGGGCGGCATGGGCCTGCTCGCGCATGCGCTCGAGCTGCAGCAGCGAGGCGACGCGCGCCAGCAGCTCGCGCGCCGAAAAGGGCTTGACCAGGTAGTCGTCCGCGCCTGCGCGCAGGCCTTCGACCTGGGCCTCCTGGCCTGCACGCGCGGACAGCATGATGACGGGGATGGAGCGCGTGGCCTCGTCGCTGCGCAGCGCATGCAGCAGCTCGAAGCCGTCGAGCACGGGCATCATCACGTCGGCAATCACGAGATCGGGCCGCTGGCGCCGGATGCAGTCCAGCGCGGCCCGGCCGTCGCCGGCCACCTCCACCTCGTACAGCGGACGCAGCAACTGGCCGATGTAGCCGCGCATGTCGGCGTTGTCGTCGGCGCAGACGATGCGCGGCCGGGGGCCTTGCGGTTCGGCACCAGCCGGCACGCCGTGCGGGGCATGCGGGGCGTGCGTGGGCGATTCGCCCGGCACCCACTGCCGCGTCTCGTCCACGAGCTGGCGTGCGGCCGGGGCGCCCGCGCCGTGCCCCGGCGGCGGCGGGGTTGACGGTGACGCGATGGGGTTCACCTGTTCGGCCGGCAGGTGCGCGCTGCCCTTGGGCAGCCGCACGGTGAAGCGGCTGCCCTCGCCCTCCGTGCTGGTGACCGTGATGGTGCCGCCATGCAGCCGCACCAGTTCCTGCACCAGGGCCAGGCCGATGCCCGTGCCCTCGTGCGTGCGGGCGGGCTTGCCCGGAATGCGGTGAAAGCGCTGGAAAAGATGGGGCAGGTGCTGGGGCGCAATGCCCGAGCCGGTGTCGCTGACGGACAGCTCCACCGCAGGGCCCGCGTCGTGCAGCGCCACGGCGATCTCGCCCTGCAAGGTGAACTTGAAGGCGTTGGACAGCAGGTTGAGCACGATCTTTTCGTACATGTCCTGGTCCACGTAGACCGGCCCTTGCAGTGGCGGGCAGTCCACGCGCAGCCGCAGGCCCGCCTGCTCCATGGCCGAGCGGAACACGCTGGCCAGCTCGGCCGTGGCGCGGGCCAGGTCCGTGGGCTCGTAGCTGGCCTGCATGCGCCCGGCCTCAATGCGCGCGAAGTCCAGCAGGGCGTTGACCAGCTTTTGCAGGCGCAGCGCGTTGCGGTGGACCATCTGCGCCTGATCGGGCGGCAGGTGGCCGCCGTGCTCGCGCAGGGCGTCGTCCAGCGGCCCCAGGATCAGCGTCAGCGGCGTGCGCAGCTCGTGGCTGACGTTGGAGAAGAACACGGTCTTGGCACGGTCCACCTCGGCCAGGGCCCGGGCGCGCCGCGCTTCCTGCTCATAGGCCACGGCGTGCGCGACAACGCCGCCCGTGTGGCTTGCCACCATATCGAGGAAGGCGCAGTACTCCGCATCCAGCGGGCGGCGCGGGCTGACGCCCAGCACCAGCACGCCCGAGGCCTGGCCGTCGCCCGACCAGCGAACGGGCACGATGCGCGCCAGGCGCGAGGGTTCGGGCCAGGGGCCGCCAGGCAGGGTCAGGCCCAGCTGCGCCAGGTCCACGTTGGCCGGCTGGCCCGATTGCACGGCCTGGGCCAGCGGCCAGGGCGCGGGGTCGGCCGCCAGGTCGGTGTCCATGCCGGTGGAGCACAGCAGCTGGAAGGCCGGGGGAGCGGTGTCTGCGCTGCCTGCATCCGGGGCGGCCTGACATTCGTAGATGATGGCGAAGGGCACGTCGTAGGGGTTTTCATCCAGCACGGCGCAGACCTTTTCGCCCGCGTCCTTGGCACTGCGCATGTCCAGCGTGCGGATGCCCAGGCGGTGCAGCGTCTCCAGGCGCCGCCGGCTGACGATTTTCTCGGTGGTGTCGGTGCAGGGACAGAACACGCCCTGCACGGTGATGCCGTCATCGGCCAGGATGGGGCCGTAGGTGAAGGTGACGAAGACCTCTTCCTGCGGCAGCTCGCGGTCGAAGAAGTAGCGCGCATCGGTGGACCAGGTGGCCTGGCCCGTGCGCAGCACGCCCTCCAGCATGGGGCCGATGTCGTCCCAGATCTCGCTCCAGCATTGCGCGCCGGCCTGTCCCAGCGCCTTGGGGTGCTTGCTGGTGCCCAGGAAGGGAATGTAGGCGTCGTTGTAGATCAGCCGGAAGTCATCGCCCCACCAGATGATGATGGGAAAGCGCGAGCCCAGCATCAGGCTGGCGGCGTTGCGCAGGCTTTGCGGCCAGCTCTGCGGCGAGCCCAGGGGCGTGCCCTCCCAGTCGTGGGCGCGCACGCGCGCCGCCATTTCGCCGCGCTGCGGCAGGAATCCAAAACCGTCTTCTGAATTCACGGGTTCTCCCACGGGATTGCCGACTTCGCGGGCCGGCCTGTGTCGTTGATCCAGGCGCCGGGGCCGCGGGGGCGGCGCAGCTATCGCGAGGCGGATTGCGCTGCAGGTGCGGCGCCTCGCCTGCGGGCGCCCTTGCGGGCAGCGCAATGCGCTGCTTGCCGGCCCCGGCCGCAGCCCGATTGCCTGCCGCCGCCGCTGTCCTTGTCCACGGTGGCCCACAGGCGCCTTTCGGCCTCTTCATGGCCTGCGCCGCGCGATTCGTGGCTGTGCACTATGTGCCGGGCCTGGCGTTTTCGCTCATGGGTATCGGTGGATTTGTCTCCTCGGGGCATGTCACTCTCCCTTGCGGGTCTGTTCCTGCTCGGGCGCGGGCGGCAATTCTATGGGGGGCGCCGTGGTGGGCGGATCTATCGGCTCGGGTCCGCGCGGGCGGCCGGGCTGGCGGTTGGGATCGTCGGGTGCCACGGGGTCGTTGGGCGTGGTCGGCACCTGGGGAATATTGGGTGCGTGGGGCAGGGGGTGGTTCATGGCTGCTGCTGTCCTGAGGGGAAGGGTTGATACAAGTGCGCAGGCGGGCTCAGCGTGGCGCGGTGGTGGCGGGTGCGGTGGCCGGATCGGCCTGCGGCGGCGTCATGGACGGCGCGGCAGGTGCGGCAGGTGCGGCCGGCGAGGCAGAGGAGGTGGGTTCTGTCGCTGGCGTTCCGGTGGCGCTGGGCGCATCCAGCCGCCCCCTGGGTGCCATGAAGTTGAACATCAGCACCAGGATCAGTGCGACGGCGGCCGTGAGGGCGGCGATGCGCAGCGGCCAGCGGCCATCGCGGATGTGGTTGTTCTCGCTGCGCTGGCGTTCGAGGGGGGCGTGCACTCTGCGGGGAGGGGTGTCCATGGCGGTCTCCTTCAATCCATGAGCCTTCACCTTAGGCCGGACGGCGGCCTGCAACTGTCGGACAAGGCAGGACCTGGGGGAGCGACAAGCCGCTGCACGGCAGTGGGGCTTGGCAGGACACACCGCCACGGGCAGCGGCGCCAAGGGCCATCGCAAGGCCGCGGCCGCGACGGCAGGTGCCGTGTCAGCCGTGGCGCCTGCGCCGGTCGGCCGGCGCTATGCGCAGCAGCTGGCGGTACTTGGTGACGGTGCGGCGGGCCACGACCAGGCCCTGGGCGCCCAGCTGGCGTGCGATATCGACGTCGGACAGGGGCCGGGCATCGGATTCGGCCGCGATGATGTCGCCGATCAGCTCGCGGATGGCCGTGGCCGAGCAGGCGCTGCCGCTGGCACTGAGCATGGGGCGCGAGAAGAAGTGCTTGAGCTCGAACACGCCCGTGGGCGTGGCCATGTACTTGTTGTTGGTCACGCGCGAGACGGTGGATTCGTGCACACCCACTTCCTCGGCAATTTCGCGCAGCACCAGCGGCTTCATGGCCATGGCGCCGAACTCCAGGAACAGCTCCTGCTTTCGCACGATGGCCCGGGCCACGTCCAGGATGGTGGAAAAGCGCTGCTCCACATTGCGCACGGTCCAGCGCGCGTCCTGCAGATGGTCGGCCAGCTGGGCCTGGCCCGTGCAGCGGTGGCGCTGGAACAGCTGCTCGTAGACGCTGTTCAGTCGCACGCGCGGCACGACGGCGGGGTTCAGTTGCACATTCCAGCCGCTCGGTCCCCTGCGCACGATCACGTCGGGAACGATGTAGTCCACGCGCGTGGAGCCGAAGCTCCAGCCAGGCCTGGGGTTGAGGCGCCGTATGGCATTCATGGCCTGCACGATCTGGGCCGCCGGCACCTGCAGCGCCTTGGCCAGCCGCGGCACGTCGCGCGCGGCCAGCGCGTCCATGTGGTGCTGCAGCAGGGTCTGCGACAGCTGGCGCAGCGTGGCGTCGGCCATCTGCGGGCATTGCAGCAACAGGCATTCGCCCACGCTGCGCGCGGCCACGCCCGCCGGATCCAGCGATTGCACCAGTCGCAGGGCGATGAGCATTTCCTGCGCATCGGGCGCCGGGCTGAGCGCCAGCAGGCCGGCCAGCTCCTGCAGGTCCGTGCGCAGATAGCCGTCGTCGTCCAGCGATTCCACGATGGCGCGCGCCATGCACAGGTCGCGCGGCGTCATGGCCGTCACGTTGAGCTGGCCGTGCAGGTGCATGGCCAGCGTGGTTTCGCAGGCAGCCGTGTCCATGGCGGAGCCTTCCGCGTCAACGGCCTGGCGCGCGCCCAGGTGCATGTCGGCCACCCACAGGTCGCGGTCATCTGCGGGCTCGGCATCTTCCAGGAATGGGTTGTCCTCCATCTTGCTGCGCACCATCGCGGCAAAGTCCAGCGAGGACATCTGCAGCATGCGCACCGCGTGCTGCAAGCGCGGGGAAAGCGTCTGGGACTGGCGTATGTCCGCCTTGAGGTGCATGGAACCCATCTCGTCTCCTTGTTGCGATGGCCACAAGGACGCAACGTTCATGCCCCGATCAGCGTGGCGAATCGTCTGGATACACTTTGGGCACGAAACCTGCTGCGTACTTGCTGCGCAGAAGGCACAGGGGCCCGGGGTTCGGCCGTCGCTGCGGGTATCGGCTTTGCAACAGCAGGGCCGCTCAAGGCGCCTGCGGTAAAAATTTCCGCTCGGGCGCAAGGTTTTCTGCAAACTTTGCCATGTACCAATCCACCGGTTTTCACACGGTCCCGCCGCCGGAAACCCTCAATGCAGTCCCGCAAGGCGGGGCGCGCGGCGCCGCACGCGGGCCATCCATGTCCATGCGCCTGAGACGGGTCCTGTTGCTTTTGGCCTTGCTGGTGCTTGTGCTGGCTGCCTCGTCCTGGCTGCTGTTGCGCGCCTATCAATCCGGGCACGCGGCGCAGGAGCAGGCCGTTCGCATCGCCAGCATGGCCGCGGCCCGCCTGCTGGACAGGCAGGAGCCACGCGCTGCCAATGCCGAGCAGGCGCTGGCTGCCGTCCAACCGCTGCTGGAGGCAGGATGGTCCGGCTTTCTGGTGGACAGCGCGGGCCGTGCGGTGCCGGCCGGCACGGCTGCGGCAACGGGTCAGCCTGCCTTGCCCGCTGATTTCAGCGAGCGCCTGGCTTCCAGCCTGGCGCACGGCTGGCTGGATGTGCCCGATGCGCAGGGCGGCACCCTGCGCGTTTTCTTCAGCAGGACGGCCCAGGGCTGGACCTGGGTGAGCTGGGTTCCCTGTTCCGCGCTGGATCCGGCGTGTTCCCCGCTCCTGAGGGGCGTGATCTGGGCGGCGATCGTGTTGTTTGCGCTGGCCGGCCTGGGCCTGGCGGGGCTGGCCTTGCGTGGCAGGGCGGACCCGATGAGGCCGGCCCGGCGCAGCCAGGCCGGCGGCGCACCGGGGGAGCGGGACAACGAAGCCGGCGAGGCGCATATCCAGAACGAGCGCCTGCAGGTGGTCGGCCGGCTGGCAGGCCGCTTCTCCCATGAGTTCAACAACCAGCTCGGCGTTCTGAGCAACAGCGCCTATCTGATTGAGCGTCGTTCGGAGGACCCGAACCTGCGCCTGCCTGCACAGGCCATGCTGCGTTCGGTGGACACGGCCAGCCGGTTGACGCAGCAGCTGCTGCGCTTCGGGCCGCGCCACAGCACGCATGCGCTGGTGGTGGATCTGTACCGCTGGTTGCCGGGCGTGCGGGGCACGCTGGCCGTGGTGCTGGGAAAGCGCGTGGCGCTGGAGGTGGCTGAGCCCGCCGAGGCCAGCCCGCCGGGCCAGCCGGCCGCGCGCCTGGGCGTGTATGTGGACCCTGACGAGCTGGAGCTGGCGCTGATCAGCATTTTCCTGTCCGTGCGCGAGGCCTTGCCCGATGGCGCCCGCGTGCGCATGGCGGCACATCCCGTGGGCGGACATCTTGCGGCATCGGCCGCCAAGGGCGAGCAGGTGGAGATCCGCATCGAGGCCGTGGCCCACTGGCAGGGCGCCGGGCCGGGGCCGGAGGGGGTGGGTCCGGGCGAAGCGGGCGTAGCGGGCGTAGTGGCCGCAGCCAGCGCCGAGGCGCCGCAGCGGCCGCAGGAATCCCGCCCCGGCGTGCGCTTGAGCGACGCCGATGCAGATGCCTCCTGCGGCCTGGCCCTGGCGCGCCGGCTGTGCCTGGCTGGCGGTGGCGTGGCGTGGGCCGAGGGCGGCAGCGGGGGAGGCGACGGCGATGGAGCCAGCGGCGGCCTGGCCGTCTCCCTGGTCCTGCCGCGCGTGCCCATGGCGGCGCAGGATTGTCTTGCGCAAAGCCTGGACTGAGCTGGCATTCGCGGCCCTGGAAACAGGACTGCGCGCCGGGGCGCGCAGTCAGCAAGCAGGAAAGTCGAAAAAGAGAGGAGGGCCGAGCCCGGTCAGCGTGCGAGGCGCGCGATCAGCAGCCCCGCCGCCAGCGCCGTGGCAATGGAGCGCAGCGGTTTCTTGCACACGGCGCTGCCATGGCGGGAGAGGTCGGTGCTGCCAGCGGTACTTCTGGTCTGGAAGGGATCTTTGCTCATGGAGGCTCCTTTCCTGCAAGTCAATGGCCCGTGGCCGGGCCGGCTCAGTGGCGCATGCGCGGTTTGCACAGGTTGAAGATGGCCAGCAGCGCAACGGCGCTGGCCATGGAAATGAAGATGGACATGGATGTGGCCGGCACCTGCGCCTGCGCATCCATGGCCGAGGGCGCCAGCAGCGGCGCCAGCAGCCAGCCGCCCAGCAAGGCGCCGATGGCGCCTATTGCCACGTTGAGCAAAATGCCTTGCTGGGCCTGGGTGTTCGTGACCATGCTGGTGATCCAGCCGATCAGCCCGCCCACCATCAGCCAGATGAGGAAATCCATGGCATCGCCTTTGACAAAAGTTGCAGTTGAATATCAATGGCAATCGGCGTGCCTGCCAGTCGCAAGCGACTCAGCGCTCCGGTTGCGGGGTGCCGTTGCCCCGGGCCGGCGCAGGGCGGATTTGTGCACGCTCGGCTTCGCGGCCTGAAGGTGTCTGGGCGTCCAGGCCCCGGTCGGGCGACTCGCTGACCTGGGGCAGATCGGCGGCGTGTTCTATCAATTCCTCGATGATGAAGCGGCCGTAGAGCTGTGCGCGCTCGGCGCCGGCGGCCTTGAGGGCATCGGCGGCGTTGCGTGCGGCCTCGTCGCTGTCCACCCGTACCACCAGCCAGTGGTAGCCGCGCTCGGCCAGGGCCTGGTGGGCCTTGACCAGATTGAGTTCCTGGCCCACGGCGGCCACGGGGCTGGCCTGTCGCAGGTCTTGGTCGATCTGGGCCAGCATTTCCCGGTCGGTGTAGCGCCGTACGTCCTGCTCGGGCAGGTTCAGCGCCTGCAGCGCCGCCATGCCGTCATCGGCCTGCGCAGCCGTGGGAAAAGAGACCACCATGTGGCCCACGGGCTTGAAGACACCGTAGGCGCGGGCAGGAGAGGAGTCCATGGGCTTGTCCTTGGTTGCTCAAAGGTGCTTGCAGGGTGGCAAGCAGCGTGCCCGCAAGGCAACGGCAGCAGGTGCTGTGCGCGTCTGCGCACGTGTCAGCCGGGTTCGGCGTCCGTCCTGTCCTTTTTGCCGCCCGCATAGTCCTTGAGCCGGTTGTACAGCGTCTTGAGGCTGATGCCGAGCACGGCGGCCGTGCGTTCCTTCTGGTACTTGCACTGCTTGAGCGTGGCCTGGATCAGCAGCCGCTCGGCCTGCGCCATGGTCATGCCGATGGGCAGCTGTATGGTGGCCGGCTCCATATCGGGCAGGTCGTAGGCGTCGCCTGCCGCGCCGTGGTCGGCGAACGGATGCACGGCGACAGGCGCGGCCTGCGCAGTGGGCGGCAACTGCGGGGCGTTGGCGGCCAGCTGTGCAGGCACGGATGTGTGCACGGATGCGTGCAATGACACCGGCATGGGGGCGGGCTGGGCAATGGCCACCGGTGGGCGGGGCAGCCATTCGGTGCCTACCTGCGGGCCGGGCTCCATGACGTAGGCACGCTGCACGGCATTGCGCAGCTCGCGCACATTGCCGGGCCAGCTGTGCTGTGCCAACTGCCTCAGGGCCGACGCCGTGAACTGCTTGGTCTGCCCCTCTCGCTGAGAGATGGCCTGCAGCAAGTGCTGGGCCAGCAGCGGGATGTCGGACAGGCGCTCGCGCAGCGGCGGCAGCTCGATGGGAAAGACGTTCAGCCGGTACAGCAGGTCCTCGCGCAGCCTGCCGCTGGCCACGGCCTCGAAGGGGCAGCGGTTGGTGGCGGCGATCACGCGCACATCGGTCTGCAGCGTTTGGGTGGAGCCCACGCGCATGAAGCGGCCGGTCTCCAGCACGCGCAGCAGCTTGACCTGCAGCTCCATGGGCATTTCCGTGATCTCGTCCAGGAACAGCGTGCCCGTGGCCGCGCGCTCGAAAAAGCCCTGGTGCTGGCGGTCGGCACCCGTGAAGCTGCCCTTTTCGTGGCCGAAGATCTCGCTTTCGATGAGATGCGGCGAAATGGCGCCGCAGTTCACGGCAAGAAACGGGCGGCTGCGCCGCTGGCTCAAGTCGTGCAGGGTCTGCGCCACGACCTCCTTGCCGGTGCCGCTCTCTCCCGTGAGAAACACCGTGACCGAGGTGCCTGCCACGCGCTCCATCTGCTGGTACAGGCGCTGCATGGGAGGCGATTGGCCCAGGAGCCGGCCAAAGCGGCCTTCCTGCGCGCAGTAGCTGCCAGCGGGTGCGCAATGGTCTTGTGCCGTGATCTGATCGGAGGCCGGGCCTGCGCCGTTGCGGCTGTCCGCGCCCGACAGGCCCGGCGTGGGGATGAGAAAGCGCGAAAGAATGTCCTCGAGCCGGCCTATGCCCACGGGCTTGACCAGATAGTCCATGGCGCCTCGGCGCAGGGCTTCGATGGAGGAGTCCAGGCTGGCATGGCCGGTCACCAGCACGATCTGCGAGTCCTGCGGCACTTGCCGGTCGCCGAACAGGTCCATGCCGTTGCCATCGGGCAGCTGCAGGTCCAGCAGAACCAGGCTGGGCGGCTGCATGGCCATCTGGCGGCGCGCATCGCGCAGGGTGTGGGCCACGGCGACCGAAAAGCGGTCCACGCCCACCAGTTCGCGCATGGTGGCTGCCGAGTCCGCGTCGTCATCGACGATCAGCACGTGGTTCATTCCATGGCCTCCAGAGCTGCCGACCGCAGCCTGTTTTGACAAAAATTCATGATCCGGCAGTTTAGGGGCTGGGATGTATGCATCTGTGTCAGTCCACAGGCACAGTGCTTGCCGGGTGGTCCGGTCCCCGCCGCCGTCGCCGCAAAGAGGGGATCAAGCGGATCAGGCGGGCCGGCGGCTGGCGCCCTGGCCACGGCGGGGCGGGGTCCTGCGGGGCCGGGGCTGGGGCTCCAGCAGGCCCAGGAACAGGCATTCCTTGGCGCTCAGCCCGCGCGTGCGCCGTGCGGGTGCAGCGGTCGCGGCGGGCGGGCATTGTCCGGGCTGCTCGCACAGGGCCAGTACCTGGGGATGGATGTAGAACTTGCGGCAAACCGTACAGGTATTGCCCAGGCGCCGCGCCATCTCGGCGATGAGGTCCGTGAAGGTGAGCGCGCCTGGATGGCGGCTGCCCGCCGGTGACGCTGCGGCGGCCATGGCCAGCTCCAGCGCGTACACGCTGGCATGCCAGGTACGGAAGTCCTTGGCACTGAAGTCCGGTCCGTCTGCCTCGTCTGCCCCGGCCTTGCTGCAGATCCTGCGGATGTAGTCGTTCACGTGCTCGGAGCGCACATGGTGAACATCTCCCTCGTCGTCCACGAACTGGAAAAGCCGCTGCCCCGGCAGGTCCTGGCAGCGCTTGACGACGCGGGCCACGGCCCGGTCGGACACGCGGGCCTGCTGGGCGACGCCGCTCTTGCCCTTGAAGCTCAGCGTCAGCTCGCCGGCGCGCACCTGGGCGTGGCGGTTCCTGAGCGTGGTCAGGCCGAAGGATCCATTGGCTTCTGAATACTCGTCATTGCCAACGCGCAGCGCCGTGCAGTCCAGCAGCCAGACGATGGTGGCCACCACGGTTTCGAGCTGCGGCCGCCCCGGCCTGAGGTCCCGCGCCACGGCACGCCGAATGGCGGGCAGATGCCGGCCGAACTCGCGCATGCGGTCGAACTTGACCTGCTTGCGCTGCTCCTGCCACTGCGGGTGATAGCGGTATTGCTTGCGCCCGCGGGCATCGCGGCCCGTGGCCTGCAGGTGGCCCCGGGCGTCAGGGCAGATCCATACATCCACATAGGCCGGTGGAATGGCCAATTTGCGGATGCGCTCCAGCGCCTGGGCGTCGCGCACGGGCCTGCCGTCCTGGTCCACATAGGAAAAGCCTTTGCCACGCCGCACGCGGCGCCAGCCGGGCATGCGGTCGTTGACATGGATGAGGTCTGCAGTCAGTGCAACCCCTGCGGCGGCGGAGGTGCGATGGGGGGGTCGGAATAGGGCGAAGGCGCCGGAGCCGGCGGAGGATCACCCACGGGTGGCACCAGCGGCTCGGTCGGCGGCGGATTGACCGGCGGAGCGACGGGAGGTGTGGCAGGCGGTGTGGGTGGTGCAGCGATCATGGAACGGTTTCTCCTGTGATGTTGGCGGGCCGCAGCGGCCATGCAGCCGCTGCAGCAATCGCCATGCCCGGACCCTTGCACGGGGCCGAAGCGTTGACATTTGGTAGCAATGATTCGCGAAAACCGGTGGCCTGCGGCCTCAGGCCAGCGTCCTCAGCGTGGGCTCGCGGTCCCAGAAGCGTTTCTTGGCGCCTTCGACAAAGGGCTTGGGCGTGTCGATGGGAAACACGCCCTCGTCCGGCGTGATGCCCGCGGTCTGCAGGATGTACCCCGTGGCCTTGCAGGCCGCAATGGCCTTGAGGTGGCCGAAGGCATCGCGGAACCAGTCCTGCGCGGCCGCTTCCCGGGCCAGGGCTTCGCCGCGCTGCGGCGTGAGGATGGACACCACGGCGTCGAACTGCGCCGAGGGCGATCCGGCCAGCTGGCCGTCTGCAGGCAGGTGGCTGCCGTCGTCCAGCGTGGCGCCGCCGATCTTGGGCGCAATGATCTTCACGCTGGCCTTTTGCGCCACCAGGGCCTTGTGGAAGGCGGCAATGTGTCGGGCGCTGGAGCCTTCATCCACCAGGATGGCCACGCAGCGGCCCTGCAGTGTGGGTTTCATGCGGTCGATGATGCGCGTGGCCGGGCTGGGCGGCAGCTTTTGCGGGGGCACGGCAGGCTTGGCGGCAGGCGGCAGCTGGGGCAGGCCCAGGCCGTCGGCCACGCGCTTTGCCAGGTCGGCGTCTATCACCTGCAGGTGGCCCACCACGGCCAGTCGCACATGCGGCGTCTGCACCTTGGACAGCTCGAACACCAGGGCGCTGGCGATGTGGGCCTGCTCCACCGCGCTCTGGCTGGCGTAGAACATGCGCGCCTGGCTGTAGTGGTCGGCAAAGCTTTCGGGGCGGATGCGGCCCTTGGCGCCGTCCCCGTCATCCTGGGCAAAGTGCCTGAAGCCGCGCGCCGCCGAGGCGCGCGGACTGTCGGCCTGCAGGCTGGAGGGCTCGTAGGCCACGCGGCCCTTGGGCACCTGGGTCTGCATATGGCCGTCGCGCTGGTCGTGGGCAAACGGGCATTTGGGCGCGTTGATGGGCAGCTGCGTGAAGTTGGGTCCGCCCAGGCGCGACAGCTGGGTGTCCAGGTAGGAGAAAAGGCGGCCCTGCAGCAGCGGATCGTTGCTGAAGTCGATGCCCGGGGGCAGGTTGGCCGGGCAGAAGGCGACCTGCTCGGTCTCGGCAAAGAAGTTGTCGGGCCAGCGGTCCAGCACGAAGCGGCCGATCTTGCGCAGCGGTATTTCCTCTTCCGGAATGATCTTGGTGGGGTCCAGATGGTCATAGGGCAGGGCGTCGGCCTGTTCCTGCGAGAACAGCTGCACGCACAGCTCCCAGGCCGGGTAGTCGCCGGCCTCGATGGCCTCGAACAGGTCGCGGCGGTGGTAGTCGTTGTCGGCGGCCTGCAGCTTCAGGGCCTCGTCCCAGACGGTGGATTGGATGCCCAGCTCAGGCCGCCAGTGGAATTTCACGAAGGTGCTTTTGCCTTGCGCATTGACCAGCCGGAAACTGTGCACGCCAAAGCCCTCGATCATGCGCAGGCTGCGCGCGATGGTGCGGTCGCTCATGATCCACATGACCATGTGCATGGACTCGGGCATGAGGGAGATGAAGTCCCAGAACGTGTCGTGCGCCGTGGCGGCCTGTGGAAAGCCCCGGTCCGGCTCCATCTTCACGGCATGGACCAGGTCGGGAAACTTCATGGCGTCCTGTATGAAGAACACCGGAATGTTGTTGCCGACCAGATCCCAGTTGCCCTCTTCGGTATAGAACTTGATGGCGAAGCCGCGCACGTCCCGCGGGGTGTCCACCGAGCCTGCGCCGCCGGCCACGGTGGAAAAGCGCACGAAGACCGGCACCTGCTTGCCGGTTTCGGTCAGCACCTTGGCGGTGGTGTACTGCTCCAGTGAATCGATCAGCTGGAAATAACCGTGGACACCTGTGCCGCGTGCATGGACGATCCGCTCCGGAATGCGCTCATGGTCGAAATGCGTGATTTTCTCGCGCAATATGAAATCTTCCAGCAGCGAGGGTCCCTTTGGCCCTTGCTTCAATGAATTCTGGTTGTCCGCAACCGGTATGCCCTGCTGCGTCGTCAATACAGGATGAGAGGCTTCGGCCTGCTGCTGGAGTTCTCCGCCGTGGCCAACGGGGCATTGGGATGGAGATTTCTTTTCAGCTGGGGCTTTCTTGGCCATGATGCACTCCTTGGGAATGAACGCCATGTTCTTTTGACGCGGATATTTTCAAGCGGAGCAACGGTATGTTTTCCAGTTGCCGCAATGGGAAAATAAAAAAAGGGCCCGGAGGACCCTTTTTTCAGGTCATGCAACCTGCGGCTCAACGCTGCTGGTGGCTGTCCTGCTTTTGCTGCTGACCCGGCTGGTTGCGCTGGGGGTTGCTCTGCTGTTGCTGATGGTTGGGATTATTGGGATTGCTTTGCTGCTGCTGCCCCGGATTGTTTTGTTGCTGCTGCTGGTTCTGCTTGTTCTTGTCGTTTTGCTGGTTGCTGGCCGTGTTGCCTTGAGGGTTATTGGTCTGTTGCGTCATTTCCATACTCCTTAAGTAAACAGCGATGCCGTCATCACTGCAATTTCATTGTGCTGCCTGAAAAATCCACGGCGTGTAGGAAATTCGGAAGATTACTTTTGGTAAATCATTGGAATTTGCTATGAATATCATGAAATCCATTTTTGCGGCAAAAATGCATGTATTTTTTATCATGAAATGCCATTTGTGGATTATGCAAAACGGCAATGGTCCGTTTCATTTGGATGTTGAACGTTTTGCAGGCGCCTTGGACGCTGGCTTTCGGGGCTTGGGTGTTGTCCGGGTCGCGGGCGCTTTTGCAGCTTTTGCAGCTTTTGCCGCCGCCCCGGTATTTTTTTCCTTGGCCGCGGAGGCGGGGGCCCCGCTGCCTGCCTTGCCCAGGCTGCTCCTGAGCAGGGCGGTCAGATCCAGCACGGCTGCGTTGGCGGGTGCGGCGGGCGCGTCCTGCTGCCTTTGCACACTTTGCACGTCGCCCGCATGGGCCTTGGCCTGCACCAGCTGGTGGATTTCCTCGCTGAAGGAGTTGCGGAACTGGTCGGCGTCCCAGGCCTGGCTCATGTCCTTGATCAGTGCCAGGGCCATGGTCATTTCGGCGGCCTTGATGCCTGCGGCCCTTGCGTCCAGCGGCGGCAGGTCCAGCTGCTCGAAGGAGCGGATCTCGCCGCCCCAGCGCAGCAGGTTCAGCACCAGCGCCCGGCCGCAGGGGATCAGGATGGCCAGGTGCTGCTTGGCCTGGATGACGACCTTGGCCACGCCCACCTTGTTGCTCTTGCGCAGCGCCTCGCGCAGCAGTGCGTAGACCTTCCCGCCCCGGTGCAGGGGGGCGGTGTAGTAGGGCCGCTCCAGGTAGATGAAGGGGATATCGTCGGCATCGACAAAGGCCTCGATCTCTATGGTCTGCGTGGTCTTGGGAAAGGCGGCGGCAATCTCTTCGGCGCTCAGCACCACGTAGCGGCCTTCTTCGAATTCCACGCCCTTGACGATGTCGGCCGAGGCCACCTCCTTGCCTGTGACTTTGTTGATGCGCTTGTAGCCCACGGGCTGCATGTTGCGCTTGTCCAGCCAGTCGAAGTCGATGTCCGTGCTGGCCGTGGCCGCATACAGGCCTATCGGGATGTGGACCAGGCCAAAGCTGATGGCCCCCTTCCACAGGCTGCGCGAGGAGACGGCCGGGGCCGTGCGGGGAGATGTGGCTTTCCTGGTCATCGTTGTGCTTTCCTCGTTGGCGGCGCTTCGCGGGCCGGTGCCTCGAAGCCCAGCGCCTTCATGGCGCGGCCCAGGCTGGTGGCCGCCGTGCCGTAGTGCTCCCAGGGCGAGTTGCCCAGGCGCAGGCGCTGGTCCACCGAGCGAATGGTCCAGTGCGCGCCGCCCGTGAGCCTGTCGAGCTCGTTCCAGCCCACGGGCACGGAGATGCCCATGCCGGGCCGCGCACGCGCTGTCCACGCGCAGGCCGTGGTGGCGCCAAAGCCGTTGCGCAGGTAGTCCACGAAGATTTTTCCCACGCGGTTGCGTGGCCCGCTCTTGGCCACGAAGCGCTGGGGCACGGTGCTGGCCAGGTGCTGGACCACGGCCTGGGAGAAGGCCTTGACCGTGTCCCAGTCCAGCAGCCGCTTGATCGGCACGACCACATGCAGGCCCTTGCCTCCGCTGGTCTTGAGGAAGGCCGGCAGCTCCAGCTCCTGCAGCAGCACATGCAGCAAGGTGGCCGCTTCCTGCACCTGCGTCCAGGGCACGCCCTCGCCGGGGTCCAGGTCGAAGGTCATGCGGTCGGGCCGGTCGATGCGGTCCCGGCGGGCATTCCAGGTGTGCCATTCGATGGTGTTCATCTGCGCGGCCGCCACCAGGCCTTCACGCCGCGCCACCTCCATCAGCGGCGCATGGCCGGGATCGAGTTCGGGCGCCAGGGCGGCAATGCCCTGCAGCGGCGTCTGGTCCATGTGTTTCTGGAAGAACAGCTCGCCCTCGATGCCCTCCGGCGCGCGCACCATGGCCACGGGCCGGGCCTTGAGGTGGGTGATCATGAAGGGGGCCACCGTGGCGTAGTAGCGCGCCAGCTCCATCTTGGTGATGCCGGTGGAGGGGTCGATGACACGCTCGGCATGGGTGATGGCGATCGTGGCGGGCAGGCGCGCCGCCTTGGCCATGCGGGGCGGGGCGGCTTTGTGGCGGGTTGCGGTGCGGGGTGAAGATGCGGTCGATGGCACGTGCTGTGGCTCCTCTGTTGCGATGCGGCGCGCAGGCTTGTCCGTGCGCAGGCCCTGGAATACGGCGTGGCGGATGCGGCCGTCCGCGGTCCATTGCGCGAACGAGACTTCGGCCAGCAGGGTGGGGCGCACCCAGTGCACCTGGCTGCCAAGGCCCCGGGTGTCTGCCAGCGGGGATGTGCCGGTGGCCAGGCCGTCCAGGCGCTGGCGCAGGTCGGCCAGGGTGCGTGCGTTGAAACCCGTGCCGACCTTGCCGGCCGCGTGCAGCTGCCCGTCCTCGCCATGCACGGCGAGGACCAGGGCCCCCAGGCCGGTGCGCGAGCCCTGGGGATCGGTATAGCCGGCGATCACGAACTCCTGGCGGTGGCCGCACTTGAGCTTGATCCAGTCCATGCTGCGCCTCGAGACGTAGGCGCTGCCGCGCCGCTTGCCGATCACGCCCTCCAGGCCCAGCCGGCAGGCGGCAGCCATCAGGTCGGCGGGCGGGGCGTCAAAGGCCTGGCTGAACCGAACGCGGTCCGACGGCGCCTTGTGCAGCAGCTCCTGCAACCGCTGGCGGCGCTGTTCCACGGGCTGCTGGCGCAGGTCCTGGCCGTCGTGCCACAGCAGGTCGAAGGCGAAGAAGACCAGCAGGTCGGTGTGCTCGCCGTCGAAGGCATTTTGCAGGGCCTGGAAGTCGGGGCGGTCGTCGCTGTCCAGCATCAGCACCTCGCCGTCGATCCAGCCTGTTTGCAAGGGCAGGGCCGCCAAGGCGCGGGCCAGGGCAGGCATTCTGGCGGTCCAGTCCTTGCCGTTGCGCGTGACAAGCCGCACGGTACCGCTGTCGATGCGGGCCAGCAGGCGGTAGCCGTCGAACTTGCTCTCGAAGATCCATTGCCCGGCCTCCGTGGGCGGGCGGTCCACCAAGGTCGCCAGCTGGGGGGCGATCTCCTGCGGCATGGTCGCGGTGCCGGCGTGCTGCTTTCGTGCTGGCGCTGGCGCTGTTGCTGTTGTTGTTTCTGTTTCTGTTTCTGTTTCTGTTTCTGTCGTTGCCGCTGCTGCAGGTTCCAGGGGAAGGCCGGCCACGCTGTCGGGCATGTCCTCGACCACGCTGAATTCGCCGGCGGCGCGTTCCAGCCCGTCATGCTCCTTGATCAGCAGCCACGCGGGTTTTTTGGCATCGTCCTTGCCGCGCATGCGCACCAGGGTCCAGCGGCCCTGCAGCTTGTGGCCGCGCAGTTCGAACCTGAGCTTGCCCTTGCGAAGGCCCTCGGCGGCGTCGCCTTGTGGCCACCAGGTGCCCCGGTCCCAGATGATGACCTTGCCCGCACCGTACTGGCCCGGCGGAATCTGGCCTTCGAAGCGGTTGTAGGCCATGGGGTGGTCTTCCACCTGCACGGCCATGCGCTTGTCGGCCGGGTCGTAGCTGGGGCCCTTGGGCACGGCCCAGCTTTTCATGCTGCCGTCCAGCTCCAGCCGGAAGTCGTAGTGCAGATGGCTGGCCCAGTGCTTTTGAATGACGAATTGCAGGACACCCGTGCCGGGCTGCCCTGCAATCGCGTCGCTGGAAGGTTCTGCCGAGGGCTCTGGCGTGCGCGTGAAGTCGCGCTTTTGCCGGTAGGCCGCCAGCGAAGCGGCAGCCTTGTCCTGCCCGCCGGCCGCAGCAGCCCGCCGCGGCTGCTGCGTGACCGGGTGGCTGCGGCGCGGTGCGGGCATGCGGCGCTCCTTCAGAACATCAGTGCAATCAAAATGATGATGGGAATGGGCACGCCCAGAAGAAAAAGCAGTATGGATCGCATGAATGGCCTCCGTTCAATGAATGGTTGGATGGTGTTGACTGCGATGCAAAATCAAATGGCATCGCGTTGGCGGCCACCCCAGGTGGCGCACAGGCTGCCCACAAAGGCGCCCAGCATCAGGGAAACAAACAGCCAGAGCATGGAATGGGCGGTCGCCTTTCGCGTTTCTTCAGCGGCCTGCTTGGCCTTTTGCTTGGCCTCTTCTGCCTTTTGCTCGGCCTGCTTAATCTGCATCTGTACGGAATCAAAGGTGCTTCGCACTTTCTTTTGCGCTTCTTCCACCGGAATATCGGAATTGCGCGCAATCAGCTGGGCCAGATATTGCTCATCGGCCGCAGAAAGCTGGCCGGTGCGCAGCGACTGGGCAAAGATCACGCCGGCCTCCCGCGTGGCGCTGGCCATGTCGGCAGGCGTTGTGCTGCCGGAGGTTGCCGCGGAATTGCGGAACAGGCTGCCGGTCCAGTAGGCCAGGCCCTGGGGCGAGGCATCGGCGCCCGAGGCACCGGCCATGGCTGCGGCACCGCCAGCAGCCGCACCGCCGGCGGCGCCGATCGCGCCGCCTACCACGCTGGAGGCGCTGGTGGCCACGGTCTGCGCGGCCTTGAAGGCGCCGGAGACAGCACCGCCTGCAGCAGCGCCCATCAGGGCCACCATGGCCAGCGTGGCCAGCGCCCAGGACAGAAAGCCGTGGGCCGTGTCGCGGAAGTAGACCTCGTCCGTATGCACGCCTTGCCAGCGGGTGCGCAGCCGCCCGGCCAGGTACCCGCCCACGCCGGCGGAGGCCAGCTGGGTGAAGGCGATCCAGGCCACGGCCGTCCACCCCAGGGCGCCGGCATCCATGCCCTGGCCGGTCCATACCGAGACAGACGACAGGCCCAGGCCCGTGCCCAGAATGAACAGCAGCAGCGACAGCGAGGCCGCCGCCATGGCGCCCGCGAATATCGCCGCCCATGAAACACCGCTGACGGATGTATTGGCCGCAGGGACCACTGGCGTTGCCAGGGGATCGGAATAGGCAATGGACATGGCTGGATTTCCTGGAGTTGAGTGCCCCATTCTTGCCAGCCGAAATAAATGCCACTGTAGGAGGATTGGAAAAGCAGGACTGGCAAACGCAGACGAAAAACGTCATCCTTTGCCAGATGACGGTTTCCAAGGCAATGCGCGGCCTGGATATGGGAAATGATTCCTGCAATCGGTAAAACTTGCGGAATATTTTCCAGGGCGAATGGCTGGATTGTTTCCGGCAGCACGGCGATATGTTTCTGTCTGCTGCCGGGATTTTCATTGCTGCATCGGGCCTGCCAGACCCGTACGTTCAGGGCTGGCGCACGTCGGCCACGACCTGCTCGCCAAAATCCGCGCGCTGCAGCCAGCCCAGCACCAGGGTGGCGGCCTGCTCGGGCGTGGACAGCTTGCCGCCCTCCTTGAGCTGGGCGAAGTTGCCTGCGTCGGGAAAGGCTGCGGCATCGGCGCTGCGCAGCTGCACCTGCATGTCGGTGTCGATGACGCCGGGCGCCAGCGAGCAGATGCGCGCGCCGTGGGGCTTGAGCGCCTCGTCCAGCGCCACGCTGCGGCTGAAATGGTCCATGCCGGCCTTGGCCGCGCAGTAGGAGGCCTGCGAGGCAATGGCGCGCCGCCCCAGGCCGGAAGAGATGTTGAGCACCTTGCGCGGTACGGCCGTCCAGCCTTCGGTGGCGGCCAGGAAGGCGGCCGTCAGCAGCATGGGCGCCTCCAGTCCCACGCGCATGGCCTGGGCGATGTCGGCGGGCCGCAGCTGCGACAGCGGCGCGATCTGCGGAATCACGCCCGCGTTGTTGATCAGGGTGACGCTGGCGTAGCGCGTGGCGTCCAGCCCGGCGAGCCATTCGCCCAGCCTGCGGGCCGCTGCCTCGGGCTCGCCCAGGTCCACGCTCCACTGCTGCAGCGGGGCGCCTGCCGTGGCGGCGGCCCGGTTCAGGTCTTCGCTGGTGGAGCGCGACAGCGTGACCAGCTCATGGCCGGCATCGAGCAGTTGCCGGGCCATGGCCAGGCCCATGCCGCGCGAAGCGCCCGTGAGAATCGTCAGGGAAAGGAGAGGCGATGCATTGTTCATGCGGGCGATGGTATCGCTTGTGCCCGTGCTGCCGGTGCTGCCTGCGCGGTCATTGCCCGGGCGGCGACGGGGTCCGAGGGCAGCAGCAGCTCGGCGCTGCGCGCCTGCCGCGTGCGCTCCAGCGCCTGCACGATGCGTTCGCAGGCGCGCTCGGCCGCCTCGCGCAGGCTGGCGCCCTGCAGCCAGTGGCCGGTGAGCGCGGCGCTGAACAAGTCGCCCGTTCCCTTGGGCACCGCATCCACGCGCGCGTGGGTGACCACATGCACGTCCTCGCGCGTGACCAGCGCCACGCGCATGCGCAGTGCATGCTCGCCGCCCAGCTCGGGCGCCGCGCTGGTCACGGCCACCCACTGCGTGCGGCCGGTCAGCAGGCTGCGTGCGGCCTGGACCACATCGTCCATGCCGTGCACAGGGCGCGCGGTCAGCCGTTCCAGCTCGAAATGGTTGGGTGTCAGCCCGTCGGCCAGGGGCAGCAGGTAGCGCTGGTAGGCCTCGACCATGGCGGGGTCCACGTAGATGCCGCTGTCGTGGTCGCCGATCACCGGGTCCACCACCACGCGCAGGCCGGGGCGCTGCTGCAGCAGGCCCGCCACCCAGTCCGCCAGCAGCCCGGCCTGGTCCGGCCCGCCCAGGTAGCCGGCCAGCACGGCCTGCAGTTGCCTGAGCGCGCCGCGCGCGCCCAGGTCCTGCAGATAGCCCGCAAACCACTCGGCGGCAATTGCTCCGCCGTGGATGCTGGGATAGTGCGGCGTATTGCTGAACACCACCGTGGGCACGGCCGCCGCCGCCAGTCCCAGGGCCTGCAGCGTGGGCATGGCCACGTTGTTGCCAACGCGGCCGTAGACGACCTGGGACTGCACGGACACCACGTCGATGGCCAGGGGTTGCAGCATGTCTTGGGGGGCGGGGGCGTTCATGGGCGGCCTTGCGGGTGGTAATTCTTGGGCGAAGCTGCATTTATAGCGCTGCCATGCGAGGGCCGGCAGCACAATCCAGGGAGCACGGCCAGACCACTTCCAGAATCGCGGCAGCGGGATTGGAGCGCCATGCAAGAATGGTTTTTTCCGCGCGCATGCATCTCGCTTGAACATGAATTCCCCTTCAGAAATCCAGGCCCTGTATTCGAAATTCAGCGGTGCCGAGGCCTCGGAGCGATTGAGGGCCGAGATCCGCAGCCAGGTCGCAAGCTGGCGCTGGGCGTCTGACTCCATGAGCTTTGACGAACCCTATGCCTGTGAGCTGTTCGGCGGCCCTGCCGCACGCTGGCTCAGCGATGGGCGGGCAGACCCGCAAAAGCATGTGCACCACGGCTTTGATGCCCAGGGCCGTATCGTCATCGAATGCCGGTCCAACGCGCGCGAGCAGGTATGCCTGTACACGCCCGGCCAGCGCACAACCGTGTCGTGGCATGGAGGCGGCAGCATCGATTCCGTCAGCCAAAGCCGCTACGAGGAGGGGCGGCTGGTCGCCCATCACATGCACCTTGGCTACCGTGGCATGGACAGCCGTTATGAGTACGACGGCCGGCAACTGCAGTGCAGCGTGACCCGGAACTGGGAAACCCGTGAGAAGCCCTGGCTCACGCGGCATGTGTTCGCGCATGGCGCGGACGGCGTTCTGGATCGCATCCACCTTCAATACCTGGACACCCACGGCCAGCCCGAGCCGGGTGCCGACAGGCTGCTCTACCTGCGCCTGCCCAGGGGCGAGACGCTGAAGACCGTCGAGGCGCGTGTGCAGCGGCTGCTGGAGCAGTCACTGGCCACGGCCTTGCAGCAGATCCCACGCGGTGAACCGCTCTACGGTCTTTTGCTTTGCTACACGCATGAGGACCTGACTGCAGCCTGGCCGCCTTTTCTGGTCTGGGGGCGCGAATCCTATCGGCGCGCGGTGCTGGAGCGTGGTGAAGAGATTCCGTATTACCTGTGGGCGCCGGACGAGATACGCGGCATGGGCGAGGCCGATGAGCACTGGTTCTCCGACGAGGCGCTAGGCGAAGCCTGCCTGCTGCATGGCCAGTTGATGGAGATGAAGCAAAGCAATGCCTCGGCCATGCGGGTGCTCAGGCACATGCTGCCCTTGCTGGAGAGCATGGTCAGGCAGGCGGGCCTGCCCGTGACCGATGATTTCGTGGTGGCCTTTGCCGACAACACGGGCGAGGTCGATCCCTTGAAGGCCATGAAGGCCCGTCTGCCGGATGCGCATTGGGCGTTGCTCAAGCAGCGCGGCCTGGTGTGAGGTCTCGCGGGCTCTGAAATGAAAAGGCCCGCCGAATGGCGGGCCTCCGTTCAGTGCCGGCGTGCAGTATTGCCGGCGTTTTGCCGGGCGCGCAGGCGCTCAGGCGCCCAGGTAGGCGCGGCGCACGGCGTCGTTGGTCAGCAGGTTGGCGCCGGTGTCCTCCAGCACCACCTTGCCGGTCTCCAGCACATAGCCGCGGTCGGCGATCTGCAGGGCGCGGTTGGCGTTCTGCTCGACCAGGAAGACCGTGACGCCAGCGGCGCGGATGGTCTGGATGATCTCGAAGATCTGCGCAATGATCAGCGGCGCCAGGCCCAGCGTGGGTTCGTCCAGCAGCAGCAGGCGGGGCTTGCTCATCAGCGCGCGGCCGATGGCCAGCATCTGCTGCTCGCCGCCCGACATGGTGCCGGCGCGCTGGTGGGCGCGCTCGCGCAGGCGCGGGAAGAGGCCGAACACATGTTCGATGCCTGCCTCGATCTGCGGCTTGTCCAGGAAGAATCCGCCCATCTTCAGGTTGTCGGTGACCGTGAGGTCCGAGAAGATGCGCCGCCCTTCTGGCGAGACCGCAATGCCCTTGCGCATGATGTGGTGCGAAGGAAGCTGGGTGATGTCCTCGCCCTCGAACGAGATGCGGCCCGAGCTGGCGCGCGGGTTGCCGCACACCGTCATCAGCAGCGAGGTCTTGCCGGCGCCGTTGGAGCCGATCAGCGAGACGATCTCGCCCTGGTTGACGTGCAGGCTGACGCTGTCGACCGCGCAGATGGCGCCGTAGTGGGTGGAGATGTTCTCCAGTTGCAGCATGGCAGGCATCAGGCTTCTCCCAGATAGGCCTTGATGACCCGTTCATCGTTGCGAATGGCATCCGGCAGGCCCATGGCGATGGGCTTGCCGTACTCCATGACCAGGATGCGCTCGGACACGCCCATGACCAGGCCCATGTCGTGCTCGATCAGCAGCACGGCAATGCCGTACTGGCGGCGCAGCTGGTCGATCAGGCCCTGCAGGTCCTTTTTCTCCTGCGGGTTCAGGCCGGCGGCGGGTTCGTCAAGCATGAGTACGCGCGGCTTGGTGATCATGCAGCGCGCGATCTCCAGGCGGCGCTGGTGGCCGTAGGCCAGGTTGCCGGCCTCGCGGTTGACGAACTCGCGCAGGCCCATCACGTCCAGCCAGTGCAGGGCGCTCTCGATCTTTTCCTCTTCGCTGCGGCGGTAGCCCGCCGTGTTGAACAGGCCCGACAGCAGATTGACGCCGGAGCGGCGGTGCTGTGCCACCAGCAGGTTTTCCAGCACCGTCATGGACTTGAACAGGCGCACGTTCTGGAAGGTGCGCACCACGCCGTGGTTGGCCACGTGGTGGCTGCTGCGCCCCTCGATGGCGCTGCCGTCCAGTGCGATGGAGCCGCTGCTGGGTTGGTAGAAACCGCTGATGCAGTTGAACACCGTGGTCTTGCCGGCGCCGTTGGGGCCGATGATGGCAAACACTTCCTGCGGACGCACGTTGAAGCCCACGTGGTCCACGGCCAGCAGGCCGCCGAAGCGCATGCACAGGTCTTTGACTTCTAGCAAATACTCGCTCATTGCCGGCCCTTGCTGCTATCTGTTGTCCCAAAAATCATGGTGTCGGCATGCCTCATGAGCGCACCTCCACATGGCGACGGCGCATGGGCAGCAGGCCCTGCGGGCGCCAGACCATCATCAGCACCATCACCAGGCCGAAGATCAGCATGCGGTACTCGGAGAACTCGCGCGCCAGCTCGGGCAGCACCGTCAGCAAGATGGCCGCGATGATCACGCCCAGCTGCGAGCCCATGCCGCCCAGCACCACGATGGACAGGATCAGCGCCGACTCGATGAAGGTGAAGGACTCGGGGTTGACGATGCCTTGGCGCGCCGCGAAGAAGGCGCCGCCGAAGCCGGCGAACATGGCGCCCAGCGTGAAGGCCGACAGCTTGATCTTCATGGGGTTCAGGCCCAGGGAGCGGCAGGCGATCTCGTCCTCGCGCAGTGCCTCCCAGGCGCGGCCTATGGGCATGCGCACCAGGCGGTTGGAGATCCACAGCGTGACCACGGCCAGCAGCAGCGCCATCAGGTACAGGAAGATCACCATGTGCAGCGAGCTGAACTCCAGCCCCAGGAACTGGTGGAACGTCGTGCCGCCCTCGGTGGAGGGGGTGCGCGTCATCTCCAGGCCCAGCACCGTGGGCTTGGGGATGCTGGAGATGCCGTCCGGCCCGCCCGTGATGCTGGTCAGGTTGACCAGCAGCAGGCGGATGATCTCGCCAAAGCCCAGGGTCACGATGGCCAGGTAGTCACCGCGCAGCCGCAGCACCGGAAAGCCCAGCACGAAGCCGAACATCGCGGCAGCGGCACCGGCCAGCGGCAGCGCTTCCCAGAAGGACCAGCCGGCCCAGTGGAAGAGCAGCGCATAGGTGTAGGCGCCCACGGCGTAGAAGCCCACGAAGCCCAGGTCCAGCAGGCCGGCAAAGCCCACGACGATGTTCAGGCCCAGGCCCAGCATCACGTAGATCATGGCCAGCGTGGCGATGTCCACCGCGTTGCGGCCCGCAAAGAAGGGCCAGGACACGGCGATCAGCAGGGCCGCCAGCATCAGGCCGTTGCGGTGGCTGGGGCGCGCCTGCGGCAGCGAGGGCAGCGAGACCTTGGGCATCTTCGCCGCGATCAGCGGGCGCAGCAGCTGCACCAGGAAGACCAGGGCGCAGGCCCAGGCCACCACCGTCCAGTCGGGGTTGATGATGGTGCGGGTGCCGGCGCGTTCCAGGTGCAGGCCGAAGATGGGCGTGACGACCACGGCCGTCATCACCGTGGCGATCAGGGCGTCGCGCAGGTTCAAAGTGGGTTTGGTTTTCATCAGACCTTCTCCACTTCAGGTTTGCCCAGCAGGCCCGTGGGGCGGAACAGCAGGATCAGCACCAGCAGGCCGAAGGCCACGATGTCCTTGTACTCGGACGAGATGTAGGCTGCCGCAAAGGTTTCGGCCACGCCCAGCAGCACGCCGCCAAGCATGGCGCCGGGGATGGAGCCGATGCCGCCCAGCACCGCGGCCGTGAAGGCCTTGATGCCGGCCAGAAAGCCGATGAACGGGTTGAGCTTGCCCACGGCCAGCGCGATCAGCACCCCGCCCACGGCCGCCAGCATGGCGCCCAGCACGAAGGTGAACGAGATCACGCGGTTGGTGTCGATGCCCAGCAGGCTGGCCATGTGCATGTCCTGGGCGCAGGCGCGCGAGGCGCGGCCCATGCGCGAGTGGCGGATGTACAGCGTCAGCAGCACCATGAGCACGATGGCCACCACGATGATCAGGATGCGCGAGTAGGGCACATAGATCTCGAAGCCGCCTTCGGCACCGAAGCGCAG
Source organism: Delftia sp. DS1230 (assembly GCF_040112715.1). Classification (NCBI taxonomy): domain Bacteria; kingdom Pseudomonadati; phylum Pseudomonadota; class Betaproteobacteria; order Burkholderiales; family Comamonadaceae; genus Delftia; species Delftia sp. DS1230. The sequence goes on from NZ_CP157763.1 coordinate 2,565,475, forward strand.
CGCGCCCGGCAGCAGCGAGGGCACGGCCATGTCGCGCGCACCCTGGCCCAGGGCCACCCAGTTCTGCAGGAAGATGGACATGCCGATGGCCGAGATCAGGGCCACCAGGCGGGGACTGCGGCGCAGCGGCTTGTAGGCCACCTGCTCCACCACCAGGCCATAGACGCCGGTGACGAAGACCGAGACCACCAGCATCAGGCCGATGATGGCCCACACCGGCAGGCCGCTTTGCGTGCCTATGGCCGACAGCGTGACCAGGCCGATGTAGGCCCCGATCATGTAGATGTCGCCGTGGGCGAAGTTGATCATCCCGATGATGCCGTAGACCATCGTGTAGCCGATGGCGATCAGGGCATAGATGGCGCCCAGGGACAGTCCGTTGAACAGCTGCTGTATCAGCTGAGGTAAGAGTTCTGACATGGTGTAATGCCGCCCCAAAACAGGAAAAGGCCTAAAAGGCCAGGATGCAGACGACCGGGACACGCCGAATGCGTGCCCCGGTCAGTCAGACGGAGGGGGATTACTTGGCAGCGACCGACTTGCTGCCGTCCTTGTGCCATTCGAACACCTGGAAGTCGAAGGACTTCAGGTCGCCCTGCTTGTTCCAGCCCACCGAGCCCAGAACGGTCTCGAAGTTGGACTTGTGCAGGTGGTCAGCCACCTTGGCGGGGCTGTCGCCCACGGCCTTGATGCTGTCCAGCAGCACTTGCGTGGCGGCAAATGCGGTCAGCTGGAAGGCGCCCGAAGGATTGCGCTTCTTGTCCTTGAAGGCCTTGACCACGGCGGCGTTCTTGGGGTTGGCCGAGAAGTCTGCGGGCAGGGTCACCAGCATGCCTTCGACGGCGTTGCCGGCGATGGCGTTGACTTCGGGGTTGCCCACGCCTTCGGGGCCCATCATGCGGACCTTCAGGCCCTGCTCGGAAGCCTGGCGCAGCAGCAGGCCCATTTCGGGGTGGTAGCCACCGTAGTAGATGAAGTCCACGCCGGCGCTCTTGAGCTTGGTGATGACGGCGGAGTAGTCGCTGTCGCCGGCGTTGATGCCTTCGAACAGGGCCACTTCCACGCCGGCCTTCTTCAGGTCGTCGCGCACGGAGGATGCAATGCCCTGGCCATACGACTGCTTGTCGTGCAGCACGGCAACCTTCTTGGGCTTGGCCTTTTCCAGGATGAACTTGGCGGCGGCCGGGCCCTGCTGGTCATCGCGGCCGATGGTGCGGAAGATGAAGTGGTAGTTCTTGCCGTCGGTCAGGGCGGGGGACGTCGCCGAGGGGGTCACCACGACCACGCCTTCGTTGTTGTAGATCGGGGCTGCGGCAATCGATGCGCCCGAGCAGACGGGGCCGATCACGTAGCCGATCTTGGCGTTGACCACGCGGTTGGCGGCCACGGGACCTTGCTTGGGTTCGCAGGCGTCATCGACGGACACCAGCTCGATCTTCTTGCCGTTGACGCCGCCGGCCGCATTGGCCATTTCCACGGCGGTGTTCACGCCTTCCTTGACCATGTCGCCGTACTGCGTCAGCGGGCCGGTGGTGGGAACCACCATGGCGATCTTGATTTGCGCATGCGCTGTGGAGAACAGGGCGGCGCCAGCCAAACCCAGGGCGGCGACGACGGTGTGCATGCGGAACGGAATGCTCATGAGTACTTCCTTCAACTTTGGGTAAAGCGTTCTGAAAAACGCGGTGGCTCCTGTAGGGGCTAGCCGCGCAAAGAAGCACAGGTTAATCGCCTGGTTACCAATGGCAACAGGGTATCCCGGGGCTGGCGCGGCAACAGGCTTTTCGCTAAGGCTCCCATCGCGGCCTGCGCCGTCGGGCGGGGGCTGTTTTGGCCGAAGAAAACGGCTGATGCCGACGATGCACCCTGACGGTGCTTCCTGAAGTCAATATGACCAACTGCAAGAAGGGGAAACACGTACGCTGAATGTTGCATTGCAGCAACGTACGCGGTGGCGATGATTTGCGTGTTCCTGCGATGGATCAGAACGGCGCGGCGGATTCGAAACGCAGCGTCTCGCCAGACAGGGGATGCGCCAGCTCCAGCAGCTGCGCATGCAGCAGCAGGCGCGGCGACAGCGCCTGCACGGCGGCATCGGCATAGAGCGCATCGCCCAGGATGGGATGGCCCAGCGCGGCCATGTGCACGCGCAGCTGGTGGGTGCGCCCCGTCACGGGCTGCAGCTGCACCCGCGTGGTGATTGCATCCCGGACTTCGGTGGCTTGCGCGCTTGGCAGGGCGCGCCACAGGGTCTGGCTGGGCTTGCCCTGCACGGCATCGATGATGCGCAGCGGGCGCCGCTCCCAGTCGGCTGCAATCGGCAGGTCGATGCTCTGCCATGCGCCGGCTTGCCGCGCGGCGGGGCTGCCTGCCACCACGGCCACATAGCGCTTGTGCACGCGGCGCTGCGCAAAGGCCTCGCTCAGCAGGCGCTGGCTGGCCAGGCTGCGCGCCATGATCACCAGGCCCGAGGTGGCCTGGTCCAGCCGGTGCACGACCAGCGCATCGGGCCAGCGCTGCAGGGCGCGGGCGCTCAGGCAGTCCTGCTTGTCTGGGCCGCGCCCGGGCACGCACAGCAGGCCGCTGGGCTTGTCCAGCACCAGCAGTTCGGCATCCTCGTGCAGGCAGATGACGCCTGCGCCGCCACCTGCACTGGCGCCGCCATCGCGTTGCTCAGGGGTCAAGCCGTTCCCCGCTCATTCAGCAGCCTGTGCACCGTGGCGCACAGCTCTTCCACGTCGTTGGGCTTGTGGACCAGGGCCCTGGCGCCTGCAGCCAATGCGGCCTGCTCGATCTCGGTGGTGATGTAGCCCGAGGCCAGCGCGATGGGCAGCTGCGGCTGGATGGACAGGGCCTCATGCACCAGGTCGATGCCGCTGTAGCCGGGCATGTTGTAGTCGGTGACCAGCAGGTCGCAGTCCTGGGGCGCGGCGCGCAGCGCCTCGATGGCCTCGTGCGGATCGGTGAAGCCGCTGACCTGGTAGCCGCGCCGGCGCAGCAGGCGCTGCACCAGAAAGACCAGGGCCTGGTCATCGTCCACGTACATCACATGCTGCTGCGCGGCCTGCGGGTCGGGCAGCAGGGCGAACTGCGGGCCGGTCGGGGTTTCCGCGGCCGCCAGGGGCTCGGGTGCGCTGGGCAGCGCCTGGGAGGCGGGGGGCTCGGCCGGTGCAGAGTCGGCCGGCGTCAGGGGGTCGGCCGGAGGAAAGTACAGCGTGAAGCGGCTGCCCTGGCCGGGGATGCTGTACACGTCCACGGCGCCGCCGTGGTTGCGCATGACGCCGTGCACCACGGGCAGACCCAGGCCCGTTCCCTGGCCCACGGGCTTGGTGGTGAAGAAGGGCTCGAAGATGCGCTGCAGCGTGCGTGCGTCCATGCCGGGGCCGTTGTCCTGCACCGACAGCGCCACATAGCTGACGGGCGGCAGGCCCAGGCGTTCGCACAGGCGCTGGTCCGGGCGCACCAGGTCGGCATCCATCTGGATCAGGCCGCGCCGCTCGCCCAAAGCGTGCATGGCATTGGTGCACAGGTTGAAAAGGGCCTGCTCCACCTGCATGGCGTCGGCCAGCATGGGCGGCATCTGCGGCGGCACGTGCACCTGCAGCTCCACTGCGGGCGGCAGGGTCACGCGCAGCAGCCGCGCCGTGTCGCCCATGACCTCGCGCGCCTGCACGGGCTTGCGCTGCGGCGGTTCATTGCGGCTGAACGTCAGGATCTGGCGCACCAGATCGCGCGCGCGGCGGCCGGCCTTTTCGATCTCCTGCAGGCTTTCGATGGCTGCGGCATTGCCGCCGCAGTCGGCCTTGGCCAGCTCCACATTGCCCAGGATGGCGCCCACGATGTTGTTGAAGTCGTGGGCAATGCCGCCGGCCATGGTGCCCAGGGCCTGCATCTTGTGCGATTCGCGCAGCTGCTCTTCCAGCTCGTTGCGCTGGGCCTCGGCCTTCTTGCGGCTGGTGAGGTCGCGCGCGAACACGGTGGTGGTCTCGCCGCCGCTGTGGTGCTCGAAGGAGACGCTGACCTCGACCGGGATTTCGCGGCCGCTGGCCGTGCGTGCCGTCATCTCGCCCAGCACGGCCTGCGTGGTCAGCGGCGCAAAGGACAGGGCCTGGGCCGCATCGGGCAGGAAACGCTCCAGCGGACTGCCCAGCGCGTCGTGCGGCGGACACAGAAACAGGGCGGCAGCCGTGGGATTGAAGACGGTGATGCGCTGCTCGTGGTCCAGGCAGATGATGGCGTCCAGGGCCGAGTTGATGACCGATTCGAGCCGCCGCTCGCTCAGGAACAGCTGGTGGTTGCGCTGCTGCAGCGCCAGGCGCTCGGCCAGCAGCGGACCCTGGTCGACCACGGCGCACAGGTACTGCGCAATGGGCGGGCCGCTTTGCTGCGGGATGGCGATGCAGGCCACATGCAGGTCGGCGCGCAGCTGGTGCTGCTCGGTGATGTCGAAGCAGACCTCGTGGGCCTCGGTGCGGCCCAGCTCGCGTGCCGCAACGAAGGTCTCGCGCACGCGCTCGGCGTCGTCAGGGTGCACGAAGGGCGCGAAATTGACCAGCAGCCGGTCATGCTCGGTGGGCTGGAAGGCGCTGTGCGCCATGGCGTTGGCCTGCACCACCATGTCGTGCTCGTCCACCACCAGCAGGGGCAGGGGAATGCTGGCAAACAGGGCTTCGAAGCGCTCGGAGGCGCTTTCGGCCACGGCCTGGCTGTAGTCCAGCACGCGGTTCTGGATCTCCAGCTCGCGCTGGTAGTTGCGCAGCTCGGCGACCAGGGCCTGCAGCGGATCGTCTTCGGGCTGGAAGGAGGGGAAACGTTCGACGGGGGGCAGGTCGGCGCCGGGCGCCAGCAAGGCATGCAGGGGCAGGTGCTCGTCGTCGCGAGGCTGGTCGGAAGGGTCTTGGCTGCTCATCGCGTGCTGGCGCTGGGGAAAGCGGCATCTGCCGCACAAATCCTGGTTGCCCGCGCCTGGCGCCCGGCAGATGGACCGGGGCCCGGCGCGGGCAGGGCCGCAGTGTACGCGCGCCGGCCGGGGCGCCACAAGCGCCCCTTTGGGTGGCAGGTGCTTCAGCTCAGGTAAGCGTCGACCGGGATGCAGCTGCAGTAGAGGTTGCGGTCGCCGTAGACGTTGTCCACCCGGCCCACGGGACACCAGTACTTGGACTGGCGCAGGGCAGCCACGGGGTAGGCGGCGGCCTCGCGGCTGTACGGGTGGGTCCATTCCGAAGCCAGCAGGGTCTCGGCCGTGTGCGGCGCGTTCTTGAGCGGGTTGTCGTCCTGGGGCAGGCGGCCCTGCTCGATGGCGCGGATTTCCTCGCGGATGGCGATCATGGCGTCCACGAAGCGGTCCAGCTCGTACAGGCTTTCGCTTTCGGTGGGCTCCACCATCAGCGTGTTGGGCACGGGGAAGGACAGCGTGGGCGCATGGAAGCCGTAGTCGATCAGGCGCTTGGCCACGTCCTCGGCCATGACGCCCGTGCTTTCCTTGAACTGGCGCAGGTCCAGGATGCACTCGTGCGCCACATGGCCGTGCTCGCCCGCGTACAGCGTGGGGTAGTGGTCGCGCAGCCGGGCGCTGATGTAGTTGGCGCTGAGGATGGCGGTCTCGGTGGCCAGGGTCAGGCCCTGGGCGCCCATCATGCGGATGTACATCCAGCTGATGGGCAGCACGGCCGCATTGCCCAGCGGCGCGGCACTGATCGCGCCCGTGCCGCCCGCAAGGCCCGTGGTGGCATGGCCGGGCAGGAAGGGCACGAGATCCTCGACCACGCAGACGGGGCCCACGCCCGGGCCGCCGCCGCCGTGCGGGATGCAGAAGGTCTTGTGCAGGTTCAGGTGGCTGACATCGCCGCCGAAGCTGCCCGGCGCGGCCAGGCCCACCAGGGCGTTCATGTTGGCGCCGTCCACGTAGACGCGGCCGCCGTGGTCATGCACCAGCTTGCACAGCTCCTTGACCTGGGTCTCGAACACGCCGTGCGTGCTGGGGTAGGTGATCATGATGCAGGCCAGGTTGGCACTGTGCTGCTCGCACTTGGCCGCCAGGTCCGCCATGTCGACGTTGCCGTTGGCGTCGCAGGCGGTGACCACCACCTGCATGCCCACCATCTGCGCGCTGGCGGGGTTGGTGCCGTGGGCGCTGCTGGGAATCAGGCAGACGTTGCGGTGCGACTGGCCCCGGCTCGCATGCCAGCCCTTGATGGCCAGCAGGCCCGCGTACTCGCCCTGGCTGCCGGCATTGGGCTGCAGGCTGATGCCGGCGTAGCCCGTGGCCTGGCACAGCCAGTCGCGCAGCTGCTTGTCCAGTTCCGCATAGCCCTGCTGCTGGTCGGCCGGGGCAAAGGGGTGCACCTGGGCGAATTCGGGCCAGGTGATGGGAATCATCTCGCTGGTGGCGTTGAGCTTCATGGTGCAGGAGCCCAGCGGGATCATGCTGCGGTCCAGCGCCAGGTCCTTGTCCGACAGCTGGCGGATGTAGCGCAGCATGGCGGTCTCGGAGCGGTGGGTGTTGAACCCCGGGTGCGTGAGGAAGGCGCTGCTGCGGCGCAGTCCGTCGGGAATCAGCGGCTCCACGCCCTTTTCGAAGGCGGTGAAGCTGGGCAGGGCCTGGCCGTCCCGGGCGAAGATCTTCCACAGCAGTTCGACATCGGCGCGCGTGGTGGTCTCGTCCAGCGAGATGCACAGGTATTCCTTGAAATACACGCGCAGGTTGGCGCCCAGGGACACGGCACGCTCCACGATGGCCTGGGTGGCCGCGCCCGTGTGCAGGCTCAGCGTGTCGAAGCTGGGCGCCTCGCGCAGCGGCGCGCCCAGCTCGGCCAGGCCGCGCGCCAGGATGGCCGTGTACGAGGCCACGCGGCGGGCGATGCGCTCCAGGCCCTCGGGGCCGTGGTAGACGGCGTACATGCTGGCCACCACGGCGGGCAGCACCTGGGCCGTGCAAATGTTGGAGGTGGCCTTTTCGCGGCGGATGTGCTGCTCGCGCGTCTGCAGTGCCAGGCGGTAGGCGGGCTTGCCGTGCACGTCCACGCTCACGCCGACCAGGCGGCCGGGCAGGGAGCGCTTGAACTCGTCGCGGCAGGCCATGAAGGCGGCGTGCGGGCCGCCGGCGCCCATGGGCATGCCAAAGCGCTGGGTGGTGCCCACCACGATGTCGGCACCCCATTCGCCGGGCGGCGTGATCAGGGTCAGCGCCAGCAGGTCGGTGGCCACGATGAAGGCGGCCTGCTTGCCATGGGCCTTGTCCACGTCGGCGCGCAGATCGTCGATGCGGCCGCTGGTGGCAGGGTACTGGGCCAGCACGGCGAAGTAGTCGCCCTCCATCAGCTGGTTCCATTCCTCCAGCGAGTTGGCCAGCAGCACCTCGATGCCCAGCGGCGCGGCGCGCGTCTGTATCACCTCGATGGTCTGGGGGTGGGCATCGCCGGCCACCACGAAACGGTTGCTCTTGCTTTTGACGGAGCGCTTGGCCAGCGTCATGGCCTCGGCGGCCGCCGTGGCCTCGTCCAGCATGGAGGCGTTGGCAATCGGCATGGCCGTCAGGTCGCAGACCATGGTCTGGAAGTTGACCAGGGCCTCCATGCGGCCTTGCGAGATCTCGGCCTGGTAGGGCGTGTAGGCCGTGTACCAGGCGGGGTTCTCGAGAATGTTGCGCAGGATGACGCCGGGCGTGTGCGTGCCGTAGTAGCCCTGGCCGATGAAGCTTTTGAGTAGCTGGTTGCGGCCTGCCAGCGCCTTGAGTTCGGCCAGCGCCTGGGCCTCGGTGGCCGCTGGCGGCAGCGCCATGGGTTGGTGGCGCCGGATGGAGGGCGGGACGATGGCGTCGATCAGCGCATCGCGCGATGCCGCGCCGATGGCGCTGAGCATGTGGGCCTCGTCTTCGGGCGCGATGCCGATATGGCGGGCCACGAATTCGGTGGCGTTCTCGAGGGCGGCAAGGGGCTGGGTGGAGGACATCAGCATGGAGGGACCTGTCTCAAAAGCTGAAAAGCGCCAGGGCGGGCCCTGGCGCCCGTCCTGGCCGGAAAGTGGCGTCAGTTGCTCTGGGCAAAGGCCGTGTAGGCGGCTTCGTCGAGCAGCGCGGCCAGCTGGCCTGCGTCGCTGAGCTTGACCTTGAAGAACCAGCCTTCGCCCAGCGGGTCGCTGTTGGCCAGGGAGGGGTCGTCGCGCAGGGCCTCGTTGACTTCGACGATCTCGCCGCTGACGGGCATGTAGACATCGGCGGCGGCCTTGACGGACTCGACCACGCCGGCCACATCGCCCTGGTTGAAGCTGGTGCCCACGGCGGGCAGGTCGACGAACACCACGTCGCCCAGCGCGTCCTGCGCGTGGAGGGTGATGCCGACGATGGCCGCGTCAGGGTTGGCGGCGTTGATCCACTCGTGGTCCTTGGAATACTGGATGCTCATGGCTTGCTCCGATAGAAACTGAAAAAACCTGTGAAAGGCGGTTTGAGAAAGGTCAGTGCGCACTGTAGCGGCATGCGATGGCAGGAAAAACGAATCCGCCGAACTCGATCCACGCCAAGCGCGCAGGCTGTCCTCAACCGCGGTGATAGCGGGGCGCCACGAAGGGCGTGGCCTGCACCTGCATGGGCACGGCCTTGCCGCGCACCATGGCCTGCAGCGTGGTGCCGACGGCGGCGCTGCCCGGCTCCACGTACGCCAGGGCCACGGGCTGGTTCAGCGTGGGCGACAGCAGGCCGCTGGTGACCTGGCCGACCTTGCGGCCGCCGGCATCCAGCAGCTCCGTGCCTTCGCGCACGGGCACGCGCTCCAGGGCCACCAGGCCCACGCGCTTGCGCGTGAGCAGCTTGGGCGACTGCAGCTGGGCCAGCACGGTGGCCGCGCCGGGAAAGCCGCCTTCGCGCTCGCCACCTGCGCGGCGGACCTTCTGCACGGCCCAGTTCAGGGCGGCCTCGGCCGGGGTGGTGGTCGTGTCCAGATCGTTGCCGTACAGGCACAGGCCGGCTTCCAGGCGCAGCGAATTGCGCGCGCCCAGGCCCACGGGCCTGACTTCGGGCTGGGCCAGCAGGGCACGGGCAAAGGCCTCGGCGTGGCTGGCGGGCAGGGAGATCTCGAAGCCGTCCTCACCGGTGTAGCCGCTGCGCGTGATGTACAGCTCGGCGCCTTCCCAGTCGAAGTGGCCGCCTGTCATGAACACCAGGCCGGCCGTATCCGGCAGCAGGCGCTCCATCGCGGCTGCGGCCTGCGGGCCCTGCAGCGCCAGCAGGCCCCGGTCGAACTGGGGCTCGATTTCGCAGCGCTGGCCGATGCGGGCCTGGATGTGCGCCAGGTCTTCATGCTTGCAGGCGCCGTTGACGATCAGGAACAGGTCGTCCTCGCGGCGCACGAACATCAGGTCGTCCAGAATGCCGCCCGCGTCGTTGAGCAGCAGGCCGTAGCGCTGGCGGTGTTCGCCCAGGCCCAGCACGTCCATGGGCAGCAGCGATTCCAGCGCCGCGCCGGCATCCGGGCCGCGCAGGCTGATCTGGCCCATGTGCGAGACATCGAACAGGCCTGCCGCCTCGCGGGTGTGCAGGTGCTCGGCCATCAGCCCCTGCGGGTATTGCACGGGCATGGAGTAGCCGGCAAACGGCACCATGCGCGCGCCCAGTTCCTGGTGCAGGTCGAACAGCGGGGTCCTGAGCAGATCGGTGGTGGAGGCAGCGGACAAGGAGGGCTCTCTTTCAGGCAAGGAACAAGGCATAACGCCATCCCGGTCCTCCGGGATGTGCTGCCCTGCTGTCCGCTTTACCTGAGAGATTCACCCGCACCTTCCATGCGTGGGGCTTGCTCCTTCGGTGGATGGGGCACACCGCCGTGCCCTGCATCTCTCTCCAGCTAGGAACGCCTGCGGCCGTGGCGGCAGGCGGTGCCAGTCCTTTTGCCTGAGCGTTCGGGACGAACCCTGCGCCTTCGGCGGTGCCGCTGCCTGTGACCATTGCGGCCGGGCGGGCACTCTCTCCTGACCGGCGCATTCTAGCTGCGGCCAGCGTCCGTGCGGCTTCGGGATTTCCGCGGGCCGACCGCAGCTCCATGCGCTTGCCTGCATGGATGCATTTGCAAATTGCATAACTGTCTAAAAAATCTCCTACATTGAGATGCATCGATATATGAATCTCGTGAGCGAGAAGGAAGAAGCGCACATGCAGCAGACGCTGGGAGACACATTGGCCTGGCCGGCACGTTACCTGCCGAACAAGGAAGCCCTGGTCGCGTGGGAGGGCGGCGAGCGCCGCGCCTGGACCTACGCCCAGCTCGATGCCGAAGTCAACCGCCACGCCCACGGCCTGGCCGAGCTGGGCATAGGCCATGGCGACGTGGTCGCGGCCTTTCTCTACAACACGCCGGCCTTTGTCTTCACCATGCTGGCGGCCGCGCGCCTGGGCGCGATCTTCAATCCCATCAACTACCGGCTGGCGGCGCAGGAGCTGGCCTTCATCCTCAAGGACGGCGCAGCGCGCGCCCTTGTGTTCGAGCACGAGGGCGGCGAGGTGGCCGCACGCGCCCAGGCCCTGCTCAAGGCCGAAGGTGGCGGCACTGGCACGGGCATCGAGCACTGGATCTTTGCCGACGATGCCCCGGCCGACCCGCTGCCGGCCTGGGCCACGCAGCGCCTGTCCGCCCTGGCCAGTGGCCGCAGCAGCGCGCCGCCCCAGGCCCATGTGCGCGAGAGCGACCCCTGCATCCTCATGTACACCAGCGGCACCACGGGCCGGCCCAAGGGCGTGCTGCATACGCACCGCAGCAAGCTGGCGCACAACGCCCTCATGCACCAGACCATGCAGTTCACGCGCGACGACGTGGGCCTGGCCATGGCGCCGCTCAACCACACGGCCGAGCTGCACACCAGCTTTTTGCCGCGCCTGCAGGCCGGTGCCACCCAGGTGCTGCTGCGCCGCTTCGACGTGACCGAGGCCTGGCGCCTGATCCGCGAAGAGCGCGTGAGCTTCTTCTTCGCGGCGCCCACCATGGTCACCATGCTGCTGGCCGACCCCATTGCCTCGCCTGAGCAGGCGCCCGCGCTGCGGCTGGTGGAGTACGGCGGCGCCTCCATGGCGCCGCACCTGATCCGCGAATGGACACGCAAGGTCGGCAGCGACCTGGTCCAGGTCTACGGCACCACCGAGATGGGGCCCTGCATGTCCATCCTCCTGCCGCGCGAGCAACTCTCGCACGCGGGCTCGGCCGGGCTGCCCTCCATGGGCCATGACCTCATCGTGGCCAGGCTGCGCGAAGACAACGCCCCCACCGACCCGGCCGAGGCCTGCCTGCCCGGCGAGGTGGGCGAAATCCTCGTGCGCGGCCCCTGCATGATGGCCGGCTACCTCAACCGCCCCGACGCCAACACCCGAGCCCTGGCGCACGGCTGGTACCACACGGGCGACCTGGGCCACATCGACGACGACGGCTATCTCTGGATCCGCGACCGCATCGACTACATGATCAATTCGGGTGCCGAGAACGTCTATCCGCGTGAGGTGGAAGACGCGCTGGTCGAACACGCCGACGTGCTCGAGGTCGCCGTCATCGGCGAGGCCGACGAGCGCTGGGGCCAGATCGTCGCCGCCCACGTGGTCGCCAAGCCTGGCGCCACGCCCACGGCCGAGGCGCTGGACGCCTTCCTGGTCCATGGCGACCGCCTGGCTGCCTACAAGCGCCCGCGCCGCTACCACTTCCGCGAGGCCCTGCCCAAGACGGCCAGCGGGAAGATACAGAAGCAGTTGCTGCGGGTGGTGGTGGCGGCTTGAGGCTGCGGCCTGCGCCTACTTCTGTGTTTGCCCCTGCGCAGTACAGCACTGCGCCATCGAGTTGCGCAGCCACCGATGCATGGCATCCCCCTGCTTGCGCACATGCCAGGCCTGCTGGTAGGCGAACTCGGGCAGCTCCAGCGGAGGAGTGAAGCGGCGCAGCGTTTTGTGGCGGCGCAGGTCACCGATGGCGCGGCTGCCCACGGTCAGCACGAGGTCGGTGCCTGCCAGCACCTCCAGCGCCGCGCTCCAGTGGGGCAGGGCCAGCACCACGCGGCGGCTCAGGCCTTGGGCGGCCAGCGCCCGTTCGATCTCCTCGCTGGCGTCGGGCCGCATGGCCAGCATGACGTGCGGGCGCTGCAGCCAGTCTTGCAGTGACAGCCCGCCGCGTGCCGGCAGCACGGCCTGGTCGGCCACGCTCACGAACTGTTCCTGGAACAGATCCTGCACCTCGATGCCCTCGGGCAGGTCGGGTGCGTCGGGGAAGGGGCCCAGGGCCAGGTCCAGTTCGCCATCGGCCAGCTGGGCCAGCATCACCTCGCGCGTGGACTGGCTGATGGCCAGGTCCAGCCCGGGTGCGTGCTGGCGCAGATGCCGCATCAGCGGCGGCAGCACGATGCGCGATGCGTAGTCCGACAGCGCCAGCCGCAGCCGTCCGCGTGCGTGGGCCGGGTCGAACTCCGCCTGTGCCAGCAAGCCGTTGAGGCTGCCCAGCGCATCCGCCAGCGGTTGCACCAGGCCTTGTGCGCGTGCCGTCAGCGCCATGCGGCCGCCGCGCCGCACCAGCAACGGGTCGCCCAGATGTTCGCGCAACTGCGCCAGCGAATGGCTCATGGCCGGCTGGCTCTTGTGCAGCCGCAGGGCCGCGCGCGTCACATGTTTTTCGGCCAGCAGGGCGTGCAGGGCCAGCAGCAGGTTGAGGTCGATCCGGCGCAGTTCATCCATGCCATGAATATAGACCGTGCACAAAAATGATTTTCATCAACGTGCTGGATGCGAGAGCATGCAGGCATCGATTGACAGAAGAAGAAAGGTCTTGCCGCATGACAGGTAAAAGCACATTCACCGCCCTTGCTCCCGTGGCCCTGGCGCTGCTGGCGGGGGCCATCCTGCCATTCCAGGCTGCCAGCAATGCCCTGGTGGGCCGCCTGCTGGGCCACCCGCTGTGGGGCGCGCTGGTCTCGCTGGCCGTGAGCGTCATGGTCGTGGTGCCTGCACTGTGGGTGCTGCGCGCGCCCGCTCCGGCCATGGCCCAGGCGGCAGCGGGGCCATGGTGGCTATGGATAGGCGGCGTGCTGGGGGCCATCTATGTGGCCAGCGCGGCGGCCGTGACACCCAAGCTGGGCGCAGGCGGCTTCCTGGTTTGCGTGGTGGCGGGGCAGATCGTGGTCTCGGTGCTGGTGGACCACTTCGGCCTGATGGGCCTGGGCGCGCGGCCGGTCAATGCGACGCGCCTGGCCGGCGTGGCCTTGATCCTGGGTGGAGTGCTGCTGGTGGTGCAGGGCGGGACGGCCCGTGCAGCGGCGGCCCCATGAGCGCCGCGAGCACGCCCTGCTTCAGGGGCAAAGGCCCCGGCCTTGCCCGCGTCAGGCGGGCATGCCCGGCGGCACGGCGGCCGGCCTTGCCGCTGGCGGACATTCCTGGCAGGCATCTGCCGTGCCGGGCAGGAACCGGCCCAGCCGGATGACAAAGCAGGCCCCGCCTCCGGCAGCCGGCTGGAAGAACGCGTCGCCTGCGTGCAGCCTGGCGATGCGCCTCACCACGGACAGGCCCAGGCCATGCCCGTTGACGTGCCGGGTGGCGCTTGCGCGTTCATAGGGCTCGAAAACCTGTCTTGCCGCTTCGGGCGCAAGGCCCGGTCCCTGGTCGCTGACGGAAATCAGCAGGTCACCGGACGCATCGCAGCGGGCGGCCAGGGTGATGTCGCCCGCCTTGGCATATTTGATGGCGTTGCCGACAAGGTTGGAGATGGCGATGCGCACCAGGACAGGGTCGCATTGCCATTGCTGCGGGCCTTGTTCCAGATCCAGTTTCAGGCGATGCCGCCGGGACCAGCCGACGAGCTCTGCAGACTCCTCCAGGAGTTCATCCAATGGCGTCTGCTCCAGTTGCAGCCGGAACGCGCCCGCGTCCAGCCGGTCGTTGATCAGGCAGGTGTCCACCAGGGTCATCAGCCGGCGCGAAGCCCTGCGTATCTGGGACGCCTGCTCGATGAGGGAGTCCGCATCCGTCGTCGGGAACGTCTGCAGCTCGGTCGCGGCGCCGTCCACGATGGTGAGCGGGGTGCGGAACTCGTGGTTGATCATGTTGAAGAACTGGCGCTGCTCCAGCCGCATCTCCCGCTCGCTGTGCAAGGCGGTCTGCAGGGCCTGCTGGGCCGTTTGCAGCTGTGCGGTGCGCTGCAGGACCTTGGACTCCAGCTCGCGCTCGGCCGCCTGGGCGCGTGACAGGGCCTGCATCCGCTCACTGCGCAGGGCGCGCTCCGCCACCCGCGTGCGATTGGTCACCGCCATTCCCAGCAGGATGGCCTCGGAAACACGCCCGGCAAACCAGAGCATCTGGGCCGATGGCAGCGCGACATCGGGCAGCAGGCCCTGGGTTCTCAGCAGGTTCAGGATGCCCAGGGCGGAAGGCACGGCAAACGCCAGCGCGCCCGGCAGGTATTGCCACTGCCTTCGGACCACCAGCAGGTACAGCACGAAGACGGCGCCGAACGATGTGGACACCAGGGCCGTGAACACCACGGCACGCGAGATCTGCGCATAGCCACCCAACAGTGCCAGGCCCAGTGCGATGGCATTCAGCCAGGCCACCACGCTGAAGAGGTGCGCAGCCCAGATCCAATGGCGGCGGAACTCGAACAATTGGCTGAAAAACACCGTCGCCACCACACAGAAGCTGCAGTAGGCGATGGACAGCGCATGCTGGGGCTGGTCGGCGCCGGGCAGCCACAGGCCTTCGGGCCGGTAACGGAAAGCAGCGTAGGCAAAACCGGCTGCCAGGAGCGCGGCGCAAAGAATGTAGAGCCTTTCCCTGAGCCAGCACCACAGGATCAGGCTCATCAGCGTGATGGCCAGGGCCGAGCCCATGTACGCGTAAAGCAGCATGGCGGCCGGCGCCATGCTCCTGCCGGGAAAGACCGCGATGCCCTGGGCTGCCTGGGGGTTGGGCAGCCAGCGGGTGAGCAGTGCCAGAAGCGCTGCGGCTGCCAGGGCTTGCGCCAGCCATCGCATTGCAGAATCCGTTGGCCAGTGCCTCCGGCGGCCTTCGGTGGGATTGTCTTGGGTGTGGATCAAGGGGCCGATTGGTTGATGTGGCGAGCGCCCATGCATGCCCGACGTCAGGGTCGGTGCATGGGCGTGCACGTTTGCGGGAGGCATTGTGCACCGGCCGCCGTTGCGGGAAAGCGCTGCCGGGTGTCTGCGGATGCCTGCCGGGTGCCCCAATGCAACAGGCCGCCCCACTGCGGATAAGCGGGGCGGCCTGTAACGGGTTCCTGAGGGGATCACGCATCCGGGCGCTGGCGGTAGTCGGCGGGGCTGGGTGAATGGTTTTGCTGCGCCGGTAAGCGTGCTCCCATGCAGACAAGTGTGCGCGCCTGGCCTCAGAAAATGCTGCTTTATTTCTTCAAAACAGGCGTTGCTACAGAAAATTATTCTGCGCCTGCCTGTTTTGCAGTAGATTGCCGGACATGGACACCCTCGACAGAAAGATTCTTTCCGCCCTGCAGGCCAACGCGCGCGCCAGCCTGCAGGAAATCGGCGCCGCCGTGGGCCTGAGTGCCTCGCCCTGCTGGGCACGCATCAAGAAGCTGGAAGAGGCGGGGGTGATCGAGGGCTATACCGTGCGCCTGAACCCGCTGGCGCTGGGCCTGGGCGATACGGTGCTGGTGCAGGTCACGCTGGACAGCCATTCGGACAACACGCTGGAGAAATTCGGCGAGATGCTGGCGACCATTCCCGAGGTGGTGGAGGCGCACCTGGTCTCGGGCGAGTACGACTACCTGCTGCGCGTCGTCGTCAAGGACACGCGCGACTACGAGCGCCTGCTGCGCGAGAAGCTCTACAAGATCAAGGGCATTCGCCACAGCCAGTCCAGCTTTGTGCTGCGCACGCTGAAGAAGGCGGACCTGCCGCTGGGGGTCTGAAGTCCATGCCCTCTGGCCAGGCGCCGCCGCCCGCTCCCTACCGCGAACACTCCCCGCCGCCCGCCTTGCAGCCGCACTTCCAGTGCCTGTGGAGCAGCACCGTGGCCCCGGACTATGCCGGCGGCTTTCTCGTGGTGCCCGATGGCTGCGTGGACATCGTCTGCAAAGGCGGGCGGCTGCTGGCCGTGGGGCCTGACAGGGTGGCCGCGCGGCCCGCGCTGGTGCCGGGGTCCGAGGTATGGGGGGCGCGCTTCGGCCCCGGTGCGGCCAGCGCCTGGCTGGGCCTGCCCATGGACGAGATCGTGGGGCAGGCGGTGGAACTGGGCGATCTGCTGGGGCCGCGCGCGCGGGAGTGGGTGCATCGCATCAACGATGCGCAGCCGGGCGCAGGGCAGGCCGTGTTCATCCATGGACTGGTGCAAATGGGCCGCGACGCCCCGGAGCCCGACCGGCAGGCCATGCAGCTGTTCGGTGTGGCGGCTACAGCCGGGCGGGACGAATCCGGTGTGCTGGCCGCCATGCGCGCGCAGCTGGACATTTCCGAGCGCAGCCTGCGCCGCCTGTGCCACGCGCAGTTTGGCTACGGCCCCAAGACGCTGGAGCGCGTGCTGCGCTTTCAGCGCCTGCTGGTCCTGGCACGGTCTGACCGGCAGGCAGGTCTTGCGGCCCTGGCGGCGGAGGCCGGCTATGCGGACCAGGCGCATCTGTCGCGCGAGGTGAGGGCGCTGTGCGGCATCACGCCCCGCGCTGCCTTGCAGCAACTGCTGGATTGAGCGGCCCGGCTGGCCGTTTTGTTCAAGATGCCATGCCCCTGCGTGGCCGATGATGGCGGCCTACCGACATTCAATGGAGCATCACATGGGCATCAGGGGCAACAACCACCAGATCGACAACATCGAATTCAACGTGGCCGACATCGCACGCAGCAAGGCGTTCTACGGCGAGGCCTTCGGCTGGACCTTCACCGACTACGGGCCGAGCTACACCGAGTTCAGCGACGGCCGGCTGACGGGCGGCTTCACCACCGGCGAGGAGGTGCGGCCCGGCGGCCCGCTGGTCATCCTCTACGCCGACGATCTGGCCGAGGCGCAGCGTCGCGTGCAGGCGGCCGGGGCCGTAATCAGCCGCGCGGCGTTCGCGTTCCCGGGGGGCCGCAGGTTCCACTTCACCGATCCGGACGGCTACGAACTGGCCGTGTGGTCGGCCGATGCCTGAAAGACGACAGCCCGCATCTGCGGGCTGTTTTCATGGGGACTGGGAGGGCGTCAGTCGACGTTGGAGCCCAGCTGCATGTCCTTGTACTTCACGATGTGCGTGCCCTTGACCAGGCGGTAGCCGCCCCAGATCAGCAGGAACAACGGCAGGCCGATATAGGTGGCGACCACGCCGGTCCAGTCGATGCGGTCTGCCATGAAGGCCTCGTAGTTCTGGCCCAGCGTGATCACCATGCACAGCACGAAGGCGAAGATGGGGCCGAACGGGAACCACGATGCACGGTAGGGCAGCCGGTTCAGGTCCAGGCCCTGGGCCTCGTAGCCCTTGCGGAAGCGGTAGTGGCTGATGGCGATGCCCAGCCAGGCGATGAAGCCCGTCATGCCCGACAGATTCAGCAGCCAGATGTAGACCAGCTGGGGGCTGAAGATGTTGGTCAGAAAGCACAGCGCAGCCACGACCGTGGTGGCCAGCAGGGCCATCGTGGGCACGCCGCGCTTGTTGACGTACGAGAACATGCGCGGCGCCATGCGCTGGCAGGCCAGCGTATAGAGCATGCGCGTGGAGGCGTACATGCCCGAGTTGCCGGCCGACAGCACCGAGGTCAGCACCACGGCGTTCATCACGGCGGCGGCCGACAGCAGGCCCGCGCGCTCGAAGACCAGGGTGAAGGGGCTCACGCTGATGTCGCCCAGGTCGTTCTTGAGCAGTTGCGGATCGGTGTAGGGGATCAGCAGGCTGATGACCAGGATGGCCAGGACGTAGAACAGCAAAATGCGCCAGAACACCTGGCGCACGGCGCGGGGCACGTTCTTGGCGGGGTTCTCGGATTCGCCAGCGGCAATGCCGATCAGCTCCGTGCCCTGGAAGGAAAAGCCCACGATCATGGCCACGCCGATCAGCGCCGAGAAACCGCCTGCAAAGGGCGCATCGCCCTGGCTCCACAGGGCAAAGTTGCCCCAGATGCCTTCAGGCGCGCCGCCCCGCACGATGCCCAGGATCATGAGCACGCCCACGCCGATGAAGAGGATGACGGTGGTCACCTTGATGGCGGCGAACCAGTACTCGGCCTCGCCGAAGCCTTTGACCGAGATGGCGTTGAGGCCGAACATGATGGCCAGGAACAGGGCGCTCCACAGCATGCCGTTGCCGTCGGGGAACCAGTAGGCCATGACCAGCTGGGCGGCCACCAGGTCCACGGCAATGGTGACGGCCCAGTTGTACCAGTAGTTCCAGCCCAGCGCGAAGCCGAAGCCTTCGTCCACGTAGCGCGCGCCGTAGGTGGCGAACGAGCCCGAGACGGGCAGGTTCGCGGCCATTTCGCCGAGGCTGGTCATGAGGAAGTAGACCATCAGGCCCACGATCATGTAGGCCAGCAGGGCGCCGCCGGGGCCGGCCTGCGATATGGTGGCGCCCGAGGCAACGAAGAGGCCGGTGCCGATGGAGCCGCCGATGGCGATCATGGACAGATGCCGCGCCTTGAGTTCGCGCCTGAGTGCGGTGGGAGCGGCGTTCTTGGAGTTGTCTGCTGCCATGGATGTGTCGATGGTTGGATCAGATCCCGCGTGGCCGCTGGCCGGCGCGGGGGCAGGAATGCAAAACAGGTAAAAACAAAAGAGCCGCGCTGTCGCGGCCCCATCAAGGTGCATGCACCACGAAAAGGCGTGATTGTCCGAGAACGCAGCCATCGTGGAAAGGCAGCAGTTTAATCTCCCTTCACCCGCATAAGCCGATCTGAATCAGCACCCACTGTGTGTGCGGCGCCACGCCAGCTCGGCTGGCCGCTGCCGCCTCACCACTGTGTCTGCGCCAGCAGCAGTTGTGCCAGTGCCTTGATGCGCGGCGAAGCCTGGCGCGTGCGCGGGTAGACCAGGGACAGCTCGCGGGCGCGGCCTTCGTGCTGGGGCAGCAGCCGCACCAGCCTGCCCGCCTGCAGGTGCTCGCGCACCGCGAACTCCATGACCTGGGCCACGCCCAGGCCGCCCAGCGAGCCTTCCACCAGCGGATCGCCGCTGTCGAAGGTCACGGTCTGCGGCGCCGGCCAGTCCAGCATCTCGCCGTTGCCCGCCAGGAACTGCCAGGGCACGCGCCGGCCCAGGTAGTGGTTGTAGACGGCCATGCAGCTGTGCTGTGCCAGCTCCTGCAGCGTCTGCGGCGTGCCGCGCGCCGCCAGGTAGGCGGGCGAGGCCACGGTCACCCAGCGCAGCGGCGGCAGGGCGCGGGCGATCATGCGGCTGTCTGCCAGCGGGCCGATGCGCACGGCCGCGTCAAAGCCTTCTTCCACCATGTCCACCATGCGGTCGGTGAAGCTGGTGTCGATCTGCAATTGCGGATGCTCGCGCAGCAACTGCCCCAGCAGCGGCACCAGCACGATGCGGCCCAGCATGGACGGCGCCGTCATGCGCAGCACGCCGCTGGGCGCGCAGCGCCGGTCGCTGACCAGCTGGCGCGCCTCCTCCAGCCCGGCGATCAGCGGGGCGCAGCGGTCCACCAGCGCGCAGCCGTCTGGCGTGAGCGACACGCTGCGCGTATTGCGGTGCAGCAGCCGCGTGCCCAGGTCTTTCTCCAGCTGCGCCACGGCGCGCGATATGCGGGACTGGCTGGTGCCCAGCAGGCTTGCCGCCTGGGTGAAGCTGCGGCTTTCGGCCACCTTGATGAGCAATTGAACGGCGTTGAGGTCCATGGCGATGGCAGGTTTGATTGATTCGATTTTGCATAAGAAAAATGAATATCTGATGTTTATCTTCAGAAATGCATTAATTAGGATCGCTCCCATGCTTGTGAACGACTCCCCCGCTGGCGCCCTGCGCCACCCGCGCGCCGCGCTGGCGCTGCTGTCCCTGTCCCAGTTGCTGATTGCGCTGGATGCCACCATCGTCTTCGTCGCGCTCGACGCCATGGGCCAGCAGCTGCAGATGGATGCGCACCACCTGCAATGGGTGGTCAGTGCCTACAGCGTGGCCTTTGGCGGCTGCCTGCTGCTGGGCGGGCGCTGTGCGGACCTGCTGGGCAAGCGGCGCATGTATGTGGCGGGGATGGCGCTGTTCGGCCTGGCCTCGCTGGTCGGCGGCTTCGCCTCCCAGCCCTGGCAACTGGTGCTGGGCCGCGCAGGGCAGGGCGTGGCCGGGGCGCTGCTGTTTCCGGCCACGCTGTCGCTGATCAACACCTTGTATGCGGCCGGGCCCGAGCGCAATCGCGCCCTGGCCGTGTGGAGCATGGCGTCAGCCGGCGGGCTGGCGGCCGGCGCGCTGCTGGGCGGCGTGCTCACGCAGACGCTGGGCTGGAACTGGGTGCTGTGGGTGCTGGTGCCCGTGGCCTGGCCGTGTGCCATGGCGGCGCTGCGCTTTCTGCCGCCCTCGGCCCAGACCGGGCGCGCCGCGCCGGGCCAGGGCTTTGATCTGGCCGGCTGCCTTAGCGTGACCGTGGGCAGCAGCCTGCTGGTGACGGCCCTGGTGCAAGGCCCTGAATGGGGCTTTGCCAGCGCCGCCACTCTGGGGACGCTGGCCGTGGCCATGGCGGCGCTGGCGCTGTTCTGGCGCATCGAGGCCCGCATCGCCTCGCCGCTGATGCCGCTGTCCCTGCTGCGCGTGCCCAGCCTGCGCTCGGCCATGCTGCTGACCATGATCTTCATGAGCAGCTTTGGCGTGCAGTACTACTTTCTGGCGCTGTACTTCCAGCAGATCTACGGCTGGAGCCCGCTGCAGGCCGGCCTGGCCTTCCTGCTGCCCACGGCGGTCTGCACGCTGGGCATCCGCTGGGCCGAACACTGGCTGCACCGCTCCACGCCGCGCACCGTGCTCATGGGCGGCTGGGCCGCAGGCACCCTCGGCCTGGCCTACATGGCCTGGGCGCTGCCGCTGGGTGGCAGCTATGTCTGGCTGGTGCCCGGCTTCGTGGTGCTCAGCCTGGGCCAGGGCGCGTGCTGGACCGCCATGTGGGTGGTGGCCGGCCAGGGCGTGGTGGCTGCGCAGCAGGGCGTGGCCTCGGGCATTGCGGCCACGGCCCAGCAGGTGGGCGCAGCGATGGGGCTGGCCCTGCTGGTGATGGTGGCCACGGCGCCGCTGGCCGGTATCACGGCGCCCGATGCGCTGCGCGAGGCCACGGCCCGGGGGCTGCAGCAGGCCGAATGGGGTGCCGCGCTGATCGCGCTGCTGGGGTGGGTGGTGTCGGCGGCCATGCGCCGCGCACCGGCAATCCAGTCCGTGCCGGGCGCGGAGCAGCCTGCCTGCTCGCCTTGAGGTCACTGGCCCGCAGTTACCATCTGCGGCTGCTTTGCACACCCCTCACCACCAACCCACATGGCAGAAACGAGCATCTCCAGCGACTGGGTCCGGCATTCGCAGCTGGGCGCAGGCCTGGAGCGTATCGAGGCCTACTTCGGCGGGCACGGCTATGCGCCCCACAGGCACGACACCTACGCGCTGGGCCTGACGCTGTCCGGCGTGCAAAGCTTTGCCTACCGCCGCAGCCAGCGGCACAGCCTGCCCGGTGGCGCCATGGTGCTGCACCCTGACGAATTGCATGACGGCCACGCGGGCACCGACGCGGGCTTTCGCTACCGCATGGTCTATGTGGAGCCGGCCCTGATCCAGCAGGTGCTGGGCGGCAGGCCCTTGCCTTTCGTCGAGGGAGGACTTTCGGCTGATCCCCGGCTCAAGGCTGCGCTGCTGCCCTTGCTGGAATGCCTGGGCGAGGACCTTGAGCCGCTGGCACGCGACGATGCCCTCTACGACCTGGCGCTGGCCCTGGAGGCCGTGGCCGGTCGGCGCAAGCTCAGGCGTCTGCCGGACCTGGTGGCCGTGGAGCGCGCCCGCGCCTGCATCCATGATTCGCTGGAGCAGGGCGTAACCCTGGAGGCGCTGTCCCAGGCCAGCGGCCTGGACCGCTGGCGGCTGTGCCGGGATTTCCGCGCGCTCTACGGCACCAGCCCCTACCGCTACCTGAGCATGCGCCGGCTGGACACCGTGCGGCGCCTGCTGCTGGCGGGGCAGGGCGTGGCCGATGCTGCACTGCAGGCCGGCTTCTTCGACCAGAGCCACATGGCGCGCCAGTTCGCCATGGCCTATGGCGTGCCGCCCGCACGCTGGCTCAGGCGCCTGGGCGCGGCCTGAGCTGCACGATCGTGCAAGACCGCAGGGAAGGCGCTTCCTAGCATGGAGGCTTCACACGCTTTCATAAGGTCTGCCCATGACGTTCCCCGTTGAAAACCGCCCCTGCGAGGCCATCAACTTCCCCGACAAATTCAGCCGCTTCACCGGCCAGTGGAGCCCCCGCGTCGTCGCCGAGATGAACGACTACCAGTTCAAGATCGTGCGCGTGCAGGGCGAGTTCATCTGGCACTCGCATGCCGAAACGGATGAAGCCTTCCTGGTGCTGGACGGCGAGCTGCGCATCGACTTCCGTGATGGCCATGTGCTGCTGCGCCAGGGCGAGCTCTACGTGGTCCCCAAAGGCACGGAGCACAAGCCCAGCGCCGAGCGGGAAGCCCGCCTCATGCTGATCGAGCCGCGCGGCGTGCTGAACACCGGGGAGGAAGGCGGCGAGAGGACGGCGTTGAACGACGTGTGGGTTTAGCGGGCTGGCGGTTGGCTGTCGCCGGGATGGCCGGCCAGCTAGAGAATGTCGCGCTCCCACTTCTGCGTTCCGTGCAGGCGGCGCGCCAGACTGTCGATGCGCCACTGTCCCGCCTTGCGATGTACGGAGAAACGGTGTTCGTATGCCATGGACTCGTTGGCGCGAAGAACGATGAGTTCCATTCTCGATGCGGATTGCTGGGTCACCGACAGCAGCAGGTCTTGCGCGGAGTGGTGGGTGGGTGTGCCAAAAGAGCTGTGGGCGTAGGCGCGCGGCTTGGAGGTGCAGTACTTGGCCACGATGTCCAGTTGCTCTGCCCAGAACTCAGGCGCGGATGCGGATGCTGCGTGCCTGGCGGCGCCTTTGCGTTCCCAGGCTTCCATGGCCAGGATGTAGGCGCGAACCACTCGTTCAGGCGTCTGCGTTTCGGTGCCCGGTGGTGTCTCTGGCCAATCCTGAGCCTGCGGTGCTACAGGCGGCGGCGGGCTGGCGCTGCCAGACCTCTCCAGCAGTGCCATGACCTGCGTATGTCCCTTGGCCCGGGCCAGCGCCCAGGCGTTTTCCTGGCGGAAATCCAGCGGTGCGGGATCGGCACCTGCCTCCAGAAGCAAGGCCACCAGTTCCGTATGGCCGGCCTGCGCGGCGCTCATCAGTGCCGTGCGGCCCAGCTCGGGCGAGGCGATTTCGATGTCGGCATTGTGCGAGAGCAGCATTGCAGCGATGGCCGCATCGCCCAGGCTCGCCGCCCAGGCCAATGCCGTGCTTCCAAGCGCCTTGCATTGCAGGTTGAGCGATGCTCCGTGGCGCAGCAGGGCGGCCACGGCCTGCGGCTGCCGCTGGATGCTGGCCTCGATCAGTGCCGTCCTGCCGGTTCCCTTGTGGCGCCAATCTATGTCTGCGCCGCGGGCCAGCTGGGCATCGATTGCCGCGACATCACCGGCACTTGCGGCCTTGAAAAGGAGATGGGACATGGGGGATCGGCTTTCTGAAGTCAAAAGGCCAGGGCAGGGGCCGTGAAAAAGGGCGCCGCAGCGCCCTTTTATCTTATGCGGGCTGTTTCAGCCCAGTTCAGCTCAGCCCAGCAGCAGCGCGTCGTCTGCCAGCTTTTCGCCGCGCACCTTCTCGAACATTTGCAGCAGGTCGGGCACGTCCATGCGGGCGCGTTCTTCGCCGCTGACGTCGAGCACCACCTGGCCCTGGTGCAGCATCACCGTGCGCTCGCCCACGTCCAGCGCCTGGCGCATGCTGTGGGTGACCATCATGGTGGTGAGCTTGGCCTCGGAGACGATGCGCGCCGTCAGCTGCAGCACGAAGTCGGCCGTGCGCGGGTCGAGCGCGGCGGTGTGCTCGTCCAGCAGCAGGATGCGCGAAGGCTGCAGCGCCGCCATCAGCAGGCTCACGGCCTGGCGCTGGCCGCCCGACAGCAGGCCGATGCGGTCGGTCAGGCGGTTTTCCAGGCCCAGGCCCAGGATGGACAGGCGCTCGCGGAAGTTGTCGCGCATCTCGGCCTTGACGGCGCGGCTCAGGCGGCGGAAGGTGCCGCGGCGCTGGGCCAGGGCCATGTTTTCCTCGATGGTCAGGTCCTCGCAGGTGCCCGCCATGGGGTCCTGGAAGACGCGGGCCACGCGTTCGGAACGTGCCCACACGGGCAGGCGCGTCATGTCCTGGCCGGCGATCTCGATGCGGCCCTTGTCCACGGACAGGTCGCCCGAGACGGCGTTCAGGAAGGTGGACTTGCCGGCGCCGTTGGAGCCGATGACGGTGACGAACTGGCCGTCGGGAATGTCCAGCGACATGCCGCGCAGCGCCCGCGTTTCGATGGGCGTGCCGGGGTTGAAGGTGATTTCGAGTTGTTGTGCGCTCAGCATGAGTGCAATCTCCGGTATTTCTTCGTTCAGTCGCTCAAGGCGTGGTGCTTGAACTGACGCTGTCCAAACTCAGGGACGCCTAGCAAGGGCCGCCCCGCAGCGATGGCGTCGTTCCCCTCCCTCGCGCAGCGAGTAGAGAGGGGGAAGCGGCATAGCCGCTCAGGGGGTGTCATTTCCTTTGCGCAAACTTGCGCTTCAGTTGGGGGATCACCAGGGCGACGGTCACCAGAAGGGCGGTGACGAGGTTCAGATCCTGGGCCTTGAGGCCGATGAAATCGCTGTTGAGGGCCGCTGCAATGAAGAAGCGGTACACGATGGCGCCCACCACCACGGCCAGCGTGGCCCAGACGATGCGGCGCGAAGGCAGGATGGACTCGCCCACGATCACGGCAGCCAGGCCGATGACGATGGTGCCGATGCCCATGGAAATGTCCGAGCCGCCCTGGGTCTGCACGAACAGCGCGCCGGCCAGGCCGACCAGGCCGTTGGAGATCGCCATGCCCAGCAGGATCATGGCGCCGGTGTTCACGCCCTGCGAGCGTGCCATGCGGGCGTTGGAGCCCGTGGCGCGGATGGCCAGGCCCCGTTCGGTGGCGAAGAACCAGTCCAGGCCCAGCTTGGCCAGCACGACGATGACGAACAGGATCACCGGGCGCATCACATAGTCGGCCACGCTGTCGGGCTGCAGCAGGGTGAACAGCGTGGTCTCGTTGATCAGCGGCACGTTGGGGCCGCCCATGATGCGCAGGTTGACCGAATACAGGCCGATCATCATCAGGATGGAGGCCAGCAGGTCCATGATCTTCAGGCGCACATTGAGCCAGCCCGTGATCAGGCCCGCGACGGCGCCAGCGGCCGTGCCGGCCAGCGTGGCCAGCCAGGGATTGGTGCCCGTGGAAATCAGGATGGCGCAGACGGCGCCGCCCAGCGGAAAGCTGCCGTCCACCGTGAGGTCGGGAAAGCGCAGCAGTCTGAACGAGATGAAGACGCCCAGCGCCACCAGGCTGAAGATCAGGCCGATCTCGACGGCACCGAGCAATGAAAAGAGGGACATAAGAAGAGCGACAGGCGCGTGGGAACGGAAAACGACTTAAAAAAAGGGCAGGGCCATGTTGCCATGGCGCCTGCCACCGTGGGCGCACTGCCCGGGTTGGTCCCGGGCAGGCAAACCCCGGGTATTACTTGATCACCTGGGCGGCCGACTTGACCAGTGCGTCGGACAGCTTGACGCCTTGCTTCTCGGCGGCGCCCGGATTCACGAACAGCTCCATCTTGGTGCTGACTTCGGTCTTGAGGTCGCCGGGCTTCTCGCCCTTGAGGATGCGCACCACCATGCGGCCGGTCTGCTCGCCCAGATCGCGGTAGTTGATGCCCAGGGCCGCCACGGCGCCGCGCTTGACGGAGTCGGTGTCCGAGGCCACCAGCGGGATCTTGGCGTCCTGGCCGACCTTGACCAGCGACTCGTAGGCCGAGACCACGTTGTTGTCGGTGTTGGTATAGATCACATCGACCTTGCCGACCAGGCTGCGCGCAGCGCTGCTGACGTCCACGGAGCGGGGAGCGGCGGCTTCCACCAGGGTCATGCCCAGCTTGGGCAGCAGGGTCTTGAGTTCCTTGACGACCACGGCGGAGTTGGCCTCGCCGGGGTTGTAGACCATGCCCACGCGCTTGGCGTTGGGCACGACCTGCTTGACCAGCTCCATCTGCTTGTCCAGGGCCAGCAGGTCGGACACGCCGGTCACGTTGTTCTTGGAAGGCTCCCAGCTGGGCACCAGCTTGGCGGCCACGGGGTCGGTCACGGCGGAGAACACCACGGGCACGGTCTTGGTGGCGGCGACCACGGCCTGGGCCGAGGGCGTGGCGATGGCGACGATGGCATCAGGCTTGTCGCCGACGAACTTGCGAGCGATCTGCGCGGCCGTGCCGGTGTTGCCCTGGGCACTCTGGTACTGCCACTTGAGGTTCTTGCCGGCTTCGTAGCCTGCTTCCTTGAGCGCGGCCTGCACGCCGTCGCGCACGGCGTCGAGTGCAGGATGCTCGACGATGGCGGTCACTGCGACCGACTTCTCGTCAGCGGCGTGGGCGCCGCCCGCAATGGCGGAAATTGCCAGGGCCAGCGCGCCCAGGGGCGCCCAAGACAAGTGCTTCATACGTGTATCTCCAACGTGCTTGTGGTTGTTCCTGTTTGCTCAGCAGAAGGCCGCACAGGACGGTCGCGGCGCTTCGCGGCAAAGTCTACTGCAGCCGCCCTGTACGCCTTGGCGTTTGGACGACCCGGTTTTCACCTATAGGTTTGTATCTAAAAATTGGCATGAAATCTGCGGGGAATGCCCTAGGTGCAACTTTTTCATGCGTCTTGGACAGGTTTGGCGATGCAGGTTTGCGTCTTCAAGGGCCTGTTTTTGGTTTTGCCGTGCATTTTTATTGCGTGCGATGGCATTTCGGATGGCCTTCTATGCTTTCTGCACCGATGTTGCTTTGACGAGGCTCAAAGAAAAAGCCTGCACAAGCAGGCTTGGGCAGGCTTCAGAGAAGGGCCGGTGTGGCGCGCGGATCACATGCCCGCGTAGTTCGGCCCTCCGCCGCCTTCGGGCGTGACCCAGACGATGTTCTGCGTGGGGTCCTTGATGTCGCAGGTCTTGCAGTGCACGCAGTTCTGGGCGTTGATCTGCAGGCGCTTGCCGCCCTGGGCCGTATCGTCCACGAACTCATAGACGCCGGCCGGGCAGTAGCGCTGCTCGGGGCCTGCGTACTTGGCCAGGTTGATGGCCACGGGCACCGAGGCGTCCTTGAGCGTCAGGTGGGCGGGCTGGTCTTCGGCGTGGTTGGTGTTGCTGATGAAGACGCTGGACAGGCGGTCGAAGGTCAGCTTGCCATCGGGCTTGGGGTAGTCGATGGGCTTGCACTCGGCCGCAGGCTTCAGGTAGGCGTGGTCGGGCTTGTCGCGGTGCAGCGTCCAGGGGATGTTGCCCTTGAGCACGAACTGCTCGATGCCGTTCATCAGCGTGGCCGTGGTCAGGCCCTTCTTGAACCAGGCCTTGAAGTTGCGCGACTTGTTCAGCTCTTCGTACAGCCAGCTGTTCTCGAAGGCCTCTACATAGGCGCCCAGCTCGTCGCCCTGGCGGCCCGCGACGATGGCGTCATAGGCGGCCTCGGCGGCCAGCATGCCGGTCTTGATGGCGGCATGGCTGCCCTTGATGCGGCTGACGTTCAGGAAACCTGCGTCGCAGCCCACGAGCGCGCCGCCCGGGAACACGAACTTGGGCAGGGACAGCAGGCCGCCGGCCGTGATAGCGCGCGCGCCGTAGCCCAGGCGCTTGGCCGGCTTGATGCCCTTGGACTCGTCGCCTTCCAGGTAGTAGCGGATGTTGGGATGGGTCTTCCAGCGCTGGAATTCCTCGAAGGGGCTCAGGTAGGGGTTGGCATAGTCCAGGCCCGTGATGAAGCCCAGCGTGACCTTGTTGTCGTCCAGGTGGTAGAGGAAGGCGCCGCCGTAGGTCTTGCTGTCCATGGGCCAGCCGGCCGTGTGCATCACGAAGCCGGGCTTGTGGCGTGCCGGGTCGATTTCCCACAGCTCCTTGATGCCCAGGCCGTAGCTTTGCGGGTCCTTGCCGGCGTCCAGCTGGTACTTGGCGATGATCTGCTTGCCCAGATGGCCGCGTGAGCCTTCGGCAAAGATCGTGTACTTGGCGTGCAGCTCCATGCCCAGCTGGAACTCGCCCGTGGGCTCGCCGTCCTTGCCGATGCCCATGTTGCCGGTGGCCACGCCCTTGACCGAACCGTCCTCGTTGTAGAGCACCTCGGCGGCAGCAAAGCCCGGGAAGATTTCAACGCCCAGTGCCTCGGCCTGCTCGCCCAGCCACTTGACCACGTAGCCCAGGCGAACGATGTAGTTGCCATGGTTCTGGAAACAGGCCGGCAGCAGGAAGTTGGGCGTGCGCAGGGCGGATTTCTCGCCCAGGAAGACCATGGCGTCATCTGTGACGGGCTGGGTCAGGGGCGCGCCCTTTTCCTTCCAGTCAGGGATCAGCTCGGTCAGCGCACGCGGGTCCATGATGGCGCCCGACAGGATGTGGGCTCCGGGTTCCGACCCCTTTTCCAGCACGACGACGGAGACATCCTGGCCTTTTTCGGCCGCCAGCTGCTTGAGGCGGATGGCCGTGGCCAGCCCGCCGGGGCCGCCGCCGACCACCACCACGTCGTATTCCATGGCTTCGCGCGGCCCGTACTGGGCCAGGATTTCTTCGTTCGTCATCGGGGTGTCTCGCTTGGATATTGAAAAACAGGATGGTCGGCAGACCGAACGTTTGTTCGGTTGCAGCGCAAAAGCCGCAATGCGGTGGATTCTATGACGTGCTTGGACCCTGCCGTTGCTGATAGGTGACAGCGCGGGAATCCGCCCTGCTGCACAGTGACCGGGGGCTGCGGGGCATGGTGCCTTGCGGTGGCGCTACAACAAGGAGACTGCAGGCATGCGCATAGAGATTCCAGAATATAAAAAATGGGTTCACGAGATGCGATTCAAAGTGCGCTGGGGCGACATGGACGCCATGGGCCATGTCAACAACGCCATGTACTTCCGCTATCTGGAGACTGCACGCATCGACTGGATGGTTGAAGCGGGCATGGCGCCTACGCCGGGCGGGCAGGGGCCGGTCATCGTCAATGCGTTCTGCAACTTCCACCAGCAGCTGGCCTATCCCGACGAAGTGCTGCTCAAGATGTACGTCAGCGACCCCGGCCGCACCACCTTCGAGACCTGGGGAACCATGGAACGCGTCTCCGAACCCGGCGTGATCTGCGCGGCCGGTGGCGGCACCGTCATCTGGGTGGACTTTCCCAGGCAGAAGGCCGTCGAGCTGCCGGGCTGGGTGCGGGAGATGGTGGGCGGCACGGCTGGCCCAGGTTGACTCAGGCTCGCCCGCTGTACCAGCCGACGTGTAGCCAGCAATGGCTGGCGGGGCTGGCCCGGTCCGGACGAACAAGCCCTTTGATGCAGGGTGCGCTGGGGTTTTTGTTCTGCCGCATTGCAGATCCATCGCAGCCCTGGGTAGCCCGGCGTGGCGGCCGGGCGCGACTTACGCAGCGGCCAACCGCTCCTTTGCCAGCCGCGTGCCTTCTGCCAGCGCTTGCAGCTTGCGCCACGCCACGTCGCGGCCCATGGGTGCGAGGCCGCAGTTCGTGCAGGGGAACAGCCGCTCCTTCGGCACGAACTCCAGCGCCCGGCCGATGGTGTCGGCCACCTCTTCGGGGGTCTCGACCACGTCGCTGGCCACGTCGATCACGCCGACCATCACGTCCTTGCCGGCCAGCAGCCTCATCAGGTCGGGCGGCACATGGGAGTGGATGCACTCCAGGCTCACCTGGTCGATGCGGCTCTTGGCCAGCGCGGGGAACACCGTCTCGTACTGGCGCCATTCATCGCCCAGGGTGCTTTTCCAGTCCGTATTGGCCTTGATCCCGTAGCCGTAGCAGATATGCACGGCCGTCGTGCAGGTCAGGCCCTGCGCCGCACGTTCCAGCGCCTGCACGCCCCAGTCGGCGGCGTCCTTCATGTAGACGTTGAAGGCGGGCTCGTCGAACTGGATGATGTCCACGCCGTCGGCCTGCAGCGCCAGGGCCTCCTGGTTGAGCAGCTCGGCGAAGGCGAAGGCCATCTTCACCCTGTCGCCATAGAAGCGGTCCGCCACGGTGTCGACGATGGTCATGGGGCCGGGCAGCGTGAACTTCAGCTTCTTCCTGGTGTGCGCGCGTGCCAGTTGGGCCTCGAAGGCATGCACGCGGCCCTTCAGGCGCAGGGCCGACACCACCTGCGGCACCATCGCGTCGTAGCGGTTGTCGCGGATGCCCATCTTCACCTTGTTTTCGAAGTCGATGCCCTCGACCTGTTCCAGGAAGCCGTGCACGAAGTGCTGGCGTGACTGCTCGCCGTCGCACACGATGTCCAGGCCTGCGTCTTCCTGGGCCTTGATCCACAGCAGGGTTGCATCGGCCTTGGCCTGGCGAAGCGCATCGCCTTCGGCCTTCCACTGGGGCCAGAGCTTGTTGGTTTCAGCCAGCCAGGCGGGCTTGGGCAGGCTGCCGGCGATCGAGGTTTCGAACATCTGGGAATTCCTTCAAATCAAACAGGGGTATGGCGGGCGTGCTCCGGGACGGTTTTCCCGGCCCGCCACGGATTGGGTGCCATGGCAGGCATGGCGGCGGATGCTACAGGGCGAAATCGGCAGCCCATTGCTCAAGCACATTCTTGTACGGCTTGATGAAGTGCTGCTCTGCAAACTTGCCCTGCTTGACAGCCAACTGGCTGCGCTCTTCCCGGTCATAGACAATCTGCGTCGACGAGTAATCGTGATTCTTCAGGCTGGGTTGATAGAGCATCCCGGCTGCAGAATTCGCGTTGTAGATTTCGGGGCGATAAATCTTCTGGAAGGTCTCCATGGTGCTGATCGTGCCGATCAGCTCGATATTCGTATAGTCGTTCAGCAGGTCGCCGTGAAAGTAGAAGGCCAGTGGCGCAACGCCATTTGGAGGCATGAAGAAGCGAACCTGCATTCCCATCTTCTCGAAATACCGGTCGGTCGAGGAGAACTCGCTCTGCCGATACTCGATGCCCAGTATGGGGTGCCGGTTTCCGGTGCGCTGGTAGGTCTTGCTGGTGGACACGCTGATACAGATGACGGGCGGCTTGTCGAAGTGCTGCCTGTAGGTGCCTGAACTGGAAAATTGCCTGAACAGCTTTCCATGCAAGTCGCCAAAATCATCGGGGGTGCCGAATTCGGATCGGTTGGCGTTGTACTCCGCAAGCACAACGCTGAAATCGTAGTCGCGCACGTAGGATGAGAAATTGTTCCCTGCGATGCCGTCTATGCGCTTGTGGTTCTTCTTGTCGAGGATGCTGGTCTTCAATATCTCGATCAACGGAAACGCACCAAGGCCGTTTCTGGCGCCAATTCCCATTTCGACCGAGATGATCTCGAGCTCCACCGAGTAGCGATCTCCCGTGGGATTGTCCCAGTGGGCCAGGTCGTTGAAGCGGTTGTCAATCATCCTCAGCGTGTTGCGCAGGTTCTGCTGCCGGCAATCGCCACGGGCCAGATTGGCAAAGTTGGTGGTAATTCGCGTGCTGTCCGATGGTTGATAGTCTTCATCGAAACGAATGCGCTTGAGATGGAAGCTGAGTTCTTGGTTCATTGTGATCTGCGACCTGATTCATGCCCTTGCCGAAAACTGCGGGCAAGCAATAGGTGCGGATGTTATGGACGGCAATCGATGAAGTAAAGTGGTCTTATCTCATGAAACCATGAGCCTGGTTCATCAAAAGCCGGCAGGCCAGAGTGCATCCCGCTCAGCGCGGTGGAGCCAGTCGGTATCCGGGCCAGTTCCGACCGCGCCGCGGTCTTCAGGCTGACTGGCGCAGCACCAGCTTGGGCCTGGCCAACAACTGCTGGCGGGGCTGGCCCGGATGGGCCATGCGTGCCAGCAGCAAGGTGGCAGCCTGTTCGCCAAGCTCGGCGGGGCGCACGTCCACCGTGCTCAGGGGGGGATGGGAATGCGCGGCATCGAACACGTTGTCGAAGCCCATGAGCGCGAAGTCTTTGCCTGCGCGCAGTCCGTTTTCGTCCAGGGCAGACAGTGCGCCAAAGGCCACCAGATCGTTGTAGCAGATGGCCGCCTTGATGGCTGGCTGCGCGGCCAGCAGGCTGCGCATGGCGTCATGCCCTCCCGTGCGCGTGGGGCTGGCGGAGAAAACCAGATCTTCATCGAAAGCCAGGCCCGCATCGGCAAAGGCGGCCCTGCAGCCGCTCAGGCGCTGCTCCAGCATCAGGCCGTCCAGCCCTCCCAGAAAACCGATGCGGCGATGCCCGGCCGCCAGCAGGTGGCGCGTGGCCGCCGCCACGCCATGGGCGTTGTCGGCGCCTGCGAAGTCGTAGCTTCCCTCGCCCAGCGTGCGGATCATGACCACCAGGGGAATGCCCCATGACTGCAGGTCCTGCGCCAGCGAGGCCGGCGTGTCCAGCGCCGGGCACAGCGCAATGCCTGCCGCGTTGTGCTCGCGCATGGTGGTCAGCACTTTTTGCTGGCGCTCCAGGCTTTCGCTGGTGTGGGCCATGAGCGTGATGAAGCCGGCATCGGCCAGCCTGCGCTCCAGCCCCGCCAGCACCTCGGCAAAGAAGGGGTTCATCAGGTCGTTGATCACGACTCCGACCATGTTGGACGACTGGCGCCGCAGCTCTCCGGCGCGGCGGTTGTAGACGTAGCCGAGCTGCGCTGCCGCTGCACGCACGCGCTCCGATGTCTCGGCCGGAATCAGGGGGCTGCCCTTGAGCACCAGCGACACCGTTGATTTGGAGACCTGGGCCGCAGCCGCCACGTCAAGGATGGTCACGGCGCGCACGGAAGGGGGCTTGTTCATCATGGTTCGGTGTTTTCCCTGGGTCGGCGCGATTGTGCTTGATCTTCTTTTGGAACGTTCCAATAATCAATTAGAACGTTCCAATAGAAATTATCAATACAAGGAGGGAGACCATGAGCGAGGTCGGTTGGGGATTGATAGGGGCCAGCACCATTGCTGCCGATCACATGATCGGTGCCATCCGCGCGCAGCGCGGGCACACGGTGGCGGCGGTCGCCAGCCGCAGTGCAAAGCGCGCGGCGCAGTTTGCTGCCGGGCAGGGCATTGCCCGCGCCTACGACTCGGTGCCCGCCCTGCTGGCCGACCCGTCAGTCCAGGTGGTCTACGTCAGCTCCGACAACGAACTGCGCCACGCCCAGGTCCTTGCTGCGGCAGCGGCCGGCAAGCATGTTCTGTGCGAGAAGCCATTGGCGCTGACCGTGGAGCATGCGCTGGACATGGTGAGGGCATGCCGGGCCGCAGGCGTGGTGCTGGGCACCAACCACCACCTGCGCAACGCGGCAACGCACCGCAGGATGCGCGAGCTGGTGCGCGATGGCGCCGTGGGCCAGCCGCTGTTTGCGCGCGTCTTCCACGCCATCGAACTGCCGCCCTCTGTGCAGGGCTGGCGGCTGGAGCGGCCCGAGGCCGGTGGCGTGATCCTCGACATCGGCGTGCATGACGTGGATGCACTGCGCTTCATCCTGGGGGCTGAGCCGGTGGAGGCGGTGGCGCTGGAGCAGCAAGGACCGCTGTCTCGCAACGGCGTGGCGGACGGCGTGATGGCCGTGCTGCGGCTGGACAACGGCGTGTTGGCGCAACTGCATGCGGCATTCACCGTGGCGCATGCGGGAACCGGCATCGAGATCCATGGCACCTCGGGCTCGCTCATCGGGCGCGATGTGATGACGCAGCGGCCGGGCGGCGAGGTGCTGCTGCGCAATGGGGCCGGCGAGCAGTCCATTGCCGTGGAGCACCACGGTCTCTACGCGCATGGGGTGGCCGCGTTCTGCGCCGCGCTGCGTGGCGAAGGCCTGCCTGCCGCCACCGGCGAGGACGGCGTGCGCTCGCTGGCGGCGGCGGTGGCCATGGCCCAGGCCTGCCGCACGGGCCGGGCCGTACCCATAGCCAATCCCCTTGCACGGGAACGGGGAGCAGCCGCATGAACAAGCACATCACCGCCGCACAGGCTGCAGCCTTGCTGCGCGACGGCGACATCGTCAGCGTGAGCTCGTCCAGCGGGCTGGGCTGCCCCGACAAGGTGCTGGCCGCCATTGGCGAGCGCTTCGAACGCGAGGGTGCTCCGCGCAACCTGACCACGCTGCACCCGATTGCGGCCGGCGATATGTACGGCATCAAGGGAATGGACCATCTGGCCCGGCCTGGGCTGCTGTCGCGTGTCCTGGCCGGCTCGTATCCCAGCGGCCCGTCCTCGCTGCCCATGCCTGCGATCTGGCGCATGGTGGTGGACAACCAGATCCAGGCCTACAACATCCCCAGCGGCATCCTGTTCGACATGCACCGCGAGGCGGCTGCGCGGCGCCCGGGCGTGCTGACCCAGGCGGGCATGGGCACCTTTGTCGATCCCGCACAGCAGGGCTGCGCGATGAACGAGCCGGCCAGCCGCCATCCGGTAGTGCGCCTGCAGCATTTCGACGGGCGCGACTGGCTGTTCTTTCCCGCTATGGCGCCCGACGTGACCGTCCTGCGCGCCACCACGGCCGATGAGCGCGGCAACCTGGGCTATGAGCACGAAGGCGCGCTGCTGGGTGCGCTGGAGCAGGCGATGGCCGCACGCAACAACGGCGGCATCGTCATCGCCCAGGTCAAGCGCATCGTCAGGGCCGGCCACCTGAGGCCGCACGATGTCCACGTCCCCTGCCATCTGGTGGACCATGTGGTGGTCGATGCCGATCAGTGGCAGACCACGCAGACGGTGTATGACCCGGCCATCAGCGGAGAGGTTGCGCAACCGCTGTCCGGCTTCGAGCCCCAGGCCTGGGGGCCCGAGAAGGTGATTGCGCGCCGCGCCGCCATGGAACTGGCGCACGGGCATGCCGCCAACCTGGGCTTTGGCATTGCGGCCAATGTGCCGCGCATCCTGCTCGAGGAGGGCCTGCATGGCGAGGTGACCTGGGTGATAGAGCAGGGCGCCGTCGGCGGCATGCCGCTGCTGGGCTTTGCCTTTGGCTGCGCGGCCAATGCCGATGCCATCGTGGCCTCGCCCCAGCAGTTCACCTATTTCCAGGGCGGGGGCTTCGATGTGACGCTGCTGTCCTTCCTGCAGGTGGATGGCGATGGCAGCGTCAATGTCTCGCGGCTGGGCGCCAGGCCCTATCTGACGGCCGGCTGCGGCGGCTTTGTGGATATCACGGCCCATGCGCGGCGCATCGTCTTCTGCGGACTTTTCACGGCCGGCGCCAGGCTGCGCGTGGGAGACGGGCGGCTGGACATCCTCGAGGAGGGCGGCACGCGCAAGTTCGTCGGCACGGCCGAGCACATCAGCTTCAGCGGCCTGGTCGGGCGCCAGCGCGGGCAGCGGGTGCGCTATGTGACCGAGCGCTGCGTCATCGACCTCGAAGACCAGGGCCTGGTCGTGCGCGAGATCGCGCCCGGCGTGGACCTGCAGCGCGATGTGCTGGAGCAGGCCGGCATGGCGCTGCAGGTGGCGCCCGACCTGCGGCGTATGGATGAGCGCCTGTTCCACGATGCGCCCTTTGGCCTGGCCCTGCAGGCCCGGGAGGTCCGCCGTGGCTGAGACCCTGGTTCAACTGGTGCGCCAGGGCCCCGTGGCCCAGGTCACGATAGACCGGCCCGCACGGCTGAACGCGCTGACCCCCTGCATGCTTGACGCACTGGAGCACATTGCGCGCGAGATCGAGGCCGATGGCGCCATCCGTGCCGTGGTGCTGACCGGCCGTGGCGACAGGGCCTTTTGCGCGGGCGCCGACATCCATGCCTGGGCCGCGCTGCAGCCGCTGGACATGTGGCGGCAGTGGGTGCGCCGTGGCCACCAGGTGTTCGACCGGTGGGCGCGGCTGCGCCAGCCCGTGATTGCGGCGCTCAACGGCCATGCGTTCGGCGGCGGGCTGGAGCTGGCCATCACCAGCGATGTGCGCATCGCCGTCGATACGGCGCAGTTCGCGCTGCCAGAGGCATCGATCGCCACCTG
This sequence comes from Delftia sp. DS1230, assembly GCF_040112715.1. Lineage (NCBI taxonomy): Bacteria > Pseudomonadati > Pseudomonadota > Betaproteobacteria > Burkholderiales > Comamonadaceae > Delftia > Delftia sp. DS1230. The sequence goes on from NZ_CP157763.1 coordinate 2,601,586, forward strand.
TCCCGGCTGGTCCGGCTCGCAGCGGCTGGTGCGGCTGATCGGCCCCGGCCACGCGAAGTACCTGGCCCTGGGCGGCGTGCGGCTGTCCGCCGATCAGGCGCTGGCCTGCGGGCTGGTGCATGAACGGGTGCCGGCCAGCGAACTGGGCCTGCGCGCTGCTGCGTTGGCCCACGACATGGCAGGCCAGGCGCCCGTGGCACTGCAGCTGACCAAGCAACTGATCAATGCCGCCGCCGGCGAAGACGCACCCGCCGCACTGGAAGCCATGGCCGCAGCCCTGGCCGCGAGCACGGCCGATGCAGCCGAAGGCCTGCTCAGCTTCAAGGAAAAGCGCGTGCCGCGCTACCTGGGCCGCTGAATCTGCGCCGACCTGCCGACCTGCCGATTCGCCGTCCCGCCCTTGCCCCCTGTACCACCCAAGGAGACCGCCACCATGACTGCCGCGAAACCGCCTCCAGCCCATGCACCTGCAGTGAATGCAGGGGCCATGGCCGGCCTCGTCCATAGGCCCCCGTTCCATGGCCGGCTGCTCATCGATGGCGCCTGGGCCGATGCGGCCGACGGCGCGACGCTGGAACGCCGCTCCCCGGCCCACGGCACCGTGGCCAGCATCCATGCGCGGGCCGGGCGGGCCGATGCCGCGCGTGCCATTGCCGCAGCACGCCGCGCTGCGGACCACGGGCCCTGGCCCCGCATGAAGGGTGCGCAGCGCGCCAGCGTGCTGCGTGCCGTGGCCGAATGCCTGCTGGACCGCAGGCAGGAATTGGCGCGTATGGAGACGCTGGAGACCGGCAAGCCGCTGGCCCAGTCGCTGGACGAGGTGGGCGCGGCGGCCGACCTGTGGCACTACGCCGCCGCACTGGCGCGCAACCTGCATGGCGACAGCTATGACACGCTGGGCGAGCAGACGCTGGGCGTGGTGCTGCGCGAGCCGCTGGGCGTGGTCGGCATCGTCACGCCCTGGAACTTTCCCCTGCTCATCGTCAGCCAGAAGCTGCCCTTTGCGCTGGCCGCCGGCTGCACGGCCGTGGTCAAGCCGGCCGAGGAAACATCGGCCACCACGCTGATGCTGGGCGAGATCCTCATGAACGCCGGCCTGCCGCCCGGTGCCGTCAACATCCTGCCAGGCGGCGGTGGCGCTGTCGGCGAGGTCCTGGCCGCGCACCCGGACATCGACATGCTGTCCTTCACGGGCTCCACGGAAACAGGCCGGAAGGTGGCCGCAGCTTCGGCGCAGACGCTCAAGAAGCTGTCCCTGGAGCTGGGCGGCAAGAATCCCCAGATCGTCTTTGCCGACTGCGACTTCGAGGCGGCCGTCGATGCCACGGTGCTGGGCATGCACTTCAATGCCGGCCAGTGCTGCAACAGCGGCAGCCGCGTGCTGGTGCAGGCGGCCATCGCCGAGCGCTTCGTGGCCGCCGTGGCCGAGCGCGCTCGGCAGGTGCGCGTGGGCGATCCGCTGGACCAGGGCGTGCAGGTGGGCGCCATCACCACGCAGCGCCAGCTGGACGCCATCCTCACCCACATCGAGGCCGCGCGCCAGGCCGGCGCCCGCGTGGTGCTGGGCGGCGGCCGCATGGCGCGCCCGGGCCTGTATGTGGAGCCCACGGTGCTGGCCGGCGTGACGCCGGACATGGCCATTGCCAGGCAGGAGGTCTTCGGGCCCGTGCTCGCGGTGCTGGTCTTCGAGGACCTGGACGATGCCATCGACCTGGCCAACGCCACGCTCTACGGCCTGTCGGCCGCCGTCTGGAGCCGTGACTTCAGCACCTGCCTGGCGGCGGCGCGGCGCATCAAGGCCGGCACGGTATGGGTCAATACCTTCCTCGAAGGCCATGCCGAGCTGCCTTTCGGCGGCTACCGCCAAAGCGGCCTGGGCCGAGAGCTGGGCCGCCGTGCCGCCGAGGACTACACCCAGGCCAAGACCCTGCACATGCACCTGGGGGCGCGCAGCCACTGGTATCTGCCCATCCACGAAGGAGACACGGCATGAAGCGGCCACTGACTGCCATGGCGCTGGCCATGGCCCTTGCCACACCGCCGGCCGCCATGGCCGGGCAGAGCGTCGAGGTCCTGCACTGGTGGACCGCTGGCGGCGAGGCCGCCGCGCTGAACCTGCTCAAGAGCGGGCTGGAAAAGCAGGGCGTGCGCTGGAACGACATGCCCGTGGCCGGTGGCGGCGGCGAGGCGGCCATGACGGCGGTGCGCGCCCGCGTGACCTCGGGCAACCCGCCCACGGCGGTGCAGATGCTGGGCTTCGACATCCTGGACTGGGGCGGCCAGGGCGTGGTCGCCGACCTGGATGCCCTGGCCGCGCGCGAGGGCTGGGACAAGAGCGTGCCGCAGGAGGTGCAGAAATTCTCGCGCTACCAGGGCCGCTGGATCGCGGCGCCGGTCAACATCCATTCGACCAACTGGCTGTGGGCCAACCGGCAGGTGCTGGCCCAGGCGGGCGTGACGGCCCAGCCGGCGAGCTTTGACGAATTCATCGCGGCGGCGCGCAAGGTGCGCCAGGCCGGTTTCATCGCCATCGCCCATGGCGGCCAGCCCTGGCAGGAGGCCATCGTGTTCGACAGCGTGGCCCTGTCCACGGGCGGCGCCGACTACTACCGCAAGGCCTTCATCGAGCGCGATCCGGCCACCATCCGGTCGGCGACCACGCGCAAGGTATTCCAGCGCATGGCGCAGATCCGCAGCCTGGTGGACAAGGATTTTTCAGGGCGCGACTGGAACGTGGCCTCGGGCATGGTCATCGCCGGCAAGGCGGGCTTCCAGATCATGGGCGACTGGGCCAAGGGCGAGTTCCTCAACGCCGGCAAGCAGCCCGGCAAGGACTTTGCCTGCTACCGCTTCCCGGGCACCCAGGGCATGGTGGCCTTCAGCTCCGACCAGTTCGTGATGTTCAGGCTGTCCGACGCAGGCAAGGCGGCCGCTCAGCGCAAGCTGGCGGCCGCCATCATGGAGCCGGCTTTTCAGTCGGCGTTCAATGTCGTCAAGGGTGCGGCGCCTGCGCGCCTGGACGTGGCGGATACGGCCTTCGACGAATGCGGCAAAAAGGCCATCCGCGACGTGGCCGAGGCCGATGGCCGGCGCAGCATGCTGGGCTCCATTGCGCTGGGCCATGCGACGGCCGCATCGGCCAAGAACGCCATCTATGACGTGGTCACGCGCCACTTCAACGGCCAGATCGACGATGCCAGGGCCGTGGCCGAGCTGGCCTCGGCCCTGGCCGACTGATGGAGCACCCTGCCATGAAGGCCGGCTGGCTCCCCAGGCTGCTGCTCAGCCCCAGCGTGCTGCTCACGCTGGTGTGCGTGTACGGATGCATTCTGTTCACGGTCTATCTGTCGTTCACGGCATCGACCCTGCTGCCGCGCCATGAATGGGCCGGCACCGCTGCCTACACGCGGCTGCTGGGGCTGGAGAACTGGAAGATCTCGGCGAACAACCTCGCGGTGTTCGCCAGCCTCTACATCGCCATTGCCATGGCGATGGGCCTGGTACTGGCCATCCTGATCGACCAGAAGATCCGCGCCGAGGCCGTGCTGCGCTCCATCTTCCTGTACCCCATGGCCCTGTCCTTCATCGTCACGGGAACGGCGTGGAAATGGCTGCTCGACCCCGGCGTGGGCCTGGAAAAATCCATGCACCTGCTGGGCTGGCAGGGTTTTGCGTTCGGCTGGATCAAGGACGGCGACATGGCCATCTACTGCGTGGTCATCGCCGCCGTGTGGCAGACCAGCGGCTTTGCCATGGCCCTGTTCCTGGCGGGCCTGCGCGGGGTGGACTCCGAGCAGATCCATGCGGCGCGGCTCGATGGCGCGCGCACCTGGCAGGTCTACTGGCGCATCGTCCTGCCGCAATTGGGGCCGGTTTTCGTATCGGCCTTCGTGATCCTGGCGCACATGGCCATCAAGTCCTATGACCTGGTGATTGCGCTGACCAATGGCGGGCCCGGCCGCTCGACCTGGCTGCCCTCGGTGTTCATGTACCAGTACTCGTTCACCCGCAACGAGATGGCCGTGGGCGCGGCCAGCTCGGTGCTGATGCTGCTGGCCGTGGGCGCCATCGTCCTGCCCTATCTCTGGGGCGCCATGCGCAGTGCAGGAGGTCGCCATGACTGAGCTGCGCACACCCTGGTCCTTGACACGGCGGCTTCAGCCCTGGCGCGTGCTGCTGTATGCGGCGCTGGTCCTGCTGGCGGCGGTCTTCCTGCTGCCGGTCTATGTGATGCTGGCCAATTCGTTCAAGCCGCTCGACGAGATCCGCAGCGGCCACCTGCTGGCGCTGCCCGGCCAGTGGACGCTGGCGCCCTGGCGCAGCGCCTGGAGCACGGCGCAGATCGGCGTGCAGGCCACGGGGCTGCGGCCGTTCTTCCTCAATTCCTTCCTGGTGGCCGTGCCATCCGTGCTGCTGTCCACGGCCCTGGGCGCGCTCAACGGCTGCATCCTGACCCAGTTCCGTTTCCGGGGGGCGGACCTGCTGTTCGGCGCCATCTTGCTGTCGGTCTTCATTCCATTCCAGATCGTGCTGATCCCCATGGCCAAGATGCTGGGGGCGCTGGGCCTGGCGGGCAGCCTCAAGGGCCTGGTCTTCGTCAACACGGTGTACGGCATAGGCTTCACCACGCTGTTCTTTCGCAACTACTACGCGGCCTTCCCGGCCGAGCTGGTGCGCTCGGCGCGCATGGATGGCGCGGGGTTCTTCGGGCTGCTGTGGCGCGTGCTGCTGCCCAACAGCCTGCCCATCGTCGTGGTGGCCGCGATATGGCAGTTCACCAGCATCTGGAACGAGTTCCTGTTCGGCGCCTCGTTCAGCGATTTCAGCTCCTACCCGCTGACCGTGGCGCTGAACAACCTGGTCAACAGCAGCACCGGCGTCAAGGAATACAACGTCCACTTCGCGGGGGCGTTCATTGCGGCCTTGCCGACGCTGGCCGTGTACCTGGTGTCGGGCCGGTTCTTCGTGCGCGGGCTGATGGCCGGCGCCGTCAAAGGCTGATGCCCAGCATCTTGCAGTGAGGCATTCCATGGCATTCCTTGATCTCGACCGCATCCACAAGCGCTTCGGCGCGGCCAGCATCCTGCAGGACATCAGCATTGCCGTGCAGGAGGGCGAATTCCTGGTCCTCGTCGGCCCGTCGGGCTGTGGCAAGAGCACGCTGATGAACATCATCGCGGGCCTGGAGCCGCCCAGCGGCGGCCGTCTGGCGCTGGGCGGCCGCGACATCACCCACGCGGCGCCGGCCGAGCGCGACATCTCCATGGTGTTCCAGTCCTATGCGCTGTACCCTAACATGACCGTGGCGGGCAACATCGGCTTTCCGCTGGAGATGCGCAAGGTGGACAAGTCGCGGCGCCTTGCGCGGGTGCAGGAGGTGTCCAGGCTGCTGCAGATAGAGCACCTGCTGGGGCGCAAGCCGCGCCAGCTGTCGGGCGGCCAGCGCCAGCGCGTGGCCATAGGGCGGGCGCTGGCGCGCGAGCCGCAGCTCTACCTGTTCGACGAGCCGCTGTCCAACCTCGATGCCCAGCTGCGCGTGGACATGCGCGCCGAGATCAAGAAGCTGCATCAGCGCCTGGGCGCCACCATCATCTATGTCACGCACGACCAGATCGAGGCCATGACCCTGGCCACGCGCATCGCCGTCATGAAGAGCGGGGTGCTGCAGCAGCTGGGCACGCCGCAGCAGGTCTACAACCGGCCGGCCAACACCTTTGTGGCGGGCTTCATGGGGTCGCCGCGCATGAACCTGCTGCCTGCGCGCGTGGGTGAGGGGGCGGGTGAGGGGCAGGGCGGTCCCTCCCTCGATATCGGCGGCCAGTCCCTGCCCCTGCCGCAGCCGCTGGCCACCGCGCTGCAGGGCCATGCGGGCCGCGAAGTCATTGCCGGCATACGTGCCGAGGCCGTGGGCCTGGCGCCCGAAGGCGTGCCGGCTGCCCCCGGCCAGGGCCTGGCCGAGGCCCGCGTCGAACTGCTGGAGCCCACCGGATCGGACACGCTGGCCCTGCTGAAGCTCGGTGGCCATGCGTTCACCGCGCGGCTGCCGCCCGATGCGCCGTTGCGCGCCGGGGACAGGGCACGCCTGCTGATCGACCTGTCTCGGCTGGTCTGCTTCGATGCCGCCACCCAGGCGCTGATCGCATGACCGCCATGGCGCACAACGGGCTGGACTGCGATGTGCTCATCATCGGCTCGGGCGTGGGCGGCTCGGCCGTGGCCCTGCAACTGGCGGACAGCGGTGCGGGCGTATGGGTGCTGGAGCGCGGCCCGGTGCTGCCGCGCGAGGCGCAGAACTGGGACATCGAGGCCGTCTTCGCCGAAAGACGCTACCAGACCGACGAGGTCTGGTACGCCAGCGGGCGGGCGTTTCGGCCCGGCATGTTCTATTTCGTGGGCGGGCACACCAAGTTCTACGGCACGGCCATGCTGCGCTTTCGGCAGCGCGATTTCGAGGCGGTGGAGCATGAGGAGGGCATCTCGCCCGCCTGGCCGCTGCGCTATGCCGATCTTGAACCCTGGTATGCCCTGGCCGAGCAACTGTTCGGCGTGCGCGGCCAGGGCGGCGCCGACCCCACGGAGCCGCCGCGCAGCACGGCCTATGCCCATCCCCCGGTGCCGCACGAGCCGCTGCTTTCGCGCATCGAGCAGCGCTTGCGTGCCCAGGGCCTGCGGCCGTTTCCCATGCCCTGCGCCATCGACCTGGGACCGGGCGGACACTGCCGGCGCTGCGCCAATTGCGACGCCGTGCCCTGCATGGTGGGGGCCAAGGGCGATGCCGAAACCTGCCTGCTGCGGCCTGCGCTGGCGCACCGCAATGTGCGGCTGCACACCGGCGTGCGCGTTCAGCGCCTGCTCACCGATGCGGAGGGGCGGCGCGTCGTCGCGGCGGAGGTGGTGGACCGCGGCGTGGCGCGCCGCATCACGGCGGGGCTGTTCGTGCTCAGTGCCGGCGCCATCAACTCGGCGGCCCTGCTGCTGCGCTCGGCCAATGCGCGGCATCCGCGCGGCCTGGCCAATGGCAGCGACGTGGTGGGCCGCCACTACATGACGCACAACACCACGGCCCTGATGGCATGGCACCCGTTCAGGCGCAACCGCACGCGCTTTCCCAAGACGCTGGCACTGCACGACTTCTATTTCGGCGACGGCGCGGGCGGCCCGCCGCTGGGCAGCCTGCAACTGCTGGGAAAGATCCGCGAGCCCATGCTGCGTGCCGCCCTGCCGGGCACCCCGAGGTGGCTGCGCAGCGCGCTGGCCGAGCGCAGTGTGGACTGGTACGCGCAAAGCGAGGACCTGCCCCACCCCAGCAGCCGCGTCACGCTGCGCGCAGACGGAGCCATCGACCTGCACTGGCACCGCACCAACCTGCGCGCCCACCAGCGTTGGGTGGCGCGCTGCGCCCAGATACTGCGCGGCACCGGCTACCCGCTGGTGCTGTCGCGCGGCTTCGGCACCGAGGTGGTGTCGCACCAGTGCGGAACGGTGCGCCTTGGGAGTGATCCGGCCACCTCGGCGCTGGACCCGCAGTGCAAGGCCTGGGAGCTGGACAACCTGTATGTGGTCGATGCGGGATTCTTCCCGTCCTCGGCCGCCGTCAACCCCGCGCTGACCGTGGCGGCCCAGGCCCTGCGCGTGGGCAGTCACCTGCGTCACCACCTTCAGGAGCTGTTGCCATGAATCCGCAATCGACGGCACGGCGCCCCGTGGCCCTGGTCACCGGCGGCAGCCAGGGCATAGGCGCCGCCATTGCGCTGCAACTGGCGCACGACGGCTTTGACGTGGCCATCACCACGCTGCAGGACGATGGTGCCAGTGACGGCGCCAGCGTCGCGCAGATCCAGGCCTGCGGCGCGCGTGCGCTGCGTGTTTGCGGCGACCTGGCCGACGTGCACGACCACGCTCGTGTGCTCGATGCGGTCTGCGCCTGGGGCGGTGTGCCGTCCTGCCTGGTCAACAACGCAGGCATGGGATCGCCGCGCCGCGGCGATCTGCTGGACATCCGCGCCGAGGACTTCGACCGGGTGATGGCCACCAACCTGCGCGGCAGCTTCTTTTTCACGCAGGCCGTGGCGCAGCGCATGCTGGCTGCGCCTTCGGGCGCTGCGCGGTCCATCGTCACCGTGTCCTCGGTCAGCGGCGAGATGGCGTCGGTGGAGCGCGGCGAGTACTGCCTGTCCAAGGCCGGCCTGGGCATGCTGACGCGCCTGTTCGCGCTGCGTCTGGCGGCGCACGGCATTGGCGTGTTCGAGCTGCGCCCCGGCATCGTCCGCACGGCCATGACGGCGGGTGCTGCCGATCGGTACGACGGCCTGATCGCTGCGGGCCTTGTGCCCATGGGCCGCTGGGGCCGGCCCGAGGACGTGGCGCAGGCCGCCAGCGCGCTGGCAAGCGGCAGGCTGGCGTTTGCGACGGGGTCGGTGCTGCATGTGGATGGCGCGCTCTCCATCGCGCGGCTGTGAGGAGGATGACCATGGACAGCTATGACTACATCATCACGGGCGCGGGCTCGGCCGGCTGCGTGCTGGCCAACCGGCTGAGCGCCGACCCCTCGGTGCGCGTGCTGCTGCTGGAGGCCGGGGGCTGGGACTCGCATCTTCTGTACCACTGGCCTGCGGGCTTTGCGCGCATGACCCGGGGCCGGGGCTCCTGGGGATGGCAGACCGTGCCGCAGCGGCATCTGAACCAGCGCGTGCTGCGCTACACGCAGGCCAAGGTCATCGGTGGCGGCTCGACCATCAACGCCCAGCTGTACACGCGCGGCGCGCCGGCAGACTATGACGACTGGGAGCGCCTGGGCGGCGCCACGGGCTGGTCCTGGCGCGACGTGCTGCCGTACTTCAAGCGTTCGGAGAACAACCAGCGCTTTGCCAACCAGTACCACGGCTACGGCGGCCCGCTGGGCGTGTCCTGCCCCGTCAGCCCGCTGCCCATCTGCGAGGCCTTCTTCCAGGCCGGCCAGGAAATGGGCATGCCCTTCAACCCCGACTTCAACGGCGCCGCGCAGCAGGGCCTAGGCTACTACCAGCTCACGCAGTGGAATGCGCGCCGTGCGTCGGCGGCCACCGGCTTCATCGATCCGGTGCGCATGCGCCGCCCCAATCTGACCATCCAGCTGCAGACCCAGGCGCTGCGCGTGCTGGTGCAGGGCCGGCGCGCGGTTGGCGTGGAGGCGGTCTCGGGCTCCAGCCGCACGCCTTTCAGCGTGCACGCCAGCCGCGAAGTCATCGTCTGCTCGGGTGCCATAGGCTCGCCCAGGCTGCTGATGCACTCCGGCATAGGCCCTGCCGACCATCTGCGCAGCGTGGGGCTGGCGCCTGTGCATGACCTCCCTGGTGTCGGCTCCAACCTGCAGGACCACCTGGACCTGTTCGTGATCGCCGAATGCACGGGCGACCACACCTACGACAAATACCAGCGCCCCTGGCACGCGGCCTGGGCGGGCCTGCAGTACCTGCTGCTCAAGAAAGGGCCGGCCGCCTCCAGCCTCTTCGAGACCGGGGGCTTCTGGTATGCCGACCCCGATGCGCTCGCGCGCTCGCCCGACATCCAGTTCCATCTGGGGCTGGGCTCGGGCATAGAAGCCGGAATGACCGGGCTGGAGAACGCGGGCGTGACGCTGAACACGGCCTACCTGCGCCCCCGCTCGCGTGGCACGGTCCGGCTCGCGGATGCAGACCCGGCGTCGGCGCCCTTGATCGATCCCAACTACTGGGCCGACCCGCATGACCGGGCCATGTCCATCAAGGGCCTGCGCCTTGCGCGCAAGCTGCTGTGCCAGCCAGCGCTGCGACGCTACGTGCACGGCGAGGTATTGCCGGGCGGACATCGGGACAGCGATGCCGAACTGTCTGACTACGCCTGCGCCCATGCCAAGACCGACCACCATCCCGTGGGCACCTGTCGCATGGGCCCCGAGCACGACCCGGACAGCGTGGTGACGCCGCAACTGCAGCTCATCGGAATGGAGGGGCTGCGCGTGGCCGATGCGTCCGTGATGCCCTTCATCCCCTCGTGCAACACCAACGCTCCCACCATCATGGTGGCCGAGAAGGCTGCCGACCACATCCTCGGCCGACTGGCTTGAGGCAGGAGACCCCATGCAGATCCTCCTTCCCCGAAGCGACGGCCGTCTCGTGCCACTGGCCATGAAGGCCAGTCCCATCGCTCCCGCGGGCCCGGCCCCTGCCTTCAACCGCAGCGTCTACGCAGCGGCCCATGTGGTGATCGACCCGTTGGCCGCCACGCATCCCTGGGATGGCCCGCCTGCCATCGATTGGGAGGCGACGCTGGCCTTCCGCGAGCATCTGTACCGCCTGGGCTTCAAGGTCGCCGAAGCCATGGACACGGCCCAGCGCGGCATGGGCCTGGACTGGCCATCGGCACGCGAACTCATCCAGCGCAGCGCGCGCCATGCGCGGGCAGTGGGCGGCCAGCTGGCCTGCGGCGCGGGCACCGACCAGCTGGCGGCGCAACCCGGGGTCACGCTGGCACAGGTCGAGGGGGCCTACCGCGAGCAGATGGACGTGGTGCAGGCCGAAGGCTGCCCCGTGGTCCTCATGGCCAGCCGCGCCCTGGTCCAGGCCGCGCGCGGCCCGCAGGACTATCTGCAACTCTATGACCGGCTGCTGGACGCTGCCGACCAGCCCGTGGTGCTGCACTGGCTGGGCGAGATGTTCGACCCTGCGCTGCGCGGCTACTGGGGCAGTACGGACCTGGCGCAGGCCCTTGATACCGTCGCCGCGCTGATCGCAGCGAAGGCGCCCAAGGTCGAAGGCATCAAGGTATCGCTGCTCGATGCGCAATGGGAGAGGGCGCTGCGCCGCAGGCTGCCTGCGGGCGTGAAGATGTACACGGGTGACGATTTCCACTACGCCGAACTCATGGCCGGCGATGGGACGGCAGCCGGTGAGGGCGGCCACTCCCACGGCCTGCTGGGCATCTTCGACCCCATCGCCCCGGTGGCGGCCGTGGCGCTGGCCGAACTGGCCCAGGGCCGCAGCGGACGCTTCCGGGAACTGCTGGATCCCACGGTGGCGCTGTCGCGCGAGATTTTTTGCACGCCCACGCGGCATTACAAGGCAGGCATCGTGTTCCTGGCCTGGCTCAATGGCCACCAGAAGCACTTCTCCATGGCCGGCGGAATGCAGTCTGCACGCGGGACCGTGCACTTTGCCAAGGTGTTCGAGCTGGCCGATGCCTGCGGTGCGCTGGCCGACCCGGATCGGGCCAGCGCGCGCATGAAAGGCTATCTGTCGGTGGCCTGTGGCGTCGAGGCTTGAAGCAGGATTGCCCGGATCTTGCCCGTCGTCCCCAGGCCGGCAGCTCACACCGCACTCACTCCACGCTCACACCAGGCTCACACCACGCTCAGGGATTCATCGCATCCTGGCTGCAGCATCGGCTGCAGCCCGAGCATCAGATCAAGGTTCTGCACCGCCGCGCCGGCGGCGCCCTTGCCCAGGTTGTCGAACACGGCGGTCAGCAGCACCTGCTGCTCCTGCGGCTGCCCGAACACCGCGAGCCGCATCCGGTTGCTGCCATTGAGCGCGCGCGGGTCGAGCCGCTGCGCATCGGCGTCCTCCTCCAGGGGGTGCAGCTCGATGCAGGGCTGGCCCTGGTACCGCGCCTGCAGCGCAGCGTGCAGGCTGCGGGCGGTCACACCAGCGGGCAGCAGCCGCAGATGCAGGGCGATGGTCAGCACGATGCCTTGCCGGTAGTGGCCATAGGCCGGCACGAACACCGGCGCATGGGCCAGGCCGGCATGCTGCTGGATCTCGGGCACGTGCTTGTGGTGCAGTCCCAGGCCATAGACCTGCAGGGGCACGGCAGTCGCGGCGGCAGCGCCCTCATGGTCCAGCAGTCCTGCGCGGCCCCGACCCGAATAGCCCGATACCGCGTGAATGGCCAGCGGGTAGTCGGGGGGCAGCAGGCCCGCGTCGATCAAGGGCCTGAGCAGTGCCAGAGCACCTGTCGGATAGCAGCCGGGATTGCTGACGCGCCGGGCATGGGCGATGCGTTCAGCCTGGCCTGCCTCCAGTTCCGGCAGGCCATAGACCCAGCCCGGCGCGGTGCGATGCGCAGAACTCGCATCGATCACGCGCACGCCGGGCCGGCGCACCAGCGCCACGGCCTCGCGCGCAGCCTCGTCCGGCAGGCACAGCAAGGCGATGTCGCAGTCGTTGAGCGCCTCGGCGCGGTGCACCGTGCTTTTGCGCTGGTCGGCCGGCAGCTGCAGCAGGCGCAGGTCGGTCCGATCCGCCAGCCATTCGCGCACCTGCAGGCCGGTGGTGCCTTGGTCGCCATCGATGAAAACAAGAGAGGTCATGGGTTGCTCCGATTGGGTGTGGAGCGCATGGTGCAGCGCCTGCCGAATGCAGGCCAGTTGAATCTGACAAACTACGGATTCATGATTCCTGAATTGCTGGCAACCTGGGACACCGCACCATGCGCGAAATCAATCTGGACCGTCTGCGCACCTTGCTGACGGTGGCCGACCTGGGCTCGTTCGCCGCCGCCGCCAAGGTGCTGCACCTGGCGCCGCCCACGGTGACGCTGCATGTGGCGCAGCTCGAAGAACGTCTGGGAACTCGTCTATTGCACCGCGCACCGGCCGGCGTCACCGCCACATCGGCGGGCAGCCTGCTGATAGACAAGGCGCGCCAGCTCCTGGCCGAGGCCGACGATCTCCTGCAGACCGTGCAGCGCCAGATCGCCACGCGCGGGGGCCGCGTGCGCCTGGGCGCCTCCACCGGCGCACTCGCGCACCTCTTGCCCCAGGCACTGGAAACCCTGGCCGCCCGGCATCCCGAGATCGATGTGCAAGTGGCGGTGATGACCAGCGAGGAAGCCCTGGCGCGCCTGGCTGCCGGCAGCCTGGACATCGGCATCGTTGCCTTGCCGCAGCCCGTGCTGCGCGGGCTGCAGGTGCAGGCCTGGCGTCAGGACCCCGTGCTCGCCTTCATCCCGGCCGCCTGGAAACCGCCGCGACACATCACGCCCGCCTGGCTTGCGGCCCGCCCCCTGATCGCCAACGACCGTGGCACCCGGCTGTCGCGCCAGACCGCCGAATGGTTTGCCGCAGGCGGCGCCCGGCCGCAGGCACGCATCGAGCTGAACTACAACGACGCAATGAAGAGCCTGGTGGCAGCGGGCTACGGCGCCGCGCTGCTGCCCCACGAGGCCGGCGCACCGCAGCCTGACCCCCGCATCACCACGCGACCCCTGCGGCCGGCACTGTCAAGGGCGTTGGGCATCGCGCATCGCAAAAGGCCGGATGACGACGCGACGACGGTGACGATTGGGGTTTTGATGGGGATGCGGGGGCGTTGACTTTGCTGATTGATGCCTGATTGACAGCAGGAATCAATAGAGCCGATGAGCGGACTGGAATAAACCTCGGCTTCATCCCAGTCCGTTTCGGTGCCTTGTTGATGCGATGGCACCATCACCGGCTTGACACTACGCTGGAATGAAAACGCCTATCGCGTCAACATTTGTGCCGGAACGACCAAAGAATCCACCCGCTGCTTCAGCAGGAATGGGGCCGAAGGGTTTCCCTCCGTCGCCTCCGTAGGGGCCGTAGGACTTCTTGTTGGTGGTAATGGTCAGGGAATCAATTCGACTTCCGCTTCGCCCTTGTATCGTAACGATGTGCTCGTTGCTGCCAAACTCGATCACAGTTTCTTCGCCGCCCCCGCCACCATGGCGTGCACCAGTGAGTTGTGTTCCGTCTGTCAGAAGCCATGTGGTTTGGATGGCATCGACTCTGGCTCCATGCCTGATCGAAATCCTCACAATTCGAACCACTTGGGTCAGATCATCGGAAAATTCGTCTCCACCCTGACCGCCGACTTGTTGACTTTTCTTGTAAGGCATATAAATCTCCGTTGTCAATCGCCCTTGGTTTTTTGGCTTCTACGGGGCGATGTTCATAGAAGCATAAGGCTCGAAAGCCAGAAGCTGGATTCAATGATTGGCCGAATGGCGACAATGGTCGTAGTGCGCTTCCAGTGCAAATGAGGTGCGGGCGACAAGAGCACGCTCTGACGTTCATTGACCAAACGATCCCTCAGAAATGCGCGAAGTCAACACGATTTGATTTCTGGATCTCAATAGCGGTACATCCGGTTTTTCGCCCTGTCATTGCGATCGCTATGGCAATATTTGCCACTGCCATCATCAGAGGTCTTCAAGCCATTCATTGCTGGCGTTTCATTCTGTCACATTGAATAAGCGGCGTCCATCGGAAGTTGTCAATTCAATCATTGGATTGAGAATGGCTTCTTCTTTTCAATGGTGGTGGTGCATTCTGATCGCATCAAATAGCTGCTGTACACACATTGCTGCCATTGCTCTCATTGCACCCATTGCACCCATTGCAGCAATTGATGCCGGTGTGCGGTGGCAGTCTCGATAAAGCCGACAAGTTCGGACCACAGATGAGCAACCGCAAAGAGGCAAGTCCGCCATCGCGGCTCATGCACAGGCGCTGCCGACCCGAACCGGGCCTTCACCAGGTGCACCAAAGCAGGCCGCAGTGTCCAGGCTCCAGGCTCCCCGACATGATGGAAGTGCCGGGTTTCTTCAGACAGCCAGCGAGTCGGCAGGGGGCTTCGACCTGATATCAGGGACCTGCAGTTTTGCCGCTTGACCTTCAACTCAAGTTGAAGCTTAAGCTCCTTATCCTCTCATCACACAAGATGCTGCAAGGATCGATATGCAAACCATTTTGGGCGCCAATGGCCAGATCGCTGTGGAGCTGGCGCGCGAGCTCCACCGCAACTACACGCAGAACCTGCGCCTGGTCAGCCGCAAGCCGCGCAAGGTGAACGATACGGACGAGCTGGTGTCCGCCGACCTGATGAATTCCGCGCAAACCCTTGAGGCCGTGCGTGGCAGCGAGGTCGTGTACTTCACCGCTGGCCTGCCACCAGACACCGAGTTATGGGAGGGGCAATTTCCTGCCATGCTGCGCAACGCGCTCGATGCCACGCGGGCAGCGGGGGCCAAGTTTGTCTACTTTGACAACACCTACATGTACCCGCAAACCGCGCAGCGGCAGACCGAGGAAACCGCCTATGCCCCGGTGGGCCGCAAGGGGCGCGTGCGCGCCTTGATGGCCGAGATGGTGCTGGCCGAGATGCAGCGCGGCGATATCCCCGTCGCCATTGCCCGCGCGCCAGAGTTCTACGGCCCCGGCAAAACCCAAAGCATCACCAACACCCTGGTGATCGGCCCGCTCAAGGCGGGCCAGAAGGCCAAAGTGCCGGTGCGTGACGACAAGCTGCGCACCCTGATCTGGACGCCCGATGCAAGCCGCGCCATGGCAGCCATTGGCAATGCGCAAGATGCGTATGGTCAGACATGGCATCTGCCTTGCTGGGACGAGCGGCTGACCTATCAGGCCTTTGTGAACCTGGCGGCTGCAACCTTTGGGGTTGAGCCGCGCTACAAGGTACTGAGCCACCTGGCCATGGTGGTTGCTGGCTGGGTCTCCAAGCCCGTGCGCGAACTGCGTGAACTGCTGCCACGCTACGCGCACGACAATGTGTTTGATTCGTCCAAGTTCAAGCGCCGCTTTCCCGACTTTGCTGTCACCAGCTACGCACAGGGCCTCAAGCACATCGCGCAGGAGTCATCATGAGTACGCCACGTATCTTGCATGTCGTCACCAATGTCGCTCATTACGACGACCCTGCGCACGCCACAGGGCTGTGGCTGTCGGAGCTGACCCATGCCTGGGATGTGTTTGCTGCGCAAGGGTATCTGCAACAACTGGCGAGCCCGCTGGGTGGCGCCGTACCGCTGGAGCCGCGCGCACTCCAATGGCCGCACTTCGATGCTTCGGCCAAAGCCTGGCTCGATGATCCCGCGCGCATGGCCCTGCTGGCGAACACTGCGGCACCTGCCGATATCGATGCGAACGATTTCGATGCCATCTACTTCACCGGAGGGCATGCGGTGATGTGGGATTTTCCCGATAGTGCGGGGCTGCAGCGCATCACACGCAGCATCTGGGAGCGAAGTGGCATCGTTGCATCGGTTTGCCACGGCTACTGCGGCCTGCTCAATACGCAGCTCAGCGACGGCTCTTTGCTGGTCGCGGGCAAACGGGTCACGGGTTTTTCATGGACGGAAGAAATCCTGGCCGGAGTGGCCCGGTCCATGCCCTACAACGCCGAGCAGGAGATGAAGATGCGCGGTGCGCGCTATCAAAAAGCCTTGCTGCCTTTTATGTCGTATGTGGTGGCCGAGGGCCGCCTCATCACCGGGCAAAACCCGGGGTCGGCCAAAGCGACTGCAAAGCAGGTGGTGCAGGCTTTGGCAACGCGCTAGGGCCACGTTCCAAACTGGCGCAGGCCTATGCCGCGCTTGCCCGCTTCTTGTGTCCGGTGCGCATGAGCTTGCCCATTTTTTCTTCGGCCGCTGCTTCAGAGGCCAGGGATTCGGATTGCTGGGCCAGTACATGTGAGAGCACGCGGCGTGCGTTGTCATGGCAATCCATGTTGTCTGGCCGGGCTTCAATATCGGACAACAAAGCCTGCAACTGCTTTTTGCTGGTCTGCAGCTTTTTCTCCATGGCCTTGATATCGGAAATTTTTTGGCGCAGCGCGCCCACGACGGCCTCATGGTCCCAGCCTTGCAGGCCGGGTGGCAAGAGTGCACGAATTTCATCCAGGCTGAAGCCCACGCCTTGCGCCATCGCAATCAGCTCCAGCATCTGCACCATCTCAGGCGGATAGCTGCGGTAGCCATTCAAGCCACGCTCAGCCGCTTGCAGCAGGCCGCTTTGCTCATAAAAACGAATGCGTGATGTGGACAGGCCTGTGCGTTTGCTCAGTTCGCCAATGTTCATACGTGACCTCGGCAGGGATGCCTTTACCTTCAATAAGACTTGAAGCTTATCGCATTCGCAAGCCCTTCGCTCCAGCGGCAATTTGCGGCGAGCGCGACGTGCAAGCGAGGCAACCTGACGCAGCTCGGTCAGCCGCTGATGACCAGCCTGCACGCCTGCTTTGACTGCCGTGGCTACCGTATCTGCCGGGTGTCATGGCCCCGTGGAAGCCGCCGCTTGCGCAATAGACCCCTGCGCGCGAACTGTATGGATGGACAGTAGAATTTCGGGCTCGATAGTTTCCACAAGGGAAGGGTCTGGACATGTCCGCAGAACTCGAACAAAAAGTCGTCTCAATCTTCGAAGACCGCCTTTGGCATCACAACGGCTGGGAGGCCCGCGTCATCAAGAATGAAGACGACGATGGCTGGGCCGTTGCCATGACCCAGGACGGCCAGGCGGAGCCAAGCCTGGTCGGCCCGTGGACCATGGGCCGCGACAAGAAAAATCCCAAGCCGCTGGACGTTTCCGCCTTCAACACGCTCGTGAAGACGGCGCACGAGGTGATGCGCCGGCATGAGCAGCATCTGGCAGCGCAGTTGCACAAGGATGTGCAGATCGTGGTGGGCGGGTCACGCGTGACCGTCTCTCTGGATATCGAGCCCGATGAAGACAATCCCAGCGCCACGCTCACCGCCACTGCCGCCGACGGCAGCGAGCTGGCCAAGGTGGGAGTCAGGCCGGACCATCAGCTCACCCGGACGTCTGCGCAAGCGTGGGCAGAGGCAGGCTACCCCCGTCCCAGCGAGGACTGAGCCGCGGGCAAGGCCGGGGAATCGGGGGGGGGCTGTTTCACAGCTGCCTTCCAGGGCGGATATTCGGCTTTGCGGCTTTGCGGCTTTGCCACACGCTCTAGATGTGCAGCATGGCCAGCCCGCCCACGCCAAGGCCTAGCGCTGCCACGCCGAGCATGGCGTATTCCAGCCATTTCTTCTTGGTCAGCAGCGCGATGGCTGCAAGGGCAATGGCGACCTGCAGCGCGGTGGTGGCCTGCGCCCAGCGGTGATGCAGATGCATCTGCATCTCTGACTTCTCGTCCCATTGCCGGGCCTCTGCTTCCAGGCGGTCGGCATCGCGCTTGATGTCGTCCTTTTCCTTTTCGTAGCGCTCCACCTTGGCCTGGTAGGCCGCCCGCCTGTCCTCCGTGGTCGCCAGATCACGCGCGAACTCGGACAGCGATTGCTTGGTGCTCTTGGCCTGGAAGAAGGCCCACTGGTTGGCCGCTTCGGTCTTCTTGATGGCTGCGTCGTTCTTGTACAGCCCGGCATTGGCCTGGGTGGCGCCGCCCATGTACGCGAAGATGGCGCCCACCGTGGCGATGACTGCCGTGCACATGGCGATCTGGTTGGTCAGGCTGCCGCCGCCGATGCCGTGATGGGCGGTGTGGCCATGCTCGCCCTGGGCAGCATGTTCGAGTTCGTGATCGTGTGGGCCGTGGACGTGAAAGCCGCCGGAAGACATAGGTGCCAATTCCTTGATGCAATGGGGTGGCGCATTATGGGGCCGGCCTGGCGGCAATCCAGGGCTCCCAGGATGTGCGGGCGCATGGCCCGCTTGGAGGTCAGCGCCTTGGCTGACGGCCTGCAGATGGGGGAGTGGGATCAGGCGGCAGTCGCGCGGTGCGGCAGCGCTGCGAGCAGTATTTGACCTCGTCCCAATCACGTGCCCATTTTTTGCGCCATGTGAACGCAAGACCGCAGCACGCACACAGCTTGGAGGGAAGGTGGGGCTTCTTGTGCATGGCGCGGGCGTTCCTGCAGTTCAGCGCGTCAGCGTGGCCAGGGCGCGCCGGGCCAGCGCCCGTCCGCTGAGCCAGGCGCCTTCGACGCCTGCGCCGCACATCCAGTCGCCGCACAGGCCCAGGCCCGCAGGCGCGTCCCACCAGCAGCGGTTGACCAGGTGGGGTGCCGGCAGCGCATAGCGCCAGCGGTGGGCAGTGACGCGCAGGCCGCCTGGCAGAGAGCCGGCCAGGGCCTCGAATGCCTGCAGCAGTTGCCGGGCCACGGATTCAGCGTCCGATTCGATGTGATCCTGGCTCCACCGTGCACTGGCATGCAGTACCCAGGTCTGCTGCCCTTGTTGCCCTTGCCGCCCTGGCTTGGCGCTGTCGCGTGCCACCCAGCACAGCGGGCCATCCGTGATTTCTGCCGCATCCCAGTCCAGCGGCAGGGGGGCGTCGGTGCGCAGCATGGCCACCCAGCAAGGCTGCATGCGTGCGCTGGCGGCCAGTGCCGCAGCATAGGGCGAGACCGGCTCCAGCAAGGCTGCCGCCTGCGGTGCAGGCACTGCCAGCACCAGGGCGCAGTATTCCGGCCCCATCTGCCCTTGTTCGGCACAGTGCACTGTCCAGCGGGCAGGCCCGTGCTGCAAATGCTGCACCGTGGCCTGCAGGTGCAGCCGTACGCCATGCCCCTGCTGTCCAAGCCGCTGGACAAGAAACGCTGCGGGAGAGGTCATGCGCGGCACGCCCACCCAGCGGTCGAGGCCTGCCTCTGCGGGCACCGCGTCTGTGCCCTGCAGGCGCACTGCGCGCGGACGCCAGGCGGCGACAACGCCGTGCTGCTCCCACTGGCGCACCTCCTGCACGAACTCCGGGTCCTGGGCTGCAAACGATGGGGCGCCGTGATCGCACTGCCACGCACACTGCAGATCCTGCGCGCGCCGTGTGCTCATGCGCCCGGATGGGCCTCGGCTTTTCTCGAAGATATCCACGCGGCAGCCAGCCTCGGCCAGCAACTGTGCGCAGGCCAAACCCGCCATTCCTGCGCCGATCACCGCGACGGGGGGCAGGCTGTTCACAAGGCCTCCTGGCTGCGCGCTTCCTGGTGCCGATCATGGCTGACCCAGATCAGCGCGCCGGTATCGACGCCCAGTTCCGCGGCCTTGGCGACGATGGATTGCAGGGTCTGCGGGGGCAGTTTCGGCTCCCTGGCCAGTATCCAGCAGTACTGCGTGTCCGGCCCGAGGACCAGCGCCCAGCGGTAGTCAGGGTCCAGGGCGGCCACATGGTAGCCGCCGTAGAACGGACCGAAGAAGGAGACCTTGAGCGAAGCCGTGTCCGGCTTGCCCGTGAACAGGGCCTTGCCGACGGCACGCTGCCACTGGCCCCGGGGCACGGAAAACCCCCGGTTTACCACCTTCACGCTGCCGTCTGCCTGCGGCGTGTACTCGGCGGTCACATCGGTCATGCCCCGCTCGAAACCATGGTCCAGCCGTGCCAGTTCGTACCACAGGCCCTGGTAGCGCTGCAGATCGAACGGTGAGACGGGCGTGACCGAGCCGGGCGGGCGCATGCTGGCGCAACCGCTGGCCAGCAGGCCTGCGCCAAGGGCCGTTGCCAGCAGGGTGCGCCGCCTGGCGGTGAAGACGGGGCGGGGGGCGGGAAAGTTCATGCGGATGTCCTTGGTGTTCTTGTCGCCTGCCGCCATCGGGCGACCAGCGGTTGCAGATCCGTGAGATGGCGCACCGGCGTGATGCCCGCGACAGGGCTGGAATAGAGCGCCGGGCATGCTCCACCGGCCCACAACTCGATGGCCGGCGGCAGGTGGCTGCGCAGCTCGCCCAGGCAAGCCTGCGCCATTGCTCCGTTGTGCGCGCTGCTGAAGCTCAGCCCCACGATGTCGGCGCGATGCGCCCGCGCGGCCTGTGCCACGTCGCCGATGGGCGTCTGGGTGCCCAGCGATACGCAGTTGCAGCCTTCCAGGGCCAGCAAGGCTTCGACCATGAGCAGCCCAAGTCCATGCATCTCCTGCGGCAGCGTGGTCAGCAATACCTTGGGCGCGGGCGGCGGGGAAGGCGGGACGAGCGAGGCGATCGCCTGCCTCAAGACGCCGGTGAGCACCTCGGTGTACAGGTGCTCTTCGAACACTTCAAAACGCCCCTGTGCCCAGAATTCGCCGACCGCCGTGGTCAGCGGGGCCACGAGCGTGGTCACGAAACCGGCCAGGCCCATGCGCGACTGGGCCAGGCTCAGGCAATGCCTGAGCTGGGCGGGATCATGTGCGGCAATGGCGTTGAGCATGGGTGCGAAGCGGTCAGAGTCTGCTGCATTCTCTGAATTTGTCCTGGACAAATCCATGGCTGGCGAGGTGTCGGCGCGGGCCAGCAGCGCCTGCAGGCCGTCCAGATCCACGCCCATCAGCTTGCTGGGGCGCAGCCCCGTATCCATGAGCCGCCGGATCAGGGTCAGTTGTCGAACTTGGTCTGCCGGGTAGCGGCGATCGCCTGCCGAATCCCGTTCAGGCCTTGGAAAGCCGTAGCGTCTTTCCCAGACACGCAGGGTGTCCTTGGCAAGTCCGGTCTCGCGTTCGACGGCCGAGATGGGCAGCCCGGGGCCAGGCGCCAAAGGCAGGGGGTCAGAAAGTGGCGTCATTGATCTGAAGGGAACAAAACGTCCGGCCATGGCCGGAATGTTTTGAGGGATTTTGCGAATTG
Organism: Delftia sp. DS1230; assembly: GCF_040112715.1. Taxonomy (NCBI): domain Bacteria; kingdom Pseudomonadati; phylum Pseudomonadota; class Betaproteobacteria; order Burkholderiales; family Comamonadaceae; genus Delftia; species Delftia sp. DS1230. The sequence goes on from NZ_CP157763.1 coordinate 2,622,914, forward strand.
TCTAGGACAAAAATATGTTTTGTCCAATATATTACATAGAGAAACAAAGCACAGGCCCGCTGGCCGCCACCCGGCAGCCGCTGGCGCGAGTGCTCTGTAGATCCCGGCCAGGAGATGACTGCCCCAGGCGCAGGCGAGGCTTGACATCGTGATCGCCGCGCCCGTGTGCAGTCTTTCCGGCTACGCAGTCCGTACCGATGATCATCATGAATTTGTCCAACTGGCCACTGGCCCGCCGTCTCGCAGCTGCCTTCGCATGCGTCATCGCCATTTTTCTTCTTGTCATCGCGCTGGCCGTGAGCAGCCAGTCCCGGCTCAAGGAGGCCCAGCATTGGAACGAGCACACCTTCAAGGTGATGTCCCAAGGACAGCGCATGCTCACGGGCATGGTCAACATGGAGACGGCCTCGCGGGGCTATCTCCTGTCGGGTGACTCCCGTTTTCTTGCTCCATGGGATGAAGGACTCAAGGAGTTCGAGGCCTCCTGGCAGGAGGCCGTACGCCTGACCGAGGACAACCCCGCCCAGCAGCGCCGGCTCGACGGAATCCGGCTGCGCCACCGTGAATTCGTGCAGGCGGTGCAGCCGCTGCAGGCGCTGCGGCGGCAAGTTCAGGACGGCACGGCGACGGTCGAGGATCTGGTTCGCGAGTTCTCCCTGGGGCGCGAGAAGGCGGCCATGGATGGGCTGCGCGCACTGCAGGCGGACCTGGTGCGGGAGGAGGAGCAGCTCATGGCCGAGCGCCTGACGCGCACCGAGTCGCTGGCGGCAATGACGCTGGCGTTCGAGTTGGGGGGCGCGCTGGTGGCCGTCGTGCTGGCCGCTCTGCTGGGTACCTGGGTCACGCGCTCCATCACGGTTCCCATCGGCCGGGCCATCCAGGTGGCACGCGCGGTGGCATGCGGGGATCTGACGCAGCGGGTGGAGGCCACCACCCACGATGAAGTGGGGACCCTGCTGCGCAGCCTCGGCGAGATGAGTGATGCGCTATCGCAGGTCGTGGCCGTCGTGCGCAGCGGCAGCGAATCCGTGGCGAGTGCAAGCACCCAGATTGCCCAGGGCAACACCGACCTGTCCTCGCGAACCGAAAGCCAGGCCAGCGCGCTTGAACAAACTGCGGCCTCCATGGAGCAGCTCGGAGCGACCGTGACCCAGAACGCGGATGGCGCGGGCAAGGCCAACGCGCTCGCGCAGCAGGCCAGCGGCGTGGCCGGGCAGGCGGGCGAGGTGGTCACCCAGGTCGTGGACACGATGAAGGGCATCAGTGAAAGTTCGCGCCGCATCGCCGACATCATCAACGTCATAGATGGCATCGCGTTCCAGACCAACATCCTGGCGCTGAACGCTGCGGTGGAGGCTGCGCGTGCCGGTGAACAGGGCCGCGGCTTCGCTGTGGTGGCCTCCGAGGTCCGCAGCCTGGCCGGCCGCAGCGCGGCGGCGGCCAAGGAGATCAAGGCCCTGATCTCCGACAGCGTCGAGCGGGTCGAACAGGGCTCTGTGCTGGCCGACCGCGCGGGGGGCACCATGGCTGAAGTGGTGATGAGCATACGCAGCGTCACCGACCTCATGGGCGAGATCAGCGCGGCTTCTGCCGAACAACGCAGCGGCGTGGCACAAGTGGGCGAGGCGGTCACGCAGATGGACCAGGCGACGCAGCAAAACGCGGCCCTGGTGGAGGAAATGGCGGCGGCAGCCACGAGCCTGCGCCAGCAGGCGCATGACCTTGTGCAGTCCGTGAGCGTTTTTCGCCTGGGGCCTCAGGCGCAGGGTTGAGGCAGGGTTGATGCACCGGGTGAAGACACGGTGCGGGACCCTGGGAGAGCGGGCCCCTCTACAGGCGCCGGAGCATCAGCCGCTGCTGCCGTTCTGCCCGGGCACCGGCCGGCGTTCAAACAGTTGCGCCATGGCTTTGGCGGCTGCCTCGGCCGCTTCGGTGCGGCGCATCTCGGCCGCGTCTTCAAACCCGCATCCCATGGCCTGGGCCTCGGTGCTGGCGTAGTCGGCCAGCGTCTCGGCGCTGTCGCGGATGCTTTGCAGGGCGCGGGCCACCACATCCATGTGGCGATGGCCCTTGGGCGTCTCCAGCCATGCCAGGGCGAGCTGGGCGATGGCGGAAATCTCTGCACAGCCTTGCTGCACTAGATGGTCCACCTGGGTGAGGGCATTGGACAGCTGCCGGGTGCTGTGGCTGTCCTTGGCGAGGGTGGGCTGGGTGGTGGGGTTCATGCCTTGGCCCTCCGTGTGGAAGGGGCGGCGCCAAGAGAGGGCGCGCAGGCGAGTGCGAGAGAAACGGCGTTCATGGTTCCGTACTCCTGTGTGAGATTTGAAACCGCCAATCCCTCGTTTTGAAGCACGGAAAAGGTGGACGGGATGTTCAAAACACGCACACAGACGTGCGGGCAGCCTTGCGGACAGCCCCATCCCGCCCGTAACCGTTTGGACGAGCGGGCGGGAGCCCACTTGCCAAGTGTTCAGACGTGACGAGGCCTTCTTTCGGGAAGGCTCAGCCGCTGTGTGGTGAAGGTGTTTTGAAGCACCGGCCCCGTGACAGGGGGCCGGTGCGGATGATAGCGCGGGCGGGGAGGGGAGTGCCCCGTTTTCGGGGCGGAGATTTGCAGCGATGGCGTGGGCTGCTGCGGATGGTGGATGCAGCTATTGGCTGAGTTTTGACTGTCGCTGTTCGACCCACAGGAGACCTTCATTGGTCCGCCGTTAAGCAGTCATTGTGAAGGCATAGAAAGAGCGCCGACTAGACTTGTATGGCGTTAGGGGCCAGTGCAATGTATTATTCTTCATCTTTTACTACTAAAATCACCTCTGCATGTTTAATCTTGATAAATTGAAAAAAGAAAAAGGAACAAATGCATGGTTTTCGCAAACAGAAGATGGGACAGAGTTATTTCTTTATGGTACCGATGAGGCGCCCAGTATCGCGGCTCTTGAAGACGCGAAGATGATAATTTCTGAATATTTTTTAATAAAGAAAAAATCGATTGCACTACTGGAGTCTTTTATGAAAGACAGTGGAGAATGGTTTCTCAACTCGATAGTTGTTGGTCCATTTCAATCCGAGAAAGACGCTGACTTTCGCGTGGAACTTGGTTTTGAGGCAGACAGCAATAAAAACGAATATAGTTACACAGGGTTTACTGTCTACTTTACGCTTAATAAGAAGGGTCGGTATCTTGGATTGACATCGCACCCTTTCAAATTCTCAGTTGAATTCTCGTAATAATCCCAACTGTTTATTGAGTCAACGTAGATGACTGGACTGCTAATTCAAATGGTTAACGACTGATTTCCCTTAGCCTGATTGGCTGCTACTGGCCGATTTGCGTCGTTGGTCGCCACAAATTGGCCGAGACCAGTCCCTGCTCCTCAATCCACCAAACCCACAACCTAGCCACACCATCCAAGCCCCGATTCGCATACCGCTACCCGCCCGCCGCAAATTCCGAATCCTGCGTTCCCTGCGCCAACGAGATCAAGGCGCCCTCGTCGGAGTACTGGCTGTGCCATGACAGCGATGGGCCGCATTGCTGGCATATCAAGCCATCCATATCACGCTGGGTCGGTTGGCGATTCGATCGGCAAGCGCGCTTGTCCCGGAATCAAGGGCGTCCCGTGGCGACGGTGCTCGTCAGGTCCACGGCCCAGCGCCACCCCAAAAAAAAGAAGTGTGGACAGGGTGCACAGGCAGGTCGGAGGCGGCATGCCCAGTCATCCGGTTTTCCGAACGATGCAGGCGTTCCATCGTTCGGATTTCCGTGCCACCTTATGCATAAAAGTAAGGTCGATATAGGCGAATCAAGCAGTTAGCGCGGGGTGCAGGGGCCGGATGCGGCTGGCACGGTCTGTGCACTGTCAGGCGCAGGCCACGTGCATCGTGGTTGTGTATGCAGGGAGACAAGCCCGTCTTCGCTGTGGCATCCGGCCCGTGGCCGGCAGCCGTGGTGGCCGGGCTCGCTTGCAAGACCGAAATACGTCCAACGAAAAAATCCGCATGAAATTCAACCGCTTGACCACCATGGTGCTCGTGGCCATGGTCCTCGGCGTGCTGGTGGGCTATGCCTGCAACAGCTACGCGCCCACGCCCGAGGCCACCAAGGAAATCGCCAGCTACTTCGGCATCCTCACCGATGTCTTCCTGCGCATGATCAAGATGATCATCGCGCCCCTGGTGTTCGCCACCCTGGTGTCGGGCCTGGCCAACATGGGCGACGCCAAGGCCGTGGGCCGCATCGGCGGCCGTGCGCTGGGCTGGTTCATCGTGGCCTCGTTCTGCTCGCTGGCCATCGGCCTGATCTATGCAAACGTGCTGCAGCCCGGCCATGGCCTGAGCGTGGCCCTGCCGTCGTCGGCCGAAGGGCTGAACCTCAAGACCTCGGCGCTGAACCTCAAGGACTTCATCGCCCACGTGTTCCCCAAGAACATCTTCGAGGCCATGGCGACCAACGAGGTGCTGCAGATCCTGGTGTTCGCGCTGTTCTTCGGCATTGCGCTGGGCAACCTGCACAACCAGGCCGCGCGTTCCATGGTGGGCCTGATGGACGAAGTGGTCCACATCATGCTCAAGGTCACCGACTACGTGATGCGCTTCGCCCCCGTGGGCGTGTTCGGTGCCGTGGCCGGCACCATCACCATCCATGGCCTGGGCATGCTGTCGGTGTTCGGCAAGTTCATGCTGTGCTTCTACCTGGCCCTGGCCACGCTGTGGGTGCTGCTGATCGTGGCCGGCTACGTCGTGCTGGGCCGTGACATCTTCCGCCTGCTGAACCTGATCCGCGGCCCGCTGCTGGTGGGCTTTTCCACGGCCAGCAGCGAATCGACCTATCCCAAGCTGATGGAGCAGCTGGAGAAGTTCGGCATCAAGCCGCGCATCATCGGCTTCGTGCTGCCGCTGGGCTACTCGTTCAATCTCGATGGCTCCATGGTCTACACCACCTTCCTGGCCATCTTCATCGCCCAGGCCTACGGCATCGACATGACGCTGACGGCCCAGATCACCATGCTGCTGGTGCTGATGGTCTCCAGCAAGGGCATTGCCGGCGTGCCGCGCGCCTCGCTGGTGGTGGTGGCCGCCGTGCTGCCCATGTTCGGCCTGCCCGAGGCCGGCATCCTGCTGATCCTGGGCATCGACCATTTCCTGGACATGGGCCGCACGCTGACCAATGTGCTGGGCAATGCCATTGCCACGGCCGTGGTGGCCAAGTGGGAAGGCGCGGTCGATCCGAATGCCACCACGGACGACGACGAGTCGCTGCTGCCCATGGAGCACTCCCAGGAAGGGCGGCCCGCTGTCTCGGCCTGAGGCCCAGGCGGCGCTGGGGGGCACTGATAACATTGGTGCCTTCACCATGCCCGCCCGCCGCCCCCTGCGCCAGCTCATCCTGCTTTTGCTGTGGCTTGCCCTGAGCGGGCTGAGCGGCTGGGGTGCGTACCTGATGGCGCAGCGGCTGGGCATCGCCGATCTGCGTGCCACGGGCATGCACCGGCTGGAGCTGTACGGCGCCAGCCTGCAGCGCGAGATCGGCAAGTACGCCTTCCTGCCCGACGTGCTGGCACTGGAAGGCAATGTGCAAAGGCTGCTGGCCGAGCCCGGCGACGAGCAGCTCACCAACCGCGTCAACGCCTACCTGGAGCAGCTCAACGACCGCGCGGGCACGCTGACCGCCTACCTGGTCGATGCGCGCGGCCATGTCGTGGCCTCCAGCAACTGGCGGCGCTCCGACAGCTACATGGGCGAGGACCTGAGCTTTCGCCCCTACTACCGCACGGCCATGGCCACGGGCAGCGCGCGCTTCTTCGGCATAGGCACCACGCGCGGCGAGCCCGGCTACTACCTGGCCTCCACCCTGGGCGACGACACCCACACGCTGGGCGTGGCCGTGGTCAAGGTCAGCCTGGACCAGCTGGAGCAATCTTGGTCCACGGTGGAGGCGCCCGTGCTGGTGGGCGACGAGAACGGCGTCGTCATCCTGGGCACGGTCTCCGACTGGAAATTCACCACCCTGCGCACGCTGGACGAGGGCACGCGCGCCGCCTTCGACCACACGCGCCAGTACAACCGCCGCGCGCTGGAGCCGCTGGGCCTGCAGGTGCTGCGCGACCTGGGCCAGGGCGCGCGCCTGGTGCGCATTGCCCGCCATGGCGAGGAATCGCCAGGCTCGGTCTACCCGGTCAGCGGCCGCTTCCTGGCCCAGTCGCGCCAGCTGCCGGGCACGCCCTGGACGATCACCGTGCTCTCGCACCTGGAGCAGGTCGACCAGCTGGCCCAGAGCCGCGCGCTGGCCGCGGCCGTGGGCGCGGCCTTTGTGCTGCTGCTGGCCATGATGGTCAACGAGCGCCGCCGCCACCTGCGCGACCGGCTGGCCGCGCGCGAGGCGCTGCAGGCCGCGCACGACGAGCTCGAGCGCAAGGTGGAGCAGCGCACGGCCGACCTGTCGGCCGCCAACGAGGCGCTGCAGGCCGAGGTGGCCGAGCGCACCCACGCCGAGGCCACGCTGCGCGCCGCCCAGGACGAACTGGTGCAGGCCGGCAAGCTGGCCGTGATAGGCCAGCTGTCCACGGGCGTGGCCCATGAACTCAACCAGCCGCTGACGGCGCTGCGCACCCTGGCCGGCAACAGCCAGCGCTTTCTGGAGCGCGGCGATACCGAAACCACGCGCGTGAACCTGGAGCGCATGGCGCAGCTGGCCGACCGCATGGGCCGCATCACCGGCCAGCTGCGCAACTTCGCGCGCAAGTCCAGCGGCGCCAGCCAGGCCGTGCCGCTGGCGCGTGCCCTGGACAATGCGCTGGCCGTGCTGGAGTCGCGCGTGGCCGAGACCGGCGCCCGCATCCTGCGCGATGACGGCGTGCCCGAGGCCGTGGCCTGGTGCGACCGCAACCGCATCGAGCAGGTGCTGATCAACCTGATCAACAACTCCCTGGACGCCATGCGCGGCCAGCCCGCGCCCTGCCTGGAGCTGGCCTGCGCCGTGGCCGATGGCCGCGCCCAGGTCACCGTGCGCGACCACGGGCCGGGCCTGAGCGAAGCGGCGCAGGCCCATCTGTTCCAGCCGTTTTTCACCACCAAGGAAGAGGGCGTGGGCCTGGGCCTGGGGCTGGCGCTGTCGGCCGGCATCGTGCGTGAATGCGGCGGCACGCTGACGGGCAGCAACCATCCGGGCGGCGGCGCCGTCTTCACGCTGAGCCTGGCCCTGGCTCCCTCCACACCCTCTGCCGACACACCATGACCGACGCCCTCAAAGTCCTGATCATCGAGGATGACCCCGACATCGTGCTCGGCTGCGAGCAGGCGCTGCAGCTCGAAGGCATCGCCTGCGAAAGCGTGGGCAGCGCCGAGCAGGCGCGCCGGCGCCTGTCGCGCGACTTCGCGGGCATCGTGGTCAGCGACATCCGCCTGCCGCGCATGGACGGCATGGCCTTCCTGCGCGAACTGGTGGCCATGGACCCGGAACTGCCCGTGGTGCTGATCACCGGCCACGGCGACATCTCCATGGCCGTGCAGGCCATGAAGGACGGCGCCCAGGACTTCATCCAGAAACCCTTCGCCCCCGAAACCCTGGTCGGCGCCGTGCGCCGCGCCCTGGAGCGCCGCCGCCTGGTGCTGGAAGTGCGGGCGCTGCGCCAGCAGCTGGACCAGCGCGACAGCCTGGAGCACCGGCTGATAGGCCGCGCGCCCAACATGCGCCAGCTGCGCCAGATGCTCACGGGGCTGGCGCAGAGCGCGGCCGATGTGCTGATCCAAGGCGAGACCGGCACGGGCAAGGAACTGGTGGCGCGCTGCCTGCACGAAGCCAGCGCACGGCGCGATGGCAACTTCGTGGCCGTCAACTGCGGCGGCCTGCCCGATACGCTGTTCGACAGCGAAATGTTCGGCAGCGAGGCCGGCGCCTATACCGGCGCGGGCAAGAAGCGCATCGGCAAGCTGGAGCACGCCAGCGGCGGCACGCTGTTCCTGGACGAAATCGAGAGCATGCCCCTGCCCATGCAGATCAAGCTGCTGCGCGTGCTGCAGGAGCGTGTGCTGGAGCGCCTGGGCTCCAACACCCTGATCCCCATCGACTGCCGCGTGATCGCGGCCACCAAGGTGGATCTGCTGGAGTTGAGCCGACAAGGGCTGTTCCGCGCCGACCTCTACTACCGCCTGAACGTGGCCACCGTCTCGCTGCCGCCGCTGCGCGAGCGGCGCGAGGACGTGCCGCTGCTGTTCGAGCACTTCGCGCTGCAGGGCGCCGCGCGCCACCAGCGGCCCGTGCCCGAGCTGACCACCGCGCGCGTGCAGCAGTTGCTGGGCTATGACTGGCCCGGCAACGTGCGCGAGCTGCGCAACGTGGCCGAGCGCACGGTGCTGGGCATCGAGACCGGCTCGCCCCCCTTCGGCCAGCCGGCCGGCACCACCGCGCAGGACGCCGCGCCCCGGCCGCTGTCCGCCGCTGTCGAGGCCTTCGAGCGCGCCCTCATCGCCGACGCCCTGCGCCGCCACGCCGGCAGCCTGGCGCGCACGGCCGAAGCCCTGTCCATGCCCAAGACCACGCTGCACGACAAGATCCGCAAGTACGGGCTGGATGGGTAGGCACCCTCAACCTCGCTCCCCGAACTCCACGCTTTCGCGCGTCCAGCGCCGCGCCTGCTCGCTCAGGCTCAGTCCCAGGCCGGGGCGCGTGGGTACGAGCATGCGGCCATCGGCGATGTCCAGGCGTTCGTTGAACAGCGGCTCCAGCCAGTCGAAGTGTTCCACCCAAGGCTCGTTGGCGCAGGTGGCGGCCAGGTGCACGTGCAGCTCCATGGCGAAGTGGGGCGCCAGGCTCAGGTGGGCCAGTTCGGCCTGGGCGGCGATCTGCAGGAAGGGCGTGATGCCGCCCACGCGCGGCGCGTCGGGCATGAGGAAGTCGGCGCTGCGGTGGCGTATGAGATCGCCGTGCTCGGCGGCGCTGGTCAGCATCTCGCCGGTGGCGATCGGCGTGTCGAAGCGCGCGGCCAGCGCGGCATGGCCTTCGTGGTCGTAGGCGTCCAGCGGCTCCTCGATCCAGACCAGGTTGAATTCCTCGAAGACACGGCACATGCGCTGGGCCGTGGGGCGGTCCCATTGCTGGTTGGCATCGACCATGATGGGCGCGGCATCGCCCAGGTGGGCGCGCATGGCCTCCACACGCCGTATGTCCAGCGCGCAGTCGGGCTGGCCCACCTTGAGCTTGATGCCGCCAATGCCGCGCTCCAGCGAGGCGCTGGCGTTGCGCTTGAGCTCATCGAGCGGCGTGTGCAGAAAGCCGCCCGAGGTGTTGTAGCAGCGCACGGATTCGCGCTGCGAGCCCAGCAGCTTGGACAGCGACAGGCCCGCGCGGCGCGCCTTGATGTCGTACAGCGCCACGTCGAAGGCCGCGATGGCCTGCACGGCCAGCCCGCTGCGGCCCACGGAGGCGCCGGCCCAGCACATGCGTGTCCACAGCCGCGCAATGTCGCTGGGGTCCTCGCCCAGCAGGGAGGGCGCGATTTCGCGGGCATGGGCGAACTGGCCCGGGCCGCCTGCGCGCTTGGCGTAGCTCAGGCCCAGGCCCCGGTGGCCGTCGCGGGTCTGGATCTCGGCGAACAGCATGGCCACCTCGGTCATGGGCTTTTGGCGGCCCGTGAGCACCTTGGCATCGCTGATGGGCCGGGCCAGGGGGAGGTAGCAGGACGACAGGCGTATCCACTGGATGCGGTCCTGGCTGGTGGTTTCGGAGAGCGCGGAAGAAGTCATGGCTGCGGGAGTGCGGTGGTTGAAAAAAGGACAGGGGCAGGCATCAGTCGATGCTGATCTTTCCGGCCTCGATGACCGTCTTCCAGCGCGCGTATTCCTGGCGCTGGAATTCGGCGAACTGCTGGGGCGTGCCGGCCACCATCTCGTAGCCGATGGAGACGAACTGCTCGCGCACCCGGGGATCGTTGAGCGCCTCGACAAAGGCCGCATGGGCCTTGTCACGCAGCGCAGGCGGCAGGCCCTTGGGCGCGACGATGGCCTGCCAGGAGGCGACTTCCACGTTCTTCACCCCGGCTTCGGCCAGCGTGGGCAGGTCCGGCAGCACGGGCGAGCGGCGCGGGCTGGTCACGGCCAGGGCGCGCATCTTGCCGGCCCGGATGTGCTGTATCACGGCATTGATGTTCTGGAACGAGGCATCGACCTGGCCGCCGATCAGGTCGGCATGGGCCGGTGCGCCGCCCTTGTAGGGGATGTGCACGCCCTGGGTGCCCGTCTGCTGCCAGAACAGTTCGGCCGTCAGGTGGTCGCTGGAGCCGTGACCGGCCGAGGCAAAGCTCATCTTGCCCGGATGGGCCTTGAGGTGGGCGACCACGTCGGCCACGCTTTTGTGCGGCGAGGCGGCAGGCACGACCAGCACGTTGGGCGACTGCACGGCCACGGTGATCAGGTCGAAGTCCTTGAGCGCGTCGTAGGGCAGGTTCTTGATCAGGTGGGGCACGATGACCAGCGGGCCCAGCGAGGTGACGAGAAAGGTCTGCCCGTCCGCCGCCGCGCGCTGCACGAAGGCTGCGCCGATGGTGCCCGTGGCGCCGGCCTTGTTCTCCACCACGAAGGACTGCCTGAGCTTCTCGCCCAGCCTGGGCGCCACGGCGCGCGCGACCTGGTCGGTGGAGCCGCCGGCAGGGAAGGGCACGACCAGGGTGACGGGCCTGTCTGGCCAGGCCTGGGCCGATGCAGAAAAGGCAGCGAGCGCGGCCAGGGCCAGCGCCATGGCACGAAGAATGTGATTCATCTTGTCTCCTGATTTGTGAATGACATCGTTGTCATTTCCGAGGAAATGAAAAAGCGCCGATGCCAATTTGTAGATGCAAGGATTTGCGCTTTCAGCAAAATGATATCGTTGTCATTTTGGCTGTCAATCACGATTTCTGCGATGCAGGGCAGGCCTGGCGCCCGTGCGTGGAAGGCGGTCTGCTATCTTCAGGCCCGTCCCCGATACCAGCCCGCGATCGCGCTTGCCCATGAACACACCCACACCACCCAGGCCCACCACGCTGCACGACGTGGCCGAGGCGGCCGGCGTCTCGCTGATCACGGCCTCGCGCGCCCTGGGCAATCCTTCCATCGTTTCGGAGAAGACGCGCGAGCGCGTGCGCCAGGCCGTGGAGGCCACGGGCTACATCCCCAACCTGCTGGCGGGAGGGCTCAAGTCCCGCCGCAGCCGCATGGTGGCGGGCGTGGTGCCCGCGCTGTCGGTGTCGCAATTCCTGCCCACCGTGCAGTCATTGACGGCCACGCTGGCGCAGGAGGGCTACCAGCTGCTGCTGGGACAGACCTTCTACGACGAGCAGCGCGAGGAGGAGGTGCTCAACGCCATGATCGGGCGCCAGCCCGACGGCATTGTGATGATGGGCCTGGTGCAGTCCGACAAGGCGCGCGAGCGGCTGCGCAGGACCGGCATTCCCGTGGTGGAAACCTGGGACTTCAGCGACCGGCCGCTGGACATGGTGGTGGGCTTTTCCCACCTCAAGGTGGGCAGCGCGCTGGCCGGCTATTTCCTCTCGCGCGGCCTGCAGCGCGTGGGCATGGCCACGGGCAGCGACCACCGGGCCCAGCAGCGGCGCGAGGGCTTTCTTGCAGCCTGGGGCCGCGAGGTGCCCACGGTCACCGTATCCGCGCCCGGCAGCCTGGAGCTGGGCCGGCAGGCGCTGGGCCAGTTGCTGGCGCGGCAGCCCGATCTGCAGGCCGTGGTCTGCAGCTCGGACATGCTGGCCCACGGCATTTTGGTGGAAGCCCAGGCGCGCGGCCTGCGCGTGCCCATGGATCTGGCCGTCTCGGGCTTCGGCAATGCCGATTTCGCGGCCCATCTGCTGCCGTCGCTGACCACCGTGCATGTGGACGGGCCGGGCATAGGCCGCCTGGCCGCCGAACTCGTGCTGGCACGCTGCCAGGGCCGCCGTGCCGGGCGCTCGGCGTTCGACCTGGGGTTCGAGCTGATCGAGCGGGATTCGACCCGCCTGGCTTAGAGGCTCAGCACAGGGCAGCCGCCTGGCGCTCGGTCGCCAGCCCGAACAGGCTGCCCAGCGCGTGCTGGATCTCATCAGGGGCCAGCTGCCTGGTCTCGGTGCCGCTGGCCGTGATGGTCTTGAGCGCGTCGCCCACCAGGATCATGCGGCCGGCCGGCTGGTGCAGCACCACCACCCGCTTTTGCACGAAGATGGCGTCCGGGTGCGTGGAGTTCAGGTAGTTGGCGGGGGCGAAATCCACCCATTCCTGGGGCGACAGGTTGAAGGCGTACTGGTTGGCCCATTCACCGTCCACGCGGGCCTGCAGCAGGTATTCGCCCTGGTCGTCCAGGCTCAGGCGGAAGGTGTCGCCGTCCTGGCGGACCTCGGTGTCCAGCTCGTCCAGGGCCATGGGGGCGCGTATGCCGTAGCTGCCAAAGCCCAGGTCGCACAGCCAGCGCCGTCCCTCGACCTCGGCCACCAGGGCCATGTGGGTGCGGGGCCGGCGTGCCGGATAGAACATGGGCCGCGCCGCCGCAAAGCGGTAGGCAATGCCCAGGGCCTGCAGCGCCATGGCGAACAGGCCGTTCACCTCGTAGCAGTAGCCGCCCCGGGCGCCGCCGAGGATCTTGCCCGCAATGTCTTCGGGCACCAGAGAGACGATCTTGCCGGCCTGCACGTCGAGATTCTCGAAAGGCACCGCGAACAACTGGTGGCGCATCAGCGCATGCAAGGTGGCGGTATCGGCCTTGGCGGAGTCACCGGCACTGAAGCCGATGCGGCGGAAATAGGCCTGGAGATCGAAATTGCTGGCTTGCATGGGTTTCCTCGGGTTGCTTGATGGCTGCAACGATAAATCCGCGCAGCCAATGCCTGTATAAGCAGAATCCAAGAAAACTGACCTGTACAGATTGGCATGCCCACCAACAACGAACCCTTGCCCCAGTACCGCCGCATTGCCCAGGCCCTGCGCGAGACGCTGGCCTGTGGCGCACTGCGCCCCGGCGACAGGCTGATCTCCGCCCGCAGCCTGGCCGAGCGCGAACAGGTCAGCCTGCCCACCGCGCTGGAGGCGCTGCGCTGCCTGGAGGCCGAGGGCCTGATCGTCGCGCGCCCGCGCTCGGGCTACTTTGTGCGGCAGGCAACCGGCGGCGCGGCGCTGCAGGCGTCCCGCCCGTCGTCTCGTCCCGTGCCCGTGACCCTGTCGGCCCTGGCGCGCTCGCTGTTCAGCAGTCCCGACACGCGCCTGATCCCGCTGGGTGCGGCATTGCCCGATCCGGCCTGGCTGCCCACGGCCCGGCTGCAGCGCGCGCTGCAGACCGCCGGGCGCCGCCTGGACGCGCACGGGCAGACCTACAGCATGCCGCCGGGCCGCGCCGACCTGCGTGGCCAGATAGCAGCCCGGGCCGCGCAATGGGGTGCGCGCTTCGGCCCCGATGACCTGGTCCTGACGGCAGGCGCCACCCAGGCCGTGCGGCTGGCCCTGCGCGCCGTGTGCAAGCCCGGCGATGTCGTGGCCGTGGAGAGGCCCGCCTATTTCGGCAGCCTGCTGCTGCTGGAGGACCTGGGCCTGAAGGCGCTGGAGATTGCCACCGATCCCCGCGAAGGCCTGCTGCTGGAGCCGCTGGCCGAGGCCATTGCCCGCCACCGGCCGGCTGCCGTGCTGGCATCGCCCACCGTGCAGAACCCGCTGGGCGCCAGCATGCCGGTGGAGCGCAAGCAGGCCCTGGTGGCGCTGCTGGAGCGGGCGGGCATTCCCTTGATCGAAGACGATGTCTATGGCGACCTTGCCGGAGACGGCCAGCGCCCGCCGGCCTGCAAGGCCTTCGACGGCAGCGGCAACGTGCTGTATTGCGGCTCCGTGTCCAAGACCCTGGCGCCGGGCTGGCGCGTGGGCTGGATTGCGGCGGGCCGCTTCCATGCCCAGGTGCTGCAGGTGCGCCTGGCGGGCGACTGGGCCGGTGCGCCGCTGCTGGAGGCCGCCGTGAGCGAGGTGCTGGCCAGCGGCGACTACGACCGGCACCTGCGCCGTCTCAAGTCCCGCGTGCAGGTCGGGGTGCAGGCCGTCACGGCCAGGGTCGAGGCCAGCTTTCCGCCCGGCACCCGCGTCTCGGCCCCGCGCGCGGGCTTTCTGCTGTGGGTGGAGTTGCCGCGCCAGGTCAATGCACTGGAGGTGCACCGCCGCGCGCTGGAGCTGGGCATTGGCGTCAGCCCCGGCCCGCTGTTCTCATCGCGCTCGGACCTGCCCAACCACCTGCGCCTGAACTGCGCCAACGAGCCCACGCCGCGCCTGCTGGGGGCCGTGGGGCAGGTGGGGGAGATATGCCGGGGTCTGGCAGAGGGTGCTGCTGCGCGCCAGGGGGCACAGGTCGGTCAGCCTACTTCTTCTCGCGCGGCACGCGCCCCATGAGGAAGAACTCGGGATTGGGCTGCATGCCGGCAAAGCTGGCCATGCGGTTGGACAGGCCGAAGAAGGCGGTGATGGCGGCGATGTCCCAGATGTCCTCGTCGTCGAAGCCATGCGGGTACAGCGCCTCGAAGTCGGCCTCGCAGATTTCATGGCTGCGTTCGCAGACCTTCATGGCGAAGTCCAGCATGGCGCGCTGGCGGGCGCTGATGTCGGCCTTGCGGTAGTTGACCGCCACCTGGTCGGCCACGTAGGGCTGCTTTTCGTAGATGCGCAGGATGGCGCCGTGGGCCACCACGCAGTACAGGCACTGGTTGGCCGCGCTGGTGGTGGTGACGATCATCTCGCGCTCGCCCTTGGTCAGGCTGCCTTCTTCCTTGAGCATGAGCGCATCGTGGTAGGCGAAGAAGGCACGCCACTCGGCAGGGCGGCGCGCAAAGGCCAGGAAGACGTTGGGGATGAAGCCCGCCTTTTCCTGCACTTCAAGGATGCGGGTGCGGATGTCCTCGGGCAGGCTGGACAGTTCGGGCTGGGGGTAGCGGGCGGTGGCCATGTGTCTTGTCTCCTGGGTGTGGTGGTTGTCGTTGCGGTCCATGTTCGCATGGCCTGCGCTGCGCGGGGTGAACGCGCATGACAGCCTGCCTGCCGCCGAGGTTGCAGATTGCGCCCGAGCTCAGGCGGGCGCCATGGCCGGTTCAGGCCGTTGTGCAAACCAGTCGCCCAGAAAGCCGGTGAGCGCGCGGATCCGGGCCGACATCTCGCTGCGCGTGGCGTGCACCAGGTAGATGTCGGCCGCAGGCAGCTGCCATTGGGGCAGGACCTCGCGCAGGGCGCCTGCGGCCAGCGGCGCGGCCACGTCCCAGAGCGAGCGCTGCAGGATGCCGTGGCCGTCCAGTGCCCAGGTCAGGGCTGCAGCGCCATCGTTGGTGCTCATCACGCCGTTGACCTTGATGTTGTGCTCGCTCAGGCCCTGGCGCGTGCGACGGCTCAGGCGCCAGCTGCCATAGGTTTCGTCGCTCTCGCGGATCACGATGCAGCGGTGGGCCTGCAGGTCGGCGGGCTGGCGCGGCTCGCCGTGGGCGTTGAGGTAGGAGGGCGCGGCGCAAAGCACGCGGCGGTTGGGCAGCAGCAGGCGGGCGGTGAGGGCGGAGTCGGGCAGGGCGCCAAAGCGCACCACGGCGTCAAAGCCCTGCTCGACCAGGTTGACGGGCCTGTCCGTCAGGTGCAGCTGCACTTGCACCTCGGGATAGGCGCGCGCAAAGGCCGACAGCGCGGGCGCCAGCCGCTGGCGGCCAAAGCCCAGTGTGCAGGCAATGGACAGCGGGCCGCGCGCCGTGGCGCGCGTGCCCGAGATGCTGCGCTCCAGCGCCTCCAGGTCGGCCAGGATGCGCGCGCCGTCCAGCAGGTAGGCTTCGCCCTCGGGCGTCAGGTGGATGCGCCGTGTCGTGCGCTGCAGCAGGCGCACGCCCAGGCGCCGCTCCAGCAAGGACAGGCGGCGGCTGACGGCGGGCGGCGTCACGCCCATCTGCTGGGCCGCAGCGGCCAGGCTGCCTTCGCGGATCAGCAGCGAGAAGAAACGCAGGTCGGAAAAGCCGTCCATGGTGGATGCGGTGGATGGTTGATTCGTAAATTGAACTGATGGATCAATGCAGTATTTTGCTATTTATGCAGCCTGGTTTACTGATTAGCATGGCAGGCTGACAGTCATGAACAACGTAGAAGGAATCTCCGGGATGCACACAGATCCATGGATGCCGGGCCTGCGCCAGCAGCGCATCACGGTCGATGACGGGGTGGAGATCAACGCCTGGGTGGGCGGCCAGGGGCCGGCCCTGCTGCTGGTGCACGGCCACCCGCAGACCAGCGCCATCTGGCACCGCGTCGCGCCCCGGCTGGCGCAGCAGTTCACCGTGGTGCTGGCCGACCTGCGCGGCTATGGCGACTCCTCGCGCCCCGCCGACGATCCCGAGCATGTGAACTACAGCAAGCGCACCATGGCCCGCGACCTGCTGCGGCTGATGGCGCGGCTGGGCCATGAGCATTTCAGCGTGCTGGCGCATGACCGGGGCGCGCGCGTGGCGCACCGGCTGGCCATGGACTATCCCGCCAGCGTGCAGCGTCTGGTGCTGCTGGACATTGCGCCCACGCTGGCCATGTACGAGCAGACCGGCGAGGCCTTTGCGCGCGCCTACTGGCACTGGTTCTTCCTGATCCAGCCCGCGCCGCTGCCCGAGCGCCTGATCGAGGCCGACCCCGCCGCCTATGTGCGCGAGATCATGGGCCGGCGCAGCGCCGGCCTGGCGCCCTTCGATCCCCGGGCGCTGGCCGAGTACCAGCGCTGCCTGGCGCTGCCGGGCAGCGCGCACGGCATGTGCGAGGACTACCGCGCCTCGGCCGGCATCGACCTGGACCATGACCGCGAGGACCGCCGGCTGGGGCGCAGGCTGTCCATGCCGCTGCTGGTGCTCTGGGGCGAGGAGGGCGTGGTGCACCGCTGCTTCGATCCGCTGCGCGAGTGGCAGCTCGTGGCCGACGATGTGCGCGGTCGGCCACTGGCCTGTGGGCACTACATTGCCGAGGAGGCGCCCGACGCACTGCTGGACGCGGCTCTGCCATTTCTGTTGCAGGCCGGGTGAGTGCGGTCATTGCTGGCTTTCGGGACTGCATTCAGGCAAGCCGGCAAAAAAGGGCAAAGAGGGCAAAGGTGCATTCGCCCCATATCTGCGGAGACATAGCGTTCTCCATGGATTCAATTGGTATGCCAATCGTGTCCGGAAAAGGTAAGCAATTGAAAAAACCGCATGCCTGCTGCCCGCATGCAATGCCCAGGTCCCAATCCTTGAAAGCCGCTGGAGACAAGGCCTGGCAAGGGCTGGGCAACGCCTTGTGCCCATAGGGGACCACCGCACAAGGTGCAGGCGGGCCAATGCGCGGCCCATTGCCGATGCATGGTGAAACGCCGAACTGATACAGTCGCGCGGCCCGCCCGAGGGGGAGGGTCTTATTCATCACGGGATATTCACAATGAGCAACAAGAAAACCGCAGTGGCTGCTGCCGTGGCATTGGCCGTCGTGGCCTATGGAGGAACCACCTGGTATACGGGCCAAAGGGCCGAGTCCGGCTACAAGGATGCCGTGGCCGAATTGCGCAAGGTGCTGGGCGAGAAGGCCGTCGTGACCGACGAATACCACAAGGGATTCCTGTCGTCCCAGGCCAAGCTGGTGCTGCAGTGGCCTGCGGCTGGCGAGGCCGATGCGCCCGCCGCTGCAGACGCCGGCGCAGAAGCCGCCCCCAAGCCCGTGCGCCTGGTGGTGGACACCACGGTGCGCCACGGCCCGCTGGCCGGTGGCCGCCTGGCGGCAGCGGTGTCGGAGACGCGCTTTGCGCTCGACGGCCTGGACGAAAAGAGCCGCCAGACCCTGGCCAAGGCTGTCGCTCCCACGCTGACCAGCGTGCACCACTTCACGGGCGGCCAGGATGTGCGCCTGCTGCTGCCCGCCGGCGAGCTGGGCGACCAGGAAGTCACCATGCGCTGGCAGGAAATGGTGCTGGACACGGCCCTGGGCGGTGGCAGCGTCAAGGGCACCTGGCGCTGGCCCGAGGTGGCCCTGCTGGGCCTGCCCAGCCGCGACAAGTCCATGGGCGTGGAAGAGGAAGAGGGCGAGGAGGAGGAATCCGACAACGACGAGGCCATCGCCGCCCAGCCGGCCGCAGCGCCGGTGGAGCGCACCAGCATCGTGCTCACGGGCCTGGAAAGCAGCTTCGAGAACAAGGTCATCGACGGCCTGTGGGGCCTGGGCCCCGGCAAGGCCAGCGTGCGCATCGCCCGCTTCGGCATGAGCAGCACTCCCGCCGAAGGCGGCGAGGCCAAGACGCTGCTGGACCTCAAGAACGTGGACGGCAGCTCGGTCATCGAGTCCGACAAGACCACGCTGGGCATGACCACCCAGGTCAAGGGCACGGGCCGCATCGGCCCCATCGATTTCGAGTCCGTGGGCTACGAGGAAAAGATCCAGCGCCTGGACATCGAGGCGCTGCGCGGCTTCCAGCGCGTCATGGTCGAGGGCTACCGCAAGGAGGGCCTGGCCAAGGCGCTGGAATCGCTGGAAGAGCAGGGCATGGGCGTGCTGATGCAGAACGCTCCGCGCCTGGTGGCGGCCCTGCCGGCCTACTCCATGAAGCTGCAGGCCACCTACCAGGGCCAGACCGGCCACCTGGAGTACGGCGCCGAAGTGCAAAGCGCGCCCACGCAGGAGCAGGTCGCCCAGGCCGGCTGGATGCCGGCGCTGCTCAAGACCTCGGCACTGCAGGCCAATGCCAGCCTGCCCAAGGCCTGGCTGGAGCCGCTGCTCAAGGCATCGGGCAAGCCCGATGTCTCGGCAGAGGATGTGGAAGGCATGCTGGGCATGGCCCAGGCCACGGGCTATGCCCGCCTGGAAGGCGACAAGCTGGTCAGCGCGCTCAAGATGCAGGCCGGCCAGGTCACGCTCAACGGCAAGCCCATCGCCCTGCCCATGGGCGCGCTGCAGTAAGCGGCCATCCACCTTCCGGGCGTCGCCCCGGAAGGGGTTCTCAGGGGTGCCACTGGCTGGCGCGCACCACAGGGGCCTGTGTGCTGGCGCTGCCCGCCAGCGCATAGGACAGCTGGTTGGCCGCCGCCACCACCGTCTGCGCCATGGCTTCCAGCCGGGCCTCGGGCAGGCGCGATGCCGGCCCGGAAATGCACACCGACCCCATCAGCCGCCAGTGCATGCCGAACACCGGCGCCGACACCGTGGCCACGCCCTGTTCGCGCTCGCCGATGGACCAGTGGTAGCCGCGCTGGCGGATCTGCTCGTACACCGGCCCCGGCTCGCCTGAAAACGCCAGGATCACGCGCCCCGGTGAGCCCTGGTCCAGCGGCAGCCCCTCGCCCATGCGCGCATGGTGGCGCAGGGCCTGCGGCCCTTCCACGCGCACGAGGCAGGTGCGCACATTGCCCTCGCGCACATAGAAGGCCGCGCTCTCGCCGCTGGCCTGCGTGAGCGCGCGCAGCGCGGGCTCCAGCACGTTCTGCACATCAAAGCCCGCCTGGTAGCGGGCACCCAGCCAGCCCGCCGCCGGGCCCAGGCGCCAGTCCCCATCGTCCCTTTGCACCATGAAGCCCGACTGCGCCAGCGTGCGCGCCAGCCGCAGCACCGTGGTCTTGTGCAGCGCGCAGCGCCGGCTCAGTTCCGCCAGGGACAGGTGCGACTCCCCGAGGGCGAAGGCGCCAAGCAACTGCAAGGCACGCGTGACGGCGATGACGCCGCCGTCCTTGGCCGGGCTGGCCTTGTCATCGGATGTCTGCGCCGGGGAAGGGGTGCTGGGGGGCTTGTTCATGGTGCAAGGCATGCAATTGGTTGCGCTGTATGAAACGGCATTGTATGGGTTGAAACGTTTTCATAAAGTTCGTCCCACGCACCGCAGACATGCGGGCGTTGGACACAACAAACGGAGACAAACCGCCATGCCGATTCCCTCGCTTTCGCGTTGCCTCAACGCACGCCTTCTTGCCGCCCTGGTCGGCGTTGCCGCCATCGTGCCCATGGGCGCTGCCCAGGCCCAGGACGCCTATCCCCGCAAGCCCATCCGCCTGGTCGTGCCGTTTCCGCCCGGTGGCGGCACGGACATGATTGCGCGCACCGTGGCCCAGCGCCTGGCGGACCACAACAAGTGGACCGTGGTGGTGGACAACCGGCCCGGCGCAGGCGGCAACCTGGGCGTGGATGCCGTGGCCAAGGCCGCGCCGGACGGCCATACCCTGGTCATGGGCCAGACCAGCAACCTGGCCATCAACCCCTCGCTGTATGCCAAGCTGCCCTACGACCCCCTGAAGGACCTGGTGCCCGTGGCCCTGGTGTCCTCGGCGCCCATCGTGATGGCAGCGCCGGCCAACTCGCCCTACAAGACCTTTGCCGACCTGGTCAAGGCCGCCAAGGCCAAGCCCGACGGCCTCACGCTGGGCTACTCGGGCAACGGCACGGTGGCCCACCTGGCCGGCGAGCTGGCCGAGAACGCCGCCGGCATCAAGCTGCGCCATGTGCCCTACAAGGGCGCGGCCCAGGCCATGACCGACCTGGTGGGCGGGCAGATCGACTTCTACATGTCGGCCGTGCCCACGCTGCTTGGCCAGGTGCGCAACGGCAAGCTGCGCGCGGTGATGGTGACCTCGCTCAAGCGGTCCGACCAGCTGCCGCAGACGCCCACGCTGGCCGAGTCGGGCTACAAGGACTTCGAGGCCGTCACCTGGTTCGGCGTGCTGGCCCCGGCCGGGACGCCCCAGGCCATCGTGCAGCAGCTGAACAAGGCCATCAACGACGCGCTGCTGGTGCCCGAGGTGGCCGAGAAGCTGCGCTCCGAAGGCGGCGAGGTGCTGGGCGGTTCGTCCGAGAAGTTCGCCGCGCTGCTGCGCGCCGAGGTGCCGCGCTGGGCACGCATCGTCAAGGACTCGGGCGCCAGCCTGGACTGAGACCGGGGGGCAGGGGCGCCAGCCCTTTCGCTTCCTCCGCGCTTCCTCCTCCCTTCCTTTTTCTTCCTCCATCGAGATCTCGCCATGGACTGCGACAGCCTTGCCGTGCCCGTCCGTTTGGCCTTTGCCTCGGGCGGCAGCGGAACCGTCTTGCAGATGCAGGGCGAGCTGCTGCAAAGGCAGGGCGGCGTGCGCTTCATCCATGTGCCCTACAAGGGCGACACGCCCGCGCTGGCCGTGACCTCGGCGGCGCGCCTGAAGGCCCTGCCTGACGTGCTCACCATGGCCGAGGCCGGCATGGTCGGCGGCACGTCCCGGCAATTGGGCGAGCTGCAGAAATCCGACTCCGCCAAGTGGGCCCAACTCATCCGCGAGGCCGGCATCAAGGCCGACTGACGCGCGCACATCTTCCTGATCTTCCTGTTTTTCTTCCCCCCATCTCACCGAACCATCATGAGCCAACTCCCAGAAATCATCCGTGACATAGAGCGCGTGGACGCCCAGGTCGTGCAACGCGCAGCAGGCTTTCAGGCCGCCATCCTGGCCGACGTGGCGGGCCGCCGCGGCACCATGCATGCGCGCGTGGCGCCCGTGCACCAGGGCATGAAGGTGGCCGGCCCGGCCTTCACCGTCGAGGTGCGCCCCGGCGACAACCTCATGATCCACGCCGCCATCGCGCTGGCCCGGCCCGGCGATGTGTTGGTCATCGACGGCAAGGGCGACCAGACGGCGGCGCTGATGGGCACGCTGATGCTCAGCGCCTGCAAGAAGCTGGGCCTGGCCGGCGTCATCGTGGACGGCGCCATCCGCGACCGCCTGGAGCTGCTGGAGCTGGACTTCCCCGTGTTCAGCGCAGGCTTCAATCCCGCAGGCCCGACCAAGTTCGTGCCGGGCCGCATCAACCACGCCATCTCCGCTGGTGGCACGACGGTTCACCCGGGCGACCTGGTGGTGGGCGATGCCGATGGCGTGGTCGTCATCGAGCGCGCCAAGGCACCCGCCATGCTGGAGCTGGCCGTGAAGAAGGTGGCCGACGAGGCCGCCCGCATCGAGGCCATTGCGCGCGGCGACACGGCATCGAAGTGGCTGCCCGCGGCCCTGCGCGCGGCCGGCGTGCTCAAGGAAGGGGAATCGCTGTGAGCACCATCATCGTCACCGGCGCCGATCTGGCGCAACAGGCGCTGGAGCTGCTGGCGCAGCACGACATCGTCTATGCGGGCAAGACGCCCACCGAAGAGGACCTGGTCGCGCTGTGCCGCGCCCATGATCCCGTGGCCATCATCGTGCGCTACGGCAAGGTGGGCGCGGCCGTGATGGACGCGGCGCCCTCGCTGCGCGTGATCTCCAAGCACGGCAGCGGCACGGACACCATCGACAAGGTGGCCGCCGCCGAACGCGGCATTGCCGTGGTGGCCGCCGCGGGCGCCAATGCGGCGGCCGTGGCCGAGCAGGCACTGGCCCTGCTGCTGGCCTGCGCCAAGTCGGTGGTGGCGCTGGATGCACGCATGCACGCAGGCCACTGGGACAAGGCCACGCACAAGAGCCTGGAGCTGGGTGGGCGCACCGTGGGCCTGGTGGGGCTGGGCGCCATCGGTCTGCGCTTTGCGCGCATGGCCGATGCGCTGGGCATGCGCGTGATCGGCTTCGATCCCTTCGCAAAGAATCTGCCCGCCTACGTGCAGCCCGTGGACCTGGAGACCATCTGGCGCGAGTCCGACGCGATTTCGCTGCACTGCCCGCTGACCGAGGAAAACCGGGGCATGCTCGGCGCCGCCACGCTGGCGGCCTGCAAGCGCGGCGTGATCGTGGTCAACACCGCACGCGGCGGCCTGATCGACGAGGCCGCGCTGCTGGCCGCCGTGCGCTCGGGCCAGGTGGCGGCCGCAGGGCTGGACAGCTTTGCGGTGGAGCCCATGGTGGCCGGCCACCCGTTCCAGGGCGAAAGGAACTTCGTGCTCAGCCCCCATATCGGCGGCGTGACCGGCGATGCCTACGTGAACATGGGCGTGGGCGCGGCCCGCAATGTGCTGGAGGTGCTGGCCCGCGTGCCTGCGGCGGCCGGCGCCTGAGCCAGGGCAGGGGCGTCCTATGCGCAGATCGCCCGCGAACTGAACCTGAAGGCGGATTGATTCGGCCGCCGCCCCCTCTAAAAAATGTGGAGACAAGCCATGAAATTCCTTGCCAGAACCCTGATCGCGGCCTGCGCCCTGGCCGCCGCCGTGGCCCAGGCCGCCTTTCCCGAGCGTCCCATCACCCTGGTCGTGCCCTATGCGCCCGGCGGCGGCGCCGACGCGGCCGCGCGCCTGCTGGCCACGCGCATGGGCGCGCGGCTGGGCACCAGCATCATCGTGGACAACCGGCCCGGGGCCAGCGGCACGATTGGTGCCAGCCAGGTGGCCAAGGCGCGCGCCGATGGCTACACGGTGCTCTACGACGCCACGCCGTTTTCCATCAACCCGCATCTGTTTGCCAAGCTGCCCTATGCGCGCAGCGCGCTGCAGCCGCTGTCGCTGGTGCTGCTCATGCCCAATGTGGTCGTGGTCAAGGCCGACTCGCCCGTGCGCAGCGTGGCCGACCTGGCGGCCAGGGCCAAGGCGCAGCCGGGCAAGATCAACTTCGCCTCGGGCGGCAGCGGCACGGTGCAGCGCCTGGCGGCCGAGCTGTTCCGCCAGCGGCTGGAGCTGGACATGGTCCATGTGCCCTACAAGAGCGGCGGGCCGGCCATTGCCGATGTGATGGGCGGGCAGGTGGACTTCATGTTCGGCACCATGGCGGCCACCTATCCGCTGGTCACGGGCGGCAAGCTGCGCGCCCTGGCCGTGGCGGCGCCCCAGCGCTCGGCGCGCCTGCCCGATGTGCCCACCGTGTCCGAGACCGTGATTCCCGGCTACGAGGCCTATGAGTGGAACGGCATCTTCCTGCCCACGGGCACGCCCGAGCCCGTGGCCGCGCGCCTGCACCAGGCGCTGTCCGAGGTGCTGCAGGAAGCCGAGGTGCGCCAGCGCCTGAGCGACCTGGGCGCCCAGCCCATGGCATCGACGCCGGCCGAGTTCGCCGCCTTCCTCCAGAAGGAAGACGCCAAGTGGGGCGAGGTGGTGCGCAAGGGCGCCATCGTGCTGGACTGAGCGCATGGGCATGACCGACATCGCCATGGCCGTGCCGCACTCGGCCGGCACGAGCAGGCCTGCGCGCACGCTGCCGCCCCTGGCTTGCGACAGCCACATGCACATCTTCGATGCGCGCTTTGCGCCGTCGCCGCACTGGCCGCGCACGCCTCCGCAGGCCGACGTGGCCATGTACCGCCAACTGCAGCGGCGCCTGGGCACCTCGCGCGCCGTGGTGGTCACGCCCTCGACCTATGGCACGGACAACGCCTGCACGCTGGATGCGCTGGAGCGCCTGGGCGATGATGCGCGCGGCGTGGCCGTGGTCGCCCACGATGTGGCCGATGCCGAGCTGGACCGGCTGGCCACGCACCGCGTCTGCGGGCTGCGCGTGAACTTTGTCTCGCCGCAGTCATGGGGCGAGACCACGGCCCACATGCTGGTCACGCTGGCGCACCGGGTCGCACGGCTGGGCTGGCATGTGCAGGTCTTTGTGCAGCCCGAACAGCTGGTGGCGCTGGCTCCCGTGCTGGGCGCGCTGCCCGTGCCCCTGGTCGTGGACCACCTGGGCCGCATCGACCCGGCTGAAGGCATGGAGGGCGCGGCCCATGCCGCGCTGCGCCGGCTGCTCGACGGCGGCAACACCTGGGTCAAGCTCTCCGGCGCCTATATGCGTTCATCGGTGGGCGGCCCTTCCTATGCCGACACGCTGCCGCTGGGCCGCGACCTGGTGCGCGCCGCGCCCGAGCGCCTGGTCTGGGGCAGCGACTGGCCGCACACCACCGAGGCGCCGGGCTCCGTCAACGACGCCGACCTGGTGGACCTGCTGCAGGCCTGGGCGGGCACGGACGAGGCCATGGACCGCATCCTGGTGGACAACCCCGCAAGGCTGTATGGCTTCGACGGCGCGGCCTGACACTCCAAGAAAGACAGACACTATGTTCCTGCTGCAAGCCCCCCAGGTCTGCGACCTCGAATCGTTCACCGCCATGCCCGACGCCCTGCGCCGCCCCGAGCGCAGCGACTGGGCCGATGCCAACCGCAGCGGCGCCGTCACCGACTCCTTCCTCGAGGGGCCGGTGTTCGACGGCGCCGGCAACCTGTACGTGGCCGACATTCCCTGGGGCCGCGTCTTCCGCATCGATCCGCAAGGCGCCTGGACCCTGGTGGCCGAGTACGACGGCGAGCCCAACGGCATGAAGTTCCTTGACGAGCGCACGCTGCTGATCACCGACTACAAGAACGGCCTGATGTGCCTGGAGGTGGCCACGGGGCGCGTCAGCCCCTATCTGCAGCGGCGCAACAGCGAGCGTTTCAAGGGCGTGAACGACCTGGTCTTCGATGCCGAAGGCAACCTCTACTTCACCGACCAGGGCCAGAGCGGCCTGCACGATCCCAGCGGCCGCCTGTACCGCCTGCGGCCGGACGGCCGGCTGGACCTGCTGCTGGCCAACGTGCCCAGCCCCAACGGCGTGGCGCTGTCGCCCGATGGCCGCGTGCTCTACCTGGCCGTGACGCGCGGCAACTGCGTCTGGCGCGTGCCCCTGCTGCCCGATGGCAGCGTGGCCAAGGTGGGGCAGTTCTTCACCTCCTACGGCCCCAGCGGTCCCGACGGGCTGGCCGTGGATGACCAGGGCCGACTGCTGGTGGCCAACCCGGGCCTGGGCCTGGTGTGGGTGCTCAACCACCGTGCCGAGCCCGTGCAGGTGCTGCGCGGCGTGCCGGGAAGCTCGCTCACCAACCTGGCCTTTGGCGGCGCGGACCGCCGCACGCTGTATGTGACGGACTCCACGCACGGGTGCATTCTGCGTGCCCGGCTGGAGGCGCCGGGGCTGGCGCTGCACGGCTTGAACAAGGGCTGAGGCGGCCGTCGCGACCTTCTCAGCCGTCTCGGCAGTCTCAGTCGTCGCAACCGTTGCTCAGGGCCTGGCCGGCATGTCCAGGATCTCCCGGGCTTCCTGCAGCAGGCCTATCCACAGCTGCTCCTGCTGTATGCCGGCCTTGAGCACCAGGTGCTGCAGTCGCCGCTCGCGCGTGGGCGGCTTGTCCAGGAAATCGCGCTGCTCCAGGCGCTGGTAGACGTCCAGCTGCGCCTGGTGCAGTGCCAGCAGCCGCTGCACTTCGTCCTGCAGTCCGCAGGGCCCCACCACCGCCTCGGCACGCAGGCGCACCATCCATTCCTCGCGCAGCGGCTTGGGGTCTTCCTGCTCGGCCACCCAGCGCTTGAGCTCCTTGCGGCCGGTGGGAAGGATGCGGTACTGGCGCTTGCGGCCCCGGCCGGATTCGGCGGGAAGGGCCTCTATCCATTGCGCCTCTTCCAGCCGCGCGAGTTCGCGGTAGATCTGCTGGTGCGTGGCGTTCCAGAAGTAGCCGATGGAGCGGTCGAAGCGCTCGGCAAGTTCCGAGCCCGAGCAGGGGTGCTCGACCAAGGCGGTGAGAAGGGCGTGTGGCAGGGACATCGGCAACAAAGGGACTGGCGCTGGGCGCCATCTTACGGGCCTGCATGGAGGCGCGGCCAAGCGCTGCAGTCATTTCTGCAATTTTTTGCGCAACCAGTTGCATAAATAAAGGAGGCTGACTACATTCATGCAATCAGTTGCATAAAAAAGCGAGACAGGCATGACCCACTACCCCCACCTGAATGCCGAACTGGACCTGGGCTTCACCACGCTCAGAAACCGCGTGCTCATGGGCTCCATGCACGTGGGGCTGGAGGAGGCGCCCCACGGCTTCGAGCGCATGGCCGCCTTCTACGCCGAGCGCGCGCGCGGCGAGGTGGGCTTGATCGTCACGGGCGGCATCGCCCCCAATGAGCGCGGCCGGCCCATGAAGGGCGGCGCCATGATGGTCAACGAACACGAGGCGGACCAGCACCGCATCGTCACGCAGGCCGTCCATGCCGAGGGCGGCAAGATCGCCATGCAGATCCTGCACTTCGGCCGCTATGCCTACCAGCCCGGGCTGGTGGCGCCCAGCGCGCTGCAGGCGCCCATCAACCCCTTCGTGCCGCATGCGCTGACGGGCGACGAGGTGGAGCAGACCATCGAGGACTTCGTGCGCTGCGCAGCCCTGGCCCGCCATGCGGGCTACGACGGCGTGGAGATCATGGGCTCCGAGGGCTATCTGATCAACGAGTTCATCGCCGCACGCACCAACCACCGCGATGACGAATGGGGCGGCAGCTACGCGGGCCGCATGCGCTTTGCGGTGGAGATCGTGCGGCGCACGCGCCAGCGCGTGGGGCGGGACTTCATCATCATCTACCGCCTGTCCATGCTGGACCTGGTGGAGGGCGGCTCCACGCTGGAGGAAGTGATCGCGCTGGCCCAGGCCATCGAGGCCGCGGGCGCCACGCTGCTGAACACGGGCATAGGCTGGCACGAGGCGCGCATCCCCACCATTGCCACCAAGGTGCCGCGCGCCGCCTATGCCTGGGTCACGCAGCGCGTGATGGGGCAGGTGGGCATCCCGCTGATCACATCCAACCGCATCAACACGCCCGAAGTGGCCGAGCGCCTGCTGGCCGAGGGCTATGCCGACATGGTCTCCATGGCCCGGCCGCTGCTGGCCGATGGCGACTTCGTGCGCAAGGCGCGCCAGGGCCGGGCCGACGAGATCAACACCTGCATTGCCTGCAACCAGGCCTGCCTGGACCATACCTTTGGCGGCAAGATCACCTCCTGCCTGGTCAACCCGCGCGCCTGCCACGAGACCGAGCTGGTGATTGCGCCCGCGCCCGCCGCCAAGCGCATCGCCGTGGTGGGCGCCGGCCCAGCGGGCCTGAGCTTCGCCGTCACCGCCGCGCAGCGCGGCCATGCGGTGACGCTGTTCGATGCGGCCAGCGAGATCGGCGGGCAGTTCAACATTGCCAAGAAGGTGCCCGGCAAGGAGGAGTTCCACGAGACGCTGCGCTACTTTCGCCGCCAACTGGAGCTGGGCGGCGTGGACCTTCGCCTGGGCCACCGCGTGGAGGCGGCCCAGCTCATCGAGGGCGGCTATGACGAGATCGTGCTGGCCACGGGCATACGGCCACGCGTTCCCGCCATTGACGGCGTGGACCATCCCAAGGTGCTCGGCTACCTGGACGTGCTGCAGGGCGACAGGCCCGTGGGCGAGCGCGTGGCCATCATCGGCGCGGGCGGCATCGGCTTCGATGTGGCCGAGTACCTGACCCATGCCGGCGACAGCGGCGCCGTGGCGCCCCGCAAGTTCTATGCGGAGTGGGGCATAGACACGGACTACGCCCAGGCCGGCGGCCTGGCGCAGCCGCAGGCCCAGCCCTCGCCGCGCCGCGTGCACCTGCTGCAGCGCAAGTCCACCAAGGTGGGCGACCAGCTGGGCAAGACCACGGGCTGGATACACCGCACCTCGCTGAAGGCACGCAGCGTGGCCATGGGCTCGGGCGTGGCCTATGAGCGCATCGACGACACCGGGCTGCACATCACCGTGGACGGCCAGCCGCAACTGCTGGAGGTGGACAACGTCGTGCTCTGCGCGGGCCAGGAGCCGCAGCGCGAGCTGCATGCGGCCCTGAGCGCGGCGGGCTGCAGCGTGCACCTGATCGGCGGCGCCGACGTGGCGGCCGAACTCGACGCCAAGCGCGCCATCGTGCAAGGCACCACGCTGGCGGCCAGCCTTTGAGGGCGCCGCCCGATTCCGTTTTCCACCTCAACCACCAGGAGACAAGCATGTCCCAGCCCCCGAAGAACGCCCATCCCGCAGTCGCCCGCTCCCTGGAGTTGTGGCATCGCATGGTTGCCGCCAGCGACCTGGGCGAGCTGCACACCATCGTCCATCCCGACGCAGTGTTCCGCTCGCCCATGGCCAACACGCCCTATGCCTCGGCAGCCGCGCTGATGCTGGCGCTGTCCACCGTGGTCCAGGTGTTCGAGAACTTCACCTACCACTGCCAGATGGCCAGCGATGACGGCCTGGACGTGGTGCTGGAGTTCAGCGCCAGCGTGGGCGGCAAGAACCTCAAGGGCATCGACTTCATCCGTTTCGACGAGCAGGGGCTGATCCGGGAATTCGAGGTCATGGTGCGCCCCATGAGCGGCCTGCAGGCCCTGGGCACGGAGATGGGCAAGCGGCTGGGCGACAAGCTTCCCGCCTTCAAGGCCGTGGCCTGAGGGCAGGGCGCGCCATGAAAAACGCCCCCGGCGATGCGGGGGCGTTTTGCCGTGGGTCAGCCGGTCAGAGCGTGCCGGCCTTCTGGCGGGCGATGGCATCGGCCACGCCCTTGCCGTAGGCCGGGTCGGCCTGGGTGCAGTGCGCTATGTGCTTTTGCACGATGTGCTCGGACACACCGGCGATGTTGCGCGCCGTGTTCTCGAACAGGCGCTGCTGCGCATCGGGCGTGAGCAGGCGGAACAGGTCGCCGGGCTGGGTGAAGTAGTCGGCATCGTCCTCGCGGTAGTTCCAGCGGTCGGCCGCACCGTGCAGGGCCAGCGGCGGCTCGGCGAAGGCGGGCTGCTCCTGCCACTCGCCCTTGGTGTTGGGCTCGTAGGCAATGGTGCCGCCGTAGTTGCCGTCCACGCGCATGGCGCCATCACGGTGGTAGGCGTGGTAGGGGCAGCGCGGCGCGTTCACGGGGATCTGGTGGTGGTTCACGCCCAGGCGGTAGCGCGCGGCATCGCCATACGAGAACAGGCGCGACTGCAGCATGCGGTCGGGCGAGGGGCCGATGCCCGGCACCAGGTTGGCCGGCGTGAACGAGGCCTGCTCCACGTCGGCGTGGTAGTTGCGCGGGTTGCGGTTGAGCTCCATCACGCCCACTTCGATCAGCGGGTAGTCCTTCTTGCTCCAGACCTTGGTCAGGTCGAAGGGGTGGAAGCGGTAGGTCTCGGCTTCATGCTCGGGCATGATCTGCACGCACAGCTTCCAGCGCGGGAACTCGCCGCGCTCGATGGCTTCGAGCAGGTCGCGCTGGCTGCTTTCACGGTCGGAGGCGACGACGGAGGCCGCCTCGGCATCGCCGAAGTTCTCGATGCCCTGCTGGCAGACCCAGTGGAACTTGACCCAGTGGCGCTCGTTGCTGGCGTTGATGAAGCTGTAGGTGTGCGAGCCGAAGCCGTGCATGTGGCGGTAGCCGCGCGGAATGCCCCGGTCGCTCATGACGATGGTGATCTGGTGCAGCGCCTCGGGCAGGCCGGTCCAGAAGTCCCAGTTGTTCTCGGGCGAGCGCAGGTTGGTGTAGGGGTCGCGCTTGACGGCCTTGTTCAGGTCGGGGAACTTGAGCGGGTCGCGGAAGAAGAACACCGGCGTGTTGTTGCCCACCAGGTCCCAGTTGCCTTCCTCGGTATAGAGCTTGACGGCGAAGCCGCGGATATCGCGCTCTGCGTCTGCCGCGCCGCGCTCGCCGGCCACGGTGGAAAAGCGCGCGAACACTTCGGTCTGCTTGCCGATGTCGGAGAACACCTTGGCGCGGGTGTAGCGCGTGATGTCACCCGTCACGGTGAAGGTGCCGAAGGCGCCCGAGCC
The DNA here is from genome assembly GCF_040112715.1 of Delftia sp. DS1230. Taxonomy (NCBI): domain Bacteria; kingdom Pseudomonadati; phylum Pseudomonadota; class Betaproteobacteria; order Burkholderiales; family Comamonadaceae; genus Delftia; species Delftia sp. DS1230. The sequence continues at coordinate 2,653,365 of NZ_CP157763.1, forward strand.
CTTGGCGTGCATGCGGCGCTCGGGAATCACTTCGCGGTTGAAGTGGGCCATTTTTTCCAGATGCCACAGGTCCTGCAGCAGCATCGGGCCACGCGGGCCGGCCGTGAGCGAGTCCTGGTTGTTGGCAACCGGGGCACCTGCGGCGGTGGTGAGCTTGTGGGTCATGGTCTCTCCTTGATCGAGGGGTGGTAGCGGCGCCGGCTTGCACGCAGGCAGCGCGGCGCTTGGAAAATCAATAGCTGCGTGCTATCGAATTGCTTTTATTGTTGTTTCGTTCTATGGATGCGGCAAGGCTTTGGCGATTGGCAAATCTCAACTGCGCCATAGCCAAAAAATTTCACCGCACCCCGCCTGCGTCGTGCCGGGCATGCTTTTTGCCAAGGCATTGTGTTGCGCGGGCGGATACGGCCCGTGTAGGCCGTCGCCCTGTCAGCCAGAGACCAGCTTGTGGACCAGATCGGCGGCCGTGGAGGCGCCGTACTTGCGCATCAGCCGTGCGCGGTAGATCTCCACCGTGCGGTGGCTGATGGCCAGGGCACGGCCGATTTCCTTGGAGGTCAGGCCTTCCAGCAGGCGGGCGGCCACCTCGCGCTCGCGCCCCGTGAGTTCGGCCTTGACGGGGCGCTGGGCGCTGAGGTCCTCGAAGCTCCAGATGCCCGAGGCATGCGGGTCGCTGCGGTCCAGCGTGCGGCCCGTGACATGGCACCAGAACGTTTCGCCGTTGGCGCGCTTCATGATGCGGTTGTCCGAATAAAAGCCCCTTGCATTGAGAATGGGCGCGATGCGCGCGCCCAGCCGCTCATACTCGTCGGCGCTGGGGTAGAGGATCTGGAAGGTCTGGCCGATCAGCACCTCGCGCGAGGCCTCGAACATCTCGCAGACCTGGCGATTGCAGTCGATCATGGTTCGGTTGCGCGAGATCACGAGACCGACGGGGGCGGCCTCGAACGCCAGCCTGTAATCTATATCCATGGGCAAATCTTTACGAAAAACTACTTATGCAAGTACGTAGTATCGTAGCGCATCCAATCTGAAGGAGACATGTGTGAAAAAGCTCTACCCCTCTGCGGAGCAGGCGCTCCAGGGCGTCGTGGCCGACGGGCAATTGCTGGCTGTGGGAGGCTTCGGCCTGTGCGGCATTCCCGAGGCCCTGATCGACGCGCTGCGTGACAGCGGCGTCAAGGGCCTGACGGTGATTTCCAACAACGCGGGCGTGGACGGCTTTGGCCTGGGCAAGCTGCTGGAGACGCGCCAGATCAAGAAGATGATCTCGTCGTATGTGGGCGAGAACAAGGAGTTCGAGCGCCAGTACCTGGCCGGCGAGCTGGAGCTGGAATTCACGCCCCAGGGCACGCTGGCCGAGAAGCTGCGCGCAGGCGGCGCCGGCATTCCCGCCTTCTTCACCAAGACCGGCGTGGGCACCATGGTGGCCGAGGGCAAGGAGCTGCGCGAGTTCGACGGCGAGACCTATGTGATGGAGCGCTCGCTCGTGCCCGATGTCTCCCTGGTCAAGGCCCACCGTGCCGACAAGAGCGGCAACCTGCAGTTCCGCCTGACGGCGCGCAACTTCAACCCTGCCGCCGCCACGGCCGGCAAGGTCTGCATCGTGGAAGTGGAGGAGGTGGTCGAGGTCGGCGAGATCGCACCGGACGACATCCACCTGCCCGGCATCTACGTGCACCGCATCGTGCACAACCCGAACCCCGAAAAGCGCATCGAAAAGCGCACCATCACAGAAAAACAAGGAGCCTGACCATGCCGTGGACCCAAGACCAGATGGCCGCCCGCGCGGCCCAAGAACTCGAAGACGGCTTCTACGTCAACCTGGGCATCGGCATTCCCACCCTGGTGGCCAACCACACGGGTGACAAGGAAGTGTGGCTGCAGTCCGAGAACGGCATGCTGGGCATCGGCCCCTTCCCGACCGAGGATGCCGTGGACGCCGACCTGATCAACGCCGGCAAGCAGACCGTGACGACGATTGCCGGCTCGTCCATCTTCGGCAGCGACCAGTCGTTCGCCATGATCCGCGGCGGCAAGATCAACCTGTCCATCCTGGGCGCCATGCAGGTGTCCGAGAAGGGCGACCTGGCCAACTGGATGATCCCCGGCAAGATGGTCAAGGGCATGGGCGGCGCCATGGACCTGGTGGCGGGCGTCAAGCGCGTCATCGTGCTCATGGAGCATGTGGCAAAGAAGAAGGACGGCACGACCGACCTCAAAATTCTTCCCGCCTGCACTCTGCCTTTGACCGGCGTGGGCGTGGTGGACCGTATCATCACCGACCTGGGAGTGATGGACGTGACGCCGCAGGGCCTGAAGCTCGTGGAACTGGCCCCCGAAGTGAGCTTCGAGGACATCCAGTCCAAGACCGGCGTGACGCTGATTCGCTGATGTTGCCGTGCTGTGCAGTGCCTGCCTGGTGCAGGCCTGCGCGACGAGAGCCCGCCTTGCGCGGGCTCTTTTGCTTATATTTCAGATTTCGAGCCAATGGGAGCCTCTATGACGGATGTCGCGGCCGTGCGCAATCCACCGACAGCGCAGGGATGGAAGGACGAGGGCGTGCATTTCCTGCGCGCCGTCACCGACATGGCCGAGCATTGCAACGTGGTGACCGGCGAGCCCATCTTCAACGACAAGGGTGTCAAGCTCGTGGACAAGGGCGCGCGCATCGACAGCAACATGTACGAGCGCCTGGTCAAGCACAAGCTGCGCGACCCCATCGACAAGCACCTGGGCGTTGACAACCGCGTGGACGTGCTGGCCATCGAGGCCCAGGCCATGGTGCAGTGCGAAACCGTGGACCTGATGCGCCGCCTGGTGCAGTCGCTGGGCGGCACGGACCGGCTGCTGGCGCCGCTGCGCCTGATGGTGCTGCCGCCGCAGATCGCCTTCAAGCTCACGGTCATGCGCGAGCAGCGCCCCGAGCTGTTCGCCCACAGCCTGCAGATGATGCTGGTGGCCGTCTACCTGGCGCTGCAAAGCGAATGGAGCGAGCGTGAATGCGGCCCGCTGGCCACGGCGGCCCTGCTGCACGATGTGGGCATGCTCTACATGGACCCGGCCTGGACCGACCCCAACTACCGGCTCACGGGCGCCGAGCGCAAGCACCTGGTGGCGCACTCGGTCACGGGCATGCTCATCATGCGGGGCGCGGGCGCGTATTCGCAGGACGTGGAAATGGCCGTGCTCGAGCACCACGAGCGCATGGACGGCACGGGCTATCCGCGCGGCGTGCATGGCGAAGCCATCTCCAAAATGGGCCGTATCCTGTTGCTGGCCGAGGTGGTCTCGGCCTTCTTCGACAAATTCCAGGACCTGCCCGGCCAGCGCCTGTCGCTGATGCTGCGCATGAACCACCGCCGCTATCCGGCCGATCTGGTCGGCATCCTGCTGCCGCTGCTGTACGACGAGATCTCGCCGGGCACGCCGCTGCCGCCGCTGCAGGCCGAGGTCACGCACAGCGTGGCAGCGCTGTCGGCCGCCTTCCAGATGTGGGACACGTTCAGCCAGGCCTTTCCCGAGCGCTGGCAGGCCATGCCCGACCACCAGGCGGCCGTCTACATCGACTCCAGCATCGGCAGCCTGCAAAAGCAGCTGGCCGAGGCCGGCCTGCACCCGAACCAGCAGACCGACCTGCTGGCCTACCTCAAGGACGACGTGCAGGGCATGAGCGAGCTGGCCCTGCTCAGCCGCGAGGCCCTGTGGCAGCTGCAGGCCATCGTCAACGCCTGCCTGCGCCGCTGGCCCGCCATCAACGCCCGCACCCACGCCGTGGACACGGCGGTCGCGCAATGGTGCGAAGCCTGCATGCAGATCGACGCCACGCCGCCGCCGGGTGGGGCAGCGGCAACAGCTGCGCACTGAGACAGCCGGGCTTGCCCGGCTTTTTTTACATCCGTGGATCTCTTGGAAATCAAGAGTGCTGTATATTCATACAGTATTTGAGATTTTCCCCATGACCACGCCCCACGCCTCCCAACCTGCGCAGCCCGCCCCCATGGCGGGCGCGGCGCGTGTGCTGCCTCAGTTGCAGGGCGTGTGGCGTGGCGATGGCTGGCAGCAGGCGCTGCAGCAGCGCGTCCAGCCTTCGGGCCATGCGCTGCTGGATGCGCAATTGCCGGGCGGGGGCTGGCCGCTGGGCGCGATGGTCGAGCTGCTGCAGCCCGCCCATGGCCATGCCGAATGGCCGCTGCTGTTGCCGGGTCTGGCGGCCCTGATGCAGCGCAGCGCGGGCCAGGTGGTGCTGGTGGCACCGCCTTGCAGGCCTTTTGCACCGGGACTGGAAGCGGCGGGCGTGGCGGCGCACCGGCTGTGCTGCGTGGAGGCCGATACCCACCCCGGCACCCACCCCGGCGCCCACCCGGCAGGCGATGGGGCAGGGCTGGCCTGGGTCTGTGAGCAGGCACTGCGCTGCCGCGACGTGCTGGCCGTGCTGGCCTGGCTGCCGGCCGGTCTGCCCATGGCCACGCTGCGCCGGCTGCAATGGGCGGCCGCTGCGCAGGGGCGCATTCTGTGGCTGTGGCGCGAGGCCTCGGCCGCCCTGCAGACGGTGGCCTCGCCCGCGCCGCTGCGGCTGCGCGTGGAGACAGAGTTGGGGGAGCCGGGCGAAGGCGGCACGCCAGCCTGCCTGCGCGTGCAGTTGCTCAAGCGCCGGGGGCCTGCGCTGGAGCATCCCTTGAAGCTGCCGCTGCACCACTGGGCCTGGCAGGACGTGCTGCAGGCCCAGGCCCAGCGGCGCACCCGGCAGGCGGACGAGGCGCAGCGCTGGCTTCATGGACACGGGCAACTGCTGCCCGCCGAGGCGCCCGCCCTGCAGGCGGCAGCGCACACCCTGGGGTGAGATGCCATGGCACAGCCGAATCAAGCACTGCACTGGATTGCCTGGCCGCTGCATGTCGCGCAGGGCGATGGCCAGGGCAACGGCGACAGTGATGGCGAAGGCAGTGCCTGCGCCCAGCAGGCCTGGTGGGCCCTGCGCTGGACGCCGCGCGTGGCTCTCTGGTACGGGGCAGGGCAGGCCGTGGCGTTGATGGAGGTGGGCAGCGTGGAGCGCCTGTGGGGCGGTCGCCAGGCCATGCTGCTGGGCCTGCTGCGCGCGCTGCGCGAACAGCAGCCCGAGGACGGTCAGGCGGGCGGCCCCCGGATGCCGTCCTGGGCCCGGGGCGCCACGGCATGGCAGGCGCTGGCGCGTCTGCGCTGGCGCATGCAGGGCGCGGATTCGCGCCAGCCCTGGCCGCCTGCCGACGCACTGCCCATCTGGACACTGCCCGCACTGGAGCCGCATGCGCCGGCCCTGGAGCGCATGGGCTGCCGCCGCTGGGGCGAACTGCGCGCCCTGCCGCGCGCGGGCCTGGCGCGGCGCATCGGGCTGCCGGCGCTGCTGGCGCTGGACCAGGCCTATGGCAGCAGCCCCCATGCGCTGGACTGGCTGGAGCTGCCCGAGCACTTTGCATTGCGCGCCGACCTGGGCTATCCGGCCAGCGACGCCCAGGCCCTGCTGCAGGCCGCCCGGCCCCTGCTGCGTGCGCTGCAGGCCTGGCTGCAGGCCCGCCACCAGGGTGTGCTGGGCCTGCAGCTGCGCTGGCACCACGATCTGCGGCGCGTGGACGGCACGGAGCTGCCGGCCTGGGAAGCGCTGGACATCCGCACGGCCCGGCCCGCCCAGGCGCTGGAGCACATGGAGCGCCTGCTGCGCGAACGCCTGGCCCGCACGCCCTGGCGCGCGCCTGCGGACATGCTGGAGCTGGTGGCGCTGGACACCGCGCCTTTCGCGGCCGATGCCGGCAGTTGCCTGCCACCGGCCGCGCCCGGCCCGGCGCCACTGGGCGAGGCGACAGACGCGGCCAGCGGCATGGCCTGGCATGAATGGGTGGAGCGCGTCTCGGCCCGCCGTGGTGCGCAGGGCGTGCGGGTGGCGCAGCTGCAATCGGACCACCGGCCCGAGGCCATGCAGCGCTGGACCCCGGCCTGCGAGGCCCTGCAGACCCCGCAGGCGCCGCGGCGGCCCGCGCACGCGCGCAAGGCGGCCAACCCCTGGCAGGGCCTGCTGCCGCCCTGGCTGCTTGATCCGCCCCAGCCGCTGCTCCTGCAGGGCAGCCGCCCCTGCTGGCAGGGGCCGCTGCAATTGCTGGCCGGCCCCTATCGGCTGGAGGCCGGCTGGTGGGGAGAGCCGCAGGCCGATGCGGCGCTGGCCGTGCGTGACTATTTCGTGGCCAGCAACGCGGCTGTCGGCCATGTCTGGATCTACCGCGAGCGCGCGCCTGCATCGGAACGGCTGCCAGGCATGCCGGCCCTGCTGTCGCCCGCCGCCTGGTTTGCGCAAGGCATCTATGGCTGAACAGGACATCCTGATGGAGCCGCCGCCCCCGCAGCTGCAGCGGCTGCAGCCCCCGCCCCAGGCCACCGGGCCGGTGTCCGGCATGGCATCGGGCCCGGGCCTGCCCGGCTATGCGGAGCTGCACTGCCTGTCGAACTTCAGCTTTCTGCGCGGCGCCTCTTCGCCGGCCCAACTGGTGCAGCGCGCCAAGGCCCTGGGCTACCAGGCGCTGGCCCTGACCGACGAATGCTCGGTGGCCGGCGCCGTGCGGGCCTTCGAGGCTGCACGCGACTGCGAGATGGCGCTGATCCATGGCAGCGAATTCGCCTGGGGGCCGCTGCGCGTGGTGGCGCTGGCGCGCGATCTGAACGGCTGGGGCAACCTCTGCGAGTTCATCAGCGCAGCGCGCGCCCGTGCCGAAAAGGGCCGGTACCTGGTCGATACCGACAGCCCCTGGCATCTGCTGCGTGAAGGCTGCGAATGCATCGTCCTGCCACAGCGTGCGCTGCTTCCAGCCGGCGATGTGCCCGCCATCGCCCAGGCCGTGCAGGCCGCCGTGGCGCAGCTGGGGCCGGGCTGCTGGCTGGGCGTGGAGCTGCTGCTGGCGCCCGACGACAGCCTGTGGCTGCAAAGCCTGCAGGACGTGGCAGGGTTACTGGGCCTGTCCTGCGTGGCCTGCGGCGACGTGCACATGCATGCGCGCTCGCGCAAGCCGCTGCAGGACCTGGTGACGGCGCTGCGCCTTGGCTGCACGGTGGCCGAATGCGGCTTCGAGCTGCATCCCAATGCCGAGCGCCATCTGCGCTCACGCTTGCGGCTGGGCGGCATCTATCCGCGCGCCATGCTGGATGCAACCCTGCAGATTGCCGCGCGCTGCGATTTCAAGCTCAGTGAGATCAGCTACCACTATCCGCAGGAAAGCGTGCTGCCCGGCATGGACGCGCGCCAGACCCTGGCCTGGCATACCTGGCAGGGAGCGGCGGGGCGCTATCCGCAAGGCATTCCCGAATCGGTCGCCAAGCAATTGAAGGATGAGCTGGAGCTGATCGCCGAATGCCGCTACGAGATGTACTTTCTCACCGTGCACGACATCGTGCGCTATGCGCGCAGCGAAGGCATCCTGTGCCAGGGGCGCGGTTCGGCCGCGAACTCGGCCGTCTGCTATTGCCTGGGCATCACGGCCGTGGACCCGAACAAGACCACGCTGCTGATGGCGCGCTTCATCAGCCGCGAGCGCAGCGAGCCCCCAGATATCGACGTGGACTTCGAGCACGCGCGGCGCGAGACCGTCATCCAGTACATCTACGAAAAATACGGCCGCGGCCGTGCGGCGCTGACGGCCGTGGTCAGCTGCTGGCGCACGCGCGGTGCGCTGCGCGATGCGGGCAAGGCCCTGGGCGTGGATGCGGCGCTGATCGACGCCATGGCCCGGCAGCACCACTGGTTCAGCGATGCCGAGGACCAGGCGGCCGAGCCGGAGCCCGAACCCGATGACCCCGCCCTGGGCTGGGTGCGCTCCAAGCTGCTGCGCATGGCCCGGCTGCGCGAGCGGCTGGGCGACGACTGCCCGCAACTGTCGCCCCAGCGTGCGCGGCTGTGGCTGGAGCTGGCCCTGCAGCTGCGCGACAGCCCGCGCCACCTGAGCCAGCATGTGGGCGGCTTTGTGCTGACCGACGGGCCGCTGACGCGGCTGGTGCCCGTGGAGCCGGCCGCCATGGAGGGCCGCTCGGTCATCCAGTGGGACAAGGACGATCTGGACACCATGAAGCTGCTCAAGGTCGATGTGCTGGCCCTGGGCATGCTCACCGTGCTGCGCGGCAGCCTGCACGCGCGCGCCGCGCTGCGCGGCCCGCGCTGGGAGCTGGCCGACATTCCCAAGGACGACCCGGCCACCTACGACATGATCTGCCGCGCCGACACCGTGGGCACCTTCCAGATCGAGAGCCGGGCGCAGATGAGCATGCTGCCCCGGCTGCAGCCGCGCGAGTTCTACGACCTGGTGGTCGAGGTCGCCATCGTGCGGCCCGGCCCCATACAGGGCGGCATGGTCCATCCCTATCTTCAGGCGCGCGAGCGTCGGCGGCAGGGCGGCGAGCTGGTCCTGGAAAAGCCTGCGCTCGAGAAGGCGCTCAAGCGCACGCTGGGCGTGCCCATTTTTCAGGAGCAGGTGATGCAGATCGCCATGATCGCGGCGAACTTCTCGGCGGGCGATGCCGACGAGCTGCGCCGCTCCATGGCGGCCTGGCGGCGCAAGGGCGGCGTGCACCGCTTCGAGCGTCCGTTGATAGACGGCATGCTGGCCAACGGCTACAGCGCCGAATTTGCCCAGGCCATCTTCCGCCAGATGCTGGGCTTCGGCGAATACGGCTTCCCTGAAAGCCATGCCTACAGCTTTGCCATGCTGGCCTATGCCAGCGCCTGGCTCAAGCGCCATGAGCCGGCCTGTTTCCTCATGGCCTTGCTCAATGCCCAGCCCATGGGCTTCTACACCCCCTCGCAACTGATCCAGGATGCGCGCCGCCACGGCGTGCGCGTGCTGCCCGTCGATGTGCGCCACAGCGACTGGGACTGCACGCTGGAGGCACCGCACGAGCGCATTGCTGGCGTCGAGCTGCCGCAGCCGGCCGTGCGCCTGGGTCTGTGCATGGTGGCGCAGCTGCCAAAGACTTCCGGCGAGCGCGTGGCCCAGGTCCGCGCGCAGGCGCCGTTCAGGAGCACCGAGGACCTGGCCCTGCGCGCCCGGCTGCAGCGCGCCGAGCTGCAGGCCCTGGCGGCGGCCGATGCGCTGCAGGGCCTGTCAGGCCACCGCCGCCAGCAGATGTGGGATGCCGCGGCCCTGCAGGTGCAGCCCCCGCTGTTCGCGGGCGTGCCCGTGCACGAGGCGCCCGTGCAACTGGCCGCCGCGCCCGAGGGCGAGGAAATCCTGTTCGACTACGCGGCCACGGGCCTGAGCCTGCGCCGCCATCCGCTGGCCCTGCTGCGTGACCGCCTGCGCCGCCACGGGCTGCGCACGGCGCTGGAGCTGCGCGACACGCTGGCGGGCATGCGCGTGCGGGCCTGCGGCATCGTCACCGTGCGCCAGCGCCCGCCCACGGCCAAGGGCACGGTCTTCATCACGTTGGAGGACGAGACGGGCACGGTCAACCTGGTGGTCTGGCCCGATACCGTCACGCGCTGGGGCGAGCCCTTGCTGGGCGCGCGGCTGCTGGCGGTGGAGGGCATCTGGCAAAGCAGCTCGGACTGGGGCGGCGGCAAGGACTGCGGCGAGTCAGTGCCTGCAGAGCAGGCCAGCCAGGAGGTGGCCGCCGTGCGCCATCTCATCGTGCACCGCGCCCGCGACATGAGCCGCTGGCTGGGCCGCCTGGGCGGCGCCGGCGTGGCAAGCCGCAATTTCCACTGAGGGCTGTTGCCGTTGTTGCCGAAGCAGGCTCAGGCCATGCGGGCGTCGGCGCGGATGTCGGGCATCTGGTCGATACGCTTGCCGAACCAGCCTATGCGCTCGGTCTGGCGCACGTCCAGCCTGGGCACGTAGGGCTTGATGTCGAGCACGGGCGTGCCGTCCAGCATGTCGTTGCCCAGGAAATGCAGCAGCAGTCCTTCGCGCCGCACCAGGCGCACGATGGACAGGCCCAGCCGGTTGGGCCGCGCCGGGGCGCGCGTGGCGAACACGCCGTGGCTGCTGTCGTCCATGAAGGGCACGACTTCCAGCTTTTCCACGGCCTGGTGCAGGTGGGTGATGAGGATCAGGTAGTCAAAGCCTTCGATGTCGCGCAGCCCGGCCTCGAACTCGGGCAGCAGCTCCACGCGGCCGGCCTCGTCGGCCGCGCCTGCCGTCTGTATGGGCATGCCCACCGGATCGGTGAAGCGGCTGCGCACATGGCCGATGGGGCGGCAGCCTATGGCTTGCGCGGCGGCATCGCTCATGCGCTGGCGGTGCCCTGGGGATTGAGCAGGCGCGTCAGCGCTGCGATATCGGCCGCAGCCGCCATGCGCGACGTGGTTTCTATGGAGCGGTAATGCCTGACGATGGCCTCGCCCGTGGCCGTGAGCGAGGCGCCGCCGCCATGGGCGCCGCCTGCGCTGGTGTTGACGGCCGGCGTCTGCAGCGCGCGGTTCATCTCGTCCACGAGCACCCAGGCGCGCCGGTACGACATGCCCAGCGAACGGGCTGCGGCCGAGATGGAGCCCGCCTCGGCGATGGATTCGAGCAACTGCACCTTGCCGGGTCCGATGGCAATGGTGCTGTCGTTGTATACGCGCAGGCGGAACTGGACTTTGGAGGACATGGGAGAAGGGCTGGGCACGGCAAAAGCGGGTTAACGGCGAAGGTTAAGCGAAATCAACGGTCTGCGCCGCGATGGGGCTAAGGGGAAATACGCAATGCATGGCCTGCTACAGCGGGGCGGGTCATATGCACTGTGCGCCGCCGCCGTTCGCAACGGCTGTGGCCCTCATGGTACTGATGGCTCGCACGGTCGGCGTTGCCACTCTTGCCAGACTGCACGCTGGCCCAAGCCCCGGCTCACATAGGCGCGCGGTGATCATGGACTTGCTGGCCAGCGCCTGGGGACGGCCGTTCGTGGCGTTCCCAGGGCGCGCTGCAGCTGAAGGCCGGGCAGGCCTTCCTACTTCTTGCCGGCGTCTGCCAGCAGGCGCTGGCATTGCGCATCTTCCTCGGCAGCCGGCACCGTCAGCGGCACCAGGGCCAGGGCGGCGGGCGCCACCACGGCGGCGGCCACGGCCGCGCCCGCACGCAGCAGCAGCGGGCCGGGCTCCACGCCCACCTTGGGGTTGGCGAAGCTGCCGCGCACATACAGGGGCGTGCGCAGCGAGAAGAACTTCCACTTCAGCGATTCGGGCTTGATGTGCAGATCCATGGTCTCCTGCGCCAGGCTGATCTGGCCTGTGGCCTCCACGATCGCCTCCGGCGTCGCCAACTTGACGTTGCGCGTGCGTGCCAGGCCGTTCTGCACGGACAGGTCGGCCACGGCGCAGTTGAGCTGGACTTCCTTGTCGGCACCGAACAGCTTGGTCACCACCACGCTGCCCAGGTTGAGCGCGGCCAGGTCCAGCAGTTGCTTGCTGAAGCGCCCGTCGCGCACATACAGGCGCATGTCGCCGGAGCTGGTGCCCAGCCATTCGGCCATGGACTGGCCTCGGCCCTCCAGGGCGATGGCGCCATCCATGCTGCCCAGGCTTTTCTTCATCAATTCGATCTCGGGGAACAGGGCCGACAGCTGCAGCCCCTGGACCTTGCCCTGGAGGTTGGCCTTGGGCGGCTTGGCGCCGCTGTCCACCATGGCCTGCAGGTCCAGCTTGCCCTTGGCCATGCCGAAGCGCAGCGGCGCCAGGCGCAGCACACCGTTGTCCATGACGGCATGTACGCTGAAGTTCTCGATGGGCAGGGCCTGGGGACGCTCGATGCGATCACTCTGGAAGTGCACATCCATATCCATGGCATTCCACTTGCTGGTGTCGAAGCGCTGCGTGGGCAGGGTCTTGCCGCTGGCCGCCTGCCGGCTTTTCTGGTCCTGCCTGGTGGACGGTGCTCCTACCACCGGCCCCAGGTCGGCCAGGCGCAGCTTGCGCGATGCCAGCTTGCCGCTGAGCTTGGGCCGGGGCTTGCCGGATGCGTAATGCAGCGAGCCGCGCAGATCGCTCTGGCCCACGCGGCCCTCGAAGTTTTCGTAGTCCCACTCGGCGCGGCCGGGCTGCAGGCTGCCGACCAGATGGCCGTTGGTGTCGAAGGGCGGTGTACGCGGCAGCAGCAGGCCGGTCAGTGGGAACAGGTCGGCCATGCTGGAGCCGCGCAGGTGCACCTGCAGGTCCATGCCCTTGAGTGCCCTGGGATTGTCGAGAATGCCCTCGGCCCGTGCGCGCAGGCTGCCCGCATGGGCCCACAGCTTGACCGGAAAGCGTGCCTGCTCGCTTTGCAGGTCCAGCACGGGCCCGATGAGGCCCTGGGCCTCGACCGTGGCCTTGGCGATGCGGCCGGTCAGGCCGACGCGCATGCCATACGGAAAGTCTGGACTGGGCGGCCGTACAAGGCTGTCCAGGCGTGCGCGCACCGCCATCTGGCGCACGCCATCGCTCCAGCCCACCAGGCCGCCGCGCAGGCTCAATTGCGTCACTTGGAAGCGCCAGCGCGGACCGGTGGACTCGGGGCGCTTGAAAGTCCAGTTGTTGCTGCCGTCCTTGCGCCGTGCAAAGACCAGGTCAGGCCCTTCGAGCTGCAGATGGTCCAGCAGCACGTGCCGGCCCAGCAGCGGCCACAGCCGCAGGCTGGCCGTGGCGTGGGCTGCCGTGGCCATGGTGGCGGCGTCGCGCGGGGGAGGGGCCATTTTCTCGTCGGCCAGGACGATGCTGTCGCTGTCGATACTGGGCGCGGAAGGGCTGGCCTGCGAGTCCTTGTCCTTCGCCTTTCCCCTGGGCTGTTCCTTGGCTTTCTCCTCGGGCAGGCGGCCCTTGTTCAACTGGTCGGGCGGCGCAGGCAGGGCAGGCAGCTCGCCACTGCCCTTGGCCGGCTCCTGCTCCACCTGCCAGCCTTCGGGCTGGCCCAGCGTCAGCTGCTCGGCCTGGACGGTGACGCCAGGAATCCAGTGACGCCAGCCCTGGTCCAGGGGCTGGGGCCAGTTCCATTGCACCCGCAGGTCGCCTTCAATCGCGAAATGCCGGCCGGTGCTTTCACTGACCCGCTCATTGATCCAGGGCTTGGCGCGGTTCCAGTCATAGGTGGCAATCAGGACCACGACCAGCGCCAGCAGCAGCACCAGGGCCGAGACCATCCACACGAGGATGCGCAGCCAGCGGCGGCGCGGCGGGCGGGGTGTGGGCTTGGATGCCGGCGTGGGAGAGCTGTCGGTCGCTGTGTCGGTCATGGCGCAGGGGGCCGCTAAATGGAGTTCGGTCCATCCTAGCGCCGCAAAACCGCTTGCCAAGGTCCGGGACGCGCTGGCGGGCAGCCGGCAGGCCCGCATACAGGAGATTGGCCTACAGCGCGGCCTGCCGTGGCAAAAGCGCTGTCATCACCGTGTCTCCTGGCCCTGCCGCAGTCGGGTGGATGCCAGGGCGGCCACCACCAGCAGGCCCGCCATGATGAACAGGCCGTTGCGCGTGCTGCCCGTGGCCTGTTCGATCATCCCCATCACCGTGGGGCCGATGAAGCCGCCCACCAGGCCGCAGGTATTGACCAGGGCAATGCCGCCCGCCAGCCCCGCACCCGCCAGCCGCGAGGCCGGGAACAGGAAGACGACGGACTGCACCACGAAGAACATCAGCGCCGTGAGGCTGAAGCCCAGCAGCCCCAGCGCGGGCGAGGCCTTGCCCGCCAGCGCCGCCAGCAGCAGGCCTGCAGCCATGGTGCCCAGGCCCGCCAGCAGCATGCGCCGGCAGCGCTGCGGGTGGGTGGCAAAGCGCGGTAGCCAGGCCGCACCGATGGCCGCTGCGATCCAGGGCGCGGAGTTGAGCGTGCCGATCTGCAGCGGCGAGAGCTGGCCGTAGGTGCCGATGATGCCGGGCAGGAAGAAGATCACCGTGTAGATGCTGATCTGGTGGCAGAAGTAGACAAGGATGGCCAGCCAGATCTGGCGGTCGCGCAGGCAGTCCCGGAGCGAGTGGCCCACCTGGCCGGCGCTGGCCTGCTGGTCCTGCTCGGCCTGCAGGCGTTGCAGTACCTCGCGCGATTCGGCGGCCGTCAGCCAGGGCGCGCTGGCCGGGCCGTCTGGCAGCTTCTTCCAGACCACCCAGGCCAGGGCCACGGCGGGCAGGCCCTCGATCACGAACATCCATTGCCAGCCGTGCCAGCCCAGGAAGCCGTCCATCTGCAGCAGCGCGCCGCCCACGGGGCCGCTGAGGATGTTGGCAATGCACACGCCCAGCAGGAAGTAGCCGATGGCGCGGGCCCGTTCCTCGCGGCCGAACCAGTAGGTCAGGTACAGCATCACGCCGGGGAACAGCCCCGCCTCGGCCGCGCCCAGCAGCACGCGCATCACGTAGAACGAGGTCTCTCCGGTGATGAAGGCCATGCCGGCCGACAGCAGGCCCCAGGTCACCATGATGCGGGTGATCCAGAACCGCGCGCCCACCCTGTGCATGATCAGGTTGCTGGGCACTTCCAGCAGGGCGTAGCTCAGGAAGAACAGCCCCGCGCCCAGGCCGTAGGCGGCCGCCGAGATGCCCAGGTCCACCTCGATGTGCGACTTGGCCAGCGCGATATTGGTGCGGTCTATGAAGCTGATCACATAGGACAGCACCAGCAGCGGCATCAGCCTGCGGAAGATGCGGGCATTGAGCAGCGACTGCCTGTCGCCGGCGGCAGGCTGCGGCCGTGCGGGCGGCGCGTGAACAGGGGAGGGCGATGGGTGATGGACCATGGCAAATCCTTGGAAAGATGGGTGGATGAAAGCGGAGTCAGGCGGTGGCGGTGGAGGCGGCGTTGCCGCGCGTGCCCAGCTGCAGGGCCACGCCGCCCAGCGCGCAGCCGGCCATGACCAGGAAGCACAGGGCATAGCCGCCGGGGCTGGTCCAGCCGCCGCCCAGGGAGATCAGGCTGCCCATCAGCACGGGCGCGATGCCGCCGCCCACGAACATGGCGGTGGTGATGATTCCGTTGGCCGTGGAGGTGGCCGCAGGCTGGGCGCAGTCCGAGGCCACCGCGTAGTAGATGGGCCAGACCGCATTGGCGACCAGGCCGAACAGCAGCTGCATCACCACGACCAGGGCCATGGTGTCGGCGAAGTAGAAGGCGCCCACGCTGGCGGCCATCCACAGGCCGCAGATCACCAGGGTGACGCGGCGCCCGATCACGTCCGACAGAGCCGGCCAGACCAGCTGGCCCAGGATGCCGGTGAGCGTGAACACCACGCTCATGCCTGCCGATTCGGCCAGCGACAGGCCCATGATGTTGTAGAGGTAGGCGGGCAGCACCACGTTGATGCCCATGTAGACCACCTGCGTGAGCAGGGTGTTTCCAGCCGTCAGGGCGATGCTGCGGTTGGCCAGCGTGCTGCGCAGGGTGCGCCAGGCCTGGCCTTTTTCCACCTGCGCCGCCACGCTGGCCTGCGGCGGGGTCATGCCCCGGGCGGCGATGTCGGCATACAGCAGTTCCATCTTCTGCGGCGTGGAGTAGCGCGCCCAGAACCACATCAGCGGGATGGCGACGACCAGCGCGACAAAGAACACATAGCGCCAGTTCTCCTCGCCGAAGGCGTACAGCACAAAGCCGGCGACCAGGCCGCTGAGCATGGCGCCCACCGGATAGCCCGTGTGGTGGGCGCCCAGCGCGAAGCCGCGCCGCTCCACCGGCCACCACTCGGCGGTATTGCTCACGCCCACGGGCTCGCCCCAGCCGGCGCCCAGGTTGACGCCGACGCGCAGCGCCACGAAGCCCGCCAGGCTGCCGCTCAGCGCCTTGAAGCCCGAGGCGAACGACAGCGCCGTATAGCCCAGCACCAGGGGCACCTGAAAGCGTGCGCGCTTCCAGCCCGCGCCGTAGCGGTCGCTCCAGATCGCCCCGGGAACGTCCAGCACGGCCAGGGCCAGCATCACGATGGTGGCCACCGTGCCCCATTCGTCGGCCGACAGGCCGAAGTGCCGGGAGATGGTCGGCCCCAGCCGCAGCACGATCTCGCGGTCGTAGGCATTCAGTACCCAGATCAGCCAGCAGACCAGCAGGGATACCCATGAATAGCGGTGGATCTGGCGCAGCGAAGCGCGCGGGGCCTGGGCCATGGCGGTCTCCCGGGCACCAGCGGTGGGTGCCGTTTCATTGTTGTGTGGATGAAGGCGCCGCTTCGCGGGGCGGGCGGCGTTGCGGTGCGAAGGCTCCGGGCCTGCATGCCCGGCTCCGTGCTCAGGCGCCGAAGCGCTGCTCGGGCAGGCCACGCACGCCCAGCCCCTTGACGGCAAACAGCGCGCCACGGGACTGGCCGTCGCCCGGGAAACGCGGCAACGGCGGCTTGCCCATGGAGGTGACGTACAGCGTGTCGAGCCCGGGCCCGCCGAACATCACGCTGGTCACCTTGCGCACCGGCATCTCTATCACCCGGTCCACCCGGCCGTCCGGCGTGTAGCGCACCAGCTGGCCCGCGTACACCAGGGCCTGCCACAGGCAGCCTTCGGCATCGACCGTGGCCCCGTCGGCCGCGCCGCCACCGCTGGTGTCGACCGGGGCAAAGGTCCGGCGGCCGCTGGCATGGCCCGTGGCCGTGTCGTAGTCGTAGGCGCGGATCTCGCCGCTCCACGTGTCCGAGAAATAGAGCGTCGTGCCGTCCGGGCTCCAGCACGGGCCGTTCGAGCAGATGATGCCCTCGTCCAGCACATGCAGGCTCAGGTCCGTGTCCAGCCGGTACAGCCGTGCCGAAGGCTGCTCCTCCAGGGTGTCCATGGAGCCGAAGACGAAGCGGCCCTGCCGGTCCACCTTGCCGTCGTTGAGCCGGTTGCCGGGAAGGTGGGGCTCGGGGGCGACGACCAGCTCCAGCTCGCCGCTTTCCAGGTCCAGCGTGTGCACGCCGCCGTGCAGCGCCACCAGGGCCGAGCGGCCGTCGCGGCGCAGTGCCATGGAGCCAATCTTCTGGCCGACTTCCCAGGCGCGCAGTTCCCGCCCGTCGGCCGTGCAGCGGAAGATGCGGCCGTCGAAGCTGTCTATCCAGTACAGGCGCTGCTGCCCGACATCCCACAGCGGGCCTTCGCCCAGCGTGGTCTTGAGGTCGGCGACGATATCGATCTGCATGGGAGTCTCCTGTTCGGTGGCATGGGGGCTGGCCCGGGAAGGCGATTCAGAAGGCCACGTTGGCCGCACCCTTGAGGCCCAGCATGCTGCGCGCCTCGTCAGGCGTGGCGACGTCGACATTCAGGGCCTCGAGCACGGTGCGGATGCGGCGCACCTGCTCGGCGCTGGAGGTGGCCAGCTGTCCCGGGCCTATCCACAGAGAGTCTTCCAGCCCCACGCGCACATGCGAGCCCATGGCCGCGCCCATGGTGGCCAGCGGCAGCTGGTTGCGCCCGGCGCCCAGGATGGACCACTGGTAGTTGCTGCCCAGCAGGCGGTCGGCCGTGCGCCGCATGTGCATCAGGTCCTCCGGGTGGCCGCCGATGCCGCCCAGGATGCCGAACACCGACTGCACGAACACGGGCCCCTGCACCAGCCCCCGGTCCACGAAATGCGCCAGGTTGTGCAGGTGGCTGATGTCGTAGCACTCGAACTCGAATCGCGTGCCCTGGGCCTGGCCCAGCCGCAGGATGCCTTCGATATCGGCAAAGGTGTTCTTGAAGACCAGGTTGCGGCTGTTTTCCAGGTGCTCGCGCTCCCAGGCGTGTTCCAGGTTCTGGAAGCGCTCCAGCATGGGGAACAGGCCGAAGTTCATCGAGCCCATGTTCAGCGAGGCCAGCTCGGGCTGGAACTCGGTCACGGGCCGCATGCGCTCTGGCACCGTCATGTGCGGGCTGCCGCCCGTGGTGATGTTGACGATGGCATCGCTCTCGGCCCGGATCGCCTTGAGAAAGGGGCGGAACAGCTCAGGGTCCTGCGACGGGCGCCCGTCGCGCGGATCGCGGGCATGCAGGTGCACGATGGCGGCGCCGGCCTCGGCGGCATCGATGGCGGCGCGCGCAATCTGCTCGGCCGTCACCGGCAGGTGGGGCGACATGCTGGGCGTGTGGATGGCGCCCGTGGGCGCGCAGGTGATGATGGCTTTGGTGCGGGTGGCCATGGAAGGTCCTTGCGAACGGTGAAAAGACGAGAGGAGGGGAGGACGAGAGGGCGCTCAGCTCAGCGCCTGTGTCAGCCCATCGACGGCCAGCTCCTGGCCCGTGACATGGCCGGCCAGCGGGCTGGCGGCAAACACGGCCATGTTGGCAATGTCGCGCGCCGTGGCCATGCGGCCCAGCGCGGCCTGGTGCGTGTAGCTGCGCGTGACGTCCTCCAGCGGCATGCCGCGTGCCTGCGCCTTGGCGGCAATCACATCGCGGATGCGCGGGCCGTCCACGGCGCCCGGCAGGATGGCGTTCACCCGGATGCCGTCGGCGCCCAGCTCCAGCGCCAGCGACTTGGTCAGGCCGATCACCGCCCACTTGGACGCCGAATAGGCCGTGCGGCCCGGCATGCCCAGGTGGCCTGCCGCCGAAGACAGGTTGACGATGGCCGCCTGCCGGCCCTCGCGTGCCGATTGCCGAAGCCGGGGCACGGCCAGCCGCGTGCACAGGAAGGCGCCGGTGATGTTCACATCCAGCGTGCGCTGCCAGTCGGCCAGCTCCAGCGTCTCCACCGCGCCCGTGGGGCCGGCCACCCCGGCGTTGTTGACGAGGATGTCCAGGCCGCCCAACTCGTTGTCCACGGCCTTGAACAGGGCCTGCACCTGCAAGGCATCCGACACATCGGCAAGACGGCCGCTGGCGCCGGGCAAAGCGGCAGCCAGCGCATCCAGGCTGGCCTGGGCCACGTCACAGACCATGACGCGCGCGCCGGCCTCGGCAAAGGCGCGGCTGATTTCCAGGCCGATTCCGGCGGCGCCCGCCGTCACCAGGACGCGCTGGCCGGCCAGAAGATCGTTTTTCCACATGCGGGGACTCCTTGGGATCTCAAACAAAGGTGAAAGGGATTCGGGTTGGGTTTGGATTTTGTGTCTGTGATCACAGATCAAATATGGTGAATACCCTATGCGGCATGACAGCGGCGGCGCCGCGCTACCATCGCCGCCATGGCCATCAACGAACTAGTCACCCCACTCAAACGCCAGACCCTCAGCAGCGATGTCTATGCACAGCTCAGGGAATTGCTGATCACGGGCCAGATGATTCCGGGCGAGCAGATCTCGCTGCGCACCACGGCCAGCGCGCTGGGCGTCAGCGTCATGCCCGTGCGCGAAGCCGTGCACCGGCTGGTGGCCGAGCAGGCGCTGGAACTCACGCCCAACCGCGCGCTGCGCGTGCCCTTGATGACGGAAAGCGCCTTCCGCGAGATCACGCGCATCCGCGTCAACCTCGAAGGCCTGGCCACGGAGCAGGCGGCACGGCAATTGCCGGCCGCCGAGCTGGAACGCATCGCCGCCCTGCAGGACCGCTTTGCGGCCGAGATGGCCAGCGCCTCGCCGGACGGCGCGCGGCTCATCGCCTTCAACAAGGATTTCCACTTCGCCGTCTACAGCGCGGCCGGCATGCCCATGCTGCTGCAGATGATCGAGGCGCTGTGGCTGCGCATAGGCCCCATCCTCAACCACGACATGCGCTCGGGCTCGCGCCGCGTGAGCGAACAGGTGGCGGTCGGTCACCATGCACGCTTGGTCGAGGCCCTGCGTCGCGGCGATGCGCCTGCCGCGAAGGAGGCACTGCGCGGCGACATCGAAAGCGCGGCCGATTACATCGTTTCGGCGGGCGTGCTGGTGACGGCGGACAGCGGGTTGAACGGCGTGGGTGGACTGAGCGGGCCAGCCTCGCCAGATGAAGAAGCCCGGTGACACGCAGAGGAATGAGGTAAGGAAGTAAGATTTCCGTGTTTTCTCTCATTTGCAGGAGCCGGCCATGCTTGCCAAATTGACGTCGAAGAACCAGATCACCCTGCCCAAGGCCGTGGTGTCCGAGGTGGAGGCCGCAGAGTATTTCGAGGTGGCCGTGGAAAACGGCCGCATCGTGCTCACGCCCGTGCACGTGCAGCGTGTCCAGCGCGCACAGGCCGTCCGCGACAAGCTGCAGCAGATGGGCATCACCGAAGAGGATGTGCAGGAGGCGACCTCCTGGGCGCGCAAATGATGCGTGTCGTCCTGGACACCAACGTCGTGCTCTCGGCATTGCTGTTCACGTCCGGCCGTCTTGCGTGGATACGCCGGGCCTGGCAGCACCAGCAGTTGAAGCCCCTGGTCTGCAGGGAAACGGCCAGCGAATTGCTGCGTGTGCTCGCCTACCCGAAGTTCAAGCTGTCAACGGCCGAGCAACAGGCCTTGCTGGAGGATTTCCTGCCCTGGGCCGATGTCGTCACACTGCCGCAGCCCTGGCCTGCATTGCCGCTGTGCCGGGACGACAAGGACCAGGTGTTCCTGGTGCTGGCGCATGTGGGCCGGGCCCAGGCGCTCATCACCGGCGACGGCGACCTTCTGGCGCTGCGAGACAGCTTTCCCGGCCTGATCGTGACGCCCGATGAGTGGGCAGCGCTGCACAAGCGCTGAGGGCAGGAATCCATGCACAACGCCCACGACCCCAAGGTTCTTCCCATACGCGACGGCGTCAGCCCCAGCTGCGTGGTGCTGCCCAGCCAGGGCGGCGGGTTGCTGATCGATTTTCTGGCCGAGCGCCTGCCGGCCGTGGCGCGCGAAGACTGGCTGCGGCGCCTGGCGCTGCGCGAGGTGGTGGACGAGCATGGCCGCGCCGCCGATGCAGGCACGGCCTTTGCGCCGGGCCTGCGCTACTACTACTACCGCGAGCTGCAGGCCGAGCCGCCCATTCCCTTCGAGGCCGAGGTCCTCCACCGCGACGCGCATCTGCTGGTGGCCGACAAGCCGCATTTCCTGCCCGTGGTACCGGCCGGCAGGTACCTGCAGCAGACGCTGCTGGTGCGGCTCAAGCGCGAGTTCGATCTGCCCGAGCTGTCGCCCATTCACCGCATCGACCGCGACACGGCGGGGCTGGTGGTGTTTTCGGTGCAGCGCGCCACGCGCGGCATCTACCAGGCGTTGTTCCGCGACCGCGCCATCCACAAGACCTACGAGGCCGTGGCCCCCTGGCGCGAGGACGTGGTTTTCCCGCGCACGCATGAAAGCCGCATGGAGGAAAGCGGCCATTTCTTTCGCATGCACGAGGTGGCCGGCGCGCCCAACACCCGCACCCACATGCAGGTGCTGGAGCAGCACGGCCGCTGGGCGCGCTACCGGCTGGAGCCCGAAAGCGGCAAGCGCCACCAGCTGCGCGTGCACATGGCCGCCCTGGGCCTGCCGCTGTGGGGCGACGGCTTCTATCCCGAAGTGCATGACATGCCCGAGGGCGACTACTCGCGCCCGCTGCAGCTGCTGGCGCGCAGCCTGTCCTTCACCGATCCTCTGGACGGCCAGTCGCGGCGCTTTGACAGCCGCCGCCAGCTGCTGCCGCTGACCGACCTGTAGAGGCTTTTCCACTGCCGGAAACCGTTGGTTTTTTGCCCATGGCCCCGCCATGGGATAGGCTGGTTGCGGACATTTAACGGACAACTTTGTCCGATAATTGTCCGCATGACTTCCAAAAGACCCAGTGCCGATATCCGCCGCGCCCAGCTGCTGGACGCGGCCGATGCCGTGTTCTCCGAGCATGGCGTGACCGCGCCGCTGGACCTGGTGGTCGAGCGCGCCGAAGTCGGCCGTGCCACGCTGTACCGGCAGTTTCCTGACCGGCGTGCGCTGATGCTGGCGCTGCTGGAGCGTTCGCTGGACAACATGCGCAGCGCGGCCGAGGCCATGGCCGAGGATGACGATGCCTTCTACAAGCTGCTGTCGCGCCTGGCCGAGCGCATTGCGGTCTCGGCCCCCATCACCGATTACTGGCGCACCGTGGAGCGCGGCGACGAGG
The DNA here is from genome assembly GCF_040112715.1 of Delftia sp. DS1230. Taxonomy (NCBI): domain Bacteria; kingdom Pseudomonadati; phylum Pseudomonadota; class Betaproteobacteria; order Burkholderiales; family Comamonadaceae; genus Delftia; species Delftia sp. DS1230. Next base: position 2,675,209 of record NZ_CP157763.1, read on the forward strand.
TCATCGCCCAGGCGCGCGTTGCCATGTGGCAGATCTTTCGGCCGGCCATGGACCGGGCCGTGGCCTGCGGCCATTGCCGCCAGCCGCTGACGCAGGCCGAGCTGTCCCTGGTCTTCGGCATGCTGGGCGCCTCGCTGCGCGGCGAGACGCCGCAGCAGCGGCGCACGCTGGCGCGCAAGGCGCTGCAGATCGTCTGGCAAGGCCTGAAGGCCTGACATGGCCACCACACCCACTCCACCGGGGCCCGTACTGCCCCCGTCGCCCCCCGTCGTCTACCTCAAGCCCCCGCCGGACTGGGAAGAGCATGAAAAGCCCAGCCTGCCGGGCTCGCCGTCCATGCCGCTGCACCAGCCGGCCGTGCGCGCCGCCTATGGCCTGATCGCCGTGCTGGTGGCGTTGACGGGCGGCCTGGGCAATGCACTGTTCACGGCCAACCTGCCCACCATCCAGGGCCAGATGGGGCTGACGTCTTCCGAGGCCGCCTGGCTGACCGGCGCCTACGTCATGCTCAACATGACGGCCAACCTGCTGGTCTACAAGTTCCGCCAGCAGTTCGGCATGCGGCTGTTCGCCGAGATCGGCCTGGGCCTGTATGCGCTGCTGACGCTGCTGCACCTGGTGCTGGGCAGCTACACCAGCCTGCTCATGCTGCGCGCGGCCAGCGGCCTGGCGGGCGCCACCTGCAGCACGCTGGGCACGCTCTACATGCTGCAGGCCGCGCCGCGCAAGCATGTGCTCAAGATGCTGGTGATCGGCGTGGGCCTGGGACAGATCGCCACGCCGCTGGCCTGGATCCTGTCGCCGGGCCTGCTGTTCAACAGCGAGTGGCACAACCTCTACCTGTTCGAGGCCGGCCTGGCCCTGATCTCGTTCGCGGGCGTGGTGGTGCTCAAGCTGCCGCCGGGCGTGCACATCCGCAGCTTCGAGCGGCTGGACTTCCTGACCTTCTTCCTCATGGTGCCCGGCGTGGGCCTGCTGATCGCCGTGCTGGTGCAGGGCTACAACCACTGGTGGCTGGACACGCCCTGGCTGGCCTGGATGCTGATCGGCTCCATCGTCCTGCTCAGCGTGGCGCTGTACATCGAGCACCACCGCCGCAACCCCATGCTGCAGACGCGCTGGTTCGTGCTGGCGCCCACGGTGCGCTTCGTGATCGGTGCGCTGCTGCTGCGCTTTCTGACCACCGAGCAGACCTATGGCGTGATCGGCATGCAGCGCATGCTGGGCATGACGGTGGACCAGATGCAGCCGCTGTTCATCGTCATCCTGCTGGGCACCATCGCGGGCATTGCCGTGTCGGCGCTGACCTTCGGGCTGGAGAACATGGGCAAGCAGATCGTGGGCTCCATCGTGCTGTTCGCGCTGGCGGCCTGGCTGGACCACAGCCGCACCAGCCTGGCCCGGCCCGAGGACTTCTTCGGCAGCCAGTTCCTCATGGCCGTGGGCGCGGGCCTGTTCATGGGGCCGCTGATGCTGATCGGCGTGGTGCAGGGCCTGAAGTTCGGCGCGCACTACATGCTGACGGCCATCGTCACCATCTCCATGACGCAGGCCATGGGCGCGCTCATGGGCTCGGCCCTGCTGAGCACCTACCAGATGCACCGCGAGCAGGTGTATTCGGCCGCCATCGTGGCCGACGTCGATCCCACCGACCCCATCGTGGCCGACCGCCTGCGCCTGCAGCAGCAAAGCCTGGCCCGCGTCATTGCCGACCCGGCCCTGCGTGCGGCCCAGGGCACGGCCCAGCTGGCGCAGGCCGCACGCCGCGAGGCCAATGTGCGCGCCTACAACGACGTGTTCGCGCTCACGGCCGGCGTGGCCGTGCTCTACCTGCTGTGGATGCTGGCCCTGGCCGGCCGCGCACGCCAGCGCGCCTTCGTGGAGCGCATGCGCGCCGCCGCTGCCGATGCCTCGGCCATGCGCGGCACCGATGCCGCCGCGCCGCAGGACGCGCCGGGCCAGCCGCCCACCCAACCCGTCGCCCGCGCCTGAAACCGTTCGCCCAGAGAAAAGACAACAACATGAGTGACTCCGAAAATTCCAATGGCGGCACGGCCGCCTCTGCCTCGCCTGCGCCGGCTCCCGCTGCGGCGCCTTCGCCTTCGCCATCGCCATCGCCCAAGCTCATCAAGCCCTCGCTGCGCAGCGTGCTGGTGATGCTGGTGGTCGCGCTGGCCGGCGTTCTGCTGGTGCTGCGTGCCTGGAACCTGTTCCCCTTCGCGGGCACCGTGGTCAGCACCGACAACGCCTATGTGCGCGGCGCCGTCACCGTGCTCGCGCCCCAGGTCAGCGGCTATGTGACCGAGGTGCTGGTGCAGGACTACGAGAACGTCAAGGCCGGCCAGCCCCTGGTGCGCATTGACGCCCGCACCTACGAAGCCGCCCAGGCCCAGGCGCAGGCCCAGCTGGCCAATGCCCGCGCACAGCTGGCCAATGCCGACCAGACCCAGGCCCAGAACCGCGCCACGCTGGGCGCCAGCCGCGCCGGCCTGGCGGCGGCGCAGGCCGAATCCGACCGCGCCGCAGCCGAGCTGCAGCGCGTGCAGGCGCTGTCCGAGCGCGGCTCCGTCTCGCTCAACGAGCGCGACAAGGTGCGTGCCACCGCGCGGCTGGCGGCCACCAACGTGGCCAAGGCCCAGGCCGACATCGAGATCAACGCCCAGAAGATCAAGGCCACGACGGTGAACCGCGCCTCGCTCGAAGCCCAGGTCCAGATGGCCGAGGCCCAGCTGCGCCAGGCCCAGATCAACCTGGACAACACCGTGGTGCACGCGCCCGGCGATGGCCAGGTCAGCGAAGTCGGTGTGCGCCGGGGCCAGTACGTCACGGCCGGCTCCCAGCTCATGTACGTGGTGCCGCACACGCTGTGGGTGGTGGCCAACTTCAAGGAGACCCAGACCGCCCAGGTGCGCATAGGCCAGGCAGTGCGCTTCAGCGTCGATGCGCTGGGCGGCGCCCACCTCACGGGCCGCGTGCTGGAGATCGCGCCGGCCACGGGCTCGGAATTCAGCGTGCTCAAGGCCGACAACGCCACGGGCAACTTCACCAAGGTCGTGCAGCGCCTGCCGGTCAAGATTGCAATCGATCCCGACCAGGAGCTGGCCGCCAGGCTGCGCGCGGGCATGTCGGTGGTGGTGCGGCTGGATACGGCGCAGCCTGAGTCCCAACCCGCACAGCAGCCCGCACGGCAACCCGCACTACAACCCGCACCCCAACCGGAGGCTCGCCCATGACCGCCCGCGCACTGGCCATGGCCATGGCCTGCGCTGCCGCGCTGGCCGGCTGCAGCGTGCCGCCGCTGAGCACCGCGCCTGAAGCGGCCCGGCCCGCCGTGCCCGCCCAGTGGAGCGGGGCAGGGCAGGAGCCGGCCGCCGCCGTCCAGGCATCGTGGTGGCAGGCCTTTGGCGATCCGCTGCTCACGCGCTGGGTGGAACTGGCCCAGTCCCGCAACAACGATGTGCTGCTGGCCCTGTCGCGCGTGGATGAGGCGCGGGCCAACCTGGATGTGGCAGGCGCTGCGGGCCTGCCACAGCTCTCGGCCACGGCCGGCGCCTCCACGGGCCGCAGCCTGGGCGCGCGGGGCCTGGCGCACACGCGCTCGGTTCAGCCCGGCCTGCAGGCCAGCTGGGAGCCTGATCTGTGGGGCCGCATCGCCCACCTGGAAAAGGCCGCCGCCCTGCGCCTGCAGGCCAGCGAGGCCGACCGCGACGCCGTGGCCCTGGCCGTGGCCGCCACCACGGCCCAGGCCTATGTGGGCCTGCGCTCGCTGCAATCGCAGCTGCAAGTGGCCCAGGCCACGGCCCGCTCGCGCGAACAGGCCCTGCGCCTGGCCGACGAGCAGGCGCGCGTCGGCTACACCTCGCAGCTGCAGCTCACCCAGGCCCAGGCCGAGCTGCAATCCGTGCAGCAGGCCGTGGAGCAGCTGGAGCTGTCGCTGGCGCGCCAGCGCACGGCGCTCCTGCTGCTGGCCGGCGGCGAGGGTGACGAGCAGGCAGCCGCGCTCATGGCAACAACCGACGGCCAGTCCGCTGCGCTGGGCGCACCGCCGCCTGCGCCGGCCGCCGGCCTGCCTTCTGCCTTGCTGCAGCGCCGCCCCGACATTGCACGGGCTCAGCTGCAACTGGCGGCCGCCGACGAAAGCCTGGCCGTGCAGCGCACCGCCTTCCTGCCCCAGGTCTCGCTGACGGCCAGCGCCGGCAGCCTGCTGGTCAACGCACTGCAATACCACCCGGCCACGGTCTGGGCCCTGGGCGGCAGCGTGCTGGCGCCGCTGTTCACGGGCGGCCGGCTGCAAGGGCAGTTCGACGCCGTGACCGCCCAGCGCGACCAGGCCGCCTATGCCTACCGTGGCGTGGTGATCAAGGCCCTGGCCGATGTGGAAAACGCCCTGGTCGGCACCCGGCGCCTGCAGTCGCAGTGGCAGCACGCCAGCGAGCGCGAGGCGGTGCTGCAGCGCTCCCTGGGCTTTGCCAAGGACCGCTACGAGGCCGGCTACGCCAGCTACCTGGAAGAGCTGGACGCCCAGCGCAATCTCTACCAGGCCCAGCAGGAAGTCATACGCCTGCGCCAGAGCCAGCTGGAAAACGCCATTGCGCTGTACCAGGCGCTGGGCGGCGGCTGGCAGGCCGCCACCACACCAGTCGCTGCACCTGTCGCCAGCCCCGCCCGCTGATCAGACCTTCTCGATGCGCGCAGGCAGCCCCTGGCGCACCGCGGCGCCCGACACCCAGTCCACCCACACGTTTTTGCAGCCGGGCCGCGTGGGATCGGCAAAGCCCAGGTCGTTGAGGTTCACGCCATTGGCATGCTCGGCGTTCACCGGCATGGGCTGGCCGTCGATGCTGTGGCGGCCCGCGCCCAGCTCGCGGTGGCCGTAGCCGTGCTCGATGGCCACGGTCCCCGGCATCACGCCGTCGCGCACCATGGCAACGGCCGTCACCGCGCCGCCCGGCGTGCGGATGCGCACCGTGTCGCCGTTGGCGATGCCCAGCCGCTCGGCGTCATCGCGGTGCAGGGACACCGGGTTGTGCGGATGCACCTGGCGCAGCCGCGAGACGGCAATCGACATGGAACTCATCAGGTTGGACTTGTACGAGGTCAGCAGCAGCGGCCATTGCTGCTCGCCGAAATGCGTGCGCATGGCGCTGCCGTCGGCCAGCCGCGCCGGATACCAGGTGGGGCAGCCGCTGTAGCGCTCGCCCGTCATGGCGTGGCGCATGCGGGCCAGCTCCTCGCTCCAGACCTGCAGGGCAGGCGCGTGGGCCTTGCGGGTGTGGCCGTCCTTCCAGGCGTCCTCGATGCGGTCGAAGCGCCCGCCGCGCGTCAGCAGCATGGCCACCTGGCGCCATTCATCGTCCTTCAGGCGCTGGCGCAGCGCGGGCACCAGCCTGTCCACGCCGGTGATGGCGATGTCGTCATCGCTGGCCGCCGGCACGGGCTTGCCGCCTGCCCAGGCCACGTTGGCCAGGGCGTGGATGAAGAAGTCCTCGGCCGAGCGCAGCGCATGGGGCTGGCCCTGGGCGTCCTTGATGGCGGCCTCGCCAAAGCCGGGCAGGCCCAGCCGTTCTGCCACGGCGAAGAGAAAGCTCTCCACGTTCACGGGCTGGCCGCCGGCCGTGCGCGCCACGGCGGGCTGCACCACGGGCCAGCGCACGGTGGAGCTTTTGGCCACCACGTCGGCCCAGGGCGCCGAGATGCCCCAGCTCTCGTAGGTCACGGTATCGGGCACGATGAAATCGGCCAGCGCGCTGGTCTCGTTGATGAAGGGATCGATGGAGACGATCAGCGGCAGCTTCTTTGGGTCCTTGAGATCGTCCACCAGCGCATTGCGAAAGCCCGCAATGCCGTAGACGGGGTTGCTCATGTGGTTGATCCAGGCCTTTGCGCGATAGGGGTAACCGGCCAGCGCGCTGGCCAGCATCTCGCTGGACAGGCCGCCCACGGCCGGGTACCACGGGGCCTGGGCGGCGGGGTAGTTCTTCGCGCCCTCGGGCTGGCCCTCGCGCTTGCGCTGGAATTCCGCGCTTTTCTCGTAGGGCTGGCGGTGGCGTGACAGCGCCAGGCCGCGCGGCTTGACCTTGCCGTCGAAGTTGGCGAAGTCGTAGCGCGGGCCCGGGCCGAAGGGGCCGAACGGGCCGGCATCCAGCACCAGGCCGCCCTGCACGTTGAGGTTGCCCACCAGGGTGTTGAGCATGCTGATGGCGTAGGCGGTGTAGAAGCCCGCGCCGCTCATGGTGCCGCCATGCGCATCGGCCACGGCGCGCTTGCCATGGCTGGTGAACTCGCGCGCCAGCGCCTCGATCTCGCCGCGCGCCACGCCGCACAGCGCCGCGTACTCGTCCAGTGTCTTGAGGCTGGCCTGCTCATGCAGCTTGGCCAGCGAGGAGCAGACCGACAGCTCGGGGGCCTGGTCCGCGCCTTCGGCCTTCATGCCGGGCACGGCCACGCGGGTGCGCACCATCAGCTGTGCAGGCTCGGCCTGGGTGTGCGGCGCCAGGCTGCCATCGGCACGCTGCACCACGAACACATCCTGGGCCGGCTTGCCGTCTTCGGCTGGCGCGGGCAGGGCCCAGCCCAGGTCGGCGCCACGCAGAAAGCTGCCATGGCGCGGGTGGCCGGGCTCGTTGACCAGCAGGTGCGTGGCATTGCTCCAGGACGCCTCGCCCGCCGCCTGCATGGCGGCCGGGCCGGGCTGGGCGAGAAAGCCCGTGTCATGGCGCGCCTCGTCCAGGATGACACGGATCAGCGCCATGGCCAGGGCCAGGTCGCTGGCCGGCTTGACGGCCAGCCAGCGGTTGCCGCTGCCCGCAGCCAGGCTGGACGAGGTGGGCAGCACGGGCGAGACCACCACGTAGCGGAACCGGTTGTCCTCGCGCGAGCGGGCCTCGGCCAGTTCGCGGCCCTGGCGCTGGAAGGGGTTGCCGGACTGTGCGGGCGCCGCGCCGATGAACAGGCCGAAGCTGGCATGGCTCCAGTCCGGCTTGCCGTGCGGCATGCCGGGCAGGTCGCCCAGGGCCGCTGCCGCACCCACTCGGAAACTCTGGCCGCAGTAGGCGCCGTGGTTGCTGACGTTCACGGTGCCGAAGGACGGCCCCGCAAAGCGGCGCAGCAGCTGGGCGCGGCCTTCGTTGGAGGCGTCGGTCACCAGCAACTGGTTGGAGCGCGGGCCGAACTCGGGGTTGTCGGCGTCCAGCGGCGTCCTGGTGTCCCAGATGGCACGCAGGCCATCGACCTGGCCTTCGCCGAACAGATCGCCGCCCTCGCAGACTTCCTGCACCAGCTGCTCGAAGGAAATGCTCTGCCAGCGGCCGCTGCCGCGCGGGCCCACGCGCTTGAGCGGGGTGAGCACGCGGTGCGGTGCACTCTGGTGCTCCAGCATGGACGAGCCGCGCGCGCAGGACGTGGCCCGGCCCTCCAGGCCCAGCTCCTTGCCCAGCTTGGCGTAGACCTCGCGCACGGGTTCTTCCATGGCTGCCGGGCGCGTGGTGGCCAGCGGGTGGTAGGGGTTGCCTGCCACGCGCAGGATGCGGTTGCTGGCGGTATCGACACGCACGCGCACGCCGCACTGCGTCCAGCAGCCCAGGCAGCTGGACGGGCTGACCACCTGGCCGGGCTGGGTGGCGAGCGCGCCCGTGGCCGGGTCGATGCGGAACTCCGGCGTCAGCGAATTGCCGCGCGTGGCGCTGGCCGTGGGCGTGCCCGAGGTGCCTGCGACCAGGCCCTTGGCGCCACGTGCCAGCGTCTCGCCGTAGCCGGCCGCAAAGGCGGCCAGCCCACCGGCGGTGAGTCCGCCGCGCAGCAGCAGGCGGCGGCGGGCGGCCTCGGCATCCAGGGAATCTTCGGGGGCTTGGGGGAGTTTCTTCTTGTCGGTCATGAAAGGCTTTCTGTGGCGCGGCTGGCCGGTGGCGGGCCGCGCTCCGTGAATGGGTGAGGGGTCGTCAGGGCGGCGGTGTCAGAGGGCGCGGGCCGCGGCCGAGCGCGCGGGAAACAGCTCCAGCGCCCAGGTGGCCAGCGTCACCAGTGCAATGCACAGGCCGGCCACGCCCAGCATGCCCAGCAGGCCGTCGCCGCCCAGCGGCATGTGGTAGATGTACAGGCCCGCGCCGTACTTGGGCACGCCTTGCACGCCCATGAACAGCGCCCAGCGGAAGGCCCAGGCCGCGGCGGCCAGGCCCATCCCCAGGGCCAGCGTGTAGCGCGGGCAGGCCATGCGCTGCCCACCCCGCACCAGAGCCCACAGCAAGGCGGCACCGGCCACGGCCGAGCCCAGCATGCTCAGGCGCCAGACCGGAAACTGCTGCCACAGCTGCAGCGCCGCCTGGAAGGAGCGGCCCTGGCCCAGCCAGCCGGCAACGGCCCAGACCGCCACCATGGCCAGCAGGCACAGCGCCAGCGCCAGGCCCAGCATGCGCAGGGCCTGCAGGGCGCCGGCATCGGGGCGGTGGCGGGCGGGCAGAAAGCGCGCCGTCACCAGCATGCAGCCCACCGTGGCCAGCCAGCCCGTGAGCGCCAGGTTCAGCGGCACCCACAGCGTGTTCCACAGCGGGCGCGAGCGCACGGCCATCAGCTCGGCTCCGGTATAGGCGGTGATGGTCAGCGCCGACACGGCCAGCAGCGGTGCCAGCCAGCGCAGCCACTGCGGCCGGCCCAGCCACCAGGCCAGCACGAAGGCCAGCGCCAGTCCCACGAAGACCGGCAGCAGCAGCGCGCCCACCGACATCCACGACCACGGCGTGAAGTGCGCATAGAAATGCCAGAAGCGCGCAGGCTGGTGCAGGTCGGCCAGCAGCGACACGGGCGCCGCGATGGCGCTGACGGCCAGCACCAGCACGGCGGCCGGCAGCAGGCGCGCCATGGCGCTGGCGCGCGGCGCCCAGGCGCAGGCGGCGGCCAGCAGGGCGGCGCCCGTGGCAATGCCGGCCAGGAAGAAGTACTGCACGGCCCAGGGCAGCCAGGCCGATTCGTAGGCGGGGGTCAGGAGTTCGACGATGTGCATGGGGTGCTCCTTGCGTTCAGTGGGAAGTGACCAGCCGCACGCTGGCCTGCCCGTCCACGCCGTCGACGAAGGCGTCGGGCAATCCCAGGTAGTACACATGCGGGTCCGTGCCCATGGCGGGCTTGAGCACCTTGAGGTCCTTGGCGTGCTCGCGCATGCGCTGGCGGATCTCGCTGCCCTCGTCGTTGAGGTCGCCGATCACGCGGGCGCCGCCCACGCAGCTTTCCACGCAGGCCGGCAGCAGGCCGGCTTCCAGGCGGTGCTCGCAGAAGGTGCACTTGTCGGCGGTCTGCGTCTCGTGGTTGATGAAGCGTGCGTCATAGGGGCAGGCCTGCACGCAGTAGCCGCAGCCCACGCAGCGCTCGTTGTCCACCAGCACGATGCCGTCGCTGCGCTGGAAGGTGGCCTGCACCGGGCAGACCGGCACGCAGGGCGGGTTGTCGCAGTGGTTGCACAGGCGCGGCAGGTTGAGCATGGCCGGCGGCAGGTCCTCGTTGCCCGCGTGCTGCACCTCGTACTGCAGCACCGTGGTGCGGAACTGGCCCAGCGGCGGCAGGTTCTCCATGGAGCAGCTCACCGTGCAGGCCTGGCAGCCTATGCAGCGGCGCAGGTCCACCAGCATGCCGTAGCGCCTGCTGGCCTCGCCGGGGCGGCGCGGCGGCTGGAAACCCGGGGTGCCGGGCGCGGCCGCCGCCACGGGCAGGGCCACGGCCGCCATGGCGGCGGCCAGCAGGTCCTGCAGGAAGCCGCGCTTGCCTGCGGCGGGCTGTGCATGGGAGAGGGGAGGGGCGGGGATGTCCAGGGTGGAGGGCTTGCAGCTGCAGTCGTTGCAGCCGCTGCCGGCGCGGGATGTTTTTGGCATGGCCTGTCTTTCATCGTCCTGCGGCCACGGATCGTGGTCGCTCAAACTCAATAAAGCATTAAAAATATGCTTTTTATATTGAATTTAATATATGAAATTCAGGGCCTTGGCGGCTTGATGTGAGTCAAGCAATGGGCTTGCAAAGCGCCACCGACTGCCTGCCATGGACAGGCGCCCAAGGCAGTCCATAGCGTGTGGCGCAGGGATTAAGACGGGGTTAACAGGGTGACTGCATTCCTCGGGAATGCGGGGCGCGTATCGGAAATCACCCTCTTGTTTCCGTGCGCGGCCCCGGTCTAGGCTGCTTGTGTCGCCACTGCCAAGGAGTTCTCCATGAACCATGCCCTGAACAGCCTTGCTTCGGAACTGGACCTTGCCGCCGAAGCCGGCGAGCACCTGAGGCTGCAATTCACACAGGCCTGCGTGGACCGCATCGCGCACCTGCTGGAAGACCCGGACGTCATCCGCTGCGCACAAGGCCTTCGTCGCTACCTGGACGGCCAGATCGACAGGCAGGAGCTGGACCGCCTGGCCCGCGAAGCGGCCAGCCTGGCCAACCACCACCAGGGATCACGCTCCCTCGACGGCTGCGGCCATGCCGCCGTGTCCGCCACCTATGCCACGGCCCATGGGCTGGCGGGCCGGGCGCTGCAGGCGGCCGACTATGCGGCCTACGCCATGGTCTATGGCGAGGGCGGCCACGGCGCCGTCACGGACCGCGAATCGTTCGAGCCTGAATACCAATGGCAGGCGCGCTGCCTGGCCTCGCTGGCGCAGGCCGCTCAGCAGCGCACGTAGCACCAGGCCGACTGCTGCAGCAGGGCCAGTGACTCGATGCCGCCCTGCGGCAGCACGCGCATGCCGGCAGGCGCCTCGCGGCCCAGCTTCCTGAGCGTGTTCGGGCAGACCAGCGCATGAGCCAGGGCGTCCGCATCCAGATGCTGCGGCGTGCCCGGCGCGGCGTCCAGCAGCGCCTCGACGGCCGGGCCGTTGATGACGATGCGGACCTCGGCACCGGGCCGGTCCTGGCGCAGGTTGGCCAGATTGCTGCGTGCACGGGCCAGGGCGCCGGGCGTGGGCGCATGCAGCACGATGCGCAGCGGCGGCGCATCCGGCCGTGCGGGGAACAGGTCGCTCCAGTCGTTGGAGGAGGTGGAAGCGGCGGGACAACGGCTTGTGCTCATGGTCGTCCTCGTCATTTCCTGCCGCGCGGCCCCATGACCTCTTCCAGCAGGCCCGGCGGCAGGCCGGTGCGTACCTGCACCACTCCCTTGTCATCCTTCCAGACCAGAGCCGGCGTGGCACGCAGGCCCCAGGTGGACATCAGCGAGGCATGGTTGGCCAGCACCTGCCGCGTGGCCTGCGGCACCGGGGCCAGCGGCGTGGCGCCCGCGCCCTCTGCGCTGGCGCGGCCGGCCTTGGCATAGGCGCGTGCGTGCTCGGCCAGGGCCTGCTCGGGCTGGCGCGCGGTCAGCAAGGCGGCGGCCTTGCCCTCGCTGCTGGGCTTGAGGATGCCCACCAGAATGTGGCGCAACTGCACCTGGCCGCTCTCCACCCAGGGCCGGGCATCGTTCCACAGCTGGTTGCAATAGGGGCAGTTGGGGTCGGTGAACACATAGACCGTGCGCGGCGCGTCGGCGCGGCCATCCGGTATGGACTGGGCGCGCTGCACATCGCCCCACAGTTGCTCGCCCATGGGCTTTTGCACGGCGGCCTGCAGGGCCTGGGCGTTCACGTCGCGGCCCTGGGCGTCGATCACCGTGCCCAGCACCCAGTGCTTGCCGTCAGGCATGCGGTAGATGGGCACGGGCTGGCGGTCGCGGTAGGCGGCCCAGGCCTTGAGTCCGCCCACGGCCGGCAGCGGTCCCACCAGGGTCAGTCCCTGCTGGGCCAGGAAATCCTCCGATGGCAGCTCGGACGCCGCAGCCGGCAGGGCCAAGGCTGCCGACAGGGCCAGGGCTCCTGCCAGTGCAGGCAAGGGGAACAGGGGGGAAGCGCTCATGAACATTCCTTCAGATGCTGGGCCAGGCTGGCGCGCGACAGCTCGCCCATGCGCATGCCGCACAGCCGGCCGTCGGCGCCATAGAAATAGGTGGAAGGCAGGCCCCGCTGGCGCCAGTGCCGGCCGGCCTGCTGCTGCGGGTCGAACAGCACCTGGGCCAGCGGCAGCGGGGCTGCTGCCTGCTCGCGCCGCAGGTAGCCCATCACGGCCTCGGCAGACTCGCCCTGGTTGATCCAGATGAAACGCACATCGGGCCGCTGCTGCTGGGCCTGGGCCAGCACCGGCATCTCGCGCCGGCAGGGCGGGCACCAGGTGGCCCAGAGGTTGATCACCATGGGCCTGCCATCGGCCTGCTGCAACTGCTGCAGAGAGACCGGCTGCGCCTGTCCGTTGACCAGGGTGAAGGCCGGCAGGGCCGGTGCATCTGCGGAGGGCAGCGCCTGCAGCAGGCTGCCCAGCACCAGCAGGGCCGCCCCCGCGCCCAGCGCCAGCCCTGTGGCGCGGCGCAGCACCGGGGAGCGGCGGCTGCGCCACAGCATGTACAGCAGCGCGGCCAGCAGGCCGGCCCAGAGGTTCCATCCCCCGTCGCGGATATCGATGATGCGGCCTGCGAAGGCCGGCATCCCGCCCCAATCCCAGGGAGCAGGCGCGTACTCTGCCCACCACTGCGCGACATAGGCCAGGCGCGCCGCCAGCAGGCCGGCCAGGGTGCTTTGCCACAGCAGCGCATCCACGGCCTGGCCTGTGCGCCTTTCATTCCTGCGCGCCAGCCACTGCGCCAGCAGCCAGGCCAGCATGGCCACCACCACGCCCATCGGCAGGACCAGCGGCCCCAGCGCCAGGCTGGCAGGCAGGTGCAGCCAGGCGCCCAGCGCCGATAGCGCTGACGGCCCGCCAGGCTCTGCCGCTCCGGCAAGAACAGGCGAAGGCGCCAGCAGCAGGCCGGCAAGCAAGGGCAGGAAGGACGAGAGAAGAGGGGATGACCGGAGGTGCATGGAAGGGAGTTTCAGCCATGCGGGCTGACAGGCCGTGGATGCTGGCAGCGGGGAATTAACGGGGGGTTAACGAGGGTTAACGGCCTCATGGCCATCAGGCTGCGACCGGTCCATTTCGCCCAACCAATCCCATGGCCGCAGACAGCAGCAAGGCCGCAGCGGCCAAGCCGCCTGACAGCCAGAGCGTGGCGTGCAGCCCCCAGCCATCGACCAGCTGGCCGCCTGCCCATGAGCCCAGCGCAATACCGATGTTGAAGACGCCAACGTACAGCGCCGTGGCAATTTCCACGGCGCGTGGCGCAGCCTGCATCATCCAGGTCATCAGGCCCACCGATACGCCGCCGTAGGCCAGGCCCCAGACCAGCAGCACGGCGCCACCACCGGTTGGCGAGTCGCCCACGGACAGGAACAGCACAGGCGCCAGCAGCAGGCCCATGGCGATCGCCGCCAGACTCGGCACCGTGCGGCGCGCCGCGATGATGCCCGCCAGGAAGTTGCCCGCAATGCCCGCGATGCCGTAAGCCAGCAGCAGCGCGCTCATCCATTGCGCATCGAACCCCGACACCGTCAGCAGCAGCGGGCGCACGAAGGTGAAGGACATGAAATGCCCGGCCACCAGCAGCAGCGTCAGTGCCAGCCCGGCCTGCAGCCTGCGGTTGGCCAGCTGATGACTGAATTGGCGCAGGCTGGCCGAGCCTGTGGCAGGCAGGGCGGGGAGAACGGCCATGTGCAGCGCCAGCACCAGTGCGCTGAAGCCTGCCATGCCACCGAATGCCCAGCGCCATCCCGCGAAATCGCCGATCAGCGCGCCCAGCGGCACGCCCAGCACCGAGGCCGCCGCCACGCCGCCAAAGATGATGGAGGTTGCCAGGCCCATCGACGCCTGGGGTACCAGCCGTGCCGCCAGCCCGCCCGCGATTGCCCAGATGCCGCCCATGCAAAAGCCCACCAGGACGCGCGCGGCCAGCAGCCAGATCAGCGACGGCGCCAGCGCCGAGGCCAGGTTGGCCAGCACGAGCAGGGCCAGCAGTCCGCACAGGATGCGGCGCCGGTCCATGCCGCCCGCCGCCATCACCACCAGCGGCGCGAACAGCGCGGCCAGCAGCGCCGGCAGCGAGATCATCAGGCCGGCCCTGCCCATGGAGGTGCCCAGGCTGCCAGCAATGGATGTGAGCAGGCCGACCGGCAGCATTTCCGTGGTCACCACGGAAAAGGTGGCCAGGCCCACGGCGGACACGGCCAGCCACGGGCGGCGCGCGGCGGGTTCGGGCCGCGTGGAGGAAGACGAATTCATGGTCCAGATCCCTTCAAACAGGTGGGGGGTGTTGCACCGCCGTCGCGGGACAGAGAAAATACATACGCTGCGTATGAATAGAATCCTATATACATACGAAGCGTATGTAAATAATCATGCACGCCGTATGTAAGGAGATTGGCCATGGTCCGCCGCACCCGCGCCGAGATGGAAGAAACCCGCGCCACGCTGCTGGCCACGGCCCGCAAGGCCTTTGGAGAGCAGGGCTACGCCGATGCCTCCATGGACGATCTCACCGCGCAGGTTGGCCTGACGCGGGGCGCGCTGTACCACCATTTCGGCGACAAGCAGGGCCTGCTGGCGGCCGTGGTCGAGCAGATCGATGCCGAGGTGGATGAACGCCTGAAGGCCATCACCGCCCATGCCCGGGATCCCTGGCAGGGCTTTCGCAGTCGCTGCCAGGCCTACCTGGAAATGGCGCTGGAGCCTGAAATCCAGCGCATCGTGCTGCGCGATGCGCGCGCGGCTTTGGGCGGAGCGCTGCCGCAATCGCAGCGCCACTGCATTGCGTCCATGCAGGCACTGATTGCGGACCTCATGGCGCAGGGCATCGTGGCCCGGGCCGATCCGCAGGCGCTGGCATCGCTGATCTACGGCAGCCTGGCCGAAGCGGCTTTCTGGATTGCCGAGGGCGATGACGCCGACCTGCGGCTGGAGCGCGGCGCGGCGGCGCTGGACCTGCTGCTGGGCGGGCTGCTGGCCCGGCCCTGAGCGGGCCGCCTGGCCGCATTCTTGTGCACCCGCCTGCGAAATTCGGCGCACCGCCGCGCCAGCGCGGCAAATCTGCGATGCTCAGTCGCTTTTCGTTCCCGACTTGGATACAGACGGCGGGGCCTGGCGCCAGGCCCTGCGGACAACAACATGCATGTTCTCTTGGTGGAAGACAACGCGCTGGTGGCCAGCGGCGTGCGGGCCGGCCTGCAGCTGCAGGGCTTTGGCGTGGATACCGTGGCCTCGGCCGGGCAGGCGGATGCGGCCATCCGTTCCTCGCATTTCGATGCCTGCGTGCTGGACCTGGGCCTGCCCGACGAGGATGGCCTCTCGCTGCTGGCGCGCTGGCGCGGCCAGGGCCTGCAGGTGCCCGTGCTGGTGCTGACGGCGCGCGATGCTGTGTCACAGCGCATCGAAGGCCTGCAGACCGGCGCCGACGATTACCTGGTCAAGCCCTTTGACCTGCACGAACTGGCGGCGCGCCTGCATGCGCTGCTGCGCCGCGCGGCCGGCCGCAGCGTGGACTGGATCGAGCTGGGCGAGGTGCGCATCAACCCCGCTGCCGGCCATATCCAGCGCCAGGGCCGCACCGTGGAGCTGTCGCGCCGCGAGTGGTCGCTGCTGCGCGCGCTGCTGCAGTCGCCGGGCCGCATCCTGAGTACCGAGCAACTGCGCGACAGCCTCTACGGCTACAGCCAGGACGTGGAGAGCAATGCCGTCAACGTGCATGTGCACCACCTGCGCCGCAAGCTGGGCCATGAACTGGTGGAGACGGTGCGCGGCGAGGGCTACCGCCTGGGCCTGCACCCATGATGCGCAGCCTGCGCGTGCGCCTGCTGGCATGTCTGTGCCTGGCGCTGTGCACGCTGTGGGGCGGGGTGGCGGCCTGGATGTTCTCGGACATGCGCAACGAGCTGCGCACCGTGCTGGATGACCGGCTGATCGCCTCGGCGCGCATGGTGGCAGGCATCGTCCACCAGTTCCGGCCTGCCCGGGAGCTGCCGCAGGACTGGAGCCCCATGCTCAACGTGATCGCGCGCGACGGCGTGGCCTGCGAGGTCAGCCTGGTGCGCGGCGAGGTCCAGCCCGTGCGGCCCGAATCGGCCCTGCCGCAGGTGCTGGCCAAGACCGAGGGCAGCCCCGTGTTCCCGCAGAGCATGCCGCTGGGCTTCTCGACCATCATCAAGGGGGGCAAGCCCTGGCGCACCTATGTGCTGGAGGACCACGGCGTGCGCATCGCCACGGCCGACCGCATCGATGTGCGCGAGGGCCTGATCCACGGCTTTGCCTACACCATCGTCCTGCCCTTCGTACTGGCCCTGCTGGCCAGCATGGGGCTGATGTGGTGGGCCGTGACCCAGGGCCTCAGGCCGCTGGAGGCCCTGCGGCGCGAGCTGGCGCGCCGCCCGCCCGGCGACGATTCGCCCGTGGCCCAGGGCCTGCAGACGCGCGAGCTGGCGCCGCTGGTGGGCACGCTCAACCAGCTGCTGCACCGCGTGCGCGCGGCCATCGACCGCGAGCGCCGCTGGAGCGACGACGCGGCCCATGAGCTGCGCACGCCGCTGACCGCCATCAAGACCCATGTGCAGGTGGCGCAGATGGCGCTGGCGGCGCCCGGCATGCCTGCCGGCCTTCTGGCCGCGCCGCCTGGTTCCATGGCGCGCGATTCGCTGGCACAGGCGGGCGAGGGCGTCGAGCACCTGCAGCACACGCTGGAGCAGTTGCTGCTGCTGGCGCGGCTGGAGCAGCATGAACCGGGCGCCGCCAATGCGCTGGCCTGCGGCGATGCGCCTGCCGATGCGCTGCAGGCGCTGGACAAGGCCTGGCAACTGGCGGTGAATGCCGTGAGCGCCGAAGCACCGGCGCCGGCGCAGCGCCAATGGTTGGACACGCACCAGCAGCCCGGCAATGGCGCCTGGCCGCTGGCCATCTCCGAGCCCCTGCTGGTCTCGGCCCTGCGCAATCTGCTGGAAAACGCCCTGCGCCATGCGCCGCAGCATGCCGTGGAACTGGCGGTGCGGCCCATTGGCGCCATGCCGGGCACGACGCAGCAGCCGGGCTCAGGCTATGTGGAGTTCACCGTGGCCGACCATGGCCCGGGGCTCAGCGCCGAGGAATGCGAAGAGGCCACGCGCCGCTTCTGGCGCAAGCGTCCCCAGGAGCATGGCAGCGGCCTGGGCCTGCCCATCGTGCAGCGCATCGCCGAATGCGCAGGCGGCTGCCTGCTGCTGCAGCCGCGCAGCCTGTGGCGGCCCGAAGAAGGCGATGCGAGCGGGCTGGTCGCACGCCTTTATCTGCCGTTGGCGGTGGGCGCCGGCGCACTGGTGCCGACGCACTGACGAGAGCGCACCGACGCCGGCGCATTAACGCCGACTTAATCTGCGCTGCGTATCGTGCCGACCTGGCTGGCCAGCCGCGCAGGCATTGCGCCGTGCGGGGGCAGCCGCAGGTATCCAGAACTGACCCCGTCCGCCGCTGCCGCGCACCTGCCGGCGCCCACGCATGGCAGGGCAACAGCCTCTTCCCACGATGAACCGCATGAACAAACAGACCCTGTCCCGGTCGTGCATCGCCATTGCTGTCGGCATCTGCATGCCGATGGGCGGCGCCTGGGCACAAGACACCTCCGCTGCGCAGGCGGCAGTGCAAGGCAACGCTGCCGCTGGCCAGAAGATCGCCCAGGCGGGCACGCCCCAGGGCGCGGCGGCCTGTGCCACCTGCCACGGCGCCAAGGGCGAGGGCATGGCGGGCTTTCCGGCCCTGGCCGGCCAGCACGCCGGCTATCTGGCGCGCCAGCTGCAGCACCTGGCCGACGGCAGCCGGCAGGCGCCCGTGATGGCGCCCATGGCCAAGGCCCTGTCGGCCCAGGACCGTGCCGACGTCTCGGCCTACTACGCCAGCCTGCCGCTGCCCATCCAGCCCGTGCGCGGCCCGCTGCCCAAGGGCAAGGACGATGACGGCGCCTGGCTGGTCGAGCGTGGCCGCTGGGCCGACGGCATTCCTGCCTGCGCCCAGTGCCATGGCCCTGGCGGCGTGGGCGTGGGAGCGGACTTCCCCGCCATCGGCCACCTGACGGCCGACTACATGCAAAGCCAGGTCGCCGCCTGGAACAAGGGCCAGCGCGAGGCCGGCCCCTTGGGCCTGATGGGCAAGATCGCCCGCAAGCTCACGCCCGAAGACATCCAGGCGGTGGCGTCCTACTACGCCCGCCTGCATGGCGCGGGCACAGCCACCGCAGCCACGGCCTCCGCGCCGGCCAAACCCTGATGGACCGGGAGCCGATCATGTCCGACACACCACGCAATCCCGCCCCCGGCAGTTCCAACACCGCCGAATACATCGTCGTTGCCTGCCTGTTCGCCGGTCTGGCGGGCACACTCGCCTATGGCATGTACGTCAGCCGTCCTGCCCGGCCCGACGTGCCGGTCAACGTGGCCGCCGCACCCGCCGCACCCGCTGCTGTCCCCGCAAAGCCCGATGCCCAGCCCGTTCAGGGGGCTGCCGACGGCGCAGCCTTCACGCCGCCCGGTGCCCGCGACATTCCGGACACCCCCATGGGCGAGTGGATCCGCCGTGGCGAGGCCATCTTCCTGCGCACGCCGGCCAACGCCGTGGGCTTTTCGGGCAACACCCTCAACTGCGTGAACTGCCACCTGGACGCAGGCCGGCTCAAGGGCGCCGCACCCATGTGGGGTGCCTACCCGCTGTACCCGGCCTACCGCAAGAAGACCAACCACGTGGACACCTTCGCCGAGCGCGTGCGCGGCTGCTTCATGTACAGCATGAACGGCAAGGCGCCCGACGACGGCCATGACATCCTCGTGGCGCTGGAGGCCTATGCCTACTGGATGGCACAGAAGGCGCCCACGGGCGAGAAGCTGCCGGGCGCGGGCTTCACCAAGGTGGGCAAGGCCGCGCAGGAGCCCAGCTTCGAGCGCGGCGCCAAGGTCTACGAGGCCAAGTGCGCCCTGTGCCACGGCCCTCAGGGCCAGGGCCAGGAAGTAGGCGGTGTAACCGTGTTCCCGCCGCTGTGGGGCAAGCAGTCCTACAACTGGGGCGCGGGCACGCACGAAGTGGACAAGGCCGCCAGCTTCATCAAGGGCAACATGCCCTACGGCAACCCCACGCTGGATGACCAGGAGGCCTGGGACGTGGCCACCTACATCAACAGCATGGAGCGCCCCCAGGACCCGCGCTTCACCGGCAACGTGGCCGACACGCGCAAGCAGTTCCACGACAACCCGTACTCGCTGTACGGCACCGAGGTCAACGGGCGGCTACTCAAGGGTCTTTGAGCGGATCGGACAGGCAACGGCAGGCCGGGCGCAGGCCTGCGTTGCTGCAAGGGACAGGGCGCTGACAGCCGCCCTGCAAGCGCATCTGCGCCGGTGCGGCCTTTGCACCAGACGGCGTACGGTCATCGGTTTGACGGCCGGCATTTCATGATTTAATAAGAATCATTCTCACTGATTTGCCGACGCATCCGGCTTGCACCGCAGCACACCGCCTTGCCGGCAAGCCCGGCCCGTGCCGCACGCGGCCATGCGCACAGGCCTTCGCGCGACCGCCGCGCGATGCTCAGGTTTGCCGAGGAAACCATGACCCAGACCTTGGACGACATTCAGCAGCTGGCGCACGAGCACCAGGTGCTGCTGCGTGGCTACGGCCACGCCCAATTGCGCAGCAGCGAGCTGCTGTGCCTTCAAGCCCAGGAAATAGAGAGGCTGCAAAGGCTGGTGATCCGCCAGCGCGCGGCCTTGATGGCCAAGGAAACCCAGCTGCTGTGGGCGCGCGAGGAGCGCGAGGCGCTGGAGAAGGCCATTCCCGGCCTCTCGCGCCGCGTCACGCTGGCGCGGCGCGTGGAGTCGCTGCTGGTGCGCGTGCAGGACCTGTTGCGCGAGCGCGCACGCTGGCAGCGCCAATCGGCCGCGCCCCTGGCGCAGCCCGCCGTGCCTGCAGCGGGCGCGCATGCGCGGAAGCCCGAGCAGGACGCCGAGGCCTTCGAGGCCAGCCTGCGCGAGGCCGATCTGGTGATCTGCCAGACCGGCTGCCTGAGCCACGGCGAGTACTGGCGCGTGCAGGACCATTGCCAGCGCACGGGCAAGACCTGCGTGCTGGTGGAGCAGCCCGATGCGCTGCGCATCGTCCGCATACACCGGGGTGCCGAAGGCGGCGACAACCCCGCCATGACACTGACACACGGAGACACCACCGCATGACACGCAGCAAGATGCCCCTGAGCCCGGGTGGCGAACCCGAACTGCGCAGCGTCGGCCTGAAGGCCACGCTGCCGCGCATGCAGGTGCTGGAAATCTTCAGGCAGAGCGCATCGCGCCACCTTCATGCCGAGGACGTGTTCCGCCTGCTGGCCGAGCGGCGCGCCGAGGTGGGCCTGGCCACCGTCTACCGCGTGCTGTCGCAGCTGGAGGCTGCAGGCCTGCTGCTGCGCCAGACCTTTGAAAGCGGCAAGGCGGTGTTCGAGCTCAATGAGGGGCCGCACCATGACCACCTGATCTGCCTGCAGTGCGGACGCGTGGATGAATTCAGCAACGACCACATCGAGGCGCTGCAGCACCAGGTGGCCCAGGCCCACGGCTACCGCCTTGCCGACCACCGCCTGGCCCTGTACGGCCATTGCGGCGCGTGCTCGCAGCTGCCACCTGAATCACCGGCACAGCCCGAGCAGGCAAGGCAGCCTGCGCTGCAGGACAACGAATGAGCACCAACGACAGATCCCTGACCCCCGAGCAGCGCGCCGCGCTGGACCTGCTGATGTCGCGCCAGTCACGCTGGCCGCTGCAGGAGCCGGCGCCGGGCGCAGACGTGATCGACACCGTCATCGATGCTGCACTGCGCGCCCCCGACCACGGGCAGCTGCGGCCCTGGCGCTTCGTGCTGGTGCAGGGCGATGCGCGCCATGCGCTGGGCGAGGTGTTCGCGCAGGCCGCCAGGGCGCGCGACCCGCAGGCCGACGCCGAGCGATTCCGCGCCAAGGCCTTGTCCGCCCCGCTGATCATTGCGCTGGGCGTGCACCTGCAGCCCGAGCACAAGGTGCCAGAGAGCGAGCAACTGCTGGCCGGTGGCGCTGCCGCCATGAACATGCTCAACGCCCTGCACATCCTGGGCTTTGGCGGCTTCTGGGCCAGCGGCGCCAACAGCCACGATGCGCGCGTGCGCGAGGCCCTGGGATTCGAGCCCCATGACCGGCTCGTCGGCCTGCTGTATGTGGGCACGCCCGTCTCGGCCGGCCGCGAAGCCCTGCGGCCGCCGCGCAACCGCTTTGTGCGCGAATGGCAGCCCGGGCAAGACCTGGTGCAAGGCCTGGCCCTGGCCCTGTCCGCCAGCGCGGACGACGCAGGCTGATCCTGGTTCCTTGAAGCAAAGATGCCCGGCTTGACCGGGCATCTTTCGTTGCGGCTGCGCAATCGGCCTAAGCCGCCGTCTCGACCGACTTCAGCTGGTAGATGGCATAGAAGTGCACGCCAAAGGTCCAGCGGAATGCCGGCCCCACCAGCGAGTAGGGCGGGCCGTAGCCTTCCATCACCTGGTGCGTGGCCACCAGCTGCAGGCGGGGATGGGCTTGCGCCAGATCGGCCTCGCGGCGCAGGCCCCAATGGAACTGGGCCTGGGTGAGCCGGACCGAAGGGTGCTGGCTTGCGCGCCCGGCCGCCAGCCAGCACATGGCGTCGAACACCAGCTCCGAGCCCGGCGGGCTGCGTTGCGCAAACGTGGTCCACAGCGCCTGCATCTGCTCTGGCTGCAGGTACATGGAAACGCCCTCGGCCATCATGAACACCGCAGGCCCGGACCTGTCGGCCGGCAGTCCCAGCCGCTGCCACCAGTCGGCATCGGCCAGGTCGAATTCGCGGATCTCCTGGCGCTCCGATTGCCGGGGCAGCAGCTGCCTGCGCAGCGCGGTCACCGGTCCCAGGTCGGCATCCGTCATGTGCATCTGCCCGTTGTCCAGCCATTGGAAATAGTCGCTGAGGCCGCAGCCCAGGTTCACCACATGGCCCTGCGGCTGGCGCTGCAAGAAGTCCTGCGCCAGCGCGCGAAAGCAGTGCGTGCGCGCCAGCACGCCGTAGATGCTCTGCCGGTCCTGCAGCCACCGGCTGCCGTCGTCGCCCAGCTGGGTCAGGGTGTCCAAGGCGTGGGCGTCGCTGACGGCCATGCCGGGAAACAGCCGCTCGCCCAGGGCGCGGGCGGCCAGTGGAATGCGCAAGGTCTCGCTGACATCGGACAGTTTTTCCTGGCGTGGCGAGGAGGGCTGCGCGTCGGGCAAGGCCGTTGCGGCCGTCGGGGCAAGAGATTCGGGCATGGCGGGCTCCTGTGCGTTGCCGGCCGGGGCGGGCGGCATCCACCTTCCATGAATTGCTTCAAGGGCTGATACCCATATTAGGGCCTGTTCGCACGAATGCAGGCAACCTGACGGGAAGCTGCCTGCCATCAATCCTTGTTCACCTTGTGGTCCTCGCCCTTGGCCTGTTCCATGGCCTCGGGCTCCAGCTCCTCGGCGGAGCGGTTGAGGTGGATGAAGGCACCCCAGCCCAGCAGCAGGACACCCACGGCGCTGACCAGGGCGGCGGGATAGAGCAGGTGGGCCGGCTCTTCCTGCGTCTTGAAGGCAGCGACCAGGGCTTCGACGGCCAGGGCCACGACCAGCACCACCAGAAAGCGCGAGAGAAACCGGCGCACGCGCGTGGGGCCGCTGATATGGGCCTCGCGTATGACCTCCTCTTCGGTGATGGTCTGGGCGATCTGCAGCGCGACCACGCCCGAGGCCAGAATGCCCAGCGCCTCGACGATGCGCAGGCCCGAATCGCCATCCACGCCATGCGCCATGGCATTCCAGCCCTTGAGGCCTGCAATCCACAGCAGGGCGATGGCCGCCAGCGAAAACAGCAGGGCGATGAGCGCGTGCACGACGGTGAAAAGGGTATGGAGTGCTTTCATGGCAAAGGGCGGAGAGTGGGCTGTGGCGCATGTTTCCACGGCGCCGGCGCGCCGCTTGTAGGAAACGGCGAACAGCCGTGGACAGTGGCAGGCAGCGGTGGGCAGGCGCGGTGCCTGCCCGCGGGTGCGGCGCATGGATAAAATCCCCGGACCATGTCCAGATGGTTCATCGTGGCTTTTTCCCTGCACTTCGTCGTCAGCGTGGCCTTGTCCACGCTGGGGCTTGTGCCATGGCGGGCCCTGCCGGGGGCCGCTTGCGAGCCGGCCGGCGCCGCCTGCGCCAGCGTGCAGCGCACGGCAGCGCCGCTGGTGGACACGGCCTCCCTGCTCGATGACTTCGACCATGCGCTGATGGACGATCAGCAGGACCTCCCCGATGTCATGCATGCCGTCGATGGCGTGGATGCCCCCCGGCTGCAGGCCGATCGCCATGTCGCCAGCAGCCTTCGCGAAGGACCGTGGCGCAGCCTGGCCCCGCCCGACCGGCCTCCCCGGGCGGCCTGATCCCCTTTGCGACCTGCCGGGGCCGTTGGCTCCGCCGGGTCGGCTCATGCGGCATCCACGCCGTTCGCCGGGTCCTGTCCGGCATGCCCCGTCTGCGGGGCTGGCCTATCGCTTCCAATCTTTCCGGACCCAGCGCAGCATGGGCCCTTTTTGCCGCAGCGGCGGCTCCCGGTTCCCAGAACAAGCATCATGGAAATTGCCATTCTTTTTGCGCTGATCCTGCTCAATGGCGTCTTCGCCATGTCCGAGATCGCGCTGGTGACGGCGCGCAAGGCTCGCCTGCAAAAACTCATAGACGAGGGGGACGCCGGCGCCGCCGCAGCCGCCCAGCTGGGGGCCGACCCCACGCGTTTCCTGTCCACCATCCAGATCGGCATCACCTCCATCGGCGTGCTCAACGGTATCGTCGGCGAGGCCGCGCTGGCCGCTCCCCTGGCCGAGTGGCTGCAGCGCATGGGCGTGCCCGCGCCCTATGGCGGCTACACGGCCACGGCGCTGGTGGTGGTGCTGATCACCTATTTCTCCATCGTCGTCGGCGAGCTGGTGCCCAAGCGCATCGGCCAGACCTACCCAGAGACCTTTGCGCGCCTGATCGCACGCCCAGTCAACTGGCTGGCCCATCTGACCAAGCCCTTCGTGGTGCTGCTGTCCGTGTCCACCCATGCGCTGCTGCGCCTGCTGGGCGTCAAGGAAAACAGCGGCAGCGCCGTCACGGAGGAAGAGATCCACGCCATGCTGGCCGAAGGCACGACGGCCGGCGTCATCGAATCGCACGAGCACACCATGGTGCGCAACGTGTTCCGCCTTGACGACCGCCAGATCGGCTCGCTGATGGTGCCGCGCAGCGACGTGGTCTGCCTGGATGCCGATGCGCCGTTCGAGGACAACCTGCGTGTGATCGAGCAGTCCGACCACGCGCGCTTTCCCGTGGTGCGCGGCGGCATGGACTCCATCATCGGCGTGCTCAACGCGCGCCAGTGGCTGTCGCGCGCGCTGCAGGGCAAGGATCAGGGCCTGACGGACCAGCCCATGCAGACCGCGCTCTATGTGCCCGAGACCATCACCGGCATGGAGCTGCTGGAGAGCTTTCGGCTGTCCGACGTGCACATGGCCTTCGTGATCGACGAGTACGGCGAGGTCCAGGGCATCGTCACCCTGCAGGACCTGGTGGAGGCCATCACGGGCGAATTCCAGCCCCGCGATCCGCGCAACTCCTGGGCGCTGCAGCGCGAGGACGGCAGCTGGCTGCTGGACGGCCACATCCCCGTGCCCGAACTCAAGGACCGGCTGGAGCTGGCCACCGTGCCCGAGGAGGAGCGCGGCCGCTACCACACGCTGGCCGGCATGGTCATGCTGCTCACGGGCCGGCTGCCGCGTGTCACCGACACCGTGCAATGGGAAGGCTGGCGCTTCGAGGTGGTGGACATGGACGGCAAGGCCATCGACAAGGTGCTGGCCATGCGCGTGGACGTGTCGCTGCAGGTGCCCGGCGACGAAGACGCAGGAGCAGCCCATGCACCGCGTTGAACGACGGGCACCGCGCTGCGCCTGGAAACTGCTGGCATGCGCGGCGGCCGTGGTCTTCATGGCCGCCTGCCTGGACGGCGTGCAGGGCTACCCGCAGCAGCAGGCGCCCATCATCAGCCCCTACGACATGACGCAGGAGCAGCGGCTTGCCGAAATGAACGCCATGGGCGCGGCCGGCCATGCCGACCACCGCTGGACCTACGAACTGCGCCCCGGCTGCGTGCTGCGCGTGGACCTGGACGGCCCGCAAGGCCCGCGCCCTTCCCTTGATATCGCCCTGCTGGGCAGCGTGGTGGCCGTCACGTCCCAGCGCGAACGCGGCAGTTTCCGCGTGGAGCTGCAGCCCGGCGACGGCCTGCAGTCGGCACGGTCCCTGGTGCTGGAAAGCACCAAATGGGCCGACGCCAGCTGGACCCAGCTGCTGCTGCGCCTGATGCAAAAGGGTTGCATGGAAATGCAGGGCCGCCCGCACGGCAGGACCGCCAGCCGGCACTGAGAGGCAGCGCACAACGGCACGGATCGGCATGCATCGGCAGGGACCGGCAGGGACCGGCAGGCCAGGCAAGCGTGGCTTGCCCGGCCCCGCAAATGTGAGGGGCGGAAACGACAAGCGGCACCGAAGTGCCGCCGGGTAGGGCGCGGGGCGCAAGGTCCCGGGCCAGGGCAGATCGCCGGCTTACTTGGCCAGCGTCAGCGTGCCCTTCATCAGCGCGGAATGGCCGGGGAAGGAGCAAAAGTAGCTGTAGGCCTCGCCCGCCTTCAGGGCAGCGGTGGAGAAGGTCACGGAGTCGGTCTCGCCGCCGCCGATCACCTTGGTGTGGGCGATCACGCGGGCGTCCTTGTCCTTCACGAAGTCCTTGGCGGCGCCGGCGGCGATGCCGTCATTGGCCACGGGCTGCAGGTCGGCCGTCTTGCTCAGTACCCAGTTGTGGCCCATGGCCGTCTTGGGCAGCTTGCCCACGTGCTTGAGCTTGACCGTGAACTGCTTGCAGCTGGCGGGCACGCTGATGGTGGGCTTGTTGAACTGCATGGCGTCATTGCCTTCGATCTCGACGGCGCAGTCGGCGGCCAGCACAGGTGCGGCGACGGCAGTCATTGCGAGGGCCAAGAGGACGGGTTTCCATTGCATTGCCATTGTTTTCTCCTTGAAAAGCGGGTGAGGTGGCTGGCATCCGGTGGCCATGGACCGGCAGGCGGTCTGTCGCCATGGATGCTTTGTATGGCTGCCTCCAGCATAGACAGGATGGGGGAGGGCGGGTTGATTTGAATCAAGTCAAAACAGTTCGAAGACCTGCGCTCCAAGCATGCGGTATGGCGTCACGCCGGCAGGGTATGCGCGGTGGCTGTCGCCGGGAATCACTTGCCGTCCGTCGTCTTTTGGCGACGGGCAACCCCACAGCTCGCATGCCTCTACTCACCTCAGTCACATTTGGGTACGATTGCGGAACATAGAGGGGGTTTATGAGAGTGATGGTTTTCATAGGTGCTGTCATTGGCGCCATCTTTCTGCTGACGGCGTTCTTCGTCGATAGCTCCCAGCAACAGACGGCGCTGGCGGGCATGGCCTGTGCCAGCGTCCTCATTCCGTACGTGCTGTTCAGGCTGCACTCGATCGCTGTCGAGCAGGACAAGCTCGATCAGATCCTGCAGCTGATGCGAAAGTCCGGCAGCCAGCCCGAAGGGGTGGCTCCGGGCGGCGAGGGGTCCCGTGAGCCGGGTGGCCCCTCGGCGCCCAGGTCCTGGATGTCCTGAGGCGCGGGGCGGCAGCCAAGGCAGGCCAGGCAGGTCCGGCAGGCCTCAGGCGAACTGCACGACCACGCGCCGGTTCGTGCGGCTTTTCTTCTCGATCTTGGTGACGGCCACCGTGCCGATCTCGGCCGTGCTGCGCACATGCGTGCCGCCGCAGGGCTGGCGGTCCAGGCCGGGGATGTCGATGATGCGGATCGTCGCCGTGCCGCCCGGGGGCGCCGCGCCTGCGGTGCGTACCAGGTCGGGCTGGGCGGCCAATTGCTCGGGCGTGATGCGGTCCACGTTCACGGCATGGCTGGCGGCGATCAGGGCGTTCAGGCGCTCCGTCAGATCGGCCTTGTCCAGCGTGGATTCAGGCAGGTCGAAATCCAGGCGTGCCGAGTCCGGCGAGATGCTGCAGCCCGTCACGGGCACGGGCACCAGCACGCCCAGCAGGTGCAGGCAGGTGTGCAGGCGCATCAGACGGTGGCGCCTGTCCCAGTCGATGGCTACCTGCACGCGCTCGCCGACCTGGGGCGGCGCATCGGTCTGCAGCACATGCAGGATGCGCTGGCGGTCATCGGCATAGACGGTGTCGATGACCGCCAGGCTGCGTCCGTCGGCCAGGATCAGCGTGCCGGTGTCTCCGGCCTGGCCGCCGCTGCGGGCATAGCAGACCGTGGCATCCAGCTCGATGCCTTCGGGGCTGACCGCGATCACGGTGGCTTCGCAGCGGTCCAGGTAGGCGTCGTCGTCAAAGAGCTTTTGCGTCTGGGACAGGGGCATGGGCATGGGCATGGGGTGTCTCCGGGGTCATGTCGCGGTCCATGGTATCGGCGGCATGGCGGGGCCGGGCAGTACGCCTGGGCGAAAAGTCCCCAGTACAGTCCATGGCCGGCAGCGGTGGCAGTCGGCTGCTTGACAGCCTGTCAAGTGCCCGGGTCCGCGACCTGACAAGATCGGCGCCCGCGCCGCGCGCGTGCCGCTGAACAATGGCGCATTCCTTGCCGACGGCGCTACAGTTTTTTCCGAAGCTGACGACATACGCAGGGCATGAATCTGTGAGTTTTCCGAGGAACTGTCCGAATGGATCAAGAACCTTTGCGTCCATCCCGTGCAGGCTCCACCCCCGTCTCCATCCCGGCAGGCCCCGGTTTGCGGCTGCCCACATTGTTCATCTCCTCATCTTTATGAGCACTACCGATCTTCACGCAGCTTCTCTGAGCGATCTCTATGACCGGCTGGACGAAGGCCTCAGCGAAGAGGCCTTTGCCGCCGAACTTGATGCCCGGCTTCATGACGGGCGGGCCGATGAGGTGCAGGTTTTCCTGCGTGATTGCGAGGAGCGCTGCCTTTACATGCTGGGGCGCCTGAACAGCAGCGAATCGCCCTGGACACATGACGGTGAGCGCTGGCTGGCCCTGGCACGGCTCACGGTGCCGCGCGGCCATGCGCCGGCAGGGCTCAGCGAGAAGCTGACCAATGCCAAGGTGGCCGCCGAAGTGCGCGTGATGGCCGAGCAATGGCTGGCCCATGCCCGCAGCGCGGATCTGCCGGTCTTCAAAGGCATAGGCATGGTGCTGGGCAACCTGGTGCCCTGGCTCTGCTATCCAGGCATGCCCTACGAGGAAGTGACGGCCACGCTGGACTGGACGCTGGCGCTGCGCAAGGAAGGTGAGTACAAGCCCGACACCGAGTACCACGCGCCCTGGAAGCGGCTGATCGCCCAGCTGAACGATGCCGACCTGCAGCGCTACGCCGCCGTGGGCGGCAAGCTGTTCGCCGATGTGATAGTGCACTACCGCGAAGAGCGCCAACCCAAGCAGCCCAAGGGGCAGGGCTGGAAGTCCTGGATGGGCTTCTTTGCCGCGCATCCCGAGCTGTATGACCAGACCTACATAGGCGATCCGGACCTGATAGAGCAGCGCTGGGCCAGCGCAGATGCCCCACGGCGTGAGGAACTGGCGGGCACCCTGATGGGCCAATTGGGCCATGCCCAGGGCGGGGAGCGTACCCGTGCGCTGCAGCTGCTGGACCGCCTGGTGGCCGAGGATCCCGCGCCCTTTGCCAGGCAGCTGCGTGAGAACGGCGGCTATCGGATCAGCCTGGCGCTGGCCATGCATGTCATGAAGCAGGACGATGCCGCCTTGCTGCCCCTGCTGCTGCCGGCCATTGCCCAGCACTGCGACCGCGAGGACGAGCTGCGCCGCTACCGCAGCGCGATCCGCGAACTGGTGACCCGCCGCCCGGCCGATCTGGCCGAGGTGCCTGTCAAGGACCTGGTCAATGTGCTGCCCGCGTTCGACACCGCCAGCCTGAAGGCCACGCTGCCCACCCTGACCCCGCTCATCGCAGGCAGCAGCGCCAAGGGCCTGCGCGCCGCCATGGCCGGCCTGGCCGCCCATATTCCGCTGGCCAGCTTGGTGGATGCCGGCTGGCTGAACAAGCCGCCCAAGAACCTGCTGCTGACCTGCCGCGACGTGCTGCTGGCCCACCCCGACCCCGCCGTCGGTCCCTTGCTGGCGCAGTTGCTGGCCGGCGGCAAGCTGGATGCGGCCTCGGCCAGCAGCGTGCAGCAGCGGCTGAACCAATTGGGCCTGACCGGGCAGGGCGCCTCGGCATCGGAAGAAAGCCAGGCGGATGCCGCATCGCCAGCGTCTGCCGCTGGCGGCGTGGACTTGGAAGCCCAGATCGCCTCCATCAAGCGCCTGAGCGCGGCCATCAAGCCCTTCGACACGCCCGAGCTGCTGGCGCTGTGCGCGCCGCTGTCCGAGCACGCGGCCCGCGTGCTGCTGCACGTATCCGCCATTGCCGAAGGCGGCCTGCCGCCGCTGGCCGGCGAGCTGCTGGCGCGCATTCCGGCCGACAACCGTGCCCGCCTGGCGCTGGCCCTGGTGCAGCAATGGATTGCTTGCGAGGGCGAACCCAAGCAGCGCTGGGCGCTCAGGCTGCTGCCCGGCCATGCCGATGACCGCGTGGTCGATGCGCTGGTGGCCGCCGTCCAGGCCTGGAACCGCCCGCGCCTGCAGCGCGCGGCCGCCGCCGTCGAGCATCTGGGCGAGGTGGACAGCCTCTACGCTCTGCTGCGCGTGCAGGAGATCTCCGAATCGCGCTCGCTCAAGGACCAGGTGCAGCGCACGGCGCGCAGCGCCCTGCGTGCCGCCGCTGCCCGCCGCAAGATGAGCGTGCCCGAGCTCTTCGACGAGCTGACCCCCGACTTCGGCCTGGGCCAGGGCCTGACGGTCACGGTCGGGCCGCACAGCTACCGCGTGGAGCTGCAGGGCGATCTGAGCCTGCGCGTCATCAACGACAGGAACAAGGCCAGCAAGACCATTCCTGCGGTCAAGGACGAGGCGCTCAAGCCCGAATGGGAGGCCGCTACCGCGCAGCTCAAGACCCTGTCCACCAGCCTCAAGACCGTGGTCAAGCAGCAGGCGCCGCGCATGCTGGCGGCCCTGGTCAGCGGCAAGCGCTGGCCGCTGGATCGCTGGCAGCGGCTGTTCGTGGCCCACCCGCTGCTGCGCATCGTGGGGCGCAGCCTGATCTGGCGCGCAGAGGATGCGCCGGGCTTGGCGCGCACCAGCTTCCGCCTGGCCGAGGATTTCTCGCTGGTCGATGTGGAGGATGAAACCGTGGCCCTGCCGGCAGGCTGCAGCATCAGCCTCTGGCACCCGGCCACGGCCCAGCCCGGCGAGCGCGAGGCCTGGCAGGCCTACATGGCCGACTATGAGCTGGAGCCCCTGGTCGACCAGCTGGGCGCCTGCGCCGAGCAGCCCGCGCCAAGCCAGTTCAAGAACGGCATGCTGCTGCCGCCCGCGCCGATCACGCTGGCGCAGGAGCAGCTCGGCGCCATGCTCAAGAAGTTCGGCTACCGGCCCGGCCCCGTGGGCGATGGCCCCAGCATCAACGAGCATGTGTGGCGCCTGCCCGCGCTGGAGCTGAGCCTGGAGCTGTCGCACGGCTATTTCCCGCCCTACCTGGACCTGGGCCTGCCCGTGGCCGTGGAAGGCCTGCGCGTGCACGACCTGAGCAAGGGTTACGGGGCCAGCGCCGACCCGGCGCGGCTGCCCAAGCCGCTGCTGGCCACGCTGCAAGGCCAGTGGCTGGCCCTGGCGGCCAAGGCGGCTGCCTGAGCCCTTGTCTTTGTGAACCTTTGCTCCCTTGAAACGTTGGCCGGCCGATCGCCCATCACCGAAGACTCCACAGACCATGAGCAACAACGAGACAGCAGCGCTTCCCCTGCAGGCTTTGTACGAACTGCACACGGCCGCGCCGGCCGGGCGCGAGGGCATGCCGGCCTTTGCCGCCGAACTGGCAAAGCGCCTGGCCCAGGGGCGCGATGCCGAGGTGGCGGACTTCCTGCGCGACAGCAGCAGCCTGTGCCAGGAGCGGCTGCACCAGTTGCCCGGCGAGCATGCGCCCTGGCAGCGCGACCACGCGCTGTGGCTGGCGCTGGCACGCATCAGCCTTCCGCTGGGACAGTTCTATGGAGGCAACCCGGGCGTGCCCCGGCGCAGTGCCGAGCTGACCGCAGAGCTGACGGCACTGGCCCGCGCCTGGCTGGATGACTGGGGCAGCCGCACCCACCAGCCCTGGAGACTGCGCGATGGCTACGACCTCGTGCTCAGGCAGGTGTTCGGCGTGCTGGGCCATGAAGGCATGTCCAGTGCCGATATCACCGGCCTGCTGCGCTGGGCGCGGGAACTGAGCGCAAAGGCCGGCATTGCGCCCGGCGCGCAGTACTACTGCCAGTGGCAGCACCTGCTGCACCAGCTGCCCGAGCCCGAACTGCTGGCCATGGCCATCGAGGACGGCGGAGGCCAGCTCAGCCGCGACATCGTCCAACGCCAGCTGCCGCTGCAGCGCACGCGGCCTGCAGCGCAGCGCTGGGCGCTGTGGCGGGATTTTTTTGCGCAATCCCCCGCCGTGCTTGACCAGCTGCGCCTGCCCGAGCCCGTGCTAATCGCATCGCGCTGGGAGACGGCCGATGCCGCGCGCCGCGACCTGCTGGCCCAGGACCTGTTCAAGGCCCTGTGCTTTGCCTCGGACGATGACTGGCCGCATGACCGTGCCCTGGTGGAGCGCATGCTGCAGACCGACGCTGCGCCCCTGGCAGCCTGGTTCAAGCAACTGGGCCACCTGGCGATCAATCCCGCCGTGGCGCAGCGGCTGTGGGAAGCCCGGTGGCCGGCCCTGCTGCCGCTGCTATTGCCGGCCTGCGCAGACGGCTGCAAGCACGAATCCGACCGCGCCGGCTACGCCCCGGTGGCCGAAACCTTGCTGGCCGATCGCCCTGGCGACCTGGCCCGGCTGGCCGCCGGCCCGCTCACGCACCTGCTGCCCGCGCTGCGCGTGGACACGCTGCAGCGGCTGCTGCCGCAACTGGGCAAGGCCGCCTCCGGCAGTGCCTCCAAGGGTTTGCGTGCGGCGCTGGCACAGGCGCTGTCTGCCTTGCCCGTGGATGCGCCCCAGGCCGCCGGCTGGCTGGCCAAGCCCAACAAGAACCTGGTGCTGGCCTACCGCGATGTGCTGTTGGCCCATCCTGATCCGGCGTCTGGCAGCCTGCTGTCGGCACTGCTGTCCGGTGGATTGCTGGACGTGGCCGAGCAAGGCCCGGTGCAGGCGCGACTGAAGGATCTGGGTGCCGCAGCCCCGGTTGCGGACGCAGCCGGGTCACCTGGCGGCGAGGCCGTGCCTGCGGGCAGCGATGCCGGCTCCCTGGCAGCGCTTGAAGCCCAGGCCGCCAGCCTGCAGCGCCTGTCGCCCGCCATTGCCGCGCTGGACCAGCCGGCGCTGCTGGACCTGCTCGCGCCCCTGTCGGCCCAGGCCGCGCGCGCGCTGCTGCACCTGGCGGCCTCCAGCCCGCAGGAGCTGCCTGCGCTGGCCCGCCAACTGCTGGCCCAGGCCGGCGCGGAGAACCGTGCGCGGCTGGCGCTGGCCCTGGTCCAGCACTGGGTGGCTGCCGATGGAGCGCCCGAATCGCGCTGGGTGCTCAAGCTGCTGCCCGGCGCGGCGGACGACCGCATCGTCGATGTGCTGTCCTCGGCCGCCCTGGCCTGGCACAAGACGCGCAAGGAGCGCGCCGTGGTCGCGCTGCAGCAGCTGGGCCGGCTCGACACGGTCTATGCCCTGTCCTGCGTGCAGGCCCTGGCCACCGGCAAGACCCTCAAGCCCAGCGTGCTGGCCGCCGCGCAGGCCGTGCTGGCCGAGGCCGCCACGCGGCGCGGCATGGCGCTGGCCGACCTCGGCGACGAGCTGACCCCGGACTTCGACCTGGGCCGGGGCGTGCAATTGCAGGTGGGCGCGCAGACCTATGACGTGCTGCTGCGGGGCGACCTGTCGCTGCGCCTGCGCACGCCGGCCGGCAAGCTGGTGCGCAGCCTGCCGGCCCTGGCCGACGAGGGCCTGCGCACGGAGTGGGAGGCGGCCGCCGCGCGGCTCAAGACGCTGTCCAAGGGCATCAAGGCCGTGCTGCAGCAGCAGGCGCCGCGCCTGCAGTCCTGCCTGATGCTGGGCCGGCACTGGCCGCTGGACACCTGGCGCCGCCTCTTCCTGGAGCACCCGCTGCTGCGCGTGGTGGCACAGGGCCTGGTCTGGCGGGTGGAGCCCGCGGCCGGCCAGCCGTTCAGCCTGCGCATTGCCGAGGACCTGTCCCTGGTCGATGCCGAGAGCGACGCGGTGCAACTGCCGGCCGAGGGCCGCATCGCCCTGTGGCACCCCGCGCAGGCCACCGAACAGGAGCGTGCGCAGTGGCGCGAATGCCTGGCCGACTACGGCCTCAAGGCCCTGGTCGAGCAGGTCGATGCGCCCGCCGACCTGCCGCTGACCAGCCAGTGGCAGCAGGAACTACTGCAGCCCCTGGCACCGATACGGCTCACGCAGCAGGCGCTGGACGGCCTGGCAGGGCCATGGCGCTTTCATGCCGGCCCCGTGTGCGATGGCCCCGGCATCTACCTGCACCTGCGGGACTTTGCCGTGCAGCGCTGGCGCGTGGAACTGCTGCACAGCGCGGCCATGCCGTACTACGAGCCCGGCCATGAGATCGACATCGAAGGCTTTGCCCTGCGCGACATGGCCGCCGACCGCCTGCTGCCCCCGGCCGAATGGCCGCTGCCGCTGCAGGCATCGCTGTGCGCCATGCTCCAGGCCCTGGCCTCGCGCGCTGCGGGCGCGGCAGCCGCAACAGCTTCAGCCCAGGTTTGACTCCTTCCAGAACCCCTGAATCCATGACCTCTTCGACCCTAGAACACACCGACCAGGCCACGCTGGAGGAACTGAGCGCCTCGCTGCCGCCCGCCGAGCTGGTCCAGGTGCTGGCCAGCCGCATGCGCGCGGGCCGGCATGACGAAGTGGGCGCCTTCACGCGCAAGGCCTTCGACGACTATTCCAGCCCCATCCGCGCCCTGGGCAACTTCGATCTGCCCTGGACCCATGACCATGACCTGTGGCTGGCCTTCGCGCGGCAGACCATCCCCTTCGGGTGCAGGATCGACGGCAGCCTGGACGGCGACATTCCACGCCATAGCCCCGAGCTTGCGGCCGAGTTCGAGCAGATGGCGCGCGCCAGCCTGGCCCGTCCACCTGCGCCGGACGGCGACAACGACTACCGTGAAATCCGCATCCTGGACATGTTCGGCTGGCTCTGGTACCCGGGCATCAGCCGTGAACGGGTGATGCAGCTGCTGGACTGGGCCGCAGAGCTGAACGTCCAGTCCGGTGGCGGGTATGACAGAGCCGACTGGAAGCTGCTGCTGGGCAGCCTGGACGACCAGGACCTGATGGAGCTGGCCGAGCGCGGTGGCGCGCTCTATGCCGACATCCGCGATGTCTACCTGACGCGGCACAGCGACGTTCCGCACCCGCAGCGCTGCGCGCCCTGGTACGACTTCTACCGCCGCCATCCCGACTGGTTCGACGACAAGCCCATCAACGAAGACCCGGGCCTGATCGCGCTGCGCTGGGACCTGGGCGCCGATGCCCAGCGGCGCCTGGAACTGGTCAACCTGCTGCTGGGCAGGGCGGACCATGAGCCGGCCGACTACTTCATCCCCATTTTCGACCGCCTGGTGCGGGAGGATGCCGCGCCCTTCGTCGCCTGGATCGAAGGATGGCAGCCCAAGTACCACTTCGATGCGGTGGTCGCCCGCCAGATCTGGACGGCACGCTACCCGGAGCTTTTGCCCCATCTGCTGCGCTGCATATTGCAGAAATCGCGGATCGAGCCCTTCATCGGCCTGCTCAACCAGATGCTGACCGAGCAGCCCGACTACCTGCGCGAGATTCCCACCGTGCGCCTGGCCCCGCTGCTGGCGCAGCTGGACCCGTCCATGCTGCATGCCCGGCTGCCCCTGCTGGGCGAACTGCTGGCGGCCAGCAGCTCGCGGGCGCTGCGCGAAGCGGTGGCGCGCTTCATGCAAGGGCTGGATGCGCAGGCCGTAGGCGCTGTCTTCGAGTCCAACGCCTGGCTGCAGCGGCGCGAGAAAGCGATGCAACTGGCCTGCCGCGACATCCTGCTGGTCCACCCCGATCCCGGGGTCGCGCCGCTGCTGCAGGCGCTGCTGCGCACGGGCCTGGACCTGGGCTCCGAAAGCATGGTCGAGGGCCGGCTGCTGGCCCTGGGCGTCCCAGTGCCGGGCGCTCTGACCGTGGAGCAGGGTGAGGAGGGCCGGGTCCCGCTCGATGCGCTGGAGTCCCGCGTGGCGCGCTTCAAGCGCTTTTCCAGCAGCATCAAGGCCTATGACCAGCCAGAGACCCTGGCCCTGTTCGCGCCGCTGTCCGAGCATGCGGCCCGCACCGTGCTGCACCTGGTGGCCACGGCCGAGGAAGAGCTGCCGCCGCTGGTGGAGCAGTTGCTGGCCCATGTGCCGGCCGAAAGCCGCGCCCAGCTGTCCCTGCACCTGGTCAATGCCTGGGTGGCCCTGGAGGGCGAGCCCAAGGCGCGCTGGGCGCTGCGACTGGCCACCGGCCATGTCGACGACCGCCTGGTGCAGACCCTGGTGGCCGCCGTGAAAGCCTGGGGCTGGAGCAAGAAGCTGCGCGCCATCATCGCCGTGGAGCAGCTCGGTGCGCTGGACACGCTGTACGCGCTGTCCCAGGTCCAGACCCTGTCCACCTCGCGCAAGCTCAAGGACCTGGTGATTGCGGCAGCGCATGACGCGCTGGAGGCAGCCGCCCAGCGGCGCGGCCTGAGCCTGATTGAGCTGTATGACGAGCTGACGCCCGATTTCGGCCTGGGCGGCGAAGGCCTGGTGCTGGAGGTGGGCCCGCAGCGCTACCGCCTGCAGCTGCAGGGCGACCTGAGCCTGCGCGTGGTGGGTGACAAGGGCAAGGCCTCCAAGACCTTGCCTGCGCTCAAGGACGAATCGCTGCGCCTTCAGTGGAATGCGGCACAGGCCGAATTCAAGACCGTTGCCGCTGGCGTCAAGGCCATCGCCAGGCAGCAGGCGCCGCGCATGGGTACCGCCTTCATGACGGGACAGCGCTGGTCCGTCCCGCGCTGGCGCCGCCTGTTCCTGCAGCATCCCCTGCTGCGCATCATGGGCCGCACCCTGATCTGGCGGCTGGAGCAGGGCGCCAGCTTTCGCATTGCCGAGGACTTTTCCCTGCTCGATGCCGCAGACGATGCCGTGGAGCTGCCCGACGATGCGCAGGTGCTGCTCTGGCATCCGGTCGATGCCGCAGCGGGCGAGGTTGAGGCCTGGCGCACCTGCCTGGCCGACTACGAGCTGCAGCCTCTGATCGACCAGCTGGGCGCGGGTGCGCAACTGCCCGACGCCAGCCAGTGGAAGAACCATGCCCTGCACCCTGCCGGCCCGCTGCAGATACGCCAGGGCGCGCTGTCCGGCCTGTTGGCCAAGTGGAACTACCGCCCTGGCCCCGTGGAAGACGGCCCCGGCATCTACGAGCACAGGCTGGACCTGGCGGGCCCGCAGCTGTACATCGAGCTTCACCACGGGCGCTACATGCCGTTCATGGAACTGGACCACCGCGTGGACATCGTCCACGCCGTGGTCTATGACAGCAGCCACCGCGGCGAGGATGGCCGCTGGCCCCGGCTGCAGCCGCAGCAGTGGCCGCGCGCGCTGCAGGCCACGCTGATGGCGCAGTTCGCGGCCATCGCCGCCAAATCGGCCAGCACCAAAGAGAGCAACTGATGGCCACCAAACGCATGGCAGCGCCCACCCCGGAACCTGCCGCCCAGCGGCTGCCGGCCGAGATGGCCCACGCCCAGGAACTTGCGGCCCTGCAGGCCGCCGACCAGGGCCCGCGCCCCGACGGCTGGCGCCTGAGCCCGCGCTCCGTTCGGCGCTTCATCCTGGGCGGCCTGGCCCCGGATGGCGGCGGCCCCGAAATCGCCCGCAAGATCCACGGCAACGATGCCCTGGTCGAGCGCGCCATCGTCACCCTGGCCGGCCAGCGCGGCCTGATGCTGGTGGGCGAGCCGGGCACGGCCAAGTCCCTGCTGTCCGAGCTGCTGGCCGCCGCCATCAGCGGCGACAGCAAGCTCACCGTGCAGGGCGGTGCCGGCGTGGTGGAGGAGCAGATCCGCTATGGCTGGAACTACGCCCTGCTGCTGCGTGACGGCCCCGGCCCCGAGGCCCTGGTGCCCGGCCCGCTGCACCGCGCCATGGGCGAAGGGCGGCTGCTGCGTTTCGAGGAAATCACGCGCTGCTCCACCGAAGTG
The DNA here is from genome assembly GCF_040112715.1 of Delftia sp. DS1230. Classification (NCBI taxonomy): domain Bacteria; kingdom Pseudomonadati; phylum Pseudomonadota; class Betaproteobacteria; order Burkholderiales; family Comamonadaceae; genus Delftia; species Delftia sp. DS1230. The sequence continues at coordinate 2,712,485 of NZ_CP157763.1, forward strand.
CAGGACTGCATGGTGCCCGTGCTCTCCGACCGGCTGCTGCAGATTCCCGAACTCAAGCACGAGCAGCCCTGGCTGCTGGCACGGCCGGGCTTCAATGTGATTGCCACGGCCAACCTGCGCGATCGCGGCGTCAACGAGATGTCGGCCGCGCTCAAGCGCCGCTTCAACTTCGAGACCATGCGCCCGCTCGAGGGCGTGGCCGCGCAGGCCGCATTGATAGGGCAGGAGGTGGGCCGCGCACTGGCGCAGCAGCGCATCGGCACCACCGTCGCGCCCGATGTGCTGGCCCTGCTGGCCACGGCCTTCCAGGAGCTGCGCAGCGGCAGCGTGGAGGGCACGGCCGTGGAGCGGCCGGGCACCGTGCTGTCCACGGCCGAGGCCATCGACGTGGCCTTCAACGCCGCCTGCCAGTGCTGGTACTTCGGGCAGGAGCGCGTGGGTCCGGCCCACCTGGCGCGCCACCTGCTGGGCACGGTGATCAAGGACGACGACGAGGACCGTCGCCGCTTCGCCGAATACCTGCGCGTGGTGGCACGCCAGCGTGCAGGGCAGCCGGCTTGGCAGGACTTTGTCGCAGGCGGCCGTGAGCACTGAGGCCGCCGAGGCCATCGCCTGGCTGGCGCCGCTGCCGCAGCTGCGCCTGGTGCCCGTGCGCCACCACAGCCCGCGCTGCGCCCACCACCTGCGCGCGCTAATGCGCGAGTTCAAGCCCAGCCACGTGCTGATCGAAGGCCCGGGCGAGCTCGATGCCCTGCTGCCTGCGCTGCAGCACGCCCAGGCGCGTCCGCCGCTGGCGGCCTACCTGCATGCGACCGTGGCAGGCGGCGATGGCGCACATGAAACGAATGGCTCGAATGGCGCTTTGGAGGACGACTGGCGCTGCCGCTGCTATGTGCCCTTTGCGGCCTTCTCTCCTGAATGGGTGGCCCTGCGCGAGGCGGTGCGGCTGCGCAGCCATGTGCGCTTCATCGACCTGCCCTATGCGGCGCGGCTGGCCCAGGCCGCGCAGCTGGACTACTTCGCCTGCGCGCCCGAACCCCTGCTGGCCGACGAGCCCTCGCGGCGCGCGCCCGACGTGCTGGCCGGCCTCATCCAGGCCGGCGGCTGCCGAGACTTCGACGAATGGTGGGACCGGCATTACGAATCGGGCAATGAGGACGCCTCGCCCCAGGCGTACTTTGCCGGCGTGCTGGCCTTCAGCCAGCTGCTGCGCGAGCGGGACGAGGCAGCGGGCGGCGCGGGCCCTGATGCCGAAGACAGGGCTCGCGAGGCCCACATGGCCGCCCAGGTCCGCGAGGCCCTGGCCGAAGGCGGGCGCTGCCTGGTGGTCTGCGGCGGCTTTCATGTGGCGGGCATCGTGGCTGGCATCACCGCTGGCCTGTCGGCGCCCGAGCGTCCGGCTGCGGCCGGTCAGCCCATCGATGTGGGCGTGCATCTCATCCCCTACACGCTGCAGCGGCTGGAGCGTGCCAGCGGCTACGCGGCCGGCATGCCCATGCCCGGCTACTACCAGGGCGTTTGGCAGGCGCTGGAGCAGGGCGCCTCGCAACCCGATGCCCAGGCCTGGCCCGAGATGGCGGCACGCACCGTGAACGGCCTGCGTGCCCGGGGCCTGCCCGCCAGCCTGCCCGACGCGGCAGAGGCCGTGCGCCTGGCCCATGGCCTGGCTGCACTGCGCGCCTGCCACGGCGGCCGGGCCGAGCTGCTGGAAGCGCTGGACAGCGCCGTGTTCAAGGAGCATGCCCAGGCCCTGCGTCCGCAGCCTATGGTGCAGCAGACCGGGCAGCAGACCGGGCAGCAGATTGGTCAATGGCTGCTGGACGCCGACGACTACGGCCAGCTGCCACCCAACGCGCCGGCCGCCCCGCTGCTGGTCGATGTACAGGCCTTCTGCCTGCGCCACCGCCTGCCCGTGCGGCCTGCCGCACCCGTGCGCAAGGAGCTGGACATCTACCGCAGCGCCCGTCACCGCCGCCTGTCGCAGGGACTGCACCGGCTGCGCTACCTGGGCGTGCCCTATGCGCAATGCCTGGCGGGACCGGACTTTGTGGCGGGCACCGGCCTGGCGCGCGTGCGCGAGGTCTGGACGCTGGGCTGGCAGGTCGAGACCACGGTGGCACTCACCGAGGCCATGCGCCACGGCTCCAGCCTGCAAGAGGCCGCTGTCCACCGCGTGCTGGAGCGGCTGTCGCAGACCGCCGACACCGAGCCGGCGCAGCGCGTGCTGGAAGTGCTGGTCATGGGCCTGGACGGCATTGCCCAGCAGGTGCTGGACACCGTGCAGGCCTGGATGGAGCGCAGCCACGACGCCCTGGCCCTGGCCCGCGCCACCGGCTGCCTGGCCCTGGCCTACGAGGCCCGCCATGCGCTGGGCGGCGTGGGCCTGGCGCGCCTGCTGCCGCTGCTGCGGCGCTGCTTTGCGCAGGCCTGCCTGCGCCTGCCCTGGCTGGGCGAGGGCGTTGCATCCCAGCAGGCACAGGCCCTGGATGCCCTGGCCGATCTGCACGGCATGGTCTGCCGCGCCGTGCCCTGGGCCGACGCCGGCCTGTTCCACGATGCCTGTGCCGCCTTGCATGAGGCAGAAGCCGGCAGCACGCCTGCGCGCGTGCGCGGCGCCACCGCCGGCATCCTGAGCATGGCCGGCCGCTGGCAGATTGCGCAGACCGATGCCGCCCTGCGCGCCATGCTGGGCCTGGCGCAGGTCGATGCTGCCGCCATGGGCGAGTACCTGCAGGGCTTTGTGCGCGTGGCCAAGGGCTGGCTGCTCAGTCATCCGCCGCTGCTGCGCCTGCTCAGCGACGGCATTGCGCACTGGCCGCAAGACGCCTTCCTGGCCGGCCTGCCGGCCTTGCGGCTGGCCTTTGCCCAGCTGACCCGCGCCGAACTGCGGCAGCTGGCCGTGCGGCTGGCCGGTTTGTCGGGCGCTGCCCCGCCACCCGGCGCAACCACGCTGGCCTGCGTGCACCTGCCATCGGACGAGGCCCTGGCGCACAGCCGCGCCTTGGCGGCCCAGGTGGGCCGGCTGCTGCAACCCTGGGGACTGTCATGAGCCGGAAAGATCCGCCAATGCACGAATTGCCAATGCACGAGCCGCCAATGCAGGAACAGGCAATCGATGCCGCCACCCTGCGGCGCTGGCGCCTCATCCTCGGGCCCGAGGCGGCCCAGCCCCTGGCTGCGGCGCAGCCGCTCGATGACGCCGATGCGCGCCGCGACGCGGCACTGGACTATCTCTACCAGCGCGAGCACCGCCTGCGCGAGCAGCCCGACGGTGCAGGCACCGACGCCTGGCAGGGCACGGGCGGGCTGTCCGCGCGCCAGGGCGGCAGCGGCGTGCCCGAGCCGCAGGCCGTGCACTGGCTGGGCGAGGTGCGCGACCTGTTTCCGCACAGCGCCGTGGAAACGCTGCAGCGTGATGCGCTGTCGCGCTACGGGCTGCACGGCCTGCTCGGCGACCCCCAGGTACTGGCCCAGGCCACGCCCAGCATTGAATTGGTGGCCGCGCTGATGGCCGTGCGCGCCAGCCTGCCCGTGCAGGTGCTGGCCGAGGCCCGCCGGCTGGTGGCGCGTGTGGTGGCCGATCTGCAGGCGCGGCTGTCCTCGCGCGTGCACTCGGCCCTGGGGCGGCGGCGCAGGCGCCGCAGCAGCCGGGGCCAGGGGCAGATGAGCGATCTGGACTGGCCGCGCACCCTGCGCCACAACCTGCGTCACTACCAGTGCGAGGAGCAGGTGCTGGTGCTGGAGCGCCTGTTCTTCAGGGAGAACGAGGCGCAGCGCCTGACCTGGGACCTGTGGCTGCTGGTGGACCAGAGCGGCTCCATGTACGAATCCGTCATCCACAGCGCCGTGATGGGCAGCATCTTCGCGCGCGTGCGCGCCTTGCGCACCCATGTGCTGCTGTTCGCCGACGAGGTGGCCGATGTCACCGGCCAGTTGCATGCGCCCGAAGAACTGCTGCTGGGCGCGCAACTGGGCGGAGGCACGAATATCGGTGCCGCCCTGGCGCATGCGGCCGGGCAGCTGGGCGCGCCGCGCCGCAGCGTGGTCGTGCTGATCACCGATCTCTACGAAGGCCATGACGAGGCCCGCGTCATCGCCGAGACCGAGCGGCTGATCGCCAGCGGTGCGCGCGTGCTGGTGCTGGCCGCCCTGGATCGCCGCGCCCATCCCGACTACGACCGGGACCTGGCTGCGCAACTGGTGGAACGCGGTGCGCAGGTCGGCGCCATGACGCCCGACCATCTGGTGGACTGGCTGGCCCGTGTCATGCAGGCAGGGCGATCCTCATGATGCAGGAATGGCTGCGCACCCTGGACGATGACGCCATTGCCGACTGGGCCAACAAGGGCCTGCTCAAGCGCGGCGCAAAGGCCCTGGCGACATTGGATGCGGCGGCCTGGGAGCTGGATGCCAGCCATGCCCGGGCCGATATCGAAGGCCATGTCCAGACCCTGGCGGGCGCGGGCTTTGCCACGCTGCAATGCAGCTGCCCCGCGTATGGACCCTGCCACCATCTGTGCGCCCTGCTGCTGGGCCTGCGCGTGCGCCTGGCCAGCGGAGTGGCGGCCGATGAGGCAGCACAGGCCCCTATCGCGCCATGGCTGGAGGGCGATGCCGAGGCCGTGGCGCGGGCCTTCGGCAGCGCTGCCCAGCGCAAGGCCCTGCGCTGGATGGCACAGGGTTTCGATGCCGTGCTGGAAGAGACGCCGGCCGCGCTGGTCGGTGAACTCTCCAATCCCGACGAAGTGACCGTGCGCCTGCCGCGTGCTGGCGGCCTGGCGGCGGCCAGTTGCAGCTGCAAGGCCGCCACCTGCGCGCACCGCGCCCTGGTGGCATTGCAGGCCCGGCGCGCAGCGGGCGCACCCATGCCCGAGCTGCCTGCGCATGCGCTGGAAGCCGGCGCACTGCAGCGCCTGGCGCAGGTGAGGCTCTGGCTGACCGGCTGGGTGCTGCAGGGCCGTGCCGGCATGAGCCCGGCCTTCCTCGATCAGGGCGAGGCACTGTCCACCGAACTGCGCCAGGCCGACCTGCCGCGCCCCGCCAGCGTGCTCAACCTGTTGGTGCGCGCCTTGCGCGACGAGCGCTCGGGCCGTGCCGGCGCGGCCGAGCGCGTGGCGCCCCTGCTGGCCGCGCTGTGGATGCTGCTGCGCGGCCTGGCCCAGCAACCCCTGCCTCGGCCCCTGCAGGAGCTGGCTGGCGTGCATAGGCGCAGCTACCGGCGCGTGCAAGGCCTGTGTCTGCATGCCGTGGCGGCCGAGCTGTGGCTGGCGCGCGGAGGGCAGCGCGGTTTTTCGGTGCACTTGCAGGATGCGGCCAGCGGCCGGTTCCTGACCTGGTCGGCATCGCGCGCTGAGGGCTTTGATCCGCAATGGGAGCCTGCCCAGGCGCTGGAATCGGAAACCCTGGGCGGCCTCACGGCAAGGCAGCTGCTGCAAGGTCCTCATGTGCTGGTGGACGGCTGGGTCAGCGACGACGGCCGCCTTTCGGCGCGGGATGCCACCCGGCTGGTGGCGGCCCAGGCGGCCGGCCCCTTGCCGGGGGCCGACGACCCCCAGGTCCTGCTGCGCCGCCATCTGCAGGAGCTGCATGCAGACCCCTGGCGCCAGCAGCCGCCCCTTTGGGCGCGATGGCAGGTGAGCGGCAGCGGCCTGCCGCAGACTGACCTGCTGCTGCAGCGCTGGACGATGGAGCTGCAACCGCAGCTGCCAACCTCCGGCCCCGTCATATGCCTTGCTGGTGATCTGCACGGCATGCAGGGCAGGGCGGGCGAGGCCCTGCGCCGGGAGCTGGCGTGCGGCCGGGTGCTGCAGGAGGTCTTTGGCCGCGTGGAATTCGTGGCCGGGCGATTGCAGATGGCCGTGGCATCGGTGCGCTGGCGGGACAGTACGGACTGGCACCATCCCAGCACGGCCTGGAAGCCGCCGCCAGCGCAGGGCAGCAGGGAGAAACAGCCATGAGCACGGCACCGAACGAAAACGCCGAGGCGCCGCTGCGCCATTGGCTGGCACAGGGCCAGGTCTGGCTGGCCGATATGCAGGCCGCAGGCCTGGTGGGTGCCGGCGCACCGCTGCTGGCCGCAGGCCGGGCCTGGGCCGATCAGGCCGCACTGCTGGGCTGGTCCGCCCTGGCACGGCAGATGGACGGCGTGCTGGACCCACAGCTCGCGCCGGTGGAGCGCGCGGCCGCCCTGCTCGATATCGCGGTCTGGGTCATGACCGCGCAGCGGCTGCAGGCCGATGCGGATCAGTCCTTGCCCTGAAAAAAGCCATTGAGCTCGGCGCCCGGCGTGGCCTGGGCGAACGCGTCGAAGCGCCCCGTCTCGGCAATGGAGCGCGCCGCATGCAGAAAGCCGCCCCAGGCTGCGCGCGCCAGTGCGCCGCCCACGCTGATGCGGCGCACGCCCATGGCCTCGGCATCCTGCAGGCTCCATTCGCTGGCCCCTCCGATCAGCAGATTCACCGGCTTGGGTGCCACGGCCGCCACCACGGCACGGATCTGCTCGGCGCTGCGGATGCCGGGTGCGTACAGGCAGTCCGCGCCGGCCTCGGCATAGGCCTTGAGCCGGGCAATGGTGTCGTCGAGATCGGGCCGGCCCACGAAGAAATTCTCCGCACGCCCGACCAGCAAGGTGCTGCCGCCTGCCTCGTCGATGGCAGCGCGGGCGGCGCGCAGCCGGGCCACGGCGTCCTCGATGCTGCGCAAGGGGTTGGCCGCATCGCCTGTCGAATCCTCGATGGACAGCCCTGCCACGCCGGTGTCCAAGGCCATGCGAACGCTCTCTGCCACCTCCTGCGGACCCAGGCCGAAGCCGCTTTCAAAGTCCGCGTTCACGGGCAGGTCGGTGGCCGCGACTAGGGTGCGCAGATGCGCCAGGGTCATTTCGCGCGAGATGGCGCCATCGGGCCGGCCCAGCGACCATGCATGGCCCGAGCTGGTGCTGGCCAGCGCCTTGAAGCCCAGGCCCTGCAGCATGCGGGCGCTGCCGGCGTCCCATGGATTGGGCAGTACAAAGCAGCCCTGGCGGTGCAGGGCCCGGAAGCTGGCACGTTTTTGTTCGGTGGTAGGGGTCATGGAACACTCCGTTTTGACTCTTGAGAAACTCAAGCATCGATTCTCCAAGGCCTGTGAGCGCTATCCACCGCCACAGGCTGAATGGCTGCTGTACCTGCCGAGGCACCAACTTCTGCGCATCTTCCTGCATCACTGCCTGGGTTGCATCTTGACGGGCTACCGTTCGTCAGTTTGATTCGCCCCAGCACACATTGCGTTACGATGCCGCGGCTCTCAAATGAAAGCCGTCCTGGGCGAGTGTGTCGCAACGCCTTGGCTGCTATCGGAGGGACGGCTTCACCACGGCATTCTTTTGCCCAGATCATTCGACATGCAGACTCCGACCTCAGCCCTGCCGAGCACCACCTTCACCACCGAGCAGTGCCTGGAGGCGGACAGGTTCGACGCTTGGCGCAGCGGCATCTCTGTACTGTTCGATGTGACCCCGCTGGAGCGCGGTACGGTGCGCGGTGGCTTCCACGCCTCGGTAGATGCAGTCCACTTGGGACAATTGCTTTTGGGAGACCTGCGCTTCGGTGCACAGCGCTTCTCGCGCGGACATGCACGCGCGGCCCATGACGGGCTGGACCACTATCTGGTGCAGTGGTACCGGGGAGGAGGCTTCACAGGGCGCTGTGACGATGGTCACGAGCTGACGGTGCAAGCAGGTGATGTGGTCTTCTTCGACATGGCTCGCTGCCAGCATACCGTTGCGGACGACTCCCATGTGCTCTCGTTGATCGTGCCCCGCAGCCTTGGCGACCAGGCAATGGGTGCATCGAGTTCAGGCTTGCACGGAACCGTGTTGACCGGCAGCAGCATCTTCGCCGGGCTATTGGCAGATCATCTTTGCGCTCTGCAGCGACGCCTGCCTTCCATCGGCCTGGAGCAGGCTGACGACATAGTGCATGCCACTACCCAGATGCTGGCGGCCTGCCTGCGCCCCAGTCTACGGACGGTGGCCGAGGCTCGGACTGAATTGCAGGCAGCAATGCTGGACCGTATCAAGCGCCATATCGCGCGAAACCTGGCCGCTCCCCTCTCGCCCGAGCTGCTTTGCCGGTGCTTCGGCATCTCACGTCACCGGCTCTACCACCTTTTCGAACCTTTGGGGGGTGTGATGCGCTATGTACAGCAGCGACGGTTGCAAGAGGCCTTCCATGCCCTGTCAAACCCTGCCTACCGACGCCTGCGTGTCGCCGAGGTGGCCGCACGCCTGGGCTTTGCCAGTGAGGCCCACTTCAGCCGCGCATTCCGGGCCAAATTCGGCCACACACCCAGCGACATACGCGCCATGGCGAATTCCACACGCGCGGCATGCATCAAGCCTCCTTCCGGGACCACTCCCGCCACCGTGGAGTATGCGGACTGGCTGCTTGGGCTCATGGCCTGAGTGCCGGATGGATGGTCTTGCCCCAGGCTGACGCTCAGTCGAAAACGTCAGGGGCTTCTGCATGCAGGATGCTCTAATAGGGCGGCCGCAAGCCACGGCCTGGCTTGTTTCCGAAGACCCACTCCCTTTTCGCATATGCATCTTCTGCAGCGTTGTAGCTTTGTCTTTGCCTGTCTTGCCCTGCCGGCATTCGTTCACGCCGCAGACTTCGACAAGAAAAACTGCACCTACAAAGGCATCCGCCTCTACGGCAAGGTCCAGCTCGTGCAGTCCTTCCCCGACATCAAGGTCCAGGCAACCAGTTCTTTCCCGGACCTCAAGGTCAAGGTGGTGAACTCCTCCGCAGACCGTTGCGGGGAGTGGCAGATCGTCACCTCTTTCCCTGACTTCAAGGTCCAGATGGTCAACTCCTTCCCAGACCTGAAAGTCGAGATGGGCAGTTCATCGCCTGGCGTGCGATAGAGCCCCGGCGCCGCTGCGGCGGCGCCTGCTCCTCAGTCCAGAGATTGGCCCGCGCGCGCAAATGAAGAGTGCGCGAGGAAAGCTGGAGCGGGCGATGGGAATCGAACCCACGTCATGAGCTTGGGAAGCTCAGGTCCTGCCATTGAACGACGCCCGCCTTGGTTGAGCCATTGTCGAATCATGCATTTCTTCGCTAGATGCTTGTTTTCTTGAGAGTTTCACGGCGCGTTTGCCGCAAAACCTCAACTTGGCACCCAGCGAAATCTATCTGCACCTGCAACCTTGGCGTAGGTTCGGGAGTAGGTTTTTGCCTCCTACGTCGCTGGCAATAGAACCGGCGCCATGACTCTGGGTGAGATTCTAGTGCTATTCGATTCGCGGTCTGCAAAGCAGCTTCAGCCAGGCTCGCACCTGCTCGTGAAGGGGTGCGATGAATTGCGATAGGTCACCTCCCAATCGCACAAAACACGGGCCTACCGCTACAAACAGCTCTGCTGGCCTGATGAAGTAGGTGAGGCTCGGGCACTGGCCCGAGATAGCGCTTTGCAGAGGCTGTCTCAGTTCAGGGAGACAAGCGCGGGGGTAGCGCAGGAGTTGATCCGGTCACTGCCCGTCGCAAGGCAGCACTGGCCAAACATGGTCCTGCCGTATCGTCTAAGGTGCGTGCGCTGCTGGAGGGTTTCCGCGATCACCTTGCGCGGCTGCGCCAAGCCGAGTGCACGGCCCTTGCGTGGAGCGCTCTGGCGCGAATGCTGGGCGAGGTACCAGAGCTTGCCTGGACAGTGCCGCGTGACGTGACCTGTGGCCAAGCTTACGACGTACTCGATAAGCGACGAGACCCTCCCACGGCGGCCAAGCAGCTGCGGGCACAGCTGGGGCAGGCGTGGGACTGGGGCTCGATGCAGGAAAGATCGGTAGGGAGGCGCCGAACTGTTGGCGTAGCCTTCTCAAACGCCAGCTGTGTTCCAAGGGGAAAACCGCCGGGGGGAAGCATGTGGGGTTTCGGCGCCGGGTGCTGTCCCAGGCGGAACCGCGCAAGCTCCTGTCGTGTCCCCGGACGGATATGTCGCAGAGCGCGCTGGATGGCCAGCCCACTGACGTGCATGGTGGCCCGATAGGTTCCGCCCGGCTGTTTGTCATAGACGTTAGTGGCGATGGGTTAGGGTTTCGTGGTCACGATGCCGGTCCTTTCTGCTGCCGCAAGGGCTTGTGGCCGGTCATTTCGAGGTTTCCTTTCTGAGAGGGGCAGTCGCCGCAGGGCAGGGCATGGTCGCGGTGGTGGTCTTTGGGCAACTACCAATGCATCAAGCTCATGCTAGAAGGCCTGAGTCCGGTGCAGTACCGAAATCAGGCCTTGAGCCGCTAACTTCCAACCGTCCAACTTCATGGGGTCAGTTCAAAGCGGGCTTCGTCGTTTCTATGGTGCACTTGACAAGGCTGTAGGGTGCAAGCGCGCTGCCGGGCTTCCGACGGATTCCTGGGCTGGCTACACTTTTCTTTCCACAGAGAAGGGAAGTCATGGGCACAGATATCTACGTTTCGACGCTGACCGCCGATCTGGAGCAGCAGTTCATCGACGCGGTCGGACAGAGCCGCAAACTGCACGCTCCATGGGTTTCGCCGCCCAGCACGGCACAGGAGTTCCAGGGCTACCTGGCTCGCGTGCAGGAGCCGTCGGGTGCGGCATTTGTGATCTGGGAGTGGCGCAGCGATGGTTTTGCCGGGGTCGTGCAGATCACGAACATCCTGATGGACCCGTTCCGCTCTGCCCATATCGACTTCTTTGCATTCTCGGGCTTCGAAGGGAAGGGCCTGATGAAGGAGGGCCTCGCGCATGTCGTGAAGCAGGTCTTCAGGACTTCGAAGCTGCATCGGCTGGAAGCCAACATTCAGCCTGAGAACAAGGCAGCCATAGCACTGGTGAAGTCCTGTGGTTTCAAGTTGGAGGGGTTGTCGCCCGCATTCATGAAGGTCGGTGGTCGCTGGCGAGATCACGAACGCTGGGCGCTGTTGACCGCGTAGTCGCTGCCGGATCCGTCAGCGCCTGGGGGTTCTCCATGAACTGGTCTCGCAAAGGGCGCAGCACCTTGTCATCCTGGGAAGTGACGAGACGTCGAAGAAGGTGAAGCACACCGAGGTGCAGACAAGCCCTACCAGCGGGCTTGTTCTTGCCTGACGTCTCCCCCCGAAAACAGCTGGACAGCGTCCGGAACTACAGGGGCGAGATCTGCGGCGCGACAAACGCAAAAAAGCCGCATAGGTGCTGAGATGACAGGCGAAGGCGCTCGTTACAATGGAACTCCATGGTTCACTGCACTCTCACCACTACCATCTCCACGACCGCTTCCTGCGGACCGTGTGAAGTGCCGTGAGTCCCAGTTGAACCACTTCCCAGGCCCGCCAGCGATGGACCGGGCCCTTTTTTTTGCACTTGCGTCGCCGGCACCACGCAAGGAGTTGTACTCATGTTTGCTCTGTTAGTCCTCGATGTTCAGGTCGGCCTGGTCCGAGGCCCTGAACCCATGTGGCGCTGCACCGAGGTGCTGGACACCATCAACACCTTGATGGAACAGGCCCGCCGTGCGGGAGCGCCAATTTTTCTGGCTCGTCACATCGGTCCCGTGGGAACGCCCATTGGCCCAGGCAGCCCACTGACCCAACTCGCACCCGAACTGCAACTGGACGGCAGTGAGGTTGTGTTCGAAAAACACCGCCCAAGCGCCTTTGCAGGCACCGATCTGTTGCAGCAGCTTCAAGCACGCAACGTGACCGGCCTGGTCATCACCGGCATGAAGACTCAGTACTGCGTGGACACCAATTGCCGGGTCGCTCGCGATCTGGGCCTTGATGCCGTCCTTATTGCGGATGGACATACTTGTGCCGACACCCCCCAGCTTGCAGCGCAGAAGATTGTGGAACACCACAACGCGACGCTGGCAGGGGCGTTTTGCGCGGTCATGCCCGCAAACGCCTGGGATTTCTCGGCACCGGTTCACACCTGATCTGCGGAGTCCGCCCATATTGAGGCACACGCGAGCGATTGCAGCGCCATTCGTCTTTCAGACCACCGGGCCATGGGCCAATGCCGACGGCCTGGTCCTGCCTTGCGCTGATTCCCTGACCTGTGCTTGTCCGACAAGGGCGTGCCTGGGCGGCACCCATGCTTGAGGCCATGAACACACCTCCTCCCAACACCCCTGGCCAAGTGCCCACGTCGTCGTCCCGCAACCGGTTCGCCACCAAGCGGACCATGTACATCGCCGCAGCCGTCGTGGCCGTGGCGCTGATGATGGTGTTTGCGCCCTGGTAGGCGCGATCCACTGTCATGGTCCCGCCCATGCCCGAAAGGGCATGAGAAAGCCCGCCATTTGGCGGGCTGTCGTTTTGGGGAATCGCTTGCCTCAGTGCGCAGGGTGCGCCGTCGGTGCTTGCGCCGTGGGGAGTCGGGCCAGCTTCTGCGAGCAATCGCTGCACACGTGCCACGCATGGAATTGGCGGGCGCCTGTGGCGGGCTTTTCCTGTTCGCACTGCATGCAGAAGACGGCAGGGGCCAGGTCCAGGAGCCGGATCGGCTCTCTGCCTTTCTTGGGACTACGCATAGCTCTCCTTCAAAGTGTTGCTCCTCGGTATCCATTGGGCGCCGGGTTGGAAAAGGCGGTCGTCAGCGGGCGCGCCAAGGCGCAGCAGAAGCCGGCGCCATCGAGGGTGCGTGTTCAACTTACAGCCAGGCCGTCTCACGATTGTGACTTTTGCATGACCGTGTGGGGAAGGCGCCGCAGCTGTTTGACAGCGTGCTTCGGGCAGCCCTAGAATTTTTGCTTCCATCCCTGCGACCATTGCGAGCCTGACATGAACCTGTGACGCCTTCGGACCTTCGTCCGACCCATCCCCCGAAGCCCTTTGCCGGCCGACGGCGGACGCCTGCGTCACCTCCTGCCTGTTCGTTGATTGCTCTGCGTTTCCTGAACGCAACCCGGCGTCGCCGTGCGGCCTCCTTTCGGAATTTTTGAAAGAGTGCCCATGACGGAATCCATCGATATCCTTGCCCACAACACGGCCGCCTGGAACCAGCAGGCTGCCAAGTCCTGCGACTGGTCGCGCCCGGTCGACAGCGCCGAAATAGCACGGGCCCGCGCCGGGAGCTGGCAGGCGCGGCTCACGCCAGGCCCCTTGCCTGCCGGCTGGCTGGATGATGTACGCGGCCTGCGCATCCTCTGCCTTGCCAGCGGCGGCGGCCAGCAGGCGCCCATCCTTGCGGCAGCGGGCGCCCAGGTCACCGTCTTCGACGCCTCAGCCGGCCAGCTTGCGCAGGACCGGCACGTGGCCGAGCGCGAAGGCCTTGCGCTGACCTGCGTGCAGGGCGATATGCGCGATCTGGGGGGCTTTGCAGACGCCAGCTTTGATGTGATCTTTCACCCCATCTCCAACCTCTACGTGCCCGATGTGCGGCCCGTGTGGCGTGAATGCGCGCGGGTGCTGACGACGGGCGGGCGTCTTCTGTCCAGCTTCTGGAATCCGGTGGTCTTCGTGGAGGACCGTGATCCTGCATTGCGCGAGCAAGGACTCGTGCGGCCCGCCTGGCGCCTGCCGTATTCCGATGTGGCGGATTTGCCGCCCGAGGCGATTGCGGCCAAGCGCGAGCGCAACGAGGCCCTGGTGTTCGGCCATACGCTGGCCGATCAGATCGGGGGGCAGTTGGATGCGGGGCTTGTGCTGACGGGCTTCCACGAGGACTGGCAGCCCCACGCCCGTTTTGTGATCGAGAAGTTCGTGCCGACCTTCATTGCGACACGTTCGATGAAGGTCTGAACGCGCTACCTACGGCCTGGACCGGCCTTGCCGCGCTCAGGTGCGCAAGGCCGGTATCCAGGTCTGTTGCTGGGCGGGTTCTGCCACGGGCTGCGCCGGTTGCGGTCGGGGAGCAGGGCCTTTGGCCTGGGGCGATGGCTGGGCCTGCCGCACCTGCTCGGCGCCGGACTTGGCCAGCAGCAGCATCACGGCCATGCAGATCAACGTCAGCAAGAGCACCACGCAAATGGGGCCCAGATCCACGGAGGCGATGTCCAGCCCCTTCAGCGACTGCCAGCGTTCTGAGCGTATTTCCAGCGGTTCTTCGGGATCGGCCATGACACCTCCACTGCGTTGAGTGTGCCTCCATGCTAGGCGCAAGTGAGCATGCAAACAATATGGGAACTTCGCCAGGATGCGAGGGTATACCGCAGGCAGCTACTTGACCCACATCAATTGCGCCGCCACGGCCAGGGCGATGGCCAGCAGCACCAGCAGCACCAGCCTTGCCACGATGGTGACCGCCTTGCGGCGCGCTGCTTTGCGGGTGTTGCGCGGACGAGGTGGGGTAGGCGGCGGCTGCGTGGCATCCAGGGCTGCAATTCTTTCCAGCCAGTCCTGGGTTGTTGGCAGGGCAGTGGCGGGCGGTGACGAGGACGGGGACGGGGACGAACCGGGCTTGCCGCGGTTCATGGCTCCAGCTCCTGCCGCATCTCTTCCAGCACCTCCAAGGCGCCCTGGATCATGGCTTGCCTGTGCTCCAGCGCAGCCTTCTGGGTCTGCAGCCGTTCCAGCTGCTCGGCTACCTGCGCCTCGTCGGCCCGCAGCTTCTTCAGCCGCTCCTGTATGGCCTCCATTTCCGGGGCGCTCATCTGCCAATCCTCCAGCATGCGAAGGGCGTGGCACGTGGCCCGGTCCCTTCTCACAATTCACACGAATGCCGGCAATTATCTGTGCGTCTTAGCGACTGGCTATGAATGAATTGATATAGATTGTCATCGGCTGGCGCAGAAGGGGGCCGAAAGCTTGCCGCTGCATGCGCACGGTGCTGCGCAGATCAGAGCAGCGCAGTTCAATGCGCGAGGAATTTGAGAAAGATCCGCCCCTGCCGGGTTCTGACCTCGGTCCCTTCGATAAAGCCCATCAGTCTGGCCGAGCCGTCCATGGAGTACAGCGCCGGCCCATCGATGCGGTAGATGAGCCTGGTCCCGCACCGGACGAATTCATCGCCTTCGACACGCCCGATTTCGTGTCCGCGCCCATCAAGCACAGTCCACGAGCGTCCTGCAATCATGGCCTCACCCGGCGGTTGCCGGTCCCCAAGTAAAAGCGTCAATCTAAGGAACGCTGGGCGTCTGAGTCTGAGCGAATCTGAGCAGTTGTGTAAAGCCGGGCCACCGATGCCTCGGGCGGTGCCCTGCGCAAATTCGTGTGCACCCGGCCCAAGCCGCACCACGCCGGCCAAAAGAAGCTGGCTGCGGTCTAGGGGCACTGCGCGCTTGGGCGCTTGAGTGGTGCGCAGGCAAGTAGAATTGTTTCATATCAAAGACATGCTGCTCTGAAAGTTGCAGCGACCGGGCCCGCTTGGCGGGCCTTGTGCATGGGGCGCCGTCCCGCAGCCTGTATCTGGGTGCATGTCCTGATTCTCTGTGGGCCCGGCCTGCGATCCAATCTCGCGCATGGGGCTGAGCCTTCTCGTCAAATTGCTCTCATTTATGAAGTTCTGCTGTCGCCAACCGGATGCGCCTGTGGCATTGCCTTGCGGCTTGCCTGGGGTCGGTTCCGTCCGGTGGACGCTGCGCTGCGGAGGGCGGAGGTGAACGAGCAGGCGCTGTACGATCTGGCCCCCGTTCTGGAGCTGATGCTGCTGGGCCTGTTGCTGGCGCTGGGACCCTTGGCCTGGGTGTGGCTGCGCAACCGCAACGGTGGCTCGCTCAAGCGGCTGCAGGCACTGTCGGTGCTGACGCTGTTCCTGACTTTCGACCTGGTGCTGTTCGGCGCCTTTACGCGTTTGACCGATTCCGGCCTGGGCTGCCCTGACTGGCCGGGCTGCTATGGCAGCGCCAGCCCCATGGGCGCCCGCGCGCAGATTGCCGAGGCGCAGGCCGCCATGCCCACCGGGCCGGTGACGCATGGCAAGGCATGGATAGAGATGGTCCACCGCTATCTGGCCACCACCGTGGGCGTGCTCATCATCGCCATGACCATCATGGCCTGGCGGCGTGCGCGCCGCCAGGGCAGGGCGGGTGGCGCCCAAGGCGTGGAAGGCGCACGGCGGGGGGCCATGAGCCCCTGGTGGCCCACGCTGGCGCTGTTCTGGGTCTGCCTGCAGGGTGCCTTTGGCGCCTGGACCGTGACCATGAAGCTGTTTCCGGCCATCGTGACCCTGCACCTGCTGGGCGGCACGGGCCTGCTGGCCTTGCTGTGCGTGCCCGCCGTGGGGCTGAGCCGGGCGGCACGCCAGCAGCAGGCAACGGTGATTTCCCCGGGCCTGCGTGCTCTGCTGTGGCTGGGCCTGGGCTTGCTGGTGCTGCAGGTGGCACTGGGTGGCTGGGTCAGCACCAACTATGCGGTGCTGGCCTGCAGCAGTTTTCCGACCTGCCAGGGCAGTTGGTGGCCGGCCATGGATTTTTCGCAGGCGCTGCAGATCTGGCGTCCGCTGGGCCTGCTGCAGGACGGCAGCAACATCAGCCTTGCGGGCCTCACGGCCATCCACTATCTGCACCGCCTTGCGGCCTATGTGGTGGTGGCCGCGCTTGCCGGGCTGTGGTGGCGGTTGGGCGAGGCGCCTGCCCTGGCGCCGCAGCGCCGCGTGCTGGCTGCGTTTTTGGTGTTGCAGGTGCTGACAGGCCTGTCGAACGTGGTGCTGGACTGGCCGCTGGTGGCTGCAGTGCTGCATACGGGTGGCGCAGCCGCGCTGGTGACCGTGATTGTTTGGTGCCTGGCGGCCAGTCGCCCGGGCACGCTGCGGGCCGGGTTGCCGGTTGCCCGTGGAGAGATTGCATGAGTAAACAAGCTTCCCTGAGTGTCGAGTCCTCACGCTGGACGCAGTTCTATGCCCTGACCAAGCCCCGCGTGGTGCAGTTGATCGTGTTCTGCGCGCTGATCGGCATGGTGCTGGCCGTGCCGGGCTGGCCCAACGCCGACCAGTGGCTGCACATGGCGCTGGCCTGCCTGGGCATCTGGCTGGTGGCGGGCGCCGCAGCGGCCTTCAACTGCCTGGTGGAGCGCCATATCGATGCGCGCATGAAGCGCACCTCCTGGCGGCCCACGGCGCGCGGGGAGCTGACCAGCCAGCAGGCCCTGGCCTTCTCGGCCATCCTGTGCACGCTGGGTGCGCTGGTGCTGCTGCTGTGCACCAATCCGCTGACCATGTGGCTGACGCTGGCCACCTTCGTGGGCTATGCCGTGATCTACACGGTGATCCTCAAGCCCGCCACGCCGCAGAACATCGTGATCGGCGGCGCCTCCGGCGCCATGCCGCCCGTGCTGGGCTGGGCCGCGATGACGGGCCAGGTCGGACCCGAGGCGCTGATCCTGTTTCTCATCATCTTCCTGTGGACGCCTCCGCATTTCTGGGCGCTGGCGCTGTACCGCGTGGAGGACTACCGCCAGTCGGGCCTGCCGATGCTGCCCGTCACGCATGGCAGCGAGTACACGCGGCTGCAGATCCTGCTGTACACGGTGATCCTGTTCGCAGCCTGCATGCTGCCCTTCATGTACGGCATGAGCTCCTGGCTGTACCTGGTGGTGGCCGTGGTGCTGAGCGTGGGCTTTTGCGGCTATGCCTTCGCGCTGTGGCGCAATTACTCGGACGAGCTGTCGCGCAGGACTTTCCGCTTCTCGCTGGTGCATCTGAGCGTGCTGTTCCTGGCACTGCTGATCGATCACTACCTCTGGCTGGGCTGATGGCCTGAGGGCCATGGCCGCGCAATGACAAACCGGGCCCTTGAGGCCCGGTTTGTCTTGGTGCCTGCCGTCTTACTTGATCTGCCGCTTTTCCAGCTTGCGCGCCAGCGTGCGCCGGTGCATGCCCAGGCGGCGTGCGGCCTCGGAGATGTTGAAGTCGCTCTCGGCCAGGGTTTCGTGGATGTGTTCCCACTCCAGTGTCTTGATGGAAGTGGGGTTGCGAGACAGCTCCACGTCGGTGCGGCCTTCGAGGCGGCCGAAGGCGGCCTCGATGTCGTCGGTGTTGGACGGCTTGGCCAGGTAGTGGCAGGCGCCGAGCTTGACGGCCTCCACGGCCGTGGCAATGCTGGCATAGCCGGTGAGCACGACGATCAGCGCCTCGGGGTTGTGCTGGTGCAGCATCTGCACGCAGCTCAGGCCCGAGGCATTGCCGGCCAGCTTGAGGTCCATGACGGCGTATTGCGGCGAATGCGTCTGCAGCAGCTCGCGCACTTCCTCGGCGCTGGCGGCCTGCAGCACGCGGTAGCCGCGCCGCTCGAACGATCGCGTCAGCGTGCGTGCAAACGTTGCATCGTCTTCAACCAGCAGCAGGAGGCGGGAGCTGTCCATGGGCGATTCGGGTTCCTGTGGGCGCCGCTTCAGGCGCCGGGTTCAATGGCAATCGATGACAGGGGCAGGCGGATCTCCACCTCGCTGCCCCTGGGCGGGGTGTTCCTCACCTGAACGCGTCCGCCCAGCGAGCGCGCCACGTTGAGCACCAGGAACAGGCCCAGTCCGCGGCCCGGGCGCTCCGTCTTGGTGGAGATATGGCGCTGGCCCAGCTGCTCCAGCACGGCAGGTGCAAAGCCGGGACCCTTGTCGCGCACGGTGATGCACAGCATGCCGGTGCGCACGGACAGGTGCAGCGCCACATGGCCGGGAGATGCCTCGGCGGCATTGTCGAGCACATTGCAAACCATTTGCTGCAACGCGGTATCCGAAAGAATGGGGAAGTCCTCTTCGGCCTGGACATAGTCGAAACGCTCCACCGCATGGCGTGACTGCCATTGGGCGACCACTCCATCCATGAAGGCATGCAAGGTCGTGGCCTGGGGCGCGTCGGCGCGGGTTTCGCCGGCGGACATGAGCACGCTGGAGACGATGGATTTGCAGCGCAGCAGCTGCTGCTGCATCTCCTGCAGGTCGGCGAGCAGATCGGGATCTTGCGTGATGACGGGCATGCGCTGCCAGTCGCCCAGGATGACGGACATGGTCGACAGCGGCGTGCCCAGCTCGTGCGCCGCGCCCGTGGCCAGCAGGCCCATGCGCACGATGTGCTCTTCCTCGCTGGCGCGCTGGCGCATGTTGGCCAGCCGCGCGTCGCGCCGTCGCAGGTTGGAGACGATGCGGCGCAGGAAGACCACCAGCAGCACCGTGGTCAGCCCGAAGCTGATCAGGATGCCGCTCACGTACAGGCCGGGCAGCCCGTCCGGTCCCGCCGCGCCAATGGGCAGGGGCCAGTGCACGATGGCCAGCACCAGGGTGCACAGCGAGGTGCTGGCAACGATGATCCAGGCGTGCACGGGCCTGAGCAGCACGGCGCCCAGAATGCCCTGCAGCAGGAACAGGTAGATGAAGGGATTGCTGGCGCCGCCGCTCAGATATAGCTG
The DNA here is from genome assembly GCF_040112715.1 of Delftia sp. DS1230. Lineage (NCBI taxonomy): Bacteria > Pseudomonadati > Pseudomonadota > Betaproteobacteria > Burkholderiales > Comamonadaceae > Delftia > Delftia sp. DS1230. The sequence goes on from NZ_CP157763.1 coordinate 2,731,736, forward strand.
TATGGCCAGGGCGAGCACGTCGGCCAGCAGGGCCAGGAACAGGTTGCGCGCCGAGATCTGGCGGCGGTGGCTGCGGTACCAGTAGATGTAGCCGAGGTTGGTGAACACGCTGGCCATCAGCACCAGGGCCATGGCCGGCAGCGGCAGGTTGATGCCGAAGCCGTAGTGCACCAGGGAGATGGTGATCACCTGCCCGACCACGGCAAACCAGCGCAGCTGTATCAGCAGCTGCATGTTCTGGCGTTCGGTGGTGCGCTCGACGCGGAACAGGGACTCTGAAGGCGAATTCACGCGGGCGATTGTGCGCTACCGCAGGCAGCCGTGGCGCGGCAGGGTCTTGTAGAGGACTGAAGAAAAAGGGCCACCGATGTCATCGATGGCCCCATTGCCTGCGCAAGGCGGTTCTATGGCTTGTCGGCCGGCTGCCGGTCATTGCGCCTGACCAGCCAGGCGGCACCGACCACCATCAGCGCCAATCCGTACCAGGTCAGTGCGTAGACCAGGTGGCTGTTGGGAAAGCGGATCACGGTCATGCCCGGGCGCGGCCAGGTGCCGTCCGCCACGAGCTGGCCGGGCAGGCCGGCGTCGATGAAATAGGGCGCTGCCTTGCCAAGGCCCTGGGCCTGTGCAATGGCCGCCACATCGCGCGAGAACCAGCGCTGCTGAGCAGGATCGTTCTCGCGCAGAAAACCGCCGCGCGGCTCGCTGATGCGCAGCAGGCCGGACACCGTCACCTGGTCCTGGGATGCCTGCCCGGGCTGCGCCTGCCAGCGTGCGCGCTGCTCCGTGGGGATGAAGCCCCGGTTGACCAGCACCTGGCTGCCATCGTCCAGCTGCAGCGGCGTCAGCACCCAGAAGCCTGCTCCCAGCTCGGTCACGGCCTGGGTCAGCACGGTCTTGCCTGTCAGCCATTGGCCGCTGGCCTGCACGGCGCGGTATTCATGGTCGGCGGCCGTGATCTGCGGCCATTCGGTGGGCGGGGGCAGGGCAGCGGGCGCGGCGTGCACGCGCTGCTCCACGCGCTCTATGAGATCCAGCTTCCAGGCGCGGCGCTGCACCTGCCAGCTGCCCAGGAAGATGAAGCCCAAAAACAAGGCGATGCCCACCGAGATGAGCATCGCCTGAGCGAGTGGGCCGCGCCGGCGCGATGCGCCTGCGCGGCTGGAGGGCCCGGAGTTTCCGGATGCGGTCAAGGCGTGACCACGGCCGGTGCCGTCTGCGCCGCAGGATCGGTCGGCATGGTGTGCTGGGGCATCATGTTGGTGTTCATGTGGAACATGACCCACAGCGTGCCTGCGATGCCGATGGCCACGAAGACCACGGTGAAGATGGTGGACAGCAGGGTCCAGCCGCCTTCGATCTTGCCGTTCATGTGCAGGAAGAAGACCATGTGGACCAGGATCTGCACCACGGCGAAGCCGCCGAGCACCATCACGGCCGTCGAGCGGTCAGAGATGATGTTGCCCATCACCAGCCAGAACGGGATGGCCGTCAGGATGATCGAGAGCACGAAGCCCCACATGTAGCCCGAGAACGTGCTGTGCGGGCCGGCATCGTGGTGGTGGTCGTCATGGCCGTGATGGTCGTGGTGACCGTGGCCGGCGTGGATGTCGTGTGCAGCCATTTACAGCACCCCCATCAGATAAACAAAAGTGAAGACGCCGATCCAGACCACGTCCAAGAAGTGCCAGAACATCGACAGGCACATCAGACGGCGGTTGTTCTCGTGCGTCAGGCCGTGCTTGTTGATCTGGATCATCAGCGTGACCAGCCAGATCAGGCCGAAGGTCACGTGCAGGCCGTGGGTGCCCACCAGCGTGAAGAACGAGGACAGGAAGGCGCTGCGCTGAGGGCCAGCGCCCTCGTGCAGCAGGTGGGAGAACTCATAGAGTTCCAGGCCCAGGAAGCACAGGCCGAACAGGCCGGTGATGGCCAGCCACATCTGCGTGCCGCCCAGCTTGCCCTGCTGCTTTTGCAGCATGGCGAAGCCGAAGGTGATCGACGAGAGCAGCAGGAAGGCCGTGTTCATCGCCACCAGGGGCAGGTCGAACAGCTGGGCGCCCGTGGGGCCTGCAGCGTAGTTGCGGCCCAGCACGCCATAGGTGGCGAACAGCGCTGCAAAGATCAGGCAGTCGCTCATCAGGTAGAGCCAGAAGCCCAGAGCGGTGCCGTTTTCGGGATGGGGCTCCTCGGCGAGGTGGTACTCACGCGGGGCCAGGGCGGCAGCGCCGCCTGCGGTGTAACGGATATCAGACATGACGTGCCAGCTGTTGTGTGCGCAGTTCTTCCGTGGCCGCGACTTCCGCGGCGGGGATGTAGTAGTCGCGCTTGTAGTTGAACGTGTGGATGATCGACGCCAGCACGGTGGCGGCGAAGGACACGATGGCCAGGGGCCACATGTGCCAGATCATCGCGAAGCCGAAGACCGTGGACAGCGCAGCGATCACGACACCGGCGCCGGTGTTGGCGGGCATGTGCACGGGCTTGAAGCCGGTCAGCGGACGCTGGTAGCCGTGCTTCTTCATATCCCACCAGGCATCGATCTCATGCACCACGGGCGTGAAGGCGAAGTTGTACTGGGGCGGGGGCGAGGATGTGGCCCACTCCAGCGTGCGGCCTTCCCATGGATCGCCGGTTTCGTCACGCAGCTGGTCGCGCTTGAAGTAGCTGACCACGAGCTGCATCAGGAAGCTGCCGATGCCCAGGGCCACCAGGCCTGCGCCGCAGGCGGCGATGATGAACCAGATCTGCAGCGAGGGGTCCTCGAAGTGGTTGGCGCGGCGCGTCACACCCATCAGGCCCAGCACGTACAGCGGCGTGAAGGCCACCCAGAAGCCGACCAGCCAGAACCAGAAGGAGCACTTGCCCCAGAACTCATCGAGCTTGTAGCCGAAGGCCTTGGGGAACCAGAAGTTGATGCCGGCGAACACGCCGAATACCACGCCGCCGATGATCACGTTGTGGAAGTGGGCGATCAGGAACAGGCTGTTGTGCAGCACGAAGTCGGCCGGGGGAACGGCCAGCAGCACGCCGGTCATGCCGCCGATGGCGAAGGTGCACATGAAGCCCACGGTCCACAGCATCGGCACGGTGAAGCGGATGCGGCCGCGGTACATGGTGAACAGCCAGTTGAAGATCTTGGCGCCCGTCGGGATCGAAATGATCATCGTCGTGATGCCGAAGAACGTGTTCACGCTGGCGCCCGAGCCCATGGTGAAGAAGTGGTGCAGCCACACCAGGTAGGACAGGATGGTGATACACACCGTCGCGTACACCATGGAGGTGTAGCCGAACAGGCGCTTGCGGCTGAAGGTCGAGACGATCTCGGAGAAGATGCCGAAGCACGGCAGGATCAGGATGTAGACCTCGGGGTGGCCCCAGATCCAGATCAGGTTCACGTACAGCATGGGGTTGCCGCCCAGGTCGTTCGTGAAGAAGTTCGTGCCGACGTAGCGGTCCAGCGACATCAGCACCAGGGCTGCGGTCAGGATGGGGAACGAGGCCACGATCAGCGCGTTGGTGCACAGGGCAGTCCAGGTGAAGACGGGCATCTTCATCAGGTTCATGCCGGGTGCGCGCATCTTGATGATGGTCACGATCAGGTTGATGCCCGACAGCGTGGTGCCGACACCGGCCACCTGCAATCCCCAGATGTAGTAGTCAAGCCCCACCCCCGGGTTCTGCGCCCCCAGGTTGGACAGGGCCAGCCAGCCGGAGGTGGAGAACTCGCCCAGGAACAGCGAGATCATCACCAGCACGGCGCCGCCCGTGGTCATCCAGAAGCTGAAGTTGTTCAGGAACGGGAAGGACACGTCGCGGGCGCCGATCTGCAGCGGCACCAGGTAGTTCATCAGGCCGGTCACGAAGGGCATGGCCACGAAGAAGATCATGATCACGCCGTGGGCCGTGAAGATCTGGTCGTAGTGGTGCGGAGGCAGGTAGCCCAGGTTGTCGCCGAAGGCCATGGCCTGCTGCAGGCGCATCATCAGCGCATCTGCGAAGCCGCGCAGCAGCATGACCAGACCGAGGATCATGTACATGATGCCGATCTTCTTGTGGTCGATGCTGCACAGCCAGTCACGCCACAGCGGGCCCCACAGGCGGAACTTGGTGAGAAGGCCCAGCACGCCGAGGCCGCCGAGCACCACGGCGATGAAGGTCACCAGCACGATGGGCTCATGCGCCATCGGGATGGAGTCCCAGGTGATGCGTCCCAGCAGCCAGTGGGCCTGTGCCGGGGAGGTATGTTCAGACATATCGAGTCTCTTAGGTCGTTTTGGAACGGGCGGCGGGCTGGCCGTCGTCCGCTTCCGCTATCTGCTTATTGCTGTGCGCTGGCGGCCGAGCCGTCGCGCTGGTCCAGGAAGGCCACGACGCGGTCGGCGTTTTGCACCGTGCACACATCCTGGGGCAGGTTCATGCCCACGGCCTTGAGATAGGCTTCACCGCCTGCGGCATCGATGGCCATCATGTGGTGCATGCACATCTTGCCTTCCTCGACGCAGCGGTTGAGCACCTTGTCGTACAGGCCTTCGTCCACGGTGGCGAAGCGCTCGACCGGGTTGCGCTCGCTGGGCTTGACCAGATTCAGGTAGGTGTCGCGGTTCAGGGCCTTGCCTTCGGACTTGGCCTTGGCAACCCACTGCTCGAATTCCTCGTCGCTGAGGCCGTGGAACTTGAACGTCATGCCCGAGAAGCCGGCGCCGCTGTAGTGCGATGCCAGGCCGTGGAACACACCGGTCTTGTTGATCACTGCGTTCAGCTCGGTCTGCATGCCGGGCATGGCATAGATCATGCCGGCCAGGTCAGGCACGTAGAAGGCGTTCATCGTCGAGGTGGCGGTCAGCTTGAAGTGGATGGGACGATCCACGGGAGCGGCCAGCTCGTTGACGGTGGCGATGCCCTTTTCAGGGATGAAGAACAGCCACTTCCAGTCCATGGCCACGACCTGCACTTCCAGCGGCTTGACATCGGTGCTCAAGGGCTTGGAGGCCGAGACGCGGTCCAGCGGGCGGTAGGGGTCGAGCTTGTGGGTGCTGATCCAGGTGATGGCGCCCAGCGCGATGATGATCATCAGCGGCACGGACCAGATCACCAGCTCCAGCGTGGTGGAGTGGTGCCATTCGGGGTCGTAGTGGGCCTCGGTGTTCGACTGGCGGTATTTCCAGGCGAACAGCAGCGTGAGGATGATCACCGGGATGATGATGATCAGCATCAGCAAGGTGGCCGTGACCACCAGGTTGCCTTGCTGCGCGGCGATATCGCCGGCCGGGTTGAGCACGACGGCTTTGCTGCAGCCAGTGAGACTGGCTGTCAAAGCGGCCGCGGTGAGCCACGCAGGCCCACGGAGTTCCTTGATTTTTAGCATGCTAGGGGCGCAACAAGAGCGCGTTTACATAGAAACGCGGATTACAAGATCCGGGCAAATGTATTACGAAGTATAAATTTGTCCATTGGACATTTTGTCCAACGTCAAGGAGAAGCCGGGAACTTTCTGCTACCTGGCGGGGCAGGCAGCGGGGTCCCGGCGATCCGGAGGCCGCATTTTTCGGCCGCGCGCAGCAGGAAAAACACCAAGTCCGGTCGAGGTGAAACCGCCTTGCGCCAGATCAAGCGAGGGCGTAGAACGGAGCTGTCAGTGAGACGAGACAAGGAGCATCCATCTATGAGCGGCCTCGACACAACTGCAAGCTTCCCCAACGGAAGCTACGAAAGCAAGGAATCTCTGTCCCGCGCCGACACCCACGAAGATGTCACGCCCAACGAGATCGCCGTCGGCGTGATCCTGGGGCGATCCTCGGAGTACTTCGACTTCTTCGTGTTCGGCATCGCCTGCGTGCTGGTCTTCCCGGCACTGCTGTTCCCTTATCTTTCCAAGCTTGACGGCACGTTGATGTCGTTCGGCATCTTCGCGCTGGCCTTCGTGGCGCGGCCGTTGGGCACGGCGCTGTCCATGGCCGTGCAGCGGCGCTGGGGCCGGGCGACCAAGCTGACGCTGGCGCTCTTCCTGCTGGGCGTGTGTACGGTGGGCATGGCCTTCCTGCCCAGCTACCAGCAGGCGGGCGTGAACGCCATCATCGTGCTGGCGCTGCTGCGCATCGGCCAGGGCATTGCACTGGGCGGCTCCTGGGACGGCCTGCCGTCGCTGCTGGCCATGTCGGCGCCCCAGAACCGGCGGGGCTGGTATTCGATGATCGGGCAGCTGGGTGCGCCGCTGGGCTTTGTGCTGGCGGCAGGCCTGTTTGCCTTCATCTATGCCCATGTGGATGCCGACGAGTTCCTCAGCTGGGGCTGGCGCTATCCCTTCTGCGTGGCCTTTGCCATCAACGTGGTGGCACTGTTTGCCCGGTTGCGCCTGGTGGTGGGCCAGTCCTACACCGAGCTGCTGGCGCAGCGCGAGCTGGAGCCCATGGGCGTGGTGCCGCTGATGCGCGACGAGGGCCGCAACGTGGTCATCGGCGCCTTTGCAGCCCTTGCCAGCTTTGCGCTCTTCCACCTGGTGACCATCTTCCCGCTGTCCTGGATCTCGCTGTATTCGGACCAGTCGGTGAACCATGTGCTGGGCGTGCAGATCGTTGGCGCCTTCTGTGCGGCCGGCGCCATCATGGTTTCGGGCTGGCTGGCCGACCGAGTGGGGCGGCGCAACACGCTGGGCACCATGGCCTGCCTGATCGGCATCTTCAGCTTTGTGGCTCCCTGGCTGCTGGGCAGCGGCACCACGGGCAACAACGTGTTCATCATCGTCGGCTTCATCCTGCTGGGCCTGTCCTACGGGCAGGCGGCAGGCACGGTGACGGCCAACTTCCCCTCGCGCTATCGCTATACGGGCGCGGCCCTGTCCTCGGACATGGCCTGGCTGGTCGGCGCGGCCTTTGCCCCGCTGGTGGCGCTGGGCGTGTCCTCGCGCTTCGGCCTGGTGGCGCTGGGCATCTATCTGCTGTCGGGCGCGCTGTGCACGCTGGCGGCGCTGGGCATCAACCGGGCCATCGAGACGCGCGACTGAACGGGCCCTTGCAAGCCAAAGGCCGGCTCTGCCGGCCTTTTTTGTCGCCGGGCCGCCCCAAGGCAAAAAGCTGGCCCCCTGGGGGGCAGCGGACCTTGCGAAGCAGGGGAGCGTGGGGGCATTTTCCGTTGCGGCTCCGCCTCAGGGGTTTTCACCGTAGCGCTGCTTGAAGTCGAATTCGAGCCTGTCGCAGTCCTGCACCGATTCAAACTGCTGCGTCTTGCGCTCGGCCTCTGGCCGCGCGGTTTCCTTGCGGCAGATCTTGATGGTTTCGCGCTCCACCCAGCGCGCCTCGCCTTCGGGCGTGGACAGCAGCTGCCCGGCCAGCATGAGCACACCGAAGAAAGCCACGGGCAGGCCGATGAGCCAGGGCACGATGCGGCTTTTGCCTGGTTGGGCCGGTTCGGCGGAATGAGGCTCGGGTGTCGGTGGTTGCGCCATGGTGTGCTTGCTGTGGTTCCGGCTGGCGATTATCCAGGGCGCCCATCGCGCGCAGTCTGAGCGGGATCAGGGAACGGCGAGATCGCCTGTGCTAGCCATCTCCCCCATCTCCTGCATCAGCCATTTCTCCAGCGCAAGAATGTCGGCCCTGCGGCTCGGATGGGGCGCCACCCACAGCTGCAGGCGCCGCGGACCGGCCAGCGCGGCGGGCTGGAGATCGTGCTCAAGGGCGGGCAGATGGGAGGAGAGGCCTTCTTTGGCCACGTGCGTGATGGAGGCTAGGCAGGGCTCGCTGCCGCGACGATGGGGCAAACCTATAATGCGCGTTGGTCCCGACGGGACACCCTCCCGCCAGGGACAGCGCCCCGCGTGCGCGCTCCGAACTCCTAGACACCATGAGCACACCCACTTTCACCGTTGCCGACATTCGCAAGAGCTTTCTGGACTTTTTCGCATCCAAGGGCCACACCATCGTGGAGTCGAGCCCCCTGGTGCCCGGCAACGACCCGACGCTGATGTTCACCAACTCGGGCATGGTCCAGTTCAAGGACGTGTTCCTGGGTACCGACAAGCGCCCCTACACGCGTGCCACCTCGGTGCAGACCTGCCTGCGCGCAGGCGGCAAGCACAACGACCTGGAAAACGTGGGCTACACGGCCCGCCACCACACCTTCTTCGAGATGCTGGGCAACTGGTCCTTTGGCGACTACTTCAAGCGCGAGTCGCTCAAGTGGGCCTGGGAACTGCTGACCGAGGTCTACAAGCTGCCCAAGGAGCGCCTGCTGGCCACGGTCTACGCCGAGGACGACGAGGCCTACGACATCTGGACCAAGGAAATCGGCCTGCCTCCCGAGCGCGTGATCCGCATCGGCGACAACAAGGGCGGCCGCTACAAGAGCGACAACTTCTGGATGATGGCCGACACCGGCCCCTGCGGCCCCTGCTCGGAAATCTTCTACGACCACGGCGCGCACGTGGCCGGCGGCCCTCCGGGCAGCCCTGACGAAGACGGCGACCGCTTCATCGAGATCTGGAACAACGTGTTCATGCAGTTCGACATGGACGAGCAGGGCAACGTCAAGCCGCTGCCCGCCCCCTGCGTGGATACCGGCATGGGCCTGGAGCGCCTGGCCGCCATCCTGCAGCATGTGCACAGCAACTACGAGATCGACCTGTTCCAGGCACTGATCAAGGCGGCTGCGCGCGAGACGCACATTGCCGACCTCGAGACCCCGTCGCTCAAGGTCATTGCCGACCACATCCGCGCCACCTCCTTCCTGGTGGCCGACGGCGTGATCCCGTCCAACGAAGGCCGGGGCTACGTGCAGCGCCGCATCGTGCGCCGCGCCATCCGCCACGGCTACAAGCTGGGCCAGAAGACTCCGTTCTTCCACAAGCTGGTCAAGGACCTCGTGGCCGTGATGGGCGACGCCTATCCCAAGATCCGCGAGCAGGAAGCGCGCATCACCGAAGTGCTCAAGGTCGAGGAAGAACGCTTCTTCGAGACCCTGGCCAACGGCATGGAAATCCTGGATGCGGCGCTGGCCGGTGGCGCCAAGGTGCTGCCCGGCGACGTGGCCTTCAAGCTGCACGACACCTACGGCTTCCCGCTGGACCTGACCAACGACGTCTGCCGCGAGCGTGGCCTGGGCGTGGACGAGGCAGGCTTTCAGGCCGCCATGGAAGAACAGAAGAACAAGGCCCGCGCGGCTGGCAAGTTCAAGATGGACCGCGCCCTCGAGTACACGGGCCAGGCCAATGCCTTCACCGGCTACCAGAAGCTGGCCGAGGCCGCCAAGGTGGTCGCGCTGTATGCCGAAGGCAGCGCCGTGCAGGAACTCAAGGCCGGCCAGAGCGGCGTGGTCGTGCTCGACACCACACCCTTCTACGCCGAGTCCGGCGGCCAGGTGGGCGACCAGGGCGTGATCAGCACCGCAGGCGCGCGCTTCGCGGTCGAGGACACGCTCAAGATCAAGGCCGATGTGTTCGGCCACCATGGCGTGCTGGAGTCCGGCAGCCTGAAGGTGGGCGATGCCGTGCAGGCCGAGGTGGACACGCAGCTGCGTGCCGCCACCATGCGCAACCACTCGGTCACGCACATCATGCACAAGGCCCTGCGCGAAGTGCTGGGCGACCACGTGCAGCAAAAGGGCTCGCTGGTCAACGCCGAGCGCACGCGCTTCGACTTTGCCCACAACCAGGCCGTGACCGCTGCCGAGATCCGCGAGATCGAGCGCCGCGTGAACGCCGAGATCCTGGCCAACACGCCCACCGACGCGCGGGTGATGGACATCGAATCGGCCAAGGCCACGGGCGCCATGATGCTGTTCGGCGAGAAGTACGGCGACTCCGTGCGCGTGCTGGACATCGGCACCAGCCGCGAGCTGTGCGGCGGCACCCACGTGCAGCGCACGGGCGACATCGGCCTGTTCAAGGTGGTGGGCGAAGGCGGCGTGGCCGCTGGCGTGCGCCGCATCGAGGCGGTGACCGGCGAGAACGCGCTGGCCTACCTGCAATCGCTGGAATCCACGGTGGACCAGGCGGCCGCCGCGCTGAAGGCGCCGACGGCCGAGCTGAACACCCGCATCGGCGGCGCGCTGGAGCAGATCCGTGCGCTGGAGAAGGAAGTGGCTGCGCTCAAGGGCAAGCTCGCTTCCAGCCAGGGCGACGAACTGGCCGGTCAGGCCGTCGACGTCAAGGGCATCAAGGTGCTGGCCGCCAGGCTGGAAGGCGCCGATGCCAAGACCCTGCGCGAGACCATGGACAAGCTCAAGGACAAGCTGGGCGCCGCCGCCATCGTGCTGGCGGCGGTCGATGGCGACAAGGTGCAGCTGGCTGCCGGCGTGACCAAGGCCGAGACCTCGCGCATCAAGGCTGGCGAGCTGGTGAACTTCGTGGCCAGCCAGGTCGGCGGCAAGGGCGGCGGCAAGCCCGACATGGCCATGGCCGGTGGCACGGATGCAGCGGGCCTGCCGGCCGCGCTGGCCGCCGTGCAGGCCTGGGTGGCAGAGCGCGCCTGATCCAGCTGCGCGGCAGATGATTGCTGCTGCTCCCGCTTCGGGACGCCCCGGTGGATTCCTCCACCGGGGCGTCTTGCCGTGGGCGCTGCGCATGGCGTGCGTGATGGGCGTGGTGGCGCAATCGGCCGCTGCCGCCGCGCAAAGCGTGGTCTTCATCAACCCCGGCCGGTCCGACGAGCGCTACTGGACCACGGTCAGCGAGGCCATGCAGGACGCGGCCAGCAGCCTGGGCATGCAGCTGCAGGTGCGCTATGCGCAGCGCGACCACCTGCGCCCCATCGAGATCGCGCGGCAGATCGCGGCCCTGCCCAAGGCGCAGCGGCCCCGCTACGTGATGTTCACCAACGACTACAGCGTGGCGCCCGAAATCCTGCGCACGCTGGAGGCGGCAGGCATAGACAGCTTCATGGCCTTCAGTGGCGTGCCCGAGACATTGCGTGGCCAGACCGGCGTGGCGCGGGAGCGCTATCGCCACTGGCTGGGCAGCCTGGAGCCGGGCGCCGAAGAGGCCGGCTACCTCACGGCCAAGGCCTTGTTCGCCGCCGCGCGGGCGTCGGGCCACGCGCGTGCGGCCGATGGCCGGCTGCACATGGTGGCCATTGCCGGCGACCGCTCCACGCCCTCGTCGGTGGAGCGCAATGCCGGCATGCGCCGCGCAGCGGCCGAGGCCGGCGACGTGGTGCTGCAGCAGGAAGTCTTTGGCGAATGGCGCCGGGAACGCGCCGAGCAGCAGGCGGCCGTGCTGTTCCAGCGCTATCCCGAAGTGCGCCTGGTGTGGGCCGGCAACGACGAGATGGCCTTTGGCGCCATGCAGGCCTGGCGCGCGCGCGGGGGAGCGCCCGGGCACGATGCCTTCTTCAGTGCCATCAATTCATCGGCCGCCGCCATGACGGCGCTGCGCACGGGCGAGCTGAGCGCATTGGCGGGCGGCCATTTCCTCACGGGCGCCTGGGCTCTGGTCATGCTGTACGACCATGCGCACGGCAGCGATTTCGCCACCGAAGGGCTGGAGCAGGTGCGGCCCATGTTCGCCTTGCTGGACAAGTCCCAGATCGACCGCTACGAGCACAGGATCAGCGCGCCCCTGGCTCCGCTGGACTTTCGCAGCTACAGCAAGCACCTCAATCCCCGGCTGCGGCGCTACGGATTCGAGTTGAAGCACCTGCTGCGCTGAGCGCCTTCCATGCCCCGCTTCCGTTCGATCGCCTCCTTGCTGATTGTGCGCATCATGCTGCTGGCCGTGGCCTGCATGCTGGTGTTCGGCGGTGCCCACGCCTGGTGGGAGTACCGCAAGGGGCAGCAGGAGTTTCGCCGTTCCATGGAGACGGTGGTGACCAACAGCATGATCTCGCTGTCGGCAGCGCTGTGGGATATAGAGCCTGCCCTGGTGCACGAGCAGGTGCAGTGGCTGGGCCGGCTGCCCCTGGTCGGCCATGTGCAGCTGCGCGTCACCTCCACGGGCGAGATGTACGAGGCCGGCGAGCCCAGGGATGGCCAGGCCCCCGCCGTGTCCATGGCCATTGCGGCGCCCAGGCACAGCCAGTCCAGCTTGCCGCTGGGTGAGTTGCAGGTCTGGGAAAACCGGGGCCACTACCTGGAGGTGCTGCGCGACTCCACGCTGCGCGTGCTGCTGGGCTACGCGCTGTTCACGGCCCTGGTCTGCCTGATGGTGGCCTGGGTGATGCGCCGCGAACTTCGCCAGCCGCTGCAGCAGATTGCAGGCTTTGCGGCCAGCCTCAAGCCCAACGAGCTGTCGCGGCCACTGGTGCTGGAGCGGACCCGGCGCGGCCAGCACGACGAGATCGATCTGGTGGTGCAGGGCTTTGCCCAGCTGCAGCATGACCTGCGCGGCCACATCGAGCATCTGGACCTGCTGGTGGCCCAGCGCACCGGGCAACTGCAGGAGCTGGTGGAAGAGGTCAAGCGCATGTCGCTGACCGACGCGCTGACCGGCTGCCTCAACCGGCGCGCCATGGACGAGCGCCTGGCGACCGAGGTCGTCCAGAGCCGGGACCGGGGCGCGGCGCTGAGCGTGATGTTCGTGGACGTGGACCACTTCAAGCGGGTGAACGACAGGCACGGCCATGCCGCTGGCGACGCCGCGCTGCGCGAGGTGGCGCTGCGCTGCCAGCGTGCGCTGGAGCTGGATTCGTCGGCGCACTGGATGGCGCGCTACGGCGGGGAGGAGTTCCTGATCGTGATCCCTGGTGTCGCTGCGGCCCGGGCCGGGGCACTGGCCGGTCAACTGCGCGAGACCGTGCGCACCACGCCCGTGCATGTCCACGGGCTGGATCTGATGCTGACGGCCAGCTTTGGCGTGGCCCAATTGCGTGGCGGCGAGGGCGTGCAGCAACTGCTGCAGCGTGCCGATGCCATGCTCTACGAGGCTAAGCACGCCGGGCGCGACTGCGTGCGCGTGGCCGACACGGCCTGACCGACCCGGCCTGACCTCAGGTCGGGCTCAGAACAGTTCGATGTCGTTGCTGTTCACCTGTGGTGCCAGCAATCCCTGGGTGATCAGGTCGCCGTAGTACCAGGTCTGGTTGCGGCCATGTTCCTTGGCGTGGTAGAGCGCCTGGTCGGCATGCCCCAGAACCTCCACGGGCGCGCCCGTGCCCATGGCGGCAAATCCCGCGCTCACGGTGATGCGGCCGACCTGGGGAAACTCGTAGCTCTCCACATCGTGGCGCAGGCGCTCCAGCGCCTTGCGCGCATTGGCCAGGCTGACCGAGCGCAGCAGCACCACGAACTCCTCTCCGCCGAAGCGGAATACGCGGTCCTTGGCATCGAAGCAGCTGCGCAGGATGTTGGCCACCAGGATCAGCACCTCGTCGCCATACAGATGGCCGAAGCGGTCGTTGATGCGCTTGAAATGGTCGATGTCGATGGCGGCCAGCCACTGGCCCGGAACATCTTGCGTGGCCACGCCAGGCATGGCTGCCGGCGGCTCCTGCAGAGACAGGCGCAGGAACTGCTCGTCGAAGGTCTTGCGGTTGAGCAGGCCGGTCAGCGCGTCGCGCTCGCTGTAGTCCAGCAGGCTCTGGTAGTTGTGATAGACGCCGAAGATGCCTTGGATCACATCCAGCCGGCTGGGCGAGAAGGCCGTGGACTGGGCAATCTCCAGGCAGTGGTAGGCCGTCTCCTGGCGCCACAGCGGCAGCCACAGCACATGGCGGCCATCGGGCTGCACGGCCGAGGCGACCAGGGCGCGCTGCTGCAGGGCCTGCTGCAGCGAGGGCATGGAGGACAGCTCCACGCTCTGCGGGTCGTACAGGGCCTCGGCATCGGTGGACATGACCTCATCGCCCTGGCTCCAGGTGCGCGCACGCACGCAGTGCCTGCCGTCAGGCATGGCGAACAGCTCCAGCGCCCGCACCTGCACCACGCCGTTGAGCTTGAACAAGGTGGACAGCACCGAGATTTCCAATCGCAGATGGTCCCGGTGGGCCGTCATCTCGACCAGATTCTGTAGCAATGGCTGCATGCGAGGCCTTGTCTTGGAGGAGGGCGCGACCGGCTCAGCGGCGCTCAAACACCAGATCCCATACGCCGTGGCCCAGGCGGATGCCGCGGTTCTCGAACTTGGTCAGCGGCCGGTAGTCGGGCTTGGCGGCATAGCCTTGTGCCGTGTTGGCCAGCAGGGGCTCGGCGCCCAGCACTTCCAGCATCTGCACTGCGTAGGGTTCCCAGTCGGTGGCGCAGTGGATGTAGCCACCGGGGCGCAGCCGGCGCGCCAGCTTGGCCACCAGCGGCTCCTGGATCAGGCGGCGCTTGTTGTGCTTCTTCTTGTGCCAGGGATCGGGAAAGAAGATGTGCACGCCGTCGAGGCTGGCCTCGGGCAGCATGTTGTCTATGACTTCGACGGCGTCGTGCTGCAGGATGCGGATGTTGGTGATGTCCTGCTCGCCAATGCGCTTGAGCAGGGCGCCCACGCCAGGCTCGTGCACCTCGCAGCAAAGGAAGTTGTCGTCGGGGCGCACGCGCGCAATGTGTGCCGTGGCCTCGCCCATGCCGAAGCCGATCTCCAGGATCAGCCGGCCCTGGCGGCCATAGGTGGCTGCTGCGTCCAGCGGCGCGGCCTGGTAGTTGAGCACGAAGCGCGGGCCCAGTTCCTCAAAGGCCTTGGCCTGGCCGGTCGTGGTGCGGCCGGCGCGGCGCACATAGCTTTTGATGGTCTTGGGATGGGCCACGCCCTCGGGCGGCTGGCCGGTACGCGCGGCCGCAGGCGTGGAGGGTGAAGGGCAATCATGCGGCGTGCCGGAGGCAGCGGGCATGGTGTTCGGGATGTCGCCGTCCATGGACTGCTCGGCGTGGGAGGAAGGAATTGGGTTCACGGGCTCAATTGTATGTATGGCGCCAGCTCCGTACCCAGAACTGCAGCGCTTCGCCCAATGCGGTCTGTGGAGAAGGCTGGGGCAGGCCCAGGTGGGTGGCGGCGGTGCGAAGCGTGGCCAGGGGGACGCTCAGGTCCAGGGCGGGGGCGCCGTGCTGCTTGGAAAGTTTCTCGCCGTCAGGCATGAGCACCAGCGGCGTATGCAGGTACTGCGGGGCGGGCAGGCCCAGGGCGCGCTGCAGCAGCATCTGGCGGGGCGTATTGTCGGCGAGGTCGGCGCCGCGCACCACATGGGTGACGCCCTGCAGGCCGTCATCGACGACCACGGCCAGCTGATAGGCCCACAGGCCATCGGCCCGGCGCAGCACGAAGTCGCCGACGCTGTGGGTCACGTCCTGCTGCTGTGCGCCCATGCGGCGGTCCAGCCAGTGCAGCACGGGGTGGCGGCCGGCAAAGTGGTCCAGCGCAAAGCGCCAGGCGCGGGGGCTCTTGCCATGCAGGCCGTCGCGGCAGGTGCCGGGGTAGGGGCGCTCCACATGGCGTTCATGGATCCAGCCCAGATGGTCCCAGGCGGCCTCGATGTCCTTGCGTGTGCAGCCGCAGGGATAGGCCAGGCCGCTGGCCTTGAGCTGCTCCACAGCGGCCTCGTAGAGGGCGCCGCGGCGGGATTGCCAGACCGGCTCCTCGTCGGGCAGCAGGCCGCAGGCGGCGAGCTGGCCCAGGATGGCCATGTCGGCACCGGGCTGGCAGCGCGGGGGATCTATGTCCTCGATGCGCACCAGCCAGCGCCCGCCGTGGGCCCGGGCATCCAGCCAACTGGCCAGCGCTGCCACCAGGGAGCCTGCGTGCAGCAGGCCCGTGGGCGAGGGCGCAAAGCGGCCCACATAGGGGGAGGCCGCGGTGGCAATGCCGGGATCGGGGGACTGAGGGACGGCGCAAATCATCGGGGCCGGATGTTAAAGCCTCGCGCCGCCCCTTGCCATGACCTGGGAGCCGGACACTGCCTCGGCTCAGTCCGCAACCATGGCCAGCGCCATCTCCAGCCCCGAGACGAAGGCATCCTCGACACGGCGGCCAATGCACCAGTCGCCGCACAGGCCCAGGCCGGCGTCCTTGTTGCGCAAATGGCTGCTGCCCAGCGGCGACAGGGTCTGGGCATGGGGCCAGAGATAGACGCTGGCATGGCGGGGGGGGATGCGGATGCGCGTGATCTCGCCAAAGGCCTTCTGCATCTTGGCCAGCACGCGGGGCGCGTCGTCGGAGCGGTGCTCCTGGGACCATTGGGGGCTGGCCAGCACGGTCCATCGCTCGCTCTGGGAGCGTCCCGGCTTGGACGATTCGCGCGCCACCCAGACCGCACGCTCATGGGTGGTACGGGCTGCATTCCACTGTGGGCCCAGGGTGGACAGGCCGGCCTCGGTGGCCATGGGATAGGACAGCGTCAGCGCCCAGCACGGTGCCATCTCCACGGCCGCCATGCCCTGCACCAGCGACAGGGCCAGGGGCGTGGTCTGCAGCAGCTGGCGCGCCTGGGGCGCGGGCAGGGCGAGTATCACTTCATCGAATCCGGTGCGGATCTGCGTGGTCGGCTCGGTCGTCTCCACATGCAGGCTCCAGCCGCGCGATCCGGGCTGGCGTTCGAGCTTGGTCACGCGCTGGCCCAGATGCAGGCGGTCGGCGTCCCACAGCGGCGCGGCCCAGGCCATGGGCAGGGCCTGCATGTCGGGCGTGGCCACCCAATGGGCCTCGGTGGGTGCGGGTGCGGCGCTGGACTGGCGACCCTGCGCATCCAGCACGCGCAGCGTGCTCACGCTCCAGGGGCGGCACAGGCCGGGCACGGTCTGCAGGGCCAGCTCGAAGCGCTTGTCGCGCACGGTGAAATACTGCGCGCCGATGTCGAAGGCGCCATGCGCGGCGTTGACCGAGCGCATGCGCCCGCCCACCTGGGGCAGCCGTTCGTAGACATGGACATCGTCGCCGGCCTGCATCAGCGTGCGGGCGCAGGCCAGGCCCGCCATGCCGGCACCGATCACGGCGATGCGGCGCGCGCCGGCCTTGGGGCGCGCCTTGGAGGCTTCGGGGGGCTTGGTGGCCTTTTTCTTGACCGTGGACTTGGAGGCGGCGCGGGAAGCGTTCATGGAGCAGACCTTTGCGGGCAGTGGCAGATTCCGGGAAGCATGTCCTTGCCGGCCTGCTTCGCCGCAGCGGCGGAGCAGGCCGGGACCTGTAACCACTCTACACCCGCACAGACCGCCCGGCGGCGTGCGCCAACTCAATGTCGGTGATGATTTTCCATGAGAGCGCGGCGCGTGGCGGGGCTTTCCAGCTGCTGCAGCCACCACTGCAGCGCGCGCGGCGGGTCCTGCTGCGGCGGGCAGGACCATGCGTAGTGCATGCGCACATTGCGCGAGGGCCGGGCGACCTGGCGCGTTACCAGCAGGCCGGCCTGCACATAGACGTCGGCCATGAAATGGGGCAGGAAGCCGCAGCCTATGCCGCGCACCTGGGCCTCGATCTTGGCCTGCATGGAGTCCACGGTGAAGATGTCCTGGCCGCTGAGCAGGCCCATGCTGGCGCTGTCGCGCAGGCCTGAATCGGCCACGGCGATGATGCGGTGCTGCAGCAGCGTCGCGTCGGTGATGGGCTCGGGCGCCGTGGCCAGCGGATGGTGGGGCGCCACGGCAAAGACGAAGTCCAGCTCGCCCAGCTCGCAGGCCTGCAGGCCTGCCACGTTGCTGGAGTTGACGGCCACGCCGATGGCCAGGTCGGCGCGGCCCGAGGTCAGCGTCTCCAGCGTGCCGGTGAGGATGCCGTCGCGCAGCTTCAGCCGCGTGGGCGGCTGCATGGCGTAGAAGGCCTCGACCAGTTCCAGCATGGGCGTGCGCGCCACGGCGCCGTCCACCACGATGGTCAGATGCGGCTCCCAGCCCGTGGCCACACGGCGCACGCGGTGGGCCACGGTGTCGATCTCATGCAGCAGCCGGGTGCCTTCGCGCAGCAGTTCCCGGCCGGCCTCGGTGGGCTGGGCGTGGCGCGAGCGGCGGTCGAACAGCAGCACGTCCAGCGCATCCTCGATCTGGCGCACGCGGTAGGTCAGGGCACTTGGCACCAGGCCCAGCTGGCGTGCGGCGGCGGCAAAGCTGCCGGCCTCGGCAATGGCCTGGAGCATGGCCAGGCTGTCGGGAGTGAGCACGTCGCGGGGGCTGGGCATGGGGCGTTATGGATTCAAAAGCTTTGAATGATGCCATCAATCCCGCTGTGCCTGGCCTGCTACAGCGGCTTCTACAGTGGAGCCACCGACGCAAGAGTTTTGAAGATCTGACCAGTTGAAAGGGACATACACATGATCGCCCTGCGCAAATCCCGCGAACGCGGCCATGCCGACCACGGCTGGCTGCGCTCGCACCACAGCTTCTCGTTTGCGGGCTATCACGATCCGCGCCACATGGGCTTTGGCAACCTGCGCGTGATCAATGAAGACCATATCGCCCCGGGCACGGGCTTTGGCGCCCATGGCCACAAGGACATGGAGATCATCAGCTACGTGCTCGAAGGCCGGCTCTCGCACAAGGACAGCATGGGCAATGAGCAGACCATCTCGCCGGGAGAGGTGCAGCGCATGAGCGCCGGCTCGGGCGTGGTGCACAGCGAGCACAACCACGCACCAGGCCAGACCACGCATTTCCTGCAGATCTGGCTGCTGCCCAGCGAGACGGGCATTGCGCCCGGCTATGCGCAGAAAGCCTTTGCCGACGAGGAAAAGCGCGGCCGCCTGCGCCTGGTGGCCTCGCCCGATGGCGCGGATGGCTCGGTCACCGTCCATGCCGATGCCCGGCTCTATGCCGGCCTGTTCGACGGCGATGAGCACGCCGAAATGGAGCTGCCCCCCGGCCGCAAAACCTATGTGCATCTGGTGCGCGGCGCGCTGAGCGTCAATGGGCAACGGCTGACAACGGGCGATGCGGCCCTTGTGGAGAATGAACCGCGACTGCGCCTGCACGACGGGGAACAGTCCGAGGTCCTGGTGTTCGATCTGCAAGCCTGAGCATTCACGAGGAGTAACCATCATGCTGAACCGTCTGAGCAACCCGCTGGCGCTGGCCGGCCGCATCCTGATCGCGCTGATGTTCGTGCCTGCGGGCTTTCAGAAAATCGGAGGCTTCGCCGGCACGGTGGGCTATGCGGCCTCGGTGGGCATGCCCATGCCGCAGATCGGCGTGGCCGTGGCCCTGGTGGTGGAGATCGTCGGCGGGCTGGCCCTGCTGCTGGGCTGGTGCACGCGCTGGGCGGCCCTGGCGCTGGCCTTCTTCACGCTGGTGGCCAGCTTCTTCTTCCATGCCTACTGGAGCGTGCCGGCTGACGCGGCCATGATGCAGCAGCTGCTGTTCTGGAAGAACATCGCCGTCACGGGCGGCCTGCTGGGCTTTGCCGCCCATGGCGCCGGTGGCTGGAGTGTGGATGCACGGCGCCATTGAGTGGCCCGCGCACTGCCGCCAGCTCCTTTATTTTTGTTAGGCTACCGGCCTGAGTGGGCCCCGCAGCAGCGCTGTGGGGCCTTTTGGCGTGGATGATCGATGAATGTGGCGCCTGCCGGCCTGGAGCCGTGGCCGGCGCCCGAGGATTTCTTGTATGGCAGATATCGTGGTGGTCTACCACTCGGGTTACGGGCACACCCAGCGCATGGCCCAGGCCGTGGCCGATGGCGCGGGTGCGCGCATGCTGGCCATAGACAGCGACGGCCAGCTGCCTGCCGGCGGCTGGGAGCTGCTGGCGGCGGCAGATGCCATCATCTTCGGCTCGCCCACCTACATGGGCGGGCCCAGCTGGCAGTTCAAGCGCTTTGCCGATGCCTCGTCCAAGCCGTGGTTCGTGCAGGCCTGGAAGGACAAGCTGTTCGCCGGCTTCACCAACAGTGCCAGCGTCAACGGCAACAAGCAGACCACGCTGGACTATCTGTTCCAGCTGGCCATGCAGCACGGCGGGCTGTGGGTGGGCAGCGGCATGCTGCCGTCCAACGCGCGCGCCGCGCAGCGCAACGACCTCAACTGGATAGGCGCCTTCAGCGGCGCCATGGCGCAATCGGCCTCGGATGCCTCGGCCGCCGAGATGCTGCCGGGCGACCTGGAGACCGCGCGCCTGTTCGGCGAGCGCGTGGCGCAGCAGGCGCTGCGGCTGGTGCGCCAGGCCGGCGCGGCTTGATCGGCCGGCTCCACTGAACCTCACGCACCCAGCCGGTCCAGCAGGCTGTACCAAGCCACCCCTGCCGCTATGTACAACCGTTGCAACCCATGCAGCGGTATCGGCTGAACCGGCGTTACCGGAAAGGGGCAGGCCGGCGCATTTCCGCCGGCCATCAGCGCGGCCGCCTCCCGCCCCAGCAGGGTAGCCATGGCAATGCCGCGGCCGTTGTAGCCCAGGGCCATGGTGATGCCGGGGGCAGGCTGGTGCAGGTGGGGCATGAAGTCGCGTGTGACGGCGATGCGCCCTGCCCAGCGGTACTCGTATTGGAGGGGGCCCAGTCCGGGGAACATCAGCGCCACGGCGCGTTCCAGGTGGGCATAGTCGCCTGCACCCTGCGGGTCCGCAAAATGTCCGCGCCCGCCCATGAGCAGACGGCCTTGTGCGTCCTTGCGAAAGTACAGCAGCAGGCGCTGCGAGGTCGAGCCTGTCTCGCCCCCGGGCAGGATGTGCGCGCCCGCCTTGCCCAGGGGCTGCGTGGCCACGATGAAGCTGTTGGCTGCCAGTACCGTGCGCGCCAGGCCAGGCCACAGACCATCGGTATAGCCGTTGGTGGCCAGCAGCACCTGCCTGGCCTGTATGCGTTGACCCTGGGCCGTGGTGGCGGTCCAATGGTCCGTGCCCTGTCGCTCCAGTGCCAGCACGGGCGATCCGCTGTGGACCTGCGCGCCCAGGGTCTGTGCGGCGCGCACCAGTCCGCGCACGTAGGCCAGGGGCTGTATGGCGCCGGCGCGGCCGTCCAGCCAGCCGCCGGCAAACGCGGGCGTGCCGGTGCGTGCTGCCGTGGCAGTGCGGTCCAGCAGTTCCACGCGCACGCCGCGCCGCTCCCACTGCCGGGCGCGCGCATGCATGCCGTCCACCGCCTGCTGGGTGTATCCGACCTGCAGCCAGCCGGCGCGCACGGGCGCACAGTCGATGTCGTGGCGTTCGATCAACCCGTACACAAGGTCGGCCGAGCGGGAGACGGCGTCGATCAGCCGCTCGCCAAGAGCGGCACCGTGGATGCGCTGCAGTTCGTCGGGGTCGTACTTGAGGGTGGGGTTCACCTGGCCGCCGTTGCGGCCCGACGCGCCCCAGCCGGGAGCATGGGCGTCAAGCACGCACACGCTGGCGCCGCTTTCGGCCAGATGCAGTGCTGCCGACAGGCCGGTATATCCCGCGCCGATCACCAGCACGTCGGTGGTGGTCAGCGCTGCCGCCAGCGGTGGCGTGGGCGGTGCGGCGGGTGCAGTGGCCGCCCACAGCGATGGCGCTGACGGGTGCGACAGCACGGGGCGTACCGACGAAGACGATGCGATGGAGGCGGTAGCTGCCATCGTCATGCCGCACCTTGTGATGGCGCACAGTGCTGGTGCAGCACGCGCCGCAGGAAGTCCTGCGTGCGTGCATGGCGCGGTGCGCCCAGCACCTGGGCCGAAGGGCCTGCCTCCACGATGGTGCCGCCGTGCAGAAAGCACACGCGGTCGGCCACCTCGCGAGCAAAGGCCATCTCGTGCGTGACCACGATCATCGTCATGCCTTCTTCGGCCAGCTGGCGCATCACGCCCAGCACGTCGCCTACCAGCTCGGGGTCCAGGGCCGAAGTGGGTTCGTCGAACAGCATGGCCTCTGGCTTCATGGCCAGGGCGCGGGCAATGGCCACCCGCTGCTGCTGCCCGCCCGAAAGCTGTGCGGGCCAAGCCTGTGCCTTGTCTGCCAGACCTACCTTGCGCAGCAGCTCCAATGCCTCGGCATGGGCCTGGCCGGGCGCTTGGCCCTTCACATGGATGGGGCCTTCCATCACGTTCTGCACCACGGTGCGGTGCGGGAAGAGGTTGAAGCGCTGGAAGACCATGCCCATGCGGCTGCGCAGCGCGTGGATGGACGGCGCGCGTGTGTCCACGCGCTCACCGAAGGCGCGCACCTCGCCGCCCTGGTACGACTCCAGGCCGTTGATGCAGCGCAGCACCGTGGACTTGCCTGATCCCGAAGGGCCGATCAGACACACCACCTCTCCACGTGCCACGCGCAGGTTGACGCCCCGCAGCACGCGATGCTCGCCGTAGGCCTTTTCCAGGTGATCGATCTCGATCATGGCGACTTCCTTCCCGCTCCAAAGCGCTTCTCCAGACGCCTGAGCCCCCATACCAGCGGCAGGCTCATGGCCAGGTAGAGCAGGGCGACCAGGGTGTAGACCGTCATGTTCTGGAAGGTGGACGCTGCGATCAGCTGGCCCTGGCGCGTCATCTCGGCCACGGTGATGGTGGAGACCAGGGACGAGTCCTTGAGCATCATCACCAGGGTGTTGCCGTAGGGCGGCAGCGCTATGCGGAATGCCTGCGGCAGCACCACGCGGCGCATGAGCAGGGCCGGTCGCATGCCCATGGCCAATGCGGCTTCCCGCTGGCCTGGGTCCACCGCCTCGATGCCGGCGCGGAAGTTTTCTGCCTGATAGGCCGAATAGGCAATGCCCAGGCCGATCACCCCGGCCTGGAAGGCGGTGAGCTGGATGCCGACCTCGGGCAGCACGAAGTAGATGTAGAACAGCTGCACGATGATGGGCAGGCCCCGTATCACATTGACCACGGTCGACGCGGCCCACGAGACGGCGCGCACGGGTGAGAGCTTGCCCAGCGCCAGCACCAGTCCGATCGCGCTGGACAACAGGAACGACAGCGCGGTGACCTGCACCGTGACCACCGCTCCTTGCAGCAGGATGGGCAGGAACTCTCGCGCGTGCTGCACAAATGCTTGCATGGCGTACTTTCCTCGAAGGTGTCATTGCCGTGCATTGCGCGGCAAAGGGGGTTGATGCGCGAGGCGATCCGACGGGCGTCCGATGTCCTCAGATGCCCCACTTCTTGACGATCTGGGCCAGGGTGCCGTCTGCCTTGATGGTGGCGATGGCCTTGTTCAGGCGGGCCAGGGTTTCGGTGTCACCCTTGCGCACCACCAGGCACACATCCCCCACGTTGGAGGGCTTGTAGCTTTCGGCCAGCTTCACGCCCTGGAAGCTGTGCTGGCGTATCTGGTAGGCAATGATGGGCTGGTCACCCAGCCCTGCCTTGATGCGGCCAAGCGCCAGGTCGCGCGTCATGTCGGCTACCGAGTCGTAGCTGCGCACTTCCCTGAAGATGCCCTTTTTCTGCAGCAGGTCGTAGAACACCGTGCCCACCTGGGCACCGACGACCTCGCCCTTGAGATCGTCCAGTGACACATAAGCCTTGGCATCGTCGGCCTTGACGATCAGGCCCTCGCCGTAGGAGTAGACCGCATCGCTGAAATCGACCACCTGCTGGCGTGCGGCGGTCTTGAGCATGGCCGCCGAGATGATGTCGATCTTGCTGGATGTGAGCGAGGGGATCAGCGCCGCAAAGCTGGTCTGCTGCACATGGGCCTGGAAACCTGCGGCCTTGGCCACGGCCTGCATGGTGTCGACCATCATGCCCTGGATGCTGTTGCTCTTGACGTCCAGAAAGGTGAACGGAATGCCTGTGGGCGTGGCGCCCACGTTGTAGCTGGCCGGGGCGCTGCCGCCTTGCGCCGCAGCCTGCGCGACGGCGCCGGCGGCACACAGGCCCAAGGCGAGGTGGAGGACGCGGCGGACAAAACCTGGCATTGCCTGACTCCTTGGCGTGAACGACGGAAGGAAAGAGCAGGGACAGGTCACCTTGGGGGCTGCCCCTCGCCTGCAGCGAAGAATTCTCGGAACCGTGCCAATGATCAATGTGGATGAATCTTCAAGAAATAAGAGAAAACCACTAAGTAATTCAAAGAAATCGATATGCGATTCTTTTGATGTGGATGCCTATACTTGCCGCCATGCAAGCACCGTCTCAACCCGCTTCGTCACCGATGGATGACGACACCAACCCCCTGTTCAACCAGTCGCTGGAGAAGGGCCTGGCCGTGCTCTGCGCCTTCAGCGCGCAGCACCGGAGCATGACGCTGGCCGATGTGGCCGCCGCTGCGGGCATCAACAAAAGCTCGGCGCAACGCATGGTGTTCACGCTGGAGCAACTGGGCTACGTCCGCAAGCATCCGCAAACCCGGCGCTACCAGCTCGCGCCGCGCGTCATGCGCGTGGGCTACAACTACCTGGCGGCCAACCCGGTGATCGACCTGGCCAATCCGTATCTTTCGGAACTGACCAAGATCACGACCGAGACCACCTGCCTGACCGAGCCCGACGGGCTGGAGATGGTCTACGTGGCACGCTTCATCAGCGCCCAGTTTGTGCCGGTGCACATGCCCATTGGAAGCCGCATCCCCATGTACTGCACTGCCTCGGGGCGTGCTTGGCTGAGCGCACTGCCCGATGAAGAAGCCCTGGCCCTGCTGCGCCAGAGCGAGCGGACCGCGCACACACGTTTCACCATCACGGACGAGGCCGCCATCCTCGATGAGCTGGCCCAGGCGCGTCAGCGCGGCTATGCCGTCAACCGGGAGGAACTCTTTCTGGGCGACATGACGCTGGGCGCGCCCGTCATCGGCAGCCATGGCCGTCCCGTGGCCGCCGTGCACATCGTCGCGCCGACCAGCCGATGGACGGTGGAGGAGGCGCAGGCCCGCCTGGGCCCAGGGCTGCTGGCCTGCGCCCGCTCGCTCAGCAACTCGGTGCGTGCTCTGGGTTGAACGGCAGCCGATGCTGCAGCCGGTACGGCCGCATTGGTGGTGCACGCCGCAAGCGTGGCGTGCATGCCCCTGGCTTCAGGTCAGGGCTGGGGGATCGGCCTATGCAGACGGAGTCTCCTGGGCCTGCGGATGCTCCAGCTGGGGTGCGGCCGACAGGTCCGCACCCACGGCGCGGCGCTCGTCGAAGACGAAGCAGCCGCCGTCATAGAAGGCGCCGTCGGTCTCCTCGAAGTACTTGAGGATGCCGCCCTCGAGCTGATAGACATGGTCCAGGCCTTCGTCCTGCATCAGGATGGCGGCCTTCTCGCAGCGTATGCCGCCCGTGCAGTAGCTGACCACGGTCTTGCCGGCCAGTTCGGCCTTGTGGGCGCGCAGCGCGGGCGGGAATTCGGTGAACTTGGTGATGCGCCAGTCGATGGTGCCCTTGAAGGCGCCGGCATCGACCTCGAAATCGTTGCGCGTATCCAGCGTCACCACCTCGCGGCCCTCGTCATCGTGGCCCTGCTGCAGCCAGCGGCGCAGCGTGGCGGGGCTGACAGAAGGCGCGCGGCCCTCTGCCGGGCGGATGGTGGGGTGGTCCATGCGGATGATCTCGCGCTTGACCTTGACCAGCATCTTGCGGAAAGGCACGGTGTCGGACCAGCTTTCCTTGGGGGCCAGGTCGGCAAAGCGCTCATCGCTGCGCAACTGATCGACGAAGCTGTGCACCGCCTGGGCGGGGCCTGCCAGGAAGAAGTTGATGCCTTCCTCGGCCAGCAGGATGGTGCCCTTGAGCGCAAGGGCCTGGGCGCGTTCGGCCAGGGTGTCGCGCAGCGCCGCTGCGTCGGGCAGCGGCGTGAACTTGTAGCAGGAAATATTGAGGATATCGGGCACAGGCAGGCAGGCGGGGGGCGGCAAGGGCCGCAGGTTGGATCGGGTCGCCGGCGAGGGGCGGCCCGATCAGCC
This sequence comes from Delftia sp. DS1230, assembly GCF_040112715.1. NCBI lineage: Bacteria > Pseudomonadati > Pseudomonadota > Betaproteobacteria > Burkholderiales > Comamonadaceae > Delftia > Delftia sp. DS1230. Next base: position 2,757,330 of record NZ_CP157763.1, read on the forward strand.
GCCCGACACCAGCAGGGCCTTGATTTTATTGGCCAGCTGGGCCACGGCCAGCGAAGCCGGTGCACCGGGCATGGATTGCAGCAGCAACTGGCGTCGCATCACGGCCTCGCGCACGGCCGGGTCGGAGGGAATGTCGCCCAGGTGCGTGAGCCGCAATGGCTCGCCGGAGGCCGTGCTGACAAAGCGGTTGAGCACCTGCTGGAGCTGACCCGTGATGGCGCGGCCATCGCCGGGACGCGCGGCCTGGTTGATGGCCAGGCGGATCTGCTGGCGCTTTTGCTGAATGGCAAGCACCTTGATGGCTGCATAGGCGTCGGTCAGCGAGGTGGGCTCGGGCGTGGCGATGACCAGCACTTCGGTGGCCATGGACACCGAGAACAGCACCACGTCGGAGATGCCCGCGCCCGTGTCCAGCAGCACGATGTCGTAGCGAGGAGCCAGCGTCTCGATGGTGTGCGTGAACTGCTGGCGGATCTCGGGCGTGAGCCGCGAGTACTCGATCATCCCCGAGCCGGCCAGCAGCACCGAGTAGCCGCCGGGGGCGGGCAGGATGGCTTCCTCCAGCGTGGAACGGCCGGTGAACACATCGTGCAGCGTGACCTTGGGGTAGAGGTTGAGCACCACGTCCAGGTTGGCCAGGCCCAGGTCGGCATCGAGCACCAGGACCTTGAGGCCATGGCGTGTCAGCGCTGCGGCCAGGTTGGCCGAAACGAAGGTCTTGCCCACGCCGCCCTTGCCGCTGGTCACGGCGATGATGTGTCCGCGCGGCTTGGCGCGCACGGCATCGCTCATCGAAACGGCAGCGGGCAGGGAGGGGTGGGGAATGGCGTTGTCGCTTACCACCGGGCTATCAGCGGAGTCCATCTTCGGGGTCCACATCGGTTGCAATATCTGGATTCAGCCCATTGTCAAACGGGGAGGGGGCATACAAAGGTCCGAAAAGCAGGCTTTTTTCCTCCGCGCTTACCGTACTGTCTGGTTGTTCTTCAATGTGCACGCGGTTGCGGCCGGCAGACTTGGCCAGGTACAACTGTTTGTCGGCACGCTCGGTCCACAAGGTCGTGGTGCTGCGTATCCACTGCAGCGCATAGGCGCCGCCGATGCTGATGGTGATCTGCAGTGTCAACGTGGGTGAGATGACCACCGGCATGCGCTCGATGGCGCTGCGTATGCGCTCGGCCACGGACAGGCCGAACGTCGCAGGGCAGGCCGGCAGCACGATGGCGAACTCCTCGCCTCCGTAGCGGGCCAGCGTGTCCATGGGGCGCACGCAACTGGTCAGGGTCCGGGCCACCGACTGCAGAACCCGGTCGCCGACGATATGGCCGTGCTGGTCGTTGATCTGCTTGAAATGGTCGATGTCCAGCATCAGCATCAGCGCCGCTTCGCCCGAGCGCGCCACGCGGTCGATCTCGCGCTCGGCAATGGTGCGGAAATGGCGGCGATTGGCCAGCCCCGTGAGCGGGTCGCGCAGCGACAGCGAACACAGTTCGTCGATCAGCGCCTGCAGGTATCGCGTCGGCGAATCCGTGGGCAAATGGACCGCCCCGCCAGCGTGGGTAACCAGCGCGTGGGCTGTGGCCAGGCGCAGGTCGCGCAGGTATACGGATTGGTGGGAGGCGGGGGCAGTCACAGAGGGCTGAATCAAAAGCCGGTGAAGTGTATCAGTGTGTAGGCTCAATTGTCGCCGCGCCGGCGTCGACTTTTGCACCATCGCTGGTAACAGATGTTGATCCCGGCCGAGATATGAAGGGCGGCAGGGCCAGCGCGGCGAGGAATTCCGCATCGGTGCGGTACAGCCGCAGGTGCGGCCCGCGGTGCAGGGCGCCGGCGCGCAGCAGCACCTGCTCGGCCGGCAACTTCAGGCCCACCACGTGCAGCACGCCGCTGCGCTTGGCCACCAGCAGTTGCAGGCGCACGAAGGTCTCCACGCCCGTCACGTCGATGCGGTTGATGGGCTGGGCCAGCAGGCACAGGTGGTGCGTCTCGGGGCGCAGCGCCCATTCGTCGCCGATGCGTCGCTCCAGGGCCGAGGCCGAGCCGAAGTCCAGCTCGGCATCCATGCGCAGGGCCAGCAGGCCTGGCGCCAGCGGAGGCAACTGCCAGAGGTTGCGGTCGCGCAGGCTGCCATCAGGATGCTGGCCCACCTCGATGATGCGCGGGTGCAGGCGCTGGTAGAGGAAGTAGCCCAGGCTCAGCACGATGCCCGCGAACACGCCCCAGTACATGCGCGGCGCCGTGACGATGGTCAGCAGCAGCGTGGCCAGGGCAATGCTGCCCTCCACGCGCGACACCTTGAACAGCTGCAGCAGCACACGCGGCTTGACGAGGTTGACCACGGCCGTGATCACGATGGCCGCCAGCGCCGCCTTGGGCACGTGGTACAGCGCCGGGATGAACCACATCACCACGATGACCACCAGCAGGATGGAGAACACGTTGGACCATCCCGTCTTGGCGCCGGCCAGCAGGTTCACGGCCGAGCGCGAGAACGAGGCGCTGGTGGCAAAGCTGCCGAACAGGCCCGCACTGATCTTGGACAGGCCCTGGGCGACCAGGTCCTGGTTCTCGTTCCAGCGCGTGCCGGCCTGCTGGTGCTCCACCTGGGCGCTGGAGGCCGTCTCCAGAAAGCTCACCAGCGAGATCACCAGCACCGGCATCACCAGGGCGCCGAACTCGTCCCAGCTCAGCAGCCCCGGCAGCTGGAAGCTGGGCAGGCCCGCGGGCAGATGGCCGACCACGGCGCCGCCGTCGTCGGCAAAGTCCGTGGCCCAACTGATCACGCCGGTCAGCGCGATGATGAAGATGGCCGAGGGAAAGGCCGCACGCCAGCGCTTGGCGAGCACGAGCAAGGCAATGCTGGCCATGCCGTAGACGATGGACTGCCAGTCGAAAAGCTGCAGCGACGGCGTGTTCCAGACGGCACCCCAGGTCGAGCGCAGGCCCAGCAGCGTGGGCAGCTGCGAGGCCAGGATCAGCAGCGCCGCAGCCTGCGTGAAGCCGGTGAGCACGGGCGAGGTCACCAGGTTGAGCAGCCAGCCGGCGCGCATCAGCCCCAGCGACCACTGCACCAGGCCCGACAGAATCGCCATCCATGCGGCCAGCGCCACCCAGTGCGCGGAGCCTGGCTCGGCCAGGCCTGTGAGCGAGGCGCCGATCAGCAGCGCGCTCAGGGCCGTGGGTCCCACGCCCAGACGGGGCGAGCCGCTGAACAGCACGGCCACCAGGGCTGGAACGATGGATGCGTAAATGCCCGTGATCAGCGGCATGCCCGCAAGGGCAGCATAGGCCACGCCCTGGGGCAGAAGCATCAGACCAACGGTGAGACCTGCCCAGAACTCCCCGCGCAGCACGGCTGCCGAAGGTTTGGGCCATGCCAGGAAGGGAAACCAGCGCGCCAGGGAATGCATGGCCGCTATTGTCATGCTAACTGGATGGTGCCGGGATGTTCGGGCTTGTCCTACAGGCGCTTGCGTCGGCGTCGTATGGGTTTGTCCCAGGGCCATAAATAAAGTCGAGGCCTGTGTTGACCGCCTCACAACTATTCAAGGAGTAACCGCATGACTTTCATCACCCAACGCTGCTGCCAGATCCTCGCCGTGTCTGCCCTGGCCTTCGGCCTTGCCGCCTGCGGCAAGACCGAAGACACTGCGGGCCAGAAGCTCGACTCTGCGGTTCAGCAGTCCCAGCAGGCCGCGCAAAGCGCCGGCCAGAAGATCGACAACGCCATGAGCAGCGCCGGCACCAAGATCGAGGAAGGTGCTGCCAAGGCCGAAGCGGCCACCAACAACGCCATGAGCCAGGCAGGCGCCGCACTCGACGACGCCGGCATCACGGCCCAGATCAAGGCCGACCTGATCAAGGAGCCCGATATCTCCGCCCTCAAGATCGACGTGGACACCAAGGCAGGCGCCGTGACGCTGACCGGCTCGGTCCCCAGCGAAGCACTCAAGATGCGCGCAGGCGACATTGCCAAGTCCGTCAAGGGCGTGAACAACGTCAGCAACATGCTGGAGATCAAGGCCAGCTGATCGCAGCCACCGGCTCCGTTGCCCTTGTGAAAACCAGGCGGATTCCCCGCCTGGTTTTTTTATGCCTGAACGCTGCAGCCCAGCGCATAAGATGCGCTGCATGACCACACCCGACCTGCAGATCAGCACCCATCTCATCCACCATCCCTACCAGCCGCCCGAGGGCTTTGTTGCGCCGCAGCCGCCCGTGCACAAGGCCTCGACGGTGATCTTCGAGAACGTGGCGGCCATGCGCCGCCGCCAGTGGTTGGACAAGAGCAGCTACACCTACGGCCTGCACGGCACGCCCACCACGTTCTTGCTGGAAGAGCGCCTGAGCGCGCTGGAAGGCGGCCTGCAATGCCTGCTGGTGCCCAGCGGCCTGGCGGCCATCGCCACCACCTCCCTGGCCCTGCTGCGCACCGGCGACGAGATGCTGCTGCCCGACAACGCCTACGGCCCCAACAAGACCTTGAGCGAGGGAGAGCTGGCCCATTTCGGCGTGCGCCACCAGTGCTATGACGCCATGGATGTTGCCGACCTCGAAGCCAAAATCACGCCCAAGACGCGTTTGGTCTGGCTGGAGGCGCCGGGCTCGGTGACCATGGAGTTCCCCGACCTCATCGCCATGGTGCGCCTGTGCCGCGGGCGGGGCATCACCACCGTGCTGGACAACACCTGGGGCGCGGGCCTGGCCTTCAATCCCTTCGATCTGCTGGCCGATGGAACGCACAGCCTGGGCGTGGATGCCACCGTGCATGCGCTGACCAAGTACCCCAGCGGCGGTGGCGACGTGCTCATGGGCAGCATCATCACGCGCGACCAGGCGCTGCACATGCGCATCAAGCTGGCGCACATGCGCCTGGGCCTGGGCGTGGGCGGCAACGACACCGAGGCCGTGCTGCGCTCCCTGCCCAGCATCGCGCTGCGCTACCACGCCCAGGACCGCGCCGCGCGCGAGCTGGCGCGCTGGCTGCAGCAGCAGCCGGCCGTGGCCCAGGTGCTGCACCCGGCGCTGGAAGGCGCTCCGGGCCACGAGAACTGGAAGGCGCTGTGTGGCGCAGCCGCAGGCGGCGAGGGCGTGGCCGCCGGCCTGTTCAGCGTGGTCATCGATCCGCGCCACGGCCAGCAGGCCGTGGACCGCTTCTGCGACAGCCTGCGCCTGTTCAAGATCGGCTACAGCTGGGGCGGTCCCATCAGCCTGGTCGTGCCCTATGAGCTGTCGTCCATGCGCAGCTGCCCCACGCCCCAGCTGCGCAGCGGCACCGTGGTGCGCTTTGCCATCGGCCTGGAGGCGGTGCAGGACCTGCGTGCCGACCTGGAGCAGGCCCTGGCCGCCGCGTTTGCATAGTTGAGCGCCAGGCGCAGGTGACATCTGCCTGTCACCTGCGCCGCCGATGCTCGCTGGCTTCATACCACCCCACGGAGGCCTTCGGGCCCCGGTCCAGCATGAAGCACAAAGAGAGCATCACCAACATCCTGCAGCAGGCGAAAGCCGGCTCCCGCGAATCCGGCCTCGTGGCCAGCCGCCGCCATTTCGTGCGCGGCATGGGCGCCTCGGCCCTGGCGCTGCCACTGGCCGGCTGCGGCGGGTCGGATGGCGACAGCCGCATTCCCGTCGAGTTCCGCCACGGCGTGGCCAGCGGCGACCCGTTGAGTGACCGCGTCATCCTCTGGACCCGCGTGACGCCGCCGCAGGGCCATTCCAGCGACATCGAGGTGGAGTGGGAAGTGGCATCGGACGCCGACTTCAAGACCCTCGTGACTTCGGGCAAGGCCATGGCGCGCGCCACCCAGGATTTCACCTTCAAGGCCGATGCCACGGGCCTCAGGCCCGCCACGCGCTACCACTACCGCTTTCGCTGCCAGGGCATGACCAGCGCCACGGGCCGCACGCGAACCCTGCCCGTGGGCGCCGTGCAGCAGGTCAAGCTGGCCGTGTTTTCCTGCGCCAACTACCCGGCCGGCTACTTCAATGTCTACGCGCATGCGGCACGCCAGGGCGACCTGGACGCCACCGTGCATCTGGGCGACTACATCTACGAATATGCGCGCGGCGGCTATGCCAACGGCAAGGCCGAAGCCATGCAGCGCCAGAGCCTGCCGGCCAACGAAATCGTCAGCCTGGCCGACTACCGCCAGCGCCATGCCCAGTACAAGAGCGATGCCGACCTGCAGGCCCTGCATGCGGCAGCGCCCATGATTGCGGTTTGGGACGACCACGAAGTCTCCAATGACACCTGGATGCACGGCGCCGAGAACCATCAGCCGGCCGCCGAAGGCGACTTCGAGCTGCGCAAGGTGGCCGCGCTCAAGGCCTATCACGAGTGGATGCCCACGCGCAACGCACAGCCCGAGATCATCTACCGCAGCTTCGCCTTCGGCGACCTGCTGGCGCTGCACATGCTGGACACGCGCGTCATCGGCCGCGACGAACAGCTGGACTACGCCGACTATTTCACGGCACAGGGGCTGGACGCGGCGCGCTTTTCCTCCGACATGTCCAATCCCGCACGCCAGCTCATGGGCGCCACGCAGACCCAGTGGCTTGGCCAGCAGATGGCGGCCTCGCAGGCCACCTGGCAGGTGCTGGGTCAGCAGGTGCTGATGGGGCGCATGGAGCTGCCGGCGCCCTTGCTGATGGACATCCTCAGCCCCGGCAGCGGTGTCTCGCTGCCGGCCTACGCGGCGCTGCTGGCCAAGGCCCAGGCCAACCCGGCCAGCCTGACGGCGGCGGAAAAGGCCATCCTGGCCCAGCCCAGCATTCCCTACAACCTCGATGCCTGGGACGGCTACGCCGTGGCTCGCGAGACCGTGCTGGCCACGGCGCGCAGCCTGGGCAAGAACCTGGTCGTGCTGGCCGGTGACACCCACAACGCCTGGGCCAGCGAGCTGCGCGACCGCAGCGGGCAGGGCGTGGGCGTGGAGTTCGCCACCTCGTCTGTCAGCTCGCCCGGCTTCGAGGACTACCTGCCCGGCCAGGATCCGGCCCAGTTGCGTGGCGCGCTGCTGCAGTTCATCAACACGCTCAAGTACTGCGATACCTCCCGCCGCGGCTACATGATCGTCACGGCAACCCCCCAGGCCTGCCAGGCCGAATGGATCTATGTGGATACGGTGTTCAGCCGCCAGTACCAGACCGTGCGGGACGCGGCCTGGAAGGTGCTGCCCGGCCAGCCGGGCAAGCTGGTGCAGGCCTGAGGGCGGACCGGGGTGCGGGCCTGCGCGGTCTGGGCGGGGGCCCTCGGTAGTTTCCGCCATGGCAGCGCGGCCATGGCTGCGCTAACTTGGGGCTCGCTGATCCAGGAGGTCCAGGCATGCAGGCATCCCCCGCTCCCGAGAAAGCTTCCGACCACCCGGCTGGCGCGCTGCAGGTGCAACCGCTGCGCATGGCCGATCCCTGGCGCTGGCTGGCGCTGGGCTGGCGCGATCTGCGGCGGGCGCCGGGCGTTGCGCTGTTCTATGGCCTGTGCTTCTGGGCCATGGCCCTGCTCATCGGCTGGGTGTTCCGTGCCAGCCCTGAATACAGCATGGCCATGGCCAGCGGCTGTCTGCTCATCGGCCCCTTCCTGGCCATGGGCCTGTACGACACCAGCCGCAGGCTGGAGCGCGGATTGCCGCCGGAGCTTGGCAGCTCGCTGACCTGCTGGGACACGCAAATGGGCAGCATGGGCATGCTGGTCATGGTGCTGCTGGTGCTGGAGATGCTCTGGGCGCGCGCCTCCATGGTGGTGTTTGCCGTGTTCTTCGATACCGGCATGCCCACCACGGCCGGCATGCTGCAGGCCGTGACACGGCCGGAGAATTGGGAGTTCCTGGCGATCTACGTGCTGGTCGGCGGCGCCTTCGCGGCCCTGGTGTTCGCCAGCATGGTGGTGGCGCTGCCGGCCATGCTGGACCGGGGCAGCGATGCGCTGACGGCCTGCATCACCAGCATGCGCGTGGTCGGCCTCAACCTGGCCGTCATGCTGCAATGGGCCGCGATCATCACCGTGCTGGTGGCTGCTGCGCTGTGGTGGCACGGCGTGGGCCTGCTGCTGGTGGGGCCTTTGCTGGGCTGCGCCAGTTGGCATGCTTACCGCTGCAGCGTGGGTGAATCTGCCGACCCTGCGTCCCCCCTATCCTGAGGTTTTACGGCCGGGCCCCGTCTTGCGGCTACAGTGGGGCTTGCAACAACAGAGGAGTCCACCTGTGGCGACACCCAACTACGCCTATGAAAAACGCCAGCGCGAACTGGCCAAGAAGCAGAAGAAGCTTGAAAAGGAGAAGGCCAAGGCCGAAAGAAAACCCGACGACCATGAGGGCGGCGGTATGGCGGGTGAAGACCAGGCATCCCCCGCAGCGGCGCATTCCGGCGAGGAAGGCCGCAGCAGCTGACAGCCTGGCTGCCCTGTGCTCAGGGCAGCAGTTTGCTGAGCTGTGGCCAGACGTTGTCCAGCATGCGCGGCTGGGCCTTGGCCGTGGGGTGGATGCGGTCAGCCTGGAACCACTGGGCCGAGTCGGCCGCATCGCCTATACCGGCCAGCAGGAAGGGCACGAGCGGTACCTTCTGCTCCTGCGCCACCTTGGAGAACAATTGCTCGAACTGTCGCGTATAGCCGCTGCCGTAGTTGGGAGGCACCTGCATGCCCACCAGCAGCACCTTGGCCCCGGCATCACGGGCCGCGCGTACCATGGCGTCCAGATTGCCCTGCGTGCTTTGCAGCGGCAGGCCGCGCAGCGCATCGTTGCCTCCCAATTCGATCACCACCACCGACGGCTTGTGCTGCTTGAGCAGGGCCGGCAGGCGCGAGCGGCCGCCCGAGGTGGTCTCGCCGCTCACGCTGGCGTTGACCAGCGGCACATTTTTCTGGCTCTCCTGCAGGCGCTTTTGCAGCAGCGCCACCCAGCCCGTTCCGCGGGCCAGACCGTACTCGGCACTCAGCGAATCGCCCAGTACCAGCAACGGGCCGGCGTCTGCAGCCTGGGCGGGCATGGCCGTCCAAGTACCCAGCAGACCGAAGGCCAAGCCGGCCGAGATAAAGTGGCGGCGTCGGCGCATTGCGCGCAGCTTGTCTTGCATCGTCTTCCCATCCTCCATGTCACAAAGCACTGCCCAGCCCCTGATCGAAGTCGAGCATGTCTTCAAGTCGGTCAGCGATTCGACCGGAACACTGGATATTCTGAGGGATATCGATCTGCGCTTCGCGGCAAGGGAAACCGTGGCCATCGTCGGTGCCTCGGGCTCGGGCAAGAGCACGCTGCTGTCCATACTCGCAGGCCTGGATACGCCCACGCGCGGCACGGTGCGGCTGCAGGGCCAGGACATGTTTGCGCTGGACGAGGATGCGCGCGCTGCCGTGCGTGCGCAGAAGCTGGGCTTTGTCTTCCAGAGCTTCCAGCTGCTGGGCAATCTGACGGCGCTGGAGAACGTGATGCTGCCGCTGGAGCTGGCCGGCAGCCGCGACGCCCGCCGCCGCGCCACCGAAATGCTGGAGCGCGTGGGGCTGGGCCAGCGCCTGGGCCATTATCCCAAGCTGCTGTCGGGCGGTGAGCAGCAGCGTGTGGCGCTGGCCCGCGCCTTCGTGGTCGAGCCCGCCGTGCTGCTGGCCGACGAGCCCACGGGCAGCCTGGACTTTGCGACCGGCGAAACCATCATGGAGCTGATGTTCGCGCTCAACCGTGAGCGCGGCACCACGTTGGTCATGGTCACGCATGACCGAGCCATCGCCGCGCGCTGCGAGCGGCGCGTGACCATCGAGGCCGGCCGCGTCGCCAGCATCGAAGAGGGGCAGGCGCTGGCGGCCTGATCGGCCGCCGGGTCAAGCGGCTGCAACCAGTGGCAGGACCTCAGGCGGCGACAGCTTCGCGCCGTCCGGCCGCCTCGCAGGCCGCGGCCGTGAAGATCACGTCCGTGGAGGAGTTGAGTGCGGTTTCGGCCGAGTCCTGGATCACGCCGATCACAAAGCCCACGCCCACCACCTGCATGGCCAGATCGTTGGAGATGCCGAACAGGCTGCAGGCCAGCGGAATCAGCAGCAGCGAGCCACCGGCCACGCCCGAGGCGCCGCAGGCGCACACCGCGGACACCACGCACAGCAAGATGGCGGTCAGCAGATCGACCTGGATGCCCAGGGTATGGGCCGCAGCCAGCGAGAGCACGCTGATGGTGACGGCGGCGCCGGCCATGTTGATGGTGGCGCCCAGCGGGATGGAGACGCTGTAGGTGTCCTCATCCAGGCCCAGGCGCTTGGCCAGCGCCAGGTTCACCGGGATGTTGGCGGCCGAGCTGCGCGTGAAGAAGGCCGTGACCGCGCTCTCGCGCAGGCAGGTCAGCACCAGGGGATAGGGATTGCGGCGCGTCTGCGTCCAGACGATGAACGGATTGACCACCAGGGCCACGAAGAGCATGCAGCCCAGCAGCACGGCCAGCAGGTGGGCATAGTCCAGCAGCTTTTCCAGGCCCGACTGGGCAAAGGTGCCCGCCACCAGGCCGAAGATGCCCAGCGGCGCCAGGCGGATCACGCCCTGGATCACGCGGGTGATGGCCTGGCCCAGGTCATGCATCACGGCGCGCGTGGTCTCAGAGGCGTGGCGCAGGGCCAGGCCCATGGCCACTGCCCAGGCAAGGATGCCGATGTAGTTGGCATTCATCAGCGCGCGTACCGGGTTGTCGAAGGCGCTTTGCACCAGGGCCATCAGCACTTCGCCAATGCGCCCAGGCGCGCCCTGGGCGGGGGCGGCGTCCTTGAACTGGATGGTGGACGGGAAGGCCATGCTGGCCACCACGGCCACCACGGCCGCGGCAAAGGTGCCCAGCACATACAACCACAGGATGGGCCGTATCTGCGTGGCGTGGCCGGGCCGGTGGTTGCTGGTGGCCGAGACCACCAGCAGCAGCACCAGGACAGGGGCAACGGCCTTGAGGGCGGAGATGAACAGCGTCCCCAGCAGGGATACGGACTGGGCGGCCTCGGGCCAGAGCCAGGCCAACAGGCCGCCGGCGACCAGACTGATGGCGATCTGGCCCACCAGGCTGGTGCGGGCAAGCCAGGCAAGAAAGGCTTTGAGCATGATGGTTGAAAAAGAAATGGAAAAACAGGGCGATGAAAAATGCAAAGCGGCATGCCCGTGGCTTCGGTGCATGCCGCAATGAGAGGGGCCCGCTGGAAAGCGGCCAACCCGCGCAGTGTAGCGGCTACGTAAAAACCACAGGAGCCGTTGCGTGCAGACGGGCTTCGTCCGGCGGGTGCCGGGGCTGCGCCCAATTGGCGGGATAATCGCGCCCCATGTCGTCCCCCAAAGTTCTCTTCGGCTTCCACGCCGTCGGCGTGCGCATGAAGACCGCGCCCCAATCCATCATCGAGGTCTACTACGAGGCCACGCGCCGTGATGCGCGCATGCGCCAGTTCCTCGACCGCGCCAAGTCGGCCGGCGTCCGGCTGATCGAGGCCGACGGCGAACGCCTGGCCAAGCTCGCCGGAAGCCACGGCCACCAGGGCGTGGCCGCGCGCGTGGAGGCGGTGGCCCAGGTGCATTCGCTGGATGAACTGCTGGAGCAGCTGGAGGCCGATGGCGTCAGCAACCCGCTGCTGCTGGTGCTGGACGGCGTGACCGATCCGCACAACCTCGGCGCCTGCCTGCGCGTGGCCGATGGCGCAGGCGCCCATGCGGTGATTGCGCCCAAGGACCATGCGGTGGGCGTGAACGCCACCGTGGCCAAGGTGGCCAGCGGCGCGGCCGAGACCGTGCCCTATTTCATGGTCACCAACCTGGCGCGCACGCTCAACGAGCTCAAGGAGCGCGACATCTGGATCATCGGCACCAGCGACGATGCGCCCAAGACCCTGTACGAGGTGGACCTCAAGGGCCCCACGGCCCTGGTGCTGGGCGCAGAAGGCGACGGCATGCGCCAGCTCACGCGCAAGACCTGCGACGAGCTGATCGGCATTCCCATGATGGGCGCCGTCTCCAGCCTCAATGTGTCCGTGGCCAGCGGCGTGTGCCTGTACGAGGCGCTGCGCCAGCGCGGCCTGGGCACCACGCCTGCCGTATCCGCCGCCCCGGCCGACCAGATCTAGGCTGGCGCGCCGCCGGCGCCCAGCTCCACCACGCTCTCGAAGCCGCCCCAGAACATGCGCTTGGCGTCGAAGGGCATGGTGGCCGGGTCCATGGAGGCAATGCGCGGGTCCTTCATGACGGCGGCATTGATGCGGTCGCGCTCCGCGCGCGAGGCATAGACGATCCATGAAAAGAACACGATCTCGCCTTCCTTGAGCTGCACGGCCTGGGGAAACGAGGTCAGCTTGCCCATGGGCACGTCGTCGCCCGCGCATTCCCAGTACTGCAGCGCTCCGTATTCCATCCAGACCTTGCCTGCGGCCTCGGCCACCTCGCGGTAGGCCTGCAGGTTGGCCCGGGGAACGGGCAGTACGAATCCGTCGATGTAGTGCATGGTGCTCTCCTGGTGAAAACCGGCGTCAGAGCCGGGCTGCGAGTTCCGCCAACTGGTCTGCGCACTGGCCCCAGCCGCTGTGAAAGCCCATGGCCTCGTGCTGGGCGCGGTCGGCGGCATTCCAATGGCGCACCCGGGCGGTATAGCGGGTCTGGCTGCCTTCGGGGTCGAAGGTGACGATGCCCGTCATGAAGGGCTTGTCGGCTGGCACCCAGCCTTGGGTGAAGGCGTCGGTGAAGACCAGGCGCCGGTTGGGAATGACTTCCAGGTAGACACCGCTGCCGGGCATCTCCTGGCCTTCGGGGCTGCGCATGACGATGAGGCTGTGGCCGCCGGGCCGCACGTCGTTGTCCACCCGGGCCACGCTCCAGGGGCTGGGTGCAAACCATTGCTGGATCAGCGCCGGCTCGGTCCAGCAGCGGTAGAGCCTGTCGGCGGGGATGTCGAACAGGCGCGTGAGCACCAGGTCGTTGGCGTGTTCGGGAAGGTCTTGTGCTGTCATGGTGCTCCTCATTGCATGGAGTGCAGGCCGATGCGGTTGCCCTCGGTGTCCACCACGACGGCGCAGTGGCCGTGGGGGCCGATGGAGAATTTGGCCTGCTCGATGCGCCCGCCTGCGGCCTCGACGCGGCCCTGTTCGATGGCGCAGTCCTCGCAGCCGAAATAGACCAGCGTGCCGCCGCCGCCGGAAGGTGCGTCGTCCATCCGCACCAGCATTCCGCCCGCGCCGGGGCCTGTCATGTCCATCGGAAAGGACAGCATCTCCTGGCTGTCGGAGCCATCGGGCGCGGGCAGGTGCTCCAGCTTGCCTTGGAAGACGGTTTCATAGAACCGGCGCGCACGCGCCATGTCCTGCACATGGATCTCGAACCAGACGACGGGATTGGCGTTCATGAGGACTCCTTCGTGGGTGACAGAGGCAATGTGTCGGCCGGCCTTGTTCAGGCCTCGCCCTTGACGTTGACCATCCAGGGTGTGTTGAAGCGGTCCGTCACCATGCCAAAGCCCGGCGACCAGAACGTGGCCTGGAAGGGCATGGTCACCTTGCCGCCTTCGGCCAGCGCGTTGAAGATGCGGCCGCCTTCGGTGGCGTCGTCCACGCCGATCGAGATCCACATGCCCTGGGCCTGCTGGTAGCCGCCGCCACCGCAGTTGTCGGTGGCGTCAGAGGCCATCAGCGCCTGGTCCTTGATCTGCAGGTGGGCATGCATGATCAGGCGCTTGTCGGCCTCGGGCATCTGCTCCATGCCCGGCGTCTCGCCAAAGGTGCTCTGGTGCACGATGGTGCCGCCGAACAGCCTGGCGTAGAAGGCGAAGGCCTCGGCGCAGTTGCCGTTGAAGTTCAGATAGGGGATGAATTGCATGGAACGCTCCTGGGAGGGACGGTGGCGAGGGGAGTGGAGGAACGGGAGGACGGGACGACGGGAGGAGGGGACCAGGAGGCTTCAGCCGCCGTCATGCGCGCGCTCAAGAGCGGCGATGTCCAGCTTTTGCATGCCCAGCAGGGCCTGCATCACGCGCTGGGCGGCGGCCATGTCGGGGCCTCCCATCCAGCTGGCCATCTGGGACGGAACGATTTGCCACGACAGGCCATGGCGGTCCTTGAGCCAGCCGCATTGACGCGCCGCCGGGTCGCCGCCCTCGGACAGGGCGCCCCAGTAGTGGTCTATCTCGTCCTGTGTATCGCAACTGACCATCAGCGAGACGGCCTCGTTGAAGCGGAACATGGGGCCGCCGTTGAGCGCCAGAAAGGGCTGGCCTTCCAGCTCGAATTGCACCGTCATCACGCTGCCCGCCGGCCTGCCGTGGATGTCGTGGCCTGCTTCGCCGTAGCGCGCAATGGCCGTGATGCGGGAATCGGGAAAGACTTCGGTATAGAAGCGCGCCGCCTGCTCGCCCTGGTTGTCGAACCAGAGGCAGGGCTGTATGCGGCCGGTGTGCAAAGCCATGCTTGTCTCCTTGGTGACGGTGATAACCGCTTTATGCCGTTCGATGCCGGCTTTTTATCGATTTCTGCCCGGCGTGTGTACGCCGTTCACATATGCTAGGGACTAAAATGGACGCTGTCCACATCAAGCGCTGTCAGCTTCGGTGTCAAGCTGTAAATCGGCGGGGCAGGGCTGTCTTCCCTCTCGGGTGATGCGGCCACGCAGAAAAAAGGAAGCAAAACAGTGACGCAGCGACGTGTCAGGCGTGAGTCATATCACCACGGCGACCTGCGCCAGGCCCTGGTCGAGGCTGGCCTGGCGCTGGCGCGTGAAGGCGGTCCCCAGGCGATCGTGCTGCGCGAGGCCACGCGCCGGGCGGGCGTGGCGCCCAATGCAGCCTATCGTCACTTTGCCAACCGCCAGGCGCTGTTTGATGCCGTGCGCGCTGCGGCCCTGGGCGCACTGGCAGCAGCCATCGAGGCCGAAATGGCCCAGGCGCGCACCCTGCCCGATGTGCTGCAGCGCTCACGCGCGCTGCTGGCTGCCGTGGGGCGCGGCTATCTGGGCTTTGCCCAGACGGAGACCGGCTGGTTTCGCACGGCCTTTGCTTCGGTCGAGTACGACGTGGACCTGCCGCCCGACACCACGCGTGCAGCGGCCATGGGACTGAACCCGTTCGAGCTGCTGGGCTATGCGCTGGACAGCATGGCCGAGGCCGGCGTGATGCCTGCCGAGCGCCGGCCCCAGGCCGAGTTCCTGGCCTGGTCCGCGGTGCACGGCATGGCCTTGCTGGTGATAGACGGGCCGCTGCGCCACGCCACCGCCGAGCAGCGGCGCGCGCTGGCGCTGCGCCTGCTGGAGATGGTGGAAAAAGGCATTTGATGCGTGGCGGGGCGACACTGCCTCACAATGGCCTGCCATTTTTTTCCATCGCCGCCCCGATGCCCGACGAACATTCCCTTTCCTCGCCTTCCCCCGCCGAGCCTGAACTGGCCGGCCAGGGCGAGCTGCGCGACTGCATCGCGCGTGCAGCCCATATCGCGGTGCTCACGGGCGCAGGCGTCAGCGCCGAATCCGGCGTACCCACCTTTCGCGACGACAAGAACAGCTACTGGGCACAGTTCAACCCGCAGGACATGGCCAGCGAGGCAGGCTTTCGCGCGCATCCGCAGCGCGTCTGGCAGTGGTATGCGCACCGGCGCGAAGCCGTGGCTGCGGTGCAGCCCAACGCCGGCCACCATGCGCTGGCGCAATGGGCCTTGCGCCACCCGGGCCGCATGACGTTGGTCACGCAGAACGTCGATGGCCTGCACCAGCGCGCAGGCAGCCCCGGCGTGCTGTGCCTGCATGGTGAGCTGATGCGGGACCGATGGCTGGAAAGGCCGCGCGCATGCTGCGATCTGGCCCAGGTGAAGCCGGGCGAGCCGCCGCAGTGCGCCGTCTGCGGCAACCTGGTGCGCCCGGGCGTGGTCTGGTTCGGCGAGTCCCTGCCCATGGGCGTGTGGCAGGCCGCGGAGGCGGCGGTGCAGCACTGCGATGTGCTGCTGGTGGTGGGCACATCGGGCGCCGTGTACCCGGCTGCAGGGCTGGCGCGAATCGCACGCAGGGCGGGCGCACATGTGGCCGTGATCAATCCCGCACCGTCCGAGCTGGATGACGCGGCCCACCAATGCCTGCGCGGCCCGTCGGCACAGGTGCTGCCGCTGCTGCTGGGCGACTGAAGGCGGAGGGGCAGGCCGCCCGACGCGGCCCAGGGGGAGGGAAGGGGCTTGCGCCATGGCGGCTTCTTTTGACGCACAACCGGGGCAGTCCCCTCCCTCTCGCGCATCCGCTCAGATCCAGCCCAGCGCTCCCAGCGCCGCGCCGGCGCCCAGCAGCCACAGCAGGTGAATGCGCGTGCGCCAGACCAGCAGGGCGCAGACCAGGGTCAGCAGCCACAGGCGCCAATCCTGGGCGGGGCGGCCGCTGCCCGTGCCCAGCAGCCAGCCCGTGGCCAGCAGCAGGCCGATGACCAGAGGGCCCATGCCCTGCTTGAAGGCCCGCACGCCGCGCCGGTTCCTGTTGCGCTGGCCCCAGCGCGATGCCTGCCAGGCCAGCAGCGAACTGGGCAAGAGGATGCCCACCATGCAGATGGTCACGCCCAGTGCTCCAAAGGCCCAGGCCAGCAGGCCCGTGCCTCCGCCTGCGTTCAGGCCCAGGTTCCATCCCAGCAGGGCGATGAACAGCACATTGGGCCCGGGCGCCGCCTGGGCAATGGCGATGGAGGAGCTGAACTGCGCCTCACTGAGCCAGCCATGGCCATCGACCAGAAAACGGTGCATGTCGGGCGCCGTGGCAATGGCCCCGCCCACGGCCATCAGCGACAGCGTCAGGAAATACAGCAGCAACTGCAACCAGTCGGCGGGCTGCAGGCTCAGTGCAATCTGGTGGGCAGCATTCATGGCGTGAGCTTTCTCCAGGTCAGCACGCAGCCCGCGCCGCCGACCACCAGCAGCACCCAGGCCAGCGGAATGCGCATCACCGCCATGGCAATGAACGAGGCCAGCGCCAGGCCCGCGCTGCACCAGCGCCCCAGCGGGTGGCGGCTCAGCGTGCTGGCCAGCTTCAGGCCCATGCCCGCCACCAGGCCGGCTGCGACGGCGCCCATGCCGCGCAGCGCGCCGGCCACGGCGGGGTGGTCGGCCAGCTGGGAATAGATCACGGTCAGCGTCAGCACCAGCAGCATGGGAAAGCACAGCATGCCGCACACGGCCACCACGGCACCGCGCCAGCCGAAGTAGCGCTCGCCAATGGTGATGGACAGGTTGACCACATTGGGGCCGGGCATGATCTGGGCCACGGCCCAGTCCTCCACAAACTCTTCATTGGTCAGCCAGCGCTTTTTCTCGACCAGCTCGCGCTGTACCACGGCCAGCACACCGCCAAAGCCCTGCAGGGCCAGCCAGGTGAAGGACCAGAACAGATCGCGCAGATTGACGGGGGCGGGACGCCGGGCCGGCACATCGGCGGGGTCGTGTGGCGGGAGGGCCTGGGGCGGCGATGCGGGCATGTTCTGGCTTGTGTCTGAGCCGCCCGGGCAGGGCCCCGGGAGGGCATCGCTGTTGTCGTGGGGGAACCGCGCGGGCCGGTCCTGTCTTCGTGCGTGCCGCCGGGGCGGTACGCACGGAATGTTAATCCTGCGCAGCGGCCTTGTCGGCAGCGGCCCCATCGGCAACGGCGATGGGGGCATTGCAAGCGCAGATGGCTTGCTGCCGGCATGCGCCCAGGCCTGCCCGCCGGCCTGTCTGAACAGGAGTAGATTCTCTCCACCCACACAACCCGAGGATCTCCGACATGGACATGGATTGGAGCAAGGCGCTGCAGGAAAGCCTGGTCTGGCTGGCGGCGGCCTCAGTGATCACCGTCGTGGCTTTCGCGGCCGTGGCGCTGCTGGTGGTTCGATTCACCCGCTGGGGTCGGCAGTTCTGGCAGCTGGCCGGCCCGTTCCTGCACCCCAGAAACAGCTGGTGGCCGCTGCTGGTGTTCACGCTGCTGCTGGTGCTGGCCCTGGTCTCGGTGCGCATGAACGTGCTGTTTTCCTACTGGTACAACGGCTTCTACAGCGCGCTGCAGGAACTGGACCAGAAGGGCTTTTGGCGCTTCCTGGGTATCTTTGCGGTGCTGGCCACGGTCCACATCCTGCGCGAGCTGTTCAATTTCTATGTGAACCAGGCGTTTCGCATCCGCTGGCGGGTGTGGCTCAACGAGCGCGTGACCACCGACTGGATGCGCGGCGATGCCTACTATCGCAGCCACTTCCTGGACGAGCCGGTGGACAACCCCGACCAGCGCATCGAGCTGGATGTGAACACCTTTGTCTCGAACTCGCTGACCCTGGCGCTGGGTGCCGTCAGCGCGGTGGTCTCGCTGGTGGCGTTCACGGGCATTCTCTGGGGGCTGTCCGCGCCCATCGCGGTGGCGGGCGTGGAGGTTCCGCGGGCCATGGTGTTCGCGGTCTACCTCTATGTGATCGTCGCCACGCTGATCGCCTTTCGCCTGGGCCAGCCGCTGATCCGGCTGAACTTCCTGAACGAGAGGCTGACCGCCAACTTCCGCTACGCCCTGGTGCGCGTGCGCGAATATGCGGAGAACATCGCCTTCTACCAGGGCGCCGCCATCGAACGCAACACGCTTTTGACGCGCTTTTCGGCGTTGATCGCCAATGTCTGGGCGCTGGTCTACCGCAGCCTGAAGTTCGACGGCTTCAACCTCACCGTCAACCAGGTGGCCGTGGTCTTTCCCTTTCTGCTGCAGGCGCCGCGCTTTTTCAGCGGTGCCATCAAGCTCGGTGATGTGATGCAGACCTCGCAGGCCTTTGGGCAGGTGCAGGATGCGCTGTCATTTTTCCGCACCTCCTACGACACCTTCGCCCAGTACCGCGCCGCGCTGGACCGCCTGTGCGGCTTTCTGGATGCCAATGCCCAGACCCGCGAACTGCCCCAGGTCGTCCACAAAGATCAACCCGGCGCCCTGGACATCGAGGGTCTGCAGGTCAGCCGCCCCGACGGCCACCACCTGCTCAGCGACCTGCAACTCAAGCTCACTCCCGGCCAGGCGCTGCTGATCAAGGGGCCTTCGGGCAGCGGCAAGACCACCTTGCTGCGGTCCATTGCCGGCCTGTGGCCGCATGCCCAGGGCACGGTGGGCCGCCCGGGCGGCCACCAGGCGCTGTTCCTGTCGCAGCGCCCGTATCTGCCGCTGGGGGACCTGCGTACGGCCATTGCCTATCCGATGGATGCTTCACCGCAGGACGACGAGCGCCTTCAACAGGCGCTGCGCCAGGTCAGCCTGGCCCATCTGGCCGACAAGCTGGATGTCAACCAGGATTGGTCCCGCATCCTGTCGATTGGCGAGCAGCAGCGCCTGGCCTTTGCGCGCGTGCTGTTCAACCGGCCCGCCATCGTCTTTCTCGATGAATCAACCTCGGCCATGGACGAGGGCCTGGAGCATGCGCTGTACACGCTGCTGCGCGAGCAGATGCGCTCGACCATGCTGGTGAGCGTGGGCCACCGCAGCACGCTGGCGGGTTTCCATACCCACGCGCTGGCGGTCGATGGCAATGGCGGGTGGACGCTGTCGGAAGTAAGCGCACCGCAGAGCGCCCCCCAGGCTTGATCCGCGTGCGGCCCTGGGCCGCGCGCGATCAATCGTCCATGGGCAAAGAATCGCAGTTGCCCAGGTCGGAGGGCGGCTGCTGGGGCAACTGGCGCACCGCGTCGCGCAGGGCGGTGCGCAGGCCCTCTTCCAGCACGGGGTGATAGATGGGCGCACGCAGCAACTCATGCACGGTCAGTTGCTGCTGCACGGCCAGGGCCAGCAGATGGGCCAGATGCTCGCCGCCCGGTGCGCACATTTCCGCGCCCAGCAGCCGGCCGCTGGCCGTGTCCGCATAGACATGAAGCAGGCCCGCGTTGCGCTGCGCAGCGCGTGCACGCCCCTGGTGCGCGAAATCCACGCGGCCCACCACGAAGTCCTGGCCCAGCAGCGCCTTCATGTGCTGGCCCACGACGGCCGCGTTGGGCGAGCTGAAGACAATGGACAGCGGCGTGCGCCGCTCGAAGCAGGCCACGTTCTCTGCCATGGCGTTGGTGCCGGCAATATGGCCTTCGTCCACAGCCTCATGCAACAAGGGGCGGTCGCCATTGGCATCGCCCGCGAGGAACAGCGGCAGCTCGCCGACCTGCAGTGTCTCGCGGCTCACGGGCGGCTGCCCATGCTCGTCCAGCTCAAGTCCCAGCGTCTCCAGCCCCAGGCCTTCCAGCTGCGGGCGCCGGCCCATGGCGGCCACCACGTGGTCCACGACGATGCGGGTGTCGCCTGCACGCACGACGATGCTGCTGTCCGGGCCCTTGCTCAACTGCACTTCATGGTCGGTGATCACCACCATCTCTTTCTCAAGCAGATGCCGCAATGCGTCGGTGACATTCGGGTCGGACAGGCCCGCCAGCTTCGGGCCGCGTCCCAATGCGGTGACCTCCAGTCCCAGCCGCGCCAGCGCCTGTGCAATCTCCACGCCCAGCGGACCCAGGCCGACGACGGCCACGCGCGGGCCCAGCGTCTTGCGTTCGAACAAGGTGTCGGTGGTCAGGATGCGCTTGCCAAAGCGCTTCCATTCCTCCGGCACCACGGGGCTGGAGCCCGGAGCGAGGATGAGCTTGCGCGCAGCCAGCACCTTGCCATTGACCTCGATCCGATTGGCTGCCAGCAGCCTGGCACGCCCGTCGATGGCCCGCCAGCCCAGGCCCTCCGTGGCCTTGATCGTGCTTGCCACGAACTCGTCGCGCAGCTTGCGCACGCGGCGCAAAACGGCGGGCAGGTCCAGCTGCAGCCCGCTCGCGCCGCGTATGCCGAAGGTATCGAGGTGATGGCGTGCATGGAAGGCGTTGGCCGCCTCGATCAGCAACTTGGACGGCATGCATCCCACCCGCGCACAGGTCGTCCCCCAGGGCCCGTCGTTGACGATGGCGAAATGCTCCGTGTGCTTGCGCACCTCGCGCAATGCCGACAGTCCGGCCGATCCGGCACCGACGATGATCACGTCGAGGGCGGTGGTGGGTGGGTTTTTCATGCTGTCTGATTCCTTTGACTGTGGCACCAGGTCCCGTGGAGGTCTCCGCTGCCGGTGGATGTGCCGAAAGGTGTGCCGACGGGAGTGCTGACTGAAGTGCCGACTGAAGTGCCGACAGATGGTCGAGATGACTGCCTCGCCTGCCATGGGACATGCGTGCCAGTCTGCATGCTGGCGCTCGCGGCAGTCGTAGGCGAAGGGCCGAAACCGCTGCTGGACATTCAGGCTCGGCCCGTGCCGCGCAGGGGCTAGCCGGATGCCCAGTGTTGCCATGCCGCGCCCGTGCGGCTGCCTGATGCGCCGAAATCCGCTTCCCGCGCAAAGCGCCTGAGGGATGTCTCGGTAACCCTCAAATGGCTGACACGGCACAAGCGGCTTTGCGCTGTTTGCAACCAGCGGCGCAGGGACCAATGAAGCTGCGCCACCATCTCGCCATGCACCTGTGCGCTGTGCAGGCGCAGGCGGCCATCGAGGATGAAGGCCCTCACCGACCGTGCAGAAAGCTGCAGATCCTCGCAGACCTGCCTCAGCCCGACGCCTTCGCGGACCCGGGTGCTCAGGCCGCGCCTGTGCATCTGGCAGCGAACGGAGCGTTCGCTGCGGTCCAGCCGGCGGCAGATCACCTGCACAGGCAGGACGCCGGCCCAGCGTTCGAGTGCCAGCAGTTCTGCGGGACTCCAGCGGCGGCGAATTGCGCCATTCGGCCATGCGCTGTCGGATGTCAGGCAGTGTGTGATTGCCATGGAAAGCCCCCATTCATATGGCGCTGCGCTATGGCATGGCCTGAATCCCGGATGCCGATGAGACAATTATTGATGGGGGATTCTTTTGCAAGCTTTTGATTTTGTTGATTGTTTTTGTTGTTTTGATTGCTGCTCGGATGGACGGCTCCATACCGCGATGCCTATCGTGGAGCCGGGATGCGGATCACGGAAATAGCGTCTGCACCGGCGCGCATATGCCAAGCCCCATGCGGATTTCCTGTTCGGCGCCCGATTTCCATGAACGACTTCTTTGCTTTTTCAGGAGAACCCTTCATGCGCCTTCAGCCAAAGCATTTGAATTTTTCCGTTGCGTGCCTAGCGTTGCTGGCACTGCCGGCCGCGCAGGCCCTGCCCATGCAGGACGTGGGCACGTCGGCAGGCCCGCAATGCGTGGGCCTGGACATCAACAACAGCGGCCATGTCGTGGGTGCCTGTGCAGAGAGCGACGGCTCGTCCGCAGGCTTCGTGTCGCTGGCGCCGGGCAGTGCGGCAGACCTTGTGCGCCTGTCGCCGGGCCGCAACTGCAACGCGGCGGCCATCACCAACAGCGGCCAGGTGGTGGGCAGCTGCCTGGACGGCAATTCGGTGTCCGTGGGCGTGTTCTGGAATGCGGCCACGCCGGCCACGGTGCAGACACTGCAGCCGCTGACGCTCGATGTGCGCAGCATGCCCACGGCATTCAACCAGGGCGGCTATGTGGCAGGCGTCAGCCTGAGCGGCAGCAACACGGCCCGCCCTGTCATGTGGCGCAACAATGAAACCACGGCACGCGCGCTGCCGGCGGGCCTGCTGGGCCTGAACAGCACCAACTGCGTGCCGTCCGATGTGGACAATTTCGTGGTGGGCGGCAACATGCCGGGCATCGTGGGCAACTGTCCCGACAACAGCGGGCATCCGCGTCCTGTCTATTGGTCTGCCGCAGTCCTGGGCGGCTATATGGCCACGGCCCTGAACCTGCCTCTCAATGCCGTCTTCTGCCGCGCAAAGACCGTCGTCAATACCCGCATCATGGGCTACTGCGATTTCGGTGCCCAAGGTGGACGCACCGTCGTCTGGCTCAACTCGTCCTCCAGTCCGCAGGTGCTGTCCATATCGTCCCCGCCCGCGCGAAACAGCGGCGTAGATCTCAACATCCTCGGCGAGGTGATTGGGCACTACCAGATGGCAGACGGGCGCAGCATGCCCTATTACTGGAACAGCCAGACCGGTGTCATCCGCGATATTCCTCCGCTGCCTGGCGGCATGAATGCACGTGTGGTGGATATCGGTGACAACGGAACGGTGGCGGGCCACAGCGAACTGGCCGACGGAAGTTCGCACGCCATCACCTGGACCCCCTTGGGCGGCACCGTGGACCAGGGAACCCTCGCAGGCGGCGAGAACAGTGCGGCCTCGGCACTGAGCCAGGATGGCTGCTACATGACAGGAAGGAGCGAAGTCGCGCAATTGGCCTCGCATGCCTTCGTGCAGAACCTGTGCGCGCCATGAAGGCGCAGCCTCATCTCACACCGTGCATAAAGGAAATACCATGAAGATGCGATATCCAAGACTTGCAACCACACTGGCAATTGTTGTGTGCGGGCTCTGGGTCCCTGCTGTGCAAGCGAACGGCATTTCATTCGAGAATTTTTCCTCCTCCAATACAGTGCAGGCTTTTGGAGGCTCAACTTCCATGATGTCTCCGATCATGGGCAGGGGAACGGGCGATTCGTCGAACTCGAAGGAGCTGCTTCGCCGCATGATGGCTTTGGATATAGAGTTGCTACCACTTCTAATGATAGCGAAAGGAGTATGAGCATACTTGCGATATGAATGCACCTGTGGGAAACAGGGGCGATATCGCAATGGTGGCTTGCCACAGCGAACTGGCCGATGAGAGCTTTCGCTCCAGGCGCCCACAGGCAACGCATGCATTTGTGCAGAACCTGTGCATTCCCTGGTCGTTAGTATCAATTCAAAAACGATGAGATAAAGGGGTTGAAATGAGATTTCGATATGAAAAATCATTGTCCACTATGGTGGTATTTATTGTTTTAATGTCCTCCTCCGCGCTGCATGCGAAGAATATTTATTTTTCGGAAGATGGTCTAATAAATTTGGAAAATAGCAGCCTGCATGCGAATGATGGTTCACTTAAATCTATCATTTGTGGCACTATTTTGCTATTGGAAATTGACGAGCGGCTAGTTGGTTATTGCCTGAGGTAGTCCTTTGGGAAATTTCATTAGCCAGGCCTTGAAAACAGGCTGTGCAAACTATTTAATTTGACATGGCTTGTTGTCCCGGCTTGCGATTTTGCATTGAGGGTATTCGATGGGTGATCATCAGTATCAAATCAGTCTGGCAATGCCATGCGGCCCAGCCTTCCTGGGCGCCCGTTCCGGCGCAGGGGCATCGTCGGCCATCAACTTCCCCATCAGGCCGCGCAGGATTGCCAGCGTCGGCGCCTCGCTGCGCTGACGCAGCGTAACCAGCCCGAAGCGGGCGGTGCTGCGCATGGGCGGGTCCATGGGCAATTCGGCCAGGTCCGGGGCGACGGCGCGCACGGCCAGCAGCACGGTGTCGCTGTTGCGCGCAACGTCCACGAGGCTGGGCAACTCCTCGCACTGCAGTGTGACGAACCGCGCCGGGTGGGCCATGGCGCCATAGGTCTCCACCAGCAGCCAGGCCACCTGGTCGCTCAGCGGGGTGGAGGCGACGGGGTAGCGCTGCACATCCTCGAAGCGCAGATCCCGCTGCAGGCGGGCCAGTGGATGGTCGGTGCGGCACATGAAGGCGGCGCGCATTTCGTGCACGACGTCCAGCGCAAGGTCGGGTGCGGGCCGCAGCGCGCGCAGGTCCACGACCAGGGCGTCGAGCAGGCGCTCGCGTAGCGAGTGCACCAGCAGATCGGTGCTGCCGCGCGCCACCTCGGTTCGCACGCCGGGATGGTGCACGGTCATGTGCTGCAGGAACGGCGTCATCAATATTGCGCCGGGGCCCGATCCCAGGCCCACACGCACAGTGCCGGCCGCACCCTCGCGCAATTGGCGCCCCCTGTCACGCAGCGCGTCGGCTTCAGCCACCAGGGCGCGTGCCCGTCCCAGCATCTCGCGGCCGAAGGCTGTGAGTTCGCTGTGGCGGCCGATGCGGTCGAACAAGGGTATGCCCAGCTCCTGCTCCAGCGCGCGCACGCTGCGGCTGAGGGCCGGCTGTGTCAGATGCATGGCCTCGGCCGAGCGGCTGAAGGAGCCGGTCTGCGCCACCGATATGAGATGCCTGAGCTGCACCAGCGTCATGATTTTTCGCGCCCTGAAGTCTGCATGAAACTCATGCTAATGCAGCCAACAATGCATTGGACGTTCGATGACCCGGCTCCTAGGATGCCGCGTATCCGGCCGACCGAGCCGGAGCCATCCACCAAGGAGACATGATGAGATTTTTGTTCCAGCGCGTTTGGCTGACGGGCGCCGGCCTGTTGCTGAGCGCGGGCCTGGCCTGTGCGCAGAGCCCGTCCTCCAGGCCCGTGAGCCTGATGGTTCCCTATCCGGCCGGCGGCCCTTCGGACGCCATTGCCCGCATCTTCAGCGTGCCGCTGTCCAAGGCGCTGGGCCAGCAGGTCATCGTGGAGAACCTGGGCGGCGTGAGCGGTGCCATGGCCGCGCAGAAGGTGCTGGCAGCGCCGCCTGACGGGCACTACGTCTTCCAGGGCTCGCCCAACGAGGTGATCCTGTCGCCGCTGGCCAATGCGGCCGTGCGTCTCAAGGCAGAGGATTTCCGACTGGTCCATCCCGTGGCCGAGGCTGTGATGGTGTTTGTCGCCCGCAAGGACCTGGAGGCCGGCAATGTGGATGAGCTGATCGCGCTGGCCCGCAAAAGCGCCAGCCGGCCGCTGTCGTACGGCAGCGTCGGGATTGGCTCGCTCTACCACCTGATTCTGGAGAAGGTGCAGCAGGACGCTGGCATACAACTCATGCATGCGCCCTACAAGGGCAACGCGCCGCTGCTGCAGGACATAGGCAGCGGGCAAGTCGATTTCGCTGTGCTCGTCTACAGCGCTGCCATGGGCGCGCTGGCCGAGCAGGGCCGGCTCAAGATCCTGGGCCAGCTGGGGGAGCAGCGATCGGAGCTGCTCAAGAATGTGCCCACGGTGCGTGAGGGCCGGGAGCTGAAAAACTTCGCCTACAAGACTTGGACCAGCTTCCTGGTGCGCAAGGACACGCCGCAGGAGGTGGTGCAAAGGCTGCACCAGGCGATAGGCGCCATGCTCAAGGACCCGGGCGTGCGCGAGCAACTGGCCCTGCAGACCCAACTGGCCGCGGCGCCCATGTCGCTGGCCGAAGCGGCGCAGTTCTATGAGGCCGAGACGGCCCGCTACCGCAGCATTGCCCGCTCCATCCGCCTGCAACCCCAGTGAGACGCCGCACATGAACACCCTTCTGGACACTTTGCGCGGCTCGGCCGCAGCCTTCGTCGAGCTGCGCCGCGACATCCACAGGCACCCCGAGCTCGGCTTCGAGGAACATCGCACCAGCGCCCTGGTCGCGCAGCAACTGGAGCAATGGGGATACGAGGTGGAACGCGGCCTGGGCGGCACGGGCGTGGTGGGGCGGCTGGTGCGCGGCAGCGGCCACCGGCGCCTGGGCCTGCGCGCCGACATGGATGCGCTGCCCATCACCGAGGCCAATGAATTCGCCCATGCCAGCACGCATGCCGGCGTCATGCATGCCTGCGGCCATGACGGCCATACCGCCATGCTGCTGGCAGCGGCCCGGCATCTGGCCGAGCACGGCGGCTTCGACGGAACGCTCACGCTGATCTTTCAGCCTGCGGAGGAGGGCGGCGGCGGGGCCTTGCGCATGATGGAAGACGGGCTGTTCGAGCGACATCCCTGCGACGCCATCTTTGCCATGCACAACATGCCGGGCCTGCCCCAGGGAAGGCTGGCCTTGCGCGAGGGCGCAGCCATGGCGTCCTCCGACTACGCCACGCTCACGCTCACCGGGGTGGGCGGGCATGGTGCCATGCCGCACCGCGCGGCCGACCCCATCGTTGCGGCCGCCAGCATCGTCATGGCCTTGCAGACCATCGTCTCGCGCAACATCGATCCGCTGCAGATGGCGGTGGTGACCGTGGGCGCCATCCATGCGGGCAAGGCCAACAACGTGATCGCCCACAGCGCGGTGCTGGAGTTGAGCGTGCGTGCGCTGGACCCCGAAGTGCGCAGCCAGCTGCAGCGGCGCATTCGAGAACTGGTGGATGCGCAGGCTGCCAGCTTGGGCGTGCAGGCCCGGCTTGACTGGCGGCCGGGCTATGCCGTGCTGGTCAACACGCCACAGGAAACCGAGTTTGCGCGGCGCGTGGCCCTGGAGCTTCTGGGTCCCGATCACGTGACGCTGCAGGCGCCGCCCCTGCCCGGCAGCGAGGACTTTGCCTTCATGCTGCAACGCGTGCCCGGCAGCTACCTGCTGATCGGCAATGGCCATGCAAGCGAGCAGGGCGCCTGCATGGTGCACAACCCGGGCTATGACTTCAACGACGACAACATCGCCGTGGGAGCGGCGTACTGGGTTCTGCTGGCGCAGCGGTTTCTGGTGGCCGGTTGAACGGGTTCGGCCCGGCGCATTTCACTCGCCGTGGTGGATCTCCATCCAGCCCACGCGTCCTTGTCCGCCCTCATTGAGGCGGCCCACAAAGCCTTCAGCCTGCGACTGCGGCAGGCGCAGATCGAACTGCACCAGCGATCCATGCTCGACCTGGAGCAATTCGGCGCCTGCCGCCTCGATCTCGCGCCGCACCAGGCCTTCGAGCGCATAAGGGACACTGCAGCGCAGCAATTGCATGCGCTGCAGCGTCACCTTTTCGGCGGTCAGCAAGGCCTGGGCCACGGCATCGGTGTAGGCACGGACCAGGCCGCCGGCGCCCAGCTTGACGCCGCCGAAGTAGCGCACCACGGTGGCCAGCACGCCTTCCAGGTCCTGGTGGCGCAGCACGTCCAGCATGGGGCGGCCTGCCGTGCCGCTGGGCTCGCCGTCATCGACGGCTGCCGACTGGCCGCCTGCCAGCAGCGCCCAGCAGACATGGGCGGCGCCGGGGTGCTCGCGCCATAGCGCATCGACCACCGCCTGGGCGCTGGCGCGGTCGGCCATCGGCTGCACGCAACCGATGAAGCGGCTTTTCTTGATGAGGAGTTCGCTGTGCGCGGGCGCGCGGAGTGTCTGTGGCATGGAGGGCGGCAAGCTTACCCGATCGTCCCTGGCCCGGGGTTTGGCGCATGGATTCATTACGCCTTTATTACGAAGCGCTACACATTTGTGAGCATGCGTACCTTGTGTTATTTCAGCTTCAGAGGGTTGCATCCAGGTTTGTCCTACAGAAATCGTGAAAGATTCGCAGTAAGCTTTCTGTCAAGGAGGCGCAACCATGAACACCCCACCTTCCCGCGATCCCGTTCTCACCGAACACACCTTTGGCCGCGATCATTTCAGTCCTCCGCCCATGGCGTTGGAGCAGGCAGGCCAGGACCATGAAGCCGCCGGTGGCGGCCTTCCTCTGGACCTGGACCAGCGCATTCGCAACGTAGGCGAATGGTGATGGCTGCAGCCGTGCAGCCAAGGGCCATCCGGCCAGGCTGAGCGGCTCCAACGACCGCCGACAGGAACGCAGCAGGCAATGGCCTCGCTGCGCTGGATTTATCATTCCAACATCTTCACCCAGGCCGGCTGCGCAATGCACCGGCCTTTTTGCATTCCTGCCACAGCCTGTTCCCGCACCCATGAGCAATGACACCATTCGCAGCCATTGGCTGCTGGCACCTGCCTGCGCCAGCGATGCCAGCCTGCCTGTGCCGCTGGGCGATGTGACGGCGCTGCTGGAGCAGGTGGGCCGTTCCAGCGGCAGCAGCGACGAGGTGGCCGGGCAGCTGCTGCACTTGCTGGGCCGGCATGTGCCGTTGGCGCAGTGCACGATCTTTTCGTTCCAGGGGCGATCTCGGCCGCGCATCGTGGGGTTCGGGGACCGGGCACGCACAGGCGCACTGCCTTTGATTTCCCAGGATTACAGCGAGCGCTTCTATCCACTGGACGGCGCGCAGCGCGTGATGCAGTCCGAGCTGGCGCGGCAGCAGCGCAATCCCCAGGCGCCAGCGCGCGTCTGGCTCCATCGCCAGAAGCCTTCGGACGTGAGCCATCCCGAGTACCGCCGTGTCTGCTATGACCTGCCCCGCCTGGTGGAGCGGCTTTCGCTGCTGACCCTGCAGACCGGCGCACGCTGGCTGGCGGTGAATCTGTACCGGGGTGAGGAGCACAGCGGCTTTGACCCGCAGTCCATTGCACGCATCGAGGCCTTTGCTCCGCTGGTCATGCAGGCCATGCGCCTGCATTACGCGGGCCAGGCCCTGCAGGACGATCTGGCGGGCCTGGTGCTGGCGCGCCTGGCGCGGCGCTTTGCGCATCTCACGCAACGCGATATGGATGTGGTGCGCTGCGTGGTCGAGGGGCTGGACACCGAGCGGCTGGCGCAGCGCCTGGGCATCACGGTGGCCAGTGCCCGGACCTATCTCAAGCGCGTCTGCGGCAAGCTGGGCGTGCAGGGGCAGCGCGAGCTGTTTGCCTTGCTGATGGAGCCCGAGGCGCTGTCCTGAGCCTGGGGGCTGGAGGGTCCTGTCTGTCCCCATCCGGGGACATTGCCGGAGCGGGGGCTGCCTACACTGCGGCCTCACAAAGACGCAAGACGCAAGACGGAGACATCCATGCACCAGCCCCATGCCCAGCCGCGGCATTCCATCTACTACCGGTACCGGGTGCACCAGCCCTGGCTGCCTTCGCAGCATCCAGGGGTGCAGCGCCATCCTGTCGTCATCGTCGGCACGGGCCCTGTGGGGCTGACCACGGCGCTGGAGCTGGCGCGCCACGGCCAGCGCTGCGTGCTGCTGGAGTCCGAACTGCAGGTGTCCGAAGGCAGCCGCGCCATCGTCTTCACGCGCCGCTCCATGGAGATCCTGCAGCAGGTGGGCGTGGCCGAGCGGGTCATGGCGAACGCCTTGCCCTGGCGCTGTGGCAACTCGTTCTACCGGGGGCAGCGCGTGTTCCGCATGGAGGCGCCGCACAGCGATGACGATCGCTTCCATCCCATGACCAATCTGCAGCAGCAGTACCTGGAGGAATACCTGGTCGATGCGGTGCTGGCCCATCCGCTGATCGAGCTGCGCTGGGGCAACCGCGTGGACCGGGTGGAGCAGGTCGGCAACGGCGCCGCCGCAAAGGCGCGGCTGCAAGTGGACACGCCGCAAGGCCCGTATGCGATGGAGGCCGACTGGCTGGTCGCCGCCGATGGCGCCCGCTCCGGCATACGCACGGCCATGGGCCTGGTGATGGAGGGGGCGTCGTACGAGGGCCGCTTCGTGATCGCCGACATCCGCATCGACCTGCCACTGCCCACGGAGCGCCTGGCCTTCTTCGACCCGGTCTGGAACCCCGGCAACACCATCCTCATGCACCGCGAGCCGCATGGCATCTGGCGCGTGGACTACCAACTGCCTGCGGGCGAGGACGCGCAGCAGGCGCTGCAGCCCGAATCGCTCAAGGCGCGCATCGACGCGCAGCTGCAGATGATCGGCTTCGGCGGCACGCCCTGGGAAATGGACTGGAGTTCGGTCTACTCCGCCCGCGCGCTGACCTTGCCGGACTATGTGCACGGCCGCGTGATCTTCGCGGGCGATGCGGCCCACATGCTGCCCATCTTCGGCGTGCGCGGTGCCAACACGGGTTTTCAGGATGCCCAGGCCCTGGCCTGGCGGCTGGCCCTGGTGGCGCGCGGCGTGGCGCCGGTGAGGCTGCTGGACAGCTACAGCGGCGAGCGCGTGGGCGCGGCGCGCGAGATTGTCGAAGAGGCCGGCAAGAGCACGCGCTTCATGGCGCCGCCCTCGCGCGGCTTCCGGCTGCTGCGCGATGCCGTGCTGTCGCTGTCGCTCACCCAGGAATTCGTGCGGCCGCTGTACCACTGGCGCACCTCCCGGCCGCACGAATACGCGCACTCGCCGCTCAACAGCGCGGATGACGACAACCACCTGTTTGAAGCCGGCCCTGGCCATGGCGCACCGCCGCTGAACCTGCGCCTGGGGACCGATGACTATTTGCTGGACCACCTGGGCGGTGGATTCGACCTGCTGTATTTCACCGATGGCACGCCCGTGCCTGCCCCGTGGTGCGAAGTTGCCAGGATGGTGCGCGGCCGTGGCGTGGGCCTGCGCATCGTGGCCATCTCCAGCCAGGCGGCCGCGCAGCCGGTCCAGGGTGCCGATCTGACCCTGGCCGATGCAGATGGCCGCTGCCGTGCACGCCATGGCGTGCCGGCAGGGCACCCGCCCGGCGCCGCCTATCTGCTGCGGCCCGATCAGCATGTCTGCGCGCGCTGGCTGGCGCTGGATGCCCGGCGCCTGCAATCGGCCATCGACAACGCCACCTGCACGCAAGGAGTTCCGGCATGAGCCAAGAACAGACATCACCCCACACCCTCGATATCGCCGGCCTGGAAACTGTCTACGACCAGCTGGCCACAGCCATCGACACGGCGGGCCCGCAGCGGTCCGAGCTGTTCCTGGTCAAGCTGGCGCTGCTGGCGGCCGAACGGCTGGGCAGCGCGTCCGTGTTCTCGGAGCTGGTGCAGGCGGCGCAGCAGGATCTCTAGTGCGTAGTCGCGCTCCAGGGAAAACCGCTATCGCTGTCGGGGCGCCGACGGGCCGTGGCATGGGCGGCACTGGCTAACATCGGCCCGAAAACAAGGGTCCCGCGAGCCATGGATGTACTCAGTGAAGTTCTCGATATTTGCCGCTCGGAGCGCGCCGTCACGGCGCGCTTTGCGCTGACGGCGCCGTGGAGCCTGAAGTCCACGGGCGTCACCGGCGCCATGATCCGCATGGCGCGCGGCGCGCCTTACTGGATCCAGGTGGAGGGCATGCCGGCGCTGCGGGTCGACCCCGGCGATCTGGTCATGCTGCCCATGGGCGCCGCGCATGTGGTGGCGTCCGACATGGACGTTGCCAGCGAGCTGTTCTCGCGCATGATCGCCCGCCACGCCGAAGGACCGCGGGACGAGAATCCCCTGGTCTTCAGCCATGGCGGCGGCGGCGAGGCCACGGACATGTTTTCGGCCCTGTTGTGGTTTTCCGCCTACTGCCGTCATTCGGTGTTCCGCATCCTGCCGCCGCTGATCCACATCCGGGCAAGCGGCCTGCCGCTGGCCGACTGCCTGGCCACCACCATGGAGTCGCTCACGCTGGAGACGCTGGCGCGGCGCCCGGGCTGGCGCCTGTCGGCCGCGCGCATGGGCGAACTGCTGCTGGTCAACATCCTGCGCGAGCACCTGGCGCGCGAGGCCGCCGTGGGTGAAGGCTGGCTGCGGGGCCTGGGCGACGCCTGTGTTGCGCGTGCCCTGGTGTGCATGCACCGCGAACCGCAGCGGGCCTGGAGCGTGGAGACGCTGGCCATCGAGGCCGGCATGTCGCGCACCCGCTTCAGCATGCGTTTCAAGGAGCTGGTGGGTGCCACGCCCATCGGCTATCTGACGGCGCACCGCATGGCGCTGGCCGCCCAGCAGATGGAGGCCGGCGGGCTGTCATCGGCCCGCATCGCCGAGAACGCGGGCTACGACTCGCCGAAGGTGTTTGCACGGGCATTTCGCCGCTGGTCCGGGCACACGCCCAAGGCCTGGCTGGCGCAGGAGGCCGCAAAGAGGTCGGGCTGGCAGCAGCAGGAAGGCCGTATCAGGGGGCTGGAGCAAGACCCTTGACCAGCAGGGTTGAGTGCCGAAACGTACACTGGCCGGTTCCTTCCGCACAGGCTCCCAGAAGCCGAACCGCCCATCATGAACGCCCCCGTTGACGTTTCCTTCTTCCATCGCGCCGCCAAGCCGCTGACCAGCTATCGTCCTTACTGGGCCAAGCGCTTCGGCACGGCCCCGTTCCTGCCGATGAGCCGGGCCGAGATGGAACAGCTTGGCTGGGACAGCTGCGACGTGATCCTGGTGACGGGCGACGCCTATGTGGATCACCCCAGCTTCGGCATGTCGGTGATCGGCCGGGTGCTGGAGGCACAGGGCTTTCGCGTGGGCATCATTGCCCAGCCTGACTGGCAAAGCGCCGAGGCCTTCAAGGCCCTGGGCCGGCCCAACCTGTTCTGGGGCGTGACGGCGGGCAACATGGATTCCATGATCAACCGCTACACGGCCGATCGCAAGATCCGCTCCGACGATGCCTACACGCCGGGCGACGTGGGCGGCAAGCGCCCTGACCGCGCGGCCATCGTCTACAGCCAGCGCTGCCGCGAGGCCTACAAGGACGTGCCCATCGTGCTGGGCGGCATCGAGGGCAGCCTGCGCCGCATCGCCCACTACGACTACTGGAGCGACAAGGTGCGCCGCTCCATCGTCGTGGACAGCAAGTGCGACATCCTGCTGTACGGCAACGCCGAACGCGCACTGGTCGAGGTGGCCCACCGCCTGGCTGCGCGCGAGCCCGTGGAAAGCATTACCGATGTGCGCGGCACGGCCTTCTTCCGCCGCGAGTCGGAAGCGGGCTGGTTCGAGCTGGATTCCTCCGTGGTGGACGAGCCCGGCGTGGTCGAGCCCCACATCAACCCCTACATGACCACCAGCGAGCAGGCCGAGGCCCAGGGCCAGACCTGCTCCAAGGAAGAGGGTGATGCCGACGCGAAGCCGGACGGCGCCTCGGTCGCCGCCGTTCAGACCATCCAGTTCGTGCCCAACCCGTCGCTGCGCGGCAAGGGCAAGCAGCCGCCGCGCGACAAGACCGTGCTGCGCCTGCCCAGCTACGAGCAGGTCAAGGCCGATCCCATCCTCTACGCCCACGCCAACCGCGTGCTGCACCTGGAGACCAATCCCGGCAACGCCCGCGCCCTGGTCCAGGCCCACGGCGAAGGCGTGACCGCGCGCGATGTGTGGCTGAACCCGCCCCCCATCCCGCTGACCACCGCCGAGATGGACTGGGTCTTTGGCCTGCCGTATGCGCGCAGCCCCCATCCCAGCTATGCCGACGCCAACGGCAGCCATGAGGGCGAGACCAAGATCCCGGCCTGGGAGATGATCCGCACCTCGGTCAACATCATGCGCGGCTGCTTCGGCGGCTGCACCTTCTGCTCCATCACCGAGCATGAAGGCCGCATCATCCAGAGCCGCTCCGAGGAGTCCATCATCCAGGAGGTCGAGGACATCCGCGACAAGGTCAAGGGCTTCACCGGCACCATCTCCGACCTGGGCGGCCCCACGGCCAACATGTACCGCCTGGGCTGCAAGAGCCCCGAGATCGAGGCCGCCTGCCGCAAGCCCAGCTGCGTGTTCCCCGGCATCTGCCAGAACCTGCACACCGACCATGCCCCGCTGGTCAAGATCTACCGCCGCGCGCGCAATCTGCCGGGCATCAAGAAGATCCTGATCGGCTCGGGCCTGCGCTACGACCTGGCCGTGAGGTCGCCCGAGTACGTCAAGGAACTGGTGCAGCACCATGTGGGCGGCTACCTGAAGATCGCGCCCGAGCACACCGAATCCGGGCCGCTGACCAAGATGATGAAGCCGGGCATAGGCAGCTATGACCGCTTCAAGCAGATGTTCGAGCAGTTCAGCGAGGAAGCGGGCAAGAAGCAGTACCTGATTCCCTACTTCATCGCCGCTCACCCGGGCACCAGCGACGAGGACATGATGAACCTCGCCATCTGGCTGAAGAAGAACGGATTTCGCGCCGACCAGGTGCAGACCTTCTACCCCAGCCCCATGGCCACGGCCACGGCCATGTACCACTCGGGTCGCAACACCCTCACCAAGGTGCGTCGCCAGATGCGCGACGTGAACGAGGAGTCGGTGGACATCGTGCGCGGTGAAAAGCGCCGTCGCCTGCACAAGGCCTTCCTGCGCTACCACGACCCCAACAACTGGCCGCTGCTGCGCGAGGCCTTGAAGACCATGGGCCGTGCCGACCTCATCGGCAACGGCAAGCAGCACCTGATCCCCACCTTCCAGCCCCTGGTCGATGGCGGCTACCAGAGCGCGCGCCGCAAGAACAGCACCCAGGGAACGGGCGTGGCCGCGCGTGCCGTTGTCTCCCAGCAGGGCAAGGCCTATGCCCTCAACAAGGCCGGTGGCAAGAGTGCGGGGCCGGGCAAGGCGCAGGCACAGGCCCGCGACCCCGGAGGCGACGTGCGCTTGCGCTCCAGCCAGCCCAAGCCCGGCCGCATGCTGACCCAGCACACGGGCCTGCCACCGCGCCCTGGCGTGGGCGGCTCCGCAGGCGCTGCCGGGGCCGGCCGCAAGGCCGCGCCGGGCGGACGCAAGCCGCGCTGACGCGCCTCAGCCGACTGCCGGCGCCAGCGTGCCCTGCCATTCGCGGCGGGCGGCCTGGGCACCGCTTTCGAAGTACTGCGTGTCCAGCGGCACGGGCCGCGCCAGGGCAAAGCCCTGTGCGTAGTCCACGCCCACGGCCTGCAGGGCCTGGGCGATCTCCCGGCTTTCCACATACTCGGCCACCGTGCGCTTGCCCAGGATATGGCCTATGCGGTTGATCATCTCCACCATGGCGTGGTTGCTGGGGTCCTGCAGCATGTCGCGCACGAAGCCGCCGTCGATCTTCAGATAGTCCACGGGCAACTGCTTCAGATAGGTCAGCGAGGACATGCCCACGCCGAAGTCGTCCAGCGCAAAACGGCAGCCCAGCGTGCGCAGGGCCTGGATCAGCCGGGTGGCGCTGGACAGACTGGCGATGGCGCTGGTCTCGGTGATCTCGAAGCACAGCAGCTGCGGCGCGATGCCGTGCGTGCTCAGCTGCGCCTGCACAAAGTCCAGCAGCCCGTCGTCGTCGAGGCTGGGGCCTGACAGATTGATGGCGCAGGTGTCGATATGGCGCAGCGCGGCCGGATGCTCGGCCAGCGTGGCCAGCGTTCTGGCGATCACCCAGCGGTCGACGGTGGGCATGATGCCGTAGCGCTCTGCTGCGGGTATGAACGCGGCTGGCGAGATGATCTGGCCCTGCTCGTCGCGCAACCGCAGCAGCACCTCGAAATGCAGGCCGCGCTGGCCATCGGGCTGCAGCGGTGCAATGCTTTGTGCGTACAGGCAAAAGCGCTCCTGCTCCAGCGCCGTGCGTATGCGCGTGACCCATTCCATCTCGCTGACGTGGCGGGTGTATTCGCCGTCGTCGCTGCGGTAGACATAGATGCGGTTGCGGCCGCGCTCCTTGGCGCGGTAGCAGGCCATGTCGGCCATGCGCAGCAGGTCCTGGGCCGACTGGACCTCGCCGCCGATGTGGACCAGTCCAATGCTCAGTCCTGTGCGCAGCACCTGCTTGCCCCAGTGCACGTGCAGGGCTTCGGCAGCCTGGCGCAGCTTTTCGGCAATGCGCAGCGCGGGCTCGGGCGGACAGTTCTCCAGAAGAACGCCGAATTCGTCGCCGCCCAGGCGGGCCAGGGTGTCTGTCTCGCGCAGGTTGTGCAGCAGCAGACGGCTGACCTCGCACAGCATTTCATCGCCCGCCGGATGGCCGCAGGTCTCGTTGATGAGCTTGAACTGGTCCAGATCCATGTACAGCAGGGCTGCGGGCCGCAGCCTGTGCTGGCCCTGGTTGAGCAGGCGCTGCAGGCGGCGCTCGAATTCCACGCGGTTCTCCAGCCCGGTCAGGCCGTCATGGCTGGCATGCCAGGAAAGCTGGTCCAGATACTGCTGCTCACGCGAGACATCCCTGAGCACGATCACCGCACCTGCCGGGCGCTCCCCGCCGCCGCTGATGGCCGAGCCCATGAGCTTGACCGGCACGATGCTGCGGTCATGGCGCCGCAGCCACCGCGTGTGCTCTTCGCGCAATTGCCGACCCGACAGCAGATGGGTCAGCAGGCTTTCCGCCGTCTGGGTGGTGTCAATGCTGTTGAAATGCAGGCCCTTGGCCAGGTGCCGTCCCTTGAGCTGCTGCTCGCTGCTGCCCAGCAGGCCCAGCGCGGCAGGGTTGGCATAGTCCACCACGCCCTGGGCGTCCGTGGTGATCACGGCATCGCCCAGCGATGCCAGCGTGGTCTGGGCCCTTTCCTTTTCGGTCAGCAGGTCGTTTTGCACCTGCTGGCGCTGCTGCAGCATGCGCCGCGTATGCCAGAGCGCCACCAGGATCAGCGCCACGCCCAGCATCAGGTGAATGCACTGCAGCCACACCACCATCTGCCGGGAGCTGCGGCCCAGCGAGGCGCTGAACTGCTGGGTGGCGGGTGTGACGCCGGCGTTGATCTGCTCGATCTCGCGCTTCCAGGTGATGACGTCCTCGGCGCTCACGCTTCCCACGGTGTGGCGCTGCTCTATCTCCTGCGCCAGCCGGTCGAGCTGCTGCAGGTACTGGTCGCCCTGCTTCCAGTAACGATAGGGCTCCTCCAGCAGTTCGACATGGCGAAAAGTCTGCATCAGCCAGATCAGCGCGTCGGCATCGTCCGGGTGGTTGCCTCCCAGCAGAATGCCTGCGCGCGCGTCCTTGACCCTGGCCGGCACATCGTCCAGCGCCATGCGGGCCTGCCAGTCGCCTGCAGGAACGATCATGGCCTGCTCGAAGCGCGCCAGGTCGCGCGCCGAGCCGCTGTCCACATAGCGGCTCAGGGCGTAGATGGCATCCTTCTGTGCCTTGGACCACAGGCTTTCTCCGGCCACGAAGGCGCGCACCGCAGACACAAGGTAGAGGCTGCCGCTGGCCATGACCACCAGCACCACGACCACCAGCACCAGGGGCCAGATGCGCTGCACCAGCTGCAGTACCGGCACATGGGCTGGGGGCTGGCTTTGCATAGGCGGTGGACGGAAGGGGGACCCGGCGGCGGCCTCAGGCGCTGGCGCCGATGCGCTGCAGGCCAGGCGCTGAGTGGCTAGGTGGCTGACGCATCCCGGATAGCGGGGCGGTCGATGGATGTTCTCGAACCATGGGGCTGCCTCCAGATGAGCCGATTATGGGTGTTTCCAGATGTGTTCGGGTTGTCTGGTTGTATGCGCAGCTCTGATTTAAGAGGAGCAGGCTATCGCGGTAAAGAGGGTCGTCGGCAGCAGCATGTTCATACTCAGCGGGCAGCCGCGACCCAGGCGGCTTGTAGGTCGTGCGCAGATGCTGCCTTTCGGCATTCGCCTACAAGCGGCGCGAGGCCGCTGGCTGAGCGGCGAGCGGATGCAGGGGCAGGTCGTGGCGCTCGGCCAGGTCTGCCAGTTCGGCGCAGGACAGGGCAGCCAGGAAGGCTTCCAGGGCCGCATGCGTGGCCGGGTTGCGCATGCAGGCGATGCTGCCATCGCCCGGCACCGATGCTGCTGCGCACAGGCGTGCCGCGAAATGCGGCTCCAGTGCCGCCACGGCCACCGAACCGTCGGCGCAGGCATAGACGCGATAGCCTGCGTGTGCTCCGCCCACATCTCCGTCGGGCCGGGTCAGGCCCCAGTGCCAGGGCAGGGCCAGCCATTGCGCGGCCTGTGCCAGTCCTGTTTCCTGGAGGTTGCCGTGGCCGCTGCGCTGGCGCAGCAGCCAGGCCTTGAGCACGGCCTCGCTGGCCATCAGCGCGCCAGCCATGTCGGCAAACAGGCTGGGTGGCATGGCGCCGCCCTGTACCAGCCCCGCCTCGGCCTGATAGGTCAGGTCATGGCCCGGCACATCGGCCAGGGCTCCCGCGCTGCCGACGATGCGCACCAGCGACAGCTGCGGATGGCGCTGCTGCAGCGACGCCCAGTCCAGCCCCAGCTTGGCCAGCGCGGCGGGGCGGAACGAGGTCAGCAGGATATCGGCGCTGTCCAGCGCCTTGTGCAGCGCGGCCTGTCCGTCCTCGGTCTTGAGCTGTGCCTGCCAGACCGCGATGCCCTGGTGCATGTCGGAATAGGCCTGCGGGCTGTAGAGCGCCATCGGGTCCGCGCCGGCAGGCCCTGGCTGCGCAGAGGGCGGCTCCAGCTTGCTGCACTGCGCGCCCATGGCCGCGCAGCGCATCAGGGCGGCGGGACCCGGCAGGTTCAGTGCCAGGCTCAGAATGCGTACGCCGGACAGGGGCAGCCCGTCTGCAGGCGAGGAGGTGAAGGGAGTGAGGCAGGCGTAATCTGGCATGGGAATGGAGCGTCTCGTTCTTCATTCGATGTTTCGGCTGCCCGCATGATCGCACCGGTACCCGCGCAGCCCTGGCGCATACCGGACTGCCAGGATGCAAAAATCGCCCGCACAAAGAAAATGCCGCCAGGGCAGGGAGCGCTGGCGGCATGCCTTCTCACCCGGCGCAGGGCCAGGTGGCTGGAGTGGCGGTCAGACCACCTTGGCGATCGACTGGCAGACGTAGTCGATATTCTTGCTGTTGAGCGCGGCCACGCACATGCGGCCCGTGTCCGTGCCGTAGACGCCGAACTCGGTGCGCAGGCGCACCATCTGGTCCTTGCTCAGGCCGGAGTAGCTGAACATGCCGATCTGCGTGGTGATGAAGCTCATGTCCTGCTGGACGCCGGCAGCCTTCAGGCCATCGACCAGCTTCTGGCGCATGGCCTTGATGCGCACGCGCATCTCGCCCAGTTCCTTTTCCCACAGGGCGCGCAGCTCGGGGTTGTTCAGCACGGCCGCCACCACGGCGCCACCATGGGTGGGTGGGTTGGAATAGTTGGTGCGGATCACGATCTTGAGCTGGCTCAGCACGCGGGCCGCCTCTTCCTTGTCGTTGGCGACCACCGACAGTGCGCCCACGCGCTCGCCGTACAGGCTGAAGCTCTTGGAGAACGAGGTCGAGACGAAGATGTTCAGGCCGGCGGCCACGAACTTGCCGATCACGGCGCCGTCTTCGGCAATGCCGTGGCCAAAGCCCTGGTAGGCCATGTCAAGGAAGGCCACCAGGCCCTTGGCCTTGACGGCGGCAATCACCTGGTCCCACTGCTCGGCCGTGATGTCGTAGCCGGTCGGGTTATGGCAGCAGGCGTGCAGCACCACGATGGTGCCAGGGGCCGCTGCGTTCAGGTCGGCCAGCATGCCTTCGAAGTTCACCTTGCGGTTGACGGCGTCGTAGTAGGCATAGGTGCCCACCTCGAAACCGGCGTTCGTGAAGATGGCCTTGTGGTTTTCCCAGCTCGGGTCGGAGATCAGCACCTTGGCAGCGGGGCTGATCTTCTTGAGGAAGTCGGCGCCGATCTTCAGGCCGCCGGTGCCGCCGATGGCCTGCACCGTGGACACGCGGCCGGACTTGACGACGTCGGACTCGGCGCCGAACACCAGGCCCTTGACTGCGGCATCATAGGCAGCGATGCCGTCGATGGGCAGGTAGCCGCGGGCCGTGGGCTTGTCCATCATCGCCTTCTCGGCGGCCTGCACGCACTCGAGCAGGGGCAACTTGCCGTTGTCGTCGAAGTACACGCCCACGCCCAGATTCACCTTGCTGGGGTTGGTGTCGGCAGCGAACTGCTCGTTCAGACCCAGGATGGGGTCGCGGGGGGCCATTTCGACGGCGGTAAACAGAGACATGAAGCGTCCTTGGGATGTCTTGGGAGGTGGAAAAAACGCGGCTAGCCCCAAGCTGCGGTAGGCTTTCGGGTTAACCCATGAATTCTAGCGATCTCGCCGGCCGATACCCACTTTTGCGAACCCACGTCATGCACGAAGTCTCTGATTCCTCTCCAGCACCTGCGGCCTCGGGCCAGTTCGTGCATTTCGCGGACTCCCCCTTCGAGCTGTTCCAGCCCTATCCACCGGCTGGCGACCAGCCCGCCGCCATTGAGAAGCTGGTCGAGGGCATCCAGGACGGTGAATCCTTTCAGACCCTGCTGGGCGTGACGGGCTCGGGCAAGACCTTCACCATGGCCAACGTGATCGCCCGCCTGGGTCGTCCGGCCATCGTCTTCGCACCCAACAAGACACTGGCCGCACAGCTGTACAGCGAGTTCCGCGAGTTCTTTCCCAAGAACTCCGTCGAGTACTTCGTCAGCTACTACGACTACTACCAGCCCGAGGCCTACGTGCCCCAGCGCGACCTTTTCATCGAAAAGGACAGCGCCATCAACGAGCACATCGAGCAGATGCGGCTTTCGTGCACCAAAAGTCTCATGGAGCGGCGCGACGTGGTCATCGTGGCCACGGTCTCGGCCATCTACGGCATCGGCGAACCCGAAAGCTACCACCGCATGATCATGACGCTGCGTACCGGCGACCGCATCAACCAGCGCGACGTCATCGCGCAGTTGATCCGCATGCAGTACCAGCGCAACGACCAGGACTTCAGCCGCGGCAAGTTCCGCGTGCGCGGCGACACCATCGATGTCTTCCCCGCCGAGCATTCCGAGCTGGCCATCCGCATCGAACTCTTCGACGACGAGGTTGAAAGCCTGCAACTGTTCGACCCGCTCACGGGCCGCGTGCGCCAGAGCATTCCGCGCTTCACTGTCTACCCCAGCAGCCACTACGTCACGCCGCGCGACAAGGTGCTGGCCGCCGTGGAAACCATCAAGCTGGAACTGGCCGAGCGGCTCAAGCAACTGGTGGGTGACGGCAAGCTGGTCGAGGCCCAGCGCCTGGAGCAGCGCACGCGCTTCGACCTTGAAATGCTCACCGAGGTCGGCCACTGCAAGGGCATCGAGAACTACACGCGCCACCTCTCCGGCGCAGCCCCGGGCGAGCCGCCCAGCACATTGACCGACTACCTGCCCAGCGACGCGCTCATGTTCCTGGACGAAAGCCACCAGATGATCGGTCAGCTCAACGCCATGTACAGCGGCGATCGCTCGCGCAAGACCACGCTCGTGGAATACGGCTTTCGGCTGCCGTCGGCGCTGGACAACCGGCCGCTGAAATTCGAGGAATTCGAGCGGCGCATGCGCCAGGTCATCTTTGTCTCGGCCACGCCGGCAGACTACGAAAAAACCCACTCAGGTCAGATCGTGGACCAGGTTGTGCGCCCGACGGGGCTGATCGACCCCGAAATCGAAGTGCGCCCAGCCACCAACCAGGTGGATGACGTGCTGCAGGAAATCCGCCTGCGCGTCGAGCGCGGGGAGCGTGTTCTCATCACCACGCTCACCAAGCGCATGGCCGAGCAGCTCACCGACTACCTGAGCGAAAACGGGGTCAAGGTGCGCTATCTGCACTCCGACGTGGAGACGGTGGAGCGCGTGGAGATCATTCGTGACCTGCGTCTGGGCGTCTTCGACGTTCTCGTGGGCATCAACCTGCTGCGAGAGGGCTTGGACATCCCTGAAGTCTCGCTGGTCGCCATCCTCGATGCCGACAAGGAAGGCTTTCTTCGCGCCGAGCGAAGTCTCATCCAGACCATCGGCCGCGCAGCACGCAACCTGCACGGCAAGGCCATCCTCTACGCGGACAGGATCACGGAGTCGATGAAGAAGGCCATCGGCGAGACCGAGCGCCGCCGCGCCAGGCAAATGGCGTTCAACGAGGAAAACGGCATTGAGCCCAAGCAGATTGTCAAGCGGGTGAAAGACCTGATTGATGGTGTCTACAGCGAAAAAAGCGGCAAGGAAGCGGAACGTCTGGAGGCCAATCAGCTCGAAAGAGCGCGTGTCGAGGACATGTCCGAAAAAGATGTGGCCAAGGAAATCAAGCGTTTGGAGAAGCAGATGCTTGAACATGCGCGCAGCCTGGAGTTCGAACAGGCGGCGCGGGTGCGCGATCAGCTGGCACTGCTCAAGGAGCAACTGTTCGGAGGCTCTTCCGCGCAGGTTTCCTGAGGCGGTGCCTTGTCTGAAGCCTGTTGGCTCTTGTTACCCGACAAAATTGATGGGGAATGTGGTACACTCAGGGTCAACACTCAACAACAACAAAAACTTCGATGAAAAGAAGGGCTCTGAACCTTTTGAACAGGACGGAGTAAGGGCGGAGACTGTGCCCAACTCCAGTCAAATCGCTGGAGCGGGTGTTTCTGTAACGTACAAGCCTGACTGAAGGAGCTCGTAATGCGTCTCACCACCAAAGGCCGTTTTGCGGTCACTGCCATGATCGATCTGGCCCTGCGCCAGAACAATGGCCCTGTTACGCTGGCTGCCATCAGCCAGCGACAGCAGATTTCCCTGTCGTATCTCGAACAGCTGTTCGGCAAGCTGCGCCGCCATGAACTCGTCGAGTCCACCCGTGGACCCGGCGGCGGCTACACGCTGGCCCGCAAGGCTGGCGACATCACCGTGGCCGACATCATCGTCTCCGTGGACGAGCCCATTGACGCCACCCAATGCGGCGGCAAGGAAAATTGTCTGGGCGAAGCAGGCCGCTGCATGACGCATGAACTGTGGGCGGCATTGAATCAGCGCATGGTCGAGTTCCTCGATTCCGTGACGCTGCAAAAGCTCGTCGACGAACAATTGGCCAAGGGCATCCAGATCGAGGACAAGCCCGTAGTGCGTCGTGCGATTTCCACGGCCCCCGTGGTCAAGCCCATCCGCGTGAATGCACCGAACTCGGTATTCGCGCTGGGCAACGCCTTCGCCAAGTCCTGATCGACTTTTGACACCCTGAGGGCAGGGCGCCGCTGCGCATGGCTGTGTGGCGCGGTGCTGCCCGCCCGGATGGATTCACCGGAGTTCATCGCCTTCCCGATTTTTGCCAGCCGGAACTTTGATAAGAGCCAGTCATGGACATGACCCCGCATTTCCCCATCTATCTCGACTATGGCGCGACCACTCCCGTGGACCCTCGCGTGGTGGACGCCATGATCCCATGGTTGCGTGAGCACTTCGGCAACGCTGCATCGCGCAGCCATGCCTGGGGTTGGGAGGCCGAAGAGGCCATCGAGAAGGCCCGCGGCCAGGTGGCGGATCTGATTGGCGCGGATCCCCGTGAAATTGTGTGGACCAGTGGCGCGACCGAGTCCATCAATCTTGCCATCAAGGGTGCGGCGCACTTCTATCAAGGCAAGGGCAAGCATCTGATCACGCTCAAGACCGAGCACAAGGCCGTGCTCGACACCATGCGTGAACTCGAGCGCCAGGGCTTTGAGGTGACCTACATGGACGTGCAGCCTGATGGTCTGCTCGACATTGAGGCCTTCAAGGCCGCGCTGCGCCCCGACACCATTTTGGTCAGCGTGCTCTTCGTAAACAACGAAATCGGCGTCATCCAGGACATTCCCACCATCGGCGCGCTGTGCCGCGAGAAGGGCATTCTGTTCCATGTGGATGCTGCGCAGGCTACGGGCCGCGTGGAGATCGACATGTCCAAGTTGCCGATCGACCTGATGAGCATGACCGCGCACAAGACCTACGGTCCCAAGGGCGTGGGTGCCCTGTACGTGCGCCGCAAGCCGCGTGTGCGCCTGGAGGCGCAGATCCACGGCGGTGGTCATGAGCGTGGCATGCGTTCGGGTACGCTGCCCACGCACCAGATCGTCGGCATGGGCGAGGCTTTCCGCATCGCCAAGGAAGAGATGGTCGAGAGCAATGCCAAGGCCTATGCGCTGCAACAGCGCCTGCTCAACGGTTTGAAGGATCTGGAACAGGTCTTCATCAACGGCAGCATGGAGCACCGTGTGCCTCAGAACCTGAACATGAGCTTCAACTTCGTCGAAGGCGAGTCGCTCATCATGGGCATCAAGGGGCTGGCAGTGTCGTCGGGCTCCGCTTGCACTTCGGCCAGCCTGGAGCCCAGCTATGTGCTGCGTGCCCTCGGTCGCAGTGACGAGCTGGCGCACAGCAGCCTGCGCATGACCATCGGCCGTTTCACGACCGAGGAAGAAATCGACTACGCGATCAGCACCATCCGCACCAATGTGGTCAAGCTGCGCGAACTCAGCCCGCTGTGGGAGATGTACAAGGACGGCATCGACCTCAGCACCATCCAGTGGGCGGCGCACTGAGCGTCGGCCGGCACGCGAATCAAGTATTGAAGAGGTAGACATCATGGCTTATTCCGACAAAGTGGTAGACCACTATGAAAACCCCCGCAACGTGGGTTCGTTCGACAAGAGCGACGAATCGGTGGGCACCGGCATGGTCGGCGCGCCTGCCTGTGGCGACGTGATGAAGCTGCAGATCAAGGTCAACCCCGAAACCGGCGTCATTGAAGATGCCCGTTTCAAGACCTATGGCTGTGGTTCGGCAATCGCCTCGTCTTCGCTGGTGACCGAGTGGGTCAAGGGAAAGACGCTGGATGAAGCGGCTGCGCTGAAGAACAGCCAGATCGCCGAAGAACTGGCCCTGCCTCCCGTCAAGGTGCACTGCTCCATCCTGGCCGAAGACGCCATCAAGGCCGC
Source organism: Delftia sp. DS1230 (assembly GCF_040112715.1). Classification (NCBI taxonomy): domain Bacteria; kingdom Pseudomonadati; phylum Pseudomonadota; class Betaproteobacteria; order Burkholderiales; family Comamonadaceae; genus Delftia; species Delftia sp. DS1230. The sequence continues at coordinate 2,802,274 of NZ_CP157763.1, forward strand.
AGTGGACGACTACCGTGCCAAGCGCACTGCGGTGGTGGCCGCCTGATATGGCGATCTCGCTGACCGAGTCCGCGGCCCGCCATGTGAGCCGCTACCTGTCGCGCCGCGGCAAGGGCATCGGCGTGCGCCTTGGGGTCAAGACCACGGGCTGCTCCGGGCTGGCCTACAAGCTGGAGTATGTGGACGAACAGTTGCCCGAGGATGTGATCTTCGAGGACCACGGCATCAAGGTGCTGGTCGACCCCAAGAGCCTGGCCTATATCGATGGCACGGAACTGGACTTTGTGCGTGAAGGCTTGAACGAAGGCTTCAAGTTCCACAACCCCAACGAGCGCGATCGCTGCGGCTGCGGCGAGAGCTTTCGCATCTGACCGGCATTTGCCGGGGGGCCAGGCTCTGGTGGCCTGGCGGCATGCCCGGCAGGCCCTGACTTTTTACTCCCTCAAGAGGCCGCCATCGCTTCGGTGCTGGCGGCTTTTTATCGACATGAACCTGCAATCGGACGATTTCGAGCTGTTTGCGCTGCCGCGCCAATTTGCGCAGGAGCGCAGCACCATTGACGCGCGCTGGAAGGAGTTGCAGCGCGAGGCCCATCCTGACCGCTTTGCCTCGCAGGGCGCAGCTGCGCAGCGTGTGGCCATGCAATGGTCGGTGCGCATCAACGAGGCCTATCAACGGCTGAAAGAGCCGCTCAGGCGAGCAGCTTATCTTTGCGAATTGCTGGGTGCACCCGTGCGTGCCGAGGACAACACCTCCATGCCCACCGCCTTTTTGATGCAGCAGATGGAATGGCGCGAGGCGCTGGACGATGCGCAGGACGAGGCGGCCTTGGACGCGCTGGACGGCGAAGTGTCGCGGGCCAGAAAGAGCATGCTGGCCGAATGCGGCCGCCAGCTCGATGAACTGCACGATCCCCAGGCGGCCGTGCAGCAGGTCAGAGCCCTCATGTTTGTTGCGCGATTTGCGCAGGACATAGAGCGTCGCCGCGATCAACTGGGACAATAGTCCGCGACCCGAACCTCCCACGAGAGTCCCTCATTCACAAGGCAGGCCGGCCGGCCCGGACCTGCAATTTCCCCGAGTATTTCCATGGCGCTTTTGCAGATTTCCGAACCCGGTCAGTCCCCCGATCCCCACCAGCGACGCATTGCCGTGGGTATCGACCTGGGCACCACCCATTCGCTGGTCGCCGCAGTCCGCAATGGCGTGGCCGAATGCCTGCCGGATGATCAGGGCCAGGTACTGCTGCCTTCCGTCGTGCGCTATCTGCCCCAGGGGCGCCGCGAGATCGGCTACGCCGCGCAGGCGGCGCTGTCCACCGATGCGGGCAACACCATCGCCTCGGCCAAGCGCTTCATGGGCCGTACGCTGGCGGACATCGACGCGCCGGAGAAGCTGCCTTACCGCTTTGCTGAGCAAGAAGCCGGTCGTGGCGTGATCGGGATCGAGACCATCGATGGCACGAAGACCCCCGTGGAAGTCAGCGCCGAGATCCTGGCCACGCTGCGCTTTCGCGCCGAGGACACCTTCAACGACGACATCCATGGCGCGGTCATCACCGTGCCAGCCTACTTTGACGACGCGCAGCGCCAGGCCACCAAGGATGCGGTCAAGCTCGCCGGCATCAACCTGCTGCGCCTGATCAACGAGCCCACGGCTGCCGCCATTGCCTATGGCCTGGACAACGGCTCCGAAGGCGTTTACGCCGTCTACGATCTGGGTGGCGGCACTTTCGATATTTCGGTCCTGCGCCTGTCCCAGGGTGTGTTCGAGGTCGTCTCCACGGGGGGGGACTCGGCCTTGGGTGGCGATGACTACGATGCGGCACTGGCTGAGTGGGTGGCCCAGCAGACCGGCGTGGTTCCGCAGACCGCCGAGGACAAGGCCCGCTGGCGTATGGCGGCACGCCTTTGCAAGCAGGCATTGACGGATGCTCAGGCCGCCACGTTCACGGCAGAGCTGTCCACCGGCACTGTGCATTTCGATGTCAAGCGTGGCGACTTCGATGCGAGCACGGCCCATCTGACGGCGCGCTCGCTGGCGGCGGTGCGCCGCGCACTCAAGGACGCTGGCCTGACGCGCGACGAGGTGCAGGGCGTGGTCCTGGTCGGTGGTTCCACCCGCATGCCCCAGGTGCGCGAGGCAGTGGCCCAGTTCTTTGGCCGCGATCCTCTCGTCAACCTCAATCCCGATGAAGTCGTGGCGTTGGGCGCTGCCATTCAGGCCAATCAACTCGCGGGCAACAGTTCCAGCGGCGACATGCTGCTGCTGGATGTGATTCCCCTGTCGCTGGGTGTGGAGACCATGGGCGGCCTGGTGGAGCGCATCATCACGCGCAACGAGACCATTCCCACGGCCCGCGCCCAGGACTTCACCACCTACAAGGACGGGCAGACGGCCCTGGCCATTCATGTGGTGCAGGGTGAGCGCGATCTTGTGGCGGACTGCCGCAGCCTGGCGCGTTTCGAACTGCGCGGCATCCCGCCCATGGCAGCCGGCGCGGCGCGCATCCGCGTGACCTTCACCGTGGATGCCGACGGCCTGCTGTCGGTGGGTGCCAAGGAGCAGATCAGCGGCGTCGAGGCGCATATCCATGTCAAGCCCTCGTACGGCCTCTCGGACGACGAGGTTGCCCGCATGCTGCAGGACGGCTTTGCCACGGCCCAGCAGGACATTCAGGCGCGCGCGCTGGTGGAGGCGCGTGTCGATGCCGACCGCATGCTCATGGCCACGGAGAGCGCGCTGCAGGCCGATGGCGATGTGCTGGCTGCAGACCAGCGCGCAGCCATCGACGCTCTGGTCGACGCCCTGCGCGCCAGCGTGGGCTCCGAGGATGCCGCCGTCATCGAGGCCGCAACACAGGCGCTGGCCAAGGGCACGGAGTCCTTTGCCGCCGAGCGCATGAACCGCAGCATCCAGCAGGCCCTGGCCGGCAAGAGCGTGCAATCCCTTTCCTGATTTCTGATCCGAACGCAGATCCGCCATGCCCGTTATCAAAATACTTCCCCACGCCGAATACTGTCCTCAGGGTGCCGAAATCGAGGCGCCTGCCGGCACCTCCATCTGCGAGGCACTGCTGGACAACAACATCAAGATCGAGCACGCCTGCGACATGAGCTGTGCATGCACCACCTGCCACGTGGTGGTCAAGGCAGGCTACAACTCGTTGAACGAGGCCGAGGAAGAGGAAGAAGACCTGCTGGACCGCGCATGGGGCCTGCAGCCGCAGTCCCGCCTGTCCTGCCAGGCCATCCTGGCGCGCGAGGACGTGACCATCGAGATTCCCAAGTACTCGCTCAACCACGCCAAGGAAAACCACTGAGGACCCAGCACATGTCGCGTCAAATCATTCTCGACACGGAAACCACGGGCCTGTCCGCCGACAACGGCGACCGGCTCATCGAGCTGGGGTGCGTGGAGATGGTCAACCGCAAGCTGACCGGCAACAACCTGCATCTGTACTTCAATGCGGGGCGCGACAGCCATCCGGACGCGCTGCGCGTGCACGGCATCACCACCGAGTTCCTCAAGGACAAGCCTCGCTTCGAGCAAAAGGTCGATGAGATCTGGGAGTATCTGCAAGGCGCTGAACTCATCATTCACAACGCGCCTTTCGATCTGGGATTCCTGAACAAGGAGCTGGAGCTTGCCAACCGCCCGCCGATCAGGCAGTGCGTGAGCGGTGTCATCGACACCCTGGTCATGGCCAAGGAAATGTTCCCAGGCAAGCGCAACTCGCTGGACTCGCTGTGCGACCGCCTGGAAGTGGACAACTCCGGGCGCACGCTGCACGGCGCCTTGCTGGATGCGGAACTGCTGGCCGATGTCTACATCAACCTCACGCGAGGCCAGGAGGCCCTGCTGATGGTGGAGGAGCCGGCCCAGTCCGAGGGCGGCCTGGTGGTCGCGCAGGTCGATCTGCGCAGCTTCAGGCTGCGCGTGGTGAGCGCCAATGATCAGGAGCTGGCCGCGCACGAGGACGTGATGGTGCAGATGGATAAATCGAGCGGCGGCAAGACAATTTGGCGCAGCTTCGAAAATCAGTCCTAGAAGTTATGACATAATCTAAGTCTTGTCGCAGTAACGACATATGGGTGATTAGCTCAGCGGTAGAGCACTGCCTTCACACGGCAGGGGTCACATGTTCGATCCATGTATCACCCACCAGTTTTTCCAGGGAAGCGGGCCTCACAGCCGGCTTCATGGGTGATTAGCTCAGCGGTAGAGCACTGCCTTCACACGGCAGGGGTCACATGTTCGATCCATGTATCACCCACCAATTTTTTCCAAGGAAGCATGGCCTCGCAGCCATGCTTCACGGGTGATTAGCTCAGCGGTAGAGCACTGCCTTCACACGGCAGGGGTCACATGTTCGATCCATGTATCACCCACCAATTTTTTCCAAGGAAGTACGGCCTCGCAGCCGTGCTTCACGGGTGATTAGCTCAGCGGTAGAGCACTGCCTTCACACGGCAGGGGTCACATGTTCGATCCATGTATCACCCACCATTCAAGCCCTCCTGAAACTTGTTCAGGAGGGCTTTTCCGTTTTGGTTGCTCCCATTTGTTCCAGGTCCTGGATATTCCAGTGCAGCCCGGTGATCTGCGGCGTATTCGTATCTGGCGCGGTCTGATAATCAGTGGCTGAACGACGAAAGGGCAGGCAGGATGAGCGAGCAGGTCGATTGCGTGGTGGTGGGGGCGGGCGTCGTGGGGCTGGCCGTGGCCAGGGCCCTGGCGTTGCAGGGCAGGGAAGTCATGGTGCTGGAGGCAGCTGAAGCCATTGGTACGGGCACCAGTTCGCGCAACAGCGAGGTCATCCATGCCGGCATCTACTATCCCCAGGGTTCGCTGAAGGCCCGGTTTTGCGTCGAAGGCCGCAAGCGTCTCTATGCCTATTGCGAGGAACGCGGCGTTGCCCACCAGCGCTGCGGCAAGCTCATCGTGGCAACGGATGAGGCGCAGCGCGGCCAGCTCCAGGCCATTGCGCGCAAGGCCGAGGCCAATGGCGTCAATGATCTGCGCTGGCTGGATGGCCCCGAGGCACGGGCCTTGGAGCCTGCGCTGCAGTGTGTGGCGGCACTGCATTCGCCCAGCACCGGCATCATCGACAGCCACGGCCTGATGCTGGCTCTGCAGGGCGATCTCGAAAACGCAGGCGGCATGGTGGTCTGCCATGCCGAGGTGCAGGAGGCCGCCGCAACGTCTGGCGGCGTGTGGCTGCGCACCGCCGACGGCACGCAGCTGCAGGCGCGTAGCCTGGTCAACGCGGCAGGCCTGAATGCCCCGTTGCTGGCGGCGCGCCTGCAAGGCTTTCCGCAGCAGTTGGTTCCACGCGCCTTCTATGCCAAGGGCAACTATTTCACACTGTCCGGGCGCGCGCCGTTCTCGCGCCTCATCTATCCCGTGCCCGAGGCTGCAGGTCTGGGCGTTCATCTCACGCTGGACATGGGTGGACAGGCCAAGTTCGGCCCCGATGTGCAGTGGGTGGAAAGCGCAAGCGATCTGCAGGTCGATCCAGCGCGCGCCGACGCCTTCTATGCAGAGATCCGCCGGTACTGGCCGGCCCTGGCCGATGGCGCGCTGGTGCCCGGCTACGCTGGCATCCGTCCCAAGATCAGCGGTCCTGGCGAGGCGGCGGCAGACTTCACGATCCAGGGACCGCAGGTCCATGGCGTTGCGGGCGTGGTGCAGTTGCTGGGCATCGAATCGCCGGGTCTGACCAGCTGCCTGGCCATCGGCGCACATGTGGCGAAGCTGCTGGCCTGATGGTCTGCCGGTCCACGACACACGGCCACGGCAGGCCTTGTCTGACAAGGCTCAGGCCCCCTCGCTTCCCGGAAGCCAGGGAACAATTGGATAAGATGCTTGCATGTAACAAGGGCCTGCCCATGTTGCGTGACAGGTATCGGGCGACATGATTGCCTGCTCCCCGCTGTATTTGTTTTCACCTCAATAGAAAGGCTCATCATGACGAAGTCGATCACTGAAACCGTCTCCACCGCGCAAGCCGATCTTGAAAAACTGGTCAGCGACCTGCGTGGCCTGCTGTCTGCCAAGGAGCTGGATGCCGTGCCGGAAATCCACATGCTGCGCCAGCGCATCGATGACGGCATGTCCAATGTGCGTGACTCGGCTGTGCGCGCCGCGCAGGAAGCGGCCCGCCAAGCCAAGGATGCCGCCTATGCGGCGGATCGCTATGCCCACGACGAGCCGTGGCGTGTGGCTGGCGCAGCCCTGGCTGTGGGCGCCTTGCTGGGCTTCATGCTGGGCCGTCGCTGATCAACGGCATGCCTGACCAGAAAAGGATGCCTGTGAACTGGATTTCCCTTCTGGGTTTGGATGCCTGGGTGGCGCGCTGGCGTGCTGCCGTGATCGAGCTGGCCATTGCCGCCGAGGACCGTACCGACCTGGCTCGGCTTGAATGGGTCCAGCACAAGCGCAGCATGCAGACCGTGGTCGTGCTGCTGATTGCGCTGGCCGGACTCAGCGTCGTGGTCATGCTCATGCTGTCCGTGGCGGTGCTGGTGCAGTTCTGGGACACCGAGCACCGCGTGATGGTGGCCTGGCTGCTGTTTGGCGGCTGGCTGGCTATCCTTGCAATTGCCTTGTGGCAGTTGCTTGCGGCCGTACGACGTCTGGCACGCCCTTTCATCCTCACCCGCAACGAGCTGAGCCAGGACTGGCAGGCGCTGAAGAAGAGGCTGTAATCATGGTCAATGCTTCCAACGCTTCCCAATCCCGCGACGAGGTTGCGCCGCCTAGGCCCACGGGCCCCAATGCGGCGCTGTGGCCCACTTCCACCGTGGAGCAGCAGCAGGTGATGCAGCGCATTGCCCAGCAGCGCGAGCGCCTCAGGGCGCGCTCGGCGGCCGTGGCCCAGGCCCGGGCGCTGAGCCGTGCCGCCACACACGTGCGCCCGGATGCACCGCTGATCGAGCGCGTCGCAACGTTTGCGCGTCTGCACCCCGTGGCCGTGGGCGTGGCGGCTGCCGCTGCCTTGGTCATGGGGCCGCGCAAACTGATCCGCATCGGCACCACACTCATGCCTTTGCTGGCACGCCTTCAGCAGCGCAGGGGCTGAGATAAGGCCTTGCAAGGCTTCTTGCACAAAAAACGCCCGGCATGCCGGGCGTTTTCTTTGGTCAGCACGCGGATAACGCGGCAGTCAACGCAGTTGCGCGATGGCCCGTGCGGCCTCTGGTACCAGGCAGGGGCCCCGATAGATCAGGCCGCTGTAGATCTGGACCACATCGGCGCCCGCCCGGATCTTGCTGACCGCATCTTCGCCGCTGAGAATGCCTCCCACGCCGATGATGGGGTAGCGGCTTCCCAGCGCAGAGCGCAGTTGGCGGATGACCTGGTTGCTGGCCTCCAGCACCGGCGCGCCGGAAAGGCCGCCCGTTTCTTCGGCGTGGGGCAGGCCCTTGACGGCATCCCGGCTGATCGTGGTGTTGGTGGCGATCACGCCGTCCATGCCGTGGCGCTGCAGCGTGGTGGCGATGACGCCGACCTGCTCCTCATCCAGGTCGGGTGCGATCTTCACGAACACCGGCGCACGCTTGCCGTGCTGCGTGGCCAGTTGCTCGCGCCGCTCGGCAATCGCTCCCAGCAAGGCATCCAGCGCTTCGTCGCTTTGCAGGGCACGCAGATTCTTGGTGTTGGGCGAGCTGATGTTCACCGTCACGTAGTCGGCATGCGGGTAGACGCCATCGAGCGCCTTGAGGTAGTCGCTGGTGGCTTCTTCGATGGGCGTGCTGGCGTTCTTGCCGATGTTCAGCCCCAGCAGCATGGGCTTGCCCATGGCGCGGGCCTGTGAGCGCTTGACGTTGCTCAGGAATGCATCGAGGCCTTCGTTGTTGAAGCCCAGTCGGTTGATCAGCGCATTGCGTTCGGGGATGCGGAACATGCGCGGCTTGGGGTTGCCGGGCTGCGCGCGCGGAGTCACGGTGCCCACCTCGACGAAGCCGAAGCCCATGGCGGCCAGCGCATCGATACAGCGTGCGTTCTTGTCCAGGCCTGCAGCCATGCCGACGCGATTGGGGAACCTGAGTCCGGCAAGCTCGACGGGATCACTCACCATGGGTTGGGCCCAGGCCTGCTGCAGGAGCGTGTTCTGCCCCTTTGCCATCAGGTTCATCGTGAGATCGTGGGCGGATTCGGGGTCCATGCCGAAGAGAAAGGGACGGGTCAGGGCGTAGGGGATCAAAGACATGGGGATAATCGAAGGATTACCTGGATTTTCCCTCATGACGACATCTGCTGCCTCTTTTTCCCAAGATGAACTCAAAGCCCTGGTCGGGCAAGCCGCTCTGGCCTACGTAGTGCCCGGCGAAATCGTCGGCGTCGGCACGGGCTCGACGGTCAACAAGTTCATCGATGCGCTGGCCACCATCAAGGACCAGATCCCTGGGGCCGTGTCCAGCTCCGTGGCCAGCACCGAGCGCCTGAAGGCGCTGGGCATCAAGGTGCTGGATGCCAACGAGGTGGACCGCCTGTCGGTATACATCGATGGCGCCGACGAGATCGACGGCCGGGGCTACATGGTCAAGGGCGGGGGCGCGGCACTGACGCGCGAGAAAATCGTTGCGGCGCTGGCCGAGCGCTTTGTCTGCATCGCCGATGCCTCCAAGCGCGTCGAGGTGCTGGGAGATTTTCCGCTGCCTGTGGAGGTGATTCCCATGGCTGCTGCCCAGATTGCCCGGCGTTTCGAGGCCAGGGGTGGCCGGGCCGAGATCCGCATGAAGGACGGCGCTCCTTTGGTGACGGACAACGGCCAGCACATTCTTGATGTGCGCGACCTGAAGATTGCTGAGCCGCTGGCCTTTGAGTCCGAGGTCAACCAGTGGCCCGGCGTGGTCACCGTGGGCGTTTTTGCGCACCAGAAGGCATCGGTCTGCCTGCTGGGCACGCCTGAAGGCGTGCAGACGCTCGACTATTGAGGCAGGAACCCGGTCCTGGCCTCTCGGCTGCTAGCCGATGCTCTCGAACACCGCAGCGCCTGCGGTCCAGACGAGCAGGGCCATGCCACCGAGACACAGCGCGCGCAATGAGGCTTGCGTGCGCTGCTTTTTGATGCGCTGAATGAGCCAGGTGACGGCCGCCAGCCCGGCGTAGATGGCAAAGAAGCCAGCCGTCGTCATGTAGTAGGCCAGGCGGTTGAGACCGTTGCCCAGGCCTCCGTCATGCATGAACCACAGCGTGATCAGGCAGGGCACCAGCACCAGGCAGGTTAGCCGCAACGGCTCTCGCCACGAAGGCCTTGCCACCAGTACCCACCCGATGAGCGCAGGCAGGCCCACAAGAATGCCCAGCCTGGCCAAGGTCCAGGCCACGTCGGACAGCATGGAATCCACGGCCGGGCTCCTGACGGCGGCAGTGTCTGCCTAGAAGCTCAGGCCTGCGGGGTTGTCGCTGGTGCGTGCACCTGGCGCGGGGGCGGGTATGGGGGTGCGCCTGTTTGCCTGCTCCTCGGCGGTGGGTGCTGCGGCGGGAGCTGATGCGGCCGGTGCGGCAGGCTTGGGTGTGGTCAGGGGCTGCGCGGGTGGCCGCTTGTACTGGGCTGGCAGCTGGGAGCTTGCGGGGTAGCCTGCGGCATCCAGGTACTGCGTCCATTCGCTGGAGGAGAAGCCGGTCAGAAACTGCTTGCCGATGGTGGCAAACGGCAGTCCGGTCTGCCCGCTGAGCTTGTTCAGGGCTGCCGCGTCCGCCTCGGTCTGCACCAGGCGCTCGGCATAGGGGATGCCCCGGGACTGCAGCAACTGACGAGCGCTATCGCAGGGCGTGCAATCGGACGAGGAGTACAACGTCACTGGAAAGCGGCTCGCAATCTGGCGCAGCGCATAGGGCAGGCCTGCGTTGCTGTCCGAGGCGCCCGCCACTGCCTGGGCGGCGGGCGCTGCCTGCTGCTGTGCGCTTGGGGCGGGGCGGTCCGAGAAGGTGACTTTTCCATCCGGCCCGACGATACGGTAGACCTGCTGTGCGGCAGCTGGCAGCGCGGCGGCAAGGCAGGCGAGGGCGAGGCATGGCATCAGGTGGCGCAGGGCGCCGTGGCCAAGGCTGGGAGAAGACTGCATGGACGATCTCGGTTTCGGAAGAAGGGTTTCGTGCCGGGGCGGCGACCACTCGCCGGATGGATGCCCGCACAGGAGTGCCTGCAAGCATAGCGTGCCATTCATCCTGGGCCATCTTCTGGAGTCGCAGGATGTGGCTGCGCGCATCCGGTGGAGTTGCCGGGCCAGGAAAAAGCGCCCCATCGGGGCGCTGCAGACCGGGTTGCCAGGCTCAGGCCTCGGCCATGCCCTGGTGGCGCAATAGCGCGTCCAGCTGGGGTTCGCGGCCACGGAAGGCCTTGAACGACTCCATCGCCGGGCGGGATCCGCCGGCTTCAAGAATGGCCTCGCGGTAGCGGCGGCCTGTCTCGGGGTTGGGGGTTCCATCGGCCAGCATGGTTTCCTCGAAGGCCGCATAGGCATCCGCCGAGAGGACTTCGGCCCACTTGTAGCTGTAGTAGCCCGCTGCGTAGCCGCCTGCAAAGATGTGGCTGAAGGTATGGGCCGAGCGGCTGTAGGCGGGCGAGGGCAGCACGGCCACTTCGGCGCGAACCTGGGCCAGCAGCGGCATGATGTCGGCCTTCGGATCGTGCTCGGTGTGCAGCAGCATGTCGAACAGCGAGAACTCGATCTGGCGCAGCGTCTGCATGCCCGACTGGAAGTTCTTGGCCGCGATCATCTTGTCGTACAGTGCGCGCGGCAGTGGCTCGCCCGTGTCCACGTGGGCGGTCATGTGCTTGAGCACTTCCCACTCCCAGCAGAAGTTTTCCATGAACTGGCTCGGCAGTTCCACCGCGTCCCATTCCACGCCCGCGATGCCCGAGACATCGCGCTCGTTGACCTGGGTCAGCATGTGGTGCAGGCCATGGCCTGTCTCATGGAACAGCGTGATCACGTCATCGTGCGTGAGCAGGGCCGGCTTGCCGTCAACGCCGGTGGCAAAGTTGCAGATCAGGTGCGCGACCGGCGTCTGCAGCTTGTGGCTGTCGGGGCGCAGCCAGCGGGTGCGTACATCGTCCATCCAGGCGCCGCCGCGCTTGCCCGAACGCGCGGGCTGGTCCAGGTAGAACTGGCCGACCAGTTGGGGGCCTTGTGGCGTGCTGCGCTCGATGCGATAGAACTCGACAGCGGGATGCCACACCGGCGCCACGTCGCGGCGGATGGCCACGTCGAACAGCGTCTCCACGATCTTGAACAGGCCGGCCAGTACCTTGGGGGCGGGGAAGTATTGCTTGACCTCTTGCTCGCTGAAGGCATAGCGCGCTTCCTTGAGCTTTTCGGAGATATAGGCCCAGTCCCAGGGCTGGGGATCGGCCAGGCCCAGTTCCTTGCGTGCGAAGCTGCGCAGGTCGGCGACATCCTTTTCGGCATAGGGGCGGGCGCGGTGCGCGAGGTCACGCAGGAAGTCGATCACCTGCTGCGGCGAATGCGCCATCTTGGGAACCAGCGAGATCTCGCCGAAGTTGCGGTAGCCCAGCAGCTGCGCCTCTTCCTTGCGCAGGGCAAGTATTTCGGAAATGTTGGCCGTGTTGTCGAAGCGGCGGGCATCGCCCTCTGCCTGGTCGGAGGCGCGTGTCACATAGGCGCGGTAGAGCTTTTCGCGCAGCGCGCTGCTGGTGGCGAACTGCATCACGGGCAGGTAGCAGGGCATCTTCAGCGTGAGCTTGAAGCCTTGCTTGCCTTCGGCTTCGGCGGCGGCACGGGCGGCCTGGCACACGTCCTGGGGCACACCGTCCAACTCATCGGCCGTGGCGTAGTAGGCAAAGGCATCGGTGGCATCCAGCGCGTTCTCGCTGAACTTCTGCGTGAGTTCGGCCGAGCGTTCCTGAATCTTGGCAAAGCGCAGCTTGGCTTCACCCTGCAGCTCCGCGCCAGACAGCACGAAATTGCGCATGGCATGGTCCCATGCGGCGCGCTGCTCCACGTTGAGCGTGGCAGGGTCGATGGCCTTGTACTTGGCGTACAGCCGCTCGTCGGCGCCCAGGCGCGTCCAGAACTCGGTGACCTTGGGCAGGGATTCGTTGTAGGCAGCGCGCAGCTCGGGTGTATCGGCCACGCTGTTGAGGTGGCTGACGGCGCCCCAGGCGGTCCCCAGCTTCTCGGTGGCGACATCGAGCACGGCGGAGATCGAATCCCAGCGCGCGGGGAAGTCAGGTGCCGTGACGGTCTCCAGGGCCTCGCAGGCCCCGGTCAGAAGATGGTCGATGGCCGGGCCGACGTCGGCGGGGCGGATGCGATCGAACAGGGGCAGGTCGGAGGATTCGAGGAGGGGATTGCTCATGCGTGTCAGATGCCGTCGGGTGCATTGAAATCAAGCGGCTCCCCGGGGAGCTGCCCGATGCTTGTCAGCTCCTGGTCAGCCGGCGGCGCGCTCGGCCGCCTCCATGGTGTTGACCAGCAGCATGGTAATCGTCATGGGGCCGACGCCGCCCGGCACGGGGGTGATGAAGCCGGCCACTTCCTTGACACCGTCAAAGTCCACGTCGCCGCAGAGCTTGCCTTCGTCGTTGCGGTTCATGCCCACGTCGATGACCACGGCGCCAGGCTTGCACATGTCTGCGGTCAGCACATTGCGCTTGCCCACGGCGGCGACCACGATGTCGGCCTGGCGCGTCATGGCGGCCAGGTCCGCCGTGCCGCTGTGGCAGATGGTGACGGTGGCATTGGCGGCCAGCAGCATCATGGCCATGGGCTTGCCGACGATGTTGGAGCGGCCGATGACCACGGCGTGCTTGCCGCGCAGGTCCTTCATGCCGATGGATTCGAGCATCTTCATGCAGCCATAGGGCGTGCAGGCCTTGAAGCCGACTTCGCCCACCATCAGCGCGCCGGCGCTAGCCACGTGAAAGCCATCCACATCCTTGAGCGGCGAGATGGTCTCGATGACCTTGTGGTCGTCGATGTGGGCGGGCAGCGGCAGCTGGACCAGGATGCCGTGGATGCGGGGGTCGTTGTTCAGCGCCTCGACGCGGGCCAGCAGTTCGGCTTCTGTCATCGAGGCGTCGTACTTCTCCAGCACGGAATGAAAGCCTGCGTCCTCGCAGGCCTTGACCTTGTTGCGCACATAGACCTGGGAGGCCGGGTTGTCGCCGACCAGGACCACGGCCAAGCCGGGCGTGGTCCCTCGGGCCTTCAGGGCAGTGGCGCGCTGTGCGACTTCGGCACGCAGTTGGCGGGAGAGGGCGTTGCCGTCGATGAGTTGGGCTGTCATTGCAGTGGATACCAAAATAAAAATGCTGCTAGGGCTTGTTGGTCAAGCGCTAGCAGCCCTTTGAAAAAAGCAGGGGATGGCGTCGGTGCTTATCCTGCGACGGCCGCCTTGGCCGCCGCAGCGGTCTGGCCCTGGCCCAGGGCGATCTTGAGCAGGTCGGCCACGGTGTTGGCGTTGAGCTTTTCCATGATGTTGGCGCGGTGCGCCTCCACGGTCTTGATGCTGATGCCCAGATCGTCGGCGATCTGCTTGTTCAGGCGGCCGGCGACGATGCGCTCGAGCACCTGGGCTTCGCGGCTGGTCAGCTTGGCCAGCAGGGCGTCGCGGCTGGCGGCCTGCTGGTGGCCGGCAAAGGCTTCGCGGGCATGGTCCAGCATGCGCTCGACCAGGTTCAGCAGTTCTTCCTCGTTGAACGGCTTCTGGATGAAGTCCAGTGCGCCCTTCTTCATGGTGTTCACCGCCATGGGCACGTCGCCGTGGCCGGTGATGAAGACGATGGGCAGGGGAGACTTGCGTTCGATCAGTCGGTCCTGCAGTTCCAGGCCGGTCATGCCGCCCATGCGGATGTCGACGATGAGGCAGGCGATTTCGCGTGGGTCGTAGCGCGAGAGGAAGGTCTCGGCCGAGTCGAAGCAGCGCACACGATAGTCCTTGCCCTCCAACAACCATTGCAGCGAATCACGAACCGCTTCGTCGTCATCAACTACGTACACAGTGCCTTTTTTGGGGATCAAGCTCATGCAATCGTCCTTGTTGTGGGTTCAATGGTCGCTGCCGGCGTTGTCGCGTCGCCCGGCGGGGCCAGCGGCAGCCAGAATGAAAATCGGCAGCCGACAACCTCGGAACCATTGTAGAGGTTCTCGGCACGCATACGGCCCTGGTGGGACTCGACAATGCTGCGGCACAGATTCAGGCCCATGCCCATGCCTTCGCTCTTGGTGGTGAAGAAGGCCTCGAAGAGGCGCTCCAGCACCTCGGGCGGCAAGCCCTTGCCGGTGTCCTGCACGTTGAATTCGATGACGCGCTGGTCCTCGATGGTGCGCGGCACCACGCGCAGTTCCACGTTGCGCTGGTGGCTGGGTCGGCCCGATTGCTCGATGGATTCGGCGCCGTTCTTCATGAGGTTGACCAGCACCTGCTCGATGAGGATGGTGTCGGCCATGATGGCCGGCATGCGCTCGGCCACGTGGTAGGTCAGCTGTACATTGCGGCGGCGCAGCTCGATGCCGGCCAGCTCCACTGCCTCGCTGACCATGTCGGTGACCTGGGCCAGGGTGCGGTTGGGTTCGCTGCGCTTGACGAAGGAGCGTATGCGCAAAATGATCTGGCCCGCGCGCTGCGCCTGGTGGGCGGTCTTCTCCAGCGCGAACTTCATCTGCTCCTCGGTCAGCGTGCCTTTTTCGAGGCGCGTGAGCATGCCGCTGCAGTAGTTGCTGATGGCGGTCAGCGGCTGGTTGAGTTCGTGGGCCACGCTGGAGGCCATCTCGCCCATGGTGATCAGGCGGCTGACGGACTGGGCGTGCTCGGCCTGGCGATCGGCCTGCTCCTCGGCCAGGCGGCGCGGCGTGATGTCGGTGGCGATCACCATCTGCGCCAGGCGTCCGTCCACCCAGCTCAGGTAGCGCGAGCGCACTTCCAGCCACTTGCCCAGTTCGGGCAGATAGATCTCGGCGTTCTCGCTGCGTGCGCTGGTCAGCGAGTCGGTGGGCAGGCCCATCAGGCCATCCTCATCGTCCATGCCCTGCGGCTGAGAGCGCACGGGCAGCACGCCGGCCTGGGCGACGAGCTGCAGATGGCCATCGGTCTGCGAGCCGAACCATTGCCGGTACAGCTTGTTGGCGAACAGCAGCTCGGCGCTGCCAAGCGGGGCGACGGACACCGAGGCGTCCAGCGCCTCCAGCACGATGGTGAAGCGCTCGTAGGAGGCCGACAACTGCTCGCGGATGCGGTTGGGCTCGGTGATGTCGGTCATGGACGACATCCAGCCCGTGTGCTGGCCGTGGGCGTCGATCAGCGGCGAGACATACAGGCGCGCGTCGAACTGCGTGCCGTTCTTGCGCTGCACGCGCACCTGAAAGCCCCCGACGATGGTCTTGCCGGACAGCTCCTCGCGCAGCTTGGAGTGCAGGTTGTCATAGTCGTTGTCGGGCCAGTAGGAATAGGGCGGCATCTGGCCGACGAGTTCGGATTCGCTCCATCCCGTCATCTGGCAGAAGGCGGCGTTCACGTAGGTGATGCGGCCTTGCAGGTCCAGCGCGCGCATGCCGGTGAGCACCGAGTTCTCCATGGCGCGGCGGAAATTGGTTTCGGCAACCAGGGCTTCCTGCGCGCGCTGGCGGCGTCGCGTGTGGCGCCAGGTGGCCAGCAGCAGCCATGCCGTCATCGCGCTGAGCGTGCCCACCAGCCAGAACAGGCCGCTGCCCACCACGCCCAGCGAGGTGCGGTAGGCCTGTGCGCGCAGCACCAGACTGTTGCCCACGGGGGCGACCGGAGCCTCGTCCTCATTGGCCACCGTGCGCCAGCGCAGCAGGTCGGTGGCATTTTGCTTGCGCGGCGTCAGCGGTGTGCCGGCCAGAACCTGGCCCCGGCTGTCGAGCATGGTCATGGCATAGCGGGCCATGATTTCGGTGGGCGTGCCGTAGCGCAGCAGGCTGTCCACGGAATACTCGCCCAGCAGCTCGCCGATGTAGCGGCCGTCCTGCGCCAGCGGCACATGCAGCTGCAGCAGCGGCGCGGCCTCGCCCTTGTGGGCCAGGCCTTGCACATAGATGGGCTGCTGCATCTCGCGCGCGAGCTGGTAGGCCTCCAGTGCGTCACCGGCGCGCAGTACCTCGCGGGGGATACGCAACTGGTCGCTGCTCACGGTGGGGGCGGACTGGCTGGCCAGAATGCGGCGTTGGGAGTCGATCCAGGTGATGGACTGCAGTTCGGGATACTGGCTGATGAGCGCTTCCGCGCGGCTGGCGAAATCGGACTCGGCCAGATCGTGGTTGCTGATGTCGCGCGCCATGCGCATCAGTTGCTCCTGGCGCTCCAGCAGGCGCAGGCGCACGCGCTGCTGGGCATATTCCACGTCGCGGTGCAACGCTTCCTTCTCGCGGTCGATCTCCTCCATGCGCAGATACCAGAACGACGCGACGATGGCGGCCATGAACATCAGTACGGCGGCCAGCGGGGCGAGTGCCGCAAAGCGGTCCTGGCGCGTGGGGGAAAGACTGCGCCACCAGCTGCGCCACCAGCGCACTGGCGCGGCCACGCCTGCCATGGGGGCAGGGCTGTGCGTGCCGTGCTCGGAAGGGGAGGATTGCATGCGCCCAGTGTAGGGGAGAGTCTGACTGTTTTTAAGGAGTATTGGAGTCGCCACGCAGGCGCTTCGGCGACGTTCTTTGGGGTCTTCACTGTATGTGCGTTTGCAGCAAAATTTCAAATTATGAAATCAAAAAGCACCATTTGAAATTCGAAAAAAGTATGCGACACTCGCCGAGCATTGAGGCAGTGAATCGGTATCTTCAAGTTCGCCAGACAGGGTCTGTGCCGCGCAAGGCGTGGTGAACTACCCGCCTGCGATGGCGCGCTGCGCCGCTCACTGGTTCGACCCCAAGACGCTACCTTCTGCAAGGAGACATTCCCATGACAGCTCAGACTGACCCGCAAGGCAATGCAGGCGTTCCCGCCGGCCTGGACCAACAAGAATCGCGCGAATGGATGGACGCACTGTCGGCCGTCATCGACCGTGAAGGCGCCGAATATGCGCACAAGCTGATCGAGGACCTGCTCGAACATGCACGCCAGAACAGCGTGGACATGCCCTTCTCGGCCAACACCGGCTACGTGAACACCATCGAGGCCTCGCAGGAAGCGCGCTGTCCCGGCAACCTGGAAATCGAAGGCCGCCTGCGCGCCTACATGCGCTGGAACGCCATGGCCATGGTGGTCAAGGCCAACCGCCTGCACCCACCCGAAGGCGGTGACCTGGGTGGCCACATCGGCTCCTTCGCTTCGCTGGCCAACATGTTTGCGGCCGGCTTCAACCACTTCTGGCACGCCGAAAACGAAAACCACGGTGGCGACTGCCTGTACATCCAGGGCCACGTCTCGCCCGGCATCTATGCCCGCGCCTATCTGGAAGGCCGCATCTCCGAAGAGCAGCTGCTGAACTTCCGCCAGGAAGTGGACGGCAAGGGCCTGTCCAGCTACCCGCACCCCAAGCTGATGCCCGAGTTCTGGCAGTTCCCCACGGTGTCCATGGGCCTGGGCCCGCTGATGGCCATCTACCAGGCGCGCTTCCTCAAGTACCTGCACGCCCGCGGCATTGCCGACACCGAAAACCGCAAGGTCTGGGTCTTCTGCGGCGACGGGGAAATGGACGAGGTCGAGTCGCTGGGTGCGATCTCCCTGGCCGCCCGCGAAAAGCTGGACAACCTGATCTTCGTGATCAACTGCAACCTGCAGCGCCTGGACGGTCCGGTGCGCGGCAACGGCAAGATCATCCAGGAACTCGAGGGCGAGTTCCGCGGCTCCGGCTGGAACGTCATCAAGCTGCTGTGGGGCAAGGGCTGGGACGAGCTGCTGGCCAAGGACAAGGACGGCGTGCTCAAGAAGATCATGGCCGAGTGCAACGACGGCGACTACCAGTCGTTCAAGGCCAATGACGGCGCCTACGTGCGCAAGAACTTCTTCGGCCGCGATCCGCGCGCGCTGAAGATGGTCGAGCACATGAGCGACGACGAGATCTGGAACCTGCGCCGCGGCGGCCACGATTCGCAGAAGGTCTATGCGGCCTTCCATGCGGCCAACTCGCACAAGGGCCAACCCACCGTGCTGCTGGTCAAGACCGTCAAGGGCTTCGGCATGGGCAAGATCGGTGAAGGCAAGAACACCGTTCACCAGACCAAGAAGCTGGGCGACGAGGACATCAAGGCCTTCCGCGACCGCTTCAACATCCCGATTCCCGACAGCCAGATCGCCGACCTGCCTTTCTACAAGCCGGCTGACGACACGCCGGAAATGCGCTACCTGCACGAGCGCCGCAAGGCCCTGGGCGGCTACCTGCCGCACCGCCGCGTCAAGGCCAGCGAGCAGTTCACGGCGCCTGCGCTGGACACCTTCAAGGCCATCCTCGAAGCCACGCCCGAAGGCCGTGAGATCTCGACCACGCAGGCCTATGTGCGTTTCCTGACGCAGCTGCTGCGCGACAAGGAAATCGGCCCGCGCGTCGTGCCCATCCTGGTGGACGAGGCACGTACCTTCGGCATGGAAGGCCTGTTCCGCCAGATCGGCATCTACAACCCCGCTGGACAGCAGTACACCCCGGTCGACAAGGACCAGGTGATGTACTACCGCGAGGACAAGGCCGGCCAGATCCTGCAGGAAGGCATCAACGAAGCCGGCGGCATGAGCAGCTGGATCGCGGCAGCCACGAGCTACAGCACAAGCAACCGGATCATGATCCCGTTCTATGTGTACTACTCGATGTTCGGCTTCCAGCGCATCGGTGACCTGGCCTGGGCGGCCGGCGACATGCAGGCGCGCGGCTTCCTGCTGGGCGGCACCTCGGGCCGCACCACGCTGAACGGCGAAGGCCTGCAGCACGAAGACGGCCACAGCCACATCCTGGCCAACACCATTCCCAACTGCGTGAGCTACGACCCGACCTTCGCCCACGAAGTCGCCGTGATCATGCAGGACGGCCTGCGCCGCATGGTGCAGGAGCAGGAAAACGTCTTCTACTACATCACGCTGCTCAACGAGAACTACGCCATGCCCGGCCTCACGCCCGGCACCGAGCAGCAGATCATCAAGGGCATGTACCTGTGCAAGCCCGGCCAGAAGGTGCCGGAAAGCGGCCTGCGCGTGCAGCTGCTGGGATCGGGCACCATCCTGCGCGAATCCTTCTTCGCCCAGGAACTGCTGCTGGCCGACTGGGGCATTGCCGCCGACGTGTGGAGCTGCCCCAGCTTCAACGAACTGACCCGCGACGGCCAGGAAGCCGACCGCTGGAACCTGCTGCATCCGCTGGAAACGCAGAAGGTGCCCTTCGTCACGCAGCAGCTGCAGTCGCACAATGGCCCGGTGATCGCATCCACCGACTACATGAAGGCCTACGCCGAGCAGATCCGTCCCTATATGCCCAAGGGCCGCACCTACAAGGTGCTGGGCACCGACGGCTTCGGCCGTTCGGACTTCCGCCGCAAGCTGCGCGAGCACTTCGAGGTGGACCGCCACTACATCGTGGTCGCCGCACTGCGCGCGCTGGCCGAAGAAGGCAAGATCAACGCCACCACCGTGGCCGAGGCGATCGCCAAGTACGGCATCAAGGCCGACAAGATCAACCCGCTGCACGCCTGAGTAAGAACGGGAGACACCTATGGCATTGGTAGACATTCAAGTTCCGGACATCGGCGATTTCGATGAAGTCGGTGTGATCGAAGTGCTGGTCAAGGCCGGCGACCAGATCAAGGCCGAGCAATCGCTGATCACCGTCGAGTCCGACAAGGCATCGATGGAGATTCCGTCCAGCCACGCCGGCGTGCTCAAGGAGCTGCGCGTGAACCTGGGCGACAAGGTCAAGCAAGGCAGCATCATTGCCGTGATCGAGACCGCAGACGCTGCGGCACCGGCACCGGCAGCTGCTGCCCCGGCTCCCGTGGCAGCGCCTGCATCTGCTGCGCCTGCATCTGCGCCTGCGCCGGCCGCTGCTCCCGCTGCCGCGCCTGCGGCCTCGGGCGCCGCCACGCAGATCGATATCAAGATTCCCGACATCGGCGACTTCAAGGACGTGGCCGTGATCGAGATGCTGGTCAAGGTCGGCGACACCGTGACGGCAGAGCAATCGCTGTTCACTGTCGAATCCGACAAGGCCTCGATGGAGATCCCCTCGCCCGCAGCGGGCACCATCACGGCGCTGACGCTCAAGATCGGCGACACGGTCAATGTGGGCGACGTGGTCGGCCAGATGAGCGTGCAGGGCGCTGCCGCGCCTGCAGCCCAGGCTGCGGCCCCGGCACCTGCTGCTGCAGCCCCTGCACCGGCAACTGCTGCCCCGGCCGCTGCAGCTCCGGTGGCTGCCGCTGCAGCATCGGCTCCTGCCGCTGCACCTGCACACAACCCCACCGTGGCGCCCACCGGCAAGCTGCCCCATGCATCGCCCTCCGTGCGCAAGTTCGCCCGCGAACTGGGTGTGCCGCTGGACGAGGTCAAGGGCTCGGGCAACAAGGGCCGCATCACGGCCGACGACATCCAGGCTTTCACCAAGTCCGTCATGGCCGGTGCCGTGCAGACCAAGGCCCAGGCTGCGGCGGCTCCCAAGGGCGGCTCCGGCGGCGGCGCCGGCCTGGACCTGCTGCCCTGGCCCAAGGTGGACTTCGCCAAATTCGGCCCGGTCGAGCGCAAGGACCTGTCGCGCATCAAGAAGATCAGCGGCGCCAACCTGTCGCGCAACTGGGTCATGATCCCCCACGTCACCAACAACGACGAGGCCGACATCACCGACCTGGAAGCTTTCCGCGTCTCCACCAACAAGGAGAACGAGAAGAGCGGCGTCAAGGTGACCATGCTGGCCTTCGTGATCAAGGCGGTGGTCGCGGCGCTCAAGAAGTTCCCGGAGTTCAACGCCTCGCTGGACGGCGACACCCTGGTCTACAAGCAGTACTTCCACATCGGCTTTGCGGCAGACACGCCCAATGGCCTGGTGGTGCCCGTGCTGCGCGATGCCGACAAGAAGGGCATCCTGCAGATCAGCCAGGAAATGGGCGAGCTGGCCAAGAAGGCCCGCGATGGCAAGCTCGGCGCTGCCGACATGCAGGGCGGCTGCTTCTCGATCTCGTCGCTGGGCGGCATCGGCGGCACGAACTTCACCCCCATCATCAACGCCCCGGAAGTGGCCATCCTCGGCCTGTCCAAGGGCCAGATGAAGCCCGTGTGGGACGGCAAGCAGTTCGTGCCGCGCCTGACGCTGCCGCTGTCGCTGTCCTATGACCACCGCGTCATCGACGGTGCCTCGGCCGCGCGCTTCAATGCCTTCCTGGGTCAGGTGCTGGCGGACTACCGCCGCATCCTGCTGTAAACGGAGGCCCGACACATGGCAATCATCGACATCAAGGTGCCCGACATCGGCGACTTCGCCGAAGTGGGCGTGATCGAACTGCTGGTCCAGCCCGGTGACACCGTCGCCAAGGATCAGTCTCTGATCACCGTGGAGTCCGACAAGGCCTCCATGGAGATTCCTTCCAGCCATGCCGGCGTGGTCAAGGAACTCAAGGTGCAGCTCGGCGACAAGGTCGCCGAGGGCTCCGTGGTCCTGACGCTGGAGGCTGCCGGCGAGGCGGCCGCTGCGCCCCAGGCTGCCGCTGCGGCTCCTGCAGCCGCCAGCGCCGCGGCACCTGCCGTGCCGGCTCCAGCGGCCCCGGCCCCTGCTCCTGCGGCAGCCAGCTACGCGGGTGGCGTGGCCGACTATGACTGCGACGTGGTCGTGCTCGGCGGTGGCCCTGGCGGCTACTCTGCCGCCTTCCGCGCAGCCGACCTGGGCCTGAACGTGGTCATCGTCGAGCGCTACAAGACCCTCGGCGGCGTCTGCCTGAACGTGGGCTGCATTCCCTCGAAGGCGCTGCTGCACGTGGCGGCCGTCGTGGACGAGGTCAAGCACCTGGAAGTGGCAGGCGTCAAGTTCGGCGCGCCCGAGGTCAACATCGACCAGCTGCGCGGACACAAGGACAAGGTCATCGGCAAGCTGACCGGCGGCCTGGGCCAGATGGCCAAGATGCGCAAGGTCACCGTGGTGCGCGGCTACGGCAACTTCGTCGGTGCCAATCACCTTGAGGTGGAAGAGACCACGGGCGACGGCCAGGAAAAGACCGGCAGCAAGAAGATCGTGCAGTTCAAGCGCGCCATCATTGCCGCCGGCAGCCAGGCCGTGCACCTGCCCTTCATGCCCAAGGACCCGCGCGTGGTGGACTCCACCGGCGCGCTGGACCTGGCCAGCGTGCCCAAACGCATGCTGATCCTGGGTGGCGGCATCATCGGCCTGGAAATGGGCACCGTCTACTCCACGCTGGGCGCACGCCTGGACGTGGTGGAGATGATGGACGGCCTCATGCAGGGCGCCGACCGCGACCTGGTCAAGGTCTGGCAGAAGATGAACGCGCCGCGCTTCGACAACATCATGGTCAACACCAAGACCGTGGGTGCCGAAGCCACGCCCGAAGGCATCAAGGTCAGCTTCGCGCCCGCCAAGGACGGCATCACCGTGCCCGAGCCCCAGGTCTACGACCTGGTGCTGCAGGCCGTGGGCCGCACGCCCAACGGCAAGAAGATCGCCGCCGAGAAGGCCGGCGTGGCCGTCACGGACCGCGGTTTCATCGAAGTCGACATCCAGATGCGCACCAACGTGCCCCACATCTTCGCCATCGGCGACGTGGTGGGCCAGCCCATGCTGGCGCACAAGGCCGTGCACGAGGCCCATGTGGCCGCCGAAGTCATCGCCGGTGAACTGCAGGGCAACAAGGAGCTGGCCGCCAGCGCCTTCAATGCCCGCGTGATCCCCAGCGTGGCCTACACCGACCCGGAAGTGGCGTGGGTGGGCCTGACCGAGGACCAGGCCAAGGCCCAGGGCATCAAGGTCAAGAAGGGGGTCTTCCCCTGGACGGCATCGGGCCGCGCCATTGCCAATGGCCGCGACGAAGGCGTCACCAAGCTGCTGTTCGACGACAGCCCCGAGGCGCATGGCCATGGCCGCATCCTGGGCGGCGGCATCGTCGGCACGCATGCAGGCGACATGATCGGCGAAATCGCGCTGGCCATTGAAATGGGTGCCGACGCCGTGGACATCGGCAAGACCATCCATCCTCACCCCACGCTGGGCGAGAGCCTGGGCATGGCGGCGGAGGTGGCGCACGGCTCCTGCACGGACTTGCCGCCGCAGCGCAAGTAAGCGCAACGCCCGGCCTTCGGAACGGGCAAGGACACAAAGGCAGCTTCGGCTGCCTTTGTGCTTTGGGGGGGTAGTACGGGTCGCAGGCCGGCTCAGGCCTGGGAGCGCAGCCACTGCAGCAACTGGGCGTGCACGCCATTCGGTGCAGGCGGGGCAGGGGACAGCAGGCAATAGCGCGATCCATCCTCCACAAAGCCCATGGGCGCCGCCAGCACGCCGCTGGCAATGTCGTCGCGCACCAGTTGCCAGGGGCCTATGGCCACGCCCATTCCGGCCACGGCAGCCTGGAGCGTGAAATAGAAATGTTCGAACTGCAGCTGCGGTCCCGAGGGCTGGGGCTGGCCGCTGCACTCGGCCCAGGTGGCCCAGGCGCCAGGGCGCGTGCGGCTTTGCAGTAAGGGCGCATCGGCGCGCAGCCTGGGCGTGTGCTCTTGCGCGGGGCGGTCGCACCATTGCGCCAGGCGATCGGGCCGGCAGACCGGGCCTATGCGCTCTGCGAACAGCGTTTCGGCATGGCAGCCTGCGGGCAGGGCGAAATCGTCGCGCCGTATGGCCAGGTCGATCCCGTCCGCAAACGAGAACGGGCCACCGCCGGCCACCAGGTGCAGTTGCAGCTCGGGATGCATTTGCTGGAACTGTGGCCAGCGCGGAATCAGCCAGCGCATCAGCAAGGTGGGTTCGCAGGACAGCACCCAGCGGCGCGCATGCCGCGCGCGTGCGCGCAACTCCTGCGTCGCCTGGCGCATGCGCTCCAGGCCTTCATGCACGGCCTGTGCGAGATGGCGCCCAGCGTCGGTCAGGAAGACGCGGCGGCTGCGGCGGTCAAACAGGGTCACGCCCAGATCGTCTTCCAGCAGGCGCACGGCCCGGCTGATGGCGCCGTGGGTCAGATGCAACTCTTCAGCTGCCTTGCTGAAGTTCTCCCGCCGGGCGGCCGCTTCGAAGCAGCGCAGGGCCTGCAACGACGGCAGCCGCTTGCTGGGAGTCTGTGAATTGAGTTCACTAACTGTGTCAGAAAACATCGTTATGTATTTTCATGGAAGGCCAATACTATCCCGCGTTGCACTGAGTCGAACGGAGAATGCATGACCGAATGGATAGCTGTAGTCACCATTACCTTGCTGGCCGTGATCAGCCCCGGGGCGGATTTCGCCATGGTCACGCGCAACAGCCTGCTGCGCTCGCGCCGCGCGGGCATGCTCACGGCGCTGGGCATAGGCCTGGGCGTGCTGGTCCATGTCAGCTATACCTTGCTTGGTGTGGGGTTGCTGATGCAGCAGGCCACCTGGCTGTTCGATGTGGTCAAGCTGCTGGGTGCAGCCTATCTGATCTATCTGGGCGTGACCATGCTGCGCAGCCGGCCGGACGGAGAAATGGCCAGCCAGCCGGCTGCCGTACTGTCCGACATGGCGGCGCTGCGCACGGGCTTTCTGACGAATGCGCTCAATCCCAAGACCACGGTGTTTGTGGTGAGCCTGTTCCTGCAGATCGTGGGGCAGGACACATCTCTGGCCACGCAACTGGCGTACGGCGGGTTCATCTCGCTGGCCCATGTGGGTTGGTTTTGCATCGTGGCGCTGTGCTTTTCCGCACAGCGGGTTCGTGCCCGGCTGCTGGCCGTACGGCACTGGATAGACCGGGCCTTTGGCGGCATGTTGGTGGGCTTCGGTGTGTTGCTGGCCAGTGCCAAGCTGAGGCTGTGATGCCATAAAGGCCTGACAGGAATCGGTGGGGGAGGACGGGCGAAAGGCCGCAGCGCATGCGACCTCTGCCCGGCATGCAAGGCCTGCGAGGTGCCATGGGGTGCCTCGCAGGCCAAGCTGTTTTTGGGCAACGGAAATGCCTGGCCGCGCAGCTGGAGCGCCTCACCTGGGCGTTCCAGTGCCACGGGCTATGTCGAATGCGCTGCCGATGCCCGCTGCCGCAAGCCGGTTGGTGGGCAGATGCCAGGGGCGCTGCTTGCGGGCGCCGCTTGGCCTATGCTTTCGATACTTCACACATCACCCACAGGGCGCACGGCATGTGCCCCCAGGAAACCGCATCCAATGGAAACAACAAGGCAGGGGGTGCATCCCTCATGGATCGTCGTGATGGCCGGCGTCAGCGCGGCCCTGCATGTAGGCAAGCTGCCGCCGGCCGTGCCGGTGCTGCAGCAGCAGCTGGGCGTGTCCCTGCTGCAGGCCGGCTTTCTGCTTTCCACCGTGCAGGTGGCCGGCATGCTGCTGGGCCTGGTGGTGGGCCTGGGGGCTGACCGCTGGGGACTGCGGCGCAGCATGCTGGCGGGCCTGCTGTTGATGGCGGGTGCCAGCGCCCTGGGCGCCATCGCCACGGGTTTTGCACCGTTGCTGGCCCTGCGCGCCGTGGAAGGACTGGGCTTTCTGCTGGTCGCCATGCCGGGGCCAGGGCTGATTCGCCGCTGCGTGGCGCCGCACGATCTGAGCGCGCGCATGGGCTGGTGGGGCACCTACATGCCGCTGGGCAGTGCCATCGGCTTGCTGCTGGGTCCCTGGGTGATGGCCTGGGCTTCCTGGCCGCTGTGGTGGCTGCTTCTGGGGCTGGTCTCTGCCCTGGCTTGCGCCGCCGTGTGGTACGGCGTGCCGGCAGACGGCCCGAAGGCACCCGTTAGCACGTCGGCGGCTGGCGGGGGGTGGCGTCCGCGCCTGGCGCTGACTTTGCGCAGCCCTGGCCCCTGGTGCGTGGCGCTGGGCTTTGCCGTGTATTCGGGACAGTGGATGGCCGTCATCGGCTTTCTTCCCACGGTCTATGCTGAGGCGGGCCTGGGAGCGGCGTTGTCGGGCACGCTGACGGCCGTGGTGGCGCTGGCCAACATGGTGGGCAATGTGGCATCGGGCCGTCTGCTGCAAGGCGGCTGGAGCGCCTCGCGGGCGCTGCGCATGGGCTTCGGCTGCATGGCGTTGTGCGCGCTGCTGGCCTATGTGCAATGGCAAGGCCAGCCGTTGGCACCTTTGTGGCTGCGCTTTGCTGCGGTAGTTGTGTTCTCGGCAGCGGGGGGACTGATTCCGGGCACGCTGTTTTCCATGGCCGTGCGGCTTGCCCCCGATGAGTCCACTGTTTCGACCACGGTGGGCTTCATGCAGCAATGGTCCAGCGTGGGCCAGTTTGCAGGGCCGCCTCTGGTGGCGGCCGTGGCAGTGCAGGCGGGCGGATGGCAGTGGACCTGGGTGGTGACGGCGGCCATGTGCGCCATCGGCTGGTGGCTGGCCGGCGCCATTGCCCGCATCAGCGCGGCGCCTGCAAGGCAGCGCGAACGCGCTGCCGCCTGATCACGCGTCGCGCGAACCTGTGAGCGCCTTCAGGGCCTCTTCCATCTGTCGTGCGTGGTCCAGCGCGGGCAGCCAGGCCTCAGGCAGCGGTTGGGTGGGCGCCTGGGGGGCCGAGGCGGCCAACCTGGCCAGGGCGTCGTCGGGCTGCAGGGCCACCACGTTGCCATTGGCGGCCAGTTGCCGGCAGGCTTCGATCAGCCATTCACAGTGCAGGACGATGGCGCGCGGCATGAGGCCGCTGTCATGCGACATTCCGCGCACCAGGCTTTCGCCCAGCAGCAGCGCGCTGGCGTACAGGCGCACGGCATGGCGGTCGTAGCGCGCCGTGACGGTCTGCAGTGCCGCGCCACCCAGGCGTCCGCGCACGGACCAGCGGCTGGCGCTTTGCGCCTCCGTCATGGCGGTGCGCAGCGCGCTCAGCGCATCGCTGCTGCGCGTGAGCTGGCCCAGTGCCACGGTGGCGTCGGGTGTGTCGTGGGTGGCGGTGGCACGCAGCGTGGCGTCCAGCCCGTCGGCCAGCTGGCCCAGCAACGCGCTTGCCGAACGTGATACGGCACGCAGCGGATTGGCCGTGAAGATGACCTGGCTGAACATCAGGCCCACGCCTGCGCCGACCAGCACGTCGACCAGCCGGGTTTCGCCCGCCGCGCTGGGCCCCATGCTGAGGACCAGCACCACGGAAACGCCGGCCTGTATCGGAACCACAGGCGGCTGCCCCAGCATGGCGGCCAGCGACAGCGCGACCAGCGAGGCCAGGCTCAGCCGCAGCAGGGGAATGGTGTCGGGCAGCAGCCAGGCCAGTTCGCCGACGATGATGCCGATGGCGCAGCCCAGCACCAGGCCCCAGGTTTGCTTGAGATGGCTGGGCAGGCCGGGCGCCAGGCAGACCAGGGCGGTGACGGCGGCAAAGACGGGTCTGGGGTGGCCCAGCAGGTAGTGGGACAGTTCCCAGGCCAGCATGGCGCCCAGCGAGGCGGCGATGGCATCGCGCAGCGCCAGCCGCAGGCGGCCTGGCGCCGCGGCCATGCCGCTCTTGAGTGGTCCAGTGGTTGTTTTTGCTTTTGATTTTCGCCAGCGCACGAAGATGGTCCCTCCAGCTTGCGAAATCCAGGTTCGCAAATGCCCAAAAGCATAGCGGCCGATGCAGGGCAGGAGTGCAGGAAAGAGGCTTCTTGCTTGTAAGAAAGCAGCCCGTGCGAGGCGTGTTCAGCCGTGCCTGAGCAGGCCTTCGATGAAGCTCCATTCCTCGGGCGTGACCGGCGTGATCGACAACCGATTGCCCTTTTGCAGCACACGCATCTGCGCCAGTTCAGGATGCGCGCGCAGCTCGGCAATCTGCAGCGTGCGTGTCTTGCGCAGCGCCTGCACGTCCAGCGTGAGCCAGCGCGGCTTGTCGGGAGAAGACTTGGGGTCGTAGTACGGGCTGGCCGGGTCGAACTGCGAGGCGTCGGTGCGCAGATTGCCGGCAATGCGGGCGATGCCGTAGATGCCGGGCTCGGCGCAGCTGGAATGCCAGTACAGCACCCCGTCGCCGACCTGCATGGCATCACGCATGAAGTTGCGCGCCTGGTAGTTGCGCACCCCGTCCCAGGCAATGGTGGCCTGCGGCGCGGCCAGCGCATGGTCTATGGAGTATTCGTCGGGCTCGTTCTTCATGAGCCAGAACTGGCGGGCGGAGGGTGTGGGGGCTGCAGTCATGCAACGATTGTGGCAAATCCCCGGACGCCGTGGCGGCGTTCTGCGCGCGGCGGCAGGAGTGTGTCAGGGGCTGGACAATGGCCTTCAGCCGGGCGCCTTTCCCATGCCCGCGAACCACAGGAATCCTGCATGTCCGACCGCTCCACCTATGTCCCGCCCGCCGTATGGCAGCCTGCGCCCTCGGGCGGCACCTTCGCCAACATCAACCGCCCGGTCGCCGGGCCGACCCACGACAAGACACTGCCGGTGGGGCAGCAGCCTCTGCAGCTGTATTCGCTGGCCACGCCCAACGGCGTGAAGGTCACCATCATGCTGGAGGAGCTGCTGGCGCTGGGCCATGGCGGCGCCGAGTACGACGCCTGGCTGATCCGTATCAGCGATGGCGACCAGTTCTCCAGTGGCTTTGTCGAGGTCAACCCCAATTCCAAGATTCCCGCGCTGGTGGACCGCAGCGTGGAGCCGCCGGTGCGCGTGTTCGAGTCGGGCTCCATCCTGCTGTACCTGGCCGAGAAGTTTGGCGCGCTGCTGCCTGCCGAACCCGCTGCACGCACCGAGACGCTGAACTGGCTGTTCTGGCAGATGGGATCGGCGCCTTACCTGGGCGGCGGCTTCGGTCATTTCTATGCCTATGCTCCCGAAAAATTCGAGTACCCGATCAACCGGTTCACCATGGAAACCAAGCGCCAGCTGGACGTGCTCAATCGCCAGCTGGCCGAGCACGCCTTCATTGCGGGAGAGCACTACAGCATTGCCGACATCGCCATCTGGCCCTGGTATGGCGCACTGGTGCTCAACGAGGTGTACGGCGCGGCCGAGTTCCTGGCGGCCCATGAGTACACGCATGTGATGCGCTGGGCCCGCGAGATTGCCCAACGGCCGGCGGTGGTGTGCGGCCGCCGCGTCAATCGCACCTGGGGAGACGAGGCCACCCAGGTGCCGGAGCGCCACCGCGCCTCGGACCTGGGCTGATCGCCATTTACTGGGAGCGGCCCCAGGGGCCGCGGTCCGGCTGGCGCCAAAAGCGCGGGCGCTTGCCGGATGGCTCGGCCCCGGGCTCGCCCTCGCCCTTGCTTTTGCCGTGCTCATGCAATTGCTTGTCGGTCTGCTCGACCTTGCGGGCCGTGCGTTCCAGCTGCGTGGGCAGATGCGAGGGAATGTCGAGCTCCGCCTGCTCGACCACGCGAATGCAGTCCTGGATGTGGCGCTCTCCCAGGTAGCGCAGCGTGGCGTAACCCAGCGCGGCCGCTGCAGCCTGGCCGGCCAGCGGCACGTACTTTGCCGCTTGGGTTGCCGTCATGCGCATGCCGGCAGCGCGTGCCAGGCGCACCACCATGTCGCGCGTGATCAGCTTGCCGATCAGTACCGAGCCGACCATGGCCACGGCCTTTTGCACCTGCTCGCGCTTGCCGGGGTCCAGCCTGTCCAGCTGTTCGGGCGTGAGGCCGAACTCACGGTTGATGCGCGGCAGCAGGCGCGCCAGCAGGGCTGCGTCAACCAGCCAGTCCAGCCCCGGGATCGGCAGGCTGCTGGCTGCGGCTCCCACCAGCGCACGCCGGTGCAGCAGCTTGCGCGCGCTCTCTGCGGCCTGCGCCACATCGTGGCGCGGTGGTGGAGGGGGAGGGGTCTTGTCCGATGTGCGAAAGATCATGCGTGCCAGTGGGTCCGGGGCAGATGTCGATCAGTAGAATGCGCCAGCCGGAGGAGGCGGCTGGCACCGGTGCGGTCAGCGTGCGCTCTTGCTGCGCACCAGGCTGTAGATGAAGAGGATGACGATGGCGCCAACGATGGAGGCGATCCAGCCAGCGGGCTGCCCGGCTTCATACCAGCCCATGGCGACACCGACATAGCTGGCAAGAAACGATCCTGCCACACCAAGCAGGATGGTCATGATCCAGCCAAGGCTGTCGTCGCCGGGTTTGAGTGCGCGCGCCAGCAGGCCAACGACCAGGCCAACGATGAGGGTGCCAATCAAGGACATCATGCTTTTCTCCGAACTGAAGCTTCCATGCCGCGACTCTAGGGCCCGGCGCATGCCGGCCCTGTCGGACAGCGTCTCAACCTGGGACGAAGGCAGTGCAGTGCCCTGAAAAACAAAACGCCTGCATCTGCAGGCGCCTGGACTGGGGGAGGGCAGACAGCCCGCCGTGGTTACTGCAGCTGGCTTGCCTGCATCTGCATGGCCAAGGCAGCCTTGCTGGCATCCAGGCCCAGGCCGTCGGAGTCCTGCACGCGACGGGCGCCATCGAAGCGGCGGGCCCAGTAGGCGCTTTGCATGCTTTCCACGCGCACCTGTGCACCGGTGCGGGGGGCATGAATGAAGTTGCCGTCGCCGACATAGATGCCGACGTGGCTGAAGGCGCGGCGCATGGTGTTGAAGAACACCAGATCGCCGGGCTTGAGTTCGTTCTTGTCGATTTTTTCCGTGGCCTGTGCCTGCTGGTCAGCGCGACGCGGCAGGACCTTGCCCAGGGTCTCGGAGTAGATGGCACGGACAAAGCCGCTGCAGTCGAAGCCGGTCTCGGCACTGTTGCCGCCGCGACGGTAGGGAACGCCGATGAAGCCCATGGCGGTCACGACCAGGTCGGAGGTCTTTTCGGCGACGCTTTGTCGGGCTTCCTTGACGAAGTCGGAAGTGCGCTCCGCCATGTGGTGGCGGGCTTCGCGCAGCTGCGAGATGAGGCTGCGGTTGACCAGCAGCTGGTTCATATCGTCGTCACGCAGCTCGGGCGGAGCCGCGTGTGCAGTGGCGCTGACGAACAGGAGTGCGATAAGCCATCGGGACATGGGGCGCGAGATTACCACGCAAAAACGTAGGACAAATTCGATAAGACCCCCGAAGGCCCGGGTTTTTGAGCCACCTCAGGAATCGCCGGCGCCCGGCGGTGATGGCCCCCAAGCTGCGACAATAGCGGGCTGTCCTGTTTTCCGATAAGAAGGGCGGCCCGCGCCGCCTCGTATTCCAAGAAAGATCCGCCATGCTGCTTGAAGCCTCCGACTCCCAGCTTGTACTCGTCGATTACCAGGAGCGCCTGATGCCGGCCATCTTCGAGGGCCCGGCAGTCCTGGCCAATGCCGTGAAACTGGCTCGTCTGGCGCATCTGGTGGAAGTGCCGGTGTTCGGCACCGAACAGAACCTCTCGCGCCTGGGTGCCAACGATGCCCAACTGCGCGCGCTGTGCGACAGGACACTGTCCAAGATGCATTTCAGCGCCGTGTCCGAAGGACTGGGCGAGTGGCTGCGTCCGCCTGCACGTCCCCAGGGCGGCAATGCGCGCAGCCTGCCCAAGCACCTGCAAAAGCCCCAGCAGCAGGCGCCCGAGCGCAGCATGGTGGTGATTGCCGGCTGCGAAGCCCATGTCTGCCTGCTGCAGACGGCGCTGGAACTGCTGGAAGACGAGTTCGACGTCTGGGTCGTCACCGATGCCTGCAGCTCGCGCACCGAGCGCAACCGCGATGCTGCCTTCGATCGCCTGGCAGGCGCGGGTGCCGAACTGGTGACCACGGAGATGGTGGCCTTCGAGTGGCTGCGCAGCTGCGAGCACCCGGCCTTCAAGGATCTGCTGGCCCTGGTCAAGTAAGCGGCTGAAGCGATGGTTTTCGTCGAGGCGCCTGCACGGCGCCTTTTTTTACGCCCGTCGCAAGGCGGGGCCATGCAAGACGAATGGGACGGAGGGGGCCGGCCCGGGCCGCTGTGCAGGATTTGTCAGCTTTGGGCAAGCGCATTATGAATAATTATGAATTCAGAAGCCGCCAATCCATGACAACGACAGGAGACAGACAATGGCCCCGCGTTTCGACGATTTCCACCGCCGCTCCATCCAGGAGCGCGATGCCTTCTGGGCCGAGCAGGCCGGCCGCATCGACTGGCATGTGCCGCCCCAGCGCATCTGCGACTATGACAACCCGCCGTTCGCCAGGTGGTTCGTGGGCGGCCAGACCAATCTTTGCCACAACGCCGTGGACCGGCATCTGGCCGAGCGCGCCGACCAGAATGCTCTGATCGCCATCTCCACCGAGACCGGCACCGAGAAGGTCTATACCTACCGCGAACTGCATGCCGAGGTGCAGCGCATGGCCGCCGTGCTGCAGTCGCTGGGCGTGCAAAAGGGCGACCGCGTCCAGATCTACATGCCCATGATTGCCGAGGCGGCCTTTGCCATGCTGGCCTGTGCGCGGCTGGGTGCCATCCATTCGGTGGTGTTCGGCGGCTTTGCGTCGGCGGCGCTGGCCTCGCGCATCGACGATGCCGAGCCCAAGGTCATCATCAGTGCCGACGCGGGCTCGCGCGGCGGGCGCGTCGTGGCCTACAAGCCTTTGCTGGACGAGGCCCTGCAACTGGCCAGCCACAAGCCAGCGGCCGTGCTCATCGTGGACCGTGGCCTGGCGCCTGCGCCCATGCGCGCCGGCCGCGACCACGACTGGACCAGCCTGCGTGCGCTGCACGCCGACGCCCAGGTCGCCTGCACCTGGGTGGAATCCACCGACCCCAGCTACACGCTCTACACCAGCGGCACCACGGGGCGCCCCAAGGGCGTGCAGCGCGACACGGGCGGCTACACGGTGGCGTTGGCCGCCAGCATGCCGCTGATCTTCGGGGCCGAGGCAGGGCAGACTTTCTTCTGCACCAGCGATATCGGCTGGGTCGTGGGCCACAGCTACATCATCTATGCGCCGCTGATCGCAGGCATGGCCACCGTGCTCTACGAGGGCCTGCCCATACGCCCCGACGCGGGCATCTGGTGGAGCATCGTGGAGAAGTACCGGGTCACCCACATGTTCTCGGCGCCCACGGCCATCCGCGTGCTCAAGAAGCACGATGCCGAGTACCTGCACCGCCACGATATCTCCAGCCTCAAGGCGCTGTGGCTGGCCGGCGAGCCGCTGGACGAGCCCACGGCGCAGTGGATCAGCCAGGCCCTGGGCAAGCCCATCATCGACAACTACTGGCAGACCGAGACCGGCTGGCCCATCCTCACGCTGTGCAACGGCGTGGAGCAGCAGACCACGCGCTTCGGCAGCCCGGGCAAGGCCGTCTATGGCTATGACGTCAAGCTGATCGACGAGGCCACGGGCGAGGAGCTGCGCGGCGCCGGGCAAAAGGGCGTGCTGGCCATCGAGGGACCGCTGCCGCCGGGCTGCATGCAGACCGTCTGGCGAGACGACCAGCGCTTCGTCAACACCTACTGGAAGAGCATTCCGGGCCGCATGATCTACAGCACCTTCGACTGGGGCATACGCGACGAGGACGGCTACTTCTTCATCCTGGGCCGTACCGACGACGTGATCAACGTGGCCGGCCATCGCCTGGGCACGCGCGAGATCGAGGAATGCATCTCCGCCCACCCCCATGTGGCCGAAGTCGCCGTGGTCGGCGTGGCCGATGCGCTCAAGGGCCAGGCGGCGCTGGCCTTTGCCGTGCCGCGCACGGCGCTGGAAGGCGAGGCCGAGCGCGCGGCGCTGGAGGCCGACGTGATGAAGCTGGTCGATGCGCGCCTGGGCGCCGTGGCCCGGCCCTCGCGCGTGGTCTTCGTCAGTGCGTTGCCCAAGACGCGCAGCGGCAAGCTGCTGCGCCGTGCCATGCAGGCCGTGGCCGAGGGGCGCGACCCGGGCGACCTCAGCACCATGGAAGATCCGGCTGCGCTGGCCCAGGTGCAGCAGCAGCTGTGAGGCAGGGCACGCGCCGCAACCGCTTGCAGCCGGGGTGATGTGCGCCGGCGCCCCTGCCTGCCGCGCCTACAAGCCTGCCGCGCCTACAATCGCGCCTTGGGCCGCAGCCGGGCCAGGTCCCCAGGCTGCGGCGCCCTGTTTTCAACCGACGAGAAAGCGTTTTCGACGTGCAGGTCGCATCTTCCATCTTCAAAGCCTATGACATCCGCGGCATCGTGCCGTCCACGCTCAACGAGGAGGTCGCGCTCGGCGTGGGCCGCGCCTTCGGCATGGCGGCCCTGGCGGCCGGCGAGACCGTGGTGGCCGTGGGACGCGATGGCCGCCTGTCGGGACCCTCGCTGTCCGCGGCGCTGATCGCCGGGCTGACCGAGGTCGGCATCGAGGTGATCGACATCGGCCTGGCCACCACGCCCATGCTGTACTACGCAGCCAGCACGCTGGCGCGCTCGGGCATCCAGGTCACGGGCAGCCACAACCCCAAGGATTACAACGGCTTCAAGATGGTGCTGGCCGGCCGCGCCATCTACGGCGAGGAAATCCAGGCGCTGCGCCGCCGCGTCGAAAGCGATGACTGGACGATCACGGGCACCGGCAGCGTGCGCCGCGCCGATGTGCAGGCCGACTACCAGGCGCGCATCGTGGGTGATGTGAAGCTGGCGCGCCCCATCAAGATCGTGGTGGACTGCGGCAACGGCGTGGCCGGTGCCTCGGCGCCCGGCATCTTCCGCGCCCTGGGCTGCGAGGTGA
This sequence comes from Delftia sp. DS1230, assembly GCF_040112715.1. Classification (NCBI taxonomy): domain Bacteria; kingdom Pseudomonadati; phylum Pseudomonadota; class Betaproteobacteria; order Burkholderiales; family Comamonadaceae; genus Delftia; species Delftia sp. DS1230. The sequence continues at coordinate 2,836,861 of NZ_CP157763.1, forward strand.
TCGAACTGTTCTCCGAAGTGGACGGTGAATTCCCCAACCACCATCCCGATCCCAGCAAGCCCGAGAACCTGCGCGACGTGATCGAGGCGCTGCGCACCTCGGACGCCGAGCTGGGCCTGGCCTTCGACGGTGACGGCGACCGCCTGGGCATCGTCACCAAGGACGGCCAGAACATCTTCCCCGACCGCCAGATGATGCTGTTCGCCAAGGACGTGCTCTCGCGCGTGCCGGGCGGCAGCATCGTCTACGACGTGAAATGCACGCAGCGCCTGGCGCCCGCCATCCGCGAGGCCGGGGGCGAGCCCGTGATGTTCAAGACCGGGCACTCCCTGGTCAAGGCCCGCATGAAGGAGCTGGACGCGCCGCTGGGCGGCGAGATGAGCGGCCACATCTTCTTCAAGGAGCGCTGGTATGGCTTCGATGACGGCACCTACGCGGGCTGCCGCCTGCTGGAGATCGTCAGCCGCGAGGCCGACCCCAGTGCCTTGCTCAACGCGCTGCCCACCAGCTTTTCCACCCCTGAACTGAATGTGGCCTGCGCCGAGGGCGAGCCCCATCGCCTGGCCGCCGAACTGCAGGCCCTGGCCGCCGAGACCTTTGCCGCACCGGCCCAGGTCAGCACCATCGACGGCCTGCGTGTGGACTGGGCCGACGGCTTCGGCCTGATCCGCGCCAGCAACACCACGCCCGTGCTGGTGCTGCGCTTCGAGGGCCAGACCCAGGAGGCGCTGTCGCGCATCGAGACGCAGATGCTGGCGCTGCTGGAGCGCGTCAAGCCCGGCGCGCAGGTTGGCGGTGCCGCGCACTGATTTGCGCGCCAGGCGATGACTTCCCGCTCTCCCACGTCCTGGGCGCGCGCGCTGTACAGCGCTGTGACCTGGGCGGCGCAGCCGCTGCTGCGACGCAAGCTGCTGCGCCGCGCCGAGGCCGAGCCCGTCTATGCCGAGCACATTCCCGAGCGCTTTGGCCGCTACCAGCCGGCCACGCTGGGGCAGGACGGACGCGGCCTGTGGATCTGGATTCATGCCGTATCGCTGGGTGAGACGCGCGCTGCCGCCATCTTGCTGACCGCGCTGCGCGAGCGCCTGCCCGGCATGCGCCTGCTGCTGACCCATGGCACGGCCACAGGCCGCACAGAAGGCCGCCGGCTGCTGCAGTCCGGCGACCTGCAGGTCTGGCAGCCCTGGGATACCCCAGCGGCCGTGCGCCGCTTCGTGCAGCAATTCAGGCCCGCGGTCGGCGTGCTCATGGAAACGGAGGTCTGGCCCAATCTGGTCGCCATCTGCCGCGAAGAGGGCGTGCCGCTGGCGCTGGCCAATGCGCGGCTCAGCGACAAATCGCTGGGCCAGGCGCTGCGCGTGGCGCCGCTGGCGCGCCCTACCTATGCCGCCCTGGCCGCCGCCTGGGCACAGACCGAGGACGATGCCCGGCGACTGCGCCTGCTGGGCGCGCCCGTGCACGGCGTGCTCGGCAACCTGAAATTCGATGCGCGTCCGGACGCGGCGCTGCTGGAGCGCGCCCGGCAATGGAAGTCCGGCCTGTCCCGCCCTGTGGTGCTGCTGGCCAGCAGCCGGGAGGGCGAGGAGGCCATGCTGCTGTCCGCCCTGCGCACGCTGGGGCCTGTGGGCCGGGCCGTGCAATGGCTGGTCGTGCCGCGCCATCCGCAGCGCTTTGACGAAGTGGCGGCGCTGCTGGCTGGCGGCGGCCTGCATGTCTCGCGCCGCAGCCAGTGGGTGGGTGGCCCGCCCTGCGGGGCTGCGGCGGATGACATCGACATCTGGCTGGGTGATTCGCTGGGCGAGATGGCCCTGTACTACGGCCTGGCCGATGCCACGCTCATGGGCGGCAGCTTTGCGCCGCTGGGCGGACAGAACCTCATCGAGGCCCTGGCCTGCGACTGCCCCGTGGTGCTGGGGCCGCATACCTTCAACTTCAGCGAAGCCTCGGACCTGGCCTGCGAAGCCGGCGCCGCGCTGCGCGCACCCGACCTGGAGCACGGGCTGCGCCTGGCCGTGGACCTGGCCGGGGACCGCCAGTCCCACGCCCATGCCGTGGCCCAGGCGCGCGGCTTTCTGGACCAGCACCGTGGGGCCGCACGGGCCACGGCGCAGGCGGTGGCCGGGCTGGTGCAGTCCCAACCGTTGCGCTGAGCACTAGGTTTTCGGCTGGCGGTATCCGCAGGCCGGATCAGCCGGCGTCCTGCAGCACGGGCAGGCTGACACTCGCCAGCAGCCCTCCATCCTCCGCACTGAGCAGCTCGATGCTGCCGCCGTGCCGCTCGGTCACGGTTCTGGCGATGGCCAGGCCCAGGCCGCTGCCGCTCTGGCTCTGGTCGGGTACGCGGAAGAAGCGGTCGAAGACACGCTGGCGCCAGGCCTCGGCGATACCCGGGCCACGGTCGCGCACCTGGAGCACGGCCCGGTCGCACTGGCGCTGCAGGCGCACGCTGATGGTGGCGTGCGCGGGGCTGTATTTGATGGCGTTGTCCACGAGGTTGTCGATCAGCGAGACCAGGCCTTCGCGTTCGCCCATCACGCTCAGTGGCTCGCTGGCTTCCAGGGCCAGTTCCACCGGACGGCGGCAGGCCAGGGCGTCGAGTGCGGCGAGCCGGTCTTCCAGCAGCAGGTCCAGGCGCAGCGGCTGCATGGCCATGCCGGGCGCTTCGGTCTCGCTGCGCATGAGCTGCAGCAGCTGGGCCACCATGCGGCTGGCGCGCTGGTTGCTGCGCAGCAGGCTGTCCATGAGTTCCTGCTGGCGCGGTTCGCTGCCAAGGCGCAGCAGGGCCTCGACGTTGACGTGCATGGCGGCCAGCGGCGTGCGCAGTTCGTGGGCTGCATCGGCGATGAGGTTGCGCTCGCGCTCGCTGCTGGAGCGCACGCGGGCCAGCAGGGCGTTGATGTCCTGCACCAGCGGCCGCAGCTCGGCATGTGGCGGCGCATAGGTGAGCGCGCTGAGGTCGTCGGGGCCGCGTGTGGCCAGCTCGTCGCCCACGCGGCGCAGCGGGCGCAGTGCCGCGCGTACCGACCACCAGGCCGGAAAGGCCAGGAAGGGCAGGCTGATCAGCAGCGGCAGCAGGTAGTAGCTGCGGGTGTTGAGGGTGATCAGCAGTTCCTTGAAGGACGGCAGCATCAGCGTGACTTCGGTCTGGCCCGAGGCCGAGCGCAGCGTGCTCATGCGCCAGGTCTGCCCTTCGAAATCTATGTCTTCGACCGTGTCCAGCACGCGGTTGCGCAGGGTGGGTGCCGGCGTGGGCGAGCGGTACAGGAGCTGGCCGCGCTGCCAGACCAGCAGCGTGGGCGTGAAGCGGATGTCGTCGTCTCCGTCGCCGTACTCATGGCGCAGGGCCGTGTCCAGCGCGGCCAGGCTGTGCTGCTGGCGGTCCGGAAGGTCGGCCAGGTCCTCGGCCACAGCCATGACGAGTTCGTAGACAGGCTTGCTGACGAGCAATTCATTGTGGAAGTGGGCCATGTAGATGGCTGCCACCAGCAACGCGGTCCAGATCGCGGTGAGCACGCCCATCTGGGCCAGCAGCATCCGCCGGCCCAGTGTCGGCCGCAGCCAGCGGCGCCATCTCGGGCTGGCCTGTTGCCCCTGCAGAGTGTGCGATGTCATGGTCAGGACAGGGGTGCCATCGGCTGCGAGTCGATGACATAGCCAATGCCGCGTACCGTGCGTATGAACCCCGGCCCGATCTTGCGGCGCAGGTTGGAGACATGGACCTCCAGCGCATTGCTGCCGTTGGCGCTGCCGCCCGGGATGACTTCCTCCTCGATGCCGCTGCGCGTGACCACGCGGTCCATGCGCCGCAGCAGCAGGGCCAGCAGGTCGAATTCGCAGCGGGACAGCTCGACGTTCTGGCCTGCAACGCTGACACGGCGCGTGGGCTCGTGCAGCGACAGGCCGCGCAGATGCAGCGTGCCGTCGCCCTGCCCATAGCTGCGGCGTGCCAGGGCGCGCACGCGTGACACCAGTTCGGCCAGGGCAAAGGGCTTGACCAGATAGTCATCGGCGCCGCTGTCCAGGCCGTGCAGCCGGTCGTGCAGGCTGTCGCGTGCGCTCAGGATCAGCACGGGCAGGCGGCGCCATTCGCGGCGCAGGCGCGTGAGCAGGCTGATGCCGTCGCCATCGGGCAGGCCCAGGTCCAGCAACACCATCTCGAAGCTTTGCTGCTCCAGCGTGCGCAGCGCATCGGACAGGCGGCGCACCCAGACCACGTCCATGGCGTGATCGCCCAATGCGATGCGCACGCCATTGCCCAGATCCAGATCGTCCTCCACCAGCAGCAGTCTCATCGTGTATTTCCTGTGCCGCTCCCATGCCGCGGACCGGCGCCTGCGGGAGGGCTGCCGCGAGTATCGGTCAAGGCGGGGACGATGCGCTTCAGCATCCCTTCAGGAAAGCCGGGGCAGGTCTTCAGGCTGGTTTGCCACAGTGGCCCGCTCGACAACTCCCACGAAGGCAAGGCACGCATGCCAAGACTCTCCCGCTGTTCCTTGCTGAGCCGTCTGGCGGTGCTGTGCGCGTTGGCTGCCTGGATACTGGTCGTGGCGGGTTTGCGTGCCTCGGCTTTGCCAGAGCACAGGGCTGCGGCGCCAGGCGCGCGGCCAGCGGCGGCCGGGCATGAGCCCGGAGCACTGCCTGCCGTGCGGGCGCTTCAGGGATTCAAGGGGCTGGCGCGCGGAGCGTCAGCGCATCGATGGCGCGCAGGTCGTCGTCGCTGAGCGTGCCGGCGGCCTGGCGCAGCTTGAGCTGGCCCAGCAGCACCTGGTAGCGCGCCAGGGCCAGGTCGCGCTGGGTTTGGTAGAGCTGGCTTTGCGCGTTGAGCACGTCGATGTTGATGCGCACGCCGACCTCGTAGCCGAGCTTGTTGGCGTCCAGCGCGCTCTGGCTGGACGCCAGCGCGGCCTCCAGCGCCTTGACCTGGGCCTGGCCCGACTGCACTCCGAAGAAGGCCGTGCGCGTGCTCTGCTCCACGTTGCGCTGGGCGTCGTCCAGCTGTGCGCGCGCCTTGTCTTCCAGCGCCAGGGTTTCCTTGATGCGGTTTTGAACGGCAAAGCCGGCAAACAGCGGCAGGTTCATGACCACGCCCACGCTGGCGGCATTGGTGCGGTAGCTGGTGCCGATCTGCGGCGTGACCGAGCCATTGGGATAGCGGTTGACCACGTAGCCGGCCTGCAGGTCCACGGTGGGCTTGTGGCCGGCCTCGGCTTTCTTCGTTTCCAGCTGGGCAATGTCCAGCGCCAGGCGGGCCTGGCGCAGCTGGGGCTGGCCTTGCAGTGCGGTGTCCACCCAGGCCTGGGCGTCGGAGGGCATCAGGGCCGGCAACTGCAGCGGCTGGGCCAGGGGGCGGGGCACGGTGCCCACGGCGCCAACGATCTGGTCCAGAACCAGGCGCTTGACGCGCAGATCGTTCTCGGCGGCGATTTCCTGCGCGCCGGCCAGATCGAACCGGGCCTGGGCTTCGCGCGAGTCGGTGATGGTGGCAGTGCCGACCTCGAAGTTGCGCTTGGCGAATTCCAGCTGCTGTGCAATGGCGGCCTTCTGTGCCTTGACCACGGCCAGGCTGTCCTGGGCGCCGAGGACATCGAAGTAGGCCTGGGCCACGCGCACCAGCAGGTTCTGCTCGCCGCTGTCCAACTGGGCGCGCGCCACGTCCACGCCGCGCTGGCCCTGGTCGTAGGCGATCTTGTTGGCCGGGCGGTACAGCGGCTGCTGGGCGCTGAGCTGCAGGTTCTGCTGGGGCGAGCGAAAGCTCCCCGGCAGCACGCTGACTTCCACATGCGATGTGTTGGCGCCCGCCTGCAGGCCCACGCTGGGCAGAAGGCCCGAGCGCGCCTGCTCGGCACGGCTGGCGGCGGCCTGGGCGTCGGCCTGCTGGGCCTGCCACTGGGCGTCGTAGCCGCGTGCCCTGGCGACCAACTCCGACAGGCTCTGGCCCGTGGCCGATGAGGCTGTCACGGCGGGCAAGCCCGAGGCCGGGGCGGCAGGGACGGTGGACTGGGCCAGAGCGGTTCCCATGCCGCAGGCACACAGCAGCAAGGCAATCTGGCGAAGGGGCCAGGCGTGTGGGCGGGGCGGGGCGTAAGCGACAGGGGCAAGGGGCCGAAGCAGGGGCATAGAGGTCCTCGAATCAAAACACAGTCGTCACGAAGCACCGGGGACGGCGGGTTGGCCGTGTCCCGGGCTTCTTTTGCGTCTTGCCGCTCAGTAGCGCGGCACGCCTGGGTCGCGCTCGCGCGACCAGGCATCGATGCCTCCGCTGATATTGGCCACGGTCTCGAAGCCGTTGTTCATCAGGAAGGCAGCGACATGCATGCTGCGTGCGCCGTGATGGCACAGGCAGGCTGTGGGGTGATCCGGATCGAGTTCCTGCAGGCGCGAGGGAATCTCGCCCATGGGGATGCAGCGCAGCTCGAAGCCCTCGGGGCGTACGCTGGCCTGGGCCACTTCCCAGGGCTCGCGCACGTCCAGCACCAGGGGCAGGGCATCGGAGCCGCTGGAGTGCTGGTTCAGCCAATCGTTGAGTTGCGCGGGAGGCACTTGGGGAAGCATCGGAAAGATCCTTGCGGAATGGAATGGGGTTGCGGCAGCGGCCATGGTCCTGCGGGCATCGGCCGCTGCAGAGGGTTTCAGAACGTGAAGCGCGAAGGCTCTTCGAAATTGGCCAGGCGGGCGGTCACCACGTCCCAGGGCTGGCTCGTCTCGAACTGGTGGCCGTTCTTGCGCACCAGCGTGAAACGCATCATGGGCAGCTGGCCGACGATGGCCGCCAGGCGGCCGCCGTCGTTGAGCTGGGCCAGCAGGGCCTGCGGCACCTGGGCGACCGAGCCGCTGAGCACGATGGCGTCGAACTGGCCCAGGGCAGCCGCTGCCGTGGCGCCATCGGCCAGCTTGACCTCGGCATTGGTGATGCCGGCGCCCAGCAGGTTTTCGCGGGCCATCTCGGCCAGCTCGGGCACGATTTCCAGCGTCACGACTTCCTTGGCCTGGGCGGCCAGCAGGGCGGCCATGTAGCCCGAGCCGGCGCCGATTTCCAGCACGCGGTCGGTGGGCTTGATCTTCAGGTCCTGCAGCATGCGCGCCTCGATGCGCGGGGCCAGCATGCACCAGCCCTTGGCGGCGGCTTCCTCGGCCGGGGCGACCAGGGGGATTTCCAGGTCCATGAAGGCCAGGCCGGCATGCTCGGGCGGCACGAAATTCTCGCGGTGCACCTTGCCCAGCAGCGCCAGCACTTCTTCATCAAGCACGTTCCAGGGGCGGATCTGTTGCTCGATCATGTTGTAGCGCGCGTGCGCTTGGGCGCTGTGGTGTTCGGGCAGGCTGTTCAGGGGCAGGCTCATGGGGTATCTCCGGAGAAAGACTTGTCAGGACAAACCTTTGATTCTACGAGTCTCGCGGCAGGGTGGGGGCGCTGGCGGCGCCTTGGCCGGGGGCCGCGTCGTGCCGGTTGCCGTTCCACAGACGCCGCAGCCACTGGGAGAAGTCGTCGAGGTAGCAATAGACCACGGGCACGACCACCAGGGTCAGCAGGGAGGAAGTCACCACGCCGCCGATCACCGACTGGCCCATGGGCGCACGCTGCTCGGAGCCCTCGCTGAGCGCGAAGGCCAGGGGCACCATGCCGAAGATCATGGCCAGCGTGGTCATCAGGATGGGGCGCAGCCGCACGCGCGCCGCCAGCAGCAGGGCCTGCTCGCGCGGCAGGCCGTCGCGGATCTGGCCGGTGTCCGGGTCGCTGTGCGGCCCGCGCGCACGGATGGCGAAGTCCACCAGCAAGATGGCGTTCTTGGTGACCAGTCCCATGAGCATGACCACGCCGATGATGGAGAACATGGACAGGGCCGAGCCGAACATCATCAGTGCCAGCACCACGCCGATCAGCGTCAGCGGCAGCGAGGTCATCAGCGCCAGCGGCTGCAGGAAGCTCTTGAACTGGCTGGCCAGGATCATGTAGATGAAGATGATGGCCAGCGCCAGGGCGGACACCGCATAGCCGAACGATTCGTTCATGCTCTTGGTGGCGCCGCTGAACTGCGTGCGGTAGCCGGGCGGCAGGGCGATGTCGGCCAGGGCCTTGCGGATGTCGGCCGAGACCTCGCCGCTGGAGCGCAGGTAGACGTTGCCGCTGAAGGCGACCTCGCGCGTCATGTCGCGGCGGTTGATCTGGCTGGGGCCGGTGCCGGGCGTGACGGTGGCCACCTGGTTCAGCCGCACGATGCGCATGTTGCCGTCGCCGGAGGTGGAGGGCAGGGCGAAGGGCAGGCGCTCCAGGTCCTGGGGCGTGCTGCGCGACTCGGGCGCCAGGCGCACCTTGACGTCATAGGTCTGGTCGTCGCTGGCGCGCCAGTTGCCCACGGTCTGGCCGGCCACCCAGGTGCGCAGCGCGGCGGCCATGGAGCCTACCGACAGGCCCAGGTCGGCGGCCGCATCGCGCCGCACGGTGATGTCGATCACGGGCTTGTCGGGCTTGAGGCTGCTGTCCAGGTCCACCAGTCCGGGAATGCCGCGCAGGCGTTCCATCACCACGCGGTTCAGGCGCTCCAGCTCGCCCAGGTCCGGGCCCTGCAGCGAGAATTCGACCTGTTTTTGCCCGCCCACGGGCTCGCGCTGGCCCACATGGGTGACGGTGATGCCGGGCACGCTTTGCATCTGCTCGCGCAGCACGCCCGACAGTTCGTCACCGCTGCGCTGGCGCAAATGGCGGTCCAGCAGGCGGATGTAGATGCTGGCGTATATCTTGCCCTGGGCCGTGCCGGTGTTGATGGTGGCCAGCGTGTAGCGGACCTCGGGCAGGGCGCGGATGATGGCATCGACCTGGCGGGCCTTGGCCTCCGTGGCCTCGATGGACGAGCCCACGGGCGTGTTGAAGCTCACCGTGGTCTCGGAGAAATCGGCCTTGGGCACGAATTCCGTGCCCAGCAGCGGCACCAGGAAGATGCTGGCCACGAAGATGGCCAGCGCCGCCGCCAGCGTGGCGATCTTGTGGCGCAGCGCCCAGCCCAGCACGTCCTGGTAGAAGTGGGACAGCGAGTCGGTGGCGCGCTCGAACCAGGCCGTGACCCGGCCCAGCGTGCGGTCGTAGAGGCTGCGGCCGCGCTGCTCGCCATGGGCGTGGATGGTCGGGTCGTGCCAGACGCTGGACAGCATGGGGTCCAGCGTGAAGCTCACGAACATGGAGATCATCACGGCCGCCACGATGGTGATGCCGAATTCGTGGAAGAACTTGCCGATGATGCCGCCCATGAAGCCGATGGGCAGGAACACCGCCACGATGGACAGCGTGGTGGCCAGCACGGCCAGGCCGATCTCCTGCGTGCCGTCGAGCGCGGCGGCATGCGCGTCCTTGCCCATCTGCACATGGCGCACGATGTTCTCGCGCACCACGATGGCGTCGTCGATCAGCAGGCCCACGCACAGCGACAGCGCCATCAGCGTGATCATGTTGATGGAGAAGCCGAACCAGTACATGAACAAAAAGGTGCCGATCACCGCAATGGGCAGCGTCAGCCCCGTGATCACCGTGGAGCGCCAGGAGTTCAGGAACAGGAAGACGATGAGCACCGTCAGTGCCGCGCCCTCGATCAGCGTCTGGCGCACGTTGTTGACGGCCACGCGGATGGGGCGGGCGCTGTCGGCAATCGGCTCCAGCCGCACGCCGGCCGGCACTTCGGCGGCGATCTCGCGCAGCGTGGCGTTCAGGCCGTCCACGACTTCGATGGTGTTCTCGTCCTGGGCCTTCTGCACGGACAGCAGCAGGGTGCGGCTGCTGTTGTACAGGGCCACGGTCTCCAGTTCGCCCGCGCCGTCCTGCACGCGGGCCAGCTGGCCCAGCCGCACGGGAGCGCCGCCGCGCTGGGCGACGATGATGCGCTCGAAGTCCTGCGGGCGCTTCATGCGTGCGTCGATCTGCACCACGCGCTCCTGCTCGCGCGAGCGGATGGCGCCCAGCGGCAGGTCCTGGTTCTCGCTGCGCACGGCGTTCACGATCTGTTCGGGCGTGATGGCATAGGCTTCCAGCGCCTCGGGCTGCAGGTAGATGTTGATCTCGCGCGGCGTGGCGCCCACCAGGTTGACGGCGCCCACGCCGCGCACGTTCTCCAGCCGCTTCTTGAGGACCTGGTCGGCCCAGCTGGTCAGCGCGACGGCATCGGGCGCCTTGGCGCCGGCATCGGCCTGGGGCAGCACGGCCACGGACCAGATGGGCGAGCTGGCCGGATCGAATCGCAGCACGCGCGGCTCCTTGACCTCGTCGCGCAGGGTGGGGCGCACCGAGGCCACCTTCTCGCGCACGTCTTCGGCAGCGCGGCGGCCATCGACATGCAACTGGAATTCGATGATGACGACGCTGGTGCTCTCATAGCTGCGCGAGGTCAGCGCGTTGATGCCGGCAATGGAGTTGACGCCTTCCTCGATCTTCTTGGTGACCTCGGACTCCACGATCTCGGGCGAGGCGCCCGGATAGTCCACCGTGACCACGACCACGGGGAAGTCCACATTCGGGAACTGGTCCACCTTGAGTCGCTGGTAGGAAAACACACCCAGCACCATGAGGGCCAGCATGAGCATGGTGGCGAACACAGGGTTGGCCAGGCTGACGCGCGTGAACCACATGGTCAGCGGGCTCCGGGGGCTGGCGCAGCCTGGGGCTGCGGGGCCTGCTGCATTTGCTGCATCTGCACCGCCGTGCCTGCGCGCAGGCCGCCCACACTGCCGGCCAGCACCCTGTCACCGGCCTGCAGGCCGGTGGACACGGCAATCCAGGTGGCCCCATCCTGCGCGCTCTGGCTGCCCAGCGTGACCGGGCGGTGCTGCACGCGCAGCAGGCTCTTGTCCGCTTCGGACTCGCCCGCCGGCTGCAGCAGCTGCACATAGGGCTGGGGCTGGTCGGTGCGCACGGCGGTCAGGGGCACGGCCAGCTGTTCGGTCTGCCCCGTGACGATGCTGCCCTGCAGGTACAGGCCCGGGCGCACGATGGGGATGGATCTGCCGGCGGCGCCTGCGTTGACCGGTGCAGCCTGCACACGCAGATAGACGGCCACGCTGCGTGAACCTGCCTGGGCGCTGGGGTTGATGCGTACCACGCGCGCGGGCACGGCGGCCACATCGTCGCCCGCGCCCTGGACCTGCAACAGGGCCTGCTGGCCGACCTGCACACGCACCGAATCGGCGGGCGCGAGCTGGGCCACCACCTCGAGCTCGGAGGGATCGACGATCTCCAGCACCCGCGTTTCCACGCCCACGCGCTCGCCGTCCTGCACCAGACGCTGGGCGACCTGCCCGTCCATGGGGCTGCGCAGCACGCTGTCGGTCACGCTCTTGCGTGCCACATCGGCGGCGGCCTGGGCGGCGGCCAGGTTGGCGCGGGCGGCGTCAAGATTGGATTGGGACGTGGCCAGTGCCGTGGTCGAGATGAAGCCCTGGGTGACCAGGGCCTGGTTGTTGTCGTGCTGGCGCTGGGCCAGCTGCAGCTGTGCCTGGGCCGCGTCGGCCTGCTGGCGGGCCTGCCGCCAGCGGGCCTCGACCTCGGTGGCGTCCACGCGGGCCAGTTCCTGGCCCTTGCGCACGCTGTCGCCCTCGCGCACCTGCAGGCCGCGCAGCTCGCCGGCCACATAGGCCTTGACCACGGCGCTGCGCACGGCCTGCACCACGCCGCTGACGGGCACGGTCAATTGCAACTGGCGCGGCTGCAGCTGCACCACCTCCTGCGGGCCCACGCGCACCGGCATCTCGCGCGGCTGGGTGGCCGCGGCAATGGCGGCCTGCTTACTATGCCGGGTGGATGCGGCGCGCCATGCGCTGGCGCCGATGGCGATCAGTAAGGCCAGGCCGATCAGCCAGCCGGTGCGACGCTTCATGGTGTGGGCGGGGAGGAGGGTGGTGTGGTGGCTGCAAGGGGCTGGCACATGCCATGCAGCAGGTAGTCGATCTGGGATTCCAGAAACCGCTCGGGATCGAAGTCGCCGTGCGGCAGGCAGCCGCCCAGCGAATGCTTCCAGATCATCAGGAACATCATCGGGGCGACCACGCAGTGCACGGACAGGTCCAGATCCATGGGCCGGAACTCGCCGCGCTCCACGCCGCGCTGCAGGATGCGCCGGATCAGCTCATGGCCTGGAAGAACCACCTCCTGGTGATAGAACTGCGAAAGCTCGGGAAAATTACCCGCCTCGCTGAGCATGAGCTTGGTGATGCCCGACGCCTTGGTGCTGCCGATGCGCTCCCACCAGGACTTGAAGCAGTAGCGCAGCAGATCGGTGGACGGTGCGCAGTAGTTGTCGAGCTCCTCGCTCCACTCGCCGAAGCGGCCCGCGATGCTGTGGCGCACCACGGCCTTGAAAAGCTCCTGCTTGCTCGCGAAATAGAGGAACAGCGTGCCCTTGGAAACCCCGGCCCGGGCGGCGACCTCTTCGACGCGGGTGGCGGCGTAGCCCTTTTCCACGAAGAGGTCGAGCGCGGCTTCCAGCAGCTCGCCCGGACGCTCGTGCTTGCGGCGGCTGCGCTTTCCGGAAGGCTCGGCGGGGGCGGGGGAAGAGGCGGGGGAGTCGGTCACGGAAAATTAATGACTGATGGGTTAGTTATCGTAACCGCAGAACCGTTCGTCGTCACCTGGCTTGTGCATGGGCTAACCTGTAGGCACAACGGCCTGCATGCATTGCGTGTGGTCATTTTTTCGATTTCTCACAGAAAAGGCGCATATGACGACTGAAACCATTTATCTGGGCGGCGGCTGTTTCTGGTGCACCGAAGCCGTTTTCGACCGCGTGCGCGGCGTGAGCGACGTGCAAAGCGGCTACGCCAATGGCGATCTGGACGATCCCAGCTACGAAGACATCTGCACCGGGCAGACCGGCCATGCCGAGGTCATCCGCGTGCAGTTCGACCCTGCTGTGATTCCGCTGCGCGACCTGTTGACCGTGTTCTTCGGCACGCACGATCCGACCACGCTCAACCGCCAGGGCAACGACGTGGGCACGCAGTACCGCAGCGCGATCTACACCACGAATGACCATCAGGCGGAGGTCGCACGTACGCTGATCTCCGAGCTGGCCCAGGCGGGCGCGTATGACGCTCCCATCGTGACCGAGGTCCAGCCCCTGGCCAGCTACTGGCCCGCAGAGGACTATCACCAGGACTACTTCCTGAACCATCCCAGCCAGGGCTACTGCGCCTTCGTGGTGGGGCCCAAGGTGCAGAAATTCCGAGGTGCCTTTGCGCGCTGGGTCAAGCAATGAGCCCAGGTGGGCGGGTTGTGTAAGCGGTTGTGATTTGCGGGCATAATGCAACCCGGTTGCGATAACGGTGTCCTGTCGCGCTCTGCAGCCCGCTCTTGCATTGCCCATGTCATCGCCGACTCCCTCCCCCTTGCTCTTGCCTTGCGGCATGCGTTCGACCCGCGCCATGCGGGCCGTGCTGGCGCTGTGGGAGGCGCGCGCCGATGCGCTGTTGAGCGAGGCGGATGTGGAAGCCGCCCTGCATGCCCAGGGCGTGCAGGTCAACCGCGTCACCGTCTACCGGCTGCTGGACCGGCTGGCCGCAGCCGGCGTGTTGCGCCGCAGCGTGGATGCGGCACGCGTGGCCCGGTACGGCAGGCCCCTGCAGGGCGCGGCCTGCGAAGGCGACGCCGCTGCGCACTTCGAGTGTGCGGATTGCCACAGCGCCTTTCGTCTGGGCGGCGAGGCAGGCGGGGGCGGTGAGCAACTGCAGGCCGCCTTGCTGCAATTGCGGCAGGCGCTGGCAGCCAGCGGCCTGCAGGGCCAGGCCATCGATGTGTCGGTGACGGGGCGGTGCCAGGTCTGCAGCGGCACCGGGCACTCCCGGAATGATCCGTCCGTGTGAGGTGGCCGTCTTCCCCTTTTTCTCTTGCATAGCCCTTCAGGATCTCGCATGACTTTTTCCCCCTTCCGTTCCGTTTCCCTGATCCTGGCCGCTGTCTTTCTGGCCGCTGCGGCCCAGGCGCACGATCACGGCCAAGACCATGACCATGCCAAGACCCCGGCGGACGCCAAGGCACAGGGTGGACCGGTGCAACTGGATGCCCATGCCCGTGCCGACATGGAGCGCCACCGCTTGATGGCCAAGGCCCACGAGGCCGCCGCACAGTGTCTGGCGGCAGGGCGTGACCATGCGCAATGCCACAAGCAGCTGCAGGCCGACTGCAAGGGCCTGGCGCTGGGCAAGTTCTGCGGCATGCGCCATGCGCATTGAGCGCGGCATTGCCCGCCGTGCACTGCTGTGAGCAGTCGCCCGTCTTTGTGACGGGATGCTGGAACCTGCCCCGCCAATTGGCGCATACACTCTGCGCTGCCTGACCCGCTCCTGATTCATCCATGCCCTTCAAACTCCCGAGTCGCCACTCGCCTGCGCCCGCCTCACGGCTTGCGTTGCGCGGTGCCGTGCCGAATCGGGGTTGGCTTTTGGCCTGGTTGCTGGTCTGGTCCATCGCACTGGCGCCGTTGCTGGGCCAGATGCACCGTGTGGTGCATGCTGGCGGCCTGGCCTCGGCCACGGCCCATGGCCCGGTCGAGGTGGTGGCCACCTCCTGCGCTGCACCCGTCGACTGGGTGCACGCGCTGTTCTCGGGCCACGGCCCGGCGGACTGCCAACTGCTGGACCAGTTGCACGAAGGCATGGCGGGGCCACCGCCCGCCGTGGCGCTGCCGCCTTTCTGGGGCGAACAGGCCGAGCCCGCCCAGCCGCCCATCGTGCGCGATGGCCGCGTGCTGGCGGCTTTCTTCGATGCGCGTGGTCCCCCGCATCCCATCACTGCCCGCCTGGCGGCTTGAACCTTGGGCGGCGGCGCTGCATGCGCCCGCCCATTGAAGCTGTTTGCGCGCGCCTTCCTGCATTGCACGCAAGAGGCGCTGTGCCCAGGTTGGACAGATCCTGAATGCATATCCGATCGGATGGCTGCGTGCGCCTGCATGGCGCACCCCGGTTGTCCGTTTCCGACGCCATTTTTTGCAGCGCCCGCATTCCCACGTCCCCGGGCCGTGGCCGGCCGCTGCCGGGAAGACCAGTGATGAGAGTGACAACAAAGCAATACCACCAGGACGCCAAGGTGCAGGGGGAGAGGATGAAGCTGCGCCCGCTGCTGCAGCAACTGCTGCTGGCGGGCGTGCTCGGCCCCGCGATGGCAGGGCTGGCCATGGCAGCAGAGCCTGCGGAGGCTGGAGTCGCCGCCGCGCCCGGAACTGCCACCGGCGCCCAGGCGGATGCCCCGCGCAGCGACACGCCTGTGCTCAACGAGGTGACGGTCAAGGCCAGCGGCCTGGGCCTGACCTCGGCCGATATGTCCACGCCAGCCACGGTGCTGGAAGGCGATGTGCTGACGCTGCGCCAGGCCGCCACGCTGGGCGAGACGCTGGACGGCGAGCCCGGCATCCACGCCAGCCATTTCGGTGCGGGCGCAAGCCGCCCCATCATCCGCGGCATGGACGGCCCGCGCGTGCAGATCCTCAGCGATGGCTCGGAGCTGCATGACGCCTCCACCATCAGCCCCGACCATGCCGTGGCCAGCGAGCCCATGCTGGCCACGCAGATCGAAGTGCTGCGCGGCCCTTCGGCGCTGATCTACGGCGGCGGCGGTGCCATGGGCGGCGTGGTCAACATCCTGGACGACAAGATCCCCACGTCCATTCCCAAGAACGGCATCACGGGCTCGGCCCAGCTGCGCGGCAGCACGGGCGCGGGCGAGACGGCCGGCGCGTTCTCGCTGACGGGCGGCGCGGGCCAGTTGGCCATCCATGCCGAGGGCATGGCGCGCGATGCCGGCGACTACCGCGTGGGCAGCGGCTGGGCGCCCAACGGCCAGTCGCAGGGGCGCGTGGGCGGCAGCTTCAACCGCACGGATACGGGCAGCCTGGGCCTGTCCTGGATCGGCACGCAAGGCTACCTGGGTCTGGCCTACACGCGCCAGACCGCGCGCTATGGCCTGCCGGGCCACAACCACAGCTTCGAGGGCTGCCACACCCATGGCGACCATCTGCACTGCGGCGGCCATGACCACGGCGACGAGGACGGACATGACCATGGCGACGAAGAACACGATCACGACCATGGCAGCGTGCCGGTGGTCGACCTCAACAGCGAGCGCTGGGATCTGCGCGGCGAATGGCGCAATCCGACGGCAGGCATTGCGGCGTTGCGCGTGCGCGGCGGCTGGACCGACTACCGCCATGACGAGATCGAGGACGGCCAGGTCTCGACCACCTTCAAGAACCGCGCCCATGACCTGCGCGTGGAGGCCGAGCTGGAGCCCATCGCCGGCTGGCGCGGCGTCATCGGCCTGCAGACCGTGCAGCGCAAGTTCAGCGCCGAGGGGGAGGAGGCCTATGTGCAACCCACCGAAACCCGCCGCAACAGCATCTACCTGCTGGAGGAATACCGCTGGCAGGACTGGCGCTGGCAGGCTGCGCTGCGCCATGAGCGCCAGACCGTGGATGCCCAGCAAAGCGCCATCTCTCGCAGCCACAGCGGCACATCGTTCTCGCTGGGCTCGGTGTGGAAGTTCACCCCGGGCTACAGCCTGTCGGCCTCGCTGACGCAGGGCAACCGCCTGCCCACGGCCGAGGAGCTGTATGCCAATGGCCTGCACATGGCCACATCCACCTATGAGCGCGGCAATCCCGACCTCAAGCGTGAACGCTCCCAGGCACTGGACATAGGCCTGCGCAAGACCTCGGGCGACACCACGTTCAGCGTCAATGCCTTCCACCATCGCGTCAAGGGCTACATCTACGGCGCCACGCTGGACGAGCATGACGGCCTGCAACTGCTGCAATACACCCAGGCCGATGCACGCTTCACCGGCGTGGAGGGCCAGGTGCGCCAGAAGCTGTCGCGCCAGTGGGGCGTGACCCTGTTCGGTGACGCCGTGCGTGCGCGGCTGGAAGACGGCTCCGCCTTGCCGCGCATTCCCGCGGCGCGCGTAGGCCTGCGCGTGGACACCTTCTACAAGGGCTGGGATGCCCAGGCCGAGTGGGTGCAGGTGCTGCGCCAGAACCGCGTCACCGCCTACGAGACCGAGACGGACGGCTACGGCATGCTCAACCTCTCGGCCAGCTACACGCTGCGCACCTCGGGTGGCACGCCCTGGCAGTTCTTCATCAAGGGCAACAACCTGACCAACCGCCTGGCCTTCGCCCACACATCGTTCATCAAGAACGCTGCGCCGCTGATGGGGCGCAATATCACCGTGGGCGTCAAGGTGTCGTTCTAAGGCGGGTTGCCCGCGCTGCGCTCCCGCGCCGTCTGCTACAGGTAATGCTGCAGATGGCGCAGGGCGCGTGCGCTGTCGACGCCTATCCACTGCACCACTTCGGTCTCGGCACGGCCCGCGCGCAACCACTGCACGATGGCCGTGTTGCGCAGCACCTGCGGCCCGACCCGGTGCAGCGGCGCCTTCTGGGCAGAAGCGGGCTGGGCCGCATGGGCACGCTGTATCAGCTGCGAGGCCACATGGAACAGCACGCGCACCGACAGCGGCTGCCCCTCGCGCGAATAAAAGACCGGGGCATCGGGTTGAACGGCCTCCGGCCCGCGCTGGCCGGCGCTGAAACCTTTCCAGTCCTGCAGCGCCTTCACCACCGTTTCCGACAGATCCAGCGTGCGCTGCTGCGCGGCGCGTGCGCCATCGATATGCAATTGACAGGGAAGGCCATCGCCTGGGATGGCGCATTGCACATCGCGCCAGCACAGGCCGCGCACCTCCTCGGGCGCCAGCGCCAGTTCGTACAGCAGCAGCAAGATGGCGCGGTCGCGCGCCGACTGAAAGCCGTCGGCCACCGGAATGTGGCGGGGCAGGGCATTCCACAGCGGAGCGGGAAGGCAATGGCCCTGGCCGTCTTCGGCAGGGGGGCGCTCCTGTGGCGCCAGCCCTGCGGCGGGATTGGCGCTGACCCAGCCGTGGTCCAGCGCATGGTCGTAGATGCGTTCCAGCAGGCGCCAGTAGCGCCTGCGCGTGACCTCGCTGATGCGGCGGCCGGGCTGGTGGCCCGACAACTGGCCTTCGCGCGGGCGCAGGAAATTCTGGACATCCACGGCGGTGGCCTGTTGCCAGGCGCGGGCCTTTGCATTGACTTTGCCTTTCGGCGTGGTGGGGGAGGGGGAACTTTCTCTGGCTGGCATGCCAGCATCGCCCAGACTGCGCAGCCAGGCACGCCATACCTTTTCGTAGCCGCTGTCGGGCGCCGTGTCCAGGGCATCCCAGCCCTTGGTGCCCTCGGTTTCCAGCCAATGCCGGAACAGGGCCAGTCCGTCGGGGACAGTGGACGGCGGCTTGCCGGCAGCGGGTGCCTGGGATGGTGATGAAGTCATGGGCGTCTAGAGCAAAACGAATCAACCAATAGGGATGTTTAATGTAACTTACATGAAGTTGAGTGGCAACCTTGTTATCGGCTGATGAATGTCAGTGGCGACAAGTCGCCAGAAAAGGGGGCTGTTCGGCATGAATCTGAGCCTTGGCACGTCCGTGGAGGCTGGCCGGGCCTTCGAGGCCCGGGACGATGCCTGAACGAGGCAGGGCCGGGTCTGCGGCGCATAATCTGCGCGCGCCGCAAGCCTGCGCAGGCGCAGCTTCCCGGTCCTGCTTCAGTGAACTCTCCCGTCTTTGCCTCCCTCATCCCTGTCATTCTTTGCATAGGCGCAGGCTTTCTTGCCGCCCGGCTGGCCTGGGTGCGTGCCACAGCCATCAAGGATTTGTCCAACCTTGTGTTTCTGGTGCTTACGCCGGCGCTGTTGTTTCGCACCATGGGTGCGGTGCGGGTACAGGAGCTGGACTTTCAGCCCGTGGCCCTGTATTTCCTGGCGACTGCTCTGATCTTCGTGGTGTCCATGGTGCTGGGCGGCTTTTCCACGCGCTCGGCCGCGCGGGGGCTGGCCAATATGTTCAGCAACACCGTCATGATCGGCGTGCCGCTGGTGGGGCTGGTCTACGGGGAGGAAGGGCTTGTCACGTTGTTCACCCTGGTCTCGCTGCATGCGCTGATCCTGCTGACCGCAGCCACCATCGTGTTCGAGCTGGCCGAGGCCCACGAGCGCCAGCGCTGCGGCCAAAGCGCACCGCGCCCCATGTGGCGCACGGTGCTGCAGGCCGTGCGCAACGGCATCGTGCATCCTGTGCCGCTGCCCATACTCGCCGGCCTGCTGTTCGCACAGACCGGTCTGGCTCTTCCTGGCGTGGTGGATCGCTCCCTGCAGGTCTTGGGCCAGGCACTGGGCCCCATGGCGCTGCTGCTGGTGGGCGTGACCCTGGCCTATACCAAGGTGGGCCAGAACCAGCGCGAGGCCGTGGGCATCGCGCTGGTCAAGAACCTGGTGCATCCGCTGCTGCTGCTTGCGCTGGCCTGGGCCTTCGGCCTGGGTGGCCTGCCCGTGGCCGTGATGTTCACGGCGGCGGCGCTGCCGGTGGGCGCCAATGTGTTCCTGTTCACGCAGCGCTATGGCGTGATGCAGGACGAGGTGTCCGCCAGCATTGCGGTGTCCACGGCGCTGGCCCTGCTTACCGTGCCGCTGATGCTGTGGCTGGCCCAGCGTCTGCCGGGCTGATGGGTTTCAGCAGCGCCAGCAATCGAGGGGATCAGGGCGCCAGGCGCTGGCGCAGCCAGGTTCCAGCTTCAAGCTGGTAGCAAAGGCGGTCGTGCAACCGGCTCTTGCGGCCTTGCCAGAATTCCCAGCGCTCGGGTACCAGCCTGAATCCGCCCCAATGTGGCGGGCGTGGCGGGTTCAGCAGGAACTGCGCGCCGTACTTGGCTGCATTGGCCACCAGCACGCTGCGCCCGCTGATGACCTGGCTTTGCGGGCTGGCCCAGGCGCCAATGCGAGAGTCCAGCGGGCGGCTGTTGAAGTAGGCGTCGCTTTCGGCCTCGCTGACCTTTTCCACCCGACCTTCGATGCGCACCACGCGCTCCAGCTCCACCCAGTGAAACTGCAGCGCGGCAAAGGGGTTGCCCGCCAGTTGCTGGCCCTTGCGGCTGTCGTAGTTCGTGTACCAGACCAGGCCGCGCTCGTCATAGCCCTTGATGAGCACGATGCGTGTGCTGGGCCGCAGGTCGCCGCCCACGGTGGCCAGCGTCATGGCATTGGGCTCGGGCACCTGGGCGCTCAGGGCTTCCTGCAGCCATTGGTCAAACTGCTGCAGCGGATCGGCCAGGGAGGCCGATTCGCTGAGTTCCGCGCGCTCGTAGCTTTTGCGCAGATCGGCGATCGAGGTGGAAATGCTGCTCATGGCCTGCATTGTGCCTGCGCCCGACCTTCCATTTGCTGCGCTAGAGTTGCGCATGCTCAGAGACTTCAAAGGCCGCCCCTGCGTGCTCATCCTCGCCTCGGGCCGTGGCGAGCGTTTCCGCGCGTCGGGCGGCGCCATGCACAAGCTCGCCGCCCCGCTGGGCGGCAGCACCGTGCTGGAACACACACTGGCCGCCGTCCGCGCCAGCGGCCTGCCCTGGCATCTGGAAGATGCGGGCCACCCCGGTATGGGCGATTCGCTGTCTGCGGCCGTGCGTGCCACAGCCGATGCGCCAGGCTGGCTGGTCTTGCCGGCCGATCTGCCGCTGGTGAGTCCACAGACCTTGCTGAAAGTGGCCGATGCATTGCATGCGGGGGCCCGAGCCGCCCAGCCTGTCCATCAAGGCGAGCGTGGACATCCCGTGGGTTTCGGCGCCGCATGCGGCGCGGCGCTCATGGCGTTGAGCGGAGAGAAGGGCGGGGCGCCTGTGCTGAAGGCGCTGCGCGAAGCCGGACATGTGGTTCAGGTCGATGTGGACGATGCTGGTGTGCTCACCGACATCGATACGCTGGACGATCTGGCGCGCGCTGAGGTGTTGCTGCAGAACCGGCCTGAAGTGGGCTGAATTCAGGCTTCGCCGTCTGCCGTAGCGGGGCCGCCTTCGGTCGCTGGGTCGGCTTGGCTGCCTTGGCAATAACCGCGCAGTTTGAGCAAGGCCCGATACATCACCTCCCGTTCCTCCTGCGTCAGCGCCAGCAGAGCAGCGGCCTGGTGTTGCCGGGCCACGGGCATCACCTCGTCATGCAACTGCCGGCCCGCAGGCGTGATGGAGCACAGGATCTTCTTGCGTGGAGTGGAGCCTTGCGCCAGCAGGGCCACCAGGCCGCGTTCCTCGAGCAGCCGCAGCGCCCGGCTCACCAGGGCCTTGTCCGAAGTGGATTGCACCACCAGCGCGCTGAACGGCAACTCGCCTGCATGCGCGACAAGGGCCAACAGCCGCCACTCCGAAACCGTCAAGCCCGCCGTATCGGCATAGGGCACGGTGATGGTGCGCCGCAGCGCATTGCCCACCTGGCTCATCAGCGTGGTCAGAAAGGCATCGACGGTCAGGCTGCTGCCTGCCTCGTCAAGGTGGGTCCAGGGATTGCCTGCGGGCGTGCTGGGCACGGGGAGAGGAGAAGGTGGGATGGACATGTTCCCATCAATTGTTTCACAGGCTGCCTGACGTTTGTCTTGTGGAATTTCTTTAGAGAAATCAATAGAGGTCAATTGGTGTTTTCGGTAAGTTGATCCATCAACTTACTGGAGAAAATCGTCATTGATTCTTTTAAGGATCAATGTTTCATGGGTAAATCATATGAATTCATCCCATAGCCAGCCCCAGCTGCCATGCCCGTATCTGACCGATGCATGTCCGCGCTTTCAAAGGAGCCAGTGATGACCCCCCATCGTCGGCAAGGCCTGACCATTGCAGCATTGGCTTTTGCCACCGCTGTCTGTGGTCCGGCATTTGCACAGGACTACCCCGCCAGGCCGATCACCGTGGTGGTCGCCTATCCCGCAGGTGGTGACACGGACGCCATGGCGCGCCTGTTCGCCGAAAAGCTCACGGTGCGTCTGCGCCAGCCCGTGGTGGTGGACAACCGGCCCGGGGCGGGCGGCACCGTGGGCAACAACCTGGTTGCGCGGGCCGTGCCCGATGGCTACACGCTGCTGTTCACGCCCAACCCCTTCACCATCGCCCCCATGGTGATGAGGCTCCCTCCTGCCGCGACCTATGACCCCTTGAAAGGTTTCGCCCCCGTGGTGCAGACCGCCAGCCAGGCCGTGCTGCTCGTGGCCCATCCCTCCACGGGATTCAAAAGCGTGGCCGACATGGTGGCTGCGGCCAAGGCCGGCAAGACGCTCAGCTACGCCAGTCCCGGCGCAGGCTCGCCCATGCACATAGGTGCCGAGTGGCTGAACCGCGCTGCCGGAGTGAGCATTCAGCATGTGCCCTATCGCGGCGTGGCACCGGCCGTCAACGATGTGGCAGCGGGCCATGTAGGACTGGCCTACGTCACGCTGGGGCCGGTGGCCCAGTACATCCAGGCGGGCAAGCTGCGCGCGCTGGCCGTGACCGACCCGAAGCGTTCGCCCCTGCTGCCCGATGTGCCTTCGCTGGCGGAACTGGGCTACAGGGACATCGCCGCGGGTGCCTGGAATGGCTTCTTCGCGCCCAAGGGCACGCCGGCCGCCGTGGTGCAGACCTTGAACACCCATCTCAACGAGATCCTCAGGATGCCGGAGGTGGCGGCAAAGATGGCCACCTTCGGTGCCGTGCCCGTGGGCGGGTCGCCGCAGGTGCTGGCCGATGTCAACGCTGCCGACTACGAGCGCCTGGGCAAGGTGATCCGCGAACTGGGCATCACCGCTGAATGACATGAATACCTCGAATTCCACGCTGGGCCGCGAGACGGCCCAGGTCACGGCGCTGTCCAAGGTACTAGGTCGTGCCCAGTACGCGGGCGACCTCAAGCTGCCGGGCATGCTGCATGCCAAGCTGTTGCGCAGCCCCTATCCGCATGCGCGCATCGTGCGCATCGACATTGCTGCAGCGCGTGCGCTGCCCGGTGTGAAAGCCGTGCTGACCGGGGCAGATGCACCGCGCACGCCCTGGGGCGTGAGCCACAAGGAGCGGCGCATCCTGGCCGATGGCCTGGTGCGCTTTGCGGGGGAAGAGGTGGCAGCCGTGGCTGCCGCCACAGAAGAGATCGCCCGCGATGCGCTGGACCTGATCGAGGTCGAGTACGAAGAACTGCCCGCCATCCTGTCGCCCGAGGAAGCCCTGGATGAAGAAGCGCCCGGCGTTCATCCGGGCCGGGGCAACATCGCCCACGAGATCCGCTTCGAGCGCGGCGATGCAGATGCCGGATTCGCCGCAGCTGATCTGGTTCACGAAGCCACGTACACCACGCATGCGCAGTACCCGGGCTACCTGGAACCCATGGCCACCCTGGCCTCCATCGACGCCGATGGCCGCCTGTTGGTACAGACCTCCACGCAGTCGGTTTTCCTGGCGCGTGCCCGGCTGGCGGCGGCGCTGGAGCTGCCGGTGTCCGCCATCCGCGTGGTGCAGGCCACCACGGGCGGCGGCTTTGGCGGCAAGATCGTCGAGGACGACAACCAGCTCGTGGCGGGCCTGCTGGCCATGCGCACCGGGCGGCCCGTGCGCCTGGTCAACAACCGGCTGGAGGACTTCCTGGCCTGCTGCTCCAGCGTCCCCGAGCGCATCACGCTCAAGCTGGGCATGGCGGGTGATGGCCGCATCCTCGCCAAGCAGGTGCACATCGTTGCCGAGTGCGGTGCCTATGCGGGTCTGTCGGCCGAGGTCATGCACGTCAGTGCCATGCGCAGCGACAACATGCACAGGCAGGGCAACGTCCGATCGCACGCCACCCTGGTCTATACCAACAACCCGCCGCACGGCGCGTTCCGCGGCTTTGGCGGTACGCAGATGCTGTTCGCGCTCAACAGCCACATCCACATCATGGCCGAGCAGCTGGGGCTGGATCCGGCCGAAGTCCACAAGCTCAATGCAGTGCAAGCCGGCGACGTGACAGTGCATGGCTGGAAGATCGGCAGCGCCGGCCTCAAGGAGTGCATAGACCAGGCCACCGATGCCATCGACTGGCGCGGCAAGCGCGCCCGCCCCCGCCAGGCCCTTGGCGCCCGCCGCAGGGGCGTGGGCATGGCCGCGGCCATGCATGTCAGCGGCAACCGCACCATGGGCAACTGGGACGGCTCCACCGTGGTGGTGCGCATCCATGAGGATGGCCAGGTGCTTGTGCTCAGTGGCGAGTGCGACATGGGCCAGGGCGCGGCCACCATGCTCAGCCAGATCGTCGCCCATGAACTCACGCTGCCGTTGTCGCAGGTCCGCGTGGCCGCACCCGACACGGACAGCACGCCCTTCGCCATAGGCTCGCTGGCCTCGCGCGTGACCATGGCTGCAGGCAATGCCGCCATAGGTGCCGCGCAGGCGGCCCGCAGCAAGCTGCTGGCCCTGGCCGCCGTCGTGCTGGAGGCGCAGGTCGACGACCTGGAGCTGGCCGATGGTCAGGTGCGCGTGCGCGGCACCGACCGTGCGGCAGGCATGGCCGAGCTCGCTCGCCAGCACATCTGGCGCCATGGCGGCGAGGGCATACAGGTCAGCCACACCTGGGATGCCCAGACGCAGATGCACGACGCCCAGCTGCACGGCAACATCGCGCCGGCCTATTCCTTCGCGGCCCAGGCAGTGGAGGTCGAGGTCGATACGGAAACCGGCCAGGTCCTGGTGCTTGACAGCTATGTGGCCGACGACTGCGGCAAGGCGCTGAACCCCGTCGCCATCCATGGGCAGACCAACGGGGCCACCGTCCAGGCCATGGGCTGGGCCCTTTACGAGCAACTGCACCTGGAAGGCGGGCGCCTGGCCAACGGCAACTTCGCCGACTACACCATGCCAACGGCCGACGCCGTGCCCTTGCTGCGCGGCGGCTTTGTCGAGTCCAACGACCCCAACGGCCCCTATGGCGCCAAAGGGGCCAGCGAAACCGCCATCCTGCCGGGAGCGCCTGCCATCGCCAACGCCGTGTACGACGCCATCGGCGTGCGCATATGCGATCTGCCGATCACGCCCGAAAAAATCCTGGCGGCGCTGCGCGCACGCGCCGAGGAGGGCCGTCATGCATGACTTCGACTTCCTGGAGCCCACCTCGGTGGCGGAGGCCAGCCGGTTGCTGGCCGAACTGGGCGAGGACTGCCGCGTGATCGCCGGCGGCACGGCCTTGATGCTGGGCATGCGCCAGCGCATGCTCGCGCCCACGCACCTGGTCTCGCTGGCTGGCATCGATGCGTTGCGCGGCCTGGACTTCGACCCGGTGCGTGGCCTGCGTATCGGCGCCCTGGTGCGCCATGCCGAACTGGCGGCCTCGCCGCTGGTGTCGCATCACTATCCTGTCCTTGCCGGCATGGCGCAGCGCATGGCCAACCCGCAGGTGCGCAATCAGGGCACGGTGGGCGGCAATCTCTGCTATGCCGACCCCTCCACCGACCCGCCCGGCTGCCTGATGGCATTGGGCGCCCAGATCGTGCTGGCCAGCTCAAGAGGCGAGCGCCTGTTGGACATCGAGGACTTCCTGGTCGACTACTACGCCACGGCGCTGGAAGGCGACGAGATCGTCAGCGAGATCCGCGTGCCGCCCATGGGGCAAGGAGACGACCGGCGCAGCGGTGTGTACACGCGCTTTCTGCGCACAGCGGCCGAACACCGGCCGCTGGCCAGCGTGGCCCTGGTGGCGCACACCGCCGGGGGCATCTGCCGCGACGCGCGTCTCGTCGTGGGCGCCTCTACGCCCATACCCGTGCGCCAGCGGCGCGCCGAGGGCTTTCTTGAAGGCCGTGCCCTCACTTGGGCCTTGGCGGCCGAGGCGGGTGACATCGTCGCGGCCGACATCACACCGGTTTCGGACCTGCGCGGCTCGGCGGATTTCCGCCGAGAAATGGTGCGCGTCAACGTGCGGCGCACCGTGGCCGAACTGTTTGGCCTGGACCTGGCACTGGAACAAGGAGAGCTGGCATGAGCCGACATCGCATCGAATGCACCGTCAACGGCGAGCCCTGCAGCGTGGACGTGCCTGCGCGCCGGCTGCTGTCGGATTTTCTGCGTGATGACCTGCACCTGACGGGCACCAAGCGCGGCTGCGAGACGGGCGTGTGCGGCGCCTGCTCGGTGCTGCTGGATGGCGAAGTGGTGAAGTCCTGCCTGCTGCTGGCCGTGCAGGTCCAGGGCCGCGCGCTCACCACCATCGAAGGCCTGGCCGACCGTATTGCTGGGGGTGCGGGCGCAGACCCGTCACAACGGCTGCACCCGCTGCAGCAAAGCTTCATGCAATGCGGCGGCCTGCAGTGCGGCTACTGCACACCGGGCTTCATCATGGCCGCCTGCGATCTGCTGGGGCGCAACCCCCTTCCCGGCGCGGACGAAGTTCGCCATGGCCTCAACGGCAACCTGTGCCGTTGCACGGGCTACACCCAGATCGTGGAATCGGTCCTTGTGGCCGCGGAGAAAATGCATGGAAATTGAGAAAACCCTGACTGTTTCGGCATCGCGAGAGCGGGTATGGGCGTTGTTGCTCGATCCCCAGGTCATGGGAGGTGCCGTGCCGGGCATGCAGTCCATCGAAGTGGTCAGCCCCACCGAATACGTGGCGGTGATGCACCAGAAGATCTCCTTCATCAGCGCCAGATTCAAGCTGCGCACACGCATCGTCGAGCAACGCGCTCCCGAGTATCTGCGCGTGGAAGGAACGGGAGAAGACACCTCGGTGGCCAGCTCGCTCAAGCAGCGCAGTGAAATCTTCCTGAGCGCCACGCCGGACGGAGGCACCGAGCTGCGCATCAAGATCGACGTGGACCTGCTGGGCCGTCTGGGCGCCTTCGGCCTGAGCGTGATGAAGACCAAGGCCGACCGAATATGGGAGGAGTTTGGTAACAATCTGGCCGCGCGGCTCGAAGGCGGGGGAGGGGAGCCCGCTGCGGGCAAGGCGACCATGCAGGCGCCTGCACCTGTCGCGCCCGCGCCGGCCTCCGAGCCAGCCGGGGAAACGGTGGTGCAAGCCCGGAATTCGCCAGCACCAGCGCCAGCTTCGGAGCTCTCCTCCACGGCCCAAGACCTGCGGGGCCGTGGCTGGTGGGGGCGGCTAATCGGCAGCTTGAGCGGAGAGGGCAGCGCGGGCGCTGCCGACACCATTCATGTCGAGCTGCGCCGTGGCGATACCACGGTCAGCGTCCAATGGCCGGGCGCGCGCGCCGAGCAGTGCGCGGCGTGGCTGCGCGACTGCCTGCGCTGAACGCAGACCCGGCCGAGCACATCATCCGCGCGTGATCACCGCACAGGCCAGGCGCGCCCCGGAATTGCCGGTGGGCTGCGTGGTGTAGTCGTCAGGGTCCTTGTGCACGATCAGGCCGCGGCCCACCACGCTGTTGGGACTCTGATCCAGTGCCAGGCCGCGCGAAACGAAATCTATGCTGGCCATGCCTTGCGCGTCGGACCGCAGGCTGGGCAGATCCCCTGCGTGGTGGACAGCGGAATCGAAGCGGCCATGGGCGTGGCCGGTGGGGTTGAAATGGCCGCCCGCGCTCAGGCCATCAGGGCTGGAGCAATCGCCTTTCTCATGGACATGAAAGCCATGCTCGCTGTTGGGCGCCAGCCCCTGAACCGAGCCCTGAACGCGCACGCTGCCATCGGCCTGGGCAGTGAACTGCAGGCTGCCGCTGACCTTGCTGCCTTGCGTGGGCTGCAGCTGGGCCATGGCCACGTTGCGGGCGGCAGGGGCTGCGGTGACGGCTGCCGGGGTGGACGCCGCGGCTGCGGCAGGAGGCTTGGCCTGGCTGCCGCAGGCCCCAAGGGCCAGCACCATGCCGGTTGCCATCAGCAGCTTCACGGCGGTGGACGGGGTGGATGGGGAAGCGTTCAAACGCATGGTGGCAATCTCCTGGTTGATATCCGTGCTGGAAAAGTTGTGAGGCGCATTGCGCGCAGCCGCCATCTTGCAGCGTGCAATACGGTGGATATGTCGGAGAGGGCAGCGTTGTGCGCCTGCGCGCATCAGCGTATCAATCGCATCAAAGCGTCAGCGCGCGGCTTGCGCACCCGCTTCAGGCTGGCCCGCGTAGCTGAGCAGGCGCTGCAAGGCGCGGTCCCGGATGCCGAGGCGCTTGAGTTCATCGAAGGTTGCGCGCGCATAGTCATGCGTGCTGCCATAGATGCCCTTGGCCTCGCTGAAGATGCGGCGATAGTCTTCGGGCGCCAGCTCGCCCGTGTGATTGGGGCTTTGCCGGGACAGCGTGAACGCCAGCGCCTGCACCGTGCCCTGGCCGGTGCGGCAGGGCAGCCAGCGTGGGTCATAGACGGCATTGGCCATCTCGCGCTGCCACAGCTTTCTCATGACGTCATGGCCGTGGTGCCGGGGAATGCGGAACACCATGCCCTGGCAACTGCCGCCGGACAGCATGCCAAAGACCAATCCAGGATTCTGGGGCGTGCCGCGGTTGATGGTGCTCCACATCTTCAATGCCCGGTGCCAGCCAAAGACACGGGCCGTGCGGCGTTCGCAGAAATCGAAATCCGGCCGCCAGATCAGCGAGCCGTAGCCAAAGATCCAGAGGTCATCGCTTCCGCCCCATCGGTGCAGCGCCTCGTCCAGCATGGGCTGGGACTCTCGGCGGGCAAATGAGAATTCTGGCAGGGCGGACATGGGCGCTGTGGCGTGAAGGAACAATGACGTTTTAACGCCTGTCGGCCCAAACGGTGCACAAGCGCCTGCGTTGCACTTGCACGGCCGGTCTTTTGTCTCTGCGGCGCCACAGTTCGTGCCGGGTGGCATCACGGGGCTTGGGCGGTGCGCAGGGTCGTTGGCGGCGGCCCTCTACAATCGGCCGGTTTTTCGCAGTCTTTCTGGTTTCCTTCAACAGTTCATTCACGGAGAGTGCTTCATGTCCTTCAGTCAATCCGACGACGACAGCCAACAACGTTTTGCCCTGGGCTTTTTGTTTGCGCTGATTGCGCTCGTCGTCTCCACGGTCGTGGGTGTCGTGGTCTACCAGCGCGGTATTGCGCATGGTCCTGCAAAGACGACAACCGGCGCCACACCTGTGCCGGCGATGGCGCCTGTGGTCCTGGAGGAAGACGTGGCGCGTGTCGTTGTCGAAAACGGCGTGGTCAAGTTCTACTTCGCATCGGCCAAGGCCGAGCTGGCGGCTGGCGCCAATGAAGCGCTGGCCGATGTGGTGGCTGGTGTGCAGGGCGGCAAGCGCGCCGTGATCTCTGGATACCACGACGCCACCGGCAGCGCCGAACTCAACGCCGAACTGGCCAAGAAGCGCGCCCTGGCAGTCCAGGCTGCCCTGTCGGCACTGGGCGTGGCCGAGGAAAAGGTCGAACTCAAGAAGCCCGAACAACTGCAGGCCGATGGCAGCAATGCCCAGGCCCGCCGGGTGGAAGTGATCCTGGTGGATTGAACCGAATCAGCAGTGCGGCTGGCAGCAGCCGCAGCTAAAAACAAAGGCCCGGAGCGATGAACGCTCCGGGCCTTTGTTTTTGGGGCTGCGTGGATCAGGAATTGCGCAGGGGATCGAACTTCTCGCCGCCAGCTGGCTGCACGCCGGCATGGGCGCGTGAGTTCTCCTGTATGAGTTCTATCTTGTAGCCGTCCGGATCCGTCACAAAGGCAATCACCGTGGTGCCGCCCTTGACGGGGCCGGCCTCGCGCGTCACGTTGCCGCCGGACGCCTTGATCTTCTCGCAGGCGGCATAGGCATCAGGCACGCCAATGGCGATATGGCCGTAGGCCGTGCCCATGTCGTAGGACTCCGTACCCCAGTTGTAGGTCAGCTCGATCTCGGCCTGGCCAGGGTTGCCGCCCTCGAAGCCCAGGAAGGCCAGCGAGTACTTGTACTCGGGGTTCTCTGAGGTTCGCAGCAGCTGCATGCCAAGAACCTGGGTGTAGAAATCGATGGAACGCTGGAAATTGCCAACGCGCAGCATGGTGTGAAGGATTCGCATCCACGGATTGTGCCGGGATTTGGCGGTCTCTTCACGCGCTCGGCCATGGGGTGAGGTCGCTTCAGCCCCACCGCGGCATCGGTCGCGGGCTCCTGCCCGGGCGCGTGCATCTCATCCACAGACTCCCGTGTGGTCCGGATGCTTGGCCTGCAACGCATTCAACCACCGATTCAACTATCTGTTGAATTCTAGGAGTGCTCCCTAGGACTGACGCCCGAATTCGCAGCAATTGGGCCAAAAAATCAGACAAATCTTAGATTTTGAAGTGGAAAAATCAGATTAATCCAATTAAATCCTAGTGCGCCACTGCCTAGAATAGGAATGTTCTTCTTGCTAATTTTTTGAGTCATGAAAAATTTCGTCTTGCGGATACTGATTGCCGATGACCATCCGGCAGTTCTGGCAGGCATAGAAAGTGTTTTGGAGGAAAAAAATGAGATAGAGATTGTGGGTCGAGCGA
The DNA here is from genome assembly GCF_040112715.1 of Delftia sp. DS1230. NCBI lineage: Bacteria > Pseudomonadati > Pseudomonadota > Betaproteobacteria > Burkholderiales > Comamonadaceae > Delftia > Delftia sp. DS1230. Next base: position 2,867,134 of record NZ_CP157763.1, read on the forward strand.
AAAACTCCACGGAAATCATCAATTTTCTCAGGCAGAACGAATGCGATGTGCTGGTGACTGATTATTCAATGCCCGGCGGAACCTATGGTGACGGCCTGGTCATGCTGAATGTCATCCGGCGACGATTTCCCGGCGTCAAGATCGTGATGCTGACCATGATTGAGAATATTGGGATCATCAAGTCGCTTGCCAATCAGGGGATCTACAGGATAGTCCATAAAACAGATTCTTTGGGGAGCCTGGTGCCGGCGATCTATGCGGCATACACAGATGGTCAATTCATTTCGCCGAGCGCAAGCAAACTGCTTGGCGGCGAATGGCTCGGGGCGGTACGAACATCGATAGAACTGTCAAAGCGTGAAGAGGAAGTTCTGCTCCTTTTCATTTCTGGAATGACAGTGTCTGAAATAGCGAAAAAACTCTATCGCAGCATCAAGACGGTCAGTACGCACAAGGTGGCGGTCATGAATAAACTGGGCATCCGCAAGGACATTGACCTCATTCGCTATGGAATAGAGATGGGATGGATTGATGCCAGAAAATAGTCCCGATCATGGCAAAAGAATGATCGTTGCCACAAACGATCCGATGGCCCCATATTGGATACAGCAATGTTGCAAACAGCAAGGAATTTTTCACGGCATTCAATGGATCAGCAATACGGATGAGCTTCTGGCGGAACTGAAGAAATCCAATGCGGATGCGGCCTTTGTGGATATGGATTTCATCGGCGAAAAGCTGATGAGGTTCCTCAATGATCTGGCACTGTCTGAAGTGGATGTTCCCATCATCCTTGTCAGCAGCTGCGAACCAAGAATATTCCATGCGGTCGCTGACTATGCCCGGAGCCTGGCACTCAACATCGTCTGTGCAATATCTCGCTCCAGAATGGCAAGAGAGGTGCCGGTCAACGGGGATTTCCTGCTGCGTATCCTGGGGCGGACCAAGACGGAGGGTCAGCCCAGGACGATCTTGCCGATCCCGAGAGCAAGGTTGACGAACGCTTTGCACAGCGGCGAAATCGTTGCCCATTTTCAACCCTTGCATCATGCAGGCTCGGGCAGGATCATCGGGGCGGAAGCCTTGGCCCGGTGGCCTATTTCGGCCACGGAACTGTTGCCACCTGCTGCGTTCATGAAGGCCATCGGAGACCATGGATTGATGCATGAGCTCACTCTCCAAATGCTCCTGCAGTCCATCTCTTTCATCAAATCGGCAGCACCTTCAGGGCAGTTCATCTGCAGCATCAATGTATCCGCCTCCCTGGCGGCATCCTGGGAGTGGATGGATTCGGCATTGCGCGTGATCAGGGATGCAGGTGTCTCCCCTGAAAATATCGGTTTTGAGGTGACGGAAGATGGGGCGGATGATCTCGACAAGTCTCTGGGCGGTGTCATTGCGAATTTACGAATGAGTGGCTTTCAGTGCGCAATGGATGACTTTGGCGTGGGCGGCTCGACCCTAGGGCGCCTGCTTAGCGTTCCTTTCAACCAGATCAAGATTGACAAGGCTTTGCTGCATGCTGCAAGAAACCAGGCCCATGCAAAGAGAGTGCTGAGCAAAGCGGTGTCGCTTGCGAAAGATGTTCGGGCACAGGTGGTTGTTGAGGGAGTGGAGGACGTTGATGATCTGGGAATGATCAGGAGGATGGATGCCGATGTCGCCCAGGGATTCTTGTATTCCAGAGCACTTTCCTGCAAAGATTTTATCGACTACATGAGGCGATCATTGGCCTGAGCAATGGCTGTATATCGATGTCCAGATGGAAATCCATAAAAAAGAAATTGCAGAAAAGGAAGATCTTCTGCTTCTGGCTAGATATAACAAGAGACTGCTTTTTGGTGGGGGGCTGATCTTTTCTTTCCTTGTGATCATTGTCGCGTTATTTGCGGCATCGTTCGAGTTCAATGATTTCATGGAGGAAAGAAGGTCAATTTTTCAGAACAAGAGAACTAGAATTCTGGTGGAGATAGAAACAAAGCAGGTCATCATGATGCGTGGAATAATCGCATCAGAATTGCTTTGGGGGCAAGCGCATATATCGCAACCGGCGGGAGTTGGCAGGCCGGGCGCTATGATCACGGGTGTGAGTCCGGTGGTTTTGCTCGAGGATAAGGGCGACAAGCCTGCATGCAGGCGATACAGGGATATGCTGGAGGAGCTTGCATACCTGGCAAACTCGAGTTTTCTTCAGGATGGAAGAGCCATATCTGTATATGCCTTCAGTCCGGATGGCGGGTTCATCGGTGCTCTCCTGCCTCAGATTCCAGATGAGCCTGAGCGGGAACGGATGCTTTTGGAGCTTCAGCAACAGATTGCCGGGCTGCCGAAAGACAAAGGCGTTCCACTTCATTCCGGACAAGTGCGCCACCCCATTTGGCTTCCCCCGACCAAAAGTATTCTGACGGGTGAAATGTCGTTCCAGGTTGTTGTTTCTGCATTCCACAGGGGTAAGCCATTTCTCACCGTGGTGAGTGACATGCCTACCCAGCATATTGAGAATCTGATGCAGCAAGGTGAGGATAGAAGTTCCTTTCTGATCATGGACTCCCAGGGGAGCGTTGCCCTGGGTGTTGAACCAGAGGGCTACAGCAAAGCGGATTTCTTTGATATTGAATCATCGAAATTCCAAGGCAACCTGGTGAGCCGCTATCTTCTGTTCAAGTATGGTGCTGTATACAAGGATGGTTTTTTTCATTACTACTCGAGGATATCGAATACAAACATGATTCTGCTCCACGTGTTTTCGTGGAAGGATGCGGTTTTTCTAAAGGGAAAATCGTTCGTATATTTGATTCTTTCGTTGATATTCATTGTCTTGTTCTGGTGTTTTTTGATATATTTCTACGAAAAGGTATTTATTCCAATCTATGAAAAGGCAAAGAATGTTTTCGATACCGAGCAGCTGAGTCGAACCATTATTGCCATGGCTCCTTACGGACTTGGTCTTCTTGATTTCAAGGAGAAAAAGATGCTGTTGGAAAACAGCATGATGTTCAAATACAAGGAGAGTGCAGTACTGCGTGGCCCGGTCCCTGGCGAGCTATTGATCGGCTATTTCCACAGAGTTTATGTGGAGAAATATCTTGGTGGCGGGAAAAGTGACTATGTGCCCGTGTCCAGCGAGGTGGTGATTTCCAACGATGGAACCATTGCAGAGCTCTCCATGATCATGGTGAAGGCAAAATACCAAGGTCGGAACGTGCTGTTGTGCGGGTTTGCCGATATCACGGCTCACAAGCAGGTCCAAAGAAGCCTGGAGGATGCAAAGAAGGCTGCGGAAGAGGCAAACCATGAAAAATCATCTTTTCTCGCCGTAATGAGCCACGAGATACGCACTCCACTCAATGCGATACTGGGGAATCTGGAAATACTGGGAAGAAGCATTCTGTCCATGGAGCAGAAAACACGGCTGGACATCATTTCGAATTCCTCACATTCTCTTTTGTCTCTGTTGAATGATGTCCTCGATTTCTCGAAGGTCGAGTCTGGTCAGATGAGTGTCGAGATGGCCGGATTCGATCTCAAGTCTGTGATCAGGCAGGTGGCATCCATCTATAAACCCTTGGTGACAGAGGCAAAAATTGAATTTTCCCTGACCATCGATGATTCGCTGAAGTCTGGATATCTTGGCGATGCTGAGCGCATCAAGCAAATACTCAACAATCTTCTCAGCAATGCCTTGAAGTTCACCAAGAGTGGAAAAATAGAGGTATATGCATCCGACAGATCCGGCGAGCTGAACATCAAGGTATCCGATACTGGAATAGGTATTCATCATTCGCAGCATGCGTTCATCTTCGATGCATTCAAGCAGGCCGGTTCGGAAATCGCCACGAAGTTTGGAGGAACCGGACTTGGGCTGACGCTGTGCCAGCGGATGGCCCACCTCATGGGAGGGGAGATCCGGTTTTCAAGTGTCCTTGGAAAAGGCAGCATTTTCGAGCTGGTGCTGCCCGCATACCATGCGCAGCCCGCATCATCCGCTGTCGCTTGGGAGGATGGCGATGTCCTGCTTTCGGAGGACGAGCGAGAGGATTTCTCGGCAAGGATTCTGGTGGTGGATGACCACCCTGTTAACAGAATGCTGTTGCTGGATCAGCTGAGGATCATTGGGTATGAGGCCGATTCTGCAGAAGGAGGGGAATCTGCCTTGAGCATGCTGGCACAGCTGGCCTATGACCTGGTTCTAACCGACCTGCAGATGCCCGGCATGAACGGTTATGTGCTTGCACAGCACATCCGTAAGGATTACCCCGGGATTAGAGTGGGGGCAATAACGGCAAACGCAGGCAAGCATGAAAGGGATAAATGTGCCAAATTCGGTATATCTGACATCATCGTCAAACCAGCCTCCCTGAAAAGCATCAAGGAATTCATTGATAGAAATATCGGCAAGTCCGGGGTTTGCCAAGTGGATGCATTGCCGGCAAGAACAAGCAAGATTTCTGGCTACCGTGACATTCTTGTCTCAACAACACAAGCATCCTTGATCTCCTTGAAGAAATCCTTGGAAAAAAGAGATCTCGTGGCTGTGCATAGGGAAATTCATGCCATGAAGGGGGCATTTGCAGTGGCAGGGTTCAATGACATAGTCCAGGCGCTTGATAGGATTTCTTCTCTTGTCAATGCGCGAGATTTTCGAGCGGTCGATGTGGAGCTCGTGAATTTCATGGACGTTCTGAAAGATTTGTGAGAAAGGTTGAAAGCCGGCTGGTGTCAGGTTATTCATATTTACGCGCAATGGACTATAAAAAATACCTGAAAATATCCGTATTGTTGGCGGACGATCATCCTGGGATAATATCAGGTGTCAGGCATGAATTGTCTGGTGAGTCAGAAATTGCATTGAATGGGAGTGTTTCAAATTCAACCGATCTGATTAAAAAGCTGGAAGAGGGAGGTTTTGATGTGCTTGTATCCGATTACTCCATGCCGACCGGGCAATATGGAGATGGACTGCATCTATTCGGATATATATCGAGAAGATTCCCAAAATTGGGTCTGGTGGTCCTGACCATGCTGGATAACTCGGCAATACTGCAGGCTCTGGGTCGTGTCTCGAACATCAGTATTGTCAGCAAGGCCGATCCGGTGCTGCATCTTGTTCCCGCGATCCACGCGGCATTCACTGGCGGAGTTTATTTTTCGCCAGCCATCGCCGAGCGGCTGGAAAGAGGTGGTGCGGGCGGGTTGGGCGGAGTGCAGGGGGAGAGAAGAGTGCCTGCCGAGCTGAGCCCCAAGGAGTCCGAGGTAGTCCGGTTGTACGCTGCTGGCCTGCGCATTGATGAAATTGCAGCCAAGCTCAACAGGAGCAAGAAGACCATCAGCACGCAAAAAGTCAAGGCCATGCAAAAGCTCGGCATAGAGCGAGACATAGACCTTATGAAATATGCCTTGGAATGTGGGTGGGTGACATCATCGAGATCTCAATGATGCATGTTCATTCCACCTTCAGTGCCTGTATGTCCTGGATGACTGCTTCAAGCTGGAGCTCCAGCAGCGAGAGCGAATGTCTGTGATATGCCAGCCCATCATGGCCCATGCGGCTTTCCAGGTCGGCGCACCGTATTGACAACTCGACCAGATCAAAGAATCTCAGTGAGCCAGACAGGTTGTGAAGCTCTCTTTGCACATCTTCGCAGTTTGGGCTGGATTTGATGGTTGCCAGAGAAGAGCGCGCAGATTCCAGGAAGGCATTTCTGATGGTTGGCGCAATTTTCTCGAAATGAACGACTTCGTCAGTCGGCAGGAGGCTGTCGGGGTTGGCATGCGTTGAATGGATCGCCATCGTCAGCGCATCAAAAATCCCCTGCGGTGAATGCCAGGATACCGCGATGATGCGGGCATTGATCACTCTGGGCTGCATGGGATGGCTGGCTTCACATTCGATGATGCGTGCCGCTCCTGCCACCAGGCGGTTTTCGTCCTTGGCATTCCATAAAGTCTTCGGCCCGCACAGCACGACAACGTGGAACTTCTGTAGCCGATCCTGGCGAATCGCGGTGGGATGGCGGCATGCCGTGGTCACCAAACCCCACTCCTTGAGCAAAGGGAGCAGATGGGCGTGCTGATCGTCGCATGACGAGATGAACAGAATCTGCTGTCCTGAAAATGGCAGATGGGGCCGCAAGAGTGCATCTGCGACAGGTGTCGTTCCAAAGGCGGTCGGTAGCTTGTCAGGACGGCGTGCGGTGGGGGCACTGTCCAGGGCGGAGATCTGTTTTGTCATGGAAGGCCGAACGTCGGGGGCCGGTCTCTACAGCGAGAAATTTCAAGATGCAGATCAGGCCGACTGATTGAACCACGGCATCCATCCACAGTGCATGTCTAAGGGCATGTGCGCGTGCTTGCCGCGATTGCACGGGGCCAGGCCTGGGCAATGCCGCCCTGCAGAAGTGCAGGCACGCCAATTCAGGTGCACGTTCCAGGTGGGGCCAGAATGAAAAAAGCCTGCAAGTGACTGCAGGCTGTTTTCATGGAGGCGTTTATCCAGGGCTTCAGATGGCGAACTGGGCGCGATCCTTGTCCTTGATCCAGGCGGGCGGCTTGCCGCGTCCGGTCCAGGTGTCACCTGTCTCTGGATTGCGGAACTTGGGGGCCACGGTGGAGGAGGCGCGGCGTGCCGTGAAAATGTCGTCGGCTGTCAGGCCGTAATCCTGAACCAGACCGCGAATCTTGGCGATCACATCACTGACTTCTTGCTTGCGTGCTGTCTGGATCTGGGCCTCAAGTGCTTCGCGCTGCGCCAGAAGTTCTTTGTATGTGTTGCTCACGGTAGTTTGCCTTTCATGGATTGAAGCGCGAATATTAACTGTTTTTTAAGAACCGGTTTGCATGCTTTCGATTATTTCCCCCTATGACCACCATTGCCCGTCCCGAATGCGTTCAAACTGCCAGGTAAACCTTGGGTAAAGAGCCGTTGCGCAGTATGGCGCTGTATGTTCTGCGGGTTTTCAAAATCCTGTGCACCCTCGCTTTCGGGCTGGGCGGAACTGGATAAGCCGTGACTCCGGGTTCTTGGCCGGCGGTGCTGGTATTGAGCGATGCAAGGGCCGCGATTTACCCAAACTCCGGTGCGGATTCGGAATCCTTCAAGTCCAGTCTGTACGCTGCTTGCCAGATGAGATGCGAACAAATCAGAGGGTGTGGCCGTCCCGTCGACGTGCCTTGTGCAAGCGTCTGGATTTTTCTGTGCAATGCTGTTTATTTGTACAGTATGATGCAGTCATGAGCATCGATCAGATCGCCTTCGCACTCCCCGCAGCCCTTGCCGTCTGGCTGTCCCAATCCCGTTCCGCCGCGCTTCGGCGATGGGCCTGCCTCTTCGGCCTGGGGGGCATGCCGTACTGGATTTACAGCGCGCTGTCTGCCGGGCGCTGGGGCATGTTGGCCTTGGCCTGCGTGTTTGCGCTGGGGTGGCTTTGGGGGCTGTGGGTGCATTGGCTGACTCCCCGGCGGCGTGTGGCCATGGATTCGGGCCTTGGCACGATCCAGATCACGCCGGGCACCCGCTGATGCTAGGGGTTGCAGCCAGCAGCCTTGCGTGGTGCCGATCCTGCAGACGAGCATGTGTTTTGCAGGCGCTGCGCATGATGCGTTCGTGAATTTCAAGCGTTCTCACTGGAATTTGATGCAGGTAAAAGCCGAGTGTTTTGCTGGGTTGGTGTGATTTTCGAGCCGACGCGTTGAACGCCTGGACGGGCTGCGATCTCTATGCCCGGCCGTGCATGGCTGAAAGATCCGGACCGGAATTGCTGCAGCGTGTTCTGCCCTCCTGTGCACTGCGGTGGTGCACTCCTTTTCGCTCTTGGTGCAGGCTCACTGATCAGCCTGCTGCGCTGTGCTTTCGTGGATATTTCCGATGGATGAGTTTGGTCTTGTGCATAAAAAGCCACGGAAATCCGCAGTCTGTGCGGGTGCCAGGATGGCGGCACGCTGGCAGCGGCGAGCAAGTGCGAGGCATAGAATCGTTTGCATACAACAGGCAGCCAGCCATCCGACTTGCCTCTAAAAACCACGTGAAATAGCCCACCCCGCCGGCGGTGGGCTTTCTTTTTCGGGCCCTGCTGCGGCGTGCCTGACGCCTGATTTTTCAGTGCGCACCTATGGTTTGCACCTGTTGTCAACCACAAGGTTTGCACACGATGAAATTCACTCTCAACCAACAAGAGGTCGAGATCCAGGGCGTCAGCCCGGAGACGCCGCTGCTTTATGTGCTGCGCAACGACATGCAGCTCAATGGCCCCAAGTTCGGCTGCGGCCTGGGCGAATGCGGCGCATGCGCCGTGCTGATCGACGGCAAGGTGGCACGTTCCTGCTCCGTTCCCGTGAGCGTGGTCCAGGGCATGAAGGTCACGACGCTGGAAGGCCTGTCCCAGGACGCGACCCAGGCCGAGCACGCCCGGGTGGCGCGTGACTGGGAAGCTGCCCATCCGGCCGCCGTGCCGGGAATGCCTGCCGGCAAGCCGTCGGCTGACACGCATGGCAAGACCGTCCACACACTGCACCCCGTGCAGCAGGCGTTCATCGACGAGCAGGCCGCCCAGTGCGGCTACTGCACCAACGGCATGGTCATGGCCCTGGTGGCCTTGTTCGACCACAAGCCCGCGGCCACCGACGAGGAAGTCACCCAGGCCCTGTCCGGCCACCTGTGCCGCTGCGGCACGCATGTGGAAATCATGCGGGCCGCCGCCCGCGCCCGCGTGCTGATCGCTCAGGGAGGTGCAGCATGAGTGCATCCAACCCCCTTCAACTGACGCGCCGCAACCTGCTCAAGCTGGGCGGCATGGTCATGGTCAGCTCGGTGGCAGCCGCTGGCCTGGTGGCTGAAAGCACGGGTACGGCGCCCGCCGTGGCCGGCGCCTTCCCCATACCCCCCATCGACCGGGTGAGCAGCTTCATCGCCATTGGCGCGGACGGCAGCGTCACGGCCTACCACGGCCACGTGGACCTGGGCACGGGCATCCGTACCTCGCTGGCGCAGCTGGTGGCCGATGAGCTCGATGTGGAGTTCGAACGCATCACCATGGTGCTGGGCCACACGGGCCGCACGCCCAACCAGGGCCCGACCATTGCCAGCAACACCATCCAGGTGGATGCCATCCCCATGCGCAAGGCCGCCGCGCAGGTGCGCCAGCTGCTGCTGGGCCTGGCTGCCGAGAAGCTGCAGCAGCCCGTGTCCGCACTGACCACGTCCAAGGGCGCGGTGGTGGCCAAGGGCGGGCGACGCATCGGCTACGGCGAACTGGCCCAGGGCCAGGACCTGAACATTGCGCTGGACAAGGAAGTGCCGCTGCGCACCGGCGGTTTCAACTACATCGGCAAGTCCGTGCAGCGCGTGGACATTCCGGCCAAGGTGCTGGGCGCGCTGGCCTATGTGCACGATGTGCGCGTGCCGGGCATGCTGCACGGCCGCGTGGTGCGCCCGCCCTATGGCGGTGCCGATGCGTCGGCGCCGCTGGGCAGCAGCCTGATTTCGGTGAACGAACAGTCCGTGGCGCATCTGCCGGGCATCGTCAAGGTAGTGGTGCAGGGCGATTTCGTGGGCATCGTGGCCGAGCGCGAAGAGCAGGCCATTGCCGCCATGCGCCAGCTGGAGGTGAAGTGGAAGGACTGGGCCGGCGTGCCCGACCTGTCGCTGAACGCCATGCACGACACCCTGGTCAAGCACGAGAAGACCGACCGCATGCTGCGCGAGGACGCGGGCATTGACGAGGCCTTCTCGGGCGCCAAGAAGGTGATCGAGGCCGACTACGTCTGGCCTTACCACCTGCATGCCTCCATCGGCCCGTCCTGCGCCGTGGCCGAGGTGTCCGCCAGCCAGATCCAGGTCTGGACCGGATCGCAGAACCCGCACGACGTGCGCAAGGACATCGCCACGCTGACCGGTATGGCGGCCGACCAGATCAATGTGACGCGCCTGGAAGCCTCGGGCTGCTACGGCCGCAATTGCGCGGACGACGTGGCATCCGACGCCGTGCTGCTGTCGCAGGCCGTGGGCCGCCCGGTGCGCGTGCAGCTGATGCGCGAGCAGGAAGCCGCCTGGGAGCCCAAGGGCACGGGCCAATTGATCCGCGTGCGCGGCGGCCTGGACGAGAACCATGCCGTGCTGGGCTATGAGCTCAAGACCTGCTACCCGTCCAACGACGCGGCGGCCCTGGCCCTGATCCTGACGGGCAAGGTGCCCAACAAGCCCAAGGTGCTGCAGATGGGCGACCGTACGGCCATCCCGCAGTACGAGTACCCCAAGATGCGCGTGGTCTCGCAGGATGCGGCGCCCATCGTGCGCGCTTCGTGGATGCGCGGCGTCTCGGCCCTGCCCAACGTCTTTGCCCATGAATGCTGGATCGACGAATGCGCCTACCTGGCCGGTGAAGACCCGCTGGCCTACCGCCTGCGCTACCTGAAGGACCCGCGCGCCGTGGCGCTGACGCACGCTGCGCACAAGCAGGCCGGCTGGCAGGACGGCCCGGCCCACCGCAACCCCGCGCCGGCCGACCAGCGTCTGGTCAAGGGCCGCGGCTTTGCCTATGCCCGCTACTACCACAGCAAGTTCCCTGGCTACGGCGCGGCCTGGGCCACCTGGATCTGCGACGTGACCGTGGACCGCGAGACCGGCGTGATCAAGGTGGACAAGGTCTTCGTGGCCCATGACTGCGGTGAGATGGTCAACCCGGCCGGCGTGCGCCACCAGGTGCACGGCAACATCATCCAGTCCACCAGCCGCGTGCTCAAGGAGTACGTGACCTTCGACAGCAAGGGCGTGACCTCGCTGGACTGGGGCGGCTACCCCATCCTGCGCTTTGACGAGCTGCCCGAGATCGACGTGCAACTGGTCGAGCGCCCGGGCGAAGACCCCATGGGCGCGGGCGAATCGGCCTCCGTGCCCAGCGCCGCCGCTGTCTCCAACGCCGTGTTCGACGCCACCGGCGTGCGCCTGCGCGAAGTGCCGTTCACCCCGGCACGCGTGCTGGCCGCACTCAAGGCACAGGCTGCCGATGCAGCCCCGGCCGACAAGGCACAGAACTGAGAGCGGAGGACCGGAACATGCACACACTCAAGAAAATCACCCTCGGCGTGGTCGGCCTGGCCGCCGTGGCCGGCGCCGCCTTCTGGCTGGCCACGGGCCGCAGCGAAATCGCGCCTCTGCAGCAGATCCCGGTGCAGGAATTCAGCCAGCAGCAGATCGACCAGGGGCGCCGCCTGGCGCACATGGGCGACTGCGCTGTCTGCCACACGGCACCGGGCGGCCAGCGCAACGCAGGCGGCCTGGCCATGCCCAGCCCCTTCGGCACCATCTACTCGACCAACATCACGCCCGATGCCGAAACCGGCATCGGCCGCTGGTCGTACGAGGCCTTCGAGCGCGCCATGCGCCATGGCGTGGACCGCGAGGGCAACTACCTGTACCCCGCCTTCCCGTACACGGCATTCACCCGCGTGACCGATGAGGACATGAAGGCGCTGTACGCCTTCCTGATGACCGAGCCGGCTGTCTCCAACGAGGCACCCAAGACCGCGCTGAACTTCCCGTTCAACGTGCGCCGTGGGCTGGCCCTGTGGAATGCGCTGTACCTGGAGCCGGGCGAGCAGCCCGCGCCCGCCAACCAGTCGGGCGAGTGGATTCGCGGCGCCTACCTGGTCGAAGGCCTGGGCCACTGCGCGGCCTGCCACTCGCCGCGCAACCAGTTCGGCGCCGAGAAAAAGGGTGCCGACCACCTGGCCGGCGCCTTCATCGACGGCTGGGATGCGCCCGCGCTCAACGACAAGGCCGTGGCTCCGCTGCCCTGGACGCGCGAGGACCTGGTCCGCTACATGCAGACCGGCTTCTCGGAGCGCCACGGCGTGGCCGCCGGCCCCATGGCGCCCGTGATCGAAGGCCTGTCCCACCAGTCGGCCGAGGACATCAACGCCATGGCCACCTACCTGATGTCGTACCGCAAGCCCGTGGCAGACGCCGCTGGCGCAGGGGACGCCCAGGCCCTGGTGAAGGAAAAGACCGAGGTTGCCAAGCTGCCGGTCGACGCCCAGGGCTACCGTCTGTACCAGGGCGCCTGCATGGCCTGCCACCGTGCCGATCCCAGCGGCGTGCTGGCCGGCAGCAGCTTCGGCGTGCGCCCCCAGCTGTCGCTGAACACCAACCTGTACAGCGACTCGCCGACCAACGCCATCCACGTGGTGCTCAACGGCATCACGCAACCGGCGCGCCCGCAACTGGGCACCATGCCCGCCTTCCGCCACAACCTCAGCGACGATCAGATCGCCACGCTGCTCAACACCATGCGCAGCCAGTACGGCCTGCAGCCCTGGGCCGGCCTGAGCGACAAGGTCAAGGCCCTGCGCGAGGAAACACGCCCCGGCAAGGTGGCGGCGCACTGAGGCTGCGCTGCGTCATCTGCGCAGCCTGTGCGCTGCGCTAGGATGGCAAGGGACCGCTGTGCCCACAGCGGTCCCTTTTTTTATGGTGACCCGCAAGATGACAAGCCACATACCCGATTTCCCCCTGCTGACCGGCGCCAACCGCCAATGGCTGGATGCACGTGCCCAGGCGCTGGATGCCGGCAACGGCGAGGCCACGGCCGCCGTCGTGCCCTATCTGGCCGAAGCCGGGCTGCTGGGCCACGGCTTGGCTGATGCCTTGGGCGGGCAGGGCGGCCGCGCCGGCAATGCCATCGAGGCGATTGCCCAGGTGGCCGCGCACTCCATGTCCGCCGCCTTTGCCTTCTGGGGCCAGCGCGTGCTGATCGAGATGCTGGCGAACACCGGCAATGCGGCCCTGCGCGAGCGCTGGCTGCCCGCGCTGCTGGCGGGCGAGGCGGCCGGTGCCTCGGGGCTGTCCAACATCATGAAATTCCTCAGCGGGCTGGAGGCACTCAACATCCGCGCCACGGCCCGGGAAGGCGGCGGCTGGCTGCTCAACGGCAGCGTGCCCTGGTGCACCAACCTGCGCGGGCCGCGCTTTCTGGCCGCCATTGCCGTGGCGCGTGACGACGGCGCGCCGCCCATGATCGTGGCCCTGCCGTCCGATCGTCCCGGCCTGGAGCGCTCGCCGGATCTGGAGTTGATTGCCCTGCGCGGCACCAACACCGCCGCCTTGCAGCTCAAGGACGTGGCCATCACCGAAGACGATCTGCTGGCCGAGCGCGCCGGCGGATTCCTGCCGCGTGTGCGGCCGGCCTTCCTGGGCATGCAATGCGGCCTGTCCATCGGGCTGGCGCGCGCGGCCTGTGCGCAGGCCGCCTCGCGCATGGGGCAGGGCGGGCATGTGCTGCAGCAGCCGCTGGACGATACCCGCAGCCATCTGGAGCAGGCGGTGGCGGCACTCAAGGCCGGTGTCGAGGCCGGCGATTTCGTGGAGGCGCCCGAGCGGCTTTTCGCGCTGCGCCTGGCCCTGCACGACTGCGTGCAGCAGGCCATGCAGCTGGAGCTGCAGACGGCCGGTGGCCGCGCCTACAGCCTGGATGCGGACGATGGCTTTGCCCGCCGCTGGCGTGAATCGGCCTTCATCCCCATCGTCACGCCCAGCGTGATCCAGTTGCGCGCCGAGCTGCAAAAACTGCAAAAGCTCGGCGCCTGACGGCTCAGCCCGCCTTGGCAGCGGGCTGCAGCGCCGGCTCCAGCGCCGTGTCCAGCAGCAGCAAGGCGGTTTGCACTGCAGCCAGCAGCCGTTCGCGCGGCACGCCATCGCGGGCCTGCACGGAGATGCCGTGCAGTTGCGTGGCATAGAAATCCCCCAGCGCCTGCACGTCGGTGCCGGCGCGCAGCTCGCCTTCATCCAGCGCGCGCTGAAGGCGGTCGATCAGGGACTGCGTGCGCTGGCGGCGGTGTTCGGCCAGCCAGGCGGCGACTGCCTCGTTTTCCTCGGCGCAATTGGTGGCGGCGGTGACCACCATGCAGCCCAGCGGATGGGCATCGTCCGTGTAGGTGGCCACGGCATCACGCAGCACGCGGGCCAGGGCGTCGCGCACGCGCGGCTCCTGGGCCATGGCGCGGTCGGCAAAGCCGCCATCACCGGCCTCGTAGCGCTGCACGGCCTCGCGGAACAGGTCCTGCTTGCTGCCGAAGGCCGCATAGATGCGCGCTGACGCAATGCCCAGCGCCTGCACCAGGTCAGCCATGGACGTGCCCTCGTAGCCGCGCCGCCAGAACGCCAGCATGGCGCGCTCCAGCGCCTGGTCTCGGTCAAATTCCCTGGGTCTTCCGGCCATCTTCCTCATCCTTCTCAACAGTCAGGGCGGCATCTTAGCGGCGCCGTGATGCTGTCTTGCATCGGCTTCGCAAAAGCAGCCGCGTTGGCGTGATACTATTCTTTGTCGATCAGCAAACAATAGCTCAACGCAAGGAAACCACATGCAGACCATCAAGGGCCCAAGCCTTCATCTGGCGCAGTTCGCCGACAACAAGGCGCCGTTCAATTCCCTGGAAGACATCGCGCGCTGGGCAGCCGGCGTAGGCTTCAAGGGCCTGCAGATTCCCGCCTGGGACCAACGCCTGTTCGACGTGGCCACGGCCGCCAGCAGCCAGACCTATTGCGACGATGTCAACGGCATGCTGGCCTCGCACGGCCTGGTGGCCAGCGAGCTGACCACACACATCTTTGGCCAGCTCGTGGCCGTGCACCCGGCCTACGACGCCATGTGCGACAGCTTTGCGCCCGAGGCGCTGCGCGGCAATCCGGCCGCACGCACGGCCTGGGCGCTGGAGCAGCTCAAGCTGTCGGCCAGTGCATCGCGCCGCATGGGGCTGAGCGACATGGGCACGTTCTCGGGCTCGTTCGCCTGGCCCTATCTGTTCCCGTTTCCGCAGCGCCCGGCCGGCCTGATCGAAACCGCCTTCGAGGAGCTGGCGCGCCGCTGGCGCCCCATCCTCGACGCCTGCGACGAGCAGGGCGTGAACCTGTGCTACGAAATCCACCCCAGCGAAGACCTGCACGACGGCACCAGCTTCGAGCGCTTCCATGAGCTGGTGGGGCAGCACGCGCGCTGCAAGATCCTGTTCGATCCCAGCCACTTCGTGCTGCAGCAGCTCAACTACCTCGACTACATCGACATCTACCGCGAGCACATCCGCATGTTCCATGTGAAGGATGCGGAGTTCCTGCCCAGCGGGCGCCAGGGCATTTACGGCGGCTATTCCTCGTGGCTGGAGCGGGCAGGGCGCTTCCGTTCGCTGGGCGACGGGCAGGTGGACTTCAAGGCCATCTTCTCCAAGTTCGCCCAGTACGACTACCAGGGCTGGGCCTCGCTGGAATGGGAGTGCTGCCTCAAGGACCAGGAAGACGGTGCGCGCGAGGGCGTGGACTTCATCAACCGCCACATCATCCGCGTGACCGACAAGATCTTTGACGACTTCGCCGGCGCCCCCGTGGACCAGCGCCAGATCAACGCCATGCTCGGCATCGCCTGAGCACGCCCGCAGCCAAAGAACCTCAAAAAGAATCCAACAATGAACGCTTTCACATCGAACGCCCTGCGCAAGCAGGAAGACCAGGCCCACGAGTTCTCGCACGACTACGTGCGCATCGACGGCCGCCGTATCCACTGCATCACGGCCGGGCAGGGCGCGCCCGTGCTGCTGATCCCGGGCTGGCCCCAGACCTGGTATGCCTGGCGCCACGTCATGCAGGCGCTGGCGGCGCAGGGCTTCCAGGCCGTTGCCGTCGATCCGCCGGGCACGGGCTTTTCCGACCGGCCCGACACCGGCTACGACACGGGCTCCATCGCGCTGACCCTGCACCGCACCATGCTGGCGCTGGGCCATGAGCGCTACCAGGTCGCCGGCCACGACGTGGGCATGTGGGTGGCCTATGCGCTGGCCAGCGACCAGCCGCAGGCCGTGCAGTCCCTGTCGCTGACCGAGGCCGTGATCCCTGGCCTGGCTCCCGAGCCCAGCATCTTTGCGCCGCCAGAGCAGAACATCTTCCTGTGGCACTTCATGTTCAACCAGCTGGCCGACCTGCCCGAGACCCTGATCGCGGGGCGCGAGCGTGCCTACCTGGAATTCATGTTCAACCGCTGGTCGTTGCGGCGCGACCGCGTGGCCGTCGACGTCTATGTCGATGCCTATGCGGCGCCCGGTGGCCTGCGCGGCGGCTTTGCCTACTACCGCGCCATTCCCGAAACCATCCGCCAGAACCGCGAGCGTGCGCTGCGCCCGCTGGCCATGCCCGTGCTGGCCATTGGCGCCGAGCATGCCACGGCCGATGCGCCGCTGGCCACGCTGCGCGGCCATGCCGATGACCTGTCGGGCGTGATCGTGCCGGGCTGCGGCCACTTCATCATGGAGGAAGCCGCCGAGCCCTTCATCGCCGAGCTGCTGCCCTTCCTGCAAAGAACGCTGTGACCATGGGCCTGGACGCTGACATTGCGCGCTATCTCGCCGAGCTGGCGCAGGCAACCCAGGCCCCGCCCACGCCGCCCACGCTGGCGGCGCTGCGCGAGGCCACCGACGCCGGGCTGCGCGCCCTGCACGGCCCGGCCGAGGCCATGGCCCGCACCGAAGACTTCACGCTGCCCGCGCGCGACGGTGCGCCGCTGCGCGTGCGCATCTACCGGCCGCTGGCCTCGGACACACCCACGCCCCAGCCCGCCCTGGTCTTCGCCCACGGCGGCGGCTGGTGCCTGGGTTCGCTGGAGGTCTACGACAACCCCTGCCGCGCACTGGCCATGGCAACGGGCGCCGTCGTGGTCTCGGTGGACTACCGGCTGGCGCCCGAGCACCGCTTTCCCGTGCCGCTGCATGACTTCTGCGATGCCATTGCCTGGACCTTTGAGCAGGCCGATGCGCTGGGCCTGGACCGCAGGCGCATCGGCGTGGCCGGAGACAGCGCGGGCGGCAACCTCGCGGCCGCCGCCTGCCTGCTGGCGCAGGAAAAGCAAGGCTGGGGAGCGGCGGGCGCACCGGCCATCGCCCACCAGCTGCTGCTGTACCCGGCCCTGGACGCGGCCATGGACTCGCCGTCGTTCCACCAGTTTGGAGAGGGCCACTACCTCACGCGTGCGGCCATGGAGTACTGCTATGGCGCGTACCTGGGCGATGCGGCATCGGGGCGGCACGAACTCGTCTCTCCGCTGCGCGCCGAACACCTGGCAGGCCTGCCCCAAGCCACGGTGATCAGCTGCGAATACGACCCGCTGCGCGACGAGGCCGAAGCCTATGCGCTGCGGCTGGCGCAGGCCGGTGTGGCGGTGCAGGCCGTGCGCCTGCCCGGCATGGTGCACGCCTGCATGCACATGCTGGGGCTGGCGCCGGCATCACGCCGCCTGTTTGACGAAGCGGGTGCCGCCGTGCGCCAGGCTTTGGGCACGGCCATCGGCTGAGGGTTGCCGGGTGCAGGTCAGGCCTGTGCCAGGAACACGGCCACCAGCGCATTCGCATGGCCGTGCCCCATCTGGTGCTGGGCCTTGAGCCAGCCCACCAGTTCCATGTGCTTGCGGGTGTCCTGCTGTTGCAGCAGGTCCATCCAGTGCGCAATCGGCTGGCCGTAGGTCTTCTCGATGGAAGGGAAATACGAGGCCGGTCCCTTGACCTTGCTTGTCTCCGTCATGGCGCTTGTCCTTTTTCTGTGATGCGGGTGGCAGATTGTGCCGCTGGCGCTGTCCGGGCCGGCAGGCAGGGTCAGGTCAGGAACAGCACGTCCTTGTGCTGCGGCGCAGGGGGCAGCACCTCGCCGGTCAGCTCGCGCAGCGTGGCCTCGATCATCTGCGACATGGCGTCCAGCGCCAGGTCGTTGGGTGCCGTGCCGAAGGGCTCCTCCAACTCGGCGCCCAGCGCCTCCAGCGCAAAGAAGGTGTAGGCGATGAAGGCCACGATCACCGGCGTCATGAAGCCGATGGAATCCACCAGGCCGAAGGGCAGCAGCAGGCAGTACAGGTAGATGGTGCGGTGGATGATCACCGCATAGGTGAAGGGGATGGGCGTGCCCGCAATGCGCTCGCAGCCGCCCAGTGCCTCGCCCAGCTTGCACAGCGGCGCCTCCATGGCGGGCACCAGCACGGGCTGCAGGCTGCCGTCGTGGCGGCGCGCCTGCAGCCATTCGCCGGCCATGAGCAGCAGCACGGCAGGCTTGAAGCGCGCCGTGGCCAGGCGTTCGCAGTCGGCGGCGGGCAGCAGGCGGCGCATGTCGGCCGCGGCATCGGTGCCGCGCAACTGGTGGCGCAGCGCGTGCACAAAGGCCGCCAGCACCATGGCCAGGGCCGGGGCGTGCTGCGGTGCGTCGGTCAAGGTCCGGGCCTGGCGCACCAGAGAGCGCGTCTCGTTGAGCAGGGTGCCCCACAGCGTGCGCGCCTCCCAATAGCGCGCATAGCTGGTGCTGTTGCGAAAGCCCAGGAAGATGGCCAGCGTCAGCCCGATCAGCGAAAACGGCACGAAGTTCAGCGGCACCTTCCACGCGAACAGCTGGCCGTGCAGGGCCGTGACCAGCACGGCGAACAGGGTGGCGGCCATCAGCTGGGGCAGGATGTCGGGCAGCACCGAGCCGCGCAGCACGAAGAGCATGCGCAGCCAGTGGGGGCGGGGCCGGATGATCATGAAAGCTTGTTCCGTGATGGAAAAGAGGGCGCAGCAGCCCCGCAACTCTAACCGCCCCGCGCAGTCAGTGCGCCACCTGCGCGCCACTTGTGCGCCACTTGTGCGCCAACCTGTACGCGCTGGCTGCGGCTTCAAAGATCGCTGCCGTGGCTGTCGTGGTTGCCGTCTGGCTGGAGAAGGGCCTGTGCCGTGACCGCTGCTGCCTGCTCCGCCTGCCATGCCGTGCGCATGGAAGAGGGCGCCACCGTTGCGCGCGGGGATGGCTGGCTGGTGATGGTGCCCAGGCTGATGAAGCCGGCCAGGTGCTCGCCCTCGCGCAAACCCAGCGCTGAATGCAGGGCCGGGTCAAAACAGCGCTCGCCACTGAGCACGATGGCACCAAAGCCCAAATGGTTGGCGGCATTGAGGAAGTTGCCCAGGGCCGCGCCCGCGGCCAGCCATTGCTCACGCACCGGCACGCGCGAGCGCGGCCGGGGCGAGATGATGAAGGCGATCAGCGCCGGCGCGCGCGTTGCATGCTCGCGCGCACGGCGGATATCGTCGGCCGGGGCCAGCGGGTCGCGGCGCAGTTTTTCCTGCTCGAACAGGCAGGCCAAGGCCTCGCGCTGGTGGGCGGGAAACTCCAGAACCCGCCAGGGGTGCAAGGCACCGTGGTCCGGAGCGCATAGCGCCGCCTCGATCATCAGGTCCATGTCGCCGCCGGCCAGGCCCGGCATGGCCAGCCGCCTGGGCGAGACGGAGCGCCGCGCCAACAGGGGCGCCAGGCCCGCCCGCTTGCGCGTGTCGGCAAAGCAGTGCTTGAGTGCATCCACCGCCTGGGCGAACTGCCGGGCCCAGGCCAGCACCTGTTCGCCTTCCTGCGTGAACCCCTGGAAGGGTCGGCCCGCGCGCACCAGCGCGTGGCCGAACTCCGCCTCGGCCGAGCGTATGGCCTGGGCCAGCGTGTTGTCGGAGATGCCGCAGGCCTGCGCTGCGCGCGCCCAGTCACGCTCGCGGTCCAGGGCCAGCAGATGGGGGATGTATTTTTGCGTCAAGTCGGTTCTCCAGCACAGCCCGGCGGACTCCGGCGGGCTCCGAGGGGGCGAAGTGCTCCATGAATGGCTTCGTTATATCCGAAAAAATACAATGAAATCCGTCACTCCAGCTTGAACCGAGGCCTGGTGCGGCTTGCGGGCCTGCCGCGATGGCGGGGGCTTGCTTTGGTATGTGACAGGTGCATGTGCCCTTGCCGAACTGCGGGATTGAACCGATTGCGCAGGCACCGGCACTACAATCTCCGGCCATGTTGCATGCCATCCGGAGCCTATCCATGCGGAGTGCCTTGCTGCTGCTCATCATGGTGGCGCAGCTGCTGATACCGCTGCTGCACAGCCATTTCGGCACTCCGAACCAGGCCGGCCTGCACATCCATGCGGCGCCGTCGCGCGTGGCCGACTCGCATTTCCACCTGTTCGTGGCCCACGGCTCCTTCACCGATGTGGATGAAGACCATGTCGAGCCTTTCGAGGTCGATGTGCAGGACGCCATACAGCCGCTGGACCTGCTGCCCATGCCCTTGCTGGCCGTGGTCGGCCTGGTCTTGCTCACCCTGGGCCTGCGTGCCGCGCGCATGCGCTGCATTGCGCCCCGGCCCGCCCTGCCGCTGCAGCCCATGCGCCTGAGTCCGCGCTGGCGCGGGCGCGTGATACGGCCTTCTCCCGCCCAGGCACCGCCCCTGGCTTCCTGACCTCCCCGGCCTGGTCCACAGGCCCGCCTCAGTCCTTCTTCGCCCGCGCGCCGCGAACCGCCTGCGCGTGGACGGCGTTCGTCTTTTTTCCCGGAGTCAGGAATGATGTTTTCCCCATGGCTGCTGGCCGGCGCACTTGCGCTGCCAGCCGTCGGCATGGCCGCCCAGGCCCAGGCCGCACCCGCAAGCCCGTCCAATCCCCCGTCCGCATCCGTTGCCTTGTCCGCCGAACAGGCACAGGCGCTGGGCGTGCGTTTCGAACCCATTCAGGCGGCACAGCGCATCGAGGTCTCGGCCCACGCGCGCGTCGTGCTGCGGCCCGATGCCCAGGCCGTGGTGGCCGCCCCCTATGCGGGCGCGGTGCCGCGCGTGCTCGTGGCCCTGGGCCAGACGGTGCGCACCGGCCAGCCGGTGGCGGTGTTCACCAGCCCGCAGCTGTATGAGGCGCGGCGCGCGCTGCTGGAGGCCGAGTCCCAGTCGCGCCTGGCACGCCAGGCCCTGGCGCGCGACCAGGCGCTGCATGAGGACGGCATCATCGCCGCCAGCCGCTGGCAGGCCACGCAGGCCCGCGCCGCCGAGGCCGCGGCCATGGCACAGGCGCGGCGCGCCGAACTGGCCGCCAGCGGCCTGCAGTTCGTGGGCAACGAGGCGCACCTGGTGGCGCCCCGCGCAGGACTGGTGACCGAGGTGCTGGCGGTGCCGGGCGCGCGCGTGGAGGCCTCGGCGCCGCTGCTGCGCGTGGCCGACCCCAAGGCGCTGGAACTGGACCTGCTGCTGGGCCGCGAGGTGCCGCTGCCCGGCGTGGGCGACCGCGTTCAGGTGGCGGCGCGCGGTGCGCAGGGCAAGGTGGCTGGCATGGCCCCGGTCGGTGATGGATCGGCCGGCATGCGGGTGCGCGTTGCGCTGGAACGCGCTGGCGACCTGCGCGTGGGCGAAAGCGTGACCGCGTCGCTGGCCCTGTCTGGTGCGGACGCCGGGCCTTCCGGTGGATCTACCGGTGGCTTTGGCGGTGCACGCCTGCGCGTGCCCGCTGCGGCGCTGGCGCATTGGAACAACCGCACCGGCGTCTTCGTCGCCACCGGGCAGGGGGCACGCTTCATGCCGCTGTCCGTGGAGGCCAGCGACGAGGCCACGGCCGTGGTGCGCGGCACGCTGCCGCCCAAGGCGCGCATTGCCGTGACGGGCATTGCCGCGCTCAAGGGCCTGCTGGGCGGGGGTGAGTGATGCTGGCGCGCCTCATCGATTTTTCGCTGCGCCAGCGCGCGCTGGTGCTGATGGCCGCCTGCGCGCTGGC
The DNA here is from genome assembly GCF_040112715.1 of Delftia sp. DS1230. NCBI lineage: Bacteria > Pseudomonadati > Pseudomonadota > Betaproteobacteria > Burkholderiales > Comamonadaceae > Delftia > Delftia sp. DS1230. The sequence continues at coordinate 2,888,685 of NZ_CP157763.1, forward strand.
CCTGGCCGGTGCCTGGGCCTATGTGCACCTGCCCATCGATGCCTTCCCCGACATCTCGCCCACCCAGGTCAAGGTGATCCTGAAGGTGCCCGGCATGACGCCCGAGGAGGTGGAGCAGCGCGTCTCCACGCCTGTCGAGCAGGAATTGCTGGGCCTGCCGCACAAGACCATGGTGCGCTCGGTGTCCAAGTACGGCATCAGCGACGTGACCGTGGATTTCAGCGAGGGCACGGACGTGTACTGGGCGCGCCAGCAGGTGTCCGAGCGGCTGGCCGGCCTGCAGCGCGAGCTGCCCGCCACGGCCGAAGGCGGGCTTGCCCCCATCACCACGCCGCTGGGCGAGATGTTCATGTTCACCATCGACGGTGAGCAATGGTCTCTGGCCGAGCGCCGCCATGTGCTGGACTGGGTGATTCGCCCTGCGCTGCGCACCGTGGCCGGCGTGGCCGACGTGAATGCCCTGGGCGGCATGGTGCGCGGCTACGAGGTGATCCCCGACCCCGCCCGGCTGCGGGCGCGCGGCGTGACGCTGGACCAGCTGCGCCAGGCGCTGGAGGCCAACAACCGCAACGACGGCGCAGGCCGGCTGGACCGCGGGGAAGAGCACTGGGTGGTGCGCGTGGAAGGCGGCGTGCGCGGGCTGGACGACCTGCGCGCCATTGTCGTGGCGCCCGCCCATGAGGGGCGCGTTGCCGCCACCGTGGGCGATGTGGCCACCGTGCGCCTGGGCGAAGCCACGCGCAACGGCGCCGTCAGCCGCGACGGGCGTGGCGAAGCCGTGCAGGGCCTGGTGCTGGGACTGCGCGGGGTGGATGCGCGCAGCCTGGTGGACGCCGTGCAGGCGCGGCTGGACGAACTGGCTCCCCGGCTGCCCAAGGGCATGAGCACCCAGGTCTTCTACAACCGGGGCGACCTGGTCTCGCGCGCGGCGGGCACCGTGGTGCGCGCCCTGGTCGAGGCCAGCGTGCTGGTGCTGGTCACGCTCTACCTGTTCCTGGGCGGGCTGCGTGCGGCCCTGGTGGTGGCGGCCACGCTGCCGCTGTCCATGCTGGCCACCTTCCTGCTGATGCGCCATGCGGGCCTGACGGCCAACCTGATGAGCCTGGGCGGCCTGGCCATCGCCCTGGGCATGCTGGTGGATGCTGCGGTGGTGGTGGTGGAGAACATAGAGACCGCGCTGGCGAATGAGTCTGCCGGCGCAACGGCCATCGAAACGGCAGGCAGCTCCCCGCCGCAGGACCGGGCCGTGCTGATCCGCCAGGCGGTCTCGGCGGTCTCCGTGCCCATGCTGGCCGGCGTGTCCATCATCGCCATTGTGTTCCTGCCGCTGCTCACGCTGCAGGGGCTGGAGGGCAAGCTGTTCGCGCCCGTGGCGCTGACCATCGTGCTGGCGCTGGGGGCCTCGGTGCTCATCGCCTTCACCGTGGTGCCTGCGCTGGCCTCGCTGCTGCTGCGCTCGCATGGCGGCGATGAACCCTGGCTGATGCGGCGCGTGGCCCGGGGCTTCGAGCGCATGCAGCGCTGGAGCCTGGCCCACCGGCCTGCGGTCTTCGGCATCGCCGGGGCATCGCTGGCCGGGGCGGCCGTGCTCTACCTGTCCGTGGGCAAGACCTTCATGCCCACCATGGATGAGGGCGACATGATCGTGCAGCTGCAAAAGACGCCCTCCATCTCGCTGGCCGCTTCGCTGGACATGGACGGGCGCGTGCAGCGCGCGCTGCTGGAGCAGGTGCCCGAGATCCGCTCCATCGTCGCGCGCACGGGCTCGGACGATCTGGGCCTGGACCCCATGGGCCTGAACGAGACCGATACCTTCCTGGTGCTGCGCCCGCGCGAGGAGTGGCGCGGCAGCAAGGAAGACATCGCCGAGGCCATACGCCACGTCATGCAGGGCTTTCCGGGGCTCATCTACGGCTTCACCCAGCCCATAGAAATGCGCGTCTCCGAAATGCTGACCGGCACGCGCGGCGACGTGGCCATCAAGATCTTCGATCCCGACCTGGCGCGGCTGGACACAGCCGCCCAGGCCGTGGCCGCGCGCATGCGCGCGGTGGCCGGGGCCTCCGAAGTCATCGCGCCCAGCAACAGCGGCGTGCAATACCTGCAGGTGGCGCTCAACCGCGCGGCGCTGGGCCAGTCCGGGCTCAGTGGCGATGGCCTGCAGGCGCAACTGCGCGCCCTGGTGGAAGGCGAGCGCATTGGCATCGTGCCCGAAGGCGTGGCGCGCACGCCGCTCATCCTGCGCGGCGGCACGGCGCTGCGCCAGTCGCCCGAAGGCCTGGCCGGGCTGCTGGTGACGGCGGCGGACGGCAGCAGCTGGCCATTGACCTCCCTGGCCACGCTGGCGGCCCGCGACGGCCCCGTGCGCGTGGACCACGAAAACGGCGCACGCTTCGCCGTGGTGCAGGTCAACGTCGAAGGGCGCGACCTGGCCAGCTTTGTGCGCGATGCCCAGGCGGCCGTCGCCGGTGATGCCGGCCTCAAGGACATGCGCATCGTCTGGGGCGGCCAGTTCGAGAACCAGCAGCGCGCCGCCGCGCGGCTGGCGCTGGTGGTGCCGCTGGCGCTGGGCGCCATCTTCGTGCTGCTGGTGCTGACCTTCCGCTCGCCCAGGCAGGCGCTGCTGGTCATTGCCAACATCCCGTTCGCGCTGGTGGGCGGCATGGCGGCGCTGAGTGCGGCGGGCGAGTACCTGTCGGTGCCTGCCTCCGTGGGCTTCATCGCGCTGCTGGGCATTGCGGTGCTCAACGGCGTGGTCCTGGTCTCTCACTTCAACAACCTGCTGGCTGCGGGCCAGCCCCTGTCCCAGGTGGTGCGGCACGGCGTGCGCGACCGGCTGCGGCCCGTGCTGATGACGGCCTGCATCACCGCGCTGGGCATGGTGCCGCTGCTGCTGGCCAGCGGGCCGGGCTCGGAGATCCAGCGGCCGCTGGCCATCGTGGTGGCGGGCGGGCTGGTCAGTTCCACGGCGCTGACCCTGCTTCTGCTGCCCTTGCTGTTCGAACGCTTCGGCCTGCCGCGCCGCCAGAGGAAGGCCCGGCCATGAACGCCACCCGCACCCACACCACTTCCCCCCACTGCAGGGCGCAAGGCCTTGCCGGACTCTCTTTCAGGAACATGCCCATGAAACCCCTGCTGCATGCCTGGGCCGCTGCCTTGCTGTGTGCCTGCGCTGTCCAGGCCCAGGCCCAAAGCCATCTGCCGCCCGAGGCCGCCGTGCGCGAGGCCGTGGCCCGCTCTCCTGCCGTGCAGGCGGCCGACGCCGCGCAACGCGGCGCTGCGGCGCGCGCCCAGGCCCTGCGCGCCGGCCCGCATGAAACCGTGGTGCGCGCCAGCGGCCAGCGCCGCTGGGTGCACGACGGCTCGGGCCAGCGCTTTACCGAGGGGCAGATCGCCGTCGAGCGCCCCCTGCGCCTGGGTGGCAAGGCCGAGTCCGATGCGCAGCTTGCCGAAGCGACCCAGGCCGCATCGCGCGTGGCGGCCCAGGATGTACGGCACGAAGCCGCACGCCAGTTGCTGGCGCTGTGGTTTGCCGCACAGCGCGCAGGCCAGGCGCAGCAGACCGCCCGGGACAATGCCGACGCTGCCGCCGAACTGGCCCGCGTCACCGAACGCCGGCTGCGCGCAGGCGATGCCGCCAGGCTGGACGCCGAACTGGCCGCCGCCGAGCACGCGCGCATGCAGGCCGCGCTGGCAACGGCCCAGGCCGCGCACCAGGCGGCCCAGGCCGACCTGCAGGCACGGTTTCCGGGCCTGGAGGCTGCCCGGGCGAAGGAGGGGGAGGCTGCGCCACCGCTGCTGGATCTGCCACCGCTGCCCGATCTGCCACCGCAGCCACCGGCCCAGTTGCGCCTGCGCTACATAGAGCACAGCCACGAATACCTGCTGGCCCAGGCCGAGGAAACCCTGGCACTGCGCCAGGCCCGCCGTGCCGACCTGGAGCGCCGGCCCGACCCCACCGTGGGCGTGTTCGCCACCAGCGAGCGGGGCGGCAGCGAGCGCATCGCGGGCGTCAGCCTGTCCGTGCCCCTGGGCTCGGTGCACCGCCAGGCCCAGGCAGACCAGGCCCTGGCCGATGCCGACGCCGCGCTGTCCCGCCGCCTGGCGGCCGAGCGCCGCCTGGGCGCGGAGTTCGACGTTCTCTGGAGCCTGCTTGCCGGCAAGCGTGCCGCCGCCCAGGCCCAGGCCCGCGCCGCCACGCTGCAGCAGGGCGCCGCCGACCGCGCACTGCGCGCCTACCGCGCCGGTGAATCGGGCCTGACCGAACTGCTGGCCGTGCGCCGCACCCTGGCCGAAGCGCTGCTGGCCGAACGCCTGGCCCGCAGCGAGGCGCTGGAGGGCGACAGCCGCTTGCGGCTGGATCTGCATGAGCTGTGGGATTTTGATGACTGAGCGAGCAGAAGCCGCTGCGGATTTCTCAGGCAACTCCAGACTTGCTCTGCGCCTGGCCCAGCGTCGCAATCAACTGCCCGTACATGGCATCCACGGCCGCCGAGCCCTGCGAGGCCTTGCTGCGCAGGGCCGACACTTGCATGGACACCAGCGGCGGCAGCTCGAAGCCGGCCGGCAGGTTTTGCAGCACCTGCAGGTGCGGGGGCACGCTGCAGCGCGTGAACACGGCCACGGCCAGGCCGCTTTCCACGGCGGCCAGCTGGCCGGCAAGGCTGGAGCTGTGATAGACCACGCGGTGCGCGCGCCGCTGGGCCGCCAGGCTGGACAGCGCGGCCGTGCGCGCCAGGCTGGCGGCCTCGTAGACGGCAATCGGCAGGGGATTCTTCCTCCACACCTCGTGCTGCGGCGCGCCCACCCAGACCAGGGGCTCGTGGAACAGCAGGCGCCCGCGCTGGGGCCTGTCGCGCGAGACCAGGGCCAGGTCCAGCGTGCCGCGCACCACCTGCGGGATCAGCGCGGTGGACTGCTCGCAGGTCAGCTCGATCTCCACGCCCTGGTAGCGGCCTGCAAAGCTGCGCAGCACCGGCGTCAGATAGGTGGATGCGTAGTCGTCCGGCACGCCCAGCCGCACGCGTCCGGACAGGTCGGGGCCGAACAGGGCCGCCTGCGCCTGGGCTTGCAGCTCCAGCATGCGCCGCGCATAGCCCAGCAGCTCGGCGCCTGCGGGCGTGAGCTGCAGATGGCGAGGGCCGCGCAGCAGCACGGGCCGGCCCAGGGTGGTCTCCAGCTTCTTGATCTGCATGCTCACGGCGGCCTGTGATCGGTGCAGCAGCGGCGCGGCAGCCGAGAGCGAGCCCGCATCCACCACGGCCACCAGGGCGCGCAGCCAGTCGATCTGCAGGTCGGGGTGGTTCACGGCATGCTCCATGGATTCGAATATCGAATACTAAACCTGCAAACTATTTGCTTTACGAGAATTTCCTGCCACGAGACGATCGTGGCCATGCAAGACAGAACCCATTCGTTACAGGCCGCATCCGTAGCCTCCACCGCGCCCGCTCCCGCTCCCGCGCCCGCGCAAGCCGCTTCCACAGCGCAGGAGACACGCGGCCAGTGGCTGATGATCGCGGGCGGCGTGCTGCTGGGCACGGTCGGCGTATTTGTGGAAGAAGCCCGCCAGCACCCGTTGGTCACCGTGCTGTTTCGCTGCGCCTTCGGCGCGCTGGCGCTGCTGGCCTGGGGCCTGGCGACCGGCCGCGTGCGGGAGTTGCGCGTACGCGGCAGGAGCTGGCCGGTGGTGTTGGCCACCGGCGTCCTCATGGTGCTGAACTGGGCGCTGTTCTTTGCGGCCATACCGCGCACCTCCATTGGCGTGGCCACCATCGTGTTCCACATCCAGCCGGTGTGGATCATGCTGTTCGGCACCCTGGTGCTGCGCGAGGCCGTGGCGCCACGGCAGGCGATGGCCGTGCTGGCGGCGTTGCTGGGACTGGTGTTGACCACGGGGCTGCTGGGTGGCGATGCGGCGGCCTGGGGACCGGACCATGTGTCCGGACTGCTCATGTGCCTGGCCGGCTCGCTGTGCTATGCGGCCGTGACCATCCTGGCCAAGACCGAGAAAGTGGTCACGCCGTTTGCGCTGGCCTGGTGGCAGTGCGCGGTTGGCACCGTGCTGCTGCTGTGGGTGCCGCTGGTTCATGGCTGGCCGCAGGCGCCGTCATCCTGGGCCTGGCTGGCAGGGCTGGGCGTGCTGCACACGGGCCTGGCCTACGCCATTCTCTTTGCGGGCATGGCCCGCCTCACGCTGGGCCGCATCGCCGTGCTGCAGTACGTCTATCCGTTGACGGCCATCGTGCTGGACTGGGCCCTCTACGGGCGCGCGCTGGGCGCCGTGCAACTGGCCGGTGTGGGCCTGATGGCCGGGGCGCTGTTGGTGGTCAAGGCCCGACAGCTGCGATGAGCCGTGCGGGCGATGAGCCGTGCGGGCCTTGTGCGCAGGGCCTACTCCTTGCCCAGCGCCTTGTACTGCTCGTACAACTCGTCGGCCAGCCGGCGCAGGGCGCGGCCTATGGCTGCGTACTCGTACTCGTTGAGGTTGGCCAGCGAGGCACGGCCGGAAGGCCGGTCGGACCCGAAGCCCCGGCCCGGCAGCAGCACGATGCCGGTCTCGTCCGCCACGCGGAACAGCATGTCGCCCGTGGACGACTGCTGCACGGCCCATTGCGAGAAGGCCTCGCCGTAGAGCCGGCAGGTCACGTTCTGCAGGTCGATCAGCGTGTAGTAGTTGACCGAGTTGGGGTTCTCCAGCGGGGGCATGCCCAGCTCGCGGTACAGCGTGGCCTCGCGGCGGCGGATCAGCTGCTTGAGGGCCTGCTTGTAGGCGTCCGCTTCATCCATGAGCGCAAACAGCGAGAACAGCACCATCTGCACCTGCTGCGGCGTGGACAGGCCGGCCGTGTGGTTCAGCGCCACCACGCGGCTGTCGGCCACCAGGCGGTCGATGAACTTGAGCGAGCGCACATCGGGCAGCAGCGAGCGGTAGCGGTGGTCCAGCGCCTTCTTGGCGGACTCGGGCAACTGCGTCAGCGCATGGTCGAACACGTTGTCCTTGTGCGCCGCGATCACGCCCAGGCGCCAGCCCGTGGCCCCGAAATACTTGGAGAACGAATACACCAGCAGCGTGTTCCGGGGGCAGACCGAGAACAGGGACTGGAACTCATCGGCAAAGGTGCCGTAGACATCGTCGGTGAGGATCAGCAGGTCGGGCCGCTGCTCGGCCACGATGGCGCGCACGCGGTCCAGGCTGCGCTGGTCCATCTTCACGGACGGCGGGTTGCTGGGGTTCACGCAGAAGAAGATCTTGACGTCCGGGTCCTTGAGCTTGTCCAGCTCGGCGTCGGAGTACTGCCAGCCGTTGTCGGGGTCGGCGTGGATGGGCACTTCCTTGAGGTCGTACTGGGCCAGTTCGGGAATCTCGATATACGGCGTGAACACCGGCATGCCGATGGCCACCTTGTCGCCGGCCTTGAGCAGGCCGCTGATGCGCAGGCTCTCGAAGATATAGGCCATGGCCGCCGTGCCGCCCTCGACCGCGAACAGGTCCACCGACTCGGGCGGCACGGCGCCGCCTGCCATCTCGCGCACGATGTACTGGCGCACGATCTGCTCGCTCACGGTGAGCATGCGCGGCGGCACGGGGTAGTTGCAGCCCAGGATGCCGTCCACCATCTCGTGCAGGAAGGCGGCGGGGTCCAGCCCCAGTTGGTCGCGCACATAGCTCAGCGACTTGCCCAGGAACTTGACGCCCTCCTGGTCGCGGTGCTCGGCGATGAAGCGCTCGAAGCGCCCCTCGATGCCGTCGAGCTTGGCCAGCCCGCCCACGCCCACCGTCATGTAGGAATACGACAGCTCCGACTCCGCCGCCGCGAACAGCCCCAGCCGGAAGAAGGCCCGGCGCGGCGTGGTCGCCAGGAAGTTGGGATTGCCGCGCCCCGCATTGAGCATGAGGCGGTTGGCCTTGCCCGAGGCCACCTTGATCAGTTCGTCCTTGAGTTCGAACGGGCTCAAATTCGCCAGACTCCGATAATCCTTGCTCATTGCGCAGCTCCTTGTGATGGTCCTTGGTGGTCCTTGGGGATCGGTCAGGGGTGATCAGGGGTGATCAGGCAAAGGCGATGACCAGCGGCCCCAGCAATGTGAGGAACACATTGGCCAGCGCATAGGTGATCGCGAACGGTGCCGTGGGAATCGAGTTGCCGGCCTTGTCCAGAATCTCGCCAAACGCCGGGTTGGCGCTGCGCGCCCCCGACAGCGAGCCCGCGAACACGGCCACGTTGTCATAGCGCAGCACGTACTTGCCGAACAGCATGGCGATCAACAGCGGCACGATGGTCACCACCACGCCCAGCAGGAACAGCGTCAGGCCCTGCTGCATCACCGTGGTCACGGCCTGCTGGCCTGACTGCAGGCCCACCATGGCCACGAAGCCGGCCAGGCCCAGGTCGCGCAGCAGCGTGGAGGCGGCCGTGGGCATGTTGCCGAAAGTGTGCTTGCGGCTGCGCCACCAGCCGAACAGCAGGCCCGCCAGCAGGGCGCCGCCGCCGCTGCCCAGCGTGATGGGAATGGAGCCCAGGCGCAGCACCAGCAGCCCGATCAGCAGGCCCACCGTGATGCCCAGGCCGTGGAAGACAAAGTCCGTCTTGTCGCTGGGCACGATGATGGGGCCCACCGACTGCGCAGCCTTCTGCACATCCTGCGGCGTGCCGAACAGCGTCACCACATCGCCCGGCATGACCATGGTGGCCGGCGCAATCGGCACCGGCGTGCCCGCGCGCATCAGCGCCACTGCGTACACGCCGTGCTTGAACTCCTGCGACAGGCTGTCCAGGATGTCCTTCACGCTGCGGTTCAGGTACTGGTTGTTGGAGATGGCCACGTCGCGCCGCACCATCACCACGTCCATGCCCTCGGCGCCCTGCAGCTCCTCGCCCACCGAGGCGCCCAGCGCCACCACGGCCGCGCGCCGGCCCACCAGCAAGATGATGTCGCCGGCCTCCAGCGCCAGGCTGCCGTCCACGCCCACCATCGCGTTTTTGCGCTGTATGCGCTCCACCGTGACCGTGCCGCCGTTGGCGGTGGCGCTGGCTTCCAGCTCCGCCACGGTGCGGCCTGCCTGTCCCACGCGGAAAATGCGGCCCACCAGATCCGGCACGGCCGGTGACTCGCCGGTTCCGTACACGCGCACGCCCTTGAGCAGCTCCTGCTCGGCCTGAATCGCGTCCTCGCGGATCTTGCGGCCCGTCAGCCACTGCAGCACGTTCACGCACATGATGATGGCGCCGAAGGAGCCGAAGATATAGGTCACCGCATAGCCGATGGCCACATTGGCCTGCATGCGCTGCACCTCGTCGGGCGCCAGCCCCAGCTTCTCGATGGCCGAGCCCGCCGTGCCGATGATGGCCGACTGCGTCAGCCCGCCCGCTGCCAGCCCCGCCGCCAGCCCCTTGTCCAGATGGAACACCCGGGCGATCACCACCACCGTGACCAGCCCCGACACGGCCACCACCAGGGCCATCAGGATCTCCTTGACCGACTGCCGCCCCAGCGAACGGAAGAACTGCGGCCCGCTCTCGAAACCCACGGCATAGATGAACAGCGCAAACAGCACCGCCTTGATGCCCGAATCAATGGTCACCCCCACCTGGCTGATCAGCACCGCCGCCAGCAGCGACCCCGCCACGCCCCCCAGCTGGAACGACCCGAACCTGAACTTGCCCACCCAGTAACCGAGCGCCAAGGCCGCGAACAGCGCGATTTCCGGAGCCTGATGAAAGATGCTTCTGAGAAAGTCCACAGCCACCTCTGCTTCTGGGTTGAGGTCCACGGCGGTGCAAGGCAACGAGGAAACGGGAACGGCTGCCCGCGAAGGGCAGGGGGCTTGCGTGCGCGTGGACCTGGGGGAAACGGTGTGTCGCTATTAGAAAATGCCTATCGATATCTGATGAATGCGGCGGTTTTCGTATTCATCAATATTCAATTGGATATGGCGTTTCCATTGGCTTGCTTGAATCAGTATCTTGTGGAAAACAGAGCCACTATTCATGACAAAAAGGAGTGGCGATGTAGGACTTGGCCGTCAGCCTGGAGGCGGCTTATATCGTAGGAACTGGACAGGCAGGGCTGCACGGGCCGCCCTGCGCCTGGGCAGACCCTGTGCCATTCACGCTCTCAAAAAATATCCGGCTCCGGCACAGCGCTCCCAAAACCCGTCTCCAGAAAATCAAAATCGCATCCCTCATTGGCCTGCAGGATATGGCGGCCGAACAGCCAGCCATAGCCGCGCTCGTAGCGCGCGGGCGGGGTCGTCCATGCGGCGCGGCGGGTGGCGAGTTCTGAGTCGCTGACCTCCAGGTGGATGCGGCGGGCGGGCACATCCACCGTGATGCGGTCGCCCGTGCGCACCAGGGCCAGCGGCCCGCCCACGGCGGATTCGGGTGAGCAATGCAGCAGGCAGCCGCCGTAGCTGGTGCCGCTCATGCGGGCGTCGGACAGGCGCAGCATGTCCTTCACACCTTGCTTGAGCAGCCTGGTGGGAATGGGCAGCATGCCCCATTCGGGCATGCCCGCGCCCTTGGGGCCGGCGTTGCGCAGCACCAGGATGTCTTCGCCGTTCACATCGAGATGGGGGTCGTCCACGGCCTGCTTGAGGCTGGGGTAGTCGTCGAATACCAGGGCGCGGCCCGTGTGGCGCAGCAGGTGGGGGGCGCAGGCGCTGGGCTTGATGACCACGCCGTCCGGCGCCAGGTTGCCGCGCAGCACGGCCAGCGCCCCTTCGGCGTAGATGGGGCTGGACAGGGGGCGGATCACGTCGTCCTGGTGGACCTGGCTGCCCGCAATGTTCTCGCCCAGGGTCTTGCCGTTGACCGTCATGGCCCCGGTGTCCAGATGCGGGCGGATGCGTTCCAGCAGGGCGCGCAGGCCGCCTGCATAGAAGAAATCCTCCATCAGATAGCGGTCGCCGCTGGGCCGGATGTTGGCGATCACGGGAACGCGGCGGCTGAAGGCGTCGAAGTCATCGAGGCTGACCGGATGGCCCGCGCGCCGCGACATGGCGATCAGGTGAATGATGGCGTTGGTGGAGCAGCCCATGGCCATGGCGCAGGCAATGCCGTTCTCGAAATGCGCGCGCGTGAGCATGCGGGCGGGCGTGAGGCCTTCCCACACCATCTGCACGATGCGGCGGCCGCACTCGGCGCTCATGCGGATGTGGTTGGCGTCGGCGGCCGGGATGGACGAAGCGCCCGGCAGCGCCAGGCCCACGGCCTCGGCAATGCCCATCATGGTGGCCGCCGTGCCCATGGTCATGCAGGTGCCGTGGCTGCGGGCAATGCCGGCTTCCATCTCGCGCCAGGCCTGCTCGTCCAGCCGGCCGGCGCGGCGTTCATCCCAGAACTTGAAGGCGTCCGAGCCCGAGCCCAGCATCTGCCCCTTCCAGTTGCCGCGCAGCATGGGGCCGGCCGGCAGGTAGATGAAGGGAAGGCCCATGGAGATCGCCCCCATGGTCAGCCCCGGCGTGGTCTTGTCGCAGCCGCCCATGAGCACGGCGCCGTCCACCGGGTGGCTGCGCAGCAGCTCCTCCGTCTCCATGGCCAGGAAATTGCGATAGACCATGGTCGTGGGCTTGACCATGCTTTCCGACAGCGAGATGGCCGGCAGCTCCAGCGGAAAGCCGCCCGCCTGCAGCACGCCGCGCTTGACGTCTTCCACGCGCTGCCTGAAGTGGGCATGGCACTGGTTGGCATCGCTCCAGGTGTTGACGATGGCGATCACGGGCTTGCCCATCCAGTCCTCGTAGCCATAGCCCATCTGCAGCACGCGCGAGCGGTGGCCGAAGGAGCGGAAATCATCGGGAGCAAACCAGCGTGCGCTGCGCAGGGATTCGGGGGAACGTGTCATGGTTGTGGGGCTCCTCAGTAGCTGCCGGCAGTGGATGCGGGCCCTGGCAGGTTCGCGGCCAGCGGCCCTTTCCTGAAGCGCGCCGCCGCTGCATCCAGCCCGTCGCGCAGCAAGAGCGTGTCCAGCGCCACGGCCACGAACTGCGCGCCCAGCTCCAGGCATTCGCGCGCCCGTGCCTCGTCCACCATCAGGATCCCCGGCGCCTTGCCGCAGGCGCGGATGCGGGCAATGGCCTGGTCGATGGCCCGGTTCACCACAGGGTGGCGCGCCTGGCCCGGATAGCCCAGGCTGGCCGACAGGTCGGCGGGGCCGATGAAGATGCCGTCCACGCCATCGACGGCCGCAATCGCCTCTATCTGCTCCAGCGCCTCGGCCGTCTCCACCTGCACCAGCAGGCACAGCTCGTCGGCCGCACGTGCCACATAGTCGGCCGTTCGCCCGAAGTTGGCCGCGCGAGTGGAACCGCCCATGCCGCGCATGCCCTGGGGTGCATAGCGCATGGCGCGCACGGCATCCCGCGCTTGATGCGCGTTCTGCACAAAGGGCAGCAGCAGGGACTGGGCGCCCAGGTCCAGGTAGCGCTTGATCAGCACCGCATCGTTGCAGGCGGGCCGCACCACGGCATGCACGGGCAGGGCGCCCGGTGCGGGCAGGGCGGCGGCCACGGCCTGCAGCTGGCCCAGCATCAGCGGCACGTCGGTGGGCGTGTGCTCGGTATCGAGCAGCACCCAGTCGTAGCCAGCGCCGCCGATCATCTCGCAGACAAAGGGGGAGGGAATGGTGGACCACAGGCCGATCTGCGGGCGGCCTTCGCGCAGCGCGCGCTTGAACGTATTGGCGGGCAGCATGCTCATGGGGACTCTCCTGACGCTGTTCATTGGACCTGGATGTTTCCCTTGCGCACCACCTCGCTCCAGCGCGCCACCTCGGCGGCGATGAAGCTGGCGGCCTGGGCGGGCGTGCCTGGCGTGGGCTCGTTGCTCATGGCGGTCAGGCGGGCCACCACCTCGGGCTCGGCCAGGAGGGACTGGCAGGCCTGGTTGAGCCGCTCCACCACATCGGCCGGCATGCCCGGCGGCCCCGCCAGGCTGGTCCATGAATAGTTGACGACCTGCGGCTGGCCGGCCTCGGCCATGGTGGGCACATCGGGCAGGGCCGCCAGGCGCCGCTCGCCTGCCACGGCCAGCGCACGCAGCTTGCCCGCCTGCGCAAAGCCCACGGCCGAGGTGGCGGGCACGAACAGCAGGTCTGCCTGGCCGCCCATCACATCGGTCATGGCGGGCACATCGCCCTTGTAGGGAACGTTGTTGAAGCTCACGCCGGCCGCCTGGCGCAGCAGCTCCGTCGTCACATGGCTGGACGAGCCAATGCCCGTCAGCGCCACATTCACCGTGCCTGGGCTGGCCTGGGCCAGGGCCACCACATCGGCCACCGAAGCGATCTTCAGCCTGGGCGAGGCCAGCAGCAGCATGGGCACGCGCCCCAGCATGGCAATGTGCGTGAAATCCCGCCGCGCGTCGTACCTCACGTTGGAATTGACCAGCTGGTTGATGGCATGCGTGCCCGGCCCGCCAATCACCAGCGTGTAGCCATCGGCCCGCGCCCGCGCCACGGCCTCGGAGGCCAGAGAGCCATTCACGCCGGGCCGGTTCTCCACCACCACGGGCTGGCCCAGGCGCTGCGACAGGCGCTCTCCCACCAGCCGGCCCACCACATCGGTCTGGCCACCGGGAGGGAAGGGAATCACAAGGGTGACAGGCCTGACCGGCCAGGCGGCCTCGGCCTGCGCGTGCGCGGCAGTCAGGATCGATGCTGGAGCCAGGGCCGCAGCCAGCAGGCGCGCCATGGCGCTGCGGCGGTTGGAAAGGGAAGGACGCATGCTTGTCTCCTCTTGAATGATTGCGCAATCATTTCAAGCAAAGGCAGCGTTCTCCATTCGGACGTACGAGGGGAAACAATCAGACCGTGCTGATGGACATCATCGTTAACATGACCACGCAATCATCCTCAAGCCGCCTCTCCATCGCCATTCCAGGCAAAGGCCCCGCATGACCCTCCGCACCCTGCGCAACGCCAATGCGCCCACGCTCAAGGACCTAGCCCGCATTGCCGGCGTGTCGCCCATCACCGCCTCGCGCGCGCTGCACCGGCCTGAACTGGTGGCCGAGGCCACACGGCTGCGCGTGGCGCAGGCCGTGGAGCAATCGGGCTACGTGCCCAACTCCCTGGCGGGCGGGCTGACCTCGCGCCAGACGCGGCTGGTGGCGGCCATCGTGCCCTCGGTAGGGCACTCGCTGTTTTCCGACATGCTCGATGCGCTCATCCACACCCTGGCCGCGCAGCGCTATGAAACCACGCTGGGCATCTCCAGCTATGACCCGGAGCATGAGGAAACCTGGCTGGCCGCCATGCTCAGCCGCCGGCCGGACGGCATTGTGCTCACCGGCACCGAGCACACGGCACGCACGCGGCGCCTGCTGGTCAATGCCGACGTGCCCGTGGTCGAACTCTGGGACTACCAGCCCCATCCGCTGGACATGGTGGTCGGCTTCTCGCAGGAAGACGCGGGCCGCGCCGCCTTCCGCCACCTGGCCGCCTGCGGCTACCGGCGCCCGGCCATCCTGCGCGCCGATGACAGCCGCGCCGCCCGCCGCGCCCTGGGCTTCACCCGCGCCGCCGCGGAAGCCGGTGCCCCGGTTCCTGCGCAAATCGTCTTCTCGGAAGCCATCCCCCAATCCGGCCGTGGCCGCGATGCCCTGAGCGCCCTGCGCGCCCAGGCACCGGAGGCCGATGCCGTCTTCTGCAGCTCCGATGCGCTGGCGCAAGGCGTGCTCTCCCACGCCCACGCGCTGGGCCTGCGCATGCCCGAGGAATTCGGCGTGCTGGGCTTTGGCGACCAGGCCCTGGCGCTGGACGCCTGGCCCGCCCTGTCCACCGTGCGCGTGGACGGCGCCGCCATCGGCCGCCTGGGCGCAGAGGCACTGATTGCGCGCATGGCCGGTGGCGTGGCGGCGGTAGCGCAGGATGTGGGGTTTGAGGTGGTGGGGAGGGGGAGTACGCGGGGGCACCAAGATGCGCGCTGAACGCCAGCGTGAGGCGATGGCCGGGCAGCGGCAGGAAGACCGGCTTTATCTCAGTATCAGCAAGACGCCGCGCTTGTCCATAACCGGGCCCAGCCCAGGCCCAGCAGGCCGGCGCCCAGTACCAGCCAATGCTCGCCGGCAAGGCCGGGCCGGATCCTGTTCCCCTGCCATGAGCGCGGGCGCCAGGGCGACGGCGGTCCGGCCCGGGCGCCTGCGCCAAGGGTAGGCGTATTACGACGCACAGGAAGGCGTTGGCCCGATGGCTGTACCTAGGGCCACACCGCATCCTGAAGGCGTTACGGACCAAAGCCCCACCATGAACACAGAACTGCTGGACCCCCCACGTACCGAACTGGCCGCTGGCGCAGGCACGCTTGAGCCTTCTTTCCTGCATGTGCCGCTCTACGAGCGCCTGGCCAACCATCTGCCCACCGAACAGGAGCGCCAGGCTGCTGCGGACTTCCTGCACGGCGTGATCGCCGAGACCTCTGCCGATGCCGATGGCCTGCCGGACAACCCGGAGCACCTGACCGACTGGATGCGTGCCAATGTCGAGAAAGTGCACGCCCAGTACCAGGCCTACCTGGCAGAGCGCAAGGCGGGTGCGGCACGCCGCTACTTCGGCAACCGCGCACATGCCCTGTACTTCCTGCGCAATGTGGCCCCTACCAAGCTGGTGGACGGTTCCTGGCTCTACGGCCTGTGCGCGCACGCGGGCAACTCACGCATGTCGGACCTGGTCACCACCTATGTGGAAGAACTGGGCGACGGCATGGCCGACAAGAACCACGTCAAGCTCTACCGGGAACTCCTGGCCAGGTATGGCCTTGATCCCGTGGAGGACCTGCCCGACGAGCTGTACCGGCAGGGGCTGGTACAGCTGGCGTTGGGCTGGAATGCGCAGCAGTTCCTGCCCGAGATCGTGGGATTCAACCTGGGCTATGAGCAATTGCCGCTGCACCTGCTCATCACCGCCTACGAACTCAATGAACTGGGAATAGATCCCTACTACTTCACGCTGCATGTGACCGTGGACAACGCCGACACCGGCCATGCCCGGCGCGCCTGCATTGCCGCCTGGGAGAACGCGCCGCGCATTGACGATGGCGGCGAATACTGGCGCCGCGTACGCGCAGGCGCCCGGCTGGCAGACACGGGCACCAGCACACTGGACGTGATCAGGTCGTTCGACATCGAAGCTGAGGTGGTGCGCATCCTGGCGCGCAAATCGCCTTCCGGGCATGGCGCGCACTCGGACTTCTGCAAGGTGGCCGGCCGCAGCGTCAATGACTGGCTGTCCCGTCCGCAGGACATGCCTGCCTTCTTGGCCGCGCTGGAGCAGGCACGCTGGATACAACGCAATCGGCCTGCTGAGGAAAGCCGCTTCTGGCAGCTGCTGCAGGGCGAGCGGGCAGAGATGTTCGGTGTTTTCTCTCCCTATGAGCTGCAAGTCATTCATGACTGGCTGCGTGGGCCGGCCAGTGCGGATGGCGCCTCCTTCGAATCCGTGGCCGAGCCCGGCAAACCGGCGCGGCGCATGAGCTTTCGCGTGGCCGAACGCCTGCGCACATCCCGTGGCGCGCGGCCGGACCCGGGCCGCAGCGCGCAGGAACTGGACACCGACCTGATGCTCTTCGAGCAGCGCTACCCCATGCTAGATCCAGCAGCCCAGCATGAGTTGCTGGTACAGGCCATGTCACCGGGCCTGCACTGGACGCCCCTGGGCCTGCGCGCCACCCGCCTGTTCCTGGGCCGTTAGGCCATTCGACCCCTCTTTACCTACCCGGGAAAAATCATCTGGTCATTGGGCAAGACTGGCTTGCTCTTTGACCCATTCCCGGCTTTTGCCTCGCACGCACCAGGCGGGATTCTTTACCCAGTCTGTGAAATAAATGGTGGGGTGGTCTTCCAGAATATTGCAGCGTGTATAGCCTAATTTTGGCATGGCATAGTATTGCAAAGGAGTTATTACAAGAAGACAAGTAATCATGATCACTACTCCCGTGATTGTGGTAATCGTGAAAATGCGCTCTGAGATTTTCAGGATACTTGATCTGCAAGGAATTGATCTTTGTACAAGAAAAATAATTCCTGTGATTGACATTATTGGGAAATACGCCACTAGCAAACTGGATGGTGTAATTCTTACGGATGGAGCGGAATTTTTCAGATCAATTATTGTGTTTAGAAATGAGTATTTTGTACTCCATATTGATAGTGCTGAAACCAATAGAAGGGAAGGAATGCCATGGATTAAAGATTTTCTGAACTCGGTCAGATTATTTTCTTCCACTTAAATGTCCATATTTTTTTGGCTAATAGGTGCCAGCAGATTGCTGGACTTTCCCGAGAGTTTGTCTTGTTTTTCTTCTTTTGCTTCTGTTGCTTAACTCTCTCAGGTTGATGGCGCTATCTCTGATTTCCCTTTGTCATACCACCACTCAGGTGGATACGCCTTGGACGACATTTCACCGAGATCCATGGTCCGAATCATTGGGCAGGCGAGCTTGCTCATTGACCCATTCCCGGCTTTTGCCTCGCACACACCAATCGGGATTTTTGACCCAGTCAGTGAAATATATGGTGGGATGATCTTTCAGAATGTTGCACCGCGTATAACCAAGCTTTGGCATGGCATAGTATTGCAGAGGGGTGATGACAAAGAAACAAAGAAGCACAACGCCAGTCCCTGTGAATACTGAGAAGGCAAAGATACGCTCCGCTATTTTTAAAGTGGGCTCTTTGCAGGGAATTGATTTTTGTATCATGGCAATAATTCCTGTGACTGAAATTACTGGGAAATATACAATTGCCAGATGAAGTGGTGTAATTCTCACTGACGCAGAAGAACTCTTTAAGTCAATGATGGTGTTGAGAAAGGAGTATTTTATGCTCCAGATTGATAGAGCCAAAATCAGTAAAAATGATGAAATACTCCATATTAGAGATTTTCTGATTTGGGCTATGTCTGTTGCTTGCATTTAAGTTCCTGCTAATTTTTTAATAAGCGCTAGCCTATTGATTAGGGTGAACAGGTACGCGTCATTGGCCAGCATGGAGGCGGGGATGGTCCAGGGTTTGCCGGCATTGGGGCTGGCCGTCTGCGTCCAATACCGGCCCAGGGCGCTTTGGGCCAGGATGGCGCGCAG
The DNA here is from genome assembly GCF_040112715.1 of Delftia sp. DS1230. NCBI lineage: Bacteria > Pseudomonadati > Pseudomonadota > Betaproteobacteria > Burkholderiales > Comamonadaceae > Delftia > Delftia sp. DS1230. The sequence goes on from NZ_CP157763.1 coordinate 2,906,764, forward strand.
GCTGGCCTCCAGGCGTGGGTCATTGCGCGACCTGTCTTGCAGGACGCCTATGAACTCTTGCGGCGTGAGTACCACCACGTCCACCTGCTGGCTGTCCATGGCACGGGTGATCTGCCTGTTGAAGGCCTTTTCATAGCTGATATACGGGCGGGTGAGATCGGTGGATGTTGCCATGGCCTGCAAGCGAATGGTTAATGGAATGAATAAGGAAATGGTGGTTTGCCAAATGCCAGAAAAATCACAAACGCAGGCCTACCTCGGTCCTGTGAGAAATCAGGTCCGATCAAGGTATGGGAGTGGGAATTGCGCGTTCGCAATCATTCCCAAGGCCAATGTCAATCAATGGCCTGGGAATTCCGTTGTGGGAGTCAGGCTATTTGATTTCTTGGGTATCTGGAAGTCAAGCAGAAAGGCTTGTGGCTGATTATTTTCAGATTATTCCTAGATGCATATACGAGATGCATGCCTTGAGTGCAGTCGATATGGATTTGGAATGGGGAAGAGGGCGGTGACAAGGCTTTGCCAGTCAATACAGCCATTTGCCCCAGTGGACGCAGGCCATCCGACACCGCCGTGCTGCAGGCCTTTGCGGCCACAGGCACGGCGCCGTGGCGATACGGACATGAAGACCCGGTACAAGGAAACCGCGCGCAGCGCGGCTGGCGTTCCATATCATCGAGTTCTGCGCGGGCCTGGCGGCGCAGCACCAACGGCAACAGCCGGCCGCCATCATCCAGCCCGTTCACAACCTCGTATATCCATGACAGCCAGTGAAAGATTGAAGGCCTGGGCACGACGCATCAAGCGCGATGGCGTCACCCTGTGGTTTGCCTGCAAGAGCCCCCAGACGCCCTGGTACGGTAGGGCCTGCTCACACTAATGTGGGGTCGCGAAGCTGCCTGCCAGCCCGCCAATCAAGGCGCGCGACGCCGTGCGTGTGCCCACACGCACAAGGAGCGCAACGCCGAGTGGCGGGCTGGCAGGCAGCTTCGCTTCGGGTTGCCCGGCTGCGGGGCCGTCTGCGGCGTTGCACGCGCTTGCAAGGCACGGGCCTTGCTGCGCACGTGCGCCTTGCATACGACCCCGCAGCCGGGCAACGCGATCCCCAGATTAGTGTGAACAGGCCCTAAGACCCTGGGCGCCTTCGTAGTCGCCTACGCCCTGAGCCCCATCGACCTGATCCCTGACTTCATCCCCGTGCTGGGCTATGTGGATGACGTCCTGCTGCTGCCCGCGCTGATCTGGCTCACCGTGCGGCTGCTTCCCCCGGCCGTGCTGGCCGACAGCCGCCAGCAGGCCGAAGCCTGGATGCAGGCCCAGGGCCGCAAGCCCCGAAGCCATGCCGGAGTCGCCTTGGTGGTGGGCGTCTGGCTATGCGTTTGCGTGGGGGCCTTCCTTGTGTTCCGAGGGCGCTGGGGTCTTTGAGCGCGGAGCCTTGTCGGGCTGAGCGGCGGCGGGCGGGCAACACAAGGATGCGGGAGCTGTGCCTGAGCGCTGTATCATCTCGCCCAGGTGCTGAACACACCTTCACAGGCGGTCCCGCCACACTCCCGAAAGCAGTTGGACGTACTCACAGGAGGCCTCATGGCTGCTTTCTTTGCGGGCGTATCAATGCCCGAACCCTCTCCCAATCCTTTGCGTGGTCCCGTGCTTCGAGCACATGGGCATTCCTTTGCGTCAGCCGCCAAGCGTGCTCATTGAGGAGTTGCCATGCTGTACTTTCAACTTTCCGAGCCGGAGTACAACAGCCTGCGGCGCGTGCAGGATCAGTTGGGGCTGATTTCCAGTTTGATTATTGGCGCTTATCCGGGGCATGCCTTGGAGCCGGTGACTCCTGGGCAATTGCTTGCATTTATTCAGGCGCAGGAAGAGGCGCTTGAGGGGGTGATGGGGTGAGTTAGTGAGCGCGGGGTGGTGCGGGGGACAGATTGACTGGGGTGCTGTACTGGGAGGCCACGCTTGAGATGCGTGGCCTTTCTGGGTGGTTTGGGGGCTGCTAGCGGAGTTTGGAGCACGTGGACAGTCAGTCTCTTGAGGCCTGCTCTCGGCCAGGAGCAGCTGGTCGCTGCGAGTAAAAGCGGACGCTCATCTAAGCTCAGGGGTGTGCCCCCGATAGACAGAGCGTCCCTTGCAACGATGGGCTAGTCATTTATCATCTTCTCCGCAAGGCGCTCAAGATTATCGAAGCGACCATCGCTACGTCCTTTATACAAGTAGCTTTGTTGAGGGCTTGGACGTAGGCACTGAGCCACCGTTGCCCCCAAGGCACGGCCTGTGGCGCCAGATAGCCTAAATCCTGGATGGCCGAAGCAGCGGCCATCATTGACGGTGATTTTTCCATAGGCAATTTCGGAAAGAACTAAGCCGATGCTTACGTCGCCAGACGCGACATAGCAGAAATTGAACTCAGACGTTTCATGGTTGAAGAATATCTCAGCAGGCGCCGTGAACAGCATGAGGTCAGAGGCCAGATTTCTCAGGTGAGACCTTTCTTTTTCCTTTTGCGGGTGTACGCACATGTCACTTTGCACTTTACTGATAACGGCAGAAGAGAACTGCTGTGGGTTTTCGCGGACGTAGAAGTAAGAGCAACCGAGTAGGAACGCAAACGCCAGCACAGGTACGTTTTTCTCATGTATCAAGTCGGCAAATTCCTTCACCTTACGCTCTGCAGACCAACGCTTGTGGTAGAAGTATTTAATCAGAACATAGTAATGCGCGATAAATTGAACGTTTTGTGCAATTGCCGGCGAATGTTTTGAAAAAACGCTGAGTAGCCTTTCGACCTCTTGCTGAGGTAGGTTATATAAGTAGTCTTCGCGAAGGGCCTCAACGTAGTGTCTAAATGCCCTATCTGGAGCGCCATGAGTTCGATGTTGTTCGGCTACAGCAACAATAGGCGTAACCTCGAGCTCTTGGCTCGCTGCCCACGCAAATAGACTTCGAATGTTTCCTACATTCTTCCGTTCTCGAATTGATCCAAGAATGTTTACGTCGAGCAATAGCAATCGATTGAGAGGCGAGACAGGGGTAAAACGATCCGGCTCAGTAGAAGGAAGTCCCATAAAGGGCGATCCAACAAAAATTGGAACTTCGTCGGCGGAAGAATTAATACATCCCAAAGTTATTGAATCGGAATGCCAGACTGTATGATATTGAAGCATATGCATTCTAAAAATGGATAATGACCGGCCCCGTTTTGGGCTGCTATAGATCAATTATCAATTAATGACCGCTTTGTGGAGAAAAGTTGACCGGCTGGTTAGGGTCGGTCTGCGACAGTCTCGGATCGGCCAGTAGCAGCCAATCAGGCTAAGGGAAATCAGTCGTTAACCATTTGAATTAGCAGTCCAGTCATCTACGCTGACTCAATGAACAGTTGGGATTATTACGAGAATTCAACTGAGAATTTGAAAGGGTGCGATGTCAATCCAAGATACCGACCCTTCTTATTAAGCGTAAAGTAGACGGTAAACCCTGTGTAACTATATTCGTTTTTATTTCTGTCTGCCTCAAAACCAAGTTCCACGCGAAAGTCAGCGTCCTTCTCTGATTGAAATGGACCAACAACTATCGAGTTGAGAAACCATTCCCCACTGTCTTTCATAAAAGACTCCAGTAGTGCAATCGATTTTTTCTTTATTAAAAAATATTCAGAAATTATTATCTTCGCGTCTTCAAGAGCCACGATACTTGGCGCCTCATCGGTACCATAAAGAAATAACTCTGTCCCATCTTCTGTTTGCGAAAACCATGCATTTGTTCCTTTTTCTTTTTTCAATTTATCAAGATCAAACATGCAGAGGTGATTTTAGTAGTAAAAGATGAAGAATAATACATTGCACTGGCCCCTAACGCCATACAAGTCTAGTCGGCGCTCTTTCTATGCCTTCACAATGACTGCTTAACGGCGGCCCAATGAAGGTCTCCTGTGGGTCGGTCTGAGACATTCGCAGATTGGCCAGGAGTCGATGGCAGTCGCAAGAAGAATCGTTTACTCAGCGCTTGAGGGAACTATTAGCGGCCAGCAAGCCATTAAGCTCGTCCATTTTTAACCAAGGCCTTTTGCGATGCAGCATTCTGTGGCAGTTGGAACAAACCAACGCTAGGTCTTCAATCTTGGTTTCTTCACCACCTTCGTGAAGCTCACTTATTGGTTTCGTATGATGGGCCTCAATAAAACCACGCCCAACTTCGCCGTAAATTTCAAGAAAATCAAAGCTGCAGCACGCGCATTTGAGTGAGCCGACCCTGGCCATTGCCTGCGCTTTTGCTTGCCTGATCAACGTCTGATTGCGCTCTCTGGCCAAGTGAAGCTTCTCTTTAAATTTCCCCTCCGGAAAGCCGGTACGTATTACAGGCCTATCAGGGTCCAGCCTGTTTGCTTTTTCCTTGCCCTCCGCGAGGACAAACAGGTCATCAATAAAATCATCTACTTCAGTAAAAATCTGTGGGATCGATATCTGCACGTTAGTGGAAAGAAAAATCTCTGCAAAGTATGCCCTACGCTCTTCATTTTTTTTGTCGTGCTTACTTGGCGAGTAACGCCAGTGCAAAAAAGATTCGCCGTGTGATTTTACAACATGGTGGATTTCAGCAATTGGACCAGATTTAGACTCGGGAAACAGGACAACATAAAAGTTATCACTATTTCGCCAATCGATTAGAATAATCCAAATGCCCTTCCCCGCAGAATTTTTGAATAAAAACGCGCCTTCGCATGGGCGATCGTTGGCCCACTGATGAAATCCCGAAAGATTTTTCTGCTTTATGTGTTTTTCAAGATGGTACTTTCCAATTTCCTCGTGCCCTGTCTTTACAAGCAGACTCGCTATTTTTTTGGCTGTTTGAACTTGCATCTAACTCCCCAGATCGCGAACGTACTGTAGATAACACTAAGCATCAGGTTATCTTGAACCTGTGGTCTAAATTGGCATGTAAAAGACGCAGCAAGGGGCTTGCAGCGAAGCTCTGTGTTATACGCCACCAATGAGACATGAATCCAATTCGGTGATGCAGGTAGCCGCCCTTCTGTCGTAGTCGCACACGGTGACTAGAGCAGGTCCACTTGCCAATTTTTTTAAAACACTAACTATAACTGAGACAGGACAGACCGATATGCATTACGCATAGATGTTTATTCATTGAATGACCACTTTGCGGCTTTTACTTATGTGTCAACTGAGGGTCGAAAGCAGGCCATCTACAAAATCAATTCTCATCCCCAACCCCAACCATCTCCCGTGTCCCCCGACACCCCGCACCAAACGCCGAACACCCCCAAAACGCCTTCCCAGCCGCAGGCCCTCGCTTAGCAACCCTCTTAACCATGGCTTTCCCGCATTGAGGACAGCCGGGTATTGGGGCAGCAGCCGGTTGCACTGTGTCAAAAGCAGGCTCCGTCTTGACGGGCTCGACCACAGGCACAGGGCTCGCCAAAGGTGCAGAAGTCCGGGCCTTGGTTGTTGAAGCCGCTCCTGTCTGGGCCTTTGCTTCCTTCAGCAATTTCATGAGCGCGGCGCCGTCCATGAGGTGGATATTTCTCCCCGCAGCAAAGGCCACAGCCTCCTGAGTAAACCGGCCAGAAGTCACCACAAAGCCGGCAGCGGCCCCATCAGCCGCCATGACGCCATATAGCTCGCGTACCGTGGAAACGCCTACCTTGAAGGCTTTCCACTGCTTGCATTGCACCAGTGTCTTTTCGCCATTCTTCGAGAGGACCAGGTCCACGCCACCATCGGGCCCGCCGCCACCGGTTTCCTTGACGCTGTAGCCGCGCCGCCGAAATCCCTCACCTACCAGCGTTTCAAACTCTCGCCATGACATGTTCTGCAGCGCATCCGCGCTGGAGCTGGCCGAGGTGGTTTCGAACAACCGGCTGCGGCGGCGCTTGCGCACGGCGGAAATGGCCGCGCCGGCCAGGCAGATGAGGGGCAGGATGTACTGGCCACCGGTAGCCAAGCCCTGCCATATGGCCGTGGTGGCCAATTGGCCTATTTGCTGCGGGTTTTGCGCTGCAGGCAGGGGACGGATGGCAATGGAGTGCAACACCATGTAGCTGGTGAGTGCCAATGCAATGCCGGCCCACCAGGGCAGCATGGCGATCAGATCCATGAGGTCTTCTGCCGTGCTGGTCTTTCGTTTTCTTGCCACTCCTGCGCCTCCATCGTGCAAATTGCCGAACATTTTGCAACATTTATGGGTGAGGCGAATTCCTGTGCCAATGGGTGCGGTGAAATCAAGAGAAATTGACACTGATGGTGTCTTCTGGTTGGCAATGAAAGTGCGCAATGCGCTATTGATTGCATAGCAGGTGGTGTATGCCTGGTCTGCGAAATTCCTTGCCTTGTCATTTGGGGCAATGGATTGATCGTGCTCATTGCCATGGGTCGCGCAGGGGACAGGCGCCATTGGGTGTGTGAGAGCAATCCGGTTGCTGTCCTTATCCCCAGTGCTGTATGAATTTGTGTCACTTGTTTGGGGGACATACAGGGCCATGGCGGCTACCTAGCATCCGGTCGACTGGAGCGCAAAAGTAGGGCGGGCGATGACTGCGGTGCGGTCATTTCTTCAACGCCGCCGCTTGTTTGCACACCGATTCGAGGCCGAATCCGGCCTTTCACCTTCAGGAGCCTTCGCCATGTCCGACGCTGCAAATTCAACGAATGCCTTCACTCCGTCTGCCGATATCTACAAGGGAATCTCCGTTCTCAGTTCAGAGGACTGGATCGGGCTGACGACGTTCTTCGAGTCTGCAGTCACCGACAACCCGACCACCACGGAGCTGATGCGCGCCATGCTGGGCATGCAGAAGCAGGATGCTTTCAGGCCGGAGTTTTCCGAAGCGGTGGAGCTGTTCGTCACGCTCAAGGGTGTCGGCCAGAAGTTCAAGGCCGATGTGCAGGACAAGATGCTGACCCTTGCCGACGATATCGTTCAGTACAACGATGTGGCGGCAACCACCTATGAACGGCTGATCGAGCTGGTGGACCGTTTCGATCTGGAGGGAGTGCCCACCCCATCGGCGGAGCCGGCGGTGGAAGCGAAATGGAAGGCCCTGGTCAAGGTTTGGGAAAGCGATACGCCCAGCGGGCGGTCGGAGCAGATCAAGCGCAATTTCAGCAGCGCGCTGGAGCAGTTGATTGAAGACGCCAATGCGCGCTCGGTGCGTGCCTTCGCGCTGCAGAACTCCATTCTTGACAACGGCAACGGAATACTGATGCGCCTGAATGCCTGCAAGACCGCATTCAATGGACAAAAGCAGAAGTTCACGACCACGCTGGGCGCCGAGGGTGCTGCCAACCAGAAGCTGAAGGCCGCTGTGGAGAAGCTGGAGAACGATTTGAAGGCCCTGCGCCGCAAGGAAAAGGATGAAGTCATCGTGCTGTCCACGTCTCCGGCCTATCTGGCCATTCCGCTTTTCGGGCCGCTGATTCTGGCGGGGGTGGATATCGGTGTGGGTGCGGACCTTGCGGTCACGCGCAGGAAGATTGCCGAGAAGGTCGATGAGGTGAGAACCATCCAGGCCACGATGGCCACGAACGAGCGCTTCATCGGCTACTACAACCGAAGCAATGATCGCTTTGACAGTATCAGCAAGAGCATTGAAGACCTGGGTCCCAAGCTCAAGACGCTGGGCGAGGCATGGCGTGCGATTTCTGCCGATCTGGGCAACATACACAAGGTCTTGAGCACCACCGGCCGCAAGTCCCTGCAAGGGGAAAACTGGTTCAGCCTGACGGTGGTGCTGGGCACGGCCAAGAAGGGCTGGGCGCGTGTCGCCGGACAGGCAGACCATTTCCGCCGTTTTGGCGGCACGCCCAAGAAGGCGCAGAGCGTGGACCAACTGGTGGAGCTTGCCAGCAAGAAGGCAGCCTGAGCGATCTGCTCCGGCCTTTGTCCAACCGCTGCACAGGTGCAGTGCCTTACCTGGAACCACCCGCCATGACTTCAGCAATGACTCCCGCGCTCACTGCCGCGATGACTCCCATTGAATTGCGAACCCTGATCGATCGCTACCGAGCCGAGGGCCTGGTGCCGCCAGGGCCGCTGGTCTGCAGCGGTGGCCGGGCGCCGGACGGCAGCTTCAATCCCTTCGGCATCGTGGCCGATCTGGTGGTGGACCTGAAGGTGTTGCTGGACGAGGCCGACGCGGCTGGCCTGCAGGCGCTGGACATCCATGCCGATACCGTGGTGGTGCCCGAGGGGTTCGACAGGCGGCTTGACGGTGCGGTGCGGCGGCTGACGGTGGTTGCCCGCCGCATTGTTTCCGAAGGCACGACGGTGCTGCGCATGCTGCATGACGAGGACAACGAGCTCAGCAGGGTGCGCATTTTCGTGGAAGCCGTGGAGGGCCGGTTCACGCTGTACGGCGGCCCCACGCGCGACACCCCTTATGCGCTGGAGGAGGCCTGGGACACGGTGGCGCGGCCACAGTTCAGCAATTTCCTGTGGCAGGACAACCGGGCTGTGGTGAAGCACACCCCCGTGCCGCCCGGCCTGCTGGAGCATGGCGAGCCGATGCACAGGGTGCTGGCCGCGCTGTTTGCCCTGAGCGCCGACATGGCAGGCAGGCCCGGCCACAGCGTGGCCGAGCTGGCGTTGTGCCATGAGGCGCTGGCCTGGATCACGCGTTGGTCAGGGGTCGAGTCCGGGTTTGGCGAGTTGATCCAGGCGGCGGGTTCGCTGCAGCGTCTGCTGCCGGTCATGGGCGTTGACGGGCTGGCCAGGCCGATTCCTGATCTGAGCGCCGGCAGCTACCTGTCGCTGGCCAAGGCCCGGCAGGAGGTGATGGCGGCCATGGAGGCCCACCTGCGCAGCCTGCGCGCCAGCGGCGAGCTGGCAGGTGCCGTGGGCAGCGTCGCGCAGGCGTTTGCCGACCGGGATACCTTGGACCTCAAGACGCTGGAGGCACGTTGCACCGAGCTGGAGCAGCGGTTGATTCAGCAGATCGAGGCCCTTGACCGCGCCGCACGCACGGTGCGCCAGGAGGAGCTTGAAGCGGAACTTGCCGCCATGCGGCTCAAGCTTGAAAGCGACGTTGCCCAGATCGTGCGCACCGTGAAGATGAGCCTGGAAATCGCCTTTGGCGTCATCGCAGTCGCGGGCAGCGTGGCCGCCCTGTGCGTGGGCGTGCCGCCCGACCCGAAGGCGCTGACCGAGACCGGTCAGAAAGGCGTGCTCGGCCTGAAGGATTTGTACGGGCAGGCCAAGACGCTTGGCGGCAGCATAGACGGCCCGCTCAAGGCGCTGAAGGCCCTGGGCCAGTCGTTTGCCATTCCACTGCAATGGGCCAGGCACAACTCCAGCACGCACATGAATCTGGTGGATCCCGCCAAGGGCGCATTGAATGCGGTGCTGCCGGTGATCCGTGGGCCGCTGGGCGGGCTGGATGTCGAGGGGATTTCCCGGGAGCTGGGCGACACCATGCGTGCACTTGCGCTCATGCCGGATGCCAATGAAGCCAAGGCCGCCTGGACGGTGCTGGAAAACGATGCAGTCAACAGGCTGGATCTGGTGCTTGCCACGGAAGGCACCGAGGCGGCCGTGCGCAACGCTGCCAACACCCTCAAGACACAGGTGCAGAAAGTGGCCGTCTATGGCCGCCTGCTGGCAGAGCAAAGCGCATCCAAGAATGCCATTGCCCGTGAGCTTGCCACGCTCAAGCTGGAGTACGTTGCGGTGATCGGCAAGCGCAAGCGCCTGCAGGCGCTGGAGCAGCAGGCGTTGACAGAGCTGGAGCGCAGCGCGCGGCTGCAGGGGGAAATCACCCTCAGGGCAGAAAGTGCGCGCCGCGGTTTCTTCGTGGACTGCTTCGGGGTCCGCGCCGCACAGGCCTACGAGACCGGCAAGCAGCCCGGCCACCGTCTGTCGATGCCGGGCACGGCCGCTGCCATGGCAGATGCACACGCCACCCTGCTGGCAGACCACGCCAGCGCGCAGGCGGCCAATGCCAGAACCCAAGGGGATCTGCGGCGGGAATTGCGGGTCACTGACGTCGCGCTGCTGCAGCAGCTGGCGCATGGACAGCCCATCAGCCTGTCCATTGCCACCAGCCATCCGGCACTGGCCAGCTACCGCCGCATCCGCCTTTCGTCGGTGCAGGCCTGGCTGGAGTTTGCCGATGCCTCGGCCCAGCGCATCAATATCGACATGGTGACCGGCAGCGACTTTCACGACAGCACAGGCAACGGGGTCGAGAGGCTTTTCTGCTCGCCCCTGAAGATCAACTTCACCTACGCCGGCGACCAGATCGAGTTCTCGCAGCATCTGGGAGACGTCTGCCCGACGCCGTTCACGACGTGGCTGATCGAAGTGCTGGAGCCCCGACAGATGCCGGCAGCGCCTCGGGCCCTGCGCCTGTTGATGGCCGGCACTGCCGCCAAATGAGCCGGCTTCTGTGGCTGCCCGCCGCTGCCACGGCGCTGTGCTGCGGTGGCGCTCTGGCATCAAGCTGCCGCGTCGAAGCCGAGCCCGCGCGTGAGCCAGTCGCAAGGCAGGTATGGACCGATATCGCCGAGTTCTCGTTCCTGACCGGGCTTGATCTGGACGATGCCAGCGGCCGCATGACGCTGGTAAGGAGCCTGGAGAGCATGCAGTCGTTCCCTGCGCTGAAGGCGGCATCGGCCGCTTGGGGCACGCTGCGTGCCCGTATCGACGGGCTGGCCGACACGGTGCAAAAGCTGGGGCAGGCCGTCGGGCGTTTGCAGCAGCTGTGTGACCAGCTGGATGCCGTTTCGCTGACCCCCGACGCACCGCTGGACGAGGCCCGATGGAATGCGGGTGTCGCAGCCGTCGAGACGGAGATGGATACGGCCATTGCGGCGGCTGCACCCGTCGTGGCGCAGCTGGAAAGTCATGCCTCGCTGCTTCGCGTGGCCGCCGCGCACCATGCCAGGCAGCCGCCACCGGCAAACGCGGTGGTCCGCCTTGGGCCCGCGCCGCAGGCGATGGCAACGGAATTCAGCAACCTGGCATTGCGCTGGCGGGCCGTGGCCTCCGACCTTGCAAATGCTCGCCGCATCTTGCCGGTGAGGCCGGTGCGCGGCTCGTCCGCGCCCCTGATCGCCATGACGGCCGCCATGCGGGAACTGGCACGGATCTACGCCGAGGCGCACGCGCTCTCGGCCCAGCGGCTCAGCGATGCGGATTTTCGACGCTACGAGACGGGCGACTACCTGTACGACCAGTGCCCCATGCTCAAGGACCGCCAATGGGTCGGGCTGCAAAACCTGTATTGGAGCGAAAGGCGCAATGCGGTAGCGCTGCTGCAGGGCACGGGCCTTGTGTCTCCCCCCGGGCTGTACAACCTCAAGCCATGGCAGATTTCCGTCCCGGCCATGATTCTGGGCGCCGACAGATGGAGGTTCATGCGCACCGGCAAGGGCTACTGGCTTGTCCAGAATGCGGCGTTCGGACCGGGCACCATGGCGCTCGATGTCACCAGCGTGGCCGGGAAACCGCATCTTGAGCTGAAGATGACGGCGTCGGCGGGAGACTCCCCACGCTTCAGCGGCCAGCAATGGCGCTGTGCGCCCAGTGACCTGCCGGGCCAGTTCCATCTCTACAACCGCTTCCTGTCGGATGCCGTCGTGCTGGACACGGCCAATGACAATGGCATTGCCGTCATGCTGCCGGCCACCAGCCGCTCCTCTGGCCAGTATTGGCGCGTGATCGAGCGGTAAGAGGTACTTGGGGGCAGGACCCCTTGATCTCAACCGCACTTGAGGTTGCATGCTCCAGGCTTCTCGTCGCCATGGCACTGCGCCATGGCCGGCGCAGACCCTGCAACCAAGAAGCATCCATGCCCCATCAAGATTCCCTCACGCTGGACGATCAGGTCCGGCCGACGACCACCGAGAGCTGGTCCATCCTGTCCTCCCCCTACCGCCTGACGACGATCGGCATCGTCTCGCTGGTGGCCTTGATTGCCTTTGAGGCCCTGGCCGTGGCCACCGCCATGCCGGCCGTGGCCCGCGCGCTCGATGGGGTGCCGCTGTATGCGGTTGCCTTTGGCGTGACCCTGGCCACCAGCGTGGTGGGCATGACGGTGGCGGGCGGCTGGTGCGACGCGCGCGGGCCGGCGGCGCCGCTGTGGTCTGGCATGGCGTGTTTTGTGGCGGGGCTGCTGCTGGCGGGCTTTGCGCCGTCCATGCCGGTGTTTCTGGCGGGGCGGCTGGTTCAGGGGCTGGGGGCCGGTGGCATGTCGGTGGCGCTGTACGTGCTGGTGGGCCGGCGGTATCCCGAGGCACTGCGGCGGCGCATTTTTGCGGCGTTTGCCACGGCCTGGGTGGTGCCCGCGCTGGTGGGGCCGGCGTTGAGCGGCCTGGTGGTGGAGCACCTGGGCTGGCGCTGGGTATTCCTGGGCGTGCCCCTGCTGGCCTTGCCGGCCGGGGCGATGCTGCGCCCGGCGCTCCAAGGCCTGGGCGGCCATGGCCAGGGCATGCAGGGCGGTGTGCGGCGCGGGCTGTGGGCCCTGGGCGCGGCCACGGGCATCTGCCTTCTGTATGTGGGCGGGCAGAGGCAATCGGCGGGCGCCTTGGGGGCGGTGGCGGTGGCCGCGGCCTTGTCGCTGGTCTGCACCTGGAAGCTCTTGCCGGCCGGCACGCTGCGCGCCGGGCGCGGGCTGCCCAGCGTGATCGCCCTACGCGGGCTGGTGTTTGCAGCATTCTTCGGGGCCGAGGCGTTCCTGCCGCTGGTGCTGGCGCGCGAGCACGGGCTGTCAGCGCCCATGGCGGGGCTGGTGCTGAGCGCGGGTGCGCTGGGCTGGTGTTCCGCCTCCTGGTACCAGGGACACAGCCGCAACGGGTGGAGCCGTCACCGCTTCCTGCGCGTGGGCACCAGCGCGGTGCTGGCGGGCGTGCTGCTGACGGCATCGGTGGCCTGGCCGGCCGTGCCCGTGTGGGTGGCGGTGGGGGGCTGGATCGTGTCGGGGCTGGGCATGGGCCTGCTGTCGGCAAGCCTGTCGGTGCTCACGCTGTCCATGTCCGCGCCTGGCGAGCAGGGCGCCAACAGCTCGGCCCTGCAGCTGTGCGAGGCCATTGCCGTGGCGGCCACCCTGGCCATTGGCGGATCGCTGTTCGCGGCCTTGCTGGAGATTTCGGCCCAGGCGGCCTATCTGGCGAATTTTGGGGTTGCGGCCGGGGCGGCGGTGCTGGCGGCGGTGATCGTGGGGCGAACGGATACGCGGCAGGTGTTTGTGGGGTGAGGAGGCAGGAGGCTGATCCAGCCGCAGGAGTGGGTATCCACAGTCTTTTTAGTGCCATGGGGTGGCGGGGCCTGGGCTCGGGTTTGGCGCAGGCACCGCTGCGCGGACGGGGCGCCGATCACTCACGCGATTGAGCGGCAGAAGGAGCGACAAACCGTGGGCTATCATCATCCGTCAGGTCCATCCGCGTAACAGCCGTCTGTTGCGCTGGCAGTGCGGCCTGCAACGTCTGGAGAGCGGCTATGACCACCACTACGCACTATGAGAACGCCAATTTTCTGCGTGAACTTGCGGAGAACCTGCCACGTATCCTCCCCACCAGTGGCTCCGACAAGATGGAGCTGCTGCAGCGCCTGGCGGATGAGGAACTGGCCCAGGCGGAATATGACGATTGGGTGCGCGCGAAGGTGGCAGCCGCCCGTTCGGACAAACAGACCGGGATGAGTACGGATCAGGTGCGGCAACTCCTGCGGGCTCGTGCCGAGGAGTTGCGTGGTGGCGCATAGGGTCGACTGGCGTCCGCCTGCAATTGAGGATATGCGGGCGCTTTTTGAATATTTGCTCGAGCATGCTTCGCTGTGGGACGCGGAGAACGTCACGGAGCAAGTGCTGCGCTCCACAGACCGCCTTGCCGAGTTTCCGCGCTTGTATGAAGCCGATCCGCGCTATGGCGATGGTGTCCGCCGCGTCAGTGTTGCCGGTCAGAACCTTTTGTATGAAGTGGATGACCAGGCGCAAACTGTCAATATCCTCGCCGTAGTTGGGCAACGCCAGCAACCTCGGCTGAGGAAGTGCTGATCGCCCGAATGGGGTCGGCAATGCACCCGGCCGACTTGATGCCGCATCCCTACGCCCCGTCTCCTCACCGCAATTTGAAGATGGCCTTGTTCGTGTTGAATAGGGAGGAACGCCCGGGACAGGGTCGTCGATTCTGTCTCTGTAGGACGTGTGCGCAGGGGCTGGCGCGCCCCGGGACCACGCCTTGCCCCGTGGCGCCTGTGCTGTGATGGCGGCTTGTCCAACCAACGCACAGGAGAAACACATGTCCGAGAAAACCGCTTCCGTCCATTGGGAAGGTGCAGGCAAGACCGGCCAGGGCCGCATCAGCACGGAGACCGGCGCGCTCAAGGACCATCCCTACGGATTCGGCAGCCGCTTCGGGGATGACCGCAAGGGAACGAATCCCGAGGAGATCGTGGGCGCCGCACATGCGGCCTGTTTCACGATGGCCTTTGCCTTTGCCTGCGAGAAGGCGGGCATCGCCACCGAGATGCTGGACACCACGGCCAAGGTCCGGCTTGCCAAGGATGGCGAGGGCTTCAAGATCGACCGCATCGCCCTCACGCTGCAGGCCAAGGTGCCCGGCATCGACGATGCGCAGTTTCAGAAAATCGCCCAGGAGGCCAAGTCCCAGTGCCCGCTGTCCAAGGCGCTGGCAGGCGTGCCCGAGGTGACCTTGGCGGCGACGCTGCTGCATTGAACGCGCAGGCCCTTTGGGCCTTTGCCGCGCGGTGACGCGGCCTCAATCCTCCAGTACCAGCCTTCCCCGCATGGGCAGCGCATGCGAGGGATACGAGCAGAAGTAGGTATAGCTCTCGCCCTTGCGCAGGCGCGCCACGGGGAAGGTGACCGAGGCATGCTCACCGCCCGACAGCATTTGCGTGGCGGCGATGACGCGTGCGTCGGCGTGGTCCACCCAGGCCCGGTCGGGGCCGGCGCGCAGGCCGTTGGCGATCACGGCGTCGATGTCGGCGCTGCGGGCCAGCACCCAGTTGTGCCCGGCTTCCTGCCAGGGCTTCCTGCCGGTGTGGACCAGGTGGACGGTGAAGTTCTCGCAGCGCACGCTGACGCGGATTTCGGCCAGGCTGAAGCGTTTGCCGGGCTGGCCTTCAATGGTGGTTTCGCAGGCGGGATGGGCCACGCTGGATGCGGGCGTGGGGTGGGCATGCTGGGCCTGGGCGTTCAGGCAGAAGGCGGCCAGCAAGGCAGCGGCGGCGGTGATGCGGGTATGCATTCGGAATCTCCAAAAAAGCGGATGGATCTGGAATCGGGGACCGGGCTCAGGCCGCAGCCGTCAGCCCGTCTACGATGACCTGGGGAAGGCCCTGGGAGCAGGGCTCCACCCGGGCCTGCACGCCGTAGACGTGGGCCAGCAGGGCGGGGGTGATGGCCTGGGCGGGCGGGCCGTCGGCCAGCAGCTGGCCTTGCTTGAGCACGATGACGCGGTCGGCGTGGCGCAGGGCGGCGCCCAGGTCGTGCAGCACGACCAGGGTGGTCATGCCGTGGCGGCGCGTTTGCTCGCGCACCAGCTGCATGACGTGGAACTGGTGGTTGAGGTCCAGGGCGGACAAGGGTTCGTCCAGCAGCAGCACGCGCGGTTCGCGGATCAGGGCCTGGGCCAGGCCTGCAAGCTGGGACTGGCCGCCAGACAGCTCATCCAGGTGGCGCATGGCCAGGTGGGCGATGCCCAGGTGCTCAAGCAGGGCGGCAGCCTGGGTGACCGCATCCGGGGAGCCGGCCTGCTGCGGGCGCGTGGTGTGTGGCGAGGCCTTGCGCGCGGCCAGCAGTGATTCGATGACGCGCAGGTGCACGGCGGCCGGCAGGGCCTGGGACAGGTAGACGATGCGGCGCGCGCGCTCGGCCAGGCTGGCGTGCTGCAGTTCCTGGCCTTCCAGCGTGATGCTGCCCTGGGCGCGCACCAGGCCGGCCAGGGCACGCAGCAGGGTGGACTTGCCGCTGCCGTTGGGCCCCAGCACCACGGTGAGCGTGCCGGCGCGCAGCGGGGCGATGTCCAGCGATTCGATGACGCGTCGGCGCCCGTAGGCGACGCTGAGACCCTCGATCTGCAGACCATCTTGCGTGAGAGGTGGCAGATAGGTGGGTGCGAAGTGCGGGGTATTCAGGGAGGTGTTCAGGGTGGTGCTCATGTCCGCCCCCGCGTGCGCAACACGATGGCCAGAAAGAAGGGAATGCCCACCAGCGAGGTGACGATGCCCACCGGGATGATCACGCCCGGGATCAGCGTCTTGGACGCCACCGAGGCCAGCGACAGCACCAGCGCGCCGATGAGGGCGGCGGCGGGCAGGTAGAAGCGGTGGTCATCCCCCACCATGCGGCGCGCGATGTGCGGTGCCACCAGGCCGATGAAGCCGATGCTGCCCACAAAGGCCACGGACAGCGCGGCCAGCAGGCTGATGTGCAGCAGGGCGCCCAGGCGCAGTCGGCGCACGTCCACGCCAAAGCTGGCGGCACGGTCCTCGCCCAGGCGCAAGGCGGTGAGGCGCCAGGCGTTGAGCAGCGAGAACGGCAGCACCAGGGCCAGCGCGGCGGCCAGCCCGGCCACCTTGGGCCAGGTGGCGCGCGAGAGGCTTCCCATGGTCCAGAAGACCAGGCCCTGCAGTGCCTCGGCCGTGGCCACGAACTGGAGCAAAGAGACCAGGGCGTTGAAGCTGAACACCAGGGCAATGCCGAACAGCACCACGCCCGATGCGCTCATGCCGCCCCAGCGCGCCACCAGGTCCAGCAGCAGGGCCGAGGCCATGGCGAACAGGAAGGCGTTGGCAGGCACTGCCCAGGCCGTGGGCACGCCGGGCAGGCTCCAGTCCAGCACGATGGCCAGGGCCGCGCCAAAGGCGGCGGCCGAGGACAGGCCCAGCGTGAACGGGCTGGCCAGCGGGTTGGCCAGCACGGTCTGCATCTCGGCGCCGGCCAGGCCCAGGGACAGGCCCACGGCCACGGCCATCAAGGCGTAGGGCAGGCGAATGTCCCAGACGATGACGCGCAGCGCAGGCGGCGCCTGGTCGGCATGGCCCAGGGTGGCGATCAACTGGTCCAGCGCCAGCCCGGAGGGGCCGGTGGTGAAGTCCAGCAGCAGCGCGCCCACGATGGCCGCAGCCAGCAGGGCCAGCACCAGCACGCGCATGGCGGTCAGGCGCCGGTAGCCCCTGGCCAGCGGTGCTGCATTGGCGGCCGGGCTGGCGAGCTCCACGGGCAGGTCGGCGGCCATGTTCATCGCGCGGCTCCGCTGGCCGCTGTGGCCGCTGCCTTGGCAGGTGCATCGCCCCAGAAGGCGCCGTGCATGGGCAGGACGGGCAGGAAGCGGCGGTTGATCTCGTCCAGTGTGGCCTGGGGATCGATGTCGCCAAAGCGCTCTGGGTAGAACCACTTGGCCATGGCCTCGATGGCCAGGATGTTGGTGGGCGCGTCGTAGAAGTTGTGCCACAGGCCGTGGGCGCGGCCCTGGCGAACGGCGCTCAGCACCTCGAAACCGGGGCGCGCGGTCAGCGTCTGCAGGCTGGCCGAAAGGTCGGCCGGCGCCACGCCGCTGCCGGCCTTGAGCATGAGGCGGTTGCTCTGCGGGCGGCTGCCGGTGGCGATGTAGACCTCGGGGTCGGCGGCGATCAGGGCTTCCTGGTGCATGTCGCCTATGGCGCCGGGCACCTTGCCGGCCGCGACGTTGATGCCGCCGGCCGCCTCGATGAATTCGCCCATGTTGCCCTTGCCCACGGTGTGGCAGCAGCCGTCCCAGACGCCGGCCAGCAGCTCGGCGAAGACGCGCGGGCGCTGGCTGGTGGGAATGCCCTCCACCCGCTGGCGCACCTGCTGCAGGTGCTGCTCGTAGAAGCGCGCATAGGCCTCGGCCTGTTCCTCGCGGTGCACGGCCTTGCCCAGGATGCGCATGCTGGCCAGGGTGTTGCGCACGGGCTGGGCGCGAAAGTCGATGAAGACCACGGGCACGCCGGCCTTCTTGAGATCGTTGACCAGGCCGCTCTGGCGCCCCGGACCATGTCCGCCCAGGCCGAAGATGGCGATGTCGGGCCGGGTGGAGACCGATTGCTCGGCGCTGACGCTGTCTTCCGAGGTGCGGCCGATGACCGGGATGCGGTCTATGGCCGGGAAGCGGCGCCGGTAGTCGGCATAGCCGTTGGGGTCGGCGAAGGGCAGCTCGCCCTGCCACCCGGCGATGCGGGCCAGCGGCTGGTCACCCTCGATCAGGGCCAGGGCGTAGAGGAAGCGGCCCTCGCCCAGCAGGATGCGCTCCACCTTGGCGGGGATTTCGACCGTGCGGCCGACGATGTCGACCACGGTGGCGGCCGGTGCATTGGCAGCGGTGCCGGCAGGCGAGGCCGCAAGCGCGGAGGCGGACAGCAGGGCGGCGGCGCAGGCTGCGGCCAGCGCCAGCAGGGCGCGGCGTGTGGTGAGACGTTGGATGGATGTCATGGTGTGGCCCCTGCTCAGAAGGACAGGTCCAGGCCCGCCGTGTAGGTGCGGCCCGCGCCCGGCACGCCGTAGAGCTGGAAGCCGTCCAGCGAGGCGCCGATGCGGCTCCAGTAGAAGCGGTTGGTGAGGTTGTTGATGTTGAAGCGGGCCGTGAGCTGGCGGTTGATGCGCCAGCTCAGCGCCAGGTTCTGCACGAAGTAGCTGGGCGCTTTCTCGTGGTCGGCCACATAGATGGGGTGCACGCCGTTGGGACCGTTGACGGTGCTGGACGTATTGTTCTGGCCGCCCACCATGACGTTGTCCGTATAGCGGCGCTCGCCCACGTACTGCGCGCCCCAGCTCAGGGTGACGGCGGGCGTGACCAGGAAGGAGGTCCAGACGCTGCCGCTCCAGTCGGGCACGTTCCTGGCCTCGGCACCTTCGTTCGCGCCCTTGGTGAGGCGGCTCTTCAAGTGGGACAGGCCGGCGTACACCGACCAGCGCGGCGTGATCTCGCTCTGGGCGCCCAGCTCGAAACCCTGCACCCGCTTGGCGGGCAGGGCGCGCACGGGCGAGACGCTGTCGGGGCTGTACTCCCACGATTCGCTCAGCTCGGTGCGGAACACGGCGCCGGTCAGCGACAGGCGCCCGCCCAGCACGTCCCACTTGCTGCCTGCCTCCCAGGTTCGTGACAGGGCCGGCGCATAGGCCAGCTGGGCGGCCGTGCCGTAGACGCCGTTGTTCGTGGTCACGCCCATGGCCGAGGGCTGGGCCGCGCGGCTGTAGGAGACATAGATGGAGCCCTCGCTGGCCGGCTTGTAGACCAGGCCCAGGCGGCCGCTGAGCGCGCCGTCCGTGCGGCTGGCGCCGCCGTTGTTCGCCTGCCAGCGGTCGTAGCGCAGCGCCGTCTGGGCCTGCCAGCGCGGCGAGAAGGTGATGGTGTCGTTCACATACACGCCCGCGTTCTGCACCGTGGCGCGCGCGCTGCCCGCGCCCACCACCGTGGGCGTGCCCGGGAAGATGGTGGCCGGGTCGGCCATGTCGAAGCCCAGCGTCCCGGTGGGCAGGTCCATGCTGCGCTCGCGGTCGCCATAGGTCTCGCGGTACAGCTCCAGCCCTGCCGTGAGGTCGTGCTTGAAACCTGCCGTCTCGAAACTGGTGCGCACATCGGTCTGGTTGTTGGCGATGGTGTAGCGCTTGGACACGGACACCGAGGCCAGGCGCAGCGAGGCATTGGCGCCCGTGGTGTCCACCAGGCCGTAGTCGCCATAGGACAGGATGCCGCCCGGCGCCGTCACCAGCCCGCCCAGGCCCACATAGCCCAGCGAGTTCTTGCTGCTGCCGCTGTTGAAGCGCGCGGGCGCCAGCACGCTCCAGTTGTCCGAGCGCTCGTAGCGGAACTGGTTGCGCACCGTGGTCGTGGGCGAGAGGTCATGCTCCACGCGGGCCGTCGCCATATCCGTGCGCGACTGCTGGGTGTAGAGGTTGGAGGCGCCGTACCAGGCATTGCGCGGCACGCCCGGCATCAACTGGCCGCCCGTGCCGCGCTGAATGGGCAGGCCGCCATCGGGCATGTTGTCGTCCACCTGGTGGAAGACGTTGACCACGGTGCGCGTGGAAGTGCCCAGGCCGTGGGCGAACGAGGCTGCCACGCCGTAGCGGTCATAGTCCACCACGTTGCGGCCGGCCACGTCGTTCTGATGCTTCATGAGGTTCAGGCGCACGGCGCCGGTCTCGCCCACGCTGCGGTTCAGGTCGGCCGTGGCGCGGCGGTAGCCATCGCTGCCCACGCCCACCGAGCTGTTGTAGAACGTGTCGCGCCTGGCTTCCTTGCTGACCAGGTTGACGCTGCCGCCCACGGCGGACACGCCAGACTCCACCGAGCCTGTGCCCTTGTAGACCTCGGCCTGCTCCAGGTTGAAGGTGTCGGTGCGGCTGGCCATGCCGCCGTCGCGCACGCCGTCGATGGTGATGGCCTGCTCGGCCGAGAAGCCCCGGATGGTGAAGAAATCTCCCCAGCCCAGATTGCCCTCGCCCGAGGTGAAGGTGATGCCGGGCACGTTCTGCAGCACCTCCTGCAGGCTCTGGGCGTTTTGCTCGCGGATCAGCTCGGCCGGCACCACGTTGATGCTTTGCGGCGTGTCGCGCAGCGGCTGGGTGAGCTTGGGCGACTGCACGGCGGCGGGCTGGTAGGCAGGCGCCTCACGCGTGGAGCGGACCTCGACCGTGCCCAGGGGCGATGCCGGAGCGGCCGCAGTCTGGGCCACGGCCAGGGTGGAGAAGGCGCCCAGCGTCAGCGCAAGGCTGGTGGACAGGGCCGGAGGGAAACTGTTGGAGTGCTGAGAAGACATGGCGACGAATCACTAGAATGAAAATCGTTCTTATTGACGAGCAGGACTCTAGTGACGCGACAGCGCAGACAGGGCAGCGACCGCCGGGCAAATGCAATGCTCCATTGCACAGGCTGCCGCCACAACATTCCATTACAAAACGCCGTGCGCCAATGCAATCCATGAGCGCACCAGCCGCCGCATCCCCGGCCGCCCAGGGTCCGCGCATCCTGGTGGTGGACGACGATCCCGACATCCGCGAGCTGCTGTGCGACTACCTGCGCGCCTCGGGCATGCGCCCGGCCGCCGTGGGTGACGGCCAGGCCATGTGGGACTGGCTGGGCCGGCATGCGGCCGACCTCATCGTGCTGGACCTGATGCTGCCCGGCACCGACGGCCTGGCCCTGTGCCGCAGCCTGCGCGAACGCACCCACATCCCCGTGGTCATGCTCACGGCGCGCGGCGCCTTGCTGGACCGCATCCTGGGCCTGGAGATGGGGGCCGACGACTACCTGCCCAAGCCCTTCGATCCGCGCGAGCTGCTGGCGCGCATCAAGGTGGTGCTGCGCCGCGTGGCCCAGGCACCGGCGCCGGCCAGCGAGCCGGAGCATCTGCCCGTGCTGCGCTTTGCCGGCTGGACGCTGGACATGCGCGCGCGCGAGCTGCGCTCGCCCCAGGCCGTGCTGGTGCCGCTGGCCCAGTCCGACTACCGCGTGCTCTGCGCCCTGGCCAGCAACCCGCACCGCACGCTGAGCCGCGACTACCTGGCCGACCATGTGTTCGGTCGCGAGCGCCAGGCCCAGGACCGCGCCATCGACGTCTGCGTCAGCCGACTGCGCCAGCACCTGGAAGACCCCGCGCGCCAGGCCAGCCTGATCCGCACCGTGCGCAACGCCGGCTACGTGCTGACCTGCGATGTGGTGCCGCAGGCATCGTGATGGCTTGGGCACAGACCGGCGCGCTGCTGCGACGCCTGTGGCCGCAGACGCTGTCGGGGCGCGTGGCCCTTATCCTGGTGGCCGGCATGCTGGCCGCCCAGGCGCTCACGGGCACCATCTGGTGGGAAAGCCGGCGCAGCCAGCTCCTGGAAGTGCCGTTGCGCCTGCTGGGCGCGCGCGCCGCTGATTCGCTGCTGCTGCTGTCCTCGCTGCCGCCCGAGGCGCGCGCCGCCGCCGTGGGCACGCTGAGCACGCAGGGCTACCAGCTGGCCCTGCTGGACGGCGCCCAGGCGCGGCACCTCATGGACCGCCAGCAGACCGACGCTGCCGATGCAGCCGACGTCATGGCCGGCGAGTTGCTGGCCGATGTGCTGGCGCGGCGCGTGGGCGCTGTCGTGCCTTTTCACCTGCTGGCGCTGGAGCTGCATGGCGGCGCAGAGACCCTGCTCACTGCCCATGAGCCCGAAGCCCATGTGCGCATGCTGCTGGGCCTGGGCAACGGCCAGTGGCTGCAGGTGCAGGCGGTGGAGGGCGAGGCTGGCTACCCCGTCAGGCCCTATTGGGCGTTGGCCGACTATGTGCTGCGCATCTACCTGCTGCGCATCATCGTGGTCGTGGTGGTGGCCCTGCTGGCCGTGCGCCTGGCCATGCGCCCGCTGGCGCGCATGGCCAGCGCGGCCGACGCGCTGGGCAAGGACCTCAAAAGCCCGCCCCTGCCGCTGGACGGCCCGCGCGAGGTGCGCCAGGCGGCCCAGGCCTTCAATGCCATGCAGCAGCGCATCGCCGATGGCGTGGCCGAGCGCACGCGTTTCTTTGCAGCCGTCTCGCACGACCTGCGCACGCCCATCACGCGGCTGCGCCTGCGCTCGGAAATGCTGGAGCCCGAAGCCCTGCGCGACAAATTCCGCCGCGATCTGCAGGAGATGGAAGCCATGGTCACCGCCACGCTGGACATGCTCACCGGCGCCGACGCGCGCGGCGAGCACCAGGCGCTGGACATCAACGCCCTGGTACAGGGCGTGGCCCAGGACCTGGGCGAGGCGCATGGAGTGCACATCCCCATCACGGGCCGCGCCCTGGGCCCGCTCGATTGCTATCCCCACAGCCTGCGCCGCTGCCTGCAGAACCTGCTGGAGAACGCGCTGCGCTATGGCCGCGACGCCGAACTGCGCATCAGCGACAGCGACGATTTGCTGCGCATCGACGTGCTGGACCGGGGGCCGGGCATTGCCCAGGAGCAACTGGCCCAGGTGCTGGAGCCGTTCTACCGCCTGGAGGCCTCGCGCAACGCGGGCTCTGGCGGGTTTGGCCTGGGCCTGTCCATTGCCGATGCCGTTGCCAAGGCGCACGGCGGGCGCATTGTGCTGGCCAACCGCGAAGGAGGTGGTTTGAAAGCGGTGTTACATTTACCGCGCTCCAATGGGCGGGCGTACTGACCGACACGCAACAAACCTCTTTATGTGCTTCCTGAAACGGGCCTTTTATGGCCTTTTGCTCTTGTGCGCCTGTGCCGGCAACGGCTTTGCGACACCGCTTTTCATTCAAAGCGGTACCTGGATTGTGGATTCCGAGCTCAATGGCCTGCCGGGCAGGGGCATGGCTATCGACGTGCAAAACCAGCACTTGGTCATGCAGGTCTACAACTACAACCGCGCGGGTCGGCCCACGTTCCATCTGGCTTCCGGTCCGCTCAATGGTCTGCAATTCAAGGGCCCCCTGAGCCAGTACCGGGGAGGCCGGTTCTTTGGCAGCGGTGAACGCGTAGGCTGGGAGGATGAGGTGGCCGGCGAGGTGCGTATCCGGTTCGAAAGCTCCACCTCGGGCTTTATCCAGTTTCCCGGCGAGCCGGAGGTGGCCATGTCTCGCTTTCGTTTCGACGCCGAGCCCGAGGGATTTGCTCTGAAACCGGGCTCGTTAGAGGGTTGGCTGGCCATGGAGTACGACGAACAGGGTAGCCCGTATGCCGCATGGCATTTGGAACTGAGGCAGGGCGCCGGTCCTGATAAAAAACTGTCGCTGACAGTGGCATCCGCCCCGGTGATCGAAAAATCCATGTCCACCGTCAACCCTTGTACCCTGAAGAAGGACGGCTGGATACGGTGCGATGTCATGTTCGAGCAGGGAGAGTCTTGGCAAAGGCCTGCGGTATTTGAAATCAGAAGATCCGTGAATGGACTGGAGGGTTTCATTACCCGCACTGCATTGCCAAATTTGATCAGAAAGCTGCGCGGGAATAAATATCATTTCTACGATGACGCTAATTCTGTAGACCATCGGCTGGTACATACAAAGAATCTGCATGGCAAGTACACCTATGTGCCGGAGCCCGGCACTTGGATCGTTAGCAGCGAACTCAACGGCAAGCCTGGGCGTGGAATGGCGCTGGACTGGCAAAACGGAGTAATTGTCATGCAGGTCTACAACTATGAAGAAAATGGTGACCCCAGTTTCCATCTGGGGGTTGGCAAGGTTTCCGATAATCCATCATCTGGGACCGGCACTATGGATGTCACGACTCGGCTGAAACGCTACGCCGGTGGGCGTTACTTTGGTAGTGATGGCATGAGCGGTCATGAGGACGCCGATGTGGGCGAAGTACAAATGGTCTTTCTGTCGCCTCTGAAGGGTCGGGTGAAATTTCCTGGGGAGTCTTGGAAGGATATGGAAAAATTTCAGTTTGGCTATGGAGAAAAAAATCCGCAGGCGCTTCTCGGGATATGGGCTTTGCAAAATGTGTTGGACCAAAGATGGTGGCTGGAATTGTTCAAGGTTGAAGGAAAATATGCCTTAGGTCAAAGTGTGATGTGCCATTTTGATGACCCCGATGAGAAAATTTTAGAATATCGTGGAACCGTTCGTTGTGTGACGAATTATCAAAATGAAGATTTTCAGCAAATTTTCACTTTTGATTTTTCACCCGAGTACCGGGCAGTTCCCGCATTCTCGTATCAAAGATCTTATGGAAAAACTCATTTCCCAGAGAAAGGATTTGCTGTGCAGGTTTTCGATAAAAATCGTACTCCCATAGGATTTGACAGTATTCTCCATTGAGAAAATCAGGGCATCTAAAGTCATCTGCGATGCCTGGATTTGGCGGACTTCCGGTCAACCCACCATTTGGTGGACAAAGGCACCAGCTGCCAAAATTTAATGGGCAGATTTAGGCCATAAAAGAATCATCATGAATTTTTTGAAACAGGCATTTTATGGCTTCGTACTTTTGTGCGCCTGTGCCACTAACGGCTTTGCGACCCCCATTTTCATCCAAAGCGGCACCTGGATCGTGGACTCCGAGGTCAATGGCCTGCCGGGCCGAGGCATGGCCATTGACGTGCAGAACCAGCATCTGGTCATGCAGGTCTATAACTACAACCGCGCAGGCCAGCCCACGTTCCACCTAGCCTCCGGTCCTCTCAATGGAGTGCAATTCCAGGGCCGGCTGGTTCAATATCGTGGTGGCCGCTTTTTTGGTAGCGGCGAACGCGTAGGCCGGGAGGATGAGGTGGCCGGCGAGGTGCGTATCCGGTTCGAAAGCTCCACCTCGGGCTTTATCCAGTTTCCCGGCGAGCCGGAGGTGGCCATGTCCCGCTTCCGGTTCGATGGAGTGGCCGATGGGTTTTTGCTCAAGCCCGATTTCCGCGAGAGCTGGGTGGCCATGGAGTTCGATGAGGCCGATCGACCCACATCGGCATGGCATATTGACATGTACCGCGATCCTGCGAACGGGGACGTGGAGTCTCTGCTGCTGGCGTCCTCCCCCTGGTATGAAAGCTCTCTGGCCACCTCCAATCCTTGTACCTCCATGGGCTCCGGCGGATGGGTGCGGTGCAACGTCACCTTCGAGCGCGGCGCACCCGAGCAGCAGCGCGCCGTCTTTGAAATCCGCAAGTCTGTGCACGGCCTTGAAGGTTTTGTTACACGAGCGGCCTCGCCACAGACGCGCACCAGGCTGCGTGGCAGCAAATACGCCAGCTACGACGCCGCCGCTGATGTGAGCCACAGGATGTTGCACCAAAGGTTCCAGGGAATCCGCTTTAGCGAAATGCGCGATTCCGGCATGCACTTTTATGTGCCAGAGCCTGGCACCTGGATCGTCAGCCAGGAGCTCAACGGCAAGCCTGGACGCGGAATGGCCATCGATGTCCAAAATGGCAACTTTGTCATGCAGGTCTACAACTATGAAAGCAATGGAAGCCCCAGTTTTCACTTGGCTGTGGGGAAGATGACGTACGACCTCCGAATGGGTGTCGGAACCACGGCCAGTCCCGATGTCAAGGCCCGGCTCAAGCGTTATGCGGGAGGCCGCTATTTTGGGGGCCCTGCCCTGACCGGGCGGGAAGTGGCCGATGTGGGCGAGGTCCAGCTCGCCTTTCAATCCCCTTTGCGGGGCCAGATCAAGTTTCCTGGGGAAGACTGGGTGGCCATCGAGAAATTCCAGTTCGGTTATGGCGCGGCCAACCCGGAGGCGCTTTTGGGACTCTGGGCTTTCCAGGCCATGGGTGAAGGAAATCTGATGTTCGAGCTGAGTCGGGTGGAAGGGGAGTTTGCCAAAGGCGACAGCGCGAGCTGCCACTACTATCAACGTGAGCCTGGCGACTCGGAGTATCCCGGAATCGTGCGCTGCTACCTCCGGTTCCTGGGATCGCCGACCAGCCAGTTCATCTTCAACTTTGATGCATCTGTCGAGAACCGTGCCGTGCCGGCCTTTTCCACCTACCAATCCATGGGGTTCACCTACTATCCCCACAAGGGATTTGCGGTCCAGGTGCGGGACAAAAATGGCACGCCCATAGGATTCGATCGCGTTCGCCATTGAAGGGCGCCCGGGCTGCTGCACCCACCTGGCAATTGCGCTGCGCAAGCAAGTGCATCTATCGCTGGGCGACCTCATGAGGCAGTTCCTGGAGATCGCCCCCAAGCTCAGCCGCAGCGCTCTGCATCGATGCCTGCAGTGGCATGGAATCAGCCGACAGCCGGCAATGCCGATGCTACGAAGGCGCGGAAAGTTCGAAGAAACGACGTTGGGCTCCGCGCATATCGATAGTGCAGGAATGAAGATCTCCAGCGGCAACTGGATCGCCACTGCCAGGCGGCCATCATCGCTGCGCGCGGTGCCATCGCGTTCGCCTGTGGTGCGGATCTTGCCGGGGTAGTGTGCTTGTTAGCCATGAGGACATGGAGATTCCTTGGATCGTGGGTGGAAAGCTAGAGGCTGGTGCGATTGTGGCGACGGCATGCCGGGCCATCGCGGCCTTGCGTGCGGTTTTGTATGGTCTCGGCCGGTATACACCTGCGATACAAATGCCCTGCCAGGCAAGGTGTGCCAGCTATTGCGCGGCGAAGCTTTGCTGGCATTCCCCGCAGATCAGGTTCAGCCCCGGCTTGCCCCAGACATTGACGGGCGCCGCGCAACCGCCGCACCGGTACTTGACGCGCAGGGACTTGTTGAAGGGCTGCACGGTGGTCTCGCCTGTGGTGGAGCCCGGCACCGCCACCGAGGTGCCCACGGGCCGTACGGCTTCGGCCAGGGCGGGCACGGATGACATGGGCGGCTGGGTGCCCTGCATGCCCTGGAGCTGCGTGGCCATGCTCCACTGGCCCGTGACCACATGCTCGATGGCCGGGAAGCGGTCGTACCAGCTCAGTTGGAAGCGCGTGGTCAGCAACTGCTCGCAGGCCGCGAGGAAGGGGCCGCCTGCCATGGCGTAGTCGGCCATCATGTCGCCCGTGCGCCGGCCGCCCGGCCGGCCCGTGGACGAGGGCATGAGGCCCAGCGATTCCAGCTTGTCCGCCCATTCCTCGTTGTGATACCGCGCGCGGCCCGGCTTGCCGAAGTGGTGCTGCCACAGGTGCGTCATCTCATGCACCAGGGTCTGCAGCGTCTCGATGATGGGCACGGCCGCGAAGTAGGCGGGGTTGAGCGCAATCTCGTCCGTGGTGCTGCCATCCAGCGACGCAAAGCGCGCCGCAGAGAAGTAACCGCAGGTGCGTTTCTCGCGCTGCAGCGTGATCAGGCAATGGGGCAGGGCATCGTCGAACAGGCGCTGGTTGAAGTGCTCGTAGGCCTGCTGCAACTCGGAATAGGTTTCGCGCGTGGGGACTGCGCGCGAAGAGGCAAGGGAAGATGCAAGGGAAGAGGCAGTGGCCGAGAGCATGGCTGGATTGTGCAATACAGTCATGCCGCCATTGGCGAGTTTCAGGGCGATCCGTCCTGCACGTTCAACGCCTGCCCAATCGCATAAAACTGCCCACCCGCCACGTAGTGCAGGCTGCGCAGCGCGGGGTCGGCGTTCTCGAAGTGCCAATGGCCGTCCCGGAATACGCGGGTGTCGGACCAGGCGCCCACGATCTCGCCGATGAACAGGTCGTAGGTCTGCTGGTTGTGGGGCTCGGGGATCAGCCTGCAGGCCAGCCAGCCGGCGCAGCCGTCCACAAAGGGCAGGTCGAACCCTTCCATGCCGAACAGTTGAACGCCGCTGATGGCGAGCTTGCCGGCATCGGTGGAAAGGGTGCGCGTGCCGACCTGGTGCGTGAGCTGCAACTGGGCGGCCGTGGGCACCTGGATCACGAACATGCCGCTGTGCTCGACCAGGGCGCGCGTGGCCGTGGCCTTGTCCAGCACCACGGTGAGCTTCGGGGGCGCAAAGTCCAGCGCGCAGCACCAGGCTGCGGCCATGACGTTGTCCATGCCGCCGTGGCGTGCCGAGACCAGGACGGTGGGGCCGTGGTTGATCAGTCGGTAGGACTTGGCGAGATCGACCGGGGCAATATGCGGGTTCATGCAATGGTTCCTGAAGGGTTCTGTTTTTGCGCGTGCAGGCGCCGGGCTCATTCGGCCAGCGCCTCGGAACCCACGATATGGACACCGGGCCTGGCGTTGACAGCTGCCTCTATCAAGGCATGGGCGATGCGGTGTGCGGGGTTGAGCCGCCAGCGCCGGGGCAGCAGCGGGCCCAGGGCGCCAAGAACGCCGACCATGGCGCGCTCGCCCGCCCGGTGCTCGGTGCGCGGGCCGCTGATCAGGCCGGGGCGCACGAAGGTGAGGGAGGCAAAGCCTTGCGCCTGCAGGTCACGCTCGAGTTCGCCCTTGACGCGGTTGTAGAAGATGCGCGAGCCGGCGTCGGCGCCCATGGCCGAGTTCAGCACATAGGTGGGCGTGCCGTGGCGCCGCGCCAGCTGTGCGGCCAGCAGCGGGTAGTCATGGTCCACGCGCTGAAAAGCCGGCTGGCTGCCGGCTTTCTTGATGGTGGTGCCCAGGGTGCAGACCAGGGCATCGGCCCGCCACCAGTCGGCGCCTTCGGGCAGGTGCTCGAAATCGACGATGGGGGCGAGCAGCCTGGGATGCGCCGGCAGCGCCCGGCGTACCGGGGCCACGACACGGGTGATGCGGCTGTCGGCCAGGGCCTGTTGCAGCACCTGGCTGCCCACCAGCCCCGTGGCGCCCACGATCAGCAGTTGCATGGCTTGGTCTTTCGCTTGGTCATTCGATGGGGACGCAAGTCAGCCAGTGTGCCGCAGATCGTGGGGCGGATGGCCGGCTCAGGCGGCCACTGGCCAGTCCGTGTAGCCCTGGGCACCGCCGCCGTAGTAGGCCTCGTGCGGGGCCACGGCCAGTTCCTTGCCATGGCGCAGGCGGGCCACCAGGTCGGGGTTGGCGATGAAGGGGCGGCCGATGGCCACGGTGTCGATCAGGCCCTTGGCGCGGCGGTCCATGGCCAGTTCCAGGTCATAGCCGTTGTTGCCCATGTAGGCGCCGTCAAAGAGCTTGCGCAGCGCGTCCAGGTCCACGCCCGGCGGCAGTTCGCGCGAGCCGCCGGTGGCGCCTTCCACGACGTGCAGGTAGGCCAGGCCGAAGCGGTTGAGCTGGGGGATGAGGTAGCCGTAGAGGGCCATCACATCGCTGTCCAGCGGCGTGTTGCCGGCGTTGGGCGTGACGGGCGACAGGCGGATGCCCACGCGGTCGGCGCCCCAGACCTTGGCCACGGTGTCGGTGACTTCCAGCGTCAGGCGGGCGCGGTTTTCGATGCTGCCGCCATAGGCGTCGCTGCGGTGGTTGGTGGAGTCGCGCAGGAACTGGTCGAGCAGGTAGCCGTTGGCCGAGTGCACTTCCACGCCGTCAAAGCCTGCACGCTTGGCGCATTCGGCCGCATGGCGGTATTGCTCGACGATGCCGGGGATTTCGCTGGTTTCCAGGGCGCGGGGCATGGACACCTCGGCCACGCCGTTGGGCGTGAAGGTGACGCCTTCGGCCTTGATGGCAGAGGGGGCGACAGGGGCCACGCCACCGGGCTGCAGGTCCACGTGCGAGTAGCGGCCCACGTGCCACAGCTGGGCCACGATCTTGCCGCCGGCCGCATGTACGGCGTCGGTGACCTTCTTCCAGCCGGCGACCTGTTCCTCGGTCCAGATGCCGGGGGTCAGGTTGTAGCCGCGGCCCTGGGCCGAGATGTTGACGGCTTCGCTGATCAACAGGCCTGCGCTGGCACGCTGGGCGTAGTAGGTGGCGTGCAGTTCGGTGGGCACGCCGTCGTCACCGGCGCGGCTGCGGGTCAGCGGGGCCATGACGAAGCGGTTGGCGAGCGACAGGCCGCCCAGTTGGGTGGGGGAGAACAGATCGGTGTGAAGGCTGTGGTCGGTCATGGTGTGCAGTGGTGGTGGTTGAACAAAAAGGAGGAGGGATGGGCGAAGGGTGAAAGGTTTGAAGTTGACCAGTCGTCTACAAAAAAGACAAATAAAAAGCAGCGTCCAGGCCTGCTCAGCCCAGCAGCCGCTTCGTGGAAACAAGGGCTGCGGCAAAGGGCTCCTCATGCCGGCCCAGCTTGGACAGCAGGGAGGCACCCAGCCACAGCTGGTACAGCGATTCGGCCAGCGTGGGGGCATCCATGGTGGAGGTGATGGAGCCGTCGGCCTGGCCTGCGCGCACGCAGTCGGTCAGGCGGGTGATGATGGCGTCGGTGCCGGTGCGCAGCACCGAGCGCATGTCGTCGGACAGGTCGCAGACCTCGGGGCCCAGCTTGACCACCAGGCACTGGCCTCCTGCATGGGCCGAGCATTGTTTCTGTGTCCAATGGCGGAAGTAGGTCATCAGCCGGGAGATGGCCGGATCGGGCGTCTCCATGAGCGCATCGATCTTGGCCAGGTACTCGTCGAAGTACTCCTGCAGCAGGGCCTGGCCGAACTCTTCCTTGGACTTGAAGTAGTAGTAGAAGGAGCCCTTGGGCACGCCCGCGGCCGCGACGACCTCGGCCAGGCCGACGGCCGTGTAGCCTTTCTGGGTCATCAACGCCTTGGCCACATCAAGGATGTGCTGGCGTGTTTCCTGTGCGGGTTTCTTCATGGGATCGAAGTCTAACGCAAAAACCGACCAGTCGTCTACAAACTTTGTTCCAGCGTCATTCCGGCGGTCGCAACGCCTGTGCCGTCGGGCAAGTGACCCGGCCGGATGACGCGCGCAAGGCCCATCCTGTCGCTCAGAAAGTCGATCAAGGCCCGGGCGGCGCCGGACTGGAAGCGGTTGGGCATGTACAGCATGAACATGCGGCCCTGGTTGATGCTGAATTCGTAGTCCTGCATGGCCAGCACGACGCGGCCATCTTCCACCTGGCGGCGCACCATGTAGTCGGGCACCAGCCCCACGCCCAGGCCGCCGGTGATGCAGTCGCACAGGAAAGGGTAGCTGCGCGACATCAGCGTGGGCGTGATGTCCAGCTCCTCCAGCGGCTGGCCGTTCCGCGCAATCTGCAGGCGCACCTTGCCGCTTTCGCCGCCCGATGTGATGAGCGGCGTGCGCGACAGCTCGGACGGGGTCTCCGGCAGGCGGTGGCTGCGCAGCCAGTCGCTGGAGGCGCACAGGCTGTAGCGCACCGGCCCCATGTCGCGCGCCACCAGCATGGGCGGCGGGTCGGACATGACGCGGATCGCGATGTCCACGCTGTCCTTGAGCAGGTTGTCGATGAAGTTTTCCAGGCGGATGTCCAGCACCACCTGCGGATGGGCGCGCTTGAACTCGATCAGCCACGGCGCCATGACCAGGTGGCCGTAGCCGGTGGGCACGCTCAGCCCGATCTTTCCCGAGATGTCGTCCGTGCTGCTTTGGGCCAGCTCGCGCACCAGCTCGGTCTCGTTGAGGATGTTGCGCGCATGGCGGTAGATGCGCTGTCCGACCTCGGTGGCCTCCACGCCCTGGGGCGTTCTGCGCAGCAGCGATGCGCCCAGGGACTTCTCCAGCCGGGCCAGGTGGTAGCTCACGTTGGCCCGCGACATGTTCAAGAACTTTGCCGCCTGGCTCAGGTTTCCGTGTTCGATGATCTGGACAAGGATGTTGAATGCCAGGAGATCCATGCGTTGCGGTCCAAGGGGGTGTCAATATTGTTTGACATGATGTCAACCGCCGCCGCCATTGTCAAAGAGGGTGCGCTGGGCAGAATGGGCCAGCCAGAACACATAAACATTCAAGGAGACAAGATGGCAGACATCACAAAAAGACAGGCGTTGGCCAAGGGCATGGCGCTGGGCGCCATCGGCGTGGCTGCGTTCGCATCGCTGTGCGGCGCGGCGCAGGCCAATACCGATACCGGCGCCTGGCCCGACAGGCCGATTCGCCTGGTCGTTCCCTTCCCGCCGGGCGGGCCCACCGATGGCGCGGCGCGCGTCTACGCCGAGGCGCTGGCGCGCCAGCTGGGCCAGCCCGTGGTGATAGAGAACAAGCCCGGCGCATCGGGCGCGGTGGCGGCAGGCCAGTTCCGCACGGCAGCGCCTGACGGCTATACGCTGATGATGATGGTCACGCCCACCATCATGGCGCCGCATTTCTTCAAGAACGTCAAGTTCCACCCGGCCACGGATTTCGCCTCGGTCACCAAGATCTATGACTTGCCCAATGTGATTGCGGTCAATGCGCAGTCCTTGCCCAAGGTGACGGACCTCAAATCGCTGTTCCAGTACGCCAAGGCGCAGCCCGCCACGCTGGACTACACCAGCTCCGGCGCGGGCAGCTCGGGCCACCTGAGCATGGAACTGATGAAATCCGCCAAGCTGCACACCATGCAGCACGTGGCCTACAAGGGCAGTGCGCCTGCCATGAACGACACGCTGGGCGGCGTGGTGCCGGTGATCTATGCGGACATGGTGTCTGCGCTGCCCCATATCCGCAGCGGGCGGCTGAGGGCGCTGGCGGTGGGCACGCCGCAGCGCGTGAAGGCGCTGGACGGCGTGCAGACCATGGCCGAGCAGGGCTTTGGCGGCTATGAGGCATCGTCCTGGGGCGGCCTGGTGGCACCCAAGGACACACCGCGCGCCATCATCGACAAGCTCAGCGCCACCTCGCGCCAGCTGCTGGCCACCGACGAGGTGCGCGACCGTTTCGAGAAAATCGGCGTGACGGCCGCCTACCTCAACCCCCAGGACACCGAGGGCCTGATCCGCAGCGACTACACGCGCTGGGGCGAGGTGGTGCGCACCAACGGCCTGGGTGCGGAGTGAATCCATGGCCATGAGTCCTATCCCTGTGCAATCCATGTTCCGGCCCCTGCGGGCTGTGCGTTCCCTGGCCGATGTGGAGGCCATCGAAAGCCAGCCCATGGCCGGGCTGATCACGGCGCAAACGGTCTACGACCTCTTTTGCAACTCCGCGCGTGAGCACGGCCAGGGCAGGGCGCTGAGCTTTCTACCCCAGGCCGGCAGCGTGGATGACGCCCGGCACCTGAGCTATGCCGAACTGCTGGGCAAGATTCACCAGACGGCCAACGCCCTGCATGCGCTGGGCATGGGTGCCAGCGACACGGTGGCCATCCTGCTGCCCGGCTGCATGGAGTACCACTTTGCGCTGTGGGGCGGCGAGGCGGCGGGCATCGTGCAGCCCATCAATCCTTTGCTGAGTGCCGAGAAGATCTCTGCCCTGATGCGGACCACGGGCGCGCGCTTTCTGATCGCCTGGGCGGACGAGGACGATGCCGGCATCCGCGAGAAAGTCACGGCGCTGGATGCGGACCTGGCGCATGTGCTCTGGGTCTCGCATGAAGGCCGGGTTCCCCAGGGGGATGGACAGCGCTGGCCCGCCAGCGATCTGAACGCCGCCCTGGCCGCCCAGCCCTCCGACCGGTTGGTGAGCGGGCGCCAGCCCCAGGCCGGCGACGTGGCGGCCTACTTCCATACCGGGGGCACCACGGGTGCGCCCAAGATCGCCGTGCAGACGCATGGCGCCCAGGTCTACACCGCCTGGGCCAGCGTGCAGATGCAGGGCTTGAACACGGCCGACCGCACCATCAACGGCTACCCGCTGTTCCATGTGGCGGGCGTGCTGCCGGGCTCGCTGGCCTGCTTCTCGGCCGGGGCCCACGTCATCATTCCGACCACGGGGCTGTTTCGCAACAAGGCCGTGATTGCCGGCTTCTGGCACATGGCGGCACAGTGGAAGCCCACGCTGATGTCGGCCGTGCCCACGGTGCTGGCCGCGCTGGTGGAGGTGCCGCTGCAGCGGGCCGATGTGTCCTCCATCCGCTACTTCCGCACGGGCGCCGCGCCGCTGTCGCCCGAGGTGGCGGCGCGCTTCAAGGCGCACAGCGGTTTTCATGTGCACGAGAGCCTGGGCATGACCGAGATGACGGGCATCTCCACCATCACGCCGCCCGGCCTGCACGCGGCGGCCGGCCATGTGGGCCTGCGCCTGCCGTTTGCGCGCCTGGCCGTGCGCCGCATGGAGCCGGACGGCAGGCCATCGGGCCAGGAAGCGGCGGCCGGCGAAACCGGCATGGTGGTGTTCCAGTCGCCCAACCTGTTTTCCGGCTACCTGGGCGGCATCGCGCCGTCCAGCTACCTCACCGATGACGGCTGGCTGATCACGGGGGACCTGGGCTCGGTCGGCGAAGATGGCCTGCTGCGGCTGCGCGGGCGTTCCAAGGACGTGATCATCCGCAGCGGCCATAACATCGATCCGCAAGTGATAGAGCAGGCGCTGGAGCGCCATGCCGCCGTCAAGGCCTGCGCCGCCGTGGGCGCGCCCGATGCCTATGCGGGCGAGGTGCCTGTGGCCTTTGTCGCGCTCCAGCCCGGCGCCCAGGCCGATGAGACCGAACTGCTGGCCTTTGCCGCAGCCGGCGTGGACGAAGCGCCCGCGCGCCCGCGCTATGTGCGCATCATCGATGCGCTGCCCACCACCAACGTGGGCAAGGTCTACAAGCCGCGCCTGCGCAGCATGGCTGCGGAAATCTACGCCCGCACCCTGGTGGCCCAGGCGCATGAGCGCATGGGCCTGCCGCTGCCGCCCGCGGCCAGCACCACGCACGCGGAGGGCGAGGGCTTTGTGCTGCGCCTGGCCAGGGCGGCTGACCGGAGCCCTTGGGAGCAGTCCGCCGAGGCGCTGGCCTTCACGGGCGAGCCGGTGCGCATCGAGGATGCCGCCTGAACGCTGGGCCGGACCCCATTGCAGCCACCTGGTGAACTGCGCCGGAGCGGTGTGCAATGCGCATAGAATGCAAACCATTCGCATTCAATAATCAATGCGGCGACATGCGGCCGCACCCCACTCCCAAGCACGTTCATGCCGTCGGCCCGTTATGGCGCCGATGGCTGTTTTTTTGTCCTTTGAGGAAGCTGCAATGAAGAAACACTGGATTCTTGTCTCCGCACTCCTGGCCGCCAGCGGCGCCAGCCAAGCCCACCAGATCTGGCTGGAGCAACCTGCCGGCGAAACCGCCGTAATCCGCTTTGGCGAGTTTGGCGACAACCTGCGCGAGACATCGCCGGGCCTGCTCGACAAGTTCGGCAAGCCCGTGGCCACCCTGGTGTCTGCCCAGGGCGAGAAGGCGGCCGATGGCCGCAAGACCGGCACTGGCTTTGCGCTGCCCTTCAAGGCCGGCCAGGGCGACAGCATCGTGGCCGAGGATGCCGGCTACCCGCTGTACACCAGCAAGAAGGGCGAGCAGGAACTGCGCAACTGGTACCACCCGGCCGCGCGCCTGATCACCGGCTTTGCCGCCCAGGCCCCGCGCCTCACGCTGGATGTCGTGCCCTCGGGCAAGGCCGGCGAGTTCAAGGTCATCTACAAGGGCCAGCCGCTGCCCAAGGCCAAGGTCGTGCTGACCGTGCAATCGGGCTGGAGCAAGGAAGCCCATGCCGACGAGCAGGGCCTGGTGCAGTTCGACATGCCCTGGAAGGGCACCTACGTGGCCGAAGCCACGCACGACGAGCGCAGCGGCGGCGAGCGCACCGGCCCGAACGGTGCAGAAAAATACGACGGCGTGCACTACGTGACCTCGGTCACCTACGTCAAGCCTGATGGCGTCGCCGCCATCCCGGCCGGCCCTGCAGCCAAGCCCAACAAATAGGCACTGCGGTCCTGCACGGCCCGCACCGCCCCGCACCGGCCGGTGCGGGGCACCGGTTTCCATGGCGTCCGGGCCTGCAGGCATACGGGCGCGACGCCAGCCACCAGGCAGGGCTCAGGGCAGGAACGGTGACGACAGCAGCCGCAAGCCAATGGAAAACCACCGCTCCTGCGTGCTGCTGCCCGCGCGGTTGCCGTAGGTGGCATCGACCTGCACATGATTGGGAACCAGCCAGTAGCGCAGGCCCATCTGGTAGAAGGGCTTGCCCTGGTTCTGGCCGAATGTCTCGGCAATCAGCCAGGTGCTCTGGCTCAATTGGGCCTCGGTGGCCAGGCCCCAGGTCATGAGGTTGCGATGCGCCTGCGCCGTGCGCAGCCAGCCCACGTTGGTGTGGAAGAACAGCCGGTCATCGCGCAGCGAGAACGTGACGGGCACATAGGCGTACAGGTCTCCCCGGCCCTGGCCCTCGTCATTCGGATGCCGGGCATTGCCCACGGCCAGGCCCCAGCCCCAGCCATTGGGCTGCAGTTCCTTGAACAGGGTCTTGCCCTGGATCACCACATCCGTGGTCCGGCTGCTGCCGTCCTCTCGCGTGCGTGCCGCGCCCAGCGTCAGCTCCAGATTGCCCGTGAAATTGCAGGCCGGCTGGGCCCAGAACTCCGTGCTGTCCTTCTTGGACTTGACCCAGCTTTCCAGCTGGCAGGACTTGGCATCGACGATGCGGGCATCATCCGTGATCATGGGCCGGGCTGCATGGGCCGGGCTGGTGCCGAGACAGGCTGCCAGGCCCAGGGCTGCCGCCGTCCAAAGGGAGTGGGAATTGCGCATGGCCCGCCATCCTAAAGCCGAAAAATGACGCCACCAGAACATTGTTGTGCCAGGAGCGCCACAACAACGGCTGTGCACGGATTTCCCCCATATGGCCCATATGGCCCTATATGCCCTTATATGGCTGGCACATCTAGGCACAGACGCAGACCCGCCATCTGGCCGGGCATGTTGGCCAGCGGCAGCTGAAGCTCCGTCAGCAGCATGGCCTGCTGCATGGGATGCTGAAACGGATAGAACGCCGCCGCACCGCCACGGATGCGCCACTCGTGCGGACTGGCCTGCAGCCGGGTGAACGTGGCCACCGCCAACGCCGCCATTCCCCAGGGATTGGCGGCCGCGCGGTTGAGCCGACCATCGCCAAACTGCGTCAGGCACACATCCCCGGACAGATCGCGCTGGGGAACTGCGTCCCCGCACACATACAGCCGCTCCGTGCCTGCCTTCGCAACGTACTCCCACTCATGGTCCCAAGGCAGGCGATAGCCCGTGGCGGCCAAAAAGCGCTGCGCTTCCCCTTGCGTGACATAGGCGGGAAACGGCCCGTCCTCGCTGGAGAAATCAGGCCGCTCCAGCCCATCGCACAGCTCCACATGCTCTTCAATCACCCACTCGAACGTGGGAAAGCGGCCCATCAGAAATGCGGGCACATACACGGGACCCGCCTCCTGCGCTGCATGAACCACTGGCGCAATCAAGGACCAGTCCTCAGCAGGGATCGAATCGCGCAGCTTATCCAACCGCTGCGCCGTTGCGCCGTAGGTGAAATCGCCGCCCAGGACCAGGGTCAGCGTTGTCTCATGCTGCGCGTCGTAAAAGCAAGGAACCTCCCATGCCGCGCCCTCAGCAGGTTCCGTAGAGACGAATGGTTTGGCGAACTCGAAGCCGCGCGGCAGCCCCTCCAGAATGGCTTGGGCAATCTCTGCGCGGCGGGAGGGCAGTGTGGATTGCCAGGATTGGGGGCTGGCGAGTTCAGGGATGGTGTGCATGGTCGGGACAAAAATCACATGACTTCAAACAGATGAAATTTGATGCTGTGCGGATTTTTGCCGAAATCTCCAGGCAGTTCGCCACGCATGGTCAGATCGCACCTCTTGTCTTGCCTGAAAACATCCATCTCGTAGCCCCAGCCTCCGTAATTCAATCGATAGACCCTGATTGAGGAATTTTCATCGTCGGCACAAATTTCATCTTTTTCCAGAACGAGCTGGCTACCTATTGGAGGAGGTGCAAGCGAGGTGAAATCGTCTTTGCCGAGATGATTTTCCAATGCTTCAAAAGCCTCATCCATTTGCAGTGGGCTGATACCGAAGTGGGCTTCAAGGGTTTTCAGATCTTGTTGAAAGAATGCGGTCGCCAGCAAGCGGATGGATTTCTCTGCGGTCTCCAGATTGAGTGTATGAAGATTTGGGTCGTATTCATATGAATGGGTAGATGCCATGTCTGGGATCTTAAATAAAGATTTTAGAACCATTGGTGGAAATTATTTCAATATATGGCCCGTGGCTACCAATATTTGTTTTATTTTTCTAAGCTTCCTGTTACTCCTTCTCGCCAGTACTGCAGATATTTCAGTGAAGTCATTTTCAACAGCCTTGGAGGAGATTTTTCTGTTTTTCATATCATCGATTATTGCGGCATTGGTTTCAAATGTAAGGGCTAGAGGGTTTTCCTTGTGGTATGAAAATCTACAAACGCATAGATCATTAATGATGAGTGCACCATCGGATTTTTTGTTGTCAAGGAACAATCTCATGTTGGCTGGCTTATTAATCATCTTAAGGATGGTGGATAACCTGAATCCATGGAAATCAAGGCCGCTGCTCCATATTTTCCCTTTGAACGTGTATATCTTGAAGTTGATTCCCTGGTTTTTATTCACTATGGAATAATATTTCTCGAATAATTCATGGTCATCCGGATCTCCCTCTCTGGAAAACCCCTTGGATGCCAGGTCTTCTATGCTTTCTGGCACCGTTGCTGATGTTTCAACATTCAGACATATTTCTCCAAATAAATATTTGTTTAAAATAATTCTTATCTTTTGGTAATCGATTGTCATAATGGAAGGGTTATGTATCCAACTGTATGGGCTTCAATAATACATTTGCCTTTTGCAAAGGTATCGTGTGGCAGCAAAGAAATTCAGGCAATCGGCTCTGATTCTTAAGATGTTCAGTCCCGCAGTGAGATGCCACGACCAGTAGTCCAAGAGTGGGCCGTGGTGCGGCCCAGGCCCCTTGGCCCTGTTCGTCGGTGATCCAGTGGCGACCGATCTGGTCGCACTGGTACCAGTAGGTGCTGTGCTCTTCGCCCGCTCCCTGAATGGTGGCCAGCGGCACAAAGCTCCCCGGCTCGTAAATATAGAGCGCCTGTCTTGTACCTCGCTGGCTGTGCACCATGAGGTCGCCATCCCAAAGGTAGTGGGTACTGCAGAAGGCATCGCTTTTGGCGACACATCGGCCCGTGGGGTCGTAGGCGTAGCGGGTGGCCTGGGTGACGCCGTGGCGCGTGGTGTTCGATTCGACGAGCTGGTGGTCTGCGTTCCAAGTTAGGTCCAGCACTTCCTGGGTGCCGGTCTTTTGGTTGCCGCGGGTGCGGCGGGTGACGTTGCCGCGCACGTCGTATTCAAAGTGCAGGTCCTGGTATAAGCGCAGGCGGCATACTAGGTCTGCGGATATGAATTATGGCAATGGTTCCAGTGAGATGCACGTAGCTTATATTTATGTGTCAATCTGGTGTTGCCCAAAGATCGGCGGATAGGTTATGAATAAACCTGGAGGCAATGGGTTTGCTTAGTTTTTGATGTACTAAGGTTTGGGTATCTGAAAAAACAAGGCCAAAAGTTAGAGTCCCCTGAAAACCACGATAGCTAGATACTCCTTGAGCATAGAAAGCTACCTGTTTGAGAATAAAATCGCCGTCCATATGGATGGAGTTATCTTTAAAGATTCGATTATAGTTGTCTTGATTTTCATAGATCAACGCAATGCTATGCTTCTCGTTTTCTTCAATCTAGCTATTTCTTGCATTTATAGCTGCTGCTTCAGTATCCTCTTCGTATTCTTCGTCTTGCTCTGCAAGATGAGGTCGTTCAAAGATTCGATGCTCCTGAAGCCAAGCATCGAAAGAAGGATCATTGGGAGATTTTCCAATGAATGAAACGAGAATTTTTCCATCCATAGAATATGAGATTCTATTTAAGGTTGAGATTCTTTGCGTCGAATTTGTTAATCTTTCTTATTCTTATGGTTTCTATGCCTTTCCACTTGTTTTTATAGAATATGATAATTATGTGGTTGTCCTTTTGATACGCTTGGACAAGGTCTTCCTGATTCTTGCTGACTGATTTTCCCAATTTTTCTTCAACCTGTGATTTGTCCATTGCAAAAGCGAGGTTGAATGGATTTTCTTTTTCAAAGCCTTTATTGATATCGAATGATTCAAAAGTGAACCAGCCATCCCCAATAGGTGGGGAAAGATATTTTTCCTTGTATGAATCTGTGGGGTCAAATTCCATGGAAATCAATTTGTCTTTGGTTTTTATTCTTGTTGTTGAATCTCCCTTTGGCATCTTTTTTATGTCATTCTCGAGAAGAAATGATTCAAAATCATCACTTGTCGAATTATGGCCCAGGAAGGATAGCAATCTTTCGGTATTCATCATATTTCCTTATGTTGATGGTAATTTTGGCTTCACGGCTTTATGGGATAAAGCCATGTCTTCGACATATTCGTCAAAATCAAAATCCTTTAGCTCTTCCACTGAT
Source organism: Delftia sp. DS1230 (assembly GCF_040112715.1). Lineage (NCBI taxonomy): Bacteria > Pseudomonadati > Pseudomonadota > Betaproteobacteria > Burkholderiales > Comamonadaceae > Delftia > Delftia sp. DS1230. The sequence goes on from NZ_CP157763.1 coordinate 2,947,360, forward strand.
TGCATGTACTCTTCAAGGTATCCATGGTCTTTCCCTTTCATCGCTTTTCTAGTGGCTTCTGTATCACGTTTGAAAGCGTCCTTCAGTCCTTTCGAGTTCCCCTGAATCAAAGGCTTGTTCTTGCTGCCATATGCTCGGCACTCTTTGTGAATATCTTCAGGGACAGTGATGGTCGGCGCATTATTGTAGACTCGTTGAGAACCGAATTTGCTGCTTTTCTGACAGGCTGTCCCATATGCCGTTTTCGACCAATAGATCTTTTGCCGCTTGCTTGAGAGCCCCTCCGGACGGGACATGAGCCGCATTCAGTTCTCCAAGTTTTTTAGGTGCCTTGTTGTAGGTCGATCTTTTACCGCAATCCCTGTGCTTCTTGGGCTTGCCTTTATCTTTTCCACCACCTTGCCCATCTGCCTTCTTTGCCGCAGCTTCTTCAGCCTCTTTGGCTGCTTTTTGTGATCCAGCTTCTGCCGCTTCGCGGCCGGCGTTCTTGCCTACGGCCTCTGTTGCCGCTGCTGCTGCCTTCTTCCCATACTTGGCTCCGGTGGCCGCCATCCCCGCGCCCGGGATCATGGCTGCCGCGCTCAAGGCAGCGTTGACTTTATCGCCCTCGGCAAGATAGATCAAAGCGTTGGCGCCGTCGGCAATTTCGCCTACGCCGGGGATGAGGCCCACGACATCCAGACCTGTGTGCACAACGTCGCTGCCTCAGCGCTGCCACCAGCTTTTTTCCTGGGCCACGGGCTTGATGGCGGGAGCCGTGGCTCCGTGGAGGTTGGGGGCCGTGTCGGGGATGACCAGTCCCGAGGTGTTGCCTATCGGCCCTGGAGAAGGGTAGGCGTTGGGCTTGACCTGTGCAGTTTGTGACTGCGCTGCAGGCCGTTGTTTTTCTGGTGGCCATGGCGCTTCAGGGCTTCTTCCAGTTCATCCAAATCTTGTCGCCGGTGCGCACGATGGCCCGGCCATTGACGTAGACGGTTTTGCTGTGGTCGATTTTGTGATGTTGGTTTGGCTAACCAAGCTATTGCCGTGCCCGGGTTCATCACCTATGACTTTGTCGACATAGCTCTAGTTGTGAAAGTAGACGGCGTGCCCTGCAGGAAGACATTGGGGTGCACTGTCTGTGCTGGTTCATCTGGTGCTTGATGGGGGGCTGACCTGACGCCTGGACCGATAGCTGAGGGTGGGCGATGTTGATCTGGTGCAGATGACCCGGGCCATAGAACGCCAGTGCAGGGTGCGGCCATCCGGCATCCGGATGTGGGTGCGGTTGCCCAGTTCGTCATAGCCGTGCGAGAGGCTGCGCTGCAGTTTCTGGCGGGCCTGGCCTGTGGCATTGCCCAGAGCCTGCAGGGTCTGGGTCTCGCTGAGCAAATGGCCCACGGGGTCATAGGCAAAGGCCAGGTGGGAGGCGGCGTTGCCGGCCTGGGTCAGGCGGCCCAGGGCGTCGTAGCGGTAGGTGGTTTCTTCCACGGGGCCGGTGTGGCCCATAGCGCGCTTGGCCAGCAGACGGCCCAGGGCGTCGCGCTCGAAGCAGGTGACCTTGCCGGGCCCGGCGTCGCTGCCGCCAGCTTCGATGACGTGGGTCAGTTCACCGGCGGCGTTGTAGATGTAGCGCTGCCAGCGGCCGTCGAAGCCGACTTCGTCGGTGAGCTGGTCGCGCAGGTCGTAGCGGAAGTAGGTGCGGGCGTGGTTCTCGTTGTCCAGGGCGATGAGACGGCCGGCTTGGTCGTAGTGGTAGGTGAGGCTGCGGCCTGCGGCGTCAATCCGGGTGAGCGGGCGGCCCATGCCGTCGTAGGTGTAGCGGGTGCTCTGGCCCATGGGGTCGGTGTAGGCCAGCAGGTGGCCTTCGCCGTTCCAGGCGTAGAGGTGGGTCGGGGTGGCGGGCTGGCTGCCTGGGGCTGCGGGGCTGGATGGCTCGATGACACGTATCAGCTGGCCCGCATCGTTGTATTCGTAGCGGGTCTGCTGGCCCAGCGCATCGGTGCGCAGCACGGGCTGGCCCAGGGCGTCGTAGGCGAAGCGCGTGGTCTGGCCCGAGCAGTCGGTGTAGGCCACAAGGCGGTCGGCCTCATCCCAGGCCAGGCGCTTGGAGCCTCCCTTGGCGTCAATGACTTCCACGGTGCGGCCCCGGGCGTCATGGCGGTAGCGCGTGGTGCGGCCCAAGGGGTCGGTGGCCTGCACAAGGTGGCCGCGGCCGTCGTATTCCTGATGCCATTCGTGGCCCTGGGCGTCGCGCAGCGTGGTGACCAGGTCCAGCGGGTTGTATTGCAGCGTGGTGGCATGGCCCATGGCGTCGATGATCTGGACCAGGTTGCCGCGTGCATCGCGGCGCAGGGTGGTGCGGCGGCCCAGGGGGTCTATGCGGCCTGTGGAGGCGCCGGTGGCATCGGTGGGGGTCTGCTCGATGATCTGTTCGGGCGTGCCTTCCGCGATGACGGTGGCGATGATGTTGAAGCGCGCATCCCAGTGGTAGGCGGTGGTGCGGCCCAGGCCGTCGGTGTGGCGCGTTACACGCTCATGGGGCAGGTAGGTGAAGCGGTCGTCGTCCTGGCCGGGCACCGGCGTGTCGGCGCACCAGGAGCGCAGCACGCGGCCCTGGGGTCCTTCGATGTCGTACTGGGCGAAGTAGCGATGCCCGCTGGATTTGCGGTAGCTCACCAGCACGCCGGAGCGCCAGGCGTATTGGCGGTAGGGCTGGCTGCCGTGGTGCGTGGAGATGAGCTGGCCCTGGGCGTCGTAGGCGTACTGGGCCAGGGTCTGCGGGGCGTGCTCCGGGGCATGCAGGACCACGGCAGTCAGGCGGGCGCCGGCAAAGGCGTCCAGCGGCAGTGTGCCTGGCGCGCTCCAGTGCAGGTGCAGGCGGCGGCCTGCGGTGTCGCTCAGGCCGGCGAGCAGGGGGCGGGCAAAGGGTGTGTGTGGCTTGCCCTGTGTGGCGGGGGCCGCACCCTGGCCTGCGGCGTAGCGTGCACTCCAGGTCTGCGTTGTGGCGGGTTCGTCCGAGCCCAGGGCGTATTTCCAATGCAATTGCACGGTGTTGCCGTCGCGGTCCTGGAGCGCGGCCAGCGGCAGGCGCCATTGCTCGGGTGCTTCGCGGCGGAAGAGGCGGGACAGGCCTTCCTTGTAGGTGATGGCCCAGAGGTCGGGTTCGGGGTGGCTGAGCGTGAACTTTTCATAGATGTCGAAATGCTCGGCTCCCACGGCCAGGGAGGGCAATGTGACGTACAGGCCTGTGTCGTCTGCCAGCACGCACCGCGAGTGGCAGATCAGATTCTGTAGTCAATAAAAATGACCATTTCTTAGCAGCTGCCTCTGGAATTAATTACTCGGAGAGAATTGCTGTTATGGAGTTATATTGGAAAAACTGTGAAACTTAAATGCGTAGTAAGGCTTAAAAATATAAAAGAAGCCGTTTTTATGATTTTGATGAATTATCTGGTAATACGGATTTGATATTTTCCTGTGCATGCAGTGTTATTCTGGCCAGTTGCCAATCTATTAAGCTGAAAACTGCCTGAATTATAATATTTGATGGTAGCCGCCAATACAGCGAAAAAAGCGTTTCGCTATCTGCTCTTCTGTCGAAGGGTATTGCCATTTTTCTCATCACTACATCAGGACTTTCCCCAAATGACAGGCGAAAAGGAAGCAGACCTTCATATCCGAAGGATCCGAGATCTCCTCGTCTTTTGTATGTAATGGCACTTATTGCATTTTTTGATGAATTCTTGCTGCCATCATTCATTTTTTTCAGGTAAATTATAATCCCTTGAGATCTGCTGAGAGATGAAAATTCTTCAGGGCAGTCATAGTCATCAATAGACTGATGTAGCCCATGTTTTGAAAAAAAATCCAGCACTTCCGGAGCATCGTATGCTTTTCCCAAATGAATGCTGCCAATCATGTCTGGGAACGATGCTGCTGCCGTATCAAAATTTGGTTTCAGCATAACCTTGTCATGTATATTTTTTTTTCTTATATGGACGTGAGCTAAGCATGAACTACCTTTTCCCATGAATCCAAAATTGACAATCAGGTCGTATATGTGAAAAAGCTCCACAGGAGTATCGTAAATTATTCTGCTAGCTATTGGATCTCCAAAAAAGGTGTACGCGGGATCATTTTTCTTTGTCTCCATTGTGATGCCCGACAGAAAACTGCCCTGAAATCCTTGATAGGTTTGTACGCCATTGGCGAAGAAGGCAATCTGCTCAAGCACAAACGGGTCAGAGAAGGTTATTTGCTCTGAGTGCGTTAGTTCATAATCCTCCCTTTTCTTGAAAATGAGGCAAAATCCATTCCGTTCTGATCCAATGATCAGCGAATCTTTGGACTTTTGATTTAATTCGTATTCGGCATCTGTATCCTCCTTGTCATCTGCGTCTTCTAGTAACTCCAATTCTTCCACTGTCATCGGGCGATCATGGATGTTATATTCTTCAAGAAAATCTTCCAAACGCTGATCTTTTGAAGAGCAACCAAGGAAATTAATTAGCGCCGAAGAAATTATGGAAGATGGGGTTTTCATGATCTGAGGCGGTTTATCTGATTTTTAGCAAGTCAGATTACTAGATATGGACGCATAAATATCCTGCTTAATCAGGGGCAAAGTCCATGTTTTCTTTTGCCATTTGTAGGAACGCCAAGCTGAAAGAATTCCAATTTATCCTCTTCGAAAGCGACTGTCCATACAACTCCGTCAAGAAAATAATTATCAATCTCCGGCATTCTGCGCTTAAGTTGTCCCAGTTTTTTTTCTATCGCATCCCTGCTGTCATTTGCGCTTAAACCATAAGGTAAAGGTCCGGTGTAAATTCCATTCTTTCCGACATCTCCAGATATTCTAATTTCAAGTTGACTAAATATGAATGCGCCTTCACTTTTGGGTGCTATTCCATTTCCTTTTGCATCGATTTCGAATGACATTGAAAGACCTTGTCCTTTTATTGGGATAAGCGTTTCCAATGACCGTCCTATTTTCGGTCGACTCTTAATGCCATTTTTGGTTAAAAACTCGTCGAACGGTTCATGCGTGCTACTATGGCCTAAAAAAATCATCAGTTCTATTGCATTCATTTCTTTGCCTTTGTTCCGTTGGTGATGGCGTCCTGAATATATTGATCCCAATTCATGTTTCTCAACTCTTGAGCAGCTTTGTCATAGGCATCCTTGCATCCATGATCCTTGTTTTCCATAGCCTTGGAGATGGCATCTGTATTCCTTTTTACAGCTTCATTGAGGTTTCCCGCATCCTGAGAGATTCTTTCAGGAGTGTTTTTATACCGCCAAGTTTGTCCTTCAGCATGAATATCTGGAGGAACAGCAATTGTTGGTGCATTGTTTCGGACAGATTTTCTGATTTCTGAAGCTTGAGCATCGCTAATTTTCACACCAGAATCCCTTAGTTCATTGATCTTGTTTTCGGCAGCTTTTTCGAGAGCGGCACCTGAAGGAGTATGGTCTTTCTCTAGCCCGCTGCCTTTGAGCGATTTTTTGTCGTTGTAAGGCACCTTTTTTCCACAGTCCTTGTGCCTTTTGGGCTTCCCTTTGTCCTTTCCTCCACCCTTACCGTCTGCTTTCTTTGCACCTGTTTCCTTGGCAGCCTTCCCTGCGGCTTCTTCGCTTGCTTCTCGTCCTATTTTTTTTCCTGCAGCCTCTGTTGCCGCTGCTGCTGCCTTCTTCCCATACTTGGCCCCGGTGGCCGCCATCCCCGCGCCCGGGATCATGGCTGCCGCGCTCAAGGCAGCGTTGACTTTATCGCCCTCGGCAAGATAGATCAAAGCGTTGGCGCCGTCGGCAATTTCGCCTACGCCGGGGATGAGGCCCACGACATCCAGACCTGTGTGCACAACGTCGCTGCCCCAGCGCTGCCACCAGCTTTTTTCCTGGGCCACGGGCTTGATGGCGGGAGCCGTGGCTCCGTGGAGGTTGGGGGCAGTGTCTGGGATGACCAGTCCCGAGGTGTTGCCTATCGGCCCTGGAGAAGGGTAGGCGTTGGGCTTGACCTGTGCAGTTTGTGACTGCGCTGCAGGCAGTTGTTTTTTTCTGGTGGCCATGGCGCTTCAGGGCTTCTTCCAGTTCATCCACATCTTGTCGCCAGTGCGCACGATGCCCCGGCCATTGACGTAGACGGTCTTGCTGTGGTCAATGTCGTGGCTGATGCGCATATTGGTCTGGCTGACCACGCCCTTGCCTTGTCCGGGTTCATCGCCCATGACGTTGTCGACATAGCTCTGGTTGTGCAGGTAGACAGGCTTGCCTTGCAGGAAGACGTTGGGAGAGCACTGCCTGCTCTGGTTCATCTGGTGCGTGATGGGGTAGGGCACCGGGACGCCGTTCTTGCTCGGTGTCAGGCATACATCTGGGGTGAGCGAAACGATGCGAAACCGCCCGTCCTTGGATGCGATGTTTTCGTCAGCCACGGCGTGCCTCCTGTGGTTTCGCGCGTTCGCTGGCTGCGCGCTGCATTTCGGCATCCAGTTCCATGCCTGTGCCTTTGGGCCAGGTGCCCAACTCCAGCTGCCTGACATCTGTCTTGGCGCTGATGATTGCCCGCCTGACGGTAGTCACAGTGCCGGTTGCCAAATCCAGGATCACCGTGTCTATGTTCATGGGCGCAAACATCACCACGCCCACATTCAGGCGTACCAGCAGTTGCAGCTCCTGCGTGGGTAGCTTGAAGCGGAAAATGCCCTGGTATTTGTCGGCTGGAATGAGGTTCAGGAGCATGACCTCTTCGCCACCCTGCGGGTAGTCGATCTGCTGGTCTTCCGGCGCACAGTTCCAGTAGCGGTAGTCATGATCCAAAGGACTTTTGGGCCACTGGGATTGCTTCCATGCGTCGTCATGCGTGCCAGCGAGGGAAACCCGAGGACTCCACCAGCGTCCGATGGCGCCCACGCCTACGACCGGATAGTCCTGCTGTCCGTCATAAGGCTGGTTCAAGGCCTCAATCTGCGGCGCTGCGTAGTGCTGCGCGGACTGGGGCTGCTGCTGTGTGTGGATTTCCAGTTTCGCAATGGCTTTGTCGGCGTCGTGGACCGCCTCGGGAAGCCTGCCGCAACCAATCGGATTGGGCGTGTAGAAGGCGGGGAGCGCGTCATGCGCCTGTTGGGCGATCTCGCGTTGGGACTTTGTGGTCCTGACGTCGTCCCTGTCATCCAGAAACTCCTGCAGAAGTTGCTCCTGGCGAATGACATTGGGGCCCCCGAAGGCCAGCTCATAGCACAGCGGCACCTGAGTGACCGGTTTCGGGGCGCCGGGACGCAGCGCTCCGAGGCTGGTCAGAGAGCGCTCGAATTGCCGCGGTCCGGTGACCTGAAGCGTTTTGATGATGCTGTCTGCAAACCTGAAGCCGGCCGGCCACCGCTCATGAGGCTTGCCGTCTGGCGTATATGCAAAGGCATTGGTGAGGATGACATCGCACTTTGGCTTGTAAGGAGCAAGATCGCTTTCCTGCAGCACGCTGCTGATGTTCACGTTTGCGTAGAACTCGTCTGCGGTGCAAAGCGGTGTCTGTTGCTCGGGCGGCAGGACAGTGGGCTCTATGAGATCGCCATTTTTCTGTACCGCGCGCAGCGTGTAGGAGATGCGGCTGACCATGACGTGAAAGATCTCGCCATGTGGGTCCACATGCTGGAAGTACTGGCTGGGCCAGGGCGTGTGGTTGACCACCTCCGGCAAGGGGGCGGACTCCACCGGACTGGGCATTGCGTGGGAAGGGCGCTCCATTCGGGACTCCTCAGTTCAGGTCAATACGCTTGGAGTCGAGGCCGATGTGCTTGCTGCCGACCACGTCGATGTTCTTGCCATTGATGGTGATCGTGCCGTCGCTTTTCATTACCAAGCTGGCAGCGCCCACGGTGATTGAGAGCTCGTCGCCGGCCTGAATGGCGTAGCGCTTTCCTACCGTGGTCTGCTGGTTGCCCTGGACCCTGACGGAACGGTCCACCAGCACCGTCGTGCTCTGGCTCAGCCCCACATTCACCACCATGGCCGCGCCCACGTTGACGTTGTAGGCGGCGCCGATGTTCACCATCTTGGCCAGGCCCACGTTCTGCATGTAGGCCAGTCCGATGGTCTCTGTCTTGAAGCTGCCCACCTTGATCGACCAGTTGTTGCCGATCTTGTCCTTCTCGTTGCGGCCTATGGTCTTGCTGCGGTTCTTGCCGATGGAGATGTTCTCGTCGATGCCAACGTCTTCATTGCGGTTGTCGCCGATGCTGATCTTCTCGTTGTGGTCCACCCGCTCCGTGCGGTTGTTGTGCACGGTGATGGTCTCGTCACGGTCCACGGTCTCGGTGCGGTCGCGGTGGATGACGTTGGTCTCGTCCCGGTCGATGGTCTTGCGCCGGTCGTTGCCCACCCATTTGTCCTCGTCGTTCTCGACCTCGGTGAGCTGGTCCTTTTGCGCATGCAGCCAAAGCTGCTCTTGCCCAGCCTTGTCCTCGAAGCGGATGGCGTTGGCGTCGCCCTGGCCGTTCTTCATGCCCGCGCCTGGGGCGCCGCCCTTGCTCGACCGGGTCTTGATGCCCGATTGCGTGGCGTTGGCCGGCAGTGCCCAGGGCGGCATGTTGGAGGCGTTGTAGACGCAGCCCATGACGATGGGGTGGTCAGGATCCCCGTTGAGGAAGTCCACGATGACTTCCATGCCGATGCGCGGGATGTGCACGGCGCCAAAGCCCGGCCCGGCCCAACTGGTGGCCACGCGCATCCAGCAGCTGGAGTTCTCGTTCATGCCGCCGATGCGATCCCAGTGGAACTGCACCTTGACGCGGCCGTACTGGTCGCACCAGATCTCTTCGCCTGCGGGGCCCACGACGACGGCGGTCTGCGGGCCCGTGGTACGTGGTTTGGCGGTGATGCGCTGGGGCTTGAAGGGAAGGCTGGTGGGCTGGGCCTGGAGCACGAATTTCTGCACCGACCCTTCGCCGCTGCCGCCGTCGCTGACGCGCGGGTTCTCCTCGAAGGCATAGTCGACCGCCGTGACCAGGTAGGCCTGGTTCTGGTCGCCGCGCGGATAGTTGTCCAGCGTGAAGGTGTAGCCCGGCGCCATGGCGCGGTGGTTGGAGCGGCCCTGCACCGTGCTCTGGCGCGTGAGGCTTTGCTGCAGGCGCACGCGGATATAGTCCTCGCCGTCGCCGGTCTCGGTGTAGCCGCCCGGCCATTCGTAGATCTCGTAGGCGTCGTGCGCGTGGCCGGGCGGGTTGCGGCGCATGTTGGACAGCTCGGCGCGGGGCTTCTTGAAGTCGTAGTCGTCGTTGTAGTGCCGGCCAGGCTTGACGCGCTGGTGCAGTTCCCAGGCGTGTATGCATTCCTCGCGCGCCACGGCGGCCTTGCCCGGCGGGTGGAAGGGGATGACGGCGCCGCCCTGCAGCGGGTCGTGCGAGGCGATGACATCGTCGCCCAATGTCAGCACATGCTGGCCCGCGCTGTGCTGGTGGTAGTAGCAGATGCCCTCGTGCTCCATGAGGCGCGAGACGAACTGGAAGTCCGTCTCGTTGTACTGCACGCAGTACTCCCAGGTGCGGTAGGAGCGCGTCAGGCGCTGCTGCATGGGGTGGCCGTAGATGCCCAGGACCTCGTTGATGATGTCCGGCACCGTCTTGTTCTGGAAGATGCGGAAGTCGCTGCGGCGCGTGGCCAGCCACAGCCAGGGCGACAGGCGTGCGCGGTACAGGAAGTTGCGGTGCTCGTCCTGGCCGCGCATGCCGAAGGCAGTGACCAGGCCGTCGATGTAGCGCTTGCCGCCGTCCTGGGTCTCCACCACCACGGTGGCGCCCTTGCCCAGCAGGGCCTTGGGGTCGATGCTGTCGTCCTCGCTGAGCAGGTCGATCTCCAGGGCGAACAGATGACTGATTTCCTCGCGCCCCTGCAGCCGGCGCAGCTGCAGCTGGTCTGCCAGGGGGGTGTTGATGGTGACTCTGCGTGTCATGGTGTCGGATCTCGCGGTGCTTGGGGTGGAAGAGGGGTCGGGGCTTCAGGCCTGGATGGCAGGGCCTGGGTGCGCCGGTCGATGAAGGGCTTGCATGGGGTGGCTGGAAGGTCCTTTGCTGCTATCGGGCTGCGTACACCAGCCCCGGACGGGCGCCGTCGGCGTCATCCTGGGCGCCATCCATGACAGGGGCGCTGTCGAAGGACTGGCCCAGCGCAACGAACTGGTAGTTGCCGCGCCGGTCTGTGAAAACCGCCAGACCGTCCGGCGTCAGGGCTACGTTGAACCAGTCGTTGTCTGTTCCGGGCTGGTCCGGGCCCAGCGTGTGGGACTGGCTCCGGGCCAGCACGCTGCCGGCCAGGCTTGCCTGGTTCAACACCCGGGTCTGCCGGCCATCCGCGCCATACAGCCGCAGCTCCCCGGTGGCTTCGACCTTAACTGGCGTAGCGAGGGCAACCCGCATCTGGTCGGTGCTGGACGAGCAGCCCGCTGCCAGCGCGCTGGCAGCCATGACTGCACAAGTCACGAAACGGGCGGGGGTCAGGTGCGGTGGCATGGCGGCAAGGGCTTGTGGGTCTAGCGCGACGCCTGCGCGGTGCGGCTGCGATCCAGGTGGAGCACGGCGGCGTCCAGCAGCGGGTCGCCGCCGGCCTGGATGGAGGCGGTGAAGGCCGCGTCCACGGGCACGCGCAGGCGCGGGGTCACGCCTTGGGCCTGTGCGGCGGGGTTGTTGCCGCCAGAGGGGCCGGTTTCTGCGAGCAGGGGGACTTGCACGATGAAGCCGGCCGGCAGGTGCACGCGCGTGGCGGGGCCGGTGGCGCCAGCCGTGGCGCTGGTGGCGACGATGTCGGCACGCTGGCTGTGCTGCAGCCAGGCGGCGAACAGTTCGCAGGGGCCTGCGCAGCCCGGGCCTGTGAGCACGGCGATGGGGGCCGTGAAGGGCGTGCCCGAGGCGGCCAGCGGCAGCTGGGCCGGCAGGCCCAGGCCGCCACGGCTGCGCCAGACGCGGGCGGCGGGGTCGAACAGGCGCTGGGCGGCGTCCTGCATGCGCAGCGGCTTGTCGCGTGTGTAGAGCGAGGCCAGCATGTGGGGCAGCAGCTGGTAGGCGTCGTCGCCCCGGTGGGCGCGCAGGTCGATGACCAGGCCCGTGACCCTGGCCTGGGTGGCTGCGGCAAGGGCGCCCTCCCAGCGGTTGAGCTGGCCGGTGGCGCCGTCGGCAAAGCTGTCGAGGGCGATGTAGGCCAGGTTGCCGCCCTGGGCGCTGCGCAGCAGGAAGGAGGCGAGGGCGGGCTCGGCCGCAGCCAGGGCCGTGGTTGCGGCGGGGGCGGCGTCCAGGCGCAGGGTCTGTTCCTGGCTGGCCGGGGGCGCGCCGGCTGCGGTGCGCAGGCTCAGCGTGGCGGGCGTGCCCAGGTCCAGCGCCAGCAGGTCGGCGCGGCGGGCGTCGGCACCGGCGCGCAGCGAGGCGGGGGCAATGCGGTCCAGGTAGCGAGCCGGGCTTTCCCCTTCGATGGCGAGGATGTCGCTGCCAGGCTGCAGGCCCGCCTTGGCGGCGGCAGAGCCTGGCGCCACGCCGGTGATGGCGATGCGGCCGTCCTCGCGCAGCCAGGTGCGCGGCATGGGCAGGTTGACGCTGCCGCGTGCCAGCAGCTGCGGGGACAGGCCCCGGTCTGTGCGGGCAGGCCAAGCCTGGCCGCCGGGCAGCAGAACGCGGTACTGGCCATCGCCCAGGCGCTGGCCCATTTCTGCCAGGGCCTGGGCCTGTGCGGCGCTGTCGCCGCGCTCGGCGGCGGTCTGCAGGCGCTGGCCGTAGTCGGCACGCAGCTTGCCGGCATCAAAGCCGCTGGCAGCGGCCAGCGGGTGGCGCTCGGCAATGAGGCCGATGAGGGCCTGGGCCGCATCGCCCGCGCCCAGGCGGGACAGGTCGATGTCCTGCGCGGGCTGGACGGCATGGAAGGCCAGGGCGATTTCCCGGGCGCGGTCGAAGCGCAGGCCCTGCGGCTCCAGCGTGACCACGGTGTAGCCGCGCGGCAGGGTGACCATGGGGTCGTCGGCGGTGAACAGGCGCCCGTCGGCGCCAAAGCCGGAAGGGAAGCGCTGCGTGGCATCGCTGGCCCAGACCAGCAGCTTGCCGCCCGTGGGCTCCAGGATGTCGCCGCTTTGGCGCGGCCATTCGGTGCGCACGGAGCTGGCGCGCAGCATGGCGTGCTGCTCTATGGCGTCCAGGCTGCGCCGGCCCGCGCGCTGGGGCACGTCGGCGTGGACGGACAGGGCGAAGATGCGCACGCCCCGGCCACCGGGGCGCGCGCGGCCGGTGGACAGGTCATAGGTCGTGCCTTCGGGGTCGCTGGGCAGTTCGATGGCCACGCCGGTGCTGTCGCCGCGCGGCAGGGCCAGCCATTGCGACTTGGCTGGCGCCACATGGGCGGCCTGGCGCTGCACGAGGTACGGCCCCTGGTCCATGAGCGCGACCACGGCCTGGCCGCGCCGGGCGCTGTCGGTCCAGGCATCGCCCAGCACGGCCATGACGCGGCGTGGGCCGCCCTGGTCGTCCTGCACGGGGGCGGCGCCGGAGGGCGGCGACTGTGCCGCCTCGGGCTGGGCCTGGTTGCGGTCCCACCAGGCACGGGCCTCGCTGGCGGCACCTGTGGCCGCGTTGGTGGCCGTGCTGGCTGCGCTGCGGCCGGCCTCCAGCGCCTGCTCGCCGGCCGTGGCGGCGCCCGAGGCCCGCTGCACGGTGTCGGCAGCCTGGCCGATGGCGCCCAGGTCCAGCGCCTGCGCGGCCGGGGCGGCCAGCAGCGCGGCTGCAATCACTGCCGTGGTGGCGCGTGGAAGACGGCGCCCGCTCATGCGGGTTCCGCAGCGCGGGTGCGCACGTCCAGCGTGAAGTCGTCGCCGCTGGCGCCGGCGTGCAGGCTTTGCAGTTCCTGGCCTTCCACGGTGGCCTGCAGGAAGTGGGTGGCCATGCGCGGCAGCAGGTTCTGGGTGAGGATGCCGTCCACCATGCGCGCACCGGACTCGACCTCGCTGCAGCGGCGGCGCACCAAGTCCACGGCGGCTTCGTCGAAGCTGAACTGCGCGCCGTGGCGCTCTTCGATGCGCCGCTGTATGCGCAGCATCTGCAGCCGGATGATCTGCTCCAGCATGGCGTCGGAGATGGGGTAGTAGGGCACGACGGTCAGGCGGCCCAGCAGCGCGGCCGGGAAGGTCTGCAGCAGCGGCTGGCGCACGGCCTGGGCCAGGCCTTCCGGCGTGGGCGCCAGGTCCGGGTCGCGGCACATGTTGGCGATCAGGTCCGAGCCCACGTTGGAGGTCAGGATGATGACGGTGTTCTTGAAGTCGATGTAGCGGCCCTCGCCGTCCTCCATCCAGCCCTTGTCGAAGACCTGGAAGAACATCTCGTGCACGTCGGAGTGGGCCTTTTCGATTTCGTCGAGCAGAACCACGCTGTAGGGGCGGCGGCGCACGGCCTCGGTGAGCACGCCGCCTTCGCCGTAGCCCACGTAGCCCGGTGGCGCGCCCTTGAGGGTGGAGACGGTGTGCGCCTCCTGGAACTCGCTCATGTTGATGGTGATGAGGTTCTGCTCGCCGCCATACAGGGCTTCGGCCAGGGACAGCGCCGTCTCGGTCTTGCCCACGCCCGAGGGGCCGGCGAGCAGGAACACGCCGATGGGCTTGCCCGGGTCGTCCAGCCGCGCGCGCGATGTCTGGATGCGGCGCGTGATGGCCTCCAGGCCGTGGCGCTGGCCGATGACGCGCTTCTCCAGCGTGTCTGCCAGCGAGAGCACGGACTGCACCTCGTCACGCACCATGCGGCCAACGGGAATGCCGGTCCACTCGGCCACGACGGCGGCGACCACGCCGGCATCGACCACGGGCTGCAGCAGCGGGGCATCGCCCTGCAGCTCGGCGAGCTGGCGGCGCAGCGCTTCCAGCGCGGCCACGCTGGGGGGCTCGGCAGGTTCGGTTGCGGTGGCTTCGGCGGCCGTTTCCGGTGCCGCAGCGGACGGGTCTGCGGCGGCGCCGGTGGAGAAGACGGGCGGCTTCAGGCCCATGAGGGCGGCCTCGGTTTCCAGGATGCGGCGGGCCAGCGCGCTTTCCTGGCCAAAGCGCTCGGCCAGCGTGGCCTGGCGCTCGCGCAGGCCGGCCAGGTCGGTTTCCAGCGCCTGCAGGCGCTCGGCCGTGGGCAGGCCGAGGGCGGCCTCGCGCAGCAGCACTTCCTGCTCCACGCCCAGGGCCTCGATGCGGCGCTGCACGGCTTCCAGCTGGGCGGGCGTGGCATGCAGGGCCATGGCCACGCGCGAGCAGGCCGTGTCCAGCAGGCTGACGGCCTTGTCGGGCAGCTGGCGCGAGGGAATGTAGCGGTGCGACAGGCTGACGGCCGCGGCCACGGCGTCTGCGGCAATGCGCACCTGGTGGTGGTTTTCCAGCTTGGCGGCCACGCCGCGCAGCATGTCCACGGCGCGGGGCTCGTCGGGCTCGTGCACCTGCACCAGCTGGAAGCGGCGGGTCAGGGCCGGGTCTTTTTCGATGTATTTCTTGTACTCGGCCCAGGTGGTGGCGCCGATGGTGCGCAGCGTGCCGCGCGCCAGGGCGGGCTTGAGCAGGTTGGCGGCATCGCCCGTGCCGGCCTGGCCGCCCGCGCCCACCAGGGTGTGGACTTCGTCGATGAAGAGCACGATGGGCGTGGTGCTGGACTGCATGGCGTCCAGCAGGCCGCGCAAGCGGTTCTCGAATTCGCCCTTCATGCTGGCGCCGGCCTGCAGCAGGCCGACGTCCAGCACGCGCAGCTCCACGCCCTGCAGCGGCGGCGGCACATCGCCCTGGGCGATGCGCAGGGCCAGGCCTTCGACCACGGCGGTCTTTCCCACGCCGGCCTCGCCCACCAGGATGGGGTTGTTCTGGCGGCGGCGCAGCAGGATGTCCACCATCTGGCGCACTTCGTCATCGCGGCCCGTGACGGGGTCCAGTTCGCCCGCCTTGGCGCGGGCCGTCAGGTCCACCGTGTACTGCTGCAGCGCACCGCCCTGGCCGGGTGCGGCGCCCGTGGCCTGGCTCGCTTCGCCCGGCGTGCCTTCCAGCCCGCTGCCATCGGCCGCGCGCATGCGTGCCTCGGGCGAGTCGGGCAGCAGGCGGGCGAAGGCATCGCTGAGCGCGGGCTCGGAGATCTTGTCGAATTCGCGCGAGATGGAGCGCAGCTCATTGGCCAGCGAGCGCGTGCGCACCATGCCCGACAGCAGATAGGCGCTGCGGATCTGGCTGTCGTTGAACATCAGCGTGGCATAGACCCAGCCGCGCTCGATGGCGGTCTCTATGTGCTCGGAGAAGTCGCTGATCGAGGTGGCGCCGCGCGGCAGCTGGTCCAGGCGGCGCAGCACATCGGCGGCCAGGCGGTCGGAGGCGATGTCGAAGTGGCGCAGGATGCGGATCAGGTCGCAATCGTTTTCCTGCAGCAGCTGGTGCAGCCAGTGCACCAGCTCCACATAGGGATTGCCGCGCAGCTTGCAGAACACGGTGGCGCCTTCCAGCGACTTGAACAGCAGCGGGTTGAGCTTGCCGAAGAGGGATTGGCGGCTGATTTCTGTCATGGGTCTTGGGTGCGGAAAAAGAGTGGATGAATGGGGGCCGGGCATGCCGGCTAGCGGCGGGGGCGGACTTCGACCTTGTGGCCCTTGGCCTGGCACTGCGCCAGCAGCCGGTCGACCCAGGCGCGTTCGACGAGGAAGCTGCTGCCGGTGATTTCCTGCGCCGTTTCACGGACGTCGGCGGCGAGGTGGATTGCCTTGGCTTCGGACAAGGCATCGCCATCCCATTGCGCTTCATCCGGCGATGGTTTGGCGGTGAAGCGGCGCTGTCCCAGATTGGCGATCTGGCCGCCTTCGAGCCAGACCATCCAGACCGACGAGCGCGCAGGGACTGCGCTGCGGTTGTGTTGTTGCACGAAGCAAAAGCGCTGGAGGGCTGAAGGCTTTCCGGGGCCAGTCGATGCCTGGCGGCTCTTCAAATAGATACGCAGGGCGGCTGGAGAAGGAATCAGGGATTGCGCCGGACGCGAGAAATCGGAAGCCCGCCCGCTTTCAGGCGCTGCCAGCAAAGGCAGGGCCGATCCCGCCAGGGTGGCCAGCAGACACCTTGCGAGCAGGCGACGGCCTTGCCTGACACGGCATGGGCCGGGAAAGCGGTTGCGTCCGATATGCGGCATGCGGCTATCGGGCAGGAGTCACTTTGATGGTGCGGCCCTTGGCCTTGCACTGCGCCAGCAGCATGTCCACCCAGGCGCGTTCGACGAGGAAGCTGCTGCCGTAGATTTCCTGGGCCGTTTCCCGCACGTCGGTCGCGAGCTTGATGGATTTCATTCTTGCCAGGCTTTCACCATCCGCTTTGGCGTCTTCTTTCGTCAGCGTTTTGGGCGAATAGAGATGCCAGCCCATATTGACGATCTCGCCGCCATTGAGCCAGACCATCCACACGTTCGGCTCGGGATCGGACGGATGGTCGGGACGCTGCTGCACGAAGCAAAAGGTATTGCTCTGGCGGGCTCTTTGGGTTTCCCAGACTTCATCCTTGAACTTCAGGTATTGCCGCAGCGCAGTTATGGACGCGACTCTTTCCTGCGCAGGCCGAGAGTAGTCGGCAGCCGTCGGCTGGGTTTGCTGGCTGCTGATTTCAGCCGGCGATGCCGGTGGCGGCGATGATTCGGAGGCTTGGGCACCTATCAAGCAGGCGCTCACTGCAATGGCAGTGGCAAGGCTGGCCATTGGAAAATGGCGATGCGGTTTCAAAGCGCTTGATCCGGTATGGGTTGGTGACATGGAGTGCCCTCCTTGGTTTTCGATGTGTTTGGGGATCAGTCGCGTTTGCGCAGCCGGGCATGTGTGTAGAACATGTTTCTAGCCAGCGCGGCGTGCTGAATGAAGTCGGCACCGGGAGAGCTGGATT
The DNA here is from genome assembly GCF_040112715.1 of Delftia sp. DS1230. NCBI lineage: Bacteria > Pseudomonadati > Pseudomonadota > Betaproteobacteria > Burkholderiales > Comamonadaceae > Delftia > Delftia sp. DS1230. The sequence goes on from NZ_CP157763.1 coordinate 2,964,227, forward strand.
TCGCAGTTCTCCAGGCGAACAGGCCTGTGGGGGTAGGGTCTGGCGGCACCGCGCCGGTGGCAACGTCCAGGGCCGCCTGCACAAAGTCCAGATAGGCCTTGCGTTTGGGATGCAGGCCGTTGTTGGCGTTGTCCACATAGTCGCGGAGGTTCTTGGCAATGTCGGGACCCAGCTTCGGATAGACGTTGAAGCCATGGAATTGGACCGATCCCCGGTCATCCGCCATGACGATGTCCTCGACGCTGGTGGCACCGCGGGCCATGAAGTCTTCAGGCTTTCCGCTTTTCAAGCGGTTCTCGATGACTCGGCGCATCCATTGCATTCCGGTTTTCACGTTGTCGAGATTCCAGGCCAGTGAGGTGTCGCCCGGCGAGACGCTTTCCGCCAGGAACAGCCTTGCCAGCATCCCCTCCGTCGTGCTCTCCGCAGGCAGCGAAATGCTCTTCTCCACCTGCACGGTGATGGCTGCGGGCATGACGCTGAGCCCGCTTCCCTGCACCGCCACGATGCTGAGCTTGGTGAGCCCGGGCTGCTGCGCCACGAAGTCGAATTGCCAGCTGTCGGCGCGGGCGTTGTGTACGGGGGGCTGGGCCGCAAGAATGCTGGGCGCATCGATCCTGGCGCCCAGCTTGTAGGTCTTTGCGACGGCCTCGATCTTGACGCGCAGGCGGTTGCCTTCGACCAGTGTCAGCGTGGAAGGGACCGGGGCGTTGTGCGGGAACTTGATCTGTACGGTGGGCATGTGTGCGAGCAGGGAAGTGGTGATTCAGTGGTTCGGTGATTCAGTGGTTCGAGGGCTGGGGCCGGGGCGCCGGCCCCGCACGGGCTGGCGGCGCTGGCGCAGCCAGGCTTCGGGGTCCAGGCGGAAGTCGCGCGCGTCCTGGGCGGGCTCGGCGTGGGTGAGCCAAGTGGTCCAGCCCAGCTGGGTGCTGCTGCCCAGCCGGGCGGCAGGCACTTCCCGGCGGCGCAGCACCAGCACGTAGTCCCAGGCGAATTCGATGCCCAGGTAGTTGCGCACCCAGTCCACCAGGGTCTGGAACAGTGCGGCCTGGGGCAGCAGCTGCTGGTATTGCGCCAGGCCCAGCGGGCCGAGCACCAGGCGGAACTTGCTTTGTGCATCGGGCACGCGCGAGCCCACGACGGCGTCCACGCCCAGGCGCGAGTTGCAGGGGCGGCCCTGCAGCCGGGTCTGCTGCTCGGGCTCCAGCTCCAGGTGGTGCAGGCAGTTTTCTTCCAGCTTCACGGGAATCTGGAAGTAGTGCGACAGGGCCTGGCACAGGCCTTCGGGGTTGCGCGTCCAGCGGGTCAGATGGCCGGCCATGAAGCGCTTGGCGTGGTCTGGCACGTCGTCGCGCGCGCGCTGGCTGGGCAGGCCGGCGCCTATGAAACTGTCTATGTAGCGGCCAAAGGGGTCTTCGCCCGGGCGGTCCAGTGATGCGGTGGGCTGTGCGTCCGACCAGGCGCGGAACAGCAGCAGCAGCATGCGGTGGTGAAAGATGTCGGAAAAGCGTGCCAGCGTGGCGTCGTCATGCTGGCGCAGGCGCTCGCGCACGTATTCGGTGATGTGCGTGGGCAGCGGTCCGTTGGGGCCGTAGAGGCCGAAGTTCCAGACCGTCATGCGCTCGGGCTCGCCGGCGCGCGAGGGCAGGATTTCTGCAATGGTGGCGGGGGCGAAGGCCAGCGACGGGTCCTGGCCCAGGCGCAGCGGCTCGTCCTTGGGGCGCGTGGCCTGGCCCAGGCGCGGCAGCGCGGGATGGCGTGCCTGCAGGTAGCGCAGGCTGTGCATCAGGTCGAACTGGTAGGGCTTGGCGCTCAGGCGCTGCCAGAACAGGCGCGCCCGGGCGTCGTCGGGCCCGGTGGCCTGCACGGGCGCACGCGCGGGCGCCGGAGCTGGAGCCGGAGCCGCCGACTGGAGGTGCTCCGGTTCGGGCAGGGGGGCGTGGGCGGCGTTGCTCATATGCCGGGCCTTTGTCCGGGGCGCGGAGTCCAGCGCGCGACGGGGCCGCGCTGGCGCGAGTGCAGCTGCAGCTCGGTGAAGCTGTTGACGCCCACATGGCGGGCGAAGAATCGCTCCAGCACATTGGACAGGGGCCAGGGGCTGACACCGGCCATGGCCGGCTCGTCCACGCTCAGGTGTACGCCCACGCCGCGGCCGTAGACCAGTTGGCGGTGCTGGGGCAGGCGGCGCGTGATGGGTTCGATGCGCATGCCCTGGATGGCGGCGATCTGCCCGGCCAGCTGGTGGTTGCCCAGGTCCAGGTACAGGCGCAGCAGCTCCTGCAGCGTGGCCGCGCCTTCCTCGTCGGACAGATCGGTCATGGCCAGGTAGTTCAGGCTCAGGTGGGAGATCAATCGCCAGGTCAGGCCTCCGTCGGCCACGGCGGGGATGGGCGCGCTGGGGCCGGCGATGGCGCGGGCCCATTCCACGGGTGCCGATTCCTGCAGTGCAAAGTCGCCGCCCGGCTGGTTGACGCGCATGAGCAGGGGCAGGTCGCGATTGGTGCACAGGGTATGCATGGACAGCTGCTTGAGCTCGTCGGAGAACGGCGCCTCGCGCTGGTCCACCAGCGAGATGAAGACTTCCGAGCCCAGGTACTGCGTGCGCGGGCCGCTGCGCAGGCTGCGTTCGGAAAACAGCCGGGGCTCGCGCCGCGTGGTGAAGTAGGCCTGCTCGGTGGAGTGCAGGCCGTGAGTGGATGCGTACAGCGGCGCAAATTCACGGTCCTGCGTCTTGCCTTCGTGGTGCCCGGTGACGGCCTGCACGCCGTAGACCTCGAAGTCCAGCGGCCGCATGCGGTCGGCAACGACGTGGTATTCGTGCACGTTGGAGGCCACGTGCAGGCGGTCCGCCGTGTACTCGAACAGGTTGATGGCCGGAATGCAGTGCATCAGCAGCTTGGCCGCGTCGATCTGCGGCTCCAGCGTGGGCGCGGCGCGGCGCAGCAGCAGCGTGATGCCCACGCCGTCGTGGGCAATGCGGCGCATGCTGCGCGACAGGCCGTTGATCGAGAAGAACCGCTGCCGCGCGGGAAACGCGAAGTACTCGTGCAGCAGCCGGTGGCCCTGGAAGGCGCGGTGCGAATAGGGAATCAGGGCCTGTTCGCTGTCATGGCCCTCGGCGCGCAGCGCATCGGGCGGGAGCACGTCCCAGACCTGGCGCGGGTCCTGCGGGTGGTGGACCACGATGGCCAGCGTCTGCGTGTGGATGAGCTCCTGCAGATGGGAAGCGACGACGTCGCCCGCATGGATATACACCCACAGCTGGTCCAGCGCCACCTGCATGCACTGCGAGGCATCCAGCGTGGCCAGCTGCAGCCGCAGGTGGCCGCCGGCCTCGCCCAGCTGGGGCACCAGCGCATGGGGCAGGTCCAGCGCCGGGCCGCCCAGGCGGGCCTGGCGTATCTCCAGCGGCCACAGCGTCAGCGGCCCGCCGGTGCGGAAATCGCAGATGGTCTGCTCTTCCTGCACCTTGTGGGTGCGCAGCACGCTGCCCGAGGGCAGGGTGAATCCATCGACCAGGTTGCCTTCCTTGGCACTGGGCTTGAGCTGGACCACCACCATGGATGGCGTGGGCGCCAGGTAATGGGGGCAGACCATTTCCAGCATGCGCTGGGACAGGCGCGGGAACTCCGCGTCCATCTTCAGCTGGATGCGTGCGCTCAGAAAGCTGAAGCCCTCCAGCAGGCGCTCCACATAGGGGTCGGCCACATCGGTGTCGTGCAGCGAAAGACGGCCCGCGACCTTGGGAAAGGCGGCAGCGAACTCGGCGCCCAGCTCGCGCAGATAGGCCAGTTCGCGGTTGTAGTACTCGACGAGGCGGGGATTCATGGTGTGTGTGGCGGCGTCCGGGCTCAGGCCCTGAGGTTTTGCAGCGAGACCTGGCCGGTCTCCAGGTCCAGGCTGGTCTTGAGCAACAGCTCCAGCGGATAGGGCATGGACCAGAACTGGCAGCGGATCTCGAACTGCAGCGTGTTGTGGTGGTTGAGCTGCTCGGTGGAGGCCAGCAGCGTCACGGCCAGCGTCTTGGGCAGGATGCGCGGCTCGAAGGCCAGGATGCTTTCGCGGATGCTGCGCTCCACATGGCCCCAGTCCAGCTCGGACAGCAGCTGGCCGGCCAGCGGCGGCATGCCGTAGTTGATGACCGAGCGCTGCACATGCTCCAGCCCCTCCATCTCCACGTGGTCCCAGGCATCACGCGCATTGAGCAGCCAGCCCAGGTCGCGCAGCAGGGCCTCGCGCAGGCGGGATTCGTTCACGAAGACCGCATCGGGCCGCTCGGTGCGCAGATGGGGCTCATGGTCGGTCAGCCGGTCCAGCAGGGCGGGCTGCAGCCGGTCCTTGGCTGCGGTCGCCTGGTTCTGGCGCGTGCGCAGCGTGGGCATGGGGTTGAGGGGACTGGGGCGCATGGCTTGTTTCTTCAGGAACCGGCCGGCCGGGCAGCCGCCAGGGGGGTCACGGGCTCCTTCGCCTTCAAAGCCGGGTCTTGGCGGCAGGCGGAAAGAGGGCGCGAACGTGCGGAGAAGATCTGCACGATCTGCTCCTTGTCATCGGTGGACACCTTCATGCAGGCGCAGCCATAGCCGTAGCTGCCATGGCCGGTACGCACCCAGTCACGGTTTGCAAAGCGGGGCCAGTCGCCCTGGGCCTGGTGGCCGCCCTGCACGCCAACGGTCCAGTCGGTATCGCGATCGGTCAGCGAGGCATTGGCGGGCGTGGGGTTGTCGAACCAGCCGCAGCGCAGGGCATTGGCCAGGCCGTGGCTGGAGGCCGATGCAGGCCACGGGCCCAGGCACAGCAAGGCGGCCAGCAGCGAGCACGGGCAGCGCAGCGCTTGCGGGGACGCGGGGGCGACTGTTCCGTGCATGGCCTGCTCCGTCATCGCGTGGGGGTGTCCAGCGCCAACTGGCGTACCTGCAGCATGGGAAAGTCCTCGGAGTCGGTGACCCAGGTGCGCTGGCCGTGGCCGGCCACGTGGCCTGCGGATTCGTCAGGATCGGAGGCATCTGTGTCCAGCGGGCTCCACTGCGTGCGGCGCGACATGCGGACGGCATCGTCATCGCCGGGCGCCAGCGGATAGCGCGCGGGCATGAAGCCCTGCAGCGCGCCGCCCTCGCGCAGCGTGACCTCGCAGGGCAGCCAGATCAGGTCGCGCAGGTCCTGCACGGGCTCGAAGCCGATCTGTGCAATGGCGTCGAAGGGCAGCCAGTAGTAGCTGCCGTGCGCCAGCAGCTCGCAGACGGGGCCCAGGCGGGTATCGCTGTCGGCCAGCCATTCGAAGCGGTGCTCGCCCATGTGGCCGGCCGTGGCGGGCGCTTCGTCCAGGGCGCGGGCGCGCAGGTCCTGGGCAGCTGCTCCTTCATGGGCCAGGGCGTCGATCAGGCAGGCCAGCCATTGCGCGGGCTCGCCCATGAGAAAGGGCTTTTTCTTGCCGGCGAAGACCTCGGCGCGCAGCACTTCGCAGCGGATGGCCTCGCGGTATGCGCGCGCCATGGGCTCGCACGAAGGGTCGAGCTGCGCGCACAGCTGCAACTGCTCCAGCGCCTTTTGCCATTCGCCCAGCACGCACAGCAGCTGGAAGTAGTAGACGCGCAGGGGCGCCGAGGCCGGGGCCTGGCGGATCTGGTCCTTCAGGGCCTTGAGTTGCTCGTCCAGGGAAAGCTGTGAGGTGAAGCTGGGCAGGGGCATGGTGAAAACGCAGGAAAAAGAGAGGGGCGGGGTGCGGCTGCGCCCCGGTCAGTCGTCGTAGGAGCGGCAGCCCCAGCGCACGGCGTCGGGCGCCTCGCCGGCCACATGGCCGATGACGATGCGCGGTGGCGTCTCGTCCAGGCCCTTTCTGAGCGGCATGGCGCGTGCGTACTGGGCGGGCAGCTCGCCAAAGCCTTCAAGATCCCAGCTGCTGCGCGCCTGCGGCCGGGCCTTGGTGCGCTGGACCAGCGCCTGCAGGCTGCCCGTGGCGTGCGCCGCGACAATGCTGCCACTGCCGCCGCGCACGGTGATGGAGGACACCTGCGTGCCATCGATCTCCAGCGGCGTGGCAAACAGGTAGAGCAGGTCCAGGCTTTCGCCGGGCGCGCGGTCCACCACGGTCACGCCCTGCGCGCGCAGGCGCTGGGCCAGCGCTTCGTCGCGGCCATCGGGAAACTCGATGCGGCAATGCAGGGCGTCGGTGAACAGGGTGGAGATGTCCGCTGCCGCTGCCGCCGTCGTTGTCGTGGCGGGGGCGGCCTGCACCGTGGCGCAGGCCGTGCCGGCCAGCAGCAGGGTGAAGAAGGTTTTGGAACAGGCGTTCATGGCGTGGCTCAATGGGCGCATCAGGGATGGCGGTAGATCTTGAAAGCGGGCTTGTGGGTGCGGTAGCCGGGGCCTGCCCAGAAGCCGTTCTGCTTGAAGTCCGAGATCCAGACGCTTCCGTCGAACATCTGCATGTGGCCGGCGGGCGATGAGGTGAAGCCCTGCATCACCGCCACATCGCCTTTCTTGTAGCCACCTTCGGGCATGGCGTCGTAGCGTGTGAAGCCGGCGGCCACCAGGCTGGTGCCGTAGTCCTTGGCATCACGCGTGCGCTGCAGTGCGATGCCGCCAGCGCCGATCGCATCGCGCACATAGCGCGCGCAGTAGCCGGCAGAACTGGCGCGGGCATTGGTCTGCAGGGTGGCGACGGCGTTGTCTACATTCCAGGGCATGAAAAGCCTCTCTGAGTTGGGTCCTGGAGGGGAAAGCTTCTCCAGGCCTGTTTCTTGTTATGGGGCCTGGCCCTGGTGCGAGCGTGTCGGCACCAGGAGCCAGGTGGACAGACAGTCTTACTTCGCGCCCTGCTTCACGGAAGGCAGCTTGGACACCAGGCGCAGCGACACCGTCAGGCCTTCCAGCTGGTAGTGGGGGCGCAGGAAGAACTTGGAGGTGTAGTAGCCGGGGTTGCCCTCGACTTCCTGCACCTGCACCTCGGCGGCGGCCAGGGGCTTGCGGGCCTTGGTTTCCTGCGAGGAGTTGGCCGGGTCGCCGTCCACGTAGTTCATGATCCAGTCGTTGAGCCAGCGCTCCATGTCGGTGCGCTCGCGGAAGGAGCCGATCTTGTCGCGCACGATGCACTTGAGGTAGTGCGCGAAGCGGCAGCAGGCGAACATGTAGGGCAGGCGCGCCGACAGGTTGGCATTGGCCGTGGCGTCGGAGTCGTAGTACTCGGCGGGCTTGGCCAGCGACTGGGCGCCGATGAAGGCGGCCACGTCCGAGTTCTTGCGGTGCACCAGGGGCATGAAGCCGTTCTTGGCGAGCTCGGCCTCGCGGCGGTCGCTGATGGCGATTTCCGTGGGGCACTTCATGTCCACGCCGCCGTCGTCGGTGGGGAAGGTGTGGGCCGGCAGGTTGTCCACCGCGCCGCCCGATTCCACGCCGCGGATGGAGGTGCACCAGCCGTAGTACTTGAACGAGCGGTTGATGTTGACCGCCATGGCGTAGGCCGAGTTGGCCCAGCAGTACTTGCCGTGGTCGCCGCTGTCGGTCTCTTCCTCGAAGTCGAATTCATCGACCGGGTTGGTGCGCGCGCCGTAGGGCAGGCGTGCCAGGAAGCGCGGCATGGCCAGGCCGATGTACTTGGCGTCGTCGGACTCGCGCAGGCTGCGCCAGGCGGCGTACTCGGTGTTGGTGAAGATCTTGGTCAGGTCGCGCGGGTTGGCCAGCTCCTGCCAGGATTCCATCTGCATGATGGCGGGCGCCGCGCCCGAGATGAAGGGGCAGTGGGCCGCGGCAGCCACCTTGGCCATTTCACCGAGCAGCTCCACGTCCGGCGGGCTGTGGTCGAAGTGGTAGTCGCCCACCAGGCAGCCGAAGGGCTCGCCGCCGAACTGGCCGTATTCCTCTTCGTACACCTTCTTGAAGACGGGGCTCTGGTCCCAGCCCACGCCCTTGAAGCGGCGCATGTTGCGGTGCAGCTCCTTCTTGGAGATGTTCATGACGCGGATCTTGAGCATCTCGTCCACCTCGGTGTTGGTCACCAGGTGGTGCAGACCGCGCCAGGCGCCTTCGAGCTTCTGGTAGTCGTCGTGGTGGATGATGCGGTTGATCTGCTCGGACAGCTTGCGGTCGATCTCGGCAATGATGGCCTGCACCGTCTGGTAGGCATCGTTGGACAGCGTGATCGCCGAGCCCAGGGCCTGCTGGGCCAGCGTCTGCACGGCCGCTTCCACGGCTTCGCGGGCCTGGTCGGTCTTGGGCTTGAATTCCTTTTGCAGCAGGCTGCCGAATTCGCTGCCGGCCAGCGCCTGGGTCGATTGTTCGAGTTGGGTTGCGGTATTCATGACGTGCTTGCCTTCCTGATGTGCTGCCTCAAGCCTCGGATGCAGGGCCCAAGGCCTGCGGGGCAGTGATGTTGGGCGCGGCGGCCAGCGACTTGAGCAGCGCAGGGTCCTTGAGCACCTTGCCGATCAGCTCCTCGGCGCCCTGCTTGCCGTCCATGTAGGACAGCAGGTTGTGCAGCTGGGTGCGTGCCTCCAGCAGCGAGTTGAGCGCGCCCACGCGCCGCGCGATGGCGGCGGGGGAGAAGTCCTCCATGCTCTCGAAGCTCAGGTCGATGTTGAGCTTGCCCTCGCCCGTCAGCGTGTTGTCCACCTGGAAGGCGACGCGGGGCTTGATGGACTTCATGCGCGCATCGAAGTTGTCGATGTCGATTTCCAGGAACTTGCGGTCGGCGATTTCGGGCAGCGGATCGACGGGCTTGCCCGACAGATCGGCCAGCACGCCCATCACGAAGGGGATCTGCACCTTCTTTTCCGAACCGTAGATCTCGACGTCGTACTCGATCTGCACGCGCGGCGCACGGTTGCGCGCGATGAATTTCTGACCACTCTTGCCGGTTTTGGTGAGCGACATGCGGGTGTTCCTTTCAAGAAAAAAATGGGTCGCAGAAGTAAAAAGCCTGGAGTCCCGCCTTGCGGCGGACCGAAGGGCTGAGGGCGCAAGAGGCCGTGTGGAAACGGTCAAAGCCGTGGAAAGGCGCAGATGTCATGGGGACGCTGGCTCCTTGAAGTCGAAGTCCGGCTCCAGCAGATCAGTGCAGGCTTCGCAATAGAGGTAGGACACGGAGCGTTTGCTCTCTGTGGTTCCCCAGCCGGTGCCGTCATCGATGGCCAGCCGGAATTCGCGGCCACCCTTGAAGCGCACGACGGCACTGGCGCTGCAACTACCGGTTTCATAGGCACGCGCGTAATTAAACTGGCTGCTGGGCCTGGCGTGGCGCAGGAAATAGCGCACACGCTTTTCGTCAATGCGCAGTGAATCGCAATGGATATTCGGATCTTCGCTTTTGGCGGCGCTGACCGGGATCGTGATGCGCTCTATGACGGGCTTGGAGCGTGTATCCGCAAAGGCCGCCACGGCGAAGCCAAACGCTACGGCGAGACACCATTTCATTGCCATGTCGCGGTCTCCGCTTCGGTAACGTTCTTGTAGCTGACTGCCGGGTGGCGATGAATTTCGGTTCCCGGAATCTGCAGGCTGTTCTTCAGCTCTTCCACCAGATAGCTCAACGCGCTTTGCTGAGGCCCGTTCACTGCCTCGTAGACGGCGTTTTCGTTGATGAACTCCTGCTGCTTCTTGGGCGTGAGATTCGGGGGCATCTTTTTGCTCGGAGGCAACGACGCGATGCCAACGATTTCAATGCCGATGCTGTCCAGGTTGGAGGGGTAGCGCTCAGGGACGCTCTTGGTCATCTCTGTGCGGCTAATAGCCTTGGGGCCGCTCTTGCTGTACTGCTTGATCTCCGCTGCAGTACACCGATGCTCTGCCAGGCAGCGTGCGCGCACATTGCCAACGTGGTTGGTCCGCCGATACAGCGAAGCTGTCTGGTAGATCGTGCCCTGCTTGCTGATGAGGAAGTGCGCCCCGTTGGCGCCAGGGACCAGGTAGCTGTTGAAAACAGCCTGCTCCGTGGAGGAACCCGTCTGGTGGACGATGATCCCTCGGACCGTGGGCATGGCCGCGCGCTCAATGGCCGTGGTGCGTCGCGGCAGGATGCGTGCGTTGTTGATCACCATCCCGTTCTTGTCGACTTCAAGCATTGCTTGCATCCTTTCGTTTAAACAGCGCCTCGTTCTTGGCGGTGGCCCTCATGTCTGCTGCTCCTGCAGGTGGGCGCCCGTGATCACTTCCACCTGGGCCAGGCTGTCGGGCGACAGTTCGCGCAGGATGTCCATGAAGCCCATGCGCATGAAGCGGGCGGCGCGGCGGATGAGCAGGGGGGCGGGGTTGGAGGGCTCGGTGCGCTCCACGAAGGCGGCGATTTCCAGCAACTGGGCAATCGCCTGTTCGCGGTTGCGTGCCGGGGTGTGGGGGGTGCCGGGCGCGGGCTGGGATGCCAGGCCGTCCCCGGTGCCGGCCTGTGCGGCCGGATCGGTTTCAGCGGCCGTGTCGGCGTCGCCTGTGGACTGGGGCAGCCATTGACCGAGGGCCAGCAGCAGCTGGCGCAGGCCGTCGAGCTCGGGCTGCTGGTGGCTGGGCAGGTGCTGTTCGCAGCAGGCGCGGATCCGGTCGAGTTCCTGCAGCGCGGGGGTGACGGCCAGCAGGGTTTCGTGGCCCTCGGCATGTGCGCGGGCCGAGGCCATGCGCAGCTCGTCGGCGGTCAGGTGCGGCAGGTCCTCGGGCACGTTGCCCCTGGCCATCAGTTCGGCGTCGCGCACGCTGATCTGGCCCAGGGCGCCGCGCAGGAAGTCGGCGTTGCGCAGGTCGCGCACAAAGCCCGTCACGTCCGACAGGGTGCCCAGGGCGTTCATGCGCATGAAGTAGTCGTCGCCGTCCTCGGGCAGGGGGTGGACATGCTCCCAGTGGCGCTCCAGCAGGGCGGCGCACAGCTGCAGGCCCTGCAGCGTGCCGGGCAGGCCGTGCAGGATGGTCCAGGCACGGCACAGCAGCACGGCCACGCGCAGGTCCTTGGTGCGCTGCATCAGGGCCGAGGCCTGGCGCTCCACGTCGCGCCAGTCCGGTGGCTCGGCGGGGATGACGGTGTCGCCGAACTGCTGTTCGACCTTGCCCTGCGCAGCGCTTTCCATGGACTGGAAGTCGTTGTCATAGGTGAGGTCCGGGCCGCAGGGGGGCTCGGCGGAGGTCTCGGTCAGCAGGTCCTGGATATTGGCCATGGGCGGGATTCGATGTGGCTTGGGGTTTGGTGTGCAGGGGCCGTGCGCTCTGTGCGGGTTCAGGCGCCCTTGAACAGCCGGGTGAACAGGCGGCGGTGCAGCACTTCGTGCTGGACCACTTCGTCAGGGGCGTGGCGCGGCGTGGCCGAGATCCACCAGACGGAGGTGGTGGAACCGGGGCGCATGCAGGCGCGCCAGTCCATGCGCGGCAGGCGCGCGGCGTTGCCTTGCGAGGCGCCCATGTCGAGGTCGGCCAGCAGGCTGTGGATGGAGGTGCTGTCCGGCGCGCTGCGCTCCTGCTGGAACGGCCATTGCAGGGTGGCCAGCCGCTCGTCGAGCTGCTGGGCCGACAGGGGCAGGCGTCGCGCGTCGATGAGCGCATCGCGTGCGCCGCTCAGAAAGCGTTCGATGTCCTGGTCCGACGCCGGCATGCCGGAGCTGCCGTCCACCGTGGCCATGATGGCCAGCGGAAAGAGCCGGCCGATGCGGTCGGAGCTGGGGCCAATCACGCCCACCATGGACTGGCCCAGGATGGAGGCAGGGCACAGGAAGAACCACAGCGGCGAGTGCACGAAGCGCGTGGACCAGCCATCGGCCGCATCGCTGCGCAACTGGTCCATGCCGTTGCGCAGCCATTCGTCCCAGCGCATGGTCAGTGCGTGGGGCATGCGCCGGCCGACGAAATCGCCCTGGCTGGGCAGCTTGCCCCACCAGGCGGCGCATGGCCGCTGGACAGTCATGGCGTTCACAGCCGGTCCGGACATTCGAATTCCTCCATGGCCTTGAGCCGGAATGGGTTGAGAACGCTGCTGGTGGTGACTTCCATGCGCAGCTTGCGCCCGTCGATGGTGAAGATGGCCGTGAAGCGCTCGGGCGAGTTGCCCGGCAGGATCTGGGCGCGGTCGAACAGGCGGTGCAGGGCCCAGGGGCCTTCGGTCACGATGCCGGTGTTCTGCGCGCCGGCCGCCGTGATCTGCAGCCGGGCCTGGCCGGTGCCGCGCGTGCCGGGCCAGGAGACGGCCTTGGGGATTTGCGGGCCGTGCTGGTAGCGCACGATCTCGCCGTCCACGTCCAGCACCATCTGGGAGATGGAGGCGTCCATGTCCAGCGGCTTGATCTCCAGCCGGATGCCGGGCGTGTTGCCGCCTGCGCGGAAGAACACGTCGCGGATGGAGGCCGCGCGCTGGAAGGCGGCCAGCGAGGCAGAGCCCCCCACCGGCGTGCCGTCCACACCCTGCTTGAAGGTCCAGGGCACGGTGGAGATGTCCACCATGGTCTGCAGCTGGGTGCGGAAGAACTCGTCCATGGTGCCGCCGGTGGCGAACAGGCGGGCGAAGTCGTCCGTGGTCACGTCGCGCGTGGCGCTGCGCGTGAAGGGGTAGCGGCCCAGGATGGCTCGGCGGCAGAAGTCGCCGATGGTGGCGTTGAGGTTGCCGCCCAGCGTGCTGCGCACGCTGCTTCCCACGAAGGACGAGGTGGAGGTGGCCAGGGCCTCGTACATGCTGTTGAGCGGAGGCGGCACGCGCTTGGCCTCCGAGCGCACTTTCTCCAGCGTGCCGCTCAGCGAGGGAGGCACGCCGCCGCCCTGGATCACCTGCTGGCGCGCCGAGGCGATGACGGCCGCCGCCTCGTTGAGCACCTGCAGGCTGGCGGTGATGGGCGCCGGGCCCGAGCCGTTGCTGGTGGCAAGGCGCCGGTATTCGCGGAAGCGGAAGTCCACGATGTCGGCCTCCAGCGTGCCGGTGGCCAGCATGCCGCCCACGTTCAGCGGCTTGCCGGTCAGGCGGCTGAGCTGGTGCTGTTCCTCGCGGATGCGCTGCAGTTTCTCGCCCAGCCAGCTGCTGGTGCTGCCCGAGCTGCCGCCTTCCTGCTGGTCCGGGCGGCGGGCCAGCGTGGTCTCGCGGGCCACGGCGCGGATGAACTGCTCCAGGCTGGAGTTGGCGGACGAGTACAGGCGGGCCTGCTCGCCGGCCTGCTCCAGCGAGGCCGTGCGTATGGGGCGGATGTCGGCCAGGAAGGTTTCCCACAGGCGCGCGTACTCCATCAGGTACAGGCGCTTGACCTCGTTGGCCAGTTGGCCCGTGAGCACTTCCTGGGCCACGCTGCGCCGGCCTTCGGCCTGGCCCAGCACCCAGGTTTCCTCCTTGGCCAGCAAGGTGGTGACCTTGGGCAGCTCGTGCAGGAAGAGGCCGTGGTAGCCGTCATAGGTGAACAGGCCGCTGATGCCCTGGGTGAGCGGCTTGCCGCTGGCACGCGCAAAGACCTGGGGCGCCTCGGGTCCGCTGGCACGCACCACGCTGAAGTCGGGCGGCAGCTTGTCGCCGGTGTTCAGCAGCTGCTTGAGGCGGCTGTAGGCACGCTGGGCGGGCGACATCTGGGCCAGGCGCTGGCGCACTTCGGCGACCAGGTTGGCGTCGATGGGCTGGGCGGAGACCACCACGCGGCCGTCGATGAGGCGGTCCAGGTGCTCGGACAGCTGGTCCACCAGGCCGGCCTGCACCAGATGCTGGGGCAGGGTGTTTTCCCAATCGCTGCGCAGCCAGGCCTTGACGAAGGTGGCGTCGAAGTGGTCGGGCTCGTAGAGCATGAGATAGGCCTTGAGCGTTTCGTAGCTGGCCTCGGGGCTGCCGGTGCTGACCTGGCGCAGCGAGCGCGCGACATGGCTGCTCAGGCGCGGCAGCCAGGCGTCTTCCAGCAGGCGCAGGTAGGTGGCGTGGGCGGCCGTCTGCACCTTGGGCACCTGCAGCAGGCCCCAGCGCCAGCCCAGCGGGGCCGATTCCTCGAAGCGGCTGCTCTGCGCCACGCGCGCCGCGTGGTTGAGCATGGGCACCAGGGCGACCACGTTGTCGGGATCGGTGGCCTTGGATTCCTCCACGGCCTGGCGCAGCGTGCCGGCGTTGTCGGCCACTTCGTTCAGGTAGCGCTGGTTGTTCTCGTAGCTCAGCGTCCAGGCCAGGGCCGCGCCGCCCAGGGCCAGCAGCAGGGCGCACAGGCCGGCGGCCTGCAGCAGGCGCAGCTGGCGCTCTTTCTTGGCGTTGCGCCCGGTCAGGCCGGACTCGTTGAACATCACGTCCTTGAACAGCGACTCCAGGAAGTAGCTGCGGCCCTGCTGGGGCACGGCATCGGCCGGCAGGCGGCCGCGCAGCGCAAAGCGGCGCGACAGGGCCGACATCACGCGGTCGAAGGGCATGCCCTCCTGCGTGCCGCTGGTGAAGTAGACGCCGCGCAGCAGCGGCTTTTCCTTGAAGCGCGAGGCGGAGAACGCCGCATCCAGCGTGTCGCGCACCACGTCCTTGAGGCCGGCAAACTGCTGGGGCAGGGCGTAGAGCAGGCTGCGGCGCGCAAGATCGGGCTCGGTCATCAGCCGCTGGGGCAGCAGGCGGTTGATCTGGGCGACCAGGGCGTCGAATTCCTCCATGTACAGGGCGCTGGCGGCCTGCGGGTCGCTGGCGGGCGAGCGCTGGGTCTTTTCGTCATAGGGGTAGGTGAAGCCCCAGACCTGGGCGCGCTCCTCGCGGCTCATGGCGCCGAAGAACTCGTTGAAGCCCGCCAGCAGGTCGCTCTTGGTGACCAGCACGTAGACGGGAAAGCGGATGGTCAGCTCCTCGCACAGCTCGCTCAGGCGCAGGCCGATCAGCTGGGCCAGCTGGGCACGCTCGGTATCGCTGCTGCTGAGCAGCTCCTGCACGCTGAGCGTGACGATGACGCCGTTGACCGGCTGGCGTCCGCGAAAGCGCCTGAGCAGCTGCATGAAGCCCTTCCAGGCAGCCTTGTCCTGCTCCGCATCGCTTTCCTGGGTGGTGTAGCGGCCGGCCGTGTCCAGCAGCACGGCCTGGTCGGTGAACCACCAGTCGCAGTTGCGCGTGCCGCCCATGCCGGGGATGGCGCGCTTGCCGAACTGGGCCGCCAGCGGGAAGTCCAGCCCCGAGTTGATCAGGGCCGTGGTCTTGCCCGAACCCGGCGAGCCGATGATCAGGTACCAGGGCAGCTGGTAGATGTAGCGCTTGTTCCAGCGCCCGAACAGGCCGCCTTCGGTCTGGCCGAAGCGGGTCTTGCTCAGCGTGTCGAGGGCTTCCTTGAAGCGGGACTCCAGCTCGGCCACTTCCTCGGAGCCGGCGGCGGGCGTGCCGTCCGCCTCGCGCGGCGAGGTCAGGCGGGACAGGCCGGTCATGAGGTGCTCGTTCATGCGCTGTGCACGCCACCATTTCAGCAGCAGGCGCAGGAACCAGAGGATGAACAGGCCGGCGATCAACCACCAGCGCACGGTGGGGCTGCCCAGCGGCTGGTAGGGCTGGATGAAGACGAGGGGGCCGACGAACCAGATGAGCAGGCTCAGGGCCACCAGGCCCAGAAGCTCCAGCATGTAGCGGTTGAACAGCCATGAGGCGATGCGACGGATCATGGGGGTCAGTTCCTGGTCTCGGGTGCGGCAGGCAGGGCCTGCAGTTGCTGGTCACGCTGCTGGGGCGCGACCAGCAGGACGATTTCCACCCGCCGGTTCAGCGCCCGGCCTTCGGCCGTGTTGTTGGGGGCGACGGGGTCGCTGTCGGCACGGCCCTCGGCATGCAGGCGCTGGCGGTCGCGCAGCGAGCCGCCCAGCATCTGGGACACGGCCTGGGCGCGCTCCTGCGACAGGTTCCAGTTGGACGGGAAGCGCGCCGTGCGGATGGGCAGGTTGTCGGTGTAGCCATTGACGATGACCTTGCCCGGCACTTCGTCCAGCGCCGCGGCCACGCGGTGGATGACCTGCACGTAGCGGGGCTTGACGACGGTGGCGGCCGGGTCGAACAGGCCGTCGCCGCGCAGGATGACGGTGCTGCGGTCGGCTTCGTCGCGCACGCTGACCAGGCCTTCGCGGATTTCGGGCTCCAGGAATTGCCGCAGCCGCGGCTTGATGGTGGCCACGGTGGCAGCCGCCGAGGTGCGCGGGAACCGGATCTCGTTGATGGCGGCGAACAGATCGTCCGAGCTGTTGGACAGCCGGTAGCTGAACCACAGGTAGATGAAGAACGCCAGCAGCAGCGTGATGGCTGCCGCCACCCACAGCGGCACCATGGCCCAGGGCGGCGAGGCCAGGCGCTGCACGCCGCGCCAGTGCACGGACAGCAGGCTGCTGCGGTCGCCGCGCGTCGATTCGATGAGCTGCAGCAGGCGCGCCTTGAGCGTCTCCAGCTGGGCGCGGCCGTTGTCGATCACGCGGTAGCGGCCTTCGAAGCCCAGCATCACGCAGTAGTACAGCAGCTCGATGAGGTCGATGTGCTGGTGCGGCGTCTGCACCAGCCGGGCCAGCAGCTGGAAGAACTTCTCGCCGCCCCAGGTTTCGTTGTGCAGGGCCACGAGCAGGCTGTAGTGAGGCCAGATACCTGCGCTGCCCCAGGGCGTCTGGGCGGCGGTTTCGTCGAGCACGGTGCAGATGCAGTAGCGCGCGCCGATGATGGTTTCCATGGGCACGCCGCTGGCGCCGGCACGCTGCTCGAACTCGCGTATGTGTTCGAGCAGCAGCTGCTGCAGCGCGCGCGGGTCTTCGTTGGTGACCATGGCGCGGATCTGGGGGATGAGGTTCAGCAGCTGGTTGGCGGCGGCCACCAGCGGGTTGCCGCCGCTGACCACGTCGGGCAGGTTGGAGCGCAGCGGCTCCTGACCGGCAGGCGCGGTTGCGCCGCTGGCTGCGCCTTCGGCTCGGCCCGCGTCGCCGTCTCTCCCCCAGGGCATTTGGTGGCTGATGTTGGAACTGTTCATGTCGGAAGATGCGTCGCGCCGTCAGCGGCGGATGGCCCAGAACTCCAGCTGCAGGTCGGGGAATTCACCGGAGACGTGCATGGCAAGGCCGCCGGAGCTTTGCAGCTGGTTCCACAGGTCGTGCGTGGTGTCCACCTCGAAATAGTTGTAGCCCGCGTGGTAGGGGATCTCGCGCGGGGCGATGGGCAGCGGCCGCAGCGTGACGCCGGGCAGGTGCAGGTTCACCAGGTCGCGTATGCGCTCCACCGGGCCCAGCTTGGTCTGGGTGGGGAAGTGGGTGCGCAGGAATTCCGGCGTGGTCTGGGCATGGGCGGCCAGCACGAAGTCGCAGGTGGTCAGCAGCTCGGTGGACGGGATCAGCGCCACGCGCACGCCGTACTGGCGGTCGTGCAGCGGGATCTGGATGGCGTTTTGCTCCAGCACCGAGGACAGGCTGCGCCGCAGCTCCAGCATCAGTGGCGGAAAGCTGCGCCGCAGGTCGTCGTGGTCATAGACGGGCAGCACCTCGGGGCGGCGGCGCTCGTGGTCGAAGGTGGTCAGCTCGGCGGCCAGGCGCAGCAGTTCCTCGAACAGGCGCTCGGGGTGGATGCTGCCGGTGCGCACCCAGTGCTGGGCGGCGCCCGTCCAGTGGTTGATGAGCTGCAGCAGCAGGAAGTCGCCGACCTCGCCGATGCCGCCGCGCTCGGGCTGGATCATGCGCTGGGCCAGAACCTCGCCGCGCTGGCGCAGCAGGCCGTGGATTTCCTTGCAGAAGGTGTTGAGCACCGAGCTGGGCCCGTTGTTGACCACGGTGGGAATGAAGCCGGGCTCCAGCAGCACGCCGCCGCTGGCCTGGCGCTCGACCACATGGGCCACGGGCAGGCTGACCCAGCCTTCGGTCAGCTCGTGGGCGGGGCGCAGGCTCAGGCGCAGCCGGCCCAGCTGCACCTCGGCGGGCTGGGCGCCCACGTCGTTGCTGTCCGCCACTTCGGTCACGTCACTGAGATAGCGCGCGGGGCTTTGCGTGCCTTCGCCAAAGGTGACCTCGCTGCCCGACAGGCGGCGCAGCGGCAGGGCCAGGTGCACCACCACGTCCTTGAGGTCCTTGCCGATGTCCAGCGGGGTGGGCGCCTCGTCGTCGCCCGGCAGCTGGAACGGCGTGCCGTCGGGCAGCACGCCGTGTGCCGAGCGTATGCCCAGCTTGCCCATGCGCAGCAGATCGGTGTCCAGCTCCAGTTCCGAGAAGCCCCAGAAAAAGGGCTGTCCCGGCAGGCTGCGCGACTGCAGTTGCCGGAACAGGAAGCGCTCCTGCTGCTGGAAGTGCTGGGGCCGAAGGAACATGCCTTCGGCCCAGATGACTTTGCGTTGCCAGACCATGGTGGATAGATGTGCGTTTATTGGGATGCGGGTTGGATGCGCACGGTGACCTCCTCGCGGGTCAGGTGCACCTGGTAGCGCACGGGCTGCAGCTTTTCGGTGGAGCCCATGCCCCACCACCGCCTGCGCAGCTCCACGGAGTTGGGCGCGGCGGCCGAGGCGCGCCAGGTGCTGCGCTCCAGATCGCGGTAGGCGGCGAACAGGCCGAAGGCGCGCACATCGGGGTTGCCCTTGCGCTCAATCACCTGGCGTTGGCCGGGCGCGATCAGGAATTCCTCGCGCCGCACGAAGTCGCTGCCCAGCTGGCCGTCGTCCTTGTCCTGCAGGTCGAAGAAGCCGGCGCGGTCGAAGGCGGCGGAGGCGCGCAGCTCGTAGATGCGCAGCAGCACGGGCTTGGGGATGCCTTCGCGGTCGGGGTTGATGTCCATGTCGGCCACCACCTCGAACACGGCGGCGGGCACGGCCGTGGGCGCCACTTCAGGCGCGCGGCTCAGGGGATTGAGGGAGCCGCAGCCGGCCAGGCCGGTCGCCATTGCCGTGCCCAGGCCCAAGGCGCCCAGCGTTTGCAGCGCCTGACGGCGCGCTTGCGGTACATGCGGTGCATGCGATTTCCACATGGCTTCTCCTGTCTCGATATCAGTCATTGGTGTCACGCGGGCAGATCCACACCGTCAGCGCGCTGAGGTTGTCCTGGTGCGGATTGCCGCTGGATACGACGCGGTCGACCATGCGCTGTATCCATTCGTCGGGGCGCTGGCTCGCGGCCAGCAGCTGCTCCATTTCCGACTCGTGCATGCCTTCCCACAGGCCGTCCGAGCACAGCAGGAAGACATCGCCGGGCTCCAGGGCCACGGCGGCGGAGCGGATGCTGGGCGGCACCTGGCCTTCGGCACCGATGGCGCCGGCCAGGACGTTGCGGTTGGGCAGGCGGCGCGGGTCGTTCTCTTCGTACAGGCCGGCGTGCAGCAGCTGCTGCACCAGGCTGTGGTCTTCGGTGCGCAGGTGCATGCGGCCTGCGCGGAACCAGTACAGGCGCGAGTCGCCCCAGTGCGCCCACAGGGCGCGGCCCTGCCCGGGGTCGATGCACAGCACCACCACGGTGGCGCTCATGTGCATGCGCGAGGCCGAGGTGGACTGCTGGCCGCTGACGCGGTGCTCCGCCTGGGAAATCAGGGAGGCCAGGCTGGCAGGGGCGAACAGCGGGTTCTCCCGGAAGCCCTCCAGCACGGCCTGGACCGTGAGCTGGGCGGCAAGTTCGCCATGCCCGTGCCCGCCAGCCCCATCGGCCAGGGTGCAGCACAGGCCGCCGGCGCCCAGGTCCATCAGGCCCATGGCGTCTTCGTTGCTGGAACGCCTGCCGCTGTGGGATGCGCTGGCCACCTGGATGCTGTAGCGGTGGCCGTCTCCGTCGAGGTAGGCGATCACGGCTGGCCTTTCACGGACTGCTCGGCGTTTTCGTAGGCCTCGACGAAGGTGCGGCCCGAGAAGGCCATCAGATCGTCCTCGGCATGGCGGCGCAGCACGTCGAAGTTGTGCTTGTAGTCGTCCCACAGCGCAGCCTTGCGGCCATTGGTCAGCAGCTTGTCCAGCAGGCCGGGGTTGGTTTCGGTGCGGCGCTCCAGCTCGGTCGGATCGAACCGGGTCAGGGCCTCGGCATAGGCGGCGCGGATGCCGGCCATCAGGGCCAGCTGGTGCACGTGCAGATCCTGGAAGGCGTCCTGCATGGCGGGCAGCGGCTTCATGAAGCCCGGGAAGGTCTGGTGGACCATCTGCATGAGCACGCCCTCGGAATTGGGCAGGAACTTGAGCGGATTGTTGGCGCCCGTGGCAATGATGGTGACGCCGGCACGGAACTCGCGCTTGATCTCGGAGCGCGCCGCCAGCAGGTCGATGGTGCCCTGCACGGCAATGCGCAGGGCTTCGCCGAAGGTGCGCATGAATTCGGGCGTGACCTCGAAATGGGTCTTGGCCGGGTTCAGGCCCGCGCCTTCCATGAAGGCCGTGGCCAGGGCCTGCAGGTCGGCGTGGGCGGCGCTGGCGGCCGGCTGGGGCTGCACCGGAGCATCGACAGGCGCGGCGGTGCAGGGCAGGGTGCCGACGGGAATGGCGGCGGCGCCCTGGCCGAGGATGCTGGAGGCTGCGTTGAAGTGGGCGCTGGAGCTGGTGTTGGCGGGAGCGGTGGCAGCGCTTGCGGCAGAAACGATGGCTGGCGCAGCTTGGCCTGCGCCGGACTGGAAGATGTTCAGGTCCAGCCCGTTGGTGGGCAGCAGTCCGTCGAGCACGACGGGCTCGGCGGGGATTTCGGGGGCCGTCGCAGCAGCGGGGGCCGTGGCCATCGGTGCAGCAACTGGTGCAGCGGCAGGTAAGGGAGCTGATACGGCAACTGGTACGGCAGCTGGTGCGGCCTGAACCTGTACAGGTTGCTGTGTCTGCGCCGCAGGCGCCAATGACTGCTCCAGGCCGGCCGGCTGGGCCGGCGCCGCTGCACCCTGTGCAGCAGGCTGCGCAGGCGGCTGCATGCGCGGCAGGTTGAAGGCCTGGCCCAGCTCGGAGCCCCGGCCCGATGCCTGTTGCAGCGGCGCTGCGTCGCCGGGCAGGCCGCCCTGGTCGAACAGCGCGAGCGGATCGAGCTTTTGCGATGCCTCGAAGCACGAAGGCAGGCCGGTATGGGAGGCGTCATGCAGTGCCTCGGTGCTCAGGCCCTTGAGGGGAAGCGTTTGGACCATGCCGTCATGGCGCTGATGAATCAGCTCGCCCTTGCCGTGCGAGGGCAGGCCGGCCCAGCCTTCTTCCTGCTGCCGAGCCTGCTCGGGCGGCGGTGCAAAGGGGTCGAAATCATTGGGAATCAGCAGCGGGCGGTGCTGCGGCCTGGCCGGCTGCGGCATCGCCATGGCCGCTTGCTCGGGGGGGATTGCACTCTCGGCAGAAGGCGCAGGCGGGGTCTGGATGTCATCCAGGCTCAGCGCCGTCAGGCCTTCCCAGGGATCGGCGATGCCGGCGGCGGCTGGAGGCAGAACGTCTGCCAGTGGCGCAGCTTCTGCCGGCCCCGTTGCTTGCGACTGCAGGGGGTTGTCAACTGCGGGGGGCTGCTGGATCGGTGGCTGCGGGATTGCCGTGACCGGCGAGGGAACCGATGGCGTTGAGGGTGCTGAGGACGCAGAAGGTGCTGAGGGCGTCACAGCCGCTGCAAATGCTGCGCTGGCAGGCGCCGGCACGGCTGCACCGGGCGAGGCCGGTGCTTCGAAAGGGGTGCCCGGCGCCACGGCGGCCAGGGTGTAGGCGCCGATGCGGATGCGCGCGCCCAGTGTCAGGGCCACTTCCTGGCCCGAGCGCACGGGCTGGTCTGCCACCCAGATGGGATCACGCTCGCTCAGGTTCGCAACAAAGGCTCCCTCGGAATCGAGTCTGACCATGGCGTGCACGCGCGCCACGGAAGCGTCCGGATCCGAGATGATGAGCTTGTTCTGGCCACTGCGTCCGATCGTGCCGCCTGCCATGCCGAATACGGCATGCCAGTGGCGGTCGACCGCAACGCCATCGTGGTCCACGACCCTGAGTTCGATTTTGTCCATGGAGTCTTAGGCTAGGCAGTTTTCAGGAAGCGTCGGGGGCCTCGGCAGGCCTCAGGAGGCCTTGCGCGCGGGCGCCGGGCGCTTGTTGCGCAGCGCGGCGCGGGCATTGTTGAATTCCCGGCCCCAGGTGGGATGGCCCTTTTCGGCCTCGGTCAGCTGGAAGGTGGGGTCCAGGGCCAGGGCCATGTCGAAGTGCTGCCGGCAGGGCTTGCGGCGGCCTTCCACGCAGTGGCTGAAGGCGATGTACTTGAGCGCCTTGACCTGGCTGCTCATCGGCAGCTCCTGCGCGGTGGACAGGGGCGTCAGGGCCGTGATGGCATCCTCGTAGCGGCCATCCACGTAGAGCTGGATGGCCTCGACCAGCTCCTGCTCCTTGATCACCACCGGGTCCACGGGCTTGACGGGCTCGACAGGCGCCTGCACGACGGGCGGTGCTGGCTCGGGCTCCACCGGCTTGGGTGCGGTTTCGCAGGCGGCCAGCCCGAAGGCAACGGCAAGGGCAAGGGTCAGGCGCTGGAGGGAGTGAGGGATATGCATGGACATGGTCATCGGGCATCAAAGTCATGGGAAAGGGTCACCGACTGGCCGTCGGTGATGCGGATCACCTGCCGATAGCTCTCGAAGCCGGGGTTGCGCAGTTCCACCGTGTGGGAGCCTGGCGCCAGCTTGAGCAGCACGACGGGAGGGGTGACGCCGGACGGCTTGCCGTTGATCAGCACGTTGGCCCAGGGGCTGACCCTCAGGCGCAGGTTGTGATCCGTCCGTGGCGTCTCAGGCCGTGCGGCCAGTGCGGCGGAGCGCACCGGGGCCGAGCCCGATGTCAGTGCGGTGATCGATGTGATCACGCGGCTGTTCAGTGCAAAGCCGCCGGCCGTGGGCGCTGCGGGTGCCACGCGCAGCCGTTGGGCGGCAGGGCAGCGCTGGGTCCAGCGTTCCTGGGCGCGGCTGTAGGCGTCCCGCCACGGCGTACCCGTGGTCTCGTAGGCCTGCAGCGCAAAGCCGGGGTGGGCGGCGAACGCGGCGTCGAAGGCGGCCTCGCAGCGCGCCCATTCCTTGTGCGTGCAATAGGTGTAGGCCAGGTACTTGTGGGCGGAGGCCCGCTCCATGGGATCCGCCAGCCCGCCAAACAGCGCAGCCTGCAGCGCACGCTCAGCCTGGGCCAGGTCGCGCGCCTCGAACAGCGCAATGCCCTGCGCCAGCTGCGGGCGTCCTGCCGAGCCGGTTTGGGCCGGCGCGGCCTCCTCGCATGCCGCCTGGGAATGCGCCAGGCAGGGCAGGCCGAGCACTGCAGTGCACAGCATCCATCGCCAGCGGTGGTTCATCAGTCGAGCCATGCGCCGCGCTCATTCGAAAAGATGGTTCACGGTCACCGACTCGCCCTTGGTGACCGTGATGGTCTTGGTCACCGTAGAGGCCGCACCCGGGTTGCTGATGTCGATGCGGTACTCGCCCTCCGGCAACTCCATCTGGGTCAGCGGCGGGCTGGTCCGTGCCGGGGCGCGGTTCACGGAGACATAGCCCCAGGGCACGACCCGGAACACCACCTTGCCCGTGGCCGCTGCGGGCTTGGCGGGGCGGGCTTCGGTCTTGGGCGGCTCGGTGGGCAACGGCTCGGGCACCGCGGCCACCGTGACGGGGGCGACGGGCGCGCCCTGCTCGGGCTGGGAAGGGGGGAGTTCAGCCAGCGCGGTCTGCTCCGGCGGGGTCATCGGCTGCACCTGCTCCGTGGAGGCCAGCGAGGCCTCATTGAGCAACTGCTTGAGCAGCGCCTGGGCCTCGGTGCGGTGCTGTCCTTCGGGGAAGCTGTCCAGGTAGTCCTGCAGGCGGGCCAGGCTGGACTGGCTTTGCGCCTGCTGCCATGCCAGGCTGTCGCGTGCTGCCAAGGTCTTGGCACGGGCCTGGTCCTGGGAATGGTCGTACCACAGCACGCCGCCGCCCGCGATGGCCGCCAGCACCAGGGCGCCGATGGCCATCGGCACGGCCATGCCGCTGCGCCTGGCCTTGGGCACTGCCTGGACGGCAGCGGCCGGAGGCTGCACCCCTGCGGGCGCGCCCTGAACGGCGGGTGCGGAGGCGGGCTGTTGGGATGCAGGCGCCTGCGCCTGAACCGGGGGCTGCGCAGGCTGAGCGGGGGGCAGTGCCTGGTCGATGTCGATGTACGGACCGTTGTCCAGGCCCATGGGATCGGCGGCAGATGCCTGAGGCGTCATCTGGGGCGCGGCTGCGGCTGCAGATGGCTGGACAGGGCCGCCTGTTGCCAAACCCCCAGGCGCGGTGGGAGCGGGCGGCACCGGTGCGACCGTGGCGACAGGAGGGACCGGTGCAACAGATGCAACAGGCGGGACCGCAGGCACGGGCATGGCTGTGGCCGCGGGCGCTGCCTGCGGCGCTGCTGCAGGAACGAAGATTTCCGTGATCGGCACGAAGCGCGGCGCCTGCACGGCTGCTGACTGGGTGGCCATGGCGGCCTGTACGGACGCAGGCGGCGTGATCGGGATGTAGATGGGGCTGGGCTCCCCCGGCGCAGGCGCTGTCCGGGCGTCGGTGGACAGGCCCAGCAGGCTGCGCAGCTCGGCAATGGATTGGGGGCGGTCCTGGGGGCGCACGGCCAGCGCCCGTTGCATGCCCTGCAGAAAAGCGTCGGAGTAGCCCGGGACCTGTTCGGAGGTCAGCGGCTGCATGGGATCGGTGACCATGCGCGCGACCGAGGTGGCCGGGATGCGGCCCGTGGCGGCCTGGTGGATCAGTGCGCCGACCTGGTAGATGTCGGTCCACGCGCCCTGGGGCATGGCGCCGTCGTCCACGTATTGCTCGATGGGCGCAAAACCGGGCTTGAGCACCATGGTCAGCGCCTGGGTCATGTCGCCGATGATGCGGCGCGCGGCGCCGAAATCCAGCAGCACGGGGCTGCCATCGCGCTGCACGAAGATATTGTCCGGCGCGATGTCGCGGTGGAAGCAGTCTTGCGCATGCAGCACTTCCAGCACGTCCAGCAAGGGGACCAGCAGCGCGCTGAGCCCGGCCTGATCCATGCGGCCGGACGATGCCTTCAGCACCTGGCCCAGCGTCTGGCCCTCGTAGTGGCGCATCACCATGTAGGCCGTGCCGCCGGCTTCGAAGAATCGGTAGACATGCACCAGGGTGGGGTGGGAGAAGCGCGCCAGCAGGCGGGCCTCGTTGATGAAGCTGCGCAGCCCGGCGTCGAAGGCGCCACGATGCTGCGAGCGCACATGCACCTGATGGGAGCTTTGCCGACCGGCCAGTGCCGAAGGCATGTACTCCTTGATCGCGACCTCGCGGTCCAGCGAGAGGTCACGGGCCTTGTAGACGATGCCGAAACCGCCTTCGCCGATGACATCGAGCACGCGGTATTCGCCAATCTGGACACCTGCCGGAAGGCAGTTGGTCGAACATGCTGCTTCGCTATCCATGCAATCCCACCCAAGATGTTGTTTCACACGCTGGCGGGCGAGGTCTGTCGCAGTGCCAGGGTGCCGAATCTGTTCGAGGCCATTGGACAAGCACAAAGCCGGCATCGCACCGGCAATCTGTCTATGCAACCGCTGGTTTTCCTCGATCAGCCAATTGTCTGAAGCCGGGGGCCAAAGACGAACGT
Organism: Delftia sp. DS1230; assembly: GCF_040112715.1. Lineage (NCBI taxonomy): Bacteria > Pseudomonadati > Pseudomonadota > Betaproteobacteria > Burkholderiales > Comamonadaceae > Delftia > Delftia sp. DS1230. The sequence goes on from NZ_CP157763.1 coordinate 2,989,636, forward strand.
CATGGACTCGTCATGAATACAAGATCGTATTTCAATCGGACTCCGAATGCGGCGTGAGTGTAGCTTGAGTTCTGCAAAAAGCCATGACACGTATCGAATGGATAAGCGATGGATACATTTTTTTTCAGATGTATCGGCCGTAACAATTCAGTCGGGCCAATTGTTTGTATTTTTCCGATCTTATCCACTATCATCGCGGCTCCAACAAAGGAGGGCGGTTCACGACAGTGAGGATTGCAGGCGATTGTCAATACATTCCTTGACCATCCAGGGTATGCGCCGCACTGATCTGAATCACATGTTCAGTGAATCGGTTTCGTGCGCTCTGCCCGGGAGTGGTTTTCCCCTTTGTTCGCGTGTGAACCATCCGATGCAGTCGGTCTATTGGGTTGCATGCGAACGTTTAATCCATTAATTCGAGAGGTGTGCAATGTCCGTTGATATGTTCATGAAGGTCGAGGGCGCCAGTGGCGAATCCCAGGATTCCAACCACAAGGGCTGGACCGACATCGACTCCTTCACCTGGGGCGCGACCCAGCCCAACACCATGGCCAGCGGCGGCGGTGCCGGCGCCGGCAAGGTGAGCTTCCATGACCTGAACGTCATCGCCAAGGTGGACAAGTGCTACCCCGCCGTGCTCAAGCACTGCGCCACGGGCAAGCACCTGGGCCAGGTCGACATCTCGCTGTGCAAGGCCGGTGGCTCGCAGATCGAGTTCACCAAGATCACCCTGACCGACGTCATGGTGACGAACGTGACCGTCAGCGGCGCCAACTCCTCTGACACCGTGACTGTCAACTACTCGTTCCAGGCTGCCAAGGTCAAGACCCAGTACTGGGAACAGACCAACCAGGGCGGCAAGGGCGCCGAGAGCCAGATGGGCTTCAACATCAAGGAAAACCGCGAAGCCTGAGTCTTCTTGCGCAGGCTTGCTGCTGCGGCAAACCCGCGTCGGATGCATCCGGCGTGGGTTTGCCGTGGATGCGCGGGAATATGGCCTCCATCCATCGATGGAGGCTTTCCAGTATGGAAAGCTGGAATCGAGCGGTGGATGGAATATCGGGCAGGACGTGCCTTGTCTCTGCACGCGCAAGGCCGCTGCTAGCAGATTCACATGTCAGTTCCTTGACAGAAAGCCGCCTTCCATTCCTGTCAGAGGCTGAATGCCTCAATATCTTGCAATATTTAACAAATACACAAACCCATGGCCGCAGGCATGGGGAAATTGATGTGCTCGTTGCACCAGGTGTGTGCAGAAACTCTCTGGAAAAAATGGATTGGCGCAAATATGCGCAGGATTACCGCGAGTGGGTTCCTGTTGGTGTTGGTCCAGTCACTTTGAATGCCTGGTGCCGGGGGTTGCCAAACGCTATGGTGTGTATGGCCTTTGCGGCGGCAAGTCGCGGAGCATACACGAAGATCGGCCGTTGTCGAGGATATTCTTGTAGGTCCAATTATTAAAACGCAATTCGTTTCTTTAATAAATCCCACTGCCAACTTGTGTACAAGAAAGAGTACTAAATGCGTGAATGGACCATTGCCCATTGCCTGATCGCAAATCAGGCAATGGTATTGCTGCTGCGGTCAGCGTATACCCTGTCTTCGGCCATGCGCGAGTCCGGTGTCGAAGGCAAGGCCTGGCCCTTCTTCAGGGCTCCGGGCATGTCGTTGCCAGGCCTTGGCGGCGGCCAGCGGCAAGGCCTGCGTGCTCCAGCGGGCGCGGCAGTCGCATGAGCATCGCGGTTGTTTCCTCGCCGGTGTGCGAGACGCGCCAGGGGCCTGCGAGCAGCGCGCATTCGCTGGCTGCGCAGATCTACGCCTGCCTGAAGAACGACATCTTCGATTTCCGTCTGCTGCCTGGCGACCGTTTCAGCGAAGGCGAGATCGCCACGCGCATGCAGGTCAGCCGCACGCCCGTGCGCCAGGCGCTGTTCTGGTTGCAGCGCGATGGCTATGTGGATGTGCACTTCAAGAGCGGATGGCAGATCAAGGCCTTCGACTTCAAGTACTTCGAGGATCTGTACGAGGTGCGCACCCTGATGGAGACCAGCGCCGTGGCCAGCCTGGTGGGCGAATCGCTGCAGTCATTGCAGCCGCTGCGCGAAGTCTGGTGCGTGCCCGAGGAGCAGCGCGAGACCGACCCCGCCGTCGTGGCCTCGCTGGACGAGGCCTTCCATACCGGCCTGGTGGCCGCGACCGGCAACCAGGAGATGGCGCGCATCCACCTGGACATTACAGAGCGCATCCGCATCATCCGCCGCCTGGATGTGATCAAGCTGCCGCGCGTCTCGGCAACCTATGACGACCATGCCGCCATTCTTGCCGCCATCGAGGCCGGCGATGCCGCGCTGGCCCAGTCCTGCCTGAAGCAGCACATCGCCGACAGCCGTGCCGAGGTCAAGCGCATCACCTTCTACATGCTGCAGACGGCGCGCGAGCGCTACGGAGCCCTGCAGCAGACGGCCTGATGGTCGGGATGTGTGGAACGGGCCTCTTCGGAGGCCCTTTTTCATGGGCGCACGGCTCGCTGGGCGAAGGCGGGCGTGCATCCGGCCCGGCAAAGGCTGCAAGTCGCGGGTAAGCGGCCCGCTTATCCCTGCATTGCGGCGGCGGCGTCCCGGTAGTCTCCCTGCCAAACCGTGGACGGGCCCTGCGCCCGCACCATCCGCAAACTTACAGGGAAGAGAACATGAGCATCAGAACCGACAACCTGAATGTGCAAAGCCTGTTGGCCCGAGCCCAGTCCAGGCTCAACAGCAGCACCACGGCGCAGACGGCTTCGGACTCGGCCATCAAGAAGAGCGATGCGCAGGCCGGCGCCACGAAGACGGACAGCACCAAGACGGAGACCACCGAAGCGGAGAAAGTCCGCAAGCTGGCGCCTTCGCTGTCCAAGGCGCACGAGCGCATTGCGGCCCAGGCCCAGGCGGGCTCTACCTCGCTGTCGGCGCTGGGGCAGTTCAAGTCGTCCCTGGTGGATCTGGCCACGGCGGGCAAGGAGATGGCGGCCCTCACGGCGACCAGCACCACCCAGTCGGTCCAAGGTGCGCTGGAAAAGCTGGTGGCGCGCTACAACGCCAGTGCGGCCAAGGGCAATGCCAGCGCGGCCGCCGGCTCCACCACCGATGTGGGGGCCACCCGCGCGCTGCGCGAGCTGCGTGCGGCCATCATGAGTGTCACGGGCAGCGCGACTTCGCCCAGCCTGGCCAGGATCGGCATCGTCCAGCGCCAGGACGGCACGCTGGCGGTGGACGCCAAGGCCCTGGAAAAGTCCATGGCCACAGATCCCGCAGGCGTGACCTCGGGCCTGGCCGGCATTGGCAAGGCGGTGGAAAACAGCGCCAACGATGCACTGTCCACGGGCAGCCGGCTGAGTTCGTCCATGGCAAGCCTGGGCGACCGGGTCAAGGCGCTGCAGCAGCAGCAAAGCGCCGTGGTGGCGACGGCCGAGAAGCTCGGCGATTCCCTGGTCGGCTCGGCCAACTGGAATCGCATGGTGCTGGACGCCTACCTCAAGAACTAGTTTTCGCCGCGTTTCCGTCCCGCATCCTGTTTCCCCATCATGAAAAATCTGCGCATAGGCCTTCGTCTCGGAGGCGGTTTCACCATTCTTTTGCTGATCATGCTGCTCATCAGTGTCACCAGCATCGTCAGCATGGGGCACATGGCCCGCTCGACCACGGAAATCACCGAGGTAGCCCTGGCCAAGGAGCGGATGATCAGCGACTGGTTCCGCAACATCCACTCGGGTTCGCGCCGCACAACGGCCATTGCCAAGAGCAGCGATCCCTCGCTGGCCACCTTCTTCGCCGAAGACGCAGCCGAGTCCTCGCGCCAGTCCAGCAAGCTGCAGGACCGCATCGAGCCGCTGCTGCAGACCCAGGAGGAAAAGGACATCTGGGTCGAGATCAAGAAGGCGCGCGCCGGCTATCTGGCGGGCCGCGACGTGGTGACCAAGGCCAAGGCCGAGGGCCGCGCCGAAGACGCCGAGCGCCTGTTCACCCAGCAATACCAGCCCGCCACGCAGCGCTATATCGACATGGTCCAGCGCCTGCTGGACATGCAGCGCGCGGCCATCGACAGCTCCGCCGCCGATGTGCTGGTGCGCTTCTCGGCCAGCCGAGCCGCCATCATCACGGTGGTCTCGCTGGCCTTTGTGCTGGGCGCGTTGGCCGCCTGGTGGATCACGCGCGGCATCACCAGGCCGCTTGCCGAGGCCCTGCGCGTGGCGCGCACCGTGGCCAACAACGACCTGACCAGCCGCATCACCGTCGATTCGCGCGATGAAACGGGCCAGTTGCTGCAGGCGCTGCGCCAGATGAACGACAACCTGGCCCAGGTCGTGGGGCAGGTGCGCTCGGGTGCCGACAACATTGCCACGGCTTCGGGCGAGATCGACGCGGGCAACCAGGACCTGTCCTCGCGCACCGAGCAGCAGGCCAGCTCGCTGGAGCAGACGGCCGCTGCCATGGAGGAGCTGACCAGCACGGTCAAGCAGAACGCAGAGAACGCGCGCCAGGCCAATCAGCTGGCCGCTTCGGCGTCGCAGACAGCCGTGCAGGGCGGCAAGGTGGTGGCGGGCGTGGTGGACACCATGGGCGGCATCAGCGAGTCCAGCCGCAAGATTGCCGACATCATCGGCGTGATCGACTCCATTGCCTTCCAGACCAACATCCTGGCGCTGAACGCCGCCGTGGAAGCGGCGCGTGCCGGCGAGCAGGGCCGCGGCTTTGCCGTGGTGGCCGGTGAGGTGCGCGCGCTGGCGCAGCGCAGCGCCTCGGCGGCCAAGGACATCAAGGACCTGATTGCCGACTCGGTCTCCAAGGTGGAGGCGGGCACGCGTCAGGTGGCCGAGGCCGGACGCACCATGGACGGCATCGTGCAAAGCGTGCAACAGGTCAGCGACCTGGTGGCCGAGATCACCGCCGCCAGCCAGGAGCAAAGCAGCGGCATCAACCAGGTGCACCAGGCGATTTCCCAGATGGACACGGTGACACAGCAGAATGCGGCGCTGGTCGAGGAGGCGGCCGCTGCAACCGGCTCGCTCAAATCCCAGGTGCACCAGCTGGCCGCTGCAGTGAGCGTATTCCGTATCGAGGGCGCGGCGTCTGCTCGTCCGGCGGTGGCCCCAGCCCCGGCCCCTGCCGGGCGTGCACAGCCTGCGGCAGCGCAGATGCGCGCTCCTGCCAGGCCGCTGGCCGCGCCTGCGGCTGCTGCGTCCCCGGGTGCACCCGCCGCCAAGCCTGCAGCCGCCAAGCTGCCGGCCTCCCGGCAGTCCGTGCCCGCCACTGGCAAGGACGATGGGGACTGGACCTCGTTCTGAGCCCGGCCAGGTTACTTGGGGGCGCCCAGCTCGTACTTGGAGCCCTCTCCCTGGCCGTCGGTGATGGCGGCGGCCTGGCCAGCGGCCGGATTCACGCCGCCTGCATCTTCCTTGTTGGTGGCACCTGACCCGCTTGCCGGTTCAGACGCCCGGGCGGGCAGCGGCGCGGCAGCCGGCAACGGCTCATGCGGGTCGCCCTTGGCATGGGGCATGACCTGCTCGGCCGTGATCACGGGCTGGCCCAGCAGGGGCTTGTCCGGTGGCGGCTGGTTGAAGCGCGGCACTTCGGCCATGGGAAATCCCGCGCGCTGCGACGAGGTCTCGCCCGAGCAGGCGGCCAGCGTCAGCAAAGAGCTTGCGGCGACGCCCAGGGCCAGCCGTCTGGCAAGTGTCGTGGTATGCACAAATTCATGGGGCATGGTTGTTCTCCGGTGGTCTATCTTCCGGCCGACATGCTCCCACGCGCCCAGGGCTGGTGGCGTAGGTCCATGCCGGATTCCCGGTCGCCGACCACCGCAATCCTTGCTCAGGGCTGGCTGCCGCTGGCCTTCCACGATCCGTCGGACTGCTTGCAGAACCAGAAGCGCCAGTTTTCCGAGGTCTTTTTCAGGCGCACATCGGCCGACAGCAGGCGGCAGCTTCCGGCCGTCCCGGTCTGCACGGTCTGCTGCGGCTGCAAGGCCAACGTCACGCGCTGGTTGGTTCGGTTCGGGCCGCTGGTCCATTCGGTCACGGAGCCGTCGGCGGCCTCGTTGAGCACCTTGGCCACGGCGGCCTTGGCATCGGGCAGGTCCCTGGCGGGAATGCGCGCGGCGATGGTGTCGTTGAGGAAGATCGAAGCCGCAGCGCTGGCGCTGGTGGACACCAGCGAAGCGGCAGCGGCCAGCGATGCGACGGTGATGGCAAAGGTTTTCATGCAATGGGTCCTGGAAAGTGGGCCGACGCCCGCAGCGGGGTGCCGGAAGGAGAGTATCGGGCCATGTTAACGGCTGCAATGGCGCCTGCGGGCGTCGCGCGCCGCCGAAACCAGCGCAAGCTGCGCCACAGTGCTGCCGAGGGCTGCGCAAAACGTTTACAGTCCTTGGCGGATTTCCCCGTCCCTTCCTGCCAGAAACTCCACTGCATGCCACGATCCTCCCGCAATCAGAGCACCCAGCGCTTTGCCATTCCATGGACACTTGTTGCCGGCTTTGGCGCGGCGGCACTGGCCACCCTGGTCATTGCCTTCGTCAATTTCAGGGCGTCTGAGACGCGAGGCCAGGCCGTGGTGGCCATGGACCGCACGACACTGGCCATGCGCCAGCTCAGCCAGCTCAATGCTTCGCTCAAGGACGCTGAGACCGGGCAGCGCGGTTTTCTGCTCACGGGCGACCCGGCCTACCTGCAGCCCTACCAGCAGGCACGCGATGTGCTGATGCAGCAGCTGGAGGCGCTCAAGGCGCGCACTTCCAATGACTCCGACCAGCACCGGCTGCTGGCGCAGATCGAGGAGATATCGGCCCAGAAGCTGCGCGAGCTGCAGGAGACCATAGACCTGCGCAAGTCCGGCGATCTGGACGCCGCCATGGCCCTGGTGCGCCTGGACGTGGGCAAGAACGCCATGGACCGGCTGCGCGAGCTGATCGACGACCTCTACACGCACCAGACACGGGAGCTGGCCCAGCGTCGCCAGCTGTGGGTGGAGGCATCCACCACCTCGACCTACTATTCCTGGGGCGGCTCCCTCATCCTGCTGGGCCTGATCCTGGCATCGGCCGCGCTGACGGTGCGCGAGTACCGCGTCAAGGCGCGCCAGTCGTGGGTGACGTCCGGTCTTTCCGGCCTGGGGCAGCAGTTGCAGGGAGACCACCGGCTGGAAGACCTGGGCCAGAAGGCGCTGGAGTACCTGGCCAACTATTTGCGTGCCGATGTGGGCGCCGGCTATGTGGTGGACTGCGCCGATGGCGGGTTGCGCCTGTTCGGCGGCTATGCCCTGCCGCGCGAGCGACTGCAGCAAAAGCTGCTGCCCGGCGAGGGGCTGGCGGGCCAGGCGGCCGCGTCGCGCAAGCTGCTGCATGTCAGCGATGTGCCTGCCCAGCATTTGCAGATTTCCTCGGGCACCGGCCAGTCCAGCCCCTTGCAGCTGATGCTGGTGCCCGCCATGGAAAACGGCGAAGTGTTCGCCGTGATCGAACTGGGCTTTCTGCGCCCCGTGGGCGAAGCCGAGCGCAGCCTGCTGGAGCGCGCCTCCGAATCGCTGGCCGTGGCCATTCGCTCGGGCCTGGACCGTTCGCGCCTGGAGACCTTGCTGGAGGAAACGCGCCGCCAGTCGGAAGAGCTGCAAGCCCAGCAGGAAGAGCTGCGCGTGAGCAACGAGGAGCTGGAGCAGCAAAGCCGCATCCTGCAGGAGTCGCAGACCCAGATGGAGCACCAGCAGACCGAGCTGGAGCAGACCAATGCCCACCTGGAAGAGCAGACCCAGCAGCTGGAGTACCAGCGCGAGCAGTTGCTGCGCGCCCAGGGCGCGCTGACCGACAAGGCCCGCGAGCTGGAGCTGGCCAGCCAGTACAAGAGCGAGTTCCTGGCCAATATGAGCCACGAACTGCGCACGCCGCTGAACTCCACCCTGATCCTGGCCAAGCTGCTGGCCGACAACAGGCCGGGCAATCTGCAGGCCGAGCAGATCAAGTACGCGCAGACCATCCACGCCGCAGGCAGCGACCTGCTGGCGCTGATCAACGACATCCTGGACCTGTCCAAGATCGAGGCCGGCCAGGTCACCGTGGTCGCCGAGCCCGTGACCATTGCCACGGCGCTGCAGACGCTGATGGAGCCGCTGCGCCCGATTGCCCGCGAAAAGGGCCTGGAGCTGACCTGGACGGTGGACCCGGGCGTGCCCGCCACCATGCAGACCGATCCCATGCGGCTGGCCCAGGTGCTCAAGAACCTGTTGTCCAACGCGCTCAAGTTCACGGCCAAGGGCTCGGTGGGCCTGCAGGTGTCCTGCGCGCCCCAGGGCATGCTGTCTTTCGCGGTGCGCGATACCGGCATCGGCATTGCCGAGCAGCAGCAGCAATTCATCTTCGATGCCTTCCGCCAGGCCGATGGCAGCACGCACCGCAAGTTCGGCGGCACGGGCCTGGGCCTGTCGATATCGCGTGATCTGGCGGGGCTGCTGGGCGGCACGCTGACCGTCTCCAGCACGCCTGGCCAGGGCAGCGTTTTCACACTGACCGTGCCCGTGAGCCTGGAGTCGGCCGAGTCCGGCCCGGCCACGGCCACGACTGCCGCACCGCAGCCTCAGCCGCAGGGGCTGCGAGAGGCCTTGGCAGCGTCGTCCGTGCCCGTGCTCGCAACGGCCAACGTTGCGCCCGCCGCACCTGCGTTCGCGCCGCCCATGTCGCCTGCCATGGCACCTGCCGCGTCGGCGGCAACGGACGCCCTGCGCAAGAGGGGTCAGAGCGGGCGCCGCATCCTCGTGATCGAGGATGACCTGCGCTTCGCGGACATCCTGTCGGAGCTGGCACGCGAGATGGATTTCGAGTGCGACGTGGCCAATACGGCGTCCGACGGCCTGTCCATGGCGGCCGACAATCAGCCCAACGCCATCGTGCTCGATATCAACCTGCCCGATTTCTCGGGCCTGGGCGTGCTGGACCAGCTCAAGCGCAACCCGGCCACGCGCCACATTCCCGTGCACGTGGTCTCGGTCGCGGACTATTCGCAGGAAGCCATGGGGCGGGGTGCCGTCGGCTACGCGCTCAAGCCCGTCAAGCGCGAGGAACTGGTCCACGCCCTGCAGCGGCTGGAGGCCAAGTTCACCCAGGACCTGCGCCGCGTGCTGGTGGTGGAGGATGACGAGCGCCAGCGCGAGAGCGTGCGCCACCTGCTCAGCCGCAGCGATGTGGACATCGTCTGCGCGGGCACGGCGGCGGCCGCGCTGGATCATCTGCGCGGCTCCACATTCGACTGCATGGTGATGGACCTGAACCTGCCTGACATCAGCGGCTACGAGCTGCTGCAGCGCATGACGGACCAGGACGATGTTTCCTTCCCGCCTGTCATCGTCTACACGGGCCGGGCGCTGTCGCGCGATGAAGAGCAGCAGCTGCGGCGCTTTTCCAAGTCCATCATCATCAAGGACGCGCGCTCGCCCGAGCGCCTGCTCGACGAGGTCACGCTGTTCCTGCACCAGGTGGAGTCGGAGCTGTCGGCCGAGCACCGCCAGATGCTGCAGGTCGCGCGCAGCCGCGAGTCTGCGCTGGAAGGGCGCACGGTGCTGGTGGTGGAAGACGATGTGCGCAACGTGTTTGCGCTGTCCAGCATCCTGGAGCCCACGGGCATCCGCGTGGAGATCGCGCGCAACGGGCGCGAGGCGCTGGAGGCGCTGGAGTCTCGCGGCGCGGCGCAGGCCGGTATCGACCTGGTGCTGATGGACATCATGATGCCCGAGATGGATGGCTACACCGCCATGCGCGAGATCCGCAACCGGCCGCAATGGCGCCGCCTGCCCATCATCGCCCTGACCGCCAAGGCCATGAAGGACGACCAGGAGAAATGCCTGGCCGCCGGTGCCAACGACTACATCGCCAAACCGCTGGACGTGGAAAAGCTGCTGTCGCTGGTGCGGGTGTGGATGCCCAAGTAGCAAGGAGGACGCGATGCCTCAGCTGAAAAATAGCCCCCACGCTCCCCTTGCTGCGCAAGGTCCGCTGCCCCCCAAGGGGGCCGCTTTTTCATCTTGGGGCGGCCCGGCGATGAAAAATGGCCCCCACGCTCCCCTTGCTGCGCAAGGTCCGCTGCCCCCCGAGGGGGCCGCTTTTCATCTTGGGGCGGCCCGGCGATGAAAAAAGCCCGCACCGCCGACATCGAGCAGCGCCTGCTGATCGACGCCATCTACCACCGCTACCACTACGACTTCCGGGGCTATGCCCAGGCCTCGCTCAAGCGGCGCCTGCAGACGGCCCTGGTGCAGTTCGGCTGCCAGACGCTGTCGCAGCTGCAGGACCGCGTATTGCATGATGCAAGCGTGTTCCCGGCGCTGCTGGAATACCTCACGGTCCAGGTCAGCGACATGTTCCGCGACCCGAGCTATTTCCGGGCGCTGCGCACCGAGGTGGTGCCGCTGCTGCGCACCTATCCCTCGCTCAAGGTCTGGGTGGCCGGCTGCAGCGCGGGCGAGGAGGTGTATTCGCTGGCCATCCTGCTGGAGGAAGAGGGCCTGCTGGACCGCACCCTGATCTATGCCACCGACATCAATCCGCATGCGCTGCGCGCGGCCGAGCAGGGCGTGTTCGACATGTCGCGCGTGGCGGCCTTCACCGACAACCATGCGCGCTCGGGCGGGCACAGCTCGCTGTCGCACTACTACACGGCGCGCTACGGCCGCGTGGTCTTCGACAAGGGGCTGCGCGAGCACATGGTGTTCTCCGACCACAGCCTGGCCACCGACAGCGTGTTCGCCGAAATGCACCTGGTGTCCTGCCGCAACGTGCTGATCTATTTCGAGCGCGAGCTGCAGGACCGGGCGCTGGGCCTGTTCCGCGATGCGCTGTGCCATCGCGGATTCCTGGGGCTGGGCTCCAAGGAGTCGCTGCGGTTTTCAGGGCATTCGGAGGCCTTCGAGGACTTCGTGCTCGAGGACCGCATCTACCGCAAGAAGGCCGGGCTGTGATGCCCGTGACCACGAACACACCCGCCTCCGACGCCGCCACAGCCTACGAGGCCATCGTGATCGGCGGCTCGGCCGGCGCGCTCGACGCGCTATCGGTGGTGCTGCCCGCGCTGCCGGCCAGCCTGCGCGCCTCGGTGCTGGTGGTGCTGCACCTGCCGCGCGATCGCCGCAGCCTGCTGGCCCAGCTCTTCGGCCCGCGCTGCGCCGTGCCGGTGCGCGAGGTGCAGGACCAGCAATGGATCGAGCCTGGGTGCCTGTACTTCGCCCCGGCCGACTATCACCTGCTGGTGGACAGCGGCCCCCGGCTGGCGCTGTCGCTGGATGCGCCCTGGCATTTTTCGCGGCCCTCCATCGACGTGCTGTTCGAGTCCGCTGCGGATTGCTATGGCGAGCGGCTGCTGGCGGTGCTGCTGTCCGGCGCCAATGACGACGGCGCGCAGGGCATGGCCAGCGTGCACGCCGCCGGTGGCCTGGCCGTGGTGCAGGCGCCCGACGGCGCCCGCATGCCCACCATGCCGCTGGCGGCGCTGGCCCGCGTGCCGCAGGCCCAGGCGCTGGCGCCCGAAGGCATTGCCTCCCTCATTGCATCGCTGCACCGCCAGGGAAGGCTTTGAATGTCCAGCCGGCACGCCCCCACAAGACTAAATACCGAGAGAGAATCCATGCCCCATACAGATCGCGTCAAATGCTTGATCGTCGATGACATCGCCGAGAACCTGATCGCCATCGAGGCGCTGCTGCAACGCGACGGCATCGAATTCCTCAAGGCCCAGTCCGGCCCCGAGGCGCTGGAGCTGCTGCTCAACCACAGCGACGTGGCCCTGGCCCTGCTGGATGTGCAGATGCCCGAGATGAACGGTTTCGAGCTGGCCGAGCTGATCCGCGGCAGCGAGCGCACGCGCCATATCCCGCTCATCTTCATGACGGCCGGCTCGCGCGAGCACAACTGGCAGTTCCGTGGCTATGAGAGCGGCGCCGTGGACTTCCTGTACAAGCCCATCGATCCCCACATGCTGACCACCAAGGCCAATGTGTTCTTCGAGCTGCACCAGCGCAAGCAGGCACTGGCCCATCAGCTGCAGGAACGCACTGAGGCGCTGCGCATCAACGAGATGTTCATGGCCGTGCTCAGCCACGACCTGCGCACGCCGCTGCAATCCATCAAGGCCGCCGCCACGTTGCTCACGCGCCAGCCCGATACGGGCAAGGTGGCCAGCATGGCCGAGCGCATGCTCAGCAGCAGCCAGCGCATGTCGCGCATGATCGAGGACCTGCTGGACGTCACCCGCATCCGCCAGGCGGAAGGCCTGCCGCTGTCACCGCGGCCTACCAGCTTGCAAGCGCTGCTGCAGCGCACGCTGCAGGAAGTGGAGACGGGTTTTCCGCAGCGGCGCCTGGACAGCGAGATGCTGGGCAATCTCGATGGCACCTGGGATGGCGAACGCCTGTGCCAGGTGCTCACCAATCTGGTGGGCAACGCCATGCACCATGGCGATCCGGCGCAGCCTGTGCAGGTGACGGCCGATGGCAGGCAGGACCATTGCGTGGTCATCACGGTGCGCAACGGCGGCACCATTCCTGCGGAGCTGATGCCTACCCTGTTCAACCCGTTTCGCGGAGGAGAGCGCAAGCCGGGCCAGCACCAGGGCCTGGGCCTGGGGCTTTTCATCGCGCACCAGATCGTGCGTTCGCACAACGGGCGCATCGATGTGCACTCCGCCGATGGCGTGACCAGCTTCAGGGTGGAGTTGCCGCGCGAGATGGCAGCGGGAGGCTCCAAGGCCGTGCTGTGACGGCGGGAGCCGATGGACCGGCAGGCCGGTCTCGGGAAAATGGGCTCAGTGGACGGGCCTGGTGTGCAGCGCTTCCTGTATGGAGTCCAGCAGCGTTTCCAGGTCCTCGATCTCGAAGGGCTTGAGCAAGGTCCGCACCTGGGGACCCCAGGCGGCCGGGTAGGGCCCCAGATCGTAGCCGGAGCACAGGATGATCCAGCGCTGCGCATCGGCCTGCAGCAGCTGCCGCGCCAGATCGGTGCCGGACAGGCCCGGCAGACTGACATCGGAGACCACCACGTCGAAAGGCTGGCCCGCATCCAGTTCCAGGGCCTGCTCGGCAGTGGCGCAACTGGTCACGAAACGGGATTCGCTCTCCATCAGCAGGCCAATGGTTTCTCGCAGGTCGGCATTGTCTTCAACGTACAGGATTCGCATATCTCTTTGTTGCAGTGCGTCATGCTGCTATCAAAAAGGCAGCATGGACGAGGGCTGATCATCCACACCCGCCGCCCTCCATCACGTAGGACAGCATGCAAACTTGGTCGACGGTTGCCTTCTGTGCGCGCCAGGCGATGGATTGTGCAATACAAAGGCAAGTCCCACGAACGGCCTGTGCGATCTCAAGTCTGGGCAGTGGGCAGGGGATCCAGCACATGCCTTTGCACGGGCAGGAATTCACCGGCCTGCCGCGAATAGTCCCAGCGCGTGAGCTGCCGGCGCCAGTCCTGGCCTGTGGCGCCATCCCGATGCTCCAGGGTGAACAGGCTGTTGGGCGCATGGGCGCGCAGCCGCACCGAGACCGCGGTGCCCGCCTGCGCTGCCCACAGCCCGGGCAGGGGCTGGACCAGGCCGGGGTCATGCCCATGGCCCGAGAGCACCAGTTGCGCTCCGGCATCGCGCCAGCGGGCCAGGGCCTGCGCGGCGCGGTGAGGACGGTGGCTGCGGTCCTCTTCGTGGGCCGCAGCCAGCGGGTGGTGGCTGACGACGATGCGCCAGTCGGCGGGGCTGGCCTGCTCCAGGCGCTGCGCCACGTGCAGGATCTGCCCGGCCGACAGGCTGCCGCGCTGGTGGCGCCACCAGCGTGTGGTGTCCACGCCGATCACGCAAAAGCCTGGCACGGCGCACCAGGGCTGCAGTTCGGAATCGATCCAGCGCACATAGCGGTCGTGGGCGTGGCCACCCAGCCGTTCCCACCAGGCGAGCAGCGGCAGGTCGTGGTTGCCGGGCACCACCAGTCGCCGGGGCACGGAAAGGCTGTCGAGAAACTCCCGCGCCTGGGCAAATTGCGCGGCCGTGGCGCGCTGGGTCAGGTCGCCGGAGACCACCAGCAGCGTTACCGGCAGCCGGGCCGCCAGTCTGGCCACGGCGGCGCACACGGCCTGATCGTGGGCGCCGAAATGCAGGTCCGACAAATGCATGAGCAAGGCCATGGGCGCTCCTTGTTCCTCATTCGGCGGTCAGGAGGAGGCGGGCTCTGCCGGGGCAGGCACCACCAGCCACAGCGGCTTCTCGCCCAGGCGAAAGCGGATGGGCGGCGCCATCCATTCGCGTTCGCCATCGAAGGCCACCTTCATGCGGCGAGGACGCCGTCCTGCTGGCTCCGCCACCAGCTCGGTACAGGCCAGGCTGGCGACGGCATCGTCCTGGGCCAGCCGTCCCATCACCGCATTCCAGACCACGCGCGCCGGGGCCTCGCTGGCCTGGGGCAGCAGCAGCACGGCGGCCAGATGCCGGCCATCGGCCACGGCGCGGGCCTCGTCAATCCCCACGCGCTCCAGCTGCAGCGGGTTGTTGCCGACGAACAGGGTGGTGGCCAGGTGCTCCTGCTGCTGCAACGGCGCATCCCGGTCGGGGCGCAGGGCCACGCGCCAGCGGCGCACGCTGCCGCCGCGCAGGATGCTCCAGATGGAGGCGGCAATGGCCACCAGCCGGGTGCGGCCGAAGCGGGTGGACGCGCGTTCGCGTTCGTCGAGCAGGCGGGGGTACAGGCCCAGGCTGGCGTTCACCAGGAAAAGCCGTTCGTTGACCAGGCCCACGTTCACGGCCCGCATCTGGCCGGCCTGCAGCGCCTGGAGAATGTCCTGCACGGCCTGGGCGGGCTCCAGTGACAGCGCCTGCTCGCGGGCGAAGTAGTTGAAGGTGCCCAGCGGCACCACGCCCATGGGCACGCCACGCGACCAGGCAGCCGAGGCCACGGCATTGATGGTGCCGTCACCGCCGGCGGCCACGACCAGGCCGCCGTCCCTGCGTGCACTGTCCACGGCGCTGGCGGCCAACTGCACGATGTCGGCCCTTGCGCCCGGCACATGCCAATGCACGCTGCGCTGCTGCAGCGCCGGCACGCCGGTCAGGCGGGCGCGCAGCTGCTCCAGGTCGGCGCCGGGGCGCAGCGGCACGATCAGGTGGATGGGGCCGGCGGGATCAAGCCTGGGCGGCTGGTTGTCGCAAGATGAGGGCGTCATGGAAGGAAGCGGGCTGGAACAGGCGCCGATTGTTCCGTGGATGGCACCTGCCGGTGCACCGGAACATGCAAGCGGTGCGCGTCAGCCAAAGCCGACAGTCTGCGGGCTGCTGACTGTACCGGCTCACTCGCGCCAGGGGGCGCGGTAGTCCAGCATCTGCGCCAGCGGCACGGGCCGCTCGAACAGATAGCCCTGCGCATGCTCGCAGCCGAGCTCGTGCAGCAGCTGCGCCTGGGCCTGTTCTTCCACACCTTCGGCGACCACCTTGACGCCAAAGCCCTGGGCAATGCGCAGCACGGCGGTCACGATGGCTTTGTCGGACTCGGAAGCCGGCAGCTGGCCCACAAAGCTCTGGTCGATCTTGATACAGTCAAAGCGCAGTCGGCTCAGGTAGGCCAGGGACGAGTAGCCGGTGCCGAAGTCGTCGATGGCGATCTTCACGCCCAGCGCGCGGATGGCGGCAATGCGCTGCAGCGTGGCGTCGCTGTCGTCCAGCAGCATGGACTCCGTCAGCTCCAGGGTCAGCACCCGGGCGGGCAGGCCGCTGGTGGCCAGCGCCTGCTCCAGCGTGCAGGCGAAGTCGGACTGGATCAGCTCGCGCGCCGACATGTTGACGTGCAGCTCGAAGTCGGCCGGCAGGTGCGCAAGGTGCAGGGCAATATCGTGCGCCGCCGTGCGCAGCACCCATTCGCCGACGCTCAGGATCAGGTCCGACTCCTCGGCCACCGGGATGAATACGCCCGGCGGCACCCTGCCGCGCGTCGGGCTTTCCCAGCGCACCAGGGCCTCGGCACCCACCATGCGGCCCGTGGCCAGATCCACCACGGGCTGGTAGAAAACGCGCAGTTCGTTGCGCTCCAGCGCCTGGCGCAATTCCATGGCCAATTGGGTGCGGCCCAGCATTTTCTGCGCCAGGCCTGGCTCGAACAGCACAAAGGGCTGCGCTGCGCCAGCATTGCGCTGCGCCTCGCCCAGCGCAATGCTGGCGTTGCGCAGCCACTCGGGCAGCGCGCCCGGCAGCAGCTCGCCGCTGACGGCGCCCGCGCAGGCGCGCAGCACGATGTCGTCCTTGCCCACGGAAAATGGCTGGTCGAAGATCTCCAGCAGGTGGCGGCATTTGTCCTGTACCTGCAGCGGCGTGCACTCGTGCAGCCACAGCACGGCGAATTCATTGCTGGCCGTGCGTGCCAGCAGGGCCGGAAATTGCAGATGGTGGTTGAGCAGCCGCTCGGCCACGGCCCGCAGCAACTGCTCGCCCGTGCCATGGCCCACATCGTCGCGCACGCTGCGGAAATTCTGCAGCTCCAGCAGGCACAGCGCGGCAGGGACGGGCGCGCCGGCGTTGGCGGCCGCGTCGGCCCGCTCGATCAGGCCGGCGCGCGTGAGCAGCTGCGTCAGGCTGTCGTACTGCAGCAGGGTGCGCATGTGCTCGAAGGATTCCTGCAGCCGCTGCGCCATGTTGTGGAATGCCGAGACCAGGGACGAGGTTTCCACCACGGACGTGTCCGGCAGCGCCTTCACCGCGCTCCAGTCACCCTGGGCCAGGCGGTTGGCCGCGTCGGCCGTCACGGCCAGGGGGCGCAGCGCCCTGCGCAGGCACCACAGGCCCAGCGCCAGCCCCAGCAAGGCCAGGCCGAAAGCCAGGAAAAGGGTCTGGCGGCTGTCCTCCCGCATGCTGCTGACCAGATCGGACTCGGGCTGCAGCACCAGGATCCGCCAGTCGATGCCGCGCACATCGTGGAAGGGGGTGACCTGCCCGTGGTAGATCTGGCCCTGCTCCGTGAAGCTCAGGTTGATGACACGGTCAGGGCCTGTCCGGGCTGGCGTCGAGCCCTCGCGCGCATGCCCGGGCAGGTGCTCGGGAAGCCGGGCTGCCAGCGAGCGCAGCGCCAGGTCGGGGCTTTCGGACAGGCGCAGGCGCACGGGCGGGTCGTAGGGGCCTTCGCGGCGTTTCAGCACCGACAGCTCGGAGGAGTGCGCCACCATGTAGCCCTGCGCATCGACCACGGCGATATGGCCATTGCCGCGCAGGGGCTCGTCGCGCAGAAAGCGGTTCATGCTGCTTAGCCGCACATCGGCGGCCAGCACGCCGGCCAACTGGCCGGACACACGCACCGCAGTGGCTGCGGAAATCGTGGCATCACCCCGGTCCCCCGTCACCGTGTAGATGGGCGACCAGTGCGGGCCGTCTTCGCGAATGGCGGGCTGGTACCAGGGACGCACGCGGGGGTCGTAGCCGGCAAGGCTGGACATGGGCGGGCCCGGCTGCAGTCCCTCGAAAATCTGCAAGGTTCCCTGGGTGCTGCGGTCCTGAAGAATAAGGCGGTAGTGGCCATCGGGCTCCAGCCGCACCCCCGTGTATTCGCCTTGCACGCCTCCAAAGCTCAACAGGCTGATCTGGTGGTGCTGGGCATAGAGCTCGGTGAATGAGCGTGTCAGATAGCCATAGATGGGCCGCAGGTCTCCGGGGGTGTAAAGCGCCTGCCGAGCCACGGTCTCGGCCAGGGCCTGCTGCACGCGCAGCGGAGTCTCCAGATAGTCGGCCAATTGGTGGCGCGTGGTGGTGGACAGGGAGTCGAGCAGCCGCAGACTTTCGCGATTGATGAGCTGGTCCACCTGGCGCTGCTGCCAAGCCGCCAATAGCCCGGCCGTGACCACAAACACCGCAATGAAGGGGGCCGTGACTGCCGTGCGAAGTGAGAGCCGAAAGGCGGGCATGCAGAGGTTTCCGTAGCGTGCGCCGGGCAGCCAAGGGCCGGGTCTGCCTGCGACAGCGGCCATTGTGCAGTGCCTCGGCAGACTTTCGCGGCAGCGGTCGCCCCCTGTGCAGGAGCTCTCCTGTGGGTGATAGGAAAAATTGTCGATAAATGATTTTCAGTAGAAAAAATGAATACTGAACGGTCATTTGCAGCAACGCAAAGGCATGGTCAGTGCGTCTGCAATGCCTTCCATTGCCGCACTCCTTTTACATATCCGTTTACAAATTGATCTTCATTACATGTAGACATCACATGTAATGGTTGCTATGGTATCCGCATGGAACAAAAGACATCAGCCCACTACCAGCGTCTGCACCGGCAACGGCTGCGCGAGCAGGGGCTGGTGAAAAAGGAGGTCTGGATTCTTCCAGAGTACGGTGCTGCATTGCAGCAATTGGAAAAGCAAATGCGCGTGTCCGGCTTGCAACCGGATTCAATGGTTCTCATCCACAAGGAGGGCAGCATGGACAACAGCAGACAGGCATATCGGGATATTCACGCCTTGGCGGGCGATCTGCAGCAATCAACGCTGGTGCAGGGCGGCCGGCTCCATATCGAGGTGCTTGAAGGCGCGGACGCCAGTCTGCTCATCAGCCTGCCCGAATTCGGCGATCTGCCGGTCCACGTGGCCCTGTCGGGCGACCAGCTCGTGGTGGAGGCCTTTCTCTGGCCCGCCGACCAGGTGCACGACCGCGCCGGCCTCAACGAGCAGATGCTGCGCCTGCAAAAGCTGTTTCCCTTCACCACCATGGCGCTGGAACCCCAGGCCCATGGCGGCGAGGGCTATGTGATGTTCGCCGCCCTGCATGCCAGCAGCAGCGAGGGCGACATCATTGCCGAAATCCTCACCCTGGCCGACAGCGTCATCCAGGCCACCGAGGCGCTGGCCCACTATCTGACCCCTGCGCCGGTGCCCGCGCCAGTGCAGGCCTGAAGCCTGCCCGTTGAAGACACTGAGCCCCAAGGAGATCATCATGACCATCTGGAACAAGCTGGTGACCGCGTTGCGCGGCGCAGCGCACGAGGCCGGCGAGGCGGTGACAGACAGCCAGGCCCTGCGCATCCTGGACCAGGAAATCCGCGATGCCGACAGCGACCTGAACAAGTCCAAGGAAGCGCTGGCCGACATCATGGCCAAGCAAAAGCTGGCGGCCGGCAAGCTCAAGCAGACCCAGGAACGCATTGCCGAGTACGAGGGCTATGCCGTCAAGGCGCTGGACACCAGTGACGAGGCGCTGGCGCTGGAAGTGGCCGGCAAGGTCTCCGTGCTGGAGACGCAGCGCGACGAGGAGCAATCTCAGCTGGATGCCTACACGCAAAGCGTGGAGCAGCTGCGCGTGGCCATACAGACGGCGCAAACGCATATCAAGCGCCTCAAGCAGCAGGCCGACACCGTCAAGGCCACGGAAAGCGTGCAGCGCGCCCAGGCCACGGTGGCCGGCCGCTATGCAGGATCGCAGACGCGCGTGCAAAGCGCGCTGGATTCGCTGGAACGCATCAAGCAAAAGCAGGCCGAGCGCGGTGCGCGCATGGAAAGCGCGGCCGAGCTGGCGCGCGACAGCAGCGAAGACGCGCTGGATGCCAAGCTGCGTGCCGCCGGCATCACGCCCCAGGCGGGCAATGCGCAATCGGTGCTGGAACGCCTGAAGGCGCAGCGCGCAGCCGCTGGCGGAAAAAGCGCTTGATGCGCGGCCGTGGTCCGGGCAGGCTGCGTCGTGCCCGCCGTCCTGGCTGCCGGGTTTGAAGGGAGGAGATAAAACATGTCTGCATTCCTGCAATACGCGTTCGGCTTTCCGACCTTCATCTTCGGCGCCTTGCTGCTGTTCATGCTGCTGTACTGGCTGATCGCCATGCTGGGCCTGCTGGAGGTGGACTCGCTGGACCACTGGGTGCTGTTCGACGGCAGCGACCATGCGCACGGCGTGGAGCACTCGGCCAGCGCGCTGGCCGGGCTGCTGCTCAAGGTGGGCCTGGGCGGCATTCCGCTCACGGTCATCCTCACCGCGCTGTTCCTGCTGTCCTGGCTGGCTTCCTATGTGCTGTGCCATTTCGTGCCCATGCCCCAGGGCTGGACCCTGGTGAACCTGCTGACCGGCACCTTGGTGGCCGTGGCGGCTGCCGTGCTGGGCTTTGCCGCCACGGTGCTGGTGCTGCGCCCGCTGCGGGGCATCGTCAACAAGGCGGCGCCTGCAGAGGAGCCCAAGGTGCTGCTGGGCCGCACCGGCCTGGTGCGCAGCGCCGTAGTGGACGGCACGCAGGGCTACGGCAGCGTGGAGGACGGCGGCGCCGGTCTGAACGTGCAGATGCGCTCGCCCGAGCGCGCACTGGGCCGGGGCACCGAGATCGTGCTCATCGAGCACCTGCCCGAGCACAACGCCTGGCGCGTGGTCAGCAAGGCCGAGTTCGACGGCACCGAGCTGCCGCGCTAGCTCCAGGAATTTCCAGGAATTCCTTCCTATTCGTTCCCATTGATTCCCATTGGCCCGGGCGCCCGTGCGGCGGGCGCGGCCTTTGCGTTTTTCAGCGTTTTCACAGATAGCAATTCACAGGGGAGATTCGCATGAACATGAGCAACATGGAGTGGTACATCGTCGCCGGGGTGGTGATCGGTTCCGTCTTCGTCGTCATCCTCGGGCTGTTCGCCCTGGTCAAGGCCTTCTACATCAAGGTCCCGCAGGGCACGGCGCTGATCATCAACGACACCACCTCGCAGCCCAAGGTCAAGTTCACGGGCGGCCTGGTGCTGCCGGTGATCCACAAGAAGGAATTCATGCAGATCTCGCTGCTGACGCTGGAGATCGACCGGCGCGGCAAGGAAGGCCTGATCTGCCGCGACAACATGCGCGCCGACATCACCGTGGCCTTCTACCTGCGGGTCAATGAAACGGCCGAGGACGTGCTCAAGGTGGCCAAGGCCATCGGCGTGGACCGGGCCTCGGACAAGACGGCCGTCAACGACCTGTTCAACGCCAAGTTCTCCGAGGCGCTCAAGACCGTGGGCAAGCAGATCGAGTTCGTGAAGCTGTTCGAGAACCGCCAGGATTTCCGCGACCAGATCATCCATGTCATCGGCAACGACCTCAACGGCTATGTGCTGGAGGACGTGGCCATCGACTATCTGGAACAGACTCCCAAGTCCTCGCTGGACCCCAACAACATCCTGGATGCCGAAGGCATCCGCAAGATCACCGAGCTGACGGCCAACCAGAACATCGTCACCAACGAGCTCGAGCGCAACTCCGACCTGGCCATCACCAAGAAGAACGTGGAGACCAAGGAAGCCATGCTGGCGCTGGAGCGCCAGCAGGCCGACGCCGAGGCCCGCCAAAAGCGCGAGATCGCCACCATCCAGGCCCGCGAGCAGGCCGAGACCCAGAAGGTGCAGGAAGAAGAGCGCCTGAAGGCCGAGCAGGCCCGCATCCAGACCCAGGAGCAACTGGACATCCGCGAGGAAAACCGCCAGCGCGAAGTGGCCGTGGCCCAGCAAAACCGTGAGCGTGCGGTGGTGATCGAGGTCGAGAAGGTCACGCGCGCCAAGGAGCTGGAGATCGTGGCCCGCCAGCGCGAGGTGGAGCTGCAGCGCATCGAGAAGGAAAAGGCCATCGAGGTCGAGAAGGCCAACATCGCCAACGTGGTGCGCGAGCGCGTGGTGGTGGAAAAGTCCGTGGCCCAGGAAGAGGAACGCATCAAGGAAGTGCGCGTGGTCTCCGAGGCCGAGCGCATGAAGCAGGTCACCGTGCTGACTGCCCAGGCCCAGGCCGAGGAAGACCTGGTGCGCCAAGTCAAGAAGGCGGAGGCCGAAGAGGCCGCCTCGCGCCACAAGGCCGTGGAAGTCACGACCATGGCCCAGGCCGAGCTGGAGGCGGCCAGCAAGACCGCCGAGGCCAAGAAGAAGCTGGCCGAGGCCATCGAGGTCGAGCGCGCCGCGCCCGGCCTGGCCGATGCCAAGGTGCGCGAAGTCACGGCCGCCGCCCTGGAAAAGGAAGGCCTGGCGCAGGCCAGGGTGATCGCCGAGAAGATGATGGCCGAGGCCAAGGGCCAGCAGGAAAAGGGCCTGGCCGAGGCGCGCGTCATCGAGGCCACGGCCGACGCCAACGAAAAGCAGGGCCTGGCCGATGCCAAGGTGCTGGAAGAGCGCCTGCTGGCCCAGGCGCGCGGCGAGGCCCAGGTGGGCGCGACCAAGGCCTTGGTCACCCGCGACGTGGGCACGTCCGAGGCCGATGTGCTGCGCGACAAGCTCTTCGCCGAGGCCAAGGGCCTGACCGAGAAGTTCACCGCGCTGGCCTCGCTGTCCGACCAGGCGCGCTCGCATGAGGAGTTCCGCATGCAGCTGGAGAAGAACTTCGAGCAGGCGCTGGCCGCCATCGAGGCCAACAAGAGCGTGGCGAAGGACCAGTCCGAGGTGCTGTCGGCCGCGCTCAGCAAGGCCAACATCGACATCGTGGGGGGCGAGGGAGCCTTCTTCGACAACTTCGCCAAGGCGCTGTCCGTGGGCAAGGCCGTGGAAGGCGTGGCGGGCAAGAGCCCCATCGTGCAGGACCTGATCAGCAAGTTCCTCAGCGGCAAGGGCGGCGCATCGCTGCTCAACGCGCTGGGCGACGGCAAGGGCCTGCCGCCCACGCAGAGGGTCGACTGAACGGTCGATTCAACGGCCGCCTGAACGGGGCGGCCGCCCGGCCGCTCCCTCCGCCGGCTGCCCAGCCTCCCGCATCCGCATTCGTCTTCGCCTGCCTGCCTGCCCGCTCGTCTGCCGGCCGGCGGGGAAAGGCGTGAATGGTCCCTGACACGCGAAAGCCCGTGACGCCCATGTCCCAACCGTCCCCATCGTCCACACCGTCCTCACCGCCCCTCTCTCCCGACACTGCCGCCTCCGCCGTGGACCAGGCAGTCGCCAGCGGCGGCTCCTACGAAGTGCTGGCCAAGCGCCTGGACGGCCAGGGGCAGGCGCTGGAGGCGCTGGTGCGCCAGCTCAACGAGGAGCGGCTGGAGGAATTCGGCCGCAGCCAGATGGAAGTCATCGGGCGCATGCGCGTGCGCACCGAAAACAACTGCCTGGGCCGCGACATCGCCCAGGTCGGCGGCTACCTGCTGTTCGGCTACAACGTCTTCATGGGCCTGAAGCAGTCCACGCGCGTGGAAGACGTGTTCGGCCTGTACCGCCTGCACGAGGGAGAGCAGGGCTACGAGGTCACTCCCGTGGACCTCAAGGACAGTTTCCTGGGCATACAGAGCTTCGTGCAGGACTTCCAGGAGCTGTACGCCTACTACAAGAACACGCGGCTGATGCAGCTGGCCGTGCGCGACGGCAAGCTGTTGGCGAGCTTCCAGATCGGCGAGCGCCTGTCCGATGTGCGCGTGTTCCGCTGGTCCGTGCCCGTGGACGGCCAGCCCATACGCTACATAGACAACCGCGGCGAGCGCGACATCGAACTGCCTGCGCCCCATGACTTCGAATGGCAGCGCGCCGGGCGCGAGCAACTCGTGCAGGGGCGCCACCCGCACATCAACGTGCTGGACAAGGTCTTCGTCGAGACCCTGGGCGGCACGCTGACCATCAAGGTCGAGAACAACACCAACGACGGACTGGGCATCTACAGCGAGCCCGTGCAGGAGAAGAACCAGTCGCTGGACGACGCCGTGTTCGAGTACGCCGCCGTCGGCAGCCTGATCCTGCTGAAGATCCTGCCCTACCGCGAAGAGCAGTGGCGCTACCTGATCTTCAATACCGTCTCCCGCCAGGTGCTGCGCATGGATGCCATCGGCGCGGCCTGCATCCAGCTGCCGCAGGACCACGGCATCATCTTCCCGGGCGGCTACTACCTGCAAAGCGGGGAGAACCGCTCGTTCGAGCAGAACATGCAGGGCATGCGCTACCGGCGCAGCATCCGATCGCCCAACGGCGAGGACGTGCTCTACGTGTTCTACGAGCCCGAGAGCGGGCGCATGGCGCTGTTCAAGTACAACCTGATCGAGCGCGCCCTGCAGCCGCCCATCATCGGCCACGGCCATGCGCGCATGGACGACGGGCGCATCGTCATCTTCGCGGCCGAGAGCAACGAAGCCTCGCGCGTGCACCCCATGCAGGTCTGGCGCACGCCCTTCGCCTCGGACGACTACGCGGCGCGCCAGCCGCAGCGCGACAGCTTCCTGGGCCGCATCGGCAATGCCGAGCTGGTCAGCGGCATCTCGGACCTGTACAGCGTGCGCAAGGAAATCGCGGCCACCGAGGTCTCGCTGCCGCGCTACGAGCGCCTGATCGACGCCGCGCGCCGCCTGTTCGAGCGCTACCACTGGCTGGGCGCGCCGCAGCTCAAGGGGGTGCACGAGACCCTGCTGGGCATCGTCGCCACGGGTGATGCGGTCATCGACGAGTACGAAAAGGTCGAGAGCATCCGCAATGCCTCGGCCAAGGCCATGGGCGAGGTGTCCGGCCGCCATGGCCGGTTGCTCAAGCAGTTGCGCCTGGCGGACTGGAAGGGCATTGGCGAATACGTGGATGCGCTCACCCAGCTGGGCCAGCTGCGCGGCCAGCTCATGGCCACGCGCGACCTGCGCTATGTGGACCAGGCCGCCATCGACACCATGGTGCAGGGCGTCAACGAGGCCCAGGCCGATGTCTCCCAGCGCACGGCCGCCTTCATTGCCACCGACGAGGCCATGCAGCCCTATGCCGAGCAGCTGCAGGCGCTGGACCAGGCTGCGCAGGCGGCAGCCACGGTGGCGCAGATCAACGAGCCGCTGGCGCGCATGGCCGACATGGCGGCCGCGCTGGACATGCTGTCCGAGCTGATGGGCAGCCTGTCCATCGACGACGCCACGCAGCGCACCCAGGTGGTGGACCGCATCTCGGCCGTCTATGCGCGCCTGAACCAGGTGCGTGCACGCGCCGAGCAGCGCAGGTCGGGCCTGGGCGGTGCCGAGAACGTGGCCCAGTTCGCGGCCCAGCTGGCGCTGTTCTCGCAAAGCATCGTCAGCGCCCTGGGCCTGGCGCAGACGCCCGAGAAATGCGACGAGCAGCTGGCGCGCCTGCTGGTGCAGCTGGAGGAAATCGAAAGCCGCTTCGGCGAGCACGAGCAGTTCCTTGGCGACATCATGGCCAAGCGCGAGGAAGTGCTGGAGAGCTTCGAGGCGCGCCGCCAGTCGCTGCAGGACGAGCGCCAGCGCAAGGCGCAGGGCGTGCTGGACGCGGCCCTGCGCATCGTGCAGAGCCTGCCCAAGCGCACCGAGAAACTGGCCAGTGCCGACGCGCTGCATGCGTTCTTTGCAGGCGATCCGCTGATCGGCAAGCTCAAGGAGCTGTCCCAGCGCCTGCGAGAGCAGCTGCACGACCCGGTCAAGGCCGACGATATCGACGGCCGCGTCAAGAACCTGCGCGACCAGGCGTTTCGCGCGCTGCAGGACCGCAGCGAGCTGTACGAAGGCGGCGGCGCCATCATCCGCCTGGGCCGCCACCGCTTCAGCGTGGGCAACCAGGAACTGGACCTGACCCTGCTGCCGCGCAACGGCGCATTGTTCCTGCACCTGGTCGGCACTGAGTATTTCGAGCCCGTGGACAACCCCGAGCTGGCCGCTTTGCAGGCCTACTGGGATGCCTCCACGCCGGCCGAATCGGCAGACTTCTATCGCGGTGAATACCTGGCCCTGGAAGTGGTGCAGGCCGCACGCCAGCGCCGTGACGGCTGGAGCGAGGCCCGGCTGGCCCAGTTGCTGCCCGACGAGGCGGCGCTGACCCAGGCCATCCGCGAATTCTCCGCGCCGCGCTACCGCGAAGGCTATGAGCGCGGTATCCACGACCATGATGCGGCCCGCATCCTGCAGGTGCTGCTGCCCCTGCGCGATGCCGCCGGCGTGCTGCGCTTTGCGCCCGACGCCCGCGCGCTGGCCCTGCTGTTCTGGAGCGCACAGGCCCAGGTGCAGCAGCCGCAGCTGGCTGCCGCCATGGCGCAGTGGCCGCTGCGCGCCCAGCAGGCCCAGGCCATGCAGCAGATGTTCGGCAGCGAGGCCGAGCAGCTGAGCCTGCGCGCCGACATTGCCGAGCGCCTGCGCGCCTATGCCGACGAGCGGGGCCTGCTGCGCGACCTGCTGCCAGGACAGGCGGCGCCCGCAGACAGCGATATCGACAGCCTCATCCACGGCGCCGCCGACTACCTGCAGGCCGAGCTGGCGCAAAAGGCCGTGCGCTTTTCCTTCTCCAGCTACAGCCAGTCGGCCATTGCCGCACTGCAGGCCGCCGTGCAGCAGCAGGCCCAGCCGCTGCAGCGCTGGGAGGAAATGCAGGCCTACTGGCAGGGCGAGGATCGGCACGACAAGCCTTTGGCGCCGCTGGACCAGCGCTGGCGCAGCGCGCTGCACTGGCTGCAGACCGCCTGCCGCGCGCTGGACGACGGGCAAGGGCAGGCCTGGCTGGCCTATTGCGGCGAAGCCGCCGCCTGGCTGTGCTGCGCCGGCCCACTGCCCTGCAAGGTCAGCAATGTGGACCTGCGCCATGAAGTGCCGGGCCTGCTGGGCCAGCATCCGCGCATTGCGGACGGCCGCATGTGGCTGCAGATCGACGACCTGGGCCAGCGCGCCGCGCGCCATTTCCGCAGCTTTGTCCCCGAATTCGGCCGCTACCAGGCGCTGCGCCAGCAGCTGCTGCAGGACTGGCGCTCGCGCGTGCGGGTGGACGAATTCAAGGCCCGGCCGCTGTCGTCCTTTGTGCGCAACCGGCTCATCAACGAGATCTACCTGCCCGTGATCGGCGACAACCTGGCCAAGCAGATCGGCGTGGCTGGCGAGAACAAGCGCACGGACCAGATGGGGCTGCTGATGATGATCTCGCCGCCCGGCTACGGCAAGACCACGCTGATGGAGTACGTGGCCAACCGCCTGGGCCTGATCTTCATGAAGATCAACGGCCCGGCGCTGGGCCACTCGGTGCGCTCGCTGGACCCGGCCCAGGCGCCGGACGCCACGGCGGCCAAGGAGCTGGAAAAGCTCAACCTGGCGCTGGAGATGGCCAACAACGTGATGCTGTACATCGACGACATACAGCACACGCATCCCGAGTTCCTGCAGAAATTCATCTCGCTGTCGGACGGCACGCGCCGCATCGAGGGCGTGTGGAAGGGCCAGACCCGCACCCACGACATGCGCGGCAAGCGCTTTTGCGTGGTCATGTCGGGCAATCCGTACACCGAGTCGGGGGAGGTCTTCAAGATCCCCGACATGCTGGCCAACCGTGCCGACATCTACAACCTGGGCGATGTGCTGGGCGGCATGCAGGAGGTGTTCAAGCTCAGCTACATCGAAAACAGCATGACCTCGAACGCTGTGCTGGCGCCGATGGCCACGCGCAGCCTGCAGGACCTGTACCTGCTGCTGGACAAGGCGCAGGGCAGGGATGTCTCGGGCAACGCGCTGTCGCACGACTATTCATCGGCCGAACTGCGCGAGATCGAGGCCGTGCTGGCCCGCATGGTGCAGGTGCGCGAGCTGGTGTTCAAGGTCAACCAGCAGTACATCCAGAGCGCCGCGCAGGACGACGGCTACCGCACCGAGCCGGCCTTCCGGCTGCAGGGCAGCTACCGCAACATGAACAAGCTGGCCGAAAAAATCACCCCGGTGATGAACGACCAGGAAATGCAGCAGATGCTGGCCGACCACTACCAGGGCGAAGCGCAGATGCTGACCACGGGCGCCGAGGAGAACCTGCTCAAGCTCGCCGAGCTGCGCGGGCAGATGAGCGACGAGGACAGCGCCCGCTGGCAGCAGATACGCCAGCAGTTCCTGCGCCGCCAGGCCGCAGGCGGCGCCAATGCCGACGCCGCCACGCGCGTGACGGCGCAGCTGGTCGACCTGGTCGCCGCCACGCGCGAGGTGGCCCAGTCGGTGGCCCAGCCCCAGCAGCAGGCGATGCAGGAAGGCGCCGCCGAACAGTCCCAGCTCCTGCAAGCGCTGCAGGCACTGCTGGCCCGGCTGCTGCAGACGCAAAGCGCCGCAGGCGACTCGCTGCACGGCATACGCGAGCTGATGGCGCAAAGGGCGGCCAGCGAGCCCGCCAGCACCCAGGCCGGCACCCCGTCAGAGGTGCAGGCCGCCCAGGACCGTCAGGCCCTGGTCCACATGCTGGGCCAACTGCTGACCCGGTCGCTGGCCCAGTCCCTGGAGCCCGTGGTCACGCACCTGGACCAGGCCCGCCGCCAGCAGCTGGGCTTGCACCGCGTGCTGATGCAGGTGGCCACGCGCATGCAGGAGCAGATCGATGCCCAGCGCGCGGGCCGTCCCGTGCCGGCTGCGGGCGCCATACGCTCCGAGGAAATCGACAAGGCCTTCGAGCGCATGCAGCGCGGCGACATGCCGCCTGCGGCCTAGGCGCTGCGCCGAGGCCGGGGCAGGGCCCATCGGCAAAGGCTGGGGCGCCTTGCTGGCGCTGCCTTTGCATGGGCCGGGGCCCTCGCACGTCTGCATGCGCTGATCCGTCATCGGACAACCCGATGTCCCGGACGTTGGACCATCACCTACAACCCGGGGCGCGTCCCGAACCGATGCTTGGAGTGGCGTGTTCGCAGCAGTGTGCACGCCCCACGAAGAGCCAACCCGATGGACGCCCCATGGAACACAACACCCAGCTTTCCGTTTCGCGCAGGGACCTGCTGATTGCAGGTGCCTCCACGGCTGCGGCAACGGCCGTGCCTCGATCGGCCGGCGCGCAAGTGCAGCCTCCCTCCATCCCCGAAGGGGTCCAACTGCCCGTCACCCTGCAGGTGAACGGCCAGGAACACCGCCTGGACCTGGACACCCGCACCACGCTGCTCGACGCCTTGCGCGAGCACCTGCACCTGACCGGCACCAAGAAAGGCTGCGACCATGGCCAGTGCGGGGCCTGCACGGTGCTGGTGAATGGCCGGCGGGTGGTGTCCTGCCTGAGCCTGGCCGTGATGAACCAGGGCACCGCCGTGACCACCATCGAAGGCCTGGGCACGCCGCAATCCCCGCACGCCATGCAGGCCGCCTTCGTGCGGCACGACGGTTTCCAGTGCGGCTACTGCACGCCGGGGCAGATCTGCTCTGCCGTGGGCATGCTCGACGAGATCCGGCAAGGCATGCCCAGCCATGCCAGCGAAGACATCGTGGCCCAGCCCCTGGTGTCGGCCCATGAACTGCGTGAACGCATGAGCGGCAACCTGTGCCGCTGCGGGGCGTATTCCAACATCGTCGATGCCATCACCGAAGTGGCGGTGGAGGGGCGGACATGATTGCCTTCACCTACGAACGCGCCCAATCCCCCGCGCAGGCTGCCGCCGCCGTGGCGGCCCGGCCGGGCGCCCGCTTCATCGCCGGGGGCACGAATCTGCTGGACCTGATGAAGCTGCAGATAGAAACCCCCGTGCATCTGGTCGATGTGAACGGCACCGGCATGGATACCGTGGAGTCCACCGCGCAAGGCGGGCTGCGGATTGGCGCATTGGTGCGCAACAGCGACCTGGCCGCCCATGTGCGCGTGCGCCGCGACTACGGCGTGCTGACGCGCGCCCTGGTGGCCGGCGCCTCGGGCCAACTGCGCAACATGGCCACCACAGGCGGCAATCTGCTGCAGCGCACGCGCTGCCCGTATTTCTACGACACCAATATGCCGTGCAACAAGCGCGTGCCGGGCAGTGGCTGTTCGGCCATTGCCGGCGTGAGCCGCCAGCATGCGGTGATCGGCGGCAGCGAGGCCTGCATTGCCACCCACCCCAGCGACATGGCCGTGGCGCTGCGCGCGCTGGACGCCACGGTGGAAACCATCCAGGCCGACGGCAAGGCCCGCGTCATCCCCATTGCCGACTTCCACCGGCTGCCCGGCAGCACGCCGCATGTAGAGACGGCCTTGCAGGCCGGCGAACTGATCACCTCCGTCACCCTGCCGCCGCCGCCGGGCGGCACGCACATCTATCACAAGGTGCGTGACCGCGCCTCCTATGCCTTTGCGCTGGTGTCGGTGGCCGCCATCGTGCAGCGCGACGGCAGCGGGCGCGTGGCCCTGGGCGGCGTGGCGCACAAGCCCTGGCGAGTGGAGGCGGCCGAAGCGTTGATGCCGCAGGGCGCCAAGGCCGTTGCCGACCGCCTGCTGGCGGGCGCCCGGCCCACGCAGGACAACGCCTTCAAACTCACGCTGGCCGAGCGCACCCTCGCCGCCGTGCTGCATCAGGCCAGGAACTGACGCCATGAAATTCGACACCCCCGCAACGGTCAATCCCATTGACCAGCTCAAGATCATCGGCCAGCCGATGAACCGCATCGACGGCCTGCTCAAGACCACCGGCACGGCGCCGTATGCCTATGAGCGGCATGACGTGGTCCAGCACCCGGCCTATGGCTATGTGGTGGGCTCGGCCATTGCCAAGGGCCGCATCCGCAGCATCGGGCTGGCGCAGGCAAGCCGCGCGCCCGGCGTGCTGGCCATCGTCACCGCACAGACCGCTGGCAAGCTGGGCCAGGGCAAGATGAACACCGCGCCGCTGCTGGCAGGCCCCCAGGTGGCCCACTACCACCAGGCCGTGGCCCTGGTGGTGGCGGAAACCTTCGAGCAGGCGCGCGCTGCCGCGCAATTGGTCCGTGTGGACTACGAGCCCGTGGCTGGCGCCTATGACTTGGCCAAGGCCAGGGACTCCGCCGTGCCACCCGACAGCATCAATGGCGATGCGCCGGACACGGCCATTGGCGATTTCGAAGGCGCCTTCGCCTCTGCCCCCGTGAAGGTGGACGCCACATACACCACGCCAGACCAGTCGCACGCCATGATGGAGCCCCATGCCACGCTGGCCGCATGGAAGGGCGACCAGCTCACGGTATGGACCTCGAACCAGATGATTGCCTGGGGGCAGGGCGAGCTGGCAAAGACGCTGGGCATTCCCAAGGACAAGGTGCGCCTGGTCTCGCCATTCATCGGCGGCGGTTTTGGCGGCAAGCTGTTCCTGCGGGCCGATGCACTGCTGGCCGCATTGGGCGCCCGCGCGGCAGGCCGGCCCGTCAAGGTCGCACTGCAGCGCCCGCTGATGGCCAACAACACCACGCACCGCCCGGCCACCATCCAGCGTGTGCGCATCGCGGCAGGGCAGGACGGCAGGATCACCGCCATCGGCCACGAAAGCTGGTCGGGCGACCAGCCCGGAGGATCGGCGGACGGTGCCGTGGACCAGACCCGCCGCATGTATGCCGGCACCCATCGCATGACCGCCACCCGCCTGGCCGTGCTGGACCTGCCCGAGGCCAATGCCATGCGCGCCCCCGGCGAAGCCACGGGGCACATGGCCCTGGAAGTTGCCATGGACGAGCTGGCGGAAAAGCTCGGCATCGATCCCGTGGAGCTGCGCATCCGCAACGACACCCAGGTGGTGCCGGACAGCGGCAAGAAGCCGCAACCCGAGGCGAAGGAGGGCACCCCTGCCCAGGAGCACAAGCCGTTTTCCCGCCGTGAGTTCGTGCAGTGCCTGCGCACGGGCGCCGAGCGCTTCGGATGGAGCCAGCGCAATCCCCAGCCGGCCCAACGGCGCGAAGGGCGCTGGCTGATCGGCCTGGGCATGGCCGGCGCCTACCGTGGCGCGCCTGTCATGAAGTCCGCCGGCCGCGTGCGCCTGGACAGGCAGGGCATGCTCACCGTGGAAACCGACATGACCGACATCGGCACGGGCAGCTACACCATCATTGCCCAGACGGCGGCCGAGATGCTGGGCCTGCCGCTGCAGCAGGTGCGCGTGCGGCTGGGCGACTCCGGCTTTCCCGTGTCTGCCGGCTCGGGCGGGCAATGGGGCGCGGCCAGTGCCACCTCCGGCGTCTATGCCGCCTGCGTGAAGCTGCGCGAGGCCGTGGCGCGCAAGCTGGGCATGGACCCGGGGACGGCCGAATTCGCGGATGGGCATGTGCAGGCGGGCGGCAAGCGCCGGGCCCTGGCCAGCGCTGCCGGCGACGGCGACCTGACGGCCGAGGATGCCATCGAATTCGGCGTGCTCGACAAGAAGATGCAGCAGTCCACCTTTGGCGCGCACTTCGTGGAGGTCGCCGTGGACGCATTCACTGCAGAGGTCCGCGTGCGGCGCATGCTGGCCGTTTGCGCGGCCGGCCGCATCCTCAATCCCAAGACGGCCCGCAGCCAGGTCATCGGCGCCATGACCATGGGCGTGGGCGCGGCCCTGATGGAGGAGCTGGCCGTGGACACGCGCCTGGGCTTGTTCGTCAACCACGACCTGGCGGGCTATGAGGTGCCCGTGCATGCCGACATCCCGCACCAGGAAGTGATCTTTCTGGACGAGGTCGATCCCATGGCCTCGCCCATGAAGGCCAAGGGCGTGGGCGAGCTGGGCATCTGCGGCGTGAGCGCGGCCATTGCCAACGCCATCTACAACGCCACCGGCGTGCGGGTGCGCGACTACCCGATCACGCTGGACAAGCTGCTGGCAGGCCTGGGGAGGCTGGCATGAGAGGGCACTGCACCTGAGGCAGCCCGCTCAGGCCCTGGATTCTTGATGAACGAAGGCCGGTCACCTCTGGGTGGCCGGCCTTTTTGCATGTAGCCATCAATAGAACGCATAGCTTGCGCGTCCGTCGGCATTGGCCTGGAGAGGCTGGCGTGGAGATACTTTTTGCACTGGGAAATGTCGGCGCTGTGCGCTCCGAACGCAGGCCACCCCCAGTTTCCCCACAACAGAACCTGGCCTGGGTGCAAAGCGCCTGCCAGGGCAAAGAGACAACCTGCTCCGACAAGGACTTGTATGAAAGATATCCGCAAGACGATGGACGAGGGCGCCATGGCGCCGTTCCAGTGGCTCGCCGTGGCCATCTGCATCCTGCTCATCATGCTGGACGGCTTCGATGTGCTGGTGATGGCCTTCACCGCCTCGGCCGTCGCTGCCGAGTGGAAGCTCAACGGGGCGCAGCTGGGCGTGCTGTTCAGTGCCGGGCTGATCGGCATGGCCATAGGCTCGCTGTTCCTGGCGCCCGTGGCCGACCGCCGTGGCCGGCAACCCGTCATCGTGCT
Organism: Delftia sp. DS1230; assembly: GCF_040112715.1. NCBI lineage: Bacteria > Pseudomonadati > Pseudomonadota > Betaproteobacteria > Burkholderiales > Comamonadaceae > Delftia > Delftia sp. DS1230. Next base: position 3,022,606 of record NZ_CP157763.1, read on the forward strand.
GTGCCTGGTCGTGGTGTCCGTGGGCATGCTGCTGTCTGCCGCAGCGCGCAGCTATGTGGAACTGGCAGCCCTGCGCGCCATGACGGGCGTGGGCATTGGCGGCATGCTGGCCAGCGTGGGGGTGATCACCTCGGAGTATTCATCGAACAAATGGCGCAGCACGGCGATTGCGCTGCAGGCCACGGGCTATCCGATTGGCGCCACGCTGGGCGGGCTCATGGCCGCCTGGCTGCTGGCACACCATGGCTGGCGCTCGGTCTTTGTGTTCGGCGGCCTGGCCACGGCGCTGATGGTGCCCATCGTGCTGTGGCGGCTGCCGGAGTCGGTGGACTTTCTGTTGGGCCGCCGCCCGGCACGTGCGCTGGAAAAGCTCAACCGGCTGATGGCGCTGATGGGCCATCCTGCCTTGCTGCAGCTGCCTGCACAGGCCGGCGGCGAAGTCCGGCAGGGCAACACCGTGGCTGCCCTGTTCAGGAACGGCCTGGCGCGCCCCACGCTGATGCTCTGGGCCGGCTTCTTCCTGCTGATGTTCAGCGTCTATTTTTCGCTGAGCTGGACGCCCAAGCTGCTGGTGCAGGCCGGCCTGTCGGCACAGCAGGGCGTGACGGGCGGCGTGCTGCTCAACCTGGGAGGCATTGCCGGCGGCAGCCTGTTCGGCCTGCTGGCAGTGAAGGTGAGGCTGCGGCATCTGGCCATGGGCAGCCTGCTGCTGAATGCCTTGTTCACCGCGCTGTTCGGCCTGGCCTCGGCCAGCCTGGGCTGGGCGTTCGCCGCAGCGGTAGGCGTGGGCGTGTTCCTGTTCGCCTCCATGGCCGGGCTGTACGGGCTGGTGCCGGCCACCTATCCGGCCCAGGTGCGCGCCACCGGCATGGGCTGGGCCATAGGCATTGGGCGCATAGGCGCCATCGTGGCGCCCACCATGGCCGGCCTGCTGCTGGACGGTGGCTGGCAGCCTGCCTCGCTGTACTACGTCTTTGCCTTGCCGCTGATTGCCGCGGGGCTGGCCGTGTGGGCCACGGGCGCCGGCCGCACCCTGGCGCCGATGGGTGGCGCGCTGCGAGCGCCTGGTGCTTGATCCTTGAACCCCTATCCGTGAGCACGCGCCCAAGCGCAGGAGAAACACTTCCATGGCATTGGACAAACCCTATCTCGACGTACCGGGAACCACGGTCTTCGACGCCGAGCAATCCCGCCAGGGCTACTGGCTCAACCAGTTCTGCATGTCGCTGATGAAGGCCGAGAACCGCGAGCGCTTTCGGGCTGACGAGCGCGCCTATCTGGGCGAATGGGCCATGACGGCCGAGCAAAGACAGGCCGTGCTGGACCGCGACCTGAACCGCTGCATTGCGCTGGGTGGAAACATCTACTTCCTCGTGAAGATCGGCGCCACCGACGGCGTCAGCGTGCAGAACATGGTCTCGACCATGAGTGGCATGAACGAGGAGGACTACCGCCAGATGATGCTGGGCGGCGGACGCAGCATCAATGGAAACCGCTACCTGCATGAGCAGGAACGACAAGAAAAAGGCATCTGATGGCACGCATCACCGCATCCGTCTACACCTCGCATGTGCCCGCCATCGGCGCGGCCATGGACCTGGGCAAGGCGGGCGACCCCTATTGGCAGCCGCTGTTCAAGGGCTTCGAGCACTCGCGCCAATGGCTCAAGGACAACAAGCCCGACGTGATCTTCCTGGTCTACAACGACCACGCGACCGCGTTCAGCCTGGACTTCATTCCGACGTTTGCCATCGGCACGGCCGCTGAATACCAGCCCGCCGACGAAGGCTGGGGCCCGCGCCCCGTGCCCAAGGTCGTCGGCCATCCGGGGCTGGCCAGCCACATTGCGCAGTCGGTGATCCAGCAGGACTTCGACCTGACCATCGTCAACAAGATGGACGTGGACCACGGCCTGACCGTGCCGCTGTCGCTGATGTGCGGCGAGCAGGACGCGCGCACGGGCGCCTGGCCCGGTGATTCCGTTTGCCGTCAACGTGGTGCAGTACCCCGTGCCGTCGGGCCAGCGCTGCTTCAACCTGGGCCGGGCCATCCGCCGGGCCGTGGAAAGCTTCGACGAAGACCTGAACGTGCAGATCTGGGGCACGGGCGGCATGAGCCACCAGCTGCAGGGCGCGCGTGCGGGCCTGATCAACAAGGAGTGGGACAACCGCTTCCTGGACCTGCTGATCGAGAACCCTGCCGGCCTGGCCAAGATGCCGCATATCGACTACGTGCGCGAGGCTGGCTCCGAAGGCATCGAGCTGGTGATGTGGCTGATCGCGCGCGGTGCCATGGCCGATGTGGATGGCCCCGCGCCGCTGCCCAAGGTCAACCACCGCTTCTACCATGTGCCCGCGTCCAATACGGCCGTGGGACACCTCATCCTGGAGAACGCTGCATGAGCCGGCCTTGCGTGGTACTTCTGCCGGGCCTGCTGTGCGACGAGGCGGTCTGGCACGAGCAGCAGGCGGCCCTGTCCTTTGCCGGTGTTGCCGAGTGCATTGTTCCGTCCTATGGCGCGGCGGCCACCATCGAAGACATGGCGCGCCTGGTGCTGGATGGCGTGGCGGCCGAGCGGTTTTCGCTGGCGGGCCATTCCATGGGCGGGCGCGTGGCCCTGGCCATTGCCGGCATGGCTGCCCAGCGCGTGGAGCGGCTGGCCTTGCTGGACACCGGCATGGACCCCATCGCTCCGGGCGAGGCCGGCGAGAGCGAACGCGCCAAGCGCATGGCGCTCTTGCAGATCGCCCGGCACAGCGGCATGCGCGAGATGGGCCTGCAATGGGCGCGCGGCATGGTGCATCCGGACCGGCTCGATACGCCGCTGTTCAGTGAGGTGCTCGACATGGTGGCGCGCTTCACGCCCGAGGTGTTCGCCGCGCAGATCAATGCCTTGCTGAACCGCCCCGATGCGAGCGATGGGCTCAGGCAGCTGCGCTGCCCGACCCTGCTGGCCTGCGGTCGTCAGGATGCCTGGAGCCCGCTGTCACGCCATGAGCGCATGCAGGCCCTGTGCCCGGGCGCCGAGCTGGTGGTGATCGAGGACAGCGGCCATATGAGCACCATGGAGCAGCCGCAGCAGGTGTCGCGGGCACTGCTCGACTGGATGGGGCGCTGAGCGAGCGCTGCGCTCAGGCTAGGCCGGCAGATCGCCCACGGCCCGCCGGCAGGCCTGCATGAACAGCTCCAGGTCCTGCGAGGCCGTGCTCAGCGCACGCGTGGCCAGCCCGATGCGCCTGCGTGTGGAAGGCAGGTCCACGGGCACGATGGACAACTGCCCTCCGTGGTCATCCTGCAGGGCCTGTCCGCGCGAGGCCAGGGCCAGCCGGCCCGTCTGCAGCACAAAGGCCAGCGTCATGGTCGGGCTGCTGGCGCGCAGGCTGGCGCGCGGCGGCTCCAGGCCCTGGCTGCGGAACAGCTGGACCATGGCGCGGTCGGCCGGCGTGCCGGGCAGGGGCGACACCCAGGGCCATTGCAGCAAGTCCTCCAGAACCAGCTGGCCGCAGCCAAGGCAGGCATGGCCGGCCGGAGCCACCACGACCAGGTCATCGTCGAACAGGTGCAGCTGGCGTACCTCATCGGAGGGCATGTCGGCGCGCAGGGCGCCAGCGATGGCGTCGATGTCGGCGCTCAGCAGATGCTGCACCAGGCTCTCGTAGGTGCCGTCCACGATGCTGACCTCGATGTCCGGGTGGCTGACGGCCAGGCTGTCGACAGCGCGCGGCAGGAAGATTCCCACCGACAGCGGCAGCACGCCGACCACCACGCGCCCCCGGATCTCGCCGCGCCAGGCGGAAATATCGCTGTCCATGCCGCGCACCTCGGCCAGGGCCAGCTTGACACGGCGCAGCAGCGCTTCGCCGGACGGCGTCAGCTGCGTGCCGAAGGCCAGCTTGTAGAACAGCTGCATGCCCAGACTGGTTTCCAGCCCCTGCAGCGCCGCATGCACGGCGGGCTGCGTCAGGCCCAGCCACTGCGCGGCCAGGGATTCGCTGCCGCAGTCGGCAATGGCCATGAGGGCGCGCAGCTGGCCTGCCGGCACGGTCTCGGCAAAACGCTCGGGCAGGGGAGGGCGCCTGGCCGCCAGCGTGGCGGCGGCCTGGGCGTCGGCCGCGCCGCTGCCCAGATGCTGGAGCATGGCCTCGATGCGGGCGGCCAGCTGGCTGCCCAGCGGGGTCGGCATCATGCCGCGCGCACCGCGGATGAACAGCGGCATGCCGCAGGCCTCTTCCAGTTGCAGTACCGAACGCGCCACGGCCGGCTGAGAAAGATGCATAGCCTGGGCGGCCCGCGTGGTGCTACCGTGGCGCACCACGCCCAGCATGGCGCGCATGGCTCGCAAATGGCCTGCCAACTCGGGAAAACGCGAGGGATTGCTGCTGGCCCAGGGGGCAAGAGAATGGTTCATTGAAAGGCGCTTCGCGGTACGTTGGAAGAACGTGTTTTGATTGTCCCATAAGAAAAACGCATTGATGGCCGTTGCTCCGGCATTGGCCGGATCGGTGCCGGCATGGAATGCTTGGTGCCTGGATCAAGACAGCCCATCGCAGGCTGCGGATTCCGGGGAGACAAGAAACATGAACCATGAAATCGACCGGCTGCTGGCCCGCCAGGCCTGCATGGATCTGGTGCTGCGCGCTGCTGCCTTTGCGGATGCCGGTGATGCCCAGGCCCTGGCCCGGCTGTTTGACGAAGACGGCCAGCTGCAACGGCCCGGCGGCGAGGTACTGGGCGGGCGCACGGCCATCGCCGCTGCGTACTCCCGGCGTCCCGCGGGCCGCATGACCCGGCATCTGGTCACCAACACGCTGGTGGAACTGCAAGGCCCGGACCGCGCCAGCGCGCGCAGCCATGTGCTGCTGTGGTCCTGCGACGAGGCCGATGCCATCACGCCGCACGGCCGCCCGGCACAACCGCGCCAGCTCGTAGGCGAGTTCGATGACACCTTCGGCCGCAGTCCTGAAGGCCATTGGCTGATCACGCGCCGCGTGGCGCGCTTCGTCATGTACCGGGACCTCCCGGGCGCCTGAAGAGCAGGGCGCCCAGCCGCTTTCTCCCATTTCCCCGTGCCCGCCACTCTCGCCTTTCTCAAGGCGCAGCGTTGCGGCGTGCCGATTCCGCAACGACGACGACAGGAGACACAAGCATGAAACGCACTCTCAAGAGCATTCCCCACCCCCCAGCCAAGCGCCAACTGCGGGCTTGTCTGGCCCGCCTCGCCCCGCTCGCCATGCTGGCAGCAGCAGGCGGCGCCCAGGCCCAGACCGCCTCATCGGTGACGCTGTACGGCCATCTGGACACCGGCATCGAGCACCTGACGAATGTGCAAGGCGGCGGATCGCTGACGCGCATGCCCGGCCTCACGGGAACGGCACCGTCGCGCTGGGGGCTGCGCGGCAGCGAGGATCTGGGCGGCGGCCTGAGCGCCGTCTTTGCGCTGGAGTCAGGCTTTGGCCCGGATGCCGGCACCTTCAACCAGGGCGGGCGGGGCTTCGGGCGCCAGGCCTGGGTGGGGCTGTCCGGAGGCTGGGGCAGTGTCTCGCTGGGGCGCAACTACACCATGCTGTACTGGGCATTGTTCGATGCCGACCTGCTCGGCCCCAACGCCTTCGGCCTGAGCAGTCTGGACAGCTACATCCCCAACACGCGCACCGACAACTCCCTGGCCTACCGGGGACGCTTCGGCGCCTGGAGCCTGGGCGCCGCCTACAGCCTGGGACGCGATGCCGTCAACGCCGGCCCCAGCCCGGCCGGCACCAACTGCGCCGGCGAATCGGCCACGGACAGGCAGGCCTGCCGCCAGTGGTCGGCCATGCTGAAGTACGACACCGCGCCCTGGGGCTTTGCCCTGGCCGTGGACGAGATGCGCGGCGGCGCCGGCGCATTTGCAGGGCTCACGCGCTCGGACCTGAAGGACCGCCGCATCATGCTCAACGGCTATGCCGCGCTGTCACCCACCATCAAGCTGGGCGCCGGCCTCATGCGCCGCGACAACGACGCGGCCCAGGTGGCCTCGGCCAGCAACGGCGCCACGCCGCGCAGCACCCTGGCCTGGGGCGGCCTGTCCTGGTCCCCCAGCGCCGCCATCGTGGTCGATGGCCAGCTGCAGCAACTGCGCTATGCCCAGGGCGGCGACCGCTCCACTTTGCTGGCCCTGCGCGCCACCTACAGGTTCTCCAAGCGCACTGCGGTCTATGCCCAGGCCGCGCGCATTGACAACGGACAGCGCCTTGCCATCTCGGTCAGCTCGGCCGCAGCCGGCGGCAGCCCGCTGGTGGGCGCATCGCAGACCGGCCTGATGCTGGGCATGCGCCACTCGTTCTGAAACCGAAGGCAAATACAACAGGCCAGCTGGGCAAGTCGGCAATTTCCTGGCGCAGTTCGGCGAGCAGCCCGGCGTCGTCGCCGGGTGTGCGATGGCTGCGGCCATCGGCCCAGCCTCACCGCGCCCAGGCAGGTCGCGCACAGGCGAGCGCAATCCACTTTTTTCTGCGGCGTACCGCACGGCTTCCTTGAGGATTTCGTTCTCCAAGGTTGTCTTGCCGAGCACGCGCTGCAGCTTGGCTATTTCCGCACAGACACCGACAGCGGACTCCTTGATATCCGTACATGCCGAGTTGTGGACCGGAGATGTGCTCACGCGCATAAGTAGCAATTTCCTCAAATTAATAGAAAAATTTAATTCATATTTGATTAAATTGATATCTATGATGCAGCCATCGGATCAATTTTGGCATTCAATGGCAGCATGTGGCTGCGCCGATCCGGCCAGTTCAGGGTGACGCGGGACAGCGCAGGGCAGGGGGGCTGAAAAGTCGCAAGCCCCATGCTCTGCGCCAAGCCAGGTCAAGCCTGCATGGCGAACTCAACTCCATCGTCCTGGTCGAGGGCGAGAGCACAGTGGAAGGAACAACAATGAGACTCCAGATCAGACAAGCCTACAGTTTTGGTGCCGCTCTCCTGCTGGTTCTTGGCGCAGCCACCATTGGCGCAGCCATCATGAGCAACCGCAGCAGCGCTCTTGCCGACGAAACCGCCGCCAGGCGATACCAGTCGTACCTGCTGGCCGATGAGTTGCGGCAAAGCTCTGACGACCTCACCCGACTGGCACGCACCTACGTGGCCACCGGTGACGCCAAGTGGGAGAAGCAATACATCGAGATTCTGGATATTCGCAATGGCAAGCTGCCACGGCCTCAGGCCTACGAGCGGATCTATTGGGACTTCCGGGCAGCCGATGCGCAAAACGTGCGTCCCGCAGGCGAAACGGTGCCGCTGCTTGATCTGATGAAGCGGGCCGGCTTTGCAGACAACGAACTCGCCAAGCTGGCCGAAGCCAAGGCCAACTCAGATGATCTGGTGCGCACTGAAACCATCGCCATGAACATGGTGAAGGGCCTCTATGACGACGGCAAAGGTGGGTTCACGCGCCAAGCTGAACCCGACAAGGCCAAGGCTCTGGGGATGATGCACGACTTGGCGTACCACCAGTACAAAGCCAAGATCATGAAACCCGTGGACGAGTTCCTGATTCTTCTCGATGAGCGCACGTCAGCACAGCTGGCCGCAGCCGTGGCGGCGCGGCAGCAATGGTCGAAACTTGCCATGGCCTCGACGGCATTGCTCATCGTGAGCCTGCTCGCCGGGCTCCTTTATCTGCGTCGTCGCACCAGCGCCGTGCTTGGCGACGTCAGTCGTGTGGCATCGGGCATTGCGGCAGGGGAGCTTGATCAGTCGATCGATCTCGGAGTGAGGGGTGAAGAAGGTGACCTGCTGCGCACTATGGGCAGCATGCAGCAGCAATTGTCTAGCGTGGTGGGCGCCATTCGCAGTGGTGCCGACAGCGTGGCGACAGCCAGCTCCGAGATTGCACAGGGCAACCAGGACCTGAGCCAGCGCACCGAAGAGCAAGCCAGTGCCCTGCAACAAACGGCCGCCACGATGGAGGAGCTGGGCACCACCACCCGCAACAACGCCGACAACGCCAAGCAGGCCAATCAACTCGCTCAGGGCGCCTCGGCCGTCGCTGCGCAAGGTGGCGAGGTGGTCGGCAAGGTCGTCACCACGATGCAAGGCATCAGCGACAGCAGCCGCAAGATCGGCGACATCATCGGCGTGATCGACGGCATCGCCTTCCAGACCAACATCCTGGCGCTCAACGCAGCCGTCGAGGCGGCCCGCGCAGGTGAGCAGGGCCGCGGCTTCGCCGTCGTGGCGTCTGAAGTGCGCAGCCTCGCGCAGCGCAGTGCTGAGGCTGCCAAGGAAATCAAGGCCCTGATCGGCCGTAGCGTCGAGCAGGTGGAGCAAGGCACCGTGCTGGTGGACGAGGCCGGCAAGACCATGGGCGAGATCGTCGCCTCAATCCAACGCGTGAGTGACATCGTGGCCGAGATTACCTCGGCCAGCGTCGAGCAGAGCTCCGGCATCGGGCAGGTCGGCGAGGCCGTCAGCCAGATGGACCAGGTGACGCAGCAGAACGCGGCGCTTGTGGAAGAGAGCGCTGCCGCCGCAGAGAGCCTGAAGGGCCAGGCCCAGAAACTGGTGCAGGCCGTGGCGGTGTTCAAGCTGTCGCATGAAGGACTTGGAAGCTCGACCCACGCTGCGGCCCCAGCGGCCAACGCTGCTGCCGTCGAGCGTCGCGGCCCGGACCGTGCCAAGAACATCGCCCGGCCGGCATTCAAGGCGAAGGCTGCTGCAGCCCCAGCATCGACCTCTGAGTCGAGCCGGCTCGCTATCGCACCTGCCAAGACCGGCACTGACGACTGGACGTCGTTCTGAGCGCGGCTCGCCGCGCCAGAACCCGCCCGCAATCTCCAAGGAGTCGAAGATGACCGCCATGATTGAAGAGCGCCCAACGGTAGCACCGGTTACAGCGCAGACGACAGCCGCCTCATCAACCCGGGCTGCCAAGGCAGTGGCCTCCATGCCCAACGAGTTCCTCAGCTTCCGCCTGGGTGGCGAGGAATACGGCATCGACATCCTGCGGGTACAGGAGATCCGCATCATGAGCAGCGCCGAGATGGGGTTGATGGAGGCCGCGATGCTTTGATTGATACGATGTATATTATGTTAAATCACAGTTGCGATTAACACTGTCCAAACCCAGGTAAGGCACTCTTCCTGCACCAGGCCTGCCTGTCTTCCGCCTCTTTTTTTTCAGCTGTTCAACCCTCTTCCCAGGCTCTCCAGTTCCTGCCTCAACAACAACTCCGTCTCCTGCGGTTCGAATTGGCGTTGCAGCAGCGGGATGGTGAAGACGTAGCGTGCGTCGTGCACGCCGTGGGTTTCATCGCGGCGCAGGACGTAGGCCAGTTGCAGGCGGGCCAGGGATCGGCGCAAGGCCTGGGCCTGGCCGGTTGCGCCGTGGGCCTGGACCAGGGCGTCGAGCGCGGTCAGGCTGGTGTGACCTTGCTGGGCCGTGTGATAGACGGCGATGCGGTCCAGGCGGCAGGCCTGTTCGTCGGTGCTAAGGCGGCCCCAGCCGACCAGCGCATCCTGTACGGGCTGGGATTCCAGCGCCTGGCGCAGGTGGCGCTCTTCGATCACGCGTTCGTCGGGCCCCAGGGCTTGCAGGCATTCCTGGCAGAGGATGGCAACCAGATTGGCCCGCCTGCCGCTGGCCTCGATCAGGCGTTCGGCCAGCGCGTCGTTGGCGTAGCCCACGCGCAGCCTGCGCAGCGGCTCGGTGGCCAGTGCCTGGCAGGCGGATGGCTCCAGGCCACCGATGGCCAGGATGTCGCCGAAGTTGCGCAGCGGCGACTGGTAGTCGAGCAACGCGGCCGCATAGAGATCCCAGAATCCAGCCAGCATGAACCAGCAACGGCCCTCCTCGCTGAGCGCGCGCAAGGCGCTGAGCTGGGGATAGCCGTTGCGGGCCTCATCGCGGAAGAACAGGTCGGCCTCGTCGATCAGCAGGTACAGCCGCCTGCCCTGCGATTGCGACTGCAGGTGTTCGATGATGGCCTCCAGCGGTGTCTCCACGGGCAGGCCGAACTGGGTGGCCAGGCGCGGCGTAAGGCGGTGGTCGCGCAGCGAGAGGTAGTGGCAGGCAATGGACGGATGCTCCTGCAGGCGCCGTTGCACCGCCTTGAGCAGGCTGCTTTTGCCGAGCTGGCGCCCTCCCACGACCAGGTAGTTGGCAGGTTCGCGGTTGAGTACGCGCGCCAGCAGGCGCTCGCGGCCGAAGAACACGTCCTCGCGCGTCACGCCGCCGCGCGTCTGGTAGGGCGAGATGCGCGTGACCTGCAGCTGCGCGGCCAGCAGCCGCAGCAGCACCTGCGCGGGCTCGCCGCCCATCGGGGTTGTAGCGGGGCAAAAGTATGGCGGTGCCTATGAACAGCGTGAACAAGGCCAGCAGCGCGGCGCGCCAATAGGATCGGGGCAGCTGCAGAAGGCGGGCCGGGCCGCTCATGCCTGCAGCACTGCCATTGCGGCTTCGCGGGCGATGTCGCAGCGCCAGTGCAGGTGGGCGCCCTCGCCCGCTCCGCGCACCTGCAGCAGGTTGCCCCAGAACAGGCGCCGCAGCACGGCATCCTGCAGATAAGGCCGCGCACGGCCCAGCGATGCCGCATCCACCAGGCTTCGCAATTGATCGCGTGCGGCCGGCTCCTGCGCCAGGGGCAGCAGGGTCTGCCACAGGCGCGCACTGGCCACCAGATGGGCGCGCAGCAGTGGCGAGTGCACGGCAGCGATGCCCACACCCTGCTCCACCAGCCATTGCAGCGCCTCCTCGAAGAGCGCGGGATGCCCGCCCGTCAGGGCCTGCAGCGCCTCGATGACCTCGACCGGCCAGGCTGTTGCCGGCCAGCGCTGGCGCGCCATCAGGGCCAGGTCTTCCAGCGTGGGATCGGGCCAGTGGGCCACCTGGCCGATGTTGAGCAGCGACAGGTCACCGCTGCGGTACTTGAGGTCGGCCAGCGCCTCGCTGCCGCACAGCAGCAGGTGCAGGCGGCCGCTGTGCATTTCGCTGAGGCTGCGCAGAATGCCGGCCAGTGTCTCGCGCAGTGCGGCCGTGCCCTGCTCGAAGCGGCTGACCAGGCAGAACAGCCGGCCGCCGGCCAGCAGGCGCTTTTCCAGCAGGGCCTCGAATTCGTAGTCCGAGCCCACTTCGCCCAGCCCGCATTGCCGGCCCAGGGCCGCAAAGTAGTCGGCCGGGGCCGTGCTCACGCTGTACGGCGGCCAGCCGGTCGCGCGAGCGCGGATTGGGCAGGGAAACCCCATTCCTCCAGTTGTTGACGGCTTCCCGGCTCAGCCCGATCTCGGTGGCCACCCCCGAAGCGCTGGCACGGATGCGGCGCATGTACAGACCCAGAAGATGGCCGAAATCCTCGTGAACGCCTGCGGCCACGGCGGGGCCCTGCTCGATTGCGGTGGGCTGCATCAGCGTTGGCCCTGCTCAAAAAGACGGCGCCTGATGGCGCATGTCCATCCTGCGGTGACGACGGTCGGTATCCACATCCTGTTCACCCTCTCCTGGGAGTTTGCCGGATCTTGTGCAATTTGTTTCATTTTGCCGAGCGCGGATTGTCTCAGGATGCGGCATCCCCGCCACCCTGCCCCGCAAACTCCCGCCGCGCGCCGGCCATGCGGTACAGCGGCAGCACCACCGCCAGCACCAATCCCAAAGCCAGCCAGAGCCACAGTCCCTTGCCTCTGAAGGCCAGGGCCGCAATGACGGTGAAGGCCACGGCCTCGCACAGCCCGCGAAAGCCGGCCCGCAGCATGAACAGCCCCACGATGCCCTGCACGGGCGACACGCCGCTCTTGCGCAGGCTGGCCATGGTGTCCAGCAGGGCCTGCACGGATTCCTGGGCCTGGCGGTCACGCTCCTGGTCCCGCTCGCGCAGCCGGGTGATGGCCATGGGCTGGGCCGGATTGGTGAGGGCGGTGCCGTCGGCGCCCTCTTCCTGGCCGGGCTGCGGGTAGACCTCGCCATCCGTATCGACCAGCACCTGGCGCTCCGGGTAACGGGACAGCCAGGCGTGGTGGCTGACCCATTGGCCAGCATCGAAGTGGTAGCGCTCGCTCTCGCCCACCTGGTCGTAGAAGACATGCAGCACCGCCGCCTGCAGGCCGTGCTGGAACAGCGTCTCCAGCAATCGCCAGGGCATGCCGGCCGTGGTGCGGGTGTCAAAGCCCAGCTCCAGGTGCTGGGGGTGGCCCAGGGCGCTGGCATTGGCCCAGTCGTCATCCCACAGCGCGGATCGGTCCAGGGCGGGGTCCAGCTCATGGATCCAGCGCTCGGCCTGCTCCCAGGACTGCCGGGCCAGGTACTGGCAGATCAGTTGCACGCGGCGCAGCTGCAGGGGCGTATCGAAGAAAAGATAGAGGTGATGGACGTTGCTGGACATGGCGGGGCCTGAGGCGTTTGCAGGAATGCCGCGATTGTTCAATTGCAGCCGCCAGCCGGCCCTCCCAGGCCTGTCCAGCACGCGGCTGGCAGGCGCTCCCACCGGTTGACATTCTGTCCACTGCAAGAAGCGGGATGCAGGCGCTGCGGCGGCGTCCTAGACTGCGGCAATTGCCCACAGCGCCCATATTGCCAACCGCGCCCATACCGCCAACCCCGCCCGCCATGCTCAACCTCGGTCTTTTCGACAACGAAGCTTGCGAATCCGCCTCGCCCTGCCACTGGACGCAGATGGAGCACCAGCTCGATGAGCAAGGCTGCGCGCGCCTGCCCGGCCTGCTGGATGCGCAGCAGTGCCGCGACCTGGCCGCTCTTTACGCAAGGGAGGATGGCTTTCGCTCCCGCATCGTCATGGCACGCCACGGTTTCGGGCGCGGCGAGTACCAATATTTCGACTACCCCTTGCCACCGCTGCTGCAGCGCCTGCGCGAGCAGCTGTATCTGCGCCTGGCGCCGGTGGCCAATCTCTGGAACCAGCGCATGGGGCTGGAAGTGCGCTATCCGGACCGGCTGCACGACTTCCTGGCGCGCTGCCACGCGCAGGGCCAGTTGCGGCCCACGCCGCTCATCCTTCAATACGGTGCGGGCGACTACAACTGCCTGCACCAGGATGTCTATGGAGAGCATGTGTTTCCGCTGCAGGTGGTGCTGCTGCTGTCGCGGCCCGGGCGGGACTTCACGGGTGGCGAGTTCGTCATCACCCAGGCCGATGGCGACCGGCAGCGGGCCGATGTGATGGCACTGGACCAGGGCGATGCCCTGGTCCTGGCCGTGCGCCACCGGCCCGTGCCCGGGCGGCGCACCGGCTACCGCCGCGTGGCCATGCGCCATGGGGTCAGCCGCATCCACAGCGGCCATCGCCATACCGTGGGGCTGATCTTTCATGACGCACTTTGATGGATGGCCGGTATGAGCACGCTGGATCTTTTCGCCGATGAACATCCCACCGGGGCCGAATCCATAGGCCCCCAATCCGTGGTGCTGCGCGGCCATGCCCTGCCCCATGCCGCGCAGTTGCTGGAGGCGGTCGAAGGCATTGCGGCGCAGGCGCCGCTGCGCCATCTGGTCACGCCGGGCGGCTTCACCATGTCGGTGGCCATGACCAACTGCGGCGCGCTGGGCTGGACCAGCGACAGGCGCGGCTACCGCTACAGCGCCATCGACCCACTCAGCGGCCAGCCCTGGCCGGCCATGCCGGCCCTGTTTGTACGGCTGGCGGGCGAGGCGGCCGCTGCGGCGGGGTTCGATGGCTTTGTGCCCGATGCCTGCCTCATCAACCAGTACCTGCCCGGCACCCGGCTTTCCCTGCACCAGGACCGCGACGAGCGCGACCTGGGCGCGCCCATTGTCTCGGTGTCCCTGGGCATGCCGGCCACTTTTCTGTTTGGAGGACTGGCGCGCGCGGACAGCACGGCCAGGGTGCCGCTGCAGCATGGCGACGTGGTGGTCTGGGGCGGTGTGGATCGGCTGCGCCACCACGGCGTGTTGCCGCTCAAGGACCAGCCTCACCCGCTGCTGGGCGGGCGGCGCATCAATCTCACTTTTCGCAAGGCGGGCTGAATGGTTGGACGGTCTGAAATGGATAGGCTCAACAGCCAGGATCGCTTCGCCCGCCTGGATTGGGCGCGGATTGCCGCTGAGCTCGATGCCGAAGGCCATGCCCTGCTGCCGCAGTTGCTGACTGCGGATGAAAGCCGCGCCTTGGCCCGCGAGGCGGCCGCCGCGTCTGGCCTGCCGCCCTGCGTGCAGGCATGGCGCCCGGTGCTGTACGGGCATCTGCTGGCCCTGGCCAACCGCTGGCGCGAACACATGGGCATGCAGCCTGGGTTGCCGGGCTGCTTCGAGGATTTCATGCGTCCGGGCCGGCAAGCAGGCCAAACGCAGCCGCAGCCACAGCCACATCTGCTGCGCGTGCCGCAAGCGGGTCATGCCCCGCTGCGTTCATACAGCGAAGGTGCGGCGGTGTTTCCGCTGCAGCTGGTGGTGCTGCTGTCCCGGCCGGGCCAGGATTTCGAGGGCGGCGAATTCATGATGACCGAGCAGCGCCCGCGCATGCAATCGCGCCCCATGGTGCTGCCGCTGGGCCTGGGGGATGCGGCCATCATCGCCACGGGGCCGCGCCCGGTGCGCGGTGCGGCAGGCTTTTACCGCGTGCACCTGCGGCATGCCATCAGCCGCGTTCACCGTGGCGAGTGGCTGGGTCTGGAGCTGCTTTTGCACGACGTGCCCCAGGCGCCAAAGGCTCTGCAAACAGAGCGCTGGCTATAATGCCGCGCCTGCAAAGGCATCCGTGCAACAGGTGTCCGCATGCCAGCCATGGGGATGAAACGGGAACAAGGTGACTGCCAGCAAATGCTTTTTGCGCTGCCGGCACAGGCCTTGGCTGCCCCCGCAACGGTAAACAAGTCAAGGCGCTCCATGCCTGTCCCGCCAGACTCCGCAACCCTGCGGAGGGGCGATGACAGGCTGTCACTGGTCCATGGCGTGGTCTGCAACATGCAGCTTCTGCGGGTGGATTGGGAAGACGGAGAGCTGGGCGGAAGGCATGTCCTTGCGCCGCTTGTGAGCCCGGAGACCGGCCTGCTGCGTTTCGCGCCTGCTGTGCAGGCGTTTTCTTGACTGTCTGCGGGGTGCGGATGGCAACGTCCTGCTCCCCTTCCTCCCACGCTGGCTGGAGAGGTGGCAGTGCCTTGCTTTCGCATCAGACGGTCGAAGACCGATGTTCGAAATGCATTCTTCCTTTTCCAGGGTTTCCAGCGCTCGCGCTGCCCAGTCCCTTTCCGTGCGGCTGAGCCCGCTGGCCCTGGCCTGCGCCTTCATCTGCCTGCCGGCGCAGGCTCAAACCCAAACGCCCACGCCAACGCCAACGCCCCCATCAACCGCCCTGCCCGAGGTCCAGGTCACCGGCCAGGCCGAACGCATCGGCCAGCAACTGGCCCAGCCTGCGCGCTCTGCCAGCCATACCGGCGTCTCCAACCAGGAAGTGCCGGCCAGCGTGGATGGCGTCTCTGCCGAGCAGATGCAGGAGCGTGGCGACTACGCCCTGGTGGACGCCGTCACGCGCACCGTGGGCCTGACGGCCAGCAGCACGCCGGGCAACGGCGGCCTGGCCTTCAGCAGCCGTGGCTTTGCGGGTGTCAATTCCGTGGGCGTGGCCGAAGACGGCATGGTGCTGGGCGTGGCCGCCGGCACCACGGCCTATCCGGGGGACAGCTGGGGCTACGAGCGCATCGACGTGCTGCGCGGCCCGGCCTCGCTGATGTATGGCAGCGGCACCATGGGCGCTACCGTCAACGCCATCCGCAAGCAGCCCAGCCGCACCAGCTCGGCCGAGGTGCTGGTGGGCGCAGGCACGGACGACACGCTGCGCCTGGGCCTGGGCGTGACCGGCGCCCTGGGCGCCTATGCCAGCTACCGCATCGACAGCTACACCGCACGCAGCGCAGGCGAGCGCGCTCTGGACCAGTCGCGCAACGGCAAGTTCATGAGCGCGCTGCGCTTGGAGCCCACGAGCGACCTGCAGATCGACCTGATTGCCGACCGCAGCGTGCAAAAGCCCAGCCGCTACTGGGGCACGCCGGGCCTGGACGGCAAGGTGGTGGAGTCGCTGCGCGACCGCAACTACAACGCCGAAGACAGCGTGCTGCGCTATGCCGACGAGCGCCTGCGCGCCAAGGTGCAATGGAAGGCCAATGACTGGCTGACGGTGCGCAACGAGCTGTACCACGTGAAGTCCGACCGCCACTGGCGCAACATCGAAGCCTACGCGCTCAACCCCGCCACCTGGACCGTGGGCCGCTCCGACTACCTGGAAATCCTGCACGACCTGGAGCAGACCGGCAACCGCCTGGGCCTGAACGTGGACCGGGGCTCGCACAAGATCGCCATGGGCTGGGAGGCCGCGCGCATCAACCTGCGGCTATCCAACAACTCGCCCTATGGCGGCTCGTCCACGGTCTCGGCCTGGGACCCCGTGCATGGCAGCTGGGCCAGCCCCGATGCCACGGCAGCCAAGACAGAAACCGGCGTGACCCAGCATGCCCTGTACCTGGAAGATGCCTGGCGCATCAGCGACCGCTGGCTGGCCATGGCCGGCCTGCGCCGCGATGTCTACGACTTTGCCAGCCACTCGCTGGTGGGCGGCACGGATTTCAACAAGACGCTGGCCGCTACCTCCTGGCGCCTGGGCCTGACCTATGAGCTGGCCCGCAACACCCATGTCTATGGGCAGATCAGCTCGGGACACGATCCCGTCAACAGCCTGGTCTCGCTGAACCTGGCCAACACGGCTTACGCGCTGAGCAAGGGCCGCCAGGCCGAGATCGGCATCAAGCAACAGGTGGCCGGCGGGCGCGGCGAGTGGACGCTGGCCGTGTTCGACATCAAGAAGGACAACATCATCACGCGCGACCCCGACCGCCCGGCCATCTCCATCCAGGGCGGCAGCCAGTCCTCGCGCGGCGCCGAGTTCACCGCCGCCTTCCAGGCCACGCCCGCCCTGCGCGTGGAGGGCAACCTATCCTATGTGGACGCCCAGTTCGACAAGCTCATCGAGGCTGGCGGCAACCGCGCAGGCAACCGTCCGCAGAACGTGGCCAAGACCACGGCCAACCTCTGGGGCCACTACCGCGTGGGCGCCTGGCAGGCCTCGCTGGGCCTGCGCTACGTGGGTGACCGCTTTGGCAACAACGCCAATACCGTGAACCTGCCCGCCTACACCGTGGCCGACGCCGCGCTGAGCTGGCAGGTGGACCCGCGCACCACCCTGAGCCTGATCGGCCGCAACCTGGCCGACAGGGTCTATGTGGGATCGAGCTACGGCAGCCAGTTCCTGGTCGGGCAAGGCCGCCGCTTCGAGATCGCGGCCCATATCCGGTTCTGATGGCCATGGCGCGCTCCAAAAGCCTCCACGGCCTGTGCGCTGGCGCCCTGGCGGCCACCCTGCTGCTGGCCGGCTGCTCGCGCAGCGATTCCGGCACCACCAGTGAACTGCCGGCACCGGCTGCCGCACCGCAGGCGGCCGTGACCGTCAATGTCTGCGGCAGCCCCGTGACCTACGCCAACGCACCGCTGCGCGCCGTGACCCATGACGTGAACATCACCGAGATGTTTCTCTTTCTGGGCCTGGGCGATCGGCTGGTGGGCTACAGCGGTATCACGCAGGCCAAGCAGATCGACCCGGCCTTCCAGGCCCAGCTGGCCCGCGTGCCGCGGCTGGCCGAACGCGAGATGAACCTGGAGGCCATCCTGGGCGCCTCGGCCGACTTCGTCTTCGGAGGCTGGAGCTACGGTTTTCGCCAGGGCCAGGTCACGCCCGAGGTGCTGCAGCGCCACGGCATTGCCTCGTATGTGTTGTCCGAATCGTGCATCCGCGTGGGGCCGCGCAGCCAGGTGGCGCTGGAAGACGGCCTGACCGACCTGCGCAACCTGGGCCGCATCTTCCGCATCGACGCCCATGCCGAGCAACTGGCGCAGGGGCTGGAGCGCGACCTGAAGGACCTGCGCGAGCGCATGCAGGGCGTGCGGCAGCGGCCTTCGGTCTTTGTCTACGACAGTGGCCAGGACATCCCCGTGACCGTGGGCCGCTACGGCATGCCGCAGGCCATGATCGAGGAAGCGGGCGGGCGCAACATCTTCGACGACATTCCCAGCAACTGGCCTGCAGGCAACTGGGAGGACGTGGTGCAGCGCAACCCGCAGTGGATCGTCATCATCGACTACGGCCAGCCCCATGCCCAGGGCAAGATCGACTTCCTGCTGGCCAAGCCCGAGCTGGCCGGCGTCGATGCCATCCGCGAAAAGCGGTTTTTCGTGATGACCTATGCCGAGGCCACGCCCGGCCCGCGCAATATTGCGCGGACCCGCGCCCTGGCGCAGGCCCTGCACCCCGACCGCATGCCGGCGCCCAGCCATGCGGCCAACTGATTCCCGCTGGCCCAGGCGCCCGGGCGCCGCCCGCCTCTGGTGCCTGCTGCTGTTCGCGGCCCTGTTGTTGGTGATGACGCTGGCCATCACTTGGGGGCCAGTGGACATGCCGGCGGGCACGGTCTGGCGCATTGCCTGGAGCCGGCTGCTGCAGGTGCTGGGCATGCAGCCGCCGCCACTGGAGGGCATCACGCCGCAGCACCAGCAGATCGTCTGGCTGATCCGCATGCCGCGCGTGCTGCTGGCGGCCCTGGTGGGCGCGGGGCTTGCCGTGGTGGGCACCATCATGCAGGCCATGGTGCGCAATCCGCTGGCCGATCCCTATCTGCTGGGCGTGTCCTCTGGTGCGTCGGTGGGCGCCGTGGCCGTGCTGGCCTTCGGTGCGCTGGCCTCGGCCGGCATGTACGCCCTCACGGCCGGGGCCTTTGCAGGGGCGCTGGCGGCCACCGTCGCCGTCTACCTGCTGGCGCGCTCCCAAGGCCGCATCCATGCCACGCGGCTGATCCTGGGTGGCGTGGCCATCGGCTATGTGCTGGCAGGCGTGACCAGCCTGATCACCCTGTCATCGGGCCAGCGTGACCTGGCCAATGCCCTGCTGACCTGGACGCTGGGCAGCCTGGCCGGCACGCAGTGGGAGGAACTGGGCATTCCCGCTGCCGTGCTGGCTGCGGGAATGCTCTGGCTGGGGCTGCAGACGCGCCCGCTCAACGCCCTGCTGGCCGGTGACGAGGCCGCCGCCACGCTGGGCGTGGACACGGCACGGCTGCGGCGCGCACTGTTCCTGGCGGTGTCGCTGCTCACGGGCACCATGGTGGCGGTCAGCGGCGCCATCGGCTTTGTGGGACTGATCGTGCCGCACGCCGCGCGCATGCTGGTGGGCACGGACCACCGGCGCGTGCTGCCCGTGGCCGCCCTGGCCGGCGCCCTGCTGCTGGTGCTGGTGGATCTTGTTGCGCGCACGGCCTTTGCGCCCATGGAACTGCCCGTGGGCGTGATCACCTCGCTGATCGGCGGACCCTTCTTCGTCTGGATGCTGGTGCGCCAGCCGGTGCAGGGAGGGCGCGGCCCATGAAGCTGCAAGCCCAGGACCTGTGCTGGAGTGCCGATGCCCGGCGTGCCGACGCCCGGCGCATCGTGGAACAGGCCAGCCTTGCCCTGCACAGCGGCGAATGCGTGGGGCTCATCGGCCCCAACGGCAGCGGCAAATCCACCCTGCTGCGCATGCTCTACCGAGTGTTGCGGCCCGACGCAGGCTGCGTGCTGCTGAACCAGCGCGACATCCGGGACATGACGGCGCGCGAGTTCGCGGCCCAGGTCTCGGTCCTGGCGCAGGAGGCGCCGCAGAGCTTTGACTTCACCGTGCGCGAAGCCGTGATGATGGGCCGCATCCCCCACCAGTCCCCCTGGGCGGGCGACAGCGCCGAGGACCTCGCCTGCATGCGGCAGGCGCTGGCCCAGGTGAATGCCTTGGCGCTGGAGGAGCGGCGTTTCTCCAGCCTGTCCGGCGGCGAGAAGCAGCGCGTGCTCGTGGCCCGCGCGCTGGCCCAGCAGCCACGGCTGATGCTGCTGGACGAGCCCACCAACCACCTGGACATACGCCATCAGCTGGAGTTGATGTCACTGGTCAGGCGCCTGCAGATCAGCAGCATCGTCGCCCTGCACGATCTCAATATCGCCGCCCACTACTGCGACCGTCTCTATCTCATGGAACAAGGCCGCATCGTTGCCCATGGCACACCGGCCCAGGTACTGACCCCTGCCACCATCGGCCAGGTCTACGGCGTGGCTGCCGAGGTGGACATCCATGCCGCCACCGGCCGGCTGCGCATCAGCTTCATTCCCGATGAACTCCTCTGAAAAATCCATCCCGCCCGGGCCCGACGCCGTGATCGTGCTGGGCCGTGGCGGCACGGGCGCAGCCTCGCGCCAAAGCCTCATCGAACTGGCCGATGCCTTGCGCCAGACGCTGGAGCCGGCCTGCAAGGTCGTCACATCGTTCGTGGACAAGGCCGCACCCTCGCTGCCCGATGCGCTGCAGCAATGCCTGCCGGCGCGCTCCATCGTCGTGCTGCCCCTGTTCTCGCCCGACGAGCCTGCCCTGCTGCGCTGGCTGCACAAGCTGGCCATGCGCTGGCGCTCGCAGTTGCCGGACCAGGGCGTGCAGGTGCGGTTTGCCGACCATCTGCTGGGTGCTGCGACCATGCCCGCGCTGCTGCTGTCTCAGATGGCCCAGGCCCTTCAGGCCCCAGACATTGCCGAGACCGCTGGCGACCAATGGCAGCACGATCCCCAGGCCTGGTCCCAGGTGCCGGACCACCAGCACCACGCCCTGGTCTGCACGGGGCCGCGCTGCACCGCCCTGGGCGCCGTGGCCGTCTGGCAAAGCCTGGGCGAGGCCGTGCAGGCCAGCAGCGAACTGCGTGCCAGGCTGCGCCTGCTGCAGACCAGCTGCCAGTACCCCTGCAACCATGGCCCGCTGGCCATCGTCTATCCGGACGGCGTCTGGTACGGGCGGCTCAAGGCCGAGAATGCCGCCGAAGTGATCGAAACCCATGTGCTCTCGCGGCAGGTCTGCGCGGAGCACCATGTGCACGGGCCTGTGGAGCTGGGAACGCAGGCTTCGTGAAGTCTCAGGGCTGTGCCGCCTCCAGCTCGGCCAGCCTCACCGCCACAAAATCCCGCAACGCACGCACCAGCGGCGTGAACTGCCTGCGGCTGGGGGCGACCAGGAACAGCGGAACGCACTCGGTCGTCCAGTCGGTGCACAGCGCAAGAAGGCGGCCCCGGGCCAAGTCCTCGGCCACGTCGAAATACGATTTGTAGGCAATCCCCCGCCCGGCCACGGCCCAGCGCCGCACGGCATCTCCGTCATTGGCCACATTGCGGCCGCGCACCCGGACATGGACCGGCTCAGGTACGGCTGCCCCCTGCCCTGCCGGCCAGAAGCTCCAGCGGTCGTGCACTTCCTCGCCCAGCATGAAGCACAGGCAGTCATGGCCGGCCAGGTCGTGGGGGGTGGCGGGTGCGCCGCGTTCCTGCAGATAGGAAGGCGCGGCGCAGAGCACGCGGCGGTGCGTGTCCGACAGCGGCAAGGCCACCAGGCTGGAATCCTGCGGCCTGCCATAGCGAAAAGCCGCGTCCACAGGCTCGCTGTAGACATTGGCAGCGCGGTCGGACAGGTGCAGGCGCAGATCCACGCCCGCGTGCTGGCTCTGGAATTCGTCCAGCCAGGGCATGAGCACGTTGCGGCCCAGGTCGGAGGGGGCGGCCAGTTGCAGCGTGCCGCGCAAAGCGGCCTGGCCGCCAGCCAACTGGTCGCGCACCTGGCGCAGGCCGGCCAGCGCGGGGCGGCAGTGCTCCAGAAACAGCTCGCCCTCCTGCGTGAGCCGCAGGCTGCGCGTGGAGCGCACGAACAGGGTCACGCCCAGCTCTGCCTCCAGCCGCTTGAGCGCTGCGCTGGCCGCAGCCGGGGTCAGGTCCAGGGCACGCGCAGTGGCCGAGAGGCTGCCGCTGTCTGCGGTGCGCACGAAGATATCCAGGTCTTGCAGGCTTTTCATGGGCATTCGCCAGGCTTTGATTTTCAAAAACTATTTGAAGCTTAGTCCAACGAGAAAGCCATTTGTCGTGCTTGCGCCAACTGGGCGCAGGGCCTGGGATGGAAGCCGGCTTCCATCCTTTGGCAGCGGATCTTGGCGCCGCGGCAACCGTAGTATGGTTGCCGGCATGCAGCTCAAACATTTCGCCGGAGCCCTGGCTGGCAGCCTTGTGTTCGTCACAGCCACGGCAGGGGTCACCGCAGCCAAGACCCCCTCTTATCCCGATGCCGATGCCAGCGACCCCGCAAAGCTGGGCTGGATGGTGGGCTCGCCGCCGCCGCCGGACCGCATGCTGCGCTTCGACGACGGTTCCTATTTCCAGTTTCCCGCCATGCGCTGGAGCGTCTCGCACTTTCGCCAGCTCATGCCCACGGTGAATGTGTCGCGCGGCCTGGCGCCTGCAGCGCCGCTGGCCCAGGCGTTGCGCGAAGACATCGACGAGTTGCGCTTCACGCCATTGGGTGCCAGCCAGCCCATGACCTGGCGCGATTCGCTCAAGGCCAACTACACCGACGGCATCGTGGTGCTGCACAAGGGCCGCGTGATCTATGAGCGCTACTTCGGCGTGCTCAAGCCCGAAGGCCAGCACGGCGCCATGTCGGTGACCAAGTCCTTCGTCGGCACGCTGGCGGCCATGCTGGCTGCCGAGGGGCAGCTCGACCCCTCGCGCCGCGTGTCGGAATACGTGCCCGAGCTGGCGGCCTCGGCCTTCGGCAATGCCACGGTGCGCCAACTCATGGACATGACCACGGGCATACGCTTCAGCGAAGACTATGCGGACCCGCAGGCCGAGGTCTGGGCGCATGCAGCGGCCGGCAACCCGCTGCCCAAGGCCAAGGACTACACCGGGCCGCGCAGCTACTACGAATTCCTGCAGACCGTGA
The DNA here is from genome assembly GCF_040112715.1 of Delftia sp. DS1230. NCBI lineage: Bacteria > Pseudomonadati > Pseudomonadota > Betaproteobacteria > Burkholderiales > Comamonadaceae > Delftia > Delftia sp. DS1230. Next base: position 3,045,420 of record NZ_CP157763.1, read on the forward strand.
AGCCCGAAGGCGTGCACGGCAAGGCCTTCGGCTATCGCACGGCCAATACCGATGCGCTGGGCTGGGTGCTGGCGCGCGTGAGCGGCCAATCGGTGGCCGATCTGCTGTCCGAGCGCATCTGGAGCCGCCTGGGCGCCGAGCAGAATGCCTACATGTCGGTGGACTCCACGGGCACGCCCTTTGCAGGCGGCGGCCTGAACCTGGGCCTGCGGGACCTGGCGCGCTTTGGCGAGATGCTGCGCAACCGGGGCCAGTTCAACGGCCAGCAGATCGTTCCCGCAGCGGCCGTGGACGATATCCGCCGTGGCGGCGATGCGGCGGCCTTTGCCAAGGCCGGCTACAAGCTGCTGCCGGGCTGGACCTATCGCAACATGTGGTGGGTCACGCACAACGCCCATGGCGCCTTCGCGGCGCGCGGCGTGCATGGCCAGACCGTCTACATCGATCCCAAGGCACAGATGGTGATTGCGCGCTTCGCTTCCCACCCGGTGGCTGGCAATGCGGCCAATGACCCGACCTCGCTGCCCGCCTACGAGGCGCTGGGCAGGCTGCTGGCCGGGGAGCGCTGAGGCGCTGAAGGGGCGCGAATTTCCCGCATAGGCTTCGGCGGCCAGGGGGCACCGCCTGCAAGGACGCGTATTGTCAAGAAAATTTGCTAACGTATGTAGCATCTTCTTGCAATAAGTAATTCTTCTATGTTCCAGTCCCTGCGTGCGCGACTCATCGCGCTCAGCGTGGCCATCGTCACCGTGGCCATGCTGGCCCTGGCCATTGCCAACTTCCTCACGGTGCAGCGCCATGTGCTGTCCACCCTCGACGACCAGAGCCGCCAGCTCGTGAACGCCCAGGCCCAGGTTCTGGGCGAATGGGTGGCGACCAAGCGCCTGCTGACCCATACCCTGGCGCAGGCGGTCGATACGCCGGAGCCGCGTGCCGTGGTCCAGGCGCTGCGCGACGGCGGCGGCTTCTCCGACGCCTATTTCGGCTACACCGACAAGCGCATGTTCTTCCTCAACGAGATGGCTGCCGACTACGACGTGACGGCCCGTCCCTGGTTCAGGCAGGCGCTGAAGGAAGGCCGGCCCATCGTGACGGCGCCCTATCTGTTTGTCTCTCCTCCCGAAGTGGGCGTGACCTTTGCCGAGCCCGTGGGCCCGGCCGGCAATCCCGTCGCCGTGGTCGGCACTGACGTGCTGCTGACCACCGTGGTGCGCACCGTGGGCGCCATCCGGCCCACGCCGGGCAGCTTTGCCTTCTTGGTGGATGAGGCGGGCGCCATCGTCACCCATCCCGATCCGGCACTCACGCTCAAGCCCGTCTCCGCGCTTTCGCCCCAGTTGCGTGCCGACGCCATCCAGGCCCTGCCCAAGGCGGACACCGGCATGCGCACGGCCGTCGGCGGCAAGGACTTCCTGCTCTACGGCCAGGGCGTGCCCGGCACGAACTGGCAACTGGTGGTGGCCGTGCAGCGCGACGAGGCGCTGTCCGCGCTGGGTTCGCTGCTCAAGGTGTCGGGCGCCATCGTTGCCATTTCGCTGATCCTGGCGATTGCGCTGCTGGGCGCCGTCATCGCCCGCGTCACGCGCCGGCTGGCCGTGGTGCGCGATGCGCTGGAAGACATCGCCTCGGGTGACGGCGATCTCACGCGCCGCCTGTCGGTGCAAGGCAATGACGAACTGACGCAGATCGCACGCGCGTTCAACCACTTCACCGACAAGATCGCCTCGGTGCTGGTGCGCATCCGGGAATCGTCCGAGACCGTGCGCCATGCCTCCACCGAAATCGCCAGCGGCAACCAGGATCTGTCGGCACGCACCGAGCAGCAGGCCAGCTCGCTGGAGGAAACGGCTGCCGCCATGGAGCAGCTCACGGCCACCGTGCAGCACAACGCCGAGAATGCGCGCCAGGCGCGCCAACTGGCCAGCAGCGCCTCGGACATCGCCACGCATGGCGGCACCGTGGTGGACCAGGTGGTTCGCACCATGGGCGGCATCGAGCAGTCCTCGCACCGCATCGCCGACATCATCGGCGTGATCGACTCCATAGCCTTCCAGACCAACATCCTGGCGCTGAACGCCGCTGTGGAAGCGGCCCGCGCCGGCGAACAGGGCCGCGGCTTTGCCGTGGTGGCCTCCGAAGTGCGCACGCTGGCCCAGCGCAGCGCCACGGCTGCCAAGGAAATCAAGGCGCTGATCGACGACTCCGTGGGCCAGGTCGATGCCGGCAGCCGGCTGGTGCAGGACGCGGGCGCCACCATGGGCAAGGTGGTGGAAAGCGTGCAGCGCGTGACCGCCATCGTCACCGAGATCAGCAATGCCAGCCAGGAACAGAGCACGGGCATTGCCGAGATCGGCACGGCCGTCAGCCAGATGGACCAGTCCACCCAGCAGAACGCGGCCCTGGTCGAAGAGGCCACGGCCGCCGCCCAGTCGCTGCAGCAGCAGGCCGCGCAACTGGCGGATGTGGTGGCGGGGTTTCGGCTCCAGTCCTGACCGGGCCCAGCCAGGGGCGCAGGCCCTGACTGCTAGCCCCGCCTGTCCTTGAGGCGCGTCATGGAGCGGCGCGCCGCAGACAGGCTTGCGCGCCGGCCCACGGGCAGTCCAGCACCCGCCTCGGGCACGGCCGCACCGGCCAATCGCTGCTGCGCCTGCAGCAGGCTGCGAAGGTCCGCTGCCCGCTCCTGCGCCAGGGCGGCCGCATTCTGGGCGGTCTGCAGCTGGGAATGCAGGCTCAGCTGCTCCTCCTCGCTCTTTTCATAGCGGCTTTGCAGCTCTGCAAGGCGGGTCGCTGCCTTGCGCTCCTGCTCGGTGGCGGCCTTGCGCGCGGCCGCCAGTTCCTGCCGCGCACGATCCACCTCATTGAGCATGTGGCGCTCATTGCCCGCGTACTGCTCGGCCATGCGCTGGCGCTCCAGCGCGGCGGACTGCATTTCCTCGCCATGCTTTTGCTGCAACGCCTCGCGCTGGCGGGCGGCTTCGGCCAGCGCATCGCGCATTTCTTCCAGGCGTTCGTCGCGGTCCTGCAGCTGCTGCTGCATTTCATCCAGCCGGCGCGACAAGTCCTGCGACTGGGCCTGGGCCACTTGCAGGGCCTGGTCCATGGCCTCTTTCTGCGCTTGCATGGACGCCTCGCGCCGCGCCATTTGCTCCTGCTGCTCCTGCAGCTCGGCCTGCGTGGCCTGTGCCGCTTCCTCACGGGATTGCAGGGCGGCGCGGGCGGCCTCCATGGCCTCTTCCTGGGCAGCGTCCCACAGCTGCTGCGCCAGGCGCTGAACGGGATTGGGCACCGACGACGGCAGCAGCTCGCCCTGCCCTGCCGCCACGCCCAGGCGCTGGCCCAGCGTGGCAAACCAGGTCTCCAGCATGGGGCTGACGGTATTCGGCGAGCCCCGGCCAATGTGCTGGCGCACGCGCTCGATGGTCGGCCGCAGGCCCTGGGCGATCAGGGCGTCTGCCGCGGCCCAGACATCGGCTTCCTGCACGCCACGGGTGGATGTTTTCTGCATATCGTGAACTATTTCCAAGATTACCAACGATAAGTGATTGTTATCGTGACTTATTTTAATACTACGTAATACATCATATGTGTCATGTATTAAATATTACATATGAAATTTTCATACAGTATGGATACGTACATTACACGGCTTTGCCCAGGCAAAAACGCCGCTGCAGCCCTCTGGAAAGCTTGAAAACTGAACTTTGCATGGCCTGCATGGCCGCAGGCTCCGCGGCGGGCGGCCATGCTGCGCCGGGCGACAATCCACAGATGCGCAACGGCCCCTTTTCGCTGATTCCCCAAGACCAGCCTCCGGAAGACACACGGCAAGGCCGCACCCTGCCCTCTGCGGGGCTGGAGCCTGCCGCCCAGCAGGCCGTGCGCGAGTTGCTGCGCGAGGGCGAATCCACCAACACCAGAAACAGCTACCAGAGTGCGATGCGCTACTGGGCCGCCTGGCATGCGCTGCGCTTTGAGCGGCAGATGCAACTGCCGCTGGATGTGCCCTGCGTGCTGCAGTTCATCATCGACCACGCCCAGCGGCAGACCGGCGCGGGCCTGGCCAGTGAAATGCCGGCGAACATGGACCGCGCCCTGGTCGAGGCCGGATACAAGGCCCGCGAAGGCCCCCTGTCGCACAACACGCTGGTGCACCGCATGGCGGTGCTGTCCAAGGCCCATCAGGTGCACGGTTTGGCCAATCCTTGCCAGGACGGCGCGGTGCGCGAGCTGATGTCGCGCACGCGCAAGGCCTATGCGCGGCGCGGCGAGCAGCCCGCCAAAAAGGATGCGCTGACGCGCGACCTGCTGGAGCAATTGCTGCAGACCTGCGATGACAGCCTGCGCGGCCGCCGTGACCGCGCCCTGCTGCTGTTCGCCTGGTCCAGCGGCGGGCGCCGCCGCTCGGAGGTGGCCGGGGCCGACATGCGCCACCTGCGCGCCGTGGGGCCGCAGGAATTCATCTACACGCTGGCGCACTCCAAGACCAATCAGTCCGGGCGGGATGTGCCCGAGAACCACAAGCCCGTCACCGGGCGCGCGGCCCAGGCGCTGGCCGATTGGCTGCGTGCCGCCGCCATACAGGAAGGGCCGATCTTCCGGCGCATCCGCAAGGGCGGCCATGTGGGCGAGCCCCTGTCGCCAGCGGCCGTGCGCGACATCGTGAAGCAGCGCTGTGCGCTGGCGGGCGTGGAGGGCGATTTCTCGGCGCATTCCCTGCGCTCGGGCTTTGTGACCGAGGCCGGGCGCCAGAACGTGCCCCTGCCCGACACCATGGCGCTGACGGGGCACAGCAGCGTCAATACGGTGCTGGGCTATTTCCGTGCGGATTCCGCGTTGAGCAACCGTGCGGCCCGGCTGCTCGATGCCGGCGACGACGATGCGGCCGCCGCCGCGCAAGGCAGCGGCCGGCCGCAATCCTGAGTCGCTGGCTCAAAAGAGCTCAAACTCTCAAAAAGCTCACTCCTGTACCGAGGTCCGCGTGCCGCTCAGGCCCAGCTTGCGCAGCAGTGTGGTGTCGGCCTCCACATCGGGGTTGCCGGTCACCAGCAGCTTGTCCCCGTAGAAGATGGAATTGGCGCCGGCCATGAAGCACAGGGCCTGCACGGCGTCGCCCAGTTGCTGCCGGCCCGCCGACAGGCGCACGCGCGCCGTGGGCATGGTGATGCGGGCCACCGCGATCACGCGCACGAAGTCCAGCGGATCGACAGGCTCGCTGTCCGCCAGCGGCGTGCCGGGCACGCGCACCAGGCTGTTGATGGGCACCGACTCGGGATGCGGATTGAGATTGGCCAACTGGGCGATCAGGCCCGCGCGGTGCACGGGCGCCTCGCCCATGCCGATGATGCCGCCGCAGCACACGCTGATGCCTGCGCCGCGCACGGCCTTGAGCGTGTCCAGGCGGTCCTGGTACTGGCGCGTGCTGACCACGTCCTGGTAGTACTCGGGCGCCGTGTCCAGGTTGTGGTTGTAGTAGTCCAGGCCCGCTTCGCGCAGCGACTGCGCCTGGTGGGGCTGGAGCATGCCCAGCGTGGCGCAGGTCTGCATGCCCAGGCCCTTCACGGCGCCGATCAGCTCGTTCATCTTCTCGATGTCGCGGTCCTTGGGCGCGCGCCAGGCCGCGCCCATGCAAAAGCGCGTGGCGCCGGCATCCTTGGCCGCCTGGGCGGCGCGCGTGACTTCATCCACGCTCATGAGCTTTTCTGCCTTGACGCCGGTGTCGAACTCGGCCGCCTGCGGGCAGTAGCCGCAGTTCTCGGGGCAGCCTCCGGTCTTGACCGACAGCAGCGTGGCCAGTTCGATATCGCCCGCAGGCCAGTGCTCGCGGTGCACGCTGTGGGCCTGGAACATCAGGTCCATGAAGGGCTTGTCCAGCAGTTCCTGGATGGCCTGCACGCTCCAGGCGCCTTCAAACGGCAGCGTGTCGCTTTTGGAGGGGCGTGCATGCCATTGCAGGGGGCTGCCGGCCGCAGGCTGTGCGGAGGTGGCGGAAGTCGTCGGGGTGGTGCTGCAGGCGGTCATCAAAAACTCCTCTGTGGGTCTGCTCTTTTCATTCTGATGAGCAAAAAAAGCCTTGGGAATGAAAAAGCCGGCTCCTTGGCAAAAATAGTTGCCCCGTTTTCATGGCCTGCAAAAAAAGCGAACTTCGCTTATTTTTGAGCGATTTTGGGCATGTTTTGGCAGAAGTTCTTCTCGATGACTTCTTCTTGCCGCAAGCACGCAGCCATTGGCGGTCAACATCGCTCAATTGTCCGATGAGCGCTTCAAAAGATGCGTGGACAGGCGCGGCAACGGATTCCCAATACCTGCCAGATGCCTCTCCAAAACGACCACAATGGGTGCCCGCCGTCGTCGCCACAGCGGCTTTCAGCCCTGCCGGCCTGCGGCTGAACCGCTTCCCTCTGCTTTCGCCGCTTTTGCTCAGATTTCCCTCACATGTCCCTGCGCTCCCTGGAATTTCCTACCGATCACGGCAAGCCGCTGCTGCTCTCGCGCGAGCAGCAGGCCATCCTGGCGCATGAGGGGCGTTCGGCCATCGTGGCTGCGCTGGCGGGAGTGGGCAAGACCACGACGCTGGCCTGCAAGGTGGTCCAGGCCTGCCGCAGCGGCCAGGCGCAGCGCATTCTGGTGCTGGCGTATTCGCGCTCCGGCGTGGCGGCCTTCCATCACCGGCTGCAGCAACTGGTGCGCGAGGTGCCGCCCCAGGTGCAGATCACCACGGTGGAGCGCTGGGCGGCCCAGCAGATCCGCCGCCGCGACCCGGCGGCTCACTTTCTGGCCGACCGCGTGGCGCTGCAGGCCCGTGTGCGCGAGGCCCATGATGCGCTGCGCGAGCGACTGGCCTGGCAGCCCGACCCTTTGTTCGAGCAGCCCGGCGATCTGGATCTGGACGCCTTCTGGGACTTCAACCTCAGCGCCAAGAAGTCGTTGCTGCCCCAGCGCCTGGCCGAGGAAGGAATGGGACTGGCGAGTTTCTGCGAGGAGTATTTGCTCGACTACCGCCTGGCCTGCCTGTTCTTCGAGTACGAGCGCCGCCGCATCGACCACTGCGGCGACCCTCTGTACTACGCCGAAGGCGACTGCAGCCATGCACTGGCCAGCGACGCCCTGCAGGGCCAGGCGCTGGACCTGCCGCGCTACGACCTGGTGGTGTTCGACGAGATGCATGACCTGGATCCGGCCTCGCTGCAACTGCTGCGCGCCCTGGTCGGAACCAGCGGCTGCGCCTTCCTGGGCGCAGGCGACTTCAACCAGCACATCGAGGCGCAGGCCTGGTCCGTGTTCCGCGACAAGCTCCACCAGCTCGATGACTTCCTGCCACAGGCCACGGCCACGCTGGCGCTGACCCAGTCGCGGCGCTTTGGCCCGCAGATCGCCAAGGCGGTCAATGCGCTGTTCAACGTTGGCCTGACTGCGGCGCCCACGCGCTTCAGCACCGTGCACCAGCTGCAGCACTCCGACGACAGCGAGTGCATTGACCAGCTGCTGCAGATCCAGGCCAGCCTGGCACGTGCCACCGAACCCGCTGCGCCGGGCGAGCCGCCTTCTGGCAGCGCGCGCAATCCCTCGCTGACCGTGATCCTGCGCCACGAGCAGGACGCCTGCGCGCTGGAATGGGCCATCCACCGCGCCGGCAAGTCCGCCAGCTTCTACGGCTTCAAGCGTTTTTACCTGCAGCGCGAGATTGCCCTGCTGCTGGGCCTTTGCTATGCACATGGCATGCAGGCGCTGTCCTGGAAGGCCGAGACCAGCGTGCTGGGCAGCGAGATCCTGGCGGCCTTCGTGGAAGGTGCGCTGTTCTACGGCAAGGGCAGCGTGGATGGTGCCGACATGGCCGATCCGTCAAGCCGCCATACGCTGGCCCAGCGCATGGCGGGCGAGATGCTGCACAACCCGCAGATCATCTGGCGATTCCTGGGAAACCAATCCAGCCTGCAGGGCGGGCAACGCAACTTCCAGGCCTTTGGCAGCTTCTTGCAACTGCCTCTGGCGCTTCAGTCAGACGCACGCAGCCTGCTGGAGCAGGCCGATGTCTGGGGCCTTTTTGCTGGCGTGGCCCTGTCGCAGGCCCAGACGGCGGCATTGCGTCAGCGCGTGAAGGCTTTCATGGATTCGGTGGCGGGCATGGCCGTACCCGACATGCTGGCCCAGGTGGCAGCCATGGCCACGCGCTTCGAGCGTGCCGTGCGGACCGAGCGCGGATTCGACTTCCATCTCAGCACCATCGAGGAAGCCAAGGGCAAGGAGTACGACCACGTCGCCCTGCCCTTCATGGAGCCTGGCCGCTTTCCGGCGACGGCCCCGCACGCGCTGGCCTTTCTGGAGCGCAACCGCCTGTACGTGGCCATGACGCGCGCCAGAAAAAAGCTGTGGCTGCTGGAACATGTCCAGCGGCGCGTACAGCCTTTTGCCTGAGGCGCCTCAGCCCAGCGCGGCGATCACCTCGGCCGGCGCCTGCACCAGCTCGATCAGCACGCCCTCGCCAGCGATCGGGAACTCGTCATTGCTCTTGGGGTGCAGAAAACAGATGTCGTAGCCGGCCGCGCCCTTGCGAATGCCGCCGGGCGCAAAGCGCACTCCCTGCTCCGTCAGCCACTGCACGGCCAGCGGCAGGTCGTCGATCCACAGGCCGATATGGTTCAGCGGCGTGGTGTGGACGGCGGGCTTCCTGTCGATGTCCAGCGGCTGCATGATGTCCACCTCGACCTTGTGCGCGCCCTGGCCCATGGCCAGGATGTCTTCGTCCACGTTCTCGCGCTCGCTCTGGAAGGTGCCGGTCTGGGTCAGCCCCAGCATGTCCACCCACAGGCGCTTCATGCGCTGCTTGTCGGTGCCGCCGATGGCCACCTGCTGTATGCCCAGAACCCGGAAAGGACGCTGTTCGCTTGCCACTGTCTCGCTCCTGTTGATGTATGAAGAATCACATTGTGGAGGCAAACCGGGGCACGCAAGGCGCAGCGGGCAATGCCGCCATGGGGCTCAGAACTCCCCCAGCACCCAGCCGCTGATCACCGCAAAGTACTCGCGCAGCCAGGCGTTGGCGCGGATCGTCGCCGGCGTGGGCGCGCCCACGGTGAAGGCCTGGCCGTAGCCGCTGCGCTCGGCGATCCAGCCCGCGCGCAGCGTGTGGAAATCGCTGGTGACGATGGCAATCGCCGCGTCCGGGGCCACGCCGCGCTCCTGCAGCAGGGGCAGGCTCCACGCCAGGTTCAGCGCCGTGCTGGTACTGCGCTGCTCCATCAGCAGGCGTTCTGGCGCAATGCCGTGGCGTTGCTGCAGATAGCGCGCCATGACGGCGCCCTCGCTCTCGCTTTCCCCAAAGTCCACGCCGCCGCTGGTGACCACCAGCGCCTTGGGCTGGCTTGCAGCCAGTTCGGCGGCGCGGTCCAGCCGCTGGGCCAGCGTCAGCGACGGTTGTCCCTCACGCGTGGCGCTGCCCAGCACCACGATGGCCTGCACCGGCTGGTCAGGGGCCAGCCGGGAAGAAGCAGACAGCAGATGTGCCCAGAACAGCAGCAGGCTGGCCAGCCACATCGCCAACGCCGCCCAGCCCAGCCACCAGGCGCGCCGCAGCCAGGCACTGGCACGCAGCCTGCGCGCAATGGCCGCGCGCCAGAAGCTGCACGCCATGAACAGCAGGCCCAGCACCGCTGGCAGCGTCACGCCCAGATTGAACATGCCGCGTGCCATCAGCACCACGGCATCGCCCAGCAGCACGGCGCCAGTGATCAGGCCCAGCCACTGCAAGGGCTCCAGCCGCCGAATGCCCGCGACGGCGTTGCGTCCGGGCGCTGGCCCGGGCGCGGCAGAGAGCTTGTGCAACAAGCGTCCTCAGTTCCAGCGCTGGTTGGGGCCGCCGGCGCAGGACCACACGATGACGGGCTGGCCCGGCCGGGCATTGCCGCCTTCGATGTCCAGGCACTTGTTGGCAAAGCGGCTGCGGATCTGTCCACGGCTCCAGTCCCATTTCTGGTTGGGCTGGTTGCGGCATTGCCAGGCGATCACGCGCGCGCCATTGCGCGTGCTTCCGTCGGCGACGTCCAGGCACAGGTCGCCCACGCGCATCTCGCCATCACGCGTCAGCGTGAAACGCTGGTTTTCACCGCCGCTGCAGTGGTACACGATGAGGCCGTTGCCCGGGCGCAGGCCGCCCGACACATCCAGGCACAGGCCGTTCTGGCCCCGCACCTCCCGTCCGCCCCACGACGGGTAGCCGGGCTGATGGCCCGGGTAGCCCGGATAGTGGTCATCGTTCCATTGCTCTTCACGCTCACGTTCGCGGTCCTTGTCGCGCTTGTTCGCCAAAATGGCGGCGCCGGCAATGGCTGCCACGGCGGCACCGGCGATCCATGCGCCCGTGTTGTCGCTTCCGCCTTCCTGGCCCTGCGCGCCCTGGGGCAGGCCGGTCAGGATGCGAAAGCGCCCGCCGCAGCCACCCTTGACCCACATCTCCCGGCGGCCCAGGTCATAGCCCCAGTTCTGGTTGTAGCTGCAGTTGCCCGCCAAGGTCTCGACCAGTTGCACCTGCTGCGCGTCGTCGGGCAGGCTGTAGGTCTGATAACGACCGTTGGACATGAGCTGCACCGTCTCTTCGCCTGCATGCGCAGGCAGAACCGGCAGGATGAAGCTGCTGGTCAGCAGGACGGAAATGCATTTATTGATTTGCATGGGATTTCTCGGGCTGCGTTGATCTGAGGGGCGGCTACGCGCAGCAACCGGCCTTTTCTTTCAGGCCAAGAATGCAGCCACCGCCTCTTTCCAGGCTGTGGAGTTTAGCCAAGCAATTTGTAGGATTGCGCCAGATTCTGGCAAGGCTGGCTCAAATCATTGCCTGTTGAATCCCGCCACCCCCGCCCGAAACTCCCCACTCCCATACACCGCCGACACCAGATCCTCATCATCCAGCCGCTGCTCCACGACGATGCGCCTCAGGCTTTCCTTGACCGCTGACTGGGTGGTTGCCGACAAGGCCATGAGCTGCTCGGCCAGCGCCTGTGCCTGGGTCTGCAACCGATCTGCCGGCACCACCGTATGCACGAACCCGCAGGCCTCGGCCTGCTCGGCTGACAGGTAGTCCGCCAGCAGCAGCATGCGCTTGACGCGTGGCACGCCCAGGCTGGCCACCAGGCGGGCAATGTTGCGTGACGACAGCGTGTTGGATAGCGTCTTGGCAATCGGCGCACCGAAGCGCGAGCCGGTGCTGCAGATGCGAAAGTCGCAGGCCGTGGCCAGGGCCAGGCCGCCGCCCACGGCCCAGCCGTCGATGACGGCAATGGTGGGCACGGCGATGCGCTCCACGGCGTCGATCACGCGCTCCACGAAGGCTTCATAGGCAATGCCTTGCTGGCCGTCATGGAAGTCCTTGAAGTAGGCGATGTCCGTGCCCGAGATGAAGGATTTGCCGCCCGCACCGCGCAGCATCACGCAGCGGATGGCCGGGTCGGCCTGGCAGCGCTCCAGGGCCGTGAGCAAGGCCTCGTACATGGGCATGCTCATGGCGTTGTGGCGTTCGGGGCGGTCGATGAGGATCTCGGCCGCGCCCCCGGCGTGAACGGTCAGCGCCACGGATTCATGCAGGGCGGTGCTCATGCGGCGGCTTTCAGGGCACGGAGTTCGGCCATGATTTCCGCGTTGTGCTCGCCCAGCAGGGGCGGATGGCGGCGCACCTGCTGGGGGGTGCCGAGCATCTTGACGGGAAAGCCGATGTTCTTGACCTTGCCCTCGATGGGGTGGTCGATCTCCATGCACATGCCGCGGTGCCGGCCATGCTCGCCCTCGAAGGCTTGCGGATAGGTGAGCAGCGGGCCGGCGGGAATTCCGGCCTCCAGCATGCGGTCCACCCAGTCGGCGCTGTCGTGGTGGGTCAATTCCGCTTCCAGCTCGCCTATCAGTGCCTCGCGGTGCTTCAGGCGCAGCGCCACGGTGGCGTAGTCGGGGTGCTCGAGCAGATCGGGGCGCTCGATCAGCGCGCACAGCCTGGCCCAGAGTTTCTGGTTGGTGGCGCCCATGACGAAGTAGCCGTCGCGCGCCTTCACGGCCTGGTAGGGGGCGCTCATCTTGTTGCTGGTGCCCAGCGGCGCAGGCGGCACGCCGGTGCCCCAGTATTCGGACATGTCCCAGATCGAGAAAGCCATGGCCGAGTCGAACAGCGAGGCGTCTATGTGCTGGCCCTGCCCCGTTTTCTGCGCGCCGATGTAGGCGGCCAGCAGGCCGTAGGTGGCGAACAGCGCGCAACCGATGTCGGCCACGGGCACGCCGGCCTTGACGGGTTTCTCTCCCTTGTAGCCGGTGACGCTCATCACGCCCGACATGGCCTGGGCCATGAGGTCGAAGCCCGGGCGCTGGGCCCAGGGGCCGCTCTGGCCGAAGCCCGAGATGCTGACATAGACGATGCGCGGATTGATGCGGCGAATGCTTTCGTAGTCGATCTTCAGGCGCTGGACCACGCCTGGCCGGTAGTTCTCGACGATGACATCGGCTGTTGTGGCCAATTGGTAGAAGGCCTCACGCCCCTCCTCGCTCTTGAGGTCCAGCGTCAGCGACCGCTTGTTGCGGTTCATGTTCAGAAAGCCCATGCTGTCCGGGCCCTTCATCTTGAAGCCCATGGCGCCGCGCGTCTGGTCGCCGGTGCCCGGAGGCTCGACCTTGATGACATCGGCGCCCAGGTCGGCCAGCAGCATGCAGGCAAAGGGCCCGGCCATGACCTGGCTGACGTCAAGCACGCGTATGCCTTGCAGGGGCAGTTGTTGCGGGTTGGATTGGGGATTGCTCATGCCGGGTCCTCAGCTTTCTTCGGTCACTTTTGCGGCGCGCACCACGTCGCCCCACTTCTTGTATTCGGCAGCCATGAAGGCCGCGAACTTGTCCACGGAGCCGCCGCCGTCCTCCACGCCGTATCCGTCGAAGCGGCTGACCAAGTCGGGCATGGCCAGCACGCGGTTGATGTCGGCATTGATGCGCTGGGCCAGTTCCCTGGACATGTCGCGCGGGCCGACGACGCCGTACCAGCTCGATGCGTCAAAGCCCTTGAAGCCCTGCTCGTCCATGGTGGGCATGGCCGGGAATCCCTTGGCACGGTTCACGCGGGTCTGGGCGATGCCGTGCATTTTTCCGGCGCGCACCTGGGCAGTGGCGGCCGTCATGGTGTCGAAGCTGAAGTCGATCTGGCCGCCGATGAGGTCGGTCTGCATGGGGCCGGAGCCCTTGTAGGGCACGTGGATGCTCTTGACGCCGGCCGCCATGTTGAACATTTCGGCCGCCAGGTGCTGTACCGAGCCCGTGCCCGACGAGCCGAAGCTGATCTTGCCGGGGCTTTTGCGGCACAGCTCCACCACCTCCTGCACCGAGCCATGGCTGTTCCTGCTGCTGGTCACCAGGATGTGGGGCGTGGCGCCGATGAGGGCGATGGGCGCGTAGTCCTTGAGCGGGTCATAGGTGATGGATTTGAAGATCTGCGGCGAGATGGCATGGGTGTTCACATGGGCCATCAGCAGGTTGATGCCTTCGGTGAAGCGCGTCCTGGCGAAGTACTCGGCCGCCAGCGAGCCGGTGGCGCCGGGCTTGTTCTCCACGACCACGGGCCGGCCCCAGACCTCGGACAATTTCTGGCCCACGATGCGCGCGAACACATCGGTGCCGCCACCGGGCGCCCAGCCCACCAGGATCTTGACGGGGCCCTTGGGCAGGTCGGAGCCCGGGGGCGAGGCCCCTGCCCAGGGAGCGGCCAGCGCGGCGGCGCCGGCCGCGATGAAGTCGCGGCGTCTCATGTCTGTCTCCTGCACATCGTTGTTGTGCAGCCACTGTCGCCGCGCGCCGGATTCGCCGCAAGCCTGTGGAACGCATGCCTGGTTTCGCCATATGCGAAACCGTGACGCTCTCAATTCGCCTCGGAGGCGGGATGCAGCAGCGCCGCCACCACGTTGTGCAATGCCTGTTGCTGGGCCTGCCCTTCGATGAAGGACAGCACATAGCTGCGCTCGTGCCAGTCGCCTTCCAGCGCGGCCCAGCCCAGCTCCGGCCCGGGGTGGAAGCTGCGCAGCACGCCTGGCGGCATCAGGCCCACGCCCAGGCCTTCGCGCACCAGGGCCAGCATGGTGTCGAAGCCGCTGACCGTGAAATCATTGCGGAACACCCTGCCCCGGCTGTGATGGGCACGGCGCAGGGCATTCAGGATGGCCGAGCCCCGGCCCAGGCTGACGATGCGGCACTCCAGCAGCCGGTCCAGCTCCACGGGCTGGTCGCCGAAGCTGAAATGCCTGCGGCTGTAGACCAGCACCAGGCTGTCGCGCCGGTAGTCGGCGCGCGGCAGGTCCACGAATCCGCTGGTTTTCTCGAAGATGCCGATGTCGATGACCTTGTCGCGCAGCAGTTGCTGGACGATGCGGCTGTTTTCTTCCATCACCTGCAGCGTGATGTGGGGATAGCGGCGCTGGGTGGCCGCGATGTCGGCGGCCAGGAACTGCAGGATGACCGACTTGGGCGCGCCGATGATGATGCGGCCGTCACGGCCGCGGCCCAGGGCCTGGGCATCGCCCTCCAGGCGATCGACCAGGTTGCCGATCTGGCGGATATGGGCCAGCAGCTTGAGGCCGGGCTCGGTGGCCTGCACGCCATGGGGCTGTCGCTTGAACAGGCGCGTGCCGAGCTGGGCCTCCAGATCACTGAGCCGCCGCGAGGCCGCCGCCACCGCCAGCTGCAGCCGGTCGGCAGCGCGCGAGATGCTGCCCTCCTCGGCAATGGCCAGCACGAGCTGCACGGTGGTGGAGTCGATCTTCATCATGGCGGCGGCCTTCTCGTCTGGCTTCTCGTCTGGCTGGAGGGCGACGATTGTGCCGCAGCGCCCCGCTGCGTCCCACCGGCCCTTTCGTCAGGCTTTGCGCAGAGCCTTGGCCTGGCGGGCCAGCGCCGTGATGCGGCTCCAGTCGCCCTGCTCCAGCGCATCCGTGGGCACCAGCCAGGAGCCGCCCACGCAGACCACATTCTTCAGGGCCAGGAACTCCTGGGCATTGGCCGGCGACACGCCGCCCGTGGGGCAAAAGCGCACATCGCCGAACGGACCCTGCCAGGCCTTGAGCATGGCCGTGCCGCCCGCCTGCACGGCTGGGAAGAATTTCAGCTCGTTGAAGCCGTCGGCCTGGGCGGCCATGATCTCGCCGCTGGTGGCCACGCCGGGCAGCAGCGGCAACTGCAGGTCCTGGCAGGCCTGGCCCAGTGCGCTGGTGTAGCCGGGGCTCACGGCAAAGCGCGCGCCAGCATGGGCACAGGCGCGCGCATCGGCTGCGCTGCGCACGGTGCCGGCGCCGACGATGGCCTCGGGCACGGTGCGTGCAATGGCCTCGATGCTGGCCAGGCCCTGGGGCGTGCGCAGCGTGACTTCCAGCACGCGGATGCCGCCCGCGACCAGGGCCTGGGCCATGGGAACGGCATGCGCGAGGTCGTTGAGAACGATGACCGGGATGACCGGCGCGTCCTGCATGAGCTCCAAGGCCGTCAGTCGTTGATCCATGTGCAAGCTCCCTCTTCTGCGCTGAGCGCGTGGCGCCGGAATCCGGCAAACAGTTCGCGGCCGAAACCCCGGCCATTGGCTTGGCGCAGCGCCCGGGGCATGGTGGCCACCAGGCGTTGCTGCCATTCGGATTCATCGACCAGCACGGCCAGGGTGCCGGCCACGGCGTCCAGGCGCACCAGGTCGCCATCGCGCAGGCGCGCCAGCGGCCCGCCCACGCAGGCCTCGGGCGAGACGTGGATGGCCGCAGGCACCTTGCCCGAGGCGCCGCTCATGCGGCCGTCCGTGACCAGGGCCACCTTGTAGCCCTTGCCCTGCAGCACGGCCAGGGGCGGAGTGAGCTTGTGCAGCTCGGGCATGCCATTGGCGCGCGGCCCCTGCCAGCGCACAACGCAGATGACATCGCGGTCCAGTTCGCCGGCCTTGAAGGCCTGCTGCAGCGCTTCCTGAGAGTCGAAGACGCGTGCGGGCGCCTCGACCACATGGCGGTCCTCGGGCACGGCGCTGACCTTGATCACGCTGCGCCCCAGGTTGCCGGACAGCAGCTTGAGCCCGCCCGTGGCGCTGAAGGGCGCATCGGCCGGGCGCAGCACGGACAGGTCGCCGGAGACTTCGGCCGCGTGCCAGGCCAACTGGCCGTTGTCCACGGCCGGAATGCGCGCGAACTCCTGCAGGCCATCGGGCCGCACGGTGAGCACATCGCCATGCATGAGGCCGGCCTTGAGCAACTGGCCGATCACATAGCCCGGACCGCCTGCGGCCTGGAACTGGTTCACGTCGGCGCTGCCATTGGGATAGACGCGGGCCAGCAGCGGCACCACGCCCGAGAGCTCGGAAAAATCGTTCCAGTCGATGGTGATGCCCGCAGCGCGCGCCACCGCCACCCAGTGGATCAGGTGGTTGGTGGAGCCGCCCGTGGCCAGCAGGGCCACCATGGCGTTGACGATGCAGCGCTCGTCCACCACGCGGCCGATGGGGGCGAAGCGCTTGTTCCTGGTGATGGCCAGCACGCTGCGCATGGCCTCGCGCGTGAGCAGTTCGCGCTCGCCGTCGGCCGGGTTGATGAAGGCCGTGCCCGGCACGTGCAGGCCCATGGCCTCCAGCAGCATCTGGTTGCTGTTGGCTGTGCCGTAGAAGGTGCAGGTGCCTTCGCCATGGTAGGCAGCCGATTCGGCGGCCAGCAGCTCCTTGCGGCCCACCAGGCCCTGCGCGGCCTGTTCGCGCACCTTGGCCTTGTCGCCGTTGGACAGGCCCGAGGTCATGGGTCCCGCCGGCACGAAGACCGTGGGCAGGTGCCCGAAATGCAGGGCGCCGATCAAGAGGCCGGGCACGATCTTGTCGCAGATGCCCAGCATCAGCGCGGCGTCGAATACGTCGTGCGAGAGCGCTATGGCCGTGCCCATGGCAATGGCATCGCGGCTGAACAGGCTCAGCTCCATGCCGGGCGCGCCCTGGGTCACGCCGTCGCACATGGCGGGTACGCCGCCGGCGACCTGCGCCGTGGCGCCCAGCCTGCGCGCCTCGTCCTTGAGGATGTCGGGATAGCGTGCCAGCGGTGCGTGGGCCGACAGCACGTCGTTGTATGCGGTGACGATGGCGACGTTGGGCGCCTTCTCCTCCACGATGCGTATCCTGTCGCCGCCTGGAATGCCCGCAAAGGCATGCGCCACGTTGGCACAGCCCATGGACTGCGCGCCGGGCGGGCGCGCGGCCATGGCGTCCACCTGTTCCAGGTAGGCGGCACGTGATTCGGCACTGCGCTCGCGGATGCGGCGCGTGACCTGGTCGACGATGGGGTGGATGGTGCTCATGGGGTGTCCTGCGGATGCGCTGATGCGCGTTTTCTCTGTGTCGCGTTGTCTTTTTGGTGGATGTCGGCCGGGGCATCCCTCCCAGGTGCGTCCGGCCCTGAATCGAAGCTTACTTCACTGCGCGCGCCTGCTTGACGGCGGCCTGTACCTCATCCCAGGTACCCTGGCCCACGGTCTTGGCAATGCCGGCATTGACCGTGGCGAGCTTGTCGCGCATGCGTCCCACCTCGGCGGCGGGCAGCTCGTTGACCTGCATGCCCTTGGTCTTGATATCGGCCAGGGCCTTGGCCGCTTCCTCGCGCGTGTCCTTGCGCTCGAACTCGCGGCTCTTGACGGCGGCGTCCTGCAGCACCTTCTTCTCGGCCGGTGTCAGCGTGTCCCACCACTTCTTGCTGACGGTGACGATCCAGGGGCTGTAGACGTGGTTGGAGATGGTCAGGTACTTCTGCACCTCGTAGAACTTGCTGGACAGCACGGTGTTGAACGGGTTTTCCTGGCCATCGACGGCGCGGGTTTCCAGCGCGGTGAACAGTTCGGAGAACGGCAGCGGCACGGCGTTGGCGCCCAGGGCCTTGAAGCTGTCGAGGAAGACGTTGTTCTGCATCACGCGCAGCTTCACGTCGGCCAGATCTTCCAGCTTGGCGATGGGGCGCTTGTTGTTGGTGAGGTTGCGGAAACCGTTCTCCCAGTAGACCAGGCCCACCATGCCCTTGGGCTCCAGCGTGGCCTTGACCTTCTCGCCCACGGGGCCGTCGAGCACGGCGTCGGCCTCCTTGGTGCTGCTGAACAGGAACGGCGTGTCCCAGACCGCCATCTCGGGCGACAGGCCGACCAGGGTGGCGGTGGAGCCGACCATCATCTCCTGGGCACCGCCGATCAGCGCCTGCTGCATCTGCGTGTCCGATCCCAGCGAGGCATTGCCGATGGCGCGCACCTTCATCTTGCCGCCCGTGGCCTTTTCGACCTCCTTGGCAAAGAAGCGCGCCGCGCGGCCCTGGTTGGAGTCATCGACCAGGCCGTAGCCGAAGCGCACGATGCGCGGCTTGAAGTCCTGGGCCATGGCCTGGCCCGTGGCGGCCAGCGTGGTGATGGCGGCCATCAGGCCGGCGAGTGCAAAGGGAATACGCATGTTCATCTCCTTGGGTTGTAGTGGGGGGTCAGTGCATCCAGCGCAGAGGCGCCAGGATGATTTGCGGAAAAATCACGAAAAGCACGGCAAGCAGCACATAGACCATCAGGAACGGGTTCGTGCCCTTGATCACGGTCTCCATGCGCAGCCGGCCCACGCCGGCAATCACGTTCTGCACCGTTCCGACGGGCGGCGTGATCAGGCCGATGCAGCCCACGTAGATGAACATGAAGCCGAAGTAGATGGGGTCGATGCCCGCCTTGACGGCCAGCGGCGCGCACACGGGGCCGAAGATCAGGATGGTCGGCGTCAGGTCCATGGCCGTGCCCACCACCAGCAGGAACAGCATCATCGTGGCCATGAACAGCATGGGGTTGCCCAGCAGGCCGGAGAAGCTGTCGGCCAGCATGTTGGGCAGGTCGGCCAGGGTGATCATGTAGGCCGTCACCGTGGCGGCGCCACACAGCAGCATGACCACGGCCGTGGTCTTGGCGGCGGCCAGGAACACGGCGTACAGACGGCTCCATGTCATCTCGCGGTAGATCACCATGGACACGAACAGCGCGTAGACGGCTGCGACCACGGCCGCCTCGGTGGGCGTGAACACGCCGCCCTTGAGGCCGCCCAGGATGATGACCGGCATCATCATCGCCCAGAAGCTCTTGGCCAGTGCCTTCAGACGCGGGCCCCAGGCCATGCGCTCGCCGCGCGACAGGTCGAACTTGCGGGCGATGGACCACCAGGCAAAGATCAGGAAGACGCCCATGATCAGGCCCGGCACCACGCCCGACAGGAACAGCTTGCTGATCGAGGTGTTGGTCGTCACGCCGTAGATCACGAAGGGCATGGACGGCGGAATGATGGGCGCAATGATGCCGCCCGAGGCCAGCAGGCCCGCGCTGTAGCTGTCGGGGTACTTTTGCTCGCGCATCATGGGCAGCAGGATGGTGGCCAGGGCGGCAGTATCGGCAATGGCCGAGCCGCTCATCGAGGCCAGCAGCACGGCGGCGCCAATGGCCACGTAGCCCAGGCCGCCACGGATATGGCCCACATAGGCGCGCGCCAGGTCGATGATGCGGCGCGACAGGCCTCCCGCGTTCATCAGCTCACCCGCCAGGATGAAGAAGGGCACGGCCAGCAGCGGGAAGTTGTCGAAGCCGGCCTGCAGGTTCTGCGCAAGCAGCTGCGAGTCGAAGAAGTCCAGATGCCACATCAGCGCCACGCCGGTCAACACCAGCGCCTGGGCAATGGGCATGCCGATCACCATGCCGCCGATCAGCACGGCCAGAAAGATCAGGGTCACAACCATGGTGCCTGCTCCTTACTCGACCGAAGTCTCGCCATGGTTTTCTGCCGGCGCGCCGCGGCGCAGGTCGCGCAGCGACACCAACAGCAGGCCCACGGCCAGCACCAGGGTGGCCGCAGCGCCCAAGGCCAGCGGGTAGCCCAGCACCGTGCTGTAGCTGTTCAGCCCGGCCTGCACCTGGGCCCATGAGCCCCACAGCAGCAGGCCCATGCAGACCAGGACCAGCGCCTGCGACACCCAGAACAACACCTTGCGCGCGCCAGGGCCCACGCGGGATGTCACAAGGTCGAAGCCCAGGTGGCTGCCCTCGAAAGCGGCCACGATGGCCCCAATGGCCACCAGCCAGACGAAGAGCAGGCGCGAGATTTCCTCATAGGAAACGATGCTGGTATGAAACACATAGCGCAGCACCACGTTGACGAACACGGCAATGACCATGCCGGCCAGGGCCAGCACCATCAGCACCTCGGCAAAGTGCTGCAGGCGCGGCTTGGGCCGGACTGCGGGGGAATCGGATTGCATGGTTTTTGTCTCCTGGCGTTATGGGTTCTGGGAGAGAGGGGCGGCCTGCGGCGCCGGATGGACCAGCCAGTCCTGTGCGCGATGCACGATGTCGGCCAGCGGCAGCGTGGCGTCCACGGACAGCACGGCGCGCTCGCCTGCCGGGCTTTCCAGCGTGGCGAACTGGTTGGCCACCAGCTCGGGCGAGAAGAAGTGGCCGGCGCGCTCCTGCACGCGCTGCAGCGCCGTGCCGTAGTCCAGGTCCAGAAAAACGAAGCCCACGGCGCCGGCCGGGCCGGCGGCACGCAGGCGGTCACGGTACTTGCGCTTGAGGGCCGAGCAGGTCAGCACCACGCCCTGCCCCGGCATGGCCTGGGCCAGCAGCCGTGCCAGCCGGTCCAGCCAGCCGCTGCGGTCGTCGTCGGTCAGGGGGATGCCAGCCTGCATCTTGCGGATGCTTTCCTCGGCATGGTGGGCATCGCCCTCGTGCAGGGTCCAGCCCAGGGCATCAGCCAGGGCCTGCCCCACGCTCGACTTGCCGCAGCCGGAAACGCCCATGACGACCAGCGCCCGTGGGCGGCTGCCTGCGGCGGTGGCGTCGGTTGTTGTTGGGATAGCGCTATCCATGTTCTTGCAAAAATTGGCAGACCAGGGTCTGCCTTGGATTTCGGTGTGCTTCAGAGGCCTTCGTCCGGGTTTACACGCAGGACTGCGGGCCTTCGAATGATTGGGATAGCGCTATCATAATCTCCAACCCTCTCGCCACCGACCTAGGACATTCCCTTGGCCCGCCAGATTCCGCCTGCATCTCCAGAATCGTCCTGCGCCGATCCTTGCGACCCGGCCCTGCCCGCCACGGGCCGCGCCCGTTCGTCGCGGGCCAGCGGACGCATAACGCTCAGCGATGTGGCACAGGCGGCCGGCGTCAGCCCCATGACGGTCTCACGCGCCCTGCGCGGCGAGCGGCGCGTGGACCCCGCCCTGGTCGAGAAAATCCGCGCCGCCGCCGCGCGCATGGGCTACGTGCCCGACCCTGCCGCGCGCGCTTTGGCCTCCCAGAAAAGTGCCCAGGTGCTGGTGCTGGTGCCCATGCTGTCCAACACCTTGTTCGTGGACCTGATCGAGTCTGTGCACAAGGTGCTGTTCGCCGCCGGCTACCACGCGCTGATCGGCGTGACCCACTATGACCGGGCCGAAGAGGAGCAACTGCTGCGCACTTACCTGCCCATGCGCCCTGCCGGCCTGCTGCTCACCGGCTTTGACCGCAGTCCCGCTGCGCGCGAACTCGTGCAGGCCAGCAAGGTGCCCTGCGTGCACCTGATGGAGCTGGGCGGCGAGCCGGGCACGCCCAGCGTGGGGTTTTCGCAGGCCGAAGCCGGAGCCGCCATCACGCGGCATCTGATGGAGCGCGGGCACAAGCGCATTGCCTTTTGCGCAGGCCAGCTCGATGCCCGCGTGATGCAGCGCGCCTCTGGCTACCGCCAGGCCCTGCAGGACGCGGGCCTGCACGACCCGGCCCTGGAACTGCTGTGGCCCCGCCCCACTTCGATGGCGCTGGGCGCCGAGCTGCTGGACGCCGCCCTGCGGCTGGATCCATCCGTCGATGCCCTCTTCTTCTGCAACGATGACATTGCCCAGGGCGCCCTGCTCGAAGCCCTGCGCCGCGGCATCCGCGTGCCGCAGCAGATCGCCATCGCCGGCTTCAACGACCTGCCCGGCAGCGACCAGATGGTGCCGCCACTGACCACCATCCGCACGCCGCGCGGCCATATCGGAACCGAAGGCGCGCGCATGCTGCTGCAATTGATGCGCGGCGAGGCCTTGCCATTGCACAGCCTGGATCTGGGATATGAGCTGGTGGTGCGGCAAAGCAGTTGAAGCGACAGTGGAAATGAAAAGGCCGGGTCTGCTGCCCGGCCTTTTATCTGGTCGACGCCTGCGGCGCAGGAATCACGCGGACATCACTCGAATTCCAGGATCACATCATCCACGGCCAGCGAGTCGCCCTTGCCGGCGCTGATCTTGCTGACCACACCGTCCTGCGACGCGAACAGGATGTTTTCCATCTTCATGGCCTCGATCACGGCCAGCTTTTCGCCGGCCTGCACCTTCTGGCCCGGCTGCACGGCCACGTCCACCAGCAGGCCCGGCATGGGCGACAGCAGGAACCTGGACAGGTCCGGCGGTGCCTTGTAGGGCATGAGCCGGTGCAGTTCGCCGCCGCGCGGCGACAGCACCAGGGCGTCGATCTGCGTGCCGTTGTGGATGACGCGCAGGGCCAGCGGGTTCCTGGCCGTGCCGCGCTCGACCTGCGCCGTGAAGGGCTTGCCGTTGCAGCTGCCCTGCACGCACATGGCGCGCATCGGCGTCTCGCTGCGGAAGGTGTAGGGCTTGCCGTCCACGGTGACGGTGCTGGCGCGGCTTTCCGCGTCGAAGTCGGAAACCTGCACCTCGCGGTACTGGTGCTTGCCATCGGCCCCCAGCACGACCACGCAGTAGTCGGCCGAGACCTTGAGCTCATGACCGCGCATCTGGCCGCTGATGGTGGCGGCGCGCGCGCGGTAGCGGCGGTTCATGTGGCCTGCCAGGGCGACCAGGAAGTCGGGGTCGCCGTGCGGCACATCCTCGGCGTGGAAGCCGTGGGCGTAATGCTCGGCAATGAATCCGGTGTTGAACTCGCCGCTCTTGAACTTGGGATGGGCCAGCAGCGCGGCCTGGAACGGGATGTTGGAGCTGATGCCCCGGATCACGAAGGCGTTGAGCGCCTCGCGCATCTTGGCGATGGCGTCGTTGCGGTCGCTGCCGTGCACGATGAGCTTGGCGATCATCGAGTCGTAGAACATCGGGATTTCGCCGCCTTCATACACGCCCGTATCCACGCGCACGCCGTGCAGGTGGCCGGTGTCGGCCTGCCACATGGTCTGCTCGGGCGGCGAAAAGCGCACCAGGCGGCCGGTGGACGGCAGGAAGTTGCGGAACGGGTCCTCGGCGTTGATGCGGCACTCGATGGCCCAGCCATCGCGCTTGACGTCTTCCTGAGCGATGGCCAGCTTCTCGCCAGCGGCCACGCGGATCATCTGCTCGACCAGATCCAGGCCGGTGATGCACTCGGTCACCGGATGCTCCACCTGCAGGCGGGTGTTCATTTCCAGGAAGTAGAAATCCTGGTCCTTGCCCACCACGAACTCCACCGTGCCCGCGCTCTGGTAGCCCACGGCCTTGGCCAGGGCCACGGCCTGCTCTCCCATGGCGCGGCGCGTGGCGTCGCTGATGAAGGGGGACGGCGCCTCTTCGATCACCTTCTGGTGCCGGCGCTGGATGGAGCATTCGCGCTCGTTCAGGTAGATCACGTTGCCGTGGCCGTCGCCCAGCACCTGGATCTCGATGTGGCGCGGCTCCTGCACGAACTTCTCGATGAAGATGCGGTCGTCGCCAAAGCTGTTGCGTGCCTCGTTCTGGCAGCTGGCAAAGCCCTCGAAGGCTTCCTTGTCGTTGTAGGCCACGCGCAGGCCCTTGCCGCCGCCGCCGGCGCTGGCCTTGATCATCACGGGGTAGCCGATGCCCTTGGCGATTTCCACGGCGGCGTCGGGGCCGGCGATGGGATCGTTGTAGCCGGGGATGGTGCTCACGCCCGCCTTGTCGGCCAGCTTCTTGGAGGCGATCTTGTCGCCCATGGCCGCGATGGCCGCGTGCTTGGGGCCGATGAAGGCGATGCCCTCTTCCTCCACGCGCCGGGCGAAGGCCTCGTTCTCGGACAGGAAGCCATAGCCCGGGTGCACGGCCTGCGCGCCGGTCTGCTTGCAGGCGGCAATGATGCGGTCGGCCTGCAGGTAGGACTCGCGGCTGGGAGCGGCACCGATGTGCACGGCCTCGTCGGCCAGCTTGACGTGGCGTGCCTCGCGGTCCGCATCGGAGTACACCGCCACGGTCTGTATGCCCATCTTGCGGGCGGTGGCGATGACGCGGCAGGCAATCTCGCCGCGGTTGGCAATCAGGATCTTCTTGAACATCTTCTTAGCCCATTCTTGGAACTAAATCATGGGAACCGGAGCTGTCGTCAGCTTCGCTGTCCCTGTTTTGCGCTTCGCCAGCACTGTCAGTAACCGGCGCGACCAACGCGAGGGACACCTAGGAAGGGCCGCCCCGCACCGAGGGTGTCGTCCCCCTCCCTCGCGAAGCGAGTTAGAGAGGGGGAAGCGGCGGAGCCGCTCAGGGGGTGCTTCACAAGGGGATGTTTCCATGCTTGCGCCACGGATTTTCCAGCTGCTTGTTCTTGAGCATCTGCAGCGAGCGGCAGATGCGCTTGCGCGTCTCATGCGGCTGGATCACATCGTCGATGAAGCCGCGCGCTCCTGCCACGAAGGGGTTGGCGAAGCGGGCCTTGTACTCGGCCTCGCGCGCTGCCAGCTTGGCGGGGTCGTTCTTGTCCTCGCGGAAGATGATCTCCACGGCGCCCTTGGCACCCATCACGGCGATCTCGGCATGGGGCCAGGCCAGGTTGACGTCGCCGCGCAGGTGCTTGGAGGCCATCACGTCATAGGCGCCGCCGTAGGCCTTGCGAGTGATGACGGTGATCTTGGGCACCGTGGCCTCGGCATAGGCGTACAGCAGCTTGGCGCCGTGCTTGATGATGCCGCCGTACTCCTGGCTGGTGCCGGGCATGAAGCCGGGCACGTCCACGAAGGTGACCACGGGGATGTTGAAGGCATCGCAGAAACGCACGAAGCGCGCGGCCTTGATGGAGCTCTTGATGTCCAGGCAGCCGGCCAGCACCAGGGGCTGGTTGGCGACGATGCCCACGGTCTGCCCGTCCATGCGCGCAAAGCCCGTGAGGATGTTCTTGGCGTAGTCGGGCTGCAACTCGAAGAAGTCGCCGTCGTCCACGGTCTTGAGGATCAGCTCCTTCATGTCGTAGGGCTTGTTGGCGTTGTCGGGCACCAGGGTGTCCAGCGACTTGTCGGCGCGGTCCACGGGGTCCGAGGTGTAGCGCACGGGCGCCTTCTCGCGGTTGTTCAGCGGCAGGTAGTTGTAGAGGCGGCGCAGCATCATCAGCGCCTCCACATCGTTGTCGAAGGCCATGTCGGCCACGCCGCTGCGCGTGGTGTGGGTGATGGCGCCGCCCAGCTCCTCGGCCGTGACTTCCTCGTGCGTCACGGTCTTCACCACTTCGGGGCCGGTGACGAACATGTAGCTGCTGTCCTTGACCATGAAGATGAAGTCCGTCATGGCCGGCGAATACACGGCGCCGCCCGCGCAGGGGCCCATGATCATGGAGATCTGCGGCACCACGCCGCTGGCCAGCACGTTCTTCTGGAACACGTCGGCATAGCCGCCCAGGGAGGCCACGCCTTCCTGAATGCGGGCGCCGCCCGAGTCGTTGAGGCCGATCACAGGCGCGCCGACCTTCATGGCCTGGTCCATGATCTTGCAGATCTTCTCGGCATGAGTCTCGGACAGCGCGCCGCCGAAGACGGTGAAGTCCTGGCTGAAGACGAAGACCAGGCGGCCGTTGATCATGCCGTAGCCGGTGACCACGCCGTCGCCGGGGATCTTGCTGTCTTCCATGCCGAAGTCGGTGCAGCGGTGCTCGACGAACATGTCCCATTCCTCGAAGGTGCCGTCGTCCAGCAGCAGCTCGATGCGCTCTCGCGCCGTGAGCTTGCCCTTCTTGTGCTGTGCGTCTATGCGCTTTTGGCCGCCACCCAGGCGGGCCTGTTCGCGCTTTGTCTCCAGTTGATCCAGGATGTCTTGCATGCTGCGATTCCTCTAACGTCTAACGGTAAGGTTTGTCTGGTCTTGTCTTGTCGGCCGTCACTGCGGCGCCGCCACGGGGCCTGCCTGCGCCTGCAGCAGATTTCTGGCGGCCGTGCTGGCCGCGATGCGCCCTGCTGCCACGTCGGCCTGCAGCTGGGGCAGCAGCGCCCGCACCTGCGGATGCTGCCGGAAGGCCTGCTTGAGGCCGGAGTCGATGCGCTCCCACATCCAGGACAGCGCCTGGCGTTCGCGGCGCAGCGCCAGGCGCCCGTTGGCCTGCTGCAGGCGGCGGAATTCCTCCACCGCACCCCAGAAACCTTCAACGCCCTCCTTCTTGAGCGCGCTGATGGTGATGACCTGGGGCTGCCAAAGGCGCTCGTCGTGGTGGGCATGCTCGGGGTTGCCGTGCATGCCCAGCAGGCGCAGGCTGGAGGTGATCTGGGCCTGGGCGCGCGTGGCGGCATGCGGGTCGATGTCGGCCTTGTTGATGACCACCAGGTCGGCCAGCTCCATCACGCCCTTCTTGATGGCCTGCAGGTCGTCGCCCGCATTGGGCAGTTGCAGCAGGCAGAACATGTCGCACATGCCCTGCACGGCGATCTCGCTCTGGCCCACGCCCACGGTCTCGACGATGACCACATCGTAGCCAGCCGCCTCGCAGACCAGCATGGCCTCGCGGGTTTTCTCGGCCACGCCGCCCAGTGTGCCGCTGCTGGGGCTGGGGCGGATGTAGGCATCCGGATGAACGGACAACTGCTCCATGCGCGTCTTGTCGCCCAGGATGGAGCCGCCCGACACGGTGGACGATGGGTCGATGGCCAGCACCGCCACGCGAAGGCCGCGCCCAATCAGGAACAGGCCCAGCGTCTCGATGAAGGTGCTCTTGCCCACGCCCGGCACGCCGCTGATGCCCAGGCGGAAAGATCCGCCCGTATGCGGCAGCAGGGCCGTGAGCAGCCCATCTGCCGCAGCGCGGTGATCCGTGCGCGTGGATTCCAAAAGGGTGATGGCCTTGGCCATCGCCCGGCGCTGAACGGCAGGGTTGCCGTTCAGGATGCCGTCTTGCATTTGCTCGGGAGTCACTGCGGCGGGCTCAGAGGCTGTTGGCCTGGCGGATCTGCTCGAGCACGTCCTTGGCGCTGGCCGGGATGGGTGTGCCCGGGCCATAGACGCCCTTGACGCCGGCGTTGTAGAGGAAGTCGTAGTCCTGCGCGGGAATCACGCCGCCCACGAAGACGATGATGTCGTCCGCGCCCTGGCGGCGCAGTTCCTCGATGATGGCCGGCACCAGGGTCTTGTGGCCTGCCGCCAGCGTGGACACGCCCACGGCGTGCACGTCGTTCTCGATGGCCTGGCGCGCGCATTCCTCGGGCGTCTGGAACAGCGGGCCCATGTCCACGTCGAAGCCCAGGTCGGCAAAGGCCGTGGCCACCACCTTGGCGCCGCGGTCATGGCCGTCCTGGCCGAGCTTGGCGATCATCACGCGCGGGCGGCGGCCCAGCTGTTCGGACGATGCGTCGATTTCGACCTTGAGCTTTTCCCAGCCCTCGGCCGAGTCGTAGGCTGCTGCATACACGCCGGTCACCTTTTGCGTATCGGCGCGGTGGCGCCCGAAAACCTTCTCCAGCGCATCCGAGACCTCGCCCACCGTGGCGCGCAGGCGCACGGCCTGGATGGACAGGTCCAGCAGGTTGCCCTCGCCGCTTTGGGCGGCCTGGGTCAGGGCCTGAAGGGCGGCCTCGACCTTGGCGGCATCGCGGCTGGCCTTGATCTGGTTCAGGCGCGCGATCTGGCTGTCGCGCACCTTGACGTTGTCCACCTCGAGGATGTCGATGGCGTCTTCCTTGGCCAGCTTGTACTTGTTGACGCCGACGATAACGTCCTTGCCCGAGTCGATGCGCGCCTGCTTCTCGGCGGCGGCGGCCTCGATCTTGAGCTTGGCCCAGCCCGAATCCACGGCGGCGGTCATGCCGCCCATGGCCTCGACCTCCTCGATGATCTTCCAGGCGGCGTCGGCCATGTCCTGGGTCAGCTTTTCCATCATGTAGCTGCCGGCCCAGGGGTCGATCACATTGGTGATGTGGGTCTCTTCCTGGATGATCAGCTGCGTGTTGCGCGCAATGCGGGCCGAGAACTCGGTGGGCAGCGCGATGGCTTCGTCAAAGCTGTTGGTGTGCAGGCTCTGCGTGCCGCCGAAGACGGCGGCCATGGCCTCGATGGTGGTGCGCACCACGTTGTTGTAGGGGTCCTGCTCGGTCAGCGACCAGCCGGAAGTCTGGCAGTGCGTGCGCAGCATCAGGCTCTTGGCCTTCTTGGCGCCGAAGCCCTTCATGATGCGGCACCACAGCAGGCGGGCCGCGCGCATCTTGGCGATTTCCAGATAGAAATTCATGCCGATGGCCCAGAAGAAGGACAGCCGGCCCGCGAAATCGTCCACATCCATGCCCTTGGCCGTGGCGGTCTTCACGTACTCCTTGCCGTCGGCCAGCGTGAAGGCCAGTTCCAGCGCCTGGTTGGCGCCCGCCTCCTGCATGTGATAGCCCGAGATCGAGATCGAGTTGAACTTGGGCATGTTCTTGCTCGTGTACTCGATGATGTCGCCGATGATGCGCATCGACGGCTGGGGCGGGTAGATATAGGTGTTGCGGACCATGAACTCCTTGAGGATGTCGTTCTGTATGGTCCCCGACAGCTGGTCCTGGGCCACGCCCTGCTCCTCGGCCGCCACCACGTAGCCGGCCAGCACGGGCAGCACGGCGCCGTTCATGGTCATGGACACGCTGATCTTGTCCAGCGGGATCTGGTCGAACAGCACCTTCATGTCCTCGACCGAATCGATGGCCACGCCGGCCTTGCCCACGTCGCCCGTGACACGCGGATGGTCGCTGTCGTAGCCCCGGTGCGTGGCCAGGTCGAAAGCCACCGACACGCCCTGCCCGCCGGCGGCCAGCGCCTTGCGGTAGAAGGCATTGGATTCCTCGGCCGTGGAAAAGCCCGCGTACTGGCGAATGGTCCAGGGCCGGCCCGCGTACATGGTGGCCTGCGGGCCGCGGATGTAGGGCTCGAAGCCTGGCAGGCTATCCGTATGGGGCAGATCCGCCGTGTCGGCCGCCGTGTACAGCGGCTTGACGTCGATGCCGTCGGGCGTGGTCCAGTGCAGTGCCTGGATGTCGCCCCCTGGAGCGGCCTTGGCGGCCGCCTGGGCCCATTTCTGCAGGTCGGCAGTTGCGAATTCCTGGCCGTTCTGCGCTGTCGGATGGTCTTGTCTCATGTTCTCAGGCTCGTGAATGACAGGTGCCCTTGAGGGCATGCCCCAGAGCTGCCGCAGTTTACATCATTCATAATTATTCATTCAAAATATCTTTGCCGATACAATCCGGGCCACATGTCGACAAACACCCTCACTCCCCGCGCGCTCTACGAACAGGTGGCAGAGAAGCTGCGCCTGCGCATCTTCGCGCACGAACTGGCGCCTGGTGACTGGATCGACGAACTGAAGATTGCCGAGGAATACGGCATCAGCCGCACCCCGCTGCGCGAGGCCCTGAAGGTGCTGGCCGCCGAGGGCCTGGTCACCATGAAGGTGCGCCGCGGCGCCTATGTGACCGAGGTGTCGTCCAAGGACATTGCCGATGTCTATCACCTGCTGAGCCTGCTGGAATCCGATGCCGTGCAGGTCGTGGCCGAATCGGGCAGCGATGAGGAACTTGCCGCCCTGCAGCAGACCCATGAGGAACTCAAGGCGCAGATGCGCGATGCAGACCGCTTCTTCGAGCTCAACGAGAGCTTTCACATGCAGCTGCTGCAGATCGCCGACAACCGCTGGCGCAACCAGCTGGTGGCCGACCTGCGCAAGGTCATGAAGCTCAACCGCCACAAGTCGCTGTTCAAGCAGGGCCGCATCGAGGACTCGCTGGCCGAGCACGAGACCGTCATGCAGGCCCTGCTGCGCCGCGATGGCGCGGCCGCCGCGCAGGCCATGCGTCAGCACTTCAGAAACGGTCTGGCTGCAGCGTCCTGAACTCGGGTTCATCTGAACCCTGGCTGGCTGGGCAACAGTGGCGACGTAGGCGGGCATGCGGCTCCTGGTTCGCTTCAGGCGCATCGCCCGAGAACGCTGCAGTGCAGCATAAACCTCGCCGCCAACTCCGCACATGTCCGAAGCTGACGCCGGGGCCTGCGGTAACCGGCAGCTATCATCAGCGGCACCATCCACTTCGGTCCGCACCTCTTCGCATGAGCATCCAAGATCCAGCCCGCGCCCCTTCCCTGGCCATGAGCCTGCCTGCCGATGCCAGCATGGCCACGGCCGCCACCCTGGTGGAAATGCTGGCCCTGC
This sequence comes from Delftia sp. DS1230, assembly GCF_040112715.1. Lineage (NCBI taxonomy): Bacteria > Pseudomonadati > Pseudomonadota > Betaproteobacteria > Burkholderiales > Comamonadaceae > Delftia > Delftia sp. DS1230. The sequence continues at coordinate 3,075,762 of NZ_CP157763.1, forward strand.
GCGTGCAGCAGACGCCCGCAGGCGAGGCCTATCGGGCCTATGACGAGGATGCGCGCAGCTGGAAGTCCCTGAACTGGGCGCAGACCGGCGAGCGCGTGGCCCTGTGGGCGCAGGCCCTGGCCGCGCAGGAGCTGGCACCGGGCTCGCGCATTGCCATTCTTTTGCCCAACGGGCTGGATGCCATGTCCATCGACCTGGCCAGCCTGCGCTGCGGCCATGTGCCGGTGCCCCTGCATTCCATAGACAACGCAGGCAGCATTGCCTACATCCTGGCCAATGCCCAGGTGTCCATGCTGTTCGTGGCACAGCAATCCACCTGGGACAAGATCTGCGCCACGGGCCAGGCCCTGCCCGCGCTGCGCAAGGTGGTCGTGGCATCGGCCAAGCCGGCTTCCCGGGCCGCAGAGCCTGAAACCGAAGGCGATGCCGCCGTCCTGGAGGCCCTGGGGCAGATCCCCGTGCAACCGCTGGCCCAATGGCTGGCTGAGGGCGGCGCAGTCCCCCTGCCCCCGCCTCCCTCTGCCGGGGACCTGGCCGCCGTCGTCTACACCTCGGGCACCACGGGCAAGCCCAAGGGCGTGATGCTCACGCACCGCAACGTGGTCTCCAACGTACAGGCCGTGATGCAGCGGCTGCAGCCGCGCAGCGATGATGTTTTCCTGTCCTTCCTGCCGCTGTCGCACACCTTCGAGCGCACGGCAGGCTACTACCTGGCGATGGCCGTGGGCGCCTGCGTGGCCTATGCGCGCTCCGTGGCTCAGCTGGCCGAGGATCTCAAGACCCAGCGTCCCACGGTGCTGGTCTCCGTGCCGCGCATCTACGAGCGCGTGCACGCCAAGGTCATGGAGGCGCTGGCCCGTGCACCGCTCAAGGCCCAGCTGTTCGAACTGGCCCAGGCCAGGGGCTGGCAACGCTTTTGTGAAACACAAGGCATTGCCGATGCGCAGGCGCCCCAGCCCGACGTGCCGGGCTGGATGCAATGGCTGCCCTGGCCCGTGCTCAACCATCTGGTGGCCAAGCCGCTGCTGGCCCAGTTTGGCGGGCGTGTGCGCGTGGCCGTGAGCGGTGGCGCGCCGCTGTCGCCCACGATTGCGCGCTGTTTTCTCGGCCTGGGCCTGCCGCTGATCCAGGGCTACGGAATGACCGAGACCTCGCCCGTGGTCTGTGCCAACACGCTGGAGGACAACCACCCGGCCACCGTGGGCCGCGCCCTGCCGGGCGTGGAAGTGCGCATTGGCGAGAATCGGGAACTGCAGGTGCGCGGGCCCTGCGTGATGCGGGGCTACTGGCAACGCCCCGAAGACACCGCCAAGACCTTCACAGACGACGGCTGGCTGCGCACCGGCGACCAGGCCGTGATCGAGGATGGGCGCGTGCGCATCCAGGGCCGCATCAAGGAAATCATCGTCACCTCCACCGGCGAGAAGATTCCACCGGCCGACCTGGAGCTGGCCATCACCGGCGACCCGTTCTTCACCCAGGTCTTTGTCGTGGGCGAAGACCGCCCCTTCATCGCCGCCGTGGCCGTCATCGAGCGTGGTGAATGGCAGGCCATGGCCCAGCGCCTGGGCCTGGATCCCGAAGATCCCAAGAGCCTGAACCACGCCGCCGCCGAGCGTGAAGCGCTGGCCCGCATCGAGAAACAGGTGGCCAGCTTTGCCCGCTATGCGGTCCCCCGTGCCGTGCACCTGGAACTGGAGCCCTGGACCATTGAGAACGGGCTGATGACGCCCACCCTCAAGCTCAAGCGCAACAACCTCATGGCGCGGTTTGAATCGCAGATTGCCGCCATGTACACCAAGCCCGCCGAGCGCTGGCAAGGCCGCAACAGCGCGGGGTGACCCCCAGCCCTTGACAAGCCGCCGCCGGAAAACGGCGGCTTTCCTTATTTCTGATTTGAAAATGAAATTATGTAAGTTACATTGACTTGATCAAAAAGAAGGCAAGAGCGCCCTGTCCGCGCTCTTGCCTTGCCCGCTTCAGGCAACGGCCAATGCCCTGCCGGCGGGCGCCATGCCGATCTCCTTGAACTCGCTGATCCTGAACGTGGCCACCGCCTGGGCCAGCACGCGGGCCTGTCGCTCCAGGCTGGCAGCTGCGGCGGCAGACTCTTCCACCAGGGCAGCGTTTTGCTGCGTGACCTGGTCCATCTGGGAGACCGCCTCGCTGATCTGTCCCAGGCCGCCGCTTTGCTCCACGCTGGCGGCCGAGATGGCCTCAATCAACGACGCCACCTCGCGCACCTGGGATTCGATGGCGTCCATGGCCTTGCCGGCTTCCCGGACCTGGTTGCCGCCCATTCGCACCGTCTCGGTGGAGGCCATGATCAGCGCCTTGATTTCACGCGCCGCTGCGGCGCTGCGTTGGGCCAGGGAGCGCACTTCTCCGGCCACCACGGCAAACCCCCTGCCCTGCTCGCCCGCCCGCGCGGCCTCCACCGCTGCGTTGAGCGCCAGGATATTCGTCTGGAAGGCGATGGAATCGATGACGCCCGTGATCTCGGCAATCTTTCCACTGCTGGCCGAGATTTCGTCCATGGTGCCCACGACCCTGGCGACAGCGCCACCGCCCACGCCCGCCACCTCCTTGGCACGCACGGCCAGGGCGCTGGCCTGCCGCGCATTCTCCGAACTCTGGCCCACATTGCCTGCCAGCTGCTCCATGGAGGCCGCCGTCTCCTGCAGGCTGGAGGCCTGGTGTTCGGTGCGGCTGCTCAGGTCCTGGTTGCCTGCCGCGATCTGGCTGGATGCCGTGGTCACCGACTCCACCCCGCGCCGCACATCGCCAACGATGCTGGCCAGCGATTCGCGCATGGCACTCATGGAGCGCAGCAGGTCGCCGACTTCGTCGCGCCCCGTGGCCTGGATCTCGGAAGCCAGATCGCCCTGCTCGATGTGCCTGGCCACCTCCACGGCGGACTTCAGTGGAACGGTGATGGAGCGCGTGACCACATAGCCCAGCGCCACGGCGAGGATGACAGCGGCCGCGACAAAGCCGTAGATCAGCATCTGCGACTGCGCCAGAACCTGGCGGGAGTCCGCATACACATCCTCGGATGCCTTGAGCTGCAGCTCCACCAGTTCGCCGATCTTGGCGCTGATGGGGTCTACGCTGGCATACAGCGCGCCATCGAACTCGTCCAAGCTGCCGGCCCTTTTTCCATCCAGCGTCTTGAGCCGCTGCAGCAGCCGGTCGATGCTCTGGTTGGCAGGTGCGAACAGCGCCTGCGCCTGGCTGGCCAGCACGGCCTCCTGCGAGGTCAGCTGTGTGGACGAATAGCTGCGCCAGGCCGCGTCGATCGCGGGCAGCGTGCCGGAAATGCTCGCCGCTGCCTCCTGCGCCGTGATCAGGCCGGCATTCGCCTTGTTGACCGTATCTATGACGTTGACGGCGTAGGCGTCCGCAATCTGCTTGAGCTGCTTGAGCGGAACCACGCGGTCCTGGTACATGGTCTGCGTGCCCGAGAACACATGGCCCAGCGCCCTTGCGCCGACGGCGCCCACGGCCATCAGGCAGATCAGCAGAACAAGAAAAACACCGGTAAGCCGGGTACCGATACGCACATCGCCGAGTTTTTTCATCGCAGATCCCTCTGTCCCCGTGACGCCATCGGTATAGGCCATCGCTATCGCATCCAGGCAGTCACATTGCTTGCCTTATCGGTAGCAACCGCCGGTTTCTTGAGAGTCAAAAATCAATAAGTTCCATAGGAGTTGCGACGCTCGCGGCTACCGCCCCGCAGGCAAGCCCCCTTCCCCATCCGTGTTGCAGAGCCAACCCTCTCAAAGTCCGAACAGCCTTTTCATGTAAGTTACATTGAATGTCTTGAAAAACGGCCCGGGAAAACACGGGCCATCTCACTGGATCAGACGTAGACGTCGACCACGCCGCCCAGCCCGGGCGCCTTGCCGCCCTTCGATGGGGATTGCGATGGGTTCTCGGCGGCCTGCTGCTGCTCGCGCTGCTTGTCGAGCTGGGCCTGCTGCCTGGCGCGCATCAGCGCCTCGATCTGGTTTTGCACCATCATGATCTGCGTCTGCAGCAGCTTGGACTTCTGTTGCTTGGCCTTGGCGTCGATGTTCTCGGAGGCCACTTCCTTGAGCGCCTGCTGCAGCTCCTTGAGCTTGCGCTGCAACGCAGCGATGTCATTGCCGCCGGAGGATGAAGCGGCTCCCGAGGCGGAAGCCGAGGTGGAGGATGAGACTTGCATGCCCCATACATCGACCACTGGCGGGCGAACTGAAGACCCAAAACGCCCCACCCCCGGCCGCCATCACCCCAGCCAGTGCCGCAGCGCACCCGCCGACGCAATGCCGATCAGCACCGTCGGCAGAATGGGCAGCTGGCTGGCCGCCACCAGCGTCACCACCAGGGCCAGCAGATCGGCCGGACGCTCGGACACAAACGCCGGGGCAATCACCGAGATCAGCACGCAGCCCGGCAGGCTTTCCATCACGTACTGCATGCGCGGGCTCAGCGTGCGCCCGCGCAGCAGCAGGTAGCCGATCACCCGCGTGAAATACGTGCTGCACGCCATGAGCACCAGCGTCAGCAAGGTTGTGGCTTCCATCGCTCAGCTCCTGGGCGCCAGCAAGGCCGCGCAGATCAGGCCCGAGACGGCGCCGGCCGCCACATACCAGGCGCCAGGCACCAGCTTGTAGACCAGGGCCGCCGTCAGCAGGCTCACCAGCCAGGGCCGGCAAGGTCTGACGCCCTTCCACATGCCGCGCAGCAGCACCAGAAACACGGCAGTGAACGCCATGTCGAAGCCGTACTGCTCCAGGTCGCCAATGCGCGGCCCCAGAAAGGCACCGGCCGCCGTGCACGACACCCAGGCCATGTACAGGCCTGCCGACACGCCCATGTAGTAAGGCAGGCTCACGCGCCGCGAGGCACTGCGCTGGGCGTCTGCCAGGGCCAGCGCCCAGCTTTCGTCGCACATGAAGAACAGGGCCGGCAGCGCACGGCGCCTGGGCAGATGGCGCAGATAGGGCGCCAGCGCCGCACCCATCAGGATGTGCCGGCAATTGACCAGGAACGACATGGCGACGATCAGCAGCACATGCGGCGGCGAGGTCCACAGCCGTATGGCCGTGAGTTCCGAGCCGCCGCCGAAGTTCATCCCGGTCATGAGAGGAACCTCCAGCGGTGCCAGCCCCTTTTGCACGGCCTGCGCGCCCAGCACCAGGGCAAAGGGCACGAAGCCCAGCATCACGGGAATCGCATCCCTGAAGCCACGAAAGGCCTCGGAACTGCGGGAGACGGAATCTGCCGAAACGGCAGCGGGGGAAAGTGGAATGGATGAAGACATGGAGAGCGGCGATTGTCGGCCTGTGCCGCTGGAATTTGCTGCCGATTCATGCTTCCACCAGCCATTTTACGGATGTTTATGCCGATTTATTGGAGCAACTGGAAATAATCTGCCGCACACAGGCTGATCAAAGCATTTCCATGGCTGGCGGCGCTCCTCGGATGGCCGCGCCTGCCCTCCAGGCATTTCACGAAACCCAACGGCCATTGGCTCCCGCCATGCTGCAGTGCGTCGCAAACGGCTGTGCCGGCCAGGGCGGCAGCGGGACCATGAAGCCCTCCTCACTTCGCTTCACCTGAAAGGTTCCCCATGCGCACTTCCGACTTCACCCGCTTCATCGCCCTGGCCGCCCTCAGCCTGGGCCTGGCCGGCACCGCCCTCGCCCAGGACGCAGCGCCCTCCTCCACTGCTGCCCCCACCGACCTCAGCCGAGCCCAGGTGCTGGCCGACCTGGAAATGTGGCACCGCGCCGGACTCACCTATGTCTCGGACCGCGAGATCGATGTCCGCTCCACCGAATACCAGCGCGGCCTGGAGCGTTACCAGCAGTTGCGCGCCAGCCCCGCCTACCGCGAGGCCGTGGCTAGGCTGGAGAAAGGGCATGCGGTGGCCCAGGACAAGTGAGCGTTGTCGGTGTGGCCGGTGGTCGAACAGGGGTCAGGAAGCCACCGGCCCGATGGAAAACCCTTGCCTCGTCCCCGGCACCCGCGAGCCATGCGGCCATTCGGTGTTTCTGCAATAATTGCCGCAACAATCATTGCGCAGTCAATCATTTCACTTGCAAGACACCATGACCCAGCCACCCCTGCCCAACGGCCTGCAGCCCTCGGACTTCTACAGCCCTGGCAGCTACACGCCCTTCGAGAGCGTGGGGTTCCTCATGCGCAAGGTGCTCAGCTCCATCCTCCAGCAGGCGGATGCGCAGTTGGCCGAGCATGAGCTGACCTATGTGCAGTGGCTGCCGCTGTACAAGCTGCTGCTGTGCAGCGACGCCACGAATGCCGGCATGGCACGTGACCTGGGGCTGGACCCGGCCTCCATCACGCGGGCGCTGGACCGGCTCGAATCCAAGGGCATGCTGCGGCGCGAGCGCTCCACGGTGGACCGGCGCGTGGTCAAGCTGGTGCTGACCGATGAAGGCCGCGCCATGGCGGCCAAGGTGCCGCAGGTGCTGTCCAGCGTGATGAATGCCCATATGGCCGGCTTCAGCCATGACGAGTCGCGCCAGCTGCTGGACATGCTGCGCCGCCTGCTGGCCAATGGCGATGCGATGCGCGCGCCGGAAGCTGCGCCGCCAGCCCCTGCGCCTGCCACGCCCGCGGCCTGACAGCGCCAGCCCCTTTTTCCGCCCCGGTTTCCGATTTCCTGATTCTTGACCCCCAACAGGCAGACCACCATGCCCAACTCCTTTGTTTCCGTGTCCGCCGCGCCCCGCCGCGTGGCCGCCGCAGCGGCCACCCTGTGCGCCGCGCTGGCCCTGGCCGGTTGTGCTTCCCAGGGCCCGGCCCATGAGCCGCTGGCCCGGCTGGGCGCCTCCGACCTGGGTCTGACGGCCCAGTCCGAGACAGGCGCCAATACCAGCCTGCCCGCCGCCGATTGGTGGAAGTCCCTGGGCGATGCCCAGTTGGACGGCCTGATCGCCCAGGCGCTGCAGGGCAGCCCCAGCCTGGCCATGAGCCGCGCCCGCTTCGACAAGGCCGCCGCCCTGGCCACGGCCACCAGCACGGCCACCGATGTGCGCGGCACGCTCGGCGTCGACGCCACGCGCCAGCACTACAGCGCCAACGGCCTGGTGCCTGCTCCCATTGCCGGCCATACCTACAACACCGGCAACCTGCAGGCCGGGCTGAGCTGGACGCCGGATTTCTTTGGCCGCCATGCGGCCGACCTGCAGGCCGCCCTGGGTCAGGCCCGCGCCGCCAAGGCCGACAGCGCCGCCGCTGCCAACCAGCTGGCCGCCCAGGTGGCGCGCAGCTATGTGGCGCTGGCCCGGCTGATTGCCCAGAAGGAGGTGGCCGGCCGCACGCTGACCCAGCGCCAGTCTCTGCTGGAGCTGAGCCAGCAGCGCACGCGCGCCGGGCTGGACAGCCAGGTGGAGTTGACCCAGGCCCAGGCCGGCCTGCCCGATGCCGGCACCCAGATCGAGATGCTGGACGAGCAGATCACGCTGGCGCGCCGCACCATCGCCGTGCTCTGCGGCCAGGCGCCCGAGGCGCAGCTGCAGCTGGCGCCCCGTCTGGCCGCGCTGCAGATCCAGGCCATGCCCGGCCAGTTGGGCGCAGACCTGCTGGGCCGCCGCCCCGACGTGGTGGCCGCACGCTGGCGCGTGGAGTCCGCAACGCAGGGCATAGAGAGCGCGCGGGCGGATTTCTATCCCGATATCAACCTGACGGCCTTCATCGGCCTCAATGCCGTCGGGCTGGACAACCTGTTCAAGGGCAGCTCGCGCCAGATGGGCGTGACGCCCGCGCTGCGCCTGCCCCTGTTCGACGGCAAGCGCCTGCGCGCCCAGTTGCGCGGCACGCAGGCCGACCTGGACACCGCCATTGCCCAGTACAACGGCGTGGTGCTCGATGCGGTCAAGGAAGCGGGTGACGCCATCACTTCCGTGCAATCGCTGGTGCGCCAACAGCAGCTGCAGGCCGAGTCGCTGGAGAAGGCCGAACGCGCCTACGACTTTGCCGTGCAGCGCTACAAGGCCGGCCTGGCCAGCCAGGTGACGGTGCTCAACACCGAGACCCAGGTGATCACCCAGCGCCGCCTGGACGTGGACCTGCGCGCCCGTGCGCTGGACACGCGCGTATCGCTGATGAAGGCCCTGGGCGGCGGCTGGACCGATGGCACGGATGCCGTGCAGGTCAGCCAGCACTGAGATCGCAACCCGCACAGGAACCCACCGCACTCTTGACCCTCCACCGGGCAGACCGCCAGCCAGCGTGACAGACCGCCAGCCCCCTGCCCCGGCCGCACAACCACATTCACAGATAACAAAGCGCCGAACACCATGACCGATACCAACAAGCAAGCATCCAATGCACCCGCTGCCGCAGCCTCGCCCGTGGCCAACCCGCAGGGCCGCCGCAAGGGCCTGACCATCGTGGCCGCCGCCGTCGCGGTGGCCGCCGTCGCCTGGGGCGGCTGGCACTGGATGGTGGCCCGCAACTACCAGACCACGGACAACGCCTATGTAGCGGGCAACGTGGTGCAGATCACGCCGCAGGTCGGCGGCACGGTGATCAGCATCGGCGCCGACGACACCGACTACGTCAAGCCCGGCCAGCTGCTGGTGCAGCTGGACTCGGCCGATGCCCTGGTCGCCCTGTCCCAGGCCGAGTCGCAGCTGGCCCAGACCGTGCGCCAGGTGCGCACGCTGTACGCCAACAATGCCCCCCTGGTCGCCCAGGTGGCCCAGCGCGAGGCCGATCTGGCCCGCCTGCAGGCCGATGCCGCCCGCGCCCGCGAGGATGTGGAGCGCCGCCGCCCGCTGCTGGCCACGGGCGCCGTGGGCAAGGAGGAGTTCGACCACGCCCAGTCCCTGGCCCGCACGGCCGGCAATGCCGCCTCGGCAGCCGAAGCCGCCGTGCGCGCCGCCAAGGCGCAGCTGACGGCTGCCGAAGCCCAGACCAAGGGCAGCAGCGCCGAAGAGCACCCCAGCGTGATCGCCGCCTCCGCCAAGGTGCGCGAGGCCTATCTGGCGCTGCAGCGCACGCGCCTGGTCTCGCCCGTGGAAGGCTATGTGGCCAAGCGCGGCGTGCAGCTGGGCCAGCGCGTGGCCTCGGGCGCTCCCCTGATGACGGTGGTGGGCCTGCACAACCTCTGGGTGGATGCCAACTTCAAGGAAAGCCAGCTGGCCCAGCTGCGCATAGGCCAGAAGACCGAGCTGACGGCCGATGTGTACGGCGACAAGATCAGCTACCACGGCACCGTGGTGGGCATGGGCGCAGGAACCGGCGCGGCCTTCTCGCTGCTGCCCGCGCAAAACGCCACCGGCAACTGGATCAAGGTGGTGCAGCGCGTGCCCGTGCGCATTGCCCTGTCGCCGGAAGACCTGGCCCAGCACCCTCTGCGCGTAGGCCTGTCGATGGAGGCCAAGGTGGACGTGCGCGACCAGCAGGGCGAAGTGCTGGCAACCGCCACGCGCAATGCCCCCGTGGCCCAGACCTCCATCTACGACATGGCATTGCCCCAGGCGGAGGAACGCATCGCCCACATCGTGGCAGGCCAGAACGTGGCGCCGCTCAAGCAGCTGCCCGAGCTGCCGCCCGTCGCCATGGCCGATGCCCAAGACAGGGCACAGGGCAAGGCGCCAGCCGCCGTGGCCTCCGCGCCGGTTGACGCGCAGGCCATGCAGTCCAGGTAAGCAGGCATCGCTCCCCCGCCTTCCCAGAACCTACGCGGACTGCCTATGACTTCCTCTACCACCGCCGTGCCGGAGCCGGCGCCGCCGGTCGCCCCCTCGGCGCCGCCGGCCATGCCTGCACGGCCGGTCCCGCTCAAGGGCGCCCAGTTGGCCCTGGGTACGCTGGCCCTGTCGCTGGCCACCTTCATGAACGTGCTGGACTCGTCCATCGCCAACGTCGCCATTCCGGCGATTTCCGGCGACGTGGGCGTCAGCCCCAGCCAGGGCACCTGGGTGATCACCAGCTTTGGCGTGGCCAACGCCATCTCGGTGCCGCTCACGGGCTGGCTCACCCAGCGCTTCGGCGCCGTGCGCCTGTTCACCATGAGCGTGCTGCTGTTCGTGCTGACGTCCTGGCTGTGCGGCTTTGCCTCGTCGCTGGAGACGCTGGTGCTGTTCCGCGTGCTCCAGGGCCTGGTTGCCGGCCCCATGATCCCGCTGTCGCAGACGCTGCTGCTGTCCAGCTATCCCCCGGCCAAGGCCGGGGTGGCCCTGGCGCTGTGGGGGATGACCACCCTGGTGGCCCCCGTGGTCGGCCCGCTGCTGGGCGGCTGGATCACGGACAACATCTCCTGGCCCTGGATCTTCTATATCAATGTGCCGGTGGGCTTACTGTCGGCCCTGATGACCTGGAGCATCTACCGCAGCCGCGAGACCCCCACGCGCAAGCTGCCCATCGACTCCGTGGGCCTGGCCCTGCTGGTGCTGTGGGTGGGCGCGCTGCAGCTGATGCTGGACAAGGGCAAGGAGCTGGACTGGTTCGCCTCGGGCGAGATCATCACGCTGTGCGTGCTGGCCATCGTGAGCTTCGTGGTCTTCCTGGTCTGGGAGCTGACCGATGCCCACCCCGTGGTGGACCTGCGCCTGTTCATGCGCCGCAATTTCGCGGCCGGCACGGTGGCGCTGTCGATTGCCTACGGCCTGTTCTTCGGCAACGTGGTGCTGCTGCCCCTATGGCTGCAGCAGTGGATGGGCTACACCTCCACCACGGCCGGCATGGCATTGGCGCCGGTGGGCATCTTCGCCATCATCCTGACACCGCTGGTGGGCCGCAAGGTCACGCAGTGGGACCCGCGCAGGATGGCCACGGGCGCCTTCATCGTGTTCGCCCTGGTGCTGTGGATGCGCTCGCGCTTCACGGTGGAGACGGACTTCATGCACATCCTGGTGCCCACGCTGATCCAGGGCGCGGCCATGGCCTTCTTCTTCATTCCGCTGACCACGATCACGTTGTCGGGCATTTCGCCGGACCGTATCCCGGCCGCCGCCGGCCTGAGCAACTTCGTGCGGATCACGGCGGGCGCCATGGGCACCTCCATCGCCACCACGCTGTGGGAAAACCGCGCCGCGCTGCACCACGCCCATCTGACAGAAGGGCTGGTCCAGGGCCAGGGCGTGTTCGGCGTCACCCTGCAGGGACTGCAGGCCGCAGGCCTGAGCCAGGCGCAGGCGCTGGCCCAGATCAACCGGCTGGTGGACCAGCAGGCCTACACGCGCGCCGCCGACGACATCTTCCTGGCGTCGTCCGTGCTGTTCCTGGTGCTGATCGTGCTGATCTGGATGACCAGGCGCCCTGCGGGCCATGCCGGCGGTGCCGAGGCGGCCGGCGCCCATTGATGACCGGCCTCCGGGCCATCACCACAAGGAGCTGCCTGCAGGGGCAGCTCCTTTTTTGTTTACATGACGACACGCAAGGCGCCTTGAACGGGGCCGCCAAGACCACCATCTCGATAGGGCTGCGCCATCGGTTCCATGATGGCGGCGGCCTGAACACCGACGGAGCACCGTGAAAACAACCCGCATCTTCCGCGCCCCGATTGCCGACTACTCCCAATCGCCCCAATCGTCGGCCGGGCGCTTTCGCAACATCCATCCCCGCCCGGCCAATGCCCCCCAGCCCGACGCCAAGGTGATGTGGGACTTCTTCTTCAACAAGCCCAAGAACACCGAGCCTGCGGCGCCCCTGCCCGTGCAGCGGCTCACCCCGGCCGACCTGGCCGCCGCGCCCGAGCGCAGCCTGTATCGCCTGGGCCACTCCACGCTGCTGATGAAACTGCGCGGCGGCTGGTGGATCACCGACCCGGTGTTTGCCGAGCGCGCCTCGCCCTTTTCCTTCATCGGCCCCAAGCGCTTTCATGCGCCGCCCATCGCCCTGCATGAACTGCCCGCGCTGCGCGGCGTGGTGCTCTCGCACGACCACTACGACCATCTGGACCGTGCCACCATTCGCGCCCTGGCGCCCCGGGTCGACTTCTTCCTGTGCACGCTGGGCGTGGGCGACCGGCTCATGGCCTGGGGCGTGGCCCCCGAGAAGGTGCGCCAGTTCGACTGGTGGCAGGACGTGCAGGTGGACGGCCTGCGCTTCACGGCCACTCCGGCCCAGCATTTCTCGGGCCGGGGCCTGCGCGACGGCAACCGCACGCTGTGGGCGTCCTGGGTCATCGAGGACCTGGCAAGCGCCGACACGCTGCGTGTCTTCTTCAGCGGCGACGGCGGCTATTTCGACGGCTTTGCGGAAATCGGCCGGCGCTTCGGCCCCTTCGACCTCACGCTGATGGAGACCGGCGCCTACGACCCGCACTGGCCCTATGTCCACATGCACCCGGCCCAGACCGTGCAGGCCCACCGCGACCTGGGCGGACGCTGGCTGCTGCCCATTCACAACGGCACCTTCAGCCTGGCCATGCATGCCTGGTGGGACCCCTTCGAGCGCGTGCTGGCCCTGGGCGCCGAGCACGGCATTGCCGTGGCCACCCCCATGATGGGCGAGCGCGTGGACCTGGCCGCCCCCCATGCAGGCGAGCGCTGGTGGCGCGCCCTGGTATCTGAGGTCACGCAGGACGGGGCCGCGCCGGCACCCCGGCCCCAGCCGCGATAAACGCGTTTTTGCTGCATTGCGTCATCGGCCTACGCGGGCCGGCATGCATCTGGCTAAAGTGGAACCGGCAAGTGGATCTGGCAGGTAGATCCGGCAAATGGATCCAGAGCTTCAGGAGCGCACATGGCAAACCGCAAATCTTCCAAGGCCGCTTCGGTGGCCCGTCAGGCCACCGATCTGGCCATTGCCGCGCCGCAGGTGGTGGCGCACAGGCTCACCCGCATGGCGCTGGCCGGGGCCAATCCCTCCGCACGGGACCGGCGCGAATTCACGCGCATGGTGTCCGAGAAACAGACAGCCTTCCACCAATCCTGGGCCGCCATGGGCCTGCAGTCCATGGTCGCCAGCCAGGCCCTGATGCAGGCCTGGATGCGCATGTGGTGGATGCCCTGGAGCGCCTCCACCTGGAATGGGGGCGCACTGGCATTGCAGGCCTCGCAATGGAGCAACGCCATGTGGGGCGTGGTGGGCAAGGGCATGGCGCCCGTACACCGCACTGCAGTGGCCAACGCCCGGCGCCTGGCGCGCGGCTGATCCACCCATATCAAACCCGCTTCATTGACTGGAGCGGCACGGCGCGGCAGGGCTGATGCGGGGGCGAGGTTCAGGTATCCTCGCGGCCTTCGTTCCGTTTTGCTGCGCTGCCGCATTTCCAGGCATGGACTCCATGCAGAGACTGAAAACACGGCCGCGGCAGGCGGATTTCCCCCTTTCTGCCATCGCTTTGCCAGTCTTCCCCGGAGTTCTCTGATGACACACAAGGCCCCGCCAACCGGCCAGGGCCTGCACGGTCAAGACGACCTGCAGCGCAATCTCACCAACCGCCACATCCAGCTCATCGCCATCGGCGGTGCCATCGGCACGGGCCTGTTCATGGGCTCGGGCAAGACCATCAGCCTGGCGGGTCCGTCCATCGTCTTCGTCTACGCCATCATCGGCGTGATGCTGTTCTTCGTGATGCGGGCCATGGGCGAGCTGCTGCTGTCCAACCTGCAGTACCGATCCTTCATCGATTTCTCGGCCGATCTGCTGGGGCCCTGGGCGGGCTTCTTCACGGGCTGGACGTACTGGTTCTGCTGGATCGTCACGGGCATTGCCGACGTGATCGCCATCTCGGCCTACTCGCAGTTCTGGTTCCCCGACCTGCCCCAGTGGGCCCCGGCCATTGCCTGCGTGGGCCTGCTGCTGGGCCTGAACCTGCTGACGGTGAAGCTGTTCGGCGAGATCGAGTTCTGGTTCGCCATGATCAAGATCGTGGCCATCGTGGCCCTGGTGGCAACGGGGCTGTACATGGTGGGGGCCGCCTTCGTCTCGCCTGCGGGGCGTGCGGCCAGCCTGTCCAACCTCTGGAACGACGGCGGCATGTTCCCCAACGGGATGATGGGCTTTTTCGCGGGCTTCCAGATCGCCGTGTTCGCCTTCGTGGGCATCGAGCTGGTGGGCACCACGGCGGCCGAGGCCAAGGACCCCGAGCGCACGCTGCCGCGCGCCATCAATTCGATTCCCGTGCGCATCATCGTGTTCTACGTGCTGGCCCTGATCGCCATCATGGCCGTCACCCCCTGGCGCGACGTGGTGCCGGGCAAGAGCCCGTTCGTGGAGCTGTTCGTGCTTGCAGGCCTGCCGGCCGCTGCGGGCGTGATCAATTTCGTGGTGCTGACCTCGGCCGCCTCGTCGGCCAACAGCGGCGTGTTCTCCACCAGCCGCATGCTCTACGGCCTGGCGCTCAAGGGCGATGCGCCCAAGTCCTTCCACCGGCTGTCGCGCAGCAGCGTGCCCTCGCGCGGGCTGCTGTTTTCCTGCACCTGCCTGCTGGCCGGCGCCTTCCTGATGTGGGTGGTGCCCGATCTGGTGGAGGCCTTCACGCTGGTGACCACGGTATCGGCCATCCTGTTCATGTTCGTGTGGTCGCTGATCCTGCTGTCCTATATCGCCTACCGGCGCCAGCGCGCGGCCCTTCATGAGGCTTCGCGCTACAAGATGCCGGGCGGCGTGGCCATGTGCTGGGCCTGCCTGGCGTTCTTTGCGGCCATCCTGGGCCTGCTCACCCTGCAGGCCGACACGCGCCAGGCGCTGGTGGTGACGCCGGCCTGGTTTGCCCTGCTGGCCATTGCCTACCAGTTCGTGCGCCGCCGGGCATCGAGCCAACCCTCGGGCAGCTGCGCTGAGCCTTCCAGCGCCCTGCCGGGCGCCGTGGCCAAGCCGCGCTGACCTGGTTTCTGGCCGCCCCCTGCGCTCCGGGGCGGCCTTTGCACGGAGGCGCCGCACCCCGTGCTCCCTCTCAGCGCCCTGCCGCCCCCCGTCATTTTGTGCACCAGACTTGTGCACAACGCCTCAGGCGTGTCCAGCGATTAGATAACGCGTGAACAAAAAACAACTGTCTTTACGTGAAGAGAAATATGTAGATACAAATCGTTATCATTCGCACCTTGATTTTTAACCCATACGGAACTTTACAAAGATGGTCAGAATCTCGGTGCTCCGCCCTCTTCCACTTTGCGCTGCCCTGGCATGCACAGCCATGGCCCATGCCCAGACGGCCGACAGCAAGGCCGACACGTCCTTGTCCACGGTGGTGGTGACCGCCTCGGGCACGGCCGTGGACATCAAGGAGGCGCCGGCCAGCATCAGCGTGATCACGCGGGAAGACATCGAGCGCAAGCCCGTCACCAGCATCGGCGAGCTGCTGTCCACCATTCCCGGCGTGACTGGCGGCCTGTCGGGCACGGGTGCCCAGTCCAAGATCAAGCTGCGCGGCCTGCCCGAGAAGTACACGCTGATCCTGGTGGACGGCAAGCGCCAGGGCAACTCGGCCGGCATCAACTACCGCGACGACCTGGGCTCGCAGGATCTGGACTGGATCTCGCCCGAGATGATCGAGCGCATCGAGGTAGTGCGCGGCCCCATGTCCTCGCTGTACGGCTCGGACGCCATGGGCGGCGTGATCAATATCATCACGCGCAAGATCGGCAAGCGCTGGAGCGGCTCGACCACGCTGAACTACAGCAAGCCCTCCGACGGCGACCGCGGCGACACGCGCCAGCTGGGCTTCAACATCAGCGGCCCGCTGTCCGACAAGTTCGGCCTGCGCCTGGGCGGCAACTACACGGACCGCGCTGCCGACGAGAGCACGGGCGGCTTCCCGGGCACGTACCAGTCCACGGCCGGCTCGCGCAAGCAGAACCTCAACGCCCTGCTCAACTGGCAGCTCACGCCCGACCAGGTGATCGGCATCGAGGCCGCGCAAGGCATCCAGCGCGCCACGGGCTCCGACGCGCGCACGGCGTCGGGCGACCAGGTGGTCTATCCCTGGGGCCTGAGCAAGCTGGAGCAGACCAAGTTCGGCCTCAGCCATGACGGCCGCTGGGGCGACCTGACCTCCAAGCTCAACCTCGTGCACAACAAGTACGAGGACAAGGGCGACACCATCGGCAACAACTCCAAGGAAACCACGCTGGACGGCCGCATCGACAAGCCGTTGAAGCTGTGGGGCCTGGACCAGGCCATGACGCTGGGCATGCAGTGGCGCCGCGAGTCGCTGGACAACCGCGACACCATCGGCCTGGCTCCCATCGACTACGCGGGGCGCCCGGTCTCGGGCTCGGGCCTGAGCGCCACCACCTGGGCGCTGTTCGGCGAGGACCAGATCTTCCTGCGCGACAACCTGGCGCTGACGCTGGGCCTGCGCATGGACCACCACCAGAAATACGGCAACAACTGGAGCCCGCGCGCCTACCTGGTCTACCACCCGGCCTCGGAGTGGACGGTGCGCGGCGGCGTCTCGCGCGGCTTCCGTGCGCCCAACCTGAAGGAAAACTCGGCCAGCGCCGCCACGCAATCCGGGGGCAACGGCTGCCGCAGCCTGGCCGGCATGGGCTGGACCAGCACCAGCGTCAACGCCGACGGCACGCGCGGCTGCTACATGGCCGGCAACCCCGACCTGCAGCCCGAGACCAGTACCAACTTCGAGCTGGGCACGAGCTGGGACCGCAATGGCTGGGCGCTGGGTGCCACCTACTTCCACACCAACTTCAAGAACAAGATCGACTACCAGCCGCTGGGCTTCTACAACGGCTTCTGGTGGACCCGCATGGCCAACGCCCAGCGTGCCCGCACGCGCGGCCTGGAAGGCTTCGTGAACGTTCCCCTGGCAAAGGGCCTGACCTGGAACACCAACATCACCAAGATGTTCGAGTCCAAGAACCTGAGCACGGGCGCCTCGCTGCTGGCCGTGCCCGAGCTGTCCATCTACTCGTCGCTGCAGTGGCAGATCCGCCAGGGCTGGTCCGCCATGTTCAGCGCCCGCCACGTGGGCAAGGAAGTCGTGACCACGGGCACGGCCACCACCTTCGCCAAGGCCTATACGACGTTCGACGTGTCCATGAACTACAACGTGACCGACACCCTGACCCTGCGCGCCGGCATCATCAACCTGGCCGACAAGGAAACCCGCACCATCGGCGCCAACTACGACAACGGCGGCCGTACCTACTTCGTGGGGATGACGGCGCGGTTCTGATGGCGCGGTTCTGATAGCGCGTTATCGGCCCTTGCGCTGACCCAGACAAAGCGCCCGTTGTGACGGGCGCTTTTTTCATGGAGAGGAGCAAAGCCTCACTCCCAGACACCGCCCTGCGCAGGGGGCTTGCGCGTCAGCAATTCCTCGTCTGTCAAGGGCCGGCCTGTCCAGACATTCACCTTCGAGGCGCCGGCTGCATTGGCCAGCTCGCGCAAGGCCCTCAGTTCCACCTGGGTGAATCCGCCCTCGGGGTTGCCCAGCGGATGGATGACGATGTGCGGGGAGGCCGCCAGCCAGGCACGCCGATGCATGCGCCTGAGCTGGTACTTCAGAAGCTGCTCGGCCAGGATGAAGTCCGATATCAGCGAACGCGGGTGGGCGAAGGGATTGACGACTTCGGCAGGCTCCGATGCAGCCGCGAGCCTGGCCTGCGGGCCGGCCGCGAGAATCCGGCGCCGGGGCGGCGGACTCAGGGCCAGCTCGGGAACCTCCGAGAGGGTCTGCCCGGTCTTCGGATCCTTCAGCGTCAGGCGCTCGGGAGAAATCTGTACGTAGATGAGTGATATGAAGGCAGAGAGCATGGATATCCATCAATCGATTTTCTGAACCACGGTCTGGCCCGGCAGCAAGGCCCGGCCATCCCCGCTGCGCGGCAGCATGGGCGCGACAGGCTGGCCGGTCTGGCGGTCCAGCAGCAGCGAATGCGCCTCGCCCGGCGCGAACAGATGGCCTTCGCCCCACTGCCGCAACGCCACGATCACCGGGAACAGCTCAAGGCCCTGGGCCGTGAGCACGTATTCCAGGTAGGCCGAGCCTTCGGCGGCCGGTCGGGTTTCGAGGATGCCGGCCTCCACCAGCCGGCGCAGCCGGTCGGCCAGGATATTGCGGGCCGCGCCCAGGCTGCGCTGGAAATCGCCAAATCGGCTGATGCCGTCAAAGGCATCGCGCACGATGAGCAGCGACCAGCGGTCGCCGATCACATCCAGGGAGCGGGCCACCGGACAGGGCTGCGGTGTGTCAGGACGGATGTCTTCTTTCATGGCGCTATTTTGGTTGCATTTCAAAACTGGTTCAACTAGCATCAAACCAGTTTTGTTTTGCAACCGGATTCAACCCATGAACGCCTTCCCTGCCCCGGACACGGTCCGCATGCCGCGCAGCCTGGTGCTGCTGTTCGCCGCTGCCAGCGGCCTGAGCGTGGCCAATGTCTACTATGCCCAGCCGCTGCTGGAGGCGCTGGCGGCCGACTTCGGCATCAGCCATGCGGCCGTGGGCGGCGTGGTCACCGCCACGCAGGCCGGCTGCGCGCTGGCGCTGGTGCTGCTGGTGCCGCTGGGCGACCGGCTGGAGCGGCGGCGGCTCATGCTTTTGCAGTTGCTGGGCTTGGTGCTGGCCCTGGCGGCAGTCGGCACCGCGCGTTCGGCCGTTCTGCTGCTGGCGGGCATGCTGGCCGTGGGCCTGCTGGGCACGGCCATGACGCAGGGGCTGATCGCCTATGCGGCCAGCGCCAGCCAGGCGCATGAGCGCGGGCGCGTGGTGGGCGCAGCCCAGGGCGGGGTTTTCATCGGCCTGCTTTTGGCGCGCGTGTTTGCCGGCGCCGTGGGCGACCTGGCCGGCTGGCGTGGCGTCTATGCCTGCTCGGCCCTGCTGATGCTGGCCCTGGCCTGGCCCCTGTGGCGGCAACTGCCCCGGCTGGCGGTGCCCTTGCATGCACCCAGCTACACGCAGCTGCTCGCCTCCATGCTCCAGCTGCTGCGCCAGGACCGCATGCTGCGCACACGCGGCATGCTGGCCCTGCTGATGTTTGCCACCTTCAACATCTTCTGGAGCGCCCTGGTCCTGCCGCTGAGCGCACCGCCCTACAGCCTGTCGCTCACGGCCATCGGCGCCTTTGGCCTGGCCGGCGTTGTGGGCGCACTGGCAGCAGCCCGTGCCGGGCACTGGGCCGACCAGGGTTTCGCGCAGCGCACCAGCCTGCGCGCGCTGGTGATCCTGCTGCTGGCCTGGGTGCCGATTGCGCTGCTGGAGCAGTCGCTGTGGGCGCTGGTCGCCGGCATCGTGCTGCTCGACCTGGGCGGCCAGGCCCTGCATGTGACCAACCAGAGCCTGATCTTTCGCAGCAACCCGCAGGCGCACAGCCGGCTGGTGGGCCTGTACATGCTGTTCTATGCCGTGGGCAGCGGGCTTGGGGCGCTGATTTCCACCAATGCCTACGCGCGGTTTGGCTGGCACGGGGTCTGCGTTGCGGGGGCGGCGTTCAGCCTGGCGGCACTGGTGTTCTGGGCCATGACACGGGAGACGGCTGCCCAGGCCAGCGTTCCCGCCTAGACCCGGCTCACCAGCTCCGAAGGCACCCGGCCCAATGCCTTGCGGAACATGGTGGAAAACGCGCTGGGGCTGTCATAGCCCAAATCCAGCGCCACCTGGGTGACCGATGCGCCCGCAGACAGCCGCGACACCGCCGCCAGCAGGCAGGCCTGCTGGCGCCAGGCGCCAAAGGCCATGCCTGTGTGCTGCTGGAAAAACCGGCTGAAGGTACGCAGGCTCTTGTTCAGCGCCTGCGCCCAATCCTGGGGCGTGGCGCGGATGCTGGGCTGGGCCAGGAACTGCTTGCACAGGGCGGCCAGCTTTTCGTCGCGGGGAATGGGCGCGAACAGCGGCAGGCTGCGGGCCGAGGCCAGCTCGTGCAGCACCAGCGTGACCAGGGCGCCGTCGCGGCCCGCTTCGTCGTACAGCGCCGGCAGGTCGGCGCAGGACAGCAGCAGCTGGTGCAGCAGCGGGGTGACGACCAGGGCCTCGCAGTGCACACCCGGGCGGGGCGCAGCAGCCGGTTCGATGTACAGGCTGCGCGTGCTCACGCCCTGCATGCGCACGCTGTGCGGCTTGCTGGCCGGAATCCACACGCCGCTATAGGGCGGGATGGTCCAGGCGCCGTCGTCGGTTTCCACTTCCATCAGCCCGCTCATCCCGTAGAGAAACTGGGCACGCCGGTGGCTGTGCGTGGGCAGCAGCGTGCCAGGCGTGTAGTCGGTGCCGATGGCCAGCACATCACGCGCCACGGCGTCCACGGAATGCAGCGGGATGTTGAGCATGGGAATGTCCGGAAAACAGCCAACAGGCTTTGGCAGGAATTCGAGGATTATTGACCCATCCGCGAAAGCAGGCCAAACCGCGGCATCCTAAGGTTCAGTCCTTGCTCGTTTTTTCCAAAGGACTGTCTGTGTTCCCTCTCCTGCTGCTGGCTTTCGGTGTGCTTGCCGGCGTGACCACCGTGCTCTTCGGCTTTGGCGGCGGCTTCGTGGCCGTTCCGCTGCTTTATGCGCTGCTGACCTCCATCCACGGCGCGGACTCCGCCGTGGGCCAGGCTGCCATGCACATTGCCGTGGCCACCTCCACCTGCGTGATGATTTTTGGCGCCTCCATGGCCACGCTGCGCCAGCACCGCGCGGGCGCCCTGCCCTGGGATCAGGTGCGGCCACTGGCTGGCTTCATCGCGGCCGGCGCCGTGGCGGGCGCGGCGGCCGCCACCTGGATCAGCGGGGAATGGGTGCGCTGGGCCTTCATCGCCTACCTGGCCCTGACCATCGCCGACGCGCTGCTGCGCCCAGGCTTCGTGCACGGCACCGCCGCCGGCATGCAGCCCATGGGCCGGCAGGCCGCCGCCACGGCGGGCCTGGCCATTGGTGCGATCGCGGCCTTCCTGGGCGTGGGCGGCAGCGTGATGACCGTGCCGCTGATGCGCCGGCGCGGCGCCAGCATGGCGGCCGCCACGGCCATGGCCAGCCCGCTGTCCCTGCCCATGGCCGTGGCGGGCACCGCTGCCTACATGCTGGCATCGCGGGGCGCGGGGCTGGGCCCCTGGCATGTGGGCTATGTGGACCTGCAGGCCTTTGCGCTGCTGACGGTCGGATCGTGGACGGGCATCAGGCTGGCGGCCCCGCTGATCGGCCGCATTCCCGATGCCCTGCATGCCAAGGCCTACCTGGCCCTGCTGGGCCTGGTGCTGCTGGTCATGATCGTGGCCTGAGCGCTGCGCTCAACCCTCCTGGAAGATCGCCTCGATCCGGGTCTCGAACACCCGGGCAATGGCGAATGCCAGCGGCAGGCTGGGGTCGTAGCGACCCGTCTCGATCGCATTCACGGTCTGGCGCGACACGCCCAGCAGGTCCGCCAGCGCAGCTTGGCTCCAGCCGCGCTCGGCGCGCAGTTCACGGATGGTGTTTTTCATCGCAGGGCCGCCCCAAGATGAAAAGGCACCCCCTCGGGGGGCAGCGGACCTTGCACAGCAAGGGGAGCGCGGGGGTCATTTTTCATGGGAGGGGCACTTTGGCGGAACAGCTCATCGGCTGCGCAGCCAGTGAGCCACCGAAGCCGCCACCCAGAGCGCACCCATCAAGGGCCACACCATGAACATGCTGAGCTTGGGAAAACCTGCCATTTCCAGGAATCCGTAGGTGAAGGTGATGCCGGCCGTACCCGCCGCCGCAATCGCCAGCTGCTCCAGCATGGACTTGCGCAGGAACTCGTCGGTATCGCGCACCAGGCGCACGATGGCCCGCACGGCCAGCGCAAACGCCAGCATGGGGCTCAGCAGCAGCGCCGTACGCAGGGCCCCGGCCTGCATGTCGGCGCTGAGCAAAAGCGCCCCCACAAGCAGCGCCATGTAGAGCAGCAGCGCAAATCCCAGCTCCTTCTGGTAGCGGCGGTTGGTGACCGTTGTTTGATTCATGGAAGTCTCTCGCAATGTGTAAAGGATGCTTGACATTGTGCGATGCCATCCGCGGACATGTCAAGCAAGCTTTACATCGACACTGAACGCCCCGCCGTACAATCGCCGCCGTTGGTGCCAGCAGCCCCAGGGGCTGCGGTTAAACGGGAAACATGGGGCGGCCAGATAAAGCCGCCCGCATGTACTGCCCCCGCAACAGTGAGTGAAACGCCGCGTGCATGGCACCGGCCCCCGCCAAACCCGTGCCACTGGGCGTACAGCCCGGGAAGGCCTTGGCGAGTGCGTCACCAGTCTGGATACCGGCCAACAGGCGGCCGGCCGCGCATGCAGCGCAGCCGGTCTTTGTGGTTTCCGTGCCGGCGGGGTCGCTGGCGCGCAACTGGCTCGCATCCATGCACACCCTCGCCCTCGCGCGCGCCCCTGGCGCCGCTCTTCGCTCGCCCTCGGCGTTCCCCGTACTGCGCACGTTGTCCGCCCTGGCTGCGGCCTCGCTGCTGGCCTGCCAGGCCCATGCACAGGCACAACTGGCACAACAGGCGCAGCGGGCACAGACCTCCCAGCTCGATACCGTGGTCGTCACCGCCTCGCGCAGCGAGCAGCCCCTGCGCACCGTCACGGCCGACATGACCGTGATCGACGCCGAGACCATTGCCCGCAGCGGCGCCACGGGCGTGGCCGACCTGCTGGTGCAGGTGCCGGGCGTGCAGATCAACCGCAACGGCGGGCCGGGCCAGGTCACGTCGGTCTACCTGCGCGGCACCAGCAACCAGCACACTGCCGTATTCATCGACGGCGTGCGCTACAGCTCGCAGGAGCTGCAGGGCGGCGCGGTCTGGTCCACCCTGCCGCTGGCGCAGATCGAGCGCATCGAAGTGCTGCGCGGCCCGGCCGCCGCCATCTATGGCTCAGACGCCATGGGCGGCGTGATCCAGATCTTCACCAAGCGGGCGGACGGCCAGACCCGCGCCTATGCCGAGGCCGGCATAGGCAACCAGGGCACCAGCAAGCTGGCCACGGGATTTCAGGGCGGTGCCAACGGCTTCACCTACGGGCTGAACCTGGCTGACGAACGCAGTGACGGCTTCGACGTCTACCCCGGCAACACCTTCTCGCCCAACCCGGACAAGGATGGCTACAGCAACACCTCGCTGGGCCTGAACGCGGGCTACAAAACGGGCATCCACCAGATCGATGCCAGCCTGCTGCACAGCCGCCTGCGCACCCACTACGACCAGAGCCCGCCGCCGTTCGACGACTACGACGTGGTCAAGAACACCACCGGCAGCCTGCGCTGGCAGGCCGGCTGGAACGCCATGTACAAAAGCGTGGTCCAGGTCTCCCATACCGACAGCCAAAGCGACCGCCACACCCAGTCGCCCGAAAGCGCCAAGGGCCGCTCCACCAACTACCTGCTGCAGAACCTGTTCACGCTGGGCCAGCACCGTTTCAACATCGACCTGGAGCGCCGCGAGGACAAGCTGGACACGCAATACGCCTGGACGCAGAACACCGACAGCCGGCGCGTGCAGAACTCCCTGTCGGCCGGCTGGCGCCTGACGGAGGGACGCCACCAGTTCGACGCCAACCTGCGCCACGACCAGGTGCGCGACCAGCAGAACAAGACCACGGGCGGCCTGGGCTATGGCCTGCAGATCGACGAGCGCTGGCGCTGGGTGGCATCGGCCGGCACGGCCTTCCGCACGCCCACGCTGTACGAACGCTTCACGGGCCAGGCGGCGGCCGACCTCAAGCCCGAAAGCAGCACCAACGTGGAAACCGGCCTGCACTATGCGGCCGGTGCCAACCGCCTCTCGGCCGTGGTCTACCGCAACAAGTTCAAGAACCTCATCACCTACGACTGGAACAGCGCGGTTCCCTGCAACTGCTACCGCAACTGGCAGAGCGTGGAAATCACCGGCCTGACGCTGTCTGGCGGCACGCGCCTGGGCAGCGCCAACCTGGGCGCCTCGCTGGACTTCATGAACCCCGAGAACCTGGAGACCGGCAAGCTGCTGCCCTACCGCTCCAAGCGAATGCTCAAGCTCAATGCCGACACCCAGGCAGCCGGCTGGACGCTGGGCGGCGAAGCGCAGCTGTACAGCGGCCGCTACGCAGACGAGGCGAATACCTTCAAGCTGGGCGGCTACGGCGTGGTCAACCTCTACGCCCAGCGCCAGTTGACCAGGCAATGGACGCTGCTGGCCCGGGTCAACAACATCGCCGACCGCGACTACGCCCCCACGCGCGGCTATGCGAACGCAGGCCGCACCGTGTTCGTCAGCGTGCGCTGGACTCCCCTGCCCTGACCCCATGCATCTGCTTCTGCGCCTGCTTTCGCGCCTGCCCCGCATCCTGCTGCTGACCGCCGCCCTGGCCTGCGCAGGTGGCACGGGCAACGCCTTTGCGCAAAAGGCGGCGGATGGGGGAACGGGCGGGGCAACCACTGCCTACACCGTCACCGACATGCGCGGGCGCCAGGTGCGCCTGGAGCGGGTGCCGCAGCGCATCGTCTCGCTGCTGCCCTCGCTGACCGAATCGCTGTGCGCGCTGGAGGCCTGTGAGCGCATCGTGGGCGTGGACGAATTCTCCAACCACCCGGCCCGCGTGGCCGCTCTGCCCAAGCTGGGCCACACCTTTGCCCCGCTGGTTGAGGCCACCGTGCGGCTCAGGCCCGACGTGGTGCTGATGGCGTATTCCGCACCCGTCATCGCACAGCTGGAGCGCTTCGGCATTCCTGTGCTGGCGCTGGACGCCAACGACATGGCGCAGCTGGAGCAGGTACTGCACAAGCTCGACCAGTTGCTGCAGGTGCAGCGCGCCAACGCCCTGCTGGCGCGCATGCAGGCCGAGGTGGACCAGCAGGCCAAGGCGCTGGCTGCGCACACGCCCGCCGGGCAGAAGGTGTATTTCGAGGTGGACGCCACGCCTTATGCGGCGGGGCCGGACTCCTTCATAGGCCAGTTGCTGCAGCGCCTGGGCGCGCGCAATGTGCTGCCGCAGAACCTGGGTCCCTTCCCCCGCATCACGCCCGAATACGTGCTGCGCCAGCAGCCAGAACTCATCATCCACACGCCGCAGACGCCATCGGCCAGCTTTTCCACCCGCCCAGGCTGGAGCCGCATGCCCGCCGTGCGCTCGGGCCGCATCTGCGCATTGGACCTGGTCGAGACGGACGTGGTCTCCCGCCCCGGCCCGCGCCTGGGCGAGGCGGCGCGGGCGCTGGCCCGCTGCCTGGAGATGCGGGGCACGGCGCCGCGTTGACTTCTCTGGCCTGATTGACCCGCTTGGCCTGCTTGGCCGATGACTTGCCTACTCCAGCACCACGGCCGTGCCGCTGGCAGACACCATCAACATGCCGTTGCCCTGGCCCAGCACTTCGTAATCCAGGTCCACCCCCACCACGGCATTCGCGCCCAGTTCCTGGGCGCGTTCCTCCAGCTCCTTGAGCGCAATCTCGCGCGCCCGCTGCAGCTCACGCTCATAGGTAGCCGAGCGCCCGCCCACGATGTCGCGCAGCCCGGCAAACAAGTCCTTGAACACATTGGCGCCCAAAATTGCCTCGCCCGCGACCACGCCGCAGTAGCGGGTGATGCGGCGGCCTTCGATCTGGGGGGTGGTGGTGATGATCATGAGAAATCCTCGGTGAAGATGTTGAAGATGGATTTTGGCCGCCCAGCCTGCGCGAGCCCAACGCAAGGCAGGCCTGCAAGCTGCAGTCTGACATAGGCCTGCGCTATCATCTTTCGCCTTCAGATCTCGGAAGGTGGTTTCAAAAAATTCAATCGCGTGCAGGAGCCATTGGGACTCATCTCCATCTAGGTAGCGAAAAAATCAATGCGAGACCCACCTATTCGGCTCCACCCGCGTCGCAGCGCCCCATGGCAGTGCAAGGCGCCGCAAGCCGCAACATCTTCCCCGCGCCCCAGGCTTGCACGATCGATCCGGCACGATAGGTTCGGCAAGCGCGCGCCCCATCAGCCCCATAATCTGGCTTCAAAAATTTCGCACCCCCTATGACACAGTCCCTCAAAGAACTCCTTGCGGCCAAGGCCGCGCTGGACATGGAAATTGCCAAGGCCCGCACCTCGGCGGCCGACGCTGCCCTGTCCAAGGTCCAGAAGCTGGTGACCGATTTCGGATTCACCCAGCAGCAAGTGTTCCCCTACATCCCAGCAAAAACCAGCGCACCGGCGAAGTATCGCGATCCGTCTACAGGAGCAACGTGGACAGGTCGCGGCAAGCCTCCGAACTGGATCAAGGACCAGGATCGCGACGACTTCCTCATCGAACGCAAACCCGAGGCGGCCCAAGGCCCGTTCCTCGCAGAAATGGCGGCAGCGGCAGCTCGCAACTGAAGGCGCTGCACACGGCGGCACGCAGGATGCCGTGCGGTGCGGTGGGGTTCCGATGCGAAGGAATCTGTGCCGTCCGAAAAAAAGCCCTCTGAGCATTCAGCGGGCTTTTTTTCCGGCCTGGCGCCGGCAGCGTAGTCACTGCCGGCATCTTTCGATGGCGTGCATCGCGCTCCGGCATGGGGGACCAGCCGGGCCTTTGCGGCACCGCCAGCCCTCAGGCGTGGCTGACGGGGCAGCTGCCTGCCTTGCCCATGATGCTGTCCGCGGGCGCCTGCGCGCGGTCATTCAGGCCGTAGTCGCGCAGCACCTGGGTGACGCGCACGCGGTAGTCCTTGAAGATCTTGTCGCGGCCGGCGCGCTGGGCGCTGAGGTGGGCTTCCACGTTGCGCCACTGGACGACGGCTTCCTCGTCGCGCCAGGTGGTGACGGACATGACTTTCTCGGGGTTGAGCGTGCTCTGGAAGCACTCCACGGAGATGAATCCCTCCATGGGCTTGAGCATGGGGGTGAGCTTGTTGACCAGGTCCACATAGGTCTGGTTCTGGCCGGGCAAGGCCTGCAGTTCGAACAGTACGACAACCATCTTCAACTCTCCTTTTTTCGGGAACAGAGATTCCGGCGCCGCGCAGCGCGGCTCCGGCGTGGGGGGAAATGGGTGAATGGGCGGCGCCGCAGGTTCAGCGGCTGCGCTCCAGGTTGGCCAGCCAGGCGGCCAGCACATCGCGCGCGGCCAGCGCCAGCAGGCCGCCGTATTTCTGGGCATCGGCGCGCAGGGTGCGCGGGTCCACCTGGGCCATGCCGAGCTCGCAGGCATGGCCGACCAGCCAGCGCTCCAGCCGGGCCGCGTCGGCCTCCAGATGGAATTGCAGGCCCAGCACCTGCGAGCCGACTGCGAAGGCCTGGTTGGCGCCGATGGCGGTACCGGCCAGGTGCACGGCGCCTTCGGGAATGTCGAACTGGTCGCCATGCCAATGGAGCACGGGCACGCCGTCCAGCCTGGACAGGGGCGAGGCCAGGCCGGCATCGGTGAGCGTGAGCGGCGAGAAGCCGATTTCCTTGACGCCCAGCGGGTAGACCCTGGCGCCCAGCGCGCGCGCAATGAGCTGCGCGCCCAGGCAGATGCCCAGCAGCGGCTTGCCGCTGTCCAGCCAGCGGCGTACGGCCGCCAGCTCCTGGGCGACGAAGGGATAAAGCGCCTCGTCATAGGCACCTATGGGGCCGCCCAGCACGACAAGCAGGTCGGCACGGCCCAGGTCCAGGGTGTCAAGCTCGCCGATGCTGGGATCGACGTACTGCACTTCGTAGCCGCGGCTGGCGAACTCGGCATGCAGGGTGCCCAGGTCTTCGAAGTGGATGTGGCGCAGCGCGATGGCTTTTTTCATGGGAGGAACTCAGGTGGATACAGGAGGGTGGCTTGGAACGTGCGGAGCCAGTCAGGCGCCGGGCTTGAGATCGACGTGGATATGGCCTGCCGAGGGGAAGGTGCAGCAGGCCAAGGCATAGCCGGCTTCCTTTTCCCTGTCGCTGAGGCAAAAGTCCGCCTCCAGCCGTGAACTGCCTCCCGTGATGCGGATGCGGCAGCTGCCGCAGATGCCGGCCCGGCATTGGCTGCGGATGGCAATGCCCACGCCCTCCAGGATTTCGAGCAGGCTTTTGCCGGACGCGGCTTCGACAATCTGCCCGCTGTGCGCGATCTGCAGCTGGCATGCCTGCGCGGTCTCGCCTGGCTGGGCCGTGGATGCGGCAGCCGGCGTGAAGGCCTCGATGTGCTGTATGGCACCGGGAAAGCAGGCCCGCGCATGCTCGCGAAAGGTTTGCGCAAAGGCGTGGCCACCGCAGATGACCACGGCCTGGGGCTGGCCCAGCGCCAGCAGGGACTGCGGCGAGGGGCGGCCCGGCACGAAGGGGCCGTGGGCGGCAATGTCTTCACGCGTGATGTGGATACGCAGGTCGAACCAGGGGGCCGTTTCGCACAGCTGCTGCAGCTCCTGCAGGAACGGAATGTCGGCCACGCGCGCAAAGCACAGCAGCAGCGTGGTGCGGGGTACGCGCTGGCCCTGCTGTTGCAGCCGGTCCAGTTCGCGCAGCAGCGCCAGCGGCAGGGTCAGGCCGATGCCGCCGGCCAGCATGACCAGGGAGTCCAGGCCCAGCACCAGGTCGGCCGTGATGTCACCGGCCACGTGGCCGAGCGGCAGCGTGGAGCCTGCGCGCAGCACCGCATGCATGTGGTCGGAGACGCTGCCCCGGCCCGAGCTTTTGACGGCAATGTCGAACTGGCCGGCACCGTCGTGCTCGCTGCAGGGCTCGTAGCGGGTGATGGAGTACAGCCGCTGCTGCATGGTGCCACTGGCGTCTGCATGCTCGATGGCCACATGCCGGCCGGGCCGCAGGCCGCCGAGGAATTGCTCCGAGGCGCCCTGCACGCGCAGGGTGTAGACCATGACGCCGCCCGCCTCTGCCCGTGCAGCGGCGCAGCGCGCGAGCATGCTGCCTGCCTGGAGGGCGGCGCTCATGCCTGCATCTCCTCGAGGACCGACGACACCAGCGCCACGCTGCCGCCCAGGTTGCGGCCTGCCAGGCCGATGCGGTCGATCAGGCTTTGCACCGAGTCGGTGTAGACGCCGATCTCGTTGCTGTCGCCCACGTCGTGCAGGATGTCGCGCGCATGCGGCATGCCGACCATGGTGAAGACGGTGGACCAGGCGCCCAGTTCGTTGTTGGCGAACATCTGCACGGTCTTGAGGATGATGGAGCGCAGGTAGCTGCGCTCGCGGTTGCTCAGGCCCTGGACGATGTCGGTGGCCACCGAGCTGAAGACGCTGGAGTGGCTCCATTCGTCCACGGCGTGGGTGCGCGTGACCTCGTGGCAGATGGGCTGGATGCTGCGGTCCTCGGCCATGGTCTTGAGGTAGTCGGTGATCAGGGTCTCGCTGGCGCAGGCAATGGCGAAGCGGGCCAGGCGGCGTTCCCATTCCGCGCCGCACTGCGCCAGCACGCCGTTGCGCCAGCCGACGAGGTTGAAGTCCGCGTAGTCCAGCGGCGCCAGGCCGCGCATCTCGTAGATGTAGTTGCAGGCCATGATGGACATGCGGGTGTGCAGGGCCTCGTCCAGCAGGGCCTGGGACATGACGTCCTGCAGCAGCGCGCGGTTGGCGCTGGGCGGCGGGGTCTTGATGATGTCCTCGCAGGCCGGCGTGACCACGTTGCACTCGATGTAGATGGTCTTGAGGTTGTAGATGCCCCAGGCGTAGGACAGGCATTGGTCGCGCAGGTGCTGTGGCGCCTCCACCCATGCCTGGTGATCGCGAAACGGCAGCAGCGAGGCGGTGAAGTCCTGCCGGGCGGGGTCGAACGCCAAGCCGCAGTAATCAGGCAGGTCCTGATTCACGGCCGCTCTTGACTTCCAGAGCAGGGACAGCTTTTTGAGCGCATCGCGCACGGCGTCATCTGTCCGAGAGATATCGAGATTCATTTTTCAACTCCGTGTGATTGAACTTGATTGATCTGAGTCAAATCGCCTATTCCCTCCCCCCGCTTTCTCCATCCGCCGCAATCACCAATGGCGCCGCAAATGGCACTGCAATTGACGCTGCAGATGGCAGATACGTTGTCATGGATTTCTTCACTCTGTCATATTCCACCTTGAATCAATCTCCCCGACTGCAGATTGCGGATGATTCCTGGCGGTATTGGATCTCATGACTTTCAACGTCTGGCGGCGAATTCTATGGAGAGAGCGTGGATTCAAACAGACCTATTTTCGCCAATGAACCAGACCGCTTTTTCAACCGTTTACATTGGCATGCCACCTTAATTGGTCTGCTCACCCGCTGAAACATGGTCGGAATCAAGGCAGCTGCACTTTGTAGACTGCCCATTACCGATGCGCCCTGGTTTCCAAATCCTTCCATAACCCGGGTGCTGCCGATTCCCGTGCTTCAGCGCCTCCAAGACAGCCAATGCGACATGGACGATTTATCGCTCCCCAGAATCAATTCCCTGGATCTTCAACAGGCAGACAGCGAGGCCTGGGATGCCATCGCGGCCGAGCGGATTCGCCAGTCGCGCTCGATTGAATTGATTGCCTCTGAAAACTTCGTGAGCCGCGCGGTGATGGAGGCGCAGGGCTCGGTGCTGACCAACAAATACGCAGAGGGCTATCCCGGCGTGCGCTACTACGGCGGCTGCGCCAATGCCGATGCCGTGGAGAACCTGGCCATTGCGCGTGCCAAGGCGCTGTTCGGCTGCGCGCACGCCAACGTGCAGCCGCACTCGGGCAGCCAGGCCAACCAGGGCGTGTACCTGGCGTTCCTGGAGCCCGGCGACAAGATCATGGGGCTGGACCTGCGCTCGGGCGGGCACCTGACGCACGGCTCCAGCGTGAGCGTGTCGGGCAAGTGGTTCCAGTCCATCAGCTACGAGGTGGACGCCCGCTCCCAACTCATCGACATGGACCAGGTGCGGCGCATTGCGCTGAAGGAGCGGCCCAGGCTCATCATTGCCGGTGGCTCGGCCTATTCACGGCAGATGGACTGGGCCGAGTTCCGGCGCATTGCCGACCGGGTGGGCGCCATCTTCATGGCCGACATCGCGCACGTGGCGGGGCTGGTGGCCGCAGGCGTGTTCCCCTCGCCCGTGGAGCACGCCCATGTGACCACGACCACCACGCACAAGACGCTGCGCGGGCCGCGCGGCGGCATGATCCTCTCGGCCGACGCCGAGATCGCCAGACGCATAGACGCCGCCGTGTTTCCGGGCCTGCAGTCCGGGCCGCTGATGCATGTGGTGGCGGCCAAGGCGGTGGCGCTGGGCGAGGCGCTCAAGCCCGCCTTCCGTACCTATGCGCGGGCCGTGGTGGACAACGCCCGCGTGCTGTGCGACCGGCTGTCGCAGGGCGGGCTGTCCGTGGTGTCCGCAGGCACGGACTGCCATCTGGGCGTGATCGACCTGCGCCCCTGGGAGCTGACGGGCAAGGCCGCCGAAACGGCGCTGGAGCAGATCGGCATCACGGTCAACAAGAACGCCGTGCCCGGCGATGGCGCGCGGCCACTGGTGACCTCGGGCATCCGCGTGGGCAGCGCGGCCTGCACCACGCGCGGCATGGGCGCCGACGAGTTCCGCGAGATCGGCGACATGATTCTTGCCACGCTGGGCGGCATACGCAGCGGCACCATGAACGCGCGCACGCTCAAGTCCATCCACGAAGGCGTGTCCGACCTGACCGGGCGCTTTCCCCTGCCCTACTGAGGCATGCAGCGCCCGGCTTCTCCCAACCTGTCAGGGTTTTCGCAGCGCGTTGGCCAGGCGCAGCACGGCGGCCTCGATCTCGTAGGCCGTGAGCGAGGCATAGCCCAGCAGCCAGCCCGGCTGCCGCTGCTCGCCCGCGTACAGGCGGCTGAGCCCCTGCAGCAGCACGCCCGCCGCGGCGGCGCGGCGGATGGTGTCTTCCTCGGACCAGCCGGGCTCCAGCAGGCAGGGCACCTGCATGCCGCCCTGGGGCCGTGGCGCGGTGACGATGCCGGCCAGGTGCCTGCCTATGGATTCGAGGATGACCTCGCGCCGCCCCGCATACAGCTTGCGCATGGCCCGCACGTGGGAGTTGTAGTGGCCGTCCTCCATGAAGCGCGCCAGCGTCAGCTGCTGGATCTGGGGCGTGTGCCCGTCCATGATGCTGCGCGCCTGGACAAAGGCGCGCACCAGCTCCTGCGGCAAGGCCATGTAGCCCATGCGCAGGCCCGGGTACAGGGTCTTGCCGAAGGTGCCGATGTAGATGGTGCGCGCGTGCTTGTCCAGGCCTTGCACGCAGGCGGTGGGCATGCCGTCGTAGTGGAATTCGCTGTCGTAGTCGTCCTCGATGATCCAGCGCCCGCGCTCGAATGCCCAGCGGATCAGGTCCAGCCGCCGCTCCAGCTGCATGGTGACGCCCGTGGGGTACTGGTGCGATGGCGTGACATACACGCAGGTGGCGCCGCTGCGGTCGGCGTGCAGCAGGTCGGTGCGAATGCCTTGCGCGTCCACGTCGATGGGCAGGACCTTGGCCTCGGCCGACTCGAAGGCCTTGCGGGCGCCGAAGTAGCCCGGGTTCTCCAGCAGGATGGGCCGGCCCGCATCCACCAGCAGCTGCGCGCACAGGAACAGCGCCTGCCGCGTGCTGCTGAGCACCACGATCTGCCCGGCCTCCACCTTGGCGCCGCGCTCCAGGTTGAGGTAGGTGGCAATGGCCTTGCGCAGCGGCTCGGCGCCCTGCGGGTCGCCGTGCAGCAGGACGCTGGCCCGGTAGTCCTTGAGCGCCTGCCGCTGCAGCCGCTCCCAGACATCGGTGGGAAAAGTGCGCGTCTCGGGCAGGCCGGTGGCAAAGGCCCGAATGGTCTGCTGGTCGGCGATGCCGCCGCCATCGACGATGGCCTGGCCGCGCCGGCTCAGGCCGGCACCGGCCCTTATGGCACCGACAGCACCGGCAGCACCAGCCGCACCGGCCGCATGGGCGCTGCGCTCGTGCTCGGGCAAGCGGCCGCGCCGCGCCGCCCGGCCCCGCAGCTCGGTGCCGATGGTCTCGGAGACATAGCTGCCCGATCCCTGGCGCCGCACGATGAAGCCGTCGCGGTGCAGCTGGGTGTAGGCGTTCTCCACCGTGTCGCGGGCAATGCCCAGCGAGTCGGCCAGCGAGCGCGTGGCCGGCAGTTTCAGGCCCGGCAGCAGCGCGCCATCCAGGATGAGCGCACGCATGGCGCGCTGCACCCGCTGGTGCAGGTCCAGCTGGCGCAGGTCGGCATCTCCCATGCGGATCTTCAGGGTCTCAAGCTCGAAGGTCTTGCTCATGCGGTCTGCCGCCTTTCATCTCATTGCACCTCTTTGGCAGGCCATTGTACTGACGTAAATGCTGCGCGCCCATTGCAAAGTGGTCTGCAACAAGAGAGCGAAGTGTATGGATCATTCAGTCCACTTCGGCGCTCAAATACCCCTTTCCCAAGACAGCCAGGAATCCAACCCCCAAGGAAAACGAGAAGACCATGCCTTCATCAGACACACACTCACCCCTTCGCTTCAGCGACCTCATCCACCCCGTTGTGGCCGGGCTGATCTCGGTCATCGTCAACTACGGCGGCACCTTCATCCTGGTGTTCCAGGCCGCCAAGGTGGCCGGCCTGAGCCCGGAACTCACGGCTTCGTGGGTGTGGTCGATTTCGATTGGCGTGGGCGTCACCGGGCTGGTGCTCAGCTGGCTCTCGCGCGAGCCCATCATCACGGCCTGGTCCACGCCGGCCGCCGCCTTCCTGGTGACGGCCCTGGCCACCACGCCGTATGCCGAGGCCGTGGGCGCCTATGTGGTGTCGGCCGCGGCCTTCGTGGTGCTGGGACTGTCGGGCTGGTTCGAGCGCGTGATCCGGCTGATTCCGCCCGGCGTGGCCTCGGGCCTGCTGGCGGGCATCCTGCTGCAGTTCGGCATCAAGGCCTTTGGCGGCATGAGCGTGGACCCGGTGCTGGCCGGCCTGTTGATCGTGGCCTATGTGCTGCTCAAGCGGCTCACGGCGCGCTATGCGGTGGTCGGCATCCTGGCGCTGGGCCTGGCGTTCCTGCTGGCGCAGGACCGTGTGGACCTGTCCGGGCTGCAGCTGCAATTCGCGGCGCCCGTGTTCACGCGGCCGGAATTCACGCTCAACGCCCTGCTGAGCGTGGCCCTGCCGCTGTTCCTGATCACGCTGACCGGCCAGTACATGCCCGGCATGCTGGTGCTGCGCAACGACGGCTTCAGGACCAGCGCCAACCCCATCGTCACGCTGACGGGCCTGGGCTCGCTGCTGATGGCGCCGTTCGGCTCGCACGCCTTCAACATCGCCGCCATCACGGCCGCCATCTGCACGGGCAAGGAGGCGCATGAAGAGCCGTCCAGGCGCTGGATCGCAGGCATCGCTGCGGGCGTGTTCTACATCCTGGTGGGCGTGTTCGGCGTCACGCTGGCGGCCGTGTTCATGGCGTTCCCGGCCACCTTCATCACCACGCTGGCGGGTCTGGCGCTGCTGGGCACCATCGGCGGCAGCCTGGCCAATGCGCTGGCCGACGCCAAAACCCGCGAGGCCTCGCTGATCACCTTCCTGGCCGCCGCCGCCAACATTTCCATGCTGGGCATAGGCGGCGCCTTCTGGGGCCTGGTCATCGGTCTGGTGGCTCATGCCGTGCTCAACGGCCAGTGGCCGCGCCGGGCCGCCCGCAGCGAGGCGGGCACCGGCAACGTGCCCGCCGCCGATGCCGCCATCAAAAGGAGCTGAAACCATGCTTGCGACACAAGACACCACCGGCGGCACCGCCCAAGCCGCCGACACCCTGACCCGCCACGACCAGCACGGCCGCTACCCCCAGGCCGAGACGGTGGACGATTTCCGGCACAACCTGGCCACCGTGCAGGCGCGCATGACCGCTGCCTGCCGCCGCGCAGGGCGCGACCCGGCCAGCGTGCGCCTGCTGCCCGTGAGCAAGACCAAGCCCGAATCCAGCCTGCGCCTGGCCCACGCGGCGGGCTGCCGCATGCTGGGCGAGAACAAGGTGCAGGAAGCCTTCGGCAAATGGGAGGCCATGCAGGACCTGGCCGATCTGCAGTGGTCCGTCATCGGCCACCTGCAGACCAACAAGGCAAAGCTCGTGGCACGCTTTGCCAGCGAGTTCCAGGCGCTGGACAACCTGCGCGTGGCCGAGGCGCTGGACCGCCGCCTGCAGGCCGAAGGCCGGGCGCTGGACGTGTTCGTGCAGGTCAACACCTCGGGCGAGGCCAGCAAGTACGGCCTGCCGCCCGACGAGGTGCAGGGATTCCTCCAGGCCCTGCCCGCCTTCAGTGCGCTGCGCGTGCGCGGCCTGATGACGCTGGCCCTGTTCTCCAGCGAGGCCGAGCGCGTGCGCCAGTGCTTCGTGCTGCTGCGCAGCCTGCGCGACCAGCTGCGCCAGGGCGCGCCGGCGGGCATCTCGCTGGATGAACTGTCCATGGGCATGTCCGGCGACTTCGAGATCGCCATCGAGGAAGGCGCCACCGTGGTGCGCGTGGGCCAGGCCATCTTCGGCGCCCGCGCCCAGCCGGACAGCTTCTACTGGCCCGCCGGCGGCCCTGATCCCGCCGCCCTGGCGCTGCCCTGAACGCGCCCCCTCGCCACCCTTTTCGATTCAACCCTGACCCCGCTTGAGGACCTTGACATGCAAAAAGCCATGCAACCCCTTGATTCCCGCCTGATGAAGGCCTATGCCCGCCAGCCCGTCTCCTTCGTCCGTGGCCGTGGGGCCCGGCTCTGGGACGAGCACGGCACCGAATACCTGGACGCCATTGCGGGCGTGGCCGTGACCGCCCTGGGCCACGCGCACCCGGAGATCGCCGCCGTGATCGCCGAGCAGGCCGGCCTGCTGCTGCACACCTCCAACGTGTTCCGCATCGACTGGCAGGAACGCCTGGGCCAGCGCCTGTGCGCCCTGGCCGGCATGGAGACGGCCTTTTTCTGCAACTCCGGCGCCGAGGCCAACGAGGCCGCGCTCAAGCTGGCGCGCCTGCACGGCCACCGCAGGCAGGTGGCGCGGCCGCAGATCCTGGTGATGGACAACGGCTTTCACGGCCGCACGCTGGCCACGCTGTCGGCCACGGGCAACCCGGCCAAGCAGCGCGGCTTCGAGCCGCTGATGCCGGGCTTCGTGCGCGTGCCCTATGACGACATCGCGGCCGTGCACCACGCCGCCGCCCAGCATGGCGACATCGTGGCCGTGCTGATCGAGCCCGTGCAGGGCGAAGGCGGCATCCGCCTGGCAAGCCCCGACTACCTGCGCCAGCTGCGCAGCCTGTGCGACCGGCATGGCTGGCTGCTGATGCTCGACGAGATCCAGACCGGCCTGGGACGCACCGGCGCCTGGTTCGGCCACCAGCACGCGGGCATCGCCCCCGATGTGATGACCCTGGCCAAGGCCCTGGGCAACGGCATTCCGATCGGCGCCTGCCTGGCACGCGGGCCTGCGGCCGACCTGATCTCGCCCGGCCAGCATGGCTCCACCTTTGGCGGCAACCCGCTGGCCTGCCGCGTGGGCTGCACGGTGCTGGACATCATGGAGACCGAGGACATCCCCGGCCGCGCCAGGCAACTGGGCCGGCGCCTGCTCAACGGCCTGCAGCAGGCGCTGCACGGCCACCCCGACGTGCTGGCCGTGCGCGGCCAGGGCCTGATGGTGGGCATCGAGCTGAACCGCAACTGCCAGGACCTGGTGGGCCGCGCGCTGGCCCAGCAGCGCCTGCTGATCACGGTGACGCGCGAATCCACCATCCGCCTGCTGCCGCCGCTGATCTGCGACGAGCGCCAGATCGACGACATCGTCGCCCGCGTGGCCTGCCTGCTGGAGCCGGCCAGCGCCGCGCAGGCAGGCGCACCCGCCGCAGGCCAGCTGGCGGCTGCATGACCATCCCTCCCTACAGCCCTTGCCCCAATACAGGAACCATTCACCCATGTACGACGCATCCCTGACCCTGGCCGACTTCGACCTGCAGCTGGCCAAGGCCATCCAGAGCGAGAAACGCCGCCAGGAAGACCATGTGGAACTCATCGCCTCCGAAAACTACGCCAGCCCGCTGGTGATGGCGGTGCAGAACTCGGTCTTCACCAACAAGTACGCCGAGGGCTACCCCGGCAAGCGCTACTACAGCGGCTGCGAGAACGTGGACGTGGCCGAGCGCCTGGCCGTGGAACGCGCCATGGCGCTGTTCGACTGCGACTACGCCAACGTGCAGCCCCATGCCGGCGCCCAGGCCAATGCCGCCGTGTTCCTGGCGCTGGCCCAGCCCGGCGACACCGTCATGGGCATGAACCTGGCCCAGGGCGGCCACCTGACGCATGGCAACCCGTCCAACTTCTCGGGCCGCCACTACCGCATCGTCCCCTACGGCCTGGACCCCGCCACGGGCCTGATCGACTACGACGAGATGGAGCGCATCGCCCTGGAGCACCGGCCCCGCATGCTCATCGGCGGCTTCTCTGCCTACTCGCGCCACAAGGACTGGGCCCGCATGCGCGCCATTGCCGACAAGGTGGGCGCCGTGTTCTGGGTGGACATGGCCCATGTCGCAGGCCTGGTGGCCGCGGGCGAATACCCCAGCCCCCTGCCCCACGCGCATGTGGTCACCAGCACCACGCACAAGACGCTGCGCGGCCCGCGCGGCGGCCTGATCCTGTCCAAGGGACAGGACGAAACCTTCAACCGCCGCCTGAGCTCGGCCGTGTTCCCCGGCGTGCAGGGCGGGCCGCTGATGCATGTGATCGCCGCCAAGGCCGTCGCCTTCAAGGAGGCGCTGCAGCCCGGGTTCAAGGCCTATCAGCGCCAGGTGCTGGCCAACGCCCGCGCCATGGCCGCCGTGATCCAGCAGCGCGGCTACCGCATCGTCTCGGGCGGCACGGACAACCACCTGATGCTGATCGACCTGTCCGACCGCAGCTACACCGGCAAGGATGCCGACGCCGCGCTCAGCGAAGCGCACATCACCACCAACAAGAACACCGTGCCCAACGACCCGCGCTCGCCCTTCGTGACCTCGGGCCTGCGCATAGGCACGCCCGCCGTCACCACGCGCGGCTTCGGCCAGGCGCAGTGCGAACAGCTGGCCGGCTGGCTGTGCGATGTGCTCGATGCGCTCGATGCGCTGGACGCGCAGGAAGGCGCCCGCTTTGCCAAGGTGGCGGCGCAGGTGCGCGATCAGGTGACGGAGCTGTGCAGCCGCTATCCGGTGTACGGATAGCCCGCGCGCAGCCGTGGTGGATCAGGGGTTGGGGTTGGCGCAGGCGCCGTCCATCCCCGCCATCTCCGCCAGCTTCTGCATGCGCGAGCGCTGGTCCAGGCAGGCCTGGTGCTGGGCTTCGGCCGCCTTTTGCTGGGCCAGCTTCGCGGCCTTGACGCGCTCGGCCTGCAGCTGGGCGATGCGCTCGCGGATCTGGGGCATGGCGGCCACGGCGGCCTTTTCGCCCTCAAGAATGGCGCTGGCGCGCTGGGTGAAGTCGGCCGGGCCGATGTCCAGCACCTTGGGGCGGATGGTGATGTCGGCGCGGGCCAGCTCGGCCTGGCCCAGCTTCTGGCCCATGATGGCAATGGACTGGCCCAGGGCGCCCAGCATGTTCTCGGGCGCCTTGCCACGGGCCTTGTTGGAGATGTCCACGGCGATCACCAGATCGGCGCCCAGCTGGCGCGCGGCGTCCACGGGCACGGGGCTGGTGATGCCGCCATCGACGAAGTGGAACTTGCCGATGGCCACGGGCTGGAACACACCCGGAATGCTGCTGGAGGCACGCACCGCCTGCCCCGTATTGCCGCGCGCGAACACGGTGCGCTCGCCGTCTTCCAGCCGCGTGGACACGGCCACGAAGGGCTTGGCCAGTTGCTCCAGCGGCTTGCGGCCCACCTGTTCGTTCACATAGTCTTCCAGCTTCTGGCCCACCAGCAGGCCGCCCGAGGACAGCTGCAGGTCGCGGATCCTGGTCTCATCCAGCGCCACGGCCTTTTCCTGCAGCTCGAAGGCGTTCATGCCGCTCGCATACAGCGCCCCCACCACGCTGCCCGCGCTGGTGCCGGACACCACCGCAGGCGCAAGGCCATTGGCTTCCAGCATCTTGATGACCCCGATGTGGGCAAAGCCCTTCACGGCCCCGCCGCCCAGGGCCAGACCGATCCTGATAGGGGCCACGGGTGTGCCCGGCACGGTGGGCGTGGACTCGGGCGTGGCCGCCGAGGGGCTGGGCGGGTTGCTGCCGCAAGCGGCCAGCCCCGCCAGGCTCAGGTACACCAGTGGACGCAAAAGGGCTTGGAGGTGCATGCCGGAAGATCCTGCTGTCGGATGACGAGATTCGGGGCGGGCAGTATAGCGGCAGGGGCAAACCACCGCCGGAGACGCATCATGCTGCGGACGGCAGAGGGCGTCCTGAGGTCGCTCAGGGATGCGTGGGCTCAAACCGCTGGATTCGCGCCAGCACGTCCGCCATGGCATCGCGGGCTTCGGCAAGGTCGTAGTCGGACTGCAGGTTGAGCCAGCTTTGCGCGTCCGTGCCAAAGAAGACCGCAAGGCGCAGCGCCGTATCCGCCGTGATGCCGCGCATGCCCTTCACGATCTCGTTGATGCGCCGGGGCGGCACATCGATGGCCTTTGCCAACGCGTACTGGCTCAGGCCCATGGGTTCGAGCCACTCCTGCATCAGGATTTCTCCTGGGTGCGGCCATTTGACTTCGCGGGTCATGTTGTAGTCCTTTCAGTGGTAATCCACGATCTCGACCTGGCTGGCATGGCCATCTGCCCAGACGAAGCAAAGGCGCCATTGCTCATTGATCCGAATGCTGTACTGGCCCCTGCGGCTTCCTTGAAGAGCCTCCAGTCTGTTGCCTGGCGGAATGCGCAGGAACTCCAGGGAGGTCGCTGCGTTCAGCTGCACAAGCTTGCGCATGGCAGCGACCTCCAGGTTGGCGAACCGCGCAACGCGCTTGCCAAGCATCAATGCCTGGGTGTCTGCACATCTGAAATCGAGGATCATGGATCAATAATAACGACTCCCGTTATTAGCTGATGCTTACCCCGCCTGCAGTTAGGCCCTCTTGCATCAACTCCGGGGACTGAGCAGTTCCCGCATCCCCTGCACAGCCTCCCTCAGAAACCCCCAGACCGCCTCGATGCGCTGAACCTGCCGGGCATCCGAGGGCATGCTCATCCAGAAGGTGCGGGTGAAGCAGGCCTCGGCGGGCAGCACGCGGCTGAGCACGGGGTCGCGGTCGGCGATGAAGGCGGGCAGCACGGCCAGGCCGGCGCCGGCGCGCACGGCCTCGTACTGGGCGGTGATGCTGGTGCTGCGAAAGGCAAAGCGCTCGGGCTGGAACAGGGTGGACAGCAGCTGCAGCTCGCGCGTGAACAGCAGGTCGTCCACATAGTGGATGAAGCTGTGGTGGCGCAGGTCCTCGGTGCGCGCCACCAGCGGACGGCGCGCAAGGTATTCGCGCTGGCCGTAGAGGAACAGCCGGTAGTCCGTGAGCTTGGTGACCACGGCCGAGCCGCGCGTGGGGCGCTCCAGCGAGATGACGATGTCCGCCTCGCGCCGCGACAGGTGCAGCAGGCGCGGCAGGGCCAGCAGGTCGATGCTCAGCAGCGGATGGCGCTGCGTCAGCGCGGCCAGCTGCGGGGCCAGCAGCTGGGTGCCGAAGCCCTCCGTGGCGCCCACGCGCACCAGGCCGGACGGGCCCTGGCTGGTGGATTCCGCCGCCAGCGGCATGCGCTCCAGCCCGGCTGCGGCGCGCTGCATGGCGTCTGCCACGCCCAGCAGCTGTCGGCCGGCCTCCGTGGGCCGCCATTGGCCCGCTTCGCGCTCGAAGAGCACGGCCCCCAGCTGCTTTTCCAGGGCCTGGATGCGGCGCGACACCGTGGTGTGCTCCACGCCCAGCTGCCGCGCGGCGGCGGCCATGCTGCCGCTGCGCGCCAGCTCGCCAAAGAATCTCAGGTGGTCCCAGTCCATGGGTCGAGGCCGCCTCAGTCGGCTGCGGCGCGGCGCGCGGCCAGCGTGCTGGGCGCACGCGCCAGCTCGTCGTTTTGCCGCACCAGGACGGCCATCATGTCCATGAACAGGCCCCGCTGCTCCTGCGGCAGCGGCTCCAGCATGCGCTGCTGGGCCCGCAGCACCGAGGGCTCGGCAGCGGCCAGCAGCGCGGCGCCTTCCGCGGTGACCGACAGCAGGCGCACGCGCCGGTCGGCCGGGCTGGTGTTGCGCACCATGAGGCCGCGCGCCTCCAGCCGGTCGATGACGCTGCCAATGGTGGAGGTGTCGAAACCGATCATCCGCGCCAGCGTGCGCTGGTCCACGCCGGGCTGGCGCAGCACGGCAGACAGCGCCGCGTACTGCACGGGGGTCACGCCGAATTCCTGGGTCTCCTCCATGAAGACGGCTACCGCGATCTGCTGCAGGCGGCGGATGTGGTAGCCGGGGTAGTTTTCTAGTTCTGCGGGTTGGTAGTCCATGGCCATTGCGCTCTTTTCCGGGTCCCTGCGGGCAAGCGCAGATGTTCGCATGAACCGCGCCCTCCGTTGGCGTTGGCTGGCGGACAGGTGATTCACCCGGACACGCTGTCCACCGCCGTTTTGCCTGCATCCAGGGAAACCCCAGGCTGGCCTGATGCAAATCAACACTACACTCATCGTCAGCATACTGTTTAATTAGTCGCGACGCAGCTGACCCGCAGGCTGGCGACACGCACCACGAAGCACAGGACATCCATGAGCACCAGCATTTCTTCCCGGGCGCTGCCCGTTCTTGTGGCAGGCGGCGGCATTGGCGGCGTGGCGGCCGCGCTGGCCCTGGCGCGCCAGGGATTCGCCGTCAAGGTGCTGGAGCAGGCGCCGCAGCTGGGCGAGATCGGCGCCGGCATACAGCTGGGGCCCAACGCATTCGCGGCCTTCGACGCGCTGGGCATTGGCGAGCTGGCCCGTGGCCGCGCGGTCTATACCGACGAGATGGTGATGCACGACGCGCTCGATGAGCGGCTGGTCGGCCGCATTCCCACGGGCGAGGCGTTTCGCGCCCGCTTCGGCAACCCGTATGCGGTGATCCACCGCGCCGACATCCACACCTCGCTGCTCGAAGGCGCGCGCACCCACGGCCAAATCGAGACGCTGACGGGCACGCGCATCGAAGCCGTGCAGCAGGAGGGTGACACCGTCACCGTGCGCGACCAACACGGCCAGGTCCATGTGGGCCAGGCCCTGATCGGCGCCGATGGCGTGAAGTCCGTGGTACGCCAGCAGTACGTGGGCGATGCGGCGCGTGTCTCCGGCCACGTGGTGTACCGCGCCGTGGTGGAGAAGAACGACTTCCCCGAGGACCTGCGCTGGAACGCGGCCAGCATCTGGGTCGGCCCCAACTACCACCTGGTGCACTACCCGCTGCGCGGCGGCGAGCAGTACAACGTGGTCGTCACCTTCCACAGCCGCGAGCAGGAGGAATGGGGCGTGCGCGAAGGCAGCCGCCAA
Source organism: Delftia sp. DS1230 (assembly GCF_040112715.1). Taxonomy (NCBI): domain Bacteria; kingdom Pseudomonadati; phylum Pseudomonadota; class Betaproteobacteria; order Burkholderiales; family Comamonadaceae; genus Delftia; species Delftia sp. DS1230. The sequence continues at coordinate 3,117,956 of NZ_CP157763.1, forward strand.
GAGGTGCAAAGCTACTACCGCGACTGCTGCCCGCGCGCACGCCAGCTCATAGACCTGCCCAAAAGCTGGAAGCGCTGGGCCACGGCCGACCGCGAGCCCATTGGCCAGTGGAGCTTCGGCCGCGCCACGCTGCTGGGCGATGCCGCACACCCCACGCTGCAATACATCGCCCAGGGCGCCTGCATGGCGCTGGAAGACGCGGTGACGCTGGGCCAGGCGCTCAAGCGCTGCGGCAACGACTGGCCGCAGGCGCTGCGGCTGTACGAGCGCTCGCGCATCGCCCGCACGGCGCGCGTGGTGCTGTCCGCGCGCGAGATGGGCCGCATCTTCCACGCCAGCGGCGTGGAGCGCCTGGTGCGCAACGACCTCTGGAAGGGCCGCACGCCCCAGCGTTTCTACGACGCCATGGAATGGCTGTACGGCTGGAAGGCCGAAACCTGCCTCGCCGAAGACTGAACACAAGGAGACCGCCATGCAAGAACTTGGCCGCCTGGAAGACCTGCCCCAGGACTACCGCGACGAACTCGCGCGCAACAACCTGGTGCCGCTGTGGCCCAGCCTGCGCAACGTGATGCCGCCGCACACGCCGCGCCCGCGCACCCAGCCGATTGCCTGGCCGTACCAGTCCATCCGCCCGCTGCTCATGCAGGCCGGCGAGCTGACGCCCATCGAAAAGGCCGAGCGCCGCGTGCTGGTGCTGGCCAACCCCGGCCATGGGCTGGAGAAGATGCAGGCCAGCTCCTCCATCTACCTGGGCATGCAGCTGCTGCTGCCCGGCGAGTGGGCGCCCTCGCACCGCCACACGCCCAATGCCGTGCGCATGGTGGTGGAAGGCCAGGGCGCCTGGAGCCTGGTCGACGGCGAGAAATGCCCCATGGAGCGCGGCGACCTGATCCTCACGCCCACGGGCCTGTGGCACGAGCATGGCCATGACGGCGACGAGCCCGTGGTCTGGCTCGATGTGCTGGACCTGCCCCTGGCCTACTACCTGGAAGTCACCTACCACGTGGACGGCCCGCGCCAGCCCGCCCTGCCCGGCCGTGGCGACCGGGCATATGCGCGCGGCGGCCTGGCGCCCACGCAGGTGTTCGCCCGCAGCGCCAAGGCCTACCCCATGCTGCGCTACCCCTGGAAGGACGCGCGCGCCGCCCTGCTGGAGCTGGCCGCCGACCGCCCCGATCTGGACTGCGTGCAGCTGGCCTACACCAACCCCGAGACCGGGGCCGACTGCGAAAACATCCTGGGCTTCTACGCGCTGATGCTGCGCCCGGGCCAGACGCTGCAGCTGCCCGCGCGCTCGCCGGCCTGCGTGTTCCATGTCATCGAGGGCGGCGCCAGCGTGGCCGCCGTGGACCGCCACTTCGACCTGGCCCCGGCCGACACCTGCTGCGTGCCCGGCTGGGCGCCCGCCACGCTGGCCAATGCCAGCGCCAGCGAGCCCGCCTTCCTCTTCCTGGCCGACGAGGCGCCTTTGCACCGAAAGCTGGGCCTCTACGAGGTCCGGCCTTGAATCCTCCGATGTCTCTTTACTCCCCCATCGCCAATACCATGACCGCCCCCCAATACCTCTGGACCCCGCCCCCCGTCCAATCCCTGCCCGTGCGCGGCAGCACGCAGCGCCTGCCCGTGAACCGCCTGTTCTTCGTGGGCCGCAACTACCACGCCCATGCCGTCGAGATGGGCCGCCCGGTGGACAAGAGCGTGGAGCGCCCCTTCTACTTCACCAAGGCTCCCTCCACCCTGACCGAGTCGGGTGCCACCGTGGCCTACCCGCCCGAGACGAACAACTACCACTTCGAGATGGAACTGGTGGTGGCCATCGGCAAGGCGGGCTTTCGCATTGCGGCGGACCAGGCCCATGAACACATCTACGGCTACGCCTGCGGCCTGGACATGACGCGCCGCGACCTGCAGCTGGTGGCGCGCGACAAGGGCCGGCCCTGGGACCTGGGCAAGGATGTGGAGCAGTCTTCGGTGGCCAGCGAGATCGTGCCCATGCCGGGCCAGGTGATCGAATCCGGCGCCATTGCACTGGCCGTCAATGGCGAGACAAAACAGCAGTCCGACGTGGACAAGCTGATCTGGAACATCCGCGAAATCATTGCCGACCTCTCGCTTTTCTATCACCTGCAGCCCGGCGACCTGATCTACACGGGCACGCCCGAAGGCGTTGGCGCCGTGCTGCCGGGCGACCGCATCACCGGCCATGTGCAGGGCGTGGGCGAGATCGCGCTCACCGTGGGCCAGCCTGAATAAGACCGGGGAGACCACCACCATGAAGCTCTACAGCTTTTTCCGCAGCGGCACCTCGCACCGCCTGCGCATCGCGCTCAACCTCAAGGGCCTGCGCGCTGACTACTTCCCCGTGGACCTGCGCGTGGACGAGCAGGCCCAGGCGCCGTTCAAGCAGGTCAACCCGCAGGGCCTGGTGCCGGCGCTGACGCTGGACGATGGCCGCACGCTGATCCAGTCGCCGGCCATCATCGAATGGCTGGAAGAGCGCCACCCCAAGCCGCCGCTGCTGCCCGCCGACCCCGAGGACCGCGCCCAGGTGCGCGCGCTGGCCGCCATCGTGGGCTGCGACGTGCATCCCATCAACAACCGCCGCATCCTGCAGACCCTGCGCCGCCAGTTCGGTGCGGACGAAGCCGCCATCAATGCCTGGTGCGCCACCTGGATTGCCGACGGCTTCGACGCCATCGAAGCCCTGCTGGCCCGCGACACGCGGCGCGGCGACTTCTGCTTCGGCCACGCACCCACGCTGGCCGATGTCTACCTGGTTCCCCAGATCGAAAGCGCACGCCGCTTTGGCGTGGACCTGGACCGCTGGCCGCTGATCAGCGCAGTGGACAGGGCCTGCGCGGCCCTGCCCGCCTTTGCGCAGGCCGCGCCCCTGGCACAGCCTGACGCCGGCTGAACCTCGCCTGAACCCCGCCGCACCTTTGCCGGCAGCCCTAACCCGCCCCGAGTCCTCGCCAGAAGGACCGGGGCATTGCAAGCAGTGAAAAAAGCAGATCCAACAGGAGACAGACTGTGAAAGCATCCCCATCCAACCGCCTCGACGCCGCCCCCTCCCGCCGCAAGGCCCTTGCAGGCGCAGCCCTGCTGCTGGCCTCCATCGCCCCGCTGCATTGCGCCTGGGCACAGGCAGGCTCCAGCAGCGCCACCAGCTTTCCCACGCGCCCCGTCACCGTGATCACGGCCTTTGCCGTGGGCAGCGGCCCTGACGCCGTGCTGCGCATCGTGGGAGAAAAACTGGCCGCGCGCTGGAAGCAGGGCGTGACCGTGGACAACCGCCCAGGCGGCGGCGGCTTTGTCGCCATCGAAGCCGCACGCCGCGCCAAGCCCGACGGCTACACGCTGCTGCAGCTCGACAGCGAACATGTCTCCGCCCTGCCCTACCTCTACAAGCAGCGCAACTTCCATCCGCTGCAGCACTTCGACCCGGTGGCGCCGCTGTTCCTCACGCCCTTCTTCGTGGCCGTGCCCACGAACTCGCCGTGGAAGAGCATGGGCGACCTGATCAAGGCGGCCAAGTCCGAGCCCGGCAAGGTCAGCTACGGCTCCTGGGGCGTGGGCAGCCCAGGCCACCTGGGCGGCGAATGGCTGGACTTCCTGACCGGCAGCAAGATGACCCATGTGCCCTACCGCGAGGTCAGCCAGCTCTACACCTCGGTGGCCAATGGCGATCCGGCCTGGAGCTTTGCCAGCCTCCCCTCCAGCCAGGGCATCTACAAATCCGGCAAGATCCGCTACCTGGCCGTGGCCGCGCCCCAGCGCATCGCCCAGATGCCCGACGTGCCCACCGTGGCCGAATCGGGTGGCCCCGCCGAGCTGATCGTGAACTCCTTCGTCTCCCTGCTGGCGCCCAAGGGCGTGGACGCCGCCCTGCGCGACAGGATCCATGCCGACGTGGTCGCCGTGCTGCAGGACCCGCAGGTGCGCGAGAAATTCGCCACCTTCGCCTTCCAGCCCATCACCTGGGAAGTGCCGGAAATGGAGAAATTCGCCAGGACCAAGGCGGACCAGTACAAGCTGCTGATCCAGAAGGCGAACATCAGCCTGGATTGAGAGCACCGAATAGACAAAGCAACGGGGCGTAGCGCCCTGTCGCCCCCGCCCCCCGGCCCCCGGCCCCCGGCCCCTCCTCCCCATATGCCCGTGCCTGCGTCGTGGCGGTTGCGGGGTTGCAGTCCTGCCGAAGGACAGGACTGCTTCGTCAACTGACTCGCCGTGATTGTCTGAACGTAGCGCGCAGCGCGAAGTGAGTTTCACGGCGAACCCCGCGACCGCCACGACGCAGGTTGCCCCGTAGCGAAGCGAAGGGGACGCGGGCATTTGGGCGCGTTTCTTTGCCGCCTTTCTTGTCGCGCGACAAGAAAGGAGGTCGGCCGCCGGGCCGAAACCCGGCCTCGAAAAACAACCGCCCGGCAGGGACCCAAAAAGAGTCGGGCTGCAATACTGAATACCTGCCAAGCCAGCTCATTGCCCAACCACTTCACCCTTGCGACTGCGGATTCGCAAACCCCGCCACCTGCTCGTAATGGCGGGCAATGGCGCGCAGCTCGTCCTGGCTGATCAGCTCGTCGATATGGCCGAAGGGCTGGCCGCCACTGAGTTCGTCGGCCTTCATGATGATGAAGTCGGGCGGCGTGGAGCGGTTGGTCAGCACCACCTGGCTGGTGGCGGGCAGGCGGCTGGCCTCATAGGCGGCCAGCAGCGCCAGCGGGTCGCCCTGCGGATCGGCGGCCAGCAGGTCGGCCAGCACGCGCGCATCGCGCATGGCCTGGGCCGAGCCGTTGGAGCCACGCGGATACATGGGGTGGGCCGCATCGCCCAGCAGGGTCACGCGGCCGAAGCTCCACTGGTCCACGGGGTCCTTGTCCACCATGGGGTACTCGAAGATGGTCTCGGCCGAGCGGATCAGGGCCGGCACATCCAGCCAGTCGAAGGTCCAGCCGCCGAAAATCTCCAGCACATCCTCCATGCGCCCGGCGCGATTCCAGTCGTTCATGCGCATCTGCGGGTCGCGGATCTCGGCCACCCAGTTAATGCGCTGCATGCCCTGGCCATCGACGTTGTCCTCGATGGGATAGATCACCATCTTGCCGGTATCGACCGAGCCGATGCGCAGATAGCTCTTGCCCGTGAGGATGGGCTTGAAGCGCGAGACCCCGCGCCAGGTGTTGATGCCGCCGAAGGCCAGCTCCTCCTGCGGATAGAACTGGCGCCGCACGGCGGAGTTGACGCCATCGCAGGCCACGACGATGTCGGCCGTGGCCGACGGCGGCACATGGCCCTGGGCATCCGGCGCGAAATGCACGGTGGCGCCATGGGCCGACTGGTCCACACGCACGCAGCGGTGGCCCGTGTGCACGGCACCCGGGCCCAGGCGCTGCACGGCGGCCTCGAAGAGAACGCGGTGCAGGCGGCCACGGTGGATGCCCAGCTCGGGTAGCTCATAGCCGGCATGGCGGCCGCGCGGCTCGCGGTAGACGAACTGGCCATAGCGGTTGAAGAACACGCTCTCCAGGTTCTCGATCGCCAGGGCCTCCAGCTGCGGCTGCAGGCCCAGGTCGCTGAGTTCGCGCATGGCATGCGGCAGCAGGGTAATGCCCGCGCCGATCTCGCGGACCTCGGGCACGGCCTCGAAGACTTCGCAGGCAATGCCTCTTTGATGCAGGGCCAATGCCAGGCACAGGCCTCCGATGCCGCCCCCCACGATCGCTACTTTCATCCGCTGACTCTCCATGCTTTCTCCAGGGGCGCTGTTGGCGCCCGCCCCGCCTACTCGGCGGTAATCCCCCGCGCCTTGACCAGATCGGCCCAGCGCCGGGCGTCCTTTTGCACCAGGGCCTTGAACTCGGCCGGCGTGCTGCCGGCCGGATCCATGCCCTGGGGCGCAAAGGCATGCCGGACTTCCTCCGACGCCAAAATCGCGCGGATCTCGCGATTGAGGGCATCGACCTGGTCCGCCGGCATGCCGGCCGGCGCAAACACGCCGTACCACATATCCACGTTCACATCGCCCGCCTTGGCCTCCTTGAGCGTGGGCACATCGGGCAGCAGCGGGTGGCGCCGCTGGCTGCCAATGCCCAGCGCGCGCAGCTTGCCGGCCTTCACATGCGTCAATGCCACATGAATGGGCAGGAACATGCATTCCACCTGGCCGCCCAGCAGGTCCGTCAGCGCCGGGCCTGTTCCGCGATAAGGGATGTGCGTGATCGATACGCCCGCCGTGCTCTTGAAAAGCTCCATCGCCATATGGTGCGGAGTGCCCACTCCCGGCGATGCGTAATTGATGCGACCCGGCGAGGCCTTGGCGGCCTTCACCAGATCGGCCGCCGTCTGATAGGCGGAGGCCGTGGGCGTCACCAAAATCAGCTGTCCCCAGCTGGTCAACGTTACAGGCTCGAGGTCCGTCAGCGGATTGAATGGCAATTTGGGATACAGCGATGCGTTCATCACCAGGGTATTCACTGTCACCAAAAGCGTCTGGCCATTGGCGGGCGAGCGCACAACGGCCTCGGTTCCGATATTTCCAGAGGCGCCCGGCTTGTTCTCCACCACCACGGGCCGGCCCTGGCGCTTGGCCAGCAAAGGCCCGATCGTTCGCGCAATCGTGTCGATTCCAGTCCCCGGAGTGAAAGGCACAATCAATTTCAGAGGCACACTCTCGGTGCTGGCGATGGCGCCTGCTACGGGTAAACCCAATACTCCCAATCCGCTTGTCTTCAAAAATTGCCGTCTGCCAACAAAATTTCGCATGTAGACCTCTTTTGTAGTTAGCATGCAAACGCATGGTAATCATGCACCAGAATGGGCACAATTGGTGGAAATCGAATGAATACTGGACATCTCTGCAAGAATACTAGACGCATATGGACACGATGACGCCTGCACCACTGCCGCTATATCAGCGCCCTGGCTTTTTGCTGCGGCGCGCCCACCAGATTTCGGTCGGCATTTTTGAAGAGCAATGCCGCCCCCTGGGACTGACGCCGCCACAGTACGGCGCCCTGGTGCTGATCGACGCCTCCCCCGGCTCCGACCAAAGCTCCCTGGCGCGCGCCATGGGCTTCGACAAGGTGACCACGCTGCGCCTGGTGCGCGGGCTGGAAGAGCGCGAGTACGTGCACCGCGCGCTGAGCACGCGTGACCGCCGCCAGCACCAGCTCACGCTCACCGAAAAGGGCCGGGCCCTGCTGGCCGCCAGCGTGCCGCTGGTGGACCAGGCCTATCACCGCCTGGTCTCTCCGCTGGAAGACGAGGAACTGCAGGAGCTTTTGCGCCTGCTGACCAAGCTGGAGTCCGGCCTGGGCGCCAGCGCCCGCGTGAAGCTGGAGCCGCTGCACAAGCCCGCCGCCCGCGCCGTACACCACTCCAGTCCCGCTGCAGCCGACCGCCTGCCGGCCACCGGTACGGACTGAGCCTTCAAGCCCTGAACCCGCATGGCCTGCGAACACCGCAGGCCATGTTTTTTTGGCGTGGCCGACTTGGCATGCCGATGTGCAAAAACGCACATGCATACTGCAAACATCTCCATTGCTTGCGAAAAACCGCACAGCTACCATGCAATGAACGCCCGGCGCACGGCATGCCGGGCCGACATCACCGCAACAGGAGACAAGCCATGAATGCATCCACGTCCGCCAAGGTTTTGGCGCCCACGGTCAAGCTGCTGATCAACGGCAAGCTGGTCGAATCCCAAAGCACCCAATGGCGCGATGTGGTCAACCCGGCCACGCAGGAAGTGCTGGCCCGCGTGCCCTTTGCCACGCCCGACGAGGTCAACGCCGCCGTCGCCAACGCCAAGGAAGCCTTCAAGACCTGGCGCAAGACGCCCATTGGCCAGCGCGCCCGCATCTTCCTGAAGCTGCAGCAGCTGATCCGCGAGAACATGAAGGAGTTGGCCGCGCTGCTGACCGCCGAACAGGGCAAGACCCTGCCTGACGCGGAAGGCGATGTCTTCCGCGGCCTGGAAGTGGTGGAGCATGCGGCCAACATCGGCTCGCTGCAGCTGGGCGAGCTGGCCAACAACGTGGCCAACGGCGTGGACACCTATTCCGTGCTGCAGCCCCTGGGCGTGTGCGCGGGCATCACCCCCTTCAACTTCCCGGCCATGATTCCGCTGTGGATGTTCCCCATGGCCATTGCCACGGGCAACACCTTCGTGCTCAAGCCCTCCGAGCAGGACCCCATGGTCACCATGCGCCTGTGCGAGCTGGCGCTGGAAGCCGGCATTCCGCCCGGCGTGCTCAACGTGGTGCACGGCGGCGAGGACGTGGTCAACGCCATCTGCGACCACCCCGACATCAAGGCCATCAGCTTCGTGGGCTCCACCAAGGTCGGCACCCATGTCTACAACCGCGCCAGCCTGGCCGGCAAGCGCGTGCAATGCATGATGGGCGCCAAGAACCACGCCATCGTCATGCCTGACGCCAACAAGGAGCAAACGCTCAACGCCCTGCTGGGCGCAGCCTTCGGCGCGGCAGGCCAGCGCTGCATGGCGCTGTCGGTGGCCGTGCTGGTGGGCGATGCGCAGAAGTGGATTCCCGAGCTGGTGGAAAAGTCCAAGACCCTCAAGGTCAGCGGCGGCACCGAGCCCGGTACCGACGTGGGCCCGCTGGTGTCCTGCGCGGCGCTGTCGCGTGTGGAAAGCCTGATCGAACGCGGCCTGGCCGACGGCGCCAAGCTGGAGCTGGACGGCCGCAAGCCCCAGGTGGCCGGCTACGACAAGGGCAACTTCGTCGGCCCCACCGTGTTCAGCGGCGTCAAGCCCGGCATGAGCGTGTATGACCAGGAAATCTTCGGCCCCGTGCTGTGCCTGGCGGCTGCCGACAGCCTGGACGAGGCCATCGAGTTCATCAACGCCAACCCCAACGGCAACGGCACGGCCATCTTCACGCAGTCGGGCGCTGCGGCGCGCAAGTTCCAGGAAGACATCGACGTGGGCCAGGTCGGCATCAACGTGCCGATTCCCGTGCCGGTTCCGCTGTTCTCCTTCACGGGCAGCCGCGCCTCCAAGCTGGGCGACCTGGGCCCCTACGGCAAGCAGGTCGTGCTGTTCTATACGCAGACCAAGACCGTCACGGCGCGCTGGTTCGACGACAGCACCACCAGCCAGGGCGTGAACACCACCATCAGCCTGCGCTGATGCATGGGTGGGCGGGCCTGGACTGATCCGGGGCAGGCCCCGGCTCTGGGATGATGGCGGCATGCGTTTTCCAATGACCGCCTCCCTCTCCCGGGGCCTGGGTGCCGCCTTGCTGACCGCCCTGGCCACCCTGCCCCTGCCCCTTCACGCGCAGGCCGGTGCAGCCTGCGACCCGGCCTCCACCGCCGCCGCCAGCCGCAATGCCTGCGCGGTCCAGGCCTTCCAGGAGGCCGACACCGCGCTCAACATCCGCTACCTGGACGTCATGCAGCAACTGCCCCAGGGCAAGCGCACGGGCCTGCGCCACGACCAGAACGGCTGGATCAAGGGCCGCACGGCACGCTGCAAGGCCGCCACGCGCGACAGCGAAACCCAGCCCGAAGGCCCGCGCCTGTACCACGAATGCCTCACGGCCGCGACACAGGAGCGCATGCAGGCGCTGGAGCGCTGGCTGCAGCACTGACCGCCGCACGCACCGACAGGTATCGACAGGCCCCCGCAGGCCCCGAAAGCCACCCCCAGAACAACAAGGGCCCCAGAGCCCAACGCAGGAGACAAGCCAGCCATGGACTTCGAACTCAACGACGACCAGCGCGCCTTTGCCGAATCGGCCCGCGCCTTTGCCCAGGCCGAACTCGCGCCCCATGCCGCGCACTGGGACCGTGAATCCATCTTCCCGCGCGAGGCCATCGCCAAGGCGGGCGAACTGGGCTTTTGCGGCCTGTACGCGCCCGAGAACGCAGGCGGCCTGCAGCTGCCGCGCCTGGACGCCACCATGGTCTTCGAGGAACTGGCCGCCGTCGATCCCTCCACCACCGCCTTCATCACCATCCATAACATGGCCACCTGGATGCTGGGCACCTGGGCCACTGACGCCGTGCGCGCCGAATGGGGCGAAGCCCTGACCAGCGGCCGCAAGCTGGCCAGCTACTGCCTGACCGAGCCCGGCGCGGGCTCGGACGCCGGCTCGCTCAAGACCCGGGCCGAACTGGCGGGGCATGAATACATCATCAACGGCGCCAAGGCCTTCATCAGCGGCGCGGGCAGCACCGACATGCTGGTGCTGATGGCCAGAACGGGCGACGCAGGCTCGGGCGCCAGCGGCATCTCCGCCTTTGCCGTGCCCGCCGACCTGCCCGGCATCAGCTACGGCAAGAAAGAAGAGAAGATGGGCTGGAACAGCCAGCCCACGCGCGTCATCAGCTTCGACAACGTGCACATTCCCGCCCAGAACCTGCTGGGCCGCGAGGGCGAAGGCTTCAAGATCGCCATGAAGGGCCTGGACGGCGGGCGCATCAACATCGCCACCTGCTCCGTGGGCGCCGCCCAGGGCGCGCTCACCCAGGCCCAGCAGTACATGCACGAGCGCAAGCAGTTCGGCAAGCCCATTGCCAGCTTCCAGGCCCTGCAGTTCAAGCTGGCCGACATGGCCACCGAACTCGTGGCCGCGCGCCAGATGGTGCGCCTGGCCGCCTCCAAGCTCGATGCCGGCGCGCGCGACGCTTCCACCTACTGCGCCATGGCCAAGCGCTTTGCCACCGATGCCGGCTTCATGGTCTGCAACGAAGCCCTGCAACTGCACGGCGGCTACGGCTACATCCGCGAATATCCGCTGGAGCGCCTCATGCGCGATGCCCGAGTGCACCAGATCCTCGAAGGCACGAACGAAATCATGCGCGTCATCATCGCGCGGCGCATGCTGGAAGGCGATGCGCCCGACATGATCCGCTGATTCATCCACATCCAGCCCGCGCCATGCCCGCCCGCCCGCTCTCCGACACCACGCTGCACCTCATAGACGCCGTGCGCGAAGCCCTGGCCGGCTGCGACGACGTGCAGGAAAAGCGCATGTTCGGCTGCCATGTCTTCATGGTCAACGGCAAGCTGTGCCTGGGCGTGGAAGACGACGAACTGCTGGTGCGGCTGCCGCCCTCGCAGCACGCGGCCGTGGCCGAGACGCCGGGCCTGCGCCCGCTCTCGTCCAAGGGCCAGATGGACGGCTACTTCTTCATCGGCCCCGCCGCCTACGCCACACGCCAGCAGTGGCAGCACTGGATTGCCCAGGCCCTGGCCTTCAACCCCCACGCCAAGGCCACGCCCCCGAAAAAGCGCAAGGCCCAGGCCAGCGAACCCGCGCCCGACGACGCAAAGACACCGCCGGCGCCCCCCGCCCCGGCCGGGCGCCGCACACGCAAGCACCCCATCTTCGGCGACGAATAAGCCCCCTTTGCAGGAGAGCCCCATGCCCATCCGCATCGTCCAGCTAGGCAGCCCCCGCCACGCCGATGAAGGCCTGCGCATAGGCACCGTGCGCCGCCCGCCGCGCGGCGTGCCCAAGGCCGAATTCGCCAGCCGCGACTACTACGACGTCTGGTACCCCGAACTCTCGCCCCAGCCCGACACCATGCACACCGCGCTCGAATCGCACCGGCTGCAGGACCACGGCCAGCAGGCCGAGGCCGACAAGCTCTGGCAGCAATTCGTGCGCAAATTCCGCAAGGAAATGGCCGAGCCCGCCGCCAGCCGCACCCTGGACCTGCTGGCCGCCCTCTCGCAGCACAGCGCCTTCGCCATCGGCTGCTACTGCGAGCAGGAGGCGCGCTGCCACCGCGGCATCCTGCGCTCCCTGCTCAAGGAACGCGGCGCCGACATTGCGAACGGTGACAAGGACACCGGCGACATGGACACCGGCGAAAACTACACCGACGACACCGGCCACTGAGACACACCACAAGCTTCACAACACAGGAGACAAGCACATGCAGATCGCATTCATCGGACTCGGCAACATGGGCGGCCCCATGGCCATCAACCTGCACAAGGCCGGCCACACGGTCAAGGCCTTCGACCTCTCCAAGGACGCCTGCGCCAAGGTCGCTGCAGAGGGCGTGAGCATTGCCGCCAGCGCCGAAGACGCCGTGCAGGGCGCAGAAGCCGTGGTCTCCATGCTGCCCGCCAGCCAGCACGTGGAAGGCCTCTTCCTCGGCCGTGACGGCGCAGCCGGCCTGCTGCAGCGCATTGCCAAGGGCGCGCTCATCATCGACAGCTCCACCATCGCCGCCGCCACCAGCCAAAAGGTCGCCAAGGCCGCACAGGCCGCAGGCATTGCCTTCATCGACGCCCCCGTCTCCGGCGGCACGGGCGGCGCCATTGCTGGCACCCTCACCTTCATGGTGGGCGGCAGCGACGCCGACCTCGAACGTGCCCGCCCCCTGCTCGAAAAAATGGGCGCCAACATCTTCCACGCCGGCGCCGTTGGCGCGGGCCAGACCGCCAAGATCTGCAACAACATGCTGCTGGGCATCCTCATGATCGGCACCAGCGAAGCCATCGCCCTGGGCGTGGCCAACGGCCTGGACCCCAAGGTCCTCAGCGAAATCATGCGCCGCAGCTCGGGCGGCAACTGGGCCCTGGAAAAATACAACCCCTTCCCCGGCGTCCACGAAAACGCCCCCGCCTCCAAGAACTACGCAGGCGGCTTCGGCACCGACCTCATGCTCAAGGACCTGGGCCTGGCCCAGGAAAACGCCATGGCAGTCAAGGCCTCCACGCCCCTGGGCGGCATGGCCCGCGCCATGTACGCCATGCACTCCATCGCAGGCAACGGCGCCCTGGACTTCTCCAGCGTCATCCGCTCCCTGCAAAAGAACGGCTGACGCCCCCGGCCCCGCCCCATCTCCCCGCCCCCAATCCCGTATGCCCGCGCCTGCGTCGGGCCGTCTGCGGGGTTGCAGTCCTGCCGCAGGACAGGACTGCTTCGTCAACTGACTCGCCGCAGTTGTCTGAACGGAGCGCGCAGCGCGCAGTGAGTTCTGCGGCGAACCCCGCAGGCGGCCCTACGCAGGTTGCCCCGCAGCGCAGCGAAGGGGTCGCGGGCATTCGGGTCGTCTTTCTTTGGCCTACGTTTCTTCGGCCGGCGTACCGGTGACGAATCAAAGAAAGGTAGGTCGGCCGCCGGGCCGAAACCCGGCCTCGAAAAACAACCACCCGGCAGGGTCAAAAACAAGAAACCCCGACCGGGGTTTTCTCTCTTCAGACCCATGGCAGCCCTACGTAAGCTGCCACCGCCAACATCCGCCATTCCACAGAACACCCGCCAGCATCCATGACCACTACACCCCCCACCTTCTCCCCCATGCCCACCGAGGAAGGCTACTTCGGCCCCTACGGCGGCCAGTTGGTCCCGCCCCACCTCAAGCAGGCCATGGACGACATCAACACCGCCTACGCCGAAATCACCAAACGCCAAGACTTCCAGCAGGAACTGGCCCAGCTCTTCGCCGACTACGTGGGCCGCCCCAGCCCCATCTTCCACGCGCGGCGCCTGTCGGAGCAGCTCGGCGGCGCACAGATCCACCTCAAGCGCGAAGACCTCAACCACACCGGCGCCCACAAGATCAACCACTGCCTGGGCGAGGCGCTGCTGGCCAAGTTCATGGGCAAGAAGAAGGTCATCGCAGAAACCGGCGCCGGCCAGCACGGCGTGGCCCTGGCCACGGCCTGCGCACTGGTGGGCATTCCCTGCGAGATCCACATGGGCCAGGTGGACATCGAGAAGGAACATCCCAACGTCACCAAGATGCGCATCCTGGGCTGCAAGCTCGTGCCCGTCACGCGCGGCGCGGCCACGCTCAAGGAGGCCGTGGACAGCGCCTTCGAGGAATACCTCACCAACCCCACGGACTACATCTACGCCATCGGCTCCGTGGTCGGCCCCCACCCGTTCCCGATGATGGTGCGCGACTTCCAGAGCATCATCGGCCGCGAGGCGCGCGAGCAATTCCAGGCCAAACACGGCAAGCTGCCCGACCATGTGGCCGCCTGCGTGGGCGGCGGCTCCAACGCCATGGGCATCTTCACGGCCTTCCTGGGCGATGCCTCGGTCAAGCTCGTCGGCGTGGAGCCCTCGGGCGAAGGCACGGACAAGCCCGGCCGCCACGCAGCCACCCTCAGCATGGGCAAGCCCGGCGAAATCCACGGCATGAAGTGCTACGTGCTGGAAAACGCAGACGGCACGCCGGCTGCCGTGCACAGCATTGCCTCGGGCCTGGACTATCCGGGCGTGGGCCCGCAGCACAGCTACCTCAAGGACCTGGGCCGCGTGCAGTACGAATCCGTCACCGACAAGGAATGCCTGGACGCCTTCATGCAGCTGTCGCGCGTGGAAGGCATCATCCCCGCCCTGGAAAGCGCCCACGCCGTGGCCTGGGCCATGCGCGTGGCGCCCGGCCTGCCCAAGGACCAGCACATCCTCATCAATCTCTCGGGCCGGGGCGACAAGGACGCCGACTACGTGGCCAAGGTGCTGGGCCTCTGAACGCAGAGCTTGCGCGGGATCAAACCGCAGCACGCGGGAGGGGGCAAAGGGCGCCCTCTCCGACAACCGCTCTCCGGGACGGTGGAGACAATGGCCCCGACCGTTGTCTTGTCCAACCCCATTCCCGGAAGGAGCCACACCCATGAAGCCTGCCCCGTTCGCACGCACCGCCGCCCTCTCCATCGCCCTGGCCCTGACCTGCGCCACCGCCGCCCTGCCCGCCGCAGCCAAATCGGTGGCCGAATGGCAGACCATCACCAGCCAGGCCAAGATCCCGCTGGAGCAGGCCATCACCCGCGCCACCCAGGCCGTGCCCGGCAAGGCCATCGAAGCCCAGCTGGACGACGGCGACGGCACGGGCCCGCGCTACGAAATCGAAGTCATCACCCCGGCCGGCGACAGCGTGGAAGTCTGGGTCAACGCCATCACCGGCCAGGCCGCCCAGCACAAGAATGACGGCGCCGCCAAGCGCAAGGACCGCCAGCGCCTGGAAAAGGCCAAGTCCACCATCGAGCAAGCCATCCAGGCCGCCACCCGCCACACACCGGGCACGCCCGTCAGCGCGGAACTGGACTCCCACTGGGGCCAGACCAGTTACCAGGTCGAAGTGCTGCAGGCCAACGGCACGCTCATGGAAGTCAAGATCGACGCCGTGGGCGGCGAAGTCATCCGGGCCAAGAAGGACTGACCCACGGTCCCAACCCGGCAGCGCGCTTCAACATGAGGCGCGCTTTTTTTTCGCCCATTTTTCGACTTTTTTGAGCCTTTCTCACCATGTCCGCAGGCCATCCGCGCCTGCAGCGCCCTTCAGGCCAACGCCACCGACACCCCCTCATCCGCAAACCGCTTCGCCGCCCTGAGCAGATAGCTCACGGCATAAAGAATGGGGTCGTCGGCCTCATCGCCATTGAGATGCTCCACCACCTCAATGGCATAGCCCAGGTTCACCGCCGTGTCGTGCAGCAGTCCCACCAGTTCCTTGTCTTCCGGCTCCAGAGAATGCGCCTCATCGGCCTTCACGTAGTAGATGCGCAGCAGATCGCGGCACACGCAATTGATGGCCGTGACCTTGTGGCGAGCGTGCAGGTCCAGCACATCCAGCGCAGCGCCCATGTGCAGGACGGCATCTATGGCGAGGTCTTCGAGTTTGGGTGGGGGTGTGGGGGCGGGAGTTGGCTGGGGCATTGGGGTTCCTGTCGAGCAGGTCTAGGTCTCCCTGGTTCACAGGACGTAGAGGGGAGCCAAATAGCAAAGCTTGGAGCTTTGCCAAGCCGTTGTCTGCCACCTTTAGTTGGAAATTTGTAAAGCGGTTGAGAGACTCTGCATGGAAGGCTGATGCACGACCAAGCCTTCTTTTTGCAAGAGTTGCAGGGTTTTGGTTTACTCCGCAGATGTGGATAGGCGAGCTGGTAGGCAGAAGCTTTCGATGGGAGCCTGCTTAGGCCAAAGGCCAGCTTCTTCGCCGCCCTCGAGTTTCGCGTTCAAAGGCTACGACTATTTGCTAGAAGCGCATGCACACCGGCCGTTGGCGGCGAGACAATCGTTCGCAACCAGCTATCCACCATAAGCAACCAAAAAATGGACATCACTCACATTCAGCGCTCGCTCTTTTACCGTTTTCAACACGTGACCGGACCAAAATGCGTCTTGGTTTCCGTTCGGTTTGGCAAAGCGCCGCCAAATGGACCGACAGTAATTCGGCTGCTCGCGATGGGTCAGACGGAAGCGACGATCCAGTTTGATCTGTCAAATCATGTGTCCGAGATACTTGCCGGAGTGGCCCGGGCAAACGATGAACTTGGAATTAGCCTTGAAGTTGAGGCGATTGAGGTCGTCCCGGACGACTATCCAGGAAGGGGACAGGCTGAGCACGTTGCCTACCGAATCGCCATGGCAGTGGGTCGAGGAGACGTATAGTTGGAGCCAGCCAAAGGCGGCCGGTCGCGACGACTCCTAGCCGTCTGTACCTCATACCCTGATTGAGCCATTCAAGGCCCTGTGCCTGAGCGGCGGCAACTGGACTACTACTAACTCTTAACCCCCTGTCAATTTGACTCAGTGGAGCCTTCGTTCTTCAGTTCAGCAAACTTAGCGGCCATGGTGGGGTTGCCACGTGTCAGCCTCTTGACGGTGAGATCTTCGGCTTTGTCGTTAGCTAGCCGCAGATTGTTGGCTGACTTGTAAAGCGCATCTTTAGTCTTTTCCAAGTCCTTGATAGCTTCGTCGATGCGCTTGACGGCTTCCTCGAAGCCCTCAGAGGCAAGGCGCCAGTTGCGGCCAAAGGAAGTCTTGAAGTCTTCCAGTTGGGTCTCGAAGCGAGTGATATCCACGTTCTGCGCTTTGACCAACGCCAGTTCAGACTTGTAGTGCAGCGAGTGCATGGCCGCATTGCGCAGCAGCGTGATCATGGGGATGAAGAACTGTGGCCGCACCACATACATCTTCGGATAGCGGTGCGAGACATCAACGATGCCGCTGTTGTAAAGCTCGTTGTCAGGTTCCAGCAGTGAGACCAGCACCGCGTATTCACAGCCTTTTTCCGCTCGGTCCTTGTCCAATTCTTTGAAAAAGTCCTCGTTCTTTTTCTTTGTAGCCGTTTGATCGTTCTCGTTTTTCATCTCGAACATGATTGATACGATCTCCGTCTGCGCACCGTCACTTTCGCGAAAGATGAAGTCGCCCTTGCTGCCGCTGCTGGCGTCGTTATCCTTCTCGAAATAAGCACGTGGGAATGCGCTGGCACGAATGCGGTTGAACTCGACTTCGCAATGCTGCTCCAGTGTCTGGCCCACCATCTTGGTCGAGAGCTTGGCTTTCATGTCACGCAGGCGCTCAATGGCTTCGTCACGGTCCTTGAGTTGGGTTTCGTACTTGTCCTTGAGCGATTTTTCGGCTAGCTCCTTTTCCAACGCGGCGCGATCCAAGTGGTTTTTAAAAAAGTCCCGTTCCTGCTGCACCTTGCCCACGGCCTCAGCAATCGCCAATTGGTGGTTGGTCGACGTCGCATCCAATTGAGATTTCAGATTTTGCAATGCCAGCTCTTTGCTGGCAGCGGCGTTCTTCAACTCGTTTTCCAACCGGGCCTGGGCCAGATCAGCTTGGGCTTTTTGTTCAATCAGGGCATGACGCAACTGCTGCGCCAGCTCGTCGCGCTGCTTCTGCGCATCGCTGATGGCATCGTTCACAGCCAACTGGCGCGCTACAACTTCGCCGTCTAACTGGGCTTTGAGTTTCAGGATTTCCGTCTCTTTGGCTGCAGCGGTCTTCTCCAGCTCAGCCTGAAGCCGCGCGTTAGCCAGCTTTTCGGAGCTTTGCTGCTCGTGTTGAGCGTGGGCCAGTTCGGCGAGCAGTCCATCACGCTCTTTTTCCAGCCCGCTCAGGGCTTGCGTCACGGCCAACTGGCTGGCCATAGCCGCCGCCTCAAGCTGATTTTTGAGGTGCTGGATTTCAGCTTCCTTCGTGGCAGTGCTGCTCGTCAATTCGCTGGCCATCCTAGCTTGTTCCAACGCGACAGCGCTTCGCTTTTCCCGCTCGGCCAACTGCAGCCGCTCGTGCAACTGCTTCTCAAGCTCTTCGCGCTGCTTGTCGAACTCGCTGTCACGAACCTGCTTTTGAATATCAGCGTAGCCAGCTTCATCAATCTTGAACGCTGTCTTGCAATGAGGGCAAATGATTTCGTGCATGGAATTTCCAAGTATGAAGAGCGTTGAAGTTATCCAGGATGTCGGATCCACTCAGAAGCAGCGATTGGGATACAGTATGTCACGGAACTCGAACTGGTGGTTGGCAGGTTGCTTCGAGGGAGTCTTTGATTGTGTTTGGTACCAAATTTCCCCTATCTCGCATACGTCCACAAGCTTTTATCGATCTTGCCCTTGCTGGTATGAGCCACTGCAGAGGAAACCCTATTGACAATGACAAGCTGTTAGCGCAACTTTGGTTACGACATCCGCGAACACAGCAAAGCATGCATGTATTTGCCTACAGTCACCTCATCAAATTTGCAATTCTGAATCACTAAGCCATTAGACTCAACATGCAACATCCTGTCGATGCAACGAGTAGCATAAACCAAAAACACTAGAGCGTTTTATGAACTCACCTTCAAAAAAAGTAGCTAAAGACAACAGTAGAAATGGGAAGACAAAAAGTAAAAGCAACTTAGAAGCTAATGACATACGCTTATAGTATCGCCACAGGCGGCAAAACCTCACTAGACACTCGAAGCTGTGCTCTCCACTCAAAATTGAGGAAGAAATACGAATTCATTCTTAAACCAGAACATTTTCACAATATGTAGATCAATTCTATTTCCGAGTTTACCAACGAGGCCTACTAGCCCGTGCAAACTGAATCCAACTAGACCGACTTCACAATGTGGTCAATAGCCTGCCGTATTTGAAAAAAAATCTCAGCCAAGGTGACTTCAATGACAACGTCAAGTGAATCCACGCCAAACACAAACTACCTAAAGTCTGCCATCTCCAAGATCTACGGCGACGAAGATGATTTTATAGTTATTGGACTCACCGGCCGCACCGGAAGCGGTTGCAGTACCGCTGCTCGAATTCTTCGGTCAAGCCGTGAATTTATTCGACACAGCCTGTTTATCGGTGACAACCCAACATCAAACGAGCAGCGAAAAGAACGGATAATATCCAAATACTTCAATACCAATTGGACTCCATTTTTATCACTACAAGTTAGATCAATTATAACTACATTTCTACTCGAAATAGAAATCAAAAATGTTCTAAATCTACTAGAGCATCCATTATTCTCAGATGAGAAAAAAATAATTTCACACATCTATTCAATGAACTCAAGGAACAATATCAACAAATAGCCGGCAAAGAAAATTCCGAAGATCAAATAAATTACTATACCGAAACTTTGCCTCAAAAATGCGAAGAAATAAGGGAAATCCTAGGGGAGAGCGGCTTCGTCCAGTTATATCAAACCATTGGCCGAAATATCCGTCTTTCGGGTAATGCCTACGAGCAGAAATTTAACGAAGGAAGGTTTTTCACTCTTGCAGAGAGGATTAATGATATTGTAAAAATAATTCATGCACATCAACAAACAATAGGAGCCCAAACATTTATTGTAATTGATGCCATCAGAAATCCTCTCGAAGCAATATTTTTCCAAGATCGCTATTCATCATTCTACCTTGCAGCTGTCTCATCTCCTGAGAATGATCGCGTCGGGCGACTACGAAGACTGAAGTATTCGGAAGATGATATCGCATCAATCGACAAGGCTGAGTACACATCTCACGATCTTAATGAGCCCGACTTTTATACGGTTCAGGACATACAAGCTTGCCTTCAACGATCAGATCTCTACATAAGTAACCCTGACGTCATATCGAAAGTAAATGAATATCAAAATTTAGCCAATCAACTCATTAGATTTGTATCTCTTATTAGAAGGCCTGGAATTGTCACCCCCAGTGCCATTGAGCGGTGTATGCAGATAGCCTACACAGCGAAACTTAATTCTGGGTGTATCTCTCGCCAAGTTGGAGCAGTTGTCACTGACGAAAACTACTCTATTCGCTCCGTTGGTTGGAATGATGCGCCGCATGGTCAAGTTCCTTGCAATTTACGCAGCAGAGACGATCTCATAAGCGGCGTTGACTCATCTGCATACAGCAATTTCGAGCGTACCGACGAAAGGTATTTAGGACATTTCATCAAAAGCACCGCACGATTCATACCAATCGATTTAAATGGCCGAAATAACGCATTCTGCTTCAAGTCGGAATACAACGAATACACGGGACATAAAAATCAAGTTCACACACGGTCACTACACGCCGAAGAGAACGCGTTTTTACAGATATCAAAATACGGTCTTGCTTCAGCTGAGGGATGTATACTTTTTACAACAGCCAGTCCCTGCGAGCTATGCGCCAAGAAGGCGTACCAGCTTGGAATTATTAAAATCTACTACATTGACCCATACCCTGGAATAGCGGTATCACACATTCTTCAAGGCGGCTCCAATAATCCTAGTCTACTGCTTTTCTCAGGCGCCATTGGCCGCGCATTTCATAGACTTTACACTCCAATAGTGGCATATAAAGATGAACTAACCGCTCTTATCAACTAACTGAAATATGAAATACCGCAATGGTCGCTTATTTATATCTATCAAACCCACCATTATCCACAATCGTTATCCATAACGTATGAAAAATTAAAAGAACCAAGCATTCAATGCTGCATTACCCTGACTCTGAAGATTAACGTATCCAATAACACCGTAGACTGATCCGCTCACCATAAATTAATCGGACCATCAAAGAATCCAGAATTAAGGGTACAAGGGTCTGAAGCAGCGAAGGGAACATATACAGGAATTCATTCAAAGCCACAACTTCCGCAAGCACTAGCTCAGTTCGAACCACCATTCCAAGCGATGTGCGAAGCATGGGAAAAATCCGAGCCGCTTTAAACTTCATCCGTACCACCTAACTGTAAGACTGAAAAATTAATTAAGAGGGAATGACAAATGCTGAATTTCTTACAAAAACTGCTACGGCTTTGCTGTGCAGGAACTGCTTTGATGTTGCTCAATGCATGCCAGACCGTCCCCTTCGAGAAGGGCGCTATCTGGTGTAACGACCCTCTAAATTATGGGCCAAATGACCCCTTTGATCGTCCGCATCTTGACGTGGCGCGTCGTGGTTATCTTTACGTTCTAGCAGCAGCTTACGTCCTTCAAAAAAATAGCGATGAAGACCACGACCATTGGTTTGTGTTGCCTTCTCGCATGAAAGAAGTAGATCATCCTCAGCGTGATTCATCGGGATTTGAGGTACGCACATTCGAGCTTCGATCTAAACCAGATGATAAAGAGCCTTCTGAGATCATCATAGCCTTCACCGGATCGAATGACAGCGCCGATTGGATACTAACGAATCTATTATTCAGTCGTGCTCAGTATGAATTGGCTAGCGACTACGTCGAAGAGACCGCCAAGCGTTACTCCGGAAAACGAATAGTCGTCACAGGATTCTCTCTTGGAGCAGCCTTAGCTGGTCACGTTACCAAGAGTGATCGCACGCGAAAGTTCGTGAGTGAGACTTGGCTATTCAACCCAAGCCCGAAGTTGTACGCGAACAACAAATACGACAAGCGCATCTGGATAGGTGCTCTGCGCGGCGAGATGTTACAAGTCATTCGTTCCCGCCCATTTGAATTACTTTGGCCTGGCATCAACCGTATAGGGGCACCTTGGCAACAAAATGCGCAAGACTACTACTTGATCTCGGCTTTTCCAATTTATGGCCACTACCGCTGGGCACTCACGCGGAATATCCTTTTCGTAGCCGATTATGCGCACCTGCAGAACCCTATCGGCCCGGTGGATCCACAACGTGCACGGGAACCTCGTGAAATCCTTGAAACTTCCAAATTCAAGGCGTGCGAGCGAGAAATGGCCCGAAGGGACCAAGTTCTTCGCAGCCAGAAAGTACAGCAGGAGAAGGCAACCGACGCTATTAAGGATGAGCAGTCATCGTCCGGCGATGCCATGTAGGCATTGGCAATTCATGGCAGTGGCAAACATCGCTACACTTAGAGTGGCTAACACCACCGATCCACGAAGCGCGCACAGATGATCGCCGCTGCCAGTTTCAGCAGCGCTTCGTGGATATCCAGTCGTCGTTCAAAGCGGATTCGCAGCTTGCCAAAGCCTGCAAACCGGCTGTGCGTCCTCTCCACCACCCACCGGTGTTTGCCCAGCCGCTCGCTGCTCTCAATGCCTCGTCTGGCAATCCGGCCAATGATGCCCCGCTGCCTCAGGTGGGCTCGGCATCGCTTGAAGTCGTAGCCTTTGTCGGCGTGCAGCTTTGCCGGTCTTCTACGGGGACGTCCTGGCAGGCCAGCAATCGCAGGAATCGCGTCCACGCACCTCTCGAACATCTTGGAGTCGTGCCGGTTCGCGCCGCTGACCAAGATCACCAGCGGGATGCCTCTGGCATCTACGACGATGTGCCGCTTGGAGCCGAGCTTTCCTCTGTCCGTGGGGTTTGGGCCCGTTTCCTGGCCGCCCGGGGGCTTGGTACCGAGGAGCCATCAATGCTGGCCCGGCTCCAATCGATCAAAAGATGCCGATGCGGGCGAATTCATCGCTAGCTGCGAACTTGTGCGCACCGGCTTTGGCAAAGGGAACGAAGGCAGGGATCAGGGGTTGTAACTGTCGCCACAGTTCTTTGCCTACGGGACGTCGTGCCATGAGGGCAACGAGCACAACTGCTTTGCGGTGGGCTCTGACCAAGTGGTGTGAGTCACTTTACGCGGTAGCCAAGTATTCCTGATGCTTAGGATTTCACTCTAATTCTTGGGTGTGATTGGCGCCACAATTGGCACCAAAACACGCCACACTTTTTTGTTGTGCAATGTCGATTTGCAGACGACTTGAACGCTTTTTCTGGCTAGTCCACCGTCCGATGAAGCCCAATCTGATTCAAGAGAAGTAGCGCATTGCTCAACTATTATCTTTGGATTGACACGCGCAGTAGTGAATTTCGTTTTTTGGCGTTTGTTTTCTTCTTTCAAAAATTCATCTGCGGATCTCTTTATTTCTTGCAAATCTTGAATTGGCGGCAAAGCATCTTCACCGGCAGACGTGATACCGGAAATCATCAATCCGACGAGTATGAATATAATTTTCATCATCATTTTTGCACCGTCAATTTACCCACATAGCGCCCTTCTGGCGTACGATGGCTAATCAAAGCCTTGTAGATCGCGTTCCACTTATTCAAATCCATGACCGTAACACATCCTTCTGATATATTTCCAAGGTGGATGAATCTGCTGTTATCCCCAAATTCGATCGGAAACCATACCTGATCTGAGCGCAGACTGGGTTCGACCTGTGTTCTATAGAATTCGGTCATATTCTTGTCGTGTGGATTTGGCGGCACAAGAATCTTATAGATTCCAGGGGGAATCGGTGTGAAGCCGCCCTCAATCGTAACTGCGCCAAGATCCGTGTTCAGTGTCACTAAAGCGCTGATGCCGTCAACAATCAAGGTGCCAGTTTGCTGTTTGTATTTCTCACCTCTCGCTCTGGAATACACCTCATCAATGGCCCCATATTTAACTATGACCTGAGCACCAGCTTGCTTTGGCGCATTTGATCCGAGATATTCTTTCGCGTTATTTTCACCAAGGCTGGCTATTTTATTCTTCTGACCTCCATCCAGAATTTTGAAATAGACGCGGTTATGAGAAATATCTGTGATTTGCAGTCTTGTATATTCCAGCAATGGAACCCAGACGCCAGATGACTTCAATGCAACTGATAACCAACCAGATGCCGGCACCTTATTGACGTAGACAATTTTTCCAATAGTAAAACCCATACTTCCTCCCTCATGATTCGTTTTCGCAAAAAATTCTGATATTGCCCTGCTTGCCACAGCATTGACTTTTTTCTGTAGTCTAGTTTGACGCAGTGGCCGCGCCAAATACGGATTCAATTTTTTACATTTCGGCATGAATGATCAGCACTTCGCTGATGCAGTGCTCTATGGATTGATCTTGACTAGCACCCAAAGTATCCTCGACTCCGCTCCGAGTCACTTCATATCGAACCCCGTCATTCGACATGAATGACGCTAGTGGCCTACCCGTCTTGAGTAGCCGCATTTGGCTATCCAGATGGGCGCTGTCGCCCATTGCTCGAAATGCTGTCTTCCATCTGCGTGCCCCAAAACGCTTGCTGGAGCTAAGGCTTTGAACGACTGCGTGGACTTGCTCCCGCATTTGCATCAAATCCTCGTACTCATACGCCTTGGTTGGAATCTTGGATAGTCGGCGCTGCGACTGAACCTGAGGGGCCTCGGCTGGACCAGTTGGGACAAGGACGAAACGGGAATAGCACACAGTTGGCATGGTTGCACCCGCACAACGCTGCGCATCCCCTCAGAACACCGGCAGGCGAGCGGCCCACATCGGGCTTTGCCCAGGCTCCACAGCGTCAACCCTGCATACAGCCCCCTGCAGCCCCTGCGCCGTATAACGTCTTGACACGCTTTTGGGCTGCAAGATGGCTGCGCACCTCCGAAATCCTTGGAACACTCTGCGCCACGCGCCGAAGAGCGAGGCAGTTCGTTGCCACGCCCCGGCCTCTGCCTGAAAGCCCACAATGCACCCCACACCACAGGCTGCAGCCTCCACGCTGCAGCCGCCCGACCGCGCGCCCGCGGATTCCTTGCCTGCCTGCGCAGAGCCCGGCCACCTCGGCCATGAACCGAAGAGCTCCCTGATTCCTCCCGCCCTGGCCTCCTCCCTTGCGGCCGCGCTGCTGGTGGCCTGCGGGGGCGGTGGGAGCGATTCAGCACCCGGCACCGGCACTGGCGGCACGGGCGCCGGCCCTGGTGGCGGAACCGGTACGGGCACCACGGCCACCCCCGCCAGCGATGAAGAAGCCGCGCGTTTCCTGCTGCAGGCGCAGTTCTCGGCCACCGACGAGGAGATCGCAGCGCTGCGCGCCAAGGGCTACGGCCCCTGGCTGGCCGAGCAGTTCGCGCTGCCCGTGGACACCACGGGCACGGCCTGGCTGATGCAGCGCGGCTACGGCGTGGCAGAGGCCGGCACGCGCTACGACAACGTTTCGTATCCCTCCGACTTCATGCTCTGGAGCCAGCTTTTCACGGAGCGCGACGCCGTGCGCAAGCGTGTGGCATTGGCGCTGTCGGAGATCATGGTGGTCTCCACCACGGGGCTGGAGCAGCCCTGGAGCATCTTCCTGGCCTCCGGCTACTGGGATCTGCTGAACCAGCATGCCTTCGGCAACTTCCGCACGCTGCTGGAGGCCGTCACGCTCAGCCCGGCCATGGGCATCTACCTGAGCACGCGCGGCAACCAGAAGGAAGACGCCCGCAGCGGCCGCCAGCCCGACGAGAACTACGCCCGCGAGGTGATGCAGCTGTTCACCATCGGCCTCTACCGCCTCAACCCCGACGGCACCGAGCAGCGCGACGGCAGCGGCAACCGCATCGATACCTATTCGGCAGCCGATGTGAGCAACCTGGCGCGCGTCTTCACCGGCTACGACTACGACACCAGCAAGAACCAGCCCACCAACCTGAGCGGCAGCACGGTGACGGGGCTGCAGCAGGCGCTGCTGCCCATGGCCTTCAACGCCGCGCGCCATTCCACGCTGGCCGCCACTTTCCTGGGCACCACCGTGGCTGCGGGCACGTCGGGGCCAGCGGCGCTGAAGGCGGCGCTGGATACGCTGTTCAACCACCCCAACGTGGGGCCCTTCATCGGGCGACAGCTGATCCAGCGCCTGGTCACCAGCAACCCCAGCCCTGCCTATGTGGGGCGCGTGGCCGCCGCCTTCGCCGACAACGGCAGCGGCACGCGGGGCGACCTGCGCGCCGTGATCGCCACCGTGCTGCTGGACCCGGAGGCGCGCGGCGCGGCAGGGCTTGCCAGCCCCCAGTACGGCCGCCTGCGCGAGCCCATGGTGCGCTTCGTGCAGTGGGGCCGCACCTTCGGGCTGCGGTCGGCACGCGGCACCTGGAAGATCGACAACCTGAGCGACCCGGCCACCCGCCTGGGCCAGAGCCCGATGCGCTCGGGCTCGGTGTTCAACTTCTTCCGCCCGGGCTACGTGCCGCCCTCCACGCCCCTGGCCACGACGGGCCAGGTGGCGCCGGAGTTCCAGATCGTCACCGAGACCAGCGTGAGCGGCTACCTGAACTTCATGCAGAACGTGATCCGCTTCGGCTACTACGTGAACGCGCCAGACCTGCCCCAAGGCGGCAGCAGCGCGGCCAACGGCTTCGACATCACCTGCAGCTATGCCAACCTGCTGCCCCTGGTGGCCGACGCCGCCGCGCTGGTGCGCAAGGTGGCGCTGCTGCTGTCGGCAGGGCAGGTATCGGCCGCCACGCAGGCGCGCATCGTGGCAGCGCTCAATGCCACGCCGGTGACGGCCACCAGCAACACCGCCACCCAGCTCAACCGCGTGGCAGCCGCCGTGCTGCTGGTGATGGCCAGCCCCGAATATCTGGTGCAGAAGTGACCGAACAAGCGACCGAACAAGTGACCGAACGTCTGCAAAGCAAAGCGATATCGCCATGAATTTCATCGACCCCGCCCGCCACACGCGCCGCGCATTCCTTCGCCGCAGCACGCAACTGGCCGCCGCCGGTACCGCCCTGCCCTTCGCCCTGAATCTTGCCGCGCTGGGCGAGGCCGCCGCCTTCGAGGCAAGCGACTACAAGGCGCTGGTCTGCGTCTTCCTCTATGGCGGCTGCGACTACGCCAACACCGTCGTGCCCTACGACAGCACCCGCTACGGGCAGTACTCCGCCATCCGCGGCGGCAACAGCGATGGCACGGCCGGTGGCATTGCCCTGGCCCGCGCCGCGCTGGGCAATACGCTGCTGCAGCCCCGCACGGCGCTGGCCGGTGGCATGCAGTACGCGCTGCACCCGTCCATGACGGGCCTGGCCGGCCTCTTCAACGCGGGCCGCGCTGCGGTGCAACTGAACGTCGGCCCGCTGCTGGTGCCGCTCACGCGGGTCCAATATGCCACCGGCGACCGGCGCAGCTACCCGCTGCCGCCCAAGCTTTTCTCGCACAACGACCAGCAGTCGGTGTGGCAGTCGCAGGGCGCAGAAGGCTCCACCCTGGGCTGGGGCGGCAACCTGGGCGACCTGGCGCTGTCGTCCAACGCCACGTCGCTCTTCACCTGTATCTCGGCCACGGGTAACGCCGTGTTTCTCTCGGGCGACCAGGCGCTGCAGTACCAGATCAGCCCGGGCGGCGCCGTGCCCATCAACGCCGTCAAGGGCACCAGCGTCTATGGATCGACCGCCGTGCGCGGCCTGTTGAGCGAGCTGGTGCAGACGGCCGGCAGCCACGCGATGGAGGCCGAGTACGCCCGCGTCACGCAGCGCTCCATCAGTGCCGAGGGGCAGATCTCTTCAGCCCTCTCCAGCGCCAGCCTGTCCACCGCCTTCCCTGCCAACAACCCGCTGGCCGACCAGCTCAAGGTGGTGGCCCGGCTCATCGCCGGACGCAACGCGCTGGGCACGCGCCGGCAGGTGTTCTTCGTCTCGCTGGGCGGGTTCGACCTGCACGACAACCTGATCGCCAACCAGCCGCAGCTGCTCGACAAGGTGAGCAGCGCCATGACGGCCTTCTACAACGCCACGGCCGAACTCGGCGTGGCCGACAAGGTCACGGCCTTCACCGCGTCGGACTTCGGCCGCACGCTGACGTCCAACGGCGACGGCTCGGACCATGGCTGGGGCAGCCACCACTTCGTGGTGGGCGGTGCGGTGCGTGGCGCGTCCTTCTATGGCGCGCCGCCGCCCATCAGCGTGGGCAACGGCAGCGGCAGCGAGGACCAGTGGCATGTCGGACAGGGGCGCCTGTTGCCCAGCACTGCCGTGGACCAGTACGCCGCCACCCTGGCGCGCTGGTTCGGCGTGGCGAATACCGAGCTGGCGGGGGTGCTGCCGCACATCGGCAACTTCGGCGGCTCGGCGTATCCCATCGATCTGGGGTTCATGGGCTGAAGCCGTGCGCGCCGGGCCTGCACGGCCGATTCGAGTCAGCCTCTGGGTGGCCCTGAGGGCGCCTTTGACAATTCCGAATTTTCAGGGACCGGGATTGCGAAGACGATGGGGCCACTCAGTTCAAGTGGAGACAAAAATGCGATTCGAATTCCGCCCAATTGCCACACCAATTGCCACCCCAATTGCCACGCTGGCCCGGCATGCACGGCATGGCTTGTTCATCGCAGCGGCCCTGTCCGGCGCGCTGGCGCAGGCGGCACCGCTGCCGTTGGACATGGCCACGACTTCCGAGCAGCGGTTTCAACTGGCCCTGGAGGCGCAGACTGCGGGTGACTACGCCTCCATGCTCGCGTTGCTGCGCCAGGCAGCCCGGGATGGCGAGCCACAAGCCCAGGAAACACTGGCATGGATTCTTCTGGCAGGCCCAACCCTGTATGGCACCGCGGTGAAAGCGGATCGCTGCGAAGCAGTGCACTGGCTGCGGCAAGCCGTGGCAAAAGGGAATCAAACGGCCAAAAGCCAGCTGGATTTCCTGAACCGCCTGCGCAATGCGCCGAGTGGCAAGATGGCTTGCACATCCGAGTGGGAAGGGTGATAGGCACAACATCCTTTTCGGATCGCAGCGCCATCCTCAAGAATGCGCTGCGGGTGCAACGCCACCGGGACCACGCCTGGAGCCCTGACCACCGCACCACGGACTTGTGTTCATCCTCGCCCTGCCTTCAACCCGCATTCAACCCGCATTCATCCCGCATTGACCAGCGCCTTTGCAAACGCCCCTTCACCCGCCACAGTCAATACCAGTTTCTGTGTCGCCCTAGTCGCAGCCACATAGAACAGTTTGGCCTCGTCCGCCGCATCTTCGCCTTCGCGCGGCATCTGCCCCACTCCTGCAACGGCCACGACCGGAAACTCCAATCCCTTGCTGGCGTGCATTGTCATCACTTTGATGGTGTCGGCCAGCGGATCGAAGTCACCTGAGCGATGTCGCACGCGATGCGGCAGTTTTCGGCGGCCAAGTGCCATGGCGCACTGGTTCATGGAGTCGTGATCGCGGCACAGGATGGCCATGTCACCCCAGGCGTGGCCTTCCTGATGCGCCGCAGCCAGCAGCTCGGCGATCTTGGCGGGTTCATCCCGCAAGCTCGGCAGGCGCACGATCAGCGGCTCCTGCCCTTCGCGGCCGCAGCTGATGGGCTGCACCAGCGGCACACCGTCCTCATCCTGGGCATTGGGTTGCAGGAACTCGGCGGCGACGCGGTTGGCGATTTGCAGAATCTGCCTGGTGTTGCGGTAGTTGATCTTGAGAATGGTCGTGCGCCCAGAGGCCTGGATTCCCACGCTTTTGAAGCTGAAGCCACGCGCCTTGCTCTTGCCATAGATGTTCTGGGCGCTGTCGTACAGGATCAACAGGCTGTTGGTTTCGGGGTCCACCATCTGGGTGACGAGCTTGAGCCATTCAGGCTGAAAGTCGTGCCCCTCGTCGACCATCACGGCCTGGTATTGCCCGGACGGAATCTGTTGCCGGTCCACGCCGCGAATCACAAACTCCACCATCTGATCAAACATGCCTGGGCCCTGAGCGGGTAGCGTCTGGCCATAGGCCACCAATTGCTGGCGACACCACTTGTGGAAGTTGCGGGCGTGCACCCGGTCGGCCAGGCCCTTGGCCGCAAACCAGGCATTGAGCTTCACGGCCAAGGGCTCGTTGTAGCAGAGCACGAGGATGGGCTTGGTCGAAGCGGTCTTGGCCAGGTGTTCCGCACGATAGCCAAGAATCATGGTCTTGCCTGAGCCGGCAACTCCGTGGATCACGCGATGCCCATCGCCCAGGCTGCGCGCGAGTTGCTCCTGCTGCAAGTCCATGACGCGCATGATGTCCGGCAGCTCGTCCGCGTCTTCCGGCAGAAGGCTGCCTTGCACCGGAACACGCACCTGCGGGAACATGATCCACCGCGTGCGCTCGAGCTGCGGCACCGACATGGCTTTGCCGAAAGCGTGGGGGAACATGTTCCACAGGCGCTGCTGAAAAGCCTCCGCATCAACGGACTCCAGCATCTCGTCCTTGCAGATAACGAGATG
Organism: Delftia sp. DS1230; assembly: GCF_040112715.1. Classification (NCBI taxonomy): domain Bacteria; kingdom Pseudomonadati; phylum Pseudomonadota; class Betaproteobacteria; order Burkholderiales; family Comamonadaceae; genus Delftia; species Delftia sp. DS1230. The sequence goes on from NZ_CP157763.1 coordinate 3,148,073, forward strand.
CGCATCAATCGTCTGGTCCAGTGCAGATTCTTCAAACTGCTTGCGCGTGATGTTGGTGAACACCACGCCGCTGCCCCAGGGAAATGCCAGCTTTCCCTGATGAGGGCCTTCGCCGTGAATGAGTTGCTGATCCCGCTCCAGTGCATTGACCACTTGAATGGCGCAGTGTCGCGCCTGAGCTGCCGGATTGATGACGACCTTGGGTCTTCCATCCACGATGAGCGTCCAGGCCTGTTTGGTCGCCTCTTGAACCGTCTCAAGCCGCCAATCCTTGGTCTCAAGAATCAGAACGCCCCTGCGTGGATGAATGACGACAAAGTCAGGATGCGTCTGCTTGGGGCCGATGGGCACGTCATACCAAAGCATGTAATCGTCTTCGAGCTTTTGCTCCAAACGCTCGGCCAGCCGTCGCTCGCCAGGCGTCATGCGCCCAACGCACGCCCCCATCGCAGGAATCAGTACCGCCACTTTCTTCTCCTCCACAGAGCGGCTGAGGATACCGCACGCACTATCTCTTCAGGAATTCGATGACTGGCCAATCCCAAGCCATCGAAAATCCGGAATTGAATTCTGAACGGCTCTCTGTTGAATTTCCTCGACTCGCGGGGAAACCAGTATGGAATTTGAAGGCGCTTCTGAAATGGCCAAGCAGATGGGCATTTGATTGTGGAAGTGATCGGCTCGGACGTATGCCTGCCATCTACGCACTCGACGACTACCGCTCTGGGCAATGCCGTAAGACTGCTGGAGGTCGAAAGGTCCAGCCATTGCGGCAACCCCGCACTTTCGCCGCAACGGCGGCGCTGCTCCGTGCAGGTGCCATAGGAGGCGACATCAGCGTTGCGGCCCGTCGCAACGCCTTCGCGCTGGACGAACCGCCCTGGATCGCCTTGGCCCCGTTGTCTTGCCTATGCCAAGCAGTCGCAGTCGTTCAGGGAGCGCCGTATTCGCTCAGTTTCTTGCTGAACTTAAAGGTCCAAAGTCGCTGCGTGCGATCGTTGACGTCATTGGTGGTAAAGCGAAGGCTCGCCGCGCCCTTGGCGCATTGGCCGTCGTTCACGATCTTGCCGTCGGCGTCCACCATGCATTTGGTGACGTTCGAGCCTTCGATTTCCTTGCCGCTGGCGTCCAGCACGGCCAGCGAAACACCGAAGTCGGTGTCGTTGGTCAGCGCCAGCGTGTAGTCATCGACCAGCGCCAGGCCTTCGGCCTTCTCGGCCACCCAGCCGGTGGCGTTCAGGTTGAAGAGCCGGGTCTTCTTGAGCGTCACGACCTTGGAATAGTCCGAGCCATTGACCGGCTTGCCAGTCAGGCTGCTCTTTTCCAGGTCGGAGCCCAGCGCGGTGATATCGGTGGCGTTGGCCGGAAACTCGATCAGAACCAGGTCGTTGAAGACTTTCTTGTCCTTGCCCGTGCCTTGCTCGATGGCGATGAATTTCCCCTTGCCCAGTGAGACCACATCACCCAGCTTGGCATTGCCGGTCTTGCCTTGGTTGTACCAGCGGCTGTCCACGGGCAAGGCAAACAGGCGGGTTTTCTCGGTGGTCGGGTCAAACTCCACCCAGCGCACAAAGCGAGCGTAGTCGCGCACGTTCTCCGACTTGCCAGTGGCGTCGGGAACGGCAGCGGTGGTGTAGTCGGCCTTGCCGTCGTCCAGGGGGCTTTGCAGGAAACCGTGCAGCTTGCCGCTGGCCACATCAATGCTCAGCCCCTCCATGCCACGGTTGGCGCGGCGCTTGGCGAGAATGGCCGGCAGATCGGCCGCGCCAGTGCCGGGCCCGTATTTCTTCTGGATGATGCCGGTCGCCGGGTCGATCTTCACGATGAAGGGTCCGTATTCGTCGGACACCCACAGCACATTGCGTGCGGCATCCACCACCACGGATTCTGTGTCCAGGCCGAATTCGCTGTAGCCCTTGGCCTTGCCGGGATAGGTGAAGGAGTCGTCCAGGACTTGCTCGCCCGTGTTGCCTGTGATGCCCCGTGGCTGCACGCGGCCGTTGGCGTTCTGTGTGGCGCTGAATCTGAGCGGCAGGGTGGAGACGAGCCTGGCTCCGTCCTTTCCGAGGGCGATCACGCCGATGGACGGAATGAAGTTGGGCGAGGGAAACACCGTGGAACTGGCAAAGCCCGCGGGATTGGAGCCGTCGGTGATCTGCGTGACCGGGCCGGTGGTCGCGTTCGGGCCGCGATCGGTGATGGCGTAGAACTCCAGCGTGCCGTCGGCACGCCTGCCCTTCAAGGCCAGGCCCGAACCGTAGGCTGGCAGAAAGCCCTTGGGGAAATCGGCCTTGGTGGCGGGGTGTTGGCCTTCGTAGGGGAAATAGAACCTGTCGTCGAACTGGACGTCCTGGCGCGTGACGATGGCGCGAATGCTGCCGACGCCGGTGGTCTGCGTCACCGTCTCGGAGCCGGCGACCTGGAGCGGGCGGGTGTCGGCGCAGGCGCTCAGCAAGGCAGCCGCGGCGGCGATCACTGCCATCAGGCAGGAAGAGGAAGTGGGGGGGCGCATGGCGAGTAGGTCTTGAGAAGAAGAGGCAAGCCTGACAAGCAGATCGGCAGATCGGCAGGCCCTGCGTGGCAAGGGCCTGCCCAAGCTTGAAGGCTTCGTTTCTGGAAAAGGCGCTGTGCCGCTCAGAACGAGTGGCTGATGCCCAGATCCACACCGGTCGAGCCGGCGTTGGCCACACCCGCAGGGCCGCCGATCAGGCCGACGCTGGCGCCGTTCTTGTTGTTCACACGCGCCAGCCCTGCGTACAGAGAGGTGCGCTTGGAGAAGTCGTAGACATATCCGATCGAATACTTGTCGGCCTTGCCGCCGCTGCGCGTGAGGGCAGAGGCGTTGCCGCTGAACTTGGCGCTGGCGTACTTGACGCGCAAGCTGCCTGGCCCCATGGGGATGGTCGCGCCCAGGTAGAAGCCGTCCACCTTCCCGGAGGTTGCGCCGTTGACGGGCTCCCACTTCAGGCTGTTGTATCCGCCATTGAGCAGGAAACTGCCGAAGTTGTACGAGGCGCCCAGCACCAGGTCTTCCAGATCGCTGGTTGCAGCGATGGCGCTGGGCGAAGCCACGGCTGCGGTACCGTCGATCCGGCCGTAGCCGATACCCACGTTCAGCGGGCCAGAGCGATAGCCCAGGTTGCCGCCTATGTACCTGCGGGCCTTGCTTGCGCCAGAGCCGGAGGCGTTCTCGTCGCCAAAGGAAACCGAGAACTGGCCATAGATACCGCCCAGGTCGCTCGGCAGAAAGTAGCCCACGGCGTTGCTGATGCGCGTGCGGTCGACCACGCCGCTTTGGCTGGCGGCGTTATAGGCAGTCTGGCGGATCGTCTGGAACAGATTGGCCTGCACACCGGTGGTGGTGTCGGGGCCCGCGAAAGCGGTGAAGATGTTGTAGCTGGGGGTGTAGTCGCGACCCAGCCGGATTTCACCCCAGGAATTGTTGCTCAGCCCGATCGTGGAGCGGCGCTCGAAGCCAAGGGAGCCGCTGCTGCCGCCAGTGCCGACGTCGGGGTTGAGGCCGCCTTCAAGCCAGAGCTGAGCTCTGTTGCCGCCGCCGAGGTCCTCCGTGCCGCGCAAGCCAAGCAGGCTGGTCTTGCCTTGGCTGGAGTTCAGTGCATTGAGCCTGTTGCTGCCGGACTTGGCAATGGTGACGCCGACGTCCACCACACCAAAAATGGTGACGGAAGATTGTGCCAAGGCCAAGCTGGAAGAAGAGGCGAAGAATGTGCCCATCGCGAGTCCCAGAATGCGCGAGCACGTTTTTTGATTTTTCATTGGCGAGATACGAACTGAACTTATTAATGAGAATGACGGTAGCCTCCTGCCACCGCTGCGGGAACTCTAGGCAACACATAAGTATTCTTCGTGACAGCTGTGCTGTGTGACATGAAAGTCACAGCAGCGGCAGTGCCTGCGGCACGTTTCCCGCAGGGAAGCCCTATCGCCGCCACCCTTCAGCCATGGCCTGCACGACGGGGCAGATCATTCATTGCCGATTTGTTTGATTCATATTCGAGAAATTGGCGAAAATATGCATTCTTTTGCCATTTTCTCAATAAGATTTTCGACTTCCATATTTTCAATGGCACATTTCGAGCGTTCGTCGACCGATTCATCGGTCATTGGGGACCCAAATTCAGCCCATTGCACAGCCAGTTCAACCCCATAGTCCCTGGGAGGGCGAAGTCCCACAAGAATTGCCGCACCGAGGACTGCAGCCTCAACATCGGTCGCACCAGCAGTCACAGCTATGATCTCCAGGCAGCATCGCCGTCCCCGCCAGCGGCGAGTTGCCCCCTCTCCTCCACCCAACGCCCCGCTCCATCCCCCCATGATCCAAGAGTCCGAAGAGATTGCCCTGCTTCGCGAGGAAAACGCCCGGCTGCGGGCGCAACTGGCGATTGCCACGGCGGGCCATGCCAGCGCCGTGCAGGGCGCGGGCGCCAGCGATCAGGACCCGTTCGATGCGCAGGTCGCGGACCAGAAGACGCTGTTCTCGGATTTCATCGAGCATCTGCCGATAGGCCTGTGCCTGGTGGGCAAGGGTGGCAAGGTGCTGATGTCCAACCCGGCCTACCGCCATTTCCTGCCGGACACCCCCATCCCTTCGCTGCTGTCGGCCGAGGAAGACCGGGGGCGCTGGCGCAGTTGGGACAAGGATGGCAAGCCCGTTCCCCGCGACCAGTTTGTGGCCGCCCGCGCGTTCCGCGGGGAGCTGGTGGTGCCGGGTGTTGACTGTGTCTATGACACGCCCCAGGGGCTCGAGGTATGGACGCGCGTTTTCGGGGTGCCGCTGCGCAATGCGGACAAGGAAGTCGTAGCCACGGCCATCGCCATTTTGGACATCGATGCGGAACGGCGGGCGCTGGACATGTTGCGCCAGAGCGAGGAAAGGCTGGATGCGCTGGTGCGCTCCTCCTCGGAGGTGCGCTACTCCATCAGTGCGGACTGGAGCGAGCTGCACCAGCTGGCAGGCGGCGGGTTCATCCCTGACACGCAGGCGTCCAACACGAACTGGCTGGAAGACTACATTCCCCCGGAGGACCGCGACCTGGTGCGCGCGGAGATCGCGCGGGCCATCCGCACGAAGACCGACTACGTGATCGAGCACCGGGTGAACCGGGTCGATGGCAGCGTGGGCTGGGCGTTCTCGCGCGCCGTGCCGCTGTTCGATGCCGCAGGCGCCATCACCGGCTGGCTGGGAGCGGCCTCCGACATCACCGAGCGCAAGCAGGCCCAGGCCGCGCTGGAGCGCTTGAATGCCACGCTGGAGGAACAGGTGGCAGAGCGCACGGCCGACCGCAACGCGCTGTGGCAGCTGTCTTCCGACATCATGATGCGCTGCACGTTCGAGGGCATCATCACTGCGGTCAACCCGGCCTGGACCGAGGTATTGGGCTGGCGTGAAGACGAGCTGCTGGGCACCACGCTTTTTCATCTCATCCATCCAGAGGATCTGGCGCGCACCATCCAGGACACGCAGGAGCTGGCCACAGGCATGGCGCATGCCCGGTTTGACAACCGGTACCGCCATCGGGACGGGAGCTACCGCTGGATCTCCTGGTCCACCCGTTCGGCGGCAGGCCGCATCAATGCCGTGGGCCGCGACATCACCTCCGAAATGGCCAAGGCCGAAGCGCTGGCCAAGGTGCAGGAGCAACTGCGCCAGTCGCAGAAGATGGAGGCGGTGGGCCAGCTGACGGGCGGTCTTGCGCACGACTTCAACAACCTGCTGGCGGCCGTCATGGGCAATCTGGAGCTGCTGCAGCGGATGCTGGCGCGCGGCCAGGTGGACAACCTCACGCGCTTCATCCATGGAGCGCAGGGGGCGGTGCGGCGCGCCGCCACGCTCACGCAGCGGCTGCTTGCGTTCTCGCGCCGGCAGATCCTGGACTCCAAGCCCACCGATATGGCCGCGCTCCTGGCCGATTGGGAGGACCTGCTGCGCAGGACCGTGGGCGCCAGCGTGGACATCGACATCGTGCCGGCAGCCCATCTCTGGCATGCGCAAATCGATGGAACGCAGCTGGAGAACGCCATCCTGAACCTGTGCATCAACGCCCGCGATGCCATGCCCGAAGGCGGCCGGCTGACCATCAGGACAGCCAATATCGAGCTTGAAGAGGCGGCAGCCCGGGAGTGGGACCTTCCGCCGGGCGGCTATGTATCGCTGTGCGTCACCGATACGGGCACCGGCATGTCTGAGCAGACCATGGCACGCGCCTTCGAGCCGTTCTACACCACCAAGCCGGTGGGCCATGGAACGGGGCTGGGGCTGTCGATGATCTACGGCTTCGCGCGGCAATCGGGAGGAGCGGTCAGGATCTTCTCCCAGCCGGGCCAGGGCACCACGGTCTGCCTGTATCTGCCCAGGTGCGACGCCGCGCCCGTTGCAGAACGCGCGGTCGATGCGGCATGGCAGGTGGTGGTTCCTGCCCAAAGGACCTTGCTGGTCGTGGATGACGAAGCCCCGATCCGCCATCTCATCGACGAGGCGCTTGTCGACCTGGGCTACACGGTGCTTGCCGTGGCCGATGCAGCCGCCGCGCTGCAGGTGCTGCGTGCCGGAACCCGGGTGGACATGCTGATCACGGACATGCGGCTGCGCGGCGGAATGAACGGCAAGCAGCTGGCCGACGAGGCACGCCTGGCCCGTTCCGACCTGCCGGTGCTCTTCATCACCGGGTTCACCGAGGCATCGCCCCTCAGCCAGGAAAACCTGCACCCCGGTACGCAGCTTCTGACCAAGCCGTTCACATTGGAGGCGCTGGCGCTCAAGGTGGCGGAGATTCTGGGCAGTACAGACGCTGTGCCATCGGACTGAGTCGTGTGGCTGGGGCCGTGGTGACCGGCAGATTCCGGGCGCCTGTCTCGCAGTTCAAACCCCGTCACATCGCATCTCCCTCGGCCCGCGTAGTGGCAATGTGGGCAGACTCGATCGGCGACGACGCAGGGGTACTGCCAAAGCGGCAAGAGCACTCAGATGTACGGCCCCAGAAACTCACGGATTCATCAAGCCTGCGAACCAGCAAAAGCCTTGCTCATCTTGAATCCGAATGCTTGTGTTTAGACCGCTGATCGTCAATTCACGCAAATTCCTAGGAAGTATCTTATTTTTCAGAAAAAATAGAAAACGACAGCAGTCTCCACTTGATCTGAAAATTCGAAAGAACTTAGACTGATAGCGCCAGTCACTGCCATGTGGCAGCAAAGGCCTATTAACATTTCAGCACAGAGGGAACTATGCCAAGTAAAATTCTGACCGGATCTATACTTTTTCTCGCATCAATCTCTGCAATGGCTCAAGATTTTCTGATAGGGAATGAGGAAATTGAAAAGAACGGCATGCCAATGGTCGCCAGAAGTATTTCTGGCAGCATGGCTGGAATGAGTGGTACCGTGACCATCAATCTAGTCAAGCTATCAAATGGATCATATCTCTACGAAACCACCAATCAAAATGATGAAGCGATTGAATTCAACAAGAGGCTGTGCGAGATATACGGAGACAAGCATCCAGAATCTCCCGGAAAAATGGTAATTGGTAGCGATGAAAGGAATATACCTCTTCACTGCGAACCAGCGTCCCCTCAAAAGGAAATGTCATTCAAACAACAATCTGACTACTATTACATGTCTGGTGGCCAATGGAACTACAGACCTGTTCTATCTCTAAGCTATGACCCTTACCCGCGTGCTGGCTCATACACAAGAGTATCTGCAAGTGCAGGCGTTGACTTTTCTGTACCAAAAGGCGGCGATCTTTCACTTGCCGTTGGAGTTCGAGGGATTCCAAATTGCTATAACAATGGTTTCACCATGGCTGGTAGCATTCCAGTAGCAAATCTGCAAGTTGCAGTTCTATGCTACATGTACCCACATTTGGCCGGCACAGGGGGAAAGGCCGTTTCTGCTCGAGCAGTTTCGGAAAGCAAATACTCAGCCAGTGAGAATGGGATAATGGAAATCTATTGAAGCAATAGCAAACCAGGTTTATGACCCCAGGAAGCCATGGTGCCTTCTTCAGCCTAAAACAGAAGAAAGTACCATGGCAACCCGTCTTTGATGATGGTGCCCGCACAACGCCGCACATCCGCACATAACTCCAGCCAGTATCCGGCCATCAACGGCTTTGGCCAATTACTTCACAGGCCGCTGATATGAACAAACCATGTCAAGATACAGTTTTTTGCGCAGTTTGTTGGCTGGCGCAGTCTTGCTGATCACCGCATGCGGGGACGCAAAAAACGCAACCGCTTGCGAAAACCATGACCTTAATCTGGTTCGAAAGAATGTACTGAAAAAACTGAAAGAGAAATTTCCTCAGTACGTATTCGATATCACCAAGGTGACGTTTTCTCCGGGAGAAAAAGTGCCTTTTTGGCACGTGGAGGCCATCACCCAATCGAATGGTAAGGAGCTGGTGGTTTTCGCCATGCACTATTGCGAAGGGTCTGTAGAGGTGACAGCCCTCAACCCCTACCACCCTTGACGGCGGTGGAGGCCATCGCCCTCACCCTCTCAATGAAAGCCTGCAGCACCGCCGCAGGCTGGTCCGCCCGCCAGGCCATAACGGCGGGCGTCATGGCCTGCTGCGGCCCGCGCAGCGGCACGAACACCACGCCGTTCATGCCCACGCGCTGCATGCAGCTGGGCACCAGGGCCACGCCCTGCTCTGCCGAGACCAGGGCCATGACGGTGAGCCACTGGCGCGCGGCGTGGCGGGTATGGGGGTGGATGCCGGCCTGCTGCAGGCAGGCGATGACGTTGTCGTAGTTGGCCGGTGCCACTTCGCGGGCGAACATGACGAAGGTGTCGCGGGCCAGTTCGCGCAGGTCGATGTCGGGCTGCTGCGCCAGCACATGCGTGGCGGGCAGGCAGCAGACAAAGGGTTCCTCGCCGATCGACAGGGTCTGCAGGCCGTCTGGCGGGTTGGCTATGTTGAGAAAGCCGCAGTCGATCTGGCCGCTGGCAATGGCCTGCAGTTGCTCGCGCGTGGACATTTCATGCAGGCAGACTTCGACCAGGGGGCGTTCTGCGCGGAAGGCGCGGCAGAAGTCGGGCACCTGGCGGTAGACCATGGAGCCGGTGATGCCCACGTCCAGCCGGCCCTGCATGCCTTCGGCCACGCCGCGCACCACGTCGGCAGCATGCTGCAGCTGGGCGAGCACCTTGCGTGCCTCGACCAGAAAGGCCTCGCCCGCAGGGGTGAGGCGCACGTTCTTGGCGTCGCGGTCCATGAGGCTGGCGCCCAGGTCCTGCTCCAGGGTCTTGAGCGCCATGCTCAGCGGCGGCTGGGTGATGCACAGGCGCTGGGCCGCGCGGCCGAAGTGGCGTTCCTCGGCCAGGGCGACGAAATAGCGCAGCAGGTGGGTCTTCATGAGGGGCGGCGGATGGGGAGCAAGCGAGATGGCATCTTGCACCATGGCTACCTCTGAAATACAGATTGATAAATCATGGGACTTCAGATGGTTCGCAGCCACAAAACCCGCGCACCTCAACTTTGAGACACCGAGGAAGGGCCGCCCCGCACCGAGGGTGTCGTCCCCCTCCGCGCAGCGAGAAGGGGGAAGGCGCGAAGCGACTCAGGGGGTCAATACGATTTAGGCAAGCCCAATACCTTTTCGGCGATGAAGCACATGATCAATTGGGGGCTGACGGGCGCCAGGCGGGGGATCCAGGATTCGCGCATGTAGCGCTCCACGTGGTATTCCTTGGCGTAGCCCATGCCGCCGTGCGTGAAGATGGCGGTTTCGCAAGCCTTGGCGCAGGCTTCGGCTGCCAGGTACTTGGCGGCGTTGGCCTCGGCGCCGCAGGGCAGGCCCCTGTCGTAGAGGAAGGCGGCCTTTTGCACCATGAGGTGGGCCGCCTCAAGCCCCATCCAGGCCTGGGCCAGCGGGTGCTGTATGCCCTGGTTCTGGCCGATGGGGCGGTCGAAGACCACGCGCTCCTTGGCGTACTGGGTGGCGCGCGCCAGGGCGGCGCGGCCCAGGCCCACGGCCTCGGCGGCGATGAGGATGCGCTCGGGGTTGAGGCCGTGCAGGATGTACGAAAAGCCCTTGCCCTCTTCGCCGATACGGTCCTGGGCGGGGATGCGCAGGCCGTCGATGAACAGCTGGTTGGTGTCCACGCATTTGCGGCCCAGCTTGTCGATCTCGCGCACCTCGATGCGTTCGCGGTCCAGGTCGGTGTAGAACAGGCTCAGCCCTTCCGTGCCCTTGCACTCTTCCACGGGCTTGGTGCGTACCAGCAGCAGGATCTTGTTGGCGACCTGGGCAGTGGAGATGAAGACTTTCTGGCCATGGACCACGTAGACGTCGCCATCGCGCACGGCGCGGGTCTGCAGCTTGAGGGTGTTGAGGCCCGCATTGGGCTCGGTGACGCCGAAGCAGGCCTTGTCCGTGCCCGCGATCAGCGGGGGCAGCCAGCGGCGCTTTTGCTCGTCCGTGCCGAAGACGACGACGGGGTGCAGGCCGAAGATGTTCATGTGCACGGCCGAGGCGCCCGACAGGCCCGCGCCCGTGGCCGAGATGGTGTGCATCATGAGCGCCGCTTCGCTGATGCCCAGGCCTGCGCCGCCGAATTCTTCGGGCATGGCAATGCCCAGCCAGCCCGCGTCGGCCAGGGCCTTGTGGAAGTCGTGCGGGAAGCCGCCTTCATGGTCCTTGCGCAGCCAGTAGTCGGCATCGAAGGGTGCGCAGGCGCGCTCGACGGCGTCGCGTATCTGTTCCTGTTCTTCGTTCCACAGAAAGTCCATGGTGTGTTCTCCGTTGCTTGTAGCTGTTCGCTTGTTGTGTCTGTGGGGTGACGGCGCTCAGGCTGCCGGTCGGCGCACGCGCTCGGGGTTCTCGCCGTACGGCGGGCTGTAGAAGACCAGCAGGCGCACGGGCTCGGCGCTGGTCACGCGGAAGATGTGCATGCAGTCCTCGGGGAAGAAGCAGGTGTCGCCGGGCTGCATGGCAAAGCGTTCCTTGCCGTCCGGGGTGTCGATTTCCACTTCGGCCGTTCCGGCCAGCAGGTAGCAGGCCTGCTCCATGCCGGGGTGGGCATGGGGCAGCGCGCCGCCGCCCTGCTCCAGCGTGCCCAGCACCAGCTCCATGTGGCGCGCGCCCACGTTGGCGGCGCTGACCAGGCGCCGGTTGACGGTGCCGTGGTGGTTGGCGGGGCTGTAGCCGGGCACGTCTTGTTCGCGGATCAGGTAGCGGGGCATGGGCGGTTTCCTTCGGTTTGTGTTTGTGCTTGCGCTTGTGTTTGTGGTGGTGTGTCTTGCAGCGCGGCAGCCTGGCTGCAGGCGCGGCTGGCCTGCAGGGCGGCCAGCTCGGCCTCGGTCAGGCCCGCGTCGCGCAGCACCTGCAGGGTGTGTTCGCCCAGGCGTGGCGCGGGGGCGGCGCGTTCTGCGGGCGGCGTGGCGCTCCAGCGCGTGGGGCTGGCCGTGGTGCGCAGCCGGCCTTCGCTGGGGTGGTCTATCTCGTGCACGAAGCCGGTGGCCTGGTGCTGGGGGTCGGCGATCAGGTCCTCGGGCGAGGCCATGGGCATGTTGGGCACGTCGGCCGCGTCCAGTAGCGTGCGCCATTCGGCGGTGGTGCGCCCTGCCATCAGCCGCGAGACTTCGGCATAGACGGCATCGATGTGCAGCGCGCGCTGGCTGTGGGTGGCGAAGATGGGCTCGGCCATGCGCTCGGGCTGGCCTATGGCGTTGAAGAAGCTGTGCCAGTGCTTGTCGTTGTAGATGAGAACGCACAGGTGGCCGTCGCTGGTGCGATAGGGCCTGCGGTGGGCCGTGAGCAGGCGCGCATAGCCGGGGCCGCCCAGCTGCGGCTCGAACGACAGGCCCGCCATGTGGTCGCCCAGGATGAACTGGCTCATGGCCTCGAACATGGGCACGACCACGGCCTGGCCCTTGCCGGTCTTCTCGCGCGCATAGAGGGCGGCAGTGACGGCGTAGACCGCGTGCAGACCGGTGACGCGGTCGCCCAGGGTCATGGGGGCATAGGCCGGCTCGCCGCCGCCGTATTGCTGCGCCAGCCAGGGCACGCCGGTGGCGCCCTGGATGAGGTCGTCATAGGCGGGCCGGGCCGCGTAGGGGCCGCGCTGGTCGAAGCCGCAGCAGCTCACGTGGATGATGCGTGGGTTGCGCGCCGCCACGTCCTCGTAGGCCAGGCCCAGGCGCGCCATGGCCTGGGGCCGCACGTTGCTGACCAGCACGTCGCAGCCTTCGGCCAGGCGCAGCAGGGCCTCGCGCGCGGCGCCCTGCTTGAGGTCCAGCACCACGGAGCGCTTGCCCTGGTTGGCCTGCAGGAAGATGTGGCCCATGGCGGGGTTGCGCATGGGGCCGACGTGGCGCATGTTGTCGCCCTCGGGCGATTCGACCTTGATCACCTCGGCCCCCAGGCCCGCAAGGATCTGGGTGGCAAAGGGGCCCATGACCACCGAGGTCATGTCCAGCACCTTCACCCCTGCAAGAGGGCCTTGCTGCCCTTGCTGCGCTTGTTCCATGCGGCTCTCCTTCACTGCGCCTCGATGCCCGCCTGCTTGACCAGTTGCCCCCAGCGGGCCATCTGGTCCTTCACATAGGTGGCGAACTCGGCAGGCGTGGCCGTGGGCCAGACCTCGAAGCCGACCTGGGCCAATTGCTCCTGCACGGCCTTGTCCTTGAGGATGGCCTGCAGCTCGGTGTTCAGCCGCTCGGTGATCTCGGCCGGCATCCCGGCCGGGCCGAAGATGCCGTTCCAGGAGGTGATGTCGAAGCCCGGCAGCGTCTTGCCGATGGCCGGCACATTGGGCAGCAGGGTGGAACCCTTGGCCGCCGTCACGGCCAGGGTGCGAACGCGGTCGGTCTTGATCGTGCCCCAGGCCGAGCCCAGGTCGGCCACGTAGACCTGGATCTGGTTGCCCATGAGGTCGGTCAGCGCCTGCGGGCTGGACTTGTAGGGCACCGAAGTGATCTGGGCGTGCGTGACGTACTTGAAGGTTTCCGAGGCCACCAGCGAGGTGCTGTTGGGCGTGCCGTAGGACAGGCGGTCGGGATTCGCCTTGGCGTAGTCGATCAGTTCCTGCACGGTCTTGGCAGGAACGGAGGGGTGGACCAGCAGCGCGAACGGCAGCTCGCCCACGCGCGCCACGGGCGTGAAGTCCTTGACGGGGTCGTACTTCAGACCCTTGACCAGCCAGGGGTTGGCCGAGTGCGAGGTGTTGGTGGTCATGAACAGGGTGTAGCCGTCCGGCTTGGCCTTGGCCACATGGTTGGCGGCAATCTGGGCATTGGCGCCGGCCTTGTTGTCCACGATCACGGGCTGCTTGAGCCGCTCGCCCAGCCGGGTAGCCACCACGCGCGCCACGGCATCGGTTCCACTGCCGGCCGCGAACGGCACGACCAGGGTGATGGGGTTGGAGGGATAGCTGCCCTGGGCCTGCGCAGCGGGCGCTGCAACGACGGCCATGGCACTGAGAGCGCCAAGGGCCAGGGCCCTGCGCAACGGGGAATGCTTCATTTGCTTGTCTCCTGTTTCCTATGGAAAGCGGCGCTGTGTATCCAGCGCTCGCCGCCATGGTGCGGGCGTCAATGATTCAAGTCCAATTCTTTAAAACCAAGCAAGGATTCGATTTATGAATCATTGAATCCTGCATCAGGCTCCATGTGTCGCCTCTTGCGCAAGGACTGCATCGGTGCGAGGCTGGCAGCCCTGCACGACACCACGCCAAGGAGTTCCGCATGTCACACACCGTCCACACCATCCGGCTGCACCGCGTCTTCAAGGCGCCGCCGCAGCGCGTGTACCAGGCCTTCACCACGGCCGCTGCCCTGGCCAAATGGCTGCCGCCCCACGGCTACATCTGCGAGGTGCCCGAGTTCGACGCCCGGGTCGGCGGGCGCTACCGCATGGCCTTCGTCAATCTGTCCACGGGCGGGCGCAGCGGCTTCGGCGGGGAGTTCCTGGACCTGGAGCCTGGCCGGCTGGTACGCCATACCGACCGCTTCGACGACCCGCAACTGCCTGGCGAGATGATCACCACCATCACGCTGCGCGAGGTGTTCTGCGGCACTGAAATGGATGTGACCCAGGAAGGCGTGCCCGCCGTCATTCCCGCCGAGGCCTGTCACCTGGGCTGGCAGGAGTCGCTGCAGTTGCTGACCCTGCTGGTGGAGGCCAGCGTGCCGGGCTGAGACCCTGCACAAGCCCCTGCTGTCACACAGCTGCGGTTGATGGATTGCGGTGCTTCGGAGGACAATGGCAGTATTGCCCGCCAACGCCTGGAGGTCCGCCATGGCCACCCCCTTTGCACTGACCGCTCAAGCCATCGATGTCCTGCCGTTTGGTGCGCGGCTGGCGGGCGCCCGGACCTGTGCCCTGTTCAAGTCCCAGGACATGGAGGTCATCCGCGTGGTCCTGCGCGCCAGCCAGTCGCTGCCGCCGCACAAGGTGCCTGGCAGCGTCAGCCTGCATTGCCTGGAAGGCGAGCTGGAGGTGATGCTCGGCGAAAGCCGCCAGTCCCTGCAGGCCGGCCAGCTGATGCACCTGCCGGCCAACATGGCACATGCGGTACGCGCCATCGAAGACACCTCCGCTCTGGTTACCATCGTTCTGTGTGACGAGTCCTGACGCCTGCCGCCTCAGCGCACGGGCAGGAACTGCATGAAGGGTCCCGCCACCAGTCCCTGCCCGTAGCCGATGAAGGAGCGCCTGTAGCGCTCGGTGGTGTAGTTGGCGATCAGGTCCAGCCGGCCGATGATCTTGCCCATCTCGCGCTCGAAGCTCAGGTTGCGCGCGTCGTCGCCCAGGTGGTTGGACAACAGCAGCGGCCCGCCAGCGGCATTGCGCCGTGAGTTGAGTATCCAGTTGGCCACTTCCACGTTGCGCGCGGCGTTGTAGATCAGCTGCGGGTCCAGCCCATGGACCAGGGTGAAGCTGGTGCGCCCGCCGTGGGCCGTGATGATGGTGTCGGCCAGCGCATGGACGAAGGCGGCCACGCGGTCGCCCTTGAAGTCGGGCTGCAGCGCCAGCGAGAGCGCGGCCACGTCCTGGGCGCCGCGCAGGTCGGCCCAGGGCTGGCGCTCGGTGATGGCGATGCGCACGTAGGCGGATGCGGCCTCGCGGCTTTCGGCGGTTTTCTTCCACTCGGCGGGGTTGCGCAGGTACAGCTTGTCCATGATGCGCATCAGGCTGTCCAGGTTCTCCTTCATGGCCAGCGTGGCCATGCGGTTGCTGTCGGACTGCACGATTTCGCTGGGCTCGAACGAGGCGCCCTCCACCTTGCCGCGCGGCGCGGGCGTGTCGGCGCAGCCCGCCGTCAGCAGCAGCGCCAGCACCGGCGCCAGGCGGCGCGCCGCACCGCCTCCCGGTCGGGGCCGGCTGTCATTCACCCCGGCTCTGCGGCCGGCCTCCCCTGGCAAGACAAGCTCAATAGTCATCCCGGAACGATAGCAGCGCGCTACCGGGGCGCCGAGGCCCGATGCCGTGTCTTACATGCCCTGGCGCCGGCAGCGTCAACCTCCCGTCAGGCAGTGTTGCTGCACCGTCCACTCATCCACCGCCGCCCCGGTGCTGCGCCAGCAGGTGGCCAAGGATCTTCCAGGTCTGGGGCTGCTCCACCATGGGCACGGGAATGCGCAGCATGCTGCCCGCGGCCTGCCTGGGCGAAAACAGCAGGCCCGGCGCCAGCAGCAGGCCCTGCGGCGCGGCATGGCGGGCCAGCACCTCCGAGTCCACGCCGCAGTCCACCCAGGCGAACATGCCGGCCTGCGGTTCGTGCGGGGCCCGGCAGTCCAGGGCTTCGAGCATGCGCAGGCAGCGGTTGCGCGCGCGGTCCACGCGCTCGCGCAGGCGGTCCACATGCTTGCGGTACTGGCCATCGGCCAGCACGCGGTGCACCACCTGCTCGCCCGGCAGCGCCGTGGTCAGGCCGCCCAGCAGCTTGAGGTCGGTCAGCCGCCGTATCAGGTCGGTGTGTGCCGCGACATAGCCCACGCGCAGGCTGCCGGCCAGGGTCTTGGAGTAGCCGCCCACCAGGAGCACGCGCTGCAGCCGGTCCATGGCGGCCAGGCGCACGGGCACGCCGGGCAGGAAGTCGGAGTAGGTGTCGTCCTCGGCCAGGTAGAAGTCGTGGCGCTCGGCAATGCGCAGCACCTCGTGGGCCACGCCGGCCGACAGGGTCTGGCCCGTGGGGTTGTGCACGGCCGTGTTCAGGATGAAAAGCCGGGGCTGGTGCTGGCGGGCCAGCCGCTCCAGCGCCTCCACGTCGGGGCCGCCGGGCAGGCGGGGCACGCCGACCACGTTCACCCCCAGGGCGTTGAGCCGGCCGAAGATGAGAAACCAGCCGGGGTCTTCCACCAGCACGGTATCGCCAGGGCGCACCAGGCTGCGCACGATGAGGTCCAGCCCCTGCGTGACACCGGCCACGGTCATCAGGTGGGCCTCGGGGTGGGCTGGCACGTCCTGGGCCTGCAGCACCGAGGCGATCTGCTGGCGCAGCGGCAGATAGCCCTGGGGCACGCCATAGGTCAGCAGGCTGGTGCCCGTGCTGCGGCCGACGGCGCGCAGGGCCGAGGCCAGCATCTCCTGGTCCAGCCATTCCGGCGGCAGCATGCCGGCGTCGCCCGAATGCTCCGTGCCTTCGCGGAACATGCTGCGCAACAGAAAGGCGGTATCGAAGGCTGCGCCCTGCTCCAGCGTGGGCAGGCCCTGGCTGGCGCGCGGCAAGGCCTGGGCCGCGCGCCGGGCGCTGACGAAGACGCCCGAGCCGCGCCGCGAATGCACCAGGCCCTGGGCGGCCAGCCGGTCGTAGGCCTGGACCACGGTATCGCGGCTGACGCCGGCCTGCTGGGCCAGCGCGCGCACCGAGGGCAGCCGCGAGCCCGCGCGCAGGCCATGGTGGCGGATGAGGCTGCCGTAGTGGTCCACGAGCTGCTCGACCAGCGAGAGATCGGAGGAGCGCAGCGGACGCCAGGGCGCAGCGGCCTGGAAAGCCGTAGCGGAGGATGCACTCGATGTCTGCGGTGTCTGCTGTGCCTGCGCTTGCTTCGGCGTGGCTGCGGGATCAAGTGTCAGGGTCATGTGGGCAGGCCAGTTGGCAAATTGTTCTGGCAAAGTGTACTGCCACTGTACCGAACACTGCCATTAGCATGGCCTGACGGCGCCGCGGCCTGCGGCATGCGCAGACAGGGCGCCGGATTCCCTGTCATGCCTGTTGCCACCATGCCCTTCGATACCGCCCACACCTCGTTCCTGCTGCCGCTGGCCATGTTCTCCTTCGTCAGCTCCGTCACGCCCGGCCCCAACAATGTGATGTTGACGGCCTCGGGCGCCACCTTCGGCTACCGCCGCACGGTGCCCCACATGCTGGGCATCACCCTCGGCGTGGTGGTCATGGTGCTGCTGGTGGGCGCGGGCCTGGGCGCGGTGTTCGAGCGCCTGCCGGTGATCTACACCGCGCTCAAGTACCTGGGCGCGGCCTACCTGGTCTGGCTGGCCTGGAAGATCGCGGGCAGCGGCGGCATCGACGGCGGCAACGCGGGTGCCCGGCCCTTCGGGTTCTGGCAGGCGGCGGCCTTCCAGTGGGTCAACCCCAAGGCCTGGATCATGGCCATCGGCGTGATTGCCACCTACACGCCGCGCGAGGATTTCTTCATCAACCTGGTGCTGGCCGCCCTGGTGCTGGGCATCGTGAACTATCCCAGCGTCAGCGTCTGGACGCTGTTCGGCAGCGCCGTGGGGCGCGCGCTGCGCTCGCCGCAGGCACTGCGCCGCTTCAACTGGTGCATGGCGGCCCTGCTGCTGCTGTCGCTGTATCCGGTGCTGGCCGACTCACACGGCTGATTCAAACGCCTGATTCACGCGGCCGATGCCCCATCCAGCGCCAGTATCTGGCGCGCCAGCGCGGTGATGCCGGCCTCGCTGAGGTCGTCGGCCTGCACCCTGCGGCGCGTGCGCCACTGCGTGAAATGCCGCTCCTGCGAGCGCTCGTAGTGCGGGTCGTAGTGCTGGGCCATGAGCTCGGAGAACAGCGGCGAGAGGCTGCGCTCATGCGCCCAGGCCTGCCAGCGCGAGATGGTCTCCTTGCCCTGCAGCTCCTTGAGCCAGCCCAGCTTGTCGGCCAGCATCTGCGGATCGTCGCCCAGGTAGGCGTAGTCGCGCAGCAGGTAGGCCAGGCGTGCCTCGGGCGTGGCATCGAGCGCAATCACGGGCGACTGGCGCATGTGCTCGACCAGCACCAGCGGCAGGGACACGCGCCCGATCTTGGCGCTCTCGCCTTCCACGTACACGGTGCGCGACGGATCGAAACTCTCCAGCTGCTGGGCCAGCAGCGTCTCGAAGTATTTCTGGCTGGGCTGCTCCACGCCGGGCAGGTTGCCCAGCAAGGAGCCCTTGTGGCTGGCATAGCCCTCCAGGTCCAGCACCTGCTCGCCGGCCTCGGCCAGGGCATGCAGCACGCGGGTCTTGGCGCTGCCGGTGGCGCCGCACAGCACCTGCAGGCGCAGCTGGGGCACCAGGCGGTCGATCAGCTCGATCACATGGCCGCGATAGGACTTGTAGCCGTTGGCCAGTTGCTGGGCATCCCAGCCGACCAGGCGCAGCCAGGTGACCATGGAACCACTGCGCAGGCCACCGCGCCAGCAGTAGACCAGCGGCTTCCAGTTGGCCGGTTTGTCGGCGAAGGTTTCCTGCAGATGGCGCGCCAGGTTGGCCGAGACCATGGCCGCGCCCAGGCGCTTGGCCTCGAAGGGGCTGACCTGCTTGTAGATGGTGCCGATCCGGGCGCGCTCCTCGTTGTCGAGCACGGGGCAGTTGATGGCGCCGGGAATGTGGTCCTGCGCGAATTCGGCAGGCGAACGGGCGTCGATCAGGGTGTCGAACTGGTGGCGGTCGGCGATGCGGATGGGCTGGCGGTGGGACACGGGCAAACGGTGATCTGGCGATCATGCGGGAGGCAGAAACAACCGGCGCCATGGCCTCTGGGGCTCATGGGCCGGCACCGGAACCAGGAAAGTGGATCGAGCCTCGACACGCACCGGCCCGCCCCGCTTCGCGCCCTGCTTGCGCGAGCCGGGCATGCGGCAGACCTTGGAAGCGGGGATTCTCGCACGCCCGCCGTGCCCGCGCACGGCTGTCAGGGCAAGGCTGTCAGCGCAAGGCAGTCACCGCAAGGCAGCGGCGACCAGGCCCTGCACGGCCGCCACGCGCTGCACCTGCTGGGGGCTGTCGTAGTTGCCCATGAAGACGGCATACACCAGCGAATGCTGGGGCACGATCACCAGCCGCTGCCCGCCCAGGCCGATGGCCATGTAGTACGCCAGGCCGGCGCGGGTCTGCCCCACGTACCAGTGGTGGCCGTAGCGCAGGCCGGGCCAGGCGTCCACGCGCGGCTGCATGGATTGCACAATCCAATGCCGGGGCACCAACGCCCGTCCCTGCCATTCACCCTGCTGCAGCACCAGCTGGCCAATGCGGGCCAGGTCGCGCGCCCGCAGGCGCAGGCCGGAGGCGGCGGCCGCCTCGCCGTTGGTGCCAGGCGTCCACTCGGCCTTGTCGATGCCCAGCGGAGCAAACAGCTTGTGCCGCGCATAGTCCAGCAGCGGCATGCCGCTGCCCTGCGCGATCAGATGGCCCAGCAGTGCCGTCGCCCCGCCGCTGTAGCACCAGCGTTCGCCAGGCGAGGCGACGATAGGCTGCTCCAGCACGTAGCGGTAGCGGTCGCTGCTGCGCTCCATGGCGATTTCGCTGTTGCGCGGGTCGGAATACGGAAGGTCCTCGTCCCATTGCAGGCCCATGGTCATGCCCAGGGCATGGGAGATGAGGATGGCGCGCCGGCGCCCATCGGCCGCCAGATCGCCGTAGGCGGGAAAAGCCTGGACAAGGGGCGTGTCCAGCGCGGGCACCTTGCCCTCGGCCAAGGCCATGCCGTACAGCAGGCCGACGATGCTCTTGCTGACCGAGCGCACATCGTGCAGGGAGTCGGCGTTGAAGGCCACCTTGCCCAGCGGCTCCCCCCAGCGTTCGTCCTCACCCTCGAAATAGCGCTCCAGCGCCAGCCGGCCGTGGCGCATCACGACGACGGCGTGCAGGTTCGCCAGTTCTCCGCTCTGCACGCCCTGGTCCAGGCGTTCGCCCAGGTCCTCGGCCAGGCCGGTGCCGGTGCCGGTGCCGGTGGAAAAGGCACCGCCCTGCCCCACGCTGGCACAGGCCGTGCAGCCCAGCGTCGCCAGGGCTGCGCCCGTCTGCAGCCATCTGCGCCTGTCGGTGCGAAAGCCGTTGTTTGTCATGTCCCTCTCCCTTGCTTAGCTAGTTAGTTACTTCGTTGCTTACGTACTTACTGCCTGGGCGAAGACCCGCTGCCGCGCGGATGGATCAGCATGCGGTCGCCGCGTATTTCCACATCGAACTGGCGCAGGAAGTTCTGGCCCAGCAGCGCATCCCTGTCCGTGCTGCCCGTATAGCCCGTACCCACGCGCAGGCCGCTGACCACCAGGGAGGCCACGCGCACCTGATCGGCCACCACCATGCGGCCGTCGCGCTCGCCATTGGCGGTGCGAAAGCGAACCGGCTCGCCGCCGTCCAGGCCTGCGCGCTCGGCCAGCGGCTCGGTCACGCCGACCATGCTGGCGCCCGTGTCCACCAGGAACAGCACGGGCTGCCCGTTGACGGCCCCTTCCACGCGGAAATGCCCGTCACGGTCACGCGCAATGGCCACCGTGCCATCAGCCTGGACCTTGACGCCGGCCGGCTTCAGGTACATCTGCATGGCCCAGTACAGCACTCCCATGACCAGCAGCCAGAACAGCAGAAAACCCAGCATGCCGCGCCGGGCGACGGACTGGACGCTGGGCTCGGCGGCCGGTGCAGAGGAAGCGGACGGGTCGGACGGATCGAACGGAGGCGGCGTGGACTTGAGGCGCATGGCAATGCAGACGGGATCGACGATGGCAGCACGGTGGCTGCACGGCGGCAGTCGCCCATTCTGCCTGCGGCCCTGCCCCGTCACGGGCAAGCCAATAGCCGCTACAGTGGGCGCCTTCATCACAGCCCGCTCCTGCCATGACCACGACCGCGCAGCCGCCCTTTGTCCTTCACTACATCTTCGACCCGCTGTGCGGCTGGTGCTATGCCGCCGCGCCCCTGGTCAAGGCCGCGCGCAGCGTGCCCGGCGTCACGCTGCAATGGCATGGCGGCGGCATGCTCACGGGCGCCCACACCCGCACCATCACGGCCGACTGGCGCGGCCATGTGATGCCGCACGACCAGCGCATTGCCGAGATGACGGGCCAGCCGTTCGGCCCTGCCTACTTCGACGGCCTGCTCAACGACCTGGGCGCCGTGCTGGACTCGGAGCCGCCCACCACGGCCCTGCTGGCCGCCGAGGAACTGGCGGGCCGGGGCCTGGACATGCTGGCGCGCCAGCAGCAGGCCCACTACGTGGAAGGCCGCCGCATCAGCGACCCCGCCGTGCTGCAGGAACTGGCCCGTGACCTGGGACTGGACGGCGAGGCCTTTGCCCAGGCCTTCCAGCGCTTGTCCGGCGCTGCCACCCAGGCGCATATCACCCAGGCGCGCGAATGGCTGAACCTGGCACAGGGCCAGGGTTTCCCGACCTTCGCGCTGGAGTTCGACCACCCCGAGGCCGAGCAGCCGGGCCAGCGCGCCATCCAGCGCATCGACATCGGTCCCTGGCTGGGAGATGCACAGGGCTGGGCAACGCAGCTGGGCGAGTGGGTGCAGCAGGTGGCGGCCATCACCGCCGGCGAGCAGACCGCGCCCCAAGGCGAGGACTGCGGGCCCGATGGCTGTGCGCTGCCCAAGAGCTGACCCGTCAACGATCACCAAAGAAAAACCGCGCCCTGGCGCGGTTTTTTCATGGAGCGCGGGCGCCCGTCAATCCATCTTGGAGATCATCACCTCACCAAAGCCGGAGCATGACACCTGGGTGGCGCCGTCCATCAGGCGGGCGAAGTCGTAGGTCACCTGCTTGCTCTGGATGGCCTTTTCCAGCGCGCTGATGACCAGATCGGCCGCCTCGCGCCAGCCCATGTGGCGCAGCATCATCTCGGCCGAGAGGATTTCGGAGCCCGGGTTCACATAGTCCTTGCCCGCGTACTTGGGGGCCGTACCGTGCGTGGCCTCGAAGCAGGCCACGGAGTCGGACATGTTGGCGCCGGGCGCAATGCCGATGCCGCCAACCTGGGCCGCCAGCGCGTCCGAGATGTAGTCGCCGTTGAGGTTGAGCGTGGCCACCACCGAGTACTCGGCCGGGCGCAGCAGGATCTGCTGCAGGAAGGCGTCGGCAATCGAGTCCTTGATGACGATGTCGCGGCCCGTGCGCGGGTTCTTGAACTTGAGCCAGGGTCCGCCGTCGATAGGCTGGGCGCCGAACTCGCGCGCGGCCAGCGCGTAGCCCCAGTCGCGGAAGCCCCCTTCGGTGAACTTCATGATGTTGCCCTTGTGGACCAGGGTCACGCTGGGCTTGTCATTGTCGATGGCGTACTGGATGGCCTTGCGCACCAGGCGCTCCGTGCCCTCGATGGACACGGGCTTGACGCCGATGCCCGAGGTCTCGGGGAAGCGGATCTTCTTGACACCCATTTCCTTGACCAGGAAGTCGATGAGCTTCTTGGCGTTGTCGCTGCGGGCCTCGTACTCAATGCCCGCGTAGATGTCCTCGGAGTTCTCGCGGAAGATGACCATGTTGGTCTTCTCGGGCTCCTTCAGCGGCGAGGGCACGCCCTTGAAATACTGCACGGGGCGCAGGCAGACGTAGAGGTCCAGCTCCTGGCGCAGCGCCACGTTCAGCGAGCGGATGCCGCCGCCCACGGGCGTGGTCAGCGGGCCCTTGATGGAGACCACGTACTCGCGAAGGGCCTGCATGGTTTCCTCGGGCAGCCAGACATCGGGGCCGTAGATGCGCGTGGATTTCTCGCCCGCGAAGACCTCCATCCACTGGATCTTGCGCTTGCCGCCATAGGCCCTGGCCACGGCGGCATCCACCACCTTGATCATCACGGGCGTGATGTCCACGCCGGTGCCGTCGCCTTCGATGAAAGGAATGATGGGCTGGTCTGGCACGTTCAACGACATGTCGGCGTTGACAGTGATCTTCTGGCCCTCGGCCGGCACCTGGATGTGCTGGAAGCGGTTCATGGGGACGGGTCTCCGTTGGCTGGTGCACGAGGCAAGAGTGAATGCCCGGAATGGGCACAAATTTGGTGCAGAAAATTCTAACGACAATCGGGTCGCCTTCCTGTCAACGGCGATACAGTCAGTGCGTTGAGCATCTGCGGTGCATCAACAATTTCGCACCGCTGTCTGGTTCAACTTGGCTTCTACCGCTTTTCTAGGAAATGGCATATATGAAAAAACTCCTCGCTGTCCTGGTCGCCGGTTCGTTTGCCGCAGGCGCCTTCGCACAGGCCGCCGCAGCACCCGAAACGCCGATGTCGGCTCCCACGGCCGCTTCCGCAGCTGCTCCCGCTCACACAGCCAAGAAGGCCAAGGTCGCCAAGAGCGGCAAGCATTCCGGCAAGAAGCACGCCAAGCGTTCCACCAAGAAGGCACACAAGGCCGTGGCCTGATCCAGGCGCCGGGATGCCCGCTGGCATCCCCTCAAAAAAAGCCCGCAAGTCAGCAATGCACTGCGGGCTTTTTGCCGCCCGCCCGGCCCTGATGGCCCGGCCAGGCCGATTTTTGCGTCCGGCCACGCGCCCCCTGCGACAGAATGTGCAAGATGACGAAGCCTTCGACACCCCTCCACACATCCCTTTCCCGCCGCGCGCTGCAGCGGTTGCTCATGGCCGCCTGCCTGGCTGGCGCCGCCGTATCGGCAGGCGCACAGCCCCAGGGCAGCCCCCAGATGAACCTGCGCCGCGTGGAGTTGACGGCCGGAATCCACCGCATCGATGCCCAGGTGGCCGCCTCGGACCGCGAGCGCGCCATCGGCCTGATGTTCCGCCAGGACATGCCCCAGCAGGAGGGCATGATCTTCGTCTTCGAGGTGCCTGCCGTGCAGTGCTTCTGGATGCGCAACACCCTGCTGCCGCTGACCGCCGCCTTCGTGGCCGATGACGGCACCATCGTGAACCTGGCCGACATGAAGCCCATGACCGAGGACTCGCACTGCTCGGCCAAGCCCGTGCGCTATGTGCTGGAGATGAACCAGGGCTGGTTCGCCAAGCGCGGCCTGAAGGCCGGCGTCAAGCTGGGCGGCAGCCTGTTCACGCCCGCGCCCGCCAAGCCATAATCACGGCCCATGCAAGCGCTTCGCTCCTCGTTCTGGCTCACCCGGCTGATATTGGCCTGGTTTGCCGTGACGCTGGGCGTTGCCGTGGCTTCGCCCCTGGTCCATCCCCAGGGATTCGAGCTGGTCTGCACGGCCAGCGGCGACGTCAAGCTGGTGGCGCTGGGCGACAGCGCAGCCCCGGGCATGGGCCACCACCAGCTTGACTGCCCCATGTGCCTGCCCGCTGGCGCACCGCCGCCGGCCCTGCCGCAGATGGCCGTGCCCCACCAGCAGCCGCTGGCCCACGCGCTGCTGCCGCTGGTGGCGGCGCACATTGCCTCCGTCACACGCGCGCCGCTGCCGGCGCGCGGCCCTCCTCCGCTGACTGCCGTGTTCTCTTGAATCGCCGCCGGGCCTGCTGATGCGCGCCCGGCCCGCCTGCGCCGCATGCGCGGCGCAAGACCCGGAGTCAGTTCGTGAATTCCCTCCCCTTCCCCGCGATGGCAGCGCCGCTGCGCCTGCCTGCAACCCTTTTTCGCCCCCATCCCCTGGCCGTAGCGCTGTGCTGCGCGCTGGGCACGGCCTGGACGCCTGGCGTGCAAGCGCAAGCGCAGGCACAGGCCGATATCCCGCTGGCTCCCGTCGAGGTCTCCGACCAGGCCACGGCCGACGCCAACGGACTGCTGCCGCTGAACAAGACCGTGGGCACGGCCAGCCGCCTGGGCCTGACAGCGCGCGAGACACCGGCCTCGGTGCACATCGTGGACCGCGCCGCCATTGAGGCGCGCGGCGCCCAGGACACGCAGGAGATCCTGCGCTCCATTCCGGGCGTCACGGCCTACAGCCCGCCCGGCAACATCGGCATCAGCTATCGGGGCTTCGGCACGGGGTCGGTCAGCCAGCTGTTCAACGGCATCAACCTGCAGTACTCCATTGCGGCACGGCCCGTGGACAGCTGGATCTACGACCGGGTGGAGGCCATTGGCGGCGCCTCCGGCTTTCTCTACGGCGCAGGCGGCGTGGGCGGCACGCTGAACTACATCACCAAGCTGGCCCAGCGCGACAGCTTCACCGAGGGCCAGCTGCGCCTGGGCAGCTACGGGCTCAAGGAAGCCTCCGTAGGGTTGAACCGCCGCCTGGGCGATGCCACTGACAGCCAGGGCACCACCCATTACCTGCGCCTGGACCTCAACCACCGCGATGCCGGCAGCTGGGTGGGCGGCACGCAGTCGCGCTCCACGCAGCTGGCGGCCTCGCTGCTGTCCGACCTGGGTGGCGGCCTCACGCACACTCTGGCCTACGAAGCCCAGCATGAGCGCGTGGACCGCCCCTACTGGGGCACGCCGCTGCTCAACCCGCTGCGCGGCCAGGCGCGCATTGACGAGGCCACCCTCGGCAAGAACTACAACAGCGCCGACGGCCTGTACGCCCAGCGCGTGCAGTGGCTGCGCTCCATCACCGAATGGCGGGCCAGCGACCGGCTCAAGCTGAGCAACACCTTCTACGCCTATGACGCGCTGCGCGACTACCGCAACGTGGAGACCTACCGCTTCACGCCCGACAACAGCGCGGTGGTGCGCTCGGCGGCGCTGCTCCAGCGCCATGACCAGCGCATGGTGGGTGACCGCATCGAAGGCAGCTACCTGGGCGAGCTGGCCGGCCGGCGCAGCGAATGGGCTTTTGGGCTGGATGTGAGCGTGAACCGGCAGACGCGCTTTCCGAACAGCCTGTCGGGCACGGTGAGCACGGTCAATCCCTACGATTTCACGACAGAGAACTTCTACGACATTCCCGGCATGGCGCCCGGCTTCAGGCCTGACCGCGACAACAAGGTCACCACCACCGCGCTCTACCTGGAAAACCGCACGGCCCTCACTCCTGCCCTGCACTTGCTGACGGCGCTGCGCCATGAACGCATCGAGGTGGACCTGACCAACCGGCGCGATGTGACGCCCGCGCTGCCCGCCAGCTACAGCCGCAGCTATAGCCCGACGACCGGGCGCGTGGGCCTGGTCTGGGATGCCACGCCCGAGGCCAATCTCTACGCACA
Source organism: Delftia sp. DS1230 (assembly GCF_040112715.1). NCBI lineage: Bacteria > Pseudomonadati > Pseudomonadota > Betaproteobacteria > Burkholderiales > Comamonadaceae > Delftia > Delftia sp. DS1230. Next base: position 3,174,327 of record NZ_CP157763.1, read on the forward strand.
GTTCTCCACGGCGGCCGATCCGCCGTCGGGCATGCTGATGGGCGCCTCGTTTGCCGATGCCATCAACAACACCGGGCTGACCACGGGCCGCCAGGTGGAGGCGGGCAGCAAGCTGTCGTTCTGGCAGGGCAAGGGAACGGCGGCGCTGGCGGTCTATCGCATCACGCGCCGCAACATCTCCACCCAGGACCCGCAGGACAGCACGCGCACGGTGCTGGTGGGCCAGCAGTCCTCGCGCGGGGTGGAGCTGTCCATGGGCCTGACGCCCACGCCGCGATGGTCCATCCAGGGCAACTGGAGCCATGTGGACGCGCGCTATGACAACTACCAGCAAGGCGGCGTGTCCCTGGCGGGCAAGCGACCCACGAACACGCCCGCCAGCGTGCTCAACCTCTGGACCAGCTACCGCATCACGCCGGCGCTGGAGGTCAACGCCGGGCTGCGCCGCGTGGGAGGCATCTATGCCGATGCGGCCAACACGCTGTCCTGGCCCGCCTACACCCTGCTGGACCTGGGCCTGAGCTACCGCATCGACCCGCGCATGACCGTGGTTGCACGGCTGCGCAATGCCACGGACCGCGTCTACGCCGCCAGCCTGACCAGCACCATGGCCTACCTGGGCGCGCCGCGCACGGCAGACATTTCGCTGCGCGTGGCCTTCTGAGCAGGAGACGCACCATGCGCCTTCACCTCAAACGCTGGCTGTTCCTGCTGCACCGCTGGCTGGGCATTGCCCTGTGCCTGTTCTTTGCGCTGTGGTTTGTCTCGGGCATGGTGATGATGTACGTGGGCTACCCCAAGCTCACGCAGGCCGAGCGGCTGCGCCACCTGCCGGCGCTCGATGGCAACGCCGCCCTGCTCGCGCCCGCCGAGGCGCTGCGCGCGGCCGGCATCGACGGCCCGCTCAAGGACCTGCGCCTGCATGCCGGCAGCGCCGGCCGTGCCAGCTACCTGGTCACGCCCGAGGGGCGGCGCCAGCCCGTGGCCATCGATGCGGCCAGCGGCCAGGTGTTGGGCGCCACCAGCCAGGCACAGGCCCTGGCCAGCGCGCGCGCCTTCGCGGGGGACGGCACAGGCCTGCACTACCTGGGCACGGTGGATGAGGATGCCTTCAGCCACTCGCGCGCGCTGGACATCCACCGCCCCCTGCACCGCGTGCAGATGGACGATGCCGAGGGCACGCTGCTCTACATCTCCGGCCGCACGGCCGAGGTGGTGCGCGATGCCACGCGCAGCGAGCGCGGCTGGAACTACCTGGGCGCCTGGCTGCACTGGCTGTACATGTTCAGGGGCAATGCCTTTGATGGCGCCTGGGCCGACATCGTCAACGTGCTGTCGCTGGTCGGCATTGCCGTGGCCATCACCGGCACCGTGGTCGGGGTGATGCGCTGGCGGTTCAGGCAGCCCTACCGCAGCGGCCTGCGCACGCCCTACCCGGGCCGCGCCATGCGCTGGCACCATGTGGCGGGCCTGCTGTTCGCGCTGACCACGCTGGCCTGGATCTTCAGCGGCCTGATGTCCATGAACCCCTGGCGCCTGTTCGACACGGGCACGCCGCCACTGCACATGGCCCGGTGGCAACAGGGCCCGCTGCGCCTGACCGGGGACGACGCCACGCCGCAGTCGCTGATCGCCGCGGCGGGCGGTCCCGTGCGCGAACTGCGCTGGCTGCGCACCGCAGGCCGCACCGAGGTGCTGGCCCAGCCCGCAGCCGGCACGCCCCTGGTGCTGGACAGCGCCAGCGCCGCGCCCGTGGCCCACTCGCGCGACGCCCTGCTGGACCGCGCGGCCGTGCTGATCGACGCACCCGTGCTGCGCAGCGAATGGCTGACCGCGCACGACCTGTACTGGTACGAGCGCGCCGAGCACACCATGATGGGCGGCCATGACAAGCCCCTGCCCGTTCTGCGCGTGGTCTTTGGCGATGCCGCGGCCAGCTGGGTGCACATCGACCCGCACACGGGCCAGGTGCTGGGCCGGCTGGACGGCATCCAGCGCCTCAAGCGCTGGCTGTTCGCCATGCTGCACAGCTGGGACTGGCTGCCGCTGCTGCAGCGCCGGCCGCTGTGGGATGCGCTGCTGCTGGCCTTCAGCCTGGGCGGCCTGCTGATGAGCGCCACGGGCGTGGTCATAGGCGTGCGCAGGCTGGGCCGCAAGCGCAGCCATCGCGCACAGACCACTGCTTGCCTGGAGGCGCAGCCACATGGTTAGCCGCCATACTGTATGCTTGCCGCATGCAACTCGAACAGAAATACCAGGCCCTGCTGGCCGAGGCCGAGCGCCGCAAGCTGGACGACGTGGACAGCATGCGGCTGTGCTTCCAGACCCTGTCCCTGGCTGCGCGCATCGACCGTGACTGCGCCGCGCTGCTGGCGCCGCACGGCCTGTCCGAAGGGCGCTTCGTGCTGCTGTTCCTGCTGGAATCCGCCAGCGAAGGGCTGGCCCCCAACCACCTGGCCGAGCAGGCCGGCATCACCCGCGCCACCGTGACCGGCCTGCTGGACGGCCTGGAACGCGAGGCCCTGGCCGAGCGCCTGCCCGACCCGGCCGACCGCCGCGCGCTGCGCGTGCAGCTCACCGCCAAGGGCCGCCAGCTGGCGCGCAAGCTGTTTGCCCGGCACAGCCAATGGATCGCCGGCCTGTTTTCCAACCTGTCGCCCGCCGAACGCGGCCAGTTGGGAAAGCTGCTGGCCAAGGCCGCCGCAGGCGTGGAGGCCAGCGCATGAAGGCGCCCGCCCACCGGCGCAAGGGCGCCAACCGCAAGGTCGATATCACTCCCGAACTGCTGCAGGCCCTGTCCCTGGGCGAGATCGAGACCGCCACGCTGACCGAAAGCCTGGCCGTGGACCAGGCCCGGCTGCTGCAGGCCGTCTTTCCCGACGCGTGGCCGCAACTGGAGGACACGGCGCAGGCGCTGGGCCAGCTGGGCATTCTCAAGCGCATGGAGTGCATTGGCGGCCTGCTGTGGCAGGCGCTGGGCCAGGCCGGCTGGCAGCGCTGCCTCACGCACCGCTCTGACACGGTGCGCGGCTGGGCCTGCTTCATGGCCGGTGCGCAGCCGGGCCTGACCCTGAGCCAGCGCCTGGAGCTGCTGCAGCCGCTGGCCGATGACCCGCATTTCGGCGTGCGCGAATGGTCGTGGATGGGCGTGCGCCCGCATCTGGCCAGCGACCTGCCGCAGGCCGTGGCCGAGTTGTCCCGGTGGACAAGGCGGCCCTCCGACCGCCTGCGCCGTTTCGCCAGCGAGGCCCTGCGGCCGCGCGGCGTCTGGTGCAGCCATATCGCGGCGCTCAAGCAGCAGCCGGAGATCGCCCTGCCCCTTTTGCAGCGGCTGCGCGCCGATGCCTCGCCCTATGTGCAGGACTCGGTGGCCAACTGGCTCAACGACGCGGCCAAGAGCCGGCCTGACTGGGTGCGCGCCCTGTGTGCGCAATGGCTCCAGGAATCGCCCGTGCCCGCCACGCGCCGCATCTGCGAGCGTGCGCAGCGCAGCCTCAAGGAGCGGTAGGCGCCTGCCGGCCCGCCAGCCGCTCGCAGTCGGGCTTGACGCAGCGCCCGTAGAGGATGTGGGAATGCTCCACGATGGCAAAGCCATGCGAGCGCGCCAGCAGCTTCTGGCGCTGCTCGATCACCGCATCGTGGAACTCCTGCACCAGGCCGCAGCGCGTGCAGATCAGGTGGTCATGGTGCTCGCCGTCGTCGAGTTCATAGACCGCCTTGCCCGCCGCAAAGCGCTGGTGCCGCAGCAGCCCGGCCTGCTCCAGCTGCGCCAGCACGCGGTAGACCGTGGCCAGGCTGGTGCCCCGGCCCTGGTCATGCAGCTGGCGATAGACCTCCTCGGCCGCCAGATGCCGGTCGGCCCCGTGGCGAAAGATGTCCAGCACCCACACTCGCGCCAGCGTGGCCTTCAGCCCCAGGTTCTTGAGGTCAGCGGAATCGGACATGCAGCCCTCCCGGCCGGTCAGAACTCATTGTGGATGGCCTTGTAGCCGCGCACCAGTTCGTTGTTGGTGCGGACCACGTCCTCGGAGAAATCGCTGGCGTCGGCGGGCACCTGGGCCAGCGTGGACAGGTCGGTCTCCGGGCCTATGCGCGCGGTGGACGGCACATAAAAGCCTGGCGGCAGGTGGCATCCATCGACCACGGCGTTGTAGCGCACCACGCAGCCGTCATCGACCACGCAGTTGAACAGCACGCTGTTGAAGCCGATGAACACGCCATTGCCCACGGTGCAGGGTCCGTGGACGATGGCGCGATGGGCGATCGAGGTGTGCTGCCCCACGCTGACGCGCGCGCCCGACTTGGAGTGGATCACCACCCCGTCCTGGATGTTGGAGTGGGCACCGATCACGATGGGGTCGATGTGGCCGTCCGCATCCATCTCGTCGGCACGGATCACCGCATAGGGGCCGATGAAGACGTTCTCCTCCACGATCACCAGTCCGCACAGGATGGCCGTGGGGTCCACGAAGGCGCTGGCATGGATGCGCGGCAGGTCGCCGCGCGGGTTCTTGCGGATCATCCCTTGCGCCTGTTCTTTGCGCCGCCCTGGCGGGCCTTGAAGCGCGGGTTGCTCTTGCAGATGACGTAGATGCGGCCGCGGCGGCGCACCACCTGGCAGTCTCGATGGCGCAGCTTGGCTTCCTTGAGGGACGAGAGCACTTGCATGGGAAACTCCTTGGGTTGTAGACAAACGGGGGCCGGCTCGCGGGTCATGCCCAGGACACGGCGTCGTGCGGATGCAGGCTCTCCATGTGGCGCACATGCACGCGCGGCTGGGCGTAGCTGCCTTCCAGCGCGGCCTGTATGCGGCGCGCCGCATCCTCGACAAACATCAGGTTGCGGCCGTTGAGCGCGGCAAAGGCCTGCTCGTCGGCGCGCTTGACGGCGGTCTGCACGGGCGTGCCCAGCGCCTGCTCCACGCGGGCGATCAGGGGCAGGATGCCCAGGTCGGGCGCATCACAGGCCAGGTCCACGCTGACCTGGGCCTCGCTGCGCTGGCTGTGTGCCGTGGCCAGCGTGCCGTGCCGGCGCAGCCAGGAAGCCACCTGGTCCGGCTCCACCAGCGGCTCGCCCGCAAAGGCCTGCAAAAAGCCCTGCTCCAGCAACTGGCGCGACAGTGCCGCCGAGCAGGGGCAGGTCGAGGAATAGCCCACGCCCACCTGCAGCCGCAGCTGGAACACGCCCTGCGCCAGCGTGGCGTCCAGGCGCACGGGATAGGACTTCCAGCCCGACAGATCGTGGGTGACCAGGGCGGGCCGCTGGGTCAGCAGGTCCAGCGACAGGCGCAGCCGGGCGCTGCGGCTTTGGCAGTCCAGGTGGCTGTCGATCATGGCCTGCAGCGCATGGCGCAGCGCCAGGGCAGACAGCGCGGATTCCTCGGCCAGGCTGTCCAGTTGCCGGTACAGCCGGGACATGTGTATGCCCTTGACATGGGCCGCAGGAAGATCGACCTGCACATCGGCGCGCGCATGCAGCTCGCGCCAGTAGCCGGGCTCGGCCACGGTCACGGGCAGGTCTATGCCCTGCATGCCCACCCATTGCAGCGGGCTGAGGCTGGGCGCGGGATCGGTCAGGGAAACATCGGGAAGAGGTGCAAGCATTCGGGGCTCCGGTGGCCGCGCCGACCCAGGCCGGCGCGGTATTCGTTCAATTCCAGTCGGGAAACGGGTTGTCCCATTGCACCCAGGCCTGCGGGCCCAGGGCCATTTCTGCATCGGTCAGCAGGCACTCGTCCAGGCGGGCGCGCAGCGCGTCCTCGTCCATGCCCATGCCGATCAGCACCAGTTCCTGGCGCGCGTCGCCCACGCCATCGACCCATTTGTCCAGGATGCGCTCCACGCTTTCGGGGTCGCGCGGCCAGCGCTCGGCCTCCACGGCGGCCCACCAGTGGCCGGCCGGCCCATGGCGGGCCACAGCGCCGGCCTGCGACCAGGAGCCGGCCAGCGCCGGATGGCTGGCCAGCCAGAAAAATCCCTTGGAGCGCACCACGCCCGGCCATTCGCTTTGCACCAGGCCGAAGAAGCGCCGGGGATGAAAGGGGCGACGGGCGCGGTAGACAAAGCTGGCAACGCCATAGGCCTCGGTCTCGGGCTGGTGCGTGCCACGCAACTGCTGCAGCCAGCCCGGCGCCCTGGAGGCCTCCTCGAAATCGAACAGCCCCGTATCGAGCACGCGATCCAGCGGCAGCTGGCCGAAGGACGCGATCTCCAGCCTGGCACGCGGGTTGAGCCCGCGCAGGATGGCCATGAGCCGGCTGCAGTCCTCGTCGGTGACCAGGTCGATCTTGTTGAGCACGATCACATCGCAGAACTCCACCTGCTCGATCAGCAGATCGACCACGGTGCGGCGGTCCTCCTCGCCCAGCGATTCGCCGCGCGAGCGCAGGCTGTCACGCGAGCCATAGTCGTGCAGAAAGTTGAAGGCATCGACCACGGTCACCATGGTGTCCAGCCGCGCCACATCGCCCAGGCTGCGTCCGTCCTCGCCCGCGAAGGTGAAGGTCTCGGCCACCGGCAGCGGCTCGGAGATGCCCGTGGACTCGATGACCAGCTGGTCGAAGCGGCCCTCGCCCGCCAGCCGCGCCACCTCCACCAGCAGGTCCTCGCGCAGCGTGCAGCAGATGCAGCCGTTGCTCATCTCCACCAGTTTTTCGTCGGTGCGCGACAGGTCGGCCCCGCCATCACGCACCAGGGCCGCGTCGATGTTGACCTCGGACATGTCGTTGACGATGACGGCCACGCGCCGACCTTCGCGGTTGTGCAGGATGTGGTTGAGCAAGGTGGTCTTGCCCGCGCCCAGAAAGCCCGACAGTACGGTCACCGGCAATCGGGCATGCGGCGGCTGAACCGGCGCTACGGTATGCATCATGGAATCTCTCAAGCAGGGAAAGGGAGCACGCTGCTGGCACTGCAGCCGCGTGCGGCAGGCAGGGCCTCAGGCATGCAGCGCAGTGCAGGCAGAGCACTTGCCATGCAGCTCGATGTTCGAATGGGCCAGCGCAAATGCATGGCCATGCGCCCAGCTGCCCAGGCAGCGGTTGAGCGCGTCGTCGACAAACTCGTCCACCTGCCCGCAGCTGTCGCAGATCGCAAAGGCCGAGAAGTCATGGCTGCCCTCATCCGGGTGCGAGCAGCACACATAGGCGTTCAACGACTCCAGGCGGTGGACCACGCCCTGCTCGGCCAGCTTGTCCAGCGCGCGGTAGACCTGCGTGGGGGCGCTCAGCCCGTGGTCACGCAGCTGGTCGAGCAGTGCATAGGCCGTGCGCGGTGCACCGGCCTGGCGCAGGGCGTCGAGCACCCGTTGCTGGTTGGCGGTCAAAGGGGTGGGCATGGTGATTTCCTGTTCCAGAAAACGGTTGGCGATGTTGCGCCACATCAGAATTGTGACGTTATAACATAACAAAACAACGGCTGTCAGGCAGGTTTTTACAATTAAAAAGAATATTAAGTTGCGTTTAAATATTCAACAGGATATAGTCAGCACCGTTGTCGAGACCCGTACCCAGTACCTGAGTCGGCAACCACATCTCCCGCGCAACGGCTTGCCAGCCGCTTCCTGCAGGATGTGTTTCGCGACCTTTGTCGCCCAGTTGGTCTGTAGAGCTGCAGCCAACCGAGTTCCTAGATGCTCACGCAGGCCTTTTCAAGGCTGCGAACCTGACTGAACCACATTTCAAACACCGGCATTCCCATGGGCAAGTACGTCGTCTCGCCCTCGACACACCCGACCGACTGCGGCCGCTTCCGTGCCTCCTTCTCGGTCCATCGCTCCCAGGGCAACGGCAGCTACTGCCGCGTATTCCGTTTCGACAAGGCATTCGCCTCCAGCGAAGCGGCACGGCTGTTTGCCGTCACCCAAGGCTGGCTTCAGACCTGCATGCAGCACCCGCCTGCGTGCTGATGGCCCGCTTGCTGCGAACCCCTATCCATTTCCTGCGGCGGATTGCACAGTCCTCCGCCTGCATTCCAACGGTGCGCCCGTTTGCGCACATCTAAGCAAAGAGGTTTTCCTATGACCACCAAAATCTACGTGGGCAATCTGCCCTACTCCGTGACCGACTCCAGCCTGGAAAGCAACTTCGCCGAATTCGGCAGCGTGGCTTCCGCCAAGGTCATGATGGACCGCGAAACCGGCCGCTCCAAGGGCTTCGGTTTTGTGGAGATGGCTTCTGCCGAAGTCGCCCAGGCCGCCATCACCGGCCTGCACGGCATGTCCGTGGACGGACGCTCGATTGTCGTGAACCTGGCGCGTCCTCGAGAAGAAGGCCGCAGCTCGGGTGGCTACAGCCCGCAAGGCTATGCAGGCAAGCGTGCCGACGTCGGCTATGGCAATGGCGGCCACGGCGGCGGTCGCTACTGATAGCGTCCAATTCCAAGAAAACCGGCTCTTTGGGCCGGTTTTTTTTCGCCTGCGGTTTTCCGCCGATGTCGGCATGAAAAAACCGGCCGCCCTTGCGGGCCGGCCGGTCATGCTTCAAGTCTGCCGGGGTCTGGCCCCGGCAAAGGCGAAGTGGCTTACCGCAGCGCGTCGATGGCGGCGTTGAAGGTGGCGCTGGGGCGCATCACGGCGTCCATCTTGGCCACGTCGGGCTGGTAGTAGCCACCGATGTCCACGGCCTTGCCCTGCACGGCGCGCAGCTCTTCGATGATCTTGGACTCGTTGTCCGCCAGCTGCTTGGCCAGGGGAGCGAACTTGGCGGCCAGCTCGGCGTTCTCGGTCTGGGCAGCCAGGGCCTGCGCCCAGTACAGGGCGATGTAGAACTGGCTGCCGCGGTTGTCCAGCTCGCCGGTGCGGCGCGAAGGCGACTTGTCCTCGTCCAGCAGCCTGCCGGTGGCTTCGTCCAGGGTCTTGGCCAGCAGCTTGGCGCTGTCGTTGCCGTTCTTGATGCCCAGGTCTTCCAGCGACACGGCCAGTGCCAGGAACTCGCCCAGCGAATCCCAGCGCAGGTGGTTTTCTTCCACCAGCTGCTGCACGTGCTTGGGAGCGGAGCCGCCGGCACCGGTTTCGTACATGCCGCCACCGGCCATCAGCGGCACGATGGACAGCATCTTGGCGGACGTGCCCAGTTCCATGATGGGGAACAGGTCGGTCAGGTAGTCGCGCAGGATGTTGCCGGTCACCGAGATGGTGTCCAGGCCGCGGGCCACGCGCTCCAGCGTGTAGCGCATGGCGCGGACCTGCGACAGGATGTGGATTTCCAGGCCCGTGGTGTCGTAGTCCTTGAGGTAGGTGTTGACCTTCTTGATCAGCTCGGCCTCGTGCGGACGGTAGGGGTCCAGCCAGAACACGGCAGGCATGCCGGAGTTGCGGGCACGCGTGACGGCCAGCTTGACCCAGTCGCGGATGGGCGCATCCTTGACCTGGCACATGCGCCAGATGTCGCCCTGCTCCACGTTCTGGCTCATCAACACTTCACCGGTGGCCAGGTCGACGATGTTGGCAACGCCGTCTTCCTCGATCTCGAAGGTCTTGTCGTGCGAGCCGTACTCTTCGGCCTTTTGCGCCATCAGACCCACGTTGGGCACGGTGCCCATGGTCTTGGGGTCGAAGTTGCCGTGCCACTTGCAGAAGTTGATCATCTCCTGGTAGATGCGGGCAAAGGTGGACTCGGGCATCACGGCCTTGCAGTCGTAGGGCTTGCCGTCGGCGCCCCACATCTTGCCGCCCTGGCGGATCATGGCGGGCATGGACGCATCGACGATCACGTCGTTGGGCGAGTGGAAGTTGGTGATGCCCTTGGCGGAGTCCACCATGGCCAGCGCGGGACGGTGTTCCTGGCAGGCGTGCAGGTCACGGATGATCTCTTCGCGCAGCGAGGCGGGCAGCGTCTCGATCTTCTCGTACAGCGTGGACATGCCGTTGTTGACGTTGACGCCCAGCTCGTCGAACAGCTTGCCGTGCTTCTCGAAGGCTTCCTTGTAGTAGATCTTCACGCAGTGGCCGAACACGATGGGGTGCGAGACCTTCATCATCGTGGCCTTGACGTGCAGCGAGAACAGGATGCCGGCGTCGCGGCAGTCGTCCAGTTCCTTTTCGTAGAAGTCGCACAGCGCCTTCTTGCTCATGAACATGGAGTCGATGATCTCACCGGCCTGCAGCGCGACCTTGGGCTTGAGCACCACGGTCTTGCCGCTCTTGGTGGTCAGCTCCATCTTGACGTCGCGGGCCTTGTCCAGGGTCATGGACTTTTCGCCGTGGTAGAAGTCGCCGTGCTCCATGTGCGAGACATGGGTTTGCGACCACTGCTTCCACTCGCCCATGGAGTGCGGGTGCTTCTTGGCGTAGTTCTTGACGGCGGCGGGAGCGCGGCGGTCGGAGTTGCCTTCACGCAGCACGGGGTTCACGGCCGAGCCCAGGCACTTGCCGTAGCGCGCCTTGATGTCCTTTTCCTGGTCGTTGGACGGGTTCTCGGGGTAGTCGGGCAGTGCGTAGCCCTTGCCCTGCAGCTCCTTGATGGCAGCCGTCAGCTGGGCCACGGAGGCGCTGATGTTGGGCAGCTTGATGATGTTGACATCGGGCTCCAGCGTCTTCTTGCCGAGCTCGGACAGGGTGTGGGCCACGCGCTGGTCTTCGGCCAGGAATTCGGAGAACTCACCCAGGATGCGGTGGGCCACGGAGATGTCGGCGGTCTCGACATTCACGCCGGCGGGTGCTGCAAAGGCGCGCACCACAGGCAGGAAGGCACTGGTGGCCAGGCGCGGGGCCTCATCGGTCAGGGTGTAGATGATGGTGGGTTGCTGCGTGCTCATCTCTTGTCTCAGGTAGTGAAAAAGGTAGGGGTCGCGCCGCAGGCCGTCGAACCGGGCATCCGCTAGGGGAAACGGGCCGGTGCAGCCTGACGCTGTAGGACCGTCACGCAATGCCCCGTCGCGCCAGCATGCTGCCCCGGCGTTTTCTGCAATGCGATCCCACAATACAAAATTCTAAGCGGAACCTGCCGGATTTTTTAAGTCTTGTAGAAGACTTAGGGTTTTACAGCGGCATTCAGGCCCTGTTTTCACAGGGAAACGGCTTGGAGCCCCTGCGTTTTCTGCCATGCAAAAAATGCTGTGGCGTGACGGACACGCAAGCATGGCAGAGCACCGGGCCACACCCAGAGCCGATACATCCACAACGATTCATCGTGCGCGAAGCGGCGGGCAAACTCCCCCGGCGAAAACCCCGTGATCAGGCGCTGATCAAGCGCTGTTCACGGCACACACAGGCCGGGTCGGAAACGCCCCCGGCCAGCACCGGCGTCTGGGGCAGCAATCGCACGCCAATGCCCGGGAACACGGGTAAACGTGGCGACATATTGCGCCAAATCATCTACAAAGCACGCCAATTACGCCAAATTGTCACCCATCCGCATTTATTCTGTCTTTTTGACTAGAACCACTGGACTGGAGACGATTTGAGTACCCTGGCAATCGTGATTTCACTGGCGGGACTGATGTTCCTGGCCTATCGAGGCATCTCCGTGCTGCTGCTGGCACCCCTGATGGCTGCCGTGGCCGTGCTGCTGTCCGGCGACCTGGGCCACATGCTGCCGCTGTACACCAGCACCTTCATGGGCGCCCTGGGCAACTACATGCTGCAGTTCTTCCCCGTGTTCCTGCTGGGCGCGCTGTTCGGCCAGTTGATGGCGGACTCGGGCGCGGCCACCGCGATATCGCACTGGATCATGCGCGTGCTGGGCGAGAAGCACGCCATCCTCACCGTGGTGCTGGCCTGCGCCGTGCTCACCTATGGCGGCGTGTCGCTGTTCGTGGTGGCCTTTGCCATCTATCCAATTGCCAAGTCGCTGTTCCGCGCGGCCCATGTGCCCAAGCGGCTGATACCGCCCACCATCGCGCTGGGCTCGTTCACCTTCACCATGACGGCGCTGCCGGGCACGCCGTCCATCCAGAACGCCATTCCCATTCCCTACTACGGCACGAACGTGTTCGCGGCGCCGGGCCTGGGCATCATCGGCGGCATGACCATGCTGGCCCTGGGCCTGTGGTGGCTGCAGTCGCGCGCGGCCAAGGCACGCGTGGCGGGCGAAGGCTACGGCGATCATGACGACGCTGTCGAGCAGGGCCTGCATGACGAAAGCGACCCCGCCCTGCACAGCCGCCGGGACCTGCCGCTGCTGCTGGCCCTGCTGCCGCTGGTGCTGGTGATCGCGGTCAACGCGCTGCTGACCTACGGCGTGTTCCCGCAAATGGATTTCGGCTTCCTCAAGGACCGTTTTCCTGCCGTGAACCCGGCCAAGCAGACGGGCCTGTGGGCGCTGATCCTGTCCCTGGCCGTGGCCTGCGCCGCACTGGTGCTGCTGGGCCTGGGCCGCTGGCGCAATCTCAAGGAGTCGGTGAACAAGGGCGTGCTGGGCTCCATGCTGCCCATCTTCAACACCGCCTCGGAAGTGGGCTACGGCGCCGTCATCGCGAGCCTGGCCGGCTTTGCCATCATCCGCGAGGCCGTGCTCAACGTGGCGCCCCACAACCCGCTGATCTCCGAGGCCGTGGCCATGAACGTGCTGGCAGGCATCACGGGGTCGTCGTCCGGCGGCCTGTCGATTGCGCTGTCCACGCTGGGCAAGGACTACCTGGCCATGGCCGCCCAGCTGGGCATCAGCCCCGAGCTGCTGCACCGCGTGGCCGTGATGGCGGCCGGCTGCTTCGACACCCTGCCGCACAGCGGCGCCATCATCACGCTGCTGTCCATCTGCGGCCTCACGCACCGCCAGTCGTACGGCAACATCGCCATCATGACCATTGGCGCGCCACTGCTGGCCCTGGTGCTGGTGATCACGCTCGGTACCATGTTCGGGTCTTTCTGAGGGACCAGGGCGCAGAGCGCGCGCGGGAAATACCACGGCATCGCGCCCACCACAACCGGCATATGACGTATATGCGCGGGGCGGGTGCATGGCAACAATGCATGCACGGCGATAAGGCATCGCCCCGCTTCATTCCCGCATCACCGACAAGACGACATCCGCTGCCAAAGCTGCCAGCGCCGATGTCGGGCAACAAGGCCCGAACCGCTCCCTGACCTGGAGCGGTTCGGGCCTTTTTTTGTTGGCCGGGAATCGAAGGGGCAGCGATGCCGCACGCCGCCCCCTCAACCCCTTCAGGAGCAGCAGCATGAGACACGGAGATATTTCCAGCAGCAACGATTGCGTCGGCGTGGCAGTGGTCAACTACAAGATGCCGCGCCTGCACACCAAGGCCGAGGTGCTGGACAACTGCCGCAAGATCGCGGACATGCTGGTGGGCATGAAGCGCGGCCTGCCGGGCATGGACCTGGTGATCTTTCCCGAGTACTCCACGCACGGCATCATGTACGACGCCAAGGAGATGTACGACACGGCCAGCGCCATCCCGGGCGAAGAGACCGAAATCTTCGCCGACGCCTGCCGCAGGGCCAATGTCTGGGGCGTGTTCTCGCTGACCGGCGAGCGGCATGAGGAGCACCCCAACAAGGCGCCCTACAACACCCTGATCCTCATGAACAACCAGGGCGAGATCGTGCAGAAGTACCGCAAGATCATGCCCTGGGTGCCCATCGAGGGCTGGTACCCGGGCGACTGCACCTATGTGAGCGAAGGCCCCAAGGGCCTGAAGATCAGCCTCATCATCTGCGACGACGGCAACTACCCCGAGATCTGGCGCGACTGCGCCATGCGCGGCGCCGAGCTCGTCGTGCGCTGCCAGGGCTACATGTACCCGGCCAAGGAGCAGCAGATCATGGTCTCCAAGGCCATGGCCTTCATGAACAACTGCTACGTGGCCGTGGCCAATGCGGCGGGCTTCGACGGCGTGTACTCGTACTTCGGGCACTCGGCCATCATCGGCTTCGACGGCCGCACCCTGGGCGAGACCGGCGAGGAGGAAATGGGCATCCAGTACGCCGAGTTGTCCAAGCACCTGATCCGCGATGCGCGCAAAAACGGCCAGTCGCAGAACCATCTGTTCAAGCTGGTGCACCGGGGCTACACCGGCACCATCAACTCCGGCGACGGGGACAAGGGCGTGGCCGCCTGCCCCTACAACTTCTACAGCCAGTGGGTCAACGATCCCGAGGGCACACGCGAGATGGTGGAGTCCTTCACACGCACCACCGTAGGCACGCCCGAATGCCCCATCGAAGGCATTCCGCACGAGGCGCCCAGGCACCGCTGACAGCGTCCTGCCTCCGAGCCTGCAGGCCTGGGGGCAGGCCCGCCCATGAACACGGAAAGGTGAAGAGTGAAGATGAGCACGACAACAACCACAGGCCCGCTGCACGCTCCTGCCAGCCAGGCCGCCGACCCGCTGGCGGCCTACCGCATCGAGGAAGAGCCCTTCTACCGCCCCTCGGGCCGCGAAGTGCAGCTGTACCGGCAGGCCTACCAGCACCGCATGCCGCTCATCCTCAAGGGCCCCACGGGCTGCGGCAAGACGCGCTTTGTGGAGTACATGGCCTGGGCGCTCAAGCGCCCCCTGGTCACGCTGGCCTGCAACGAGGACATGACAGCCTCCGACCTGGTGGGCCGCTACCTGCTGGATGCCGACGGCACGGCCTGGCACGACGGCCCGCTGACCCTGGCCGTGCGCCACGGCGGCATCTGCTACCTGGACGAAGTGGTGGAGGCCCGCCAGGACACCACGGTCGTCATTCACCCGCTGACCGATGCGCGCCGTGCCCTGCCGCTGGACAAGAAGGGCGAGGTGGTGCATGCCCATCCCGACTTCCAGCTGGTGGTCTCCTACAACCCCGGCTACCAGAGCAGCGCCAAGGACATGAAGCCATCGACCCGCCAGCGCTTCGCGGCCCTGGACTTCGACTACCCGGCGCCCGAGATCGAGGCGGACATCGTGGCCCACGAGACCGGCATTGCCCCGGCCACCGCTCGCAGCCTGGTCAGCCTGGCACGCAGCACGCGCGAACTGCGCCACCGGGGCCTGGATGAAGGCGCCTCCACCCGCATGCTGATCTACGCAGGCCTGCTGATGCGCGACGGCGTCTCGGTGCACGACAGCTGCGACATGACCATCACCAGCGCCCTGACCGACGACCCCGACACCGCCGCCGCGCTGCGCCAGTTGGTCGCAGCCGAGTTCGGCGCCTGAGGTCAGCACGCCATGCCAGCCCCTGCCCTTGCACTGTCCGAAGACACCCGCCTGCTCCACAGGCTGAGCTTGCTGGCCAGCGGCTTGGCGCGCCGCAGCGTCACCGTGCAGCCGCTCACGCGCGTCACGGCCTCGGCCACGACCACGGCCGCGCAGGCGCTACCCCCGCGCGCCGTGCTGACAAGCGCGCCGGCCCGCCTGCTGCTCCCGCATGGCCTGGCCGTCCAGGAAGACCGGCACGCTGCCATGGTGGCCCATGCCGCAGCCCACCTGCGCTTTTCGCCCGCCCGCCAGAACAGCGGCGCCCTCAAGCCCATGGGCCAGGCCGTGGTGGCCGCACTGGAAGATGCGCGCGTGGAACGGCTGCTGTGCCTGCAGCACCCTGGCGTGCGCCGCTGGTTCGAGGCCTGCATCGCGCCCGAGCCCGACCCATCCGACCTGGGCTTTGCCGCCTTCATGGCCCGACTGGACCGCATGCTGCTGTGGCCAGGCCGCATGGACGGCAACCACTGGATCCACAAGGCCCGTGACCTGTTCGAGGACACCGCCACGCGCCATGGCCTGGAGGACTACGCCGCATTCCGGGCCATTGCCTCCATCCTGGCCAACGACCTGGGCCAGATGCGCGTGCGCATGGACCCCCAGCACCATGCCGTGCCCAGCATCTACCGTGATGACAACAGCTATCTCTGGCAGCATCCGGAGTCGCCCCAGGGCGAGGAAGACACACTCGCGCTGCAGCAGACCGCTGCGCGCGCGGCTCCGCCTCCATCGGCCGGCGCAGGACAGCAGTCCGATGCCCAGGAAGGCCAGTCGCTGGACCTGGACCCAGGCCTGGAACTGTCGCGCCACAGCTATCCCGAATGGGACCGCAGGTCGGAGCGCCTGAAGACGGACTGGTGCACCGTCATCGACACCCTGCCCGCATGGCAGGCCGAGGCTTTGGCCGGGAAAGGCACCCAGGCCGGCAGACAGACACTGCCGCCCCTGCCGCTGCCGCCCGCGCGCCAGCTGGACCGGCGCCAGCGCCTGCGCCGCCAGTGGGAAGGCGATGACCTGGACTTCAATGCCGCCATCGAGGTCCAGGTGGACCGCCGCCTGAACCTGCGACCGGAACCTCGCCTTTTCATGCGGGCCGGCAAAGGCCCGCGCCCCACCAGCGTGCTGGTGCTGATGGACGCTTCCGAATCGGTCAACACGCCCGGCCCCCACGGCGCCAGCCTGCTGGAGCTGGAGAAACAGGCGGCCCTCATGCTGGCCGAATCGCGCGCAGGCCACAGGACCGGCGTGGACCGCCTGGCCATCCACGCCTTCTCGTCCAACACGCGCGCCGAAGTCCGCTACCTGCGCCTGCTGGACTTCGGCCAACCCTTTGCCGCAGCAGCGGCCACCCGGTTGCAGGCACTGCAGGGGCGTCATTCCACCCGCCTGGGCGCCGCCCTGCGCCACGCCAGCAGCCTGCTGGCGGCCGAGCCTGCCGGCCAGCGCCATCTGCTGGTGATCACCGATGGAGCACCCGCCGACATCGACGTGCATGACGACCGCTATCTGATCGAAGACGCGCGCCACGCCGTGCAGCAGGCCCGCGCCGCAGACATACGCATCAGTTGCCTGGCCGTGGACAGCCAGGCCGACGGCTATGTGCGCCACATCTTTGGCGGGCGCAACTACGGCATTGCCGACGACGCGCGGCATCTGCCAAGGCGGCTGTCCCAGATGGGCGCAAGGCTCGCAGCCGGCCGCTGACCACGGCAAGCGCCACAGAAATCTCGATTAACCTGAAGCCTGCAAAGAACGCACGCCAGCACCTGGCACAGAAGGAACCCATGAACGACCCCGTCAGAGTCGGCATTCTTTACTCGGCCACCGGCACCACATCGACCATCGGCCAGTCCCAGCTGCAGGGCGCGCAGCTGGCCATCGACGAAATCAACGAGGCGGGCGGCCTGCTGGGGCGTGAACTGGTCGCCGTGCGCTACGACCCGGCCTCCACGCCGGCCCGCTATGCGGCGCTGGCCGAGCAGCTCATCGTGCGCGACGGCATCAACGTCATCTTCGGCTGCTACATGTCCAGCAGCCGCAAGGCCGTCATCCCCATCGTCGAGAAGTGGAACCGGCTGCTGTTCTATCCCACGCTCTACGAAGGCTTCGAGTTCTCGGGCAATGTCATCTACACCGGCGCCGCGCCCAACCAGAACAGCGTGCAGCTGGCCGACTACATGACCAGCAGCTTCGGCGCGCGGGTCTACCTCATCGGCTCGGACTACATCTATCCCTACGAGTCCAACCGCATCATGGGCGAGCTGGTCATGCAGCACCCGGGCAGCGACAAGCTGGGCGAACACTACCTGCCGCTGGACGCCACCGAGCGCGACTACGCGGCCATCATGCAGGACATCCGCGCAAGGCAGCCGGACTTCATCTTCTCCACCGTGGTCGGCGACTCCACGGCCAGCCTCTACCGCGCCTATGCAGAGGCGGGCTTCAATCCGCAGACCATGCCGATTGCCAGTCTCACCACCTCCGAGGCCGAGATCGCCCAGATGGGTGCCGACGTGGCGGCCGGCCACTTCACGGCCGCGCCCTACTTCCAGTCCATCGATTCACCGGCCAATGCGCGCTGCCTGGCCCGGCTGCGCCAGCGCCTGGGCGACGACTGCCGGCCCAACCTGTGCTGGGAAGCCGCCTACTTTCAGATGCACCTGTTCGCCAACGCCTTCCGCCAGGCCGGCAGCGACCGCATCGGCGAGCTGCTGCCCCATCTGCTGGGCAGCGAGTTCGACGCGCCCCAGGGCCGCATCCGACTCGATCCCGGCAACCACCACACCTGGCTGTACCCGCGCGTGGGCCGCGCCAATGCCCAAGGCGGCTTCACCATCGTGCGCCAGGCCACCCGGGCCGTCTCGCCCGACCCCTATTTGGTGACCCATTCACTGGGCGACTGGACTGCCAGCCTCGGTGCCCTGGAGAACTGAGCGTGGATGCCGCACCGAACAAGGAAACCGGCAGCGCTGCCACAGGCCGGCCGCTGCTGGAAAGAAAGCCGCTGCTGCGCGCCACCTCGCCCCAGCTCAAGGAACTGCGCCAGCTGCGCATTGCCGTCGTCCACCCCGACGACGCGGACGGCCGCCTGCTGGCCCAGCAACTGCAGCGCATAGGCTGCCAGGTCCAGGCCATCTGGCCGCCCCAGCCCAGCCTGCCCGAAGGCACGGACGTGGTCTTCCTGGCCGTGCGCCCCGATCACCTGCAGTTGAACTACGCCTGGACCCAGGGCGAGGGAGAGAGCCCGCCCACCGCCATCGCCGTGGTCAACTACGAGAATCCCACCATCGTCTCCGCCGTGCTGGAGCTGCAGGTGCAAGCCATCCTGCCCACGCCCATCCGCTCCTTCGGCCTGCTGTCCACCCTGGTGCTGGCGCGCAGAAACCACAAGGAATCACGCCAGCAGCAGCAGCGCATCGCCAAGCTCCAGGCCAAGCTGCTGGGCCAGCGCCGCGTGGCCGAAGCCAAGGCCATCCTCATGCACACCCACCACATCAACGAAGACCAGGCCTACGACATGATCCGCGCCCAGGCCATGAGCCGGCGCAGCTCGGTGGAGGAGATTGCCCAAGCCATCGTGCATGCGAGCGAAATACTGTCGCTGGGCAAGGGCGTGGGCCGGTGAAGGGGCCGGGCAGAAACAACGCGGACGAATGAGGTGCTATTGGCACATCGTCATTGCGTCGGCTGCCAGGTTCAGAAACGCCGAGTATTGATGCCGTCAAGGGCGCCGCAGGCCCGTTGACTGCGCCAAGGACAAGGATGACCGGCAAGTGCTTCATTGCCTTGCAGAGGCATAGGCCCAAGCGGCCGGGATGACACAATAGCCTGATCACATCTGAGACCGTGAGAGAGCAATGACAGATACGAAAAAGTTGCAAGAAGACAGAGAATCGGAAAGCAACATGCCCAAAAATCATCTTGGGCAGAGCCCCACTCCTCCTGCTGATCTCAGCTTACAGGCCGCAGGCCCGAGTGGATCCATCGCAGGACGTGATCACAAAGCCCTGGACAGGATGAGAGCGGCCTTGAATGCAAGCATCTCTGCCTTGTCGCCTGAAGAAATTCTCGGGAATGAAACTGCCCAATCGCCACAGAGCCTTCCGGAACCTGACCTCCAATCGGCAACATCAAGCTCAAAAGGCTCATCGCAATCACCATCACCGCCGAAAGATATCAATCTATTCCAGCAGCAGGCTTCAGGTGGTTTTGAATATGCTTCGTTTCTCCATTCCTACCCGCATGGAGTAAAAACTCCTGACCAAATATCAAACCATTCCTATATCGCATCAAAAAACTCAAAGCCCGCCAGCCATGAAAACAATAAGACCCGGGACACCCATGTTTCACCAGGGATTCCCCTCATCGAGTTCAACGCAAAAATCAGAAAATCTACACCAACCACATCAAACCCTAAGATCAATGTCAAGGTCTCAGAAAATCCCATCTCCAAAAATACACCAGATAACGAGATAAAAACTCAAAAAACACCAGACAGCCCCACCAAAAAAAGCACACCAATTCAACCCATACTGCTCAAAGTACGACCCAGCGGGGTAGACACCCCACCCCGCCAACAAATAACAGGATCGACGCCGTTCAGCCACATGCTGGAGGGGCGGCGAAGGGAACAGGAAGAGCGCGAAGACAAAAGAACCGAGTACGCCAGGCGCAGCGCGATAGCTTCGGAAGCTGCACTGCGGGCAGAACGAAATCGCGCGATGGAAGCGCAAAAAGAAGCCGCCTTCTACCGTAATGAGGCCGCCCGTGCAAAGGACGAGGCAATGCTCGCCCGCAAAGGCATGTGGCTGGGACTGATGGTTGCCTTGGCTTGTGTGTCCACTGCCATCCTTGCTTACCTGATAACCGCGCCGCACCTCTGTTGAGCGGCTTTGCACCATGACCCAGTCCAGCCAGCCCCGGACAGGCCACGTCTTTACCCTCCCTAACATAATTTAGGGTTGCCTGCGCCCTGCCCCTTGACCGAACCGGCGGCCACCGTCCTCTACAGCGCCGCTGCCGCCGCACGGCGACCATCCTGCCCAGGCTGGCGACAGATGGATTGGCCGCCTTCTTAGGGATCGGAACCGCGCGATGCATGGCTGCATTTCACCTGTCACCTGCAAGCAAAGACAGGCGTGCGATGGTGCAAAGCACAAAAGCGCAGGCGCAGCAGAAACTTCAATCGAAACAATGACACACCGCGAATCCCAAGCACCCGCCGCCATGTGGCCCGTTTCACCCATGATGGACTGGATACATTTTTAGAAAAATCTTTTATTTGACAATAACTTACCTTCATCCTCCAGTCACCATGTAGCAACTTTGCTGCACCTGGCAGCTGAGCGGACTTTTAGGGCGAGTATGGCCGCGCTGGGTTCTACAGGCAAAACTGCGACGAGCAATGCTTCAGTAATAATTATCAATAATTTCCAAAGAAAGCTCGCCTGCATGCAGAAGACAAACCAGTCTAATCGCTCAATTTTTCCAAAATAAGCGTAGCGCCATTACCCGCTTGCAAAGTAACTGCTGCAACTATTCCAAAAAACTGAAGATTCAGTGTATCTCCAGCAGCGAGCGCCAAAATTGTTTCACCATCAAATCTTGAAACGGAAATCGAGGGATTCTCCGTAAGCGGAACAACTCCTGTTCCGTTCAACAAAACTCTTACTGAAACAAGTAAAGAGTTGGTGAGTTTTATAGAATACTTAATTCTATATCTGCCACTCGATTGAACGGTGAATAATGTGTTTGCACCATTAGCAAAGAAACCTGAGATGTTCTGCGACTGAGGCAATGGAATATCGGTCCCACCGAGAACCACAGCTATTACAGAACCGCTAGTGTTGTGAGCAGCCATCGAGGTGGCGGTAGTTCCTCCAGCCCCTGCTGGTCCAGTGGGGCCTGTGGGACCAAGCAAGCCAATATCACCCTGCGCCCCCGTCGGACCTTGAAGGCCCGTGGCACCAATGGGGCCTTGAGCGCCTGTCTGGCCCGCTGGGCCTTGAATGCCAATCGGACCTGTGGGGCCCGCCGGTCCTGCCTGGCCGGCGGCTCCGGTCGCGCCCGCCGGTCCTGTGGCACCAGTCGCTCCGGTTGCTCCCGTTGGACCCGGGTTCCCCACAATCGCCCCTGCTGCGCACTTGCCCAGCCGCCCCGTCGCGTCGTCATAGCAGGCCACGCTGCCAGCCTCCGTTGTATTAGACAGGTTGGGCAGATATACATCGCCTGTTTCCATCACCCGGAGCCGCTCTGCATTGCCTGCATTGTTCTTGATGACGAATCCACCATTGGCCGGTGGTGTGATGGTGATGTCGGCGCCGCCAGGAGCCGCCACTGCAGCGCCGCTCAAGACGATGGCCGCGGCGAAAGAGACAGAGCGCAGCGTGAATTTCATGGTTTTCATGGTCTGAATGTGTAGTGGCTAACGTTGTGCAGTGCGGCGCTGACGCCAAAGCGCCAGTCCCATGAGCACAGAGAGAAGGACCAACCCATACTCGCTCAGTGTGGGAATGGCCGCAGCCGATGGCCGGGACCTGCACCGATCTGCACAGTGGGCGGAACCGTCGCATTGGTGCGTACCACCGTCGCACCGGGACCCAGGTTGATGACCGCAGTGCCGCTGGCAGCCTGCAGCACCACAGGCTGACCAGGCACCCCCTCGACGGTCAGCGTCCCGAGCACGGTGAGATTTGCCCCGACAGGCAGCACAAAGGTGCGGCCCGTGCTGCTCCTGATGGTCAGGTTCTGCACGACCAGGGTGCCGCTGAGCTGGCTGGTGTTGCCCGGATCGCAGCCGTCGCGCAGCTCGATCGTGTTGTTGCCGGCATTCAGTGATCCGTTGATCTGCAGGTCACCACCCACCGACAGCGTTCCGCCACTGTTGGTGATGGCGGCGGTACTTGCGAACGTAGCCGAAGAATCGACGGTCAGCGCGCCTCCCAGGTCCAGGGTTCCTTGCATGTCCAGCGCAGAGCAGGACAGGTCCACGGCCCCGCCCGGCGGGACAACCAGAGAGCTGCCCGGTGGATAGGACCACTGGGCCGCTGCGTTGGAGGACAGCATGAGGGCCAAGCCTGCTCCACCCAGACATCGCCAAAGGGAAAACTTCATCAGACAAGTTCCGTTGAACCTGAGCGCAAGGTGCGCACAAGTGAAATGATTGAAAGTGTCAATCATTGGCAACAGAAACAAAAAGTTAAAAATTGAGTTTTTCAACCAAGAAAACATTCGCGTTTGGCACGGGAATCCGCAGCATTGACTCCAGCGGACGGGCTCTGCCGTTCCCGATTCCGGAGGCGCATCGCTAATCCATCTTCTGATTCACGGTCTCAATTGACTGCGTTTAGCAGGGCCATCGCCGCCGCCCATCATGAAGTACATCGATGGAGATAACGCCAAGCTCGAACAGGTCAATGCCGCCATCGGCGGCGCTTTAGGGGGGGCTGCGGTATGCATTAACTCGCGGACGGAACTCCGTCGAGGCTGTCAGGCTTGGTACGACGTGCTGATGCCCGCGAACTGAGGCTTCACATGGTCGGCTGATAGCAGAGTGCTTTCGCCTACAAGAGAGGCCTCTCAGCAAACCTACTTTGTCGCGGCCAGTTGGCTGATTCTCTGCATTGCGTTGTAGATTTCGCCAGCCGTATACGAAGAAATCACTTCACTGCTAACGCCAGGAACGATGGCAGCGCTTCCCTTGTCAGCGGAGGCAATCCAATGCAGTTTAAACAAAAGCTCCTTCAGATCGGCAGTTTCCATTACATCGGACATCCACCCGTGAAACTCCAGAATGACCTCCGTACGTTTATCGCCATCCTTCGCCAGCTTGCAAAGCTGCTGAAACCAAGACGCATCACGCAGGCATTCTAAGAATTCAAGCACTTCCGGTTGATATACACCCTCCTGTCCATCAACCAAGAACTCTTTCGTCGGTGCAAATGTATCACGGTAGCGGAGGAGCGCCTGCAATTCACCAGCATTGATGTCAAAATCCAACGCTGCTAACTTCTTACGCGGCCCTTTTAACCAGCGCAGCTTCACCTCATGCAAGTCGCTTGCAATGATCCGCGGAATCTGACTCACATCCTTCTCATACATCTGAATATCCTGAACGAGCAAAGGACGCGTCCCCAGTAAAGTGGTTCTGGCGGCCTCACCAGCGCGGATGATCCAATAAGCTTGTTCCTTATCTTTGGCACTGAAGCTCTTGGAACTCTGAGCAATGAACTGAATGTACTCAGCCATTTTCCAGGCCATCACCGCCCAATAGCGGTGATCTGTCAGCTTTTCTCGGGAAGGCGATTCGTCATGAATATACTCATTCCATGGACCGCTGGGCACAGTTCCGATGGCGGCAACCACTGCGGTTTTTTCACGGGTTCCCAACCATCCATAGCCATGAGCCTTGCCCCCCTCGAAAACACATAGAGCGTAGTCTTTACTGCTCTCCTCTGATTCAAAACGGACGAAGCTTCCATCTCGCACAAAAGCAGCCAGCGCCTCAAACTGTTCGGATACCTGTTTGGTTATTTTATCAACATCAATCTCATCAATTGTCAGCAGAGTTTTTTGATATTTTCCATGCCAGCCAATAGCTGCCATTGCGGCATCCAACGGCATATCCTCTGCAATCCATCCCTTGTCCTGCAGAAGCTTGGAAATCTCCTTGCCTTGCTTCTTGGCAATCTTGATATTGATTTCAGTCTGACGAAAAGCGATACCCATTGCCAATTTCCTCTGAATATTTATCGCAAGCCTTGACACAGCTTCAGGCGCACGCATGAAACGCCCTCCCAGGCGCATGCGTTCAAGTTACGAACGCAGCTTCCCGCAGACGGAATATAGCCTCAGAGCACCCTCCGGAAGTTGACGCTTTGTCCAGTCATCACCACCTGCGGATTTATTCTCAAGCGAAGCCTGCCATTCAGAAACGATCATTCCTCGGGCGCCGAAGAGTTCGAATAATGGCTCTCAGTCCTGCCGTATTTCTTGGCCGTCGCGGTGAGCGCACAAGGGCCGTGGGCCGCTCGGACGCCCTGCGTTCCGCGCAGACCTCGCTGCGTACCGCCTCCTTGCGTACCGCCTCCTTGCGTACCGACTGCTCGGCCTTGTCCTGGATGCGCCCCGACAGCATCCAGCTCCAGTCATCACTCTCAGCGCGCTTGCGGATCGCCCCCCTGGCTGATGTTCTGCTCTGCTGCGATCTGCCTCAGGCCCTTGATGCCGGCCCTGTAGTCCAGCTCGATGCGTTCCCACTGCGGAAACTGCCTGTATTCCGTGCTCATCCCTCGAAGCTGGCAGGCTTGGGACGACCACCGCAGGGCCAGGCCGCCTAGCCGGAGTAACTACCAAGTTTCAGTGATAGACACAATATACACAAATTCATACAATTTGCAGCGCGTTTGGTCATCAAACAAAAGTTCAGCAAACAGAGCTAGAGAGATTGCGCCGATCTCCAAAGTAAGGGAACAACATGTCTTCTGGGGTTTTCCGCACATGGGTGCTAGGCGGCATCTTTGCTCTTGTCACCTACACCGGCTCTGCAAGCGCACAGCTGACCTTGTCCGCGTCCCACACCGATGCCTCTTGTAACGGGGCAAACAACGGCACGGCCACTGCCCAAATCACCCAGAACGGTGTTGCGCCCTTCAGCTACTCATGGAGTCCCTCTGGAGGCACAAACGCTACCGCAACAGGGCTCATAGCAGGCACCTATACAGTTACGGTTACTGACAATAACGGCCTGCAAGGAACAGCGTCTACGACCGTTGGACAGCCTGAAACATTGTCAGGCACGCAGTCGCAGATCAATCCCGTTGGAGGCAACAACGGTAGCGCAACAGTTGTCGCGACAGGGGGAACTCCTGGCTACGCTTACTCATGGACCCCCTCCGGTGGCGCAGCGGCAACCGCGACAGGACTGGCTCCCGGTCAATATTCGGTGACCATCACAGACTCCAAAGCCTGCCAAACCACGCTGAGCTACACGCTTGTAGCTCCTGCCGCCTCAGTGCAATCAGTAAGTGTTCCCCCCGACGGAACCTATAGTGCTGGACAGAACCTGCAGTTCACTGTGACCTACAGCGCTCCCGTGACCGTCACAGCTGGCGGCTCGCCCTCAATTCCTTTGACGATTGGTTCAACTCTGCGGCAAGCGGACTTCGTCGGTGGCAGCAACAGCTCCGCCCTGACCTTCATATATACCGTGCAGCCAGGTGATGTTGACGCAAATGGAGTGACGTTAGGAACCGCTATCGATCTCAACGGGAGCACGATGACGAGCGGTGGCACCAACGTTGTGCTGAATTTGGCGAACGTAGGCGCCACGACCGGCGTACTGGTGAATGGACAGCAAAACCAGAACATCACGTTCCCACACCCCGGCGACCAAACTTTCGGCACAACGCCAACACTGACCGCGACGGCCAGCTCCAGCCTGCCGGTGGCCTTCAGCGCAAACACAACTGCGGTATGCACGGTCACCACGGGCGGCACGCTGACTTTTGTGAACACAGGCTCTTGCACCGTTGATGCGAACCAAAGTGGTAACGCAAGCTACCTGCCTGCATCACAGGTGTCTCAAACCTTCATGGTGAATGCAGCGGCACCCGGAGCCCCCACCATCGGCAACATCGCTGCAGACGACGGGCAGGCTACGGTAACCTTCACTGCACCTGCTTCCAATGGCGGCGCGCCCATCACAGGCTATACCGTGATCGCGACCCCCGTGGCCGTGCCCGGTGCGCCTGGCGTGATCACTCAGCAAGGAACGACATCCCCCATCGTCGTGGCTGGCCTGAGCAATGGCTTCACCTATAACTTCACGGTCGCAGCCTCCAACGGGACAACCGGTGCAGCCTCTGCAAGCACACAAGCCACGCCACGCAAACTGCAACTGGTGAGCGCGCCCGGCAGCGTGCCTGGCATGACCGGCATACCGTCTGCCACGATGTCCGGCGGCGGCACCACTTGCACGCTGCAACCTGGCGGCGGCTTCGGACCTGTGACCTCCACCCCACCGAACCTGCAAGCGCCCAGCGGACAATTCGCTTTCAGCGCCGAAAACTGCACCGGATCTGTGACGATGACTCTCACCTATCCCAGCGCTCTCCCCGAAGGCGTGCAGTTCCGCAAGCCCGATGGTGTCGGCGGCTGGTTTGACCCTGCGACCGCGCTGAACGTGATCGTGGACAGCGCGCGCACCACGGTGACCTACACCATCACGGACAACGGCCCTGGTGACACCAACCCTGCCGTGGGCGTGATCGCCGATCCGCTCGTGCCCGTGCTGGCAGCAGCCCCAGCAGGCGGCGCAGCAGCCGTTCCCACGCTCAGCGAATGGGGCGCCATCCTGATGTCTGCCCTGCTGGCAATATTCGGCCTGCGCCGCATGCGCCGCCAGCGCTGATGCAGGCCTGACCTGAAAAAGCAAGGCCCGCAACTGCGGGCCTTTCCTTTGTCCGGGCGTCTAAAGGCGGCGCGCGGCGATCAGCAGGCGCTCGGCCAGCGTGGGCTTTGCAGCCAATCGTCCTGCCGTTCCCAATACACCGTCGCGGCCCGTGGCCGCGCGCGCTATCAATGCCGTGCCCAGCGCACCACTCACAAGGCGGCCCATGCCACTTTCCGCGCGCCGGGCATGGCGCAGCGCCAAGAGGCCGGCACCGAGCACCAGCCAATGCTCTCCCGTGAATCCCTTGCGAGAGTCGTCCCACTTGCGCAGGTCCTGGATCTTTTCTGAAATCGCCATTCATTGCTCCTGTTGCTTCAGAGCTGTCATGGTGTGCCAGCAACAGGCTGCAGGCTGTCGGTCCCTGGGCAAGATTCCGGTGGCGAGAGTCCTACGGACGCGCAGCGAGGACCGGCTCCAGCAATCCCGCTTGATGCGCTCCCACTGCGGCGCCTGCATGTGTTCCTTGCTCATCCTGCCGAAGGTGGCAGGCTTGGTAGGCACGACGTCGAGATTTACGCCAAGTGACCATCCGTGTTTCCACGTATATCCAGATATTACTCTTGCCAGGCGCGATTTTGATAATAAATTATCAAAATCAATTACTTTGTCAAATTTTGCATCAATTGAAATATCGAGCGGCTTTCATAATAACATTTCATGCTCAAGAATTGGCATGGTGGCGCCAATAATAAATCACAGCACAGCGAGGCATAAAATGATCGAAGGCGGATGGTGGAAAGCCTATACAAAAAATGGCCGGTATATAGGAATAATCGAAGGAGATGAATTCATAGTCGGAAAAACGAGGATTTTATATAGAATAAGCAAAAACAAGCTGTATTCAACAGAAGTACCGCCTTCACTTATAGCTGACATATCAGAAAAACAAGCAATTACAACCAATGGAGAAATTCTACTCAAATTCTCAAAAACAACCAGAGAGCGAAGGCTATAAAAAACTGGACCAAGTCCAGACCAAAATAATTATTCAATCCAATCAAACAGCCGTCGCTACAGCACGAATTGGAAACTTTCGACCAAGATCAACACGCAATTGCATTCTGCGTATCAACTCTGGCGTCAAAACTCGACCTGCTGTAAGCAAGACCAAGCCTTCCCTCGATACGAAGTCTTGAGCCAAAGTCATCCCTGGCCTCAGTTCCGAACAGGGGACATTAATTGGAGCCGGGTCGGGAGCAGGGGTCGCCTGAATCACAATTTGCAAGAAAGCATCCACAACCTCTGGATCGAATTGTGCTCCTCTACTATGCGAAATGAGCGTTCTTGCCTCTGCGCAAGTTAGCGGCTTACTGCTCAAATGCCCCACCATCAGGTCATCGTAAAAATCAGCAACCGCAATTATGCGAGCACCTATTGGAATATCCTTCCCCTTTAGGCCATCAGGGTAACCTGCTCCATCGAATCGCTCATGGTGAGACCTGACTAGAGTAGCGACAAGATGCGCATCATCTATCGACAGAAGCAGCTGCTCCCCCAAACTGCTATGGTTTCTATACTTATCCAGTTCCTCATGACTTAAACTTGGGACGGGCTTGCTTAACATCCCATCGGGAAGAGTAATATGAGCGATATCATGAATGAGCGCAGCGACAAAAGCATTCTGCTGCTCTGCTTCACTTAGCTGCATAATACTTGCGGTTCGGCGGGTTAGATCCGCAACGCGTCTTGAATGTCCGGCAAGTATACCCCCTCGCCACTCAAGCAGATTTGAAAACATTCGGATCGATGCGACGAAGCTTTTTTTAAGTTTCCTATGTGCCTCCAACAATTCGTCGTCATGCTCATGGGCAGTCAGCTCAACAGTTGCATTTAGTTCTGCCAACTCCTTCGTCAGCGCTCTATTTTTTTGCTCTAGCCGAATATTCTCATAGCGTGTAATTTTTTGATCATTCAGTTGCTCAATGACAGCCAAAAATTGCTCACTATTCCAAGGTTTGACTATGTGACGGTGCAAGCCCAGCAACCGACCAAGGCCTTTCGTAATTGCCACGGGACTGCATTCCGAAAGAAAAATCACGAACAGATCAGGGGACTGCCCAACGAGATTTTCCAGCCACTGCCCACCATCCTTGTCAATTACACGCGTATTGCATATCAACAAGTCAATTCGTCCACCAGCAAACTCAGCCAACGCTTCCGGCGCACTTGCCGCCATTCGCGTATCATATCCAGCCTGACCGAGCAACAGGCCCAACCCTGAAAAATCTTCCACCTCGCAATCAACCATCAATGCTTGCAACCGCGATTGCGGCGCGAATGATTCTTGCCTCTCTCTAACATTCATTTGGTGTGCCTCCATTTGTCTTATTCGATGCATGGCCTCGCCAATATGCCATCGAAAGGCAATGTGCAGATAGAAATTCTTTACCAACACCAAATGAATGAAGATCAAATTTATCCGCTTCTCGCCACTCACTTACATCTAGCTACCATTACCCCAGTTTCGCGCAATGGATGAAATTTGCTCCAGGCAGAGCTCTCACTTGAATTCAAGGCAGTCTTGTCGGCCACGCTTGAAGCCCGGCCGCGTAGGCGGGCACCCGCGTGCGCAGCACGCTTGAGCCTGGCGCGGTCCAGCACCTGCAGCGGCGCATCAATGCCGCGCGCGGCCGAAGCATGCAGGAAGACCTGGCGCAGCCACACCATGTCATTGAGCACGGCGGCGGGCCGGCCTCGTCCTCCGTGCGCCGCTTCTTGGTGTGGCCCATCAGATCCTGCACCGTGAGCTTGGCGGCCTGGAGGTCGGCCCGACCAGAGGCCTGCAGTCGCGCGATGCCGGCCTTTTTGCAACGGCCCCACTCAGTCACGTTTTTGGCCGCACTGACATAATCCCGCAGTGGCTCCCTCACTGAAATTTTCTTGTGCACGGCCTGGCGCCTGGCCAAAAGCGTGCTCCTGGTCCCATCTCGTGCTCGCGCCTGCGCAGCCACTCATTGGCCAGCACTTTCCGACGGTAGGCCTGGCTTTCGCGGTGGACAAACGTGCCGTTCTCCATCAGCCGGATCTGTGCGGTGCAGGCAAGCGAGCAAGCCATCCGTGCGCTTGCGTGAAGTGATGCTCCCATCTGTTTTGCGACAGGTGAAGGATGTGGCAAAGCCAGCGAGAAAATCAGCAAAAACGGGGTTGGATGGCGAAGAACCAGGCAACGACGCCAGAGCAAAGAACCCAATCAGATCAATGACAAACGTAGAAAATCAAGCACCTGCCAGCATGTGGCGCATGTCCGTTGCGCCCATGATGGACTGGACTGACAAGCACTGCCGCTACCTGCACCGACTGCTGAGCCGCCATACCCTGCTGTATACCGAGATGGTGACCACGGGCGCACTGCTGCACGGTGATGTGCCACGGCATCTGCGGTTCGAGGCCGAGGAACATCCGGTGGCGTTGCAGCTCGGCGGCAGCGAGCCGTCGGATCTGGCGCAGGCTGCGCGGTTGGGAGCGCAGTGGGGATATGACGAGATCAATCTGAACTGCGGCTGCCCCAGCGAGCGGGTGCAGCGCGGTGCATTTGGCGCCTGCCTGATGAACGAGGCGCCGCTGGTGGCCGATTGCGTGAAGGCCATGGTGGATGTGGTGGACGTGCCTGTCACGGTGAAGCACCGCATCGGCATCGACAAGGACGAGAGCTACGAATTCGTGCGCGACTTCGTGGGCACGGTGGCCGATGCGGGATGCCGCGTGTTCATCGTTCACGCACGCAATGCCTGGCTCAAAGGCTTGTCTCCCAAGGAAAACCGCGAGATCCCGCCGCTGCGCTACGAGATCGTGGCCCGGCTCAAGCAGGATTTTCCGCAGCTGACCATTGCCATCAATGGCGGCATCAAGGCCGACGCCACCGTGCAGGAGCTGCTGCAGCAGGTCGATGGCGTGATGGTGGGGCGTGAGGCCTATCACAACCCCTGGTGGCTGGCCTCGTGGGATGCGCTGTACTACGGCGATGCTGGCGTGGAGCACACGCGCGAGTCCATCGAGGAGCAGATGGTGGCCTACATGGAGCGAGAGGCGCGCACGCACGGCACGCACTGGTATTCGATAGCCCGCCATATGTTGGGGTTGCGCAACGGGCTGGCAGGTGCGCGGCGCTGGCGCCAGGTGTGGAGCAACCACCAGTTCAAGCAATTGCCGCCTTCAGAGGTGATGCGGCTTGCGCGCACCAAACCGGCCGAAGCGGCGCTTGCCGCCTAGCGCGCCGCACTGCATTGCAGGAATGCCGGGGGCTGGGCGGCCGCCAGCTTACAACCATCAGTCAAGCTATCACTTAAGCGACAGCATTAGAGGGGTTTTACTACCAATTTTCTTAGCGTGCTGCTGATATATTGCACTGCAACAAATCCAAACAACCCCCTTGTATCCATGCTCTATCAGCTCTACGAAATCCAGCGCGCCATGGTCGAGCCCTTTGCCGATTTCGCGCAGGCTGCAGCCAAGCTCTACAGCAACCCCCACTCGCTGCTGAGCCAGGGTCCGATGTCCCAGCGCATGGCCGCCGGGTTCGACCTGTTCTACCGCCTGGGCAAGGATTACGAAAAGCCCGAGTTCAACCTGCGCAGCGTCGATGTCGGCGGCGTGGACGTGACGATCCGCGAGCGGGTCGAAGTGGACAAGCCGTTTTGCGAGCTGCGCCGCTTCAAGCGCTTCTCCGACGACACCGAGACACTGCAGACCATGCTGAGCCAGCCCGTGGTGCTGATCGTGGCGCCGCTGTCGGGCCACTACGCCACGCTGCTGCGCGATACGGTGCAAAGCATGCTGGGCGACCACAAGGTCTACATCACCGACTGGAAGAACGCCCGCCTGGTGCCGCTGGCCGATGGCGAGTTCCACCTCGACGACTACGTGAACTATGTGCAGGAGTTCATCCGCTACCTGCAGGGCAAGTACGGCCAGTGCCATGTGGTCAGCGTCTGCCAGCCAACGGTGCCGGTGCTGGCTGCCGTGTCGCTGATGGCCAGCCGTGGCGAGACGCCTCCGCTGTCCATGACCATGATGGGCGGCCCCATCGATGCGCGCCGCTCGCCGACCTCGGTGAACAACCTGGCGCAGAACCGCAGCTTCGAGTGGTTCGAGAACAATGTGATCTACCGCGTGCCCGAAGGCTATCCGGGCGTGGGTCGCCGCGTCTACCCCGGCTTCCTGCAGTACTCGGGCTTCGTGGCCATGAACCCGGATCGCCACGCCAAGAGCCACTACGACTACTTCAAGGACCTGATCAAGGGTGACGACGCCAGCGCCGAGCACCACCGCAAGTTCTATGATGAGTACAACGCCGTGCTCGACATGGATGCCGACTACTACCTCGAGACCATCGCCACGGTGTTCCAGGACTACAAGCTGGTCCATGGCACCTGGGAAGTGCGTTCGCCCGAGGACAAGGTTGAACTGGTGCGCCCGCAGGACATCAAGGGCAGCGCCCTGCTGACCATCGAGGGCGAGCTGGACGACATCTCCGGCTCCGGCCAGACGCGGGCTGCGCACGATCTGTGCACGGGCATTGCCGCGGATCAGCGCAGGCACCTTGAAGTGCCGGGCGCGGGACACTACGGGATTTTCAGCGGCCGCCGCTGGCGAGAGATCGTCTATCCGCAGGTGCGCGAATTCATCAGCACCCACCAGCCCGAGAGCGCCACCGCCGCCAGCGCTGCAGGCCATGCCAGCAGCCTGAGCGATGACGCGCCAACGGCCGCCGAGCAGCCACGCAAGCGTGGCGCCAAGGTGCAGGCAGGCTGATTCCCGAGCAAGCCCGCCACGCCATGTCCTCCACCGCCATGCTCGCCCGCGACGATCTGGCAGCGCGCATAGACGCCGCGCTGCCGCAGACGCAGTGCACGCGTTGCGGCTACCCTGACTGCGCCAGCTACGCCCAGGCCGTGGCCTCGGGCGAGGCTGGCATCAACCAGTGCCCACCGGGCGGCGCTGCGGGCGTGGAGCGGCTGGCCGCATTGACGGGCCGGCCCATTGTTGCGCTGAGCGCCGAGCACGGCATGGAAGCCCCGCGCACCGTGGCCGTGATCGACGAGGCCTGGTGCATCGGTTGCACCCTGTGCATCAAGGCCTGCCCCACGGATGCCATCCTGGGGGCCAACAAGTTCATGCACACGGTGATCGCAGCCCACTGCACGGGATGCGAACTGTGCATTCCCGTGTGTCCGGTCGATTGCATCGAACTGCACAACGCCAGCGGCCCGGCCACAGGCTGGTCTGCCTGGAGCCCCCAGCAGGCCGAGCATGCGCGCCAGCGCTATGTGCTGCACCGCGAGCGTGAAGTGGAGCGCGAGCGTTTGAGTGCAAGCCGGGCAGCGACGCCTCTTGCGCAGGCAGAGCAGGCAGCAGCCGACGACGCCAGCCCTCACGCCCCCTGCCCCGCACCTCCCGTGGCCGAGAGCAAGCAGGCCACCATCGCCGCCATCCTGGCCCGCGCACGTGCCCAGCGCGCGGGCGGCGGTTCATCGCCGAACGCGTGCCAGTGAAGCCCGCCAGGCGGCAGTCTGCCTTCCAGGCCAAGGCTATGCCGCCAGCGCCAGACTCTTGTAGACGCCGCATCCCCAGTACAGCCCGCCATGCTTGCAGACGAAGGACATCTTGGTCTGTACCTGTTGCGTGGCCGGGTTTCTGAAGTCGTACTCCACCCAGCCTGGGCCGCGCTCGGCCTGGGCAATGATGTCGGCCAGCAGCTGCTCACCCCGCACGCCTGGCAGCTCCTGCACGCGCACGCCCACACGCGCAGGGTTGCCGCCAAAGGCGCGGTAGCTGCCGTCGGCGGCCAGGGCGAAAACGTACATATCGCGGTCATGGAAGGGCTGGCCGGGGTCGTTTACGGCGGCCAGCAGTGCCTCGGTGGCCACTCCGCGCCGCGCCAGGCCCAGGGCCGACTCGACCAGGGCCACGGCCTCCTCCGCCGTGCCCTGCTGCAGCCGAAAGCGCGACACCGCCCCTGACAGCATCTGCGCGCGCTGCTGCAGCGCCCGGGCCTGGTCCAGCGCATGGCCCACCATCTGCGCGTTGTGCTGGGTGATCTCGTCGATCTGGTGAACGGCGCGGCTGATCTCGGCCAGACCCGTGCTCTGGCTGCCGGTGGACTGCGACAGCTCTCCCATGTGCTCGGCCACCTGGCGGATGCCTTCGGTCACTCGCTCCATACCTCGCCCGGCCGTGCGGATCAGTTCGGTGCTGTGCTCCACCTGGGCCAGCGCATCGCCGATCAGGTGGCGGATCTCGCGCGCCGCCTCGGCCGAACGGCCGGCCAGGGAGCGCACCTCGCTGGCCACCACGGCAAAGCCGCGGCCCTGCTCGCCCGCACGCGCCGCCTCCACGGCAGCGTTGAGCGCCAGGATGTTGGTCTGAAACGCAATGCCGTCGATCACGCCGATGATCTCGCGCATGCGGCCGGCGCTGCTTTCAATGGTCTCCACCGACTCCACGGCGCGGCCCATGGCCACCACGCCTTCATCGGCCGCGCCGCGCACCGCGCTGGCCTGGTGGTGGACCACGCCCACCACGTCGGCGTTGTGCTGCACGGCGCTGCTGAGCTGCTCCACGCTGACCACGGTCTGGGCCAGGTTGGTGGCCTGCAGTTCGGTGCGATCGGACAGTGCCTGGTGCTCGTTCACCAGTTGTTGCCCGGCCTGCGCCACCAGGGCCGCATTGCTGCGCACATCGGCCACCATGCCAGACAGCGAGGTCACCATGCCGCCCAGCAAGGCCTTGGGCGTCTGGACGTCGCCTGCGCCCTCCTGGGAGGCCGCAGCCTCCACGGCCACGCGCTGGCTCAGGTCTCCCTGGGCGATGCCCTGCATGGCCTGCTGCAGCAATTCGCGCTCGCCGATCACCCGCGACCAGAGCCTGTGCATGCCGCCCAGCAGCAACCCGGCCCACAGCAGCAAGGCTGCCCAAACCCAGGGCCCCAGGCCCAGCGAATCGGCCACCAACGCCAGCGCCGGTCCCGCCAATGCCCACACCGTGCATACGAGGAAGCCGGCACCTGGGCCGGATGTATGCTTACGATGCCTGCTTCCATCTTTTTCCATGCCAGCGCCTGCCTGCATAGCTGTCTGCCTCTCTTGTCATTGGTATCTGGAACTCACCGTTTGCGAGGCCCCGCCACACGAGTTGGCATGGCCCCAGTCGAGACCATGCCAGAATAGGTAACAGAATGCAAAAAAGCCAGCGTGCAGACCCGCAGTCCCCTGTGACAACGGCATGCCGAAAGCGCATCAATCCATAATGCGAGCCCATGAATCCCCTGCTCTCCCGACTCCAGCCCTACCCGTTTGAGCGTCTTCGCAAACTGTTCGCCGGGGTCCAGCCACCGGCGGGCGTGCGCCCCATCAGCCTTGGCATCGGAGAGCCCCGCCATGCCACGCCGCCCTTCATCGAACAGGCGCTGAGCGCCGACCTGGGCGGCCTGGCCAAGTACCCGGCCACCGCCGGCGAGCCCGCGCTGCGCGAAGCCTGCGCCCAGTGGGCGCGCCAGCGCTACGGCATTGCGCTGGACGCCGCCGCCCAGGTGCTGCCGGTCAACGGCTCGCGCGAGGCCCTGTTCTCCTTCACCCAGGTCGTGGTGGATGCCAGCCAGGACGGCGCGCGCGTGATCTGCCCCAACCCGTTCTATCAAATCTACGAAGGCGCCACCCTGCTGGCCGGCGCCCAGCCGTACTACGCCCCCAGCGATGCTGCGCGCAATTTCGCGGTGGACTGGGACAGCGTTCCCGCCGACGTGTGGGAAAAGACCCAGCTGATCTTCGTGTGCTCTCCCGGCAACCCCACAGGCGCGGTGATGCCGCTGGCCGAATGGGAAAAGCTGTTTGCGCTGTCCGACCGCCATGGCTTCGTGATTGCCAGCGACGAGTGCTACAGCGAGATCTATTTCGACGGCACCGCCCCCCTGGGCGGCCTGGAAGCCGCACAGCGCCTGGGCCGCACGGACTACAAAAACCTGCTGATGTTCACCAGCCTGTCCAAGCGCAGCAATGTGCCTGGCCTGCGCAGCGGTTTCGTGGCGGGCGATGCGGCCCTGATCAAGGCCTTTTTGCTGTACCGCACCTACCACGGCGGTGCCATGAGCCCCGTGGTGCAGACGGCCAGCATGGCGGCCTGGGCCGACGAGGCCCATGTCGAGGAAAACCGCCGCCTTTACCGCGAGAAGTTCAACCAGGTCACGCCCGTGCTGGCGCGCGTGATGGATGTTCGCCTGCCCGACGCAAGCTTCTACCTCTGGGCCGGCATTCCCGAATCGCTGGGCCTGGACGACGCCGACTTTGCACGCGAGCTGTATGCCGCCACCGGCGTGACCGTGCTGCCCGGCAGCTACCTGGCGCGCGAGGCCAATGGCCGCAACCCCGGCGCCGGGCGCGTGCGCATGGCCCTGGTGGCCGAGACCGCAGAATGCCTGGAAGCCGCCCAGCGCATTGCACAGTTCATAGAATCGCGCCAGCGCTGAGACAGCCCTGCGCTCCCCTTTCCTCACAAACCCTTTGATCACCAAAGCCATATGACGCAACAGCTGCAATCCATCATCGACACCGCCTGGGACAACCGTGCCAGCCTCTCCCCCGCTGCCGCCCCCAAGGAAGTGACCGAGGCCGTGGACCACGTGATCGAAGCCCTGAACAACGGCCAGCTGCGCGTGGCCACGCGCGAAGGCGTGGGCCAGTGGACCGTGCACCAGTGGATCAAGAAGGCCGTGCTGCTGTCCTTCCGCCTCAAGGACAACGTGCTGATGCAGTCCGGCGACCTGAACTTCTTCGACAAGGTCCCCACCAAGTTCGCCGGCATGACCGAGGCCGAGATCGCCGCCACCGGCGTGCGCGTGGTGCCCCCGGCCGTGGCCCGCCGCGGCAGCTTCGTTGCCAAGGGCGCGATCCTGATGCCTTCCTACGTGAACATCGGCGCCTATGTGGACGAAGGCACCATGGTTGACACCTGGGCCACCGTGGGCTCCTGCGCCCAGGTCGGCAAGAACGTGCACCTGTCCGGCGGCGTGGGCCTGGGCGGCGTGCTGGAGCCGCTGCAGGCCAACCCGACCATCATCGAAGACAACTGCTTCATCGGCGCGCGTTCCGAGATCGTCGAAGGCGTGATCGTGGAAGAGAACTCCGTGATCTCCATGGGCGTGTACATCGGCCAGTCCACCCCCATCTATGACCGTGCGACCGGCGAGACCAGCTATGGCCGCGTGCCTGCCGGCTCGGTGGTGGTGTCGGGCAACCTGCCCAAGGACAACGGCCGCTACAGCATGTACGCCGCCATCATCGTCAAGAAGGTCGATGCCAAGACACGCTCCACCACGAGCCTGAACGACCTGCTGCGCGATTGATCCGCATCCGCACCGCGCCAAAGGCGTGGTTGCGGCGCCAAAACATCCCCTGTTCAGGGGATGGAGCAAGGCATACTCTCGAGGGCGTCCCCGGCCACCAGGCAGCGGACGCCCGTTTCACGTCACAAGAGCGTGCAGACGATCCAAGAACAGCGGTAGTACACGAATTTGGGGGAAAACATGGGCACGATGGAGAGGATTTTGCGCCTGATGGGCGAGAAGCAGGCGTCCGACGTCTACCTAGCGGTCAACGCGCCGGCGCTGATCAAGATCAACGGCGAATGCGTGCCCATCAACAACCAGCTGCTGCCGCCCGACGCGCCGCGCAGCCTGCTGGCCGAGATCGTGCCGGCCGAGCGCCTGCAGGAGCTGGACGAAACGGGCGAGCTCAACATGGGCGTGCCGCTGCGCGGCGTGGGGCGTTTTCGCGTCAGCGCCATGCACCAGCGCGGCAGCTGCGCCGTGGTGATCCGCTTCATCGCCCAGCACATTCCGGCCATGGACACGCTGAACCTGCCGCCCGTGCTGGGCGAGCTGATCATGCAAAAACGCGGCCTGCTGCTGGTCGTGGGCTCCACGGGCTCGGGCAAGAGCACGACGCTGGCCTCGATGATCGATGCGCGCAACGAAAAGCTCACGGGCCACATCCTCACCATCGAGGACCCCATCGAATACCAGTTCCGCAACAAGCGCTCCATCGTCAACCAGCGCGAAGTGGGCTCGGACACGGCATCGCTGCAGATCGCGCTCAAGAACGCGCTGCGCCAGGCCCCTGACGTGATCCTGATCGGCGAAATCCGCGACCGCGAGACCATGTCCTCGGCCATGGGCTTTGCGCAGTCGGGCCACCTGTGCCTGGCCACGCTGCACGCCAACAACAGCTACCACGCGCTCAACCGCATCCTGTCCTTCTTCCCCGAGGAAATCCGCCCCACCATGCTGGGCGAGCTGTCGGCTGCGCTCAAGGGCGTGATCTCCCAGCGCCTGGTGCGCACCGTGGACGGCGGCCGCATGCCAGCCGTCGAGGTCATGCTCAACACCAAGCTGATCGCCGACCTGATCGAGCGCGGCAACTTCTCGGGCGTCAAGGAGGCCATGGAAAAATCCATGGCCGAAGGCTCGCAGACCTTTGAAGAGGCGCTGGCGCAGTTGGTCCGCTCCGGCCGCATCGACCGCGCCGAAGCCCTGGCCTTCGCCGATTCGCCCACCAACCTGATGTGGCGCCTGGAAAACGACGTGGTCAAGGCCAGCCATGCCGCGCCGTCCAGTCAGTTCGCCGAACTGGCCACCCCCGGCGAGGACGACATGCCCTCGTTCAC
Organism: Delftia sp. DS1230; assembly: GCF_040112715.1. Lineage (NCBI taxonomy): Bacteria > Pseudomonadati > Pseudomonadota > Betaproteobacteria > Burkholderiales > Comamonadaceae > Delftia > Delftia sp. DS1230. Next base: position 3,212,559 of record NZ_CP157763.1, read on the forward strand.
GGAAATCATGCTGGAAGTCAAGCCGAACTGATCGGCTGGCCCCGCAGCGTTCACAATGTCGGAGCACGCTGGCGGCAGCCGGCCCTCCGACTTTTTTGTTTTTTGATTCCACCCACCATGTCCCGCACCCTGCAACTGACCGAGCAGCTGATCAGCCTGCCCTCCGTCACTCCCGAAGACGCCGGCTGCCTTGAACTCCTGGCCGATGCCCTGCAGCCCATGGGCTTTGCCTGCGAGCGCATCGACAGCGGCCCCGACAGCTTTCGCGTGCGCAACCTCTGGGCCCGGCGCTCCGGGACAGGCGCCGACCGGCCCGTGCTGGTCTTTGCCGGCCATACCGACGTGGTGCCCACCGGCCCGCTGGAACAGTGGAGCAGCCCGCCCTTCGTGCCCACGCACCGCGACGGCAAGCTGTACGGCCGCGGCGCCAGCGACATGAAGACCTCCATCGCCGCCTTCGTCGTGGCACTGGAGGAATTCCTGGCCGAGACACCGACCCCCTCCTTCGACATTGCCCTGCTGCTGACCAGCGACGAGGAAGGCCCTTCGGTGGACGGCACCAAGGTCGTGGTCGAGCTGCTGCGCGAGCGCGGCGAGCGCCTGGACTGGTGCATCGTCGGCGAGCCCACCTCGGTGGAGCGCACGGGCGACATGATCAAGAACGGCCGCCGGGGCACCATGAGCGGGCGCCTCACGGTCAAGGGCATCCAGGGCCACATCGCCTACCCGCAGCTGGCGCGCAACCCCATCCACCAGGCCCTGCCGGCCCTGGCCGAACTGGCCGCCACGCGCTGGGACGAGGGCAATGCCTTCTTCCCGCCCACCAGCTGGCAGATCAGCAACATGCATGGCGGCACGGGCGCATCCAACGTCATTCCCGGCCATGTGACCATCGACTTCAACTTCCGCTTCTGCACCGAGTCCACGGCCGAATCGCTGCAGCAGCGCGTGCACGCCGTGCTGGACCGCCACGGGCTGGAGTACGAGCTGGCCTGGACCATTGGCGGCCAGCCCTTCCTGACCACGCCGGGCACGCTGGTGAGCGCCGTGCAGGCGGCCATCCGCGCCGAGACCGGCCTGGAGACCGAGCTGTCCACCACGGGCGGCACCAGCGACGGCCGCTTCATCGCCCAGATCTGCAGCCAGGTCGTGGAGGTGGGCCCGCCCAACGCCAGCATCCACAAGATCGACGAGCACATCGTGGTGGCCGACATCGAGCCCATCAAGAACATTTACCGCCGCACGCTCCAGGAGCTGCAGCGCCAGCAGGCCATCTGAACGCGACCAAGGAGCCGACGATGACATCCGCCCCCACCCCTGCCAATATTCCCGCCATCTCGGGCAGCACCATCGCCGACCTCGTGGCATCCGGGGCCGCAGCGCTCACGGCGGCCGGCGTGGCCTTTGGCCACGGCACGGCCACGGCCGAAGACGAAGCGGCCTGGCTCACGCTGTGGAAGCTGGGCCTGCCGCTGGACAGCGAACTGGCGCCCGGCGCGCCCGAATCCCTGGCCGGCCAGGCCGTCAGCGCCCAGCAGCAGGCCGAAGTGGCCGAGCTGTTCGCAGAGCGCATCCGAACGCGCAAGCCCGCCGCCTACCTCACGCGCGAGGCCTGGCTGCAGGGCGTGCCCTTCTACGTGGACGAGCGCGCCATCGTGCCGCGCAGCTTCATTGCCGAGCTGCTGGCCGACGGCAGCATCGACGGCTGGCTGTCCGACCGCACGCGCCGCGTGCTGGACCTGTGCACCGGCAACGGCAGCCTGGCCTGCCTGGCGGCCATGGCCTGGCCCGAGGTCGAGGTCACGGGTGCCGACATCTCGGCCGACGCGCTGGCCGTGGCGCGCATCAACGTGGACCGCCATGAACTCGCCGAGCGCGTGCAATTGCTGGAAAGCGACGGACTGGCCGCCCTGCCCGGCCCCTGGGACCTGGTGCTGTGCAACCCGCCCTATGTGAATGCCGACAGCATGTCGCGCCTGCCCGCTGAATACCAGGCCGAGCCCGAACTGGCGCTGGCCGGCGGCGCCGACGGCATGGACTTCATCCGCCGCCTGCTGCTGGACCTGCCCTCGCGTCTGGCCAAGGAAGGCGTGGTCGTGCTGGAAATCGGCAATGAAAAGGACTTCTTCGAAGCCGCCTTCCCCGACCTGCCCGTGTTCTGGCTGGACACCAGCTCGGGCGACGAGCAGGTGCTGCTGATCACCCAGGAGGCACTGCGCGCCTGGACCGAAGGCGACATCGAGGCCCTGCGCCCCACCTACCGCCCCCTGGGCTGAGATGGACCTGCGGGCGCTGCGCTACTTCATCGCGGTGCTGGAGGCGGGCAGCCTCTCGCGCGCCGCGCACTCGCTGTACGTGGCCCAGCCCGCGCTCACGGCGCAGATCAAGAAGCTGGAAGGCGAGCTGGGCGCCCAGTTGCTGGAGCGCAGCCACGCCGGCGTGACTCCCACGCCGGCCGGCGCCCAACTGTACGAGGACGCACGCCGGCTGCTGTCCGACGCCGATGCGATGCGCGAGCGCATACAGCGCCTGCCGCAGGGCCCCGAAGGCTCGGTCACCATCGCCCTGCCCTTTTTGCTGACCAGCCTGCTGGCCGGCCCCGTGATCGCCAGCCTGCGCAACAGCCACCCGCGCATACGCATCTTCGTGCTTGACGACCTCAGCCTCATGGTGCAAAAGGCCATGCTGGACCGGCGCGCAGACCTGGCCATTCTTGTGGACACGGCCAGCCTGCACGACATGCAGGTGCAGCCCATGGCCGAGGAATCCATCTACGTCTGCGGCCAGGACGTCGATGGCAGCGTGGCCCCGCTGCTGCGCCCCGCGCCGGACGGCGGCCTGCCTCACATGGACTTTGCCCACGCCTGCCAGCTGCCGCTGGTGCTGCAGTCGCGCCGCTTTTCCATCCGCCAGACCGTGGAGGCCGCGGCCGACGCACGGGACCTGCGGCTGAACATCGTCCACGAACACGATTCCGCCCGCGTCATCCGCTCGCTCTACCACTGCGGCGCGGGCTTCACCTTCACGCCCGCCTGCTCGCTGAGCGATGCGCCCGCCTGGCTGCGCGAGGAAGCCAAGGCTGCGCCCACGGCCATCCAGCACGGCTGGATCGTGGCCCAGGTCACGGCGCCCGCGCTGCTGCGCCGCTACTTCCTGGCCGTGCAGGCCAACCGCAGCAGCGACCCGGCGCTGCAGGTGGTTCAGCAGGCGCTGATGGCACAGGCCCGACAATTGATCACGGCCGGCATCTGGCAGGCACGCTGGCAGCAGGCATGACGGCATGACGGCATGACCGCAGGGATCTGGGCACGGGGTCATCAGCAAATACCGCAAGGGTTGATCTGGACATCAATTTTTCTGATGCGCCTGAATCACTAAACGGTATTTCCCCGCTCCAGGCCTCTTCTGGAACAGTGCATGGCACGCCGCGCAAAACGCGCGGCTTCAGCCAAGGAATGCCATGCACGAGACATCCCGGCCCACCGCAGGCCACCCCCATTCCCACTCCCTTCCCATTCCCAATGTCGGCGAACTGGTCGCGCGCAGTTGCAGGGCCCACGGCGCGCAGCCGGCCGTGACCAGCGCCGCGCGCAGCATCAGCTATGCCGAGCTGGAGCAGCGCTCCAACCGCCTGGCGAACGCCCTGCTTGCCCAGGGCCTGTCCCGTGGCGACCGCGTGGGCATCTACCTGCCCAACTGCGTGGAAATCGTGGAGATCGAGATCGCCTGCTACAATGCAGGGCTCATCAAGGCGCCCTTCAACGCACGCCTTTCGCCGCGCGAAGTGGGCGATATCGCGGCCAACAGCGATGCCGCCGTCATCGTGACCACCTCAGCGCGCGCCGAGGCCTTCAAGCCGCACCTGCAGTCTGCCGACGTGCGCCTGCTGCTGCTGGACGGCCCCGCCGGCGAAAGCTACGAGGCCCTGCTCGCCCGCGCCAGCGACCGCTTCCAGCCCGTGGCCGTGCACGAGCACGAGGTGGCCGTGCTGCACTACACCTCGGGTTCATCGGGCGTGCTCAAGGCCGCCATGCAGACCTTCGGCAACCGCCTGGCCCAGCTGCGCAAATTCCTGATGCGCGGCGAGGGCATGCAGGCCGGCCACGTGCTGGGCCTGGTGGGGCCGGTCACGCACGCCTCGGGCATGCAGATGGTGCCGGCGCTGTGCACGGGCGCCACCATCCACTTGTTCTCAGGCTTCGAGCCGGGCGCCTTCATGGCCGAGATGCAGGCGCGGCGCGTGACCCATACCTTCATGGTGCCCACCATGATCAACATGCTGCTGGCCGAGATCGGCGGCCGCTACCGCCCCCTGCCCGACCTGCTGCGCCTGGGTTACGGCGCAGCGCCCATGGCGCCCGCACGCATCCTGCAGGCCATGGACGTGTTCGGCCCCATCCTGTCCCAGGGCTATGGCGCGGGCGAGACCACCTCCGGCGTCTGCGGCCTGACGGTGCAGGACCACCTGCAGGCGCGCGCATCGCGCCCAGAGCGGCTGGCTTCCTGCGGCCGGCCCTTCCTGGAATCCCTGGTCGAAGTGCTGGACGACGAGGGCCGCCCGGTGCCCGAGGGCGAGATCGGCGAGATCGTGGTCAGCGGCGCCGATGTCTTTGCAGGCTACTGGCGCGCGCCCGAGCTGACGGCCGAGGTGCTCAAAAACGGCCGCTACCACACGGGCGATCTGGCCCGCATGGACGAGCAGGGCTTTGTCTACATCGTGGACCGCAAGAAGGACATGGTCATCAGCGGCGGCTTCAACGTCTATCCGTCCGAGGTGGAGTCCGTGCTCTACGAACACGCCTCGGTGGCCGATGCCTGCGTGTTCGCCATTCCCGACGACAAATGGGGCGAGGCCGTGGCCGCCCACATCGTGCTCAAGCCTGGCCTGGCCGGCGACAGCGCCGCGCTGGACCGCTTCTGCGCGGAGCGCCTGGGCGGCTTCAAGCGTCCGCGCCACATCGAATTCGTGCAACAGCTGCCCAAGAACCCCAACGGCAAGGTCATGCGCCGCGCCGTGCAGGCGCCCTACTGGGCCAACCACGCCCGCAAGGTGAACTGAGATGAACGCCAAAGACACTCTCCCCGCCGCCAACGCTGCCCTGCTGGAAATGCCCTTTGAAGGCTCGGAACGCGCAGCCGGCCTGATCGACGCGCTCAACGCCTTCATCCACGGCGAACTGGCCGACCTCGCCCGCGCGCATGGCGTGGACCATGAAAACAGCGCCTCCACCGAGCTGCTGCGCCAGGTCTGGAAGCTGTCGCATGCGCGCGGCTTCTACGGCATGACCCTGCCCGAGTCCATGGGCGGCGCCGGCCTGTCCGTGCTCGATCAGGTGCTGGTCAAGGAGGCCATCTACGCCACGGGCTCGCCCTTCGCGCCCCATGTGCTGGGCGAACTCAGCGGCCCGCCGCGCATAGGCGCGCTGATCCGCAAGGCCACGCCGCTGCAGATGGAGCAGTTCATCCTGCCCGTGGCGCGCGCCGAGAAATCCATCTGCTTTGCGCTGACCGAGGCAGCGGCCGGCTCGGACGCGGGCGCGCTGGAGACGCGCGCCGTGCTGGAAGGCGACCATTACGTGCTCCACGGCCGCAAGCGCTTCATCTCGGGCTCGCCGTTTGCCGACTTCGCCGTGCTCATGGCCTCGACCGCGCCCGAGGGCAGCCCGCAGCGCGAGATCAGCGCCTTCTTCGTGGACCTGCATGCACCGGGCGTGCAGGTGGTCAGCGGCTACAAGACCATGGCCGGGCAGTCCAGCACGGGGGACATCGTGCTCGACGGCTGCCGCGTGCCCGCTGCCCAGTTGATCGGCGAGCCGGGCCGGGGCCTGGCCCTGGCGCTGGGCCGCATCACCGTCAACCGCCTGCTGCACTGCCCGGCCATGCTGGGCCTGGCCCAGGTGGCGCTGCGCGATGCGCGCGACTATGCGCTGGGGCGCCAGCAATTCGGCCGCAGCATTGCCCAGTTCCAATCCATACAGCACATGCTGGCCGACATGGCCACCGAATGGATGGCCGCGCGCGCACTGATGGTGCAGACGGCCCGCGCCATCGACGCCGGCATCGATGCGCGCGCCCAGGCCTCGATGAGCAAGCTGTTCTGCTCGGAGACGGCGTTCCGCATTGCCGACCGCGCCGTGCAGATCCATGGCGGCGAAGGCATCGTCCAGGGCCGGCGCGTGGAATTCCTGTTCCGCATGCTGCGCATGTACCGCGTGCTCACGGGCACCAGCGAGATACAGCGCAACACCATCGCCAAGGAACTGCTGGAGCGGACCGGCGCCTGAAGCTGGCCGGCATAGAAGCGAAAAGACAAGGAGACAACGCCATGCAAGACAATCCATCCCAAAGGCCGGACCGACGCCGATTCCTGCGCGCTGCGGGCGCCGCATCGCTTGCCGCAGGCCTGCCCTGGGCCACCACAGCCGCCACAGCCACCACACACGACAGCGCCTGGCCCACGCGCCCCATCAAATGGGTGGTGCCCTACCTGGCCGGCACCAGCCCCGACACGGCCGCGCGAATCGTGGCCGAGGCGCTGTCGGCCCAGCTGGGCCAGCCCGTGGTGATAGACAACCGCGCCGGCGCAGGCGGCAACATCGGCGCACGCCAGGTGGCCAAGGCGCCGGCGGACGGCTACACCCTGCTGTATTCGGGCTCGCCCATGGCCGCCGCCATGCGCATGTACAAAAGCCCGGGCTACGACGTGTTCAAGGACTTCCGCCATGTGCTGGGCATGTCGCGCTCGGACATCCTGGTCGTCGTGCATGCCGACTCTGGCATGCGCACGCTGGACGACCTGGCCGCGCGCGCCAAGGCCAAACCCGGCGCGCTGGACTATGCCTCGGGCGGCGTGGGCACGCCATCGCACCTGGGCGTGGAGATGCTGGCCTCCAGCATGGGCCTGCAGGTCAACCATGTGCCCTACAAGGGCGCGTCCGAGCTGGTCAATGCCGTGCTGGGCCAGCAGGTGGCCTTCGGCGCCCCGCTGTTTTCCGTGGCCTATCCCCAGGTGCTGGCCGGCAAGCTGGTGCCGCTGGCCATTGCCGGGCCGCAGCGCAACGCCAAGCTGCCCCAGGTGCAGACCCTGGCCGAGCTGGGCGTGCCCAATGTCAACCTCACGTCCTGGGGCGGCGTGTCCGTGCCGGCCGCCACGCCCGAGCCCATCGTCCAGCGGCTGCGCACGGCGCTGGAGGAGGTGCTCAGGCAGCCCAGGGTCATCGCCTTGCTGGAGCAGGAAGGCGGCAAGGTCGCCATCACCAGCGCCGACGCCTATGCCAAGGGCTTCGAGCGAGAGATCCAGTTCACCCAGTCCATGATGCAGCGCGTGGGCATACAGCCGATCTAGGGCCTGGTACCAGGGCTTTGCACCGTGGCCGGGCACGGGCATGGCGGGCGGCAATCCTGTCCTGGCGCAATCGCTGGGATAATCCTGCCCATTCATGATCAGCCTTCGCAACATTACCCTGCGCCGCGGCACCCGCGTGCTGCTGGACAGCACCTCCGTCTCCATCAACCCCGGTGAAAAAGTCGGCCTTGTCGGACGCAATGGCGCCGGCAAGTCCAGCCTGTTCGCCCTGCTCAACGGCAGCCTGGCCGAGGACGGTGGAGAGTTCTCCATCCCTTCGCAATGGCGCCTGGGCCAGGTCGCGCAGAACATGCCCGAGACCTCGGAGACGGCCACCCAGTTCGTGCTGGACGGCGACACCCGCCTGAGCGAGCTCAACGCCCAGCTCGCGGCAGCCGAGGCCAGCGAGGACGGCATGGCCATCGCCCATGCCCACGTGGACTTGGCCGACGCCGGTGCCCACGACGCCGTGCCGCGCGCACAGGCCCTGATCCTGGGCCTGGGCTTCAAGGTCTCCGAGCTGGAGCACCCCGTCAACAGCTTCTCGGGCGGCTGGCGCATGCGCCTGCAGCTGGCGCGCGCGCTGATGTGCCCCTCCGACCTGCTGCTGCTGGACGAGCCCACCAACCACTTGGACCTGGACGCCCTGGTCTGGCTGGAAGCCTGGCTCAAGCGCTACCCCGGCACCCTGGTCGTGATCAGCCATGACCGCGAATTCCTGGACGCCATCACCAACACCACGCTGCACATCGAAAACGCGCAGGTCACGCGCTATGGCGGGAACTACAGCAAGTTCGAGGAACTGCGCGCCCAGCAGATGCTGCTGCAGCAGGCTTCGTTCGAGCGCCAGCAGGAAAAGATCGCCCACCTGCAAAAATTCATCGACCGCTTCAAGGCCAAGGCCTCCAAGGCCAAGCAGGCGCAAAGCCGCGTCAAGCAGATCGAGCGCATGGAAAAGGTCGCGCCCATGCTGGCCAGCGCCGATTTCACCTTCGAGTTCAAGCCGCCCGCCAACCTGCCCAACCCCATGCTGGCGATCACGGACGCCGCATTCGGCTACCTGGACGACGAAGGCCAGGCGACCACCATCCTGCGCGGCGTCAACCGCTCGGTGCTGGCGGGCCAGCGCATCGGCATCCTGGGTGCCAACGGCCAGGGCAAGTCCACCCTGGTCAAGACCATCGCGCGCGAGATGAAGGCCCTGGCCGGCACCGTGACCGAAGGCAAGGGCTTGAACATCGGCTACTTCGCCCAGCAGGAACTGGACGTGCTGCGCCCCGGCGAAAACCCGATGGAGCACATGATCCGCCTGGCACGGGACACCGGCGCCACCGGCCCGCAGGCGCGCGAGCAGGACCTGCGCAGCTACCTGGGTACGTTCAACTTCAGCGGCGACATGGTCAAGCAGGCCGTGGGCAGCATGAGCGGCGGCGAGAAGGCGCGCCTGGTGCTGGCCATGATCGTCTGGCAGCGCCCCAACCTGCTGCTGCTGGACGAGCCCACCAACCACCTGGACCTGGCCACGCGCGAGGCCCTGGCCATGGCCATCAACGACTTCGACGGCACCGTCATGCTGGTCAGCCACGACCGCGCCCTGCTGCGCTCGGTCTGCGAGGACTTCTGGCTGGTCGGCCGTGGCGTGGTCGGCCCCTTCGACGGCGACCTGGACGACTACCAGCGCTACCTGCTGGAAGAATCCCGCCGCCTGCGCGAGGAAGCCCGCAAGGCCGAACAGGCGGCTGCGGCCACCAGCAAGGCGGCAGCGCAGGTGGAGCCCGCAGCAGGTGCAGCAGCTGCAGCACCTGCAGTGCAGGCCCCCGTGGCTGCTGCGCTGGCCCCGGCCCCCGCTGCCCCATACACGCCGCCGGCCGCCAGTGCCGGAGACCAGCGCGAGCAACGGCGCCTGGCCGCCCTGTCCCGCCAGCAAATGGCCGAGAAGACCCGGCCGTTCAAGAAGGAACTGGAACAGCTGGACAAGCGCCTGCCCCAGCTGCAGGCCGAACGCACGCGGCTGGAGGGCCTGCTGAGCCAGCCCATCTCGCCCGCCGAGATGGCCGAAGCAGGCCGCAGCCTCAAGGCCTGCAACGACGAGATCGACAGCCTGGAAGAACGCTGGCTGGAACTGAGCGAGCAGATCGAGCAGCTGTCGGCCGAGATGTCCGACTGATTCCAGTCGTTCCCGAAAATCAGGCGGCCCCATGGGTGCGAGGCCCTTGCTCGCACCCATGACCGTCTGCCACCAGCGTCGTCCCGCGTGAAGACGGCGCTCCACTTCGGCTCCACCCAAGTGCGCCCCTGAGGCCCCGCCCTCCCCCCCACTCCCCTCACGCCCTCGCACTCCCCCGTAGCCAGCGGAACGCATGGATCGTTCGGTTCAGGGTTTCCCCTGAATGAAAGATTTCATTCCTAAAAAATAATAAATGAAAGAGATCATTCACTTTCATTCATTCATGGAACTCCATCCCCATCCCGCCGTACAGGAACTGCTGCGCGCCAGCGTCGATGGCTCGCCCGCCGTCGCCCGGGTCGGCCGCTGGATGGCCGCGCATCCGGTCCTGGCCGTCACGCTGAGCGCCGAGGAAGTGGCCAATGCCTGTGGCGGCTCCCTGGCTGCCGTCAACCGCTTCGCCAAGCACGCCGGCTACGAAGGCTTTGCCGATCTGCGCCTGCACCTGGGCCGCCAGCTGCAACAGGCCCTGGAGCCCGTGAACAAGCTGCGCGCGGCGCACGAGCCTGCCGCAAGCGCCGTGGGAGCGCAGGCCTTCGAGCACACGCAGCGCAATCTGCAGGCGGCCGCACAGGCCTGCGACCCCGGCCTGCTCGATCAACTGGCCCAGCGCATCTGCCGCGCGCGGCGCGTCCTGTTCATGGGCTTTGGCAGCTCCCACCATGTGGCAGCCTTTGGCGCCGACGCGCTGCAGCCCTATCTGCCGCAGGTGGTGGAAGTGACCTCCGCAGGCGGATCGGAACAGGCGGTACGCCGCATGACAGGGCTGACGGAGCAGGATGTGCTGATCGCGATCTCGCTGCCGCGCTACTCACGCGAAGCGGTGGAGCTGACGGCGCATGCGCGCCAGCGGGGCGCCCTGACCATCGCCATCACCGACGAGGCCACCAGCCCGCTGGCCGACCAGGCCGACTACGCGCTGCTGGCCCCTGCCGCCCACCCTCTGCTGCCATCGTCGGTGCTGGCGGCCATGGCCATGGTCGAAGCGCTGGCCACCCAGGTCATCCGCGCCACGCCCCAGGCCGTGCGCAGCCTGGTCGAACTGTCCGAGTCGGTGCTTCCCTACCTGACACCGGACAGCAGCCCCGCTTCACCTGCGGCGAGCAAGCCGCAACCCCAGGCCCCCCATCCCGCCGCAAAGGACTCCGCATGAATGCCCCTGCCCGTTTCCGCTTTCTTTTCGCCTCGATGGCCGCCGCGGCCACGCTCGCTGCCGTGCCGGCCCACGCAGGCAAGACGCTGGATGGCATCAAGCAGCGCGGCGCCGTGGCCTGCGGTGTGCACACGGGGCGCGCAGGCTTTGCGCTGGCCGACGGCAGCGGCAACTGGTCCGGGCTGGACGTGGATCTGTGCCGCGCCGTGGCGGCCGCCACCCTGGGCGACGCCACCAAGGTGAAATTCATCCCCACCAGCGGCCAGACACGCATCACGGCGCTGCAGTCCGGCGAGATCGATCTGCTGGCACGCAACACCACCTGGACCTTCACACGCGACAACGGCCTGGGCCTGATGTGGGCGGGCATCAATTTCCACGACGGCCAGGGCTTCATGGCCAGGAAGAAACCCGGCCTGAACAGCGTCAAGCAGCTCTCTGGCGCCACCATCTGCGTGATCAGCGGATCCACCACGGAAAAGACCCTGTCGGAGTACTTTCGCGCCCACAAGCTCAACTACAAGGCGGTGGTGTTCGACAACCCCGAAGCGGCCCTGCAGGCCTTCAGCAGCGGGCGCTGCCAGGCCTATACCGGCGACCTCGGCGCCCTGGCCGTGCTGCGCGGCAAGGAACTGGCCAACCCCGACGACTACGTGATCCTGCCCGAAGTCATCTCCAAGGAGCCGGCCGGCCCGGCCGTGCGCCGCGGTGACGACGAATGGTTCGCTGTCGTGCGCTGGACACTCAACGCCATGATCGAGGCCGAGGAACTGGGCATCACCCAGGCCAATGCCGACGAGCTCAAGACCCGCTCCGACAGCATCCAGGTCAAGCGTTTCCTGGGCCAGAGCGACGACCTGGGCAAGCAGCTGGGGCTGGACAGGGAATGGGCGCTGCGCATCGTCAAGGCCGTGGGCAACTATGGCGAGAGCTATGAACGCAACCTGGGCGCCAGGTCGGGCCTGAACGTACCGCGGGGCAAGAACGCGCTGTTCACCAAGGGCGGCCTGATGATGTCGCCGCCGATGAACTGACGCGCCGAGGGCACCCTGCCATGAACGCCGCGAACGCTGTAGATGCTGTGAAAGCCGTGAATGCCATCGACACCGGGGCACGGCAGCCACCGGCCCCCACCCGGCCACGCTGGGGCCGGATGGCCTTGCAGCTCGCCATCGGCTGGCTGCTGATATTGCTGCTGGGCTGGCTGGCGCACAACGCCAGCCGCAACATGGCCGCGCGCGGCATTGCCGGGGGCTTCGGCTTTCTGGAGCAGACGGCCGGCTTTTCCATCTCCGAAGGGCTGCTGCCCTACGAGCCCGGCGACAGCTACCTGCGTGCGGTCGCGGCCGGCGTGGCCAACACGGTTCGCGCCGCCGTGCCCGCGCTCGTGCTGGCCACCGTGCTGGGCCTGCTGCTGGGCGTGGCCGCAGTGGCAAGGCATCCGCTGCTGCGCGGCGCCGTGCGCCTCTATGTCGATGTGGCACGAAATATCCCGCTGCTGGTGCAGGTGCTGCTGTGGTATTTCGCGCTGACTTCGCTGCTGCCCGACGTGGACCGGCCTCTGGCCATCGGCCCCCTGGGCTTTCTGAGCAAGGCGGGGCTGGCCCTGCCCGGCCCGGTGTACGACAGCGCGGCGGGCTGGCACTGGAGTTCTCCGCAACCGGGCATGTTCGGCATCGACGGAGGACTGGCGCTGACGCCTGAATTCCTGGCCCTGGTAGGAACCCTGGGCCTGTATGCCGCCGCCTATTGCGCTGAAATCGTGCGCGCCGGTCTGCAGGCCGTGCCGCGCGGGCAATGGAATGCTGCCTCGGCCCTGGGCATGCGCCGCAGCCAGCAGCTGCGCCTGGTCGTGCTGCCGCAGGCCCTGCGGGTGATCATTCCGCCCTATACCAACCTGGCGCTCAGCACCATCAAGAACTCCTCGCTGGCCGTGGCCATCGGCTACCCCGACGTGGTGATGGTCGCCAACACCGCCATGAGCCAGACCGGCCAGGCCATCGAATGCGTGACCATCATCGCGGTGGTCTACCTGGCCATCAACCTGCTGACCTCGCTGGCATTGAATGCCTTCAACCAGCGCAGTGCCTTCATCACACGCTAGCCGGGAAAGACCTGCCCATGAGTGCCGTACTCCGCGCACCGGCCCTGCCGGTGGCCCCGCCCCGGGTTCCGCTGGCGCAGCGCCTGCGCGCCAGCCTGTTTCCGGATGCGCTCTCCGGGCTCATCACCGCCACGCTGCTGCTGGCCGCGCTGTGGGCGGGCTGGAAACTGCTGGCCTGGGGCCTGCTCGACGCCGAAACCGCAGCCAACCCCGACACATGCCGCGCTGCGGCCGGCGCCTGCTGGGGCGTGGTGCGCGAGAAATACCGCCTGGTATTCCTGGGCCGCTATCCCGTGGCAGAGCAATGGCGCCCCGTCGCCGCCAGTCTTTGGCTGCTGGGCAGCGTGGGCGTGGCGGCGCTACCGCGCTTCTTCGGCCGCGCCGGCATGGCAATGCTGCTGGCCGGGTTGACCGGCTTTGGCGTGCTGATGGCCGGCGGTGTGGCCGGCCTGGCACCCGTGCCCAGCGATCTGTGGGGCGGCCTGCCGCTGACCCTGTTCCTTGCCGTGATCGCCTGCCTGGCCGGCGTTCCGCTGGGCATCCTGCTGGCACTGGGCCGGCGCTCCAGCCTGCCTTTGCTGCGCGTGCTCTGCACGTTGTTCATCGAAGCGGTGCGCGGCGTGCCCCTGATCACGCTGCTGTTCTTCGGGGCCTTCGTGCTGCCCATGCTGGTGCCCGCGCAATGGAGGGTGGACCCCATGGTCCGCATCGCCGTCTGCCTGGCGGCCTTCAGCGCGGCCTATCTTGCCGAGGTGTTTCGCGGCGGGCTGCAGGCCGTGCCCCAAGGCCAGGTCATGGCGGCCCAGGCCATGGGCTTCACCAGGGTGCAGGTGCTGCGCCACGTGGTCCTGCCGCAGGCGCTGCGCGTGACCATCGCGCCCACGGTGAGCAACTTCATCGGCGCGGTGAAGGACACCTCCCTGGTGGCGATCGTGAACATCTACGACATCACTGGCTCCCTGAAGATGGCCATGAGCGACCCCCACTGGATTGCGTACTTCGTGGAGATGTACATGGTGGTCTGTGCCGTCTACCTGCTCATCGGCCTGGGCATCGCCCGCTATGGCCGCTTCCTGGAATCGCGCTACGCACTCCAATGAACATGCCCCAGAACTCCCGAAAATTTTCCATTGCCGTGCACGGCGGCGCAGGCATCGTCATCCAGGGCCAGGCCGACGAGGCCCCTTACCACGCCGCGCTGGCCCAGGCGCTGGGGGCGGGCGCCGCCCTGCTGCGGCGCGGCGCCAGCGCGCTGGACGCCGTCCAGGCCGCGTGCCAGTCCCTGGAAGACTGCCCGCTGTTCAATGCCGGGCGCGGCTCCGTCTACACGCGCGACGCGCGCCACGAGATGGACGCCGGCCTGATGGACGGCAGCAACCTGCGGGCCGGCGCAGTCGCTTCCGTCAGCCAGGTGCGCAATCCGATTGCGCTGGCACGGCATGTTCTTGATGACGGCCAGTGCGTGCTCCTGGTCGGCGAGGGGGCGCAACGGTTTGCCGATGAACGCGGGCTGGCGCGGATGGATGCAGGCTACTTCGACTCTGCCGAGCGCCTGGCACAGCTGCGCCGGGTGCAGGCGCAATCCGGCCAGACCGCGCTGCTGGACCACGACGCCAGCGGACTGGCGGCGCACCCTGCTCCGCTGAACGAGAACGGCAAGATGGGCACGGTCGGCGCCGTGGCGCGCGATGTGCATGGCAACCTGGCCGCCGCGGCATCCACCGGCGGGCTGACCAACAAGCGCCCCGGGCGCGTGGGCGACACGCCCGTGGTGGGCGCAGGTTTCTACGCCGACAGCACCACCTGCGCCGTGGCGGCCACCGGAACCGGAGAGCATTTCCTGCGCGCAGCCATCGCGCACGACATCCATGCGCGCATGCGCTACCTGGGGCAAAGCCTGGAACTCGCAGCCGACGCCGCAGTGCGGGGCACGCTGACACACATCGGTGGCCAGGGCGGCGTGGTGGCCGTGGACAGCGACGGACGCGTGCACTGCCCCTTCAACAGCGCCGGCATGTACCGCGGCTACATCGTGGACGACGCGCCTGCCGTGACCCTGATTTTTGCCTGATGGACGTTTTCACCCCGGGTTGACCTGTGCCCACGCATTGCGGGCAACGAGGCGTAACAGCATCGACATTGGCCCGCCCCGCCCGTAAGCCTCTGTCAGGAAACGGATTTTTTCTCACCGCGCCAGAAATCTGTCTTCAAACTGACAGATCACCACCTCCGGGCTTGCAATTGCTTGCGTCCTGGGGCAATCCCTGAGTCAACCTGCCGCCACTGCCCCGCGTTGAACACGCAAAGGAGTGACTGCAATGACCGACATCTTTTCCCACACCGCCCTGCAGACCCGCTTTGCAGCCGCTGCGCTGGCCCAAGCTGTCTGGCCATGGGATGACCGTGACCGCAAGCGCGGCCCCCGCAGCGCTTGAAAACCGGGTCACGAAAAAGTTTCGACTTCCTTCGAAAATTTTTTAAAAACCTGTCAACCAGCTGAATCCAGCCCGCGTTAAGAGAGCAATACAGGAGAAGTTTCCATGCAAACGAACGCCATCATGTCCATCTGGCCCGAAGACGAACGCGATCGCAAGCGCTGAGGCGCTGGCTGGCGCACACGGTGCCCCAGTCTCTGACACCACCGGTCTGACGGCCTTCCGTGCAGACCCCCTCTTCCACAGAACCCGCTTCAGCGGGTTTTGTCATTTCTGGGACATTTGCCGCGGGGCTGCCCCACAAAAAAGGAGCCCGGAGGCTCCTTTGCAGTGCGAACCCTTGCAGGTTCAATGCATGTGCAGGCCACCGTTGACCGAAAAATCGGCGCCGGTGGAATAGCCGCCTTCCTCCGAAGCCAGCCAGGCGATGATCGATGCGATCTCGCTGGGCTCGCCCAGGCGCTTGACGGGGATGGTGCCCACGATCTTCTCCAGCACGTCGGGACGGATGGCCTTGACCATGTCGGTGCCGATGTAGCCGGGGCTCACGGTGTTGACGGTCACGCCCTTGGTGGCCAGCTCCTGCGCCAGCGCCATGGTGAAGCCGTGCATGCCCGCCTTGGCGGCCGAGTAATTGGTCTGCCCGGCCTGGCCCTTGGCGCCATTGACCGAGCTGATGTTGATGATGCGGCCCCAGCCCTTTTCCACCATGTCGCCCACGACCTGCTTGGTCACGTTGAACATGGAGTTGAGGTTGGTCTCGATGACGGCCTGCCAGTCTTCCGGCGTCATCTTGATGAACATGCGGTCACGCGTGATGCCGGCATTGTTGACCAGCACATCGATGTTGCCGTGCTCGGCCTTGGTCTTGCTGAAGGCTTCGACGGTGGAAGCCCAGTCGCCCACATTGCCCACCGATGCATGGAAGGTGAAACCCAGCGCCTTTTGCTCGTCAAGCCACTTCTGGAAGTCGCGCGACGGACCACAACCTGCGATGACCTTGAAGCCTTCCTTGTGCAGACGCTGGCAGATGGCCGTTCCGATGCCTCCCATTCCCCCTGTGACATACGCTACTTTTTGAGCCATTCTTCTCTCCTGTCAATCAATGGTTGCTTCAGATCAATCTATCCATGACAACCGGAACATTGACGCCGGTTATCGCCAAGGGTGCCTGAGCCTCTGGGCCCG
The DNA here is from genome assembly GCF_040112715.1 of Delftia sp. DS1230. NCBI lineage: Bacteria > Pseudomonadati > Pseudomonadota > Betaproteobacteria > Burkholderiales > Comamonadaceae > Delftia > Delftia sp. DS1230. The sequence continues at coordinate 3,229,011 of NZ_CP157763.1, forward strand.
GCCCCCTCGCATGGCTAGTATGCAGCGCGTGCGCTGCGCCCCTCTTCGGGCAGGCCCTAGTCAAGCCTAGGATCTACCCTGAAAGCTTGCTAACGTTTTCCCGGAGCCTTTCAGACGCGCTCCACGGTCATGGCCACGCCCATGCCGCCGCCGATGCACAGGCCGGCCAGACCCTTCCTGGCGCCGCTGCGCTGCATCTCGTGCAGCAGGGTCACCAGGATGCGGGCGCCCGATGCGCCGATGGGGTGGCCGATGGCAATGGCGCCGCCGTTGACGTTGACCTTGGCCGGGTCGATGCCCAGCTCCTGGTTCACCGCACAGGCCTGGGCCGCAAAGGCTTCGTTCAGCTCGAACAGGTCCACGTCCTGCGCGGTCCAGCCCGCACGCTGCAGCGCCTTGCGCGAGGCGAACACCGGGCCCAGGCCCATGGTGGCGGGGTCCAGACCGCTGGTGGCATAGGAGACAATGCGCGCCAGCGGCGTCAGGCCCAGGGCCTTGGCCTTGGAGGCGCTCATCACCACCACCGCGGCGGCGCCGTCGTTCAGGCCCGAAGCATTGCCGGCCGTCACCGAGCCGGCCTTGTCGAAGGCCGGACGCAGGCCTGCCAGCGCCTCGGCGTTGGTCTTGCGGTTGATGTACTCGTCGGCCGCAAAGACCACGGGATCGCCCTTGCGCTGGGGAATGCTGACGGGAACGATCTCATCCACGAACTTGCCGGCGTCCTGCGCGGCCGTGGCCTTTTGCTGGCTGGCCAGGGCCAGGGCGTCCTGCTGCTCGCGGCTGACGCTCTTTTCCTTGGCCACGTTCTCGGCCGTGATGCCCATGTGGTACTGGTTGTAGACGTCCCACAGGCCGTCCACGATCATGGTGTCGGCCATCTTCCACTCGCCCATGCGCTGGCCGTCGCGCGAGCCCGGCAGCACGTGGGGGGACAGGCTCATGTTTTCCTGGCCGCCGGCCACGACGATCTCGCTGTCGCCCGTGGCCACGGCCTGGGCCGCCAGCATCACGGCCTTCAGGCCCGAGCCGCAGACCGCGTTGATGGTCAGGGCCGGGGTTTCCTTGGCGATGCCGGCCTTCATCATGGCCTGGCGTGCAGGGTTCTGGCCTGCGCCAGCGGCCAGCACCTGGCCCATGATGACTTCACCGACCTGGTCGGTGCCGACCTTGGCGCGGCTCAGAGCCTCGCGGATCACGATGGAGCCCAGTTCGGTGGCGGGGATCTTGGCAAGGGTGCCGCCGAACTTGCCAACGGCAGTGCGGACAGCGGAAACGATGACGATGTCTTCCATGATGACGGACCTTTCTTTGGACTCTTGAAGGGATGCCCGGGCGCGCACTGCCGAAGCTGCGGCAGCGGCACCCTGCATTCAAGCCGCAGCGTTATTGCGCTGCAGCATCGAAACGATTGTGCCTCAGGCCTTGGCCAGCACGTAGCGGCCCGGGGCCGGCTCGATGGCCGTGTATTCCCTGCCCTTGCCGTACTGCTTTGGCGCCGCGACCAGCTTGCCGCCGTGCTCGGCCAGCCAGGGGCTCCAGTCGGCCCACCAGCTGCCCGGGTACTCGTCGGCGCCGGCCTGCCACTCCTTGAGCGTGGGCGGCAGCTGGCCGTCCTCACGCAGCCAGTAGCTGCGCTTTTTCTTGGCCGGCGGATTGATCACGCCCGCGATGTGGCCGGATGCGCCCATGACGAAACGCTTGTCGCCACCCAGCACCTGGGTCGATGCATAGGAGCCGCCCACGGGCACGATGTGGTCCTCGCGCGAGCCGTAGATATAGGCCGGCAGGCGCAGCTGGTGCATGTCGATGCGCTCGCCGCAGACGGTCAGCGCACCGGGCTGGACCAGCTTGTTTTCCAGGTAGAGGTTGCGCAGGTACCAGGCGTAGTACGGGCCGGGCAGGTTGGTGCAGTCGCTGTTCCAGTACAGCAGGTCGAACGGCGGCGGTGTTTCGCCCTTGAGGTAGTTGCCCACCACGTAGTTCCAGACCAGATCGTTGGGACGCAGAAAGCTGAAGGTCGATGCCAGGTCCTGGCCCTTCATGAGGCCGCCCTCGCCCATCTGCATTTCGCGGAAGCGCACCACGGACTCGTCGATGAAGACATCGAGGATGCCGGTGTCGCTGAAGTCGATGAAAGTGGTCAGCAGCGTGACGCTGGCCACGGGAAACGGCACGCCGGCCGGCGCCGTGGCGCGGGCTGTGGATGTCCGGGCGGCGCTGCGGCTGCCAGCCGCGCGCTTGGCTGGAGCCGCCTTGGCCGCCGGAGCAGCAGCTGCGCCATGCTCGCGGTCGTGGCGCGCCTGCAGCACGGCCAGCGCGGTGGACAGCATGGTGCCACCCACGCAAAAGCCCAGCACGTTGATCTGCTCGGCCCCCGCGATCTCGCGTGCCACGCGGATGCCGGTGAGCACGCCGTCTTCGATGTAGTTGTCCCAGGTCTTGTGCGCCAGGCTGTCGTCGGGATTGCGCCAGCTCATCACGAAGGTGCGGTGGCCCTGGCTGACGGCATAGCGGATCAGCGAGTTGTCGGGCTGCAGGTCCAGGATGTAGAACTTGTTGATGCACGGCGGCACCATGAGGAAGGGACGCTCGTGCACCTTGTCCGTCAGCGGCTTGTACTCGATGAGCTGGAACAGCTCGTTCTCGAACACCACGGCGCCTTCGGTGGTGGCAACGTTCTTGCCCACGGTGAACAGGCTCTCGTCGGTCATGGAGACATGGCCCTGGCGCATGTCGGCCAGCAGGTTGGCCACGCCCTGGGCCAGGCTCTCGCCCTGGGTTTCGATGGCCTTCTTCTGCGCCTCTGCATTGAGTGCCAGGAAGTTGCTGGGCGACATGGCCGCCAGCCACTGTTCGACAGCGAAGCGCACGCGGTTGCGGGTCTTCTCGTCGGCCTGCACGGCCTCGGCCAGGCCCATGAGCATGCGGCTGTTGAGCAGATAGGTGGCTGCGGTGGCCGCCGTCAGCGGGTTGTCGGCCCAGGATTGGGTGTTGAAGCGCTTGTCCTTGGCCAGCAGCGCCTGGGCGCCGCCCTGCTCGCACATGGCCTTGGCGCCGTCCAGGTACTGGCGCTGCAGCTCCAGCAGCTTTTCGGGGTCCAGCGACAGCGCGTTCTCGGGCAAGGCGCCGGGTTCGGGGACTGCAGCCTTCCAGGCCTGGGCCATGTCCGGCATGCCCGCGCCCTGTGCCCCCGGCATTCCCGGTGATCCCATCTGCTGCAGTATCTGCAGCGTCCGGCTCCATTGCTCGTTCCAGAATTGCTGGATGGGTTGGCCTGGCAGGCCTGCGAGTGGGTCAAAATTCATGCTGCATCCTTGTTCGCGGATGCCGTTCGCAATAGCCTGGGGCTTGCGGGGCATCCGTTTTGATTGTGACCCAGGCGAGCCCCCCGTTGCCCGGCACAGCCCTCCACAAAAACCCGTGCCCGGTGCGCCTTTTTCGAATCGACCATGTATCTCGTTGTTATCGCCTGGTTGTATGTCACGCTGATGATGGCCGTGGCCGAAGCCGCCAGCCCCACGGGCAGCATACTCGGCGCCCTGGTCACTTTCGCACTGTATGGACTGCTGCCGCTGTCCATCGTGATCTACATCATGGGTACGCCCGCGCGCAACCGAAAGCGCCATGCGCGCGAACTGGCCGAGCGCCAGGCCTGGCTGGCGCAGCAGCAGGTCTCGCAGGGCACGGCGGACGCACCGGACGCGCCCGCGCCCTCAGTCCTTCCAGATGCAGGCGGCGAATCGGCCGCTGCTGCCCAGGCGGGCAGCGTCGCGCCGGTGCGAAAAGAACCGTGAGTCGTTGAGCACCGTGCACCATGCGTCGCTGCCGTCATTGCCATGGATGGCAGTGATGCCCAGCGCCGCCAGGCGCTGGCGCGCAAGCCCGGCCAGGCTGGCCAAGTACTTGGGGGTGCCCTCGCCCGCCTGAGGTATGGCGGTGAAATGCGCGGCGGCGGCGGCGTCATGCGCGATGAAGGCAGCGCGCACCTCGGCACCGACCTCAAAGGAACGCGGACCGATGCAAGGGCCCAGCCATGCCAGGGTCTGCGGCGCCACCTGCTCGGGCGCGGTCCGGAGCTGATCGGCAAAGCGCTTGAACAGAGACTCCAGCACACCGCCTGCCAACGGCTGACCCGCATGGCCAGGCGGCATTCCGGCCAGACCGCGCCAGCCCGCATGGGCCGCGCCCACCACGGCGCCGCTGCGATGGGCCAGCAGCACGGGCAGGCAGTCGGCCACCATGATGGTGCAGACCACGCCCGAGGCGCTGGTCACGCAGGCATCGAAGGCCTGGCCCTGCACGCTGCCTGCATCCAGTGCGATGACATCCACGCCATGCACCTGCTGCAGGAACACCGCGCAGGCATCCGGCGTATCCGCACGCACGATCTCCTGCAGGCGCTGGCGGTTGGCGCGCACGGCCTGCGGGTCGTCGCCCACATGGTCGCCCAGGTTCAGGCTGCCCCAGGGCGCCGTGCTGACACCGCCTTCGCGCGAGGTGCACAGCGCGTGCACGCCGGGCGGCGCGGGCCAGTCGGGCACCAGCCAGGATGCGGGGATGGTGCCGGGGAGGTTGCCGGGGATGGAGTCAGGCCGGGCCGCGCTCATTCCGCGTCGGGGCAGGCCGAGGGATGGGCCTTCTGGAAGGCCGGCAGCGCCTCGCAGCGATCGACGATGGCCGCCAGGCGCGGCAGGCCGTCCAGGCTCACGTTGAAGCGGCGGCCGTTGAAGATCTGCGGCACCAGGCAGCAATCGGCCAGCGTGGGCGTGTCGCCCCAGCAAAACAGCGAAGGCGGCAGGCCGGCGGCCTCGCGCTCGGCGGCCAGCAGGTCCAGCTGGCGCTCGAAGGCCTCCAGGCCCGATCGCACCCAATGCACGTACCAGCCGCTCTTGGCCTCGTCGGAGACACCCAGGTTGCGCACCAGGTACTTGAGCACGCGCAGGTTGTTGAGCGGATGGATCTCGCAGGCCACCATCTGGGCCAGTGCGCGCACATGGGCACGGCCCAGGGCGTCACGCGGCAGCAGCGGTATTTCGGCATGGGTCTCATCGAGATATTCGATGATGGCCATGGACTGGGTCAGCCAGTGGCCGTCCTCGGTCTCCAGCGCCGGCACCAGCGCATCGCCGACATGCTGGGCATAGGCCGGCGCCTTGTGGTCGCCGCGCAGCAGGTGCACGGGTACGGATTCATAGTCCAGGCCCTTGATCTGCAGCGCAATGCGCACGCGGTAGGAGGCCGACGAGCGGAAGTAGGTGTGGAGCTTCATAGACCGCAAAGCATACCGTGCAGCAGCGCCGATGCATGGCACACTTGCGGCGGCGCCCAAGAGACAAGGCGCCAGAGGAACACCGACATGAGCTACGTTTTCAACCCGCCCGCCGTGGCCAGCGTACCCGTCCTGGGCCGCCCCGAGCGCTTCCCCGTGCACCGCATCTACTGCGTGGGCCGCAACTACGAAGAACACGCCAAGGAGATGGGCTTCACCGGCCGCGAGCCGCCCTTCTTCTTCCTCAAGCCTGCCGACGCCATCGTGCCCGTCGAGGCCGGCACCACGGGCACCATGCCCTACCCCACGCTGACCTCCAACCTGCACCACGAGATCGAGCTCGTCGTGGCCATCGGCAAGGCGGGCAAGAACATCCTGGCCGCCGACGCGCTGGACTACATCTGGGGCTACGCCGTGGGCCTGGACATGACGCGCCGCGACCTTCAGAACGACATGAAGAAACAGGGCCGCCCCTGGTGCATCGGCAAGGCCTTCGAGCATGCCGCACCCATCGGCCCCATCACCCCGGCAGCCGAGGCCGGCGACATCGCCAAGGCCGCGATCTCGCTGCAGGTCAATGGCGCCGACCGCCAGCGCAGCGACATCGGCAAGCTGATCTGGAACATTGCCGAGACCATCGAGCACCTGTCGGCGGCCTGGGAACTGCAGCCCGGCGACCTGATCATGACGGGCACGCCCGAAGGCGTGGCCGCCGTGGTGCGCGGTGACCTGCTGGAAGGCCGCATCGACGGGCTGAGCCCCTTGAGCGTCAAGATCGCCTGAGTTTTCTCTGAGCCTGGCGACAGGCCGGCAAGGCAGCAGGGAGCACGCTCCCCGGCCTGCCGGCCTTTGTGTTTGAACCCACGGTCCGCCGCACGGAATGCCTTACTGCCTTCCGTCTGGCGGCGCTTTCACTTTCATGGTGTCGGCATGATTTTTCGCAGCCCCATCAAGTTCTGCCGAGCCTGCGGCACGGCGGTGGTCTACCGCCTTCCTGACGATGGCGACACGCGCGAGCGCGCCGTGTGCCCGCACTGCCACACCATCCACTACGAGAACCCGCTGAACGTGGTGGGCACCATCCCCGTGACCGACGACGGCCGCGTGCTGCTGTGCAAGCGCAACATCGAGCCGCGCCGGGGCCTGTGGACCCTGCCCGCAGGCTTCATGGAACTGGCCGAGACCACGGCACGCGGCGCCCAGCGCGAGACCGACGAGGAAGCCGGCGCCGACATCGAGATGGGGCCGCTGTTTTCCATCGTGGACGTGCCCAAGGTCAGCCAGGTCCATCTGTTCTACCGCGCCCGTCTGCGCAGCGAGCAGTTCTATCCCGGCCCCGAAACCATGGAGGCCCGCCTGTTTGCGCAGGCCGATGTTCCCTGGGAAGAACTGGCCTTCCGCACCGTGCGCGTGACGCTGGAGCGCTACTTCGCCGACCGGGCTGCCGGCCTGCTGGACGCGCACCGGGTGCACTCCATCGACCTGAGCCTGTAGGCCTGCACGGCCGCCAGGCACCACCGTGCTGCACGGCGCCGGCGTACGCACTGCGGTGATGCCGGGCCATGCCCCGGTGTGGCACCGGACGGGCTGCGGGCGTGGAGCAGGCGGCGGTCCGTCACCCCTATGTCACCTTGCAGACACATTTAGTCACAAACTGGCCTCCTTCTTGCTCTTTGCATAGGGCTTTTCCCTGAGCGGAAAAGTTGGTTTACCAAACCTGAACCTGACTGCGGAGCGCCCCATGGCCACATCCCTGCCCACCGACCTGATTCTTCCCCACCTGCGGGAACTCAACCGCAACGCCGCCGACCTGCGCGAGATCCGGCTCATGTGGCGTCTCATCGAGGCTTCGGCCCGCATGCAGGCCTCGCAGCAGGGACAGGCCCTGGTGTCCATGCTGACCGACACGCGCCAGGGGTTGGAGCAGCTGGAGCAAGGCCTGCTGCAGTCGCAGCTGGCCCAGTCCGCGCAGGAAGCCATGGCCCAGCTGGGCATGCAGTCCAGCCATGCCATCGACCTGCTGGTGCGCAGCCTCTACGAGCGCACGGCCGATGTCGGCTTCCTGGCCGCCGATTCCGTGCTGTGCGAGGCCATGGCCCAGCTCGGCGATGGCGACATCCTGCTGGACATGGCCGCGGGCGGCCTGCACGCCTGGCAGGCTCCGCTGCAGCTGCACCTGCAGGCCTACCGTGCCAAGTACACGGTCTACGACGACATCCTGCTGCTGGACACCCAGGGCCAGGTCTGCGCACGCGCCCAGGCAGGCGACAAGCCGCTGCCGCCCTGCGCCGAGGGCTGGTTCCAGCAGTGCCTGCAGCAGGCCGGCCATGTCAGCCATTTCGGCGCCAGCTGCGTGCTGCCCGGCGCAGACCGCCTGATCTACGCGCAGCGCCTGCTGCATCCACGCACCATGGCGGTGCTCGGCGTGCTGTGCCTGAGCTTCGACTTCGCGGCCGAGATGCAGGCCATCTTTGCCTCGGGCGGGCCGCGCGCCCAGGTGGGACTGCTGCTGGATGCGGCTGGAGTGGTCATTGCCAGCAGCGATGACCACTGGATCGCCCCCGGCAGCCGCGTGCCCATGCACCACGGCGATGCCGTGCAGCCGCTGATCCACGCCGGCCGCACCTATCTGGTGCGTACGGCCCGCGCCCTGCCCTACCAGGGCTATGCGGGCCCCGAGGGCTGGCAGACCCAGGTCATGGCGCCGCTGGACCTGGCCTTCGCTACCCAGCAAAGGCCGCAGGTCCTGCAGGCACTGGAGCCTGCCATCGCCGAAGGACTGATGGCCCAGTCCCGGGGCTTTTGCCCGCCCCTGCACGCCATGGCACGCGCGGCCGACGACATACGCCGCGTGGTCTGGAACGGCCAGGTGCTGGCTGCCAGCCAGGCGCCGGAGTCCCCCGTGCAGGGCACGGCCCACCCGGACCCGCTGCAGGCCGTGCTGGAGCAGATGAGCGAGACCGGCGACCTGACCCATGCCGTGTTCACGCGCGCCATCCACGGCCTGCACGAGACGGCGCTGTCCACGCGGCTGCAGGAGCACACCACGCTGAACCGGCTGCTGATGGACCTGCTGGAGCGCAATCTCTACGAACGCGCCAACGATTGCCGCTGGTGGGCCCTGACGCCAGGCCTGCAGAAAGTGCTGCAAGACAACAGCGGCTGCCTGGCCCTGTCGGTACAGGCACACGACGCCGCGCAGCGTCTGCTGGAGCAGCTCAATGCGCTGTACACCGTCTATGCGCGCATTGCGCTGTATGACGCCCAGGGCCTGGTGCTGGCCTGCAGCCATGAGGACGAACCCGGTCTGCCGCTGTCACCCGGCGTGCGCGTGCAGGCCTCGGCACTGCAGGCCACCATGGCGCTGCGCGATGCCCAGGCCTATCACGTGCAGGAGCTGGACGATGGGGGCCTGCCCGTCCACGTCTACCACGCCGCATTGCGCGCCCCCTCAACCACCAATGGACATGGGCATGGGCAGGGCGCAGATCAGGGCCCCGCCATCGGCGGCATTGCCCTGCTGTTCCACACGCGCCGAGAACTGCAGGCCATGCTGCAGGCCGCTGCACCGGAGCAGTCCGAAGACGCCGGCCCCGAAGACCACGGCCTGCCCCGTTTGCCGATGGAGGCTTTCTACGTGGCACGCGACGGCCGCATCATCGCCGCCAGCCACGGCGGTCGGCCGCTGGGCAGTTGCATAGAAGGCGTGGCCGGGCTGGCAACGCTGGCCGATGGAGAGGTACGCAGCAGCATCGAGGAAATCGAAGGCCACTACTGCATCGTCGGCATGGCCGCCGGGCGAGGCTACCGCGAGTTCCGGCTGGACCAGGGCGCGGCACGCGATGCAAAGGAAAGCGCAACGGAGGACACACTGGCCGGCCTCGTCAGCCTGAGCCTGCAGCGGCTGGGCCCTGTGCATGCCGATGCGCGCAACCGCGCCCTGCGCCTGGCGCCGGCCACGCGGCTGGATGGCTCGCGTCCTGTCGCGCGTGCGCTCGCCGCGCACGGCGGCGGCGATGCGCCGGTGGAACTGGCCAGCTTCTACGTGGGCGCCAGCCTGCTGGCCCTGCGCGCGGGCGATGTCTGCGAGGCCCTGCCCGCCAGCGCCATCTCGCCCGTGGCGGCAGGGCGGCTGCCGTTTTGCGTGGGTGCACTGGCGCGGCGCAGCCAGGGCAGCGTCAGCGGCTATGTCTGGGTGTTCGACCTGGCCGCGCTGCTGCAGGGCCGGCCCGGCGTGGTCACCGAGCAGTCGCAGGTCATCGTGGTCCAGCACGGCGGCCTGCGCGTGGGGCTGCTGGTCAGCGCGCTGCAAGGCGTGCACCGGCTGCCGGCCAGCGCGCTGGTGGAATCGCCCATGCTCAGCGTGGCCTCCACGACGCCGGCCCTGGTGCGGGAGCTGGTGCATGCCGGCGCGGGCCTGCCGCTGATCCAGTGCCTGGATCCGGCTGCATTGATGCAACGGCTGCAGCCTTCGCGTGGCGCGGCGGCCAACGCAGACCGCAGCGCGGCAGCAGTGGAGCGCGAGGCGGCCTGGGATGCCCAGGCGGCATAGGGCGCGTTCCCCGGGGCCTCACAGACCCCAGTGACGCAGGCCCGGAAGCGCGGCCTGCGCCGCCTCGTAGCCTTCGTCGATGGCCTCGCGGGCGCGGTGGAAGTCCAGCAGGCCCAGGTGGGACAGGCGCGGGGCGATCACCAGCTCGGGCGGGTCGCCCGCCATGCGGCTGCGCGTGATGCGCATCTGCATGATGTTGACGCTGGTCATCACCACGTCCAGCAGCGAAGGCGGCCGGGGCGGGGGCTCGGTCTCGCGGCCTGCCTCATCGCGGTGGTGGCCGGGCATCCACCCCATCACGCCACGCTGCAGCCGGCGCATCCAGGCCGAGCCGGCCACGGCGCTGGCCTGGCCCGACAGGTCCTCGGGCGCCACGCCCTGCTCCACGGCGGGCGGGGCTTCCTCCAGCGGCGGCGCAGCGGCCATGGCGGCAGCGGGCGCCAGCGGCCGCATGTGGCGCCGCATGATGTCGGCATTGAGATCGACCGCGATCACGATGTCCGCGCCCATGGCGCGCGCCAGCGAGGCGGGCACGGGGTTGACGATGCCGCCATCGACCAGCAGCCGCCCTTCGCGCTGCACGGGCGTGAACAGGCCGGGCAACGCGATGGAGGCGCGCACGGCATCGGCGATGGAGCCCTTGCGCAGCCAGACCTCGGCACCCGAATGCAGGTCGGTGGCCACGGCGCCGAAGGGAATCTTCAGATCCTCGATGGCCGAGTCCACGAAATGCTCGCGCCAGAACGAGATCAGCTTCTCGCCCTTGAGCATGCCGCCCGCGATGTTGAAGTCCATGAAGCCGAAGACCTTGCGCATGCCCAGGCCCAGCACCCATTCCTCGAAGCGCTGCATTTCACCGGCCGCATAGGAGGCGCCCACCAGGGCGCCGATGGACGAGCCGCAGATGATGTCGGGCCGCAGGCCCGCATCCTCGAGCGCGCGCAGCACGCCGAAATGCGCCCAGCCGCGCGCCGACCCGCTGCCCAGCGCCAGGCCGACCACGGGTTTGCGCGGACTCAGCGCCATCAGCCCTGCTCCGCTGAGGCTGCAGCAGGGGGGTCACCCGCCAGCAGGGCCAGCATGCCGGCCTCGTCCAGCACGGGCACACCCAGTTCCTCGGCCTTGGCCAGCTTGCTGCCGGCCTCGGCGCCCGCGACCACGTAGCTGGTCTTTTTGCTGACCGATCCGGAGACCTTGGCGCCAGCGGCCTCCAGCATCTCCTTGGCCTGGTCGCGGCCCAGCGTGGGCAGCGTGCCGGTGAGCACCACGGTCATGCCGGCCAGGGGCTGGGCGGTCTGCTCGCGCGCCGCGCCCTCTTCCCAGTGCACGCCGCAGGCACGCAACTGCTCGACCACCTCGCGGTTGTGGGGCTGGGCGAAGAAGGTGTGGATGCTCTCGGCCACGATGGGCCCGACGTCGCGCACCTGCAGCAGTTGCTCGACGCTGGCGTCCATGATGGCGTCCAGCTGGCCGAAATGGCGGGCCAGGTCCTTGGCCGTGGACTCGCCGACCTGGCGGATGCCCAGGCCGAAGAGGAATCGCGACAGAGTGGTCTTCTTGGATTTCTCCAGCGCATCCAGCACGTTCTGGGCCGACTTCTCGGCCATGCGGTCCAGCGATGCCAGGGCCACCAGGCCCAGGCGGTAGAGGTCGGGCAGCGTGCGCACCACATGGCCGTCCACCAACTGGTCCACCAGCTTGTCGCCCAGGCCCTCGATGTCCATGGCGCGCCGCGCGGCGAAGTGCAGGATGGCCTCCTTGCGCTGCGCCGGGCAGAACAGGCCGCCCGTGCAGCGGTGGTTGGCCTCGCCCTTGGGGCGCGACACCGCGCTGCCGCAGATGGGGCATGCAGCGGGCATGCGGAAGTTGGGCACATAGGCCGGCCGGTCGCCGGGCACGCGGCCCACGACTTCGGGAATCACATCGCCGGCGCGGCGCACGACCACGGTGTCGCCGGTGCGCACGCGCTTCTTGCGGATCTCGAACAGGTTGTGCAGCGTGGCATTGGTGACGATGACGCCGCCCACGGCCACGGGCGCCAGGCGCGCCACGGGGGTGAGCTTGCCCGTGCGGCCGACCTGTATGTCGATGCCTTCCATGCGCGTGGGCATTTCCTCGGCCGGGTACTTGTGGGCCACGGCCCAGCGCGGCTCGCGCGAGACAAAGCCCAGCTGGCGCTGCTGGGCCAGGCTGTTGACCTTGTAGACCACGCCGTCGATCTCGTAGGGCAGCGTGGCGCGCTCGGCGCCCATGCGCTGGTGGAAGGCCACCAGCTCGGCCGCGCCCTTGGCAATGCAGACCTGGGGCGCCACCGGGAAGCCCCAGTCGCGCAGCGTCTGCAGCATGGCGTAGTGGGTGCCGAAGTCGGGGCCGCCCTGCGCGGCCGGCGTGATCTCGCCCAGGCCATAGGCGAAGAAGGACAGCGGGCGCTGGGCCGCAATGCCCGAGTCCAGCTGGCGCACCGAGCCTGCCGCCGCATTGCGCGGATTGGCAAAGCTCTTGCCGCCGGCGGCCTGCTGGCGTTCGTTGAGCCGGACGAAGTCGGCGCGGCCCATGTAGACCTCGCCGCGCACCTCGACCACGGGCGGCACGCCCTTGCCTTCGGGAAGGGACAGCGGAATTTTGCGGATGGTGCGGATGTTGTGTGTGACGTCCTCGCCCACCTCGCCGTCGCCGCGCGTGGTGGCCTGCACCAGGCGGCCATTCTCGTAGCGCAGGTTCATGGCCAGGCCGTCGAACTTGGGCTCGGCCACGTATTCCACGGGCGGTGCGCTTTCGGCCAGTTCCAGCTCCTTGCGGATGCGTGCGTCGAAGGCCTCGGCACCCGTGGCCTCGTTGTCGGTCTCGGTGCGGATGCTGAGCATGGGCACGGCATGGCGCACGGGCATCAGGCCGTCGAGCACGGCGCCGATCACGCGCTGCGTGGGCGAGTCCGGGGTGACCAGTTCGGGGTAGGCACCTTCCAATGCCTGCAATTGCTGGAAGACGCGGTCGTACTCGCCGTCGGGCACGGTGGGCGTGTCCAGCACGTAGTACTCATGTGCCCATTGGTTGAGCTGGGCGCGCAGCGCCTGCACCTTGGCCAGCACCTTGTCGGGGGCGGCCCCGGACTCCGGCGCCGCGGGGGCTGCGCCGGAGAAGAGATCCAGATTGTCGTTCATGGGGTTGAGGCCAGGAGCCTGTTGTGCACCAGGGGCACCGCGCCGCGTCAGCTGAACAGTCGCCGCGCCAGCATGGAGCCCGCCGACAGCTCGCGGCTGTCGAGCTTGTCATAGAGTTGTTCCAGGTCGTGCTGGATGGGGTCCAGCGCCATGGCCGGCAGCAGGTAGCCGTTCTGGTCGCAGAGCACTCCATCCATGGTCTGGCACAGGCGCTCGGCCACCTGGCGCAGCTGCACGAAGGCCTGCTCGCCGCGCGGCACCTGGGGCACGTCCAGGCTCAGCAGGAACTCGCGCACCACCGAGGTGTCCAGGTCGTCGGCCATGGCCGCCTGCGGGTCGTAGTTGAGCACCAGCACCGGCGGCATGCCGGGCGTGGGCGAAGGCAGGGCCATGCGCCCGGGCATGGAGCCCGGCAGAAAGCCCTGGCGCGATGCGTTCTGCTGCACATAGCCCGCGCTCCAGGAGGCCTGGCGTGCGCGCAGCATGAAGGTGAGCTGGGCATCGTGCTCGCTGGCGAACTGGTCGAGCTCGCGCGCACGCGCCACTTCCTGCAGCATGTCGGGCACGTCGGGCGTGGCGCCCAGCGCGTCGGCAAAGCGCTGCACCTTGGCAACGAACTCGGAGAACTCGATCTCGTTGAGCGCACCCGTGCGGTTGGCCAGCTGCACGCCGGCCTGGAAACCCAGGTAGCGCTGGCCGGGCTGCAGCGGCTCCCACTGGTGGGTGGACTGGTTCATGCCTTCGATGGCAAACGGCTTGTTGCCCGCGCGCCGCGTGGCCGGCTGGGCCTGCAGCGCCAGTTCGCCAGGCACGGCCTGGCCGACCTGCACGGGGGCAATGGCATCGATCAGCGCATCCAGGCCCGGCCGGCTGGCCGCAGCGCTGGTCAGGGCCGCGTCGTTGAGGGAAGGCTCGATGGACTGCGGTGCCAACGGGGATGGCGCAGGCACTGACGCAGATGCGGGTGCCGATGCGCTGGCGTCTTCAGCCGCCTGCAGGGCATGGGCAGCCTGCGCGGTCTGCACCGCCTGGGCTGCCTTGGCCGCCAAAGCGGCCTGGGCCTCGGCCTGGCGCTGCTGCTCTTCGAGCTGGACCAGATGGGCCAGTTCGGCATCGGTTTCGGCAAAGCGGTCCACGGCGGCAGGGCTCTGGCCCGGGGCTGCGGTGCCGAAGTCGCCCAGCACGGGCTCGCGCAGGCTGTGCGTCAGGTCCGGGCCGTGGCCCACGGTGTCCATGCCGGGTTCATGGCGCGAGGGATCGCGCTGCGCCTCTTCGACGGGGTCAGCGCGCTTGGGTGCGTTGCGGCGTGCGGACCAGCTGTTGTAGGCAATGATCAGGGCCAGCACCACAAAGCCCAGGACGGCCAGACTGATTTGCAGGTTACTCATGGAATGAAGGAATGAAACGTCGTTCCAGCAAATGGGTTCGGAAGGTTGCGGACATGCTCAGGATAGCTCAGCCATGGACAGCGCGGACTCCATGTCCACGGCCACGATGCGGGACACGCCCTGCTCCTGCATGGTCACGCCGATGAGCTGCTGCGCCATTTCCATGGCGATCTTGTTGTGGCTGATGAACAGGAACTGCGTGCCCTTGCTCATGCTGGCCACCAGCTTGGCATAGCGCTCGGTGTTGGCGTCGTCCAGCGGCGCGTCCACCTCGTCCAGCAGACAGAACGGCGCCGGGTTGAGCTGGAAGATGGCGAAGACCAGGGCAATCGCCGTCAGCGCCTTTTCGCCACCGGACAGCAGGTGGATGGTCTGGTTCTTCTTGCCGGGCGGCTGCGCGATCACCTGCACGCCCGAGTCGAGGATTTCATCGCCGGTGATCACCAGTTTGGCCTGGCCACCGCCGAACAGCTCGGGGAACATGCGCCCGAAATGCCCGTTCACGGTCTCGAAGGTGCCCGACAGCAGCTCGCGCGTCTCGGCGTCGATCTTGCGGATGGCATCTTCCAGCGTGTTCATGGCCTGGGTCAGGTCCTCGGTCTGCGCATCAAGGAAGGTCTTGCGCTCGCGCGCCAGCTTCAGCTCGTCCAGCGCCGCCAGGTTGACCGCGCCCAGGGCGGCGATCTCGCGGTGCAGCCGGTCGATCTCGCCCTGCAGGCCGTGCATGCGCACATTGGCCTCGGCAATGGACTGGGAGACGGCGGCCAGGTCGGCACCGGCCTCCTCCAGCAAGGTGGAGTACTGCTCCAGGCCCAGGCGCGCGGCCTGCTCCTTGAGCTGGAATTCGGTGATGCGCTGGCGCAGCGGGTCCAGCGCCTTCTCCAGCTGCTGGCGGCGTTCGTCGCTGGCGCGCAGCTTGTTGGTCAGGTCGTCATATTCGCTGCGGCGCGCGGCCACGGCCTGCTCGCGCTGCATCTTCAGATCCAGCGCGTCCTGCAGGCCGCCCTGGGCGGCGGCATCGGTCAGGCGCGTGAGTTCGTCCTGCGCGCGCTGCTGCTCGTCGGCCAGCGAGCGGGCCTGCTGGCTGGCCGTCTCTATGGTGCGGCTGAGTTCGCCCCGGCGCGCCTCCAGGCTGCGCCGCGAGAAGGTGGCCTCCTGGGCCTGGCGCTCCAGCGTGCGCAGCTGCTCGCGCGATTCGTTCAGGCGCCGCTCGGACTCCAGCACCTTGTCGCCCAGCTGGGCATGGCGCTCCTGGCTGTCGGCCAGCTGCATGTCCAGTTCCTCGAAGCGGGCTTCGGCCGCCACGCGGCGCTCCTCGATGTCGGACAGTTGGGCCTCGACCTCGGCCAGGTCGGCGCTGATCTGGGCATTGCGCGCGCGGGCCTGCTCGGCCAGCTGCGACAGGCGCAGGGTCTCGACCTGCAGCTCATGGGCGCGGCCTTGCGATTCGCTGGCCTCGCGCCGGGCGCTGACCAGGCGCTGCGAGGCCTCGGCATAGGCGCTTTCGGCACGCACCAGGGCCGTGCGCGATTCATCGGAGATCAGCGCCTGGGCGCGCACTTCCTTTTCGAGGTGCTCGATTTCCTGGGCGCGTGCCAGCAGGCCGGATTGCTCCGAGTCCTGCGCATAAAAGCTCACGCTGTGGCTGCTGACGGCATGGCCCGTGGGCACATAGACCGTCTCGCCGGGCCGCAGCTCGCCGCGGCGCGACAGCGCCTCTTCCAGCGTGGGCGCCGTGTAGCAGTCCTGCAGCCAGTCGCCGAGCACGGCGCGCAGGCCGGCATCGTTCACGCGCAGCAGATCGGACAGGTGCTGCCAGCGCCCCGGCGCGGGCGCGGGGGCGCCCTGCGGCGGGCTGAAGAAGGCCAGGCGCGCGGGGGGCGCATCGTGCCCGCCTGCGCCCAGGAAGCCGCGCACCATGTCGAGCCGGCCCACTTCCAGCGCGCCCAGGCGTTCGCGCAGCGCGGCCTCCAGCGCGTTTTCCCAGCCGGGCTCGATGGCAATGCGGCTCCACAGGCCCTGCATGCCGTCCAGGCCGTGCTTGGCCAGCCAGGGCTGGAGCTTGCCGTCGGTCTTGACCTTTTCCTGCAGGACCTTGAGGGCTTCCAGCCGCGCCGACAGGTCGGCATGGCGCGCGGCCTCGGCATTGACGGCCTGCTGGCGCGTGCGACGGTCCTCATCGAGCTGGGGCACGGAGTCCTGCAGCTCGTTGAGCACGGCATCGGCCATTTCAGCCAGTTCGCGGGCCTCGTCCAGCTGGGACTGCAGATTGTTGAGGCGGGCCTCGTCGGGTGTCTCCAGCGCATTGCGGTCGGCGCGCAGTCGCTCGAAGCGGGTCTCGAACTGGCGGCGCTGCTCGTCCAGGCTGCGCTGCTCGGCGGCCAGCACCTGGATCTGCTGCTGCACCTGCACCACGCTGGCGCGCTGGTCGGCATCGGCCTTCTGGGCATTGCGCAGCGCCTCTTCCAGGTCGGGCAGGCGCATGCTCTGCTCCTCGACCTGGGCGGCCAGCATCTCGGCCTGTTCCTCGGCATCCATGCCGGCGCCGTCGAGATTTTCGATTTCGGCTTCGGCCTCCTCGCGGCGGCTGTTCCACAGCAGCACCTGCTCGGACAGCTGCTGCAGCCGCTGCTGCACGCGCTGGCGGCCTTCGAGCACGTAGCGGATCTCGGCCTCCAGCTTGCCGACCTCGGCCGTGGATTCGTAGAGCTTGGCCTGGGCCTGGTTGACCTGGTCGCTGGCGTCGTAGTGGGCCTGGCGCAGGGTTTCGAGTCCGCTTTCGTTGTTGCGGATGTCGGCCATGCGCTCTTCCAGCTCGTTGACGGCCTTCAGGCCCTCCACGCGCACGCGGTCCTGCTCGGCCTCGGCCTCGGCGCGCTTGAGAAACCACAGCTGCTGCTGCTTGAGCGTGACCTGGGACTGCAGCGCGTTGTACTGCGCCGCCACCTCGGCCTGCTTCTCCAGCCGGTCGAGGTTGTTGTTGAGCTCGCGCAGGATGTCCTCCACGCGCGTGAGGTTCTCGGTGGTGGCCGAGAGTCGGTTCTCGGTCTCGCGCCGGCGCTCCTTGTACTTGGACACGCCTGCGGCCTCTTCCAGGAACAGGCGCAGCTCCTCGGGGCGCGACTCGATGATGCGGCTGATCGTGCCCTGGCCGATGATGGCGTAGGCGCGCGGGCCCAGGCCCGTGCCCAGGAACACGTCCTGCACGTCACGGCGGCGCACGGCCTGGTTGTTGATGAAGTAGCTGCTGTTGCCCTCGCGCGTGAGCACGCGCTTGACGGCGATCTCACCGAACTGGCCCCACTGGCCGCCCGCACGGTGGTCGCTGTTGTCGAACACCAGCTCCACGCTGGAGCGGCTGGCCGGCTTGCGGTGCGTGGTGCCGTTGAAGATCACGTCCTGCATGGACTCGCCGCGCAGCTCGCTGGCCTTGCTCTCGCCCAGCACCCAGCGCACCGCATCCATGATGTTGGACTTGCCGCAGCCGTTGGGGCCCACCACGCCCACCAGTTGACCCGGCAGCATGAAGTTGGTGGGCTCGGCGAAGGACTTGAAGCCGGACAGCTTGATGGAATTCAGGCGCACGATGCAGGCACAAAGCGGTCCGCGGCGAACGGACAAACAAGGAGGTGGGGAAAGAACAAGGCAGCTCGGGATGATACCGCGCGCCACCCCCTCTCAAGAATGGAAAGCGGCCCGGGCGGGGCCGCTGCGAATGTCAAGAATGGTTTGAAGGGACCTCTGGCCCCGTGCTGGCGTCCGTGCATTCCGCCACTTCGGGCCGGTGTTGCGCCGGCTGGGTCAGGCATGCGGGGCTCAAGGCCGGGGGGCGCTGCAAGGGGGCGGCCTCGCGCACCAGGGCCTCGAAGCTGCGCACGGGCACGGGCGGGCTGAGCAGGTAGCCCTGCCAGACGTGGCAGCTCTGGTCTTCGAGGAATTGGCGCTGCGCCTCGGTTTCCACGCCTTCGGCGATGACCTGCAGTCCCAGGCTGGTGCCCAGGGCGACGATGGTGCGCGCAATGGCCGCGTCGTTGGGGTCGCTGAGCACGTCGCGCACGAAGCTGCGGTCGATCTTGAGCTGGTCCAGCGGCAGGCGCTTGAGATAGGCCAGCGAGGAATAGCCTGTGCCGAAGTCATCCAGCGAGAAGCCGACACCGTGGGCCTTGAGCGTGGCCATCTTGGCGGCCGTGTCGTCCACGTCGGCCAGCAGCAGGCTTTCGGTCAGCTCCAGCTTGAGCAGGCGCGGGTTGGCGCCGTGCTCCTTGAGCGCCTGCAGCACCTGCTCCACGAAGCGCGCCTGGTGGAACTGGCGCGGGCTGACGTTGACGGCCAGCACCATGCAGGCCATTTCGGGGTCCGCCGCCCATTGCGCCAGCTGCCTGCAGGCCTCGCCCAGCACCCATTCGCCCAGTTGCTGGATCAGGCCGGTCTCCTCGGCCAGCGAGACGAAGAGCGAGGGCGGCACCAGCCCTTCGCGCGGGTGGTTCCAGCGCAGCAGGCCTTCGGCGCCCACGATGCGTCCGTGCGCCATCTGCGGCTGGTAGTACAGGACGAACTGGCTGCGCACCAGGCCCTCGCGCATTTCCTGCTCCATGGCCGTGCGCGAGCGCAGCACGGCCTGCAACTGCGGATCGAAGAATTGCAGCGTGTTGCGCCCCATGCCCTTGGCCTGGTACATGGCCATTTCGGCGCGGCGCAGCACCTCGTCGGCGCTCAGTTCCTGCTCGCCGAACAGGCTGGCGCCAATGCTCATCGTGATGTGGCAGGACTGGCCTGCCAACTGCAGCGGCTGCTGCAGCAGCGAACGCATGCGCTGGACCTCGCCTTCCAGCTGCGAGGCCGCATGCATGGAGTCCTTGCCCAGGTCCTCCAGCAGCACGACGAAGTCATCGCCGCTGTGGCGGGCCAGCGTGGCCTCGGGCCCCAGGGACTGCGCCAGGCGCTCGGCAATCATGCGCAGCAGCACATCGCCAAGCTCCAGCCCCAGGCTGTCGTTGAAGGCCTTGAAGTTGTCCACGTCCAGCAGCATGACGGCGCCGCAGCGCCCGCGCCGGCGGCTGGAGGCCAGCGCCTGCTGCAACCGGTCCACCAGCAGGCGGCGGTTGGGCAGGCCGGTGAGCGCGTCGTGGAAGGCCAGGCGGCGGATTTCCTCTTCGGCGGTCTTGCGCTGGCTCTGGTCCTGCAGGATCAGCAGGCAGCCTTCGTCCAGCAGCATGCCGCCTATCGATACGGAACGCGTGCGGCCATCGCTGCCCATGAGCTGGTATTCCTCGCAGTTGAGGGTGCCGCAGCTGTCGGACTCGCCGCTGTGCAGGCTCTGTGCCACGCGCGCCCTCGCCTGCGCGGCCTCGAAGCGGCGCTGCATGCGCAGGCGGCGGGCTTCATCGGGACACATGTTGCACCACCAGCCATCACCATCCATGCCGGCCGTGGCACCGTGGCCCGCCAGGCGCATGAATTCCTCGTTCCAGTAGGCGAAGCGGCCGTCGTCCTGAAGCATGGCCAGGCCCAGAGGCAGGCGCTGGATGACCATGCGCAGATGGCGCGATCCATCGCGCTGCATCTGCTGCAGGTGGCGCCGCGCGCTGATGTCCTGCACCAGCGCCATCAGCCGCCGGGACGGGCCATGGCCCAGCGCGGAGATATGCAGCTCCACCCAGACCAGGGTGCCGTCGCGGCGCCGCAGCTGCCGCTCGATCTGCAGCGCCCCGCGCTGGCCCGCCGTCAGCTCCTGCAGCAGCACCCGGTCGCCCTCCAGGGTTTCGGCCGCCAACAGGGCCAGCAGGGGCCGCTGGCACAGCTGCTGCGCCTCATGGCCCGTAATGTCGCAGTACCTGCGGTTCACATGCAGGACGTTGCCGCTGGCCGCATCGACCTGCACCACGCCCACGGCAGCCTGCTCGAACAGGGCCTGAAAGCGGGCATCGCTCTCACGCATGCTGCGGGAGGAGGCGCGCAGTTGGGCCCAGCTGGAAGGATGGCGCCGCCACCAGGCTGCCGCCAGCGACGCCAGCAGGGCCGACACGAGCATGCCCAGCGCGAAAAGAACCAGGGGCTGGACACGCTCGGTCCAGGACAGGGCCGTCCCCATGGGAATGAAGTTCAACCGCCACAGCCGGTCCTGGGCCTGCAGCGTCTGCTCCAGCACCACCTGGCCGGTGTCGCCCATGCCGGCCGCCTCCTGCCCGCGCTCCGGCCAGGCCGCGCCCAGGTACAGCGGCAGCGGCGATATGCCGGCCGGCGGCAGGGGCGAGGTCGGGCCTGCGTCATGCATGGCCAGCGCAAGCCGGCGCAGAAAGCCGCGTTCATGCAGGTCCTGCACCAGGTCGTGCACGCGCACGCTGACGTCGGCAGTCCCCAGAAACAGCGGCTGCGCGGCCTCCCCGTCCGGGGACTGGTGGTCCACAAGCGCAAAGACAGGCGCGCGCACCAGCACGGCGGTGGCATGCTCGCCGGGCTGCTTCAGCGCAAACGGTGCCGAGACCACGGCGGCCGCGCTGTCGCGGCTGCGCACCATGCTGGCCATGAGGCTGGGGCGGTCGTGCATGTCCAGGCCGGCAATGGACTCGTTGCCCTCCAGCGGCCAGAGATAGTCGATGAAGAAATAGTGGGGCCCGGGCCGGGCGGTGAAGGCCTGATCCTGGCCGGGCAGACCGCGCTGCGTTGCGGCCCGTGTAAAGGACAGCGCCTGCATGCCCGGCTGCGCCTGTATGCGCAGCGCCTGCGCCATGCGCGCGAAGGCCGATTGCCCCATCTCGGGAGAGGCGGCCAGCTGGTTGGCCACATGCTGGACCATGACCGCGTAGGCATCCAGGCGCATCTCCAGCGCCTGGCGGGCCGACTGGGCCTGCTGGGTATGGCGCTGCAGGTCGATACGCTCCAGCGCCCGCTGCTGCTGCAAGGCAAGCACAGCGCTCAGGCACATGCCCACCGCCATGACGGTTGCGGCTGGCCAGGCGGCCCGGATGGCTACAAGCGTGCGCTGGGCAAAAACTGACATGGAGCGGCTAAGGCGGAATAGGCGGTCACGGGAAATCGGTCCAGGAGCACGGAACCGCTCGTTGCCAGCCCCATGGCAGGTTCACCGGAAAGGGCAGTACAGGCCATGTGGAGCAGAGCGCGAGGATAAATGGATTTCGGCACGCGGCAGGCGAACAATGGATAAGACAAATCCTACAAACACCCTTCCTCTATCGTCTGCAAGCACACTTGCTGAAGGCTGGCCCGGGCAAACCCTAGAGAGCTCCGCAGGCCGGCGTGGGACTGGGGGACCGAACCGTTGCACACTCCCTCATCCATGAAATCAAAAGCAGCAATTTTGAAACGACAGTGAAACGAATGTTGCGGCGGCAGCCAGCACCGCAGTGCACACGCCCTGTGCTGGCGCGCTGCAAGGCTTGCACGGGTTTTCCCTTGATGCGGATGGCATGGCGCTTGCAACAAACCTGGCCTACTGCCATCGCCTGACACCGCAGGGGACACCGTCCATGGGCATCAACCGCCGCCAGAGGCTGCGCGCTCCGGCGATCGGCAGACCGCAAGAACAGACACAGATACGAACAACAGCACAGGAGGCCTGAGATGGGCGCGATCCCCGAAACCTTTCTTCCCCAGTTGCGCATCTCTGCCACCTACCTGCGCGGCGGCACCAGCAAGGGCGTGTTCTTTCGCCTGCAGGATCTGCCCGAGGCGGCCCGGCACCCCGGACCCGTGCGCGACGCCATCCTGTTGCGCGCCCTGGGCAGCCCCGACCCGTACGGCAAGCAGATCGACGGCATGGGCAATGCATCGTCCAGCACCAGCAAGGCCGTGATCCTGGCTCCCAGTACGCGGGAAGGCCATGACGTGGACTATCTGTTTGGCCAGGTCGCCATCGACCGGCCGTTTGTGGACTGGAGCGGCAACTGCGGCAACCTCTCGGCCGCCGTGGGGCCCTGCGCCATCCACATGGGACTGATAGATCCCGCGCGCATTCCTCGCAACGGCACGGTCACCATCCGCATCTGGCAGGCCAACATCGCCAAGACCATCGTGGCCCATGTGCCCATCACGCAAGGCCAGGTCCAGGAGACCGGCTCCTTCGAGCTCGATGGCGTGACCTTCCCGGCCGCCGAAGTGGCGCTGGAGTTCCTGGATCCCGCCGATGAAGGAGACGATGGCGGAGCCATGTTCCCGACAGGCCACCTCGTGGACCGGCTGGACGTGCCCGGCGTGGGCAGTCTGGCGGCCACGCTGATCAACGCGGGCATTCCGACCATCTTCCTGAACGCCCAGGACCTGGGCTACACGGGCTGCGAGCTGCAGGACGCCATCAACACGGACGACGAGGCCCTGGCCCGCTTCGAGGCCATACGCGCCCACGGCGCGCTGCAGATGGGGCTGATCAAGGACCTGGCCGAGGCCGCCAGACGGCAGCACACGCCAAAGATCGCCTTTGTGGCGCCACCGGCCGCCTACACGGCATCCAGCGGCAAGCGCATTGAATCGGGTGACGTGGACCTGCTGGTGCGCGCCCTGTCCATGGGCAAGCTGCACCACGCCATGATGGGCACGGCTGCCGTGGCCATCGGCACCGCAGCGGCCGTGCCGGGCACGCTGGTGAATCTGGCGGCAGGCGGCGGCGAGCGCAGCGCCGTGCGCTTTGGCCACCCCTCCGGAACGCTGCGCGTGGGCGCCGAGGCCCGTTTGGTGAACGGCCAGTGGCAGGTGACCAAGGCCCTGATGAGCCGCAGCGCACGCATCCTGATGGAAGGCTGGATCAGGGTCCCCGGTGAGGTGTTGAACGCCGCATGAATGCGCGGGCCGGGACTTCAGGCCGGGTCCGTGCTCACGCCTCGGCTGCCAGCGCCGCCCCACGCCACGCCTGGAGCTGCTCCAGCGTGTTCGTCGTGCCGCCACAGGCCACCACCAGCACGCGCTGGAAGCCTTGCAACGCAGGAGCGCGCCCGTAGGCCAGGGCCAGCGCGGCGCCACAGGCTGGCTCCACATGCAGGCGATGGTCGTCAATGAAGCGCAGGCAGGCCTGCAGCGCCTGCGCATCCGTCACCACGGCGCTGCGCACGGGGTGCACCTGCGCCAGATCGAAGGCCCTCTGGCAGACCTGGCGCGCGCCCAGCGAAGTAGCCACGCTGGTGATGCGGTCCAGCAGTACGCGGCGGCCCTGGGCCAGGGACTGCGCCAGGGAATCGGCGCCGGCCGTCTCCGCCGCGATCACGGGCACATCGGTCCAGCCATGGCGCTCCAGGCCCTGCACCACGCCGGCCAGCAGGCCGCCGCCGCCCACAGCCAGCACCACGGCGTCGGGCTTGAAGCCGGCTGCGGCCAGTTCGTCGACGAGGGTGGAATGCCCGGCCCACAGCAGCGGATCGTCAAACGGGTGGACAAAGGCATCGTCGGCACCCAGCAGGGACTGGGCCAGCGCATTGGCCTCGTCCCAGACGGTGCCATGCACGATCAGCTCGGCGCCCTGGGCGCGGATCAATGCCCGTGCATGCTCGGTCGTGGTCTGGGGAACGACCACGGTGACGGGCATCGACAGCTGCCGTCCCGCATAGGCCACGGCAATGCCGGCATTGCCGCCCGACGAGGCCACAAAGCGCTTCTTGCCCTGGCCCGCCAGGGTCTCGCAGGCATGGCCTATGCCGCGCAACTTGAATGATCCGCAAGGCTGCAGCGCGTCCAGCTTGAGCCAGATGTTCTGGCCGCTGGCCTGCCCCAGGGCATGGGATTCGATGAGGGGAGTGGAGGTGTGCAAAGGCATGGAGCGGCAGTGTAGAACCGGGCTGCCATCGCGATAATCCCCCGGTATTCCAAATATTCTTTGCGCCATGAGCACAAATCAAGCCCTGCCCCTGTTCGGAGAAATGGCCATCTTCGTCAAGGTGGTGGACACGGGCAGCTTCTCCGAGGCCGCGCGCCAGCTGGGCAGCACGCCATCGGCCACCAGCCGGGGCGTGGCGCGGCTGGAAAAGGCGCTGGGCCTGCGCCTGCTGGAACGCACCACGCGCAAGCTGCGCCTGAGCGAGGCCGGCCGCGAAGTGCATGCGCGCTGCCTGGACATGGTGGGCGCCGCGCAGGCCGTCATGGCTGCATCCCTGCTTCAGGACGCGCAGCCGCGCGGCCTGGTGCGCATCAGCGTGCCCAAGGCCGTGGGCCATACCGTGGTCCATCCCCACATGCCCGACTTCCTGGCCCTGTATCCCGAGGTCGACGTGCAAATGCGGCTGGAAGACCGCTACATGGACCTGATCGATGACCCCGTGGACCTGGCCATACGCATCACCAACCACCCGCCGCCAGGCCTCATGGGCCGCCACCTGATGGACATCGACCATCTGCTGTGCGCCTCGCCCCAGTACCTGGCCCGGCACGGCACGCCCGCGCATCCGCTGGACCTCAAGGCCCACAGCTGCATCTACCTGGGAGAGGAGCCCGGCGACGCGCACTGGAAGCTGCGCGGCCGCGGCAAGACCGTCACCGTGGCCGTGCGCGGGCGCTATGCCGCCAACCACACCGGTGTGCGGCTGGACGCCGTGCTGCAGCACATCGGCATCGCCAGCCTGCCCCGCTTCACAGCACGCGAGGCCCTGGCGGACGGGCGCATCGTGCAGGTGCTGCCGGACTGGAGCTTCCTGCCCAACTACAGCGGCCAGCTGTGGATTCTTCACCCGCCCACCAGACATCTGCCACTGAAGCTGCGCGTGCTGATGGATTTCCTGGCCGAGCGGCTGGGTGGCCATGCACCCTGATCAGTCCGGCGCCCTGAGCCTGCGCCACAGCGTGGCCCGGCTGATGCCCAGGATCTCGCAGGCGCGGCGCTGGTCGCCCCGTACCTGCTCCAGCACTTCGCGCATGCGCTGGCGCTCAGCATCGCGCCGGGCCTCGCGCAACTGCAGTTGCCGCTGCTGCGCTGGCAGGGCCTGAACGGTACCCTGCCCAGCCCCGTCGCATTCAGGAAACAGCTCCCGCAAGCGGCCCATGTCCACGCGGCCCGCGCTGTCGCGCAGGTCGTGGCGGCAGGCCAGCAGGCGTTCCACCCAGTTGTCCAGCTCTCGCGCATTGCCGGGCCAGCGGTGGCCGGATGCCAGCTCCAGCAAGGCCGCCAGCAAGGGCTCCAGCGATGGCCCTTCCGCCTGCAGCGACTGCGTGCGCAGGCGCCGCGCCAGCATGGCGCGGGCCAGGGCCTGGACATCGGCCGGGCCGCGTTCGTGCAGTCCGGGCATGTACAGGCGCAGCACGGCCAGGCGGTAGAACAGGTCACGCCGGAATTCACCGCGCTCGACCAGGGCCGCCAGATCGGCGTGCGTGGCGGCGATGACGCGCAGGTCCACCGGCACGGGCGTGGTGGAGCCCACGCGCAGCACTTCGCGCTCCTGCAGCACGCGCAGCAGGCGGGACTGCAGGGCCAGCGGCATGTCGCCGATCTCGTCCAGGAACAAGGTGCCCGTATGGGCCGCCTCGATCAGCCCGGTCTTGCCGCCGCGCCGCGCGCCGGTGAAAGCGCCTTCGTCGTAGCCGAAGAGTTCGCTCTCCAGCAGGCTTTCGCCCAGGGCCGCGCAGTTCACCGCCAGGAAGGGCTGGGCCGCGCGCCGGCTGGCGCGGTGCATGCCCTGGGCCAGCAACTCCTTGCCCGTGCCGCTGTCGCCCTGGATGAGCACGGTGGCATCGCTGGCCGCGAACTGGCGCGCCAGGCGGCGCACGCGCTGGGCGGGCCCGCTGTCGCCCGCGTAGTCTTCGATGCGCCAGCGCACGCCCGCGCCGCGCAGGCTGCGGTTGGCGCGCAGGTGGCGGTCGGCACGCTGGATGGTGGCCGGGTCGCGGCAGACCAGCAAGGCGCCCGTGAGCTGGCCGTTTTCCACGATGGGCGCGCGCCGTACCACCAGGGTGCGCATGGCCAGCTGGACCACGTCTTCACTGCCTTCGGGCTCCAGGGACTGCGACTGCAGCGCCTGTGCCAGTGCCAGCGCGGGTGCCACCTCGTCCAGCAGCCGGCCATGCAGCGCATTGGCGGGCGCGCCCAGCAGCGCGGCCATGGTGGGGTTCAGGGCCTGGATGCGGCCTTGCGTGTCCACGGCGACCACGCCGTCCTGCAACTGGCCGAGCACGGTTTCCAGCCGCTGGTGGCGGGCGCGCTCGGCATGGCGGTGGCGGGCCAGCAGCACGGCGTCACGCAGGGCCTGCAGCACGGCGCCATCGGAGTACAGCAGCACGCTGGGAATGCCGGCCTGCTCGGCCAGGTCGGCCACCAGGCCCGGCGCGACGACGGCGCCCACGCCGGCAGCCTGCAGCGCACGCACGCAGGCCTGGGCATCTTCGGGTCCGTGGTAGCTGAACTGCGCAATGCCGGCGCCGAACAGCGCGTCGAACTGGGCCAGATGCGGCGAGGGATGGTCGAACGACACCAGCCCGATGCGCGGCGTGCCGCCGGACTGGGCCAGTGCACGTGCGCTGGCCAGCGCCTGCAGCAGATCGAAACCGCGCACCTCGATCATGACGACGGGGATATCAACCCGCTCGCGCACCCAGGCGCCGCTGGCCCCTGCGGCCACCAGGGCGTCTATGGGCTCGACCGCCTGCAGCGCACGCACGGCCTGCACGGCATCGTCAAAGGCCGCGCTGACATGCTCCACGCGCACCTGGTCGCCCACGGCCAGCGACATGCGCTCCAGCACGCGGCCGATGCGGTGGCGGCCCACGGTGACGACGCGCGGCCAGGCTGCGCGGGGGCCGGAAGGGGTTGCATGCATGGAAGGCACAACTGATTCATTCATGCAACCGATTATTTCATTCATGCAACACCGCACCGGGCGAATCGATGAATGCCTGCAGAGCAGGCTTTTCAAGAAACACAAAACCCATTCACATCAACAACTTGCGATATCAAGGGTTTACCCTTTGATCCGGTGGCATTCCACTTGCAACAGGCCAGGCGTTTCAATCATTTCAAGCATTTCCAGGAGACCCCATGAACCAGCCATCCCGCCTGCCCCGCCGCACCGCCCTGGCCACCCTGCTTGCCGCCGCGCTGCCGCTGGCCGGCGTGACCTGCTCCGTCGCTGCACGGGCTGCCGGCGCCGCCGATGCCTGGCCCACCCGCCCCATTCGCCTGGTGGTGCCGTTCTCGGCAGGCGGCGCCAATGACCTGATGGCACGCTCGGCTGCCGAAGGCGCGTCCAGGATCCTGGGCCAGCCCGTGGTGGTCGACAACCGCGCGGGTGCGGGAGGCACGGTGGGCGCCGACATCGTGGCCAAGGCCCAGCCCGACGGCTACACCCTGCTGGTGAGCGCGGCCGGCGTGATCTCCAACAGCATGATCAAGAAGACCATGCCGTTCAAGGACGATGCGCTGGTTCCGGTGGCCATGATCGGCCTGGCGCCGTCCGTGATCGTGGTTCCCAAGAACGCGCCCTACCAGAACCTGCGCGATTTCGTCGAGGCATCGAAGAAGGGCCAGGGCTTCAATTTCGCCACGGCCGGCACGGGCAGCACGCCGCATTTCGTGGCCGAGATGCTGAACGTGAAGTACGGCGCCCAGCTGCAGCCCGTGCCCTACAAGAGCGGGTCGGAGAGCACGACGGCCGTGCTGGGCGGGCAGGTGGAGGGCACGTCGGAGGCCAGCATCATCGCCCTGCCCCACATCCTCAACGAAGGAAAGTTCAAGGCCCTGGCCACCACCTGGACGCAGCGCATCTCGGCCTATCCGCAGCTGTCCACCGCCGTGGAGCAGGGCTTTGCCGAGCTGCAGATCGCGCACTGGGCCGGCATCCATGCGCCCAAGGGGACGCCGCCCGCCATCCTGGACAAGCTGTCCGCCGCCGTGGACAAGGCCATGAAGGAGCCGGCCACCGTGGAAAAGCTCAAGGGCCTGGGCATCGAGCCCATCGGCGGCACGCGCGCCGAGTTCGTGAAGTTCACAGACGCTGAACGCAAGCGCCTGGGCGAGATCGTCAAGGCCGCGAACATGCAGGAAAAGTGAACCGCTTGCGCCATCACCATCGATCCCAACCGAGACAAGACACCATGAATACCCGCCGCAACACCCTCCGCCTGGGCATGGGCCTGGCCCTCAGCGCCACCGCCGCCGCTGCCGCCCTGCTCGCCGCCCCCGCCACCGCAATGGCCCAGGGCGCAGATGCCTGGCCCTCGCGCCCCATCAAGCTCATCGTGCCCTATGCGGCCGGCGGCTTTGCCGATACGCGGGCCCGCAAGATCGCCGACAAGATAGGCCAGAGCCTGGGCCAGCCCATCGTGATCGACAACCGCGGCGGCGCGGGCGGCGTGACGGGCACGGATGCCATCGCCAAGGCCACGGACGGCCATACCTTCGGTTTCGGCTCGCCGGGTCCGCTGGTGACCAATCCCATGCTGATGAAAAAGCTGCCCTACAACGCCGCACGCGACCTGCAGCCCATCATCCTGATCGAAGAGGCGCCGCTGATCCTGACCACGGCGCCCAACCAGCCGTTCAAGACCGTGGCCGAACTGGTCGCGGCAGCCAAGGGCAAGCCCGGCACGCTGACCTATGGATCGTCGGGTGTGGGCGGTGCCCACCACCTGTCGGGCGAGCTGCTGGCCTTCCAGACGCGCACGGAAATGGTCCATGTGCCCTACAAGGGCGGCGCGCTGGCGGCCACCGACCTGATGGGCGGCCACCTGGCCTTCATGTTCGAGATGGGCTATGCGGCCCTGCCCGCCATCCAGGGCGACAAGGTCAAGGCCCTGGCCGTGTCCAGCAAGCAGCGCCTGAAAGTACTGCCCAGCGTGCCCACGCTGGATGAGGCGGGCATCAAGGGCTTCGAGTCGTACAACTGGCTGGGCATGATCGCGCCGGCCAGCACGCCGCCGGCCGTGATCGAGCGCCTGAACAAGGCCGTGAACGAGGCCCTCAAGGACGCGGAGGTGCGCGCCATGATCGAGAACACGGGCGGCATGGTCATGGGCGGCACACCCCAGGCCTACGGCAAGTTCATCGAGGCCGAACGCGCCAAGTGGGGCCCGGTGATCAAGAACGCCAACATCACGCTGGACTGAGCGCCCACCCGCGCAGCACTTTTCCTCATCCGACAGAACCCTCCATGAACACCAAGCAACAACTCAAGGCCCTGGCCGAAGCGCGCCGCGGCGTGCTCGTGCCCGGCGCATTCAACGCACTGTCCGCGCGCGTCGTGGCCGATCTCGGCTTCGAGGCCATCTATGTGACCGGCGCCGGCGTGACCAATATGTGGTTCGGCCTGCCCGACCAGGCCTTCATGGGCCTGACCGACATCGCCGACCACACGGCCCGCATCCGCGACGCGGTGGATCTGCCGCTGATCGTCGATGCCGACACCGGCTTCGGCAACGCGCTCAACACCTACCACGCCGTGCGCACGCTGGAGCGCGCGGGCGCCGACTGCATCCAGATCGAGGACCAGATCAGCCCCAAGCGCTGCGGCCATTTCAATGGCAAGGAAGTGATTTCCACCGAGGAAATGCTGGGCAAGATCAAGGCCGCCGTGGACGCGCGCCGCGACCAGGGCACGCTGATCATGGCGCGCACCGATGCCTGCGCCACGCAGGGCTTCGAGGCTGCCGTCGAGCGCGCCCAGCGCTTTGCCGAGGCGGGAGCCGACATCCTCTTCGTGGAGGCCGTGACCCAGGCCGAAGAAATCCGCGCCCTGCCCCGGCGCCTGTCCACGCCGCAGCTGATGAACATGGTGATCGGAGGCAAGACGCCCATCACCGACGCGGGCGAGCTGGCAGACCTGGGCTATGGCCTGGTGCTGTATGCCAATGCCGCGCTGCAAGGCGCCGTGGCCGGCATGCAAAAGGCGCTGGGCCAACTGCGCAACGAGCGCAGGGTGGACGAGAACCCCGCTGTGGTCGCCCCCTTTGCCGAGCGCCAGCGCCTGGTCAACAAGCCGTTCTGGGACGCGCTGGAAAAGAAGTACGAGTGAAGCGCGAGCGAGGGCGCTCAGCCCCTCGCAGGCGCCTTCCACCCCTTGAGCGTCAGCTCCAGCGCCTGCAGCGCCTGCTGCAGGCGTTCGGGGGGTGCCCCTTCCTCGGCAATCCAGAATGCCGACTCCACCAGGCAGCCATTGAGCAGGCGCGACATGGCCAGCGGATTGGCCCGCACGATCACGCCGCGCTCCATGAGCTGCTCCAGGTAGCCGGCCACGAAGGCGATGCAGGCACGGTGCTGCTCGCCCTGGTCCGTGCCCGTCAGCACGGCGCGCGCATCCTGCAGCACGATGCGGCGTATCTCGCCCTCCTGCGCCATGGCCAGGTAGGCACGGCAGTAGGCCAGGAACCCCTCCCAGGGATCTGCATGGTCGGCCAGCACCTGCTCAAGGCGTGCGTCCATCTCGGCATCCATCTGCGCCACCACGGCGGCCAGCAGGCCCGGCTTGCCGCCGAAATGGTGGTACAGCGCGCCGCGCGTCAGGCCGGCCTTGGCCGTCAGTTCGTCCATGGAGGCCTGGGCATAGCCCTGGCTGCCAAAGGCCTCGCGCGCAGCCTCGATGAGCTTGGCGCGTGTCTCCTCGATCATGCTGGCCCGGCTTTTGCGCATGGCGCACTCCATTCACATACAAAACGTATGCCAATGATACGGCGCGTCATGGGCAACCCGTAGAATCGCTGACATACGCCGCGTATGTGATTGCAGCGGCCTGTCCGTCTTCCGAGGTTTCCATGTTCCACGCCTACCGCCAGCTGTTCTCCCGGCCCGGCACGGCCGCCTTTGTGCTGGCCGGTCTCCTGGCCCGCCTGCCCCTTTCCATGACGGGTATCGGCCTGATCACCATGCTGTCCCAGCAGCGCGGCGCCTACACGCTGGCCGGCGCGGTCGCCGCCTGCTTTGCGCTGTCCATCGCGGTGCTGGCGCCCCGCATCTCGGCCCTGGTGGACCGCCATGGCCAGCGCAAGGTCCTGCCCTGGGCAGCGGCCGTGAGTGCTGCCGCCATGTTTGCGCTGCTGGCCTGCGCGCATTGGCAGGGACCGGAGTGGCTGCTGCTGGTGCTGGCAGCGCTGGTGGGTGCCCTGCCCAGCATGCCGGCCATGGTGCGTGCGCGCTGGACCGTGCTGCTGCGCGGCACGCCACAACTGCAGACGGCCTATGCGCTGGAGGCCGTGCTGGACGATGTCTGCTTCATCGTCGGCCCGCCCCTGTCGGTCGGCCTGAGCATGGTGCTGTTCCCCGAGGCCGGGCCGCTGGCCGCCTCCTTGCTGCTGCTGGTGGGCGTGGCGCTGTTCGTGGCCCAGCGCCGTACAGAGCCACCCGTGGACACATCGCAGCGGCGCACGCGCCAGCAGTCGCTGGCCCGCCATCCCGTGGTACGCACGCTGGCGCTGTTCATGCTGGCCCAGGGCATCATCGTGGGCACCATCGACGTGGCCAGCGTGGCCTTTGCCACGCAGCAGGGCCAGCCGGCGGCGGCCAGCATCGTGCTGTCGTTCTATGCGCTGGGCTCCTGCGTGATGGGACTGGTGTTCGGCACGCTGCGCCTGAAGGCGCCGCTGCACCGCCAGATCGCCTGGGTGGGCGCCTCGGTCTGCATCACGGCCGTGCCCCTGCTGCTGGCCACCAATGTGTTCACGCTGACCCTGGCCGTGCTGCTGGCCGGCATTACCTTCGGCCCGACCATCACCGTGGCCATGGGCCTGGTGGAGCAGCAGGTGCCGCCCCAGCGCCTGACGGAGGGCATGACCTGGCTGCTGACCGGCATTGCCATGGGCGTGGCCCTGGGCGCGGCCGCCGCCGGCTGGGCCACCGACCTGTGGGGCGCGCGCATCTCCTTCGTGGTGGCGCTGCTGGCCGGTGCTGTCATGTGGGCCCTGGGCGTGCTGGCCGCACGCCAGGCACGAACGAAAGAGAGCCCGCCTGCCGAAGACGCAGCCGCTGCCTGCACCTGAACACGGCCCCAACGCCCGCGCCAGCCCAGACCGCTCAGGCCGTGGCCATCAAGGCCAGCAGCTCGGCCAGGCGCTGGCGCATCCACAGCGCTTCGACCCCGGGCGCCAGCCCTTCCAGCCAGAGCATGCGCACGGTCAGCGGCGGCAGCGCCAGCCCCTCGCAGGCGCGTTGCCGCAGATGCGGGCGCAGATCGCCGAACTCGGCAATATTGACCGGCAGGATGGCCCAGCCCAGGCCGTCGGCCACCATGTCGGCAATCACATAGAAGCTGTTGGAGCGCCAGACGGCGGGACTGAGCACGGTGTCCTCCACGCCCTCGATGTGCATCAGCAACTGGCGGTGCGCGGCCAGCTGCCTGCGCGTCAAGGACTCTGCGCCATCGAGCACATGGCCCTTGGCCACGCAAATGGTCTGCGGCACGCTGCCGATATGGCGCTGGGCACAGGTGGCCGGCGCAGGCGCTCGGTCGAACTGGAAGGCGACCTGGGCACGCTGCGCCGCCACATGCTCGGCCACTTCGGAGGCCGTGCCGTTCAGCACGGTCAGCTCCATGGCCGGAAAGCGTGCCGCCAGCTCCTTGAACAGCTGGGCCAGCGGCACATAGGGCAATGCCTCGTCCAGCGCAACGGCCAGGCGCGCCTGCCCGCCTGCGGCCAGGGCGCGTGCGCGGTGGTCCATGGCCTGGGCCTGGTGCAGCAGGGACCGGGCCTCCAGCAGCATGACCTCGCCTGCGGCCGTGAGCCGCACATGGCGTCCCACACGGTCGAACAGCTCCAGCCCCAGATCGGCCTCCAGCAGGCCGATGGCCGTGCTCACGGCCGATTGCGCACGGCCCAGGCGGCGCGCAGCCTCGGTCATGGTGCCGGCCTCGGCCACCGCCACGAAATGCCTCAGTCTGTCCAGTGTCCATTCCATCCATCAATTTTATTGATTGAATTAAACTTTGATAAAGCATTTTATTGATGGAAACTGCGGCTTTCATCCAAAGGAAGCTCCGGCCCACAAGGCCAGGGGCAAACAGGTGCTTTATGGCGTTCACGACGCAAACCCGGGTCCCCGCTGCGGGGCATCCCTCCAAATCTCTGGCGGCCGACCCGCGCCGCTGGCTGGTGCTGGCCATCGTCTCGGTGGCGCTGCTGCTCATCGTCATCGACATGACGGTGCTCTACACGGCACTGCCGCGCCTCACGCATGACCTGGCGGCCACGGCCTCCGCCAAGCTGTGGATCGTCAATATCTATGCCCTGGTGGTTTCCGGCCTGCTGCTGGGCATGGGCACGCTGGGCGACAGGCTCGGCCACAAGCGGCTGTTCATGGCCGGGCTGTGCGTGTTCGGCCTGGCATCGCTGTGCGCGGCCTTTGCGCCCTCGCCCGCCCTGCTGATTGCGGCGCGCGCGCTGCTGGGCGTGGGCGCGGCCATGATGATGCCGGCCACGCTGTCCCTGATCCGCCTGAGCTTTGCCGATGAGCGCGAGCGCGCGCTGGCCATCGGCATCTGGGCCTCGGTGGCATCGGGCGGTGCGGCCTTCGGCCCCGTGGTGGGCGGGCTGCTGCTGGAGTATTTCTGGTGGGGCTCGGTGTTCCTGATCAACGTGCCCATCGTGCTGCTGGCCCTGCCCCTGGCCTGGTGGCTGATTCCCGCAGGCGGCGCCACCTCGCAGCGGCCCTGGGACTTTGTGGGCTCGCTGCAGGTCATGGCAGGCCTGGTGGCAAGCACCTACGCGATCAAGGAGGCCGGCAAGCAATCGCCCGACTGGGTCCTGGCCGCCGTGACCCTGGTGCTGGGCCTGGGCTTTCTTGCCCTGTTCGTGCGGCGCCAGCGGCGCAGCAGCGACCCGCTGCTGGACTTCGCCCTGTTCCGCAACCCGGCCTTTGCCACGGCCGTGGCCTCGGCCCTGGTGGCTGCGGCCGCGCTGATCGGCATGGAACTGGTCTTCAGCCAGCGCCTGCAGTTGGTGCAGGGCCTGTCTCCGCTGCAGGCGGGCCTGGCCGTGCTGCCGCTGCCGCTGGCCGCCTTTGTTGCCGGCCCCGTCGCAGGCCACTGGCTGCCGCGACTGGGTGGGGCCCGCATGCTGCCGGCCTCCCTGTTGCTGTCGGGCCTGGGCATGGGCGGCTACCTGCTGGTCCATGACATGGGCTGGTGGCCGCAGGCGGGGGCGCTGGCCCTGCTGGGCCTGGGCATAGGCGCGGCCATGACCACGGCATCGAGCACCATCATGCAAAGCGCACCCGCAGACCGTGCAGGCATGGCGGCTTCGGTCGAGGAGGTGTCATACGAGCTGGGCGGCGCCCTGGGCGTGACGCTGATGGGCAGCCTGCTGTCGGCCGTGTACGCAGGCTCTTTGCGCCTGCCTGAGGGGCTGGGCCTGGCCCTGCCCGATTCCGTGCGCGACAGCCTGGACGAAGCCCTGCTGGCCGCCGAACAGCTGAGGCCTCAGGCCGCGCACCAGTTGACCGAACTGGCACGCACGGCCTTCGGCCAGGGTTTCAGCGCCGTGATCGCCGGCGCCACGCTGCTGCTGGTGTGCACGGCGCTGTGGACGGGGTGGCGGCTGCGCGGTCAGCGCCGCTGAACGGCGGCACCCCGGCCTCAGCCAGAAAGCAAAAAAGCCCCTTTCGGGGCTTTTTGGGCGCTGCGTGCACGTTGCGCGTGCACATTGCTGGCAGCTGCTTCGATCAGGCGAAGTTCTGCTCGGCAAACTTCCAGTTCACCAGCTTGTCGAGGAAGGTCTCGACGAACTTGGGACGCAGGTTGCGGTAGTCGATGTAGTAGGCGTGTTCCCAGACGTCCACGGTCAGCAGGGCCTTGTCTTGCGTGGTCAGGGGCGTGCCGGCGGCGCCGGTGTTGACGATGTCCACCGAGCCATCGGCCTTCTTCACCAGCCAGGTCCAGCCGGAGCCGAAGTTGCCCACGGCCGACTTCACGAAGGCTTCCTTGAAGGCGGCATAGCTGCCCCACTTTTTGTTGATGGCGTCAGCCAGGGCGCCGGTGGGCTCGCCGCCACCGTTGGGGGCCATGCAGTTCCAGAAGAAGGTGTGGTTCCAGATCTGGGCTGCGTTGTTGTAGATGCCGCCGGAAGACTTCTTGACGATCTCTTCCAGGGTCATGCTTTCGAATTCGGTGCCCTTTTGCAGATTGTTCAGGTTCACCACATAGGCGTTGTGGTGCTTGCCATGGTGGTACTCCAGCGTTTCCTGGCTGTAGTGGGGCGCCAGCGCGTCAATCGCATAGGGCAGAGGGGGCAAGGTATGTTCCATGGTGTTTCCTTCGTGGTTGAAATCTTTTAGGACGGGCCAGCACCTGTTGCGCAGAGCGCCTGCAGCGCCTGCCGTGACCGTCGCGCGGGGCCTGCATTGCGCGCATTGCTGCGAGCCCTGGCCCTCACGCACCCGAACGGGCATTGTAGGAACAAGTTCGTGACCCTGCGGCGAAAGCGCGCTCCAAATCGGCCATCTTGGCCCGCTGCCGCGAGGGTGGATGTGAATTGACCGCAATCCGGCCAATCGGCCTACACGGATACCGCCTGCCGCCCGCCACTCCCTGCACGCCGAACGCTGCACACAGCGGGCCGCAGTTCAGAGCAGGCGCGGCTGCGTCACCACCAGGTCCAGGCAGCCGTCCGCCAGTTGCGCCTGCAGCGCCGTGCCCGGTGGCGCACGGCGCGCCTCGGTCACGGGATGGCCCTCGGTATCGGTGAGCAGGGCATAGCCGCGCTGCAGCACCAGGCGCGGGTCCAGCAGTTGCAGGCGAAGCTCCATGCGCGCCAGGTGGTCCGCGCGCCTGTCCAGGCCGCGGCGCATGCCCGCAGGCAGCTGCGCCTGCAGGCCCTGCCCCGCGTGGTCCATGCGCTGCAGCCTCAACTGCATGTCATGGCGCAGGCGCTGCGCCTGGCGGCTGAGCTGCAGCCGGCTGCGCGCCAGCTGTTCGCTGGGCCGGCCCAGGCGCTGCGACGCCAGGTCAAGGCGCTGCTGCTGGCGGTCCAGCAGCCGTTGCACCCCGTCCTCCAGCCGGCCCTGCATGAGCTGCAGCGCACCCAGCCAGACGTCGCGCGGCTGACTCACCAACTCTGCCGCCGCCGTGGGCGTGGGCGCGCGCAGGTCGGCGCAGAAGTCGGCAATGGTGAAGTCGGTCTCGTGCCCCACGCCGCTGATCAGCGGCACCGGGCTTTGCACGATGGTGCGGGCCAGGCGCTCGTCATTGAAGGCCCAGAGGTCTTCGATGGAGCCGCCGCCGCGCACCAGCAAGATGGTGTCGATGTGCGGCGCGCCGGCCACCGATCCCGCGCCTTCCTGCGCCAGCCCATAAAGCCTTTGCAGCGCGTCGATCAGCGAGGCCGGCGCCTGCGCGCCCTGCACCAGGGCCGGCACCAGCACCACGGGGATGTGGGGCACGCGGCGGCGCAGCGCGGTGATCACGTCGTGCAGCGCGGCAGCCCCCGGCGAAGTCACCACGCCAATGCCGCGCGGCAGCGGCGGCAGGCTGCGCTTGCGCGCCGCATCGAAGAGGCCTTCGGCCTCCAGCTGCGCCTTCAGCCGCAGGAACTGCTCGAACAGTGCGCCCTGGCCTGCACGCTGCATGCTTTCGACGACCAGTTGCAGATCACCGCGCTGCTCGTAGACACCCAGCCGGCCCCGCAACTCGACCAGCTCGCCATCGCGCGGCGAAAAGTCCATGAGCTGGGCCGCGCGCCGGAACATGGCGCAGCGGATCTGCCCGCCGGCGTCCTTGATGCTGAAGTAGCAATGGCCGCTGGCCGCGCGCGAGAAGCCGCTGATCTCGCCGCGCACCGCCACCGGATTGAAGCGCGCCTGCAAGGCATCGCTCACGGCGCGGCACAGCGCGCCGACTTCCCAGACCAGCGGCGCCGCTGCTGGATTCATTGCGCCAAATGCACCGCTCATGCGGGCTCCCGGTCAGCATGCAGTGCAACATTCTCCACAGGCCGGCAGATGCAGCATTGAAGAGGCACTTTGGCGGTGATTTGCACAAGCAATCTCAAGAATACCTCGCAAGCATTTGATTAATAAGAGATTTTTTACTGAAACAAAGAATTCACATTTGTCACAGTGGTCATTCGCCGTCGCCGCCGCATCTGCGCAGGCAGCTTGATAACAAAGTTATCCACAGAAAATTGTGCTATATGAGCAAGCCCGAGGCCGGAAACCGGGACACCGCCCGTTGCCTGGATGCTGCGCCCGGTCACAGTTTTAGGCCGATCGCGCAGCCGGGACGCCTGGACCGGCCACATGGCTGGGCCATAATCGTCGGCTGCAGTTAAACGCGGGGGGAAAACAACTTGCTGTCGATCATACAAGCCGCAGGCTGGCCGATCTGGCCACTGATTGCCTGCTCCATCCTGGCTCTGGCCCTGGTCTTTGAACGCTTCGTGGCGCTGAAAACAGCCCGTGTTGCGCCGCCTGCCCTGTTGGGCGAGGCGATTTCCGTGTCCTCGCGCGGCCTGCCCAGTCAGGAAGTCGTGCAGCAACTGGCACAGAACTCCACGCTGGGCGAGGTCCTGGCCAGCGGGCTGCGCGCACTGCAGGCCCATCCGGACAGCAGCGAGGAAGAGCTGCGCGCGTCCATGGAAGGCGCCGGCCGCGCCGCCGCCCACACGCTGGAAAAGCACCTGAGCGCACTGGCCACCATCGCCTCTGCCGCCCCTTTGCTGGGCCTGCTGGGCACGGTGATCGGCATGATCGAGATCTTCGGCTCGCAAGGCGGCGCATCGGCCACCGGCGGCAGCAACCCCGCCCAGCTGGCGGCCGGCATCTCCATCGCCCTGTACAACACGGCCTTCGGCCTGATCGTCGCCATTCCGGCCCTGATCTTCTGGCGCTACTTCCGCGCCCGCGTCGACGGCTACCTGCTGGGCATGGAGCTGGCTTCCGAACAGTTCGTGCGCCACCTCACCCGCGTCGGCGGCAAGTGAACCAGCACGCGAGAGACCTGACATGAACTTCCGTCCCCGCCGCCGTGACGAGCCCGAGATCAACCTGATCCCGTTCATCGACGTGCTGCTGGTGGTGCTGATCTTTCTGATGCTGTCCACCACCTACAGCAAGTTCACCGAGCTGCAGCTGACCCTTCCGGTGGCCGACGTCGAGCAGCAGCGCGACCGGCCCCGCGAAATCATCGTCGCCATCGCAGCCGATGGCCGCTATGCCATCAACAAGACCGCCGTGGAAGACCGCAGCGTCACCGGCCTGACCCAGGCGCTGGCCGCAGCGGCCGTCGCCGGCAAGGACAGCGTGGTCATCATCAGCGCCGATGCCACTGCGCCGCACCAGTCCGTGGTATCGGTGATGGAAGCCTCGCGCCGCGCCGGACTGTCCCAGATCACCTTCGCCACGCAGACCTCGGCCAGCGCCGGGCGCTGAAGGCAAGGCCGCCATGCCCCGGACTGGTCCTGCCCCCGCAGCCCGGGGGCTTCGCGCGGCCTGGCGCCACCGCGGCCCGCTGGCCTGCGCCCTCTTCCCCCTGTCCCTGCTGTACCGTGCCCTGCTGGGCCTGCATCGGCTGCCCTATGCACTGGGTTTCAGGCGTGCAGGCCAGGCCGGCATTCCGGTCATCGTCGTCGGCAACGTGATTGCGGGCGGCGCCGGAAAAACCCCCGTCACGCTCGCCCTGGCCCGCCATCTGCAGGATGGCGGCTGGAACCCTGGAATCGTCTCGCGCGGCTATGGCCGCAGCACGGACGACTGCCGCGAAGCCCATCCTGACAGCGCCCCCGCCGATGTGGGCGACGAGCCCGCACTGCTGGCGCGCGCCAGCGGCGTGCCGGTCTTCGTGGCCCGCAAGCGCATCGAGGCCGTCCAGGCCCTGCGCGCCCGCCATCCCCAGGTGGATGTGGTCATCAGCGACGACGGCCTGCAGCACCTGGCCCTGGCCCGCGACATCGAGCTGTGCGTCTTCAACGACGACGGCATCGGCAATGGCTGGCTGCTGCCGGCCGGCCCGCTGCGCGAACCCTGGCCGCGCCCCGTCACCGCCGTGCTGCATGCAGGCGCAGCCCCCGACACCGACGCCCCCGCGTTTGCCATGCAGCGCCAGCTGTCCAGCGAAGCCGTCAATGCCCAAGGCGAGCGCATTCCCCTGGCGACCCTGCGCGGACGACCCGTGGAGGCCGTGGCCGCCGTGGCCCGGCCCGAGGGCTTTTTCTCCATGCTGACCCGCGAGCAAGGCCTGACGCTGGAGCATGTCCAGGCGCTGCCGGATCACTATAATTTTGAGAGCTTCCAGCGCCTGGGGCGCAACGAAGACCCGCTGGTCTGCACCGAAAAAGATGCCGTCAAGCTGTGGCGCACCCATCCCCAGGCCTGGGCGGTTGCGCTGCAATTGCAGCTGCCGGCGGATTTCTGGGCGCTGCTGGATGAGCGGCTGCAGGCACTGCGCCCCTGCCCCGCCTGACTATCATCTCCGTCTCGGCTGGCTGCCACGGCCCGCCCTTTCCCTTCAAAACACAGGATCCGCCATGGACGCCAAACTTCTCGAACTGCTGGTCTGCCCCGTCACCAAAGGCCCGCTGCGCTTTGACCGCGAGCACCAGGAACTGGTCTCGCGCAGCGCGCGCCTGGCCTACCCGGTGCGCGACGGCATTCCCGTGCTGCTGGAAACCGAGGCCCGCACGCTGGACGACGACGAGATCGAGGACTGATTTTTCCCATCACCTGCGCCGCCCCACGCCTTCGCCTCACTCCTGCACGCACCATGTCCTCCGCGCCCTTCACGGTTCTGATTCCCGCCCGCCTGTCTTCCAGCCGCCTGCCGGGCAAGCCCCTGGCCGACATTGCAGGGCTTCCCATGGTCGTGCGCGTGGCACAGCGCGCCAGCCGCAGCGGCGCCGCCCGGTGCGTGGTCGCAGCCGATGACGAAAGCATCCTCGCCGCCTGCGCCGCGCATGGCGTGGCGGCCGTGCTCACGCGCAACGACCATGCCAGCGGCAGCGACCGACTGGCCGAGGCCTGCGCGCTGCTGGGTCTCGATGGCGATGACATCGTGGTCAATGTCCAGGGCGACGAGCCGCTGATCGCCCCCGAACTCATCGACGCCGTGGCCGCCCTGCTGCCCCGGCAACCTTCGGCCAGCATGGGAACGGCGGCGCATGCCATTGACAGCCTTGCCGACTTCGTCAACCCGAACGTGGTCAAGGTCGTCTGCGATGCCCAGGGCATGGCCCACTATTTCAGCCGTGCGCCCATTCCCTTCGCGCGCGAGCATGCGGACCAGGCATGGTGGAAGACGGCATCGGCAGCGTTGGGCCACCCCGGCTTCGCACCGCTGCGCCACATCGGCATCTACAGCTATCGCGCCGGCTTCTTGCGCAGCTTCCCCCAGCTTTCCCAGGCACCCACCGAGGCACTGGAGGCCTTGGAGCAGTTGCGTGCGCTGTGGCACGGCCACCGCATCGCCGTCCATGTCACACCCCATGCACCCGGCCCTGGCGTGGACACGCGCGAGGATCTGGAGCGGGTGCGCGCCCAGCTGTCCAACCCGCCGGCCTGAATCGGCCGGCCGCTGAAAACGCACAAATGGCGATGCCGGGCATCGCCATTTGCAGCAACGCCGCCCATGCGGTTTTGTCGGACAGCAAAACGCAGGTTTTGGCGATTGCACAGGCGACAGTTTTGCCCCGTGCGTGTAAGCCAGTGTTGGCCCTGTGCGTGCTATCCTTGCCCGCGACAAAAATATGACGCATGGACTGTCCGCCCCGGTGGGCCGATCCGGCAGACAAGAATTTCTACTCTCCTCAAGGACTTCCATGAAACTGATTTTGTTGGGCGCACCCGGCGCCGGCAAAGGCACGCAAGCCGCTTTCATCTGCCAGAAGTACGGCATTCCCCAGATCTCCACCGGTGACATGCTGCGTGCCGCCGTCAAGGCCGGCACGCCCCTGGGCCAGCAGGCCAAGGCCGTGATGGACGCCGGCCAACTGGTCAGCGACGACCTGATCATCAATCTGGTCAAGGAGCGCATTGCCCAGCCCGATTGCGCCAACGGCTTCCTGTTCGACGGATTTCCCCGCACCATTCCCCAGGCCGACGCCATGAAGGCCGCCGGCGTGAAGCTGGACTACGTGCTCGAGATCGATGTGCCCTTCGATGCCATCATCGAGCGCATGAGCGGCCGCCGCTCCCACCCCGCTTCGGGCCGCACCTACCACGTCACGTTCAACCCGCCCAAGGTCGAAGGCCTGGACGACGTGACCGGCGAGCCGCTGGTGCAGCGCGAGGACGACAAGGAAGAAACGGTCAAGAAGCGCCTGGACGTCTACAGCAGCCAGACCCGCCCGCTGGTGGACTACTACCGCGCCTGGGCCGAGAAGGAAGCCGCAGCAGCCCCCAAGTACCGCGCCATCAGCGGCCTGGGCTCGGTGGAAGACATCACCCAGCGCGCCCTGGCAGCACTGGCTGAATGACGCAGGCCATGCGCCAGACCCCAGAAAAGCACCCGCCGGGTGCTTTTTTGTTGCCGGCCTGCATCTGAAGCGCCGGCGACGCCCGGAGGATCAGTCGCGCGGCTGCGCGGCCAGCGCCAGCATCATGGCAATCCGCGCCTTGGCCACGGGCAATTGGACCAGATCGGCCTCTACGGGGTCCGTGCCAAGCCCCGAGGCAACGGGCAGGCCTTCGGCGCAGCGCGTGCCCCGCCAGATCCAGACGCCTTTGTCGCGCGCACGCAGCAAGGCCGCTTCCATGCTTTCGTGAACGGTCGCATTGCCCGTGCCGGCCACCACGATGCCGCGCACGCCTGCGGCCACCAGCGCATCCACGCCGCAGGCTCGCGCCAGGGCACCGCTGAACACCACCTCGACCCAGGGCAGCTCATCCAGCGCCAGCAGGTCAGACAGAGCGGGAGCGAAAATCACCATCCGCGCAACGGGGGCAACCGGCGTGACCGGCGCATCAGGCACCAGCCAGCGCACGCGCCCTTCCTCCACCAGGGCCTGCGGGCCACCTTCCATGGAGCGCATGGCCTGCAGTCGGT
The DNA here is from genome assembly GCF_040112715.1 of Delftia sp. DS1230. NCBI lineage: Bacteria > Pseudomonadati > Pseudomonadota > Betaproteobacteria > Burkholderiales > Comamonadaceae > Delftia > Delftia sp. DS1230. Next base: position 3,271,259 of record NZ_CP157763.1, read on the forward strand.
AAGGGTGGACTTTTTGCACCTGGGCCGCCGCATGCACTTCGCCGCCGGCCACCACCCACACACCGCTGCGCCCGCCGCTGGCGGCCACGGTCACGGCATCGCGCAGATTCTGCGGTCCGTCGGCCAGCAGGGCCGTGGCCGGGCGCATGGCGCAAGTGAGCACTATGGGCTTGGTGGCAGGCAGCAGGCTGTGCAGCAGCCAGGCCGTCTCTTCCAGCGTGTCCGTTCCATGCGTGATCACCACGGCGCGTGTGTCCGCATCCTCCAGCGCCTGCGTGCAGGCACGCAGCAACGCGCGCCACACGGGCCAGTCCATATCCTTGCTGTCCACCTGCGCGATCTGCTGCGTCTGCACAGGCCCCAGCGCCTGCTGCTCCAGATCCGGCACGGCATCGAGCAGCGACTGCACCGTGATCTGTCCGGCCTTGTATCCCACTGCCTGCGACTGCGAATCCGCCCGGCCGGCGATGGTGCCGCCCGTGCCAAGAATCACCAACTTTGACTGCCCCACTTGCACCTCTTGGAAAACTGGTTAAAAATACAGATACTGTATAAATCATCAGATGACTTCTCTGCCTGTCATCTGAATTCAAGGACCGGACGCACGCCATGCTCGACCATCCCAAGCTCACCGCCCGCCAGCAACAGATCCTGGACCTGATCCAGGCCGCCATCTCCCGCACGGGCGCGCCCCCCACCCGCGCGGAAATCGCCAACACGCTGGGCTTCAAGTCCGCCAACGCAGCAGAGGAACATCTGCAGGCCCTGGCCCGCAAAGGCGTGATCGAACTGGTCAGCGGCACCTCCCGCGGCATTCGCCTGCGTACCGACACCGTGCGCAACATCAATGCCGCACGCGGCACCAGCTTCGGGCTGCCGCTGTCGGCCCTGGCGCCGCTGATGCTGCCGCTGGTGGGCCGCGTTGCGGCGGGCTCGCCCATTCTCGCCCAGGAACATATCGACCAGACCTATTCCGTCGAACCCAGCCTGTTCCAGGTCCGCCCGGACTATCTGCTGCGCGTGCGCGGCATGTCCATGCGCGACGCGGGCATCATGGACGGCGATCTGCTGGCCGTGCAGTCCGCGCATGAAGCCCGCAACGGGCAGATCGTCGTGGCACGCCTGGGAGATGAAGTCACCGTCAAGCGCCTGCGCCGCACCACGCAGGGCGTGGAGCTCCTGCCGGAAAACCCCGATTACCCGGTGATCCGCGTCGCTCCCGAAGAGGCCTTTGCCATTGAAGGCCTGGCCGTGGGGCTGATCCGCAACAGCATGTCCATGTAAGCCGGACGGGCAGCCCTGCACGGGTTGCCACCCCCTATTTCATGCACCGCCCAGGTGGTAGGCGCGAAGCCTTGCAGCTTCGCCCTGGGCGGAGCTTTGCCCGCAAACCGCAATCCTGCCTGTGTCCATGCCTCTTTGAAATACGCCAACAGGAGTCGTCACATGGGATTCGCTCTGCCAACACTGTCTTCTCTGTCCTTCCTGCGCCTGGCACAGGGCATTCGCCTGCCCGCCGCCGCCATGGAGCCCGCCATGCGCACCATCCAGCCCGAATCGCCTGTGCAATCCGAGCAGGCGACCATCCTGTCCTTCAGCAAGGCCCGCCGCCGCAGCCAGCAGCGGCGCAGCAAGTCAGCACGGCTGCCAGAACACAGGGATGCGCAGCTGCTGCTGCCCCTGCAACCCGAACTGCCCTCCCTTCCGGCAGATCAGGCCCTGCCTTCGGGTCTGCGCATCATCCAGCGCTCGCCGCAGGAGCAGCCCGAATGCCTGTTCATCTCGGGCCGCATGGCCGATGTCTGTGCCGCCCTGGAACGCATGGAAGCGCACGGCACGCAGACACCGGCCTGAGGTCGCCCTGAGACCAACCCGTCCACCCGGTCTGCGAGAGCCCGGGCCTGTCTCTTGCCTTGCCCAGCGGCAGGGGCTGCGCATCAGGCCCTGACAGCCGCCGGTGCAGCACTCCCCTCGCTGCGCCGATTGCGCATGCACCACGCCTGCGCCGCGGCAACGCACAGAATGCACAGCACGACGCTCAACGAAAAACGCAGTCCGCGCGCATCGGACAGCATGCCGAACAACGGCGCCACCATGCCGCCTATCGACATGGCCAGCCCCAGGGTCAGCCCGCTGGCCGTGGCCTGGTTGCGCGGCAGATAGTCCTGGGCCAGCGTGACCTGGGCGGCAAATGGAAGAAACATGCACACGCCCAGGGCCATGGTGCAGGCCAGCGCCATCCATGGCGTGGAGGCCAGGGCCAGGGCCGCCAGAGCAGGCAATGCCAGCAGGTAGCCGGCGCGGATGGCCTGCATGCGCCCCCGGCGATCTGCAAGCGTGCCCCCCAGCAAAGTGCCCACCGCCGCAGCGGCTGTGAATGAGGTCAGCGTGGCCGCTCCCATGAAGTCCGAGCCGCCCAGCTCGCGCGTCACGAACATGGGCAGGGTGGACAGCACCGTCACATAGGGAATCGACCAGCAGACGATGACCCCGCACAGCAGGAAGAAGGCGCGCCAGTGGTTGGCGGGCAATTCGCCCTGAGCCACGGCCGGGCGCCGGGTGGCGCAATGGTCCTTGGCTCCATCCCGCCAGGTACAGGCATACCAGAGCACCAGCATGGCCGCTGCAGGCAGGGCCAGCATCCAGCTGCGGTGCAAGGCGCCTGCGCCCACCACGGCCGCAGCCAGCATGGGAGCGAACGATGCCCCCGCCGTTCCGCCCACCGAAAACACGCTCATCGCCTTCTGCGAGCCGCCGCCCGCCATGCGGGCCGCCACCGTTGCGGACGGATGGTAGGCCGCGATCCCCAGGCCGCACAGCACGGCAGCCAACCAGCTGACCCAGTAGTCCGGGCTCATGCCCACCAGGGCCAGGCCCAGGGCGGCCACCACAAAGCCGGCCGGCACCATCCAGGGCCGTGGCGACCGGTCGGCATACAGGCCGAACAGCGGCTGGACCATGCTCGACAGGCCCGTGGCCGCCAGCATCAGGCCGCTGGCTTCCGTATAGCTGTAGCCGCGCTCCAGCACCATGAAGGGCAACAGCGCAGGAACCAGTCCCTGGTAGAGGTCGTTGATGGCATGCGTGCCCGTAAGCAGCCCCAGACGTGCGCGGTTCATGCCCTGCCTCCTGTCACGTCCGTCATTCTCGAAAGGGAAATCATCTCCATACCTGCCACTTTCCTGCGGATTGAAAGTGGGTCATCGTAGAAAGTGCATGATCTGCATTCCTGCTACGAAGCAACAACAATCGTCGAGAAAATGACAACCCGGCAAAGTGGCCCACTTTCCCATGCCCGCACCAGCGCCTGCCTGGATGACGTGCCTGCGGCCGCTCCATTGCCCCCGCACGGCGAGCACACGGCCCGCCCGGTCGTGGCCTTTGCCACAGACATGGCGGCCGGCGCTGCCATCGCACCGCATGCCCACCGCCGCGGCCAGCTGCTGCATGCCACCGAAGGAGTGATGCTGATCCGCGCGGATTCGGGCAGTTGGGTCGTCCCCCCGGGATGCGCCGTCTGGGTTCCACCACAGGCCCTGCACGCCATCCACATGGCCGCCGGCCCCGTGGCCATGCGCACCGTGTTCGTGGAGCCGGGGCTGCGGCCCGGCCTGTGGCAAGACTGCCGAGTGATGCAGGTCACGCCCCTGCTGCGCGAACTCGTGCTGGAGGCCATCGAGCTGCCCATGGACTACCCGCTGGGCGGCAGGGAGGAGCGTGTCATGCAGTTGATCCTCGACGAAATGGAGCGCGCCCGCGCCCTGTCCTTGCACGTGCCCATGCCCCGGCATGGCGCCCTGGCCGCCTGCTGCCGCAGCTTTGTGGACGACCCATCGCAGGACGCCGGCCTGGCCAGTTGGGCACAGCGGCTGCACATGCATCCCCGCACGCTGGCACGCCTGTTCCTGCGCGAGACCGGCATGAACTTCGGCGCATGGTGCCGCCAGGCCCGTCTTCTGCTCAGCCTGCCCCGGCTGGCCGCTGGCGCCTCGGTCCTGGAAGTGGCGCTCTCCCATGGATACGACAGTCCCAGCGCCTTCACCGCCGTCTTCCGGCGCAGCTTTGGCGCTCCGCCCAGCGCCTACCAGCGCAATCGCCCGGCGCAGGGCCGGCGTGGAAGTTCCGCCAGCATCTCCCTGTAGCGCACATGCAACAGAAAGATACCCAGTCCTCAGGAGTAAAGCCTGCGTGAAAGATAATTGATAAGCATTCTTGTTATCTTTTGCAACCGAGACCGCCACGTTGCCCATCTCGGCTTCTACGCCCGGTCTCCCCGCTTCTTTCGCACAAGCCCTCTCCGTGCACAGCCTCTACCAGAATCACCATCCCTGGCTGGAAAGCCTGCTGCGCAAGCGCCTGGGCAACCGTGACGATGCGGCCGACCTGGCCCAGGACACCTTCGTGCGCCTGCTGCGCTCGCCAGTGCCGCAGCAGGACATCCGCGAGCCCAGGCGCTACCTGGCCACCATCGCCCGCGGCCTGGTCACCGACCTGTTTCGCCGCCGCACGCTGGAGCAGTCCTATCTGGACTATCTTGCACAGCTGCCGCAGTCGCTGGCGCCTTCGCCCGAGGAGCAGGCCATCGTCCAGCAGACCCTGCTCGACGTGGACCGCATGCTCCAGGGCCTTGCACCCAAGGTGCGCGAAGCCTTCGTCCTGTCCCATTTCGAGGAACTGAGCTACCCCGAGATCGCCGAGCGCCTGGGCGTGTCGCTGCGCACCGTCAGCAACTACCTGACCCGGGCGATGGAGCATTGCTGCCTGGTCCTGGCATAGCCACATGGGCGAGGGATCTTTGGAAAGCAACGACCGACGGGCCTTGCATGAGGCCGCTGCCTGGCACGTGAAACTGCGCGGCACCGCGGTGACGCCAAGCCTGCAGCAGGCATGGACGGACTGGCACGAGGCCGACCCCGCCCACCAGCGCGCCTGGCTGCGCGTGCAATCCGTCACCGCACAGCTGTCGCATCTGCCCGCACCCTTGGCGCGCCAGGCGCTGGGCCGCCGCTCCGACCCCAATCGCCGTTCTGCGGTGCGTGCTGTGGCCCTTGGCCTGGGCAGCGGTGCCACGGCCTGGCTCGCCTGGAAAGGCGCGCCGCTCGAGCACTGGCAGGCAGCTCATCGCACCGCCACTGGCGAGCGCCGCGACCTGACGCTGCCCGACGGCTCCCTGGTGGCCCTGGATACAGCCACCTCCGTGGACGTGGCTTTCGACGACCGCCAGCGCCTGCTGCGCCTTTACCGCGGCCGCATCCTCGTCGCCACCGGGCCAGACGCACTGGGCCGCCCCTTCAGTGTGCAAACCCCGCAAGGCCATGTACTGGCCCTGGGAACGCGCTTCACGGTCCATGTCGCGGACGACGGCCTGTGCCATGTCAACGTGCAGGAAAAGACCGTGCGCCTGCAGCCCCTGGACAGCGAAGCCACCCCCACCGAGCTGCAGGCCGGGCAACACGCCGCCTTCTCGACCAGCGCCACCCAGCCACCCGCGTCTGCCGATCCCTTTGCCGCCAGCTGGCACGAAGGCGGACTGATCGCGCTGGACATGCCGCTGGGCCAGCTGATCGACGCCCTCGCCCGCTACCGGCCCGGCTACCTGGGCTGCACGCCCGAGGTGGCAGGCCTGCGTGTCTCGGGCGCCTTTCCCGTGGACGACACCGATCGCGCCCTGGCCGCGCTCGTCAGCCGCTTCCCCTTGCAGTTGAGCACCCGTACACGCTATTGGGTGCAAGTGCAGGCACGGTCTGGCGGGGATTGAGTAGGCGATCGAGGAGGCGTTCCAGTGGGCGAGCCGGCGGCCGCACGGCCTTTGCGGTCAGGCCCGCACATACGGGTGATGTACCACGTCGAAGCCCTCCTGTGCGCAAGGCGCGACAAAGTAGCTGGTGATCAGGTCGAACTGCTCATCGCTGGCCTGAAAGGGATGATCCCCCGCCGCATTGCGCGCACGCAGGCGCTGCTTGCAGACCTCATCGGGCACATCCAGGAAATGCAGGCGGTGGGAGGCACCCACCCTCTCGAACACGCTGCGCGCCCAACCTCTGCCTTCCAGCGTGTTGGCAGGAAAGTCCAGCACCACTGAAACGCCGGCATCCAGCAGCGCCTGCACATGCGCCCCCATCAATCCCTTGAGTCGCGCGCTGCAGCGCACGTAGTCGGCCACCGACTGCATCTCGCCGGGATACAAACCGGCCAGCCAGGAATCCTCGCTGACCAGCACCGTGCCGGGCTGCGCCGCCAGTTGCCGTGCCAGCGTCGACTTGCCCGAGCCGATCTTGCCGCAGACCATGTGCAGCGTGGCCGGCCGCGCAGCGCGGGAATCGGCCTGGGCGTCGTCCGCATGGCGGGACGGTTCGAAAACCTGCATATCCATCTCCTGAAAGGCTTGTAAAAACCCTGGAGGCGGAATGGAAAAACCCGCCTCTTCTGGGCGGGTTCCATGGCGCTGAAGGCCGCTGGCTAACCCACCATCCAATGGATGGTGCGAATAATCTGCGATGCGTTCAGGCGGGCCATGGCGCACAGCATAGCGCAATCAGGGCGCCTCAATGGGCCACCATCCGAACCAGCCCCAGCCCCGCAAACAGCGCGGCAACGCCCAACACCAGCGAACCCAGCGCATACAGCACGGAAGCGAGCCAGTCGCCGCGCTCGTACAGCATGCCGATCTCCAGTGCGTAGGTCGAAAACGTGGTGAAGCCGCCCAGAATGCCCGTGGTGATGAACAGCCTCGCACTCTGCGGCAGCGAAGTCTTGAGCGCAAACCACTCCACCACCACCCCCATCACGAAAGCGCCCAGCACATTGATCGCCAAGGTGCCCAGCGGATAGGCACTGCCCACCAGCCGCAGTGCAAGCAGGTTCGAACCATGCCGGAGCGCGGAGCCGAGGCCGCCGCCCACGAACACCAAAATGAAACCGTAGATACCCATGACCGTCCTTTCATCAAACAACCGGGACGGGCGCGCCGGGCAGGATCAAGACACGGCCCTGCCACCGGCAGGACACGCCCCACCAAGGCAGGAGCCATCAGCCCCTTGCAGGGCGGTTTCGGGAAGCTCCATTCCCATCGTGCAGCCAGTGCTGCGGTGGTCGAGTTTACTCCGGGCAAGCGAGCACAGGCAGCCATCCCCTGGCGGCAATACCGACCCTGCATCCCTTGCAGCGGCCTATTGGAATAACTTAATCTCAACCGATTCACCGTACCGGGATACCATCACTCCCATTCATTCACCGAGATGCATATGCGCCTATTGACTCTGACAATCGTTGCGACATTTCTGGCTTTACCTGCCGCCGCCCAGGTCTATCAATGCAAGGATGTTTCTGGAAAACTGATTTTTTCAGACAGCCCCTGCAGCAGCGACCAATCCGGCGCACTGATACAGCGCAAAAAATCGGACGATGAAATCTACCGCGAACGGGCCGAGGCCGCAGAGGCCAATGAGCGAAAGCAGCCGCGCCAGATGAACGAAATGCAGCAGCGCCAGATCGAGAGCCAGCAGCGCGTCATCGAACAGCAGGCCCGCAAGGCGAATGCTCCTGCACCGGAGCAGCTCGGCGCATCCTCCCAGTGCAAGGAGGCGCGCAAGGAGCTGGAATTCGTATCCAGCATTCGCACCCTTTCCCTGGATGAAAAACGGATACGCACCAATGCAGCAATCACCAGCGTCAATGCTGCATGCGGCTCCAATACGCCGCTGATGCAGGAACCACCGAAGCCGGTTTTCACACCGCGGGCGGCCCAGCCTGTTCCTCTATCCAGTTGCAATGGTGCACTTTGCTACGACAGCAATGGCGGAATCTACAACCGCAACGGCCAATTCATCAGTGACAGTCAAGGGCGGAGCTGCCGAATACTGGGTGGAACCATGATTGAGTGCGACTGAGCGCGGTCCATCACACTCTCGGCCTTCACCGGCTTCGCCGGCAGGTGGCAACCCCCAAGTCCCGTCCGACCAGGGGTCCGCAAGGCGTTGCAGGGTGTAATTCGCTGATACAGCTGCGCGGGCGACAGAGCGTGCCAGTGACCGGTTTCACCTGCCAGGGCTTGCCGGCATCTGCGCGGCTTGTGTAACCACGGCTGCGCGATCTGGCGCGGGCCGAAGCCTTCAGCCTCAAGCCCGGGGCTGCTTGAACGACAATGTGACCGTCGGGCCTCGGGGCCCTGGCTGCGCAAGCGTCACACAATAGTCAGGCAGGCCGGTTCAGGTAGGCGTTGATGATGCCCAGGGCAAAGCGCAAAAGCGGATCAGAACATTTGCCGACAACCTCTTGCGCGGCAACCCGGAGATAAATCAAAGGCTTATGAGAGATTCACAGGCAATGAACATCATCATTCTTGAAGAAGCCTTCTCCCTCTGATTGTCAGGATATTCTCCAAAAGCTACACCAGAACCTACACCGTATTCGGCGGGAAGCGGGTTCTGCTTCTGCTTATTCCTCAGCCTTTAGAGCGAGCAGTTGCTCAGCCGGCAGAAGCGCCTCCTCCTCCGGCTTTTCCGCTCCGCTCTGAAGTACGCCAAGCGGCGGCAGCTTGATCAGCGCGTCGGCCTGGGCGGCCGTGCCGTGCAGCCAGGCATCCCAGTCGCCAGGCTCCAGCATCACGACCCCGCGCTTTTCTTTTCCCGGCCGGTGCATCAGCGAGAGCACTGGGTGCCCGTCAGCAGGCTGCGTGATCATCGTGTAGTTCGGCACGACCTCGCCAGTCGCCGGTTCCACCCACTCCGAATACAGGCCGGCCAGGGCCGCCGCCGTGCCATCCGCGCGCCTGAACGACCACCACACGTTGCGGCTTCCAAGGCCCCAGTACGGCTCCACCCAGGACTCGACGGGGATCAGGCAGCGCTGGCCCGCGCGCCATGCCGGCGCAAACGTCCAGGACTTGGCCAACGTCTCACGGCGCGCGTTGTTCGTGCTCATCGGCTTGCCGTCGACCGTCATGGGCCGCCGCGTCTTCGAGCTGCGCGGAATCATGCCCCACTGCCCAACTTCCAGCACGCCGCCGGGCTTGATGTACGGCCCCAGGGCCAGCGGCGTGACGTGCGGCTTCCACCAGCGTGGTGGGTTCTGCGATCCCACGCGCCACATGCGCTCGATCTCGGTCTCTCGTGGGGTGTTGTAGCGATTACAGATAGCGGCCTCCGTTTGTGATGACCCAAACTACTGCCCTTCCCATCCTCACTCTCTACTTCTCTGACATCTGACCATGACAAGCGAAGCTCTCACTGACAGCCAATTGCGATCTTTGCTGAAGTACGACCCAGATACTGGCCAATTTGAGCGCCTTGTTCGCATGGGGCGCTACCAGGCCGGGACACAGGTGGGGGCAAAGATGCGAAGCGGCTACATCGCAATCCGCATCAACTTCAAGCTGTACTACGCCCATCGCTTGGCATGGCTCTACGTTCATGGGGCTTGGCCGCCCGATCAAGTCGACCACATCAATGGAGCCCGGGATGACAACAGGATCGCCAACCTTCGTTTGGCGGATCGCTTTCGCAACACTCAAAACCTTCGCTCAGCCAAGGCGGGCAACAAGTCTGGACTGCTCGGTGTCTCCCCTCACCAAAACAGGTGGCGGTCTTTTCTCCATGTGCATGGCAAGACGCATCACCTCGGCCTGTACGACACCCCGGAAGAGGCTCACGCAGCCTACGTCGAAGCGAAGCGATCGATGCACGAGGGAAACACTTTGTAGAAGTGCACGCTGACTTACGCATAGTATTACTGTATATTTATACAGTCATGAAAGTCAAAGTCACCATCCTCAGGGAAGCCGGCGCGCGTAGCTACCATCGTGGCCCGCAGCAAACGGTCAAGGGCGAACTGGACCTCAAGCACTACGAAGTGCCGGGGGAACGCAGGACCATTCCCGTGCTGCGAATCCTTGGCGACGCCCGAAACAACCAGCTTTTCGAGCCCCGGCTGATCTACGCATGCGCGGGCAAAATGAAGTTCAGCGGGCTGGAGCACTGTGACCACGCATGGCACGCGCAGGAGTGGTCCTGCGAGTTCGACTACTGATGGAGTTCGTCATGCTCAAGTACGAAGAATTTCCGACGCTGCTCACCTACCCGAAATGGCTGAACTGGCCAACACAGCAGGTGCTGCCAGGGGTGCCTGAGGACTATCGCATCGAGCAAATCCACAGCGACTGGTTCGTCGTCTGGGGTCCGGGTGACGACCGCGTGTACAGCGGCTGTGGCCCGGTCTCCGTTGACCGGTCGCCTGCCCCTTTCTGAAGCTCGCCATGCATAACCAAAACCAGATCGAACGCGGCGTAATCGCAAAAGTGCGAGGCGAAGAGATGTCTGCAGCTCAGCGGGCGCTGCCGCACCCTACGCGGGACCAACCTCAGTACATCACCAGCGAGATCAACACCCTGCTTGCCGGGCGCGTGCGCATCACATTCGAGCTGCAGATGTATGGCCACGGGCGCCACCGCTTCTGGCATTGGGTCGGCAAGGGAGCGGTGCAACTGGAGCAGCCCGCTGGCTGAGCCAAATGGACTCGCTCATCTGGGGCGGCGCGCCCACGGCGCCGGGCTGGTATGCGGTCGTGGTGGACTACGGCCGGCGCCCCTTCCCAGCGGCGCGACGCTGGTCTGGGTCGTTCTGGGACGATGAGCGCGGCATTCTTGCCTTCGACGGGCCGCACGCCGATGCCGAGGCGGCACTGGACTGGGCCATGGAGCGCTGCCCAGAGAATTGACAGGTTCGACTACTGCTTTTTCTGCACGCTAATGGATCCGTCGGCCTCCAGGAACATGCAGCGGATTTCTGATTCCTCGCAGTCTGCCTCGCGCAGCGCCTTCTCGATATCGTTGCGCGATACCCGGTGGCTTTTGCGCGCACCGTCGAAGATCTTTCCATCCCGCCCCAGCAGCACCGCCTCGCCCTCCAGCAGCTTTTCCGCACCGCGCCAGCGTGCCGTCACGAAACCCACGGCCGTATTCAACGCAATGAGGATCACGCACACCAGCAGCCCCCCAGGCAGGGACTGATCAGACCCTGTCATTGAGGGCCCTGCCGCCTCGCTCACCAACATCACCACCAGCAGATCGAATGGCGTGAACTGGCCCACGGTCCGCCGCCCCGTTATACGCATCATCAACAGCAGCAGGGCATAGACGGCCAACGCGCGAACTGCCAACTCAAACGGATGGATGTCCAAATTCCACATGCTCACGCCCCTTCATTTGCGCGCCGCCCATGGGCTACGCGCCGAGGATCGCACTGAACACTTGAAGGCCTGCCTCAACTGCCGCAATGCCTGCTGCCGCCGCGCAGGCGTCTCGGCCGCCGTGCAATCGCTGGGCACCCAGACCTCGTAGCCCGACATGCGTGCATCCGTAGCCGTGAGCATGACGCACATATCCGCAGCAAACCCCACGATGACCAGCCTGCGCGCATGCATTCTGCCCAGCAGATGCAGCAGCGGCGTGGAATGAAAGGCCGAATGCTGGGGCTTGAGAATCACCAGATCCTCCGCATCGGGCGCAAGCAGCCGAGCGATTTCACCGCGCTCGCCAGCCAAACCCTGGCAGGCGGCAAGAATGTCGCTGAACTCGCTGTGCCAAGTACCGTAGTTGTCGTTGGCGTAGATCGTAGCCACGCCCTTTTCACGAAGCCTGGCCTTGAGCCGCACAATGCGCCGGGCAGCCCGTACCGCTTCCTGCAGCAAAGGCCCGGCATTGGGAAATTGAAGCGGGTTGATGACATCCACCAGCAACAGCACCTCCGCGCTGTGAGGCACTGACGTGGGTTCTAACCACCTCGTCCTGGACATCACAGCATGGATTCGCGTTGCTGCTCCGCTCGAGATGCGCCGATGGCAGTTTCAACCTGCTTGACCTCTTCAGGGGGAGGCAGGACTGCTGGCATCCCCAAGCTCTGGATCCACAACTCGCGGCACCAACCCTTGGTGTGATACAGGTGATGATCTTCATCCTTTTCCACTCGAGCGTGAGCCTCCTTGAGGGCCTTGCCCGTTTCGCCTGTAGCCACCTCGGCGACCTTGCCCAGGAGCTCCCAGTTGGCGTGGTCCTTGGTCTCAGCGTGGACCACGCACTCGCACGCCACGAGTTGCGCTGCGGCTGCATTACCCCCCCTGAGAGCCAACTCCATCGCCTTCACCAGCGATGAGCCTATGTGCTTCACAACGTCACGGGAAGGCGAAGCTTCGTCCGGGTTGACCCCCAACAGTTCACAGGTAGTGCGCACCACGTTCTGGTGGCTGAGCGTCTCTTCGAGATACTCTTCCCATTCCTTTTTAAGGTCATCGTTCAGGGCACAGGTAAGAGCAGTTCTATACACCTGCTCACCTCCCAGTTCCGTTTCCATCATCTGCAGCAACAGATCTTTGAGCTGAGAATCGTCATATCGTGGTTTAGCCATTTGCATACTCCGATTTACAGTTGCGGTCCGGCGATGGTCGGCCAACCTTGGAGCTTGGCGCGTAAGCAGCAACTGAAGGGTATGTAGTGCTTCTCGAAAGTTACGTGTACGTCCAAGACCGTCAAAGAATGACGGGCGGAGGCACAATGGCTGCATGAGATTCATCGTGCTACTGATCATCGCTGCAGCCCTGTTCTACGGAGCGTCTCGGATTTCCCACATACAGATCGGTGAGCGCGCTACAGGCGGCTACGACGGCGCATCAATGACGCCGCAGCAACGCGTCATCCAGGCCGAGAAAGAGGCCCGAGAGGCGGCAGAAGCAGCGCGCGCCGCGGCGATGAGGCAAGCCGAGTAGCGCCGACGCCGAAGGAACAAGGCCAGTGATGTGAATCTGAATTGACATCCCGCTATATGCTACTTCTAATAACACAACAATACAAGGAATTTCAGTAAAAGAAGTCAAATTGCATGCATTAATCCATCCTATTTAAGCAATCAACAACTGGCTCCTAAAATAAGATGAGACTTCTTTCACAAGGAGTAAAAAAGTGCAATTCAAACATATCGTTTCTGCCGCCGCAATAACTCTTATTACAGGGACTTCTCACGCATGGAATTTGGTTTACTCACATGACGCTAGCGGCGCCCCTACGGCAGGGTCGCTGCAGACGCTGCGAACCGCCCTTAATAATGGCTCCAGCTTGAAGGTTCAACTCATATCGCCGAATGTGCAGACGTGGACTCTGTACTGCACTCAGCACGGCGTCAAGGCCGATGCGTCTCAAGCAGTTGTTTGCCTAAGCAATACCAATCTAGGTATGGATGTGCGAGTAGGCTCCAACTTCGGAGTGGTCGGTTTGCCTCCAAGCTCCACTAGCTATGCAGTTAATACGACTGGGCAGTTTGTTGAAACCAACATCAATCACAGCAACGGGGCAGTGGTCAATAGAGCCGTAAGCAATATTTCAATGCAGTGGTTCGTTGACTAAAAGAGGCGTCACTGCCTGACCGGTCGCGTGCACGCCATCAGCGCGGCCAAGAGCCGCACCTCGTAGCCCTCGCGGCGGTCGATCTCGGCCAGGGCGGCCTGGGTGAACTTGTCTACTGTGGCGCCAGGGCGCAGCTGCTCGGTGGGCATGGCCGGGCGCTCTGGCACCGGCTCGTCGCATGCCACCGGCACGGGCACATTCACGCGCTGCAACTCGACGCGTGTCGGCGGGGTTTGGCAGCCGGCCAGGGCCAGCAGGGAAGCCAGCACCGCGAATTGACGAATTGAGCAATTTGTCAATTTCACGGCTTCGCCCTCCCCTGCAGCCAGTTGTCCACCCGGTGCTGGGCGCTCGCACAGGCATCGCCGGGCACAGCTTGCGGCTTGGCCAGGATCTCGTCGGCGCGCTGCTCATGTGTCCGGGCTCGGGCTGCTGCGCTGGCTCGCGCGGCCTCGCCTTCTCTCTTGCGCCGGTCAGCCAGCTCGCGCAGGTCATCGACTGCATCGCTGCAGGCGGCGGCCAGGTCGCGGGCGCCGTCCCGCTGCTGGGTCATCTCGCCCACACTGGCGCGCGCGGCTGCGGCGGCGTCACGCTGGCCCAGGTAGGCCCTGGTCAGCAGCACGTTGCCAAGCAGGCTCACCAGCAGCGCGAGGACAGCGGCCGCGAGAAGTTTCGGTGTGATCCCGATCACCGCCCGCCCCTCCACCAGTACCACCACATTGCCCAGAGGATGGGGTTCATGGCCGGGCCTCGCAGTCGTAGCCATTGCGACGCTGGGCCGCGCATGCGGATGCCTCGGCGCGCTCGCGGGCATCGGGCACGCCGCAGCGCTCGAGCACCTGCCCGGCGCTGACATACCAAGCCGGCGCCATCTCGGCTTCAGCGGCAGCAATTTCGATCACGCGGCAGGCCTGGTGCACGGTGCCAGCCGGGACCACGGTGCAGCCGGCCAGTGCAAAGCCTGCGGCAATCAGGAGAGATTTCATTGGGCCTCCATACACGCGGCGTGCCGCGCCTGTTGACGGGTCCAGACGCCGCGGCAGACGCGGTTGCCCGGCGTGCTGCAGTCGTAACGCCAGCGCTTCGGGCGGCCGGCCGCATCCCATTGATATGCGATGTAGCCCTGCAGCGGCTGGGCGCTGGCCATGTAGCGGTAGGCCAAGTAGGCATTGCATGCCCCGGCATAGTCGCCAGCTCGTGTGCGCGCCAGCATCGAGGAGCCGCGCCAGGCCCCGCAGCCGTACTGGCCTGCGAAGTCCACCGCCTGGGCGAACTCGGCCGGGTGCACCAGCGTGTCGCCCAACGAATCACGCACGCAGGCGCCATACTGCTGCTCCAGCAGGTTGATGGCCAGCTCGCGCGCCCGTTCGCGGGTGATGGGCGGGTCAGCCAGGGTCACGCGCGTGCCGTCCTCGTAGCGCGTGGCGCCATGGCCGATGGTGGGCACATCGCCGCGAACCGGGATGATCGGGTCTGCGCTGAAGCCTTCTGCGGCAATCCAGGCCGCGAGAATGGCCGCGCCAATGCCCAGGCCTGCGGCTGGCATGCGGGCCGTGCTCATGGCGCGCCCCAGTCGGTTTCGGGCTCCGGCTTCAGCCCAGCTAGGCGCGCGAGGCGCTGTCGCTGCTGGGCACGCTGATAGTCCTGGCGCCACTTCCAGACCAGATATCCGGCCTGCAGCGCAATGAAGGCCAGGGACGCCACGACGAGCCAGTCGCTCAGCGGCAGGCCCCAGACCTTGAACACCCCGGTCGCGGCGGCACCCGGCGTGGCCTGCATGATTGCGCCGGCAATGTCCTGCCGCTGCTCTGCGCTCAGGTGCTGGTGGATGCCCATCAGCGCGAGCAGGGATACGAGGTATTTCTTCATGGCCCCGATGATTCCGGGGCCGGGCCGCGCTGGCGAACCCTACACGGGGGCCGCAGGCCAGCCGGCCGTGACATCGATCTGCGACAGCGCCAGGGCGTCGTCGGCCGCCGCGTCGATCTGATCCTCGATGCGCTGCCGCGTGCCCGTCAGCAGGCCGTGCACTTGGCGGTATGCGTCATCCTTGGCCCGGATGCGATCGGCCAGCACCAGGCGGTCCAGCCCACGCGCCAGCGCTGCGGCATCGATCCAGGGCGTGGCCGCCGCCGGGTCAGCCTCCAGCGCCCTCGCCTCCTCCGTCTGCACGGGCCAACTCTCGCGCTCGCTCAGGGGGTAGCCTGCGGCGATCACCTGGATGCGACCGTCGTACTCGGCAGCCAGAGCCTGGCGCAACCAAATCGCCAGCGCCTGCGCGGATGCGGGCACGACGCGCCAGACCTGCCGACCATCTATGGGCGCGGACTCGACAACAGTGCCGGTCGGGTGATGCTCGGGCATAGGCGCCGGCTCATACCACCTGTAATCGCCGAAATCGGCACCCTCAGGAATTGATGCCTGTGGGTTTGCTGCACGGACAGCCGCAATCGAATGGCCGAACGTCCCGTTGTCGTGGATATATGGCATGACTGCTACTCGAAATAGAACTCGCTGGCCCCTGTGAAGCCGGTTCCAGAGATACGGATGTATTGAGCCGTCACAGGCGTCGTCAGCGGATGCGTAGTTGTTACAGTCTCCGAAGTGCCGGAGATGGTGAGCAAATTCGTCCATGGCCCGCTGGGGCTATCGGACGATTGCAGGACACGGCCGTTGAGATAATTGACGCCCCACCCGCCGGGGGCACTGGCCGGGACAGCGCGCAGCATGACGCGCGAGACAAGTTTCGGCGCGCCAAAATCAGCCATCAACCAGTTGGCGCCGGAGTTTGAACCCCAATAGGTGTTGCTGTTGCCGTCGCTCATGCGCGCCTGCGTTGGAGGCGTGACGCCGGGATAGATGGAGCTATAGGTAAATGCCCAGGCCGTTGGCACGATCGACCCCGTTGCAGCGGCGAGGACCAGATCCCGCACGCTCATTTCACATCCTTGCCCAGCAGCAGGCCGGTCCATGTCGTGCCACCGTCATGGGTGTAGAACCCCAGGACATCACGCCCGGAAGTCGTAAGCACAGGGGCGACGCCACCAGCCCATTTGATGCCCGACCACCATGTAATGGCCGCACTGCCACCATTCGTTAGCTCGAGGATGAACGTGACCAAAGTGCCGGACGGCGAAATGCCGCTGACCGTGAATGCGGTCGCCCCGGACATCGTCTTGGAAAACATATTCCCGGACGACACGCTGATATTGTTGGCAGGCATCGAGATGCGCACCTCGCAAAGCCCCGTGATCGTGGGCGAATTGAGGTCCGCCTTCGCGGCCAGGTCCGCTTGCGTGGCAATATCCGCGCCGACCGACTTTGTGCCAAGGTGCCGCATGCCGTCAGCCCGTGATCGTCACGCGATACTGCCCGGTGGTGGGCGCGACGGCGAACGTGAACTGGGCGGTGTTCGCACCGTTGGCCACCCAGTCGCAGAGCACTCCCGCGTTGGACGAGGCTTCGCGCACGCTGACCACGATGTCCTGCGTGTTCAGGTTGTGGGTTACGCTGATGGTGGTGGCCGTGCCGTCGCCGACGGTGGCCGACATCTTGCGGGCCACCACTGCCGGGTCTACCGAGATGACACCGCCTGTAATCGAAATGCCATTGCCGGCGGTATAGCTGGCACCGCCACCGACCTGAGCGAACACCAACGCGGTGGTGCCGATGGTGATCGGGGCATCCGTCGTCATGAACCACTGGCTGTTGCCGTTGGCCGTGCCCTCGGACACGAAGACGGCCGCGCCCAACACCTCGCTGGAAGCATCGAAGTCGGTGGCGCGCGTCCATGCGCCGGCGGCGGCCAGGTAGATGCCATTGGCAGATCCCGCCGTCTGGTTCTTCACCAGAACCCGGTCGCCCGCGACCACGGACACACCATCGATGGTCTGGGTGCCGGACAACGTGATGTTGACCGTGGTGGCCGCACGCACCGGGTCTTTCCATTTGAAGCCCTGCACTGCGGCGTCGAGCTGGGCCTTGGTGATGGCGTCCTGGGCGTTGACGGCATCGCCGATGTTCGTCAGCCGGTTGCCGGAGCCGTCGAGGTGGTTTGTGATTTTCATGGCGTGTCCTCAGTTGCAGAAAGCGCGGCCGGTCAGCGGCACGCTGTGGGTGATCTGGGCAATGTCGGCATCGAGATACCGGACATCGGGGTAAAGCTGGCCGCCGAGGTTGTCGACGACAGTGATGGAGGGGTATCGCCCCAGGTTGTGGGCGATGGTCCAGACGGCGGCGAGGCTGGACTGGGTATGCGTGTAGGTCGCGCCGGCGCCGCCACCGGGTGGGCCCTGAATTCCTGGAGGCCCCTGCTCTGCTACGGTCAGAATCTCGATGTCCTCGACCTGCTCCACGAGGATCTCCTTCTCGCAAACGACGAGCAGGCCGTTCATCGTGTGACCTCCGGGCTCACGCAGCAGGAGCCTTCGGCCAGGCGTGTGACCTCGCCGCCAGGGTGGACGATCTCCAAATCGTGAACCCCACCGCTCCAGGTGATGGCGGCCGTGGTGCTGGCATCGACCAGCAGGTCCACCGTGCCGGCAGTACCTCCCAGGGCAATGCGCCCGTTCTCGGTGGTCAACTCCAGCAGCGCGGCCGTGGACTCCACCTCCTCGCGCACCTGCATGCGGGCCGTGCAGCCCGTCAGGTCGATAGGTGTCTAGTCGGGGTTGAGCCAGCGCAGGCGCCGCCGGAATGTGGCGCCTTGGTAGATCGTGAAGTTGAGCTTGGCCGGCTTGGTCATGCCCCGCAGTGTCCCGGCCAGAGCGCCCACAGGCGAACCCTAGCCGGGGGCGACATCAGATCTGACCGTTGTAGTTCCAGTTGACGCGGCCATCAATCTGGGCCTGAGCTGTCACCATCGACAAGGCACTGGCCAGTTGCTGGGCCTTTGCAGTGAGACCCACCTTCGCGGCCTCCATGCGCGCATCGTTGGCATGGGTGACGGCATCATTGTTGGTCCTCGCAACCTGGTACGTGATGTTCATCCCGGCTTCGTATTGCTTGATCTCGGACTCCCATCGACGCGCATACGATGCCGCCTGAGCCTCAGCGGCAGTTGCGCCGATGCGGTAGCCGTCGACAAGGATTGCGGACTGCCGGGCCGCGCTTTCGGCACGCGCCGTGGCGGCGGACAGGCGAGCTTTCCACCCGTCCCATTCGAGACCCTTGGCCGAGATCAGGGCCTGGTACCGGGCCACCTCGACGCGTGCCTGCTCGGCCTGGGCGCCCACCTTGGATGCATAGGCCTGCGTGAGCGCACGATAAGCGTCCACCTTCGCAGTCTCAGCTCCCACCTGGGTCTTGTAGATGTCAACCAGTGCCGTCTGTGCGTTGACCGTGGCCACGAAGGCCTTGACCTCTTCGCCGCCGGCCTGGATGCGGGCCTTCTCCAGTTCCACCAGCGTCTGGGCCGCGCCCACGCGCGCCTTGTAGATCTCGACCACCGCCATGCTCCCGTCGATCTCGGCGCGGTAGCGATCCACCAGGGACTTGTTGATGTCGGCCTTGGTCTGCTCGGCCGCCAGCATGGCCTTGTAGACCTCGACCTTGTTGAGCTCGGCCCGAATCACCGCGTCATAGGCGGCGGCATAGGCTTGGTACCCTGCCAACAGCGCCTTGTAGTGCTCAACCGCCGCGTTGAAGGCGGCCAGGGCATTGTCGGCAGTGATCTTGGCGGTCTCGAACGCCAGCATCTCCAGCTTGTAGGCGTCGTCCAGCAGCGTAGTCTCCAACTGCAGGGCCTGGGTGATGGCGTCCTTGACGTTCTGCTGCTCCATCTCAGCCTGCTTGATGGCCACATCCCGCGACAGGCCCGACAGCTTGTCGTGGAACTCGCGGCGCGCGTCAGCCAGTTGGCCCGCCAGCGCGCCACTGGGCAGCGGAAAGCCCAGAGCTTCGGCGCCGCGCAACACCTCCTGCTCGCGCGCCAGCGCCAGCGCCGTTTCGCGATCGCGCGCACGATCCCAGATCTGCTGCTCGACCGCAGGGAGGATGCCGGTGCCGCCCTGCAGACGTGCATTGAGGCTGGCCTTCAGATTGTCCAGCAGCTGTGATGCGTACTTGGCTCCCGACTGGTACTGGAACGGCGTGGGCTGCAGCACGGACAGCGTGGGGATGTCGTCCAGCTTGGCAAGCCAGTCCTCATGCAGATTCACACCTGCAAACGTGTGCGTCTGCAACTGCAGGAATTCCGGCGCACCAGGCAGCACCACATCCGGCGCATCAGGCACGGCTACGTCCCGCAACTGAGGCAGTGTCGGCGCCTGGCCGATGGTCAAGACAGGGGCCTGCCCGAAGTTAAGTGTGGGCGGCACCACATCGAACCCGTCGATGGGCACGTCCCGTATCTGCGTCGACAGCGGCCCGGGCATGTCGGCGGGCTCCACAAGCGTCGCATCGGGCAGCGCTGGCATATCCGGGATGGGCGGCAAGTTCGGCGCAGGCAGCGTCTGCCACCGAACGTCGATCTGCGAAGGCTTGTAGAGGCTGTTCCTCAGATCGTCCGTGAAAGACGCAACTTCCTTGGAGGCGGCGTCAGCCATCGCCATGCTGCGCTCGTACTTGTCCTGGACGATCTCTGCGGGTCCATTCAGATCCAATGCCATGTCAGGCTCCTACGCGACGGTTTTTCGAAGACACGGTTGCAACCTCAATGCGATCGAGCGTGAAGGCCTGGCCAGCCGGAGTGCTCAGGCCAAAGCCCAGGTAGTTCTGGCGGATGCCGCGGCCCGGCTGGCACCGCGTCTGGCCGGAGGCCACGAGGGGGAAGCTGTAGGCCCAGCGCTCCGCGTTCGGCCCAAGCACCGCGAACTGCGCGCAGCCACGCCCCCGCATGGACAGATAGACCATCTCCAGGTGCTTCTTCAGGGTCGATTCGCGTAGCGTGGCTGGCAGCCGCAGCTCGGCGACGATGGGCAGGCCGTCGTCGGTATCACCGCTGGCCAAGGCATATAGGCCAGTGGCGCTGCCGCCATGGGTCGGTGTCAACGCATGGAAATCGTGGCGCGTGTACTCGGAAACTGCGCCGCTCAGGGTGTTGCAGACGAGGGTGTTCATACGGAAATCAGGCTTTCGTCGGTGCGCACGCGCGCCGTGTGGTCCATCGGCATCTTCATGATGGTGTGCAGTTCCCGGGCGCCGGTGTCGTCGGCAACAAAGATCCAGCTGCGCAGCACCGTCTGGCGGTCCTCTGCCGTGTACTGCATGAGATTGGCGCAGACAGCGCCGGTCCAGGGGTCTACCGCGGCCGACACTGCGAAATAGTGGGGATCAGCATCTGAAATATCGATGCTGGCGACGATCTGGCCCCGGCACTGCACGAGCACCTCCCCACGATTTGTGTAGACCGTGCCCTCCAGCCTGGATGGCACCGCGAGTGGATACCAATTGCCGTCAGATGTCTGAGCGGATTCATACACCGCCGAATAGTCGCCGCGTTGAATCTTCTGAGCCTGGATCACCAACTCTGTAGTGGGATCGAAAAACAGCACCTGCAGCATCTGCCACGACTCTGCCCAGTCTCGGATGAATCCGGAGGCTGCGTATGTGAGGGTCACGCCATCTGCGACGGTTCGCGTGACAAGCAATTCGCTACTGCTTTGCCCCGCCACGCTGGGGAATGTGATGTCGTGACCATTGATGCGGATGAGCCCCCCCGGATCCGAGTAGTCGCCCGTCAGGAACAGGCCCTCATTCTCAAGCGTGATCGGCCCCCGGATCGGGTCTACACCAATCACTTCGCCTGAAAATGACTCCCGGTATGTCCAGTGCTCCAGCCTCCCGCCCCCACCCAGCAGAACCTCGAAATCCCGCCCCTTGCCGTCGTAGCCATAGGTGGCATTGCCAAAGGAGATAGGACCCATGCGGGTGCCCGTGATGTTGGGCTCCAGCTCAGTGCCGGTGTTGGTGGAAACCTCCCATCCTTCGATGCGAGAGCCGCGCTCTGAAGTGGCGACAATTGAAAGACTGGCATCGCCAACTGCCAGATCAACGAGCAGGAAATTTCCCAATACCGTGATGAACACAGCGCGCAACCGTTGGCCGTCTGCGCTGGAGGACAGCGAGTCCCATTTGACGGTGTGGCCTGCGGGAATGGGCAACGTGGCGACCAACTCCCCAACTGCGCCGCCTGGCGGGCGGTACTGCTGGCCCCACAACTCGATGCGCTGCGGTCCTCCTGCAAATTTGGCCACGGCCTGCATGATCCAAAGGGAGCCATTGGAGTGCTTGCGGAAAAATGGCAGTGGCTCGGCGTCGGATCGAAACTCAGCCACGGGGCGGCGCACGCTGTAGACACTGAATCCAGGCCCGTAGGTGCCATAGCGATAGGCGCGCATATTGGTGCCGCCCAAGGCATCGAAGCTCGGAGGGGGCGGCAACTGGAAGAAGGTGGATACCCCATCCACTCCTGTGAGGTAGAGGTCAGGCAGGCGTGTCTGGAACACGGCCTTGCCGCCGTTGTATCCGTTGACCTTGCGAACACGCCAGCGCCCGGTACAGATGCGTGTGCCAGGAACTACTTCCGGCGTGAGGATGAAGGGCTGCGGGCTCGTCCCGTTGGAGTGCGTGAGCTCCGGCACAAGATCGCCTAGCAAGTCCACCATGGTGATGCCGATCCCGCTCTCGCGCTCATTCGCCGCATCCTCCGGCCAGACCTCCATGGTGGTCGAGTTGCCGATGCGCACGATGCGATAGGCCGTGCCGTCGGGCAGCCGACCGGCCTCCACTGGATTGGGCACGACCGACACCCGCGCCATCATGCAGAAGCGGTAAAAGGCCGCCTGAGCCATGCCAAGCTGGTTGGCCGAGGCCGGCAAGCCGTGTACGCGCAGCGCCGGCGGGGCCACCGCGCCGATGGCCTGGCCGTCGGGCCGGTAGGTGTAAGGGTCCCAGATCGTCATTGAGGCACCGCCAGGTACTGCGGGATCTCGTTCACCACGCGGAACGTGGCAGCGACTTCGACCACCGGCGTCTTGAAGCGGTTGGCCGTGAGGCTGGCTGTCTGGCCGCCCGCAAAGCCGGCCACGATCTCGCCGCCTGCGATGCATACCATCGCCGGGCCTGCGCCCACACCATCGCCCAACTTCAGGTAGCGCCCCGGCGCCGCGACGGCTGATCCCGGCACGACAGGCCCAGTTTGGCGCTCCAGGTAGGCCAGTTGGTCGAACGTCGTCCCCGACAGAAACACCAGATCCTCGGCCGTGCCCACATAGATGCCATCGTCCACGGGCACGATGCCGGTGATCGGCGCAGGCATGGGCCGGAAGTCTCGCCAGTCGGCAAGGTGCGGCGCCATGGGCCGGCTGGCCCACAGCACATTGCCCTGGGCGACAAGCACGCGCCCACGCCACGCGGCGGTGATGGTGCCCACGGGGAACGGCTGAGCGCCTAGCGTGCGGCAGGGCAGCACCAGGGCCGAATTGGGGCCGCTGGCTTCAAAGCTGCTGCCCATGGCAACGCCGGCCAGATAGGCACCCTCCCCGTCCTGGCCGGAGAGGTAGACGTTCAAGGCGTAACCCTCGCGCACCGGCAGACCGTCCAGGCGCAGGCCACCGTCGGCGATCTCAATGGGTGCAGAGCTGA
Organism: Delftia sp. DS1230; assembly: GCF_040112715.1. Classification (NCBI taxonomy): domain Bacteria; kingdom Pseudomonadati; phylum Pseudomonadota; class Betaproteobacteria; order Burkholderiales; family Comamonadaceae; genus Delftia; species Delftia sp. DS1230. The sequence continues at coordinate 3,294,234 of NZ_CP157763.1, forward strand.
TGGCCGGGCCTTCGAGCCGGTCAGCCAGGCGCACATGGCTGAGGTGGTAGCGGTACTGGCCCGGGTGCAACTGCCCGAAGGCCGCGTCTGGCGCGCCCAGGCCCGCCGGCGTGGGCACGCTGCGCTCCTGGTTGACCAAGCCATCGGTCACACCTTGGATCAGGCCATTTGTCCAAGTCGTGCGGCCGTCGGGAAGGTTGCAGTACCAGACCCGCTCAGGCCCAAGGGATGGGTGGATGACGTGGCGCGTGCCGTCGGGATGTATCGCTGTCAGCTGCGCGCCCACCGTGGCGAGCAGGTAGCCGCGGCCCTGGTGCAGGTTCTTGTGGCAGAGGTCGGATACCTGGGTGATGCCAGCGCGGCGTGTGACCTCGCCCGTGAGCCCGATGTCCACGTTCTCGGCCCTCAGCAGCGCATCGCCGCCCAGGCGGTGCTCAGGCAGCACGTTGTTGATGCCGCTGAATTTCTCGTAGGTCAGCATGTGTTCTCCCTGGCCACGGCAAACGCACCCAACTCCAGCGGGAAACTGGCGCGTGCGCGGACGGTTGCGGAAGGCAGGCCGGGCGTGCCCAACTCCAGGACATAGGCGCCGGCGGCCAGCAGCTGCGCGGTAGGCACCGCGATACTGGCTGTGCCCGCGCGCACCAGATCAATGCCCTCGACCTGCAGCGCCACAGCCACCGTCGGCACGCCAAGCTCCAGAGGCCGGGCGGCGCTGGCCTGCAGGCGAATGCCCGCGGCGGGCATGCCGAGCTCCAGCGCCTGCGCACCCTGTGCCTGCAGCCGGATACCTGCGCCCGGCGCGCCCAGCACCAGGGGCTGCGCGCTGACGGCTTGCACCGTCACTGCGCCGGGCCGAGCCTCCGGCGTGCCCATCTCCAGCGGGCGGCCGCTGCGGGCCTGCACAACCTGGTCGGGTGCGACCTGCTCCAGTGCAATGACTGCGAAGTCCGTGCGAACGAGGTCCAGCCCTTCGATGCCCAGGGATGCATCCAAGCCATTGCGCACGCGCAGCGCGCCCAACTCAAGCGGCTGCGCGCCTTGCGCCTCAAGCACCATCTCCGCCATAGCTCGCCCCGCTGTGACGAGATCAATGCCCGGCGGCTGCAGGGCCGTGTTGTAGCGCGCCGTGGCCTGCCCTGCGTTGACCAGATCCAGGCCTGGCGGACGCAGGGGCAGCACAATTCGCGGCGTGCCCAGCTCCATCGGCTGCGCGCCGGCTGCCAACAGCGCAGGCACGGCGACGGCTTGGCCAAAGGTCACCAAGTCAATGCCGACCGTGGCCTCGCCGGCCTCCTCGCCGTTGATGGCTGCGCCATTGATGAGCGGGTAGCTCATGAGATCAGCCCTCGACGTAGAACCCGCGCCAGTAGAACCGGCCCGAGAACCGGCCACCAGCAGCAGGCGTGTCGACTCGGAAGGTCAGGGAATCCGACAACTGCCCGCCGACAGCGATGGGGATGCGGTGGGACTCGCCGCCGGCCGTGATCTGCGACAGCGAGACCGCATTGGCAAAGCGCGTTGGCCGCGCATCGGAAAACCCGAGGTCCGAGCCAATGGAGACCGTTGGCGGCGTGCTGGCCGTCACCACACTGGCGATGAACCCGACCTCCTCGACCACGGTGCGCACGCCCTCCAGCCGCACCAGCAGGTCCACCGGCATCTGCACTGGCACCCAGTAGCCCAACGACGGATAGGTGGGGTCCAGCGGCACATGCGTGCCCATGCCCTGGAAGTCCGGCACCGCATCCGCATACACGGCGTTCGCTTGGTTGGTGCAGGCCCAGTACTGGCAGCCATCGGGTGTGCCCGGCACCACCACGTCCCCGTGGGCGAAGTTGCCCGCAGCCCAAGCCGGCGGCGTGCCCAGGTCCACGAACATTGAGCCGCCCACGATGGGCAGGCCGTTGCCCGCGCGATGCCAGTCGGACGTGGGGTTTGCCAGCAATTGCGGCCACGCGCTCTTGAGAGCGGGATAGCCGAGCGCCGCGAACCGGTCAGCGCCGCTCAGGACCTGGCCGAAGAAGCCCGACTCTTGCATCTGCATGAAGGACTCCAGCATGCCCGCCGTGAGCCGCACGCTGACCTTGGCACCAGCAGGCCAAGCCATGGGGCCGCCGGCATCCCATGGCAACTCGATCCCGCGATCTACCACAAGATTCACGCCGTCGATCTGGCGGATCCGCACCACCTCCCACTGTCCGGGCATGGTGGCGTCCGTGATGGTCGCGCGCAGGGAGCGCGTCCCGCTGGGGTTGGCAAAGCCGTCCAGGCCCGCGCCCGTGGTCACGATCGTGCCGTACCCCGGATCACCGCTGTCGTTGGTCAAGGCCGAGGCCAGCACGGTCTCGGCGTTGTTGGAAAACAGGTCCATGGCCCTGCCTCCTTACGCCGGCACCAGCGAGAAGATGCGCGCGGCGCCGTTGGACCACTGCACCACCAGGCCGCCGCCATTGGTGGCCAGCGGCAGGCCCAGCACATCCGTCACACACGCGATCAGCGGCGACGTGGCCGCCGTGCCCGTGTCCTTGTAGAGCACCACGCTGCCAATGGTCGAGCCGCTGGCCAGCGCCCCGAAATTGACATCGGCCGCATCGAACACGCCGCCCGTCACGGTCCTGCTGGCGAGCGCTTGGGCCGTGCCGATCACGGCACCCACGTCCGGTAGGAACTCGTGGGCAGCGTCGTAGACGTAGGAGCTGGGCAACAGCGCCACCTTGATGTCGTCTGCAGAGAAGTTGATGGAGCCCGCCCACATCTTCTCCGCGCCCTTCGGGTAGACCGGCAGATTGAGCCGTGCGATCTTCTTGATGTTGTTGTCCCAGGGGATGGTCACGGCGCCGCCGTTGGTGGACATGGGCAGGCCTGTCACGGTGTCCAGGAAGAACAGCACCGGCGACGTGGAAGTGTTGCCCGTGTCCTTGAAGATCACGACCGAGCCGATGGTCGAACCTGGCGCCAGTGCGCCGAAGTCCAGATCGTCCGCGTCCAGCACGCCGCCGGTGATCGTCTTGTTGAGCAGGGGCTGGGCCGTGCCGATGATCGAGCCGAGCTGGCTCACGAACTCATGCGACACGCTGAAGGCGTAGCCGCTGGGCAGCAGCGCGGCCTTCAAGGTGTCAGTGGAGGCATTGATGGAGCCGGAGAGAAGCTTCTCCATGCCCTTCGGATAGCTGGTGTTCGACATTGGAAGCTCCTGCAGGTGTTGGCTGATGCAATACCTGCAGTGTTCCGGTGCTCGGCTCTGTGGTCGAACCCTAGCCGGGGCACGCACTCCGCGAAAGTGTGCGACCAATTACATCCCATTACTCAAATAGTTAGCAAAGTAATAGTTTGCTCAATAACCAATAGAACATCGCAATTAATTCCCCACCTAATAGGGGGGATTCCAAAAATTCACAAACAAAACTCTATTAGCATGCATGACTTAACAAACTGGAGGAGTAGTTGCATATGAAATCATTCAAGATGGTGGCCGCCTCAATTGGAGCCGCTGCTGCAATGTTTGTGGCCGGTGCCTCTGCACAAAGCCATGGCGTTTTGCTGCCCATAACTATCACAAATGCGTCGGGTAACGTAGCCGATATGACCAAGGCAGCTGACAACAACCCGTACACCGCATGGAATGCCGGTGGTGGGCCTACACAGTGGATAGACATTGACCTTGGTTCAGAACGGATGTTCTCGATACTGCGCATGCTACCGATGCAAAACCCAGCGGGTCAAACGGTCCATCATGTCTGGGGGAGAAATAACGCTGGGCAGTGGTTCGACTTTGGCGAAATCGGCGGAGTCACAGAAGACAACAAGTGGATCGAATACAAAAATACCAAGGAAATTCCTGTCAGAACAATCATTCTTCAAACCACGGCAAGCCCGTCCTGGGTGGCTTGGCGCGAGTTTCAAGTGTATGACGGAGGCGCCCTTTCAACGAGTTGCCATCTCAGCCTACCCCGAGGAATGGCCGTTTATCGAACCTCTTTTGGCAGTTGCCCCGGATATACATCTAATACCATATTCCACATAAGAGATACTCGCAATCTACCAAAGGGCGCGGAAGTATATGTTTGCTCCAGTTATGGAATGGACGGTTGGAGCTGGATCGATTCAAATGGATGGCCGGCCTACGACGGGACTCAGCCGGTACAAGGACGTTGCGGATATTTCGATGGTGGGGGAGTGTTCCGACTGCGTAAAGACTACGGCGGTTAAAATAAAAGGCGCTTTGCCCTATGTTTAATTCACTATCAACTGAATATCGTAGGGCTCGGCGCCATATGCTTCACCTATCAGGTACTGCGCCAATGCACGCAGGGCATTACCGTGCCTCCGCAGCCATCTCCCGCATCTGCTGACGCAGCGCCTTGGGCGAGTTGTCCGCAATGCGGTCCGTCCGGTCCTTGCCCATCTCGCGGACCTTCTTCCAGATGTCCGGCATCTTCACGACGATGGGCTGCTCCGGATTGTTCTTGTTCCAATCGGCCAGCCGTTCGCGCACGCGCGCCAAGGCGCCCTCGTCCTTGCGGAACAGCGCATCCGCCCACTGCGCCTTGATCTCGCTGCTGGTCTGGCTGTAGAAACTCTTGGACCGCTGCATGAAGCTGTTGGCCTCCTGGATCTCGGCCACGCTCTTGGGCTGGAAGCCGGCGGCCTTGGCAATCGCCTCGGACAGCGTGGTGTCGATCACCTTGTAACCCTTGGTGTCCTTGTACATGCCGCTGGCGGCCATGTCCGCGCCCTTGAACGCATTGCGCACGGCCGTGGGCGAGACCTCCAACGCCGCGCCAGCAACGTCGCCCGTCAGCACCTTGCGCCCAGCAGTGAACCCGCGCATCACCAGATCACCGGCGGGGCCGGCCACCTCCAGCAGATCCCGCTCGCGGCTCTGCTTGGTCAACAGCAGGCCGGTGCCGGGCAGCAGGTTGCCCATGCCCAGGCGCCCGGAAACATCGATGGGCGCACCTGGCAGGCCAGAGACACCCTGCTCCAGGAACTCGGCCAGCTCCTTGCCCACGATGCCGGCGAGGGCCTCCTTGCGCCACTGCTTGGAACTGAGGTTGTAGCCCATCATCTGGCCCACGCCGTCGATCAAGTCCTCGGCGTCCTCCATGAAGGGAACGCCGCCGGCGCCGCCCATCAGCAGCAGCATGGCTAGGGCCCAGCCCACCGCGCGCTTGCCCTCTGGCCCTCCCTGCTTCCACATCCGCTGCATCAGCTCCAGGTAGCTGACGGAATAGGTCTTGAAGGTGAAGAGGGTTCCGCCCACGGCGCCGCGTGCCCAAACAGGTTTCGCGGCCTTGGAGTAGACGAACTGGGTCTCCAGCACGGCCTTGCGCGCGAAGGCGCCCGGGTCACCCATACCCTGTGCCTTGGCGATTCGGAAGGCCGCGATGAAGGTGGAGCGCCGGTTGAACTGCTCGGCCAGGGCGAAGGGCTGGCCCCACGCCACCTTGGCGCGCTCCCAGGCGTTGGACGCCGCGGCGCGCGCATCGCCCGCCCTGGTGCCGTCGCCCGAGCGCAGGCCGCCCGCGCCGCGCGCCTGGGCCATGAGCTGGTGCACTTCCTGAGGCGAGACCACGCCGTCATCTTCGGCGGACTTCAGCGCGTGAGCCAGGTCAGGTTCGTATTTCATGCCGCGCGTGCCCATGTCCTTCAAGGCCCGCGCCATCTGACCGCTGGCCGCACGAATGCCGCCGAACTGGCTGAGCCAGGGTAGCGTCACCGCAAAGGGCTGGGTCATGTTGACCACGGCAGAGGCAAGCGAGCCGCCCAGGTACTGCGCGAACAGCATGCCGCGCACGGCCTGACCCTCTTCCTGGGGATCGCGGATATAGCTGCGCAGGCCCATGGCCAGGTCCTTCAGCTCGCCCTGCTCCTTCGGGATGTCGTTGATCGCGCGATCCATGGTGCCGGCATTCAGGCCTGCCGCGCCCTGGCGCGCATTGCTGTAGATGAAGTTGGCCACCACGCGGCCCACGTCCTGGCTGTAGCCCTCGATGCCCTTGCGCTGGATCAGGCGCTTCAAGGCGCTGTGGTTGTTCTTGGTCAGCTTCAGGTATTCATCGAACACCTTGCGCGTGGCCGCGTCGACTTCCTTGCCCACGACCATGTCCTTGAAGATCTCCAGTGTCTCGGGAGTGATGCCCGCGAACAGCTTGAAGGACTGCTGGCTCATGGTGCCCTGGGTGATCACCGCGCCGGGGAAGGCCTGGGCCATCTGGATCTTGGCCAGGTTGGCGTCCTTCATGGTCTCGTACATGCCGAAGTACTGGCGGTTGCCCTCCTGGTCCACCACGTCCAGCGTGTACCGGCCGAAGCGCGACAGCGGCGCATATCCGGCGTCCTGCAGATCCTTGGCCGTGGCGGCCCGGTCCACCACCATGTTGTTCAGCTGCAGCAGCCGTTCGGCCAGGTCGGGCTTGGCCTTGGCATCCTCCTGCAGCGTGGTGGTCAGCAGCTCCAGGGCATCGGCCAGCTTGGGTGCGTCCAGCACCATGTCGCGCAGGCCGGCGTACTCGTCGCCCAGCGCGCGCATCATGTCCGCGCGGGCAGTCATGTCGATGGAGCGGTCAATGGCCGCGCGGGCTTCGCGGTACAGGGCAATCTGGTTGGGCGTGGCGCCGAACATCGTCTGCAGCTCGGCATCCGTCCAGACCGCGCCGGCCTTGAGCATCTTGCTTTCGAAGCGCGAATTCACCAGCGCTTCGTACTGGGCCAGCGGCAGACCGCGCCAGGCGCGCAGCATGCGGTCGTCCAACCGGCCAGCGCGCAGCAGCAGCTGTGCCTTGTCGTCGGCGGGCAGGTTGCCGTACTTCTTGGTCAGCTCGTCCACCAGCACGGCCTTGCCGTCCACGTCCCGACCCCACAGCAGCGTGCCCTCGAAGAGAGGCTTCGCCACAGCCTTGTTGTCGGCCGCCGAGACAGGGGTTTTACGATTCTTGCCCACCAGGTCGCCGATGGTGTCCACGCGCGGCAGCAGGCGCGGCGCCCGGTCGGCCGCATCGTTGGCAAGCATGGACACGTCATCGATGTTGCGCTGGGCGGTCTCGTAGACGGGCTTGAAGGCTGGCGCACGCTCGGCCAGGTGGCGCATGGTGCCGATGGTCTTGTCCCAGACAGAGACCTTGCCCGGGTGGGACATCGTCTTCTGGAGCTGGTCCAGAGCGCTGTCCTTGATCTCCGAAAGCCGCGAGCGGCTGAAGCTCAGGTCGTCGGCGTCTGCCTGGCGAGGATTTCCTTCATCTTCGCGCTGGCTTCCGCTGCGTCCTTCCTCAGTGATTCGATCTCGGAGTCGCTGAGCCGGTTCGTAGTGCGCGAGGTATCGGGCCTCAGACTCGGTAAGCGCGTCGAAGCCGTAGCCGGTTGCGGCACGGAATTGGTCTTCGAGGTCGCCATGTTTTTTCCGGAGGGAGGTCAGAGTTTCGGGAGAGGGCTGGATTTTTGCACTGTACTGCTTGCCGGTCAACGCGACCACGCCCACGACTTCGCCGCCGCCCTCACGAACGTGGCTGGCCAGGGCCGCAAACGTGCCGCCCTGGGTCAGGGTGTCATCCACCAGCAGGTACTGGCCTGCCGTGGTGGTGCCGGCGAAATCGACCGGCGCGAAGATCCGATCCAGCCCATCCAGGCCAGTCCGGTGCGCGCGGTTGGCCTGCACGATGCCCGTCTCCACCTCCAGGCCCAGCCGGCTAGCAAGCACCTCTGCGGCGGCCAACGGGATCTTGTTGCGCCCTGCGGCCTCCTCGGCAACCACCGGCACCACACGAGGCCTGGCATTGCCGATGGCCGCCTTCACCTGGGCCACCAGTTCGGGGGTTACCAGGCTTTGCGCCACGCGCACCGCAGCCTCGATGTCCCCCGCCTTGGCTGCCGCGTAGTCCGGGTGCTTCGACGCACTGCCCAGCGTGCTACCGATGATGGCATCCGGGGTGGCGGCTGCTGCATCGGAGCGGCTGAATGTCGGTTCAACCCGATCCAGCAGGGCACGCTGCCCGCGCTCCACGAACCCACGGGCCGGCAGGATGTACGCCTGGATGATGTCGGCATCCGACAGCTTCAAGCGCCCGAACCCGGGCACATTCGCCCGCAGCCAGTTGCGGATGGCCGCCACGGCACGCTGCACGAAATGCAACTGCGGCGTCTTCTCGGCCATCTCGGCCAGCACTTCCTCGGCCGCATGTCGCCGGCTCAGGTCCGTGACGCCACGCAGGCCATATTCCTTGATCTTGGCCGCTACCTCAGCTTGGCGCATGGCGGCCACTTGGTTGAGGATCTTGTTCAGCTCCGGGCCGAACATGCCGCGCAGGCCATGATGGCCCAGCACCTCGTGGTGTAGCACGCGTGCCGCGTCGGCGGGCGTGTTCAGCTTGCTGGCCAGCAGGTAGGCCTTGCCGCGCCAGTAGAAGCCCTCGGGCGCACCGGAGGCCCCGCCGCTGCGCTGGCGCAAATCCGCGCGCCGCGCCGCCTCCGGCACAGCCGGGTCGGACATGTCGAAGGCCACCACCACCTCGGGGCCGTTGCTCCAGCTCTTGCGGATGGCATCTACCGTCTCGCGCACCTGGCCCACGGCCTGGGCCCGCGCCGCATCGGAAAACGCCGCCGGCTCAGGCCGCATGATGCGCAGCAGGTTGGCCATCTGGTCATCGGTCAGGCCCTGACCTTCGGCCTCGCCACGACGGAATGGCAGTTCCTCGGTGCGCTCCACCGGCCCCGCCTTCAATTCGCGCGCGCTGGGCGGCGTGGCATGGGTGCGCTCGCGCACGCCCGGCACATCTTCCCAGCCAGATCCCTGCTTCTCCACCTCGCGAACGGTCACGCTCCAGACCCCCTCAACATTGGCGGGTGCGTAAGAAACGACGCGATCGAACCCGCCGCCATAGCTCTTCAAGATGTTGCCCGGGGTGTAATAGGCAGCGCGGGCTGCTTCCTCGGCTGCAGCCTTCTTGGCCAGGATGCCGCGAGGCTTCTTGGGGGCCGGCGCGGGCGCTGCGCCGCGAAGCGTGCCGACGGGCTTCTTCGTTTTCGCAGGATCCCGCACCCAGGCCCTGAACTCGTCCTGTGTCATCTGCGTGATGGCTCCGAGGCCCGTCCACCCCTTCTCATAGTTGCCAAGGTAGGCAGCCCGTGCATCGGCCTCGTCCGCCGCGCCCAGCACCACCTTGTGCTCATCGAACGAGCCATCACGGTTCACCTGGTCCACCACGAACACCGGCAGGTCCGGGTCGCTCGCGCGCTCGGTCATGAACACGTCCACATGGTCCTTGTCCGCGCCCACAGAACCCTTGAAGTAGCCGTAGTGGTTCTTCAGGGGCGGCCATTCTGGACGGCGGCGGCTGCCGGCGGGGTTCTCGATGCTGATGTCCAGGCCGTTCAGGCGGACGTGGCCCTTCTTGTAGTTGCCCGCCTCCTTCTGGGCATCGGTCGGCTCGGGCAGGTCGTTGGCCTGGCTGGTGGCCGCCTCCCGCGCGGCTGCTTCCACGGATGCAGGTGCTGCAGGTGCTGCAGGTGCTGCAGGTGCTGCAGGTGCTGCAGGTGCTGCAGGTGCTGCAGGTGCTGCAGCAGCATCGGGCATGGCGGCGGCCAGCTTCTCGCGCACCTTGGGCGCCAGATCAGCCCAGGCGCGCGTGTGGGCACCTGCGCGCGCCGGAGCATTCAGCCCCTTGGCGGCCTTCGCCACAGCCTGGCGCTCGGCCACCGGCATGCTGGTCCAGCGCTCGCTGGCGGCCAGCAGCTGAGCGCGCCGCGCCTCGTTGCCCTGTTGAGCGATGGCCACGGCCTGCTGCTGGCCCGCCGTAGGCGCTGGTGCATCAGCAGACGCTACAGCGGCAGCCTGTTCGCTGGCGCCACTTCGGCCAGGTACAGCAGGTTGCATGCCGGCAGCAGGCTGTCCGGCAACGCCACCTCGCGGCCCAGCAGACTGCGCATCTGGCGCGCGTCCTGTCGGCTCACCGCCCCCAGCCTCCGCAGCAGCCGCAGGGCCTGGCGGGCGTTCATCTGCCAGCCGTACTGCAGGTGCGGTTGAATCATTGGTTGCTCCTTGCGGTTGCATGGCGTCAGCAAGACGGAGCTGCAACTCCGCATTCAGGTTCTCCCAGCGCGCGCCGTGGAGACTTCCTTTGATGGCAGCGTTTACACCGCCCACACGCTTGGCCAGGGCCTTGCGCTCTGCGGTGGGCATGCTGGCCCAGGCCGCGCGGCCGGCATCGATGCGCTGGGCTGCTGTTTGGACTGGCGCTTGAGCCTGCGGGCCTGGCGCTGCACCTGCTTGCGCGCCATCGTGCTGAGACGAGGTGGTGCCATTGGTCAGCTCCTGCGCAGGGCCAGGACCTGCAACCGGCGCTCCCTGCGCTCCTGCTGCCGGCGAAGATTCCGCGCGCGGCGGCTGGGCTTGATCGGCTTGTGTGCCATCGATGCTTCCTTGCTGGGTGGATGGATTTGCGGATGCGGCCGGCGCGGTGGCCGGGGTCTGCTGGTCACGCTCGGCGCGGCGGCGCGACAGCTCGCGCGCCAGCTGCAGGCGCACGTTCTTGGCCTGGGCAGAGCGGAATGCGTTGGACAGGTCTTCATCTGTCCAGGTGGCCATGGCCCCGCCCTGAATCTCGCCTGTGGCAGGGTCTGCAGTGACCTGGTGCTCGGTTGCCTTCTTCTTGGCTGGCGCGCGTGCGGCTTCCTCTGCGGCCTGGGCCATGGCACTGGCCTGCTGGGCCTGCGCAGCCGCGCCGGAGTCCACGGCCAGGGCAGCAGCTGCGGACAGCGAGCCAGCAGCAGGATCCAAGCCCATTTCCTCGGAAGGACGCTGCGCGCCAATGGCAGCATCAATGCGCGTGGTATCCAGTTGCGGGGCGGGCGTGATGCCCTGCTCGCGCAGCCGGGCCTCGTCGATGACCGGCTCTTGCTGAGCGGCCAGCTGCCGCACGAATTCATCGCGCACCGTCGACAGGCCAGACGGCACTTCTCCATCGGCCTGGTTCTCGCCGACCTGCTGGAACAGATCCGGGTTGAACGCCTGATGCAATGAATCCGCCGCGGCCTTCCGGTCTTCGGGGGTCAGGGACTCGTCCTGGGCCCGCGCCAGAGCATCCCGGTACTGCTGCTGGCTCTCTGGCCGCACCATCTGGTCGATGGCGGCGCCGTAGGTTGCAACATCCGGCAGGCCCGCAGGCTCTGCGCCAGCGTCCGGGGGCTGGGCAGCAGCATCGCCCGGCTGGCCTGCAGGCACGCGCGGCTCGCGCGCCGCCCGATACCCCGCCGCGCCGCCGCCCATGGCCGCGCCAGACAGCGTGCCCAGCACCACAGCCGTATCCACGTCCTGGGACCAGTCCTTGCCCAAGGCCAGATTCTGGAAGATCTGCTCCGCCACAGACTGCGGCAACTCCTCGAGGAAACCTTCGGAGATGGCCCCTTCAATCACCTGGCGCGGAATGCTCTTGACCGCGCGCTGCTGCAGCAGCGGATTGGTGGCTGCCGTGGCCGCGTCGTCGGCGGACTGCTTGGCAATACCCTGGTTGCCCTGGGCCAGCATGGTCTCGGCATCACCAATGCCCAGGCGCTGTGCCATGCGCCCGCCTGCATACCCGAAGCCCGCCGTGGCCGCGCCCGTGGCGACCGCCGCCGCGGCCTGGCCCGGCGAGAGCAACCCGCCATCGGTTTCCTGGCGGATCTGCTCGGCGGCCGAACCCGCGCCCACCACGCCCTCACCCAGCGCGCCAGCTGCTGCAGCGCCCTTCGCACCAGCCTGGCCCAGCCGCGTTGCCGCACCCAGTGCGCGCGCCGCCACGCCGCCCGCGCCCATGGCCGGCAGCGACTCAACGACCGCGCCGACGATGTTGGACGGGTTTTCAACGGCGGCCTTGAACTTGCCGCCCAGGCCCTCGGCCTCCTGGAATTTGCGCTGGGCTTCCTTGGTGGCGTCAGAGTGCCATTCGTTGATGGCCTCGCGCGCCTGCTTGGGCCGGAATCCGACCGCGCCTCCCTCGTTCTCCAGGAGTTTGCCCGCGCGCCCGCCTGTAGCGATGTCGGCCAGGCCGACAACAGCTTCTGGCACGGCCACGGCGCCCTTGGCTGCCCACGCTGCCGCGTCGCGGACGTAGTCGGTGGCGCTGCGACTTGGCGGCTCCTTGCCATAGTCAGGATCCGCGAACGGATTCTTGCTTTGAGACTTGGCGCTCGGCGCATCGGCGCCGTAGTCGGGATCGGTGAACGGGTTCTGTGCCATGCCCCCACTCTCTCCGCGAGGAGGAGTGGGGTCGAACCCTAGCCGGGGGTCAACTCAGGCGCGTGTAAGGCTGCTCAGGAATGATCCCAATGCAGCGGCCCCATACTGGTGCACCGGATCACCCAATGGCCGTGCACTGGAGGAACGATGGAAAGCAGAGACAGGGAGCGGGACGAAGACGACGACAGCAGTCCGGCCTTGACCGTGGGCTTGGCCGCCTTGGCGCTCGTGCCGCTGGCTGTGGTGTTGGGCGTGCTGACGCTGCTGGTGCGCGGGTAACCTGGAGACTCAGCGCTTGGCCTCGTCTTCCAGCGTTTGTGCGTAGAACATAAGGTGCTCCAGAGCTACAGCGTGCGGGTCACGACCTCCCAAGGGCGATTCCCTGGCAGAGTCGTCCGGCAAGAAGACCAGAAGCACGTCGCCACAGGCTTCGTAGTCTGCGCTGAACTCGACGCCGTTGTGGGTGAAGACGCATTCGTGCATGCGGGGCATTGTCACAGGTGCGAGTTCGCGGCACCAGCGCCCAGAAACGACGAAGCCCGCTCGGGGAGCGCTTGCCCCAGGAGGAAAGCCCTCTCGAGCTACGATGGGTGCTCCTACACAACCATTCCGAGAGGGCCAAGCCGATGGAGACGCACTCGTTCGCAGGCTCACGCACGCTTGTGCAGGGCACCTACAGCCCAGACACCCACCTCCTGCGCCTGTGGTTTACGAGCAGCCCGGATCGGCCTTATGACTATCCGAGGGTGCCGGAACATATTTGGACCGGATTGAAAGCGGCGCGCTCGGCAGGCGAGTACTACAACCTTCACATTCGGGACCAGTACGGGGAGCCGCGCGCTCCAGCAAATCCATGGCGACGTCGATAGCTGCCCGAGCCCTTGCGAAATCGACGGTCCAACTGGTGTCTGGCGACAGGGGCAATTCTGGCCGGTCGGTGGCCACGCATCCGCCGTGGAAGTCGAACTCCCGGCGCGCGAGCAGCAGCACGTTGCGCACGTAGGCCAGATCGTCGGCAGCAGGCCGCGCGCCCGCTTCAGTCCGCCGCGCCGCAGCCCTCGCACGATGCGCCGCGCACAGGGCTACGCAGACCAACACAAGCGCCAGGACCAGCGCAGCAGCGAGGATGAGGATGGGAAGATGTGCCATGCCCCAGTGTCAGCGCCGGAGCGCCTAGGAACGAACCCTAGCCGTGGCACGCGCGCTCAAGCCGGGCGACTCTTGCTTGAGCCCGCAGGCCCGTCGCCAAGATGTTTCAAACTAGGCTTCCACACACGGCGCGACGAGCAGGCATCCTCAACCAACCAACATGTGAGCAAGAAACGAGGTGTTTTCGATGATTTTCATCCACAGAGCATCATGTCCACAGCGGAAAATCAAATTTAAATAAAGATTAATCCAAGGATAAACGGCTGCAGCACAAAAATAGATGCAAGCAGCTATGGGAAGCGTGGCAATTAATTTATAGAATCTAAATGTTCGTGATATTTCTCTCCTTTGAATATCCTTAAATCTAGAGATTCTTTCAATTTCATCCCTTATTGCCTTGCCGAATGTCTTCTTTGGCTTCGCAGCTTCCTGCAAATTAAATTCAAAACTATTTAGAAGATTCTCAACTTGATTCTCGTAGTGCCTAATTGTTCTTAATATTATCAAACTAGCAAACACAACGCCTGCAATACCCACTATAAATCCAGATAGCGTTGAAGCATCTTTCACGACAATAAGTACACCGAGCGATGCGGGTACTGCAAGAAGTTTGGTACCTATCTCGCCAATCGCATTATTTAACTTAGTCGTGCTCTCCAACAATCCATCAGAAATCTTTTTTCTTGCAGCATCGAAAGAAAATGAACTAACGTAAGCATGAAGGTCGTGTAGATATTTTTTTGTAGTTCGCCCCCAATTCCTTACCAAATAATCGAAATCTACATTATCATCGTCGCACTCACCAATAATTTCAGCTATCGCTGTATTCATTAAAAGTACACGCTCTTCAATTTGATGTTTAGTTTTACCATCGGATTGACTCTTAAGAGCAGCAAGCAATTTAAAGCTTGGAATATCTGAAACAACAGTGTCCACGTTTAGGTTAATTTTCAATATAGCCGCCTTTTGGGGAGATTTACCATCCGAGGGCTTCAGAAAAATTAACTTATCACCTTCATAAGCTTGATTACGATCAATCGATATTGAAACAAACGCTCGCAAACAAAATACAAAATCGACGACTTTTTTAAGTTTGAATATCTGATCAGGAACAAAAGCATCTCCGTCCCAATAGTCCAAACTCCTTATGTAGAAATTACCCCTCAATTTCCCTAAAGCAAGAGTCGGAGTATCTTGAACAAATTCCTCAAAGGTTTCAAAAAACGCACCTCTCTCTGACCCAGGAATCTTAAATTCAAACTCAACTCTTCCATTGCGTACAACTGGATCAATTGGGCTAAAGCTCTCCTCAATTTCTTGGTAGGCCGCCAGCGCTTCGGTGAGCGCTAGCGTTTCCGCAACGTCGATATTGAGCCGCTGCCCCTGCTTAAAAGGCGGCTTTCCGACGGCTCTATACAAATCGACGACTTTTTTAAACATGCTTATCTAACTCATCAATCTGTTTATCTGACAACTTAATTTTCAGATATCGTTCAGCTCTATTAAACTGGATTTTAGAATTTGCCGTAGTTCCAAAGTCAGATTTTTCAAATTTAATTTCCACATCGTCGTCTTTAAGAACGATTCTCGAATATTTTTTCAGCGACTCTTCACTTACCGGAAAGCTAGATGGTATTTTATAATCACCGCCATTAAGAGTGTCAACAAAACTATCAAAATGCCGAGATAACTCTACCGGAAATGCTCTCTCCACTTTTTGCTTAACCTCCTCAAGAGTCGCTTCTTCCCCCGCCTCCATCTTCTCCTTTAGGTAGTTGCAAACAACTTCCTTTACCTTTGAAGCGTTCGCCTTTAGGTCCGGATTATTCACGCAAAAATCATATGCCGCCTTTATAACCAATGATGTTGATCTCTTTGAAGATCGGTACAAAGCACATCCAAGTGCCTCGACAAAATAGGAGGCTGCATCGTCGGTATCTCTGCTCGATATAAATGAAAGGTATGGAATCAGCTCCAAATCCTCAAGCTCCGCCCCCTGCTCCAACTGTTTTGCTTCATCCAACTTTGAGAACAAGTAATCTGAAATTTTAATTTCCGATGCGTGACTCAATTTGGCCATATCCACCTGCTCTATGTCTACCGGAACAAAATCTTCCGTTAGGCGAATTCCTCCTTTTTGTTTAATCATTGCAATCAGCAAACCCTGGTTTCCATTTTCATACTTGTAATATCCAAATAGAATTTTGGACCCTGTTGCCAGCCTCGATTTCGTAGCCTTTTCAACAATTACATCAACGGCAGTATGCGTCAATGCCAAAAAAACATTCTCATCCGTCAAATCTGGCTCGGAAGAAACGCATGCATCAAAACTAGAGGGGAATGGCCCTCTAAAATTATCATTATTAAATCGCCCCCAAGCCAGGCTGTTTTCCCTTTTACCAAGCAATTTGGCCACACCTTCTACCAATGCAATAACTGGCGCTTGAGTCACATCCAAAGTTTTATCTCTTTTGAAAACATTAGAAACTATTTCTGTATGTTTTTCTTTATCAAACCCATGAATTACGGCATTGATGAGGGCTAAGGGCATTTGAAGGTTCCAGAGAGTTGCAACGTGTCCGAATGTAACCCATCTATCACACTTTCACCTCTACGTCTCTAGACTGCCGGCTCGGGCGTTCAGCCTCAGCTTTCCAGCCTTCTGACAAGCACCTATACTGTACAAATATACAGCACCGATAGAGGTCACACAAGTAGCAGCGAGTCGATTGGGATCAGGCTCCCATGCTAATGAGCGCGATTCGACGTGCGCACCGTAGCCACCAAAGATCAGCGACGCCTCCAAGCAATCCCTAGCGCATGGGCATCACTCGAGGTTTGTTGCGCTTCATTCTGTTTTGCATTTAGTGAGACTCAGCCCTCCTGAGTAACCCAAGACGGTGGTACGCCTCGCACCTCATACAGGCAGCCTACTGGTACATTGCCGCCAGGAGGTTCCACCTATGAGCGCCCCGGACATCAGAGCGATGGAAGACATGCTGGACCATCTTCGAGCGAAGAAGGCTTTTGCAGAGGCGCAGCTGCAGGCGTCCGAAGCGGAGGACCCTGAACTGGAATGGGACTTACGCCGAATCGAAGGCCGCATCGATGTGCTCAAGGAGATGCTGCGGGAAGCTCGTGAGTGAGCACGGCAGGGCCTGTCGCGGGCCCTGCTACATTCGCGAGCAGGAGGATGCACCGATGACCGACGAGACACAGGCAAGCAGCACTGCACGCATCAAAGCCCGGCTGCGGGAATTGAAGCAAGAGGACGAGGCTGGAGCGAAGCAGGTGGCCATGCTTCAGCAGCGACTGCGCGAGTTGGAATCCACACGCCTACGTATCCAGGGAGCGATCGCTGTCCTTGAGGAAATGCTGGAAGGGCAGGAGCGCGGGCAATGACGAGGGGCCAGCGCCACGCCCTTCTCTTGGCCATCGGCCTATCAGCCGCTTTCCCCGCCCTGGCCGCCAACATGGCCACCTGCCTGCTGGACAAGCTCCCTGGGGTGAAGAACGCGCCCGCGCATGCTGCAGCGCTGAACCTGTGTGCTCAGCAGCACCCGGACAGGTTCTTCGAAGTGCGCCGCGGCTCCGGTCGTGGCATCTTGGGCCCGAAGTCGCCAGAGCAGTGCACCCTGGACAAGGCGCGCGACACGGCATGGCAACCTGCCGCCGGGATGATCATGCGCGCCTGCGGCTGCCTGTACACGCCGAGCGCTGGCCCGACGGACATGTGCGAGCGGTATCCGCTGTCTGCCGAGATCCGCGCGCAGCACCCGCTGGTGAAGACCGACGCGGACCTGCTGAAGCTGGAGACGCACTACCGGAAGATCTACGCCGCGCACCCGGACGCCGATGCGCTATTTGCCCGGAAGGACTTCTGGGCCTGGGTGACGCAGGACAAGGCTCGGGAGAGCGCGATCACCAAGGGATCGACCGACACGGTGATCCGCACGATGAGCGAGTTCAAGGCCAATGACTGGGAGCGCGGGACCATTAAGGCCCCGCCCAGCGGAAACAATCCGTTCGCTGACCCCAACTACGGCAAAGAGCTTCTGCAGAGATAGGCTGTCATCGCGCTGCGATGACGCGTGCTGCTGCACCCTTCCCGTAGATTTCGTCAAACATGGCCGCTTGCCCTGGGTTCGCACGCAATGCAGCGATGTGATTCGCCGAGGGCTGGGCCGTGTTTCCACCATCCACCTGCTGCACCTCACCCGTGACGGCGTTGTGCCGAATGATGCTGCCCTGGCTCGTGGAACCATCGGCATTCTTGACCGCAGGCGTGACCGTGACCTTCCAGGGTGACGGATCTGCATCACCACGGATCGCGCGCATGGACTGCTGAGCCTGCTGCTTCTGCTGGGGCGTGGCATTGGGGTCGAGGAGCGTATTGCGCAGCTGCTCTTCCTGGCGCTGGGCCCGGGTCTTGAAACCGCGCGCTTCGGCCTCGCCCTGCAGGCGCTGCTGCTCGATGCCCAAGCGCATGCCTGTGCGCCCGGTTTCGCCGGCCTGCTGCATGGCCTCGCGCTGCACGCCGCCGGATTGCTGCATGTCTTCGCGCATGAGTCCTGCGTTCTGGCGCATGGTCTCTGCATCCAGGCCTGGCTGGGCCTGGCGCAGCGCCGAGTCGGTCTGCAGAGCGGCCTGGTAGGCGGCCACGGCCGGTGGCGGGCCGGACTGAGCGCCACCGCCACGGAAGCGGGCCATGCCGGCTGCCGCGAACTCGGGCCGGTTCATGATGCTGCTCGCGCCGGTTTCCAGGTTCTGGAGGTCTTTGCGTGCCTGCCAGTCGTTGCCGGAGTGGGCGACGGTTGGGGCACGGAAGCCTGGGAAGCCCAGGCGGGGCTGCTCGACCTCGGTGCGCTGGCCAGGCGTAAAGCCGCGGACTGTCGATTGAGCGGCCAGGTTCTGGGCGGCCAGGTCGTTTTGCCGGGAGGGCAAGCCGCGCGGCTGGGCGCCGAGCGCCGCGCTCTGTGCGCTGTCGCCGAAGCTGTTGCCCTGACTGAAGATCCCGGGCTGGATTTCCTGCGGCGCGGCCGAGCTGGGCGGGCCCATGGTGCTGCCGGCGGGAGGCGTGGCCTGCGGCGTTGCAACTGAGCTTGCAGGTGCCGTGGAGCGCGCGGGGCTCGCCATCGTGGAGGCGGCAGCAGGTGCTGCGGCTGCGGCGGCGCCGCCCCCGATCCCGGCGCCGACCGCAAGCCCGCGCGCGGCATTTGTTCCGGAGTTGATGGCGCCGCTGATTGCCCCACCCGTGCGCGCGAGGGCAGACGCGCCGCCGCCCAGCGCACCAGGCACAGCATTGGCCAGATTCGACACATTGCGCCCGACCTCGGTGTTCATGGGATTGGAATGGGATCCGTCAGCGGCCGGCGCCTTCGGGTAGCCGCCCAGCGGGATCTGGTCCTCAGGCCGGCCACCATTGGCGAAGAACACCTTGGGCTTGAAGCCGCGCGGCACGAATGCCTGCTCGGGTGCTGGTGTGTGGGTGGCATCGACGGCGGCCTGCAGCGCGCCAGCGCCGCCCATGGCGTGCACGGTATCGGGCGGCAAGACGAACTCACCCGGTTTCACCATGGCGGGGATGGAGTCGGGCGCCTGGTTCTGGGCCTCAGCAACAGCCGCGGCCTTGCTGCGCGGGCGGAAACCCAGTCGCGGCTGCTCTGCCGCCTGCGCTTCTCGCCGACCTGGTTGAAAGCCGAACATGATGGCTCTCCTCAAAGAATGATGGATTCGGTGACGTGAGGCTGGTCCTCACGGGTTTGCCGGCGCAAGTCGGAGTCGGGCCGGCGCCCAAAGTACCGAGTGAACTCAGCCTCTGCTGCTGCCGCGCGCGTCGGGTCGAAACCATCCGCGTCTGGCTGCGAGAAAGCACGGTGCAGGGCCCAGAGCACCAGCTTTTCATGGCTGAAGGCATGGATCTCGGGCGACTCTCCCGAGCTGCACATGGGTCGCAGCGGAAGGCGGTAGCCCTCCAACACCAGACGCCCGTCGCGCGGCGGGGCCGGCACGAGTCGGATGGATCGTTCGCCCTGCACAGCCCAGCGCATGCAATCAAGACGCTTGTGGCGCCACCCTGGCTGATGGCGGTCCAGCCATTCCGTGGAAACCAGCGTCAACTCCTGTGGTTCCCGCGCGCCGTCGATCTCGTAGGCGAGATAGGTGATCTCGTACAGGGCGGGGTGCAGCGGATAGGTGGCCTGACCTTCATTCACCGGCACATGGCAGACTTGAGGGCGCTCTACTTCCAACAGAAGCCGGCCGCGCACCGCCGCTTCAGCCACGGCCTCGTTCAGCCAGGCTGTCACCAGTTCCTCGCCCCAAAGGTAGGGCTTCACGCAGTCTTTGGAGTCGGCGCGGAAGCGGTTGATCAGATCCTGGAGCGTCATATCAGCGTGCTCCGAACTGCTCGATCAGGTTGGCCACCTCGGCGCGCATCTTGGCCTCACCCTTGCGCGCGTCGAGCTTGACCTCGTACTTCGCCGCGTATTCGGCCAGGGCGCCCTTGTCCATGCCCTCGATGGTCAGCAGCATGGCCTCTGTGGCCGCGCGCTCTTGCTGCTGCAACTGGTCCGCCTGCTCCTGGGCGGCGTGCGCTTGCTGGAGCGCAGCATCGTCCTGCTGGTCCGACGTGTCGGGCTGCTGCGCCTGCTGACCCTGCTGGGCCTCCGGCTGCAGCTGGTCCGCCTGCTGCTGGGTTGCCGGCGCGCGGCTGAATTCCACGAAGCGCAGCAGCTTGCGCGCGACGGCCTCGGGCACCAGCTTGGTGTCGCCAGGCTGCCAATGGGTGGCCGCCAGACGGTCGTGATAGGGCTTCTTGCCCGTGTATTCCAGCTTGTCGAATTTCATGATTCGCTCCGTTCATGTGAAACAAGCCGGACAGGCCGGCTTGCTGCATGGTTCATCGCCGCGAGCGCGGCTTCGATCAGGCCACGCCTTCGGGGACGCCCAGCACCACCAAGTCCAGCGCGCTGGCCTTGGCGTTGTCCGCGCCGCCCACGGTCAGGATCAGGTACGCATCCTTGGGCAGCGTGATGACCGGATTGGCGGTGGCGTTGCGCAGACGCGCCGTGGCGGCCAGGTTCACGCCAGCGCCGAAGTAGTCGTCGTCCTGCGGCACGGCCGGCACATCCACGCCGTCGGCATACTCGAAGCCGATCTTGGCAGTGACGGATGCCGTCATGCCAACGGCAACGACGACCAGGCTGTCGATCAGCTTGAAGCCAGCGGGCAGCAGGCCCAGGCGGATCTTTGTGCCCTGAATGGCGGGCGTCAGGATGTCGCCGCCCAGGGCCGCGCCGGCCGCATTGGTGGCCAGGGTGTAATGCAGGGCGCTCAGGTTGCCCCACGGCGTCGCGCCGAGGCGATTGCTGGCGGACTGCACTTTGGTGATGGTTGCCATGTTGGCCTCCGATGAAATGGTGAAGAACTCAGCGGAGGACAGGCGATCAGCCGACCGCCCGCCCTGGGGCGCGTCAGTTGCGCTCGCCGATGATGCGCACAGCCGTGTCGATGGCCGTCGCACCGTGGTCGGTGAAGTGCTTCTGGCCGTTGCCCTGCGACACCAGCCAGCGGATCTTGAAAACGCCCATGATGGCGCCGATCAGCAGCTCCAGCTTGTCGCCGTGGTCGAATTCCTTCTCAGACCAGAAGAACGGCATGCCACCGTGCTTGGACTTGCCGAAGGCCTGGGCCAGCGACTGTCCGCCCAGCAGGATCGCGCGGTCCACCGCATGGGTGGTGCCGAACGAGGCAGGGACGATGCAGCTGCTTTCCGTCTCGGTCTCGTAGGAGGCGCAGTAGCGGACAGTGTCGCCAGCATAGAAGCGGATGGGCTTGGGCATCTTGCAGATCAAGATGCCGTTCCACAGGCCCACTTCACCCAGAAACAGGGGGTGGTTGTTGGCCTTGGACGCGCGCGCCAGGGCGTTCGCCTGGAACTGGCGGAAGCCGGGGTCCTGGGCGAATGCGTGGTACTGCGCGGGGGAGACCAGCAGCACACGCAGCGGCGAATCCTCGGCCACCTTGTCCTCGGGGATCTTGATGGCGGGCGGCGGCAGAGGGATCGATTCCATCGTCGTGCGAATGCTGTCCACCACATCCATGCCGAGCACGTCGGTGGATGCAATGTCCAGCTCGCCCGCGTTGGCGGCCACGGTCTTGATGGCATCGCCGTCTGCGACGAAGTGACGATTGCGGGTAGGCGCCTTCACTTCATTGATGGCAAATTCCGCGAACTGCGGGTGGGCCTCGGTAGGCAGACGCCATTCGATGTTGTCGTGGAAGCCGCGCGCGCCGGCCAAGTGGGTCAGCATCAGCTGGTCTTGGTAGCCGTTCATCAGCGACAGCGCGATGGGCCGGCCGATGCGGCGGAATTCCACGGGGGAATTCATGTCGGTCATCGTGTCGCCGATATCCACGGGGAAGCGGACCTGGTTCACGCGCACGCGGCCGTTGTCCAACTCGATGCCCGTGCCCTTGCCCTCGGCCATGCGGCTGCCCATGATGGGATAGGCATTGGTGGGCTGCACGAAGTGGAACTCCACCTCGGAGCCCTTGCCACGCGTCAGGTCCACCGTTCGCACGATGGGCATGTCGGTGGAGGTCTGCTTGCTCAGCACGGCGCTGACGTGAGCCTCGCCCTGGGGGACGGTGCCCACCATGCGGTTCAGCGTCGAATTGCGCTGCATGGACTGAGCGAACAGCCCGGCAGCCTGGACGAATTGGGCATTCGGCGAACCGGCTGCCACATTGGTTTTTCCGGACATATGTCCTCCGTCTTGGGGAGAGGGCTGCCTCATCACGAGGTGGCCCGGGTTTCAAAAAATATTCAGCGGTTCACGCCAAGCTGTTCATCAAGGCATCGATCTTTGCCGGTGACATACCGCTCATCACGTTGAGCAGCGCCGCGGGGTTGTTGGCCAGTGCCTGCGCGCGCTCCGCTTCACTGGCACCAGCAGCCGCGCCCGTCAGTTCGGACAGACTCACCGGCACGGCCTGCTCTGCATCAGCTTTCGCCTTTGCCACGACCGCGTCCACGGCATTGGCAGGAGCGGCCGGGCTGGCTGCGGGAGAAGCGGCGGGCTTGGCACCCTTGAAGGTGCTGAAGACTTCCACGATCTCGGCGGCGGTCCCGTTCTGCAGGACATTGGCCACGGCTGCGCGCGCGAAAGCAGGCTGGGCATCCACCCACTGCTTGAACTCGGCAGAGTCGGCAATTTCGTCCGCGTCGGCGTGCGCCGCGTAGATAGCGTTGTCGTGCGCCTGCCGGGCGCTGACCTGTTCGCGCTGCTGGAGCGGCTGCATGGCCTGGGCCAGGCGCGCGTCCACCAGTGCTGCAGCACGCTGTTCCACCAGCGCAGCCACACCCTTGGCGATGCCCTCTTCCGAGAAATCGCCGAAAAGGGCCATGTCCACGCCTTGGGAGGCGGCGGCCTTGGCAATGGCCAGGTTGTTGTCGGCCGAGGTTGGCGCCGCGCCCGCTTGCTCGCGAGCCGAGGCATCCGCCTGGGCCTGTGCGAGGTTGGTTTGCTGACTGCGGGTCAACTGGTCGATCTGAGCCTTCAAGGTGGCGTTCTCGCTCTCCAGCGAATCGCCGCGCGCCTTGAACTGGTCGCGCTCGGTGCGGGCCTGAGCCAGCTTTTCAAACGGGATCGTGTAGCTGCCCGACTTGCTGGCAATGGGCGCGCCGGCCGGCTCGTCATCCTGAGCGGGCGCCGCGCCTGCAGCAGGTGCAGGAGCAGGGGTTGCTGCGACAGCGGGTGCAGCGGCAGGAGCGGGAGAAGGCGCTGCAGCAGTTTGCTCAGCGCCAGGGGTGGCGGTTGCGGGAGTAGCAGTGCTCGCGGCGTTGCTGGCTTCGGCGGTCTGGGCCGCGTCCGCGTCCAGATCCAGTTGTCCTGCAAAGGCGGATTCGAGCAGTTGCTCAGGGGTCATCGGCATGTAGGTGCTCCACATCCCCGGCTATCCGGCCGGGCCTGTTTGAAGGGGCACGCAGATTCGAGGATCAGGCCGGGGCCGAAGCCCCGACCATCACGCTCTCCAGCTGCGGGAGGTGCCGACCCATCACGGGCAGGCTTCTCGTCTCTGGCTTTCGCCTTCAACGTGGAACACAGTGTCAGGCCGCGCGCGCGCAGCATCCAACTCTGGACGGAGTGAGCCGCTATAGGTTGTCGGCAGGGGTGGCCGTCTCGATCCCCTGCATGCCGCGCGCCGGCTCCTGAGGGATTGGCGGGAATGCGGGGCTGGTGTTCTCGCGCACCTGGGCGATGTCGCCGGCCGCGCCCGGACCGCCAGACTGCGGCGCTGGGCCGCCGGCCGCAACGCCAAGCACAGGAAAGTCCGGGTCGTCGCCGCCTGGATTGGGCTTCTGGTAGCCAGCGCCCTGCATGATGGCGTCGGCAATGGGCGCGATGGCAGGATTCATGGCTACCTGGGCCCCGCCCTGCATCGCCGAGAAGGCGGCCTGCACGCCTACCTGCACAGCGTCGGCCATCACCTTCTTGATCTGGGCGTCCGTCATGCGCTCCTTCATTTCCAGCTCGCGCGCCTTCAGCTCGTGACCGGCCTTCAGCAGCGCGGCCTGCACCTCCTGCTGCACCCGCTGCTCGATCTGCTCCGGCGTCTGCTGGCCCGTTGCTGCGCGGATGGCCTCCACCACCTGCTTCTTGCGGGGCAGATCCATCAGGTCAATCAGGAATGGCAGCGCAACCACCTGGATATGCTCAGGCAGGGACTTCACCGCCTCGGACAGCGAGCTGAGCTGCTGGCCTCGGAAGCTGCTGGTGCTCGGCACGTCCTCCAGAGCGACCTTCATGCGCGTGCGCAGCACATCGTTGGACCGATAGGCCAAGCCTGTGTCGGGGTCCTCTTCGGCCTTGTTCAGCACCACGGTGCGCGGTGGGTTGAGCACGTCGCCCTCGATCACGATGGTCTGCTCCTCGTCGCCCATGTCCTCGATGATCAGCGACATCAGCAACTCGCCCACCATCGTGCGCCCGTCCTTGGTGTTGTCCATCAAGTCAGCCATGCCGATCTGGGACTGCTCCACCTGGGTGGTTTCCTGCAGTCCGCTGCGCGCGGTGCCGGCCTGGCCCTGCATGGCCGGCGTGACGGGGCTGACACGGCCCAGCGCGCGCCTGCTGTCTTCCATCAACTGGAAGTGCTGTGCATCGAGTTGGAAATCGCGGTGCACCTGAAAGCGCGCGCCCTCCTGCTGCATGTGTTCTGCGTCGAGAACAATGTCTGCGTCAGGCCTGGCCAGTTGCTGACGCAACTGCGCATCGGTCATCGCTGTGGCGCCCTTGGTCCGCTCCACTCGCTGCGAGGCCATGCCCCAGCGCAGCTTTGCCATGGTGCTGTTCAGGTTGTCCTGCGGGAAGAGCATGTCGCGCACCAGGCCGAAGGGCATGCCCGTCTGGTCTTCCCGATAGCCCCAGAACGGCACATACGGGAAATGCTGGTGCGGGTATGGCGTGGGGCCGTCATGCAGGCAGATGGGTCCAATCCAGTAGGACCGGCGCAACCGCGTGACGGTCTCGCGCGACAGCGTGCCCGCGCCCGAGGCCACGGCCAGGCGGTGCTGCTGGTTGGACTCGTCGAACTCGACCACGCGGCCGCCGCGCAGCCTCAGCACCAGCGCCGACACCCAGCGCCGATACCAGAGTTCGCACAGGCTGAGCTCGTCGGTCTCGGAGCGATACCAGGCATGCTCGCGTGGCGTCCAGGCCCGGGACACATCCAGGCCCGGCACCAAGCCCGTGGAATAGCCGCCCTCTCCCAGATAGCCGCCGTATCCGCCTGGGCCGGATGCGGAGTCCGCGCGCATGATCAGCTCGCGGTGCTTGGGGAATGCCGCTGCGACCCGGTCTTTGCGGATGAACCGCTCCCGGAGCAGCCAGTGCGCATCGGACAGGTCATCCTCCTGCGCCCGGATGTCCCACCAGATTTCATTGCGGTGCACATACCGGCAGCGGTAGGGGTAGGCGAAGGGATCGCTGGCCCGTGCAACCTCCACCCAGCCAAGGCCCACGCTCACCTGCGGCTTAAACGCATCGCTGATCGCGCGATCTGCCCGGCTGTGGCGCTCTGCCTGGTTCAAGCGGAAGTTGAGCGCATCGGCCACGTCCTGGCCGCCTGGGTCGCCGTCGGGTGTCACGCGCCAGTCCGTCCGCGTCTTGGCCTCGTAGCCGCACACGGCCGCAATCGCCGGGCCGATGATGTTCTCCTTGGCTGGCGGGATACCGAAGCGCTTCATGCGCGCGAGCAGTTCGCTGCCCAGTTGGTTGCCGTCGGCATAGTCGGCTTCCATGTCGGCCTGCCGGCGCCACGGCGGCTGCTCCAGGATGTCATCGATGATGCGGGCATATTCGTGCGGCGTCAGCGCCGCGCCCAGGTCTGCAGTGCTTGGGGGGGTTGCATAGTTCATGGCAGAGCCTCACGCGCGCCAGTCCGGCGCATCCTCTTCCTCTTCGGGCTCGGCGCGCGCGCCGTACCCATCGTCATTGGGGTTGAAGAGCCCGCTTTCCTTCGCCTGCGCCCACTGCCGCAGCGCGTCAGCGCCTTCCGTGCAGCCGTTGGACTTGTCGGGCTCATCGATGAATTTGTTCAGCGCCCGGCTGAATTTCTTGCTGTAGCCGCGCAGGCGCTCCAAGCCGAAGGCGCAGGAGTCCTTGTCGAACCAAGCGCCGCGCAGGTGCTTGCGCACCAGGTTGACGCCCGTCTGCAGCTCGGTGATGCGAGGCACCACCGTGAATTTCTGGCCAGGCATCAGGGCCTGCAGCTGCTGTTTGGTGGATCGGTTGGTGTCGCCCAGGCGCTTGTGATTCGCGTCGTGTGGCAGGAAGTGCGCGCCGAACACGTAGCCGAGGCCCTGCAGGTGGCGCACGTAGTGCCGCAGGTCTTCCTCGTGCTCTTCGTAGTAGTTGATGAAGCGGTCCTCGCCGCGCAGGGACTGCATGAACCAGATGGCCGTCCCGTCCGCGCGCCCGATATCCCAGAATGTGTAGACCGGCAGATCCAGCTCGGGCACCGAGGTGATGCCGCCGCGCTTCGTGAGCGCAACCATGGCCTTGGCGTAGTACCGGCCAGCGCTGGACTGCTGGAATGCCTCGGCCGGTGTGGACGGGTACTCCTGCCACATGCGCTCGGGCGCACCGGGGAAGTCAGCCTCCTGGGTGGCCACATACCAGGCCCGCTGTTCCAGATCGATGGTGCACTGCATCTCGACCTCGACCTGGTCGAAATAGTCGTGCTGCTCGCGCGCGACATGGACCAGGCCCGCGTCCATGCGGTAGTTGGGTTCCTGCCACCAGGCGTAGAAGTGGAAGCGGTAGTCGCGCGGGCTCAGCTTCTTGTGCGTGTAGTGCAGGGCCTCGGCCCGCTGTGACAGGTGGTAGAACTCGCCGTTGGCGCCTTCAGCCGTGCTCTCGATCACCAGGATGCCCGTGGTCGGCACGGCCGGTATGGAGCCGGTCATCACCTCCTTGGCCTTGTGCGGGAAGCGTGCCGAGATCTTGCCCAGCTCAGAAACGTGCAGCCGGTGGATGGTGCCCGAGCGCATGGACGTAGCCACGCGCACGCTGCTGTTGTTGTGGGCGAACAGCAGCTCCACGGCACTGTCGCGCGCCAGGGGGAAGCGGTCTCGAATCTCCTCGGGCAGGTTCTCGTAGGCGTACTTCACCTTGTCCCGGAAGATGGCCTCGGCCGCCTCGCGGTCGTGCGCGATGATGCCGCAGCGCTGATCCGCATTGAACAGCGCGTGGTCCAGCCACAGGATTGCGATCAGGGTGGTGAAGCCGAGTTGCCGCGCCTTCAGGATGATGTTGCGGTGCCAGAGCCGGCTGATGAACCGCTTCTGTGCGCGATTGGGCCGGAAAGGCATGGTGAAGGTGTCGGCCTCTTCCCCATCCTTGGAATCACCCTTGACCATGATCTTGTACAGGCAGCCAGAGAACAGGCGCCATTCGGGATCACGCAAGCACCGCTCCAGCTCCTCGGGCGTGTCGGGGAGCCGGTTCAGGGGAGCACTGTGTACGCGCGCGGCCACAGCCTCAATCCTCCTCGTCCGTCGGGTCTTGCTTCACCGCCAGCGTGGAGACCGCGCGCGGGCCCGTGCGCTCCGGGTCATCTGCAATGGGCGCGAAGCCGTTGCCGTTCTCCTTGGAGATGCGATGCAGCAGCGCGGCCAGAGGGTCCGACTTCTGCTGGTTGTCCTTCTCGTACAGGCCCAGGTACTTCCACAGCTTCTCGGCAAAGGCCTCCTTGCTGTGCATCAAGACCTGCAGCCCTTCCTTCGTGCGCTTCACGCCAGCATAGAGCTGGACTGCGGCAGGACTCAGGGTGCGGGTGTCCTTGATGACCTCGCGCGCATATCCATCGCCAACGCATGCAGTGCACTCTGGGTGCGGCGGCCGGTGGGGGTTGAACCCGATGCCGCCCTCCTCATCGAAATCTTCGGGCGCCTTACCTTCTGCGCGCCATGATTCGCGTGCATGGTTCATCTCGCTGACGGTGCGCTGGTAGCGGAAGTTCTCGCCCCAGCAATGGCGGCAGCATGCGACCTTGGTCTCGATCAGCTCACGCGCATCGGCTGTTGCGATCAGCCAGGCCTGCTGCAGCATGGCATCGGCAGTGATCTGCGTGCGCTCCTGCTGCTGCTTTCGGGCTTCCGCAATAGCGACTTGGATGTGAGGTTTTGACAGGTTCTCCGAGGCGATCTGCCGGGCAGTCTTGGAGCTGTAGCCGGCTCGAATCGCCGCTTGGGTTCCATTCAGGTCCACCAGGAATTCATCGATGAACTTCGACTCCCTCGCGGTCAGCGTCTGGGCATCCGTGCTCTTGGTGCGGGCGGCCTTTTTTGCCGGGGCCTTCTTCGATGCGGGTTTCGCGGTGGCGCTCGGAGGATTCTTGACCGCTGGGCGCTTCGCAGGAACGGCAGAGCCTGCGGCCTTCTTCGCGGCAGCAGGCTTCTTGGGGACTGGTTTCTTTGGAGGCTCGGACTTGCCGGCAGGACGTTGGGCCATGGCCGGAAGTGTTCCGGCATGGCCTGGGGCCGTCGAACCCTGGCCGGAGCGCCTCACGCTGGCTCGTCATTGCCTTCACGCAACCCACCGTCCCTCTATAGCTCGCCATCACATCGATGGGATAGCGTATTAATACGGCCAGATTTGCCGAGCAACTAATTCCCACTATGCATTAGTGCGATATTCAAGAATCTGCAATTCAATGGCACACTCGTAGGCTTCAATCACAAAGCAGGAGTTACTAATGGGTGACAAAGATTTTTCGCAGATCAAAGAAGTAAGGCGAATCTCTGGAGAGCATTCCGTTAACAAGTACCTACGCGCAGGGTGGAAAGTGGTCGCTGTCGCAAGCGGTGTTGATGAATCAAACTACCCCATAACGCACTACACGATGGGGTGGCTCGAAGAGGGCAAACCAGTCGAGCCGGACATCTAAGCTGCTACGCTCCTTCGAAACTGGTAGTTACGGCTATCCGCCGATAGCTACCAGCCGCTGCCGTAAATTCGGACATTACTACGGATAACTTTTTTGCACGTTACCCAACCTGGGCAGGTATGCCTCAGCCACAGGCGTGCATTTCCACTAATCTATTTCCAGCTCAGTCTGACGCTCGTCACCTTGCCTTGTTTTTTTCAGGCCCCTTACCTCACGCTCTAGTGCGCGTCGTTTAGAAATCTCCACCAGCAACTGGTCCTGCAATTCCGTGACACGCGTCAGCGCCGTGTGCTCGAGTGCAACGCCTGCCAATCCTTGGCCAAGCCGCGCGGCCTCAGGCCGAACCAGGTGCAGCACATGATCTCCAATTTCCACCATGGTCCGGCCATCGTTGAGGTGCACGATGACCACATCCCGAGCAGGCCCATGCTGGTGCACCGGGCGGTAGCACTGCTTCACCGCCGAGATCATTCCCTCGCCGCGCAGCACCTTGATGCGGTCGTCCACTGTGGTGAGGTTCAGGCCCGTCATCTTGTGGATGCGGTCGCGCGTGGGCTCCTCGCCTGCTTCGTGTAACTGGCGGATTGCCTCGTAGACCTGCGTCAGCGTGGGCACGGCCTCGACCGCGCCCGTGTCCGGATTGCCGCCGGCTGTCTTGTGGATGTGGATGGTGCTGGTGGTGGCTTGGTTCATGCGGGTTCGCTCCAGAGTGGCAGGCGTTGTGGCCATTGGCCGGATTGAAGAATCGTGTGGCGGGTGATGCGGCCCCATTCGAGTCCGTATTCCCTGTGTGCTTCGCGGCCACCGTCAACAAGGCGGTATTGGTCGTATGCGACGTGGCAGCCCTCGATGTCGGGGCGCGTGCAGCACAGTGGGAAGCCGGTGCGGTCATCCGTCTTCAGGCCCATGCCCTTTCCGAGGTTCAGGTGGGCGTGCTGGCTGTAGTCAGCGATGCCGCACCAGATGCAAGGCAGCGCGGCGACGGCGCGGCGGTAGGCTTCGCATTCCAGGATCTCGGCCTTGGGCAAGACCAAGCCCGTGCTGGCTGCACCCATCACCACGATGCTGGTGCATGCCAAGCCGGCAGTGGCGCGGGCACTGTCCATGGCGCGGGCCGCGCGCTGCGCCAGGCGCTCTTCGCGGTCCAGATTGCCGGTGCCTGCCACAGGCCATGGACTCTTGGACTTGAACGGCCTGCGTGTCAGCGCCATGGATGCGCCTCCCGCCAAGCATCCAGACGGTTCATTACCTCCCACGGGAAGGTGTCGAAGACGCCGCCGGTGGGCAACGCAGGGCGGACAGGGCAACGCTGATACAGGATGCTTGCCCCGTTCAACGCTGCCCGCGTCAGCGCGGCCTCGCCCTCTGGATTGGGGTCAGCCATCAGCGCATCCACCAAAGGCCGCCACGAAGGGTGAAGGATGAAGCTGGGCCTGCTGGTCGGGCGGTCGATCAGTTCTCGGGCCATTTCGGAGACGAGCATTACCCTCATCGGACATCCCCTTCAACATCGACCTGCACCAGGAAGCCGTGGTCGCCCATCACGCACACACGCGTGGGGCCGTACTGTTCCAGGCGGCAGCAGCGGTTTTCCGACCAGACGGAGAAGCGGTAGCGCCCCAGGATATCGGGGCCTTCAATGCGCTCGCGCATTGCGGCGCCACGCCACAGGGGCGGGTGCAGGGGCGCGGCGCGCACGGGGCCGCGCTGGCCACGGCGCGGAAGGTCGGGGCGGAAATCAAGCATGTGCACCGCCCTCCCCTGCGCTGGCATCGAAGTCCTGCACCTCCAGACCCAGCACGCGCGCCACAAAGCTCTCCAACCGGGCGCCGCGCGACTGCTTCCAGCCCGGCAGCCGGTGCACGGCATCGCAGGTGCAAAGCTGCGGCAGCGCCAGACGCATGTAGCCGGCCCAGCTGCCGCACGCTGGCGCGGGATTCTCCGCAGGGTTCTCGACGTGGTGGCCCTGGGCGCGCAGCACGGCGGCCGCGCGGTTGAAGGCCGGGTAGTTGAACTCTGGCAGGCCTGTCATCGGGCCGGCGATGTAGATGCGCTTCATGGCCGGGCCCTCCGGAAGGACCACGCGATCATTGCGGCGTCACGCTGGTGCTGATTGCTGCGGCCGGCCCAGCCGGTCAGGCGGCTGAAGGTGGCGGCATCGATCTTTGCACCGTGGGCGCTGCCGGCCTTCGCGCTGGGAGCCATACCGAAGCAGGCAATGCCGAGGCTGGCGCACAGGGTCTCGATCAGCACGCACCATGCGTCGATCTCGCCCACGTTGCGCGCCATCTTGGCCCGCGCCGCGGCACTGCCCTGGCCGGTCCACGTCTTCCGTGCCTTGCGGCTGTCCTCGAAGATCACCAGCGTGGGCGCCCTGCCCTGCAGCGTCTGCAGGATCTGCGCTGGCGCAATCTCCTCCAGCGCCTGCAGCTGGCCATCCACGATCCAGGCCAAGCCCGTATGCTTGCCCGGGTCCATGCCCAGCACCGTGATCGGGCCTTGGTGGCCAGCCGGCACCGTCACGCGCGGGGCGGCGGGCGCCACGCGAGCGCCTGCAGCTGCTGCACCACCTGCTGCTCGATGTCCACGAACAGCCGGGACTCGTCCCTTTCCAGCTCCCTGGCCCTGGCCTTGACGTACTCCCACCACCCGGGTTGCTGGGCCAGCTTGACGAGGTGCGCCACGGCTGCCGCGCTGAGATTGATTTGATGTTGCTGCCATTGATGTTCAGACGACGATGAATTCATGGGTGTCGCTGCCGTGGCTGTTGACCAGCAGCTCGCGCAGGCGGCGTTCGGTGGCGCGGTGCGCGCGAATGAAGGTACGGGCCGGGATCACCTCCAGCACCTGGCCGTAGGCCTCGCCGAACTCGACCAGGTGGCCCAGCTGCACGGCGTTCAGGCGCATCTCCTGTCCGTGGCCGTGCTTGCGGCCCAGGTCCACGACGGCCGCCAAGGCATCAGCAAACAGGCTCTGGGCCTCGGGCTCGGTGAAGACGCCCATGCCCAGCAGCGTTTCGGACAGGTTCGTGGCGTCGGCCAGGTCGCGCCAGTGCTGCACGGTCGGGGATGCGTAGCCCACGGCATGCACTGCGGCCAGGACTGCAGCAGCCAGGGGCTCGCGCTTGCGCTGGTGCAGCGGCTGCCGTTCGCTGGCCGATAGCTCCTGTGCCAGCGTGTAGGTGTAGGGCAGC
Source organism: Delftia sp. DS1230 (assembly GCF_040112715.1). Classification (NCBI taxonomy): domain Bacteria; kingdom Pseudomonadati; phylum Pseudomonadota; class Betaproteobacteria; order Burkholderiales; family Comamonadaceae; genus Delftia; species Delftia sp. DS1230. The sequence continues at coordinate 3,326,246 of NZ_CP157763.1, forward strand.
CGCAGGTAGTCGCGGCTCACGGCGGAATGGATGGCGCTCATGGCTGGCTCCCCTGCTGGTGCTGCGCCACGGCCGCGGCAGCGCGGCGCTTGGCCTGACTCAGGCGCATGCGGCCGGCGCGGGCCTGGACCTGCACGGGCGTGAAACGTGCGGCCTTGAGTGCAAAGGCTTCGCGCAGGGTGGCCAGCTTGGACAGCACCTCACGCTTCGGGCCGCTGGGCATGGACTCAGGCGCCGGCAGCGCCAGGGCGGCGCGCGGGGCCGGCAGCTGCAGCTGCTCGCGCAGGTCGTCAGTCAGGCCCTCCAGCCCGCCCGGCAGCCTGCCTGCCGTGATGGCTTCCTGCACCGCGCGCGTGCGGGCTTCGGGGTCGTGCCCCAGGCTGACCTGAACCACAGGACGGCGGCGCAGTGCACGGGCCTCGCCGGTGATCCTGCCGTAGGCCTCGATGAAGGCCTGCCGGGCGCCGAACTTGTCGCCGGCATCCAGCAGCGGCGCGGCCACGGCCCAGGCCTGGGCGATCTCATCGGTCCACACCACAGTGGCCTGCTGGTCAGCGCTGGTCAGGGCCAGGGCGTAGGCCTCGGCCGGCAGCATCCGGCCCATGGCGTGGTCCACGTACTGCAGCACGGTGCCGGTGAGGATCGGGCCGCGATGCTCGGCGCGGATGCGGGCCAGGGCCAGGCGCAGCACAGGCTTGTCGATGTGGGCCAGGTCTTCCGCCAGCAGCAGTAGCGCGGCAGGCCGGACCTGCTGGCCGCTCAGCTCCATCGTGGCGCCCAGCTCCTCCAGCAGCCAGTCGGTGGCGTGGGGGTCAGACATCGATCACCTCCCCCTGGCCTTGTTCGGCACCCGCGCCTGCGGCCTGGGCAGCGCCTGCACGCTCGCGCATCAGCCGCTTGGCTTCTTCGATGGCGCCAGCGTTCGCGCTGGTCTGGTCGGCTTGGCGGGCCTGTGTGCTGGTCATCCCAACGCCGGTCTGGCACTGCGTTGCCCACTTCTCAGCGTTCTGCTGCAGCAGGCGGACGGGGTGCATCTCCCGGACGATGAAGTCTTCCTGCACACGGCGCACGTAGTGCACGGCGATGCGGGGGGCGACCTCGGCGCCAACACGGTCGATGAAGTTGCAGATCTGGCCGCCCACCGTCTGGTTCCAGACGGGCCAGCTGCGATACCGGCCCTCGTAGGCAATGGCGTATGCGATCCAGGTCTTGTGGGACTTGGTGTCCGGACCGGGGTAGCGCAGCTCAGCAGGGATCTCGTGGATGGTCCCGTTGGGTGCCGTCACACGCATCGGCTCAGCAGCAGCGTGGGGGGCTTCAGCCCCCGGCGCAATACTCTCTGCTGTAGTCTCTGAAGTAGTCTTACTTAGTTTAGATTGCGGGTTTCCTGCAGACCTGTTTGCAGCTTTCCCGCGAACCTGTTTGCGGGTTTTCTGCGAACCTGTTTGCGGGGTTCCAGCATCCTTGATTGCAGGATTCCTGCAATCTTGTTTGCAGGGGGTGTCCAGGCCTTCCAACTGGCTCACCAGCGCATCGATGCTGACTCGGAAATACAGCTTGGCGGGGATACCCCGGCGAGCCTCTTCCATGAGCCCCAGCGACAGCAGCTTCTTGCGGGCGGTCTCCTGCTCAGTGCGGCTCAGGCCGGTTTCATCCTCCCACTCCACCTGCGTCTTGAAGAACCAGCCATCGTCGTCAGAACCACGGTTGGCCCAATACACAGCCTGGGAGAGCATCAGCGCGCCAGTGATGCCAGCGCCAAGGTGAACGAACGAGCGCTGGAAGGCGATTGGGCGGTCCAGCATGGAAGCGAGATTCATGCACGCTCCCCTTGTGCCAGGCGGGCCTGGTGCTGGCCCCACAGGCCGGCAATCCACGTCACGCCCTTGCTTGTGAACTTGGCCTGCGTGAAGGCGTGGTCGCTGTGCTGGGCATGGCCAGCCTTCACCACGAAACGGCCCGCGTCCAGGTGCTGGGCCAGCGGAGTCAGCCGGCCGCCCAGGTGGTACATCACCTTGTTGTCCAGCAGAAAGGCCCGGAAGCGCTCCTCGTTCGCGCGCAGCAGCTTGCAGACCTGGCGGAAGCCCATGGCCCCGGTCTCGGCAGATGCGAAGCGGTCCACGAATTCAACCTTGGGCGCGGCCAGTGCCAGCGCGGCCTGCTGCTGCTCGATCTGCTCGGCCTGCTCCAGTGCCAGGCGCAGCGCCTCCTTCATGGTGCGTGGGACCGCCGGCGCGGCCTGGGCTTCCAGCTCCTGCCAGCGGTCCACCAGGCGCGCGGTGAACTCAGGAGACAGCTGCGCCACCACGACATAGCTGTCGCGTTTGCACAGTTGGTAGACGCTCACGGTTTGGCCGAGGTGGTTCCGAACTTCCTGCAACGCAGGGAGTTGGATCACGCCGCGCGCGCCCAGGCGCTCGATGGAGATCTTCACGTTGTCGTGGCGGGACTCCACCAGCGCGGCGATTTCTTCGCTGCTCATGGTCAGCACGGCGGCGGAAATTGCTGTGATCGCGTTCATCGGGCATGCCCTCCGAATTCGGGGGCCCCAAAGGGTCCTATGAGCGACTGCAGTCGGCTGGCAGACTGCTCCTCATGCATCAACTTCTCAGCCACCATCTGCCGATAGCTGCGCTCCCAGGTCATCACGTAGATGGCATCGCGCAGCACCGTGGAGGTGTCCGTGCCCTTCAGCACGCAGTTGCGGCGGAACTGCTCGGCCGTGGATTCGTCCACCTTGGTCTTGAGCTGGATGTCCAGCTTGCCCAGCGGGCCTGCAACGCCGCGCGCAAACATGGGCGCGCCAGCGTCTTCATCCAATTGGTCCTGGACACGCGCCAGCACGCGCTCGGCCTGCTCTGCGTCGAGGTCGGCCAGGATCACCTGGATCGCCCTGAATGCAGCCGCTTCAGCCCGGCTCAGCTTTTCGTGGGTGTCACGCATGCGGGACTACTCCTAGGAATGAATGAGAGGGATTGGCAGCAGGCATGGGAGGATGGGAATCCCACCCACCTACCCCTGCTGCTCGCCGCCGGTGTCGCGGCCAATCGAGAACAGGCGCGCGGCCTCTTCACGGGTCAGGCGCAGCTCAGCGAAGCCCACCTTGATGACGATGCGGTCCTCAAGGTCGGTGATGGAGATGGCGCGCCGGCTCAACGAGGAAGGTGCGTCGGGGAACTCGGAGAAGCTCCATGTGACCTCGCCCTCTGCAGCCCCCATACGCTTTTCCTGCGCCTCGTAGGTGCCCACCACAGCAGGAGTCACCGGCGCGGACCCCGCCGTCTGAAAGGCTTCGTAGTAGGCGATTTCAGACTCCCAGCGCTGCAGGGCTGTATTGCGGTGGCGCTGCAGGGCGCTGTGCAGGCGCTGCTGGTGCGGCAACGGGCCGGGACGCTTGACGGTGCGAGGCTTATGCATGGCCCTGCTCCTGGGGGGTGGGCTGTGCAGGTCGACGCCGTTTGCCCGGCTTTGACATTCGCCCAACAACGCCCATCACGCGGTCCGTTGTGGCTTGCGGAAGCTCATCGGGCCAGAGGTAGATGGTCTGAACCGCTCGATAGCCCATCGCTTCAGCAGCCTTCTTGGGGGTTCCGCCGAGCAGCTCGATAGCACGTTCTTTTTTCATACTTGATTGTAAACATGTTTACAGATCAGCACGCAACCGAATTTACACACCAAGGATTAAGGTGCGTCATGCTTTACGGGGAACGTCTACTTCAAGCCATGCAGAAGCGTTCGGAAACGCTTGGGCGTGAGATCGAACGCAAGGACGTTGCCAACGCGGCAGGCACGTCTGTTCAAAACATAGGCATGATCTTGACCAACGCCAAGGGCCGGGATCAGAAGCTCCGAACCGAGGCGCACGACAAAGTTGCCGCTTATCTGAAGGTGAATTCCAGGTGGCTGCTTACTGGCGAAGGTCAGATGGAGCAGACTCCCACGATCAGCGCTCCATCAGAGCTAACACCTGCCGCTGTTGAGCTGGGCGTGCTTTTTGACATGATCCCGCAGTCGGACAAGCTCAGTCGAGCAAAGGCATTCAACGCAGCGAGCACTGCCATCATGCAAGTGCTGCAAGACGTGTCCGCCAAGCCTTAAGCAGCTCCTCGTTCGGGAAGATCAAGGCTTTTACGCCCTGAGTCGTCAACTCGCGAATCCACCCCTCAATCTCTGCTTCAGCTTCACACGCACTTCGCACTCTGACGAGCGTGCGCCCTTCAGCCGCGTCCGAAAGTACTGTGTTTCCATACATGTAGCAATCATAGCCGTGACCAAAGATGTCCCACAAGCGGAATCTTCCGGACAAGTAAAAATGGCTTTTTTGTAAACTCATCTACAAATAATTGAACATCCATATGTAAACATGTTTACAATAATTTCCAACGACTCGGCACCGCACATGCGGACAGGCAGGGAAGTTGGGCACCACGGCATCGACCGGGCAAGCCCCGGTCTTTCACAAGTTGCACGCCGATGTTGCTTGCCCCACCCGAGGGGCATTCGTCCGGCGCAATGGTGCTCCTGGGCATGGGCCAGGTCAGCGCGCCGCGTCTCCGCGCGGTTGCCAGTCCGTCAAAGCACGGTTCACGGCATAGGGAAGGAACTGCGGACGTGATGCCCTGTAGAGAGTCGCGGGAGGCAGTGAAGGGTGCGCGCCAGCGCATCTGGAGCCGACGATGGAACACCGCCCGGGCATTCCAGTGACGAACGCAGTGAGATGACACCACGGAGCAAATAAACGGTGCGGCATGTTGATGCCGCGCAGCTGCTACCAGATGCAGCAGCCCCTGGCTCCGGCCAGGTCCACCAAGAAAGCGCGCACCTTGCCTACCAGGGGCGGCACGTTGAAGCTGGGCAAGGAGCAAGTTCCAGATTGAAGCCGCAGCGCGCTTTCTTGATGGCCAATCGTGACAGGCATTTGCCCGCCTGCAAGCAGTGAAAATCTAGCCACCGTCGATAGAGGGAAGCCGGGGCTTACACGGCATGCCATCATCCTTACCCTGGCCACGGGGTCGCAGAGGCCTCGCAAGCCGCAGCAGGTGGAAGCCCTGCACTTTCTTTACAAGCCGTAAAGCATTTCTTAAGAATCAGCCCTCATACTGCCTTCCACCAGATTCCGCCGAGCCCGGGAGACTTCTCCTCCCTCCCTCTCAAATCCCTTCCCCGGGCGCGCCAACACGGCATCGGCATTTTTCTTCCAAGGCCCGCAGCTTCACCGCTCGCGGGCCTTTTCGTCTGGGGACCGGGGACGCTCGCACGGACCCCAAAAAACAAAACCCGCCGAGGCGGGTTCTGGAGTTCAGCAGTTGCCCTTCTTGGCTTGGCCAGGCGGGCAACCGTGAGGATGGCTCTTGTACCCGCCACGGTAGCCATCGTCATACACAGCACAGCCGCCGAGAACAAAGACCGCAACGGCCATGGCGAAAGCGATTTTCATGTGTGACCCTTTCATAGAGTTGCGGGCAACAGTCTAAGAGCGCCGCTTCTTGGCGCATGTAAACCATTGTTGGCGACTCTGGCCTGGAAGCGCTTGCATCACGCATGCATGTGGCCCCTTAAGGGGCCGCCACAGGCACAAGGATGCTCCGCTCCCACTTTCCTCCCGCGTCCCACGCGGACACCTTGTCCAAGAAATTCATACAGGCAGGGCTTGTCGGACCTACATGACCAACCTGTCTTTGCTCGCAAGCAGAGGCCTCACAACAAGCTGAAATAGCGTCTGTCCCAAGCCCTGCAAAACCCTGCTGATGGAGGTAAGCATGAGTCAAGTTGTGCCCAGTGAGTCTTTCAATCCAGACCCGGATGCTCGCTATCACAGGAGCCTATTGGATGCTTTTCCGGTAAGGGGCAGCTACCAGCTCATACAGCTGCGAAGCAGGAGATCTCGCAGTCCCTTCCGACGTTTTTCGAAGGCTTTTTCTCGGGCGATTCGCACGCTTTTTCAATGACTTGAGGAGGATTGTGATGCGGCATATTTTCCTAACATTTTTCTGGTCTGTGGTGACCCTCATCTCTCTCTACGTCGCTGTGTTGGCCGGACCAATGTTCCCGGTCACAAGTTGAACCTCGGTTGACTACCGGGCCTATGGCTGACTCATGGTTCTCCTGGAATTCATAGGCACGCCCTGAAAGGGCACCGGACTCTTTCTTCCTCGCGCCTGCACCGTGCGGGCATTGGCAAGCTCTCAGCAACACTGACGGCTTGTGTTTTTGTGGGGTCCGCCTCGTGCGGCATTGGCCCGCCTTGCAGCAATGCAGGGCGGGCTATTTTTTGGGAATTCATCGTGAGATTCAGATTCAACCGCCTGCGCGGCGAACGCGGCCGCGTCGCATATGAGCCGCAGACCTATGCGGACTGGCGCGAAGAAGAGCGCCTCATCGCCGAGCAGGAGGTCCAGCGCCTGCAGCGGCAAGCAGCCACCACCCCGATCCCGCCCTCTGGCGGGATTGCTGTTTCTGGAGAGCCCAAATGCAACGAGTGATCCCATCCGAGCCCTTCAATCCCGATCCCGATGCGCGCTTTCTCCGCGAGGCCTCGCGTCCTGGCCCTGTTTCCGAGCCGGGCCCAGCGCCCACGCATGGTGGCTGGCTGCTGCTGTGCTTTGTCCTGCTGGTGGCCCTGGCTCTCAGCGCATGTGCCGATGCTGGCGCGGCCCAGGATCCCGTGCCCAGCGCAGCGGACGTGCAGCGCGCGCACAGCGCCGCCCAGGCCTGCCCGCCCGGTCATGCAGTCGTGTGGACCGGCCCGCAATCGATGGAATGCCTACGCGAGCTCCCATGACCAAACTCCTCGGCTTTTTCCTCTGGTCGGCCTTCTCGGCCGCCGGTTTTGCTGCTGCGGTCGCCATCTCCGGAGCACCCCTTTTCTGAACCTGGAGCACCAGCTCATGAGCCAATCCACAGACCCCATCGAAGGCGTGCGCGTCACCCACGAGATCACGTCCAACCACCACGCCCATGCCATGACGCATGTGGCTGAGCCGATCATCGAAATCCTGAGCGCCTATGGCCAGCGCAACGGCAACACGTTTGCCCTGTATGGCGGCCTGTATGCCATGGGCTGCGCCCTGGCCAGCATCGGCGCGAACCTGGAGCCCGGCGTGGATCTGCGTCAGCAGCTCGAACCCATGCTCGCCGGCTACCAGGCAATGCGCGAGTCCCAGGTCAAGGCACAGGCCCACTGATCGCCATGCCGAATCCCGAGAAGCTCAACCTCTCGCAGATCTGTGCGGCCTTCGCGCCCGTGCTCCAGCTCAGCGCCGCAAACCTCGTCGCCCTGGGCGTGCCCTTCGAGAAGGACCGCAACGCAGTGCTGATGAACGCCCGCGACCTGCCGCGCCTGGCCGATGCCCTGATCGACCAGCTCTATGCCAAGCGCGAGGAATTCCTGGCCGGGCCCACGCCGCGCGCGCCAGCGATCCGTGCGCCCGCAATCCAGCACCTGCCGGCCGACGACACCGAAGGCGGCGCGATATAGCCGATCCTCCCCTGCTCTCCCTCAAAGCCCACCACCTGGTGGGCATTTTTTTGCCTCAACCAGATAGGAGCACCCAGTGAGCAAGCTCATCAATCCCACCCTCAAATCCAGGCGCCAGGCCTTCGCCGACTTCCTGGCAAACAGCGCGCCCTTCCTGGGCGAGGAAGCCACCGAGGCCCTGAACGACCTGGTGCACGCCACCACGGAAACGGGCAAAGCTGGTTCGCTGACTCTGACCATCAAGATGAAGCCGATCGGCGGCAAGGCCGGCCAGATGGAGCTGGACACCGATGTGAAGACCAAGCTGCCCGCGCCTACGAAGGGCCGAACCATCCTCTTCACCACCCCCGACAACAACCTGCAGCGCAGCGATCCACGCCAGCAAACGCTGGATGGCGTGCGCGACGTGTCGCAGGAAACCATTGCCCAGAAGGAGCTGCGCCAAACCGCCCCAGCCCCTGAGCAGCAGCCCGGCCTGCGCGTCGTCGGCTGACTCCCATTTCCTCAACCCAGTCCCTCAAGGAGAACCCCGTGGACCTGCAAGACACCAAGACCGAAACCGCCAGCCGTGAAATCCAGGCGGCCAGCCACCAACCCGTCCGCTTTGTCGGCGCCGGCGCACCCATCGTGCTGCTCCCCGAAGGCTTCACTGCTGAAGACCCGAGCTACACGCTCGCGGCCCCGACCCGCAAGAAGGGCACGGTGCAGTTGAACGATGCCGAATCGTTTATCGCCGTGGTCAACGACCAGAAGGGTGAATCCACTCGTCTGTTCAGCACCATCGACCCGCCCACCTTCACTGCCGTGTTCAATCACATCGCGTTCGGCAGTGGCTGGGGCGATCACCAAGCTCGCTACAACGCTCCCCTCTCGCCGGAGTGGAAGGCGTGGACAGGCATGGATGGCAAGAAGGTGGGCCAGGTCGAGCTCGCGCAGTTCATCGAGAGCAACCTGGTCGATGTCGTCTACATCGCAGCCGACCCTGCCACGCGCGAACCTGGCAGCCCGGACGGCTCTACGTTGCTGGAGGTGTGCCGCACGCTGGAAGCCAAGAAGAAGGTGGACTTCAAGAGCAGCGTACGCCTCTCGGACGGCTCGACCCAGTTCACCTACGACGAAGACGTGCAGGGCAGCGCGCGCCAGGGCCAACTTCAGGTGCCCGAGCAGTTCAGCCTGGGCATTCCCGTCTTCGAGAACGGCGACAAGTGGCGTGTGGATGTGCGCTTGCGCTACCGCATCGACGGCGGCAACCTCGTCATGTGGTTGGAGCTGGTCCGTCCGCACAAGGTGGTTGAGCAGGCCGTGAAGGACCTGCGCGAAAAGATCGCCGCCGCCACCGAGCTGCAGATCCTCAACGGCGCGCCGAACACTGCGCGCAACTGATTGCGGGGGCGCCTATCTTGGGCGCCCTTTGCGAACTCCCCCGCCATGGCCACACCACCTGAAAAGGTCTGCACCACCTGCGGCGAGCCCTGGCCCGCCGACGTGGGCTTTTTCCGCGCCCTGGTCAAAAGCCCCGACGGGCTGGCCGACTAGTGCAACGCCTGCGTGTGTGACAAGTACCGCCGCTATCGCATCCGCAACCCCTCCCGCCCGCGCGCCACCGACATGCTCGCCAGTATCTGGATGCGGCCGGCGGCCCCAGCCTCAACAGCATGAACCAAGACACCGAACACCAGCCCACGCGCGCCGAGCGCGATCTGCCAGCCGCGCGCCGCGCCGCCGAACGTGCCTGCGCCATCTGGTGGGACGAGCAGAAGCCCACGCACTGCTTCGGCTGTGGCGCCGAACTGCCCGAAGACCATCACCGCGGCGATGCCCTGCCCTGCGGCCATTGACCACCACGTCCCAGAAAGGAAACCCTGAAATGACCGAATACCAGAACCTGCTGGCCCGCAAGGCCGAACTCGAAGCCCAGATCGCCCAGGCCCAGGCCGAGCGCAAAGCCGAGGGCATCGCCGCGGCCCGCGCGCTGATCCAGGAGCACGGCCTGACCGCTGCCGATGTCTTCCCGCCCGCGAAGTCCAAGGGCAGCGTGGGCGCCCCGAAGTACCGCGACCCGGCCACCGGTGCGACGTGGACCGGGCGGGGCAAGCCGCCGAACTGGATCAATGGCAAGGACCGGGCCGCTTTTGCCATTTAAGCAAACATGAAAAAGGGGCGCCACGCGCCCCAAACTATTGCAGATCGTTGATTAATTGACCTGCAGATTTTTAAAACACCGTTCAACAACTTGCCTGTTGATGGTGACAGGCCTCAATGTGCATCCTTCGCCAGCCGACCAGTCAATACCAGTGACAAAAGGATTCGTAACAGTTGTGTTTTGAGGACCAGGATTCACAGGGGTTTGAATAGTTATCTGACACGCATCCCAGCGGCGTGGCATGCTATTGCTTTGATGATAAATCGGATATGCACCATTTGGACACAAAATTCCGGTGTGAATTGCTACGCGGCCAGACTGTGCTCCAGAAGTTTTGTCGTAAAGATCAAACATTACTGGGTAAAACTTCTTGTTGTACGCCCACATCCCACCACATCCAGGCGCATCCCAAACTTCGCATATCCAGTAATTACCAACATACATATTAGAGTAGTCCCTAACCTCTGCATCTTTAGCGGCAACTGCTGACTCCAGAACTTCATATCGAGTTGCACCCACTTGCCAAGTAGGTATTGGCTCAACATAAATGGTTTTATTGTACATTTGCTGCGAATTGGCTGAAGCAGCAATAAAAGCCGCGAAAAGCAGCGCTATAAAATTCCTCATAATTCTCCCTAATTAATAGTATCAAGTACTTCATTGCAAAGTACGACGGCAATCGTATCATTTCTTAATGGAGCGGCATGAGCACAGCGCATGGGCGCTGTCCTGATACCTCCCCTCCAACTTCCAAAGCCAGCCAGCGAGCTGGTTTTTTTTCGTCCCGAGGAACCCGCCCCATGGCGACAAAGCACGTCATTTCCGTATCTGGCGGCAAAGACAGCACAGCCGTGCTGCTGCTCGCCCTGGAGCGCTGTCCGCCTGGCAGCGTGGTCCCGATCTTTTGCGACACGGGCAACGAGCACCAGGCTGTCTATGACTACCTGGCCTATCTGGAGCAGGCCCTGGGCGTGACCATCCACCGGCTGCGCGCGGACTTCAGCCGCCAGCTGCTGGCCAAGCGCATGTTTATCGCCCGTGACGTGCGCACGGGGCGCGACAAGGCCGGCCGCCGCCTGCGCTGGTCGAACAAGGCCAAGCGCCGCGCCCTGGCCGTGATGCAACCGAGCGGCAACCCGTTCTTGGACCTGTGCATGTGGAAGGGCCGTTTCCCGTCTCGCATGGCCCAGTTCTGCACTGAGGAATTGAAGCGCAACATGGCCGTAGGCTTCCAGATGGATCTGATGGACGCCGGCCATTGCGTCATCAGCTGGCAGGGCGTGCGCCGCGATGAATCCCAGCGCCGCCGCAATGCCAAGAAGTCCGAGCGCGTGGCGCCGCGGCTGCGCATCTTCCGGCCCATCGTGGACTGGACAGCCGCCCAGGTGTTCGACCTGGCCGCCTCACAGCGCGTGCAGCCCAATCCCCTCTATCTGCAGGGCATGGGCCGCGTCGGCTGTATGCCCTGCATCAACTGCGGCAAAGACGAGCTGCGCCAAATCTCCGTGCGCTGGCCCGAGCACATCGAGCGCATCGCCGAATGGGAGCGCATCGTCAGCGCGTGCTCGAAGCGCGGAGGCTCAACCTTCATGACCGACGCCCACACAGGGCAGGACCGGCGCCAGGTCTTCGCAGACCTCAATGTCTGGTCCCGCATTGAGTGGGCCAAGACCACGCGCGGCGGCCGGCAGTACGACCTGCTGGCCGGCCTGGACGAACCCCACGCATGCGCATCGGCCTACGGCCTGTGCGAGTGAACACAAACCCAGAGCCCGCACAACGCGGGCTTTTCTCATTCTGAGGAGCCGCATGCTTACCCCTCAATTTCTCCTGCCCCTCGCGGCCAAGCTGGTGATCGACCTGTTTGCCGGTGGCGGCGGCGCATCGACTGGCATTGAGCAAGCCATTGGCCGCCCGGTCGATGCCGCAATCAACCACGATGCCGACGCCATCGGCATGCACGAGGTCAACCACCCGCAGACGCGCCACTACCGCGCCGACATCCGCGAGGTGGACCCACTGTCCGTGACCAAGGGCGAGCTGGTGGGCCTGCTGCACGCATCCCCGGACTGCACGCACCACAGTCAGGCCCTGGGCGGCCAGCCGCGCAACGGGGAAATCCGCTCGCTTGCCTGGATCGTCATCCGCTGGGCCGGCAAGACCCACCCCGATGTCATCACGCTGGAGAACGTCGAGCAGATGATGCAGTGGTCCCCCCTGATTGCGAAGCGCGATCCCGCCACCGGCCGCGCCATCACGCTGGACCGCATCACGGACCCCGCCACGGGGAAAGCCACCTTCCGCGTAGCCGAACCCGGCGAGGTGGTGCCGCGTGGCAATCAGTTCCTGGTGCCGGACCCCAAGCACAAGGGCCGCAACTGGCGCCACTTCATCCAGGCGCTGCGCGACCTGGGCTACAAGGTCGAATGGCGGGTGATCTGCAACGCCACCCTGGGCTCACGCAGCACCCGCACGCGGCTGTACCTGATCGCCCGCCGCGACGGCCTGCCCATCGTGTGGCCAGCGCAGACGCACTGGAAGAATCCGAAGGCGGGCCAGAAGCCATTCCGCCAGGCAGCCGAGTGCATCGACTGGAGCATCCCCGGGCAAAGCATCTTCGGGCGCAAGAAGGAACTGGCGCCGGCCACCATGCGGCGGATCGCGCATGGCCTGGACAAGTTCGTGCTGAACAGCCCCCAGCCATTTATCGTGAACATGGCCCACGGCGGGAAGATCGAAATGCTCGACCGCCCCATGAGCACCATCGCCACGGAGAAAGGCGGCTGCCGCGCCCTGGTTTCCCCCACCCTGATCCAGATGGGCTACGGCGAAGCCAAGGGCCAGGCCCCGCGCGTGCTGGATCTGTCCCAACCCCTGGGCACGGCCGTGGCCGGCGGCATCAAGCACGCCATCAGCTCGGCACACCTGGTGCAGGCCGGGCACGGCGAGGGCAAGGACGGTGGCAAGCGCTGGAGTCACGGGGCCAACGACATCCGGGGACCTCTGGGCACGGTGACGGCTAGCGGCGGTGGGCAGAGCCTGGCATCCGCGTTCATGGTCCAGGCCAACGGCGGGTTCAACAGCACGCCGGCCCGCGACCTGCGCGACCCTGTATCGACCGTGACCACCAGCGGCAGCCAGCAGCAGTTGATCGCCGCGCATCTGTGCACGCTGCGCCGAAACAGCGTGGGCCGCGACATGCGCGAGCCCGTGCCCACCGTCACGGCCGGGGCCGAGCACCATGCCCTGATCCAGTACCACCTGTCGCCCGAGCAGGAGGCCGGCGCCCTGCGCTGCGCAGCCTTCCTGATGCGCTACCACGCAAGCGGAGGCCAGGGGGCGGACCTGCGTGACCCGATGACCACGATCACCACGCGCGACCGCCTGGCGCTCGTGACCGTGTGGCTCAAGGGCGAGCCCTGGGTGATCGTGGACATCACGCTGCGCATGCTGGTGCCGCGCGAGCTCTACAACGCCCAGGACTTCCCTGAAAACTATGTGATTGACCGCACGGCTGCCGGAAAGGTGCTGACCAAAACAGCCCAGGTCCGCATGGTCGGTAACTCCGTGAGCCCCGTGCCCATGCGGCAAATCGTCTCGCTCAACTCCCCCGAGTCCACTGCCTGGCAGCTACGCCGGGCCGCCTGATCCCTCCCACCAAGCCCGCCACGCGCGGGCCGCCGCAACAACGCGGTTCTGCGAGCGTGCCCACAACAACAAGGAGACCTGATCATGGCCAGCAAGAAGCGACACGACTGGCACGACAAGCGCGCGCCACACCGCGACGACGAACCATCCACCTGGCCCGCACCCGCGGGCCTTTTTCATTGAGGACGCCCATGTCCAAGAGCATCACTCTGAACTTTGCACCTGCCGTGCTCGGCCGCGAGCATGCCGCAGCCTACGTGGCGCTGAGCGTCAGTTCCTTCGAACAACTGGTACGTGAGCGCCAGATACCCCAGCCCCGCCAGCTGTCTGCCAGGCGCGTGGGCTGGCTGCGCGCGGAGCTCGATGACTGGTCCGCCCGGCGGCCAGCGTCTGAGCTGTTGCCACCAGAGAACACCGGCGCCCCTAAGCCCCGATGAACTCCTCCAACTTCGCATCGAGCGCTGCCAGCCATTGGCGGCGCTCTGCGTCGTACCTGTAGAGGTTGTAGTCGCCGGCCACGCCAGGGAGGACGTGGCCAAGGATCGCCTCTCCAACCTCATGTGGACAGCCCATCGACGCAAGGATGGTGCGCCCCGTCCGGCGAAGATCATGCGGTGACCAATGCGTCACGGTCAGCCGCGCCCGCCGGTGCTCGGGCTTCGTCTTGCTGTAGGGCTGCAGATAATGCACCTTGGTCTGCATGTAGGCCTGGGTCTGCCCTTTCAGCACCCCATCCCGCCCGATGCTCGGGAATAGCCATTGCCCCTCATTCGCCAGCAGACGTCGCACGATCTGCTCGGCCCGACCGAACAAAGGCACACGCAGGTCATGTGCGACCTCAACGTGTCGAATCTTCATTGCCTCCTTGGGCACGGTCCACCAAAGCACACCCCCCTCTTCCGACAATTGCTTCTTCTGCATCTGGCAGATCTCCCCGCCACGCGTGCATGTCCACAGCTGCAGCGTCAGGAAATCCCGAACCTGCTGGCTGAACATCGACAGCTCGCCACCGATCAGCGTCTTGATTTCCGCACCGCTCAGCACACGCTTGCTGGTGCCCTTGTGCTTGCCATCGCGCACTGCGCCTTTGCTGCGGAGCTTGTGGGACGTGCGTTCCGCCCACCAGTTCGGCAGACCATCAGGGATCTTCCCCGACTCCAACCCTACGCGCCACGCGGCCGCCATCTCCGTCTTCACGGACTTGGCCAGCACGGGCCGGTCAGCCAGGCCTTCAATGACGTCGTACACGAAAGAGCGCCCCACCTCGGCCACGGATGTCGACTCGCGTCCCGATATCGCATTGCGCAGCCGCTGCTCTATGTTGCGGGCACCCTTGGCCTCACGATTGACCCTGAGATACCGTGCGGCATAGTCGTCAACCAGCATGCTCAGTGTGTAAACCTGTGCAACCGGTTGCGCCACTGCCTTGCGCGCCAGCTTGCGCTCGTCTGCAGGATCCCGCCCCTGTTCACGCAAGTCCCGTGCTGCCTGCCATTCGGCTGCGGCCTGAGCAGGAGACATGGCCGGCCACTGCCCAAGCTTGACCTGCTTGAGCTTTGCCGAATCCGCCAAGCTTCTGTAACGATAGGTCCATGATTTCGTACTGGCCGATGCCTCGAGCCTCAGGCCCGGACAACCTTGTACGACAATGTGTTCGCCCTGCTTTAGGGCCTTGGCTGCACGCGCGTCAAAGAACATCTGAAGCTATACCTTGAGTGCCGGAAAAACCTACACAAAACCTATACCGAGCGGTGAAGTGTAGACGAGTCCAGGCAAGTGCAGATGAAGCACAAAGGTAAGCGCAGGAATGGAATAAATCATTTGCCGACAACCTCTTGCGCGGCAACCCAGAGATAAATCAAAGGCTTATGAGAGATTCACAGGCAATGAACATCATCATTCTTGACGACTACCAGGACGCCGTACGCAAGCTGGACTGTGCGCGGCTGCTGGAGCCGTTCAACGCCAAGGTCTTCACCAATACCGTCAAGGGTGTGGGCCAGCTGTCGGTGCGGTTGCGCGATGCGGACATCATCGTGCTGATCCGCGAACGCACGCAGATCAGCCGGCAGTTGCTGGAAAAACTCCCGCGCCTGAAGCTGATCGCGCAGACCGGCAAGGCCGGCGCCCATATCGACGTGCAGGCCTGCACCGACCAGGGCGTTGCGATTGCCGAGGGCGTGGGCTCGCCCATCGCACCGGCCGAGCTGACCTGGTCGCTGATCATGGCGGCCACGCGGCGGCTGCCGCAGTACATCGCCAACCTCAAGCACGGCGCATGGCAGCAATCGGGGTTCAAGGCGGCGTCCATGCCCGCCAATTTCGGGCTGGGCAGCGTGCTGCACGGGCGCACGCTGGGCATCTGGGGGTATGGCCGCATTGGCAGGCTGGTGGCCCACTATGGCCATGCCTTCGGCATGAAGGTTCTGGTCTGGGGCAGTGAGTCCTCGCGCCAGAAGGCCCAGGCCGACGGCTTTTCGGCCGCCGCTTCGCGCGAGGATTTCTTTGCCGAATCCGATGTGCTGTCCATGCATCTTCGCCTGCATGAGGCCACACGCGGCATCGTCACCGCCCAGGATCTGGCGCGCATGAGACCCACAGCCCTGTTCGTGAACACCTCGCGCGCCGAACTGGTGGAGGCCGATGCGCTGCTGGGCGCGCTCAACCGTGGCCGCCCCGGCCTGGCGGCCGTGGATGTCTTCGAGAGCGAGCCCATTCTCCAGGGCCACGCACTGCTGCGGCTGGAGAACTGCATCTGCACGCCGCACATCGGCTATGTGGAGCAAGACAGCTATGAGCTGTATTTCCGCGCCGCCTTCGACAATGTGGTGAACTTCGCTGCAGGCCAGCCCAGCAACATCCTCAATCCCGAGGTGTTCTCAGGCCCGGCACGCGCAGGCTGAAGGCCGGGTCAGGCGGGCACCTCTCACCCTTCACCCGCCTACCCGATCACGGATCAACGCCCCCCGCCCTGTACAGCATCGCCGCGTGCGGCACTCGCCCGGTGGGCCAGTTCGTCGGCCACGGCCTCGTAGACGGCTTGGCGCACCACCGACTCCACCTCTTCGCGCAGGCGCACGACGATGGATCGCGTCTGCTGCTGCACCACCGTGGCGATGGCATCACGCAGGCGCTGGTCCAGCACCAGGTCCACGCGCTGCATGAGGCGATGGACCAGATACTCCTCGGTGACCTGCTGCGCGTGGCTGTCCCAGATGGACTCCATGGTGGGCAATGCACAGGCGGGTGATGCCCCAAGTGCTCCAGGTGCCGCAGATGCCGGATCCGGCTCGACCCCTTGCGTGGCAGCGTCGGCCTGCACCACCGGCGCGGCAAGAATGGCATCCTCGATCGATGCGGCCGGGGCCACCTCTGGCACATCGGCCGGCTCGGCAACTTCGGCCACTTCGAGCAGACGGCTCTCCTGGGCCAGCTGCATTTCCACGGACGGCGCACTGGGCGGCAGATAGTCGGAATGCACGGGCTGCACTGCAGGCCGCGGGCCCTGTCCAGGCGGCGCAGGCTCGGCGACCATGGACCGCTGGAGTTGCAGATCCAGGGGCAGCGGCGGCAGGGACGCGGGCATGGAAACCAGGCCGCGGCGTGGCGCAAGCATGCCTTCGCTCGCCCAGGAATCGGTCTCGCCGCTGTGCGGCAGTTCGGACGCAGCGACAGCGGGCGGTTCTACCACCGGCGACTGCACTGCATCGACCGGCACGACATCGGTGAGCGTGGGAACAAAGCGTGGCGGGGTTTTGGAGGGAGCGCTCATGGCTTACTCCTTGAGGACCAGGTCATGGCGCTTGATGGAAATCCCCTGCGCCATGTAGTGCTTCCAGCGCAGCCGGGCCAGATGCCGGTCCTCCTCATCGGTGGCAGACACCACTTCAACGACACGCGCAAAGCGCTCGAATCCTTCTGGCACATCGCCGCCCAGATTCACCAGCATGTCGTGGTGCGGCGCGCTGTCCAGCCGCTCCAGCAGCACGATGGGCGAGAAGGCCACAATGCCGGCCCCATCGCCTTCGACGGCGTGGGCAAGAAAATCGGTGGGCGAGACACTCCAGAGCCTGGGCGACAAGGCCTTGAGCGACGCGGAAGATCCCAGCACCACCAGTTGCGTGCGATGCCGCAGCGCCTTGCGCGCAAGACGGCACACATAGGCCAGCTTGTCGGGCGCGTTGAAATGGAACGCCACTTCAGTCAAGCGACGCTCCTTTCGCGCAGGCCCGTGCGGATGGGGGCGATGCCATCAGGCCTGCTCCGGCTGGACTGCAGCGGCTGCCTTGCGGCGGCTGGCAGAGCCGGCCTTGGGCGCCGCAACCGACTTGGGCGCGCCGGTCCTGGATGGCGCCTTGCCGGCATCGACGCAGGCCAGCAGGTAGTGCAGCAGCAGGCCCACGGGGCGGCCCGTGCCGCCCTTGGCGGCGCCGCTCTTCCAGGCCGTGCCGGCGATGTCCAGATGAGCCCAGGGAATGTCTCCCACGAAGCGCTGCAGGAACTTGGCCGCCGTGACCGCACCACCTGCGCGGCCCGCCACATTGCCCATGTCGGCGAAATTGCTCTTGAGGCCTTCGCCATACTCCTCGTCCAGCGGCATGCGCCAGCAGGGGTCGAGCGCGGCATCGCCCGCCTGCTCCAGCGCACGGGCCAGCTCGTCGCTGGGCGAAAACATGCCGCTGCGCAGCCCGCCCAGGGCGATGACGCAGGCACCGGTCAGCGTGGCGATGTCCACCATGGCGCGGGGCTTGAAGCGGGCGGCGTAGGTCAGCGCATCGCAGAGCACGAGGCGGCCTTCGGCATCGGTGTTGAGGATTTCTATGGTCTGGCCACTCATGCTGGTGACCACGTCGCCCGGCTTGACGGCTGCGCCTCCGGGCATGTTCTCGGAGGCCGGAATGAGCCCGACCACGTTGATGGCCGGCTGCAGCTGGGCCAGCGCCTGGAACACGCCCAGCACGCTGGCGGCACCGCCCATGTCGAACTTCATCTCGTCCATTTCGGCGGCAGGCTTGAGCGAGATGCCGCCGGTATCGAAGGTAATGCCCTTGCCCACCAGCACCACGGGCGCGGAGCCCTTGGCGCCGCCGTTGTAGTGCAGCTCGATGAAGCGCAGCGGCTGCTCCGACCCCTGGGCCACGGCCATGAAGGCGCCCATGCCGAGCTTGGCGACTTCGGCGGGGCCGTGGATCTTGCAGCTGATGCCGGGCAGCTTGGCCAGGGCACGGGCTGCGTCGGCCAGCAGCATGGGAGTGGCGTGGTTGGCCGGGCGATTGGCCCATTCGCGCGCCAGGGCCATGCCTTCGGCCTGGGCCACGGCGATCTTGAAAGCGGCGGCAATGCCGCCCTTGTCCCCGCTCTTGTCGCCGGACTTGCCGGACGCGGCACTGGCGCCCGTCGCCGCGATCACCAGCTTCTTGAGCGCCACAGGCTTGGCCTGGGGCTTGGTGTGGGTATAGCTGTAGCAGGCATCGGCCGCGGCCACCACCGCTGCTGCAACAGCGCCACCCGTGGCCTCGAAGCCGAAGCACAGCACGGCCTTGCCAACGCCGCTTGCCTTGAGGGCCGAGCCTGCGCCTGCCACGGCCTGGCGTACGTCGCGGGCCGAGCCGCTGCCCGCGCCCAGCAGCACGACGCGGCGGGCGGCCACGGCCGGCAGGCCGTACAGTGCCAACTGCTTGCCGGCTGCCGTTTCGAAATCTCCGGCCTTGACCGCGTGAGCGACCAGGGTGGACAGCGCGTCGCTGCCCGTGGCCGTGGCTTCGGTCACCAGCACCAACAACAGGTCACACTTTTCACGTACTGCAGCGGCAGTCGTCAACGGCTTCAGTTCAAAGTTCATAATCGGCGTTTTCCTTTCAGCCAATGTTATTCGATTCATCCATACGCAAAGAGCTGGCCCGCAGCTTCGGTGCCACGGTCGTGGTGCTGATCACGGTCGTCATGACCATGATGCTGATCCGCACGTTGGGTCAGGCTTACAAGGGCAATGTCAGCCCTTCCGACGTTCTGCTGGTCATGGGATATACGGTGCTTGGCCAGTTGCCCACCATCCTGGGCCTGGGACTTTTCGTGGCCGTGGTCGGTTCACTGTCGCGCATGTACCGCGACAGCGAGATGGTGATCTGGTTCGCCGCAGGCCAGGGACTGGCCAGCCTGCTGCGCCCGCTGCTGCGCTTTGCCTGGCCGGTGCTGGCCGTGATCGCCGTGCTGGGCCTGGGCATCCTGCCCTGGGCCAATCAGCAGATCGAGCAGATCAAGACCCAGTTCGAGCAGCGCAGCGACATCGACCGCATCGCTCCCGGTGAGTTCCAGGAGTCTGCCGGCGGCTCGCGCGTGTTCTTCATCGACAAGGACGTGCCCAGCGCCACCGCTGCCAACAATGTGTTCATCGTGGCCAATGAGCGCGGGCGCGAGTCCGTAACCTCGGCGCGCGGGGCGCGGCTGGAAGCGGTCAAGGGCGAACGCATGGCCGTGCTCACCGATGGCCAGCGCATGGAGACGCAGACCAGCGACGGCTCGGTGAAGATCAGCGAGTTCAAGGAATACGGCACGCAGCTCGGCAGCGGCAACAATCTGGCCGCCGCCGAGGAAATGGCCGCGCGCAGCACGTACACGCATGAGCTGCTGCCGCGCACCGAACCCATCTACCGCGCCGAACTGGGCTGGCGCATAGGCCTGCCTCTGGCGGCGCTGAACTTCGTGATCCTGGGCCTGGCCGTGGCCAGCGTGAACCCGCGTGCCGGTGGCAGCGGCAGCCTCATGCTCGCGCTGTTCGCCTTCATCGTGTACTACAACCTCATGACGCTGGGCGAGAACTGGGTGGCCTCGGGCAAGCTGAGCATGCCCGCCATGACGGCCCTGCTGCACGGCGGCACGTTGCTGCTGGCGCTGCTGGTGCTGCTGGTGCGGCACAGGCGCTGGTCGCCGCGCGATCTGTGGCGCAGGCCCTGCAAGCCGACTGCCCTGGACGACGCGAAGGCGGTGCCATGATGAGAGTTCTGAGAAACCTGCTGTACCGCGACATCATCGCGGCCGTCGGCTATGTGACGCTGGCCTTCCTGGCGCTGTTCTTCTTCTTCGATCTGGTCGATGAGCTGCGATGGGTCGGGCGCGGCGGCGACAACGGCTACAAGATCACGCACGCGCTGCTTTTCGTGGTGCTGCGCATTCCCAGCCACCTGTACGAGCTGATGCCCATCACCGTGCTGATCGGCACCATCTACGTGATGGCGCGCTTTGCCCAGAGCTCGGAATTCACCATCATGCGCACCAGCGGCATGGGCCCCTGGCTGGCGCTGCGCACGCTGATGGTGCTGGGCCTGGGCTTTGTGCTGGTCACCTTCGGCACGGGCGACTACCTGGCACCTGCGGCCGAGAACGCGGGCCAGAACATCCGCGCCATCCACCTGGCCCAGCTGTCACGCGGGGCCACGGGTGCCTGGCTCAAGGAGCGCCAGGGCGATCATTCCATTGCCATCAACGTGCGTGCCATTCGCGGGCCCGGCGATTTCTCGAATGTGCGCATCTTCGACTTTGACGGCCAGGGCCGCATCTCTGCCCAGATCCATGCGGAATCGGCGCAGGTGAGCGAAGACGGAGAATCCTGGATGCTCCAGGGCGTGCAGGCCAGCCGCCTGACGGCCAAGGCCGACGGCGGCATGGTGCTGCAGCGCGAGAAAGAAGACAGCATGAACTGGAAGACGGGCATCAGCGCCGAGATGGTCTCGGCCGCTTTGCTCAAGCCCGATCGCATGTCCACCATCTCGCTGTTCCAGTATGTGCGCCACCTGGAAGCCAACGGCCAGGCTGCGCAGAAGTACGAGATCGAGTTCTGGCGCAAGGTCTTCTACCCGATGAGCTGCCTGGTGATGGTGGTGCTGGCCCTGCCTTTCGCCTACCTGCATTTCCGCTCGGGCGGCATCGCGGCCTATGTGTTCGGCGGCGTCATGGCCGGCATCAGCTTCTTCCTGCTGAACAACGTGTTCGGCTACATCGGCACGCTGCAGACCTGGTCGCCCTGGCTGACCGCTGCGGCGCCGGGCCTGCTCTACAGCCTTCTTTCATTGACGGCCTTCACCTGGCTGGTGCTGCGCCGCTAGGACCGTTGCCATGCAAAACGAGACAACATCTGCCGGCAGGACCGGACTGATCCTGCTGGCACACGGCTCGCGCGACGCCTTGTGGCGCCAACCCATCGAGGCCGTGCTGAAGGCCGTTCAGCAGACGCATCCCCAATCCCTGGCCGCCTGCGCCTACCTGGAGGCCTGCGCGCCCGACCTGCCCACTGCCGCACGCGGGCTGGTCGAGGCCGGCGCCACGCACATCACCGTGCTGCCCCTGTTCCTTGGCACGGGCAAGCATGCGCGCGAGGACATCCCGAAGCTGGTGCAGGAGATAAGCGATACCCATCCGCAGGTGGCCGTGGACCTGCAGCCGGCCGTGGGCGAGCATCCGCGTGTCACAGCCCTGCTGGCAGAACTGGCACTGGTGGCCACAGAGCCCCGTGGCGCACCGGGAAGCTGAAATAACGAATCGCTTCTTTATATAAATGCAGCATAATGGCGCGCAGCACCCTGCTGTCACCGCCATGAACCTGCACCAATTCCGATTCGTCCAAGAAGCGGCGCGCCGCAACCTCAACCTCACCGAGGCGGCCAAGGCCCTGCACACCTCGCAGCCCGGCGTCTCCAAGGCCATCATCGAGCTGGAGGAAGAGCTGGGCATCGACATCTTTGCGCGCCACGGCAAGCGCCTCAAGCGCATCACCGAACCCGGCCTGGAGGTGCTCAAGAGCATCGAGCTCATCATGCGCGAGATCGGAAATCTCAAGCGCATCGGCGAGCAGTACAGCGCCCAGGACAGCGGCACGCTGTCGATTGCCACCACCCACACACAGGCCCGTTACGTGCTTCCGCCTGCCGTGGCACGGCTGCGCGACCTGTATCCCAAGGTCACGATCAGCCTGCACCAGGCCACTCCGGCAGAGGTGGCGCGCATGGTCATCGACGAGGTGGCCGACATCGGCATGGCCACCGAATCCCTGGCCGACTACCCCGATCTCGTCACCCTGCCCTGCTACGAATGGCAGCACGTGCTGGTCATGCCCACAGGCCACCCGCTGGCGCAGAAAGAGCGCATCACGCTGGACGACATCGCCCACGAATCGCTGATCACCTACCACCCTTCGTTCACGGGTCGCGGCAAGATCGACCAGGCCTTTGCCACGCGCCGCCTGCGTCCGCGCATCGTGCTGGAGGCCATTGACTCCGACGTGATCAAGACCTATGTGCGCCTGGGCCTGGGCATCGGCATCGTGGCCGAAATGGCCATGCGCGACGACCCGGTCAATGACCTGGTCGTGCGCCCCATGGGCCACCTGTTCGGCCAGAGCGTGGCACGCGTGGCCATCAAGCGAGGTGCCTACCTGCGCAATTTCGTCTACCGATTCGCCGAACTGCTCAGCGACCGCCTGACGCGCGATCTCATCATGCGCGCCATGAACGGCCACGTGCACGACTACGAACTCTGATCCTCCGCCCCACCGGACCTGCAGTGCGGGTCCGCTCCCGCTGTCCGCTGTTTCCGCCATGACTTCTGCCACGCCCCGCACGCCCGCCTTCCCCAGCCGCCTGCCCCATGTGGGCACGACCATCTTCACCACCATGTCGGCCCTGGCCGCCGAGCACCAGGCGGTGAACCTGGGCCAGGGCTTTCCCGATTTCGGCTGCGACCCCAGGCTGGTCGATGCCGTCACGGCCGCCATGCAGGCCGGCCACAACCAGTACCCGCCCATGCCCGGCCTGCCCCAGCTGCGCCAGGCCATGGCCGACAAGATGCAGGCGCTGTACGGCCGCAGCTACGATGCGGGCACCGAGATCACGGTCACGGCCGGCGCCACGCAGGCCATCCTCACCGCCATCCTGGCCACCGTGCATGCTGGCGACGAGGTCATCGTGCTCGACCCCTGCTACGACAGCTACGTGCCCAACATCGAGCTGGCCGGCGGCGTGCCCGTGCGCGTACCGTTGACACCGGGCAGCTTCAAGCCCGACTTCGCCAAAATTGCCGCCGCCATCACGCCGCGCACCCGGCTTTTGATCATCAACAGCCCGCACAACCCCAGCGCCACCATCTGGAGCGATGCCGAGATGCTGCAGCTGCAGGAGCTGCTGGCGCCCACCGACGTGCTGCTGATCAGTGACGAGGTCTACGAGCACATGGTCTACGACGGCCGCCAGCACCAGAGCGCCGCGCGCTTTGCCGGCCTGGCGGCGCGCGCCTTCATCGTCTCCAGCTTCGGCAAGACCTACCATGTCACGGGCTGGAAGGTGGGCACCGTCGCCGCGCCGGCCGCACTCACGGCCGAGTTCCGCAAGGTCCACCAGTTCAACGTCTTCACCGTCAACACGCCCATGCAGGCGGGCTTGGCCAGCTACATGGCCGACCCCGCGCCCTATCTTCAGCTGCCCGCCTTCTACCAGGCCAAGCGCGACCTGTTCCGCCAGGGCCTGGAAGGCTCGCGCCTGCGCCTGCTGCCCACGGCGGGAACCTACTTCGTCTGCGCCGACATCTCGGCCGTGTCGGACCTGGACGAAGCCGCGTTCTGCCAGTGGCTGGTCAAGGAACACGGCGTGGCCGCCATCCCGCTGTCGGCCTTCTATGGCGACGGCTTCGACCAGCGCGTGGTGCGCTTTTGCTTTGCCAAGCAGGACAGCACGCTGCGCGCGGCACTGGATCGGCTGCGCAAACTCTGAGGTTTGTGGGCGAGCGGGCCTGCAGCCCCGGATAATGAGAAGCATTCTCGAATCCAGCTGCGGGCCTTTTGTTCCGCTCACCCATGCCCTCCTCCTCCCAGCGCTACACCACCGCGCAGCTCGACGCCATGCGCCAGCGCCACGGTTTCAGCGTGCGCTTTCTCTCTGCCGTCTCCGAAAGCGATTGCATCTTCGAGGGGCAGGTGCAGGAGCACCAGCTGCCCTCGGGCCTGCAAATGGTCAGCTCCGACATCCGCATCGACCACGGCTATGAATCCACATCCGAGCACCCGCGGCGCTTCACCGCCGTGGTCCTGCTGGACGGCCAGGCCGAGCTGCAGTTGCCGGGCGCCCGCCGTGCACTGAGCGTGACGCGCCATGCGGCGGCGGCATTCTCGTGCGGCGACACCGAGATTCTCAAGGCCACCCATGCCGCAGGCCAGACGGTGCGCGGCTTCAACCTGTCCATCGAGGCGCCCGAGGCCTGCGCCGATGCCGAACTGGCCGAGCTGCTGCACCAGGCCCTGCGGCAACCCGGCCCGCCGCTGCATGCCTGGTCGCTGCCCGAGCATCTGGCGGTGTCGCTGCGCCAGTTGCTCGATGGCGTCTGGAGCGGCAGCCTGGCCCGGCTGCACCGCGAAGGCATTGCGCTGCAGCTGCTGGCCTGCGCACTGCAGGCACATGCGCAGCCGCGGCCTGCGCCCTTGCCGCGCATCCATCCCCGGGACAGGCGCGGCCTGGAGCGCGTACGCGAGTGCATGGATGCAGCGCCGGGCCAGGCGCACAGCCTGGACGACCTGGCGCGCCTGGCCTGCATGAGCCCGACCACGCTGCGCGAGAAATTCCAGGCCGCCTACGGCCAGACCGTGTTCGGCTGGCTGCGCGAGCGCCGCATGCAGCTGGCGCGCGAGCGGCTGGCACAGGGCTGGAGCGTGCAGGAAGCGGCCGACTGCGTGGGCTTTCAGCACGCCAGCAATTTCGCCACGGCCTTTCGCCAGCGCTTCGGCCACGCGCCCAGCCAAGGCAGCCTGCGTCGCAAACCATAGGTCTGGCGTCGCCGGGAACAGGCGGCGGCGGCGCACATTTCCCACAATCCGGGCTCACGCCCAGGACCATGGAAATGATGAGCATTCGCATCCAAAACCCCGCCCCGCGACACCCCAAAGGCGCGCGGACCCCGCTGTCCCTGCTGATCTGCGCCCTTTGTGCAGCCCCTGCGCCAGCAGTCTGGGCCGCCGACGAGGACAGGCCCCCTGCCAGGAAAGGCGACACCGAACTGGGCACCGTCACCGTGCGCGCCGCCGCCGATGCCGGCACCACCGAAGGCACGGCGCGCTACACCAGCGGCGCCACAGGCACGGCCACGGGCCTGCAACTGTCGGCGCGTGAAACTCCGCAGTCGGTCAGCGTGATCACGCGCCAGCTCATGGACGATGCAGGCCAGCTCACGGTCTCGCAGACGCTGGAGGCCTCCGCCCCCGGCCTGTCGGTCAGCCGCAGCGACAGCAACCGCTACCAGTTTTCCTCGCGCGGCTTTGGCGTCAGCAACTTCCAGTTCGACGGGCTGGCCTCGCCCATCAACAGCCTGTGGAACTTCGGCGCCACCGACATGGACACGGCCTTCTACGACCGCGTGGAAATCGTGCGCGGCGCCACGGGCCTGCTCAATGGCTCGGGCGATCCGTCGGCCACGGTGAACTTCGTGCGCAAGCAGCCGCGCGAGACGGCGGGGGGCCATGCATCGCTGACGCTGGGCCGCTGGAACCTGCGCCGCGCCGAGGCCGATCTGTCCCTGCCGCTGGACCGCGAAGGCCGCGTGCATGGCCGCGTCGTGGCTGTGCAATCGGACAGCGACAGCTACGTCAGCCACTTCGGCCAGCGCAGGCAGGGCCTGTACGCCGTGGTCAGCGCGGCCCTGACGCCCGCCACCCGGCTCGTCACCAGCCTCGAATACCAGAAGAACACCAGTCCCGGCATGGGCGCCGGCTTTCCGCTGTTCTATGCGGACGGCAGCCGCACGGCCTTCGACCGCTCGGTGTCCAACAACACGCGCTGGTCGCATTTCGGCACAGAGAACACCACGGCCACGCTGGACCTAACGCACCGGCTGGACAACCGCTGGCTGCTGCGCGCCGCCTACAGCCGCAACGACGGCAACTACGACATGCGCTACGTCTACCGGGGCGGCGCGCCGGACGCCAGCACCGGCCTGGGCATGGCCAACTCCTTCATCAAGTACCGGGGCGACCGCTCGCGCGACAGCCTGCACCTCACGGCCAGCGGCCCGGTCGCGCTGTTCGGGCGCCAGCACGAGATTGCCGTGGGCTGGAACCATGTGCGCGACGACATCGACATCCGCCGCTACGCACCGCTGGGCACGCCGCTTGCCACGGACAACTTCATCGACTGGCGCAACGGCAGCCTGGCCGAGCCCGGCTGGTCCGACGTCTCCAACGGCGGCGACGACAGCCGCATGCGCCAAAGCGGCGGCTATGCCGTGGGGCGCCTGTCGCTGGCCGATGGCTGGACGGCCGTGGCCGGTGCCCGGCTGAGCCGCTGGTCCACGCGCCAGAACTACTTCGGCAGCCTGCGCGACTACCGCTACAGCAACGAAATCACGCCCTACGCCGGCCTGCTGTGGGACATCGATGCCCGGCACACGGCCTACCTGAGCTACACGGAAATCTTCACGCCCCAGAACTACCGCGACAAGCAAGGCAGCATCCTGGACCCCGTCACCGGCCAGGCCTTCGAGCTGGGCCTCAAGGGCTCCTGGCTGCAGGACCGGCTGCAGGGTTCTGCCGCGCTGTTCCAGACCCGCCAGGACAACCTGGCGCAGGACACGGGCGAATTCATCGACGGCACCACGGACCAGAAGGCCTACCGGGGAGTCAAGGGCGCCCAGGTGCGCGGCATCGACCTGGAACTCAGCGGCGAGCCGGCCCGGGGCTGGCGCCTGGGCGCCAGCTACACGCACTACACGGCACGCAGCGCCAGCGGCGCCGCCTTCAACACCACGCACCCGCGCAGCCTGGTCAAGCTCACGGCCATGCGCAGCTTCGAGGGTGCGCTGCAGGGCCTGAGCCTGGGCGGCAACCTGCGCTGGCAAAGCCGCATCTGGCAGAACGTGACCAACCCGCTGCGCCAGAGCGTGCAGGTAGGCCAGGGCAGCTACCTGGTGGTCAACCTCTCGGCCCACTACCGCATCGACCCCACCTGGTCGGCCAGCGTGCAGCTCAACAACGTGCTGGACCGCCAGTACTACAGCCAGATCGGCTTCTACAACCAGGGCTGGTGGGGCGAGCCGCGCAATCTGACGGTGAGCCTGAAGGCGGATTTCTGAGCTGCATCGGCATTGGCATCGGCATGGACATCGGCAATGCCCGCCCCACCCCGGCGCCGTAACGGGCGCTGGCCCATGCCATGGGGCGCATCGTGCACGTCCACGCACGCGCCGCAAAGCCGCATGTTCGCGGGCAGTTGCACGGCAGCGCCGGAGTCGGATTCAGCAGCGGTGCGGTCCATGCCACAGGCGAGTCCAGGAGCCTTGCGCCGTGATGGCAGGCGCAATGACGGGCGCATGTCAACGCAATCCTTCTCATTTGCCGCACAAGGCCGGACAGGTCATTCGCCCGCCGCATGACGTCCTGCCAAAACATTGATTGACGTCAAGACAGCCACCGCCCAGCATTGGCCCGCCTGAAAAATCCGCCGCTGGCCCCAGCCGCTGCGCCACCAGAACATCGACAAGGAGACATCCCCCATGCCCCGTACCCTTTCACGCAAGCAATTCCTGCGCGCGGCCGCGCTGCTTGGCGCCACGCTGCTGCCCCTGCCCCAGGCCTGGGCGGATGCCTATCCCACCCGGCCGGTCAAGCTGGTCGTGCCCTTCGCCCCTGGCGGCAATACCGATGTGCTGGCGCGCATGGTGGCACAGGGCCTGTCCGAGTCGCTGGGCCAGCCCGTGATCGTGGAAAACATCTCCGGCGCCAACGGCTCCATCGGCGCCAGCCGCGTGGCTTCGGCGGCCAATGATGGCTATACGCTGCTGTTCGGCACGGCCGGCACCCAGGCCATCAACCAGAGCCTGTACAAGAACCTGAGCGAGAAGAACCTGGGCGATTTCGAATACGTGGCCCTGGTCACCACCATCCCCAACGTGCTGGTGGTCAACGAGGCGCGCACGCCGGCCAGGACGGTGAAGGACCTGGTGGCACGCGCCGCCGCGCAAAAGACCGGCATGAGCTACGGCTCGCCGGGCAGCGGCTCCACGGTCCACCTGTCGGGCGAGCTGTTCAAGAGCGCCACCCAGCTGGACATGGTGCATGTGCCCTACAAGGGCAGCGCGCCGGCCCTGACCGACCTGCTGGGCGGCCAGATCGATTTCATCTTCGAGAACGTCACGCCCGCCCTGCCCTTCGTGCAGTCGGGCAAGCTCAAGGCCCTGGCCGTGACCTCGGAGCAGCGCCTGCCCGCCCTGCCCGATGTGCCGACCATGAAGGAAAGCGGCTACCCCGCCTTCGTGACCGGCACCTGGAACGGCGTGCTGGCACCCAAGGGCACGCCGGCCGCCATCGTCAAGCGCCTGGAAGAGGCCACGCTCAAGGTGGCGGGCCATGCCGACTTCAAGTCCAAGGTGACGGCGCTGGGCGGCGAAGTGCGCCTGCTGGACTCCAAGGCCTTCCGCGAATTCACGCGGGCCGAGTACCAGCGCTGGAATGCCATCGTTCAGACGGCGAAGCTGGAGCGGCAATAACGCCGGCTCCGGTCCCCGCCTCCGGCGCCCGCTGGCGGCGGGCCCAGAACGTCTCGTTCGCCCAGCGCGGCTCCAGCGCATAGTAGTGCTCGTGATGGCTGCGGTACGCGGCGCGTATCGGCCGGATCCACGCATCCCAGGCAGGCAACGCACCGGCGTCGCCCGCCAGGCTGCGGCGCACGGCCAGGGCGGCCTCGCTGCCGGTGACCAGGCTGTTGAGCAGGCCCTGCGATGCCAGCGGATCGAAGGACAGGCAGGCATCGCCCACGGCCAGCCAATCCGGCCCGCTGGCTGCATCCAGCCATTGCTCGTGGGCGGCGGCCACCCGCAACGGCTCCAGCACCTGGCTGCCCACGCTGCGCGCGCCCACCAGGGCCGTGCGATCGGCCATGTCCAGCAGATCCGCCGTGCTGCGCAGGCGGCGGGCTTCGGGCAGGTCGATATCGGTCTGCCAGGCAATCACGCAACTGCCATCAGGCAGATCGGCGCTGTACCACCAGCCTTCGGCATCCGACTCGATCATGGTGGTGCCTGCATGCTCATGCGATGGCGGCTCCACCCAGGCGTGAAAACAGACCAGGCGGCCGTCGCGGCGGACCTCGGCACCCGCCTGCCGGGCCACCCGGGCCGCGCGGCCCGTGGCATCGACCACGATGCGGCAGGACAGCTCCAACGGGCCGTGCGCCGGGTCGCCCTGCGCCCTATCGATCAGGCAGCGCCAGCGCATGGGTGCGCCCGGTGGCTGGTGCTGCAGGCTGCGCAGCGTGGCGGGCACCAGGCAGGGCACGCCACGGCTGCGCGCAGCCTCCAGCAGCATGGCGTCGAAACGCTTGCGGTCCAGGTGCCAGCCCGCGCCATGCGGGTCGAACAGTGCGTCCTGAAAGATGACCTCGGAGCTTCCCCACAATGACCGCCGCGACCAGGCAGGACGGTGGCCCTGTGCCGCGAACGCATCCCACACGCCCAGGTCGGACAGAATCACCCGGGCCGCAGCGGGCAGGGTTTCGCCAATGGCCCGCCCAGCCTGCACGGCGCGTCCTACCAGCGCCACGCGGCAATGCCCTGCCAGCTGCGCGGCAACGGCCGCGCCCGCCGGTCCCGCGCCCACGACGAGCACATCCAGTTCATCCGGCAGCGGCGCGGTGGCCATGGCATGCGCAGACATAG
The DNA here is from genome assembly GCF_040112715.1 of Delftia sp. DS1230. NCBI lineage: Bacteria > Pseudomonadati > Pseudomonadota > Betaproteobacteria > Burkholderiales > Comamonadaceae > Delftia > Delftia sp. DS1230. Next base: position 3,356,194 of record NZ_CP157763.1, read on the forward strand.
ACATGGCCGCCATTCAGCGCGGCAGCACCGGGCCGCGCTGCGTCAGGGCGCGCAGCTGCTCTTCGTTGTCTGCGTCGAAGGGCTCGATGCGGGGAGGCGCTTCCTGCCCGGCCGGTTGCACGGCAGTCTTGAGCATGTGCGACGGCGCCGGGGCGATGCGGTTTTCCACCTGCATCACCGGCGGGAAGTCCTTGTCGCCACGCGGGCCCGGCCGATTCTCGATGACGCCCATGTCACCGAAGTGGCTGATCATGCGGTTGATTTCGCTCTCATAGCCTCCCTCGCCCAGGGTGCGGAACCACGACTCGCGCCGGTTGAAGGCGGCGACACGCTGCTCGCGCGGCAGTTCGGTATCGATGACCTTTTCATAGGCCTCCTGCGTCAGCACCTGGTTGGGCACGCGGGCCGGCCAGAACGTGGGCAGGTAGGGGTCGTAGCGCGGGCCGTAGCCGGCGTAGTAGCCGCTGCGGCAGCTGGCGGTGTCGGTCTGCCAGGGAACGGCCATCCAGCGCGTGAGGTCACCGGCCACCTGTGCATACAGCGGCCCGCTCTCGGACAGCGCCACGGCGGGGGTGAGCCGCGAGCCGTAGAGCTGCAGCTCGGGCGGGTTCTCGGCCGCCTCGCGGATGCGAAATGGCGCCCGGTACATGCTGGCGTGGCGCATGGGCCAGGTGATCTCGCAACCCGGGTGAAAGGCATCGGCCAGGCAGTCGTCCATGGCGGCATGGTCGAGCATGGTGGGCTGCTCCTGCAGCGGCACATCGGACAGCTGGGCCGGGTACTTCTGTCCGGGCGTCCAGTCGGAGAGAAAGTGGCCTGCGGCCCACAGGTCCAGCATCCTCAGCTGCGTGGCCGTCAGCGCCGCATGCTGGCGCGGCGTGTCGGCCGGCGGCACGGCCATGGCGTCGCCATACAGCCAGGGCCAGGGCTGGGGGGATGCGCCGTCCCGGTCAAAGCGCCGGAAGGCATTGGCCACCTGCTGGCGCAGCTCGGCCCAGGTCGTGCCCGGGCTGTTGAGCCTGGCGATCCACGCCTCGTCATCCGCACTGGCGGCGGCACCCCAGCCGAATTGGGCGGCAAAGCCCTTGTTCGCCCACTGCAGGCTGCTCTGGCGCTGGAGTATGGGCAGGATGTGCCGGCTGAAGGAGACGTGCAGCGGGAAGGCGGCCATGCCCGAGTGGATGTACACATCCTCCATCAGGTCCTTCATGGTGCGCACCGACTTCATCTGCGGGCCGTAGTTGGGCGGCGCAACCGTGACCCATGCCGCATCCACCGGCACGGAAACGCCGGCCACGACGACCTTCGCGCGCACCGGGCCGTCGGCCACATCGTCATGCCAGCCCTCGTTGTTCGCAAACGTGGTGGCCTTGGAGCCATCCACGGAGGCAGAGACGCCCCGGCCTCCCAGCACGAGAAGCTGGCCCGTCTTTTCAATGCGCAATTCGCCCAGATAAACCGGCTTGCCGCAGAAACTACCGCTATCGAATGCCACCGGGGCCGAGCCTTTGGCAATTCGGCGGGCTCCCGGTCGAATGGCCAGGCTTTTCCGGTCCTTCACCGTGGCATTGCGCAAAATCGTGGGATCGGCCGTTGCGGCTTCAGGCACGTCCAGCGCCAATTGGAATTGATACCAGGCGGCTTTGGTATTGGCCAGTTCGACTTCCCATTCGATTTCGTCCTGGTCGGCCGTGAGTTCACGCACCACCTCGCCCGCGGCGTTGTAGCCGTAGATGCGAAAGCGCGCAGCCTGGCGCTTGAGCGCGCCCTGCGCATCACGCAGGCTGCCCGGCGCCATGGGCGGCACATGCATCAGCTCGGGGCCGACATAGTACTCATCCGGGCTATTGCCAATACGCGCCACACCAATTCCCGGGTGTATGGCAGCACGCACAATGGTGGAGTCGATTCCCATTTGTCGCCCTTTCAGTTGCTGAGGCACTGATTGCAACAAATGGTATCAAAAATGCCGAGACAAAGTTAATTATCGGGAATCGACAATCCATAGCAGCGCGCAAATCGATTCATATGAACCCATTGGCGCAAAAGATGCCGAATCGCTATTGATAATGAATTGGCAAGATAAATACCGGTTCACAGCAGCACGATGTCGTACTGCTCCTGTGCCATGGCGGTCTCGGCCTGCAGCGAGATGGGTTTCTTGATGAAGTCGGACAGGCCGGCCAGGTGCTGGCTTTCCTCGTCCAGGAACATCTCGACCACCTTGGGCGAGGCCACGATGCGGAACTCGCGCGGGTTGAACTGGCGCGCCTCGCGCAGGATTTCTCGCAGCACCTCGTAGCAGACGCTGCGCACGGTCTTCACATGGCCCTTGCCCTGGCAGACCGGGCAGGATTCGCACAGCATGTGGGCCAGCGATTCGCGCGTGCGCTTGCGCGTCATCTCCACCAGGCCCAGCTGCGAGAAGCCACCCGCCATGGTCTTGACCCGGTCGCGCCCGAGCTGGCGCTTGAATTCGGACAGCACCTCGGCCTGGTGGTCGTCGCGCACCATGTCGATGAAATCCACGATGATGATGCCGCCCAGGTTGCGCAGGCGCAGCTGGCGCGCGATCTGGTGGGCGGCTTCCAGGTTGGTCTTGAAGATGGTGTCGTCGAAGTTGCGCGCGCCCACGTAGCCGCCGGTATTGACGTCCACCGTGGTCAGCGCCTCGGTCTGGTCCACGATCAGGTAGCCGCCCGACTTGAGGTCCACCCGCCGGCCCAGCGCGCGGGCGATTTCCTCGTCGATGGCGAACAGATCGAAGATGGGCCGCTCGCCGCGGTAATGCTGCAGCTTGGGCACGGCCGCCGGCATGTACTCCTGCCCGAAGGTCATGAGCAGGGCGAACTGCTCCTTGGAGTCGATGCGGATGCTCTGCGTGCCTTCGCCCACCAGATCGCGCAGCACGCGCTGCAGCAGGTTCAGGTCCTGGTGCAGCAGCGACATGGGCGGCAGGCGCACCGAGGCCTCCTTGATGCGGCTCCAGGTCTTGCGCAGGTAGCGGATGTCGTCGGCCAGCTCGGCGTCGCTGGAGTCCTCGCCATTGGTGCGCAGGATGAAGCCGCCGCCGCCGCCGGTCTCCTTGGTGCCGACCAGGCCCTGCAGCCGGGCGCGCAGGGCATCGCGCTCGCCCTGCGGGATTTTCTGCGAGATGCCGATGTGGTCGTCCTGCGGCAGCAGCACCAGCAGGCGTCCCGCAATGCTGATCTGCGTGGACAGGCGCGCGCCCTTGGTGCCGATCGGATCCTTGATGACCTGCACCATGATGGTCTGGCCCTCGAAAACCTGCTTTTCGATGGGCACGACAGGCATGTCCTTGCGCGCGAACATGGGGGCCTCGCCCCCTTCCTGCCGCTGCCAGACATCGGCCACGTGCAGGAAGGCCGCGCGCTCCAGGCCGATGTCGATGAAGGCCGACTGCATGCCCGGCAGCACACGCGAGACCTTGCCCAGGTACACGTTGCCGACCAGGCCGCGCTCCAGCGGGCGCTCCATGTGCAGTTCCTGGACGGCGCCGTTCTCGATGATGGCCACGCGCGTTTCCTGTGGCGACCAATTGATCAGAATGTCTTGCTGCATGCTGTGCCTGTGGTGTGCTTTGTCGTTTGTATTTCTCGGCCGGAGCGGCCCGGCAGACATCTTGCCGTGCCGCGCGCTGCCGTCGGCCGTGCGCGCCTGCCTGCACGCCCCTCGGGGCCCAGGTCGGGGAGCTGGCCTACAGCGCCCAGCCCAGCTCGCGCAACAGCGCCGCCGTCTCGAACAGCGGCAGGCCCATGATGCCCGAGTAGCTGCCTTGCAGCCACTGCACATGGGCCGCCGCACGGCCCTGTATGCCATAGGCACCGGCCTTGCCCATGGGCTCGCCCGAGGCCACGTAGGCATCGATCTGCTGAGCGCTCATGGCCGCAAAGCGAACCCGGGAGACCGACAGCGCAGCCAGGCGCCGCGCGCCATGCTGTATGGCCACGGCCGTCAGCACCTCATGCTCTCGGCCGGCAAGCCCCGTCAGCATGCGGCGTGCATCGTCGGCATCGGCGGGCTTGCCCAGAATGCGGCCGTCGAGCGCCACCGTGGTGTCCGAGCAGAGCACGGGAGCGGCAGCCAGCGCACGGCGCGCGTGGCGGGCCACGGCAGCGTCGAGCTTGAGTGCGGTCACGCGCTGCACGTAGTCGCGCGCTGCCTCGCCGGCCAGCTCGGCTTCCATGGCCTCGGCATCTTCGGCGATGTCGCCATCCGCATTGGGCAGCAAAAGCTCATGGGCCACGCCCAGCTGCTCCAGCAGTTGGCGGCGGCGGGGGCTTTGGGAGGCTAGGTAGATGAAGGGCGGCATGATGAAAATGAGAAATGCCTTCAGCCCTTTGTATCAAAGCGCCGAAGGCTATCAAAATCATAGTATCACGAGATCTTCCGATCCGCATGACACCGCCGCTGCCGCTATTCCCGGTGGTAGGGATGGCCGGCGTTGACCGACCAGGCACGGTACAGCTGCTCGATAAGGAGCACCCGCACCATGGCATGCGGCAGGGTCAGGTCCGACAGGCGTATGCGCTCGTGTGCGGCCTGCCTGAAGGCGGGGTCCAGACCGTCCGGGCCTCCGATGATGAGGGCCACGTCATCGCCCTCCAGCTGCCAGCCCTGCAGGCGCTGGGCCAGGGCCTTGGTCGTCAGATTGGTGCCGCGCTCATCGAGCACCACGATGCGCGTGCCGCGCGGAATGGCGGCCTCGATGCGCTTGCGCTCGGCCGCGTACAGGGTCTCGACCGTCTTGGAGCCGCGTGGCTCCGTCTTGACGGCCTTGAGCTCCACCTTGAGTTCCGGAGGAAAACGCTTGGCGTAGCCGTCGTAGGCTGTCTGCGCCCAGTCGGGCACATGCTGGCCCACGGCCACGATCAACAGCTTCATGCAGCGTCAGCCCTGAACCGCTCAGGCCTTGGCGCGGGGAGCGCGCTTGGCTGCCGGCTTGGCGGCAGGCTTGGCAGCGGCGCCGGCCTTGGCCTTGGCGGGGGCGCGGTTGACCACCACGGTCTTGATGGCCTTGGGCACCGCCGTCTTGCCGGCTGGCGACTTGGCTGCGGCCGACTTCACAGCAGCCGGCTTTGCCGCTGCGGAACGGGGTGCAGCGGCCTTGGCAGGGGCCGCCTTCTTGGCAGCGGGCTTCTTGGCGGCGGCGGAGGCTGCGCCAGAAGCGGCCTTCTTGGCTGCAGGCTTGGCAGCGGTTGCCGCCGCCTTCTTGGTTGCAGCCTTCTTGGCCTTTTCTTCCGCCTTGTCGGTGGCAGCCGAGCGCGTGGGCTTGGGAGCGCCCAGCTTCAGGCGCACAGGCGTCTCGCCCCAGATCTCTTCCAGGCGGTAGTACTGGCGGATGGCCGGCTGCATGACATGGACCACGGCCTGGCCGCAGTCCACGATGATCCACTCGCCGTTTTCTTCGCCTTCCTGGCGCGGCACGGGGAACCCGGCCTGCTTGACGGCGTCGCGCACGCTGGAGGCCAGCGCCTTGGTCTGGCGGTTGGAGGTGCCCGCAGCCACGATCACGCGCTCGAACAGCGGCGAGAGCTTTTCGGTATTGAAGACCTGGATGTCTTGGGCCTTGACGTTTTCGAGGCCGTCAACAATGGCGCGTTGCAGCTTGGTCACGTCGCGCTTGGCTGCGGAATCCGATTTGGTGGAAGTGGTCATCAGGCGGTGATCAATGGAATAGGAATGGGATCAATATAGCGCGAGCGCCGTGCGGCCCGTAGAGGGCTGGGCTGTAGCGGCGCTCCAAAATGCATGGAGTTCGCCCACAGATCGCCGGAAGATTTCGCGCCGAAGAAAGTGGAGAACGCAGCCAACGCTGCGCCTCAAGCTATTGAAATTATAGTTTTGCCGCCTATTCCCTTGCACGCGCGGATTTCGCCACGCCGCTCGGGATGGCGGCTCTCGGGCTCAAAGCCAGTCGCGGGGCACCAGGAATTGCTCCAGCAAAGCGCGCTCGGGGGTGCCGGGCGCGTCCTCGCGCTGGTAGCTCCAGCTCGCATGCGGTGGCATGGACAGCAAGATGGACTCCGTACGCCCGCCGGACTGCAGGCCGAAGTGCGTGCCCCGGTCCCAGACCAGGTTGAACTCCACATAGCGGCCGCGGCGGTAGCGCTGGAAATCGACCTGCTGCTGCCCGTAGTCCATGGCCTGGCGGCGCTCGACGATGGGAAGGTAGGACTCCAGAAAGGCATCGCCCACCGAACGCAGCATGTCGAAACTGCGCGCCTGGCCCAGTTCCGAGAAGTCGTCGAAGAAGATGCCGCCGATGCCGCGCTGCTCGTTGCGGTGCTTCAGGCGGAAGTACTCGTCGCACCAGGTCTTGAAGCGCGGGTAGAGCGTGTCGCCAAAAGGCGCCAGCGCATCGCGGCAGACGCGGTGAAAGTGCTGTGCATCTTCCTCGAAGCCGTAGACCGGCGTCAGGTCCATGCCGCCGCCGAACCAGCAGGTGGGTTCGTTGCCCGGCTGCCCTGCCGCACCTGAGCCGGCTGCAATCATTCGCACATTCATGTGCACCGTAGGCACAAAAGGATTGCGCGGATGGAAGACCAGGGACACGCCCATGGCCTCGAACGGCGCACCGGCCAGCTCAGGCCGGTGCTGCGTGGCCGAGGGCGGCAGCTGCGGCCCGCGCACATGCGAGAAGCCGCAGCCCGCGCGCTCGAACACGCGGCCGCCTTCCATGATGCGGGTGATGCCATCGCCCTGCAGACGCTCGCCGGGGCCCTTGCTCCAGGCGTCGGACAGAAAGCGTGCACCGCCCTCGCCTTCCACCTGTTCCAGCGCCTGCGTGATGCGGGCCTGCAGGCCTGTCAGGTACTCGCGCACCAGGGCCACGGGCAGCGCCTGCCCGGTCGATTGCTCTGCCATGGACTCAGTTCTTCACTGCACGGAAGCCGATGTCGCGGCGGTACTGGGCACCATCGAAATGGATGCCACGCGCCACGTCATAGACCTTTTGCTGGGCCTGCTTGACGCTGTCGGCCAGCACGGTGACGCACAGTACGCGGCCACCGCTGGTGACGGGCACACCGTCCTTGAGCTGGGTGCCGGCATGGAAGACCATGGCATCGGCGGCGTCCTGCGGCAGCCCGCTGATGGCATCGCCCTTGCGCGGGTCCTCGGGGTAGCCTGCTGCGGCCATGACCACGCCCAGCGCCGTGCGGCGGTCCCATTGCAGCTCGACCTGGTCGAGCTTGGCATCGGTGGCCGCCAGCATGACGTCCACCAGATCGCTCTTGAGACGCATCATGATGGGCTGGGTCTCGGGGTCGCCCATGCGGCAGTTGAACTCCAGCGTCTTGGGATGGCCGGATGCATCGATCATCAGGCCCGCATAGAGGAAGCCGGTGTAGGGAATGCCGTCCTTTTCCATGCCGCGGATGGTCGGCAGGATGATCTCGCGCATGGCGCGGGCATGCACGTCGGCCGTGACCACGGGCGCGGGCGAGTAGGCGCCCATGCCGCCCGTGTTCGGGCCCTGGTCGCCGTCCTTCAGGCGCTTGTGGTCCTGGCTGGTCGCCAGGGCCAGGACGTTCTTGCCGTCGCACAGCACGATGAAGCTGGCTTCCTCGCCGGCGAGGAATTCCTCGATCACCACGCGGGCGCCGCCGTCGTTGTGGGCCACGCCGTACTTGTTGTCCACGAGCATGAAGTCCACGGCGTCGTGGGCTTCCTGCAGCGTTGTCGCAACGACCACGCCCTTGCCTGCGGCCAGGCCGTCGGCCTTGACCACGATGGGCGCACCCAGTCGGTCCACGTAGGCATGGGCAGCAACCGGGTCGGTGAAGGTTTCATAGAACGCCGTGGGGATGCCGTGGCGCGCCATGAAGTCCTTGGAAAACGCCTTGGAGCTTTCCAGCTGGGCGGCCGCCTTGGAGGGGCCGAAGATGCGCAGGCCATGGGCACGGAACTCATCGACCACGCCGGCCGCCAAAGGCGCCTCGGGGCCGACCACGGTCAGCGCGACCTTCTCGGCCTGCGCCCACTCGCGCAGCGCCTGCGGGTCGGTGATGTTGAGGTTCTCCACCTTGCCGCCGGCCAGGCCCGTGCCACCGTTGCCGGGGGCCACATAGACCTTGGTCGATTTCGGCGATTCAGCCAGTTTCCACGCCAGGGCGTGCTCGCGGCCTCCGCCACCAATCACAAGAATTTTCATAGTTCAGCGTTGTGGTAGACGTCCTGTACGTCATCCAGGTCTTCGATCATGTCCAGCAGCTTTTGCATGCGGGCTGCGTCATCGCCTTGCAGGGCGATGGTGTTTTCCGGGCGCATGGTGACTTCAGCCACCTCCGGCGTCAGGCCCTTGGCCTGCAGCGCGTCGCGCACGGTTTCGAACTCGGCGGGTGCGGTCAGCACCTCGATGGCCCCCTCATCATCGGTGATCACGTCCTCGGCACCGGCCTCCAGCGCCACTTCCATGATCTGATCCTCGTCGCTTCCGGGAGCAAAGATCAGTTGTCCGACATGCTTGAACTGGAAGGACACGGAACCCTCCGTGCCCATGTTGCCACCGTACTTGCTGAAGGCATGACGCACATCCGCCACAGTGCGCACGCGATTGTCGGTCATGGTGTCCACGATGATGGCCGCGCCGCCAATGCCGTAGCCTTCGTAGCGGATTTCCTCGTAGGTCACGCCTTCGAGATTGCCCGTGGCCTTGTCGATGTTGCGCTTGATGTTGTCGGCCGGCATGTTGGCCGCCTTGGCCTTTTCCACCGCCAGGCGCAGGCGCGGGTTGGCGCTGAGATCGCCCCCTCCCGTGCGTGCCGCCACCATGATTTCACGGATGATGCGAGTCCAGACCTTGCCGCGCTTTTCGTCCTGGCGGCCTTTGCGGTGCTGGATATTGGCCCATTTACTGTGTCCTGCCACAGGCTGTCCTTTGATATTGATTTAACCTTGCGGCTGGGATTTTACTTTTGACCGCATGCTCCCCCGAGGAAACCCGAAATGGCCGCTCCACTTCTGATCGCCCGCCACTCTGCCACAGAATGCCTGCTGCTGCCCGCACTGGCCAATCGACATGGCCTGATCACCGGCGCCACGGGCACCGGAAAGACCGTGACGCTGCAGAAAATGGCGGAAGGCTTCTCCGAAATCGGCGTGCCGGTGTTCATGGCCGACATCAAGGGCGACCTGTCGGGCATCAGCCAAAGCGGCAGCACCGGCGCCAAGATGGCGGCTTCGCTGCAGGAGCGCGGCATCGAGATTCCCCAGCCCCTGGCCTGCCCCACCACGCTGTGGGACGTGTTCGGCGAGCTGGGCCATCCGGTGCGCGCCACGGTTTCGGACATGGGGCCGCTGCTGATCGGGCGCATGCTGGCCCTGAACGACACGCAGATGGGCGTGCTCAACCTGGTCTTCAAGATTGCCGACGACAACGGACTGCTGCTGCTGGACCTCAAGGACCTGCGGTCCATGCTCCAGCACGTGGGCGACAACGCCAAGCAGTTCACCACCGAGTACGGCAACATCAGTGCCGCCAGCGTGGGGGCCATACAGCGCGGGCTGGTGGCCATCGAGTCGCAGGGCGGCGACAAATTCTTTGGCGAGCCCATGCTCGACATCAACGACCTGATGCAGACCGATGCGGGCGGCAAGGGCGTGGTCAACATCCTGGCGGCCGAGAAGCTGATGAATTCGCCGCGCCTGTACTCCACCTTCCTGCTGTGGATGCTGTCCGAGCTGTTCGAGCGCCTGCCCGAGATCGGCGACCCCGACAAGCCCAAGCTGGTCTTCTTCTTCGACGAGGCCCACCTGCTGTTCAACGATGCGCCCAAGGTGCTGCTCGAACGCATCGAGCTGGTGGTGCGCCTGGTGCGCTCCAAGGGCGTGGGCGTGTATTTCGTCACGCAAAACCCGATGGACGTGCCCGACACCGTGCTGGCCCAGCTGGGCAATCGCGTGCAGCACGCGCTGCGCGCCTTCACGCCGCGCGACCAGAAGGCCGTCAAGGCCACGGCCACCACGATGCGGCCCAAGCCGGGGCTGGACATCGAGGCCGCCATCACGGAGCTGGCCGTGGGCGAGGCCCTGGTGAGCTTCCTCGATGAAAAGGGCCGCCCCGGCATCACCGAACGCGCCTATGTCATTCCACCGGGCAGCCAGATCGGTCCGATCAGCGAGGAGCAGCGCAAGGTCTTGCTGGCGCAATCGCTGGTGGCAGGTGTCTATGAAAAGGCGGTGGACCGCGAATCGGCCTACGAAGTGCTGCGCGGACGCACGGCAGCATCCGGCGACGGGACCTCGCCGGCAGGCCCTGCCGGAGCCGCACCCGCCGCCAGCGAAGGCGGCGGCGCCATGATGGACGGGCTCAAGGATCTTCTGTTCGGCACCACAGGCCCGCGCGGAGGCAAGCACGACGGCCTGGTTCAGACCATGGCCAAGTCCACCATGCGCACCATGGGCAATTCGCTGGGCAAGGAAATCCTGCGCGGCGTGCTCGGCGGCATCCTGGGCAACAAGAAGCGCTGAAGCGCTGGCGCACCGGCACTGCGCCGCATCAAACACCATAGCACCCAGCCGTTGCCATGCAACGGCTGGCGCATTTCAGGGCGCTGAAAGCCTGCGCATGCGGCTATGATCGAAACCGCCTCCATCCACTTTGCGGAACCGCACGCCATGACGACGAACAGCCCTCCCTCGCTGCCCACCTATGACGACGTTGCCGCCGCAGCCGGCCGGCTGGAGGGCGTGGCCCACCGCACCCCCATACTGCGCAGCCGCACCGCCGACGAGCTGCTGGGCGCCCAGCTGTTCTTCAAGTGCGAGAACCTGCAGCGCACGGGTGCCTTCAAGATACGCGGCGCCTACAACGCGCTGTCGCAGTTCACGCCCGAGCAGCGCAAGCGCGGCGCCCTGGCCTTCTCTTCGGGCAACCATGCGCAGGCCGTGGCCCTGGCCGCGCAGATGCTGGACATGCCCGCGCTCATCGTCATGCCCGAGGATGCGCCTGCCTCCAAGATGGCGGCCACCCGCTCCTACGGCGCCCAGGTGGTGACCTATGACCGCTTCACCGAGGACCGCGAAGCCATCTCCCGGCGCCTGGCCGACGAGCGCGGCATGACGCTGATCCCGCCGTTCAACCACCGCGACGTGATTGCCGGCCAGGGCACGGCGGCCAAGGAATTGTTCGAGGAGGTGCCCGATCTGGACTACCTGTTCGTCTGCCTGGGCGGCGGCGGCCTGCTGTCGGGCAGCCTGCTGGCAGCCGGACAGCTCTCCCCGCGCTGCAAGGTCTACGGCGTCGAGCCCCAGGCTGGCGACGATGCCCGCCAGTCGCTGCGCGCAGGCCGGATCGTGCAGATCCCCACGCCCCACACCATTGCCGACGGCGCGCAGACCCAGTCCATCGGCGATATCACATTCGCCATCATCCGCGAGCATGTCGAAGATATCCTGGCCGTGGCGGACGAGCATCTGGTGCAGGCCATGCGCTTTTACGCGGAACGCAAGAAAATCGTGGTCGAACCCACGGGTGCGCTCTCGCTGGCGGGCGCCCTGCATGGCGGGGTTGCGCTGTCGGGCGCACGCGTGGGCATTCTCATCAGCGGCGGCAATGTGGACCTGGCGCGCTACGCGCGCTTTCTGCACGACTGAACCGACCCCTGGCGCCGGCCCCAAAATACCGGCGCCCTTTTTTCCAGAAGAAAACCATGAGTACTCTGCACCTGATCGACCACCCGCTGGTCCAACACAAGCTCACGCTGATGCGCCGCAAGGAAGCCAGCACCAACAGCTTCCGCCGCATGCTGGGCGAGCTGTCCACGCTGATGGCCTACGAGATCACGCGTGACATGCCGCTGCAGGACATCGAGATCGAGACCCCGCTGGAGACCATGACCGGCAAGGTCATCGACGGCAAGAAGCTGGTGCTGGTGTCCATCCTGCGCGCCGGCAACGGTTTCCTCGACGGCATGCTCAACGTCGTGCCCGGCGCGCGCATCGGCCACATCGGCCTGTACCGCGACCCCGAGACGCTGCAGCCCGTCGAGTACTACTTCAAAATGCCCTCCGAGATGGAAGAGCGCGACGTGCTGGTCGTCGATCCCATGCTGGCCACGGGCAATTCGGCCGCCGCCGCCGTGGCGCGCCTGAAGCAGCTGAACCCGAAGTCCATCAAGTTCATGTGCCTGCTGGCCGCGCCCGAAGGCGTGGCCACCATGCAGAAGGCCCATCCCGACGTGGACATCTACACGGCCGCCGTGGACCGCCAGCTGGACGCCCACGGCTACATCCTGCCGGGCCTGGGCGACGCGGGCGACCGAATCTTCGGCACCAAGTGAGCCGCCGGGCGCTGGGCGCCTGCACCCACAAAAAAGCCGCACGATGTGCGGCTTTTTTGCTTGGCAGCGGGGACAGCGTCATCAATCCACCAGGCCCGCGTAGACGTTCTGCACGTCATCGTCGTTCTCGATGCCGGCCAGGAAGTCCTGCACTTCCTCCTGCTGCTCAGCCGACAGGCTGGCCATGCTGACCGGCGTCTTGGCCTTGTAGCCCAGCTTGGCCGACAGCACCTTGAAGCCCTGGGCCGGCAGCGCCTTGCTCACGGTATCGAGGTCGGTGGGGTCGGTGATGAACAGCGTCGTGCCCTCTTCCTCGCCGGGCTCGAAATCCTGTGCACCGGCCTCGATGGCGGCCAGTTCGGCATCGGCGCCGCCTTCGGGCTCGCCTTCGATCATGCCCACATGGTCGAAGTCCCAGGCCACGGCCGTCATCTGGCCCTTGCGGAAACACACGCGCATGTTGGGCGCCGTGCGGTTCACGTTGTCGGTCAGGCACTCGATCATCACCGGCACGCGGTTGGGGCCGTAGCCTTCATAGACCACGCGCTCGTAGTTGACGGCATCGGCACCCACGCCCGAGCCCTTCTTGATGGCACGCTCGAGCGTGTCCTTGGGCATGGAGGCCTTGCGTGCGGCTTCCACCGCCATGCGCAGGCGCGAGTTGCCTGCCGGATCGGCGCCGGCGCGCGCCGCGACGATGATTTCCTTGACAAGCTTGCCAAACAGCTTTCCCTTGGCGTCGGCGACCAGCGCCTTGCCCTTTGCTTTCCATTGCGCGCCCATGGCTGCTTTTCCCTTGCGGATTCTCTGGTGGGTAGGAGGCGCCGCCGCCCGCCCCCGCAGGGACCCGGCCCGGCGCCGAAAGAGCGCTGTTTATACACCCGCGCAAGTGGCTGCGCGGGCTTTTTGCGCAGTGGTTGACAGGTCGCCGCAGGCTCTGGTGGCGTCGTGCATGATGCTGGCTTGTGCGAAGCCCCCTGCCTGCGCTGCACCGCCGCCGACGTCAACTGCGGTGCATCCGGCTTCCCGTCTTGTCCCCTCATCACAGGAGCATCGGCATGCCGCCATCCCTATCCGCCGCCCTCGCCATCAGCACCCTGGGCCTGTCCGGCGCACTGTGGGCCGCCAGCCCCAACCTCTCCACAGAAATCGTCGCCGAAGGCCTGGAGCACCCCTGGGCCATGGCTTTCCTGCCGGATGGGCGCTACCTGGTGACCGAGCGGCCGGGCCGCATGCGCATCGTGCAGGGCGACGGAAGGCTGGGCGCTCCCCTGGCGGGCCTTCCGGCCGTGGAGGCCGCAGGCCAGGGCGGCCTGCTGGACGTGGTGCTGGACAGCGACTTCGCGCGCAACCGCCAGCTGTACTTCTGCTACTCCGAGCCCGGCAGCGGCGCCGACAGCGGCAAGAACAGCACGGCGCTGGCCAGCGCCCGGCTGTCCGACGATGCCAGCCGGCTGGAGCAGGTGAAAGTGCTGTTCTCGCAGCGCCCCAGGTACGCGAGCGCATTGCATTTCGGCTGCCGCATCGTGGAGCGCAGGGTGGACGGCAAGAGCGATGGCACGCTGTTCCTGGCGCTGGGCGAGCGCTCGCGCTACAAGGAAGAGGCCCAGAAACTGCAAAGCCACCTGGGCAAGATCGTGCGCATTGCCAAGGACGGCAGCGTACCCAGGGACAACCCCTTTGTCGGCCGCGCGGATGCCTGGCCCGAGATCTGGAGCTACGGCCACCGCAACGCCCAGGGCGCGGCGCTGGCGCCCGATGGCAGCCTGTGGATGCATGAGCACGGCCCGCAGGGCGGCGACGAGGTCAACCGGCCCGAGCCCGGCAAGAACTACGGCTGGCCCGTGATCACCTACGGCGAGAACTATGGCGGCGGCAAGATCGGCGCCGGCATCACGCGCAAGGAGGGCATGGAGCAGCCGCTGCACTACTGGGTGCCGTCGATCGCCCCCTCAGGCATGGCCTTTGTGACCAGTGACCGGTATGGGGCGCAATGGAAGGGATCGCTGGTCGTGGGCTCGCTCAAGTTCCAGCGGCTGGAGCGCCTGACGATCAGGTCCGGCAAGGTGACGGCCAGCGAGCAGGTGCTGCCGCGCCTGGGCCAGCGCGTGCGCGATGTGCGCCAGGGACCGGACGGCTGGCTTTACCTGCTGACGGACGCCCAGGGCGGGCAGTTGCTGCGCGTCACCGCCACGCCCTGAGTCCCGTCACGCGCGGCGGCTCACTGCACGGTGATGCCGTTGGCCTTGACCACGGCATCCCAGCGCTTGCGCTCGGCGGCCACGAAGCCCGTGAAGGCGGCGGAGGAACTGCCCACGGGCGTCAGGCCCAGTTTCTCCAGGCTGGCGCGCGTGGCCGGCAGGGCCAGGGCCTTTTGCACCAGGTCCTGCAGCTTCTGCACGGTCTCGGGCGCGGCGCCTGCGGGCAGGAAGAAGCCGTTCCACTCCGTCACCTCGAAGCCCTTGATGCCGCTTTCCGCCACCGTGGGCACGTCGGGCAGGTCCGGCATGCGCTTGGCCGAGGACACGGCCAGCGCCTTGAGCTTGCCGCCCTTGACATAGTTGATGCTGGAGGCGGCGTTGGCAAAGTACACATCGACCTGGCCGCCCATGACATCGACGATGGCGGGCGCCCCGCCCTTGTAGGGAACGTGGACGGCATCGAACTTGGCGTCTGCCTTGAGCAATTCCGTCGCCATCTGGGCCAGGCTGCCCGGGCCGTAGGAGGCATAGGTGAGCCTGCCGGGCTTTTGCCGCGCGGCATTCATGAAGTCGGCCAGGCTGTTGTAGGGCGAGGACGGCGCCGCCACGAGGATGTTGGGCACGCTGATGGCCTGGGACACGGCAATGAAGTCCTTGGCCGGGTCATAGGGCAGCTTGCGCAATGCGGGGTTGATGGCGAAGGACGATGCGTCATACAGCACCGTATAGCCATCGGCCTTGGCGCGCGCCACGAGGGCGGCACCAATGGCGCCGCTGGCGCCGGCCTTGTTGTCCACCACCACGGTCTGGCCCGAGACCTCGCCCAGCGCCTTGGCGATGATGCGCGCCGCATTGTCCGCACCGCCGCCGGCCGAGAACGGCACGACGACCGTGATGGCCTGCGCGGCCGGATAGTCGGCCGCATGCAGCGTGCCCTGGAAAAGTCCCAGTCCCAGGCCCAGCCCCAAGGCCAGCACCGTCATGGCGGGCCGCAGTGTCTTGATCTTCTTCACGTTTCTGTCTCCTGTTGCTCAATGGTGAAAACCTGGGCTGCGAGGCTTGCGTGCCCCGCGCCCTCAATCGAATCCGTACAGCTCGGCGGCGTTGTCCACCAGCACGCGGGCGCGCAGCGCCGCATCGGGAATCCAGCGCGACAGCAGCGCCAGCAGCAGGGGGGTCTGCGGCGGATGGGCAACTTCGGTGACATGGGGCCAGTCGCTGCCCCAGACCAGGCGCTGCGGGGCCTCGGACACCCAGGCCTGCGCCAGCGCGTCGCAGTCGGCATAGCCTGCGGCCAGGCCCGCCCGGCTGTTCAGATACGGGCCCGAGAGCTTGACCCAGGCCCTGCCCTGCTGCACCAGCCCACGGACCACGCCGAAGGCGGGCTCGTGCACGCCAGCGCCGTCAGCACTGTCAGCGAGCCGCGCCATGTGGTCGAACACAAGGGTGCATGGCAGCCGCTGCAGCAGCGCCGCATGGGCCTCGATCTGGCTGGCCAGCCAGTGCAGTTGCACATGCCAGCCCAGCGCGGCAATGCGCTCGGCCAACGGCTCCAGCATGTCCAGCCGCACGGCTGCATCGTGCTCGGTGTGCAGCGAAAAGCGGATGCCGCGAATGCCGCCGTCATGCAGCGCCTGCAACTGGGCGTCGGTGATCTCGGGGTGCACCACGGCAATGCCGCGCGTGCTTGCTGCGCCCAGCGACTGGATGGCGTGCAGCGTGGCCCGGTTGTCCGTGCCATGCGCACGCGGCTGGACGATGACGGCGCGCTCCAGCCCCATGGCGCCGCGCAGCTGCGCATAGTCGGCCGCCGTGGCATGGGCGCGCATGGCCTGCGGAGCCTCGGCCCAAAAACGCGTACCAAAGCGCGGATCGAAGACGTGCAGATGGGCGTCGCAGGCGCCTGCGGGCAGTGCCTGCATCAGCAGCCCTCTTGTGCGGCGGCCTTCAGGGCCTCGGTATGCTGGCCCAGCGTGGGCGCGGCAAAGGCCGGCGGGCCGGGCGTGCGGTCGAACTCCACGGCGCCGGCAAAGCCCCGGTAGCTGCCCAGGGTCGGATGCTCGAAACGGGTGACCATGCCCTCGGCCTGCACCTGCGGGTCGTCGAACATGTCTTCCACCGTGCGCGCCGCCGCGCAGGGCACTTCCTCACCGAACAAGGCCTCCCATTCCAGCGCGCTGCGCCCCGCCAACGCCTGGCGCAGCAGGGGCACCAGCACGTCGCGGTGCTGGGCGCGCTTGCGCACGGAGTCATAGCGCTCGTCGCCGGCCAGCTCGGGCAGCCCCAGCTTGCGGCACAGCGCCTGCCAGAAATGCGCGGTATTGGCCGAGATGTAGAGATGTCCTTCACGCGTCGGGTGGATGCCCGTGATGCCGCCGGAGCGCATGTCGCGCCCCACCTCGCGCGGCTCGCCCTCGGCCCAGACCATGCGTGCGGACTGCATGGTCAGTGCCGCGCGCAGCAGCGACACGCCCACATGCTGGCCCAGCCCGCTTTTCTCGCGCTCGTACAGCGCCGACGACACGCCGCCCGCCACCAGGGCCGAGGCGTAGTAGTCCACCACGGAGCCGTAGAGAATCTCGGGCGGCCCGCCTGCCTTGCCCTGCATGGCGCACATGCCGGTCATGGTCTGCAGCACCTGGTCGTAGCCCGCCTTGGCCTTGAGCGGCCCGCGGCTGCCATAGCCAGTGACGCTGCAATAGATGAGGCGTGGGTTGATGGCGGCCAGTTGCGCAAAACCGATGCCCAGCCGCTCGGGCACGCCGGGCCGGAAGTTGTGGACCAGCACATCGGCCTCGCGCACCAGGCGCAGCAGCACGGCGTGGTCGGCCTCATCCTTCAGGTCCAGCACCATGCCCCACTTGCTGCGGTTCACGCCCAGGAAGGCGCGGCTTTCAGCTTCCAGCGTGGACGGGTACTTGCGCAGGTTGTCGCCCACGGGCGGCTCGACCTTGATCACCTCGGCGCCCTGGTCCGCCAGCAGCGAGCAGCCGTAAGGCCCTGCGATATAGGCGCTCAGGTCCAGCACGCGCACGCCGCTGAGCGGGCCTTTCGGCCCCTGGCGTTCACCGGGCACAAAACTCATTCGTTTCTCCTGATAGGGAAGCGGGAAGGCCTGGGGCGCCTCCCGCGAGCGGCCGGGTTCAATCGGCCTGGATATTGCGGTCCTTGGCGAGCTGCTTCCAGCGCGCCACGTCGCTGCGGATCACCTGTGCGAACTGCTGCGGCGTCACGGGGTTGGCAATGGCGCCTTCGCGCAGGAAGCTGGCCTGGATGGTCGGCTTGGCCAGCACCTGGTTCACAGCCTGGTTGAGGCGGTCCACGATGTCGGCGGGCGTGCCCGCAGGCGCCAGCAGCCCCCACCACAGATCGAATTCGTAGCCCGGGATGGCCGTTGCCATGGGCGTCAGGTCCGGCGCAATGGGGCTGGGCTTGAGGCTGGTGATGCCGATGGCGCGCAGCTTGCCGTTGCGCACCATGGGCAGGATGGACGGGCCACTGGAGACCAGCATCTGCACCTGGTTGCCGATCACATCGGTCACGGCCGGCCCCTGGCCCTTGTAGGGCACATGCATGATGTCCATGCCCGGCACCATGGAGCGCATCATCTCGGTCGCGAAGTGGTTGATGCTGCCGGTGCCCGAGGTGGCGTAGTTGAACTGGCCCGGGCTGGCCTTGATGGCGCGCACCAGATCCTGCGGCGTCCTGGCCGGGAATTCGTTGTTCACGGCCACCACCAGCGGGCCCTTGGCAAACATGGCCACGGGCGCCAGGTCCTTGACGGGATCGAAGGGCATCTTGGCCTGCACCGCGGCATTCGTGGTCACGCTCGACGACACCGCCACCAGCGTGTAGCCGTCCGCCGTCGCCTTGGCCACCGAGGCCGTGCCGGTGTTGCCGCTGGCGCCGGGCCGGTTGTCCACGATCACGGTCTGCTTGAGCAGATCGCCCATTTCCTTGGCCACCTGGCGTGCGAACACGTCGTTGGAGCCACCGGGCGGATAGGGAACCACCATGGTGATGGCCTTGGACGGGAAGGCGCCCTGCGCCATCAATCCCGGCGAAGCCAGGCCGACCAGCGTGGCCACCGTTGTGGTGGCGGCCAGCGCCACCAGCCTGCGCCGCGCGCGGCAATGGGAAATGCTCATGTCTTTGTCTCCTGTACTGTTTCTTGTCATGGGGATGCCCGGCATGCGGGATGCCGGGGCATCGGATTGCCGGCCGCCCGTTCAGGCCGCCAGCAGCCCCTGTGCATGCGCCGCAGCCACGATGGCCTGGGCACGCAGCACAAAGGGCTTGTCCACCATCTTTCCGTCCACCACATAGGCGCCCAGGGCGTTGGCATCTGCCTGGCGGGCCGCCTCCACCACCTTCAGGGCGTGCCCGATTTCCTGCTCGGTCGGCTGGTAGACCGCATTGGCCAGCGCGACCTGGCTGGGGTGTATGCACGTCTTGCCCAGAAAGCCCAGGCCGCGCGACAGCCGCGCCTCGGCGCTGAAGCCGTCGCTGTCGCGGATGTCGGCAAAGGCGCCGTCATAGGCATAGATGCCTGCCTCGGCAGCGGCCATGCGCACGGCAAGCAGCACCTGGGCAATGGCGGCGGGCTCGCGCCGGTTCACGCCAAAGGGCTCGAACAGGTCGCCCAGCCCCATCTGCAGGCCGGCCACGCTGGCGTGGGCGCTGGCCAGTTCGGCAGCGCAGCGCAGGGCGCGGGGTGTTTCGATGTTGAGCAGCAGGCCAGGCGCCTGGGGCACGCCGTTGGCATCTGCCGCCTCGGCAATGCGCTGTGCGGCCTCGCGCACCTGCTGCACGGTCTCGGGCTTGGGCAGATTGATGAGGTGCACGCCTTCGCGCACCATCTCGGCGATGTCGGCTCCGAAATGCGGCGTGTCCATGGCGTTGACGCGCACGATGAGCGTCTTGCCGTGGCCCCGGCTTTCAGGGGTGAGCAGGAAGCTGCGCAGCAGGCCGCGCGCCTCGTCCTTGCGGGCCTCGGCCACCGCGTCCTCCAGGTCGAAGGACAGTGCGTCGGCCTCGCCGGCCAGGGCCTTGGCGAACAGCTCGGGACGCGATGCGGGAACAAACAGTTTGCTTCTCATGGCCCGCATTGTGGGCGGCAGAAAGCCAAGAGAAACACAGGTAATATTTGTTCAAACCACACAAATTCTTTGTTTATGGAAACCAGCTACCTGCACAGCTTCCTGCTCGTGGTGGAGACCGGCTCCATGGCCGAGGCCGCGCGGCGCCTGGACATCACGGCCGCCGCCGTGGCCCAGCAGATCCGCATCCTGGAGCGCGAGTTCGACGCCCCCCTGCTGGCCCGCGCAGGCCGCACCGTGCTGCCCACCCCGGCCGGCCACCGCCTGGCCCAATCCGCGCCGCAGTTGCTGCGCGAACTGGCCAATGCCAAGACCCATGTCAGCCAGGAAGGCACGGCCGGGGAACTGGTCATAGGCACCATCAACACGGCGCTGCACAGCCTGCTGCCCGACATCCTGGCCGGCTTCGTGAAGAAGTGCCCCGACGCCAAGGTGTTCCTGCGGTCGGCCACCACGCGCGAGCTGTACGAGGCCGTGCGGCAGGGCGAGCTGGATGCGGCGGTCTGCCTGCACCCCTCGTTCGCCCTGGCCAAGACCTTCGACTGGACACTGCTGCGCGAGGAGCCGCTGGTGCTGCTGGTGCCGCGCCAGCTGGCGCACCTGGACCCGCACACGCTGCTGCGCACCCAGCCGCTGATCCGCTATGACCGCAGCCTGGGCGGCGGCCAGATGGTGGAGCGCTACCTGCGCGCCGCGCAGATCGCTCCACAGGAGCGCTTTGAACTGAGCTCGCTGGTGGCGATTGCCATGATGGTGGACAGGGGCCTGGGCGTCTCCCTGGTGCCCGACACGGCCCTGAACCTGCCCGATGGCCAGGGCGTGGTGCGGCTGGCCCTGCCCGAGGAATCGCAGTCGCGGCGCTTCGGTGTGATGTGGCTGCGCTCTTCGGCACGCCTGCCGCTGATCCACAAGCTGGTGGAATGCGCGCGCACCGTGGTCAGGCAGCGCGGCGGTCCTCGCGCTGCCGCACGCGCAGCAACCAGGTCACCCTAGTCCGCACCTTCAGGACTCCGCCACGGCCGCCGTGGCAACCAGGTCCTGGAACCTTCGCAGCACCGCAGACGCATCGCCCACGCGCGTGGCCAGATGCAGCGGAGCGGCCAGCCCCGGGCATTGCGACAGCGTGCGGTAGGCAATGCCGTCGCTGCGCAGGCGCTGCATGGAGGCAGGCACGATGGACAGCCCCAGCCCTGCCGAGACCAGGCTCAGCGTCGCCGTCATGCGCGGCGCCTCCTGCACCACGCGCGGGCTGAAACCGGCCTCCAGGCAGGCCTTGAGAATGGCGTCGTACAGGCCCTGCCCCACCCTGCGCCGGTACAGCACGAAATCCTCCGAGGCGAGCTGCGGCAAAGGCACGGGCCGGCGCAATGGGCGTGCCAGCGCATGCCCTGCCGGCAGGGCCAGCAGCATGGGCTCCTCCAGAATCGGCACGGCCTGCAGCCCCTGGCTGCCGTGCAGGGGCGAGCGCACAAAGGCCGCGTCCAGCCGCTCTTGCAACAATGCATCCATGAGCTCGCCCGTGCCCGCCTCCTCCAGCGCCACCGCGACGCCGGGCGCCTGCTGGCGGAACATGCGCAGCACGCCGGGCACAAAGGGATGCAGTGCGGCAGAGCTGGTGAAACCCACGGCCAGCCGGCCCGTCTCGCCGCGGGCGGCACGGCCCACCACTTCGGCCAGCCCATCGGAGCGGGCCAGCAGCGCCCTGGCCTCTTCCAGCAGCGCCAGCCCCGCCGCCGTGGGCCGCACGCCGCGCGGCAGGCGCTGCACCAGCTCCACGCCCAATTCGTGCTCAAGGCCCTGCAGCAACCGCGTCAGCGGCGGCTGCTGCATGCCCAGGCGCTCGGCCGCACGCGTGATGTGGCCTTCCTCGGCGATGGCGACGAAGGCGCGCAGTTGGCGAAGCTCGGGCACATCAATACTTTCAAGGTATGGGAAGACTTCAATTGTGGCATTTGCAATCATGAATGGACGGATTTACGCTCGCGCCCCACAAACACACCTACCTGAAAGGCAACACGATGACCTGGTCCGCAAAGCAGTACACAACGTTCGAGCAGGAACGCACCCGCCCCGTGCGCGACCTGGTGGCCGCCATTCCCGATCTGCCTGGCCGCGCCGTGCGGCTGGCCGTGGACCTGGGCTGCGGCCCCGGCAACTCCACCGAGGTCCTGGCCCAGCGCTTCCCCGGGGCCACCATGACGGGACTGGACAATTCCGAGGACATGCTGGATGCCGCACGCAAGCGGCTGCCGGGCACGGCCTTCTGCCTGGCCGACATCGCCACCTGGCAGCCCGACCAGCCGCAGGACGTGATCCTGGCCAATGCCTCGCTGCAGTGGCTGCCCGACCACCAGCAGCTTTACCCGCGCCTCGTCAGCCACCTGGCCCCCGGTGGCAGCCTGGCCGTGCAGACACCGGACAACCTGGAAGAACCGGCCCACCGGCTGGCACGCGAAGTGGCCGCCAGCGGCCCATGGGCTGCCACGATTGGCGATGTGCGCCACCCCGCACGTCACAGCGCGGACTTCTACTACGCCCTGCTTCGCCCGCACTGCAGCAACGTCGATGTCTGGCGCACCACCTACTTCCACCCGCTGGCGGGCGGCCATGCCGCGGTGGTTGAGTGGTTCAAGGGTTCGGCGCTGCGCCCCTTCGTCGCGCCGCTGGACGAGGAGCAAAAGGCCGGCTTCTACGCAGCGTATCTGCAGGCCATCTCCCAGGCCTACCCCGCGCTGGACGATGGCACGGTGCTGCTGCCCTTCCCCAGGCTGTTCATCGTGGCCAGCCGCTGAAGCAGCGCGCCTTCGGCCCTCAACGCGCCGGATGCGGCTCGATGAGATCCCACAGATTGCCGTAGAGGTCTTCGAACACGGCCACGGTGCCATGGGGCTTGCGCTGGGGGTCCTGCACAAAGCGCACGCCGCGCGAGCGGTAGGCTTCGAAGTCGCGCAGGCAGTCGTCGGTCTGCAGGAACAGGAACACGCGCCCGCCCGTCTGGTTGCCCACGCGCGCGGCCTGTTCCTCATTCGTGGCACGGGCCAGCAGCAGGCGCACACCGCCGCCACCGGGAGCCACGGTGACCCAGCGCTTGCCCTCGGACAGGGCGGTGTCCTCGATCAGCACGAAGCCCAGCGCGCCCACATAAAAGCGCAGCGCCTCGTCATAGTCGCGCACGGCGACGCTCACCTGTCCTATCACCTGGGGCATGGAATCCTTTGCAGCAATGGTGCGGTCCTCGGACCACGGGGCCGCGAGGATAACGGAGCCCTGTCAATGCCCTGCCGCCCTGGCCCGTAAGCCCTGCGGCTGGCCCCACAATGGCGGCTTGCAATTGCCTCGTGAGGGACGGGAATCCATGCTGAATGCCTTGTGGCTGGGCTTTTTTCTGGTGGCGGCCGTGGCTGCGCTGGCCCAATGGCTGGTCGGCGGCCAGGCCGGGATTTTCTCGGCCATGGTGCAGGCGCTGTTTGCCATGGCCAGGCTGTCGGTCGAGGTCATGGTGCTGCTGTTCGGCACGCTGACGCTGTGGCTGGGCTTTCTGCGCATCGCAGAGAAGGCCGGCGTGGTGGAGTGGCTGGCGCGCGTGCTGGGCCCGTTGTTCGCCAGGCTCATGCCCGAGGTGCCGCGCGGCCATCCGGCCCTGGGCCTGATCACGCTGAACTTCGCGGCCAACGGGCTGGGACTGGACAACGCGGCCACGCCCATGGGCCTGAAGGCCATGCGCTCGCTGCAGGAGCTCAACCCCCGGCCCGACACCGCCACCAATGCGCAGATCCTGTTCCTGGTGCTCAATGCGTCGTCGCTGACCTTGCTGCCCGTGACCATCTTCATGTACCGCATGCAGCAGGGTGCGCCCGATCCCACCCTGGTCTTTCTGCCGATCTTGCTGGCCACCTCGGCCTCGACCCTGGTCGGCCTGCTGGCAGTGGCCGCCGTGCAGAGGCTGCCGCTGTGGAGCCCCGTGGTGCTGGGCTATCTGCTGCCGCTGGGCCTGGCGCTGGCAGGCTTCATGGCCTTTCTGGCCACGCTGTCGGCGGCCGCACTGGCCCAGCTGTCATCGCTGCTGGGCAACCTGACGCTGTTTGCCCTGATCGTGCTGTTCGTCACCCTGGGCGCCTGGCGCAAGGTCGCGGTCTACGACAGCTTCATCGAGGGCGCCAAGGAAGGCTTTGACGTGGCCAAGGGCCTGCTGCCCTACCTGGTGGCCATGCTCTGCGCCGTGGGCGTGTTCCGCGCATCGGGCGCGCTGGAGTATGCGCTGTCGGGCATACGCTGGGGGGTCGATGCCATGGGCATGGACGCCCGCTTCGTGGACGCCCTGCCCACGGCCCTGGTCAAACCCTTCTCGGGCAGCGCGGCGCGCGCCATGCTGATCGAGACCATGCAGACCCAGGGCGTGGACAGCTTCGCCGCCCTGGTGGCCGCCACCATCCAGGGCAGCACCGAAACCACCTTCTACGTCCTGGCCGTCTACTTCGGCGCCGTGGGCATACAGCGTGCCCGCCACGCCGTGCCCTGCGCCCTCATCGCCGAACTGGCCGGCGTGGTGGCGGCCATCGTGG
Source organism: Delftia sp. DS1230 (assembly GCF_040112715.1). NCBI lineage: Bacteria > Pseudomonadati > Pseudomonadota > Betaproteobacteria > Burkholderiales > Comamonadaceae > Delftia > Delftia sp. DS1230. The sequence goes on from NZ_CP157763.1 coordinate 3,380,361, forward strand.
TCTGCTACAAGTTCTTTGGGTGAAGGCACAAATGGGCGCTGCGCCTGAAGCCGGCGCGGTCCAAGGCGAGGAAGACCGAGCAAGTGCCTACGCCGGCCGCCCCGCCGCGAGGGTGTCGCACCTCTCGGGAGAAGCCGCGCAGCGGCTCAGGGGGAACTAAAGTTCCGGCATGATCGCCTCGGCATAGTCATACAGCGCCCCCAGGATCTCCTCGCCGCGCTCGTCGGCAGTTTCCGATAGCTGATCGACCATGGCAAACATCTGCTCGGCCGTGCGTGCGCCGCCCTTGCCTTCGATCAGGCAGGCCGCGCAGTGCTGCAGCCAGCGCTGGCGCTCGGCCGGGTTCAGGCTGGCGGGGAAATTGCGGGCGCGGTAGCGGAACAGCAGCTCGGTCAGGCGTGCATCGTCGAAGCCCGTGCGGTCCAGCGCCAGCTCCTGCGCGGACAGGCTGCGCAGGTGGTTCAGGCGGCGCCGGTCCTCATTGCCCACGAAACCGCCGTACAGGTCCTGGTCGGCATCCAGCCCTTCCTGCGCAGGGCGCTGGTGAACGGCACGCCACAGCGCGCTCATGTCGGGCAGGTCCCGTGCAATGGCCGCATGGCCCATGCACTGCTCCACATCGATGCCCCATTGCGCGGCCATGGCCGGGCTCAGCGTCTTGAGGCTGCCGACCACCATGGGCGACTTGTTGACGTGGATGCTCTTGATGGGCAGGCGCTGCATGCCTTCGGGCAGGTCGGCCGCGCGCGAGAACAGGCGCAGGCGCAGCGTGTCCACGTCGATGGAGGCCAGCTCGGACGGGTCCTGCGCCAGATCCCAGCAGATGATCTCGTTCTTGTTGGTGGGGTGCGTGGCCAGCGGCCACATGACGGCGATGCAGCCGCGCTCGGGCCGGATCATGCCGCTGACGTGCAGAAAGGGCCTGGCATGCGCCGGCTCGGCCGGCAGGCCCATTTCCTGCAGCACCCGGTCCTTCTTGTGCAGCGAGAAGGCGAAGTCGAACAATCTGGGCTGGACCTTGCGGATCAGTCGGGCCAGCCCGATGGTGGCACGCACGTCGGACAGGGCGTCGTGCGCCTTCTCGTGCAGCAGGCCGTTGGCGCGGGCCAGGTCCTCGAGCTTGAAGCTTGGAGATCCATCCTCCTTTTTCGGCCAGACAATGCCTTCGGGGCGCAGCGCATAGACCATGCGCACCACGTCCAGCAGGTCCCAGCGCCCGCAGCCGTTTTGCCATTCGCGCGCATAGGGGTCGATGAGGTTGCGCCAGAACATGAAGCGCGTGATCTCGTCGTCAAAACGGATGGTGTTGTAGCCCACGCCCACGGTGCCGGCCTGGGCCAGTTCCGCCTCGATGCGGGCGGCGAACTGGGCCTCGGGCATGCCCTGCTCCAGGCATTGCTGGGGCGTGATGCCGGTGATCAGGCAGGACTGCGGATCGGGCAGGTAGTCGCCTGCCGGCTGGCAATACCACATGACGGGCTCGCCGATTTCATTGAGTTCCGCATCCGTGCGGATGCCCGCGAATTGCGCGGGCCGGTCATAGCGCGGCTGGGCGCCGAAGGTCTCGTAGTCGTGCCAGAAGAAGGTATGGGCCATCGGGCGAGTATGCCTGCGAAAAAAGTGCGTCCGGACATCACAGCAAGGGTGAGCAAAGGCGCGCGCCGGAGTCGAACAGGCGCAGTGCGAAGCCCAGGTCGCGCTTGAAATGCACGCGCTGCGCCTGCTCCAGGTCCAGCTCGAACTGGCGCGCCAGGTCGCCATTGAGCTGGGGCCCGTAGGCGATGGCGCAGACTTCGTAGTTCAGGAAGAAGCTGCGGTAGTCGAAGTTGGCCGTGCCGATGATGGAGATGCTGCCGTCCACCACCAGCGTCTTGGAGTGCAGCATGCGCGCCTTGTATTCGTAGACGCGCACGCCGCAGCGGATCAGTTCGTCGTAGTAGGAGCGCGCGGCCGCCGTGACCAGGGCCGAATCGGAGCGGCGCGGCACCAGCAACTGCACATCCACGCCGCGCAGCGAGGCATTGGTGAGCGCGGCCAGCGCGGCCTCCGTGGGAACGAAGTACGGCGTGGTCAGCCAGACACGCTCCTCGGCCGCGTTGATGGCCGCAAGATGGGCGCGGTAGATGGCCTGTAGGCCGTTGTCGGGGCCGGAGGTGATGATCTGCACGGGCAGCGGGCCCTCGGGCGCGTCCGGCAGCAGCAGGTCAATGTCGGCGGGCTCGCTCTTGGGGTCCTTTTCGAGGGCGTAGGCCCAGTCCTCGAGGAACACGGTCTGCAGCCAGTTGACGATGGCGCCCTCCAGGCGCAGGTGCACGTCGTGGTAGGCATCGGGCATGACACGCGCGTTCTCTTCGTCGGTCACGTTGACGCCGCCCGTGAAGCCCACCTTGCCGTCGCACACCAGGATCTTGCGGTGGGTGCGGAAATTGATAACGGGGCGCAGGCGCCGCCCGATCCTGGAGTCATGGAACAGCGCCACCTCGGCGCCGGCTTCCTCCAACGGCCGCAGAAAGCGCCGCCCCAGCTTCTTGGAGCCCAGGGCATCCACCAGCAGGCGCACCTGTATGCCTGCGCGGGCCCGCTGTATCAGCAGGTCGCGCAGGGCCGTGCCGGTCTGGTCGGGCTCGAAGATGTAGTACTCGAGGTGGATGTGGTGGCGCGCGGCATTCACCGCGTCGATGATGGCGTCGAAGGTGGCCGCGCCACCGACCAGCAGCCGCAGGTCGGTGGCCGTGCTCACCGGAAAGTCGCTGGTGGCGGCCACCAGTCGCGCGACCTGGTGCAGGCGCTCGGGACTGCCGGGCATGCGCTCGCGCAGCCGCTGCACGCCCGAGCGCACGCGCGATGTCTTGCGCGCGCGCAGCCGCTTGATGCGCTGGCGCTTGAGCCGTTGCGGGCCGAAGAAATAGTAGATGGCCAGCCCGCCCACGGGAATCGCCGCCATGGACAGCAGCCAGCTCAGTGTGGCCACGGGTGCGCTGCGCTGCAGAAGGATCCACACCGCGACGATCACCACATAGACCGACCAGGTCACCGACAGCAGCAGCAGCGCATTCTCATGGGTCAGGTACTGACGAAACCACTCCACAAAGACTCCTTCGGGCGGATCAAAGAAAAAGCCGGCAGCCCGGGGGGCTGTCGGCTTGCGCGATGGGCATCAGGCGATGCACATCAGTCGGCGGTGGCCTCTTTGGGCTCGGCCGGCTCGGAAGCCGGGTCCTGCCTGGGCTGGGGCGTGATGTCGAGCCTGACCTCGCCCTTTTCGGCATCGTCGGCATCGACCACCCAGTCCACTTCCAGGCGGCCACCGTCGACCAGCTGCCCGAACAGCAGCTCGTCGGCCAGCGAGCGCCGGATGGTGTCCTGGATCAGGCGCTGCATGGGACGGGCGCCCATGAGCGGATCGAAGCCCTTCCTGGCCAGGTGCTTGCGCAGCGCATCGGTGAAGGTGACCTCCACGCGCTTTTCGGCCAGTTGCTGCTCCAGCTGCAGCAGGAACTTGTCGACCACGCGCAGGATGACCTGCTCGTCCAGCGGCTTGAAGCTGACGATGGCGTCCAGACGGTTGCGGAACTCCGGCGTGAACAGGCGCTTGATGTCGCCCATTTCGTCGCCGGCCTGGCGCGGGTTGGTGAAGCCGATCGAGGCCTTGTTGATGGTCTCTGCACCCGCGTTCGTGGTCATGATGAGGATCACGTTGCGGAAGTCGGCCTTGCGCCCGTTGTTGTCCGTCAGCGTGCCGTGGTCCATGACCTGCAGCAGCACGTTGAAGATGTCCGGATGTGCCTTCTCGATTTCGTCGAGCAGCAGCACCGAATGCGGCTTCTTGGTCACGGCCTCGGTCAGCAGACCACCCTGGTCAAAGCCCACATAGCCCGGAGGCGCGCCGATCAGGCGGCTGACGGCATGGCGCTCCATGTACTCCGACATGTCGAAGCGGATCAGGTCCACGCCCAGAATGTAGGCCAGCTGCTTGGCCGCTTCCGTCTTGCCCACGCCGGTGGGGCCCGAGAACAGGAAGGAGCCGATCGGCTTGTCCGGCTTGCCCAGGCCCGAGCGCGCCATCTTGACCGAGGAGGCCAGCGCCTCAAGCGCCTTGTCCTGGCCGAAGACCACGCTCTTGAGGTCGCGCTCCAGCGTCTGCAGCTTGCTGCGGTCGTCGTTGGACACGTTGGCAGGCGGAATGCGCGCGATCTTGGCCACGATGGCCTCGATCTCGGCCTTGTCGATGGTCTGCTTGCGCTGCTCCACCGGAATGATGCGCTGCGCGGCGCCGGCCTCGTCGATCACGTCGATGGCCTTGTCGGGCAGGTGGCGGTCATTGATGTACTTGGCCGACAGCTCGGCCGCAGCCTGCAGGGCGGCGGCGGCGTACTGCACGCTGTGGTGCTCCTCGAAGCGCGACTTCAGGCCCTTGAGGATGTCAACGGTCTCGGCCACCGTGGGCTCGACCACATCCACCTTCTGGAAGCGCCGCGACAGGGCCGCGTCCTTCTCGAAGATGCCGCGGTACTCGGTGAACGTGGTGGCGCCGATGCACTTGAGCTGGCCGCTGGACAGCGCCGGCTTGAGCAGGTTGGACGCGTCCAGCGTGCCGCCCGAAGCGGCGCCCGCGCCGATCAGCGTGTGGATCTCGTCGATGAACAGGATGGCGTTGGGCTTGTCCTTCAGCGACTTGAGCACGCCCTTGAGGCGCTGCTCGAAATCGCCACGGTACTTGGTGCCTGCCAGCAGCGCGCCCATGTCCAGCGAATAGACCACGGCCTCGGTCAGCACCTCGGGCACCTTGCCTTCGGTGATGCGCCAGGCCAGGCCCTCGGCGATCGCGGTCTTGCCCACGCCGGCCTCGCCGACCAGCAGAGGGTTGTTCTTGCGGCGGCGGCACAGGATCTGGATGGTGCGCTCGACCTCGTAGTCGCGCCCGATCAGCGGATCGATCTTGCCGTCCTTGGCCGCCTGGTTGAGGTTCAGCGTGAACTGCTCCAGGGGCGAGGCCTTTTCGTTGCGTTCGCCACCGGCACCCTCTTCGGATTCCGCAGGGTTCTCCGCCTTCGCAGGCTCGGGCGGCTCGCCCTTCTTGATGCCGTGGGCGATGAAATTGACCACGTCCAGGCGCGTCACGCCCTGCTGGTGCAGGTAGTAGACGGCATGCGAGTCCTTTTCACCGAAGATGGCCACGAGCACGTTGGCGCCCGTGACTTCCTTCTTGCCGTTGCCGGTCGATTGCACATGCATGATGGCGCGCTGAATCACACGCTGGAAACCCAGCGTGGGCTGCGTGTCCACTTCGTCGGTGCCCGCGACCTGGGGCGTGTTGTCCTTGATGAAGTTGGACAGGGCCGAGCGCAGGTCATCGATGTTGGCTGAGCAGGCGCGCAGCACTTCCGCTGCACTGGGGTTGTCCAGCAGGGCCAGCAGCAGGTGTTCCACGGTGATGAACTCGTGGCGCTGCTGGCGTGCTTCGACAAAGGCCATGTGCAAGCTGACTTCCAGTTCCTGGGCGATCATTGATGACTCCTTTTCGCTTGCTGGGGATTATTGACTGCAACCATAAATCAGGGCGGCCCGGGTTTATTCAACAGGCTCGAACATGGCCTGCAACGGATGGCCCGCTTTCTGGGCGGCCTGCAGCACCTGCTCGACCTTGGTGGCCGCCACATCGCGCGAGTACACGCCGCAGACGCCGCGGCCGTCGAGATGGATCTTGAGCATGATCTGGGTGGCCGTTTCGCGGTCCTTGCCGAAGAGTTCCTGCAGGACGATGATGACGAATTCCATGGGCGTGAAGTCATCGTTGAGCATCACGACCTGGTACATCTGCGGCGGCTGCACGCGCTGGCGCCGCCGCTCCAGCACCACGGCGCCGTCGTCATCGGACACGGGCCGCACTGTGGGAATGGCAGGAGGGGTCGAAGGGGGTTGGGTTGCCATGAAAATCATTCTAGCCATCGGAGCCACTGTTTTCCGGAAGGGATATGCGAGGCGTGCCTGAAGAATTCAAGCGCGGCGCCTGCCCGGGCTGGCCAGCACGCACCAAAGCAGTGCCTGCTTGCCGCCACCGGACGCTGCGCCACCTTGCGCGTCATTCGTAGACCACCTTGACCTGGGCGCTGCCCGCCTGGGCATACCAGGCGGCCAGGGCCGCGTCGCTGGGATAGAAGCGGCTGCCGTCGCCCAGGGCCAGCTCGCAGCTGGCCGAGCCGCGCTCGTCCTCGCAGACCAGTCCCAGGCGCACTTTCATGCCGCGCTGCAGCTCGCCATGCTCGCCCTGCTCCACCACGGCGGGGAACTGGCGCAGCAGGCCGACCACGTCGGGCATCTTCTCGCCCACGCTGACCTGCAGGTAGCGCGCGAAGCGGCAGCGCGCATCGGCCAGGTTGAACAGCTGCTGTGCCTTCATGCGCAGGCCACCGCTGAAGTGGTCCAGCTGCAGGCGCCCGGTGATGACGACGAATTCGTCGTCCTTGAGCAGATCGCGATAGGTATTGAGCGTGTTCTCGTCCACCGAGGCCTCGATCACGCCCGAGCCGTCATCGATCTTGAACAGGCCCAGCCGCCCGCGCTGGCCATTGATGGCGCGGAAGTCGCTGATGATGCCGGCCAGGGTCTGGGGCTCGCGGCTGTCGCGCAGCTCGGCCAGCGGTGTGCGCACGAAGCGGCGCACCTCCTTTTCGACCTCGTCGAACAGATGGCCCGACAGGTAAAAGCCCACGGCGGTCTTTTCCTGGGTCAGCCTCTCCTTCACGCCCCAGGGCAAGGCATCGGCCAGGGGCGGCTCCTGGGTGCTGGAGCCCACGGCGTCCTCGCCCATCATGTCGAACAGCCCGCCCTGGTTGGCATTGGCCAGCGTCTTGTTGGCGAACTCGAAGGCATGGTCGATGGAGGCCACCAGGGCCGCGCGGTTCAGTTCGATGGCATCGAAGGCACCGCCCTTGATCAGGGCTTCCAGCGTGCGCTTGTTCAGGCGCGTGCGGTCCACGCGCACGCAGAAGTCGGCCAGGCTCTTGAACGGCCCCTTGTCGGCGCCGCGCGGGCCCACGCCGCGGCCTTCACGGGCCGCGATGATGGCCTCGATGGCCTGCTGGCCCGTGCCCTTGATGGCACCCAGGCCATAGCGTATGACCTTGTCGGTGACGGGCTCGAAGCGGTACATGCCGCGGTTGACATCCGGCGGCTCGAAGCTGATGCCCATCTTGAGCGCGTCTTCGTACAGCACCTTGAGCTTGTCGGTGTTGTCCATTTCCACGGTCATGTTCCCGCAGTAGAACTCGGCCGTGTAGTGCACCTTCAGCCAGGCCGTGTGATAGGCCAGCAGCGAGTAGGCGGCGGCGTGCGACTTGTTGAAGCCGTAGCCCGCGAACTTCTCCATCAGGTCGAAGACCTCGTCGGCCTTTTCCTCGCTGATGCCCTGCTTGGCCGCGCCCTCGCGGAAGATCCCGCGGTGCATGACCATTTCCTCGACCTTCTTTTTGCCCATGGCACGGCGCAAGAGGTCGGCGCCGCCCAGCGAGTAGCCGCCCAGCACCTGGGCCGTCTGCATCACCTGCTCCTGGTAGACCATGATCCCGTAGGTTTCGGCCAGCACCTTTTCGACCAGCGGATGCGGATACTCCACCACTTCCTTGCCGTGCTTGCGCGCCACGAAGCTGGGAATCAGGTCCATGGGTCCCGGGCGGTACAGGGCGTTCAGGGCGATCAGGTCTTCCAGCCGGCTGGGCTTGGCGTCGCGCAGCATGCCCTGCATGCCGCGCGATTCAAACTGGAACACGGCCTCGGTCTTGCCCTCGGAAAACAGCTGGTAGGTGCGCGCATCGTCCAGCGGGATGTTCTCGAATGCGAAGTTCTCCTGGCCCTTGTGGCGCTTGATGATGAACTCGCGCGCAATCTCCAGGATGGTCAGCGTGGCCAGGCCCAGAAAGTCGAACTTCACCAGGCCCACGGCCTCCACATCGTCCTTGTCGTACATGGCCACGGCCGAGTCGCTGCCCGGCTGCTGGTACAGCGGGCAGAAATCGGCCAGCTTGCCCGGGGCAATCACCACGCCGCCCGCGTGCATGCCGATGTTGCGTGTCATGCCTTCGAGCTTCTGGGCCATTTCAATCAGTGTCTTGACGTCTTCTTCTTTGTCGATGCGCTCGGCCAGCATGGGCTCGGCCTCGATGGCGTAGGTGTACTTGTCGCCCTCCTTCTTGGGGTTGGGCGGGTACTTGAGCGTGACGTGCAGGCCAGGCTTGTTGGGAATGAGCTTGGAGATGCCATCGCAGAAGGTGTAGCTCATGTCCAGCACGCGGCCCACGTCGCGGATGGCCGCGCGCGCGGCCATGGTGCCGAAGGTGGCGATCTGGCTGACGGCGTCGCGGCCGTACAGCTGCTTCACATAGTCGATGACGCGGTCGCGGTTGGCCTGGCAGAAGTCCACGTCGAAGTCGGGCATGGACACACGCTCGGGATTGAGGAAACGCTCGAACAGCAGGTTGTATTCCAGCGGGTCCAGGTCCGTGATCTTGAGCACGTAGGCCACCAGCGAGCCGGCGCCCGATCCGCGGCCCGGACCCACGGGACAGCCGTTGAGCTTGGCCCACTTGATGAAGTCACCCACGATGAGGAAGTAGCCCGGAAAGCCCATCTTGAGGATGGTGCCGATCTCGAACTCCAGTCGCTCGACATAGCGTTCGCGCTGGGCCTCGCGCTTGGCGGGGTCGGGATAGAGATGGATCAGGCGTTCCTCCAGCCCCGCAAAGGACTCCTGGCGGAAGAACTCGTCCATGGTCATGCCTTCGGGCACGGGGAAGTTGGGCAGCTGCGGCTTGCCCAGCACCAGCGTCAGGCTGCAGCGACGCGCGATTTCCACGGTGTTGGCGATGGCGCTGGGAATGTCGGCAAACAGCGCCTGCATCTGCGCAACGGTCTTGAAATGCTGGTCGCGCGTGAAGCGGCGCACACGCTTGGGGTTGGCCAGGATCTCGCCCTCGGCGATGCACACGCGCGCCTCGTGCGCTTCGTAGTCGTCGGGGCCGAAGAACTGTATGGGGTGCGTGGCGACCACGGGCAGGTTCAGGCGATCGGCCAGTTGCACGGCGGCCAGCACATGGGCTTCGTCGTCAGGCCGGCCTGCGCGCTGCAGCTCGATGAAGAAGCGGTGCGGGAACATGCTCGCCAGCCGCTGGGCGACGGCTGCTGCGCCGGCCTCGTCACCGCGCATCAGTGCCTGGCCCACCGGGCCGGCCTGGGCGCCGGCCAGCACGATCAGGCCTTCGCCCAGCTCCTGCAGCCAGGCCCATGTGTGCACGGCCTGGCCCTTGACCACATTGCGGGTCCAGCCCCGGGCCAGCAACTCGGACAGGTTGTGGTAGCCCAGCGGGCTTTGCACCAGCACGATGATGCGCGAGATCGCGGCGCCGTTTTCGCCCTCGATCTGGATTTCCGCGCCCAGCACGGGCTTGACGCCCTTGGCCCGGCCTTCGCGATAGAACTTGACGCCGCCAAACAGGTTGTTGAAGTCTGTGACGGCCAGTGCGACCTGCCCATCCTCGGCGGCGGCCTTGACGATGGCGTTGATGCGGTTGGTTCCGTCCACGACGGAAAATTCGGTGTGCAGGCGCAAATGGACAAACATATGGGCGCCATTGTAGAAAGCTCCGCAATGCCGGGACCCGTTCGCGGCCATGCCTTTGCCGCCGCCCCCGCCTGCGGGGCGGGCATCGCAGGCCGTTACAATGCCTCGGCCCGGTTGCGGGAAAATCAGGCTTCATGCGGCCCCTCAGCGCGGCCCGCGTCCCTGCCCGCCAACCCTCTCACCGCCCTTCGATTGCCCGAGAAACGTCCACCATGCAGCGTATTCCCCTGTCCATCGTTCCCGCCGTGCTGGTCGCAGGCGTCCTGACAGCCTGCTCCAGTACGCAACAAGACCCTACTGCCAAGTGGACCCCGGACCGCATCTATACCGAGGCGCGCGACGAAGCCGCGTCCGGTGCGTTCGACAAGGCCGTTCCGCTGTTCGAGAAGCTCGAAGGCCGTGCCGCCGGCACGCCCCTGGCCCAGCAGGCCCAGCTCGACAAGGCCTATGCCCAGTACAAGAGCGGCGACAAGGTCCAGGCCACGGCCACGCTGGACCGCTTCCTGAAGCTGCACCCGGCCAGCCCCGCCACCGACTACGCCCTGTACCTCAAGGGACTGGTCAACTTCAATGACAACCTGGGCATGTTCTCCTGGCTGTCGCGCCAGGATCTGTCCGAGCGCGACCAGAAGGCCGCCAAGGACTCCTTCGAGTCATTCCGCGAGCTGGTGACGCGCTTCCCCGAGTCGCGCTACGCCGAAGACTCGCGGCTGCGCATGCAGTACATCGTCAACTCGCTGGCGCAGTACGAAGTCCATGTGGCCCGCTACTACTACGGACGCGGCGCCTACGTGGCCGCCATCGCACGCGCGCAGACCGCCGTCAAGGACTACCAGGGCGTGCCCGCCGTGCGCGAGGCCATGCAGATCCTGGTGAACTCATACGATGCACTGGGCATGACCCAGCTGCGTGACGATGCGCAGCGCGTGCTGACCGCCTCGTACGGCCAGGACTCCGACAAGGACGTCACGGCAAAGCAGAAGTCGTGGTGGAAACTGTGGTGACCTGCGGCGCAGGCTGCGCCAGCGCCTGCAGGGCCTGAACAAAGGCCGCCTCGTCCTCCAGGGTCCGCATGGGCGGCAGCGCAGCGCGCAGCCGCCGCCCATAACCCTTGGCGGTCAATCTGGGATCGCAGACCACAAGCACGCCGCGATCCGTCTCGCGCCGGATCAGGCGCCCGGCGCCCTGCTTGAGCGCCATCGCGGCCTCGGGCAGCATGTAGTCGGCAAAGGCCTGCCGGCCCACGGATTCCAGACTGCGCGACCGTGCCTCGACCAGCGGATCGTCGGGCGGCGGAAACGGCAGCTTGTCGATGACCACCAGCTGCAGCGCATCGCCAGGCAAATCCACCCCTTCCCAGAAAGTGGCCGATGCCACGAGAATGCAGCCGCGCCCCGCGCTGGCGCCCTTGCCTTCGCCTGCCGCAACAAAGCGCTCGATCAAGGTCAGCTTGGGCGCCTGCCCCTGGACCAGCACATCAAGTTCACCGAACAGCCCCAGCGACTGCTGCAGCGTGTCGCCTATGGCGTGCAGGGCACGCAGCGTGGTGGTCAGCACCAGAGTGCGGCCGCCCAGGCGCTGGGCCGCATCCAGCGCCAGGCGTGCCACCTCGGCGCTGTGGGCCGGGCTTCCTGCCTCGGCAAAAGGCCGCGGCACATAAAGCGCCGCCTGCCGCGCATAGTCGAAGGGGCTGTCCACGCGCAGCACCTGGGCCTCTCGCAGTCCGCAGGGCTCGGTGAACCAACTCAGCCGCTCGTCGTCGCCCAGCGTGGCAGAGGTGAAGATCCAGGCGGTGCCCGCTGGCGGCTCGTACGCGGCGGTGGGTGCGTTTTCCTGCGGCTCGGCGTCTTGCCCGCTTCCTTCCTGATGCTCTTGCTCTTGCGCTTGCGTCGGACCCAGCAGCCGCGTGCGCATGATGTGTGCAATGGTCAGCGGAGACTCCAGCATGCGCATCTGCTGGCTGCCCAATTCCAGCCAGCGCACCGTGTCTTGCACGGCCGCCGCCGCGAAGGTGGCCAGGCGCCGCAGCAGTTCGCTGCCGCGCTCGAGCAGCCTGCGCAGTTCGGGATCGCTGACCTGCAATTGCACCAGCGGCTCCACCAGCGCCCGCAGGCTGCGCCCCAGCGTGACCAGGGCCGTGCGCCAGCTCTGGGCGTCCAGTCCCTGCGGCGTCACGCCCTGCCAGGACAGACGTCCGCCCACAGGGGGCTTGCCTGCGGCCAGGCGCAGCTCGCGCAGTGCCTGCTCCACACGCGCCGAGAGCATCATCCAGTCGGCCATGCCGCGTGCCAGTTCCTGGCCGGCGCGCAGCACATCGCGGGCATAGCCCGTCAATTGCTGGCCCGACAGGCTCAGGCCAGCGAACTGCACGCCGGTGTCGTTGAGCTGGTGGGCCTCGTCCACCACCACCACGCCCGCGCTGGGCAGCAGTTGGGCCACACCCGAATCGCGCACGTCGAGGTCGGCAAACATCAGATGGTGGTTGATGACCACCACGTCGGCGTCCAGCGCGGTGCGGCGGGCCACGTTGACATGGCAGCCCTGCCAATGCGGGCAGTCCGAGCCCAGGCAGTTGTCGCGCGTGGAGGTGACCAGGGGCAGCGCGGGCGAGCGCTCGTCCAGCGCGGGCAGCTCGCCCAGGTCACCTGTGCGCGTGGTGCGCGCCCAGCGCTCGACCAGGGCCACGCTGCGCAGCACCTGCGGGTCCTGCGGCGCCGTGCGGCCCTGGCGCACGCGCTCCAGCCGCTCCAGGCACAGGTAGGCGCTGCGCCCCTTGAGGCGCGCCATGCGCAGCGGCATGCCCAGGGCGGCCACCAGACGCGGCAGATCCCGTGCGAACAATTGGTCCTGCAGCGCACGCGTGGCCGTGGACACCAGCACGCGCTGGCCGCTGAGCAGGGCCGGCACCAGATAGGCATAGGTCTTGCCCACGCCCGTGCCGGCCTCCACGACCAGGGTCTGGCGCTCTTCGATGGCCTGGGCCACGGCCAGGGCCATGCGGGTCTGGCCTTCACGCGGCAGGAACTGCGCCTCGGCGCGCGACAGCAGGCCTTGCGGGGCGAAGGCCGCCTGCACGGCGGCGGTCAGGGAATGCACAGGACAGGTCCGGTTGTTGAAAAAGACAGCGCCACGGGAGCCGGGCGAGCCGGCACCGGGGGCAGCGCTCCGATAATATGCGCCATGCCACTGGTGTGCCCATCCACCGCCCCAAGAGCCCACCAAACCAGAGACCATGCAGCCAGCGTACCGACTCCAAGCCGCCACAGGCATCCATCGCGGTGACAGGCAATACCAGCAAGACCAGGTGATGCTCATGGCCCACCCGTATGTCCACGGCTGCCTGCTGGGCGTTCTGGCCGACGGCATGGGCGGGCGCAGCGGCGGGCGCAAGGCCTCCGACCAGGTCATGCTCACGGCGCGCCAGCTGTTCGAGCGCTTCGAGCCGGGCAAGGAGGACTGCACAGCGCTGCTGGAGAGCATCGTGCGCGAGTCGCACACGGTGATCCGTCTGACCGCCATTTCGGCCGAGCAGGAGCCGCACAGCACCATCGCCGCCTTCGTCCTGCTGCCCCAGGGCCGCTGCCACTGGGTGCATTCGGGCGATTCGCGCATCTACCACTACCAGGACGCGACCATGGTCCACCGCACCAAGGACCATTCCTATGTGCAGTCGCTGGTGGACCGGGGAGAGCTCACCGAATTCGAGGCCCATGTGCACCCCAAGTCCAACATCCTGCTGGGCTGCCTGGGCACCGAGGCCGAACCGCCCATGAGCCACCATGTGATCGAGCGCGTGTATCCGGGCACCACCCTCATGGCCTGCAGCGATGGCGTCTGGCACTACTACACGGCCGAGGAACTGGGCACCGTGCTCAACGCGCTCACGCCGCGCGAGGCCACGGAATTCCTGATCGACAAGGCACGCGTGCGCGCCCAGGGCGGTGGTGACAACCTGTCGCTGGTGGTGCTCAAGCTCGAGGCACTGGAGCCGGTGACGGCCTGACCACCCGGACTCAGGGCGCCGCAGGCGCGGGAGGCGCAGGCAGTGGCGCTGCCTGCGGGCCGCGATCACGGGCGGCATCGGCGGCGCGGGCCTTGCGCTCGGCAGCCTCTTTTTGCTTGGCCTCGAACTGGGCGCGGGCGGCAGCTCGCCGCTCCTGCTCCTGCGCAGACTGGCGCTGCTCGATCTGCGCCTGGCGATCACGCTGGTGGCTGGCCTGCTGGGCTGCGCGCTGCTGTGCGTCCTGGGCACGCTGGGCCCTGATGGCCTGGGTGTCGCGCTGGGCGGCCGGTGGCCGCTCCTTGGCTTGCATGGACGAGGCGGCCTTCTGCGCCTTCTTGGCCTCGATATCCTCAAGGCGCTGGGCGGCGCGCTCCTTGCGCTCCTCGTCGTTGATCTGAAGCTCGCGTTCGCGCAGCGGACGATCCTGCTCACGGGCCTCTTCGCGCGCCTGCTTGAGGCAGTCTTCCACGGCAAAGCGCTGGTAGCACTCGGACTCCAGGGCCGTGCGCCGGCGCTCGATGACGGCGCGCTGGGCTGCGATGTCGGCACGGGCAGCCTTGCGTTCGGCCTGGGCCTGCCTGGCCGCCTGGCCAGGCTCCCGCGCGGCATCGGCCGCCACGGCCGGGCCCGCCAAGGCCAGGCAGGCCAGCGCGGCGCCCAAAGGAACGGGCAGTTTCTTCACAGAGGCAAAAGCAGAGGTGGGCAGTTTCAGCATGTACAGGTCCGGCAAACGACGCCAGGCGCGGCCACCTGCCTCAGGTCAGGCTGGTATCCACCACGCGGCGCTCCAGCGCCAGGAATTCCTTGGACTGCATCTCGTTCAGGCGCGAGACGGTACGGGGGAACTCATGGGCCAGCGGGCCCTCAGTGTAAAGCTGCTCGGGCGGCACGGCGGCCGAGATGACCAGCTTGACCCTGCGGTCGTACAGCACGTCCACCAGCCAGGTGAAGCGCCGCGCGGGCGACGCCATGTTGACCGGCATATAGGGCACGTCGGACAGCAGCACGGTGTGGAACTGGCTTGCGATCTCCAGGTAGTCGTTCTGCGAGCGCGGGCCACCGCACAGCTCGCGGAAGTCGAACCAGACCACGCCGCCGGCGCGGCGGCGCGCACGGATCTCGCGCGCCTCGATGTGCAGCACCGGGTCCTCGTCCTTGACCTCGGCCAGCTTGTCGAAGGTCTCGGTCATGGCCGCATCGGCCTCGGCACCCAGCGGCGTGTGGTAGAGCCTGGCGTTTTCCAGCGTGCGGCGGCGGTAGTCCGTGCCGTTATCCACGTTGACGACTTCCATGCGTTCGTTGAGCAGGTCGATGGCCGGCAGGATGCGGTCGCGGTGCAGGCCGCCCGGGTACAGCTCGTCGGGCTTGAAGTTGGAGGTGGTGACAAAGCCCACGCCGTTGGCGAACAGCGACACCAGCAGCCGGTGCAGGATCATCGCGTCCGTGATGTCGGCCACGTGGAATTCATCGAAGCAGATCAGCTTGTACTTCTTGGAGATGCGCGCACCCAGCACGTCCAGCGGGTTCTGGGTGCCCTGCAGCACGGCGAGTTCACGGTGGACCTCGCGCATGAATTCATGGAAATGCAGGCGCACCTTGCGCCTGAGCGGCACGGCATTGAAGAAGCAATCCATGAGAAAGCTCTTGCCGCGCCCCACCCCGCCGTACATGTAGACGCCACGGGGGATCTCGGGATGGTTGATGAGCTTCTTGAAGGCGTTGGAGCGGCGCTGGCGGTAGACCGTCCAGTCGTCGGCACAGCGCTGCAGCGCCTCGACGGCGCGCAGTTGCGCAGGATCACTGTGAAAGCCCTTGGCTACCAGTTCGGCCTCGTAGGCCTCTCGCACTGAAACGCTCATGCAGCATCAACCATTTGCTATGTATTCAGAAGCTGAAAGCGCTTGCAGAGCAAGCGCTTTCAGGTCTCGGATTGGCTAGATGGCTAGCCTGGCACTCAGAAGTTCAGAGTACGCTTGTCGACTGCCAGGGCAGCCTCCTTGGTGGCTTCGGACAGCGAGGGGTGGGCATGGCAGATGCGGGCGATGTCTTCGCTCGATGCCTTGAACTCCATGGCAACCACAGCTTCGGAGATCAGCTCCGAGACCATGGGGCCGACCATGTGCACGCCCAGGATTTCGTCGGTCTCGGCATCGGCCAGGAACTTGACCATGCCGGTGGTGTCGCCCAGGGCGCGCGCACGGCCGTTGGCCAGGAAGGGGAAGCTGCCGGCCTTGTATTTGACGCCCTGCTCCTTCAGCTGCTGCTCGGTGCGGCCCACCCAGGCGATTTCGGGGCTGGTGTAGATCACCCAGGGAATGGTGCCGAAGTTCACATGGCCATGCTGGCCGGCGATGCGCTCGGCCACGGCCACGGCCTCTTCCTCGGCCTTGTGCGCCAGCATCGGGCCGCGCACAACGTCGCCCACGGCCCAGACGCCGGGCAGGCTGGTCTTGCAGTCGTCATCGACCACGATGCAGCCGCGCTCGTCCAGGGCCAGGCCCACCGCCTCGGCATTGAGGCCGGCGGTGTTGGCCGTGCGGCCAATGGAGATGATGAGCTTGTCAGCCTCCAGCGCCTGGGCTTCACCCTTGGCGTTGGTGTAGGCGATGGACACGCCCTTCTTGCCGGACTTGACTTCGCCGATCTTCACGCCCAGCTCGATCTTCAGGCCCTGCTTGTCGAAGGCCTTCTTGGCTTCCTTGGCGATCTGCTCGTCCACGGCGGGCAGGAACTTGTCCATGCCTTCGAGCACGATGACTTCGGTGCCAAGACGGCGCCAGACCGAGCCCATTTCCAGGCCGATCACGCCGGCGCCGATCAGGGCCAGCTTCTTGGGGGCCTTGCCCAGGCGCAGGGCGCCGTCGTTGGACAGGATGTTCTCTTCATCGAAGGGCACGCCGGGCAGAGCGCGGGCGTTGGAGCCGGTGGCCACCACGATCTGCTTGCCCGTCAGCACTTCCTCTTCCTTGCCGGCGACCTTGATCTCGTAGCCGCCTTCGACGGCCTTGACGAAGGAGCCACGGCCGTGGAAGAACGTGACCTTGTTCTTCTTGAACAGGTACAGGATGCCGTCGTTGTTCTGCTTCACGACCGCATCCTTGCGGGCGATCATCTTGGCCACGTCCATCTCGACCTTGCCGGTGGAGATGCCATGGTCGGCAAAGTGCAGATTGGCGTGCTCGAAGTGCTCGGACGACTGCAGCAGGGCCTTGGAGGGAATGCAGCCCACGTTGGTGCAGGTGCCGCCCGGAGCGGCGCCGCCGGCGGCGTTCTTCCACTCGTCGATACAGGCCACGTTGAAGCCCAGTTGCGCGGCACGGATGGCGGCGATGTAGCCGCCAGGGCCCGCGCCGATGACGATGACGTCGAATTGCTTGCTCATTTCAGGAATCTCTTGTCTGTGATGCATGAAAAAACCCACCGCAGGGCGCGCGGCCAAGGGTGGGTTTTCGTCGTGTCGAACCCTGTGGAATTACAGGTCGAACAGCAGGCGCGAAGGATCTTCCAGCGCGTCCTTCATGGCCACCAGGCCCAGCACGGCTTCGCGGCCGTCGATGATGCGGTGGTCATAGGACATGGCCAGATAGTTCATCGGGCGCACCACGACCTGGCCGTTCTCGACCATGGCACGGTCCTTGGTGGCGTGCACGCCCAGGATGGCCGACTGGGGCGGGTTGATGATGGGGGTGGACATCATCGAGCCGAAGGTGCCGCCATTGGAGATGGAGAAGGTGCCGCCGGTCATTTCTTCAATGCCCAGCTTGCCTTCGGCAGCCTTCTTGCCGAATTCGGCAATCTTCTTTTCGATGTCGGCGAAGCTCATCTGGTCTGCATTGCGCAGGATGGGCACCACCAGGCCACGGGGCGAACCCACGGCGATACCGATGTCGAAGTAGCCGTGGTAGACGATGTCGTTGCCGTCCACGGATGCGTTGAGCACCGGGTACTTCTTCAGGGCGTGCACGGCCGCCTTGACGAAGAAGGACATGAAGCCCAGCTTGGTGCCGTGTTCCTTGGTGAAGGCGTCCTGGAACTTCTTGCGCAGATCCATCACCGGGGCCATGTTCACTTCATTGAACGTGGTCAGGATGGCGTTGGTGGACTGCGACTGCAGCAGACGCTCGGCCACGCGGGCACGCAGGCGGCTCATGGGCACGCGCTGCTCGGGACGGCCGCTGAGGTCTTCCTTGGCGGACGGAGCCGACACCTGGGGCAGCGCCTTGGTGGGCACGCCGGTGGGAATGACGGCAGCGGTGGACTGCACGCCGCCCTTGATGGCGGCCAGCGCGTCACCCTTGGTCACGCGGCCATCCTTGCCGGAGCCAGCCACGCCGGCGGCCGACAGGTTGTTTTCGGCCAGCAGCTTGGCAGCGGCGGGCATGGCGACATCACCCTTGCTGCCACCGGTGGCGGCCGCGGCTGCGGGCGCTGCAGCGGGAGCGGCTGCAGCGGCGGGGGCGGCTGCAGGAGCGGCAGCGGCCACACCGGCCACGCCTTCGGTGTCGATCTTGGCGATCAGTTGCTCGGCCACCACGGTGGCGCCGTCACCTTGCACGATCTCGGCCAGCACGCCAGCGGCGGGCGCGGGCACTTCGAGCACGACCTTGTCGGTTTCGATCTCGATGAGGATCTCATCGACTGCAACCGCTTCGCCGGCCTTCTTCTTCCAGGTCAGCATGGTGGCCTCAGCGATGGACTCGGACAGCTGGGGAACTTTGACTTCAACGATAGCCATTTGTGATTCTTTCCAAAAGTGTTCTGTACTGATACGTAGCGGGTGGGGGCTGCCTTACTTGTTCAGGACAAAACCCTTGAGCTTGGAGAACGCGCCTTCCACCAGGGCCTTTTGCTGCTCCTGGTGCAGGTGGGCGTAACCCACGGCGGGCGATGCCGAGGCAGCGCGGCCGGAGTAGCCCAGCTTCTGGCCATCGAGCATGTTCTCGTGGATGTAGTGCTGCACGAAGAACCAGGCGCCCTGATTCTGCGGCTCGTCCTGGCACCAGACGATGTCGGTGGCGTTGCCGAACTTCTTCAGTTCAGCGGCGAAAGCCTTGTGCGGGAAGGGGTACAGCTGCTCGACGCGGATGATGGCGACGTCCTTGCTTTCCTTCTCGGTGCGCTTCTTGACCAGGTCGTAGTAGACCTTGCCGGAGCATGCGATCACGCGCTTGACCTTGGCCGCGTTCTTCACGACGGCTTCGTCCTGCTCGGGGATCACGGTCTGGAAACCGCCGCTGGTGAACTCGGACAGCGGCGAGGTGGCGTCCTTGTTGCGCAGCAGCGACTTGGGGGTCATGATGACCAGCGGCTTGCGCAGCGGGCGCACCATCTGGCGGCGCAGCACGTGGAAGATCTGGCTGGCCGTGGTCGGCTGCACGATCTGCATGTTGGCGTCGGCGGCCAGCTGCATGAAGCGCTCCAGGCGGGCCGAGCTGTGCTCGGGGCCCTGGCCTTCGTAGCCGTGCGGCAGCATCAGCGTCAGGCCGTTGATGCGGCCCCACTTGACTTCACCGGAGGCGATGAACTGGTCGATCACGACCTGGGCGCCATTGGCGAAGTCGCCGAACTGGGCTTCCCAGATCACCAGGGTGTTGGGGTCGTTCGACGCATAGCCGTACTCGAAGCCCAGCACGGCTTCTTCGGACAGGATGGAGTCGATGACGGTGAACGGAGCCTGGCTGTCGGCCACGTTCTGCAGCGGGATGTAGGTGCCTTCGCTCCACTTCTCGCGCTTTTGGTCATGGATGACCGAGTGGCGGTGCGTGAAGGTGCCGCGGCCGCAGTCCTCGCCCGACAGGCGCACGGGGTAGCCCGATGCGACCAGCGATGCGAAGGCCATGTGCTCGCCCATGCCCCAGTCCACGTTGACTTCGCCGCGGCCCATGGCTGCGCGGTCGTCATAGACCTTCTTGACCAGCGCGTGCGGCGTCACGGTCTCGGGGATGGTGGTGATGCGTTCGGCCAGGCGCTTCCATTCCGTCAGCGGGATGGCGGTGTCGCCGGCGTCCGTCCAGGTCTTGCCCAGGAACGGGCTCCAGTCCACGGCGTACTTGCTCTTGAAGTTGGTCAGCACCGGGTCCACGGTGTGGCGGCCTTCGTCCATGGCGGCGCGGTAGGCCTTGGCCATGTCGTCGCCCAGCGATTCGCCCAGGCCCTGTGCGGCCAGCTTGTCGGCGTACAGCTTGCGCGTGCCAGGGTGGGCGCCGATCTTCTTGTACATCAGCGGCTGGGTCAGCGCGGGGGTGTCCTGCTCGTTGTGGCCCAGCTTGCGGAAGCAGACGATGTCCACGACCACGTCCTTGGAGAATTCCATGCGGAACTCCAGGGCCAGCTGCACGGCCAGCGCCACGGCTTCCGGATCATCGCCGTTGACGTGCAGCACGGGCGACTCGATCATCTTGACGATGTCGGTGCAGTACAGCGTGGAGCGGGTGTCGCGCGGATCGGAGGTGGTGAAGCCGATCTGGTTGTTGATGATGATGTGCACCGTGCCGCCCGTGGTGTAGCCACGGGTCTGGGCCAGCGCCAGGGTTTCCTGGTTCACGCCCTGGCCGGCGAAGGCTGCATCGCCGTGCACCAGCACGGGCAGCACCTGCTTGCCGTGCGGGTCGTCGCGGCGGTCCATGCGCGAGCGCACCGAACCTTCGACCACGGGGTTGACGATTTCCAGGTGCGAGGGGTTGAAGGCCAGCGACAGGTGGACGGGGCCGCCTGCGGTGGACACGTCGGAGCTGAAGCCCTGGTGGTACTTCACGTCACCGGCGGGCAGGTCCTCGGGGGCAGTGTGGTCGAACTCGGCGAACAGGTCCTTGGGCATCTTGCCCAGGGTGTTGACCAGCACGTTCAGGCGGCCGCGGTGGGCCATGCCGATCACGACTTCCTGCACGCCCTTCTGGCCGGCAGCGTTGATCAGCTCGTCCATGGCGACGATGAAGCTCTCGCCACCTTCCAGCGAGAAGCGCTTTTGGCCGACGTACTTGGTGTGCAGGTAGCGTTCCAGGCCTTCGGCAGCCGTCAGGCGGTCGAGGATGCGCTTTTTCCGGCTGGCATCAAAGCTGGGCTTGGTACGGCTGGTTTCCAGCTTTTGCTGCCACCAGCGCTTTTGCGTCTGGTCCGTGGCATACATGTACTCGGAGCCGATGGTGCCGCAGTAGGTTTCGCGCAGAGCGTTCATCAGCTCGCGCAGGGACATGCTTTCCTTGCCGAAGAAGGTGTTGCTCGTGTTGAACACCGTTTCCTGGTCGGCATCGGTGAAGCCGTAGAACGACGGCTCCAGCTCGGGAATTTCGGGGCGCTCGGTGCGCTTGAGGGGGTCCAGATCGGCCCAGCGTGCGCCGACATTGCGGTAGGCGGCGATCAGTTGCTGGACGGCGGTGCGCTTGCGGCCCAGCTCGGAGTCGGCGCCGGAGGCCACGACCACCTTGGTGCCGCCTTGCTTGGCGCGCTCGGCGAAAGCGTTGATGACGGGCTGGTGCGGAACGTCCTTGGCGTCGGTGCCATCGACTGCGGGCACATGTTGCAGTGCATCAAAGTACTCGCGCCAGGAATCCGGCACGCTACCGGGATTGGCCAGGTAGTTTTCGTACATTTCTTCGACGTAGGGGGCATTGCCGCCGAAGAGGTAGGTATTGCCTTGGTAGGCTTGGTAGACCGACGTCTGATCGCTCATATTGCGCTGACCTCAGCCTCCCTGAGGGAGGCATTAGCTGGTTTGTGGAACCTTCCGCGACACGGCTGTACCGATTGGCGGATGCGACTGTGGCTGGGGAAGGGCCTGGTTGCGACCGCCATTGTGCCACCGTTCAAACATCGCAGCAGGGCAGTTACCAAGTGATTACCTGAACTCTCCGGGAGTTCCCGCAGTCGCGTACATTGGCGCATCTTCCGAACGGACCGCCAGATGAACCTGCTGCCCCTACACAAACGCACTTTCATGCTGCTGCTGATTGCGGCAACCATAGGCTTCGGTGCCGTGCTCTGGGAGTTCATGGGGGCCATCTTCTGGGGCGTCGCCCTGGCCATCCTGTTTTCGCCGCTGCACCGGCGCCTGCTGGCGCGCATGCCACGGCGCACCAATCTCGCCGCCCTGTCCACCCTGCTGCTGTGCCTGGTGGTGGCCATCCTGCCGCTGGCGCTGATCGGCGCCTCGCTGGTGCGCGAGGCCTCGTTGATCTATGAGCGCGTCAACAGCGGCAACCTGGATGCAGGCACCTATGTGCAACAGATCATGGACGCCCTGCCCTCCTGGGTCACACCCTGGCTGGAGCGGTTGCACCTGGGTTCGCTGGCCGAGCTGCAGGACAAGCTGTCCAGCATCGCCATGCAGGCCTCCAAGCTGGCCGCCACCAAGGCGCTGGGCATAGGCCAGAACACCTTCGGGTTTCTGGTCGGCTTCTGCGTGATGCTGTACCTGCTGTTCTTCCTGCTGCGTGACGGACGCGACCTGACACAGCGCATCCGCATGGCCATCCCGCTGCAGTCCGATCACAAGGCCGAGCTGTCGAGCAAGTTCACCACCGTGATCCGCGCCACCGTCAAGGGCAACCTGGCCGTGGCGGCCGCCCAGGGCGCGCTGGGCGGGCTGATCTTCTGGATTCTGGGCATCCAGGGGCCCGTGCTGTGGGGCGTGGTGATGGCGTTCCTGTCGCTGCTGCCCGCTGTGGGCGCCGGCCTGATCTGGGCACCGGTGGCCATCTACTTCCTGGCCACCGGTGACATGGGCAAGGGCCTGATCCTGATCGCCTACGGCGTGCTGGTGATCGGACTGGTGGACAACGTGCTGCGCCCGCTGCTGGTGGGCAAGGACACCAAGATGCCCGACTACATCGTGCTGATCTCGACACTGGGCGGCATGGCTCTCTTCGGACTGACGGGTTTTGTGATAGGACCCGTGATCGCGGCGCTGTTCATGGCAATCTGGGACATGTTCACGCGCATGCAGCTGCAGGATGAGGAAAGGCGCCGCCAAATGGCCCAAACGGTGAACCCATCGGTGAACAAGACGGGTTTGGCGCATGCTGAATATCAGACGTCGGATGATCTGGGCCTCAAGCATGCCCCGCGCGATCCAGGCCCGCCGGCACGCTGATCCACCCCGGCCTCCGCTCCCGGGGGAGGCCAAAAACCCCATTCGGCAATTCAATCGACGCAAATGGTTCGCATTCACCCAATAGACTGTATTGATCGATGCTATTCAGCCAGCCAATGAATACCGGATTGATATAAAACAAAATATCCGAAGCCTTCAAACCAGATAATCAATTCAACTGATGAATCAGCCGGACACCGGGCCGGCAAGCCCCGCGCAGCAAGGTGCAGCGGGGAGGCCGCGCATGAATGCCACACAGGCCGACTCGGGATTAAGGGTTATTTCCCGGATTGTTTTCGGGGTGCACTCGTAGAATTTGCTTACAAGCGTCAATTTCTATTAGAAGGTACCCCACATGGTCCAATTCTCCAGACGCCAGTTCATGAAAGTGACTGGTTCGACTCTGGCCGGATCCAGCCTGGCGTTGATGGGCTTCTCGCCCACGGCCGCCCTGGCTGAAGTGCGCCAGTTCAAGCTGGCCGCCACCACGGTCACCCGCCAGACCTGCACCTACTGTTCGGTAGGCTGCGGCATCCTGATGTATTCGCTGAGCGATGGCGTCAAGAACGCCAAGCTGTCGGTGATCCACGTCGAGGGAGATCCCGACCACCCCGTCAATCGCGGAACGCTGTGCCCCAAGGGCGCATCGCTGCTGGACTTCGTCCACAGCCCGCACCGCCTGAAGTATCCCGAGTACCGCGCGCCCGGCTCCACCGAGTGGAAGCGCATGTCCTGGGATGAGGCGCTGACCCGCATCACCAAGCTGCTCAAGGACGACCGCGACGCGAACTTCGTCGAGCAAAACGACAAGGGCCAGACGGTGAACCGCTGGCTGACCACCGGCATGCTGGCCGCCTCGGCCTCCAGCAACGAAGCCGGCTACGTCACACACAAGGTGGCCCGCTCCTGGGGCCTGCTCGCACTCGATAACCAAGCACGTGTCTGACACGGCCCGACGGTGGCAGGTCTTGCCCCGACGTTTGGCCGTGGAGCGATGACGAACCATTGGGTCGACATCAAGAACGCGGACGTTATCCTGATCATGGGCGGCAATGCCGCTGAAGCACATCCCTGCGGTTTCAAGTGGGTGACCGAAGCGAAGGAGCACAACGGTGCGCACTTCATGGTGGTCGATCCGCGCTTCAACCGCTCCGCCTCCGTGGCCGATTTCTACGCCCCCATCCGGTCGGGCTCGGACATCGTGTTCCTGGGTGGCGTGATCAACTATCTGCTGACGAACGACAAGATCCATCACGAGTACGTGAGGAACTACACCGACTTCTCGTACATCGTGAAGGAGGAGTTTGCGTTCGACGAGGGCATCTTCTCGGGCTACGACCCACAGACCCGCAAGTACGACAAGTCCAGCTGGGACTATGAACTCGACGCCGACGGCTACGTGAAGGTGGACGCCAGCCTGCAGCATCCGCGCTGCGTGTACCAATGGCTCAAGCGCCACTACGCCAGCTATACGCCCGAGAAGGTGGAGAGCGCCTGCGGCACGCCCAAGGAAAAATTCCTGCATGTGTGCGAGAAGCTGGCCTCGACGGCAGTGCCGGGCCGCGCCGCAACCATCCTGTACGCACTGGGCTGGACACAGCACACCACGGGTGCGCAGATCCTGCGCACGGGCGCCATGGTGCAGCTTCTGCTGGGCAACATCGGCGTGGCCGGCGGCGGCATGAATGCGCTGCGCGGGCACTCCAACATCCAGGGCCTGACGGACCTGGGGATTCTGTCGGCTTCGCTGCCAGGCTATCTGACGCTGCCCAACGAAGGCGAGCAGGACTACCAGAAGTACATCGACGCGCGCACGCCCAAGGCCATGCGCCCGGGCCAGATGAACTACTGGTCGAACACGCCCAAGTTCCACGTGAGCCTGATGAAGGCCTGGTGGGGACCGGCGGCCACGGCCGAGAACAACTGGGCCTTCAACTACCTGCCCAAGCTGGACAAGCAGTACGACATGCTGCAGGTGTTCGACATGATGGCGCAGGGCAAGATCAACGGCTACATCGCCCAGGGCTTCAACCCGCTGGCGGCTCTTGCGAACAGCAACAATGTGCGCGAAGGCCTCAAGAAGCTGAAGTTCCTGGTGATCATGGACCCGCTGGTCACCGAAACGTCGGAGTTCTGGAAGAACCACGGCGAGTTCAACGACGTGGATTCGGCATCCATCCAGACCGAGGTGTTCCGCCTGCCCACGACCTGCTTTGCCGAGGAGGACGGCGCCGTCGTCAGTTCCTCGCGCGTGCTGCAGTGGCACTGGAAGGCGGCCGAGCCCCCGGGCGAAGCCAAGACCGACATCGCCATCATGTCGGCCCTGCACCTGCGCCTGAAGCAGGCCTATGAGAAGGACGGCGGCAAGTTCCCCGAGCCGATCACCAAGCTGTGGTGGCCGTATGCCTATGCCGATCATCCGACTTCGGAAGAGATCGCCAAGGAGTACAACGGCCGCGCGCTGGTGGACCTGTTCGACCCCAAGGACCCGACCAAGCTCATCCGCAAGGCCGGCGAGCAGCTCGCCGGCTTCGGCGAGATGCGCGACGACGGCACGACGAT
The DNA here is from genome assembly GCF_040112715.1 of Delftia sp. DS1230. NCBI lineage: Bacteria > Pseudomonadati > Pseudomonadota > Betaproteobacteria > Burkholderiales > Comamonadaceae > Delftia > Delftia sp. DS1230. The sequence goes on from NZ_CP157763.1 coordinate 3,405,630, forward strand.
GGGCGGCTGCTGGATCTGGGCTGGCTGCTGGACCTCGTCCGGCAACCAGATGGCCCGACGCGACAACAGCGACCCTACGGGCATAGGCAATACGCTGAACTGGGCCTGGGCCTGGCCGGCCAACCGCCGCGTGCTCTACAACCGTGCCTCGTGCGACCGCAACGGCCAGCCGTTCAATCCCCAGCGCACGCTGATCCGCTGGAACGGCAAGGCCTGGGGCGGCGCCGACGTGCCCGACATGGGTCCGACCATGCCGCCTGAGACCACCGATCCGTTCATCATGAACCCCGAGGGCGTGGCGCGCTTCTTCGCCCGCAAGGGCATGAACGAGGGACCGTTCCCCACCCACTACGAGGCCTTCGACAACCCGCTGGGATACAACCCCATGTATCCCGACAACAAGCTGGCTGTCATCAACCCGGCCGCCCGCATCTTCGACTCCGCCAAGGATTCGGCAGGCTCGCCCAGCGAGTTCCCGCATGTGGGCACGACGTACCGCCTGACCGAGCACTTCCACTATTGGACCAAGCACGTTCAGTTGAACAACATCGTTCAGCCCGAGCAGTTCGTGGAAATCGGCGAGGCGCTGGCCAAGGAACTGGGCATCGAGACGGGCCAGCATGTGAAGGTCAGCTCCAAGCGCGGCTTCGTCAAGGCGGCCGCCGTGGTGACCAAGCGCATCAAGCCCATGAAGATCGATGGCAAGACCATCCACCACGTGGGCGTGCCCATTCACTGGGGCTTCTCGTCGACGGGCCGCAAGGGCTACATGGCCAACAACCTGACGGCATCGGTGGGCGATGGCAACAGCCTTACCCCGGAATCCAAGACCTTCCTCGTGAAGGTGGAAAAGGTTTAAGGAGCAGCTGATGTCATCAACCATGTCTCTCGATATCAAGCGTCGCTCGGCCACGACGACGCCTGCCCCCAGTGCGCGCGAAACGCACAGCGGCGAGGTGGCCAAGCTCATCGATGTCTCCAAGTGCATCGGGTGCAAGGCCTGCCAGACCGCCTGCATGGAGTGGAACGACCTGCGCGACGAAATCGGCACCTGCGCGGCCGGCGTCTATGACAACCCGACCGATCTGACGGATCAGTCGTGGACCGTCATGCGCTTTACCGAGTACGAGAACGAAGCGACCGGCAACCTGGAGTGGCTGATCCGCAAGGACGGCTGCATGCACTGCGAGGACCCGGGCTGCCTGAAGGCCTGCCCCTCGCCGGGCGCCATCGTGCAGTACAGCAACGGCATCGTGGACTTCCAGCAGGACCAATGCGTGGGCTGCGGCTACTGCGTCACGGGCTGCCCGTTCAACATCCCGCGCATCTCCAAGAAGGACCACAAAGCCTACAAGTGCACGCTGTGCTCGGACCGCGTGGCCGTCGGCCGGGAGCCTGCCTGTGTCAAGACCTGCCCCACCGGCGCCATCATGTTTGGCACCAAGGAGGCGATGAAGGACCAGGCCGAGCACCGCATCGGCGACCTCAAGCGGCGCGGCTATGCCGAGGCGGGCCTGTATGACCCGCAGGGCGTGGGCGGCACCCATGTGATGTACGTGCTGCATCACGCGGACAAGCCTTCGCTGTACAAGGGCCTGCCCGACGACCCGAAGATCAGCCCCATGGTGTCCCTGTGGAAGGGTGTGGCCAAGCCGCTGGCCATGGCCGCGCTGGGCGCAGCTGCCGTCGGCAGCCTGTTCCACTACATCACCAAGGGCCCGAACGACGTGTCCAAGGAACTGGAAGACGAAATGGACCGCAAGGACCAGGAAGCCGCTGAAAAGGAGGCCCGCCGATGAAACGCAACCCACGTGACCTGGTGCGCTACAACGCATCGGAGCGTGCCAACCACTGGGTGGTCGGCATCTGCTTCATCCTGCTGGCGCTGTCGGGCCTGGCGTTCTTCCACCCGGCCTTCTTCCCGCTCACGCAGCTGTTCGGCGGCGGGCCGTGGACACGCATCCTGCACCCCTACATCGGGGTGGTGATGGCGCTGTTCTTCATCATCATGGCGCTGCGCTTCTGGCGCCTGAACGTGGTCGAGCCGCGCGACATCAAGTGGCTCAAGAACGTCAACAAGATGATCGACGGCGACGACCACGACATGCCCGAGCAGGGCAAGTACAACGGCGGCCAGAAGCTGCTGTTCTGGGGCCTGGTCATCGGCATGCTGGCGATCACCGTGACCGGCGCGCTCATGTGGCGCGCCTGGTGGACGCTGCCCGTCAACGTGGTGCGCGCCGCCTCGGTGGTGCACGCCATCGCGGGCGTGTGGATGATCGGCCTGATCATCATGCACGTGTACGCGGCCATCTGGACCCGGGGCACCATCCGCGCCATGCTGTACGGCACGGTGACACGGGCCTGGGCCAAGCAGCACCACCGGGGGTGGTATCGCAAGATGACCGGTGATAATGACTGACACCCCCTGAGCGGCTTACGCCGCTTCCCCCTCTCTACTCGCTGCGCGAGGGAGGGGGACGGCACCCTCGGTGCGGGACGGCCCTTCCTCGGTGCCCCTCGCCTTGGGCCGCGCCAGTTTTCACAGACATGGCGTCATACTAGGCATCAGCCTGAGCACCCAGCCGCCCAGCGATCCGGGCGGCTGTTTTTTTGGGATTCATTCCAATGCAACGCATTCTTCAACCCGGCGATATCGAGTCGCTGGACCACACCAGTTTTCCGCGCGTGCTGCTGCCGCAGTTGCCGGGGCTGTTCGTCGAGCGGGCGGCGCGGCTGCGGCAGCTGGCCGAGGGCAATCCGATTGCCGACTACCTGCGGTTTGTGGCGCAGATCGTGGACGCGCAGGCCAAGGCGGCCGGGCAGCTGACGCTGGCCGAGCCCGATGCGGCGCTGATCGCGCGGGCGCAGGAGCATTCCATGCCGCTGCTGCCTGCCGCCGACCATATCGATGCCGCCTGGCATGGCGTGCTGGACCGCATGCTCGATGCCCTGTCGGGCGCCGACGGCCTGCCTGCGCCGCTGCAGCCGCTGCTGCAGGAGCTGCGCGCGCTGGACACGGCCGGGCGTGACGAGATCGCGCAGCGGCTGCTGCAAAAGGAAGTGGCGGCCCGCCACGTGGGCATGGCGCCCTTTGTGATGGCTGCGCTGCAGGTGGTGTTTGCCACGCGCGCCAGCGGCCTGAACGCACGCGACGTGCCCTATACCGATCCCGCCTCGATCTGTCCCGTCTGCGCCAGCGAGCCCGTGGCCAGCGTGTTGCGCATTGGCGGCAAGGCCGCAGGCCATCGCTACCTGCACTGCGGCACCTGCTGCACGGAGTGGCACATGGTGCGCGTCAAGTGCTCCCACTGCGAGTCGACCAAGGGCGTCGAGTACCAGGGCATCGATGGCGCCGGCGATACCGTGCTGGCCGAGACCTGCGAGGAATGCGGCAGCTACCGCAAGGTGGTCAACCAGGAAAAGGACCCGATGGCCGAGCCCCTGGCCGACGACCTGGCCTCGCTGATGCTGGACCTGCTGATGGGCGAGGAGACGCGCTTTCAGCGCGCCAGCGCCAATCCCCTGCTCTACGTGGCCTTTGCCGAGGAGCAGGACGAGGCCGGCGACGCGCTGATCGACCCCGCCACGCCTGCTGCCTGACCCTTTCGCACACCATGACCGATACCGCCGCCACCTCTGCCGCTTCCTCCACCCCGTCCGCGCTGCGCCTGCCTGCCGTGGACAAGGTGCTGCTGAGCGCCGACATGCTCGCGCTGCGCGAGCGCCACGGCCTCGATGCCTGCACCCAGGCCGTGCGCGAGACACTGGCACAGATGCGGGCCGATGCGCAGGAGCGGCTGCGGTCCGGCGAGCCCGATGCAGGCGCGCCCGGCATCACTGAGGTGATCCAGGCGGCCGGCCTGCGCCTGGCGCGGCGCTTTGCACCCCGTCTGCGCACGGTCTTCAACCTCACGGGCACGGTGCTGCACACCAACCTGGGCCGCGCCCTGCTGCCGCAGGAGGCCGTGGACGCCGTGGTGGCCGCCATGACGGCGCCGGCCAACCTGGAGTACGACCTGGAGGACGGCGGCCGTGGCGACCGCGACGACCTGATCGAATCCCTGGTCTGCGAACTCACGGGCGCCGAGGCCTGCACCGTGGTCAACAACAACGCCGCCGCCGTGCTGCTGACCCTGGCCACGCTGGCGGCCGGGCGCGAGGTCATCGTCTCGCGCGGCGAGCTGGTGGAGATCGGCGGGGCCTTCCGCATCCCCGACGTGATGACGCGCGCGGGCGCCACCCTGGTCGAGGTGGGCACCACCAACCGCACCCATGCGCGCGACTACGAAGGCGCTGTCGGCGAACACACCGGCCTGCTCATGAAGGTGCATTGCAGCAACTACGCCATCACCGGCTTCACCAAGGCCGTGAGCGACGCGGAGGTGGCATCCATTGCCCACGCGCACGGCCTGCAGATGGTGGTGGACCTGGGCAGCGGCACCCTGGTCGATCTGCGCGAATGGGGCCTGCCCTACGAGGTCACGGTGCGCGAGACCATCGAGTCGGGCGCCGACATCGTCACCTTCAGTGGCGACAAGCTGCTGGGCGGTCCGCAGGCCGGCCTGATCGTGGGCCGCAAGGACCTGATCGCCCGCATCAAGAAACACCCGCTCAAGCGCGCGCTGCGCGTGAGCAAGCTCACCCTGGCCGCGCTGGAGCCCACGCTGCGCCTGTACCTGCACCCAGAAAAGCTGGCCGAGCGCCTGACCACGCTGCGCCTGTTCACGCGCCCCCAGGCCGACATGCAGGCCCGCGCGCAGGCGCTGCAGCCGCTGGTGCAGCAGGCGCTGGGCAGCCGCTATGTGGTGGAAACCGCCGAGATGAACAGCCAGATCGGCAGCGGCGCCCTGCCCGTGGAGAACCTGCCCAGCTGGGGCCTGCGACTGCATCCGGCCGACGGTCGCCAGGCCGGCCGCCAGCTCACCCGGCTTGAAGCGGGCCTGCGCGGCCTGCCCCGCCCCGTCATCGGCCGGCTGCATGACGACGCGCTGTGGCTGGACCTGCGCTGCCTGGAGGCAGCCGACGAGCCGGCCTTCACCGAACAGCTGCCGCTGCTGCACATCGCCTGAGGACGAACGCATGATCATCGGCACCGCCGGCCACATCGACCACGGCAAGACCACCCTGGTGCGCGCGCTCACGGGCGTGGACACCGACCGCCTCAAGGAAGAGAAGGCGCGCGGCATCTCCATCGAGCTGGGCTATGCCTACACGCCGCTGCCCAATGGCGAGGTACTGGGCATCATCGACGTGCCCGGCCACGAAAAATTCGTGCACACCATGGCCGCAGGCGCCGTGGGCATAGACCACGCCCTGCTGGTGGTGGCGGCCGACGACGGCGTCATGCCGCAGACGCGCGAGCACCTGGACATCCTGCAGCTGCTGGGCGTGCGCGAAGGCACCGTGGCCCTGACCAAGGCCGACCGCGCCACGCCCGAGCGCCTGCAGCAGGTGCGTGCCGAGATCGAGTCCCTGCTGGCGCCCACGGCGCTGGCCGGCGCCCCGGTCTTTCCCACCGCCGCCGCCCAGCCCGGTGACGCGGGCGTGGCGCAGCTGCGCGAGCACCTCATGGCGCGTGCCCAGTCCATTCCCGCGCGGGCCAGCGACGGACTGTTCCGCCTGGCCGTGGACCGCAGCTTCACGCTGCCGGGCCAGGGCACCGTGGTCACAGGCACCGTGTTCGGCGGGCAGGTGAAAGTCGGCGACACGCTGGTGCACTCGGCCTCGGGCACCGAGGTGCGCGTGCGCAGCCTGCATGCCCAAAACCAGGCCAGCGAACAGGGCCTGGCCGGACAGCGCTGCGCGCTCAACCTGTCGGGCATTGCCAAGGAAGCCATCACGCGCGGCGACTGGATCGCCGACACACGGCTGCTGCAGGCCAGCGACCGGATCGACGTGCGCCTGCAACTGCTGGCCGATGCGCCATCACTGGCCCAATGGACGCCTGTGCATGTGCACATCGGTACGGCGCGCTGCACGGCCCACGTGGCCCTGCTGCAGGACCAGCCGCTGGGTCCCGGCGAGCAGGCCATCGTCCAACTGGTGCTGGACATGCCCGTACATGCCCAACCCGGCGACCGGCTCATCGTGCGCAATGCCCAGGCCAGCCGCACGATTGCGGGCGGCAGCGTCATCGACCCCTTTGCTCCCGCACGCAAGCGCCGCAGCCCCGAGCGCACGGCCTATCTGCAGGCGCTGGAATCGCTGATTGCCACCGGGGACGCCAGCGCGCTGGTGCAAGGCGCGGCGCACGGCATTGCCACGTCGCAGCTCATGCGCCTGACAGGCCGCGCATCCGTGGCCACGGACAACGGCGGGCACCGGCTGCACCGACTTCCACTGGCCGAGGGCGACACGCTGTTGCTGGGTGACGCACGCTGGACGCAGCTGCGCGGCCAGGTGCTGGACAGCATGGCGCGCTTTCACGAAAAAAACCCCGACGAGCCCGGCGTGAACGCGGCACGCCTGCGCCGCATGGCACTGTCCGGCCTGGTCCATGCAGGACATGACGCGCTGTGGAAAGGCCTGCTGCAAACGCTGCTGCAGGATGGCAGCCTGGCCGCCAGCGGCGCCTGGCTGCACCTGCCCGGCCACAGCGTGCAGCTGTCGGACAGCGAAACACAGATCGCCCAGAAACTGCTGCCGGCCATCGAAGCCGGCCGCTACGACCCGCCCTGGGTGCGCGACCTGGCACGCGACAACGCCATCGGCGAGGAAACCGTGCGCCAGCTGCTGCGCAAGCTCGCGCGCCAGGGACTGCTGTTTCAGGTGACCAAGGACCTGTTCTACTCCGCCGCCCGCACGGATGAACTCGCCGCCCTGGTGCGCGAACTGGCCGCCGCCACCCCCAACGGCGAAATCCAGGCCCACGCCTTTCGCGATGCCACAGGCCTGGGCCGCAAGCGCGCCATCCAGATCCTCGAATTCTTCGACCGCATCGGCTACACCCGCCGCCTGCGCGACGCCCACCTGCTGCGCCCCGATGTGCAGTGGACCACTGGCGCCACAGCAAGAATTTGAGGCAAGGGGCCGCTACAATGGCCAGCTTTGCTTCGCCACGGCGCCAGCAACCGGCGCGGCCCAGGGCGAGAGACACCGAGCAAGGGCCGCCCCGCAGCAAGGGTGTCGTCCCCCTCCCCCGCGAAGCGGGTAGAGAGGCGCCGTGCAACGGGGGGAAGCGGCGTAAGCCGCTCAGGGGGAGCTTCAATCCAGAAGGAAAGCATACGCACCCGGTGGTGCGCCCGGGCTTCAAACCCGGTCAGGGGCGTCAGCCGCTCCTGGGTAGGTTCGACTCCTGCTGCTTTCCGCCAATCCCCCGACTCTGATCCCAGCCAGGTTACGGCTATTGCAAGGGCACGACGATGGCCACGCGGCGGTTCTCCGCCGCATCGCTGGGCACCACGGGCATGGCGCGGCCCAGGCCCTTGACCTCGATATCCTGGCGCGCCAGGCCGGCTTCGGCCAGCACATCGGCCACGGCTTCGGCGCGGCGCAGCGACAGGCGCATGTTGTAGGCATCGCTGCCGCGATCGTCCGTATGGCCTTCCACGCGCAGCCGCTCTATGCCCACGCCCTTGAGCGCCCGCCCCAGTTCCAGCACCTTGGTGCGCGCCTGGGCACCGACTTCGGCCGAGTCAAAGCCGAACAGCAGCTTGCCCGACATCTGCAGCTCCCAGCCCTGCTCCGCCTGTGCAAAGCCCTGGCTGCGCAGCACTTGCTGCTGCTGCTCGGTCAGGCCCTGCGGCGTAGGCGGCGCCTCGGGCGCCGCCTTGCAGCCCGCCAGCGCAAGGGCCAGCACAGCGGCCGCACCTGCGCCGCACATCCGGGTCCAGCTCCGTCGTTTCAACATGTCATCCTCCTGTGACTCGTTCGGCCTGGCGCATGGCCTTGGCCTGGTACATGGCCTGGTCGGCATGGCGCATCAGCGTCTCCATGCTCTGGCCATGCTTGGGAAAAAGGGCCACGCCCGCACTGACCGAAGGCTGCAGCACCACGCCTTCGCTGACCACCAAAGGCTCATGCATGGCGGCCTCTATCTTGTCCCGCACCATCTGCGCATCGCCGCCCCCGCCCACGGGATAGAGCAGGATGGCGAACTCATCGCCGCCCAGCCGCGCGACCAGATCGCTCTCGCGCACCTGCGAGCGCAGTCTTGCGCCTACGGCCTTGAGCAGCACATCGCCCACAGCATGGCCGTACGCGTCGTTGACCTGCTTGAAGCGGTCGTTGTCCAGAAACAGCACGGCCAGCTTCTGCCCGGTTTCGGCCGCATTGTCCAGCGCCTGCTGCAGGCGCTGCTCGAAATGCAGGCGGTTGGCCAGCCCCGTGAGGCTGTCTCGCGAAGCCTGGCGCTCCAGGGCCGAGTTTTGCTGCTGCAGCCGCTCGTGGCGTGTCTGCAGCTCGGCCAGCAGGGCATTGAAGTTGTCTCCCAACTCGCGCAGTTCGGCAATGCGCGCCAGCGGCACGCGCTGGTCCATGGACCGGTCATGGCGCACGGCGTGCGCCACGCGCGCCAACTGCTGCAGCGGTTCGGCAATGTCGCGCAGCATGCGGCGCGATTGGCGCAGCCCCACATAGCCGCTCACGCCGACGCACAGCACCAGCACGATGAAGCCTGCGCCCAGAAAGCGGACCAGGCCCACGCCATCGCTGGACAGCTGCACGCTCCCGACCAGGCGGCCATCCTGGCGCACATCGGCCTCGGCGCGCGGCAGGCCTATGCCTATGGCCAGCAGTTCACCCACGCTGGACAGCGCCGAGCCGCCATGGCCCGACCACTGCACGAACGGGCGCTGCTCGGCATCGAAAACCTCGGCATGGGCCACGCCTTCGCCGCGCAGCAATTGGTCCAGCACGCGGGCAGCCTCGTCACGGTCACCGAAGACCAGCGATGCCTCGACCGTATAGGCCAGCGAACGTGCCACCAGATGCAGGTTGTTGGACAGGTAAAGACGCAGGGTGGCCACGCCGACGATGAGCAGCAGCGCGCCCGCCAGCGCAATGGCCACCGCCGCCATGCGCATGTGCGCGCGGCGGATCACGTTGCGCAGGGAGGCGCTGCCGGACAGGAACAACTTCATGGCAACGTCCTGTGGCGCGCAAGCTGCAGCACCTTGGGATTGACGCGCAGGCCGCTGCGTGCCACGGAGTCGAGGCTGACCTCGAAGCCCGCGCCCTCGCCACGGCGGCGCAGGCAGAACATGGCGCCGATGCGGCACAGCTCGCCCCGCTCGCTGATGGTCAGCAGCGGCCGTCCGGCCAGTTGCTCCATGAGCTTGCGCCAGGCCGCTTCATCGAGCTGGCCGGCATAGATGCCTTCGCATTCGGCCAGGATGCGCGCATCGGAAAGCACGACGCGCCGGACTTCCAGCCGCTGGCTGCCCACGGTCTGCGGGGCACCATTGAGCAGATCATCGGCATATTCGGTGGAGCCCACCACGCACAGCCGCAGCACCGCGCTTTCCGTGGGCCAGCGCGTGTAGCCCAGGATGCCTAAGACTGTGCGTGTCACGCCCAGCTCATGCTCGTCGGCCGATGGTTCGGCATGCGCCTGCCCCACCAGCCCCACCCAACCCGTTTGCAGCGCCAGCAGGCACACGGCCACCCAGGCCCAGGCGGGCGGCAGGCCCTTGATCCTGCCACCCATGCACCACCTGCGGGATGGGAGAAGTGAGCGCTGCGAGCGCTGTGAGCGATTTATGCGAACAGCCAACCAAGGCTCCTTGAACGGGAAATCCATGCATTGCACCACGACGGCGCATCGAAGCATTTTTTCACATATCGCCCGCCTCGGAGCACCCGGAGTGTCGCGCTGGGTCATCATCCTTTCTTAGTCGCTGCGGCACATCAAGGCGCCGCGGCAGGCAGGCGGTAGTGATAGGCGTAGAGCGGATGAAAGCCCAGGCTTTCATACAGCCCGCGCGCCACCCGGTTGGGAGCCCTCACCTGCAGCTCGGCCCATTGCGCCCCCTGCGTCCGTCCCCAGTGCAGCAGGCCGCATACCAGCGCACGGCCCAGCCCCCGCCCGCGCATTGCAGGTGCGATGACGATGTCATACAGGCCCACGCAGCCGCGCTCCAGCACGGCCAGACCGAACCCGGCCACCTCGCCCCCGACGCGCAGCGTGGCAAAGGCGGCGGGCCAGGCAATGGACTGCAGCATGTGGTGATGCGCCTGCCTGTGACGGGGCGGCACGGCGCCGGCCTCGGCAAAGCCTTGCAGCCAGGCCGCACCGGGCCGGGCATCCATGGCGAGGGTCCAGCCTTTTTCGTCCGCCGGCTGCGCCATGTCCGCCAAGGCTGCGCGCATCACGAGCGAAGGATCGGCCAGCAGGTAGCCGGCCTGCGCCAGCTGGGCATCGGCCTCGGGGCTGGCCAGGGGCGAGAGGCGGAAGACGGGCGGCAGGCCCTGGCGTTGGTAGAAGGCTTCGATCTGCGCCAGCAAGGCGCCAAGGCGGGCGCCGGGCTGATGGGCATTGGCCGAGTTGGCCCGCTTGGTATGGCCCTGCGCGGCGCGCAGCAGCCAGTCCCCGCAGAGCACGGTGCGCTGGGCTGGCCAGGCGTTGAAGCCGCGCTGCTCCACGCCGACCACCGTCTCGGGATCGCAGTCCACGGATGCGCGGTCATGAGCGAAAGACTTGGACATGCCCGCTTGTACCATGGCCGCCCGCCGTGCCCGCCCATAATATGGCGCGCCGCCGCGCTGGCGGCAGGCACTCTTTTCCACTACTGCGATCGCCCCCGTTCGCCGGATTGCTCCATGACCACAGACACCTCCCAAGCTCCCCGACTCACCTCGCTGTCCCATGGCGGCGGCTGCGGCTGCAAGATCGCGCCGGGCCTGCTGGCGGAGCTGATCGGCAAGAGCGCGCTGCCCAAGCAGTTCTTCCCGGACCTGCTGGTGGGCACGGAGACCGCCGACGACGCCGCCGTCTACCGCATCAACGACGAGCAGGCCATCGTGGCGACCACGGATTTCTTCATGCCCATCGTGGACGATCCGTATGACTTCGGCCGCATCGCCGCAACGAATGCGCTGTCCGACATCTACGCCATGGGCGGCCAGCCGCTGATGGCCCTGGCCATCGTGGGCATGCCCATCAATGTGCTGCCGCACGACACCATTGCCAAGATCCTGGAAGGCGGCGAGTCGGTCTGCCGCGATGCCGGCATTCCGCTGGCCGGCGGCCACTCCATCGACTCGGTCGAGCCCATCTACGGCCTGGTGGGCATCGGCATCGTCAACCCGCGCCAGATGAAACGCAACGCCGACGCCAAGGCCGGCGATGTGCTGATCCTGGGCAAGCCGCTGGGCGTGGGCATCCTGTCGGCCGCGCTCAAGAAGAACCTGCTGGACGAAGCCGGCTACCGCGCCATGGTGGAGGCAACCACCTTGCTCAACCGCCCCGGCACGGCGCTGGGCAAGATGGACGGCGTGCACGCGCTGACCGATGTGACGGGCTTCGGCCTGCTGGGCCACGGCCTGGAACTGGCACGCGGCGCGGGCCTGACGGCGCGCATCGACAGCCGCAGCCTGCCCGTGCTGCCCACGGTGCAGGGCTTTGCCGAGCAGGGCGTCATTACGGGCGCCTCGGGCCGCAACTGGGCCTCGTATGGCACACAGGTGGTGCTGGGCGCCGGCATCACCGATGCCCAGCGCGCGCTGCTGACCGATCCGCAGACCTCGGGCGGCCTGCTCGTATCGTGCACGCCCGATGTGGCGGACCAGGTGCTTGCGCTGTTTGCCGAACAGGGCTTTGGCGATGCAGCCATCGTCGGCCGCATGGAAGCGGGCCAGGCCCGCGTCGTGGTGGACTGAGCCAGGCAACCAGTCAAGCGAAACGGGGGCCTGGGCCCCCGTTTGCATTGCATGCCGGATGCAGCCCCCTCAGGCGGGCACTGCATCACGCCGGACAGCGGATGTCACTCGCTCACGGTCTGCGTCTTGTAGGCCGGGCTGGCCTGGATGGCGCTGTCGGTGAACGGCAGCTTGAGCCACTGGCGCGCACCGTAGGCCTTGGTGTAGTCCGCATAGTGGGCCGAGGCAGGATCGTCGGACAGCGAGAAGGTCAGGAAGGTATGGGCCTCCACTCCGGCCGCCGGGAAGCTCACCACCTGCATGTAGCTGTTGCCGTGCGGCTGCCCGTCCATGCTGTAGCCGCCCTGCTCTATCTTGTTTTCCGAGCAGGTGATGGTGAAGTAGCCCACCTCGCCGCATCCGCCATACAGCGCCGTCTTCTCTCCGCCACGCTGCGAGAACAGCACGGTGCCACGCGCCGCATCCATGGCAAAGCCGCTGGCCTGCACGGCCTTCACTGCTTCGGCGAACGCCTTTTGCAGCGCCGCCTTGGCCGTGGGCTTGATGCCGCGCGGCGTGTTGACGGGGTCGGCCGCATCGAAGGGCACGGCATACAGGTCGGCCGATTTGATCTGGCTGGCCACGCGCTTCCAGAACTCGTCCCAGACATGGGAGCCCCTGGATGCCGCCGTGCCCGTGCCGTCCCAGGCCTGCAGCGCCGTGCAGGCAGCCGATACGTCCACCGTTTCACCCGCCGAGGACACGGGGCCTGGACAGACCTGGGCCAATGCCTCGTCCTTGAAACGCGCGCTGTACACACGGCTGTCCAGCACCATCTGGCGAACGATATCGCTGGTGGCCAGCTTGCCCGGATAGCCGTCCGTGCCCGCCAGCCGCTGCAGCGCCATGGTGTGGCCCAGGCGCGTGCGCAGGCTCTGGGCAGAAGAGGTGGAGCCGAAGATGGCCGGATAGCCGGTCAGCGGTGCCGAGGCATTGGACAGCCAGTAGCTGTCGTTCATGTTGCCCACGTAGTCGCCACGCAGCAGGCTGGGCATGCGTGCCGGGCCGATGGCGCCAGCCTGCACCGAATCCGCATCCGAGCCCCAGTCGCACTGGCTGCTGCCGCCGGCCAGCACCGGCACCTGGGGCAGCGCCGCGTTGATGGCTGCCGAGGCCGGCGTGGCGCAGGCCTGCAGCTGCGCGGGCGGCACGTTGGGCACGGCGCCTATGTCGGCATACCAGACCTGGGCGTTGCCGCGTCCCGCAGCGACGGTGTTGACCCAGGGAATGGCCGACTCCTCCTTCTGGATGCGGATGAACTCGTCCAGCGACTTGGCCTGGTTCCAGCGCAGCCAGTTGCGGAAAGTGCGGTAGTTGTAGGCGTTGATGTCGCGGATGGCGAACACGCTCTGCGTGGTCCAGCCCAGCGCCGGGTCCATGGCGCCCAGGTTGACCACGGGGCCGTGCACGGTCTTGTACAGCGTGCGCGTGACCTGGTCCTGCCCGCCGGAGGCATTGCGCACGCTCACCGTGATCTTGCTGGCCTGCATGGCCTCGGTCTTGCCGTCGCGCACATAGCGGGTCGGGTCATTGGGCGCCAGCTGGTACATGAACAGGCCGAAGCGCCGCGCCGTGGACACGGTGTGGCTCCAGGCCACGTCGTTGTTGAAGCCGATCAGCACCATCGGGATACCCAGGAAGCTGGCGCCACTGACGTCGATCTCGCCCGGAATCGTGAGCTGCGATTGGTAGAAGCGGTCCGGCCCCTTCCAGTACCAGTGCGGATTGCCGAACAGCACGCTGCTGCCGCCGCCCGTGGCCTGCTGGCCGAAGCCGTACATGTTGCTGCCTATGCCCGTGGTGCCGCCCACCTGCAATGATGGCGCCACCACCTGGCCCGGCTTGAGCGCGGCCAGCTGCGTCGCGGCCAACCGGCCCTTCGCCGGCTTGGCCGAGGCCGTTGCCGCCGCAGCCGCTGCAGGCGGCACGGCATTGGCGATCTGGGCGACGAAGTTGCTGTAGCCGCCGGCCAGATTGGCCGTGTACATGCGCCGCCAGATGTCCTGGGCCGTGATGGCCTGCACCCAAGGCTGGCCCGCGCAGGCCGCATTGGTCTTGGCCCCGGCGGGGGTCTCGCGCACCACGCGGTTGTAGCCTGCCACGAAGCCATCGACCAGTTGCTTGAGCTTGTCGGGCTGGGCCTGGATCATGGCGGCCACGGCGTCATCGGAGACGACATGGCGGAAGAAGAAGTCCGAATCGATGTTGCGCGGCCGGTCGATGGTGCTGTCATAGACGGCCTGGGCATCGCCGCCGAAGTGGCGCGAACGCTCCCCGCGGTAGGTCAGGAAGGAGTCGGCCATGGTGCACAGGTTGTCCTGCGCCTGGGCATAGCCCGCACCATAGCCCAGGCCCGTCCAGTCCTTGGCCTTGATGTGCGGAATGCCCATCTCCGTGCGGCGGATCTCTGCGCTGTACTTGCTGCCGGAGCCGTCTCCCGAACCGCCGCAGGCCGCCAAGGCGGCCAGGGCTATCAATGACAAGGGTTTCCATCCACTGCGAAGCGCTGGGTGCATGCTTTGTCTCCTGGTGTTATGCGTACACAAAGGCCCCGGTCTGCCACGGGGCCCGCATCAGCATAGGAGCGAGGCAAGGCACTGCCTACCCGGCAGTTTCACTAGGAAATGTCTGATGCCCGACAGTCGATGTGGACAGCCACCCGGCTCTCCATCGGCCGGCACGGGCAGAAGACTCAGGCGGCAGATTCAGCCAGCTGGCTCAGCGCCGCCGTCATGCGCCGGTCGATCTTGCGGCTGAGCACCACCGAGGTATAGGTCTGCTGTATGCCGTCGATCAGGCCTATGCGGTCCAGCAGCGCGTCGAGCTTTTCGTTGCTCTCGCAGCGCACGAACACCATGTAGTCGTACTGGCCGCTGACGGCGGAGACCTCCTCGACCTCGGTGAAACGGTTGAGTGCCTGCATTACTGAAGTGGCCGTCTTGGGCTGCACGCGAATGCCGCAGTACGCGCGCACCGCAGACTGCTCCACGCGCGCACCCAGGCGAACGCCGTATCCGGCGATCACGCCTTCCTGCTCCAGCCGGGCAATGCGGGCCACCACCGTCGTGCGCGCCAGATTCATCTGCCGGGCCAGATGCGCGGTGGAAGCCCGCGCATTGGTCTGCAGCAGGCGCAGCAGTTGGCGGTCGGTTTCATCAAGACGGTATTCCATGCAGCTCCCTGGACGTCAACGGCAAGAGCCTATGGCGGCGGCTCGGACGTGTTCAACATTTCGGCAGATATATCCACCAATCCGGCAATTCTATGCGCTGCAAATCGTCGCTTTCATCAACAAGATCCTCGTTTCATCCGAAACCGCCGCATCTGGAGTGCATCCCCATCCCGCATCGCCCAGCAGCGACGGCACATGGGCACCACCAGGCAAGAGTAATGGCTATCAGAAACAAAAGTAACTAATTACAAATCCCCCGACACACCCCGATGCTCCGCCGCTGCATGTCACCCGGCTGGGACATCGCATAAATACTTAGCATGCATCCCATCCTTCCTTTGGCGACGCTGCTCCGCGGGCAGGGCTGCCGCCCGCGGCCGTATTGGCCGGGCTCGACGGAACACGGCAAACCGCTTGGGAAGGCGCAGCACGCATGATGGATCAGTACTTGCAAATACATGCATTTCCGCTAGATTGGCCCCGCAGGCGTAAATTTTGTGAACTCAAGTTACCCCGCATCCGTCGGCTTCCGACGCAGGGCCTGCCCGCAGTTACGCGGCTTGCCGCAGCACGCCAAAGGAGGGTTTTCCGATTTCCCGCTGCCCGCCGGACCGCTCGTTCCCCATGACAAGGGCATGCCCGGCATGCCCGACGAACGCGCGCAGTGTCCGGTGCCTCCATTCAGTCTCCACAGGGGAGACATATGTCATATCGCGCCGTATCTGGAGATCCGTGGATTTCACAAGCTGCAACGCCCTGGCGGGACAGCTTTGTGCTGGGCGGGGTGCTGTTTCTGTGCTCGGCCGTGGCGCTGGGCCTGCGCTCTCCGGGGCATCTGTCATCTCTGTGGCTGTCCAACGCCCTGCTCCTGGGCTGGATGCTGCGCAGCCCCGCCTACAGCCATAGACACTGCTGGACGGCGGCCGCCGTGGCCATGGCGTTGGCCGAATGGTTGTCGGGCAGCCCGCTTGACCAGACCCTGTGGCTGACTTTCGCCGATCTGGCAGCCGTGGCCTGCGGCTGGGTGATGATGCGGCGCCTGCCGCTGCGGGTGCGGCAGATGCGCTCCCCCTCATCGGTGCTGCACCTGGTGATGTGCAGCCTGCTTGTGAGCGTGGTCGGCGCCGTGCTGGGCTCGGTGGGCATGCACCAGCTGATGCATTGGCCCTGGCAGCCCATGATGGCCATGTGGTTCAGCAGCGAGCTGATGCACATGACCCTGTTGCTGCCCGTTCTGTTGAGCTTTCCCGCAAGCCTGGAGCCGCTGTCCTGGCGTGGCCAGCCGTTCAGGCAGATCGTGCAGGCCCTGCTGCCGCTGTTGGCCCTGGTGATCTCCGAGGCCATTGCCATCTACCTGGGCGGGCCGGGCGCGCTGTCCCTGAGCATGCCGGCCATGCTGCTGTGTGCCATGCGCTACCGGCTGTTCGTGGTCGCCCTGCTCAACCTCGCCAGCTGTGCCATCAAGCTGGCCACATTTTCAGATGTACTGCTCACCTCGCCCAGTTCCGAACTGGAGACCACGTTCTCGTTCCGCCTGGGCCTGGCCATGCTGTCCATAGGCCCGCTGGCCGTGGCCTGCACGCTCATGGCCTTCAAGGACATGCTCAGCAAACTGCGCCATGCAGTGAACCACGATGCGCTGACCGGCCTGCTGGCACGCACCAGCTTTCTGGAGCGCGCTCAGCGCACGCTGGAGCGCCTGCAGCGCGAGCACCAGTCGGGCGCCATGCTGATGCTGGACCTGGACCACTTCAAGCACACCAACGACCGCCACGGCCATGCCGCTGGCGACCGGGTGCTGCAGGAAGTCTCGGCCCGCCTGTCGCAGGCGCTGCGCCCGCATGAACTCATAGGCCGCCTGGGCGGCGAGGAATTCGCCGTGCTGCTGCCTGGCGCCGACTGCGCCACGGCCAGCGCCGTGGCCCAGCGGCTGTGCGAAGCCACGCGCGAAATCCGCATCGAGACAAGCGATGGCGCAACCATCTGCCCCACGCTGAGCATTGGCATCGCCTGCACGAACATGGCCCAGCCTCCGCTGGGTTTGAGCGCCTTGCTGCGCACGGCCGACACGGCGCTGTACCAGGCCAAGGCCAGCGGCCGGGACCGGTATTTCGTGGCGGGCGAGCGGCCGGACGAGGCCGGTACACCGGCCTTTGCCTGCGAGCATTCCGGGAGCGCCAAGGCGGCCTGACACCAGGCGCCGCCTCGGCGTTTTGCCCGCGCTCAGCGCAGGCGGCGGGCGCCGTTTCCTTCGTCGAGCTTGAAGCCCGCCACGGCCTGGGCCAGCTGCACGGCCTGTTGCTGCAGCGATTGCGCAGCCGCCGTGACCTCTTCCACCAGGGCGGCGTTCTGCTGCGTGACCTGGTCCATCTGTCCAATGGCGCTACCCACCTCGGCAATGCCACGGCTTTGCTCCTGGCTGGCGTTGCTGATCTCAGCCACCAGCGTGCTGAGCTTGCGCACGCCGTCCACGGCCTGGTCGATGGTGGTGCCCGCATTGCGCACCAGCCGGCTGCCCGTGTCGATCTGGCCCACGGAATCGTCGATCAGCGCCTTGATCTCCCGCGCCGCCGTGGCGCTGCGCTGGGCCAGCGTGCGCACCTCGCTGGCGACCACCGCAAAGCCACGGCCCTGCTCGCCGGCACGGGCCGCTTCGACGGCAGCATTGAGCGCGAGGATGTTGGTCTGGAAGGCGATGGAGTCGATCACGCCGATGATGCTTTCGATCTTGCGTGCCGACGCCTCGATGCCACCCATGGTCTGCACCACCTGGCCCACGGCCTCACCGCCCTGCGTGGCGATCTGCGAGGCGCTGGTGGCCAGCTCGCTGGCCTGGCGGGCATTGGCCGCGTTTTGCTGCACGGTTGCCGTGATCTGCTCCATGGCGGCTGCCGTCTGCTCCAGCGAGCTGGCCTGCTGCTCGGTGCGTGACGACAGGTCCTGGTTGCCGCCCGCGATCTCGGCCGACGCCATGCGCACCGATTCCGACGATTCGCGAATGCGCAGCAGCACCGTGGCGATCTTGTCCACGAACTGATTGAAGGACTGGCCGATCTGCGCCAGTTCGTCCCGGCCTGCCGCCGTGAGGCGGCGGGTCAGATCGCCCTCGCCGGAAGCAATGTCCTGCAAGGCATCGCGCGCCACGGCCAGGCGCATGAGCATCCGGCGCAGCACCACGGTCAACAGCACGGCCGTACCCAGCACGGAAAGCGCGGTGATGAAGGCGGCCACCTGCAGCAGCGCGCTTACGGAATGCGTGGCCTGTGCGCGGTCGATCACCACGGCCAGCGTCCAGGGCGTGCCCTCCACCTTGGCGGCATAGACCATCTGCGGCTCTCCATCGAGCACCAGGTCGGCACGTCCGCCCTGCTCGGCCAGGCGCTTGATCAGGGCCGCATCGAGCTCCGGTGCAATAGCCGAAGCGGGCTTGAGCGCCAGCTCGGGCCTGGCGTAGGCCAGCAGACGGCCTTCGCCGTCCATCAGAAAGGCGAAGCTCTTTTCCTGGGGGCGTATGGCCGCCACTTTCCTGGACATGGCCGCCAGCCGCACATCGGTGCCGACGACGGCCGTGATCGCGCCCGAGGCCCCGACCGGATCGACAAAGCTGATCGTCAGCTCACCCGTGCTGGCGTCTACGTAGGCTGGCGTGACGCCCGGACGGCCTTCCCGCACGGCCTGCTTGAACCAGTCGCGCTGGGTGCCGTCGTAGTTCTCCGGCATGGAATGGGTGAACACGGCACGCTTGTCCGCATGCACGAAGTAGGCGTCATCGAAGCCGCCGGCCTGCTGGCCTGCCAGCAGGAAAGGAATCGGGTCCGGCTGTTGCACCGCCGTTTTCAGCGAGCCAGTGATGCGCTGCTTGTCCTGGACCCAGTCGGTCAATGCGGCTGCATGGGCCTGCGTGAGCTGGCCGATGTTTTCGTCGATGCCGGACAGCGTGCTGCCGCGCGCCGTCCAGAAGGTGGCCATGGACAGCGCGAACAGCGCGGCCACTGTGATTGCCACGCAGATGAGGATCAGGCGGGCACGAAGTGTTTGAAACATGATGCGTAGTAAAGGCAAAAACGAGGGCTGTGGATGCCCACCGAGCCTATCCGAGACACACCGGCCGCCAGAGCTCAAAGAGTGCGTACTTGCCCTTGCAATTGCACGCTTCCTGGCTGCAGGTGATCCGCTGCCCCCTTCGAGCAAGCAGCGCTTTGCTCGCAACGCCATCGGGGCCCGAGTCGTCAGGTTTTTGCAAGTTATCGCCACATCCTGGACGGATGCATGCTATAGTGTCAATTTGTAACACAGACATTTCCCGCCCTGCAGGCGGGATCTTTTTGTCGCAAACGCCAGTGCCTTGCACCAGGGTCCTGCCGTTTGCGCCGCGCACCCTGTGTTTTTCCCTCCCTCATATTTTTGGGGTGCACCATGCGGCCTTTTCTTGCCCTTCCTGGACTGCCATGGATCCATGAAGGCCCCTGACCAGTATCGGCAGGGAGCAGGATACAAAATGTTTCATCTTGATGCAAAGATGCCGATAAGCAGGCAGACCTGTCATTCAAGGGGAGAGAAACATGAAGCGATGCATCATCAAAGTGGCCGGCGCCTGCTACACGGCCCTGTTTCCCAGCACCTGCGCAGCGGTGGCAGATGCGATGACCCGGTTTCCATACGCCACAAAAATCAGCGTCAGACTCGCCTAGACTCAGGCAACATGGGAACCTGTTCTCAAACAGGCTCTCTGACAATACGCCTGTCGTCATCCGGGTGTTGCGCGGCAGTGTAGGCTCACTTTGCCAAAAGCTCTCCCGGATTCCTTTATATTGGCAGATCAACATTCATTGATATACATGACCACAGACTACAAGACACTGCTGCAGCAGAAAGCCCAGCTCGAAGCCCAGATCGCCGAAGTGCTCAAGACCGAAAAGTCCGGAGCCATTGCCCAGGTGCGCACCATCATCGACCAATACGGATTGACCGAGGCCGATGTCTTTCCCTCGTCCAAAGCCAAGACTGGCGCTGGTTTCCGCGTGGTCGGCGTTCCCAAGTACCGCGATCCCGCAACCGGTGCGACCTGGACCGGCCGCGGCAAGCAGCCCCGCTGGATTGAAGGCAAGGACCGCACTCCCTTCGCCATATGAGATGCGGCCTGCCACGCCCTCCGGCAGCTACTAAGCTGCGACAGAGCCCGCCAAGTGCGGGCTTTTTGTTGCCAGAAGCAAGGGGTTAACCCTATTGCCCAGAAGTTACAAATTCTTCAATGTAGTGCTGATGTGTGAACCGAGAGGTGCCTGCATGTTTCGGCACCCAAGCAATCACAACAAGGGAAACAGCAGGTATCGCACAGGGAACTGTCCTACACCTGCACTCTCCAAAATCATGATGCCCACTTCATTGCAGCACCCGCAAGCCATGGGCATCCCGTCACGCAACGGCAAGGCACCAACGGCCACTGGAGCAATCCGCCACAACCACGAACCATTTTCCAGCCGAGCCAGGGAGACTATCTCCTCCCTCCCCTCTCACTGACTTACCCTGGCAGGCCCGCAAGGGCCACGGCTTTTCTCTGCAACAGGACCGCCCCCGGCGGTCCTTTTTTTCTGCACGCGCTATCGCAGGGCTGGCACAGCGTTGCCAACCTTGAACACGGCCACCATGCCCGACAGGCGCTGCGCCTGGTCGCTCAGTGCGGCCGCTGCCGCTGCGGACTCCTCCACCAGGGCAGCGTTTTGCTGCGTCATCTGGTCCAGATGGCTGACGGCCTGGTTGACCTGGCCAATGCCGTCGCGCTGCTCGGTGGAAGACGCCGTGATCTCGCCAATCATGTCCGAGACCTTGCGCACGCTGCCCACGATGTCATCCATCACCTGGCCGGCCTGGGCGACCTGGGCAGAGCCTTCCTGCGCGGCATCGACCGAGGTGCTGATCAGCCCCTTGATCTCCTTGGCGGCCTCTGCGCTGCGATGGGCCAGGGCCCGCACTTCGCCAGCCACGACAGCGAAGCCACGGCCCTGCTCACCCGCGCGGGCCGCTTCCACGGCGGCATTGAGCGCGAGGATGTTGGTCTGGAAAGCAATGGAGTCGATCACGCCGATGATGTCGGAGATGCGGCGTGCGCTGTCGCTGATGCGGTCCATGCTGGCCACCACATGGCCCACCACGGCGCCCCCGCGCTCGGCCGCCTGGGCGGCGCTGCCGGCCAGGTGATTGGCCTGGCGCGCGGTGTCGGCGGCCTGGCCCACGGTCGCGGTCAGTTGCTCCATGCTGGCGGCCGTTTCCTCCAGGTTCGACGCCGTCTGCTCGGTGCGCGAAGACAGGTTGTGATTCCCGGCGGCAATCTCGGTGGATGCAGTGGAGATCGAGTGCACGCTGTCACGCACCTCCGTCACCAGGCCACGCAGCCGTGCCGCCATGCCCGAGACCGAGCGCAGCAGATGACCGAATTCGTCTTTGCGGCTGTCCTCGGCCGACACGGTAAGGTCGCCCTGCGCAATGGCATCGGTCAGTTGCACGGCTCGCTCCAGCGGACGCGTGATGGCACGCGTCAGCACGAAGGCCAGCGCCAGTCCAGCCAGGAGAACCACGCCCTGGACAATCCAGGCCAGCACACTGGCCTGTTGGCGCGCGGCCTGGGCCTGCTCCATGGCCGCATCGCGCTGGCTGCGCTGCAGCTGCACGAAGACTTCCAGCGAGTCCACATAGCGGCCGATGGCACCCAGGTACTGTTGCTGGACGAACTCGCGGAACGCCGCGGCATCGCCCGTCAACTTGATCTCGCGGGCCCGCTTGTTCAGCGCCAGCACCTCGGCACGGATGCTGGCGATGCGCTCCAGCGCAGCCTTGTCGGCCTCGCTGGCACCCTTGACGATCTCGGCCTGCAGCTTGGTGATCAGGCCAGAGCCCTCCTTGACCCGGCCGTCGAGCAGGCGCGTCAATTCCTCATCGGTGGAGGCATTGCTGGCCAGCACCCGCTCGCCCGTGGTCTCCGTTGCGCCCTTCCATTGAATGGCCAGACCGATGCGGTTCTCATATTCGGACAGCGTCTGCATGCCCTGGTCCATGGCGCGGGCCGCCGCAAACTGTGCCCACAGCGATACCGCAAGCATCATCGCCAACAAGCCGCCCAGCGTGCCCCAAAGCTTGGCGGACACGCTCCATTGATCAAATTTCATTCGTAGAACTCTCGTCGGAAAAACTGAACAGAGGAAAGGTGAAACAACAGGCCACGCGCACTAGCGCCGGCCGTCTTCCGGTGAAAAGCCCCGCCATATCGACATGGCCCATCAATCCGGAAAAGATGACTTGCTTTTTCGTCAGAAATACCGGGAACTTGAGGCTGCGCGCGGGCAGACCCGATATCACCCGCTGTGCACAACGCGGAACAGTGCATATGCAGTGGCAAGCGCCGGTGACATCGGATGCAAAATGCAATGACGCTTGCGGCTGCCGCGCCATTGAATGCCTGGGCTTGGAAGCTGCCAGCCGCCGTCTTTCGCACCTGCAAGTGCATAACACGCTGTGGATGTGTCACTCGATACCGATCGCCTCTATGTACTGATTGCGCCGCTGAGCATTTTGCTGCTCAGTTGCACGCTGGCCGTGTGCTGGCTGGTGCAGCGTCGCCAGCGCTATCTGCTGTGGATTGCCGGCGGCTATGCCCTGGTTTCCCTGGCGCTTGCATGGCAGAGCATTGCCCCCCCCGAACAACTCCACCATTGGGCCGTGTACACAGGCGCCATGTACCTGTTTGGCACCTGGTGCTTTGCGCGCTGCATGGCGGGGCGTTACGGGGTCTCGGCCCATCCCGTGCTGGGTTTGCTCATAGGTGCGGTGGTTCTGGCCGCGCTGTACTACTACAGCCGGATCCAGGTCGATCTGTGGGTACGCGTGCATTGGCTCAACACAGGCCTGGGCCTGCTGCAGTTGCTGCCGGCGCCCGCCATGCTGCGGCGCCGGCCACCGCAGGATTGGCTGGAGAGAATGCTCTACTGGTCCTACGTGGTGTTTGCCGGCTACACCGCCGCCCGGCCGCTGCTGGTGCTGGCCCTGGGCAGCACCGACCTCAATGAGATTGCTCGCTCCACCTACTGGCTGGTGACTCTGGTCAGCACGCTGTCGTTTGCTCTGCTGTTCACCCTGATGCTGCTGGCCTGCACGGTGCGCGATGTCTTCACCGCGCTGCGCCAGGAGCGCAACCACGACTCGCTGACCAACCTGCTCAACCGTCGCGCCTTCCAGGAGGCCGCCGAGCTGCGCCTGGCCGATTCGCACATGGCGCCGGTTTCCGTGCTGATCGGCGACATAGACCACTTCAAGCGCATCAACGACAGCTGGGGCCATGACTGTGGCGACCGCGTTCTGCAGGCCGTGGCCAGGACCTTGCAGCAGCATGTGCGCAGCGACGATCTGGTCTCACGCTTTGGCGGCGAGGAATTCGTGCTGCTGCTGATGCGCACCACGCCCGAGGAGGCCGAGCGCGTGGCCGAGCGCATACGCGCTCAGCTCAGCGCGGACGGCTATGTGCTGGCAGCCGGCCAGCGGATCACCATCAGCTTCGGCATCGCCCCCGTGGCCGCCAACACCGCCCTGACCGATGCGCTGACGCGCGCCGACGCCCTGCTCTACTCCGCCAAGCAGGCAGGCCGTGACCGTGTGCACGTGGCCGCGGACCCCGGCCGCAAGCTGCCCCAGACCGCCTGATAAAGGAAGCAAGGAACGCCTTGCTCGCGCTTCCGCCCGTCAAAACTCGCTGAAAAGAAAAGCCCGCCAGGGAGTGGCGGGCTTGTTCGTCATCAAGGCAGCGTGGGCGCCTTACTTTTTCGCATCCTTCAGGGCTTCCTTCACATCGCCCAGCTTTTTCTGAGCCGTGCCTTCGACCTGCTTGGCAATGCCCTTGGCCTGCTGTTCGGGGCTGTCGATCAACTCGCCAGCCTTTTGCTGCACCTTGCCTGCGGCATCCTTGAGCGTGCCCTTGATCTGATCCGTGTTCATAGCTGCGTCCTTTGCTGCAAGAGCTTCTAAAAAAGGGATGGATCCTTGCAGACCCGACGCAACGATAAGCGCGCCCCGCAAGGACAAGCGCCAGCGCTCGGCAACGATGAGCGTGGTCTCAGGCCTACAGCCTCATCTCTTCCCCGGAGCGCGGCCTGCCGCCATGCCTGTTTCGGAGCGCAGGCGTTTCAGTGCCTCGTCCACCACCGCTTCCTTATGCGCCTCGAACAGGCCTGCCGCAGCGTCCTTGTGCTCTTGCAGCAACTGGCACAGGCGCGAAATTTCCTCTCTCAATCCCGCCGCACCCTGCTCGATCTCGGCCTGGTCGGCATCGCCGGCTTCATCCAATTCGAAGCTGCGCCGTATGCGCGCAACGATTTCTGCATTCATGGAACGGTGGCCGGCCTTTGCCGCTTCCGAGATGCGATCACGCATGCCATCCGGAAAACGGACGATGAAGCGCTCCTGGGTTTCGCTGGGAAAGGGTTTGCGTTGCATTGCGCGATGGTACCTGCCGGATGCAAATTCAGATTCATGCCTAGTTGACATGATTCCAAGTTGGCATAAAACTCGAAACGACCCGCCCGGGGGCTGTGCAAGCCCACACCCACGCCCTCGAACCACCAGCCCTGAATCCAGGACACATTGCGCAAGGACAGAACCATGCCGGACACAGACATGCCAGCCTCCGTGCATCCTGCGCAGGCCGTCGCCAGCCCGCCCGACCCGGAGACCCTGGCAACAGACGCGCTATGCCACATCAGCGCAGCGCTGAGCGTGCTGGAAATGCATGTGGAAAGATCCAGCCGCGCCATGGTGATCGGTGTCCGCGACCTGCTGCGCGGCTATCACCACAAGGCGGACCGCGCCGCTGCCGAGCAGCCGGTGGAGGCCCTGGCCAGCAGCGTGCTGCCACAAATGTCCGCCGACCTTCAGGGCCTGCTGGAAATCATTGACCGCGTGAACGACGACGAGACGGACGACCCCATCCTCTATGCCGTGAGCTACCTGCTCAGGGCGGCCAAGAGATTCTCGGATGCGGCGCCGCAGGCCTAGCAGCCTGCGCATCGCCGCTTTCCGTCACTCCTCGTTGGTCCACTCCACCCGAGCGCCCAGACTGCGCAGGTTCTCCACGAAGTGCGGATGCGCCCGGCGGATCGGCGTGGCGTTGCGGATCTCCGAGCGGCCCTCGATGCTGCTGGCGACCATGAACAGCGCAATCGCCACGCGGATGATGTAGGGGCTCTCCACCACGGCCGGCGTCAGCGGATTGCCGCCGAAGGTGACCACACGATGCGGGTCCGAAGAAAACACATGGGCGCCGAACTTGGACAGCTCGCCCGTCCAGCCCAGCGCGCCGTCGTAGATCTTGTTCCAGAACAGCGCATTGCCCTGCGCATGCACGCCCAGCGCAATGAAGATGGGCAGCAGATCCACCGGAAAGTACGGCCAGGGAGCGGCTTCCACCTTGGTAAGCACATTGCTGGTGAACGGCGTCTGCACCTTCAGCGGCCCCGAGCGCAGCGCGCGTGACCAGCCGTTCTTGTGCTCCACCTGCACGCCAAACTTGGCGAAGGTGCGGTCGATCAGCGGAAAGTTGTCCGGCGTGCTGTTGCGCACCTCCACATCGCCGCCCGTGATCGCGCCCAGCGCGAGAAAGGTGGTGATCTCGTGGAAGTCTTCCTCGAAGGTGAACTCGCCGCCGCTCAGCGGTGCGCCGCCACGCACCGTCAGCCGCGAGGTGCCGATGCCGTCGATGTCGGCGCCCATCATCACCATGAAGCGGCAGAACTCCTGCACATGCGGCTCGCAGGCCGCATTGGTCAGCATGGACTCGCCCTGCGCGGCCACGGCGCACAGCACGAAATTCTCAGTCGCCGTGACGGAGGCGTAGTCCAGCCAGTGGCGCACGGCCTTGAGCGGCTGTGCGCTGTGGATCAGCAGCGAGCCGCTGGCGCGCTCCACCTCACCTCCGAAGGAGCGGAAGATGTCCACGTGCGGATCGATCTCGCGCACGCCCAGCGTGCAGCCCTTGACGTTGTCCTCCAGCCGCGCCACGCCAAAGCGCGCCAGCAGCGGCGGCACCAGCATGATGGAAGAGCGCATCTCCTCCGGCAGGCGATGCGACGATGCATCAAAGCGCGTATCGCGATGATGCAACTGCAGCGTGCGTGTGGTTTCGTCCAGCTGCACCTCGCTGCCCAGCGTGCGGAAGATGTCCAGGATCTTGCGCACATCGGTGATGTCCGGCACGCCATACAGCCGCAGCGGCTGATCGGTCAATAGCGTGGCGCACAGGATCGGCAACACGGCATTCTTGTTGGCGGAAGGAACGACGCGGCCGCGCAAGGGCGTGCCGCCGTGGACGATGAGATTGGACATGGGGGTGCAGCGCAAGCAGCGAAAGGACAACGCGTGATTCTAGGGTTGCCAAGCCCCCCCGGCGGACCTGCATCGGCTGCGCGCACCCGCTGTTTCAACAGGTTTCTTCTCTGGATCGCCAACCCGACAACAAAGCGTCAGGCTCTGCCCTGGAGTTCGTGCCCGTAGACGATGAAGCCACGATGCTCGGCCACCTGGTCATACAGCGCACGGCCCGCTTCGTTGGAAGACTGCGTCTGCCAGTAGACACGGCGCGCTCCCGCCAGGGATGCCTGCTCGTAGACCGCGCGGATGAGCGACTTGCCTATGCCCTGCTTGCGCCGGCGTGCATCGGCAAACAGATCCTGCAAATAGCACACGGGCTCCAGCCGCGTGGTGCTGCGGTGGAACAGGTAGTGCGCCAGGCCCACCAGCTCACCCTCGCTCTCTGCCACCAGCGCAAACACCGGCTCCAGCGGATTGAGAAAGCGCTCCCAGGTCGCCTGCGTGATGTCCTCGGGCAGCGCCGTCTCGCCAGCGCGCCCGTAAAAGGCGTTGTAGCCCTGCCAAAGAGGAAGCCATTGCTGATGGTCCGCCTGTGCAACGGGCCGGATCTGAAGCGTGGGAACGGAGGACATGGAACTCCTGGCAAATGAGATGGGAATCCCGAATTCTAGGGACTGCCAGCCGCCGCAAAGCCGTTGCCGACGCGCTGCTCACACCTGTGAAGACCTGCGGACAGGCCGCACAGCGCGTGCGCAAAACACATACGCAGCGTACAGACCCGGCCTACATGCGGCCACAAACTTGACCCGCACGGAAACGCCGCGAAACCAATTGAAATAGATCCCGTCAGAGGCCGCGCTCCCCAAAGGCTTCCGAAATCACATGACGGAGATACAAGATGCATCGAGTCGTTCCCGCAGAAAGCTTCAACCCGGACCCGGATGCCCGCTACCACCGCAGCCTGCTGGAAGCCTTTCCCGTGCGCGGCGGCCAGCAGCTGTTGCTGCTGCGCATGGAGCCAAGGCCTCTGCTGGAACGCCTTTCAATGCTCGGGCTGCGCATTCTGAACCGCATCCGCAATTGAACTGGCAAGAACCACCAAACACTCCCGAGAGCTGCACGATGCGCCACCTCTTCCTCGTCTTCCTGTGGTCTGCAATCTGCGCCATCTCCTTTGCGGTGGCGATGCTGGCCAGCCCCATGTTCAGCCACGCCATCTGACAGCGGTGCCCTCTGCACCCGCATGCGCGCAGGCCCATGCGCGGCATCTCCAATGACCGCCAGTTTGCCGGCCCGCCTTTTCACAAGGCGGCCATTTCTGACCTGGGTACGAATGACGCACTACACTGCGCCAGTCCATTTGCCTGCAAAGGAGTTGCCATGAAGAAACGCAGACTGCAGATTCACCCCGTAGTGGGCGCATTGCTGATGGGAATTGCCGGCCTTACGGCCCTGCCCAGCACCTGGGCCTGCACCCGCCTTGTCTTTCTTGGTGCGAATGGCCAGGTCGTCACCGCGCGCTCCATGGATTGGAAAAGCGACATCGTCAGCAATCTCTGGGTGCTCCCGCGTGGAATGGAGCGCTCAGGCAAGGCAGGCCCCAACTCGTTGCGCTGGACGTCCAAATACGGAAGCGTCATCACCTCGGGCTATGACGTCTCCACCACCGATGGAGTCAATGAAGCCGGCCTCAACGCCAACCTGCTCTGGCTGGTGGAGTCCCAATACCCGGCCTTCGGTGCGGGCAGCAAGCCTGGCCTGACCATTGCAGCCTGGGCGCAATACGTGCTGGACAACTTCGCCACCGTCCAGGAAGCCGTTGCGGCGCTGGAGAAAGAACCTTTCACCATCGTCTCCGACAACGTTCCCGGAGAGAACCGGCTGACGACGCTGCATCTCTCGATGTCCGACGCCAGCGGCGACAGCGCCATCGTCGAGTACATCAATGGCCGGCAGGTGATACATCACGGCCGGCAATACCAGGTCATGACCAATTCACCGACGTTTGATCAGCAGTTGGCTCTCAACACCTATTGGCAGCAAGTGGGCGGCACCACCATGCTGCCCGGCACCAATCGCGCCGCCGATCGATTTGCCCGCGCATCCTTCTACGTCAACGCCATCCCCAAAAGTCAGGACCCCAACAAGGCGCTGGCCAGCGTCTTCAGCGTGATCCGCAACGCCTCGGTGCCCTACGGCCTGAATACGCCCGAGGAACCCAATATCTCGTCAACCCGCTGGAGAACCGTTTTCGACCACCAGCGCAAGCTCTACTTCTTCGAATCAGCGTTGACGCCAAATACCTTCTGGATAGACCTCAAGGCACTCGACTTCAGCCAGAAAACCGGCAAGGTTCTCAAGCTGGATCTGGGCCCAGACCAGAACCACACCTTCTCGGGCGATGCCACGCGGCAGTTTCAGGAATCATTACCGTTTCAATTTCTAGGCATCTAGGGAAAAAAAAGCGAGCAGAAACACCAAATCAACAACGGCCGCTGGCGGCCCCCAACTTTGCACGGTGCCTGCAGGCATCACAACCATGACCGTCATCGGCGGGGGCGGCGCGACGGGAGGACCTGTCAATGCAGGCCTCGGCACCGATCGGAGTTCTTCCTGCAAACCACGCCCGTCGGGTACGCCCAAGCGGAAAATCATCTGGTAGCCTGCATGCAAGCGAGGCGATCAGTGCCTCTTAGAAAGGATCAGCATGCTTTCCAGAATTTGCGCAGCTGCATTTTTCGCTGCCATCACGCTTGTACAAATGCCGGCGATCGCCCAGGCGGACGTTCCGTCCACTGCGGTGACCTTCAAGAAAGGCACGTCGGGCGCGACTGTCCAAGGCAAGCTCCAAGGCAACAAGGAGCAGGCGCGCGACTACATAGTGCGTGCGGTTGCCGGGCAGAAGATGACCGTGCACATGGAGACGAAATCCACCTCCACCTACTTCAACGTGCTGCCGCCCGGCAGCGAGGAAGCGCTGTATCGGGGCGAGGTGGCAGACGGCCCCACATGGACCGGTGCATTGCCCGCCAGCGGTGACTACCGTGTGCGTGTCTTCCTCAACCGCGCAGCCGCCCGCCAGGGCAAGTCATCGGCGTACGCGCTCAAGATTTCCGTAGTGGATTGACGTAGCGCGGTGTCCAGACGGTCCACAACCTGCTCGTCCTGCAGACACGCGCAACACATGCTCGGCTTGTTCGAATCCTGCACGGCCAGCTCAACGAAGCCGGCCAGCCTCTGACCAAGAACATGCTCCGCGACCGCGTCGACGCCGCTCGGGATGCCGCCGGCATTCCCAAGGCGCAGTTCCAGCCACGGGGCCTGCGCGCCACGGCCGCCAACACGTTGGATGACGACGGCGGGATACGGCTGGAGCACACGACGGAGCGCATGACCGCCCAGTACATCCGCCACAAGGTGGGCAAGAAGGTGAAGCCCGTTCGGTGAATTGCGGAACACGCCCAGAGTTGCGGAACGCGGCCTGGAAATTTCGGCCCCATCTTGCTACTTCTTCGATAGCAAAGAAAAAAGGCCTCGTATTGCTACGAGGCCTTGTGTTCTTTGGTGGGTCCTGCGAGATTCGAACTCGCGACCAACGGATTAAAAGTCCGATCCACCAAAATAGACATAAGATAAAAAACCTTTTATTTCAACAACTTGCAGCGATAGCCACGCGCCTAGTTTTTTCGAAATCATACCTTTTCCGCCCTATTTCTGCCTACTTTGGGCAGGTTTTGGTCATAGCAAATGGGCTGTATAGACTGCCAGCTATCAGCGCCGGAACTGACCACCATCTTGCGCTTACCGCAGAACTGTGCGCCGTGCTACGTCTCCTCAAGACCTTGGCCCGCCGGGACCGCAGCCTCGTGAATGGGGTCAACTTACACAGTACTATCAAAAACGAGTCAACTCAATGATGGACTGGATTGACTTTCGAAAAAATCATTATCTGAAAGCAGCTTAGATGTATCAACACGCCTCCCTGTAGCAACTATGCAGCACTCATCATCAAGTTGCGCTTCTTCTTGGTGCTCGGACGACTGCAAGGGAGCTGCGAACGATTGTTAGCGATTCAGTAATGAGCATCACCGACCGCTCCAGATCCAACACCCAGCAACCCCAATGAGCATCCCGTGAGAGGCCAGCCGCGACCCTAATCCAGGAGATGCGGGACGACGACTGGATATCGCCTAAAACTGGCAACACAGGTCCTCTGCGAGCGATTCTTAGCAATCTAAGAACTGATAATGTCAAAATGACTAATTAAGCGCCGCATCATTAACTTATTATGCTTTTCGTTTGAGAAATACTGAGAAAAAAGCGATTATCAATGACAAAGCAATTAGCCCAACTTCTCTTATGGTGGGTACTGCAGAGATTGTCGATATAGGAAGAACTGCATTTGTAAGGGAGACATTGCTCGTCGCTGTTCCGCCTCGGCCGTCAGAAATCTCATACTGAAATGAAATAGGGTCTGTAGCATTGACAGAAGGAGTAAAGATGATTTCTCCTACGGTCGATACTTCAATACTGCCCCCTGTTATCACGAAATTTGCTGGAGAACCCTGAGTAACTGGACTACCATTGATGCCAATAATTTGCAACGTGTCCGGATCTAAATCAGTATCGTTAGCCAAAATATTAAGTATGGTGGGCGAGTTTGGTATAGAGTATTTATCTGGGTTGGCGATAGGCGGATTGTTCTTGATCTTTGGATTTGTATAAGTCTGGAAGTTGTAAAAGCCGACAACTTCACCCAGCGCGTCAATTCCCATCCAGCGAATTTCTTTAATGTAAAGCCCTGCAGCAATATCAGCGGGAGACAACGTCACTCCAAATTTCTGAGGGGGGGCATCAAAAATATTTGTTGGATCAGACACTATTGTGCTCGTGCCATCACTTGCAAAAACTCGAATATTTGATCTCTCAAATATGTCGTTCCAATCAACAAAATCGAAGCTAAAAGCAGCAATAGCTGAGTTAGCTAGCTTGAAGGAGATACCGTTATCTAAATTCACGGCGGCATATATTCCTGGAACTGCTGGTGCTTTCGTGTTCCAGAATAGACATTCTTTAGAAAAATCCGATGCACCCGCTCCCGAGTTTAAGGCTTGGCAGTATTTTGAAGGAGACCAATTAGTGCCTGTGTTGGGACCGTAAGCCTCTACGGAAAAACCATTCCAGATGTCCGGATTGCCCGCGCTTCCGATAGGTTTCAGGTTGACAGATGAGCTGAAATCCTCATGGGTTGCGATCGTTCCGGAACCGATTGCAGATAAAAATCCTGGTTGATTGTCGATGAAGGTTGAGAACGTGGCCGCATGGCTACCCATGGTCCAAGAGAGCATCAAAAAGATGGCCGTGCTTCGGGGCAAAGATATTCCAAAACGCATGTGAACCCTTCATAGGTGGAATTTATGAAGAAGCGGAGCGTGATGGAAAATTTTCTTGTTATCAATAAGGGTTCTTGTGAAATTTTGTTAAGCAATGTTGATGTTGATCGCGAGTTATTTGTGAGCCACTAACAGTTCGTAAGAGGAAGAAGCAGATGCGAGCTAGATCAACGGACAAAGCTACTGGGAACACGAAATTCAGGGTTAACACCTATATTCGATTTCCTTTATGATGATGTGGATACCAAATGAGATCTGGATTTTTGTGTTATTTGAGAGACAAGCTGAAGCACCAATTCTTGAACATCCAAGCTCGATCTGCTAAGCAAGGTGACTTTATAAAAAAATGTTAATTTTTGAGATCAGGGGTTACGTCGTGATGACAACAAGGCATGATGAGAATGCTCTATCGATAACTAGAATTGATTATTTATCATAAATATGACAGGACAATTTAATTAGAAGCGACGCTTGTATAGCAATCTCGCATATCTCGCACATTGAAAACCCTGACCCGTTATTCAAGAGACTCCCAGCATGAGCAATAGGTATGGCTCCCCCGACATATCAGATATTGACGAAATCTACCCTCTGCGAGGACCTGTACCTGAAAAAGGGTGGGACGTATACATCACTCCCTTGGCATTTGGCCCATATATCAAGACATGCGGATCTCTGGAAGTAGGTCAATGGGGATTGATCCCACAATCGTCGATGAGCAAACGCCCTCTGAGTTTGGATGGATCCCCCATATCAACAGAGAATGCCTGCAGAGAGGCATTGGGTAATGATCCCGTATTTGGCCCACCATGGCAGGCCGGCCTGAGGTGTTTAGTTCCGGTAAACAGCTGGATAGAGACCTACTCCGGCCTGTCCAGTCGCAGTATTAGCTGGATGTTCCGTCGTGCAGACGGAAAGCCGGCCATGTTGGCGGGCATTTATAGTGAGTGGACCGATCCTGTGAGCGGAGAGATGGTTCCCAGCTACGCAATAATCACGCAGGCCGCCGACGCGCATCCTGTGCTCTCTCTCATGCACAGGCCCGGCAGGCCAAAAAGGAGCGTGGTGATGCTGGAATCTTGTGAGTGGGGTGCTTGGTTGCATGGCACCCCAGCACAGGCTGAGTCCCTGATCAAGTTGCCCGCAATGGGTTCATTGAGTAGCGGAGCAGAGAATCCAGACGAAGAGGCGCTACTGCCTCTGGAACAGCTGCGCGCATTAAAGTCAGGCGTCTGATTATATTATTCATCAATCAATAAGCGACAATTATCAAACCGCTCTCATAATACGGAAGTTGATGATAAATTTGGCTTGACGAATATATAAAATGGTGCACGCATGGAATTTAATATTAATGAAACTCTACTATTTATTGCAATACAAGTAATTTGCTTTTCATTCTTCATAATTGTCTTTTGGACATACTGCATTGCAACGGAGGAAAAAATAAAAGAATCCTTTAATATCATAGTTTTTATTATTGGAATTGCAGTATCTGGTTTGGCGGCGAAATTTTTCACATCGTAATGGATCTTATTGAAATTTTCACCACATCTTCAGAATTTGATGCGTATACTTTCTTTTAATAATAAGTAAAAAATAAGATCGCTCCGCGTCGGAACCAGCAGACTATGAAATTCCGTAAATCCGTGATTTATACGCTGCAAATAGATATGCAGGTCTCTGGTTGCTACACGGACCGGATCTTGCATGGGAATGTCGAGCTCTTCGAGTTCCAGGCAGCAACTCTCTCCGGCGCTATCCGAGATGGTTGTGCCGTCGGCGACTTGCTGCGAGGAGACGGTTTCCACATCTGGTATGGCCATGTCTGCATCGGCACCACTTCTCTGTATGCAATGCGCCACGATGCCGAAAGATTGGCGCAGCGCTTGGTCAGTCTACAGGCGCAGTTCGGTGGGTAGGCGTACTACGTTCGCCGTGAACCTGCGTAGAACTGCTGCATGCTACCGGTTCCCAGGACTACTGCTGGTTTTCATGCCACCTCTGAGCGACCGTTTCAGATCGGTAGCAGTTGCGCGCCAGCCGCACCCTGACCAAATCATCAGTGCTGCGGATAACGACCAAGCACGTCCTCGACGCCCTGATTCAGCTGTCGCATTGACAACTCAATCTCCAGATTGATGGCCTTGACCTGCTCGCGCTTGTCAGGAACCTCTCCAGCTTGCACCGTCCGGCGGAACTTGCGGAGGTCAGAGATCTTCTTGTCCAGCGCTTTGGCTGCATCATGGGCCCTGGCCAGAGGCACGTCAGCCAGTACCGCATCAGCATCCTCGCCACGCTGAACGCGGGCCTTGAACTCGTTCTCGCTGGCGTTGATTCGCTTGAGGTTCTCGTAATAGGCGTTGCTCTGGCCGTTGGCGCCGCGCGTGTTCCCATAGAGCCGCCCTGCCAGAACAATCTGATGCGGCGCCAGTTCCTCACCAGTGAAGACGGAAGTGGTCATGGCCACGGCCTTGTTCACCTCGCGGCCCACGCCGCCAGTAATCTGTTCCACCAAGTATTCGATGGCCTCTGGCGTTGGGCTGACAAAGCCGGGCCGCCATTCGTTGCCGCCCGTCGCGGCATTGGCAAGGGTAGCCAACCAGCGGTAGGGCTTCGCCGTCGAATCTTTCACACGGCTCGCGCCCGGCGTCGGGTCGTTTGAATTCCGGTCCTCTCGGTAGATCTCCCGGCCGGTCCAGTCCTTGTTGCGAACCAGGGCCAGCGCGGGGTCAAACCAGGTGGGCGATGCCATCTGCCCCAGATCCGCAGACCCACCCAGCGGGTTGTAGGCATCGAGGGCCAGTACAGCCATGTCCAGGACGTGGCCCATTCGGCTCTTGGTCGGGTCGTCGTGCACGGCCATCTCCACGATGGTGCGGCCGATGTTGGGGAACACATGGAAGCCCAGAGGCAGAGGGATGGCCACATAGTCCTGGCGTCCCAGCGGGATGATGATCGCCCGCTCCTTCACAAACTCGGGGATCTTCTTCCATTCGTCGTCAGCACCATCGCCGCCGCCCATCATCAAATACCCCGCCATGGCCGAAACCATGCCCAGGGCCACGCCACCCATCATGATCTTGCGCCCGGCAGGTCCCGCCAGCGTCTCCAGCATGCGCTTGTTGCCCTGGATCGCCGCATTCAGGAACGCAAAATGCGCCCCCACCACGGAGGTGTTGCGGCCCTTGCGGTTGAAGTTCACCGTGATGTTCTTGGCGATACTCGCGGCCTCGTGGCGGCTGATGCCCTGGTCCAGGGCAGCCTTGTAGACGCCAAGGCGCGTTGTGGCTTCCAGAGTTTCATTAAAGTCCGACAGCCAAGCCAGCAGCGCGCGACCGCCGGCGACAACCGATGTGCCCTTGCCAGCCTGGTCCAGCGCCTTCTGCAGTGCCTTGGCACGGTCCTTGGGATCGGCATGCAGATCGCGGTAGCCTGTCGTGCCGCCATCGAGCTGCAGTTGCTCCCACAGCTGCGCCCATTGGCCGGTAGGTGCGCCCTCTTCCTTGCGCTCGCGGCGCAGCTCCTTGTAGATGGCGCGCGTGTTTCGCCGGATGTTGCGGAACACCTCGGCTTGCTTCCCGGCCAGTGGCGTGGTGGACAGCTGCAACATGGCTCCCTGCAGGTCGCGCGCCAGGTTCATGACACCGAACACAGGGTTGTACTGGGTGTTGACCGAGGAGAACCACCGCGTGATCCAGGCTGCAATCCGAGTGAAGCGGTCCAGTTCCATGGCGTCCAGGTTCTTCATGGCTATGGCGAGGCGCACGGCCTTCTCGTTGCGCTCGTTGAAGACGATGTACCGATCCTTGCCGCCAATGCGCACCGTCACCACGTTGTCGCGCGCCTTGGCGCCCTGATCCACCATGGTCTTGACCAGGCCCGTATCCGGTTCCAGCGCCTTCTTCTTGGGCAGTTCCAGACTCCAAAGCTCTTTGTCAGGGTTCTGAGCGGCCAGCAGGTACATGCGCTTGACCACGTTGTTCTTTTCGCCGCGCGTCAGCGCCGCCTCTCGCTGCATGACGATGTGGCTCAGGATGTTGGTCACGCGCTCGTTCGAACCCGTGCGCCTCTTAGATGCATCTCCCTTGGTGCTGAAACCCTGGCCGATGGGGTGGGCCTTGCTGTCAGGGTGGGCTTCGTCGCGGTGCAGCGGCACATAGTGCTGGTAGGTCTTGCGCCAGGCCGACAGCGTGGCCTGATCCATGAGCCCGTAGCTCTCCAGGGTCTTCAGGGTGCCGTCGTTGATGCGGTCCACGCGCGCGGCCAGCTCGTCCAGCACCTGGCGCTGCTCGGGGCTGTAGCCGTCCATGATCGCCTTGGCCTCGGCATCGCTCATGCCAGACAGGGACAGGCGTTCCTCCTCGGTGCCGGCGAAGGCCTCCGCGCCGTTCCAGCGGTCCTGGTCGATGAGGGCCTGGCCCAGCGCCTTCTGCACCGGGCCGGTGGCCATGCCCCGGGCCTGAGCGCGCTGCAGCTGGCGGCGCAGATCTTCCACGGTCTTCGCGGCCGCATCGCGCTGGGCCTGCAGCTGCTGGGCGCCAGGGTTGCGCTCGGCCATGACACGGTTGGCCTCGGGCGCGTGGCGGGCGTGCAGAAAGCGCTCCAGCGCCTCGATGGCCACCTTGGCCTCATTCATGCGCTTGAGCAGTGGTCGCACCTCATCGCGCAAGAAGTTGCCGGCGCGCTTGGCCACACGCTTGTGGTACAGCTCCTCGCCCCGGTAGGCGTCGTTCGTCTCGCTGACAGTGCCGTTCAGGGCCTTGATGTGTTCCTGGATGCGCTTGAGATCGATGAACTTGTCCTGCCAGGAATACAGTAAGTCATCAATGGAGCGATAGCCAGTGAGGTCGGCCACCTTGTCCTGCAAACGCCCCAGGCGGCCCTTGGACTGCGCTGGAGTGGCAGCGCCGGAGGCGGCGCCGCGGCTATAGAAAACTCGGCGGCTGCGGCTAGAGTCGGTTAGAACTTGTGCGTGCCGCTCAGCAAACTCTCCCAGTAGGGAGCCTCGCTGCCTTCGATCTCCTTGGTCCTGGCCGCCCGCTCGGCGTAGAAGGGCACGCCAGACAGCCGCTCGCGCAACTGTTCGCCAGCCAGCTTCCGCTTCTGCTGGTCCGCTTCTATCCATGCCACGGCTTGCTCGGAGGGATTGTCCAACCAGGACAGCCAGTCGCTGTCTTGATAGTTGATCTCCGGTGCTGGCACGTCGGAAAGTACCGTGGTCTGCGTCATATTCGATCTGGTTGGAGGTTGGGAAAGCATTATCCGTGGCTGCCACACTCGCTGCAATCATGCGCTCCACATTCCCCACGTCATCCCCATAGACCCAGCGCAGGCCTGGCACGCCGTGACCGCCGCGCACTTGGTCGGGGTGCGGCGCCAAGTGGCGCGTGGTGCCGAACTTCAAGGCGCTGGACAGCATCTGCTCCAGCCGGCGACGCAGCGCGGTCTTGCTCAGCCCGTGAGGATCGCCGATGAAAATGCTGTCCGTGTTGTGCGCGAAGGTGGCGGCGATGCTGTACGCCATGGCACCCGAGTCCCCACGGGACAACTTGGACACGTCCAGCCACACGTCCGTGGTCGGAGGCACATCCTCCGGGTTCTCGCCAGGCCTGCCGGCCACGGCCTCCATGCCCTCGGCGGTATAGAGCATGTCGTAGACCTGCTCGCCGCCATACGGGTTCGGTTGGCGCACCGACAGAATGGCCTTCTTGCCGCCCGACATGGTGAGCGTGTACTCCTGGCGCCCGGCGATGCTGACCGGCTTGCTGACGCGGATCTCGGGGTCATGCTCGTGAGCGATGGCAGCCAAGTCCGTCTCCTGCGACCTGGGAAAGGTGAACAGGTCATCCAGCTCGGACAGCTCCTGCAGCGCGCGGCGGCCCGCGCCGCTGTCCAGGCTGAACGCAGGCTTTGCCGCCGGCGCCGAGGCGGCAGCCAAAGCGCCACGCTCCACCCAGCGGCGCGCCGGCAGGATGAAGTCGCGGATGATCTCAGCGTCCGTCATGGCGCCGCCGCGCAGCGCGGGCACATGGGCACGCAGCCAGGCGCGGATGGCGGCGACGGCGCGGCGGACAAAGCCGAGCTGCGGCTGTGTCTCGGCCATCTCTGCCAGCACCTCCTCGGCCGCGTAGCGCCGGCCCACCAGGTCGTCCAGCTCGCCATACTCCTGCAGCTTGGCGCGCACCTCGCGGGGGCGAGCCACGATGATCTGGTCCAGCACCGCATCCAGCTTCTCGCCGAAGGCGCCGCGCAGGCCGTGGTGGCCCAGCGCCTCGTGGTACAGCACGCGGGCCGCTTCCTCGGGCGTGGTCAGCTGGCTTGCCACCAGATAGACCTCGCCATCGAAGTAGAAGCCCTTGGGCACGCCCTCCGCACCCTCGGCCGCCTGCAGTCGCTCCGTGTCGCGCGCCTCCTGGGGCACACGCGGGTCCTGCAGGTCGAACACCACGTTGATGCGCGGCGCATTGGCCCAGGCCTGGCGCACTTCGTCCACGACCTTCTGCGCGCGCGCCACGGGAGCCGGCTGTGAACCGCGCACGCCCGCCGGCGCCGCGCCACCAGCGATGCGCAGCAGTTCCTGCGCCAAGTCGGCCGTCATGGTGGGCGCCACGGAACTCTCCGCGCGCTTGAAAGGCACGCCCGCCAGCTGCTCAGCCCCTTCCTCAAAGCGGGACAGCTCGCTGCGCGTGACGGACAAATCATCCTCGGGATACCAGTAGATGTTCACCTTGTGAGCCTGGTTGCCGGTTTTTCCGCCGCCCACATGCGCAAACCCGCGATAGCCCATGTCCTCCAGGTTGTAGCGAATGCCATCGAAGCGCTCCTGCAGCTCATCCGCACTCACGCCTTCGTAGCGAGACTCGGCGCGCGCCTCATCGAACAGCTGAGCGAGCGTGGTGATGCGCTCACCCGTCTCCGTGTTCTCGTCGCGGGCCAGGTCGTCCAGGACGCGCTTGGCCATCGACTGCACCTCAGGCTCCATCGGAGCATTCATGTCATACAGACGGACAGGGGAGTGCTCGGCAATCTCGTACAGCGTGGGCTCACCGCCCTGCCCTTTGCGGGTGTAACCGGCGGCGATGTCGGCGGCGTCTGTGGTGTAGAAGCCCTGTCCGTAAATGTTGAGGACGTTGCCGCGGTAGACGCCATCGTTGGTAGGACCTCCTTCGGGCAGCGGGCGGCTGGTGCCATGCAGGCGCACGCCCGTACCGCGCGTGTCACGCAGCTTGGGCCGCTGGCTCGCTGCAGGTGCTGCAGCAGTGTCTGGCCGCGCTGGCCCGGTGGAAGCCGGTTTGTCGAAAACTCCCTGCTGGCCGCTCAGCGCATTCTGCGCGTCCTGGCCCAGCTGGAAGTGCTCGGCACTGGCAGCCTGGCGCTCGGCCACTTCATTGCGCTCGCGCTCGGCCCGCGCCTGGGCTTCGGCCTGGGCATCCTCGCGTGCACGGCGCTGCTCGGCCTCTTGCTGCTGGGCCTGCTGGGCCTGGATTTCTTCGGGGGTGTAGCTGGAAAGCTCCAGCGCGGGCGCTACGGCGCCGCTGTCGGCGTCGGCTTCTTGCCCTGGGCGTTCTGCGCGATCTCCAGCAGCTGCTCGCCCTGCTCCGTCTGGCTCTTGTCGCCGTGCTTCTGGCCCTGCTGCAGCAGCACGCTCCCCAGCAGCATCGCTGCCAGGGGGTTCTCGGCTGCCTTGCGGGGCTGGGGCTTGCTGGGATTCGGTGCTTGTGTCATTGGTCTGTTGTCGCTGTGGGACGGGTTGGCCGCTCAGTGCGGCAAGGATCGCGGCAGGGCCAACCTGCTCGCCGAACATATCACCGCTGGCCGATGTCGCCAAGGCTGCGCCCATGTATGCGCGCAGGGACTCCACCAGGCGGTCGCGGCCCACGGGCCGGGTCAGGTAGTGGCCGCTGTACAGCAGGCGCAGCATGCCCACCGTCAGAGCATCGGGCACGTCGCCCGTCAGCATGTCCACCTGCTGGACGGCGTCATGCAGGGCCGCGCGCTCGCGCCGGGCCTTCTGCACAAGGCGGATGGCCTGCAGCAGGTTCTCGGTCACGTCCACCTCGGCATTGATGGCGCCGCGCTCGGCTGCCAGGCGCAGGTTGGCCCACTCGCCGGCCACGGCCTTGAGGGATTCGCCGATGGCGCGGATGTCGTTGTCGGTGGAACCGAACAGCGATTCCACAAGGTCGCCGTCGCCGTAGGCCTTGTGCACGAGGGCGGCCTGCAGGCGGGTGACGCCGGCCGGCGAGAGCGCGCCGCTGGCATCCACCATGCCGGCCACGTCCTGGCCCTGCTCCTGCAGCTTGCCGATGAAGGCGCGGGCAAAGTCCCGGTTCGCGGCACTGTTCAGGGCGCCGCTGTCGAACACCTCCAGCACGCCGCCGTCCACCAAGGCCGCGTCGGTGGCGGCCTGCTCCGTGGCGGACAGGCCCAGGGCCTGGCTTTGGCTCTTGGCGCCCATGTTGACCTGGTTGTCCTTCTCCGAATACAGGCGCACCAGCACCGGGGCCTGCATGCCAGCAATGGCGGCCGGATCGATGCCGTGCATGTCGCTGTCGGCGGCCAGCTCCTGCCGGTAGGCGTCGGCTGTGCCGCGCTCGTAGGCAGCGCGCAGGCTTGCAGTGCGGCCGTTGTTCAGGGCCTTGACCGTGCCCGGGTGCCCTGCGTCGAACAGCGGATTGACGGCGCCGTCCGCGAAGTTGGACGGCTGCACGTCGGCTGCCTCCATCACCGCATACCGGAACGGCACGCGCTGACCGTCGCTCATCACGGCCACGTCGGCCCGGCCCAGCGCCTGCGCGGCGTCGGCCTGGTCGCCCACGGCGAACACCATGGGTGCGCCAGATTCGGGGCTGCGCGAGACGCCCAGCCGCAGGTAGTCCGGGTTCTGGGCCATGCCCTGCATCTGCACCACGCTGGCCGGCCGGCTGCGGTCGCGGTTCTGGATCTCCTGCACAGGCGCGCCGGCGGCGCCAGTGCCTTCGGGGTTGGTGCCGGCGCGGCGCGTCTTCACGGCAGCCCATTCGTGCTGCAGCTGGTCCCAGATGGGCGTGCCCCGGCGCAGGGTGGCCACCTTCTCGCCGCGCTCGTGCACGAACTGGGGCCAGGTCTTGGACCGCACTGCA
Source organism: Delftia sp. DS1230 (assembly GCF_040112715.1). NCBI lineage: Bacteria > Pseudomonadati > Pseudomonadota > Betaproteobacteria > Burkholderiales > Comamonadaceae > Delftia > Delftia sp. DS1230. The sequence continues at coordinate 3,446,528 of NZ_CP157763.1, forward strand.
CCAGGATCAAACGCCGGGGCCTGTTCGGCCGCAGCAGCTTCGGCGGCCACGGCGTGGGGCTCATCGCCCAGGGCTTCCAGCTCGGCCTCGCGCGCAGCATCCTGCTCCAGGCGCTGGGCCAGTGCTGCACGCTCCTCCTGCTGCACCGGGTTCAGGCCCGTGGTGCTGTCGATCACCTCCAGCTCGGCCAGGCGCGTGGCAGCCGTGGTGCTGTCCATGGATTCGGGCGTGCCATCGGGCTGCTGCACGCGTTGCTGTTCCGTCTGAGGCGCGGCCGGCGCCGCGACAGGCGCCGAGGCCTGGGCGTCCTGCACAGGCGCAGCTGCAGCGCCGTCGCGCTGGCCAGCACCTGCGGTCGTGGCCACGTCCGTGACCGTGTTGCCTTCGGCATCCTTGTAGGTCACGTCGATGACCGTGCTGCGCCCGCCGGCATCCGCCTTGGCGCCCCGATCCTTCACGCCGGCCACCACGCCCCGGGCAGCACCTGGTGCAGATCCGCCCAGCGCGCCAAGCACGAAGTTGGCGGCCGAGTCCTCGCCGATTTCCTTGCCGCTGGCCACACTCTTGGTGCCCAGGTCCGAGGCCACGCCTTCCGCCAGCTCCTGCGTGCCCTCCTCCAGCGCCGAGATGCCCGCGCCGGCCGCCGTCTTGCCGAGCACCGAGCGGCCGGCCACGCGGGCCAGCAGAGGGTCGAGCCCACCCGTCACCAGCTTGCCGGTGAAGCGGTCGCCGAACGTGGCCACCGCGCCCTGCAGCAGCGCCGAGGCGTCCTCGGCCTTGGCGCTTGTGATGCGCCGCGCCTCGTCGGGCGCCGCGCCGGCATCGATCATGCGGCGGTACAGGGGGCTGGTGTCCAGCAGCTGCTCGTGCGACTGCTTGGCGATGAACTCCCGCGCGTTCTCCACGCCCTCGCCCGCTGCCATGGCCCCGCCCACGACGCCGGCCGCGCCCGGGCTGCGCGTGGCCAGCGCCGTGGCCACCACGGGGAACATGCTGCCGAACACGTCTGCGCCCTGCATCAGGAAGCCGCGCACAGACGGGTCTTTGCCGAAGTCGATCTCGCCCTTGAGCAGATTGCCCGTGATCTGGGAGTTGGCCACCGCATCCTGCGTGGCCTGGCTGGTCGTGTCGTTGATGGCCTTCTGCGCATCGCGGCCGGCGCGGGCCAGCGTCTCGGCGCCCGGCAGGCGCACGCCCACGGCCGCGCGCTCGGCCTGCAGCTCGCGCCGATCGCGCTGCTGCTGCGTCATCGGGCCGTTGATTGCCTCGTCTGTGTCAATGCCTGGGAGGAAAGCGCCCCCGGGCATGACCGTGGCGGGGTCGCCGCCGGCGCCGCTGCGCACCGTGGCGCGAATGCCCGACTGGGCAGCCTCGGGCACGGCAGCCACGCCAGAGAGTGCGGCGCCGCCCGCACGCTTGAACACGTCAGTGACAGCATCGGCCACATAGCCCCCGATGCCCTGCGGCTTGGTCGCGGCCTTCGCGGGCGCCTCTACTTCATCGAACTGGTCGAAGGGGTTGGGTTCGTCAAACTGATCAAACGGGTTTCCAGCCATGCATTGCTCCTATGAGCTTCGCAGGCTGGCAGGCTTGGCACGCACACAGAGTCGTCGGCGAAAGTGGCCGCACCACCCCTTACACTCGCGGCCGGCCAGATGATTGGCCTTTTAAAGATGACCGGATATGACCAAGAAGACCATGTACCTCATTGCCGCAGCGGCTCTATTTTTCGCTTGGCTATTCAGATTCGAGATCGTTGCAGCAGGCAGCGGAGAAACCTCCCCGATGGCTTATCGACTTGACCGTTGGACTGGATCGGTAATGCTTGCTGTGCCCAGCGGAACCGTGAAACTTGAGGAGCTTTCACTGCCACCCGCCAATCCTTTCGATCAATTCGACAAGAAATGATTTACCTTAAATAGTTAGCCGCCGCCCCTCGGCCATACTTCGCGTCGAATTGCTCGGCCATTTTTGGATTGGATTTCAACATTTGCACGGCGGCGCTTGGGACTTTCGAGAATCTTTCCCGCTTCACGTCAGCAGCGTTGAACTTCACCAGCCCTTCGTCCACGTCCCGGATGTTGGGGTTGTCGGCCATGAACTCCCGGAAACGCTGTTCCTTGACCATGTCGCGCTTCACGGTGTCCTTGTCACCCGGGAATCGGCCGGGGATGGTTTCCCCAAATGCTTTCTGCACCTTCACCGGGTCATAGTCGTACTTGGCCTTGGCGTTATCAGCCCCGGGGGTCTGCATGATGCCCGCGCGCACCGCCCGGATCTGGGTGTCCGAAATGCTGGGGTTTGACTCGCGCGCCATGGCCTCGCGTACATCCCGCAGCTCGCGCTTGTCGTTCAGCCGCTCGCGGCGGTCCTCCATGGCAATGCCGTGCGATGCGGCAGCACGGGCATCCGCGCCGGCTGCGATGCGGCTGGCCTGGTCTGCACGGCCGTCCGCCTTGAGCTGCAGCTGCCGCTGGAAGTTGTCGTGGTTCAGCTTGTAGATCGCGCCCGGGTCCACAGTGGAGCGAAGCATGGCGTCGGCTTGCTCGGCGGTGGTGCGCACGGGCTCCAAAGGCTTGCCATCGACACCGGCCATGTTCATGACGATCCCGCCGTCCTTGCCGCGCTCGATCCCCGTGACCTTGGAGGCCCCACCCAAGCCGTACCTGTTCAGGTACTCCATGGCGGGGGCGTAATTGCCCGAGGCGAATGCCGCGACGGCCGGGCCCAGCGCCTGCTTGCGCTCTTCGGTTTCGAGCTGGGCCTTGGAGTAGCTGGTGGCCAGAGCCTTTTGCGCGGCCTCGTTGGCCTCTTTCGCATAGCCGGCCTGGTGCAGCATGAAGGCGCGCTTTTCCTGGTTGCCGAGGAAGTCCGAGAAGGTGGGCTTGCGGCGCTGTCCGTCCGCCCCCATCAGGCCCGTCTCGAATTCTTCGCCCAGCTGCTTATCCAATGCCTCGATTCCGTCGTCGCGCGCCCATGCCTTTTCCGAGCGCGCCTGCTCCTTCCCCTTGAAGACACGGTCCTCTACCTGCCCGCGTATCTTCATGCCGGCCTCGGGATCATGCTTGGCAATGGCGTCTGCCACGGACATGGAGCGCATCCGATCAATTTCAGCCTTGTTGGCTTCTGCGCCGCCTGTGAGTTGCTTGCCCATGAAGTTCGTGGTCAGACCCTGCATGGCCAGTGTCTTGGCGTCACCAGCCTCATTGCTTGCGACATAGGCATTCTTGGCCTGGTCGAAGTCGATCTTGTAGCCCTGCGCGGCCAGCCCCTCCAGTTCCTTGCCCTGCTCCTCTGTGTAGGCCTGGGACTCCGTGGGCTTTGCATTCACGGCATTGGCCACCTCAATATCTCGTCCCACTTTGGCCGTGGTGTCATAGGCCGCATTGAAGTTGTTGAAAAAATCGGCAATAGGAGAACGTCCACGGCGCATTACTTGACCTCTTTGAATTCAATACCGAGCGCGTCGTAGTCCACGCGCATGAAGCCCGACTCGTCCAACAGAACCGCATCGGGAAACCGCTCCTGCACCTCGTCGGCCATGACACCAACGTAGCGCCGCCCAGGTTCGGCCGTATAGGCGAATTCGTAGAGCGGCAGGCCTGTGCGCTCATCGACGCCGATGCGCTGCACATCGGCTTTGAGGCGCCGGTCTGAGAACACCCCGAGCTTGGCCAGCCCTGCAGCCGCGCCGCCCAGCCCGCCCAGCAGCCCGCCCACCGACTCGTTCGATTGCATGTTGGCCTGGTGGTTGGCCTGGGCGCCCCACATGCTGGTGGCGTTGCTTCCCATCTGGCCGGCCATGCCACCAGCCTGCCCGTAGCCCGAGTTCAGCCCCGCCAATCCGTTGTTCGCCGCCATCTGGGCCGCTGTGCCGAAACCCGCGCCCTGCCCCGTGGTCTGCATGCCCATGGCCGGGTAGCCGGCCAATGCGGTTTGTGCGCGGTCGGTGAGCGCCCTGCCCTCGGCACGCGCCGCCGTGCGGGCCGAGTTCTTGCCGGTGGCCATGGCCAGGGCTTCGCCAGCTGCGAGCGCGTTGGAGGCGGCGCCATATTTGCCGTCCGCAGGGTTGATGCCCATGCGCGCCATTTCCGCGTTCTGGGTGCGCTTGGAGCTTTCGTAGGCCTGGGAGACATCGGCGGCCGCCTGGCCGGCCAGCTCTTCGCGCTTGGCCTCCGTGTCGAAGGTGCGCGCATCCTCGACCATCTTGTCCTGCAGGCCCGTCAACTGGTCACGGCGCCCCAGCGCATATTCGCGGTCTTCCTGCGACTGCTCCCAGGCCTGCCGCTGGGTGTCCAGTGCGAACTGCGTCTGCTCTTTCTGCAGCGGCGCCATCTCATCCGACTGGCTCAGGATCTTCTGAATGGCAGCGTCCTGGATGCCCATGGACTTGACCTGTGCCTCGACCAGGCGCGGGTCGGGCGCGGGCGCGCTGCTGCCCTTTCCTCCCTCCAGTGTCATGCGGCCACCAGGTCGTGGGCAGAAGGCCCATTCGGGCAGAAGATCAAATTCAGTCGTGTGCCAGCGCATGCCTGCACTCCTTTTTCCACATCACAAAAATAAGCACGTCGCCGCCGTCCGGCGCCGCTCCATGTAGCCGGGCCTCCTCACGAAACCCCAGGTGCTGGTTGAAGCGACGCGCCAAGGCGTTGCTCTCGTTCACGTAGCCGCTCACGCGATCCACGCCGCACACCAGAAACGGATAGGCAAAGCAGGCGCGCAGGTAGTCGCGCACGAGCCAGCGCGCGCCGGGCTCGGCCGCGACGTGCATCCAGAGGTTGCGGCCGTTGAAGCCCTCGTAGAGCACGCCGGCCACCAGCTGGCCGCCACGGCGCAGCCCAATGGCGCGCATGTCCTGGGAACGTGCCAGGCCCGGCACCAGGCCCTGCATGAAGGGCAGCACCGCGTCGAGGTCATATTCGAGGGAATGGGGCATGCCGAGCACGGTGGCAGGCTTGGCACGCATCAGGCCGGCGGAGTGGGCCAGACAATGGCCAGCGGGTCGGCCTGGTCGGTGATGTCGCGCAGGGCCTGCCGGTAGGCAAGCCAGGGCGCCGGCATGGGCTCGCCCGTCTCCTGGGCGCGCAGCGTCACCCAGTCGCATGCGGCCAGGCGTGCATCGCGTTGGCCACGTACAGCGCTCCATGCCAGGCTATCGTCCAGTTTCCACGCCTGCTCCTGGGGATCGAAGCGGTGAAAATGGGACGGCCTGGGTGGTTTTTCGACAAGTCCCCCGCGCCAGTAATAAGCGTCGGGATCGCCCAGGGGTCCAGGGATGCGACGGTATGAGGCATTCGCGCCGGGCATCTCACGCAAGGATTTGAAAGGCGCGTTACCGCAACGCAGTATGTTGCCCGCGCTATCGATCTGAATGAAATGAATCATCGACGGCCCCCTGTTCCGACCAGATTGGCACTGAACACTTGCAACGTGCTTCCCTCAAGGTTCTGGATTTGGAGCGAATAGACGGTGACGCCGGGTGGCGGTCCAGCGTCAAACCCCGAAATCAGGGCGGATTGCTGAAAGCCTGCGGCAGCCGAAGTTCCGGCGAAGCGCAAGGCATTGCCGCCGCGCGAAATCGTCAGCCCGATGGCTCCCGAGCCGCCATTCGGCATGAAATGGGCCATGCCGATCAGCACCACGCCCGAGGCACCACTGGCGGGGTTGTCGATCCAGATGTTGCAGATGGTTCTTGTCTCCCCTGGGGCCAGCGTGAAGGGGCTGGTCACAAGATCGCTGGTCATGGACGTGACCGAGCCGCCCGCGATCTGCAGCGTGCCAATAGCCGCCTGGCCGATGTAGGCCGTGCCGATGGCCGCCGTGTCCATGAACACGCCGATGTTGTTGGACGTGATGCGCTGCAGCCGGTTGATGAAGTCGCTGGTGTTCATCGTCGTGCCGTCCGGAAACGCCACGGTGTCACCGATGCGGGCCTTGTCCTTGGTGGCCAGTGGCCCGAGCCCGCTGACCTGGGCGGCCTTGAGATTGCGCAGCCATTGCGCATCCAGGCCGTTGGCGTCCAGGATGACGTTGCCGGCGTTGTCGCGCACGGTGAGGCCGCGCGTGTCCACCTTGCGCGCCGCCACCGTGCCGTCCACCAGCAGGTCGCCGTTGAGCACGGCGGCGGGGATCACCCAGGCCGCGCCCATCCAATGCCGGGTCTGGGTGAAGCCGGCGCCGTTGGTGATGGTCACGGCATCGCCCACGATCAGGTGGTTGGTGTTGGGCGCGCTGCCGCTGTTGCCCAGGGCCTGCCAGACGGCCTGGCGTGCGGTGGCATCGCTCCAGAAGCTGCCGCTGGCCGACAGCAGCACCGAGCCGCGCAGGCCGTCCACGAGCTTCTTGCCCAGGCCGTCGATGCGCATGTTGCCCTTGAGGTAGACGTTGCGCTGCAGGTAGATGCCGTCGCCATCGACGCCGAACACCACGTCCTCGGGCCGCGGCGTGCTCATCTGGCCGGCGTTGTAGCTGGGGGAGACGATGGCGAACTTGTCCGCCATGATGATGAAGGCGCTGGAGGTCTTGCCGTTGACCTCCTCGGCCGCGATGCCGTAGCCGGCAAGGGCCCCGCCGGCCTGCACCTTGAGCGTGTACTGCGCGCGCAGGCCCTCGCTGTAGCCGGCCAGCACCGTCATCTCCTGCTCCAGCATGGCGCGGCCCGGCTTGCCGTCCTGGTAGTAGTTCCCCAGGGAGGCCTGCAGCTGCAGCACGTTGGTGGCCATGGCCCGCTGGCCGTCCGCGAACGCCGCCTGTGTGGCGCGCAGGCCTGCGCTGGCGTTGCGCAGGCTGGCCGTGACCTCGCGCACGGCCATGGCCAGGCTGCGCTCGTTGCTCTGCACCACGGTCTGCAGCTCGCGCACCTCGGCGCCGCGCTTGGCGGCCTCGTCGGCGATGGAGCGCAGCAGCTCGTCGCGGATCTCCTGCGCCAGGTGGTCGAAGCGGCTGGGGTCGTCCAGGGTCTTGGCCAGGCTCTTGAACAGGCGTGATTCGATGATGGATTGGGCGAAGCGCTCCACGGCCACCGTGGCCGACAGCCCGCCGCCCAGGTCGATGACGATCTCGCCCTCCCCCGGCGTCTTGTCGGTGGCCAGCAGCTGGGTGACGCCCTGCACCGAGCCCTGCAGGTCCAGCAGCTCGCGCAGGGTCACGCCGCGCTCGAACTCGTTGCCCCGGGCGCCGGAGCGCACTTCCAGGTGCTCGGTCACGGCCTGCATCCAGTTTGAAAGGGCCTTGTCCTGGACGTTGACCCGGGCCAGGGCCGGGAGGCGGGCCGCGCCCGTGTCGATCTTCTTGCGGTTGGTCATACGCTGCGCAGCTCCTCCGTGGTCGAGCACAGCACCACGCTGGTGACGCGGGCCGCGCCCTCGATCTCCACCTGGTGCTCCAGCCAGCGCCCGGGCGGCAGGCGCTGCGGCTGCAGGTCGGTGAACTGGGCCGTGTGCTGCAGCTGGCGGTCACCCCACAGGCGCAGCGTGATCGGGTGCTGGGCGTCCTGCAGGCCGTAGACCTTGGCCCAGGCCAGCGGCAGCTGCTGGCCATGGGTGGCCAGGCCTGTGCGCCAGCGCGCCGTGCGCAGGGCATCGCCCGTGAAGCATTCCAGGATGTCCTGGCCGCGCGCCACGTACATGAGGTCGTTGAAGCGGTCCACCCAAACCGCCGTCACACCCGCGCTGCCCAGGTCGGTATGGCCCAGCTTGGCCCCGTCCTGCGCGCTGAACGCCAGGCAGCCGCCACCGGCCCCGGCGTAGAACAGGTAGTAGACGCCCTCGTGCTCGGCCGCGAACATGGTGGATGGCTGCATGCGCTGCCAGTCCTGGCGCGCGATCAGCTGCCGCGTGACCACCTGCACGCCGCCCGGGCTGGCCAGGCACAGGCCATCTGGCGAGGCATAGAGCACGCCGCCCTGCACGGGAACGATGGAGCGGCGGGCGCTGCAGGACTGGTTGCTGTCCAGCTTGATGGCCGACATCTGGGCCGAGTGCGCACCTGTCACGAAGTACGGATTGCCGGCCGTGCCCACGAACAGCGTCTGGTCGAACACAGCCATGCCCACGATGGGCCATTCGGTCGTGACCTGGTAGTCCACGGGCCAGGCGTAGGGCACGTAGGGCTCGCAGAACGCCACGGTGTTGTCGATAAAGCCGGCCATGATGCCGTTGGGCATGCCCGTGAGCCCGCGCAGGTAGGGGTTGGCGCCCACGCTGGGCTTGTTGTCGCCCTCGTACTGGCTGTCCATGCGGTACGGCGGCGCGGCCCAGGTGAACTGCGGCTGCAGGCTGTCCAGCTCCTCGCCCTTCTTGTCATCGAGGAAGCTGGCCACGGAGATCTGCAGCTCCTGCACCAGTTGCCAGGCCGCCGCTGCGGCCGAGGCGTTGCTGCGATAGATGCGCCACTTCACGACGTGGCGCGCGGCATGCTGCTCGCCCGTCATGGCCTGGGGCCGCTGGATGGTCACGGTGTCGTTCTGGTCCACCTCCAGCATGTCGGAGATGGGCGACGGCTCGGACTCCTCGCCCCAGTCGGTCACAAAGGCCACGACGTAAAAGCGCGAGTCCACCACGCGCTCCACAGTCTTGCCCGCCAGGTCGGCCACGCCGCCCAGCTGGTCCAGCCAGGTGCCGATCACGGCCGTATCGCCCGTGGCCGCGATGTACTGGCTGGCCAGCTGAGTCTGGATGCTGGACACCAGGGTGGCGCAGCGCTGCTGGATTTCCACCAGGCGCGCGTTGAAGCTGCTGGCCTGGGCCGAAGCATCCGACTTGCTGTCGGTGTAGGCATCCTGTGCCTTGAAGAAGTTTTCCAGCTTGAGCCGGTACTGCACCCAGTCGGGGTGCTCGATGGCGTTGTTGTCCGCGTCAAAGTGGTACTGGGCCACGCTGGGCTCGGTCGGCTTGGTGGGCGCCGTGCCCGCGCCGGCCCAGGACTTGGACAGGGCCAGGTCCGCGAATTCCTTGAGCAGCTTGTCCAGCTCGCTGCGCCAGTTCGTGCATTTGCTGCCGGGCGCCACCGAGGCCTCCACCAGGTCGGCCAGCTTGGCGGCCTGGTCGGCCGTGAGCACGGTTTCACCGGAGCGCTCGCCGGCCGTGTCCGGAAACTCGTGCCGCTGCAGCGCTTCCACCAGCGCGGGCCGGCGGAACGGGTAGCTGTACGGCATGGCCGCCACCGGCACGGCCCAGCCGCTGGCCGTGCTGATGGCCCCGAGCCGCGTGGTGTCCATCTCGCAGGCCTTGGCGCGGGCGGCCGAGACCACGGCATAGAGATTCCCAGCCCAGGCGCCGGCCCCTACGGCGGTAGACAGGGACAGCCCGTAGTTGGAGGTGGCGCCGGCATAGGCCTTGCCATTGGCATCCCAGCGAATGGCCTCCTGGTGGCCCTCGTGCTGGATCACCGTGGCCAGCAGGTCCGCGCGCACCAGCTCGGCGAAGTCGCCATACAGCCAGGTCTTGGCCTCCTCGGTCGTGAACTCGTCCACCACCTGCAGGGTGACCGTGGGCTTGACCGGGCGCACCACGCCCAGCAGCCGGTCGTTGCCGCGCACGTCCAGCGCACGCGGCGCCGCGCTGCCGTCGTTGGTGGTCTGGTAGGTTCGCTCGGTGGCCTCGTCGTTGATCTGGCCCTTGACCAGGGACAGCTCCTGCACCCAGGAGCGGATGGGCGCGGCCGGGTTCTGCTGCACGGCTCCGCTGGCATCTCGCGCGAAGCGGTGCAGCGTGCGGGTGCTGGCCAGGCATGCCGAGTGGCGCCGGTCGGTGGCCAGCGGCCAGAACTCGGAGCTGGGCAGGAAGAGATTGAAGTGCTCCCGGGCGAAGTTCGCGCCCAGCGCGCGGTCGGACACGCTGGGCGCCTCGCCCGGGAATGCGGACAGCTTGTAGGTGGTCATGGCCCGCTACCGTGTCAGGCTTGGCACCAGCTCGGACAGGCCGCTACAGCACCACGGCCGCCGCCGCGATGAACAGCTCATCGAGCTGCTGCTCGCTCAGGCCCAGCGCCACGGCGACACGCGCGAGGAACGGGCTGCTGCGCTCCCAGGTCACGGTGTCGTTCAAAGCGACCTCGGCCAGCAGCTGCTCGTTGGGATCATCGATGCCGGCCATGAAGGCCTGCACCTGCTGCCACAGACCCGCCTGGATCAGCGCCGCCTTTCCCTGGGCTCGGGTGATGGTCTGAGGTACAGGTACAGGCGCAACGTCCGCCGGGTCTGGAGTATTACCGCCTGCGAGCCACGCAACGTACTCCAAATAATCAGGGTTGACGTTCGGAAATCCTGGAATGCTGCTTGTCGGAATAGTCGATACAGTTCCGTCATTGTTTCGACGGAATACGACTTTATCAGTCGAAAGTTTATATTTCTTCGAACTCGTCATGCAAATACACCCCCGCTATCTAGAACACCGGCACCAGCACCGGGGACTGCCGATGGCCCAGCCCCACCCGCATTAATACACGAGTTCCCAGCACAGAAATATTTACCCCCTGCACCGCCAACGGCTCCAGTGACCGTATTGTTAACCCACAAAATAAGAGAGAGCGACAACGCAGAAAGAAAATAGTTACTGCACACCGCATTCACCAATGTAATGGTTTGACCTTGACTATAAATTCTCCCTGAAACGGTGGCATAAAAAGCATAAGAAAAACTGCCAACTATTTTCACATTGCCTAGAGTAATATTCCCGTTATTGGAAGAATACAGCAACACATAAGGGGCTGCCCCGCTTCCGCCCAGCGTGACGTTGCTGACGTCAACCAAAGCGTTATGGTCAGCTATGACAAGATAAGCGTTGGAGTTCCCCACAGCCGCAATTAACGATAAATTCCTTATCGTTACACGGCATGTCCCAACGGAAAAGGCTGAGGTACCATTGACGGCCTCGATATTCGTAACGCCGCCGCCAGCACCTTCAAATATGAAGTTTCCCCCGAATGATGAGGATGCGCCTACGTACACACCAGAAAAGTTACCGGGTCCAATTTTGATTTGTACGGTTACGTTTGATCTGTCAATTAGGTTTGCTGTATATACCGCTTGCGCCAGGGTTTTAAATGCCCCTTGTGGGCTATCTTGCGTCCCGGAGTTTGAATCACTCCCATCAGCACGTACATAATATGTGAGTCCCGCCAAAGCATATTGACGAACCCCCAAATTTCTGCGTGCAGCGTCAACTGTAGTGGCTCCGGTACCACCGCTGACAATTGGTTGAACTCCGAAGGCACTCTGCAACCGCCATGGACCAAAGCCCAAGGCGCCCATTTTGCGACGCTCCATGACCGGGCTCTCTTCGGTCAATAGCCTCGTAATCTGATAGTGATAGCCGGCCGACGTATGCGTACGTGTCTCGACGTAGCACCACATTTCCGGCGCCCATGGGCTATTCTTGAAGTTGAACCCGTCATAAATTCGGTTCTCATCAGGCAGAAGATTCAAGTCTGTGCCGGCAGGAAGCAAGACGGGCTTCGAGGTCAGCGCATCAGTGATGCCGTAGCCCGTGGTCGTGGCGGGCTTGCCGGTGAGGTTGGCGAACTGCTTGGCCGCGTCCAGCGCTGCCTGCAGCCCGGCCACGGTTTCCATGGCCTGCGTACCCGTGTGCGTGCCCCGGTCCCGCAGTTGCGCGTCGGTCGCGTTCTTGGTGGCACCCGTCGCCACACCGCCGAGCTTTGCAGCCGCCTCGTCTGTGAAATCGTTGGCGCTCAGTCCCTTGCCTGGCACCTTGTCCACCTTGCCCTGCAGATCCGCCGCCGTGGCCATGGGCTGGGCAAACGTGGGGTTCGGGTACTGGCCCGCCAGCACGCCGCCGGCCACGCCAGTTGGCGCGCGCGCATCGGTCAGGCGCGGGTCGGCGGTCTGCACCACCTCGCGCATGCCTCCGGCCGTCATGCGCATCTCCAGCAGGTCACCCGAGTTGTAGGCCCGGGGCGTCGTGCCCTCTTGGCCACGCAGCACCGTGAGCCGGCACTCGCCGATCACCGAGTTATCGACGGACGTGACGCGCAGGATCTCGTAATCGGTTTCGAGCGAACCGTTGCGCTTGTACGCTGTCAGCACGTACCAGCCGCCGGCGGGAGGATTCAGCAGCGTGCCAGCGGCGCCATCGGACACGCGCAGCACGCCGTAGTCCAGCTCGCTGGCCGGGGCACCTGTCTGCGGCGCCGCGCGCACGTCGGCGATGAACTGGGTTTGGAAGTTGTTCAGGAACAGCTGCGGCATTTCTATTTTTCCTTGATGGGCACGATCAGCTCCACCTCTTTCGTGCGGCCGTCGTTGGTCGTGGCGGCCACGCTGATCTGGTACTTCTGGCCGCTCAGGCCGCCCGCGTAGATCCAGACCTTCACGCGCTGGCCCACGAAGGCAAAGGACGGCGGCATGGGCATGGCCGGCTGCACCTTGAGCTGCACGGAAACAATCTCGTCGCCTGGCGGAAACCAGTCGGCGAACTCGATGTCGTAGTCCTGCGTGTCTGCAGGCTGCATGGGGGAAGTGCGGAACATGCTTTGCCCCTGGTCGGTGACGTAGAAGGTGGTCATTCCTGCGGGCACGAGGAAGGTGCGGGATTCGGGCGCCTGCTCATCGAAGGGCAGGCGCTTGTGCACGGCGGGATCGATGTCGATGAAGGCCACGCCCTGGGCCTGCAGCGGCGCGCGCACCAGGCGCTGCCCACGGGCCGTGATGGCAGCCTTGGCCTGGACCAGCGCGGCCAGACGCGCCTCGACCCGCCCCTGCGTGACGACAAAGGCCTGGCCCTTGCCGTCCACAGGCGAACGCAGCCAGCGGCGCACGTAGATGCGGCCATCGGCAGAGCCACGCGCCGTGGGCGTGGATTGCACAGGTCCACGGCGCAGCAAACGCGCCTGGGGCTTGAAGCTGGCACGCGCGGTCGCGTCCACGCCAACGCGGGCCTGCACATGGGCCGTGACCGTGGCGCTGGCCCGTGCCTGGACTGCCACACGCCCGCGCACGGGAGGCAGTGTGACCTTGACGATGGCGCGGCCCGTGGCTGCCAGCAGGCTGCGCACATGGACCCGGCCCAGCACGCCCTCGACAGCTGCGCGCGCCACGGAATCGGCCGAGAGCTTGGCGTGCACGCGGCCCAGCGGGCCGGTCAGCGCAGCAGCTGGTGCCGAGTGGACCACGGCATAGGCGAGCACTCTCCCGCCGACACGCACACGGGCATAGCCCTTGGCGTCCACGCGGATGCGCACCACGGGATCGGAGGCCCGCCCGTTCAGCGCAAAGCCATTGAGTGCTCCCCTGTTCATGGCTTACAGCAGCTGCAGCGTGAAGTCGCCCGTCAGTGCCTGGCTGTCCACCAGGAACACGTCATTGATCTGCAGCGTGCGCGGCGTGGGCAGCGGCTCGGAATACATGAGAGTGGCCGTTCCATCGGTGGCCGAGTCACCTTCCATGATTCCGATGTGCGTGACCGTGACCTGGGCGCCCGTGACGGGCGGAAACTCCGCACGCACAGCGTTGTAGGTGGCGCCGTTGTTGGGCGCGGCAAAGGCGCCGGTGGGCACGCGCTGGTACCACGGTGCAGCCACCTCGGTGCCGGCGGTGAAGGCGTCGGTGGGGTCCGCCGTAAACAGGGCGAAGAAGGTGTTGCGGATGGCCGGGAAGGCCTGCTTGCGCAGCGTGGCGCTGATGATCGCGTTGGCGAGGGATGTGCTGAAACCAGCCATGACGGCTCCTATGGCTTCGAGCACTCCAGCGCCCCGATTGAAGATGTCTGCCAGGATGGCAGGCTTGGTTCACTTCTGGGCCACGGCCGTGGTGGCCGCAGCCTGGGCCTGAATGCCCAGCGCCTCGTTGTAGAGGGCACGGTGCGCCGCCGCGATGGTGGCGTTGCCGCCGAACTCGGCGTCGATGGACCAGGCCCGGAACAGCACGAAGTGCCGCAGCGCGTCCATCCAGCGCTCGGGCACGCTGGGCGTACCGTTCTCGTCGGCCAGGTCCACGGCCGCGACACCCACCATGGCGCGCACCTTGGTGCCGGCGGCCACGGGCGGATAGACCAGGAATTCCTGCGGCGTGCCCAGGTCGTGCATGTAGTGCTGCACCTCGCGGCCCGGGGAGCCCGAGCGCCAGGCGCCGGCCACGGCGTCCAGCACCCACAGGTCGGTCTTGGTGATACGCCGCTGCGTGGCGTTGGCGTTGTTCGTGATGTCGATCAACGTGAGCACGTCGGCCGGCAGCTCCTGCCGCCAGCCGGCGGCCAGCACCAGGTCGCGCGGCTGGGCCATCTGGTCGGGCCGCTGCTCGGCAAAGGCGCGCTGCGCGGCGTTGAACCAGTCCAGCAGGTCCTGGCGCGTCCAGCGGATGTGCCCCTTGTCCTGCAGATCGCGCGCTGCATCGTCCAGCAACTGGGCCACCGTCAGAGCCATGACGCCCTCCCCCGCGAGCCGCGGCTGGTGTTGGAGCGCCACACGTCGGCCGTGGCGTCATCCATGGCGCGCTGGAAGAACGCCAGGGCCACGCCGGCCTGGTCGGGCTTGTAGTAGTCCGTGCCCTCGGTGGCCAGCAGCTCGGCCTTGGCGCCCTCTCGGATGGCCTCGTGGTAGAGCGAGGCCACCTCGTCGGGCACGCTGTTGCCGCGCAGGGACGGCATCAGCGAGGCGTAGACCTGCAGCCGGCCGGTACTGCCCGTGCGCACAGTGAATTCGCGCAGGTTCGTCGTGACCAGGTAGAGCTTGCCGCGCAGCTCCTGCTGCCAGGGATCGGCCGGCAAGTCGCGCGCCTTGGCCACCTCCAGCGGGCGCCCGGCCAGCGTGGCGCGCTCCAGGCGCAGCAGCTCGGCGCCCTGGGGCAGCTCGAAGGTGTATTCGGCGAAGGCCTCGCCGGTCACGTCGGTAGGCTCCAGCCATTCCTGCCAGGCGCGCGTGGCCTTGAGGAAGGTACGCGCGGCGCGGTTCAGCGCCATATGGATGAGCGGCACCGGCGCCTTGGGGGCGGCCAGGACCAGCTCCGGCATCCAGTTCTCCCAGGAGGCCATGGTGCGATCAGCCGGTCACGTTGGAAGCGCGCGAGGCCTTGCGCACGCGGCCGGTGGGGGCCGAGTCGGATTCCTGGGGCATGCCGGTGCCGCCATCCAGGTCGTCCTCATCGTCCGGGCCCACGCCGGGCGAGAAGGTGCCGCGCGAGGACGGGGCCTTGCCGTCCTGGGCTGCGCGGCGGGCTTCGCGCTCGGCAGACAGGCGCAGGAATTTCTGCTCGGCCTCGAAGTCCTCTTCGGTCTGGAAGTTGCCGGCGCGCAGGTGCTCGGCATGGGCCTCGTTCTCGACCTCGCAGGCCAGCGGCTTGCCCTCGAAAACATAGGTGGCGCCCTTGAGGCGCACGATCAGGGTTCCGTCCTTGCGTGCGGGCAGCGAAGTGAACAGCTTCATGGTGTTGGTTCTCCGGAGTTCAAAAAGCCCCGGCAGCCGATGCCACCGGGGGAAAGCCCCTTGCGGGGCGCGCACACGCTGTCAGGCGTTCGTGTAGATCACGTCCAGGGCGAAAAGGCCTGCGGCCGTGCCAGCGCCTGTGACCTTGAGGACGATGCGGCGGTCTTCGTCCTTGGGCACCAGCTTGGCAAAGGCTGCGGGCACCAAGTGCACATAGCCGCCGGCCGCGCCCGCGTCGTTGTCCGTCACCCAGGCCCCGCCGCCGTCGTCGGCTGCCGCGCTGATGTCGCCGGCCGCATCCGCCAGGCCGATAGAGGCCTTGAAGCCCGCGCCCAGGGCGGCAGGCACGCGGATGAACAGGGACACGGGCAGCGTGCCGGCGGGCAGGATGCCGATGACGCCACGGGCGCCGACAGCGTGGTCGGCCACGGCCAGGGGCTGGCCGAAGCGCGAGCGCACCAGCTCGGAACCGCCGGGGGTGATGGGGGCCTGATGGCCTGCGGCCACGGCACTGAGTTGCTTGAAAGCCATGTCTGATTCCTTCTATTCGGTGGGGTGGATCAGCGCGATGCGGCGGCGGTATCGACGCTGTACACACCGTGGTCCTGCTTTTCGCCTTCGACCTCGAAGACGGTCTTCTTCACACCGAAGATGGACGACGTGGTGATGATGACCTGGTTGCCACGGTCGGCCGTTTCCTCGTGCCAGCCATAGCGCATGCCGGTGCCGGGCGAGCCGAAAGCGATCACGCCAGCCTGCGCACCCATGAACAGCGCGCGCGCCGTCTCCAGGTCGCCCGTGGCACCGTGGGTGTTGTGGCGAA
Source organism: Delftia sp. DS1230 (assembly GCF_040112715.1). Taxonomy (NCBI): domain Bacteria; kingdom Pseudomonadati; phylum Pseudomonadota; class Betaproteobacteria; order Burkholderiales; family Comamonadaceae; genus Delftia; species Delftia sp. DS1230. The sequence goes on from NZ_CP157763.1 coordinate 3,462,726, forward strand.
TCACGTTTCGGTGGCTGTGCAGCACCACATTGCGGTGCATGCCCAGGGCGCTCTTGAACAGCGGCGACTTGAAGCCCACGGCAGCCGCTGCGGCCTTCTGGATATCCAGCCAGCTGCCCGTGCTCGTTTCCTTACGCAGGTCGTCTTCTTGGAACTTGTGCATCACCATGACGAACACCTCTTCGCCATCGACCACGCAGGGCTGCAGGACGGGGATGTTCGTCGCACCACCGCCCTGCGTTTCCGCACGGACGATGGCGCGGTCGATCACGCCCAGAGACATCTTGTCGGTCGCGTCCAGATTGGTCACTGCCGTGGCATCGCCACCGAACAGGTGCTGGTTGGCCGTGGGCGCCGTCAGCGGGTTCTTGGCACGCCCCTGGTAGCCCAGCGGCAGGATGAAGTTGGCATTGATGCCGCGCGAGCCCGACAGGTAGGTGAACGTCAGTTCGTCCTGGAAGCGGCCCCACCAGCTGGACTGCTGCTGCTTGGCACGCACGCGCAGGTCGTGCAGCGTGCGCTTGCGCGACATGCGGCCACCCGTGTTGACGCCGCCGCGCGCCTGGTCGATGTACAGCTCATCGGTGTAGAGGCGCTGCCCTTCTTCCTTGCCTTCCAGCACATCGTCGCCCTCGACGGGCGCCATGCGCAGCTCGGCCAGGAGGTCATAGCTGATCAGGTCGCCGGCTTCGGATTCCAAATCCGTCAGCAGTTGGAGGGGGGTCTTGGCGCCCTGGCCAACGGCCGCGAAGCGCTTGCCGAAGTACGAGGCCTGCGACACATCGAGTGCCAGATTGCCGGAAAAGCGCTTGACGGCGCGGGGGCTGTTCACGCCCACCACTGTTTTGCCCATAGGAGTGCTCCTGTGTGGTAGCGAGCACTCCAGCGCCCCGGTTGAAAAATGTTCCAGCCCTCAAGATGGCAGGCTTGGTACGGGCCGCGAGGCGGCCGGCGTCTTTTTGACGGTGGTCTCAGGGGCTGCCAGGACGACCATGCGCGCGGCCTGCCCCTTCTTGAATTCCAGCTGGATGCGGGCGCCGCCCACCTCCAGCACATCGCCCATGCGCAGCTCCACGAAGATGCGGCGCGCGTCGGGGGTAGAGGAAGTGGACGGCATGGCGGCTGTGTCAGCCCAGGCGGTTGTAGCGATCACGCTTTTCCTCGGACATGCCAGCCAGCGCGCGCTCGTAATCCAAGCCCGTGAGCTTGTCCAGTTCGGCGAACTCATCGCTCACGGGATCGGCATCGCCCGCGCCGCCGGGCACGTCGGCCAGGTTGGTGACCACGGCCGAGGCGTCAGGTTTGCGCTGCACGTCCGCCGGCTTCTTTGTCGTGGCAATGCCATGCAGGGCCACCACGCGGCGGTGCCCTTCTTCCAGGAACCAGCGCATGGGCTTGTGCTCGTTGCCCGGCGCCGCGCCCAGCGCGCGCACCATGGCGTCCAGGTCCGCCTGCTTGGCCGCGTCCTTGCGGTAGTCCACGATGCCCAGTTCTGCGCTCTGGGCCGCTTCCTCGAAGAAGGTGTTGATGGTGTTGTTCCAGGCCTGATGCGTGGACTGCTGTTGCATCTCGGCCGACACCGTGGCCCGCGTCTTCATGTCGCGCAGCTGGTCGCGCTCGTCCTGCAGGCGGTCCAGCTCCGCGTCCAGCTCGGCCTGCTCCAGCTCGCCCTCGTTGAACTTGGCGCGGGCGGCGGCCACGGCGTCCTTGTTGGCCTTCACCTGGGCGTCGTAGTCGGCGGGCAACTCGGCACGGTAGCCGCCGGCTTGCTGCGCAGTCTGCGGATTCGGTGCCGGTGCTTCGGTCGGCTGCGTGGCATCGGTGGGTTCTGCGGGTGCTGCAGCAGGCGCTGCAGCGGGCGCAGCGGTGGTTTCAGTGGGCTCGGTGGGCGTGCTGGGATCGGGCTTGCCCTTGCCCGCGCCGGCGTCGTCACCCTCCTCTTCCTCTTCCGCATCAAGGGGGCCGCGCCCCAGGGCCGCCAGCGCGGCAGCGTTATCTGCCTCGGGGTCGTAGTCGTTGTCGTCGGCTTCCATGGCCTCGCGCTCGGCGTCGGATAGGAGGCGCAGGTGGTCGTCGTCGTTGGGATTGCTCATTGGGTGGAACTCCGAGATTACTGGTTGGGTTGGCCACGCAGGGGCTGCATGGACGGCATGACAGATGCCGTGATGCCGCACTGCGCGGCAATGCAGGCACCACCGGGGATGGATTCACCGGCACCAGCTGCTGCGTGCAGCGCCTCCGTGGCTTCTTCCTTGGCCTCATGAGCACTGCGAAGCTCGGACTGCAACTTGGCCATCACATGGTTGGCTTCGCTGGTCTTGGCTTGCAGGTCACGCACCAAGTCACATGCCTGTTGGTACTTTTCTGCGGCGGCACCCAAGGAAGACTGGGCCTGCGCATGAGCGGGAGTTCGACCGAGGCCCAGACTGCCCGCTACGTCGAATGCAGGGTTGAGCCGCAGCCGCAGAACCCCGCCCTTCATATAGGCCCCGGCCAGGCCGACACCCGCGCCGTCCACCGTGAACGTGTTTCGGCCACTGCCTGGGCAGTCGCACGGGCCAGCTGGCAACGCGGGTTCGTTGTGCACAGCACAGCTGGAGTCATGGGCACAGCTGCCGGATGCACAGGCGCAGCCAGCTGTCGGCGAAGTGGGTGTGCTGCAGGGAGAGGGGGCGCTATCGCCCACCGAGGGGGACAGCACGTCGAGAGCACGCTGGATGCCCTTGGCGATTTCTTCCGCACGCTTGGGAGAGTCTGCGATGGCGGTACCGGCGGCCGAAATCATGGCCAGGGCCAGCTGGCTACGGAGGGAAAGAGACTGATGCATGCGCGTGACCTGTGGTGGTTTCGATCACGGCAGGGTGGCAGGCTTGGTACGGACTCTGAGCCAAACCTACAGTAATGGATACATCATCTACGTCCAATAACCCCAATTCAGAAGGCACAGTAAAAAGATCCGCAAATTATTCCACCGGTATACAATCAACACAATAGAATACAAATTTTACCGAACGAAAAATCAATACCTGATTTATTTTTCAATAACTCATATGACCAACGAAACAAAAGAATCAAAATATCATTTGACAATCGCAGAGAAATTTGCAACGTCTTTCATTGTAATCCATATTTTTTCAATGATAGTATATCCTTTATTTAAGTCTAAATTCAATTTTACATGGATACATCAAACTTGGATGGACTGGCAAACATACAATGCCGCATTTATTGCATTAATCGCCAGCTTCATTGCCTACAAAGCAACAGTATATAATTACACAAAAGAAAGAGAAAATAATTTCTTTGCAACAAAGGCTCTGCTTCCTCATGCTCTTGATAATCTTTGCAGTTATACCAAAGACTGTGCAAAGATAAATCTCTCCTTAATTAGCAGGGCCCGAGGAGGAAGCAGTAGCAGGTCATACTTTCAGCAATACCCGAACATAATTCCAATCCCAGACAAAGACGCCATGGCAGTTTTTACTGACTGCATCAGATACTCTGATCGTAACCTTGGGAAATATTTGGCCAAGATTCTAGAAGAAATTCAAGTAATAAATGCGAGACTAGAAAGTTTGAGAGACAATGATATCAGTCATAACAACATACCAGAAGTTTCAGAAACACAATTAATGTACATTGCCGGAACAAGATTCAAACTAGAATCACTATTTCCGTTTGCAAGAAATGAGGTGAATTATTTTGAAGAACAAGAAACCAACGAAAATGGATTAAGAACTATTATTTCAACAAGACTATCAAGATAATTTTCATTATTTAGTCCAACCGTGAAATACATTTATCGATTACGGCTTTTACTTTAAACTTCAGAAAACATGAAGGAGAAAAGGCCAAGATTTAGTTAGGGTCTCAACATCAGTTGCGTGCCCTTCAGCTTTTGCTGCCATGTCCCCATACGCTGCGCGGCAGTCTTCAAATACGACTCCGAGGGCAGTGGCGTACTCAATGACGGCGGCGGGGGGAGCGCTGGCAAGTCGGCGGGCGGCATCTGCGGATTGCTCGCGCAGGCTGTCAGTGACAGCGCGCAGCTGGTCAAGATCACGGCGCAGCAGCGCCTCACGGGTCCGGGCAGCATTCAGCGCCTCCTGGTAGTTGGTGTTGATGGACTGCTCTGCCCGGCGCACGCGGGCGTCTGCCGCGCGCTGGGCTGTGCTGACAGCCAGCTTTTCACTGGTGGCGTTGGCGCGGGCCTCGGCCAGGTCGGCGCCCAGGCGCGCGCCCTGGTAGCTCCAGGCCAGGAACGCGGCTAGGCCGGCGGCGGCCAGATGGGTGATGGCGCGCACGCTCATTGCTGCACGTCCATGCATGCGGCGTGCCGAGCCTGCTGGCGAGTCCAGACGCCTCGGCAAACCTTGTTGCCGGGCGCCGAGCAATCGAAGCGCCACCGGGTGGGCTGCCCGCCCGCGCCCCACTGGTAGGCGCTGTAGCCCTGCAGGGGCTGGGCGCTCGTCATGTAGCGATAGGCCAGGTAGGACTGGCAGGCGCCGGCATAGTCGCCGGCCCGCGTCCTGGCCAGCATCGAGGAGCCGCGCCAGGCGCCGCACCCATACTGGCCCGCGAAGTCTACGGCCTGGGCGAACTCGACAGGATGCACCAGCGTGTCGCCCAGCGAATCGCGCACGCAGGCCCCGTACTGCTGCTCCAGCAGGTTCGCGGCCAGGTCGCGGGCGCGCTCCCTGGTGATGGGCGGATCTGCCATGGTCACGCGCGTGCCGTCCTCGTAGCGCGTGGCGCCGTGGCCAATGGTGGGCACGTCGCCGCGCACCGGGATGATGGGCGCGGCGCTGAATCCTTCGGCCGCGATCCAGGACGCCAGGATGGCGGCGCCGATGCCCAGGCCTGCGGAAGGCACTCGGCCCCCGCTCACGGCCGCACCTCGCATGCTGCGGCCAGCTCCTGCGCCTGGCGCGCGCGGCGGTCCTCACGCTCATTGCTCCAGCGCCACAGCAGGTAGATGACCTGCAGCACCACGTAGAGGATGGTCAGGGCCGTGGCCGTGTGGGTCATGGTCCAGCCGTTGGCGACGTTGGTGGCCACCACGGTGACCGGCGGCGCGGCCTTGGCACCCTCCACGGCCGCCGTGCGCACGATGGTTTCTCGATCCATATCAGTCCTTGTTGTCGAATTGGTTCAGCCGGCCCGACATGGCGTCGAGCGTTTGGCGGCTCTGGGCTTGGATCTGGGCCACGCGCTCGCGCGAGTCGGCCTCGATGTGGGCCACCTGCAGGCGCACGTCCTGGTCGCCCTTGATCTGCAGCGTCTTGTTGGCCAGGTCGGCCTGGGTCTTGGCCAGCTTGCGGCGCAGCTCGTCCAGCTCCATGTCGGCATCGCGGCGCACGGTGGCGGCCACGCCTTCCATCTGCTGGGCCAGCGCCGGGTTGCCGCCGGCGGCGCGCAGCTGCTCGGCCTCTGCTTCCAGCTTCTCGGCGCGGGCGTTGATCTCCCGGACCTTGGCCTGCTGCTCGGCCAGCGCCTGGCGCGCGCTCTCCTGCTGCATCTGCAGGGCCTCGGCCTGGGCCTGCATCTGCTGCTGGACCTGCTGCTGCTCCTCGGGCGTGAGGGGCTTGTTGGGGTCGCGCTCGCCGGCGAGCTTGCGCAGCTCGTCGGCCACCAGGTCGTTGTTCGGCAGGTCCGAATACTCCATGGCCAGCGTCATGATGCGGATGGCCACCTCGGGCGGCAGCCGGCCCGCCAGCTGGTTCAGGCTTTCGAACATGACCTGGCGCAGCGTGCCCGAATAGTCCTGCTCGGACACCACGAAGTCGGCCATGCTGGACGTGATGTCGTTCAGGTAGCGCACGCTCCCGTCTGGCTGGACCTCGGGCTGGTTGACCTTCACCCAGTCCAGCCGGCCCTTGTGGCCGGACAGGCGGATCACCTTCTCCTCGGTGTACCACTGCTCCACCAGGCTCAGCAGCTTCTCGCCCTGGATCTGCACAGCGAAGCGCAGGTTGTCGAAGGGCTGCGTGGTCACGACCGAGCCCTGCAGCTGGCGGGCCTCGATCGCGCGGCCACTGACGGCATTGGTGCGCCGGCCCAGGTTCTCGTCGCTGATGCCCGCGGACTTCTGGATGGCCTGGCCGTCCAGCGTCATCATCTGCACCTGGCCGGCCGCCATCTCGCTGTCACGGTGGACCTCGAACTTCTTGCCGGCCTTGTAGATCACCACGCCGTCCGGCTGGTTGACCTCCTCGCGCGCTTCGTTGATGTCATCGAAGGCGCCCTTCTCCGCAAAGATCTGGTTCGTGGACAGCAGGAACAGCGCCTTGCTGGCCCGTTTGTTCAGGTCCATCTGCAGATCGCGCACGCGGCGCACCACCCCGTAGGGCATGCGATCCCGGCCGCGCCGGTAGCACCAGATGGGCGTCAGGCTGAAACTGTTGTGGCGCATGGGCGTTGGGCCCAGGGCCAGCAGATGGCCCTCGGTGAAGACCGCGACGTGCATGCGCATGGCGACACGCTCCACGATGGAGCCGCCATGAGCGCCAACCACGGCGCGCAGCGCATGGTCCCAGGGCTCCACGAACGAGCCCTTGAAGGGGCCGCTGGTCACCACCTGGACGGACGCCGGCATGCGGAACTGGCACTCAATCAGGCGCACGCGGCGCCGCGCCTCGCTGTCGATGTTGCCGCGCCCGCCGGCCCGGTAACTGCCGCTGGTGCCGCTGACATGGCGCTCGCTGGTGTGGCCCTGGAAGAAGAACTCATCCTCGGCCCACTGCTGGGCGCTGAACTCCTCCTCGCGCAGCACGGCACGCTCCAGCACGTCGCGGCGCTGCGGATACATGGTGATGGCCACGTCTTCATCCGTCCAGCGCGTGCGGAAGAGGTAGCGCGCATCACTCAGGTCCGGCTCCATGGCCATCGAGTCCGGGAGCACATTGCGCCAGTCCTCGTACTTGTCATAGATGATGTCCTTGGTGGGGTCGTTGCGCACCCCGGAGTCCACCCAGCCCACGCCCACCTTCACCGCGTCCTCGAAGGCGCGCGAGCGGTTGAAGGTGGTGCGGTTCACGTCGCTGACGTACTTGAGCACCTTGGTCTTCACGTCTGCCAGCTGCACGTCGTCCTCGGCACGCGGCAGCACGCTCCAGTCCACGCGCGCGCGGCGCTCCGTGCCAATGAGCCAGTCGCACATCACGGCCACCTCGTTGAACACCAGGGGCACCTGGCCACGCTCCTCCAGCGTGGCCGCATCGGCCGGGTCCCACTGGTCGCCGTCGTAGTAGTCGGCGTCGATGGACATCTGCAGGCGGTTCTCGGCCTGGATCTCGCGCTCGCGGTAGTACCAGCTCAGGAGCTTGCGCAGGGTCTTGCGGGCCTCGGGCTGGTCCAGCGGGTGCGGCGGCGCCTCCTCGTCAGCGTCGAACTCCAGCGGCACGTCGTTCAGGATGCGCTCGCCCACGCCCGCGCGACGGTTGAAACGGGCCTCAAGCTGGGACATATTCGGCCCCCAGGTCCGGGATGGTCAGGGCTTCGGCCGCGATTTCCTTGCCATCGGACTTGACCACCAGGGTGCCGAACTCCTGGCCCGGGCGCTGCCATGTGGGCTCGCTGGGCATGGTCACCAGGTCGGGCAGGCCCTCGTTGACGATGGTGGCCACGCGCACCCAGTTCGGCCGGTTGGGCTCGATGCCCAGCACCTCGCAGGCCTTGATGCAGGCGCGGGCCAGGTAGGCGGGGTCATCGTAGAGATAGGCCGCGCTCTCCATCACCACGTACCAGGGTGATTTCGGGCGGTAGGCCGGGATCAGGACCAGCGCGCGCTCGGCGTTGATCCAGGTGTAGACGGCCAGCAAGTCCCCATGCTGGCGGTGAAGGTGCGCTTTGCGCAGGTCGATACATGCAGGCATGCCCGCGAAAGTGGCAGGCTTGGTACGGGATCAGCGTGCCATGCCGCCCGCGCGTCGCCTGAGAGGCACAGCGCCCGCAGTGTCGTTGTCCATCAGCGGCAGGGCCATGTTGATGTAGCGCCACACGTCTGCGCCGTGGCTGGCGTCATCGTGCAGCGGCGGCCCCGGCTCGCCCGTGCGCGGGTCGATCTGGCGCTTGTACCGGCTCAGGCAGTCCAGCAGCTTGGCGCAGCGCTGGGCATCGATGTAGGCCGAGGAGAAGATGCCGCGCGCCAGGCGGATGCCCGACTCCAGGCCCGCGCGCTCCAGCACCTCGACCTCGCGGCCCATGTCCTCCAGGATCTGCTGGGCCGTCTGCCCGGTCTTGAAGTCGCCGTGGGCGCCGTCGTGCGGCAGGAAGTCCGTGCCCCAGCGGTACGGCAGCTTCTCCATCTGCTCCACGTACCACTCCAGCGTCTTCTGGTTGTCCTGCATGAAGTTGATGACGCGGAAATCCATGGCCGTGCGCTGCACGAAGGCGATGGCCATGTTGTCGGCCCAGCCCAAGTCCCAGACCGTGTGCACGGGCAGCTTGGGGTTGTAGGGCACCAGGCACACGCGGTCGTCGTTGTACAGGCGCTCCACCTCCTTCGCGTAGATCGCGCCGGCCAGCGTGCGCTTGGGGCGGCCCTCCCAGACGTTCCAGTAGGTGTCCGGGTCGCGCTTGAAGTGCCGGCGGCGCTCCTTCTCCAGCACCTCGGGGAACCAGGGGTTGTCGCGCCAGTTGATTTCGCACAGCCAGGTGTCGCTGTCGGCGGCCTCGATGAACCGCGCATAGGTGGCGTCCGTGGCCAGGTCTGGATTGAGCGTGAGCCAGATTTCCGAACCAGGCCGGCGGATGGTCGGCACCAGCACCTCCCAGCTGCGCGCGCTGACGCTCTGGGCCTCTTCCACCCACACGATGTCGATGGCTTCATAGGACTTGATCGAGTCCACCGTGTGGCTCTGCAGGCCCGCGAACAAGATGAGCGTGCCATTGGCGCCGCGGATCTCCGTGTCCAGCACATCGTAGAAGCCGCCCAGGCCCAATGCCGCGATCTGGTCGGACAACAGGCGGTGCACCGAGTCGCGCATGGACTTCTGGATCTCGCGCGCGCACAGGATACGCAGCGGCCGATTGCTGCCCATCACCAGGAGGGCCATGGCGACGGACCAGGACTTGGCCCCGCCACGCCCGCCGTACATGACCTTGAAGCGCTTGGGCTGCCACAGGCCGCGCAGCTTGGAAGGGAACTCGACCCGAACGCGCGCGCGGTCTACCTCGTAGTCCTCGGCAAAGTCCGGCTCCGGGTCATCGCCGGCCAGCGCTGCATCCAGGGAGAGCGCGAGGGCCGTGGGCCGCGTGCTGGGTGGCGGCAGCTTCATGCGCCCTCCCCGTCGCGCGGATCGTGCTCCCGCGCCGGTGCATCCACGAAGTGCAGCTCGAAGTGACCCACGTTACCGCCGCCGTTCGGCCCCTTGCCCGCGTCCTTGTCGTTCATGCCGAAGGCTTGGCGCTCCATGTCCACCACAATGCGCAGGCTCTCGGCCAGCACCTTCATGGTCTTGGAGCGCTCCGGCAGGCTGATGACCTTCTGGTAGAGGTCGTTCAGCTTGTCCATGCCGTTGTCGTCGGGCGCGCGCAGCATCTCGCCCAGCTCCTGCAGGTAGGCCACCGTGTCCGCGTCCGCCATCTGCTCCAGCTCATCCAGCAGCGCGTTGGTGATCTTGCGTGCCCGCTGGATGTCCCGCCTGTGCGCCAGCCGGATGGTAGCCACAGCCTGCGCATTCGCGTCCACCACCTCACGTTCGGACGCACTGCGTTCCGCGCGTACCTCGCTGCGTACCGCCTCCTTGCGTACCAACTGCTCGGCCTTGTCCTGGATGCGCTCCGACAGGTCCCGGCTCCAGTCGTCACGCTTCGCGCGCTTGCGGATCGCTCCCTCGCTGATGCCCTGCTCTGCTGCGATCTGCCGAAGGCTCTTGATGCCCGCCCTGTAGTCCAGCTCGATGCGCTCCCACTGCGGGGACTGCTTCTGTTCCTTGCTCATCCTCATGAGACTGGCAGGCTTGGGACGCTATCTGCAAACGTATGATCAAGAACTGCTCTCATGCCACCACGACTATTGAAACCCATAAGCATTCAAATTTAGTGAACTTATAAAATCTCCAAAAACAAAACACATCATCCATATTCCTATATACAATCATTTATAAAACAATAATTCACACCAAATATACTAGAACGCTGAGAGAATATTAGAAATTTACTATGACTACTGATTGGCAAGAAGATGATGAGCAAGAAACACCGCCACCATTGGTTGGCCCGCCACTGCCGTCACGTGTCCATCTAAGTTGGAGCGTTCGTGCCAAATATCCTTGGACAGAGCAACGAAGAGCCATGGCTCGGATTTCAACGGAGACCAGATCGCATATTTTATTTGGCCACAAATTACCCTACGACCCTTACACGAGCAGAAATGCTCAAGAACCCTCCCAGCCTTTCAACATTATTCCTTCAGATTTTTTGCGTCGCGCAGAAAAAATGCGTCCGAAAAATCCTTCAAACACGGTCTCATCATTTTCTCAATGGATATATTCACTATATGCAAAAAATTATGGAGATAACGAAGACAAAGAAAGAGGAAAAACAGTAGAGCAATTAATCAATAGCATCAGAATATCCAATCAAACATCTATCAATAATTCCTTTCTCAAAAGCATAGGCTCAGAATGGCGACTTGTTCATAACGGCCTGCACCTCGAAGGACAAGAGCATATAGAATATTTCACCGTTGAAGACTTGAAAATAAATAATCAGCCTTTAAGAGCTTCCCCGGATCTAATATATCGCCACTCAAGACTAAATGAGACAATAATAGTAGAAATAAAAAATTCTCGGATGAATATACCTTCAAATCTATGGCCAAATATTTGGGCGCAGTTATGGTGTTACTCACAAATTGAGTTCGTAAAAAATTCGTCCAGAACGACTGTTATAGGAGAAGTTTGGGGAGAGCATAGGATTTGGATAGGCAGAGGAAAGAAAAGAGAGGAGCGAGAATCTGTCTATCTGCGAGCGTCTGAGCGTCGCGATCCCAGGAATCCTGCATTTCATCGATTTTTTCGAGCACTATTTGATATCTACAGAGGAGCGAATTAGCAAGAAAAAAGAGATATACATCGCACGTTCAACATCAAGGGGGCTGAGTGCATTCCAAAAATTACATACCGAATAACTCCTCACGGCTTCCCTTCACTCAGGGGAAGCAAGAAGCGCTCTGGAGCATCCAGCAGAAAGTCAAAAGCCCTGTCAGGTTTCGAGACCGTTCAGCCGATACCTCAGTACCGGCTTGCGGGCTGGCAGCTCTGTAAGCCGGCTTTCCACCAACCCCTCCCGCACCAGGTACAGCAGTGCCCAATCGATCTCCCCTTTGCTGCGGCCCAGGGCCAGGACCAGCTCGGAATGGAAGAACCAGCGCCCGGGGGCCTGGCGTAGAAACCGCAGCAGCACGTCGGTGCCACTGCCCGGGCGGATGACGCCCGCGGGACGCGGGTTGTTGTGCCGCGCCCCCTCCTCGTGCCAGCCCTCCAGCTGGCCAGCCATCCAGTCCATGCAGCTCAAGTAGTCACACCTTCGCGCTGTATGCCTGGGCCATTCCCTGATCGCGTAGCCATTCCGATGCTTCGGCGCTCGCGGCGCGCACCAGGTCATGGCGCCCCTGCTCCTCGCACCTCGCTATCAGGGCCAGCAGGAACTGGTGCTTCTTCGCCTTGAACGCGGCCTCTCGCAGCTCCTCCACCACCTCGCGAAGGTCGTGAATCTCCAAACGCAACGCGGCGCGGCGTTCCTCCAGCACGGCCCGGGCGCCACGCGGCCCGTTGATGCCGTCCGACAGGTAGGCGCGCTTGGACGCGGCCAGGTCGAGTTCAACCTGCAGCAGCTCGCGGCGCAGGGCGTTGTATCGGGCAATCGTGGTCATGTTCTCCCCCGGTCTCAGAAAAAAATAGGTGTTGCATTCAGCAGGCCCAGCGCCCACAGCACAGCGGCGCGGTCGCGGGCATCGATGTTCGGGGCGTAGGCCAGCGCGCGCCATGCCAGGACCTGGCGCAGATGCGCGGCCATGAACGCGGCTTCCTTGCGCGCGGCCGGTGCAGATCCCTGGTCCAGCCAGGAATGGCACGCGGCGCAGCCCCAGGCGCTGTAGTGGTCGTCGGCCTTTCTGCGCTCGCCCTTCCCGTGGATGGACAGATTGCTGTGGCAGCAAACCACCGTGGTGGTGTCGTTCGTGCAGATCCCGGGGACCAGCAGCAGGCACTGCTGACCCTTGGCCAGGGCACGAAGGCGCGGGTTGCGCTGCGCCACGGTCTTCGGCGCGGGCACGACCTGGTGCTGGTCGATGAGCGCCACAGTGGCAGCGCGCGGCCGGGCCTCGGCCATGGCGCGGGCGGCGCGGGCCTCCAGGCGCTGCTCGCGCGCCAGCTCGTGGGCGGCATGGGACGCAGGAGCGGCCCGCCGGCGGAACCCTGCCCCGCCGGACTTGAAGGCAGTGCGGCGCATCAGGGGCACACCCCGCCAATCACCTCGCCCGTGTCCGGGTGGGTCTGCTCGCGCTCCCACTCCTCAAAGGTCGCCGGGAACTCCACGTTCAGCTCGTTGATGGCGTGGGCCATCACGCGATCGATCAGGTCGCCGTACTCGCGCACGCCCAGGCTCTCCGTGCTGATGCGCTCCTGTGTGGTGGTCGTGGCGCCGCTGATCGGGTCATGGTGCGTCACCGCGCGGCTGCCCAGATACTCGGTGCGGAAGTGCTCCTTCCAGGTCGCTTTCGAGTGCCGGCGGCCATCGTGCACAACCTGGCGCGCGATCTCGGCCAGCACGAAGTCGTGATAGAAAACGCGCTGCCTGTCGGTCTTAGCGTCCTCGTGCAGACGCACGAACACCTCCAGCCGGCGGCCAGCTTCCCACTGCTGCATGCACCAGGGCGCCACGCGCTGCAGGAAATTGGCCCGGGCCTGCTCGGGGCCATCCCAACGAGCGTGAAGGGCAATCTCAGCCACGGCCACCTCCCCGCAGATCCGCCGCGCGGCGATAGGGCCAGGCCACCATGGCCGCGTCGCGGCTGTGCTCGTTGCTCGGGCCCGTCCAGCCCGTGACGGCCGCGAAGCGCCGCGCATCCAGCTTGCCACCCTTCCCTGCCGGGCTGATGCCGTGGGCAGGGATGCCCAGATCTGCGCAGTGCGCCGTGATGTCGGCGCAGCGCGCGTCCACCTGCCCCACGTTGCGCGCCATCTTGGCGCTGGCGGCGCCGGTCTTGCCGCGCGTCCAGGTGTGCGACTGCAGCCGGCTGTCTTCGAAAACGACGCGCGACGGCATGCGCGCGGCCAGCGTGCGCTCGATGTGGTGCGGCGGGATCGTCAGCAGCTCCACCAGTTGGCCATCCACGTAGACGGCCACGCCCGTGTTTGCGCCGGGGTCCATTCCAAGGATCACGCTCATGCCCGTGCCCTCCCTGGGATCAGCGCGGTGAACATGCCGCCCTCTTCCCGCCACGTCTCGTTCCTGCGGATCTGACCAATGGTGGGCTTGGAGACGCCGTAGCGCTCCGCCAGCACGGTCTCCGATTCAGCACTCGCACGGATGGCCCTCACCTTCTCAAGGTCCAGCTTGCCGCGCGCTGCCTGTTGTGCGCGGGCTATGCGCAGCCTGGTCAACGGCGTGAGGCTGCGGCCGCGCGCTTTGTCGGCGCGAGTGCCCAGCTTCATGTGCTCATAGGCCACGCATGCCGGGTCATCGCAGCCAGCACGGACTGTCTGCTGCAGGCCCAACGGACCCCGCTTGATCGTCCAGACCACGCGGCGGGCCGCCGTGGGAGGGCCGTCCGGCCCAAACCGCACCATGGGGCCGCGGCGCGGGTCGATATAGCCCGTCCAGATCAAGCACCCATCCAGAGTGCGACGGCATTTGCCCTCAATCAGCTGCAGGCGCAGCTCGTCGGGCATCACCCAATCGGCGGCCACGTAGTGAGGGAAACGGTCCAACTGAATCAGGCGGATGCGCCCTTCAGACACGAGCGCGTCAATGATGGCGCGTAGCTGAGCGCGTGCCGAATCAGACATCGTGCCGGCCAGGGCAGCGTACTGCACAGGGCCGGCTTCAATGGTGGCCAGCACCTGGTCGCGGTCGAATTCAAACCTGCGGGTCATCGGGTGTTCCTGAGAGCGAAGTGGTAGACGCCGAACCCATCAGGGCCGGAGCTTTCGGGGCGGACGCTGCCGGCGCGCACGGCTGCCTCGGCCTCGACCTGGTTGACGGAAATTTCGCGGCCTTGCTGGACCGCGTAGAAGCGGAATCCCGGCCGGTAGCGCAGCACGGCGCCGATCTTGAGCAGCTGCAGCAGCGTCATCGCGGCCAGCCCTCCATGCCCAGGGCCTGCATCGCGGCGCGGATGGACGTGCGCGTCAGCGTCTGGTCGCCGGCCTGCACGCGCGCCACGATGCGGCGGGCCCAGTCCTTGCCATCGCCCTGCGGCTCGATCTGGACGTGCACAGGCGCCGCGTTGGGCGCCGGCAGTGCCAGCCAACCGTGCTCCTCAGCGTGCGTCCTGCGCGGCGTGGCGGCCCTGCACATGGCCTCGAACTGCGGCAGATGTGGCGGGTAGTCCGGGTGCTCTGCCGTGAGGCGCGCCACAGCGGACTCGATCACGTCGGGTGTGTACTTGGCCAGCGTCGTGCGCCAGACGCGCATCGCGGCGCGCACTCCCAGGTCGCGGCCCTGGTCGTCCAACACGCCCGTGGCGAACTTGCTCAGGAACAACGACCCGTAGCAGCCCTGCATCACGAGGAACAGGTTCTTCACGGCCGGGTTCGCGGCGGCCTGGTCCGCCGGCTCTCGCGCACCATCGCGCAGCGCTGCCGGTGCCAGCGCAGAAATTTTTTGCATTGCTCAGTCCCCCACGATGGCCGCATAGGCGGCGCTGTGCTTGTTGTTGCCCCGGGTGGCGCGCTCGCCCTTCTCCCGCATGCAAGTCGCCTTCAGGTACTCCACGGGGTCCGCCGGCCGCGCCACGACCGCAGCACGCACGGCATCGACCACGATCTGGTCGCCGTAGTCCTTGACCAGCTTTCCCACGAACGAGCCGCACTGAGCCGGCGGCAGGCCTGCCTGAGCCAGCAGTGACTTGCCCGCACGCCACAGCTCGTCCTTCGTCATCTCGCCCGGGGGCTTGGCGGCGGTGCCGCCCGTAGCGTTAGCTACGGAATAAAGAGTTCCCTCTCCCTCTCTGTTCCCTCTAAGAGCGTTTTCCGCTGGAACTTGGCCGGAAGTCGCACCGTTTTCCGAGCGATTTCCGGCGGAAATCGCTTGGGGCTCCGGTGGAATTCCGTGGGGGTAGGCGCCGGAATTCCACTGCTCCGGCGTTGGAATTCCGAACAGGGGCTTGCCGGATTTCTCCCGCGCCTTGTTCTCTTTCCGCAGGCGGTCCAGGAACTTTCCGTAGGCGTGCCGCCGCTTCGCCGCACCCGCAGCCACGGCCTTCTCAGCGATCACGGGGTGGTACAGACGGCCATCGCTGCACTTCACGAA
This sequence comes from Delftia sp. DS1230, assembly GCF_040112715.1. NCBI lineage: Bacteria > Pseudomonadati > Pseudomonadota > Betaproteobacteria > Burkholderiales > Comamonadaceae > Delftia > Delftia sp. DS1230. Next base: position 3,478,206 of record NZ_CP157763.1, read on the forward strand.
GCCAGACAGGGCCTCGGCCCGCACCTTCTTCCATTCGCGCACGCTGATAGGCATGCGGCCGTAGCCGGCCAGGTTGGCCAGCTCTACGTCGTCATCGGGCAGCGAGGCAGCGGGAATCTGGTGCCAGGCCGCGCACCACAGCAGTACGCCAGCGCGGAACGCATCACCGTTGGGCGTCGATGCAAAACGCGAGTCGCGCAGGCGCCGAACATCCAGCTCCATGTACGGGAAGTCGCTCAAGTCGCAGTCAGCGGGTACGAGGGGTTCAGGAAGCTGTTGCTCGGGCATTCCCCACCTCTTCCTCGGCCGCAGTCAGACCAAAGGTCTCCGGCGGGGCTCCAAGCGCTTCCACCAGCAGCGGATTGCCCCGCAGCTGACGCACGATCAGACTTGCTTCATGCAACGCTTCTTTCGCATGCTCTTCCAACAGCGCCTCGATGTAGGCCGGGCGTTCCATGCCCTTAGCCCGGGCCAGCGCGTCGAGAACGCGCAGGGTATTGGCGTCGCACTGCTGACGCAACTCCATGGTGTCGGAGCAGCTGGTGCGACCGGAGCCGCGGGCGAAAGCAACTATCCGTTGCGATGCACGGCGAAGCACTGACTGCGGCGAGCTGGAACGAACTTCAAGCATTGAGCCCTGCTCCTTCCACAACGTTGCGTAAGGCCGGCCGATCAGCAATTAGCCGCCCTTCGGTAGCCAACTGAATTTGGTACTGGCGACCGTCAGGTATGTGGCCTTGCTCGACCCATCCCGAGATCGAGGATTGCGCACATCCCAGAGCATGGGCAGCAAGCGCCTGGGTCTTGAAGTAGGTGATGAGTTCGGAAGGTGTCATGCCATCGATTATTCGGCATTCCGATAAATCGGTCAACGCAAAAACATCGATTTTCCGAATTTTTAAGGATGGATGATTGTGCTCATGACGCCCCCTCCAGACTTCGCTACCTTCGGCGACCGCCTACAGTGGTGGATGGCACATCGTGGCTACAAACAGAAGGAACTCGCTGAGTTGGCTGGGATGGGCCAGCCCGCCCTCAACGAATTGTTGAAAGGGAAAACCAAGGAGCCGCGCGCGTCTCACTTCCTTGGTTTGTGTCATGCCCTTGCACTTCGTCCTGAGTACCTGCTAGACGGTGAGGGGCCTCCAGAAGTTACTAACTTTGCGCAGCTCACCGGCTTGGAAGCCCAGCTTGTGATGCTCTTTCGCGGCCTCCCTGATGATGCAAAGCGCGACGCAATGCTCATCGACCTGAACCATGAGTTCAACAGTTATCAGGCCGCCAAATCTCCTCCGGCACCATCTGTTCGACTCACAGCAGCAGCTGGACCGCGCTCGCCAGCGGTGAGGAAGCCAGCCAAAAAGCTCGTAGACCAGGGCCTTTGATCAGCCGAAACGGCACTTGGCTTGCGGATGCGCTTGGCCTCGATCTTCCGCACCATCAGAGCCCTGATGCCGCTTTTCGCAAAACTATCGCCGAAAAGCAGCTCGTGAGCACAGACACAAAATAGCTCCGACAGCTCTGCAAGTTGGATTGCGGAAGGCGAAGCTATCCCTCTTTCCCAAGCCGACACCGCTTGCCTCGTCCCACCGAGGGAACTGGCCACATAGTCTTGGCTCATCCCTAGCGCCATGCGCGCACTCTTGATCCGGGCACCCAACCCCTGCATCCGCTCCGACTTCATTCAGCTTCCATTACTGTGTTTTTTAACAGTATGGCAGACAGTTACATCCGTGTCACCCGCAATCGTAGGTTGCGCAATCCTAGATTGCGGAGCGCAACGCACAGTTGCGCAACCCTGGGTTGCGTCTCTTCGGAGCACCGAACATTTCCCCAGGATAGCCATCCATGATCGCTGAAGAATTCCAAAAATAATTCGGAATTCCGATTGACAAGAAAATTCGGTGTTCCGATAATTCATCCCGTCAGCAGCAATCTCGCTGTCGACGGGCACCGCGGCATTGGCCGGGCTTGCCCCCGGTCTTTCAAAAATTGCAGCCGACGTTTGCCTCACCTGCGAGGCATCCCGGCACACGCACCAGTGGGCATGGGCCACTGCTCTGCTCTGGCAGTCCTGCCAGGCCCAGTCGGCCAAGCGCCGTAGACGGGCAATGAGGTGAGGCAAACAGGGAGGCCAAGAACAGAAACGCCCTGCGCGCAAGCGCTGACAGCTCGGAAAGAACGGGCGAAACCAAAGCGGCCTCTAACCGAGGCCGCTTTGGTTTCACGGTAGTTGCGCTCAACCGCCCCCAGAAAAGCCCGAACTGGGTTTCATCACGCTGGCGCACGCGTCGAGAATTTTTGCACGCAAAAATTGAAATCTGCTTGCATTTATGTATCATGCAAGCACTTTCACAACTTTTTAGGTGGCGCAGAATGGCAACTAAAGACACCAAAGGGAAGGCCGCCGGAGGGCTCGCCCGAGCTGCAAAGCTGTCTAAGACAGAGCTGAGCGCGCAAGCCAGCAAGGCAGCGAAAGCGAAAGCCGAGAATGCCAAGCTACCAATGGCAACACATGGCTCCGAAGACCATCCTCTTGTGCTGGGCGAGGTCAAGATCCCGTGCTACGTGCTGGAGGACGGGACACGAGTTCTATCTGAGCGCGGCTTGACTGCTGCACTCAAGATCACCCGCGGCTCTACCGCCACCGGGGACTCGCGCGTGGTGAGCTTTGCCGCCCACTCTTCCATCGTCGAGTTCAGCAAAAACGACTTGGTCGCGTCTTTGAAGAACCCAATCAAATTTCGTCGTCAAGATGCGGGGCGCATCACATACGGCTATCAGGCTGATGTGCTGGCCGACATTTGCGAAGCTGTTCTGGCGGCTCGGGCAGCAAACAGGCTGCCACCCGCTTACGAGAACATTGCAATCCAATGCGAGATCTTGGTTCGCGGCTTTGCCCGAGTTGGCATCATCGCCTTGATCGATGAGGCTACGGGTTACGAAAAGGACAGGGCCAAGGACTCACTTGCCAAGATTCTGGAAGCCTTTGTCGCCAAGGAACTCCAACCCTACGTGCGCACCTTCCCCGCCGATTTCTATGAGAACTTGTTCAGGCTGCGGGGATTGAAGTACCCCCCAGAGAACCCAAAATTCCGCCCCCAGTACTTCGGCATGCTGACTAACGACATCGTTTATGAGCGCCTGGCTCCTGGCCTGCTTGAAGAGCTAAAGCGCCAAGCAGCCAAAGATGAAAAAAAGGCGCGACTACACCAACGACTCACCCAAGAAGTTGGCCATCCGAAGCTGCGGGAGCACCTAGCGTCAGTTGTCATGGCAATGAAATTGTCTAGTGACTACCCCGACTTCATCAGCAAACTGAACCGCTTCCACCCACGCTTCGGCGACTCCTACACACTGAACCTTGATCAGCCCGATCGCTGATCTCGCAGTTCATGGCATATCCGACAACAAGGACCCTCCGTCAGTACAGAAATATGGAGTAGGTCCTTCAATCTTCAGATTTTCAGGCCCGCAGCCTCATGGCTCGCGGGCCTTTTTCATTTCCGGAGGCCCACATGAATGCACGACTCCCCTCTATCTGCTGGGCCTCCACGGCCGACGCCGAGAACGCAGCGCGCGCCGGCCGCATCGATGCCCAAGACGCCGAGCTGGACGCCTATGTCCGCGAGTACTACGGCCCGCCATTCGTGGCCGAGTTCGTGCAGGAGGCACTGCAGGCCGCGCAGTACGAGCTGGCCCAGCAGATCGCCGCCGCCAGCGAGCGCATGGGCCAGAGCCTGAGCCCCGAACACCCGCAGCTGGCCGTCATGGGCAATTCCATGGACGAGTGGCTGCGCGCCTATGCCCGCCAACGTGCCCGCGAAGACATCGCGGACCTTCAACGAAACCGCCACTGATCGAGGAGCCACCATGCACCAACGTGACGAAATCCCGAACCCGCCACCGCTGGCCTGGCTGATTGCCGTACTGCTGGGCATCAGCCTGCTCTGCCTGCAGGCAACGCTGGACGATGAGCCCGGCAAGGCGCCGCCCGCCACCGTTAGCGCGCTGGCGTGCCCCGGCATGCATGCGGAATGGCTGGACGAGAGGCAGGTGGAATGCCACCGCGAAAAGCCATGAAACTCTCCGAACTCACCGACGCCGAGAAGGTGCCCATGCTGCTCGAATTGCTTGAAGAGGCTGGGGGAAAACTGGACCGCGCCTGGCCTGCCGGCGGGCGCCGCTACCTGTCCGCCGTCCGCGAAATGCGCGGCGATCCGGAAGACCCGGAATGACCGCCCCATCCACCAAGCGCCACGCCGGCGCCGACCATCGCCCGCTGCTGCGGGCGTTTCTTTTTCCACCACCTGCGAGGTTCCCATGAACGCTGTTTCCAAGAAAGAGGCCGATGCCCTTGAACTGGTGCCGGCGGCAGATTCCACGGCCGCCCCCGCTCCCACCGCCCTTCCCACATCACTCGCGGCCAACTTCATGCTGACGCTGCAGGAACGCGGCGCAGGCCTGGAGCAGATCGAGAAGATGATGGATCTGCTGGAGCGCAACGATCGCCACGAGGCCGAGAAGGCCTACAACGAAGCCCTGGCCGCATTCAAGGCCAAGAACATCCGCATCGTGAAGCGCAAGCTGGTGGACTTTCCCAGCAAGGGCGGCAGGACCAGCTACAAACATGCCGAGTTGGACGACGTTGTGCAGGCCGTGGGCCCCGAGCTTTCCGTTCATGGCTTCGCCTGGTCGTGGAAGACGCACCAGGTCGGCCGCGACATCACCGTGGTCTGCACGCTGCGGCACCGCCTGGGCCATGCCGAGACTGTCCAACTGACGGCCCAGCCCGACGAGACAGGCGGCAAGAACGCCATCCAGGCCATCATTTCCACCACGACCTACCTGCAGCGGCACACGCTCAAGCAGATCACGGGTGTAGCCGAGGCCGGCGAGGATGACGACGGCCAGGGCGGCGCTGCTGCACCGCTCTCCAAACTGGCCCAAGGCTGGGTGGACTACATCAAGAGCGTGCGTGGAACGGACCAGTTCGACAAGGGCTGTCGTGATGGCCGCGCGGCCCTTTGGGACGACCGTGCCGGCCTCATCGCCTTCAACGCCGCAACCAGGAGCACAGCATGAGGGAAATCCTGTTCCGCTGTTCGAGCATAGGCAAGCTGATGACCGCACCCGTGAGCATCGATCCCGCACTGATCACGCCCGAGGTGGAAGCCATCCAGGCGAAGAAGAAGCGCACGGACGAAGAGAAGGCCGTGCTGGAACACCTCAAGCTGGGCACGCTCAGCGAGACCGCGAAGACCTACATCCGCGAGTTGGTGCGACAGGAGCTGTGGGGCGTGGACTTCGAGGTTTCCAGCAAATACACGGACAAGGGCCTGGCAGTCGAAGCCGAAGGCCTGGCCCTACTGAACCGCGTGCGCGGGCTGACCTTGGCCAAGAACACCGAGCGGCGCAGCGACGGCCAGATCACGGGTGAAGCCGACACCGTGGACCTGGGGCCACGCCGCTGCGGCCACGACCTGAAATGCTCCTGGAGCCTGCAGACCTTCCCGGCATTTGTGCGTGACTGCGAGGACGCCCTGTATGCCTGGCAGATGCGAGGCTACATGCGGCTGTGGGACCTGGAGCGCTGGGAGGTGAACTACGTCATGGTCAACACGCCCGAGGACCTGCTGGGCCAGCATGAACCGCAACACCTCCACCTGGTCGAGCACATCCCCGAGCACATGCGGCTGACCACATGGGCCATCGAGCGCGACCGCGCGCTGGAGGCGCAGATGGACGTGAAGCTGGAGCTGGCCAGGGCCTACTACACGCAGTGCATTGCGGAATTCGCGGCCACGCATCCCGTCCCTGGCCTGCCCGCCGCTTCGCCAGCTGCGCCCTGGCAGCCGCCGCTGGAGCTGATCGATACCCAGCAGCCCCCGCGCGTGCTGGGCCATCTGCAGGAAGATGGCCGCGCCCTGATGCTGCCAGAGGAACCAGCCGCGACCGCCGTGCCTCCAGAAACGGCACCCACGTTGAACATCGGGCAGATCAACAAGCGCCTGGGCATCTTCGACGTGAAGGCCACCACGGCCGCGGCCCTGGGCATTCCCACAGTCAAAGACCGCAGCGCCGTGCACCTGCCGGCCAGCAGCTTCACGGAATTCTGCAATGGGCTCATCGCCCATATCGCCGACGTGCGCGATAGCTTCCAAGCTCAGCCATGAGCGTTCGCAGCGTTTTCCTTGGCCTCGCGGGCATGAGCCTGCTGGCCGGCAGCACTGGCTTTGCCGGCACCTTCCTTCTGGCTGCCGCATTTGCCAACTGATAAATGTTTCTCAACAATGCCCACCCTGGTGGGCTTCAACTTTCCTAATCAACCGGAGAAAACAAGATGAACGACTACAAGACCCTGCTGCAGCAAAAGGCCGAGCTGGATGCACGCATCGCGGAAGTGATGAAGACGGAGAAGGCTGGAGCGGTGGCAGAGGCCCGCGCCCTGATTCAGCAGTACCACCTGACCGAGCAAGACGTGTTCCCCGCCTCCGGCTCCAAGGCGAAGGGCTCGGTGGGCACGCCCAAGTTCCGTGACCCCGAGACTGGAGCGACCTGGACCGGCCGGGGCAAGCCGCCGAACTGGATCAAGGACAAAGATCGCGCGGAATTTCTTATCCCGGAAAAAGCAGGCGCCTAAACGTCGAACTCGCTCAACCTACAACGAATGCGATCCTGAGTAACGCTGTCCTCGGGATCATCAACTTCGATCACCAACAAGTGATAGGGAAATTCGATTCCGACGGGTGATGAAACAGGGGGAGCAACCGCAGGTGCCTCAAATATGGGTACTCCAAATGCTTCTCCAGGTTTTGCTAGCACCACCATGCTCGCGTGCCACACATGCATAGCTTGTAGCTCAGGTTCGCGTATCCGAAGGTCCATGACGAGATCTCCAAAAAAGCTTAGCTGAATCACCACCGGCCCCTAGGCGTTTAATCCTGGGGGCCGATTAACTACGAAATCAGTACATCATGCGAAGGATTACTTACTTTCCTTGCCAGTTGTTCCTTGTTGACTAGAAGTTGAACCGGAACTAACGCTCTTGTCACTGCTTCGTTGAGCGTCGCGCTCTGTGCGCCACTTATTGAACTCGTCAGAGAACTTTTTGTAGCGATCATTTCGCCAGTTGCGGTAATCCTCATCCAAGGCGTCAACTTGTTCCTGACGCCACTGATGATAGTCAGGGTCGAACGGTTCACTTGTCCGGCCCTGACGTACATATTGCTGGTCAGAATTGCCGTAATTGTTTCCGCCCCCTCCACGATCCCAGCCTTGAGTATCTCGGCCAAAATCACTGCGTTCATGGCCGCCCCATCCGCCTTGCTGCGAATGGCGCGAGTAGCCTTGATCTTGTCGAGAACGTCCATACCCTTGGTCGCCGTATCCGCTGCCGCCGCCGTATCCGAACTCCCGACGACCAGGCGCTGGCCCGTATCCGCCGCCGTAGCCACCTTGCTGCTCGCCTTGGTACCCCTGATAGGCGGACTGCTGCCCGCCAGGGTAGCCCCTTTCGGGGTATCCACCGCCTTGCTGACTACCTGAGTAGCCGCTGCGATTTCCTTCCCACTGGCCCTCATCGCGCCACTGGTCCTGCCCGCGTCCTGCGTAGGAGCGGCGGCTTTCGTCAAACTGATCGCGTCGGCCGTTTCCGTCGCCAGAGTCCTGCTGCTGTTGACGGTTCTGACCTTGTCGGCCGTGGTCTTCATGCTGTGCCATTGCTGGTTCCTTTCATGAGCTTTGACTTCAGGCTCGGAAATTCAAGCCTGCCAAGTCTCTGAGCAATCAGCATTCCTAGCCAACATCCAAGAAACATAACCTCACATTTCTTTAACCGTGAAACATTTGCCCCCGCATTCCTTTCTATTCGTGCTTTGAAACTCAGGACCACACAGCGCGCATGGGACACCTGTCCTTACACGTCAAGCAACGAAATCTGGGGAGCCAGTCCTGCTGCCAACTTCAACGAAGCGATACCGTGGATTTGCTCCCAATTCTTTTTATAGGAGGCAAGGCAGCCGGCACGAAGACCAGCATCCCCGCCTGCCAGCTTGTCGAGTGCGTCCCCAGAGATAGTGCCGCTGCAAAGGACATCTTCTACCCAGAAGTTAAACGATACCTGCCGGGGATTCGCTTTGTATTCGGCACCAAGATCACATCGGTCCATCTGTGCTCCTTTTTTGTAGAGCCCTAATTTCACCATAAGCCTCCAATCACGGGGGCAATCCCGAAGCCGCCCGGCCCGACCGCGAGCGGCCTTTTTTTGCCCAGATTTCAAGGAGCCGCATGCTCACCCCTCAATTTCTCCTGCCCCTCGCGGCAAAGCTGGTGATCGACCTTTTCGCCGGCGGCGGTGGCGCATCGACTGGCATCGAGCAGGCAATCGGCCGGCCCGTTGATGTCGCCATCAACCACGATGCAGACGCCATCGGCATGCACCAAGTCAACCATCCGCAGACCAGGCACTACCGTTCCGACATCCGCGAGGTGGACCCGCTGGCCGTGACCAAGGGCGAGCTGGTGGGCCTGTTGCACGCATCGCCGGACTGCACGCATCACAGCCAGGCCCTGGGCGGCCAGCCGCGCAACGGGGAAATCCGCTCGCTTGCCTGGATCGTCATCCGCTGGGCCGGCAAGACCCAGCCCGATGTAATCACGCTGGAGAACGTCGAGCAGATGATGCAGTGGTCCCCGCTGATTGCGAAGCGCGATCCAGCCACCGGCCGCGCCATCACTCTGGACCGCATCACGGACCCCGCCACGGGAAAAGCCACCTTCCGCGTAGCCGAACCCGGCGAGGTGGTGCCGCGTCGCAATCAGTTCCTGGTGCCGGACCCGAAGCACAAGGGCCGCAGCTGGCGCCACTTCATCCAGGCTCTGCGCGACCTGGGCTACAAGGTCGAATGGCGGGTGATCTGCAACGCCACCCTGGGCTCCCGCAGCACCCGCACACGGCTCTACCTGATCGCGCGCCGCGACGGCCTGCCCATCGTATGGCCAGCGCAGACGCACTGGAAGAATCCGAAGGCGGGCCAGAAGCCATTCCGCCAGGCAGCGGAGTGCATCGACTGGAGCATCCCCGGGCAAAGCATCTTCGGGCGCAAGAAGGAACTGGCGCCGGCCACCATGCGGCGAATCGCGCATGGCCTGCACAAGTTCGTGCTGAACAGCCCCCAGCCATTCATCGTGAACATGGCCCACGGCGGGAAGATCGAAATGCTTGACCGCCCCATGAGCACCATCGCCACGGAAAAAGGCGGCTGCCGTGCACTGGTGTCGCCCACCCTGATCCAGATGGGCTACGGCGAAGCCAAGGGCCAGGCCCCGCGCGTGCTCGACCTTTCCCAGCCCCTAGGCACGGCCGTGGCCGGCGGCATCAAGCACGCCGTCAGCTCGGCATACCTGGTGCAGGCCGGGCACGGCGAAGGCAAGGACGGCGGCAAGCGCTGGAGCCACGGCGCCAATGAGATCCGGGGACCGCTGGGCACGGTGACGGCCAGCGGCGGTGGGCAGAGCCTGGCATCCGCGTTCATGGTCCAGGCCAACGGCGGGTTCAACAGCACGCCGGCCCGCGACCTGCGCGACCCTGTATCGACCGTGACCACCAGCGGCAGCCAGCAGCAGCTGATCGCCGCCCACCTGTGTACGCTGCGCAGGAGCAGCGTGGGCCGCGACATGCGCGAGCCCGTGCCCACGGTCACAGCCGGGGCCGAGCACCACGCACTGATCCAGTACTACCTGTCGCCCGATCAGGAGGCCGGCGCCCTGCGCTGCGCCGCATTCCTCATGCGCTACCACGCCAGCGGCGGCCAGTGGGCGGACCTGCGCGACCCCATGACCACCATCACCACGCGCGACCGCCTGGCGCTCGTGACCGTATGGCTCAAGGGCGAGCCCTGGGTGATCGTGGACATCACTCTGCGCATGCTGGTGCCGCGTGAACTCTACAACGCCCAGGATTTCCCCCCTGGCTACGTCATCGACCGGACCGCCTCCGGCAAGCCCCTGACGAAAACCGCCCAGGTCCGCATGGTCGGCAATTCCGTGAGCCCGCTGCCCATGCGCCTCATCGTGGCCGCCAACTACTCAGAGGCCTCATCCAGCTCAATGCGACGCGCGGCCTGATCACTGCTTCACCCAAAACCGGCCCGCTCAATGCGGGCCGCTTCATTTCTGCATCCACATGTCCAAGAACACACCCCAGAAGCCCTACACCCCTCCCAGCAACTGCTACCAGGGCACGGAGCTGCAACCGCATCCAGGCTTGCCCGCCTCGCGCTTCTATGCATTCACGCTGCCCAGCCGCGTAGGCGGGCATCTGTACTACCCCGCGCCCGCGCGGCGCACCGAGCCTTTCCCAGCCTGACCTGGAGTTCCGCCATGACGATGATCAACACCCCTCTCGTGCTGCTGGCACAGCAGTGCGGCGGCACCTTTCACACGCCCGGGCCGACGCGCGCAATTCGCGGCATGTGCTTCACCTTCGAGCAGTTGGAAACACTGGCGGAGCAGCTGCGCTCGAAAGCAGCTGCGTCGCCCTATACCCACCAGGCCCAGGCCCAGGCCCAGGCTCCGGAACTGGCCGCGATGCCGAATGAGTGAAACCGCGCTCACCCTAAAACAGGCAGCCGAACGACTGCAGGTTTCCTACGGAACCATCTTCGAAAGGCGGCATGAGATCGCCTTTCGCCTACCCGGATCGCGCATATGGCGCATCTGGCCATCTGCCCTTGCTGCTCTCAACAAACCTCGCAACAATGTCACCCGGCTATCGTTGCGGAACCAGGATAGTGAATGCCCATCCGCAAAGATCAAACTTCCGGAATCTGGTGGATCGATCTACGCACGCCAAGCGGCGAAAGAGTTAGACGATCTTCTAAAACGACCGAGCGCAAGGCAGCTCAGGAGTACCACGACCGCCTGAAAGCGGAGATGTGGCGGCAGGACAAGCTGGGGGAGCAGCCGCAGCGGCTTTTCGAGGAAGCTGCCGTTCAATTCCTCCGCGCCTCTGCTGGACAGAGCGACTACGACACCAAGGTTCGGCACGTCGCGTATTGGCGCACCGTCTTCGGCGGCAGGCCAATCAGCTCTTTAACAAGCGACGTCATCCTTGACAACCTGCCCACGCACTTCGTGCGCCACGGCTCCACGGTGCAGCGGCCCACATCGCAGAGCACCAAGAATCGGTACATCGCCACCCTGCGGACCCTGCTCAACATGTGCGAGAAGATGCAGTGGCTTGGCCGCGCGCCCATTCTCAGCAACTACCGGGAGCCGGCGGTTCGCATTCGGTTCCTGACCCGCCAGCAGGCCCGCACCTTCATCATGGCCTTGTCTCAGGACTGGATGCGGGACATCTGCCGCTTCGCCCTTGCCACGGGCATGCGAAGCGCAGAGATCCTCACGCTGACCTGGGACAAGGTAGATCTCAAGCGCTCCATGGCCTGGGTCAGCGCCGATGCCTCCAAATCAGGTTCCGCGCGAGTGGTCCCGCTCAACAGCGAAGCGTTGGACGTGCTGAACGCGCGCCCGAAAGGCGTCAACGTCTTCACGCGGCCTACCGGGGCACCTGTGAAGCAGGTCGATGCACGAATTCTTGCCCGGGCCTTCGCCGCAGCCGGTGTCGAGAATTTCCGCTTCCACGACCTGCGGCATACCTGGGCGAGCTGGCATGTCCAATCCGGCACGCCCTTGTTCGTCCTGAAGGAGCTGGGAGGCTGGAAGACGCTGGAGATGGTGAAGAAATATGCCCACCTGGCGCCGGAGCACCTGGCCCAGTACGCAAACGCGGTCATGTTTTGGTCAGAGCAGGCCCCCGAGGACAAGAAAAAAGCCCCTACGCTTGCGGCGTAAGGGCTTGATTTCATTGGTGTTTATTTGGTGGGTCCTGCGAGATTCGAACTCGCGACCAACGGATTAAAAGTCCGCTGCTCTACCGACTGAGCTAAAGACCCGAACCACGCTTTGCATGCATCAGATGCTGCTCAGCGAAGACATAGATTCTAGCACCAAATTTTACGCCTCAATTCTTGATGCGGCTCAGTTGATCGATGACCCAGCCTGCGGCGCACTGGCCAAAGGTGGCGGTGACGGCTACCACCGAGCCGTAGCCGTGGCAGTTGAGCGTGCCGTCGCCTTCGATGGCGCAAGAGGCATCGGGCGGGGCGACGGCCTCGCGGCTGAAGACGCAGGCGATGCCGATGCGCTTGCCTTCCTTGGGCGCGCCATGCTCGCGGCGCAGGCGGTAGCGCAGTTGGGCCAGCAAAGGGTCGTGCGTGGTGGCGCAGAGGTCTTCGATGTCCACCTTGTGCGCCAGGCGCTTGCCGCCGGCCGCTCCGACCGAAATGAAGCACTGGCGCGTGGCGCGCGCATGGGCGGCCATGGCAGTCTTGGCCTTGACCTGGTCACAGGCGTCGATGACGGCGTCCGCGTTCTGGGGCAGCAGGCGCAGCCAGTTGTCCGGATCCACGAAGTCGTCGATGCAGTGCACGCGGCAGGCCGGGTTGATCTGGGCAATGCGCTCGCGCATGGCTTCGATCTTGGCCTGGCCCACTGTGGTGGAGAGCGCGTGAATCTGGCGGTTGATGTTGGACTCGGCGACATGGTCCATGTCGATGAGTGTGAGCTCGCCCACACCGCTGCGTGCCAGCGCCTCGGCGGTCCACGAACCCACGCCGCCGATGCCCACCACGACGACGTGCGCGGCGCGGATGCGCGCGGCGCCCGGCACGCCATACAGGCGCTCCAGGCCGCCGAAGCGGCGCTGCAGGTCGGCATCAGAAAAAACAGCGCCTGCTTCAGGCGCTGTCTTGTCTTCTCCCGGAAGGGATGAAGAGACCGTGTCGTTCATCACTTGAGACTGGCGAGACGGTTCTTGGCCGCGGCTGCGGCTTCGGCGTTGGGATAGGCCTTGATCAGGTCTTCCAGCGTCTTGCGCGCGCCCTTGGTGTCCTTCATCTCGATCTGGCAGTTGGCGATGGACAGCGCCGCCTCCGGCGCCCGGCCATGCATGGGGGCTGCCGCCAGCAGCGCGCGGAAGTTGGTGATCGCGTCCTTGTAGTTGCGATTGGCGTACTGCGCATTGCCCAGCCAGAAGCGGGCCGAGGGCACGTAGCCGCTCTTGGGCCACTGGTTCAGGAAGGACGAGAATGCCGTGCCGGCTTCGGCAAAGCTGCCTGCGCGGAACTGCGCCAGCGCGGCTTCGAAGTCGCGCTTCTCAGCCGGGTCGGCCGCGAATTCCTGGCCGTCCACCGTCACCGTGACCGGCTCGAACTGGCGCAGGCGCTCGTCCACGCCCTTGGCGATGTCGCGCTGGCCGCGCTGCAGCTCGGCCACATCGCGCAGCAGCTGCTCGTTCTGGCCGCGCAGCTTGGCTTGCTCGGACTTGAGCTGCTCGATCTGCGACTGCAGTTCGAGCAGGCCACGGCGCGTTTGCGCGCTTTCCTCGGTCATGCGCTGCTGCGACTGCTGCATGCTGTCGACACGCTGGCGCATTTCGAGGATGGCGCGGCGCGCCTCGTCATCGCCGAACAGCGCGGCATGGCCGCTGGCGGCGTAGCCGGCCATCAGGCCGGCAGCCAGCAGCGTGCGCAGCGCGGTGCGATGCAGGATCGGGGAGCGCTGCATGTTCATCAACGGTAGGACAGTTCAGCGCGGCGGTTTTGCGCGTAGGCGTCTTCGGAATGGCCTTCGGAGGCAGGCTTTTCCTTGCCGTAGCTCACGGCTTCCATCTGCGCGTCGCTCACGCCCAGCAGGCCCAGCGAGCGGCGCACGGCTTCAGCGCGCTTTTGGCCCAGGGCCAGGTTGTATTCGCGGCCGCCGCGCTCGTCGGTGTGGCCTTCGATCTGGACCTTGCGTGCAGAAGACGCCTTCAGGAAGCGTGCATGGGCTTCTATCTGGGGCTGGGCGTCGGCCTTGACGACGTAGCTGTCGAAGTCGAAGTAGACGATGCGGCTGACGCCCTGGGGACCTGCCTTGTCGGCAGCCGAGCCGGTCAGGTCCACGCCCGAGATGCCGCTTTGCGAGGTGCTGCCGGTGCCGGCACCGCTGCCCTGGCCCGTGCTGGAGGCGCCCGCGTCGGTGACCGGGGTTTCGTCGAGCTTGACGCCCGAGCTGCAACCTGCCATGAGTGCGGTGACTGCAAGTGCCAGGGAAAGTCGTTTGATGGTGATCATGAAAAATCTCCGTATGTCCGGATGGACTTCGTGCTGAGTTGACTTGTTGACTGAAAAGAAATCGAGGAAGCCGGGCTATCACTGGCGCTGGAACGGACCCCAGTCGGGCTCGCGGATGTCTCCGCCCTGCCCTGCCAGCCGCGCCTTGATCTTGCCGTCCAGCGTGGTGGTCATCAGGGACTCGCGGCCCTGCTGCAGCGTGGCGTAGACGATCAGGCGGCTGTTGGGAGCGAAGCTGGGGCTTTCGTCCGCCGTGGTGTCGGTGATGGCATTCACGGTGCCGGTGCCCAGGTCCATGACGTGGAGCTTGAAGCCGCCGCCCACGCGCGAGATATAGGCAAGCCACTTTCCATCGGGGCTGACACTGGGCGAGATGTTGTAGTTGCCGGTGAAGGTGACGCGCTCCGCGCTGCCGCCGGAAGCCGGCACCTTGTAGATCTGCGGGGCGCCGCCACGGTCGCTGACGAAGTAGATGGAGCGGCCATCGCTGGAGAAGTTCGGCTCGGTGTCGATGCCGCTGCTTTGCATCAGGCGGCGGGGCTCGCCGCCCTGGGCGCTGATCAGGTACAGCTGCGAACCACCATCACGGCTGAGCGTGACGGCCAGCGAGTTGCCATCGGGAGCCCAGGCCGGCGCGCTGTTGGAGCCCCGGAAGTTGGCGACCAGGCGACGGCGGCCGCTGGCCACATCGTGCACATAGACCACGGGCTTGCGCGACTCGAAGGAAACATAGGCCAGCTGGGTGCCGGTGGGCGACCAGGCGGGCGAGATGATGGGTTCCGGGCTGGACAGGGCGGACTGCGCGTTCTCGCCATCGGCATCGGCCACCCACAGGCGGTAGTTGCTTCCTGCCTTGGTCACGTAGGCGATGCGTGTGGAGAACACGCCTTTCTCGCCCGTGAGTTTCTCGTAGATGTAGTCGGAGATGCGGTGGGCCACCAGGCGCAGGTCGCCGGTGGTGACGGCAAAGCCCTGGCCGCCCAGGTCCTGGCCCTTGACCACGTCCCAGAGGCGAAACCGCACGTCGTAGCGGCCATCGGCCAGGCGCGTGATGCTGCCCACGGCCAGGGAATCTGCGCTTTTCTGGCGCCACATGGCGACATCGGGACGCGAGGTTTCATCGAGTTGCACGCCGGCCGTGTCCACGGCGCGGAACTGACCGCTGCGCTCCAGGTCGGCCTGGATGATGGCCGAGATCTTCTGGGGCGCCTGCCCTTCTCCCTTGAATGCTGCAATGGCGATGGGCAACTGGGTCAGGCCCACGCCCGTCACTTCGACGCGGAACTGGGCCAGCGCGGGAATTGCAGGAGTGGAGGCAAGAGCGGCCAGCAGGGTTCGGCGCGAAGGGCGCGGCACGGCCGCCAGGGAGGAAGGAGAAAGGAGTCGGTCAATAGTCATTGGCATTCATCAATATCTACGGGAAGACCCCGGTACTTGCACAGGTGCGAATGTTACACACACTGGATGCGTCACGATGTAAGAACGTGCACTGTAGGGTCTGTCGGCCCAGGCTTTGTCGATCCCCGCCAGCCGCATCGGTTCCCCATGGGGCAGCCCCAGGCAAGCCCGCCGTAAAATCCGCGCTTCATGCACGCACCATCCTCACCGCCGCCGGCCCCTGCGCCGTCCGCCGCACCGGCGGCCCATGATCTCGCCAGCACCCTGACCCTGTCGCAGCGCCTGAAGCGCCTGTCCCCCTATTTTGGTGGTCAGCGCCTGGCCTGGACGATGGCCGTGGCCGCCACGCTGGTGGGTGCGGTCACCGAGCCGTTGATACCGGCATTGCTGCAGCCGCTGCTGGACAGCGGCTTCACCGACGGCACGCTGCCCCTGTGGTCGGTGCCGCTGGCCATCATCGGCGTGTTCCTGGTGCGGGGTCTGTCGCAGTTCGTGGGCCAGTACGCGCTGGCGCGCATTGCCAACGAGGGCATGCTGGCGCTGCGCAGGCGCCTGTTCGAGCGGCTGCTGGCGGCCGACATGGCCTTGTTCTCGCGCCAGTCGGCCTCATCGCTGTCCAACACCGTGGTCTATGAGGTGCAGACCGGCTCCACCCTGCTGGTGCAGGCCATGCTGGGCATCTCGCGCGATGGCTTCACCCTGGTGGCGCTGCTGGGCTACCTGCTGTATCTGAACTGGCAGCTGACGCTGGTGGTGGCCGCCGTGGTGCCGGGCGTGGCCTGGATCATGAAGACGCTGTCGCGCCGCCTGTACCGCATCACCAAGATCAGCCAGGAAGCCACGGACTCCCTGGCCTATGTGGTGGAGGAGAACGTGCTGGCCCACCGCATGGTGCGCCTGCATGGCGCGCAGCAGGGCCAGCAAAAGCGCTTTGGCGGCCTGAGCGGGCAACTGCGCAAGCTGGCCATCAAGGCCACCATCGCCTCTGCCGCGATGACGCCGCTGACCCAACTGCTGGCCGCTGCTGCCCTGTCGGCCGTGATCTGCATCGCGCTGTGGCAAAGCCGGGGCACGGGAGCCGCCGCGGCCAATGTGCAGGATGTGACGGTGGGCAGTTTCGCGGCCTTCATCACGGCCATGCTGATGCTGATTGCCCCCATCCGCCGCCTGGCCGATGTGGCCAACCCCATCACGCGCGGCGTGGCGGCGCTGGAGCGCGGCCTGCACCTGCTCGAAGGCTCGGGCGACGAGACCGGCGGCACCCAGGTGCCCGGCAAGGCGCGTGGCGAGATCGAGCTGCGCGACGTGTCCGTTCAGTTTGGCGAGGACAAGGCGCCCGCCCTGAGCCATGTGGACCTGCGCGTGCGCCCCGGCGAGGTGGTGGCCCTGGTGGGGCCGTCCGGCGCCGGCAAGACCACGCTGGTGAACCTGCTGCCGCGCTTTCTGCAGCCCACGGATGGGCAGTTGCTGCTGGACGGCACCCCCCTGCCCGAATGGGATCTGGCCGCCCTGCGCCAGCAGTTCGCCATGGTCAGCCAGGATGTGGTGATGTTCAACGACACCATTGCCGCCAATGTGGCGCTGGGTGGCGTGGAAGACGAGGCACTGCTGTGGGCGGCGCTGGACGCCGCCAACCTGGGCTCGCATGTGCGCGGCCTGCCCCAGGGCCTGCAGACGGTGGTGGGACACAACGCCAGCCAGCTGTCCGGCGGCCAGCGCCAGCGGCTGGCGATTGCGCGGGCGCTGTACAAGGATGCGCCGGTCCTGATTCTGGACGAGGCCACCTCGGCACTGGACAACGAATCCGAGCGCCTGGTGCAGGAGGCGCTGACACGGCTGATGCAGGGCCGCACCACGCTGGTCATCGCCCACCGGCTGTCCACCATCGAGCATGCCGACCGTGTGGTGGTGATGGAGCGCGGCCGCATCGCCGAGCAAGGCACGCATGCCGAACTGCTGGCGCGCGACGGGCTGTATGCCAGGTTGAGCAGGAACCACGCCACCTGAGCGGACAGGATTGGGGGCGGCCATGCCGCTTTCGCTTGCGGCTTGCAGCTGGCGGCTACCAGCTCCCGCGCGAGGGCTGGGTCTTGCGTTCGGCCTTGATGGCCTTGGTGAGTTTGTCGACCATGTATTGGCGGTCCACCTGCCTGGCGAAGTCGGCGGCGGTGAAGCCGCGCTGGTTGCGCAGGATGACGTCGGCGCCTTCGGCGATGAGCAGGTCCACCACGGCTTCGCTGCTGTACTGGGCAGCCAGCATCAGCGGCGTGGTGCCGTTGGGCGATTCGGCGTCGATGTAGGCGCTTTTGTCCAGCAGCAGCTTGATGATGTCCAGCGTTTGGGGCAGGTCGGCCGAGGTGGCGTAGTGCAGCGGTGTCCAGCCGGGGCGGTTGACATCGGCGCCCCGGCGTATGAGTTCCTTGGCCAGGTCCAGGTGGCCCTTGATGCAGGCCATCATCAGCGGCGTTTCGCCCTGCTGCGAGGCTTCGTTGACCTTGATGCCGGGGGACTTGAGCAGCACGTCGAAGACGCCCAGGGAGCCCTGGTGCAGGGCCGCAACCAGACCCGGGCGGCCGCGGGTGTCGCGCGTGTTGGGATCGAAGCCGCGAAAGATCAGGTTGACCATGGCGCGCTCGTTGTCGCTGACGATGGCACGCACGTAGTCGTCGTACTGGCTGGCATGCGCCAGCCCGGCACCGGCTGCAGCCACGGCCGTCAGGGCGCGGCCGGCCCGGGCCAGCCAGCGGCGACGGTCCACGCGGCCGACGGCCGCAGCATTCAGTCTCATGCGACAACCCCCTTGAAAAGCTGATCGAAGTTGGCACTGGTCAGGGCCGCCACCTCCTCGACCGGAATGCCGCGCACCTGTGCAATCTGCTGGGCCACGTACGGCACATACGACGGATTGTTGGTCTTTCCGCGATAGGGAACGGGCGCCAGATAAGGGCTGTCGGTCTCGATCAGCAGGCGGTCGGCCGGCACGAAGGCGGCCACGTCGCGCAGGTGCTGGGCGTTCTTGAAGGTGACGATGCCCGACATCGAGATGTAGTAGCCCAGGTCCAGCGCCGCGCGCGCGACCTCCATGGTCTCGGTGAAGCAGTGGAAGACACCGCCGGCCTGGCCTGCCGAGCCGTCCTCGCCTTCTTCGCGCAGGATGGCCAGCGTGTCGTCCGAGGCACTGCGGGTGTGGATGACCAGGGGCTTTTGCGTCTGGCGCGCCGCGCGGATGTGCACGCGAAAGCGCTCGCGCTGCCACTCCAGGTCGGCAATGGTGCGGCCGCCCTTGCGGTCTTCCATGCCGTAGTAGTCCAGGCCCGTCTCGCCGATGGCGACCACGCGCGCCAGCGCGGCGCGCTCCACCAGGTCGCCCACGCTGGGCTCGGTCATGTGTTCAGTATCGGGGTGCACGCCCACGGTGGCCCAGAAGTTGTCGTGGTCCAGCGCCAGCTGGTGCACATCGCCGAACTCCTCCATCGTGGTGCAGATGCACAGCGCGCGGGTGACACGCGCGGCCGCCATGGCCTCGCGGATCTCGGGCAGGCGGCTTTGCAGCTCGGGGAAGTTCAGATGGCAGTGGGAATCGGTAAACATGGAATCTCGTGGTTCAGAAACAGCCATGCCGACCCGGGAGCTGTCCTCCCTGTCGGCATGCGTGGCAGGCAGGTGCACCTGAAACAGGTGCAGCCATCAGACCGTCTGCGTGGCCTTGTCCGAGCTCAGCGCCGCGCCCAGGATGTTCTCGATCTTGGCCTTGAGCTCGGCGGATTTCTCGTCCTTGGGAAACTGTATGCCTATGCCCTGCGTGCGGTTGCCCGAGGCGCGTGCGGGCGTGATCCACGCCACGCGACCGGCCACGGGATAGCGCTGGGGCTCGTCGGGCAGGGTCAGCAGCACGTAGACATCATCGCCAAGACGGTACTCGCGCTGCGTGGGCACGAAGACGCCCCCTTCTGCGAACATGGGAATGTAGGCGGCGTACAGCGCGGCCTTTTCCTTGATCGCCAATTGCATCACGCTGGGACGGGGTGTGGAGGGTGCGGTGCTCATGGATGGTTTGCAGACATTGGTTCGGTGAGCGGCCGGCGCAATCGGCACCGGGCCCAGGGCCGTAGGTTAACAGGCCGGGCTTTCATGTGGCGAAAAGCGCCTGGCCATGTTCTCCCGTGCCCCGCCCTTCATGCCCGGCGCTGGCGGGCAGGCTGGCCGGACATGAGCACGCGCCGCGCCTCTGCGGCCAGGGCTTCTGCCATGAGGCCTGCGTTGAAGGGATGGTCGGCCGTGCGCGCGGCCTGGGCCAGGGTTCGCGACCATTCGGCCAGCAGGCCCATGTCCAGCGGCCGCGAAGGCAGGTCGGCCGGCGTGAAGTAGCGCGGCGCGGCGCCTGCGGCCAGCGCCATCAGGTCGTGGCAGATCTTTTGCAAGGCCTCCACGGCATGGGGCGGCGCGTAGGCGGCCAGGGCCGCCACATCGCCCTTGGCCAGCGCACGCGGCAGCTGTGACCACGACGCCATGTCGCTGCCGCCACCGCTTTGCGCCAATGCCAGTGCATCGCCGGGCCGCCCGCCTGCTGCGCGCAGCGCCACGGCGGCCGCTTCAGGGGGCACGCCCTGCGTGTCCAGCCAGGAAAGGGCCTCTTGCTGATCCGGCCAGGCCATGGTGTGGATCAGGCAGCGGCTGCGAATGGTGGGCAGCAGCTGGTGCGATGCCTCGCTGGCGAGCACGAAACGCGCATCGCCGGGCGGCTCCTCCAGCGTCTTGAGCAGCGCATTGGCCGTGATGGCATTCATCTGCTCGGCCGGATAGACCAGCACGGCCTTGCCGCGCCCGCGCGCGCTGGTGCGCTGGCAGAACTCCACGGCGTCGCGCATGGCCTCGACACGGATTTCCTTGCTGGGCTTGCGCTTCTTGTCGTCGATGTCGGCCTGGGCCTTCTCGGGCAGGGGCCAGCCCAGCGCCATCATCTGCACCTCGGGCATGAGCACGCACAGGTCGGCATGGGCGCGCACGTCGATGGCGTGGCAGCTGCCGCAGTGGCCGCAGGCGCCCTGCGGCGACGGCGACTCGCACAGCCAGGCACGCACCAGTGACAGCGACAGCGCGTACTGCCCCAGGCCCGAAGGCCCCTGCAGCAGCCAGGCATGGCCGCGCTGTGCGAGCAGGCGTGTGCGCTGTTCAGCAATCCAGGAGGTGTCGGTCTCGGCCGGCTGTGGCAGGGCTTCGTTCATGCCGCACCTCCCTGGCCGCCGACCATGATGGCCAGCCAGCCCCGGCGCACCATGACCTGCGTGATCTGCTGCCAGACCGCATGCCGGCTGGCGTTGGAGTCGATGCGGGCAAAGCGCTGGGGCGCTGCTGCAGCGCGCGACGCATAGCCCTGGGCCACGCGGGCGAAGAAGCTGCCGGGTTCGGACTCGAAGCGGTCCGGCACGCGGGCCGAGGCCAGGCGCTCGGCGGCCACCTCGGCGGGCAGGTCGAACCAGAGCGTCAGGTGGGGCTCGCGCAGCAGATCGGGCTGGGGGGCGGTGCCCGTCTGCACCATGCGCTCCAGCGTGGCCAGCGGCTGCAGGTCGAAGCCACGGCCTGCGCCCTGGTAGGCAAAGGTGGCATCAGTGAAGCGGTCGCAGAGCACGACCTCGCCGCGCGCCAACGCGGGCTCGATCACCTGCACCAGATGGTCGCGTCGCGCGGCAAAGGCGATCAGCGCCTCGGTCAGCGGGTCCATGGCGTCGTGCAGCATCAGCGCGCGCAGCTTTTCGGCCAGCGGCGTGCCGCCGGGCTCGCGCGTGAGCGTCACCGTGCGGCCCTGGTCACGGAAAGCCTGGGCCAGCGACGCGATGTGCGAGGACTTGCCGGCGCCATCGATGCCTTCGAAGCTGATGAACAGGCCGGCGGGGGTTGCATTGGTCATATGGAAAGAGAGGATACGCAAGCGCCGCGGGAACCGCAGCAGCCCTGGGGAATATCTCAGGGCTTTTGCTCAGGGCTTTTGCTGGCCGCGCTGGTAGCGGTTGACGGCGCGGTTGTGCTCGTCCAGCGAGGCACTGAAATGGCTGGTGCCGTCTCCGCGCGCCACGAAATACAGCGCCTTGGTCTGGCTGGGCTGCACGGCGGCCATGAGGGCGGCCTTGCCGGGCATGGCGATGGGCGTGGGCGGCAGGCCCGCGCGGGTGTAGGTGTTCCAGGGCGTGTCGGTCTGCAGGTCGCGGCGGCGCAGGTTGCCGTCGAATTTCTCACCCAGGCCGTAGATCACGGTGGGATCGGTCTGCAGCAGCATGCCGATGCGCAGGCGGTTGGTGAACACGCCTGCGATCTGGGCACGGTCGGCCGCGCGGCCGGTTTCCTTCTCGACGATGCTGGCCAGGGTCAGGGCCTCGTCGGGGCTCTTGAGTGGCGTGTCGGCCGAGCGCAGCGCCCAGACATCGGCCAGGCGCCGGTCCATGGCATGCAGGGCCCGGCGCAGCACGGCCAGGTCGGAGCTGCCCTTGGCATAGGTATAGGTATCGGGGAAGAACCGGCCCTCCGGCGCCACCCCGGGACGGCCCAGGGCCTGCATCAGGGCCGCATCGTCCATGCCCGCGCTTTCCTGGCGCAGGAATTCCTCGCGGGCCAGGGCTGCGCGCACCTGGCGCCAGTTCCAGCCCTCGACCAGGGTCAGCGCCTTGAGCGATTCCTCGCCACGCGCGAGCTTTTGCAGCAGCACATAGGGGGTCAGGCCCGTGGTCAGTTCATAGTTGCCGGCCTTGATCTGCCGGTCCTGCCCCGAGACGCGGAACCAGGCATACAGCAGCCGCGCATCGGTCTGCACCCCGGCCTTGACCACTTCGCGGGCGACGCCGCGCGGCGTGGTGCCGGGTTCGACCTCCAGCTCCAGCGTGGGCTGGGACAGCGGCAGGGGCTGGTTCAGCCACCACCAGCCGGCACCGGCCAGCACGGCTGCCAGCACCAGCAGCATCATCAAAGCGCGAAAGATAAAGCGCACAACCTCGGTCCAAGCAAGCAATAGAGCGGCTGATCATAATTCAGCCATGACCCAGCCTTTACTGAACGGCATCGCCCCCGTTTCCCATCTCGGCGTGATACGCGCCCTCGGCGAAGACGCCGCCCCATTCCTGCATGGCCAGCTGACCAACGACTTCGCGCTGCTCGATCTGCAGCATGCGCGTCTGGCGGCGTTCTGCACGGCCAAGGGCCGCATGCTGGCCAGCTTCATCGGCTTCAAGCGCAGCAAGGACGAGATCCTGCTGCTGTGCGACCGCAGCCTGCTGGCACCCACGCTCAAGCGCCTGTCCATGTTCGTGCTGCGCGCCAAGTGCAAGCTCAGCGATGCCACGGCCGACTTCACCCTGCTCGGCCTGGCCGGCGACTCCGCCGTGCAGGCCCTGGGCGCGGCCGCCGCACCCTGGACCAAGACGGACCACGGGGCCGCCAGCCTGATCGCCCTGCACCCGGCCGCCGGCCAGCCGCGCGCCCTGCGCGTGGCCCCTGTCGGTGCGCCCCTGCCCGAAGGCCCCGCACTCAGTGAGGCCGATTGGCTCTGGAGCGAAGTCGCCAGCGGCATCGCCACGCTGTCGGCACCCGTGGTCGATGCCTTCGTGCCGCAGATGCTCAACTACGAATCGGTGGAAGGCGTGAATTTCAAGAAGGGCTGCTACCCGGGCCAGGAGGTGGTGGCCCGCAGCCAGTTCCGGGGCACGCTCAAGCGCCGCGCCTACATCGCCCATGCCCAGCAGCCGCTGGCAGCCGGCATGGAAGTCTTCACGCCCGAGGATCTGGAGCAGGCCACCGGCACCGTGGTCCAGGCCGCCCCGGCGCCCGGCGGCGGCTGGGACGCCATTGTCTCCATGCAGATCAGCTCGGCTGAGCAGCGCCTGCTGGCCCACGCCGCCCTGGGCGAGGGCCAGCGCGCCGATGCCGCGCAGGCCGTGGCGCTGCAACTCAAGCCCCTGCCCTACGCGCTGCGCGAGGACATTTGAGATTTGGGCCTTGCACCGCCTGAGCTGCCTGCAGCTCAGGCGGTGAGCACTTTCCTCATGGTGATGTGGGGAATGCCGGCCTCTTCATAGGGCTCGCCCTCGGGCGTGAAGCCCGCGCGCAGGTAGAACGACTCGGCATGGCGCTGCGCGTGCAGCACGACTTCGCGGTCGCCGCGCTGGCGGGAGGCCTCCACCAGGCTATCCAGCACGATGCGGCCCCAGCGGCCGCCGCGCACGCTGCGGTCCACGGCCATGCGGCCGATCCTGCCCGCGCCGGGGCTGTCGCTGACCAGGCGGCCGGTGGCAATGGGCTGGCCCAGGCCGTTGTAGACCACGGCGTGGCGGGCCACGGGGTCGAACTCGTCGATCTCGATCTCGCGCGGCACGCCCTGCTCGTGCACGAACACGGCCAGGCGCAGGCGCTCGGCGTCGCGGCCCAGGTCGTTCCAGCTGCCCGATACCACGCGCACCACGCTCTGCCCGGCCTCATAGGCGGTGAGCACGTCGCGCAGCTGCTGCGGCACGGGCAGCGGCTGGCGCGTGGTGGCATCGGCGAACACATAGACCAGTTCCACGGTGTTGAGCAGTTCCATGCCCCGGAAGATGCCGGCCTCGAACAACAGCGAGGTATTGCCCTGCCTGGCACAGCGTATGCCCACATGCAGCACGTCGCCCAGCGTGGCCGATGCGTGGTAGGTGGTGGTGGCCTTCTTGACGAACAGCTCGCCGCCCAGGGCCGCGAAGGATGACTCATAGGGCATGCCCAACTGGCGCCAGTAGTCGGTGACGGCCACGTCGGCGTACATCAGGTAGTGGGCGTTGAAGACGATCTTCTGGGCGTCCACTTCGGACCAGCGCACTTCGATGCGTTGCAGCGTGCGGAAATCTTGGCGTTGCATGGGTTTTTCTCTCCTGTTGTCTTGGGTGTCTTGGATGCCCTGGCTCTCAGGCCGCGAAGGCGTCGGCCAAGGCGCGCGCCATGTCGGCATGTGCACGGCGCGCTTCGGCAATGGCGCGGCCCATCTTGACGAATTCATGGGTCACGCCCCGGTAGATCTCCAGATCCACGGGCACGCCCGACATGCGCAGCTTGTCGGCGTATTCCACGCCCTCGTCCACCAGCGGGTCGCATTCGGCCAGGCCTATCCAGGCTGGGGCCACGCCGTCCACGTCAGGCGCCAGCAGCGGGGCGAAGCGCCAGTCCTCGCGGTCGGCAGGGCTGTTGAGGTACTGGGCAAAGAACCAGGTGATGGCCGGCTCGTCAATGACCAGCCCGTGGGCGAAACGGCGGTGCGAGTCAGTGTCCTGGTGGGCCGTCGTGCCCGGGTAGATCAGCAGTTGCAGGGCCAGCTTCAGGCCTGCATCGCGAGCATGGATGGCGCAGGCTGCGGCCAACGTGCCGCCCGCGCTGTCGCCGCCCACGGCCAAGCGTGCAGGGTCGGCGCCCAGCAAGGCGCCCTGCGAAGCCAGCCATTGCAGCGCATCCCAGGCGTCGTTGTGGGCCGTGGGGAATTTGTGCTCTGGCGCGCGCCGATAGTCCAGCGAGACCACCATGGCGCCCGACAGATGGGCCAGCTGGCGGCACAGCACGTCGTGCGTGGCCACGCTGCCCACGGTGAAGCCGCCGCCGTGCAGGTACAGCAGCACGGGCAGGCCCGTGGCCGGCGTCTGGCTGCGCTCCACGGGCGCATAGAGCCGCGCAGGCAGCAAGGCGCCATCGCGCGCGGGAATCTGCAGATCCTCGACACGCGGCAGAACCGGCTTGGGAATTTCGAGCACGCCGGCCCCCGCCTCGTAGGCGGCACGTGCGCCCTCGGCGCCCAGCTGGTGCAGGGGCGTGCGCGCGGCGCGCTCCATGCGGCGCAGCACATCGCGCATCTGGTGGGTCAGGGACGCCGGCAGCGGCGTGGCATGGGAGGAGGATTCAGTCTGGGACACGTTCAGGAGCACGTTCAGGGACAGGTTCGGTAGCGACTATCGGGCAAGGCAATTCGGTGGGGCCGACCAGGCACGGCGCAGCAGGCATTGTGCCGCGAGCACAAGGCCCTGGCAGCCATGCGATGGCAGTGCACGCCCGTGCTGTCGCCCCCGTGACCGCGCAGGCGCCCTCTCAGGGTTTGCTTTGTTTGCAGTGCAGCACGCGCGGTCTAGATTCGGCGCACTCCCCCTGATCCCCACCACGGGCCGCAGCGGCCCGCAACGAGTCACCGACCATGGCTTTCATCAACTACGTCACCCAGATCCAGTTTGACTTCGGCGCCGTGCGCCTGTTGCGCCAGGAGTGCGAGCGCGTGGGCATCACGCGGCCGCTGATCGTCACCGACCAGGGCGTCAAGGCGGCCGGCGTGCTGCAAAAGGCGCTGGATGGGCTGGGCGACATGCCGCACGCAGTGTTCGACCAGACGCCCTCCAACCCCACCGAGGCCGCCGTGCGTGCAGCCGCTGCAATCTACCAGGAGCAGCGCTGCGACGGCCTGATCGCCGTGGGCGGCGGCAGCGCCATCGACTGCGCCAAGGGTGTGGCGATTGCGGCCACGCACGAAGGGCCGCTGTCGCACTACGCCACCATCGAGGGCGGCTCGCCGCGCATCACCGAGCGCGTGGCACCGCTGATTGCCGTGCCCACCACCAGCGGCACGGGCAGCGAGGTGGCGCGCGGCGCCATCATCATCGTGGACGACCACCGCAAGCTGGGCTTTCACAGCTGGCACCTGGTGCCGCGCGCCGCCATCTGCGATCCGGAACTGACCTACGGCCTGCCCGCCATGCTGACGGCCGCCACGGGCATGGACGCCATCGCCCACTGCATGGAAACCTTCATGGCAGCCGCCTTCAATCCGCCTGCCGACGGCATTGCGCTGGACGGCCTCACGCGCGGCTGGGCGCACATAGAACGCGCCACCCGCAATGGCCAGGACGCCGAGGCACGCCGCCAGCTGATGAGCGCCAGCATGCAGGGCGCCATGGCCTTCCAGAAGGGCCTGGGCTGCGTGCACAGCCTCAGCCACAGCCTGGGCGGCGTGAACCCGCGCCTGCACCACGGCACGCTCAACGCCATGTTCCTGCCCGCCGTGGTGCGCTTCAATGCCGAGGCCGAGAGCGTGCGCGCCGAACAGCGCCTGCAGCGAATGGCCCACGCCATGGGTCTGGCCTCGGGCAGCGACATTCCCGAAGCCATACGCGACATGAACGCCCGCCTGGGCCTGCCCACGGGCCTGGCCGCCATGGGCGTGGAGCGCGCCCAGTTCGCGGCCGTGATCGGCGGGGCGCTCAAGGACCATTGCCACGGCACCAACCCGCGCCTGGCCAGCGCCGACGACTACGAGCAGATGCTGGCCACCTCGCTGTGAGCCGCCGTAGCCGCTGTGAGCGGGCTCAGTGGCCGGGCGGTGACTGCTCCGGTGACTGGGCCGGTGGCGGCGCCGGTACAGACGCGGGAGCGGGAGCCGGCGCCGGCACTGCGCCGCTTTCCATCATGCGGCGCACTTCCACGGTCTGCATCAGCTGCTCGGCCATGACGGCCAGCAGCTCCAGATCTGCCGGCGAGACCTCGCGCGGTGCGTCGTCCATGATGCAGAAGCTGCCCAGCACCGCGCCGTGGCGGTTCCTGAGCGGCACGCCTGCGTAAAAGCGCAGCCGCATGGCCTGCAGTGCGGGGTTGCCGGCAAACCGGGGGTCGCGCGCTGCGTCGTGCACCACCAGGGGCTCGCCGCCGTGCACCACATACGAGCAGATGGACTGCCCGCGCGGCATCCCGGCCGATGCGGGGTCGCCCTGGTCCGCCACCAGCAGGCTGCCGGGCGTGTGCACGCGGTCGGCATCGACCCATGAGACCTGGGCCCATTTCACGTCGAAGGCATTGGCGGCCTGCTGGGCTGCCTCGTGGTACAGCGGCGGCAGGTCGGGCCCGAGCACGCCGCTGTCGCGCAGCTGGCGCACGCGCTGCTCATCGTCATCGGGAATGGGCGCGGCCAGGCCCTGGCCTGCCGCGTCGGGCAGGCGCAAGGCGTCCACCCACAACTGCAGCTCGCGCAGGCTGGACACGCAGGCGGCGGCGCCGCAGCGGCGCGCGAACTCGGGGTCGGACACCACGGCCGGCGCATTCCACAGCGCCAGCACCACGCGCAGATGCGGCCAGTGGCGGCGCACCCGCCGCATGATCTGGCGCGCCACGGTCTGGGGCTGGGCGCTGAAGACCGAGAGCACCAGCAATTGCGCCTCGGCAAGGGCCTGTGCGCCTGCATGGCCCTGCGGCAGGCCGCCGCCCTCGCCCTGCCCCAGCTGGCGCCATTGCGGATCGGCCGCCAGCGCCCAGTCCGAGCAGCTGACCACGTGGCCGCGCAGCGCCTCGCTGTGCGCCACCATGGCCGCTGCCAGGGCATCGACCTCCCAGCGCGCACCCACGCAATGGATGCGCAGGGCCCGCGAGGACAGGTCTGCGGGCGCGGGATGGCTTTCCCGCAGCTCCTCGACCAAGGCATCCATGCCGCTGGACAGGCGCAGCCGGTGCTCGGCCGTGGCCGACTCCAGGTGCTGCTGGGTGGCCAGGCGCAGCGCGGGGATCGCCACCTCGTCATAGAAGCCGGCCACTGCGGCCGAGCGTTCGTCCGCCGAGGCCCGCGCTGGCAGCCTTGCGTCCACCAGTTCATGCGCCAGCGTGACCGCATCTTCCACATCGTCGGCCAGCAGGCGCTGGTACAGCCGCTGGGCCGGACCCAGCACGGGGGAGCTGCCCAGCAGCACCTCCATGAACTGCAGCGCCGGTATGTAGCGGCCCAGCACCAGCAGGCAGACCGTGAGCGGCGTGGACAGGATCAGCCCTATCGGCCCCCACAGCGCCGTCCAGAAGGTCGCGGCCGCAATGATGGACAGCGTGGACAGGCCCGTGCTGCTGCCATACAGCCAGGGCTCGATGAGGTTGTTGCTGATCAGCTCCAGCGCCATGATCAGCCCCAGCGTCATCAGCAGCATCTGCCAGCCCGGATCCACCGCAAAGGCCAGCGCCAGCGGGAAGGCGGCAGAGATCATGGCGCCCACATAGGGAACGAACCGCATGATGGCCGCCAGCACCCCCCAGAGAATGGCGCCCGGCACGCCGATGAACCACAGCCCCGCCGCCATGGGCAGTCCATAGGTGATGTTGACCACGAACTGCATGCGCAGGTACTTGCCTATGCGCTGCGAGGCCTCGTCCAGCGCGTCGGTGGCCACATGCAGGTTGCCGCCCATCAGGCGCAGCAGCCGGTCGCGCAGGTCATCGCGGTCCAGCAGGATGAGGATCACGAACAGCAGCACGATGCCGGCCGTGGTCACGGGCTCGGCCACTCGGCCCAGCCACTGCAGCATGCGCGCCGTGGGCTTTTGCTCGGGCGACTGGATCTCCACCTTCTGCACGCGGGGCGTGGTGGCGCCGCGGGAGATCTCACGCTCCACCGTGTCATAGGTGCGCAGGGCGCCGTCCCAGGCGCTGGGCATGTTGGCATTCCTGCGCAGGCTGCGCAGCTTGTCGCGGATGGTGCTCTGGTAGGTGGGCAGGTCGGCGCTGAGCTGCTGCACCTGGCTGCCCAGATAGGTACCCATTCCGGCCAGCGTTGCCAGCGCCATGACCACCACCAGCAGCGTCGCCGCCATGCGCGGCAGGCCCCAGCGCCTGAGCCGGGAGACCGCAGGATCGAGCAAAAAGCCGAACAGCAGCGCCAGGGCCAGCGGAATCAGCAGTCCCTGCCCGAAATACAGGCCCGCGATGATGATGCTGGCCACCAGCAGGCCGGTGAGCAGGCGCAGCGCAGGCACCATGTCGGCCAGCTGTGCCAGGCCCGGCAGGGCCGAACGCACGCTGCGTGCGAAAGCCGCGTCGGCAGCGGCCGCGTTGCCGGCCGCATCGGCTGCGGCGTTCTCAGCGCCTGGTTTTCTGGAAGGCGCTGGTGTGAGGTCGGGATGTGGATTCATGGGGGGACAGGCATCAGGGCTTGGATACGTGCGTGGATGCTGCCGCACTTGCGCCCATCGTGGGATTGCACAGCGCGCTGCGGGCCGGCCCTGTCAGCGGGCACCGCAATCGCTGGAACTCCGCCGCCGCCGCTGCCACAGCGCGCCAGCTCACCAGCTCACCAGCGCACACGCACCACCGTGCCGCCGCCAGCACGCGGCGCCAGGTCCAGCGTAGCCCCTATGGCGTGGGCACGGCGGTGCATGCCTGCCAGGCCCATGCCCTGCGCCTCATCGGGTGTACGGGGCGGCAGGCCGCGGCCGTCGTCTTCCACGCGCAACTCCCAGCGCAGCTCGCGGCGCGCGCCGGGATGGGCGCCGTTCGCCCGCGCAATACCCGGCTCCAGGGGCTGCAGCACCAGCCACAGCGTGCTGGCCTGTGCGTGCTGCAGCACATTGCTCACGGCCTCCTGGGTGATGGCAAGCAGGTGCTGGGACGACTGGCCTCGAGGAAGATCGGGCAGATCGGGCAGGCCCGGCTCGGACTGCGGATCGGCCACGCTCCAGCGGATCTGCATGCCACGGCGGTCCAGCACGGGCTGCAGCCGGTGGCGCAGGCGCGCCAGGCGCACGGGCAAGGCGTCCTCCACGGCGTCCATGGCGTCCACCAGCAGGCGCAGGTCCAGCAAGGCCTGCTCCAGCAACTCCTGCGCCTGGCGCTGCCGGGTTTCGCTCGGCTCCAGCAAGGCCATGGCATTCACCAGAAGGCCGCCCACGCCGTCGTGCAGATCGGCGGCAATGCGCCGGCGCTCGGCCTGCACCTCGCGCGAAGGCCGGGGGCTGCGCCTGCGCCGCCACAGCAGCAGCCTGCGCAGGCGCGAGGCACCCATCGCACACAGCAAGGCCGTCAAGACCAGCAGGGCCAGGCTGCACAGGCGAAGCCACAGCGGAGCCTGGTCGCCCTGCTGCCAAAGCCAGGCGCAAAGCGCCAGCATCTGCAGCAGGCCCAGTGCCAGGCAGACTGCCAATGCGCGAAGGGAGTCCTTCATGGCCATGCGGTGGGAAGCGGCGGCGGGGCGGGCCGCACGGGCCCCTGGGCGCCAGCCAATCAGAACAGGCCGCGCAGCGATGCAAAGCGCACCGCCTGGGCGCGTGTGCGCACCTGCAGCTTGCGGTAGATGTTCTTGATGTGCGTGTTGACCGTCATGGCGCTGATCATCAGGCGCGAGCCGATCTCGGCGCTGGTGTAGCCGCTGGCCACCATGCGCAGCACCTCGCGCTCGCGGGTGGACAGGCGGTCTGCCTCGTCGGGCGAGCGGCGCTTGGGCTCGGCGCCCTGGGTCTTGTCGAAGCGCTGCAGCAACCTGCGCGCCAGGCTGGGAGTGACGGATGCGCCGCCATTGGCCACCTGCAGCACGGCCTGCGGGTAGTTGCCGAACCAGGAGTTCTTGACGAGGTAGCCCGTGGCACCCAGCTCGAAGGCGCGCAGCACCTGCTCGTCGTTTTCCATCACGGAGATGATGACGGCCTCGGCCGTGGGCCGCACGGTCTTCATCATGTCCAGCAGCTCGAAGCCCTCACCGTCGCCCAGGTTCAGGTCGACCAGCATCACGTCGAACTCGTGCTGGCGAATGGCCTTTCGACCCTCTCGGACACTTCCGGCCTGGGCCACGACCAGGGTGCGCGGGTCGTTCATGATTTCCTGGGCAATGACCATGCGGATGTGGGCATCGTCATCGACCAGCAGCACGCGCACGGGCTTGTCGGGCTGGCCGGCCAGATAGTCTGGCCACATGGCGGAACTCAGGCCCGTGCCCAGCATGGCCTGGGCGCGCGAGGAATCGGCGATCAGGGGACGGGCATCGGCGGGAACGTCGGATGGATTCATGCTGTTCTCCTCAAATGTCACGTCATGTATATGACGCAACCGATCACATACGCGCCTTTCACATTAAGAGAAATCGCCACCGATATCCACAATCTTTGACGAAGTTTGTGAAAGATTGCGTAGCTTGCAAATTAACACATTTGTGTGAGAAGCCGGGTCCGTACTTTCTTGATCACCTGACCGGCAGGCCTGTCGGGCCTGGCAGGCCATGCCCTTCCCGATGCCCACCATCCTCCCCTGGATCCGGGCCCATGACAGCCCCCGGTTCAACGCCTTCCTCCTGCGCCTGCACCGAGCGTATGCAATTCGATACACCGGGTTGTCTGGATGGCCCCATGCCCGCCGGATCAACGGCCTGAAGCGAAGCTGCAACTGCAAATTTTCTGTCGTTACATCTTGAAACTACCCAACTCCATTCACCTCCCAATGCCGCTGCTTTAACGCGATGCAGCCCGCCAGCCAAAGGTTTGGACGGGTAAGTACCCGCCACGTGGCTCAGCGCTCACGGCTACCCCGTACAAGAGATGGAACGGCAGGGGCACCCCAAGCACATTGGAGTCCAGACAACGAGCTGGGGTCCAGGGAGACAAGGCCGGAAACCTCCGCAAAGTGTCTGAAAAACGGGTGCTTACACACCTCTTCCTGATAGTCCGATCCTTCCAAGGAGCCATCATGAAATCGCTTGCAATTCTTTCCCTGTGCCTGATCGCAACCGCCGCCATGGCAGATCAAGACAACCGCTACAGCAGCAGCTCCAAGATCGAAATCGACGGACCCAGCGTCCAGGTCACGGTGCTGAACAGAAGCGGGGTGCTGAACATGGCAACGGGTGGCGGCAAGGCCTCCCAGAATCTGGCCAGCAATGCGGGCAATGTGTCCATCGACAACGGCGGCAGCTCTCTGCAGATCGTGGCAGCCTCGGGAACCGGCATCATGAACGTCGCCAATGGCTGGGGCGCCGTGGCCGTCAACAACCTCGCCTCCAACTACGGCGAAGTCGACGTGAATGACCTGTCGATTCAGGTCGTGGCGGCCAAGAACTCTGGCATCGTCAACTATGCCGGCAACGGCTCCACCGCAGTGCAGAACATCTCCAGCAACAACGGCTGCGTGACCTGCTACAACAATCGCTGAGCCTGGCTGCCGGGTGAAGGCAACTGCCGGACGGCCCCCGGCCAACCGGCATAGCCTTCCCGGCACCGACCCAGCCCTCCGCACCAGGAGAGCCCACCATGCATAACGCCGCCATTCTCTGCTCGGCTGCCCTGTTGGCCTGGCTCGCCCTCGGAGCGTCCTCCATCCACGCAGCCGCTCCGGGCGAAGACCCGGTGGTACTGAACAAGCCCGTGGACTATCTGAGGCTGCCGACGGCCAAGCCCACGACATCGACGGGGCTGGAAACCGTGACCGACATACCCATCAACATCAAGGCCAAGATAGCGCGCTATGAAGCCATGTCGATGAACAATGCTCCGGGCGTCGCCACAGATGCCGACGTGGTGACCACCACCACGATGAGCAGTGCCGGCATGAAGCGCACCTGCACGCAGGACATTGCCAGCAATACCAACGCAAGCGCATTCAATCGCTACGGGCCACAGACCACCAAGGACCAGATCGTGGTTCTCAAGGGTGATCTGGTCAACGTCTGCCGATAGCGCGGCCGGCGGCCAGCCATCGGGCTGTGGGCCGCCCCGCCACTCTCGTCCCATATTTCCGGCGCCGGCGCCTGTACGCGCCTGTGCCCTGGCTCGCCGTTTTCCAGCAGAGGTCCATCATGCGCAACAGCCTCCCATCGCCAGGACTTCCCCGCCACGATGCCGCGCCCCGGCCGGCAGACAGCGGCCACGCGGACTACCGAGGGGCTTGGCGCCAGCGATGGTCTGGCAGACAGGGCTGCATGCGGGTTGTCGCCAGCGCCGTTTCAGCCTCCATCGTGCTGCTGTCGGGTTGCGCGCCGCTGGATGCGCGCAAGGATTCCAAATACCTGGAAAAAGTCTATGCAGCCGACCGCCCGGTAGTGCGGCCGGTGCGCTCCATATCGAGCTTCTCCGATTCGCTGATGTGCATGGACAGGATGTTCCGCAACAGCCACATGCCCACGGTGCTGATCACCAGCAAGCAGTTGCCCGACTACACGGGCCGCGTGGCCGTGGCCGCCAAGGAGATGGTGGTCACCGCCCTGTCCCAGATGTCGCGCGTCAGCAGCGCCTTCCGCTACGTGGACTATGAGGTGGACATCGCCCGCCAGGACACGGTGCAGAACCTCACCACCATCTTGCTCAACAACAACCAGATCCAGCTGCAGCGCCCGGCCCTGTATGTGTCGGGCGCCGTGTCCTTCATGGACCAGAACGTGCTGCGCAACAACGTGGACATAGGCACCAGCGCCTCGCGCCTGGAAACCGGCTACAGCGCCAACCGCAGCGGCGCCGTGCTGGGCATGGAGCTGCACCTGGGCGACTTCCGCACGCGCACCATCATTCCGGGCCTGGATTCGGCCAACGAAGTCGTCATCGGCAACGGCAGCCAGGGTCTGGATCTGGCCGGCCGCATCGGCTCCTACGGCGTGCAGTTCAGCGTGGGCCGCGACTATGCCCAGGGCTCGGGCCCGGCCGTGCGCACGCTGGTCGAGCTGGGCATGATCGAACTGCTGGGCAAATGGTCACGCCTGCCCTACTGGCAGTGCCTGACGCTGGACCAGACCCATCCCGACTTCCAGCGCCAGCTGCGCGATTGGTATGAGGAGGGCGGGGCCGGCATCCACCAGGAGCTGGTACGCCAATCGCTGATCAGCAAGGGCTATCTGCCGCCCGACGCACCGGCCTTCACCGCAGGCAACCCGCAGTGGCGCGAGGCCATAGGGCGCTTCCAGGCCGACAGCGGCATGGTGGTCAATGGCGTGGTGGACTTCAGCACCTACGAGCGCGCACTGCGAGACTTCGTGGCCGTCAGCGCCGATGGACACATGACGCGCATCGGCTGGAACACCAAGAGCGCGGCACCGGTCACCGCTGCCGCCGAGAACGTGGCCGTGGCCACGGGCGACTACCGCTACGGCGCCCCCGCGCCCGACCGCAAGCTGGACCTGTGGCTGGAGAACATCACGCCCACGCGCACCTCCTTCGAGACGGGTGAGCAACTGTTCCTGTCCGCCACCGTGTCGCGCGCCTCTTATCTGTCGTGCTTCATGGCGGGTGCCGACGGCGAGGTGGTAAGGCTCTTGCCCAACGATGTGAACCGCTCGGGTTGGATCACGGCCGCCCAGTCCGTGCGCCTGCCCGACTGGATGAGCCCCAACCCCGGCTATGTGATCAATGCCGGCCCGGCAGGCAAGGAAGGCGTGGCCTGCTTTGCCACCGAGCAGAACATGAGCGACAAGCTGCCCCAACTGCTGCAGAACAAGGCCTTCATCGCCATCCCGGGCATGCGCACACTGGAGGATGTCAACCAGGCCATGGCTAGCGGACTGGGCGCCGACCAGTACACAGGCATGGCCCGCTTCTGGCAAGTGGTTCCGGCCCAGGCCAAGCGCTGATGCGCCTGACAACCGCCCCGTCCACGAACCCACCGGAGGCACACGCCATGCCGTCCCACGCCCACGAACCGCTGTGCGCCGCCCGTGCGCAGCGGCTCGCAACTGCGCTGCGGTTGTCCGTCAGGCTCGTGCTGGGGGGCCTGCTGGTCCTGCCGCCCGGCGTGACGCCCGCCATGCCGGCGCATGTGCAGGCTGCCGCACGCTTCACGCCGGTGGCCCCCATCCGGGTGGCAACCACCGGCCTGTTCAGCGCACAGCCCGGCACCAGCAATATCTCATCCACCTCCGACACCGCCCAGCAACGGGCCCTGTCCCAGCTACGCAGCCGCGCCGAAGGCAAGGGCGTGAACCTGGCCACGCAGCGCGAGGCGCAATGGGTGATGGGCCTGCTGGCACTGCATGGCATTGCTATGGCCCAGGACGGGCCGCAGGCCAGGCAATGGTTCGAGCGCGCGCAGCGCGCCGGCCATCCGCTGGCCAGTGCGGGCCTGGCCTGGTGCGCCATGGACGGCTGCGGCCAGCCGCCCGACCCACCGGCCGCAAGACCCTGGATCGCCCAGCTGGCCAAGACCGACCCGGCCCGCGCCCAGTACCTGGAATGGCTGCTGGCCCGGCGCCTGGCGCCGCTGTCCACGGCCGAACCCGTGGGCGAGGCCTTGGCCGTGGCTGGCACGCCCGACCAGGAACTGCTGCAGCGCGCAGCACGTTCGGGCAGCCCTGGCGCCCAATTGGAATGGGGCCTGGCCCTGCTCGCGCAGGACGAGCCCGAGGCAGCGCTGCGCCAGTTCCGCGCGGCAGCGGCGCGCTCATCCAGCGCCGCGACCAATGCACAGATGCTGGGCGAGCGCCTGCGGCCCGCAGGCCAGCTGGTGTCGGCGCAGGGCAGCTCCACGCCTGCAGCGCAGGGGCCGCAGGCCATGCAGCGCACGCCTCAGCTGAGTGGAGCGCCCAGCGAGCAGGACATCCAGGTGCGCCAGCCCGTCACGGCCCAGCAGCAATGGGAGCAGGCGCAGCGCTACCACCGCGGCGACGGCGTGCCGGCCAACTACACCGAGGCGCTGCGCCTGTACCAGCAGGCCGCATCCCACGGCCATGTGGCATCGCGTCGCATGCTGGAGCTGATCTACTCGCGCCCCGCACCGGGCGGCGGCGTGGACATCGGATGGATGCAGCAGCTGGCGCGCATAGACCCCATGACCATGCAGCCCATGGCGCCCGTCAGCCCCGCGCCCTACCGGCGCGATCCCACGCCGCTGTTCGACATGGTGCCGGCGCCCTGGCACAGGCACTGAGGCAGGAGCGAGGCGCTACAGCACCACGTCCAGGCCGGTGTCGGCCATCCAGTCCACCGGGTCCTGGCGCAGGACCATGTCGATGTCCAGGCCCAGGGCCACGCCCACTTCGCCGGGAAAGCTCACGGCCAGGGCACGCTCGTCCCACTGCGCCTCGCGCGAGCGGGCGCGCCAGGCAGCGATGTGCAGCACGCAGGCCAGCGGATCGAAGCCCGGCTGGGCCAGCGGCGCGTACAGGTGCTGCAGCGCATCGGCCAGCAGCGGCGGAAGGTTCCAGCGGCGGGCCAGGCCCGCACTGACATGGCTGTATGTGTAGCCGCACAGCCGCATTTCCAGCTCGGCGCGACGCGGGTCCAGCGGGCCGACCAGTTCGGTGATGGTGGCGGCGCGGCCGGGGTCGATCATGTGCATGGCCAGCTCCCCCAGGCCGTGCATCAGCCCTGCGGCATAGGCCGCCGTGGGGCTGGCCTGCACGGTGCCGGCCAGCGCTCGCGCCACGCGGGCGGCTTCCACGCTGTAGCGCCAGAAGGCCGGCATGGCCATGCCCGGCACGGCATGGGCGCCCACGCCCAGCGGTATGCCCCGCACGATCTGGCGCAGCTGCGCGGGCGCCAGCAGGGCCAGCGCCTCGGGAATGCCGGTGACACGTCCCGCCATGCCGAACACCGGGCCGTTGGCCTGGGCCAGCAGCCCGGCGGCCAGCGCAGGATCGGCTGCGAAGAGCTGGCTCAGCCGGCGCAGGCTGGGCTGCTCGGGCACCAGCTCGCGCAGCAGCAAGGCCACGATGCGCGGCTGCGCCGGCAGGGCCAGGGCCTGTGCCAACAGCGTCTGCAGGTCCAGTGCATGCGCAGCCATCGCGTTTCCTGCCTTGCCGTGCGCGGGACTACTTGCGGGTCTGCAGCTTGGCGAAGGCCGAGGCCATGGCCGATTGCTGCACCGGCTCGGGCGCACGGCGCTGCCCGCCCTGGCTGCCGCGGCCTGCGCTCTCGAAGCGGTTGTCACGGGGGCCGTCGCGCCGGGCCGGTGCCGCATCGAGCTTCATGGTCAGGCTGATGCGCTTGCGCGCCACATCGACCTCCAGCACCTTGACCTTGACGATCTGGCCGGTCTTGACCACCTCGCGCGCGTCCTCGACGAACTTGTGGCTCATCTGGCTGACGTGGACCAGGCCGTCCTGGTGCACGCCCAGGTCCACGAAGGCGCCGAACTGGGCCACGTTGCTGACCGTGCCCTCCAGCGTCATGCCTTCCTTGAGGTCCTTGATGTCCTCCACGCCGTCATTGAAACGGGCCACGACGAAGTCCGGACGCGGATCGCGGCCGGGCTTTTCCAGCTCGCCCAGGATGTCCTTGACGGTGATGGCACCGAACTGCTCGCTCACGAACTGCTCGGCCTTCAGGCCCTTGAGCACTTCGGAGCGGCCCATGAGCTGGTCCACGCTCTTGCCCGTGGTGGCAATGATGCGTTCGACCACCGGGTAGGTTTCCGGGTGCACGCCCGTCATGTCCAGCGGATTGTCGCCGCCGCGGATGCGCAGAAAGCCCGCCGCCTGCTCGAAGGTCTTGGCGCCCAGGCCGGCCACGTCCATCAGCTGCTTGCGGCTCCTGAAGGAGCCGTTGGCATCGCGCCAGCGCACCACCGACTTGGCCACGCTGCCCGACAGGCCCGAGACGCGCGACAGCAGCGGCGCCGAGGCCGTGTTCAGGTCCACGCCCACGGAGTTCACGCAGTCCTCGACCACGGCGTCGAGCTGGCGCGCCAGCTCGCTCTGGTTCACGTCGTGCTGGTACTGACCCACGCCGATGCTCTTGGGGTCGATCTTGACCAGCTCGGCCAGCGGGTCCTGCAGGCGGCGCGCAATGCTGGCGGCACCGCGCAGGCTCACGTCCACGTCGGGCATTTCCTGCGAGGCGAACTCGCTGGCGGAATACACAGAAGCGCCGGCCTCGCTGACCACGACCTTCTCGATCTGGCGGTCGGCCTTGCTGGCGATCTTGATCAGGTCGGCGGCCAGCTTGTCGGTCTCGCGGCTGGCCGTGCCGTTGCCGATGGCGATCAGGTTGACCTGGTGCTTTTCGACCAGGCGGGCCAGCACGGCCAGGGAGCCGTCCCAGTCGCGGCGCGGCTCGTGCGGGTAGATGGTGGTGGTGTCCACCAGCTTGCCCGTGCTGTCCACCACGGCCACCTTGACGCCCGTGCGGATGCCCGGGTCCAGGCCGATCACGGCGCGCTGCCCCGCAGGGGCGGCCAGCAGCAGGTCGCGCAGGTTGTCGCCAAAGACCTTGATGGCCACCTTCTCGGCGTCTTCGCGCAGGCGCGAGAACAGGTCGCGCTCGGTGGACAGGCTGAGCTTGACGCGCCAGGTCCAGGCCACGCACTTGCGGATCAGGTCGTCGCTGGCGCGCTTGGCGTGGCTCCAGCCCAGGTGCAGGGCAATCTTGCCTTCGGCCAGGCTGGGCTGGCCGGGCTCGGGCTCCACGGGCTGGACCAGCTTGGCCTCGAGGATTTCCAGCGCGCGGCCGCGGAACACCGCCAGCGCGCGGTGCGAAGGCACGCGGCCAATGGGCTCGTCGTATTCGAAATAGTCGCGGAACTTGGCGACCTCGGGGTCGTTCTCGTTCTTGGATTCGACCTTCTTGGAGCGCAGCAGGCCGTCTTCCCACAGCCATTCGCGCAGCTTCTGCACCAGGGCCGGGTCTTCGGCCCAGCGCTCCGACAGGATGTCGCGCACACCATCGAGCACGGCCAACGTGGTCGAGAAATCGGGGCCCGGCTTGCCGTCGTCCAGGGTGGTGGCCGGCTTGCAGAAGGCCTCGGCCTCCTTGTGCGGGTCCAGCGTGGGGTCGGCAAACAGCTTGTCGGCCAGCGGCTCGATGCCGAATTCCTTGGCGATCTGTCCCTTGGTGCGGCGCTTTTGCTTGAAGGGCAGGTAGATGTCCTCCAGCTCCTGCTTGGTGGGCGCATTGGCAATGGCCAGGCGCAGCGCGTCGGTCAGCTTGCCCTGCTCGTCGATGGCCTTGAGCACCGCGCCCCGGCGGTCCTCCAGCTCGCGCAGGTAGCCCAGGCGTTCGTCGAGCTGGCGCAGCTGAGCGTCGTCCAGTCCGCCCGTGACTTCCTTGCG
Organism: Delftia sp. DS1230; assembly: GCF_040112715.1. Taxonomy (NCBI): domain Bacteria; kingdom Pseudomonadati; phylum Pseudomonadota; class Betaproteobacteria; order Burkholderiales; family Comamonadaceae; genus Delftia; species Delftia sp. DS1230. Next base: position 3,517,521 of record NZ_CP157763.1, read on the forward strand.
GTAGCGCGCGACGAACGGAACCGTGGCTCCGCCATCAAGCAATTCGACCGCGGCACCCACCTGCTGCGGCTTGACATTCAGTTCTGCGGCGATTTGGGCAATGATTTTTTGCATTCGAGAGGCGCCCCGTGGCGTGGAATCCGGAAAAGCGGCCAAGTGTGCCACACGCGATTCGGGCCGGGCCGCTCGCGGCCGACCCGCAAATGCAAGCATTTCTTGCAGGCTAATGAATTCAAGGGCTTGCAAAATCAATCCACTGCCTGCTTTTGCCGGGGCCCTGCGGCAGGCAGGCGCCCTCTGCCACAATCACCAGCTTCGAATGCAAGACGATCTGTTCGGTTCTCCCCCACCATCGGCCCCTGCCCCGCCGCCCGCGCCTGCCGGCCGCACACCGGCACCGCGCAAGGCCGCCGGCGCCGTGCAGCTGGCGCCCCAGGCCCTGCAATGGCAGGCGCTGGCGGACCAGCTTGCGCAGGGCCTGCGCATGGGAGTCTCCACCTGGTCCTACCCGGGCTGGGAAGGCTTGATCTGGGATGGCGCCTATGACAAAAGCGTGCTGGCCAAGAAGGGACTGGAGGCCTATGGCCGGCATCCGTTGATGCGAACGGTCTGCGTGGACCGCAGCTTCTGGAGGCCGTTGACGGCCAGCCAGTACCTGGCCTTCGCGGGCCAAGTGCCGGCCGATTTCCGCTTCGTGGTCAAGTGCCCATCCGTGGTTACCGACGCGCAGGTGCGTGACGAGGACGGCAAGGGCATGTCGCTGAACCCGGTGTTCCTTCAACCCGATCTGGCCGTCGCCAGCTTCGTCGAGCCCACGCTCGAAGGGCTTGGCGAGCGGCTGGGCGTGCTGGTGTTCCAGCTCAGCCCGATGACCTGGGGCCTGCTCAGCCGCCCCACCGAACTGCTGGCGCGGCTGCAGGCCATGCTGGAGGCGGTGCGCGCGGCGCTGGCCGCCCATCCGCTGGGCGCGCAGATCATCGTGGCGGTGGAGGTGCGCGACCCGGATCTGCTGACGCCGCAGTTGGCAGATACCCTGCGCGCCAGTGGCGCCACCTTCTGCCTGGGACTGCACGGCAAGATGCCCCCCATCGAGGAGCAACTGGTTTTTCTGCGCGGGCTGTGGCCCACCCCGCTGGTCTGCCGCTGGAACCTGAACCGCGAGTTCGGTGCCTACGGCTATCCCGATGCGCAAAAGAAGCACGACCCCTTCGACGAGATCCGCACGCCCGATGCGCACACGCGCGCCATCCTCGCCAAGACCATCGATGGCATCACCAGCCGCGGGCTGCCCGCCTTTGTGACGGTGAGCAACGATGCCGAAGGCTGCGCGCCGCGCTCCATCGCGCTGCTGGCCGAGGCCGTGGTCCAGGCGGAGGCGGCCCGGGTTCAGCGCTTGCCGTAGGCGCGCTCCACGCGGGCCACGCGCAATTCATAGTGCTCGTACCAGGCGTCCTTGCCCAGTTGCTGGGCGACCAGGTGCTCGGCATCCTGCTTCCAGCGCGCGATGGATTCGGCCGTGGACCAGTAGGACACGGTGATGCCGAAACCGTCCTCGCCGCGCGTGCTTTCCGCACCCAGGAAACCCTGCTGCTGCGCGGCCAGGTCCACCATGCGCTGGGCCATGAGGCCGTAGCCATCATCGTCGTCCGGCGTTCTGCGCGACGAGAAGATGACGGCGTAGTAAGGCGGCTCGGGGGTGTTGGCAAAGGGGCTCATCGTGGTCGGGCGGCAAGTTCTGCGGGCCCGCAGAATACACCGCCCGCGCTCAGGAATTCGCCGGCTCAGAGGCGGACGGCGCCTGCACCTGCTCGCCGCCCAGCACCTTCCACAGCGTGACGCGGTTGAGCTGCTCGGACAGGCGCAGGCCGATCAGGGTCTGCTGGGCCGTGTAGAGGCTGCGCTGCGCATCCAGCACGGTGAGGTAGTTGTCCACGCCGGCCTTGAAGCGTGCCTCCGACAGGTCGAAGGCCTTCTGCGTGGCCGCGACCATGCTGGTCTGGGCGGCCAGGCGCTCGTCCCACTGCGCGCGGTCGGCCAGCACGTCGGCGGTCTCGCGGAAGGCCGTCTGCACGGCCTTCTCGTACTGGGCGATGGCGATGCGCTGGTTGGCCTCGGCCACCTGCACGCCCGCACGGTTGCGGCCACCGTCGAAGATGGGCAGGCGCACCAGGGGGATGAAGCTCCAGGTGCTGCTGCTGCCGCCAAAGAGGCCATCGAGCTCGCGGCTGCCCGATCCCACGCTGGCCGTGAGGCTGATGGTGGGGAACATGGCTGCGCGGGCGGCGCCGATGTTGGCCTCCATGGCGCGCAGGTTGTTCTCGGCGGCCTGGATATCGGGGCGCACCAGCAGCACGCTGGAGGGCAGCGGTGAAGGCACGGGCTGCAGCGCCGCCGCAGGCTGGGCGCCGGCGCGCAGCGTGGCGGCGCCGGGCAGCAGGCTGTCGGGCAGCGGACCGCCCACCAGCAACTGCAGGGCATTGCGGTCACGCTCCACCTGGGAGGTGAAGCTGGCCACGTCGCCGCGCGCCGTGTCCACCGTGGTCTGGTTCTGGGCCAGCACCAGGCCCGAAGTCGAACCTATCTCATGCATGCGCCGCGTCAGCTCGTAGGCCTTCTCGCGGCTGGCCAGGGTGTCGCGTGCCAGCTGCAGGCGGGCCTGGTCGGCGGCCAGCGTGAGCCAGGCGTTGGCCACGTCGGCCACCAGGCCGATCTGCACATTGCGCCGGTTCTGCTCGCTTTGCAGGAACTGCTGCAGCGCGGCCTCGCTGAGGTTGCGCACGCGGCCCCAGAGGTCGATCTCGTAGCTGGCAAAGCCCAGCTGGGCCGTGTACTGGGTGCTGACCGATGCCGCCTGCGTGGCGCTGGTCATGCCGGCGGCCGTGCGCGCACGGCTGGCCTGGGCCTGGGCGTTGACGCTGGGCAGCAGGTCGGCGCGCGTGATGCCGTACTGGGCACGCGCGCGCTCGATGTTCTCCACCGCCACGCGCAGGTCGCGGTTGTTGGCCAGGGCCAGCGCAATGACCTCGCGCAGCTGCCGGGACTGCACCCAGTCCAGCACGGCGGCCGCCTGCAGGCTGGCCTCGTCGGCCTGTGCCGGATTGGCTGCGGTGCTGCCCACCGTGTCGGGCACGGGCATGTCCGGCGTGCGGTGCTGCGGCGCAAGATTGCAGCCGGACAGCAGGGCCGCCAGCGCGGCCGCAGCGGCGAGGGTGGAACGGTGCATTCGGCGCCTCATGCTGCGCTCTCCTTGGTGGTATGGGGTGAGTCGGTTGCCTGCTGCGGGCTTTCTTCATCCGTGCGCGAGTGGCTCTTGAACCAGCTGCGGATCAGCAGGAAGAACACCGGCACCAGGAAGATGCCCAGCACCGTGGAGGCCAGCATGCCGCCGAGCACGGCCGTGCCGATGGCATTGCGCCCGCCCGCGCCGGCACCCGTGCCGATGGCCAGCGGAATGACGCCGAAGCCGAAGGCCAGCGAGGTCATCAAAATGGGCCGCAGGCGCAGGCGCACGGCCGAGACCACGGCGTCGAAGATGCTCTTGCCCTGCTCCTGCAACTGCACGGCAAATTCCACGATCAGGATGGCGTTCTTGGATGCCAGGCCCACCGTGGTCAGCAGGCCCACCTGGAAGTACACATCATTGGTCAGCCCGCGCGTATAGGTGGCGGCCAGCGCGCCCACCACGCCCAGCGGCACGGCCAGCATCACGGACAGCGGCACGGTCCAGCTCTCGTACAGCGCCGCCAGGCACAGGAACACGAAGAGGATGGAGATGGCGTACAGCAGCGGCGCCTGCGCGCCCGACTGGCGCTCCTGCAGCGAGGCCCCCGTCCACTCGTAGCCTATGCCGGCCGGCAGCGTGCGCAGGATGTCCTCGACGATCTCCATGGCCGTGCCCGAGCTGACGCCCGGCGCGGCGCGGCCTTCCATTTCGTAGGCCGGGTTGCCGTTGTAGCGCATGAGCTGGGGCGAACCGTAGGCCCAATAGCTGCTGGAGAAGGCGCTGAACGGCACCATCTCGCCCTTGCCGTTGCGCACCGTCCATTTGGCGATGTCCTGGGGCAGCATGCGGTGCGGCGCATCGCCCTGGATGTAGACGCGCTTGACGCGCTCGTTGTTCAGGAAGTCGTTGACATAGGTGCCGCCCATGGCGCTGGACAGCACGCTGTTGATGTCGGTGTACGACAGGCCGAGCGCGGCGGCCTTGCGGTCGTCGATGTCCAGGCGCAGCTCGCTGGCGTCCTCCAGGTTGGTCATGCGCAGATTGGTGAGCTCGGGGCGCTTGCGGGCCTCGGTCAGGAATTTTTCCTTGGCCTGCAGCAGCGCCTGGTGGCCCAGGCCGTTCATGTCCTTGATCATGAAGTTGAAGCCCGAGCTGGAGCCCAGGCCGCGCACGGCCGGCGGCAGCATGACCAGCACGCGCGCATCGCGGATGGAGGCCAGCTCCCGGGTCGCCCGGTGCGCGATCTCGGAGGCCGACTGGCCCGGCAGCGGGCGCTCCTCCCAGGTCTTCAGCCGCACGAAGGCGCGTGCCGAGGCCTGGTCGCCGTTCAGGCCAGAGACCTGGTAGAAGCTCAGCACGTCGGGCTGCCTGGCAAAGTAGTCGCGCACCTCGTCGAGCACGCCCTGCAGCCGCGTATCGGCCGCGCCCGAGGGCAGGTTGATGTTGACGAAGACAAAGCCCTGGTCCTCGTCGGGCAGGAAGGACGTGGGCAGGCGCGCCATCAGCAGCCAGACCACGCCGCAGACGGCCAGGAAGATCAGCATCATGCGCTTGGCGCGGCGCAGCGAGTACGCCACCGTGCCCTGGTAGCGCGCGGCCGTGGCGTCGAAATGGTGGTTGAACCAGCGGAAGAACCGGTCGTTCACCCCCAGGATGCCGCTGCGGATCGGGCGGTCATGCCCTGCCCCGCCCGCTGCGGGCGGCTTGAGCAGCGTGGCGCACAGCGCCGGCGTGAGCGTCAGCGCCACGAACACCGACAGCGCCATGGCCGCGACGATGGTGATGGAGAACTGCCGGTAGATCACGCCCGTGGAGCCGCCGAAGAAGGCCATGGGCACGAACACGGCCGACAGCGTCACGCCGATGCCCACCAGGGCCGGCGTGATCTCGCGCATGGACTGGCGCGTGGCCTGCTTGGGCGACATGCCCGTCTCGTGCATCACGCGCTCGACGTTCTCCACCACGACGATGGCATCGTCCACCAGCAGGCCGATGGCCAGCACCATGGCGAACATGGTCAGCGTATTGATCGAGTACCCGGCCAGCGACAGCACGCCGAAGGTGCCCAGCAGCACCACGGGCACGGCGATGGCGGGGATCATCGTGGCGCGGAAGTTCTGCAGGAAGATGAACATCACGATGACCACGAGGATCATGGCCTCGCCCAGCGCGCTGACCACTTCCTTGATGGAGGCGCGCACGAAGGGCGTGGAGTCCGAGCTGACGAAGTAGTCGATCTCGTTGGGAAAGAAGGGCTTGAGCTCGGCCAGCTTGGCGGCGATGGTGTCGGCCACGTTCATGGCGTTGGCACCATCGGCCAGCACGATGCCCATGCCCGCGCCCGGCAGGCCGTTGAGCTTGGCCTTGATGGTCAGGTTGTCGGCGCCCAGCTCCACGCGGGCCACGTCCTTCATGAGCACCACCGAGCCGTCCACGGACGACTTCAGGACGATGTCCTCGAACTGCTCCACCGTCTTGAGCTTGGTGCGCGCCGTGATGGTGGCGTTCAGCTGCTGGTCCGCCACGGCAGGCAGCGCGCCCAGCTGGCCGGCCGAGACCTGGGCGTTCTGCGAGTTCAGCGCATTGACCAGGTCCGACGGCATCAGCGCGTACTTCTCCATCTTGGCCGGGTCCATCCAGATGCGCATCGCATAGTTGGTGCCGAAGACGTTGACATCGCCCACGCCGTCCAGCCGGCCGATCACGTCGACCAGGTTGCTGGTCAGGTAGTCGCCGATGTCGACCGCGGTCATGGCCGGGTCCTTGGAGAAGAAGCTGTAGGTGACCAGGAAGTCCTGGCCGCCCTTGTTCACGAACACGCCCCGGCTCTTGACGGCGTCGGGCAGGCGGTTCACGGCGGACTGCAGCTTGTTTTGCACCTGCACCTGGGCCACGTCGATGTTGGTGCCCGGCGCAAAGGTCAGCGTGGTGCGCGCGCGGCCCGAGGCGTCGGACGTGGAGCTCATGTAGAGCATGTTGTCGATGCCCTTGAGCTGCTGCTCGATGATCTGGGTCACCGAGTTCTCGACCGTCTCGGCCGAGGCGCCCGTGTACTGCGCGCCGATGGTCACGCGCGGCGGCGCGATGTCGGGGTATTGCTCCAGCGGCAGCGTGAAGATGGACAGCGCGCCGCCCAGCATGATGACGATGGCGATGACCCACGCGAAGATGGGCCGGTTGATGAAGAACTGAGCCATGTGACGGGTTCCTGCGGCTTACCGGGCCGCAGGGGCCGGAGCCGCTGCGGGTGCAGGAGCAGGTTCAGCGGCCGCGGAAGCCTGGTCGGCAGCGCCAGGCGCGGCCGCCGCTGCCGGGCCATCAGCGGGCTTGCCCTTGCGGGCCTGGGCCTTGGCGCGCAGGTCCACCTCCACGGCACGCACCTTGTCGCCGGGCTTGATGCGCTGGAAGCCATCGACCACCACGCGCTCGCCGGCCGACAGGCCGTCCTGCAGCAGCCACATATTGCCCACGGCGCGGTCGATGTTCACGGGCCTGCGCTCGATCACGTCGTCGGCCTTGGCCACCAGCACGCTGGCCTTGCCGGTCAGGTCGCGCGTCACCGACTGCTGGGGCACCAGCAGCGCCTCGGGCGCCAGGCCCGTGGGCAGCAGCGCCTGCACATACATGCCGGGCATGAGCAGGCCCTGCGGATTGGGCACCACGGCGCGCAGCGTGACGCTGCCCGTGGTGGCATTGACGATCACGCCGGCAAACTGCAGCTTGCCCTGGTGGCCGTATTCCGTGCCATCGTCCAGGCGGATACGCACGGCGACCTTGTCGCCCTCCACCTTCTGGAAGCGCCCGGCATCCCAGTCGCGCTTGAGCTGCAGCAGCTCGCTGGTGGCCTGAGTGAAGTCCACATACATGGGGTCCAGCTGCACGATGGAGGTCAGCGCCTCCGTCTGGTTGGCCGTCACCAGCGCGCCCGGCGTCACCGTGGACAGGCTGATGCGCCCGCTGATGGGCGCCTCGATGCGGCTGTACTTGAGGTTGATGCGCGCGGTCTCCAGATTGGCCTTGGCCACGGCCACGTCCGAGTGCGACTGGGCTGCGGCGGCCTGGCTTTCTTCAAACGCCTGCTGGCTGATGGCATCGATCTTGACCAGCTCGGCATTGCGCCGCGACGTGGCCTCCAGCGTGCGGGCGCTGGCCTCGGCCTTGGCCAGGGCCGCCTGGGCGCTGGCCTCGGTGGCGCGCAGCGAGGCCGCGTCGATCTGGTAGAGCTGCTGGCCCTGGCGCACCAGGGCGCCTTCGGTGAACAGGCGCTTTTGCACGATGCCCGAGACCTGGGGCCTCACCTCGGCGGTCAGCGAGGCGCGTGTGCGGCCCGGCAGCGTGGCCTCCAGCTGCTGACTCTGCTTTTGCAGCGTGACCACGCCCACCTCGGGCGCAGCCTTGGCTGCGGCGGCGGGCGCTGCATCCTGCCTGGAGCAGGCGGCCAGGCTGGCGGCCAGTGCCAGCGCGCACAGCACGGCAGCACCGGGGCGCTTGCTGCGTGCAAGCGAGGCAGAAGGTTGTGCGTGCCCTGCGCCGGGCTGGGAATCGGAAGGCGCCGCAAGGCGCGTACTCGGCGAAAGAGGCACGTCAAAATTCATAGGAACAGCGAAGTCGTTGGGGGCATCGCACGATTGTGCAGTGCCCATATTTCTTGTTTGTAAAGTGGATGGCATGCCACCGCAGTCTCGTGGCAAGACCATCCAGGATGATGCAGGTGTCGGAGCGCGCCGACACATGCAAGTTCAATGCCATTTGCCGGTCTGTTCAGTGCCTGGCGGCGGGCGCCGTGCGCACGCGCAGCATGCTGAACACGCCCGCCATGGCCGCAAAGCAGCCCGCCACGGCCAGGGCCACGATTTCGGCATGGCCACCATGCCCGCCCGAGACGGTGAAGATGGTGGCCAGCACCACGGCCCCCAGCGTCTGTCCCGTGAGCCGCGCCGAGCTCAGCATGCCGCCGGCCGCGCCGCTGCGTGCCAGCGGCGCCGAGGTCACGATGGTGTGGTTGTTGGGCGACTGGTACAGCGCAAAGCCGCTGCCCGCCAGCAGCATGCGCCAGACCATGTCCAGGGTCGAGGGCGCATCGGGCATGGCCGCCAGCGCCCACAGGCCGCAGGCGAACATGGCCATGCCGATGCCGCCCAGCAGCCCGTCCGCATAGCGGCCGATGAGCCGGCCCGCAATGGGCGCCGTCATCACCGTGGCCAGCGGCCAGGCCGTGATCAGCAGCCCGGCCTCGATGGGCGACATGCCGTGCGACTCCAGCAGCAGGAAAGGCAGGGCCAGGTAGGCCAGCATCTGCGCGCAAAAGGCGCTCACCGATCCGCACATGGACAGCGCGAACACCGGAATGCGCAGCAGGTCCACCGGCAGCAGCGGCGCAGGCAGGCGCCACTGGCGGCGCACATACCACAGCCCCACCAGCAGGCCCGCGCCCAGCAGCCACCAGCCCGAAGGCAGGGACGACTGGGCACCGCCGGCGCGCATGCCCAGCTGCTCGCCGCCCAGGAAGATCAGGCTGAACATGAGGATGTTGAGCAGCACATCCAGCGGCGACAGCCGCGCGCCCGCGTGTGCCGGCACCGCATTGGCCGGCAGCGCCCGGCGTCCCAGCCACAGCGTGAACAGGCCCAGCGGCAGGTTGGCCGCAAACAGCCAGGGCCAGCTGGCCACCGACAAAATGGCCGCCGCCACCGAAGGCCCGGCCATGGATGCCGTGGCCACCACCAGCGAATTGACGGCCATGCCCCGGCCCAGCAAGGCACGCGGATAGATCAGCCGCACCAGGGCGGCGTTGACGCTCATCACGCCCGCAGCGCCCAGGCCCTGCAGCGCCCGCGCAGCCACCAGCGTGGGCAGCGATGTGGCCAGCATGGCTGCCAGCGAGGCCAGGGAGAACACCAGCATGCCCACCAGATACACGCGGCGGTAGCCCAGGCGTTCGCCCAGGGCCGCCAGCGGCAGCAGCAGCACCAGGCTGGCAAGCTGGTAGGAATTGACCACCCACAGCGTATGGGCCGAGCTGGCCTGCAGCTCGCGCGCCATGGCTGGCAGTGCCAGATTGACGAGGGTGCTGTCCAGCACCGACAGCGTCAGCCCCAGGATGATGACCAGCATTGCCTGGCCGCGGGGGCCGGACGCAAGTCCGTCGGGTACAGGCCCACCAGCCTCTGCTGCGGGAGCCACGCTCATGAATGGCCCTTTGCACCCACGCGGTGGGCACGTGCGCCGCCCAGCGTGATCCAGGCCAGCGCCACGCCGATCAGCGCGCCCGTGGCCATGCCCACCACCATGGGCAGGGGCTTGCCCGTGGAGAACAGGCCCACGATCTGCATGGCCGCCGCACCCGACAGCATCTGCAGCGTGCCCAGCAGCGCCGAGGCCGTGCCGGCGATGGCGCCGTGCTCCTCCAGCGCCAGCACCGAGGTCGTCGGAATCACCAGCCCCATCAGCGCGCTGGCCACGAAGTACAGGCCGATCAGCACGGCCAGCCGCTCACCGCCCAGCAGGTAGTACGACAGCAGCGACAGCATCACCAGGCCCGAGCCGGTGGCCGCCACCTTGACCACGCGCACCAGGCCGAAACGCTGGCCCAGCCAGCCCGTGAACTGCGCCGCGCCGATGAAGGCGATGGCGTTGAGCCCGAAGGCCAGGCTGTACTGGGTGGAGCTGAGCCCGTAGTAGTTGATCAGCACAAAGGGAGAGCCAGCCAGGTAGACGAAAAAGCCCGCCATGGCGCAGCCGCCGATGAAGACCAGGCCCAGGTAATGCCAGTCGCGCAGCAGCACGCCGTAGGCGCGCAGTGCGCCGGCCACGCTGCTGTCCAGCCGCGCGGCGGCCCCGCGCGTTTCCTTCAGGCCCATGAACACGGCCGCCAGGCCGATCACGGCCGCCACGGCCACGGCCCAGAACACGCCGCGCCAGCTGCTCACGGCGATCACGCCGCTGCCGGCCAGCGGCGCCAGGATGGGAGAGACGCTGAACACCAGCATCAGCAGCGACATCATGCGGGCTGCCGCATGGCCGGTGTGCAGGTCGCGCACCACGGCGCGCGGCACGGCCATGCCGGCGGCCGCGCCCAGGCCCTGGATGAAGCGCAGCACCACCAGCGTCTCGATGCTGGTGGCCATGGCGCAGCCCACGCTGGCCAGCGCGAACACGGCCAGGCCGAAGTACAGCGGCGGCTTGCGCCCCACCATGTCCGAGACCGGCCCGTACAGCAGCTGGCCCACGCCCAGCGAGAGGAAGAAGGCCGTCAGGCTGGCCTGCACCGCGCCCACCTGGGCACCCAGGCTGCTGCCGATCTGGGGCAGCGCGGGCAGGTACATGTCGATGGCAAACGGACCGATGGCCGAGAGCAGGCCCAGGATCAGCACCAGGCGCAGCGTGTGGGAATCAGGGGAAGCGGGAGAAGAAGAGGGAGAAGGCATAGACGCAGACATAGACGCGCCATTGTGGCGGCAAGCGCTGCGGGCTGCAGGGCGGTGCTCACATTTCCTGGGCAGGCAGGCCGGCGCGTGCGGCGCTGGCGGCTTGCCGTGGCACAAGTTTGCGGGGCCGCAACCCTGTTACGCTCGGATACGAGATTGCCACCACAGCAGCATAGACACCCCCCATGCACTCATCCACGCCCCTCTTCCTGCCGACCCTCAACGCATTGCCAAGGCCCCTGCTCGCCGCCCTGCTGCTGGGCACGTGCATGCAGGGCCCGGCCCATGCGGCGCCGCCGCAGGCCCGCGGTGACGCCAAGGCCAGCGCCACTGCCATGCTGGAAGTGTCCGAAGACGGCCGCGACGTGATCGACCGCCGCGCCCGCCTGCTGTGGCCGCGCTGCGTGGAAGGCATGCACTGGAATGGCAAGACCTGCGCGGGCCTGCCGGAGCTGTTCACGCACAAGCAGGCGCAGGCCCTGGCCGCCGAGCGGGCCAAGCAGGACGGCGTGCGCTGGCGCCTGCCGCGCGTCAACGAGATGCGCCGGCTGATCTCGCGCGATATACGGCCGCAAGGCCTGTCGCCCGAGCTGTTCCCGGGCGCGCCGCGCGGCTGGCACTGGACGGGCACGGCAGCGGTGAACGCACGGCCCGTCAATCCCTACAACTACAGCAACATCTCGGGCAGCGCCGGTACGCAGCTGTCGGCCCAGCAGGCCTGGGCGATTGACCTCGACAGCCTGGAGACGCGGCCCGACATGGGGCGCGGCAACCAGCTCATGGTGCGGCTGGTGCGGCCCCTGCCCTCCGCGCCGCCAGAGGAAAAGGCCGAGGCTCCCGCCAGGCCAGCCCCCCACCGGCCGGACCCGGACGAAGAGGACTGACGCTCAGGCCGCGCGCAGCGAGGCCTTGAGGCTGGCGCCCAGTTCGGGCTTGTGCGCGAACGGGTCGGTGGGGTTGCGGCCCTGCACCACATCCTCCATGCGGGTCTGGACCGAACCCAGGGCCTGCGGATGGCTGTAGATGTAGAAATGGTTGGCCGCAATGGCGTCGAAGACCTTCTGCGCCACATCGGTGGCCGTGACCTTGCCCGAGCCCACGGCCTTCTCGCTCATGGCCTGGCCGATCTTCTGGCTGGCCGTCAGCGGCTGCGCGGCCAGATGGCTGGGCCGGTTGCGCTCGCTGTGGCTGATGCCCGTAGGCACGAAGAAGGGGCACAGCACGCTGGCGCTGATCTGGTCGGAGACCAGGGCCAGGTCCTGGTACAGCGTCTCGGTCAGGCTGACCACGGCATGCTTGCTGACGTTGTAGATGCCCATGTTGGGAGGCGCCAGCAGCCCGGCCATGCTGGCCGTGTTGACGATGTGGCCCTCGAAGGACGGATCGGCCTTGGCGGCCTCCAGCATCATGGGCGTGAACAGCCGCACGCCGTGGATCACGCCCCAGAGGTTGACGCCCAGCACCCACTGCCAATCTTCCAGCGTGTTCTCCCAGACCAGCCCGCCCGCGCCCACGCCTGCGTTGTTGAACACGAAGTGCGGCGCGCCGAACTGCTGGCGCACCTCGTCGGCCAGGGCCTGCATCTGGGCTGCGTCGGACACATCCACGCGCCGCGCCAGCACGCGCACGCCCTGCCCTTCGAACTCGGCGGCAGCCTTGTCCAGCGCCTCCTGCTGCACATCGACCAGCACCAGGTTCATGCCCAGCTTCGCGCCGATGCGCGCGCACTCCAGGCCGAAACCCGAGCCCGCGCCCGTCAGCACGGCCGTCTTGCCCTTGAAGTTCTTGATCATTCCCTTGTCTCCTGGTTTTTTGTGGTGGTTCAGATCAATTTGACGAGTTGCTTTCCGAAGTTCTTGCCCTTGAGCAGACCCAGGAAAGCGGAAGGTGCAGAGGCAATGCCTTCGGCAATGCTCTCGCGCGGGCGCAGCTTGCCGGTGCCCACCAGGCGGCCCAGTTCCTGCAGCGCCTCGGGCCAGACTTCCATGTGCTCGCTGACGATGAAGCCTTCGATGCGGATGCGGTTGACGAGGATGAGCGCGGGATTGGTCATGGGCAGCGGCGTGCCGTCGTAGCCGGCGATCATTCCGCACAGCGCGATGCGCGCAAAGGCGTTGGTGCGCAGCAGCACGGCGTCGAGGATGTAGCCGCCCACGTTCTCGAAGTAGCCGTCGATGCCCTGCGGGCAGGCGTCCTTGAGCGCCTTGGCCATGGTCTTGGTGTCGGGGTGCTCGCGGTAGTCGATGCAGGCGTCGAAGCCCAGCTCCTCGGTGGCGTAGCGGCACTTCTCGGGGCCGCCCGCAATGCCCACCACGCGGCAGCCGCGTGCCTTGGCCAGGGCCGCGAACGCGCTGCCCACGGCGCCCGTGGCGGCGCTGACCACCACGGTCTCGCCGGCCTTGGGGGCGATGATCTTGACCAGGCCGTACCAGGCCGTCACGCCGGGCATGCCCACGGCGCCCAGGTAGTGCGACAGCGGCACATGGGTGGTGTCCACCTTGCGCAGCATGCCGGGCGCATCGCCATCGACCACGCTGTATTCCTGCCAGCCGCCCATGCCCACGACCTTGTCGCCAACGGCAAACTTGGGATGGCGGCTTTCCACCACCTCGCCCACGGTGCCGCCGATCATGACCTCGCCCAGCGGCTGGGGCTGGGCATAGCTCTTGCTGTCATTCATGCGGCCGCGCATGTAGGGGTCCAGGCTCAGGTAGTGGTGGCGCACCAGCACCTGGCCTTCGGCCAGCGCCGGGGTCTCGGTACTGACAAGGCGGAAATTGCTTTCCACGGCTTCGCCCTCGGGGCGGTTGTCGAGCAGGATCTGCTGGTTCACGGGCATGGGAAAACCTCCGGTGGCATCACAAACAATGGAACCAGTTCCCGGTGCTGCCGGGGCTGGCGTGTGGCATTGGGTATCTGGCAAATTCGCCGTGCGGATCAGTCCGTGGCGAGGGTTGTCTCGGCGGCGGCCGGCTTGGCCACGCGCGGCATGTACTTGAACGTTCCGGTCGCATGGCTGCACAGCCGGCCCGAGGCATCGAACACGCGCGCCTCGGTATAGGCCATGGAACGCGTGCGGTGCAGCACCACGCCCTTGGCCACCAGGGGGCCGCGCGCCGGCTGCATGAAGCTGGTCTTCATCTCTATGGTCACGCAGCCCATGTCGCGCTGCAGGCTGCGCGCGGCCACGGCCATGGTCACGTCCAGCAGGGTCATGGTGGCGCCGCCGTGGGTCACGTCAAAGGTGTTCAGGTGCTCGGGACGCGCCTCGAAGCGCAGTTCGGACTCCCCGTCCTCCATGCGGTGCAGGGTGAAACCCAGGTGGTCGACGAAGGGGATGGGGTGGCCAAAATCCAGCACGAAATTCTCCAGTTCAGATCGCAATGCAGGCGAGCATAAGGGCGCCCGAAGGCACCATGGCGCGCGGCGGCACGATCTGCGGGAAAAACTGTCACCTCGGCAGCAGCGCCACCGCGTTCAGCCGCCCACCAGGGCGCTGACGCCGCCGTCCACGGCCATCCACTGGCCCGTGATGTGCTTGCCCGCGTCGCTGGCGTACAGCAGGGTCAGGCCCTTGAGGTCCTCGTCGTCGCCCAGGCGGCGCAGCGGGGCATGGGATTTCATCTCGTCCTCGCCCAGGGTCTCGATCAGCACGCTGGCCATCTTGGTCTTGAAAAAGCCCGGGCAGATGGCGTTGACGGTGATGCCATGCACGCCCCACTCGCCGGCCAGCGCGCGCGTGAAGTTGATGACGGCTCCCTTGGAGGTGTTGTAGGCAATGGTCTTCATGCCCAGCGGGTTGCCGCCCAGGCCTGCGATGGAGGCCAGGTTGATGATGCGCCCGGTCTTGCGCGGGATCATGCTGCGCCGCGCGATCTGCTGGCTCAGCAGGAAGTAGCCGCGCACGTTGAGGTTCATCACCTTGTCCCAGGCGGCCACGGGGTGCTCCTCGGCCGGCGCGCCCCAGCTGGCGCCCGCGTTGTTGATGAGGATGTCCACCTGGCCCAGGCGCTCCAGCGTCTCGGCGGCCAGGCGCTCGATGTCGGCCTCGTTGGCGCAGTCGGCGGCAATCCAGCGGGCGTCGATGCCGGCGGCCTGCAGCTCGGCGGCGGCTTCCTCCAGGTCGGCATCCTTGCGCGAACTCAGCATGATCCTGGCGCCCGCCTCGCCCAACGCATGGGCCATCTGCAGGCCCAGGCCGCGCGAGCCGCCGGTCACCAGGGCGGTCTTGCCGGTGAGGTCGAAAAGTTGCTGCACATTGCGAGTCATTCGTCTGTCTCCTGGTCCGGGTCTTGTGTGCCGGTCATGGGTGGAATGGAGGGCGGCCCTCCCTTGCCGGGACGGCCTGCAGCGGCGATTGTGCAAGCCGCCCCGCCGTGCCGCATGTCACATGCGTGTCCGGCCCGTCAATCCCCGAACAGCGAGCGCGTGCCGCCCCAGGCCGCACCCTCGATCTCCAGCATGCGCAGCTTGGTCAGCGCACCTGCGCCGCCCGAAAAACCGCCCGGCTGGGCGCCGGCGGCCAGCACGCGGTGGCAGGGAATCACGGGCGCGAAGGGGTTGAGGCCCAGCGCCTGTCCCACGGCGCGCGACAGGCCCACCTCGCCCAACTCGCGCGCGATCTCGCCATAGGTGCGCGTATGGCCGGGAGCGATGGCACGCGTCAGCTCGTAGACGCGGCGGTGAAATTCCGACACGCCGTGCCAGTCCAGCGCCAGCCCGGCCAGATCCGGCAATGCCTCGCCTGCGGGCAGCATGCGCCGTGATCGCAGATCGGGCAGCACCGGGCCGTCACGCAACTGCTGTGCGCTGGGCGCGAGAGGCTCCACAGTCCATTCGCCATGGCCCGCCATCAGCACCTGCACGCCGGCGATGGCCTGTGCCACGCTCACCGGCAGGTCCTCGGCCCGCGCCGCTGCGGCGTAGCTGCCCGGTCTGCGCAATTGCACGCCGCGCAGCATGCGCGTGCGCGTGGCGGCCGGGCCGTCCACCTCGGGCAACTGAAAGGCCACCAGGCCGCAGGCGCCCCAGGCCACGCCGCAGGGCCCCACGCGCGTGGCAAACAGCGCGTGGCCCGTGGCTTCGGGGTCCCAGGCCGGGCTGCCCGTGGTCGATTCGTTCTTCATGGCGATGGTTTTCTCCTTGCAGGCGATTGTGGCCGCACGACTGCAGCCGCTGCCCGGCAGCGACCCCACCGGGATAACACTGTAAAAAAACACCTGAAAAATACTGGATGTGCAGCCAGTTAATACTGTATATTTCGCCAGTCATCATCCTCATCTCGTGAACCATGGACATGCAAGAAGCCGCCTTCACCGTCACCTTGTGTGACTACCCCAACCTGCCCGAGCAGGAACGCAACAAGGCCGAGGCACGCTATGCCCGCGTGCTCGAACGCCAGCTCGGCAGCGCCGAGCAGGTCAGTGAAACCCTGTACCTGGTAGAGGGCCTGGAAGACACGCCCCCTGAAGAAATCAGCGACGACGCCAAGCTCGCCTTCGCCCGCTGGATGAAGGCTGCGCGCGCCGCCACCGAGGCCGGCATGCAGGGCCTGGGCGACGGCGAATGCAGTTTCTTCGAGGTGCGGCGCGGCTGGCGGCATTGAGCCTGCCCGCAGCACGGCTGAATGGGGCCTGAAACCAGGTTTGCCCGGGTTTGCCTGGGCTGGGCCCCAAACTGCATACACTGGCAGACCTTTTCGTCGGCCCCTGCCTGGTTCCAAGCGGTTCCACCGGGCATGCCCGGCACCCCTGCCAGACACAGCCCTTCCCATGCAAGCCCTGCTCGACGCCATCGCCCGGATGGCCCTGCCCTCCGACGCCCAACGCATCTTCCACGGCCGTGGCGGCCTGTACCCGGGCTGCGAGCATCTGGTGCTCGATGCCTTTCCGCCCGTGCTGGTGCTCACCAGCTTCCAGCCGCTGGACGAAGACGCCCTGGCCGCCATCGGCACGGCGCTGTCACTGCGCTGGAGCGAACTGGCACCGGGCCAGCCCCTGAACTGGGTCTACCAGCTGCGCCAGCCCGCCGCGCCCGCCGAAACCCGGCTCATGGCCGGCGAAGTGCCAGACCCGCACATCGTCACCGAGGCCGGCACGCGCTACCGCGTGCAGGTGCTGCGCGGCCAGAACCACGGCCTGTTCCTGGACATGGCCGAAGGCCGGCGCTGGGTGCACGCGCATGTGGCCAACCATCCCGAGCACCGCCATGGCATCAAGGTGCTCAACCTGTTCGCCTACACCTGCGCCTTTTCGGTGGTGGCCCTGCAGGCCGGCGCGCGCCATGTGATGAACATGGACATGGCCCAGGGCGCGCTGGCCACGGGCCAGCAGAACCACCGGCTCAACGATCTGTCGGGCGCCAGCTTCCTGGCCCACGACATCTTCAGCAGCTGGGGCAAGATCACGCGCGGCGGGCCGTACCACCTGATCGTGGTGGACCCGCCCAGCTACCAGAAGGGCAGCTTCGTCGCCACCAAGGACTATGCCCGCCTGATGCGCCGCCTGCCCGACCTGCTGCGCCCCGGCGGCCATGTGCTGCTGTGCCTGAACGCGCCCGAGATGGGCACGCAGTTCCTGACATCGCAGATGCAGGAAGTGGCCCCCGAGCTGGAGTTCGTCGAGCGCCTGGCCAATCCGGCCACCTTCGCCGACATCGACGCCGAGCGCAGCCTCAAGGTGCTGGTCTACAGGGCGCCCGCAACCCCCGCAACACCCGCAGCGGCCGACACGGCTTCCTGACCCGCCCGGCCCTTGAGCGCACGGCGCCCCGCATAGACGGCGGCCGGGCCCAGTTCGCGCTCGATGCGCAGCAGCCGGTTGTACTTGGCCGTGCGGTCGGCGCGCGACAGCGAGCCGGTCTTGATCATGGCGCACTGGGCGGCCACGGCCAGGTCGGCAATGCTGGTGTCCTCGGTCTCGCCCGAGCGGTGCGACATCACCACGCCATAGCCCGCGCCATGCGCCAGGCGCAGCACGTCCCAGGTTTCGGTCAGCGTGCCGATCTGGTTGATCTTGACCAGGATGGCGTTGCCCACGCCCCGGCCAATGCCGCCCTCGAACAGGCCGGGGTTCGTGCAGAACACATCGTCGCCCACCAGCTGGCAGCGTCCGCCCAGGCGCCGGCCCAGGGCCTGCCAGCCCTCGATATCGTCCTCGGCCATGCCGTCCTCGATGGAGACGATGGGGTAGTGCTCCACCAGTTGCGCCAGGTAGTCCACCTGCTGCTGGCGGCTGCGCACCAGGCCCTCGCCCGCGTAGCGGTAGCCGTCCTCGCCATGGAATTCACTGGCCGCAGGGTCCAGGGCCAGGGCGATGTCCCTGCCGGGGCGCAGGCCGGCGCGCTCGATGGCGGCCATCAGGTAGTCCAGCGCCTCGGGCGCGCTGCGCAGGGCGGGCGCAAAGCCGCCCTCGTCGCCCACGTTGACGCTGTGGCCTGCGGCCTTGAGGGCATGGCGCAGCGTGTGGAAGACCTCGGCGCCCATGCGCAGCGCCTCACCGAAGCTGTCCGCCCCCACCGGCAGCAGCATGAACTCCTGGAAGTCCAGCGGATTGTCGGCATGGGCGCCACCGTTGATGACATTGATCATGGGCACGGGCAGCACGCGCGCCTGGGCACCGCCCATGTGCCGCCACAGCGGCATGCGCTGGCTGGCCGCCGCCGCGCGGGCCACGGCCAGCGACACGCCCAGCAGCGCGTTGGCGCCCAGCCGGCTTTTGCCGGGCGTGCCGTCCAGCGCCATCATGGCCGTGTCGATACGGCCCTGGGCGTCTGCCTGCATGCCGATCAGCAGATCGCGCAGCTCGGTGTTGACGGCCTGCACCGCCCCCAGCACGCCCTTGCCCAGGTGGCGCGAGGCATCGCCGTCGCGCCGCTCCAGCGCCTCATGCCGCCCCGTGGAGGCGCCCGAGGGCACCAGGGCCAGGCCGCGTGCGCCGTCCTCCAGCTCGACCTCGACCTCCACGGTGGGATGGCCCCGGCTGTCCAGCGCCTCATGGGCCGCGATATCGGTGATCTGCATGGAAACTCCTTTTCGTCAAGAAATTGAACTGTGCAAAGGAGCTGGCAAGCCTGCAAAACTCCAATGCACAGGCACCCATACTAGAAATCACGACGATGCGGGACAATGCAGTTTTTCTGCCCATGCGTCAGTTTTTCTGACGAATTGATTGCCATGAGACAACTGCCACCGCTGGCCGCCCTGCGCGCCTTCGAGGCCATTGCCCGCACCGGCTCGGTGACCCGCGCGGCCGAGGAACTGTGCCGCAGCCACGGCGCCATCAGCCGCCACCTGCGCCTGCTGCAGGAGCACGCGGGCGCGGCGCTGTTCGAGAAAGAAGGCACGGGCCTGCGCCTGACCGAGGCCGGCGCCGCCTTCCATGCCTCGGTGCGCACGGCCTTCGACCATCTGGAGGCCGCCTATGCCCAGCTGGCGCGCGACGCCCAGGCACCGGGGCTGCATGTAGCCTGCAGCGCCACCTTTGCCATGCGCTGGCTGGTGCCGCAGCTGGCGGTGTTCTACCGCAGCCACCCGCATATCCGCATCCGCCTGTCCATGACCTCGGCGCGCGAGATGCGCCACGAGGGCGCCGACCTGATCATTGCCTGGGACCTGTCCACCTACGGCGAGGCCGACCGCCACCGCGCCATCGAACTGGCGCCCGTGCACTTCGGCGCCGTGTGCACGCCGGCCTATGCCCGGCGCCGGCCCGCCAACCGCGCGCGCATTGCACATGAGTACACGGCCAGTGCCTGGAACCAATGGGAAGCCCTCACGGGCCAGCCCGTGGCCCTGGGCGAGACGCAGGCGTTCCCGCACACCCACCTGTGCATAGAGGCAGCACTGTCGGGCCTGGGCGTTGCCCTCGTGGAGCAGCGGCTGATCGCACGCGAGCTCCAGGAGGGGCTGCTGGTGGCGCCCCATGGCTTCGTGCCCTTCGAGGGTGGCCTGCGCGCCGTGCCCGCTGCAGGGCGTGCGCTGCCGGCCCAGGCGGGGGTCTTCATCGAATGGATGCGCGGCGCGCTGGCCGCCGTGCCGGCATAGGCCGGACGGCCTAAGCCCTGCCCCATTCGCGCAGGCGCCGGTACAGCAGCCCGCGCGAGACGCCCAGCATGCGGGCGGCCTGCGAGATATTGCCCTGGCAGCGGGCCAGGGCCTGCTCGATCAGCTCGCGGCTGGCCTCGCCCAGGGAGGACGGTGCCTCGGACGGCGCCTCGGCGGGCGGCGGCAGGGCCTCGATGGCCGGCAGCCCCTCTTCGACCTGGGAAGATGCCTCATCCAGCCTCGCCTCCATCCACAGCGTCAGCCCCGTGGGCAGCATCTGCGGGCGCGCCTGGCCGTGGTGGGCCAGCTCCAGCAACTGGTTCAGGCCCAGGCCGAAGACTTCCTCTGCCGCCAGCCCCTCGGCGGGCCGGCGCGGGCAGTCGAACAACTGGGCGCCCACGCCGTTGAACCACCGCACCATGCCTTCGCCATCCACGGCGGCCAGCCCTTCCAGCGGCGTGCCGAACATGCTGCGGCTGGACTGGAAGCGCAGCAACAGGTGCATGCGGGCGGCGCCCACCAGCAGCCGGTTCTCGATGCAGGTGGCGTACATGTGGGCCATGGCGCCTGCGTCGAAGCGAAAGGGGCCCGCCTCGCTGCTCAGGTCCAGCATGGCCACGGTGCGCCCGCTGGCATCGCGCACGGGCGCGGCCGCGCAGTGCAGCGAGGCCAGGCAGCGAAAGAAATGCTCGCCGCCACGCACATGGCAGACCTCGCCCGTGCGCACGGCCACGCCGGGTGCGCCCGTGCCCACGGCATCCTCGGCAATGTTCACGCCCACGCGCGCGGCCGTCAGCAGCAGCGGGCCGTCGCCCGGCGTGGGGCGCGAGGCGATCAGCACCACGCCCTCGCTGCAGGTGAGCATGGCGCGCGCCTGGCTGCCCGCGATCACGGTTTCGAGTTCGGCGATGGGGTCGCGCGCCGCCTCGATCAGCGCGCGGTTGTGGGTCAGCAAGGTGGCCGTGCGGATCTTGCTGACCGGGTCGAAGCTGATCTTCTCGTCGGGGCTGCGGCTGGCGCCCAGGCAGCGCGTCCAGGACTGCAGCACGGGCTCGGACACCAGGCCCGATGGGCGCTCGCCGCGCTCGAAATAGCGCTCGCGCGCCAGCGCCACCCGGTCCTGGCGCGAGGCATAGAAGGGGTTGGAGGGCAGTGGGGCGGGAGGCGGCTGTTGCATGACGGACATCAAAACTGCCGCGATTGTTGTTCCGCCACGGCACAGGACAGCACTAGGGAAATCACCCGTGTTGGAACGGATTGCCGGGCTCGGTAACCTCGGGCATCGCCACAGGCCCGCCCGCAATGACACGCTCCCCCCACAGCACAAGACACCCCCGGCCCGCCCTGCCCACCCTGGGCGCCGCACTGGCCTGCACGCTGCACGCCCTGCCCGCCCAGGCGGCAAACGCAGCGCAGGACTCCAGCGAGGCCCTGCTCGCCCCCGTGGTCATCACGGCCAGCCAGCCCGGCGCCGGCCCCGACCTGTGGCGCGCCACCGCCGCCATCGACAGCGTGGACGGCACGGTGCTGCGCGAGGGGCAGATGCAGGTCAACCTGTCCGAAAGCCTGGCGCGCGTGCCGGGCCTGGTGGTGCTGAACCGCCAGAACTTCGCCCAGGACCTGCAGATCTCGGTGCGCGGCTTCGGTGCGCGCTCCACCTTTGGCGTGCGCGGGCTGCGCCTGTACGTGGACGGCATCCCGGCCGGCGCGCCCGACGGCCAGGGCCAGGCCGCCAACTTCACGCTGGGCAACGCCGCGCGCCTGGACGTGGTGCGCGGCCCGGCCGCCGTGCTCTACGGCAACAGCGCAGGCGGTGCGCTGCTGCTGTACACCGAAGATGGCGAGGAACCGGGCCTGTGGCGCAGCGGCATGGCCATGGGGCCGGACGGGCTGTGGCGCCTGTCCACCCAGCTGCGCGGCACGATCGGGGGCGGAAAGCCGGACCAGGCGGATGGCGGCTCCGCCCCATGGCGCTATGCCATCCACATCGAGCGCTTCGCCACCGACGGCATGCGCCCCCAGTCGGCCGCCGACCGCAGCACGGCCCACATGAAGCTGTCACGCAAACAGGGCGACGACCAGTGGCTGCTGCAGTACCAGGAGCAGCGCTCCAGCGCCCAGGACCCGCTGGGCCTGACACGCGCGGAGTTCGAGGCCGACCCCGGCCAGACCACGGCCAGCGCGCTGCGCTTCAATACGCGCAAAAGCGTGCGCCAGCGCCAGCTGGGCGCCGCCTGGCAGCACCAGTTCGGCGCGGGCCAGCGCCTGGAACTCATGGCCTATGCGGGTACGCGCTCCGTGCTGCAGTACCAGTCCATTCCCGTGGCCACGCAGGCACCGCCCTCGCATTCAGGCGGCGTGATCGACCTGGACCGCGACTACGCGGGCATGAACCTGCGCTGGCGCAGCACCTACGAGGATGTGGCTGGCGGCCGGCTGGACTGGTCGGCGGGCCTGGCCTACGACTGGCAGGGCGAGACCCGGCGCGGCTACGAGAACTTCATCGGCAGCCAGCTCGGCGTGCAGGGCCGGCTGCGCCGCGACGAACGCAACCAGGCGCGCTCCGCCGACCCCTATCTGCAGGCCGAGTGGAGCACGCAGAGCCTGGCCCTGAGCGCCGGCCTGCGCCAGGCGCGCGTGCGCTTCCGCTCCGAGGACCACTACATCACAGCCGGCAATGGCGACGACAGCGGCAGCATGGCCTGGCGCGGCTGGCTGCCCTCGCTGGGCCTGCGCGTGAACCTGCTGCCGGAGCTGGTGGCCCACGCATCGGTGGGCCGGGGCATGGAAACGCCCACGCTCAACGAAGTGGCCTACCGGCCCGGTGGCCAAAATGGCATGAACAGCGGCCTGAACACCGGCCTGGCCGCCAGCGCCCACAACACCGTCGAGGTCGGCCTGCGCGGGCGCCACGGCAACGCGGGCTGGAACCTCACGCTGTTCGAGACCCATACCCAGCGCGAACTCACCGTACTGTCCAACACGGGCGGGCGCGCCACCTACCAGAACGCAGGCCGCACGCTGCGCCGGGGGCTGGAATTCTCGGGCAACGCCCAGTGGGGGCCGCTCACGGCCAGCACCGCCCTGACCCTGCTGCAGGCCCGCTACCGCGACAGCTTCCTGACCTGCGAGGCCACGCCCTGCACCACGCCCACCGCCCCGGTGGACGCAGGCGCACGCCTGGCCGGCACCGCGCCGCGCCGCCTGTGGAGCGAGCTGGCCTGGCAGCTGTCGCCGCAATGGACCTGGACCGTGGACATGCTGCACAGCGGCCCCGTGGCCGTGAACGACCGCAACACCGACCGCGCGGCCGGCTACACCGTCTGGGGCTCCAGCCTGCGCTGGTCACGGCAATGGCAGCAGTGGAGCGCCCAGACCTTTGTGCGGCTGGACAACCTGTTCGACCGGCGCTATGCAGGGTCGGTCATCGTCAACGAGGGCAACCAGCGGTACTTCGAGCCGGGCGCAGGACGCGGGCTGTCGGCCGGGGTGACGGTCAGCCGGACGTTCTGAGCTGTTCCACGGCGGTACACATCCGCCCCCGGGAAAGTCCGAATGTTGTGACCGAAGGCCGCTTTTTTTATCGTCTCCCACATGGTGCCCTTGCCCCCAGCGCCATGCACGCAAAAACAAACCACACAGGAGACGAGACAACATGAAGACCCACGTGCTTTCCTCCACGCTGCTGGCCGCCGGCCTGGCGCTGGCCCTTCCCGGCGCCACGCTGGCACAGGCCGGCCTGCCAAGCAAAGGCTCGCCCGAGCACATACGCGCCGTCACCTCGCGCATCGACTCGCAGAGCATCCGCGACAACGCGCGCAGCTCCAAGGACTGGCCCAGCTACGGCATGGACTACAGCGAGACGCGCTTTTCCAAACTCAGGCAGCTGGACACGGCCAACGTGAAGCGGCTGGGCCTGGTCTGGTCGTATGACCTGGAATCCACGCGCGGCGTGGAGTCCACGCCCGTGGTGGTCGATGGAATCATGTACGTCACGGCCAGTTGGAGCGTGGTGCATGCGGTGGACGTGCGCACCGGCAAGCGCCTGTGGAGCTACGACCCCGGCGTGGACCGAGCCAACGGCTTCAAGGGCTGCTGCGACGTGGTCAACCGGGGCGTGGCGGTCTACAAGGGCAAGGTGTATGTGGGCGCCTTCGATGGCCGCCTGGTGGCGCTGGACGCGGCCACGGGCCAGAAGGTCTGGGAGCAGGACACCATCATCGACCGCGCCTTCTCGTACACCATCACGGGCGCACCGCGCGTCATCAAGGGCAAGGTGCTGATCGGCAACGGCGGCGCCGAGTACGGCGTGCGCGGCTATGTCACGGCCTATGACGCCGAGACCGGTGCCCAGCAGTGGCGCTGGTTCACCGTGCCCGGCGATCCGTCCAAGCCGTTCGAGAACGAGGCCATGGCCCGCGCCGCCAAGACCTGGGACCCGGCCGGCAAGTGGTGGGAGGCCGGTGGCGGCGGCACGGCCTGGGACACCATGGCCTATGACCCCGAGCTCAACCTCATGTACATCGGCACGGGCAACGGCTCGCCCTGGGCGCAAGCCAAGCGCAGCCCGGCCGGTGGCGACAACCTGTACCTGGCCAGCATCGTGGCGCTGAACCCCGATACGGGCGAGTACGTCTGGCACTACCAGGAAACGCCGGGCGACAGCTGGGACTTCACCTCCACCCAGCCCATGGTGCTGGCCGACATCAAGATCGGCGGCAAGCCGCGCAAGGTCATCCTGCATGCGCCCAAGAACGGCTTCTTCTTCGTGATCGACCGCACCAACGGCCAGTTCATCTCGGCCAAGAACTTCGTCGACGTGAACTGGGCCAGCGGCTACGACGCCAAGGGCCGCCCCATCGAGACACCGATTGCGCGCAGCGGCGACCGCGCCCGCGACGTGATTCCCAGCCCCTTCGGCGCGCACAACTGGCATTCCATGTCCTACAGCCCCGACACGGGCCTGGCCTACCTGCCGGCCCAGCATGTGCCGCTGACCCTGCAGGACAACAAGAACTGGAAGTTCAACGGCGGCTCCCTGCCCGAGCCGCACAGCAATATCGGCTGGAACACGGCCACGCTGGTCAACATGGAGCCGCCCAAGAGCACGCCCTTCGGCCGCCTGATCGCCTGGGACCCGGTGGCACAGAAGGAGCGCTGGCGCGTGGAGCATGCCTCGCCCTGGAACGGCGGCACGCTGGCCACGGCGGGCAACTTGGTGTTCCAGGGCACGGCCGACGGCCGCTTCGTGGCCTATGACGCGCGCAACGGCAAGAAGCTCTGGGAAAAGCCCACGGGCACGGGCGTGGTGGCCGCACCCATCACCTATGAGGTCGATGGCCGCCAGTACGTCTCCATCGCCGTGGGCTGGGGCGGCGTCTACGGCCTGGCCGCGCGCCACACCGAGCGCAAGGGCCCGGGCACGGTCTACACCTTCGCGCTGGACGGCAAGGCCGAGGCGCCTGCCTTCGTCGCCTACCAGCAGGGCAAGCTGCTGCAGGGCGTGCCCTACGACAAGAGCCTGGTGGCCGAAGGCACGGCCCTGTATGTCAGCAACTGCGCCTTCTGCCACGGCGTGCCCGGCGTGGACCGCGGCGGCAACCTGCCCAACCTGGGCTACCTGGACCCGGCCTATATCGAGCACCTGGACAAGTTCATCTTCAAGGGTCCGGCCATGTCGCGCGGCATGCCGGACTTCACGGGCAAGCTGAGCATGGAAGACGTGGAAAAGATCAAGGCCTTCATCCAGGGCACGGCTGACGCGGTGCGGCCCAAGTAGCCAGCGCAAGCCGCCCTCCTCCCCCTCCCCCAACCTCCCATTCCCCTCCCCGGCCCTGCTGTCCTGCAGCAGGCCTGGGCAGGGCTTTGCCTGAAAACACCGGACCGGACTCTTCGCCATGCCATCCAAGCCCTTCACCCGCGCATCCCTGGCCCTGGCAGCCATGGCCGCATGCGCCACCTTCAATGCCCACGCCGTCGATATCGACGCGGGCGACTACACCGCCCTGCCGCGAGGCACCACGCTGGGCATGGTCTATTACCAGCACGCCACGCGCGACCGCCTCTATGCCAATGGCGACCAGGCGCCCATACGGCCGAGGCTGACCTCGGACATCGGCATAGCGCGCGGCGTGCACTTCATGAAGCTGGGCGACTACGTGATCGACCCGCAGTTCCTGCTGCCCTTCGGGCGCCTGTCGGCCTCGCGCGATATCGCGGCCATGGGCAGCAACACCGGCGTGGGCGACCTGATGCTGGCCGCCACCCTGTGGCTGACCAAGCCCGGCGACAAGGAGCACTTCGGCATCACCCCCTTTGTCTGGCTGCCCACGGGCCAGTACAACCGCAACGACCCGCTGAGCCTGGGCGAGAACCGCTGGAAGGCGGCCCTGCAGGCCGGCTGGATCAAGCCGCTGGGCAAGCGCGTGACCATGGACCTGGCGGCCGATGTCACCGTCTTCGGCAAGAACGACGACTTCGGCGCCCAAAGCGCCACGCTCAAGCAAAAGGCGCAGTTCCAGTTCCAGGGCCTGCTGCGCTACCACCTGTCGGAGACCTCGGACCTGCGCCTGGGCCTGTCGCACCTGACGGGCGGCGAGACCCAGGTCAACGGCGTGTCGCAAGGCGACCGCCAGTCCACCACCAAGGTCTCTTTCGGCGGCGCGGTCTTTGTCGCGCCGAAGACGCAGCTGCTGGCCACCGTGGGCCGCGACCTGCATGTGCGCCAGGGCTTCAAGGAGAACGCCCGCATCAACCTGCGCCTGCTGCAGGTTTTCTGAATCCACACCCCCTGTCCCCTGTCCACCACCAAGGAGCACGCCATGAACCTCAGCGACATCCAGCACCAGATCACCGAACGCGCCAGCGCCTTCCTCAACCGGGGCACGCATGACCTCTTCATCGACGGCCAATGGGTGGCGGCCCAGACCGGCCAGCGCCTGTCCACCGTCAACCCGGCCACCGAGGCCGTGCTCGCCGAAGTCGCCAGCGCCGGCCCGGCCGACGTGGACCTGGCCGTGCGCGCCGCGCACCGCGCGCTGCACCTGGGCCCCTGGGGACGCATGCGCCCCGTGGAGCGCGAGCGCCTGATGCTGCGCCTGGCCGACCTCATGGAGACCCATGCCCAGGCCCTGGCCGAGGTCGAATCGCTGGACAACGGCAAGTCCGCCGCCATTGCGCGCGCCGTGGACATCGCCATGGCCATCGACTCCATCCGCTACATGGCCGGCTGGGCCACCAAGATCGAAGGCATGACGCACGAGCACTCCGTGCCCTTCGCGCCCGAGGCCCAGATGTTCACCTACACCCGGCGCGAGCCCGTGGGCGTGGTCGCCGCCGTCGTGCCCTGGAACTTCCCCCTGCTCATGGCCAGCTGGAAGCTGGCGCCCGCGCTGGCTGCCGGCTGCACCCTGGTGCTCAAGCCCGCCGAGCAGACGCCGCTGACCGCGCTGATGCTGGCCGAGCTGATCCAGGAAGCGGGCTTTCCGCCCGGCGTGTTCAACGTCGTCACGGGCGACGGCCCCGGCACGGGTGCGCCCCTGGTCTCGCACCCGCTGGTCAACAAGGTCAGCTTCACGGGCTCGACCGAGGTAGGCAAGCTCATCGGCCATGCCTGCATGGACAACATGACGCGCATCACGCTGGAGCTGGGCGGCAAGTCCCCCGTCATCGTGCTGGATGACTGCGACCCCGCCACGGCGGCGGCAGGTGCGGCCAATGCCATCTTCTTCAACCATGGCCAGGTCTGCTGCGCGGGCTCGCGCCTGTACGTGCACAAGAGCATGTTCGACCGCGTGGTGGCCGACGTGGCCGACCAGGCCGCCCAGCTCACCCTGGGCCATGGCCTGGACCCCCGCGCGCAGATGGGCCCGCTGGTCTCGCAGGAGCAGATGGAGCGTGTCTGCAGCTACATCGACATAGGCCGCAGCCAGGGCGCCGAGGTGGTGACGGGCGGCGCCCGCGCCGGCCAGCGCGGCTACTTCGTGCAGCCCACGGTGATGACCGGCGTGCAGCACGACCACCGCGTGGCCCGCGAGGAAATCTTCGGCCCCGTGCTCGTGGCCATGCCCTATGACGACCTCGACGAAGTCGCCGCCTGGGCCAACGACACGCCCTACGGCCTGGGCGCCAGCATCTGGTCCAACAACCTGTCCAAGGTCCACCGGCTGATCCCCAAGATCCAGTCCGGCACGGTCTGGGTCAACTGCCACAGCACCCTGGACCCGGGCATGCCCTTCGGCGGCTACAAGCAGTCCGGCATGGGCCGCGACATGGGCCGCACCGCGCTGGATGCCTACCTGGAGACCAAGTCGGTGTTCATCAATCTGTGAGGGGGTGCGGCGGGCTGCCCCCGGGCCCGCCTGCTCCTGCTCTACGGCGTTTCCGAATACCCCTTGGGCCATCCCCCCGGCCGGTCACAACACTCCTCCCAGCCCAGCTTGCGCGAGGTGTGGCCTATGCCGGGGTTGAAGGTGTTGGTGGGGTCCAGTTCACGGTAGAAGCCTGCCAGCGCGGGCTTGGCCACGTAGAGGTGGCCCACGTTGTGCTCGGCCGGATACTCGGCGCGGCGCGCGTCCAGCAGTTCCCACATGCGGTGCTCCATGGCCAGCGGGTCCACGCCCTTCTTGACGATGTAGTCCTGGTGGAAGACATGGCAGAAGAAGTGGCCGTAGTAGAGCTTGTGGACCATGTCGCGCTCGACCTCGGCGGGCAGTTGCTCCACCCATTCGCGGTCGTTGCGGCGCAGGGCCACGTCCAGGGCCACGATGTCCTCGACCTGGGCGCGGTGCACCTCGCGGTAGCGGATGGCAGCGCCCGCGATGGCGAAGCGGTGCAGGAAGGCCTTGCGCCCCTCGTCGGCATCGCACTCGAACCAGCCGCCCGTGGTGCTGCCGCTGAAGTGCCGCGTGAGGAATTCACGCGTGGCCTCGGCCGTGTCGTTGGACACGCGCACCAGCAGGTGGTGCTCATAGCGGTCGCGCCACTGGCGCATGCGCGCGGGCAGGTGGCTGGGCAGCAGGTTGGTCAGCGCCTGGATCACGCGGTCGGTGACGCCGCGCAGGCCGAAGCGTTCGAAGAAGCCGTCCACGCGGCTCTTGAGGGCGAAGGCGGCCGGCACCCTGGCCGTGCCGAAGCGGTCGATCAGCAGGAAGGTGTCCTTGCCGTATTTCTCGCCGATGTCGTAGGCCGTGCGGTGGATGTACTCGCCGGCGATCGGCAGGCGCGGCAGCGCGGTCAGCAGCTCGCGGCGCACGGCCGTGAGGTCGTCGGGCGAATTGCTGCCTATATAGAAGACGGTGCTGGGCTCCTTGGGGAAGGTGTCCAGCCGCACGGCGAACAGGCACAGCTTGCCGGCCGAGCCCGAGGCCTCGAACAGGCGCGAGGGGTCGGCATTGAAGCGCGCGGGCGTATCCTCGTCCACGGCGCGCACGGCATCGGCATAGCGCGGGTCGGAGGCGGCGCGCTGCGCATCGTGGGCGATGTCGGACTCGGTGTAGTCGCCGTTTTGCAGCCGCGTGAGGATTTCCTCGGGCGTGCGGCCCAGGGCGATGCCCAGGTGGTTGACGAGTTCCAGCGAGCCGTCGCCGCAGACGCGCGCGTACAGCGCCAGTTCGGTATAGGCCGGGCCGCGCCGCACCAGGGCGCCGCCCGAGTTGTTGCAGATGCCGCCCAGCACCGAGGCGCCGATGCACGACGAGCCGATCACCGAATGCGGCTCGCGCCCCAGCGGCGCCAGCGCCTGCTCCAGCCGGTCCAGCGTGGCGCCGGGCAGGCAGACCACCTGGGCGCCGCCGCCAATGACCTGCACGCCGGTGATGCGCAAGGTGTTGATGAGCACGATCTCGCGGTCGTAGTCCGCGCCGTCGGGCGTGGAGCCGCCCGTCAGGCCCGTGTTGGCGGCCTGCATGATGACGATACGCCCGGCCGCCACGGCGGCCTGCACCACCTTCCACTGCTCCAGCAGCGTCGCGGGCCGCACCACGGCCAGCACCGGGCCCTCGCCCGTGCGGTGGCCCTTGCGGAAGCGGCGCGTGGCCTGGTCGTCGGTGAGCACATGGGCCGCGCCCACGGCCTGGCGCAGCTGCTGCAGCAGGGTTTCGCGGGACACCTGGGGCATGGCGGAGATGGCCGGCGCGCTCATGCTTCGCGCACCAGCAGGTCACCGGTGATGTCTGCCACCTTGCTGACGCTGGTCAGCGTCATGGCCACGCGCATCTCCTTTTCCAGCAGCTCCAGCAGGTGCTTGACGCCGGCCTCGCCGGCAGCGGCCAGCGCGTAGATAAAAGCGCGGCCGATCATGGCGCAGTCGGCGCCCAGGGCGATGGCGCGCACCACGTCCAGACCGTTGCGGATGCCGGAGTCGGCCAGGATCTTGATCTGGCCCTTGACCGCATCGGCAATGGCCGGCAGCGCGCGGGCCGAGGACAGCACGCCGTCGAGCTGGCGGCCGCCATGGTTGGAGACGATGATGCCGTCGGCGCCAAAGCGCACGGCGTCCTTGGCGTCCTCGGGGTCCAGGATGCCCTTGATGACCATGGGTCCCTTCCAGAAGGCGCGTATCCATTCGAGGTCCTTCCAGGAAATGGAGGGATCGAAGTTGGCGCCCAGCCAGCCGATGTAGTCGGCCAGGCCCGTGGGGCTGCCCCGGTAGGCCGAGATGTTGCCCAGGTCATGCGGGCGGCCCAGCAGGCCCACGTCCATGGACCAGGCCGGATGCGTGACCGACTGCCAGTAGCGGCGCATGGCGGCATTCGGGCCGCTCATGCCCGAATGCGCATCGCGGTAGCGCGCGCCGGGCACGGGCATGTCCACGGTGAAGACCAGGGTGGAGCAGCCGGCCGCCTGGGCACGCTCCAGCGCGTTCTGCATGAAGCCCCGGTCCTTGAGCACATAGAGCTGGAACCACATGGGGCGCTTGATCTTGGGCGCCACCTCTTCGATGGGGCAGACCGAGACCGTGGACATGGTGAACGGAATGCCATGGGCGTCGGCCGCGCGCGCGGCCTGCACTTCGCCGCGGCGGCGGTACATGCCCGTCAGGCCCACGGGCGACAGCGCCACGGGGATGGACAGTTTCTCGCCGAACAGCTCGATGCTGGTGTCCAGCCGGCTCATGTCCTTGAGCACGCGCTGGCGCAGCGCCACGGCGGCCATGTCCTCGACATTGCGGCGCAGCGTCTGCTCGGCATAGGCGCCGCCGTCGATGTAGTGGAACAGGAAAGGCGGCAGGCGCTTTTGCGCCGCCGCACGGTAGTCGGAGGTGGAGGAGATGATCATGATGGGTGTCTCATGTCTTTCGTATCAGGTCTGAAGTGGGCAGCAGCGCGGGCGCGGCGTCCAGAGGCAGCCGCATGGAGCGCTCGCGCCGCGCGCGGTCCTCGTCCAGGCGCTGGATGGTGGTGCGCACATGCTCCAGGTGCTCGCCGATGCATTCGCGGGCGCGCTGCGGGTCGCCGTCCAGGATGGCCTGCATGAGGCTCTGGTGCTGCACGGTCAGCTCCTGCAGGGTCTGGGGCGCGCTCAGGCGGAACATGTCGTGGCGGTTGCGTTCCACCGTGGACAGCACCACGGTGAACAGGCTGTGCATGACCTGCACCAGCACCAGGTTGTGCGAAGCCTCGGCAATGGCCAGGTGGAACTGCGCGTCGGCGCGCGCCGCCAGCTCGGCGTGGCCGCTTTGCTGGTGCTGGATCATCACCTCGAAGCAGCGCTGGATATGGTCCTTGTCCTGCGGCGTGGCGCGCTGGGCGGCCAGCCAGGCCGTGCTGGTCTCCAGCGCGTGGCGGGTTTCCAGCACGTCGTAGCGGTAGTGGGAATCGGACTCCATCAGGCCGGCCAGCGGCCGCATGGCGTCCTTGAGCCAGTCCGCAGGCTCGGCAGCCGGCGCCGGCTCCTGCAGGTAGGTGCCATCGCCGCGCCGCGCCACCAGCACGCCCTGGCTGGTGAGTTTCTGTATGGCCTCGCGCACCGAGGTGCGCGAGACGCCCAGCTCGGCCGCCAGTTGCCGCTCCGCGGGCAGCCGCTGTCCGGGCTGCACTCCGCTGGCCTGCACCAGGGCAAGCAATTTCTCGACAACTTGATCGGCAACGCGCATGGGGATTCTCAGAATTGGTTTTCAGTGATTCACGGCGCTATGCGCCAGCCTCATCGCATGAAACCCGCACTGCCCAAGCCAGGGACACCGAGCAAGGGCCGCCCCGCCGCGAGGGTGTCGTCCCCCTCCCCCGCGAAGCGGGTAGAGAGGGGGAAGGCGCGCAGCGACTCAGGGGGTGTTTCATGTCAATACCCCGGAATCATCCACGTAAACACATAGGCTTGCAGCGTCGTGATCACCCCGATGATCACGGCGAACATCAGGCTGTGCTTGACCGTGAAGCGGAACAGGTCCGACTCACGCCCTGCCAGGCCCACGGCTGCGCAGGCAATGGCGATGGACTGGGGCGAGATCATCTTGCCCGTCACGCCGCCCGTGGTGTTGGCCGCCACCGTGAGCACCTGGGGCAGGCCCAGCTGCTGCGCCGTGGTGGCCTGCAGCGCGGCGAACAGCGCGTTGGCCGAAGTGTCCGAGCCCGTGAGGAACACGCCGATCCAGCCCAGGAAGGGCGAGAAGAACGTGAACGCCTGGCCCGTGTGTGCCAGCGCCAGGGCCAGCGTGGCCGACAGGCCCGAGTAGTTGGCCACGAAGGCGAAGGCCAGCACCATGCCGATGGAGTAGATCGGCACCGCCAGTTCCCTGAAGGTCTCGCCCAGCGTGGCCACGGCCTTGGCGGGAGACAGGCGCGTGAAGGTGATGGTGATCAGCGCCGCGATCAGGATGGCCGTGCCGGTGGCCAGCAGCCAGTTGAAGGTGTAGACCGCGCCGTAGGGCGCAGCGGCGGCCACGACGGGGGGCGTCTTCTCCACCAGGTTGTGCAGGAAGGGCACGGGGATGTTGATGACGGTGGAGGCCAGCGGGCCGCCTGCGGCGAACAGCGCCTTGAAGGGCTTGATGCTCCAGATCGTCACCATGGCCGTGAGGATGATGAAGGGCGACCAGGCCTTGATGACGGCGCCGGCCGTCAGCGGTGCACCGGAAGCGGCGGCGGGAGCCTTGACCGCCGTGGCTGTCTTCGCAATGGCAGCAGCCTTGCCGCCCTCGCCTTCCGTGTCGAACCGGAAGATGCGCTTGGGCTGCCAGACCTTGAGGAACAGCGTCAGCGCCACCAGCGAGACGATGGCCGAGGTGATGTCCGGCAGCTCGGGGCCGATGTAGTTCGCCGTGAGGAACTGCACCACGGCGAAGGAGCCGCCGCCCACCAGCACGGCAGGCCAGGTTTCCTTGACGCCGCGCCAGCCGTCCATGATGGCCATCAGCCAGAACAGCACGAGCACGGTCATGAAGGGCAGCTGGCGGCCGGCCATCTGGCCGATGGCGAAGGCATCCACGCCCGAGACCTGCCCCGCCACGATGATGGGAATGCCCATGGCGCCGAAGGCCACGGGCGCCGTGTTGGCGATCAGGCACAGGCCCGCCGCATAGAGCGGCTTGAAGCCCAGGCCCACCAGCAGCGCGGCCGTGATGGCCACGGGCGCGCCGAAGCCGGCCGCGCCCTCCAGGAAGGCGCCGAAGCAAAAGCCCACCAGGATGAGCTGCAGCCGCTGGTCGGGCGTGACCGACAGGATGGACGAGCGGATCACGTCGAACTGCCCCGTCTTGACCGAGATCTTGTAGAGGAACACGGCCGCCACGATGATCCAGGCGATGGGCCACAGGCCGTAGAAGAAGCCGTACACGGCCGAGGCCAGTGCCGCGCTCACGGGCATCTTGTAGAACAGCAGTGCCACGCCCAGCGCCAGCGCCACGGTGACGGTGCCAGCCTGGTAGCCCTTGAGACGGAACCTGGTCAGCGCCAGGAAGAAAAAGATGATGGGAATCAGCGCGATCAGCGCCGAGATCCAGATGTTCCCGGCGGGATCGTAGTTCTGCTGCCAGATGGTTTGCATGACCGTGTCTCTAGATGATGGGGAGGGCGCGGTAAGCGCCCCTTGTCGGCCACTCCCTCTCGTTGCAGCGTTGGCATGCGGTGCGATCCGCACAGGATGTCTGCTGGCTGGCTGCAACGGTGTCTGGGAGTGTTCCCCGCGCTGGCGCCTTGTGGGCCATTGGCAAATTGGTCCAACCAATTAAACCAAAATTCAGACCATTGCGCGAAGTGGTGCGATTCTCAGAGCTTTCAAGTGGGCAGATGAACAGGGTAAACACCTAAAAGAGTGCAGATAGTGCACCAGGATATTTATTGGTCATACCAATAATTGATATTTTGGTGCAACGCATGTTCAAGTCCCCGGCCAAGCAAGGTCCCAGGCGGTGCACAAACGCAGCGCACGCGGGAAAAAGATCGGCGGCCGCGCTGTGCCGGCAGGTCCGCCGCTCAAGCCTGACGCTCCCCAACGGAAAAGCCCGCTCCCTACAATGCAGCCTCAGCGGTCGGTGTACCGCCCTTGTACCTTCGGCGCCCGGGTCAGCCCCGGGCGCCTTATTAAACCGCCGTGTATCCGGACGGCGGTGGCTGATTGAACGGAGCCCATCCATGAACCACATTCCTGCGCGCCGCTCGGCGCTGCGCCAGGCGGCTGCCTGCGTGCTGGCCGCCTCCACCCTGTCCAGCCTGCCTGCGCTGGCCGCCGAACCCGCCGTGCTGCGCGTCTCGGCCATCCCGGATGAAGCTCCCACCGAGCTGCAGCGCAAGTTCGAGCCGCTGGGCAAGTACCTCTCGGCACAGACCGGCATGAAGGTGGTGTTCACGCCCGTGACCGACTACGCCGCCGTGGTCGAGTCGCTGGCCACACGCAAGCTGGACCTGGCCTGGCTGGGCGGCTTCACCTTCGTGCAGGCCAAGATCCGCACCAACGGCACGGCCATTCCCATCGTGCAGCGCGAGGAAGACGCCAGGTTCACCTCCAAGTTCATCACGGCCAACCCCGCCATCAAGACCCTGGCCGACCTCAAGGGCAAGAGCTTTGCCTTTGGCGCGCCCTCGTCCACCTCGGGCAGCCTGATGCCGCGCTTTTTCCTGCAGCAGGACGGCATCAACCCCGAGAAGGACTTCAAGACCGTGGCCTTCTCCGGCGCGCATGACGCCACCGTGGCCTTCGTGGCCGCAGGCAAGGCCGAGGCCGGCGTGCTCAACGCATCGGTCTGGGACAAGCTGGTGGAGAGCAAGAAGGTCGATACCAGCAAGGTGCGCGTGTTCGCCACCACGCCGCCCTACTTCGACTACAACTGGACCGTGCGCGGCGACCTGGACCCGGCCCTGGTCAAGAAGCTGACCGACGCCTTCCTGGCGCTGGACCCGGCCAAGCCCGAGCACAAGGCCATCCTGGAGCTGCAGCGCGCCGCGCGCTTCATTCCCACCCAGGCCTCGAACTACGAAGGCATCGAGGCCGCCGCCAAGTCGGCCGGCCTGCTCAAGTAAGCCGCGGCAGGCGTAATCCATGAGCTTTGAACTGCAAGGCGTGGGCCTGACCCACGCCGGCGGCGGCATTGCGCTGCGCGGCGTGACGCTGGCCGCACGCCAGGGCGAAGCCATTGCGCTGATCGGCCCCTCGGGCGCGGGCAAGACCACGCTGCTGTCCGTCATCGGCACGGCGCTGGCGCCCAGCCAGGGCCGGCGCAGCGTGCTGGGCGACGAGGTGCCTGCGTCCAGCGCGGGGGCTCCCCGGCTGCTGCGCGCGCGCATCGGCACGGTGCACCAGGCGCCGCCCATACCGCCGCGCCAGCGCGTGGTCACGGCCGTGCTGGCCGGGCGGCTGGGCCGCTGGCCGGCCTGGAAGGCGCTGGCCTCGCTGCTGTACCCACAGGACACCGCTGGCGCGCGCGAGGCCCTTGCCCGCGTGCAGCTGGCAGACAAGCTGTTCGCGCGCTGCGACCAGCTCTCGGGCGGGCAGCTGCAGCGCGTGGGCATTGCCCGCGTGCTCTACCAGCAGGCCGAGCTGATCCTGGCCGACGAGCCCGTGGCCGCGCTGGACCCGGCCCTGGCCCTGTCCACCGTGCAACTGCTGGTGCACGAAGCCGCCGCGCGCGGCGCCACCCTGGTGGCCAGCCTGCATGCCGTGGACCTGGCGCTGGCCTGCTTTGCGCGCATCGTGGGCATCCGCGATGGCGCCATCGCCTTCGACCTGCCGGCGGCTGAAGTCACGCAGGAACACCTGCGTGCGCTGTATGGGTCCGAGCATGCTGGCGATGATCCCTCCCGCCCTGCGTGGACACCCGCGCCCGCCGCCTTTGCCGCACCGCTGTCCGCATCCGCATGCCGTTGAGTTCCGATCTGCACGCGCTGCGTGATCCCGCCGCGCCCCGCCGCCTCGGCGCCCTGGTGCTGGCCGCCGTCGTTCTGTGGCCGCTGTTCCAGGGCGCGGGCGTCAGCCTGGGCGCGCTGTTCGATCCCGGCAACCTGCAGGTCATAGGCCGCTTTCTGGCCACCTTCCTGCCGCCCGAGACCGGGCGCGAATTCCTGGGCTACCTGGGCCGCGCCACGCTGGAGACCCTGGCCATTGCCACGGCCGGCATGGCCCTGGCGTTTGTGCTGGCCGTGCCGCTGGCCTACCTGGTCACGGGCGCCGCGCGCGAGCGGCGGGCGCTCAACCCCGTCACGCGCGGCCTGCTCACCATCCTGCGCGGCGTGCCCGAACTGGTCTGGGCCCTGGTCTTCGTGCGCGTCTTCGGCCTGGGGCCGGCCGCTGGCGTGCTGGCCCTGGGCCTGACCTATGGCAGCATGCTGGCCAAGGTCTATGCGGAAATCCTGGAATCGGCCGACCCCGCACCCGCGCGTGCCCTGGCGCAGGCCGGCGCGCGCCGGCCGCTGGCCATGCTCTACGGCCTGCTGCCCCAGGCCGCGCGCGAGCTGACCTCGTACACCGTCTACCGCTGGGAGTGCGCCATACGCGCCTCGGTGGTCATGGGCTTTGTGGGCGCGGGCGGCCTGGGCCAGCTCATGGACCAGGCCATGAAGATGCTCAACGGCGGCGAGGCCAGCACCATCTTGCTGACCTTCATGCTGCTGGTCTGGGGCGCCGACCTGCTCTCGCGCGGCCTGCGCCGCGCGCTGGACACGCCACCCGCCGCGCGTGCCAGCGCGTGGGGCTGGCGCAGCGCCCTCACCTGCGCCGCCCTGGCGCTGGGCGTGGCCGCCAGCTTTGCCATGCTGGAGATGGACCTGCCCTCGCTGTTCACCGGCGCGGCGGGCCGGTCCATGCTGGAGTTCGTCATCAGCTTCTTCCCGCCCGACACCAGCGCCGAATGGCTGCGCAAGGTGGCCGTGGGCGTGTGGGAGACGCTGGCCATTTCCGTGGTCGGCACCCTGCTGGCGGCCGTGCTGGGCCTGCTGCTGGCGCTGCCGCGCTGGCGCGCCCCCTGGAGCCTGGTGCTCAACGTGCTGCGCTCCGTGCCCGAGCTGGTCTGGGCCACCATCACCGCCCTGGCCGTGGGCCTGGGCCCGTTCGCAGGCGCGCTGGCGCTGGCGCTGCACACGGCCGGCGTGCTGGGGCGCCTGTATGCCGAGGCCCTGCAGAACCAGCCCGCCGCCCCCACCCAAGCGCTGCGCCTGTCCGGCAGCGGCCGTGCCATGGCCTTCCTCTACGCGACGCTGCCCGGCGCCGCGCCGCAGTTGCTGGCCTATACGCTGTACCGCTGGGAGATGAACATCCGCATGGCCGCCATCCTGGGCTTCGTGGGCGCGGGCGGGCTGGGGCAGTTGCTGTACTTCGAGCTGTCGCTGTTCCACTATGCCCAGGCCAGCACCGTCATCATCGCCATGCTGGCGCTGTCCGTGGCTGTGGACTGGGCCAGCGCGGCGCTGCGCAGGCGCATGGGTTAGGTGGCGGGGGCCGCGGCGCCGTCACCCTCCACCTCGACCAGGTAGTCGATCAGCGCCCGCAGCTTCAGCGGCACATGGCGCGTGGGCGCATAGACCGCATGCACCACGCGCGGCGCGTACTTGCCGCACAGCGCCCAGCCCGGCAGCACGGGCGCCAGCTGCCCGGCCTGCAGCGCCGCCTGCGCCGCAAAGTCCGCTACCACGCCGATGCCCTGCCCCTGCTGCAGCGCCTGGATGATGCCCAGGCTGCTGGCAATGGTGATGGGCGTATTCACCAGCAGACGCGTAGCGGGCGCGGCCGGCTGGTGCCCAGCGCGCTGCGGACGCAATTCGACCTCGTTCTGGAACTGGCCGTAGCCCAGGCTGATGAAGGGATGCGCCAGCAACTGCTCAGGCGCACCGATGGCCTCATGCCGCGCCAGGTAGCCGGGTGTGGAGACCAGCACATAGCGGATGGTCTTGAGCGGCCGCGCCACCAGCCCCGGCGCGATCTGGCCCGGCACGCTGATGCGCAGGCCCAGGTCCAGCCCCTCGGCCACCAGGTCCACCATGCGGTCCGTCATGTCCACCTGCACCTGTACCTCGGGCCAGCGCGCGCAAAAGCCCGGCAGCAGTGGTGACAGCCAGAGATCGCCCAGCACGGCCGGCGCGCTGATCTTCAGCAGCCCGCGCGGCTGCTGGCGCAACTGGCCCGCCAGCGCCTGCACGGCCTGGGCATCCTCCACCAGCCGCAGGCAGGCCTGATGGATCTCGGCCCCCGCCTCGGTCAGCGACAGCGAGCGCGTGGTGCGCTGCAGCAGCCGCAGCCCGAAATGCGCCTCCAGCCGCCCCACGCTGCGGCTCACGGCCGAGGTCGTCAGCCCCAGCTGCCGGGCCGCGCCCGCAAAGCTCTGGTGCTCCACCACACGGGCGAAGACCAGCATTTCATCCAGGGGCATGGCGGTATCGGGCAAGGCGCTACTCCGGTCTTTGTTGCATGGCAGGCAATATTAATTTGAATGACTCATGGATTGTTGATTGATTGCAAGGTCCGCAAGATACGGCCATGCGCTCCATACCGAAGCGCGCCCAGGAATCGACACCATGTCCCACAGCCCCAGCCTCACCTCTGCAACCTCAACCGCACGGCCCCGAACCAGCCAGGGCGGCACCTGGCGCATGCTGCTGGCCATGGCGCTGTCGGGCACCATCGGCCTGCTCGTCGTGGAAAGCGCGCTGCCGCCGCTGCTGGTCGTATTCGCCCGGTGCGTGCTGGGCGCACTGGGCCTGGGCCTGTGGCTGGCCTGGCGGCGCGAATGGGTCGCCCCTCAAGGCCGGGAATGGCTGTGGCTGGCCGGCGGCGGCATCGCCCTGGTGCTCAACTGGGTCGCCCTCTTCAGCGCCTACCACTACAGCTCCATCGCCGTGGCCACCGTGGTCTACCACGTGCAGCCCTTCATGCTGCTGGCTCTTTCGGCGCTGCAGGGCGAGCCCGTTGAACGCCGCAAGCTGCCCTGGCTACTGCTGGCCCTGCTGGGGGTGGCACTGAGCAGCGGCCTGGTCGGGCTGGATGGCATGGGTGCATCGCATGCTGGAACAGGCGCGTGGATAGGCGTGGCCCTGGCCCTGCTGGCCGCCGCTCTCTACGCAGGCACCACGGTCGCCACGCGCCGCCTGGGCCACATGCCCTCGGCCCAGATCGCCATGCTGCAGATGCTGGCGGGCGGACTGGTGCTGAGCCTGTGGGCCCTGCCGCTGCTCACCCATATCGCCGCAACCAGCCCTCAATTGCTGTCAGCGCGCGCCGCCTCCATGGTGCTGACCCTGGGACTGGTCCATACGGCCTTCATGTACACGGTGATGTATGCCGCATTCCAGCGGCTGCCGGCGCCCGCCATTGCGGCACTGTCCTTCGTCTACCCCGCCATGGCCTTGCTGGTGGATCTGGTCTGGTTTGGCGCCGTGCCGTCGGCGGCGCAGTGGGTCGGGATGGGCTGCATTGTGGTGGCGGTGCTGGGGCACCGGCTCACGGGCCAGTCCTAACGGTCCAGCGCAAACAAGCCGAACGTAATCTGGTGCGAACGCCCAGGTTTTCCGGAGCAGGATCAGAATCGTTTTCGGCCTGATCGGAAAAACATGATCGACATCAAAACCCCAAAACCATCATCCTCGTCACGAGAAATCCACTACCCCAATAGCGGATTACAAAAATAGACGAGAGAGTTCAAATTTACCATGCGGAATAGTATGCACCTGCGAAATTCGTGCAATAGAGTAACTGCAGGATCAGAGACAAAGGTCTTTGCCCCAAGATCCTGGAGTTACCACGGATTTTAAGGAAACCAGATCAACCGGAAACTGTCAATCATCAATTTTTCTTGATGATGTAGCTGGGGCTGGTAACAATGTTCGCATAAGGATCAATCCTCATGCAATTGGAGGATGAGGGGTTTGTGCTCAGAGTCGTCCATCCGGCAGGACCTGGCTCACAGGCCTCAAGCTGGTAACCCGAGGGCGCATTGCTGATGAAGGCATGTGTCGTGTTCAGAGCCCACGTGATACCGCCTACACTACTGTGCAGTGTGCACTTTCCGCCAACAGCTTTCTTGACCCAATGCCCCGGCGCAGGATTGGCTCCATTACACTCAGTTCTTGTCTGCAACGTATATCCGCCATCCAGCCACATATAGGCATGGTTTTGCAGCAACAACGGTGGCTGTCCATTTTCGTTGATGAAGTAGGCTACGATTTTATGCCTTTTCCCATCACGTTCGGCATATGGCACATCCAGAGTTCCACTGAAACCGTGCACACCGGAGTCTCCGCATATATTTCCTACCGCCTGCTCGCGTGGGATATTTGCATGCAAAGCACCTAGGAATTTATTATCTGCACTACCGCTCCAGAAGTGAACCCATCCGGAAACGCCAGGCGTTGCCGGATTACACGCCCATCCTTCTATGTGAGCGCCATCGGTATAGGTATTGGACGTGGAACCGATCCACCCTTCCGCCAATGCATTCGACGACAAGAAAGAAGCAAAAACTACCGCACAACCAACATATGCAATCTTCATTACGGAAATCTCCTCAAGTACAATAATTTTAAAACCACACCGACTTAATTTTATTTTTTCAACTCCTTTCATTTCATGCGCTCAGTATATTTTCCCATATACCATTCCCACTGAGTTTCAAAAATTATTTGGCACACTCACTTAAGACACCGAACAAGCATCATTGCTCTGTCGTATTTTTCTCAACTGCGTCGAGGCGACAAGCCTAACTCGGTATGAAGATTTTTGCAAACCCCCATTTTTTCCCTGGACAAACAGTTAGCAAGCCAATAATTATCCAACATGCAAAATAAGCACTCACTCACCACAATACAATCTATAGCCTTGACTGTGGGTGCCACAAGCACGAATGCAATGCAAGCCCCATTCACTCATCGTTTCCTTACCAAAGGCGAAGTGGGGGTATCGAGGGCGAATGGCACGACCATGCATCTCACGTCCCTCATGGAGATGGTCATGTTGACGAAAGAGATTCTCTATGAATACGATCGGTGCGATCGACGAAGAGATACAACATCTCACTTTCAGGCCAGCCAATGACATGGGCATCTGCCGCAAATATGGTGGTGCACTGCCTCAGTTCGCCGGGCACAACAATAGGACAACTGATTTCCCGGGGCGACGAGGTTATGGCAAGCGCCTTGTACCGTATGCACATTTCACCATGCCCTCCCACGTGCATCTCTTCATCTTGCTCTCCCGCTGAATGTGGCTCTACGCACGATCTCTACGCAGAGGGGCGGCACGGATACTTCGCGTGCCGGATCCGGTGCGTGCCCGATCCAGCCTGCCGCACTTTCCTTTATCTATCCGGCCATGATATTGCTGGTAGACCTGACCCGCTTCACCGTCGGGCCATGGGCCACGCAATGGGCCGGCATGGCCAGCACCATGGCAGCAGTGCTGGCGGCCGGCTGGTGGAAATAACTGAAAGCCGACACCCCAAGACTGCGTTGCGGGAACACCAGGACAATCTGAGCCAGCCATAGAAACCGTTGAAATCTCTGAACCTTCTTGGTGACCACCGGCTTCCAGGCAAAAGCCAATACTTATAAAGGCCCGTCCATGTTCTGCCTGAAGCGAAATCCCCCGTCTGAGGCCGCGTGCTGCGCGGCGCCGCCGCCCTTGCCTCTTGCTCGCCGCCATGATGCTGGACAAGCTGCCCCTTCTGCCCAGGATCGCTGCTTTAATGGCGCCCAATGGCTGCTGTCCGGACGTTCTGCGCGCTGGCTGATGGGTCTTCTTCAAACCTGTTAGCAAGACGACTGCAAAAGCTCAGGCCCGGATGCAACTTCCCGGCCTGCGAAAGCGTCCTTGACAGACTGGATATCAGGTACCGGCACCATATCCAGGACTGCACCTGCGGCTTGCAAGGCGAAATTTATCTAATACAACTAGACGTGAACCGACAATAGGTTGTTTGCAGATTTGAGCCTGGACATCAGGACGACGCCTCCGATGTCGCTGTGCAATCTCTGCCTGTTGTAGGTGCTGCCAGATAGAAAAGGCATTAGTCCACTCGGCTGAGTTCAGGTACGCCCAGCCATAGTCTCATTCGCGAAGCATCCACTGAATGAACTTCTCGACCTTGCCATTGGTCTGCTGCCGGCGCATCCAATTGCGGCGCTTTCATGGGTCACCGCGCAGGCCGGTGCACTTCGCTGCCGCTGGGCGTGACGGAATGCAGGACATTTCTGCGATTCATCAATCCTTCATGAACCCAAGTCAATTGTTTCAACATATTTCAATCAACAAAGTCTGTCGTACATTTCGAATTATTTCTATCTAATAAACCTGTATGCTGTGCCGGTTTTCCAGCCAGCCGCAACCAACCAGTCGGAATAAAGAGGGAGAAATAATTGGCCACTATCGAAAAAGGATTGATGGTAGACAAAAGCGTCGAAGTCAAGACCTATCCGTCCATAGAGCACGGCGCTTTGCTGTCCGTCACATCCATCGTGCTGCACCGCACTGACTCGTCCACAGCCGCCAGCGTGCTCAATGCCTACAAGAGCGGCCAGAAGACGGGGGCGCACTTTCTGATCGAGAAGGACGGCAAGATCTACCAGACGGCCAGCCTTGAGCGCATCTGCTGGCATGTGGGAATTCTTCAGCCGCGCTGCGTCAACGAGAGCACCTGCGATCCCACGGAACTCAAGAACATCAATGCCCTGCTGCACCAAAAGGGCCTGAGCTTCAGCAAGCGGGCCAAGAATGTGTCATCGCACGAGAACACAAAGGCCTATCCGTTGCGTTATCCGGCCAACAGCGACTCCGTGGGCATCGAGGTGGTGGGCCGCTTCCTGCCATCGACCAAGGATTACGAGGCGCCCACCCAATCGCAGCTGTTCCAGACCAAATGGCTGACCCAGCAATTGGTGGACCACTACAAGCTCAAGCTGCTGTCCGATGTCTACTCCCACGGCGCCATTGCCCGCAAGGAAGCGACCGAAGGCGCCCAATTGCTGCGCTACATCTTCACGGGAGCCTGAGCCATGCCATCCAGCCAGCTTTTCAACAATCCCTCTCGCAGCCTGCGCATTGCCGCCTGGGCTGCCGTGATGCTGTGCCTGCATGCGCCGCTGCAGGCCTCATCTACATCCACATCCACGCCCACGCACAAACACGCGGCCAAGGCGGCGCCCATTTCCGTCATCGGCCCGGTCACCCGTTCCGTAGGCACGGGCGAGACCATGGGCTGCGAGAAAGTCAGCCTGGACGCCACCGACGTGGCCCGCTATTTCGCGACGGCAAAGCAAGTCTCGGCTGGCAGCTTCCACGAGGAATCCATCATCCTGCCCTGCAGTTTCAGCGGACGGCTGCTGCGCTCGGGCAAGGTCTATGAATGGAACATCAACGCCGCCGGCGCCGGCTACCTGCGCAGTGAAGATGGTGAACAGGACCTGCGCTACCTGTGCCGCAAGGCCTGCGAGAAGGCATTGCCGCAGTTGACGGGGCTTTGACCTGTTGTTCAGACATTGTCTGCACGGGCGTCTTATCGCTCCCATTGAGTGGTGCCCCATCCTCCTGTCAAACACAGCGGATACGATGGCGCCTCCCACAATATTCCCAACAGACCATGGAACGACTGATTTCCCAAGGAATGCATGCCCTCAGCCAGGGCGACCACGCGCGAATGCATGCGCTATGGTCTGGCACCACGGTTTTCAGCCATCTGGACAATGAAGCGATTGCCAGCCTCTTGGCCAGCATTCGGGCCACTGCCGAATCAGGCCAGGGTAGCGAA
Source organism: Delftia sp. DS1230 (assembly GCF_040112715.1). Lineage (NCBI taxonomy): Bacteria > Pseudomonadati > Pseudomonadota > Betaproteobacteria > Burkholderiales > Comamonadaceae > Delftia > Delftia sp. DS1230. Next base: position 3,561,371 of record NZ_CP157763.1, read on the forward strand.
TGGTCATGGCTGATGCTGTGCCTGGTGTATCTCGATTCCAGTGACCAATTCACCGAGGACCGCAGTGCGGCATTGCGCCAGGTCGGCGAATGGGCGCAGCGCGCACTGGCAATGTCACCAGGCAATGCCTATGGACACCGCTATTTGGGCAGTGCCCACTATTGGCTGGACGAACCCGAGCCCGCGCTGGCCGCCTACCGCAAGTCGCATGCCTTGCAGCCCCAGGTGGACTTGCAAGCCCGCATTTTCGAGATGGAGCATGCCGTGCCCTGGCGCAGCATCTTTTCCTATCCCGAGTTGGCTGATAGCCCGGCGGCACCCGACTACTACACGGCCGGCGTGACCGTGGGCAAGTGGAAGCGCCCCGACACGGATGCAGCGGCCCTGCAGGAAATCGAGCGCCTGCAGACCACACTCTACGAACGCTGTCTGGAGCGCTTCGCCAGCACCGGCACGCCGGCAAACGGCCAGGAGGCCGCGCCCACCGCGCTGGACATCCACACCTATGCCATGTGCTGCAACAACCTGGGCGTGCTGTACAACGCGCAGGAACAGTACGAGCAGGCGGCCGCCGTCCTCGAAGCCGGGCTGCAGCAGACCTGTTTCCAGGCCCTGCTGGAAAACCTGCGCCATGCCTATCGGCAACTGGGGAACCGCAAGCAAGCCACCGACCTGTCACTGCTGCTGATGGAGGACTACGCGCTTGATACCGGTCTGTATCTGGACTGCGCGCAGACCGCATGCGCCTATCTCAACGAGACCAGCCACCACCAGGACGTCCTCGACATCGTGGCCGAAGCCGAACGCCGCTATGCGCAGCTTTCGCCGCAGCAACAGCAAGCGCCATGGGAAGTTCGCAGCATGAGCTTCGTTCATGCGCACAAGGTCACCGCCCTCAGGGCCCTGGGCCAGCTCAAGGCCTCGCACCTTCAGCCTGAACTGGTCGAGATCGCCCTGCGCCACGATCCGGACGATGCCCAATTGCTCGGCATACGCGCCCACATGCAGGGAGCCCGGCAGCAGGTGGGTGGAAAAGGCCGATTCTGGTCGCGCCTGTTCGGCTGAGCCACACCGGGCGACCGGGCCACCAAGAAACGTAGGGCACCCAAGATGCTGGCAACCCTCAAAAGACTCCCAGCGCCAGCCCCGCCCCCATCGCCTCCCCCAACGCCCGGCACTGCTCCAGCTCAGCTGCGGCAATCCGCTTGGGTGCCAGGATGGCTTCGGTGGTCTGGGCGTGGGTGCAGATGATCAGGGGCTCAGCCACGGGCTTGAGGCGCCAGCCGGTGGCGATGCGGGCGATCTGGCGGGCCGCATTCTGGCCGTCGCTGCCCGCGCAGATGAGGCTGGCATAGGGCCGGCCATTGAGGTGATCCAGCGCCGCGTAGTAGCTGCGGTCGAAGAAGTCCTTGAGCTGGCCGCTGATGGCGGCCAGGTTTTCCGGGGTGGCGAAGAGGTAGCCGTCGGCGGACAGCACATCGTCGGGGCCGGCCTCTGAGGCATGCAGCAGGCGCACCTGCACGCCCTGGCCTTCGGCCGCTGCGCCGTCGCGCGCGGCCTCGGCCATCTGGCGGGTGCCGCCGGTCATGGAGTGGTAGACGATCAGCAGGGTCTTGCTTGCGTTCATGCCTCAAGCATAGAGCGCGGCCCGCCCAGCCACCGCGCCGACCTCAGAAATCCATCGATGCCGACACCACGAAGGTGCGCGGAATCATCGGCGAGACAGCGCCCCAGGACGTGACACCGGCCCAGGCCTTGCGGTCGGCCACGTTCTGCACCGTGGCGCGCAGCGTGGTCTTGCGGCCTGCGATGCGGGTGGCGTAGCGCAGGCCCAGGTCGGTGCGTGTCCAACCCGGGATGCGCAGGCGGTTGGCCTGGTCCACGAACTGGGCGCCGGTGTAGGCAAGGTCGCCGACCAGGGTCAAGCCTTCCGCGGCGGGCACATCCCATTCCACGCCCAGGTTGGCCAGCAGGCGCGAAGTGCCGATGGGCCGGTTGCCCACCAGCGCAGGCGTGGCCGAGCGCGTGATCTCGGGCTTGAGCCAGGTCACGCCACCGAGCAGGCGCAGGCCGCGCGCGGCCTCGCCGTAGGCATACAGCTCCATGCCCAGGTTGCGCTGCTCGCCGTTGGTCTTGTAGACGCCCTGATCCAGGCCGCCACTGGGTTTTTCAATGCTGAACAGGGCGGCCGTGGCCATGAAGCTGCCGAAGTCGTACTTGCTGCCCACTTCGTACTGGCGGCTCTTGTAGGGGCGCAACACCTCGCCGTAGTTGCTGGCGGCGGGCGGGGCGATGTCGCCCTTGCTCAGGCCTTCGATGTAGTTGGCGTAGAGGCTCCAGTTGGGCGCCTGGCGCCAGACCACGCCCACGGCGGGCGTGGTCACGCTCTCGTCGTAGACATTGGCGGTGCCGCCTGTGAGCACGTTGTAGTTGGTGGACTTGATGGCCTGGTGGCGCAGGCCCAGCGACAGTTGCAGCCGGTCCTGCAGCAGCGAGAGCGTATCCACCAGGGCCAGGCTGGTGTTGCGGTTGTCATGAATGCGCGGAATGGCCGAAGGCCGCGCAATGCTTTGCGGCGCATGGGCAACAGGCGCATAGATGTTGGACGCCACCGCCGAGCCCGCCTGCAGCGCACGATGGAAATCCTCGCGGTAGCTGGCCAGCTGCAGCGTGACCGAATGCTTGACACCGGCCAGCGCAAAGCGCGAGCGCAGGCCAGCGTCGATGGTGCTGCGGTCCACGTCGAACACCGCATAGGTGGGCGTGATGCTGGTGGCACCCGCAGCACTGGTCAGGCGCGGGGCGGAGTCATAGATGCGGTCCACATTGGCGCGCGACTGGCCGATGTTGGCGAACAGCGTGAGCTGCTGCGTGAGGTCCAGCTCGGTGCGCAGCAGCACGGCGCGCTCGCGATTCCTGGACCATTCCCAGGGCTGGGTCACGTTGAGTGTGCCGTCGGGCGCAGCAGGCATGGAGGAGAGCCCCGTGGGCATGATGGGCCGGCCCACGCCGTCGATGCGCTCGTCCTGCGAGAGCAGGTCCAACGTGGCGCGGAAGCGCTCCACCTCGTAGTCCAGCGCCACGGCCAGCACATGGCCGTCGGTGCTTTGATGGTCCATGGACGTATCGCCGCCGTACTTGCTGGCGTTGACGCGGATGCCGTACTGGGCCTCGTCGCCAAAGCGCCGGCCCACGTCGGCATGGGCACGCCAGAGGCTGTCCGAAGTCCAGCCCGTGGTCAGCCGCGCCACGTCTTCGTTGGCGCGCTTGGGAGCGATGTTGATCACCCCGCCCACGGAGCCGTTGGGCGACATGCCGAACAGCAGCGCGCCGGGCCCCTTGACCACCTCGATGCGGTCCACGTACTCGGTGCGCACGCGGTAGTTGGGGGCAATGCCGTAGATGCCGTCAAAGGCGATCTCGCCCGAGTTGCCTTCCCAGATCGGAAAGCCCCGGATATAGAGGTTGTCCACGTTGCCGCCCGGCAGCACGGTGTAGCGCACGGAAGGGTCGCGGTTCACCGCCTCGGCAATGGTGCCGGCCTGCTGGTTGCGCACGGCCTCGGACGTGTAGCTGGTGGTGCTGAACGGCGCCTGCATGTTGCCGGTATTGCCCAGCACGCCCAGGCGCACGCCCTTGGCCACCTGCCCGCCGGCGTAGGGTGCGGGCAGCAGGCTCACATACTGGTCACCGGCCGTCACGGTGATCTCGGACAGGCGGTGCGCATTCTCAGGCGCGTTGGCCGCAGCGGGAAGCAGCGTCAGCGTGCCGCCCTCGATGCGGCCCTGCAGGCCGCTGTCCTGCAGCAATGCCGCCAGGCCCTGGCGCACATCGTGGCTGCCGTTGAGCGCCGGGGCCTGCCGGCCCTGCACCAGTTCGGAGGAGTAGGTGAGCTGCAGCCCCGCCTGGCGCGCAAACAGGCTCAGCGCCTGGGCCAGCGGCTGGGCCGGCACGTCGAAGGACACCGATTGCGCGGCGGCCAACTGCAGTTGCAGGCCCAGCACCAGGCCTGCACATGCATGAAAAACCGCTGTGCGGCGGAGGCGGAATCGGAATCGGAATCGGGAGGACTTGGGAGCGGACATAAGGACTTTCTGGAAGACAGGCTCATTGCGAATCGCCGGCACAGGCAGGGCGCCCGGCCTTTCATATGCAAATACGAGTCACTCCCAAAAACCCTGAAAAAAACTTCACGGCTCCGCGCGCCCGCCGCGCCGCGCAATCCGCAGGCCGCCGTCGTCCAGCACGCTGACCTGCACCGGGGCGAACTGCGGCAGCCCGCGCAACCATCGCTCGGTCTGGGCAATGCGCACATGGCCGCTGATGGCCAGTTGCGCCGCGCCCTCCTCCACCACCAGGCGGCGCCGCGTGTAGCGGCCCAGACGGTGGACGACGCGGCCCAGCGGCTCCTGCTCGAAGACCAGTTCGCCCTCGCGCCAGGCCGCGGGCCGTTGCTGGAGCTGCGGCTGCCAGGCAGCGCCGTCGGTATCTCCTGCCCCGCCGTCCAGGGGAATGCGCAGCGACTGGCTGTCCTGCAGCAACTGGCTGCGCCCGGTGGCCGCATGCTCCACCCGCACCTGGCCCGACTCCACCTGCACGCGCACCGCATCGGGCTCCAGTTCCACACCAAAGCGCGTTCCCAGCACGGTCACGCGCAAGGGGCCGGCCTCCACCACAAAGGGCCGTGCCGCATCGCGCGCCACGGCAAAGAAGGCGGCGCCTTCCAGCAGCCGTGCCTGTCGCAGGTCGGCACGGTAGGTCAGCGCCACGCGGCTGGCGGCGTCCACGCGCAGCACGCTGCCATCGGGCAGCTCCAGGCTGCGCTGCACACCCGTGGCGCTGGCCAGTTCACCTTGCCACAGCACGCGGCGGCTCCACATCTGCCAGGCGGGCCAGGCCGCGCAGGCCATGCCGGCCACGCCCAGCAATGCGCCAAGGGCACGCCGCCGCCGCTTTCTGGAAGAGGCCTGCAAGCCCGCCTCCACCCCGCCGCGCCAGCGCAGCAAGGCGGCTTCCAGGCAGGCATCGGCCTGCATCAGGTCACGCTCCACGGTGTTCAGGGAGACCTGCAGGCGCCGGGCGATGTCGGCCTGCCGCTCGCCATGCAGGCGGTGGGCCAGCAAGGCGGCCTGCATGCGCTCGGGCAAGTCTGCAATCGTGCGCTCCACCACGGCCAGTGCCTGCCGGTACATGGCGCGGTCGGCCACATCGCCTTCGGCCTCGGGCTGCAATTGCGCCCAGTCGTCCATGCAGCGCTGCTGCGCACCGCGCTGGCGCAGCCTGTCTATCGCCAGATGCTTGGCCGTGGCAAACAGGTAGGCCCGCGCGGCTTCGAGCGTGGGCGAACTGCCATCGGGCAGCTGCGGCGGCGCATCGGCCAGGCGCAGCCAGGTTTCCTGGGCCAGCTCCTGCGCCTCATCACGGCTGCCGGTCTTGCCGGCCAGATAGGACACCAGTTGCTGCTGGCAGGCACAGAAAAGCTGGTGCCAGCGCGCAGCGGTCCAAGAAGCGGAAGGGGTGGGCATGGCCGGGGGGAGGTGATGAATCGACAACGAGAATGACTATCATTCTAATTTCGTTTGATCCAGGCTGGCTCGGCGGACTGGCCATCGAAGGCAAACTGTCCACCCGTCAACATCCGGACCACATGCCCATGATCTTCCTGGCGATCACGTCTACCGGCTTGGCACAGGCACTTCTCGCCGCCACCGAAAACGACGCCATCTGGTGCGGCAGCGATGCGATTTCCGAGGCCGACTACGCCGCCCGACAATGGCCCAACCTCAGCCGCTTTGCCTACTCACTGGAGGACCGCGTTTTGATCGACGATGCCGTGTCCACCATTGAGGAACACCATCCGGGGCAGACGGTCTGGGTCGAGGCCACGGCCGTGCGGTAGCGAAGTCTCGGCCCCGCTACCACTTCAACGCCGCCACCCGCAGCGCATCCACCGCCATATCGATGAACGCCCGCACGCGGTGCGCGGCATGGCGCCCTTCCCGGTGCACCACATGAATCGGTAGCGGCGGACGCTCGAAGGGCTCCAGCACCAGGCGCAGTGCGCCGTCCTGCACGGGTTTGGCGATCTGGTAGAGCGGCAGGCGCGTGATGCCTTGCCCGGCCAGGGCGCAGTCTGCCGCAGCCTCGTTGGTCATGGACATGAGGCGCGGCTGCAGGCGCACGGCCAGGGCCTTGTCGCCTTCGAGAAACCGCCATTCGGGCGTGGAGGTGAGGCCGGATGCGGTGATGGTGGTGTGCTGCGCAAGCTCCTCGGGCCGCTGGGGTACGCCGTGGCTGGTCAGGTATGCGGGCGAGGCACACAGCACCTGCCGCACGCTGCCCACGCGGATGGCCTGCAGCGAGGAATCGGGCAGATCGCCGATGCGCACGGCCACGTCCACGCCCTCGTCCACCAGGCTGACCACGCGGTCCACAAACCAGCAGTTGACGTCCACCTCGGGAAACCGGCCCAGGTAGTCGTGCACCACGGGCAGCACGTGCATGCGCCCGAAGTTGACCGGCGCCGTGAGCGTGAGCCGGCCGCGCGGTGCGGCATGGGCACTGGCGGCATGCTCGTCGGCCTCTTCCAGCTCGGCCAGGATGCGGCGGCAGCTGTCGGCGTAGGCGGTGCCGGCCTCGGTCACGCGCACGAAGCGCGTGGTGCGCGTGAGCAGGCGCACGCCCAGTCGCTCCTCCAGGTCGGAAACCGCGCGCGTCACCACCGAGGGCGAGACCTTGAGCCGGCGTGCGGCCGAGGCGAAGCCGCCCGTGTCCACCACTGCGAGAAATGCCGTCATGGACTGGAAGCGATCCATCTGTGCCTGCCTTGTCTGTGTCGTGTATCTGCCCGGCTGCGGGCGGCCCGCGCAGGACTGCCCAGGTTTGCCCAGGTTTGCGCCGGCGCTTTGTTCGCGTTCCGGCAAGAGTGACTTGCCGCCGCCAGGGATTCTAAAGATGCGGGCGGAGAAGGAGGATACGTCCCGTGGCGCCGACAACCGGCGCCTTCACCAACCCCAAGGAACCGCAATGAAGCTCTACCACTTTCCCCTGTCCGGCCACGCCCATCGCGCCCGCCTCTTCCTCGGCCTGCTGGGCGTGGAGCATGAGCTGGTCCACGTGGACCTGGCCAACGGTGCGCAGAAGAAGCCCGAATTCCTGGCGCTGAACCCGCTGGGCCAGGTGCCGGTGCTGGACGACAACGGCACGGTGATTGCCGACTCCAACGCCATCCTGGTCTATCTGGCGCGCAAGCTGGACCGCCAGGACTGGATGCCTCTGGGCGCACAGTCCGAGGCCGAGATCCAGAAATGGCTGAGCATCGCCGCCGGCCCCATCGCCTTCGGCCCGGCGGCGGCCCGGCTGGTCACGGTGTTCAAGGCGCCCTTCCAGGCCGAGGAAGTGATAGCCCGCGCCCACGCCATCCTCGCCAAGATCGAGGCGCAATTGACCACCCGCCCCTTCCTCACCGGCGGCACGCCCACGATTGCCGACGTGGCCCTGTACAGCTACATCGCCAGCGCGCCCGAGGGCAATGTGGACCTGCAACCCTACCGCGAAGTGCGCGCTTGGCTGGGCCGCATCGAGGCGCTGCCGGGCTTTGTGGCATTCGCCCAGACACCGGCCGGCCTGCGGGCCTGAGTGCCTGAGCCACACCTCACCTGAAACCCCGGCAAAGGAGCGCACCATGCACCCGCAACCCCTGCAAAACCCCGCCTCGCCCTGGCATGCGGGCGAACTGGCGATCCAGCAAAGCGTTGGCGTCGTGGGCCGCATGGACATGCCGGGACGCAAGTTCCTGCGGCCCTTCCTGCTGGACCAGCACCGCGAGTTCTATCCGCTGCTGCATTTCGTGGTGCTGGGCAGCGTGGATGCGCAAGGCGACGCCTGGGCCACGGTACGGGCTGGTGAGCCGGGCTTCCTGCACTCTCCCGACCCGCTGACCCTGCATGTGGCGGCGGGCCGCGATGCGGCCGACCCGGCCGAGCCGGGCCTGGCCGATGGCCATGCCGTGGGCCTGCTGGGCATGGACCCCATGACGCGCAGGCGCAACCGGCTCAACGGCACCGTGCGGCGCAAGACAGGCGTTGATGGGGCGGGCGCCTTCGACATCGGCGTGGTCCAGAGCTTCGGCAACTGCCCGCGCTATATCCAGAACCGCAGCGTCCGGTTCGTCCGGCCTGCGGACGAGCCCACGCAGGTGCCGGCGGTCGAACTGGCATCGCTGGACCCGCGCGCGCGGGAGCTGATTGCGCAGGCGGATACGTTCTACGTGGCGTCCTACGTTGATGGGGAGGATGGCCTGCGCCAGGTCGATGTCTCCCACCGTGGCGGCAAGCCGGGCTTTGTGCGGATCGACGCCGATGGAACGCTGACCATCCCCGACTTCTCGGGCAACCTGTTCTTCATGACGTTGGGCAACTTCCTGGTCAATCCCAAGGCGGGCCTGCTGTTCATCGACTCCGAAACCGGGGAAATGCTGCAGATGACGGGCGAGGCCAGCGTCATCCTCGACTCCCCGGAAATCGCGGCCTTCGAGGGCGCCGAGCGCCTGTGGACCTTCAAGCCCCGCCGCATCGTGCGCCGGCCCGACGCCCTGCCGCTGCGCTGGAGCATGGCGGCCGACGGCTGGTCGCCCCACCTGCAGATGACCGGAAGCTGGGCCGATGCCAGCCAGCGCCTGGCCGCCGCCCGGCTGGGGCGGCAGTGGCGGCCGTTCCGGGTGGCGCAGGCCGTGGATGAGAGCTCCACCATCCGCTCGCTCTACCTGGAGCCGGCCGATGGCATGGCCACGGTGGCTCCCCTGGCCGGCCAGCACCTGCCGCTGCGCCTCACGCTGGCGGACGGCAGCCACCTGCAGCGCACCTATACGCTGTCGCTGGCGCCTTCGGACGGGCGCTTGCGCATCAGCGTCAAGAGGCAAGGCCGCGCATCCAGCCATCTGCATGGCCTGAAGCCCGGCGATCTGGTCGAGGCCCGCCCGCCCGCTGGCAGCTTCACCGCAGATGCGGCCCTGCGCCGACCCGCCGTGCTGCTGGCCGCGGGCATAGGCATCACGCCCTTGCTGGCCATGCTGCGCCACATCGTCCACGAAGGCCGGCGCACCCGCAGCCTGCGGCCCACCTGGCTGTTCCAGGCGGCTCGCACGCGCAGCGAACGGGCCTTTGACACGGAGATTGCCGAACTGGTGAAGGCCGGCAATGCCGAGGTGCGCTGGGTGCGAACGCTCAGCCAGCCCGGCACGGCAAAGGCCGGCCGAGACTACGACCATGAGGGCCACATCGACATGGCCCTGTTGAAAGCCACCCTGCCCTGGGACGACTACGACTTCTACCTCTGCGGCCCGGACGCCTTCATGCAGGCCACCTATGACGGCCTGCGCGAACGCAACGTGCCCGACGAGCGCATCCACGCAGAAGCCTTCGGTCCCTCGGCCCTGAAGCGCTCCATGGCCGGTGCAGCCCCCGCCGCCGAACTGCGGGCACCCGCCACACAGCCTGTCCGCATCATCTTTGCCGACTCGGCCAAGGAAGCGCGCTGGAAGCCCGGCAACGGCAGCCTGCTCGAAGTAGCCGAGGCGCGAGGCCTGGAGCCCGCCTTCGGTTGCCGGGGCGGCAGCTGCGGCGACTGCCGCACGCGTGTGCTGCAGGGCGGGGTGACCTATGCCTCGCCACCTTCCTTCGCCGTGCCAGCGGGCGAGGCCCTGATCTGCTGCGCCGTGCCTGCGCAGGGGCCGGGGGAGGCTTTGCATCTGGCGTTGTGAGGAGCCTGTCTCTGCGCGCTTTCCACATCAGGACATACCGACGGCAAAAGGCACATCAGCGATTGCTGCCCAATGCCTCGCTGCATCTAGCTTTCTATCTGGACGAGTATCGATTCATCAAGCTCTATGACTTCAAACAGGCCCTGACCCCGCTCATAGACCTCCCCTGACAGGAACCGAACCACTTTCTGGCCGATGTGCATGCACATCTCCACGACAAAGCCATCTGCATCCCGGCGCATGTCTTTTATCCGCACAAGACCCAAGGGCAACTCAGCCAGCAGTCGGTCACGGTAACCAATGGATGCAGGCACGCCGGGACCCGACTCAGACGCCTCTGGAGTCACAAGGTACAGGCCGTGAAACCCGCTGCCATCCTCGATACGGGAAAGCATTGACCAGACACGTCCGTCCACCAGTTGGATCCAAATCTCGATGAACTGGAGATAGGGCACCTGCGGATGGCTCCAGACTGCTTCGCCAGGTACCCAGTGCTGCCGACCTGATTCATCCATATCCCAGCGGCCGCCTACGGCCAACGCCATCTCGCAAGCTCGCCAGCCCACAATCACCTGCTGGTCGAGATCCTGAAAGGACGGGAACTGGCGCGGCCCCATGGGCTGGATGGAGCTCCCGGGGGCCGGCTCGTTGTCGTCGATATGGACTACCGCGAACCCTTCCTGCTCACTCGGCGGCTCGAACATGGCAAACACGCTGCGAATGGCCTGCTCCGGCACTTGGTGATCGGCTCGCCGCTGCGTGTTCCTCCGCAAGGCGGTCTGCAAATCGGCTTTGAGCCAAATACAGACTACGGGCACGCCATGTGATCTGGCAATCTGAATGGCACGCATCACGATGCACCGTCTTCGGAAGGGCGGCATCAAAGAACACCGCATCACCACCCAACGCTGCGGCGTTCTGTTGAATCCAGCTGCTCTTGCCTGCAGCTTGCACCCCCACCACCACATAGAGCTTGGTCGCGGGCGAGCTGGCAGACAGTGCTTTGTCCAAGTCCCGGTACGCCAACTCCCATGCGGCAGCACTGCGTTCCGGGGTGAACAGGCGACCTTGTTCGGTTTCCAAATAGTGGTCTGGATTGATGTGCTTTGTAGTGTCCATGGTGAGCTGCAAGATTCTGGATCACTGTAGCTGGGCACGGCGCCGTACCGTCCGCAGACAAACGAACCCGCCATGCAAAACGGCCTTGATCGATACACTCGCTGCAATTCCTGCGCCCTCGTACACGCCGCAAATCCAAAGCCCTGCCCATGCAACTCACCAACTGCCTGCTCCGCCTGTCGCCCTTGGTCCTCACCTGCCACATAGGCCTGGCCTGCGCACAGATCACCACGCCCTCAGCAGGCACCTATGTGCGCAAGGGCGGGGGTGGCGATCTGGTGGTGCGGGCCAATGGCAAGTTCCATATCCAGACCGTCGGTGCCAACGGCCATACCTGTGAGCTGGAAGGCACCATCACCAACGGCCGGGCCAGGATGGCGAATTCGGCCTGCGCCGTGGACTTCACGCCTGCCGGTCAGCGCGTCGGGGTCGACACGGCCACCGTCGAGGCATGCCGGGACTTCTGCGGCATGCGGGCCTGGTTTGGCGGCGATTACCTTCGGCCCACACCCGGCTGCACGGACAAGGCCATTGCCGCATCGCGCAGAAACTTCAAGCGCGCGTACGACGCCAAGGACTACCGCCTGGCGCTGACCACGCTGGCGCCGGTGCTGCAGGACTGCGATGAGGTGCTGACCGGCGTTACCAAGGGCTGGCTGCGCAACGACCTGGCGCTGGCGCAGCTTCGCTCGGGCGATGCAGCCGCCTGCCGCCAGACCCTGGCCCCGCTGGCCGAGGAAGCCGGCAAGACGGATCAGGAACTGCGCGAGGCCTATCCACCCACCGATGCCGATGTGGTGCTGCCCATGCTCAAGGCTGCGCGCACCAATCTGCGCTTGTGCAGTTGAGGCGGTGCCATCGCCATGAAAGATCCCGCATCGCCCAACGCAGGAATCTCCGGGCATTTCCGGCGTGAGGCGAAGTGGATGCTGTGGGTGCTGGTGGTGCTGCCCTTGGCGCTGACAGCATTGGCGGTTTGGCTGGGTCCGCTGGTCCTGAACCATGTGGAGAGAAGCAAGTGCTTGGATGCGGGCATGCAGGCTTCCCAGGAAAAGCGCAAGTGCGAGCAACGATAGAGAGAAGGAGCTGCCGCTCAAAGCCTGATCGAACCAAATCCCTGAAATACTGGCCTACTCTTGGCCCCTTTTTTGTTTGCACGACAGGGCCCTTCATCAGGGCCATGCACACGCCTTTACATGACCGATATCCGCCCCGCCCACTTTCCCGAAGACCTCGACGCCGTGGTCCGCATCTTCCGGGAATACGTGGCCAGCCCCACCGTGAGCCTGGACTTCCAGGACTTCGAGACCGAGTTCGCCGCCCTGCCCGGCAAGTACGCCGCACCCGAAGGCTGCGTGCTGCTGGCCTGGAAAGACGGCCAGCCCGTGGGCTGCGCCGCCCTGCGCCAGGTGGATGCGCAGACAGGCGAAATGAAGCGCGTCTACGTGCGCCCCACGGTACGCGGCGAGAACCTGGGGCGGCGACTGGTGGAAGGCATCCTGGACGCTGCGCGCCACGCAGGCTACACCCGCATCTGCCTGGATGTGCTGCCCGAGTTCCAGGCCGCGCAGCGGCTGTATGAGTCCCTGGGTTTTGTGGATGCAGAGCCGGTGAGCTTCAATCCCGTGCCGGGCACGCGTTATCTCGGACTGGATCTTTGAGGCATGCACCCTCCGGCAGGCGGCCTTCAGCACCTGCAAGGCTTCCGATGCGCTGACACCCGGTCCCTGAGTCCTCGTCTGCAAGCATTCGGCACGATAAGACCTTAGCCCAGACCCCGGTCCAACAGCCTGCCCGCAAGCGCAGCGGCGGTACGGACCCCCTCTCCCCGCATCCTTCACCGCAAATGCCCGTGGCCGAGCCGGGCAGCCTGTGCTTGTGCCCCGTGAATACCGCCCATGGCGAATGGCGCTGCCTGGGACCAAACGCTCATTGGCAGCATATCTATTCACCTGGCATTTCAACCTGATTTTAGGAATTGTCCTAAGGATAATTCTGAAAATGATCTGCGGGCGACTTCTTTGATTGACCTCGTGCAGGCCATGAAATCAAATGAGGACTCTTGGCACAGCAAACATCAGAAACCCGCTTGGACACTGACAGCGGATTATTCGCCTGCTTGCAACCACTCATTTCCGTCAAATTGCCTTTATTGATCAAGGCGCATTGACTGGAATCATCGATTCCGCTTCTGATCCAGCGTCTCCATACACCATGCCAGCCTCCATTGCCGCCACCTTCTATCAGATCGGCTATGCCGACATGCTTGCTCGCCAAATGGAGCGAAAACAGATCGATGCCATTGTGCTGACGCCACAGGAATACGCAGACATACTGAGCGACAAGGCGCGCAACAATCCTCGCCTGGCGGCCACGCTCCATGCCATGCTGGCCCACAGTGCGCTTGGGCGATACTGGACACACACCGCCAGCCCGAATGCAGGCAAACCCTGGGTCGCTCCCGCCTCCCTGATGGTCAGCGACGCGTACCTGATCACCAAAACGCTGATTGCATTGGGCCTGGCCGGTGCCCGCTCCTATATCAAGACAACCGCCACAGGCACCTATATCATCATCACAGGCTACGCGGGACTTCGCCGCCAGTTGCTGCAAGGCACGCGATTCCTTGCCGCCAATCCACGCATGGTCCAGATGGGCCTGGGTATTCGCGGTCTGCAGAATGTGGCCAAGGGCGGGTTCCTTCTGAGCCTGGTGGTGGGCACCGGGATAGAGACACTGGACTTCATCTTCAATGACGAGAAGACCATGCATGATCTTGTGGGAGGGATTGGGGTGGAGGCGGTCAAGGCGGGATTGGCGACGATGGTGGGTTTGACCGCGGGAATGACGACTGCAAGCATGATATCTGTTGCCGTACTGCCCTTAGCCATCATGGCTGCAATGATTCTTATTACCAGTCTCGCACTGAATTCCGCTGACGAGCGCTGGCAGATAAAGCAAAACGTTATCAAGGCTATAAAATCCACGCCAAATGATAAAGCGCAGGGATTTTACCGGATTAACACAAGCCATCCAGATTGGAGCAACATTCAGTCAAGGAATCCTTCAAACAAAAATAACGAAACACTCTATATTTCCGGAAAAAACAGTGAAGGCATATTGTGCAAATTAAGCCACAGAAGATAAAAATGCATGATATTCAAAGCATCAGAAAAAACGCCTATATCGGTATCTTACTGACCACCCTGGCATTATTATCTTGCGTCTTCCTCATTAATGAAACAATTATAACAACAACCCATGAAATCAAAACGCTGGCACCAGTCGTTCGAATATGGCCAATGGCGCCTTTTTCGGCTCTTTGCTTACCATTTCTCTTATCATTGACTTTGCTATATATCGTAAAAGCCATTCCTTGCAAGCAACGCATGCAAACAAAGACAGAAGGCATATTAATCAAATCACTTATTTTATGCTTTATCTCGGCATTATTCTGTCTTTTATTTCTAGCCCCGCTTCAATACAAGGCAATGCCAAAACTAGGCTACACCCATTGCAACCTCCTACAAGGCCATCCAAACATGTATTTCACAGACTGGGTAAAAACCCCCGAATGGTGCGTTCGCGGAAAAACCAGGGAATGGGTCAAGGAGCAGGCCAGGCTCTCCGGCAACCTTGAAAATCCCTGAAATAAAAAAAGCGCAGACCACATGGTCCGCGCTTTTTTTGCATCCTCCGGCAGCCGTGCTGCCAACTCCCTCAGAACGCCTCTTCACTCATCTGCGCGCAAGTCATGTCGCGCTCACGCACGACCTTGAGCCAGGCGCCGATCTTCGGCAGCTCGTAGCCGAAGAAGTAGCGCATGGCGGCCATGCGGCCAGCGTTGGCGGGTTCGGCCAGGGTGGCGTCCTTGGCGAGTACGGCCAGGGACACGTCCAGCCAGGTCCAGGCCAGCACCGTGTGGCCAAAGGCCTGCATATACGGCACGGCATTGGCCAGGGCCTGCTGCGGGTCATCGGTCGCCCATGCGGCCTTGGTGGTGGCGCCGACTTCCTGCAGCGCCTTGGCAAGTTCATTGGCATGGCCGGCCAGTTCGGGCCGGGCCATGGCGCGCTGGATGGTGTCGTTGATGCGCGTGGCCAGCAGCTGCAGGCCCTTGCCGCCTTCCATGAGCACCTTGCGGCCCAGCAGGTCCATGGCCTGGATGCCGTGCGTGCCTTCGTGGATCATGTTCAGGCGGTTGTCGCGCCAGTATTGCTCCACGGGGAAGTCGCGCGTGTAGCCGTAGCCGCCGTGGATCTGGATGGCCAGGGAGTTGGCCTCCAGGCAGAACTCGCTGGGCCAGCTCTTGGAGATGGGGGTCAGCACTTCCAGCAGCAGCCGGGCCTCGGCCACGGATTCGGGCGTGCCGGTGTGCTGCTCATCGACCAGGCGCGCGCAAAACAGGTTCAGCGCCAGCGCGCCTTCGCAATAGGACTTTTGCGCCAGCAGCATGCGCTTGACGTCGGCGTGCTCGATGATGCGCGACTGGGGGCGCGTGGCATCCTTGCCGGCTGCACCCGGCGCCCCCTTGATCGGCCGGCCCTGCGGGCGGTTCTGCGCGTAGTCCAGGCTGGCGTGGTAGCCCGCAATGCCCAGCATGGTGGCGGCCATGCCGATGGAGATGCGGGCCTCGTTCATCATGTGGAACATGCATTTGAGGCCCTCGCCGGGCTTGCCGACCAGGTAGCCCACGGCCCCGGCGCCGCCGCGCACGGGAAAGCGCCCTTCCCCGAAGTTCAGCAGCGTGTTGGTGGTGCCGCGCCAACCCAGCTTGTGGTTGAGGCCGGCCAGGGCCACGTCGTTGCGCTCGCCGGTGAGTTGGCCTTCGGTGTCCACGAGCTTCTTGGGCACGATGAACAGCGAGATGCCCTTGACGCCGGGCACGGGCTTGCCGTCCGGCCCCGGGATCTTGGCCAGCACGAGGTGAACGATGTTCTCGGTCAGCTCATGGTCGCCCGCGCTGATCCACATCTTGTTGCCCTTGAGGCGGTAGCGCGGGCCCAGCGCATCGCTCTCGAAGTCGGCGCCATCGGGCTCGGCGCGGGTGGCGATATCGCTCAGCGAGGAACCGGCCTGGGGCTCGGACAGGCACATGGTGCCGGCCCAGCGGCCGTTGAATTCGTTGGCGGCGAAGACCTGTTTTTGCATGTCCGTGCCGTGGGCCATGATGGCGTTGGCATTGCCCGAGGTCAGCATGTTGGAGCCGATGCTGATGGAGGCCGCCGCGAAGAAGCTGTTGGCGGCCGCCTCCACCGTATAGGGCAGCTGCATGCCGCCGATGTCGTAGTCCTGGGAGGCGCTGAGCATGCCCGAGTCGGCATAGGCCTGGCGCGCATCGTGGGTGCACCGGGGCAGGATGACTTTCTCGCCATCGAACTGCGGCTCCTGCGTGTCCACGGTGCGGTTGAAGGGGGCGTATTTCTCGCGGGCGATGCGCTCGCAGGTGTCGAGCACGGCATCGAAGGTGTCGCGCGAATGGTCGGCAAAGCGCTCGCGCTCGCCCAGCGCATCGGCGCGCAGCCATTCATAGAGCAGGAAATCGATGGTGGAACGCAGGCGCATGGTGGGGTCCGGAATCAAAAAAGAAGCCGCAGGCGCCGCCAGAGGGAGCGCGTGCGGCCAACAGGAGTAACGGGAACAGGCGGTGGCGGCCGCAGCCGCCACCTGTACTTACAGCACTTCGAACACGCCGGCGGCACCCATGCCGCCGCCGATGCACATGGTCACGCAGACACGCTTGGCACCGCGGCGCTTGCCTTCGATCAGGGCGTGGCCGGTCAGGCGCTGGCCCGAGACGCCGTAGGGATGGCCCAGGGCGATGGCGCCGCCGTTGACATTGAGGCGGTCGTTGGGGATGCCCAGCTTGTCCCGGCAGTACAGCACCTGCACGGCAAAGGCTTCATTGAGCTCCCACAGGTCGATGTCCTGCACCGTCAGGCCCAGCTTCTTGAGCACCTTGGGCACGGCGAAGACGGGGCCGATGCCCATTTCGTCAGGCTCGCAGCCGGCGACGGCAAAGCCCAGGAAGCGGCCGATGGGCTTGAGATTGTTGCGCGATGCATAGTCCTCGCTCACCACCACGCAGGCGCCTGCGCCGTCGGAGAACTGGCTGGCATTGCCGGCCGAGATCACACCGCCGGGCAGCGCGGGGCGGATGCCCGAGATGCCTTCCTTGGTCGTGCCCTCGCGCACGCCCTCGTCCTTGCTGCAGGTCACTTCCTTGGTGATCAGGCCGCGCACCTTGTCGGCCACGCCCATGGTCACGGTGATGGGGGCGATCTCGGCATCCAGCAGGCCGGCCGCCTGGGCCGCGCAGGCCTTTTGCTGGCTGGCGGCGCCGTATTCGTCCATGGCGTCACGGCCGATGCCGTAGCGCTTGGCGACCTGTTCGGCGGTCTGCAGCATGCTCCAGTAGATCTCGGGCTTTTGCTTGGCCAGGGCCAGGTCCTGGATCATGTGCAGGTTCATTTCCTGCTGCACGCAGGAGATGGATTCCACGCCGCCGGCCACGTAGACATCGCCCTCGCCCGCGATGATGCGCTGCGATGCGGTGGCAATGGTCTGCAGGCCCGAGGAGCAGAAGCGGTTGATGGTCATGCCCGACGCAGTGATGGGCAGGCCGGCCTTGAGCGCGATCTGGCGCGCGATGTTCATGCCGGTGGCGCCTTCGGGGTTGGCGCAGCCCATGATCACGTCATCGACGGCGGCGGGGTCAACGCCTGCGCGCTGCACGGCGTGCTGCACGGCATGGCCGCCCAGCGTGGCGCCATGGGTCATGTTGAAGGCACCCTTCCAGCTCTTGGCCAGGGGGGTGCGGGCGGTGGAAACGATCACGGCGGATGTCATGGATATTCCTTGTATGGCGGGTTTGCGGTGGTTCGCAAAAAGTTCGTGCGCCGCACGTCTCAGCTGAATTGCTTGCCTTCGGCCGCCAGCTTCGCCAGCAGCGGCGCGGGCTGCCAGAACTGGGCATCGTCGTTGGGGTTCTTGGCAAAGCGGTTCATGGCCTGGACCACGTTGAACAGCCCGACCTCGCCCGCGTAGTGCATGGGGCCGCCGCGCCAGATGGGAAAGCCGTAGCCGGTCAGGTAGACCATGTCGATATCGCCCGACTTGCCGGCGATGCCGTCTTCCAGGATGTGGGCGCCTTCGTTGACCAGGGCGAAGACCAGGCGCTGGACGATTTCCTCATCGGAGATCTTGCGCGGGGTGATGCCCAGCTCCTTGCGATGCGACTCGATCATCTGGTTGACCAGCTCGGACGGGATGGCGTCGCGCTTGCCCGCCTGGTAGTCGTACCAGCCCGCACCGGTCTTCTGGCCGAAGCGGCCCAGCTCGCACAGCTTGTCGGCCGTGCGGCTGTACTTCATGTCGGCGCGCTCGACGGCGCGGCGCTTGCGGATGGCCCAGCCGATGTCGTTGCCGGCCAGATCGCCCATGCGGAACGGGCCCATGGCGAAGCCGAACTTCTCGATCGCCTTGTCCACCTGGGCGGGCGTGGCGCCTTCGTCCAGCAGGAATCCGGCCTGGCGCGAGTACTGCTCGATCATGCGGTTGCCGATGAAGCCGTCGCACACGCCCGAGACCACGGCGGTCTTCTTGATCTTCTTGGCCAGCTTCATCACGGTGGCCAGCACGTCCTTGGCGGTGTGCTTGCCGCGCACCACTTCCAGCAGCTTCATCACGTTGGCGGGGCTGAAGAAGTGCATGCCCACCACGTCCTGCGGGCGCTTGGTGAAGGCGGCGATCTTGTCCACGTCCAGCGTGGAGGTGTTGGAGGCCAGGATGGCGCCGGGCTTGGCCACTTCGTCCAGCTGCTTGAACACGGTTTCCTTGACGCCCAACTCCTCGAACACGGCCTCGATGATGAGATCGGCATTCTTGAGCGCGTCATACGACAGCGTGGTGCTCAGCAGGGCCATGCGCTGGTCGTACTTTTCCTGGGTGAGCTTGCCCTTCTTGACCTGGGCTTCGTAGTTCTTGCGGATGGTGGCCACGCCACGGTCCAGCGCTTCCTGTTTGGTCTCCAGGATGGTCACGGGGATGCCCGCGTTCAGGAAGTTCATGGAGATGCCGCCGCCCATGGTGCCGGCACCGATGACGCCCACGGTCTTGATCTCGCGCACTGGCGTGTCCGAGGGCACGTCGGCGATCTTGGAGGCCGCGCGCTCGGCCATGAACAGGTGGCGCAGCGCGCGCGACTCGGGCGACCACATCAGTTGCATGAAGGCTTCGCGCTCCAGGGCCATGCCTTCGTCAAACTTCTTGCGCGCGGCGTTCTCCACCGTGTCCACGCAGCGGGCCGGGGCCGGGTAGTTCTTGGCCATGCCCTTGACCATGTTGCGTGCGAACTGGAAGTAGGCGTCGCCCTGAGGATGCTTGCAAGGCAGGTCGCGCACGCGCGGCAGCGGACCACCCGCCGCGTGCTTGTCGGCCACTTCCAGCGCAAAGGCCTTGGCCTCGTCCAGCAGGGACTCGGGCGAGGCGGCCATCTTGTCGAACAGCTTCTGGCCGGGGATGGAGGCCAGCAGCTCGCTCTTGACGGGTTCGCCGCTGACGATCATGTTCAGCGCGGTCTCCACGCCCAGCACGCGCGGCAGGCGCTGCGTGCCGCCTGCACCGGGCAGCAGGCCCAGCTTGACTTCAGGCAGGGCCACCAGGGTGCCGGGAGCGGCCACGCGGTAGTTGCAGCCCAGCGCCAGCTCCAGCCCGCCGCCCATGCAGACGGTATGGATGGCGGCCACCACGGGCTTGCTGCCCTGGTCCAGGGAGTTGATCAGCGAGACCAGGTGCGGCTCGCGATACGCCTCTTCCTTGCCGAACTCGTTGATATCGGCACCGCCCGAAAAAGCCTTGCCGGCACCCGTGATGACGATGGCCTTGACGGCCGGGTCGGAATAGGCCTTGTCCAGCCCCTCGACGATGCCCCGCCGCGTGGATAGTCCCAGGCCGTTGACCGGCGGATTGTTCAAGGTGATGACGGCGATGGCACCGTCCACTTTGTATTCAGCAGTCATGCTGTTGTCCCCTATGCGATAGAAAAAGAACGATCGTGCGATTTTGATTGTAAAAAAAACGCGGGCCGGCGCCACTGCGGTTTGTCCCAAGCGGGACAAGCGCCGTGGTCCGGGCCGCCTGCCGGGCAGCATGCCCAGCCTTGTACGGCATCAGACCTCCAGCCACTCCTTGCGCACCTTCTGATCGGCGCGCAGCCCGTCGGGCGTGCCGTCGAAGACGATGCGCCCATGACCCATGACCAGGGCCCGGTCCGAGATGCTCATGGCAATGGTGAGCTTTTGCTCGATCAGCAGCACGGACACGCCGCGCTGCTTGATCTTTTGCAGGTACTCGCCCACCAGCTCGACGATCTTGGGCGCCAGGCCCTCGGTGGGCTCGTCGATGATGATCAGGTCGGGGTCGCCCATCAGCGTGCGGCACAGGGTCAGCATCTGCTGCTCGCCGCCCGACATCACGCCGGCCTCGGTGTGCTGGCGCTCCTTCAGGCGCGGGAACATGGCGTACATGTCGTCGAAGCCCCAGCGGCTGTCCCGGCCCTTTCCCTTCTGTCCCAGCAGCAGGTTCTGGTGCACGGTGAGATTGGGGAACACGTCGCGGCTCTCGGGCACGTAGCCCAGGCCCAGGTGAGCGATCTCGTAGGCCTTTCTGCCAGTCAGGCTCTGGCCCTTCCACTCCAGCGCGCCCTCCCAGTGCACCAGTCCCATGATGGCCTTGGCCGTGGTGGAGCGGCCCGAGCCATTGCGCCCCAGCAGCGCGACGATCTCGCCGGGCTGTACGGAAAATTCCACGCCATGCAGCACATGGCTTTTGCCGTAGTAGGCATGCAGGTTGTTGATGTTCAGCATCCGCGCTCCCTCAATGTGCACCAGCTTGTTGATCCGCCACGGACGAGCCCAGATAGGCCTCCTGCACGCGTGGATTGGCACGCACGGCCTCGGGCGTGTCGTAGGCGATGACTTCGCCGTAGACCACGACGGCGATCTTGTCGGCCAGGCCGAAGACCACGCCCATGTCGTGCTCCACGGTCAGCAGCGTCTTGCCTTCGGTGACCTTCTTGATCAGCTGGATGAAGTGGGCCGTTTCGCTGTTGCTCATGCCGGCCGTGGGTTCGTCCAGCAGGATGACGCCGGCGCCGCCGCCGATGGTGATGCCGATCTCCAGCGCGCGCTGTTCGGCATAGGTCAGGTTCACCGCCAGCGTGTCGCGCTTTCTGTGCAGGCCGATCATCTCCATCAGCTCATCGGCGCGGGCGTTGGCATCGCGCAGCTTGGACAGGAAGCGCCAGCAGCTGTAGCGGTAGCCCAGGCTCCACAGCACGCTGCAGCGCAGGTTTTCGAACACGCTGAGCTTGGGAAAGATGTTGGTGATCTGGAAACTGCGCGACAGCCCCATGCGGTTGATTTCATAGGGTTTCTTGCCGTCGATGCGCTGGCCGTTGAGCAGCACCTGGCCGCTGGTGGGCTCGAAGCGGCCGCTGATCAGGTTGAACAGCGTGCTCTTGCCCGCGCCGTTGGGGCCGATGATGGCCACGCGCTCGCCGGGCTTCACGGCCAGTTGGGCGCCGCGGATGATCTCGGCCTTGCCGAAGCGCTTGTACAGGTCGCGCAGCTCCAGCGCGTAGGTGGCCTCGCCGGTCGCGGCAGCGGCGGCAGTGCCTGGTCGTTCGATTGCAATGCTGGACATGGTTCAGCCCTCCCCGCGCTTGATGGCTTCTTCGATCTCTTCCTGGATACGCTCCCAGCGCCGCAGGCACCAGCGCCGGGCCACTTCCAGCAGGCCCAGGCCCACGACGAAGACGGCAACGGCCACGGTCCAGGTGGAGGCCGAGCTGGTATCGAGCTGCACGCCCATGAACGAGACCTGGGAACCCAGGGCCGCGTTGAGCTGCAGGTGGTAGATCATCTCGACGATGGCGGCGCCGCCCACGATCATGACCAGGGCGCTGGCGGCGATGGCCAGGTAGGGCTGGGCCAGCCGGCGCCACTTGCCGAAGCGCGCCACGCGCAGGTTCATCATGATCAGGCTGGCAACGCCACCGGGCGCATACATCACCATCAGCAGGAACACCAGACCCAGGTACAGCAGCCAGGCCTTGGTCAGCTCCGACAGCAGCACCGAGGCCAGCACCAGCAGCACGGCGCCGATGATGGGTCCGAAGAAGAAGGTGGCGCCGCCCAGGAAGGTGAACAGCAGGTACGAGCCCGAGCGCATGACGCTCACGCTGTCCATGGCCGTGATGATCTCGAAGTTGATGGCCGCAAGCCCCCCGCCCACGCCCGCGAAGAAGCCCGCGATGATGAAGGCGAAGTAGCGCACGCGCTGCGTGTTGTAGCCCACGAACTCCACGCGCTCGGGGTTGTCGCGCACGGCGTTGAGCATGCGCCCCAGCGGCGTGCCCGTGAAGGCGAACATGGCGGCCGTGCAGACGAAGCAGTAGGCGGCGATCAGGTAGTACACCTCCATGCCCGAGCCGAAGGTCAGCCCGAAGAAGGGCTTGCCGTAGACGCGGTCGGTGGTGATGCCGCCCTCGCCCCCGAAGAACTCGGGGAACATCAGCGCCATGGACGCCACCAGCTCGCCGATGCCCATGGTGATCATGGCGAAGGTGGTGCCCGACTTCTTGGTGGTCACATAGCCCAGCAGGGCCGCGAAGAACATGCCGCCCAGGCCGCCGATGACGGGAATCAGCACCAGCGGAATGCCCCAGTCGCCGGAGCTGGCCCGGTTCATCGCATGGATGGCGATGAACGAGCCCAGCCCCGTGTAGACCGCATGGCCGAAGCTCAGCATGCCGCCCTGCCCCAGCAGGATGTTGTAGGACAGGCAGATGATGATGAGATAGCCGATCTGGCTGAGCATGGTCAGCGCCAGGCTGCTGGTGAACACCAGCGGCGCGACGATCAGCGCCAGGGCGAAGGCGCCCCAGATCAGGATGCGGCCGATGTTGAGCGGCTGGAAGCTGTAGTGGCGCCCCGCGCCCGCAGCCCCTGAAGCGCCCGAAGCGCCTTTTGCGGCAGTGGATGTCATGGTCGTTTTGGTGATCGAGGACATGGTGTCAATCTCCCCGCGTGCCCAGGAGGCCCTTGGGCCGGAAGATGAGGATCAGCACCAGGAACAGGTAGGGCAGGATGGGCGCGACCTGGGAAATGGTGAGTTTGAGCAGCGGCCAGCCGAAGGTCTGCTCGCCGACCGGGCTGCCCAGCGAGGTCAGCAGGCTGGCCAGCGACCAGTCGATGGCCACGGCAAAGGTCTGCACGACGCCGATCAGCAGCGAGGCCACGAAGGCCCCCGCCAGCGAGCCCATGCCGCCGACCACCACCACCACGAAGATGATGGAGCCGACCGACATGGCCATGGCCGGCTCGGTCACATACGTGTTGCCGCCGATCACGCCGGCCAGCCCCGCCAGCGCGCAGCCGCCGCCGAACACCATCATGAACACGCGCGGCACGTTGTGGCCCAGCGCCTCCACCATCTCGGGGTTCTTGAGCGCGGCCTGGATGACCAGGCCGATGCGCGTGCGCGTCAGCAGCAGCCAGACGGCCACCAGCATCAGCATTGCCACCAGCATCACGAAGGAGCGCGAGCGCGGGAACTGCGTGCCGTACAGCGTGAACAGCGGGCCCTGCAGCGCGGGCGGCAGGCCGTAGGGCACGGTGCCCCGGCCCCAGACCAGCTGCACCACCTCGAGGATGAGGTAGGACAGGCCGAAGGTCACGAGCAGTTCTGGCACATGGCCGTACTTGTGCACGCGGCGCAGGCTGTAGCGCTCGAACATGGCGCCCAGCGCGCCCACCAGCAGGGGCGCAACGAACAGCGCGCCCCAGAAGCCGATGATGCCGCTGAGCGTGTATCCGAAGTACGCGCCCAGCATGTAGAAGCTGGTGTGGGCGAAGTTGAGCACGCCCATCATGCTGAAGATCAGCGTCAGCCCCGAGCTGAGCATGAACAGCAGCAGTCCATAGCTCACGCCGTTGAGCAGCGATATGGTGAAGAACTCAAGCGTCATCGAAAGGCCTTGGTTTCGGTGCGTTGGGGACAGGAGGCGGTGCGTGCCGGTCTCAGGACGGGCGCTTCATCTGGCAGGACGTGGGCGTGCTGGCCACGTAGGGCTCGTAGTACTTCACCGGGGCGAAGGTGTAGCCCGTGTTCTCGGCGTCATAGGGGTTCTTGCCGCCGGCCTTTTCCCAGCGCGTGATGTACAGGCCCTGCTGCAGCTGGTGGTCGGACTTGCGCATCTCCACTTCGCCGTTGAAGCTCTTGAGCTTCATGCCCTCCAGCGCGGCGGCCACCTTGACGGGGTCAGTGCCGCCGGTCTTGGCAAAGGCCGCATCCAGCAGCGCGAACACGTGGTAGATCGAGCTTTGCGTGAGGTCGTCGTTCATCTTCTTCTTGAACTCGGCCATCAGCGGCTGGATGGCCCCCCCCATGTTGTAGTGGCCGTAGCCCACGGTGTAGACCTTGCCGTCGGAGGCCGCGCCCATGGCCGTGGGCGAGCCCGAGCCGAAGGCGTAGTAGGTGTAGAACTTGACGTTGTTCAGGCCCGCGTCGTTGGCCGCCTTGAGCAGCAGCGACAGGTCAGAGCCCCAGTTGCCCGTGATCACCGTATCGGCGCCCGATTGCTTGATCTTGGCGATGTAGGGTGCGAAGTCGCGCACCTGGGCCAGCGGCGCGAAGTCATCGCCCACCACCTGCACGTCGGGCCGCTTGGCCTTGAGCATTTCCTTGGCGTACTTGGAGACCTGCTGGCCGTGCGAGTAGTTCTGGTTGATCAGGTAGACCTTCTTGACCTCGGGCACGTCCTTCATATAGGTCGTCAGCGCTTCCATCTTCATGGAGGTGTCCGCATCCAGGCGGAAGTGCCAGTAGCTGCACTTGCTGTTGGTCAGGTCCGGGTCCACGGCCGCGTAGTTGAGGTAGACGACTTCCTTGCCCTTGTTGCGCGCGTTGTGCTTTTCCAGCGCATCCATGATGGCCAGGGCCGGGCCCGAGCCGTTGCCCTGCACCACGTAGCGTGCGCCCTGGTCCATGGCCGAGCGCAGCACGGCCGTGGTCTCCTGCGGGCTGAGCTTGTTGTCCAGCGGGATGATCTCGAACTTCACGCCCGAGGCATTTTTCTTGTTGAACTCCTCGGCCATCAGCTGGAAGGTCTTGAGCTGGTTCGTGCCCACGGCGGCCATCAGGCCCGACAGCGGGTCGATCCAGCCGATCTTCACCGTCTCGCCTTTTTGCGCCCAGGCGCCCGAGGCACAGGCCAGCATGGCCGAGGCGGCCACCGAATGCACGATCCACTTCATTTTTCTGTCTCCTTTTTCCGGTTGATTCGGATATCTGTATTGGCGCCAGACTAACGCCTGAATGACAATTTCCCTTCGGGGAATGCCTTAGAAACTATCGCGCATGCGACTTCGCCGCAGTCCGGGACACATTGGCGACAGATCGTCATCGATCAGCCCATGAACCCGTGTTTTGACCGATTTCAGGCAAAAGAAAGGGGCGCCTCGCGCCCCTTGCGAAGTCAGCCTGCCTGCCTGGGCGTCATGAAGGACGCTTCATCTGGCATGAGGTGGGGGTACTGGCCACATAGGGCTCGTAATATTTCACGGGCACAAAGGTGTAGCCGGTGTTCTCCGAGTCCATCGGGTACTTGCCGCCGGCCTTTTCCCAGCGCGAGATGAACAGGCCCTGCTGCAGCTGGTGGTCGGTCTTGCGCATCTCGACTTCGCCGTTGAGGCTGTTGAACTTCATGCCCTCCATGGTGGCCGCCACCTTGGCCGGGTCCGTGGTCTTGGCGCGCAGGAAGGCCTGGTCCAGCATGGTCAGGCCCGAGTACAGCGAGCCGGTGTACATGTCGTCGTTGAACTTGGCCTTGTAGCCCTTGGTGATGCGGTCCAGCGGGCCGGGCAGGTTCATGTGGCCGTAGCCCACCATGTAGACCTTGTCGGCGGCGGCCGCGCCCATGGCCGTGGGCGCGCCCGTGGCGATGGCGTAGTAGGTATAGAACTTGACGTTGTTCAGGCCCGCGTCGCTGGCGGCCTTGATCAGCAGCGCCAGGTCCGAGCCCCAGTTGCCCGTGATCACCGAGTCGGCGCCCGATTGCTTGATCTTGGCGATGTAGGGGGCGAAGTCGCGCACCTGGGCCAGCGGCGAGAAGTCGTCGCCCACGATCTCCACATCGGGGCGCTTGCGCTTGAGCATCTCCTTGGCGTATTTGGAGACCTGCTGGCCATGCGAGTAGTTCTGGTTGATCAGGTAGACCTTCTTGACCTCGGGCACGTCCTTCATGTACGTGGTCAGGGCCTCCATCTTCATGGAGGTGTCCGCATCCAGGCGGAAGTGCCAGTAGCTGCACTTGCTGTTGGTCAGGTCCGGGTCCACCGCCGCATAGTTCAGGTAGACGACTTCCTTGCCCTTGTTGCGCGCGTTGTGCTTTTCCAGTGCGTCCATGATGGCCAGGGCCGGGCCCGAGCCATTGCCCTGGAAGACGTAGCGCACGCCCTGGTCCATGGCCGAGCGCAGGGCCGCCGTGGTTTCCTGCGGGCTGAGCTTGTTGTCGATGCCGATGATCTCGAACTTCACGCCCGAGGCCGTGCCCTTGTTGAGCTCCTCGGCGATGTACTGCAGGCTCTTGAGCTGGTTGGAACCCAGCGCGGCCATGAGGCCGGACAGCGGGTCGATCCACGCAACCTTCACCGTCTCGCCCTTCTGGGCCATGGCGCCCGTGGCGCAAGCCAGGGCCAGGGATGCCGTCAATGCCTTGATCGCAAACTTCATGAAGCGTCTCCTCTTGTGGTGGTTTCTGGGCGAGGCTCAGGGTAATGGTCCCCTTGCCCCGCACCGATCGGTGATTGCCCCTAGCGGCTATCGCCGACGAGACTCGGACCGGCCGCCCCTATCAGCACATGCCCCCGCATGCCCTGGCACGGCGGCTGGCCCGCAGCGGCTCACAGCCCCGGCAGCCGGTAGCCGGCCAGTTGCTCGCGCAACCGGGTCTTGAGCATTTTTCCGGTGGCGCCCAGCGGGATGGCATCGACGAAGACCACGTCGTCGGGGATCTGCCACTTGGCGGTCTTGCCTTCGTAGAACTTGAGCAGTTCCTCGCGCGTGACCTCGGCACCGGGCCTCTTCGCCACGGCGACGATGGGGCGCTCGTCCCACTTGGGATGCGGCATGCCGATGCAGGCGGCCATGGCCACGGCCGGATGGGCCATGGCGATGTTCTCGATGTCGATGGAGCTGATCCATTCGCCGCCGGACTTGATCACGTCCTTGCTGCGGTCGGTGATCTGCATGAAGCCGTCCGGGTCGATGGTGGCCACGTCACCCGTGGGGAACCAGCCGCGGCCCTGCGCGTCCTTGATGAGCGGGCTTTCGCCCTTGAAGTAGCTGTCCACGATCCAGGGGCCGCGCACCAGCAGGTCGCCGTAGCTCTTGCCGTCCCAGGGCTGGTCCGTTCCATCGCTGCCCACGATGCGCATGTCCACGCCGTAGATGGCGCGGCCCTGCTTTTGCAGGATCTTCATCTGCTCGTCCTTGGGCAGCTGCAGCTGCTTGTTCTTGAGCGTGCACAGCGTGCCCAGCGGGCTCATCTCGGTCATGCCCCAGGCATGCAGCACCTCCACGCCGAACTCGTCCTGGAAGGCCGTGATCATGGCCGGCGGGCAGGCGGAGCCGCCGATGACCGTGCGCTTGAGCGTGGAAAACCGCAGGCCGCCCGGCCTGATGTGGCCCAGCAGCATCTGCCAGACCGTGGGCACGCCGGCCGCGTAGGTGACGCCCTCGGCCTCGATCAGCTCGTACAGCGACTTGCCGTCCAGCGCCGGGCCGGGGAACACCAGCTTGCAGCCCGTGAGCGCGGCCGAGTAGGGAATGCCCCAGGCGTTGACGTGGAACATGGGCACTACGGGCAGCACCGAGTCACGCGCCGATATGCACATCACATCGGGCAGCGCGGCCGCGTAGGCGTGCAGCGTGGTGGAACGGTGGCTGTAGAGCACCGCCTTCGGGTTGCCCGTGGTGCCGCTGGTGTAGCACATGCTGGAGGCCGTGTTCTCGTCGAATTCGGGCCACTGGTACTGGTCGGACTGGCCGGCAATCCAGGCCTCGTAGCTGACCAGGCCCGGAACGCCGCTGTCGGCAGGCAGGCGGTCCGCATCGCACAGCGCCACCCACTGGCGCACCGTGGGGCACTTGGCATGCACGGCCTGGATGATGGGCAGGAAGGTCAGGTCAAAGCACATGACGCGGTCTTCCGCGTGGTTGATGATCCACGCCACCTGGTCGGGGTGCAGGCGAGGATTGACCGTGTGCAGCACGCGGCCCGAGCCGCTGACGCCGAAGTACATCTCCATGTGGCGGTAGCCGTTCCAGGCCAGCGACGCCACGCGGTCGCCGGGCTGCAGGCCCAGGCCGTCCAGCGTGTTCGCCAGCTGGCGCGAGCGCCGTGCCAGGTCGCGGTACGTATAGCGATGGATATCGCCCTCCACCCTGCGCGAGACGATCTGCGCATCGCCATGGTGGCGGTCGGCGAAATCGATCAGCGACGAGATCAACAGTGGTTGGCTTTGCATCAGACCCAGCATCTATAGGCTCCTAAGGTGATTGAACTTCGTGAACGTCGTGAACTGCGGACCGCGGATTCGCGCAAGGCCAAGGCCCTGGTGCGCGATGCCGCTGCCCGCATGGAGGGTGGCTCAGGCCGGCGCCCTGGGTCCGATCCCCGCAGGGACAGGCGCATCGTTTTTCCGGCATGGTTGACGCATTGTCTTGTCGCAACTCGGCAGCGTCTTCGCATGCTCGTATGGGATATACCCTAGGACGATGCTGGAGGCATGCGCTGCGTCATGCCACAGCGTGTTCGTGGACGGCGTCTTGTCGTTGCCGAAGATCCAGTATCCAGTCTGCGATGGCGAATCCACTGTCACGCGAATGCTTGAGCCGGCGCGAAACACATGCGCGAATTTCTGGATCTCTACGCGCAGCAGTTCGGGCTTGCCCGACACCATGGGCACGTCCTTGTCCCGCGTGAACGCGCCCCACGGCCTCAGCGTCGTGGAGCGCGCCGTGTCCAGGGCACGCTTGGACGCACGCAGCCAGCCACGCTGCACGAACATCTCCTGCCCGTCCGGCCGCACCTCGGACACGGTGACCTGGATGTCGGTGTTGGCGGCCGTGGCGCTGAGCCACAGGTCGGCCGAGCCTTCGCCATAGAAGCTCAGGTCCTGCGGCAGGGCTGCCGTGGTGAAGACCAGTTGGCCATCCTTTTCCGACGCGGGCACGGCGGGCCAGCCTTCGGCCGCCGGGTTGTTCACCTGCGGACTCAGGGCCGGATAGCGGTAGCTGGACGAAGCCGTGCCTGAGGCGGGTGCGCTGTCGCCCAGGGCCTGGCCGGGCTGCATCCACAGGCGCAGGGGCTTGACCTGGACAGGCAGCCGGTCAAACCGTGCCTCGCCCGTGGGCATGAGCTTGGCGCCGCCATTGGGGGCCTTGGCGTCCGTGGTCTGCATCTCCTGCAGCAGGCGCACGCGCGGCTCCTTGTCGAAGCCGTTGTCCTCGCCCTTGACGAAGCGCGCCAGGAAGCGCTTCAGCGTCTGGTCGATATGGTCCGAGGTGATGTTCGTGTGGTGGTCGCCGTTGGAGCTGACCAGCCACATCCTGTCGGGCGCAATGGTGTCCTCGTAGTAGCCCGAGCGCGGGCCGATCTGCTCGTCCTGCCAGGACTGCGTGCCCAGCGTGGGGATATTGATCTTGCCGCTTTGCAGCATGGCGCTGCGCTCCAGGTACAGGCCATCGGCATAGGGGTTGTCCAGCCACTTGATCAGGTCCAGCTCGGGCCGCTTGATCTTCTCGATGTTGTCGGCCACGGTCTTGGCGCATTCCGTGTCGCCGCCGTTCTTCACGGCCAGGTCGGCGGCCGTGCGCCAGATGCGCGGGAAGCCGTTCCACCACTGCGCCGGAAAGCCGATGTTGGCAATGCCGCCCGGATAGCCCACGTCCCGGTAGGGATCGCCCACATTCTTGCTGGGCGTGATCGCCATCAGCCCCTTGGGCCGGTGCGCCGCCACCCACAGCTGGTTGTAGCCCGAGTACGAGTAGCCGATCATGCCGATGCGGCCGTTGGACCAGGCCTGCCGCCCGGCCCACTCGATGGCGAAGGCCCCGGCCGCACCTACGCTGGCGTCAAACACCTTGTCATCCCCCGTGGAGCAGCCCGTGCCCGGCACGTTCAGCCCCATGACCGCATAGCCTTCCTTGGTCCAGGGACTGCTGATGTTGGGGTACGAGCCCGAGATATAGCCGTCGTACTCGACCAGCAGCGGGAACGGACCCTGTCCCTCGGGCAGCAGCAGCGAGTAGCGCATCCTGCTGCCGTCCGGCAGGGTGATGTAGCCCGATTGCTGGCCCGGCCCCATGGGCGCGGGCATGCCGGACGATCCCCCTCCGCAGGCGGCCAGGCCCACGGCGGCGGCCGCAATGGCCCCCGCCAGCGGCCAGCGCCAGGCCTGTGTGAAAACGGTCTTGGCTGTCATGGGTACCTGTCTCCTTCGTTGTTGTTGGCTATCTCTCGGGGCTTGCCGCGGCAAGCCCCTGCTCGCTCATCTACTCGCGCATCTGCTCGCTCACTGCAGCCGGATGCTGGTCGCGCCCAGCTCGGCGTCGAAGACCAGGCTGGACGGCCAGGGCTTCCATGTCTGGCCCAGGGCCGCGTTCTGCGGGTCGCCCGTCTGCATGAAGGCCTTGAGGCTGGCCATCATGGCGTTCGACAGCGCCAGCCGCCCCGGTGCATTGGCCGTGCTGTTGGTCACGCGGGAGAACACGGATGGCCCGAAGTTGCCGAAGAGAAACGGCAGATCGAACGCATGGGCCGCACCGTAGACCGTGTTCCAGGGCGCGGGCTGGCGCGCCCAGTCGAAGCGGTAGCTCCAGACCTCGGCCTGCCGGGTGCGCAGCGTATTGAGCAACTGGTCGCGGCTGGGATCGGCGAACAGATGGGTCAATTGCGCCATGCGGGCGTTGTAGCCGGTGACCGGCGTATCGACGGGCAGGTAGGCGGCATCGATGATGTCGGCCAGGCCCGGCGCGTTGGGCGACTGCGCGTCGAAGGACTGCATCATGCGAAAGCGCGCCGCATCATCGATCCTGAAGCCCGGCTTGCCGCCCAGCGCAGCCAGCAGGGGCGCGAACAGCTTGCCCTCCTCGGCCGTGTAGCCGGCCATCACAGGCATGCGGTTGTACTGGCCCGCAGCCAGCGCGGCCATGGGGTCGGGGGGCAGCAGCAGGCCGTCGGGAATCGGCCCCGCGCCCGTCAGGCCCTTGGCCACCAGGGTCTGCAGCAGCACGCGGGCGTCCTTGCCGCGCAGGTAGGCCGCGATCTGCGCCGGTGTCCAGCCGGCAGCCACCGTGGCCGCAGCCGCCACATCGGCAGCCAGCCCATCGGCCACCATCAGATGGGCCAGCAGCAGCGCGGACTGGGTGGCGTAGGCCGAAGCCGGCTTGAGCGTGGCCAGCACGCCGGCCGGCAGGTTGGACGGCAGCGACAGCCCGCCGCTGATGGGCACCAGCCTGTGGAACAGGCCGCGCGCCGACTCGGCCGCCAGCAGCGCCAGCACATTGGTGGCACCCGCCGACTGGCCCATGAGCGTGACATTGCCCGGATCACCGCCAAAGCCCGCGATATTGCGCTGCACAAAACGCAACGCCTGCAGATTGTCCAGCAGCGCGAAGTTGCCCGTGGCCGGCGCGCCGACCTGCATCTGCGGCATGTGCATGTAGCCCAGGATGTCCAGCCGGTAGTTGGCCGTGACCACCACGGCATTGGCGGCGCGTGCCAGGGCCGCGCCGTCATACAGCGGATCGGCCGTATAGCCCGAGATGGCGCTGCCGCCGTGGATGAACACCAGCACCGGCAGCTTCTCGGCGCCGCTGGCCGGGCGCCAGATGTTGAGCGTCAGGCAGTCCTCGCTGCCCACGGGCTGGCCCAGGGTGGAGGCAATGGTGTCGTCGAAGCGGTTGTTGGCGCCCGGGCCGTACATGCGCCCGATCTGCAGGCAGGCGTTGCCGAACTGGCGCGCCTCGCGCACGCCCTCCCAGGCCTTGGGCTCGGCCGGCGGCTGCCAGCGCAGCGCGCCCACGGGCGCCTGGGCAAAGGGCACGCCCTTCCAGTAATAGGTGCCCGTGGCGGCGCCGTCGTCCACGCCACGCAAGGGGCCGTAGGCCGTCTCGCGCAGTTCGGGACCTCCGCCGCCCGAGCCGCCGCAGGCCGCGAGCCACAAGGCCATTGAAGCCACGGCCAGGCGTATGCCGCCAGCCATCCACCGCTGTCCTGTGCGCATGCTTGTCTCCTATGATTTTGGGGTTTCCCGTATGGGCCGTGCCCGGCCCTTGGGCCACACTGCGCAGTCGTTCGCCGCGCTGCAAAAATTCTAGGAACAGCGCGCCCGCACGCCGCTATCGCAACCAAGCCAAAAAAGTGACTTCAGAACGCAAAAGGCGCCCCGGACGGCCCAGGAAAACCCGGCCATGACAACGCAGCGCAGCAGCTCCGCCGCATGGGTGCGGGGCATCCTGGACATGATGGCCGCCGAGGGGCTGGCCGTGGAAAGGCTGAGTGAGGAGGCCAACATCGACCTTGCCGCACTGCAGCATTCGCAGACCCGCATCGATGTGGACCGCGTGAGCCGGCTGTGGGAGCTGGCAGTGGCGCAGTCGGCCAATCCCACGCTGGGCCTGGACCGGCAGCTGGCCGCGCGCCACGGCAACATCGACCTGGTGGGCTACTCGCTGGCTTCGAGCCCGCACCTGCTGGCGGGCTTTCGTGACCTGGAGCGCCACATGGCCGTGATCTCGGACGCCACCGCCTTCACGCTGGAGCGCGATGCGCGCGGCCACTGGCTGTCCATACACCACATCGGCGCCACGCGCGCCGTGCCACGCCAGCGCGTGGAGTTCGCCGTGCTCACGCTGCTGGTGCTGTGCAGCTGGCTGACGCGGCGCGATGTCCAGCCGCTGGCCGTGGAATTCATGGCCCAGGCGCCCTTGCCCCTGCACGAGGCCCGCTACCGACAGGCCTTCGGCCTGCTGCCGCGCTTTGGCGAGCGCGCCAACCGCTTCCTGCTGTCGCAAGACGACCTGCTCGCGCCCATCCCGACGCACAACCCC
Organism: Delftia sp. DS1230; assembly: GCF_040112715.1. Classification (NCBI taxonomy): domain Bacteria; kingdom Pseudomonadati; phylum Pseudomonadota; class Betaproteobacteria; order Burkholderiales; family Comamonadaceae; genus Delftia; species Delftia sp. DS1230. The sequence goes on from NZ_CP157763.1 coordinate 3,594,429, forward strand.
GAACTGCTGGCCCTGCACGAAAAACTGGTCGAGTCCGAGCTGGACCAGCTGGGCCAGGCCGGCGTGGGCGCCCGCGTGCGCCATGAGATTGCGCGCCTGCTGCCCCAGGGCGAGCCGCGCCGCGAGGAAGTGGCCGCAGTGCTGGGCCTGACCGACCGTACCTTGCAGCGCCGCCTGCAGGCCGAGAGCACCAGCTACCAGCAATTGCTGGATGACACCCGCCGCGAGCTGGCCCGGCAGTACCTGGGCGAGCCGCGCCACAGCCTGGCCGAGGTGGCCGACCTGCTGGGCTTCGTGGACCAGAGCAACCTCTTTCGCGCCTGCCGCCGATGGTTCGGCATGCCGCCGGGCCAGTACCGGCAGCAACTGCGTGCGTGAATGCATGCGGTGAATGCGCGCATGAACCTTGCGTCCCACGGGGCATAGGCGCTGGGGGACAATTCCCGCATGAACCTGCACGCTGCCGCCGAAGGCCGGGCTCCGGTGACCTCCCCGCGCCCTCCCATCTCCTGGCAAGACGGCTTCGCCGCCCTGGGCCCGGACTTCTTCACCCATCTGCGCCCCACGCCGCTGCCCGAGCCGCACTGGATCGCCACCAGCACCGGCACTGCCGAGCTGCTGGGCCTGGACCCGCAATGGCTGGCCTCCGATGAGGCCCTGCAGGCGCTCACCGGCAATACCGTGCTGCCCGGCAGCCATCCGCTGGCCAGCGTCTACAGCGGCCACCAGTTCGGTGTCTGGGCCGGCCAGCTCGGCGACGGCCGTGCCATCTTGCTGGGCGAGACCGCCTCGGGCCAGGAAATCCAGCTCAAGGGCGCGGGCCGCACGCCCTACTCGCGCATGGGCGACGGACGCGCCGTTCTGCGTTCGTCCATCCGTGAATTCCTGTGCAGCGAAGCCATGCACGCCCTGGGCATTCCCACCACGCGCGCGCTGAGCGTGACCGGATCGCCCGCCCCCATTCGCCGCGAAGAGATCGAGACCGCCGCCGTGGTGGCGCGCGTGGCGCCCAGCTTCATACGCTTTGGCCACTTCGAGCACTTTGCGGCGCGCGACCAGATGGCGCCGCTGCGCCAGCTGGCCGACTACGTGATCGACCGCTACTACCCCGAATGCCGCACGGCCGAGGCACTGGCCGGCAACGCCTACGCCAACTTCCTGCAGGCCGTGAGCGAGCGCACGGCGCGGCTGCTGGCGCACTGGCAGGCCGTGGGCTTTTGCCATGGCGTGATGAACACCGACAACATGAGCATCCTGGGACTGACCATCGACTACGGTCCCTTCCAGTTCCTCGACGCCTTCGACCCCGGCCATATCTGCAACCACAGCGACACCCAGGGCCGCTACGCCTTCAACCGCCAGCCCCAGGTCGCGTACTGGAACCTGTACTGCCTGGGCCAGGCCCTGCTGCCGCTGATCGGCGAAGAGGAGCTGACCATTGCGGCGCTGGAGTCGTACAAGCAGGTGTTTCCGCAGGCCTATGGCTCTCTCATGCTGCGCAAGCTGGGCCTGCCCGAAGATGCTCCCGGCACGCCGCCTGCCGAGGCGCGCTTTGCCGCCCTGGTGAACCCGCTGCTGCAGCTCATGGCCGACAACGCCGTGGACTACACCATCTTCTTCAGCCGCCTGACCGATGCCGTGGCCACAGCCGGCGGCACAGAGCCCGACCTGGAGCCCGTGCGCGACCTGATGCTGGACCGGCCCGCCTTCGACGCCTGGGCGGCAGGCTACGTACGGCAGCTTGCGACCGTGGATGGCACGGCAGCGGCCGCGCTGATGCAAGAATCGAATCCGCGCTTCGTGCTGCGCAACCACCTGGGAGAAATCACCATCCGCGCAGCCAAGCAGGGCGACTTCACCGCGGTGCGCCAGCTGCTGGCCGTGCTGCAGACCCCGTTCGCACCCCACGCCGAGCATGCCGAATGGGCAGGCTTCCCGCCCGACTGGGCTTCCTCCATCGAGATCAGCTGTTCATCATGAGCTTTCCCATCCACAAGACCGAGCAGGAATGGCAGGCCGAGCTGCAGGCCAAGGGCGCCGAGCCCGCCGCCTTCCAGGTGACGCGCCACGCGGCCACCGAGCGCCCCTTCACAGGCCGCTATGAGCAGTTCTGGGCCGATGGCAGCTACCACTGCATCTGCTGCGGCGCCAAGCTGTTCGACTCCGATACCAAGTTCGACGCCGGCTGCGGCTGGCCCAGCTTCGACCGCGCCATCCCAGGCGCCATCACCGAAATCGTGGACCGCAGCCATGGCATGGTGCGCACCGAGACCGTCTGCAGCCAGTGCGGCGCCCACCTCGGCCATGTGTTCCCCGATGGTCCCTCCGACACAGGGCTGCGCTACTGCATGAATTCCGCGTCGCTGGAATTCGAGCCGCCCAAGGCCTAGGCCCCAGGCCCGCAAAAACCCCAGCCGGCGCGGCCCTGCACCGATGCCGGGCCGCGCCGGCTGCGCCACAATGCGCCTGCCAAGCGCTCAGGCACCATGCCTGACTCCAAGCCCATCGAAATCTTCCAATGAAGTTACTGATCGACTTTTTCCCCATCATCCTGTTCTTCGTCGCCTTCAAGGTCTGGGGCATCTACACGGCCACGGCCGTGGCCATCGTCGCCACCATCGCGCAGATCGCCTACCTGCGCGTGCGCCATGGCAAGGTCGAGCCCATGCAATGGGTCAGCCTGGGCGTGATCGTGCTGTTCGGCGGCGCCACCTTGCTCGCCCACAACGACACCTTCATCAAGTGGAAGCCCACGGTGCTGTACTGGCTCATGGGCGGCGCCCTGGTGATTGGCCAGCTGGTGTTTCGCAAGAACCTGCTGCGCTCTGTCATGGGCGCGCAACTGCAACTGCCGGACAACGCCTGGCGCACCATGAACTGGAGCTGGGCAGCCTTCTTCGCGGTGATGGGCGCGCTCAACCTGGTCATCGCCTACCGCTTCGACACCGACACCTGGGTCAACTTCAAGCTGTTCGGCGGCATGGGGCTGATGCTGGTCTTCGTGATCGGACAGGCCATCTACATGAGCCGCTTCATGCAGGAAGACAAGGGCGAGGCAGCCGCCGCCACGCCCGACGCCCTGCCCCCGTCCGGCGTGCAACAGGACAAGCAGCCATGAGCGCACCCGCCCATCCACTGCCCATCACCGCCGAAGCCATGCAGGCCGTGCTGCGCGAGCGCCTCGCCCCCGATCACCTGGAAGTGATCGACGAAAGCCACCAGCACGCCGGCCATGTGGGAGCCAACGGCACCGGCTTCGGCACGCATTTCCGCGTGCGCATTGCGTCACCTTTGTTTCAAGGCAAGCCGCGCGTGGCACGCCACCGCCTTGTGTATGATGCGCTGCAAGAATTCATTGACCAGGGCGCTCACGCAATCGCCATCGAGGTTCTTTGAACTTTTACAGGCTCCGAAGATTCGGAGCCTGTTGCGTATCCACGCTATAGAATCAATTTTTCCTTCATCTCTGGAATTCGCATGAAAAAACAGCTTCTGACCAGCCTGGTGACTGCCGCCGTGCTGAGCACCGCAGCCCTGTCCGCCTCGGCCCAGAACATCGCCGTCGTCAACGGCAAGGCTGTGCCCAAGGCACGCGCCGAAGTGCTCAAGCAGCAGATCGAGCAAAGCGGCCGCCCCGTCACGCCCGAGATGGAAGGGCAGATCAAGGAAGAAGTCATCGCCCGCGAGATCTTCATGCAGGAAGCCAACAAGCGCGGCCTGGCCAACAGCGAAGCCTACAAGCAGCAGATGGAACTGGCCCGCCAGACCATCCTGATCCGTTCGCTGTTCGAAGACTTCCAGAAGAAGAACCCCGTGACCGACGCCGAAGCCAAGGCCGAGTACGACAAGGCCGTCGCTGCCAACAGCGGCAAGGAATACAAGGCCAGCCACATCCTGGTCGAGTCGGAAGACCGCGCCAAGGCCATCATTGCCGAGATCAAGGCCGGCAAGAAGTTCGAAGACATCGCCAAGAAGGAGTCCAAGGACCCCGGATCCGGCGCCCGTGGCGGTGACCTCGACTGGGCCAACCCCGGCAACTACGTGCCCGAGTTCTCCGAAGCCCTGATCAAGCTCGAAAAGGGCGGCATGACCCAGGAGCCGGTCAAGAGCCAGTTCGGCTACCACATCATCCGCCAGGACGACGTGCGCCAGGCCGAACTGCCCAAGTTCGAGGAAGTCAAGCCCCAGATCGTGCAGCAGCTGCAACAGCAAAAGCTGGCGCAATTCCAGGAATCGCTGCGCGAAAAGGCCAAGATCCAGTAAGATGCTTTCGTGTCGGCGGTTTTTGCCGTCGGCCTGACCATCACCAGCCCGCCTTGTGCGGGCTCTTTTTTTGCCCCCAGGCAAGGTGGCCGCCAAAGAAAAAAGCTGCCCCTGGGGGCAGCCCGATTCAAGCCTGATTCATCCTGTCCCGGCGCCCACGGCACCGGAGACCAGGCCATCGTGCTTCTCAGAACTGGTAGAGCGCGGTCAATCTGACCGTGCGACCCTCTCCGTACTCCACGGCCGAGGAACGCGACTGCTCGCCCAGGCGCTGGCGCACGCCGGCCACATAGGCCTTGTTGCCGATGTTGTCGAGATTGAGCCGGAGCTTCCATTGCCGGTTGAGTTCATAGCCGACCATGGCGCTGTGCACCCAGTAAGCGGACAGCTTGCCGTCGCCGGCCGAGGTGACATTGCGCGTGCCCACGAAGCGCGCGCCATAGCCCACCGTCCAGCCCTGCGGCAACGCATAGGTAGTCCACAGGTTCAGCGAATGGCGCGGCGTATTGCCCAGCGCCTGGCCCACACGCGCAGGCTCGTTCAATGACTTGAGGGTCTTGCTGGCCATGAAGGTGTAGTTGGCGAAGACATCCCATTGCGGCGTCACCTTGCCTGCGGCACCGAGCTCCAGCCCGCGCACGCGCTGCTCTCCGGCTAGCAGATAGCTGCCATCGGCCATCTGCTCTCGGGCATTGGTCTTGTCCACCTGGAACAGGGCGCCGGTCAGCGCCAGCTGGCGGTCCAGCACATCCCACTTGGTTCCCAGTTCCAGGCTGGTGTTCTTCTCGGGTGCCAGCGAGGCCGTGGCCGCATCCAGGCCCGAGCCCGTGGAGACCAGGAATTCGGCGGAAGGGTTGAAGGCCGTGCCGTAGGCCAGGTAGATGCGGCCGTTGTCGGCGGGCTTGAAGCTCAGGGCCGTGCGGCCGCTGAGCCGGCCGTCGGAGCTGTCCACCGCGGTGCGCACGCCAGCGGCCGTTGTGGCGTTGGAGCGCCCGTCGATCCAGTCATAGCGCAGGCCCAGGTTCAGATCCCAGCGCGGACCCAGCGCAATGGAGTCGATGGCATACAGCGCGCGGGTGTCCAGGCTGGTCTCGTTCCTTCCGCTGTTTTGCAAGTCCGTCGTGCCCGTCCAGTATCCGGGCGGACGGGCCAGCGGATAGCCGCCGGCCGGGAACTGCCGGTTGATGTTGTAGGAAGAGGTGGTACGGTCATAGGTCTCGCGTGCGATCTCGAAGCCCGTGATCAGCGTATGCCCCAGCACGCCTGTGTCGAAGCGCTGGGTCAGGTTGGTCTGGTTGATCCACAGGGTGGTGGCCGCATCGCGGCCATAGGCCTGGGGCCCTGCGGGCCGGTAGTAGCCAGGCTGCATGCCCCGGAGATCGACATGCGAGGCAGAGATCACGGTATCGCGGCTAAGCCGCGAGTAGCGCGAGAGGTTCTGCAGCTTGGCGCCCGAGGCGAAGTCATGCTCGATCTTCGCGGTCAGGGCATCCTGGCCGATCTTTTCCCGATCAAGGTTGCGCCAGCCGAAATAGGCATTGCGCGAGACGCCATCGAGCATCTTGCCGCGAAAGGCCGGCACGCCATAGTCGGGAAGATTGTCATCGCTCTGATGGAAGAAGCCGAGGGTCAGGCGCGTGGGCGAATTCAATCCCAGGGCCAGCGAGGGCGCCACGCCCCAGCGCCGCTTGAAGATGGTGTCGCGCCCGGCCACGTCGCTGTCATGGCCCATGAGGTTCAGGCGCATGGCGGCCTTGCCGCCAGCCAGCACCCTGTTGGCGTCGAGCGTGACGCGCCGGTAGCTGCCCGTGCCCAGGCCAGCGTCGGCCTCGGTGAAGTCATGGGCCTTGGGCTGCTTGCTGATCATGTTGATGCTGCCGCCCGAGGTGCCCGCGCCGCCGAAGACCGAGTTGGGTCCCTTGATGACCTCGACGGATTGCGTGTTGAAGAGATCGCTTCGGCTCTTCTGCCCGCTGTCGCGCAGCCCGTCGATCTGCAGGTTGGCGTTGGCGCTGAAGCCGCGGATGTTGATGCTGTCGCCCGAGCCTGCACCGCCCTCGCCCGCATTGAAGGTGATGCCGGATACATTGGACAGCGCCTGCTGCAGGCTCAGGGCGTTTTGCTCCTGCAGCACCTGCCCGGGCACCACGGTGATGGTCTGCGGCACATCCAGCAGCGGCTTGGCGTATTTGGCCGATTCGGATGCCTCGGTGCGCGAGCCGGTGGAGCGCTGCCCGGAGACGGTCAAGGGCGCCAACTGCACCTGACGCTCATCGGCAGTGGCGTCCTGCGCATAAGCGGGCGTGACCAGCGCCGCAGCGAACACCGAAAAAAGGCACGACTGGGGGCCGGAGACGAAGGGTCGAGATAGCAAATGTGCTGTGCGCATGGCAAAGATCCACGTTGAAAATGGGAATCATTTGCAACGCAGCCTTTCCAAAGCAATCAGACCCGTCTGAATCTGGCGCATCACCCCTGGTTTCAGGCGTTTTCACTTGCGCCGATCAGCGCGCTCCAGCCTCCTGCAGCAGGCGCTCCACCTCATGCTGGCTGCGCTGGCGGGCGTGGACGACGGCGGTCACGCCATCCTTGTCGGGCAGATTGAGATCGGCCCTGGCCGCGATCAGCTGGCGGACGATGTCCTGGTAGCGCGGGCCTCCGTCGCCCAGCAAAACGGCTTCGAGCAGGCAGGTCCAGCCCAGCCGGTTCACATGGTCGGCCCGTACACCGGCAGCCAGCAAGGCCTGCACGGTATCGACGTGGCCGCGCTCGCAGGCCGGGATCAGCGCCGTGCCGCCGTAGCGGTTGGTGCTTTGCAGATCGGCGCCGTACGACAGCGTCATGCGCAGTATCTCCAGGCGGCCCAGGGCACCGGCCAGCAGATAGGCACTGTCCTGCAGGTCATTCTTGAGATTGGGGTTGGCCCCATGGACCAGCAGCGAGCGCGCGACTTCCACATGGTTGCCGCGCACGGCCAGCAGCAGCGGCGTATTGCCCTGCCGGTCACGCACATCGACAGGTGCGCCGCGCTTGAGCCAGTCGCGTACCTGCAGCGCCTCGCCGGCCTGGGCGGCCGCCAGCAGCGCGGGGCCGAATTCCGGGCGATTCACCGCACCCTCCTGCGCCCTGGCCGCATCGCGGCCCTCAGCGGCTGTGGCCACAGCCTGCGCCTCCTGCGCCTGCGTCTCTTGTCCCTGCGCATCCGCCAGTCCCGCGGCAAGACAGGCCGTCAGGATTGCAGCGTGCCGGACATGGGCGCCGGATCGGGAAACAGCATGGTGCATACAAGCCCTCCTGGAAAACACGGTTGTGCGGCAAGCGTAAGGCAAGCTTGCCCGGTTGCGCATGAAGCCGGGGCGTCGCACGTCAGTTTCATTCAGGAACTATAGCTACATCGCCTGATCCCACGCGCTTTCCCCGGGCTTGCGCCGGAAAGTCTTCGCGCGCCAGCCTTTCTCAAACGAAAGGAGACCTGTTCCCGTGTCTTGCAACAAAAGCCGTGCCGCCCGCTGGATGGCCGCAGCCGCCACCGCCCTCGCCGTCCTCACCACCACCCTGGCCCCGGCCGTCGCCCATGCGCGCGAGTTCGTCAGCGTCAAGGGCGCCAGCGTCAATGTGCGGCAGCAGCCCACCACGCGCTCGGCCACGCTGTGGGAACTGGGCAAGGGCTATCCGCTGCAGGTGGTGCAGCGCAAGGGCCAGTGGCTGCGCGTCAGGGACAACGAGAGCACGCTGGGCTGGGTGCATGCGCCGCTGACCGGCAAGACCCCGCACATGGTGGTGACCGGGCGCACCGCCAATCTGCGCGCAGGCCCGGGCCAGAAACACCGCGTGGTGGGCAAGCTGGCTGAGCTGGAGGTGGTGCGCACGCTCAAGAAGCAGGGCTCCTGGGCACATGTCCAGCGCGACAACGGCCAAAAGGGCTGGGTGGCGCGCAGCCTGACCTGGGGCTGGTGAACCAGGCGCTGCGCCGAACGTTCAGCCGTTGACCACGACCTGCGCGCGCGGCGCATAGCCGTGGTTCAGCGGACCGTGGCCGGCGCCCGTGAACACATCGGCACCGGCCGCAATCGCGCCCAGGATGTACTCGCGCGCCTGGGCCACGGCCGCCTCCAGCGGCAGGCCCAGCGCCAGGTGCGAGGCAATCGCCGAAGACAGCGTGCAGCCCGTGCCGTGCCCATTGTGCGTGGCAATGCGCTGCGACTGCAGGCGCAGCCGCTGGCCGTTGCCATGGCCCAGCAGGTCCACCACCAGATCGCCCGACAAGTGCCCGCCCTTGAGCAAGGCGGCCGGCGCGCCCAGCGCCAGGAGTTCCTGCACGGCGCCGTCCAGTGCGTCTATGCCGTCAATGGAGTGGCCCAGCAGCAGCGCGGCCTCGTCCAGATTGGGCGTGACCACGGTGGCCAGGGGGAACAGTTCGCGCACCAGCACGGAGGCGGTTTCCGGGGCAATCAGCCGGTCGCCGCTGGTGGCCACCATCACGGGGTCCAGCACCACGTTGCGCAGCTGGTGGCGGCGGATGGCATCGGCCACCACCTGCACCACCTCGGGCGTGGCCAGCATGCCGATCTTGACGGCGTCGGCGCCGATGTCCTCGACCACCGCATCGATCTGGCCGCGCAGTATGTCCACGGGAATGCCGTGGATGCCGCTGACGCCCAGCGTGTTCTGCACGGTGATGGCCGTGATGGCCGTCATGCCGTAGCAGCCCAGGGCGCTGCAGGTCTTGAGGTCGGCCTGTATGCCGGCGCCGCCGCCGCTGTCGGAGCCCGCGATGATGAGCACGCGTGCATAGCGCTTGCGCGCGGCGGGAGCCGGTTCGGTGGATGCGGCGGTCGAAGGGGAGTGGTCGGCAGTCATGGGCGAAAATTATCACCCATGCGCATGGTCAATACCGGCAGCTGCGGGATGTGCTGTAATGCCTGCTGACGGACGAAACAGGGGTGTCCCGTCGGTGAAACAGGGCCTGGCCCGCCTCGCCGATGCGTGACTGAGAAACACCCTGGGGCCCCGGGGCGACCAGCCCCCTGCCGCACAAGCCTGCACCACAGGCACCTTGCCGCGCAGCGCCCCTGCACCCGATCCAGGTCATGCTGGCGTGGGGAGTTTCAATCAATCGGGGTGGTACGCCGCGTTTTGTCCAGCACATGCCCTGTGCGCGGACAGCCGGCCGGCAGTCCCACGGGCATGGGCGCACTTGACCACCAGATGCACATGTCCGTTCTACAAGCTTCTTCCCGCATCGCCATTCTGGGCGGCGGCCTCATGGGCCGGCTGCTGGCATTGGCGCTGGCCCGTCGCGGCCACGGCATCGCCGTATACGACGCCCACGGCCCCGAAGGCGATGGCGCAGCGGCCCGCGTGGCCGCCGCCATGCTCGCGCCCCTGGCCGAATCGGCCATCACCGAGCCCGGCGTGGTGCGCATGGGCCAGCACGGCCTGACGCGCTGGCCCGAACTGCTGGCCCAGCTCGATGCGCCCGTGTTCTTTCAGCAAAACGGCACCCTCATCCTCTGGCACCGCCAGGACGCTGGCGATGCCCAGCGCTTTTTCGGCCTGCTGGAGAAAAACCGCCGCATCAACCCCAGCCTTCCCGCGCTGCAGCCGCTGGCCGACCAGGCCCTGCACGACTGCGAGCCCGCGCTTGAGCGGCGCTTCGCCCAGGCCATGTACCTGCAGGGCGAGGGCCAGCTGGACAACCGCCAGCTGCTGGCCTCACTCCACGCCACGCTGACCCGCCTGGGCGTGGAGCAGCACTGGAACCAGCCGCGCGAGCTGGCCGACTTCCGCCCCGGCTCGCCGGGCCAGCCCGACTGGGTGCTGGACTGCCGGGGCCTGGGCGCACGCGGCCAGTGGCCTGCGCTGCGCGGCGTGCGCGGCGAGGTGGTTCGCATCCATGCGCCCGAGGTCACGCTGCAGCGGCCCACGCGCCTGATCCATCCGCGCTACCCGATCTACATTGCGCCCAAGGAGGACCACCTCTTCGTCATCGGCGCCACCGAGATCGAGTCCGACGACATGTCGCCGGCCAGCGTGCGCTCCACGCTGGAGCTGCTGAGTGCCGCCTACACCGTGCATCCGGGTTTTGCCGAGGGCCGCATCGTCGAGATCGCCACCCAGTGCCGCCCCACCCTGCCCGACAATCTGCCGGCCGTGCGCTGGAGCGCGCCGCGCGTGATGGAGGTCAACGGCCTGTACCGCCATGGCTTCATGATCGCGCCGGCCATGCTGGACGTGGTGCTGGAGCTGCTCGACGGCGGTGATTCCGAACTGGCCCGCCGCTTCGATGTTCCCGTCGAACATGCGCCATCGCAGCACAAGGCAGCCGCCTGAACGGCACGCACGGCACTTTCACGCACAACAGACCGGACATGCACGCAGGGCCACCAGCCCCGGCCCTGCCTAAGATCGAACAAGCCCCCGTACCCGCCTTTCGTTTCCCCCTGCCGCCATGAACATCACCATCAACCAGCAAGCGACCGAACTGAGCGACGGAGCCACCGTGGCCGACGCGCTGGCCCAGCTTGCGCCGCGCCCGCCCTTTGCCGTGGCCATCAACACCGTCTTCGTACCCAAGGCCCGCTATGCCGAGCAGGCGCTGAACGACGGCGACCGCCTCGAAGTGATCTCGCCGGTGACCGGCGGCTGATGCCCCATCCGACTCTCCCATTGCCTCACGCCATGACGACTTCCGCCCCTTCCTCCGACGACAGCCTGGTCCTGTACGGCCAGCGCTTTGACAGCCGCCTGCTGCTGGGCACCTCCCGCTACCCCTCGCCCGCCGTGCTGGAAGCTGCCGTGCAGCGTGCCCGCCCCGCCATGGTCACGGCCTCGCTGCGCCGCCAGGGCAGCAATGCCGCCGAGACCGGTGCCAGCTTCTGGGAATTGCTCAAGAAGCTGGCCGTGCCCGTGCTGCCCAACACGGCCGGCTGCATGACCGTGCAGGAAGCCGTGACCACGGCCCAGATGGCACGCGAAGTCTTCGAGACCCCCTGGATCAAGCTGGAGCTGATCGGCGACGACTACACCCTGCAGCCCGACACGCTGAACCTGGTCGAGGCCGCCTCCATCCTCATCAAGGACGGCTTCCAGGTCCTGCCCTACACCACCGAGGACCTGGTGCTGTGCCAGCGCCTGGTGGATGTGGGCTGCCAGGCCGTCATGCCCTGGGCGGCGCCCATCGGCACGGGCCGCGGCCCCGTCAACCCCTATGCCATGCAGACACTGCGTGAGCGCCTGAAGGTGCCGCTGATCGTGGATGCGGGCCTGGGCCGCCCGTCCCATGCCTGCCAAGTCATGGAGTGGGGCTATGACGCCGTGCTGCTGAACACGGCCGTGGCCCTGTCCGAAGACCCGGTGGCCATGGCCGGCGCCTTTGCCGATGCCGTGAATGCCGGCCACGCCGCCCACCGCGCCGGCGCCATGGCCGAACAATCGGCCGCCCAGCCCAGCACGCCCGTGCTGGGCACGCCGTTCTGGCACCACGGCTGAGGAGACCGGCCATGAGCAACGACTCCATCCAGTCCTGGGCAGATGCCATCGTGCGCCTGCACGGCGCCACCTTCGCCCCTGAAGGCTCCGCCCTGCCCTCCCAGCCCGTGCCGCAGGCACAGCGCCAGGAGCCGGCCTATCTTGCGGCGCTGCAGGCCTGCAGCGCGCTGGGCTTCATCGCCATCGACGCCGAGACGCTGGCCTGCGCCTGGCAGGCGCAGACGCTGCGCAGGGGCCGCTTCGAGGCCACGCTATGGCCCGACGATCCGCGCGACTTCGGCCTGGAGGGCGCCGATCCCGCACTGGCCTTCCCGGACTGCCCAAGGTCCCTGGGCCTGTACGGCGTGCTGCCCGATGCGCAATGGGTGGGCCGCATGGCCCGCGCCGGTGTGCCCACCGTGCAATTGCGCTTCAAGTCCGAGGACCGCGACGCCATCGCCCGCGAAGTGCGCGCCGCCGTGGCCGCCGTGGAAGGCACGGGCGCCCTGCTCTTCATCAACGACCACTGGCGCGAGGCCATCGATGCCGGCGCCTATGGCGTGCATGTGGGCCAGGAAGACCTGGATGCGCTGGCCGGTGCCGACCTGCAGGCCATCCACGCCTCGGGCCTGCGCCTGGGCGTGAGCACGCATGGCTATGCCGAAATGGTGCGCGCCCATGCGGTGCAGCCCAGCTACATCGCGCTGGGCGCCGTCTTTCCCACCACGCTCAAGAAAATGGCCACGGCTCCGCAGGGCCTGGCGCGCCTGGGCGCCTATGTGCGCCTGATGCAGCGCTATCCGCTGGTGGCCATCGGCGGAATCTCGGCCGACCAGTTCCCGGCCGTGCGCGCCACGGGCGTAGGCTCGGTGGCCGTGGTGCGGGCGCTGGTCAATGCCGAGGATCCAGAAGCGGCGGCGCAGCAGTTGCTCGCAAGCATGCACGCTGCCGACTGAGGTACTGGCCAAGTGCCAAGGCAAAAAGGGAGCATGTCAGGCTGTGTAAAAAGTCTTCAGCTGTCCTAGTCGCGATGCCCTCCAGGAGTTAGCCTTGAGGGCATCGTTGTTTGTGGAGCAGCTCTACGGCCCGCCGCAGTGGAGAGAGCCGGCACAAGCCGCCCTGTTACCAGTAATGCTCGATGAGTTTGTCGCGCCAGATGCCCTTGTCCGCGTCATCGACGGCTGGATTGCCGCTTTACCCATGGCTTATCTGGGCTTTGCCAAGTCCATCCTCCAACGCATGGGCGCGCCGCCATATGACACTGCCGATCTGCTGCGGCTCTATCTCCAGGGCTATCTCAACGCGACACGTCCCTTTCGCTCTTTGAGGCGCGAGTGCCACCACAACGCCGAGTGCATGTGGCTGCTCGGTCGCCTGGCTCCAGACTACAAGACCATCGCCGAATTCCGCCGAGGCAATCTGCAGGCATTGGTTTCCACCAGTGCTGCCTTCGTGCAGTTCGCCCGCACGCAGTGCTTGATCGCCCCGACGACTGTGGCCATCGACGGCTGCAAGGTGCAGGCCGTCGCCTCAAGCAAAGCCATCGTCGGCCCGCGCCGGGCCTGGTACAAAAAGCCCAGTGCAATGCCCAGCAGATAGAGAGATACCTCGCCTTACTCGAAGAATCGGCCCGGCAGGAGACGTCAACGCCCGGGCAGGGCATTCGTGTGTGCAAGGCTTTGGCATAACTGCAGGCCAACAGCGAGGCAACTGCAGGCTAGGCAAAGGCCCTGGCCGCCAGTGGCAAGACCATGTACATCACCATCGAGTCCGATGCCCAGGTCATGCAAAGCCTCAACAGTGTGCCGGGCTACAACCTGCCGACCGCTGTGGAGGCCGAGAGCCACCTGATAGTGGCCCACGAGGGCTGTGCCGATGCCAACGATCAGAGGCAGATCCAGCCAATGGCCCAAGCCGCAAGCGATGTACTGCTAGCACCCTGCACCGCTGATGCGGGTTATGCCAATGCAGCGCAGATCACCGCACTGCAAGCCCAGGGCATACGGTGTTATGTGCCGGCCAAGCGCACGATCAACAACCAAACTGGAGGGCGCCGCAGCGGCCTGCCTCCTTGGAGTACGGATCGATGAGAGCTATCAGGCCTGCTCATGGCACCACTTGATCCATCGATTCCAAGCACTCACTCTTGTGTGTGCACTTGTTGGACTGCGGCTGGGCTAGGCTGATTTGCTTCATGGGTGATGAGTATGGTCGCCGTCGCTCAACGCAAGCACGTCTCGCATGGATTCTTGCAGACCCTCTTTAGCGTGCGCACTCCCTCGCATTCGAGAAACCAGGACGATGCCCAATAATCCTGAAATGACAGCATCTGAGCGCGCGCCTGCAATTCCTAGGAGAACTCTGATTTTCCAAAAAGGACTTGCCAAGCGATAGGCATGTGGAAAAAAATAAATCTCAGTTGCAAATCTCCAGGGATCCAGGATTTTGGTCCGACGCTCACTGTCATCCCGAGAATAGAGATTCTTACCGACGCAACAAATCTGCCCCTCATCATTTTGGGCGCCAAAGACGGCGTCTCCTTTTCGCTTAAGCGCCGTCAGCGGATGCTCGATTCTTCAGAAGCCTCGGAGTAACAAGCAACTCCAAACCGCATACTACCTGCAGGGAGAGGTCAAGTTTAATGAAAACGGAACATAGTATTCTCATCTGCCATTCGCCTGAGGAAGCGTTTCAGGTAAGCCTCAACGTTGCTAAATGGCCCGAAATTTTCCCTCCCTGCCTGGAAGCCAACGTCCTTTCGGAAACGGAGACGGAGCAGGCTATCGCGCTAACAGCCCTGGCCAACGGTCAAATCCTATCCTGGCAGTCGGTCCGGCAGATTGATCGCAAGCGTCGCTTAATCAAATTTCGCCAAAGTAAACCTTCACCCTTGGTCAAGTCGATGGTGGGCTCCTGGACCTTCGACCCGCTCCCCAAAGGCTGCAAGATTAGCCTGATGCATGAATTCGAGATCGCAGATCAGGTGAAAGGATTCGTTCCTGAAGTCGAGACCAAAGAACAAGCGATGCAATTCATGGAACGGAGTATCGAGGCAAACAGCAACCGCGAGCTATCTGCAATTGCAAAGCACTTGGATCAGAAAGCCTGGTATCACAGTTTCTCGGAGACCATGATTTTCTATGCCCCCAAAAACCTCATTCTAGACCTGATCTGGGACGCAGAAGAATGGCCGAACTTGCTGCCGCACTGTTCGAATATAAGAATGATTTATTCCGATAGCGTGAACCAAGAGTTTGTTATGACCGTAAATGTTACCAATGGGACTGAAGAGATTCGGAGCATTCGCAGGAAAGATGTCGACGCGATTTCATACTTCCAGCCCTCTCCCCCAGAGGTTCTCCTGGAACATCGTGGTTCGTGGACATTTTCGTCTGTGAACGAAGGCTCTGGGATAGCGGTCACCTCGTACCATGAGGTACTACTCAATCCTTCACTCTGGGCCGCGAAAGGATCGCGGAACGACGCCAAGCAAAAGGTCGAAACCGCGATCAATCTTAATAGTTTCGGCACTATGAAGGCCATCAAATCAAGGTTGGAAGGCAGATCAAATGCGTAATGCAATAGTGACTGGCGGAAGCCGCGGCATTGGCTTATCGATAGCGCAGAGCCTCTTAAACGCAGGCTACAACGTTGCAATAGTCGGGCGTAGTCAGTCCAATCTCGATGCCGCCGTGAAACAGCTCTCTGGGACGGGTCGGGAGGTAATCGGAATACGATGCGATGTAACAGATTCCGATGAAATTACCCAAATGACATCGTCCGCTGTCGAAAAACTTGGTCCTATCAAGGTTCTCGTGAACTGCGCGGGTCGCAGCGGCGGCGGTGTGACGGAGAATATCGATAATGAGTTATGGCTATCTGTTATCAATACAAACCTGAATTCTGTTTTCTTCGTAACGAAAGAGGTTCTCAGGTCCAAGGCAATGGGCGCTGGCGGTGCCATTATCAATATTGCTTCAACAGGGGGCAAGCAAGGAGTTGTGCATGGTGCCCCCTATAGTGCTTCGAAGCATGGTGTTATTGGGTTCACCAAAGCACTTGGATTGGAGCTCGCGCGCAAAAGGGCAGACATCACCGTCAATGCAGTGTGCCCGGGCTTTGTCGAAACCGAGATGGCCGCGACGGTCCGTCAAAACTACGCGAAGCTCTGGAGCGTCACCCCCGAGGAAGCCAAGCGACGGATTGAGGAACGTGTGCCGCTCGGACGGTACATCGAACCCGGCGAGGTCGCCAGCATGGTTATCTACTTGGCATCCGACCAGGCGCGCGGGATCACGGCCCAGGCAATGAATGTCTGCGGCGGTCTTGGAAATTACTAATTCAAGAGGGTTTATGAAAAAGAAGCGTGTGGCCGTCACGGGCCTGGGTGTCATTGCACCCAACGGATGCAATGTTGAAGATTTCTGGACCGCAACGTGCAATGGCAGAAGTGGTGTGCGGCCAATCACGACTTTCGATGCTTCACCGTTCAAGGCCAAGGTGGCCGGGATCGTCGAGTACTTCGACGAGGAAGACTGCGAGGTCTCTGCCGCTTCTCAGGCTGGATATGATCGTTATGTCCTGTTCGCTCTGGCCGCTGCCTCGGAAGCAGTCAATATGGCCAAGCTCGATTTCGACAAACTTGATCCTCATCGTATCGGAGTTTGCGTTGCAACCGCTATCGGTGCGACGAAGTATCTGGAAGAAGAATTTCTGCACCTCACGGATGGCGGGCATGGTGACGTCGATGCGGAAAAGGCGTCACCAGTACTGCTGTCAGGCCTTGGCTTTCACGTCGCATCTACGGAGATCGCCCGTCGCTACGGCGCATCCGGACCGGTCTCGACATTGGCAACGGGCTGCACGGGCGGTATTGACGCTGTCGGCGAGGCGTTGGATATGATCCGGTCCGGCAATGCGGACATTGTCATCGCGGGAGCGTCAGATGCACCGATAACTCCTATCGCGCTCGGTGCTTTCGATATCATCGGCGCCGTTACCAATGATCGGAACGACAAGCCCGAATCCGCCTCCCGGCCATATGATGCATCGCGCAGCGGCTTTGTACTCGCCGAGGGCGCTGGAATATTCATTCTGGAAGACATGGAACACGCGATTGCTCGCGATGCACATATTTTCGCGGAAATCTCTGGTTTTGGGTCGACATGCAACGCCCATCATATGACAGACCTCAAACCTGATGGCGAGGATTTACATCGGGCCATGATTTTGAGTCTTGCCGATGCGGGGGTTGCTTTCTCAGAGATTTCGCATGTCAATGCTCACGGAAGTTCGACGCCACAGAATGACATCAACGAAACCAATGCGATCAAGCGAACCTTCGGAGACTATGCATATCGCATACCTGTTACCTCCATAAAGTCGATCGTAGGGCATGCTCTGGCGGCGGCCAATGCAATTGAGCTGGTCGCATCTATACAGTCGATTGTCCACCAAGAGGTTCCACCGACGCTCAATCTGCACCAGCCCGACCCAGCCTGCGACCTCGACTATGTACCCGGCAAGGGGCGGCCGGCGGTGCTGGGACATATTCTCAAGGACGCAAGTGGCTTCTCCGGAATTCATAGCGCCTTGATCATCTCGCAAATCGTCCCCTAACGCAGAGGATTGCATAACCATGGAGCGTAATGCTGTCATCACGGGCATTGGAGTCATCTTACCTGGCATACGAACCAAGGAAGATCTCTGGACATCCCAATCAAATTCCAGCATCTTTTTCAGGCAGGTCTCAAAAAATATCAGCGGAGCCAGCATCGACCCATCCGAATTCAAGGGAGAGATTTCAGGCCGAACGGCCATAAAGATCGACGTTTTCACAAGCTATGCTCTAATCGCAACTCAGTCAGCAATTGCAGATGCTGGGATAGATATAGAGATAATCGACAGGCAAAGAACTGGCGTGTTTGTCGGAAACTGTTTTGGCGGCTGGCAATTCACGGAACGCGAGTTGCGGAAACTATATCTCCAGGGGCCACGAGCTGTCAGCCCATTCCAAGCCACCAGCTGGTTTCCCACTGCACCTCAGGGACAAATCAGCATCCTTCACGGTCTAAAGGGCTTCAGTAAGACCTATATGGCTGATCGAATGAGTAGCCTCTTATCTGTAGCGGCAGCAGCAGCAAAGATCCGCTCAGGTATCCTGGATGTGGCAATCGCTGGTGGGACTGAAAGCACCAACACCGGTTTTATCTATGCCGGCCTCGACTTCGTTCCGTCAGCGCACGCGGTGGATGGCAGCAAACACGGGTTTCGAATTTCTGAGGGCTCGACATTCCTCGTGCTCGAAGAGGAGGAGGCAGCGCGACGGCGCGGTGCCCGAATCTATGCCCGCATAGGCGCTTTCTCACAGGCCAACAGCCCGAGCAAGGCGGACCGATACCCTACGGATGCCGATGCATTCCGCCGCACGATGCGTTCCGTGATCGGTAATCGTCAGCCGGAGATCGTGATCTCGGACGCAAGCGGTCTCGATTGCGTCGAGAACGCTGAACATGAGGCCATCGCCAACATCGCCTCGAAGTCGATTATTGCTCGCCCCAAAGAACGTATCGGCCACACCTTCGGTGCGGAAAGCGCAGTCGACATCGCGTTTGGCTGCCTTATGCTTGAAAAGCAGCAGCAATCTCCGCATATCATCGGTCAACCAGTCTCGATTGAACGTATTGTCATAAATGCCGCTGCCATGGGTGGCGGAGTCGCAAGCCTAATCATTGAGCATGGGAGCACATCATGAAAGATCATGTATCCATTGAAGCAATCGTGATTAATTCCTTGAAGGCCCTTGTCGAAAGCGAGGGGTTGAAAGTCGAGATCACGCGGACAAGTATTATGGCAGATGACCTTGGGGTTGACTCCACAGAGTTGGTTTTCATCCTCCTCGAAATCGAAAAGCAAACAGCTCAAGCGTTGAAAGACATTGACTACGGCCGGATTAGCACCGTTGGCGATCTGATTGATGCAGCCCAAGAGGCTGCCGGTGTATAGGTTTGACCAGCAACCTAGCTAGGCCCTGCGGCTTCTCGATTACAGCTGTTGCAGAAGGGAGCTCTGACCAGTGCCTTGTACGTTTAACTTCTATAAGTCCGTCTCAGAGGTTGGCCTGACTGAATCCACATATCGGGCAGGACAACTGATCGCTATCGCCTCAAGTGCGAAATTGGAGCTGCAGGGCTACGCCCAGCCTAGCTATGAGGCGATGGTGATCAGCAGCCGTCGAAATAGCATTGCTCAGCCTGCAGCGCTCAACTTTCGGACCCAGATCATCAGGCGTGGATATGGCGGGCGGCCCATGGCCGATGCGCCCAGCATCTTGCTGGTGACTTTGTGCTTGATGCGAGCGGCCGATCAGAGCCAATTCCTGAACCAGTTCGACCGCGCTTTGTCATTCATTAAGGGAAAACCAGGATTTTTCACATCACGCCTTTTCCGCGAATGCGACGCCATCGACCTGATCAGGTTCGTCAACATAGCTCATTGGTCCGACCTGAATAGATTTCAATGCGTTTTCCGCAATCCTGCGTTCCACAAGATCGTGAGTACGACCTTTCGCCCGACCAGCGAATTGATGTTGGCGGAAATTCCATCGACTTCGAAACACAAACTCCAATGATGCTTGCACGTATAGATATACTGACATCAGCTCAGATCGAGGAATGCTCCTCGCGTTGGCTTGAGCAGACCAATGAGGCTCTAAAAACCAGAAGCATAGATGCCGCTTGCCTTCTGAAAGTATTTAGACGCGTCAATCTTCCGGGGTACGCAGCAGTCAGCATCGCAATTATTAATGAACCGCCTGACGACATGGCATTCAATTCTGTTGACCAGGGGCTAGGAGCTGCAAATCTGTTCAGGCCCGTCGACCGCTGCCACGGACCTTGCTTTGTCGGCGACGTCCGTGAGCGAATGATAATTGTGAACCCGTATCGCATTTCCATCGAGGAAGCGCCCGCCAATGCCGAAATGTGGCTTGAGACGGCCACGATGATGAAAGATAAGCTTGGCTTTATGTCGGCAACCCTCTTCCAGACTATTACGCCTGGTCAGGGCGATTATCACTTTGTCAGCATGGCCGAATGGGCATCGGAGGATGCTTTTCTCTCGATATTTGGCGGCGAAGACTACCACGCCATCGTCGCCCCCTATCAAGAAAAATTTCAAATTTGCTTCGCTCGCACGGCCTATGCCAGCGAGGACGACACTTATTCTCCGCATGCGGTGATGACAGGAAAATCTTCATGATCATGGCACTTGACTTCATCCAAAGTGACCACCCTGCCGAAGCTGCTTCCATCTGGAACCTTATTGCGACGTATTTTTCGGGATGTGATGGTTTCGACAGGGCTCAGCTGGTCAAGGTCGATCAGGAGTATCAAACACGTTCGCGGTATGCGTTTGCCAGCCTTTGCAAATGGTCATCCGCGTCGGCATGGATCGCAGCGCGTGACCGAGCGCGACAGGAGCTCGCCATCATCGAGGCCCTACGCTCTGGAAAGGTCAGGTTCTTTGGCCATACCATGAGGCTCGTCGATGGGGACGACTATATTTTCTCCTCGGATACAAAACGATGCATATTGCTCGATGTCATTTATATTCCGAACGCGCGCGTCAATAACTACGAAGAAATGTGGAACCAGTGCAACGCGTACATGCGGACACAGCCCGGCTACATCAACGCATCGCTCTACCAAAATCAATCCGACGCTGATGAAGTGAAATTCATCAATATTGCGGAGTGGAATCGAACCAACGACCTTATCGACGCAACGCACACAAATCGATTCAGCGAAATTGTCGCTGACTTCAAAGAAGATTTCGCCCTCTATTTTTCTCATCGTTTGAGCATCGGACCTAAGCGCCTTCTCGGGGAGAGCGGCGCATGAATTATCTTATTGAAATTGTGCGAAGCAATGCGCAATTTAAGGACTACTGGCTCGCACGAGCTGACGAGCTTAATGCCATGAGCGCCGGCATTGTTATGGAGCTTTACTCGTTCAACGAGGATATCCGAAACGCGGACTATAGCCATTTGTCGATATTGAAGTTCGATTCACCAGAGCAGCGAGCAGATTTTCTATTTCATCCGACACGTCTGTTGGAACAGAAATTCGGGACTGACAGCATCGAGTGCGATCTCGATATCGAGATCGGATTACTTAGTGACGCGGCCAGCGGACACGTTTTCTTGATCAATCCATTCGAGATCCAGCAGGAAGACATCCCCGCTGTGCTCGACATGTGGCACAAAGCAAAGGGGCACATGATTGCCCATGAGGGCTTCATAAATGCCAGACTTTTCCGATCTAGTGATCCATCGGCTAAATACGGCCTCGTCAACGTGGCACATTGGCGGTCGTCAAAGTCGTTTAAGGATGCGCTCAACGACCAGGCATATGACAGCCATCGTGAACGATCCCTGAACTACAAGTTGCATCCGTCGCTCTGCAAATTCGAAGCCAGATTCCCCACTTAGCAGGGAATCTTGGTCACAATTAAACCAGCACATATCCACACAGGAAATGAAAATGGCGAAATCCTTAGCTCTAATAACAGGAGCCAGCCGTGGCATTGGAAATTCGCTAGCATGCGCATTTGCTGAAGATGGCTTCAACATTGTCGCGGTTGCGCGGGATGGGGAGAAACTTGAGCAGCTTGCGGAAAAGTTGAAGCGTGAGCACGGAACCAAAGTCATTCCGATCACAGTCGATCTAACTGATAATATAGCCACCGCAACTCAGATTGAAGCGGTGCTCTCAAAAGAAAAGCAACTGGATGTACTGATCCATTGTGCTGGGATCTTCCGCTTTGGCACTGGAGATCTGAGCGTGGCCGATTTTGAGCTCATGCTCAGAACCAACGCAATAGCGGCCCATAATATCACAAAAATCAGTCTCCACTATCTTCGACAGGCAAAGAAGGCCCATATTTTCGCCGTCGCCTCAATAGCAGGCATGGAGCCATTCGCACCGGTAGGCGGATATGCTGCGAGTAAACATGCACTGGTTGGCTACGCCCGTTCAATTGCCCGACAAGAGATATTGAACGGCATTCGAACGACCGTGATCTGCCCTGACGTGGTGAACACCGAAATGGCCTCCGGCAGTGGCATGACACCAGAACAGATGATTAAATCGGAGGATATTGTCCGAGCGGCTCGTTTTGCCATGTCATTGTCTGACGCCGCAACACTAGAAACCATCACTATTGGATGCCGGCCGGTTCACGGCAGCATCCGTCATCAATTGTGAATTCAACCGGTCAATGCAACGCAATAACTACACTTGGTGCAAGTAGTGCTGGCAGGAAGCAACGATCATGGATTTACATCACCAAAACACTGAAGGCGATGAGGAAGATCGCTGTAGCAAGGGCGAGACCCTGCACCAGATCGGCAAGCTATCGGCCTATCCATTGTCCGCCTTCGCGCCACCCCGCATCTTTTACAGAATTTCTGGCGTGGCTGGCATTTTTAACCCCCGATACCGGATCACGGCAGGAGAAAGTAATGCAGCTCTTATTCAAAATTCTGGCGATTATTGGATCGGCTATGTTCGCGGGCGTCATGCTCGCTATCGGCGTGATCCTGGGTGGCTACTGGAAAAATTTGCCGCCCGCTGAATTTTTAGATTGGTTTGCGCAGCACAGTGGCCTAGTCATGCGCGCAATCCCATTGGTCGTCATCCCGACCTTGATCGGTCTGGTCGGCGCATTCTGGTACGACTCGAAAAAACCTGCCACGCGCTGGCTTTGGCTTGCGTCCCTCGCCTGCATCGTCGTTGTCCTAGGCTTCACAATTACCTATTTCATGCCGATCAATACCGCCTTCGCCAGCAAGGTGGTTGCGATTGATCAGGTAGCCGCGATGCTCGAATCCTGGCTTCTACTCCACAATATCCGCATTGCCCTCGCATTGGCCGCATCGGTGCTGGGAATCTTGGCTATCAACCACTAAAGAGAAACACGATGCTCAGAATTATTCACCCGATTGCCGGTCTGGTCGCCATCCTCACAATAGCGACGTTCTGGCTCTCAACAGCCATTTCCGAATTATTCGCCTCCCAGGCCACGATGATTTTCATCAAGACGGCTATTCCCTGGGGCTTCATCCTGCTGGTGCCAGCCCTTGCCGCCACGGGCTGCTCCGGCTTCCTCCTATCGAAAGGGCGACGACAAGGGTTGGTCAATACCAAACTCAAACGCATGCCCTTCATCGCTGCAAATGGTCTGCTGCTACTGATACCGGCGGCATTTTTCCTTGCGTCCAAGGCAAAGGCTGGCGAGTTCGATATTGCGTTCTATGCGGTGCAGGCACTAGAACTGGCTGCTGGCGCGTTGAATATCACCCTGCTGGGCCTGAGCATGCGCGATGGGATAGCGCTTACGCAATGGCGGCGCAAAAAGGTATCTTCCAGCGCTACGCATAGGAGCATTCGCAAGTGAACCGGCTTGAATCGCCCCAGGAATCGAGGAGGCTCCTTCAAATGCTCCACCGAGGTTGTTGAGCGCCCCGTGCGCATGGTCCTTGAAAGTGAGGACCTTCATCGACGAGCAGTGCAAGCGCTTCGGGTTCAAGCCGATCTGCAAGGCCTCGCAGATTGCCCCGTCGGGCTACTGCCGCCGTGCGGCGCGTCTGCGCAATCCGGCACTGTTGCCAACCAGAACGCAGCGCTATGCCAGCCTGGCACCGCAGATCGGGCGCGTCTGAACCAGCAATTTTCAGGTCTACGGCTATCTCGCAAGGTCTGACGGCAAACGCGTTGCGGTGGCGCGCCAGTCAGGCCATACCTGCCTGAATCACACCAACTAACCTCCACGAATGCCGGGGCGATTCACTTTCTAGCCCGAGCAGGCAGACTATTTACACAGCCTGACGTGCTCTCTTTTCGATGCACACCGTTCAGTCCTTGGACGGCTCCTTGCCGTCACCCTGCGGCGACGGAGCCTGTGGCGTGGTCCGAAAGGCCGGGTCGGTCTCGCGCGACAGCAGCATGTCCACCGAGCGGCTCAAGGGCTCGTCCAGGCCACGGTGATCGCGAAGGGTTTCGGGCGGTTGCAGCTCCCAGTTCTCCAGCGCCAGATCCATGCTCAGCGGCGCCTTGAGATTGTGCTCGCTGAAGCCCACGGGGCCTGAGCCGGGCGCCGACAGCACCACGGGCGGAAAGCGCGAAGGCACGTCCACCGTGGGCAGTTCATCCTCGCCCAGCGCGGTGAGGTCTATGTCCAGCAGCGGTGCCGCCGCATCGTGGATGAAGGACGGCGTCTCGCTCAGCGGAACGGCACGCACCTGGCCGGCAGGCAGCTGGCCTGCCTGATCCAGGTCGAAGTCCAGCGGCTGCATTTCAAACTGCAGCGGCGCGGACAGGGAGTCCGGCGCGCGGCTGTCGGCAGCCTTCTCACCGGCTGTACCGGAGACCACCGACAGCGCCTGCGTGTCCATGGGCGTGAACTCCAGGCCCGGATCCTGCGGCGACAGGGAAGAGGCAGCCTGCTGCGGTGCGGCCTCTACCGGAGGCGGTTGCAGCTCGGCCATCCAATCCACATCCATGAAGGCGGCAGCGGCGGCCGGTGCGGGAGCGGGTTCCGCGGCCGATGCGAGGACGGCTGCGCCGGCCGTGGCTGCGCCGGCTGCGGCCGTGCTCGCCACCATGCGCGGCGTGGTGCGCTCGCGCGGGCCGGGCTCGCCGCGCGTTCCGGCGGGCGAGGTGCGCGCGATGGACAGCAGCAGCAGCAGGTCATCGAAAGCGGCCAGGTCGAAGGGGGCTGGCGCATCGGGGTCGGGTGCACCGTCCTGCTTGAACAGGTAGTGCGCCAGGCAGTCCTCGACCTCGTCCACAGGCCACAGCGCCTCGATGCGTGCCAGCTGCTCGGGATAGCCCTGCAGCAGGCTGCTGCCCTT
This sequence comes from Delftia sp. DS1230, assembly GCF_040112715.1. Taxonomy (NCBI): domain Bacteria; kingdom Pseudomonadati; phylum Pseudomonadota; class Betaproteobacteria; order Burkholderiales; family Comamonadaceae; genus Delftia; species Delftia sp. DS1230. The sequence continues at coordinate 3,619,075 of NZ_CP157763.1, forward strand.
GTCGGTGAAGCCCGGCATGGCCGGCACGCGGGCATTGAAATGCTTGGCAAAGCGGGCGCGCAGCTGGTCGAAGTCGTCTCGGCGGCTCAGCGTGTAGTACAGGTGCAGCAGCTCCAGATAGGCCAGCGGCGAGGAATCCTCATGCGTGGCGATGTGCGAGCGCAGCAGCTCGATGGCCTGCTGGTGCTCGCCCACCGAGATGAAGAATTCCGCCTGCTGCTGCACGTCGAACATTTCGCCGGGCTGCACCATGCGCCGGGCCTTGATGGCCTCGGGCGCAGGCGAGCGCGCTGCGGTCTTCTCGCCCTCCGGCTCGGGCAGCTCGGCCTGCACGGACACAGGCACGGGAATGGTGGCCGGGCCGAAATCGCCGGGGTCCACGTCCTCATGCAGCTCGTACGTCACGCCAGGGCGCATCTGCGCGCCGCGCTGCACATAGGGCGAGGCCAGGGTATCCGGGCCACGGCGATCATCCGGCGACGGCGCAGGCCGGTGTTCACGCAGGCTGGGTGCCATGGGCCGCGTGGGCCGATGGGGGTCCAGGGAATGCGGCAGGGTGTTGATCCCGTCATCGTGCGAATGCGGCGGGCTCGACGGCACGGGGTCCTGCGACGAACGCTCCACCGATTCCCGCCAGGCATCCGGCTCGCGCGAGAACAGCGAGGCGCCCGAGCGCATTTTCCAGGCCATCCATGCGATCACGGCCACGGCGGCGATCAGCGCCAGCAGCAGCGCATTGAACAGCCACGACGAGCCGCCCGACTCCTGGCGCATGGCCTCCAGTTCGGCCCGTAGCTGGGCCAGTTGCCCACGGTCGGCGGTGTCGCGCTTCTTGAAGGCCGCCATTTCGGCCTCCAGCGCCTGCACGCGCTTGTTGGCCTCGGCCAGCTGCTCGCTGCCCGCATCGAACATGGGAGCCGCAGATGCGGCGCCGCCCTCGGGTGTCCCGGGTGTTCCGGCTGCGCCAGCGGCGCCCGGGGTGCCGCCCGTGCCCAGCCATTCCTCCACCGGCTCCATGCGCAGGCGCGGTTCTATGCGCAGGCCCGCCTGCAACTGCCCGGCCTGGGCCTGGGCGGTCACGCCCACGGGCGGCCTGGATTTCTCGGCCGCCGCCTTGGGTTTGGCCTGGGGCCTTGGCTGTGTCTTTGGCTTGGACTGGGGTTTCGGTTCCTTGGCAACGGGCACCGCTGCGGACCTGGAATCGGCCCGGGCGCTGCGGCCAGCGGCCGGGCGGGAGGAAGTCGAAGATGGGTCGGAAGCAGCACCCGCTGCCCCCGCTGCACCTGCAGCACCGGCACCCGCGGCCGCCAGCGCCGGTTGGGCTGCCGCCAGTTCCCGCACATTGATGGGCTGATTGCCCGTGGCATCCACCGACTCGGGCAGCTGCGCCAGCAGCGTATAGCTGCGGCTGATGCCGCCGCCTTCGCAGCCGGCCCAGAGCTTGAGCGTCACCACAGGCTCGTCCACTGTGTAGCTGGCCTGCACACGAACGGCCTTGCCCGATGTGGTCGGGCTGACGCGCACACGCGAGGATTCGATGGGCCTGTCACCGGCCAGCAGCTCGGCGCGCACGCAGGAGCTGCCGGCGTCATTTCCGCTATCGGGCTGCAAGCCCACCACCAGGTCGAACGGAGCGCCCAGCACCACGTTGCCCCGGGGACTGCCCAACGACAATGCGGACGCGTTCCAGGCCATGGAGGACAGGGCGACGCCGAGAATGGTGCTACAAATTCTCACATCAGCCTTTCTTTGAACGCTTGCATTTTTGCATAGACACCTGTAGGACACCTCCTCTATGTACATGATCCAAAACAACATTTCTCCTATCAGGAACGTCGGATTGATAGGCGCAGGCATCATGGGGCAAGGCATTGCCCAGCTGGCCGCCCAGGCAGGCGCCGGCGTGCTGCTGCAGGACGCTCGCCCGGGCGCTGCCGCGCAAGCGCAGCAACAGCTGTTTGCGCTGTGGGACCTGCTTGAGAAGAAACAAAAAATAACAAGTGAGCAGGCCGCAGATTGCAAGGCCCGGGTGACGGTGGCGGACGGTCTCGATGCGTTCAGGAACTGCGACCTGGTGATCGAGGCCATCGTCGAGCGCATGGATGCCAAGCAGGCGCTGCTGCGCGAGCTGGAGGCCATCGTTGCGCCCGGGACCCTCATCGCCAGCAATACCTCGGCCCTGTCCATCACCACGCTGGCCACGGCGCTCGAGCACCCGCAGCGCTTTGCCGGCTTTCACTTCTTCAACCCGGCGCCGCTGATGAAGGTGGTGGAGATCGTGCGCGGCCTGGCCACGGACGAGGCCACCTGCGCCGCGCTGGCACAGTTCGCGCGCAGCTTCGGCCACACGCCCGTGCGTGCGCAGGACACGCCGGGTTTCCTGGTCAACCACCTGGGCCGCGGCTATGTGACCGAGGCGCTGCGCATCGTGCAGGAAGGCATTGCCGACTTCGCCACCATCGACCGCATCCTGCGCGAGCAGGTGGGCTTCAAGCTCGGCCCGTTCGAGCTGATGGATCTCACCGGCCTGGATGTCACCCATGCCGTGATGGAGCACATCTACCACCAGTACTACCAGGAGCCGCGCTACCGCCCCAGCCCCATTGCCGCGCAGCGCGTGGCGGCCGGCCTGCTGGGCCGCAAGACCGGCCAGGGCTTTTACCGCTATGCCGAAGGCCGCGCCGAGCAGCCTGCCGAGCCTGCCGTGCCGCAGGTGCAGACGCTGCCACCGGTCTGGGTGTCGGCACGCGCGGCCCGGCGCAACGAGATCTACCAGTTGCTCAAGAGCCTGGGCGCGCGCATTGAAACCGCGCAGGCACCGACCGAGCAGGCCTTGATCCTGGTGGCGCCGCTGGGCCTGGACGTGACCACGGTGGCTGCCGTGGAGCGGCTGGACTGCACGCGCACCATGGGCATCGACATGCTGATCGCCGACACCGACACGCGCCGCCGCGTGCTGGCCACCACGCCGGCCACGCGCACCGACATGCGCGACGCCGCCCATGCGCTTTTTGCCAGCGACGGCAAGGCCGTGAGCGTGATCCGCGACAGCGGCGGCTTCGTCACGCAGCGCGTGGTGGGCTCCATCGTCAACATCGCCAGCGACATCTGCCAGCAGGGCATCGGCAGCCCGGCCGACCTGGAAAAGGCCGTGACCCTGGGCCTGGGCTATCCCATGGGCCCGCTGGCCATGGGCGACCGCTGGGGGCCCACCAACATGCTGGAGGTCCTGTTCAACCTGCAGACCGTCTACGGCGATCCGCGCTACCGCCACAGCCCCTGGCTGCGCCGCCGTGGCGCGCTGGGGCTGAGCCTCACGCACGAGGAGCCATAAGCCCTGCAAAGCCGGCGACCCGACGCACGACGGGTCGCCTTTTTTTCGCTGCCCTGCCCCGTTTTCGGCAGGCCCAGACACCGAAGTGACAGACCCGCCGGCGGCATGCTGCGCCGCGGCGGTCCCACACGCGACAATGTGACCGTCATCAGTCACGCAAAAGACAGGCCATGGACGACCCGATTCTTACCATCGAAGAACGTGAAGCGATCAATTCCGGTCGCTGGTTTTCATCACTTTCTCCATCGCTTCGGCACGACATTCTTCGATGCGCTTACGTCAAACGGTTCAAAGATGGCACGCTCATCTGCGCACGCGGAGAACCGCCCGAGGAATGGATCGCCTGCGCCCGGGGTGCGGTGCGCGTGAGCTCCACCTCGATCACGGGCAAGCAGATCACGCTGGACTACGTGGAGCCGGGCATCTGGTTCGGCGACGTGGCCATCCTGGACGGGGACAAGCGCACGCACGATGCCTATGCGCACGGCGAGACCACGCTGCTGTGCGTGTCCAAGACCGACTTCAAGAAAATCCTGTCCATGCATGTGGAGTTCTCGGAAGCCATGCTGCGCCTGCATGCGCGGCGCATCCGCCAGCTCTACGGCCTGGTCGAGGACCTCAACACCCTGCCGCTGCGCGCGCGCCTGGCCAAGCAGCTGCTGCACCTAGTGCGCAGCTATGGCGTGACCAGCCTGTCGGATGGCAGCGAGATCCGCATCGGCCTGCACCTGGCGCAGGAGGAACTGGCGCAGTTGCTGGGCGCCTCGCGCCAGCGCGTGAACCAGGAACTCAAGGCCATGGAGCGCGAGAACGCCATCCGCATCGAGCCGGGCGGCCTGGTGGTCTGCGACCGCGACACGCTGCTGCGCATCGCCGCGCCCGACGCCTGAACCTGCGCGGCCCGCGCCGCGCCCCCTCCCCTTTTCTTGCACCGACCGGACGCTCTCGCCGGCCGGTGCCTTGCCGCGCCCGTGCTGCGCGGCTGTTCCCGTTTGTTGAACCGATTCTCGAACCGATCACAGGACTGACTGCCCCATGAGCACTTTCGACCATTTCGTAGGCACACGCGCCGTCTCCGACCAGCACGCATTCGACGTGCCCGCGCTCACCGCCTGGATGCAGGGCCATGTGCAGGGCTTTGCCGGCCCGCTGCAGGTGGAGATGTTCAAGGGCGGCCAGTCCAACCCCACCTACAAGCTGATCACGCCCGGCCGCAGCTACGTGATGCGCTCCAAGCCCGGCCCCGTGGCCAAGCTGCTGCCCTCGGCCCATGCCATCGAGCGCGAGTTCCGCGTGATGAAGGGCCTGGCCGGCACCGACGTGCCCGTGCCCCACATGTATGCGCTGTGCGAGGACGAGTCCATCATCGGCCGTGCCTTCTACATCATGGAGTGCATGGAAGGCCGCGTGCTCTGGGACCAGTCCCTGCCCGGCATGGAGCCGGCCCAGCGCGCCGCCATCTACGACGAGATGAACCGCGTGATCTCGGCCCTGCACACCGTGGACTTCGCGGCCCAGGGCCTGGCCGACTACGGCAAGAGCGGCAACTACTTCGAGCGCCAGATCGGCCGCTGGAGCAAGCAGTACGTGGCCTCGGTCACCCAGCCCATCCCCGAGATGGACCAGCTCATGCAGTGGCTGCCCGCCCACATGCCGGCCAGCGCGCTGGATGCCTCGCGCGTGTCCATCGTGCACGGCGACTTCCGCCTGGACAACCTGATGTTCCACCCCACCGAGCCGCGCGTCATCGCCGTGCTGGACTGGGAGCTGTCCACCTTGGGCCACCCGCTGGCCGATTTCAGCTACCACTGCATGAGCTGGCACATCCCCGCCACGCTGGGCCGGGGCATCGCAGGCAAGGACCTGGCGGCCCTGGGCATTCCCGGCGAAGAGGAATACATCCGCCGCTACTGCGAGCGCACGGGCCTCAAGGACGTGGACACGCTGCGCGCCGACTGGAACTTCTACATGGCCTACAACATGTTCCGCATCGCGGCCATCCTGCAGGGCATCGCCAAGCGCGTGGAAGCCGGCACGGCCTCCAGCGCCCAGGCCAAGGCCTCCGGCGACACCGCCCGGCCCATGGCCGAGCTGGCCTGGTCCTTCGCCCAGCGCAGCTGAGCCATCCAGACCGCCCCCATCACTCACCGATCACCCCGTTTCCACCACAAGCGACAAGCCAAGAGAAGGAGCGCATCCATGGACTTTGAATATTCGCCCAAGACCAAGGACCTGCAGGAACGCCTGCTGAAGTTCATGGACGAGCACATCTATCCCGGCGAAAAGGACTATGCCGCCGAGATGGAAGCCAACACCGCCGCAGGCAAGCGCTGGACGCCGCTGCAGACCATCGAGAAGCTCAAGGTCAAGGCCCGGGAGCAAGGCCTGTGGAACCTGTTCCTGCCCGTGGACAGCGCCGAGGCCGCTGGCTACAAGGGCGGCGGCCTGACCAACCAGGAATACGCGCCGCTGGCCGAGATCATGGGCCGCGTGCCATGGTCCAGCGAGGTGTTCAACTGCTCGGCGCCCGACACCGGCAACATGGAAACCATTGCGCGCTACGGCAGCACCGAACTCAAGGAGCGCTGGCTCAAGCCGCTGCTGGACGGCAAGATCCGCTCGGCCTTCGCCATGACCGAGCCCGAGGTGGCCTCCTCCGACGCCACCAACATCTGCACCCGCATCGAGCGCCAGGGCGACGAGTACGTGATCAACGGCCACAAGTGGTGGATCTCGGGTGCCGGCGATCCGCGCTGCCAGGTCTTCATCACCATGGGCAAGACCGACCCTGATGCGCCCAAGCACTCGCAGCAAAGCATGATCATCGTGCCCGGCGACGCGCCCGGCATCCGCATCGTGCGTCCGCTCAACGTCATGGGCTATGACGATGCGCCGCACGGCCACATGGAGATGTACTTCGAGAACGTGCGCGTGCCCGTGGGCAACATCCTGCTGGGCGAGGGCCGTGGCTTCGAGATCGCCCAGGGCCGCCTTGGCCCCGGCCGCATCCACCACTGCATGCGCCTGATCGGCCTGGCCGAGCGCGCGCTGGAGCTGATGTGCAAGCGCGCCAGCTCGCGCATCGCCTTCGGCAAGAGCGTGGCCCAGCAGACCGTGACGCAGGAACGCATCGCCGAGGCACGCTGCCGCATCGACATGGCGCGCCTGCTCACGCTCAAGGCCGCCTGGCTGATGGACATCGCCGGCAACAAGGTGGCACGCAGCGAGATCGCCATGATCAAGGTCGTGGCCCCCAGCATGGCCTGCCAGGTCATCGACTGGGCCATGCAGGTGCACGGCGGCGGCGGCATGAGCGACGACTTCCCGCTGGCCAGCGCCTACGCCCACGCGCGCACGCTGCGCTTTGCCGACGGCCCGGACGAAGTGCACCGCAACGCCATCGCCAAGTGGGAGCTGGGCAAGTACGGCGCCTACGGCAAGGATGCCGGCGTGCCCATCACGCGCGGCAGCTGAGCAGGCTTCAAGCCTGAGGTCTCAGGCCGCACACCCGGCAGGACCGGGTGGCGGCCCTGGCCCTTCCCTCTCAGCCAGGTGGCAATGCCCCCTGGCTTTTTTGTGCCTGTCTTTCCGGCATTTCAGTGCCCATGGCAGGCGCCTCCCACCCCCCGCCCAGCGCCCGGTACAGCGCCACGCGCGCCTGCAGCTGCAGCAGGCGCTGCAGCACGGCATCGTCCTGGGCCGCGTACAGCGTGGTCTGGGCCTGCAGCAGGGACAGCAGGCTTTCCGCCCCGGCCTTGTAGCGCAGCTCGGCCAGCGACACGGCCTGGCGGGCCTGGGCCAGCACCTCGGCCTGGGCCTCGGCCTGGGCCTTGAGGCCGTGGACGGCGTTGAGCGCCAGGTCCACATCGCCATAGGCCGCGACGATGGACTTGTAATAGCCGGCCAGCAGCTCCTCGCGCCGGGCCTGGGCGCCATCGCGCTCGGCCGCCAGCCGGCCGCCGTCGAAGATGGGGCCGGCCAGTCCGGCCAGCAGCGAATACACGGGCTCGCGCAGCCAGTCGCTGGCGCGCCCAGCGCTGGTGCCTGCACTGCCCGTAAGGGTCAGCCGGGGCCACAGCGCTACGCGGGCGGCCTGCAGGTTGGCGCTGGCGGCGGTCAGTTGCGCCTCAGCACTGGCAATGTCAGGCCGGCGCTGCAGCAGCTGCGTGGGCAGGCCTGCGCCGATCTCGGGCAGTTGCAGGGCTTGCAGCGAATCCGTGGCCAGCGCGGGGCGGCGTGCCTGGCCCAGCAGCACGGCCAGCGTGGCATCGGCATCCTCGCCCTGGCGGCGCAGCGTGGCCAGGGCCTGGCGCTGGCTGGCCACCAGGCCGCGCTGCTGGGCCAACTCCAGCTGGGTGGCGGCGCCTGCGCGCGCGCGGGACTCCACCAGGCCCAGCAGCCGCTCGGCATTGGCCACGTTGCGCGCCGCAATGGCCTGGCGCTCGCGCAGCGCCACGGCCTGCAGCCAGCCATGGGCCACCTGGGCGGTGACCGTGAGGCGCACCGTGTCCTGGTCAAACCGGCTGGCCTGCCAGGCCGCCGCCGCCGCATCGCGCGTGGCGCGGTTGCGGCCCCAGAAGTCCACCTCATACGAGGCCGTCAGCGCAGCGCCGTAGACGCTGGCCTGCCCGCCCGCCACCTGTGCATGGTTCATGCGCTGGGCGCGCAGCTCGCCGCTGAGCGACGGCAGCAGCGCCGCGCCTGCCTGGCGCGTGGCCGCCTCGGCCTGGCGCACGCGGGCCATGGCGGCAGCCATGTCCAGGCTCTGGTCCTGGGCGGCCTGCACCATGCCGCCCAGCTCCGCACTGCCAAAGGCCTGCCACCACTGGGGTGAGACGGAGGCAGGGACGGCTTCGCCCTGCTGCTTCCACGAAGCGGCCAGCGCAGGCGCTGTCCTGTCCGGCACCGTCTGCTGCACGGCGCAGCCGCCCAGGGCAAGCAGCGCGAGAGCGATGCAGCCCAGGCTCGCATTTCCCAGCGTCTTGTCGTTCATGTCTTTCATCTCACTCTCCCGCCAGCGCACGCACCGGGTCCAGCCGCGCCGCCGTCTTGGCAGGCATGTAGCCGAACACCAGGCCCGTCACCACGGCGCAGGCAAAGGCGCCCAGCATGGCGCGCACCGAAAACACCACGGGCACGCCCGCCACGATGAGCACCACGCCCACGGCCAGGCCGGCCAGCAGGCCCACCGTGCCGCCCACGAAGGTGACCAGGCTGGCCTCGGTCAGGAACTGGCGCAGGATGTCGCGCTGGCGCGCGCCCGTGGCCATGCGGATGCCGATCTCGCGCGTGCGCTCGCGCACCGTCATCAGCATCACGTTCATCACGCCGATGCCGCCCACCACCAGGGAGACGGCGGCAATCAGGCCCAGCATCACCGCCATGCTCTGGCGCGTGGCCGCCTCGGCCTGGATGCGCGCGGCCGCGTTGCCGATGCCGAAGTCCTCGCGCCCGCCGTGGCGCGCCAGCAGCAGCTTGCGCATGGCCTCCTCCGCCTCGTGCACCACGTCGGAGGACATGGCCTCGATCACCACATAGTCGGGCTGGGTCTGCGACTGGTAGACGCGCGCCCGGCCCGAGCGGTAGGGAATGAAGACCATGTCGTCATAGTTCTGCGCGCCCGAGTCCGCGCCGCGCTCGCTCATCACGCCGATGACCTCGAAGGCCGACGTGCCGATGATCAGCTGGCGGCCCAGCGGGTTGGGCGTGTCGGGGAAGAAATGCTGGTGCGCCTTGTGGCCCAGGACCACCAGGGGCGCCAGGTCGCGGTCCTCGGCCTCGGTGTAGTAGCGGCCCTGGGCCACCTTCCAGTGGTGCACCAGGGGCATTTCCTCGCTGGCGGCGAACACGTAGATCTGCTTGTCGGCCTTGCCGTAGCGCACGGTGATGGGGTCGCCGATCACGGGCATGACGCGCCGTATCTCGGGCAGTTCGCGCACGGCGGCCAGGTCTTCCTCGGTCATCTGCCCGGCCGGCCCGCCCGTGGCCGGCGGCTTGCTGCCCATGTAGAGGATGGCCGTGCCCATGGTCCCCATCTGCTCGACCACCTTGCGCCGCGCGCCCTCGCCAATGGCCAGCATCACAATCACCGAGGCCACGCCGATGACGATGCCCAGCAAGGTCAGGCTGGTGCGCACGCGGTTCATGCGCATGCCGCGCCAGGCGCTGCGCGCGGCCTCGAACAGCTCGGCCAGCCAGGGCGCGCCGGCGCTGCCGCGCTGCGGCGTGAGCGGCAGGGCAGCGGCGCCCGCATTCGCCGCATTTGCCGCATTCACCGCGTTGGCGGCATCGTCGCGCCGGCTGTCGCTGGTGATGCGGCCGTCGCTGATCTCGATCACGCGGCGCGCCTGGGCGGCCACAGTGCGGTCGTGGGTGATGAGGATGATGGTGTGGCCCGCATCGGCCAGCTCTCGCAGCAGGGCCATGACCTCGGCGCCGCTGTGCGAGTCCAGCGCGCCCGTGGGTTCGTCGGCCAGGATGATCTGGCCGCCGTTCATCAGCGCGCGCGCAATCGACACGCGCTGCTGCTGCCCGCCCGACAGCTGGTTGGGCCGGTTGCCCAGGCGCGAGCCCAGGCCCAGGCGCTCCAGCAGCGCACGGGCGCGCCGCACGCGCTCTTCCTTGGGCAGGCCGGCGTAGATGGCGGGCATTTCCACGTTCTCGCTGGCGCTTTCGCTGGCGATCAGGTGGTAGCCCTGGAAGACGAAGCCGAAGGCCTCGCGCCGCAGCCAGGCCAGCGCGTCCGAGTCCAGCGTGGCCACGTCCTGGCCCTGGAAGTGGTAGCTGCCCTCGCTGGGCCGGTCCAGGCAGCCCAGGATGTTCATCAGCGTGGACTTGCCCGAGCCCGAGCTGCCCACCACGGCCACGAACTCGCCCGCGCGTATCTCCAGGTCGATGCCGTGCAGCACGGTGACGGCGGGCTGGCCGCTGTCGCCGCCGCCGTAGTGCTTGGTGATGCCGCGCAGCTCTATCAGCGGTGCGGTCAGCGGCGCGCCGGCCTGCATGCCCTGCGCCATCACCATTGCAGCCACCGCGGGCCACGGTCCAGAGGCGTCTCGCCGACGATGACGCGCTCGCCTTCCTTCAGGCCCTCCAGCACCTCGGCCTGGTGGCGGCTGCGCACGCCCAGGCGCACGGTGCGCTGCTCGGGCTGACCCTTGGCGTCCAGCACGCGCACGGTCTGCGTGCTGCCTGCCTTCTCGGCCGTCTCTGCCTTCTCTGCCTTTTCCGCCTTGCCAGTCGTTCCCGCCTTGTCGGCCACGGCCATCAGCGGCACGGTGAGTGCCTGCGCGGCCTGGCCGGTGACGAAGACCACCTGGGCCGTCATCTGGGGCATCAGCTCGGCGTCCTCGTTGTCCACATCGAACAGCACGGTATAGGCCACGGCCTTGGTGGCGGGCGCAGGCGCCTGGCCCGCATTGCCGCCGGCCGGCGCCTGGCTGGTAGAGGGCGAAGGCAGCACCTGGCGCACCTTGCTGGACCAGCGCCGGGGCCTGGCCTGGTCGGCGCCGCCCAGCGTGGTGAAGTACACCGGCATGTCGTCGCGCACGCGGCGCACGTCGGCCTCGGACACTTCGGTCCACACCGTCATGGCCGACAGGTCGGCAATGCGCAGGATGTTGGGCGTCTGGTAGGTGGCGTTCAGCGTCTGGCCCTCGCGCGCCTCCACCGACACCACGGTGCCCGCCATGGGCGCGTAGATGCGCGTATAGCCCAGGCGCGCCTCGTCGGCCTTGAGCGTGGCCTGGGTCTGGTCGATCTGGGCCTTCAGGTGCTCCATGCGGGCACCGGCGGCGGCCAGGTTGGCTTCTGCGGTCTGCAGGTCTTCCTCGCGCGTGGCCCCGTCGCGGGCCAGCTGGCGCTGGCGCGTGAGCTGCTGCTCGGCCAGCTTGCGCAGCGCCTGCTGCTCGGCCAGCTGGGCGCGCAGGCCGGCCAGCGAGGCACGCCCCGCATCCACCGTGGCGCGCTGCACGCTGGGGTCGATCTCCACCAGCAGTGCGCCCTTTTCCACCTGGGCGCCGGGCTCCACGCGCAGCCGGGTGACCTGGCCCGACACCTGGGCGCCCACGTCCACATAGCGGCGTGGCTGCAGCGTGCCGATGGCCGTGACGGTGGACTCGATATCGGTGCGTGCCACGGTCTCGGTCTGATAGGCCACGGCAGGCCGGCTGGACCACCAGGCGGCCGCGCCCCCGGCCGCCGCCAACAGGACCACCGCCACGGCGATGGCTTTCCAGCGTTGCTGCGTGCGCGTCATGCTTGCCTCCCGATCACACACACCCCGAACTGGAACGAAAGCAGGAAACTCATCTGAAAAACCCCGTAATGCCGAAACTGAAAACAATCCACGCCAAATCCGCCACGGCAAGCACGCCAGCCAACCAGGCCAGCCGCGCCGCCCAGCGCGCATGGGCGCTGATCAGGGCCACGGCCATCAGCGCGCCGGCGGACACAAAGCCCAGCCAGGCCACCGTGCCCACCGTGCCGCCCCAGCCCGAGACAACGGGCACAAGGGCCAGCGCCAGCAGCGCCGTGCCCAGGCCGCGCAACTGCGGGCCACGGCGGGCCGGCAGCTCGCGCGCGCCGGTCAATTGTTCGTAGTGGCGGTCCATGGCAAAGGCCAGGGCCGCCATGCCTGCAAAGGCCAGGGCCAGTGCGGCCAGGGATGCGTGCAACGTGCTCATGCCTGCACCTCCGAGGGGCCGGCCACGGCGGCCTGCCCCTTGGCCGTCCTTGCCTTGGCGGCGGCACCCGCGCCACGCCGCACCAGCCAGCGCCAGGCCCAGGCGGCCGCCAGCCCCGTGGCCAGGCACAACAGCTCCACCCCGGCGCTTTCCCAGTCGCCCTCCAGCATGTGGGCCGACAGCGGCTCGCCCACGGTGATCCAGTTGAGCAGCGGCAGCAGCAGGCACAGCATGGCCAGCAGGCCCATCTGCTGGCGCCAGGCCGTGGCTGGCGCGCAGGCCAGCGCATGGACCAGCGCCAGGCCCCACAGCCCGAAGAACACGGCCAGCTCCCAGTCATCGCGGTGCGCCAGGCCGACGGGCACCAGGCGGTTGGCCCACAGGTAGCCGATGCAGCCCAGGCCCAGCCCGGCGATGGCCGCCACGTTCAGGCCCTCGATCAGCCGGTACACGCGCGCCGTGGCGCTGCCGAACTCGCCCTGGTGGCGGCTGCGGCGCTTGACCATGAAGAGGATGGCGCCCGTGGCCATCATGGCCGCGCCCGCCAGGCCGCACAGGAAGTACAGCCACTTCATGGCCAGCCCGCCGAACTTGACCATGTGCAGCCCGCCCATGACCGCCTGGGCCAGCGAGGGGGCGCCGCCGTCGGCACCGCCGGGCAGGCGTACCTGCAGCACCTCGCCCGTGGCGGCCGAGAACATGGCCATGCCCGAATTGGGGCTCAGGCGCTGATGCGCACGGTCATCGCTGTTCCAGCCGTAGACGCCGATGCGTGCCGAGGCATCGCCGGGATGGTCGATGACCACCGCGCGCACCGCCTGGCCCATCAGCTCCTGGCCGCGCCGTGCAAACGGCTCCAGATCGGGCACCGCCAGGGGCTTGCCGGACAGCGCGGGCGGCCCGGCCTCGTTCATGTCGGCGATGAAGGCCGTGCGGGCGGCCTGGTCCGTGCCATAGACCGTCCAGACGCCAACGGGCATGAAGCTCAGGCTGGAGATGGCGATGCCGGTATAGGCAATCATGAACTGGAAGGGCAGCGTCAGCACCGCCACGGCGTTGTGCGCGTCCAGCCAGCTGCGCTGGCCCTTGCGTGCGCGAAAGGTGAAGAAGTCCTTGAAGATGCGCTTGTGCGTGACCACGCCGCTGACCAGGGCCACCAGCATGGCCATGGCGGCAATGCCTATCACCCACAGCCCCACCTGCCCGGCATGCAGTTCATAGTGGAAATCCACGAAATGGTTGCCGCCCATGGTGGCGCGCGCGGCGCCGTGGCCGTGGCCGGCCCCCATTTCCTCGCCCGTGGCGGTGTCCAGCTCGGCATCGGCGTACTGGCGGTTGGCGTCGAACCAGTAGACACGCAGGTCGCCGCCGCCCTTGTCGTCGGACGGCCAGATCTCCCACATCTGCGCGCCCTGGTGGTGCTTTTGCATGTAGGCCGCGCCCCAGGCCAGGCGCTGGCCCAGGTCCGCACCCTGCCCGGCCGGCGCGGCGGCGCGCGCTGCCGCCTCGGCCGCCTCCTCGGCATGGTGCTCGGGCGTCATCCAGTGCGTGATGGCTTCCTGGAACACGGCCAGCGAACCCGTGAGGAACACCGCGAACAGCAGCCACGAAAACCACAGCCCGCACCAGGTATGCAGCCAGGCCTGGGCCTGGCGGAAACCGCCCGTGGCAGCGCCGCTGCCGGGGACCTTGCTGATCTGCTCCTTTTCCATCTCAGCCTCCCGCGCCATTGCGCGCCAGCAGCAGCGCGGCGCCGCCCATCAGGGCCGCAGGCACCAGCAACCCCAGCCAGACCCGGCCCGCCGAAACCGGCGAGAACGCCCAGATCACCGCCAGCGCGTGCAGCGCAAAGCTCCACTGCATGCCGGCGATCACGGCATCGACACGCGCGCCGGGCAGCGCAGCGGCCAGGAAGGCCGCCAGCGCGCTGGCCAGCGCATAGCCGCCGAAGACGGCGGCCAGCAGGCGGGACAGGACAAGCAGGCCCGGATGGGTGGGTTTGGCGGAATGGCCGGATTGGCCGGATTGGCCGGATTGGCCGGATTGGCCGGATTGGCCGGAATGGGAGAGGGACATGTAGTGGGTTGTTCAGAAAAGCGGCAATGCAAATGCCGAAAGCAATGGCCGTGACGGCCCTCCTGATACATGACAAACGAGATTGAAAAAAAGGCCAGCCGCAATGGACAGCAGCCTGGGTGGTTGCCGGCCTACGCCCGGTGTTGCTGTGCCCGCCCGCAGGCCGGCATGGGGCTGGCGCTCACCCTGCACGCGGAGTGCGGTGAAGGAGGCGGACAAATCCATGGGGCTGGATCATAACCGCGCAAAGAAGAATCATTCTCAATGAACGCAACGCATGCCGGGCTCTTTCAGCGGTCCCTGGGCCATTCCTGAAAGGGCGAGATGGCAAGGTGCAACGGGCCGCAAAGCGACTTTGCGCACGCCGCACGCGCTATCATCCGCACCAGCCCCCTGTCACGGGGCCGGTGCTTCAAAACACCCATTTAGTAAGCGGTGCTGCCTCCCCGAAAGCGAGGCCTTATCACGTCTGAATTCCGGGCTGTGGACGCTCGTCCACGCCCCTGCGGTTTCGGGCGGGATGGGGCTACCCGTAAGGGCGTCCGCACATCTTGCTGTGTGTTTTGAACATCCCGTCCACCTGTTTCGTGCTTCAAAACGCGGAGTCGGTGGTTTCAGTCTCAGTAAGGAGCACGGAAACATGACTGCCGTTTCTCTGGCACTCGCCTGCGCGCCCTCTTTTGGCGCCGCCCTTTCCACACGGAGGGCCCAGGCATGACCCCCGCCCAGCCCAAATCCGCCACGGACAGCCACACCACCCGGCAGCTGTCCAATGCCCTCACCCAGGTGGACCATCTTGTGCAGCAAGGCTGTGCAGAAATCTCCTCCATCGCCCAGTTGGCCCTGGCATGGCTGGAGACGCCCAAGGGCCATCGCCACATGGACGTGGTGGCCCGCGCCCTGCAAAGCATCCGCGACAGCGCCGAGACGCTGGCCGACTACGCCGGCACCGAGGCCCAGGCCATGGGCTGCGGATTCGAAGACGCGGCCGAGATGCGCCGCGCCGAAGCGGCCGAGGCAGCCGCCAAGGCCATGGCGCAACTGCTCGGATGCCGCACCCATGAGCCGGTGCGCCCGCAGGGCTGAGGCATGGCCATGGACAAGGACACCCCCAGGACACAGCCCCCCAGCCTGCACCAGTTGACCAGCGCCATCACCGAGATCCACGGCAGCGTGCAGGAAAACTGCACCGAGATCTCGGCCCTGGCGCAACTGGCCCTGGCGGCAGTGCATGCACCGCAGGAGCACCACAGCCAGCAGGCCCTGGCCCATGCGCTGCGCGCCATCCGCGACAGCGCCGACCTGCTGGCCGGCCATGTGAAGGTGGAGGCCCGGCGCGTGGTGTAGCCCCATCCGCAGCCTACCCCGCGATGACTCTGCAAGGCCGCTGGCTCCGCAATGGGCGCCAGCGGCCTGCACCGCCGTCCTCAGCTGCTGCCGCGCCAACTCCACCCCATCCTCACAGGGAAAGCTTCACCACTTGTAGTTCAGCACCGCCATGGCCTGGCGCGGCGTGCCGAACTGGCCCTGGCCGTCGATGTTGACGTAGTACTTCTTGTTGAAGAGGTTGTTCAGGTTCAGCTGCAGCGAGAGCCTGGGGCTGAAGGCATAGCGCGCCATGAGGCTGGCGGTGGCGAAGGATTTCTGCTCGAAGACCAGGTCATTGCCCGCCACGAAGACGCTGGCGCGGGTGCGGCTTTGCCATTGCAGGCCGCCGCCCACGGTGAGCTGATTCCACCCACCGGGCAGGCGGTAGGAAGTGAACAGCTGGGCCTGGGTCTTGGGCGCCCAAGCGTTGATGGACAGGCCCTGGGCGTCACGCGCGACGGTGTGGGCAATGCCGGCCGACAGGTTCCAGCCCGTGGCCAGCTCGCCCGAGACCTGGGCCTCGAAGCCCTTGCTGGTCACGCCCTTGGCGCCGTAGTAGGCGAAGTCGGTGGTGCCGGGCACGACCTGGCCTTCGTCCAGCTGGGCCACGTTGTCCTGCTGGATGCGGAAGACGGACAGCGAGCTGTTGAGCCTGCCGTTGAGGTGCTCGCCCTTGATGCCAATCTCGAAGCTCTTGCCCGCCACGGGGTCCAGGTAGCTGCCGCCGCGGTCGCGGTAGTTCTGGGGCTGGAAGATGTCGGTGTAGCTGGCATAGGCCGAGAAGCCTTCGCTCAGGTCCAGCACCAGGCCTGCGTAGGGGATGAAGACGTTGTGGTCGCGCACCTCGCTGAGGCTGCGCACCTTCCAGCTGCTCTGGCGCCCGCCCACGATGAGCTTGACCGGATCGGCCAGCGACAGGCGCAGCGCGCCGTACAGCGCGTCCTGGCGCGTGTGGTCCAGGCTGCTGGTGGTCAGCGGCCCCCAGGTGGGCTCGGCATAGGAGCCGTCCCATTGGTAGTAGTTGCCCACGTCCTGCAGGGGGCTGGTGCGCGCATGGCCGGCCTTGTGTTCGCGGGCACGGCTGCTGGTCAGGCCGACAACGGCCTCATGGCGGCGCCCGCCCAGTTCCCAGCCGCCCGTCACCTGCAGGTCGGCGCTGTTTTGCTGGAAGCTGTATTCGGAGTAGTTGGGCAGGGCTGCCATGCCCAGGCCGGTGGTGATGTCGGGCTGGCGCATGAGGTACAGCAGCTTGGCGTCGTAGGCGCTGTCGCGGTGCACGAAGTTGGCCTTGAGCTTCCAGTCGTTGCCGAAGCGGTGCTGCAGATTGGCGAAGATGCTTTTGTTGGTGCTGTTCCAGCGCGTCCAGTTCGCAGCCGTGGTCTTGGAGGTGCTCCAGTCGGCCGGCATGCCGTTCGTGAAGACCAGCGGCAGGCCGCCCCAGGTCGAGCCGGTGGGCCGGTTGGCCTGGTAGTCGGCGCCCACGCTGAGCGTGGTGTCGGGCGTGAGGTCGGCATCGATCACGCCGTAGAAGACCTGCTTGCGCGCGTGGTAGAGGTCCACATGGGAGTCGCGCTCTTCGGCCATGCCGGCGACGCGTGCGCGGATGCGGCCGTCCTGCGTCAGCGGCATGGACAGGTCCACCGTGCCGCGATGGTGGTTCCACGAGCCCACGCTGGCCGAGGCCGAGCCCGTGAACACCTTGCTGTTGGCGTGCTTGCGCACCATGTTGATGGAGGCCGACGGATTGCCCGCGCCCGTGAGCAGGCCCGTGGCGCCGCGCACCACTTCGACGCGGTCATAGATGGTGGTGTCGTTGCCCGATTCGCCGTAGAACGACAGGCCGATGGAGGTGGGCACGCCGTCGTACTGCAGGTTGTCCACGTAGAAGCCGCGCGAGTAGAAGTCCGAGCGGTCGCTGTCCGAGCTGACGACATGGATGCCGGTGACGCTGCGCATGGCGTCGTTGAGCGAGAGCAGGCCCTGGTCCTCGATCTGCTGGCGCGTGAGCACGCTGACGGACTGCGGCGTGTCGCGCAGCGACAGGCTCAGGCCCGTGGCCGCCGCCGTGGCCGGCGTGGTGTAGGAGCCCGAGCCTTCGGTAGTGGGGCTGGCCTGGGCCGAGGCCGTGACCAGCACGGTCCTGAGTGTCTGGGAGGACGGCGCGCCTGCCGCACCCGCAGCACCCGCCGCGCCGGAGGTGGCCGGCACCACGGGCATCTCGCGCAGGGTGTAGCCGCCGCCGGCCGAGCGCACGGCCGCCAGCGGCGTGCCCAGCAAGGCGCGGTCCAGTGCCTGCTCCACGGTGAAGCGCCCGCTCACGCCGCCGCTGCGCAGCCCTTCGGTGACGGCCGAGCCGAAGGTGACCAGCACGCCGGCCTCGCGCCCGAGCTGGTTGAGCACGCTTTCCAGCGGGCCGGCGGCAATGTCGTACTGGCGTTGCTGCGAAGCACCGGCAGCCGGCTGCGCCCAGGCCTGTGCCGGAGCCAGGGCGCCTGCGGCAGCCAGCCCCGCCAGCGTGCCCGCGCACAGCACCTGCAGCGCCAGCGCCACCGGACGCAACGCCGGGGCCGCCTGGGATGGGCGGACAGTGGGGGCGGCAGCCTGCCGCATGGAGTTCTGGCGCATGGTCTGAGGGCGCATGGAAAGGCCTTGTTGCAATGGTTGTAGAGAAGCGTTGGCGCACGCTGCGGTGCGCTCCTGTCTCTGTTGACAGCCATCGCCGGCAAATCAGCTCAAATTTTTTTCAGGAAAGTGCGAAGGCCTTCATGCCGGCCGTGCCGCTCATGCCTTGCCCGCCCCGGCAGGCCGCACCATCACCCAGTAGCGCGAGAAGGAGTGGATTTCCACGGGCAGCGAGGAAGTCAGCGCGGCCAGCACGCGGTCGGTGTCGGCCAGCGGATAGGCGCCGGAGACGTGCAGGCCGGCCACGGCCGGGTCGCAGCCCAGGCGCCCGCGCCGGTAGCGGCCCAGCTCGGCCAGGAAATCCTCCAGCCGCATGCGCGAGGCCACCAGCATGCCTTCGGCCCAGGCGCTGGCCGCCGTGTCCAGCGCGCCGGAGTGCACGGCCTGCTGGGCCGTGAACGTGCCCTGCTCTCCCGCATTGATGCGCTGCGCGGCATGCGGGGCATGCGCGGGCCGCAGTTGCACGGCGCCTTGCAGCACGCCCACTTCGATGCCGGGCTCGCGCTCGCGCACCGTGAAGCGCGTGCCCAGGGCCTGGACGGCGCCCATGGCGGTCTGCACGATGAAGGGCCGGTGCAGGCTGTCCGGCGCGGTCTGCACGAGGATTTCGCCACGCACCAGCTCCAGCACGCGCTCGGCTGCGCCGTAGCGCAGGTTGAGGGCGCTGCCGGTGTTGAGCAACACGCTGCCGCCATCGGGCAGCGGCAGCCGGCGCTGCTCTCCCACGGCAGCCACCTGGTCGGCCGTCCAGCCGCGCCAGGCCTGCGAGCGCACGACGGCTGCGGAGCCTGCGCCCGAGACCAGCAGCACGGCCAGCGCCTGCACCGCACGGCGCCTGCCGGCCGAGCCGGGTGCGGCCAATGCGGCCCGCGCCAGCGGCATGGGGATGCCGGCCATCTGGCTGCCCATGGATTCGATGCGCTGCCAGGCGGCCTCATGCTCGGGGCTGGCCGCACGCCAGCGCTGCAGGCCATCGTGCTGCCGGGCCTGGGCCTGGCCGGAGTTCAGTTGCAGCCACCATTGCACGGCCTGGCGGGCCACTTCGGCAGAAATGGGGGAAGAAGCGGAAGGGAACGCCTGCATGCCGCCTACTCCGGGAAGAAGCAGCGCATGGCCGCCTTGGCCAGATGCCGCTTGACGGTGGAGACGGAAATCCCCAGCTCGGCCGCGATCTCGCCATGGCCGAGCCCTTCGAGCTGGGCCAGCAGGAAGGCCTGCTTGGCCAGCGCGGGCAGGCGGCCCAGGCGGCGGTCTATCTCCACCAGGGTCTCCAGCACCATGAGCCGGACCTCGGGCGGCGGCGCCACGGGCTCGGGCATGGCGGCCAGGGCATCGAGATAGGCCTGCTCGATGGCGCGGCGGCGCACCTGGTTGATCAGCAGGTTGCGGGCAATGGTGGTCAGGTAGGCGCGCGGCTCCTGGAGCTGGTCCAGCCCCTTGGCGCCCAGCACCTTGAGGAAGGTGCTCTGCGCCAGATCGGCCGCGTCGAAGGCATTGCCCACCTTCTTGCGCAGCCAGCCCTGCAGCCAGCCGTGGTGGGCCAGGTACAGGGATTCGACATGGGCGGACAAGGAAGGCGATGGGCTGGACACGCGGCGACCCGAGATTGAGAATAATTCTCAATTATAGGCAACTGCGCCCCTCTTGCGGCCCAGCTCTGCCGCCTGCTGCTGCAGTCCGTTCCTCCTGGCCGTGTTTCAGAACTTGCCGCGCAGGGTGAGCGTCGCGCTGCGCGGTGCGCCGTAGACATTGCCCCAGGCCGGCGCGCCTATGGTCTGGTAGTAGGTCTTGTCGAACAGGTTGGCCACGCTCAGTGCCACGGACCAGTTGCGGTCGATGCGGTAGCCCAGGCGGGCAGACCACACGGCATAGGCTGGCTGCACGTCGGTGATGGCTCCCACCGCGCGCGAGCTGGCGGTCTGGAAGTTGACGCCGCCGCCCACGTTCCAGGCGCTCCATTCGCCCGGCAGGCGGTAGTCGCTCCAGACCCGCAGCATGTGCTTGGGCGTGTAGGTGCTGGCGAACTCCACGCCGGCATTGGAGGTGTTGTCCAGGTACTTGAAATGGCTGAAGGTGTAGCCGGCAAACAGCTGCCAGCCGCGCGCCACCTCGCCGCTGATCTCGGCATCCAGCCCCTGGCTGCGGACCTTGCCCACGGAGACATAGCAGTAGGTGCTGGCCGAGCAGGGGTTGACCAGGTCCTCTTCGGCGCGGTTCTTCTGGTCGATGCGGAACAGGGCCACGGCCGCGTTCACCCTGCCGTCCAGCAATTCGCCCTTCATGCCCACTTCCAGATTGCGCCCCTTGATGGGTGCCAGCAGGTCGCCGGCCGCCGTCACGGCGTTCTGGGCCTGGAAGATGTCGGAGTAGCTGGCATAGGCCGACCACTGGTCATTGAGCGCATAGACCAGGCCGCCATAGGGCGTGATGACGCCACTTTCCTTGTACGGGTCGTTGTAGGCCTCGCCCGTGTTGCGGTAGTTGCTGCTGCCCGTGAAGCGGGTGACGCGGGCGCCGCCGATCAGGGTCAGCGCATCGGTGAGGCCCAGCCGCGCCACGCCGTAGGCGCCGGACTGGGTCATGCGGGTGCGGCTTTCATCGCCACGATAGCGGTTGGCCAGGAATTCCGCGCGGGACGGCTCGCGGATGGCGGCGCTCGGGTCGAACACGTTGTTGGGCAGGCCCATGCGGATCAGCGAATAGTCGCTGTCGTTGACCATGCGGCCCGTGTTGGCACCAAAGCTCAGCGAATGCCGGCGGCCGAAGGCGTCGAATTTGCCGTCCACCGCCACGTCCAGGGTCTTGTTGTCGGTGGTGACATCGAACAGGCCGGCATACATCTCGTTGCCCGCCAGCGTGGCGGGATTGATCGCCCCCAGGGCGAAGGCGTACTTCATGTCGTGCTTTTCCCGGGTGTAGCCCGCCGTGGCCTTGACGGTCCAGTCCGCGTTGAAGCGGTGCTGCAGCTCGGCAAACAGCGATGTCTGCTCGCTGTCCCAGCGGTTCCAGTCCGCGCCCAGGAAGGTGGAGCGCGGCAGCCGCAGGTCTGCCCCGTCGGCATAGCGCGGCAGGCCCTGGAAGAACGGCGTGGAGCGCAGCCGCTCGTGGGTGGCGCCCACCGTCAGCCGGGTCTGGGAGCTGAGGTCGTACTCCAGCACGCCGTAGAGCACTCCGGTGCGGCTGCTGGCCACGTCGTAGAAATAGTCGCGGCTGTTGAGGCTGGCGACCACGCGCCCGCGCAGCGTGCCGGCCTCGTTGAGCGGGCCCGTGGCATCGATCTCGCTACGCAGGTTGTTCCAGGAGCCCGCACTGGCCGATACCTCCAGCTGGCGCTCTGCCAGGGGGCGCTTGCGCACCATGTTGATGGCGGCGCTGGGCGAGCCCGCCCCCTGCAGCAGCCCCGTGGCACCGCGCACCACTTCCACGCGGTCCAGCGTGGCGGCGTTGCTGGTGAAGTTGTCGGCCTGCGGGTAGTAGAAGGCGCGGTTCACACCATCGAACTGGTAGGTATCCACGCGGAAGCCGCGCGAGTAGACATAGCGCCCGCCCATGGGGCTGTCGTACATGGTGATGCCCGTGGTGCTGGCCAGCACGTCGTCCACGGTGTGGAGGTTCTGGTCGTCCATGCGCTGGCGCGTGATCACGCTGATGGACTGGGGGATATCCTTGATCGCCTGCTCGCCCTTGCCCACCGTGACCGCGCGGGCCACGTAGCTGCCCGTGCCTTCGCTGGTGGCGCTGCGCTCGGCGCGGGCCGTCACCTGCACTTCGTTCAGGACCGTGGTGGAACCGGCGCCAGCGCCGGCCGGTGCGGCCTGCCTGCGCAGCGTGTAGCTGCCATCGCTGCGCGCCACCATGTCCAGCCCGCTGCCGGCCAGCAGGCGCTGCAGCGCCTGCTGCGGCGCGTAGTGGCCGGACAGGGCCGGGCTGGTGAGCCCTTCGGTCAGCGCAGGATCGAAGGACAGCGAAATGCCCGCCGCCGTGGCCACGCCGGCCAGCGTGCGGCCCAGCGGCCCGGGCGCAATCTGGTAGGTCTGGGCTGCGGGAGCGGGTGTGGGAGCAGGTGCCGGTTCGGCCGCCTGCCCGGCGCCTGCGGCCAATGCCATGCCCAGCAGGGCCAGGCGGGCGGCATGCGCCAGGGGATGGAAGACGGGATGCGGCATGGGTACGGCAGGCATGGAAATCGGTCCTTGGAGGCGGTGAAGAAAAAAGCTCTTTCCCCGTTGCCAGCCGAGATCCGAAAAAGTGTCACCCTGCCTCGATTTTTTTAGTTCCTGGCGACCACGGTGATCCAGTAGCCGCGCATGCGCGTCTGCACGTCGACGGGATAGGTGGAGGCCAGCATGGTCAGCGTCCGGTCCGTATCGCCCAGCGGAAAGGAGCCGGACACGCGCAGCGCGCGCACCTCGGGCGCGCACTGCAGCAGGCCGGGCCGGTAGCGCGACAGTTCGGCGCAGAACGCGGCCAGCGGCATGGCGTCGGCCATCAGCATGCCGTGGGTCCAGGCCGTGGCCTCGGGCTGCAGGGGCTGGGGCGAGGTCACCTCCCCCGCTCGCAATACCGTTTGCTGACCGGCTTGAACGACCAGCGCTGGGCTGGCGGCGCCGCGCAGCGTCACTTCCACGGCGCCCTCGGTCACGGCCAGGCGCACGGGGCCGCCGTCCGCCCTGCCCCCCTCTTGCCGCACGGTGAAGCGGGTGCCCAGGGCGCGCAGCCGGCCATGGGCGGTATCCACGACAAAGGGGCGGTGCGGTGTGGCGGTATCGGCCGCCGTTTCTATGGAAATCGCGCCCTGGCGCAGGGTGAGCAGGCGCAGTGCGCCATCAAACCGGATGTCCACCGCGCTGGCCGTGTCCAGAAGGAGGCGGCTGCCATCGGCCAGATGCTCGGTGCGGCGCTCGCCGGTGGCGGTGCGCAGGTCGGCGCCCCAGCCGCGCTGGTCCGCCGCACTCCATACCAGCCAGCCTGCCGGCGCCACGGCCAGCAGCGCGGCCAGCCGGGCCACGGCGGCGCGGCGCTGGGCGCGGTGGCTTCGGGGCCGGTCCAGCGCCGGCATGGCCAGCGCTGCAGGCAGGCCGCCCAACTTGCCCAGCAGCCGCTCGGCGCGCTCCCAGGCCAGGGCATGCTGTGGCTCGGCCTGGCGCCAGCGCTCGCAGGCGGCGCGGTCGGCGTCGGTGGCGCCGCTGTCGTGCAGGCGCATCAGCCATTCGGCGGCCTCGTCGAGCACGCGCGCTTGCAGGGGCGTCTCCATCACGCCATTGCCACCAGGCATTGGCGAAACGCCTGGGCCATGTAGCGCTTGACGCTGGTGAGCGAGACCTCCAGCTGCTGCGCGATGTCCTCGTACTTCATGCCGTCCAGCTGGGACAGCAAAAACGTGCGCCGCACGATGGGCGGCAGCGCGTCCAGCATGGCGTCTATCTCGTGCAGGGTCTCCAGTACCAGGGCGCGCTGCTCGGGCGACGGCGCCACGGGCTCGGGCAAGGCGGCCAGGGCTTCGAGGTAGGCGCGCTCCAGCGCCTGGCGCTTGTACCAGTTGACGATCACGCCCTTGGCCACCGTGGTCAGGTAGGCACGCGGCTCCTGCACACCGGCCAGGTCGCGCACGCCCAGGATGCGCACGAAGGTGTCCTGCGCCAGGTCCGCCGCATCCGCCCCGTTGCCCAGCCTGCGGCGCAGCCAGCCCTGCAGCCAGCCATGGTGGGCGGCATAGAGGGCGGAGATTTCGCGGTGCAAGGGGCTGGAGGCGGCGCTGGAGGCTGGGGCGGATGGCATGGTAGGACCCGATGGCTTGAAGGCGGGAGTCACCATCAAACAAGAATCATTCTCAAATCATTGTAACCAGCGGAATCACTTGCCTAAGAGTGCCATCAGGCGGACCATCCAAAGGCGACCAGAGTGGCTGACATCCAGCTGCTGCGCCGGATCGGTATCATTTAGAAACAATCAATCATCAGCTCAGCATCCATCAGGAGAGCGAACCATGTTCGAAACGCGGGTAGCAGGCACGGCAGGACAACAGGCGCTGTGGAGCACGCTGGACAAGGCCATGGCGCTGGCGGAATTCACGCCCGAAGGCCGGCTGATGCGCGCCAATGCCAACTACGAGGCCATCCTCGGCTATCCGGCCACGGGCGCTGAAGGTCTGCTTCACAGCGATCTGTGCACGCAGGCCCAGGCCGACCCGGCCGCCTACGGTCAGTGGCGCCAGCGCTGGGGCGCGGGCGAGACGGTTTCGCGCGTGGGAGAGCACCGGCGCCGCGACGGAAGCACGTGCTGGCTGGAGGCCACCTATGCGCCCGTGCTCGATGCGGCCGGCGCCCTCAGCCATGTGCTGTGCATTGCCACCGATGTCTCGGCCCGCATGCTGGCCGACCGCCGGCGGCAGGAGCACATGCGGCGCCTGTCCCTGGTGGCCGATGCCACCGATGCTGCCGTGGTGATCGCCGATGGCAACTGGACCATCAGCTATGTGAATGCGGGCTTCAGCCGCATGTTCGGCTGGACCAGCGAGGAAGTGGTGGGCCGTGCGCCCATCGCCCTGCTGGTGCCCCATGCCTCGCCCGAGTTCACGGCCGCCTACCGTGCCGAGCTGGACGCGGGCAAGCCCGTGTACCGCGAGGAGATCCTGGTGGGCAAGGACGGCGAGCGCTACTGGGTCAGCGCCCAGGCCAATCCCGTGATGGGGCCGGACGGGCGGCTGCAGACCACGGTGACGGTGATCACCGACATTACCGAAGCCAAGATGCATGAGGTGCTGCAGCGGCGCGCCCTGGAGGCCATGGCCCGCGACCAGCCGCTGACCGAGGTGCTGGACCTGGTGTGCCGCGAGGTCGAGCGCATTGCGCCCGATATCGCGGTCTCGGTGCTGGAAGTCGATGACCAGAACCGCCTGCATCCGCTGGCCGCGCCCAGCCTGCCGGCCTCCTATTCGGCGGCGCTGGACGGCGTGCCCATCGGCCCCAATGTCGGCTCCTGCGGCGCGGCGGCCTTTCACAACCGGCCCGTGCTGGTGGGCGACATCGCCACCGACCCGCTGTGGGCCGACTACAAGCACCTCATCCTGCCGCTGGGGTATACGGCCTGCTGGTCCACGCCCATCTGCGGGCTGCAGGGCGGCGTGGCCGGCACCTTTGCCTTCTACTACCGCCATTTCAACCGGCCCGGCCCCGATCCCTTCCACCAGCGGCTGGTGGAGGCCTGCACCGACCTGTGCGCGCTGGCGCTGGAGCGCGAGCAGGCACGCCGCCGCATCCGGCAGCTGGCCTTCTACGACGGGCTGACCACCCTGCCCAACCGCAGCCTGCTGCTGGCCCAGGCCGAGCAGGCGCTGTCCGTGGCTTCGCACGAGGGCCACGAGCTGGCCGTGGTCTTCATCGACCTGGACCGTTTCAAGCAGGTCAACGATTCGCTGGGCCACCCGGCCGGCGACCGGCTGCTGTGCAGCGTGGCCCAGCGCATTCAGGCGGAGCTGCGCACGGGCGACATTGCCGGACGGCTGTCGGGCGACGAGTTCGTCATCGTGCTGCCACACTGCGGCGGTGCGCAGGCGGCCGAGGTGATAGAGCGGCTGCAGTCGGCACTTGGCGAGCCCTGCATGATCGACGACGTGTCCCTGGCCAGCACGGCCAGTTGCGGCATTGCCGTGTTTCCCGCCGACGGGCGCGACATGGAGACCCTGCTGCACCGCGCCGACATGGCCATGTACCAGGCCAAATCCGGCGGGCGCGGGCTCTACAGCTTCTTCAGCCCCGAGATGAACCGCCTGGCCCAGGAGCGCCTGGTGCTGGAGACGGCGCTGCGCGATGCCCTGCGCAGCGGCGGCCTGCGACTGCACTACCAGCCCCAGCTCGACCTGAAGGACGGGCGCCTCTACGGCGTGGAGGCCCTGGCGCGCTGGAGCCATGCGGAATTCGGCGAGATCTCGCCCGCACGCTTCATTCCGCTGGCCGAGGAATGCGGCCTGATCGGCGAGCTGGGCACCTGGGCACTGCGCGAGGCCTGCCGCCAGCTGGGCGAGTGGCGCAGCCGGGGCATCGACGTGCCGGCCATGTCGGTCAACCTCTCGCCCACCAGCTTTCACAACCTGGACCTGCCGCGCATGATTGCCGACACGCTGGAGCACAACGCGCTCAAGCCGCAGGACCTCACGCTGGAGATCACCGAAAGCCTGCTGCTGGACACCAACCCGGGCACCATGCGCACGCTGCAGGCCGTGCATTCCCAGGGCGTGCGCCTGTCCATGGACGACTTCGGCACGGGCTACTCCAGCCTCAGCTACCTGCGGCGCCTGCCGGTCAGCGAGCTCAAGCTGGACCGCAGCTTCGTCGCCGACCTGGAGCACGACGAGGCCGCGCAGGCGCTGAGCAACGCCATCCTGGGCATAGGCCGCAGCCTGCACCTGACCGTGGTGGCCGAGGGCGTGGAGACGGCAGCGCAGAACACCATCCTGCGCGAACAGGGCTATCCGGTGGCACAGGGCTATCTGTTCTCTCGCCCGCTGCCGGCCGCTGATCTGGAACGGTGGCTGCAGGCCTCGAGCGCGCAGGCCGGCCTGGCGACGGACGTGTGAGCGGACATGTGAACGGGCATGTGAACGGGCATGTGCGCGGACCAGGCCATGCGCGCGGAGACCTTGGCCGGCAAAAGTAACAATCCGCAATAAATATTCGGACTGGACCTATTTTTCCCTAAGCCTCGCCGGCAAGTGACCGATATCTGCGGCATGGCGGCGGCTGAGTGTCGGCCCCGCTGATCGCCACAGATCGCCACCGTTTCCGCCGACTCCCAGCCCCAGCCGCTCATCCGCTTTCGCTCTTCGCCATACGGCACTCCCCCACCATGATGTTTTTCCGCAATCTGAAGCTGGCCCCCAAGCTGCTGGCCTCCTTCATCGCCCTGCTGCTGCTGACCGCAGGCCTGGGCCTGTTCTCCGTGGTCCAGCTGGACCGCGTCAACCAGACCGCCACCGACCTGGCCCACCACTGGATGCCTGCCGAGCGCGTGCTCCTGGAGATGCGCTACCAGCTGCAGCGCTACCGCTCGCAGACCATGCAGCATGTGCTGGCCACCTCCATGGAAGAGATGGCCGTCTACGACAAGAACATGCCCGCGCTGTGGTCCGAGCTGCTGAAGAACCAGCAGGCCTTCGAGCGCTATGCCAATACGGCTCGCGAGCGCGAGCTGATGGCCGGCATCAAGGACGACCTGGGCCAGTACGCGCAGCACACGGCAAAGATCGTGGACCTGTCCCACGCCCTGCGCACCGACGAGGCGTCCGAGCTGCTGCGCGGCGATTCGGTCAAGACCAGCCGCGCCATCAACAGCAAGCTCGATGAACTGATCAAGCTCAACGCCCAGGGCATCGAAGATGCCAACCAGGCCGGTGACGACATCTTCACGGCTGCGCGCTGGTGGGTGATCGCCCTGCTGGTGGGCGCCGTGGTCTTCGGCCTGGCCATGGCCCTGCTGATCGCCCGCAGCGTGGCGCGCCCCCTGCAGCAGGCCGTGAGCCTGGCGCAGGCCGTGGCCGCAGGCGACCTGGGCAGCCGCATCGAGGTGCATGGCAAGGACGAGACCGGCCAGCTGCTGCTGGCCCTGCAGCACATGAACGAAAGCCTGCAACGCATCGTGGGCCAGGTGCGCCAGGGCACGGACTCCATCGCCACGGCCAGCGGCCAGATCGCATCGGGCAACCAGGACCTGTCGGCCCGCACCGAGGAGCAGGCCAGCTCGCTGGAGCAGACCGCCGCCTC
This sequence comes from Delftia sp. DS1230, assembly GCF_040112715.1. Taxonomy (NCBI): domain Bacteria; kingdom Pseudomonadati; phylum Pseudomonadota; class Betaproteobacteria; order Burkholderiales; family Comamonadaceae; genus Delftia; species Delftia sp. DS1230. The sequence continues at coordinate 3,646,974 of NZ_CP157763.1, forward strand.
CATGGAGGAGCTGACCTCCACCGTCAAGCAAAACGGCGCCAACGCCCAGCAGGCCAACCAGCTGGCCGCCGCCGCGTCCCAGGTCGCCGTGCGCGGCGGAACGGCCGTGGCCCAGGTGGTGCAGACCATGTCCGCCATCAACGATGCCTCGCGCAAGATCGTGGACATCATCGGCGTCATCGACTCCATCGCCTTCCAGACCAACATCCTGGCGCTGAATGCCGCCGTGGAAGCGGCCCGCGCCGGCGACCAGGGCCGGGGCTTTGCCGTCGTCGCCTCGGAAGTGCGCACCCTGGCCCAGCGCTCGGCCGCCGCCGCCAAGGAGATCAAGCAGCTCATCGACGACTCGGTGGGCAAGGTCGAGGAAGGCAGCGCCCAGGTCGATTCGGCCGGCAAGACCATGGAGGAGATCGTGGCCAGCGTGCGCCGCGTGACCGACATCATGGGCGAGATCTCGGCCGCCAGCCATGAGCAGACGGCCGGTATCGAGCAGGTCAACCAGGCCGTCACGCAGATGGACCAGATGACCCAGCAGAACGCGGCCCTGGTCGAGGAATCGGCGGCGGCCACCGGCGCCCTGCAGGCCCAGGCCAAGGCGCTGGCCGAGGTGGTGAGCGTGTTCAAGCTCTCGCCGTCCACCGGCATGCTGGGCAGCAGCCGCGGTGTCAGCCACGCCGCCGCCGTGGCAGCGCCCCGCCAGACACCGGCGGCGCCCCGTCCGCATCTGGCGCCTGCCGCTCCCAAAGGCGCTGTGCCCGCACGCGCATCGGCCGCCCTGCCTTCTGCAACTGGTGCGGCCGGTGCACCCCCTGCTCCGGCAGGCGCCGCGCGCCCGGCCCAGCCGGCGCAGCCGGCCCGGCCTGCCGTGACCGCACCTGCCAGGGCCAAGGCCAAGGCGGCCAGCACGGCCTCCGACGACGATTGGGAAACCTTCTGAACCAGGTTTTCGCCCGCCCCGCCGGGGGCGGACACACCGGCCAAGGCCCGACCAGCTCCTGCTGGCCGGGCCTTTTTTCCGGGCGCCTCGCAGGCGGATCACGCCCCTGCCATGGCCAAGCCCTTCAAATCTGCCATGATCGACCGCTGCAAGCCCTTGTTTTGAAAGCCCTCGCCAGTCTGCCGCCCTCCCGCAGCCCCGCGCGACAGGCGCTTGGCCCGGCACGGTGCCCCAGCATGAGAAAATCGGCGATTCAGCCAAGAACACATTCATCAGAAGACGGAACACATCATGGAAGCAGAACGCATCAACCTCATCGGCAACACCCTCGAAGATCTGTCGCAGCGGACGGCAGATCTACGGAGGTATCTTTGACTACGATGCAAAGTACGAACGACTGCGCACGGTAAATGCCTCGCTGGAAGATCCCAGCGTCTGGAACGACCCCAAGAAGGCCCAGGAACTGGGCAAGGAAAAGAAGCTGCTCGACAGCGTCGTGCTGACGCTGCAAAAGCTCACCACCGAGCTGGCCGACAACGCCGAGCTGTTCGAGATGAGCAAGGAAGAAGGCGATGAGACCGGCCTGCTCACCATCGAGGGCGAGACCGCCAAGCTGCAGCCCCTGATCGAGGAACTGGAGTTCCGCCGCATGTTCGGCAAGGAAGCCGATCCGCTGAACTGCTTCGTGGACATCCAGGCCGGCGCCGGCGGCACCGAAGCCTGCGACTGGGCCGGCATGCTGCTGCGCCAGTACCTGAAGTACGCCGAACGCAAGGGCTTCAAGGCCACGGTCGAGGAAGAGACGCCGGGCGACATCGCCGGCATCAAGAGCGCGACCATCCACATCGAGGGCGAGTACGCCTACGGCCTGCTGCGCACCGAAACCGGCGTGCACCGCCTGGTGCGCAAGTCGCCCTTCGACAGCTCGGGCGGCCGCCACACCAGCTTTGCCTCGCTGTTCGTCTATCCCGAGATCGACGACTCGATCCAGATCGAGATCAACCCCTCGGACGTGCGCACCGACACCTACCGCGCATCGGGCGCCGGCGGCCAGCACATCAACAAGACCGACTCGGCCGTGCGCCTGACGCACATCCCGACCGGCATCGTCGTGCAATGCCAGGATGGCCGCAGCCAGCACAGCAACCGCGACGTCGCATGGCAGCGCCTGCGCTCCAAGCTCTACGAGCACGAGATGCAAAAGCGCATGGTGGAGCAGCAAAAGCTGGAGGACACCAAGACCGATGTGGGCTGGGGCCACCAGATCCGCTCGTACGTGCTGGACAACAGCCGCATCAAGGATTTGCGCACCAACGTCGAAATCTCGGCCACCCAGAAGGTGCTGGACGGCGACCTCGACGCTTTCATCGAAGCCTCGCTCAAGCAAGGCCTCTGATTTCAAGCCCCTGGGCGGCACCGGCCGCACAGGGGCTTGGACTCTGTCCCCTGATATTGGCATAGGAAGGAATCTGTATGCTGCAACTGCGTGACGGGCAGGCCCCTGCCACCGCCATCCACCGCGCCGACTACCAGGCTCCTGCCTGGTGGATCGACACCGTGGACCTGACCTTCGATCTCGATCCGGCCAAGACCCGCGTGCTCAACAAGATGCGCGTGCGCCGCAACACCGAGGTGCCGGCGCAGCCGCTGCGCCTGGACGGCGATGAACTGAACCTTGCGCGCGTGCTGGTCAACGGCGGCGGTACCTCGTTCAAGATGGACGGCGACCAGCTCGTGCTGGAGAACCTGCCCGAGGGCGGCGACCCCGTCGATCTGGAAATCTTCACCACCTGCGCGCCCGCCAAGAACACCAAGCTCATGGGCCTGTATGTGAGCCAGGGCACGTTCTTCACCCAGTGCGAGGCCGAGGGTTTCCGCCGCATCACCTATTTCCTGGACCGTCCCGACGTGATGGCCATGTATACCGTGACGCTGCGCGCCGACAAGACCGCGTACCCGGTGCTGCTGTCCAACGGCAACCTGGTCGAGCAAGGCGCGCTGGAAGACGGCCGCCACTTCGCCAAGTGGGCCGATCCGCACCGCAAGCCCAGCTACCTGTTCGCCCTGGTCGCCGGCAACCTGGTTGCGCGCGAGCAAAAGATCAAGAGCCGCGCAGGCCGCGACCACCTGCTGCAGGTCTTCGTGCGCCCCGGCGACCTGGAGAAGACCGAGCACGCCATGAACTCCCTCATGGCCAGCGTGGCCTGGGACGAGGCCCGCTTCGGCCTGTCCCTGGACCTGGACCGCTTCATGATCGTCGCCACCAGCGACTTCAACATGGGCGCCATGGAGAACAAGGGCCTGAACGTCTTCAATACCAAGTACGTCCTGGCCAGCCAGTCCACGGCCACCGACACCGACTACGCCAACATCGAGTCCGTCGTCGGCCACGAGTACTTCCACAACTGGACCGGCAACCGCGTCACCTGCCGCGACTGGTTCCAGCTGTCGCTCAAGGAAGGCCTGACCGTCTTCCGCGACCAGGAATTCAGCATGGACATGGCGGGCAGCCCCTCGGCACGCGCCGTCAAGCGCATCGAGGACGTGCGCGTGCTGCGCACCGCCCAGTTCCCCGAGGATGCAGGCCCCATGGCCCACCCGGTGCGGCCCGACAGCTACATCGAGATCAACAACTTCTACACCGTCACCATCTACGAAAAAGGTGCCGAGGTCGTGCGCATGCAGCACAACCTGGTGGGCCGCGAAGGCTTCGCCAAGGGCATGAAGCTGTATTTCGAGCGCCATGACGGCCACGCAGTGACCTGCGACGACTTCGCCCAGGCCATGGCCGACGCCAACCCCGACAGCGAACTGGCCCGGCGCCTGGACCAGTTCAAGCGCTGGTACAGCCAGGCCGGCACGCCACAGCTGCGCGCCGAAGGCAGCTATGACGCGGCCGCCCGCACCTACACGCTGACCCTGAGCCAAAGCTGCGCGCCCACGCCCGGCCAGGCCGAGAAGCTGCCCTTCGTCATCCCCGTGCAGATGGGCCTGCTGGGCCAGGACGGCCGCGCGCTGACCCTGCGCCTGCAGGGCGAAGATGCGCAGGCAGCCGGCGACAGCCGCCTGCTGGTGCTGTCCGAACCCAGCCACAGCTTCGTCTTCACCGACGTGGACCAGGAGCCCGTGCCCTCGCTGCTGCGCGGCTTCAGCGCCCCCGTGGTGCTGCAGCACAGCGACAGCGATGCCGCCTTGCTGACCCTGCTGGCCCATGACAGCGATGCCTTCAACCGCTGGGAAGCCGGCCAGCGCCTGGGCCTGCGCATCGCGCTGCAGGCCATTGGCGACACCTCCATCACGGCAGACGCCAGCGGCCAGATCGCCGCTGCCCTGTTGCCCTCCTCCTTCGTCGAGGCCATGCGCGGCGTGCTGCGCCATCCGCAGCTGGATGCAGCCTTCAAGGAACTGATGCTGACCCTGCCCGGCGAAAGCTACATTGCCGAGCAGCTGGCCGTGGTCGATCCTCAGCGCGTGCACGCCGTGCGCGAAGCCATGCGCCAGCAACTGGCCACCGAACTGCAGCCCGACTGGCAGCAGGCATGGCAGGAGCACAGCGACACCGGCGCCTACCGCCCCGACCCCGTCAGCTCCGGCCGCCGCGCCCTGTCCGGCATGGCACTGTCCATGCTGTGCCTGGCCGCGCGCGCCTCGGGCGACACGGTCTGGCCCGGCAAGGCGCTGCAGCGCTTCAAGGACGCAGGCAACATGACCGACCGCATGAGCGCCCTGACGGCACTGGTGCAAAGCGGCCACCCGCTGGCCGCCCAGGCCCTGGCGCGTTTCCACAAGCTGTTCCAGCACGATGCACTGGTCCTGGACAAGTGGTTCGCGCTGCAGGGCGGCGCCTGCGACCGTGGCGGCAACGTGCTGCCGGCCGTCAAGCAGCTGATGAAGCACCCCGACTTCCAGATCAAGAACCCCAACCGCGCGCGCAGCCTGATCTTCAGCTACTGCAGCGCCAATCCCGGCGCCTTCCACCGCGCCGACGCGGCGGGCTACGTGTTCTGGAGCGAGCGCGTCATCGAGCTGGACGCCATCAACCCCCAGGTCGCCGCCCGCCTGGCGCGTGCCCTGGACCGCTGGAGCAAGCTGGCCGAGCCCTACCGCACCGCTGCACGTGAAGCCATCGCCCGCGTGGCGGCCCGCGCCGAACTCAGCAACGACGTGCGTGAAGTCGTCACCCGCGCCCTCGCGGATTGACGAGCCACCCCCTGAGTCGCTTCGCGCCTTCCCCCTTGCAGGGGGACGACACCCTCGGTGCGAGGCGGCTCTTCCTCGGTGTCCCTGGCTTGAGCAGCGCCGGTTTTATGCTGCAAGCCAGGAATCACTGAAATGCTGTTCATCAGCAGATGCATACGCCATGCCGCATCTGCTCCCGGATTTTTAGGAGTTGAACCCATGAAGAAAAACGTCAGCCTGACCCGCTACCTGGTCGAGCAGCAACGCGTGGACGGCCTCATCCCCGGCCAGCTGCGCCTGCTGCTGGAAGTCGTGGCACGCGCCTGCAAGCGCATCAGCCAATCCGTCAACAAGGGCGCCATCGGCGACGTGCTGGGCACGGCCGGCAGCGAGAACGTGCAGGGCGAAGTCCAGAAGAAGCTGGACATCATCGCCAACGAGGTGCTGATCGAGGCCAACGAATGGGGCGGCCACCTGGCAGCCATGGCCTCCGAGGAAATGGAAGGCATCTACCTGGTGCCCAACCGCTACCCGCACGGCGAGTACCTGCTGATGTTCGATCCGCTGGACGGCTCGTCCAACATCGACGTCAACGTCTCCATCGGCACCATCTTCAGCGTGCTCAAGAAGCCCGAAGGCCACCCCGGCGTGACCGAGCAGGACTTCATGCAGCCCGGCACCCAGCAGGTCGCCGCCGGCTACTGCATCTACGGCCCGCAGACCACCCTGGTGCTGACCGTGGGCGACGGCGTCTCCATGTTCACGCTGGACCGCGAGCAAGGCTCCTTCGTGCTGGTGCAGGAAAACATCCGCATCCCCGAGGACACCAAGGAATTCGCCATCAACATGTCCAACATGCGCCACTGGGACACCCCCGTCAAGCGCTACGTGGACGAATGCCTGGCCGGCGTGGAAGGCCCGCGCGGCAAGGACTTCAACATGCGCTGGATCGCCTCCATGGTGGCCGACGTGCACCGCATCATGACCCGCGGCGGCATCTTCATGTACCCCTGGGACCGCCGCGAGCCCAACAAGCCCGGCAAGCTGCGCCTGATGTATGAAGCCAACCCCATGGCCTGGCTGGTCGAGCAGGCCGGCGGCGCCGCCACCAACGGCAAGCAGCGCATCCTCGACATCCAGCCCACGCAGCTGCACGAACGTGTGAGCGTCATCCTCGGCTCGAAGAACGAAGTCGAAAAAGTGACGCAATACCATTCCGAGGCATGAATTTGCCGTTATAATCTTTTTCTGTCGCCGGTGTAGCTCAGTTGGTAGAGCAGCTCATTCGTAATGAGAAGGTCGAGGGTTCGATTCCTTTCTCCGGCACCAAACAGGAAGCCCCTGGTTCGCAAGAGCCAGGGGCTTTTTTCATGCTGCCGCGGGCATACCCCCCTGCGTCCTGCCGGTAGGAGCGCTGCCAGCCCTCTGTCGCGCAACGGCTCGCAGGCAGGGCCGGCCTCTGCCATTGCTTCGGGTCGCAGCCGGGACCCGTCATTTGCCGCCTGCGCCGCCTGCAGCCCGTTCGGGCGAAATACACGCAGCGGTCCTGCTTCCAACCTCCATCACACGTGACCTGCCGGCGCCGGACGGAAAAAGGGCTGCGGGCCCGTGCACGCGCAGGAACGCTCGGCAGCCGATATGAACTTGATGCCGGCAACGGAGCGTCCCATACAAATACCTATTTCCAGTGATATACCACTTTCCGTGCGTCTCCTATGATCGCGGCTTCCTCTCATTTCAGCGATATTCATTGGAGCAAATGGTATTAATGAAAATGAAAAATCATTTCAACAAGAATCTCATTTGCGAGAATAGTCGATAAACGTTTTCAGGAAAAGCTATTGAAAACACCTTCTTGAGACAAATAAATAGCCAACAACCATCGCCAATGGCTATTGACGCTCCCCACTCCCCTGACAGGACGCTACGACACGTATTTCCCAGGGGAGACGGATGCGTTCGCATTGCGAAGCAGCGAATGGTGCCGTCAGTAATTTTTCTTGAAATTTCTTAACAATTCGTAGATATTCGCCCTGTCCGATTGACCCGTCTTTCGTTTTCCCGCTTTCCCACCCAAGCCATGCCATTTTCCGGCCATACCCCACCGCCCGACGTACATGCACAACCGTTTTGCATTACAAGGCAAGACAGGGAAAATCTGCATGGACACAGGGCATGCGCCATATGGCTCACCGGTCTTTCCGGATCTGGCAAATCGACAATCGCGAATGCGCTGCAGGCCCGCCTGCATGCCGCCGGCAGACGCACCTATGTGCTTGATGGCGACAACATCCGCCAGGGCCTGAACCGCGATCTGGGCTTCTCCAACGAAGACCGTGCAGAGAACATCCGCAGGGTTTCAGAGGTCGCACGGCTGTTCGTGGATGCGGGAACCATCGTGATCGCCGCCTTCATCTCCCCTTTCCGGGCCGAGCGCGATGCTGCACGGGCCTTGTTCGACAAGGGCGACTTCTTCGAGATCTTCGTGGATGTCCCCCTGTCCGTCGCCGAGCAGCGCGACCCCAAGGGCCTGTACAGGAAAGCGCGCCGCGGCGAGCTGCGCCAGTTCACCGGCATCGACTCTCCTTACGAGGCCCCCCCGGCTCCGGACCTGGCCTTGGCCACGCACCAGCTCAGCATCGCTGCCTGCGTCTCGCGCATACAGGCGCTGCTGCAGATGGAGCAGGCGGCCGAACCAGGCCCGGCAGCATGTGGCGTGGTGCCGCTGGTGAACTCACCCCTGCCGCTGGCCAAGGCACTGCAATGAATGCCAGGGCCATTCCGTCTTGCACACCTGCCGACGCATGCGCCGACGCACCCTTGTTTGCCCGGCTGGAGGCCGAGGTACGGCTGCAGGGACTGCGGGACGAGGTCGATGCGCTGCTGTCCTCACACTGGTGTGACCATGTGAACCACCGCGGCTACGAAGGTGCATGGCGCGTGGTGCCGCTGCGCTGCCAGCGCCAGCATGTGGCGGCCCACCCCCTTCTTCAGAGCTTCTCCATCGAGGCGCCTGACGAAGAATGGGACGATCTGCCCTCGCTGCAGCACAGCCCGGCGATGCGCGAGGTGCTGGACCAGTTGCAATGCCCGCTGCGCTCCGTGCGCCTGATGCAGCTGAAGGCCTGCTCATCCATCAAGCCGCATCGCGACCATGGCTTGAGCCTGGAGCATGGCCAGGCGCGACTGCACGTGCCCGTCTACACACACCCCGATGTGCGATTCATCGTGGAAGGCCTGGAGATCCCCATGGCCCCAGGAGAGCTCTGGTACTTCAATGCCGACGCCACGCATGAAGTGCTGAACCAGAGCACGCAGGACCGCACCCATCTGGTCATCGACTGCATTGCCAACGCCTGGCTGGCCGACCGCATCGGCAAGGGGCAGGCCTATGCATGAGCTGCAGGTCGCTTTTGCCGCACTGATCGCAAGCCCGTCGCAGCAGGCCTTGTTTGAGCGGGCTGGAAGTGTGGAATCGGTGCTCGCCCAGTTGCGGCTGCTGTGGCGTCTTCACGGCTGGGGCGATGCCCGGCTCATCCAGACTCTGGAGCAGTTGAGCAAGGAGGCTGCCGTGCCAGCCACCGCGCTGCTGGCCGGTGGCTGGCTTCCACACAGGTATGAGGCACGCACGCGCAGCATCCAGTGGTGCCTGCCGGACGGTCCTGCCACCGAGCCGTTCCATGACGAGTACATCAGCCGCTGCCTGCAGCGCAGGCTGCTGAATCAGTTCATCCGGCCACGCACGCCGCTGGCCGAGCTGTGCGCAGCCAGCGCTCCCAGGCGCTGGGGCCATCGGCCTGCCGGCTTCATCTTCCACCTCTCGCGCTGCGGCTCCACCCTGGTCTCGGGCAGCCTTTCCGAGCTGGACAGCACGCTGGTTCTGTCGGAGCCGCCGGTGTTCACCGAGTTGCTGCTGGACACCTCGCTGGACCGTGCGCAAAAGCGCGAGGGCATTGCCGGTCTGGTGTCGGCAATCACCGTCGCCGTGCCTGGGCGCCATGACCTTGTGGTCAAGTGGAATGCCTGGGACATCTTCCAGTGGGAGCTACTGCAGGACCTCTACCCCGAGGTGCCCAGCCTGATGCTGGTGCGCGATCCTGTGGAGATCCTGGCCTCGCACCACAGGCAGGCCGGCCGGCACATGTCAGGCGACCCGTCGCTGGCTGGCGCCAGTCCGGTGTTCTGTTGCGGCAGGAGCAGCCAACCCTTTGTCTCTATGCTCGACCATCGCATGCGCGTGCTGCAGGCACTGATGGAGCAGATGCGGGGCCTGCACGAAAGCCAGGGCGTTCCTGTGCTGCACTACAGCCAGCTGGGTGCCGGGGCCATGGAGCAGATAGCCCGGCGCTTCGGCCTTCATGCGAGCGAGGCCGCACGCCAGCGCATCGCCGTGCGCCTCAGCCAGCATGCCAAGGCGCTGGACCAACGCTTCTCGCCTGATGGGCAGGACAAGGCAGCCGTCTTTGGCGCAAGCGATCGCCAGGATATCGAAGCGCGCCTGGGCCCGCTGCACGCACAGCTGCTGCAGTGCGCACAACCCCTGATGGATGCGGAGGCCCTGCATGCTGCTTGAAGCGCTGCGCCCCCCCGGCCTGTTCACCCGTCCCGCTGAACCCGAAGACCGCAACTTCCAGCGCGCACTGTTTCTCTCCGCGCGCCCGCACCTGCAATCCCTGCCACTGCCCGGGGCCGCCCTCGCCCAGCTGCTGGACCAGCAGTACGACTTCCAGCAGGCCGACTACCAGCGCCGCTTTGCCGGCGCACCCCGCCTCATCGTGCAGGAAAGGGGCGTGCCCATAGGCGCACTGACGGTGCATGACAACGGAGCGGACCTGCACATCGTGGACATCGTGATCACGCCTGCCGTACGCGGACAAGGATACGGCGCGGCTCTGCTGCGCTGGGTGCAAGGCAGTGCCGCCGTGCTGGGCCGCCGGGTCACGCTGAGCGTCGATGCAGCCAACCACGGCGCGCAAAGGCTGTACGCCCGGCTGGGCTTCGCGTCATCGGGCATCGATGCCGTTCAACTGGGCATGGCCTGGCATCCGCCTGCCGCCTGAACACCTTCATACCCCTCCTGCACCCCCACAAAGCGATAACAGAAAGGCAACGCTTCCATGGAAAACTTCATTGGAGAAATCCGCTTGTATCCCTATGGCTGGCCTCCCAAGGGATGGGCGATGTGCGCCGGACAGATTCTGGCCATCAACCAGAACCAGGCACTGTTCTCGCTGCTGGGTACGCAATTCGGCGGAAACGGCAGCACTACCTTCGCGCTTCCCGATCTTCGTGGCCGGGTCGCACGGCACACGGGCGGCGGCTTGCAGCAAGGCTTGCCCGGTGGCGTGGAAAGCGTCACCTTGGTCGCCAACAATCTTCCCCAGCACACCCACTTCGTCATGGCAAGCACGGACAGCGGGGATGCGCCCGCGTTCAGCAACAACAGCATGGCCACGGCCACGCTCGTGGCCACCAGCGCCCCCACCAATTTCTATGCACCAGGCACCGCTGGCCAGCAGCCGATCGCGCCGGCCAGCGTCTCCAACACCGGCGGCAATCAGCCGCACGAGAACTGCCAACCCTCGCTGGTGCTGACACCGTGCATCGCGCTGACCGGCATCTACCCTTCGCGCAACTGACACGCGCCCACAGGAATACGCAATGGACTATTACCTTGGAGAGATCCGCCTGTTCGCAGGCAGTTTTGCACCCGCAGGCTGGCACCTGTGCGATGGCGCGACGCTCAACATCTCTGAATACGACGCCCTGTACTCGCTGCTGGGAACGATCTACGGAGGAGACGGGCAAACCACCTTCAAGCTGCCGGACCTTCGATCCCGCGTGCCCGTGGGGCAGGGAGCAGGCCCGGGGCTGACCAGTCGCGCCGTGGGTCAGCAGTTCGGAGTGGCACAGGTCTCGCTCACGACAAACCAGATCCCCACCCATTCCCACGGTCTTGTCGCCAGCACCTCCCTGGCTACCGCAGCACAGGCCACAGGGCTGGTGCCTGCACAAAACGGGTCCGATCTCTTCTATGCGCCACAGCCGGTGGCAGGGGCCAACCCACAGACCATGGCACCCGCATCGGTCACGGTCGCAGGCAACAGCCAACCGCACGACAACATCATGCCCAGCATGGCGATGAATTACATCATTGCGCTCTACGGCATCTACCCCTCCAGGAACTAGGACAGCACAATGGACGCTTTCATCGGCGAAATTCGCCAATTTCCGTTCAACTTCGCCCCCAAGAACTGGGCGCTGTGCAATGGCCAGTTGCTGGCCATCCAGTCCAACCCCGCATTGTTTTCCATCATCGGAACCTTCTATGGCGGCAACGGAACCACAACCTTCGGCCTGCCCAATCTGATAGGCCATGTCGTCACCGGAGCCGACCCGCAGCAGTCCTGGAACATCGGCTCCACGGAAGGCACTGATTCCGTCACGCTGCTGACCACTGAAATGCCCCAGCACAACCATTTGCTGACCGGGCTGAACAATCCAGGCACCCAGGCAGCGCCTGACAGCACGTCCTACCTGACGTTCGACGGTCGGGGGGGTACTGGGGTCGTGCGGTACATGCGAACCAACGGCACGCCCAGCGCCGCCATGGCTCCCAACATGCTGACTCCGGCCGGAGGCAACACCGCGCATGAGAATCGCCAGCCCTTTCTCGTGCTGAACTTCTGCATTGCGTTGCAAGGCGTCTTCCCCTCACGTAACTGACGTGCCGCAGCCCATGCCACGCACACTGCATTTCATCTCTGGCCTGCCGCGCTCGGGCTCCACGCTGCTCGCGGGCATCCTGCGGCAGAACCCGCGCTTTCACGCCGCGATGAGCAGTCCCGTGGCGGGGCTGGTCAACGGCGCCCTCGAGCAGATGGGCGCCGGCAGCGAATCCCACGCCTTCTTCGACGAGGCCCGGCGCAAGGCCATCTGCCGGGCCATCGTCGATGCCTACTATGCCGGCCAGCAGCAGCCCGTCCTCTTCGACACCAACCGCCAGTGGACGGCACGCATGCACCAGCTCGTGGAACTGGTGCCCGACTTCAGGATGGTGTGCTGCGTGCGCAATCCGGCATGGGTCATGGACAGCTTCGAGACCATCTACCGCAGGAACCCCTTCGACTACAGCCGCATGTTCAACGCGGCCTCGCGCCAGACGGTGTACAGCCGCTGCGAGTCGCTCATCCATGTGGCCGGTGCCGTGGGCAGCGCATGGACCGCGCTCAAGGAAGCCTACTACGGCGAGTTTTCCGAGCGCCTGCTGATCGTGGACTACGACCTGCTCACCCAGCACCCCCGGCGCACGGTGGAACTCATCTACCAATTTCTCGGCGAAGAGGCCTTCGCCCACGACTTCAATGCCGTCGAGTACTCCGAAAGCGAGTTCGACCTGCAACTGGGCGTCAAGGGCCTGCACGACGTGCGCCGGAAGGTGGCCTTCAAGCCGCGCCGCAGCATCCTGCCGCCCGACCTGTTTGCCAGGTACCAGGCCATGGACTTCTGGCAGGACACCACCGGCACCTCGGCCCACATCATCGCCAGCAAGAGAGCGTCCGCGACGGACACCGAAACACAGAGAGGAACACCATGATAGGCACCACATTCCTTGGCGGCTTCTCCGCCGCACTGCTTCCGCTGGGCCTGCTGGGTTCCGCAGGCCCGGCAGCGGGCTCGTACCTGCGCTCGTACCTGAGATCGCCCCAGGACTATGGCGAGCAGACCGCCCTGCCCCTGTCCCGCAGTGCCGCGCCGGCGCGCGACCTGCGGCCTCGCCCCCCGGGAGAGCTGGAGATCGTCGTGGCGTCGCCCGTCAGCGAACTGGTGATCGTGGACTCTGCCGTGCAGGACCGGGCCGTGCTGCAGCGTGCGCTCAAGCCCGGCGTGCAGATGGTGGAGATCGATGCCTCGCGCCCCGGCCTGCCCCAGTTGGTCCAGGCCCTGGCTTCGTTCAAAAATCTGTCAGCCATCCACGTGGTCTCGCATGCCGAGGCCGGCGTGCTGCTGCTGGGCAGCAGCCGCATCACGGCCGAAAGCGTCAAGGGCGAGATCGAATCGCTGGCCGCACTGCGCAATGCCGTGCGTCCCGGCGGTGACCTGCTGTTCTACGGCTGCGATCTCGCAGCCACGCCCGAAGGCGAGCAACTGCTGGACATCGTGCAGCATGCAACGCAGCTGGACGTGGCGGCGTCCAGCAATGCCACAGGCAACCTGGCCCAGGGTGGAGATTGGCAGCTGGAGGTGCGGCGCGGCCACGTCGATACGCAGCTGGCGTTTTCGGACAAGGCTCTGGCTGATTTCTCGGGCGTGCTGCTGGCCAGTGACGGACCAAAGTCTTTCTCCAGCTTCAGCGTCAACAGCCTCGATCTAGTCCAGACGGATTTTCGCGTCTCCGCCTGGGACAGCACACATACACAACTGGGACTGCAAATATATTCAGCTGCGCCCTTCGCCGCCTACATCCAGAACGGAGGGACTGCGACCGGCACCTACTTCTATCTCAGAGCGGACGATATCAACACCACAAAGTTCGAGCTGACGGGCCTGTCAGCCGGTGAATATGGTGCCGTCAGCCAGTTCACCAACGTGCGTATCGTGGGGATGCTGGCATCCGGTGGCACGGTCACGTCCAGCACCATCAACGGCAGCGCCACGCCAGGAGAAGCGTTCACCTTCACGGCAACCCAGCTTGCCGATTTCAGTGGCAAGAAACTCAAAGGCTTCAAGCTCTATGTGGATTGCGGCGGGGACGGTGGCGCCTGCCCGGCAAACAAGTTCGCCGACTTCGAATTCCGCGGCTTCACGATCGCAGGGGCGCAGAACTCGCCACGCATCTCCATTGACCACATAAGCCTGACAGGAGCCACGGGAACAGGCGGAGCGTTCAAGATAGGTGACACCGTCACGGCACGCTGGAACAACACTGCCAGCGGAGACTACAACGCCACACCGATCACAGGCGTCAACTTCGATTTGTCCCAGTTCGGTGGCGGCGCTTCGGTGGCGGCTCTCAATTCTGCAGGCATCTGGACAGCGACCCATTTGCTGTCGGCTGGCGCCATCGATGCCACGAATCGCAACGTATCCGTCACGGCAAGCAACAGCAATGGTCCCGCAACAACGGCAGGCACGAACAATGCCACGGTAGACACCATTGCTCCTGTCGTCACCCCTGGCAACATCGCCCTGTCGGGAGCGTCCGGCGTGGGCGGCGCCTTCAAGGCCGGTGACACCGTGACCGCCCAGTGGAACAACACTGCTGCGGGCGACAACAACACTGACACCATCAGTGCAGTGTCCATCAACCTGTCCGCCTTCAACGGCCCGGTGGCCATACCGGCCACCAACGCCGCCGGGATCTGGACAGCCACCCACCCGCTCCAGGCTGGCGTTGCAGGAAACAACCTCAATGCGAGCATCAGCGCCGCGGATAACGCCGGCAACATCACCACCACGGCAAGCACCGCCAACGCCACCGTGGACACCCTGATCCCCACCGTCAGCAGCATCGCCGTCAGCGGCTCGCCAGCCCCGGGCGATGCCAGCGTGGCGTTCACGGCAACCTTCAATAAGCCAGTCACCAACATCTCCACCGACGACTTCACCCTGATCGGTACGGGCACGGCTTCAGGCACCATATCCAGTGTCTCGGCCAGCACGGGCAGCTCCGTCAACGTCAACGTTTCGGGCATCACGGGCACCGGCACCATCAAGATCAACCTGAACGGCAGCACCAACATCGCCGACAGCGTGGGCAACGGGCCGCCTGCGTCCTTCAACAGCGGCGGGACTCACACGGTCGCCGTTCCGGTGGCCCCCGGTGCTCCCACGGGTGCCACGGCCACGGCCGGCAATGCCCAGGCCTCCATCACATTCGCTGCCCCGGCCAGCAACGGCGGTTCGGCCATCTCCACCTATAACGCAGTGGCCAGCGGGGGCGGAGGCCAGACCGGATACTGCACGGGGCCGACAGCCTGCACCATCACCGTGCCCGGCCTGACCAATGGCATCAGCTACAGCTTCAACGTCACGGCCACCAACGGCGCCGGCCTGACCAGCGCAGCAGCCACGACCAATACCGTCATCCCCAAGGGCACGCAGACCATTACCTTCGCCAATCCCGGCGCCCAGAACTTCGGCACCACGCCGACACTGGCGGCCAGCTCCAGCGCAGGGGCCAGCTATCCGGTGACCTTCGCCTCGTCCACCATGGGCGTGTGTACCGTCACTCCGACAGGCGCACTGACCTTCGTGACCGCAGGCACCTGCACCGTTGCAGCCGACCAGGCCGGCGATGCCGCCATCGGCGCCGCACCCCAGGTCGCGCAGAGCTTTGTCGTGAACGCCGTCGCCCCCGGTACGCCCACCATCGGCACGGCCACGGCCGGCAATGCCCAGGCCACGGTGAGCTTTACCGCGCCCGCCTTCACGGGGGGTGCAGCCGTCACCTACACCGCCACATCCAACCCGGGGGGCATCATGGCGACGGGCAGCAGCCCGATCACCGTGCCCGGCCTGACCAACGGCACGGCCTATACCTTCACAGTGACCGGCGCCAACTCCGCAGGTACCGGCACGCCCTCGGCCACATCCAACCAGGTAACGCCCAAGGCCACGCAAACCATCAGCTTTGCCAACCCCGGTGCACAGAACTTCGGCACCACGCCGACACTGACGGCAACCTCCAGCGCGGGCGCCAGCTATCCGGTGGCCTTCACGTCATCCACCACCGGCGTATGCACCGTCACTCCGACAGGCGCGCTGACCTTCGTGAGCGCGGGCACCTGCACCATTGCAGCCGACCAGGCCGGCGATGCCGCCATCGGCGCCGCACCCCAGGTCACGCAGAGCTTTGCCGTGAACGCCGTCGCCCCCGGTGCGCCCACCATCGGCACGGCCACGGCCGGCAATGCCCAGGCCACGGTGAGCTTTACCGCGCCCGCCTTCACGGGGGGTGCAGCCGTCACCTACACCGCCACGTCCAACCCGGGAGGCATCACGGCGACGGGCAGCAGCCCGATCACCGTGCCCGGCCTGACCAACGGCACGGCCTATACCTTCACAGTGACCGGCGCCAACTCCGCAGGTACCGGAACGCCCTCGGCCACATCCAACCAGGTAACGCCCAAGGCCACGCAAACCATCAGCTTTGCCAACCCCGGTGCACAGAACTTCGGCACCACGCCGACACTGACGGCAACCTCCAGCGCGGGCGCCAGCTATCCGGTGGCCTTCACGTCATCCACCACCGGCGTATGCACCGTCACTCCGACAGGCGCGCTGACCTTCGTGAGCGCGGGCACCTGCACCATTGCAGCCGACCAGGCCGGCGATGCCGCCATCAGCGCCGCACCCCAGGTCACGCAGAGCTTTGCCGTGAACGCCATCGCGCCTGATATCCCCGCCATCGGCACCGTCACTGCCGCAGACGCCCAGGCCACGGTGAACTTCACGGCCTCCGTGGGCAGCGGCGGTGCACCCATCTCCGGCTACACCGTGACCGCCACGCCAGTGGCGGCACCCGGTGCACCCGCCGTGACAACGCAGACGGGCACGGCATCGCCCATCGTCGTGACGGGTCTGACAAATGGATTTGTCTACAACTTCATCGTCAAGGCCACCAACGGCGCACAGACCAGCGCGGACTCCGCAGCGGTACAAGCCACGCCGCGCAAGCTGGAGCTGGTGGGCGCACCAGGCAGCGTGCCCGGCATGTCCGGCACGCCAACAGCGACGCTGTCCGGCGGCGGTGCCACCTGCACGCTGCAGGCCACCGGCGGCTTCGGCCCTGCAGCGTCCACACCGCCAGGCCTGCAGGCGCCCAACGGCCAATTCGCCTTCACGGCCGAGCAGTGCACGGGCGCCGTGACGATGACCCTGGTCTACCCCAGCCCGCTGCCCGTGGACGTGCAGTTCCGCAAGCCCGACGGAGCAGGAGGCTGGTTCGACCCCACAAATGCAGCCACCTCGCTGAACGTGGTCCTGAACGCTGCCCGCACCACGGTCAGCTACACCATCACCGACAACGGTCTGGGCGATACCAACCCGGCCACGGGCTCCGTCAGCGATCCGTTCGTTCCCGTGGTGGCTGCCGTGGCACCCGGAGGCGCGCAGGCCATTCCCTCGCTGGGTGGATGGGCGCTCGCAATGCTGTCCGGGCTGTTGGGAGGCCTGGCCCTGCGCAGCAGGAAGGTGTTCACGGCCCGGCGCTGACACGCGGGCCGCCCGGGAGCACGGCAGGCCCTGGCTCGCAAGAGCCAGGGCCTGCCGTCCAGAGCCCGAGCCCCCTCAGCGCAGAGGCTGCAGCAAGGCGGCGATTCCCGAAAACAGCGCCGCCATAAAGCTTTTTCTTAAGCTTTGATGGGCATACTGACGGCATCCGCTTTCCGCCGAGCCTGAGGTCTTTCTCCTCCCTCCCTCTCAATACTTCTCAGGCACGCCCCCAGGGCATCGGCTTTTCCATACCCAGGCCCGCAATCACCCGGCTCGCGGGCCTACTCCTGTGCCCACCGGCCACAGTCGGTACAGCAATGCCGACCGCCACATAGAGCACCCCCAGGATGGCCCTCAGGTTCCGCGTGCCGAACCAGGTCGCGGCCATGCAGGGATACAGCGCGATGCAGCTGCCGTTGGCAGTGCCGAACTGGCCAGGGCGATGAAGCCCGTGTCAGGGCCCACAGCCCGCACAGCAAGGCCAGGCCAGGCACACGGAAAGCACCATCAGAAAGCGCAGCGCCCCATCCTGTCGCCCACTCGGCCCAGCAGCAGGATCCCAATGACATTGCCCATGCCGATCAGCCGGTTGCACTGCACTGCAGGCAAGCCTTACTGCCGAGAACACGACCACGGCGTATTGGCACAAGGCCCACAGACTTTCGACGATACGTCTTGAACCAAGACCAACCGGCCGGGATTGGGCTTGTTCGTCTCCAACAGTGAAGCAATTCGCATGGACTGTTCAAGACCATTGACACGGCCAATTGCTTTGCGTCAACCACAGAAAGAGCACTTGGATCTGATGGATTACCCGAACATCAAAGTCGATGCTGATGAAAATACGGAAATCAGGTGCATAGAGATCCACAGATGCAGAGCGGGTGTAAGATGCCGTGAGCATCACTCGATAACCTTGCACTATCTTGAGAGAAAAAACAACCACCCATAGAGAATACAAAGGTTTCCTTACGATATTCTCATTGATATCTCTTATCTATGGGATCTGGATATATGGCAATTGGCCAGGAAATCTGGGCAATGACAGCATGGCCGCCTTGATGGAGGCAACAGATAAAACAGGAAATATATCGGTTGGAAAAACAGCGATATGGATAGGCTTTATCAAGCTGGCACTGGCACTGAACAGCAGTATTGGCACGATCACAACACTGCAGATGATGGTTTCTGCATTCGTTTTCTCCAGAATAATCCACTACATTTACAATAACCACGGAATACTGCGATCTGCCATATTTTTTGCTTTCTTTGTTGCAACACCTCACATCCTGAACTTTTCCGGGATGCTCTACCCGGACGGACCATTTGCCATTTGCGGAATTGGATTTATCTTCGAAATATGGATATGCCTGAGGCGTTCTAAAGTCACATCCTTCTCCGCTTTCGTTATTTTTCTATGCATGCCTTTCGCCATCTTCGCGAGGTCGAATGGGATAGTATTATTGATACCTTTTATATATCTTTTATTCAAAACAGATCGATTCGGCCGCATCATTATCGCCACAATCGGCATTTTCTGGACTCTGACATCCACGTTCCTGACTCTGCATCAAGCAGGAAAGCCACAAGAGGCCACTTATCCATTGGTTATTTTCGAGACAGCCAACTTTGTTCAACCACGCCCGTTTTCCGTGGCCTTCGGCCTGCCTGCATACAATGTCTCCAAGACCACCGTCGAAGTACTTGAAAAATACGGTGGCATTCAGAAATTCAACGATTGGTACGATCGAGACTACTGGGATTCTCTTGTACACCAACCGAACTCACCGAACGTTCTTACAATACTCCCAGAGGACAAGGAGATCCTGATCAAGGAGTTTTCCAGATACAATCTCTGGCACAATATTCCCGCATTCCTGTCAAGCCGGGTCAATGTCTTTATGGTTTCCGCCTTGGCTGATGGCCACTTTCCCACGGCAGAGACAAAGAGCTATGTTCTGAAGAATTTCCAGGATTATTATTCAGAGCTGTCGCCCCCTCCATTTCTTAGCAAATGGATCACCTTTCTCAATTCCATTTCATGGAAATACAGGTTTATTCTCTGGTCACCTTTTTTCGGCATGGCCATGCTGGCTGTTGCCACCATAATGGCATGGAAACGCTTGAAGGCCGACCATCTGGTTATCTATGCTTCTCTAATTCTGCAGTTGTTCGCGATTTTTCTCTTCTCCAGCGCCGGGGAATACAGATATCTATTGACCTACTTCCTGCTCCCGATAGCTCTTTACCCGATGATCTGCGATTTACGCCGCAGCGCCCCTGCGACAACGAAGATGTCTTGATCTGGAGGCAATCGCCTTTCCACGCACCAGCCCACATCGACATCACACAGAGAAGCTTCTCACAGGCGCAAGATTGGCGTGACCGGCAGCCTTCGACATAGCGTGGCCAGGCCCACTGCGTCCTCAAAATCGATCACGCTGCGGCCATCCGTGCTAGCCGCTCGCCATAGAGCTTTTTTCGAGCTTTGATGGGCATACTGACGGCATCCGCTTTCCGCCGAGCCTGAGGTCTTTCTCCTCCCTCCCTCTCAATACTTCTCAGGCACGCCCCCAGGGCATCGGCTTTTCCATACCCGGGCCCGCAGCCATCTGGTTCGCGGGCCTGCCTGTCAGCCCCTGCCATCACGCCCGGCGCATTCGGCACGCCACACCGCAAGAGCCGACAGCGCGGCACTGCCACCCGCCAGCAGGATGGATGGCGTATAGCCACCCCAGACATCGAACAGCCAGCCTGCCAGGCTGCCCCCAGCCACGGCAGCAATGCCGACCGCCACATAGAGCGCCCCCAGGATGGCACCCAGGTTCCGCGTGCCGAACCAGGTCGCGGCGACAGCCGGATACAGCGCGATGCAGCCGCCGTTGGCCGCGCCGAACACCAGCGCGAAACCGGACAGTGCCACGAAGCCTCGCGCCATGGCCCACAGCCCGCACAGCACTGCCAGGGACACGGTGAGCACCAGCAGAAAACGCAGCGCCCCCATCCTGTCGCCCAGCCGGCCCAGCGCAAGGCGCCCCAGCACATTGCCCACGCCGATCAGCCCGATCAGCCCATTGGCCTGAGCGACAGACAACCCCTGCTGGCGTGCCAGCGGGTTGATGTGGATCAGCGCCAGGAACAGGCCGATGGAGCCCAGAAAGATGGCCGCGAAATACCACCAGAAACGGGCCTGCCGCGCCGCCTGGGCCAGGTCCATGCCCTGGGCGGACTGCCCGGCGGCAGGGTCACCCGAAGGCGGCACGCCGTCGGGATGCAGCCCCAGCTCCTCAGGCCGGCCGCGCAGGACCGCCGCCGCCAGGCCAGTCAGTGCGATGGCTGCGGCATATACCTGCATTGTCAGTTGCCAGGACGGGTGCTCCATGAGTGCGCCCGCCACCACGGGGCCGAGCAGCGTGCCCAGCCCGGTGCCCGCCAGCGCGATGCCGGAGGCAGAACTGCGCCACAGCACGAACCAGCGCGCAATGGTGGAGACGGCGGGCACATACACCAGGCCCACGCCCAGGCCGACCAGAATGCAGAAGGCGCCCAGGAACAGCACCAGCGATGAGGACAGCAGGCTGCTGGCCACAAAGCCCAGCGCCAGCAGCACGATGCCGGCCGAGGTGACGGTGCGTACCGAGGTCCTGTCGCTCCAGGCCCCCGAGAACACGCCCACGCCGTAGTAGATCAGGGCAGTCAGGGAAAAGATGGAGGCCGTGGAAAAACTGCTGGCGCCAAACTGGGTCTGAATGCTGGCAAAAAACGCCCCGAACGAATAGGCCGCGCCAAAGATCAGCGCCAGCAGCACATGGACGGCGCCCACGATGTACCAGCCCCGGAAAAGTCTGCCTCGCCTCATTTGCATCTCCTTGGTATGGGATGACTTTAGTTGTCTATACATGCTTAGACATTAGGTATCAACCCCAGGAATACAGAGCAAAGAGCGAAATTGCAAGGACGGCGCACCTGCAAGGCCGGCAGCATTCCATAGCCGGTGTATGGGAGACAAGGCGTTGTTCAGAGGGACGGCCGCAAGGGTGCATGGGCTGGGGCCATCGCCTGTGGCAATCCATGCCTCCTTGCGCCCAGCCGCTGAGCATCTATGATCGCCACGAAGAATCGTTTTCTTCCTGCATCCGTTCACGGGCTGCATTCTCTCCATGCGCAGATCTTCTCGCCGACAGCTTCCCTCGCCCGCCCGCACGGTACCGGGCACCGTGCCCGGCGTTTTGCAGCGCTTGGCTTTCTGGAGCCTCATTGCAATCTTGGCGTGCGCCCTAGGCACTCTTTCCGTGGCTCATCCGGCTGCCACAGCTCTCACAGTCACTGCATTGGTCAGTTGCGGAGCATGGTCGAACAACCGCGAGAAAACCAGATTGCAGGCGCTTGCCGCCACCCGCAACGGCGAGTCGATCTGCGGCTTCGCCCGTTCCTTCGATTTGCGCAGCACAGATCCTTTGGTAATCCGCGCTGTGTATGAACAGCTTCAGGAAGAACTGCTCAGCTACCAAAAGAGCTTTCCTGTCCGCGGATCCGACCGGCTTGAGGAAGAGCTCGGCCTGGACGGTGATGATCTGGACATGAGCGTTGCGACAGCCATTGCACGTCGCTCGGGCAGGTCACTGGAAGGCACGCAGTCCAACCCCTACTACGGCCGCGTCATGACTGCATCCGATCTTGTGTATTTCTTCAACGGCCAGTCTGAAGTGGCACCGCAGGCCACCGCATTTCACTGACGACGGTACCTTGCTCAAAGCACGGCACAGACCGCTGCAGCGCCCTCAGGAAATCACATTCCGAATGAACCGCGTCACGCCTTCGTGCAGGTTCACGTAGGCGTAGTCCTGGGCGCTGCCGTAGATGGCGTAGTCGCCGGCCTCGATGGTCATGGGGCCTTCGCTCAGGTCTACCAGCAGGCGGCCTTCGACCACGACGATCATCTCGTGCCAGCCTTCCGGGTCGGGTTCGGCCTGGTAGCGTTCGCCGGGGCCCAGGGACCAGGACCACAGCTGAGCCTCGCGCGTGGCGGGCACGCTGCCCAGCAGCATGGCTTGGCTTTCGGGCCGGGTGCCGCGCCAGGCCATGGCGTCCATGCGCAGGCGCTGCGCGGCCGGGTCGCTGACGATTTCTATGAAGCTGGCGCCCAGCGCATCGGCCAGCCGATCCAGGCTGGACAGGCTGATATTGGTGTCGCCGCCTTCCAGCTGCACGACCATGCGCCGGCTCAGGCCTGCGGCCTCGGCCAGGGCCGCCTGGCTCAGTCCTGCACGCTGGCGAAGGCGGCGCAGGTTTTCGCTGACGAAAGCCAGGACATCGGAGCGCTCGCCAGCGCTGTGCAATATATTTCTCATATGATCTGCGCAATATGTTGCACACGTCATCTTCTCACAGTTCGCGCACGCCGCTGCTCAGCCGGCAGGAGCTGGCCCTGATCGCCGTCACCATGGTCTGGGGCGGCACTTTTCTCGTGGTCCATCTGGCCATGCAGCACAGCGGGCCGCTGTTCTTTGTGGGCCTGCGCTTCGTCACGGCGGGTCTGATCGGGCTGCTGGTGTTCCGCAAGGTCATGGCCGGGCTCACGCGCACCGAGCTGGTCGCAGGCACGGCCATCGGCGCCAGCATCTTTCTGGGCTATGGTCTGCAGACCTTCGGCCTGCAGACCATCAGCAGCAGCAAGTCGGCGTTTCTGACCGCCTTGTATGTGCCCATCGTGCCCCTGCTGCAATGGCTGGTGATGGGCAAGCCGCCGCGATTGATGAGCTGGATAGGCATCGGCCTGGCCTTCACGGGCCTGGTGCTGGTGGCGGGGCCCGAGTCCGGGGGAATGGAGTTGAACGTGGGCGAGATGGCGACCATGCTGAGCACGCTGGCGATTGCGGCCGAGGTGCTCCTGATCGGGCATTTCGCGGGCAAGGTCGATGCGCGGCGCGTGACCACGGTGCAGTTGCTGGCGGCCGGCACCATGGCGCTGCTGGCCATGCCCGTGGCTGGCGAGTCGGTGCCGGATTTCTCGTGGATCTGGCTGACGGCCGCCGTGGCCATGGCCTGCGCCAGCATCCTGATCCAGCTGACCATGAACTGGGCCCAAAAGTCCCTGTCGCCCACGCGTGCGACCGTGATCTATGCCAGCGAGCCGGTCTGGGCCGGCATCGTGGGACGCATGGCCGGCGACCGGCTGCCGGGGCTGGCCATCCTGGGGGCAGTGCTGATCGTGGGCGGAGTGCTGGTCAGCGAGCTGCGCCTGGGCAGGCAATCACCCAAGCCGTAACGCACCCCGGCTGCGCCCCCGGCGTGCTGGGCCGCACCTGTCCAACCCTGCCGCAAGGCCACAGGCGAATTGCTGCGCAGGACAAACAGCGGGGGGCATGCCAACCGCCTTGAAAGCCAGGTCAGGACACTTCTCAGAAGCTCTTGAAAAACGGTATTTTCATAATCAATCAGAAACATCCGATCTCAAATAACCCATTCCTAGGATAAATCCCATTTATTCAATAATCCTAAGACGACTCTGAAAATCCGATTCCCATCAAAAAAATCGATACAGAACCCAATCAACCCTTTAGATTCCGATTTTGAAAACAGGCAAGCCATTCATCGGCTTGATGGTCATTCAATTCAGGAACTCATGAAAGGGCGATGGAATGCAAAAGCATGGCACGGGGAATCGACGGAAATTGGCCGGCTTTACGGCGGCAATGGCAGCCAGCTGCACAATCGTTTTGGGGACGGGTGGCACCGCATGGGCCGCCTCGGCAGGGCAAGGTCGCGGCTATGCGCTGGAAGCGAAGGCCGGCGTTTCATTGGTAGACCTCGGGCTGGATATCCCGCTGGTAGATACCGGACTGCAAAGTGCGCCGCCGGCGTTCAATGTCTCCGGGAAAATGCTTGCTGCAGACATCGGGACCGCCACCGACAGCTTGATTTCATTGAAGGCGGGGGTGCTTTCGGCAAGCACCGGGAGCTCGCTGGCGCAAAACCGCGTTGAAACAACCGCAGGCATCAGCGACGTCAACCTGTCAATCGCTGGCGTCGTGGCCATCAAGGCCGATGTGCTGCAGTCCCAAGTGCAGGCAACCTGCGTCAATGGCGCCGTCCAGCCCACCGGGGCCGCGACCATCGAGAATCTGGGCATCTCCGTGCTCGGCGTCCCCATCTCAATTCCACTGAATCCATCCCCCAATACCGGACTGAATGCCGGAATCCTGGAAATCGTTTTCAATGAGCAAACTCCCGTGGATGGGGGAATGGAAGTCAATGCCCTGCGCATTGGCGCAAAAATACCCACCTTCGCCGACGTCAACCTCGTCTTCGGCCATTCGCAAGCCTCGCTTGCCGACTGCACCGCAGTGGAAGGGGATACCACGCCACCTGCGGTAGACATCACCACGTCCCCGGTGATCAATGCAGGCAACCAGGACGCCTACATCGTCGCAGGCAGTTGCACCGCGGGCGATGGCAATGTGAAGGTGACCATCGGCACGGCCCCAAAGTTCGTGGCCATGACGACGGCCTGCAATGCAGCCGGAGCCTGGACGGCACCGGCTGCCAATGTGGCCAGCCTGCCCCAGGGTCCGGTGGACATCACGGCCATCCAGACCGATGCGGCCGGCAACACCGGCACGCGAAGTGTCATCACCACCAAGACCACAGCCGCAGCCACGGACACGACGGCACCCGTGGTCGCGGTAGTCAACGCAGCCGCGATCAATGCCGGCAATGAGCACGGCTACACCGTCTCGGGCACCTGCACGGCCGGCGATGGCGATGTCAGGGTGAGCATCGGCACGGCGCCCAACTCCGTGGAAGCCATCGCAGCGTGCGGCAGCAACGGCCAATGGACCACTGCCGCCACCGACCTGGGCGGGCTGCCTGCGGGCACGGTGCCCATCCAGGCCAGCCAGACCGATGCGGCTGGCAATACAGGGACCGCCAATGTCTCCGTCACCAAGGCAGACACCACGCTGCCTGTGGTCACAGTGGGCACCGCGCCCCAGATCAATGCCGGCAACCAGGGCGCCTACATCCTCTCTGGCACCTGTACAGTCGGCGCAGGCAACGTCACGGTGACCATAGGCACGGCGCCCGACGCGGTGGTGGCCACTGCGCCCTGCGACAGCAATGGCGATTGGACCACCCCCGCCACCGACGTGAGCGCACTTCCTGCGGGCACGGTGGGCATCCATGTGGCTCAGACCAATGCCGCCGGCAATTCGGGCACGGCCGATGCCACGGTCACCAAGGTCGATACCACGCCGCCCACCACGCCCTCGGTCACGGTAGTGAATCCTCCCCCGATAGACGCGGGCAACCAGGGCGGCTACATCCTCTCTGGCACCTGCACGGCCGGCGGTGGCAGCGTGACGGTGACCATCGGCACGGCACCCAAGGCCGTAGTGGTGACCGTGCCCTGCGATGGCAATGGCCACTGGACCACTCCTGCCACGGACGTGAGCGGCCTGCCCAAGGGATCGGTGACCATCACGGTCACCCAAACCCAGGCGACGGGCGATGTCGACTCAAGCACTGCGACCACCATCAAGACCACGCCTGGCGCGGGCGATGCCCCAGGCAGCGACTCCGTCGCAGCCATCCCCGTGGGCGGGGCCTGGGCCTCCCTGCTCCTGCTGGGCGCGGCGGCGCTGGGACTGCGCCGCCGTGGCAGGCAGCCGGGCCCGCAGTGCTCCGGGCGGCACCACGATTGACGTAGTTGCCACCATCAAAGGCGCCACGGCCGTGGCGCCTTTTTGCATTGGGCCTGCGCAAGGCATGGGGCGGCCTTGATGCGGCCTTGATGGCGTTGTGCGCAAACACAATCCGCCCTTGAGGCAGCCGTCCCTAGAGTCAAGGCCTCACAACAAATGGCTTCCCGATGAAGCCGCGCCGCCATGAGACCTGTCGCCATCCTCCAGCACGAATCCACCCAGGGCCCCGGCGTTCTGCGTGAACACCTGGAGCAGCAGTGCATTCCCTACCGAATGTTGCAGCCCGCCCTCGATGGAAGAGCCCCTGTGCATGCCGCCGACTACAGCGGCATCGTGGTGCTGGGCAGCAACCATTGCGTCAACGAGGGCTTGCCCTGGATGGAGGATGAACAGTCCCTGCTGGCCGACGCGCTGCGGCATGACGTTCCCGTGCTCGGCCACTGCTTCGGCGCGCAGATGCTGGCGCGCGCCATGGGCGCCAGGGTCTGGCGCAACCCCTGCCCCAACATTGGCTGGAGCCGCATCTGGGTGACGGCCGCCGCCCAGCAGCTCATGGACCTGCCGCGCGAGGCCACGATCTTCCATTGGCACTACGACACCTTCGAGATCCCGCGCGGCGCCGTGCGCACCATGTACGGCAGCCACTGCCTGAACAAGGGCTTTCGCCACGGCCGGCACTGGGCATTCCAGGGCCACATGGAAGTGACCGCCGCCAGCGTGGCTGCCTGGTGCGCCGAAGGCCATGACGAGCTGCTGCGCGCACGCGGCCCCGCGGCGCAGACCGAGAGCGAGATCCTGCGCCACCTGGACCTGCGCATTCCCGTGCTGCACGCCCTGGCCCACCGCACCTACCGGGCCTGGACGTCACAGCTGCAGCGGCCCGTGGTCGTGCCCCTGAGCGCGGCCAGCCGGTAAACCTTCCAGGCCAGGCAATCCCTGGTGAATACCCTGGGTGCGCTTGACGCAGCTTTTGCGTGCAGGGAAACTTTCGATACGAAATAGAAAACTTTCGAATCGAAAGAATCCATGCAGGAACAAGGCAACAGTTCACTCAAGCGCAGGCTGCAGATCGTGGAGCTGGCGCGCAAGACCGACGAGGTGCGGGTCGAGGCGCTGAGCGTGCTCTTCGGCGTCTCCACCGTCACCATCCGCAACGACCTGCACTACCTGGAGCAGCAGGGCTATGTGGTGCGCGCCTTCGGCAAAGCGCGCTACAACCCGGCCCTGCTCAAGACGGCGGCCGAGCTGCCTGGCGCCCACGCCGCCGCACAAGGCCCGGCACAGGCCCAGGTGGCCCAGGGCGCCCTGGGCTGGATTGAAGACGATGCGTCCGTCTTTCTTGGCGGTGGCCGCATCACCCACCGCGTGCTGCCGCTGCTGGCCAGCCGCCAGGGCATTGCGCTGACGCTGCACGACCTGTCCATGGTGGCGACGGCACGGCAGTTTCTCGATTGCGCCATCCACGTCACGGGCGGCTCGCTGGCCGGCGACGAGCCCTGCCTCATCGGCCCCGGCGCTGAAACGGGCCTGCGTGGCCGGCCGCTGGACATCTGCCTTTTCGAGATCTGCGGCATCGACGAGCGCAACCGCCTGCTGTGCCGCGACCCGGGCGCCGCGCGGCTGTACGCGGCAGCCGTGGAGCACAGCGCCAAGGCCGTGGCGCTGGCACTGGATCTGGACAGCACCTCGGGCGGACACCCGGTCTGTGACATCGCTCAACTCGACGGCCTGTGCGCGCACCAGGACATGGAGCCCGGCGCCTTCGATCTGCTAGAACGCCACCGGCTGCAGGCCACCCACAAGGCCGAGGGCCGCATCGAGTTCGCCAGAAGCTGAGTTTTTCCACAACGACAGAGGGAGGGAGACCGCCATGGACCGCAACACGTTTCTCCGGCGCATGCTGGCCGGCGCATTCACATTCGGCCTGCCGGCCAGCCCGGCGCTTGCACAGCCGGGCCCCGGCCCCGCGCGCACCCTCGGCGTGTCCCTGCTCACGCAGCAGCACCCGTTCTACCTGGAGCTGGCCCAGGCCATGCAGCAGGAAGCCGCGCGGCAGGGGCTGAAGCTGGACCTGAGCATTGCCAACCAGGACCTGGGCAAGCAGATCTCCGATGTGGAGGACTTCGTCAGCAAGAAGGTCGATGCCATCATCCTGTCGCCCGTGGATTCACGCGGCGTCAAGGCCGCCGTGCTCAAGGCCGCTGCCGCCCGCATACCCGTGATCACCGTGGACATTGCGGCCAGCGGGGTGGAAGTGGCCTCGCACGTAGCCACCGACAACCGCGCCGGCGGCGTGCTCGCCGGCCAGCTCATGGCCCGCGCCACGGGTGGCAAGGGCCAGATCGGGGTGCTGCACTACCCGTCCATACAGTCCGTGGTCGATCGCGTGGAGGGCTTCAAGTCGGCCATCGCGGCCTTCCCCGGCATGAAGATCGTCTCGGTACAACCCGGCATCACACGCGCCGAGGCCCTGTCCGCATCGCAGAACATGCTGCAGGCCCACCCCGACCTGGCAGGCATCTTCGGTTTTGGCGACGATGCGGCCCTGGCCGCGCTGGCCAGCGTCAAGGCCGCCAGAAAGCTGGAGCAGGTGAAGATCGTGGGCTTTGACGGCATGGCCGAGGCCCGCGCAGCCGTGGACCGCGAACCGGCCTTCGTGGGCGTGATCCGCCAGTACCCCGACCAGCTGGGACTGCAATCCGTGGCCCTTGCCGCGCAATTGCTGTCGGGCAAGCCGGTGGAAAAACTCCACCCCGTGCTGCCCGGCGTGTACACGGCTGCCGCCAGGTAAATGGACCTGCGGAGCCCGCCATGCCAGGCCCCACTGCACACAGCCACCCAGGCCGTGCCATGCTCGCCGCCGTTGCGCCGCCCCCCATGCTCGAAGCCCGGGCGCTGGCCAAATCCTTCGGCGCCGTGCAGGCGCTCAAAGGCGTTTCCTTCCGCCTGCGCGCAGGCACGGTGCACACGCTGCTGGGCGAGAACGGGGCCGGCAAATCCACCCTGCTCAAGATCCTGGCCGGCGTACACCGGCCCGATGGCGGACAGCTGCTGGTGGCCGGCGCCCAGGCCCGGCTCGGCAGCCCCGGCGATGCGCAGCGCCACGGCATCGCCATCGTTCACCAGGAGCTGAGCCTGGCGCCCAACCTCAGCGTGGCGGACAACCTGTTTGCCGCGCGCCTCCCGCAGCGGGCCGGCTGCGTGGACCGCCGCGCACTGCGCCGCGACGCCGCCGCGCTGCTGGCCCGACTGGGCATGGACCTGGACCCCGACGCGCAGGTGGCCGACCTGTCCCTGGCCCGGCGCCAGCTGGTGGAGATCGCCAAGGCGCTGTGCCAGCCCGCGCGCATCGTCATCATGGACGAGCCCACGTCCTCGCTCAGCGACAGCGAGGCGCAGATTCTCTTCACCCTCATCGCCCGCCTCAAGGCCGAGGGGCGCGCCATCATCTATGTCTCGCACCGCATGGACGAGATCATGCGCATCTCCGACGAGATCACCGTCATGCGCGATGGCAGCTCCATCTGCACCCTGGCGCGGGACGAGACCGACATCGGGGCGCTGATCGCGCTCATGGTCGGACGCCAGATGCAGGACATCTATCCGCCGCGCGGCCCCGCCCCTGACCGCAGCACGCGCGCCCTGCTACAGGTCCGCGGGCTGGGCCTGGCCGGGCGCTTCGAATGCATCGACTTCGAGGTCCACGCGGGCGAGATCGTGGGCTTCTTCGGGCTGGTGGGCTCGGGCCGGTCCGATGTCATGGATGCGCTGTTCGGCATGCACCGCTGCACGGGCAGCATCCTCCTGCACGGCCGGCCGCTGCGCCTGCGCTCGCCGGCCGACGCCATCGGCCAGGGCATGGCCTTCGTGACCGAGAACCGCAAGGAACAAGGCCTGGTGCTGGACCAGTCCGTGCAGCACAACATCTGCATGGTGCAGGTGCACAGCGGGCGCGGCGGCGCACTGCTCACCGACGAGGCCGCCGAGCAATCGCTGGCCCGCGCCTGCGTGCAGCGGCTGAAGATACGCGTTGCCGGCCTGCACCAGCCCGTGCGCCAGCTGTCGGGCGGCAACCAGCAAAAGATCGTGTTCGCCAAATGGCTGGCCATGCGGCCCCGGCTGCTGGTGCTGGACGAGCCCACGCGCGGCATCGACGTGGGCGCGAAGTTCGAGATCTACGCCCTGATCCGCGAGCTGGCAGCGGCCGGCACCGCCGTCATCCTGGTGTCGTCGGAACTGCCCGAGGCACTGGCCCTGAGCGACCGGCTGCTGGTCATGCGCAACAAGCGCCTGGTCCAGAGCCTGGACACCCTTCATCTGCGCCAGGAGACCGTGATGGCGCACGCCACCGGAGCAGGACTGCCATGAACCATTCCGACCTGGGCCTCCCCGCCACGGGCGCGCCCGAAGAACGCCTTCCCGGCGACCGGCGGTATGACGGCAGGCATGGCTGGCGGCATGCCTGCAAGCCGCTGCGGCGCCATGCCGGCACGCTCATGGGCCTGGCCGGCCTGGTGGCGCTGTTTTCCCTGCTGTCGCCCGCCTTTCTCACGGCCGGCAACCTGCTCAACGTGCTGCTGCAGGTGTCCATCATCGCCATCGTGGCCTTCGGCATGACCTATGTGCTGCTGCTGGGCGAGATCGATCTCTCGGTGGGATCGGTGGTCGCCCTGGCCGGCAGCGCGGCCGGCCTGATGCTGGGCCAGGGCCTGGCGCCTGCCCTGGTGCTGCCCGCCGTGCTGCTGTGCGGCCTGCTGCTGGGCGCGGTCAACGGCTCGCTGTCGGCGCTGCTGCATCTGCCGTCCTTCATCGTGACGGTGGCGACCATGGGTATCTTCCGGGGGCTGGCCTATATCGTCTCGGGCGGCATGCCGCAGCCGGTGGACAGCGAAGCCTTTTTGTGGATCGGCAATGGCGAGCTGCTGGGCATGCCCGTGCCCATCTGGATACTGGCCGCGCTGCTGGCCGCCAACCACTTCGTGCTGGCCCGTACCGTCTTCGGCCGCAAGACCTATCTGGCAGGCGGCAATGCCGAGGCGGCCACCTATGCGGGCATACGGGTGGGGCGGCTGAAGATCGCCATCTTCATGCTGTCGGGGTTGATGGCGGCCGTGGGCGGCCTGCTGCTCACCTCCCGCCTGTACTCGGCCCAGCCCAACGCGGCCATGGGCTGGGAGCTGGACGCCATTGCCGCCGCCGTGCTGGGCGGCACGCGCCTGGCCGGAGGCCACGGCAGCGTTGCGGGCACCTTGATAGGGGCGCTGATGATCGGCGTCATCAACAACGGCATGAACCTGATGAGCGTGCCCTACTTCTATCAGCTCATCGTCAAGGGCAGCGTGATTCTGGTGGCCGTGTGCATCGATGTGCACAGCAGGCGCAGGCGCTGACGCATGGGCCGGCGGTGCAGCGAACGGCGCACGGGGTTTGATTCCAAAGGGAGGGAGAGCATGCAATCCATCATGACCATGGGCGAGATCCTCGTCGAAATCATGGCCGAGCGAAAAGGCCAGAGCTTTCGCGCGCCGGGGCCGCTGGCCGGGCCCTACGCCAGCGGGGCGCCCGCCATCTTCATCGACCAGGTGGCCCGGCTGGGCCACCCGGCCGCCATCATCGGCTGCGTGGGCGACGACGATTTTGGCTGGCTCAACATCGACCGGCTGCGCCGCGACGGCGTGGACACCAGCGCCATCGCCGTGTGCCAGAACGCCGTCACGGGCAGCGCCTTCGTCACCTACCGCGACGACGGCGAGCGCGACTTCATTTTCAACATCACCAACAGCGCCTCGGCCCAGCTGCAGCCCGAGCAGGTCAACCAGGCCGTGCTCAAGGACTGCGCGCATTTCCACGTCATGGGCTCGTCGCTGTTCTCGTTTCGCATCATCGATGCCATGAAGAAGGCCATCGAGATCGTCAAGGCCCAGGGCGGCACCGTGTCCTTCGACCCGAACGTGCGCAAGGAGATGCTGCGCATCCCCGAAATGCGCGAGGCCCTGGCCTACATCCTGGAGTTCACCGACATCTTCCTGCCCAGCGGCCACGAGGTCACCCAGCTGGCCCGCTCGGCCGACGAGGCCGGCGCCATCGCCGAGATCTTCGCGCGCGGCGTGCGCGAAATCGTGGTCAAGCGCGGCGCCGACGGCTGCAGCTACTTCAGTGCCGACGAGCGCATCGACCTCGACGCCCTTGCCGTGGACGTGGCCGACCCCACGGGCGCGGGCGACTGCTTCGGCGCCACCTTCATCGCCTGCCGGCGCCTGGGCAAGACCGCGCTGCAATCGCTGCGCTACGCCAATGCGGCCGGCGCGCTGGCAGTCTCCAGCAAGGGGCCGATGGAGGGCACATCCGGCTTTGCCGGGCTCGACGCGCTGCTGGCACAACAGCCGCAGCACCTGCGGCATGCGGTGATGGAGGGCTGAAACCATGCTCACCCACCTCACCCGTCTGGCACAGTCACGCTGCGGGCAGGCGCCAGCAGCCGCTGGCGGCGCGAACGGCGCACTCGGCATCTACTCCATCTGCTCGGCCCATCCCCTGGTCATCGAGGCGGCCATGCACCAGGCGCTGGACGACGGCACGCCGCTACTCGTGGAGGCCACCGCCAACCAGGTCAACCAGTTCGGCGGCTACACCGGCATGCAGCCCGCCGACTTTCGCCGTTTCGTGCTGGCCATTGCCGACCACTGCGGCCTGCCGCCAGACCGCGTGCTGCTGGGCGGCGACCACCTGGGCCCCACGGCGTGGACGCATCTGCCTGCCGCCGAGGCCATGGAACTGGCGCAGGACCTGGTACACGCCTATGCGGCGGCCGGCTTCGTGAAGCTGCACCTGGACGCCAGCATGGCCTGCGCAGACGACCCCCAGGCGCTGGACGACGAAACCGTGGCCCGCCGCGCCGCACTGCTCTGCCAGGCGGCCGAGCAGGCCAGCACCTGCCCCGCACCCGGCCCGGCCTACGTGATCGGCACCGAAGTCCCCGTGCCCGGTGGCGCCGCGCATGCGCTGGAGCATGTGGAAGTCACCGCGCGCGCCGACGCCCAGCGCACGCTGCAGGTGCACCGCGACGTCTTCGCGCAGCAGGGGCTGGACGCTGTCTGGCCGCGCATCATCGCGCTGGTGGTGCAGCCGGGCGTGGAGTTCGATCACACGCGCGTGGTGGACTACGCGCCAGCCGGGGCAGCCGACCTCCGGCAGTTGCTGCGCCAGCATCCGCAACTGGTCTTCGAGGCCCACTCCACCGACTACCAGCGGCCCGAGGCCCTGCGCCAGCTGGTGCAGGACGGCTTTGCCATCCTCAAGGTCGGGCCCGGCGCCACTTTTGCGCTGCGCGAGGCGCTGTTCGCGCTGGCCGCCATCGAGGAGCAGCTTGTGGACGCACCCCAGCGCTCCCACCTGCCTGCCGTGCTGGAGTCCGCCATGCTGGGCCGCCCCGCCAACTGGGAGCGCTACTACCGCGGCGAGCAGCCCGATCCCGGCGCCCAAAGGCTGCTGCGCATCTACAGCTACAGCGACCGCATCCGCTACTACTGGGCCGACCCCACGGTGAACGCCGCCGTGGTGCGGCTGCTGGACAACCTGTCCGCCTGCACCCTGCCCGAGAACATGCTCAGCCAGTTCCTCCCCGCCCAATACCAGGCCGTGCGCGCCGGGCGGCTGGCGCCCTCGCCCCACGCGCTGGTGCTGGACCGCGTGCGCGAGGCGATCAGGCCGTATGCGGCGGCCTGCGGCCACAGCCTCACAGCTGCCCCGCCTCCCCCCTGATCAAATCCCACACGCTTTGCGCCACGGGCGACAGTTCGCGTTGGCGGCGGCGCACCAGCATGATGTCGCGCTGCACGCGCGGCAGCAGGGGGCGGCTGGCAAGGGCGTCGGGGGCGGCGCCACTCGCGGGAATTCGCCATGTCTGCGGCACGGCCAGTTCCGGCACCACGCTCAGGCCCAGGCCCGCCTGGAGCATGCAGAAGATGGTGGTGGTGTGGCCGACTTCCTGGACCACGGCGGCCTCGGCGTCGTGGGCCTGCAGTGCGGCGTCGATCAGGCGGCGGCTGCCCGAGGCGTGGTCCAGCAGTACCAGCGGCTGGCCGGCCAGGTCGCTCCAGGCCACCTGGCGCTTGCGGGCCAGCCGGTGCGTGGCCGGGCAGACCAGGCAAAAGGGCTCGCTGAGTATGGTTTCGCAGTGCAGGTCGTCGCGGCCCTGCGGGTCGATGACCACGCCGAAGTCCACCTCGCCGCTGCGCACGCTTTGCAGCACATCGCTCTGGATGCGGTCCAGCAGCAGCAGTTCGATGCCCGGCGCCTGCTCGCGGCAGCGCGCAATGCAGCGCGGCATCAGGTGGGCCGACAGCGTGGGACTGCTGGCCACGCGCACCTTGCCCAGGCGCTGGGTGGCCAAGCCGCTGACTTCGAGCAGGCATTCATCCAGCGCGTCCAGCACGCGCGTGGCATGGCCCTGCAGCAGGCGGCCGGCGTCGGTCAGCTCCACCTCGCGCGTGGTACGGTGCAAAAGCTGCACGCCCAGGGCCTGTTCCAGCTCGGTGACATTGCGGCTGACGGCGGGCTGGGTCAGCGCCATCAGCTCGCCGGCGCGGCTGAAGTTGCGGCTTTCCGCCACGGCCAGGAAGGCGCGCAGCTGGCGCAGGCTGATATTCATACGGAAAAATTATAAAACCATCAGATAAATCCATTTCTCTTTTCAATGGCCGTGGCGTCCAATCGGGGCCTTGCAGCCTGGCTGCACGAACCGATAGTTAGTTGGAGAGAGTTTTCCCATGGCACGCCCCCGCTTCGCCCCTGACAATTTCACGCTGATGCTGCTGTCCACCGTGGCACTGGCCAGCTTCCTGCCCGCCTCGGGCGCCGTCTCGCAATGGCTGGAGGTGGCGACCACGCTCATGGTCAGCCTGCTGTTCTTCCTGCACGGCGCCAAGCTCTCGCGCGAGGCCATCTTTGCCGGCATAGGCCACTGGCGCCTGCACCTGACCATCTTCGCGGCCA
Source organism: Delftia sp. DS1230 (assembly GCF_040112715.1). Lineage (NCBI taxonomy): Bacteria > Pseudomonadati > Pseudomonadota > Betaproteobacteria > Burkholderiales > Comamonadaceae > Delftia > Delftia sp. DS1230. The sequence goes on from NZ_CP157763.1 coordinate 3,682,002, forward strand.
CCTTCGTGCTTTTCCCCCTGCTGGGCTGGGCGCTGCGCCCCGTGCTGGAGCCCCTGGTCACGCCCGAGATGTACATGGGCGTGCTCTTTCTGTGCACGCTGCCGGCCACGGTGCAGTCGGCCATCGCCTTCACGGCCATGGCGCGCGGCAACATGCCCGCTGCCGTGTGCAGCGCATCGGCCTCCACGCTGATGGGCATCGTGATCACGCCCATCCTGGTCAGCATGCTGCTGCACAAGAGCGCCGAAGGGGGCGACGCGCTGCAGGCCATCGGCAAGATCGCGCTGCAGCTGCTGCTGCCCTTTGTGCTGGGCCATCTGCTGCGGCCCGTGATCGGCGGCTTCATCTCGCGCCATGCCAAGCGCGTGAAGTTCGTGGACCAGGGCTCCATCCTGCTGGTGGTGTACACGGCCTTCAGCGCCGCCGTCATCAGCGGCCTGTGGCAGCAGACGCCCCTGCCCGCGCTGCTGGGCCTGCTGCTGCTGTCGTCCATCCTGCTGGCCCTGGTGCTGGTCATCACGTCATGGACGGCGCGCCGTCTGGGCTTTTCCAAGGAGGACGAGATCACCCTGGTGTTCTGCGGCTCCAAGAAGAGCCTGGTCAGCGGCGTGCCCATGGCCAAGGTGCTGTTCGAGTCCAGCGCCGTGGGCGCCATCGTGCTGCCGCTGATGATCTTCCACCAGCTGCAGCTCATGGTCTGCGCCGTGCTGGCCCAGCGTTATGCACGCCGGCCCATGCACCCCGAGGCGATCGAGGAGGGCGCCGTGCCCGCCAGCGCTGCGCCGGCCGCCAAGGCCGGAACGGCGCCGGCCAAATAAGGCGCAGGCGCGCTCCCATCACAAAAAAGCCTGGCTCTCGCGCCAGGCTTTTTTGCATCTCAGCCCTTCAGGGCCAGGTTGTTGAGCTTGTCCAGCCGTTCAGGCCAGCTTCCCTGCTGCGCCGACTGCAGCAGGATGCGCGTCCAGGCGATCCAGGCGTCCCACTGCACGCGCTTGTCCCAGGCATTGCCCCAGCCGCTGAAGCACTGCAGCGCGCTGGTGGCTGCGCGCGCGGCGTCGTCGGCGCGGCCGGCAGACAGGTAGAGCTGGGCCAGCACCATCTGCGGCTCGCCCACCCAGGGGTTCAGGCGCACGGCGCTTTCCAGCACGGCCGTGGCGGCGTCCAGCTCCACCAGCGGCTGGTCCAGCTGGATCACCGACCAGTACAGCGACACGGCAGCGGCCTCGTCGCCGGGCGACAGCTGCCGGCTGCAATGGTCGAACACCGGCGGCAGCGGCAGCTGGGCGCGCAGCGCCGGGTGCTGCAGCGCACGGCCCAGGTCGCTGATCTGGCTGAGCATGCGGCTGGCAGGCCGCATGGGACCGGGCCACAGCGAGGCTGCCCAGTACACGCCCTGCTGCCGCTGGTTCTGCACCTGCGGGAACTGCGAATAGATGTCTTCCTGCCAGCTGAACCACTGCTCCATGGCATCGGCCATGCTCACGATGGTGAAGGCCGCCACCTCATAGGCGCTCAGGCGCTGGCTGCGGCCGGCGGATTCCAGCGCCATGGAGCCGTCTTCGGCCAGGTCGCCGGCCAGGATCTTCTGCATGAACTGCGTGCGGCTCATGGTGCAGAACAGGTAGACCAGGTGCTCGGCGCCCTCGCCCACCAGCTCGCGCAGGCGGCCGCGCTCGCTGCCCGCGTCGAACTTGACCAGGTCCACGAAGGCGTTGCCGTAGACGCTGTGCAGCAGGCCCAGCAGGCGCACGTCGCGCGGCTGGCGCCACAGCGCCAGCGAACGGGCCACGCCCGCCAGGTGGTGGCGGAAGGTGCCGGCCTTGTGCCAGTCCTGGCCCACGCCGCGCGCCAGCACCACGGGCAGCACGGGGGCGAGGTCGGCATCCCTGCGCAGCCATTCCTCGTCGAGCAGGTCCTGGGCGCGCGTGAACAGCGCCTCGTCAAGTGTCTGGAACAGTGTCGGGACAGGCAGGCTCATGCAGGCACCTCCATGGCAGCGGCGGGCCGCTGGGTATATTGCGCCACCCAGCCCGCCGTATCGGCGAACAGGCGCAGCGCCTTGATGCGCCGCGTGGCGGTCAGCGTGAAGCGGTGCTCCACGCCGGCCGGTATGCGCAGGTAGTCGCCGGGCTGCACGCGCAGCACGCGCTCTTGGCCGCCGGCATCGAAGAAGCCGAACAGGCCTTCGCCTTCGAGGATGTAGCGCACCTCGTCATCGGCATGGGTGTGGGGCTTGTCGAAGCGCTCCAGCGCCTCGTCCAGGCCCGGGGTGCCTGGGTGCAGCACGACCAGGTCCATGCTGTGGTAGCCATGGGCCACGCATTCGTCCACCACCAGCATGCCCACGGCCTGGACCACGGTGGCCTTGCCGCCGTCATCCAGCTGGGCCTGCGCCAGCAGCGCGGCCAGGCCGGGCTCGGGCGCCAGCGGACGGTGCTGCCATTGCACGCCGATGGCGGCCACGAAGTCCGCGTCGGAAACCCGGTGGGATGCGAGGGCGCCCATGGTCTTACCAGGCCGCCGTGTAGGCGCCCTTGAACTGCGTGTCGATGAACTGGCGCACCTCGGGCGATTGGTAGGCCTTGACGAAGGCCTGCAGGCCCGCGTCCTTTTCATGGCCGGCGCGCGTGGCGATCAGCACGGTCACGTACGGCGTGTCCGTGGCTTCCAGCGCCAGCGAATCCTTTTGCGGCGACAGGCCTGCGGCCACGGCATAGCTGCTGTTGACGGCGGCGGCGTCCAGATCGTCCAGCGAGCGCGCCAGCTGGGCGGCCTCCAGCTCGACGAAGCGCAGCTTCTGCGGATTGGCGGTGATGTCCAGCACCGAGGCACGGGCGCCCGCGCCGGTCTTCAGTTCGATCAGCTTTTGCGCGGCCAGCACCATCAGTGCGCGAGAGCCGTTGGTGGGGTCGTTGGGGATGCCCACGCGCGCACCGCTCTTGAGGTCGGCCAGGCTTTTGATCTTCTTGGAGTACACGCCCATCTGCTGGTTGACCGCACGGGCCACGGGCACGAGCTTGTAGCCGCGGTCCTTGTTCTGGGCGTCCATGAAGGGCTGGTGCTGGTAGATGTTGGCATCCAGCTCGCCCTGCGACAGCGCCGCATTGGGCTGGATGAAGTCGCCGAACTCGACCAGCTTCACCTTCAGGCCGTTCTTCTCGGCCACTTTCCTGGCCACCTCGGCGATCTGGGCATGCGGGCCCGAGGTCACGCCGATGGTGACCGAGCCGTCGGCCGCATGGGCCGGCAGCGCGGCCATTCCCGCCAGGGGCAGGACGGCAGCCAGGGCCAGCGATTGAAGCAATGCGCGCTTTTTCATGGAATCCCTCTTTCAGACAATCTCGCGGCAGCTTGCCGCCCCGGCCACGCCAGCCGCGCCGGCCGCCGGGGTGTTTGGATCAGCGGTGGCTGAGCCTGCGCACCGCCCAGTCGCCCAGGCTCTGGATGGCCTGCACGAAGAAGATCAGGATGATGACCACGGCCAGCATCACGTCGGGCAAAAAGCGCTGGTAGCCGTAGCGGATGCCCAGGTCGCCCAGGCCGCCGCCGCCAATGGCGCCGGCCATGGCCGAGTAGCCGGTCAGGCTCACGAAGCTGATGGTCAGGCCCGCCACGATGCCGGGCAGCGCCTCGGGCAGCAGGATCTTCCAGACGATCTGGCCCGTGGTGGCGCCCATGGACTGGGCCGCTTCCACCAGGCCGTTGTCCACCTCGCGCAGCGCGGTCTCCACCAGGCGCGCCACGAAGGGGGCTGCCGCAATGGTCAACGGCACCACGGCCGCCCAGGTGCCGATGGACGAGCCCGTGATCAGACGCGTCAGCGGGATGATGGCGACCAAAAGGATGATGAAGGGCGTGGAGCGCAGCGCATTGACGATCCAGCCCACGATCTTGTTGGCCGGGCCGTTCTGCAGCACGCCGCCGTGGTCGGTCAGGCGCAGGAACACACCCAGGGGAATGCCGATCAGGCCGCCCACCAGGCCCGAGACGCCGACCATGATGATGGTCTCCCACAGCGAGCTGACGAACAGCTCCAGCATCATTTCCGAAAAATTCTCAAACATCGCTCAATCCTTGGTGGAAACGATCTGCACCTGCACGCCGGTGGCGCGCAGATGGTCCACGGCGGCATCGATCTTTGCCGCGTCGCCGCTGGCGAAAACGGCCAGCGAGCCGAAGGTCTGCTCCTGGATCTCGTCGATCTGGCCATGCAGGATGGACAGGTCCAGCCCCAGCTCGCGGATCAGGTGCGACAGGATGGGCTGGTAGGCGCTCTCGCCCGCATACGACAGGCGCAGCAGCCGGCCTTGCTGGCCCGGCGCCAGCTGGGCGGCCAGCGCATTCACGCGCACGGCCACCGACTCGGGCAGTTGCTGGGGCACGATCTCGTCGATCAGGCTGCGCGTGATGGCCTGCTGCGGGCGCGTGAACACGTCGATCACGGGGCCCAGCTCGGCAATCTCGCCGCCGTCGATCACGGCCACGCGGTCGGCGATCTGCTTGATCACCTGCATCTGGTGCGTGATCAGCACCACGGTCAGGCCCAGCTCGCGGTTGACCTTGCGCAGCAGGTCCAGGATGGAGCGCGTGGTCTCGGGGTCCAGAGCCGAGGTGGCTTCGTCCGACAGCAGCACCTTGGGGTGGCTGGCCAGCGCGCGCGCAATGCCCACGCGCTGCTTTTGCCCGCCCGAGATCTGCGCCGGATAGCGGTCGCGCAGCGCGCTCAGGCCCACCAGGTCCAGCAGCGGGTCCACGCGCTTCTTGATGTCGTCGGCCGACATGCCCGCCAGCTCCAGCGGCAGCGCGGCGTTGTCGAACACCGTGCGCGAGGACAGCAGGTTGAAATGCTGGAACACCATGCCGATGTCGCGGCGCGCCGTGCGCAGCTCGGCATCGCTGAGCTGCATCAGGTCACGGCCGCCCACCAGCACCTGGCCGGAGGTCGGGCGGTTGAGCAGGTTCAGGCAGCGCACCAGCGAGCTTTTGCCCGCGCCGCTGCGGCCGATGATGCCGAACACCTCGCCCGACTCGATCTGCAGGTTGATGCCCCGCAAGGCATGGACGGGCCCGGTGGGGCCCTTGTAGGTCAGGGAAAGATCCCGAATCTCGATCATGAAAAAACGCCACGGCGCAGGACGGCCTGGGGACGCCGCTGCGCATTGTTGGGAAGTGGGAGCAAATATAGGTTGCGCGTATAAAAACGCAAACTATAAAAAAATAAAGTAATAAGAAGCTCCGGTTATGCCCAGGACTTCACTACTTTCTGCACAACCCTCAACTATGCCTGAATGTGGACACGCCCTTGCCCTGCCGGGCTATGCGCGGCGCCACGGAGCACTGCGGCAAGGCCCTTCTTGCGCCGGCGTCTGATTGACAGTGCGGCCGGCACGCTGCCGTCGCGGCCTGGCGGCCCTGGCCCGCTCCTGCTTTTGACGATGGCAAGCACCCTCCGCTGCCGCCGCGCTGACGCCAGAAGCAGCCTTTGCTGACAGGCCGCGCGGCATGCGCCCTCCTACAGTGGGCTCAACCCCACAGGAGAAGAGCGCCATGCGCCCAGAACAACACTCCGGCGCCGGCAGCCAGGCCGGCGCGGCTCCCTTGTCGCGGCGCGGCTTTCTGCAGGCCGCCAGCATCGCAGGCGTCAGCGTCTGGGTAGCGCCGCTGGCCAGCCAGGCCTATGCAGCCCTCTTTGAAGACCGCGTCCTGGGCAGCGTGGCCCGCGAGCCGGCCACGCAGCTGCCGCGCATGCGGCTCGATGGCCGCTCCAAGGTCATGGGCGCCAAGGTCTTCGCCCGCGACATCCGCGCACGCGACATGCCGCACTGGCCCCAGCAGCAATCCCATGCCTTCATCGTGCGCACCACGCTGGCCGACCGGCTGTTCGACGGCATGGACCTTTCCGCACTGGACGGCGAGCTGGCGCCCGACCGCGTGGTCACCGCCGAAGACCTGGCGCGCGACGGCCTGGCCTTTCCCGAGTTCTATGGCGAGGACATGCTGCTACCCGCAGGCAAGACCCCCGCCTACCTGGGCCAGGCCGTGGCCATCCTCATCTACCACGACTTCGCGCGCTTTCGCTTTGCCAAGGAAAGGCTGCAGGCCACGGCCGGCGTCATCCGCTACGGCCGCATCACAGGCGCGCTGGACCGTCCACCCTGGGGCGTGTTCCGCTATGTGCGCCAGGGCGGCGCCACGGCCTTTGACGACGACGTGTTCTCCAGCCTGCGCGATGCCCCGCTGTTCCCCGCCGAACGCAAGCCGCTGGTCTGGCCGCAGATCTCCAAGGCCGACGCGGTCACGGCACGCGGCCTGCGCGCGGCCGAGCAGATCGCCCAGGAACTGGCCACGCCGCCGGCCGACTGGCTGGTGCTGCAGCGCCACTACGCCACGCAATCGGTGGACACGGCCGCGCTGGAGCCCGACAACGCCAACTGCTGGTATGACGCGGCCACGCAAAGCCTGCACATGGTGCTGGCCACGCAATCGCCGCACGAAGTGGCCGAATGGGCAGCGCAGATGGTGCAGGCCAGCAGGTTCCCGCTCAAGCGCCTTTTCGTGCACCCGTGCTACACGGTGGGCTACGGCTCCAAGGACCACGCGCCCATGCCCTACTACGGCCTGGTCTGCGCGCTGTATGCGGACGGCAAGCCCGTGCGCCTGGCCAATGACCGGTTCGAGCAGTTCCAGTCCTCGCTCAAGCGCCATGCCTTCGAGATCGACTACACCATGGCCATCGACAGGAAGACCGGCCTCTTCCAGAGCCTGGTGGCCAGCATGACGGCCAATGGCGGCGGCCGGGCCAACTTCTCGCCCTCGGTCGCCATGGTGGGCGGCACGGCGGCGCAGTCCATCTACTACTTTCCCAAGAACGACATCACCGCCGTGGCCCTGGCCAGCCGCGCGCTGGACGCGGGCTCGGCACGCGGCTACGGCACGCTGCAGAGCATGGCGGCCACCGAAATGATGGTGGACGAAATCGCCGAACTGCTGCAGATCGACCCCATCGAGCTGCGCCTGCGCAACGTGCTGACCTCGGGCGCCAAGAACACCCAGGGCGCCATTGCCGCTGGCGCCCTGCGCGCCGACGAGGTGCTGGAGCGCGCCCGCCGCCACCCGCTGTGGACCGAGCGCGCCAAGCGCAAGACCGCCTACGAGGCCAGCCACCCGGGCCAGCGCTACGGCGTGGGCTTTGCCTGCGTGCAAAAGGACTTCGGCACGGGCGGCGAGGCGGCCTTCGCCCGCATCGAGATATCGCCCCAGGGCCGCGTGCTGCTGCACCACTCGGGCACCGAGATCGGCACGGGCATGGGCACCTCGCAGGCCCAGCTGTGCGTGCAATGGTTCGGCAAGCCCGCCGACGAGCTGCAGACCGCCTGCCTGGACTGGCCGGAGCTGCCGCTCAAGGCCGAGGGCGACAACTACACCATGCCCCAGGCCGACCAGGACCGCTTCGCCACCCGGCCGCTGTGGACGCCGGTCTACGCCTCGCCGGCCAGCGCCAGCAACTCGGCCTACTACTACAGCCACGCCACCAGCGAGACGGCGCGCGTGGTCTTCGAGCACGGCCTGTGGCCGGCCGCCGTCGCCATCTGGAGCCAGGGCACGGGCGGCGGCCAGAAGGCGCCCTACGTGGTGCGCCGCGAGGACGCGCGCTGGGTCAACGGCATGCTCACGGCCAACGGCATGCAGCCGCTGTCCCTGCAGGCCCTGGCCCAGAAGGCCCATGCCATGCAGCTGGTCACGGGCGCCGTGGGCCATACCTTCAACCGCTGGCAATGGGCCGAGGCCGACTTCGACATCCTGGGCACCAGCGCGCGCCGGCCGCTTGACGCGCTGGCCGTGCGCCTGGGCAGCGCGCCCGATGCCGGCGCCGTCACGCCTGCCCCTGACACCACCGACACGCCGCAGGCGGCCACGCCCGTCGAGGCCTCTGTCACCGCGCGGCGCAGCGCCGCCGGCTACCGCATGATTGCGCGCCGCAACCTGTTCTATCCGCCCATGCAGCGCAACAACGCGGGCGTCACCTACTACAGCGCCAATGCGGCCCTGGTCGAGCTGGCGGTGGACACGGGCACGGGCGCGGTCGAGCTGCTGGCCCACCACTCCATCATGGAGTGCGGGCGGCCCATCGTGCCCGAGCTGGTGCACGGCCAGCTCGAAGGCGGCATCGCCATGGGCATAGGCCATGCGCTGTACGAAACCATGCCGCTGTACGAGGGCGGCCCCGGCGACGGCAACTGGAACTTCCACCGCTACCACCTGCCGCGCGGCAGCGAGGTGGCGGTCTGGAAGCAGACGGCCGAGCTGCTGCCCCCGCTGTCCGACACCGACCCACCCAAGGGCATTGCCGAGGTGGTGATGATTCCCATCGTCGCCGCCATCGTCAACGGACTGCACCACGCCATTGGCAAGCGCTTCCACGACCTGCCCGTGACCCCGCAAAAGATCAGGGAGGCACTCGCACCATGAGCCTTGTCCCGCGCCCCTTGTCGCTGACCGTCAACGGCCAGAGCGTCGGCCCCATGGACGTGCCCGAAGGCATGCCCATGATCGACTTCCTGCACGAATACCTGAACCTCACCGGCTCGCGCCTGGGCTGCGGCATCGGCGAATGCCGGGCCTGCACCATCATCGTGGACGGTCCCGAGGGCAGCCGCGAGATGCGCACCTGCATCACCGGCGCCCACTACTTCCAGGGCCGCAAGGTCCGCACCATCGAAGGCATTGCCGACCCGGCCGGCGCGGACACCGCGCCCCCATCAGCCCCGGGCGCCTCGGGTACCTCGGGCCAGCCGCGCAAGGTCATCGCCATCAGCCCCGTGCAGCAGAAGTACCTGGAGCATTTCAGCTTCCAGTGCGGCTACTGCACGCCGGGCTTCGTCATCGCGGCCACGGTGCTGGTCGAGCGCCTGGCCAAGGCGCCCATCCGCGCGGCCGATGTGGAACAGGTCGTGGGCGAGGCGCTGCAGCCCCACCTGTGCCGCTGCACCGGCTATGTGCGCTACTACGCGGCCGTGAAGGACCTGGTCCTGAACACGCCCGGGCTGACCTTGAAAGGATGAGCGCCATGTCCGCCGCCGACCCCAGCGCAGCCGCCCCCACCGGTGCCACCGCCGCCACCGCCGCGCCACCTGCCGACTACAGCGGTGCCCGCCCCCCGCCACCGCGCAGGCCCAGGCGCCGCTGGCGCGGGCTGCTGCTCATCCTCCTGCTGCTGGCCGTGCTGTTTGCCATTGCCGCCGTCTGGGGCAACCGGCCCCATGTGCCGCAGCGCGAGCCGCAGGCCGTGCACCGCAGCCCCCAGCAGCTGGCGCAGGGCCTGTACCTGGCGCGCGCCGCCGACTGCATGGCCTGCCATGACGGGGTGGGTGGCATGGGTGGCGCCCGGGAAGGCCAGCCCTTTGCGGGCGGCAAGCCCCTGCCCACGCCCTTCGGCACCCTCTACGGCACCAACATCACCCCCGACCCGGACCACGGCATAGGCCGCTGGACGGCCGAGGAATTCCACGCCGCCGTCACCCGCGGCACGGCGCCGGGCGGGCGCCAGCTCTACCCGGCCATGCCCTATGCCTCCTACCACCTGATGAGCCGCGAAGACTCGGACCTGATCTACGGCTACCTGATGAACATCCGGCCCGTGGCCCAGCCCAACACCAAGCCCGCCCTGCCCTTCCCCTTCAACCTGCGCGTGCTGATGTTCGGCTGGAAGACGCTGTTCCTGTCCAGCGCGCCGCTGCCCGTGGGCTCGCAGGGCCAGAGCCCGGCCTGGCTGCGCGGGCAGTACCTGGGCAATGTCATGGGCCACTGCGCCGAATGCCACACGCCGCGCGGCATGTTCGGCCAGATGCAGAAGGACCACTGGCTGCAGGGCGGCACGCTGTCCCTGTTCACGGCCCCCGGCATCACCGCCGAAGCCCTGGCCGCACGCGGCTGGACGCGCGAGGGCATGGCCCAGTTCCTGCAGACGGGCTTCTCAGCCCACGGCAGCGCATTCGATGAAATGCACGAGGTCATCGCCAACAGCACCCGGTACCTCACGGCCGAGGACATGACGGCGCTGTCCACCTTCCTGCTGGGCGACAACCCGCCCGCGCCCCAGCCCCTGCCGGCCGCCGTGTCCCCGGATTCCGGCACCGGCAACGGCGCGGGCACGCTGGACGCGGGCCGGGGCCACTACATGGCGCTGTGCGCCAGCTGCCACGGCAGCGAGGGCCTGGGCCGCAGCCTCACCATGCCCCCGCTCAAGGGCAACAGCACCGTGCGCCAGGCCGACGCCCGCAACCTGGTGCTGGCCATCCTCGTCGGCCTGCCCAAGCACCCGGCCACCCAGCAGGGCCCCACGCCCCTGCCCGGCATGCCCGGCTTCATGCAGGAGCTGACCGATGGCGAAGTCGCTGCCCTGGCCAACTACACCCGCACCACCCTGGGCGGCCAGCCCGCCGACGTGACGGCCGCCCAGGTGGCCGACCTGCGCAGCGCAGCGGGCAAGGCGGGGCACAGGGCTGCGCCCTGAACCCCCGGGCGGTTCTGCAGACCCCGCCCCGTATGCCCCCGCCTGCGTCTTGCACGCTTGCGGCGGTTGCGGGGTTGCAGTCCTGCCGAAGGACAGGACTGCTTCGTGAACTGGCTGTGATCACAGCCCGAAACCCCGCCCATTGTTTCCACCACGGAACCAACCGCGTTCCACCACCCTCCTTTGCCAGCCGCCCCTGTCTCCCTAGAGTGAAAGCAAAAGGAGACAAGCATGTTCGAAGCCAATCTATTCCAGGGCCAGCGCGTCCTGATCACCGGGGGCGGCACGGGGCTGGGCCTGGCCATGGCGGCCAAGCTGGCGGAACTGGGTGCCGAGCTGCACCTGTGCGGCCGGCGGCGCTCCGTGGTGCAGCAGGCCTGCGAGATGCTGAACAACGACACGGGCGCGCAGGCCTTTGCGCATGAACTCGACATTCGCCAGCCCGAGGCCGTGCACACCGTCATCGACCGCATCTGGGCCGAACACGGCCCGCTGACGAGCCTGGTCAACAACGCGGCCGGCAACTTCGTCAGCCGCACCGAGGACCTGAGCATCAACGGCTTCCATGCCATATCGGACATCGTCTTTCGGGGCACCTTCTACGTCACCCAGGCCGTGGGCCGCCGCTGGATCGCCGAAGGGCTGCCGGGCTCGGTGCTGTCCATCGTCGTCACCTGGGTGGACACGGGTTCGCCCTTCGTCGTGCCCTCGGCCATGTCCAAGGCCGGGCTGGACGCCATGACCAAATCGCTGGCCGTGGAATGGGGTCCCAAGCGCATACGGTTCAACGCGATTGCACCGGGCGTGATTCCCACCCAGGGCGCCAGCCAGCGCCTGCGCCCCAGGATCGACGGCAACGAGGACTCGGCCGACCGCCGCCGCCTGGACAACCCCACGCGCCGCCTGGGCACGGGCGAGGACATCGGCAACATGGCCGCCTTCATCCTGGCCCCGGGCAACACCTGGCTCAACGGCCAGACCATCACGCTGGACGGCGGCGACGCACTGGCCAACGGCGCCTACTTCACCGAATACCAGGCCTGGGACGATGCCGACTGGGCGCGCGCCCGGCAGATGGCCAAGGCCGCCAACCAGCCCAACGTCAACGATGGGGAGCAGGAGGCCACGCCCACATGAGCACCGCCGCCACGCCCCATTCCACCCTGGTCTTCGAACAGCGCACGCTGACCGGCGCCGCCCAGCAGCAGCGCGGCCGCCAGCTGGCCCAGGGCCTGCGCAGCCTGGGCCTGGCCGAAGGCGACGTGCTGGCCGTCTTCCTGCGCAACGGCATCGAATACGCCGATGTGGTCCATGCCTGCCGCATTGCGGGCATCTACTACTGTCCCATCAACTGGCATTTCACGGCCACGGAGATCGACTACATCCTGGCCGACAGCGGCGCCCGCGGCCTCATCACCAGCCAGGACCTGCTCGACGGCCTCAAGGGCGAGCTCTATGCGGACCTGCCCCGGCGCGTCGCCCACGCACGCGAGCCGGAACTGGACTACGAAACCTGGCTGGCCGCCCAGGCACCCTACGACGGCCCGCTGGTCGCGCCGCGCGGCCACATGGCCTATACATCGGGCACCACGGGCCGCCCCAAGGGCGTGCTGCGCAAGGCGTTTCCCGTGGAGGAACTGCCCCGGCGCCTGGCCGTGAACCAGGCGCTGATCGCCACCGCCTACGGCCTGCAGCCCGGCGCGCGCACCCTGCTGACCGCGCCCATCTACCACAGCGCGCCCAGCCTGTACTTCCAGAACGCGCTCATGCTCAGCGAGCTGGTGGTGCTGGAGCAGCGCTTCGACCCCGAGCGCTTCCTGCAGCTGGTGCAGGAGCACCGCATCGACACCGCCTACATGGTGCCCATCATGTACGTGCGCCTGCTCAGGCTGCCGCGCGAGGTGCGCGAGCGCTACGACATCTCCTCGCTGCGCTTCATCGCCTCCACCGGCTCGCCCTGCGCGCCCGAGGTCAAGAAGGCCATGATCGAGTGGATGGGGCCCATCATCAACGAGACCTATGCCTCCAGCGAGTCGGGCCTGGTCACCTTCATCGGCTCGGCCGACGCCCTCACCCACCCCGGCAGCGCGGGCCTGCCGCTGCAGGATGCCGAGGTCCGCATCCTCGACAGGCAGGGCCAGGCCCTGCCCACGGGCGAGGTGGGCCTGATCTACGTGCGCCAGCCCGCCTATGCCGACTTCACCTACAAGGGCAACGAAGAGGCCCGCCGCAAGATGGACCAGGGCGGCCTCATCACCCTGGGCGACATGGGCTACCTGGACGAGGAAGGCTTTCTCTACGTCTGCGACCGCGACTCGGACATGGTGATCTCCGGCGGCGTGAACATCTACCCGGCCGAGATTGAGAACGAGCTGCTCAGGCACCCCGGCATAGCAGACTGCGCCGTCATCGGCGTGCCCGATGCCGAGTACGGCGAACGGCTGCTGGCCCTGGTCGAGCCCGGCCAGTCAGGCACACTGCCCGAGGCGGAACTGAAAGAATGGCTGCGCGGCCGGCTGGCGGCCTACAAGCTGCCGCGCAGCTTCGTCTTCCAGCGCCTGCCCCGCGACGACAACGGAAAGATCGCCAAAAGAAAGCTGCGCGACGCCCACTGGGGCGCGACGCAGCGCAAGATCTGAACCCGCCAACACCGAAAGAGAAGGAGACAACGCATGAACAAGGCCATCGCATTGCTGCTTGCCGCTGCGGCCACCGCAGCCGCAGCCCCCGGGTTCGCCCAGTCCGACTACCCCAGCAAGCCCATCAAGCTCATCGCCCCGTATGCGCCGGGCGGCTCGGTCGACGTGCTGGCCCGCACCCTGGCCACGCACCTGTCCACGGAGCTCAAGCAGTCCGTGGTCGTGGAGAACCGGCCGGGCGCCAATACCATGATTGCCGCCTCGGCCGTGGCGCGCTCGCCCGCCGATGGCTACACCCTGCTGCTGGCCAGCAATGCCAGCATGGTCCTCAACCCCCTGCTCTACAAGAAGCTGAGCTACAACCCCGACCGGGAGCTGAAGCTCACCAACATCCTGGCCGAGGCCCCGCTGGTGCTGGTCACCAACAGCCAGACCGGCATCAAAAACGTGGCCGACCTCAAGGCCTACTCCAAGGCCCACGCGGGCAAGCTCAACTACAGCTCGGTCGGCCTGGGCAACCCGCTGCAGCTGACCACCGAGCTGATCAAGTCCCGCCTGGACGTGGCCGCCACCCACATTCCCTTCAACGGCAGCGCCCCGGCCCTCACCGCCCTCATGGCCAACGACACCCAGCTCATGGTGGACGTGGCCGGCACCTCCCTGCCCCACATCAAGGCCGGCAAGCTGGTGGCCATTGCCACCACCGGGCCCGAGCGCTCGCAGTTCCTGCCGCAGACGCCCACCATTGCCGAATCGGGCGTGCCGGGCTTCAGGGCCTCCACCTGGTTCGGCATTGCCGTGCCCGCAGGCACGCCCGCGGACGCGCGCAACACGTTGCAGGCCGCTGTCAACAAGGTCATGCTCAACCCCGAGTTCGCCAGCGCCCTGGGCAACCAGACCCTGGCCGCCAGAAAGCCCCAGACCCAGGCCCAGCTAGACGACTTCCTGGCCGCTGACGGCCAGATGTGGCGCAAGGTGATCGCCGACAACGCGATTGCGCTGGAGAACTGAAGACCGAAAAGGTGATGAACTAAGGGCCTAAGGACCTAAGGGCCGGACACCTCGGCCTGCTCCACGAAGCGCAGCAGGCTGGCCCTGAGGAACTCGGTCATCACCTTGACGGCATGCGAGGGCCGACGGTCCTCGGCCGTGATGATGTACAGCCGGTCACCCAGGCCGGACACCGTCCAGTCCGGGCACACGCGCTGCACCGCGCCCGATCGCAGCTCGTCCATCACCATGTAGTTGGGCAAGGTGGCCACGCCGCTGCCCCGGAGCATGGACTGCTTGAGGAAGGGGAAATGCTCGCTGGTGATGCAGGGCTCGCACTTGAGTGCAATCTCCTGCTGCCCCTTTTTCACCGAGACGGCATAGGTCTTGCCGTCGCCGGGCGGCGTCAGCAGCACGCCGTGGGGAATCTCGGCAGGGTCGTGGAACGGCCGCGCCTTGGCATAGGCGCTGCTGGCATACAGGCCAAAGCCCACCGGCCCCAGGTCGCGCGCCACCAGGTGCTCCTGCACGTCGCGCGCCACGCGCACGGCCACATCCACCTGGGCGCTCATGGGATCGCTCACCCGGTTGGAGAACAGCACGCGGATGCGCACCTGCGGGTGCCGCTTCTGGAACGCCAGCAGCATGTCGGCCAGGTACAGCTCGCCCAGGCCCGTGGGAATGCTCAGCCGCACCGAGCCCGTCACCACATGCTGCAGCGCGTCGATGGCGCCCTGCGCCGCCTCCACCTCCTGGATGATGCTGCGCCCGTGCTCGTACAGCACCTCGCCCGCCGCCGTCAGCAAAAAGCTGCGCGTCGTGCGGTGCAGCAGGGTCACGCCCAGCGCCGTCTCCAGCGCCTTGAGCTCCTTGCTCACCTTGGAGCGCGTGATGTCGCGCTTGCGCGCCGCAGCGCTGAGGCTGCGCGCGTCCACGATCTCTACGAAATTGCGGATGAGGTTGATGTCCATGGCTTGAGAGCGGCAGGTCAGGCGGTCGGCCTTGTGCGCGGCCGCAGGCAACGCGCCCGGACCGCCACCCCCGGACTATGGCACCGTCACGACGCCTGGCCCCGCCACCCGTGGGCGCCGGGACACAGGGCTTTCCCCGGTGCCCGCCGCATCAGTCCAGGCTGATCTGCGACGAAGCGGCCACCTGCTTCCAGGTCGTCACATCCTTGAGGATCACCGCGCCGAACTGCTCCGGCGTATTGGCCACCACCGTGCCGCCCAGCTCCGCCAGGCGCTGGCGCAGTTGCGGATCGGCCAGGGCCTGCACGCTGGCCTTGTGCAGCTTGTCGCGGATGTCCTTGGGCAGGCCCTTGGGTGCCAGCAGGCCGTTCCAGGCCTGCACGGCATAGCCGGGCACGCCGGACTCGGCAAAGGTCGGCACATCGGGCAGCTCGCTGCTGCGCTGGGCCGTGGCCACGGCCAGCGGGCGGATCTTGCCGGACTTGATGTGCGGCAGCGAGGCCGGCAGCGGCTCCCACAGCATGGACACCTGGCCGCCGATCAGATCGGTGAACGCCGGGCCTGCACCGCGGTAGGGCACATGCATGATCTGCACGCCCGCCTTGGCCTTGAACAGCTCCATGGCCAGATGACCCAGACCGCCCGCGCCCGAGGACGCATACGACAGATGGCCCGGCTGCGCCTTGGCCAGCGCGATCAGCTCCTTCAGATTCGCCGCCTTGACCGAGGGATGCACGCTGAGCACGCCCGGCACCGTGATCACCTGGGTGATGGGCGTGAAATCCTTCACCGCGTCATAGGGCAGCTTGGTGTAGACGGCCGGATTCGTGCCGTGCGTGCTGGACGTGGCGCCCAGCAGCGTATAGCCGTCCGGCTTGGCATCGGCCACGAAGCGCGTGCCCAGCGAGCCACCGGCACCGGCCTTGTTCTCCACGATCACCGAGGCGCCCAGCACCTTGCCCAGCTGCTGCGCGAACAGGCGGTTCACCACATCGGCCGTGCCGCCGGGCGGAAACGGCACGATCAGGCGGATGGGCTCGGCCGTGGGCCAGCCGGCATCGGCTGCCAGGGCCGACTGCGCGGGCGCCAGGGCGCCCAGGGCCAGGGCCGCCGTGGTTGCAGACAGGCTGCGGATCATGAAATTGCGGCGTTGCATGAGATTTTTCTCCTCGTTGAAATTCTTCGGGACCAGCACCGGCCAGTCATCGGCCAGTGACCCGCCAGTAACCCGCCAGTCATCGGCCCAGGCGCTCCAGCCAGGCCAGCACCCGGCCCAGCACCTCGTCGCCATTGGTGTCCAGCATGCAGAAATGCGAATTGCCGGTGATGCCTGCGGCCGGCAGGTCCAGCACCTCGGCGCGGCCGCCCAGGCGGCGCAGCAGCTGCCAATACACATCGGTCTGCGCGCGGTACTTCTGCCACTGCGGGCTGTGCGCGAAATGGTCGCCCCACACCGCCAGGTGCGGGATGGCCGAGGCAGGCGTGAAAGCATCCGCCCCCTGCTGCCCTTCTTGCACCACCGGCATGCCCGTAGGCTCCACGCCCACCACGGCGCGCACCAGGTGCGGCTTGCGGATGGCCGCATGCGCGGCAAAGCCACCGCCCTGGCTGTGGCCCATCACCACGCAGGGGCCGAACTGCTCCAGAAGCGCGTCATAGGCCGCCATGGCCATGGCCTCATGCCCCAGCCAGCGCGGCACCATCTGCCGCACCAGGGCACCAAAATTCTCATGCGGAAACCGCTGGCCGACGAAGGGCTCGCCCACACCGTCGCCCGAAGGCGCGCCATGGCCTATGCGAAACAGCGTCCACGCCTCCTCGGCACTGCGGAACACGGGCGCCTCGGCATAGATCTCGGGGAACATCGCCCAGCCCGCGCGGCCGCGCTCCACGGCATCGCAGACCACCACGTCGTGGCCGGCCTCCAGCAGGCGCCACAGCCAGCCCTGGCGCCCATCGGGCGTGGACTCCCACTGCGCCCCGGTCATGCCGCCGCCATGCCACAGCAGCACGGGCAGAGGGCTGCGCGGACGCGCAAGCCGGTACTCCATGGCGTACATCTGGCCAACGGCATAGCTGCCATTCATGTCCAGCGGCCGCTCGCCACCATTGCGCACCACTTCCCTGTGCTGGATCGGCAGATCCCGCACCGTGCGCTGCGCACCGCCAATGAAATGGCTTTGCATCTTCCTGAGGCAAACTTCAGGCATAACAGGGCTTCTCTCGCATGCCGCCATGCTAGGCATGCCCCGCCTTGGTGCTGTGCCGATTGCGGCGGGGCTGTGCCGGATCAGCACAGCCCTGCACCCACCCTACCCATGCACGAACTCAACCTCAAACTGCTGCAGGACCTGCAGGCCCTGGCCGACACCGGCAGCCTCTACAAGGCCGCCGAGCGCCGCCACATCACCCACCCGGCCTTCGGCCGCCGCATCCGCGCGCTGGAGGAATGGGCGGGCACGCCCCTGGTCGAGCGCGGCCACCAGTCCACCACGCTCACGGCAGCCGGCAAGACGCTGCTGGCCTCGGCCCATGAAGTGCTGGGCATCCTGGAGCAGACCCACGGCCTGCTGCAGCGCCCGCACCGCACGCGCGACGAAACCATCACCATCGCGGCCGGCCGCACGCTGTCGCACACCGTCCTGCCGGGCATCATCACCGCCCTCAACCAGGCCATGCCCCAGCTGTGCTGGAAAGTGGTCACCACCAGCCTGGACTACGGCGTGGAAATGCTGCTGCAAGGCAAGGTGGACCTGCTCATGTGCCACGCACAGCCGGCCATCGAAGGCAGCCTGCAGGGCCACCACCTGGCCTGGCTGCCCGTGGGCCAGGACACGCTGATCCCCGTCAGCATCCCCCTGGTCCCGCAATTGCCCAAGTACGCCCTGCCCGCCCACGGCGGCGGCCCGCTGGTGCCCTACCTGGACTACGCGCAAAGCATGTCCCTAGGCAAGATCCTGCGCAGCCACCTGCACGAACTGTGCGACACCACGCGCCTGCGCACCGTCTACGAGGCCGACCTCGCCGACTCCCTGCACGCCATGGTCCACCAGGGCCTGGGCCTGGCTTGGCTGCCGCTCACCCTGGTCAAGACCGACCTGACCGAGGGCCGCCTGGCCCGCGCGGCCGGGCCCGACAAGGACGTGCCCATCAACGTGCGGCTGTACCGCCGGCCTGCAGCGCAGAGCAAGCCGCTCACGCGCAGGGTGTGGGCGGGGTTGGAGAATCTCTATGGGAGGAGTCAGAAGTCGTGAGGCGTGCGGGCCAACCCATGCGACTTCGCTGTTGCGGCTCTGAACGTCTGTAAATTTGAACGCCGCGCGCACTTGTTCACCCTGCCGGGCGATTGCTTTTCGAGGCCGGGTTTCGGCCCGGCAGCCGACTGCCCTTTCTTGATTCGCCAAGAAAGGTCAGATCAAAGAAGGCGACCCGGATATCCGCGACCCCTTCGCTTCGCTGCGGGGCAACCTGCATCGTGGCGGCTGCGGGGTTCGCCGTGAAACTCGTTGCGCGCTGCGCGCTTCACTCAAACATCACGGCGAGTCAGATGACGAAGCAAGCCTGTCCTTCGGCAGGCTTGCAACCCCGCAACCGCCACGACGCAGGCGCGGACATACGGGAGGGGGAAGAGGCAGCAGGCGCAGGCAGCGGGCGCGCCCAGGACTTTCCCCTTGGCCCCGCTGCAGCCTTGAACTAGCATGGCCTGCACCGTCCCGGCCGGGGCGGATCTTCCTTGGGCATCGATGAGCTTTCCCGTTCAGATTCTGATCCGAGTCCCCTGCCCTCCGGGCGCCTGCATCTGCGAGCACGACGCTCTGCTCGCCGACTCCATGGCCGACCAGCGCATCCTGCGGCTCACAAGGGAAGAGGAAAAACGCCTGCTGCATCGACTGGAGCAGATCACCAGCCTGCAGGACCTGCGCCATGTGGAGCAGCGCATGTATGAGCAGCTTGGCATCAGAGTGCGCATCGAGCCCGGCGCCAGCGAAGTGCGTACGGTGCGCGGCATACAGATTGAAGTTCAGCCCATGCGCGGGCTGTGCAGCAAGACGCGGCAGGCGATTCCTGCGGCGATTCGGCGGGGGATGGAGAGGACGCCGGAGGTGGCGTTTGAGTTGTTGGATGAGGGGGGATTGTTTGGGTGAGGGTTTTGGCGGTTGGTGGGGAGCGGGTTGCGGTTGTGAATTCAACCGGTCGATGCAACACAATGACTGCACCTGGCGCAAGGAGTGCTGGCCATGAAGCAACGACCTCGGATCTACTACACCGAAGCACAGAGTGCGGGAATCTTGGAGAACAAGTCGCTCATGAAGTCCATGAACGCGATGGCCCGTGTGGGAAGCAAGCGGTTTGCGACGTAGACAATCTGAACAGGCACATGCGGGGCGGTATGTGCCAGCAGGATGCGCTGCAACGCCCCGCTTTTCAGCCCCCCCTCAAATAACCACGCGGGACCGTGTCCAACCCCCAAACCGGCGATGACCGCTTCGCGAACCGCGTCGGGCGAGTTGACCCTCAACCGGCCTGAAACCGGAACTTCGGCGTCACGGAAACGCCATGTCGTACCGGACGACAACAAGGTGTAGACCACACAGTCGTGGTCACGCAGTTCATCGGGCGTCTGTGGCTCTCCGCGTTTGGCCAGATAGCCCTTGCTGGCAACGAACACCCGCTCGTAGGAGCCGACGCGCCGAGCTCGCAGCGCACTGTCTTCAAGATGTCCAATGCGAATGGCAAGTTCAGTCCCCTCGTTGACGAGGTCCACGTAGCGATCACTGATTTGCAGATCCAGGGCCAGCCTCGGGTAGCGCTCCAGAAACGCGGGGAGGTGGGGCATCACGAAGGTGTGTGCCAGTGAGGTGGGACAGGCCACGCGCAAGAGCCCTGATGGATCGACGCTGTCTCGGAACGAGGATTCCGATTCGTCCACGGCATCCAGGATGCGCCGCGCGTCGGCGTAGTAGCGCTCACCCTCCGGCGTCAGGGAGAGCTTGCGTGTGGACCGGTGCAGCAGCCGTGTCTGCAGATGTTCTTCCAGCGCCGCCACGTAGCGGCTCACATTGGGTTGTCCCAAGCCCAGGTCGCGCCCCGCAGCAGAGAAGCTGCCTGTCTCCACAGCACGGGCGAAGCAGTTCATCCAGAGCAGTCGGTCCATGTTTTCCCTTCAATTCATGCCAATTTTGCATGAAATATATTGAGAACCCATATCTTATTTATTTCAAGACATGAATGCACATTACTCCCAGGCGGCCGCGGTTGGTCGTCACCCCAAGGAGAATTTCATGTCACGTCTGCAAGGCAAACGCACCCTCATCACCGGCGGCACCAGCGGTATCGGCCTGGAGACCGCCAGGCAGTTTCTGGCAGAAGGTGCCCGTGTCATCGTGACCGGAGTCAATCCGGATTCGATCGCCAAGGCCCAGGCCGAACTCGGCCCAGAGGTTCCGGTGCTACGCGCAGACTCGGCCAGCGTCGCCGCACAGAAAGAACTGGCTCAAGCCGTAAAGGACCGCTTTGGCCAGTTGGACGTCGCCTTCCTCAACGCCGGCGTGTCGGTCTGGCGCCCCATCGAGGAATGGACGGAAGAGATGTTCGACCGCTTGTTCGATGTCAATGTCAAGGGGCCGTACTTCCTGCTTCAGTCCCTGCTGCCGGTGTTCGCCAATCCCGCTTCCGTGGTACTGACCACGTCCATCAGCGCCCATGCCGGTGCGGATCGCTCGTCCGTCTACGCCGCCACCAAGGCAGCGTTCCTGAACATGTCCAAGACGCTGTCAACCGAACTGCTCGGGCGTGGCATCCGTATCAACGCGGTCAGTCCCGGCCCCGTCGAGACACCGCTGTACGACAAGCTGGGCATCCCCGGCGCCTACCGTGAGCAGATCAACAAGGACATCGTGGCAACCATCCCGCTCGGCCGCTTCGGAACCTCCGAGGAGGTGGCCAAGGCTGTGCTGTACCTGGCGTCCGACGAATCCCGCTGGACGGTGGGCTCTGAAATCGTGCTCGATGGCGGCCGCCTGCTCAACCGCTGAGGACGCAGCGTGTGCGGTGTGTCACCGCCTGTGGCTACCGCACCCCCACTTCGAAAGAGCCTCATGATCGAGCCCTGCCTCACCCTCGTCAGCCATCCGCTATGCCCCTTTGTCCAGCGAGCGGCGATCGTCCTGCTGGAAAAGGACGTTCCCTTTGACAGGATCACCATCGATCTGGCCGCCAAGCCCGCCTGGTTCCTGGACATGTCGCCGAACGGCAAGGTTCCGCTGCTGCGCGTGCGCCAGCAAGACGCAACGCAAGCCGTGATCTTCGAGAGCATGGTGATCTGCGAGTACCTCGAAGAGTCGCAGGGCGGCACACCGATGTATCCACGCGACGCACTGGCGCGTGCCCGCCAGCGGGGCTGGGTCGAGTTCGGCACCGCGACACTTGCGGACGCTTGGCAGTTTCTCAACGCCATCGACCGCGCGGCTGCAGATGCCAAGCAGGCAGCGTTCCGGCACCGCCTCCAGCAATTGGAAGCGGTGCTCGGGTCGGGGCCCTATTTCGACGGCACCGCGTTTGGCATGGTGGACGCCGTCTTCGCTCCTGTTTTTCGCTACTTCGACAGCCTGGATCCGGCGGTGTCGCACGCCATCTTCGAGAACCTGCCTCGCGTGTCGGCATGGCGCAACGCACTCGCGCTGCGACGCAGCGTCATCGATTCCGTGGGAAGCGACTATGCGCAGCGGTTCAGGCAGCACCTGCGTGAGCACGCCGCGCTGCTCGCCGGCTGACCCGTGGGGATTCAGGGCTCCGTGGCCCGCAGTTCGTCGTGAAGCCAGTCCACCAGCTTCACCACATCGGGGCGGCGGCTGAGGTGGGGAGCTGTCCAGGACACGAGCCGGTTGGGGCCGCGCACAAAGCCCATGGGAGCCACCAGGGTGCCGCTCATCAAGTCGTCGCGCACCAGCATGCGCGGCACATTGGCCATGCCCAGGCCGCATCGCGCGCCCTGGATAAGCAGGTAGAAATGCTCGAACGACTGGTCCACCCGCAGGTTCTGGTCTGGCTGCGTGCTGCAGCGAGCCCAGTCGGCCCAGGCGGTCGGGCGGGTGCGGGAAACCATGAGCTGTGCCCGCGCCAGGTCTTCGAAGGACGCGATGCGGTTCTGTCGCAGGTATTCAGGCGAACACACCGGCCCGATCCACTCGTGCGCGACGTCTGCCCGCACGGCGTCCCGGGGCGGTTCGATCGACGACAGCCGGATCGCCACACTGACGTTGTCGTGCGCAAAGTCGATCGGCCCGTGGCTCATGTTGAAGCGCAACTCCACCTCGGGGTGGGCTTGCTTGAAGCGACCCAGCCTGGGGATGAGCCAGTACATCATGATCGACTCCGAGCAGGCCAGGGTCAGCGGGCCCGGCTTGAGCTGCTCGACGCTGGACTGGATCAGTCCGAAACCTTTCGAGAGGCCCTCTGCCAGACGCTGCCCTTCGCCGGTCGGCATGGCCCCCTGCGCCGTGCGCTGCAAAAGCGCCAGACCCAGCGTGTCTTCCAGCATCCGGATGTGGCGGCTGACCGCGCCATGCGTGACCGACAGCTCCTCCGCCGCCGCGCTGAAGCTGCGCAGGCGCGCCGTCGCCTCAAAGGCCCGCAGAGCGTTGAGCGAGAGGCGGTGGGGGGCGGTCATGGATGCACTTTCCTACTAAGGGTCAACCTGGGTGCCGTGTGAGTTTAATTAACAGCACACCGAAATCATATCGTTTTACACAAAGAACGATGGCTCTTATCGTTCAATCCGGTTTCAAAATTAACTCACAGCCCGATGACCAAGAACACCACCCGCGCCGAATTCACCGCGCGCTACTTCGTCGAAAGCTCGGTCTCGTCCGAGAAGGTTGCGCAGGTCATCGCCGGCGAACAGTCCAGCGGCACCTTCCTCTCGTTGCCCGGCGAGACGGACGAGCTCAAGGAACGCTCTCGCGCCCGTGTCACGCGCGTCGAGCCGCTCGCCCCTGCGCTTGAGCCCACGCTGCCCAGCGCCTATGTGGATCGTCAACCGCACGGCGGGGTGTTCCATCGGGCCGAGATCGACATCGCGTTTCCGGTGGCCAACGTCGGCGCCAACCTGCCCAGCCTGCTGGCCACGGTGGCGGGCAACCTGTACGAACTGGGCGAGGTCACCGGTCTGCGCCTGCTGGACCTGGACCTGTCGCCCGACTACGCCGCCCAATTCGCCGGCCCGGCCTTTGGGGTGTCCGGCACCCGGCGGATGGCAGGGGTCCACGGCCGGCCGCTGATCGGCACCATCATCAAGCCCAGTATCGGCCTCACGCCTGGCCAGACCGGCGAACTGGTCGACTCGCTGTGCGCAGCCGACATCGACTTCATCAAGGACGACGAACTGATCGCCGATCCACCGTATGCGCCGTTCGACGAGCGCCTGCGGGCCGTTATGCCGGTGTTGCAGCGCCATGCAGACCGCCTGGGCCGCATGCCGATGTACGCAATCAACATCTCCGGCTCCATCGACGAGATGCTGCGCCGCCACGATGCCGTGCTCGCAGCAGGCGGCACCTGCGTGATGGTGAGCGTCAACTGGGTGGGCTTCGCCGGGGTGGAACACCTGCGCCGCCACGCCCAGTTGCCCATCCACGGCCACCGCAACGGCTGGGGCGCGTTCACACGGCACCAGGGGCTGGGCTTCTCGTTCCAGGCTTACCAGAAGCTGTGGCGCCTGGCGGGCGTGGACCACCTGCACGTCAACGGCCTGCGCAGCAAGTTCTGGGAGCCGGACGACTCGGTCATCGCCTCGG
This sequence comes from Delftia sp. DS1230, assembly GCF_040112715.1. Lineage (NCBI taxonomy): Bacteria > Pseudomonadati > Pseudomonadota > Betaproteobacteria > Burkholderiales > Comamonadaceae > Delftia > Delftia sp. DS1230. The sequence continues at coordinate 3,705,910 of NZ_CP157763.1, forward strand.
CACGCGCCTGCCTGTCGCCCTGGGCCGGACACCAGCCGCTGATGCCGGTGTTCTCGTCGGGCCAGTGGGCGGGCCAGGCGCCGGACCTGTACGCGGCTCTGGGTTCAGTGGACCTCATGCACCTGGCCGGCGGCGGCATCATCGGCCATCCCGACGGCATCGCCGCCGGGATGGCCAGCATGCGTGAAGGTTGGGAGGCGGCGGTGGCGGGCATCGGCCTGGACACCTACGCCAAAACGCACCCCGCACTCCAGCGGGCAATGGCGCACTTTGCCGTGCGGTGAACGATGACTTCGACTGACAAGCCCCAAGGGCTGAAGCTCGCGTTCTACGGCGACGACTTCACCGGCTCCACCGATGCGCTGGAGGTCCTGGCTTTCAGCGGGCTGCGCTGTGCCCTCTTCCTGTCGGTGCCCAAGTCGGCGCAGATGGCTGCGTTGGGCGGCTTCGATGCCATCGGCGTGGCCGGCGCCAGCCGGGCGATGACGCCGCAGGAGATGGATGCGCAGCTGCCCGACGTATTGAGTGGGCTCGCCGCCCTGGCGCCGCAGATCGTGCACTACAAGGTGTGCTCCACCTTCGACAGCGCGCCAGCGGTGGGCAACATCGGCCGGGTCATCGAACTGTCTCGGGCGGCCTTCCCGCAGCCCGTGGTGCCGATTGTCGCCAGCACGCCGGCACTGGGTCGCTACTGCCTGTTTGGCCACCTGTTTGCGCGATCGGGTACCGACGGCGAGGTGTACCGCATCGACCGCCACCCGATCATGAGCGTGCACCCGGTGACGCCGATGCAGGAGTCCGACCTGGCCCGTCACCTGGAAAAGCAGGCGCCACTGGCTATCGGCAACGTGCCGCTGACCTGGCTCGACACCCAGTCGCCGGCCGAACTGGCGCAACGCATCCGCGCCATGGCGCCAGCCCGGCAGGCGGTGGTGATCGACGGCCTGAGCGCCGGTCACCTGACCACCACGGGCGACAGCCTTCAGCAGATGGCTGCGGGGCTAAAAGCGCCCCTCTTTGTTGTCGGCTCGTCCGGTGTCGAGTACGCGTTGACACAGTCTTGGCAGGGAGAGACGGCTGCGTCGGGCGACCGCTACGGCAGCTTCGGCGCCGTCGACCAAGTGCTGGTCGTCTCGGGCAGCGCCTCGAAGCTCAGTGCGATGCAGATCGAGGCGGCGCTGGACGCCGGCTTCCGCGAGGTGGCGATCGATGTCGAGGCGCTGACCATCGGCCCGGACACCGCCGCCACCGAGGCGCGCCTCGTGAGCGAGGTGGTCAGTGCGCTGGCCGGCGGCGCCAGCGTGGTGATGCACACCGCACGCGGCCCGTCAGATCCGCGCGTGGCCCGCTTGATCCAGGGCCTGCAGGTGCTGGGCGCCAGCCCGGAGCAGGCGCGCCACCAGAGCGGGCGCCTGGTCAGTGAACGACTGGGCATCGCGGTGGAAGCCATCGTTCGCCGCCACCGGCTGCGACGACTTGTGCTCTCGGGCGGCGACACGTCCAGCCGCATCACACAGGCCCTCGGCCCCGACGCCCTGGAGATCCGCGCGCGCCTGTCGCCCGGCGCACCGCTGTGTGCCGTCCTGTCCACACAGTCCCACCTGAGCGGGCTGGAGCTGGCCCTCAAGGGCGGTCAGATGGGCGCTCCCGACTACTTCGTCCGTGCGCTGCGGGGCAGCGCCGGGGACGCCTAATGCATTGATCCATTCACACAAAACCACCCAGGAGACCTGTCTTGCCATCCATCCACACTCCACACCGCGTCGCGGTCGTCACCGGCGGCGCCATGGGCATCGGCGCCGAAGTCTGCCGGCGTCTGGCCGCCGCAGGCTTTGCCGTCGTCGTCGCTGACCGCGACGAGACGGCCGCCGAGACCACCGCCGCGGACCTGCGCGCCGGCGGTGCGACCGCCGAGGCCCAGGCCATCGACGTTGGCGTCGCCGAATCGGTCGACAGCGCCTTCGCCGCCATCGAGCAGCGCCACGGACGCTGCGACGTGCTGGTCAACTCGGCCGGCATCGCCAAGGTCCATCCCTTCCTGGAATTTCCGGACGACAACTTCGCGGTCACCATGGCCGTCAACGTCAACGGCACCTTCCTGTGCAGCCAGCGCGCAGCGCGCCTGATGGTGCGAAACCATTGGGGCCGTATCGTCAACATCGCCTCGGTGGCAGGCATGCGCGCCGTCGGCACCGGGCGGACTGCCTACGGCACCTCCAAGGGCGCTGTGATCGCGCTGACCCGCCAAATGGCAGTAGAGCTGGCCGAAAAGGGCGTGACGGCCAACGCCGTGGCGCCCGGTCCGGTGGACACACCGATGACCCGTGTGCTGCACACCGCGCAATTCCGTCGGGAGTACGAGAACGCGATACCGATGAACCGATACGGCACCGTGGGCGAAATCGCAGCGGCCGTGATGTACCTGGTGTCCGAGGACGCAGGGTTCGTGACCGGCGTGACCCTGCCGGTCGATGGCGGCTTCCTCGCCTCTGGCGCACGGGGCATCTGAACCTTCACTTTTCCACACTGAGAGGAGACTCCATGAAAAAGCGCAACTTCATAGCGGGCGCTGCGATCGCACTCGCCACACTGACCGCCATTCCGGCCATGGCCCAGCAAGTCAAGGCCCGAATGGGCCATGTCTTCGCTGCCAACAGCACCATGGACCAGGCTGCGCAGGAATTCGCCAAGCTCGTGGGCGAACGCACCAAGGGCCGGATCGGCATCATGGTCTTCCCGGCCAACCAACTGGGCGGCGAGCAGGCACAGGCGCGCGAGCTGTCGCGCGGCTCGTTGGAGCTGGCACTGCTGAACCCCGGTTCGCTGGCCGGCCTGAACCCGCTGCTTGACATCCACTACCTGCCCTACATCGCATCCGACTTCAAGCAGGTAGACGCCATCTTCTACAACCCCAAGGGCGTTCTGCAGACGACGCTGCGCGAGACGCTGGCCAAGCAAAACATCGAGACGCTGGGCTTCTTCGAGCTCGAGTTCCGCGCGGTGACCAACTCCAGCCGTCCGGTGGAGAAGCCGGCTGACCTGAAGGGCCTGAAGCTGCGGGTTCCAGGGTCGGCTGCGATCAAAGGCTTTTTCGAGGAAGCCGGCACCCAGGTGGTTGTGATGCCGTTCCCCGAGCTGTTCACGGCGCTTCAGCAAAAGACGGTGGACGGCCAGGACAACGGCGCCAGCATCACCTACGAATCGCGCCTGTTCGAGACACAGAAGTACATGACGCTGACCAACCATGTCTATGCCATGGGTACGGTGGCATCGAGCTCGAAGTTCTGGTCGGCGCTGTCCGAGGCCGAAAAGAAGATCCTGACCGACACCGCCGCCGAGGTGACCAGCAAGCAGATCGAAAAGAGCCGCCAACTCAACGCAGACTTCCTGAAAAAGATCGAGGCCGGTGGAATCAAGATCGTCCGGCCATCGGCGCAGGCCATGGCCGAGTTCGAGAAGCTAGGCCAGGGCGTATGGGGAAAGCTGTCGAATACCTACGGTGCTGAACGCATCGCTGCCCTGCGCCAAGAGGCTGCGGCTGCTCGCAAATAGTGAAGGAGGGGCCCATGTCCGTCAGCAAACGCGCCAGCACGTGGCTCTTTTCGGTGGAACGCCACGCGTTCCTGGCCGAGAAGTGGATTTGCATCATCTCGCTTGTCGCCATGCTGGTGGGCATCTGCTTCAGCGTGGCGGTGAGGTATTTCAGTCTCCACCTGCCCGACGCCGGTGAAATCGCCATCTACGCCATGGCCCCACTCACTTTCGTCGGTGCAGCAATGTGTACCTGCACAGGGACGCACATCGCGGTGGACATCATCGAACAGGTCAAGCGCCCGTGGGTCCGCCGGACCGGTCGGGTGTTCACGGCGCTCACCATGATCGTCTTCGGCGCAGTCTATTTCTGGACAGCACTGGGCTTCTTTCAAAGCGCGTTGAGCTCCGGCGAGCGAGGCCTCGATATGGGCATTCCTGTCGCGATTCCCACTTTCTTCTTCCCGCTCGGCATGGCGCTGGTTGTGCTGCATGCCTTGGCCGAGCTGCTCCGTGCCGCAGCCAATCAACCATCGGTTGCCAAGGAACACCCATGATCATCGGTCCAGCTCTCATCCTCATTCTGTTGTTAGGCGTGCCCGTCGGTGTGGCCTTCACCTTGTTGGTGATGGTCAATGCCGAACGGTGGAACATCGACTGGTCGGTGCTGCCCTCCATCACCTATGACACCGTTACCGTCTTTCCGCTTCTGGCGATTCCGCTTTTCCTGCTGGGTGGACAGCTCATGAGTCATGGGGGGCTGATCCGGCAGCTCACCGCTGTCTGCGATGCACTCATCGGCAGGCTACAGGCCCACCTGGGCCATGTGATGGTGCTGGCCAGCGCCCTGATGGGCGCCATCACCGGATCGTCGGTGGCGACTGTGGCAGCGATGGGCAGTACTGTCGGCAAGGAAATGATCGAACGCGGCTACTCGCCCGGCTACACCGCGGCGCTCAATGCGTCTGCGGGATTGCTCGGCGTGCTCATCCCGCCGTCGATTCCGTTGATCCTGTACGGCTCCATCGTGGGAGTCTCGATCACCGAGCTGTTCATGGCCTCCATCGGGCCCGGGATTGTCATGATGCTGGCCTTCATGATCGTGCACGCCGCGCTCGCCCGCCGCGTGCTGCCGGGTGGCAGGGAAAAGCTGGCGACAGTGCATTCCGGTGAACCCGCCCGTAACTGCGCTGCCGAGCCCGGCTCGCGCACCAGCGTGCTCGTGAGAGCCGTGCCCGCGCTCATGCTGCCGGTGCTGGTGCTGGGAGGCATCTACACGGGCATCTTCACGCCCACCGAGGCGGCAGCGGTGGCGGCGCTCTATGCGCTGCTGATCACGCTATTGAGCAGGGCCGTCCGCGTGCGCGACATGGAGAAGATTTTCCTGAGCGCCGCACTGTCCGCCGCGGCGATCCTGGTGATCATCGGCTTCACCAGCATCTTCAACCGTGCCATGGTGCTGGAGCAAGTACCGCAGTCGATAGCGATGTGGGCTACCACGGTGACCGACAGCCCGATCATCTTCCTCCTGGTGGTGAACATCATCCTGCTGGTCGTCGGCATGTTCATGGAAACCAATGCCGCAACCCTGCTCATGGGGCCGCTGCTGGCGCCGACTGCAGCAAAGTTCGGCATTGATCCGATCCACTTCGCCATCATTTTGGTGACCAACATCGAGCTCGGGCTGCTCACGCCGCCGCTGGCCGCGAACCTCTATGTTGCGGCACGAACAAACAAGGTACCGATCATCGACCTGCTTCGAAACCTGGGCTGGTTCCTGATGGCGTGCCTGGTCGTGATGGCAATGATCACCTACGTTCCGCAGCTGCCCCTTTGGTATCGATTTTTCTAAGCCGCGATGCCTCTCATGGGGCGATGCGTACTGCGGGCAAGATACCCCATTGGGAGGGGCTGCACTGTGGAGGTAGTGACTGGTAGGCACCTGCCTCAAGTCCATCCGGCAGCCCCCATCTTCTTGAACGCCCTGCCAATCAGCTACGCAACTCGTAGTATCTGCGTCAAGAAAAACCGGCAAGCATCATCCCTTTCTGAAGGAGATGCAATGTCAGACGCCAATGGAATGCTTCGTGGAGAGTCGAACCCATGAGGCACATCCCCCCATCCCCTCCCCCCGAAAACACCCACGCCCAGAAGCTCGCAACAGCGCTGCACGAAATGGACCGCTTCGTGCAGCAAGGCTGTGCCGAGGTTTCCGCCCTGGCCCAGTTGGCGCTGGCCTGGCTGGAGATCCCCGAGGGCCATCAGCGGCTGGACGTGGTGGCGCAGGCGCTGGTGACCATTCGCAACAGCGCTGAATCGCTGGCGGAGTTCGCGGGCAGTGAAGCCCGGGTGATGAACTGCGAGTACGAGGACCAGGCGGAGGTGCGCCGCAGCGAGGCGGCCAAGGTGGCTGCCGAAGAGGCCGGGCATGTGTACACCGTGGTGGGGCCTGGGGCGGCGCGCGGCGTCAGGTAGTCCCGCAGGTACTGGGTCTGCGCCCCGTTGCACCTTGCCCGTCCGTCTATCCCTTGCGCGTGCGAAACAGCAGCCACAGCAGATACACCCCGCCCAGCAGCCCCGTCACCAGCCCGATGGGCAGATGCAGGCGCACGGGTGCCCACTGGCTGAGCATGTCGGCCGCCAGCAGCAGAACGGCGCCCATGGCTGCCGCCGTGAACAGGGGCACGTCGGGCGACAGCCCCAGGCGCCTGGCCACCTGGGGCGCGGCCAGCGCGATGAAGGCGATGGGCCCCGCCGCTGCGGTGGCGATGGCGGTCAGGGCCACGGCAGCCATCACCATGGTGAGCCGCGTGCGCGGCACGTTGACGCCGAGCTGGGTGGCGGCATCGTCGCCCAGCTCCAGCAGGTTGATGCGGCGGGCGCACCACAGCACGACGGGCACGATGGCGATGAAGCCCAGCGCGGCGGGTATGACATGCGCCCATGTCCGCGCGCTGAGCGAGCCGGCCAGCCAGCGCTGCGCGGCGACGGCCCGGTCCAGGTCCCCCATGACCAGCAAGATGGTGTTCAGGCCCGAGAGCGTGGCCCCCACGCCTATGCCCACCAGCACCAGCCGGTAGCCGCCGCCAGCACGCCGCCCCCCGGACAGCGCAAGCACGACCGCCGCCGTGGCCATGCCCGACAGCACGGCGGCCAGCGATGTCCACAGCGGCCCGGCGTCACCCAGCACGATGAGCGCAATCGCCCCGCTGGCCGCGCCGGTGGTGAAGCCGATCACGTCCGGCGAGCCCAGCGCGTTGCGGGAGATGGACTGGAAGATGGCGCCCGCCATGCCAAGCGACGCGCCCACGAAGACGGCCGTGAGGACACGCGGCAGCCGCACCCGCTGCACGATGCGCTCTGCTGCGGGGTTGGAGCCCGTGCCCAGCAGGCTGTCGAGCACTTCGGCGGAGCTGAGGGACAGGGTTCCCGTGCCCAGCAGCAGCACACCCAGCACCAGGGCCAGCACGACCAGCGCCATGCCCACGGCCAGCGGCCTGGGCCGCCAGAGAAACGAACAGGCTCCCCAGCGCACAACGGATGTGTTCACGGAGGTCTTCATAGCCTGCTCAACCGGTATCTGCACGCCACCCAGACAAAGAACGGCCCGCCGATCAGGCAGGCGACGATGCCCGCAGCCACTTCGGCAGGTGCCGCGACGACACGGCCCAGCACATCGGCACCCAGCAGCAGCACCGCCGCGTAGAGCGCGGACAGCGGCAGTATCCAGCGGTAGTCCGGCCCGCACGAGAGGCGTGCAAGATGCGGCGCCACCAGGCCGACGAAGGCGATGGGCCCCACGGCCGCCGTGGCGGCCCCGGCCAGCAGCATGACCGCCAGGCAGGCCAGTTGCGCGGTGGCGCGCACATTGACGCCCAGCGCCAGGCCCACGTCATGCCCCAGCGCCATGGCGTTGAGCTGGCCGACGATGGCCCAGGCCGCCGCCAGCCCCGCCGCCACGGCGGCCGCCAGCACGGCAGCGCTGGCATAGCCGCTGCCCTCCAGGGAGCCGGCCGCCCAGTGGCGGAAGCCGTCGAAGACTTCCGGGGGCGCGTTGAGCAGGATGATGCCGGCGCTGGAGGTGAGCATGACCGACAGGCCGGCCCCGGCCAGGACCAGGCGCACCGGGTGCGCGCCCGCGCCCCGGGACTGGCCGAACGCGAAGACGGCAGCGCCCGCCAACCCCGCGCCGGCAAAGGCGCACCAGACGTACTGGAGCACGGACGTCAGGCCGAAGGCCGTCATGCCGATGAGCACGGCCAGCGCCGCACCCGCGTTGACGCCCAGCAGGCCCGGCTCCGCCAGGGGATTGCGGGTGACGGCCTGCATGAGCGCGCCGGCCACGCCCAGCGCCATGCCGGCCAGGATGGCCACCACGGTGCGGGGCATGCGCAGCAGGCTGACGATCAGGTGCTGGTCATCACGCAGGTCCGGAGCCCGCAGCGCGCCGAGGATGTCGGCCAGCGCAATGTCGCGCGAGCCGACGGTGATGCCGAGCACGGCGATGATGGCCAGCGCCAGCAGCCCGCCTGCAAGGCCCAGCCAACGCCTGCAGTGCAGGGGAGCGCGCGGAGCACGCGAGGCAGGCCGCGCCGCCGCGCCTTGGAGCCGTGCACGCATGGCTCAGCGGAAATGGCTTGCCACGGCGTCGACCATCTGCTGCCCCGAGTAGTAGTCGATGCGAAACGAGGTCGGGCCCAGCGGATAGACGCGCCGCCCGGCAACGGCGGGCAGGTTGGCCAGCAGCGGATCGTCCAGGAAGGCCTGCACATCGCCCTGCGAGGCGCCGAGCAGGAAGACGGAGTCGCCGGTGATGGCGGCCGAGAGATTCTCGCGGGAGATGAATTCGAAGTCCGAGGCGCGTGTGACCTGGGCGGCCAGCGCGGGCGGCAGGCCCTCCACCTTGAAGCCCAGTGCGGCCAGCAGCCGCGCATGGGGGCTGGCGGTGCGGCCTATGGAGTAGCTGCCGGCCAGGTTGTAGGCGACGATGCTGACCGGCTGGGCCGGGGGCGTGATGGAGGCGGCGGTCTGCGCCACATGGGCATCGAAGCGGGCAATGGCTGCGGCGGCCTGCTTCGCATGGCCCGTGATGCGGCCCAGCTCGGTGGCGATGTCCTGCCAGGACTGGCTGGAGTAGTCGACCACGACCATGGGCACGCCCTGCGCCTGCAGTTCGGTGCGGTGCTGGGCCACGCTGTCGGCCCCGGTGGCGGAGGCCACCAGCAGGTCGGGGCTGGCGCCGATGGCGGCCTCGATGTCGAATTGCAGGTTGCGGTAGAGCACCTGCACGCCGCGCTTGTCGGCAACCGCGGCCCATTGCGAGAAAAAGCCCTTGTCGTCGGTCATGCGGCTGGGCGTGGTCGCGGCGGTCGCGACGACCGGCGCATCGATGGCCAGCAGGATGCCGGTCACGCTGGGAGAGGTGGAGACGATGCGCCGGGGCAGCGGTGCGTGGTCTGCGTGTGCTGCAGCCGGCGTATCCGATGTATGTGACGCATGCGATGTATCCGACGTATGCGGTGCGGCGCCCGCCACGGGAACGGCGGCGCGTGGAAACCATGCGAAACAGGCCAGCACGGCCAGGGCGGCAAGTTGGAGTCTGTTCATCTCGATCCGAAGCGACGGGGCCAGGCGCCAGGGCGGCGTCTTCAGCATATTCCGTATTGTAGAATTCATTCCACATTGCAAACACCGAAGGACCTATCGATTGTGGGAAATGACCGGCCATGACGCAGCGCCTGAGTGCTGATGCGGTGACGCTGCGCTACGGCGAGCGCACGATTTCGCAGGGCCTGTCCCTTGCCATTCCCGATGGCTCCTTCACCGTCATCGTGGGGCCGAATGCCTGCGGCAAGTCCACCCTGCTGCGCGCGCTGTCGCGGCTGCTGGTGCCGGTGGCCGGGCAGGTCATCCTGGATGGCCGGCACATCTCGCAATTTCCCGCCAAGGAGGTGGCGCGGCGCCTGGGCCTGCTGCCGCAAAGCGCGATGGCGCCCGATGGCATCACGGTGGCGGACCTGGTGGCGCGGGGGCGCTACCCCCATCAATCCTTCCTGAGGCAGTGGACGGACGCGGATGAGCAGGCCGTCGCCGAGGCCATGCAGGCCACCGATGTGGCAGCGCTGTCCGACCGCCTGCTGGACGAGCTGTCAGGCGGCCAGCGCCAGCGGGTGTGGATTGCGATGGTGCTGGCGCAGCAGACGCCGATCCTGCTGCTGGACGAGCCCACGACGTTCCTGGACATCGCCCACCAGATCGAGCTGATGGAGCTGCTGGCGGATCTCAACGATGCCGGCCGCACGGTGGTTGCGGTGCTGCACGACCTCAACCAGGCCTGCCGCTATGCCTCGCACCTGATCGCCATGCGCGACGGGCGCATTGCCGCGCAGGGCGCGCCCGGGGCGATCTTCACGGAGCAGTTGGTGCAGGAGGTGTTCGGCCTGCCGGCCGTGATCATGGCAGACCCTGTGTCGGGGACGCCCCTGGTGGTGCCCAGGGGGCGCAGGGCCGTGAATGCCGTGGAGCGCGCCGCAGGGAACTGAGGCGCCCGGGCATTCTTCCCGGCGCGGCTTTCAAGGCGAATCTGCGCTGAAGGCCCGCCCGCCCGTGGACTGGTTGATCAGGCTGGCCTCGCGGAACAGCGCGACCCGGTCTTGCGGCGACTTGAGCTGGCCCAGGTCCGAGACGGTGGTGACCGCGCAGACGATTTCATGCTGCGCATCGAACACCGGCGCCGCCTGGCCCGTGACGTTGGACAGCAGGTGGCTGGTCATCTCGGACCAGCAGCGCTCGCGCACTTCGTCGAGCACGGCCTTGGCCGGCGGCTTGCCACGGAAATGGGCGGGCTGCTGGCGCCGTGCGGCGTCGATGGTGGCCTTGGGCAGGAAGGCCTGGAACACCAGGCCGCAGGCGGTGTTGTCTATGGGCAGGATGTCGCCCAGCGCCAGCGGGTTGATCGAGAAGTAGGCGCTGCGGTACCAGCGCACCAGGGTCGGCCCGCGGTCGGTCCAGATGGCCACGCCGCCGCTGAGCGCATGGCTGTGCGTCAGCGCCTTCATGCGCTGCGCCGCAATCTCCACCGCATCCACACGCTTGAGCGCGCCAATGCCGATGCTCAGCGCCGCGCTGCCCAGGTCGTAAAGGCCGCTGGCGGGGTCCTGCTTGGCCAGGCCTTCCTTGACGAGGCTTTGCAGGTAGCGGTGGGCCGTGGAGCCCCCCGTTCCCGTTCGCCGGGCCACCTCGCCCAGCGCCAGCTCGCTTTCGGCCTTGGCCAGGACCATGAGAAACCGGGTGGCGATGGAGACGGACTGGATGGTGCCGGAGCGCTTCTCGCCGGCTGTCGTCTGAGGTGTTGTTGTTTTCAAGGGCTGGGCTTTCTTGCCTGTACCAGGCGCATCGCAGGTGGGGGCGCAGGCGCCGCCGGTGTCGATGATACCGGCTCTGCCGAAGGCTCTGCACAGGTGCGCGCACACCATTTCGCCGCTGTTTTTTTCTTCCGCATGTGGGAATGCATTCCCTACTGTGGAATTTCAATGCATGATGGCGACCTTTGAAAAATACGAATCATTCTCATCAAAGGAAGATGCTGTGAAGCTGTGTTTCCATCGCAGGCTCCCGTCCCGGGCGGGCGCCATCGCACTCTCTACCCTGATGGCGCCGGCCGGCGCCTTCGCTCAGGGCACATCGGGTTCCGGGGGGGAATCCAACGCGCTTGAAGCGGTCGTGGTCAGCGGAGAAAAGGTCAGGCGCGAACTCAAGGACACGGCCTCCTCCGTGTCGGTCAAGGCCGGCAAGGACCTGGCCCGGCAGGAGTCCGGCAATGCCTCGGTCCACGAGGTGCTGCACGACGTGCCCAACGTGGTCTACACCGACACGGTGGGCGCGCCCATCATCCGCGGGCAGGACACGCAGGGCCCCAACAACGGCCAGAACGTCTTCTGGGGCGGCACGGTGCCGCGCGCCACCATCAACCTGGACGGGCACTACCTCAACTACAACCAGATGTTCTTCGGCGCGACCTCGGTCTGGGATGTGGAGAGCATCGAGGTGTTCCGCGGCCCGCAGACCACCTCGCAGGGTGCCAATGCCATTGCGGGCGCCATCGTCGTGAACACCAAGGACCCCAGCTTCAAGCGCGAAGGGGCCTACCAGCTGGAGGCGGGCGACTACCACTCGCGGCGAGCGTCCATCGCCGTCTCCGGCCCCGTGGGCGAGGAGCTGGCCGCGCGACTGGCCGTGGACTACTCTGGGCGCGATACCTTCATCGACTACACCAATCCGCAGTTCCAGCGGGGCCAGGCCGATCAGGATTTCCGCGCGCTGAACGCACGCATGAAGTTCCTGTGGCTGCCCAGCAGCGTTCCGGGCCTGGAGGCCAAGTTCACCTATTCCCACAACGACAGCAACCGCCCCAGCCAGGAGGCGGCGTCCGCTCCGTTCACCGCGCTGGAGCACTGGACGACGACCATGCCCAGCTGGAAGCAGAAGACCGACACCGGCATCCTCGACCTCAGCTACGAGCTGGGCAACGGCGTGCGGCTGGTCAACCAGTCCCAGTATTCGCGCTCGTCCGTGCAGCGCTACACGGGCATTCCCGGCGAGGGCGATGCCGATATCCGCCAGAACAATGTCTCCAATGAGTTCCGCGCCCTGGTGGGCAGCGACAAGGACCGCCTGAGCGGCTTCGGCGGCGTCTACTACGCGCGCACCGGCACGGACGAAAGCCTGCTGCTGCGCGGCCTGTCCGCCTTCGACGACACGAAGAAGAACCTGGGCGTCTTCGGCGAGCTGAACTGGCGCCTGGCCGACCGCTGGACCCTGACCAGCGGCCTGCGCTACCAGCAGGACGAGGTGGTGCGCACCGGCACTTCGGTGCTGGCACCCACCGCCCTCGACTACACGAAAACCTTCTCGGCACTGCTGCCCAAGCTGTCCCTGGCCTATGCCGCCACACCGCGCTGGACCGTGGGCGCGCTGGTCAGCCGGGGCTACAACCCGGGCGGTGTGTCGCTGAACCTCACCAGCCGGCAATGGGCGTATTTCAAGAAGGAGTCGATCTGGAACTACGAGCTGTTCAGCCGTGCCAGCCTGCTCGATGACCGGCTGATGCTCAACACCAACCTGTTCTACATGGACATGCGGGATGCGCAGTACAACATCCCCGTGGTCATCTCCCCGGGCGTGGCCCAGTCCTACACCATCAACGCGGAGAAGGCCCATGCCTACGGCTTCGAGCTGGGCGCCGACTACCGCGCGCTGGACAACCTGCGGATCAAGGCCGGCGTGGGCGTGCTGCGCACCCGCATCGAGGAGATGGGCAGCAACCCCGGCTACGAGCACAACCGCTTCGCCCGCTCGCCCGGCTACAACCTGAGCCTGGGCGTGAGCTGGGACGCCAGCCCCCGGTTCAATGTCTCCGGCCAGGTGCGCCACCTGGACGGCTACTACTCCGATACCGCCAACACGCGCGCCTATGCGGTCGGCTCCAACACCATCGCCGACCTGCGCATGACCTATGCCTACAGCGCGCGCGTGCAGCTGTGCGGCTATATCAAGAACGTGTTCGACAGGCGCGCACCGACGTACCTGCAGCAAAACCGCGGCATCGGCGGCATCGAGGCCAGCATGACCGCGCCGCGCATGATCGGCGTGGGCGTGCGCGGAACGTTCTGAGATGGGAATGACAGCAGACATGACACCCCGCAAACCCCTGCACATCGGCCTTTCGCTGGCCCCCACCTGGCTGAGCGGCGACGCCTGGCGGCGGCCCGGCAGCAATATCGAAGGGCTGTACTCCAGCGACTTCGCCCTGGACCTGGCCCGGCGCGCCGAGGCCGCGCACCTGGACTTCGTCTTCCGCCCGGACGTGAGCTTTCTGCCCATGGAGGCGCTGGAGACGGGCGCGGGCTTCGCCAGCCTGGACCCCACGGTGCTGATGGCCGCGCTGGCGCGCGAGACCTCGCGCATCGGCCTGGTGTCCACGGTATCGACCACGTTTTTCCCGCCCTATGCGGTGGCGCGCCAGCTGCAGTCGCTGCACTGGATCAGCAACGGCCGCGCCGGATGGAACATCGTCACGGCCCTGCAGGGCCACGAGAACTTCGGGCTGCAGGCCATGCCCGATGCCGATGAACGCTATGCGCGGGCCGCAGAGTTCACCGACGTGGTGCGCCGGCTGTGGGCCAGCTTCCCCAACGAGGCCTTGAAGATCGACCGGCACAGCGGCCGCTACGCCGACGCCTCGCTGGTCCACCCCATAGACCACGAGGGACCGCACCTGAAGGTGCGCGGCCCGCTGAACCTGCCGGAGTTCGGCGGCCCGCGCATTCCGCTGGTGCAGGCGGGAGCATCCAGCACCGGGCGCGACTTTGCAGCATCGGTGGCAGACATCGTCTTCGCGCCCACGCCGGACCTGGACGCGGCGCTGGAGCTGCGCCGGGACCTGTCTCGGCGCGCACAGCGCCATGGCCGCCAGGCGCGGGATGTGCGCCTGCTGCCCGGCCTGAGCCTGTACCTGGCCGACACCCGCGAGCAGGCCCGGGAGATGTTCCAGCAGACGCACGGCCGGATGGACAGGGGCCGCAAGCTGGCATCAATCAAGGCCATGGTCGGCCTGGACCTGACGGACTGGCCCGCAGACCGGCCGATCACCGCAGCCGACCTTCCGCCGCCCGTTGCAACCCCGTCCAGCCGCACGCATGCGGGCCTGCTCAGGCGCCTGATGGAACGCGAGTCATTGCGCATCGACGAGCTGCTGCAGCGGCCGGAAATCCTCTCCGCCGCGCACTGGCAGGTGGTCGGCACGGTGGACGATGCCGTGGCGCAGATCACCGAGTGGAGCGCCGCCGGCGCCATCGACGGCTTTCTGGCCGCGCCCGGCGGCTCCGTCGAGTCCCTGCATTGCGTGCTGGAGCAACTGGTGCCGCGCCTGGTGGAGGCCGGCCTGTTCCGCTCCCGCTACACGGGCACCACGTTCATGGAGCACCTCGACGAGTCGAGGTAGGGGCTGCTCCCTGCCCTCGCCGGGCCTTCACTGCGCCCGCGTGTCGGAACCGCCATCGGGCTCGAACGCAAAGCCCACGCCATAGACGGAGCGAATCCACTCATGGCGGTCGTCCGCCGCCTTGAGTTTCTTGCGCAGGTTCTTGATGTGGCTGTCGATGGCGCGCTCGTTCACGTCCAGCGTGTCTGCGCAGGCCAGCTCCAGCAGCTGTGCGCGCGAGTACAGGCGGCCGGGCTGGCGCATCAGGGCCTGCAGCAAGGTCAGCTCCCGCTTGGTCAGCGGCAGCACGCTGCCGTTGAGCATGGCGCGGCCCTGCTCGGGCAGCAGCGTCAGGCGTTGCTGAGCGGGGCCGGGGCCGGCACTGCGGCGCAGCACGGCCTTGACGCGGGCCACGACTTCGCGCGGGGCGAAGGGTTTGCAGATGTAGTCGTCGGCACCGAGCTCCAGGCCCAGCAGGCGGTCCATTTCCTCGACACGCGCGGTGAGCAGGATGACGGGGCTGGCGCTGTGGGGGCGGAACTGGCGCAGGATGTCCAGGCCGTCCAGCCCCGGCAGCATGATGTCCAGCACGGTGAGGTCGGGCGGGGAGCGCAGCATGCGGTCCAGCGCCTCGCGCCCGTGGCGGATGTGCTCGACTTCGTAGCCTGCATGGCGCAGGTAGTCGATGACGATGGCGGCCATGTCGGTTTCGTCTTCGACCAGGAGGATGCGGGCAGGCTTCATGGCGCGGGATTTTCCAGCAAGGGCAGCCACAGCGTGATGCGCAGGCCGCCCAGCGGCGAGGCAGCGGCCTCGATGCTGCCGCCATGGGCCTGGACGATGGTGCGGCAGATGGCCAGCCCCAGGCCGGAGCCGCCCAGGCCGTCGCCGTCGCGCACGCGGGAGGCGTCCACGCGATAGAGGCGGTCGAACAGGCGCGGCAGGTGCTGGCTGGCCACGCCGGGAGCCGTGTCGTCCCAGCACAGCTGCAGCATGCTGCGGCCCTGCAACTGGACGATTTCGGCAGACACCTGCAGCCGCCCGCCCGCAGCCGTGTAGCGCAGGCTGTTTTCCAGCAGGTTGGCAAACACCTGGTGCAGCCGGTGCGGGTCGCCCTGCACCAGCGGCGGCGGAACGCGCGCGGCCAGCTGGTCCACGGTGGAGCGGTCCAGGCCGATGCCGACTTGCTCGAAGCCGGGCCGCGCGCCGTCCAGCGCCTCGCCCAGCAGGGTCAGCACATGCACGGGCACATGGCCCGAGCCGTGCAGGGCCTGCGGGTCGTCCAGGCTCACGCGCAGGTCGCTGACCAGCCGTATCAGCCGCATGATCTGCCGGTGCAGGCGCAGCGCCATGCGGTCGTCCATGGGCAGCACGCCGTCCTGCACGGCCTCGACCTCGGCGCGCATGGTGGACAGCGGTGTGCGCAGCTCATGCGCCACGTCGGCCAGCCAGCGCTGGCGCGAGGCCTCCATGGTGGCCAGTTGCACGGCCATGTCGTTGAAGGTTTCCGCGAGGCGGGCCAGTTCCGCATCGCCCCTGATGGCCACGCGCGTGTCCAGCCGCCCGGCCGCAATGCCGCGCAGGCCGTCGACAAAGGCGGTCAGCGGCTCCAGCCAGCGCCGCGTGAGCCAGGCCGACAGCAGCAGCGCCAGCAGCAGGCCGGCCAGCCCGGTCCAGGCCACAAAACCCATCTGCTGCGCGAGGAAGGCACGGTCCAGGTCGCGCTGCATGCCCTGCCCGGTCTGCACGGGGGACAGCACGATCTCGCCAATGGCCTGCCCGTTGGCGGCGCGCAGAACGCGGTGCGCCGCACCGGGCTGCGGCGCCATGCCGGAGATGAGCTGGCCCTGGGCATCCAGCAGGCCCACGCGCGCCCACGGGCCGCCGAAGGGGCGGTCCGGCGGCGGGCCGGGGCGGTCTGTACGGTCTGTACGGTCGGAGCGATCTGATCGATCTGAGCGATCGGCACGCTCTCCGCCTTCCGGCCCAGGTGGCGGCGGAAACTCCGGGCCAGGCCCCGGACCGTGGCTTCCCTCAAAACCAGGCCTCGGCTCCGGCATGGGCATGGGCATGGGGGGCCGTGGCCCGGGCTCGCCCGCAGGAAAGCCCCGGCCCATGCCTGCGCCCGGGCGCACCATGTCGCGCCAGAAACCGGGGTTGGCGCGCGCCGCATCCCAGCCGCCGTTTTGCTCGTGGTGCTGCACCAGCCGCTCGGCCAGCCCGTCCATGCCGGTCAGCTCCACCTCGGCCATGTACGGGCCCAGGCCCCGTTGCAGGCCCAGGCGCGAGAACCCGAGAAACACCAGCAGCAGGGCCACCAGCAGCACGGCCAGGGCGAAGAAGGCCTTGTGCTGCAGCTTCAGGCGCGGGAGGCGGAGGCTCATTCAGTTGCTGCGTCAGACGGCAATGCCGATGGATATCGTGGCGGTGTGGCCATTGGTGGTGTCTCCGGTGAAGGTGGGCGTCTGCCAGGCGATCTGCTCGCTGGTGTTGTCGCCGAAGACATTGTCCGATGTCACGCTGACCCGCGACAGGTTGGAGACGCTGGCGCTGTAGCCGCTGACACCGGCATAGACGGCGCTGGCCACGTCCTTGGGCATGGCCATCTGCGAGGTCAGCAGCTTGTTGGTGTAGCTGCCGGCCGTGTTGAGGCTGCGGAACACCTCGAAGTGCATGTGCGGCCAACGCCCGTCATAGCAGCCCGGGAAGATGGTCACAAAGGTGCATTCGCCATTGCTGTCCGTCGCCTGCACGCCGCGCAGGAAGTTCTGGTTGAGCAGGTCGGTGGAGTACAGCGAATACTCGCCCTCGCGGGTGCAATGCCACAGGTAGATGGCATAGCCTTCCAGCGGGCTGCAGTTGGTGCCGACGTTGACCAGGGTGATCTTGAGCGTCAGCGGCAGGCCCGCAGCCGTGCCGCTCATGCCGCCAAAGCTGCTGCGCAGGTCGCTGCGCACCACGCCGCTTTGCGACAGCACGTTGACCAGGCTGCCGCGCGAGCCGTTGGAGCCGTCGGCGGGGTAAGGGCCTTCGGTTTCCGTGGGATCGACCATGCAGGTGCCGGTCGTGGTTCCAGTACCTGTGCCCGTACCCGTGTCTGTGCCCGTTCCTGTTCCTGTTCCGGTTCCGGTGCCCGTACCGGTTCCTGTCGAATCACTGGAATCACCACCGCCGCCACAGGCGGACAGAAGCGCCACGGCGCCGCCAGAGGCCATCAGGCCCAGCATGCGGCGCCGGTCGAACAGGCGGCGCGCCATGACTTGCAGATCGTGCTGAAGGCCCAGGTCGTGGGCATCTTGAGAGTGGTTCATGGGGATGGCTTTTTCATGAGGGCCTGTGCGCAGGCCCGTGGGGTTGCAGACAGCCCGGCGGCGTGGCCCGCCGGGCCACGCGATCACTGCTGCGGATGGGGCGGCGGCCCACCTGCGCCGGGCCCTCCAGCCGGCATGGCCACCAGCTGCCCGTTCAGGCTGCGGCAGGTGCCGGCCAGCGTCTTGCCATCGGGCATGGTCAGCGTCACGCTGTCGCCCTCGGCCTTGCCCTGGCAGGCCGTATAGGCCTCGGGCGGCGGCGACGGCGGATTGCCGTGCCCCCCGTGGCCCTGCGCATGGCTGCAGGCCGCCGCGAAGGCCGCCAGCGCCAGCACCAGTGCCGGGCGAATGCGTGAAGCGTTGGTTTGCGAGAAATCAATCATGGTCTTTTCCTGGAGTTGCACAGGAATTCTTGCGACCAATCTGGGGGGAAATTGGGAGAAGTGGACGTGGGTTCTGCAACATCGTCTGATGGCTGCACCCGGCTTACATTGCCTGCGGACAAGGCGTACGTGAACTCCTTGCCGTTGTCCACCATCAGCTTGTTGATTCCCATCGGGCAAGGCACCTGCGACACAGGACAGGCCCGGCGGCCGTGGCAGGACCCTGCTTATTTGGACACTGCCTGATAAGCGGCCTGCACCGCGCGCACAAGGGAAGGATGCAGGACTCCCAACTTGGGCGTCTGTCCATGGGGAGCTGCAGGCGGCACTGCAAACCACTCTGCCGTATACGGCAGATCCAGGGCCTGCTTGAGATTGAATTTCGTGTCATAGCTCAACCCGGCAGCCGCATAGGCCACGGGATTGCGCTCGCGCAGGATGGCGAACTCGCCCTTGTACAGCGTGGTAGTGCGCTGGCTGGTGCCGTAGGCGACTCGTACCGTGAACTGCGGAGCATCGTCATCGAAGACCACCAGGATCAGCGCGGGCCGAGGCTTGGGCCCGGGAATGATGTCTTGCGGGAAATAGCACCAGACGATGTCGCCCGCCGTGGGCTCATCCCACCAAGGTGCGGTCACAGCGTCTCCAAGTCGAACAAGCTCGACTTCACCGAGCGTTGCTCACCTTGCGGCACTTTTTTCTTGATTTGCCTGACCTGGGCTGCCGTCAAGGGGCCGTCATCCGCCTCGTACTGCGGCAGCATGCGTACGGCAAGCTCATGCAGCGCACGGTGTATCGCCTGCGTTTCATCAACACCAAGATGCTCGGCCAGGCGCTTGGCGGTTTCTCGCGTGACGCCGGTGGCGCTGTCCACTGCGCGGTAGCGGAAGGCAATCTGGTTGGCGTTTGTGCGGGTCGGCATACTCAACTCCTTTGGATATATCAAAGATATCCACCCTGCCAGTACATGTCAACGATGCCCATGAATCGACCATGCCTCGGGCATGTCGGCAAAGCGGTACCACCCGGACCTTTTCACACCCATCTGAAGACTGCCTGCGCGGCCGTGGGGCCTTGCGCGCAAGGCAGCAGCGCGTTCAGAAACTTCGCCCGCAGGGATACAGCCGACCAGACCAGGGCCATCCGGACTTACTCCAACACGACATTGGCCTTCTTGACCAGGCGCGCAAAGCGTTCCTGCTCGGAGCGCAGGAACTGGGCTGCCGCCTCGGGGCTGTTGAGCACGGTGTATTCGTCGCGCCGTGCAAAGCCGGCCTTGACCTCGGGGTCGGCAAAGGCGGTGGCGATGCCGTCGTGCAGGCGGCGCACCTGGGCGGGCGGCATGCCCTTGGGGCCGATGGCGGCCACCCAGCCGGCGATGTCCACGCCGGGAAAGCCCTGTTCGGCCACGGTGGGCACATCGGGCAGCGACGCCACGCGCTCGCGACCCATGATGCCGATGGCACGCAGCGCGCCGGATTTGAGGTGCGCCTGCGCCGTGCCCACGGCGATCACGCCGAAGTCCACCTGCCCGCTGAGCAGGTCCACCACCATCTGGCCCACGCCCTTGTAGGGAATGTGGCGCGCCGTGGTGCCGGCCGCGTCCAGAAAGACTTCGGCCGCGAGGTGGAAGATGGTGCCGTTGCCGGACGAGGCGTAGTTGAGGTCGCCGGGCCGCGCCTTCATGAGCGCCTGCAGTTCGCGCGCATTGCGCGCCGCCACCTTGGGGTGGACGACCAGCACGAAGGGAGAGCCGCCGACGATGGACAGCGGCGTGATGTCGGCCAGGCTGTCGTAGGGCAGCTTCTTGAAGACGCTGGGGTTGACGGCGTGGTTGTTGGAGATGAAGGCGATGGTGTTGCCATCGGCCGGCGCCTTGACCAGCATCTGCGTTCCCGTGATGCCGCCCGCGCCCGGCAGGTTCTCTATGACCACGGGCTGGCCGCCCAGCGAGCGCACCAGCGCAGTCTGGGCCGAGCGCACGATGGTGTCGGCGCCCGAGCCGGCCCCCACGGGCAGGATGACGCGCAGCGGCGTGCCATTTTGGGCGCGCACGCCCAGGGCAGCGGCCCCCAGCGATGCGCCGGCCAGGGCCAGCAGGGTGCGGCGGCGGGTGGGATGGGACGAGTGCATGGGGTTGTCTCCTTTTTGTGTTGTCTCATGCGCGCCGGGGTGGTTTTTCTGCGGCCTTCGGCGCCCGGGGATGGCTGTCAGGTCCGTGATGCAAGGGCTCCGAGGATTTCTTCGGTGTGCTCGCCAATCCCGGCCAGCGGCATGCGCACGCCGGGGCGGTGGCCGTTCATGAGCAGGGGCAGCAGCACCACGTCGGTCTGGCCGCCGTCTTCGGTCTGCATGGAAGCCAGGCCGCCGCTTTGGCGCAGGTGCGGGTCGTCCACCAGTTGCTCGGGCCGCGTGATGGGCGCGTAGGGAATGCCTGCGGCCTCCAGCTGCGGCGCGAGCCGGGCCGATTCATGGCTGGCCAGGATGGAGCCCAGCTCGGCCAGCAGTTGGGGGCGCACGGCCACACGGGCGGCGTTGTCGGCGTATTCGGGGCGCTGCAGCAGGTCGGCGCGGTCCAGCACGCGGCACAGGGTGGCGAACTGCTTGTCGCTGACGGCGCCGATGAACAGCTGCTCGCCACCGGCCAGGGTGAACACGTCGTAGACGCTCCAGGCCGATACGCGCGAGGGCATGGGCGGCGGTGCCTCGCCCGTCATCAGGTACTGCTGCATGTGCTGGGAGGACAGGAAGACGCAGTTCTCGAACAGCGCGCTTTGCACCTCCTGGCCGCGCCCGGTGCGCTCACGCTCGCGCAGGGCGGCGAGCACGCCGATGGCGCCGAACATGCCGCCCATGATGTCGTTGACGCTGGTGCCCGCGCGCAGCGGCCGGCCCACGGGGCCGGTCATGTACGACAGGCCTCCCATCATCTGCACCACCTCGTCCAGCGCCAGGCGCTTTTCGTAGGGGCCGGGCAGAAAGCCCTTGTGGCTGACGTAGATGAGACCGGGCGCGCGCTGCGACAGCGTGGTGTAGTCCAGGCCCAGGGACTGCATGAGGCCGGGGCGGAAGTTCTCCAGCACCACATCGCTGCCAGCGGCCAGCTCGGCAGCGGTGGCGCGGCCCGCTTCGGTGGTGATGTCCAGCACCACGCTTTTCTTGTTGCGGTTGAAGCTGCGGAAAAAGCCGATGCCCAGGCCGGGCAGCGTGCGCGTTTTGTCGCCGCCCGGTGGCTCGACCTTGATGACTTCGGCGCCCAGGTCGGCCAGGATCATGCCGCAGGTGGGGCCCATGACCATGTGGGTGAATTCGATGACGCGGATGCCGGACAGCGGCAGCAGGGGTTCGGTGGCCATACAGGTGTGCTCGTGGGAAGGTAAGGGGTTCATGCAGCGGCAGGGGCTGCGTCGGCTTTGACGCTGCGCGGCAAGCCCGCGCGCCACAGCGCGCCGTGCAGGCTTTCGCCGGCCAGCCAGGCGGCCACCTTGGCGCGCAGGCGCAGCAGGGCCTCGATGTCCAAGCCCGTGTCGATGTCCATGGTGTCCAGCATGAAGGCCAGGTCTTCGGTGGAGGCATTGCCGCTGGCGCCGGGCGCATGGGGGCAGCCGCCGATGCCGGCCAGCGTGGCGTCGAAGCGCGTGACGCCGGTTTGCAGTGCGGCATGCACATTGGCCAGGGCCAGGCCGCGCGTGTCGTGGAAGTGGCCGCACCAAAAGCGTTCGCCCGCAATGCGCCGCGCCTGCTCGAACAGCGATTGCACCTGGCCCGGCCCGCCATGGCCCACGGTGTCGGCCAGGCTGACGCGGTCGGCCCCCGCGTCCAGCAGGGCCTGCATGCAGCGCAGCACCTCGGCCGGCTCCACCCTGCCCTGCAGCGTGCAGCCGAAGGCCGTGCCAATGCCGCCTTCGATCAGCATCTTCGAACCTGCAGCATCGCGTGCGGCACGCATGCGGGCCACCTCGGCCACGACCTCATCGGGCGTCTTGCGCAGGTTGGCCAGGCTGTGGGCATGGCTGGCCGACAGCGGCACCAGCATCAGGTCGGCCCCGCTGGCAAGGGCGCTTTCGGCACCACGCATGTTGGGCACCAGCACGGAGACGAACAGGCCCGGCAGCGTTCGGGCATAGGCCACCAGCTCGGCCGTGTCGGCCAGTTGGGGCAGCAGGCGCGCAGGGACGAAGGAGCCGACTTCGATCTCGCGCTGGCCGGCAGCGTAGGCATCGCGTATCCATTCCTTCTTGCGCTCGGTGGACAGCACGGTCTGGATGCTTTGCAGGCCATCGCGCAGGCCGACCTCGCGGATGACGGCGGACTGCAGGGCACGGATGGGTTCTGGCATGGGAAGGTTCGCGTGGGGTGGTTTGTCTTGAATGGCACTTTAGACATTCCCACCAGCGTGCAGAAGCGATAATTTTTCGCCTCAGAGTTTCCCGAATGGAAATCCATAACCGCCATGAAAGATCTGGACCTGACCACCCTGCGGCTCTTTGTCGCGGCCTGCGACCTGGGCAACATCGCCCGCGCGGGCGAGCAGCAGCACATCGGCTCATCGGCCATCAGCAAGCGCATGGCGCTGCTGGAAGAGCAGGTGCAGGCCCCGCTGCTGGAGCGCCACCGCCGGGGCGTGGTGCCCACGGCAGCCGGGCTGATGCTGCTGGAGCATGCACGCGCCATGCTGGCCAGCGCCGACCGCGCGGCCCGCGACATGGCCGCCTATCAGCACGGCGTGAAGGGACAGGTGCGGATACTGGCCTCGGTCTCGTCGATTGCCGAGTCGCTGCCCGATGACATTGCGGCCTTTCTGCAAAAGCCCGAGCACGCGCAGATCCGCGTGGACATCGAGGAGCTGACCAGCAGCGAAATCATCCGATCCATCCGCGAAGGCCTGGCCCTGGTGGGCGTGTGCTGGAACGCGGCCGATCTGGAGGGCCTGCAGACCCTGCCCTACCGCTGCGACACCCTGGCCGTGGCCGTGCCGGCCGGCCACCCGCTGGCCTTGCGCGACAGCTGCAGCTTCAGCGAAACGCTGGATTGCGAGCATGTGGGCCTGCCCGCCTCCACGGCCGTCTACACCATGCTGGCGCGGGCGGCGGCCATCATCGGCCGGCCCATCAATTACCGCGCCGTGGTCAGCTCCTTCGACGCCACGATCCGCTGCGTGCGCGCCGGCCTGGGCGTGGCCATCATGCCCAGGGAGATCCTGGGCATGGCGGGCCCCGGTCAGGGTGTGCAGGGCGCGCAGGGTGTGCACATGGTGCCGCTCACCGATGCCTGGGCGCGGCGGCAGTTCGCCATCTGCTTCAGGGACGGCAGCCGGCTATCGCCTGCGGCGCGCACGCTGGTGGACTATCTGGCCGGGTGCGCCCAGGCGGGCTGAGCCGGCCTTGGGAGTTATCACGATTAATTGAAGTTTGCGTGATACATCCGCTACAGGGTCCCTCCAACAATGGGATCCATGAACACCGCCCTCATCACCCCCCAACCGGCACAGCCCAAGGATGGCCAGCGCATCCACCCGCTGTGGCTGCGCCTGACGCATTGGCTCAATGCGCTGGCCGTGGTCATCCTGGTGACCAGTGGCTGGCGCATCTACAACGCGGCGCCGTTCTTTGATTTCACCTTTCCGGGCTCGATCACTCTGGGCGGCTGGCTGGGCGGGGCGCTGCAATGGCATTTCGCGGCCATGTGGCTGCTGGTGTTCAACGGGCTGCTGTACCTGCTGCTCAACATCGCCAGCGGCCGGTGGCTGCGCAAGTTCTTTCCCATCACGGTGCAGGGCGTGCGGCAGGACTTGGTGTCCGCCCTCAAGGGCCGGCTCTCGCATGCCGACCCGGCCCGCTACAACCATGTGCAAAAGCTGGCCTACCTGTTCGTGGTGCTGGACCTGGTGGTGATCGTGCTGTCGGGCCTGGTGCTGTGGAAGTCGGTGCAGTTCCCGCTGCTGCGCGAGCTGCTGGGCGGCTATGAGTCCGCAAGGCGCGTGCACTTCTTCGGCATGGCTGCGCTGGTCGCCTTTGTGGTGGTGCACCTGGCAATGGTCGCCCTGGTGCCCCGGACCTTCCTGACCATGATCCACGGCCGTGCGCCCAAGACACCATGAAAATCTTCAAAGCCCCTTCCCTGCCCGGCGTCGATGGCGAGGCCGTGGTGCGCGAGGCACGCTCGCTGATCGTCCGCAAGCTCGACCAGCCCGCACGCCGCGCCTTTTTGCAGCGATCGCTCACGCTGGGCGGCCTGTCCCTGCTCACGGGCTGCAGCATCAGCGATGACAGCCACGTCGAGGCCGCGCTCAATCAGGTATCGCGCTTCAACGACCGCGTGCAGGGCCTGCTGTTCAGCCCCACGCGGCTGGCGCCCACCTATTCAGCAGCCGAGATCACGCGCCCCTTCCCCTTCAATGCCTACTACGGCGAGGACGAGGTGCGCGAGGTGGACGAGGCCAGCTGGCGCCTGGAAGTGACCGGCATGGTCGCCGATCGCCATGCCTGGAGCCTGGCCGAGCTGCGCGCCATGCCGCAGGAAGAACAGATCACGCGCCATATCTGCGTGGAGGGCTGGAGCGCCATAGGCCGCTGGGGCGGCGTGCGTTTCGCCGATTTCCTGCGCCATATAGGCGCCGACACCAGCGCCAAGTACGTCGGCTTCAAGTGCGTGGACGACTACTTCACCAGCATCGACATGGCCACGGCCCTGCATCCGCAGACGCTGATGGCATTGACCTACGACGGGCAGCCCCTGCCGCCCAAATATGGCTTCCCGATGAAGCTTCGCATGCCCACCAAGCTGGGCTACAAGAACCCGAAGCACGTCCAGGCCATGTTCGTCACCAACACCTACTCCGGCGGCTACTGGGAAGACCAGGGCTACAACTGGTTCGGAGGCAGCTGAGCGGCCTCACAAGCCGCTGTGCCGCCAACGAAGGTGCGAGGCCGGGCCATGCAAGGCCGGCCGATTGTGCAACCTGCAAACCGCTAATCCAAAGGAAGACTCAAATGACCAAGTTCACCACCACCGTGCTCGCCGCCTGCCTCGCCCTGGCCGGCGCCACCTCGGCATTCGCTGCGGATGAGATGTCCAAGGACGGCATGTCCAAGGGCGCAATGACCAAGGATTCCATGTCCAAGGATGGGATGAAGAAGGACTCCATGTCCAAGGACGGGATGAAGAAGGATTCCATGTCAAAGGATGGAATGAAGAAGGACTCCATGCACAAGGACGGCATGCACAAGGATGGCATGTCCAAGGACGCAATGAAGAAGGACTCCATGGGCAAGGACGGAATGTCCAAGTAAGCCGGGGAACTCGCCTGTCCCGGCCGATGCCGCCCGGGCGGCCGGGCTGGCGGGGCTGCCGGCCATGGGACCAGGCGCAAAGCCGGGTCCTTTCTGTGCACCCCCCATGCCCGCTCCGAGGCAAGAGCGGGCTGGCAGACCTCAGCGGCGCTGCGGTGGGCGCTGGCCCGGGGCGCCGCCGGAGCGTTGCTCAATATGACGGAACGTGAGACGGCCCTTGTTCAGGTCATAGGGCGACATCTCGAGCGTGACCTTGTCGCCGGCCAGCACGCGGATGCGGTGCTTGCGCATTTTTCCGCCGGTATAGGCGATGAGCTGGTGGCCGTTTTCCAGCGTTACGCGGAAGCGGGAATCAGGCAGCACTTCGTCTACCCGGCCTTGCATTTCGATCAGTTCTTCTTTAGCCAATGGGACTCCTGTGAGTACATGTTGAAAGGGGTGCGTCGCCGCAAGTTGCCGGTGCAGCACCATGCTGCGGCCTTGGGCCAGCGCAGGATGACCGCTGCACACAGGCAGCGGATCATCGGAAAAAAGGGAAAGAGGCCCCTGCAGGTGGCAGGGAGAGTGCGGGCCCGGGGAAGGGTGTTGGACCCGCGTGGTGCTCGCCGAAGGGAGTGACAGTTGCGGACTTCGTCACAGTGGGCGGCCAACGGCAGTCCGGGGACTGCAAGAATGTCAGACGGGCACTGAGGAGGCGAACAACAAGGACAGCACCTCCAGCAGTATAGGTCAATTGCCGGACCCGCGTTGAAGCGGCGCCGGGTACCGCACCTGTAAGGGGCGGCATTTTCCCTGCCGCGACTGGGGCAATTCGCAGTCGAACCGGAAGAAGTGCCCTCTCTTGGTGGTTGCCGCGGCATCGAAGCGGCCGCCGTCGGCCCGCCTCATGCCTTTCACCTATCCCAGCTTGGGCAGCAGGTTGAACAGCAGCACCATCAGCAGGCCCACAAAGGACACGATGGACTGCACCACGGTAATGGTCTTGGTGGCCTCGCCCATGCTCATGCCGAAGGACTCCTTCACCATCCAGAAGCCCGCGTGGTTGGCATAGTTGAAGAACAGCGAGCCGCAGCCGATGGCCAGCGCCAGCAGCGGCACGTTCAGCGAAGGATCGGAGGCCGCCAGCGGCGCCAGCAGGCCAGCCGCGCCGACGATGCCCACGGTGGCCGAGCCGGTGGACACCGACAGCAGCATGGCGATCATCCAGCCCAGCACCAGCGGAGGCAGGGCGAACTGCTGGGTCATGTGGACGATGGCATCGCCCACCTTGGCGCTGGTCAGGATCTGCTGGAACGCACCGCCGCCCGCAATGATGAGCATGATGCCGGCGATGGGCTTGAGGCTCTGGCCCAGCGCGTCGCGCAGCTTCTCTGCATCGGCGCCGCGCAGATAGCCCAGGGTGATGGAGGCAAACACCACGCCCAGCAGCATGGCCACCAGCGGATTACCCAGGAAGGCCGCCGCATGCAGCAGGCCCGAATCCTTGGGCAGCAGCACCTCGGCCAGCGCATGCACCAGCATCAGCAGCGCGGGCAGCAAGGCGCACAGCACGCCCATGCCGATGCTGGGCGCACTGCCCTCCCCGCCTTCCTTCTTGCCTGATGTGAACTGCTCCAGCAGGGCTGCATCGGGGCGCGTACTCATGCGCGGCGTGATGAAGGCGCCGTACAGCGGGCCACCCAGCACCATGGCGGGAATCACGGCCAGAAAGCCGTACAGCATGGTCGGGCCGACCGTGGTGTGCAGCGTGGCAATGGCGGTGAGCGGGCCGGGGTGCGGCGGCACCATGCCGTGCATGGCGGCCAGCGCGGCGATCACGGGCACGCCCACATAGACATAGGCCGATCCCTTGAAGCGCTCATTGCTTTCCAGCTTGCGCGCCACGCTGAAGATCAGCGGCAGCATGACCACCAGCCCCACCTCGAAGAACATGGGAATGCCGATCACGAAGGCCACCAGGGTCATGGCCCAGGGAATCATGCGCTCGGACGTGCGCTGCAGGATGGCACCGGCCAGCCGCTCGGTGGTGCCGGAGTCCGCCAGGATCTTGCCCAGCATGGCGCCCAGGGCAATCACCACGCCCACCGCTCCCAGCGTCTTGCCGGCCCCGTTGGTGAGGTTCTTGACGATCTCGCCCGGCGCCATGCCGGTGGCAAAGCCCACGCCGATGGAAACCACCAGCAGCGCCAGCAGGGGATGAAGATGGATGCGCGAGACGATCAGCGCGACCAGAACCAGCACGCTGGCCAGCGCGATGAGCAGCAGTTGGGTATCGAATGAAGACATAGGAGGCTTGGAGTTGTGTTTTTATGATGGACGCCCGCACGCTGGGATGCATGCGGTTTCCAATCGCTGCAAATCCTATGCCTGGCACCGGAAGCAAGCTGTAGGTTCCGGGCTTGTTCACACGGGCAGCCGCTACGCGCAGCGGGGCAACTCAACTGCCAAGACAAAGCTCATAGACCGGCAAACCATCGGCGCCTTTCGGATCGCACAGCCACAGACCCTCAAAGAAATGGTGATCCTGGTCGGCCAGGCGGTCTTCCACCGCGAAATGCAGTTCATGGAGCAGCTCTGATGGCGTAGGCGCCGCTGTGCGGCGTATCTGCACTACTTCGGAGATCTTCAGCCACTCACCGGTTATCCCTCGTTGTATCCCTCGTTGTTCGTAGTTGAAGATGATGTTCAGGCTGGAAATCGGCAAGCGGGCCAGCAACGCCTTTTCATTGAAGTCGCATCCAACGTCTTCGTGATACTCGCGCAGCGCAACTTCCATCAACTGTGCGTTGCCAGGCAGGGTCGCCTGGAAGGACCAGTACAGATCGGTCAACAGCTTTTCAGGAGGTCGCATATGCATCTCAAGGGAATGAAGGGACGCGTGCCAACAGATGTGCTGCGCTCTTGTTCCAGTGGCTACTAAACACGCACGCTAGGCCTGATCGCAGCTTACTTTGCAAAGCCCATCTCGGAATGGCGAAGCCCATGGTTCTCTTTTGGCCCCTGCAAGGACAACCTCGCTGCAGCGCCAGCAAGGTGCACTGAAGCAAGCCTGGAAAGCGGCCAAGGCCAGGGCCTCAGCCGCCAAACGCCTGGCTGCCACAAAAGCTTCAAATCTCCGTCACCGCACCGTCACGCGCAGCGGGTGCAATGTAAACGTTTTCAAGAAATCGTTTACAGCCATGAGCATCACCGAGGTTGCACGCCGCGCGGGCCTGTCCGTCGCCACTGTTTCGCGGGTTTTCAACTCGCCGGAGGTGGTCAATGCGCAAACGCGCAGCACGGTGCTGCGCGTGGCGCAGGAAGTGGGCTATGTGGCCAATGCCAGCGCCCGCACGCTGCGCACGCGCAGCAGCAAGGTGCTGGGCGTGGTGCTGCCCACGCTCACCAATCCGGTGTTTGCCGAGTGCCTGCAGGGCATTGCCTCGCAGGCGGCGCTGCGCGGCTATGCGATTTCGCCCTGCACCACCGAATACGACCACGCCGGTGAAGACGCGGCCACCACGCGGCTGCTGGCCAGCGGGGTGGATGCGCTGGTGCTGGTGGTCTCCAACCCTGGCGATTCGGCGGCGCTGGCGCGTGTGCGCCAGGCCGGCAAGCCCTATGTGCTGGCCTATCACCACACCCATGAGCATGCCTGCGTGGGCGTGGACAACACGGGCGCCGTCAGGGAACTGGTGCTGCGCCTGGCTGCGGCAGGCCACAGCCGCATCGGCATGGTCACGGGCCAGTTGCAGGCGTCCGACCGCGCCCAGCAGCGCTGCCGCGGCTATGCGCTGGGCATGCAGGCCGCAGGCCTGTCGCCGCTGCCGGTCTGGGAGGTGCCCTTTGCCGCCACCGCCGTGCAGATGCTGCAGCACCACCTGGCCGAGCAGGCCCCGCCCACGGCCATTGTCTGCAGCAACGATCTGCTGGCGATACGCACCATCCGCGCGGCATCGCTGGCCGGGTTCCGCGTGCCTGCGGACCTCAGCGTCGTCGGCTTTGACGGGATTGCCATGGCGGGCGATCTCACGCCTTCGCTGGCCTCGATTTCCCAGCCCAACCACGAGATCGGCTCGGCCTGCGTGCGCCTGCTGTGCGATGCGCTGGCGGGCAAGAAAACCCTGGCCGCGCAAGACAGCCTGTGCCTGCCGCATGGCTGGCGCAGCGGCGAGTCCTGCCGGCTCTGAAACCAACAACAGCGGCCCGCGCAAGCCAAGGCCGCGCCCTTCCCTTTCCCACGCCCCCCAACCTCTTCGAGTACGCACCATGAAACTGACTGCCCTCCCCTTCAAGCTCTCCTTCAAGCGCCTTGCCCTGCTGGCCGCCACCACCGCCGTCTGCGGCACGGCGCTGGCCCAGAGCGCCATCTGCTACAACTGCCCGCCCGAATGGGCCGACTGGGGCACGCAGATCAAGGCCATCAAGGCCGATACCGGCATCACCGTGCCGCCCGACAACAAGAACTCGGGCCAGTCGCTGGCCCAGTTGGTGGCCGAGAAGGCCAGCCCCGTGGCCGATGTGACCTACCTGGGCGTGACCTTTGCCATCCAGGCGCAGAAAGACGGTGTGGTCGCCGCCTACAAGCCCGCCAACTGGGACCAGGTTCCCGCCGGCCTCAAGGACCCCAAGGGCGAGTGGGTGACCATCCACTCGGGCACGCTGGGCTTCATGGTCAACAAGGCGGCACTGGGCGGCAAGCCCGTGCCGCAGTCCTGGGCAGACCTGCTCAAGCCCGAATACAAGGGTCTGGTGGGCTACCTGGACCCGGCCTCGGCCTTCGTGGGCTATGTGGGCGCCGTGGCCGTGAACCAGGCCATGGGCGGCACGCTGGACAACTTCCAGCCCGCCATCGACTACTTCAAGAAGCTGCAGAAGAACGAGCCCATCGTGCCCAAGCAGACCTCGTATGCGCGCCTGCTGTCGGGCGAGATCGGCATCCTGCTGGACTACGACTTCAACGCCTACCGCGCCCGCTACAAGGACAAGGCCGACGTGGACTTCGTGATCCCCAAGGAAGGCACCGTGGTCATGCCCTATGTGATGAGCCTGGTGAACAAGGCGCCGCACACGGACAACGGCAAGAAGGTTCTGGACTATGTGCTGTCCGACAAGGGCCAGTCCATCTGGGCCAACGCCTACCTGCGCCCCGTGCGCGACGTGGCCCTGCCCAAGGAGGTGGCCGGTCATTTCCTGCCCGCCAGCGAGTACGCACGCGCCACCTCGGTGGACTACCAGAAGATGGCCGATGTGCAAAAGGGCTTCTCCACGCGCTACCTGCGTGAAGTGCGTTGAGCCAGGCGGACTGCATCGTGGGCATTTCCTCCCAAGCGCCAGGCGACTGGCGCGCCCGCGCGCTGCTGCTGGCCTGCAGCGCGCCGGCCGTGGCCTTCTTCGCCGCGTTCTGGCTGCTGCCGGCCGGCCTGCTGCTGGCGCTGCCGGCGCGTGAAGGCTGGCGCACCTACTTCGCCACGCTGACCGACGCGCTGTATCTGCAAAGCCTGCTGCAGACGCTGGCCCTGTCGCTGGCCGTGACCCTGGCCACGCTGCTGATCGGCGCGGTGATGGGCATTGCGCTGGCGCGCCACCGCTTCACGGGGCGCGGCCTGCTGCTGTCGCTGCTGACGCTGCCGCTGTCGTTTCCGGGCGTGATCATCGGCTTTTTCATCATCCTGCTGGGAGGGCGCCAGGGCGCGCTGGCCGATCTGTCGGTGGCCCTGGGCGGCGAGCGGATCACCTTCGCCTACGGGCTGCTGGGCCTGTTCCTGGGCTACCTGTACTTCTCGCTGCCGCGCGCCATTGCCTCCTACACGGCAGCGGCCGAGGCGCTGGACCCGCACCTGGAAGAGGCCGCGCGCTCGCTGGGCGGCAATGGCTGGCGCGTGGCGCGCGATGTGTGGTGGCCGCAGCTGCTGCCCACCACGCTGGCCTGCGGCGCCATCGTGTTCGCCACGTCGGTCGGCGCCTTCGGCACGGCCTTCACGCTGTCGAGCAAGTTCGAGGTGCTGCCCATCACCATCTACAACGAGTTCACCAACTACGCCAACTTCGCCCTGGCCGCCAGCCTGTCGATCAGCCTGGGGCTGATCACCTGGCTGGTGCTGTGGCTGTCGCGGCGCTGGGCCGGTCCGGCCGCCACAGGAGTCTGACCATGCGGACCACACAAAAAAATAGCCCCCACGCTGCCCTTGCAGCGCAAGATCCGCTGCCCCCCGAAGGGGCCGCTTTTTGCCTTGGGGCGGCCCGGCGGCCAAAAATGCCGCCGCTGATGTGGCTGGTGACGGCCACCGTCACCCTGTTCATGCTGGCGCCCATGCTGCTGTCGGTGCTGGCCGGGCTGGTGCAGAACTACGGCCAGGGCCTGGCCAGCGGCTTGACCACGCGCTGGCTGGCCGAGGTCTGGGCCGGCTACGGCAATACCGTGCTGATGTCGCTGCTGCTGGCCTGCGCCTGCGTGGCCATGACCTTGGTGCTGGGCGTGCCCTGCGCCTATGCGCTGGCGCGCAGCCGCTCGCCCTGGGCCCGGCATTTCGAGGAGCTGCTGACGCTGCCCGTGGCCATTCCGGGCCTGGCCAGCGCCCTGGCCCTGCTGCTGGCCTATGGCAGCGTGGCCGCCTTCCGCCAGAGCTTTGCCTTCATCCTGGTGGGCCATGTGGTGTTCACCCTGCCCTTCATGGTGCGCATGGTGGGCTCGGCGCTGCGCCGCCAGGAGCTGGTGGCGCTGGAGGAGGCTGCGCGCAGCCTGGGCGCCTCGTTCACGCAGCGCTTCCTGGGCGTGCTGGTGCCTGCCGTGCTGCCCGCCATCGTGGCCGCCTGCCTGATGGTGTTCACCCTGTCCATGGGCGAGTTCAACCTGACCTGGATGCTGCACACGCCGCTGACGCGCACCCTGCCCGTGG
Organism: Delftia sp. DS1230; assembly: GCF_040112715.1. Lineage (NCBI taxonomy): Bacteria > Pseudomonadati > Pseudomonadota > Betaproteobacteria > Burkholderiales > Comamonadaceae > Delftia > Delftia sp. DS1230. Next base: position 3,738,286 of record NZ_CP157763.1, read on the forward strand.
GCCTGGCCGACAGCTATGCGTCCATGCGCATCGAGGTGGGCTCGGCCTACACCCTCATCTTCCTCATCGTCATCCTGCCCGTGATGTGGCTGCTGCAGGCGCTGGGGCATTTCATCGAGAAGCATTATGGAAAGTAACAGCGTCGCCATCGACATCCGGCAATGCGCCAAGACCTATGCCGACGGAACGCGCGGCCTGCAGGCCACCGACCTGCGCGTGGAGCCCGGCGAGGTGCTGGCCCTGCTCGGCCCCTCGGGCTGCGGCAAGACCACGCTGCTGCGCATCATCGCGGGGCTGGAGACGCCGGACGCGGGCAGCCGCATCGCCTTCGGCGACACCGACGTCACCCGCGTGCCCATAGAAAAGCGCCAGGTGGGCATGGTGTTCCAGCACTACGCGCTGTTCCCGCAGATGAGCGTGCAGGCCAACATAGCCTACGGCCTGCGCATACGCGGCGTATCCGAGCAGGAGCAGCGCCGCGTGGTGGGCGAACTGGTGGATCTGGTGCGCCTGAACGGCCTGGAGCACAAGCGCCCGGCCGAACTGTCCGGCGGCCAGCGCCAGCGCGTGGCCCTGGCCCGCGCCGTGGCATCGCGCCCGCGCGTGCTGCTGCTGGACGAGCCGCTGACCGCGCTGGACGCCAAACTCAAGGAAACCCTGCGCGACGAGCTGGCACAGCTGCTGCGCCAGCTGCGCATCACCGCCGTCCATGTCACGCACGACCAGCAGGAGGCCATGGCCATTGCCGACCGCATGGCCGTGATGCAGGCAGGCCGCATCCTGCAGGTGGGCGACGGTGAGAGCCTGTACCGCCGCCCGGCCCATCCCTTTGTCGCCACCTTCCTGGGGCGCGTGAACCAGGTCGAACGCAGCGAAGACGATGCGCGCAGCAACCGGCTGGCGCTGGCCGGCATGGAGCTGGCCTGCCCGGCCGAATGCACGGGCGCAGCCCGGCTGCTGCTGCGCCCTGAAGACATCGAGGTCTGCGCCGCCGGCACGCCGGGCGCCGTGCCCGCATCGGTGGCGCGCCGCGTCTTCCTGGGCGACCGCCTGCAGCTCACGCTGGAGCTGGCGGGCCACACGCCGCTGATGGCCGACGTGGCCCGCGACCATGCCGCGCAATCGGGCGACCGCGTGGCCTTGCGCATCGCCCCCCACCAATGGATGCCCAACCATGCCCACGCCTGAAAGCCATCGCACTTCCCGCCCCTCCATGACCACCTTCCTGGCCCAGCTCACCGACCTGCATATCCGCGAACCCGGCCGCCTGACCTACCGCCGCATCGATACCGCCCAATACCTGGAGCGCACGGTGCAAAGCGTGCAGGCCCTGCCCCAGCCACCGCATGCCCTGGTGATCACCGGCGACCTGACCGACTTCGGCCGGCCCGCCGAATACGCCCACCTGCGCAGCCTGCTGGCACCGCTGGGCACGCTTCCCATCTACCTGCTGCCCGGCAACCACGATGACCGCGACGCGCTGCGCACCGCCTTTCCCGAGCACACCTGGCTGCGCAGCGAAGGCTTCATCCAGTACGCGGTGGACATCGGCGATCTGCGGCTGATCGCGCTGGACACTGTGGTGCCCGGCCACAGCGAGGGCGCGCTGTGCGAGGAACGCCTGCAATGGCTGGAGCTGCAACTCACCGCCAGCGAGGGCCGCCCCGTGGTGATCGCCATGCACCACCCGCCCTTCGAGACCCTGATAGGCCACATGGACAAGATCGGCCTGCTGCAGGGTGCGCAGGCACTCGAAGACCTGGTGCGCCGCCACCCCAACGTGCAGCGCGTCATCTGCGGCCACCTGCACCGCAGCATCCAGGTCGCCTTCGGCGGCACGGTGGCCATGACCTCGCCCGCGCCCGCCCACCAGGTCTGCCTGGACCTGGCGCCCGACGCCGCATCGGCCTGGACGCTGGAGCCGCCCGGCTTCATGCTGCACGCCCTGCCGCACGGCGGCCGACTGGTCAGCCATGCCGTGGCCAGCGGGCAATTCGACGGGCCGCACCCGTTCTGGGATGCGGACGGGCGGTTGATCGACTGAGCCCGAGGACACACCAACCCAGCCCCGGCGAAAGCCGGGGAGAATATCCGCCATGGATACAGCCAACATCAAGGGCCGCCTGGACTTCCTGCGCGAGGCCGAAAAACTCAAGAGCGTGCTGCGCAGCGCCCACACCTCCACAGGCCGCACCGAAAGCACGGCCGAGCACAGCTGGCGCCTGTGCCTGATGGCCATCGCCTTCGAGGACCAGTTCGCACAGCTGGACATGCTCAAGCTGCTCAAGCTGTGCGTGATCCACGACCTGGGCGAGGCCATCCACGGCGACATCCCTGCCGTGGAAAAGAACCTGCACCCCGACAAGAGCGAGCAGGAAAAGGCCGACCTGCTGCACCTGACCCGCTCGCTGCAGCCCGAGCACCGCGACGCCATCATGGCCCTGTGGCAGGAGTACGAAGACGCCGCCACCCCCGAGGCCCGCGCCGTCAAGGCCCTGGACAAGCTGGAGACCATCCTGCAGCACAACCAGGGGATCAACCCGCAGGATTTCGACTACGGCTTCAACCTGGGCTACGGCAGGAAGTACACGGGCGCCGATCCTCTGTTCGCCCAGGTGCGCAGCCTGCTCGACGAGGACACGCGCCAGAAAATGGGCGCCGCCGCGCAGGACGCCAGCGCGACCTAGCTGCGCCAGCGCCCCTGTGGCCGCGTCAGCGGCCCGCGCCGACCCGCTGCCGCCGCCCCAGCCCCATCCATCCGATGGCTGCGGCCAGCAGGCTCAGGACCACAAGGGCTGTGTGCTGCAGCGTCGGCACGGGGGTCACCTGGCCACCGCCGGGGAAAGCTGCCACCGTATTGATGGACGCGGAAGCCATGCACGGCACCGTTCCCACGACCTGCCCTGCTTGCATGCACTGCACCGACGGGTCCCCGGCATCCACGGTGGCCACATTGGTAATGGTTGCGGGCGCCGGGTTGGACACGTTGGCCATCACGGTGAAAACCAGCGAGTCTCCTGCCGCGAACACGGGCACCGTGACTGCCAGCGATCCGGAGCCTGACGCCACGGGACATGGCGTGCTGGCGCCGGGCGTACAGGTCCAGGTGGCGCGCTCCAGTCCGGCAGGCAGGCTGTCGGCAATCTGCGCTTGGGTGGCGGCCACGGTCCCCGTATTCCTGACGGTGATGGTGTAGCGCACCTCCTGCCCCGCCTGCACCTGGCCTGCGGGCGAGATGCTGTGGGTCAACGACAGGGCAGGATGCACGGCCTCCCTGTGCCAGGACATGACGTTCTGGTTTTGCACGGGCGCCCCGGTCCACGCAACCGACACGCCGTTGCCGGGTATCTCGTAGGTCCCCAAACAGGTGTCGCTTTCCCCCGAATAACTGACCTGCTGGGATGTTTCCGAGAACAAGGAAGCGCACATCGCGTTGTTCATGGCACCCACCTGTTCCGTGGCCATTTCAAACCGGCTCAGCATATCCACATCATTGGTAGATCCACCCGGGCCAATTTGATTGATGGAGCGGTGCGGATTGTTTCCCGTCAGCCAGCGTTGAAGGTGGATTCTGTTTCTCACGATATTGGACCCACTGTCCGTGGAAACCCTGAATATGAATGCGCGCACATCCGGATCGGAACTGCTGTAGGTGTTCAATCCGTCCGAGAAACTATAGGAAATCACCAGCGCCCTTATTTCGCTCTCGTCCAGATTGGGCTGCAAGGGTGCGGCCGTTTCAAACCAGCCGGCCAGGCGGGCGGTCCTCGGAAAATCCTGGCATGAGCCGTGAGACCCCAGGGGACAGGCCGTGCGATCCTGGAAATCCGAGTAGGAGGTTCTCATCTCCCCGTAGTAACGGGTCACTTGCGCGCTGGCGGGGGGGCAGGCCGAGAGTGCTGCGCCGGCCATCAAGGCAGCCATGAGGGCGTGATTTTTCATAGAACTCCCAGTGATAGATAGATTTACGCTATCAAGGTATCACTGGTATTGAACTTTAAAAATCACCAATCCCCTACAGCCACCATCCAATGACAAATATTTGCAATCCCGCCATTGGAATTGAACTCCAGGTTGTCGTCCTGCCTACTTTTCAACGGAGAACGCAGATGAATGCCGAACTGCATAACACCCCATCTACCCCCAATATCTTTTTTGATTGGAATGCACAATACCCAATTTGAATCGAATCTATTGTGACAAACGTTTCAAACAGTAAATGACAGTGATGGATGGCGGTAGATGCGAACCTGGAACGCCGAGGACGGCACCCTCACCGATCCACAGGCAGCGCCAGCGTCTCCTTGACCTCTTCCATCACCACATAGCTGTGCGACTCGGCCGGCACGGGCAGTTTCTTGAGGATGTCGCCCAGCAGGCGGCGGTACTCGCGCATGCCGCCCAGGCGGGCCTTGACCAGGTAGTCGAAGCTGCCCGAGACCAGGAAGCACTCCAGCACGTCGGGCACGTGCAGCAGTTCCTGGCGCACCTTGTCGAAGACCTCGCCCGACTTGGACGAGAGCTTGATCTCCACGAACACCAGCAGCGTCTTGCCCAGCGCCTCGGGCGAGAGGTGGGCGTGGTAGCCCGTGATCACGCCATCGCGCTCCAGGCGGCGCACGCGCTCCGAGCAGGGCGTGGCCGAGAGGCTGACCTGCTCTGCCAGTTCGGTCATGGAGATGCGGCCGTCCCGCTGCAGGATGTCGAGGATCTTGCGGTCGGTGCGGTCGAGCACGCGGTTTTCACTTTTGGCGGCCATGGCTGCGATTCCCGGGGCTTATCAATCACTGGAGAGTAGCAATATTTCAGTGGTTTCCACTGCCTCATCGTCAATAGACTTTGATTTCATCTTGTTGACCTGGCGGTGAATCGTATGAAAGTCCTTGTTCTTGGCGGCGGTGTCATCGGCGTGACCAGTGCGTACTACCTGGCGCGCGCCGGTGCCGAGGTCACGGTGCTGGACCGGCAGGATGCGCCCGCGTCCGAAACCAGCTTTGCCAACGCGGGCCAGGTCTCGCCCGGCTACTCCACGCCCTGGGCGGCGCCCGGCATTCCGCTCAAGGCCCTGAAGTGGATGCTGCAGGAACACGCGCCGCTGGCCGTGCGCCTGGACGGCAGCCTGTTCCAGCTGCGCTGGATGGCGCAGATGCTGCGCAACTGCTCTGCCCAGCGCTATGCCGTCAACAAGGAACGCATGATGCGCGTGGCCGAGTACAGCCGCAGCTGCCTGCAGCAGTTGCGCGCCGACACCGGCATTGCCTACGAGCAGCGCACCGGCGGCACCTTGCAGCTGTTCCGCACCCAGGCCCAGCTGGACGCCGTGGGGCGCGATGTGGCCGTGCTGCGCGAATGCGCCGTGCCCTTCGAGCTGCTGGACCGCGACCAGCTAGCCCAGGTGGAGCCCGCCCTGGCCCAGGCGCGCGACCGGCTGACGGGCGGCCTGCGCCTGCCCAAGGATGAGACCGGCGACTGCCACCGCTTCACCAATGAATTGGCCCGCATCGCCACCGGTCTGGGCGTGGAGTTGCGCTTCAACCAGAACGTGGATGGCCTGGTGGTCGAAGGCGGCCGCATTGCCGGCGTGCGTGTGAATGGCGAACTGCTGACCGCCGACCGCTACGTGATGGCCTTCGGCAGCTACTCGCGCCAGGCGCTGGAGCCGCTGGGGCTGGACCTGCCCGTCTACCCCGTCAAGGGCTATTCGCTCACCGTGCCGCTGGGCAACCCGGCGCTGGCGCCGCAGTCCACGGTGCTGGACGAGACCTACAAGATTGCCGTCACCCGCTTTGACGACCGCATCCGCGTGGGCGGCATGGCCGAGCTGGGCGGCTTCGACCTGCGCCTGGACCCGCGCCGCCGCGCCACGCTGGAGCTGGTGGTCAACGACCTGTTCCCGGGCGGCGATGTGGCGCGCGCCAGCTTCTGGACCGGGCTGCGGCCCATGACGCCGGACGGCACGCCCATCATCGGCGCCACGCGCTATTCCAACCTGTTCCTGAACACCGGCCACGGCACGCTGGGCTGGACCATGGCCTGCGGCTCGGGCCGGCTGATCGCCGACCTGATCACCGGCCGCAGCCCCGAAATCAGCACCGACGGCCTGGCCCTGGACCGCTACACGCACCGGCCGGCCCGGCACCTGGGGGGCAGCTCCACCCCCGTGTCCGCCTGAGCGTACTGAGCGCGGCCGGGCGGCGCCCCCACTTCAATGCGCCGAGAACCCCAGCAGGTACTCGTAGCTGAGGCTGGTGGTGCGCGCATCGCCGGAGACAGGCAGCCGCACGATGGCCAGCAGCTGGTTGAGCCCGGCACGCGGCAGCACGGTCACCAAGCCGTCGGCATCGGTTGCAAGTGGCGGACCGCTTTCTCCCAGCGACACGCGCACGCCGGCCCGGGGCTGGCCGTTCAGCAGCACCTGGAATTGCTGGGGCTCGCCCGCGTGGGGCGAGCGGCGGGTCTTGGCGATGATCTCCAGGGTCTGGCCCAGCTTCTCGCGGGTGACCGGGCCCCATTCGAGGATGGTCTTGTGGAACTTGAGCGCATGCACGCCGCTGGTGGCACCGGGGTTCTCGGTCATGGGCTTTTCAAGCATCGGCCCCTCGCCCACGCGGCTGAAAAAGCCGTTGTCGAAATGCGCGGCCAGCAGCGCGGCCTTGCGGGCCGGCGTGGCGCGGGCGCCGCCGGGCACGGGCTGCACGGCCACGTCGATGCGGCGGCCGCGCGTGTCATAGGCTTCAACGCTCTTGAGCTTGCCGGCCGCAAAGTTCTCCAGCTTGCCCTCATGGCCGCCGAACTGCACGGTGTAGGCGCCGTCGGCGTCGGGCTCCAGCCAGACGTTGTGGGCCTGGGCCAGCGGTGCGCAGGCCAGCAGCGCAGCGAACGCTGCGGCGGTGAAGGGATGGCGGGCTGTCATGTACGTGTTTCTCATTTGGGGTTTCCTCAAAACTGCGTCTGCACGCCGACCTTGAGCGTGCGCGGCGCGCCGGGCGCGAACAGCGACACGCCGCGGATGACCGAGGCCGACGTGGCATAGGCCTTGTCCCCCAGGTTGGAGACCACGGCGTAGATGCGGCTGCGCGCCGAAGGCAGGCGCCAGCTCAGGCCCAGGTCCCAGGTGGCGTAGCCGCCATAGAAGACGCTGTTGTCGGCGGTGACGGCATAGCGGCCTACGCGGCGCCAGGTGAGCGTGCCCTCCCACTGCGCCAGCGGGCGCCAGGCCAGGCCCACGGTGGCGGTCTGCCGGGGCACGCCGGCCACCTGGTTGCCGACCAGGGCCGGGTTGCCGTTCTCGGTCACGCGCGAATGGGCGCTGCCCCAGGCCACTTGCAGGTCCAGGTTCTTGCGCACGGCCCACAGCGCGCTGGCCTCCACGCCCGTGCGGCGCGTTGCGCCGAAGTTCTCATAGACGCCGGGCGCCACGCTGCGGATCTCGCCCGAGGACTGCAGGCGATAGGCGGCCACATCCAGCACCAGGCCCGGCATGGGCTTGATCTGCGCGCCCACTTCAGTCTGGCGGAAGATGTTGGGATCGAGCTGCGCGGCGCCCAGCGCGTACTTGGCGAAATCGCTGGCCAGCGCAAATCCTTCGGACCAGCTGGCGCGCAGCAGCACACCCGGCGCCACCTGCGAGCGCAGGCCCAGCTTGGGGCTGGCATGCGAGGTGCGCGCCAGCGGGCCGCAGGGGTCGCTGCCCGCCTCAGGGCCGTTGGGACGGCAGCCGCCCGTGAAGCGATCCCAGCGCAGGCCGGCGGACAGCTGCAGCAGGCGGTGAACGGGCGCATCCACCTCGGCAAAAGCCGAGAGGGTGTTGAGCCTGGAATTGCGGTCATCCAGGGCAGCGCCCGTGCGCTCGCGCCACTGCAGGCCGTCGTAGAACTGGTAGTCGGTGGACTCACGCACGGCCTCCAGACCCGCCACCCAGTTGATCGGGGTCAGCGCCGTGGCATGGCGGCCATTGAGGCTGGTGCCTGCGCCGTAGACGGCGCGGTCATAGCTTTCCTCGCGCTGGCGCCACTGCAGTGCGTCGATGGGCCGGCTGAACCAGCGCGTGAAGCTTTGCTGCGTGGTGTAGGCATAGCCCAGCCAGGTCAGCCGTGGCGAGAGCGCGTACTGCACATCGGCGCGCAGCGTGGCGAAGTTCTTGCGCGTGCCATCGTTCATGGCGCGCGGATCGATGCCACGCGGATCGCGTGCGAACTGCCCCGCCGTCAGGTACGAAGGCGAGTCGCCCTCGCCGTGGTGCAGCCGTGCCGACAGCGCCACTTCCAGCTGCGACGAGAGCCGCTTGCTCCAGCGCAGGGATGCCGTGCTGCGCTGCATTTGCGACTGCGCGCGGAAACCGTCCGTGCGGTAGTGCTGGGCCGCCAGGCTCAGGAACTCGCCATCGCCCGGCTTCAGCCCCAGCGCCGCCTGAGCGTCCAGCGTGCCGTGCGAGGCCAGGCTCACGTCGGCCTCGCGGTAGGGGGTGTAGTCGCCCTGCTTGCGCGTCTCTATCGCCATCAGCCCTGCGCGGTTGAAGTTGCCGTACAGCGCCGACACCGGCCCCTTGTAGATGCTGATGCGCTCCATCTCCAGCGGCACGATGACGCCCAGGTCCACATAGCCGTCGGCATGCGACATGGCCTCGTTCAGGGGAATGCCGTCCAGCACCACGCCCACGTCGCCGCCGTGCCCGCCCCCGCCGAAGCCGCGCATGACGATGGCGTCACCCACGCCGGACAGCTGGTAGTTCTGCACATTCATGCCCGGCACCTGGCGCAGCAGCTCCTGCGGATGGCTGACATGGGCGTTGGCGATGTCCTCGGCCTCGATCACGCTGGTGGTGTAGGCGGCCGAGGCGCCGCGCGCGGTCTGGCCCTTGACCTCGACAGGCTGCAGGCTGGCCGTGGCGTCGCCCGCCTGCTGTGCACCGACATGGGGAATGCAACCCAGACCCAGCAGGCCAGCTGCTGCAATCTGGTGCACGGCAAGGCGCCGGGAAGGGGAATTCAGGGGATGTGTCATGCGTTTCCAGGAGTTGTATGAAGAAAAAAGCAAACTTCATACCGACCTGCATGACAGGGGCTGCGCAAGGCGCCCGGCCCCGGACTGGCTCAATCGTCGTGCGAATGCGGATGGTGGTGCGCGTGATCGTGCCCGCCAGGCTCTGCCCTGCGCACCATCACCACGTTGAGCTGGCCGTGGTGCACGCCGCGCTCGGCCGTGATGGTGTCGGCAAAGCGCCGCACGGCGCTGGCCGGGCCGCGCAGCATGACGGTTTCAATGCATTGCTCGTGGTCCAGGTGCACGTGCGTGGTGGCCATGTGCAGCTCATGGCGGTCGTGCTGCAGGCTGGCCAGGCGCTCGGACAGATCGCGCTCGTGGTGGTTGTAGACATAGGACAGGTTGGCCACGCACAGGCCGTCGGCGTCCTCGCGCTCGCGCACCTGGGCCAGGTGGGCACGCAGCACGTCGCGTATGGCTTCGGAGCGGTTGTCGTAGCCGCGCGCGGCGATCCAGCCGTCGAAATCACGGGCCAGGTCGTCGTCGATGGAGATGGTGAAGCGTTCCATGGGCAGCACAAGTGAAGGGAAACAGGAAGATGGCGGCAACAGCGGGGCAGGCGCAAAAGACAGGCATCACGCCGGATCTGCCGGCCATTGTCCGGCCATCCAGGCCCTTGCCCCACATGCCTCACATGCCCCCCATGCAACAGCCGCGCCAATCACTGTCGGTACGGACTGGCAATAGCGACAAACCACCACGGTCATGCTTTGTTCACATTCGCGCCATATCCGGTTACGCTGATCGAGGATGCGCGGTGCGCACCGTCGATCGCTGAAAGGGGCGCGGCATGCAGTATTCATTCGATCAGCTTCTGGACATGCTGCTGTCCCTGCTGGAGGCTGCGCCCGCCTGTTCTTCTCGCGACCAGGCCTTCGAACAGCTGCGCACGCTGTGGCTGCAGACCCACACCTATTTCGCGGCGCCCGAGTCCGAGCTGCGCCGCATCGCCGGCCGCCGGCTGGTCGAACCCCATGGCTGGAAGGACCTGGACAAGGACCCCTGCTACCTGGACCACGATCCCGGCAACGGCAGCGCCCTGCGCATCTACCTGCACCGCGATGGTGGCATGGTGATACAGCGCCTGCAGGGCGACGGCCGGCAGATCCTGTTCTCGCGCCTGGGCATGCAGCTGCAGCCTGCCAGCTGAGCCCGCGCCCCGCCAACCCATCCCACGCTCAGGCGTAGGCCAGGATGTCGGCCAGCGGCCTGCGCGCCTTCTGCGGGCGCAGCGTGCCGGCCGCGTGGCCCACGGCCACCAGCATCACGGGCAGTTCGTGGGCCTGCAGGCCAAAGCCCGCTGCCAGCAGTTCCGCATCGAATCCCACCATGGGGCAGCTGGCCAGCCCCAGGCCCTGGGCGGACAGCATCAGCGTCATGGCCGCCAGCGAGGCCGAGCGCACGGCCTCGTCGCGCTGCAGCTGCAGGTTGTCCGCATGCGCGGCATGGGCCTGCGCCACCCAGCCATCGGCCGTGCGCTGGCTCATCACGCCGCTGTCCACGCTGGGCTGCAAGAACTCCGCCAGCCGCGCATGGGCGGCCAGCGTGCCGCAGACGATGAAGACGGCAGAGGCTTCCTCCACCTTCTGCTGCCCATAGGCGGCGGCTTTCAGGCGCGCCTTGGCCTCGGGTGTGCGCACGGCAATGAAGCGCCAGTTCTGCAGGTTGTAGGCCGACGGGGACAGCGAGGCCTGGGCCACCAGCGCGGCCAGGGTTTCGTCGGCCAGCGGGCGGCCGGGCTCGAAACGGTCTGCGGAAACGCGCGAGGCGATGGCCTGGGCGACGGGCATGGAAGCAAGATCGGAAGAAGTCATGTGAAACGCTCGATTGAAAAAAGGAGAAGGCCCGGTGCAAGCGGCTCAGGCGCCGCGCGAAGCCGACCACTGCACCACCAGCACGCTGGCCAGCACCACCAGCAGGCCCAGGAAGGACATGCCCGTCATGGACTGCGACAGCAGCGCCCAGCCCAGGACCACGGCCGTGAGCGGGCTCAACAGGCCCAATGACGACACGGCCACCGAAGGCAGGCGCCCGATGCCGCGAAACCACAGCACATAGGCCAGCAGCGCGCCGGCCAGGCACAGGTAGGCATAGGCGCCCAGCTGGGTGAGAGACAGCGCGGGCAGCGGCGCATCCACCCACCAGGCCAGCGGCAGCAGCATCAGCCCGCCAAACAGCAGTTGCCAGCCCGTCAGCGCCAGCACCGGCAAGTCCACGCGCCAGCGCCGCGTCAGCCACGTGCCGGCCGCCATGCACACCGCACCCGCCAATGCCGCCGCCATGCCCACGGGCTCGAACACCGTCTGCGGCGACAGCAGCAGCACTGCCATGCCCGCAATGCCCGCAACGGCGGCCCACAGCGTCAGCCGCGCGGGGGAGCGCCCGTCCACCCCCCAGGCCAGGGCCATCACCAGCAGCGGCTGCACGGCGCCCAGCACGGCCGCCAGCCCGCCCGGCAGCCGGTAGGCCGCCACGAACAACAGCGCCTGGAACACGCCGATGTTCAGCGCGCCCAGCACCAGCAGCCGCCACCAGCCCGAGCCCACGGGCAGCCGCCGCGTGAACAGCACCAGCAGCAGCCCGGCCGGCAGCACGCGGATCAGCGCAGCCGTGAACGGACGGTCTGGCGGTAGCAGTTCGGAAGTGACGATGTAGGTGGAGCCCCAGATGGCGGGCGCCAGCGCGGTCAGCAGGATGTCGCGCCAGGACAGGGCGGGGCTGACAGAGGACGCGGAAGAAGAGGATGGCGAGGAGGACATGGCATTTATCTTCAATTCAAGACAAATCCATTATGCACGACTTATCTTAAAATCAAGACAAATGCCGAAACCCACCCTCCCCCGCCTGCCCGACCGGGTAGACACCATCCTCGAACAATGGGCGCGCGAACGCCCCGACCTGGACGCCAGCCCCATGGGCCCCATAGGCCGCATCAAGCGCTGCGCCGCCCTGCTGGAGCAGCGGCTGGAAGAGTGCTTTGCCCGCTTCGGCATGACCATGTGGGAATTCGACGTGCTGGCCACGCTGCGCCGCTCGGGCGCGCCCTTCTGCCTCACGCCCACGGCCCTGTTTTCCACGCTCATGGTCACCTCGGGCACCATGACCCACCGCATGAAAAGCCTGGAGACGCGTGGCCTGGTGCAGCGCCTGCCCAACCCGCAGGACGCGCGCAGCATGCTGGTGCAGCTCACCGACCAGGGGCTGGAGCTGATAGACCGCGCCGTGGAAGCGCACCTGGACAACGAGCGCGCCATGCTGGCGCCCATGCCCGTTGCCGAACTGGCCGCGCTGGACCAGCGGCTGTCCCAGCTGCTGCGCGTGCTGGAGGGCGGGCCTGACGAGGGCACTCGCCCTGCCCCCTGAACTGGCGTATATCCAGGTCATTGGGACTGGCGACGGTCGTGGTGCTCACGCCCTTCGTCATGACCCGGGAACGCTTTTGGCAAAAGAGGTGCTTCCCTTGAAGCACGTCGCAGGCACCCAGCCGCTTCTCGATACGCCATGGCAGGAATTGCTTACGCGCATGTCTCAAGACCTGCGCAACAGCCCGCATCCTGGACTCGGATGGGCAATGCCAGAAAATCCTGATCACGCAAGCGCGACCCACAGAAGACCATTGGCTTTCCCACAATCTGCTGCAAAAACCTTGGTGTCGAATTTTTGTAGCCAGATGTAATGATTTCACCAAAGATTTCCACTAAGATGTCCATTCCAACGGTGAAATGGCGATAACAGATTCTCAAACGACTTTGATACTCCCTCAACGCACCACACCATCTTGATAATGGTTTACTAATCTCCCGCCTTGGATACAAAAGGCTGCCACAGGCTGAATGCGCGCGATTTTCAATCGTCCAATGTTCAGGCTTTTTCCGGCTGATCCTTTACCGCACAATTTTCACACGAATGGCATGACGTCAGTTTACTCAGGCGGTAAACAGGCGGTTTAGCGAGTTATTCAATCTTTCAAACGGCACTGTGCAAAGCAGTCTCGCCGAGGCTTCGGCGTGGAATAGCCCTATGGCATCGGCGCATAACAAATGGGAGACATACCATGGATAGATCGGAAATAGTTTTAGCAAATAGCGAATGCCATCTCGATGCTGCGCATCCAATAGCAGATGAAGTCATCGCGTCTGCGCTCACTGCGCGCGAAATCGATGTACTCGAAGCGATGGCCAAAGGCCTCGGCTGCAAGGACATTGCGCACACGCTGGGCATCAGCGAACACACGGTACGCAAGCACCGCAGCAATATGTGCACGCGGCTGGGCCTGCGCAATGCCGTAGAACTCGTCACGCATGCCAGGCGGCAAGGCTGGTTGAGCGCTGCCCGCTCACCGCTCCCTCTGTCTCCCCGCGAGCAGGAGGTGATGGTGCACGTGCTGGCGGGCCAGACCAGCAAGGAGATCGCACGTTCGCTTTACCTCAGCGACTTGACCGTGCGCAAACATCGCGAAAACATTCTGCGCAAACTGGGCCTGACAAGCACCGCCCAGTTGCAGACATTCGCGCCAACGGCAACTCGCAATGGCGGCGACACCTGATATCCAGGCCAGCGTGTATCGCCTGTCCGTACCCACGGAATACGACATTGGAAGTATTCCACCCTCCTGGTGCAATTGGGCATGATGAGTCCAACGAATCGCGGACATTGACTTTCGCGACTTTGGATCAACCGGAGGGTGAGCAATCTCCTTATGACGGCTTCAGCAGACACCATTGCATTTCAGGTTTGCGCGGCTGAGATGGAATATCCGCGCGAGCCTTGAACGACTGCTGAAGCTCATATCTCTTCGCCTTTTAGTCTTTACGCCTTTTAGTTTCTTCGTCTCTACGGTCCGCATCCGTCGAGGCATCTTCCCGGCACCCACGTGTCGGATCCTTGCACGCGACTCAAAGGAGTATCCCGCCATGAACCATTCTTCGCGGTCACCCCCTGCGATTTCTCCCAAGCACTCCATGCCTTAGGCCCAATACCGGGCAATCATTCTCATTGGCAAAGAAAAGCGTTCATGACTTCAAACCTCATGTCGCTCCCTATCCATTCAATTTCAGGAATTGCAAGCCATGTCAGATCAAGCCATGTTCAGCCAGTTGTACAACGCCCTTGTCGATAATCTCGGCACCCCGAATTTCCAGTTGCTTGGCACCCCCAAGGACTTCAGCTGGGGCACGGCTCCGACCGGGCAATGGGACCCGGCGGCCTATCAGGTCGTGAGCGGCATGCCGCAGTGGTCTCCGATCGGTCAGTACGGCAGCCTCGATGCAACGCTCTTCGACGCCGTCCGTCAGATCTTCGGTCACGTGACATTCAAGGTCAGCCCCGAGCAGCAGGCCAATCAGACGGAGCTGGCCAACCTGTGCGTCCAGAAAAGCAATGCGATGGCCAAGGCCAACAGCGACATGAACCAGTTCTACCTGAGTTCAAAGCAGAACGGCGGCTTGATATTCGCGGCCCGCTACCCTGACATCAGCACGTGGATCAACAACGCGCCGGAGGCTGCTGCCTACATTACGACCATCCAGGCGGCCACCAACGCCTACAACCAGGCGGTCAAGATGAAGATGGAGCTGGAGCGGGCCAGCATGCCCAGCGATCTGCAGCGCGCCATCGACATGATGCAGATTCCGTCGGGCGACCCTGCCTCAAACAACGCACCGGCAGGCTGGACCAAGGTGCCAGATGGCGCGGGCATCCTGCGCTGGCAGCCGGACTTCCACATCGACACGACGGGCGCGGACTGGCGCGCAGCGCTCAGCAATGGCAGCGCAGGCGCGTTCTCGATCGCGATGAAATCTTCGCAATCGAGCAGCGACTTCAAGTCCTCGTTTGCCAAGGGCTCGACCAGCGTTGGCAACTTCTTCTGGAGCGTCAACGCATCGGGCGGCTGGAGCAAGTCCGACCTGTTCAACCAGGACTCGAGCTCGGCAGTGAAGATCAGCTGCGAGTCCTCCACGCGCGTGAAGGTGAATCCGGGCGACTGGTACCCGGGCGGCTTCATGAGCGAACTGGCCAAGGCCCAGCAGGGGCCGAACGGCCAGGGCTACACCATCGTCGCCCCGTGGGTGGCAAACGGCGGCCCGGGATCGAGCTCCCTGTTCGGCCCGAACGGCATCGTCGCGGCACGGGTGTCCGAGCTGCTGGTCGTCTACAAGCCTTCGTTCGAGATCACGATGAGCGCCAACACCTATCAGCAGAACAAGCAGGCCTTCGAGGGCAGCGCGGGTGTGCGCATCGGGCCCTTCACCTTCGGTGGCACGGGCGGTCACCAGTCCGAGTACACCAAGAGCACCGCACAGGCCAACACCTTCAAGGGAAGCAGCACCTCGGTGAACCCGCAAATCATCGGCGTGATCGTCGACTTCCCGGGCATCCACTGACCTGAAGACCAGCGGGTGGGCGGGACGCCGCAGCGGGTCCCGCCCACCCGCCCACCCCCGTCAACCGGAGACAGCGTTCATGAACGTGATCCATCAGTTCCTCGGCGGCCTGGCTGATCTGGTGCCTCCGCCCCCAAGGGCCCCAAGCGTATCGAGCGGGCCGAAAACCGGCATGGTGTTCAAGCGCTCGGCATCCATTTCGGCGCCGCTGGTGCGGGGGCAGATGCTGATGCCAGTGACCGCGTGGAACTGGCCGGATCCAGTGACTGGCACCATGGCCGACGCGCAGTTCCTCTTTGCAGATACGGTGCCCCAGTCCGCTGCCAATGGCGCGCTGTACCAAGCGTCGGGGCGCAGCTTTTCGCAGGGATACAAGACCTTTCTGCAGGTACTCGAAGCCTGCAAATTTCCTTATCAGTCGATGCTTGCAGGCGCCATGCAGAAGATGGCGGCACCTCCAGGCGACCCTGCCTACTCGCCCACTCCGGTGGGATGGACCAAGGTGTACGAGACCGGCTACCTCCAGTGGAAACCGATCTGGACACTGCCCAAGAGTTCGTCGGAGTGGAGCGCAGCAGTGGCTGTCGGCACGATCGCAAACCCCGGCACCTTGCGCTTGAATCTCAACGACACATCCGGCGCAGGGCCGCAGGCTCCGGCTTCCCTGCAGGCCCTGGACGCTTCCGGCCGCGTCCTTGCGCTACCCGCCGCTTCGCTGGAGACGGTGACGATCACCTCTGAATGCTGGGACCAAGTGCCGATCTACCCCGGCAGCTGGTACGACGCCTCGATGGTGGCGCTGGGTCGCGGCCTGGTGCCGGATGCAGGCGTATTCTTCGGGCCTGGCGGACTGATGGCGTGCCGTGTGTCAACTTTCTACGTCGCGTTGAAACCCCGCTTCGACTTCACTGCCGCAGCGCCGATCCCCGCCTCGCTGCGCCAGACGCTGGATGAGGCGGACACCGTGCAGGCCATGGGTGTGACAGTTCAGCGCGCACGCGGAGACGGACAGCCAAACCAGGCCTTGCGCCTCGTGAACACCGATCCTGCCCCCGTCATCGTGGCCGTGAGCCTTGAAACCTTGGCGTGATCCGTCACGTCCACATCACGTCACTTCACGTCAGACGATTTGCATTGGGCACCCTCAAGGCCGCAAGGCGCGGGCTACTTGCCATGACGCAGCAAAGTGCGTGGTGGCCGCATGCGTGGCGGCCCCCGGCCCTACCGCAGCCCTTCCGCCTGCAGCGACCGGCGCACGGCAGGCCGCTCCCGCATCCGCGCATACCAGCCGGCAAGATGCTCCAGGCCATCGAAGCGAATGCTCGTCTTGTAGACCGACTCCAGCCACGGCGCCTGCCCCCACTGCGTAAGCGCGAACAGATAGGCATCGGCCACGGTGAAGCCATCGCCCATCAGGTAGCGCTTGCCGGCCAGTTGCGCGTTCACCCAGGCATACCGCTGCTCCAGCTTGGGCTTGGCCGTCTCCACGCCGTACTTTCCCGCCGCCACTGCATACAGCAGCGGGATGAAGCCCTTGTGGATCTCCGAATTCAGGAAGGCCAGCCACTCCAGCAGCCGATAGCGCTCCAGGCTGCCATGGGCTGGCGCCAGAAGCGATGCAGGCCGCAGGTCCGCTAGGTACTGCAGGACGGCAGGCCCTTCCCGCAGCAGGCTGCCGTCGTCCAACTCCAGCAAGGGGACATAGCCGAACGGGCTGAGCGCACGGAAGTCCCTGCCGTCTTCCGTCTGGTGGGTCTTGTGGTCCACCCTGACCAGCTTGTAATCAAGCTCCAGCTCGTTCAGGACAATGTGCGGCGCCAGCGAACAGGCGCCCGGCAAGTAATACAGCTTCATGGAATTTCTCTGGTGATGGAACAAGGGGCCTGCGCATTCAGGCGCAGCCCCTGGCCAATGTCATGCACCAGGGAACAATCTGGAAGAAGGCAATAAAACTGCCCATAGGTTAAAAAAATATACCTACCGCCTGCCTATGATGAATGTGCTATGAAATCCAACATCTCCGGCTGCTCCGTGGAAGAAGCCATGCGCCTGCTGGGCGGCCGTTGGAGGCTGCTCATCGCCTCCTACCTCATCGACGGCCCCCGGCGCTTCAACGACCTGCGCCGCGACATGCCCGGCATTTCCCAACGCTCCCTCACCCTGGACCTTCGCGCGCTGGAGGAAGCGGGCCTGGTCAAGCGCACCGTCTACCCCACGGCGCCGATCAAGGTGGAGTACGAATTGACCCAGGATGGGGAGCGGCTCAAGCCGGTAGTGGGGGTGATGAAGGAGTTTGGGTTGTGGGTGAAAGGCAAGGCGCCGGCCTGACGAAAACTGCGCCGGCTGGTCGTCTCCATCCGCCCCCCTGCTGACAGGCAAGCCCCATCGCCGCATGCACGGTGATTTGAAGAACAACGACCATGACGAACAAGCCTTCCGAGCAGGCATCCCGCGCCGAGTACGCGCGACGGATCAATCGCGTGCTCAACTACATCGATGCCCACCTGGATCAGCCTTTGGATGGTGCGCATCTGGCCGACATCGCCAATTTCTCGCGCTTCCACTTTCACCGAATTTTTGCCGCATGGATGGGAGAAACGCTGGGCAGCTATGCGCAGCGCCGACGGCTCGAGAAGGCGGCGTTCCGGCTGTCCTGCGGCAGCAAGGAAACCGTGCTTGAAACCGCCTTGGCCACCGGCTTCCAATCGGGCGAAGCATTTGCGCGCGCCTTCAAACTCAAGTTTGGCTGCACGCCATCGGCCTGGCGCTCCACCACGCTTGAGCGGCTGAAAACCCAGGCGGCCGCCATCGGGCAGCCGCCAGTCAGCCAGCAGAGCAATCCTGATCAGGTCTTCGGCAATCTCCATCAGGAAGACCTGCGCGCGTTCGGCGAACCTCAGGGCTCTTGTCACCTGAAGGAAGAAATCGCCATGGACGTACGCATCATTGATCTACCCAAAGCACATGTCGCCTATCAACGCTTGATCGGCCCCTATGGGCCAGCCATAGGCCAATTCTGGCGAGGCACCATTGCGCCGTGGATGCACTCCAATGGCCTCAGCGATCAAACGTGCTACGGCATAGGTTATGACGACCCCTCTCTCACGCCCGCCAACAAATGCCGCTATGACGCCTGCGTGGAAGTCCCCGCGCATTTCGTCGCCAGCGGCCAGGTGGACATTCAATCCCTGCCGGGCGGCCGTTACGCCGTGGCAAGGTTCAAAGGAAAACCCGAAGGTCTGGCCAATGCCTGGATGTGGCTGACGCGCGAATGGATGCCGTCCAGCGGAATGCAATGCGACGACCGGCCTTGCTTTGAGATGTTTTCTGCGGCCACCGCAATGGATGCCGACACAGGCGAGTTCTGCTGCGACATCTGCATTCCGGTGCGCGCGCTGTAAAGCGACTTAAGCCGGTTGAGGTTTGACGAATGTGTTGGGTTGGCCGGGTGAATCCACTACCCGCTGCAGGCGTTGGACCTTAGCCGTCAGGTGTCGGCTTTGCAGCGGTTGCGGTCATCCAGACTTGGCCGTCGAACGCGTACTATCGGCCAGAAGCGGCCGATGGTGGGATCAAGAAGCAGACATTCAACGCCTGAATTAGACCTCACCCGCACTGCTCAACTCTTGTAGCGTGTGAAGGTACTGATTAGCGATCAAGTCGAATCCGAACTCAAGGTCTAGAACAGGAAAATTCGGCGATGAACCCCCAAGTGCTGAGGTGACAACGTTGTTCAGGTTCTTTCCATGCGTATCAAAACTTGTTATCCGGTAGATCGGGTACAAGTAGTCCAGCTTGTTGCCATGCATATTCTGAAGGCGACCAAGCATGGTTCTCACATCAGGAGCCCGCGGAAGTTGCCGCCATGCAGGATCAGGCTGTGCAAGTGACGAGTTGATCGGCAGTTGCTCGTTGTGAAGCTTTAGGTACTCGCTCTTGAATGAGTCAACAAACTCATTGTAGCGGGCCTGCCTCTGTGTAGGGTTGTCAAATATGTAGGTGATCCAGAAAAAACTCTCTATCAAAGATCTTGCCAAAATGTGCGTGATATAACGCTGGTCAACGCTGCTGTTATCAAGCATCCCGTTGGCTTTGAGTGTGCCCGCAATAGACCGAAACCGCAGGGCCTCTTGGCCAAGCAATCCTATCGGTCCGGCCGATCCAGAAATAGCGTCAAAGCG
Source organism: Delftia sp. DS1230 (assembly GCF_040112715.1). Lineage (NCBI taxonomy): Bacteria > Pseudomonadati > Pseudomonadota > Betaproteobacteria > Burkholderiales > Comamonadaceae > Delftia > Delftia sp. DS1230. The sequence goes on from NZ_CP157763.1 coordinate 3,757,892, forward strand.
AGCAATCTCGCTGTTTAGAAGTTCAAAGTGATCAATTTTGTTCATGTGAGGTCTAATGCCCTGAGTTCAGCCGATGCCGAAGGCGGTCGGCTGCGATGAATGATTAGTTGCAATCATATCTATTTCATCTAGGTAGGATTGCCACCAATCATGTGCTTCCCAAGCTATGTCTTTCTCATATTTTCCAGAGTAGTGCCCGGTAGATATCCATGAGCGAAGTGGGGCTCCAGGATTGATCTGACCACCACGTGAATTCGCACAATCGATTCTCACAACTGTTGCTCCTCGATTATCGTCATAAGGGCCGGCGACAGTTAGATTTCTGTCGATTCCGTATTCATAGCTCTTTAGAATTCTATTTCTCTCGGATTCGATAAATTCCCAAAATATCGATGGCTCTGGCTTGCTCTTTTGTAGCTCTGCCCACTTCACTCGGATTGCATATGCCATTGAAGGGCTAATTTGGGAGTCAACTTTATCTAATACATGACCAACTGATCGTAGTAATCCAATTATTCCAAACCAGCTGATCCGGAACCACTCGGATTGGAGTGTATTTGAGTGCTTGGAAATAGCAAATTTTGCATCCTGCAAAACTATGCGCGCAGCTCGGGTCATATGGCTAATTCAATTTATCCCGCAGAACCTGCGAAATAAGTTGGGCAAGGCGGGATATTCTGGGCACGGCCTCCTCCTGAAAGTGGCTTGCAGCCTGGGTTGGCGATCGATACATTGTACAAAAACACAAGCATAAAAATTCCATGAAACTCGGCACACCAGTTTTCGCTCCACACGACTGTTGGACCAAGTCCGTGAGCGAATTCGTTACAAACACTATAGCCTGTGCACCGAGCAGGCCTACGTGCAGTGGGTGCGCGTATTTGTGAAATAGTACGGTGTGCGAGCCTGGTTGAATGACGGCTTTGGAGCTTCTAGCTGGATGGCGGCTCTGGGTCGAGAGCCGTCGTCTGGTTGTCTCCGCTGAACGTCGGCTCCCAGCCTGAAGCCGTCGTTCAATCGCCTGCGGTGGCCTACTGCTGACGCACAGGCCTTGAACGACTGAACTGCCAAGAAACCAAAACAGTGAGGTTTCCCTCGCAATTCACTGCAAAGCCCCTCATTCAACAAGTCCCTGCACCCTCCATCCAGCACCCCCTACGTAACAGCTTTGGGTAGCTCCTGCACCCCCACACCTGCTACGATCCCCCCCGGTGCTCAACACACCTCATAGGCGGAAGTCACTCCCGTAAGTCCAGTGGCTTTTTTTCGTCCATACGTTTCGTCTTGCCCCGAGCTCCGGGGCAAGGCTTGCTTATGGCCGGGTGGCGCGCAGCTATACAAGACCCTTCGGGGGAAATCTGCGGGCGGCCCTATGACCGTGTTGAAGCACCCGGCCGCCTCTCTCAACAGGAGGCGAAGTTGGTAGTCCAACGAATCATAGGAGGCCAGTCATGGCTACGCAGACCCCGTCCGTCCGTGGAATCCCTGCAGACGACATCACCCCCCAAACCTTCCACTTCGGTAACACCCCGATTCGCACATTCCCCAGGAATGGCGTGACCTGGCTTTTTGCCAAGGATGCGTGCACCGCCCTGGGCATCTCCCGACACAAGCTGGCCACGGGCAAGCTCACCGACGACCAGCGTTGCACCGTCCGCCTTGCCAGCGAACCCGGCCGCAAGCCCAGGCGCGAAGCCGTGACGGCCATCAGCGTGGAGGGTCTGCATGCACTGATACAGGCCAGCCCCTCACCTGAGGCCAAGCGCTTCAGGCGCTGGGTGAAGCACAAGGTCCTGGCCAGCATGGATGCATCGGCCAAAGACCGCAAACCCAAGTACAAGACCAAGCATCCGCCCCAGAGCCTGATCCCGGGGCCTGCGCCCAAGGTCTTGCGCCGCATCCGCACCTGCGATGACCTGTCTTTCACACGGCGCAATGAGAAGGGGGAGCGCATTCAGTGGTTTGTGCCGCAGCGCGTGAACAGCGGGCATGAGCACTACGGGATTGGAGAGATCTGGTTCAGCGAGGTGGTGGAGCTGGCCCGCCACAACCCCAGGCATGCCTATGACGCCATGCGGTTTGCGGGGCCGGAGATGGCGCGCTACTGGAACCATGGGCACCCTGACGGGTTCTTTGACCGCATGGCACGTTGGGCGCTGGGGGCCATTCTTGCCAATGCGCAGGAGCCCGTGCTGCCGTTCGAGCTGCCCTGCCTGGGCTTTGCGCCGCTGGAGGGCATGGAGGCCATGCTGGCGACTGCGGCTGCGCCCCGGCCGTTGCCGGACCATGTGCAGGAGACCATCGACAGGCAGGCCTGGCAGGAGGCGGCCGAGTGCCAGCGGCATTACTACGAGCGCCGCCGCCGTGACCTGATGGCGCGGCACGACTGAAGCGCGCGTCAAATGCCACTCCTTTGCCCCAGGAGTGGCCAGCGGCTGGCCGGGCAGTGAACCGAGCAGTGACCCGGGCAGGGACAATGGCGCATATAGCGAGACTCCCATGAAGTTGAACCTGCTCACCCTGCACGAAAGTGACCTGGCCGCACTGCCTGAAGGCGTGTACCCTCGCCGCCTGACCCACCCCGTCACCGAGATGTTCATGGCCCTGCTGCCTGCGGTTGAGATCAATGGCAGCAGCAAGATTGCCGTGGTTCTTGGCCCCCAGGGCGAAGCGGAGGCATTCGACAACGTTCTTGGAGTGACTGCGGTTTTTGTTGAGGATTTCGACTTTCCGCATTTTCTGGCGCAGGACCGCGCTGCCCAGAACCAGCAGTTGCTGGAGCTCCTGCGCCAGTGCCTGATGGACATCGCCAATCGCAAGGTACCGAACCTGCAAGCCGTGCAGGCCATCAACGCAGCAGCGGATGCGGTGGTGCAACGCCAATTCCAGCTGACGCTGCCCATCAAGAAGCTGGGCAAGCGCAGCAAGGACAGAAAGTCCCGGGTGGAAGTGTTCCGGCGCCTTGATTCCGAAGTGGGTGAAGCCTGGTATTGCGAAGTCACCAGAGCAGGACAGAGCACCCCGCAAAGGCTGTGGATGAGCGATGTGCCCGGCTTCATTGACCGGCGCGACTATTTCAAGACCGCCGAGATCAGCGGCAACAGCTACATCGCCAAGAGCCGCCTGGGCCGGGTGGTCTTCGAGACTCCGCTGGCGTAGCGCCAAACGGCCCCCGCCATTTCCTGTGCTGGGGGCGCTCAGGGCAAATCGATCTTCAGCCCGCGTCCGGTCTGCACGGCCACGTGGTGCGCATCCTTCAGGGCACGGGCCAGCTCTGGATCGGTCTCGTCGAACTCCTTGACCGCAACGCTGCCGATGGTGATCTGGTGCAGCCTGGAGCGATCCAGGCCCCGGTCCAGCAGCACCGCACGCACGTATTGCAGCTGTTGCGTCAGGTGTTGGAAGACATCGTGCCCTGGCAGGGCCAGGGCACGTTGGGCCACCAGCGCCAGAGCGCAATCGATGTATTCAAGGGGCGTCAATGGGATTCAACCGGTTCATGGAGTGGCTGCAGAGCATGCCAGAGCGCCGCGGGCCTGAGAGGGCGGGCCGCTGGAACCAGGGCACCAGGGGCTCCAGGCTCCCCTGGCCTCACCCGGTGGCTCTCAGAAATTGTCCCAGTCGTCATCGGCCGTGGAGGCCATGGCGACGGGCTTGGCGGCGGCCGTTTTTACTGGGGCCGCCGGGGCTGCGGGCTTGGCCGCGGCAGCGCTGGGCGCCAGGGCCGGGGCACGGTGGATTGCGTCGCTGGTGGTTGGCGCGGCGCTCGCTGCGCGGGCCGCAGTCTGCAGCGGCGCACCGCTGCCGCCCGGCAGCCTGAAGACCGAGACCACGCGCACCAGTTGATCGGACTGGTGGCGCAGGCCTGCGGCGGCGCCGGCCATTTCCTCGACCAGGGCGGCGTTTTTCTGCGTGGTCTGGTCGATGTGGGTGATGGCCTCGGCCACCTGGGCGACGCCGCTGTTTTGCTCGGCGCTGGCGTGGCTGATGTCCGAGATGAGCTGGGTGACCTTGCGGATTTCCTCCATGGCCTGTTCCATGGTTTCCCCGGCAAACGCGGCCTCCTGGTTGCCGGTGTGGATTTCGGCGACGCTGTGGCTGATGAGCTGCTTGATTTCCTTGGCGGCCTCGGCGCTGCGGCCTGCCAGGGCGCGCACTTCCTCGGCCACCACGGCAAAGCCCCGGCCATGCTCGCCCGCGCGGGCCGCTTCCACGGCGGCGTTGAGGGCGAGGATGTTGGTCTGGAAGGCAATGCCGTCAATGACGCCGATGATGTCGGCAATCTTCTTGCTGCTGGCGTCTATGCCCTGCATGGTCTGCACGACCTTGCGCACGGCCTGCCCGCCTTCGGTGACGACGCGCTGGGCCTCGCGCGTGATGCGGTCGGCCGATTGCGCGTGGTCCGCGTTGTGGGCCACGGTGGAGCCCAGCTCTTCCATGGCGGCGGCGGTCTGCTCCAGCGCGCTGGCTTCGCTTTCGGTGCGGGCGGCCAGGTCCTGGTTGCCCTGGGCGATTTCCGCGCTGGCCAGAGCCACGCTATGGGCCTGTTCGTTCACGCTGCCGACCACGCGGGTCAGGCCCGTGCTGGTGGTGTTCATGGCCTCCAGCAGGTGGCCGATTTCGTCATGGCGGTCGCTGTGCACGCGCAAGGTGAGGTCGCCATCGGCAATGGCGTAGGCCATGTGGCTGGCCTGCTTGAGCGGGCGCACGATCATGCGGCGGATGAGCCAGAACCACGCGGCCGACAGCAGCAGCACGGCGCCCAGGCCCATGAGGGCGAACTGCAGGATCAGGCTGCGGGTCTCGGAGACGAATTCGTCCACGTATGCGCTGGTGGCGATGACCCAGTTCCAGGGCGCGTAGTGGCTGAAGACGACCAGCTTGTCGCGGGGCTGCTCCTCGCCCGGGTTGGTCCAGGGATAGGCGATGCTGCCCTGCTTGCGGTCCAGCATGTCGCGGATGAAGAAGCGGCCGTCGCCGTCCCTGGACTCGCTGATGTTCTTGCCCTCCATGGCGGGATGCACCACCAGCTGGCCGCGCTGGGGGCCGTCTTCGGCGTTGAGCACGAAGTAGTAGCCGGTCTGGCCGACCTTGAGCGCGCGGATGGAGTCCTTGAAGTGCTCCAGCAGTTGCGAGAAGTCCTGGCCCACGAAGGCAATGCCCACGGTGGCGCCCGCCGCGTCCTTGAGCGGGCGGTAGTGCGTCATGTACTGGCGGCCGAACAGATGGGCCAGGCCCATGTAGCTTTGGCCGGCCTGGATGGCGGCGTAGGCGGGATGGGCGCGGTCCAGGCGGCTGCCCAGCACGGCCCCGCCCTTGTCATCCTTGTCGTTCTTCAGGGTGGTGGCAATGCGCACGAAGTCGCCCTGCCCCTGGGCCGCGAACACGGTGGCCACGGCGCCGGTGCTGCGCGTGAAAGCCTGCAGCTGCGCATCGTTGCCGTTGAACGGCTGGCCGTCCAGGCTCAGCACCGGCTCGCTGCCGCCGGTGTCCAGGCTGAGCGTGCCCTGCAGGCTGTGCGCCAGGCTGTCGGCCAGGAACTGGGTGCGCTGGCGCAGCTCCTTGTCGTTGGACTCGATGAAGTTGTACAGCGTCCGTATGCCCTGCTGCATGTCGCTGTTCATCCTGGACTGCAGGGACTTGCTGACATCCCAGGCAATGCCCAGGACCAGCAGGCCCAGGATGGAGGCGACCCAGACGAAATTGGTGATGGACAGTTTGGTGCCCAGCCCTTGGCGGCGCCAGAAACGTTGGCCGATGTGCATTGATGCATCTCCTGTGCGGCGTAGGGCGCCGCTGTTGTGTGCGCACGCGGTATCGGCATGGAATGCCTGCGTGCCAGGCCAGGCTGACCCAAGTCAAGCCGTGGCGATTCATGGGCCGAAGCGTATCGGCGCCGCCGCCTGGGGGATTTGAGATGGGTCAAGGAAGTAACCAAGTGTTGCAACAGCAGCGGAGACTGTCGGATTGCCGCCGGCGGCGGCATTCATTGCAACGGATATGACAGCCGACGATAAGAATCGTCTTAACCTGGATTGCGCAGGTTCTGGCAAGACTGGACAGCGGTATATCGATCCGTTTTATTTCCAGAAATGCAGCCGAAAACAACCCAGAAACTGTGCGACCCATGCTACGAATTGCTGAGCAATACATCCCTGTCCAAGCCGCACCCCGGACTGAGGTTCCGCTTTTACTCGCTGGAGCAGGATGCCAATTTCGTGAACTATGGCTGCGTGCATTGCCAGGCGCCCCTGGCGATGAAGACAAGCCGGCGCGGGGCACTTCTGGGGTTTCGCCTGATGCCGTCCGAACCGCACTATCGCCTGGGCGAGGGGGACGCCGAGGGCGGCAGCCAGGCGCAAGGCCAGGTGCTGGAAGGTTGACCGGCTGGTGCAGCCCGCAGGCCGGTCAGTCGAAGAGATGGTGCTCGGCGCAGAAGGCGGCCAGGTCCTGGTTGCTGTCCACGTTCAGCTTGCGCATGGCGGAGTTCTTCTGGAGGCTGACGGTCTTGACGCTGCGCCTCAGGCGTGCGGCGATTTCCGTGATGGATTCCCCCTTGGCGAAATGCCTGAGGACTTCGAATTCGCGCGGCGAGAGGTTGTTGGCGCGTTCGCTCAGGAAAACCGTCCTCTCCTGCCTGGGCGTGCCTGCCTGGAACGAGGGCGAGTAGTAGCGCGTGTTGAGGCGCACGCATTGCAGCGCCGCCATGATCTGGCTGAGCGGATCTTCCTTGAGCAGCACACCGGCGACGCCGGCGTCATACAGGGCCGAGATGATCATGGGGTTGGAGACGGTCGTCAGCACCAGCACCTTGATGTCCGGGAAGTGGCGTATCAGATAGTCCACGTAGCGCAGGCCATCGCCATAGACATCGTCGCCCGGCATGGAGTAGTCGGTCAGAACCACGTCCAGGGGGTTCGATCTGGCGTATTGCATCAAGGACGATGGCGTGCTGAACGTGGCCACGACCTGGAGATTGGGGTCCTGCTCCAGGAAGTCCTTGACGCCAAGCAGGACCACGGCGTGGTCGTCCACGACAGCAATGCGCAGTTTCAGTTTCATGGGATCGCAAGCAAAGGGTTAGGGCTGGGGCAATTGCGCCATCATGGCGCGAAGGTCGGCCAAGAGGTCGTCCAGCAGGACTGACAGCGCGGCCTGCAGGCCGGGCTCCCGGGTACCGTTCGGGAGCTGGTCCTCCAGCGACTGGGTGCGCGCGGCAAGCTCCTGCATCCTGGCCAGCAGCAAGGCGCCGCGCATGCGATGCAGCGCCTGCGCGGCCAGGTCGGGCCGGCGCTCATCCAGGCCACGGGCCAGCATTGCGATGTCGTCGTTCATGCACTGCACGAAGACCTGCCGGTGCGTCTGCAGCACGTTGGGCTCCGACAGGGCCGCAGGCTGCGGGGTATCCCCCGCCGGGGTGCCGGCCTGGGCAGGCGCCGGACGGAGCCGCTTTTTCGGCGCGAACTTCTCCAGGGTGCGGACCAGCGTGCGCAACGGGATGGGCTTGACCAGCCAGGCATTCATGCCGGCATCCAGGCAGCGGTTTTCCTCGTCCAGCATGGCATTGGCGGTCACGCCGACGATGGGGCAGGCAACGCCCTCCGCACGCAGCCGCTCCGCCAGTTCGTAGCCGTTGAGGTAGGGCATGTTCACGTCCGTCAGCACCAGATCGTGCGGGCTGATGTCCCACAGCGCCAGCGCCTCCTCCCCATCGTCGGCGACCGTGACTTCGCAGCCCAGGCTCTCGAGCTGGCCGCGCAGCGTCACCTGGTTGACGGGATTGTCCTCGGCGACCAGCACGCGCAGGTCGAACAGGGGCAGATCGGAGCCGGAGCCGGCCGAGCGCTGTGCGCCGCCGAGCACTTGTGCAATGCCCAAACCGATGCTCAGAACGTTGTGCCCGTCGATGCCCCGGTTGTCCGGCGAGGAAAGGTTCAGGTGCGGCCCCATCCATCCGGGCGCGGGGCTGTCCGCCGGCAACAGGACGTCCAGCAGCAGTTCATCCTTGTCTGCGGCCACCGGAGCGGCGCCCGCCGCGCGGGCCTGGCCGCCCCAGCGCTGCAGCCAGGCACAGATGTTGTCCGTCAGTTCCGGGTGGGGGGTGCGCACCGCGATGCGGGCACCCTTGAGCTCGGGCGCCTCCTCCTCCTCCTGCGCGACGGTCTCCAGCCCCAGCTCGAACCAGAACCGGCTGCCCAGGCCGGGCTCGCTCCAGACCTCGATGGAGCTGGACATCATCCGGGCCAGGCTCCAGCAGATGGACAGGCCCAGGCCCGCTCCACGGGCGGTGCGGCTGCTGTTCTTGACCAGATAAAAGGGCGTGAAAAGCTCGCCATGCAGGGATTTTTCTATGCCCACGCCCGTGTCGCAGACCTCGAACACCAGCCGGACCTGGGAGGCCGTGCCCGGCACGCTGCGCAGGCGGACGATCACATGGCCGGCCTCCGTGAACTTGATGGCATTGCTGATGAGATTGCCCAGGATCTGGCGGATGCGCACCGCGTCGCCCAGCACCGACTCGGGCACCTGCGCGTCCACGCAGGAAAACAGCAGCAGGCCGTTTTGCTGCGCCATGGCGGCATAGGAGCTGGTGCAGTTTTGCACCAGCTCCCGGGGGTTGAACGGGGCCTTTTCCAGTTGCAACTGGTCCGCCTCGATCTTGCTGGTGTCCAGGATGTCGCTGATGATCTGCAGCAAGATGGACGAGGAGGCCTCGATACGGTCCACATACTTGCGCTGCAGCTGCGTGAGCTCGGTCAGGCCCAGCAGCTCCAGCGTGCCCAGCGCGCCATACAGCGGCGTGCGGATCTCGTGGCTCATGGTCGCCAGAAAGGTGGACTTTGCCTCGTTGGCCTCGTCCGCCGCGATTCTTGCCCGCTCCAGATTGCTCTCGATTTCTGCGCGCGCACTGACGTCGGCAAACACGCACAGCGTCACATCCTGGCCCAGGTAGCGGGTGGGCGCGTAGGCCACGTAAAGCGTTCGGCCCTGCGCGGTGACCAGGCGCTCCATGGTGCCTGCGGCCCGGGCCTGGACAATCCCGTCCAGTGCCGCCTTGTTCTCCGGCGAGCCGGGGCGCAGGTAGCCATCGGCCGAGTGCAGCCACTCCTGCACCAGCGAGTTGCTGAAGATGATTTTCCCGCTGCCGTAGGCCACAAGACAGATGGCCACGGGAGCGGTTTCGATCAGCGTCCTGTTGAATTCATTGCTCTCGACGATGACCCGCTGCGCCTCCTGCGCGGGCGCAATCACCTTGCGGTTGAACCAGCGGGTATAGGCAATACCGGCCAGCAGGCTCAGCAGTAGGGCCAGCACCAGGCCGGCAGAAGGCGCGAACAGCCGGCCCTGGAAAAAGGTGGCGTAGTCCACCTGGTAGTAGCCGGTCCACCGGCCGGAGGCATCCTCGGTCTTGAGGATCAGGCCATTGCGCGTGTACTGCATCCCCGTGTCGTCCACCTGCGGGACGGGGCCGGTGCCCATGAGCACGCCGAAATCCCGGTGCTCCAGCCAGAAAAGATGCCTGGGCAGCGTATGGATGGTTCTTTCTATGGCGCTGATGCGCTGGCGGCTGAAAAGGATGGCGGCGTAGATCGGGCTTGCGGCGGCTTCGTCGCCGGCATCGATATGGCTTGAAAAGCCGGCGGCGACCATGCCGATCATCTTTTCCGGGAACTGGGGCGACCGGAACCAGACGATCTCCTGCGCCGGCGCCGTGGAGCCGGCGCCCGGCCGGGCATCGGCGGCCCTGGCCCGCAGATGCGCCTTGACGGCGGCAATCGTGCTGTCGAACATTTCCTGCGTGACGCTCTCGTTGCCGATGGGCACGTCGATGGCCGGCACGCCGATGCTGATCGCCCCATCCTCCTTGGTGAAGAAGGCAGCGGCTGCAGGGAAGTAGGAGCCTGCCCAGAAGGAGGAATAGCCTGCGGCCAGGGAGCTGCCCAGCGAGAAAAGCCGGTCCGGGAGCGTGTCGCAGGCCACGCGCGCAGAGCATTGCAATGAAAAGGGAATGCCGCCGATGGCCTCGCGGCCACGGAACATGCGGTAGTCCGCCTGCGCAGGAGCGGGCACGTCGACGATGGTGGCTATCCTCTGGTCCGGCAGCGCTTTCCAGGACTCGTTGCGGCCCTTGAGCCGCCGAAGGAAGATTTCCTGCTCCTGCAGCGAGCCGACGATGGCGGAGAAGTTCAAGGCCAGGCGGCCCTGCTCCTGCTCGAAGATCCTCTCAGAGCCCCACAGCAGCACAGCGATGAGGAAGATCGCAAGGGGAAGCACTCCAAACAGTACCCGGTTCTGCCAGCGTGTGGTGCGTGTGATCTTGCTGAACGGGGAGTCGGGCATGGACGCCTTGCGTGCTTGGGTCAGGTGGGGTTGCCTTGGTGCCGGGGCTCGGATGCCAGCATAAGGGCAAATTCAACCGCAGGCACCGCGGCGGACAGCAGATAGCCCTGCACGCAATCGCATCCGATGCTGCGCAGCAACTCCAGGTCCCGGGTGGTCTCCACGCCTTCCGCCGTCACCGTCAGGCCCAGCTGCCGCCCCAGTTGCACCGACGACGTCAAGGCCGCAGTCCGCACCTCGTCACCTGCCGCACCGGCCACGAAGGCCCGGTCGATCTTCAATTCGGTGAAGGGCGTGGAGATGAGGCTGTACATCGAGCTGTAACCCCGCCCGTAGTCATCCTGGGCCAGGCCAAAGCCTTTGAGCCGCAGGCGGCTCGCGCACATGTAGTAGTTGGCGGGTATGCCGACGGCCTGGTCCTCCAGCAGCTCGAACGTGATGTTCTCCGCAGCGATGCCGCACCGGGCCGCCATGCCGTGCAACTCATCCGGCAGCCCGATATCGTCCAGCAACGGTATCGGCAGGTTGACGGATACGGGAATCACATATCCCGAACTGCGCCAGGCCAGGTGCGCCGACATGGCGTCTTCCATCATCCGCACCAGCAAGGCATGGTCCAGGCCATGGAACCGGATGGCGGACATGAACGAGCCCGGCATCATGAAGCCGAACTGCCGATCGTTCCAGCGTGCCAGCGCTTCCACACCGACGGTGTGGCCCGTGAGCAGGGATTTCTTGGGCTGGAACCAGGCCTGTATGGTTTTCTCCTCCAGCGCCTGGATCAGGTGCGCCTTTGCGAAAATCGGCCGTTCCTTGATGCCTGGAGCGCTTTTCCTCTCGTATGCACGCAAGGACCTGAGTTGGCTCGCCAGGACCTGGACATGGTCCGCACCGAACGGCTTTTGAAACATCCCGATGACGGAAAAGCCGGACTCCTTGGCCATGAGACTGACACTGTTCATCAACCGGCGCGAGCAGGAGCTGGATATGACGAGCATGGGATGCAGGCCGCGCTGGCTCAGTTCATTGATGAACTGCAGGCCGTCCATGTCGGGCATTTTCAGGTCGGTGATGACGAGGTGGAATCCGCCATCGCGCAGCATTTGCAGGGCATCGCGTGCGTTGCAGGCAATGTGCGTGTCCACGATTCCCGCCTCCATGAGCAGGCTGCGCGTGTGCTCGCAGCACAGGGCGTGGTCGTCAAGAATGAGTACTTTGAATGTCGACAGCATGGGATCAGTTCCTGCATTGCTTGATGTGGTTCAGGGTGGTGCGCAGCACCGCCAACGTGAATGGCTTGCACAGCAGGCTGTCGAAGCCGGCCGGCAGTCCGTCGCCCTGCCCTTGCGCCTGCCCTTGCGCCTGCGTTTGCGTCTGCCCCTGCGGCTGTGCATTGGCCGTCAGCCCGACGATCGGGCGGACATACCCGCGCTTTCTGAGCGCACGCGCCAGGGCCGGGCCGTCCAGCAACGGCATGTGCAGGTCGGTGAGAACGGCATCGAATTCGAGCAGGCCGGGCAGGGACAGCGCGTCCTGTCCATTGCTGGCCTGCTGGACCTCGCAGCCCAGCACCTGCAGTTGCTCTCGCAGGATGATTCTGTTGATGGGGTTGTCCTCGACGATGAGCACACTCAGCCCCATCGGCTCGTGGACCTGGGGAACGGTGGCGTACAGGTCAGGGCGCGCGCCCGGCGCAATGCCCTGCTGGGCCATGCCCAGCGCCTGGCCCACGGCCAGCACGCCAGGCATGCTGGTTTCCCACACACGGGCCTGCAGGGTTTCGCGGGGGACCTCGCCCGGCGCCAGCGCCACAACGCATTTGCCCGTCCATTGCGGACGGCGCACCGACCGTGGCCAGGCTTGCACCAGCACCGCCTGTTCATTGGGGCCCTGCACCTGCTCCCGGTACGGCTGGGCCATGGCGCCCCAATGCCGCAGCCAGGCGCACAGGTTGTGCACGACTTCCGGAATGGCGCCATCCACGTAGACGGTGTGCGGCAACAGGTTGGGCACTGCCTCATAGCCTGCCGCGCTCTCGCGCGGCAGGCGCAGCTCGAATGACACGCAGGTCCCCAGTCCCGGCTGGCTGGCGGCCGTCAGCCGCCCGCCCATCTCCTGGCTGAGGCGCAGGCAGATGGACAGCCCCAGGCCTGCTCCCTGGACCTGCTGCTGCGTGGCCGCATGGGCACGGAAGTACGGGTCGAACAGGAAGGGCTGCTGCTCCGGGTCGATGCCGATGCCGGTGTCCTGCACCTGGAACCGCAGGTCGGTGCCTTCCTCGCTCTCTCCCATGACCTGCAGGCGGATGGCCACATGGCCGGAGAACGTGAACTTGATGGCATTGCCCACCAGGTTGTCCAGGATCTGCCGCAGCCGCAAGGCATCGCCCACCAGCAGGGGCGGCGTTTTCACATCGGAGACGGCATACAGCTGCAGCCCCTTTTGCTCGGCACGCGACAGCAGGCCTGCGGCCACGCTGTCGAGCAGTTCGGTGGCCGAGAACGCATGGGCCTCCAGTTGCAGCCGGCCCGCCTCGATGGCCGACAGGTCCAGGCTGTCGTTGACGATGCGCAGCAAGGAGGCCGATGCCTGCTGCATGGCCCCCAGGTAGCGTGTCTGTTCGGAAGGAACCCTGGACAGCGCCAGCAGCTCCAGCGTTCCCAGGATGCCAAAGAGCGGCGTCCGTATTTCATGGCTCATGGTGGCCAGAAACTGCGTCTTGGCCTGGCTGGCCGATTCGGCGCGCAGCTTGGCATCAACCAGCGCTGCCTGCACCTGCCTGAGCGCCGTCACATCGCTGACCAGGCAAAAAACCACCGGCTCGCCTGCGTGGCTGGTGTGCGTGGTGCTGACCTCCACCAGCCGACCGTCTCCCAGCACCAGCTCGCGCCGGCCCTGCTGCGCGCCCGCGGCAACGGCATGCTCGAACCACGAAGAATCACTGCACACCCACTGCCGCGCCAGCCCGTTGGACAGCAGCAGGCTGCGATCGCTGCACCGCACCAGTGCCAGGCCCACGGGGGCCGTGTCCAGCAGCTTTCGGCAGAGCGCATCACCGGCGGCGCAGGTGCCTGCCCGGCTCCAGGCCGAAGCCGGCACGCCGCGGCGCAGCCGGCGCACGCACCATGCAAGAACAGCCATGAAGGCAAGTCCCAGCGACACGGACCCCAGCAGCAGCCAGACATGGGCCCTGACCAGCTGCCGCGCGGACTCCCAGCGGCCTGCAAGCCATCCGGCGTTGTTCGCGGATTTGCGCAGCAACAGGGATTCGGGAAGCGCCCGGCCTGCCTGCATCAGTGAATGGAGCGGCCCGGGCTGGACCTGCGGTGCGCTGGCGCGCCACGGCCAGGCATAACCGGCTTGCGCGTGGATGGCTGCGTGCGTGGCCCCCAACGCAGCGTCCAGCAGCAGGAAACATCGGTCCATGAAAAACAACTGAATGTCTCGCACGGGCACATGACCGAGGCTGCGCGATGGCGTCGCCGGGGCGGCGTCGTCCCTGCCGCCGTGACCGGCACAGGCCAGCATGGCCATGATCGCCAGTGCAAATGCCATCAAGTCACGCCGTGCCAGGGACAGGCACAGCCTGTGATGTATCGATCTGGAAGAAAGCAAGAGAGCTTGAAACTGGCGCATTGCCGAATCTTAGAAATCAAAAGGCGAATTTGGACTAAGAATTTTCTTAATGCTGAAACCTCTTGCACGCCACCTCGCCAAAGAGCGATTTCAAGCATCGATCCGCCATCGGAAAATTGCCCAAATTCTTTGAAAATGCCATTATTCCTGTCACTTTAAGAAAATTCTTAAACCAATATCCCAATGACCTGGAGATCATTGCCGGATTGATTCATCGACAAAGGCTGCTCCGTTTCTCACCACCCCTGTGATATTGAACACAGACGTCGCGCATGCAGAATGCCAGCGCTTTTTTCACGTCCTGTGTTGCGCAATATCCAGAATGCGTTTCGGCAGCCCATTTCAGGGAAAGTGAAAAAGGCAATGAAGATATACAGGCAACGATTCATTCCCATGGCGGCACGCAGGCCCCTGCGCCTGCTCGCCCTGGCATTGCTGTCGCAAGGCTGTGTCGCCACGGCCCAGGCATGGACCGTCGTGGTGGACAGCGCCGCCGACGCAAGCGGCCCGTGCGCCAGCACCGGCCTGGGACCCTGCTCCCTGCGCGACGCCATCACCTACGCCAACGCCAACCGCAACAAAGGGGGCGACAACCGCATCGAGTTCAACATCGGTGCGGGGGGAGAGCAGACCATCGTCACCCAAAGCAACTGGAATGGCAGCCTCATGCAGCCCATTGCACCCGCCACATCACTGACGGTGGACGCCAGCACGCAACCCGGCTATGAGGACCACTTGCCACGCCGCCCCCTGATCACGCTGCAGGCAGGCAGCTCCGAGTTCGGTACAGGGCTCGAGCTGGCAGGCGCCATCACGGTGCGCGGTCTGGCGATAGGCGGCTTCAACACCGCCCTGGCGGTGACCGGCGACGGCAACACCGTGCTGGGCTGCCATATAGGCGTTGACGCATCGGGAACGGTCGCCATGGGCAATCGCAGCAACATCCTTGTCAACTCCGGCAACCGCAACCGCATCGGTAGTCTCGATATTGGCGGGCGAAATGTCATCTCCGCGGCGGAAAATTCCGGAATATGGCTTTCCTGGCCGGGCGCCGGTACAGAAAACATCATTCAGGGAAATTACATAGGCACCGATATCACCGGCAATGTGGCGCTGGGAAACCAGGGAAACGGCATCAGCGTGGCATCCGGATTTACCGGCACGCTGATCGACGGCAACCTCGTCTCCGGCAATGTCAGGGAAACCGGTGGTTCATCCGGGATTTCCATTTCCGGCTCGCACACGCTGGTGACCCGCAACCGTGTCGGGACCAATGCAGCCGGCACGGCCATGATTGCCAACAATGGTCCAGGCATTGCCGTATTCTTCTCACCGGAAGGCGGACATCGCATTGGCACAGGCCCTGAAGACGGCAACCTGGTTGCCGGAAACAAGGAAACGGCCATTGAATTGAATGGAAACTACGCCGCACGCAACTCGAATACCCTGATTGCCGGGAATATCGTGGGAACCAGCCTGGATGCCAGCACCATGCTGCCCAATCAATGGGGCATCGTCATCAAAGATTCGGACGAGGTGACCGTGCGCGGAAACATCGTCGGTGGCAGCAAGGCCTCCGGCATACAGTTCCAGGGCGCCGGCAAGAACAACCTCGTGCAGGGCAACTACGTGGGCGTCAGTCCCCAGGGAACCGCCCTGCCCAATGGGGAAGGCGTTTCCTTTTTCCAGAAGGCCCATGACACCCTGGTCGGCGGTGACGACGCGGCACATGCCAACGTGATTGCGCACAACAGGCTGTTCGGCGTGGGATTGCGGGGGGACGAAGTCAAGGGCGTCTCCATGCTCGGCAATGCCATCTACGGCAATACCGAGGGAGGCATCGCACGAACCAGCCTGGCCAACGGAGATCCTGCCGATCCGGTGCTGCTCACGGTGACGCCCGACGGCCTGTCCGGCACGCTGGACAGCGTCGCCAACGAGAGCATGCGCATCGAGTATTTCTCGACGCCCAGGCTGCCCGACGGGCTGGTGGAGCGCGCCGCCGGCAAGGTTCTGCTGGGCTCGCAGACCGTGACCACCGATGCATCCGGCCATGCGCCTTTGGTGTTCAAGGGCGCCATGCCCCCGGGCGACCAGGCCGCTGTCACGGCGACCGCCACCCGGATTTCCACCGGCGACACCTCGCGCTTTTCCAACGCGATGGCGGCCAACGCCGCCCCCGTGGCGCTGCCGCAAGCCGTCACGACGCCGCAGGATACGGCGCTGTCCATCACCCTCGCTGGCACGGACTTCGAGTCGGACCCGCTGCGCTTCGAGATCACCGCCGGCCCCGCCCATGGCGCCATCAGCGGCTTCGATCCCCAGACGGGTACGCTGGTCTACACGCCGGCGGCCGGCTACTCCGGGCCGGATACCTTCGCCTTCACGGTATCCGACGGGCACCAGAGCGCTGCCGCACCAGCATCCGTGACCATCGAGGTGATCGCTGCCGATCCTCCCGACCCCGGTCCGGGCACGGACCCAGGACCCGGTGCCGGCCCCGGAAATGTCCAGGCCGTTCCCGGCCTGGGCCAGGGTGGCATGCTGGCACTGTTGTGCGGCATGGCCTATCTGGCCAGCCGCAGGATGAGGAAAAGGCAGGCCTGAGCCCGCAGCGGGCGCAGGTCCCGCGCAAACGTCAGGCCGGCAGCCAGCGCAGCCAGCGCGGCCGCCAGGTCAGCGTGAAGGCAATGGCCAGGGCGGCGGCTGCCAGCGTCATGATCCAGACCAGGGAGGCCATGGAGGCATGGTCCACCGCCAGGCACAGGCCCAGCGAGGCGGCCAGGCCTGAGGCGCCCAGCCAGCGCAGCAGCCTGACCTTGCCATCGGGCTGGGGCATGTCGCCGTGCACCTGCTCCCAGTGCACGTCCTTGGCCAGCGCAAACCAGGCCATGCCCAGCAGCGATGCCGCAAAGGCGGCGGCCAGCAGCAGTGCGTCCATCAGTCCCTCAGACATGGGCCACCTCCGCGGCGCGCGAGGGCATGGCGGGCGCGGCGCGCGTCTTGAGCTTGCGCGCCACCACCACGGCCAGCACGGCGCTGGCCAGCATGAACAGGTCCACGCCGGCCACCGGCCAGTAGCCCGCGCCCAGGGTCTTGAACAGGTGGTCGCCCGTGGTCAGCCAGTTCAGCAGCACGGCCACCACGGCCATGGCAGCCACGGCCCAGCACTGCTCGCGCCAGGCGGGGTTGGGCAGGCCCCGGGCCACGGGGGCGCTGCGCACAAAGGCATGCGCCATGGCCAGCAGCCAGGTGGCCCAGAAGAAATAGCGTTCCATGTCGCCCCGGCCCGGCCAGCCCTGGGGCATGGCCTCGGGCAGCAGGCGGTTGGCGATCAGCATGCCCAGCGTGGCCACCAGCATGCCGGTGACCGTGGTGACGGCCAGGGCATCGACCACGCGCGCGCCCTGCACGCCCTGCTTGGCGTGCTGCTTCTTGCGCTTTTCCACGAAGAAGACAAAGCCGGTGGCAATGCACACGCAGCCGGCCAGGCCGCCCAGCACGTACAGCCAGCGCAGCAGCCAGTGGCGGAAGTGCTGCAGGTGCAGGCCGGTGAGGAAGGTGTTGATGCTGTCCACGGCCGTGCGCGGAGGATCTTCGCGCAGCAGGGCGCCCGTGCTGGCCTTGAAGTGGATGCCCTCGCCCGTGAGCGCGATGCGGTCGGTGCCGGCCCGGTAGACGCTGACGTAGCCATTGGCATCGCCCACATGGGTGACGGACAGGAAACCCACGTCGCCGGCCATGCCCTTGGCGGCCCAGCGGCGCTGCGCCTCGGCCACCATGGCGTCCACCGAGGCCATGGGTGCGGCCACGCCGGCGCGGTCGTGCGGCAGGCCGGTTTCCTCGGCCTCCATTTTTTCGTGCAGCTCGTGCAGCGGCTCCAGCTGGGTGTGGGTGATGGGGAAGTAGATGCCCGCAAAGATCACCAGGCCCGTGAAGGCGAAGAAGAAGTGGAAGGGCAGCGCCACCACGCCGGTAAGGTTGTGCAGGTCCAGCACGCTGCGCTGCGTGGCCTTCTTCGGACGGAAGGTGAACAGCTCGCGGAAGATCTTGCGGTGCATGACCACGCCGCTGACCAGGGCCACCAGCATGATGAGCGCGGCAAAGCCCACGATCCAGTAGCCGAGGTTCATCCAGTTGAGCGTCAGGCTGTAGTGCAGCGGGTAGAAGAAGCGGCTGCCGATCTTGAGGTGGTCGTCCGGCAGGGATTCGCCATTGCGCGGGTCGATGGTGCGCATGGCCCAGATCAGGGTCTCGGGCTTCTTGGCGTTGGGCACCTCGTAGCCGGCGAACAGGCCCAGCACGGGATCGCGGTGGGTGGTGTAGGCGCCCCAGCGCTGGGGCGTGTCGAAGCGCTCGGGCAGCGGGCCGTTGACCTCGCCGCGCATGGCATCGCGCGCCTGGGCGTTGGGCTGCATGGACTCGAAGACCGGCTTGAGGATCTGGTCGTACGAGGGCATGGGCGTGGGCTCGAAGCGCGAGGCCGGGATGGCCCAGCGGTCGATCTCGCGATCGAACACCGACAGCGCGCCGAAGAAGAAGGCGGCCATGAGCACGAAGCCGAGCGCAAGCCCGAACCAGGTGTGCAGCCAGGCCATGGAGAGGCGGAAGTTCTGGAACATGGGGCGTTCTCCGGATTCAGGGCAGCAGCATCTGCTGGAGCAGCGATGCGCAACCGGTCATGACAATGCCGCCGCCGGCCAGCACGGCCCAGACGCGCGGGAGGCTCTGCGCCGCAAAGGCCCAGAGGAACACCGTCAGAAACACCAGGAAGCCGAGGATGTAGCCCAGATGCTCGGCATCGTGGAACTCCATTCCGGCGGCAAACATCAGCGCCACGCCCAGGGCGATGAAGCCCCAGGTGAAGGCATAGCCGCCGAAGACGGCAGCTGCAATGCGAACCAAAATAGTTTTCATTTACAAAGAAAAATACAGTCGTGGACCAAAGTGCTCGGGGCGCATTATCCCCGAGCGCCGTCAAAACCCGTGATCGGCCGTGGTGTCCCTATGCGGGCTGGCCTGCCGCCTGCGCCTTGGCCTGCGGTGCCGAAGGCTTGAGCGTGGGCGGCACGAACTGGAAGGTATCCGCGCGCGCCCCTGGCCAGTAGAGCTTGAACACGTTGTGCTGCTTGTCCAGCGGCCCCAGCAGAGCGCCGGGCTCCACGCGCAGGACCAGGTTGGCGAGCTGGCGCACCTCGGTGTCGGAGATGCGCCGCACGATGTGGTGGGCCGTGATGTCGCAGGGGTGCTCCAGGCCCGCCGCCTGCACCAGCTCCTGCAGCGCATGCAGGGTCTTGTCATGGAAGTTGGCCACGCGCGTGGCCTTGTCGGGCACGACCAGGGCCTTCTGGCGCGCCGCGTCCTGCGTGGCCACGCCCGTGGGGCAGTGGCCGGTGTGGCAGTTCTGCGCCTGGATGCAGCCCAGGGCCATCATGAAGCCGCGCCCGGCGTTGCACCAGTCGGCGCCCAGCGCCATCATGCGCGCGATGTCGAAGGCCGTGATCACCTTGCCGGCCGCACCGATCTTGATGCGGTGGCGCAGGCCCACGCCGATCAGCGTGTTGTGCACCAGCAGCAGGCCTTCCTGCAGCGGAACGCCCACGTGGTCGGTGAACTCCACGGGCGCCGCGCCCGTGCCGCCCTCGGCGCCATCGACCACGATGAAGTCCGGCGTGATGTCCGTCTCCTGCATGGCCTTGACGATGGCGAACCACTCCCAGGGATGGCCCACGCAGAACTTGAAGCCCGTGGGCTTGCCGCCCGACTTCTCGCGCAGGCGGGCGATGAAATGCATCATCTCCACCGGTGTCTTGAAGGCGCTGTGGCTGGACGGGCTGATGCAGTCCACGCCCACGGGCACGCCGCGCGCGGCGGCGATCTCAGGGGTGACCTTGGCGCCCAGCAGCATGCCGCCGTGGCCGGGCTTGGCGCCCTGGCTGAGCTTGATCTCGATGAGCTTGACCTGCGGGTCGGTGGCGTTGGCGATGAATTTTTCTTCGTTGAAGCTGCCATCGTCGTTGCGGCAGCCGAAGTA
Organism: Delftia sp. DS1230; assembly: GCF_040112715.1. Taxonomy (NCBI): domain Bacteria; kingdom Pseudomonadati; phylum Pseudomonadota; class Betaproteobacteria; order Burkholderiales; family Comamonadaceae; genus Delftia; species Delftia sp. DS1230. Next base: position 3,777,903 of record NZ_CP157763.1, read on the forward strand.
GCCCGAGGCCACCTCCCAGATCAGGTCGCCGCCGTGCACGCGGTGGTGCTGGCTGATGGAGCCCTCGCCCGTGTCGTGCGCAAATCCGCCCATCTTCGCGCCCTTGTTCAGCGCCAGGATGGCATTGGCCGACAGCGCGCCGAAGCTCATGGCCGAGATGTTGAAGATGCTGGCGCTGTAGGGCTGGGTGCAGGGCGAGGCACCTTCATCGGCGCAGCCGATGGTGATGCGGAAATCATGCGAGGCCAGCCTGGTGGGCTGCATGGAATGGTTCACCCATTCATAGCCCTGGGCCGTGACATTGAGCTGCGTGCCCAGCGGGCGGCTGTCCGGGTCGCCCTTGGCGCGCTGGTAGACCAGGGAGCGCTGGGCGCGCGAGAACGGCAGCGCCTCATGGTCGGACTCGATGAAGTACTGCCGCATCTCGGGCCGGATGAACTCCAGCAGGAACCGCAGGTGGCCGATGATGGGGTAGTTGCGCAGCACCGAATGGCGCACCTGGGTCATGTCGCGCACGCCCAGCAGCGCCAGCGCGGCGCACACGCCGAAGCCCAGCCACCACCACAGCCCTCCCCACACCAGCGCCGCCACCAGCAGCCCCGCGCTGCCGACCAGGCTCAGGCAGAACGTGGTGTAGCGCAGCGGCACCCATGCGGGCAGGCGATGAACGGGAGATGCAGACGTTGACATGGCGTGGGTCCTCGGAACGAGTTGACGATCTTGTGCATGCCGCGCCTTCGAGGGCGCGCTGTGCACAAGGTTAACCCACGATCCGCGTCAGCCCTGGCGCGGCCGGGCGCCGGCGCCCGTTGCCTGCGCGGCCGCAGGCAGCACGAACCGGAAGCTCGCCCCCTGCCCCGGCGGGTCCACCAGTTCGATGCGGCAGCCGTGCAGCTCCAGCATGCGGTGGACGATGCGCAGGCCCAGGCCGCCGCCGCGGCGGGCGCCGCCCACGGTGAAGGGCCGCTCGAACAGGCCTTCGCGCAGATCGGCCGGGATGCCGGGGCCGGTATCGGCCACGGTGACTTCGACGGCGTTGCCCGCCGCCGCCAGCACCACCTGGATGCTGCCGCCTTCGGGGGTGTGGCGCAGCGCGTTGTCCAGCAGGTTGCCCAGCACGCGCTCGATCATCCCCAGGTCGGCCTGGACGACGGGCAGGCGGGCTGGGAAGTCGGCCCGCAGCGCCACCTGTCGCGCCTCGGCACGCAGCTCGAATTTCTGGAACACGTCCTGCACCAGGTCGGGCATGGAAAACGGCTCCGGCTCGGGCTGGACAAAGCCGTATTCCAGGCGCGCCAGCTCGAACAGGCTTTGCGCCAGCTCGCCCACCTTCTGGCTCTGTGCCAGGGCAATGCCCAGGTAGCGGCGGCGTTCGGTGGTGTCGAGCACGGCGTCCTTGAGCAGCAGCGTTTCCAGGTAGCCGTGCAGGGACGACAGCGGCGTGCGCAGGTCGTGCGAGACGTTGGCGATGAGCTCGCGCCGCTCCTGGTCCTGGCGCGTGAGGGCGCGCCACTGCTCGCCGATGCGCGCCACCATGCGGCGGTAGGCCGCGTCCAGCACGGCGATCTCGTCGCGGCTGTCCTGCGCGGCGCCGGGCTGGGGGGGCGGCAGGTCCGGGGGGGTGCCATGGATGTCGAAGCCGGCCACCTCTTCGGTGAGCCGGCGCAGCGGCCGCGTGATCAGCGCAAAGGCCACCAGGCCGGCCACCAGGCACAGCAGCGCCACCAGGCCGATGGACCACAGCGCCGTGCTGAGCACCGAGTTGGCCGAGCCCTGCGCCACCAGCTGGTCATGCGCCTCGCCCTGCAGCACCACGTAGATGAAGCCCACTTCCTTGCCGTTGACGCGCAGCGGCGCCGCGCTGAAGACCTTGCGGCCTTCGGTGCTGCGCGGGTCGTCACCCAGGATGGGCAGCGTGCCGCCTTCCAGCAGCCGGTGCACGGGCGCCAGGTCCACGCGCTCGCGGCGCACGCGGCCGTCGGGGGCGGCATGGCCGGCAATGCGGCCGTCGGCGTCCAGCAGGTAGACCTCCACGCTGGGGTTGACCAGCATGAGCTGGTTGAAGAAGCTGCGCACGGCGCCGGGCATGAGGCCGTTGGCGTCGGTCAGCTGGGCGTCGCGCGCAATGCTTTCGGCCACGTCGCGCGACAGGCCCTGCACCACTTCCAGCTCGTGCATGCGGCTGGCGCGCAGCTGCATCCAGGCCGAGGTGCCGCTGCACACCAGCAGCAGCACGGCAAAGACCAGGGACAGGCGCTGGGTCAGTGTCAGGCGCAGTTTCATGGTCATGCGCCCTCGCCCGCTTCGGCGAACTTGTAGCCGCGCCCCCAGACGGTGAGGATGCGCGCGGGCTGGGCCGGGTCGGCCTCGATCTTGGCGCGCAGGCGGTTGATGTGGGTGTTGACGGTGTGCTCGTAGCCCTCGTGCTGGTAGCCCCAGACGGCGTTGAGCAGGTCCATGCGCGAGAACACCTTGCCGGGCTGGCGCGCAAAGAAGTACAGCAGGTCGAACTCGCGCGGGGTCAGGTCCAGCCGGGCACCATGAAGCCGGGCATCGCGCGCCACGGGGTCCATGGCAAGGCCGTCAATGGACAGGCTGCCGGACTCCAGCCGCGCGTTCTGGGCCAGCGCCTCCACGCGGCGCAGCAGCGCCTTGACGCGCGCCACCAGCTCCAGCACCGAAAACGGCTTGGCCAGGTAGTCGTCGGCGCCGATCTCCAGGCCCAGGATGCGCTGCACCTCGCTGGAGCGCGCGCTGATGATGATGATGGGCGTGTAGCGCGCCATGGCGCGGGCGCGGCGGCAGATCTCCAGGCCGTCCACGCCGGGCAGCATGATGTCCAGCACCAGCGCGTCCCAACCGCCGCGCTCCAGTTGGCGCAGGCCGTCGTCGCCGCGCGCGCAGTGCATGACTTCCAGGCCCTCGTCGCGCAGGTGCAGCGTGAGCAGGTCGGCGATATGGGCGTCGTCCTCGACGAGAAGTACGCGGCGCGTGGCGGTCATCGGATGCGGTTTCCTGGAAGTGGCGGGAGTGGCTGCCATTGTGCGCAATACCGGGGCCGGGAGTTATCACGAATCTTTGAACTCTGCGTGAGGACTTCGGGAGGCCGGCGCCCTAACCTGACTGGCATCGCATCGTTTTCAGACGCACGCAACCTTCAGGAGCACACCATGACCACCAGACGCCATCTTCTGTGGACCGCAGGCGCCGGCACCACCGCCGTGCTGGCGGCCAGCCTGTTCCCGCGCCGCGCGCCAGCGGCCGCCTCCAGCGAGGTCTTCGAGGTCAGCTACACGGATGCCGAGTGGCGCGCCCGCCTCACGCCCGAGCAGTACCGGATCCTGCGCAAGGAAGGCACGGAGCGTGCAGGCTCCAGCCCCCTGAACAAGGAGCACCGCGCGGGCACCTTTGCCTGCGCGGGCTGCGCGCTGCCCCTGTTCTCTTCCAAGACCAAGTTCGACAGCGGCACGGGCTGGCCCAGCTTCTGGCAGCCGCTGGACAAGGCCGTGGCCACGCGCCAGGACCGCACCTACGGCATGCTGCGCACCGAGGTGCATTGCCGCCGCTGCGGCGGCCACCTGGGCCATGTCTTCGACGACGGCCCCAAGCCCACGGGCCTGCGCTACTGCATGAACGGCCTGTCGCTGACGTTCACGCCCCAGCCAGCCTGACCCCGGGAGCCACGCCATGCTGCTGATCGTCCTGGCCTATCTGGGCGGGGTGCTGACCATCGTCAGCCCCTGCATCCTGCCGGTGCTGCCCTTCATCTTTGCACGCGCCGACCAGCCCTTCGCCAAAAGCGGCCTGCCGCTGCTGGCGGGCATGGCGCTGACCTTCGCCCTGGTGGCCTCGCTGGCGGCCGTGGGCGGCGGCTGGGTGGTGGCCGCCAATGAATACGGCCGCTGGCTGGCCCTGGGCCTGGTCGCCGTGTTTGCGCTGACCCTGCTGTGGCCCGGCCTGTCCGAGCGGCTGACGCGGCCGCTGGTGGCGGCGGGCTCGCGCCTGTCCGAGCGTGCCCAGGGCACGGACGGCGGCGCCCGCCCCGGCGCCTCGCTGCTGCTGGGCGTGGCCACGGGCCTGCTGTGGGCGCCCTGCGCAGGCCCCATCCTGGGCCTGATCCTCACGGGCGCCGCACTGCAGGGCGCCAACACCACCTCCAGCCTGCTGCTGCTGGCCTATGCGGCCGGTGCGGCCACCTCCATGGCGGCGGCCCTGCTGCTGGGCGGCAAGGTGTTTGCGGCGCTCAAGCGCATGCTGGGCGCGGGCGAATGGATGCGGCGCGGGCTGGGCGCAGCCATGCTGGCCGGCGTGGGCGCGATTGCGCTGGGGCTGGACACGGGCGTGCTGGCGCAAGTGTCCACGGCCTCCACCGGCGGCCTGGAGCAAAGGCTGGTGGACCGCCTGAGCGGCAGGCCCGAGGGTGGCGCCATGGCCATGCAGGCCGGTCCCGCAATGATGGCCGCCGTGGACAGGGGCTCCGGTGCTGGCCCGGCCATGATGGCCGCAGGCGGCGCCATGCGCATGGCCGGCGGCCCGTCCCGCGCCGCCCTGCCGGACGAAGGGCTGGCCCCTGCGCTGGACGGCGCCACCGACTGGCTCAACTCCACCCCGCTGACGGCCGAACAACTGCGCGGCAACGTGGTGCTGGTGGATTTCTGGACCTATTCCTGCATCAACTGCCTGCGCACCCTGCCCTATGTGAAGGCCTGGGCCGAGAAATACCGCGACCAGGGCCTGGTGGTGGTGGGAGTGCATGCGCCGGAGTTCGCCTTCGAGCGCAAGCTGTCCAACGTGGAAAAGGCCATCAAGGACCTGGGCATCAGCTACCCCGTGGCTGTGGACAACGGCTACAAGATCTGGCGCGCCTTCAACAACCAGTACTGGCCGGCGCACTACTTCATCGACGCCCAGGGCCGCATCCGGCACCACCACTTTGGCGAGGGCGGCTATGCCGAGTCCGAGCGCGTGATCCAGCAACTGCTGCAGGAAGCCGGATCGAAGCAGGTGGACCAGGGCCTGATCGACGTGCAGGCCAAGGGCGTGCAGCAGGCAGCCGACATGGCAGCCGTGCGCTCGCACGAGACCTACCTGGGCTATGAGCGCGCCGAGCAATTTGCCGCCACGCCTGCCGCCGTGCACAACCAGGCCACCGCCTATGCCACGCCCGAGCGCCTGCCGCTGAACGCCTGGGGCCTGAGCGGCCAATGGACGGTGGGCCCGGAAAGCGCCACGCTGGACGGCGCCACCGGTCGCATCACCTACCGCTTCCAGGCACGCGACCTGCACCTGGTGCTGGGCCCGGGCAGCGATGGCAAGCCCGTGCGCTTCAAGGTGCTGATCGACGGCAAGGCGCCCGGCGCCTCGCGCGGCATGGACGTGGCCGCCGACGGCAGCGGCAGCGTGACCGAGCAGCGCCTGTACCAACTGGTGCGCCAGGACGGCGGCGCAGCCGAGCGCACCTTCAGCATCGAATTCCTGGATCCCGGCATCTCCGCCTATGCCTTCACCTTTGGCTGATCCCTGGCCACTTCACTTTCACCGGAGAGATACCATGACCAACGATTCCACCCTCGCCACCCCACCCCGCCGCCGCGGCCTTCTCCAACTGCTGACCGGCAGCGCCGTGCTGCTGGGCGGCGCCCTGCTGTGGCAGGGCAGCAACCTGCAGGCGGCCGAGCAGGCCGTGCGCATTCCACCACCCGCGCAGGATGCGCCCGCCACGGGCCAGGGGCCGCAGAAAGCCATCTTTGCGGGCGGCTGCTTCTGGGGCGTGCAAGGTGTGTTCCAGCACGTCAAGGGCGTGCAGCGCGCCGTCTCGGGCTACAGCGGCGGCACGGCGGCCCAGGCCTCGTATTCGGCGGTGAGCAGCGGACGCACCGGGCATGCGGAGTCGGTCGAGGTCACCTATGACCCGGCCCAGGTCAGCTACGGGCAGCTGCTGCAGATCTACTTTTCCGTGGCCCATGACCCGACCCAGCTCAACCGCCAGGGGCCGGACACGGGCACGCAGTACCGCTCGGCCATCTTCGCCACCGACGCCGCCCAGCTCAAGACCGCCCAGGCCTACGTGGCCCAGCTGGACGCGGCCAAGGTCTTCGGCAAGCCCATCGTGACCCGGCTGGAGGACAAGCCCAGCTTCTTCCCGGCCGAGAACTACCACCAGGACTTCATGACCGAGAACCCGCGCCATCCCTACATCGTCATCAACGACCTGCCCAAGGTGGAGCAGCTCAAGCAGCTGTTCCCGGGCAGCTACCGCGCCGAACCGGTGCTGGTCAAGCAGGCCGCCCGGCAGATGTAGCGTCTGCGCAGCACAGGTGCGGAGCGGGTGCCGGCAGGCGTCGGCGGCGGCTGCCGTATGAGACATTTGCGGCATGCCTCCCAGTTCGCTTGATGCACCCGCTGCACCCCTCCCGCCCACCCGCGCCGAAGCCCTGCGCTACTGGCTGAAGCTGGGCTGCATCAGCTTTGGCGGGCCGGCCGGGCAGATCGCCATCATGCATGAGGACCTGGTGGAGCGGAGACGCTGGATCTCTGAGGGGCGCTTCCTGCATGCGCTCAACTACTGCATGCTGCTGCCCGGCCCCGAGGCGCAGCAGCTGGCCACCTACATCGGCTGGCTGCTGCACCGCACCTGGGGCGGCATCGTGGCCGGCGGGCTGTTCGTGCTGCCTTCGCTGCTGCTGCTCATCGCCCTGTCCTGGATCTATGTGGCCTTCGGCCATGTGCCGGCCATTGCCGGCATCTTCTATGGCATCAAGCCGGCCGTGACGGCGCTGGTGGTGCAGGCGGCCTGGCGCGTGGGCTCGCGCACCCTGCGCAACGGCTGGCTGTGGGGCATTGCCGCGGCGGCCTTCGTGGCCATCTTCGCGCTGAAGCTGCCGTTTCCGCTGATCGTGCTGGCGGCCGGCGCGCTGGGCTACCTGGGGGGCAGGCTGGCGCCACGCCACTTCTCCCCTGCGGGCGGGCACGGCCCGCGCGGGGGCAGCCACGGCCCGGCCGTCATCGACGATGACACGCCCACACCGGCCCATGCACGGTTCCGCTGGCGCTTTTTCAGCCAGGTGCTGGCGGCCGGCCTGGGGCTGTGGGCGCTGTCGCTGGGCCTGCTGGCCGCCGCCTTCGGCTGGCAGGGCGCGCTCACCCAGATGGGCTGGTTCTTCACCAAGGCGGCGCTGCTGACCTTTGGCGGCGCCTACGCCGTGCTGCCCTACCTCTACCAGGGCGCCGTGGACCACTACCACTGGCTCACGGCCACGCAGATGATGGACGGGCTGGCCCTGGGCGAGACCACGCCGGGGCCGCTGATCATGGTGGTGTCCTTCGTGGGCTTCCTGGGCGGCTGGAGCACGCAGGTGTTCGGCCCCGATGCGCTGCTGCCGGCCGGCGCCGCCGCCGCCCTGGTCGTGACCTTCTTCACCTTTTTGCCGTCCTTTGCCTTCATCCTGCTGGGCGGCCCCTTCATCGAGTCCACCCATGGCAGGCTGGGCTTCACCGCGCCGCTGACGGGCATCACGGCCGCCGTGGTGGGCGTCATCGCCAACCTGGCCGTGTTCTTTGCCTGGCATGTGCTGTGGCCCCAGGGCTGGGCGGGTCCCTTCGACTGGCCATCCGCACTGCTGGGCCTGGCTGCGGCGGCCGCGCTGCTGCGCTGGAAGGTGGGCGTGATCCCCGTGGTGGTGGGCTCGGGGCTGGCCGGCCTGGCGATCACGCTGGCGCGCCAGGTTGGATAGGAAAGGCTGCGGCATGGTATCGACCACGGATGGGCATTTCAGCTGGCTGCGCTGCCGCACCGCAGGCGTGGAGGCCGTGGCCGCAGACACGGCGAGGCACTTTGGGCGGCACGCCCACGAGCAGTACGGGATCGGCCTGATTGAGCGTGGCGCGCAGAAATCCGCCAGCGGGCGAGGTCTGTACGAGGCCGGGGCTGGCGACCTCATCATGGTCAACCCCGGCGAGTTGCATGACGGCATGCCCCTGGGCGATGGCGGTCGCGCCTGGCGCATGCTCTACCTGGAGCCCTCGGTCGTGGCCGGGCTCATGGCGGACATGGATGGCGCAGGGCCAGCGACCGGCTTCGAGTTCAGCCAGCCCGCCGTGCGCGACCCGCGCCTGGCCGCGTGTTTTCAGGCTCTGTACCGCAGGATGACCGGCAGCGGCGAGGCAACGGACGCCCTGGACCTGGACGAAGGCCTGCTGCAACTGCTGGGCGGCATGCTGCAGCGCCCTGCCCCGGCGCCCCGCGCACCGGCCCCCATCACACTGGCCCGCGCCCGGATGGACGACGATCCCGGTGCACCGCTGACCCTGGGCGCCCTGGCCCACGAGGCGGGCCTGAGCCGCTACCAGTTCCTGCGTGCCTTTGCGCGCGCCACGGGAATGACGCCCCATGCCTATCTGCTGCAGCGGCGCCTGCACCAGGCGCGCAGGCTCATCGCCAGCGGCATGCCGCTGGCCGAGGCAGCCGCGCACAGCGGCTTTGCCGACCAGAGCCATATGACGCGCCTGTTCGTGCGCAGCTTCGGCATGGCGCCCGGCTTCTACGCCAGGGCAGCCAAGGCCTGCGCTGCGTGACGCGCTGCAATTTCCTTCAAGACCACGCAAACCGGCCTGGCGAGGATGGAGATCACATCCCCTCTCCACTCACAAGGCCTGATCTTGCAGTTCTCCTACTCACCCTCCATCCCCCGCGACTTTACTGAACTGGCCTCGCAGACCTTGCTGCTGCGCGGCCTGTCACCCGACGTGCCCGCACACGCCGTGATCGCCCCCTTCATGGCACAGGCCAGGCAGAACCTGGTGTGCACCCCGGAAAGCGAGATGCCATCCATTCAGGCCTGGCGGCGCGGCTTTGCCAGGATGGGCCTCAAGCCCACGCAATACCGCTGCGCCGCCGAGGCCCTGCTGCGCCGCCTGCGCAAGGAGGGTGATCTTCCCGGCCTGCATCCGCTGGTGGACCTGTGCAATGCGGCCTCGGTGGCCTTTGCCATTCCCGTGGTCGTCTTCGACCTGGACCGCATCAGCGGCTGCCTGCAGGTGCGCCCCGCAACTGGCAGCGAGGTCTACGAGACCTTCTCGGGCGAGATCGAATATCCCGAGCCCGGCGAAATCATCTTCGCCGACACGGCTGGCCGCGCCCACGCCCGGCGCTGGTGCAACCGCCAAAGCGGCCACTCGGCAGTGCGCGAATCCACAGTCAACGCGCTGATCGTGACCGAAGCGCTGCACGCCACGGGCAAGGCGGATACGCGGCAGCTGGTGGAAGCATTGCAATCGGCGGCCGGGCGACTGTGGCCCGAGGCCGTTTCACACCGAAGCAACCCCTCGCAGGCCGCCCTGGCCTGAGGCGACCGGGGCCGTTGGCGCCCCGGCGTGAAAGGGGCTAACACGCTGCGCGGACTTCCCGCAAGCAAGACCTCACGCGTATCGCACCGCCCTGTACATCGACTCGCAGATCTCTTCAAGACATGCTTTGTTGCTATCAAAATGATACCAATGCGTTGCATGCTACATACAAATGAAAAGAAAAAGCAATCATTCTCATTGTCATTCTAGAATCCGCACCCGCCATGACAGGCTGCGCCGCTGGCCCCAGGCCGGCAGCAGCGCCGACGCACCCAGAGCACGCCCCACGGCACAGGTTTCCCAGCTCTCGACCATTGACCATGCTTATCCAAAGACTCTCGCGCACGGCAGTTGCGCATGCCGCCCTGCTTGCCCTGTGCGGCGCCGCCCACGCGCAGGCCCAGCCTGAAAATGCTCCCGAGGCCACGCTCGCCCCGGTCACCGTGAACGCAGGCAACGAGAAGGAAAATCCCACCGGAGCCGTGGTGGGCTTCACCGCAAAGCGCGCCATCTCGGCCACCAAGACCGACACGCCGCTGATCGAGACGCCCCAGGCCATCAGCGTGGTCACGCGCGACCAGTTCGAGGCGCAGGGCGTGCAGACGCTGCGCCAGACCACGGCCTACAGCGCGGGCGTGGTGTCCAACTACTTTGACAGCCGGGTGGACAGCTTCTCGGCACGCGGCGGCAGCGTGAGCCAGTACCAGGACGGGCTGCTGCGCACCTACGGCACCTACAACACCAGCCGCCCCGACCCCTACACGCTGGAGCGCGTGGAATTCCTGCGCGGCCCCTCTTCCGTGCTCTACGGCCAGGGCAGCGTGGGCGGCGTGCTCAATCTGACCAGCAAGCGCCCGCAGGCCGAGGCGCTGCGCGAGGTGCAGGTGCAGATGGGCAGCTACGGGCGCAAGCAGATCGCCACCGACCTGACCGGCGCCGTCACCGAAGACGGCCAGTGGCTGTACCGCCTGGTGGCCGTGGGCCGGGAAAGCGGCACCCAGGTGGACCATGTGAACGACGACCGCCTGGTGATCGCGCCCAGCCTGACGTGGCGGCCCAGCGCTGATACCTCGCTGACGCTGCAGGCGCTCTACCAGAAGGACAAGAGCGGCTCGCTGATCGGCTTCTTCCCCTGGCAGGGCACGCGCCTGCCCAGCCCCTACGGCCAGATTCCCACCAGCACCTTCATCGGCGAGCCCGGCTGGGACTCGTTCGACACAGAGAACAAATCCTGGGGCTACCTGTTCAGCCACCGCCTGAACGCGGACTGGACCGTGCGCCAGAACCTGCGGCGCACCATCAGCGACGTGGACTACCGCTCCATCTACACCAGCTTCACCGCCATCCCCGGCCAGGGCCGCCCTGCGCGCCCGGTCTTCAACCCCGACAACCGCAGCGTCTACCGCGATGCCTCCTGGCAGGTCAACGGCGGGCGCATGCTGGTGATCGACACGCAGCTCGAAGGCCGGCTGCGCTGGGGCACGGCCGAGCACACCGTGCTGGCCGGCATGGATGCGCAGCGCAACAGCACCAGCCAGTCCACCTGGCGCGGCCTGACCGCGCCGTTTGACGTCTACAACCCCGTCTACGGCAATTTCACCCCGCCCACGGCCTCGCAGCTGGTGCGCCAGCCGGGCGTGTCGCAAAAGCAATTGGGCTTCTACGCCCAGGACCAGATCAAGTGGGGCCGCTGGACCGCCACCCTGGGCCTGCGCCACGACAGCGCCCAGACCGATACCGAAGGCCGGCCCGCCTCCGCCGTGGACGAGAAGGCCTGGACCAAGCGCGCAGGCGCCACCTACCAGATGGACGGTGGCTGGGCGCCCTACCTGGGCTACTCCGAGTCCTTCCAGCCGCTGGGCGGCGTGGATGTCTACGGCACGCCCTACAAGGCCCAGCGCGGCGAGCAATGGGAAGCCGGCGTGAAGTGGCAGCCACCGGGCCAGGGCCTGTCGGCCTTTGCCGCCGTCTACACGCTGCGCGAGAAGAACCGCAAGACCACCGACCCGGCCAACCCGCTCAACAGCCTGCAGATCGGCGAGGTCAAGGTCAACGGCTTCGAGGCCGAGCTGACCGCCAGCCTGGCCCGCCACTGGGACGCCACCCTCGCCTATGCGTACACCGACGCCGTCATCTCGCGCAGCAATGGCGGCGACCAGGGCCAGCGCGTGACCAGCGTGCCGCGCCACACGGCATCGGCCTGGCTGACCCACCGCTTTGCCAGCGAAGGACGCGGCGGCTGGAGCCTGGGCGCGGGCGTGCGCTATACGGGTTCGCAGTGGACGGGCACCAGCCTGGTGGACACGCCTTCGGCCACCCTGCTGGATGCCATGGTGTCCTATGACGCCGGCCCATGGCGCCTGGCCTTCAACGTGGTCAACCTGACCGACAAGGTGCAGATCACGCAATGCCTGGCACGCGGCGACTGCTTCTACGGCCAGCGGCGCACCTTTGCGGTGACGGGAACGCACCGCTTCTGAGGACCGCCGCCGTGCGCCTTTCACAGCGCAGGCAGCTCAGGCAGGCAGCTGCCTGAAGCTCCTTCGGTCCGCCGTGCTGCCAAACGATGCGCAGCCCGACAGCACGGCGGGCGAAGGCGCGGTGGTCGACAGCGCCTCGCTGCACAGCCGGGGCAGTTGGCTGTGCTCGTCTTCCAAGGCCTGTGTCTGGATCATGGGGGCCATGGCCACCACGTTGCCGAAGATGGTGGCAAAGGCCACGTCGGCCGCGTCACGGCCCGTGCCAAAGCGCATGAAGCCCATGGGAATGGCCGTGCCCGATGCATCGAACAGATACCACCTGTCGCCCAGGTAGGCTTCCACGTAGGCATGGAAATCGGGCGGGCCCAGTGCAGGATCGGCGCCGTAGTCCGTGCCGGTGGCGATGCGGGCGGGAATGTTCAGCGCACGGCACAGGGCGATCATCAGGTGCGTGAAATCGCGGCACACGCCCACCTGCTCCACCAGGGTATCGACGGCCGAGGTGGACGAGTTGCTGGTGGCCGAAGCGAAGGTCACCAGCTCCTGCACCCATTGCTGTATGGCCAGCACGCGCGAATAGCCCGGCGCCAGTTGGCCGAAATTGCGGAAGGCCAGCTGCATCAGCCGGTCGGACTGGCAGTAGCGGCTGGGGTAGATGTACGGCAGGACCTCCAGCGGGATGCAGCGCACCGGAACCTCGCCCAGCGCCGCCGGATCCTCGCGGTGGTGCGCGATGCAGACGGTGGCCGTGTAAGTCAGGTGCAGGGGGCCTGGGTTGGCATGCAGGCGCATGAAGCGGGTGGAGGTGGCGGGCTCGGTGGCAATGTCGGGCTCCACGGGCTGGCTGAGTACCAGACGCTCGTTCTCCACCGTCTGGTGCGAGGTGTGGGCCGCATGGATGTTGAACACGAAATCGGCCCCGGCCGGATCGCGGATGTCATAAGCAAGATCCACCTGGATCTGCAGCCGGATCGCTGCGTTGGCCATTGTTTGTCCCTGGTTGGTGTGTCTGATCGCCACCATGGTGCGGGCAGCGACGCCCGCAGGCCGTAGGCCCCTGCTGAAAAGCCTGTAGTGCTTGGCAGGGACAGCGCGTGCGCCGGGCAGGAGGCCCGCCTGGGGTGCAAACTCGGCTAACATCGGCGCCGCCCCGCATGGCGCAATGCCTGTGGCGGGGGCATCCACCAGCCAGGAACAGCCAAGGAGACCGCTAGATGGCGGAGATCATCGAGATATCGCGGGCGGCGCTGCACGAGCAGGTGGCGGACCGTTTGCGGTCCATGCTCATCGAGGGGCGCATCGCCCCGGGAGCCAAGCTCAACGAGCGCGAGCTGTGCGAGCAGCTGGGCGTCTCGCGCACGCCGCTGCGCGAGGCCATCAAGCTGCTGGCCGCCGAAGGCCTGGCCGACCTGCTGCCCAACCGCGGCGCCATCGCCGTCAAGCTGAGCGAGGCCGATGTCATGCACGCCTTCGAGGTGCTGGCCGGCATCGAGGGCCTGTCGGGCGAACTGGCCGCCCAGCGCATCACCGACCAGGAATTCGCCGAAATCCGCGCCCTGCACTACGAGATGATGGCCAGCGTGGCGCGCGCCGACGTGTCTGCCTACTACCGGCTCAACGCCGCCATCCACGCGGCGCTGAACAGCGCCGCCAAGAACCCCGTGCTGACGGAGACCTTCCAGCGCATCAACAACCGCGTGCAGTCGCTGCGCTTTCGCACCAACCTGGACACGGCCAAGTGGAAGCAGGCCGTCAAGGAGCACGAGGCCATGATCGAGGCCCTGGGCGCACGCGACGCCACGGCCCTGCGCGAGCTGCTGGTCACCCACCTGCACCACAAGCGCGATGCCGTGCTGGCCATGCTGCGCGCCGAGGCCCTGCAGCCGCGCAAGGCGCGCTGAAGCCCAGGGCCGCTACCGCTGCGGCGCGGCCCCCAGCGCCGCAACGCCGGCCCGCGCCACCTCCGCATCCTCTGCCGGCTTCACCCCGCTGACGCCCACAGCGCCCAGGCAGTGGCCCCCCCTGGTGATGGGCACGCCGCCTTCCAGCAGGCCCTGCAGCGCGGGCACGCTCAGGTAGGCGGTACGGCCACCATTGATCATTTCCTCATAGACCCGGCTTTCCTTGCGGCCCAGTGCTGCGGCGTGGGCCTTGGCCGGCGCGATATGGGCCGAGGCCGGTGCCGCGCCGTCCAGGCGCTGCAGCCACAGCAGGTGGCCGCCGTCATCGGCGATGGCGATGCTGACGGCCCAGCCGCGCGCCGTGGCATGCGCCTCGGCGGCCTGGGCGATGGTCTTGATGTCCTGGAGGTCCAGGCAGGGCTTGTGCTTCATGGGAGTGCCTTGTCTTGTGCGGTAGGGAGGATGGCGGTCAGCGGGCAGTCATCGGGCATCCAGCAGGCTTTCCAGCAGCCGCGCCACATGCACGGCGTCGCGCGCCGCGCCATCGGCGATCTGGTGGCGGCAGCTGGTGCCGTCGGCCACGACGATGGCCTCGGGGCGCTGGCGTATGGCCGGCAGCAGGGCCGCCTCGGCCATGTCCATGGACACCTGGTGGTGGCTGGCCTCGTAGCCGAAGCTGCCGGCCATGCCGCAGCAGGAGCTTTCGATGAGCTCGGGCTGGGCGCCGGGAATCAGCCGCAGCACGTCGAGGATGGGGCTGACGGCGCCAAAGGCCTTCTGGTGGCAATGGCCGTGCACGAGGATGGGTGCCTCGGCGGCGCGCAGCGGCAGCGCGAAGCGGCCAGCCTTCACTTCACGGGCAATGAATTCCTCGAACAGCAGGGCCTGGGCGGCAACGGCCTGTGCAGGCTCGCCCAGGCCCATGACCAGGGCTTCGTCGCGCAGGGTCAGCAGGCAGGAGGGCTCCAGGCCGACGATGGGGATGCCGGCGCGGGCCAACGGCGCCAGGGCGTTGATCAGCGAACCCGCGCTGGCCTTGGCCTGCTCGACCATGCCGGTGGCCAGGTAGGTGCGGCCGCAGCAGTGGTGGCCGCCCCCCTCTTTGGCGGACTTGCTGGCGGTGTGCAGCGCATAGCCGGCCGCCTGCAGCACGCGCGCGGCGGCCAGGGCGTTTTCGCTCTCGAAGGTGCCGTTGAAGGTGTCCACGAAGAGCACGGCCACGCGCTCGCCGGCCGCCGCGCGGGCCAGGGCCTGGTCGCGGTCAAGAAAGGTATGTGCTTCGGGCGTGCGCCAGAAGGTGTCGCTGCGCCAGGCCGGCAGCGAGCGCCTGGCGGACAGGCCCAGCAGTTTTTCGCCCAGTTGGCGCAGCACGGGCAGGCGGTTGCGCAGGTTCAGCAGCCAGGGCATGCGGCTGGCCGTGGCGGCGTAGCGCGGCAGATGGGCGACCAGCCGGTCCTTGAGCGTGTGGCCATGGCGGGCCTTGTAGTGGGCCAGAAATTCCACCTTCATGCGGGCCATGTCCACGCCCGTGGGGCAGTCGCGCCTGCAGCCCTTGCAGCCCACGCACAGGTCCATGGTGTCGTGCAGGGCCTCGCTGGTGAAGGCGTCCGGCCCCAGCTGGCCCGAGATGGCCAGGCGCAGGGTGTTGGCGCGGCCGCGCGTCAGGTGCTGCTCGTCGCGCGTGACGCGGTAGCTCGGGCACATGGTGCCGGCGTCGAACTTGCGGCAGTGGCCGTTGTTGTTGCACATCTCCACGGCCTTGGCAAAGCCGCCGGTGACGTCGCCGCCCGTGCCGGGCGCCGTGGTGACCTCGGTGACCGGGTCGGCCTGCACGTTCCAGGCGGACCAGTCGAGCACGGGCGTGATGGGAATGCGCCGGTAGGGCCGGGGCGCGTCGGCGGGCGCGAAGCGAAACAGCCGGCCATCGTCCATCCTGGGCGTATCGATGATCTTGCCGGGGTTGAAGAGGCCCTGGGGATCGAACTCCTGCTTGATGGCGCGCAGGGCCTCGGTGATGGCGGGCCCGAACTGCCAGGCAATCCACTCGCCGCGGCACAGCCCGTCGCCGTGCTCGCCGCTGAAGGCGCCCTTGTATTTGCGCACCAGTTCGGCCGCTTCCTCGGCAATGGCGCGCATGCGCGCCGCGCCGTCGGTGCGCATGTCCAGGATGGGCCGCACATGCAGCGTGCCCACGGAGGCATGGGCGTACCAGGTGCCCCGGCTGCCATGGCGCGCGAACACTTCGGTGAGCGCATCGGTGTACTCGGCCAGGTGCTGCAGCGGCACGGCGCAGTCCTCGATGAAGCTCACGGGCTTGCCGTCGCCCTTGAGGCTCATCATGATGTTCAGCCCCGCCTTGCGCACTTCCCAGAGGTTTTTCTGGGCCGCTTCCTCGCGCATTTCCACCACGCTGCCGGGCAGGCCCAGCTCGCCCATCAGCTCCACCAGCTGGCGCAGCCGCGCCAGCAGCGCGGCGCGGTCGTCGCCGGCGAATTCCACCAGCAAGATGGCAGCCGGGCGGCCGATGAGGGCGGTCTCTATGGTGGGCTTGAAGGCCGGGTTGGCCAGGCCCAGTTCGATCATGGTGCGGTCCACCAGCTCCACGGCCGTGGGTCCCAGCTTCACGATGTGCTGGGCCGAGTCCATGGCCGCGTGGAAGGTGGGGAAGTTGACCACGCCCAGCACCTTGGCGCGCGGCAGCGCGCTGAGCTGCAGGGTGAGCGAGCGCGTGTAGGCCAGCGTGCCCTCGGCGCCTATCAGCAGATGGGCCAGGTTGACGCTGCCGTCGGCCGTGTAGGGCCGCTCGCTCTGGTTGTCGAAGATGTCGAGGTTGTAGCCGGCCACGCGGCGCATGACCTTGGGCCAGTGGGCGTGAATGTCCTCGCGATGCTGTTGCGCCAGCCCGTGCACGAACTGCGCAATGCGCGCCGCGCGGCCCGTGGCCTGGGCGACGGGGCCGAAGTCCAGCAGCTCGCCATCGGCCATCCAGGCGCGGGCACCGCGCACGTTGTGCACCATGTTGCCGTAGGCAATGGAGCGCGAGCCACAGGAATTGTTGCCCGCCATGCCGCCCAGCGTGGCCTGGGCGCTGGTCGATACGTCCACCGGATACCACAGGCCGAGCTTCTTGAGCCGGGCGTTGAGGTGGTCCAGCACCAGGCCGGGCTCGACCTCGGCCGTGCCTGCATCAGGGTCCACCGAGAGGATGTTGCGCAAATGCTTGCTGTTGTCGATCACCAGGGCCGCGCCCGTGGTCTGCCCGCACTGGCTGGTGCCGCCGCCACGCGGCAGCACGGGCACCTTCAGCTCGCGGGCGATCTGCAGGGCCGTGGCGATGTCCTGCTCGCAGGTGGGCACGAAGACGCCCACCGGCATGATCTGGTAGATGGAGGCGTCGGTGGCATAGCGCCCGCGCGAGGCGGCGTCGAACAGGACCTGGCCGCGCGTGTCCGAGCGCAGGCGGCGCGCCAGCGCCTGGCAGACATCGTTAGGCGGCAGCACGGTGCCGGGGGCGGGCACGGTGTCGTCGGGGGAAGCGGCAAGGCGGTGCGTGGATTCCATCAGCATGGCGGCTCTCATTCGTTCATGGTTCGTGGGTAGATCTGGCCTGCCTTGAGCAGGGCGATGACGGTGTCGCGCTTGTGCTCCAGGTGGGCGACCAGCACCTGGCGCAGCGCGGCGGCATCGCGCGCCTGCAGCGCCTCCAGCATGCGTTCGTGCTCCTGGACGGCGCGCTTCCACTTGGCCGCGTCCTGGTTGGTGCGAAAGCGCAGCGACTGCACGCGGGCGTTGATGCGGCCATAGGTCTCGGCCAGCACGGGGTTGGCGGCGGCGCGGTTGATGGCCGAGTGGATCAGCGCATTGAGCCGGTAGTAGCCGGACAGGTCCTGGCGCGCATGGCTGGCCAGCATCTCGAAGTGCAGGGCCCGCACCTCGGCCAGTTGCTGCTCGCTGATGCGCTGCGCGGCCAGCTCGCCCGACATGCCCTCCAGCCCCGCCAGCACCTCGAAGGTCTGCAGCACATCGGCCTCGCCCAGGCGCACGGCCACGGCGCCGCGGTTGGGCACCAGGTCCACCAGCCCTTCGGAGGCCAGCAGCTTGATGGCCTCGCGCAGCGGCGTGCGCGAGACGCGCAGCTGCTCGCACAGCGCGCGCTCGTTGAGCTTGGCGCCGGGCGGTATGCGCCCCTCCACCAGCCAGGTGCGCAGCCGCGCCGCCACCTGGTCATGCAGGGCAAGCCGCGAAATCTCGATGATCTCCGCCATGGATTCTCCTGGTCGAATGAATTTTGCATTCATTTTTACGCAAGCATTTCTCAAGGCATTCATGGTTATCACCAAGGCATTTATGAATTTTGAATGCAAAAATTCGCAAACACCCTCCCCCGCAGACCGACCTGGCATTTCCTTGAAAAGGACGCACCATGCTCACGCTCGACAACCATCCCACGGGCCGCCACTTCCTCCAGATCCCCGGCCCCAGCCCGGTTCCCGACCGCATCCTGCGGGCCATGAGCCTGCCCACCATCGACCACCGGGGGCCGGAGTTCGGCCAGCTCGGCCTCAAGGTGCTGGCCGGCATCCAGCAGGTCTTCAAGACCCGGCATCCGGTGGTGATCTATCCGGCCTCCGGCACGGGCGCCTGGGAGGCGGCCCTGATCAACACGCTCAGCCCTGGCGACCATGTGCTGATGTTCGAGACCGGCCACTTCGCCTCGCTGTGGCAGAAGATGGCCACGCGCCTGGGCCTGTCCACCGAGTTCCTGTCCTATGGCGGCTCCGATGAGCACCTGCCCCAGGCGCCGGGCTGGCGCCATGGCGTGCAGGCCGGGCTGATCGAGGCACGGCTTCGCAAGGACACGGAGCGCCGGATCCGCGCCGTGTGCGTGGTACACAACGAGACCTCCACGGGCGTGACCTCGGACATCGCCGCCGTGCGCCGCGCCATCGACGCGGCGGGCCACCCGGCCCTGCTGCTGGTGGACACCATCTCGGGCCTGGCCAGCGCCGACTACCGCCACGATGAATGGGGCGTGGACGTGACCATCAGCGGCTCGCAAAAGGGCCTGATGCTGCCGCCCGGCATCAGCTTCAACGCGCTGTCGCCACGTGCGCTGGAGGCCGCCAAAAGCGCCAAGCTGCCCAAGTCGTTCTGGGCCTGGGACGAGATCGTGGAGATGAACCAGACCGGCTACTGGCCCTACACGCCCAACACCAACCTGCTGTACGCCCTGTCCGAATCACTGGACATGCTGCTGGCCGAAGGGCTGGATACGGTCTTTGCGCGCCACCAGCGCTGGGCGGCCGGCGTGCGCGCCGCCGTCCAGGCCTGGGGCCTGCCCATCCAGTGCGCCGATCCGCAGGTCTACTCCCCCGTGCTCACCGGCGTGATCACGCCCGAAGGCGTGGATGCCGACGCCCTGCGCCGCCTGATCCACACGCGCTTCGACCTGTCGCTGGGCGCGGGCCTGGGCAAGCTCAAGGGCCGCATGTTCCGCATGGGCCACCTGGGCGACAGCAACGACCTCACGCTGCTGGCCATGGTGGCGGGCGTGGAGATGGGCCTGAAGCTGTCCGGCATCCGGCTGGCCGGCAGCGGCGTGCAGGCGTCCATGGACTACTTCGCTGCCCACGCCGCAGCCGGGGCGCTGCGCAAGGCCGCCTGAACCCATCGGCCGCGCGCCGAAAGCCCTTGGCAGAGCCGGAGCACATGGCTCGCCCCCTTGATCGTGGATTGCACCAATACCAGGAAATAACAGGAGACAAGAGACATGACATCGCCCCGCAACCGCCTGGCGGCAACTGCCGTCGCCACCCTCGCCACCCTCGCCGTCACCGCCGTCACCGCCCTCTCAGCCCCTGCCGCCTGGGCGCAGTGGAAGCCCGCCAAGTCCGTCGAACTCGTCGTGCCGTTCTCGGCCGGTGGCGCCTCGGACCAGATGGCGCGCGTGATCCAGGCCATCGTCACCAAACACAAGCTGATCGAGCAGCCCGTGGTCATCCTCAACAAGGCGGGCGCCTCCGGCGCCGAGGGCATTCTGGATGTCAAGGCCTCGGCGCGCGACCCGCACAAGCTGCTGGTGGCATCCACGGCCATCTTCACCCTGCCCATGGCCACGGCCCTGCCCTTCCAGTGGCGCGACCTGAATCCCGTGGCCATGATTGCCCAGGACCAGTTCGTGCTCTGGGTCAATGCCGAGACCGGCTACCAGACACCTGCCGACTACCTGGCCGCAGCGCGGCAGGCCGGCGGCAAGTTCAAGATGGGCGGCACCAGTTCCAAGCGCGAGGACCAGATCATCACGGCCAACATGGAACAGGCCGCCGGCGTGAAGTTCACCTACATCCCCTACAAGGGCGGCGGCGAGGCCAGCACCCAGCTGGTGGGCAAGCACATCGACTCCAACGTCAACAACCCCAGCGAGTCCATGGCGCAGTGGCGCGCGGGCCAGGTGCGGGCGCTGTGCGTGTTCGACACGCAGCGCATCGAGTACACGGCCAAGGTCACGGGCAGCCAGGCGCTGTCGGACATCCCCACCTGCAGGGAGCAGGGCCTGGACGTGCAATACACCATGCTGCGCGGCTTCTTCCTGCCGCCCGGCACCACGCCCGAGCAGGCGCAGTTCTATGCGGGCGTGATGCACAAGGTGGTGGCCACGCCCGAGTGGAAGGAGTACCTGGAGAAAAACGCGCTCAAGCCCGAGTACATGACGGGGCAGGCCTTCGTGGACTTCCTGGCCAAGGACGAGACGCGCCACCTCGACATCATGAAGAAGGCCGGTTTCCTGTCGGCCAGCGTGGCCGCCGCCGCCAAGTGAGGAGCCGCGCCATGGACACCGCCATCCACCTTGCCCCGCCCTCCTCCAATTCAGCAGCAGCAGCAGCGGCAGCAGCAACCCCGGCCCAGCCCTCCAGTGCGGCCACCGAATCCATCCCCGCCACCGAAGCCCAGGCCCCCGGCCTGTCCCGCCGCCATGTGGAGTACGGCGTGGCCGCCGTGCTGCTGGCGCTGGCCGTGCTGGTGGTCTGGGACAACCAGCGCATTGGCGCGGGCTGGAGCGACACCGGCCCGCAGGCCGGCTACTTCCCGCTGCGCGTGGGCGCCGTGCTGGGCATCTGCGCCATCGCCGTCTTCGTGCAGGCGCTGCGCAGCCGCAGCCAGGAGCAGTTCGCCAGCTGGCTGCAGCTCAAGCGCGTGGCCCAGGTGCTGCTGCCGCTGACGGCCTACATCGCCGTGATCGCGCCGCTGGGCATCTACGCGGCCTCGGTGCTGTTCATCACGGGCTTCATGGTGTTTGCGGGCCGCTATCCCTGGTGGAAGGCCGTGGCGCTGTCGGGCTTCACCAGCGTGCTGCTGTTCTACGTCTTCGAGATCCAGTTCAAGGTGCCCCTGCCCAAGGGTCCGCTTGAAGCCTGGCTCGGCTATTGACCCCTGTCGCCGCCACGGAGCAACACCATGGACGAACTCCAATACCTTGCGCACGGCTTCGCGGCCGTCACCACCTGGCAGAACACGGGGCTGATGCTCACGGGCATCCTGCTGGGCATCGTGGTCGGCGTGCTGCCGGGCCTGGGTGGCCCCAACGGCGTGGCCATCCTGCTGCCGCTGACCTTCGGCATGTCGCCGACCTCGGCCATCATCCTGCTGTCGTGCATCTACTGGGGGGCGCTGTTCGGCGGCGCCATCACCTCGGTGCTGTTCAACATCCCGGGCGAGGCCTGGTCGGTGGCCACCACCTTCGACGGCTATCCCATGGCCCAGCAGGGCCACGCGGGAGCGGCGTTGACCACGGCCTTCACGGGCTCGTTCATCGGCGCCATCTCGGGCGTGATGCTGATCACCTTCCTGGCGCCGGTCGTGGCCTCGTTCGCGCTGCAGTTCGGGCCGCCGGAGTTCTTTGCGGTCTTCTTCCTGACGTTCTGCTCCTTCATCGGCATGGGCAAGGAGCCCAAGGCCAAGATCGTGGCCGCCATGGCCGTGGGCCTGCTGCTGGCGGCCGTGGGCATGGACACCATCTCGGGCGACCTGCGCATGACCTTCGGCTCCACCGAGCTGCTGCGCGGCTTTGATTTCCTGGTGGTGGTGATCGGCCTGTTCGGCATCAGCGAGATCCTGATGACCATCGAGGAAGGCCTGGCCTTCAAGGGCAAGAAGGCCTCCATCGACCTCAAGGTGGTGTTCAGGACCTGGGCCCAGCTGCCGCGCTACTGGCTGACCATGCTGCGCTCGGCCCTGGTGGGCTGCTGGATGGGAGTGACGCCCGGCGGCGCCGTGGCGGCCAGCTTCATGGGCTACGGGCTGGCCAAGAAGTTCTCGCGCGACCCCGACAGCTTCGGCAAGGGCAACCCCGAAGGCGTGCTCGCCCCCGAGACCGCCGCCCACGCGGCCGGCACCTCGGCCCTGCTGCCCATGCTGGCCCTGGGCATTCCGGGTTCGGCCACGGCGGCCGTGCTGCTGGGCGGGCTGATGATCTGGGGCCTGCAGCCCGGCCCGCTGCTGTTCACCGAGCAAAAGGACTTCGTCTGGGGCCTGATCGCCAGCATGTACCTGGGCAACATCGCCGGGCTGGTCATCGTCATGGCCACCGTGCCGCTGTTCGCGGCCATCCTGCGCGTGCCGTTTTCCATCGTCGCGCCCATGATCCTCATGGTCTGCGCCATCGGCGCCTTCACCGTGCACGGCAATGCCACGGACATCTGGCTCATGCTGGTCTTCGGCGTGGTCGGCTACGTGTTCAAGAAGCTGGACTATCCGCTGGCGCCCATGGTGCTGGCCATCGTGCTGGGCGACCGAATGGAAGACGCCTTCCGCCAGAGCATGCTCTCCAGCCAGGGCGCGCTGGGCATCTTCTGGCACAACGGCCTGTCCGGCACCATCACCACGCTGGCCCTGCTGATGCTGGTGTGGCCGCTGCTGGGCAAGTTGCGGGCGATGGTGTTCGGGGCGAGGGCTGTGGCGGCCTGAGAGGAGCCGTCTACAGCGAGTCAGCCTCCGCTTCCGGCCAGAGGCGGGGGAAGTAAAAACGCAGGGCGTGCAGCGGCACGCCCAGGCGCACTCTTCCATACGGTGAATCCGTCTCCAGCAGGCCGCGCTTGAGCAGTGCCGATACCTGGGCGGTGGCCAGCCGGTCACCCAACCCCAGCATAGCCTTGAAGTCGGCCCGATCCATCTCCGCCTGGGCCGCAAAAAGATAGTGCAATGCGCGCAATGCCTCGCTGCGCACGCCTTGGCGCACCACCCGTTCCTCATAGGCAAGGCATGCCGCCATGCGTTCCTTCATGCCGTCCAGCGACAGAAGTCCCTCCATGAAGCTCACTTGGTCCATGCACAGTTCCAGCACGTATGCGATCCAGTCGATCAACCCCAGTTCGGTCAGATTGCCACGGCCATCAAGGTCACCACGGCGCGGCTCGTCTGCGGCGGCAAGCAAGGCGTAATAGCGCTCCTGCGACCGTGCGAACCCCCTCAGGGGGGACCACAGACCATTGCTCAGGCCCATGTGGGTTAGTACGAGATGTGAATGCAGCCGGGCCACGCGCCCGTTGCCGTCCCGGAACGGATGGATCCAGGCCAGGCGCTGGTGCGCAGCGGCCATGGCCACCAACTGCAACTCGCCACGGCGCACGCCGGAGTAGAAGCTGGACCAGCGGTCCAGAAAAAATGGCAACTGCCCCGCTGCAGGCGCCGCATGCCTGCCCACGCTAACCTCCCGCGTGCGCCATCGACCCGGCTCGATGGCATCGTCGCCAAGGGCGCCGGCCTCCAGATCGGCCTGGGGCAGACGGGCGAAGAGATCCTGGTGGATATCGGCCAGCATCTGGGGGGTCCAGACCTGCGCATTCGTCCATTGCGTGGACCTGTACTCCAGTTGCTCTTCAGTGGCCATGTGCGCCAGCGCCAATCGCTGACGGCGGGCCTGATCTTCGTCCTGCGCATAGTCGTTGTGCAGGGCGCGCTCGATATCCAGCGGAAAGGTGTGCTGCCCCTCGATCCTGTTCGAGTAATACGAGTTCATGGCCCGAAGCAGCCGGCGCAGGCCTGGCAATGTGTCTGGTCGGTAGCGGCCGGCCAGCCGCTCACCCAACCTGATCAGGTCATGGGAGAGCTCCAGCAAAGGGCCCAGCTTGTGTTCCCCCGGCAGCAGCGGCTCCATCTGGGCAGGATGGTCGTAGAGCAGGAATTTTTGCGACATTGATCACCTATATAAGCAGCTGATTTATATAGATGAAATCCGTTTAGTGCGAGATATTTTGCGAGTTCTTCTGCAAGATTCCCTGACACGTCCCCTAATCCCTGTACCGCTTCTTGCGAAACGCCAGCCAGGCGGCGATGACGGTGAAGGCGACGACGATGGACACCACGATCCAGAAGCCGTGCTCGTGCTCGGCCAGCGGTATGCCGCCCACGTTCATGCCGAACAGGCCGGCCAGGATGTTGATGGGCAGGGCCAGCACGGTGACCACGGTCAGCACGAAGAGGCTGTTGCTGTTGTCCTCGTTCACGGCGGCGGCCACCTCTTCCTGCAGCAGCTTGATGCGGTCCTGCAGGGTCTGCATGTCGCGCAGCATGAGCGAGAACTCCTCGCTCGCTGCGGCCAGGCCGCGCCGGTCTTCCTCGCCCATCCAGCCGGGGGGCTGCTGCAGCAGGCGGAACAGCGCGGCGGGCTCGGGCGCCAGCAGGCGCTGAAGGCGCACCAGCAGGCGGCGCAGCCGGCCCAGGTGGGCGCGCGGATGGTGGTAGCGCTGGGCCAGGATGACGTCCTCGATATCGTCCACGCGCGCCGTGGTCTCGCGCACCACCTTGACCAGCACATCGGCCTGGGTGCGCATCAGGTGCTCCAGCAGCTCGGCCGTGCTGGCGGGGCTGTCGCCGCGGCGCACGGCGTCGCGCAGGGCATCGACAGAGCGCAGCGGCTGGGTGCGCGCGGTGATGACCAGGCGCTCGTCCAGGCAGATCCACAGCGTGGCGATGTCGGCCGAATCGAAGTTGAACTCGAAGTTCACATCGTTGAGCACGGCGACCAGGCTGTCGTCGGCGCGCTCGATGCGCGTGGAGGTCAGGCCCTCGCGCAGGGCGGCATAGAACACGTCGGGCAGGCCCGCATGGCGCTGCAGCCAGCGCAGGGACTGGGTGTGGGTCAGGTTGAAGTGCAGCCACAGGAAATCGCGCCGGCCCGCATCGGACCGGGCTGCGGCATCGGCCAGCCACTGCGCGGCGGATGGCGCCGTCACGGCCTGCACGCACTGGCGTGTGTCACTGAAGAAGCGCCAGCCGCAGATCAGGCCTGCGTCTTCGTGGGCCTGTGCCAGGGGGGAGGCTGCATCGGTCATGGGGAGGAGGAAGCACCTGCGGAAGTGGCCTGCCCGGGCCGGGCAAGTGCGGGATTCTTGGCTGCGTCCATGACAGGGATGTGACAGCCGTCATCAGACCGTCATGCACAGGCCCTTGCGTCCCCTCTCCGCCCCCTCACTGCCCCTGCTCCTCCCCTCCCCTTGCCGCGACCCTGCATCAGCACATCACGACGTTCTCCAGCGAGAACGAGAAGGGGCGGGAATTCGCCCCCGAGCCGCCGCCGCGCATCACGATGTCGGCACGGGAGATGCCCAGCAGGGAGATTTCGGTGTTCATCTGGGAGACGATGGCCGAGTTCATGATCTGGCCCTGCTGGATGTGCGAGGCCACGCCGATCCAGATGCTGGGCTTGAATTCGAAGACGGCCTTTTGCCGGGGGGCAATCGCGGTCTTGACGGCCAGCAGCCTGCCGTCCTTGTAGCAGCTGGCGTTGATGGCGCCTTGGGGCAGCGCGTTGAGCACCTGCACTTCCTTGGAGCTGGCGCCGTAGCCTGCGGGCGCCAGGCGATCGCCGGCGGTGGACGGTGCCATCTGGAACTGCTGGCCGTACTGCGCCTCCAGCTGCGGCGTGCAGTTGCCATGGCTGTCGCTGGCGCCGACCTGCAGGCCCAGCGGAAAGGTGAACGGATGGTTGTCGCCCTGTCCGCAGTACTTGATGACGCGCCACGCCACGGCAGGCGCATCGAGGTCGCTGGCGACGTTCTTCTGGAAGATGACGATCTGCGGGTGGTTCGCGTCGTTCGATTGGTTGAAGAAATTGAGTTGAACGCCCATGCATTCCTCCTGGTGGAACGAAAAGCGCTGCGGCATCCCCGGGCACTGCCTGCTGTCCCGCCACGCTTGCTGCGGGAGTCACTGTAGGGAACAACGGCCTTGCGGAGAATTACGCCCGATTACATCCCTGGGCTCACCCAGGCACGGCCCAGACCCGGTCCGCGCCCACGGCAAAGAGCTGGCGGCCTGGCTCGGGCGGCAGGCTGGCCATGCCGGTGAACAGGCCGAAGGCGGGCAGCAGGGTAAAGCCCGCGTGCACGGCAAAGCACGGCAGGCGCAGGGCGTCGCGGCCGGTGCCGCGCAGCACGATGGCGGGATGGACATGGCCGGCCAGCACATGCCAGGGCCGGGCCTGCTGCGCCTGCAGGTCCTGCGTTGGCGGCGGGGGGTGATGGCAGGCGGCGAACGGCCCCAGGTGCCAGGGCTCGTCCACGATGGCAAAGCCCAGCGCGGGCGGCGGATCGCCTGCGTGGCTGTCATGGTTGCCGCGCACCAGCACCAGTTCCACGGCCGCATGGCGGCTGCGCCAGCGGGCCAGTGCAGCCAGTACGGCAGGATTGCGTGCCTCGGCCGCGTGCAGGAAGTCGCCCAGCACCACGAGCCGCCGCACGGGCAGGCCCAGAAGAAGGGCCGATAGCCGCTCCAGGTTGCCCTGCGTGGTGCCCGCCGGCACGGGGATGCCGCGCGCGCGGAAGGTGGCGGCCTTGCCCAGGTGCAGGTCGGCGATGAACAGCGTGCCCTGGGCGGGCCACCACAGCGCATGCTGGGCCAGCAGGTGCACGGACTCGCCGGCCAGGAACATGCCCAGGCTGCCGGCCAGGGCGTCGGGGGAAACAGGACTTGGCAACGGTGCGTGGCCTTTCATCAGCGGTGCAATGGTTCTACAGCAGCGGCAAGGGCCGCGAGGGCTTGCGTACGCGGCGCGGGCGGCGGCTGGCGGCATCGGCCTCGGGGCCGTCGGTGGCCTGCAGCGAGAAATCCAGCGTGCGGCGCACGGCGGCCGTGTCCTCGTCCACGGCGGGGGGCTGGTCTGCCTTGGGTTTTTTCCGTGGACGCAGCGGCGGATCGGGCGGGACCAGGTCCTGCGTGCGCGGCTCGCTGGCTGCACCGCCGGCGTCTGCCGCCTCGTGCAGCTGGGCCAGCATGCGCGCGATGCGGTCGGCCAGGTGCTCGTTGGTGAGCTTTTCGCGAAAGCGCTCCACCATGAGCGGGAAGGCAAACGGGCTGGGACGGCGCAGCGCGCTCACCACCAGCGTCTGCGCCTGCATGCGGCGCAACGCGGCCAGCAGCTGGGCGACATCGAGTTCCTGGCTCAGCACTTCCTCGTCGGCCTGGCGCAGCAGCAGGTTGCTGTCGTCGTACTTGCGAAACACCTCGAAGAACAGCTGTGACGAGGCCTGCAGCTGGCGCGCACTGCGGCGCTCGCCCGGGTGGCTCTGGAAGATCAGGCCCGAGACGCGGGCGATCTCGCGGAAGCGCCGCCTTGCCATCTCGGTGGCGTTGAGGCTGGCCAGCACTTCGTGCAGCAGGGCATGGCGGGCTTGATGGGCCTCCTCGCCCGCCAGGTGGGCATCGTCGGCGGCCTGGTCCCAGTGGCGGTCCGCATTGGCGGTGTTGCGCGTGGCGACCGCCTGGCTGGCGGACACGCGCCCGGGCACTGCCACGGCCTGGGCAGGCTCGGCGCGCAGCAGCTCGGGCAGCATGGCGGCCCAGTCACGCTCGGTGGCGCTCAGCAGCTCCAGCCCGTAGTCGTTGACGGCGATGGAGAAGGTGCCCGTCTCGCCCTGGGCGGCGCGCCAGGCCAGCAGGCTGGCCAGGCCCATATGGGCATGGCGGCCTGCAAACGGATAGAGAAACAGGTGCCAGCCCTCGCGCGTGCGCAGGGTTTCGGCCAGCAGCGTAGCGGGCGTGGGCAGGGCCGACCAGCGCTGCTGCACTTCCAGCAGGGGGCGCACGCAGCGCAGCTCGGGCGAGTGGTAGTCGCCCGCTGCCGCCAGCGCCAATTGCTGCACCACGAAGTCGGCCAGCACGGTGGACAGCGGCATGCGCGCGCCGGCCCAGCGCGGCACGGTGGGCCGCGTTCTGGCGGCGCGGCGCACGTAGGCGGTCATGTCCTCGATGCGCACCAGCTCCAGCACCTGGCCCGCGAAGACAAAGGCATCGGCGGGCGACAGGCGCGACAGGAAGCTCTCTTCCATGCTGCCCAGCCGCGCGCCGTGCAGGATCTGCACGCTCATGCTGGCATCGCTGACGATGGTGCCGATGTTGGCGCGGTGCCTGCGCGCCAGCCGCGCGTCGGGCATGCGCCAGATGCCCTCCGCGTCGGGCCGCACGCGCTGGTAGTCGGGATAGGCGGCCAGCGAGGGGCCGCCGCGGTGCACGAAGTCCAGGCACCACTGCCAGACCGCAGGCGCCAGCCCGGCGTAGGCGACGGTGCGGCGCACTTCGGCATACAGCTCATCGGGCACGAAACCGCCGCCCAGGGCCACGGTGGCCAGGTGCTGCACCAGCACGTCGGCGGGCTGGCGGGGGCTGGCGCGCATTTCCACCTGCTGCGCGCGCACGGCGGCGCGGGCGGCGGCGGCCTCCACCAGCTCCAGGCTGTGCGTGGGCACCAGGGTGATGCGCGAGGGCCGGCCCGGCGCATGGCCCGAGCGGCCCGCGCGCTGCAGCAGCCGCGCGATGCCCTTGGCCGAGCCGATCTGCAGCACGCGCTCCACGGGCAGGAAGTCCACGCCCAGGTCCAGGCTGCTGGTGCAGACCACGGCCTTGAGCGTGCCGGCCTTGAGCCCGGCCTCCACCCATTCGCGCACACCCCGGTCCAGAGAGCCATGGTGTATGGCCAGCAGGCCGGCCCAGTCGGGCCGGGCTTCCAGCAGCGCCTTGTACCAAAGCTCGGCCTGCGAGCGCACATTCACAAAGACCAGGGTGGAGCCGGCCGTGGCCTCCAGCTCGCGCACCACGGCCGGCAGCATGGCCAGGCCCAGGTGGCCGGCCCAGGAAAAGCGCTCGGGCCGGTCGGGCAGCAGGGTGTCCACCACCAGGCGCTTGTCCACCTGGCCCTGGACCAATACGCCGGGCCGCGGCTGGCCATGGTCGTCCAGGCCCAGCAGGGTCTGCATGGCCTCGTCCAGATTGCCCAGCGTGGCCGACATGCCCCAAACGCACAGCTGCGGGCTCCAGCCGCGCAGCCGCGCCAGGGCCAGCTGCAGTTGCACGCCGCGCTTGTTGCCCAGCAGCTCGTGCCATTCATCGGCCACCACCAGGCGCACGGAGCCCAGCAGCTCGCGCGCATCGGCGCGCGCCAGCAGCAGGGACAGGCTCTCGGGCGTAGTGACCAGCACGGTGGGCAGCTGGCGCGACTGCGCGCTGCGCTCGGCGCTTCCCGTATCGCCCGTGCGTGCGCCCACGGTCCAGCGCGCCAGCGCGGGATGGCCCTGGGCCAGCGCCTGCAAGGGCGTCTGCAGGGCCTTGAGCGTGTCGGCCGCCAGGGCGCGCATGGGCGTGATCCACAGCACGGTGAGCGGTGCGGAGGCCGGTTTTCGTTTTCCGGTGTGCGCCGGCATCGGGGTTTGCGGCGGGCCCGCAAAGGCCTGCAGCGCGCCCAGCCAGACCGCATAGGTCTTGCCCGCGCCCGTGGTGGCGTGCAGCAGGCCGCTGTGGCCCTGGTCCAGCGCCTTCCACACGGCGCGCTGGAAGGCAAAGGGCTTCCAGCCCCGTGCGGCAAGCCAGGCGGTGGCGAGGGGATGGGGGGAACGGGTGGCCATGGCGCGGTGCGTCAAGGGTGGGTCACGGGTCGGAGTGCGGCAGCAGGGCCGCCAGCGTATCGATGGAGTCGGCCTCCTGCACAGGCTTGTCCTCGCGCCAGCGCAGCATGCGCGGAAAGCGCACGGCGATGCCGCTCTTGTGGCGCGCGCTGCGCGCAATGCCCTCGAAGCCCAGCTCGAACACCAGGGTGGGCCGCACGCTGCGCACGGGGCCGAAGCTCTCCACCGTGGTCTTGCGGATGATGGCGTCCACGCGCGCCATTTCTGCATCGGTCAGGCCCGAATAGGCCTTGGCGAAGGGCACGAGGGCCCGGCCCTCGGTGCCGGGCGGCGCGTTCCAGACGGCAAAGGTGTAGTCGCTGTAGAGGCTGGCGCGACGGCCATGGCCGCGCTGTGCGTAGATGAGCACGGCGTCCACGCTCAGCGGATCGATCTTCCACTTCCACCACACGCCGCTGTCCTTGGTGCGGCCCACGCCGTAGGCGGCGTCGCGGGCCTTGAGCATCATGCCCTCCACGCCCAGGGAACGGGCCTGTTCGCGAAGTTCGGCCAGGGCCTGCCAGCTGTCGCCTGCCAGCACGGGGCTGGGCAGCAGCGCCGGGTGCGCCACCAGGGCCACCAGCCGTTCCAGCCGCGCGCGCCGTTCATGCTGGGGCAAGGCGCGCAGGTCCTGGCCGCCCTCCTCCAGCAGGTCATAGGCCAGCAGCACCACGGGCAGCTCGCGCAGCAGCTTGGGGCCCAGGGTCTTGCGGCCTATGCGCTTTTGCAGGTCGGCAAAGGGGCGCACATGGGCGGGCGCCTCGCCCTGCTGGGCGGCCCAGACGACGATCTCGCCGTCGATCACGGTGCCCGCAGGCAAGGCATCGCCCATGGCCTGCAGCTCGGGGAAGCGCTCGCTCACCAGTTCCTCGCCGCGCGACCAGATCCAGGTGCCCAGCGCGTCACCGCTGCCGCGCCGCACGATCTGGGCGCGTATGCCGTCCCATTTCCACTCCACCACCCATTGGGACGGCGGGCCGAGCACGGCGTCGAACTGCTCCAGCGGCAACTGCAGCGGATGGGCCAGGAAGAAGGGATAGGGGTGGCCACGGGCTTCGCCCGAATGCGCGTCATCGCCCTCCTCCTCGCCTGCCACCAGCCGCAGGTAGTCGGCCGCCCCGGGCCGCGCGCCGATGTGGGTGTAGCCCATGAGCCGCTGGGCGATGCGCTTGGCATCCACGCCGCTGACGGCCGCCAGCGCCTGCGTGACCTGCAGCCGCGACACGCCGACCCGGAAGGCCCCCGTGATCAGCTTGAAGTAGACCAGCCGCTCATCGGCCGCCAGCCGCGCCCATTGCATGCGCAGCGTGTCCGCCAGCGCCTCGGGCGCCATGCCGCGCAGCGGCAGCAGGTGGTCCGTGACCCAGGCGGCCAGGCCCAGGTCGTGCGCGTCACCGGGCGGCGGCAGCAGCAGCGCAATGGTCTCGGCCAGGTCGCCCACGGCCTCGTAGCTTTCGTCGAACAGCCATTCGGGCAGGCCGGCCGCCTCGCGCGCCAGCTCCTTCAAGACCTTGGTAGGCACCAGCTGGCGCGGCTTGCCGCCGGCCAGGAAATAGACGGCCCAGGCCGCATCGGCAGGCGCGGCGGCGCGCAGATAGGCCTGCAGCGCGGCCTGCTTGTCGCGGCTGGCGGTGCTGGCGTCCAGCGCGCGGTAGAGGGCGGCGAAGTCCTTCATGGCGCGGGCGCCTCATCCGGTGCAGTCTGGGCGGCGGCAGCCTCGTCCTCATCGCCGTATTCGGTCTGGAAGGCCTGGGCGTCCAGGCCCTGCTCGCGCAGCCAGCGCACCAGCACGGCCACGCTGCCGTGGGTGACGAAGACCCGCTCGGCGCCCGTGGCGCCAATGGCGTACTGCAGGCCGGGCCAGTCGGCATGGTCGGACATGACGAAGCCCCGGTCCACGCCACGGCGGCGGCGCGTGCCGCGCAGCTGCATCCAGCCGCTGGCAAAGGCATCGGCATGGCCGG
This sequence comes from Delftia sp. DS1230, assembly GCF_040112715.1. Lineage (NCBI taxonomy): Bacteria > Pseudomonadati > Pseudomonadota > Betaproteobacteria > Burkholderiales > Comamonadaceae > Delftia > Delftia sp. DS1230. The sequence continues at coordinate 3,809,525 of NZ_CP157763.1, forward strand.
GAAACCGGCGCATCCACGGCGTGCCCTGCGCCGAAGGCGGCGCCAGCACCAGGGCCGTCTTGAGCAGTCGTGCATCCACGCCGGGGTCGGTCACGCGCAGCGTGGGCGGCAGGTCCACGCCTGCCGCGCGGTACACGGCGTTGAGCGGCTCCACCGCGCCGTGCACGACGATGGGGCCGATGCCGCTGTCCACCCCGTGCAGGATGCGCTGGGCCTTGCCGAAGGCATAGCACAGCAGCACCGAGGGCCGGCCCTGGGCCGCGTTGGCCTGCCACCAGGCGTTGATGTCGGCCATGAGCTCCGGCTGGCGGGGCCAGCGGTAGATGGGCAGGCCGAAGGTGGATTCGGTGATGAAGGTGTCGCAGCGCACGGGCTCGAAGGGGGTGCAGGTGCCGTCGGCCTCGGTCTTGTAGTCGCCCGAGGCCACCCAGACCTGGCCGCCATGCTCCAGCCGCACCTGGGCCGATCCGAGCACATGGCCGGCCGGGTGCAGGGAGATGCGCACGCCGTGGTGATCGATGGCTTCGCCATACGGCAGGGTCTGCAGCGTGATGTCCGCGCCCAGCCGTGCGCGCAACACGCCTGCGCTGTCGTCATGGGCTAGGTAATGGGCGTGGCCGGCGCGCGCATGGTCGGAGTGGCCATGCGTGATCACGGCCCGGTCCACGGGCCGCCAGGGGTCGATGTAGAAATCGCCGGCCGCGCAGTACAGGCCTTCGGGGCGGGCCACGATCAGGTCGGCGGGCATGCGGGATCGGGGAAAGCAGTGCTCATGTCCCCATGCTAGTGGGGCAGTCGACGGACGCGCGCTGGCCCGGAGCGCGGCAGGCTGTCAGCCTGCACCTACCCGCGCTGCCATGCTGCCGCAACTGGCCTGCGGCGCCCTGCAAATCGGGGAAGATAGCGCCCTGGCCCCTTCCTGCAGCCGGCCCGCCGGCTCCTTTTGATCCCACACGCACCGAACACGCCTCCATGAACAACTCCGTCGTCCGCATGTCCAATCTCTTCCTGCAACTGGGCCTGGATGCCAGCGACCAGGCCATTGCCGATTTCATCCGCGCGCACCAGCTGGCCGCCGATGTGGATGTGGTGGATGCGCCCTACTGGAGCGATGCGCAGCGCCAGTTCCTGGCCGAGCAGCTCAAGGCCGATGCCTCTTGGGCCATCGTGGTCGACCAGCTCAGCGAGTCGCTGCACGAGGACGCGGTCAGGCGGCGCGCCGAAGGCCTGAGCTGAAGCGAGGCTGCCTGTCCACCCCGATGGCCTGCATGGACGGCAGCCCCAGGCCGCGAACGGCCATGCCGCGCCAGGACGAAGGCTGTCGGCTCACAGTCCTCCAAAGAGGTGCCTGCCCCTCAGGCCCATCCGCGTCACAAAACTGAAACAGGGAAATCGTAACATTCCCTAACAATTTTGCGATGTGCATTCCATGGATGAGTCCCGCGCCTACCTGAGCGATTCCCGGCCCCGTTTCCGCCCACCCAGCGCCGCGGACCTGTGCACCCCCGTCCCCTGCATGACCGCCGACGAGACCAACGAGAAGGTGCTCGAGGTCTTCACGCGCCACCGCGATCTGGCCAGCCTGCCCGTGGTGGAGGGCGACCGCCCCATCGGCCTGATCAACCGCAGCATCTTCCTGTCGCAGTTCAGCAAACCGTTTCGCATGGAGCTGTACGGCAAGAAGAGCTGCATCGCCTTCATGGACAAGGAGCCGCTGGTGGTCGATGCCTCCACCGACATCGACACCCTGACCGTGAAGACCGTGGAGTACGGTGAAAAGGCGCTGACCGACGGCTTCATCATCACGCGCGGCGGCCTGTTCGCGGGCGTGGGCCACGGCCTGCAGCTGATGCGTGCGGTGGCGGACATGCAGGTGGCGCGCAACCGCCAGATCATGCACAGCATCGAATATGCCAGCGTGATCCAGCAGTCGCTGCTGCGCAGCTCGCGCGAGGCCCTGGCTCGCGCCTGCCCCGGCGCCGACCTGGTCTGGGAGCCGCGCGACGTGGTCGGCGGCGACTTCTACCAGTTCAGCCAGGACGGCGACGGCTGGTTTGCCACCGTGGCAGATTGCACGGGCCACGGCGTGCCCGGCGCCTTCATGACGCTGATCGCCACCAGCAGCCTGGGCCAGGCCATCAAGGAACACGGCCCGCGCGACCCGGCCGCGCTGCTGGGCCATGTGAACCGCAGCGTCAAGCAGATGCTGGGCCAGCTCGACGGCAAGGACGGCACGCCGGGCTCGGACGACGGGCTGGACGCGGCCTGCTTCTGGTTCGAGCCCGCGCACCGGCGCCTGCGCTTTGCAGGCGCGCGCCTGTCGCTGTTCCTGCTGCGCCCCGGCGCCGAGGCGGTGGAGGTGGTGGACGGCCAGCGCAAGGGCGTGGGCTATGTGGACAGCGAATTCGACTTCGCCTGGAACAACATCGACCTGGAGCTGCCCGCAGGCACCCTGGTCTTCACCACCACCGACGGCCTGATCGACCAGGTCGGCGGCCCGCGCGGCATCACCTTCGGCAAGAAGCGCCTGCGCGAGCTGCTGCTGGAGCAGGCCGGCCGCACGCCCGCCGAGATCAACCGCGCCCTGCTGGACGCCCTGCAGGCCTGGCAAGGCGAGCACCACCGCCGTGACGACCTGACCTTCTTCTGCTTCAGAACCTGAATGCCTCCCATGCCCCAAGCACAGATCGCCGACAAGTACGGCAGCTTCTTCCACCTGGCGCGCCAGCACCAGGTGATCTTCTACTACGTGGGCTACTTCTCGCAGAACATCGTCGCGGCCATGGCCGAGGCCGTGCGGCTGCAGCTGGAAGTGGCCGGCGTGCCCGGCCCCACGCGGCGCAAGCTGTTCTCGTCCTTCGTGGAGATGGCGCAGAACATCATCCATTACTCGGCCGATGCACTGACCCCGCCCCACCAGGACGATGGCGAGCTGCGCCACGGCGCGGTCTGCATCCGCCGCGAGGACGACGGCAGCTTCGTGCTGCTGTGCGCCAACCCCATCGAGCCCGGCATGGGCGAGGCGCTGCGCGCCAAGCTCGACGCCCTGCGCAGCATGACCCTGGACGAGATCAAGAAGGCCTGCCGCCAGTCGCTGCGCGACGACGCGCCCGAAGGCAGCAAGGGCGCGGGCATGGGTTTCCTGACCCTGGCCCGCGATGCGCGCGAGCCGCTGCAGTTCGACTTCGATCCCGCCCAGACCGTGGACGGTCGTCCCGTCTTCTACCTGAAAGCCACGCTCTGAGCCGCACCGGCCAGCCAGGAACGCTCCGGCACCGGACCTGGACAGGCCGGGCGCGCAGGCACGGACAACGCACCGAGATCACGCATGGACAACCTCTACATCGCTCCGACCCCCAGCTCCCCGGAAGTGGACTTCCGGTTCGACACGCACACGCTGCACCTGCGTGGCGAGTCCTATCCGGAGAACGCCGCCGCCTTCTATGGCGGCATCCTCACCCGCCTGCAGGACTACCTGGCCCTGGCGCAGCCCGCGCAGCAGCAGGCACCGATCCAGGTGCACATCGCGCTGGCCTATTTCAACAGCTCCAGCACCAAGATGCTGTTCAACCTCATCGAGGCGCTGAGCGAGGCCGCCGAGGCCGGCCGCACCGTGGCCCTGCACTGGTACTACGACGAGGAAGACGACACCATCTGCGAATTCGGCGAGGAGCTGCGCGACGACTTTGCCGCCATTGCCTTCACCGGCCATCCCGTGAAGGCCGCGTGATGGACACCGTGGCAGCACCCGCCGCCTGCGCCGCTCCTGCAGATCTTTTCGATGCCGAGCACCGGGCCCTGCTGGCGGCCCGCGCGGCCCACGAGCTGGGCGAGGAGGCCGGCGCCCGGGCCTGCCACCAGGCCCTGGGCGCGCTGCTGGCCGCCTATGACCGCCTGCTGCGCGAAACGCGCCGGCTGGTGCGCCGCAGCGACCGCGCCGAGCTGGAGATGACCCAGCTCAACCAGCGCCTGCAGGAGCTGGCCGGCGAGCTGGAGTACCGCGCCACGCACGACCCGCTGACCGGCGTGCTCAACCGCGCGGCCATCATCGAGCGCGTGAACCGCCACTTCACCCAGCAGGGCCTGGCCCTGATCGTGCTGGACATAGATCACTTCAAGCGCGTGAACGACAGCTTCGGCCACCCCGTGGGCGACAGCGTGATCCTGGGCGTGGTGCGCTGCCTCAAGGCCGCCGTGCCGGACACGGCCCACATCGGCCGCGTGGGCGGCGAGGAATTCACCGTGCTGCTGCCCCAGCACGACAGCGACGGCGCCGTGCGCGTGGCCGAGCAGGTGCGCGCAGCCATCGAGGCCCATCCCTTCGGCCTGCCCGACGCCAGCTGCATCACGGCCAGCTTCGGCGTGAGCTGGCGCCCGAGCGGCGGCCGCTTCGACGAGGCCTACAGCCTGGCCGACGAGGCGCTGTACGCCGCCAAGCGCAGCGGGCGCAACCAGGTCGTGCGCGCGGCAGACCATGCCACGGCCTGAGCGGCGCGGACACAGACAGGGCTGAGGCATGAGTTTCGTGATGCGCGCACGGGCGCCCAGGGCGCCCGCCCCTGCTTCCGCCCTCCTGCAGCCGGCTCTGCAGCCGCCCCCGCCATCGCCCGTGCCCGGGCCTGAATGGCGGGTGCTGATCGTGGACAGCGACCCCGATGTACACGCCGCCTTCCGCCTGGCGCTGGAAGGCCACAGCCTGTTCGGCCGGCCGCTGGTGTTCCTCTACGCCCGCTCCGGCACGCAGGCACGCAACCTGCTGCGCAGCGAGCAGGACCTGGCCGTGGTGGTGCTCGACGCCGTGACCGACGGCACGGGCGCCGGCCTGGACCTGGTGGACTTCATCCGCTACACGGCCGGCCTGCGCAACAGCCGCATCGTGCTGCGCACCGGCCGCCCGGGCCAGGCGCCCGATCTGGAAACCCTGCTGCGCTACGACATCAACGACTGCCGCACCAAGACCGAACTCACGCCCGACCGCCTGCTGGCCATCGTGGTGACCGCCGTGCGCTCCTACGAGCAGCTGTGCGCCATCGAGGCCAACCGCCGTAGCCTGGAGCTGATGGTGCGCTCCAGCGCCTCGCTGCTGGAGGAAACCAACCTGCACGCCTTCGCACGCGGCGTGATCACCCAGCTGGCCACCTTGCTGGGCGTGGCCAGCGAAGGCCTGGTCTGCTCGGAGGGCACGCACCCGGCCGAGCCCTACCGCGTGCTCGCGGCCACGGGGCCGTTCGCCCGGCTCATCGACCAGCCCATCGCCACCGTGCTGGCATCGAGCGGCCTGCGCCTGCTGCGCCAGGCGCTGCAGACCCGCCGCAACATCTATGGCGTGCAGCGCGGCGTGGCCCTGTACATAGGCCGGGGCGACGAGCAGGACATGGCCGTGTTCATCGACGCGCCGGCCTCGCACAGCGCACTGGACCGCCAGCTGCTCGAAGTCTTCTGCGCCAACCTGCGCACGCTGCTGCACAACCGGGGCCTGCTGGAGCGCCTGCACCAGTCCGCCTACTTCGACCCCCTGGTCTGCCTGCCCAACCGCGCCCACTTCGTGGAAAAAGTGGACGAATGCGTGTGGCGCGGCACGCAGGACCATGTGCTGGCCCTGGTGGACATCGACGACTTCAGCGCCACCAACGACGTGATGGGCCACCGCTTCGGCGACCGCCTGCTCGAAGCCATGGCCCGCCGCCTGGCCGGCGCCCTGCCCGCCGGCGTGCTGCTGGCGCGCGTGGGCTCGGACACCTTCGGTATCCTGGGCCCCACAAGGGAAGTGGCACTGGGCCAGTTGCTGGACTGCGCGCGCCAGCCCCTGGCCGTGGACGGCGTGCCGCACAAGGTCTCGCTGACCTGCGGCTACGTGCACCTGCCCCGTGAACGCCAGGCCGGCACCGACCTGGTCAAGGACGCCACCATCGCCCTCAAGCGCGCCAAGCGCGACCACCGGGGCCAGCTGCTGGAGTACTCCGAGCACATGGGCATGGAGGCACGCGACCGCGCCCTGCTGCTGTCCGACCTGCGCGCGGCCATCGACGGCGCCCAGCTCTTCCTGGTCTACCAGCCCCAGGTGGACCTGGAAACCCATGCCCTGGTCGGCCTGGAGGCCCTGCTGCGCTGGCCACGGCAGGACGGCAGCTTCGTGCCGCCCGACCGCTTCATTCCCGTGGCCGAGCATTCGGGCCTCATCGTGCCGCTGGGCCAATGGGTGCTGGCCACGGCCTGCCGCACCATGCGCGAACTGCTGGACGCCGGCCGCGCGCCCCGGCGCATGGCCGTCAATGTCTCCACCGTGCAGCTGCAGGACCCGGGCTTTCTGCAGACCGTAAGCAACGCCCTGGCAGAGCACGGCCTGCAGGGCGCGCAGCTGGAGCTGGAGATCACCGAATCCGTCGCGGTCCTGCCCACCCAGCTGCTGCAGGCCACGCTCAGCGCCCTGCGCACGCTGGGCGTGACCATTGCCATCGACGACTTCGGCACCGGCTACTCCTCCCTGAGCTACCTGGAGCGCCTGCCGCTGGACCGCATCAAGATCGACCGCAGCTTCGTGCGCCAGCTTGGCGAATCACAGGAGGCGCGCATCGCCGAAATGATCGCCCAGCTGGGCCGCAAGCTCGGCCTGCAGGTCCTGGCCGAAGGCATAGAGGACGCCAGCGCCTGGCAGGCCCTGCGCGCCATGGGCTGCCAGGAGGGACAGGGCTATCACATTGCCCGGCCGATGGACAAGGGCCAGTTGCTGGGCTGGCTGGGCCAGCGCAATGAAGCGCTTCAGCGGCAGCCTGGCACCTCTCAGTTCCCCTGAGGCGGGCAGGCCGCGTCCTGCTCCCTCCCTACCTACCTGCACACCGCAGGGAACCCATGCCGCCTGGCCGCCCACACCACGGCCAGCGATGCGCCCAGCAGCGCCAGCAGCACGGGCGTGAAGGCGCCCACGCCCATGCGCGCCAGCAGCAGGCCGCCCACGATGCCGCCGCCGGCAATCGCCATGTTCCAGGCCGTGACCAGCATGGACTGCGCCACGTCGGCGGCCTCGCCCGCCGTGTGGGCAATGGCGGTCTGCAGCAGCGTGGCGGCGCCGCCAAAGGCCAGGCCCCAGACGGCCACCGCCGCATACACCAGGGCCGGCGCATCTGCGGCCACGCCCAGCATCAGCGTGGACAAGGCGAACAGCGCAATGCTGGCCAGCGTGAGCGCACGCAGGTGGCGGTCGATCAGCACGCCGGTGATCCAGATGCCCAGCACGGAGGTGGCGCCGAACACCAGCAGCACCAGGTCCGTGCGCGCGGCCATGCCCGCCTCCGCCAGGAAGGGCGCGATGTAGGTGTAGAGAATGTTGTGCGCCAGCACGAAGGCCAGCACCACGAACAGCACGGGGCGCACGCCCGCCAGGGTGAACACGCGCCGCAGCGGCAGGTGGCGGCCTGCCGCCTGCCCTGCAAAGTCGGGCAGGCGGGCACGCACCCAGACCATGAGCGCCAGCGCCAGCACGCTCATGAGACCGAAGCACAGCCGCCAGCCCACCCACTGGCCCAGCACGGTGCCGGCCGGCACGCCCAGCGACAGCGCCAGCGGCGTGCCCACCATGGCAATGGCGATGGCGCGGCCCTTGAGATGGCCGGGCACCATGCGTGCCGCGTAGCCGGCCAGCAGCGCCCAAAGCAGCCCGGCCGAGACCCCCGCCAGAAAGCGCGCCACCAGGGTCAGCGCAAAGTGCGTGGACAAGGCCGTGACCGTGTTGGCGACGACAAAGCCCGCGATCGCCGCCAGCAGCAGGGAGCGGCGGCGCATGCCCTGCGTGGCGGCCGTCAGCGGTATGGCGGCCACCAGGGAACCTATGGCGTAGAGGGTGACGGTCTGGCCTACCCAGGCCTCGGTCACGGCCAGGCCCTGGGCCATCTGCGGCAGCAGGCCCGCCGGCAGCGCCTCGGTCAATATGGTGATGAAGGCTGCCATGGCCAGCGCCAGCAGGGAGGCAACGGGAAGGCGGTCCTGGCGTGTTCCGGTCATTGCGGCTCTCCCGAAACCCCTTGGACCTCACAAACCCCGTAGACCGCGTCGCGCAAATCGTTGACGAAGCGCCCCGACATGCCCTCGTACAAGGTGTTGGTGAAGGCCACGACACTGAGCTCCTGCGCCCGGTCCACGAACCAGGAATGCCCATAGGCCCCGCCCCAGCGCCAGGTGCCCACCGACTCCGGCGATGCCGCCTGCGCCGCATCGCGCAGCACGGAAAAGCCCAGGCCAAAGCCGAAGCCCGGCGCATTGGGCAGGGCCAGCCCGCCGGTCTGGTCCCGCGCCATCTCGGCGACCAGGGCGTCGGGCAGCAGGGTGTTGCCGCCCTGGCGCAGGGCTTCCAGCAGCCGCAGGAAATCGCCTGCCGTCCCCGCCATGCCGGCGCCGCCGGAGGCAAAGGCCTGGGCGTCAAAAATGCGCGAAGGGCTGAAGGCAATGCCGATGCTCCCCTCGAAGGGCGACACGGTCTCGCCCTCGGCCAGCGGATGGGGCTGCGGCACATCGCTGACATAGGCCGTGGCCACGCGCTGCGCGGCCAGCGCATCGGTGACGGCAAAGCCGGTATCGGTCATGCCCAGCGGCCCGGTCACCAGCTCGCGCACGGCCTGGTCCAGCGGCCTGCCGTGCACCTGTTCAATGAGGGCGCCCAGCACATCGGTGGCCAGCGAGTAGCCCCAGGCCGTGCCAGGCTCGTACCGCAGCGGCACGCTGGCGATGCGGCGCAGGTTCTCCGCCAGGCTGATGCCCGAGCCATCCATGCCGTCCGATACACCGGCCAGCGCATAAGGGCCCTGTGCGTCGGCCTCGAAGAAGCGGTAGCCCAGCCCCGCCGTGTGGCTGAGAAGCTGCCGCGCGGTGATGCGCGCCGGCCGGCCATCGGCCAGCCGGGGCCGGAACTGCGGCAGCCAGCGGTCCACGCCCTCATCCAGACCGAGCCGGCCCTGCGCCACCAGCACCAGGGCCGCCGCCGAAACAATGGGCTTACTCGCCGAAGCCAGGCGAAACACCGTGTCCACGGCCATGGGCAGGCCGCGCTCGCGGTCAGCCCAGCCGGCAGCCTGGCGGTGGACCAGGGCGCCGCCACGCGCCACCAGCACCACGGCGCCGACCAGGCGCTGCGCCTCAAGCGCCTGCCGGACCACGGCCTGGATGCGGTCGGACAGGGGCGAGTTCAACGGGGCTGCAGGCAGCGCAGCGGGTGCAGCAGATGCCGCAGAAAGAGCAATCGTCATGGGAATTCCCGGGATCAATGAACAGGGTCCTGACGATAGAAACCCCTCGATTAAAGAAAAAGTGGGGTAGATTTCCGGGTTATGCGGAGCTTTCTGTCCGCAATGAAGGAGTGGCCTTGGACAGCCTCAACGGTTTCCTGGTGTTCGTGCAGGTCGCCGAGACCCGCAGCTTCGTGGCGGCAGGCCGGCTGATGGGAGTCTCGGCATCGGCCATCGGCAAGAGCGTGGCAAGGCTGGAGGACCGGCTGGGCGTGCGCCTGTTCCACCGCAGCACGCGCAGCATCACGCTCACGGCAGAGGGCGCGCTGTTCCTGGAGCGCAGCCGCCGCATCCTGGCCGAGATCGAGGCCGCGCAGCTGGAGCTGTCGCAGGCCAGCACCGCGCCGCGCGGCCGGCTGCGGGTCAGCCTGCCCCTGGTCAGTTCGCTGGTGCTGCCGGTGCTGGGCGAGTTCATGCGAGCCTATCCCGAGATCGAGCTGGACCTGGACTTCACCGACCAGCTGGTCGATGTGATCGAGGAAGGCTTCGATGCCGTGGTGCGCACGGGCGCACCCGCCGACTCACGCCTGTCCGCGCGCCGGCTGGGCGCCTTCGGCTACCTGCTGGTGGCCTCGCCCGGCTACCTGGCGCAGCGCGGCACGCCCCGGGTGCCCGAGGATCTGCTGCAGCACAGCTGCCTGCACTACCGCTACCCCCACAGCGGCAAGCTGGAGCCCTGGGTGCTGCGGCGCGCAGCGGGCGCGCCCGAGCTGCAACTGCCCACCTCCATGATCTGCAACAACATCGAAACCCGGCTGTGCTTTGCGCTGCAGGGCCTGGGCATCGCCTACCTGCCGGAGTTCTCCATCCGCGAGCCGCTGGCCGACGGCCGGCTGCAACCCGTGCTGGCGGACTGCATGGAGCACACCAATGTCTTCCACGTGCTGTGGCCCGCCAGCAAGCACCCCTCGCCCAAGCTGCGGGCGCTGGTGGACTTCCTGTGCGCGCGGGTGTTTCCGCAGGCGCAACCCGGGCAGGCCCAGGACGCTGCCAGGACCGGCGCGCCCAAGACACCCAAGACACCCCAGACATCCGGGACGCGCAGATAGGCTGCCCGCCGGCTGCTGCCCTGACTTGCTGGCTATCGCGCGGGCCCCTATCTGAGTTAGCATGCTTATAGAGCGACGTATTCACAGAGTCATATCGGTTGCTCTGGCCCACCGGCAGGCAGGACCTGCGTCTCGAACGCTGTGGCGTGCGGGGCGCTGTATCGGTGGGCCATTGCGGTTGACAGCTGGCGTTGCAGATCTTTTTTCTTGTCTCGCTGCGTTGCATGTCTTCTCGTTCCACCGCTATCCATCGTCCCGCCCTTTCCTCGCGCTCGCACGCAAGAACATCGTTGGCCGTCATTGCAGGCGTCTGCTTGATGGCGCTCGCAGCGGGGCTGTACTGGGCCGCGTTGCTGGCCAGCCACCAGTACATGCAGCGCTACACACAGGATCAGGCATGGCTGCGCGTCTCGCAGATGTCCCAGGCGGTTTCCGCGCAGGCCGGGACCATGCTGTCGGGCCTGAACTATTCCCTGCGGGACCTGGCCCAGGACTACGAGTCGGGTGACTCCGAGGCGTTCGGGCGGGCCGTCGCCAGCGTCCAGGAGGCCTATCCGCCCGGCACCATCGTCCAGGTGGCCGTGGCCGATGCGAAGGGCCAGGTGGTGTATTCGAGCCTGGCAGCCTCGGAGCCGCCTGCGCAGGGCGTGTCCATTTTCGACCGCGAACATTTCCAGGCGCATCTGAAGGGCCTGACGCAGGGAACCTTCATCGGCCGTCCGGTACAGGGACGGGTTTCCGGGCAATGGGGTATCCAGCTGAGCCGCGCCCTGCACCACCGTGGCGCGTTTGCGGGCGTGCTGGTGGTGTCGCTGTCGCCGCAGTACCTGTCACGGCAGTTGCAGGCCATCTTCGACAGCCCGCGCGACGTGATCTTGCTGCTGCGCGAGGACGGCACCTATCTTGCACGCTCGCAGAACCAGGACCGGGTGCTCGGGCGCCAGTTGCCCGCGAAGCGGGTGGCGCTGTTTGCCCCCGATGTCACGCATGGCACCTACGAGGTGCTGGCGAGCACCGACGGAATACAGCGCATGTATGCCTGGAGCCGCGTCAGCGGCTTTCCGATACTGGTGAGCACGGGGCTGGACCACGAGGCCGTGTTCGGCCCGCTCAACGAGACCATACGGCAGAGCCTGTGGCGCAACGGCATAGGCACGCTGCTGATTTTTCTGGGCGGGATGCTGACGGCCTGGCTGGCGTTCCAGCGCTGGCGGGAGGAGGACCAGCGGGTCCAGTCCGAAGAGCGCTTTCATCTCCTGTCGCAGGAAGTGCCGGGCGGCCTGTTCCAGTACAGCTGGGACCCTGCCGGCCACTACGCTCTGTCGTTTGCCAACCCCGGCTTTTATGCCATGCACTGCATCGATCCGGATACGGCCGACACTGCCTTGCAGGACCTGGCACAGCGGGTTCATCCGGAAGATATCTCCGCGCTCAGGCGGTCCATCGACGAAGCGATGCGCAGCCAGGGGGACTGGGCCTGCAAGTACCGCGTGCAGTCCGCCGATGGCTCCGTGCGCTGGCTGCAGGGCCATGCACGCCCGCAACGCACTGACGACGCAACCGTGCTCTGGCATGGCTACATCCTCGATGTCACCCAGGACGAAAGCCTGCGCAAGGCGCTTCACGAGAGCGAGGAGCGGCTGCGGCTGACCATCGGTGCCGTGCGTGACGGACTTTGGCAGTGGGACCGCGAACACGACCAGGTGCTGTGGGATGCCCGCTGCTACCAGATGCTGGGCATGCCGGACCAGGCACTCGGTTCGTTCACCGTGGCCGGCTTCATGCATCTGCTGCACCCACTGGACCAGCCTCGCGTCCAGGAACGGCTCAGGCGCCACCTCGAACACGGCGACCCATTCCGTGTCGAGATGCGCATAAGGCAGGCCGATGGCTCCTGGCGATGGATCGAATCGCGCGGGGAAGTGACCCTGCGCGATGCCGACAACAAGGCAATGCGCATGCTGGGAATGCACACCGATATCCAGGAACGGGTGGAGCAGACCCATATGGTGAGCGCCCTGCTGGAGCGCGGAAGCGCCCTGGTGCTTGTCGCCAGCCATCGCCGCAGCATCGTCTACGCCAATGCCCGGGCAGCCGAGTGCTTCGGCCTTGCCGCGGGCGCGCTCGAGCCGCAGTGCTCATTCCAGCAGCTGCATCCGTCCAGCGACAGTTTCGACAGCTTCGCATCGCTGTACGAGCGCCTGAGCCTGAAGGGCACGGTGCGTACCGAGTGGGCACTGAAGGTCAAGGGCGGACACATGCGCTGGTTCGACATGCAGGGGGCACTGCTGGACCCCGAAGACCCCCAGGGCAATGTGATCTGGACACTGTTCGACGTAGATGCCCGCCATCAGGCGGAAAGCGCATTGCACCAGGTACAGCAGCGGCTGGAGGCCATCATCGAGAAATTTCCGTCGGGCATCCTGGTGACCGACGATGCGGGGCAGTGCATCAGGGCAAGCAACGCAATGCTGGTGGACCTGTTCGAGCTGCCGCTGTCCGCCACGGACCTTGTGGGGAAAAGCCTGCAGACCTTGCTGTCCTATTTGCCCCCGGCCATGGCAACGGCCTTGCAACCTGCACCGCAACCGGGGGGAGGTGCCCTGTCGCAACGAACGATCTTTGCCCTGTCCAACGGCCGCCATATAGAAACGGAGCTGCTGCCGCTTCGCAGGCAGGAGCGGCTGCTTGGCTACTGCTGGGTATTCCACGACGTGACCGACTACAAGAGGCGCGAAACGCAGCTCGAAGCCCTGGCATTGACCGATGCGCTCACGGGTGCCAGCAATCGGCGGGCCTTCATCACGCGCATGGAGTCGGAGCTGGAGCATCTGCGCCTGGGACTGAGCCATCCGTCGGCACTGATCATGCTGGATATCGACCATTTCAAGCGCGTCAACGACAGCTTCGGCCATGGCGTGGGCGACGAGGTGCTCAGGCATCTGGTGATCGCGGTGTCCAAGCAGCTGCGCCAGGGAGACATGCTGGGCCGCCTGGGCGGCGAGGAATTCGCCGTCTTGCTGACGGACGTGGACGCCCCGACCGCACTGCGGCGCGCGGAGAACCTGCGTGAGGCCGTGGCGGCGCTGGCCGTGTCCGTACAGGGCCAGGACAGCCCGATCCGCTTCACCGTGAGCCTGGGCGTATGCCTCATGGACGAGGGCGAGGCATCGGTCGAGCGCTGCCTGGAGCGGGCCGACGCCGCCATGTACTTCTCCAAGCGCAATGGTCGCAACCGCACCACGTGCTGGACGCCCGATACCCCCGTGATTTCAGACGCCAAGTGAACGCGATGCCAGTGCCGCGACACGCCCGTGCGACCGGGCAAGGCGATGTGTCAGCTACCCGGCCGCCTCATTCATCTCCCGGCACTCCGTAGCTGGGCGCGGCCGTGGGATCGATGGCGCGCGTCTGGTAGTCCTGCATCTGCGGCGCGTAGGCGGCCCAGAGGCCTTGCAGCGCGCCGATGGGATCGTGCTCCGACCAGTCCACGCGCAGGTCCGCCATGGGCCAGCTGTGCTCGCCCGCCACCTTGAGCGCGGCCGAATGCACGGGCCCGGCCTCGCCGCCCGCGGCCATGGCGGCCTGCATGGCGGCCAGCAGGCGCTCGGCCAGCGGCAGCGCCGCGCTGCGCTCGAAGGCCGGCACCATGGCCTCGATGGTGCGTTCGCTGGCCAGCAGGTTGCCGGCCGCCACGCACTGCCGCCCCACGGCGCTGGTGAAGATGCCCAGGGCCTGGCTGCCGCTGAAGACGCCGGCGCGGCCCTGCGCGTCCACCACGGTGACCTGGCGGTACTGCGGCCAGCTGCCGTCGTCCAGCGCCTGGCGCAGCGCGGCCTGGGGGTCGGCGCCCTGCTCCAGCAGGTCCAGCACGCGCGGGCCCAGGGCGGGCAGCGTGATGTTCTGCGTGGACACCACGCCCACGCCCGCGCGCACCCAGGGGCAGCGCGCGCCCACCGCAATGCTGGACGAGCTGATGGCCACGCCCAGCTGCCCGGTGCGCTCGCAGCGCCCCACAATCGAAAAAGTCATGGTTTCTTCCTCCTGCCGATGCGGCTGTACCAGGTGCTTGCTGGGGTTGACGCTCAGGCGCTGGCCGGCGGCTGCCAGTCATCGGGGATGACCGCGATCACGTCGATCTCCATCAGCCACTGCGGCTGCCCCAGGGCCGAGATGCACAGCCCCGTGGAGATGGGAAACACGCCCTTGAGCCACTTGCCCACTTCCCGGTAGACGGGCTCGCGGTAGCGCGGGTCGATGATGTAGGTGGTGGTCTTGACGATGTGCGACAGGTCGCTGCCCGCTTCCTCCAGCAGCTGCTTGACGTTCTTCATCGCCTGCTCGGCCTGCTTTTGCGGATCGCCCAGGCCGACCAGGTTGCCCTCGAAATCGGTGCCGATCTGGCCGCGCACATAGACGGTGTTGCCGGCGCGCACGGCCTGGCACAGGTCGTTGTCCAGCGACTGGTTGGGATAGGTGTCCTTGGTGTTGAACATGCGGATGCGGGTATGGGTGGGCATGGTCTGGCTCCTGCAGGGGGTGGATGGGAAGGTGTCTCAGAGCGCGCTACCTGCTACCTGCTGCGGGCGGCGGCGTCGTAGTCGCTGTAGCGGCGCTGCTTGGCGATGTGGTCGGCCACGAACTTGGCGTCATGCCACACGCCCCAGATGAAGGACGAGCCACGGCGCGACAGCCAGGGCAGGCCCAGGAAGTAGATGCCGGGCTCATGGCCCACGCCGCGGTGGTGGCGCGGCTTGCCGCCGGGCTCGAAGCTGTCCACCTGCAGCCAGCTGAAATCCACCCTGTAGCCCGTGGCCCAGATGATGGATGTGATGCCTGCGGCAGCCAGGTCGAGTTCGCGCAGCGGATGGCGCACGCACTCGGGATCGGGCAGGCGCCTGCGCGCCTCGGGCTCCTCGGGCAGGTCCAGGCCGTTGCGGCGGATGTAGTCGTCGGCCGCATCCAGCATGGCCAGGTAGTTGGCGTCGCCGTTGGCGATGTTCTCGGCCAGGTCGTCCCGGAAGCGCACACTGCCATCGGCGAAGGACTCGGTCAGCCCCACCAGGGTGATGCCCTGGTGTCCCAGCGCGCGAAAGTCCACGGTGTGGCCGCCGCGCGCGCCGCTGACGGCAATGGTCACATGCTCGCGGCCGGGCTTGGCAATGGCCGCATCCCATTCGCCCAGCACGCCCAGCCACCAGCAGAAATCACGGCCGCGGTAGGCGCGCGGCGGCCGGTCATGGGCGCCCACCGACAGGAACACCTTGCGGCCCGCGCGCTGCAGTTCATCGGCAATCTGCACGCCCGAGGAGCCTGCGCCCACCACCAGCACGGCGCCTTCGGGCAGCTGCGCGGGGCGGTGGTAGTGCGCGGAATGGATCTGCAGCAGGCGGCCATCGGCGGGCGCAGCCGGCACTATCGGCGGGATCACCGGCACCTGGAACGGCCCCGTGGCCGCGATCACGTTGCGGGCCTCGATCACGCCCTCGGACGTTTCCACCGTGAAGCCCGGCCGGCCCTGGTTGCGCGTGACCCGCCTGACCTCCACGCCGGTGCGCACGGGCGCCTTGATCTGGCGGACATACTCCTCGAAGTAATCGGCCACCTCGTCCTTGCCGGGAAAGCCGTCGCGGTCGCCCTTGAACTCCAGGCCCGGAAAGCGGTCATGCCAGGCCGGCCCGTTGGCCACCAGCGAGTCCCAGCGCCCCGTGCGCCAGGCCTGGGCGATGCGCTGGCGCTCCAGCACCAGGTGCTCTACGCCAAGCTGGCTCAGGTGTTCGCTGGCCGCAATGCCGGCCTGCCCGGCGCCGACCACGAGCGTATTGATGGTTTGGATTTCAGCTGTCATGGTGTGGGTCTCTCAGGAAAAAAAGGCGCAGGCCGTCCCGCATCGGCGCGGTGCCGACTGCCTTGGTGTGGTCCGCAACAAAAAAGGGAAGGAGGTGAAGGCCGCCCGTGCGGCGCTACAGGTACAGGTGCTTCACCACGTCGTTGGCCAGCAGCTCGCTGGCCGTGCCCGAGGCCACCAGCTGGCCCTTGAGCAGCAGATAGCCCGTGTGGGCGATGGACAGCGCCGCCTCGGCGTTCTGCTCGATGAGCAGCACGGTGATGCCTTGGCTGTGGATGCGCTGCACCGTCTCGAAGTACTCCTCGATGAGCTTGGGCGACAGGCCCAGCGTGGGCTCGTCCATCACCACCAGGCGCGGCTCGCCCATGAGCACGCGGCCCAGCGCCACCATGGCCTGCTCGCCGCCAGACAGCGTTCCCGCGGCCTGCGACAGGCGCTCGCCCACCCGGGGGAACAGGGCCACCACGCGCTCCAGCGCCTGGGCAAAGCCCTGCTGCGGGCGCAGCGCGTCGTGGCCGATCTTCAGGTTCTCCTGCACGGTCAGCTCGGCAAACAGGCGCCGCCCTTCGGGCACGAAGCCCACGCCCAGGCCGGCCAGGTCCTCGGTGCGCATGCGCGCCAGCGGCTGGCCCATGACGCGGATGGCGCCGTGGTGCACGGGCAGCAGGCCCGCGATCGCCTTGAAGGTGGTGGTCTTGCCCGCGCCGTTGGGGCCCAGCAGGCAGACGATGCTGTGCTCGGGCACCTGCAGCGAGACCTGGTTGAGCATGTTCACCACGCCATAGCGCGTGCTGATGGAGTCCAGTTCAAGCATGGCTGGCCTTTCTGCCCAGATAGGCTTCCTGCACGCGCGGCAGCCGGCGCACCGCCTCGAAGCTGTCGTCGCCGATCTTGCGTCCGTAGTCCAGCACCATCACGCGGTGCGGCAAGGTGGCGATGAGCCGCATGTCGTGCTCGATGATGATGAAGCCCAGCGCCGGATTGCCTTCGCGCAGGCGCTGGATGTCGGCGATCAGCGCATCGGTGTCGCGGTCGTCCATGCCGCTGGAGGGCTCGTCCAGCAGCACGATACGCGGCTCGGCGGCCAGGGCGCGCGCAATCTCCAGGCGGCGGCGGTCGGCCTGCGGCAGGCTGCTGGCCAGCACGTTGCGGCGCTGGTGCAAGTCGCTGGACACGCTTTGCAGCAGCACGCAGGCGCGCTCGGCGCAGCGCTTCATCTCGGCGCGCGAGACGGCCGGGCGCAGCAGCGCGGTGAGCACGCCGCAGCGGGTGCGCGCGTGCATGCCGATGATCACGTTGTCCAGCACGCTCAGCGAGCCGAACAGCCGGCTGGTCTGGAAGGTGCGCGCAATGCCGGCGCCCGCGATGTCGTGCGCGGCCATGCCCTTGAGCGAGCGGCCTTGCAGCAGCACCTCGCCCTCGGTGGGCTGGTAGATGCCGGTCAGCAGGTTCAGCAAGGTGGACTTGCCAGCGCCGTTGGGCCCGATGATGCCCAGCACCTCGCCCGCCGCCAGGTGGATGTCCACGCCCTGCACCGCCGTCAGGCCGCCGAAGCGCATGGTCAGGCCATGCCCCTCCAGGACCAGCGGACCTGCGGGCGCGGCATGGTGGGTGGGATGGGAATCAATGCTCATGGTTGCGCACCCGTTGGGGGAAGATGCCGCGCGGGCGGATGATGAGGAAGGCGATCACCACCAGGCCGTAGAACAGGATGCGGTAGTCGGAAAACGCCCGCAGCTTCTCCGGCAGCATGGTCAGCAGGAAGGCGCCGACGATCACGCCCAGCGTGTTGTCCATGCCGCCTGCGATCACCAGCGTCATGATGGTCACCGACACCAGGAAGGTGAAGTTGTCTGGCGAGATGAAGCTCACATAGAACGCATACACCGTGCCCGCGAAGCCCGCCAGGAAGGCGTCCACCGCAAAGGCCTTGACCTTGAACCAGGTGACGTTGATGCCGCAGGCGCGTGCGGCGATCTCGTCGTCGCGCAGGGCATTCCAGGCCAGTCCCACGCGCGAGCTGTGCAGGCGCTGCGCCGAGACGATGGCCAGCCCCAGCAGGGCGACGGCCACGTAGTAGAAGTTGGCCTGGCCCGGCAGGCTGTGGCCCCACAGCGTGATGGAGTCGTTGAACGAATGCCCGAACAATGTGGGCGAAGGAATGCCCACCAGGCCGTTGGCGCCGCCCGTCCACTCCAGGTTCATCAGCAGCTGGTGCACGACGATGCCGAAGGCGATCGTCACCAGCGCCTGGTAGCTGTCGCGGGTGCGCATGGACGGCAGGCCCAGCAAAAAGCCGAAGACCGTGGCCACGGCGGCGGCCACCAGCAGGCAGATCCAGAAGCTCACGCCGAAGTGGATGGCCAGCAGGGCCGACGCGTAGGCGCCAATGCCGTAGGACGCGCCGGTGGCGAAGTTCGGTATGTTGGCGCTGCCCAGCTGGAAGTTCAGCGCCAGCGCCAGCACCGCGTACAGGCAGGCGATGATCATCAGGTGCATGGCGTAGCTGTCACCGCCCAGCACCCACGGAAACACCAGCGCCAGCACCACGCCCGTGCCCACGGCCAGCGGCCTGCACTGGCCGAAGGCGGCCACGATGCGGTCCTCCACCACCGGGCGTTTCTGCACCGCGACCAGGGCCACGGCAAAGCAGGCCAGCAGCGCCAGCACCGTGATCCAGCTTTCGGCCAGCAGGAACTGGCGCAGCAGCACGGCGCCCGCCAGGGCCACGCCCAGCACGATGGCGGCCGAGCCCGCACTCCGTGGTGCCGCCCGCGGCGGCGCCTGTATCGTCGTTGTCTGCATCACACCTTCTCCATTTTCTGAACGCCGAACAGGCCGGCGGGGCGAAAGATCAGCACCAGGATCACCAGGGCGAACACGAACACCAGGCGGTACGAGGTGCCGTTGGGCACATAGCCCTGCACGATGGTCTCGATGGCCGCAATCAGCAGGCTGCCGACAATGGCGCCCCCGAGCCGCCCCAGGCCGCCGACCACTGCGGCGGAAAAGCCGATCAGCCCCGCCTGCACGCCGAAGTCAAAGCGCACCACGCCCGCATAGCTGGCCAGGAAGATGCCGCCCACCGCGCCGGTGGCCGAGGCAATGAAGAAGGTGTTGCGAAACACCGGCCCCGGCGCAATGGAGAACAGCCGCGCGGTTTCGCGGTCCTGCGACACGGCGCGTATGCGCATGCCCATGGGCGTGTGGTGCAGCACATAGAGCAGCACGCCCACCAGCGCCATGGCCACCAGCACCGAGACCACGCTGATCAGGGGCAGCGGCCCGAACGGGGTGGGAACGGCCCCCTGCGTAATCGCCGGGAACGCGTGCGGATTGCTGCCCTGCGGGTACAGGTGGCGGATCAGCTCGCGGATCACGATGCCCAGCGCCACCGTGGCCACCAGCGGCATCATGGCCGGCGCATTGCGAAAGCGGCTGATCACCAGCCGGTCCAGGGCGACGCCCAGCCCTCCCACCGCCGCAATGGCCACCAGGCAGGCCAGGCCCAGCACCAGCCAGGTGGCCGAGCCGCCCAGCGCGGCGGCCAGGGCCTGCACGGCCGCCAGGGCGATGAAGGGGGCGACCATGGCCACGTCGCCATGGGAAAAGTGAATCACCTGCAGCACGCCAAACAACAGGCTGAAACCCAGGGCAAGCAGGCTGTAGATGCAGCCCAGGGTCAGCCAGTTGATGAGTTGCTGGAACAGCGCGTCATGCATCGATAGGGTTCCTCTTGTGTCGGGTTCGGCCGGGTTGGCGGGGCTTCGCTTGTCTCCATGTCACGCAACCATTGAAGCAAGAAACCGCACAAAACCTGCGTCGCTTTTGCCGAGGCGCTGCTTCGGAAAACGCGATCCAGTCCCGGGCCGGTGCGGCGATACATTGATCCGGCGGCGTTGCCAGACAGCGCCGGCCAGCCCGCCATGCACCGTGGCGCCCCGCCGCCCCGGGCCCCGCCCGGGCCGCCATGGCTGCCCCTCGTCTTCACCTGAACAGGACCGACCGACCATGCAAGCCTTCACGACAACCACCGCCCTCCTGCCATCGCGCAGGCGCCTTGCCGCATCCGCCCTGGCGCTGGCCGCCGCCACGCTGGCCTGCGGCGCGGCCTGGTCCCAGTCCACCGTGAAGCTGGGCTTCATCGGCCCCGTCAGCGGCGGCAACGCACAGCAGGGCCTGGGCGCGAAGAACGGCTTCCTGCTGGCCATAGACCAGTGGAACGCCACGGCCGGCGTGCCGTTCAAGGTGGAGGGCGTGGTGCTGGACGATGCCTCCGACCCGCAGACCGGCGTGTCCGCCGCGCTCAAGCTGGTCAACGACCGCGACGTGGTGGGCGCCATAGGCCACTGGAACAGCCCCGTGGCCCTGGCCACGCTGCCGGTGTTCAACCGCGTGCAGATGCCCTTCATCGTCTGGGGCGCCATCGGCCCCAAGATCACCGACCAGAACTTCGCCAACACCACGCGCGTGACGCCCACCCTGGTCAACGAGAACAAGCCCCTGGCCGCCTGGGCCGCCACGGGCCTGGGCGCAAGAAAGATCGCCATCATTGCCGACACCAGCGACTACGGGCGCGCCAACCTGGCCTCGTTCGGCAGCTTCTACAAGGCAGAAAAAGGCAGCGTGGTGGCCGAGGAAAGCTACCCCGTGGGCACCACGGACTTCCGCTCCATCCTCACCAAGATCAAGAGCCTGAACCCCGACGCGGTCTACTTCGGCGGCGTGATCACCGAGGCCGGCATCCTGCGCAAGCAGATGGCCGAGCTGGGCATGAAGCAGCCCATGCTGGGCATCAGCGGCATCTTCGATCCGCAGCTCATCCAGATCGCCGGCCCGGCCGCGGACGGCACCATCGTCGGCACGCCCAAATCGCAGACCAACCCCCGGCTGGACGCCATGAGCCGCGCCTATGCCGCCAAGGGCTATGCCGACTCCGAGAGCCCGTACACCAAGTACGCCTACGACGCCACCGGCATCCTTTTGCAATCGCTCAAGACGGCAGGCACCAAGGACCGGCAGGCCGTGGCCAAGGCCATCCGCGCCATACGCTACGACGGCGTGACCGGTACCGTGACTTTCGATGCCAACGGCCAGACGCAGGTGCCCGTGGAGCTGCAGCTGCACGAGGTCAAAGACGGCAAGTGGGCCAGCCGCTGATGATCAGGACAGGCAGCCAGTACCGCGACTCCATCCGCGATGGCCGGCGGGTCTGGATGAACGGCGAGCGCGTCAACGACGTGACCACCCACCCCATGTTCAAGCCGCTGGTGGACATCCGTGCACGCATGTACGACCTGCAGCACGAGGCCGCGCTGCGCGACGCGCTCACCTACGACGAAGGCGACGGCGAGCGCCACCCCATCGCCCACAAGCTGCCGCTGACGCGCCAGGACTGGTGGGACAAGCGCCGCGCCACCGATCTGCTGCTGGAGGACATGGGCGGCGTGGTCATGCGCGTGGGCGACGAGAGCGTGGGCGAGATGTGGTCGCTGTTCGACGGCCAGGACGTGCTCAACGAGCTGGACCCGCGCTTTTCCGCCAACATCCGCACCCACATCCGCCGCGTGGTGCGTGGCGACCTGTTCCACGTATCGGCCAACACCGACCCCAAGGGCGACCGCTCGCGCCTGCCGCAGGACCAGAACCCCGACGTGCTGCTGCATGTGGTGAAGGAGACCGATGCAGGCGTCATCGTGCGCGGCGCCAAGTACGAGACCGCCGCCGCCTATGCCAACCAGGCCTTCACCAAGCCGGGGCTGGCGCACTGGGGCGACGCTGCGCAGTCCGAATACGCCATAGGCTTCATCTGCGACCTGGGTGCGCCCGGCCTGCGCTTCATCTGCCGCCCGGGCCTGGCCGCCCGCGCATCGGCCCAGGACCATCCGTTGAGCCATCGCTTCGACGAAGTGGATGCCATCGTGGTCTTCGACGACGTGCTGGTTCCCTGGGAGAACGTGCTGTTCTACCGCCACACCCGGGCCGCCCATTTCCTGCGCGAGACGCTGCACCGCTACTCGGCCTTCACCTTCCTGCAGCGCAGCCTGAAGCTGGCCGACATGCTGATAGGCACGGCCCTGCACAACGCGCGCCAGACCGGCGTGGAGAAGCTGCAGGCCGTGCAGGACAGGCTGGCCGGCCTGGCCTGCTACCGCGAAGGCATCAACGCCCACCTCACGGCCGCCATCGCGCTGGCCGAGCGCAGCCCGGCCGGGCTGATGATGCCCAACCAGTCGCTGCTGTTCACCGGAAGGTCGCTGGCCACCGGCCAGCTGCACCACATGATGAACACCGTGCGCGAGCTGTGCGGCGGCCAGGTCTGCCTGACGCCGGACCACGCCAGCTTCGAGAACGAGGAAACCGGCCCCTGGCTGCGCAAGTTCTACACCCTCGGCCCGCAATGGCAGGCCGACGACCGCCGCAGGCTGCTGGCCTATGCGCGCGACCTGCTCGACTCCGACCACGCCGGCCACCGGCTCAGCTTCCAGCTGTTTGCGCAATGCCCGCCCTACGCCCAGACGGCGGCCGTGTACCGGCACTTCAACTGGGATGCGCCGCTGGACTTCGTGGGCAAGTCCGCCGGGCTGACGGACCGCGTGAAGGCCACGCAGGCGCCGGCCCAGGGCGACGGTGCGGTGGCGCAATGGTTTCGCAATCACAACGCCAGCGACTGAAGGCTGCCGGGGCCCGACCGCCGCACAATGCAGGAGCCTTGCGGGAAGGGCCTCTTGCAGCGCGGTCCGCCGCTTGCTCAACTACGCG
Source organism: Delftia sp. DS1230 (assembly GCF_040112715.1). Taxonomy (NCBI): domain Bacteria; kingdom Pseudomonadati; phylum Pseudomonadota; class Betaproteobacteria; order Burkholderiales; family Comamonadaceae; genus Delftia; species Delftia sp. DS1230. Next base: position 3,832,459 of record NZ_CP157763.1, read on the forward strand.
GCGGATCACCCTGGCCGCCCTCCCCCTCTCCACCTCTTGCACACCGTGCTGACACGACTGACCTTCAGACAATTGGAATACTGCGTGGCAGCGGGCGAGTTCGGCAGCATTGCCGAGGCCGCCAACCGCATCCACGTCTCGCCCTCGTCCATCTCCTCGGCCATCACCCAGGTGGAGGCCGAGCTGCAGGTGCCGCTGTTCGTGCGCCACCATGCGCAAGGCCTGTCCGTCACGCCCGCAGGCGCCGAAGTCCTGCGGGAGATCCGCGGCCTGCTCGACCAGGCCATGGCCTTGTACGACGTGGCCAGCAGCGCGCAAAGCCAGGTGCGCGGCCCCGTGCGCGTGGGCTGCTTCACCACGCTGGCGGCCATGGTCGCCCCCGAGCTGTGCCAGGGATTCGCGCGCGCCCACCCCAAGGCCACGGTGACACAGATCGAGGACCACCAGGAAGGCCTGATCCACAAGCTGCGCACCGCGCAGATCGATGTCGCCATCACCTACGACCTGCTGGTGGCCGAATCGGACATCTGCTTCGAGCCGCTGGCCCAGCTGCCGCCCATGGTCATCGTCAGCGAACTCAATCCGCTGGCCAACCACCGCTCCACCACGCTGGAGGCGCTGGCCCAGCTGCCCATGGTCCTGCTGGACCTGCCCCTGAGCCGTGAATACTTCATGTCGCTGTTCCGCGAAGCCGGCGTCTCGCCCCTGATCGCGGCCCGCAGCGCCAGCCCCGACGTGGTGCGCTCCCTGGTCGCCAACGACGTGGGCTACTCCCTGGTCAACGTGCGCCCGCGCAACTCCCATGCGCTGGACGGCAAGAAGATCGTCAACCTGCACCTGAACGGCAACCACCGCCCCATGAAACTCGGCCTGGCCTGGGCCCGCGAACAAAAGCCCCGCCATGTGGTGGAAGCCTTCATGCACCGCTGCCGCAGCTTCATCTCCAATGAATACATTCCGGGGATGACGGCGCCTGGGCGCGGGGAGGCGAACTGAGCGGCGCGCAGACCGAATCAGGGGGCCTGTCAGCTCGTGCTCTTGCGCACCTCGTAATGCAGCACCGCCATGCCCTCGCCAATCTGCCGAACCGACAGCAGGCGCAGCACCGGATGTAGCATCCGGCGCGGAAACAGCGGCTTGCCCCGGCCCAGCGTGGCCGAGCCCACGCTCAGGATCATCTCGTCCAGCAGGCCCGCGTCGTAGAACTGCCCCGCCAGGTCTCCGCCCCCCATGATCCAGAGATTGCCCCCGCCGGCCGCAGCCTGCATCTGCGCATGCACGGCACGCACATCACCGCTGACAAACCGGATATCGGCACCCGGGATACCAGGCAGCGTGCGGCTGGAAAACACCCAGGCAGGCTGCGTATAGGGCCACGCCGCCCCGGTCTCCCTGGCCACCGTCTCCGCGTGGCGCAGCATCCATTCGTAGGTGGCCGACCCCATGGCCAGCGCGCCCACGCCGGCAATGAACTCCGGGTAGCCCGTGGCCTGCATGTCGCCCAGCGGGAACAGCCAGTCCAGGGAGTCGTCCTCGGTGGCCAGGAATCCGTCGAGTGAGGTGGCGGCGAAGTATTGGGTTTTCATGGGGGGGATGGTAGCCAGGCAGGCGCGGCAAGGCCATCCGCCCGGGTGTCGCGCAGGCCGCACCTGGACCCCATCGTCAAATTTCTTTTGAAGCCGCCTTCAGTCTTGCGGGTCTTTTTCAATTGAAACGCCCAGGTCAACATCGCTCCATGCCCAGACGACTTGCGAACCGGGTTTCCACCACCGCCCCAACACCTCAACAGCTCCGCCAAGGAACCGAATGACCACCGCCTCCACGCCCCTGTTTCGCCCCCTGCAGCTCGGCCCGCTCAGCCTGCCCAACCGCATGGTGATGGCCCCCATGACGCGCAGCCGCACCAGCCAGCCAGGCGACGTGCCCAACGCATTGATGGCCACCTACTACGCACAACGCGCCAGCGCCGGCCTGATCGTCTCGGAAGCCACCCAGATCTCCCGCCAGGGCCAAGGCTACAGCTTCACCCCCGGCATCTATTCAGAGGCGCAGGTGGACGGTTGGCGCCGCGTCACGGACGCGGTGCACGCCGCCGGCGGGCGCATGGTGCTGCAGCTGTGGCACGTTGGCCGCATGTCGCATGCCAGTTTTCACGCCGATGGCCTGCCGGTCGCGCCTTCGGCGCTGTCGCCCCAAGCGCAGGTCTGGGTGGTCGGCGACGACGGTGTCGGCCGCATGGTCGACTGCCCCGTACCGCGCGCACTGAGCGCACAGGACATCCAGGACGTGATCGGCGACTTCCGCAGGGGCGCGGCCAATGCGATGCGTGCCGGTTTCGATGGCGTGGAAATCCACGGCGGCAACGGCTACCTGATCGATCAGTTCCTGCGCACCACCTCCAACCACCGCACCGACGCCTACGGCGGCGGCATCGCCCAGCGCACGCGCTTCGCCGAAGAGGTCGCGGCCGCCGTGGCGGGCGAGGTCGGGGCCGAGCGCACCGGCATTCGCCTGGCGCCCTTCATCACGCAGCGCAACATGAACTGCCCGCAGATCATCGAGACCATCCTGCATCTGGCCAGCAGGCTCGACGAGATCGGCCTGGCCTACATCCACCTGTCGGAAGCCGATTGGGACGATGCGCCCGAGATTCCGCAGGACTTCCGCCACGCGCTGCGCCGCGCCTACCAGGGCAAGGTGATCGTTGCGGGCAAGTACGACGCGGAGCGCGCCCAAGCCATCCTGCACGAGGGCCTGGCAGACCTCGTCGCCTTCGGCCGCCCCTTCATTGCCAACCCGGACCTGCCGGCGCGCTACGCCGCCCAGGCGCCGCTGGCCGCATTCGATCCGAAGGCCCTGTTTGGCGGCGACGAGCGCGGCTACTCGGACTACGCAGCCCTGGCCACCGCCTGAAGCCCTCCTTGCTCTCACTTCTTCCTCTCCCCTCTTCCTCAACCGTTGAAAGCACGACCATGAAAGCCGTTGGATACCAGAAGCCCCAGGCCATCAGCCAACCCGAATCGCTGATCGACATCACCCTGCCCGATCCCGTGGCCACCGGCCGCGACCTGCTGGTCGAAGTCAGGGCCGTGTCCGTCAATCCGGTGGACACCAAGGTGCGCGCCAGTGGCGCGCCCGCCGAGGGGCAAACGCACAAGGTGCTCGGCTGGGATGCCAGCGGCATCGTCAAGGCTGTGGGCCCCGAAGTCACGCTGTTCAAGCCGGGCGACCGCGTCTGGTACGCCGGCTCCATTGCGCGCCCTGGCACGAACAGCGAACTGCACCTGGTGGACGAGCGCATCGTGGGCCACGCGCCCAGGTCGCTGGACTTTGCACAGGCGGCGGCCCTGCCCCTGACCGCCATCACCGCATGGGAGATGCTGTTCGACCGCCTGGGCATCGCGCCGGGCAAGCACCCCAGCCACAAGACACTGCTCATCATCGGCGCCTCCGGCGGCGTGGGCTCCATCCTCACGCAGCTGGCCACGCGGCTGACCAGCCTTACCGTCATCGGCACCGCATCGCGGCCCGAGACGCAGGCCTGGGTCAAGGAGCTCGGCGCCCACCACGTGATCGATCACAGCCAGCCGATTGCCGACGAACTCAAGCGCATCGGCTTTCCCACGGTGGACCTCATCGTGAGCCTCACGCAGACCGACCTGCACTTCGCACAGATCGTCGAGGCGATCGCGCCCCAGGGAAAATTCGGCCTGATCGACGATCCCGCGTCGCTGGACATCACCAAGCTCAAGCGCAAGTCGGTGTCGGTGCACTGGGAATTGATGTTCACCCGCGCCCTGTTCGGCACCGACGACATGATCGGCCAGCATCGCCTGCTCAACGAGGTTGCCGCACTGGTCGATGCCGGCCTGATCCGCACCACGCTGGCCGAGCGCTTCGGCAGCATCAACGCCGACAACCTCAAGCGCGCCCATGCCCTGATCGAGTCGGGCAAGGCGCGCGGCAAGGTGGTGCTGGAGAACTGGGGCTGAGCCATGAAGACAGAGACCATTTTCAACCTGGCCATCCTTGAAGCGAAGGCCGGCCAGCAAGACCAGCTGCGCGACGCCCTGCGCGCGCTGGTGCCATTCACCCGGCAAGAGGCCGGATGCCTGGACTACACGCTGTTCGAGCTGGCGGACAAACCCGGCACCTTCTACATGCGGGAGTCATTCAGGGACCAGGCAGCGCTGGATGCGCATTTCAGCATGCCGTACTTCAAGGCGTTCGAGAAACGCTTCGACGAACTGCTGGCACGCCCCCTGCAACTGGTGGGCCTGAAGGAAGTGCCCTGACGGGCGGTACGGATCCGGTCGACGACTAGCGCGCGGCTGCAACGCGCCGCCCCCACGCTGGCGGCAGCGTGGGGGTTGCCGCCGAAAGCTCGTCCCATACGTACTGGGCGGCAAAGCCGTGGTGACGGCTGCGTGAGCGCACCAGGCAGGCTTGCCGGCCCAGATTTCTTTCGGCCAACGGGACTGCGTCCTGCACGTCCAGGCTCATTGCCGCGGCACCGTTGAGCAGCGCAACCATGCCGTTTTCACGGGCGGCATGCACCAGGTCCTCCAGCGTATCGGACTCCAGATGCACGCCCGGCTTCAGCCCCTGCGCCGCAAAGGCGTTGTCGAGCTGGCGCCGCATGGCGTATTCGCTTGGCAGCAAGGCCAGGGGGTGGTTCGCAACCTCGCTGAGCTCCAGCAGGCGTCGCCGCCGGCGGGGCTTCAATCCCACGGCCACCACCGGCTCGTCGAAGCAGGCCAGGATCTCCAGATCGGCATGCGGCTCCGGGTCGAAGCTGACGGCGAGATCGAAATCGCCACGCAACACGCCCTCCACCAAGGCCTGTGCGGTGCGCCTGCGCAGTGCGATCGCCAGCTGCGGCCACTGCGCCTGGGCCCTGCGCACGACGGGCAGTACCCAGCATCCCGCGTAGGACTGCACCAGGCCGATGCGCACCAGGCCCGCCACGGTGCTCGCACGCGCCTGCACGTCGCGCAGCGCCGCCTGCAGCTCCCTGAGGCAGGCCGACACCCGGCGGTCGAGCTCATGTCCGGAGGCCGTGGCTACGGCGCGCCCGCTCGCACGGTCGAACAGCTGCACGTCCAGGGTCGATTCCAGCAAGGCGATCTGCTCCGACAGCGCCGCCTGCGAGATCGAGGCATCGCGCGATGCCGCACTGAAGCTGTGCGCCCGCATCGCCGACACGAAGTAGCGCAACTGGCGCAATGAGACGAGATCGAGGGGGTCGCGGCTGCGTGCGGACATGGCCATCGGATTATCCGATAGGCGCGGCCAGAAAATGCGAATTGCGAAGAAACAAGGGCCTGCCGACACTACGGCCACGAGACAACTCTGGTCACGAGAGCACCGATGAAACGACGCAACTTCCTTCAGTACGCCAGCACGGCGACGGCCATTTCAGCCATGGGCGCAAGCCCCTCGGCGCGCGCACAGGCATTCCCTTCCAAGCCCATCCGCATCATCTGCCCCTATCCGGCAGGTGCGACCACCGATGCCGTCTCCCGCCTGATGGCGAATGCCTTGCAGACGGACAGCGGCAGCACGGTGATCGTGGACAACCGCAGCGGTGCGGGCGGCAACATCGGCACGGAGGCGGCGGCACGCGCAGAGGCCGACGGCTACACGCTGCTGCTGGGCGCACTCGGCCCCATGGCCGCGAACCCGGCGCTGTACTCCAGGCTCAACTTCGATCCGGCCAAGGACTTCACACCGCTGGCATGGGCCGCCTCGGTGCCGTTGATCTGGGCCGTGCATCCCTCCTTCCCGGCGACCACGGCCAAGGAGGCGCTCGAATGGCTGCGCAAGAACCCGGGCAAGTTCTCCTACGCATCCGCCGGCAACGGCACGCCGCAGCACCTGGCGGGAGAACTCGTCAAGCGCCAGACCGGCACCTCGATCCTGCACATTCCCTACCGCGGCTCCGCGCCTGCACTCAACGACGTGCTGGGCGGCACGGTGCAGATGGTGTTCGAAGCCACGCCGGCCATCCTGCAGCATGTGCAAAGCGGGCGCCTCAAGGCGCTGGCCGTGACGTCCGCCAGGCGCATTCCCGCGCTGCCCGGCGTGCCCACGCTCAAGGAATCGGGTGTGGACGCCGAGATCAGCGGCTGGTACGGCTTCCTCGCGCCCGCCGCGACCCCGGCCGACCGCAAGGCCTGGCTGATCAAGCACATGGGCTCGGCGCTGGCGGCCAAGGCCACGCAGGACAGGCTGGCCGAACTCGGCTCGGTGCCCATCGACAACTCGCCCCAGGCATTCGCACGCCTGCTGGACAGCGAACGGGCACGCTGGCAGACGCTGATCCGCGAAGTCGGCATCAAGCTCGACTGAAGGCGCCGCCCCATGCCGCACATCGCCATCGAGGTATCGCCATCCTTGCTCCCGTCGATCCAGTGGGAGCCGGTCCTGCACGCCATGCACCTTGCGCTGGCCGAGCGCGGATGGGCACGGCTCGCGGACCTGAAGTCGCGCGTGGCCCCCATCGCCGTCGGACTGTGCGGCGACGACCCCCAAGCGCAGCAACTGATCGCCACCCTGACGCTGACCAACCCGCGCCCGCCGCAGATGTGCTCGGCCATGGCCGAGGTCGTGCTCGGGCATCTCTCGCGTGCGATCGGTGCGATCGGTGCGATCGGCCCGATCGACGCGCCCCCGGAGTCAGCGGTGTGGGTGCAGTGCTGCGTGTTCCTGCAGGAGCACCCGAAGTCGCACTACCTCAAGCGGCAATGGAACGCGCCGCAGCCCGCTCCCCCAATTCCATGACAACGGGAAAAGCGCCATGTGTTGCGGTTGGCCGCTGGCCGCTGGCCGCGCGCTGCCGGCTCAGCCCGCCAGGCCTGCGGCCAGCTGCCGCACGGCCCGGGCACTGGCGCCCTTGCCGGTGATGGCCACCGCTGGGGGGTGGGCCAGCATGCGCTCGAAGACCTTGCGCACTTCCTCGGCCCCGATGCCGTCGATCATCGCCAGCGTTTCGGCCACGGACGTCACGCTGCCATGGGCAAAGAGGTCCTCGACAGCCCGCTCCATGGTGGCGTAGGTCCGCTCGCCCGCACGCACCCGCGAGACCGCCAGCTGGTTCTTGGCCCGTTCCAGATGCACGGGGTCAATGCCGGCAGCCTGGGCGCGCAGCAGGCCGCCTGTCGCGGCCACCAGCGCTTCGAGCTTGTCCGGCGTCGTGACCGCATGCACGATGAAATTGGCCCAGACGTCACCGCCCTCCATCGCCGCATAGGCCGTATAGGCCAGTCCGAGCCGCTCGCGCACGGTATCGACCAGGGGCGACGACATCCCCTCGCCCAGCAGATGGGCCGCCAGCGAGGCCACGAGACGCGCACGCTGCGGATGCTCGCCCTGCAACTGCTCGAACACCAGGGGATAGGCCAGGTTCACGAACACCTGGGACACCTGCGTGAAGCGTTGCGCCAGGGCCTGCCCCACATACTTTGCGGGCTGAGGGGGCAACGCCACAGCGGGATCGGCCGACGCAGGCATGCCGGCGAACAGCTGCGCCGCCTGCTCCAGCCAGGCCGGCACATCGAAGTTTCCGGCCGCGACGACGACGGTCTTTTCTCCCACGTAATGGGTTTGCACATGGCGCACCAGATCCTGCCGGGTGAAGCCTTCGATATTGGCCACCGTGCCGATCACCGGCATGCCCATGGGGTCGTCGCCCCAGATGGCGCGGTCCAGCAGATCGCCGGCGCTGTCCTCCGGGTCCTCTTCGTACTCGATGGCCTCCTGCCGGATCACCTGCAGCTCCCTTTGCAATTCATGCTCGGGAAACACGCTGTTCAGGACGATGTCCGCAATCATTCCCAGCAAGGCCTGCGCATGCCAGCCCAGGCCGGTCATGAAATAGCCGGTGATGTCCTTCCCGGTGAAGGCGTTGACCTCCGCGCCCAGCCGCTCCGCATCCAGGTTGATCTCCTGCACGGAACGCGTGTGCGTGCCCTTGAACGCCATGTGTTCCAGCACATGGCTGATGCCGTTGCTGGTGGAGGTCTCGTCGCGGGAGCCCACGCGCAGGAACACGCCCACGCTGACGCTCTGCAGGTGCGGCATGGGCAGCGCCAGCAGCCGCACTCCGTTCGCAAGAGTGCGCAAGGCCATGGCAGGCCGCTCTAGTTCGGTTGCCGCCAGGGGCTTTTCTTGAATCATGGGCTATTGTCGTAGCGCTCCAGAGGATGCGCAGGGCAGCCCTCTTCAGCCCTCTTTCATGTGCCTGTGATCAAAGCTGCGGGGAGCTCTGGCCCGGCCGACCTGCGCGTTACCCCACCAGGCGCCGGAACGACGCCCGAAAATCGATGGGCTCCAGGTGCAGCTGGTCCGCCAGCGGCCCGTTCAGGATGTAGAGCCTTGGTTCCTCCCGGAACTGAAAAACCCGGTAGAGATGGAAGGCATCCCCGGCCTCTGCTGCGAAATCCAGTTCGTTGCGGCTGATGATGAAGGACGAGGCATGCCCGCCATTGGTGGTCTTGACCTCGATGAAGCGATGCTCGCCGGGCCGCTCATGCGAGAGGATGTCGTAGCCGCTCCCGTCGCCGAGCCGGTCAGACACCCAGTCCAGCTGCTGGAAAAGCTCCGGATACCCGGCATGGACAAGTCGCCGCTGCTCGAATCCGATGACCCACTGCTCTCCGGCACGGCCAAGATGCCGGTTGGCTTCATCCCGCTGGGCCCAGTTCGTCTTGCGTGGAAATCTGACCTTGGCGCCGTCTTTCGCTAACTGCGCCACTGTCTCCAGCGCAGGCGGTTCAACCAGGCAGGCATGAAAACTCTGCTCAGCAGACGTCTTGACCTCCTCCATCGCATCCACCACACGGGAAACCAGGCCCGGCTGATTCAGGACGAACTGCTGCACCGCCTGACGCAACAGAAGCTGAGCGTTGCTCCGGGGCTTGTAGCCGCGGATGAAGGGCAGCTCCAGGTCATGCAGGACGGCGCTGATGTTCTGGAACTTCAGCTCCACCGATCCCTTGCTGCGCTCACGCAGCCGCTGGCGCAACTGCGCATTGAATTCGGTCTTGGTGTAGCGCTGCTGCTCGGCCTCCAGCAAAAGCATCTCGAAATATGACGCGACCGTGGCCTGCACCTCATCGAAGGTCCAGTCTTCACCAATGCGCACGACATCGAAGCCCAGATGCTGCAATCGAGGAACGACGGTGGCCTCTCCACCGGAGAAATCAGTCGGCTTGAGCGGTCCCTCCTGCGGGAACTGATGGCCGAACGCAGCTCCGACGATGGCCTTGGAGTCGCATAGCTGCCCGGTTCTTGCATTGCGAACCAAGAAATCGCGCGATTTTCCAAATCCGTATCGCTTCAGGAATGCCGTCCGACCAAGACGTGAAAACTCGTCCAACGCCGCCTGAACGGCCGCAGGACTTTGAAGGCGAGAGATTTCAACAGCCATCAGCGTTTGGGAGAAGTATCTTCATGCGGAATCAATACCCACGGGCTAGGTCCGCAGCAGCACACAGCAAATTGCAAAGAAATAGTACTTTACGTTACAAACGCATGCTTGGTCTGGTAGCAGCCATGTCTTTCATGGGGAACACTGGACTTCGTCTGTCTGCGCGCAAGTGCTTGCACCTGGCCTGGGAATCAGGCGGCTAGTTCTTACATCCAAGCCTCGCCCGGGCTCAGAATCTTCCTAGGCGCAGCGATACTTCAGGTCTCTGAGTCCTAGGAACTGCAGAATAGGTAACAATCCGTTCCGAAAGGGTCTGGATGTGGACAAAAGTCTGATTGACGTGACGGGCGCGGTACACGCGCTGAGGCAGTTTGCGCAAGAGCGGGAGTGGCAGCAATTCCATTCACCCAAGAATCTGGTCATGGCTCTCTCGGGCGAGGTGGGTGAGTTGACCGAAATATTCCAATGGATGACCGAGGCCGACTCTCATTCGGCCGCCTCGAATCCTAAAACCGCCTCGGCGGTACGCGACGAACTGGCCGATGTCGCCCTGTACCTCATCCGCTTGGCGGATGTGCTGGACGTGGACCTCAACGCAGCCATCGCCAGCAAGCTGGCTTCCAACGCCGCCAAATACCCTGTCGAGGCGTCGCGCGGCGTCAGCACCAAATACGACCAGCTGCCCGAGCCATGATCGTTTATCAGGCCGAGAAGACACAATTCCTGCTCGACTACGACGAACGCGATATTGAAGACGTCATCTACGCGAAGTACCAGGCAGCGACTCACCGCAAGGTAGCCAAGGCGGAGATCCGATCATGGCGCGAGTCGCTGGGCTACATTGCCCGCCTTCTGCGTGACCCGGAAATCGCACCCGACATCGGGGTCGCTGTCGAATTCATCCTGCCGCAATCGTCAAAACGCATCGATGTCATTCTTGCCGGACATGCCGACGACGGCTCTCGACGGCTGGTGGTGGTCGAACTCAAGCAATGGTCATCGGTCGGCGCCACCGACCGCGATGCCATCGTGCTTTTGCGCGGTGGAATGCGCCCTGACCAGGCGCGCATTCACCCCAGCTACCAGGCGTGGTCGTACACGGCATTTCTGGAGGGGTTCAACGAGGCCATCTATGACGGCGGGCTGCAGCTGAAGCCTTGCGCCTACCTGCACAACTATGCCGCCGATGGCATCATCGACTCCCCCCAGTACCAGCCCTATATCGAGCGGGCACCTTTGTTCCTGAAAGGCGATGAAGACCGCAAGAAACTCCGCGAGTTCATCAAACAGCACATCCGGCATGGCCGAGGCCGCCAGGTGCTGTTCGATCTTGAACGAGGAAGGATGCGGCCATCCAAAGCGCTGGCGGATGTGGTCGGCAAGCTGCTGAAGGGCAACAGCGAGTTCGCGCTAATCGACGACCAGAAGGAAGTGTTCGAGGCTGCGAAGGCGGCATGCCGCCAGGCCAGCGCCAGCGGCAGGCCTCGCGTCTTGATCATTGAGGGCGGTCCTGGAACCGGCAAGTCGGTGATCGCCGTCAACCTGCTTGCGGCTCTGCGCGAAGGCTTGACCGTCAAATACATTTCCAAGAACGCTGCCCCACGCGCTGTCTATAGCGACAAGCTGATACAGACGCGCGACAACGCACATCTGGTCAATCTTTTCGGCGGATCAGGCTCCTTCACGGAAACCGTGCAGGATGCCTTTGATGTCTTGGTCGTGGACGAAGCACATCGCCTAACCGAAAAAAGCGGCTTCTATGGGAATCTGGGCACCCATCAGGTCAAGGAGCTGATAGAAGCTGCCAAGTGCAGCATCTTTTTCATCGACGAAGACCAGCGCGTGACTCTCAAGGATGTAGGTTCCAAGGAGATCATCCGCAAGTTTGCAGCCGAGCGGAATGCTGAGGTAGAGGAATATTCGCTGACTTCCCAATTTCGGTGCGCCGGCTCCGACGGCTATCTGGCCTGGGTAGACCATACGTTGCAGATCCGAACTACCGCCAACCCTAGCCTTGCAGATATTCCGTTTGACTTTCAGGTGTTTGACGACCCCTCGGATCTGCACAAGGCCATCGAGACGAAGAACGCCAACAACCGGGCACGCGTTGTGGCTGGTTACTGCTGGCCATGGAACAGCAAGAAGAATCCCAAGCTTATGGACGTAGTCATCGGAGACTACGAGCGCCAATGGAATCTGGACCAGGACGGCAGCCTCTGGATCGTGGCACCGAACTCTGTGGCACAGGTCGGCTGCATACACACCTGCCAGGGGCTGGAAGTGGACTATGTGGGAGTCATCATCGGGCCAGACCTGGCCATCATGGGCGACACGCTGGTGGCAGTGCCCCGAGCCAGGGACAGACATGACAAGACCATGAAGGGATTCGTGAAGATGACGAAGGAGCAGCCTGCCGAGGCCCCACGGCTGGCGGAAAGCATCATCAAGAACACCTATCGCACCTTGATGACCCGTGGCATGAAGGGGTGCTATGTGTATGCCACGGACGCGAAGCTGAGGGCATACCTGCGCGAGCATTCGGCTATTCCAGCATCCCACTGAACAACGGCGGGCGGGCAGAAAAAAGCCCGCAGTGCCGCGGGCTTGATTCGGAAATACGGCCGGACGACCCCGGCCGTTTCCTATTGCGCAATCATTCCCACTCGATTATCTATAGTCACAAAACCATGTTAAATATCAATGACTTACAATACGGCAACCAACTAATGCCATGAATAATGCCATGCTCAGATCAAGAGGATGAACACTGCCTTCGCTGTTGACGGGCAATGGCCTGCTCCAGAGTCTCCCCAGGCTGCCATCCGTACAGGTCGCGGACGCTCTTCGTTCTGGCATGGCCGGGAGGCTTGAACTCGTAGCCGGCAGCAGCCATCTCGGCGGCCATGTCCTCGGTGATGAAGAACGGTTCGTTTTCTTCGTTCAGTTTCATGCTGACACCATAGCGACGTTCTAAAAACCAGAAGTCTATCCACCTCCCTCCCAGCCGATCAGTCAAGGGGTCGCCTCAGAAAACGGAAAATAAAGCACGCTAAGCCGGTTGCAGCGGTCGTAGCGGCCTGAACTTGCCCGCGCCGATCTTGGCGCTGCTGCGCCAGAGGTAATCGCCGGTGAGGTTGATGTGCTCCCAACCGAGCGGCGACAGGTACTGCAACAGCGCGTCATCAACGGCATGGCCGTTGCCACGCAGCGCGTGCGCAGCCCGTTCCAGATAGACCGTGTTCCACAACACGACGGCAGCCGTTACCAGATTGAGGCCGCTAGCCCGGTAGGGGTCTCCTCGTTTTCAGTGCAATAAGTGACGGTACGAAAAGCTAGCACTGGCGCGGAGGTGGTGTTGGTAGATCGTTGATTTCATTGACTTTCCTGTTCACTTTCAAATCTGCGATTCGTGGCGTCAAACCGTGGTCGGTTTCATCCATTGGTGCCAGTTATCGATGCATTTGGCCGCGAAGGCAGGATTTGGTCAGCATAGCGGTCAACCGGGAAGCGAAACACACCCCGCAAGTTGATGCTCTCCAGCCTGGTGGGCGCAATCTTCCCGATCAGTTCCGGTGGAATGACCTGGCGGCGGTTCGACCAGCGATCCAGGACCGCCTGCATCTGTGAGGTATTCCACGCCATCACGATGTTGGCCATCAGGCTCAACGCATCGGCCACAGCCTGCATTTCATCGACACGTTTGGCCTGCGCCGGGCTGATCCGGCCGGTATAAATGGCGCGCTTGAGGGCGTTAACAGCCTCGCCCCGATTGAGCACCCGGCGCAACTCGTTCCTGAAAGCGTCCTTGACAAAGTAGTCAGCCAAAAACGCCGTACGCAGCAACCGCCCCAATTGCACGCCAGCCTCATAGATTGGATCGCCCTGGGCGGCAGAACCGAACCGCGCAAGAGCTGCCACCGCACTGGCATGTCCGCTCATGACCGAGGCTGCCAGGTGCACCAGACTATCCCAATGCTTTTCGATCAAAGCGACGTCGACATTGGCTTCGCACACCGCAGCGATTTCTGCGGGCACTTTGGTGCCGCGTGGCACAAAGAGGTGGCGCTGTTTGAGTTCCTTCAACCGCGGGCAAAGATCAAAACCAAGCAAACGGGCATGTGACATGGCAAAGTCGGTGTAGCCATGGGTATCCACAGCAAGCTGGCTGGTCTCCAGCTTTTCTTGGCGGATGACACCTTCAATGGCCACGCCCGCCTGGCGCTCATTGAGCACAAAGGGCTGCGCATGGAAGATGCCCCACCGGTCTTTTACATGGGAGTAGATTCCAATGGAAGGTGTGTTGCGCCGAGGATCAAGCCGGGCTTGCCACACCCGTTTGGTGGTCTCCATGCTCATCATGTCAGAAGATGCCAAATCGGACCGCCCCCAGGTGGCGGCAATCGGGTGTCGCTGCATGAATTCCAGCACAGCCTGGCAGGCCTGGCTCAGACGCCGTTCGTCCCGCGCCCAGCGCATGGCCTGGCGAATGCTGGTGGCAGACAATTGCGGAATCATGCGCGCGCATTCGACCGCAGTCAGACTGGTGCCGTGGGCCATGATGCCGGCATAGACCATCAGCAGCTCGTCGGTAGAGCGCGGCTCACGTCCGAGCATGATCCAGCTAAAGCGCACCTGGGCGTCAACGGCCAGAATCACTTCCGGCAATTGAACCTCACCGATGCGGTGATCCAAAGCCGCGCGCAGCTTGGTCACTTCTGGGTCTTCGTCCTCTGCGGGCAATGGCGACAAATGGAGTTCATCATCCACGCGCAGTACGCCACTGCGGGCTGCAGCGGCCACCGCATCGACACCGGCAGTTACTCTGGCCAGCAAAGGCTTCAAGAAAGTGGCAGCCTTGCTGGGTAACGATAGACGGGCATAGTGTTTCTTGGACTCTGCCTGCCAACGCTCGTCCGTGAAGAACAAGCGCGCACGACCCCGAAAGCTCAGGCTGTGCTCAATCCAGACCGAGCCATTGCGCACCGCGCGGCGCAGGGCAAACAGGGTGGCCACCTCCAACGCCTGAAACGCCCGTTCCCGGTCTGGGCTGGAGATCGAAACCTGCCAGATCATTCCCAGACTTGGTGCCACCACTTCAACTGGCAGCTTTCTGGATCCTTTGAGATATAAAGCTTGCAGCTTGGCAAGGTACTCGATGGCAGGATGCTCGCCGGTGGCCTGCCAGGGCAGCTTTGCAATGGCGACGAGCAACGACCGCACGGGGCGAATTCCATCAATCAATCCCTCGCGGACCAGGGAGGCCCTGCTCGGTGGTTTGCGTTTCTGGGTTTCGGTGATCAAGGCTTCAAGACGGGCACGCAACTCAGCATCTGGCACCGCACCTTGCGCGCTCAAGGCAACAAGTTCGCCGAGCAGCGTTTTGTACATTGCGGCCCAATTGACGGTAGCGGGGACATCGGCGGCAGCCTGACGCCACAGATCGGCGATCCGGCGCTGCACCATAAGGATCAACTGGTCTGTGGTGGTGAACAGGCAATACCGAAGAAAGCATGCGACCTCCACGGTGCGCGCTGGCTCTTTGATCTTGGCTCCGGCTGAGGGCGGCCTGGAGACAAGTCGGCGCGCGTAGCGGCGCAAGATGAGATCGGGGATGTCTGCCAGGTGCTTATGAACGTCCAGCGTGTAAAGCAGGTCGATGCGCTCCAGTACCTCGCTGATTTGGCGGGTTGAGTGTTTCGCCGGTGCAGCCCATAGCCAACTCTGCTGGGTTTGTCCATCTGGGCGCAGCTCTGAAACTGAGGCTCGCCAGCGATCAAGTGTTGCTGGATCAACGCTGGCGGCGATGGCGGTGCCTGTTTCAACTTCAAGCTGGGCAAGTGCCGCCGCAATCAGTGTCCGAATTGCCCGCTCGTGCACGATCACCAGCTTGTTCTTGTACAGCCATTGACGCGCCCGCACGAGTAGCTGATCGCGGTCGGCGCAGCGCGCCACTTCGTCGCGCAGTTCACGTACCAGTGAGCGGCGCTGGTGCTCGCTCATCCACTGGAATCCAAGGACCGTGCAGGCTACTTGTTGGTGATCGAATAGCGTGCGCCCGCGTTCATACATGGCTCTCAGCGAGGCGACTTCTGGTGCTGCAATGCCAAGCTCGTTGCCAAGGTGGCGCCACAAGGCTACTGGAATTACCCGAAAGGCACCGAGCAAACGCCCACTCATGCGCAGGAAACCAATATGGAGCGCCAGACCAAGCTTGTGGGAATCACCTCGGCGTGCATTGATTGCGTCGCGCTCGGCACCATCGAAGGTGAAAAATGCCTTCATCTCGAAGTCGCTGATATCGCGGGGGAGCCCACGCATCCCCAAAAACGTTGTGTGCCAACCCTGCATCGTGAACCTCAAAAGTGGGAGGCCACCATACCCGTTTACAAAGCGAACAGGAAAGTCAATGAAATCAACGGTCTACCCAGACCACCCCCGCGCCAGTGCTAGCTTTGCGTACCGTCACTTATTGCACTGAAAACGAGGAGACCCCATGCTGCTGATCGCCGTGTGTGCGATTGCGCTGCTGATTGCAGGCATCTACGGCCGCTTTGTGATCCGCTCCATCGTCTCGCCCCTGTCAAAGGCCGTGAATGTGGCCCAGACCGTGGCGCTCGGTGATCTGACGTCGGTCATTCAAGAGCAGCCCACCAATGAAACCGGGCAACTGCTCTCCTCGCTCAAAGCGATGCAAGACAGCCTGCGCTCCGTCGCATCCAACGTCCGTACCGGCTCCGACAATGTGGCGGCGGCCAGTACCCAGATTGCACAGGGCAATCAAGACCTCAGCGTGCGTACCGAAACCCAGGCCGCCGCACTGCAAGAAACCGCCTCGTCGATGGACCAGTTATCGTCCACCGTTCGACAAAATGCAGACAGCGCACTGCAGGCCAACAAGCTTGCCCAGCAAGCGACCCGCGTGGCCCAGCAAGGCGGCCAAGCCGTCAGCCAGGTCGCAGAGACCATGAGCGGCATCCGCGAGTCAAGCCACAAAATCCAGGACATCGTCTCGATGATCGACAGCATTGCCTTCCAAACCAACATCCTCGCCTTGAATGCCGCTGTAGAGGCGGCCAATGCAGGCACGCAAGGCCGTGGGTTTGCGGTGGTGGCGACCGAGGTACGGGGCTTAGCCGCCCGCTCGGCCGATGCAGCCAAACAAATCAAGGGCCTGATCGAAGAAAGCGTAGCGCGGGTAGACAACGGTTGCGAACTGGCCAACCAGGCCGGCAAGACCATGAGCGAAATCGTCGGCAGCATCAGCCGCGTGACCGATGTGGTGGGCGAAATCACTGCCGCCAGCGAAGAACAAAGCAAAGGCATCGCACAGGTGGCCCAAGCGGTCAACCAAATGGACCAAACCACGCAGCAAAACGCGGCCCTGGTCGAGCAAATGTCTGCAGCGGCCCTCAGCCTTAACGAGCAGGCCCAGGAACTGGTCAACGCTGTCGCAGTTTTCCAGACAGAGACGGCCTGAACAACTGCAGCGTGGGCAAGCTAACTTTGCCTATTAGCTAGGTGACCCGTTGCACATCGACGCCGTACCGAGCCCTTCACACACAACCTACTGCGGCTGGCAAGGCAGCCCCAGGGCCCCCATCCACGGCAAGAAACAGCAAGAACACACGCATCTTTAAGAGGGCGAGTACCTCACAAGAATTACCGCGCCGCAGGCCGCCAGATGCATCTGCTGAATCTATTCAATTTCCCAAAATGGGAACACAACGAAAAAATCGCTATTGTTTTGTGAGCACTAGGGCTTTATCTTATTTTGGGTCGCTGATGGCGAGCCACTGGCCGAATTCAAATCCAAGCTTGGTGTGAGTTCCCAAAGGTTGTTACACAGCCATGTGTGACAACCAGGTAACAGGCGGAGTTATCGGTACAAGCCCCTCAGCGACGAACGAAGAAAGCACACGTCCACCCTGCGCCTGCTGTTTTTGAACTACGCCGGCCACCCCGATGCCGTCATGGGCCCCATCCTCGTGTGGCTGCGTTCCCACCAAAGCGACCTGCTGCACAACCCCCAAAACCAGGGCCAGGCCATCACCTTCGATGCCGAATACCTCAACACCCTGGCAATGGACCTGGCCATTGATCTCAAGCTGACCGAAAGCGTGGCTGCCCGACCGCTGCCCGGCGGCCCAGTCGGCGCCATGGAACTGCTGCACCGCAGCGAGCCACCCGGCCCGCACCTGCTGCCGCATGACCCCATTACCGCGCTGTATCTGAACGGCCAGCACCACAGACAGCACAGGCAGCGCACAGCTAAATGCATTGCACAACACCATGGCCGATGACCTGCAACGTCTGAGTGACTGGGTGGCTCCCCTGCTGCACAAACTGCAGCCGGCCGAGCGCCGCCAACTGGCGCGTCAAGTGGCGGTCATGCTGCGCCGCGAAAACCAGCGCAGCATCGCTGCCCAGCACGGCCCACTGGGCGAAGCCTGGGCCCCCCGCAAAAGCCGAAGCCGTGACCAGCGCGGCAAGCTGCGCGCCGGCTCCATGTTCCGCAAGCTTCGCACTGCCCGCCACTTACGGGCCCAGACCTTCACCGATGCCACCGTGCTGCGCTTTGTGGGTTATGCCCAGCGCATCGCTCAGGTGCACCACTTTGGCCTGCAAGACAAGGTCAGCAAGACCGGCGCCCAGTACAACTCCCCGCCCGGCCCCTGCTGGGCATCAGCCCACAGCAGATGGAATTGCTGCGGGATTTGGTGCTGAATTACCTTGTGCGTTAGTAGCTTCCAGAGACAACTTTAGTTGCTAATTTTTCATCATCCCAGTGAGTTGATATTCATTTTCGGCATACCTGCTAGCAGACTCCGCCCCTTACCACCTAACAAACGGGGGGGCAGAATTCTTACCTGACACTTACTCATAATCTTCCGCTCCGGAGACAAGTTACCATGCAATGGCAAAAATTAATCGCAACCACGATTTGCTCTTTGGGGCTCGTAGTAGCCAATACAGCAACGGCACAAGACATATCTGACAAACCACTCAAAATAGTGGTTCCATTCGCTGCTGGAGGAATTGCAGATGTTTTGGCTAGGGCCCTTGCGGAGGAAATGCGCCCCAAGTTCCCCAAGGGGGTTTACGTTGAAAACAAGACCGGAGCTGGCGGCAACTTGGGTGCTGCTGAAGTGTTTAACCGGTCAAAACCTTCAGAAAATACCCTGCTGATTTCATCGCCCGGCCCCATAGCTGTTAACCAAGGCCTGTATCCCAAGTTGCCATACGATCCCTCAAAGTGGGTCGCCATCAGCACCATTGCTTCCGTGCCTAACGCGCTGATTGTCAGTCCAAAGCTTGCCGTTACATCCGCTCAAGAGTTCGTCCAACTTGCAAAGCGTGGCAAGAACACAATTTCCTATGCATCTCAAGGCAACGGAACAACTTCCCACCTTACGGCGGGATTGTTTGAAAGTATCACGGGCGCTTCTATGCTTCACGTTCCGTACAAAGGCGACACGCCTGCGCTCACCGATCTAGCCGGTAGCCAGGTGGACTCCTTTTTTGGCAATGTCGGTGCTGCTCTGAATTTGCACAAAGCGGGCAAGGTTCGGATCTTGGCTGTCGCTGACGCAAAGCGCTCAGCAGCACTGCCTGATGTACCTACTTTTGCGGAGGTAGGTTTGCCCGCAATGCAATCGGTCACATGGTATGCCGCCGTATCAGCACCTGGCACCTCTACCGCAGACATCACGTTATTGAACAGGGCTGTAAGCGATGCAGTTAACCGCCCATCCATGCACGACAGGTTTGTCAATCTGGGCCTGGATGCAATGCCGAAAACAGCGGTTGACAGCGCAAACTTCATCAAACAACAGACCCAGCTGTGGCAAAAGGTCATTCGAGACGCGCACATAACTATTGAGTGACCCAGAATGACTCGAAGACTTGCTCTTGCCATTGGAGATCCGAACGGCATCGGACCAGAAATTGCGATCAAAGCGCTAGCAATTTTGTCGCCAAACGATAGGCAGCGGATTACGGTTTTTGGACCAGGCAATGTACTCGCACAGACCGCAACCGTGTGTGGCCTCTCTCACGTACTTAACGAAATCAACCACGTTGAAGTGGGAACGCTGGACAGAGCTGCTCGATTTGGCACGATTGAGGCTGATGCAGGACACTCTGCCGTTGCATCGGCAACAGCTGCAATTGAAGCGTGCAAGCGCGGGGTGGCTGATGCAGTCATTGCATGCCCGCATCATGAGACATCTATACACCTAGCTGGCATACCTTTCTCTGGATACCCATCACTGGTAGCCCGCGTATGTGGCGCTCGAGAAAGTGAAGTCTTTTTGATGCTTGTAGGCGCAGGTTTTCGAATCGTGCACGCCACACTTCACGAAAGTGTGCAAAGTGCACTGAATCGGTTGACTCCACAACTTGTGAAGAGTGCTGCTTTGGCCGGCATAAAAGGCTGTGCGTTGTTGGGTGAGCCAGCACCCAAAGTCGCACTTTTTGGAATAAACCCACACGCTTCTGAGGGCACGCTTTTTGGTGAGGAAGATGCTTCGATCACGCTGCCTGCAGCGCAGCTCTTGCGAGATGCCGGCCATAAGGTTGATGACCCTGCTGGTGCAGATGTACTTCTTGGGCAACGCCGGCATGACCTTTACGTGGCGATGTTCCACGACCAAGGGCACGTCCCCATCAAGCTCCTGGCACCCAATGCTGCAAGCGCGATATCGATTGGGGGAGACGTGCTCTTGTCGAGTGTCGGTCACGGAAGTGCGATGGATATCGCAGGTATGGGCACAGCGGATCCAACAGCACTTTTGAGAACAATTCAACTTCTCTCAGGCACCACCGTTTCAGTAACTTAATAGCTAACTGCGGGGCTCCTGCACGGGGGTCTTGTTTAGGAAGCCTAGACGCCGGTAACGAGTAGAGATTCGCTCCTCAGCCTCACGCTTCAAACCACTGTTGGACTGCCCCTGGTCCGGTAGACAAGCCCGGCCTATCCTTTGAGCATAGGAGGGAATGTCATGAGCACCCAGAGGTTTACGCCGGAATTCAAGGAGGAGGCGGTCAAGCAGGTCGTCGCACTCGTGCTGCTTCTTCTCAAACTCAGCGTCAATGCGCTGCAGCTCTGCACGCGCACGCACCTTCCCTTCTCGGAGGTCAGAAGTGCCAAGGCTCAGGTGATGTGTGTTTGCTTTAGCGGGTACGCCAAACGTATGGCGTCAGGGATACGGCGTCGGACGTAGAGGATTCCGCGCTTACCGCGTTGATAGATGTGTTCGGCTACTGCTTTCATGGTCTTTCTCACTGCGTGTGACAGACCGTGTAACAACCAAATTTATCGCACCAACGAAAACGGCTTGATTTCTAATGAAATCAAGCCGTTATAACGTTTCTATCGAATTTTGGGGTGGCTGATGGGGCTCGAACCCACGACAACAGGAATCACAATCTACTTCTGCAATCGCGGCCCGGCACGGCCTGCGAGCCAGTTTCTGGGAAATTTTCGCGCTTTTCCCCATAGGCTCCATGCGGCTGTCCGGCCACCTGTTCCCGCAATTTCCGTTGATTTTTCGATGCAGGCGTGTTCGATCAGCGACCGCCGCGCACGCCCCCGGCCCTCTTTCGCGTGGCCTTCAAATCTCGTCAAATCCCGTCATGTGAAAGCGCACTAGCTCTCGCGCAAGGCCCGCGCCGGGCTTTGCGCCGCGTCCGGCCGTCGCCGCCGTCGAAAGCGGCACAAGAAGCGCGCGGGCGCGGCGGGGTCTCGACCGCGCGCTGGCGGTCTCTGTCGTCTGACCTGGCGCGCGGCTTGGGTGACCCGTGGGTGTGGTCCGGTACTGGTTGGTCGCTCACGCCCAGGAGCAACTCCGGGCACGGCACTACCCCCTCCCCGCACAGCAGACATGATCGTTGCCCGACCCAACCACTGGTTGGGGTCTCCTCGTTTTCAGTGCAATAAGTGACGGTACGAAAAGCTAGCACTGGCGCGGAGGTGGTGTTGGTAGATCGTTGATTTCATTGACTTTCCTGTTCACTTTCAAATCTGCGATTCGTGGCGTCAAACCGTGGTCGGTTTCATCCATTGGTGCCAGTTATCGATGCATTTGGCCGCGAAGGCAGGATTTGGTCAGCATAGCGGTCAACCGGGAAGCGAAACACACCCCGCAAGTTGATGCTCTCCAGCCTGGTGGGCGCAATCTTCCCGATCAGTTCCGGTGGAATGACCTGGCGGCGGTTCGACCAGCGATCCAGGACCGCCTGCATCTGTGAGGTATTCCACGCCATCACGATGTTGGCCATCAGGCTCAACGCATCGGCCACAGCCTGCATTTCATCGACACGTTTGGCCTGCGCCGGGCTGATCCGGCCGGTATAAATGGCGCGCTTGAGGGCGTTAACAGCCTCGCCCCGATTGAGCACCCGGCGCAACTCGTTCCTGAAAGCGTCCTTGACAAAGTAGTCAGCCAAAAACGCCGTACGCAGCAACCGCCCCAATTGCACGCCAGCCTCATAGATTGGATCGCCCTGGGCGGCAGAACCGAACCGCGCAAGAGCTGCCACCGCACTGGCATGTCCGCTCATGACCGAGGCTGCCAGGTGCACCAGACTATCCCAATGCTTTTCGATCAAAGCGACGTCGACATTGGCTTCGCACACCGCAGCGATTTCTGCGGGCACTTTGGTGCCGCGTGGCACAAAGAGGTGGCGCTGTTTGAGTTCCTTCAACCGCGGGCAAAGATCAAAACCAAGCAAACGGGCATGTGACATGGCAAAGTCGGTGTAGCCATGGGTATCCACAGCAAGCTGGCTGGTCTCCAGCTTTTCTTGGCGGATGACACCTTCAATGGCCACGCCCGCCTGGCGCTCATTGAGCACAAAGGGCTGCGCATGGAAGATGCCCCACCGGTCTTTTACATGGGAGTAGATTCCAATGGAAGGTGTGTTGCGCCGAGGATCAAGCCGGGCTTGCCACACCCGTTTGGTGGTCTCCATGCTCATCATGTCAGAAGATGCCAAATCGGACCGCCCCCAGGTGGCGGCAATCGGGTGTCGCTGCATGAATTCCAGCACAGCCTGGCAGGCCTGGCTCAGACGCCGTTCGTCCCGCGCCCAGCGCATGGCCTGGCGAATGCTGGTGGCAGACAATTGCGGAATCATGCGCGCGCATTCGACCGCAGTCAGACTGGTGCCGTGGGCCATGATGCCGGCATAGACCATCAGCAGCTCGTCGGTAGAGCGCGGCTCACGTCCGAGCATGATCCAGCTAAAGCGCACCTGGGCGTCAACGGCCAGAATCACTTCCGGCAATTGAACCTCACCGATGCGGTGATCCAAAGCCGCGCGCAGCTTGGTCACTTCTGGGTCTTCGTCCTCTGCGGGCAATGGCGACAAATGGAGTTCATCATCCACGCGCAGTACGCCACTGCGGGCTGCAGCGGCCACCGCATCGACACCGGCAGTTACTCTGGCCAGCAAAGGCTTCAAGAAAGTGGCAGCCTTGCTGGGTAACGATAGACGGGCATAGTGTTTCTTGGACTCTGCCTGCCAACGCTCGTCCGTGAAGAACAAGCGCGCACGACCCCGAAAGCTCAGGCTGTGCTCAATCCAGACCGAGCCATTGCGCACCGCGCGGCGCAGGGCAAACAGGGTGGCCACCTCCAACGCCTGAAACGCCCGTTCCCGGTCTGGGCTGGAGATCGAAACCTGCCAGATCATTCCCAGACTTGGTGCCACCACTTCAACTGGCAGCTTTCTGGATCCTTTGAGATATAAAGCTTGCAGCTTGGCAAGGTACTCGATGGCAGGATGCTCGCCGGTGGCCTGCCAGGGCAGCTTTGCAATGGCGACGAGCAACGACCGCACGGGGCGAATTCCATCAATCAATCCCTCGCGGACCAGGGAGGCCCTGCTCGGTGGTTTGCGTTTCTGGGTTTCGGTGATCAAGGCTTCAAGACGGGCACGCAACTCAGCATCTGGCACCGCACCTTGCGCGCTCAAGGCAACAAGTTCGCCGAGCAGCGTTTTGTACATTGCGGCCCAATTGACGGTAGCGGGGACATCGGCGGCAGCCTGACGCCACAGATCGGCGATCCGGCGCTGCACCATAAGGATCAACTGGTCTGTGGTGGTGAACAGGCAATACCGAAGAAAGCATGCGACCTCCACGGTGCGCGCTGGCTCTTTGATCTTGGCTCCGGCTGAGGGCGGCCTGGAGACAAGTCGGCGCGCGTAGCGGCGCAAGATGAGATCGGGGATGTCTGCCAGGTGCTTATGAACGTCCAGCGTGTAAAGCAGGTCGATGCGCTCCAGTACCTCGCTGATTTGGCGGGTTGAGTGTTTCGCCGGTGCAGCCCATAGCCAACTCTGCTGGGTTTGTCCATCTGGGCGCAGCTCTGAAACTGAGGCTCGCCAGCGATCAAGTGTTGCTGGATCAACGCTGGCGGCGATGGCGGTGCCTGTTTCAACTTCAAGCTGGGCAAGTGCCGCCGCAATCAGTGTCCGAATTGCCCGCTCGTGCACGATCACCAGCTTGTTCTTGTACAGCCATTGACGCGCCCGCACGAGTAGCTGATCGCGGTCGGCGCAGCGCGCCACTTCGTCGCGCAGTTCACGTACCAGTGAGCGGCGCTGGTGCTCGCTCATCCACTGGAATCCAAGGACCGTGCAGGCTACTTGTTGGTGATCGAATAGCGTGCGCCCGCGTTCATACATGGCTCTCAGCGAGGCGACTTCTGGTGCTGCAATGCCAAGCTCGTTGCCAAGGTGGCGCCACAAGGCTACTGGAATTACCCGAAAGGCACCGAGCAAACGCCCACTCATGCGCAGGAAACCAATATGGAGCGCCAGACCAAGCTTGTGGGAATCACCTCGGCGTGCATTGATTGCGTCGCGCTCGGCACCATCGAAGGTGAAAAATGCCTTCATCTCGAAGTCGCTGATATCGCGGGGGAGCCCACGCATCCCCAAAAACGTTGTGTGCCAACCCTGCATCGTGAACCTCAAAAGTGGGAGGCCACCATACCCGTTTACAAAGCGAACAGGAAAGTCAATGAAATCAACGGTCTACCCAGACCACCCCCGCGCCAGTGCTAGCTTTGCGTACCGTCACTTATTGCACTGAAAACGAGGAGACCCCGACAGAAGAAACATGCTTCGGGCATGGGCGATCGGCGTTGGCTTGTCGGCGTTGTCCGGGGTCGTGGCGGCTCAGCCCGTCGCCCCGCCTGCATCGCCGCGGCCGCAGCCTTTGCCCCCCGATCCGCGGGTCGGGCAGCGGACCTACCGTTTCGGTCCCACCGGGGAGGACTTGCCCTACGCGGTGTTCGTTTCCAGCAAGGTCAGGAAAGACAAGCCGGCGCCTTTGATCATCGCGCTGCATGGACTGAACGGGAACCACAACACCCTCATGCGCGGCGCGCTGCTCGACCTGGCCGAGAAGGGCGGCTATGTCGTGGTTGCGCCCATGGGATACAACCCGCGGGGCTGGTATGGCATCCCCGGCGAGTACAGCCCCCGCGCAGGCCTTGGCCGCACCCCCGATCCTGCAGCGGCCCACGATCCCCCGAACCTGAGGGCGTTGAGTGAGCAGGACGTCATGAACGTGCTGGCCCTGGCGAAGCAGGAGTTCCGGACGGACCCGGCGCGCACGTTCCTAGTCGGTCATTCCATGGGAGGCGCCGGCGCGCTCTACCTCGCATCCAAATATCCCAAGCAGTGGAACGCCGTTGCGGCCATCGCGCCGGCGACCCGACGAATGGTCCCCCGGATGCAGGAAGTTCTCTCCAAGATCACCGTGCCTGTGATGATCACGCAGGGCGTGGTCGATCAAGCGGTTCCCGTCGACATGACCAGGACGTGGATTGATGCCATGGAAGAGCGAAAGATGATCTTTCGCTACGAGGAGATTCAGGACGCGGATCACCGCACGGTCATCGACAGAAGCATGCTTGGCGTTTTCGCCTTCCTCGAGAGGCCCGACAAGCCTTGACGCCGAGAGTGCGACTGGACGCAAGATGGCGCCCAGGGATTCGCGTAAAGCCCTGGCTGGAAATCGAGGCGACGCACTGTCGGCGACGCCGGGGTTTGTCTTAGCAGAAGAGTGGGTTGCCATGACGCAGTCGTTGCTGCCCAAGGACGTGCCTGAAGGATTAACCCAAGGAGACTGACCAGACTCCGCACGTGGTCCTCGACATCATCCCATGTCAGTTTGAGGGCTGGACGGGGTTGGATTTTCGTGGTTTCTGAAGGATCTTGAAGCAGTCCAACCCCGGTAGTCTTCGCGTACAGCCAGTGTCTCTGAGTTGAGCGCGGGCGTAGTGCGCAGGGTGTAGCGGGCCGTCCTCCTTCACTCGGGATAAAGCCGCTCGCCCAACGTAGTGCCGGCCTTGCGCAGGGCGGCCAGGAAGGCCTCGCGGAACTCGGCGAAGCTCATGCGCTCGGCGCGCACTGCGATGCTCATGGCACCCACCAGCGAGCCGCTGCGGTCGTGCACCGGCACGGCCATGGAGCGCACGCCCAGTTCCAGTTCGCCGTCGCTGCCGGCGAAGCCCTGCTCGCGGCAGCGGGCGATCAGCTCCAGCACGGGGCGCACCTCGTACACCGTGCGCGGCGTCAGCGGCTGGCGAGGCATGGCGCGCACGCGGCGCTCGGCTTCGCCCGGGGGCAGGCTGGCCAGCAGCACGCGGCCGATGGCCGAGCAGTAGGCCGGCAGGCGCGAGCCGATGCCCAGCCCGATGCTCAGGCTGCGCCGCGCCGTAGAGCGCGCGATGATGATCGCGTCGTCGTCCAGCAGCTTGCCCAGCGAGGCTGACTCGCGCGTGCGCTCCGACAGCGCATCCAACAACGGCTGAGCCAGCGCCGGTGTGGCGCGCGAGGCGAGGTAGGCGTGCGCGATCAGCAGCGCCTTGGGCAGCATCCAGAAGCGCTTGCCGTCGCTGTCGAGGTAGCCAAGAGCCTGCAGCGTGAGCAGCGAGCGCCGCGCCGAGGCCGGCGTGCTGCCGGTCAGGCGCGCCGCCTCCGAGACTGTCAGTCGCGCGTGCTGCCGGCCGAAGCAGCTCAGCACCTGCAGACCCTTGTCGAGCGAAGTCACGAAGTTTTTGTCTGTCATCGCGTCTTGACCCTGCTTCCAGGACCCGATCGTCAAGTACGCAGCATGAAAACTTCACCTTGCCGGAGCAATCGTGCAAGGCGCCACGCTACGTGGCCCCTTTCAGGGCGGCGCCGCGCAGGCGAAGTTCGCTTCGGTGTTGATGTCTCCACTACCCTTGTAGCGGGCGATTTGGGGATACGGGCAAAGTGGCCGCGTGCGTGCCGCCACCCCGAAGTACCCTGGCGTGCCCGACCAGGCGGAGATCTGATCCGGCGCCTCGCCGCGCTCGACCCAGGCGACCAAGGGCGTCAGCATGTCGAACCGGTCGGTCCCGGGACCGCCGCTGCAATGATTCATACCCGGCACCAGAAAAAGGCGCGCGAATCCAGCAGCACCTGGCATCGCTGCGCTAAGTCTCTCGTAATAGTCGGCCGTGTCCAGGGCTGAGAACGCGGCGTCGGACATGCCGTGGTACAGGATCATCTTGCCGCCGCGATCGCGGAAGGCAGCAAGGTCAGTAGAAGTTGCACCGTGCCAGTCCATGCTGGATTGGGTGAACTGTCCGCTGGTCGCCCAAATCTTCAACGGATCGATGTCGAAATCGAATTTCATCATCCGCGCGGCAACCTGCGTCATGGGCATCGGTTCGGGCGGTGTGGCGAAATCGACCAGCCAGGAGCGCGCCGAGAAGCCGCTCACGCGCTGGGCGTTGTTGGCACTGCTGTTGAAGCTACCGAGCCACCACGAGCGCCACCCCTGGTTATAGGTCGTGCCACTCAGTCCGCTCATGCCAGCGTCCCAAGGCCATCTGTTGTACAACGGCGTTCCCGCCGAATTCACGGGCCCCGCCATCGCGCGCTTGATCGCAGTGACCTGGACGGGGCTCAGGCAATCCGCAGTCTTGGCGCCAACGCACTGGAGCGCCTGGCCGTTTGCAGGATTGGCTGCCGTGGCGGGGTCAAAGGCTGCCTGGCAGGCCCGGTAATTGTCAACGATGCCATCCGCAAGGCCGTCGAGGGCGTCACATGTGCCCAGGATTGCCTGTGAAAGAAGGTGCAGGTCGGCGTCAGAGAAAGACTTATTGATAAGCGGCACGCCTTGTGCATCCAAACCGACAGCGGCGGGCGCAAGGGACTGTGTGGTCCACGCACCGCTGATCCCGGCCTTCGGCAACTGGTAGCCTGGTGCACCGGCAACGATGCCGTCGTAGTGGGAAGGGAAGCGCTGCGAGAGCATCATGCCCTCGCGGCCGCCCTCCGAACAGCCGATGAAATAGGACTTGTCGGCAGCGCGTCCGTAGAACCTGGCCACCGCGGCCTTGCCTGCCTGCGTGACCTGATCGTACGAGTTGTAGCCCATATCGAGACGGGCCTGCGGATCCAATCCGAAGGCAACGGTGCCGAGCGCGTCGGGATTGTCGTTCACTGCGTTGTCGTGACCTCCATCCGTTGCGATGGTGGCGAAATTGCGAGACAGCGCGCTTTCGATCTGTCCCCCACCAATGCTGCCGGTAGCCGCGGACAGCGAGCCGTTAGTTCCGCTGCCGCCTTCCATGAAGAAACGACCGTTCCATTCGGCGGGCATCCGGAGGCGGAATTTGATTTCGTAGGGATAGCCGTCGATCCCGGTGCGCTTCGCGATGGCGCCGGACACCTCGCAGTGTTCGGGCAGCGCAGCCGCAGATGCGGTGGCGGGCGCGGCGTCACGCCAGGCAGCGACTTCCACGACCGTCGCGGCATTTGGCCACACCATGTCGCCATTTCCGTCCTTCAGAGCCTCGCATGCGGCGCGCGAAGCCAAGGGCACCGGGGGCGGCGGAGGCTCCTGCTGCGGCGGCTGCTGCTGCGGCAGCGGCAGCGGCGTGGATCCGCCGCCAACGCACGCGGCTAGGGCCACCGACGCCAGCAGCATCGTGGTGACTGTTGTCTGCATCTTATGTCTCCTTCGACTGGTTCGCGGCATTGATTTGCAGCCGCGGGCGCGATGGTATGACCGAAGGCTTGATGTAGCGTCAGGATATTTGCGCATCGCGAAAGAAACTTGGTCGTTCCAGGGTTTCCCCTACGACGCTTTGCATCGAAGTACCGAGATGCCCGCCGCAGCGGCTCCACTGCGCCCGGCCCGGGTGCGCACAATCCGCCGGCAAGCGGGTCGCCAGCGCATCGCGCGCACGACGCAGCGCCGGCAGCATGGTCGAACGGAATCCGCCATCGTCATACGGTCGGCCTGGACCGCGATGCTCATGGCGCCGACGGTATCGCCCGCACGGTCGAACACCGGGATGGCCATCGACCGCACGCCGAGTTCCAGTTCTTCATCGCTCTCCGACCAGCCCTGCTCGCGGCAGCGGGCCACCTCGGCCACGACGTCGTTGCTACGCCAGAGGGTGCGCGGTGTCAGTGCAGCGCGCTGCATCTGGTCGACACGTCTGCGTGCTTCCAGGGGCTCGAACGCGGCGAGCAACACCCCGCCGAGCGCCGAGCAATAGCTCGGGCTCTGTTGCAAAAATCGTGAAGCTTGAGCATGCTTGGCGGAGATTGGACGGACGGAACGATGACGGATTTCAAGTGGCGCCATTTCCAGGGTGATGTGATCCTGTGGGCGGTGCGCTGGTATTGTCGCTATCCGATCAGCTATCGCGACCTTGAGGAAATGCTGGCGGAACGCGGCATTTCGGTCGACCATACGACGATCTATCGCTGGGTCCAGTGCTACGCCCCGGAGATGGAGAAGCGGCTGCGCTGGTTCTGGCGGCGTGGCTTTGATCCGAGCTGGCGCCTGGATGAAACCTACGTCAAGGTGCGGGGCAAGTGGACCTACCTGTACCGGGCAGTCGACAAGCGGGGCGACACGATCGATTTCTACCTGTCGCCGACCCGCAGCGCCAAGGCAGCGAAGCGGTTCCTGGGCAAGGCCCTGCGAGGCCTGAAGCACTGGGAAAAGCCTGCCACGCTCAATACCGACAAAGCGCCGAGCTATGGTGCAGCGATCACCGAATTGAAGCGCGAAGGAAAGCTGGACCGGGAGACGGCCCACCGGCAGGTGAAGTATCTCAATAACGTGATCGAGGCCGATCACGGAAAGCTCAAGATACTGATCAAGCCGGTGCGCGGTTTCAAATCGATCCCCACGGCCTATGCCACGATCAAGGGATTCGAAGTCATGCGAGCCCTGCGCAAAGGACAGGCTCGCCCCTGGTGCCTGCAGCCCGGCATCAGGGGCGAGGTGCGCCTTGTGGAGAGAGCTTTTGGCATTGGGCCCTCGGCGCTGACGGAGGCCATGGGCATGCTCAACCACCATTTCGCAGCAGCCGCCTGATCGGCGCAGAGCGACAGCCTACCTCTGACTGCCGCCAATCTTTGCAACAGAGCCCTTGATATCAATGAACACCCAGCGTGTGGCCCGATCAATGGCAACAAAGACATAGCGGCGCTTGTCCTCATCTTGCATCTGGGGCAGGTACTTCACATCTACATGCACATAGCCAGGCTCATACGCCTTGAAGGGTTTGTGCTCGCTCTCAGGCTTGGGCTTGCCGGGTCCGATCAGGAACAACTGCACGCCCCGCGCATGCGCCCGACATCGGAAGGACGGCGCAAACCCGAGCCTCAGCCGCTGCGCTAGGCAAAGACATGGTGGCGCATTACATCCCTTGCGGATACAACTTTTTTTCCAACTCATTGCGAGCGCGCTTCAGCGGCATCAAAAAAGTCTCTTTGAACTCGCTCATGCTGAGTCTCTCTGCTCTAACTGCAATGCTCATGGCAGCAATTGTGTTGCCTTGAGGGTCGCGCACTGGCGCCGCCATGGAGCGCACACCCAGCTCCAACTCTCCATCGCTGCATGACCATCCGGATTGCCGGCAAGTATCAAGCAGACCCAGCAACTCCTCCAAGTCAGTCACTGTCTGATGGGTCATAGCCATCCGCTCAATCATCTCCAGCCTTGCACGCGCCTCCTGCTGGGGGAGTCCTGACAACAGCACCCGACCAATCGCAGAACAGTACACCGGCAACCTGGATCCTATTCCTAGGCCCGTGCTCAAGCTGCGCCGTGCGGTCGAACGGCCAATGATGATGGCATCGTCTTCCAACAAAGTACCAAGCGAAGCGGACTCTCTGGTGCGCTCCGACAGTGCGTCCAGTAGCGGCTGGGCCAACGCAGGCATGGGGCGCGATGACAGAAATGAATAGGCGATCAGCAGCGACTTGGGCTGCATCCAGAACAGCTTCCCGTCACTCTCTAGATAGCCAAGCTGTACCAGCGTGCTGAGTGAACGTCTGGCCGATGCTGGTGTGGACTGCGTGAGCCTGGCCACTTCCGACAGCGTGAGCCGGGTATGCCGACGGTCAAAGCAAGTCAGTACCCCCAATCCCTTGCGCAGCGATTCCACAAAGTTCTTGTCCTGCATAGCGATCAAATCAAGGTGTTTTCAACATTTTTGCGCATAGCGCAAAAACAGGTTTAACACTAAGTACGACATCCCCATACTGCAGTTCCCCACACAAGAAGGAGACAAGATGCGCAACGCATCCATTCGCAGACGCGAAGCATTGATCGGCATTGCCGCTGCGGTCGCCGCAACAGGTAGCCTGGCTCAGTCAAATCAACCTCTCAAGATCGTCGTGCCTTTCTCAGCGGGAGGTACCGCCGATGTACTGCCGCGCCTAGTAGCCGAAAAAATCCGCGCGGACTACGCAGGTGGCGTGATCATTGAAAATAAGCCCGGGGCTGGTGGAAACATCGGTGCCGATCTAGTGTTCCGGGCACCGCCGGACGGAATGACTGTGCTGGCCTCCCCTCCGGGGCCCATCGCCATCAACCACAACCTCTATCAGAAGCTCAGCTTTGACCCGACTAGCTGGGTACCGGTGACGATTTTGGCCACAGTGCCCAACGCCCTGGTCATCAACCCGAAGCTGCCTGTTAAGTCACTTGGCGAGTTCATTGCATACGCCAAAGCCAATCCCAAAAAAGTGACTGTGGCGACGCAAGGCGACGGCTCCACATCTCACCTGACTGCTGCCATGTTTATGCAGCTGACTGGCACTGAACTGACTGTCATCCCTTACAAGGGAACAGCCCCGGCACTGATTGACCTGATCGGTGGCAATGTGGATGTGTTTTTCGACAACATCAGCTCGTCGGCCACCTACCACCAGGCCGGCAAGGTGCGCATTCTGGCCGTTGCCGACGAGCAGCGCTCTCAAATATTGCCCCAGGTCCCCACCTTCGCCGAGCAGCAATGGCCCGCCATGCAAGCCTTGACTTTCTTTTCTGTTGTGGCTCCCCCAGGCACGAGTGCAGAAATCGCACAGAGGCTTCAGAAGCAGATGGCCCAGGCTCTGTCATCAAATGACATCCGCAAGCACTTTCTGGAACAGGGTGCCGTGCCCTGCGGTTGGGATCCCACCAAGACTGCTCAGTTCATCCGCCAGGAAACCGAGAAGTGGAAGAAGGTGCTGAAGGCCGCCAACGTCAAGCTCTAACCCTTAGGAATCAACATGCAAGAATCCATCATCCAGTGGCATGGGGCCACTAATACGCGCGTGCCTTTCGGTATCTATACCGACACAGCCAATGCTGATCAGGAACAGCAGCGCATCTATCGCGGCGAGGTCTGGAACTACCTGTGCCTGGAATCTGAAATCCCCGAGGCGGGTGATTTCCGCACGACCTTTGTTGGTGAAACACCGATAGTTGTCGTGCGGGATGCCGACCAGGAAATCTATGCCTTCGAGAACCGCTGCGCGCATCGCGGCGCGCTCATCGCGCTGGAAAAATCGGGCCGTGCGGATAGTTTCCAGTGCGTCTATCACGCCTGGAGCTACAACCGACAGGGAGATCTGACCGGCGTTGCCTTCGAGAAAGGCGTCAAGGGCCAGGGTGGCATGCCGGCCTCGTTCTGCAAAGAAGAGCATGGCCCGCGCAAGCTCCGTGTAGCTGTCTTTTGCGGTTTGGTCTTTGGCAGTTTTTCCGAGGATGTACCCAGCATTGAGGATTACCTTGGCCCTGAGATTTGCGAGCGCATAGAGCGCGTGCTGCACAAGCCCGTAGAAGTCATCGGTCGCTTCACGCAAAAGCTGCCTAACAACTGGAAGCTCTACTTCGAGAACGTGAAGGACAGCTATCACGCCAGCCTCCTGCATATGTTCTTCACCACCTTCGAGCTGAATCGCCTCTCACAAAAAGGCGGCGTCATCGTCGACGAGTCGGGTGGCCACCATGTGAGCTATTCCATGATCGATCGTAGCGCCAAAGACGACTCGTACAAGGACCAGGCCATCCGCTCCGACAACGAGCGTTACCGGCTCAAAGATCCCAGCCTTCTAGAGGGCTTCGAGGAGTTCGAGGACGGCGTGACTCTGCAGATCCTTTCTGTGTTCCCTGGCTTTGTGCTGCAGCAGATTCAGAACAGCATCGCCGTGCGTCAGTTGTTGCCCAAGAGCATCTCCAGCTCGGAACTCAACTGGACCTATCTCGGCTATGCAGATGACAGTCCCGAGCAGCGCAAGGTCAGACTCAAACAGGCCAACCTCATCGGCCCGGCCGGATTCATTTCCATGGAAGACGGAGCTGTCGGTGGATTCGTTCAGCGCGGCATCGCAGGTGCGGCCGACCTTGACGCGGTCATCGAGATGGGCGGAGACCACGAAGGCTCTAGCGAGGGCCGCGCCACGGAAACCTCGGTACGCGGCTTTTGGAAAGCCTACCGCAAGCACATGGGACAGGAGATGCAAGCATGATCAATGAAATTCAAATCGCGGCCTTCAATGCCGCTTACGCGAAGACCATAGACAGTGACGCCATGGAGCAATGGCCAACCTTCTTCACGAAGGATTGCCACTATCGCGTCACCAATGTCGACAATCATGCTGAAGGGCTTGCTGCCGGCATTGTCTGGGCGGATTCACAGGACATGCTCACCGACCGAATTTCTGCGCTGCGCGAAGCCAATATCTACGAGCGCCATCGCTATCGCCATATTCTGGGTCTGCCTTCGATCCAGTCAGGCGATGCAACACAGGCCAGTGCTTCCACGCCGTTCATGGTGCTGCGCATCATGCATACAGGGGAAACAGAGGTCTTTGCCAGCGGTGAGTACCTCGACAAATTCACCACGATCGATGGCAAGTTACGCCTGCAAGAACGCATCGCGGTTTGCGACAGCACGGTGACGGACACACTGATGGCATTGCCGCTATGACAATAGTGCACCGTAGATTGGCTTTGGCCATCGGCGATCCCCACGGTATTGGCCCTGAAATTGCACTGAAAGCTCTTCAGCAGTTGTCTGCCGCCGAAAGATCCCTGATCAAGGTCTATGGACCGTGGAGCGCTCTTGAACAAGCAGCGCAGATCTGCCAAATGGAGCCCCTTCTTCAAGACCTCATTCACGAGGAAGCCGGCTCGCTGGCACAACCAGTGCAATGGGGAGAGATCACCCCGCAGGCAGGCCTATCCACGGTGCAATCTGCAACAGCAGCCATCCGGGCGTGCGAAAACGGCGAAGTCGACGCCGTCATCGCCTGCCCCCACCATGAAACGGCCATTCACCGCGCGGACATAGCGTTCAGCGGCTACCCATCTTTGCTCGCCAATGTTCTTGACATGAACGAAGACCAGGTATTCCTGATGCTGGTAGGGGCTGGCCTGCGCATAGTGCATGTCACTTTGCATGAAAGCGTGCGCAGCGCATTGGAGCGGCTCTCTCCTCAGTTGGTGGTCAACGCGGCGCAGGCTGCCGTGCAGACATGCACCTTACTCGGGGTACCTAAACCAAAAGTCGCTGTATTCGGGATCAACCCTCATGCATCTGAAGGACAGTTGTTCGGCCTGGAGGACTCCCAGATCACCGTTCCCGCTGTCGAGACACTGCGCAAGCGCGGCCTAGCAGTAGACGGCCCCATGGGAGCTGACATGGTTCTGGCACAGCGCAAGCACGACCTGTATGTAGCCATGCTGCACGATCAGGGCCATATCCCCATCAAGCTGCTGGCACCTAACGGAGCCAGCGCACTCTCCATCGGTGGCAGGGTGGTGCTTTCCAGTGTGGGCCATGGCAGCGCCATGGACATTGCAGGCCGTGGCGTGGCTGACTCCACGGCCCTCCTGCGCACGATCGCCCTGCTCGGAGCCCAACAGGTCTGAGGCCCTTCCATGAATCACCAAATCCATATCCACGACTCTGATATCGCGTTCCCCTGCGCGCCCGGGCAATCCGTGCTGGATGCCGCCCTGCAGGCTGGCATCGAACTACCTTATTCCTGCCGCAAAGGTAGCTGTGGCAATTGTGCGAGCACCCTGCTCGATGGAAATATTACTTCCTTCAATGGCATGGCCGTGCGCAGCGAACTCTGCACCTCGGAGCAGGTATTGCTGTGCAGCTGCACCGCCGCCAGCGATATCCGTATTCAGCCGAGCTCCTTTCGCCGCCTCGACCCGGAAGCCCGCAAACGTTTTACGGCCAAGGTGTACAGCAATACACTGGCGGCACCCGATGTCTCGCTGCTGCGCCTGCGCCTGCCTGCGGGCAAGCGCGCCAAATTTGAAGCCGGCCAATACCTGCTGATTCACCTCGACGACGGGGAAAGCCGCAGCTACTCTATGGCCAATCCACCCCATGAGAGTGATGGTGTCACATTGCATATCCGGCATGTACCGGGTGGCCGCTTCAGCACTATCGTCCAGCAGTTGAAGTCTGGTGACACATTAGATATTGAACTGCCATTCGGCAGCATCGCACTGAAGCCTGACGACACCAGGCCCCTGATTTGCGTTGCAGGTGGCACGGGATTTGCGCCCATTAAATCCGTTCTTGATGACTTAGCCAAACGCAAGGTTCAGCGCGACATAACGCTGATCTGGGGGGCTCGCAACCCCTCGGGCCTGTATCTTCCTAGCGCCATCGACAAGTGGCGCAAAGTCTGGCCACAGTTTCGCTACATTGCAGCCATCACCGACCTAGGCGATATGCCTGCGGATGCTCACGCAGGTCGGGTGGATGACGCGCTACGCACACACTTTGGCAACCTGCACGATCATGTGGTGCACTGCTGTGGCTCACCCTCCCTGGTTCAATCAGTGCGCACAGCAGCTTCCGATATGGGCCTGTTAGCACAGGACTTCCACGCGGATGTTTTTGCGACGAGCCCGACTGGTAGCCACTAGAAGTAGCTATTCATGCGATATCAACACGGCGGGATATGACGGAGGCTGAGCTTGCGAGTGACTTGATGGGGAATGTTTGATAAACACTGAAAGGGGCTTTATGCCTAATGCCAGTCAGTTAAGGTTCAGCTGCCTCTAGATGAGCTAAAAGGCAACGTGTTTACACGTTGCCTTTTTCATTGATGGGTATTCTCTCAGGCGCATTGCGCCAATGTCTCTCTCAAGCGCCAGATCAGCTTGATCAATTGGCAGCTTTCATTGATCGTTCTTGAATCGCCCCGGGTTTTGAGGAGGCTCCAACACTTGAGAAGATGGAGCTATGACCAAGTCAAACAAGTTCTCGCCCGAGGTGCGCGAGCGTGCCGTACGCATGGTGCAGGAGCACCGAGCCAACTACCCTTCGCTGTGGGCAGCCATTGAATCAATAGCCCCCAAGATTGGCTGCGTGCCGCAGACCTTGAACGATTGGGTCAAGAAGGCCGAGGTCGACAGCGGCCAGCGTGCCGGTACCACCACGTCAGAAGCCCAGCGCATCAAGGAGCTGGAACGTGAGGTCAAGGAGCTGCGCCGGGCCAACGACATCCTGAAGACGGCCAGCGCGTTTTTTGCGCAGGCGGAGCTCGACCGCCGATTGAAGTCTTGAAGAACTACATCGACCGCCACCGTGACGACTACGGGGTCGAGCCCATCTGCCGGGTGCTGCAGATGGCCCCATCGTGTTACTGGCGCCACGCAGCCCGGCAACGTAACCCGCAACTGCGCAGTCAACGCGCCCAGCGTGACGAGTGCTTGAAGGCGGACATCCAGCGCGTGTGGCATGCCAACTGGCAGGTCTACGGGGCCGATAAGGTCTGGCTGCAGATGAACCGCGAGGGCATCCCGGTGGCACGTTGTACTGTGGAGCGACTGATGCGTGCCATGGGCTTGCAAGGGGCTCGCCGTGGCAGGGCGGTACGTACCACCACGCCTGACACATCAGCGCCGTGCCCGCTGGACCACGTCAACCGGCACTTCAAGGCCAGCCGTCCCAACGAGCTGTGGGTATCGGACTTCACCTACGTCTCCACCTGGCAGGGCTGGCTGTACGTGGCCTTCGTGGTGGATGTGTACGCCCGGCGCATCGTGGGCTGGCGGGTCAGCCGCAGCATGCAAACGGACTTCGTGCTGGATGCGCTGGAGCAGGCGCTGTATGCCCGCCAGCCAGCAGCCCATGCCTTGACGCACCATTCCGACAGGGGCAGTCAATACGTCAGCATCCGCTACACCGAACGGTTGGACCAGGCGGGCATACAGCCCTCGGTGGGCAGCCGGGGTGACAGCTACGACAACGCGCTGGCCGAGACCATCAACGGTCTGTACAAGGCCGAGCTGATTCACCGCCGGGGACCCTGGAAGACCAGGGAATCCGTGGAACTGGCCACCCTGCAATGGGTGCACTGGTTCAACCATGTCCGATTGCTCACGCCGATTGGGGGCATCCCTGCGGCAGAAGCTGAGGCAAACTACTGGAGGCAACTAGCCGTCAGCGACACCTCTGCAGAGGTGTCAACTTAAACCAATCGGCCTCCTTGAAACCCGGGGCGATTCAGAACTGCTCAAGCGGGTCGACCTGAGCCGGCCGACCCTCTACCGCTTGCTCGATGGGGTCTCCTCGTTTTCAGTGCAATAAGTGACGGTACGAAAAGCTAGCACTGGCGCGGAGGTGGTGTTGGTAGATCGTTGATTTCATTGACTTTCCTGTTCACTTTCAAATCTGCGATTCGTGGCGTCAAACCGTGGTCGGTTTCATCCATTGGTGCCAGTTATCGATGCATTTGGCCGCGAAGGCAGGATTTGGTCAGCATAGCGGTCAACCGGGAAGCGAAACACACCCCGCAAGTTGATGCTCTCCAGCCTGGTGGGCGCAATCTTCCCGATCAGTTCCGGTGGAATGACCTGGCGGCGGTTCGACCAGCGATCCAGGACCGCCTGCATCTGTGAGGTATTCCACGCCATCACGATGTTGGCCATCAGGCTCAACGCATCGGCCACAGCCTGCATTTCATCGACACGTTTGGCCTGCGCCGGGCTGATCCGGCCGGTATAAATGGCGCGCTTGAGGGCGTTAACAGCCTCGCCCCGATTGAGCACCCGGCGCAACTCGTTCCTGAAAGCGTCCTTGACAAAGTAGTCAGCCAAAAACGCCGTACGCAGCAACCGCCCCAATTGCACGCCAGCCTCATAGATTGGATCGCCCTGGGCGGCAGAACCGAACCGCGCAAGAGCTGCCACCGCACTGGCATGTCCGCTCATGACCGAGGCTGCCAGGTGCACCAGACTATCCCAATGCTTTTCGATCAAAGCGACGTCGACATTGGCTTCGCACACCGCAGCGATTTCTGCGGGCACTTTGGTGCCGCGTGGCACAAAGAGGTGGCGCTGTTTGAGTTCCTTCAACCGCGGGCAAAGATCAAAACCAAGCAAACGGGCATGTGACATGGCAAAGTCGGTGTAGCCATGGGTATCCACAGCAAGCTGGCTGGTCTCCAGCTTTTCTTGGCGGATGACACCTTCAATGGCCACGCCCGCCTGGCGCTCATTGAGCACAAAGGGCTGCGCATGGAAGATGCCCCACCGGTCTTTTACATGGGAGTAGATTCCAATGGAAGGTGTGTTGCGCCGAGGATCAAGCCGGGCTTGCCACACCCGTTTGGTGGTCTCCATGCTCATCATGTCAGAAGATGCCAAATCGGACCGCCCCCAGGTGGCGGCAATCGGGTGTCGCTGCATGAATTCCAGCACAGCCTGGCAGGCCTGGCTCAGACGCCGTTCGTCCCGCGCCCAGCGCATGGCCTGGCGAATGCTGGTGGCAGACAATTGCGGAATCATGCGCGCGCATTCGACCGCAGTCAGACTGGTGCCGTGGGCCATGATGCCGGCATAGACCATCAGCAGCTCGTCGGTAGAGCGCGGCTCACGTCCGAGCATGATCCAGCTAAAGCGCACCTGGGCGTCAACGGCCAGAATCACTTCCGGCAATTGAACCTCACCGATGCGGTGATCCAAAGCCGCGCGCAGCTTGGTCACTTCTGGGTCTTCGTCCTCTGCGGGCAATGGCGACAAATGGAGTTCATCATCCACGCGCAGTACGCCACTGCGGGCTGCAGCGGCCACCGCATCGACACCGGCAGTTACTCTGGCCAGCAAAGGCTTCAAGAAAGTGGCAGCCTTGCTGGGTAACGATAGACGGGCATAGTGTTTCTTGGACTCTGCCTGCCAACGCTCGTCCGTGAAGAACAAGCGCGCACGACCCCGAAAGCTCAGGCTGTGCTCAATCCAGACCGAGCCATTGCGCACCGCGCGGCGCAGGGCAAACAGGGTGGCCACCTCCAACGCCTGAAACGCCCGTTCCCGGTCTGGGCTGGAGATCGAAACCTGCCAGATCATTCCCAGACTTGGTGCCACCACTTCAACTGGCAGCTTTCTGGATCCTTTGAGATATAAAGCTTGCAGCTTGGCAAGGTACTCGATGGCAGGATGCTCGCCGGTGGCCTGCCAGGGCAGCTTTGCAATGGCGACGAGCAACGACCGCA
Organism: Delftia sp. DS1230; assembly: GCF_040112715.1. Taxonomy (NCBI): domain Bacteria; kingdom Pseudomonadati; phylum Pseudomonadota; class Betaproteobacteria; order Burkholderiales; family Comamonadaceae; genus Delftia; species Delftia sp. DS1230. Next base: position 3,871,700 of record NZ_CP157763.1, read on the forward strand.
CGGGGCGAATTCCATCAATCAATCCCTCGCGGACCAGGGAGGCCCTGCTCGGTGGTTTGCGTTTCTGGGTTTCGGTGATCAAGGCTTCAAGACGGGCACGCAACTCAGCATCTGGCACCGCACCTTGCGCGCTCAAGGCAACAAGTTCGCCGAGCAGCGTTTTGTACATTGCGGCCCAATTGACGGTAGCGGGGACATCGGCGGCAGCCTGACGCCACAGATCGGCGATCCGGCGCTGCACCATAAGGATCAACTGGTCTGTGGTGGTGAACAGGCAATACCGAAGAAAGCATGCGACCTCCACGGTGCGCGCTGGCTCTTTGATCTTGGCTCCGGCTGAGGGCGGCCTGGAGACAAGTCGGCGCGCGTAGCGGCGCAAGATGAGATCGGGGATGTCTGCCAGGTGCTTATGAACGTCCAGCGTGTAAAGCAGGTCGATGCGCTCCAGTACCTCGCTGATTTGGCGGGTTGAGTGTTTCGCCGGTGCAGCCCATAGCCAACTCTGCTGGGTTTGTCCATCTGGGCGCAGCTCTGAAACTGAGGCTCGCCAGCGATCAAGTGTTGCTGGATCAACGCTGGCGGCGATGGCGGTGCCTGTTTCAACTTCAAGCTGGGCAAGTGCCGCCGCAATCAGTGTCCGAATTGCCCGCTCGTGCACGATCACCAGCTTGTTCTTGTACAGCCATTGACGCGCCCGCACGAGTAGCTGATCGCGGTCGGCGCAGCGCGCCACTTCGTCGCGCAGTTCACGTACCAGTGAGCGGCGCTGGTGCTCGCTCATCCACTGGAATCCAAGGACCGTGCAGGCTACTTGTTGGTGATCGAATAGCGTGCGCCCGCGTTCATACATGGCTCTCAGCGAGGCGACTTCTGGTGCTGCAATGCCAAGCTCGTTGCCAAGGTGGCGCCACAAGGCTACTGGAATTACCCGAAAGGCACCGAGCAAACGCCCACTCATGCGCAGGAAACCAATATGGAGCGCCAGACCAAGCTTGTGGGAATCACCTCGGCGTGCATTGATTGCGTCGCGCTCGGCACCATCGAAGGTGAAAAATGCCTTCATCTCGAAGTCGCTGATATCGCGGGGGAGCCCACGCATCCCCAAAAACGTTGTGTGCCAACCCTGCATCGTGAACCTCAAAAGTGGGAGGCCACCATACCCGTTTACAAAGCGAACAGGAAAGTCAATGAAATCAACGGTCTACCCAGACCACCCCCGCGCCAGTGCTAGCTTTGCGTACCGTCACTTATTGCACTGAAAACGAGGAGACCCCGCGTACTGCTACATCTCAATGGTGGCCGAACGGTGGCATCGTAAGATGTGCCGGTGTCGATGAGGCCGATAAGGCTGACTCCGTTCGGTTCCGATACCCGCCAGATTAGCCTCTCCGGTGGTGGCCATAGCATCACTCTTCGGAGACAGCTCCATGACAATTCCCTCACAATCTGGCGGTAAATTTCAGCGGGAATCGTAGCCCGGCCAAGCAACGCGACGCCGAAATTAAATAACAGGCAAGTTATTTCTGATTATGCTCAGGAACTATTCTGTCGCTAAATTTCACACAATGAAACATAAGCAGCACGGCGGGAATAAATAGACCCAGAAAATCGACCCAGCGAGACAGAATAGCCATCAGCACCACACCACAGCAAAAGCTGCTATGCGCCTTAAGATAATGCGTTAACGTGCCTTTGTTCTCAGGTGCTCTGTGTTTCTGAGTTAGCCAGTTCACAAAACTACTGATCATACTGACGTAGTTACCGGTCATGACCACCGTACCGGTCTGTGATTTGTGGTTATGACTGATAACATAGTTCTGCAGATAAACAGGCAGCATCCCAAGACTGGCGACCAGGAACGACAGCCATCCATCCGGGGTTAATAACCCATGCCTGAGCGCGTAACTGCCAATGATAGCGTAAATAATAATCAGGCCGACCTGAATGCGAATATAGGTCTCGTTGGCAATGATTTTTTTCACGCTGGCTTTTTCATGCAACAGTTTCAGCAGAAAAACGGACACGATGAAAAATGCCACCAGATAAAGGTGCAGACCTATTTTAATACCAGACTCAGGATTGAAAAAACCGATCAAACCGTACATGGTATTAAACGTCATTAAACCCAGCAGCGTATGGAATAACAATAAAAAACTGATGCAGTCCATACATCCACCGACAAAACACAGCACATAAACCAAAGAACTCTTTTTCATACTACCCCGTAGACCCGCTTGCCAAAGGACACATCAACCATAAATTAACTAGCATTGATAGCTGCATTAATCTAGTTTTCTTGTGAGCTTTTGAAACGCCCAGGCTGACCTGCTTCCCGTTATTCATACAGAATGTTGTTAGAAATGTCCGTTTCTCGCTCAAAGCTGCCTGTCAAAGTGGTCAAGCTCTACCACAGCTCAGAGGTACAAAAAATCACCTTAACGTACAATAATTTTCGATATCCAAACTGACCCCTATCTGGAACGGGCTGCGCACGCGCTGCGTGGCAACGGCCATGCCGTTGATGACGCGCTGTTGCAGTACCTGTCGCCGCTCGGTTGGGAGCACATCAACCTCACCGGCGATTACCTCTGGCGCAGCAGCGCCAAGATCGGCGCGGGCAAGTTCAGGCCGCTACGACCGCTGCAACCGGCTTAGCGTGCTTTATTTTCCGTTTTCTGAGACGACCCCAGTCAAGAACTTCCGGCCGGCTCCAGCAAGCTGGGACGCGCCACGATAGCCTTGAACAGATTGGCGGACCGATCATCGATGAGTTCGATCTGCGGCCATGCCCTCAGTGAGCGCAGCAGGCCGCTACCCAATCCGCGATAAGGCAGGAGCTTGGCGGCAAAGGACGCCAGGATGGGGTTGCGCATATTGGAGTTGCCGGCCTTGATGTTCTCGATAGTCAGGTTGTTGGGCAGGTGGCCAGGGCTGATGATCTCGACACGATCCGCGAAGACCAGTACGCGGATCGGCGCGCTGACGAAGTAGTCGCGGTGAATGAGGGCGTTGGCGACCAGTTCTTCCCAGACGATGCGGGGAATCTCAGGCTGCCCCTGGGAGTTGAAGCCCTGCTCGCCCTGCGCGGCGCGGGTGTTAGCGACGATAAAGCCCAACGTCTGCTGGAACACGTCGGCCAGCTTGCCGACGATGTCGCGGCTGTCGATGTAGCGTTCGTCCTCAATCTGGGTGCCGACAAAGGCGACGGCCTTGACGACGAAGGCGGGTAGCGCGTAGTGCGGTGATTTGGCGAACAGCAGACCGCCCGCCACGTTGAGCTGCCCCTGGTTCATCAGGTTCATGTTGGTCAGCAACTGCGGCAGCGGCTGGTTATGCTGGGCGAGCGGCTCACCGAATTGCTGCTCGAAGAAGGTTTCGAAATAGGGCATGTCCACATCGCCCGCGCTCAAGCCCGCTACGGGCGTTTCGTCGGCGTGCACCAAACCCGCCTGCTGGAACAGGCGCTGCAATTCCTCGCGCGAGGTGGCGCGGCGCTTGTCCGAGCCGTTCTTCACCCAAATCGCGCCGTTCTTGTCCATGTAGGGCTTGTTGACGCCCTCAGCGATAGAGAGCACCAGCACCGTGCCTGCCGGGTGAGGCACGTTTTCCGTGAGCGGGTTCACGGCGGGACGCACGACCTGCGAGGCCACGTTGGCGATGAGCATGTTGAGACGAGCAACGTCGGCGCCGGATAGACCGCGCACCGAACCGTCGTCGTTCACCCCAATGAAGATGCGACCACCAGCGGTGTTGCTGAAGGCAACGATCTCTGCTGCCAAGGCGTCGGCATTGTTGATGTCCGTCTTGAACTGCTGCCGACTGTCCTCGCCCCGGCTGAGCAGGTCGATCAGCTCTGTGGTTTCCATAGGTTGTAGACCTCTTTGCGACGGTTGAAGGCTTCCTGGCCTCCTTCCATGATGTTGATGATGGCGTCCTGCACCGGGCGGGCGTCGATGCTGCCGCTTCGCGTGGCGACCTTCTCGTCCTGGTATTGGCAGGCGTGCACCTGTTCCGCGTCACCCAGCACCGGGAAGTTGGCGTTGTGGGTGGCGAAGATGAATTGGGCGTGAGGCTTCATTTCCCGTAGCAGCTTGATCACATCGTCGTAAATGGTCTGGTTGTCCAGATCGTCTTCCGGTTGGTCGATGATGATCACGTCGTTCTGGCGTTGACTGAGCACGTACAGCAACAGCGCCGAAGCGCGCTGCCCGAGAGAGTGGTGCTTCAACTCTTTGCCGCGATAGCGGATGACGAAGCGGTTGGGCACCTGCCAGGTGACGAAATCGGTCAGGTTCTGCATGAAGGTCTTTTCGAAGACCTCGGGGGTGCTGCCGGCCTTCGCCAAGGCTCCCGGCAAGGCACGTAGGAGGCCGCCAAAATCGGCATAGTCCTCCATCACTGCGCGCAGCGTGGTTTCGCGAATGTTGCTGCCCTTGAAGAGCTGCTGCATGAAGCTGATGGCGGCTTCCTTGTCGCCCTTGAAGTCCGCTTCGATCTGCAGGGCGGTGTGGCCAGCGTTCACGCGGTCCAGCTCTACCTTGATGGTATTGAACTCGCGCAGCCATAGTTCATTGAGTTTGTCGATCTCGGCAAACAGCGCGTCGCGGATGCTGGTCTGCTGTGATTCCTGCTTGGCCAGCGCCTCCAGCATTTGCTCCGCCTTGGTTTTGCGCTGCTGCTGGGCCAGGAAGTCGTCCGGCTGGATGGCAGTCATGCCGGTTTGCTTGAGCTCCTGAGCCAGTTGGCGCTCGACTTGTGCGAACTCCTCCTGAAGGCTCCTGCTTGCGCCTTCAAATTCGCCCTGTTTGGTCTTGAGGCGAGCTGCAATGACGTTCGCTTCTCGCTCGATCTGCTTGAGCTGATCGACCTTGGCAACGAGGCTGGAGAACTCAGCGTAGTAGGCCGTGAAGAAATCCGGGTTCTGCTTGGAAACGTAGCTCGTTGCGTTCCGCAGCTCGTCCTCATGCTCGGCAATCAGACTTCCTAGAGCGAGGATGAAGCTGTCTGCCCGCTCCATCATGCGCGCGAGCGCTGTGGCGTCCTGCTGGAAGCCAAGTCGCTTTTGGAGCTTATCGGCGACACCGTGCTCCGCGAACTTGGTCAGACGGAAGTTGGCATCATTTAGTTGGGTCTCGAAGTCGCGCTTGAGTTCGGCCGTGTTGCTGAGCTTGAGCCAGCGCTGAGCAGCGTCACGCACGCGCTGGCGTTGAACCTCTATTTCGTCACGCAGCACACGCAGCTTCTCGCCAACCAGCTTTTCCACCAGATCGGTCTCGAAGCCTTCGCCGGTGCTGGAAAGGTCCTTCTGGCCGAAGTAGATCGGACGGCGCAGTACGGTTTCCCGGATCGACACGCCGGGTTGCAACTTGCCGCCCAAATAGACATTCGGGGCTTCGCGGAAGATGCGGGAGATGGTGAACTCCTGTCCGTACACGTCACATGCTGTCAGCGTCACCTTGCCGCCGCTGCCAAGGGTATGGCGGATCAACTCATCCTTGTACTTGGTGTCCTGCGCCTTCTCGCCGCGTGGAATGTCGAGGGCGTAGCGTACTGCCTCCAGGATGGACGATTTGCCGCTGCCCCGGATGCCGATCAACGTGTTGAGTTCGGAAGAGAAATGCAGCACTTGCCCATCGAGGATGCCGCCGTCGAAGCGGATGCTGCGGATGTGCGACGCTTGATGTTTGGGCGGCTCCATGGCTACCCGCCCAGCGGGATCGCTCAAGGCAAACTTGACCGCCTCGAAGGACAGTTCGCCCAGCTTCAGGTAGCTGGCTTTGCCTCGACCGATTTCATCGACACTCTTAGGGTCGCTGCCTTCCAGTTCGGCGGGGTACCAGCTCTGTAGCCAGCTTTGAATCTTGGTGCGGCAGGGTTTGTCTTTGCCTGCGCCGTCGTGCGTGCGTACCTTCTGAAAAGCCAGCGTTCTGCGTCGGAAGAACTCGTTTTGCCCCAACTCAGTAAGCCGGCCGCCATCCAGCTCCGCCCACAGGCCACTCGGGGCTTCGACATGGGCGAAGACAAGGAAGAAGTCCCGGTGATAGCCTTCCAGCTTCTTGATGGTCTCCAGAAGCGACCATGAAGTGCGCCCGTTCTCCTGCTCGTACTGCGCGGGCGTTTTACCTTCGAATGCGCTGGTCAGAAAGGGGTTGATGTAATTGTGTTCATCGATCCATTCGTCGGAGAACACAACAAGCGTGTGGATGCCATTAGCCCCGTCATTGACCGACAACTCAACGCCTGGCAGCAGCGCAATACCCTTCTTCTGGGCCGTCTTGCGCAGTGCTTTGAATTCTTCGAAGTCGAACTTGTTGTGGTTGGTAATGACGCCCAATCGGATGTCCGCTTTCTCCAACGCATCCACATAGTTGCTGTTGTAGAAGTTGTCATCGCCCGTGAACTTGAATTCTCGGTCCGCTCGGGTATGCAGATGAAAGTCAGCACGGACCCACTGCGCCCCTTCTGCAAAGACCATGGATCGAGCCTCTGACTGCTTCGGTCGCAGACTTTCCATCATGGTTCATCCTTATAGTTAGTCCGCGCGTAGCCCACCAGTCGAGCGGTCTGCGGGTCATAGATAAACTCGGTGATCGATCCATCTCGAATGCGCTGAACCGCCTCGTCGATCACATGAAGTGGCACTAGGAACCATTCCTCAGGCTGCACAGGATGACCGAAGCGGTCGTTGATCGTGATGTTCAACCGCGCGGGCGCGAACAGTCTGTGGAACAGGTTCTCCATCCGGGTGCGGTTGACGCCCGCGAGCTTGTAGGTCGCTACCACTTCGACCTTCGCCAGCAGGTAGGTGGAGTCGTGTTCGGCGTTGGCAATGCGCGTCTCCACCCTGCCCCCGGTCACGCCCATCTTGTGGATGATGTCGCGGTGCTGCGCGACATAGGGATGATCGGAGAGGGAGCGCAGGACGTAGATCGTGCCGCTTTCGACATCATCGGCCTCAAGCTCGCCGCCGAAGGAGAGTTGTCCGCTCTCGGGCGAGGCCAGCCGCCGCGCGGCGGGGTCGTTGTAGAAAGCGCGCTGGAGCGAGCGCAACAGCAGATTGCTTTCGGTGCCGTTGGAGAAGATGAGGCGCAGGCGGCGGTCCACTTCCCCGGCGGTGGTTCTCAGCGGTTCGCCGACGTCTGCGACGTAGAGCGTGATTCCATCGAGAACGAAAAAGTCCCCGGCCTCAATCGCGCGGCGGCCCGCCTCTATGGGCTGGGACTGGCGCAATCCGGTCTTGACTTCCGTCGCTACGCGCTCGAACAGTGGCTTGAACGCCTCGAAGTCTTCGCAAGGCTTGCGATCCGCGATCTCCTCGGCGGCGCGCTTGTCGGCGCTGGTGCGGACATGGCGTAGGACCGTGATGTCGTCTGCGTCGGCTACGCCCGCCAGCTCGGCGGCCAGGTCGTCGATGTCGATGGCTTCATCTGCCGAAGCGGCAACGGTAGGCGCCCCGGCAAGCAAGCCCTGATGGTCCAGCGGCTCCAGCAGGGCGCGGCAGTCCGGGAGCGCACGCAAGCGGTCCAGGCGCACGGCATAGAGGCGCTCGAAAATATCGCGATCCTCACCATGCTGCGGCGCACGCCCGTGCTTCTCGGTGAAGCGTTGGATTTCCTCGAAGCCCGCGATGACGCGCTCCTCACTGGCCGGCCGTCCGGCCTTCGCCTCGGGCGGTGCGAACTCGGCAAGCTCCGCAGCGAGTTCGTCAAGATCGGAGTTACTCATAGCGCCCCTCCGCCTTGAATCGCATAAAGGCGGCCGCGCCTTCGGCCATGCGTCGCTCCCAGGCATCCTGGGAATCGAGTGCAGGAATGCGTCCGCGCTCCTTCTTGAACTGAACGGCGCGAACAGCCATCTCCTTCGCCTCGTCCGGCGTCAGACTCGTGCGCTTCGCCGAGATGGCCGCCGCGACCTGCTTCAAGCTGTCCTCGCTCATGGTCTTGGCGAGGATGGCGTAGGCTTCGCCAAAGGGGTTGATGCGGTCGATGAGGTCAATGTCCAGCTCGCGCACGTCCATCGCGAAGCGGCGCACGCCGTCGATCAGGGCGGTGTTGGGCGACCCGTCGCTCTCGCCTTCGGTGACAAGCCGCTTGGCCTGTTGCGTCAGGTTGAGGGCGGCGATGGCATGCTGGCGCACGGCCTCCTGATCTTCGGCGTCAAGCTCGGGATACTTGTCCTTGATGATCTTGCCCATGCGAACCTGCGTCAGCTCCTCGGGCACCAACTCCTCATCGAACAGGCCGCGCTCAATGGTGGGCTTGTCCTGCACGAAGGCCGCGATGACTTCGTTCAGGTCTTCCTGACAGATTCGCGCCGCCTCCTTGCTCTTGGGCTCGGCGATGCCCTTGATCTCGATTTGGTACGCCCCTGTCTGCTCATTGACGCCGATGTTGCAGCGATCCGGGTCGTAGCCACCCTCGCCGTAGTTAAAACCCGGCACCGGGCCACTGTCGGGGTTCTTGGGCTTGAACTCGAAGCGCGGAGCAAGAACCTGCTCCATCAGCAGGCTCGCCGCGATGGCCTTTAACGTATCGTTAACGGCCTCGGTGACAGCTTCCTCGGCTGCGTCCGGCTCGGCGATCAGGTTGGTGAACCTCGCGCGGGTCTTGCCGGGCGCGTCGCGGGTAGCTCGGCCGATGATCTGCACGATCTCGGTCAGGCTGGCGCGGTAGCCCACGGTCAGTGCATGTTCGCACCAAATCCAATCGAAGCCTTCCTTCGCCATGCCCAGCGCGATGATGATGTCCACATGGTCGCGGCTGTTCTTCTGCGCCGGGTCTTTGAGCGCGGCGGACACGCGGTCGCGCTTGGCGGCATCGTCATCGACGAGATCGGCGATCCGCAGCACGCGGCCATCGGGGCGCTTGACACGTTGGAAGCCGGTCGCAGGGTCGATGCCTTGCCATTCACCCAGCGCCTCGATGATGTGCTCCACTTCCCGCATCTTGTCCTTCGTGCTCTCGCGCGAATTGACATTCGGGATGTGGATGATGGTCTTCTCGGCGGGATCGAGGACATTGAGGATGTCGTCGACGTAAGGCCCGCTGTAGAAGAAGTAGCCGATGTCGAGTTGCTTGAGGTACTCGTAGCCGTTGAGCTGCTCGTAGTAGGTGTAGGTGACGGTATCGAACTTCGACTCATCCTGCGGCGCGAGCACGGCCTCGGCGTCGCCACGGAAGTAGGAGCCGGTCATGGCGACGATGTGCGTCTTGCCCCGCGCGAAGAACTGCCCCAGGTGCAAGCCGAGCTTGTTGTCCGGATTGGCCGAAACGTGGTGGAACTCATCGACCGCGATCAATCGGTCGTCGAACGCCTCGACGCCGTAGGCATCGACAGCGAAGCGGAAGGTCGCATGGGTGCAGACCAGCACCTTGTCCTCGCCTTCGAGGAATGCGCCCAGCGACTTGACCTTGCCGCCGTTGTCGTTGCCTGGCGCATTGCACAGGTTCCACTTGGGTTCGACCTGCCAGTCCGCCCAGAAGCCGTACTTCGACAGCGGTTCGTCGTTGAAGCTGGCACCGATGGACCTCTCCGGCACAACGATGATGGCCTGCTTCAAGCCTTGGTTCTTGAGCTTGTCGAGTGCCACGAACATCAGCGCACGGCTCTTGCCCGATGCGGGCGGCGACTTGATAAGCAGGTATTGCTCGCCCCGCTTCTCGTAGGCCCGCTCCTGCATGGGCCGCATCCCAAGAGCATTGGCCTTGGTCGATGCGCCGTTTCGGGCGTAGGTGACGGAAACGGACGGTACGGACTTGATCTTGTCGCTCATGCGTTGGCTCCCGCCTTGCGTTTCTTGCCCTTGGCCGGTGCAGCCGAAGCGGTCATCTTGGTATAAAGGTCAAACAGCTTTTCCAGCCGCTCAGTGTCGTTCTTGAAGCGCCGACCGATGTAGATGCGCTCCAGCACTTCGTCGTTGCGATCATGTGCGGCACGCAGGTCAGCGGGCATGTTCTCGGGGTCGTACAGGTCCGCGATGGTCGCGGGGAAGTGATGCTCCCGCGCCAGCAAGATATCCTCAGCGCAGCGCGTGAGATCGACCTTGTTCTTGTCGGTGAGCGTGGGCACGGGGAAGGTGTTCCAGCCGAGGGTATTGGAGTAGCGAATATCGGTCTTCAGCCTGCCACAAACGGTGGCGATCCAAACGAGATGCAGGCGTGATGCAATCAGTGCCAAGTTCCAAAGCGGCGCATCGTAAATCACCGACGCGAGATTGGAGACAACGGTGTCATATCCAGTTATCTCGCACGGAAGAAACAACCTTCGTTCCGACGACACATTCGGAACTGCGATTGCAGCGTGGCGACTATGAGGGGCGAAAACGAAGCGATGCGGCGTGGCAGCGTTCTCGTTGGCTTGAGCTCCGTTACTACTCAAGCGCATTTCGCGAACCTTTTCGAGGCGGTCACGAAGAATATCGATGCGATTTACCTCTTCAAGATCGTCATCCTCGATCCATATGCACCAGCGAGCTCCACCGTTTATCAATTCGCGCGATCCAACGTAGCGCTTTAGGAAGCGTCTGGCATCTGGACTCGCTGCAATTATTTGATCCTTCTCTTCAGTAGATGGTGTCAGATGACCTCCATCAGTCGGCTTATTCCCCGACTGCATATGTCCGATGGCTGAAAGCGCACTCGATCTCTTCGTGACAATCACGGTATCAGCAGCGACAAGATACGGACTAATGTTGGCGCATGATCTAACAGTGCCTTCGCCGAACAGTTTCCTTTCAGAGCCAGGGTTGGTCGTCAGGCCGAGAATCACACACGTGACAGCAGCTTTGTTACTAGCGAGGTTGCTCCACAAGAACGATGTGTGCGCAAAGTTGATCGTGTTGCACTCTTTAAATACGAGCGGCCAAAGCATTGCAACTTGCTCTCCTTGAGTGATGGAGTTAGTCGTTACGAATGCGCTTGCCGCCCCAGTAAAATTGTTGAACTGAGCTGCTTTCAGAACGAACGCGGCTACATAGTCCAAATCCTTGTAAGTCTTTAGAAGGGGCGCGAGGACTCGCGCCATGTCTTCCTTCTGCTGCGCTGTCTGACCAACGCTTCCTTGGTACGGCGGATTGCCGCAGATGTACGTCTCGCCGCCTTCGTTCTCGAAGTCAATCTCCGCTTGGTCGAGCGGCGTCTCAAACAGATCATCCGCCAGCACCTTCACGTCCGTCCCGGTGGGCGGGCAAACGCTCAACCAGTCGAGCCGCAGCGCGTTGCCGCAGGTGATCCAGTTCTCGTTACGCAGGGGCAGAAACTCGGCCAGGGCCAGCTTCTGCCCCCGGTACAGCACGTCGCACTGATACTCGGCGATGACCAGCGCAAGGCGGGCAATCTCCGCCGGGAAGTCACGCAGCTCAATCCCGCGAAAGTTGGTGAGCGGGATCTCCGACGCGCGATCCGGCTCGCCGCGCCGCCGATTGATCTCGGCCTCGATGGCGCGCATTTCCTTATAAGCGATGACCAGAAAATTGCCCGAGCCGCAGGCCGGGTCGAATACCCTGATCTTGGCAATGCGCTTGCGCAGGTTGAGCAACACGCGGGCGTTGTCGCCCGCCTCCTCCAGCTTCGCCCGCAGGTCGTCGAGGAACAGCGGATTGAGCACCTTCAGAATGTTGGGAACGCTGGTGTAGTGCATCCCCAGCTCGCCGCGCTCCTCGTCTTCGGCCACGGCCTGGATCATCGAGCCGAAGATGTCAGGATTGATCTTGGTCCAGTCCAGGCCACCAACGTGCAGCAGGTAGGACCGGGCGATCTTGCTGAATCGCGGCACCTCGTCGCCGCCGGAGAACAAAGCCCCGTTGACGTAGGGGAAATCTTCGGCCCATCGAGGAATCTTGGCGGCAGCCCGGTCCTCGCGCTTGGTGTTCATGGCGCGGAACAGCGTGGCGATGACCTCGTGCGTGTTGGACGAGTCCTTGGCGCTCATCTGCGCAACGGTTTCGGTGAAACGCCCCTTCCCGATGAAAATGTCGGTGTCCTCGGCGAAGAAACAGAAAATCAGCCGCGCCATGAGCTTGTTCATGTCGTGGCGGCGCTCCGCCGTGCCCCATTCAGGGTTGTCTTTCAGCAGTTCGACGTACAGACGGTTCAGGCGGCTGGTGGCCCGAATGTCGAAGGCGTTTTCGCTGATCTGGCGGACGGTACTGATGCCCGCCAGCGGCAGGAAGAAGCCGAAGTGGTCGGGAAAGTCTTTGAAGGCACAGGCGACGGTCTCACCGCTGGCCAGGTCTTCGGCCTCGAAGTCCGCACCGTCGGTGGCGAGGATGAACTTCGCCTTGGCCTTGGCCGTCGCCGGGCTGGCCTTGAGAGCGGCCAGCGTCTGTGTCACCCGCCCTACGTCGCAGGTCAGGATGTGGATATTGCTGGTCTGGAGAACACCGCCGAGGTCGGACTTGTTCGACGCCCCCGCGCGCAGGCGCTTGATGGTGGTCGCTTTGTTGCCGAACGCCTCAAGAAAGGCATAGGGGAACTCCGCACGGTCGAACGGCTGCTCCGCGAGGTCGGTGATGGCTTGTTCGATTTCTACGGCGTTCATGGACGTGCAGCCCCCTCTCGGGGCGAGGCCGCCTGGTTGCTATCGTTTTTCGGGGCGCTCATGTCTTGTCCTGCGTTTTCTCGGCTATCTGCGCGGCAATCCAGCGATCCAGCTCGCTGCGACGAAACCGCCAGGTGCCGCCCAGCTTGAATCCCGGTATCTCCCCCTGCTGGGCCAGCCGGTAAACGGTCTTCTTCCCTGCCTTGAGGTAGACCGCCACTTCATCCAGCGTGAGAATTTCGCTATCAGGTTGGTTCATGTCAGGCGGCTCGCTTGGTGTCGCGCGGCGAAGTCTTCCAAAGTTTGGCCAAGTTTACCATCTGATCCACCCAAGTGAACCCCGAATCTCATGTGCGCGACGCCATGGATTCGGCCGGCGCCATGCGTTGCGGCGGGCTCGCGGCACCGGCTCGATGGCAAGGCCATGTGCTTTAGCCACCGGGTCGTAGATGGTTTACGCCAAGAAGGTGGTCGGCGTGTCTTCTTCCGGGGAAAACACGCAACGTAGTACTCTTTGGCCTTCACAGCCGCGCTCTCTGTGGCCTCATCTGGATGAGACGGGCTAGGCAAATCAGCGTGAGGTGTGCGATGGGCAGGAAGGAAACCGAGGAAGCAATTGCAGACAGCCGCGCCGGCCGTGTCTCGGGGCGGTTCGCCACAGTCGCCGAGCTGCTGGCCGACCTGAACGCTGACGACACCCCGAACATTCAGCACGGCAGCGCCAACGTCTATGCCGACCTGGGCTATCCCGACGCCGGCGAAATGCTGGTCAAGACCCGACTCGTCACCAAGATCGGCGAGGCCATCAAGGCGCGACAGTTGTCGACCGAGCAAGCGGCTACGCTTCTCGGATTGACGCCGGCCGCGCTGCACGAGCTGCTGACCGGCCGCTTTCGCTCGCAATCGGTCAATGACCTGGAGCGCCTGGCATCCATGCTTGATGAGGCCAGTCGATGACAGGCTCGAAGAACCTGGAAAACTGGCTGCATGAGAAGGTCGGCCCGGCCTATGACGCCTTGAAGGCCGATCCCGCCCGCGCCGTCACGCCTGACCAGGTGCGCTACACCCTGGCCGAGCTGCTGGCCGAGGCCGAAGCCGCCGGCGTGTATCCACTGCCGCCGGAACAACGCGAATGGGTGGATGCGCCGGCCGTTGGCCGTGAGCTGACGCCTTTCGACCCGGCCGAGACGCTGACCTCGGCCGAGGCGATCAGCACCTTCCTGGCCGAAGCCGAGGCCACAGCCGACCCGGCCTATATCGAACACGCACAGGCCGTCGCAGCGCGGGCGAAGGCCATGCACGGCATCGAGTAGGAGAGCTGGCCAGCATCGCCATTCCTGGCGGTGCTGCAGCTCGACGTGCGCCGTTCTGGTGCGCTGGATCTCATCGCTAGAAGCGACGATGCGATCCACGCCAAGGGAGAAGGCCAGAGCGGCCGTCATCGTCCGATCTGGCGATGCTCGAGCACGCCAGCGCACATCGTCACCTTTGACGATGCAGGCCCGGAAATGACAAGGGCGGCCAATGGCCGCCCTTGCTGCTCCTGGTGCGCGTGCCTACGCGGCGCCGAGTGACTGCCGCACCGCGTCCAGGGCCTCGCGAAAGTCGGCAGGTGTCGCCTGGCCCGTCTCGGCCTGGTAAAACACGACCATGAAAGCGTTCGCCACGGCCTCGGCGAGCGGCCCGAGCTGCCGCGCCGCGTCCTGGTCTAGCCAGTCGAGCGCGGCGAGTTGCACGGCTGCATGATGAACGGCCTGCGTTGCATTGGTAGGATTCAGGGTTGCCATGATTCACCTCTCTAACAGGTGGGTTGTGGAAGTGTCGGCCGGCCCCACGCCGGCCGACGCGCTTATCGGCTGCCGGTGCCGTAGAAGCCGGCGGCCTCGGCCAGCGGCGTGCTTCTCGCGCTGCTGCCGTAGCTGCTGGCGTAGCCGCCCGACCTGGCCGCCAGCTTGGTGGCCTCAATGACGGGCGGAGCAGGTCGATCAACAAAGGCCGCAACTTCTGCCGCCGGGTCTGCATCAGTCGATTGATCGTCGACCGGCTCAACCTCAACCGCCTGCGCCTGGCGCTGCTCGGCAGCGGCAACGTCCAGGCAGTCGAAAAATCCTCTCGGCGTCATCGTCATACCTCCTTGTCGCGGTTGGCGAACGCGACCACTTCATCATCAGGATCAGCAGCAGCCGAATCGGCCCCTGCCAGGCTGTTGCCGCCGAAGCTGGGCACATCGTCGACCGCCCGGTCTGTCTGGCTGCTCGCCCGGATTGCGGCGGCGATCTTCCCTCCGGTGGTGTCGGCGATGCGTTCGGCGGCGGCGTCGCGGATGCTGGCCGCCTTGGCCTGCGCAACGTCGCCAATGCCTTGCACCAGGTTCGCAGCCGTCGCAGCGACAAGGCCTCCCGCACCTCGGCCGGCTTGGCCGCCAGCGTCGCTGCCGCCGCCGGCCTTCGAGCCGCCGACATCGCCGCTACCCTTCGAGCTGGAGCCGGCTTTGTCGCCGCCCCTCGATTCGCCGCCGCTGCCGCCCGAATTGCTGGAGCTTCCAGAGCTGTAAAAGCCAGCCGCCTGGCCGAGCGGCGTACTTGTGCCGGCACTGGAACCGCCGCCACCAAAGCCCGCCGCCTGCGCGAACGGTCCAGCATCGGAATCACCGCCAGCACCACCACCAAACATGGGCACTCCGCCCGATTCGCCACCGGCGCTAGCCCCTGCTTTCTCGAACGCCGCCCTAATCGCCGACATGCCGCCGGCGGCCGAGGCCGCACCGCCCATCACGGCCGCGCCAGCCACGCTGGCCGCTCCGGCGGCCATACTCGACGCGCCCATAGCCGCACCGATGGCGGCACCTGCACCGAAGTTGCCAATGCCGCCAGCGCCACCGATCCCCGAGCCGGTGATGATGCCGGCGACAAGCGGGGGCACACGATTGACCAGCATGAGCAACGCCACGCAGAACACCAGCATCACGCCCAGCTCTTCAAAGTTCAGGGTGCCGGTGTTCATCCTGGCGTAGAAGCTGGAAAGCAGGTCGTTCCCGATGCCGACCAGGAGCACCATCGTCATGATCTGCGCGGCCACGCCCAGCACGGTCTTGTAGTAGTTGATCGCCATGTCGGAAGTCCAACGGCTTCCACCGAAGCCGAGGAAGAAGATTCCGGCGTACATCAGCAGCCAGCCTGATACGAGCAGCAGCAACATATTCACGGCGACAACAGCCAGCAGGATCAGGATGCCGACGCTCAAGGCCACACCGATGAAGCTATCCACGGGCGACCAGATCGACGAGTTCCTGAATGCCTGCTTCAAGATCATGAAGCCGATATCCACAATGCCCGAGGGTGTCACCGACGCCACCCCGGACGCCTGCTCGCCGATCCGGGCCAGTGACTGGATGATCGAGTTGGCGAAGGCCGGGCCGTTGCGCAATAGCCAGAGGAAGAAGCCGAAGAACAGGATGAACCTGATGAACTCGGCGAAGAACTCGCCAATGTCAGCCTTGCGCAGCGCCATGAAGCCGAAGGTGAAAACCAGCGAGATCGTGCCCAGCGTCCAGAACAGGAACATCGCGGCATTCATCACCACCGTCTGCCAGGACGTGGCTCGCGTGGCGAACTCCGTCACCACCTGGTCAAGCATCCCCTGATTGGTGAGTTGGGCCGATGCGGCGGTGGAGTAAAGCGCGAGGGCGACGCCGATCAGCGCCGCCTTGTGCAGTGTTTTCATGGCTTCGCCTCCTTCTGGTCTTTCGGGTCGGCCAGTTCGAGCCAGTTCATGGGCTTCTCGGTCGGCGCGATGCCGCCGGCGGCCGGCGACCGGCGCGAGCACAGCCCGGCGAATTTCTCGCGCGTGGCCCTGTCCTCGATCTTCTTGATCGCCTCGATCTGGCAATTGGTGTCATTGACCTCGGGCATGGGCGGGATGGCCGGCTTGTTGTCGCAACCAGCCACCAGCACCACCACGAGGCCGGTAAGCAGCATCGTTTTCTTCATGGTGCAGGGCCTCCGTCAGCGGGTCAGTTCGAGCCAGTTTCTCGGGTTGGCCGTCCGCTCGATCCTGGACTCCCGGGAAGTCGCGCCGGCGGCCTGCTGTTGCGCCTCTAGGTCGGCCTGCGCCTGCATCCTGGCCGTCGCGGCGTTCTGCTGTGCGATCAGCAGGCCACGGATTTGCAGAAGCTGGTTTGCCTGGTTGGCGGCGAGCTGGTTGGCGTAGCCGATGGCCTGCATCTGCCCGGTCGCGCCCTGCGCGGCGGACTGGAGCCGTTCGAGCTGGCGAGCATCGGCGGAAAGGTTGCGCTGCTGTTGCTCCAGGCCCTTGAAAAGCGCGTCGTTCGCCTTCTTCTGACTCTCGCTCGCCAGGCTGCGGTTTTGCTCCATCGCAGCGCGCTCGGCATCCGAGCACCCAGCGGCCGAGAAGCAAGGCGAACCACGGTAATAGGCCACATCCTGGAACTTGCCCAGGTACGCATCGATGCTGCCGAGCTGATTCCGGTAGTAGTTCAGCGTGTCGGTGGCGGCCATCAGTCCATTGATGGTGGACTGCGCCTGGTCCCAGATATAGGCGGCCGGAGCCATGGTGTTTTGCAGCATGTTTTCGTACTGCTGCAATTGAGTCTGGTACTGCTCGATCTGCTTGAGCGTCTGCGCCACCGACTCAATGGCGGTCATGACGTTCTGCACCAGGTTGCCGCCGTCGATGACGGGGATGCCGGCCTGCGCCGGGGTGACGATGATGCTGCCGGCCAGAGCGGCGGCGAGCGCGGTTTTAGCCGCTAAAAAACGGACGTGCTTCATGGTCGCAATCTCCATTCGATGAAAGAAAGGCAATGCCTTGACCAAGCTCGCGCTTGCCCACGGCAAGGTTTCATCGAAGAGCTACGCCACTAGCTAATCGGTATCGCCCTTGGCACTGAGGCCCGGGCTTCGGTGATTCTGCTCTCGGCCCTTACGGGGTGTCCCTGGCCTTATGCGTCCTCCCGAGAGTTGATAACGCTCAGGCCGGCGGCCTGGAAGTGCCTCGTGTCGCGTCCGGCACACGGAAATTTAGCCGCTAAAACTCTCAACGGTCGGCCCTCGGCTGCACCACCGATTTCATAAGCCGACTCATTTCATCCTGAGTAGCTTCGATCCGAGCCAACAGGGCGAGAATCGTTGCATCGCCGAAACGGGCAGTGCGCGGATCGTCGGTCAGCCAGAGCTTGAGCAATCCGCCCAGCCGGCCAAGGTCGCCATTCACCCGCGCCAGCTCGCGTACGTAGTGGTAGTCCATGACTCCCTTGACCTGGTAGCCCTGGCCTACGTCGCGCAGATAGCGCGCCACGCTGATCCCCGCCATCTTGGCGTTCGCCTCAATCAGTTCGCGTTCTTCTGGAAGGCAGTACACCTTGATCGGCGGGCTGCCCTTCCTGGTGATTCGATTCTCGTCACCCATGTGTCCTCCAACCGGCGGTAGCCGGCAGCCTCGCAGAGCAGGATGCCCGTTGAGCGCCCCGCGCGAATAAGGGACAGTGAAGAAGGACAACCGGCTTGCCGGTGGGCCTACTTCACACATCCTGCCCGCCTTACGGCGTTGTTTTTGCCTCGTATGACTCATCGAACTTCGCGCTGTAACCGCACCGTTGCTTCGCAACAGCGCGCCAACAGCGGGAAAACCAACGGAAATTGCCAATGTCCGCGTGCTTGCAGAGATCCAAGAGGCCGGTAACAGCGTTTCAGCCATGCGCTTGCAGCGATTGAGCATGGAACTTTGCTTACTTCGTACCCTGCCCCATTGAGCTAGGCCGCGCATTGGTGATGTGCTGGCGAACGTACTTCAGGAACGTCTCATACCGGAAAGGGATGCGCCCGACCTCGCGCAGGTGCTCCCAGATGATCTTGAGCGCGTAGCCGGCCTCCATCGCTTCCTTCACGTCCGAGCGCACCGCCATGAAAGCGGCCAGGTAGTCCCTGCGCTTTGTTTGCGAGGTCTTCTGCTGAAGAGCCAGCCGTGCGGCCAGCTCCTCGGGGTAGCTGCTTTCTGTCGTCGCCATGTCCGTAAACCTCCGTTATCAACTGAACTACTCCGAAGGTTACGGAGTGCTGGCCTACACAACATTCCAATAATTGGCCGAAATGGTTGACATAGAGCCGATGACACAGGCACGCCCATCGAAACAGGGATGGCAGCTCATTCAGCACGGAAAATTGAACGCCAAGAGGGGAGTAGGCCGGGAGATCCCCGCCGCTCGGCCCCTCAAGTGTCAAAGAGAGGATCGCATCGTCAGAAGTGGCGATGCGAGCTCCAGCGCCGGCGGCCGTCATCGTCAGAACTGGCGATGGGGCCCTCGGTGCATCGTCGGACGTGGCGATGGTCGACCATGGCCCGGACATGGCCAGCCTCGCCGGAGATGACGATGCTGCAGCTCGACGTAGCGCGCGAAAGAAAGGCCGATCTCATGACGTGGCCAGGGCATTGAATTGAACTGTTGTATGTTGTAGCGCGCTACAACATACAACATACAACATCTTATTGACACTTGAGGGGCGCAGCGTTTTAGCCGCTAAAAAGAACCGGCCGGAGCTGACCGCCCTTCTGGCGTACAACTCGGCCGCAGGCCGACCATCGGCAAGGACTTGGCGTCGCCCTAAAGGGCGGCGGCAAGTGCCGCGCCTAGGCTGAATCGACATTCAGAGCAATGCGCATGGGAGATGAGACGATACAGGTAGGAGGAAGCCAGCCTGAATGTCTCGCCCGAGCCGCTACGAACTGACAAATCACCAATGGGAACGTCTTGAGGGTTTGCTGCCCGGCAAAGTCTCGGATCCTGGGCGCAGTGGCGCAGACAACCGCGTCTTCGTCAATGGCGTGCTCTGGGTACTGCGCTCGGGCGCGCGCTGGAGCGACCTGCCGCAGCGCTACGGCAAGTACAAGAGCGTGCATAAGCGCTTCACGCGCTGGGCCGCTGCCGGTGTCTGGGAGCAGGTATTTGCCGTGCTGGTCAAGGATCGGGGCAACCAGTACCTGTTGATAGACAGCACCATCGTTCGCGCTCACCAGCAAGCCGCGACTGGAAAAGGGGGGCCAAGAATCCGGCTCTGGGGCGTTCCCGAGGTGGGCTGAGCACAAAGATCCACATGGCCTGCGATGCTCAGGGCAGAGCCTTGAAATTGATCCTCACGCCTGGGCAAGTCAACGACATCACTCAGGCTCCAGAGTTACTCAAAGGACTCAGGCCAACGCATGTGCTTGCCGACAAGGGCTATGACAGCCGCGCCTTTGTGGCGCAGATCGAGGCGGCAGGCGCTCAAGCCGTGATTCCGCCGCGCAGTTGCCAGCAGCCGCGGCCCTTCGATGCCAAGCTATACCGGGCTCGCAATGCGATCGAGCGATGCTTCGGCCGACTCAAGCAGTTCCGACGCATCGCCACGCGCTACGACCGCAAGGCCGCCCACTTCATGGCATTCCTCTGCCTCGCTGCAAGTCTGGCTTGGCTGACAGATTGAATGTCGATTCAGCCTAGTGGATGATCTTGGAAGATCATGGATGGAATTTGCGGACTAGCCGCAAGCCCGCGCCGTTGCTCTGTTTTCCGGTTTGAGGCGGGGAACGTTGCTACGGGTGAAGGGGAACGTTGCTACGGAGCTTGGGGAACGTTACTACGGGCTTCGGCCTGCCAATTTCCCACTTCCCTGCCGCATACTCGCTGACCTTCCATCCCACGGTGGCAAGCTCGGCCAGAGCCTTGCGGGCCTTCTGGCGGCGCTTCTTCATGGCCTCGGCGTTCGCCTCGTCCGGCCAGACGTAGCCAGCAAGGGTATCGAGTTCCACGCGCCCGGCTTTGCCGGGGTCGATCCAGCCGCATAGCCGTTGGTGAATCAGGCGGGCCGGGTCGGTTTGCAGCGCCCGCACCTCGACCATCTCGATGCGGGTATATGGGCGCCGCCCAAGAATCGCCTCTGCAATCTGAGGATTCAACGCGACAAACAGCCGTCCGTCATCCTCATCGAAGGCATAGCTCATCAGGTGAAAAGACCTTTGCCGGCTTCCCTTGGTGAGCACCACCGTCACGTTTGCCATGCGCAGCAAGCACGCCTTGATCGCCCGGATGTTGTCACCGCCATCGGTCAAGCCGATTTCGCCTAGCAGGCGGGTCATGCTCTCTCGCACGACCAGCGCATCCTGCCCCACCGCGTCGAACTTCGGCTCAAGGAATAGACGGAGTTGCTTCGGCAAGTCCGCTGTTGGCTCTGGCGTCAGGATGATGCCCTTCGGCCCTCCAAGAGCCACAAGACCTTGCAGCAGCCGCATGTCATCAGCGCCAAGAGGCTCGAAACCGACGAACCGCGCTTGTTCAGTCCCGGCGTAGTGATACGTCACATCGAGCTTGAGTTTCTTCCGTTCACCGCGCTTGAGACTGCGGAACAAGCCGGGGACCAAGCAGTGCATTGGGTCGTGCCTGGCATGGGTGAGGTCAAAAGCCATCGCCTCGCCTCCGACTATTACGTCTTTCCTCATTCCTGCTGGCCTCATACAGCTCCACCGGCACCAGCACGCCGCCGGCGTGCCGCATGTACCAGCGATCAAGCGGCGTGGCGTCGTAGTTCTGCTTGCTGACGCCGAAACGCACGAAGAAGCCGCGCCGCTCATCGCCGATGGGCTGCCGGTCATGGGCGCGGTCGCTGAGGCGCTTCGCCTCGTCCTCAGTCATGCGGGCGACGTAACCGCACCACCTGGCGTTGTCGATCAGCGCGGACGCGCCACGCGCGGCCTGCTGCTGGTCGGTCTGCCCTTCGCGGGCGCTTCCTTTGCTGACGTGGTGCAGGTAGAGCACGGATGCGCCCGTGGTAGCCGCGACCTGCTCCAGCACGGCCACGAGGTGGGCCATGTTGCCGTTGCTGTTCTCATCGAGGGCGTGGATGCGGCTCAGGGTGTCCAGCACGATCAGCCTCGCCCCGGCGCTGTACTCGATGACGCGGCGCAAGTGAGCCTCGTCCATGACGTTCAGGCGCTTGCCCATGATCGGCTCAAGCACGAGGTTCTCGGCGATGGCTTGGCGGGCTGTATGCCCAAGGTGCTGGCCGATGGCGTGAATGCGCCGGACAAGCGCGGGCGGCGGGTCTTCCCCGGCCAGATAGACCACGCGCCCGGTGTGTGCGGGGGCCAGGCCCACGAGGTCGCCGCCGGCAACGCTGCATGCGATGCTCATGGCCGCTTCCAGCGCCCAGAAGCTCTTGCCCGTGGCCCCTGGGGCGACGAGCGCGCCGACGGTTCCCGCGAGGAAGCCCGGCCATATGAAGTCCAGCACCGGCGGTTCGCACTCGAACGCCGCCAGGACGTCAATCGCCACGACTCAGTTCCCCGTTCCGTACAGGGATTCGTCGCTCAGCACCTCGGCGATCTGCGAGGTTCGAAAGTAGACGCGCCGACCGATCTTCAAGCGAGCCTTGTTGATTCGCCCCGCCCATTCGCTCGTCGTGCGCAAACTGACCCGCAGGCCATCCGGTGATCGATCCAGGACGGAGGCGAGCTGTGCCATGCTCAGCAGCGGGCCGAAGCGTTGCAGTAGCGTGTCTTCTATCGTCATTGCGTAAACCTCCGTTATCAACTGAATTGCTACGAAGGTTAGGCGTTATTGGGGGTTGCCTACATCTTATTAGTTGTCCAAAATGGTTGACATGAAGAACGATCCAACCATTGTCATCTGGGAAGGCTGCGATCCCACTGTCTCGGAAGCCATCGGGCAGTTTGAGGATCGCTGGCGGCCGTATTCCGCCTCCTCGCGGCGCTACCCCATCGTTGGGCTGTTACAGGAACTTATTGACCCCGCCGTGGCTGCGTACACGGCGACGCTGCCACAACGCTACTTGGGCCATATCCCCGGAGCAGGAACAGGGGTGAGCTTCAGCGGAATCATTCGACTGATTGGACTTGATGCGATGGTTCGCATGCAGCGGCAGTTGCTGCGCCAGTTCATCAAAACGGAGGATAGGCAGACGCCAAGAGATCGGCGGTTTGTTGCAACACTCGAATCGTTGATCGGGCTTGTATGGGACTGCGCCTGCAAACGGCCGGTGAAGTCGAAGGTGCGCGACACCCGACTGAATGGCGAACGCCTCCAGGGGTTCTGCCGGTTCTGCGGATCACTCGCCGAGCTGACCTCATTCGCCGGCGGGAGCGATGATCCGAAGGCGGACGATCCAGAGGAAAGGCTTCGACTAAGCAGCCTGTATTGCCTGGATCACCGGCCTAAATTGCCGAGCGGCGCATGGAACCCTGTCTACAGACAAGCAAGGCGATCCCTCGCGCAATTCGACCTCGAACTGGCGAGACTCAACCAGCAATGCGCGAAGCCGGCCACTGCCCAAGTGAAATCGGGCGATCAACTGGTTGACAGCTACTTCTTCCACTATGTCGCAGGCCAGACCTTACAGCCGGCGGACAAGGCAGAGCTGCGCAATCAAGCACGGCTGATGGTGGACTCAAAGCTATCGGATCGCAAAAAGCAGATGCTGATGCTCCAGCGGTCTGGACTCAACCAGTCGGAGATTGCGCGAAAGCTAGGTATAGAACGCCAAGCCGTATCGAAGGCACTGACGTCGATCCCTGCGATGTTCCACTTGAGTTCAAAGTCGCGCTCGCGGCGTCAACCAAATTGACCAACTAATAGGACGAAACAATCCGCATTCACAGGCACCATCAGGCACATGTTCGCAAGTGACTGAAAGAGGCCAAGGGATGCAGACAACGACAA
Source organism: Delftia sp. DS1230 (assembly GCF_040112715.1). Classification (NCBI taxonomy): domain Bacteria; kingdom Pseudomonadati; phylum Pseudomonadota; class Betaproteobacteria; order Burkholderiales; family Comamonadaceae; genus Delftia; species Delftia sp. DS1230. The sequence continues at coordinate 3,894,963 of NZ_CP157763.1, forward strand.
GTAAGACGCTCATCAACCGCAAGAAGCTACTGGCGATGATCCCGCTGTCTGAGCGCACGATTTTCAATATGGAGCAGCGGGGGGAGTTTCCGCGTCGCATTGCGCTCACCAGCCGAAACGTCGCCTGGGACTTGGCCGAGGTCGAGGAATGGATCGAGGCGCGCAAGGCATCGGGCACTCAGGCCATGCGTCCCGGCTTCACCCCGTCGGTCGCAGCAGCCACTTTTTAGCGGCTAAAACGCTACGCCCCTCAAGTGTCAATGAAACCCGGGGCCATGCCTCGATGTTCGGGCAGGCGAGCGAACTGTAATCTTCTGGCTTACGCCTTCGGCCGCTTCAGTGTCCATTCGTCGATCATGTCCGCCCAGTCTTGCAACATCGCCGTCCGCTGCTCGCGGTACTCGGCCTTGTTGTAGACGGCCCTGACGCCTCGCTGCTCGTGCGCAAGGCACTTCTCAATCCAGTCCGTGTTGTAGCCGGCCTCATGCAACAACGTGCTGGCCGTGCGCCGCAAGTCATGTGGCCCGAACTTGGCGAGCGACTTCCCTTCCTTCTGCGCCAGCCGATACGTCAGCGTCAGCACCTGGTTGAGCGTGGCGCTGCTCATGGGCAAGTCCGAGTCGTACCGCGACGGCAACACGTAGTCCGATCCGCCGGCAAAGGTCTTGAGGGCAATGAAGATGTCCAACGCCTGCCGGGACAGGAACACCAGGTGCGGATTGCGTCGCTTCATCCGCTCCTTCGGGATGGTCCAAAGCGCCTCGCTGAAGTTGATCTCGCTCCAGGTCGCGTTGGTCAGCTCGCTCTTGCGCACCATCGTCAGCAGCAACAACTTGGCGGCAGCCCGAATGGATGGCGTTGTGCCGATGCGCTCCATGTACTGATACATCAGACCGATCTCGTCGGGCGTCAGCGCACGGTCGCGCGGCTCGAACTTGGCGATAGTCGTCGGCCGCACCAGCTCTGCCGGGTTCTCGACCTTCTGGCCGCGCTCGATGGCCCAGCGAAAGACCTGCAACATCACCTCGCGAGCATGCACTGCGGTCGCCGGTGCACCGCGCTCCACGATGGCATCGGTCAGCGCCCGCAAGTCCTCGTGGGTGATCTCTCCCAGTTTCTGATTGCCGAATTTCGGCTTCAGCTCGCGCTCGTAGACTGAACGGCGCATGTCGCGGGTGGAGTCAGCCATTTGGTAGCCGCGCAGCCACTTTTCCGCCCACGCCCCGAACGTCTCCGCATCCTTGACGCGGGCCTTGTCCCGAGCCTTCTCTTTGGCCGGCGACTTCCCGGCTGCGATCATCTTCTTAGCCTCTCCCAACCGCTCGCGGGCTTCCGCAAGGGTGATGCCGCCGACGCCATAGCGGCCGAAGGTGATGGTCTCCTGCCGACCGTGGATCGAGTAGTTGTAGCGGAACGAGATCGCCCCAGCGGGCGTGACGGCCACATAGAGGCCGTCACGGTCATTTTCCTTGTAGAGCTTGTCCCTCGGCTTGAGGTTACGCAGCTTGGTATCGGTCAGCATGGTTCTCGCCCTGATTCGGCTTAAATACCATGATCTGGAACCAACCCCACCTTGGCGTAAAAACACAATGAAATCATTGCACTACGCTATATCAATACCATGATCACCAGAAAGGCGGTTACATGGCATCGGCGGCATCTCATGGCATCGAAGCATTCAATGCCATTCATCATGCCATGAAAAAACGGTGCTTGGCGATACCAAAGATTGCCAGCCAGTGCCGGAAGAAATCACAAAAAAGCCCGCAGTGACGCGGGCTTAGGTGTGTTTTCGTGCTACTCGGTGCCAGCCGATGCCAGACGCCAAATCACTCCCACTCAATCGTCGCCGGCGGCTTCGTCGACACGTCGTAGGTCACGCGGTTGATGCCGCGCACTTCATTGATGATCCGGCCAGACACCTTCTTGAGCAGGCCGTAGGGCAGCTCGGCCCAGTCGGCGGTCATGAAGTCGCTGGTCTGCACGGCGCGCAGGGCCACGACGTAGTCGTAGGTGCGGCCGTCGCCCATGACGCCCACGCTCTTGACGGGCAGGAAGACGGTGAAGGCCTGGCTGGTGAGGTCGTACCAGTTCTTGCCGGTGGCTTCGTCCGTCCAGTTGCGCAGTTCTTCGATGAAGATGGCGTCGGCGCGGCGCAGCAGGTCGGCGTATTCCTTCTTGACTTCACCCAGGATGCGAACGCCCAGGCCCGGGCCGGGGAAGGGGTGGCGGTAGACCATTTCGCGCGGCAGGCCCAGGGCCACGCCGAGTTCGCGCACTTCGTCCTTGAACAGGTCGCGCAGGGGCTCGAGCAGCTTCAGGCCGAGCTGCTCGGGCAGGCCGCCGACGTTGTGGTGGCTCTTGATGGTGACGGCCTTCTTGCTCTTGGCGCCGCCCGACTCGATGACGTCGGGGTAGATGGTGCCCTGGGCCAGGAAGGTGGCGCCCTTGTGGCCTGCATCGCCGGCCTTGAGCTTGGCGGCCTCGGCCTTGAACACGTCCACGAACAGGCCGCCGATGATCTTGCGCTTGGCCTCGGGTTCGCTGACGCCGGCCAGCTTGCCCAGGAACAGGTCGCTGGCGTCCACGCGGATGACCTTGGCGTGCAGCTTGCCTTCGAACATTTCCATGACCATGTCGCCTTCGTTCAGGCGCAGCAGGCCGTGGTCCACGAAGACGCAGGTCAGCTGGTCGCCGATGGCGCGGTGGATCAGGGCTGCAGCCACGGACGAATCCACGCCGCCAGACAGGCCGAGGATGACTTCCTCGTCACCCACCTGCTCGCGGATTTTGGCGACGGCTTCCTCGATGTAGTCGCCCATGATCCAGTCGGCATTCGCCGCACAGATCTCGCGCACGAAGCGGTTGAGCAGGGCCGCGCCCTGCACGGTGTGCGTGACTTCGGGGTGGAACTGGACGGCGTAGAAGCGGCGCGCCTCGTCGGCCATGCCGGCGATGGGGCAGGACGGCGTGGAGGCCATGACCTTGAAGCCCGGGGGCAGCTCGGTGACCTTGTCGCCGTGGCTCATCCAGACCTTGAGCATGCCGTGGCCTTCGGCCGTGGCGAAGTCCTCGATGCCCTTGAGCAGTTCGGTGTGGCCATGGGCGCGCACTTCGGCGTAGCCGAATTCGCGGGTGTGCGAGCCTTCGACCTTGCCGCCCAGCTGGGTGGCCATGGTCTGCATGCCGTAGCAGATGCCCAGCACGGGAATGCCCAGCTCGAACACGGCGTCGGGGGCGCGGTCGTCCACTTCGTAGACGCTGGCGTGGCTGCCCGACAGGATCACGCCCTTGAGGCGGCCGTCGGCGGCGAATTCGCGCACCCAGTCGCTGCTGACGTCGCAGGGGTGGACTTCGCAGTAGACATGGGCTTCGCGCACGCGGCGGGCGATCAGCTGGGTGACTTGGGAGCCGAAGTCAAGAATGAGGATCTTGTCGTGTTGCATGGTCATCTCAGGCAAAGGTGATGGGAGGGGATCAGAAATCTTCAGGGGCCAGCAGCGCCAGCCCGCGCTTGCGGGCGGCGGCGGCCTGGGCCGCGTCAAAGGTGGCCAGCGGCAGGCGCAGCGACTGCGCCAGCCACAGGTAGGCCGCGTCATAGACCGGCAGGCGGGTGTCCAGCGCCACGTCGAGCACGGCCTTGTGCTGGGCGGGTGCCAGCTCGTGCAGTTCCACGCGGTGGCGGATGGCCTCGAGCACGCCCCACAGGCCCTCGACCGAGCTGTGCGGAATGCGGCCGCCGTGCACGCCCGAGGCGATCAGGTTGCCGCATTCCCACTGCCAGAGGTTGGGCGCCTGCGGGTCCACTTCATGGCGGCGGATGCGGGTATACAGGCGCTGGGTGTGCACGCTGGCGGCATCGGGCAGCAGCCAGGCGGCGGTGACGGAGGCATCGAGCACGAAGGAGGTCATGCCTGGCTCCGGCCTGCGTGGCGCAGTCGGGTGGTGGAGTCCGGCGCCTGTGCCGGCTGGGCCGGCCGCACCGTGGCCTGCAGCGCCTGCATCTGCTCCAGCTCGCGGGCGATCTGCTCGTCGGTGATCACGGGGCGGCGGCGCACCGGCAGCATGCGCACCACTTCCTTGCCGTGGCGGGTGATGCGCACTTCCTCGCCCTGCTCGACAAGTTCGATCAGGGCGGAGAAACGGGTCTTGGCTTCGTAGATGCCGACAGATTGCATGGCGGGGCTGAAAACAAAAGCAGGCCTGGTGTCCGGCCTGGCCCGAATTCTATCATTCTGGCCAGAATTTCCAAAAATTCAGACCAGAACCATGCGGATATTCGCGGGCCTTGCCTCGGGGGGGGCTGTCGGTGAACGCCACTCAGCGCTGTTCGCGCACGAAGCCGACAAACCGCGCCAGCGCGGGCGACATGGCTCCGGCCGGCCAGGCCAGGCTGGTCTCGCAGACCGGCAGGGCAACGGCCTTGCTGCCTGCACGGGCGCTGGCGAAAACCGCCTCGCGGTAGACCACGCCGGGCCTGCAGAACTGCATCACGCTGGCGGGCACCCAGGCCAGGCCGATGCCGCCCCAGACCAGGTTCACGATGGTCTGCATCTGTATCGCCTGCTGCGCGATGCGCGGCACATGTCCGTGCCGTCGGTACAGATCCGTCACCGCGTCATGGAGCGAGGGCATGATGCGGCGCGGAAAGATCACCAGCGGCTGCTCCAGCACTTCGTCGAGCATCAGCCGGTCCGCACCGGCAAGCGCATGCTGCTGCGGCAGGGCCAGCACCATGGCTTCCCGTCCCACGGCCAGGCGCTCCAGGCCGGCCGGCGCATGCCCCGGGGCATGCAGCATGAGCCCGGCATCGATCTGCCCGCGCTCGAATGCCTCCATCTGCACATCGCTGGTGGCCTCGACCAGCTCCAGCGCCACACCTGGCGTGCCTGCCACGAAGTCCCGCACCCACAGCGGCAGCCGGGTGAAGCCGATGGTGGAGACAAAGGCCAGCCGCACGCGCCCCACTTCTCCCGCTGCCGCAGCCCGCGCAATCCCCGGCAGCGCCGCCGCCCGCGCCAGAAGCTCACGCACCTGCGGCACAAGCGCCTCGCCGGCGGGCGTCAGCGCGACGTGGCGGCTCGAGCGCTCGAACAGCGCCACGTCCAGGCTGCGCTCCAGCTGGGCGATGGCCTGGGTGAGCGGCGGCTGCGTCATGTGCAGGCGCGATGCGGCGCGGCCGAAGTGCAGCTCGTCCGCCACGGCCAGGAATTGCCGCCAGACGCGCAGATCAATGGGGGGCTCATTCATATGTGCAGCATATCAATCATGCCGATGAATAGGATTGGATCAGATGAATCAGTCGGCCCATACTCATCCAACCCCCACAACGAGAGACATGCCATGACCCCGCCGAACCAGATCAACCGCCGAAGCGCCCACATCACCGAAGGCAAAGCGCGCGCCGCCAACCGCTCCATGTTCTACGGCATGGGCTACAAGGAAGAGGATTTCAAGAAGCCCATGGTCGGCGTGGCCAACGGCCACAGCACGATCACGCCGTGCAACTCCGGCCTGCAAAGGCTGGCGGACGCGGCCATCGCAGGCATCGAGGAAGCCGGCGGCAACGCGCAGGTGTTCGGCACGCCGACCATCTCGGACGGCATGTCCATGGGCACGGAAGGCATGAAGTACTCGCTGGTCAGCCGCGAGGTGATCGCCGACTGCATAGAGACCTGCGTGGGCGGCCAGTGGATGGATGGCGTGCTGGTGGTCGGCGGCTGCGACAAGAACATGCCGGGCGGCATGATGGGCATGCTGCGCGCCAATGTGCCGGCCATCTATGTCTACGGCGGCACCATCCTGCCCGGCAGGTGGAAAGGCCGGGACCTGAACATCGTCAGCGTGTTCGAGGCCGTTGGCGAAAACGCCGCAGGCAAGATCAGCGACCAGGAGCTCAAGGACATCGAGCAGCACGCCATTCCCGGCACGGGCTCGTGCGGCGGCATGTACACCGCCAACACCATGTCCAGCGCGTTCGAGGCGCTGGGCATGAGCCTGCCCTACTCCTCCACCATGGCCAATCCCCATGATGAAAAGGAGAACTCGGCCAAGGAATCCGCCAGGGTGCTGATCGAGGCCATCAAGATGGACCTCAAGCCGCGCGATATCGTGACGCGCAAGTCCATCGAGAACGCGGTCTCGGTGATCATGGCGACCGGAGGCTCCACCAATGCCGTGCTGCACTTTCTTGCGATCGCCCATGCGGCCGGCGTGCCCTGGTCCATCGACGACTTCGAGCGCATCCGCCAGCGGGTGCCGGTGCTGTGCGATCTCAAGCCCAGCGGCAGATACCTGGCGGTGGACCTGCATCAGGCGGGCGGCATCCCGCAGGTGATGAAGATCCTGCTGAATGCGGGCCTGCTGCACGGCGACTGCATCACCATCTCGGGCCAGACCATCGCCGAGACCCTGGCCGGCGTGCCTGACGAACCGCCCAACCCCCAGGTCATCCGCCCCCTCTCGGATGCGCTCTACCCGCAGGGCCACCTGGCCATCCTCAAGGGCAACCTGAGCCCGGAAGGTGCGGTGGCCAAGATCACGGGCCTGAAGAACCCGGTCATCACCGGCCCGGCACGCGTGTTCGACGATGAGCAATCGGCACTGGCTGCCATCCTCGACGGCAGGATACAGGCCGGCGACGTGATGGTGCTGCGCTACCTGGGCCCCAAGGGCGGCCCCGGCATGCCGGAAATGCTGGCCCCCACGGGCGCCCTGATCGGTGCCGGCCTGGGCGAGAGCGTGGGCCTGATCACCGATGGCCGCTTCTCCGGCGGCACCTGGGGCATGGTGGTCGGCCACGTGGCGCCGGAAGCGGCCGTGGGCGGCAACATCGCGCTGGTGCACGAGGGCGACTCGATCACCATCGACGCGCACGCATTGCAGCTGCAGCTGAACGTGCCCGAAGACTTGCTCGCCCAGCGCCGTGCGGCATGGAAGGCTCCCGCGCCCCGCTACACGCGGGGCGTGCAGGCCAAGTTCGCGTTCAACGCATCGAGCGCCAGCTCGGGCGCGGTGCTGGACAACTTCGCCATTTGAGCGTCGTCATCTGAGCTTCGCCATCTGAGCTTCGAGAGCGCACAAAAAAAGAGGTCCGGGCAGCGGCTGCCCGGACCTCTTTTCCATCTCGCGCCAAGGCGCTGGCCCTGGGTCAGTCGGCGCGGTAGTTGGGCGCTTCCTTGGTGATCTGCACGTCATGCACGTGCGATTCACGGATGCCTGCGGCGGTGATCTCCACGAACTCGGCCGTGTTGTTCATCTCTTCGATGGTGGCGCAGCCGCAGTAGCCCATGGCAGCGCGCACGCCGCCGGCCATCTGGTAGACGATGGAGACCATGGAGCCCTTGTAGGGCACGCGGCCTTCGATGCCTTCGGGCACGAGCTTGTCGGCATTGGGGTTGCCGGTGCTCGATTCCTGGAAGTAGCGGTCGGCCGAGCCCTGCTGCATGGCGCCGATGGAGCCCATGCCGCGATAGCTCTTGTACGAACGGCCCTGGTACAGGATGACTTCGCCCGGAGCCTCTTCGGTGCCGGCGAACATGCCACCCATCATGATGGTCGAGGCGCCAGCGGCCAGGGCCTTGGCGATGTCGCCCGAGAAGCGGATGCCGCCGTCGGCGATCAGCGGCACGCCCGTGCCTTGCAGGGCCTGGGCCACGCTGTCGATGGCCATGATCTGGGGCACGCCCACACCGGCGACGATGCGCGTGGTGCAGATGGAGCCGGGGCCGATGCCGACCTTGACGGCGTCGGCGCCTGCCTCGGCCAGTGCCAGCGCAGCGGCGCCGGTGGCGATGTTGCCGCCGATGACGTCCACCTGCGGGTAGTTCTGCTTGACCCAGCGCACGCGGTCGATCACGCCCTTGCTGTGGCCGTGGGCCGTGTCCACCACCAGTGCATCGACGCCGGCCTTGACCAGCAGCTCCACGCGCTGCTCGGTGCCCTCGCCCACGCCCACGGCGGCGGCCACGCGCAGGCGGCCTGCGCTGTCACGCGCTGCGTTGGGGAAGGTGGTCTGCTTGGTGATGTCCTTGACGGTGATCAGGCCCTTGAGTTCAAAGGCGTCGTTCACGACCAGGATGCGTTCGAGCTTGTGCTTGTTGAGCAGGGCCTTGGCTTCCACGGGCGTGGTGCCGTCCTTCTCGTTGACGGTGATCAGGCGCTCGCGCGGCGTCATGATCTGGCTGACCTTGACGTCGTAGCGGGTCTCGAAGCGCAGGTCGCGGCTGGTGACGATGCCCACCACCTTGCCGCCGTCGCAGACGGGGAAACCCGAGATGCCGAGATTCTCGGACAGCTGCAGCACCTGCAGCACGGTGTGCTCGGGGGTGATGACCACGGGGTCGTGCACCACGCCGGATTCGTGGCGCTTGACCTTGGACACTTCGGCGGCCTGCTGCTCGGCCGTCATGTTCTTGTGGATGACGCCGATACCGCCCTCTTGCGCGATGGCAATGGCCAGACGCGCCTCGGTCACGGTGTCCATGGCGGCGGACACAAGGGGAATGTTCAGGGAGATGTTGCGCGAAAAGCGCGTCTTGAGCGAAGTGTCCTTGGGCAGGACCTGGGAGAAAGCGGGGACCAGAAGGACGTCGTCGAAGGTCAGGGCTTTACCGAGAAGGCGCATGTGAGAGCTCCAAAAGAAGGATTGTACCCGTGCGCCGGATCACAATGTATGCTGTAGGCCATTCGGCCCGATCCCCAACTCACCATGCACGCCATCAAGCTTGTTTTGCTAGTCACGCTTGCCGCCTGTTCGCTGCCCGCAGCCGCCCAGTGGCAATGGGTCGACGCCACAGGCCGCAAGGTCTTCAGCGACCGCGCACCGCCTCCTGACATTCCAGCCAAGAACATCCTGCGCCAGCCTGGCGGCAGCACACCGCCGCCTGCCGCCGCGCCCTCCGCCGCTGCGGCAGCTGCGGATGCAGGCACGGCGCCTGCGGCGGACGCCGCGGCACCGGCAGCACCTGCCGCAGCCGCCAAGGACACCAAGCCCGCAGGCACCGACAAGGCACTGGAAGAGCAAAAGCGCAAGGCCGAAGCCCAGGAGGCCGCCAAGGCCAAGGCGGAAAAGGAACGGATTGCCAAGCAGCGCCAGGACAACTGCGCACGCGCCAAGCAGTCCAAGACCGCGCTGTCTTCGGGCCGCCTGCTGGGCTACACGAATGAGCAGGGCGAGCGCGGCTTCATGGACGACGCCACGCGCGATGCGGAACTCAAGCGCGCCGACGCCATCATCGCCTCCGATTGCGGCGCAATGCGCTGATCGCCGAATCCGGGCCGGCTCAGTAGCCGGCCTTGGCTCCAGGCCTCTGGCGCTGGAACAGCCCCGTGGCCCGAGCGCCCTGGCGTGCGAAACGCTCGCGGCGCGCCACCTTGGGGTCCACGGTCAAGGGCCGGTACAGCTCCACTCGGTCACCGTCGCGCAGGGCTTGCGTCAAAGGCGCGCTGCGGCCCCACAGGCCTGCCGGCCCGGCCTGCGCAAAGCCCAGCGCCTGCCAGCCGCCCGCCGCCGCCACCGCATCGGCAATCGTGGCACCGGCCGGCAATTGCAGAAACAGCTCGACGACTTCGCCGGCGCGCGCACTGCAGGCCAGCGTGATGCGCACAGCGGGCTGGGGCTCAGCCATAGACCTGCTCGGCACGCTTGATGAAGGCATCGACCATGGAGCCTGCAATGCGGTCGAACACCGGGCCGACCACGGCGGCCAGGGCCATGTTGTCGAAACCGTAGTCCAGTTGCAGTTCGACACGGCAGGCGCGCTGCGATCCGTCGCCCACGGGGCGGAACATCCAGTGGCCCTCCAGCCGCGAGAACGGCCCCTTGATCAGGCGGATGCTGACCTGGCGCCCGCCATCGTCGAGCACGCTGTGCGTGTTGCGCGTGACGAAGGACTTGCGCATGCCGCCGAATGCAATGCCCACCTCGGCCGTCATGCCCTGCTCGTCCTGCTCCAGCACCCTGGCCTGATCGCACCAGGGAAGGAAGTCGGCATAGTGGGCCACGTCCGTCACCAGGGCAAACATTTCTTGGGGGCTGTACCAGATCAGGACGGACTTGTTGACTTTTTTCATGAATGGGGCGGGCTGCACGGCATGCAAAACACCGGCAGCGCCGCCATGGCACAGCCGGCTGTCACAATGACGGCAAGGCGAAACTAAAATCCCGCACGGCGGGAAGACGGCAATCCAGTATTGTAGGGAGACCTTTCATCTCCAGGTTTTCGCCGCATCTATTACTCCATGGCCAAGAAACCTGAAACACAGTCGCGCATCGCCGACAACAAAAAAGCCGCATTCAACTACTTCTTCGAGGAACGCTTCGAGGCCGGCATCGTGCTGCACGGCTGGGAAGTGAAGGCACTGCGCAGCGGCAAGGTGCAGTTGACGGACGGCTACGTCATCGTCAAGGACGGCGAGCTGTTCCTGCTCGGCTGCCAGATCAACCCGCTCAAGACCGCCTCCACCCACGTCAACCCCGACGCGGCGCGCATCAAGAAACTGCTGCTCAAGAAGGACGACATCCTGCGCCTGATCGGCAAGGTGGAGCAAAAGGGCTTCACCCTGGTGCCCATCAACCTTCACTGGAAGAACGGCTATGTCAAATGCGACATTGCCCTGGCCAAGGGCAAGGCCGAGCACGACAAGCGCGACGTGATCAAGGACCGCGAAGGCAAGCGCGAGGTCGAGCGCGCCATGAAGAGCTTCAACCGCTGACGGGCATCCGCAGCTTTTTTTGCACTGCTGCGGAATAAACCGGCACGGCCCAGTGTTCATTGCAGTGTCCGGCCGCAATTTCGCGCGCCGGCAAGCACCGGAGACAGCGATGAAGAAGCTCGGCATGAAACTTGGTACCTGTGCCTTCACGGCAGCCCTGACATTGGCCCTGGCAGGCTGCTATTCCGCGCCTGCGGCCAACGCCTCTGGCCAGACGCCGCCCAGTGCGGTCAGCGTACAAAACGGCATTCTGGTCGGCGCCAACGGCATGACGCTCTATACCTTCGACAAGGACACGGCCGGCAGTGGCAAGTCCGTCTGCAATGGCCCCTGCGCGACCAACTGGCCGCCCCTGATGGGCAAGCAGGCGCCCTCTGGCGGCAACTACAGCGTGATCCAGCGCGACGATGGCAGCAGCCAGATCGCCTACAAGGGCAAGCCCCTGTACTACTGGGTGAAGGACGGCAAGGCCGGCGATACCACGGGCGACGGCGTCATGGGCGTCTGGCATACCGCACGCCCCTGATTCCAGCCGCATCCGCCTTCGGACCTGCCCATGGACCGCAGCCAGATCCTGGAGCACCTGCCCGGCCTGCGCCGCTACGCGCGGCTGCTGGCAGGCGATGCCTGGGCAGCCGACGACCTGGTGCAGGACACGCTGGAACGCGCCTGCCGCAAATGGCTGCTGTGGCGCTCCGATGGCGATCTGCGCGCCTGGCTGTTCACCCTGATGCACAACCTCTACCTGAACCAGCGGCGCTCTGCCGCACGAGGGCAGTGGCTGGACATCGACAGCCTGTCCGAGTCCCTGGCAGCGCCCGAGGACAGCAGCGACGCTGCCCTGGACCTGGAGCGCTGCCTGCAGCGCCTGCCCGCCGAGCAGCGGGCCGTGCTGCTGCTGGTCAGCGTGGAGGACATGAGCTATGCCGACACGGCGCGCGTGCTGCAGCTGCCCCTGGGCACCGTGATGTCGCGCCTGTCGCGCGCACGCTCCCGGTTGCGCGAGCTGATGGAGGCACCGCCCGCAGCTTCGCCCGCCCAGACTGCTGCACCCCAAGCCGCAGCCCCGTCGCTGCGCCGGCTCAAATGACGAGGCCGCCATGACTGCCCCCGCCCCCACCTCCCCCTCCTCCTCCTGTGTCTCGGCTGCCACGGCCATCCCCGACGAGCAGCTGCATGCCCTGGTCGATGACCGCCTGCCGGCCCCACAGGCACAGGCGCTGCGCGAGCAACTGGATGCAGACAGCGCAGCACGCGTGGAGCAATGGCAGCGCCAGCGGCAGCTGCTGCGCGCCCTGCACAGCGCCCGCAGCGAACCGCCCATGCCCGATGAAATGCGCGCCGCCGCCGAGCAGCTGCAGGGCCTGCAACAGCGCCAGCAGCAATGGTGGCGCTGGGGCGGCATGGCCGCAGGCTGGCTGCTGGCCTTCGGCCTGGGCTGGCTGGTGCACGGGCAGCAGGCAGCGCCTGCGGCACCCTCAACGGCGGACACGCTGGCCGCTGCCGCACCTGCCCGCTTCGCCCATCAGGCAGCAGTCGCCCACGCGGTCTACCAGCCCGAGCAGCGCCACCCGGTCGAGGTCGAGGCAGCGCAACAGGCCCATTTGCTGCAATGGCTTTCCAAGCGCCTGGGCCGGCCGCTGAAGCTGCCAGCCCTCACGGAACTGGGCTATGAGCTGGTGGGCGGCCGGCTGCTGCCCGGCGACAGCGGCGCACGCGCCCAGTTCATGTACCAGGATGCGGCCGGCGAGCGCATCACCCTGTATCTGGGCGCGCTGGAGGACCCGGCCACGCGTGGCGAGACCGCCTTTCGCTTCAGCAGCGACGGCCCCGTGCCCAGCTTCTACTGGGTGGACCAGGGCTTTGGCTATGCCCTCAGCGGCGCCCTGCCGCGCAACCGACTGCTGCAGCTGGCCACGGCCGTGCACCAGCAGCTTTGAAGCCTGGGGCCACGGCTACCAGGGCAGCGGCGCCGCCTCGCCGTTGCCATGTTCGCCGTAGTACAGCGAGGGCAGAAAGCGCGACAGGTAGGTGAACTCCGTGTAGCAGTGGCGCAGCAGGCCCAGGCCCAGCGCGTCGGGCAGCTCGGCCGCCGGGTCCGTGCAGGACTGCCCCAGCAGGAAGCGGCTGCGCAGCACGCAGCCAAAGGGCGTATCGCGCGCCAGGTGCACCATCTGCCCGTCCATCGGGTCCCCGCTGGCATCCAGCTGCACATGCTCGCCGAAGCCGATACGCGCATACACGGCGGCCGAGGCGCGTTTTTCGGCAAAGGCCAGCTCCAGTTGCGCAGGGTCGAACAGCTCGCGCGGATCATGGAACTTGAGCTTGGCCGCCACGGGCGGAATATCGGCCAGGGACTCCACGGCCTCGATGGAAGCGCCTATGTAGCTCTCGCCCTTCTTCCATTGCGCATCCCAGCCGCGATGTGCGATGTGGTCATGCGGATGCCACCACTTGATGTGCTGCGTGGTCTCGAAGAACTTGAACCACCAGTCCAGCATGCGGCCGCTGCAGCCGTGCAGGTCGGTGCGGCAGGCCACCACCAGACAGCCGCTGGGCAGGCGCTGGATTCCCGTCTCCAGCCGCAGCGGCGTGATGTGCAGCAGCTCGTCGATGCGGGAAATGTCGGGCTCGAAGGCATGGGAGTTCATGGGTGTTTTCCGTTCCTGGGTTGATGAGGAAAAGCCATCTTATATTAAAGAAACGAACAACGTTTCCAAACAATCGGATAATCCCAGCCGGGTAACAAAATGCTGCACAACCAGGCACGACCCTGCACAACACCGAACGGAACGACAAGAAATCCAATGGAATCCGAAATCACTCCTGCGGCCCCCAGGCCGCGCGGGCGGCCGGCCCGGCCCGAGCACGAGGCCAACGATGCCGCCCTGGCCGCCGCCACCTGGCTCTTGCTCAACGAAGGCTATGCCGCCACCACCATGGAAGCCGTGGCCAAGCGCGCGGGGCTGGCCAAGAAGACGCTCTACCGCTTTGCCGCCAACCGCGAGGATCTGGTGGCCCTGGTGGTGCGCAGCTGGACCGACGGTTTCCGCCCCGCCCTGTCGGCCGATGCGCAGTCGGCCTCAGAGGTGGCTCCGGCGCTGGCCGAGATCCTGCGCGTGATTGCCGCGCGCGTGCTGTCGGCCGAGGCGGTGGGGATGTTCCGCCTGCTCACCACCGATTTCCCCGCCAAGCCCGAGTTGCTGGAGGTCTACCAGCGCAACGGCATAGAGCGCGGCCGCGGCATGCTGGTGGACTGGCTGCGGCGCCAGTGCGCGAAGGGGTTGCTCAGGGCAGAGCAGCCCGATGTCATCTGCGACCTGTTGCTGTCCATGGCCATTGCCGAGCCGCTGCGGCAGATGGCCCTGGGCCTGACGCCGCCCGTGCCCGAATGGGATCCGGGCCCGCGCATTGACGACGCGGTACGGCTGCTGGCAGGCCATTCCTGCCGCATGGAGCCCGCTGATTGCTGAACCGAAAAAAAGGCCATCCGGCGCGGTGCCGGATAGCCTTTTGAACCCTTGGAGGTTTGAGCAACCGCCGCGCGATCAGTCCAGCGCCGCCAGCGGGTGCGAGTGCACGGGCCAGGGGCTGTCGAAGAAGGCACGCCATTGCGCGTCCTGCACGTCTTCGATGCGTGCGGGGTTCCAGCGCGGTTGGTGGTCCTTGTCCACGGCCAGGGCGCGAATGCCTTCGATGGTCTCGCTCTGGCCGGGGCGCAGGTAAAAGCAGTGGCGCACCATGTCGCGCTCCATGCGCAGGTCCTGGGCCAGTGTCATGCCGCGTGCGCGGCGAATCTGCTCCAGCACCACGTGCAGCATCAGCGGCGAGCGCTTGCGCAGCGTGGCTGCCGTGTGCTGCGCCCACTCGCCATCCGCCGCTTCCAGTGCCTGCACCATGGCAGCCACCGTGGGCAGGGCAAACACGCGGTCGATCTCGGCGCGGGGCTGGGCCGCTGGCTTGGCCGGGGCCGTGAACTTCGACTTCACCAGCGCCTCGACGGCCGCTGCATCGGCAAAGCTGTCGGCGGCCAGGGCATCCCACAGCGCAGGCTGCTGGTCCGAGGGCAGATAGCCATCGGCCAGGCCGAAGTCCAGCGCGTCGGCCGCGCCGATCACGTCGCCCGTCAGCGCCAGCCACTCACCCGCGTGACCGGGGCAGCGCGATAGGAAGTAGCCGCCACCCACATCGGGGAACAGGCCGATGGCCGTCTCGGGCATGGCCATCTTGGTACGCTCGGTGACGATGCGCAGCGTGCCGCCCTGGCTGATGCCCATGCCGCCGCCCATGACGATGCCGTCCATGAAGGCGATGTAGGGCTTGCCGAAGGTGTGGATCAGGTGGTTGAGCGCGTACTCCTCGGTGAAGAAGTCCTCCAGCTGGGGATTGCCCGTGCTGCCTGCGCCGTGCAGAAAACGGATGTCGCCGCCCGCGCAGAAGGCGCCGAAGGCCCCTTCCTTGCCCATGCCGCGGATGGCCACGGCCAGCACCTGATCGTCCTTTTGCCAGGCCAGCAGGGTGGCCAGCAGATCGCGCACCATGCCCAGCGACAGCGCGTTCAGCGCCTTGGCCCGGTTCAAGGTGATCATGCCAATGCGGCCCCGCACTTCGCTGAGGACTTCGCCGGCAGCTCCCGTCATATCTTGCTCCTTGTTGCTATGCATGCCCTGCCCCGGCAGCCCGGGGCGATGAGCCGCAACCATAGCTGAAAATCCGCGCCCACCCCTGACAAACAGGTGCCAATTTGCGCAAGTGCACGACAGGGCGGGCAGCCGCCGCGCACCGCAGCGCACTCAGTCCAGAGAGACGCCCGTGCTCTTGACCACGCCGGCCCAGCGCTTGATCTCGCTGCGGATGTAGGCGCCGTATTCCTCGGGCGAGGAGCCCAGGCCTTCGGCGCCCTGCAGCTGCAGCTTCTCGACCACGCCCGGGTCCTTGAGCGCGCGCATCAGCTCCTGGTTGAGCCGCTGGATGATGGCGGCTGGCGTCTTAGCGGGCACCATCACGCCCTGCCAGGCCCCGGCCTCGAAGCCGGACATGCCGCTTTCGGCCAGCGTGGGTGCGTCGGGGAAGTTGGGCAGGCGCTTGGAGGAACTCACGGCCAGCAGCTTGAGCCGTCCCTCTTTGATGAAGGGTGCGACGGAGTTGATGGTGTCGGTCATGAAGTCGATCTGCCCGGCCACCAGATCCACGTCGGCCGGCGCGCTGCCCTTGTAGGGCACGTGGCTGGCCTCGATCTGGTAGTGCTGCACGACCTGGAAGGCCGCCAGGTGCGTGACATTGCCGTTGCCGGCCGAACCATAGGACAGCTGGCCCGCCTTGTCCCTGGCATGGCGCACGAACTCCTGCACGTTCTTCACTGGCAGCTTGGGGTTGACCACCAGGCCCAGCGGCACCACGGCCGTCAGCGCCACGGGCATCAGGTCCTTGTTCACGTCGTAGCTCATCTTCTTGTAGAGCGACGGGCTCAGCGCAATCGACGAAGTGTTGTAGAGCACGGTGTAGCCATCGGGCGCGGCCTTGGCCACCAGGGCGTTGCCGATGTTGCCGTTGGCGCCGGGCCGGTTGTCCACGATCACGGTCTGGCCCAGTTGCTGCCCCACCTGCTGGGCCAGCACGCGCGCCACCAGGTCGGTGGGCCCGCCCGGCGGGAAAGGCACGACCAGCGTGATGGGCTTGCTGGGCCAGGGCTGCTGGGCCAGGGCCGCTCCCGGCACTGCCGCTGCGGCTGCCATGCAGGCCGCCACGGCGGCCAGCATCCTGCGCCGCCCTTGTCTGCCTGCGGCCTTGTTGCCTTTCTTGTCCATGCTGTTGTCTCCTGGTGTCGTTATGGGAATTCTTTTGTCCGCCTAGCTGTGCCCTGCCAGCAGGCGCACGGCCGTGTACTCCATGACCTTGTGGTGGCCCTGGTTGAAGACCTCGATGCGCGAGGTGACGACGGCGCGGTTGCCCTTGGAGGTGGGCTTGATGGCGGTGACTTCGACCAGGGCTTCGATGGTGTCGCCCACCAGCACGGGGCCGAGGATCTTCTGGTGCAGCTCCAGCATGGCCAGGCCCGTGCCCTGGATCATGCTTTGCAGGATGAAGCCTTCGATCAGCGTATAGGTCAGCGCGCCCGGTACGGGACGGCCTGCGATGGCGCCGCCGTCATAGCCGTCCTCGATGAAGATGGCCTCCAGCATGCCGGTGACGTTGATGAAGGCGACCAGGTCGGATTCGGTCACGGTGCGGCGGAAGGTGCGCAGCTGCTGGCCAACCTGCAGGTCCTGCCAGAAAAAGCCCTGGCCCATGCGGGGCACGGCGTTCCAGGCGGCGCCAGGGTGGGGCTGCGGGGTGTTCACTGTCATCTCATGTCTCCTGTTGCGTGGTCTGCAGGCCGGCGATGCGCTCGGCGCTCCAGCCCGCCTGGGCCAGCAGCGCCGCCGTGTGCTCACCCAGGCGCGGGGGCATGCCCATGGGCGCCTGCCGGCCATCCATGCGCACGGAGGAGCGAGGCAGGTGCACCGTGCCCATGGCGGCGTCGTGCAGCGGCACGAAGAACTCCGTGGCCTGCAGGTGTGGATCGGCAGGCAGATCGTCCATGCGTGCCACCGGGGCGGCAGGAATCTCCAGGCGCTGGCAGGTGTCCAGCCAGTGCTGGGTGCCGTGCAGGGCCACATGCTCGCCTGCGGTCTCCAGCAGCTCGGCAATGTGGGCCGTGCGGCTGGCCTGGCTGGCAAAGCGCGCATCCAGGGCCAGCTGCGGCTGGCCCACGGCGGCGAAGAAGCGCTGCCAGTGCGCATCGGTGTACGGCATCATGCAGACGTGGCCGTCCAGCGTTCGGTAGGGCTTGCGCCAGGGCGCCATCACGCGCGGGTAGCCTGCGCCGCTGAGCGCGGGGCTGAAGTGCATGCCGTAGAAATGCTCGACCAGGTTGAAGCCCACCATGGTCTCGTACATGGGCACTTCGACAAAGCAGCCGTGGCCGCTGCGCTCGCGCTGGAACAGCGCCGCCAGCACGGCATGCGCGGCCACCAGGGCGCAGGTCTTGTCGGCCGCGATGGTGGGCAGGTAGCGCGCCTCGCCCGTCTGGCGCTCCATCAGGTCGGCCAGGCCGCTCATGCCCTGGATGACGTCGTCGTAGGCGGGCATGCCCGCATAGGGGCCGTCCTCGCCAAAGCCATGCAGGCCAGCGTAGACCAGGCGCGGATAGCGCTCGCGCAGCGTGTCGGGGTCCAGGCCCAGCGGGGCCAGCTTCTGCGGGCGCATGCTGTGCATGAACACATCGGCCGTGGCCAGCAGCGCATGCAGGGCCTGGCGCGCCTCGTCCTGCTTGAGATCGAGCACCACGCTCTTCTTGCTGCGGTTGGTGCCCATGAACATGGCCGCCATGCCGGGCTCCACGGCAGGGCCGGTGTGGCGCGTGGAGTCGCCGGCCGGCGGCTCGATCTTGATGACTTCGGCGCCATAGTCGGCCAGCACCTGGCTGGCCAGCGGCCCGAACACCACGCTGGACAGATCCAGCACCCGAATCCCTGTCAACGCAGCCTGCACTGTGGTCTCCATGTTGCTTCAGGGAGCCAGTATTTGATATCTTTGAAGTCGCGTCTAAGACTTAATTCAGCATCGCTGATACACGGTGGATATCAATGGACCTGCGCCAACTGCGTCACTTCGTCACCCTGGCCCGCACGCTCAACTACCGGCAGGCGGCCGAGCAGCTGCACATGTCGCAGCCGCCGCTGTCCCAATCCATCCGCCGGCTCGAAGACAGCCTGGGCGTGCAGCTGTTCCAGCGCGACCGCCGGGGCACGGAGCTGACCGAGGCAGGCCGGGCGGCCCTGGAAAGTGCCGAGCTGGCACTGCACCATGCGCGCCAGGTGCAGGAGGTCTCGCAGGCCACGGCCAGCGGCGAGCGCGGCCGGCTGCACATAGGCTTCATAGGCTCGGCCACGTTCTCGCTGATTCCACGGCTGGTGCAGGCCTTTCGCAGCGAATATCCGCTGATCGACCTGGTGCTGACCGAATCGACCACGCGCGAGATCTGCGCGCAGGTGGCCAGCGGCGATTTCGATGCCGGCCTGCTGCGCTACCCGGTGACGCAGGCCACCGAGCTGTCCATCACGCCCGTGGAAAAGGACGAACTGGTGGCCGTGCTGCCCGAAGGCAACCCGCTGCTGCAGCGGCCCGCCTTGCGGCTGCGGGATCTGGCCGACCAGCCCTTCGTCAACTACCGCCCCAGCGAAGTGCCCGGCCTGCATGCGCTGGTGGTGCTGGCCTGCCAGAACGCGGGCTTCATGCCCCAGGTCAAGCAGCATGCGGTGCAGGCCCAGACCCTGGTCAGCCTGGTGGGCGCGGGCCTGGGCGTGGCCCTGGTGCCGGCCGTCGTGGCCAAGGGCAGCACGCCGGGCGTGGTGTTCCGCACGCTGCAAGACGCCGGGACCCTGCCCTCCATCGGCCTGGCCCTGGCGCTCAACCCGCAGCAAAGCGCAGCGGCCGGCCAGCGCCTGCGCGAATTGCTGCTGCGGCTGAACGCCTGACGGACGGCCTGGCGGACGGCGTGGCAGAAGCCGCCGCAGAAAAGACAAAGGCCGCGGATGCGGCCTTTGACAATCAGGGCGACGAAGCCGGCTGGCTTGCGCGCGCCCTCGGCGCCACGGCGCTTATGCGCCTGCGCGCGAAGCGCGCTTGCGCTCGTTCTCGGACAGGTGGCGCTTGCGCACGCGGATGCTCTTGGGGGTGATTTCCACCAGCTCGTCGTCCTCGATGAATTCCACCGCGTATTCCAGCGACAGGTCGATCGGGGGCGTGATCTTGATGGCATCTTCCTTGCCGGACACGCGGAAGTTGGTCAGCTGCTTGGTACGCGTGGCGTTGACCACCAGGTCGTTGTCACGGCTGTGGATGCCGATGATCATGCCTTCGTACACGGGATCGTTGGCCTTGACGAACATGCGGCCACGGTCGTCCAGCTTGCCCAGGGCGTAGGTGAAGATTTCGCCTTCGTCCATGGAGATCAGCACACCGTTCTTGCGGCCGCCGATTTCGCCCTTGTGCGGCTCGTAGCTGTCGAAGATGTTGGAGATCAGGCCGGAACCACGGGTCAGGTTCAGGAATTCGTTGGTGAAGCCGATCAGGCCACGCGCAGGAATGCGGTATTCCAGGCGCACGCGGCCGCGG
This sequence comes from Delftia sp. DS1230, assembly GCF_040112715.1. Taxonomy (NCBI): domain Bacteria; kingdom Pseudomonadati; phylum Pseudomonadota; class Betaproteobacteria; order Burkholderiales; family Comamonadaceae; genus Delftia; species Delftia sp. DS1230. The sequence goes on from NZ_CP157763.1 coordinate 3,914,838, forward strand.
CCATCGGGTTCCATGTTGACCAGCTCGCCCTTGCGCTCGCCCAGGGCCTGCATCACGCCACCCTGGTGGCCTTCCTCAATGTCGGCCGTCACCAGCTCGATGGGCTCGTGGCGCACGCCGTCCACGTCGCGGTAGACCACGCGGGGCTTGGACACGGCCAGCTCGTAGCCTTCACGGCGCATTTCTTCCAGCAGGATGGTCAGGTGCAGTTCGCCGCGGCCCGACACTTCGAAGATGCCGTCTTCGTCGGTTTCCTTGACACGCAGGGCCACGTTGGAACGCAGTTCCTTTTGCAGGCGGTCCCAGATCTGGCGGCTGGTCACGAACTTGCCTTCACGGCCCGCCAGCGGCGAGGTGTTGACGCAGAAGTTCATGGTCAGCGTGGGCTCGTCGATCTTGAGCATCGGCAGCGGCCGGGGGTTCAGCGGGTCGGTCAGCGTGACGCCCATGCCCAGGTCGGCGATACCGTTGACCAGCACGATGTCGCTGGGGCCGGCTTCGGTCACCTGCACGCGGTCGATGCCCTGGAACTTCAGCACCTGGTTGATGCGGCCCTTGTAGCTCTTGCCGTCAGGACCTTCCATGACCAGCACGTCGGTCGAAGGCTTGAGCGTGCCGGAAGTGATGCGGCCCACGCCGATGCGGCCCACGAAGGTGGAGTAGTCCAGCGCCGAGATCTGCATTTGCAGCGGAGCGGCGGGATCGCCCTTGACCGAAGGCACGTGCTTCAGGATGGTGTCGAACAGGGCCGACATGTCGGGGCCCCACTGCTCGCCCGGAGCGCCTTCTTCCAGCGAGGTCCAGCCGTTGATGCCCGAGGCGTACACCACGGGGAAGTCCAGCTGCTCGTCGGTGGCACCCAGCTTGTCGAACAGGTCGAACGCGGCGTTGACCACGTAGTCGGGACGCGCGCCGGGCTTGTCCACCTTGTTGACCACGAGGATGGGCTTCAGGCCCAGGGCCAGCGCCTTCTTGGTCACGAAGCGCGTCTGGGGCATGGGGCCTTCCTGCGCGTCGATCAGCAGCACCACGCCGTCGACCATGGACAGGGCACGCTCCACTTCACCGCCGAAGTCCGCGTGGCCGGGTGTGTCGAGGATGTTGATGTGCGTGTCGTTCCAGCTCACGGCGCAGTTCTTGGCCAGGATGGTGATGCCACGCTCGCGTTCGATGGCGTTGTTGTCCATCACCGTGTCCACGACTTTCTCGTGCTCGGCGAAGGTTCCGGATTGACGCAGCAGCTGGTCCACCATGGTGGTTTTGCCGTGGTCCACGTGGGCGATGATCGCGATATTGCGGATTTGTTTGCTCATAGTGTTTTCCCATTGCCGCTGCGTCATGGGCGCGGCGTGTCTTCCAAAATCTGTTGAATTTCCAGTGAACTGAGCAGGCGGGCGGGGATGAGTTCCCCACGCACCACGCGCCCCACCCCCAGCAGAGCCTGGGGGTTTTCGCCATACACAGCCACCGCCTCGGCATCGGCCCAAGCGCCCTTGCGGGGCAGGCCCGTGAGAAAACGGGCCGCATCTTGCTCGCCCAGCGTGACAGCCGTGTGGCTGGCCAGCAAGGCATCGACAGGCTGCAACTGCTGCAGACGCTCGTCCTCGCCCATGGCGGCCAGCGCCTCCAGCGAGATACAGCGCTCGACACCCAGCCCGCCGGTGTCGATACGGCGCAGCGCGCGCAGGTGCGCGCCGCAGCCCAGGGCCTCTCCCACGTCCTCCGCCAGCGTGCGGATATAGGTGCCCTTGCTGCAGGTCACCAGCATCCGGATCGCCGGCTGGCCTTGGCTGTCTTGCGTCAGCGAAAGCTCCAGTGCGTGGATTGTCACTTCGCGCGCCGGACGCTCGACTTCGATGCCGGCACGCGCATATTCATAAAGAGCCTTGCCGTCCTTCTTGAGCGCGCTGTACATGGGCGGCACCTGGCGGATGGAGCCCGTGAACTGCGCCTGCACGGCGGCAAGCCGCTCGGCCGTGAGGGCGGCGGGATCGATGGCGCGCTCGCGCAGCACCTCGCCCTCCGCATCGGCCGTGGTCGTGGTCTGACCCAGGCGCGCAATCGCCTCGTAGGTCTTGGCAGCTTCGAGCTGCAACTGGCTGAACTTGGTCGCCGCACCGAAGCACAGCGGCAGCACGCCGGTGGCCAACGGGTCCAGCGTGCCGGTGTGTCCGGCCTTTTCGGCGCGCAGCAACCACTTGACCTTCTGCAAGGCGTCGTTGCTGGACAGCTCCAGCGGTTTGTCGAGCAGCAACACCCCATGCACAGGGCGCCGCTGCACCCTTGTGCGTGGCGCGTTCATGGGGCTACTCTTCCTTCCCGCGCGAGGAGACGGCCTTGGCGATCAAGGCGTTCATGTCGGCCGCACGCTCGGTGGTGCGGTCGTAGATGAAGTGCAGCGTGGGCACGGTATGGATGTGCAGGCGCTTGAACAGGCCGTTGCGCAGGAAGCCTGCGGCCTGGTTCAGGGCGTCCTGCGTCTCCTGCGGATCGCCGATCAGCAGGCTGAAGTAGACCTTGGCGTGGGCATAGTCCGGAGTCACCTCCACGCTTTGCAGCGTCACCATGCCCACGCGCGGGTCCTTCAACTCGCGTGCGATCAGCTCCGCCAGATCCCGCTGGATCTGGTCGGAGACTTTGAAGCTGCGGTTCGGCGCAGCGGACTTGCGTGTTGCCATGTCGAATTACAGCGAGCGCGCGATTTCCTTGATCTCGAACACTTCGAGCACGTCGCCTTCGCGAATGTCGTTGTAGTTCTTGAGCTTGATACCGCACTCGAAGCCTTCCTTGACTTCCTTGACGTCGTCCTTCAGGCGCTTGAGCGATTCGATCTCGCCCGTGTAGATGACCACGTTCTCGCGCAGCAGGCGGAAATGCGCATTGCGCGTAACCTGGCCTTGCGTGATGTACGAGCCAGCCACGGTGCCGATCTTCGACGCCACGAACACGGTACGGATCTCGGCCATGCCGATGATCTCTTCCTTGCGCTCGGGAGCCAGCATGCCGGACATCGCTGCCTTCACCTCTTCGACGGCGTCGTAGATGATGTTGTAGTAGCGCAGGTCCACATCGTTGCTCTCGGCCGTCTTGCGCGCCTGGGCATCGGCCCGGACGTTAAAGCCGATGATGATGGCCTTGGAGGCCAGCGCCAGGTTCACGTCGGACTCGCTGATGCCGCCCACGCCCGAGTAGACCAGCTGCACGCGGATCTCTTCGGTGGAGAGCTTGAGCAGCGATGCGCCCAGTGCTTCCTGCGAGCCCTGCATGTCGGCCTTGACGATGATGGGCAGGGTCTGGACCTCGCCCGCACCCATTTCGGCGAACATGTTCTCGAGCTTGGCAGCCTGCTGGCGAGCCAGCTTGGTGTTGCGGAACTTGCCGGCGCGGTAGGTCGCGATTTCGCGAGCGCGGCGCTCGTCCTGCAGCACCATGAAGTCGTCGCCGGCCTGGGGCACGTCGGACAGACCCTGGATTTCCACCGGGATGGAGGGGCCAGCGGACTTGGTCTGCTTGCCGTCTTCGTCCAGCATGGCGCGCACGCGGCCGTAGGTCTGGCCTGCCAGCACCACGTCGCCCACCTTCAGCGTGCCGGACTGCACCAGCACCGTGGCCACGGGGCCGCGGCCCTTGTCCAGCTGCGCTTCGATGACCAGACCCTTGGCAGCGGCTTCCACGGGAGCGGTCAGCTCCAGCACTTCGGCCTGCAGCAGGACCTGTTCCAGCAGCTCGTCGATGCCCTGGCCGGTCTTGGACGACACGGCGATGAACGGGGACTCGCCGCCGTACTCTTCAGGCACCACCTGCTCGGCCACCAGGCCTTGCTTGACGCGGTCGAGGTTGGCATCGGGCTTGTCGGCCTTGGTGATGGCAACCACGATGGGCACACCCGCCGCCTTCGCGTGCTTGATGGCTTCCTTGGTCTGGGGCATCACGCCGTCGTCGGCAGCGCACACCAGGATGACGATGTCGGTGGCCTGTGCACCACGGGCACGCATGGCCGTGAAGGCCTCGTGGCCCGGGGTGTCCAGGAAGGTGACGATGCCGCGGGGCGTCGTCACATGGTAGGCACCGATGTGCTGGGTGATGCCGCCGGCTTCGCCCGACGCAACCTTGGTGCGGCGGATGTAGTCCAGCAGCGAGGTCTTGCCGTGGTCCACGTGGCCCATGACGGTGACCACGGGGGCGCGCGACTCCTGGGCAGCTTCCTGCTGGGACACTTCCTCGGCCGTGAAGGCTTCGGGATCGTCCAGCGCAGCGACCTTGGCGGTGTGGCCCATTTCCTCGACCACGATCATGGCCGTGTCCTGGTCCAGGGGCTGGTTGATGGTGACCATCTGGCCCATCTTCATCAGCACCTTGATCAGCTCGGATGCCTTGACCGACATCTTGTGCGCCAGCTCGGCCACGGTGATGGTCTCGGGCACGTGCACTTCGATGGCGCGGAATTCCGTTGCCGCGCTCTGGTGCTGTCCGTCATTGCGGTCATTGCCACGACGCCCGCCACGCGGGCCGCCGCGCCAGTTGGAACGGCCGCCCACGCCACCGGAGCTGTCGCCACGGGTCTTGATTTCCTTCTTCTTGCCATCGCCGGCCCAGCTCGAGGAGAGCTTGGCGGACTTGACTTCCTTGCCGGCGCCGGCAGGCGCGCGCGCACCGGCTCCGCCGGCGGTCGTGCCAGCGGGCTTGTGCAGCGTGGTCTTCTTGGCATCGGCGGCAGCAGGCGCTGCAGGCTTTGCCACGGGCTTGGGCTCTTCGGGCTTCTTGGCCACGAGCACCTTCTTGGGCGCGGCCATCATGGCGCGAATGGCTTCGGCTTCGGCCAGCGCCTTGCGGCGGCGGTCTTCCAGATCCTTGGCGCGTTCGGCTTCCTCGGCCGCACGGGCCTTGGACTCTTCCTCGGCCTTGGCGCGTGCCGCGAGCTGGGCTTCGGCGCGCGCTATCTGGCCGGCAGCCTGCTCGCGCGAGGCTTCCTGCTTAGCGCGGTTGGCCTCGACAATCTTTGCGGCTTCGGCAGCCGCATAGGCGGCTGCGCGCTCTTCGGCTTCGCGCTCGCGCTGTTGGACTAGCTCGCGCTCTTCGCGCTCACGGCGTTGCTGTGCCAATTCTTCCTCCTCCCGGCCGATCATTTCGGCCTGGCGACGTGCTTCCCCTTCGCGGCGCACCAATTCCTGAGATTCGCGCTCCGACGCCGCGCGCTGCTCCTGGGCAGCCGCAACGGCAGCGGGGTCGGAGGCGCCTTCGGCGGCCTCGTCGCGCTTGACGAAGGTGCGCTTCTTGCGCACTTCCACCTGGATGGTGCGGGCGCGGCCCGACGAATCGGCCTGCTTGATCTCGCTGGTGGACCGTTTGGTCAGCGTGATCTTCTTGGCGCCACTTCCGTGGCTGGCCTGCAGATGGCTGAGCAGTTGCTGCTTGTCGCCGTCGGTCAACGCATCCGATGCGTTGTCCTTGGCGACGCCTGCAGCCTTGAGCTGCTGCAGCAACGTGTCAGGGGTCTTGTTGAGCTCTTTTGCAAACTCGGCAACCGTATTACTGGACATAAATGCTCTGAACCTCCCTGACCTTACTCTTGCCCTTCGGTGAACCAGTGCTCACGCGCCTTCATGATCAAAGCCTTCGCTTCTTCCTCGGTCTGCCCGGTCAGCTCGGTCAACTCATCGATGGCCAGATCGGCCAGATCGTCGCGAGTGTGCACATTGGCCTCGGCCAGCTTGTCCACGATCTCCGGAGTCATTCCCTCGAGCGTCAGCAGATCCTGCGACACCTTGCCCACGTTTTCCTCGTGCGCGATTTCCTGCGTCAGCAGGGCATCCTTCGCACGGGTGCGCAGCTCGTTCACCGTCTCTTCGTCGAACGCCTCGATTTCGAGCATTTCCTGCAGCGGCACGTAGGCCACTTCTTCCAGGGTCTCGAAACCTTCCTCGATGAGGATGTTGGCGATTTCCTCGTCCACATCGAGCTTTTCCATGAACAGCTGGCGCGCAACGGCAGACTCGTCCGCCTGCTTTTGCGCAGACTCAGCCGCGTCCATGATGTTGATCTTCCAGCCGGTAAGCTCGGAAGCCAGGCGAACGTTCTGGCCGCCACGGCCGATGGCGATGGCGAGGTTTTCCTCGTCAACCACCACGTCCATGGCGTGCTTTTCCTCGTCCACAACGATGGACGACACATTGGCCGGAGCCAGCGCACCGATCACGAACTGTGCGGGGTCCTCGGACCACAGCACGATGTCCACGCGCTCGCCAGCCAATTCATTGGTGACGGCGTTGACGCGGGTGCCCCGCACGCCGACACAGGTGCCGATGGGATCGACACGCTTGTCATGGCTGAGCACGGCGATCTTGGCGCGGCTGCCGGCATCGCGAGCACAGCTCTTGATCTCCAGCAGGCCCTGCTCGATCTCGGGCACTTCGTTGCGGAACAGCTCGACCATGAACTCCGGCGCCGAACGCGACAGGATGATGGGCGCGCCGCGCAGCGTGGCGTCCACTTCCATGATCATGGCCCGCACGCGGTCGCCGTTGCGCAGGTTTTCCTTGGGGATCATTTCGCTGCGGCGCAGGCGTCCTTCGACACGGCCGGCCTCGACGATGATGTCGCCCTTGTCCATGCGCTTGACCGTGCCCGTGAAGATCCGGTCGCCGCGCGACAGGAACTCGTTGAGCAGCATTTCACGCTCGGCATCGCGGATCTTTTGCAGGATGACCTGCTTGGCCGCCATCGCACCGATGCGGCCGATGGGCACCGACTCGATCTCTTCCTCGATGTACTCGCCTTCGGAGATGCCGGGGACGCGGTCCTGTGCGTCCATCAGCATTTCTTCGGCATCGGGGTTTTGCAGGCCCGCATCATCGGGCACCACCAGCCAGCGGCGGAAGGTGTCGTAGTTACCGCTGTCGCGATCGATGGCCACGCGGATGTCCACTTCACCTTGGTACAGCTTCTTCGTGGCTTGGGCCAGGGCCGATTCCACTGCACCGAACACCAAATCGCGCTCCACGTTCTTTTCGCGCGAAATGGCTTCTACCAACATCAACAATTCGCGATTCATGCGACGACTCTCCTATTTCAATCACGCAGAAAGGGGATGGCAATGCCCTTCTGCCCCAATGATTCGACGTACCCTGCCCGCTCCGATCAGACCGGCTTGGCAGAACGCCCCTTGAAATCCACAAGGGGAGCCAGACGCGCCTCGCGCAGCTCCTCCAGCGTGAAACCCAGCGCCTGCAGGGGCGCGGGAACACGCTTCTTGCTGACCCTCTGGCCAGGCTTGACGGGTGGCTCGTCGCTCCAGACGATCTGCCAGCCACCACCTTCGGCACGCTCCAGCGTGCCGCGGAATTTCTTGCGATTGGCGCTGACCTGCCCTTCAGCGGCAGCGCCGATGGGCTCCTTGAGGGTCAGGTCGATGACTTCCCCGACAAAGCGGATGAAGTCCTGCTCATGCCGCAGGGGGCGGTCGATGCCCGGGGAGGAGACCTCGAGGCGCGTGTAATCCGTGCCATCGACCTCCAGCGCGAACTGCAGCTGGCGCGTGATCTTCTCGCAGTCCTCGACTGTCACGAACTGCTCCGGCACCACCGGCTCGCCCTCCACCGGGGGCTGCCAAGGCAAATCAATTGTGACGCGCAACAGCCCGCCTGCCGAGCGTTCTATTTCCACCAGGTCATAGCCCAGACCTGTCACGGTTTGTTCAACGATTTGCTGTAGTGCCACGTGTAATTAAATTCAATCCTGCAAACACAAAAGACCCGGAACGCCCCTGGAACCTTGGCAGCAGCCATGTCCCAACAGCGCCGAGCCCCATGGCAATCCCTAAGGTCGCCCGAAGATCGCCCAAAAAAAAGGGCGGTTGGTACCCGCCCGTTTGGTCGTGAATATGCCATTGTATCCGCAAACGACCTCCAGGCCAAGTTCGCGCCGTACAAAAACAGGCGCTGGCAGGCACTGCGCAAGGCAGCCCAGGCCAGGGCGGACACCCCTCCGCCGGATGCTCAGGCGCCCACGCGCTCAAGCGCCTGCGCCGACTGAAGCCGCCGCAAAAGGGCCTGCGCTTCGGCGGGGTCGGCCGGGGCCGCGCCAGGGTCCTGGGCCAATGACTGCAGCATGCGCGCCACAACGCCCGGCTGGGGCAGCACCGGCCCCAGAAAGCGCGCGCGCTCGCCGTCAGCGATCAGCACAGAGGGAAAGGTTTCGATGTCCAGGTCCCCGGCCACATCCTCGCGGTCCTCGACATCAAGCCAGACGAAGTGCATCTGCGGGAACTGGGTGGCCAGCTCCGCAAACGCGCTCCGGTACTGGTTGCAAACGCCGCACCATTGCGCACACAGGCAAACCACCCACCAGGGGCTGGCTGCCGCGCTGTCGTCCGGCAGCTTGCCGGCCATTGAATCCATGGAAAACCTCTCAGAAACCACGCCCTTCCCGGGCGCGATAAACCTCCATGGTACCGATTTCCGCCGCCTTGTTGCCCCATGCATTGCGCACATAGCTGGCCACGGCGGCCACCTGTGCGTCAGACAGCACATGGCCAAAGGGCGGCATGCCATGCGGCTGCGGCTGTTGCCGGGTGGACGGGGGATAGCCACCGTCCAGCAGCACCAGCAGCAGGTTGCGCGGCTCGGCCATGGTCACGGAGGCATTGCCGGCCAGCGCAGGAAACGCGCCCGGTGTTCCCTGGCCCTGCGCACCATGGCAGACCGCGCACTGCCGTTCGTACACGGCCCGCCCCAAGGCCATCTGCCCAGGCTGCACAGCCTTGATGGCGCCGTGCCCGTCTGTGCCGGCAGATGGGGCAGCAGCGCCCTGCTCCTGCAGATAGGAAGCCAGCGCCTGCAGATCCTGTGGCTGCCAGTGCTGGGTGCTGCGCGCCACGACTTCGGCCATGGGGCCCAGTGCCGAGCCTGAAGGGCCGGACCCCGTCTGCAGCAACTGCACCCAGGCGGATTCCTGGCCGGCGCGCACACCCGCCTCGCCGGGATCGAGCAGCGAAGGCGCATACCAGGACTGCCCTGCCACAAAGCCGCCGGACATGGCCTGGCCGGAGGCACCCAGGCCATTGCGCGGCGCATGGCAGGCCGCGCAATGGCCCAGCCCCTGGGCAAGATAGGCGCCGCGATTCCAGGCCGGGGCCTTCCCTGGCTGGTCCTGCCAATCCTTCGGCGAGAAGAACAGCGCCCGCCAGACGGCCAGCGACCCCTGCCAGCCATAGGGAAAGTCCAGCGCATGCGGCGGCGTCTGCGCGCGCACGGCGGGCAGGCTTTGCAGATAGGCGAACAAGGCGTCCGAATCGGCGCGCGTCACGCGGGTGTAGCTGTCATACGGGAAGGCGGGATACAGCAGGCGCCCTTCGCGCGAGCGCCCGTTGTGCAGCGCACGCCAGAAGTCCTGCGCCGACCACAGTCCCAAGCCCGTCTCCTTGTCGGAGGTGAGATTGCTGGTGTACAGCGTGCCGAACGCGGTGGGCAAGCCCCGCCCGCCCGCATATTCGGCACCGCCCGCCGCCGTGTGGCAGCCAGCGCAGTTGCCTACCCGCGCAAGGTAGGCGCCGCGCTCGACCAGGGCGGCCCGTGTTTCGGTCGATCCCGACCAGCCGCCGTGGCCATAGGCATGAACCCCCTGCTCCCCCCGCAGGTTGAGCCAGACCAGCAGCAGCCCCACCAGGACCAGGGCCAGGACCACAAGAGCCAGCAGGGGCCACCGCCCGCGTACGCTCGCGCTGGCCGGATTTTCCACTTGGACACTCATGGCCGGCCCTCCTGACCGCCCACAGCGGCCACCGCACCGCAGCGCAGCGGCAAGGGGCGCGCCAAGGCCTCGTGCCCTCCCGGCGTCGCCGATGCAGGCCGCGACGACAGCCATGCCGTGACGGCCACGACTTCCTGCGGCGTCAGCGCCTTGGCCACCTGGTCCATGCAATCGGGAGCGGCCGCCTGGCGCTGGCCCGAGCGCCAGGCGCCGATCTGGCTGTTGAGATAGTCGCGTGACAGGCCCAGCAGACCCGGGATATCGTCGCCCGCGCCCATGAGCCGCTGGCCATGGCAGGCAGCACAGGCGGGCAGGCCCCGCTGCGCGTCGCCCTGCAGCACCAGCTGCTCGCCACGCGCGAGGTCGGCGGGCGGCAGCTGCGCCGGCACGGGCGGCGCATAGGGCAGCTCAAGGCTTGCGAAATGCACGGCGATCTGGCGCAGATAGTCGTCCGACATGAATTCGATCAGCCGGTTCATGGCCGGATAGCTGCGGCGCCCCTGCTGGAAATTCTTGAGCTGGCGGTAAAGATAGCCCGCAGGCTTGCCCGCAATGCGAGGAAAGTAGCCGCTGGGTGTGGCCCGTCCCTCGGGACCATGGCAGGCCGTGCAGGCCAGCACCCTGGACGCCATGGAGCCCACATCGGGCAGAGGCGCACTGACCACGGCGGGGGGCAGGTCCGCCATCGGCACGCCCGGTGCCGGCTGGGCGGACTGCGCCATCACGCCGCATGCACAGGCCGCCAGCCATGCGCCCAGCAAGCTCCTTGCCTCCTTGACGCCTGAAAGCCCTGTCCCGTACCGCCATCGCCTGCCATGTGCCATGTCCGACGCCTCCTGTTGCGTCCTGCCGACGCGCGAATGTAGTAAACCCGTCACAAGATGCCAGTCCAGCAGGAAAAGGCCCATCGGTTGAGACCCTGCCATGACCGGGCTATGCTGGCTTCTGGCTTGTCCAGAACATCGCCCGCAAGGGCTGGAGGACGGAAATTCATGGAATACAAGGACTACTACCGCATCCTGGCCGTGGACCGGCAGGCCAGTGCTGACGAGATCAAGAAGGCCTACCGCAAGCTGGCGCGCAAGTACCACCCGGACATCAGCAAGGAAGCGGATGCCTCGCAACGCATGGCCGAGATCAATGAAGCCAACGCCGTGCTGTCCGATCCCGAAAAGCGTGCCGCCTACGACGCGCTGGCCGATGCGCCCCGCCGCAGCGCAGGCGCCGGCGGATTCCAGCCGCCACCGGACTGGGAAGGTCAGGACTTCCACTTTCGCAGCGGCGATGGCGCAATGCCGGACGGCGATGCGGATTTCAGCGAATTCTTCTCGCAGATGTTCGGCCAGGGCGCCCGCGCGCGCCATGCGGGCGGCGGGCAGCACCGACCTCCACCCGACCTGCGCGGGCAGGACCAGCACGCCAGCATCGAGCTGGACCTGCTGGACAGCTACCACGGCGCCCAGCGCAGCCTGCACCTGCGCAGCACGGTGCTGGATGAGGACGGGCGGCCGGTGGCGCGGGACAAGGAATTGCAGGTCAGCATTCCCAAGGGGGTGCGCGAAGGCCAGATGATCCGTCTGGCCGGCCAGGGGGGCCCGGGCCTGGGCAACGGTCCGGCAGGCGATCTGCTGCTGGAAGTGCACCTGCGCCACGACCCGCGCTGGTGGGCCGAGGGCAAGGATGTCTATCAACCCATCGCGCTCGCGCCCTGGGAAGCCGCGCTGGGCGGCACGGTCCGTCTCGCCACGATTGCCGGCGAATTCGATGTCGGCATCCCTGCCGGCAGCCGCGCCGGCCGCAAGCTGCGGATCAAGGGCAAGGGCTTGCCCGCCGCCACGCCGGGCGATCTGTATCTGGTGCTGGGCATCAGCCTGCCGGAGCCGCAGACCGACGCCCAGCGAAAGGCCTATGAGGCACTGGCCCAGGCCTTCCCCTCGTTCGATGCCCGCCAGCACGGCACGGGCCAAGGAGCCACGCGATGAGCACGCCGCTGTATCCCTTCTACGAGCCCGCAGAACTGCTGGGCGAAGGCGCTCTGGACCTGCAGGATCTCGCCCGCCACTGCCAGCGCAACACCGCCTGGGTGGTGGAGCGCGTGCAGACCGGGGTGCTGTACTGCGAGAACGAGCCGGCCGGCGACGCGGCCGACGCGCAGGCACAGTGGCGCTTCAGCAGCCACATGCTGGTGCGTGCGCGCCGCATAGCCCATCTGGAGCACAGCTTCGATGCCGACCCTCAACTGGCCGCGCTGACCGCGGACCTGATCGAGGAAGTGCAGATGCTGCGCCGCAAGCTCCAGGCACTGCAGCACTGAGCGCATTCGCCCCAAAAGCAAAAGCCCTCTTTCGAGGGCTCTTGCTTTCAGAACGCGGCCGCAGCAGTCATGCATGCGGCCCGCCGTGCTCAGCGGTGACGCTTGCCGGGGTTCTTCTTGGTATGGGTGTGGGCGCCACGGGCGCGGCTCACGCGCTGGCCACGGCCGGGCGTCGGCAGGGTGACGCCGTTGGGCAGGGGAGGCTGGGGAGTGAACTTGCGGTCGGCTTCGGTAACGATCTTGTTGCCCATGGCATTTCCTTCTTCAAAAAAATGAGAACGCGCAATTAGGCCATAGACCTGCAGGCCCGCGCATAAAAAAACACATGGCCTGCTCCGGCATAGGGAAAGTTCCTGCGTTGCGCAGCCCGCACAGCCGCAGTTCCGGCAGCGCCGGCCTACACCGCGGCCCGGCGTTCTGTCCTAAAGTAGGAGCACGCTGCCAAGCGCACATGATGCCCCTGGCATGCGCTCTGCCTGAACACGGAGTTCCGCACGATGTCACCCCGCCAACCACGCACAGAAGTCACCACCCCGTCCACACCCCGCCCTGCCTGGGTTCGGCCCGCGGCAGGCCTGGCTGGGCTTGCCGTCGGGGCCGCTGCAGCCGCCTTGCTTTGGAAGGGCCTGCGCAACCCGCCCATTCCTGCCACAGTGGAGCCCGTACGCGGCTGGGACATCCAGCGCTACATGGGCCGCTGGTACGAAGTGGCCCGCATAGACCACCGCTTCGAAAAAGGCCTGGAGCGCACCCAGGCCGAATACACGCCGCTTCCCGATGGAAGCGTGCATGTGCTGAACCGGGGCTACGACGCAGGCCGCCGGCGCTGGAAGTCCGCTGAAGGCAAGGCCCGCACGGTGCATGGCCCCGGCGTTGCGGCGCTCAAGGTCTCGTTCTTCGGACCGTTCTACGGCGGCTACAACGTGGTGGCCCTGGATGCCGACTACCGCTGGGCCATGGTGGTCGGCTCGGACCTGCGCTATTTCTGGATTCTTTCGCGCACCCCTGAACTGCCCGATGGCGTGGCAGCGCGCCTGCTGGCCCAGGCCCGGCTGCTGGGCGTGCCCGTGGACAAGGTGCAGTGGATTCTTCAGGACGGGGTCAATCCCACAGGCAGCTGGTAGCGGCCCGGCGGCAGGCCGGCGAACTCAGAACCCTTCGGGCATGCCGTCACCCGAAAAGCCAGCAGCCTCCACCAGCCGCTGCGTATAGGCCTCACGCGGCGCGCCCAGCACCTGGGCCACGGGGCCGGATTCGACGATGGCACCATCCTTCATCACCACCACGTCATGGGCCATGGCGCGGATCACGTCCACATCGTGCGTGATGAGCAGATAGGCCAGGCCACGTTCCCGCTGCAGCCGCTGCAGCAGGCCCAGCACCTGCTGCTGAATGGTCACATCCAGCGCACTGGTGGGCTCGTCAAGCACCAGCACTTCAGGCTCCAGCACCAGGGCACGCGCAATGGCGATACGCTGGCGCTGGCCCCCGGAGAACTCATGCGGATAGCGATCGAGCAGACCGGGGAACTGCTCATCCGTCAGCCCGACGGCAGACAGCATGTCCACGACACGGTCACGGCGCTGCCGCCCCGTGAGCGCCGGGGCGTGCACGCGCAGGCCCTCGCCAACGATCTGCTCCAGCGTCAGCCGTGGCGACAGCGATGAATACGGGTCCTGGAACACCACTTGCACCTTGCGCCGCAGCGCAAGATTGGCCGGCGAGTTGCGCGTGGCCGGCTGCCTCCAGGCCTGGCCAGCGATGCGCAGCTGGCCTTCATGCGGCAGCAGTCCCAGCACGGCCTGGGCCAGCGTGGACTTGCCCGAGCCCGACTCCCCGACCACACCCACGGTGCGCCCGGGCATCAGGTCCAGGTCGGCGGACTGCACGGCAACAAAACGCCCCTGGCCAAACCAGCCGCGCACGCCCGTCAACGGCACCGGGTAGCTGACCTTGAGGCCCTGCGCATGGACCAGCGGCTCGGGAGCCGCCCCCGGTATACCGGCCTGCGCCTCGACCAGATCGCGGCGCGGCACACTGGCCAGCAGCTTGCGCGTGTAGGCATGGCGCGGAGCTGCCATGACCGCCGGCACCTCGCCCTGCTCCACCAGCTGCCCGCGCTCCATCACCGCCACGCGATCGGCAAAGCGCCGCACCAGGTGCAGGTCGTGGGTGATCATCAGCACGGCCATGCCGGTCTGGCGTTGCAGGTCATCGAGCAATTGCAGGATCTGTCCGCGCAGCGTGACGTCGAGCGCCGTGGTCGGCTCATCGGCCAGCAGCAGGCGCGGGCTGCTGGCCAGTGCCATGGCGATCATGGCGCGCTGACGCTGGCCGCCGCTGAGCTGATGCGGAAAGGCGCGGGCACGGCGCACGGGCTCGGCAATGCCCGTGGTCGCCAGCAGTTCGGCCGCCTGGGCCAGGGACTGCGCCCGCGTCAGCCCCTGCTTGAGGCGCAGCACCTCGCCCACCTGTTCGCCCACGGTCATCAGCGGATTGAGCGCCGTCATGGGCTCCTGGAAGATCATGGCCACGTCGCCGCCGCGCACGGCCCGCATCTCGCGCTCGGGCAGGCGCAGGAGGTCGCGGCCGTCGAAAAGCGCCTGCCCGCCCAGCTGGGCGTCACCGGCCAGCCGCAGCAGGGACAGCGCCGTGATGGTCTTGCCCGAACCGGACTCACCCACCAGCGCCAGCTTCTCACCGGCCGCCAGATCGAAGCTCACGCCGTGCACCACGTCCTTGCTGCCAAAGCGCACGCGCAGGTTGCGCACAGACAGCAGCGTCCGGCCGCGACCGGGGGCGGAAGGCATGTCCATTGCCGGCTGCTCTGCGTTCATGCGGCGTCCTTCGCATCAACGGCCGGGGCTGCATCGGTGGCAGCGGCCTTGCGCGGGTCCAGCGCATCGCGCAGCGCATCGCCCATGAAGGTCAGCAGCAGCAGCGTCACCACCAGCACCGCAAAGGTGGACAGCGAGATCCACCAGGCATCGATGCTGTTCTTGCCCTGGCTCAGCAACTCGCCCAGGCTGGGCGTATCGGGCGGAACGCCCAGGCCCAGGAAATCAAGCGAAGTCAGCGCCAGGATGGCTGCACTCATGCGAAACGGCAAAAAGGTGACCACGGGCGTCATGCTGTTGGGCAGCAGATGGCGCCAGATCAGCGCGCCATTGCCCACGCCCAGCGCACGCGCCGACTTCACGTAGTCGAGCTGGCGGTTGCGCAGGAATTCGGCCCGCACATAGTCCGACAGCCCCATCCAGCCGAACAGCGACAGCAGCACCAGCAGCAGCGAGACGCTGGGCGCCAGCACCGCGCTGAAGATGATCAGCAGATACAGCTCGGGCATGGAGCCCCAGATCTCGATGAAGCGCTGAAACGCCAGATCGGTCCTGCCGCCGAAAAAGCCCTGGATGGCCCCCGTCACCACGCCCAGCACAACGCCGGAGGCCGTCAGCGCCAGCGCAAACAGCACGCTCACGCGAAAGCCGTAGATCAGTTGCGCCAGCAGATCGCGCCCGCGATCGTCCGTGCCCAGCAGGTTCTCGCGCGAGGGCGGCGCCGGATTGGGCAAGCTCGCAAAGTAGTTGAGCGCCTGCGGTCCGTAGGGATTGAGCGTGTACAGCGCCCAGTTGCCACCCTGGCTCAGGCGATCCCGGATGTAGGGATCCAGATAGTCGGCCGCCGTCTCGAAGTCGCCGCCGAAGGTCTTCTCGGAATAATCGTTCCACAGCGGCCAGTAGGTCTGGCCTTCGTAGCGCACCACCAGGGGCCGGTCGTTGCTGATCAGCTCGGCGCCCAGGCTCAGCACCACCATCACGCAAAAAGCGACCAGGCTCCAATATCCCAGCCGATTGCGCCTGAACCGCAGCCAGGCCCGCCGCGCCGGCGAAACCGCCGCCGCCGCCAGCGGTGCAGCCGCCCCAGCCCCTGGCAGCCCCGTTCCAGAAACCACAACGGATTGCATTTCAGTGTCCATGTCGCTCCAGGAAACGAAGCCCGGCGCCACGCGCCGCCCGTCCGCCCTCCGCGATACAGGGCGCCGTGCATACCGGGCAAGCCGCGAAGCGGCTCGGAAGGTACCTAGTCAAACCGTACACGCGGATCCACCCACACATAACAAAGATCGCTGACCAGCTTGGTCACCAGGCCGATCAGCGTGAACAGGTACAGCGTGCCCAGCACCACGGGATAGTCGCGCCGTATCACGCTGTCATAGCTGAGCAGGCCCAGGCCGTCCAGCGAGAACAGCGTTTCTATCAGCAGCGAGCCCGTGAAGAAGGCACCGATGAAGGCGGCCGGAAAGCCGGTGACGATGGGAATCAGCGCATTGCGCAGCACATGCCGATAAAGCACCTGCCGCTCCGACAGGCCCTTGGCGCGGGCTGTCAGCACATATTGCTTGCGGATCTCTTCCAGAAAGGCATTCTTGGTGAGCATGGCGGTGATGGCGAAGCTGCCCGCCACCATGGCCGTGACCGGCAGCGCGATATGCCATAGATAGTCCACGATGCGCGCGCCCCAGGACAGCTCATCCCAGTTGGCCGAGGTCAGCCCGCGCAGCGGAAACCATTGCAGCTGCCCGCCGAAGATCACCAGCAGCGCCACGCCCAGCACAAAGCCCGGAATCGCATAGCCCACCAGGATCAGCAGCGTGGTGAAGAAGTCGAAACGCGAGCCGGCACGCACGGCCTTGGCAATGCCCAGGGGCACGGCCACGAGGTAGCTGATGAAAAAGGTCCACAGGCCCAGGCTGGCCGAGACCGGCAGCTTCTCCTTGATCAGCTGCCAGACATCCTTGTTCTGAAAGAAACTGCGCCCCAGATCGAACCGCGCGAACTGCCCGAGCATCTGGAAGAAGCGCTCATGGGCCGGCTTGTCAAACCCGTAGAGGGCCTTGATCTGCTCTATGCGCTGGGGGTCCACCCCCTGGTTGCCACGGTAGGCCAGGCCACCGCCTTCGCCGCCACGGCCCACGCTGGCCTTGGCTTCGGCAAGGTACTGCTCCACCGGGCCACCGGGCACGAACTGCACGACCACGAAGGTCAGCAGCAGCACGCCCAGCAGGGTCGGCACCATCAGCAGCAAGCGTTTGAGTATGTAGGCCCACATAAGAAGTCCTGCATTATGTCGATTGCCGGGGGGCACCCCGGCCCGGGAGCGTGCCCATCATGCAACGGATCGCAACGATGCGGCGGCAGCGCCCGCTCATGGAGGCGGCGCGGTCAGCACCGGCATGCGGGCCCACCAGGTATCCATGGCCCAGCTCTCGCCCTTGGCGTAGGCGGGAACCACGGCGGGCCGCACCAGCCGCCAGGAGTCGTAGACCATGCGGTGCGTTCCCGCGCTCCACTGCGGAATCAGGTAGTGTCCATGCGCGATGACACGCTCCAGTGCGTGGCACGCGGGCAACAGCTGCGCCTCGGTCTTGGCCTCGGTCATGCGCCGGATCAAGGCATCGACGGCGGGATTCTTGACTCCGGGAAAATTGCCCGAGCCGTCCGTGTCCGCCGCCCGACTGCCGAACAGGTCGGCGAATTCCTGGCCCGGGTTGTTCGTGCCCTGGTAGGCAATGGAGATGATGTCGTAGTCGAACTTCTCCACGCGCTGCTGGTACAGCGCGAAGTCCGCCGAACGAAAGCGCAGCCGTATGCCCAGCTTTTCCAGATTGCGTATCCAGGGCGAGACCTGGCGTATGCCCGACTCGCTGCTGTCCAGGTACTCCAGCTCCATGGCCTGGCCCCGCGCATTGCGCAGCACACCATCCTGAATGGTCCAGCCGGCATCGGCCAGCAATTGCCGCGCCTGGCGCAGGTTGGCACGCAGCGAGTTGTTGCCATCGGTGCGCGGCGGCTCGGCCATGGGGCCGAAGGCCTCCGGCGGAATGCTCTTGCGCAGGGGCTCCATGAGCGCCAGCTCCTCTGGCGAGGGCTCGCCATGGGTCTCGCAGGCCGTGTTGCCGAACAGCCCGCGCACGCGCTGGTAGGAGCCGTAGAACATCTGCCGGTTCATCCATTCGTAGTCCAGGGCCAGGTCCAGCGCACGGCGAACGCGCACGTCCTGCAGCAAAGGGCGCCGGGTGTTGAGCACATAGCTCTGGAACCCCGAGGGCAGCTTGTTGCTGAATTCGCCCTTGACCAGCTCGCCCCGGTCGAAGCGCTTGCCGTACAGGCGCCGCGCCCAGTCGCCGGCGCTGTAAAAACGCATCAGGTCGAACTCGCCGGCCTTCAGCGCTTCCAGCTTCGCCGTGTTGTCGCGGTAGATCTTGACGGAGATGCGATCGAAATTGGCCGTGCCCACGCGCGCAGGCAGATCGCGCCCCCAGTAGTCCGGGTCGCGCACATAGGTGATGTCCTTGCCGAAGCGCACAGGTCCTATCCTGTAGGGCCCACTGCCGATGGGCGTATCCGTCACCACCTGGTCGAAGGGCTTGGGCTTGCCGTTTTCCATGCCCCAGTCGCGGCTGAAGACGGGAATGGCGCCCACAACCAGCGGCAGTTCCCGGTTCGGCTGCTTGAAGCGAAAGCGCACCGTGCGTTCATCCAGCACGTCGACCCCCGCCACATCGAAGAACAGCGATCGGTAGCCAGGCAATGCGTGCGGCCCCATCAGCGTGTCATAGCTGAACTTGACATCGGCAGCCAGCACGGGCTTGCCGTTGTGAAAGCGCGCTTGCGGCCGCAGCCGGAACGTGGCCGACAGGCCGTCGGGGGCAGCCTGCACATCCTCTGCCAGCAGTCCGTAGCCCGTGGCGGTCTCGTCCAGCGAGGGCCACAGCAGGGTGTCGAACATCAGTTCGGCCAGATAGGCCGGAGACGATCCCTTGATGGTGAACGGGTTGTACTTGTCAAAGGTGGAGATGCGCAGGTTGCTCACCAGGCGCAGCTCGCCGCCCTTGGGGGCCTTGGCGTTGACATAGTCGAAATGGCTGAAGCCCTCGGCATAGCGGGGCTCTCCCCACAGGGCATAGGCATGCGAGCCCCACGCCGGCACACACGCCGAGGCCAGCAGCAGCGAAGAAATCATCCAATGGCGCATGCGACAATTCTGCACCACGCAGCCAGCCGCCCGCTGGCAAACGCTGACGCGGGGCCCCGCCTTCGCCGCCAGCTGCTGCGCACTTCCACTCACTTCCTCTGGAGAACAACAATGGGCTTTCTCGCCGGTAAAAAACTGCTGATCACGGGCGTTCTGTCCAACCGCTCCATCGCCTACGGCATCGCCAAGGCCTGCCACGCACAGGGCGCGGAGCTGGCGTTCAGCTATGTGGGCGAGCGCTTCAAGGACCGCATCACTGAGTTCGCCGCCGAATTCGACTCCAAGCTGATCTTTGACTGCGACGTGGCCGACGACGCCCAGATCGACAAGCTGTTCGCCGACCTGGGCGCCACCTGGGGCAAGTTCGACGGCTTCGTGCACAGCATCGGCTTCGCGCCGCGCGAGGCCATCGCCGGCAACTTCCTGGAAGGCCTGTCGCGCGAGGGCTTCAAGATCGCGCACGACATCAGCGCCTACAGCTTCCCCGCGATGGCCAAGGCGGCCCTGCCTTACCTCAACGACAAGTCCTCGCTGCTGACGCTGTCGTACCTGGGCGCGCTGCGCTCCATCCCCAACTACAACACCATGGGCCTGGCCAAGGCATCGCTGGAAGCCTCGGTGCGCTACCTGGCCGAGGCCGTGGGCCGCACGGCAGACGGCCGCGCCATCCGCGCCAACGGCATCTCGGCCGGTCCCATCAAGACGCTGGCCGCATCGGGTATCAAGGACTTCGGCAAGCTGCTGGGCCGCGTGGCCGATGCATCGCCGCTGCGCCGCAACGTGACCATCGAGGATGTGGGCAATGTGGCCGCCTTCCTGCTGTCCGACCTGGCCTCGGGCGTGACGGCTGAGATCACCTACGTGGACGGCGGCTTCAGCCAGACTGCAGGCCTGTCGGCCGACCAGGTCTAAGCGGCCACCGCCACCCGACCGGCCCCGCAGGCATTGCCGCCTGCGGGGCTTTTTTTCGCCCGGAACCCACGACTGCGGGTCCTGCCTGCACGCGCAAGGAAATACACATCGGCTTGACTGAGGTCATTTTTGTTTTGAATGAGAATGATTCTCATGAATAATACAATTCTCAGATCAATATCAAGGAATCTCTGAAACCCTCGGAGCCAGCAGAGATGCAAGCAACCCCTGACCTCAGCCTGCCCTCTCCCGTTCCAGCCCCCATCGATGCGGCACTGCAGGCCTCGTCCCGGGTCTTCGACATCGCGGCAACGGCCCTGCCCTCGCGGCTGGCGCACTGACTGCAGGTCTCGCCCCCCCCACACGCCTTCGACGCACCGATTTCCCCCGTAGTCCCTGAAAGAAACCACATGAGTAACTACACCCTGCCTCCCCTGAACTACGCCTACGACGCGCTGGAGCCCCATATCGATGCGCAGACCATGGAGATCCACTACACCAAGCACCATCAGGCCTATGTGAACAACCTGAATGCCGCACTCAAGGACACGCCGCACGGCAGCCAGCCCGTGGAGCAGCTGATCGCCGACCTGTCCCTGCTGCCCGAAGGCGTGCGCGGCGCCGTGCGCAACAACGGCGGCGGCCATGCCAACCACAGCCTGTTCTGGACCGTGATGGCCCCGGCAGACCAGGGTGGCGGAGGCGCCCCCTCGGGCGAGCTGGCCCAGGCCATCGACAGGGAGCTGGGGGGCTTAGATGCCTTCAAGGCCGCCTTCACCCAGGCCGCGCTCACGCGCTTTGGCAGCGGCTGGGCGTGGCTCGTGGTGGGCAAGGACGGCAAGCTGGCCGTGGAAAGCAGCGGCAACCAGGACAGTCCGCTGATGGCCGGCATCGGCTCCGGAGCCACCCCCATCCTGGGCCTGGACGTGTGGGAACACGCCTACTACCTCAAGTACCAGAATCGCCGCCCCGAATACATCGCGGCGTTCTACAACGTAGTCAGCTGGGCCGAAGTGGCCCGCCGCTACGCCGCAGCCCGCGGCTGATCGGCCAAGCCTGCCCGCCAACGCCCCAACCCATTCCCGACCAGCATGGATCTGCCACAACGCTTCCGCTCCAAGACCAGCGTACGGTCCAACATCCGCCTGTGGATCGGCCTGGCCATCATGATGGCCGGCGCCTGGGCGCTCACCAGCCAGTTCTGGGCCTATGCCCAGAACCATCCGGTGGTCTTCCAGGCCCTGGCCGGCGGCTCGGCAGCCGCGCTGGCGACAGCCCTGGGCACCGTGCCCGTGATGCTGTCCCAGCGCCTGTCCGAGCGCACGCAGGACACCTTGTTCGGCTTTGGCGCCGGCGTCATGCTGGCGGCCTGCGCCTTCTCGCTGATCCTGCCGGGGCTGGAAGCGGTGCGTACGCAGGGCCTGTTTGGGGGCGGGGGCTGGGCGGCAGGCGCTGTCATCGGCACGGCAATCCTGCTGGGCGGCGCGGCGCTCATGCTCATGGACCGGCTGCTGCCGCACGAACACTTCATCAAGGGCCGCGAAGGCCTGGACCCGCAAGGTGCGCGCAAGCTGCAGCGCACCTGGCTGTTCGTCTTTGCCATTGCCCTGCACAACCTGCCCGAAGGCCTGGCCATCGGCGTGGGCTATGCGGGCAACGACGGACTGCGCGCCAATGCGCTGGCCACAGGCATTGCCATCCAGGATGTGCCCGAGGGCCTGGTGGTCGCCGTGGCCCTGCTGGCTGCGGGCTACAAGCGCAGCTTTGCCGTGGCGCTGGGCATGGCATCGGGCCTGGTGGAGCCGCTGGGCGCCGTGCTGGGCGCAGTCATCGTCAGCGGCTCGGCCGCGCTGCTTCCCTGGGGCCTGGGCTTTGCGGCAGGCGCCATGCTCTTCGTGATCAGCCACGAGATCATTCCCGAGTCGCACCGCAAGGGCCACGAGGCCTTTGCCACGGGCGGCCTCATGCTGGGCTTTGTGCTGATGATGGTGCTGGACACGGCGCTGGGATGAGTCCGCGCACCGCGCACGCCTGGCTCAGGGCAGCAAGAGCCCCAGCTCCCGCGCCGCCGCCAGCACATGGCGGGCGTGGCGCTCCTCGTAGCGGTGGGCTGGCATGGTCAGTGTCAGTGCCGCTGCCAACTCTCCATCGCGCTTGAAGACCGGGGCAGAAATCCCGGCGATCTCCCGGTGCCTGTCTCCCACCATGGCGCAGTAGCCATCGGCGCGCACGCGGGCCAGCTGCGTGCGGCTGCCGCCGCGCGATGCGGCGTACAGCTCGGCATCGAACGCGGACAGCACCCGCCCGCCCGCGCCCTGCCCCAGCGGCAGCAGATCGCCGGTGCGCGCATGGTCGCGCACGGGGTGGGGCGAATCCACGCGGTACAGGCACAGCCGGTCCTGCCCCTGGCGCACGTGGTAGGCCGCACTCTCGCCCGTGGCCTGCACCAGGGTGCGCAGCACGGGCATGACCACGCTGTCCAGCGAGAAATGCCGGGCATAGACGGTGTTCAGCCGCGCCACGGCCGGGCCCACGGCGTAGCGGCCGTCATCCATGCGCAGCACCCAGCCGCCATGCTCCAGCGAAGCCAGCAGCCGCAGCACGGTGCTCTTGTACAGGCGCGTGCGTTCCGACAGCTGGGCCAGCGTCAGCCCGTCATCTCCGTCGCGAAAGGCGGCCAGCAGGCTCAAGGCCCGGTCCACCGCAGCCACGCCGCCCGGCGCGGCGTTCTCATCGGCTACCGATTCCGTCACTGATTTGCGAGGCATATCGAAGGCACCCAAGGGAAAACCCCAGGCACGCAGGCTTGACGATGGCGCGTGCAGCAGGGAATATTTCAATAGAGAGAATCAAGTTCTATCTATTAGAACGACTCAAGCAACCGATGTCAACAGGCGAATCCTGCGGTCATCGCCACCCACCACCGGATGTCCCTGCCCATGTCCTCCCACCGTTTTGACGTACTCATCAGCGAAGTCGGCCCGCGCGATGGCCTGCAGTCCGTGGCCTCCACCATGTCCACAGCGCACAAGCTGGCGTGGATCGACACCCTGGCCCATGCGGGCCTGCAGGAGATCGAGGTCGGCTCCTTCGTCTCGCCCAAGCTGCTGCCCCAGATGGCCGACGCGGCCGAGGTGGTCGCCCACGCCATCACGCTGCCCGGCGTCACCGTGATGGCCCTGGTCCCCAATCTGCGCGGCGCCGAGGCTGCGCTGCGCGCCGGCGTCCACAAGGTCACCCTGCCCGTATCGGCCAGCCCCGCGCACTCCATGGCCAATGTGCGCAAGACCCCCATGCAGATGGTGGACGAGGTGCGGGCCATTGCCGCGCTGCGCGACGAGATCGCGCCGCATGCCCTGATCGAGGCGGGCATCTCCACGGCCTTCGGCTGCACGCTGCAGGGCCTGGTGCCCGAGGACGAAGTGATTGCACTGGCCCTGGCCTGCGTGGCGGCGGGCGCCGATGAATCGGGCCTGTCCGACACCACGGGCATGGCCAACCCGGCCCAGGTACGGCGCCTGTTCACACGGCTGCGGGCCGAGCTGGGCGAACAGGCAGGCGCGGCCCACATGCACAATACGCGCGGCCTGGGCCTGGCCAACTGCCTGGCCGCCTACGAGGCTGGCGCGCGCACCTTCGATGCCTCGCTGGCCGGCCTGGGTGGCTGCCCGTACGCGCCGGGCGCCTCGGGCAACGTGGTCACCGAAGACCTGGTCTTCATGTTCGAGGCCATGGGCATCCGCACCGGCGTGGACATCGATCGCCTGATCGCCGCCCGCCAGCCGCTGGCCGCAGGCCTGCCCGGCGAGGAGCTGCACGGCATGACGCCGCTGGCCGGACTGCCCAAGGGCTTTGCGCCCCGCATCTACGCTCCGGCCTGAGCCGCAGCGACAACCCACACATTCATTCACCGTTTTTCCATGAGCCAACCCACTACCCCCGACACGGCCGCAGGCCAGGCCACGCCACTGCCCTACGCAGGCATCCGCGTGGTCGAGTTCACCCACATGGTCATGGGCCCGTCCTGCGGCATGATGCTGGCCGACCTGGGCGCCGAAGTCATCAAGGTCGAGCCCGTGGGCCACGGCCGCGACGGCGATGCCACGCGCAAGCTGCTGGGTTCAGGCTCGGGCTTTTTCCCGCTGTTCAACCGCAACAAGAAGAGCGTGACGCTGGACCTGCAGACCGAGGAAGGCAAGCAGGCCGCGCTGCGCCTGATCGCCACGGCCGACGTGGTCTGCGAGAACTTCAAGCCCGGCACCATGCGCAAGCTGGGGCTGGACTACGACAGCCTCAAGGACCGCTTCGAGCGCCTCATCTACGTGAGCCACAAGGGCTTTCTGCCAGGCCCCTACGAGCACCGCACGGCGCTGGACGAGGTGGTGCAGATGATGGGCGGCCTGGCCTACATGACGGGCCGCCCCGGCGACCCGCTGCGCGCCGGTGCCAGCGTCAACGACATCATGGGCGGCATGTTCGGCGCCATGGGCGCGATGGCTGCCCTGGCCCAGCGCGAGAAGACCGGGCGCGGCCAGGAAGTGCAAAGCGCACTGTTCGAGAACAACATCTTCCTGGTCGCCCAGCACATGATGCAGTTCGCCGTCACCGGCAAGCCGGCCGCGCCCATGCCGGCACGCATCTCGGCCTGGGCCATCTACGACGTGTTCGAGGTCCAGGGCGGCGAGCAGATCTTCCTGGCCGTGGTCAGCGACGGCGCCTGGCGCCTGTTCTGCGATGCCTTCGGCCTGGGCGAGCTGCGCGACGATCCGCGCCTTGGCAGCAACAACGACCGCGTGCTGGCGCGCAGCTGGCTGATGCCGCTGCTGCGCGAGAAGATGGCCCCGCACAGCGCCGCTCACATTGCCGAGGTCTTCGAGAAGAACGGCCTGCCCTTCGCCCCCATCGCACGCCCGCAGGACCTGCTGCAAGACCCTCACCTGAACGCCACGGGCGCGCTGGCCCCCATCACCCTGCCCGATGGCCGCGAGACCAAGACCGTGCTGCTGCCCTTCACGCTGGACGGCAAGCGCCTGGATGTGCGCCTGTCGCCCCCGCGCCTGGGCGAGCACAGCCTGGAGATCCTCACCGCACTGGGCTACAGCAGCGAGCAGGCCCTGGCCCTGGCCCGGGGCGAGACCACCGACAGCCACGCCAAGGCCTCCCATTGATGCCAGGCTGAGCCACTGAAGCCGCCGCCGTCCACCCGACGCGCGGCGCCCCTGCAACCTTGCACCCCATCCACCCCACACCGGACGACGCTTGCCGCGCGCCCGGCGGGGAGGCCTTTTCCCAAAAATTCCCGGAGACAACACCATGCCCGCCATCCAACGCAACCCGGCCGCCCAAAACCGGACACAGACACAGGCCCGCCCTTGTTCCGCCCCGCGCCGCCAGTTGCTGCTGTGCGCCCTGCCCGCATTGGCTGCCGCCCTGCTCCCGCTGGCGGCCCAGGCCCAGCCCGGCAACTGGCCCTCGCGCGCCGTGCGCATGGTCGTGCCCTACACGCCGGGCGGCGGCACGGACGCGGTCGCGCGCCAGATCGGCGAGCGCGTGGGCACGCTGAACCAATGGACCGTGGTGGTGGACAACCAGCCCGGCGCGGGCGGCAACATCGGGCTGGATGCGGTGGCCAAGTCCGCGCCGGATGGCTATACCTTCGGCATGGGCCAGACCGCCAACCTCGCCATCAACCCCGCCCTGCTGCCCAGCATGCCCTTCAACCCCCGCACCGACCTGATCCCCGTGGCCCTGGTCGCCGCCCAGCCCACGGTGCTGGTCGTGCCGCAGGACTCGCCATGGAAATCGGTGCAGGACCTGGTCAAGGCCGCCAAGGCCGACCCGGGCGGCATCCGTCAGGGACTGGCATCGACGGGCACGGTGGGCCACCTGGCCGGCGAGATGCTGGCCTTCAAGGCCGGCATCCAGGTGCTCAACGTGCCCTACAAGGGCGCAGCGCCGGCCGTGACCGACCTGCTGGGCAAGCAGACGCACTACATGTTCGGCACGCCCCAGGCCGTCTATCCGCTGCTCAAGGGCGGCAAGCTGCGCGCCCTGGCCGTGACCTCGGCCAGGCGCCTGCCCATCCTGCCCGAGGTGCCCACCGTGGCCGAGTCGGGCTATGCAGGCTTCGAGGCCGTGGACTGGAAGCTGATCGTCGCGCCCAAGGGCACGCCGGCCGCCGTCGTGCAGAAGATGAATACCGCCGTGAACGCGGCCCTGCAGCAGCCCGCCGTGCAGCAGCAACTGCAGGCCGAGGGCAGCACGGCCCTGGGCGGCAGCATGCAGGACGCGGCCCGGTACCTGCTCAAGGAGCAGACGGACTGGGCCGCGCTGATCCGCGATGCCAGGATCCGCCTGGAGTGAGCGGCAAACAGCGGGCAAGAAAAAAGGCGCGGCGCCCCTTGCGGGGACCGCGCCTTTTTGACGGGCCGTCGTCAGCCGGCCAGCCGATCAGATCGTGCGGCCGAAGGGGCCATCATCGCCCACCTGCACCATCTTGCGGCCGCGCGCCGGCTTGGCGGCCGTGCCGACTTCCGGCGCCGACCCGGCCTTGCGGGCCGCTGCGGGGCGCTTGGCCGGCGCCTTGACGGCAGCAGCCTTCACGGCCTTTTTGGCGGCGGGCTTTGCCGCAGCCTTGGCAGCCGGCTTGGCCGCAGCCTTGGCCGCTGCGGATTTTCCGGCCACAGACTTGCCGGCAGCCGGCACCTTGCGGGCAGGAGCGGCCTGGGCCACGCAGTCGGCGTAGTAGCGCACCTCGCCGTCCGCGTCCTCCAGCTCCACCAGGCCGTGGATGTCGGTCTCGAAGCCAGGGCACTCCTTGGCGAACTCACGCGCGAACAGCAGGTAATCCACGATCTTGCGGTTGAACACCTCGCCGGGGATCAGCAGCGGAATGCCGGGCGGGTACGGCGTGACCAGGCCCACGGTGATGCGGCCTTCCAGGTGGTCGATCTCCACGCGCTCGGTCTTGCGGTGCGCGATGTGGGCGTAGGCATCGCTGGGCTTCATCGCGGGCTTGAGGTCCGACAGATACATCTCGGTCGTCAGGCGGGCGATGTCGTACTTGGCGTACAGCTCGTGCACGTGCTGGCACAGGTCGCGCAGGCCCATGCGCTCGTAGCGGCGGTGCTGCTGGCAGAACTCGGGCAGGATGCGTGCCAGCGGCTGGTTGCGGTCGTAGTCGTCCTTGAACTGCTGCAGCGCCGTCAGCATGGTGTTCCAGCGGCCCTTGGTGATGCCGATGGTGAACATGATGAAGAACGAGTACAGGCCCGTCTTCTCCACCACCACGCCGTGCTCGGCAAGGTACTTGGTCACGATGGAGGCCGGGATGCCCGTGTCCGAGAAATCGCCGTCCAGGTCCAGGCCCGGCGTCACGATGGTGGACTTGATCGGGTCCAGCATGTTGAAGCCGTCGGCCAGCTCGCCAAAGCCGTGCCAGTTGTCGAACTCCTTGCCGTTCTTGGCCTTGGAGCGCTTGGGCGCCGCGTCCTGGCCGCGGATGATCCAGTCCTGGGCCGAGCCGACGCCTTCATCGGCCAGTTTCTCGGGACCCCAGACCTCGAACCACCAGTCGTCGTCGCCGAACTCGTCTTCGACCTTGCGCATGGCACGGCGGAAGTCCAGCGCCTCCAGAATCGACTCTTCCACCAGGGCCGTGCCGCCGGGCGGCTCCATCATCGCGGCGGCCACGTCGCAACTGGCGATGATGCTGTACTGGGGGCTGGTCGAGGTGTGCATCAGGTACGCCTCGTTGAACAGGTGGTGGTCCAGCTTTTCGGTCTGGCTGTCCTGCACCAGCACATGCGATGCCTGGCTGATGCCGGCCAGCAGCTTGTGGATGGACTGCGTGGCATACACCACCGAGTGCTTGGGGCGCGCGCGCTTCTTGCCCATGGCGTGGTAGCTGCCATAGAACGGGTGGAAGGCAGCGTGCGGCAGCCAGGCCTCATCGAAGTGCAGGTTGGCCACATAGCCGTCCAGCATGCTCTTGATGGTCTCGGTGTTGTAGAGCACGCCGTCGTAGGTGGACTGCGTCAGCGTCAGCACGCGCGGCTTTACCGTCTTGGCATCCACGCCCTTGAGCAGCGGATTGGCCGCGATCTTGGCCTGGATGGACTCCACCGAGAACTCGCTTTGCGGGATCGGGCCGATGATGCCGAAGTGGTTGCGCGTGGGCTTGAGGAACACCGGAATCGCACCCGTCATGATGATGGAGTGCAGGATGGACTTGTGGCAGTTGCGGTCCACCACGACCACGTCGCCGGGCGCCACGGCGTGGTGCCAGACGATCTTGTTCGACGTGGACGTGCCGTTGGTCACGAAATAACAGTGATCGGCATTGAAGATGCGCGCGGCATTGCGCTCGCTCTCGCCGATGGCGCCGTTGTGGTCCAGCAATTGGCCCAGTTCCTCCACCGCGTTGCACACGTCGGCGCGCAGCATGTTCTCGCCATAGAACTGGTGGTACATCTGGCCCACGGGGCTCTTGAGGAAGGCCACGCCGCCCGAGTGTCCGGGGCAGTGCCAGCTGTAGGAGCCGTCTTCCGCATAGTCCAGCAGCGCCTTGAAGAACGGCGGCTGCACGCCTTCCAGGTAGCTCTTGGCCTCGCGGATGATGTGCTTGGCCACGAACTCCGGCGTGTCCTCGAACATGTGGATGAAGCCGTGCAGCTCGCGCAGGATGTCGTTGGGCAGGTGGCGGCTGGTCTTGGTCTCGCCGTAGATGTAGATCGGCACATCGGCGTTCTTGCGGCGCACTTCGCCGATGAAGCTGCGCAGGCTGTGGATCACGGGATCGCTTTCGCCACCCAGCGAGAACTCCTCGTCATCGATGGACAGGATGAAGGCACTGGCCCGGCTTTGCTGCTGCGCGAACTGCGACAGGTCGCCGTAGCTGGTCACCCCCAGCACCTCGAAACCTTCTTGCTCGATGGCCTGTGCCAGGGCGCGGATGCCCAGGCCCGAGGTGTTCTCGGAACGGTAGTCCTCGTCGATGATGACGATGGGAAAGCGAAACTTCATGGGGGCAGCCTCCGTAACCTGAGCGGGCCTAAAAAACGAAACAGGCGCGAAGTGTAAGGAATATCCTTATTGCGCCTTTGAAGCGTGCGGCTTTTCACCCAGAATGTGGTGCACTAAACACAAGCAACCGTCATAAACAGGGAGTCTGGGAATGGAATATTCCACCATCTGGTGGCTCGTCGCCGGCGCATTGGTCATCGCCGAATTGCTGACCGGCAGCTTCTATCTGCTGATGCTGGCACTGGGCGCCATCGTCGGCGCGCTGTGCGCCCACATGGGCCTGGCGCCCATTGCCCAGCTCGTCATTGCCGCCGTGCTCGGCAGCGCCTTCGTACTGGCCTGCTACCTGGTGCGCCGGCGCCTGCCCAGCCGCCAGCCCGCCTCCAGCAACCGCGACGTCAACCTCGATGTCGGCGAATCCGTCATGGTCGAGCAATGGAACTCCGACGGCACGGCCCAGGTCCGCTACCGCGGCGCCCAATGGACCGTGATCAGCCGTCCGGGCAACCTGCCCTCTGCCGGCATGCACCGCGTGGCCGAGGTCGTCGGCAACCGGCTGCTGGTGGACAAACTCTGATTGCCCATCCCCACGCCCGCGCTTCACGGCGCGGGCATCTGCATCGGGCATAGTGGCAGGCACCATCCGCCAGCCGTCCCGCCGCCCTCTTGTTTCACCGAACGCCCCTCCGGGGCCTGGAGACACCATGGAAATCGCCATCGTCATTCTGGTCATCGCGGCCATCTTCATCGCACGGTCCATCAAGGTCGTGCCCCAGCAGCACGCCTGGGTCAAGGAACGCCTCGGCAAGTACGCCGGCACGCTCACGCCCGGCCTGAACTTCCTCGTGCCCTTCGTGGACCGCGTGGCCTACAAGCACAGCCTCAAGGAAATCCCGCTGGACGTGCCCAGCCAGGTCTGCATCACGCGCGACAACACCCAGCTGCAGGTGGATGGCATCCTCTACTTCCAGGTCACCGATCCCATGCGCGCCAGCTACGGCTCGTCCAACTACATCATGGCCGTCACCCAGCTGGCCCAGACCTCGCTGCGTTCCGTGATCGGCAAGCTCGAACTGGACAAGACCTTCGAGGAGCGCGACATGATCAACGCCCAGGTGGTCTCCGCCATCGACGAGGCCGCGCTCAACTGGGGCGTGAAGGTGCTGCGCTATGAAATCAAGGACCTGACGCCGCCGGCCGAAATCCTGCGCTCCATGCAGGCCCAGATCACGGCCGAGCGCGAAAAGCGCGCCCTGATCGCAGCCTCCGAAGGCCGCCGCCAGGAACAGATCAACATCGCCACGGGCGAGCGCGAAGCCTTCATCGCCCGCTCCGAAGGCGAGAAGCAGGCCGTCATCAACAAGGCCCAGGGCGAGGCCGAGTCCATCAAGGCGGTCGCAGACGCCACGGCCCAGGCCATCGAACGCGTGGCCAACGCCATCCGCCAGCCCGGTGGCGAGCAGGCCGTGCAGCTCAAGGTCGCCGAAAAGGCCGTCGAGGCCTATGGCCAGGTCGCCTCTGATGCCACCACCACGCTGATCGTGCCCAGCAGCATGACCGAAGTCTCCAGCCTGATCACCTCGGCCATGAAGATGATCCAGACCGGCCAGCGCACCAGCTGAGAGCTGCCGCCACGCCATGAACAACGGGCCATCGCGGCCCGTTTTTCATTGCAGCGGCGTTGTGCGGATCAGGCGGGTGCGCCCACCTGCTGCACCAGGCCCATGGCGAAGCGCCCGTGGCCCACGGACCAGTCCGAGTAGTCGTTCTCATGCATGAAGATGAACACGTCGGCCGGCACAACCCCCGCCCCTTCATGCAGATTGCGCGCAATGGCCGCATACAAGGCCTTCTTCATCGCATCGCTGCGCCCGCGCCGCATGGTGATCTCGACCACCACCACCGCATCCGAACGCGCTACCCCGTTGAAACTGCGGCTGAACGCGAACTGCCCGGGAGCGTACGGATGCACCATGTTGAACAGTTCGTCCTCGGGCATGCCGATGCCCTCCACCAGGGCGCGGTGAATGCCCTGCACGACGGCATCGCGCTGGGAAGTGGAGGTGGACTGGGGCAGATAGGTGTGGACGAAGGGCATGGTGCTATGTGCTTTGGGATCGAATGGAGAGGGAAAGTCCGGCCAGAATCCACGCAGGATTGCCAGCCGAAGCGGCAAATCTACCGACCGGCCCATGGCCTGAAAAGCGATGATTCGGCCGGTTCTATGTACCTGGAACTCACATAGCCTCCACCCGCCCCGTGACCCGACCCATGACCCGACCCATGACCCGCCGCCTGCCCCCGCTGGCCGCCCTGCGCGCCTTTGAAGCCGCCGCACGCCTGGGCCGCATGACGGCGGCTGCGGACGAGCTGTGCGTTTCGCCCGGCGCCGTCAGCCGCCAGGTCAGGCAGCTGGAGCAGCACCTGGGCCTGCCGCTGTTCGCAGGCACCAAGGCCCGCCCCACGCTCACCGCGGCAGCGCGCACCCTGCAGCCGGCGCTGACCCAGGCCTTCGAGCAGATCCATGAGGCGGTGCGCAGCCTGGGCGACGCCCACGAAGGCCCTCTGGACGTGGCCTGCTTCAGCACCTTCACCGTCAAATGGCTGATCCCCCGGCTGTTCGACTTTCACGCGCACCACCCCGGCATCGAGGTGCGCCTGCGCACCACCGACACCGGCACCGACGCTGCACGCGAAGGCTGCGACCTGCTCATCACGGCCATTACGCACGACAGCGGCGAGGCCCTTGCAGACAACGAGACGTCCCTGCCTCTTTTCGTCGAATACCTGGGCCCGGTGATGTCCCCGGCCATGGCAGGACGCCTCCAGCAGCCTGAAGAACTGGCCAGCCTCCCCTTGCTGCACACACGCGGCCGGCGCAACGCCTGGGACCTGTGGGCCGCCTCCATGGACATGGCCCCGCCCGCAGCGGCCGGCCCCGTCTACGAGCACTACTACTTCACGCTGGAAGCTGCGCTGCGGGGCCTGGGCGCGGCCGTCGCCCCCTGGCACCTCGTGATGGACGACGTGCAGGCCGGCCGCCTGCTGGCGCCCTTCGGCTTCACGGCCTCCGGCTACCGCTACCTGGCGCTGCGCCGCAGCACTGCGGCGCAGACCCGGCTCGACATCTTCTGCAACTGGCTGCAGGCGCAGGCACGGGCCATGCCCGAAGCGCCAGCCGTCCAGGGCATATCGATCACGCATGCAGGAAACTTCGCGGCCACCCCAAAAAATCGATGCTAGAATCGCGGTCTTCGGAGAGGTGGATGAGCGGTTTAAGTCGCACGCCTGGAAAGCGTGTGTGGGCTAATCCCCACCGCGGGTTCGAATCCCGCCCTCTCCGCCAAAATGATCTAAGCCCTTGATTGATTCAATCAAGGGCTTTTTTCTTTGCGCAGCGTGACCACACGGCAGGCATCAGGTCATCGAGCTGGATGCACTGGGTGATGAAGGGCTCGAGGTTGATCTTGCCCTCCTCGACCAGCTTGATGGTTTCCTGGTGGTCGTTGCAGTAGGCAATGGTGCCGCGCACGTCCAGCTGCTTCATGACCACGCTGTGCACGTTCGAACGACACATCCACGCCCTTGCCGCCGGTGAGCTTCATCACCTCGGCCACCACGTTCACCTCGGAGGGGTCCAGGATGTGATCGGCCACGCCCGATTCACGCGCCTTTTGCTTGCGCTTGGCACTGAGCTCGGTGATGACGACGGTCAGGCCCTTGGCCTTGAGGATGGCCGACAGCAGCAGGCCGATGGGGCCGGCGCCGCCCACCAGTGCCACATCGCCGGCCTTCGCTCCGCTGCGGGTGTAGGCATGGTGGCCCACGGACAGCGGCTCGATCAGCGCGGCCTGGTCCAGTGGAATGGCATCGGAGATGGGATGCACCCAGCGGCGCTTGACGGCAATGCGCTCGGACAGCCCGCCACCACGTCCGAGAACTCATGCCCCATGGTGATGGATGCGGACTCGCCCGAGATGGGATGCGGGTGGCCGCAGGGCGGGATGAAGATCGGCCCTTCCATGAACTCATGCAGATCCGTGCCGCAGATGCCGCACCAGGCCACCTCGATGCCCACGGTGCCGGGCTCCACCACGGGTTCGGGGATGTCCTCGATGCGGATGTGGCCCCGGTCGTGGAAACGTGCTGCTTTCATGATTGAACTTTCTGTTTTGCAAGGCTGGGTTGGCGGGCGGCACAGCCGCCCCATGGCGACTATTCGGCCTTACCGCAGGTGATGAACTTGCTGCAGGTAACTGCGCAGCCATTCCCGAGGCACTGCTGGAAAGCGAGCTGTTCGGCTACCTGCCCGGCACCTGGACCGGCGGCGCCAGCAAGGGCCGCGAGGGCCTGATCGCCGCGGCGCACGAAGGCACGCTGTTCCTCGACGAGATCGGCGATATGCCACTGGCCCTGCAAGCCAAGCTGCTGCGTGTCCTGTCCGAATCCGAAATCACCCCGCTGGGCGCCCGCGCGCCACGGGCGGTGTCCGTTCGCGTCATCTCGGCCTCACACCGGCCGCTGGCCGAATTGGTGCGGCGCGGCAGCTTCCGCGAAGACCTGCTTTACCGCCTCAATGCCGCCGAGCTGCAACTGCCCGCCCTGCGCCAGCGCAGCGACCTGCAGGCCATTGCCGACCAGATGCTGGCCACGCTGGGCAGCCATCTGCACCTGGGCGACGCGGCCCGCGCGTTGCTGGCCGCGCACGCATGGCCCGGCAACCTGCGCGAGCTGCACAACGCGCTGCGCTACGCCGCAGCCCTGTGCGGGAACGATGGCGACGGCAGCATCGAGCCCGACCACCTGCCCGACGCGCTGCACAATGCCCCGCCCTGCACCGCCGCCCTGGCCAGCAACACCAGCGAGCCCGCCGCACAGGCGCTGGAGCAACTGCTTGCCCAATGCCAGGGCAACGTCTCAGAGGCCGCGCGCCAGCTCGGCGTCAGCCGCTCCACCATCCACCGCCGCATCCAGCAGCTGCAGCTGGGCGTGCGGCATGCCCAATGGCGCGGGCCATAGGGCCGAGCGGCAACCGGCAATCCCGAAGCATCGCTGACACGGTGTTACAGCAGCTGCGGCGTTCACCAGTAGATTGGCGCGTTTCGTCCATTGCAGCCCCAAAAAAGATGAAACCCAAGATCAACTTCATTGAACGCGAGCGCCTGTTCCGGCGGGAACTGAAACGGCGAAAGGTCAGGTTCCTGCCCATGCAGGTATTGCGCCGGCTGTTCGAGAAGGCAGGTGTCTGAGCCCTCCCCCCACGGCTGCAACAACTGGAGCAGGTCCGGCTGCGCATGCAGCCTCGTCAAACCCGCCGCATTCAGCGCTACACTGCCCGGCTCGCTGCCCATGGGCGAAGCAATGAATACGGCCGGGTGACTTGGCATGTATGGGCAGCTTTGGCTTTGGATTGCCCCAGAAAAACGGGAGAGTGGCTTGCCGATATACAGCTTGTCTTGTGCCAATTGCTCCGCTCCACTGGAGATTGGAAGTGATACGGAACGCTTCATCTGCGCGCATTGCGGAAGCGCCCAAATTCTTGAACGTCAAGGCGGAATCATTTCACTGAAAAAGGTGGAAAACTCCCTTCACGCCATCCAACGGGGCACGGATCGCACAGCCGCAGAACTGGCCATTCCAAGGCTGACGCAAGAAAAGCAGCAGATTCTTGCGCTGCGTGCACAAGCGTTGGAAGCCCATCAAAAGAAGCGTGCACACGCCCGCGGCCGAAGGTTGAAGCTGGCCGGCATCAGCTTCCTCGTCCTGCTTCTTGCGGGTCCTACGGCGATAAACCAGATCAAGATGACTGCCCTCAACACTGCGCTCACGTTGGCGTGGATGCTTTCCTTGATCGTCATACCCGTTCTTGTTTTTCTAAAAACAAGGATGCCGCGGAGTACCTCCGCGCAGCAAGTCATCAGTGACTACGACGCGCAATTGGCGTCGATTGAAGCCCACCTGCAGGCCAATCGCGCCATTGTTTCCACCCTGCCATCTTGATGTGATGGCTTGCGAAAACGCTTCGCAGGCCATCTCGATGGGTGCTCACGCCCTCACCAACTGATGCAGCAACTGGCTCAGATCCTCCTGCGAATACGGCTTGGCCAGCCGCGTCATTCCAGGCGGCAGCGCCGGGATGTCTGCAAAGCCGCTGGCCAGGATGAAATTCAAGCCCGGATACCGCTGCGCAATGTGTTCGGCCAGCTCGACGCCGTTCATGCCGGGCATGGCGTAGTCGGAGATGACCACGTCAAAGCGTGCCTGGCGCGCCAGCAGGTCGATGGCCTCCTGCCCGGCGCTCAGGGTCGTGACGCGGTGGCCCAGGTCTTCCAGCAGGGCCGAGGCATTGGCCCTCACCAGCGGGTCGTCATCCACCAGCAGCACATCCAGGGGCCCCACGTCCTGCACGCTTTGCCCGCCCAGATGGCAGGCCGTGCTTTCGTCTTTGGAGACGGGCATCCACATCTCCACCGTGGTGCCGCTGCCCAGGGCGCTGTGCAGCACGAGCTTGCCGCCGGACTGGGCCACCAGCCCGTCCACCATGGCCAGGCCCAGGCCGGTGCCCTTGCCCACGCCCTTGGTGGTGAAGAAGGGCTCGACCACATGCGAGAGTGTCTGTTCGTCCATGCCCTCGCCGGTGTCCACCACGCGCACGCAGACATACGAGCCCGAGGCCAGGCCCGCAAGCTGGCGCGGCAGCGTGGTTTCCACGGCCGCCGTGATCTTGATGACGCCGCCGCCCGGCATGGCATCGCGCGCATTGGCAACCAGGCTGAGGATGCTGCTCTCGAACTGGCTGGGGTCGGTGGCGATGCGCGGCAGGTCTGAGGCCAGGGCCATCTTCAGAAAGATATGCGGGCCAGCCGTCTGCTGCAGCAGGCCTTGCATCCCGGTCAGCAGCACAGCGACGTCCACGGCCTGCGTCTTCAATTCCTGCTGCCGCGCAAAGGCCATCATGCGCTGGGTCAGCGAGGCACCGCGCTGTGCGCCGCGCGTGGCGATCTCCACCAGCGAACGCAGGCGATCGTCGGGCGGCATGCGCTTGCGCAGCAATTCCAGGCTGCTGAGCACGGCCATCAGCAGATTGTTGAAATCATGGGCCACCCCGCCCGTGAAGCGGCCGATAGCCTCCATCTTCAAGGCCTGGCGCAGCTGGGCCTCGGCAGCCTTGCGCTCCGTCACATCACGCGTGACCTTGGCAAAACCGATCAGTTGGCCCTCGTCGTAGATGGCATCGATCACGACCGATGCCCAAAAACGCGAGCCGTCCTTGCGCACGCGCAGGCCTTCGGCCTCCATGCGGCCGGTGCTGACGGCCGTGCGCAGTCCCGCCTGTGGCAGCCCCGCCTGCTGGTCCTCTGGTGTGTAAAAGCGCGAGAAATGGGTATGGAGGACCTCGTCCTCTTCATAGCCCTTGATGCGCTTGGCACCCAGGTTCCAGCTGACGATGCGGCCCTCGGGATCCAGCATGTAGATCGCACAGTCGGTCACGCTCTGCACCAGCAAGGCAAAGCTGCGCTCGGCGCTGGAAAGAGGGCTGGACCGGGAAGGCACGGCCAAAGCCTGCGATGTCCCGGACGGGGGTGCATCCGCCTCGCGCACACTCAGCAGCAGGGCCAGGCTGCCATCGCCGAGCCGTACGCGCGAGCTGCATGAGGCCACGGGCCGCTCGCGTCCCGTGCAGGTCAGCAAGGGCCAGCGTCTGGCCTGCCGTGCGGCGCCGGCGGGCTCGCACTGGCTGTTGAACCAGCCTGCGCGCCCGCTGCTGGCGACGAAGCGGTCCTCGAAAACACTGCCCTCCAGGGCATCGCCGGAATGCTCCAGCAGGCTCAACGCATGGCGGTTGCAGCGCGCCAGTCGCCCATCGAGTCCGACGACGAAGACTGCGTCCGGAAAGGCCTCCAAAGCAGCAAGGCCCGGATCAAGGGGGAGTTGTGCGTCGGAGCCTGCAGGGGCCGGCGCCAGACCAGTCGAGGTCAGCATGTGAACGACTCCGTAGGCAAATGGGTTGAACGAGCCGGAAAAATTGTAAGCACCACGGGTTCATCGCAAGCGGTTGCATCACAGGATCAGGGACGAGCCTCCTGCTCGTGCCCGGCAATTGCGGGCGAAGGCGCAGCCTGGAGGTCCGGCTCGGCATGCAAGGCCTCGCTGAGCTGATCCACCACCAGTGCCCAGGTCGCATCGGCATGCCACTGCTGCGAGAACAGGGCACGTTGCGCGTCGGTCCAGAACGGTGCATCCACCAACAGCGTATCCTTTTCCAGCCGGTGCGAGAGGATGAACTGCTTGATGCCCTCCGGGCTGGAGTCCAGACCCAGCTGGTCGAAAAGATTGGTCATGGTGGGTTCGGCTGTGATCATGGGGGGGTCCTTGTTGTGACGGGGTTGGCTCAAGGCTAGAAGCTCGGCCGGCGGCACCATGTCGGACACTGAAGCAAGCTGCCGTCGGCGGCCCTTCTGCGAGTGGGCCGCAGCGCCCGCGCCGTGCAAAGCCCTGCTCCTACACGGTTGCCTCGGCGGTCCGGCGCACCATGCAGCCATCTCATCACAGGACATTTCATTCCATGAAGAAACTGCTGCTTGCCACCGCCATTTCCTTCGCAGCTGCCGCTGCCCTGTCACCCGTCCATGCCCAGGTGGGCAAGGCCGCCTCCGAAGCCGCCGACGCTGCAGACCACAAGGTGAAGGAAAAGCAGGCCGACGCCAAGGCCAAGGACAGCGGGCCGGTCGGCAAGGCCGTGAACAACGTCAAGTCGGACTACCACAACAAGCGCTCCAAGCAGTCGGCAGAGAACGCCAAGGAATCGCTGAAGAAGGCGACCGAGTAGACGGCAACGCCCGGATAGACCAAGGCCCACTCGCGTGGGCCTTTGTCTTTTGGAGAAGCCCGGCCATGCCGGGCGCAGCCTCAGAAGCTGTGCCGCAGCGCCAACATCACACTGCGCGGCGCACCGGGCAGGTTCAGGTCGGGGCTGGTGCCGTGGGCGGACACGATGCAGCAAGCAAGCAACTCAGGGCAGCGGCGCGCGCATTCCCGTCAGGCCCGGCATGACTTCCCGCATGGCCGCAATGAAGGCGCGCAGCCGCGCCGGCTGGTGGCGCGCGGGTGGGTAGACCAGATGCACGGGCAGCGGCGCCGCCTGCCAGTCGGGCGCCAGATGCACCAGGCGCCCGGCCTCCAGATCCTCGCGCACGATCCAGGCCGAGGCCAGGGCCGCGCCCAGTCCGCCCAGGGCGGCGTTGCGCAGCGCATAAAGGCTGTCGGTGCTGAGCCGGGGCTCGAACTGCAGGCGCCAGGATTTGCAGACCCGCTCATCGCCCACGCGGTGCAGCTCCAGCTCGCGCTGGTAGAAGGTGCGCAGCGCAATCCAGGGCAGGCCCTGCAGTTCGCGCGGGTGCTGGGGCACGCTGCCCTGCCCCAGCAAGGCGGGCGCGGCCACGGCAATGCGCGGCACCTCGGCCACGCGCAGCGCAATCACCGAAGGGTCGACCACGGTGCCGACCTGCACGGCGCAGTCGATGCCTTCGGCAATGAAGTCCGGCTGGCGGTCATGCAGCAGCCATTCGACCTTGACGGCCGGATGGCGGTCCAGAAACGCCAGCAGCGGCGCCATGAGCTGGTCCTGGCCAAAGGCGTGGGGCGCGACCACGCGCAGCAGGCCGCGCGGCGTGTCCTGGGCGCCGCGCAGGTCGGACTCCAGCGCGTGCCATGCCTCCAGCAGCTCGCGCGCATGCTCCAGGCAGCGCTGGCCGTCGTCGGTCAGCGCCATGGCGTGGGTGGAGCGCCGCAGCAGGCGCAGGCCCAGCGCGCGCTCCAGCGTCTGCAGGCGCCGGCTGACCGTGGGCTGGGTGGTGGACATCTGCTGCGCAGCGGCCGAAAGACTGCCGCTTTCGACGATGCGCACAAAGGTCTGCAGCAGTTCGATGCGGTCAGCGCCAGAAGGCAGGGGAAGGTCGGCAAGGGTCATACGCCAAGCGTATATCGATTCTGCAGGCGCAGCCACTACCGTGGTGTGCTGCGCCGCACCACACTACGGCCATCGCTTTTCAACTGCGCCTGACAGGCGCCTCAACATGTCTTCTATTCAATCTACGCATATGCAAACCGCTGCGGGCGCGCAGGCTGCCGGCGTACCGGCATCGCTGGTGCTGCTGATGGCGACCACGGCGGGCGTGGGCGTGGCCTCGCTCTACTACAGCCAGCCCATGCTGGGGGTGCTCGGCCCCGACCTGGGCGCAGGTGAACGCGCCGTGGGCTTTGTGCCCACGCTGACCCAGCTGGGCTATGCGCTGGGCATTTTGCTGCTGGCACCGCTGGGCGACCGCATGGACCGCCGGCGCATCATCCTGGCCAAGACCGCCGCGCTGATGCTGGCCCTGCTGGCCAGCGGGCTGGCTCCGGACCTGGCGCCGCTGCTGGCTGCCAGCCTGGCCGTGGGCCTGGCCGCCACCCTGGCGCAGGACGTGGTGCCGGCCGCCGCCACGCTGGCGCCCGAGCACCAGCGCGGCAAGGTGGTGGGCACGGTGATGACGGGGCTGCTGCTGGGCATCTTGCTGTCGCGCGTGGTCAGCGGCCTGCTGGCCGAGCATGGGGGCTGGCGCAGTGTCTACCTGCTGGCCGCCGCTGCCATGGCACTGCTGGGGGTGGCCCTGTGGCGCGGGCTGCCGAGTTTCAAACCCACCACGCAACTGGGCTATGGCGCGCTGCTGGGCTCCATGGTGCAGCTGTGGCGCAGCCAGCCTGCGCTGCGCCGCGCGGCACTGGCACAGGGCCTGCTGTCGGTGGCCTTCAGCGCGTTCTGGTCCACGCTGGCCGTGATGCTGCACCAGCAGTTCCACATGGGCAGCGCCGCTGCCGGCGCCCTGGGCCTGGCGGGTGCGGCCGGTGCGCTGGCCGCCCCGCTGGCAGGCCGGCTGGCCGACCGCAGCGGCCCGCAGCGCGTGACCTGCCTGGGTGCGGGCCTGGCCCTGGCATCGTTCGCCGTGCTGGCACTGTCGCCCTGGCTGCCGGCCGGCGCACAGCTGCCACTGCTGGTGGCCAGCGCCATCGGTTTCGACTTCGGCATCCAGGCCACGCTGGTGGCGCACCAGACCCTGGTGTATGGCCTGGAGCCTGCCGCGCGCAGCCGGCTCAATGCGCTGCTGTTCACGGGCGTGTTCATCGGCATGGCCTCGGGCTCGGCGCTGGGCGCGCTGGCCCTGGCGCAATGGGGCTGGGGCGGCGTGGTGGCCCTGGCCTGCGCGGCATCGGCGGCAGCGCTGGGCGTGCGGCTGGCCGGCCGCCAGCACTGAAGCTGGCAGGCCGGGCCGTTGGCGGGCCTGCCAGCCTATGTCCTGGCCTATGCCCCGGCCTGCAGACGCGCCGCGCGCTGCGCCAGCCGCTGCTGCTGCGAGGCACGCAGGGCAGCGATCTGCGCCAGGATCTGCTGCTGCTTTTC
The DNA here is from genome assembly GCF_040112715.1 of Delftia sp. DS1230. Classification (NCBI taxonomy): domain Bacteria; kingdom Pseudomonadati; phylum Pseudomonadota; class Betaproteobacteria; order Burkholderiales; family Comamonadaceae; genus Delftia; species Delftia sp. DS1230. Next base: position 3,955,310 of record NZ_CP157763.1, read on the forward strand.
CATCAGGCGCTGCGTGTGCACGCCATGGGCATCTCCCGCCAGGCCCTGGGCGATGCAGGCGAGCGCGCGCCCCGGGTCGCCGCACTGCTGCCAGGTGTAGGCCAGGTTGAGCTGGGTGCGGGCATCGCGCGGGTCTATGCGCTCGGCCTGCAGGTAGGCGTCATGCGCGGCAGCAAACTGCTCCTGGCAGAACAGGCAGTCGCCCAGCACGTTCCACAGCCAGGTGCTGAGCCAGGGGTTGAGCTCCAGCGCGCTGCGCGCCAGCTCGATGCCTGCCGCAAAGTCCCGCAGCTGCAGGCCCACGAATTCGGCCACCTCGCCCAGCAGGCGCCAGTCGCGCGGGCTGCGGGTGATGGCCTGGCGGTAGCTTTCCAGTGCGGCGTCCTGCCGGCCCGACTCCAGGTGCGTGCGGGCCTCATGGGCCGGGGCCTCGAAGAACTGCTGCGCGTCGGCGCTGAAGCGGTTGAGAAAGGCGGCCGCCGTGCGCTCGCAGCCCTCGCCGATCAGCAGCCGCGCATGGATGGCCCTTTGCGCATCGCCCGGAGGCGCCAGCACCTGCCAGCCCTCGCGCCCGAACAATTGCGCCAGCAGCGGGAAGTTCAGGCCGATGGCGCTGGTGCGGCCAAAGCGCTGGGAGGCGCCCGACTGGGCCGCCGCCTCGGGCGTGCAGGCGCCGTAGTCGTTGATGAGCACCAGGCCCTTGGGCGCCAGCCGCTGCTGCAGCGTCTGCAGCGCGCCGAAGGCGCCGTGGTTGACCAGCAGGCGTGTCGCGTCCTCGCTGACGGACAGGGCGGCATCCACCCAGGGCGACAGTGCCGCGTCGCCGCAGTCGAAAAATCCCGTCTCCTGCTCGAACAGGCCCACCAGGGGCAGCAGGCGCGCGCGCTCGGCCGCATCCGCGTGATCCACCAGGGCGCGGATCTCATGCGGCGACAGCGCGGTGTACTGGCGCACGAGCTGGGCATCGTCCGTCAGGCGGGTGCGTATGCGCAGCTCCTGCACCGGCCCGCCATTCTGGCGCCGCACGACGGTGGCGGGCAGCACATCCAGCACGTAGTTGCAGAACACGGCATGCAGCGGCGGCAGCGGCACCGTGCTGCCGTCGTGCAGCCGAACGGCCTCGGGGTGCATGGCGTCGCAGCAGCCTGCCACGACCTGGCCGCCAAACTCGGCAAACAGGCCGCGCTCGTGCCACTGCGCAACGGTGCGCGGCGAGCCGTCTGTCACGTAGCAGACCAGCCGCTGGTCGAAATCACGCCCTTCCTGCTGGCACAGGTGCCGGAAGGCCTGCAGGAACATGCGCGCGAACAGGCCGCAGCCCGCGCCCAGCTCCAGCACGGCAATCGTGCCCTGCGGCGCCGTGTCCGCGCAGTGATGGAACAGCAGGGCCGCCGCATCTTCGGAGAGACGGCCGCTGTTGTTGACCACGTAGGGCACCTCGTTCTCGGCAAAGGTCAACAGGCCCGCCTGCGCCCAATGCAGATGGCCCAGCTCCCACTCGATGCTTTCGGTGATGGGCCGAAAGTCCTGCAGCAGTTGCGAGGCGACGCGCACACCGGACAGCACGTCCTGCGGCGCACGGACCGCAGCGGGCGGCCCGGTGGGCGCACCGGCAGAGGCGGAAAGGGACAGGGAAACGGGCATGGACATGGACAGGGGCAAGGGCACGCGCAGCGCGGCCTCGCCCTTCGAATAGTCGGTTCTCAAGATGCTTTCTCCGGGAGATGCACGGCAGTGGCGCCTGCCCGCGCGGCAGGCGACAGACGTCCGGCCGGGCTCAGGGCACGGGTGCCCACTTGGACCAGTTCAGGTCGGCCTGCTCGAAATCGGCCTTGAGCATGCGGCGCATGGCGGCCACCTCGTCCTGGGTGATCTGCGTTTCCTTCACCTGCTTGCCCGTGGCCAGGGTGCGGGCCTTGGCCAGATCGGCCTTGGTCACGGAGGCCGTTCCGGCCCAGATGGACTTGGCCGAACCCACGGTGACCCAGTGCTTGCCCTGGGACTGCAGGTCGGCCTGGTAGGCGGATTTCCAGCGCATGTTGTTCTGCGAAACGGCATTGAGCAGCTTGGCCAGCGAGCGCTGGTTGCTCACGCCTTCCTGGGCGAAGGCCTGCAGGTGCACGCGCTCGAACTTCAGCGGCAGCAGGCCCTGCTTGGCGGCCAGGCGGTCGCGCTCATCCCACCAGCGCGCGGCATCGGCCGCTTTGGCGGTATGCAGCTGGTTGAGCCAGTCGGCATCGGTGACGATGCTGCCGTCGCCCTTGACCCACTGGAAGCGCTTGAAGCCGATGTCGGCCGCCCGGCCGAAGTTGTGGTTGCTCTCGCCGGGGCCGGCCTTGGTCTGGGTCTCTGCCGCCTGCTGGGCAAAGGTGCGGCGGCGGCCGGTGGGCGTGATCCACAGCGCGATCTTGTGCGTGTCGTACATCTGCTGCACCAGGCTGGCCAGCTTGGCGCGGAAGGTGGGCTCGTACTCCGCATCGTTGGCAATGGCGGCCTTGCTGGTGGCCGCATCCTGGGCCTTGGCCTCGATATACACCGTCTTGGAGTTGTTCGCGGAGCGCATGTTCTGGTGCGATGCAGGCAGCATGGCGCTGAGCTTGGCCACCGTGGCGCCACCGGCTGCCGCCAGGCCCAGTGCCTCCTTGGCGCCACCGGCCTGCGGCTGGCCGGGCGCGGCCTTGGCCGCCGCCAGCTTGTGGTCGTTCTGGAAACGCTCCAGCGCGGCGCGCGTCTGCGCGCCGTAGCTGCCGTCGTAGTCCACGCCCAGATACGGCGCGTTCTTGGCGTCCTTCACCACGCGCAGCATGGCCTGCAGCAGGGCCACGTCATGGACCTGGTTGCTGCCGCCCTCGCCTACGCTGTCCTTGATGTCTGGCATGTGTCTTCCCTCTTTGCGGTTGTCGGTGTCACGCGCTGCACGGGCTCAGCGGGCGGGATCGGTCTTGCGGTCAGGTTTCCGGCCGGGCGCCTGTTCCGCCTTCGGCAGCAGATGCGCCAAAGGCACCGTGCGCGGCTGCAGCCTGGCCGAGCAGGCACGCAGCCGCAGCGATTCGGCATGCGCCTGTGCCATATCCGCGGCCACCTGCACCAGGGCGTGATGCGGCGCAGCTCCTGCGGGGCGCGTGAGCACCACGGCATAGCCTCCCAGGCAGTCGGCCTGCTGCGCGCGCGCTGCACGCGCGGCGGCCACGCCGGCATAGCGCGCAGCCACCACGGCCTGCACGGCAGCCGGCGGCGCCGATGCCTGTTCGGCAAACGCCTGCCGGCCTGCGTTCCAGCGCAGGCTGCGGGTCTCGATCTGGTCGGGGGCGTCGTCCTGCGGTGAGTCATAGCGCACCAGCAGCACCGGGATCCGGCCCGTGGGCGCCAGCACCCAGCTTTGGTAGCTGCCTGGAGGCTCTTCGTACTGCCAGGCCAGATGCGGCCCCTGGGCCGTGGCGACATAGAGCGCATGGCGGCGCTTGGGATGGTCGAAGCCGCCCATCTGCGTGACCAGCAAGGCGCGCGCCCCGCCTTGCACGCCGGGCAGGCGCAAGGTCCGCGCCGCAGCGGTGACCGTGCCTTCTTCCTCGCCGGTCGTCCAGACGCGCGCGCGCTGCGCGGCCTCGGACAAGGGGTCGCCCGCGCCGTACAGCGGATCGGATGGCGCCAGCTGGGCCTGCCCTCTTGAAGCAGGCCAGGCCAGCGCCGCTGGCTTGCCTTGCTCCATACCGGCACGCACCAGCCTCAGTTCGAAGGGACAGGCCGACTCCGTGCAGGCAGGCAGGGACAACTCATAGGCAGGCGCCCCCTTGGCCGTGCCGGACGGCAGGCTTTCCAGCACCTGCCGCTGCAGCCCGGCAGCGAACGCCGTCGTACCCAGCAGCGCCACAAGCCCGAAGGCCAGTGCGGGCAATACCGGCGTCTGGCGAAATGAAGAATCGGCGCGCATTGAGTGGAAAGCCATGGTGATAGCGAGTTCCTATGATTTGCCAGACGGAAATCCGTTACTGCTGCATTTCATCGGCGCAGGCATTTTCCACAAGCTCCCATTCGATGTCTGTTGCAAAATGCATCCAACGCCGCATGAAGGAAATTCGTCCCCCGCAATGCCTCCCGGACCCCGTGCAAATACCGATTCATTGGCGGTGTTTTTTCAAGAAACATCAACAATATCAATAGCTTGCACCAACACAGATGGGCAATGAAAATACCATCTTGTACACATGAAAAATGTCGCCACAGATGGACGGGCCGCACCGGAGATTCACACCGCATTCCGGCACCTTCCATTTACACGAACTCCATTACATTTTCCACCCTGAAAATCAGTGGATGACACCAGGCGCATGCATTGAACCCATCGCAAATCCGTCCCATGTCACGGTATTGCCTGCCGTCACTACCCGCCTGTCCGCGCCCGGACAGGCAACACCCGGCATTGCCACGGTTGCACTGCAGGCCCTGAGTGGGGCAACCATCGCCGCACGGGCCAGCGCAGCCGGCACCAGTTTCTTACCGTGGACGCCCGAAATCACTGCTACAATCGAGGGCTTCGGAGAGGTGGATGAGCGGTTTAAGTCGCACGCCTGGAAAGCGTGTGTGGGCTAATCCCCACCGCGGGTTCGAATCCCGCCCTCTCCGCCATACACCCAGCAAAACGGGCCCCTACACGGGGCCCGTTTTCTTTTCCGGGCCTGCATTCGGCCCGGGTCCTGCCCCGCGCAGCCTCGCGCCGCATCCACCCGGCAGGCCGTCAGCGCATCAGGGAAAGTCACAGGCTGCACCTGCCCCTCAAGCCTTGCGCAGACCCCTGCCTGGGCATGCAATACGCAGGTGTCCGACAGGCACAGCCTTGTTTCAGTGATGTACTAGCTGCAACAAAGCACCCAGGCGCGCAGCTTTGTGCAACCGCAGCGCGGCGCGAACAAGCATTCAGGCCCAGCCGCAAGAGGCTTGCAGGGTGAGCGATCCGACGGAGGTTCCAAATGGAAAGCAATGTCACAAAATCCCTTCAAGTCCTCTTAATTTCCGTCAATTTCACTCAATTGACGATAGTTTTCAATCAGAGACGCCAAGCCGATCGAAAAAGCCAAAAACCCGACGTATATTCCACACCGCCTTGCAGCCTGCCCGGCCCGCCCTCGGGCTGAGACGGCCCCCGCTCTCCGGGCGCGGAGCACCAGAACAACGCAGGAGCGAAGAGCACAAGAAGACGCAAAGGGGTTGGCATGAAAATTCTTTCGTTTTTCGGGACCCGTCCCGAGGCCATCAAGATGGCGCCGCTGGTGACGGCCCTGTCGCAGACGCGCGGCATCGAAAGCGTGGTGTGCGTGACGGGCCAGCATCGCCAGATGCTGGACCAGGTGATGGAGCTGTTCGGCCTGCAGGCCCGGCACGACCTGGCCGTCATGCAACCCAGCCAGACACTCAACGGCCTGTTCTCCCGCGTGGTGGCGGGCGCCGACGGCGTGCTGGAGCAGGAAAAGCCCGACTACGTGCTCGTGCACGGCGACACCAGCACGGCCACGGCCTGTGCGCTGGCAGCATTTCACCGGCGCATTCCCGTGGGCCATGTGGAAGCCGGCCTGCGCACGGGGGATCTGGCACAGCCCTTTCCCGAGGAAATGAACCGCCGCGTGGTCGATGTGGTCAGCCAGTGGATGTTCGCGCCCACGCCCACGTCGCGTGCCAACCTGCTGCGCGAGAACCTGCAGGGCCGCATCGCCGTGACCGGCAATACCGTCATCGATGCGCTGGCCACGCTGTGCGACCGGCTCGATGCCCGGCCCGAGCTGGCCCGCGACATTGCCGGGCGCCATCCCTGGGTGGACGCGCAGCGCCCGCTGCTGCTGGTCACGGGCCACCGGCGCGAGAACTTCGGCGAAGGCTTCCAGAACATCTGCGCCGCGCTGGCCGAGCTGGCGCGGCGCCATCCGGACCTGCTCATCGTCTACCCGGTGCACTTCAATCCTGCCGTGCGCGAGGTGGTCATGTGTACGCTGGGCGGCATGGACAACATCCGCCTCATCGATCCGCTGGACTATGTGGACTTCGTCTGGTTCATGCAGCGGGCCCGCATCATCCTGACCGATTCCGGCGGCGTGCAGGAGGAAGCACCCTACCTGGGCAAGCCCGTGCTGGTGATGCGCGATGTGACCGAGCGGCCCGAGGCCGTATCGGCCGGCACCGTGCTGCTGGTGGGCACGCAGCGCGCGCGCATCGTGGCCGAGGTGAACCGCCTGCTGACCGATGAAGGTCACCGCGCCTCGTTCGCGCGCCGCATCAATCCCTATGGCGACGGACGGGCCTCGCAGCGCATCGTACGGGCCTTGCTGGGACAGCCCTTCGAGGAGTTTGCCGCCGGACCGGCAGGCATCCTCGCCACCATGGGCAAGGGCCTGGCGCCGGCCTGAAGGCCGCCAGTCCCAACGCAACGGCAGCCGCCCTGCAGCAACTGAACGTGTCACGAATCGCGTCACGAACCGAGCACCGAAGTGAAAAAGAGGCCACCCATGCAACCGACCATCCACCGCCATTCGTTTTCCCGCACCGGGGCCCGCTGGGCGCTGGGTTCGCTGCTGGGCCTGGGCGCCCTGTTCGCCCAGACGGCATCCGCCTCGGCGCTGGGTGACGCCATACGGCAGCTGGGCGCCAGCGACGGGCTGCAGCGCAGCGTCACGCTCAAGGAGCTGGGCATTGTCGACCCGGTCGTGCTGGCCGGCACGGCCACCCAGGACTTCTACCTGCCCGTGCCGCGCGGCCTGCCTCTGGGCGATGCCAGCATCGCCTTCGATGGCCGCTACCTGAAGGGAGAGCCGGGGACCTCGACCGTGGTGATCTCGCTCAACGGTACGCCGGCCGTATCCCAGACCGTGCCGGACGGCGAAGGCACGCTGCAGCGCAACCTGCCCGTGGCCCAGCCTGCGCGCGCCAGCGACTTCGTGCGCCTGGGCGTGAACTGGCGCAACCGCAACAACAGCCAGCAGCGCTGCGACGAAAACCACTCCCTCGCCAACTCGCTGACCATCTCGCCGCAGACACGCCTGAGCTACCGCTTGGACCCGCGCGATGTGCGCACCATCGAGGATGTCTGGAACACCCTGCCCGTGCGCACCACCGTGCTGGTGTCGGGCAGGCAGCTGGAGCAGGCCTCGTTCGACAGCGCCTGGCGCATCGGTGCCAGCCTGCAGCGCAACAACAGGCGCATGCAGGTACGGGCCCTTCCTGCCGTGGGCGAGGTGATCGACCTGCGCGGCCTGGAGGTTCCCGCCGCCCTGGCCGGCGTGCCAGCCTTTGCCGCGCTGCGGGGCGCCGAGCCCCAGCACAAGCTGGCCAGTGACGCCGAGCTGGGCGCGCTGATCATGCTGGGCTCAGCCCAGGTCAGCGGCGACATCGTGGTGGCCGACAAGGCACTGCAGCAGCGTTTGACCGCCGCCTTCGCGGCCCTGCAGACCCAGCTGGCGGCCGACCCCGATGCGGGCCAGGCGCTGCAGCAATGGCGTGCCCGCCGCGCGCCGCTGGCCAGCGAGGCGCTGGCCTCGCAGCAACTGCGAGCCTTGCCCATGGGCCGCCAGATGGTGCTGGCCGTGGCCTCCGATGCGGGTGCGCGCGTGGCCGGCCTGCAGGAGGCCGCCCTGCAGCGCCTGCTGGTCAGCGACAACGTGACGGTGGCTGCGGCCCAGCCCCCGCAATGGGACGAGGCCAAGGGCATACGCCTGTCCAGCCTGGGCGGCAGCCCCGACAGCTTCGACGTGCTGTCGCGCGGCGAGTGGACGATGAACTTCCCGCTGAGCGCCGTCGCCTCGCAGGGCCGGATGCCGGGCGAGATCACGCTGTACGTGGCCGCAGCCCCCGGCGCCTCGGCCACGCGCCCCGTGGCCACGCTGTTCTGGAACGGCATGCTGCTGTCGGCCCGCCAGCTGGACGCCAACGGCCAGCCCGAGCGCCTGCGCGCCCGCGTGCCCGGCTACGCGCTGGGCATCAACAACACCTTGCGCGTGTCGGTGCAGCGCCAGCCCTACTCGGCCGACTGCAACGAGATTCCCCAGCCCTATCCCGCCAGCGTGCTGCCGGCCATCAGCTATGTGACGCCCGGCAAGGCCGAGCCCAACGGCAGCTTCATCGGCCTGCTGCCCCTGCTGGGCGCCAGGTCGCAGCTGCTGGTGCCTGCCAGCTACCTGTCGGCCGCGCCGGCCGCGCTGGAGCGCATGGCCAACCTGGCAGCCGCCAGCGGCCTGTCGGCCTCGCAGGCCGAGCTGGTCGTGGCCCAGGCCGATGCGCCCGCCAAGCCTTCCATGCCCTTCGTGGCCATGGAGGTGCCGGTGGACGGCGCCAAGCCCCTGGTGACGGTCACGGACGGTCAGCAGCTGCGCATTCGCGGCAAGTCGCTGGACTGGCTGGACATCAAGGGGCTGAAACAGCTGTCCTCGGCCGAAGTGGTCACTGCCGGCGGCCAGCAGGGCGTGCTGTGGCGTGCCATCGGCGAGTGGACTGGTGGCCTGGGCGAGCCCTTCCTGCTCAATCGCGGCAACATCGCCGTGATCGGCGGTGACGGCCCGCTGGCCTGGGTCGACAGCAGCAACCCCGATGCCGGCATTCCGTCCGGTCCGCGCGAAGGCGCCTTCCACGAATGGCGCAATTTCCTGTCCTGGAGCGTGCCCGGCATCGCCATTGCGCTGGTCGTGGTGGTGCTGCTGGTGCTGCTGGCCTGGGCGGTGGCGCGCAGCAAGCAGCCCAGGCACTGAGCCGGGCCCGAGCCACGATGACGACGGCATGAGGCGATCACCATGATCTCTTCCCTCTACTGGCCCTACCTGGTGGCCGACTACTACCACGCGCTGGAGATCACCAGCGCCGTGGTGGCCGTCGTCATCCTGCTGTCCAGCATCGACGACCTGTTCATCGACGCCTGGTACTGGGTGCGCGAGGCCTGGCGCGCGCTGACCGTCAAGCGCCGCTACCAGCCGCTCAAGGCACAGCAGTTGCAGGAGGTCGAGGAAAAGCCGCTGGCCATCATGGTGCCGGCCTGGCTGGAGTACGACGTGATCGCGCCCATGCTGGAGAGCATGGTGGGCACGCTGGACTACAAGAACTACATGATCTTCGTGGGCACCTACCGCAATGACGAGCGCACCAAGAACGAGGTCGAGCGCATGCGCCGGCGCTACCGCCAGCTGGTCCGCGTGGAGGTGCCGCATGACGGCCCCACCTGCAAGGCCGACTGCCTCAACTGGATCGTGCAGGCCATCTTCCAGCAGAACACGCTGCAGCCCGAGCCCTTTGCCGGCGTGATCCTGCACGACAGCGAGGACGTGCTGCACCCGCTGGAACTCAAGTACTACAACTACCTGCTGCCGCGCATGGACTTCATCCAGTTGCCCGTGACCTCGCTGGAGCGCGAGTGGTACGAGCTGGTGGCCGGCACCTACATGGACGAATTCGCCGAATGGCACACCAAGGACCTGGTGGTGCGCGAGAGCATGTCGCACATGGTGCCCTCGGCCGGCGTGGGCACCTGCTTTTCGCGCAAGGCGATGGAGGAACTGGCCGCCGAGACCCACAACCAGCCCTTCAACACCGACACGCTGACCGAGGACTACGACATCGGCGCGCGGCTGGCGCGCCGGGGCATGAAGCAGATCTTCGGCAAATTCCCCGTGGACTACGTGATACGGCGCAAGCCGCTGTTCGGGCTGGGCAAGGAAAAGGTGTCCACCCTCACCATGCCGCTGGGCATCCGCGAGTTCTTTCCCAACACCTTCAAGACCGCCTACCGGCAAAAGGCGCGCTGGACACTGGGCATCGGCCTGCAGGGCTGGAGCCAGGTCGGCTGGGCCGGGCCGCTGTCCACCAAGTACCTGCTGTTCCGCGACCGCAAAGGGCTGGTGACCTCCTTCGTGGCCATCCTGGCCTATCTGCTGCTGCTGAACTTCCTGGTCTTCCTGCTGGCCGACCACATGGGCTGGTGGACGGTCTACTACCCCTCCCTGTTCGCCCCCAATGGCTGGCTGGTGACGCTGATGAGCGTCAACGTCGTCGCCCTGCTGCTGCGCGTGGTGCAGCGCGCCTGGTTCGTCTCGCGTCTGTACGGCTGGGAGCACGCCTTGCTGTCCGTCCCGCGCATGGTGATCGGCAACTTCATCAATGCCATGGCAGCGGCGCGCGCCTGGAAGCTGTTCATCGCCCACCTGGTCACGGGCAAGCGCCTGGCCTGGGACAAGACCATGCACGACTTCCCCTCCACAGACCAGTTGGTGCACCAGCGCCAGCGCCTGGGCGAGCTGCTGCTGTCCTGGCAGGCCATCGACGAAACCCGGCTGGCCAGCGCGCTGGAGATCCAGCGGCGCGAACGCCGCCCGCTGGGCGCCATCCTCATGGAGCAAGGCTGGCTCGACGAGGCCACGCTGCGCGAGGCCATCAGCTTCCAGCAGGGGGAGCCCACCGATCCCCCGGCACATCCCGGCTTGGCCGCAACAGGCAATCCAAGCACACCAAGGGCCGGCATATGAAGCGTCTCGCAACCCTCGTTCGCCCACTCACCCTGGCCGCCCTGCTGGGCGCCGGCTGGAACGCGCCGCCGGCCTGGCCGCAGGCCGCAGCAGCCGTCAAGGCCGAGGCGCCGCTCAGGGGCCGCGCATGGCAGCTGGCCAACCAGGCCTATGCCCACTACCAGGCCGGCCGCTTTGCGCGGGCCGCCAGCGCCGCCGCATCGGCCATACAGCTGCGCCCCGACCTGCTGCGCCTGCGCATGCTGCTGATCTACTCGCTGCAAAGGCAGGGCAAGAACGAGGAAGCGCTCAAGGCCATCGCCTCGGCCCGCGCCGCCGGGATGGACGAGGCCACGCTGCAGCAGGCCGAGACGAATGTGCGCGCGGCTGCGGCAGGCGGGGCCGCCGCAGGTGGCGGCGCGGCCACGGCCTCCGAGGCCTACAACAAGGCCTTTCCCATCGCCACCGAGGCCTACGCCGACTACAACGCCAGGAACTACGCAGACAGCGCGCGCAAGGCCGAGCAGGCCTTTCGCCTGGACCCCACGCAAGGCCAATGGGCATTGCTGTGGATTGGTGCGCTGGAAGCCCAGGACCAGCTGGGCGCCGCCATCGAGGCCGCAGATGCCGCCCTGTCCCTGGACCCACCCAACAAAAGCGACCTGGTGGCCAAGCGCCAGACCCTGCGCCGCAGCCAGGCCGTGCTGCCCGCGCAAAAGGCCTACCAGGCGCTGATCGCCAACAACCCGGCGCAGGCCGTGCCCTTTGCGCGCGAGGCCGTGGCGCTGGCGCCGGGAACGGCATCGCACCGCTTGCTGCTGATCACCTCGCTCATGCTGGCCGAGCAACTGCCCGACGCGGAAAAGGCTGCCGACGAGGCGCTGGCGCAGGACAACGAAGACACAGCGGCGCTGGGCATGCGCGGCTACATACGCCAGCGCCAGGGCAAGACCACGCTGGCCAACGAGGACTTCGACGACGTGCTCAAGCAGGACTGGCTGGACGAAAAGCAATCGGCCAACCTGCGCCTGATCGCGGCCGACGCAGCCCTGGCTGCGGGCGATGCGGCACGCGCCCGCGCGCTGCTGGCGCCCATGCCGGCGCAGGATGAAGCCGTGGCCCGCCGCCTCAAGCAAGCCGATGGGCTGCGCCCGGGCCGCGACACGCCCATGGTGGCCGATACGCGCGGTGCCTCGCAGACCCTGGCCATGGCCGACTACCCGCCGCCGCTGCAGGACTGCCGCGACACGCCCTACGGAACGGTCTGCGAGCTGCAGCCCTCCGATGCCCAGGGCGCAGGCGGCCCCAGCGCCCAGGCCTATGCGGCCTACGCGCGCCAGGACTACAAGGCCGCCATCGAACATGCGCAAACGGCCGTGGAGCAGGACCCCGACAACGAGCAGCTGCAAAAGCTGCTGACCACCACGCTGGCCGCAGGCAACCGCGACCAGCAGGGCCAGGCCCTGCTGCGGCTGGACAAGTCCCTGTCCCTCACCCCCAACGACGCCCAGCTGCTGATGCAGCGCGGCTACCTGTACTCGCGCCAGGAAGAGCCGGCCAAGGCGCTGCAGGATTTTCGTGCCGCCCGCGCCACGGGCGAGGCACCTGCGGGCGCCATGCTGGACGAGGGCTATGCCCTGGCCGGCACCGGCGACAGCCGGGGCGCCGTGCGCACCTTCAAGGAAGCCATCGACCTGGACGATGCCGGCACCGCCAAGCTGACGCCGGGCCAGCGCGAGAACGCGCGCAGCGCCGTCTCCGGCTACTCGCGCGAATGGGGCGCCATCGTCTCCCTGGGCTACCGGGGCGCGCGGCCTGCGGGGCGCGCATTCTCGGACGGCATCCTCACCCAGGCCGGCGACGCCGTCTTCGGCACGGCCGAGGCCTACTGGCGCCCGTCCAACTTCCTCAACTCATCGACGCGCATCTTCGATGTCTACGGACGGCTGGGCAGCACCTTGCATGACGGGGGCGGCACCACGCTGGGCCAAAGCGCCATCGACCCCTGCACGGGCCTGCCCATCAATGTGCAGGCAGGCGACAACCGCGGCATCTCGGGCCTGCCCACCACCACGGGCTCGCTGGGCATGCGCTTCACGCCGTCCACCAAGTACGCGCTGACCTTTGGCATAGAGCGCCAGTTCAACATCGGCTCCGCCACGCGCTCGGGCTTCATCACGCCTGAATCGCCCCAGCTGCGCTGCCTGATGAGCGGGCGCGATCCGCTCAACCCCACGGGCCCGGCACTGGGCAATCCCATCTTGGCCAAGTACAGCGCGGGCGCGGGCCAGGGCGGCTGGCTGGCCTATGTCACCCACGGCTTCTACGAGGGCACGGGCCGGCGCACGGACCGCTCCAGCTGGTTCACCATGGAAGGCTACAGCCAGGCCGGCTATGCCAACCAGAGCATGGCCTCGCGCTTCACGCTGACAGACCAGACCAATGGCGCCGTGGTGGGCGACGGCTCGGGGCGCTACAAGCGCGAGCAATGGTTCTTCTCCACCGAGGCCCGCATCGGGCGCAGCTTCCGCGCCGACGGCATCAACCAGGGCCTGGTGATCTTCCCGTTCGGCGTGGTCGCGGCCGACTGGATCAAACAGAGGAACCGCGTGCAAGTGCGTTCCCTGCAGGCCGCCCCTGGCGCCACGCCCACCGCAGCCCAATTGGCCGCCCAGCAGGGACAGACCCTGGCCCTGCAAGGCAATGGCAGCAGCTGGTCGGCCAGCGCCGGCGTGGGCATCAGCCTGCGCCAATGGTTCCGCGAAAGCCACTACAGCACGGCCCAGTCCTATCTGGACTGGTCCATGCAGTACCGCTTCAACATCGGCGGCGGCCAGGCCGACCGCGCCAAGGGCCTGTTCATGACGCTGACGCTGTCCTATTGAAAGCCCCGCCCCGCCGCCGCCACCACACAGACAAGAGAAAAGGAGAAAGCTCCCATGGATTCGACCAAGCAAGCACCCCGCCCCGCCCTGCACGGACTGCGCTCGGGCATGGCGCGCGCCGCACGCGGGCTGGCCGGCTGCGCCCTGGTGCTGGGCGCGCTGGCAGCGCAGGGAACGGCACAGGCACAGGCACAGGCACAGGCACAGGACAGCTCCTCCATCGTTCTCAGGGGCAAGGACGGCTGGCTGTTTCCGGGCTGGGGCAGCCTGACCCAGGTGGACCGCGCCGGCATCACGGAATCCACGCGGCTGATCACCGAGGCGCGCAACCTGCTGGCCGCGCGCGGCGTGAAGCTGCAGGTGCTGCTGCTGCCCGACAAGGTGCGCTTCTACGCTGACAAAATGCCCGATGGCAAGGCCATGAGCGCCGATGTCCAGGGCCGCTACAAGCAGGTGCTGCAGGCGCTGCAGGGCGCAGGCATTCCCAGCTTCGACGACGAGGCCGTGCTGCGCACCGTGCGCGACAGCGGCAAGGACGTGTTCTACCGCACCGACCAGCACTGGACCCAGGCGGCGGCCGACGCCACGGCCGAAGCCACGGCCCGCATGGTCCAGGGCGAGGTGCCCCAGCTGGCGGGCCGCGCCGGCAGCGGCCTGGCCCTGGGCGACACCGTCACCGAGCGCCGCTATGGCGACCTGGCCGAGCTCTTTCTCACCGCCGAAGAGCGCAAGCAGGTGGGCCGCGAGGTCTATACCGTGCGCCGCCAGGCCCCCGCCAAGGGCCTGCTCGACGACGAGCCCGCGCCTGTCCATGTGACGGGCCACAGCATGGTCCAGCCCTACTTCGGCTTTCCGCAAAAGCTCTCCAGCCTGCTGGACCGCCCCGTCTCGCTGAACTGGAAGCCCGGCAACGTGGGCCAGTGGACCATGCTGCTGGAATATCTGGAGTCACCTGCCTTCAAGGCCCACAAGCCCCAGGTGCTGGTGTGGCAGATGTTCGAGCCCACCTACAGCTACGGTCCCAACGCGGCCGGCCAGTGGGACAACGCCTCCCTCATGCCCAGCGCCACCTGGCTGGAGCGGCTGCGCGCCGCACTCAAGGGCTGACCCGTGGACCAAGCCGCGCAAGACCTGCAAACCGACAAGGGCCACCGGCGCAATGCCTGGATCTGGGGCGCCCTGCTGCTGTCGGGCCTGGCCTGGGGTGGCTGGTCGCTGGCCCGCCACGGCCCCAAGGCCGGCGAGCTGCAGCTGTCGGCCTGGCTCGATGGCCGCGCGGGCACGGCGCTGAACAAGGGCCTGCGCCTGCCTGCGCAGTCCTCGCTGGAAACCGGCCAGGCCGCGCTGCGCTATCGCCTGCTGGGCGATACGGGCGCGCAGGTGGCCCTGGGCTGCCCGCAGTGGATGTTCTACCGCGACGGCCTGCGGCCCCAGCCCGGGGTAGGCGCCGCGCCCTTCGAGGCGCGCCAGCGCCTGCTGCGCCACTGGACACGGCAGTTGCAGGACAAGGGCATTGCCACCCTGGTGGTGGCCGTGCCCGACAAGTCGCGCATCGAGGCCGACCAACTGTGCGGCCTGCCCGTGGCCCCCGTGATGCTGCAGCGCCTGGACCTGTGGCAGCAACGCCTGCAGGCCGACGGCATTGCCTTTGCCGACCTGCGCCCCGCCCTGCAGGCCCAGAAGCAGACGCAGCCCGTGTTCTTTCGCACCGACGTGCACATGAACGCCGAGGGCGCACGCGCCGCCGCCCTGGCCGTGGCCCGGGCCGCGCTGCCGCTGCTGGGCGGGCAGCGCGGCAGCCAGGCCTTCGAGGAGTCTGCACCCGGGCCGCTGCAGCCCTTGCCCGGCGACCTGCTGGCCCTGGCCGGCCTGGCCGACGCACCGGCAGGCTGGCGCCCGCAGCGCGACGAAATACGCCCCCAGGCCATCACCCCCGTGCGCGGCGGCGGCCTGCTGGACGAGACGCCGCCCGTGCAGGTGCTGCTGGCCGGCAGCTCCAACGGCCTGCGCAGCAATTTCGCGCCACAGCTGGGCCGCGCGCTGGGCCATGAAGTCTGGAACCTCAGCATGGATGGCGGCCAGTTCAGCGGCGCCATGGTGTCCGCCCTCAAGCGCCGCGCCTCCTGGCCGGCCAGCCTGCGGCTGGTGATCTGGGAGTTCTCGGAAAACACCTTGTCCCTGCCCCTGACGGATGATGAAAAAGCGGCGCTCAAGGAGCTGGACGCCGCCTCCCCGCCTGCGTGAAACCGCCCGCTACATGCTGTTCAACTCCTATCTTTTCCTGCTGCTGTTCCTGCCCATCGCGCTGGCGGGCCACTACCTGGCCGGCGCCATCAGCCTGCGGCTGGCCGCGTTCTGGCTGTGCCTGACGTCCTTCGTCTTCTATGGCTGGTGGAACCCGCAGTTCGTCGCCCTGCTGGCCCTGTCCATTGCCTTCAACTACGTGGTGAGCCGGCTGATCCTGCGCTTTGCCGGCCATGCGCGGCTGCAGGGGCTGGTGACTGCGCTGGGCGTGGGCGCGGACCTGGCGGCACTGTTCCACTACAAGTACTTCGCCACGCTGTTCAACTTCCTGGGCGAATGGGGGCTGACGCAGGGCGGCATGCACGAGCTGATCCTGCCCCTGGGCATCTCGTTCTTCACCTTCACCCAGATCGGCTACCTGCTGGACTGCCGCTCGGGCATCGTCAAGGAACGCAGCCTGCTCAGCTACGTGCTGTTCGTCACCTTCTTCCCGCACCTGATTGCCGGGCCCATCCTGCACCACAAGGAAATGATGCCGCAGTTCGCGCAGCCGGATAACTACCGGTTCCGCGCGGACAACCTGTCCATCGGGGGCACGCTGTTCGCGATCGGCCTGGCCAAGAAGGTGCTGCTGGCCGACGAGATCGCACCCTATGCGGACGCCGGCTTCGCCGCGCCCGGCGAGCTGCAGTTCTGGGCCGCCTGGGGCGCCAGCCTCAGCTACGCGCTGCAGCTGTACTTCGACTTCTCGGGCTATTCGGACATGGCCCTGGGCCTGGCGCGCATGTTCGGCATCCGTTTCCCGCTGAACTTCAACTCGCCCTACAAGGCCGGCAGCATCATCGACTTCTGGGCGCGCTGGCACATGACGCTGACGCGCTACCTCACGGCCTACCTGTACTACCCCGTGGCCATGGCCATCTCGCGCGCACGCGAAAAGCGCGGCCTGTCCGTGGGCTCCAGCGCCGCGCGCACGCCGGGCGGCTTTGCGGCCACCATCGTCGTGCCCACGCTGTTCACCATGGGGCTGGCGGGCATCTGGCACGGCGCCGGCCTGCAGTACGTGATCTTCGGCCTGCTGCATGCCTTCTACCTGTCGGTCAACCATGCCTGGCGCATCTTCGTGGTCAGCCGCAAGCCGGCCGCCGCCCGCAAATCGGGCCGGGGCGTGCAGGCGCTGTGCGTTGTCATCACCTTCATCGCCGTGCTCATCGCCCAGACCTTCTTCCGCGCCCACGGCGTGGGCGACGCCATGCTGCTGCTCAAGGGCATGGCCGGCCTGCGCGGCGTGGAGGCGCTGGAGTCGCTGTCCCACGTCCAGGGCCTGGCACTGGGCGATGCCATCCGCCTGGCCATAGGCCACCATATGCAGCTGGCCCTGGTGCTGCTGCTGCTGGCCATTGCCTGGTTCACGCCCAATGCCCACCAGATCCTGGGCCGCTTCTCGCCCGCCATGTTCAAGGTGCAGGAGGCGCCCCGGGCCTGGATGCGCTGGCGCCCCAGCGCGGGCTGGACGGCCGTGACCCTGGTCCTGCTCTTCCTGTGCCTGGTCAACCTGCACAAGGAAACCCGCTTCCTGTATTTCCAGTTCTGAAACGCCTGTTGGAGAAAAAAGCATGTCCCACAATGACATCGAAACCAAGATTGCCCAGATCATCGGAGCCATCATCCTGACCTCGGTCGAGCCCGATACGCTGCTGCTCGAATCGGGCCTGGTGGACTCGCTGTCCGCCGTGGACGTGGCCCTGGCCATCGAGAAGGAATTCGGCGTCAAGATACCGCCATCGGAGATCGACCTGCACCTGGAGTCCGTGCAAACGCTGGCGCAGTACGTGGCCGAGCAGCGCAAGGCGTGATGAGACGCCGGCACTGTCGGCCCGGCCTGCGCAGCCATCCCCATCCACCCACCGCCGCAAGGAGCCCGCATGCGATTCAGTTTTGACCGCTTCGACTTCATCGAGCCCGACGCCGGCACGCAGCGGCCGGCCGTCATCGATGCCGCCGGCACGCTGGACTGGCAGCAACTGGCCCAGGCCGTGGCGCAATGGGAGCAGCAGGCGCTGGCGCGCGGCGCTCGCCGCGACGAGCCGCTGCTGATCACGGGGCACAAGGAGACCGCGTTCCTCGTGGCCATCCTCGGCTGCCTGCGCCTGGGCGTGCCCTTCGTGCCGGTGGACGTGATCAACCCGCCCGAGCGCATGGCGCGCATCGCCACGCTGGTGCAGGCCGGCCTGCACTACGACGCCCAGGCCCGCAGCTTCCTGGACACCGGCATCGCCGCGCAGCCGCTGCAGGAAAAATCGCTGGCCTACATCATGTTCACCTCGGGCAGCACGGGCGATCCCAAGGGCGTGCAGATCGGGCGCGAGAGCATGGGCCTGTTCGCCGGCTGGATACGCGACTGCCTGGCCCTGGGCGAGGCGCCGGTGTTCATGGACCAGATGCTGTTCAGCTTCGACTTTTCGCTGTTCAACTGGATGGGCGCCCTGGTCACGGGCGGTGCCTGCGTGCTGTGCGCGCGCGAGACCATTGCCGACCGCCAGGCCTTTGCCGCCTACCTGGCGCGCACCCATGTGAACGTCTGGGCATCCACGCCCTCCTTCGTGCGCCAGCAGCTGCTGGATGCCGACTTCGACCAGCAGCACCTGCCCGACCTGCGCGTCTTCGTCTTCGGCGCCGAATCGCTCACGCCCACCGTGGCCGAGGCGCTGTGGAGCCGCTTTCCCCAGGCGCGCATCATCAACTCCTACGGTCCCACCGAGGCCACCTGCTCCACCACCTGGGTGGAGATCGACCCCGCGCTGCGCCAGCGCGCGCCGCTGCCCTTTCCCATCGGCCGGGCCAAGCCCTATGCCGACGTCTTCCTGGACGAAGGCGAGATCTGCGTGGCCGGCGACCATGTGATGCGCGGCTACCTCAACCGCCCCGACCTGCACGCCACCCGCATGTTCATGCGCAACGGCAAGCGCGGCTACCGCACGGGCGACCTGGGCGAGATCGACGGCGAGGGCCTGGTCACCTTCCACGGCCGACGCGACGACCAGATCAAGATGCACGGCTACCGCATCGAGCTGGCCGAGGTCGATGCCGTGCTGGCCACCCTGCCCGGCGTGCGCGCGGGCGCGGCGGTGGCGCTCAAGCGGCCCGACGGCTTCATCGTGCGCATGATCGGCTTCGTGGACCTGGACCGCAGCGGCCCGCCCGGCATGCACCCCCTGCCCGAAGACCTGGCCGGATGGCGCGAACTGCTGGCCCAGCGCGTGCCGCCCTACATGATTCCGTCGGAACTGCTGGCCTGCCATGGCTTTCCGCTGACCCAGACCGACAAGGCCGACCGCAAGCAACTGGAGCGCATGTACCTCGACTCGCGCTTGCGCCCCGCCCAATGAAACAAGGATCTGCAGGCATGACTTCCGTTTTTTCCGCTGTGAGGCGCCAAGCATTGTTCACCCTGGCCGGGCTGGCGGCCCTGTCCTGCCTGCCTGCAGCGCATGCCGAAGGCACGCTGGCCCAGCTGTACGCCGCGCGCCCCCCCGCAGGCTCGTCCTTCGTGCGCGTGGTCCACCCCGATGCGGGCAGCCTGCGCGTGAAGATCGCCGACGGCCCCGAGCAGACGCTGTCCGGCAGCAAGCCGGCCAGCAGCTACGCCATCGTCAAGGGCGACACGCCCTTTGCCATCCAGCTGGACGGCAAGAGCGCCGGCAGCATGAAGGTGGCGCCGGGCAGCTTCACCACCCTGGTGCCGCAGCGCCAGGGCAAGAACGCGGCCACGCGCTTCACGGCCATCGACGACTCCGGCGGCAGCCAGAATGCGCTCAAGGCAGAGCTGCGTTTCTACAACCTCACCACGGACTGCCCCCAGGGCAGCCTGCAGGTCGCGCCCGCGGGCACGCCCCTGTTCACGGGCGTGGCGCCGGCTGCATCGGCCAGCCGCTCCATCAACCCGGTCAGCGCCCAGCTCAGTGCCAGCTGCGCCAAGGCCGTCAGCGCGCCGCTGGCACTGCCCCAGCTGCAGCCCGGCGACCACTACAGCCTGTTCATGACGGGTACGGCCGCCTCCCCCGTGCTGCGCGGCCAGGCCAGCGCCACCGACACCTATCGCCCCTGACCCAGCCCAAGGAGACCGACACAGACATGCGCACCCGCTCCGTATTGCGTGAAGACCACCTGCTGTTCAAGGAACAGGTGGACCGATTCGTGGCCACCGAGATCCTGCCCCACATCAATGACTGGGAGGCAGAGGGCATCACGCCGCGCGCCCTGTGGCGCAAGGCTGGCGACAGCGGCCTGCTCAATTGCGACCTGCCCCCGCCGTACGGCCAGGGCGGGGACTTCGGCCACGCGGCCGTGGTCATCGAGGCGCTGGCGCGTGCCAACTGCCTGGGCATCGGCTTTTCCATCCACTCCGACATGGTGGCGCCCTATCTCTGGAACTTCGGCACGCAGGTGCAGAAGGACCGCTGGCTGCCGCGCATGGCCACGGGCGAGCTGATCGGCGCCATCGCGCTGACCGAGCCCGGCGCGGGCAGCGACCTCAAGGCCGTGCGCACGCGCGCCCGCCGCAAAAGCGAGAGTGAAGGCGGCGGCTACGTGCTCAACGGCCAGAAGACCTTCATCACCAACGGCGTCAACGCCGGCCTGATGGTGGTGCTGGCCAGCACCGAGCCCGACCTGGGCGCGCGCGGCCTGTCGCTGTTCGTGGTGGAAGAAGGCATGAAGGGCCTGGGCAAGGGCCCGGCGCTGCGCAAGATTGGCCAGCACAGCCAGGACACCTGCGAGCTGTTCTTCGACGAGCTGCACCTGCCGGCCGACCACCTGCTGGGGCGCGAGAACGCAGCCTTCGAGCATGTGACCCAGGAGCTGGCGCAGGAGCGGCTGGCGATCGCGCTGCGTGCGGCGGCCTCCACCGAAGGCATGCTGGACGAGGCTGCCGAGTTCGTGCGCAACCGCAAGGTCTTCGGGCGCCGCGTGCTCGACTACCAGAACACCCGCTTCAAGTTCGCCGACGCCCTGGCCAGGACCACCATGCTGCGCGTCTTCCTGGACGACTGCCTGGCCCAGCACATGGAAGGCTCGCTGGACTCCGTCACCGCCGCCATGGCCAAGCTCAACGCCACCGAGCTGCAGGGCCAGGTGCTGGACGAGCTGCTGCAGCTGCACGGCGGCTACGGCTACATGGCGGAATATGGCATCGGCCGTGCCTGGGCCGATGCAAGGGCACTGCGCATCTTCGGCGGAAGCAGCGAGATCCTGCGAGAGATCATCGCCAAGCGCTTCTGACCCGGCCGCCTGCCGCTCAGCGCGCGGCGGATTTCCACCCGCGCAGCAGTTGCCGGGCTTCGGGCGTGTCGTTCAGCACCCAGGGATCGATGGCGAAGGCAACGACGCGCTGGGCGCCGTAGTCGCGGGCCACGTCCCATTGGCGACGCACGCGCTCGAAGCTGGCCGTGCGCGCCTGGAAGTCCGAGCCATCGGGCCGCGCGGGCGGCAGTTGCTCGAACAGCTCCACGATGAGATCGAACGGCGCCCTGCGCTCGAGCAGCATCTGCTGCAGCGGCGCCAGCGCCTCGTAATTGCCCAGGCCCGCCACGCCCACGCCGTCCTGCACCATGGGGCGCAGGGACACGCGGTCCAGCAGGATGCTCCACAGCGTGGGCAGGCTGCCCAGGGTCTGCAGCTGGCTGAAATAGGTGGAGATGCCGGGCACCTGGCCGGATGTGGCCGCTGCCGCCTGGGCCAGCGGTTGCAGCGCGCTCACCAGCAGCTCGATGCGCTCGGGCGCGGCCCAGTGGTACTGCTCCAGCTCGTAGGGGATGTACCAGCCGCGAAAGGCCGCATGGCGCGGCCAGGTGCTGGCGTACATGTGGCTGGCGCCCAGCTCGGCGATATGCGCAAGGTAAGGCGCAGGGCCTGCGGCGTTGTCAAGGCTGATCTGCTTCCACCAGCGCTCGTCATAGGGCAGGCCCAGGTGCACGCCCATGCCCAGTTCGGTGCAGATGTCCAGCAGGTCGGCGATCTGCGCGTCGGCCAGCATCCAGCTGTCCGCCTCGGTATCGCCCAGCAGGCCGCTCCATTGCACGAACAGCTCGCGGCAGCCCAGCGCCTGGGTGGCGGCCAGGCGCTGGCGCCATTGGTCGCGCGGCATCTCCAGATGGCTGCGCCACGGCTGCAGGAAACTGCCCGACACGGGCGCCGAGGCCGCGCAACCGACCAGCGAGGCACAGGCGGCGGCCACGCCGGCGCCGAGGAATTCGCGTCTGGACAAATGCATGTTGGGGACGGCCGCAAGGCTGCGTGAAGGCAAGCGCCAAGAATACAGCCAAGCGGCACCGCCCCGCCCCAAGGGGGCCGGCCCAGCGGGGGTTGACCCGGCCGGGCTGAGGGTTGATGCGCGGCAAAGGCGGCTTCAGAACGAGTGCACGACGCCCGCGTAAAGCCCCTGCTGGCCGGAGCCGGGCAGCGGCTTGCCGCTGTTGGCCTCCACCGAGAACGAGGCTGTGCCCCCGTTGGAGAGGGTGCCGACCGTGCCATACAGCATGGTGCGCCGGGAAAGTTGGTAATTGGCACCCAGGCTCAGCAGGCTGGCGCCGCCGCCACTGCGGTTGGCGCGGTAGGCGCCGCCCACCAGCACCAGCGCCGGCGTGGCCTGGTAGTTGGCGCCCATCCAGTAGGTCTGCTGCCTGCGGGCGCCTGCCGGGTTGTCGGCGTCGGCCACCGTCAGGAGGCCTGACCGGATCTGGCTGTAGCCCGTGAACAGCTTGAGGCCGCCCACGCGGTAGGTTGCGCCCACCGTGTAAAGGCGCGATGCCGTGTAGAGCGAACTGAACGCGCCGTTGCCGTCACGGATTTCTTCGTAGAAGGCCTTGAGCACCAGCGGCCCCTGCTCATAGCCCACGCTGGCGGCGGCCTGGCGCCAGGCCCGGGAACGGCCCGCCTCCCCGTTCAGCCCCAGCTGGGTGCGAAACGAGAGCCCGCCCCAGGCCGGCGACTGGTAGCTGATGGCATTGGGGCGCGACCCCCAGGTCCGGTTGCCCTGCAGCGTGCCCGCGCCCATGGCCTGCAGGCCCATGGGGTCCAGCGCCCAGACCTCGCCGTCCGGAATGCCCATGGCCCGGCCCAGCAGCAGCGTGCCGTACGTCTGGCTTCGCAGGCCGACCACCGCATAGCGGCTGAAGAAGCTGTCGCCCACCGTGCCGTCGTCGGCGGAGAACTGGCTTTCGAGATGGAAGACGGCGCTCAGGCCGCCACCCAGGTCCTCGGCCCCGCGCAGCCCCCACCAGGTCGCGCCCCATTGCCCGGCGTGCCGGAGTTGACCGGAAGACCGGCCCGGCCCCTCGGCAATGCGGTTCATATAGTCGACACCGCTGACGATGCGCCCATACAGCGTGACGCTGCCTTGCGCCGCGGCCTGACTGGCTGCGCCGGCCAGCGCCGCAGCGCACAGGCAAGGTACGATGGCCCGGGCCGCAGGGCCCCGCAGGGCGTGGTGGATTGCAGATGTCATGACGTTGTCCTCCCTTGGTTTTCATGCCCAGATGCCGGATGGCCTCAGGCTCCCACCCGCTCCACGAGCGCACTCAGCGTCTCGTAGCCCTTTTTCGCGTATGCGTAGCCGGGCGCGATGGCGGGGTCCTGCTCGGCCTCGACCACGAGCCAGCCCTGGTAGCCGGCGTCCCTGAGCGTGCGCAGCACCGCCTCGAAGTCGAGCGCGCCGTCGCCCGGCACCGTGAAGATGCCGTTGACCACGCCCTGCAGAAAGCTCCAGTCGCCCTGGCGTGCCTGGGCAATCACCTGGGGACGCACATCCTTGCAATGCACATGCGCCACGCGCGCCACATGTTTTTTCAGCAGCGCCGCCGGATCGGCCGCGCCGCCGTAGTAGGCATGGCCGGTATCGAACAGCAGGAAGACCTTGCGCGGATCGGTCAGCGCCATCAGGCGGTCCACATCCTGCGGGGATTCCACCTGGGCGCCCATGTGGTGGTGATAGGCCAGCCGGATGCCGTAACACTCCAGCAGGTGCGCGCCAAAGGCATCCAGCCGCCACGCATAGCGCTGCCAGGCCGCATCGTCGGCAAAGCGCGGGCGCCGGGACACAGGCGTGCCGATCTGCCCCTGGACCGTGCCCGCGCATTCGCCATAGACCACCACGTCGACGCCGTTGTGGCGCAGCCTGTCCATGTGGGGCTTGCAGCGCTCGGCCTCGGCGGCAAGGGCCTGGTCGTCGCTGCCCGCATCGGCCTGCGCCAGAAAGCCCGAGTACCAGCCGGAGACGCAGGCCAGCCCGTACGCGTCGAGCCTGGCCTTGAGCGCGGGGCCGGTTTTCGGAAACTTGTTGCCCAGCTCGAAACCCGCGTAGCCGATCTCGGCGCCCTCCTTCAGTGCCGTGTCCAGCGGCGTATCGCCCCCCAGCGAAGGAAGGTCGTCGTTCATCCAGGACAGGGGATTGATACCGATGCGAACCTTCCAGTTCATGCGAGTCCTCCTTGGGGCAGATAGGCGCCTAGACAGTTAGGCAGATGGGCAGAAGTCGGGCAGGGCGACGGTGGCGCGGCGTCAGCGCCGCTGGCCTGCCTTGTGGTGCAGGTACTCGCGCCGCGCGCCCTGGACCTCGGGGCGGCCCGAGACCTCGGGCACGGCAACCTCCCACCAGGCGCCGCCGTCGGCCGTGGTGCGGTGGTGGGTGGTGTCTATCACCAGCACCTGGCTGCGGCGGGACGCCCGCGCACGCAGCATTTCGCGGCGCAGTTCCTGCACACCGCCCACGTGGACGGCCTCGGCCCCCATGGCAGCGGCGTGGCGGGCGAAATCGATGGACGAGCGCTCGCCGCCCTCGGGCACGCAGTCGTCGAGCATGTTGTTGAAGCTGGCGCCGCCGCAGCGGATCTGCAACCGCTCTATGCAGCCGTAGCCACGGTTGTCCAGCACCACGACGATGATCTTTCGGCCCAGCAGCACCGAGGTGGCCAGCTCGGCGTTGAGCATCATGTAGGAGCCATCGCCCACGACCACGATGACCTCGCGCTCGGGCCTTGCCAGCTTCACGCCCAGACCGCCCGCGATCTCGTAGCCCATGCAGGAATAGGCATAGTCCACGTGGTAGTTGCCCGGCAGGCCGCTGCGCCACAGCTTGTGCAGCTCGGCCGGCAGCGTGCCGGCCGCGCAGACCACGACGTCATTGCGGGCGCTGTCCAGCCCTGCGTCGGCGGCAGACTCGCGCAAGGCCCCGATCACCTCGGCGTCACAGGGCAGCTCGCCCTGGGGCACGTGCAATGTCAGCTCCGCCACGCGCTGTGCCCAGGCTGAGGCCCGGGCGCGCAGCTCTTCGGTCCACCGTGGATCGGCCCGCCAGCCGGCCAATCCTGCACCCAACTGGGCCAGGCCAATACGGGCATCGGCCACCAGTTGGCGGCCACGCTTCCTGGCGGCATCGAAGGGCTGCACGTTCAGGCCCAGCACCGTGGCCTGGCTGTACAGCGCCTGCGAGCCGCTGGTGAAATCCTGCTGCCGCGTGCCGATGGCCAGCAGCACATCGCAGTGCCGGGCCGCGTGGTTGGCAGCCGGCGAGCCGGTCACGCCGATGGCGCCCAGATTGAGGGCATGGTCCCAGGCCAGGCTGCCCTTGCCGGCCTGCGACTCGGCCACCGGCACGCCATGCGTTTCGGCAAACACGCGCAAGGCCTCCCAGGCCTGGCTGTACAGCACGCCGCCGCCCGCCACGATCAGCGGCCTTTTGGCGCAGGCCAGCAAGGCCACGGCCTGCTCCAGCTCGGCGGCATCGGCCGGCGGGCGACGCAGGCGGATCAGCGGCGGGTGGAAGAAATCCAAGGGCCAGTCGAAGGCCTGGGTCTGCACATCCTGCGGCAGCGCAAGGCAGGCGGGGCCGCACTGCGCCGGGTCGGTCATGACCTGGATGGCGCGCGGCAAGGCCGCCAGCAATTGCCCGGGCTGCATGATGCGGTCGAAGTAGCGCGTGACCGGACGCAGGCAGTCGTTGGCGCTCAGATCACCCTGCTCGAAGCTCTCCACCTGCTGCAGGACGGGATCGGGCAGGCGCGAGGCAAAGATGTCCCCGGGCAGCAGCAGCAGCGGCAGGCGCGCCACATGCGCCAGCGCGGCGGAGGTCACCAGGTTGGTGGCGCCGGGGCCGATGCTGGAGGTCACGGCCATCATGCGCTGGCGGAAATGGGTCTTGGCAAAGGCCACGGCCGCATGGGCCATGCCCTGTTCGCTGTGGGCGCGAAAGGTGGGCAGCCTGTGCCTTTCGGCATGCAGGGCCTCGCCCAGCCCGGCCACGTTGCCATGCCCAAAGATGGCGAACACGCCGCCGCAATAGGGCTGGATGGAGGTGCTGCCGTCCGGCTGCACGACCTCGGCCCGCAAGACCGCCAGGTAGCGGACCAGCGCCTGGCTGACGGTCAATCTCACAGTGCTTGTCATGGCTTGCCTTGTCTCCGATGTCCGCCGTTCAGAACATGGCCGAAAGATTAAAACTATTGGAAATTATTTTCCTTAGGTGTAATCACTTAGAAATTAATTTCCAAAATTTCACGGCACGGAACTACAGTTCTCCTCACGGTCCGGTGCAATCCGGTGTGTGGCGAGTCCATGCGGGGCCTGCATGCGCCCCGCTGCCGCTCAGGAACAAGGAGACGAGGGATGAGTAAAAGACACCTGCTGGCTGCCATTGCCGCAGCCCTTCTGGCCGCCCTGCCGTTGCATGGCCAGGCTCAGGCTCAGGCTCAGCCACGGGCAGCGCAGGCCCAGGCCCCGGTGCAGCCCCTCAGGATCGGCGTGGCGATGGCGCTGTTTGACGACACGGGCCTGACCATCCTGCGCAACGGCATCGTCGATGCAGCGAAAAGGCACGGAGCCGGCGTGCAGATCGAGGACGCCAGCAACGACGTGGGCAAGCAGCTGAGCCAGATCCAGAACATGATTGCCCAGCGGGCCGACGCCATCATCGTCAACCCGGTCGATACCGACGCCACGCCCAAGATCACCCGCATGGTGAGCGCCGCCCGGATTCCGCTGGTCTACGTGAACCGCCAGCCCGTGGATTTCGACAAGCTGCCCGCAGGCACTGCCGTGGTCGCGTCCGACGAAAAGCTGTCGGGCACGCTGCAGGCCCGCCAGGTCTGCAAGCTGCTGGGCGGCCGGGGCGACCTGCTGGTGCTGATGGGCGAGCTGTCCAACGATTCGGCGCGCGTGCGCACCCGCGACATCGAGGAAGTGCTGGCGACCCGCGAGTGCGCAGGCATGAAGATCCTGGACAAGCGCGAAGGCAAATGGAGCCGCACGCAGGGCCAGGACATCACCATGAACTGGCTGAGTTCGGGCATGAAGTTCGACGCCATCCTCGCCAACAACGACGAGATGGCGATAGGCGCCATCAACGCGCTGAAGTCGGCCAGGAAATGGACGCCCGACATGATCGTGGCCGGCATAGACGCCACGCCGGACGGGCTGGCGTCCATGAAGAACGGCGACCTCAAGGTCTCCGTCTTCCAGAATCTGGCGGGCCAGGGCGCCAATGCCGTCGATGCCGCCCTGCGCCTGGCCGGCAAGCAGGCCGTGGAGCGCTTCGTGAACGTGCCCTTCGAACTGGTCACGCCCGAGAACATGGACCAGTACGCCAGGCCTTGAGCCGGCCTCGCCTGGTCCGCGTCGCCCCGTCACCCCCGCCCACGCCACCTCTTCACAACCTGTCCTCCAAGGAGTGCCCATGCCCACCGTCTCGCCGGGCAGGCCGCAGGCCGCCCCCTGGCCTGCAGCTTCCCCATCCCCTGCTGGCGACTGGCTTCTGGAAGTGCGTGGCGTGGGCAAGTCGTTTCCCGGCGTCGTGGCACTGGCCGATGTGCAGCTGCGCGTGCGCAGCGCCAGCGTGCATGCGCTGATGGGCGAGAACGGCGCCGGCAAATCCACGCTGATGAAGATCATTGCCGGCATGCATGCGCCCGACCAGGGCGAGATCCGCCTCAGGGGCAGACCCGTCACGCTGCACGGCCCGCTGGATGCGCTGCAGCAGGGCATTGCCATGATCCACCAGGAGCTGAACCTCATGCCCGGCATGAGCGTGGCCGAGAACATCTGGATTGGCCGCGAGCCGCTCAACCGCCTCGGCCTGGTCGACCACCGCCAGCTGCGCCAGCGCACGCAGGCGCTGTTCGACCGGCTGGCCATCGGCATCGATCCCGGGGCCGAGGTGCGCACGCTGACCGTGGCCAGCCGCCAGATGGTGGAGATCGCCAAGGCCGTGTCCTTCGACTCCGAGGTGCTGATCATGGACGAGCCCACCTCCGCGCTCACCGACAGGGAGGTGGAGCACCTGTTTCGCATCATCGGCCACCTGCGCAGCCAGGGCAAAGGCATCGTCTACATCACGCACAAGATGAACGAGCTGTTCGAGATCGCCGACGAGTTCTCGGTGTTCCGTGATGGCCGCTACATAGGCACGCATGCGGCCGCCGACGTCACGCGCGACGACATCATCCGCATGATGGTGGGGCGCGAGATCACACAGATGTTCCCCAAGCAGGACGTGGCCCTGGGCGACGTGGTGCTGTCCGTGGACGGGCTGGGCGTGCAGGGCGTGTTCAGCGGTCTGTGCTTCGAACTGCGCGCCGGGGAAATCCTGGGCGTGGCCGGCCTCGTGGGCTCCGGGCGCTCCAATCTGGCCGAGGCGCTGTTCGGCGTGGTGCCCGCCACCAGCGGCGAGATCCGCATCGACGGCCGGCCGGTGAAGATCGACTCGCCCGCGCAGGCCATGCGGCACGGCATGGCCTTTCTCACCGAGGACCGCAAGGACACCGGCTGCTTCACGGGCCTGGACCTGCAGGCCAACATGGAGATGGCGGTGCTGAGCAGCCGCCATGTGAAGTGCGGCTTCGTCGAGCGGGCTGCGCTGCGCCGCGACTGCGAGCACATGGCGCGCACGCTGCGCATCAAGTCGCCCGGCCTGCATGAACAGATACAGAACCTGTCGGGCGGCAACCAGCAAAAGCTGCTGATCGGCCGCTGGCTGCTGACGCGGCCCCGCATCCTCATCCTCGACGAGCCCACGCGCGGCATCGATGTCGGCGCCAAGGCCGAGATCCACCGCCTTGTCGGCACGCTGGCCGCCGAGGGCGCGGCCGTGCTGATGATTTCCTCGGAGATGCCCGAAGTGCTGGGCATGAGCGACCGCATCCTGGTCATGCATGAGGGACGCATGACGGGCATCGTCGAGCGCAGGGACGCCGACCAGGTACGGATCATGGAACTGGCTTCCCGCTGAGCCGGGGACCCCAAGCGGAGACAGGCAAGATGAGCAATACCCCATCGATTTCGCAGGCCCCCTCCCCGCCCGGCCCGGGCACCGGCCCGTTGCACCGGGCCAGGCGGCCGCCGGAACTGAGCATCTTTCTGGTGCTGCTGGGCATTGCACTGTTCTTCGAGGCGGCCGGCTGGCTCACCGTGGGCCAGAGCTTTTTGCTCAACGCCGAGCGGCTGCAGATCATCGTGCTGCAGATGGCGGTGATCGGCATCATCGCCGTGGGCGTCAACCTCGTCATCATCACCGGCGGCATCGACCTGTCGTCGGGCTCGGTGGTGGCCGCCACCGCCGTGGTGTCCGCCAGCCTGGCACAGGTGTCCGACTTTCCGCGTGCCGTGTTCCCGCAGCTGACCGACCTGCCCGTGGTCTGGCCGGTGGCGGCCGGCATGTGCGTGGGCCTGATGGTCGGCCTGCTCAACGGCTCGCTGATCGCCTTCACGGGCATTCCGCCCTTCATCGCCACGCTGGGCACCATGGTGGCCGCACGCGGCTTTGCCAAGTGGTTCACCAACGGCACGCCCGTCTCCATGCTGACCGACGACTTCGCAGCGATCGGCTCCGGCGCCCATCCGGTGATCATCTTTCTGGTGCTCGCCGCCGTCTTCCACGTGGTGCTGCGCCATACGCGCTTCGGCAAATTCACCTATGCCATCGGCTCCAACCGCCAGGCAGCCGTGGTTTCGGGCATCAACGTGCAGCGGCATCTGGTCTGGGTCTACATGATTGCCGGCCTGCTCGGCGGCATCGCCGGCACGGTGACGGCGGCGCGGGCCATCTCGGGCCAGTCGGGCATGGGTGTCATGTACGAGCTCGATGCGATTGCCGCCGTGGTGATCGGCGGCACCTCGCTGGCCGGCGGCATGGGCCGCATCACCGGCACGGTGATCGGCGTGCTGATCCTGGGCGTCATGACCTCGGGCTTCACCTTCATCCGCATCGACGCCTACTACCAGGAGATGGTCAAGGGCGCCATCATCGTCGCGGCCGTGGTCGCCGACCAGTACCGCAACAAGAAGGCGCGGCGCTGACGGCACGCCCTGCAGGCAGACACCATGAAAATCGCCCTCGATCCCTACATGATCCGGCACGAGCCGCTGGACCGGCTGCCGCAGGCCGTGGCCGAACTGGGCTATGCGCACATCGAGCTGTCGCCGCGCAGCGATTTCCTGGACTGGTGGGTGATGCCGCGCGCCACCAAGGAGCGCATGGCCGCATTCCGCCAGGCCATGCGCGCCAGCGGCGTGGCACTGGCATCGCTGCAGCCCATGTACCGCTGGGCCAGCCCGTTCGAGGACGAACGGCAATGGGCGATGCGCTGCTGGAAGAAGGCCATCGAGGTGGCCATCGAGATGGAGTGCGCGCTGATGGTCTCGGAGTTCGGCCGTGGAGCCTCGCCCGAGCGCTCGGTGAACGGTCCTGCCGGCGCGAATCCGAAGGAGATGTGCGAGGCCGCCTGGTTCCGCTCCATGGACGAGCTGCTGCCCATCCTGGAGCGCGAAGGCATCACGCTGTCCGTGGAGCCGCATCCGGAGGACTGGATAGAGCAGCTGCGGCCGGCCATGGACATCGTGAGGAACATGGGCTCGAAGGCGCTGCGGCTGTCCTATATCGCCCCGCACACCTTCCACTACGGCGGCGACATGGCCGCCATGCTGCGCGAAGCCGCGCCGCTGCTGGCCCATGTGCGCGTGGCCGACACCTTCGACCACAGGAAGAGCAGCCAGCTGCGCTACATCGTCAACCCGCCGGGCTCGCACCACATCCGCGTGCACCAGCACCTGGACATGGGCCAGGGCGAGATCGACTGGGACCTGTTCTTCGACACGCTGGGCAGCGCCGGCTTCGACGGCGTTCTGTCGTCCTGCGTGTTCGCCTGGGAAGAGCGTGCGGCCGAATCCAGCCGCTTCATGCGCCAACAGATACAGCAACAGCTGGAAAGGCATTTCCCGGACCGCTTTGCGCCCCTGACCACCGCTTCCCACCCGAGTCCCGGCCCATGACGAATCCCATCCATTTCGCCATCAACCGCATCAGCGCCTCTCGCATGCCGTTTGCCGGCTACCTGGCCATGTGCCGGCGCCTGGGCGTGTCGGCCATCGAGATCCGCAACGACCTGTCCCATGCCGAGACCTGCGACGGCACGGCGCCCGCCGCCATCCAGGCCGCGGCGCGGCAGGCCGGCATCACCATCGTGTCCATCAACGCGCTGTATCCCTTCGACGTTTTCGACGCCGGCCTGGAGCGCAAGGCGCGCGCGCTGGCGGCGTATGCGCGTGACTGCGGCGCCCGGGCCCTGGTCATGTGCCCGTTGAACGACAGGGCCGACCCGCGCACGCCCGGCCAGCGGCGGCGCGACCTGGTGCGTGCCCTCAGGCAGCTGCGCCCCCTCCTCGATGGCCATGGCGTGCAGGGACTGGTCGAGCCCCTGGGCTTTGCCGAGTGCGCGCTGCGCCGCAAGTCCGATGCCGTCGAGGCGATCTACGGCGCAGCCGGCGAACGCCACTTCAGGCTGGTGCACGACAGCTTCCACCACTACCTGGCCGGCGAAGACATCTTCTTTCCCGACCTGACCGGGCTGGTGCATGTCTCGGGCGTCGAGGACCACCGGCTCCAAGACGGCCAGATGCGCGACGGCCACCGCGTGCTGGTCGGCGAAGGAGACCGCCTGGGCAACATCGCCCAGTTGCGAGAACTGCTCGATCGCGGCTATGGCGGCCCGGTCTCGTTCGAGCCGTTCGCGGCCCGGATCACGGACGCGGACAGCAACGAAGCCCTGCTGCGCCAGAGCATGGACTTCATCCGCCATTCATTGCTTTGAAAGAAGGGAACCATATGACGCTGCAGATCGGAGCAATAGGCTGCGGAGCCATCGGACAAGACCACATCCGCAGGATCTCCCGGGTGCTGTCGGGCGCCCGGGTGGTGGCGGTGACAGACATCGATGCGCAGCAGGCGCGGGACGTGGTGGCCAGACATGATCCGGCCATCGAGATCATGGACAGCGGCCGGGCGCTGATCGCCGCGCCACAGGTGCAGGCGGTGCTGGTCACCTCCTGGGGTCCCTCGCACGAGGAACTGGTGCTGGAGGCCATCGCCCACGGCAAGCCCGTGTTCTGTGAAAAGCCGCTGGCGGTGACCGCCGCAGGCTGCATGCGCATCGTGCAAGCAGAGGTGGCGCAGGGCCGGCGCCTGGTGCAGGTCGGCTTCATGCGCCCCTACGACGCGGGCTACCGTGCGCTGCGCCATGTCATCGCCGCCGGCGAGATTGGCGCGCCCCTGATGGTGCACTGCGCGCACCGCAATCCCACGGTGGCCGGGGGCTACACCACCAGCATGGCCATCACCGACACGCTGATCCACGAGCTCGATGTCCTGCGCTGGCTGCTGGACGACGACTACGCCAGCGCCCAGGTGGTGTTCCCCAGGAAGACGCGCCACGCATTGCCGCATCTGAACGATCCGCAGATCATCCTGCTGGAGACCGTGGGCGGTGTGCGCATCGACGTGGAGGTATTCGTCAACTGCCGGTACGGCTACGACATCCAGTGCGAAGTGGTGGGCGAGACAGGCATCGCGCGCCTGCCGGAGCCTGCGGCCGTGCCCATGAAGCGCGCGGCCAGCAGCTGCACGCCCCTGCTGACCGACTGGAAGCAGCGCTTCATCGCCGCCTACGACGCGGAGCTGCAGGCCTTCATCGACGGCGTGCGCGACCGGCAACTGACAGGTCCCTCGGCCTGGGACGGCTACGCCGCCGCAGTGGCCGCCGATGCCTGCCTGCTGGCGCAGTCCTCCGGCGCGATAGAGCGCATGGCGAGCGCAGCGCGCCCGGCGTTCTACCAGCCCTGAGCCCCCGACGCCATGACTGCGACCATGACAGCGTCCCTGACCATTGGCTGCGCGCCCTGCTGCTGGGGCGTGGACAACGTGGACAACCCGCACCTGCCGCCCTGGCGCCAGGTGCTGGACGAGGCCTGCGAGGCGGGCTTTCGGGGCATGGAACTCGGCCCCTGCGGCTACATCCCGCTCGAGGCGGCCCTGGTACGCACGGAATTCACGCAGCGGCGCCTGTGCATCACCGCCGGCACGATCTTCGACGATCTCGTCTCGCCGGCCCGGCTGCCGCAGCTGCTGCGCCAGACTCGCGAGATCTGCGGACTCATCAGCCAGCTTCCCAGGCCGGCCGCTGCAGCCGGGCAACGCTACCCGGCGCCCTATCTCGTGGTGATGGACTGGGGCCACCCCGAGCGCGACTTCGAGGCCGGCCACCCGGACCGCGCCCCGCGCCTGTCCGATGCACGCTGGGCCGCCATGGTCGATCACATCCACCAGATAGCGCACCTTGCCTGGAGCGGCTTCGGCGTGCGCGCGGTGATCCATCCGCATGCGGGCGGCTACATCGAATTTGCCGACGAGATCGACCGCATCGCCGCCGACGTGCCGGCGCAGGCCGCCGGACTGTGCCTGGATACCGGCCACCTGCACTACAGCGGCATGGACCCGGCAAGCTGGCTGCGCCGGCATGCGGCACGGCTGGAATACGTGCATTTCAAGGACATAGACGCCCAGGTGTACGGGCAGGTGATGGGCGAGCGCATTGCGTTCTTCGACGCCTGCGCCCGGGGCGTGATGTGCCC
This sequence comes from Delftia sp. DS1230, assembly GCF_040112715.1. Lineage (NCBI taxonomy): Bacteria > Pseudomonadati > Pseudomonadota > Betaproteobacteria > Burkholderiales > Comamonadaceae > Delftia > Delftia sp. DS1230. Next base: position 3,988,857 of record NZ_CP157763.1, read on the forward strand.
CATCGGCCAAGGCGTGCTCGACTATCCGGCCATAGGCGCCACGCTACGGGAGATCGGCTATGCAGGCTGCATCACGGTGGAGCAGGAGCGCGACCCGCGCAATGCGGGTGCCAGCCTGCCCGACGTGGCCGCCAGCCGCGCCTTCCTGGCCCGCACAGGTTTTTGCTGAAGACGCTTTTGCTGAAGACGCAACACAAAGGTGGACACCATGATCGACGGAACCCTTCTGCCCGGCCGCCCGATTGCCTGGGGCATGGTCGGCGGCGGACACAACAGCCAGATCGGCCATGTGCACCGGTCGGCGGCGCTGCGCGACCACAATTTCCGGCTCGTGGCCGGGGCGTTCGACATCGATGCCGCGCGCGGGCGCCGGTTCGGCGAACAACTGGGCGTGGACGTGCAGCGCTGCTACGCCGACTACCGGGCGATGTTCGAGGCCGAGGCCGGCCGCCCGGACGGCATTCGCGCGGTATCCATCGCCACGCCCAACAACACCCATTTCGAGATCTGCAAGGCCGCCCTGCTCTCAGGCCTGCACGTGGTCTGCGAGAAACCGCTGTGCTTCACCACGGCCGAGGCCAAGGAGCTGCTGGAGCTGTCCCTTGCCAGGAACCGCATGGTCGGCGTGGCCTACGGCTATGCCGGCCACCCGCTCATCGCCCAGGCGCGCGAGATGATCGCGCGGGGCGAGCTGGGCGACATCCGCATCGTGCAGATGCAGTTCTCGCACGGCTTTCACAGCGAGGCGGTGGAGCAGTCCAGCCCCGCCGCGCGCTGGCGCATGGACCCGGCCTTTGCCGGCCCCAGCTATGTGCTGGGCGACATTGGCACGCATCCGCTGTACCTCTCCCAGGTGATGCTGCCGGGGCTGAAGATCGAGCGGCTGATGTGCAGCCGGCAGAGCTTCGTCAGCAGCCGCGCCCCGCTGGAGGACAACGCCTTCACCCTCATGCAGTACCAGGGCGGCGCCATGGGCTACCTGTGGGCCTGCGCGGTCAACAGCGGCTCCATGCATGGGCACAAGCTGCGCGTCATCGGCGCCAGGGCCAGCCTCGAATGGTGGGACGAACACCCCAACCAGCTGCGCCACGAAGTCCAGGGCCAGCCGGCGCAGGTGCTCGATCGCGGCATGGGCTATCTGCACCCCGCCGCGCTGCAGGAAGACCGCATCAGCGCAGGCCATGCGGAAGGCCTGTTCGAGGCATGGTCCAACCTCTACCACCGCTTCGCGCTGGCCATGGAGGCCACGGACAGGCGCGATCGCGAGGCGCTGCAAACCATCCTCCATCCGGACATCCATGCTGGCATCGAGGGCGTGCGCTGGGTGGAGAACTGCGTGCGCTCGGCCGATGCCGGCGGGATCTGGGTGGACTACTGCTAGGGAATGCCATGCCCCGCCTGGGCTGCCAGCGGCCCGGGACCCGGGGATCGCCATGGCATCATGGCCCATCCAGAAATCAGTCGATCCCTTGCCCCGGGATCGCCCACCGGCCCGCCTGCGATGAGCCCTTCCCCGCCGCCCCCCGCATCCGTGGACCGACTCCTGCAGCAGATTGCCCAGGAATACGATGGCCTGAGCCGGCAGCTCAAGGCCATTGCCCGCCACATCGAGGTCCACCGCGACCAGCTCGGCCTGCAAGGCATACAGTCCCTGGCCGCGCAATGTGGTGTGCAGCCCTCGGCCGTCGTACGGTTTGCCAAGCATTTCGGGCTCTCGGGTTTTTCCGAAATGCAGCGCCTGTTCCGCGAAGGCCTTGCCGAGCAGATCGCGCCGGGCCGCGCCTATGAGCTGCGCGTGCGCGACATGGTCGAGGCCGGCCCCGCCGCCCTGGAGCCCGTGCAGATTGCCGACGAATTCCTCAAAGGCGGCATGGCCGGCATGCAGCAGCTGCGCCAGAACCTGGACGGTCAGGCATTCGACCGGGCGGTGGAGCTGCTGGCCGGCACGCAGGCGATCTGGATCACCGGCTCGCGCCGCTCGTTTCCCGTGGCCGTGTATCTGGAATATGCGCTGCAACACACCGACAAGCGCATAGGCCTGTTCAGCGCGCTGGGCAGCATGCAGCAGGGGCAGATCCGGTCGGTGCGCAGCGGCGACGTGATGATCGCCATTTCCTTCATGCCCTATGCGGACGAAACCGTGCAGGTGGCGCAGTGGGCCAGGCAGCGCAGCGCCCACCTGATCGCCATGACCGACAGCCGCATGAGCCCCATTGCGCGCGAGGCCGAGGCGGCCCTGATCGTGCAGGACAGCGCCACCTTCGGCTTTCGCGCGCTGACGGCGGCCATGGGGCTGGCGCAAAGCCTTTTCGTGGCCCTGGCCTACCGGCTGGAGCTGTCGCTGCGCTCGTCAGCCGCGCCCGGCAGCTTGGCAGGCGAGTAGACAAAGCAAAGCGCCACCCTGGGGTGGCGCAGCGGTGGGGCAGGCAGGGGCCGTTGCCGGCCCTTGCCCTGGCCAGGGCGTTCTCAGGCCTTGGCCACGGCGGCCTCGGCAGGCAGGGCCTGCACGGGCTCTCCGTCCAGGGCGGCGTTGAGCTTGCTGTAGTCCAGCTCGTTTTCCCAGCGCGAGACCACCACGGTGGCCACGGCGTTGCCCATGAAGTTCGTCAGCGAGCGGCACTCGCTCATGAAGCGGTCCACGCCCAGGATCAGGGCCATGCCGGCCACGGGCACCTCGGGCACCACGGCCAGCGTGGCGGCCAGCGTGATGAAGCCCGCGCCGGTCACGCCGGCAGCGCCCTTGGAGCTGAGCATGGCCACCAGCAGCAGCGCGATCTCGTGGCCCAGGGTCAGGTGGGTGTTGGTGGCCTGGGCGATGAACAGCGCGGCCAGCGTCATGTAGATGTTGGTGCCGTCCAGGTTGAACGAATAGCCCGTGGGCACGACCAGGCCCACGACGGACTTGCCGCAGCCGGCGCGCTCCATCTTCTGCATCAGCGAAGGCAGGGCCGATTCCGAGGACGAGGTGCCCAGCACCAGCAGCAGCTCGGCCTTCAGGTAGCGTGCCAGCTTGAGCACCGAGAAGCCGCACAGCCGCGCCACGAAGCCCAGCACCACGACCACGAAGAGCAGCGAGGTGATGTAGAACGAGCCCACCAGCCAGGCCAGGTTGACCAGCGAACCCAGGCCGAACTTGCCGATGGTGAAGGCGATGGCGCCGAAGGCGCCCAGCGGCGCAGCCTTCATCAGGATGCCGACCAGCTTGAACACGGGGGCCGTCAGCGCCTCCAGGAAGTTGAGCACGGGCTTGCCGGCGTCGCCGACCATGGCCAGCGAGATGCCGAACAGCACGGCCACGAACAGCACCTGCAGGATGTTGTCGCCCACGAAGGGGCTGACCAGCGTCTTGGGGATGATGTCCATGGCAAAGCCGGTGAGCGTCAGCTCATGCGACTTGGCCACATAGCCCTTCACGGCAGCCTGGTCCAGGTCGGCCGGGTTGATGTTCATGCCCGCGCCAGGCTGCACCACGTGCGCCACCACCATGCCGACCACCAGGGCCAGCGTGGAGAAGAACAGGAAGTAGGCCATGGCCTTGAGGAACACCCGGCCCACCGTGCGCAGGTGCGTCATGCCCGCAATGCCGGTGACGATGGTCAGGAAGATCACCGGCGCGATGATCATCTTCACCAGCTTGATGAAGGCGTCGCCCAGCGGCTTGAACTGCTCGGCGTACTGGGGCTCGAAGTGGCCGAGCAGCACGCCCGCCACGATGGCGACCACCACCTGGAAATACAGCTGGCGGTAGAAGGGCAGCCGCTCGGGGCTGGCGGCGTGGGTGGGGACGGCATGCATGGTGCGGCTCCGGCAGGATTTCTGTGGGGTTGACGCACCACCGAGGTGCGGCAAGTTGCGGGAAGGTGCAGGTTGTACCGCTGGCATCCTCCGGCGCCGATAACCTATTGGTATTAGGCGCAGGCGCTCTCCCAGGGAGAATGGACGCAGAATCAGGGTAATCCCCAACCCCTTCCCGTCCCTGGAAGGCACCAAGCTGGCGCCCAATCGGGCCCAGACCACCATGCCCCAACCCGTTCGACGCCCTTCACGCCGCTCCTTCTGGACCCTGCTGCTGCTGTTCGGCGGCATGCTCGCCTGCATGCTGCTGGCCGGGGAACTGGTCTACCACCGCGCCCTGCGCGGCGAGGCCGAAAGCGTGCAGCGCCAGCTCAGCCTCTACGCCCAGGCCCTGGGCCAGCGCATAGACCGCTACCGCACCCTGCCCGAGGTGCTGGCGCTGGATGCGCAGCTGCGCGCCGCCCTCACCCACCCGCTGTCCGCCGCCGAGGTCGATGCCCTGAACCGCAAGCTGGAGCAGGCCAACGGCGCCAGCCAGTCGTCCACGCTGACCCTGATCGACCGCCACGGCACGGCCCTGGCCGCCAGCAACTGGCGCGAGACGCGCAGCAACGTGGGCGTGGACTACAGCTTCAGGCCCTATGTGCAGCAGGCGCTGTCGCGCGGCAGCGGGCGCTTCTACGGCATCGGCCTGACCACGGGCCTGCCGGGCTACTTCCTGTCGCAGGCCATCCTGGACGAGCACAACGCCGTCGCGGGCCTGGTGGTGATCAAGATCGCGCTGCTGGAGCTGGAGCGCGAATGGCTGCAGACGCCTGACGTGGTCATGGCCTCGGACGAGCACGGCGTGGTCTTCCTGGCCAGCCAGCCCGACTGGCGCTACCGCCTGCTGTCACCCCTGAGCCCCGCCGACGAGGCGGACCTGGCCGCCACGCGCCAGTACATCGACCAGGAACTGCACCCCATGCGCTACCGGGTGCGCCAGGGCCTGGAGCAAGGCAGCCGCCTGGTGCAGATGCAGGAACCCGCCCTGCCCGGCACCACGCTGTGGCAGACCCTGCCCCTGCCCGGCAGCGACTGGCAGTTGCACCTGCTGCATGACACGCAGGCCAGCACCGTGGCCAGCCGCTGGGCGGCGGCGGCCGCTGCGGGCGGCTGGCTGGCCCTGGGCATGCTGGTGCTATTCGTGCGCCAGCGCAGGCGGCTGGCCGCGCTGCGCCTGCGCAGCCGCCTGGAGCTGGAGACCGTGCTGCGCCAGCATGCCCAGGAGCTGCGCACGGCCCAGGACGGCATCGTCCAGGCCGCGCGCCAGGCCGACACGGGCCTGAGCCGCAGCCTGGAGCACCTGCCCCAGGGCGTGGTGGTGATCGATGCCGACCTCAACCTGGTGGCCTGGAACTCGCGCTACGTGGAGCTGTTCCGCTTTCCCTCCGAACTGCTGCGCACGGGCCAGCCCATAGAGAACCTGTTCCGCTACAACGCCCGGCGCGGCCTGCTGGGGCCCGGCCCCATCGAAGAGGCCATCCACCGGCGGCTGCAGCATCTGCGCAGCGGCAGCCCGCACCTGCGCGAAAGCACCAAGGACGACGGCACGGTGCTGGAGATCCGCGGCAACCCGCTGCCCGATGGCGGCTTCGTCACCAGCTATGCCGACATCACCAGCTACAAGAACGCCGCGCGCGAACTGCGCTCGCTGGCCGATGCGCTGGAGCAGCGCATTGCCGAGCGCACGCGCGACCTGGCCGAGGCCAAGCGCGAGGCCGAGCAGGCCAACCGCTACAAGACCCGTTTCGTGGCCGCTGCGGTGCACGACCTGCTGCAGCCTCTGAACGCCGCGCGCATGTTCAGCTCCCTGCTGCGCAGCCATCTGCATGACGAGGCGGGCCGCCACGTGGCCGACAGCATCGACGGCGCCCTGGCCGCGCAGGACGCCATCCTGGGCAGCCTGCTGGACATCTCGCGCATGGAATCGGGCCAGTTGGAGGTGCGCGTGCGCGACTTCGCGCTGGGCCCGCTGCTGCAGGTCATGCGCCACAACTTCGGCATCCTGGCCGAAAGCCGGGGCCTGCGCCTGAGCGCGGTGGACACGCGCTGCGTCGTGCGCAGCGACGAGGCGCTGCTGCGCCGAATCCTGCAGAACTTCCTGTCCAACGCCATACGCTACACGCGCCAGGGCCGCATCGTCATCGGCTGCCGGCGCCAGGGCCAGCAGTTGCGCATCGAGGTGCACGACCAGGGACCGGGCATTCCCGAGAGTCTGCAGCACGAGATCTTCGAGGAATTCCGCCGCCTGGACGAGGGCCATGGCGACGACCGTGGTGCCGGGCTGGGCCTGGCCATCGTCGAGCGCCTGGGCCGGCTGCTGGGCCATGAGATCGGCCTGCGCTCGCAACTGGGCCGGGGCAGCGTGTTCTGGGTCTGCGTGCCGCTGGGCGACCCGGGCGCCGTGCCGCAGATCGCCGCAAGCGCGCAGACCGGCGACCCGGACCAGGATGCACCGCTGCAGGGCATGAACGCCTGGTATGTGGAGGACGATCCCCAGTCCTGCACCGCCATGCGCGCCCTGCTGCAGCGCTGGGGCTGCAGCGTGCCGCTGGCCGGCGGCCCGGCCGAGGCGCTGGCGCTGGCCGCGCCCGGCGAGGCACCGCAACTGGTGCTGCTCGATGTGCGCCTGGGCCAGTTGCACGGCCCCGATGTCTACGCGCAGCTGTGCCAGCGCTGGGGCCAGTCGCCGCCCGTGATCCTGGTCACGGCCGAGCGCGACGGCATGCTGCGCCGCCAGGCGGCCGAGCGCGGCTGGGGCTTTCTGGCCAAGCCCGTGCGCCCGCCCGCGCTGCGCGCACTCATGAGCCAGATGCTGCTGCGCCACCGGTAGGGGCACGGCACGCCGCGGCATGGAGTTCAGGCCGTGCCGTCGTTCTCCAGGCTCTTGACCAGCACGGCAGCCTGCGTGCGGCTGTAGCACTCCAGCTTCTTGAGAATGGCCGTCACATGCACCTTGACGGTGTTCTCGGCCAGCCCCAGTTCATGGGCGATCTGTTTGTTGAGCAGGCCGTCGGCCAGGCACAGCAGCACGCGGAACTGCTGGGGCGTGAGCTGGGCCAGCCGCGCGGCCAGCGCGGCGTCGGCCTCGGAGCGCTCGGCGGCCATGGGCGGGAACCAGCTGCCGCCGTCCAGCACTTCCTGCAGGGCCGTGCCTATGGCCTCGGCCGGCGCCGACTTCGGAATGAAGCCTGCAGCACCGAACTGCTGGGCACGGCGGATCACGCGCGGATGGTCGTTGGATGAGATCACCACCACCGGAATGTCGGGGTACTCGCCGCGCACATGCAGCAGCGCGGAGAAGCCGCGCGCGCCCGGCATGGCCAGGTCCAGCAGCACCAGTTCGATCTCGGGGTGCTGCTGCAGCGCCGCCCCCAGGGTCGCAGCGCTTGCGGCCTCCAGCACGGCGAACTGCGGCAGGGCCTCGCGCAGCACATGGATCACCGCAGCGCGGAACAGCGGGTGGTCATCGGCAACGAGCAGGGTGGATTCGGACATGGGCGCGAGTCTGACACGTCTGCAAACACATGCCCGGCTCATGGACCCCCGTGGAGGCCGGTGGCCGGGTTGCAGGCTGGCACGCCGTTTGCAATCAGTTGCAGCCACAGGCCTGGCAACAGGCGGAAATCTTCCTCCAACCGACGAACAAGGAGCCCTGAATTGACCTTTGAGCCCTCTTGCAAGGACCTGCTGCACAGGCCTGGTGCCCCGGCCCCAACCCAGTGCACGGCAGCGTTCAAGCCGCGAGAGTGCAAAACACAAATTAAGTTTCGTCATAACTGTGTCAAAGACACCACTTTCTGGCCGGTGCAATGGCTGGGATGCGTTGTAATACGCGGCTTAGCCAGTCTGGACTGCCTCGCGCGCGCGCCGCAAAGGCACGCCGACACCGGCCGGACCCTGATGCGAAAACGCCACTGTCCCAGGTTTGCCACATAGCCCGCCCAGGGCGTTTGCCTCATCGTCTGCCCCGGTCACAGCACTGGCCAACCGTTTCCACTATCCAACAATGAAAGACTCCTCAACATGAAACGTTCCTTCATCGCACTGGCCGCTGCACTGGCCTGCGCCGGCGCAGCACACGCCCAAAGCTCGGTCCAGCTGACGGGCCTGGTGGACGCCTATGCCGGCTCCATGCGCATGGCTGGCGACGCCAGCGGCAAGGGCGTCGTGGGTTCGGGCGGCATGACCACCTCCTGGTGGGGCATGAAGGGCCAGGAAGACCTGGGCGGCGGCCTGAAGGTCGATTTCCAGCTGACGGCCTTCATGCGCGTGGACACCGGCAGCCCCGGCCGCTTCGACGGCGACCCGTACTTCTCGCGCGATGCCAACGTCGGCCTGTCCGGCGGCTTCGGCACGGTGCGCCTGGGCCGCGGCATGGCGCCCAACTTCCTGCCCACCATCCTGACCAACCCCTTCGGCGACTCCTTCACCATCTCCCCGCTGGTGCTGCACGCCAACGTGGGCACGACAGCCTGGGGCTCGGCCAACCTGACCACGCCGTCCGACACCGGCTGGAGCAACCAGGTCGTCTACACCACGCCCAAGTTCGGCGGCCTGCAGGCCAACGTCCACTACCAGTTCGGTGAAAAGGGCGGCGATTCCGGCAAGAAGAACATCGGCGTGAACGCCATGTACTTCGGCGGCCCCCTGAGCCTGGTGGCCTTCTACGAGCGCGCCCAGATCAGCAACCCCGTGAGCCTGGCCGTGATGCCCACCAAGACCGACTGGATGCTGGGCGGCACCTACAACTTCGAAGTGGCCAAGCTGTACGCAACCTACGGCCAGGCCAAGGTCAAGGATCTGGATCGCAAGAACAGCACCTACTCGCTGGGCCTGGACGTGCCCGTGACCAGCGCCGGCACCATCAAGGCCGCCCTGGCCCGCACCAAGGCCGAGATCGGCGCCGTGGACTCCACGCGCACCACGGCCAGCCTGGGCTACGACCACTACCTGTCCAAGCGCACCGATGTGTACACCGTGCTGATGCACGACCGCATCACGGACCTGAAGTCGGGCACCAGCCTGATCGCGGGTATCCGCCACCGTTTCTAAGGCGACGCCTGGCCTGCCAGCACGGGCCAGGGACTTACGTCCCGAACTTTCAGCGAGGCTCTGCCTCGCTTTTTTTTCGGCCTCTTGAAAGTCGATAGAAATTTTCTCTCAGTACTTTTTTACAAACGTCAAGAGAGAAAGCGATTGTCCGACAGCCGCGCTGCGCAATCCGGTGTGCAATGGAGTCCAGGCCCAGCCCAATGCTCTGCCTGCGCTGCCAGACAGGAGGTCCACCATGCGCAGACCCAGCCCCTTCGGACGTCATCCCTTCATCGCCTTCACCGCCACGGTCGTGCTTGCCGTAGCCGCCAGCGTTGCCACCTTCTGGCTGGACAGCGCCGCCCCGGCTGCAGACACCTTGCTGCAAAAAGACCCGGGCGCCCTGCTGTCGTCGATGTAAGCCCTGCAAATGCCTGCCCAGCGCCATCCCTTTCGGACTGGCGCTGTTTTCATTTGCCGGCCGATGTGCCCCCACCGCTGGCCGTCTTCTCCAGCAGCGACAGCCTGCGCCTGACGGCCTGGGCCTTGTCCACCTCGCCCGCCTGATCATGGGCTCTGGCCTGCAGCAGCAGCCAGGCCATCACCGCACGGCGCCAGCCCTGGGCCGAGGCGGTTTCGGCACCCAGCTCCAGCAATTGCGGCTGCGCCGCACCCGCCCGCAAGGCCGCGCCGGCCGCCACCAGCCGGGGCAGCGGCTCCTTGATGGCGCTCACGGAGGCCAGCGCCGACGCAGACCCGCCCAGCAGCGCCTGTGCCACGGGGCGCTGTAATTCTGGCAATAGCGCAACGTCTTCGGGCCGGGGCCTACCTTGCAAATAGCGCGCATAGGCTGCCTCGGCCGGCGCCGCGTCAAGCGCCAGCGCCTGGTAGCCGGGGCAGTCATCCCATTCCAGACTGGCCACCTGGGCCGCGCAGCGCATCAGCTCCAGACGCGCGGCCAGGTCGGTGCGGCCCGTGGCGGCCACCTCGGTGCGGGCCTTGTCCCATTCCATGGCCTGCACGCGCTGGCGGCCTTCCAGGTAGGCGGTGGATGCGCGCTGGGACGCAGATTCGGCATTGAGCGCCCAGTCCGGCGCGGGCGGGCGGCTGCTGCAGCCGGCCAGCACCAGGGTCAGCACGGCGCCGGCGACGGCATGGCGCGCCAGGAGGGTTGCGGCAGAAAGTTTCTTGGCGGCAGCACTCATGGCAGCTTCAACTCCGGTTGATGGGCAAACGGCCACTTGCGCTGCAGGTCGGCCAGCACGCCTTCCAGGCGGCGCAGGTTGCCCTCCACCTCGGCGCGCAGGGCGCCCAGGTCGGCCGTGGCCTCGCGCGCATTGGAGCCCACGGCCTGGGCCTCGGCCAGCACGGCGTCCACCTTGCCCAGCGTGCGGCGCGTATCGGCCAGCAGGCCGTTGAGCTGCACCACGGTGGAACGCACCTCGGGCATGACGCCGCCGGCATCGAACACCTGGCTGTCGGCCCGCGCCACCATGCGCTCCATGCGGGCCAGCGTGGCATTGGCGCGGTCCAGCAGGGCCGTGACCTTGCGCGCCTCCTGCTCGCTGCCCATGACCACGCCCAGCACGCCGCCCGGCCCCTGGGCCCGGCCGGCCAGGCCGCGCAGCTCGGTCAGCGACCCACCCAGGGCCGAGTCCGGCGCCGTGAGCTGGGCGATGTTGCCCAGCACTTCCTTGGCCGTGGACATGATCTGCGGCAGCTCGGCCGTGGCATCGCCGCGCAGCACGGGGCGCACGGCCTCATCGGGCAGCGGCGGATCACTGAGGATGCCGCTGTAGGCCTTGATGGTGGTGCCGCCCACCAGCCCCTTGACCAGGGTGAAGACGCTGGACTCGCGCAGCCAGTGCGCGTCCTTGCGCGGCACGTCGATGAGGATGCGCACATTGCCGTCCTCGGCCAGCTCGATGCGGCGCACGCGCCCGATCGGAAAGCCCGAGAAGGTCATGTCCATGCCCACGCTCACGCCCTCGGAGTCGTCGGCCGTGAGCACCAGGCGCTGCGTGGCGTCGAACACGCCGCGCGAGTAGAGCAGGTACAGGGCCGATCCAAGAATCAGCACCAGCGTGAACAGCAGCAGGCCCGCGGCCTTGGCGCGCAGGTGCGCCACGGGCTTGAGGGCCTCAATTTCCTCGCCGTCCCAGGGGTCTGGCGGCGTGCGCCGCGTATCGGTCATGGCATTCCTTGTTCTGGCACGGGCCTTGCCGTGCATGTGGGGTTCGTGGAGTTCAGCGGGCGTGCTCAGTAATAGTTGCCCATGAGCGAGATCACCTCGATCACCAGCAGCACGGCAAACATGCGCGCAAAGCCGCCCAGCGCCGCGCCGCCGAGCCGGTGGCGCCGCAGTGGCGCATACAGGCCCGAGGCCATGGGCATGATGGCCACGGTGAGGCTGAAGAACCAGGTCTTGAGCACGAACACCAGGGTCACGGCCGGCGTGAAGATCTGGCCGAAGATGCGCGTGTAGCCGGGCAGTCCCGCCAGCGTGAAGCCATAGACGCTCAAGTAGACGGTAACCAGGGCCACCACGCAGCTGAGCACGGCCAGCGTGACCGAGGCAAACACGCCACCGGCCGCGCGCGGCACCAGGGCCATGCGCAGCGGGTCGGAGCCGCGCTCCTGCCAGGCCTGGAGCTGGCCCCGCGCGCGCAGCTGCGCAATCAGCGTGCCATTGGGAATGGTGCAGCGCATGGCCACGAACAGCGCGGCCGTCAGCGGGATCAGCTCGATCACCAGCACGCGCACCACCATCTCCAGCGCATAGCGCGACAGCCCATAGCTCAGCGCCGTGACGATGACGATGCGCGTGATGACCGCGCACAACAGCGCTGCCAGCGCCGTGAAGCCCAGCAGGATGGGGCCGGTCTGCACATAGATCTGGTGCGCCATGGCACGCCGCGCACCGCGCCGGTAGCTGGAAGGGGACATGGCCAGCACCAGCAGCACGGCGCCCAGGTAGACGCTGCGCCACCAGGCCAGCGCATGGTCGCGCAGCGCCGCCCAGATGCGGTCGGGAAGGGACAGGGCTGCGTGGCTGAGGCTCATCGGGCGATGATAGCGAGCCGTACCGGGACGGTCCGTCGGACGCCGGCGCAAGACAGGCAGCTGCAGACGGCGCTACACATGGCGCTTGGCGCCGGAGCTGCCCAGGGCGGGTGCCAGCGGTTCGTCGGCCTGGGCATGCAGGGCCTCGATCAGATGGCAGTAGCTGTCCGACCCGTCGCACTGGCTGCGCAGCTGCATCAGCTCATGCTCCAGCGCGCGCAGCTCGGCCAGGCGCTCGCGCACATGGCCCAGATGCGCATCCAGGGTTTCGTTGGCGGCCACGCAGTCGGCCTTGCTGGCGCCGTCCAGCGCCAGCAGGGTGCGGACCTCGTCCAGCGACATGTCCATGGCGCGGCACAGGCGGATGAAGCGCAGCCGGTGCACATCGCTGTCGCTGTACAGCCGGTACTGGTTGTCCTCGCGCACGCCTGCACTGAGCAGCCTTTCCTTCTCGTAGTAGCGGATGTTGGCGGCGGCCACGCCGGAACGCTTGGCCGCCTCGCCGATGCGCCAGCGCGCAGATTCATGCTGTGACATGCTTGACCTTGAAGTGACTTCACCGTTTCCAATGCTCGCATGAACTCCAATCGCCTGCCAAGCCCTCAGGGCAACGAGGCCCTGAAAGCCTCCCCTGCCCTTTCCAAGCCCGCCTCGACTTCGCCGTCTTCCGCCTGCGGCACCGATTGCTGCGCGCCCTTCACCATCACCCAGCCCACGCCGGCCCGCAAGAAGGCCCAAGGCCACTCGCATGCGCATGGCGAGGGCCATGGCCACGATCACGCCCATGACCACGACCACGACCATGACCACGGTCACGACGAGAGCGATCCCCATGCCGGCCACGACCACAGCGTGCTGCCCGGCTGGCCGCGCATCACGGCCGCGCTGATTGCAGCCGTGCTGGCCGAAGCCGCCCACTGGTTCAGCGGTGCCCAGGGCGGCGTGCCGGCCCTGCAATACGGCGGCATGGCCGTGGCCGTGCTGGCCATTGCCCTATCGGGCCTGGGCGTCTACAAGGCCGGCATCCGCGACGTGCTGCGCCTGAAGCTGGGCATCCACGCGCTGATGGCCATTGCCGTCACGGGTGCCTTCGCCATCGGCCAGTGGCCAGAGGCCGCCATGGTCATGGCCCTGTACGCCGCGGCAGAGCGCATCGAGGACCAGGCCATGGACCGGGCGCGCAATGCCATCCGCAGCCTGCTGCAGATGGCGCCCGAGACGGCCGACGTGCTCCAGCCCGATGGCAGCGTGCAGCGCGTGGCCGCCGCCGACGTGGCGCTGGACGCCACCGTGCGCGTGGCCCCCGGCGCGCGCGTGCCGCTGGACGGCGTGGTCCTGCGAGGCCAAAGCTCGGTCAACCAGGCGCCCATCACCGGAGAAAGCGCCCTGGCCGACAAGGCCCCGGGCGATGAGCTCTACGCCGGCAGCATCAACCAGGATGGCGAGCTGCAGATGCGCGTCACCTCGGCGGCCAATGACAGCCTGATTGCGCGCATCGTCCATGCCGTGGAGCAGGCTCAGTCCTCCAAGGCCCCCACCCAGCGCTTTGTCGATCGCTTTGCCGCCGTCTACACGCCCATCGTGCTGGTGCTGGCCATTGCGCTGGCGGTGCTGGCGCCGCTGGTCATGGACTGGAGCTGGCATGACGCGGCCTACCAGGCCCTGGCCCTGCTGGTCATCTCCTGCCCCTGCGCCCTGGTGCTGTCCACCCCCGTCACCGTGGTCAGCGCGCTGACGGCGGCTGCACGCCGCGGCCTGCTGATCAAGGGCGGCCAGGCGCTGGAATCGGCGCGCAAGCTGCGCGCCATTGCCCTGGACAAGACCGGCACGCTGACCACGGGCAGCCCGAAGCTGGTCGAATGGAAGTCCTGGAGCGAAGAGGATGCAGCCCGGGACACCGCCCCTGGCCCCGCCCTGCCCGCCGCACGCGCCCTGGCCCTGGCCGGCCGCTCGGACCACCCGGTCTCGCGCGCCATTGCTTCCGGCCTCCAGGCCGATGCCGCCGTGGCCGCCGATGCCGCACGGGCCTCGGTCAGCAAGCTGCTGGCCCTGCCCGGCCGTGGCGTGCAGGCCGAGATCGACGGCCAGCTCTGGACCCTGGCCAACCTGCGCTGGGTGCAGGAGCAAGGCTGGGACAGCGCCGCGCTGCGTGCCAGCCTGGCCACCCATGAGGCCCAGGGCCGCACCGTGACCCTGCTGGCCGACAGCAGCGGCGTGCGGGCCCTGTTCGCCGTGGCCGACCCGCTGCGGTCCCAGGCCCGCGAGGCCGTGGCACGCCTGCAGGCCCTGGGCGTACAGCCCGTGGTGCTCAGCGGCGACAACACGGCCACCGTGCGCTCCATCGCTGCCGAAGCCGGCATCCAGGATGCGCGCGGCGGCCTGCTGCCCCAGGACAAGCTCGACGCACTGGCCGAGCTGCAGCGCACACGCGGCCCCACCGCCATGACGGGCGACGGCATCAACGATGCACCGGCGCTGGCCCAGGCCGATATCGGCTTTGCCATGGGCGGCATGCACAGCACGGGCATGGCCATGGAAACCGCCGACGTGGTGCTGATGAACGACGACCTGCGCCGCCTGCCCGAAGTGGTGGAGCTGTCACGCAGCGCCCACGCCGTGCTCTGGCAGAACATCGCCCTGTCGTTGGGCGTCAAGCTGGTGTTCTTCGCACTGGCACTGGCCGGCAACGCCAGCATGTGGCTGGCCGTGCTGGCGGACATGGGCGTGAGCCTGCTGGTGGTCGCCAACGGCCTGCGGCTGCGCCGCTGGGGCAGCGACAGGGAGGCGGCATGACCGACGCCCAGCGCCGCGCCGCCTTCACCCACCTGCTGCACAGCTTCCGTTCAAGCCAGGACCAGGCGCCCGCACAGCGCTGGCTGCTGCTGGAGGCCAGCCATGTGCTGGGCCAGCAGCTGCTGGGCCTGCACTGGCGATCCCACTGCTGGATGCTGCGCCACGCGCTGCAGTTGCGCGACGGCAGGGAGGTCGCCGGCCAGCTGCTGCGCCTGGCCCTGGTGCCCGCAGGCCATCTGCTGGACCGGCTGCCGCGCGGCAACACCGGCCGCACCACGGTGCCGGCCACCCTGCCCATGGACATGCCACCCGCCATATCGGCGCTGATCGCCGAGGCACTGCGCACCACGCGCCGCCCGCCCGGGCAGAGGGCCCGCACCTGAGGAACTTCGTGGCACCGTCCGGTATCATCCATGCCTATGCGTCGCCCCTTGTCCATTGTCCTGGTCTTGCTGCTGGTCCTGCGTGGCCTGCTGGGCGATGCCATGGCCATGGGGGCGGCTCCGGTGATGGGCGTCCCGGCTCCGGCCGTCGCATTGGCGTCGGACTCCGCACTCCACCACCATGCGCCGGAGATAGCGCAGACGCCGGACAGCCATGAACGGCATCCGGCACACGCCACGGAGCAGCCCTCTCACCCCTCGCATACGTCGCACGCCGAGCACAGTGCAGACTGCTCCCCCCAGGCCGGCAGCCCTGCGGGCGGCGGCTGCGGCGAGCATGAACACGGCCCCAGCTGTACCCTGTGCGGCATCTGCCATTCGGCCCTTTTCACCCCTGGCCAGATCGGTTCGGACGGCGCTGCGCCGTCCGCCGCACTGCGCCCCCAAGGCAGCACGCGCTTTGCCAGCGCGGCCAAGCTGCAGGCCATCAAGCCACCCATTTCCTGAAGCCTGACGCCCGAAGTGCGTCCGCGCCATCCCTGCCGCCCGTCCATGGGCAGCCCGTTCTCGGGCATGGCAGGGCGCTTGGCTGCGGATGCGTCACCCGTTACGCATTCAGGAGATCACCATGCGCCGAGCGCATTTTCTCGCCCCCCTCATCCCCCTCATCCATTTCGGGCTGGCGGCCCTTGCCGCATCCAGCCCTGCTGCCTGGGCCCAAGCCCATGACGGCAGCCTCCCCCCGGCCTCTTCCTCCGCAGGCCTGACCGGCGCCATCGATCCGGCAGCCGCCAGCCTGCCCCTGCGCCATGCGGCCCTGCCGCCCAGCGGCGCCGTGGAAACCGAGCTGACCGACTGGCGCCAGGCCAACGCCGCCGTGGCCGAGTTTCCCAACGGCCATATGGACATCCTGCGCTGGGAGGCGGCCCAGGCCGGCCGATCCACGCCTGCGCCGTCCCCGCACGGCTCTCACATGCAGCACGGAGGCCGGCCATGAAGCGCACCGTCTTCGCCCCCACCCGGCTGGTCGGCGCCATGGCTGCCGTGCTGGCCCTGGCCGGCTGCGCCAGCATCTCGCCCGACGGCCTGCGCGGCGCGGTCCAGTCCCATACCGCCAGCCGCCTGCCGGACGGCGCCCAACTGCCACCAACCGATCTGCAGGCCCGCGACGCGGCGCAGCAGCGCATCGACGAGTGGCTGCGCCAGCCGCTGGACATGGACCAGTCCGTGCGCATCGCACTGCTCAACAACCCCGGCCTGCAGGCGCGCCTGGCACAACTGGGCGTGCAGGATGCAGACCGCGTGCAGGCCCTGACGCTGCCCAAC
Organism: Delftia sp. DS1230; assembly: GCF_040112715.1. Lineage (NCBI taxonomy): Bacteria > Pseudomonadati > Pseudomonadota > Betaproteobacteria > Burkholderiales > Comamonadaceae > Delftia > Delftia sp. DS1230. The sequence continues at coordinate 4,005,293 of NZ_CP157763.1, forward strand.
CCCACGCTGGCCCTGGGCCGCATGGTCAACAGCGACGAGCGCGAGATCGAACGCCAGCTGAGCTTTGGCCTGGTCAGCCTGATCACCCTGCCCTGGCGCAGCCGCTGGCAGGGCATGCAGATGGAACAGGCCACGCTGACCGCCGCGCAGGACGTGCTGCGGCTTGCCGCCGACACGCGCCGCGCCTGGCTGCGCGCCGTGGCCGCGCGCCAGCAGCTGGCGGCCAGCGAGCGCATGCACGAGGCGGCCGAGGCCGGGGCCGAGCTGGCGCGGCGCATGGCCCGCGTGGGCAACTTCAGCCGGCTGCAGCAGGCGCGCGAGCTCAGTATCCAGCAGGACACCGCAGCCCAGCTGGCGCGTGCGCGCCTGGCCGCCACGGCCGAGCATGAGCAACTGGCCCGCCTGATGGGCCTGTGGGGACGGCGCATCGATTTCAAGCTGCCCGACCAGTTGCCCGCCATCCCGCAGGCCGCCACGCAGTTGCGCGCCGGGGACGATGCCGAGGCCACCGCGCTGCGCGAGCGCCTGGACCTGCGCGCCCTGCGCCGCGACCTGGACCATCTGGGCGAGCGCCGGGGCTGGGCGCGCGCCGGCGCCATCTTCGGCGACATCGGCCTGGGCTACAGCCGCAACACCGCCACGGACCGGGCCACCGGCCACAGCGATGTGACACGCGGCTGGGAAATCGACCTGCCCCTGCCGCTGTTCGACTGGGGCGGCGCCGCCAGCGGCCGCGCGCGCGCCGAGCTGCAGCGCAGCGCGGCCCAGCTGCAGCAAGGCGCCATCCAGGCGCGCGCCGAGGCGCGCAGCAGCTGGATGCGCTACCGCACGGCCTGGGACCTGGCCCACCAGCAGCAGGCCGAGGTGCTGCCGCTGCGCCGCTTCATCCAGGACGAAACCATGCTTCGCTACAACGGCATGTTCGTCAGCGTCTGGCAATTGCTGGCCGAGGCCCGCAGCAGCGCCCAGGCCGTGGCCACCGCCACCGATGCGCAGCGCGACTTCTGGCTGGCAGAGACCGACCTGCAGCTGGCACTGACCGGCACGTCGCCGGGAGCCATCCAGGCTGCCGCCAGCGCTGCCGCGCCCACCCCCACCAACGAAGCGAGCCACTGACATGAACCGCCGCAATTTCTTCACCGGCGCCGCCGTGGCCGCCGTCTCCAGTGCCGCCGTCAGCCGCGTGGCCCTGGCCGCCCTGCCCGAGGCAGCGACCCAGTCCTCGGCCGAAACCGCCGCCCCGCTGGCCCCGCCCAACGGCCGCCCCTACCGCCCCGTGGTCACGCTCAACGGCTGGACCACCCCCTGGCGCATGAACGCAGGCGTCAAGGAATTCCACCTGGTGGCCGAGCCCGTGGTGCGCGAGGTGGCGCCGGGCTTCTTCGTCAACATGTGGGGCTACAACGGCCAGAGCCCCGGCCCCACCATCGAGGTGGTGGAAGGCGACCAGGTCCGCATCTTCGTGACCAACCGCCTGCCCGAGCACACCACCGTGCACTGGCACGGCCAGCGCCTGCCCAACGGCATGGACGGCGTGGGCGGCCTGACCCAGCCGCACATCCCGCCCGGCAAGACCTTTGTCTACGAGTTCACGGCGCGCCGTCCCGGCACCTTCATGTACCACCCGCATGCCGACGAGATGGTGCAGATGGCCATGGGAATGATGGGCCTGTGGATCACGCACCCGAAGGCGGCGCACCCGCAGATCGCCGAGGTCCAGCGCGACTACGCCTTCCTGCTGTCGGCCTACGACGTGGAGCCCGGCTCCATGACGCCGCGCGTGGCCGAGATGACGGACTTCAACATCTGGACCTTCAACAGCCGGGTGTTCCCCGCCATCAGCCCCGTCGTCGCCCGGCGCGGCGACCGCGTGCGCCTGCGCGTGGGCAACCTGACCATGACCAACCACCCCATCCACGTGCATGGCCACGAATTCGAGGTCACGGGCACGGACGGCGGCCCCGTGCCCCGGTCCGCACGCTGGCCCGAGGTGACCACGGACGTGGCCGTGGGCCAGATGCGGCAGGTGGAGTTCATCGCCGACGAGCTGGGCGACTGGGCCCTGCACTGCCACAAGAGCCACCACACCATGGGCGCCATGGGCCACGACACGCCGACCATGATCGGCGTGGACCACCGGGGCCTGGTCGGCAAGATCCAGAAGATCGTGCCCGACTACATGGTCATGGGCGAGCGCGGCATGGGCGACATGGCCGCCATGGAGATGCCCCTGCCCGACAACACCTTCCCGATGATGACCGGCACGGGCCCCTTCGGCCCCCTCGAGATGGGCGGCATGTTCACCACCCTCAAGGTGCGCGAGCAGCTGGGCGCCAACGACTACGGCGACCCGGGCTGGTTCAACCACCCCAAGGGCCGCGTGGCCTACGAATGGAAGGGGCCGGCGGCCGAGGCCTCCGCACCGCGCCAGACCACGCCCGGCCAGTCCCCCGGCGCACCCAGCGTGCGCAAGCCCGGTGCGGGCCATGAGCACCACTGATGCCATCCAAGGAGCACCTCATGAACACCTTTGCCCTCCTCCTCGCCACGGCACTGCTCGCCGGCCCCGCTGCCGTCTTCGCCCATGGCAGCGGGGCCCACGATGACGCTCCCAAGGCCGCCGCGGTCAAGGAGCAAAAGCCCTGGGGCATCGCCGGCGATGCCTCGGCCGCCCGGCGCACCATCACCCTGGACATGAGCGACAACATGCGCTTCACACCAGAGCGCATCAGCGTCAAGCGCGGCGAGACGGTGCGCCTGCGCGTGGCCAACAAGGGCCAGGTCATGCACGAGATCGTGCTGGGCACGCCGGCCTCGCTGGACGAGCACGCGCAGATGATGCTCAAGTTCCCCACCATGGAGCACGGCGAGCCCTACATGGCCCATGTCTCGCCCGGCCAATCCGGCGACCTGGTCTGGAATTTCAACCGCGAAGGCAGCTTCGACTTTGCCTGCCTCATCCCCGGCCACTACCAGGCCGGCATGCGCGGAACCATCACGGTGACGCAATGAGCGCGCCACTTCTTCCCCCCTTCAGGAGCACCCCATGAAACATGAACGCATGGCATCCGCCCACCCGCGCCGCAGTGCGCTGCGCCGCATGGCCCTGGCCTGCACGGCATTCGCCGCCCCTTCGCTGTGGGCGGCCGCACCCACGGCCCGCATCCCGGTCGAGGTCTGGAAGGACCCCAACTGCGGCTGCTGCCAGGACTGGGTGGTGCACATGGAGCACAACGGCTTTGCCGTCACCGTGCACGACACCGGCAACAGCGCCGTGCGCGCCCGGCTGGGCATTCCGGCGCGCCTAGGCTCCTGCCACACGGCCCTGGTCGAAGGCTATGCGCTCGAAGGCCATGTGCCTGCGGCCGACGTGCACAAGCTGCTCAAGCAAAAGCCCAAGGCGCTGGGCATTGCCGTGCCCGGCATGCCCGTGGGCAGCCCCGGCATGGACGGCCCCGAGTACGGCGGCCGCAAGGACCCCTACGAGGTGCTGCTCATCACCAAGAACCTCATGAACAGCGACGTTTCCACCCGCACCTTCACCAGCTACCGCTGAACCCCGGAGCACACCATGCACAACACAGCCCTCCTTGTTTCCCGTACGTCCCGTACCGCCCTTGCCGTGCGCCTGGCCCTTGCCGCCGCGCTGATCCCGGCCTGGGCCTGTGCCCAGGCCACGGCCCACGACCATGCGGCGCATGGCGCGCAATCTGCCGAAACCGCACCCGCCGCCGCCAGCCAGGACCTCAGCGAAGGCGAGGTCACGCGCTGGGATGCACGCACCAGCAAGGTCACGCTGCGCCACGGCGAACTCAAGAACCTGGGCATGCCGCCCATGACCATGGTCTTCCAGCTGCGCGTGGCAGCACCCGAGCCCGCCCTCAAGGCGGGCGACAAGGTGCGCTTTCGCGCCGAGCAGGACCAGGGCGCCTTCGTGGTCACGCAGCTGGAAGTGCTGCGCTGAAGACCGGGTGCAGGGCTGCCGTTTCGGCTAAGGTGAAGGCCTGTCCATCACAGAGCAGAGCAGCGCATGCCAAGCACCGACTCAGACCCCGGCTCCATCACCCGCGTACAGGGCATCGAGGTAGGCCACCACACCGATGCCCGCCGCCCCACGGGCTGCACCGTCGTGCTGGCGCGCGGCGGTGCCGTGGGAGGCTGCGATGTGCGTGGCGCCGCCCCCGGCACGCGCGAGACCGACCTGCTGCATCCCTCCAACCTGGTGCAGCAGGTGCATGCCGTCATGCTCTCCGGTGGCAGTGCCTGGGGGCTGGACGCGGCCAGCGGCGCCATGCGCTGGCTGGACGAGCAGGGCATAGGGCTGGATGTGGGCGTGGGCCGCGTGCCCATCGTGCCGGCCGCCGTGCTGTTCGACCTGGCGGTGGGCGACAGCCGCATCCGCCCGGGTGCCGATGCCGGCCATGCGGCCTGCCAGGCCGCCAGCGCCGCGCGGCCTGCCGAGGGCAATGTGGGCGCCGGCATGGGCGCCTGCGTGGGCAAGGTCTTCGGCATGGATCGCGCCATGAAGGGCGGCATCGGCACGGCCTCGCTCACCGTGCACGGCGTCACCGTGGGCGCGCTGATCGCCTGCAATGCCGTGGGCGATGTGGTCGATCCCCACAGCGGCGTGCTGCTGGCCGGCGCGCGCAGCCCCGATGGCCGCCAGCTGCACGACACCTGCCGTGCCTTGCTGCGCGGCGAAGAGCCCCGGCCGCTGCTGGCAGGCACCAACACCACCATCGGCGTGGTTGCCACCGATGCACGCATCACCAAGGCCCAGGCCCAGCGCCTGGCCGTGGTGGCCCATGACGGCCTGGCACGCGCCATACGACCCGTGCACACCATGAGCGATGGCGACACCCTGTTCGCCCTGGGCACGGGCCTGGCCGAGCACTCGCTGGGCATGCTGACCCTGTCCGCCATGGCCGCCGAGGCCGTGGCCCTGGCCACGGTGCGCGCCGTGCTGGCCGCGCAGTCGCTGACCACGGCCGAAGGGCTGGAGCTGCCCTGTGCCAGGGAGCTGGCCGCCTGCCGGCCCTGACCGGGTTCAGGCCTGCAGTGCCACCGCCCAGGCGTCGTAGCCGTAGACGCCATCGGCATTGCCACCGGCGCGCAGCCAGTTGTTGCCGCGCGAGCCGATCTGGATCTCGCTGGTGCGCTGCATACGCATGGCCTGGTAGCGCGCCAGGGCAGCGGGCACCTGCTGCGATCCCTGGGCAGCGTCCAGGTTGCGCGCCAGCACCACGGCATCCTCGATGGCCATGCCCGCACCCTGGGCCATGAAGGGCATCATCGGGTGGCAGGCATCGCCCAGCAGCGTGATGCGGTCCTGCGACCAGGCCGGCAGGGGATCGCGCTCGTACAGCGCGGTCTTGAGCACCGTGTCGCAGGCGTCGAGCAGCGCACGCGCGTCGGGATGGAAATCGGCGTAGAAGCCGCGCAACTCCTCGACGCTGCCCGGCGTGGTCCAGGATTCCTCATGCCACGATTCCTGGGCCGTGGTGGCAAAGATGAAGGTATCGCGCCCCTGGTTCAGCGGAAAGGTCACGATCTGGCTTTGCGGCGTGGCGCCCCACCATTTGGTGAAGGCCTGGATGTCGGGCACATGGCGCACGCGCTCGGTAGGCACCACCGCGCGGAAGGCCACCACGCCCGTGAAGCGCGGGCTTTCGGCGCCAAACAGGGCCGCGCGCACCACGGAGTGGATGCCGTCCGCGCCAATGAGTGCGTCCAGCCCGGCCACTTCGCTGCCATCGGTGAAGGCGATGTCCACGCCTTGCCCCGTCTGCGTGATCTGGCTGGCGCGCTTGCCCAACTGCACCTGGTCCAGCGGAAAGGCATCGGCCAGGGCCGCCAGCAGGTCCGCGCGGTGGATGGTGAGCTGGGGCGCGCCGTATTTGCGCTCGGCCTCGTCACCCAAGGTCAGGCGCGAGGTTTCCTCGCCCGTGTCCCAGTTGCGGCTGATGCGGTGCGTGGGCCGTGCGGCGCTGGCGCGCACGGCGGCGGCGATGTCGGCGCCCAGGCCATCGAGGGCGCGCACGGCATTGGGCGTGAGGTTGATGTCCGCGCCCACGCGCAGGAACTGCCGGCTTTGCTCGAACACCAATACTTCATGCCCTGCCTGGTGCAGCGCATTGGCTGCCGCCAATCCGCCAATGCCTGCTCCGACGATGCCTATCCTCAAACGCGCCATGGTTCCTGTCTCCTGCTGGTGGGGTCTATTCGGTGGTGATGCGCCCCGTGATCCGGGGCGCATCGATGCAGGACATTGTCTTTTTGACGCGCCTCAAGCCTCAACCTCCGCAACGCCCGAATTGGGCACGATTCGTCCCCATCGGCACCGGCGCATGTCCGGCAGGCGCCTCAGTCCACGCGCCGCAGCTTCCCTTGCGCCAGCAGCTTGTCGCGCATGCGGCGCGTCATGGACTGGGTGCTGCCATCGGTGGCCGTGAACAGGAACAGCGTCTGCTGCGGGCTGACCCAGGTCAGCTGGGTGCGGATGCTCTGCCGGGCATTGGACAGCTCCACCCAGGTGCCCAGCGCCCAGTCCTCGGAGACCACGGGCGCCACGGGTGCCACAGGTTCAGGTGCAGGTGCCACGGATGTCGCATGCGGCGTCACCTGGGGCCCGGCAGGCTCGCCAGGCATCCTGGTCGGCGACGCCGCAACGGCCGGGGGGGCAGGCAGCTCGTCCTGCAGCGCCTCGGGCAGCTCCAGGTCCTGCTCGGTCAGGGTGGCCATCTCGTGCGCCATATCGCTCGCCATGGGCTGCGGCACATCCAGCGGCACCGGCATGGAGGCCGCCACGCCGAACAACGACTGTGGCAGGCGCGCTGCCGAGGAGCCGGGCCTGGCCTGGCCGGGCCCGGCAGCATCGAACCGGGAAGGCAGGGACGCCAGCACCGAGTCCGACCCATAGACGGTGGGCGGCACGGAGTCCAGATAAATATCCACGCTCTCAATGGGCTGGCGGACCACACCCGCATCCAGCGCATCCTGGTGCAGGCCGGCCAGGCGCGCGGCAAAGGCCTGGATCTCCTCCTCCGTGCGCCCCACGCTGCGCAGGCCGGCGCGCAGCCGGGCCTGCAGGCGCGGCGCCAGCGCCACCAGCCGGTCGGTATCGCGGCCGGCGTGTGCGGACACGCTCCACAGCAGGCTGGGCACCAGGGCGAGGTAGCCGCCGGGGTCGCGGGCCTCGCTGCCGTCCACAGGCTCCTGGACGCTGGCAATCACCTGGGCCCACGGCCCCGTGGCGAATTCCAGGATGTCATCGGGTACGCCCTGGGCACTGGGCAGGCGCCGGATGGCGGCTGCGATCTGCTCGGCCCGGGGCATGGCGGTTTCCGGCCAGCGCGGGTCCGCACGCCGCCCTTCCACGCGCCGGAGCGCGGCCGAGACGGGGCCGGTCACCGTGCCATCTTCAGGTGCTTCGCTCGGGCCCACGGGCTGCATGCCGCTGCCGCCCCAACCGTCACGCAGCTGCTGCAGCACCGTGGCAAAGGCCGATGCATCGGCGCGCTGCAGGGCCGCCAGCCGCATGGCAGCGGAATCGGCCACCTGCAGGAACTGGCCATAGCCCGGTGCGGATTCACTGTCGAACCACAGGCTGCGCGCCGTCAGCTCGTCGAGCAACTGGCGCGCAGGGTGATTGCGGTCCTCGAAAAAGCGCGTGTCCTGGACCACCAGCTGCTGCAGCAGCGGCTCCAGCCGGCCCACCGTGCGCTGCACGGAAGGCAGCAGGCGCGTGTCGGCGGCCATGAAGCGCATCATGCGCTGCAGCGTATGCAGCGCCGCGCCGTCGTCGGCGCGCGCGCCCGGGAGAGGCTCCTGCGGCTCCTGCGGCTCCTGCGGCTGCAGGGCCTGCATCAGCTGCTCCAGCTGGGCCGAGTGGTGCTGCACGGACTCCAGCGCCATGCAGCTCAGCGAGGTCCAGCCTTCGGGCAGCGCCGCCAGCACGGTGGGTGCCGTCTCGCTGCCCTGCCAGGCGGTGGTCTGCAGCCGGCTTGCGCCGTCCATGGCCGGCGCAAACTGCCCGGGCACGGAATAGGCGGATGGTTGGGCCAGCGCCAGCATGGAAGAAGGCGCCGCAGCGGGCGCCTCGCGGTGTGAATCCATCCAGCGGGGGTCGGACAGCAGGGCGGCCACCAGGCGCCGCGTCAGCTCATCTTCCTGCGCCTGCTGGCCGAAGGCGCCGTAGGCGCGGCTCTGTGCCACGGCATCGCCATAGTGTGAAGGCGCACGCCAGCGGTTCGGCCCCGGCATGTCGGTCTGGCGCCGGCCCGGCTCGGGCGGCGGTGCCACGCCATAGGCGGCAGGCTGCACGCCCTGGTCGCGCAGGGACTGGGCCACATGGCCGTACTCGGATACCAGCAATGCGCCCAGATGCTCGCGCATGAAGCCCAGCCAGCAGGCGGCGCATTCGGGCTCGACCCCGGTGTCGTCGATCACGCGCTGCAGCGCCTGCACATAGCTGTGGGGCCTGAGCGGGTTGCGTTCGGGCTGGACACGGTCCAGGCCCTGGATGGCGCTGACCAGGGCATCGAGCTCGGCCAGTGCGATCTCCACCTGCGGCGCCACATGCTGCAGCAGGCGCTGGTGGGCCAGCTGCGACTGCAGCACGGAGTCATCCAGCAGGGAGAGGGAGGCGAAATCGGTAGTGCCGGGCACACCGGACGCACCGGAGATGCCCGGCACCGGCGGCCAGGCGGCAGCGCCACCGGATTGGCCAAAGCATTCCAGCAGCGCCAGCCCATAGCCCTTGAGCATGGCGGCCCGGTGGCGGGCCAGCAATTCCAGCGCCTCGGGGATTTCAGCGCGGCGCGGCAGGCCGGAGCCAGGCAGCTCGGCCTGCTCCATGGCATGAGCCGTGCGCTGCAGCAGTCGCAGGATCAGCGCCTCCGAGCCGCGGACAGCCTGCACCAGGCAGGCCTGCAACGCGGCAACAGAAACGGGTGGAGGATTCATGGCCCGAAGAATACAGGCTCCAGCCCGTGCCGGAGGCGCTTTGAGGCTTGCCTTTGATGCTTACTTCAGTGCCTTGTAGCGCATGCGCTTGGGCTTGGCGCCTTCTTCGCCCAGACGCTTTTTCTTATCGGCTTCGTACTCCTGGTAGTTGCCGTCGAAATACACCCACTGCGAATCGCCTTCGGCGGCCAGGATGTGCGTGGCGATGCGGTCGAGGAACCAGCGATCATGGGAGATCACCAGCACCGTGCCCGCGTACTCCAGCAGCGCATCTTCCAGCGCGCGCAGGGTTTCCACGTCCAGGTCGTTGGAGGGTTCGTCCAGCAGCAGCACGTTGCCGCCCTGGATCAGCGTCTTGGCCAGGTGCAGGCGGCCGCGCTCGCCGCCGGAGAGGTTGCCGACCTTCTTTTGCTGGTCCTGTCCGTTGAAGTTGAAGCGGCCTGCGTAGGCGCGCGAGGCCATCTGGAACTTGCCGACGTTGATGATGTCCAGCCCGCCCGAGATGTCTTCCCACACCGTCTTGTCGTTGGCCAGCGCGTCACGCGTCTGCTCCACATAGGCCATCTTGACCGTCTGGCCCACGATGACTTCGCCGGAATCGGCCTGCTCACGCCCCGCGATCAGCTTGAACAGCGTGGACTTGCCGGCGCCGTTGGGGCCGATGATGCCGACGATGGCGCCAGCGGGGATGTTCATGGTCAGGTTGTCGATGAGCACGCGGTCGCCAAAGCTCTTGGTGACGTTGTTGAACTCGATGACCTGGGTGCCCAGGCGCTCGGCCACAGGAATGAAGATTTCCTGGGTTTCATTGCGCTTTTGGTATTCGAAATCGCTCAGTTCCTCGAAGCGCGCGATACGGGCCTTGGACTTGGCCTGGCGGCCCTTGGCGTTCTGGCGAACCCACTCCAGTTCCTTCTTCAGGGCCTTGGCACGGGCTTCCTCGCCCTTTTGCTCGGACTCCAGGCGGTTTTGCTTCTGGATCAGCCACTCGGAGTAGTTGCCCTTGTAGGGAATGCCGTGGCCACGGTCCAGTTCCAGGATCCACTCGGCAGCGTTGTCCAGGAAGTAGCGATCGTGGGTGATGGCCACCACGGTGCCGGTGAAGCGGTGCAGGAACTGCTCCAGCCATTCCACGGACTCGGCGTCCAAGTGGTTGGTGGGCTCGTCCAGCAGCAGCATGTCGGGCTTGGACAGCAGCAGCTTGCACAGCGCCACGCGGCGCTTCTCGCCGCCGGACAGCTTGCCGATCACGGCGTCCCAGGCCGGCAGGCGCAGGGCGTCGGCGGCGATCTCCAGCTGGTGCTCGGAGTCGGTGCCGGCAGCCGCGATCTTGGCTTCCAGCTCGCCTTGCTCGGCAGCCAGCGCGTCGAAGTCGGCGTCGGGCTCGGCGTAGGCGGCGTAGATTTCATCGAGGCGCGCGCGGGCCGCGTTGACTTCGGCCATGGCCTCTTCCACGGCCTGGCGCACCGTGTGCTCTGGATTGAGCTGAGGCTCCTGCGGCAGATAGCCGATGGACAGGCCCTGCATGGGCAGCGCCTCGCCTTCGAATTCCTTGTCCACCCCGGCCATGATCTTGAGCAGCGAGGACTTGCCAGAGCCGTTCAGACCCAGCACGCCGATCTTGGCGCCCGGGAAAAAGCTGAGAGAGATATCCTTCAAGATCTGCCGCTTGGGCGGCACGGTCTTGGTGAGGTGGTTCATCGAAAAAACGTATTGAGCCATTCTGGTCCGAGTACTTGAATCGTTGATTTCTGCAAAAACCGGGCAACAAATCGGTTGCACGCCAGCCGTGATTATCGGCGCATGCGACAATACCCTGCGTTGCGGGTTCCAGTTGCCCGTGACATCAGCATTCCAGCTGGGGACGATGGACGCTGTTTTCCAGGCTCCCGACATTGAACCTCATCCGCCTACGACTGGTCCGGCAACCGCCCTGGTTGCCTCGGCAGGCTGATACCCAGCGCCCCGGACGGGCGCATCTTTGATCACATGACATTTGAAGAACTGAATCTGGCTCCCGCCATTCTGAAGGCCGTGCTTGAGGAGGGTTACGAGAACCCGACTCCCATCCAGGCACAGGCCATTCCGGCGGTGCTCGCCGGCCACGACCTGCTGGCAGGCGCCCAGACCGGCACCGGCAAGACCGCGGCCTTCACCCTGCCCATGCTGCACCGCCTCTCGCAAGGCCAGGTGCCGCGCAACAAGTTCGGCGGCAAGGGCATCCGCGCCCTGGTGCTGACGCCCACGCGTGAACTCGCAGCGCAGGTCGAGGAATCGGTGCGCAGCTACGCGAAGTACCTGGACATCAACTCCACCGTCATCTTCGGCGGCGTGGGCATGAAGCCCCAGATCGACCGCATCAAGAAGGGCGTGGACATCCTGGTCGCCACGCCGGGCCGCCTGCTGGATCTGCAGCAGCAAGGCTTCATGGACCTGTCCACCGTCGAAGTCCTGGTGCTCGACGAAGCCGACCGCATGCTGGACATGGGCTTCATCCACGACGTCAAGAAGGTGCTGGCCCTGGTGCCCAAGGAAAAGCAAAGCCTGCTGTTCTCGGCCACCTTCAGCGACGAGATCCGCGACCTGGCCAACGGCCTGCTGCGCAATCCGCAGTCCATCCAGGTCACGCCCAGCAACACCACCGTGCAGCGCATCACCCAGGTGATCCACCCCGTGGGCCGCGGCAAGAAAAAGCAGGTGCTGCTGCACATCATCAACGAGAACAACTGGAGCCAGGTTCTGGTGTTCACGCGCACCAAGTTCGGCGCCAACAACGTTGCCGAATTCCTGACCAAGAACAACATCAGCGCCATGGCGCTGCACGGCAACAAGAGCCAGAGCGCACGCACCCAGGCACTGGCCGGCTTCAAGACCGGCGAGCTGCGCGCACTGGTGGCCACCGACATCGCTGCACGCGGCATCGACATCGATGAGCTGCCGCACGTCGTGAACTACGAAATCCCCAACGTCTCCGAAGACTACGTGCACCGCATCGGCCGCACGGGCCGTGCCGGGCGCGAAGGCCATGCCGTCAGCCTCGTGTGCATGGACGAAGAAGGCTTCATGATGGACATCGAGCGCTTCACCAAGCAGGAAATCCCCGTGCAGGTGCTCGAAGGCTTCGGCCCGGAAGAAGGCGAAGTGGCCGAACCCATCGCCATGGGCCGCCAGACCATCTGGGGCGGCGCGGGCAAGCCGCCCAGCCGTGACGTCATGCAGGCCGCCGCCAAGGCCGCGCGCCAGGAAATGATGGACCGCATCCGCACCAACAAGGCTGCCCAGCCCGACCGCGGCGGTCGTGCAGGCGGCCGTGGCCAGGCAGCACCCAAGGCAGGCTCGGACGAAGGCCGCTCCGAAGGCAGCGCAGGCGGCCAGGGCCGTGGCCGCAACCACGCCGGCGCAGGCGCCAACAACAAGCCGCGCCGCGACCGCTTCGACGGTCCGGGCAACGGCTCCGGCGCTGCTCACCGCCCCAAGGCAGGTCCCCAGAACGCCCCCCGTCGCGGCCCGCGTTCTGACGGCGAAGGCGGCGGTGGCCGTCGCTTCGACGACCAGCCCCCGCGCGCTGACGCCCACCTGGGCACGCAGCTCGGCCATGCACGCAGCAGCGGACCGCGCGGCGGCGCCGGCGGCGGCCAACCCGACCCGATGCGCACCAGCGTGGACACCATGGCCGAACGCGGCCGCCGCGGCGGCGGTGGTTTCAACCGCGGTGGCGGCGGCGGCGGTGGTGGCTTCGGCGGCGGTGGCCGTGGCGGCTCCTCGCGCGGCGGCTACGGTCGCTGACCTGCACTGAATACCCGGCGTGCCAGGCGGCATGCCGGGCATTGCACCAGCCCAAAGGGCTGCATCTCCCCGGGGCTGCAGCCCTTTTGCATTGCACAGATTGCGCCTTCAGCCGACAGCGCGCCGCAAGCCTGCATGGCTATCATCCCGATAGCATTGCGGCCTGCGGCGACTGAAGGCCGCACCCCTTTTCCCGGATTCCCCAAGATTCCCCACGACTGGTTCCTCAAGGCCACGCCATGACACTGCTGACTCCACCCGCCATACCCTCCAGCCAGCGCCCCGATCCGGAGCTGCCACAGGGCCGGCTGCGGTGGTCGGCCCTGGCATGCACCGCCCTGCTGGCCGCCTGCTCCAGCACGCCGCTGCCGCCCTGGCCCACGTCCTCCAAGCCCCAGGTGGCCACGCCCACCCGCCCGGCCCCGGAAATACCCGTGGTGCCCCAGGCGACCACGCAGCCGATCGCACCGGCCAACAACCTCGTCCCCCTGCCCTACAACGCGGCCGTGGCGGCGCGCTTCCCCGACCCGGCCACGCGCTATGACACGCCCGGCCTGGCGCCGCAGCGCAACCAGTTCACCACGGCCAGCGAACTGTCTTCCTGGCTGAACAGCCAGGCCAGCAAATCCCTGGGCCGCGACACGCGCCTGGGAATCGTGCAGCCCGGCAGCTCGCAGCGCGGCAGCCCCATCCAGGCCCTGGTGGCCACGCGCGCTCCCGGCATCCAGCCGTCGGCGCTGTATGACAGCCGCCGCCCCACGGTCATGCTCGTGGCCGGCCAGCATGGCGACGAGCCTGCAGGGACCGAGGCATTGCTCATCATTGCCCGCGAACTCGCTCCCGGCGGCCTGCTGGAGCCGCTGCTGCAGCAGATCAACGTGATCCTGGTCCCGCGCGCCAACCCCGATGCCGTGGAAGCCGGCACGCGCAATGCAGCCGATGGCACCGACATCGCCCATGACCACCTGCTCCTGAACACGCCGGAGGCCAAGGCTCTGGCCACGCTGGCACGCGACTACCGCCCCGTCGCCGTGGTGGACCTGCAGGAATTCCCGGCCGCCAGCATCTTCCTGCAGAAGTACCAGGCCATACAGCGCTACGACGCCCTGCTGCAGTATTCGGCCACGGCCAACCAGAATGAATTCGTGACCAAGGCTGCGCGCGAGTGGTACACGGCACCGCTGCGCACCGCGCTGTCGCAGGCCGGCCTGAGCAGCGACTGGTACTACACCACCAGCCAGGACCTGCAGGACAAGTCCATCTCCATGGGTAGCCTGGCGCCAGATTCGCTGCGCAACATCAGCGGACTCAAGAACTCGGTGGGCTATCTGGTCAGCAGCCGTGGCTCGGACCTGGGCCGCGCCCACATCCAGCGGCGCGTGCACACCCTGGTCACCGCCGCCACACGCATGCTGCATTCGAGCGCCGAGCGCGCCAAGGACCTCACCCAGGTGCAGGCCTTCGTGGCGCGCGAGACCGCCTCTCTCGCCTGCCACCAGCAACTGGCCGTCCAGGCCGAGCAGACGCCCGAGCAGCGCACGCTCACCATGATCCAGCCCGACACGGGTGCCGACCAGCAGGTGCGCGTGGACTGGAACGCCTCCCTGCAGGCCCGCACCACGCTGTCGCGCCCGCGCTCCTGCGGCTACTGGCTGTCCGCCAGCGCCCAGACCGCCGTGGACAGGCTGCGCCTGCTGGGCCTGCAAGTGCTCAAGGTGGCCGAGCCCGGCCAGCTGCTGGCCGACTCGTACAACGAGGCCCGCTCGGCCACGCCCGCCAGCGGCGCCTATGCGCTCACGCGCGGCGCCGTCGAAGCACCCGTGGGCAGCTACTACCTGTCGATGAACCAGCCCATGGCCAATATTGCCGCTGCGGCGCTGGAGCCCGACACGCCCTACAGCTACCTCGCACGCGGCCTGGTGCCCACGCTGAGCGACATGGCGCGCGTGATGGCCCCCCCTTCGGTGGTGTTCGAGGAAGAAGAAGACGCCGAATGACGGCAAGGGCGCCAGGGCACGCCGCCAAGCCCTGAGCGCCCGCCCATTGCGGGTATGATCCGCGCTGGCCCGTCAGCGGCCATACCTGCCCGTAGCTCAACCGGATAGAGCAATTGCCTTCTAAGCAATAGGTCGGGGGTTCGAGTCCCTCCGGGCAGGCCATCCTGGCATCCCAAGAAATCCCAATAGATCCAAAGAAGTCCAAGAGCCCGCGCTGGTCTCGGGCTTCAGGTACATCCAGCTTAGGACGTCGTCCATCGGCCAGCGATGAAGATGGAGTTCCAGGTTGTAGCCAGTCAGGCAGGCACGATTGCTGCCGCGCATTGCCAAGCTGGAAAGGCTGTGGCTGCGGGAGATGCGTTGATGGAGCTGGAAGCGTCGCAACCGGCCGGCTCCTGAAGTCCTGTGCGGCATTCAAGGAGACCGGCCTTTTCAGCACGGCGCGATGTGCTGGCTGGGCGATAGGAGTATCAGGTGGGATCGCGTCGCCAGCTACGCCTTCAGAAGCGGTGATGCAACGTGATCTCCGCGCGCCGCCCCTCGCCCACCAGCCACTGCGTCGTGGTGTAGTAGGCCGTGGAGAAATAGTGCTTGTCCAGAACGTTGAACCCGCGCAGCGTCAGCGTGGTATCTGCGGTGGCCTTCCATTGCAGAGCCATATCGAAGGTGGTGTACGCCCCCAGCTTCAAGGTATTGGCGTTGTCGGCGTAGCGTTTGCCGACATGGCGCAGCCCTCCTGACAGTGTCCAGTTCGAAGCGAGGTTCCAGCCCACCCAGACATTGGCGACACGTTCAGGCACATCGGTGGGCACGTTGCCATTGCGGGACACGGCGACACCGCCAACCGACTCGCTGAAGTCGTCGTACCGCGCCTTGAGCAAGGCCACGTTGGCATCCAGCCGGACCGTCTTGGCGACCTGCATCGACAGGGTGCTCTCCATGCCTTTGGATGACCGCTGCCCCACCTGGATGCGCAGCGCGGGGTTGGCAGGGTCACGCGTGAGCAGATTGTTCTTGGTGATGGAGTACATGGCCAGCGTCCAGTCGCCCTTGCCTTCCCAGAACGATTGCTTGAGGCCGATTTCGAACTGCCGCCCTGTGGACACGTCGAAAGCGGCGTTGGCGGCAGACAGCATCAGCAGGCCGCTCACCGGATCCGCCGCCTTGGATGCCTGGGCATACAGTGACAGGCCGGGGTGGAGTTGGTAGACCGTTCCCAAGCGCCACCCCGCATTGGAGTAGCTGCGCTTGAAGGCCTGCGTACCAGCCACCAGGTCCTGGCGCGAGAGATTTGCATGGTCAAACCGCGCACCTGCCACCAATGACCAGCGGTCCGTCATCTCCAGGCGGTCCTCGGCGAACAGCGCATATTGCTCGGCCTTGTTGCGATAGCGGGGAATGAAGGGAATGGAGCTGGTGTATTGACCGGGATCGGGGTTGTAGGGGTCCACCGGACCGGAGCTGCCCGCATAGGTGTTGTTGGAATGCCGGAATGCCGCGTGGTTGACATCGAAGCCCAGGGACACCTGGTTCTTGCGGCCGAAGAGACTGCCGCTGAAGGTCGCATCCGTGGTGTTGCCGGTCTGCGTCTGGTCATGGGCGATCTCGGTGTTTCCGGATCGGTCGATCAGGCCGGTGGAGGCGTTGTACAGGTAGGTCTCGGCGTTGCGCCAGTAGCGGTCGCTGGCTATGTGATAGAGCTTGCTGCGCACGATCACGTTGCTGGAGGGCGTCCATTGCGCCGCCAGTTCGGTCCAGCGGTCCTTGTACTGGATGCGGCTGTCGGCCACGTTGTAGTTGCGTTCGCGTACCGCCGGATCCTGAACTCCATTGATCAACGGCGTGCCGAAGTAGCGCATGGGCTTTTGCCTGCCCAGCGCGTGGGACAGTTGCACGCTGAAGTCCTGCACCGGATCCCATCGCAAGGCTGCGGAGAGGGTGCGGTTGCTGGAATCACCCCGGTCAACCCATCCGTCGGCGCGGTCGCCACTGGCATCCAGGCGGTAGGACCAGTGCTCATTGATTGCGCCGCCGCTGCCAAAGGCCAGGCCGCGTTTTCCGTCGGTGCCTACCGTGGCCTGAACCTCGTTGCGTATCGGACTGCGCGTGGGCTTCTTGGGAATCACATTGATGACCCCGCCAATGGCGCCATCGCCATAGATCACGGAAGCAGGTCCACGCAGCACTTCGATGCGGTCTACGGACCAGGTATCGAAGGGAAAACTTACGCCCACACCGCCATATTGGCGAGTGCCGTCATACAAGCGCATGACCGACGTGGTGTCGGTGAAGCCCCGTGCCGACAGCGAACTGCCGCTGTTGCCCGGATGCCCCAGGCTGGTGATACCCGTGGAGCGGGTGATTGCATCGACCAGCGAAGTGTCTCCCCTGGCCTGCAGTTGCTCGCGCGTGATCACTTCGACACTGGCGGGCGTATCGCGTGCGCTGAGATCCAGTCGGCTGCCGGTGGCCAGCGGGCGCTCCAGGGCGCTGTCGCCGGATGAGCGCACGGTGACGGTGTCCAGGGTTGTGGAGGCCTGCCCCCAGCTTGCCGAGCAAGCGAACGCCATGGGGAGCAACACCACGGCCCGGGTCTGGCGAGAACGTTGCAAAAAGATGGACGAAGAAGTGTGAACGATGCCTTCGGGCATCGCGGGGCCAATGGAACGGGTCATGAGCGATTTGCGTGCAAGTGAGACCTGCCGTGCCCCACAAGGCCCGGCGGCGAAGGTGCGGCAGGCATCGGGGCCCGTCGCACAAGGCTTACACGCGCGCCGGCGGACCTCTGGGCGGAAGCGGTGCCCCCACCAGCGCGGCAATGCGCGCCGACTCCACGGGCTGCACCGCCAATCCCAACGCCTGCGGCTGTTCAAACTCCGGCGAAGGATGAAGCGAGGCAGGCGTGACCGCCAGGCACAAAGGACAGTCGAGCGAGTGGTGCGTGCCGGCACTCGCCTGTCCTTCGTCATCCAGCACGACGACCTGCATGCTGCCATTGCCCGTGCAAACCACTTCCAGGGAGCGCGGATGCACGATGGGCGACGCCACGGCCATCGCCAATGCCAGCATGAACCACGCCAAAGCAAGGCGGGGCAGCATCAGGCAGTTGCGCAAGGTTTGCATGCGTACGCATTATGGGGGGCCATCGCCCGTTGAGCGAGGCAACTGCCTGGCAAGCTGTTGTGAGTTCCATGCAAAGCTGACTTGCCATCCGCCGCCTTCAAGCGGCGACAGCGCCTTGACCAAGATCAACCGGGCCGGATCTGCATCCGCCATTGCGCAAGAAGGTTGCTGTCGGTCCGATATCGCCGCCATAATCGCGGGCTATGCACACCCTTCGCACATCGTCATTCTGGAAGCGCCTCGCCCTGGCGTGGTTCCTGCTGACGCTGGGTGTTGCGGGCGCTTCGCCCTTCGTCAACCCCAAGACCATGGAGTTCATCTGCTCCAGCGGCGGAGCCATCACCATGGTGGTTCTTGACGACGAGGGCCAGGCCCAGGCGCCAGGTCAGCACACGCTCGATTGCTCGATGTGCCTGGCCCCTGCATTGCCTCTGCCTCCCGTCAGCCTGGCGGTGGCACAACCCCATCCTCTGGCGGCAGCCCTGCATCCGTTTGCAGCGGCCCATATCGCAGCCCTGGTCGGCGCGCCGCTTCCGCCCCGCGGGCCTCCCGCACAGGCCTGATTCCCTCGCATCGATAGCGCGGCTGCCTTGGCCGCGACACCATGGCAAGGCCTTGCGCCACGCCAGTTGCGAGGTCATTTCCTGGCCTGCCCCAAGCCCCCATTGCGCCCGCCTGTGACCAGGCCGGCGGTGCGGCGCATGGGCAATGGCCTGCCCTGGATCGTCCAACAATGACTTGCGCAGTTCAGACGGACTGCGTGCACACCCATGCCTGCCCAACGCTTCACCTGCATTCCGGCCGTTTTCCACAGGTCCTCCATCGCCTCGGCCCTTCTCACACTGGCTGCCGGCGCGCATGCCCAGGAGCCTCGGATGGCCCCCGTCACCGTCAATGCCCGCCCCGTGGTGGAAGAGATGGAGCTGGATGCGTTTTCCTCCAACTCGGCCGTGATCGCCCAGGACCAATTGCGCGACCAGAACGCGGTGGACCTGGCCTCGGCCCTGCGCCGCACGCCCGGTGTGCAGATCTCGCGCTACAACCCCGTGGGTGCCTTTGGCGGCGATCAGGGCGGCGCCGTCTATATCCGCGGCATGGGTATGAGCCGACCCGGCAGCGAGATCAAGACCTATGTGGACGGCGTGCCGTTCTACATGGGACTGTGGAGCCATCCCCTGCTGGACCTGCTGCCCGTCAACGGCATGCAGTCCATCACGGTCTACAAGAGCCCGCAGCCCCAGGTCAATGGCAACAACTTCGCCTCCATCGACTTGCTCACGCGCCGCGCCACCGAGGACGGCGTGCACGGGGATGCCAGGATCTCGGCGGGCTCCTACGGCACCCTCACCGAACAGGCCAGTCTGCTGGGCAGAAGCGGCAACCTGGATTGGAGCCTGGCCCAGGGCTTTGCGCGCTCGGACGGCCACCGCGCCAATGCGGATGGCCGGCTCAGCAACCTCATGGGGCGCATTGGCTACAGGCTGGATGCGAACTGGTCGGTGGCGGCCAGCTTCCTGCAGGTGGACAACAAGGCCAGGGACCCTGGCGACGCACGGCTTGCCGCTGCGGCGCAAGCCCCCCAGTACAACACCAAGGCAAGCATGTTCAGCAGCTCCGTGTCCCACGTGCATGGTGACTGGCGGGGCGAGCTCAAGCTGTACAGCAACCATGGCCGTGGCGACTGGCTGGACCAGCCCGCGCCGGACGGCGACAGCATCAACAAGTTCCGCATGAGCGGCCTGCGCTGGAAGGAACAGTTCTCGCCCTGGAAGGGGGCCACCGTCACTGCAGGCCTGGACCATGACCGCATTTCGGGCGATGCCGCTTTCAACCGCGTCGCACCAGCGCCCCAGGGATTTTTCCAGGCGCCCACCTTCAGGATCACCTCCCCCTATGCGGGACTCAGCCAGGAGATCCCGCTGTCGGCGACATGGAGCCTGGTGCCCTCTGCCGGCCTGCGCATGTACGACCACAGCCAGTTCAACTCCAAGGCGGCCCCCCATGCGGGCCTGTCGCTGGCCTCGGAGCAGTTCACCGTCTACGCCAACCTGTCGCGCGGCATCAACTACCCCGGGCTGGAGACACCGCTGCTGGCATCGCTGATTCCGGCCCTGGGCTCCACGTGGCAGCAGTTGTCCGCCGAGGAGATGGACCACGCCGAACTGGGCTTCAAGTGGACGCTGTCGCAGGCCACGCAGCTTGACGCCAGCATCTTCCACGACAAGGTCAAGAACCGCTATGTCTTCGGCTTTCCGCCCAATGTCCCGCCCCCGCCGCAGTTCATCAACCTGGGCGGCTACACCATGCGCGGCATGGAGCTGTCGCTGCGCCAGGCGCTGGGCGGCGGCTGGTCGGGCTTTGCCGGCCTGACGCTGCTGGACCCCAGCATGGACAACCTGCCCTACAGCCCGCGCCGCGCGCTGACGCTGGGCGTCAATGGCAAGGCCGGCCCGGTGCGGGTCGCCTTCGATGCGCAGTACCAGTCGGCAGTCTGGGCGCTGAGCCGCGCGCGGGGCGCCGATGCCGCCAACACCGAGCGCGTGGCCGGCTTTGCCGTGGCCAACCTGCGAGTGGCCTATCCGGTGCCTGCGCTGGGCAGCAAGGGAGAGGTTTTCCTGGCCGTGGAGAACCTGTTCGACCGCAACTACGCCTATCGCCCCGGCTACCCCATGCCCGGCCGCTCGGCACAGATCGGCGTGGCGGCCAGCTTCTGATCCCCCGCCCGCACAGCCCGCACAAGGAGCACGCATGAGACATCTTTCCGACGGCATGGTCCATATGGACGCGCAGGGCCAGCATCCCTCATCCGCACATCCGGCCCGTTGAGCCGATCGCCTCCTCCACACCATCCACCGTCTGCCTCACGTGATGTCTGTCTCCCTCTCCTTCTCGCGCAGCCCCCTGGCCCTGTCCATCACCCTGGCACTGGCCTCGGCGGCCCATGCCCAGGGCCTGGTCGCCCCCCAACCGTTGAGCCAGGACGACTCCGCCCTGACGCTGGGCACCATCAGCATCACCTCCAAGGCCTCCGGCCCGCTGTCCACACGCAGCGTGTTCAGCTCCGTGGACATCGTGGGCTCGGACATCCTCGAGAACGAGCATGTGGACTACAGCTGGGAGCTGCTGTCCAAGGCGCCCGGCGTGCAGGTCACGCAGTTCAAGCAGGGCACGGATGCCGGGCGCTTCTCCTTCCGGGGCTTCAACGGCGAAGGCCGCATCAATGCGGTCAAGCTGCTGATCGATGGCATCCCCAGCAATGACAACGCCGGGGGCATGCCCTTTCTGGACGCGGTCTTCCCGCTGGACATCGAGGCCATCGAGATCGTGCGCGGCACCAATGACGCGCGCTACGGCCTCAACAACATCGCCGGCAATGCCAACGTGATCACCCGCACGGGCGGCAACGAGGGCCGTGCCAGCGTGACCGTGGGCAGCTTCGGGACCAAGGAGTTGCAGGTGTCCAAGGGCATCGAGAGCGGCAACTGGAGCCAGAACTATTTCCTGGCCTGGCGCGATTCGGACGGCTACCGGGACCATGCCGATGCCCGCAAGCTGTCCCTGTCCGGCAAATGGTTCTACACCTCGGACGATGGCCGCTGGCGCACCGGCGTGATCGCGCGCTACTACCGCAACAAGGCGCTGGAGTCGGGCTACCTCAGCTACGAAGAAGCCATCAAGGCGCCGCGCAGCTCCCCGGCCTACGCGGCGGCCGACCGTGGCGAGCGGGAAACCGGCCAGCTCAGCGCCCACCTGGATGGCGAACTGACGCCCGAGCTGTCGCTGTCCGCCAAGGTCTACGCCAACCAGTACGAGAACCAGCGCTGGGTACGCTTCTCGGCAGCGGGATCGCAGCAGGAGCGCTACAACGACGAGCAGCAGCAAGGCGCCATCACCACCCTGACCTGGCGCCCCAAGGTGGCCTGGGCGCATGAATTCACGCTCGAAGGCGGTCTGGACGCCCAGCGGCAAAGCAACCTGGGCCAGCGCTACCGCACCACGGAGCGCGTGCGGACCTCGCAGTTCCGCGACTGGGACTTCGACCTCCATACGCAGGGCGCCTATGTGCAGGCCGTGATCCGCCCCATCGAAGCCCTGCGGATCATCCCGGCGCTGCGCGTCGACAATGTCGATGGCCACTTCATCGACCGCCTGGCCGGCACGCGCGCCCCCGTGCATGACTATGGCCTGATCAAGCAGCCTAAGATCAGCATCGCCTACACCCTGAGCCAGCAGGCCAGCGTCTACGCGAACTGGGGCCGGACCTTCCAGATCGGCTCGGGCATCGACGCCTACCGCACGCAGGATCGCAACCTCAGGCCCTCCATCAATGATGGCTGGGAAGCGGGCGTCAAGTTCTCTCCCCTGCCCTGGCTCAACGGCCGCCTGGCCTACTGGGAGCAGCGCGCCTCGGGCGAGGTGGCCCGGGTGCTGGGCGTGGACGGCCTGCCCGACCCGGGCGGCCTGGGCAACGTGGGCAAGACGCTGCGCAAGGGCTACGACATCCAGCTCAACATGAAGCCCCATGCCCGCACCACCGCCTGGATCGCCTACTCCCATCAGGTGGCGCGCATCACCGCGCCCGACCCCAGCGCTCCCGCCACCCTGGGCAAGGAAATCGAGAACGTGCCGCACTACCTGGTCTCGGCCGGCGTGGACTGGCAGGCCACGGACCGGCTGAAGCTGTCGGCCTGGGGCAATGCCCAGGGCGACTACTACCTGGAGCGCACCAATACCCAGGGCCGCGCAGGCAAGTTCGCCGTGCTGAACCTGGGTGCCAGCTACCGGCTCTCGGACACCATGGACCTGGGCCTGCAGGTCAAGAACGTCACCAACCGCAAGTACGTCTACGCCTGGTATGACAGCGGCTCCTCGGGCTACTCGCCCGCCGACGGGCGCGGCATCTATGCCAGCATGAACCTGCGCTTCTGATGGACACCTTCCAGCCGTCCACCGCACCAGTCGCGTACCAGTCACGCACCAGGCACGCACCCGACACACACGACATTTTTGCCAACGAAGGAGAAACCCATGAAACGCCACGTCCGTTTGCTTGCCCTCGCCGCCGCCATGATCAGCGGATTCGCCAATGCCCAGGTCAGCGTCAGTGATGCATGGGTGCGCGCCACCGTGCCGCAGCAAAAGGCCACCGGCGCGTTCCTGAAACTGCAGGCCGCACAGGACAGCAAGCTCGTCGCAGCGACTTCGCCCCTGACGCCGGTCGTCGAAGTCCATGAGATGGCCATGCAGGACAACGTGATGAAGATGCGCCAGGTGCCGTCCATCGCCCTGCCGGCAGGCAAGACCGTGGAGCTCAAGCCCGGGGGCTACCACGTGATGCTGCTGGACCTCAAGCAGCAGGTGCAGGAAGGCCAGACCGTGCCGCTGACCCTCATCATCGAAGGCAAGGACGGCAAGCGTGAATCCGTGCAGGTGCAGGCGCCCGTGCGCCCGCTGGCCACCAAGGCGGCGCCCTCGGGCCACGATCACAAGCACTGACACAGGGCCCATGCGCTGCAGCAGCCTCCGCATCAAGCATCTGGTGGCCTTCGGGCCACCCGCCTGGCCGTGGGCGTTGCCGGGCGCACGACAGCGGCGCGACCAGGGCCGGCGCTTTGCCGCCTGGATGGTTGCGGCGCTGCTGTTCGCCTTTGTGCACCCTGCCCTGGCGATGGTGCTGGCATCGGGCCAGGTCAGTGGCGACCCGCTGGCGCGGCTGGCCATGGAAGTCTGCACACCCCTGGGCCTGCAGCAGGCGCAACTGGTGTCTGCTGCAGGCGAGCCCGAAGCCGATGGTCAAACCACGGCCGCTGGCCAGGCGCATTGCCCCCTGTGCCGGGTCGTGGGCGATGCCCCTCCTGATGTGTCCCGCGCGGACCTGCGCTTTGCCGCGCCGCCGCCTCCCACCCCGCTGCCGCCCCAGGCCCTGCGCCCGCGGGACACCGTGCTGCGCGTGGTGCTGAGCACTCCCCCCAGGGCACCTCCCCTTTCCTGACGCCCGAAAGGGCCGCACGGGCGGCATGCCGTCGCCCATTCCCGAACTCCTTTCCCATGCCAAGCCGCGACCCGTGTCACAGCCTGCAGGGTTACCCACGCCTGCGCGCCGCCATGGCCCCAGCGCAGGCACCAAGAAACCGTTTACCCATGCGTACCACTTACTTTGACAACTCCCGCTTTCCCCTCGCCCTGATCGCCACCGCGCTGCCGCTGCTGCTGGCCGCCTGCGGTGGCGGCGGAGGCGGTGACAACGGCCAGCCCACCACGCCCACCACACCCACAGGCCCCCAGGCCGTGGCCATCGAGTTCGCCGCCAAGGCCGGCAACCTGCCCGCCAAATGCGGCACGCCCATCGCCGGCATGGGAACCACCCAGGCCACGGTGGACCTGCATGACCTGCGCTTTTACGTCAGCGGCGTCTCGCTGATCAATGACAAGGGCGAGGCCGTGGCGGTCACCCTGGATGTCAACGACTGGCAGACCAAGGAGGTGACGCTGATCGACCTGGAGGACGGCACCGGCGCATGCGCCGACGCAGGCACGCAGGCGCAGAACACGCAGGTCCGGGGCACGGTGCCCGCAGGCACGTACAAGGGCATCAGGATGACCGTGGGCGTGCCCTCCTCGGTCAACCACACCGACTATGCCGTCGCACCCAAGCCGCTCGATGTGCAGGCCCTGGCCTGGTCCTGGCAGGCCGGCCGCAAGTTCGCCCAGATCGAGGTCAACCCCGTGGGCGGCGTGGCCCGCCCCGCGCCGGCCGCCCCCGGCAAGACGTTCTACGTGCACCTGGGCTCCACCGGCTGCACGGGCAACCCCGTGACCGGCGAGACGGTCAGCTGCGCGCGTCCGGACCGCATGGATTTCGGGTTCGGCGATTTCAATGCCGGCACCCAGAAGGTGGTGCTGGACATTGCGCAGCTGCTGCAGGGCTCGAACGTCAAGGAAGACCTGGGCGGCGCCGCCGGCTGCATGTCCGGGGCCACCGATCCGGAATGCGTGCCCATCTTCAGCGCGCTCAAGATCGATCTGACCACGGGCCGCTCCATCAATGAAGGCAGCGGCCAGACCGTGTTCCGTACCGAGGCCAAGTAATGCACAAGCCCCATTCGCTTCGGCGGGTGGCGGCATGGACCGCCGCCCTGTGCGGCCTTGCCGGGGCCATCGCCCTGGCGGGCTGCGGGGGCGGCGACACCGCCGTCCACGATGACTCCGGCAGCAGCACGGGCTGGTCCTGGGCGCTGCCCTCCTTTTTCCCCACCCCCAAGGTGCCCGACACCAATCCCATGACGGCAGAGAAGGCCGCGCTCGGCCGCTTTCTGTTCTACGACAGGCGCCTTTCGGGCAATGGCACGCAGGCCTGCGCGAGCTGCCACATACAGTCCAAGGCCTTCACCGATGGCCTGACGACATCACTGGGCTCCACAGGGCACGCACATCCGCGCAACGCCCAGAGCCTGGCCAACGTGGTCTACAACGCCACGCTGACCTGGGCCAACCCCTCGCTGGTCACGCTTGAAAAGCAGATGGAGACACCGCTGTTCGGCACGGACCCGGTGGAGATGGGCGTCAACGACAACAACAAGGAGGAAATCCTCGCGCGGCTGGCTGCCGACACCGGCTACGGCCCGCGCTTCGCCAAGGCCTACCCGGGCCAGGCAGCGCCCATCACCTGGGGCAATGTGATCCACGCCATCTCGGCGTTCCAGCGCACCATTCTTTCGGGCAACAGCAAATATGACCAGTACCTCAAGGGCGGCACGGCACTGAGCCCGGCCGAGCAGCGCGGCATGAACCTGTTCTTCGGCGAAAAGGCCGAGTGCTTCCACTGCCACAGCAGCTTCAACTTCAACGACCAGATCGTGCACGCGGGCAGCCGCATCGTCGAGACCCCGTTCCACAACACGGGCCTCTACAACATCGGCGGCACCGGCGCCTTCCCCGAGCCCAACCGGGGCGTCTACGAACTGACCCAGCTCTTCAAGGACATGGGCAAGTTCCGCGCGCCCAGCCTGCGCAATGTGGAAGTCACCGGCCCCTACATGCATGACGGCAGCATCGCGACGCTGGAGGAAGTGCTGCAGTTCTATGCAGCCGGGGGCCGCAACATCACGTCCGGCCCGCATGCCGGCGACGGGCGCGCCAACCCCAACAAGAACGACTTCATCAACCAGATCGCCCTGACGGCCGACGACCGCGCCGACCTGCTGGCCTTTCTCAAAACCCTCACGGACCATGAGCTGCTCACCAACCCCAGGCTCGCCGATCCCTTTGCACAGCAGGCAGGCCAATAGCATGCAACGCACCTTCCTCGCGCAATGCACACCGCTGGCAGCGGCCATCGCCGCCGTCATCGCCTTGGCGGCAGGCGGCGCCGCCGCGCACACCCTGGATGACGGCATACCGCAGACCAACGGCCTGCGCATCGACATGGCGGCGGTGGCCGCCTATCTCCATGGCGACTCCACCTTGCCGGCGCCCAGGCTGGCCGGCACGCTGGGCCTGGGCGACACGCCTGACGACCAGCGCGGCTGGCGGCTGGAGCATGGCACCCTGGGCGCCGGCCTGCGCGTATCTCCCCAACTGGGGGCCAACATCGTGATGGGCTGGCACGACAGCGACCCAGCCCACGTGGAGGCCGCCTGGATGGAGGCGCGCAGCGGCTCAGACGCCGAGCTGACCCTGGGCGCAGGCCGCAACCGCGTGCCCATGGGGCAGGTGCTCACGCGTGCCGGGCACTTCGACCGCTACGGCCAGATGCCGCTGGCCAAGCGGGCGGCCTTCAACGGCGACTGGATCGAGGATGGCGTCAACGCCGCCTGGCGTCCCCACCTGCAAGGCGCCATGTCCTGGCTGCAGGGCATTGACCTGGGGCTTTGGCGCGCCCGGCGCTTTCCCGGCAGCGACAACGCCGCCTGGGCGCCCGTCCTGCATGCCAGCGCCGCCTGGACCTCGGTGGAGGCAGACGTCTTCTACAGCCGGATGCAGCCCAAGGGGCGCGGCGCCTATGTGCAGCGCTCCAACAGCGGCCACATCCACACGGCGCCACAGTGCAATGCCAGCCTGCGCGACATCACCTGCTTCGACGGCACCGTGGACCTGGCCGGGGCCAGCGCTACCTGGACCACGCCGCTGCCCGGCGTCCAGCTCACCGCAGCAGGCATCTGGCGGCGCGAAAGCGGAAACCTCTATTCCCAGAACGGCGACACCCGCTACCAGGGCCGCACGCTGGGCGGCTGGCTGGAGGTGCTCTGGCAGCCGCGCGCACGCTGGGAATTCGGCGCCCGCCAGGAATGGCTCAGAAGCACCAATCGCGTCAGCGGGCCGGGCGCCCTGCTGGTGGCCACGGACGCCAACCTGCTGCCCAACAACCCATCGCGCCGCTTCACGGCCATGGCCGGCTGGCGCCCCGTCAAAAGCGTTCTGATCGCGCTTGAAGCCGGGCGCGAGCACATTGCCGGCAAAGGCCATACGGTGGCAGGCCTGCGGCTGATCTGGACCCCCGATGCCCTGTTGGAAAGGAACTGGAAATGACCACAATGCTTCGCCGCCAGGCGCTTGGAATGCTGCTGGGCACGGGCTGTGCCCTGACACTGCCGCTGACGGCACGGGCCCATGACTTCCGGGCGGGAGACCTGGTCATAGACCACCCCTACGCCACGCCCTCCATCGCCGGCTCCAGCAACGGGGCGGCGTATTTGCGGGGGATCAGGAACAAGGGAAAGAACGCCGACCGGCTCATCGGGGCCAGCACGCCAGCGGCCGCACGCGTGGAGCTGCATGAGATGAAGATGGAGGGCGACATCATGCGCATGCGCGAAGTGCCCTTCATCGAACTGCCCGCAGGCCAGGAGGTGCAGTTGCGCCATGGCCAGTCACACCACCTCATGCTGATCGGACTCACGCAGCCCCTGCGCGAGGGTGATCGCTTCGATCTGACGCTGCAGTTCGAAAAGGCTGGCGAATACAAGGTCAAGGTCTGGGTGCAGCAACCCAAGCGCATGCCATCCGGACACCAACACCCGCATTGAACGGACATGCGGCAGGAGCCGTGCCCCACAGGTCGAGATGCAGCCATGAACTGCTGCAATCGCCACCATGGGGCTTGCCGGCAGCTCAGTCTTCGTCCAGCGCCTCAAACCGCTCGGCCAGGAAATCCAGCAGCGCCCGCACGGCCGGCAGCAGCCCGCGCCGAGAGGCGAACACCGCGTGGATGATCTCGCGCCGTGGCGCCCAGCCCGGGATGACGTGGACCAGTTCACCGCGCGCGATCTGCTCGCGCACCATCATCGAGGGCAGTTGCACCACGCCCACCCCCGCCAAGGCCGCCGCGCGCAGCGCCAGCATGCCGCGCGTGACCAGGCGCGGCCGGTGGCGGATGGCCGCCTGCGTGCCGTCCGGGCCGATCAGGTGCCACACATGCTCGTGCTGCGGCAGGCCCAGGTCCATGCTCGGCAGGCCTGCCAGGTCGGCGGGCACCTGGGGGATGCCGCCTGTCAGCAGCTGCGGGCAGGCCACCAGGCATTGACCGCGCTCGGCGAGCATGCGCATCACCAGGTCGCTGTCCTCCAGCGGCGGCGGGCGCACGCGGATGGCAACGTCGATTCCCTCGCCCACCACGTCGACGCGGCGGTTGGTTTCCTCGAGGTGGATCTCCACGCGCGGATACGCGGCCATGAAGGCCGCCAGCATGTCGGCGATGCGCGCATCGAGCAGCGCCACCGGGCAGGTCATGCGCACGATGCCGCGCGGCTCGGCGTGGGTCAGCGCGATGGCCTCGTCGGCGGCGTCGGCCTCCACCAGCATCGCCTTGCAGTGGCCGTAGTAGGTCTGGCCGGTCTCGGTGACGGCAAATCGCCGCGTGGAGCGCTGGATCAGGCGCGTGCCGAGACGCTCCTCAAGCTGCGCGATGCGCCGGCTCAGCTTGGATTTGGGCATCCCCAGCGCGCGGCCCGCGGGCGCAAAGCCGCCGTGGTCCACCACCTGCACGTAGTAGTAGAGGTCGTTCAGGTCTTTCATTGCACACCGCCTTCATCGTTCCTCAGATAGGACTCTGATGGCAAATATTAACGACTACCGCGTTCATCGTTCAAATCCTATTCTCTATCCGTCAGCCAAGACCTTTGTCTCGGCGACACAAGGAGATCAGCATGAAGAAAATCCTCGGTGTCTACAGCGCCCCCCGCATGCACTGGGTAGGCGACGGTTTTCCGGTGCGCTCGCTGTTCGGCTACGACGGGCTGGGCAAGCACCTGAGCCCGTTCCTGCTGCTTGACCACGCGGCGCCGACGCCCTTTGGGCCGACCGACCGGCCGCGCGGCGTCGGCCAGCACCCGCACCGTGGTTTCGAGACCGTGACCATCGTCTACCAGGGCGAGCTGGAGCACCGCGACTCCACCGGCGCCGGCGGCCTGATCGGCCCCGGTGACGTGCAGTGGATGACCGCTGGCGGCGGCATCCTGCACGAGGAATTCCACTCGCGCGCCTTCACCGAACGCGGCGGAACCATCGAGATG
The DNA here is from genome assembly GCF_040112715.1 of Delftia sp. DS1230. Classification (NCBI taxonomy): domain Bacteria; kingdom Pseudomonadati; phylum Pseudomonadota; class Betaproteobacteria; order Burkholderiales; family Comamonadaceae; genus Delftia; species Delftia sp. DS1230. The sequence continues at coordinate 4,034,673 of NZ_CP157763.1, forward strand.
GTGCAGCTCTGGGTCAACTTGCCCGCCAAGGACAAAATGACCGCGCCGGGCTACCAGACGCTGCTGGATGCGCAGATTCCCTGGGCGGACCTGGCGGAAGGCGCGGGCCGTGTGCGGGTGATTGCCGGCGAGTTCGGCGGCCACCGCGGCCCGGCGCAGACCTTCACGGCGATGGACGTGTGGGACATCCGCATCCGCCATGGCGGCGTGGGCCGGTTCGACGCGAAGGACGGCCACACGCTGGCCCTGGTGGTGCTCCACGGCTCGGTGCTGGTCAACGGCGCCATCGCGCGGGAAGGACAACTGGTGCACCTGGAGCGCGCCGGCAGCGGCGTGGAGATCGAGGGCAGCAGCGACGCCACCGTGCTGTGGCTGTCCGGCGAGCCCATCGATGAGCCGGTGGTGGGCTATGGCCCGTTCGTGATGAACAGCGAGGCCGAGATCCGTCAGGCCATGACCGACTTCAACAGCGGACGCTTCGGCCAGATGGCGCACTGAGCGCCGCAGGGCTCCCGCCGGGAGTCCTGCATGTTTCCCCCGACGCGGCTTTGTTCAGCCGGGGCCTGCTGCCCCGGTCGTGCACGGCTGCGCCTGAACCGCCCATCCCGGGCACTTTGCAACCCCAAGGAGATTCACCATGACCAAGCCCTACGTCCGCCTGGACAAGGACAACGCCGCCGTGCTGCTGGTAGACCACCAGACCGGCCTGCTCTCCCTTGTACGCGACATCGACCCGGACAAGTTCAAGAACAGCGTGCTGGCGCTGGCCGACATCGCCAGCTATTTCAAGCTGCCCACCATCCTGACGACCAGCTTCGAGAACGGCCCCAACGGACCGCTGGTGCCGGAGCTCAAGAGCCAGTTTCCCCAGGCGCCCTACATCGCCCGGCCCGGCAACATCAACGCCTGGGACAACGAGGACTTCGTCAAGGCCGTGAAGGCCACGGGCAAGAAGCAACTCATCATCGCCGGCGTGGTGACCGAGGTGTGCGTGGCCTTCCCCGCACTGTCGGCCATCGAGGAAGGCTTCGACGTCTTCGTGATCACTGACGCCTCCGGCACCTTCAACTCCATCACCCGCGATGCGGCGTGGAATCGCATGTCGCAGGCCGGCGTGCAACTGATGAGCTGGTTCGGCGCTGCCTGCGAACTGCACCGCGACTGGCGCAACGATGTGCAGGGGCTGGGCACTCTGTTTTCCAACCACATCCCCGACTACCGCAACCTGATCACGAGCCACACCACGTTCACCCAGGGCAATTGAGGAGAAGACCGTGAGCACACCCCAAACCATCGCCAACTTCAACGGCGCCCGCCCGGTCATCGATCCCGACAATGCGGCGATGCTGCTGATCGACCATCAAAGCGGCCTGTTCCAGACCATCAAGGACATGCCCTTCACCGAGGTACGTGCCAATGCCACCACACTCGCCAAGGTAGCGACACTGGCGAAGATCCCGGTCATCACCACCGCATCGGTGCCGCAGGGTCCGAACGGCCCCTTGATCCCCGAGATCCACCAGTACGCCCCGCATGCCCGGTACGTTGCGCGCAAGGGCGAGATCAACGCCTGGGACAACCCGGAGTTCGTCGCTGCCGTCAAGGCCACCGGGCGCAGGCAGCTCATCATCGCGGGGACGATCACCAGCGTCTGCATGGCCTTTCCCAGCATCGCCGCGGTGCACGAGGGCTACCAGGTCTTCGCGGTGATCGACGCCTCGGGGACCTACTCGAAAATGGCGCAGGAAATCACGCTGGCGCGCATCGTGCAGGCTGGTGTCGTGCCGATGGACACGGCGGCGGTGTGCTCGGAGGTGCAAAAGACCTGGAACCGCGAGGACGCGTTGCAGTGGGCGCAGGCCTACAGCGCAGTCTTCCCGCCGTACCAGTTGCTGATCGAAAGCTACTCCAAGGCGCAGGAAGTGGCCAGGAACAGTGAGCAGCTGGATTCGCAACGCACCTGACTGCGGTAGCACGGCACGGGTACGAGGCCGCTTGCCCAAGGTGTCGGCGGCCATGGTGGAATTCGTGGATGAGGCGCAGGACTGAGACCCCGGCCCCTGTGGCGCTCAGCGCCAGCAGTCCTCCACCGTTCCCAGGGGCGAGATGCCTTTCACGCCCAGGGCGTTCAGGGTGTAGTCGCCGCAGCGCCTGTCCGATGCCTGGCGGCCGGTGCGCGTGGCCTTGAGCGTGTAGCCGCCGTCATTGGCGGCCGTGGCCATCGTCAGGGTGTAGTGGCCGTTCTCGGACTTGTCTCCCCAGGGCAGCCTGAGGTTGGCGACGGAACTTGTGTATCCGCCGTTCTGCGCCCGCCAGCGCTCCTGCCGGGCGGCGGCCTCGCCCAGCAGGCTTTGCGCTTCCACGCGCCGCGATCGCAGCACGTATTCCTGGTAGGAGGGGTAGGCGATCGCCGAAAGAATGGCGACCACCGCCACCGTGATCATCAGCTCGATCAGCGTGAATCCATGTAGCTTGCTGCGCACGCATTTCTCCTTGGGGGCCCGCAGGGCCAGCCAGACGGCCGGGGCCGGCAGGCCCCTGTGTGTAGTGGATGGGTGTGTAGTGGATGGGATGGCGGTCACGGGTTCGCTGGCTGGCGGCGCCAGCTCTGTCGCCCCCGGTCCACTCCGCTGTTGATATCGTCGCCCCCGGTCTTGACTGGGTCTCCCGCCCCGCTTGGCTTTCCGCTGGAGTCGAAGATCTTCGCGCCGCTGATGGTAGGCCTGCCCGGCCCCACCTCGCGGCCGTTGACCTGCTGGCCTGCCAGGTTGTCGGAGGCGTTGAAGATGCCGTCGCCGTTCACATCGAAGGCGACATAGTCGGTCTTGCCCCCGGTGTCGGGATCGATGGCGTAGATCGTGCTGGCCAGGCCTGCGGAGCAAGGGTCGCCCAGCGGTGGCCGGATGGAGGTGAACACCAGTCCCCGCCCGTACAGGCTCATGTCGTAGACCAGTCTTTCTCCATCGCGCGGCAGATCGACGTACCAGCCCCAGCTGTGCACATTGGAGTCGGCGGTGCTGGTGGCGTCCTTGTACCAGGTGACCGGGTTGGCCGACAGGGCGAACTTGCCCGGAAAGCCGCTCACCTGGGTGAACTGCTGGGCCTGCAGATCCCCGCGCCCCTTGCCGGCGGTAGGCAGCGGCTGCGGCGCAGTCGTGGCGGGTGTGCCGTAGCGATCCCAGATACCGAACACCGATTGCCGGCGCATGTCCAGCTTGTCGTCATCCGTCATGAAGCGGCCCGTGCCGAAGGCCACCACATCGCCCTTGCCGCTGGAGTGCCGCACCACGTAGGGTGCGGTGGTGATGGACAGCCGCTTGCCGCCGCTGCGTTCGGACTCGCGTGCCACAAAGAACAGTTGCGCATTCCATGAGCCGCTGGCGCCACTGGCCAGGTCCACGCGCCATACATTGCCCGCAAGATCACCGGCATAGGCCACGTCCACCTTGCCATCGCCGTTGTTGTCCACCACGGCGGCGCGCGACAGGCCGTTTTTCGGCGCAGGCAGCGCGCTCAACTCCGCGGCCGTCATGCCTGCCGCGAAGTCAAAGCGCCGGATGACCTCGCCACTGGAAACATCCAGCACAAACAGGCTGGACTCGCCGGAGGCGCTGTTCGACGCCTGGTAGCCATTGGACAGGAATACCACCCACTTGCCCATGGACCGGCCGGCGTCGTTGAGCCGCGCCACGACAGGCGCGGGCATCGAGTAACCCATGCGTTCGTCCTGTTCAACCCCGAACTCCCACAGCAACCGGGGGGAGGTGGGGTCCGTGACGTCCAGCGCGAAGACCTGCCGCCCGCCCGCGCCCAGGCTGCCGACCAGCACCCTGTGCCAGGCGTTGCCGAAGTAGACATCCGAGACCACGGGCGTCCCGTCCACGAAGTAGCGGTGGGGAGCGCCGCCCGCGCCATACCGGGACGCCAGGACATTGAGCGAATCCTTCACGCCCGATGGAATGAAGGCGAACTCCTCCTTGCCCGATGCCGCGTCGAAGGCGTGCAGCATGCCGTCGTTGGCGCCCACATACAACATCTCCTTGGCAGCCTGTTTCGCGGCAAAGGCGGCATAGGTGGTGCTGCCCTCCAGCTTGTCCGCGGCAGAGGCGCGGTACAGGCCGCCCTTGACCCGCACCAGCGAGGAATTGACGATATCGCCCAGCACATTGGGCTTTCCGCTGTCCAGGGGCTTGCGCACGCGCAAGTCATCGCGCACCTCGCCACGCAGGAACTCGATGCGCTTTTTTGCCTGGCCATCGGCGGAGTTCGTGGCAGGGTCCGTGTTGAGCACGGCCAGCCAGGACGCATCGGAGCGCTGCCCGCTGAGACTGGAGTACGTGAAAGGGCTCAGCGACACGGCACTGCCGGTCCTGCTGGGATAGTAGATCTTGCGGTCATCGGCGGACCGCTCCGACAGGAGTTCCGCCGCGCTCCAGACCAGCGTTCTGTCGCTGGTGGTGAGCTTCTCGCGGATGACATCGCCGCTCCAGTACTGGACCTCGAACGTGGTCCGGTACAGGTCGGCGCCTTCGCCCAGTGTCGCAGTGGGCATGTCCACGCTGACCGCCGTCACGGAACTGATGCTCTGCAGGATGTCGTTGAACGCCTTGGTCAATTGGTCCTTGAGCGTGCCGGCATTGGTCACCAGAAAATAGTTGTCCGGATCTCCCGTGATCTTGGAGGGGTCGCGGTCCGGCACTCCGTACTTGGCGGCATACCACAGAGGCCCCTTCAGGAAGCTGCCCGCGTCGGTCGCATTGCCGGGAGTGAAGCTGCGGGTGGCCGTGAGTCCCAGGTTCGTGCATTCCGTGCGCTGCTGGGCCGAGATGCTGCCCCGGCAGTAGCCCGGATCGCGATTGGGTGGCGTGTTGTAGGCGTAGTAGGCCGAGGCCGTGTCCTTGTCACGCACCTCCAGGTACATGCCGTCCTTGGTGGTGCCCGAGATCACATAGCCCATGTGCTGTCCCAGGCCGCCAGCGGCGTATTCGGACACCATGTCGATCTTCACCTTGCCATCGGCCTGCAGCGCGACCGTGTAGCGCGCGATGGCGTCCATGTCATGGTCGGCGCCCTGCTCCACGTCCTCGTAGTTGATGCGGAACTCCGCATAGGGCCGCCCGCCATTGACCGAGGCATCGATGTCCGCCTTGCCCGTGTTGGCAATGTTGACCACGTAGTAGTCGACGATCTGGTTGGTCGGCGTGAAGACCGCATTGTTCACGGTGCTGCCGCCGGCACTGCCGGAGACGGTCTTGGCAAACGGCGCAATGGTCACAAAGCGTTTGCCGCCGATCGGAAAGCGTATTTCCGGCAGCGGTGACGCAATGGCCACGGAGTAGGTCCTCAGCGCATTCTTGCCCTGGCTGTTGCCGAAGATGGCATTCCTGGCGCCGAAACGGGCCACGCCGGCGGCATAGTAGGTGCCTTCCTTGCTGGGCTCCTCGGGAGACAGGCCGCGCGCCCAGGACAGGTCTGCAATGGTCTTGACCGAAGGAGCCTGGTCGGCATTGCCCGACGTTGACTGGCCGATGAAGAAGTTCTTCCCGTCTATGCGCTCGGCCGAGCCGATGGCCGCCACCTCGTCAGAGACATTGAAGCCATTGAGGGCGCTGGCGCCGACGCTCGCGTAGCGGCTGCCAGGCAGCTTGCCGTCGTAGGAGGGATTGATGTCGCTGAGCACCGTCATGACGGGACGGGAGCAGTACTGGTAGCCGCCCCCGCCTTCGGCCTTGGCCCTGTAGGGCGTTTCCCAGGCGGGCTTGGACAGGCCCAGGGACGCATCCTTGGAGGAGCCGCCGGCGTAGTCATAGATGCCGAGGGCCTGGGACGCGCCGCCGAAATAGCGCATGGTCTCGAACATCATTTCGCTGATGGGATTGCCCCACATGGCGCACTTCGAAGGCTTGTCCAGCGAACTGATGGGGCCGGACGTGATCCAGCCGCATTCCACGTATTTGCCGCCGGTGTAGCCGATCAGGCGCTGGCGGTCTATGTTGGCGACCACGCCATTGACACCCGTCCTGAACTGGCCCGTCTGAGGGTCGACTTCCTCTGCGAAATTGCTGATATTGCGGCGCAGCACGCCGCCGGCGATGTTTTTCTCGTACGAGCCTGTGAGCAGGCCGAAGTACATCTTCCCGTTCTCTCCGAAGTCGTGCAGCAGCCCCGTGGGCTTGTAGATGGTCTTGCCGCCGTTGGGATAGGCCTTGCAGCTGGCCTCGAGCAACTGGACATTGCTGCTGGAGCAGGCCTCCACAAGCAGGTTGTAGTCGGTGATCCTGCTGGTGCCTCGCGCGCACGAATTGCCGCCTGCACAGTTGCTCTGCCCTGCAAAGCCCTCCTGGGACACCCAATCCCAGATCTGGAACGAGGAGTCATTGAGCACGCGCAACTGGGTGATGACGCCAGCGGCCTCCCCCAGCGTGGTGACGGCAAACAGATGGCGCGTGCCGACCGCCGGCTGGCGCAGCGGCGCATAGTCCGAAATGCTGTAGACCCCGAGATCCCGCGCAGGGTCATAGGCCTTGCCCCAGCTGTGCGCATCCCTGGGAATGTAGGCGGTCTGCAAAACGGTGCGCGAAGCCGTGTCCTCCGCACGCATGCCGCCATAAAGCACGCGGCGTATGGCATCCATGCGCGATGTGCCCAGATAGTTCAGGAAGTCGCCACTCCAGTTGTTCGAGCACTTTTTCCTGTTGCTTCCGGTCGCTGCCTGCGAGGGCACGAAAACACCCTTGGAATAGCTGTAGCAGACGTTGTTGTTGAAGTAGCCGTAGTAGTCGATCTGGTCTGGCTTGTACCCGACATCGATCACACCGTCGCCGTTGAGGTCGGAGGCATCGTTGTAGGCCTCGTAGTACAGCTTGTGGTCACGCCCCATCACCAGCATGTTCAAGGGCGCCAACGCCTGGTTCACGAACAGCGGCATCTGGGACAGCACGGTGTCCGCGCGCCCCTGGGCATGCGCCGGCGTACTGGCCAGTGCCAGTGCGCACGTCCACAGCGCCAGGGCCGGCCACGCGCGTGCCCGGCCCTGGCGCGCCCTCGGGCCATGCATGGTTTTCCAACTTGCAATGCGAGCCATTGAAGCTCCCTCCCCCTGCTTACTTTATGAACATGTTGACGCTGGACCGCAGGCACAGCGCATCCGCTCCGCAGGCCTGGGCCTGCGACTTTTCCGTGGCCTGGGCATTGACCTCATAGAAGTCCGTGCAGCCGGTGGCGGGTGCATCCAGCGCGGACGTCGCACTACCCGACTTGGGACAGGCGGTCGTGATGTATCGGGGATACCAGTACCCATCGGGCTTCTGAAACCCGGCCGCCTTGGCCTTGGTCGTCCGAAAATCCGTGCCGAGCCCGATGGAGTCCGTACGCACATCGGACACCGAGCAGGGAATGCCGCTGCCCTCGGCCACCGGAGTGCCGGCGCCATTGCAGGGCTTGAGTGCGACGGCATGCTCCAGCAGCTTGCGCTCGCCTTCTCGCAGCGTGCCATCCGCGGTTTCATACAGCCGCTGGCTATCCACCATGTTGGCGGCGATGCGCGCCTCCAGCGTGGCCACGCGCATGCCGACCACCGCCAGCAACAACACCAGCAGCAGCATGATCATGGACACCAGCAAGGCATTGCCGCGCTGGCGCCCGTCCAGGACACAGGGCATGCAGCGGCGGCTCCGGGCTCCGATCAGCGCGGTCATGGCATCAGATTCCTCAGGGTGAGCGTGCCGGTGGCCAGTTGCAGCAGGGCGCCGGCATTCGCATCGCATCGGGCCGCGGCGCCGCCCAGTTGCGCCCAACGCTCGCAGACGGTGGAGGCCATGCCCTGCGTCACCTTGCCGGAGCTTTCCAGCAAGAGGGCAAGGCGCAGGGAACGGATGGCTTCCTGCTGCCCGGGCAACGTGGCCGCGAAGGCATCGACCCGGCGTATCGCGCCGGGCGCTGTCTGCCGATCGATGCCGAACTCGAAATGCACCGCCCGCACGCCATCGGCGAGCGGCACAACCTCCTGCGCCGCCCGGCACACCAGCACACCACTTTCAACGGTGTATTTCTCCGCGAACATGCCGGTCGCCGGCGTCGGAGCGTCATAGGGGCCGGCGGCTCCCAGGTTCGCGGGCGTGCCCGCACAGTCGGTTTCCGCAGCGTCCCGGGGCTGGAAGCGAAGGCAGATGCTCTGCGTGTCAGCCGCGTAGAGCGCCTGTCCCTGGGCGAACTGGCAGCCGTTGGGATGGGGCGAGGAATCGGCAGGAAATGCGTCGAACATCGCCTGCGAAGGGTCTCTTCTGTAGCCTGCCTTGGAAAACTCGGAGTCCAGCACGGCCAGTGCCAGCCGGCTGTTGCCGAGGTTCTCGCTCTGCCCCACGCGAAAACCGAAGCTCGACAGCCCCTGCATGTAGATGGTGGTGGCAATCAGCACGAGGAACAGGCCGATGGCCAGCGCCACCATAATCTCCACCAGGGACATGCCCGCCTGGGACGGCATGCGCATGCGGCACGCCCATGCGCCCGGCCCGCGCTCAAAGCCGCGACCGCAGCGTGAATGTGCAAAATTCATTGTCGCTTCCATCCAGACATTGGCCTTTCTTGACCGGCCAGGCCACCGTCACGGACACCAGGCCATCGGCATCGGCGCTCACGGCGAAGGAGCTGTCGATGCGGTCCGCGGTGAGATCGGGCACCAGCTTGCGGGCCCGGTCGCCCCAGCAGGCCAGGCGCTGCTCCCGCGGCTGCGGCAAAGGCTGGCAGGCCACGGGTGCCGCGGGCATCGCGGCACCCTCCAGCTTCTGGTAGCCGCCCAGTTCCGCCACGGGCGCGCCCTTCGCGTCCAGGACCGTGGCCGTGTCCCCCCGCAGGGTCTCCAGCAGCTCGGAAGCCAGCATGGATGCCATCTGGCGCCGCTCGGTATCCACGGTGTATTCAATGGCACGCACATGGATGCGCACGGCGCCCAGCAGCCCCACGGCCACCAGCAGCACGGCGACGAGTACCTCGATAAGGCCTGCGCCGCGTTGCCTGCGAGAAGGAAAAGGAATGGACATGTTGCAGACCCGTTGCACGCGCATCAGCAACTGCCGCCGGCAGGCAGCCGCTGCTGGCGCACAAGCCCGGCGCGAGTCACTCTCAGGCATTGCATGCGCGTGGCATGGCGAGCCGTGACGGTCAGCGTGTACAGCGTGCTGGCGCCGGAGAACTGCCTGGCGGTCCCCGTGGTTTCGAACAGGACACCCTGGGAAGAATCACCGGAGGGCGAGACGGTCACGGCATCAGGCACCCGGGCCTCGCGCACCAGTTGCCCGCCCGACTTGGCGGACCATGTCTGCCCCGCGCCCACGAAGCTGCTTTCCACCCGTTTGTAGACCGCTTCGGAGCGAGCCAGCTGCAGCAACGACTGCAACTCGAGCGCAGCCGAGCTGACGCGCTGGTTGGCTATTTGAGCGATGAAGGAAGGAGCGGCCAGAGCGGCCAGAATCGCGACCAGCGCCACCACCACCATCATCTCGATGAGGGTGAAGCCACGGGGCCATTGCCATGTGCCGCCTGGACAGCCGTTGCGCGTGTAACCGGGGTTTTTCATGCAAGCGTGCTTCTCGTTGCCGGGGAACCATGCGACAGGCCTGCAAGCCCTGCGCCATTGCTCTTGATTGATGTTTGCAATCGTAATGCAAAGGCAATTTGGAACACCTATTGACACAGGTTATGGGACAAATATAGGACTTGTCTTATAAAAACCTGCGCAAAGCGCAACACCCCATCCAGCAAGCCCGGCCCGCCGTCCGTGCACGCAAGCTCGGCGGGACGGCCCGCGCAACGGGCATGGCATGGCCACGGTGGCGATAGGGCAGGTCCCGAAGTCAGGAGGCAGGCCTCGCACCAAGCGCCTGAAAATCCACCGCAGCATGCGCGGCCGCAATCCAGCCGCAGCGCAATTGGCGATGCGAATATCCCGTCAGCTTCCAGCCCGAGGAAGATAAAGTTTGCGCCCAAAGCAAAAATCCCCAGTGCATTTCTGCACTGGGGATTTTCTTGTTTGGGGTGGCTGATGGGGCTCGAACCCACGACAACAGGAATCACAATCCTGGACTCTACCAACTGAGCTACAGCCACCGTTGAAGCATTCGATTATATGCCAAAAACCAGCAGACAAATGCTTTGGAACAGGCGTTGCGTGACGGATCGGGTGCAGCAGGAACAACGGCGCATCGGGGGACGCGGGCAAAGGGCAGGATGCCGCCATCCTCCATGCAGCCGCAGCCGGCAGGAGCCTTGCCCGGCGTCCCTGGACGCTTTCGGGGGCAACCAGTCCCCCTGCCGCCCAAAGCAAAAATCCCCAGAGCATTTCTGCTCTGGGGATTTTTTTATTTGGGGTGGCTGATGGGGCTCGAACCCACGACAACAGGAATCACAATCCTGGACTCTACCAACTGAGCTACAGCCACCGTAGAAGAACGCTATTCTATTCCAAAAAACTGCTTGATTTCTGAAATTTCTGTTTTTCTAGAAATTTCCCTCATCAGGGGCGCGGGACCTTGATCTGCACCTTGAGCTGTTTCTTGAGAAGCTCGTAGTATGCCATAGCTTCCGCCACGGCCGAGCTTCGCAGGAAGTCCTGCTTCTGCGCGGCAGCCGCCTGCGCATCATCGGCCGGACGCTCGACGATGCGGTTGATCTTGACCACGGCATAGCCTTGCGCGCCCAGGTCAACACCCGTCCACGCAGGCAGCTGGGCCGTGGGCGCACGCAGGGCAGCGTCCACCACTTCGCGCGACTGGCCTTCGGGCTGGTCACGGCTGATCACCTTGGCTGCGGGCAATTGCGCCGCGTCAGGCTTGGCCTTCCATGCGGCGAGCTTGGCTTCGCCATCGGCCTTGGCCAGTTCGGCGGATTTTTGCGCCACATACAGGGTGCGCAGCTTGTCGCCGACCTCGGCCATGGGCAGCGTGCGGGCAGGCGTGTACTCCACCACGCGGCCGGCCACCAACTGGTTGGAACCCAGCTCCACCGCATCGGTGTTGCGCTTGTTGTTGAGCGAATCGCTGGAGAACAGCGCCTCCAGGAAACGGGGATTGGCCAGGGGGCCCTTGACGTTGGGGCCGGGCTGGCGCGTCACATGGTCTGCCTTTTGCACGGTGAGCTTGAACTTCTCGGCCACGGGCTGCAGGCTGTCCGACTGCTCGTAGACCGCGTTGGAGAAGCCTTCCGCCAGTTCGGCGAACTTGCGCTGCGCCTGCTGCTGCTTGAGTTCTGCTTCCAGCTTGGGACGCATCTGCTCGAAGCTCGGCGCCTTGGGCTTCTTGATGTCCACCAGCGAGATGATGTGGTAGCCGAAGTCGCTGTGCACCACGTCACTGATGTCGCCGACCTTCATGCCGAAGGCTGCATCCTCGAACGGCTTGACCATGGCACCACGGCCGAAGTAGCCCAGGTCGCCACCCGATGCAGCGGAGCCGCCGTCCTGCGAGTTGGCCTTGGCCAGCTCCGCGAAGCGCTTGGGGTCCTTGCGCAGCTCGGCCAGCAGTTCCTCGGCCTTGGCCTTGGCTTTCTCCTGCTCTGCCGCGGGGGCATCCTTGGATGCGTTGATCAGGATGTGGCTGGCGCGGCGCTCCTCGGGACCGGCCAGGCGCTCGGCGTTCTGGTTGTAGTAGGAACGCACATCGTCTTCGCTCAGCGTGATGCCGGCCTCGATGCTGGGCACATCCAGCAGCAGGTATTCCACCTTGGCCTGCTCCAGTTGCTGGAACTGGCTGGTGTGGGCGTCGTAGTAGGCCTTGAGGTCGGCCTCGGTGGGCTGGACCTTGCTGGCGTAGGCGCTGGCTTCGAAGCGTGCCACCTGCACTTCGCGGCGCTGGTACAGCGCATCGATGGCCTGCTTGACCTGGGCGTCGGTCGCAAAGGCCGTGCCCGTGACGCCACCCATCACCTGGTTCATGGACAGTTCGCGGCGCAGATTGGCCTCGAAGCCCTCAGGCGTCAGGCCCTGCGATCCGACCAGGGCGCGGTAGGCTTCGGCATCCATCGAGCCATCCGGCTTCTTGAGCGCGGCAATCGCGGGAATCTCCTGCAGCGTGCGCACCAGCTGTGCATCCGATGCGGCCAGGTGCATCTTCTGCACGGCAGCGGCCAGCACCTGGTCACGCACCATCTTCTCCAGCGTGGCGTAGCGCGCCTGCGGCGAATCCAGCAGCTTGGGGTCGACGTTGGGGTTCTCGGCGCGCAGGCGGTCGCTTTCCATGCGGTGCGCGTTCTCCCAGTCGGCCTGTTTGATCTCATGTCCATCCACACGCGCGACGATCACGCTGGATTCGGTGAAGTAGTTCTGGTTGACCCCCACGAAGATGAACGAGGGAATGATCAGCAAGAACAACAAGATCATCACGAACTTGGAATGCTTGCGGATGGATTCGAACATGGTCTGTCTTTCAGTGGCAGAAATAGAAAAGGCGAACTTTCGTTCGCCTTTTGTTCTTGGTGGGTGCTGACGGGGTCGAACCGCCGACCTACGCCTTGTAAGGGCGCCGCTCTACCAACTGAGCTAAGCACCCCACCTTGACTGGTGTCAGTTCAGGGCATCCTTCAATGCCTTGCCCGGACGGAACTTGGGAACCTTGGCGGCCTTGATCTTGATGGTCTCGCCGGTGCGGGGGTTGCGGCCCGTGCGGGCGGCGCGCTTGCCAACGGCGAATGTACCAAAACCAACGAGCGACACTGTACCACCCTTTTTGAGGGTTTTCTTCACAGCCTCAATCGTGGAATCCAGTGCGCGAGCAGCCGCAGCCTTGGAGATGTCGGCGTTGTTAGCGATGTGCTCAATCAGTTCGGTTTTATTCACAAGATGCCTCTGGAGAAATAAGTGAATGGAATGTCTCTGCGGCCACCAACTTGGCGCGACCAGAAACCCGGCGCGACGGATACGGAATCTGGCTTGCCGTTCGACGCTTGCCTCGGGGCAGGCATCGGTGAATTAAAGCCATCGACCTTCCAGGTGTCAATGCACGCTGTGCATCGCAACGACAGGGCACGATTCTATGCGGTTTTGGCGCCAGCTTTGGCTTTGCGGCCGGTTTTTTGCGCGCAGCGGGTGCTAGCGGCTTCACGAATTGACAAGGGTTGACAATGGACTTGCCCGCCGCAGGCCTTGCCAGTGCTGCAATGCGCCTCACCGCTTCGCATCCACGACGCCGCAGCCGCTGCCCTGCCTGATTCAAATGCTTCCAAAAATATAGCAACGCCAGACAGTTTGACGTGTCTGGCGCAGGATCCCGGGAACGGCCGGAAAGGCCCTCAGTGCGTGACCCGCGCGCGGATCTCGGGCAGGGCTTTTTGCAGGTAGTAGACCATCGACCAGACGGTGAGCACCGCCGCCACCCAGATCAGCACCTGGCCCCAGACGCCAGTGTCGATCATGCCGAACACACGGCCGTCGTACAGCAGGAAGGGGATGGCCACCATCTGCGCCGTGGTCTTGAGCTTGCCCAGCATGTGCACGGCCACGCTCTTGCCCGCGCCCAGGTGGGCCATCCATTCGCGCAGGGCCGAGATGGCGATCTCGCGGCCGATGATGATCAGGGCCACGAACACATCGGTGCGCTGCAGATGCACCAGCACCAGCAGCGAGGCGCAGACCAGGAACTTGTCGGCCACGGGATCGAGGAAGGCGCCGAAGGCCGATGTCTGGTTGAGCTTGCGCGCCAGGTAGCCGTCGAGCCAGTCGGTGGCCGCGAAGACGATGAACATGACCGTGGCGACCAGGTTGCGGGTCGCCACGTCGAAAGGCGCATAGAACACCCCGACGATCAGCGGAATCGCGACGATCCGCGTACAGGTCATCAAGGTGGGGATTGTGAGAAACATGGCCGCCATTGTGTCACGTACCTTGGTGTTTGAGGTTCTGTTTGCGGGCCTGCGGTGCAGCCCGCGGGACAGTCGTTTCAATGCAATGCACGGTAGATATCTTCAGCCAGCGCAGCCGAGATGCCGTCCACGCTGCACAGGTCCTCCACCGTGGCTTCCGACACGCCGCGCACGCCGCCGAAGCGCTGCAGCAGGCGCGCGCGCTTCTTGGGGCCCACGCCCGGAATCTCCTCGAGCTTGCCGCCGCCCACGCGCACCTTGGCGCGCGCCGCGCGCATGCCGGTGATGGCGAAGCGGTGGGCCTCGTCGCGGATCTGGGCCACCAGCATCAGCGCGGCCGAGTCGTAGCCCAGGTAGATCTTCTCGCGCCCGTCGGCAAAGACCAGTTCTTCCAGGCCGACCTTGCGCCCCTCGCCCTTTTCCACGCCCACGATGCGCGAGACATCGAGCCCCAGCTGCTCGAAGACTTCGCGCGCCATGCTGACCTGGCCCTTGCCACCGTCGACCAGCACCAGGTCCGGCAGTTGCGGCTGCTTGCCGGTGAGCTCGGCACCGCCCGCCTCTCTTTGCGCCTCGGCCACGCGGCTGTAGCGGCGCGTCAGCACCTGGCGCATGGCGGCATAGTCGTCGCCGCCGGTGATGCCTTCGATGTTGAAGCGCCGGTATTCGCTGCTTTGCATCTTGTGGTGATGGAAGACCACGCAGGAGGCCTGCGTGGCCTCGCCTGCCGTGTGCGAGATGTCGAAGCATTCGATGGTGAGTTCGTCCAGGTTCTCGCAGGCCAGGTCCAGCGCCTCGACCAGGGCGCGCGTGCGCGCCTGCTGCGAGCCTTCTTCAGCCAGCAGGCGGGCCATCTGGATGTCGGCGTTCTTTTGCGCCATCTCCAGCCAGATGCGCCGCTGCTCGCGCGGCTGCTGCACGGCGGTGATGCGCACGCCGCCTTGCTCGCTCAGCAGCGCCAGCAGTTTCTTGTCCACCGGGTGGCTGACGATGAGCACGGGCGGCACGGCCACGCCGGTGTAGTGCTGGGCGATGAAGGCCTCCAGCACGATCTCCTCGACCGGGCGCGCGGACTCGGCAAGACTGGCCTCTTCCTCGCCGGCGTAGACCGAGGCGGCATCTCCCAGGTTGGCGGGAAAGTACGGCCGGTCGCCCAGGTGGCGGCCGCCGCGCACCATGGCCAGGTTCACGCAGGCGCGGCCGCCCTGCACCTTCACGGCGAGGATGTCCACGTCGCGGTCGTCGGCGGTTTCTATGACCTGCTGGTGCAGCACGCGCGACAGTGCCGTCATCTGGTTGCGCACCTCGGCGGCCTGCTCGTATTCCATGCGCCCGGCGTGCTCCATCATGCGGGCCTCCAGCTGGCGCAGCAGTTCCTGGGTCTCGCCGCGCAGCATGGCCTCGGCATTGCGCACATCCAGCGCATAGGCTTCGGGCGAGATCAGGTCCACGCAGGGGCCGGAGCAGCGCTTGATCTGGTAGAGCAGACAGGGCCGCGAGCGGTTGGCGAAGACCGTGTCCTCGCAGGTGCGCAGCCTGAAGACCTTTTGCAGCAGCTGGATGCTTTCCTTGACGGCCCAGGCATTGGGATAGGGGCCGAAGTAGCGGTGGCGCTTGTCCACGGCGCCGCGGTAGTAGGCCATGCGGGCAAAGAGCTGGTGGGCCGGCTCGCCATCCCGGCCGTCGCGCGCGGCGACGCCGGTGATCTTCAGATAGGGATAGCTCTTGTCGTCCCTGAACAGGATGTTGTACTTGGGTTGCTGCGTCTTGATCAGATTGTTTTCGAGCAGCAGGGCCTCGGCCTCGGAGCGCACCACCGTGGTCTCCATGCGGGCGATCTTGCTCACCATGTGGCCTATGCGCGTGCCGCCATGGTTCTTGGTGAAGTAGCTGGAGACGCGGCGCTTGAGGTTGATGGCCTTGCCCACGTACAGCAGCGTGCCTGCCGCGTCGAAATAGCGGTAGACGCCGGGCAGGCCCGGCAGCGCTGCCACCTGGGCCAGCAGTTCATCGGAATGGGGTTCGGACATGCGCCTATTGTGGCCGCTGCCCGGGCCCGCCGCAGCGGGCCTGCGGGCCCTCGGGCTCTTACTCGGCCTCGATCTTCGAGGACTTGACCACCTGGGCCCAGTTGGCCCAGTCGGTCTTGACCATGGCGCCGAGCTGCTGCGGGTTCATGTAGTCGGCCGTGGCGCCCTGCTCCTGCGCCTTTTGCTTGAAGGCCGGGTTCTCCACGACCTTCTTGAGGTCGGCCGTGAGCTTGTCGATCACGGGCCTGGGCGTGGCGGCGGGCGCGAACACGGCAAACCAGGAGGTGGCGTTGACGCCTGCGTAGCCGGCCTCGGCCGTGGTGGGCGCATCCGGCAGGCTGGGCAGGCGCTGCGTGCCGGTGACGGCCAGCACGCGCAGCTTGCCGCTTTGCACATGGGGCATGAAGGGCGGCGCCGTGCCGAAGGTCAGGTCCACCTGGCCACCCAGCAGGTCCTGCAGCGCGGGGCCCGTGCCCTTGTAGGGGACGTGGACCATCTTGATGCCGGCCTGCTGCTCCAGCATGGCGCCGGTCACGTGCTGCAGCGATCCGTTGCCGGAAGAGGCGTAGTTCAGCTTGCCCGGGTTGGCCTTGGCATAGGCCACGAGTTCGGCCAGCGTCTTCACGGGCAGCTCGGACCGCACCACGATGATCTGCGGCGCCGACAGCACATTGGCCACGGGCTGGAAGTCGCCCTGCTCCCAGGTGCGGGCCTTGGTCAGGTGTGGCGAGATCACGTGATAGCCCGAGTACTGCATGAGCAGGGTGTAGCCATCGGCCTCGGCACGCTTGACCAGGCTGGCCGCGATGGAGCCGTTGCCACCGCCCTTGTTGTCCACAACCACCGACTGGCCGATGACGGGCGCCAGGGCCTGGGCCGCCATGCGCGCGGCCAGGTCGGTGGTGCCGCCGGCTGCGGCCGGCACGATCATGGTGATGGTCTTGGCGGGGTAGCCGCCCTGCGCCAGTGCGGCTGTGCCGCCCAGGCCCAGTCCTGCGATGGCCATGGCCACGGCTGCGATCTGTCTGCGTTGAATCTTCTTCATCTTTGTCTCCTTGGTTTGCTCGGTTCTTGTGAATGAGAATGCGCGCCGGCCTCAGCCCTTGGCCAAAGCCCGTTCGCGGATGGCTGCAAAGTCGGCTGGTGGCTGGTGCAGGTCCAGCCGCGCGCCGGCCTTGGCGATCTGGCTGGCCGTGTCATGGCCGATCAGCGCGGGCAGGCTGCGCGCGGCCGCGACGATCTGCGCCAGGTCCACGCCGGTGTCGTAGCCCATGAGCTGCAGCGCGTGGACGATGTCCTCCGTACAGGCATTGCCCGAGGCGCCCGGCGCATAGGGGCAGCCGCCCAGGCCGCCGATGGAGGCATCGAAGCGGTCGCCGCCCGCCTCGATGGAGGCCAGCACATTGGCCAGCGCCATGCCGCGCGTGTTGTGGAAATGCAGGGTCATGCCCAGCTGCGGCCAGCGCTGCCGGAAGGCGGCCACCATGGCGCGCACCTGGGTCGGGAAGGCCATGCCCGTGGTGTCGCACAGCGTGATGCCCTGCACGCCCAGATCGGCAAAGCGCTGCACCCAGCCGAAGACTTCTTGCTGCGGCACATCGCCCTCCATGGGACAGCCAAAGCAGCACGACAGCGAGACATTGACGGGCACGCCCGCCTGCTGCGCCGTGGCCACGACCTGGGCCAGCGCCGCGAACGACTGGCTGCGCTGCATGCGCAGGTTGCACAGGTTGTGGGTCTCGCTGACCGACATGACCAGGTTGAGTTCGTCCGTGCGCGCCTCGATGGCGCGCTCGGCGCCCCGCGCATTGGGCACCAGGGCGGTGTAGACGGTGCCGGGGCGGCGCTCTATCTCGCGCATGACGATTTCGCCGTCGCGCAGCGCGGGAATGGCGGTGGGCGAGACAAAGGCCGTGACCTCGATCTTGGACAGGCCGGCCTGCGACAGCGCATTGACCAGGGCGATCTTGTCCTCGGTGGGGACGAAGGCCTGCTCCATCTGCAGCCCGTCTCGCGTGCCGACCTCGTTGAAGAAAACGCGGCGGCCCGCGCCCTGCCAGACATCCGTGGTGTGTACGGCGTTCATTGGATCACTCCCTTGCTGCGCAGCAGCGCAATCTGTTCGGCCGTGAGGCCGGCCTCGGCCAGCACCGCGTCGGTGTCGTCGCCCACATGGGGGGCGCTGGTGCGCACCGTGCCCGGCGTGAGCGAGAGCTTGGGCACGATGCCCGGCACCTCGATGTCGTCGCCGTCGCGCGTGTGCTGGCTGAGGATCATGTCGCGGGCGCGGTAGTGCGGGTCCTCGGCAATGTCCTTGGCGGTGTAGACCTTGCCGGCCGGCACGCGTGCGGCGGCCAGCTGGTCCATCACGGCCTGCACGCTCTGCGTGCGCGTCCAGCCGCCGATGACGGCATCGATCTCGGCAATGCGCGCCACGCGGCCCGCGTTGTCTGCCAGTTGCGGATCGTCGGCCAGGTCCTGGCGGCCGATGGTGGCCATCAGGCGCTTGAAGATGGAGTCGCCATTGCCGGCCACCAGCACCCAGCCGTCCTGGCAGGGATAGGCGTTGGACGGCGCGATGCCCGGCAGCGCACTGCCCGCCGCCTCGCGCACGGCGCCGAAGGCGCTGTATTCGGGCAGCAGGCTTTCCATGACGTTGAACACGGCCTCATGCAGCGCCACGTCGATGACCTGGCCGGCACCGCCGTTCACCTTGCGGTGGTACAGGGCCATCATCACGCCGATCACGCCATGCAGCGCGGCCAGCGTGTCGCCAATCGAGACGCCCACGCGCACCGGCACGCGGCCTGGCTCGGCCGTCAGGTGGCGCAGGCCGCCCATGGCCTCGCCGATCACGCCAAAGCCCGGCAGGTCGCGGTAGGGGCCGGTCTGGCCGTAGCCCGAGATGCGCAGGATGACCAGGCCGGGGTTGAGTGCATGGAGCTCTTCAGGCGACATGCCCCAGCCTTCCAGCGTGCCGGGGCGGAAGTTCTCGACCAGCACATCGGCCTCGGCGATCAGGCGCCGGGCGATGTCCTGGCCCTCCTGCTGGCGCAGGTCCAGCGCCACCGAACGCTTGTTGCGCGACTGCACCTGCCACCAGACCGAGGTGCCGTTCTTGATCAGGCGCCAGTTGCGCAGCGGATCGCCCGCGCCCGGCGCCTCGATCTTGACCACGTCGGCGCCGAACTCGCCCAGCGTCTTGCCGCAGAACGGCCCGGCGATCAATTGCCCCATCTCGACCACGCGCACGCCGCTGAGCGCGCCGGGTGTGGGGGCCTGCCTTGTCTGTTGTGTCATGGGTTAGCGCTTCCTCTTTGTCTCCTGCGGCCGGCCTCCGATGGCATTGCCGCGGCGCCGATCTTGCCGCCGTCCGCGCCGGCCGCAAAACGCTCAAGCGCGACGCTGCCATCGCAAACCGGCATGGCAGAACCCGGTCGGGCGGGGCCGGGCGATAATCGCCACCCCATGAAACTCGACCCGATTTCGCTGCGCCTGTTCGTGGCCGTGATGGAGGAAAGCGCCATCGCACGCGCTGCCGCACGCGAACACATCGCCCCCTCGGCCGCCAGCCGGCGGCTGGCCGAGCTGGAGAGCCAGCTGCAGGTGGAGCTGTTCACCCGCAGCAACCGCGGCAGCGTACCCACGGCCGCCGCCTATGCACTGCTGAACATGGCGCGCGGCGTGCTCAATGACCTGGACGGCATCGGCGAGCAGATGCGCGAGTACGGCAGCGGCCTGCGCGGCCATGTGCGCGTGATGGCCAACATCTCGGCCATCACCCAGTTCCTGCCCTCCCAGCTGCAGCGCTTCCTGGACCAGCATCCGCATGTGGACGTGCGCCTGCAGGAGCGGGTGAGCAGCGACATCGCGCGCGCCGTGGCAGACAACGAGGCCGATATCGGCATCCTCAACCAGGGCAGCTACGGAGAGAAGATCCGCCTGCGCCCGTACCGGCGCGACCGCCTCATCGTCATCGTGCCCCAAGGCCATGCGCTGGTACGCAGGCGCTCGCTGCGGCTGACCCAGGTGCTGGACCATGACCTGGTGGGCATGCACGCCGGCAGCGCGCTCAACCACCAGATCACGCGTGCCGCGGCCGACCTGGGCCTGCAGCCGCGGCTGCGCATGAAGGTCACGGGCTATGACGCGCTGTGCCTGATGGTGGCCTCGGGCCTGGGCGTCGGCATCCTGCCCGAAGGCAGTGCCCGCCTGTACCTGGGCGCCCTGCCGCTGCGCTGCATTGCGCTGGACGAGCCCTGGGCCGAGCGCCAGCTGATGTTGTGCGTGCGCTCGCAAGAGGCACTGCCGCCCGTGGCCCAGTTGCTGGTCGAACACCTGTGCGAACCCTGACTCCCATGCTTGCCTTCAACCCCATCCCCCCGGCCCCTCTGCCAGAGCAGGCCGTTGCACGGACCTGGGACATCTTCTGCCAGGTCATAGACAACTTCGGCGACATCGGCGTGTGCTGGCGCGCGGCGGCCGACCTGGCCTCACGCGGCCAGCGCGTGCGGCTGTGGATGGACGACGCCAGCGCCCTGACCTGGATGGCGCCCCGGCCGCACCCGGCCGGACTCAGCGTGCACGGCTGGCCCACGCAGGCGCAGGACATTCCGCAGGCCGTGGGTGATGTGGTCATCGAGGCCTTCGGCTGCGAGATTTCGCCGCCCTTTCTGGCGGCCATCGCGCGCCGCGCGCCGCTGTGGATCAACCTGGAGTACCTGTCGGCCGAGGACTATGTGGAGCGCTGCCACCGCCTGCCCTCGCCGCTGATGTCGGGGCCGGCTGCGGGGTTGACGCGCTGGTTCTTCTACCCGGGCTTCACGGCCGCCACGGGCGGCCTGCTGCGCGAGCCGGACCTGGCCGCGCGCCAGGCAGCCTTTGCTTCCGGGGGCCGGCAGGCCTGGCGCACACGCCACGGCCTAGGCACCGGCGATTGCGCCATCTCGCTGTTCTGCTACGAACCGCCTGCCCTGCCGCACTGGCTGTGCCAGCTGCATGCTGCGCCGCCCGCACCACAGGCCACGCATCTGCTGGTGACTCCCGGGCGCGCGGCAGCCGCGGTGCAGCAGGCCATGGCCGGCGTGACCGCCGCAGACCACGGTTCGGTGACCCGGCATGCGCTGCAGCCCTGCCCCCAGCCGCAGTTCGACGAGATGCTCTGGGCCTGCGACCTGAACCTGGTGCGCGGCGAGGATTCGCTGGTACGCGCGCTGTGGGCCGGCCAGCCCCTGGTCTGGCACATCTATCCCCAGCACGACGACGCCCACCACGACAAGCTCGACGCCTTCCTGGACTGGCTGCAGGCGCCGGCCAGCCTGCGCGCCTTCCACCATGCCTGGAACGGCATGGCACCGGCAAGCACCCTGCCCGCAATCACGCCTGCGCTGCTGCGGCAATGGCAGGACTGCGCACTGGCCGCGCGCGCGCGGCTGCTGCAACAGACCCCATTGATTGAGCAGCTGCAAGCTTTCGTGACCGAAAAAAGCTAGAATGCACGTTTTGCCTCCCTGGAGGCGCCGTTGCGGGCGACCGCCAGCCGGCCGCCATCGACCAACCAGGGTTGCACCCGCCGCGGAACTGCGGCAGGCGCACCGTCCCAGCGACTTCGCTTGCCTGCCCTGTTGAGCGGCTTCAACCTCAGCCAAGCAAGCTATGAAAATCGCTCAAGAAATCCGCGCCGGCAACGTGATCATGCACGGCAAGGACCCGATGATCGTCCTGAAGACCGAATACGCTCGCGGTGGCCGCGGCGCCGCCACCGTGCGCATGAAGCTCAAGGCCCTGCTGTCGAACATGGGCACCGAAGTCGTGTTCAAGGCCGACGACAAGATCGACAACGTGATCCTGGACAAGAAGGAGTGCACCTACTCCTACTTCGCCGATCCGATGTACGTCTGGATGGATGCCGAATACAACCAGTACGAAGTGGAAGCCGCCAACATGGGCGACGCCATCAACTACCTGGAAGACGGCATGCAGGCCGAAGTCGTGTTCTACGACGGCAAGGCCATCTCCTGCGAACTGCCCACGTCCGTGGAACGCGAAATCACCTGGACCGAACCCGCCGTCAAGGGCGACACATCGGGCAAGGTGCTCAAGCCCGCCAAGATCGCCACCGGCTTTGAAGTGCCCGTGCCCCTGTTCGTGAGCCAGGGCGACAAGATCGAAATCGATACCCGCACGGGCGAATACCGCAAGCGCGTCTGACCGACGCCTGCAGTTCCCTCTGCGAAGCCCCTGGCAATCTCTGCCAGGGGCTTTTTCTTTGGGCGCGCGGCATCCATGCAGATATTTACCCGGGTTTAATTGACTTGCAAATTTTACCCGGCTAATATCCAGCACATGACTACCGACTCTTGCATGGCGGGCGCCGAGCCCGCACCCAGCTACACCATCTTCCAGGGCCATGGCCGCCTGCTCCAGGGGGACAGGCCTGCCGTCCTGCAGTTCCTGCAAAGCCATGAACAGCAGCCGCAAGGCAGCGGATCGGCGCCGCCGCTGTGGGTTTTCGACGACCACAGCGGCATGCGGCTGGACCTGGACTGGCGCAGCGAACTGGCCGCATCGCCCGCACCCGGACAAGCCGCCGCACCGCGCAGCGTGGGCCGCCCCAAGCTGGGCGTGGTGGCACGCGAAGTCACCTTGCTGCCACGGCACTGGGAATGGCTGAACCGCCAGCCCGGTGGCGCCTCCGGCGCACTGCGCAGACTGGTGGACGAGGCGCGTGGCAAGCATGCCGCACAGGATGCCGTGCGCGCCGCCACCGAGGCCGCCTACCGATTCATGAGCGAGATGGCGGGCGACCTGCCCCATTTCGAGGACGCCAGCCGCGCCCTCTTTGCACACCAGGCCGACGCCTTTGCAAGGCACACCGCCACCTGGCCCGAGGATGTGCGAAGCTATCTGCAGCAACTGAGCAGCGCTGCCTGGTCCTCGCCGCCATCGCCGCCATCGCCAGCGCAGGACTGAAGCCCCCGCCTTCCATTGCATTTTCTCGTCGCATTAACAGACACAACATGACGAAACCTAACGAACCTCTGCCCCAGGCTGCTGCGCCTGCCGCATCCAGCCCCGCCGGGCCGCCCATCGCCCACGGCACCCAGCCGCTGTGGCGCACCTTCCTGGTGTTCCTGGGCCCCATGGTCCTGGCCAATATCCTGCAGTCGCTGTCGGGCACCATCAACAGCGTCTTCATCGGCCAGATGCTGGGCGTGCAGGCCCTGGCGGCCGTCGCGGCCTTTTTTCCGGTGATGTTTCTCTTCATCGCCTTCGTGATCGGCCTGGGCGCAGGCTCCTCGGTGCTGATAGGCCAGGCCTACGGTGCGCGCATGCACGACAAGCTGCGCGCCATCGCAGGCACGGCCATGTGCATAGGGCTGCTGTTCGGCGCCGTCGTGGCCCTGTTCGGCGGACTGTTCACCGAGCCGCTGATGCGCCTGCTGGGCACGCCGCCCGACATCATGGAGCAGGCCACGCTGTATTCGCGCATCGTGCTGCTGGGCATGCCGGGGCTGTTCGTGTTCCTGCTGGCCACCTCGCTGCTGCGCGGCGTGGGCGACACGGTCTCGCCCATGCTGGCCCTGCTGATCTCCACCGGCACGGGCCTGGTCTGCACGCCGGCGCTGATTGCGGGCTGGGGCGGCCTGCCGCGCCTGGGCGTGGCCAGCGCGGGCGTATCCATGATCCTGGGCTTCACCCTGGCCCTGGCCTGGCTGGGCTGGCGGCTGCGCCGCATAGCCAGCCCGCTGGCGCCCAATGCCGCGCTGTGGAAGGCCATGCGCATTGACCGGACCCTGCTCAAGAGCATCCTGCGCGTGGGCATTCCCACGGGCGTGCAGATGATCGCCTCGTCCATGGCCGGGCTGGTCGTCGTGTCGCTGGTCAACGGCTTCGGCTCCAGCGCCACGGCAGCCTATGGTGCGGTCAACCAGATCAACTCGTTTGCGCAGTTCCCGGTCATTTCGGTGGCCATCACGGCCTCCATCCTCGGCGCCCAGGCCATCGGCGCTGGCCGCAGCGAGCGCCTGGGCGCCATCACGGCCACGGCCATCCGCATGAACCTGGCATTGGGCGCCGCCCTGGCCCTGATCGGCAGCCTGTTCGCGCGGCCGCTGCTGGGCATGTTCATCACCGACGAGCAGGTGCTGGTGCTGGCCATCGAGCTGCTGTACATCGTGCTGTGGAGCGGCCTGCTGCTGGGCTGCTTCATTGCCCTGTCGTCCATCATGCGTGCCAGCGGCGATGTGGTCATTCCCACGGCCATCACCATCACGGTGCTCGCCGTGCTGGAGCTGCCCCTGGCATGGTGGCTGAGCCGCAGCTTCGGGCTGATGGGAATCTGGATGGCCTTTCCGCTGTCCTACACCCTGACGCTGTGCCTGCAGACCGCCTACTACAAGCTGGTGTGGAAGAAGCGCCCGATCCGCCGCATGGTGTAAGGCGTGCGCCATGCAAAACAGGCTTCCCGAGGGAAGCCTGTTTTTTTGGGGGTGGGCAAAGCGTCAGGCGTTCAGGTCCAGCACCACGCGCCCTTCGATCTTGCCTTCATGCATGCGCGCGAAGATGTCGTTGATGTTCTCCAGCCGGTCGGTGGACACGGTGGCCTTGACCTTGCCCATGGCCGCGAAATCCAGCGACTCCTGCAGGTCCAGCCGCGTGCCCACGATGGAGCCACGCACCGTCACGCCGCT
This sequence comes from Delftia sp. DS1230, assembly GCF_040112715.1. Lineage (NCBI taxonomy): Bacteria > Pseudomonadati > Pseudomonadota > Betaproteobacteria > Burkholderiales > Comamonadaceae > Delftia > Delftia sp. DS1230. Next base: position 4,059,244 of record NZ_CP157763.1, read on the forward strand.
GAGCACCATGTTGAAGATGGGCAGCGGGAAGCTGCCGGGCGGCAGGCCGTTGAGCGATACCGTGCCGCCGCGCCGCACCATGCCCAGCGCCTGCTCGAAGGCCTTGGGCGAGACCGCCGTGACCAGGGCGCCGTGCGCGCCGCCAATCTCTTTTTTCAGATAGGCCGCAGGGTCCGTGGTCATGGCATTGACCGTGACCTGTGCGCCCAGGCGCCGGGCCAGCGCCAGCTTGTCGTCATCCACGTCCACCGCCGCCACGTTCAGGCCCATGGCCTTGGCATATTGCACGGCCATGTGGCCCAGGCCGCCGATGCCCGAGATCACCACCCAGTTGCCGGGCCTGGTGTCGGTGACCTTCAGGCCCTTGTAGACCGTGACGCCCGCGCACAGCACGGGAGCGATCTCGATCAGGTCCACGCTGCCGGGCAGCAGGCCCACGAAATTGGCATCGGCCAGCGCGTACTGCGCAAAGCCGCCGTTGACGGAGTAGCCGGTGTTCTTTTGCTGCTCGCACAGCGTCTCCCAGCCACCCAGGCAATGCTCGCAATGGCCGCAGGCCGTGTACAGCCAGGGAATGCCGACGCGGTCGCCCTCCTTCACATGGGTGACGCCCGCGCCCACGGCGGCCACATAGCCCACGCCTTCGTGGCCGGGAATGAAAGGCGGATTGGGCTTGACGGGCCAGTCACCCTGCGCCGCGTGCAAATCGGTATGGCAGACGCCGCAGGCCTCGATCTTCACCAGCACATGGCCGGGATCGGGCCTGGGCACCGGGACTTCCTCGATGGTGAGCGGCTTGCCAAACTCCCGCACCACGGCGGCCTTCATGGTCCTGTTCATTCGCGCCATCCTTTCTTTGCGTCAAAGTAGGTACAGCATTTCAGCGAAGCGACCTGAACGCCTTGATCAAAATCAGGCCTTGAACCATCAAGGACAAAAAAAGCGGGCAAGGAAAACCTTGCCCGCTTTTCAGGGATGCGAATGCAGGCCTTACACAGGCTGGCCCACCAGGTCGTGGCCCTGCGTGCCCACGATGCGCGCCTTCACGAAGTCGCCCACCTTGTAGGTCTTGCTGGCCTTCTCGGGCGGCAGCAGGTGCACCAGGCCATCGATCTCGGGGGCATCGGCATAGCTGCGGCCCACGCCACCCTTCTTACCCAGGCCCACGGACTTGTCTACCAGCACCTGCATGGTCTGGCCGACGCGCTTTTGCAGGCGTGCCGTGGAAACCTCCTCGGCCACGGCCATGAAACGCGCGCGGCGCTCCTCGCGCACTTCCTCGGGCAGCATGCCGGGGATCTCATTGGCGGCGGCGCCTTCGACGGGGCTGTAGGCAAAGCAGCCCGCACGGTCGATCTGCGCCTCGCGCAGGAACTGCAGCAGGTGCTCGAACTCCTGCTCGGTCTCGCCGGGGAAGCCGGCGATGAAGGTGGAGCGGATCACCAGATCCGGGCAGATCTCGCGCCAGCGCTGCAGGCGCTCCAGGTTCTTTTCACCGTTGGCGGGGCGCTTCATGCGCTTCAAGACATCGGGATGGCTGTGCTGGAAGGGCACGTCCAGATAGGGCAGCACGCGGCCCGTGGCCATGAACGGAATGATCTCGTCCACGCTGGGGTACGGGTAGACATAGTGCAGGCGCACCCAGGCGCCATAGCGCTCGGCGATCTCGGCCAGCGTCTGCACCAGTTCGAGCATGCGTGTCTTCACCGGCTTGCCGTCCCAGAAGCCCGTGCGGTACTTCACGTCCACGCCATAAGCCGAGGTGTCCTGGCTGATCACCAGCAGCTCCTTGACGCCGCCCTCGAACAGTGCACGCGCCTCCTTGAGCACATCGCCCACCGGACGCGAAACCAGATCGCCGCGCATGGAGGGAATGATGCAGAAGGTGCAGCGGTGATTGCAGCCCTCGGAAATCTTCAGGTAGGCGTAGTGCCTGGGCGTGAGCTTGATGCCCGCCTCGCCAAAGGCGCCCGGCACCAGGTCGATGAAGGGATCGTGCGGCTTGGGCAGATGGGTGTGGACGGCATTCATCACCTCCTGCGTGGCGTGCGGCCCGGTCACGGCCAGCACGCTGGGGTGCACTTCCTGGATCAGGTTGCCGCCGTCCTTGCCCGCCTTGGCGCCCAGGCAGCCCGTGACGATGACCTTGCCGTTCTCGGCCAGCGCCTCGCCAATGGTGTCCAGGCTCTCGCGCACGGCGTCATCGATGAAGCCGCAGGTGTTGACGATCACCAAGTCAGCGCCCTCGAAGGTCTTGGAGGTCTGGTAGCCCTCGGCGCTGAGCTGGGTGAGGATGAGTTCGGAGTCCGTGAGTGCCTTGGGGCACCCGAGGGAGACGAAGCCCACGCGCGGAGCGGCCGCGCCGGCAGGGGTTGTCATGGTTGTTGCGTCGCTCGTGGGGGTCATAGGGGCGATATTGTCCCAGTTCTGCGCGAACTTGGTAAACCGCCCCCGAACTTATCCCTGCAAGCTCAGCTATTGCGCTTGATCCCGAGCGCGCCCAGCATCTGCTCGGTCTGCTTTTGCATCTGCTCCTGCATCTGGGCGAACATGTTCTGCGACTGCTCCATATAGCTGCTCATCATGTTCTGCATGGCGGGCGGCTGCATGCGCATGAACTGGCTCCAGGCCTCGGGCGAGGTGCCCTGGGCCTGCTCGGCCAGCTTGTTCTGGAAGTCGGTGAACATCTGCACGTTCTTTTCCAGGTAGGAGCCCATGTAGCCCTGCATGGCGTGGCCGTAGAAACGGATGATGTTGGCCAGCACGGTCTCGGAGAACATGGGCGCGCCGCCCGCCTCTTCTTCCAGAATGATCTGCAGCAGGATGCTGCGCGTGAGGTCTTCGCCCGTCTTGGCGTCCTTGACCACCACGGGCTCGTTTCCCATCACGAGCTGCTTGACTTCCGTCAGCGTGATGTAGGAGGACGTGTTGGTGTCGTAGAGACGGCGGTTGGGGTATTTCTTGATCACGCGCTGGGCGCTGGGGGCGGCGGCTGTTGTCGTCTCTTGCATTGCAATGCTTCTCCTCTTGTACCTGCTGTACCTGTTTGCGCCTGCTTGCACCGGCTCGTGCGGGCAATCGGCTATTGCACTGCAACAGATTCTAGGCAGCACCTGCAGCACCCGGCGCAGCAGTAACCCTGATGGGGATCAACGCATGCGACACGGCAAATGGCCGCCATGCAACCGTTGGGGCAAAAAAAAATCCCGCTTGAAGCGGGATTTCTTTTTTGCAGCCCCTGGTGAGACTGCTTTGTTTGGTAGGCGCGATTGGACTCGAACCAACGACCCCCACCATGTCAAGGTGGTGCTCTAACCAGCTGAGCTACGCGCCTGTCGTTTGTTGAAGCCGCAAGTATAGCAGTGCAAAACAGGGCTTCCGGGCAAGTTGCGCAGTTTTTTGGATCAACCCGCCACCCTGGCGCGTTCCAGCATGGCGTGCATCAGCACATTGCAGCCTGCGGTGATGTCGGCCGGCGTGGCGTCCTCGATCTCGTTGTGGCTGATGCCGTCCTTGCAGGGGATGAAGACCATGCCGGCCGGTGCCAGCCGCGCCATGTAGACCGCATCATGCCCGGCGCCCGAGACGACGGGCATGTGCGAGTAGCCCAGGGCCTTGGCGGCGCGCGCCACCGCATCCACGCAGTCGGCATGGAAGGGTTGGGCGGGGTAGCTGGACACCAGGTTGATCGCTATGGGCAGGCCCGTCTCCCGGCTGATGCGGTCGGCCACGGCGCGGATGTCGGCGTCCATGGCTTCGCAGTCGGCATCGGTGGCGTTGCGCAGGTCGATGCTGAATTTGACCTGGCCCGGGATCACGTTGCGGCTGTTGGGATGGACCTGCACCATGCCCACGGTGCCGCGCCCGTGGGGCGGATGGCGGTGGGCGCAGGCCACCACTTCCTGCATCAGCTGCGCGGCCACCTGCAGCGCGTCCTTGCGCAGGGCCATGGGCGTGGGGCCGGCATGGGCTTCCATGCCCGTGACCACGCAGTCATACCAGCGGATGCCCAGCACGCCGGTGACCACGCCAATGGTCCTGGCGTTGTCCTCCAGCACCGGGCCCTGTTCGATGTGGGACTCGAAGTAGGCGCCGATCGGGTGGTCTCCCGGTTCCTGGCTGCCCACATAGCCGATGCGCTCTAGCTCGCCCTTGACGGTCTTGCCTTCGGAGTCGGTGGCCGCATAGGCATGCTCCAGCGTGAAGGCCTTGGCGAACACGCCCGAGCCCATCATTACCGGCACGAAGCGCGAGCCTTCCTCGTTCGTCCAGAAGGCCACTTCGATGGGCGCTTCGGTCTCGATGCCGTGGTCGTTGAGCGTGCGCACCACCTCCAGCCCCGCCAGCACGCCGTAGTTGCCGTCGAACTTGCCGCCCGTGGGCTGGGTGTCGATGTGGCTGCCCGTCATGATGGGCGGCAGGCTGTTGTCGCGCCCGGGCCGGCGCATGAAGCCGTTGCCGATCTTGTCGATGGTCACCGTCATGCCCGCCTCGCGCGCCCAGCGGGTCACCAGATCACGGCCCTGGCGGTCCAGGTCGGTCAGCGTCAGGCGGCAGACGCCGCCCTTGGGCGTGGCGCCGATCCGGGCCAGCTCCATGAGTGAATCCCACAGCCGGCTTCCGTTGACGCGCAGCTGCGCGATGTCCTGCTTCACTTGGGTATCTGTATCCATTGCGGTCTCCTTGTCATGCGGGCTTCAGCGCGCCACGGCCGTGGGCTGCAGCGTGGCGGCGCGGCGCTGCACCGCGTCGAAGTTGGGGCCGAAGGCAGGGCGCTTGATATAGCGCCCCTTGCCCTTCTCGGCACGCAGATCGCCCTGCGCATAGGCCACCACGCCCTGGCTGATGGTGTGGCTGGGCATGCCTTGCACGGTGCGGCCCTCGAAGATGTTGTAGTCGCCCTTGGAATGCTGGGTCCTGACCGACAGGGTGTGGGTGGCGGCAGGGTCCCAGACGACCAGATCGGCATCGGCGCCCACGCCGACCAGGCCCTTGCGCGGATAGATGTTGAAAAGCTTGGCCGTGTTGGCCGAGGTGATGGCCACGAATTCGCTGGGCGTCAGCCGGCCGGTGTTCACGCCCGCATCCCAGATCACGGCCAGGCGCTCCTCCACGCCGCCGGTGCCGTTGGGGATCTTGGCGAAGTTGTCCCGGCCCATGGCTTTCTGCGCGGCGCAGAAGGTGCAATGGTCGGTGGCCGTGGTGTGCAGCTGGCCCGACTGCAGGCCCTGCCACAAGGCCTCCTGGTGGCCCTTGGCCCGGAAGGGCGGGCTCATCACGTGGGCCGCCGCCTTGGCGAAGTCGGGGTCGCGGTACACGCTTTCGTCGATCACCAGATGGCCGGCCAGCACCTCGCCATACACGCGCTGGCCGCGCGCACGGGCAGCGGCAATGGCCTGCGCCGCCTCGGTGCAGCTGACGTGCACCACGTAGATGGGCACGCCCAGCACGCCGGCAATGGCGATGGCGCGGTTGGCCGCCTCGGCCTCCACCATGGGCGGGCGGGCCAGCGGATGGCCCTCGGGCCCGGTGATGCCCATCTTGGCCACTTCCTGCTGCAGAAGGTAGACCAGCTCGCCGTTTTCGGCATGCACCGTGGGCATGGCGCCCAGCTCCAGCGCGCGCTTGAAGCTGTTCACCAGGGTTTCGTCGTCGCACATGATGGCGTTCTTGTAGGCCATGAAGTGCTTGAAGCTGTTGATGCCCTCCTCGCGCACCAGCGTGCCCATGTCGGCATGGACGCTGTCGCTCCACCAAGTGACGGCCACGTGGAAGGAGTAGTCGGCCGCAGCCTTCTCGGCCCAGCCGCGCCATTTGCGGTAGGCGTCCAGCAGCGGCTCCTGCGGATCGGGAATGACGAAATCGATGATGCTGGTGGTGCCACCGGCCAGCGCCGCCGCCGTGCCGGTGTAGAAGTCATCGGCCGTGACCGTGCCCATGAAGGGCAGCTGCATGTGGGTGTGCGGATCGATGCCGCCGGGCATGACGAACTGCCCCGAGGCATCGATCACCTGCGCCCCGGCCGGCACCAGGGCCGCCACATCCGGCCCCACGGCCGCAATCGTCCCATCCACACACAGCACGTCGGCCTTCTCCTGCCGGTCTGCATTCACCACCGTGCCGCCACGCACCCATACCGAACCCTGTGATTGACCCATAGCGTCATGCCTCCTGTTGGTTGGTCCGGCCTATGCCTTGCTCAGCGCGGGTGCGCCCTTGGTCACCTGGCCTGCCATGCCGATGCGGTAGACCACGCCGGCAATGAACAGGCCGATGAACCATGCGTAGTCATAGGCATGCTTGAAGAAATCACCCACGTTCGGGAATGCAGCGGGGAACGCTGCGTGCAGGAAGCCGGGCAGGTTGGGCGCCACGCCCAGGGCGAAGGCGGCCACGGCCACCCAGTTCCAGCCGTTGGAGTAGCGGTAGACGCCCTCTTCCCTGTACAGGTCTTCCACCACCAGCTGCTTTTTGCGCACCAGGAAGTAGTCCACCATCAGAATGCCCGCGATCGGCCCCAGCAGTGCCGAGTAGCCGATCAGCCAGGTAAAGATGTAGCCCTCGGTCGATTCCAGGATCTTCCAGGGCATCATCACGATGGCAATGGCCACCGTCATGTAGCCGCCCACGCGGTAGCTGATCTTCCTGGGCGCCAGGGCGGAGAAGTCATAGGCCGGCCCCACCAGGTTGGCCGCCAGGTTCACGCTCACGGTGTCGATCAGCAGCACGATCAGCGCGATCAGCACGGCCGCGCCCGTCATGCGGCTGGCGACATCCACGGGGTCCCACAGGGCCTTGCCGTAGATCACCACGGTGCCCGATGTCACCACCACCGCCAGCATGGCCAGCAGCCCCATGGGCACGGGCAGGCCGATGGCCTGGCCCACTACCTGGTCCTTCTGCGACTTGGCAAAGCGCGTGAAGTCCGGAATGTTCAAGGCCAGCGTGGCCCAGAAGCCCACCATGGCTGTCAGCGACGGCCAGAACACCGACATGAACTGGCCCGCCTTGGGGCCGCCCGGCGCGTACTGCGAAGGCTGCTCCATGATGGGGCCGAAGCCGCCGGCCTTCTGGTAGACCCATCCCAGCAGCACGAAGCAGATCAGGATCTTGAGCGGCGCTGTCCAGGTCTCGAGCTTGCGGATGGACTCGATGCCATGCACCACGAAGTAGAACTGGATCGCCCAGAACACCAGAAAGCACACCAACTGCCCCACATTGATGCCCAGGCCAGCGATCTTCTCGCCTTCCAGCGGATGGCCCAGCAGCACGCCCAGCAGGGTGTAGATCATCATGCCGCCGAACCAGGTCTGGATGCCGTACCAGCCACAGGCCACCAGGGCCCGCAGCATGGCCGGCAGCTTGGCGCCGTGGGTGCCGAACGAGGCACGGGCCAGCACAGCGAAAGGAATGCCGTACCTGGCCCCGGCATGGCCGATGAGCAGCATGGGAATCAGCACGATGAGATTGCCCAGGAACACCGTCATCACAGCCTGCGACCACGACATGCCGTTCGTGATCATGCTGGCGGCCAGCGTGTAGGCCGGGATGCACATCACCATGCCTATCCACAGGGCGACGAAGTGGTACCAGGTCCAGGTGCGCTGGCTAGGCAGCGTGGGTGCGAGGTCGTGGTTCCACAGGCTGCCTGCGGACTCACCGGAATGCGGGGCATGCGACATTGCGAAGCTCCTTCTCGAAGAGAGAAATCACCATCCATTGCTGATCCAGGGTCTGACCGTTTCCATCAAGCGCATTTCGTGCCAGGTCGGCCCGGATGCGGGCCGTGCGCCGACCTGCCGCAATGCCCCCTCTAGCCCTGCGCCGTCACGGCCTGGCGCATGGGGTTGTTCGGGTGCGTGGTCCAGTTCGCATACTCCCCGGTGACCGTCTGGCCGGTGCGGGGGTCCACCTCGCCCGGCTGCAGGCTGCGCATGGTGATGCACTCGGGCACGGGGCAGATGGACACGCACAGGTTGCAGCCCACGCATTCGGTGTCATCCACCTCGAAGCGGCGCACACCGCCCTCCTTGCTGAAAGTGATGGCCTGGTGGGAGGTGTCCTCGCAGGCCACATGGCAGCGCCCGCACTGGATGCAGCTGTCCTGGTTGATGACGGCCTTGTCGATGTGGTTGAGGTTGAGGTCCTTCCAGTCCCTGACCGTGGGCACGGCCCGGCCCTGGAAGTCCTCGATGCGCGCAAAGCCGTGCGCGTCCATGTAGTTGGACAGCCCGTCGCACATGTCCTGCACGATGCGAAAGCCGTAGACCATGGCCGCCGTGCACACCTGGACATTGCCGCATCCCAGCGCGATGTATTCGGCCGCGTCCTTCCAGGTGGTGATGCCGCCGATCCCCGAGATGGGCAGGCCCGCCGTCTGCGGATCGCGCGCGATCTCGGCCACCATGTTCTGGGCGATGGGCTTCACGGCCGGGCCGCAGTAGCCGCCGTGCGAGCCCTGGCCGTCGGTGCTGGGGTGCATGACCAGAGTGTCCAGGTTCACGCCCATCAGCGAGTTGATGGTGTTGATCAGGGACACCGCATCCGCCCCGCCGGCCTTGGCCGCCCGCGCGGGAAAGCGCACGTCGGTGATGTTGGGCGTGAGCTTCACGATCACCGGCAGCCGGCTGTACTGCTTGCACCACTGCGTGACCATCTGGATGTACTCGGGCACCTGGCCCACGGCCGCACCCATGCCGCGCTCGCTCATGCCGTGCGGGCAGCCGAAGTTCAGCTCCAGCCCGTCGGCGCCGGTGTCCTCCACCATGGGCAGGATGCGCTTCCAGCTTTCCTCCACGCAGGGCACCATCAGCGAGGCGATCAGCGCGCGGTCAGGCCAGGCCTTTTTCACGCGGGTCATTTCCTCCAGGTTGGTGCGCAGCGGCCGGTCGGTGATCAGCTCGATGTTGTTCAGGCCCATCACGCGCCGGTCCTGCGCCATGAGGGTGGAGTAGCGCGGCCCGTTCACGTTGACCACATGCGGGTCCTCGCCCAGCGTCTTCCACACCACGCCGCCCCAGCCGGCCTCGAATGCGCGGGTGACGTTGATCTCCTTGTCCGTGGGCGGTGCCGAGGCCAGCCAGAACGGATTGGGGCTGGAAATGCCCAGAAAGCGGCTGCTGATGTCTGCCATGTCAATGCTCCTTGAAAAGCGCGGGCACAGCCGCTCAAACCCCGGCCGCCACGGCGCTGGTCAGCGCCTGGTGCATGGCCCGCGCGGCGACCTTGCCGTGCTCCACCGCCTGCACGGTCAGGTCCTGGCCACCGGCGCGGCAGTCGCCGCCGGCCCACACGCGCGGCACGCTGGTGCGGCCTTCGTCGTCGGTGTCGATGCGGCCGTCACGCAAGGCAATGGCCGCGCCCGCCGGCGTGGCGACATAGGTCTGGCCAATGGCCTTGAGCACCATGTCGGCCGGCACGTCGAACACCTCCTGCGTCACCTGCAGCCTGTCGCCCTCCATGCGGGTGCAGGCCATGCGCACGCCGCAGACCTTGCCGTCCTGCACCAGGATCTCCTGGGGCGCGGCCCACAGCCGCAAGTTGACGCCATGGGTCTGCGCCCATTCCTGCTCCACCCAGGAGGCGGACAGCGCATCCTTGCCCCGGCGGTAGAACATGGTGACCTCGTCGGCGCCCAGCAGCCGGGCCTGCACGGACGCATCCACCGCCGTCATGCCGCCGCCGATCACCACCACGCGCCGGCCCACCGGCACCATGGATTTGTCGGCCGTCTGGCGGATGTCGGCAATGAAGTCCACCGCATTGCGCAAGCCTTCGGCCTGCGGCTCGGCCGCGCCCAGCGCATTGACGCCCGCCAGGCCCAGGCCGAGGAATACGGCGTCATGCTCTGCCAGCAGCGAATCCAGCGTGAAATCTCGTCCCAGCCGCTGGTTGTTGCGCGGCGTGATCCCGCCCACGGACAGCAGCCAGTCGATTTCCTTTTGCGCAAAATCACCGGGGGTCTTGTAGCTGGCCAGGCCGTATTCATTGAGCCCGCCCAGCTTGGGCCGGGCGTCGAACAGCACCACCTCGTGGCCCTGCAGCGCCAATTGGTGCGCGCATGTCAGGCCGGCAGGGCCAGCTCCGACCACGGCCACCTTGCGGCCCGTGGCGGCGGCACGCTGGAACAGCGGTGCACCACCGGAGGCCATGAAGGCATCGGTCGCATAGCGTTGCAGTGCACCAATTTCGACCGGCTTGTCTTCCTGGGTGTTGCGCACGCAGGCCTGCTCGCACAACTGCTCCGTGGGGCAGACACGGGAGCACATGCCGCCCAGCGGGTTGGCCGTCAGGATCTCGCGCGCCGCGCCACGGACGTTGTCCTGGGCGATGCGGGCGATGAAGGCCGGCACATCGATGCTGGTGGGGCAGGCCGTGGTGCACGGCGCGTCATAGCAGTAGTAGCAGCGCTCGGCCTCGATCAGGGCCTGGGCGCGGTTCAGCGGGGGGTGGGCGTCGGAGAAATTGGCCGCGTAGTCGGCCAGGTTCAGTCGGCCGGCGGCAATGCCGCAGGCGCGGTGCGAGGGGCTATCCATGGTGCATCCTCCAGAGTCAGGATTGAGGGCGTGAAGGGGGACACGGCATGCAGGGCCATGCCGGGCCATCTCGGACAACGCAAGGCGGCCCGCAGGAGGAACTCCTGCAAGGCCCCGGATCCAGCAACACAGTCTTCGGAGGTTTCATCGTGGTCCTCGCATGTGCAAGTGACGCCTCTTGTCGGGCGCACTGGGGGTGGAGCGGAATTTACGCGGGTGAAAAAATTTACCAATCAGTAAAATCACCCAGAAAGTCGTCAGCAAGAAAGATGCCAGACAATCGCACCAAAATGGCGCCACTTATCCCGACTTACCATCTGCGCAATGGCAACCCTTTCTGACAATGCGCCCCCTTCCCTGGCGCGATCGGCCACGCGCAAACCCACGGCTGCACGCCTGCGCAAGGAACTGAACATCCTGCAGACGGCCGAGCTTCACTTTGCGCAATACGGCTTCGAAGGCGCATCGCTGGAACTGATCGCGCACGACGCCGGCCTCAGCCGCCACAACCTGCTGTACTACTTCGCCAGCAAGGAGGAGCTGTATCTGCGCGTGCTGGGCGACGTGCTGACGCAGTGGCTCGCCGGCATGTCCGACCTGCTGCGCGGCGACGACCCGGCGGAGGCCCTGCGCATCTACATCCGGGCCAAGCTGCAGTCCTCGCGCGAGCGGCCCCATGGCTCCCGTGTCTTCACGCGCGAGGTGATGGCCGGCGCGCCCCGCTTCGGGCAGGCCATATCGAGCCAGGTAGGCCCGGCGCTGGCAGCCGACGTGCAGGCTTTCGAGCGCTGGGTGGCGCAGGGCAAGATTGCCCGCGTGGATTTCACCCACCTGATGTTCATCCTCTGGTCCGTGACCCAGGCCTACGCCGACCAGCAGGCCCAGTTCGCGCTGCTGCTGGGCCGGCCGGAACTGACCGCCGACGACTACGACACGGCGGCCGACCTGATCTACCGGCTGGTAATCCGTGGCCTGCAGCCGGATACCGCGGCTCTCGCACAATGAGCACATGAATCACAGCATCCGCCTGAGACCCCTGGAGCGCGAAGATCTGCGCTCCGTGCATCTGCTCAACAACAATGCCGCCATCATGCGCTACTGGTTCGAGGAGCCTTACGAGACCTTCGACGAGCTTTCCGCGCTCTACGACGCGCACGTGCACGACCAGACCGAGCGCCGCTTCATCGTCGAGCACCAGGGCGATCGCGCCGGTCTCGTCGAGCTGGTGGAGATCGACCTGATCCACCGGCGCGCCGAATTCCAGATCATCATCGCCCCCGAGCAGCAGGGCCAGGGCATCGCAGCCCAGGCAACGCGGCTGGCGCTGGACTATGGCTTCAAGACGCTCAACCTGCACAAGATCTTTCTCCATGTGGACCAGGAGAACGAGAAGGCCATCCACATCTACGCGCGCATAGGCTTCGTGCAGGAAGGCGTGCTGATCGACGAGTTCTTCGCCAACGGCCAGTACCGCAACGCCATCCGCATGTACCTGCTGCAAAACGACTACCTGCAGGCACAGGCCGGAGTCGGCACCTGACCTCCTGACAGAGGAGCGCGGGCCCTGCCCGCCTCCTTGACCGGCAAGTCTTCCCATCGTTGGCGGGCGCACAAACAAAAAAACCAAACAAAAAAGCCTTCTGAGTGATCAGAAGGCTTCTTGCATTCCATCTGGCAATGGAAAATTGGTAGGCGCGATTGGACTCGAACCAACGACCCCCACCATGTCAAGGTGGTGCTCTAACCAGCTGAGCTACGCGCCTGTGTTTGTTCGAGAAAGCGATTCTAGCACGGGTTTTCCAGGGCTCCGGCAAAAATACCCGAACAGGCTCAGCGCCGCCGTGCCGAACGCACGCCCGCCACGGCGGCCACAATGCCCAGCACCTTGTTGAGGCGACCGGAATCGGCCACTTCCACGGTGAAGGTCATCCAGGCCGTTCCCTTGACGGATTGGGTCTGCACGCCGATGACATTGGTCTTCTCCCGCGCAAAGACTTCGGAGATATCGCGCAGCAGGCCCTGCCGGTCGGCCGCTTCCACGGACACATCGACCGGGTAGACGGCCGAGGCCACGGCCGCCGCCTTGGGCTGGCCCCAGGCCACGTCAATCACGCGCTCGGAATTGCGCGCTGCCATTTCACGGAAGTTGGAGCAGTCGCAGCGGTGCACGCTCACGCCCTTGCCGCGCGTGACAAAGCCCCGGATGTCGTCCGGCGGCGCAGGCTTGCAGCACTTGGCCAGCTGCGTCATCAGCGAATCCACGCCCACGACCAGCACGCCGCCCTTGGGCGAGTCCGTGCCGCGTGCCTTGCGCACCGGGGAGAATTCCTCGACTTCCTCCTCCGCCTCGGCCGGTCGCAGCACGGTCTCGATGTTGCGCAGCGAGTATTCATCCTTGCCGACGACTTCGAACAAGGCATCGGCCGATTTGAAGCCGAGCTGAACGGCCAGCTCCTCCAGCTTGACGGCCGTCTTGCCCTCGCGCTGCAGCAGTTTCTCGACCGCCTCGCGGCCGCGCGCCACGGTCTCGTGCGTGGCCTGGGCATTGAACCAGGCACGCACCTTGGCCTTGGCCCGGTTGCTGGTCAGGTAGCCGAGGTCGGCGTTGAGCCAGTCGCGCGAGGGGCGCCCCTCCTTGACCGTGGTGATCTCCACGGTCTGGCCGTTTTGCAGCGGCGTGTTCAGCGGCACCATGGCGCCGTCCACGCGCGCGCCGCGGCAGCGGTGCCCCAGGCTGGTGTGCACCGAATAGGCGAAATCCACGGGCGTCGCGCCCTGCGGCAGCTCGATGACGGCCGCATCGGGAGTGAGCACGTAGATGCGGTCCTCGAACAGGCCGCGATGGTGCGCACCCGCCAGGTCGCTGCCCCAGGCCAGCAACTGGCGCAGCACGGCGATCTTGGCGTCGTACTCGCTGCTGGCCGTGACACCCGCGTATCCCTTGGTGCCCGCCTCCTTGTAGGCCCAGTGGGCGGCCACGCCGTGCTCGGCATGGTCGTGCATGGCCTGGGTGCGGATCTGGATCTCGATGGCGCGGCCCGTCTCGTCGCGCACCACGGTGTGCAGCGACTGGTAGCCGTTGGGCTTGGGCTTGGCGATGTAGTCGTCGAATTCCGCCTCGATGGGCGTGAACTGCTCATGCACCCAGGACAGGGTGGCGTAGCAGTCCTTGATCGTGGGCACGACGACACGCATGGCGCGGATGTCGAAGACCTGGTCGAAGTTCAGCGACTTGCCTCGCATCTTCTTGACGATGCTGTAGATGTGCTTGGGCCTGCCTTGCACGGTGGCGCTGATGCTGTGCGCGCGCAGGTCGGCCTCCAGCCGTGCGCGCATCTGCTCCATATAGGCTTCGCGCTCAACGCGCTTTTCATCGAGCAGGCGGGCCACTTCGCGGTAGGTCTCGGGCTCCAGGAAGCGCAGGGACAGATCCTCCAGCTCCCACTTGATCTGCCAGATGCCCAGCCGGTTGGCCAGCGGCGCAAACACCGTCAGCGCCTCGCGCGCAATGCCGGGCGAGACCGGGCGCTTGCTGGCTGCGTAATAGCGCAGCGTCTGCAGGCGCGACGCCAGCCGCAGCAGCACCACGCGCAGGTCGCGCGAGAAACCCAGCAGCATCTTGCGCACGTTCTCGGTCTGCGTGGCCTCATCGTCCAGGTACTGGCCGCCCAGCTCGGCGCCGCGCGCCTGCTCCTGCACGCGCATGAGCTTGTTGGTTTCCACGGCCAGGGTGGCGAAATTCTCGCCAAAGGCCTTGGCGATCACTTCCTGCGGGCGATTGAGGTGCACGCTGGCATGCACCAGATAGATCGCCGCCTGCATGGTTTCGGAGCCGCCGATGGTCTTGAGGATGGCAGCCACCGCATCGGCATGGGCCATGGTGTTCTCACCGGACTCCATGGTCTCGGTGGCGATCAGCGGCTCGGCAAAGCTGCGCGCGCGCGCCAGCGCGTTGACCTGTTCGGGCAGGGTCTGCGACGTGGCCGTGATCAGGTGCGGCAGCACCGACGGCACCTGGCCCGGCGCGGCTGCGCCGGGCGAAGGCGCCTGCACGGCGGCCTCGCTGCTGGCAGTCTTCATTCGTCACTCTCCCTGGCCTGCTCGGCAAGATTCATGGTGCTTGGCAAGCGCTCTTCTCCCCATAAGAACCGGCACAGCAAGGCCACCTGCCCTGCTGCGACGAAGGTGGGCGCATGCCCCACCCCTTCAAATTCCACGCAATGCGCCTTCGGGCCGCGCTGCGCCATGGCCTGTGCCGTGGCCGCCGTCAGCAGATCGGACTGCGCACCACGAACTAGCAAGACGCGTGCCTTGATCTGGTCATACAGCTGCCACAGCAGCGCTTCGCCGGCCTGGGCCATCTCGCGCGTCATGTGCTGCAGGGGCACCGCAATCTGAGGGTCATAGTGCAGGACAAGGCCGCCATCGGCGGCCGGCCGCATCATAGGTCGCGTCAATCGCAACCATTGCCCTTCGCTATGTGGGCCGAAGCCTTCGGAAATCAAGAGCAGCGCATGGGCTGCCTGCTCAAGATTTTCAAAATGCGCGCCCTTGCCCAGGTACTGCCCTATGCGCTCCAGGGCAGACCACTCGATGACAGGTCCCACATCGTTGAGCACCAGCCTGCGGATGGGCGCCGGCAGCGGCAGCCCCGGCTGGCCCGCAAGCGCCATGCCGATCAGCCCGCCCATGCTGGTGCCCACCCAATCCAATTGTTCGACAGGCGCCTGCGCATGCACCTGGGCCAGCAAGGCCAGCATGTCGGCTGCGTAAAGAGGCACCTGGTAGGCGGTCGGATCCTGCAGCCAGTCGCTTTCGCCACGCCCGACCACATCGGGGCAGATCACGCGGGCACGTTCGCTGAGCCGCTCGGCCAGCGCATCAAAGTCACGCCCCTGGCGCGAAAGGCCGTGCACGCAGACCACGACATGGGGATGGTGCGGATCGCCGGTGCGATTCCATTCCCAATAAGCCATGCGGTGCGAAGCATTCTCTTGAGCAGCCGGGCTGGCAGTACGGCTCCAGGGTGAGGCACGCCCGGCAACCCCCGGGCAGGATACGTAGTTCAGCGTAGGATGATTCATGGAAACGCATTCGCGGAGCCGGCGCCGATAATGGCTGTGTTGCATCGTACATTCATTCGGAGACTCTCTATGTTGAAAGGCAAGACCGCCCTCGTGACCGGCTCGACCAGCGGCATCGGCCTCGGGATCGCGAAGGCGCTGGCCCGCCAGGGCGCCAATATCGTGCTCAATGGTTTCGGCGATGTGGACGGCCCCCGTGCCGAAGTGCTGGCCGCAGGCCAGGCCGCCGGCGCCCAGGTCGCCTACCACGGCGCCGACATGAGCCGCGTGGCAGACATCGAGGACATGGTCCAGTACAGCGTGCGCAACTTCGGCCAGATCGACATCCTCGTGAACAATGCCGGCATCCAGCACGTGGCGCGCGTGGAAGACTTCCCGCCCGAGCGCTGGGATTCCATCATCGCCATCAACCTGTCCAGCGCCTTCCACACCTCGCGCCTGGTCCTGCCCATGATGCAGGCGGCCGATGGCGGCAAGGGCTGGGGCCGCATCATCAACGTGGCCTCTGTGCACGGCCTGGTGGGTTCGGCGCAGAAGTCTGCCTACGTGGCGGCCAAGCACGGCATTGTCGGGCTGACCAAGGTCACGGCGCTGGAGAACGCCACCTCCGGCATCACCTGCAACGCCATCTGCCCCGGCTGGGTGCTGACGCCACTGGTGCAAAAGCAGGTGGACGCCAAGGCCGAGCAGCACGGCATCAGCAACGAAGAAGCCAAGAAGCTGCTGCTGGGCGAGAAAGAGCCCTCCATGCAGTTCACCACGCCCGAGGAACTGGGCGAACTGGCGGTGTTCTTCTGCTCGCCCGCCGCAGCCAATGTGCGCGGCGTGGCCTGGAACATGGATGGCGGCTGGGCGGCGCAGTAAGCGCGCCAGCACCGGTTCACGTCAAAAAAGGAGCGCCACGGCGCTCCTTTTTTCATGGGCGACCCACGCCTGCTCAGTACATCTGCACCGAGCCCGACACGTGGACCATCACCTGCGCCTTGCCCGCTTCCACGGACACGGCATCCATTTCCGCGCCAGCGGCCTTGGCGGACATGGCCATCATGCGCGGACGCGGCATGGGCACGGAGGTGTCGCTGCTGCTCACGTTGACCTCGCGCAGGCTGTAGTTGGCAAAGCCGAAGCTCTTGGACAGCGTGGAGGCGCGCTGCTTGAACTGCTCGATGGCCTTGGCCTGGGCCTCGCCTTCGACCTTTTCACGGGCCTCGCGCGACAGGCCGAAGCCCACTTGCGACAGCGTCATGTCCTGCACCTGTGCCGCCGTCTGCGTGATGCGCGCGAAGTCGCGGCCCTGCAGAAGAATCTCGGCGCGGCCCTGCCAGCCTTCCACCTTGTTGTCCTTGCCATAGCGCGGATAGATGCCGAAGCTGCCGGTGCTCACATCCATCTGGCCCGACTGGGCGCTGCGCTTGGTCACGGCCATGGCGGCCTCGACCACCTTCTGCAGCTGGGACTGGACCGTGGCGGCATCGCGCCCTTCGCGCGTGGCCGACAAGGTGGCGGTCAGCAGGTCCTGCACCACGTCCACCGAGCCTTCTGCAGACAACTGCACCACGTTGGCAGGCTGTGCCGGCGCCGTGGCGGCGTTCTGCGCCCAGGCACCGCTGGCACAGGCCAGCGCAGTGGCCGCGACCACGGACTTGACCCAGGGGCGGGACAGCTGTTTGGAAAGCTTGCTCATGCGTTCACCCTTTGAAATGAAAGGTAGTTCAGGGATACAACTGCATGCCGCCCTTTCGCTACGGCATGCCGCCAGATGGTGACAGGTGTGGAGCCAAGCAGGCCTGCCGGCTCCTCCATTGACAACATTATTGCAACGATAAATGCATCAACATGGAAAACCCATAGTTAAATATTCTAAAGACACATTTTCCGTTCTAAATTTAAACGCAACATCTGTAACACACGGCAATATTTCGGGGGTTTGTCCAGACTTTTCGGCGCAAGCTGGTAACAATGGCGGCTGTTACAAATGACCGACCGAGGATGAACATGGCCACTACGACCAACCGCACCGACAAGATCCTGGTGGTGGATGACGATGCGCGCATCCGCGACCTGCTGCGCCGCTACCTGACGCAGGAAGGCTTCGAGATCATGATTGCCGAAGATGGCAAGGCGCTGAACCGCATCCTGCTGCGCGAAACGGTGGACCTGATCGTGCTTGACCTGATGATGCCCGGCGAAGATGGCCTGTCCATCTGCCGCCGCCTGCGCTCGGCCAACGACCGCACGCCCATCATCATGCTGACCGCCAAGGGCGAGGATGTGGACCGCATCGTGGGCCTGGAAGTGGGCGCCGACGACTACCTGGGCAAGCCCTTCAACCCGCGCGAACTGCTGGCCCGCATCCATGCCGTGCTGCGCCGCCGCCCGCCGCAGGAAGCGCCGGGCGCGCCTTCCGGCGACAACGAGGTGGTGAGCTTCGGCCCCTTCACCTTCGACCTGGGCACGCGCGTGCTGCAAAAGAACGGCGAGGAACTGCCGCTGACCACGGGCGAATTCGCCATGCTCAAGGCCCTGGTGCGCCACCCGCGCCAGCCGCTGTCGCGCGAGAAGCTGGCCCTGCTGGCGCGTGGCCGCGAGTTCGAGCCCTTCGACCGCAGCCTGGACGTGCAGGTCTCGCGCCTGCGCAAGCTGATCGAGGAAGATGCCGCCGCTCCGCGCTATATCCAGACGGTCTGGGGCGTCGGCTATGTGTTCGTACCGGACGGCGCGAACTGAAATGCATCACCCCCTGAGGCGCTGCGCGCCTTCCCCCTCTCTCGCTCCGCAGGAGGGGGACGACGCCCTCGCCGCGAGGCGGCTCTTGCTTGGCGTCCCTGGGTTGGGGCCGTAACGTTTTATGTGCCGTTGACAATGCGCAGCGCCAAAACCTCACCCTGTCGACCGAGACAACCGGTAACGCAGGCTGGCCGGCACAGGCGTAATCTCGCAGCCGGCCCCTAGAATGACGAACCGCTTCCATGAGTTCCTTCACCGTCCCGCCCCATGACGCCACCAGCCCTGCGCCGCTCGACTACGAGCGGCGCATGACTGCGCGCTCTCCGCTGGGACTCAATCTTTTCTGGCGTACCTTCTGCCTGCTGGCCCTGCTGCTGGTGGGCAGCATCCTGGCGTGGCTGCAGACGCTGCGCGCCTTCGAATTCGAGCCGCGCACGCTGCACACCGCCCAGCAGATCGCCTCGCTGGTCAACCTCAGCCGCGCGGCCCTGGTGCATTCGGATGCCATCAACCGCGTCTCGCTGATCAAGACCATGGCCGACCAGGAAGGCGTGCGCATTCTGCCGCGCGAGCCTGGCGACAGCTTCGAGCTGCTGGACCAGAGCACGCTGGGCAAGCGCCTGACCGAAGAACTCACGCGCCGCCTGGGCTACGGCACCATCGTGGCGCGCAGCGTCAATGGCGAACCGGGGCTGTGGGTGGGGTTCACCATCAATGGCGACCGCACCTGGCTGCTGATGGACCGCTCGCGCTTCACGCCGGCCAGCGGGCGCACCTGGCTGATCTGGCTGATCACGGCCGGCCTGCTGTCCCTGGCGGGGGCGGCAGCCATCGCGCGCCTGATCAACCGGCCGCTCAAGCAGTTGAGCTATGCGGCCAACCGCGTGCGAGATGGCGACTTCGACGCCAGCCAGCTGGACGAGGAAGCCGTCACCAGCGAGATCCGCGAGGTCAACATCGGCTTCAACCGCATGGCGCAGAAACTCGCCCAGCTGGAGCAGGACCGCGCGGTGATGCTGGCCGGCATCTCCCACGACCTGCGCACGCCGCTGGCGCGCCTGCGGCTGGAGACCGAGATGAGCGTGGTGGACGACGTGGCGCGCGAGCACATGGTGGCCGACATCGTGCAGCTGGACGCCACCATCGACAAATTCCTGGACTACGCCCGCCCCGACCATGTCACCCTCAACCCGGTGAACCTGCATGCCGTGGTGTCCTCCTGCGTGTATGCGGTGCAGGACCACCGCGAGCTGCAGATCAGCATGGCCGTGCCCGAAGGCGTCTATGTGCTGGCCGACGAGGTGGAACTGGCGCGCGTGATCTCCAACCTGTTCGAGAACGCACGCCGCTACGGCAAGACGCCCGAGACCGAAACCACCCACGTGGATGTGACGGCATCGGAACGCGAAAGCTGGGTGGTGATCCGCATCCGCGACCATGGCCGTGGCGTGCCGCCCGAGCAGCTGGCCAGCCTGACCCAGCCCTTCTTCCGTGGCGACTCCGCGCGCACGGCCGCAGCGGGCGCGGGCCTGGGCCTGTCCATCGTGGACAAGACGGTGCAGCGCATGGGCGGCGTGTTTGCGCTGTCCAACTCCTCCACGGGCGGGCTGGTTGCCCATGTGCAGTTGCAGCGTGCCTCGGGCGTGGCCAAGGGTGCCGAGCCCGAGCAGCGTCTGCAGCGCCCGCAGATCAAGCGCCAGCTGCCCCCGCGTGCGCAGGACGGCGCCCTGGACGGAGAGGACTGAGCCCGCAGCGCGCGTTCGTCAGATACGTTCGGCAGATACAAAGGCCCCGGCGATCGTTGACCGATCGCCGGGGCCTTTTGCATGGGGATGGCACCCCGCTGGTCAGGCGCGGAACAGCAAGGCGGCGGCGCGCGCCTCCATGGCCTGCTGCTGGCCCACGGGGCCGAGCTTTTCGGCCGTCTTGGCCTTGACGTTGACCTGGTCCAGCGCCAAGCCCAGCGCCGTGGCGATGCGCTCGCGCATGGCAGGAATGTGCGGCGCCAGCTTGGGGGCCTGGGCAATGATGGTGCTGTCGATGTTGCCGATCTCCAGCCCCGTGGCGCGCACGCGGCGCGCCGCTTCCACCAGCAGCACCAGCGAATCGGCGCCACGGAATTCGGGGTCGGTGTCAGGGAAATGCCGGCCGATGTCGCCCAGCGCCGCGCCGCCCAGCAGCGCGTCGGTGATGGCGTGCAGCAGCACGTCGGCATCGGAATGGCCCAGCAGCCCCAGTTCGTGCGGCACCTCGATGCCGCCCAGGATCAGCTTGCGCCCGGGCACCAGGGCATGCACGTCCCAGCCCTCGCCAATACGAAAATTCATGTGAAACATTCCAGGTTCAGAAAAATGGATTGCCCGACGCCTGCGGATGGTCGCGCTGGCCCCGGTATCGCTCCAGCGTGGTGCTGCGCTCGCGCTGCGACAGCACGGCGGCGGCCAGCGCGAAATCGTCCGGATAGGTGACCTTGAAGTTCTGCGCGCCGCCGGGCACCAGGCGCGGGCGCTGGCCCACGGCCTCCATGGCGCTGGCCTCGTCGGTCACGGCCGAGCCGGCGTGCTGCAGCGCATCGAGCAGCGGCGCGATGCGGAACATCTGCGGCGTCTGCGCCAGCCATTTGTCGCTGCGGTCCACCGTGCCCGCCACGCGCACCCCGCTGGGCCCGGCCACGGCCGTCTTGAGCGTGTCGGGCAGCTTGTGCGCCAGCAGGCCGCCCACGGCATCGTGCTCGCAGGCGTCGATCAGGGCATCGATGAGCGCGGGCGTCACCAGGCAGCGCGCGGCGTCGTGCACCAGCACCCAGTCATGCGCGCCCGCACCGCGCGCCAGCAGCTCCTTCAGGCCGTTGGTCACGGATTCGGCCCGCGTGGCGCCTCCGCATGCCGCCGTGGAGTAGCGCGTGGGCGACGGGCCCGGCAGGCCCTGGCGCCAGAAGTCGTCGCCGGGCGCGATCACCACCAGCGTGTGGTGTACGCGCGTTGCACCCGCAAAGGCGGCCAGCGTGTGCGCCACCATGGGCGCACCGGCCACCAGGTGGTATTGCTTGGGCAGTTCAGGCGCAGGCGCATCGGGCGCGATGGCGCGCGAGCCCGTGCCCGCGCAGGGGATCAAGGCCCACAGGCGGGCCGGCTCCAGGGATGCGGGCGCAGCCGCCGCAAGCAGATCTGTCATGGTGGCGCATTGTAGTGACGGCCATGTGCCGCCATGGACATGCGGGCATGCCTGCATGGCCGCCATGCGTGCTGGCTAAAATGCTTCGATACCCCTCTGCGCGTGCCGAGGGGTTTTGTCGTTACTTCGCCCAGGCGCTGCGGCGCCCACGTCCAAGCACCATGGAACTGCCCAAGCTCACTCCCGGAAAACGCTTCACCCTGCCCCGCCCCGTGGGCAGCGCCGACGCCCTGCTGCTGGCCCGCCTGGGCGAGCGCGAGAAGGCGGCAGGCCGGGTGACGGCCATCGTCACGGCCGACGCCTCGGATGCCCAGCGGCTGATCGACGAGATGGCCTTCTTCGCCCCGGGCCTGCGCTGCGCGCTGTTCCCCGACTGGGAGACCCTGCCCTACGACAGCTTCTCTCCCCACCAGGACCTGATCAGCGAGCGCCTGGCCACGCTGTGGCGCATCAACCAGCGCGACAAGGAGCATGGCGCCGACGTGGTGCTGGTGCCCGCCACCACCGCGCTGTACCGACTGGCGCCGCCCTCCTTCCTGGCCGGCTACACCTTCGAGTTCAAGAGCGGCCAGAAGCTGGACGAGGCCAAACTCAAGGCCCAGCTGACGCTGGCCGGCTACCAGCATGTCTCCCAGGTGGTCAGCCATGGAGAGTACGCGGTGCGGGGCGGCCTGATCGACCTGTTTCCCATGGGCTCGCTGCAGCCCTACCGGGTGGACCTGTTCGACGACGAGATCGACTCCATCCGCACCTTCGATCCCGACACCCAGCGCAGCCTCTACCCCGTGCCCGAGGTGCGCCTGCTGCCCGGCCGCGAGTTCCCCATGGACGAGGACGCGCGCGCCAAGTTCCGCCAGCGCTGGCGCGAGCTGCTGGAGGGCGATCCCACGCGCAGCCGCATCTACAAGGACATGGGTCAGGGCATTGCCACGGCCGGCATCGAGTACTACCTGCCGCTGTTCTTCGACGAAACGGCCACCGTGTTCGACTACCTGGGTGCCGATGCCACCGTGGTCATGCATGGAGACCTGGAGCCGGCCTTCCAGCGCTTTTGGCAGGACACCAAGGAGCGCTTCCGCCTGGTGCAGGGCGACCCCGAGCGCCCGGCCCTGCCGCCCGAGGTGCTGTTCCTGTCCGCCGACCAGTTCTACACGCGCGCCAAGGAGCACGCCCAGCTCGCGCTGCGCCCAGGCACCGAGGACGTGGCCGACAGCGCCATCTTCCAGAAGCTGGAGGACCTGTCCGTGGTGCGCGGCGCGGAAGACCCTCTGGCGCGCCTGCAAAGGCACATTGCCGCCAGCGCCCACCGCGTCCTGCTGCTGGCCGAGTCCGATGGCCGGCGCGAAAGCCTGCTGGACTTCTTCCGCGCCTCGGGCGTGAACCCGCCGGTCTTCGACTCGCTGGCCGAGTTCCAGGGCGATGCGGGCGAGAAGGTGGGCATTGCCACGGCCGGGCTGATGAACGGCTTTGCCTGGGTGGAGGAAGGCCTGGACTTCGTCACCGAGACCGAGCTGTTCGCCACCAGCCCCACGGGCCGCAGGCGCCGCCGGCAGGAGCAGGTCAGCGATGTCGAGGCACTGATCAAGGACCTGTCCGAACTCAAGGTGGGCGACCCCGTGGTGCACTCGGACCACGGCATCGGTCGCTACCAGGGCCTGGTCCACATGGACATGGGCCAGAAGAACCCGGACGGCACGCCGGCCGTGCAGGAATTCCTGCACCTGGAGTACGCGGGCAACGCCGTGCTCTACGTGCCCGTCAGCCAGTTGCAGCTGATCAGCCGCTACACGGGCGTCTCACCCGAGGACGCGCCGCTGCACAAGCTCGGCGGCACGCAGTGGGAAAAGGCCAAGCGCAAGGCGGCCGAGCAGGTGCGCGACTCCGCGGCCGAGCTGCTGAACATCTACGCACGCCGCGCCGCACGCCAGGGCCACGCCTTCCGCTACTCGCCCCAGGACTACGAGCAGTTCGCCAACGACTTCGGCTTCGAGGAAACGGCGGACCAGCGCGCCGCCATCCACGCCGTGATCCAGGACATGATCAGCCCCCAGCCCATGGACCGCCTGGTCTGCGGCGACGTGGGCTTCGGCAAGACCGAGGTGGCGCTGCGCGCGGCCTTCGTGGCCATCACGGGCGGCAAGCAGGTGGCCTTCCTCGCGCCCACCACGCTGCTGGCCGAGCAGCACTACCAGACCCTGGTGGACCGCTTCTCCAAGTGGCCGATCAAGGTGGCCGAAGTCTCGCGCTTTCGCTCGGGCAAGGAGATCACGGCGGCCGTCAAGGGCATTGCCGACGGCTCGGTGGACATCGTCGTGGGCACGCACAAGCTGCTGTCCGAGTCCACGCAGTTCAAGAACCTGGGCCTGCTGATCATCGACGAGGAGCATCGCTTCGGCGTGCGCCACAAGGAAGCCATGAAGGCCATGCGCGCCGAGGTGGACGTGCTCACGCTGACGGCCACGCCCATCCCGCGCACCATGGGCATGGCGCTGGAAGGCCTGCGCGACCTGTCCGTCATCGCCACCGCGCCCCAGCGGCGCCTGGCCATCAAGACCTTTGTGCGCAACGAGGGCACGGGCGTGATCCGCGAGGCCGTGCTGCGCGAGCTCAAGCGCGGCGGCCAGTGCTACTTCCTGCACAACGAGGTCGAGACCATCGAGAACCGCAAGCAAAAGCTGGAGGAAATCCTGCCCGAGGCCCGCATCGCCGTGGCCCACGGCCAGATGCCCGAGCGCGAGCTCGAACGCGTCATGCGCGACTTCGTGGCCCAGCGCTACAACATATTGCTGTGCTCGACCATCATCGAGACCGGCATCGACGTGCCCAGCGCCAACACCATCCTCATCAGCCGCGCCGACAAGTTCGGTCTGGCCCAGCTGCACCAGCTGCGCGGCCGCGTGGGTCGCAGCCACCACCAGGCCTATGCCTACCTGATGGTGCCCGACCTGGACAGCCTGACCAAGCAGGCCCAGCAGCGGCTGGAGGCCATCCAGCAGATGGAGGAACTGGGCTCGGGCTTCTACCTGGCCATGCACGACCTGGAGATCCGCGGCGCCGGCGAGGTGCTGGGCGAGAACCAGAGCGGCAACATGATGGAGGTGGGCTTCCAGCTCTACAACGAGATGCTGTCCGAGGCCGTGCGCAGCCTCAAGGCCGGCAAGGAGCCCGACCTGCTCAGCCCGCTGTCGGCCTCCACCGACATCAACCTGCACGCGCCGGCCTTGCTGCCGGGCGACTACTGCGGCGACGTGCACCTGCGCCTGTCCTTCTACAAGAAACTGGCGACGGCCCGCACCAGCGACCAGATCGACACCCTGCTCGAAGAAATCGTGGACCGCTTCGGCAAGCTGCCGCCCCAGGCGCAGACGCTGATCGACGTGCACCGCCTGCGCGTGCTGTCCCAGCCCTACGGCGTGGTCAAGGTCGATGCGGCGCCCGGCGTCATCAACATCACCTTCAAGCCCCAGCCGCCGGTGGACCCGATGGCCATCATCCACCTCATCCAGAAGAACAAGCACATCAAGCTGGCCGGCAACGAGAAGCTGCGCATAGAGCGCGCCCTGGACAATCCCAAGGACCGCGCCCAGATGGTGCGCGACGTGCTGCGCAGCCTGGGCCAGCCGCTGGTGGAGGCAAAGGCGGCCCAGCCCGCATAGAGGGTTGTCCTAGCCATGTTCCTCGAAGCGAGCATCGCCCTGCTGGCCCTGGCCGCCGCGCTGTGGCTGCGCCCCTGGCGCATGCTGGCCGGCCGCCCGGGCCCGGGCGGGCCGCTGGACCGCATGGCCTCGCCCCTGGTCACGCCGCTGCTGGGCGTGCTCGTGCTGCTTCCCTGGATCTGGGCCCTGCCCACGCTGCACCGCATGCCGCTGCAATTGCAGTGGTCCTCGGCGCCTCTGGTGGTGCTCATGCTGGGCTGGCCGCTGTCCGTGCCGCTGCTGCTCATCGTGGGCGGGCTGGCCGCCCTGCTGTCGCCGGCCCTGGGCTGGGGCGATGCGCTGGGCATCGCGGTCTGGCAGGGTATCGTGCCTGCCACGCTGGCCATGCTCTGGGGCGCGGCGCTGCGGCGCTGGCTGCCACACCAGATCTTTGTCTTCATTCTCGCGCGCGGCTTTGCGGGCACGGTGCTGTGCGTTTTCATCTCGGCCCTGCTGGCCCAGGCCGCGGGCCACGCCCTGCCCGGCGTCAACGAGGATCTGTCACGCATCGCGCGCTGGCTCATGGCCTGGGGCGATGCCGTGGTCACCGGCATGGTGACGGCCATCTTCGTGGTGTTCCGCCCCCAATGGCTGGCCACCTGGTCGGATGCCATCTACCTGCGCCGCCCACCCGCGCCCTGAGGGCGCATCCAGGCACAAGCCGTGGCGCGCCGCAGTGCCAAGGCCAGTGACTGCGCCGCGCGGCCCTGGCTCTGGATATGATTCGCGCCTGATACCCGCCAGCCCGGCGGCCCGTCCCTTTTTGCTGCCCCACCCATGACCGATGTCACCGAATTCGCGCCCGGACTGCTGATCCGCGGCATCCAGCCGCCACTGAAGCTGGCCGACTACAAGCTCATCGCGTTCGACATGGACTCGACGCTGATCACCATCGAATGCATCGACGAGATCGCCGACGCCACCGGCAAGAAGGCAGAGGTCGCGGCCATCACCGAAGCCACCATGCGCGGCGAGATCACCGACTTCAAGGACAGCCTGCGCCAGCGCGTGGGCAAGCTCGTCGGCGTGACCGAGGCCGACATGGCCCGCGTGCTGGCCGAGCGCCTGAAGCTCTCCCCGGGCGCCGAAACCCTGGTGCGCGCAGCCCAGGCTGCGGGCCTGAAGGTGCTGCTGGTCTCGGGCGGCTTCACCTACTTTGCCGAGCACGTGCGCGGCATGCTGGGCATCGACTTCGTGCGTGCCAACGTGCTGGAGATGCGCGATGGCGCGCTGACCGGCGGCCTGATCGAGCAGCCCTGGGGCGACATCTGCGACGGCGCCGAAAAGCGCCGCACGCTGCTGGAAGTCGCCTCGCTGCTGGGCATTCGCCCCGACCAGTGCATCGCCGTGGGCGACGGCAGCAACGACATTCCCATGATGCAGGTCGCAGGCCTGTCCGTGGCCTACCACGCCAAGCCGCGCGTGCGCAACGAGGCCAAGGTCTCCATCACCGAAGGCGGCCTGGACCGCCTGCTGGAAGTGCTGCGCTGAAAACCGGCGGCGGGGGCTGGCGCAGGCCGCTGCACTGCTCCGCAATCAATAGCTGAGAATGTTTTGTGGGCTTGCTTTTCCGGCAGGCCCCGGTCTTTTCTACAATGCTTGATGCAGCCCCATAGGCCACCGCCTCAGCGCCGGTGGCTCTCCTACAACAGCAGGCTGCACACCGGCGTATCCGCATGCCGGTGCTTGGAATCTCCTGCCCCATCCCCATGTGACACCCAAGGCCGCAGGCCTGCCCGCAGACGGGCGGCCTGTGGCGCTCCGACCGGCGCAGGCCCGCCTGCGCCGACCGTGCACATGACCACCATGATTGGAAAAACCTTCGTGAAGACTTCGTTCCGCACCACTGCCTCCGTGATCGCCCTGGCCATTGCATCGCTGACCGTGCCCACGCTGGCCCAGGCCAAGCGCATGGGCAGCGGCGGCAAGTCCGTGCGCCCGGCGTCGATCGGCAAGGCCCCTGCCCAGCCCGCAGCGCCTGCGGCGCCCACCGCCAGCAAGGCGGCAACGCCTGCCAGCCCGGCAGCTCCTGCCACGCCAGCAACGCCGGCCGCGCCCGCCGCAGCCGCCGCTCCGGCAGCGGCACCTGCCACTGCAGGTGCCGCAGGCCCGGGCATGATGGGCACGCTGGGCGCCGCCGCCGTGGGCGCCGTTGCCGGCTCCATGGCCGGCAATGCGCTGGCCGGCGCCATGACCCCTGAAAAGGACGCTGCCGCCAAGGAGGCCGAAGCCAAGGCCAAGGCCGCCGAAACCGAGGCAGCCGAGCTGCAGCGCAAGGCCGATGAAGCCAAGGCCAAGGCAGAAGCCGCCCGCGCCGCCGCCAAGTAAACCGCCTGCTTCTTGCAAAAGGCCGCGCCTGTCGCGGCCTTTCTGTTTTGTCCAGCGACCTGCTTCAACGGCCTTGCGCATGCTCTCCACGCAGCGTCATCACGGCGCTGGCGATGCTCGCAACGGTCTTGCCATCATCACGCTCGATTTCACAGCGGTAGTGGCTGATCGTGCGCCCACGGTGCTCGGCCCACGCCCGCGCGCACAGCCTGGAGCGCCAGACCGGGCGCAGGAAGGCCGCCTTCAGGTCGATGCTGGTGAAACTCTGGCCTGGCTCCATCAAAGTGGAATGCGCCGTGCCTATGGCAGCATCGGCCAGTTCGCACAGCATCCCGCCATGGACCGTGCCCTGCTGGTTGCCATGGCGCTGCGCATCGGCGTCGAACTCCACGACGGCCATGGCTTCGCCGACGGCCACTATGCGAAACCCCAGCATCTGCGAGATCGCGGTCGGATAGTGCATGTGCGTGGCCTCGTCTGCGGCAAGCCGCCCTTCGATCTGCCGCTGCAGATAGTCGAGCACGGGGAGATAAGTGCTGGGAAGATGCATGGATTTCCTGTCTGGAGCGGGAGGGCAAGACCCGGGAATGCCCGTCTCGCCAGTGTGATGACCTAGACTAGAACAATCAAAAAATTGTCCTAACTACACTCCATGGCTGCCTCTCGCGTTGCTCTGCTGACTGAACGGCTGGCCGAAGACATCCGCGCCGGCCGGCTCGCTCCCGGCACGCTGATGCCCACGCACCGCGACCTCGCGGCCCGCCATGGCATGGCCGTGGTATCCGCCAGCAAGGTGTATGCGCGGCTGGCCTCCCTCGGCCTGGTCATCGGCGAAACCGGGCGCGGCACCTTTGTGCGGGATCGGCCGCAGCAGCGCGAATGGGATGGCGGCGACGAATCCCGCCTGAGTTCGGATACGGCCGACCTGTCCTTCAACCATCCCACCTGGCCGGGGCAGGCCGGGCTGTTGCGCTCCATGCTGCGCGAGCTGGCTGCTTCGGGCGACCTGGCTGCGCTCATGCACCAGCAGCCGCCCGGCGGCCGGCTGCACGAGCGGCGCATCGTGGCCGACTTCCTTGCCCGCGAACGCGGCCTGGCTGCCGAGCCGGAACGCATCTTCCTGGTCAACGGCGCGCAGCAAGGACTGGACATTGCCGTGCGTGCGCTGCTGCGGCCCGGCGATGCGGTGGCCGTGGACGCGCTGACCTACCCGGGCTTCAGGATGCTGGCCGAGCTCCAGGACCTGGACCTCCAGCCGGTCCCTGCCCTTGACGAGGGTCCCGACCTCGATGCATTGGAGCGGCTGTGCGCGCGCCGGCGCATACGCGCCATCCATGCCATGCCCACGCTGCACAACCCCCTGGGATGGGTGATGCCGCTGGCGCAGCGCCAGCGCCTGGTGGAGATCGCAAGGCGCCACGATTGCCTGCTGATCGAGGATGCTGCCTATGCCTTTCTGGCAGGCAAGGCGCCCGCAGCCCTCGCAACGCTGGCGCCAGAGCGCTGCATTCACGTCTCCAGCCTCTCGAAAAGCGTGGCCAGCGGGTTGCGCTTCGGCTTCATGGTGGTGCCCCAGGCATGGGCAGGCCGCGTCAAGGCCGTGGTGCGCGCCAGCCACTGGAGCATGCCGGGCCTGGTCACGGCCATGGCCACGCGCTGGATGGCCAGCGGCTCCGTGCGGCAGCAGGAACAACGCATGCGGCAGGAGGCACGGCGCCGGCAGGCGATTGCGCGCAAGGCGCTGGCAGGAATGCAGATGCTGGCCCACCCCTGCTCGCTCTTCCTCTGGCTGCGCCTGCCCGGGGAGCTGCGGATGGACCGGGTGGCCACGGCGCTGGCCCAGTGCGGCATCGCCGTATCGCAGGCCCACGCCTACGCAACGACTCCCCATGCCCCGCATGCGCTGCGCCTGGGACTGGGTTCAGTGCCTCTGCCGCAACTGGAGGCCGTACTCGTTCAGTTGCGGGATACCGTGGAAGGCTTTCCGCCCTGAGCCTGTGCCGGGCCAGGGCCCGGTTCAGGGGCCTTGCGCTTCAGCGCCGCCCGTCGCGCAGCGGCTGCAGCAGGTGCGACAGGCCGTTGTGGTCCAGCTCCTGCATCAGCGCCAGCAGTTGGCCCAGCTCTCCCTTGGGAAAGCCCTCGCGTGCGAACCAGTTCAGATAGTTGCCGGGAAGATCGGCGATCAGCCGGCCCTTGTACTTGCCATAGGGCATTTGCACCTGCACCAGCTTTTGCAGCATTTCGGAGTCCATGGCGGCGATGGTACGCGCTGCGCCATCGCAAGAATCCGCATAAAAAACCACAGCCTTATAACCAAATATCAAAAATGTTCAACGCGGCCCCTGGCGCAGCACTAGACTATGCGCCTGCCTGCCGCCAAGCCCGACGCGGAGCCGTTCTCCTGGGCCGGCGGCGTTTTATCGCAACCCGTTGAAGAAAGTCCTCCGGTCATGTTGAAGAAAGCCCTCTCCGCAATCGCGATTGCCACGCTGGCACTGACAGCCCAGGCCGCCGACGTGCTCAAGGTCGGTGCCACGGCCGTGCCGCATGCAGAAATCCTCAATCACATCAAGCCCGCGCTGAAGGCCCAGGGCATCGATCTGCAGATCAAGGAATTCAGCGACTACGTGCAGCCCAATGCGGCCGTCGAGGACAAGCAGCTGGACGTGAACTTCTTCCAGCACCAGCCCTACCTGGACAGCTACAACAAGGACCGCAAGACCTCGCTGGTGGCCGTGCCCAATGGCAAGGTCCATGTGGAGCCCTTCGGCGGCTACTCGCAGAAGATCAAGAACGTCAAGGACCTGAAGGACGGCGCCACCATTGCCATCCCCAACGACCCCTCCAACGGCGGCCGCGCCCTGATCCTGCTGGCCAAGCAGGGCCTGATCGAGCTCAAGGACCCCAAGAGCCTGACGCCCACGCCGCTGGATGTGGCCAAGAACCCCAAGAAGCTCAAGTTCAAGGAACTCGAAGCCCCGCTGCTGCCGCGCGCACTGGGCGATGTGGACCTGGCGCTGATCAACACCAACTACGCCATCGAGGCCAAGCTCAATCCCACCAAGGATGCGCTGTTCATCGAAGGTGCCGACTCGCCCTACACCAACATCGTGGTGTCGCGCCAGGACCGCGCCAACGATCCCAACATCGCCAAGCTGATGAACGCACTGCACACGCCTGATGTGAAGAAGTTCATCGTCGAGAAGTACAAGGGCGCCGTCGTTCCCGCGTTCTGAATGCGAGGTGGCCGCAGCCTTGCCGGCTGCGACCGTTGCGAAAAAAAAACGCTGCCGGGGCAGCGCTTTTTTTGTGGCTGGCATTCCTTGCCTCAGCCTGCGGAGGCCACCTCCGCCGGCGCCTTGGCCGCAGCAGCCGGCCGCGTGATGGCGCTGCCCATGGCCGCGCCCATGATGCAGGCAATGGCCAGCCACTGCGTTCCCACCAGTTGCTCATGCAGCAGCAGCATGCCCATGAGGGCGGCTATCGCGGGCTCAGTTGCAAGCGCGATGCCGAAGGTGGCGGGCGGCAGGCGGCGCAGCGCCATCATCTCCAGCGTGTAGGGCAAGGCGCTGGAGATGGCCGCAACCATCAACCCGAAAAGAAGTATGGATGGCTGCAGCAGCTTGGCCCCCGCCTCGGCCACGCCGAAGGGCACCACCACCATGGCGGCGAACACCAGGCCCAGCGACACGGCCTGGCCGCTGGGAATGCTGCCCAGCCGCTGGCCCAGCAGGATGTACAGCGCCCAGCAGATGGCCGCGCCCACGGCGCAGGCAATGCCCACGGGCTCCAGCACCAGGGCGCCGGCGCTGGCACCGCCTATGGGCAGGATCAGGGCCAGCCCCGCCACCGCCAGCGCAAGCCAGACAAAATCCACGGGCCGACGCGAGTGGTAGATGGCCACGGCCAGCGGCCCCGAGAACTCGATGGCCACGGCCAGGCCGAAGGGAATGGTGCGCAGCGCCATGTAGAACAGCAGGTTCATGGCGCCCAGCGCCACGCCGAAACGCAGAAGCGCCCAGGCCTGAGGCCGCGCCAGCGTCCAGCGCCAGGGCCGCCAGATGGCCACCAGGATCAGCGCGGCAAAGCCCACGCGCAATGCCGAGGTGCCCTGGGCGCCCAGCACCGGAAAAAGCTGCTTGGCCAGTGACGTTCCCACGCCCAGCGCCGTCACCGAGCCCAGCACGGCCAGCAGCGGCCAGGCGCGGTTCCATGTGATGTTTGTTGTCATGGCGCGTACGATATTGCAAGCGCACCGCGCAAACAGCTCGTTTTTGAGCCGCTTCACGCAATATTCGCTCTTTTCCTCTTCTCGCCGCCAGCCGCCCATGCCCGCCATCGCCCTGGACTCCTTCGACCGCGCCATTCTCGACGTGATGCAGCGCGACAACCTCACGCCACAGCGCCTCATCGCCGAGCGCGTGCACCTTTCCGCGCCGGCCGTGCAGCGGCGCATCAAGCGGCTGCAGGAGCTGGGCGTGATCGCGGCCAACGTGGCCGTGGTCGATCCGGCGCGCATAGGCCGGCCGCTGACCGTGCTCATCAACGTGCAGCTGGTCAACGAGCGCCCCGATCTGTCGCAGGCCTTTCGCGCACGCGTGGATCGGGAGGACGCGGTACAGCAGTGTTATTACGTGACCGGTGAAGCCGACTATTCATTGATCGTCACGGCTGCCGATATGGAGGAGTACCAGGCGCTGGCGGCTCGGCTGTTTGCGGGGGACGACAACATCCGGCGCTACACCACCTCGATAGCGCTGGAACGCGTCAAGACCGGGCTGCAGCTACCGCTGCAGCCGCAAGCCACGGATGCCTGACCACCGTCATCAGATCGTTTTGAACATAGAACGCCATCACAGGCAGGGAGACTTCAATGAGCGCACCGCATCCGGACAGCATGGCCAATCTGGTGGCCATCCGCACCCTCGACAAGTACGAGAACGACTATTTCCCCAAGCGCGACCGCATCACCATCGCCTTTCGCGGCGATCTGGCAGAGCAGTTCAAGTACGACAAGATCCGTCCGCTGTCGCCGGCCCAGCGCCATGGTCACCGCGTGGTGATCGAGGCCGAGAGCCAGAAGACCGGCACCACCGGCCACTACTGCATCGAGTGCAACAGCTGGAACCTCATCGAGGCCGTGGGCACCTGGGCACCGGAGCCGGAGCAGGCGGCGGGCTGAGCCTGCCGCCTCTGGCCGGCCCAGGCCGGCTCAGGCCCCGGCCGGCGCCCAGACGCTGCCGGCCACCCACCAGGCCAGCGCCAGCATCATCACCCCCGTCAGGCCATCGAGAATCCGCCAGGCACGCGGCTTCTCGAACAGGCGCCTGAGGCGGCGGCCCGCAAAGGCCAGCAGCACGAACCATGACAGGCTGGCCGAAGCGGCGCCAATCACATACACCCATTTGAGCGCGCCTTCCTGGCGCGCGCCGATGGAGCCCATCAGCAGCACCGTGTCCAGATAGACATGGGGGTTGAACAAGGTGATCACGGCCAGCGTGGAGACCACGCCCAGCAGGCCGCGCGGCGCCAGCTGCCCGCCCGAGGCGGCCAGCTGCGCATCGGGCGCCATGGCCATGCGCCACAGCGCCATCAGGCCGTAGGCCAGCAGGAACAGGGCGCCGCCCAGGGTCAGGTAGCGGGCCAGATCGGGGTTGTCGCCCAGCAGCCGGGCCATGCCCGCCACGCCCAGGCCGATGAGCACCACGTCGCTGACCACGCACCATGCCACGCAGGCGCGTACATGCTGGCCGTGCACGGCCTGGCGCAGCACATACAGGTTCTGGGCTCCGATGGAGACGATGAGCGACAGGCAGACCGTGAAGCCCGCCAGCCAGGAAGAAGAAACATTTGCAGTCCACATGGGCAGGGATTGTCTGGCTCGCAAATGGTTAAGTAAAATTACATTTACTCAATCAAATGAAGAATATCTAAATGCTCGACTACGCCGGACTCGAAGCCCTGGCAGCCGTGGTGCGCGAAGGCAGCTTCGAACGCGCGGCGCGCAAGCTGCACGTCACGCCCTCGGCCGTCTCCCAGCGCATCAAGCTGCTGGAAGAGCGCGTGGGCCAGGTGCTGGTGCTGCGCGGCCAGCCCTGTTCAGGCACGGAGGCAGGCCGCCGCCTGTGCCTGCATGTGGAGCAGGTCGCCCTGCTGGAAAACGACCTGCGCCGCAAGAACCCCGAACTGGTGCCCGAGGGCCAGACGGCCCTGCCCACGCTCAAGCTGGCCGTCAATGCCGACTCGCTGTCCACCTGGTTCATGGACGCCATGTCCGCCTTCACGCGCGACGGCAACGAGCTGCTGGACATCAGCATCGACGACCAGGACCACACGGCCAAGCGCATCCGCGAGGGCGAGGTGCTGGCCGCCGTCACGGCCACGTCCTCGGCCATTCCGGGCTGCAACACCTGGCCGCTGGGACGCATGCGCTACGTGGCGGCCGCCAGTCCCGATTTCATCCGCCGCTACCTGAAGGACGGCATCACGCCCGAGGCCATGGCACGCACGCCCATGATGAGCTACGGCCGCAAGGACAGCCTGCAGGACCAGTGGCTGCAGCGCCTGGGCGCGGAAGGCCGGCGCAGCACGCCGCGCCACTTTCTGCCGTCCAACCAGGGCTATACGCGGGCCTGCGAGCTGGGCATGGGCTGGGGCATGCACCCGCCGCTGATGATCGGCGCGCAACTGGCCGAAGGCAGCCTGGTGGAGCTGCTGCCCGGCAACGATCTGGACATTCCCATGTACTGGGCCCATGCGCGCAATGCGCAGGCCAGCCTGCAGCGGCTGACGGACTGCGTGATCCAGGCGGCAGCCGCCTGTCTTGACCCGATGGAGTGAGGGGGCGACGGCGGCGCCGTCCGCGCCCGGCTCAGGGCTGGCGGCCGGTGTCGTCTGCCGGGGTGGACGGCTCAGCCTGGGCCTGGTCGTTGCGTTCCGGCCGCTGTATGGTGCGCACGGCCGCGCGCACGCGGGTCAGGGTGTGGAAGTCCAGCAGGCTGGTGGCCATGATGGTTTCCCAGAGAAAGCAGGCCAGGGCCGAGAGAAACATCAGCACGCCGAACAGAAAGCCCAGCACCGCATAGCCATGGCCGTTGATGCCGTAGGCCTCGCCCAGGAACAGCAGGGCAATGGTCAGGCCGATGCAAAAGCCGCAGACGGTCAGCAGCCCTATGCAGACATTGGCCAGCCGGCCGCGCTTGCGCAGAAAGTGCAGCTCGGTCAGGCTGCGCGCGATGAATTCCTCCTCCTGCGGCGTGCGCAGCAGTTCCTCCAGCTTGCGCGCGCGGTCGATGATGCGGGCCAGCCGCCCGGCCACGGCGCCTATCATGCCGGCCACGGCCGTCAGGAAGAACACCGGCGCCAGCGCCAGCTGGATGCTGTGGGTGACGGTATCGGCGTCTAGCGACCAATTGATCATGCGGTCCTCTGCGTGCTTTCTGTTGTCTGGTCCGGCCGTGCTGCCGTGTTTTCGCGCGGACAGTATTGTGGCCGCAACCGGGGGCCGCAAGAAGCCATGCCGCCCGCTTTCAGCGCGCCGGGGGTGACGGCAGAACCTGCGCGCACAGCGAAAGCATCTGGTCCAGCAGGGCGGGCGCCCGGTCGCGGCGGCGGACCACGCCCAGCGGCGCCAGCCGGCCCGTCAGCTGCACGTCGAGCCGGCACACGCGCGCATGGGTCTGCAGGCCCGGCGCGATGCTCAACGGCACCAGGGCCACGGCGCCGGGCTGGCTCAACAGGCCTTCCAGTATCGGCAGGGAAACGGTGGAGACAGGAAACCAGGGCGCATCGGGCAGTGCCTGGAGCACCTCGGCCTCGAAAATCCCGCGCACGGCGATGTTGGCCGTGGGCAGCACCCAGCGCGCGCCGGTCAAGGCCTGCAGCGGCACGCCACGGCGCCCGGCCAGTGCATGCGAGCGTGCGGCCACCACCACGGCCGTGTCGGCCAGCAGCGGTTCGAAGACGAAGGGGCCGGGCAGCAGCGCCGGCTCGCGGCAGAACACCGCGTCCAGCCCGCCGCCCAGCAGCTGGGACAGCAGCCGGGTGCTGGCGTCTTCGTGCACATCGACATGCACCTCGGGGTGCTCGGCATAGAACCGCGCCAGCAGGGGCGAAAGAATGGCCAGGGCTGCCGCCGGAATGGCGCCCAGGCGCAGCGCGGCCGCGGCGCCCCGGCGAATGGCGGCCAGCGATTCCGCCACCTCCTCCAGCGCGGCCAGCACGCCGCGCACCGTGTCCACCAGGGTCTGGCCGGCCAGCGTGGGGCGTATGCCGCGCGCATGGCGCTCGAACAGGCGGATGTCGAGCACGCGCTCCATCTCGGCCAGCGCCTGGGTGGCTGCCGACTGGCTCATGTGCAGCGTGGCGGCGGCCTGCACCACCGAGCCGCATTGCTGCAGCGCCACCAGCAGCTGCAGCTGGCGCAGGCGCACATGCTTGGTCAGGCGCGAGAACAGCAGCCGGCCCTGGGGCGTGGCCGCATCGTCCAGGCCTTCGCGGTCGTCAAAATCGTGGCTCATGGGAATCTCGGTGTTTTCCCCAGGCAGGCCCTGGCGCGCCACAGGCGGCGAAGGGCAAGCTATCGGAACGGCTTATAGCTTGGCACAAATACCGTGGCCCACGCGGGCGGCAGGATTTCTATAGTCGCCTGCATCGGGAGCCGGCACGGCCCAGGCTGCGGCTCCCTCCCCGTCGATGGAGTCCATGCCATGCAAGCCAAGCCCCTCTTACAGCCTCTCTCTCACCTGCCGCGCCGCACCCTGCTTTCCCTGGGCGCGGGCCTTTGCGCCGCGCTGTGCGGCCTCACCCTGGCCCGCACTGCCCATGCGGCCGACGCCTATCCGAGCAAGCCCGTCAAGCTCATCGTGCCCTTTGCGGCCGGCGGCTCCACCGACATCGTCGCGCGCGTGATCGCCGAAGGCCTGCGCAGCACGCTGGGCCAGCCCGTGGTGGTGGACAACAAGGCCGGCGCGGGTGGCCTGATCGGTACCGAAAGCATTGCCCAGGCGGCGCCAGACGGATACACCATCGGCATGGCCACGGTGAGCACGGCCACCATCAACCCCTCGCTGTATACGCGCGCCGCCAGGCTGGAAGGCAGGCTCCTGCCCGTGGCCAACCTGGTGACCATGCCATCGGTCTACATGGTCCATCCCAAGATGGGCGTCAAGGATTTCGCGGGGTTCCTGGCCAGGCTGCGCGCCCAGCCCGGCGCCTACAGCGCGGGCGTGCCCGGCCTGGGCACGCTGGGCCATCTGATGGTGGCGTCCTTCAACGAGACCATGAAGACCCAGATCCAGATCGTGCCCTATCGCGGCAACGGCCCGGCGCTCAACGACGCCCTGGCGGGCATGGTGCAGGTGATGACCGATCAGCTGCCTTCGGCCATGCCCCAGATCAAGGGTGGCAAGCTCATCCCCGTGGCACTGTCGGGCGACAGCCGCTCGCCCGATCTGCCCGATGTACCCACCTTCAAGGAGCTGGGCTATGCGCAGCTCAACGAGCTGGGCATCAGCTGGTTCGGCCTGGTCGTGCCGGCCGGCACGCCGCCCGCCATCGTCCGGCAGTTGCAGGAAGCGTCCACGAAGGCCGTGCGCCTGCCCGAGGTGCAAAAGCACCTGAAGCTGCTGGGCGCATCGGTCACCGAGATGGACCAGAGCCGCTTCCCGGCCCAGATCGCCAGCGAACTGCAGCGCAACAAGGCGCTGCTGGACAAGGCAGGAGTGAAGCCGGAATGAGCGCGGTCGATCATCTCCAGGATTTTTTCCAGCAGCAGTCCGCGCGCATGGCGGCCCTGGCCGACAGCATCTGGTCGCTGGCCGAGCTGCGCTATGCCGAGACGGCTTCGGCCCAGCTGCACATCGATGCGCTGGAGCAGGCCGGGTTTCGCATCACACGCGCCCTGGCCGGCATTCCCACCGCCTTTCTGGCCGAATGGGGCGACGAGGGCCCGGTGCTGGCGTTCCTGGGCGAGTACGACGCACTGTCGGGCCTGAACCAGCAAAGCGGCGCCCTGGTCTGCACGCCGTCCACCGACAGCCCGGGCCTGGCCGGCCACGGCTGCGGCCACCACCTGCTGGGCACCTCGGCGCATTTCGCGGCCATCGCGCTGCAGGAGCACCTGCGCCGCAGCGGCGCCAAGGCGCGCGTGCGCTACTACGGCTGCCCGGCAGAAGAAGGGGGATCGGGCAAGACCTTCATGGCGCGCGCCGGGGTCTTCGACGATGTGGACACGGCGCTGACCTGGCACCCGGCCAGCTTCTCCGGCGTGTTCAGCCAGAGCACGCTGGCCAATATCCAGGCCAAGTTCGTCTTCCACGGCAAGGCCTCGCATGCCGCGCACTCCCCCCACCTGGGCCGCAGCGCGCTCGACGCCGTGGAGCTGATGAACGTGGGCGTGAACTACCTGCGCGAGCACATGCCCACCGATGCGCGCGTGCACTACGCCATCACCGACTCGGGCGGCCTGTCGCCCAACGTGGTGCAGGCGCGCGCCGAGGTGCTGTACCTGGTGCGGGCCGCGCGCAACCACGAGGCGGCCGCACTCTACGAGCGCGTGCAGAACGTGGCGCGCGGCGCGGCGCTGATGACGGATTGCCGGCTGGAGATCGTCTTCGACAAGGCCTGCTCCAACCTGCTGCAGAACCGCACGCTGAACCAGGTCATGTACGAACAGATGCAGGCCCTGGGCCCGCTGCGCGTGGACCCCGGACTGCACAGCCTGGCCGGAGACTTCCAGGCTACGCTGGACAGCAATGACGTCGACCAGGTCAGCCGCCCGCTGGCCAGCGTGCTGCGCGGCAAGGTGCCGGCCGTGTTCGAGGGCCTGGCGCCCTACGATCCCGCTGTGGAGGGCACCCTGTTCGGCTCCACCGACGTGGCCGATGTGAGCTGGATCACGCCCACCGTCCAGGCCTGGGTGGCCTGCTACGCCTTCGGCACGCCGCTGCATTCCTGGCAGATGGTCTCGCAGGGCCAGTCCGGCCTGGCCCACGCCGGCATGGTGCGCGCCGCCCAGGTGATGGCCGCCACCGCCATCGCCCTGCTGCAGCGGCCCGAGCGCATGGCCGAGGCCAAGGCGGAGCTGCTCGAGCGCCGCGGCGGCAGGCCCTATGCCTGCCCGATTCCTGCGGAGGTGCCCCTGCCGTTCATGCGGGGGTGATGGGCTTGGCTCGCCCTGGATGATCGACTCCTACCCCATGCCCAGTTCCCGGGCTTGCAGGGGCTTGCAGGGGCTTGCCCCTTTGCGCTGCCGCAAACCCGCCCCGCCGCCGCGTTGACCCATCACAAGCCCTCCACGCCATGCCACGGCGATAGTCGGATCGGGACCCCACCGATACCTACAAACCACAGGAGGACTTGTGAAGCTGATGATCGATCTCTTTTCCACCGACTACGGGCTGATGAGCCTGGGCGTCATCGTCTTCATCCTGATCATGGCGGGCTTTTTCCTGCGCCTGTTCCTGGGCAAGATGAAGCACGTGGCCAACAAGCCGCTTGAATGAAAAGATGCCCAGGCAGGGCCTGGCCTGGGCATTCGCATGCAGCCCTGCGCACTCAATAGTGCGGGGGCAGCTCGTCGCGCAGATGGGTCGCACCGCCAGCAGGCCCGCCCTCCGGCACCCGTCGGCGCAGGTCGCGCAGCTCGTCCAGGAGCCGGTCGATCTGCTGCTGCTGGCGGTAGATGGTCAGGTTCAGCTGCTCCAGCAGGTCGTCGGTGTAGCTGGCCTTGATCTCCAGCTCCATCACGCGCGCCTGCAGGGCCTGGGCCTCGTCGCGTTCGCCGCTGCGCTCGTTGTCCCCAGCCACGCTCACGCCTTGAGCGCCTGGGCCAGGCGGGCGATGCCTTCGCGGATCTTGTCCTCGTCGGCCGTGGCGAACGAGAGGCGGAAGCTGGTGGCATCGGGGTTTTGCGCGAAGAACGGCGCGCCCGGCACAAAGGCCACGCCCTGGGCGATGGCCCGCTTGGCCAGCTCGCCGGCATCGGCCAGCGCGCCGCCCTTGCCGGTCAGGCGCACCCACAGGAACAGGCCGCCCTGGGGCTGCAGGAATTCCACGGCATCGCCGAGGTGCTCGCGCAACGCATCGCCCATGGCCTTGGCGCGGCGCGCATAGACCTCGCGCACATGGGCCAGCGTGGCGGGCATGGCGCCGGACTTCAGGTACTGCGCGGCCGTGGCCTGGGCAAAGGTGCTGGTGTGGGCGTCGCTGAACTGCTTGCACATCACGGCGCGGGCCAGCAGCTCGGGCGGGGCCACCAGCCAGCCGATGCGCAGGCCGGGGCTGAGCACCTTGCTCAGCGAGCCGCAATGGGCCAGCCAGTCGCGGCTGCCGGGCACCTGGCTGGACAGGGCCAGCAGGCTGGGAGGTGGCGCCTCGCCAAAATACAGGTCGCCGTAGGGATCGTCTTCCACCACCAGGGTCTGGTACTTGACGGCCAGCTCCAGCACCTTCTTGCGGCGCTCCAGGCTCAGCATGGCGCCGCTGGGATTGCCGAAGGTGGGGATCAGGTAGACCAGCTTGGGGCGGTGCTCGGCAATGAGCTTTTCCAGCGCATCGACCTGGGCGCCTTCGGCATCGATGGGCGCGCTGATGACTTGCGCGCCGTACAGGCGAAAGCACTGGATGGTGGCCAGGAAGGTCGGGCCTTCCACGATGACCTTGTCGCCGGGGTTGATCATGGTCTTGCCCAGCAGGTCCAGCGCCTGCTGGCTGCCCGTGGTGACCACCAGTTGCTCGGGGGCCAGCTCACGCACGCCCTTGCCGGCCATGAAGGCGGCGATCTGCTCGCGCAGCGGCTGGTAGCCCTCGGTGGCGCCGTACTGCAGCGCGGCGCCCGGCTCCTGCTGCAGCGCTGCCTGGGAGGCGGCGCTGATGCCGGCCACGTCGAACATGGCGCTGTCCGGGAAACCACCCGCGAAGCTGATGATGCCGGGCTTGCCCAGCAGCTTGAACAGCTCGCGGATGGCGGAGGTTTCTACGTTGTTCAGACGGTCGGCGAATTGCATGGGCAGGATTCTCGTTGTCGATGCGATGAAAAGGCGAAGCCTGCATTGTCGCCAATCCTGCCGCAGCTTTCCTGCACGATTAGAAGTCCCCTGAGTCGCTTCGCGCCTTCCCGTTGCACGGCGCCCCCCAAGGGGGACGACGCCATCTCTGCCCCCTCTCTCCCGGAAGGCAGCTGCGTTCAATCCACCTTGATGTCGGCCCTGGCGGCCACGGCGCGCATCTGCGGCAGTTCGCGCTCGATGCGCTCCTGCAGCGCGCTGCCCGGACCCCATGCGGGCGACAGGCCGATGTCCACCAGCTTCTTCTTCATGGCCGGCTCGGCCATGGTGTCAGCCAGCGCCTTTTCCAGCTTCCTCTGGATGGGAGCGGGCAGGCCGGCCGGTGCGAGGAAGGCAAACCAGGTGTCCATGGCAAAGCCGGGGTAGCCGCTTTCGGCCACGGTGGGCACCTGGGGCAGCAGGGGCAGGCGCTGCGGGCCCAGGGCCGCGATGGGGCGGATCTTGCCGGCCTTGATCAGCGGCGTAGTAGCCACCACCGTGTCCACGGCCACCTGCACCTGGCCGCCCATCAGCGCGGTCAGGCTGGGCGAGCTGCCGTTGAAGGGCACGTGCACCATGCGCATGCCCGTGGCGGTCTTGAGCATTTCGCCACCGAAGTGCACCGACGACCCCGTGCCGAAGGAGCCGTAGGACAGCTTATCCGGATCGGCCTTGGCCAGGGCCACGAGTTCAGGCAGGGTGCGTGCAGGCGTTTCGTTGTGCGCCACCAGCACCAGCCCCATGTCGGCCACCAGGCCCAGCGGCGTGAAGCTGCGCAGCGGATCGTAGGGCAGCGGGTTGCGGATCACGGGGTTCAGCGTCAGCGTGGTGCTGGCGCCCAGCAGCAGCGTGTAGCCATCTGGCGGCGCCTTGGCCACCAGCGCGCCCGCCACCACGGTGCCCGCGCCGGGACGGTTTTCCACCACCACGGGCTGGCCCAGGCGCTCTCCCAGCGATGTGGCCAGCAGGCGGCCCAGGATGTCGGTGGCGCCGCCGGGCGCAAAGGGCACGACCAGCTTGATCGGGCGATCCGGGTAGGACTGGGCCTGGGCATGCGCCAAGGGCAAGGCAAGCGCAGCGGCGCCGGCCATCAGGCACGACAGAAAACGGGAACGGGACAAGGCCATGGCACGGATCTCCTGGGGAACGAGGGAACGGGAACCTGGGAACAGCTCAATGCGGCAATTCAGTCGTCAGTCTTCAGTCGAGCAGCGGGCTGCGCACGCGCGACAAGCCGCTGGCCTGGTCATAGGCATGGCCGATCTGCAGCACGGCCAGGTCGGCCTGCGCCGGGCCGATGATCTGCAGCCCGGCAGGCAAACCCTGCGGCCCGAAGCCCGCAGGCGCGGCCAGGGCCGGAAGGCCGGCCATGGTGGCAGGCACCACGGTCTGCATCCAGCGGTGGTAGGTGTCCATCTCGCGGCCGTCCACGGCGTGAGGCCAGTCCAGCGCTGCGTCGAAGGGAAAGACCTGGGCGGAAGGCAGCACCAGAAAGTCGTAGCTGTCGAACAGGCGGCGCAATGTTTCATACCAGGCCGAGCGCACGCGCGCCGCGTCATAGACGGCCATGGCCGGCAGCGCCAGGCCGCGCTCGATTTCCCAGACGGCCTCGGGCTTGAGCAGGGCGCGTTTGGCCGGATCGTTGTACAAGGCGGCGTTGGCGCCGGCCACGCTGAAGCTGCGCAGGTCGATCCAGGCGCGCCACAGGCGCTCGAAATCGAACTGCGGCACGGCCTCCTCCACCGTGCAGCCTGCGGCCGTGAAATGCTGCAGCGCCGCCCGGCAGGTCTGCAGCAGGCCAGGCTCGGTGGGCAGGTGCCCGCCCAGGTCCCCCAGCCAGCCGATGCGCAGGCCCTTACAGTCGCGCTGCAGCTGGGCGGTCCAGTCCTGGGGCGGCTCGCTGCGGCGGGTCAGCGGCAGGCGCGCATCAAAGCCTGCCTGCACGGACAGCAGCAGGGCCAGGTCGGGGATGTCGCGCGCCATGGGGCCGGCGACGCTGAACTGCTGGAAGAACACCTCTTCCGAGGGGCCATGCGGCACGCAGCCCACCGAGGTGCGCAGTCCGTAGACATGGTTGAAGGCGGCCGGCGTGCGCAGCGAGCCCATCATGTCCGAGCCATCGGCCACGGGCAGCATGCGCAGCGCCACGGCCACGCCCGCCCCGCCGCTGCTGCCGCCTGCCGATCGCGAAGGATCGAAGGCATTGCGCGTGGTCCCGTAGACCGGGTTGTAGGTATGGCCGCCCAGGCCGAACTCGGGCGAATTGCTGCGTGCCACGAAGAGCGCACCGCCTGCGCGCATGCGCTCGAACACCACGCAATCGGCCTGCGACAGCTGGTTCGCGAAGATCGGCGATCCCTTGGTCGTGACCATGCCTGCGGCCGGCATGATGTCCTTGGGCGCCTGCGGAAAGCCGTGCAGCGGCCCCAGGCTCTGGCCGCGCGCCAGCAGCGTATCCAGCTCGCGGGAGCGGCCGCGCAGCCAGTCCCGGTCCAGCGGAGCCACCAGCGCATTGACCACGGGGTTGAGCCGGTCGATCTGCGCGCAGTAGGCATCCAGCACTTCCAGGCAGGACAGCTCGCGGCCGTGGATGGCCTTGGACAGCGCGACGGCCGACATCTCCACCACGGCACCGCCCCCGGTGGCCAGACCCGGCTGCAGCGCAGCGGCGCTTGTGCTTGACTCCATGGATTTCCTCGTTTTCGTGACAGAACGAAGTCAGCATAAGCAGGCGCAAATATTTCGACAATCGCCATTTTCTCGGCTTATCGTTGCGTTTTCCGCAAACCATAAATGGGAGCCACATGCTTTCCAACCGCCTTCAGGACACGGCCCTGCGCTACTTTCTCGAAGTGGTGCGCAGCGGCTCGGTCAGCGATGCCGCCGCGCGGCTCAACGTCTCGCCCTCGGCCGTGAGCCGCCAGGTCGCCGGTCTGGAAGAGATGCTGGGCGTGCCGCTGTTCGAGCGCCGCCCGCGCGGCATGGCGCCCAGCCCGGCAGGCGAGCTGCTGGCCGCCCACGCGCGCCGCGGTGCGCTGGAGGCCGACCGCGTGGTCTCGGACATCGAGGCCCTGCAGGGCCTGCGCCGGGGCGTGGTGCGCGTGTGCAGCTCGGGCGGCTTTGCCATCGAATTCCTGCCGCGCGCCATGGCGCTGTTTCGTGAACAGTACCCGGGCATGCAGTTCCACCTGCGCGTGGAAGCGCCTGCCGCCGTGACCCAGGCCGTGCTGGGCGGCGAGGCCGATGTCGGCCTGACCTACAGCCGTGCGGCGGCACGCGATATCGAGGTCTGGCACCGCCAGGTCTCGCCCGTGGTCGCCATCATGCGGCCCGACCACGCACTGGCCCGGCATGCCAGCATCACCCTGGCCCAGATGCATCCCCATGCCATTGCCCTGCCCGAGGACGCCAACACCGCGCGCCAGCTGTTCGACATTGCCTGCAGCCACCGGCGCCTGGTGTTCGAGCCTGCCCTGGTCAGCGGCCAGTTCGAG
Organism: Delftia sp. DS1230; assembly: GCF_040112715.1. NCBI lineage: Bacteria > Pseudomonadati > Pseudomonadota > Betaproteobacteria > Burkholderiales > Comamonadaceae > Delftia > Delftia sp. DS1230. The sequence continues at coordinate 4,103,327 of NZ_CP157763.1, forward strand.
ACCCTGGTGCACTTCGTGCTGCATGGCGGCGGCCTGTCATTGGGTGGTGAGGTCACCATGCGCGAGCGTGTGCGCCGTGGCGAACTGCATGCGGTGCCCATACGCGAACGCGGCATGAATGCACGCGCCATCGAGCTGCAGACGCTGGCAGGCCGCACGCTGTCCAAGGGCGTGCGGGCCTTCGTGGAGCATCTGCGGGAGCTTCTGCCTCCCGGGTAAGAAGACGAAGTAGAAGAAGCAGAGAAAGACGGAAGGGATGGACTGCAGGCCGGGGCCCGTGCTCAGCCCTGCCCGACTTCCAGGTGGCACTGTGCCCAGTGCCACTGCGCCCGGCGCGTGGCCTCCCGCAGCCGCTGGGCCAGCACATGGCGAGCAGGCAGGCCGGGCAGATACTCGGCCATCTGGACGCCGCCGCGGCCCAACTCCAGCAGCTCGATCTGCTCCGAGCTGTTGCCCGAGCACAGCATGATGCCCAGCGGCGCATCCTCGCCCGGCTCATGCTCATGCCGATCCAGCCAGCGCAGGTAGTGCTCCATCCGATCCTTGTCCTCGTCCGCGAATTCGCCCACCTTCAGCTCCACCGCCACCAGCCGCCGCAGCCTGCGGTGGTAGAACAGCAGGTCAAGCTGGAAATCCTGGTCATCCATCTGCATGTGCCTTTGTCGCGCCACCAGGCTGAAGCCCATGCCCGACTTCAGGAAAAAGGCTTCCATCTCGCGGATGACGGCCGCCTGCAGGTCGCCCTCCTGCCAGGCATCGTGCAGCCCCAGGAAGTCGAGGATGTAGGGGTCTCGCATGAACAGCGCTGGCGACATGCGCTCGGTGGCTCGCTGCGTGGGCTCCTGCGCGACCAGCGTGTCCGCATCGAAGGACAGCACGGTGCGCTCGTACAGCCGGGAATCGATGCGGCTGCGCAGCGTGCGGGCGCTCCAGCGCTCAATGCTCGCCATGCTGGCGTAGTACTCGCGCTGCAGGGCGTCCTTGAGCGGAATCAGCGCGATGAAATGCGCCCAGCTCAACTGCCGCGTGGGCGAGATGACCAGGGGCTCATCAGGAAAGGTGGTGGAGAACTGCACCATGCGCCACAGGTTCTTTTCCGAGAAACTGCCGCCATAGCCCTGGACCAGATGCCCGGCCAGGGAGGGCAGGACCTTGTCGCTGCAGCCGGCCTGCCGCACCTCGGATTCGCAGTCATGGATGTGCTGGCCGATATGCCAGTACAGCAGGGTCATTTCGCTGTTGATGGTGGAAGCCACCCGAAGCCGCGCGGCCTCGATCAGGTCGCGGACATCACCCAGCAGGGTCTGCGCCGCCGCGATCGCGGGAGAAACGGATATCTTGCGAGTGGCCATGCGGTCGCCCCCTCCTGGTGGCGTGTTGTCTGTATGTGTGGTGTCGGCGGAATCGATCCGGCCCACTATTGCCATGCGGCCCCAGCACGTCAACGCCGCAACGGCATAACCAGACGATCTGGCCCTCGCAGACATCAAAAACCAGAACAGTCCTAGAAATCACACTTGCACGACAATGCTCGCCACATCGATGGACACGCGCTTCCCACAATGAAAACCACCAGCATCGAACCCTTCTTCGCCACACTCAAGGCCGCCAACCCCTCGCCCCAGACCGAGCTGGAATACACCAACGTGTTCGAGCTGCTGTCTGCCGTGCTGCTCTCGGCCCAGGCCACGGACGTGGGCGTGAACAAGGCCACGCGCAAGCTGTTTCCCGTGGCCAATACGCCCCAGGCCATCCTGGACCTGGGACTTGAAGGGCTAGAGGGCTACATCAAGACCATCGGCCTGTACCGCAGCAAGGCCAAACACCTGATGCAGACCTGCCAGATCCTGGTCGAGCGCCACGGCGGCCAGGTGCCGCGCACGCGGGAGGAACTGGAAGCCCTGCCCGGGGTGGGCCGCAAGACGGCCAACGTGGTGCTGAACGTCGCCTTTGGCCAGCCCACCATGGCCGTGGACACGCACATCTTCCGCGTGGGCAACCGCACGGGCCTGGCGCCAGGCAAGACGCCGCTGGCCGTGGAAATGCAGCTCATGAAGCGCGTGCCGGCGGCCTATGCCGTGGACTCGCACCACTGGCTCATCCTGCTGGGCCGCTATGTCTGCCAGGCCCGCAAGCCACGCTGCTGGGAGTGCGTGGTGGCGCCGTACTGCGACTACTCGCCCAAGACGCCTGCGCCGGCTGCGGGCAAGCGCTGAGCTTCAATCGGCCTTGAAGCCCGTGGCCGCCACGGCCTTGCCCCAGGTGACCGTGTCGGCGCGCATGATGCGGGCGAGTTCGTCGCCCGTGGTGCCCGTCACGCGGAAACCGGCCTCTTCCAGCCGGCTGCGGCTGTCGGGCTGCTGCAGGGCGCGCACGATGTCGGCCTGCAGCCTGGCCACGATCTCGGGCGGTGTCTTGGCGGGCGCGACCACGCCGAACCAGGAATTGAACTCCAGCGACGGATAGCCCTGCTCCCGGATGGTGGGCAGCTCGGGCATGGACGGGGTGCGCGTGGCGCCCGTGCTGCCCAGGGCCGTGAGCTTGCCGGCCTTGACCTGGGGCGCGGCCAGGGCCGCCGTGGCAAAGACGGCCTGCACGTCGCCGCTGAACAGGCCGCCCAGGGCATCGTTGGTGTTCTTGTAGTGCACGGGCTCGGGCCTGAGCTGCACGGCATTGCCGAACATGAAGGCGCCGAAGTGGCCGGGCGTGCCGGCGCCGAAGGTGGCGATGAACAGCTCCTTGCGCTGGCGCGCCCAGGCCACGAAATCGGGCACATTGCGGGCCGGCACTTTCTGCGGATTGACCAGCAGCACGAAGTCGGAGGTGACGACCTGGCTGACGGGCACAAAGTCCTTTTGCGGGTCGTAGGGCAGGCGCTGGTAGGTGTTGGGCGCAATGCTGAGCTGGCCGGTCTCGCCCAGCATCAGCGTGTAGCCGTCAGGCACGGCCCGTGCCGCCTCGCTGGCGGCGATGAGGCCGCCAGCGCCCGGCTTGTTGTCCACGACCACGCCCAGGTTGCCCCATTGCTCGGACAGCTTTTGCGCAAGCAGGCGTGCCACGATGTCCGGCCCCGTTCCCGCAGGAAAGCCGACGAGCAGGCGCACGGGCTTGCTCGGAAATGCAGGCTGGGCGCTGGCCGCGGCCCAGGGAGCCAGGCCGGTGGCCAGCACGGCGGCAAGAGTGCAGGCCACGGCGGCGCGGCGCGCCTTGGATGCAGGGTTGTTCATGTGTTGTGTCTCCTGTGTTGTAGGTATCGAAGCGGGGAAGGCCCCCTCAGAGCAGCTCGTGAAAGCGCATCTGCACGCGATCGGGATGGCGCGCGCCGGTGCCGAAGAACAGGCGCTCGTTGATCCAGGCCAGCGCACGGCTGGCCGTCTCCATGCGGGGCGCGCAGCGGAAGTAGATATGTGCAGGGTCCACGGGCTCGCCACGTGCCAGCTTGGCCATGTGCGCCGGGTCGCCGCTGCGCAGGGCCTGGTTGCAGACATAGATCAGGTCGCCGGCATCGGTCTCCAGCACATAGCGCGCGTCGAGTTCGGCCAGCCCGCCGTGCACGATGCGCTGGAAGTCCGCGCCTCCGGGCAGCACGCGCGCGCTCCAGCCGTCGCCCCGGGCCGTGCCGCCCAGGATGGGGATCAGCCGGCGCCCGCCGTGCGCCGTGGCACCGACCTCCTGCGGCGGGCCCACCTGCACGCTCAGGTCGGCGAAGAAGCGAAAGCGCGGATCGGGCAAGGCCGCAAGCTGCGGCACGTCATCTGGCATGGTTCTGGGGCTCCGGTGAATGGGATCGGGACCTAGCATAAGCACCATTGCCCGGGCAGGCCGTCATCCCGGAAGATGACAGCGCCCTGCCCGCCCCTGCCATCCCTTGAGACACTGGACCTGCCCCTCCCCCGCCCTTGACGCCAGCGCCTTGCCCGGCCAGGCGTCCAGCCATGCGCTGGGCCAGATGGTGTCCAGCCTGGGTGGGCCGGGCTTCGCCCTGCAGGTGCTGCAGGCCATGAACGCGCTGCTGCCCGTCGCCTCCTGGTCGGTCTACCGCACGGGGCAGCGCAGCCGGCCGCAGCTGTTCCTGTCGGCCAGCAGCGAGGCGCGTGACACCACACGCGAGTGCTGGCGCGCCTATCTCTCAGGCCCCCATCTGCGCGACAGCACGTGGAAGCACGGCGGCACAGCGCCGGCACGCAGCACGGCGCTGTGCCACATCACGGCCCAGGAGGTGGAAGGCGAGCACCGCGCCCTGGTCTACGACGCGCACGGCATGGCCGAGCGCGTATCCATCGTCGAGCACCAGGACGACGGCGGTGTGTTTGCCGTCAACTTCTACCGCCACCAGCACCAGAGGGCGCTGGGCGATGCGCAGATCGGCTGCTTCGAGAGCATGGCGCCCGTGCTGCTGGCCCTGGCGCACAAGCACATCGCGCTGACGCAGGCGCAGCCTGCCGTGGCTGCGGCATCGGCGTCCCCAGCCCCCCAGCCCAGACAGCGCCAGACATTGCCCGCCCTGCGCATGCGCCTGCTGCAGGCACAGCCCGGCCTCACGCCGCGCGAACTCGATGTCTGCGCCCGGCTGCTGCAGGGCATGACGCACGAGGGCATTGCCTGCGACCTGTCCCTCAGCCTGCCCACCGTCAAGACCTACCGTAACCGCGCATTTGCACGGCTGGGCATCCACTTTCGCAGCGAGCTGTTCGCGCTGGCCATGGAGCCGCAGGGCTGAAGGGGCCGGGGCTCAGTCCAGCGAGGCGCCGGAGTCCTTCACAATGCGCGCCCACTTGGCGATGTCCTCGCGCAGCAAGGCCGCCATCCGGTCCGGTGACACGGGCTTGTCGGCCGGGCCGGCCAGCTCCACGCCGGAGGCTTCGAGCTTGCCGCGCAGATCGCCGGCCGCCAGCGCGCGGGCCATGCCGTCCTGCAACTGCGCCAGCACCGGCGCGGGCACGCCTTCAGGAGCAAACAGCCCTACCCACAGCGTGCCGTTGTAGCCGGGCACCGTTTCGCCAATGGTGGGTACATCAGGCAGCAGCGGCGATCGCGCCGCGCCGCTCACGGCCAGCGCGCGCAGCCGGCCGGCCTGGATATGGGGCAGCGTTGACGGCAGGCTGCCGAACAGCAGCGGCACCTGCCCGCCCAGCACATCGTTGAGCGCGGGCGCCACGCCCTTGTAGGGCACATGCTGCAGCTGGATGCCCGCCATGCTGTTGAGCATCTCGCCCAGCAGATGGTTGAGCGTGCCGTTGCCGGCCGAGGCATAGCGGAACTCGTCGGGCCGGCCCCGGGCCATGGAGATCAGCTCGGGCACGGATTTGGCCGCAAAGCCGGGATGGGCCAGCAGCACATTGGGCACGGAGCCGATCAGGCCGATGGGCCGGAAGTCCTTCACCGGATCGAAACCCGGTTTGCGGTACAGCGCGGGGTTGATGGCCTGGCTGCTGCTGATGGTCATCAGCAGCGTATGCCCGTCGCGCGGCGCCTTGGCCACGGCCTGTGTGCCGATGTTGCCGCCCGCACCGGGCCGGTTCTCGACCGCCACGCTGGCGCCCAGCACCTCGGCCAGCTTCTGGCTGACCAGCCGGCCCACGATGTCGTTGGTGCCGCCCGGCGCCTGCGGGACGATCATCACGATGGGCCGCGCGGGCCAGGCCTGGGCATGGCCCAGCAGGGGCAAGGCGAGTGCGGCGGCCAGCAGGCTTCGGCGGTGCAAAAGGCTCGACGGCAGGGGAAAGGAAGAATCCGGCATGGTCATGTCTCCATTTGTTCTTGTCGCAAGCCCGCATGGTTGCCCGTGCCGGGCGAGCGCACAATCGCGCATTTCCTGACCCGGCCTTCGGAATTGACAAAACCTTGACCCCGCCCATGCCCTCTTCGCCCTTCATGCCCCTCATGCACTTCGACCTGACGGACCTGCGCCTGTTCGTGCATGCCGCCGAACTGGGCAGCCTCACGCGCGCCTCGCAAAGGCAGCACCTGTCCCTGGCCGCAGCCAGCCTGCGCATCAAGGCGCTGGAGGAGCAGGCGGGCATGCCCCTGCTGTACCGCGAGGCACGCGGCGTGCGCCCCACGCCGGCCGGCGAAGCCTTCCTGCACCATGCGCGCGGCATGCTGCTGCAGTCCGAGCAACTGCGCCACGACCTGCAGGAGTACGGCGCCGGCCTGCGCGGCCATGTGCGGGTGTTTGCCAACACCACGGCCGTGACCGACTTTCTGCCCGAGATCCTGCCCGCCTTTCTTGCCGACCACCCGCGCGTGAACGTGGACCTGCAGGAGCGGCCCAACGCCGAGATCGCACGCGGCGTGCTCGATGGCCGGGCCGACCTGGGCATCGTGGCCGGCCAGGTGGACACGCTGGGCCTGCAGACCATCCACTTCAGCACCGACCGGCTGGTGCTGGCCACGCCGCGCGGCCACCGCTTTGCGCGGCGCAAGCGCATTGCGTTTGCCGAGACGCTGGACGAGGACGCCATCGGCATGCAGCAGGGCAGCACGCTGCAGACATTTCTGGCAGGTGTGACCGAGCGCCTGGGCAAGCCCATGAAGCTGCGCATACAGCTGTCCAGCTTCGACGCCATGTGCCGCATGATCGGCGCCGGCGTGGGAATCGGCATCGTTCCCGAGAGCGCCGCACGGCGCAACAGCGACAGCATGCGGCTGGCACTGATCGAGCTGACCGATGCCTGGAGCGTGCGCGAGCGCCGCATCCTCGTGCGCGACCAGGGCCGGCTGCCGCGCCATGCGCAGGCCCTGATCGAGGTGCTGCAGGCCTACTACGCCACGCCGGCAGGCTCCTGAGCCGGCTGCGCTCCCGGCTCCATCAGGCTGGACAGCGAACGCAGCTGCCCGCCCTGCGCATCGAAGTTGCCCGGCTCCAGCCAGCGCTGGTAGGCCGCGCGCAGCGCCGGCCATTCGCTGTCGATGATGGAGAACCAGGCCGTGTCGCGGCTGCGGCCCTTGTAGACCACGGCCTGGCGGAACACCCCCTCGAACCGGAAGCCCAGGCGCGCCGCTGCGGCACGCGACGGCGCATTCAGGCTGTCGCACTTCCACTCGTAGCGGCGGTAGCCCAGCTCGTCGAAGGCGCGCTGCATCAGCAGGAACTGCGCCTCGGTGGCCGCACGCGTGCGCTTGAGCTGGCGCGAGTAGCAGACAAAGCCCACTTCCATCACGCCGCTGGCCGTGTCCACGCGCATCAGCGCCAGCGAGCCGATGGCACGGCCCGTGGCCAGGTCGATGACGGCGTGGTGCAGCGGGTCTTCGCTGGCCTGGGCGGCCTCGGCAAAGCGCAGATAGGCCTGGGCATCCGCGAAGGGGCCCACCGACATGTAGGTCCAGTCGCTGGCGTCCGGCGCCTGGCTGAAGGCATCGAACAGATCGGCTGCATGGCGCGCGGCGGACAGCGGCTCCAGCCGGCAGTAGCGGCCTTGCATGGGCGTGCGCGGCGGGCGCTGGCGCGGGGTCCAGTTGGGAAGGTCGTGGCCTACGGGTTGGGAGTGGGCGTTGAGTGCGGGGGGCATCGGAGATTCCTGGTCAGGTCATTTGGCAGGGCCACGATAGCGCTGGCGTGGCATCATTGAAAGTGCCATATCCCTCTTATTTCATGGTGCCACGCCACCCATTGCATGCCCGCCCCTGACCTGCTGACCAGCCCCTTGCTCACCGGCGCCGGCGCGCCGCCGCGCCAGCGCCAGCTGATCCAGCGCCTGAAGCAGGCCATCCTGGCGGGCCGGCTGCCGGCCGGCGACCGCCTGCCGGCCTCGCGCTCGCTGGCGGAGGATCTGGGAGTCTCGCGCAACACCGTGCTCATCGCCTACGAGCAACTGGCGGCCGAAGGCTATGTGGTCGCCGACCGGCAGGGCACGCGCGTGGCGGCTGTATCCACCCATTCCATGGCAGCCGCCGAGGCCGCCGCCCCGCCCCCCTGCGCACCCCGCACGGCACGGCGCCTGGACCGCATCGCGCCCACACGCCACGCCTTGGACCGCAGCCTGCCCCTGACGCCGGGCACGCCCGCCCTGGACAGGTTCCCCCTGCCCGCCTGGCGCCGATCGCAGGACCGCGCATTGCGCCTTCCCGCCAGCGCCACGCTGGACTATGGCGACCCTGCGGGCGAGCCTGCACTGCGCCAGGCCATTGCGCAGCACCTGCGCATCTCCCGCGGCGTGCGCTGCGATGCCTCGCGCATCATCGTCACCGAAGGCGCCCAGGGTGCGCTGGACCTGTGCGTGCAACTGCTCACCAACCCGGGCGACCATGCCTGGCTGGAGGAGCCCGGCTACCGGGGCGCCAAGTCGGCCTTTGCGGGGGGAGACCTGTGCGTCAGCACACTGCGCGTGGATGCGGATGGCGCAGCCATCGCGCCCGGCCTGTGGGACAGCCATCCTCCACGGCTGATCCAGATCACGCCGTCGCACCAATATCCCACGGGCGCCGTGCTGTCGGTGGCGCGCCGGCTGGACCTGCTGGAGCGCGCGCGCCGCGCGGGGGCCTGGATCATCGAGGACGACTACGACAGCGAATTCCGCCACCAGGGCACGCCCATCGCCGCCATGCAGGGCCAGGTGCCGGACGCGCCCGTGCTCTATGTGGGCACCTTCAGCAAGACCATGTTCCCGGCACTGCGCCTCGGCTTTGTGGTGCTGCCGCAGGCCCTGGCCACCAGCGCGGCATCCGCCGTGCAGGAGATGCTGCGCGGCGGCCATCGACTGGAGCAGCTGGCCATGGCGGACTTCATGGAAAGCGGCCAGTTCTCGCGCCACCTGGGCCGCATGCGGCGCCTGTACCGCGAGCGCCAGGCGGCCCTGCGCGAGGCGCTTGCCACGCAACTGGGCGTGGAGCATGAGGTGCTGGGCGGCCACGGCGGCCTGCATTTGACCGTGCGGCTGCCGCCGGACCTGTCCGACAGTGCCATCGTGGAGCAGGCGCGGCGCGCCGGCATGAACCCGGGCGCCCTCTCGTCCTTCGCCCTGGCACCGCTGCCCCAGGACAACGGCCTGGTGATCGGCTATGGCAACACCGATGCCGCGCGCTTCGGCGCGCTGGTCAGGCGGCTGGGCAAGCTGGCGGCAGCTGCGTTATCGCGCTAGCCGCGGCGCGGCTCCAGCGGCTATGCCTCCTCCGAACGCGTGCTCACACCGGCCTGCGCAAAGCTGGCCATCTCGCCCAGCATGGCGCAGGCCGACACCAGCAGCGGCCAGGCCAGGGCCGCGCCCGAGCCTTCGCCCAGGCGCAGTTGCCAGTCCAGCAGCGGCTCGGCACCCAGGTGGGCCAGCATGCGCACATGGCCGGGCTCGCCCGAGCGGTGCGAGAAAACGCAGCGCTCCAGCACGGCCGGCTGCAGGCGGCTGGCCACCAGCACGGCGGCCGTGGTGATGAAGCCATCGACCACGATGACGCGCCGCTCGGCGGCGGCCTGCAGCACGGCGCCCACCATGGTGGCGACCTCGAAGCCGCCCATGGCCGCCAGCGCGTCCAGCGGTTCCGTGGCCTGCGCGTGCAGCTGCAGCACCTCCTGCAGCACCCCGATCTTGCGGGCCAGCCCGGCTACATCCAGGCCGGTGCCCGCACCCGTGACCTCGGCCAAGGGCTCGCCGCACAGCCGCGCCAGCAGCAAGGATGCGCTGGAGGTATTGCCAATGCCCATCTCGCCCAGCAGCAGCGCATTGCCCGGCAACTGGCGCACCAGGGCCGCGCCGTTGCGCAGGGCCATGGCGCATTCGGTGGCCGTCATGGCCGGGCCCTGGCTGCAGTCGCGCGTCCCGTAGCCCAGCTTGCGGCGCCACAGGCGCGGCTGGCCGGGCTGGGGAAGCTTGTCGTCGGGGTCCTGCTCGCGCGCGGGAAAGTCGCGTGCCACGCCGCAGTCCACCACGTTCAGCGCCAGCCCATGCTGGCGTGCCAGCACGCTGACGGCGGCGCCGCCGGCCATGAAGTTCTCGACCATCTGCCAGGTCACATCCACCGGATAGGCCGACACGCCACGCGCCGCCAGCCCGTGGTCGGCCGCAAACACCAGCATCTGCGGCTGCTGCAGCACCGGCCTGTCCTGGCCCAGGATGCAGGCAATGCGCAGCGCCAGCTGCTCCAGCCGCCCCAGTGCGCCCAGCGGCTTGGTCTTGTGGTCTATGGCGTGCTGCACGCGCTGGGTGAAGGCGGCATCGGCCAGGGAGGCGATGGCGGGCACGGCGGCCGCAGAGTCGGTAGTGGGGGTTCGCATGGAAAAAGGGCTCGGCCCGGTAAGGCAGATGGCAAAAGCGCAAGTATCGCGCGCCGCGCAGGCCCGCAAGAATCCTGCAGACGCGGCTTGCAACAGCAGCAGACCTGCATTGCGCCCATGCAAGCAGCAACGGACCATTGCCAGGCTGAACTGGAAAACCACAGTCCTGGCAAATAGTCAATTTCAATTTACCAAGTTTCAGTGATTTTGCAAAAATCCACAATTTCGCAGAATCGGTACCAATCCAGCCACCTTACCCATTACCTTGCCCTGGACCTGCGCAACTTCAGGCCAGGTCACCTCGCACACCCGGACAGCCCTGGCAGCGCCGCCAAGTACCGCGTCCCTGCCGGAGGCCTAGCCGACAGGAGCCATCCGTCAAATGCCTTCCCCTCTTTTTGTCCGTCGGCCACTGCCCCCCACTTCGGCCGGTCCGGTGGCCCTTGCCACCACCGCCGTCCTCGCCCTGCTTACCGGTCCTGCCGGGGCGGCGGACATCAGCCTCACGCCCCCCGCGGGTGGCGGCGTGATCATCTACTCCACACCCAACACCCCGGCGCTGCGCGTACAGCCCACGGGAGAGGTGCAACTGCCCGGGCTGCCAGGCACACCCGCCACATCCACCAGCCACGTATGCCATGACGCCAGCGGCAGTCTGGGCCGTTGCGATCCCGCCTCCACGCAGGGCGCGCAAGGACCCAGAGGCGACGCAGGCCCTACCGGCGCTACAGGACCGGCAGGTGCTACCGGCGCCACAGGCCCCGCCGGTGCCACAGGCTCTGCGGGGCCCACCGGCGCCACAGGGCTTGCCGGAGTAACGGGGCCGGCAGGCGCTGCCGGAGCCACGGGCTCCGTCGGTGCCACCGGACCTGCCGGCGCTACGGGAGCCACGGGCGCTACCGGCCCTGCCGGTGCCACCGGACCTGCCGGCACTACAGGCGCGGCAGGCGCGCCAGGTAGCCCGGGAGCGGTCGGCGCGGCGGGCACCGATGGCCGGGAATCCCTGATGGTGACCCAGGTAGAAGCTGCTGGCGCCACCTGCGCCACGGGCGGTCAGCGCATCAGCCAGGGCCTGGATACCAACCGCAACGGCGTACTGGATGCAGCAGAGATCACCAGCACCAGCTATGTATGCAACGGCCTCCAAGGCTCGGTGGGCCCGCAGGGTCCCATGGGACCGACGGGCATGGGTGGTGTCACAGGTCTGGCCGAAGTGCGCCACGGCTGCGTTGCACCCGATCCGGGCGACGCCACCAAGGCCGTTATCCGCAGTGGTGCAGGCTATGCAGCAGCACGCAATGGCGCGAGCGGCCCCTTCACGATCGCTTTCAACCCCGCCGTAGCCCCGGGCAGCTACACCCTGCTGCTGGACAGTCGCACCAACAAGGGCCGGGCCGTGGCCATCGCGGCAACGGGGGACCCCGTTGCCGGCATCGCTCTGGCGCCTGGCTGGGTGGACCCGGAGAAAGAGACGCTGGATCGCATCTGCTTCATGCTCGCCCGTTGATACAAGCTACGCCCCTATAGCCTCCCAGGATTCCGCCATGTCCCAGAACTCAACCTCTTTGCCGCGCAAAACCGCTCTCGCGCTGGCCGTCACGCTGTCAGCGTCCTTCATGCCTTCAGCCCACGCAGGATCAGAATCTTACGTCGGTGAACTTTTTCTCTTCGCGGGCAACTTCTGCCCTCGAAGCACGTTGCCGGCCGCAGGGCAGACGCTCGTAATCAGCCAAAATACCCCTTTGTTCTCGCTACTTGGCACGACGTATGGAGGCGACGGCCAGATCACCTTCAGACTCCCCGATCTGCAAGGACGTGTTCCCGTGGGCACAGGCAGCGGCCCGGGGCTGTACCCCACCAGCCTGGGCCAGATCGGCGGCACTGAGACCCAGACGCTGACGCAGACCCAGATGCCCGCGCATACGCACGCGGCCGTTGTCACCTCAAGCGTTACCGCCAGTACCCAGGAAGCGACCCATGCCACACCCGCTCCCGGCAGAATGCTGGCCCAGGCGCAGAATGCAGGCATCTATCGGGAAACTGCGACAGCCGACGTGACTCTTGGCAATTCAGCGAACGTCAGCGTAGGAGTTGCAGGGGGCAGTCAGCCTTTTTCCATACGCGACCCCTACCTGAGTATGCAGTGGTGCATTGTGGTGGACGGGATCTATCCACCCCGGCCTTGACTGCCGGGCGCGAGGGCCTGAGTGCCGCACCGTTCTGAGACAATCGCTGCCACACGTGTCTCCCCAGCCCCCCACCCCCTCCATGACGGTTTCCTTCTCTGCCATCCAGCCCGGTCTCAAGCTTGCGGACCAGGTTGCCCGGCAGCTGGAGGCGCGCATCCGCGCCGGCAATCTGCAGCCGGGGCAGAAGCTGCCGACCGAGGCCGAGCTCGTGCAGCAGCTCGAGGTCAGCCGCACCGTGGTGCGCGAGGCGGTGTCCCAGCTCAAGTCGCGCAACCTGGTGGAATCGCGCCAGGGCAGCGGCGTGTTCGTGAAGGCGGCAGGCATAGAGCCACTGGACTTCGAAGGCCTGCCGGCGGCTGGCAGGAATGCGCTGATCCAGATCACCGAGGTGCGCCGCGCACTGGAGACCGAGGTGGCCGAACTCGCGGCGCGGCGGCGCAGCGAAGAGGATATGCAGCGCATCCACGATGCGGAGAGCGCCCTGGCCGAGGCCGTGCGGCTGGGCCGTGACGGCGTGGAGGAAGACATGGCGTTTCACCGCGCCATTGCCCAGGCCTCGGGCAACCCGTTCCTGATCAGCACGCTGGACTACCTGTCGCAGTTCCTGCGCGGCGCCATGCGCATCACGCGCGCCAACGAGGCGCGGCGCGAGGACTTCGGCAAGGCCGTGGAACGCGAGCACCACAGCATCGTGCTGGCCATCGAGGCCGGCGACCCCAAGGCCGCGCGCAAGGCCGCCGCCACGCACATGGGCAACGCCATAGACCGCATCCACCGCGCCGACGCCAGCTTCTGGGAGCAGGACGGCGAACGCCTGGCCCGCGACATCCTGGCCGCCAAGCCCTGAACCTCCGAAACCACCCCTTGGCGCATGGCCAAGGGTTTTCACCTTGTTTGGGTTTTTGCGCAAAATTTGTATGATGACCTGATGACAATATCAGTCACATCTCTTTTTGCACCCCGCACACCCGGCCTTTGCCTGGGCGTTCACCCATGAGCGACGAATCCCGCATCCGCGAGCAGATCTGCGCCACCGGCGCCAGCCTCTACCAGCGCGGCTACACCGTCGGCGCGGCCGGCAACATCAGTGCGCGCCTGCATGACGGCTGGCTGATCACCCCCACCGACGCCTGCCTGGGCAGGCTCGACCCGGCAGAGCTGTCCAAGGTCGATGCCGGCGGGCATTGGGTCAGCGGCGCCAAGCCTTCCAAGACCCTGGTCCTGCATCGGGGCATCTACGGCAATGACGGCGAGGCGTGTGCCGTCATCCACACGCATTCCACCCATCTCGTGGCGCTGACGCTGTCCGGCGTCTGGCGCGAGGACGAGGTGCTGCCGCCCATCACCCCCTACCAGGTCATGAAGGTGGGCCGCATCCCGCTGATCCGCTACCGCCGGCCCGGCGACCCGCAGGCCGCCGCCGAGGTGGCCGCGCTGGCCGGCCAGGTGCGCGGCGCCCTGTTCGAGCGCCTGGGCCCCGTGGTCTGGGAGCGCTCGGTGGAGCAGGCCAGCCATGTGCTGGAAGAGCTGGAGGAGACCGCAAGGCTCTGGCTCATGACCCATCCCCGGCCGCAGCCCCTGGACGCGGCCGCCATCGACGAGCTGCGCACCACCTTCGGGGCGCGCTACTGATTTGCACAGCGGCGCCCACGGCCGCATTCCACCACCCAGCCCATCCACAGCCGCGCAGCCGCCAGGCGGCGCACCAAGCGGCGAATCAAGCGGCGAACCCAAGGGAGACTTGAAATGACGACAACGGATATCGCATCCGGCCAGGCCGGGGCCCACCCTGCCCAGGCCGACTCTGCAGAGACGGCGCGCGCCTACGCCAAGGTGTTCTGGCGCCTCGTGCCGTTCCTGATGCTGTGCTATGTGATCGCCTACCTGGACCGCGTGAACGTGGGCTTTGCCAAGCTGCAGATGTCCCAGGACCTGGGCTTCAGCGAGACCGTGTTCGGCCTGGGCGCAGGCGTGTTCTTCATCGGCTACTTCCTCTTCGAGGTGCCCAGCAACCTGCTCATGCACCGCCTGGGCGCGCGCGTCTGGATCGCCCGCATCATGATCACCTGGGGCATTCTGTCGGCCATGTTCATGTATGTGGAAACGCCCACGGGCTTCTACATCCTGCGCTTTCTGCTGGGCCTGGCCGAGGCGGGCTTCTACCCCGGCGTGATCCTGTACCTGACCTACTGGTACCCGGCCCACCGGCGCGCCAAGATCGTGGCGCTGTTCATGTCGGCCATCCCCGTGGCCGGCATCTTCGGCAACCCGCTGTCGGGCTGGATCATGCAGGCCTTCCACGGCGACCATGGCCTGCACGGCTGGCAGTGGATGTTCCTGATCGAGGCCATCCCCGCCCTGGTGATCGGCGTGGTGACCATCTTCTATCTGGACAACGGCATCTCCAGCGCCAAGTGGCTGACGGCCTCCGAAAAGCAGCTGCTGGCGCGCGAGATCGAGCTGGACCAGCAGCACTCAGGTGCCCAGAAGCATTCGCTCAAGGCCGTTTTCGCCGACCGCCGCGTCTGGTGGATGTGCCTGATCTACTTCGCCTTCGTCGCCGGCCAGTACGGGCTGACCTTCTGGATGCCCACGCTGATCAAGTCCACGGGCGTCACGGGCGCGCTGAACATCGGCCTGCTCAGTGCCATCCCCTTCCTGTGCGCCATCGTGGTGATGAACCTGATGGGCCACAGCGCCGACAGGCGCCGCGAGCGCCGCTGGCACCTGATCGTGCCCGCGCTGATGGGCGCCGTGGGCTTTGCGATGACGGCCTTCTTCGCCGACAACACCGTTCTTTCCCTGATCTTCCTGTCGCTGGCCGCAGCCGGCGTGCTGACCTGCGCGCCGCTGTTCTGGTCGCTGCCCACGGCCTTCCTGTCGGGTACGGCGGCGGCGGCGGGCATTGCCATCGTCAACTCGGTCGGCAACCTCGCGGGCTTCGCCAGCCCTTACATGATCGGCTACCTCAAGGACCTGACCCAGTCCACGCAGGCCGGCATGTTCGTGCTGGCGGGGGTGCTCGTGGTGGGCGCCCTCGCGGTCTGGCTCACCCCCGCAAAGATGGTCAACCGCTGACCGGCCCTTCTTCCCATCCTTCAAGCTCCAAGCCCCAAGACACATGAAAGTACTGATCACCGGCGGCGCCGGATTCCTGGGCCAGCGCCTGGCCCGCAAGCTGCTCGAACAGGGTGCGCTGACGCTGGCCGGCACCCGCTGGCCCATCCACCAGATCGACCTGCTCGACGTGGTGGCCACCCAGGCCATTGACGACACGCGCGTGCGCTCCCTGGTGGGCGACATTGCCGACCCGCAGGTGCTGCGCGGCGCCATAGACCAGGACACGGCCGTGATCTTCCATCTGGCCGCCGTGGTCAGCGGCCAGGCCGAGGCCGACTTCGACCTGGGCATGCGCATCAACCTCGATGCCTCGCGCGCCCTGCTGGAGACTTGCCGCGCCGTGGGCCACATGCCGCGCGTGGTCTTCACCAGCTCGGTGGCCGTCTACGGGGGCGACCTGCCAGACATCGTGCTGGACGGCACGGCCCTGAACCCGCAGTCCTCCTACGGCACGCAAAAAGCCATTGCCGAGCTGCTGCTGGCCGACTACACGCGGCGCGGCTTTGTCGACGGCCGCGTGCTGCGCCTGCCCACCATCAGCGTGCGCCCGGGCCGGCCCAATGCGGCCGCCTCGTCGTTTGCCAGCGGCATCATCCGCGAGCCCCTCAACGGCGAAGCGGCCAACTGCCCCGTGGGTGCCACCACGCGCCTGTGGCTGCTGTCCCCGCGCCGCGCCGTCGAGGCCCTGGTCGCAGGCTGCGAACTCGATGCCAGTGCCGTCGCCGACCGCCGGCCCATCAACCTGCCCGGCGTGTCCGTCAGCGCGGGCGACATGGTGCGCGCGCTGCGTGAAGTGGCTGGCGACGAAGTAGCCAACCGCGTGAGCTGGCAGCGCGACGACAAGGTCGAGCGCATCGTCGGCAGCTGGCCCGGCCGCTGGGATACCACGCGCGCCGATCGGCTGGGCCTGTGCGGCGACGAGAACTTTGCGGCCATCGTGCGCGCCTACATCGCCGATGACCTGACACCCCCACGCCAGCCATGAACCACACCACCGCCACACCCCGCGCCGTCGGCGTGATCGGCCTGGGCGCCATGGGCGCCGGCATGGCGCAAAGCCTGCGCCGCGCCGGGCACCACGTGCATGTCCACGACATCCGCCCCGAGGCCGCAGCCGCCTTCGCCGCCGAAGGTGGCACGGCCTGCGCCACGCTGGCCGACATGGCCGCCGCTTGCCGCATCATCGTCAGCGTGGTGGTCAACGCCCGGCAGACCGAGGCCGTGCTGTTCGGCGAAGGCGGCATCGCCCCCGCGCTGCAGCCCGGCTCCGTCTTCGTCATGTGCTCCACCGTGGACCCCAACTGGTCCGTGGCACTGGAGGCCAGGCTGCAGGCGCAGGGCGTGCACTACATCGATGCGCCGATCTCGGGCGGCACGGCCAAGGCAGCGTCCGGGCAGATGACCATGATGACGGCCGCCCGCCCCGAGGCCTATGCCGCCTGCGAAGGCGTGCTCGACGCCATGGCCGCCAAGGTCTACCGCCTGGGCCACAGCGCGGGCGCGGGCAGCAAGGTCAAGATCATCAACCAGCTGCTGGCCGGCGTGCACATTGCCGCAGCGGCCGAGGCCATGGCCCTGGGCCTGCGCGAAGGCGTCGATGCCGCCGCGCTCTACGAAGTCATCACCCACAGCGCCGGCAACAGCTGGATGTTCGAGAACCGCATGGCCCACGTGCTGGCCGGCGACTACACCCCGCTGTCGGCCGTGGACATCTTCGTCAAGGACCTGGGCCTGGTGCTGGACACCGCGCGCCACAGCAAATTCCCGCTGCCCCTGGCCTCCACGGCCCACCAGATGTTCATGCAGGCATCCACCGCCGGCCATGGCCGCGAGGACGACAGCGCCGTCATCAAGATCTTCCCGGGCATCACCCTGCCACCGGCTTCATCGGAATCCCCATGACGCTTCTTCTGGGCTGCATAGCCGACGACTTCACGGGCGCCACCGATCTGGCGAACAACCTGGTGCGCGCAGGCATGCGCGTGGTGCAAAGCATTGGCGTGCCCGCCGGCCCGGTGGACGAGGGCGTGGACGCCGTCGTGGTCGCGCTCAAGTCGCGCACCATCGCGCCGGCCGATGCCATTGCGCAATCGCTGCAGGCCCTCGAATGGCTGCAGGCCCAGGGCGCCAATGGCCGCGCGCCGCAGATCTACTTCAAGTACTGCTCCACCTTCGACAGCACGCCGCAGGGCAATATCGGCCCCGTGGCCGATGCGCTGATGGACGCGCTGGGCTGCGAATTCGCCATTGCCACGCCTGCCTTTCCCGACAACCAGCGCACCGTCTTCAAGGGCCACCTGTTCGTGGGCGATGTGCTGCTCAGCGACAGCGGCATGCGCAACCACCCTCTCACGCCCATGACCGATGCCAACCTGGTGCGCGTGCTGCAGGCGCAGACAGGGCGCAAGGTGGGGCTGATCGACCATGTGGCCGTCGCGCAGGGCGAGGCCGCCATCCGCGCGCGCATCGCCGCACTCCAGGCCGAGGGCACGGGCATGGCCGTGGTCGATGCCGTCTCCAACGACGACCTGCTGCGCCTGGGCCCGGCGCTGGCCGGCATGCCCCTGGTCACGGCCGGCTCGGGCGTGGCCATCGGCCTGCCCGCGAACTTCGGCATCCAGCCCACGGCCCAGGCCGCTGCCCTGCCCACCGCCACCGGCCTGCAGGCGGTCGTCTCGGGCAGTTGCTCGGTGGCCACCAATGCGCAGGTGGCGCACTTCATCGCCTCGGGGCGCCCTGCCCTGGCGCTGGAGCCGCTGCGCATCGCCGCCGGCGAGGACGAAGCCGGCAAGGCCCTGGCCTGGGCCCGCCAGCACATCGCCAGCGGCCCCGTGCTGATCTACTCCACCGCAGAATCCGCCGCCGTCAAGGCCGTGCAGGGCCGCCTGGGCGTGGAGCAGGCCGGCGCACTGGTCGAACAGACCATCGCCGCCATCGCCCGGGGACTGGTCGAGATGGGCGTGCGCCAGCTCGTCGTGGCCGGCGGAGAAACCTCGGGCGCCTGCGTGCAGGCGCTGGGCATCGAGCAAATGCGCATAGGGCCGCAGATCGACCCTGGCGTGCCCTGGTGCCATGCCGCCTCGCCCCTGGCGCCGCAGGGGCTGCACCTCACGCTCAAGTCCGGCAACTTCGGCACCACGGACTTCTTCACCAAGGCCTTCGGCGCGTTGCAGCGCGCCTGATGCCACACTCAGCATCCGTTTTCAGGAAAGCTTTCATGCCCCGTTTCGCCGCCAACCTGTCCATGCTCTACAACGACCTGGACTTTCTTGACCGCTTCGAGGCCGCCGCACGCGACGGCTTCCAGGCCGTCGAATACCTGTTCCCCTACGACTTCGCGCCCGAGCAACTGGCCCGCCGCCTGCAGGACCACGGCCTGCGGCAGGTACTGTTCAACGCCCCGCCCGGCGACTGGAACGCGGGCGAGCGCGGCCTGGCCTGCATCCCCGGGCGCGAGGCGGAATTCGCCCAGGGCATGGAACGCGCCATTGCCAATGCCCGCGCGCTGGGCTGCCCACGCATCCACGTGATGGCCGGCCTCAAGCCCGAAGGCGCCAGCGACGATGCCCTGCGCGCCACCTACATCGCCAACGTGCGCCACGCCGCACGGCTGGCCGCGCCCCACGGCATCGCCATCCTGCTGGAGCCCATCAATGGCCGCGACATGCCCGGCTTCTTCCTGAGCCGCCAGGACCAGGCCCACGCGCTGCTGGCCGACATCGCAGAGCCCAATGTCCAGGTCCAGATGGACCTCTACCACTGCCAGATCGTCGAGGGAGACCTCGCCATGAAGATCCGCCAGTACCTGCCCACGGGCCGTGTGGGCCACCTGCAGATCGCAGGCGTGCCCGAACGCCACGAACCCGATGTGGGAGAGGTCAACTACCCCTACCTGTTCCGCCTGCTGGACCAGCTGGGCTACGACGGCTGGATAGGCTGCGAATACCGCCCCGCGCGCGGCGCGGCCGCGCACGCCACCAGCGAGGGGCTGGGGTGGATGAAGGAGTGGCTGTAGGCCAAGCCCCCGCCTTCAACGCAAGTCCTTGACAATGCGCCAGGTCGCGCCCTCGTCCGTGCTGCGCACGATGGCATTGTCTGGAAGAAAAGCCAGCAGGGAGCCGTCCCTCCGGTCCACAGCCATCTCCAGGACGGCCAGCTTTCCGGCCAGACCGGGCGACTCGCCGGTATGCACCCAGGTCTTGCCGCCATCACGGGTCGTCATCAAGCCATAAGGGCCGGGGAACAGGCCGGGATTGATGGCAGTGAGCGCATAGCCGGTCGTCGCATCCTTGAAGGCCTGGGTCAGGGCGAAGCGGCCCAGGCCGGTATCGCTCCAGGTGGTGCCCCCATCGCGCGAGATGAGCGTGCTGGTGGCCACGGTGGCGACACGGGCCACGATGGAGCCATCGGGCTGTCCTTGAATGGCAAGAGTCGACTGGCCGGTGGCCCGCCGGTGCAGGCTCTGGCCGTCGTAGAGATGCATCTCCCCGTTGGGAAGAACAATGCCAGCACGGTCCGGCAAAGCGATGGCCATGGATCGCTTCCAGCCGATGTTGAGCGACATGCTGTCGTCAAAACTCCCAAGCTTCTGCCACACAATCGTGTCGGTACCGCTGCCCGCATAGGCCGTCCACACCCGGTCGCGGCGGACAAAGGCCGCAATGCGGCCATCCGGCAGCGGCTGTGCCACTGCGATGAAGGCGTTGTCGGGCGGGTTCAGCATCTTCCAGTTCTGCCCCTGCCCATCTGACAGCGCCAACAGCCCTTCCTCTCCTGCGGCAAGCAGGCCGCCCTTCCAACGGCGCACAAAGGCCACCTCCCGCAGCGTTCCTATTTCAAGCTCCTGCCAACGGCTGGAGTCTGCCTTGCGCCAAAGCACCTTGCCCAATTTGGAGCCCGCCAGGAATTCTCCATCCGCCGACTGGTTGAGACCATTCCATGTCGAGGCAAGCATCTTGATCCTGGGCATGAGGCCAGCCTGGGCTGCCAGACGCGAATCAGGGTCGAAGCCCAGGGCGGGTCGCCCCTGAGTCTGCCGTGCCAGCGCGGGATAGAGCTCCTTGACCGTGGCCATCATGTCGGCCTCTGGAGCCACATAGCCCGTCACGAAACCGCGACCCGTGGTCGGGTGCATCACCAGGGTGCCCAGCAAGGTGACTTCCCCCTGCCGCACCTCAAACGTGCCGAATCGCTGGCTGAGCGGATAGTAGTACGACATGTTGCCGCGGCCACCGGACAACTGAACGAGCGTATAGCGCCCGGGACGCACCATGCCGCTGAAGACTGCGGTGGAAAGCGTTGTGGTTCTTCTGCGCAGCAACACCGCAGAGTCCTGTCCGGTAGCCTCCTCCCCGGGATTGAGCACACGCCGGATAGCGAGATCGCTCAGCGTATCCGCAGGGTCCAACTCGCCGGTGCCGGCAGTGATCAGCTTCAGGACAACAGCCCCTTCGGTGCCATTGAGCGTTTGTGTGGGCTCGATGGGTCGCGTGGCGCAGCCGGAAAGCAGCAGAGCGGCAAGGACAAGGCTTGTCGCGAGAAAGGCACGTTTCTTCATTGTGGTGGAGCGCAGACTGGCGCAAGTGATGGCTGAATAGCGGCGCGGATTCTACAAAATGTCATTTGCCTTCCACGCAAAGACGGCCGTGCATCGCAAGCGATGAGGGCAGGCTCAACGGAAACCCTTTGAAGCAGATGGCGTGCACGCTATGCGGCCAGCCCGGCCTTCTTTGCCGCAGGCCGTGGCAACAACGCCCGCAAAGCCCGCACCAGCGGCGAATCATCGGCACGCCGCCAGACGGCGACCGTCTCCACGGCCGTCCTTTCCCCCAGCAAGGGCCGGTAGACCACGCCTTCACGGTGCAGGGCCTGCACACAGGCGGGTACCAGCGCCACGCCCAAACCGCCAGAGACCAGGCTGACGATGGTGTGCATCTGCCGCGCCGCGAACAGCCGGGGGCTGAAGCCGTGGCGCATGCAGGTGGAGACGATGGCATCGAACATCAACGGCCCCTGGTGGCGCTCGAAGCCCAGGAAACGCTCCTGGGCCAGTTTCTCCAGCGCGATGCGCCGGTTGCGGGCCAGCGGGTGGGACTCGGGCAAGGCCACCACCAGCGGCTCGCTGCGCACCAGCACAGAGTCCAGTGACGCGGGCAGGTCCGGCGTGCGAAATACCAGGCCGATATCCAGCCGCCCGCTCTCGATGTCATGTGCAATCTGGTCGGTCGTGCCCTCCTGCAGCGATAGCCGGACCTGCGGATAGTCCTCGCCAAAGCGCCTCAGCGTTTCCGGCAGGAAGGAGTAGGCCGGCAGGCTGATGAACCCGATGGACATGGAGCCCATGAGCCCCTGCGAGGTCTCGCGTGCGCGGCGCCGCATGGTGTCGGCAGCGGCCAGCACGGCACGGGCGTCGCGCAACGCATCCTCCCCGGCTTTCGTAAGCACGATGCGCCGCGACGTGCGCTCCAGCAGCGTCACGCCC
Source organism: Delftia sp. DS1230 (assembly GCF_040112715.1). Taxonomy (NCBI): domain Bacteria; kingdom Pseudomonadati; phylum Pseudomonadota; class Betaproteobacteria; order Burkholderiales; family Comamonadaceae; genus Delftia; species Delftia sp. DS1230. The sequence continues at coordinate 4,125,324 of NZ_CP157763.1, forward strand.
AGCTCCTCCTCCAGCTCCTTGATGGCCAGGCTCACGGGGGGCTGGGTCAGGTGCAGGCGCTCGGCCGCACGACCGAAGTGCATCTCCTCGACCACGGCCACGAAGCACCGCAGATGTCGCATGTCCATTCATAGCCTCCGCAAATCGATCCATATGAATTGCAAATTTCCTTGCATTGAACCAGATCCCTAGACTGCGCTGCAGGCCTGTACGCACCATCCCGCGCCCAGGACAACACAAGCTGAATACAAAGCAGCAGCAGGAGACAAACATGCCAGAGCGCCTCGCGGGCCTGCCCAGGCCACGCACCCTCATACATCCCGGCCCCTGCAGCGCCGTGCGACTGGATCACCGACAAGCGCCCGCTGCGCGCCACATGCGGCTGGCCCTGGCGCCCGGGCTGACGCTGTTCGACGCCATCGTCGGCGCACTGTCATCGGCCAGCGTCGAGAGTGCCTCGCTGACCTTGCTGGAAGGCGATCTCGAAGACCTGGATTTCTGCGTGGCGCCACCCGATCGCAGCGGCCATGTCGTGGCCACCTACGGCCAGCCCGCGACACTGCAGTCCGCCAGGCTGCTGTTCGGCAACGCCACGCTGGGCTGCGCCGAAACAGGGCATCCGGCTGTGCACTGCCATGCCGTCTTCTCCAGCGCACAGGGCCACCTGCTCGGCGGCCATGTGCTCACGCAGCGCTGCCGCATCGTCAATGCGCCCGTCAGCGCCCTGGCGACCTCGCTGGACGGGTTCGGACTGCGCATCGCCTACGACCCTGAAACGCGCATGTCCCTGATGCGTCCGGCCGCCGCGCAGGTCTGCCATGGCTGAGGCCCGCATGGTCGAGTCAGGCCGCATGGGCCGCGTCGCCTACGCACGCATTGCCCCCAACGAAGATCTGGTGCTGAGCGTGGAAAAGCTCTGCGCGCTGCAGGGCTTTCGCAATGCCTTCGTGCGCGGCGCCCTGGGCAGCCTGGTCGATGCCTGCCTGGCGCGCGCCGACGGCGGTTGCCTGTTGCTGCGCGGGCCGGCCATCGAGGTGGTCAGCCTCGCCGGCGAGGTACGCTGCCAGGACGACGGCTCGCTGCGTGCCTGCCTGAGCGGCGTGGTCGCCGACACCACCGGCCAGGTGCATGGCGGCCCCTTCGTGGCCGGAGCCAACCCCGTCTGCATCACCTTCGAGCTGACCCTCGAAGAGTGGCTTCCCCAAACCCCTTCTGCCTTGACCCCGGATCCAGGAGCCTGTCCATGAACCAACGAGATTCCCATCCATCCCCCGCACGCGTCGCCGTGGTCACCGGAGGGGCGCGCGGCATAGGCCGGTCCATCGGCGAATGGTTTCTACAGCGGGGCTGGCGCGTAGCGCTGCTGGACATCGACAGTGAAACGCTGGAGCGCACGGCGCTGGACATGGACTGCCCGGCCCGGCTGCTGTGCCAGCATTGCGACGTCTCGAACCCGCAGCAGGTGGACGAGGCCGCCACCGCCGTCATGGCGCGCTGGGGCCGCGTGGATGCGCTGGTCAACAACGCCGGCGTGGCGGTCTTCAAGCCCGTGCTGGAGACATCGTTCGAGGAATGGCGCACGGTCATGGCCACCAACCTCGACGGCGCCTTTCTCTGCACGCAGGCCTTCGGTGCCCGGATGGCTCGCAACGAAGGCCACGGCGGCAGCGGCGGAGCCATCGTCAACATCGCCTCCATCTCGGGCCTGCGGGCCAGCACGCTGCGCGTGGCCTATGGCACGAGCAAGGCCGCCCTCATCCACATGACGCGCCAGCATGCGGTGGAACTGGGCAATCTGGGCGTGCGCGTCAACGTGATCGCGCCAGGGCCGGTGGAGACCGAGATGGCCAAGCTCGTGCACAGCGTCGCCATACGCTCCGACTACCACGACGCCATCCCGCTGGGCCGCTACGGCACACCACAGGAAATGGCAGAGGCCGTGGGCTTTCTTTGCAGCGATACGGCCAGCTTCATCAACGGCCAGGTGCTGGCCGTCGACGGCGGCTTCGATGCCGCAGGCGTGGGTCTGCCCACGCTGCGCCGCCGGCTGGCCGAGGCACCGGCAACCGTGCAGTCCGCGCAGTCCTGAACACCGCCCGCACCACAGGAGCCACGCCATGAACCCACCCCGCATCATCGGCTGGGGCCACACGCCCTTCGGAAAGCATGCCGCAGCCGATGCCGAGCAACTGCTGCGTGACGCCATCGACCCGGCACTGCAAACCGCCGGCCTGGAGGCCCGGGACATCGACGGCATCTTCGTCGGCCACTTCAATGGCGGCCTTCTGCCCCAGGATTTCAGTGCCAGCCTGGTGGCCCTGGCCGTGCCTGAACTGCGCCATGTGCCCGCCACGCGCAGCGAGAACGCCTGCGCCACCGGCTCGGCTGCCATCTGGGCTGCGCTCGACGCCGTGCAGTCCGGCCGCATACGTTGCGCGCTGGTGGTGGGCTTCGAGATCATGAACGCCCAGCCTGGGCAGAAAATTGCCGAGATCCTGCTGCGCTGCTCCTACGTGAAGGAGGAAGCTGCCACACCGGCGGGCTTCGCAGGCGTGTTCGGGCAGATCGCCACCCGCTATTTCGAACGCTTCGGCGACCAGAGCGATGCACTGGCAGCCATCGCGGCCAAGAACCATGCCAACGGCGTGCACAACCCCTTCGCCCACATGCGGCGTGACCTGGGCCTGGACTTCTGCCGCCACGCCTCGGACAGGAACCCCTTCGTCGCAGGCCCGCTCAAGCGCTCGGACTGCTCGCTGGTCTCCGACGGCGCGGCCGCCCTGGTCATCTCGCGCCAGGCCTGCGGCAATGCCAGCGTGGCGCCCGTGCGCTGGCGCTCGCGCACCCAGGTCAACGACCTCCTGCCCCTGTCGCGGCGGGACCCCACGCGCTTCGAAGGCGCCGCCCTGGCGTGGCAGCGCGGGCTGGCCGACGCAGGCGCCACGCTGGCCGACCTGGGCTTCGTGGAAACACATGACTGCTTCACCATGGCCGAACTGCTGGAATACGAGGCCATGGGCTTGGCGCCACATGGCCAAGGCGCGCGCGCCATCCTCGACGGCAGCACATGCCGCGACGGGCGGCTGCCCGTCAACCCGTCGGGAGGACTCAAGTCGCGCGGCCATCCCATAGGCGCGACAGGCGTTTCCCAGCATGTGATGGCGGCCATGCAGCTGTCAGGCTCGGCCGGGGCCATGCAACTGCCCGCGCCCCGGCTGGGCGCCGTCTTCAACATGGGTGGTGCGGCCGTGGCCAACTACCTGAGCGTGCTGGAGGCCGCATGAACAGGCTTGCACCTGCGGACATCGCGGCAGTCCCCGCGCCCCAGGCAGCCAACCTGTCGCTGCTGCTGTCGCAGACGGCCGCCCTGTTTCCCGACAGGCCCGGCCTGATCCAGGGCGACCGCCGCTGGACCTGGGCGCAGATCGATGCGCGCGTCAATGCGCTGGTCCAAGGCCTGCGCGCGCTGGGCATGCAGGCCGGTGACCGCCTGCTGGTGCAGTCTCGCAACGGCATTGCCCTGTTTGAAAGCTGCTGGGCCGCCTTCCGGCTCGGCGCCGTCTGGGTGCCGGTCAACTTCCGGCTTACACCATCCGAAGTGGCTTGGCTGGGCCACGCCAGCGGCGCCACCGCCATGCTGGCCGAAGAGGGCTTCGCAGGCCATGTGGACGCCGTGCGCGCCGCCTCGCCACGGCTGCGGCCTGTGATCACCATCGGCCGGCCTCGCGAAAGCCAGGGCGAGCAGGACTACGAGCAATTGCTGCATGACAACGCAGGCGCTCCCGCATCTACAGCCCATGTGCATGCCGATACGCCGCTGTGGTTCTTCTACACCTCCGGCACCACAGGCCGGCCCAAGGCCGCGATGCTCACCCATGGACAGATGGCCTTCGTGGTGACCAACCACCTTGCCGACCTGATCCCGGGCACGGACGAGCGCGACTGCTCCATTGCCGTGGCACCGCTGTCGCACGGCGCAGGCATACATGCCCTGCTCAACGTGGCGCGCGGTGCGGCCACAGTGCTGCCCACCGCCGACCGGCTGGACCCTGCCGAGGTCTGGGAGCTGGTGCAGCGGCACCGGGTCACCAATCTCTTCACCGTGCCCACCATCGTCAAGCTGCTGGTGGAAGACCCCGCGGTGGACCGCTTCGACCACGGATCGCTGCGCTACGTGGTCTATGCGGGCGCGCCCATGTACCACGCCGACCAGCAGCGCGCATTGCACAAGCTGGGCCCGGTGCTGGTGCAGTACTTCGGCCTGGGCGAGGTGACGGGCTGCATCACCGTGCTGACGCCCTCCATGCACGCACTGGACGACGGGCACAGCGACGGCAGCACCGGCACCGCCGACACATTGATCGGAACCTGCGGGCGCCCGCGCACGGGCATGGAGGTCGCCATCCTCGACCACCGGTTGCAGCCCGTTCCAACGGGCGCCATCGGCGAGATCTGCTGCCGCGGCCCCGCCGTCTTTGCGGGCTACCACGACAACCCCGAGGCCACGGCCCAGGCCTTTCGGGGCGGCTGGTTCCACACGGGCGATCTCGGGCGGCTGGACGAGCGGGGCCTGCTCTACATCACGGGGCGGGAATCGGACATGTACATCTCGGGCGGCTCCAACGTCTATCCGCGCGAAATCGAGGAGGCGCTGCTGACCCATCCCGCCGTGGCCGAGGTCGCCGTGCTCGGCATGCCCGACGCCACCTGGGGCGAGATCGGCGTGGCCGTGGTGGTCGCGCGGGAGGGTGCCGATGCCACCGCTGGAGACCTCACGGCCGAGGCGCTGCTGGCGCACCTGGAGGGCCGCTGCGCGCGCTACCGCTGGCCGCGCCAGTTCCACTTCTGGGACGCCCTGCCCCGCTCGGGCTACGGCAAGGTGGTCAAGAAGGACATACGCGAACGCCTGCTGCAGAACATGACGCAGGGAAAGGAGCAGGCCGCCCCGACCCCGTGATGCGCCCCCCGCGCGCAGCTTGCGCCCGAACGACACAAAGACAACACTCAGGAGACAAGCCATGACCCTTTCCCGACGCCACGTGCTGCACGGTGCCGCAGCCTGCGCCCTTCCACTGGCCCTTTCACAGCGCAGCGCCTTCGCCAGCAAGGCCGAATTCCGCTACAAGTACGCCAACAACCTGCCCGCCACGCACCCCATGAACATCCGGGCCCTGCAGATGTCGCAGGCCATCCTGGCCGAGACCGGTGGACGGGTGGACATCCAGGTCTTCTCCAATGGGCAGCTCGGCTCGGACACCGATGTGCTGGGCCAGTTGCGCTCGGGCGGCGTGGAGTTCTTCACGCTGTCGGGCCTGATCCTGTCCACCCTGGTGCCGGCAGCCTCCATCAGCGGCGTGGGCTTTGCATTCGACGGCTATGACAGTGTCTGGAAGGCCATGGACGGCGAGCTGGGCGCCCATATCCGCGCACGCATCGCCCAGGCCAACCTGGTGGCCATGGAGCGCATCTGGGACAACGGTTTCCGGCAGATCACCTCCTCCACGCGCCCCATCGCGGGTCCCGCCGACCTGCAGGGCTTCAAGATCCGCGTGCCCGTCTCTCCGCTGTGGACCTCGATGTTCAAGGCGCTGGACAGCGCGCCCGCGTCCATCAACTTTGCCGAGGTCTATTCCTCGCTGCAGACGAAGATCGTGGACGGGCAGGAGAACCCGCTGGCCATCATCTCCACGGCCAAGCTCTACGAGGTGCAGAAGTACTGCTCGCTCACCAACCACATGTGGGACGGTTTCTGGTTCCTGGCCAACCGCCGCGCCTGGGAAAGACTGCCCCCAGACCTGCGCGACATCGTGGCGCGACACATCAATGCCGCAGGCCTGCGCGAACGCGACGATGTCGCCGAGCTCAACGCCGGCCTGCAAAAGGAGCTGGCCGCCAAGGGCCTGGCCTTCAACACTGCCGACACCGCCGCCTTCCGTGAGCGGTTGCGCAAGGCCGGCTTCTACGCCGAATGGAAGCGCAAGCACGGTGACCAGGCCTGGGCCATCCTCGAGCGCAGCGTCGGGGCGCTGGCATGACTGCGCCCCAGGACAAGCCCGCCCATACCCCGCACGATGCCTGGACCGCGTGGGACCGCATCGACCGCTGGATGGGCGCGGCCGTGGCTTGCGCGGCGGGCCTGCTGGTGCTGGCTGATATCGGCGTGCTGTTTGCGGGAGTGGTGGCACGCTTTGTCTTCCACCAGCCACTGGTCTGGGCGGATGAACTGGCCTCCATGCTCTTCATCTGGCTGGCCATGCTGGGTGCCGTGATCGCACTGCGGCGCGCCGAGCACATGCGCATGACGGCCCTGCTCTCACGCCTGTCGCCTGCGCGCCGGGCCCTGTTCGATGCCATCGGCACCTGTGCCACGCTGGCCTTTCTCGCCCTGGTGGCCTGGCCCGCCTGGGAATGGGCAGCGGACGAGCGCTTCATCACCACGCCCGCGCTGGAAATCTCCAACATCTGGCGCGCTGCGGCACTGCCCGCCGGCATCGTGCTGATGGGTGTTTTCTCGGTGCTGCGCCTGGTGCGCAGCGGCGAAAAGGCGGCGGCCTGGAAGGCACTGGCCGTGGTGGCCGCCATCATGGCGGCGTTCGTGCTGGCAAACGGCATCTTCGGCCTCTTCGAGGACCTGGGGCGCCTGAACCTGCTGGTCTTCTTCGTCGGCGTGGTCGCGGCCTGCGTGTTCGGCGGCGTGCCCATTGCCTTTGCCTTCGGCCTGGGCACGCTCGGCTATCTGGCCCTGGCCACGGACACCGCCCTGCCCGTGATCGTCGGGCGCATGGACGAAGGCATGTCCCACCTCATCCTGCTGGCCGTTCCGCTGTTCGTCTTCCTGGGGCTGCTGATCGAGATGACGGGCATGGCGCGCGCCATGGTGGCTTTTCTCGCGGGCCTGCTCGGCCATGTGCGCGGCGGCCTGTCCTATGTGCTTGTGGGGGCCATGTACCTGGTCTCGGGCATCTCGGGCTCCAAGGCGGCCGACATGGCGGCCGTGGCTCCGGCACTGTTCCCCGAAATGCGCAAGCGCGGCGCGGACGAAGGCGATCTGGTGGCCCTGCTGTCAGCCACGGGCGCGCAGACGGAAACCGTGCCGCCCAGCCTGGTGCTGATCACCATCGGCTCGGTCACGGGCGTGTCCATTGCAGCGCTGTTCACGGGCGGACTGCTGCCGGCGCTGGCCCTGGGCCTGTCGCTGTGTGTGGTCGTCTGGTGGCGCTCGCGCCATGACCAGCCGCCGCAGACACAGCGCCAGCCCTGGTCGCAGATCGCGCGGCTAGGCTTCATCGCCCTGCCGGCACTGGCGCTGCCCTTCGTGATCCGCGCGGCCGTGGTCGAGGGCGTGGCCACGGCCACCGAAGTCTCGACCCTGGGCATTGCCTACGCGGCCATTGCGGGTCTGCTGATCTACCGCCAGTTCGACTGGCGCCGCCTGGGGCCCATGCTCGTGGCCACGGCATCGCTGTCGGGCGCCATCCTGCTCATCATCGGCACTGCCACGGCCATGGCCTGGGGCCTGACCCAATCGGGCTTCTCGCGCTCGCTGGCGGAGGCGATGGCCGCCCTGCCCGGCGGGGCACCCGCGTTTCTCGCGGTCTCGCTACTGATCTTCGTCATCCTCGGATCGGTGTTGGAAGGCATACCCGCCATCGTGCTGTTCGGCCCGCTGCTGTTTCCCATCGCACGCGACCTGGGCATCCATGAAGTGCACTACGCCATCGTCGTCGTGCTCGCCATGGGCCTGGGCCTGTTCGCCCCACCACTGGGCGTGGGCTACTACGCAGCCTGCGCCATAGGCCAGATCCACCCGGACAAGGGCTTGCGGCCCATCGTGGGCTACCTGCTGGCGCTGTTGCTGGGTACGGTGGCGGTGGCGGCCGTGCCCTGGCTGTCGATCGGATTTCTGTAGAGGCGCGGCCGCCTGCGTTCAGGAATACTCCAGATCGCTGTGCTTGCTGGTCACCAGCCGGCCGGCCGACAGCGACATCATCAGCAGCGCAATCGCCTCATGCATGATCAGCGTGTGCGTGTTGCCGGTCTCCACCATCTTGCTGCGCAACGACTCGCGCACCTGGGGGGAGCCGGTCACGTCGATGATGATGTCCACCGCTGCATCCACCAGATCCATGAACCGTGTGGTGACCGGCACGCCACGCGCGCGTGCCAGCACGATGCCGGGCTGGTCCAGGTCCAGGTCGGCCACCCCGAGCAACTGCACGAAGGGCGCGTCCAGCAACTGCTGCAGCAAGGGAGTGCCGGTCTGCCCCGCACCAATGACCACGATCCGGAAGGCTTGCATGGGTTGAATCCTTTTCCATATGGGAAGTACGGCGCCATCATAGAAATGCCTTGCCGGTGCGCGCCGGTCCGGGGCGGGTGGAATGGGTTTGTATGACCCAGGTCAAATCCGGTGGACAGGGGCGTGGTGGCGGGCCAGGTCTCTGCGGTCGAGGTTCGATACCGGCTGCCTGCAGCACGGACCACACCACAGGCTGCTGACGCGGGAGCCTGCATTCGCCCACAAAAAAACCCGCCGGCTTCGTGGCCCGGCGGGTTTTCTCAGGTGAACAACAGCGCTGTTATTGCCTTACAGGAACCTGCTCCGTGTACTCGCGCAGCACGCCGCCGCCTTCGACGGAGCCGCTGACCTGGCCGTCCTTGACGCGCTCCACGCAGGAGCGGCGGTCGCCTTCGTTCTTGAAGACATCGCAGCGGGCCACGGCATTGCGCTGGAAGTTGTCGCCCGACTGGACGCCGCCTCGGCGCGATTGCTCCTGGACGGCGGCGGCTTCGTGCTGGGCAGGGTCGCGGCGGTCATAGCCGCGCTTGGCGGGCCCCTTGTGCTCGGCGTGCTTCTTGTGGTGGTGATGGGGCTTGGCCTTTTCCGCAGCGGGGGGCGGTGGCGGCGTGCCATCAGGCCCGGGGCCGGGCTGGGCGGTGGCCAGGCCGGCCATGCCCAGGACGGCAGCGCCAATACACAGCTGCAGGGGACGGATCCATGGATTCTTCATAGCTTCACTCCATTCCTCGTGAAAAAGTCAAGGCCCAAGCATGCGTGTTTTCCAGCTCCCCATTTATCGGTACAGCACGGCTGCGCATGCAGTCCATGGCCTACATGTTGCCGCGCAACGCGCAAGCGGTGGCCGACCTGGGTCAAGCCTGGGTGGCAAACCAGCGCTGAACGCCGTCGGCCATGCGCGCGAAGACGCTGTCCAGCGTGGGTACCTCGGCACCCCACAGGGCGCGCAGCACGTCCGCGTTCTCGAACAGGCCGTGCCAATAGCAGCCGGCGATGCGGCCGTCAGGGCTGTGCCACAGCAGGCCCGGCACAGGCTCGGCCACGGCGCTGCCGGCAGCCACCATGTCGGGGCGCACGCTGGTCTGGCCATGGTGGATTTCATAGACCCGGGCCTGCACGCCGGACAGCGCCGCCAAAGCCCCTGGCAGCGGCGGCAGCTGCACGCTGGCGGGCAGCACGGTCTTGTCGGGCGCGAACAGGGTCGTCAGCGGCAGCAGGCCCAGGCCGGCTGCGTTGCCGTCCACGCCGTGCAGGTCGATCAGCGCCTCGCCCAGCATTTGCAGGCCGCCGCAGATGCCCAGCACCTGCCGGCCTGCCGCCGCATGGGCGGCGACGGCAGCATCCAGGCCCTGGGACCGCATCCAGGCCAGATCGGCAGCCGTGGCCTTGGAGCCCGGCAGGATGATCCAGTCCGCGCCGGCCAGCTGGGCCGGCGTGCGCGCCCAGACCACGCGCAGGCCCGGCACCTGCAGCAGGGGCTGGAATTCGTCGAGGTTGCTGATGCGCGGGTAGGCGACGATGGCGATGGTGGTGTGCACGGCGCGTCCCACGCCTCCTCCAGAGCCACGGTCGTCAAAGACGCCATCCTCCTCCGGCAGGCCATGCCGGAACTGCATGGGGATGGTGGCCACGGTGGGCACGCCGGTGCGCTCCTGCAGCATCTGCGGGGCGGGCGCCAACAGGCTGGCGTCGCCCCGGAATTTGTTGAGCACGAAGCCGCGGATCAGCGCCTGCTCGTCAGGCGGCAGCAGCGCCCAGGTGCCGTAGAGGTGGGCAAAGGCGCCGCCCCGGTCGATGTCGGACACCAGCAGGCAATGCGCGCCGCAGTGGCGCGCCACGCGCATGTTGACCACGTCGCTGGCATGCAGGTTGATCTCGGCCGGCGAGCCTGCGCCCTCGATGACGACCACGTCGTTGTCGGCACGCAGGCTGTCCAGCGCCTCGGCGATCTGCGGCCACACGCGGGCGCTGCGGCCGCGCCAGGGCAAGGCCGAGAGTTCCTCGCTGACCCGGCCCAGCAGCACGACCTGGCTGCGCATGTCGGCCTCGGGCTTGAGCAGCAGCGGGTTCATGCGCACATCGGGCGCGCAGCCTGCGGCCAGGGCCTGCAGGTACTGTGCCGTGCCGATCTCGCCCCAGGCACTGCCCGGCGCGCAGACCACGCGCGCGTTGTTGCTCATGTTCTGCGCCTTGAAGGGCGCCACCTTGTAGCCCTGGGCGCGGTACCAGGCGCACAGCGCGGTGGCCACCCAGCTCTTGCCGGCACCGCTGCTGGTGCCCAGCACCATCACGCACAGCGCGGGGCGCTGGCCGGGCTCGGGCAAGGGCAGGTTCACGGCGGCGGGTTCACTCGATTGCATGGTGTTTCTCCATTGGCTGCCAGGCAGCCAGCAAGGCGTTCTGGGATGCAGGCGCCAGCACGCCCATGCGCACGCAGCCGGGCAAGCCGAAGCTGTCGCAGTCGCGCAGCTTGATGCCCTGCGCGCGCAGTTGGGCCAGACGCGTCTGCATGGCGTCGCCCTGCCGTGCCTGCGGCCAGCGCGCCACAAAGTAATTGGCCTGCGAGCCGGGCAGCACCTGCCAGCCCAGGCGCTGCACCAGATCGATCTGTTGCGCCTTCCAATCGCGCAGCCGTTGCAGGCTTTGCGCCAGCCATTGCCGGGTGGCCGGAGCGGTCCAGGCCGTGAGCATGGCCTCGCCATGGGCGCCCACGGGCCAGGAGGGTGACAGGGCACGCAAGGCATCGATCTCGTCGTGCGGCACGGCTTCGGGCGCAATGGCGTAGGCCGCGCGCACGCCGGTCATGCCAAGGGCCTTGTTGGGAGTCCACATCTGCCAGGCATCGCGCACCGGGAAGGGCACGGCGGGTTCCATGCCCGGCTCCAGTCTGAGGGGCGCATAGGCGCAGTCGATCACGCGCCAGGTGCCGGGCGGTGCGGGCTCGGTCCACAGGGGCCAGACGTCTTCGGGCTGACCCAGGGGGCTCGATGGTGCGCAGGCCCAGTGCAGGCCGGGGCCGGCTTCGGTGATACCGTCGCGCGCGGCCTGGCGCAGGCGCCAGACCTGCGCCGCGTGGGCGTAGTCGCCATAGTGGTGTGCCGGCAGGCTGGCGACGGCCGCGCCCTCTCGCACCGCATGCATGGTGATTCGGTGGATGAAGTCGCTGGCACTGGCCGCGATGACGATGCGCTCGGCCGGCACACCATGAAAATCCGCCAGCCGTGTGCGCAACGCCGTGTAGTGCGGGTCCGGGTACTGGGCTGCATGTGCCTGGGACAGCGCATCCAGCGCCTGCGGGCAAGGTCCGCAGGCATTGCGGTTGGTGGAGAAATCGTGCGCGGGCACGCCCAGCGCATCCGTGCCGCCGTGGGTGACTGGGATCGGTTTCATGGTGTCTTTCCTGCCATCGCCCATGCAATGACCAGGGCGGCGGCCAGCCCTGCAGCCACCAGCATGGCGACCACGCGGCCCGCATGCGCCACGGCCTGCTGCAGCTCGGCCGCCTGCGGCACGCAGCCTGCGGGGTTGAGCACGTAGACGCCGGGCTTGCCCAGGCGCACACCCAGCAGCCTTGCCATGGCGCCCATGGGCCAGCCGCCGTTGGGCGACGGGGTGATGCGCGCGTCCTGGCGCAGCGCACCCCAGCCCGGACGTCGGCCAGCGGCCAGGCCGGACAAGGCCAGCAGCAAGGCGGTCAGGCGCGCCGGTATCCAGTTGAGCAGGTCATCGGCACGCGCCGTCCATTTGCCGGCCCATTGCCAGTGGCGCCGGTCATCGCCATGCCCGCGCCAGCCCGGATAGCCCCACATGGCATCGGCCGTGTTGGCAAAACGGTAGAGGGCCGCGCCCGGCAGGCCGGCCACGGCAAACCAGAACAGCGGCGCCAGCACGGAGTCGCTGAGGTTCTCGGCCAGGGTTTCGATGGCGCTTTCGCGCACCTGGCCTGCGTCGAGCTGCGCCGTGTCCCGGCTGACCAGCCAGGTCAGGCGCTCGCGGCCTGCAGGCAGGGATTGCTGCAGTGCGGCTTCCACGGCCAGCACCTCGTCGCGCAGCATGCGCCAGGACAGCAAGGGCTTGAGCAGCACCCCCAGCACCAGCGCCCCCAGCCACCAGGGCATGGGCGGCAGCAGCCACTGGATGAACGCGTAGATGGCGAAGAACAGCAGCGCCAGCAGACACCAGGCGACTGCGCCCAGCGCAAAGCGTGGCCAGTCGCGCACATGTTCTTCGCGTGGGGCAATTCTTCGTCCAACCGCAGCCAGCAGCCGGCCCATGGCGACCACGGGGTGCATCCACACGGGCGGCTCGCCCCAGAGCCGGTCGACCAGCAGGGCCACGGGAACGGCCAGAGCGGCGGCCAGGGCGTGGCGGGCCCAGGGGTCGGGCACAGGCTGCGACAGCGCCTGCCAGCTCCACCACAGCGGACTGAACGCGGCGCCCGACAGTTGCCAGAAATGGCTGTCGTTCATGCCTGCGGTGGCGCCCCGGCGGCGCGCTGGTCCCACAGGTCGTCGTAGAGCATGTCCTGCAGCGGCGCACGGCTGGCCCATTTCTGCTGCTGCAGCATGGGCTCTGCGTAATAGGCGGACACGGGGCCCAGGCACAGCACGGCCAGCGGCCGGCTGCCGACTGGCATTTGCAGCAGCGCGGCCAGCACCTCGGGATCGAACAGCGAGACCCAGCCCAGCCCCAGCCCCTCGGCACGCGCGGCCAGCCACAGGTTCTGGATGGCGCAGGCGGCCGAGGCCACATCCATCTCGGGCAGGGTGCGCCGGCCAAAGACATGGGCCTCGCGTCCTGGCGGCATGGCCACGACCAGCACCTCGGCCGCATCCAGCACGCCCTGGACCTTGAGCTGCATGAAGTCTTCCTCGCGCTCGCCCAGCGCACGCGCAGTCTGCAGGCGTTCCTGCTCGATCACGTCATGGATCTCCTGGCGCAATTGCGCATCGCGCACGCGGATGAAGCGCCAGGGCTGCATGAAGCCGACGCTGGGCGCATGGTGGGCCGCGCGCAGCAGGCGCAGCAGAACATCGGGCGCGACCTCGCCTCCGCAGAAATGGCGCATGTCGCGCCGCTCATGGATCGCGCGGTAGACGGCTGCCCGCTCGGCCTCGGCAAAGGGTTGGGCGGGAATGGTCTCTGGCGCCCGGGAATGCGTTTCGCTGCTCATGCCGCCATTGTCCGCCGCAGGCCGGGCCTGCGGGCGGCATCAGTCCTCAATACCACGCTGGGCGGGAATGCCGGCCTGGAAGGCGTGCTTGACCAGTTCCATGCGCGTGACCGTATCGGCCACGGCAATGATTTCCTCGGGGCAGCGCCGGCCCGTGAGCATGACGTGCACATGGCGCGGGCGGTCGGCCAGGGCCTGCAGCACGGGCTCCAGCGGCAGCCAGCCGTAGATCAGCGGATAGGTGATTTCGTCGAGCACGACCAGGAAGTGATCGCCCGAGAGAATGGCCGTGCGGGCGCGCTCCCAGCCTTCGCGTGCGATCTGGGCAGAGCGTTCATGGTCCTGGCTCTTCCAGCTGAAGCCGTCGCCCAGTCCCTCGATGGGCATGCCCAGCTGCTCGAACATGCGGTGCTCGCCAAAGCGCGCCGTGGGCACCTTCATGAACTGGAAGATCTTGACGGACTTGCCCCGGCCATGCGCGCGCAGGGCCAGGCCGAAGGCCGCCGTGCTCTTGCCCTTGCCGTCGCCGGTGTTCACCAGCACCAGGCCACGGCGTTCGCCTTCGGGCTTTTCATAGGGCTTTTCCGTCGGGGCCTGTTCAATCTGCATGGGTCTGTCGTCCTCAAAAGTTGCACACGCTGCGGCGGGCATGCGCCGCAGCGGAGCGCCACTTTAACCGAGGCGCACGCCCAGCCGGCGCTGCAGGGCACGCACGGCGCTGTCCACCGTGGTGAGCACGGGCAGGCCCGTGGCGGCCTCGCAGGCGGCGCGGGCACGCGCCATGCTGAACTGGGCCAGCGCAATGCGCGTGCAGCCGCGTGCGGCCAGGGCCCTGGCCTGCTCGACCACCAGGCGGTCATGCGTGGCGGTGTCGCCCCGGTTGAGCGCGTCCATGGCGCCATCGGCCAGGGCGGGCACGAGTTCGATGCCGGCCGGAAACTCCGGCGGCATGGACTGCAGCGTGGGCGCGAAGCTGGAGATCAAACCCAAGGCCCCCTGCTGGCCCTGCACGGCCTGCACCGCCTCTTCGATCATGGCCTCGTTGGGCTTGAGCACGGGCAGCGCCGCATGGCGCGCGGCCACGGCCTCGATGCAGGGGCCAAAGGCCGAGCAGGTGAACAAGATCCCCTGCGCGCCCGTGTCCACGGCGTACTGCGCCAGGCGCTGGAAACGCTCGTGCATGGCGGCGTCCAGCCCGCGCCCGTTGCGCGCCAGGTCGGCCGAGAGGCTGTCGTCCAGCAGGTTCATGCGTACCGCCTCGGGCCAGTCGCGCGCAAAGGCTTCGTTGATGGGAGCGACGGAATGGCTGAGGGCGTGGATGAGGGCGATGCGGGTCATGGATGCGTGCAATAAGTTCAGATGCCCTTGGACGAGGGATGGGCGAAGGCCTCGCGCGTCTCGGCGTTGAGCGGGTAGTTGATGTTCCTGGGCGGGATGGGCGACATGAACCAGCGGTTGTAGAGCTTTTCCATCTCGCCGGACTGCATCATGCCCGTTACTACGCGGTCCACGATGGCCTTGAAGCCGGCATCGTCCTTGCGCAGCATCAGCGCCTGGTTTTCGGTGCGCAGGCTTTCGCCCGTGATCAGGTAGTCCTGCGGGTTCTTGGCATTGGCGATCTGCCCGGCGAGCAGGATGTCGTCCAGCACGAAGGCCTGGGCACGGCCGCTCTCCACCAGCATGAAGGAGTCCGAATGGTCCTTGCCCGAGAGATTGGTGACGTCGAGGTTGCGGCCCCGGTCCGCCTCGCGCAGTAGGCGGAAGGACGTGGTGCCCGCCGTCGTCGCCACGGTCTTGCCCTGCAGGTCGGCGACGGAGCGCAGCCCCGAGTCCGCGCGCACCAGCATGCGCACGTTGTAGCGGAAGATATCCGGCGAGAAGGCCACCTGCTTTTGCCGCTCCACCAGGTTGGTGGTGGAGCCGCACTCCAGATCCACCGTGCCGTTGGCCACCAGCGGGATGCGGTTGGCCGAGGTCACGGCCTGATAGCGCACCTGCAGTGCGGGCAGCTTGAGCTGGGCCTTGACCTCGTCCACGATGCGCCGGCAGATGTCCATGCTGTAGCCCACGGGCTTGAGATCGCCATCCAGGTACGAAAAGCCGAACGAGGACTCGCGGTAGCCCAGCGTGATGGCCCCCGCCTGCTGGATCTTGGCGAGCGTGCCGCTGTCCTGGGCATGGCTGGCGGCCAGCGGCAGCAGCGCGGCGATCAGGGCGCTGGTCACGGCCAGGGCCGTGCGCTTCAGGGTCGGGCGGGATGGGGTCATGGGGACACTCCTGTGGCGGGGTTGGGGAAAACGTGGGGAAGCGTGGAAATGCGCGCGAGCGCAGGAACGGATCAGAGAACCTGGGCGAGTGCGGCCTCGATGGACTCGGCCAGGCGCGTGGCGATGGTCTGCAGCTGTTCCCGCGTGGCGATGAAGGGAGGCGCCAGCAGCACGTGGTCGCCTGCACGGCCATCGGCCGTGCCGCCGCCGGGGTAGCACAGCAGGCCGCGCTGCAGGGCTTCGGTCTTGATGCGGGCGTTGAGCTTCAGGCCCGCATCGAAGGGCGCCTTGCTGGCGCGGTCGGCCACCAGCTCCACGCCCCAGAAGAAGCCGCGCCCGCGAATGTCTCCAACGTGCTCGCCCACGCGGCGGTGGCTGCCCAGGGCCTGCGCCAGCATCTGCCCGAAGGCTTCGCCATCGGTACGCACCTTGTCCAGCAGTCCGTCGCGCCGTATCACGCGCTGCACGGCCAGCGCCGCCGCGCAGGCCACCGGGTGGCCCAGGTAGGTATGGCCGTGCTGGAAGAAGCCGCTGCCGCGCGACATGGCATCCACGATGCGCCCCTGCGCCAGCACCGCACCCACGGGCTGGTAGCCACCGCCCAGGCCCTTGGCCACGATGATCAGGTCGGGCACCACGCCTTCCTGCTCGCAGGCATGCAGGGTGCCCGTGCGGCCCATGCCGCACATCACCTCGTCCAGGATGAGGAGCACGCCGTGGCGGTCGCACACCTCGCGCACGGCCTTGAAGTAGCCGGGCACGGGCGTGAGCACGCCAGCAGTGGCGCCGCCCACGGTCTCGGCCACGAAGGCGATCACGCTGCGCGGGCCGTGGAGGCCAATGGCCGCATCCAGCTCGTCGGCCAGGCGCTGGCCGTATTGCTCTGAGGTTTCATCGTCGCGCTGGTCGCGGTAGGCATTGCAGGGCGAGACATGGGTAGCCGGCACCAGGATGGGCGCGAACGGCGCGCGCCGCCAGGCATTGCCGCCCACGGCCAGCGCACCCAGCGTGTTGCCGTGGTAGCTCTGGCGGCGCGCGATGAAGTGCGTGCGCTCGGGCTGGCCGATCTCCACGAAGTACTGGCGCGCCATCTTGAGCGCGGCCTCCACGGCCTCGGAGCCGCCGCTGACCAGGTAGGCGTGGCTGGTGCCTTCGGGCGCGCCGCGCACCAGTTCCTGCCCCAGTTCCTCGGCCACCGCAGTGGTGAAGAAGCTGGTGTGGGCATAGGCCAGCCGGTCGATCTGGTCATGCATGGCGGCGATCACGTCGGGATGCCCGTGGCCCAGCGAGGACACGGCCGCGCCGCCCGAGGCATCGATATAGCTGCGCCCCTGCGCGTCGCGTATCTCCAGGCCGCTGGCGGCGACGGCGACGGGGGGCGTGTGGTGCAGATGGCGATGGAACACATGGCTCATGGCAGTTCTTTCAAGGAACAAATGTTTCATCACATTATTTGACGGAACATTTGTTCCGTCAACAGAGATTCCAACAACAGCCGTTCCAAGCCGGCCCGCGCCTGGGCTACAGTCGGCGCAGCCAACACCGCCCTTTTCCCCTCCTCTCTCCTGAAAAACCATGTCCGTTCAAGACGACATCCGCCAGCGATTTGCCGAGTTGAGCCCGGCCCTGCAACAGGTGGCCCGCTTCGTGCTGGAGCATCCCAACGATGTGGTCACGGCCTCCATGCGCAGCGTGGGCACGCGCGCCGGCAGCCCGCCCGCCACGCTGGTGCGGTTTGCGCAGTGGCTGGGTTTTGACGGCTGGCCGCAGCTCAAGCAGGCCTTCGCGCAGGACATGGGACTGGGCAGCGACGAGGCGTACGGCCAGCGCGCCAAGGCCCTGGTGGGCCGCGCTGGCGACCATGATCTGGTGGGCGAGACCTTCGAGGTGCACCGCCGCAATCTGGAGTCCACCGAGCGGCGCCTGGGCGACGCCCTGCAGCAGGCCTGCGCACTGCTGGAAAAGGCCCGCAGCGTGCATGTGGCGGGCTTTCGCGCCAGCTACCCCGTGGCCTTTTCCTTCGTCTATGTGTACCGGCTGCTGCGCGCCAGCGTGCATCTGCTGGACGGCCAGGGCGGCACGCTGGAGATGCAGTGCCGCGCCATGGAGCGCGGCGACGCCTTGCTGGTAGTCGCCTTTGCGCCCTACTCGCGCGAGGCGTTGGCCGTGGCCCAGGCCGGCAGGGATGCGGGCTGCCGTATCGTTGCGCTGACCGACAGCCCCGCCTCGCCCCTGGCGCTGCTGGCCGACGCCACGCTGCTGTTTTCGCTGCACAGCCCGTCGTTCTTCCCCTCCATCACCTCGGCCGTGGCGCTGTCCGAGGCCCTGGTGGAACTGCTGGCCAGCCGCGCCGGCAAGGGCGTGGTGCAGCGCATCGACCAGGCCGAGGAGCAATTGTTTGCCAGCGGTGCGTATCTGGAGGCGCCGCGATCGAGGAAAACCGGTCGCGACTAGCCCAAGGCCGAAGCCGCCATTTGAGCCACAGCCATCGCAGCGCCAGGATCGTCGCCATCTTCCATGCTCCAGACGGCAGACAGCCCCGACCAGGCCAGCACCCATTGCAACAGGCGCCTGTGCTCAATGCCCGAGACTTCGGCAATGGTGGCCATGCGGCGCGCAAAGCGCCCCGGCGCCAGTGCGCTGGCGGGGTCGGGATTGCTCAGAATGTTGGCGTAGTCAAAGCCGCGCTCGCCGTGCAGGCCCTTGGGGTCGATGGCCAACCAGCCCAGGCGGCCGAAGTCCAGCACATTGCCGTGGTGAAGATCGCCATGCAGCACGGCCACGTCGCGCGGTGCGGCCAGCAGCTCACGCGCCGTGGTGGCGCACAGGCCGAGCAGGCTGGCGGGTTCATCGGTCTTCACCAGCAGTGCCTGGAACCATTGCGCCAGCGGCACCAAAGACGGCAAAGGCCGGGCGCTCGGCAGGTGCTGGTGCAAGTGCAGGCGCGCGGCGGCCGTGCACAGGATGCGCGTGGCCTCTTCATCGCGCGCGCCACGGGCCATCTCCACCAGCGATTCGGGTCCTGTGGCGCGCAGCATCAGCAGGGCCGGCCCTTCCTGGGCCAGCACAGGTGCAGCGCCGTCGCCATTCCACCAGGCCATCAAGCGAGCGCCGGCCATCTCTTCGGGCTTCAGCGCAATCTTGAGCATGGCGGGCGTGCCGCCCTGGCGCACGGGCAGCAACACACCGCGCGGCGTGGACAGGGGCTGGCCATCGATGGTCAGAGCCCAGCGGCTCAGATACGGCGCATGGAGAGACATTTTTCTAACAGGCGATCAGGGAGCTGCGGCTTGCCCCCGCAGCCGTGGCAGGGCCAGCCACTGCCCGTCGATGGCGCGGATGCGCAGCCGGTGCTCGAACACGGCCTCCAGCGCCGCATGCGTGGCCGCGTCGGCGCAGGCCCCCTGGTGCACCACTTGCCCCTTGTCGAGAATGACCAGGTCCTGGGCCTGCAAGGCCATCGATATCTCATGCAGCACGCTGACCACGGTGCAGCCCTGGGCGACCAGGGCCTGCACGCATTCCAGCCAGTCGGCCTGGTGCGGCGGGTCGAGGTTGGCCAGGGGTTCGTCCATCAGCAGCACGCGGGCCTGCACGGCCAGGGCGCGCGCCAGCAGCACGCGCTGGCGCTCCCCGCCCGAGAGACTGCCCACGCTGCGCATGCGCCAGTCCCAGCCCTGGGTCTGGCGCAGCGCCTGCTCCACAGCGGCATGGTCTGCCTGGCTGGGCGCCGCCAGCCAGCCCTGGTGCGGCAGGCGGCCCAGCATGACCACGTCCTGGACCCGCATGTCGCCGGCCACGGGCTGGTTCTGGCCCAGCCAGGCGAGCGAGCAGGCCCGTTCGCGCGCACTCCATTGCCGCAGCGGGCGGCCCAGGAGCTCCACCTCCCCTTGCACGCCAGCGCCGGACTCCATGCCTGCCAGGGCGCGCAGCAGCGTGGATTTGCCTGCGCCATTGGGGCCGACGATGGCGGTCCAGCGGCCGGCGGGCAGGGCCAGGCTCAGGCCGCCCAGGACCTGTCGATCGCCCAGGCGAACCTTCAGGGCGCGCGCTTGCAGGGCGGGGGCCAGTGCCGTCATGCGCCCTCCCCGCCGCGCAGGGCGTGGCGGCGGTGCATGAGCCACAGCAGGTAGCTGCCGCCCAGCAAGGCCGTGAGCGCGCCCACGGGCAGCTCCTGCGGGGCGATGAGCCAGCGCGCCAGCAGGTCGGCGGCCAGCAGCAGCACGGCGCCCATGCCCGCGCTGAGCACCAGCAGCCAGCGGTGCATGGACCGCACCATGGAGCGCACCAGATGCGGCGCGGCCAGGCCGACGAAGGCGATGAGCCCGGTCTGCGCTACGGCCGTGCCCGTGGCCAGCGCCAGCAGCAAGATGAGCACCATGCGCAGCGGCGCCAGCGGCAGGCCCAGGCTGTGGGCCGTGGCCTCGCCCAGGGACAGGCCGTCGAGCACGCGGCCCAGGCACCAGGCGCCCAGGGCGGTGGCCAGCAGCACGGCCAGCATCAGCGCGCAGGCGCCCCAGCCGATGAAGGAGGTGCTGCCCAGCATGAAGGCCTGCATGGCCTGCATGATGTCCGGGTTCATCAGCAGCACCAGCGATGCGGCCGCGCCCAGCACCACCCCCACCACCACACCGGCCAGCAGCAGGCGCATGGTGTTGTGCACGCCCTGGGCCAGCACCAGGGTCAGCAGCACGGCCAGGGCCGCGCCCGCAAAGGCCGCGCCCGTGACGCCCAGGCGCGCCAGGCCCGCGAGTGCAAAGGGCGAGGCGCCCAGCGCCGCCATGCTCAATGCAACGCCCAGCGAGGCGCCCGAGGCGCTGCCCAGCAGATAGGGATCGGCCAGCGGGTTGCGGAACACGCCCTGGGCAATGGCCCCGGCCAGCCCCAGCAGGCCGCCGGCCAGCCAGGCGCCCGCCGTGCGCGGCAGCCGGATCTCGGTGACGATCTGCCAGGACAGCGGATCGCTGCGCGCGGCCCACACGCTTTCCCAGCCCGTGCTGCCCACGCCCGCACCCAGCAGCATGAGCAGGGCACTCACGGCCAGCAGGGCCAGCGCCATCCACGGCGCAGCCAGGCCGCTGTGGTGCCTGCGGGCCTGCCTCACCGTGCGGCCCCGTTCAGGCAGCGCGCCATCAGCGCGGCGCCCTCGGCCATGCGTGGTCCGGCGCGCACCAGCACGTCCAGCTCGGCCGGTTCAAAGCGGCAGACGCGCCCGGCCTGCATGGCGCGCATGCGGCCCCAGCCCGGATAGGGCTCGCCCGAAGTGCCCAGGCTGCGGTCGCCGCCCAGGATGAAGTCCGGGTCGGCGCGCACCACGAATTCAGGGTTGATGCGCGGGAACGGCCCCAGCTGCGCGCCCACGATGTTGCGCATGCCCAGGCGTGCCAGGGTCTCGCCGATGAACGAGGACTCGCCTGCGGCAAAGGGGCCACGGTTGACCTCGAAATACACGGTCTGCCCGCGCAGCGCGGGCGCCATGCTGCGCCCCACCTCCTGCATGCGCGCCTCGATGGCGGCCCAGACCCGGTCGGCACCCTGCTCGGGCGGCAGGTCCAGCAACTGGCCCACGGTGCGCAGCACGGCCTGCGCATCGGCATGGGTGCGCGGCTCCAGCGCCACGACCTTGAGGCCCAATGCCTGCAGCCGCGCCACCGAGCGCGAGGCCATGGACACCAGCACCAGATCGGGCTTGAGCGCGACGATGGCCTCGATGTTGGGATCGATTCCGCCGCCCACCACGGGCAGGGTCTTCACATGGGCCGGCCAGTTCGAATAGCGGTCCACGCCGACCAGGCGCTGGCAGCCGCCCAGCGCGCACACGCTTTCGGTCAGCGAGGGCAGCAGGCTGACGATGCGCTGCGGCGGCTGTGGCAGCTCCACCGGAACGCCCCGCCCGTCCGTGACCCGGATGGCAGCCTGCGCCGCAGACAGCGCCAGTGCCAACGCCAGGCCCCACAGGGCGGGACACCATGGCCTCACGGCTGCGGGCCCTTGAGCGCCAACGGCAGGCCGGCGCACATCAGCGTGACGGTTTCGCAGCTTTGCGCCGCACGCTGGTTGAGCACACCCAGCGCATCGACGAAGGCGCGCACCTGCGATCCCAGCGGAATCACGCCCAGGCCGATCTCGTTGCCGACCAGGATCACCGGGCCGGGCGCGCCCTGCAAGGCGTCAAGAAAGGCCGCGCATTGGCCCGACCATCCACGCGCCAGTTCCTCGGAAGGCTGGGCCGGCATCATCCAGTTGGTCAGCCACAGCGTCAGGCAGTCCACCACCAGCAGGCGCTGCGGCGTGCTGTGCCGCGCAAGCATGGCGGCCAGATCCAGCGGCTCCTCAAGCGTGGCCATGCCGGGCACGCGCTCGGCGCGGTCGCGCCGGTGGCGGGCGATGCGCTCGCGCATTTCGTCGTCCCAGGGCTGGCCGGTGGCGATCAGCGCGGCCTCGCGGTCCGGTGCGCCATCGAGCCAGGCGCGCGCCAGCAATTCGGCGCGGCGCGACTTGCCGCTTTTCTGGCCACCCACAATGAGCTGGCTGCGGGGAAGCGAAACGGTGGAGATGGGCTCGGTCATCACGCGGTCCCCGGATGAATGTCGGCGCCCAGCAGCGCGGCCACGGCACGCGGCTGCGAGGCAAACCAGGCATGGAAATAGCTGGCATGCACGCTGCCGTGGCGGTACAGCGCCTCGCCCCGGTCGGGATGGGCGTCCTGTCCCGGACGGCTGCTGCGCCCGGCCTCGGTCATGGAAGTCTCCAGCCGGCTGTAGTGAAAGGTGTGGCCGCGCAGCAGGCCCCAGGGCGTGGGCAGCTGCAGCATGCCCAGTCCCGCCAGGCGCGGCTGCATGCAGGCATGGCCGGGCAACAGGCCCCAGAGGTCCGTGGTCCGGCCCGCGGTGTCGGTCAGTCGCTCGCACAGCGCCAGCATACCGCCGCACTCAGCCCAGACCGGGCGGCCGGCAGCCACGTGGCCGGCGATGTCGCCGCGCAGCGCGGCATTGGCGGCCAGAGCATCCAGGTGCAGCTCGGGATAGCCGCCGGGCAGCCACAGCGCATCGCAATCCGGCAGGCGCTCGCCGGCCAGCGGCGAGAAAAACGCCAGCCGCGCGCCCATGGCACGCAGGCAGTCGAGGTTGGCCGCATAGATGAAGCTGAAGGCCGCATCGCGCGCCACGGCCACGGTGCGGCCCGCCAGCCAGGGCTGCACCTGCTCGGTGCGTTCGGCAGGCAGCTCAAAATCCACGGACCAGTCCTGCCAGCTGGCGCCCTGCCCCGGCCCGGCCTGCCAGGGCAACTGGCCCAGCGGCGTAGCCTGCAGCGCATCGGCGGCCACGTCCAGGCGCACCAGCGCATCGTCCAGTTCATGTGCGGCGACCAGGCCCAGGTGTCTTTCGGGCAGCAGCGAGGCGGCGCCCTTGCCCTGCACGCGCGCCAGCGCGCCCAGCCACAGCGAGGGATCGCGCAGGCCGGCACGCAGCAGATCGGCATGGTGGGCGCTGCCCACGCGGTTGGCCAGCAGGCCGGCCCAGCGCAGGCCCGGCCGATAGTGCTGCAGGCCATGGGCCAGCGCGCCAAAGGTGCCGGCCATGCCCGAGGCGTCGATGACGGCCAGTACCGGCAGGCCCAGCCGCTCGGCCACATCGGCCGCGCAGGGCGTGCCGTCGAACAGCCCCATGACGCCTTCCACCAGGATGAGATCGGCCTCGCAGGCGGCTGCGTGCAGGCGTGCACGCATGTCGGACTCGCCCGTCATCCACAGGTCTACGCTGTGCACGGGCGCGCCGCTGGCCAGTTCATGCCAGTGCGGATCCAGGAAGTCGGGGCCGCACTTGAACACGCGCACGCGCCGGCCCTGGCGCGCATGCAGCCGCGCCAGCGCAGCCGTCAGCGTGGTCTTGCCCTGGCCCGAAGCCGTGGAAGTGATCAGCAGCGCCGGGCAGCGTGCCCCGCCCTGGCCAAGGTCAATGTTCATGTGTTCGCTCCGCGCGGCGCATTGTAGTGCGCGCCCGCACCGCGGCCGCAACCAATGCTTACGCAATACATCCCGCCGAAGCAGACGAGTCCTACAGATGGCGCTACGATTTTGTGAGACAGTCTGGCGCTCGCTCTCCAATACCCGAGCAAGGCGCTGACGTCAAGCCGTGTACGCCTGCCTGTTACCAGGTTTCCTCGGATACTTCCACGGAATGTGCTCACTTCGTTCGCACGTCCTACAATCTCAGCGTCTATGACCTCCCAGACTTCCCTCGACCACATTGCAGAGCGCGTGGAGCGCCTGCTGGTTCGCCACGAGGAACTGCAACGCACCAATGCGCTGCTCGCCGAGCAGGTGGCGGCCCTGACCCAGGAGCGTGATTCGCTGCGCTCGCGGCTCAACGCCGCCCGGGCCCGCGTCGATGCCCTGATCGAGCGCCTGCCCTCCAACCAGGGGGCCTGACCCCTTCGCAACCGCCGACGCCCCGAACGCCCATGAAGCAGATCGAAGTGCAAATCCTGCAGCAAAGCTATGTGCTGACCTGCCCCGATGGCCAGGAAGAGCGTCTGCTCGAAGCCGTGCGCCGTGTGGACACGGCCATGACCCGCATCCGCGACAGCGGCAAGGTCCGCTCCCGCGAGCGCGTGGCCGTGCTGTCCGCGCTGAACATGGCCTTCGACGTGCTGGACCGCGAAGCCCAGGAAAGCGCCATGGCCACGGCCCAGGCCGAGATGCAGTCCCTGCATGACGAGGCCGCTTCCCAGCACAACGCCCCATCCCAGCCGCCCGAGCCCAGCCCCGAGGAACTGGCCGAGCGTGCGCGCCAGCAGGCCCTTGCCGAGCAACTGGTGCTGCGCCTGGACCAGGCCCTGGAGGGCGATGCGCGGCTGATCTGAGCCTGGGCCGCCGCTGCCTTTCCTTGCCCCGCACGACAGCCTCTTCGGAGGCTGTTTTCATTGCATCGCCCATGTCAATGAAAAGCCCATGCCGTTCAAAGAACTTGATCGCGGGCCTGATCAACGGCCTTAGAATGGAGGCGTCTGCAAACCCGCCGGGCTTTATAGTTCCTTGGACCAATGCTCTATGAGCCCGGGCTTGGTACATTGCCATTCGAGCGTGATCGTCTCGCGTCAGATGAACCCAACGTCTGGCTGCCCTTGCCCCCCTGAACCCCGGTTCAGGATGACGGCCCGGTGGTCTTTGCAGACACCTGATTCCAACCCGGCGCACCTCCACGGTGCGCCGGGTTTTTTGTTGCCCGCCCCTCCACTACCGATCTGCCGCCGCATGCCTGATCTGCTGTTTCTCGAACTGGCCCTGCTGGGCCTGTGCTCCGGTTTCCTGGCCGGCCTGCTGGGAGTGGGCGGCGGCATGGTGCTTGTGCCGTTTCTGACCTACTTTCTCGACAAGCGCGGGGTCGGCCCGGACCTGTCCGTGAAGATGGCGATCGCCACGGCCATGGCCACCATCGTGTTCACCTCGATCTCCAGCCTGCGCGCCCACCACGGTCGCGGCGCCGTGCGCTGGGACATCGTGCGCAGCCTGGCGCCGGGCATCATCACGGGCGGGCTGCTGGCCAGCCTGGGAGTCTTCGCACTGCTGCGCGGCAAGTACCTGGCGCTGTTCTTTGGCGTGTTCATCGGCTACATGGCGCTGCGCATGCTGCGCAGCAACAGCCAGCCCACGGCCACGCGCGCCCTGCCGGGGCCGCTGGGGCTGTACGGCGCGGGTACGGGCCTGGGCTTCATCTCGGGGCTGGTGGGGGCAGGCGGGGCCTTCATCAGCGTGCCCTTCATGATGCGCTGCTCGGTGCCCATGCACATGGCCGTGGGCACCAGCGCGGCGCTGGGCTTTCCGATTGCCGTGGTGAATGCGGCAGGCCTGATCTTCACAGGCGCGGGTGACGCGGGGCGCCCCGAATACTCGCTGGGCTACCTGTGGCTGCCGGCCCTGCTGGCACTGGCCTGCTGCAGCGTGCTGACCGCACCGCTGGGCGCGCGGGCCGCGCACCGGCTGCCCGTGGCCCAGCTCAAGCGGATCTTCGCCACGCTGCTGTTCGGCTTGGCGGCCTACATGCTCTGGAAGGGCTTGAGCGCGGGCAGCTGAGCGCTTGCCACCTGGGCCATTCTCTGCCGGTAGGCGATGGCGCCGATGCCGGCGCGCTGGGCCTGCAGGCATTCGCCGAATTGCTCGCGCGGCAGGCCCGGCGCGCACAGAAAGCCCTGGAAGTAGTGGCCCTGCATGCGGTGGATGGCCGTCAGTTGCTCGTGCGTTTCCACGCCCTCGGCCACGATCTCCACGCCCAGCGCCAGACCCAGGCTGATGATGGCGCCGACGATGGCCTGGTCGCCCTCGTCGCTGGGCAGGCCGCGCACGAAGCTCTGGTCGATCTTGATCTTGGAGATGGGCAGCTTCTTCAGGTAGGCCAGGTTGGAGTAGCCGGTGCCGAAGTCATCAATCACCATGCCCACACCCAGATCGGCGATCTGGCATACGCGCAGCGCCATGTCCTGTGCATCTTGCAGCAGGATGCTTTCGGTCAGCTCCAGCTCCAGCAGATGGGGCTCCAGGCCGTAGCGGCGCAGCAGCTCGGTCACGCGCTCGACAAAGCCCGACTGGCGAAATTCCAGCGCCGAGACATTGACCGACACCTTGATCGGCATGCCCTGCTTCTGCCAGCGCGCAGCCTCCTGCACCGCCTGCTCCATGACCCAGGCGCCCAGCGTGACGATGTAGCCCGACTCCTCGGCCAGCGGAATGAAGACACCGGGCGAGACCACGCCGAATTCGGGGTCGGTCCAGCGCAGCAGCGCCTCGGCCGCGACGATGCGGTCGCTGTCGATGTGCACCTGGGGCTGGAAGTACACGGCCATGCGGCCATGCTCCAGCGCCTGGCGCATGGCATGCTCCAGCTTCATGCGCGACAGCAGGCCCGCGCTCATTTGCGGCTGGTAGAAGCTGAAATGGCCCCGGCCCCGCTCCTTGACGCGGTACATGGCCGTGTCGGCCTGGCGGATCAGCTCGTCCAGCGTGAGGCCATCGGCCGGGTACTGGGCCACGCCGATGCTGCACTGCACGGAAAAACCCAGGCCGTCGAGCAGGAAGGGCCGCTCCATCTCCTGCAGGATGCGCTTGGCCACCGCGGCAGCCAGCTCGGCGTTGCAGCCGTGCAGGTAGAGCACGAACTCGTCGCCGCCCAGGCGGCACAGGATGTCTACCGGCCGCATGCAGTCGCTCAGGCGCTGTGCGACCAGCTTGAGCACTCGGTCGCCGAACTGGTGGCCCAGCGAGTCGTTGATGATCTTGAAGCGGTCCAGGTCGATGAACAGGATGCTGAACACCGTGCCGCCTGCGCGTGCGGCCTCGATGGCCGCATCCACGCGCTCCGTGAGATTGAGCCGGTTGGGCAGGCCGGTGAGCGCGTCGCTGTAGGCCAGCTGTTCGATGCGCTGCTGTGCCACGCGCTGCTGGGTGAGGTCGCGCATGAAGCCGATGCTCTGCACCACGTCGCCCTGCGCATTGCGCAGCGGCACCCAGGACAGGCGCACGGCGCAGCGCGCACCGCCGGCCTGGCGCAACCACAGGTCGCCCTCCCAGAAGCCGCCTTGATGCCACTGTATGCGGGCCAGGTCGCCCAGCGTGTCGGATGGGTCTTCGGTGGCTTCGAACAGCGATTCCACCGTGCGGCCCTGCACGGGCATGCCGCCCAGCAAGCGTTCGCAGGCCGGGTTGGTGCGTGCCACGTCCATGTGGCCATCGGCGATGAAGATGCCGTCCAGGCTGGACTCGAAGACCCGCGCAGCCAGCTCCAGGCCCGCCTGGGTCTGGACCTCGGCCGTGATGTCGCGGAAGGAGAAAATGCGCCCCATGGGCAGGCCCCGGCGCAGCTGGGGCACGGCGCGGCGCTCCAGGATGCGGCCGTCGCGCAGGTCCAGTACGTCGGACGCTTCCATCAGGGGCTGGGCCGACAGCAGCTTCAACTGCTGCGCGTAGGACTCGGCATCGCGCACCTGGCCGGCCAGGTGATCGAGGATGGCCGCGTCGTTGCGGCGCACCAGCAACGCCTCGGGAATGCCCCAGAGCGTGGCGAATCGGTGGTTGAAGGCGCGGATGCGGCCATCGGGATCGCACACCAGGATGGCGTCGGCGGCCGACTCCAGCGTGGCGCGCAACTCGCCCAGCAGGCTTTCGAATTCGGCCTCGTGCAGCGCCTGCTCGCGCCGGTCCAGCATGCTGACCAGGAGCACCTCGCCGTCGAGCGCGCGCACGCGCATCTCCACGGGCGCCAGCTGGCCGTCGGCACGGCGCACCTCGGAAATGAACTGGGCGCCGGCCTGCCAGTTGAAAGGGTCGCTCCAGAACGCCTGCTGCTGCGGCGTGGCGGCCAGCACCTGCACGGGCAATCCCACGGCGGCATCGGTCTCATAGCCGGTGACGGATTCGCTGGCGGCGTTGGCGCGCAGCACCTTCAGGCTGCGGGCATCGATCAGCCACAGCGCCTCCTGCAGTGCATCGAGCAGGCGGGGCCAGGCGCGGTTGAGCGCTTGCTTGTTCAAGACGCCACCTTCGGCGGATCCAATTCCACCGCCCGTTCAAAGTAATAGCAGACACGCCGGCGCGGCGACAGATAGTCCAGCGCGTCGCGCGGCAACTGCGCAGGAGCCACGCCCCGGCGTATGCCCAGCGCGGGAAACAGCTCCAGCGCCAGCACGGGCGCCTGGGCGGCCGGCACGCTGGCGTCATGGACCATCACCGAAGGCTTGAGCGGCCGTGATGCATTGACGGACATGACCATGGCATGGCGCCCATCGGTCAGCTCCACCACCGAGCCCGGCGGGAACACGCCCATCATGCGGATGAAGCCATTGAGCACGGGCGCGGCGAACTTGTCGCGCAGCCGGCTGAACAGCATGGACAGCGCCTCGTGCGGCGTGTGCGGCGTCTGCGCATCGCCGGGATTGCACAGGCGGTCATAGGTGTTGACCAGGGCCAGGATCTGGCCCGTGAGCTCCATGTCCTCGGCCACCAGGCTCAGCGGGAATCCCGTGCCGTCGGCCCATTCATGGTGCTGTGCGATGGCGGTGGTGACCTGGGCCGACAGGCCCATGCGCATGGCGATGGCCACCGATTCACCCACATGGCGCTCGTAGCGGTCGCGCAGCGCGTCGGGCACGGAAGACTCCAGGGCCAGGCCGTGCATGCCCTCGGCGCCGGCCACCGGCTTGCCGGCATCGTGCAGCAGCGCCGCCAGACCCAGGTCGCGCAGCAGCGCAGCCTCCAGGCCCAGGGCCCGGCCCAGCAGCAGGCCGAGCACGGTCACGTTGACGGCATGCACGCTCTGGTTGCTGCCCACGCCATCGGACAGGAGGTGAATCGCCACGTCCTGCGGGCCGGCCAGTTCGGCCAGGCAGCCGTCGACCAGGGCTTCGGTGGGCATGCGCGCCTGCTCGGGCGCGCTGGCAAGGGTGGTTTCGATGGCCACATAGCCACGCTCCACCTTCTGAAAGCGCGCATTGCAGTCCTCCAGCCGGCCGCGCCAGTTGGGCACGGACAGCAGCAGCGGCGCTGCGGGTGCAGGTTCCTCGGCGGGTTCGGCTGCGGCGGCCGCCACAGCGGGCAGCGGCTGCGGCGGCGGAGTGCGCACCTCGGCCGGCCAGGCGTCGCTTTTGTGCGGAACGCAGCGCACCGCCTCCAGGCCCAGGGATTTCAGGGTCTGGATCTGTGCGCTGGAGGTGATCTTGAAGCTGCTGACCGGAAAGGGATGGTTCAGCCATCCAACATCGAGCTGGACAAACATGCCCGGACGGAGGTCTCGGATATCGATGAGGACGGAATGGTTCACGCGCGGCAACGGCCCCGAGGCTGAAGGAATCGGCAAATGTAAGCCGATGATTCGGGCATTATCTCCAGTTCTGAGGGCCTTGCAGGCAATCCGCGACCCTCAGGACCAAGTCTGTCCCCCGCTGTTGTTCATCGGCACCAGAGACTGGGCTTGTAGATCAGGTCCATCCACAGCGCCCACACGGCCACGCCCACCAGCATCAGGCCGGCCAGCCGCGTGCCCCATTCGGCACGCAGGCCGTTCAGGCGCTGGCGGCCCAGCCGCCACAGCCAGGGGCCGGCCACCAGCCACAGCCCGCTGCCCACGCCAAAGGCCGCCATGGCCGATGCGCCCTGCAAGGGGCCACCGCTGAGCGCGGCGACCAGCACGGCCGAATACAGCAGTCCGCAGGGCATGAGCGCCCAGGCATAGCCCGCCGCCAGCGTGCCGCCAGGGGCGGACACCCAGGGCTGCACGCGCCGCCAGGCGGCGCGGCCCGCAGACTCCAGCCAGGCGGGCTGGCGGGCCTGCACCATCATGGCCAGGCCCCAGGCCATCACGGCGACATGGGTCAGCGTCCAGAACGGCTGCAGCGCCGTGGTCTGGCTGGTGAGCCAGGACAGGCTTTCCATGGCCAGCGCCGAGGCAGCGCCCAGGCTGGCATAGCCGGCCAGCCGCCCGCCATGGAACAGCGCCGTGCGCAGCCACAGCCGGCTTTGCAGTCCATGGACGGCGACCACCTGCCCACCACCCTGTACCGTGCCCTGCCCCGCCCCGCCCGTGACCACGCCGCAGGGCGCGGCGCACATGGCAAGGCAATGGGGCCCGCCGACGAGCCCCATGATCAAAGCGGTCCAGAGCAGCGACAACAGCATGGGGCCTAGATGATCCTCGAAAACCGCGCCCGGTTCTTGTCGGCCTGCAGATATCGGTCAAACAGCATGGCCACGCCACGCACGAAGTACCAGCCCATGGGCGTGACCTGGAATCCCTCGTCGCTGATCTGCACCAGCCCCTTGGCCTGCAGGTCCTGAAGCGCCGCCAGCTCGGGGGCGAAGTACTCGCGAAAGCCCAGCAGCCAGGCCTGCTCCATGGGCTCGAACAGCACGGCGCCCTGGCACATGATGGCCATGATGACGGCGCGCCGCACCAGATCATCGCGCGACAGTGCCAGGCCGCGCACCACGGGCAGGTGGCCGGCGTCGATGGCGTCGTAGTACTCCTCCAGCGTCTTGGCGTTCTGGCTGTAGCTGGCCCCCACCTTGCCGATGGCCGACACGCCCAGCGCAATCAGGTCGCAGTCGGGCTGGGTGCTGTAGCCCTGGAAGTTGCGATGCAGCCGGCCCTGGCGCTTGGCCACGGCCAGCGCGTCCTCGGGCAAGGCGAAGTGGTCCATGCCCACGTAGACATAGCCGCCCTCCATGAAGGCCGCGATGGAGCGCGAGAGCATGGCCAGCTTGTCGGCGCCCTGGGGCAGGTCCTCGGCCGCGATGCGCCGCTGCGGCTTGAAGCGCTCGGGCAGGTGGGCATAGGCATAGAGCGCGATGCGGTCGGGCCGCAGCGCATTGACCTGGGCCAGCGTGCGCTCGAAGGACTCGGGCGTCTGCTTGGGCAGGCCGTAGATCAGGTCCACGTTGATGGAGGCAAAGCCCAGCTGCCGTGCGGCCGCCACCAGCGCGAACACCTGCTCGGCCGGCTGCACGCGGTGCACGGCGATCTGCACCTGTTCGTCGAAGTCCTGCACGCCGAAGCTTAGGCGGTTGAAGCCCAGCTCCTTGAGCACGGCCAGGCGTTCGACGCTGACGGTGCGCGGATCGACCTCGATGGAGTATTCGCCGCCCGGCTCCAGCTTGAAATGCTCGCGCAGCAGGGCCATCAGCGTGCGCAGCTCATCGTCCGAGAAGAAGGTGGGCGTGCCGCCGCCCAGGTGCAGCTGGCTGACGGCCTGGCCCTTGCCGCAATGGGCCGTGTGCAAGGCCATCTCGCGCGCCAGGTAGTCCAGGTAGACGGCAGCGCGATCGTGGTGGCGCGTCACGATCTTGTTGCAGGCGCAGTAATAGCACAGCGACTCGCAGAACGGCACATGCACATACAGCGACAAAGGCATGGCCCGCGCTGCGGTACTCGATTTGCGGTGCTCAAGTGCCAGGATATAGTCTTCAGCACCGAAAGCCTCCACGAAACGATCGGCCGTGGGGAACGAGGTGTATCGGGGCCCCGGTACGTCGAAGCGACGCAGCAGCTCTGGGGTGACAGCGGTCATGGGTTTTTTCCTCTAATGTCGTCCACTGTGCCGCAGCCCATTGGCCGCGTCCTTGACTCATATCAAGAGTTGTTCGCGGCAGTGCTGCGACAATTTGATCCAACTCATCGCCATCCACGAGGTCACCGCCGGCGCACTGCTGCGCCGCTGATGTTTACTCCATGAACCTTCAGACCATCAAAGCATCCTGTTCCAATTGCAACCTGCGCGAGCTGTGCATGCCCATGGGCCTGGATGCCGAGCAGATGCAGCGCATCGACGACATCGTGGCCACGCGCCGCAAGGTCAAGCGCGGCGGCCTGCTGTTTCGCAACGGTGAGTCCTTCACCTCGCTGTACGCCATCCGCACGGGCTTCTTCAAGACCTGCGTGGCCACCGAGGACGGGCGCGACCAGGTCACGGGCTTTCAGATGGCCGGCGAGATCATCGGCCTGGATGGCATCGTCAACGACCACCACACCTGCGATGCGGTCGCGCTGGAAGACGCCGAGGTCTGCGTCATGCCCTTCGACAAGCTGGAGGACCTGTCGCGCGAGGTCACGGCCCTGCAAAACCATGTGCACAAGGTCATGAGCCGCGAGATCGTGCGCGAGCATGGCGTGATGCTGCTGCTGGGCAGCATGCGCGCCGAGGAGCGGCTGGCCGCCTTCGTGCTCAACCTGGTGCAGCGCCTGCACGCCCGGGGCTTTTCCAAGTCGGAACTGGTGCTGCGCATGACGCGCGAGGAAATCGGCAGCTACCTGGGCCTGAAGCTGGAGACGGTGAGCCGCACCTTCTCGAAGTTTGCCGAGGAAAACATCATCGAGGTGCGCCAGCGCCATCTGCGCATCCTGGACACGGACGCGCTCAAGCGCATCGTCAACAGCCAGCAGTGCCAGTGAGGCCGCAAGGCCCCGCCCACCGGCAATGAACAGGGCCCGCGATCGCGGGCCTTGTTCATTGCCATTGCAGTGCACGCAGGTTCAATCGCGCCCCAGGCCCTGCATGGCCAGATTTGGGTCCGGCTCGGAGACCACGCCGTCGTTGAGATCGTGCGTGGAGCGTCCCAGCATGGTGGTCATGAGGCTGGACAGCATGGTCACGCCCCAGAAGGCGAAGAAGGCCAGCGTGTAGATTCCCTGCCGCGACCAGCCCAGGTCGCCGAGCCAGTGCAGCTCCAGCGGGTCCACGAAGGCGAATACCAGCATCTCCATCACGGCGGCGGCCAGAAAGGCCGGCCAGGCAATCCACATCCAGCGTTGGGCCAACATCAGCGATCTCCTTGAGCTGTCGAGGGGTGGCTTTCATTGTGCGCGCCGCCCTCGCACCGTGCCAAGCCCTGCGCACCCTGCACTGCCTGTAGGAAACCCTTGGCCCTCGCGCATGCTGGAGATGCCATCCACCATACAAAAAAGGCCGCGACTGCGGCCTTGTGCACGGCATTTTCCTGCGTTCAGCGGTCCGTGGGATGGTCCTGCGCGGGCGTGGCCGCGTGGTTGCGGCCGGTGACCGCGGGCGCCAGGCTCTTGGGCACTTCGCGCACGCCATCGGCACGCTCGTTGATGGTGATGCCATTGCGGTAATAGTCAGGATCGATCACGGGATCGGCGCCATTGATCGCAATGACGGCCGTGACCACGCCGGCCACCACGACGGCGGCCGGGCCGGCCACCACGAGCCAGACATGGGCGAACTTCCACCAGGGCTTGCCGGCGTCCGGATGCGAAGGGGCCGTGGCGGGCGCGGAGACTGCGGGACTGGAAGACATGGATAACCTCTTTCTTTCAAACAGCCGGCGCAGCCTGGGCGGCGCCGGCCAGACATATCACCGGGGCACCAGGAAGACGGCCTTTTCGGACGCGCGTCCCGCGCCTGAATGCACGGCATCGATATCGAAGAATACGGTGTGCGAGCCCGGCTCGGCGGAACCGTAGGGAATCTGCAGCCGCGCCGCAATGCCGCGCGTCTCGGCCGGGCCGACCTCGACCTCCTGCTCGGACGCCAGCTCCAGCCCGTCGAGGCCATGGGCGCTGATGCGGTAGCGCTGGGCCTGCTCGGTGGCATTCATGATCTGCAGGCGGTAGACATTTTCCAGCTTGCCGCCCGCGACGATGCGCGACAGCGACGCCCGGTCGCGTATCACGTCGACCTTGACCGACTGGCGCAGCGCCAGGCTCACGATCATGGCCATGCTCAGGCCGATCAGCACGGCCGAGTAGACCAGCACGCGCGGACGGAAGATGCGGCGCAGCACCTGGGCCCGCCGCCACAGGCCGGCCATGGCGTTCTGCGTGGTCAGCCGGATGAGGCCGCGCGGATACTCCATCTTGTCCATGATGGAATTGCAGGCGTCTATGCACAGACCGCAGCCTATGCATTCGTACTGCAGGCCGTTGCGGATGTCGATGCCCACGGGGCAGACCTGCACGCACATCTTGCAGTCGATACAGTCGCCCAGGCCCTGGGCCTTGTAGTCCACCTTCTTGGTGCGCGGCGCGCGCGGCTCGCCCCGGCCCGTGTCGTAGCTGACGATCATGGTGTCGCGGTCGAACATGGCGCTCTGAAAGCGCGCATAGGGGCACATGTACTTGCAGACCTGCTCGCGCATGTAGCCGGCGTTGCCATAGGTGGCGAAGCCGTAGAACAGCACCCAGAAGACCTGCCAGCTGCCCTGCAGCGCCAGCAGCTCGCCGCCCAGCTCGCGGATGGGCACGAAGTAGCCCACGAAGGTGAAGCCGGTCCACAGGGCAATGGCAATCCACAGCAACTGCTTGAGCGACTTCTTCCAGAGCTTTTCAAAAGTCCAGCCGTTCTTGTCCAGGCGCATGCGCGCGCTGCGGTCGCCCTCGACCTTGCGCTCCACCCACATGAAGATTTCGGTGTAGACCGTCTGCGGGCAGGAAAAGCCGCACCACAGGCGACCGGCCACGGCCGTGAACAGGAACAGCGCCAGCGCCGAGATGATCAGCAGGCCCGCCAGGTAGATGAAATCCTGCGGGTACAGCACCAGCCCGAACAGGTAAAAGCGCCGCGCACCCAGGTCGAACAGCACCATCTGGCGCTGCCCCCATTCCAGCCAGGGCAGGCCATAGAAAACCAGTTGGGTGAGAAACACCAGAGCCCATCGCCAGCGTGCGAAGACACCGCTGATGGAGCGCGGGTAGACCTTCTTCTCGGACTCGAACATCGACACCAGCTGGCCCGGGTCCGGGTCGGCAGGCGTGATCGGAATGACTTTGCGGGGAGGCTTCCCGGCATCATCCCCGTTCTCGGGCTTCATGGTGGGTTCCTTGGTTTTTTGGAATATCTGAAAACTCAAAAGGCAAAAAGGCGGCGCCGCAGCGCCGCCCCCTGTCCTTATTGACGGACTGCGCCGTCTTTGTGCGACATGCCCCAGACATAGGAGGCAAGCACCGCGATCTGCGCCTCGGTCAGCTTGTCCTTCTGGGCAGGCATCTCGTTGTGCTTGCCGTTGTTGATCATGGCCGTGATGGCGGCCTCGCCCCAGCCGTGCAGCCAGATGTCATCGGTCAGGTTGGGCGCGCCCAGGGCCTGGTTGCCCTTGCCGTCCATGCCATGGCAGGCGGCGCAGGCCGTGAACTTGGACTTGCCCAGCGAAGCCTTGAGCGAGTCGTGCGGGCTGCCCGACAGGCTCAGCACATAGTGCGAGAGGTTGCGCACATCATCGGGCGTGCCGACGGCAGCGGCCATGGGCGGCATGATGCCGATGCGGCCCGCCGTGATGGTTTCCCTGATCTTGTCGGGCGTGCCGCCATGCAGCCAGTCGCCATCGGTCAGGTTGGGGAAGCTCTTGCCGCCGCGTGCATCCGAGCCGTGGCACTGCGCGCAGTTGTTCATGAACAGGCGCTCGCCGATGGCCATGGCCTGGGGGTCCTTGGCCATGTCTTCGGTGCTCATGCTCGTGAACTTGGCGTACAGCGGCTCCAGGTCCGCGCGGGCCTTGGCCATCTCGTTTTCATAGGCGCCCAGCTGCGTCCAGCCCAGCTTGCCCGCGAACGAGCCCAGGCCCGGATAGGCCGCCAGGTAGGCGAAGCCGAACACCGAGGTGATGATGAACAGCCACATCCACCACTTGGGCATGGGGTTGTTCAGCTCGCGCAGGTCCTCGTCCCAGACGTGGCCCGTGGTGTTGTCGGCCGAGGGGACCACCTTCTTGCGTGCGGTGAGATACAGCAGCAGCAGGCAGCCGATGATGCCGCCCAGCGTGATCGCCGTGACATAGATCGACCAGAAGTTGTTTACGAAATCGCTCATGGGAAGTTCTCGTTCTGGTGGAGGGACTCAGTCTTGCTCGAACGGCAGCTGGGCGGCCTCTTCGAAACGGGCCTGGTTGCGGCGGGCGAACGCCCACCACCAGATACCGATGAAGCAGGCCAGAGAGGCCAGCGTGGCCACGATGCGCATGGTGGTGATGTCCATGTCGCTCTCCTTTACTTGACCGAACGGCCCAGCACCTGCAGGTAGGCGATGACGGCGTCCATTTCCGTCTTGCCCTTGACCTGCTCGGCGGCGCCGCTGATTTCCTCGTCGCTGTAGGGCACGCCCACCTTGCGCAGCGCGCTCATGTGCTGGGCGACCACGGTGTCATCCACCTTGTTCTTCTCCAGCCAGGAGTAGGCAGGCATATTGGACTCGGGCACCACGTCGCGCGGGTTGTTCAGGTGGATGCGGTGCCATTCGTCGCTGTACTTGCCGCCCACGCGGTGCAGGTCGGGACCCGTGCGCTTGGAACCCCACTGGAAGGGGTGGTCGTAGACGAACTCGCCAGCCACCGAGTAGTGGCCGTAGCGCATGGTCTCGGCGCGGAAGGGGCGGATCATCTGCGAGTGGCAGTTGTAGCAGCCCTCACGCAGATAGACGTCGCGGCCCATCAGCTGCAGCGGCGTGTAGGGCTTGAGGCCCGCCACCGCTTCCGTGGTCGACTTCTGGAAGAACAGCGGAACGATTTCCACCAGGCCGCCGACGGCGACCACCAGCAGGGTCAGCACGATCAGCAGGAAATTGTTGGTTTCCACCTTCTCGTGGGAAAAGCTCTTGGGAGCGCTATGGTTGTGATCGGACATGAGTAATGCTCCTAGACGCTCAGGCGTGGGCCACGACGGCAGGCACGGCCACCTTCACGGAACGGCCGGAGATCGCGGTCTTCCAGGTGTTCCACAGCATGACCAGCATGCCGCCCAGGTACAGCAGGCCACCGGCCACGCGGATCACGTAGAACGGATAGCTGGCCTTGACGCTTTCGACGAAGGTGTAGGTCAGCGTGCCATCGGGATTGACGGCGCGCCACATCAGGCCCTGCATCACACCGGCGATCCACATCGCGGCGATGTACAGCACGATGCCGATGGTGGCCATCCAGAAGTGCAGTTCGATGGCGCCCACCGAGTGCATCTTGGTCTTGCCGAACAGGCGCGGGATCAGGTAGTACAGCGAGCCCATGGTGATCAGGCCCACCCATCCGAGGGCGCCCGAGTGAACGTGGCCCACGGTCCAGTCCGTGTAGTGCGACAGCGCGTTGACGGTCTTGATGGACATCATCGGACCCTCGAACGTGGACATGCCGTAGAACGACAGCGACACGATCAGGAAGCGCAGGATGGGGTCGTCGCGCAGCTTGTGCCATGCGCCCGACAGCGTCATCACGCCGTTGATCATGCCGCCCCAGCTGGGAGCCAGCAGGATCAGCGAGAACACCATGCCCACGGACTGCGTCCAGTCGGGCAGCGCGGTGTAGTGCAGGTGGTGAGGACCCGCCCACATGTAGGTGAAGATCAGCGCCCAGAAGTGGACGATGGACAGGCGGTAGCTGTAGACCGGACGGCCAGCCTGCTTGGGAATGAAGTAATACATCATGCCCAGGAAGCCTGCGGTCAGGAAGAAGCCCACGGCGTTATGGCCGTACCACCACTGCACCATGGCATCCTGCACGCCGGCGTAGGCCGAGTAGCTCTTCATCCAGCCGGCCGGAATGGCCGCGCTGTTGACGATGTGCAGCAGCGCCACGGCGATGATGAAGGCGCCGAAGAACCAGTTGGCCACATAGATGTGACGGACCTTGCGGATGCCGATGGTTCCGAAGAACACGATGGCATACGAGACCCAGGTCACGGCGATCAGCAGGTCGATCGGCCACTCCAGCTCGGCGTACTCCTTGCCCTGGGTGTAGCCCAGCGGCAGGCTGATCGCGGCGGCGAGAATGACGATCTGCCAGCCCCAGAAGGTCAGGCTGGCCAGCTTGGGCATGAACAGCCGCGTCTGGCAGGTGCGCTGCACCACGTAGTAGCTGGTTGCGAACAGCGCCGATCCGCCAAAGGCAAAGATCACGGCGTTCGTGTGCAGCGGACGCAGGCGTCCGTAGCTCAGCCATGGAATGCCGAAGTTGAGTTCCGGCCAGGCCAGCTGCGAGGCGATCAACACCCCGACAGCCATGCCCACCACTCCCCAGACGACGGCCATGATAGAGAACTGCCTTACGACGGTATCGTCGTAATAGACAGCGTTGTTATTTGAACTATCCATCGTGCACCCCTTAGATTGCTATCAAAGTGTTACTTTCTTCGCTGTCGGGCGTGTTGACCCACGTCAATCGTCCCGAAGAATGCGTTCGCCCTCTTGTTCCACGCTCTCGAATTGCCCTCGATAGACGGCCCACCACAGGGCCGCGAGGATGGCGAGCACAAGCACCACCGACAGCGGGATCAGTAAATAGAGAATGTCCATAGTCAGAACCTCCCCACCGTTGCGGTGGAGCCCGTCGGCATGGTGACGGACGCTGCGGGCGCAGCAGGCGTGCCCGTGTGATTCGTCAAGGCCAGTGGAAGGCTGCGCGCAAGGCGCGCGGCGTTGAGCACCACCAGCAGCGAACTCAGTGCCATTCCCAGGCCGGCCACCCAGGCAGGCATGAAGCCCGCCAGGGCCAGTGGAATCGACACCGCGTTGTAAGCGGCAGCCCAGGCCATGTTCTGGCGCACCACCTGCAGTGTGCGGCGCGACAACAGACATGCCTGGAGCACCAGTTCCAGGCTGTCGCCCAGAACAACGAAATCTGCGCGCGATTGTGCCAGCGGCACTGCTCTACCAAAAGCAAAAGAGACATGCGCTCCAGCTAAAACTGGGCCGTCGTTGAGGCCGTCGCCCACCATGGCCACATGGTGGCCGGCTGCCTGCGCCTGCTGCAGCCGCTCCAGCTTGTCCTGCGGGCTGCAGCCGCCGTGGGCCTGGGTAATGCCCACGCGCGCCGCCATGGCGCGTGCGGCGTCCTCGCGGTCGCCGGACAGCAGCATCACGGCGATGCCCTGCTTCCCGAGCGCCTGCACGACGGCGGCGGCCTCGGGCCGCACGTCCTCGCTGAGTACAAAGCGCGCCAGCGTATGCCAGCCCTGTTCGGTCTGCTCGGCCAGCAACACGCCCTGCACGGGCTGCTCGCCCGCCACGCCCGCATGCAGGGCCGATCCCAGGCGCAGATGGCGGCGTCCGCCCGGGCCCTGCACCCAGGCGTCCAGGCCCATGCCTGCCACTTCCTGCATGGTGTCCAGCTTCCAGTGCGTCGCGGCATGGGCGCCGGCCTGCGCGATGGCGCGCGAGGCCGGGTGCATGGACTGGCGCGCCAGCAGCGCCGCCAGCGCCAGCACCTCGTCGGCATCCTCGCCGCGCGCAGGCTCGAACGAGGACAGCGCCAGGCCGTCGCGTGTGAGCGTGCCGGTCTTGTCGAACACCAGGGTGTCCACGGCGGCCAGCGCTTCCAGGCCCTGCAGGTTGCGCACCAGCACGCCGCTGCGCGCCAGCGTGCCGGCGGCCGTGAGCATGGCCACGGGCGTGGCCAGCGACAGCGCGCAGGGGCAGGTGACGATGAGCACGGCCACGGCCACCATCATGGCCTTGCCGGGATCGGTGGGCCACCACCAGATGGCAGCGCCCAGCGCGGCCAGCAGCACCACGACCAGGAATGGCCGCGCCACCTTGTCGGCCAGCTGGGCCAGGCGCGGCTTTTGCAGCGAGGCGCTTTCCATCAGGCCCACGATCTGGGCAAAGCGCGTGTCGGCCCCCACGCCGTCCACGCGCACATCGACCACGGCGTCCAGGTTGTAGCTGCCGGCCGTGACGCTGTCGCCCTCGGCACGCAGCACGGGCGTGGACTCGCCCGTGAGCAGGGCTTCGTCGGCATGGGTGCGGCCGCGCACGATGGTGCCGTCGGCCGGGAAGGCCTCGCCGCTGAGCACGCGCACCAGGTCGCCGGCACGCAGGCGGCGCGTGGCCACGCGCTCGAAGTGGCCGGCCGCGTTCTCGCGCAGCACGGCATCGGGCAGGCGATTCATCACGGCTTCCAGCGCACCGGCCGTGCGGTCGCGCAGCCGCAGCTCCAGCCAGCGGCCGGACAGCAGGAAGAAGACGAACATGGTCAGCGAGTCGTAGAAGACTTCCTCGCCGAAGGGCCCCGAAGGATCGAAGGTGCCCAGCGAGCTGATCACGAAGGTGATCAGCATGCCCAGCGCCACGGGCAGGTCCATGCTCACGCGGCGCTGGCGTATGTCGCGCAGCGCGCTGGAGAAAAAGGGTCCGCAGCAAAACAGCACCACGGGCAGCGAGATGACCCAGGAGGCCCAGCGCAGCAGCGTCTCCATCTCCTGCGACAGGTCGCCGGGGCGGGCCACGTAGGCGGGCCACGCATACATCATCACCTGCATCATGCAAAAGCCGGCCACCAGCCAGCGCCACAGCGCACGGCGGCTTTCGGCCTGGCGGCGCTCGCGCGCAAAGGCATCGCGCGCAGGAAGCGCCTGGTAGCCGGCGCGCCGCACGGCCTCCATCCACTGGGATGGAAGCACCTGCTCGTGGCGCCAGGTGACTCGCGCGCGGCGCGTGGCTGCGCTGACTTCGGCCTTCTCCACCCCGGGCACGGCCCGCAGCGCATCCTCGATGGTCAGCGCGCATGCGGCACAGTGCATGCCCTCCAGAACGACGTGCGAATCCCAGGCAGGGAAATCGGTGGGTTCTTTGGAAGGGTCGGCGGGAGTTGCGGGGCCTGCGGGCCGTCCGAACGAACTCCACTCCTGCGGATCATCCAGCAGTCGGGCCGTGGCCTGCTGCGAGGGCGAGAGACCTGAATCAGGCGCCGCCACCGCCGCCTCGCAGGATGGGGCTGCAATGGTGTGGGGCATGGTTCTTAGCGTAATCGGGGGGCATGATAAGCGTATTGACATTAATCAACCGTTAACTCATGGTTGGGTCTATGCTGACTTCGTCCCACCCATCAGCACACACGAAAGGAGCACGCATGTACAACCGCATCCTGATCGCCACCGACGGTTCCGAGCTTTCCGACAAGGCCGTGGACAGCGGCCTGGGCCTTGCCGCCTTGTGCGGCGCCAGCGTGATCGTCGTCAAGGTGGTCCAGCACTATCCGCGCAGCTACTTCGAAGGCGGCGAAACCGTGGATCTCAAGCAGATCGAACGCATCGAAGGCCAGTGGACGGCCAATGCGCAGACCGTGCTGGATGCCATCCACGCCAAGGGCCAGGCGCTCAAGGTCCACGTGACCACGGAGATCGTCAAGTCCGACCTGGTGGCCGAAAGCGTGATCGACGTGGCCAAGCGCCGCGACTGCGACCTCATCGTCATGGCCTCGCACGGCCGCAAGGGCCTGCAGCGCCTGCTGCTGGGCAGCGAGACGCAGCACGTGCTCACGCACACCCACATTCCAGTGCTGGTACTGCGCTGAAGGGTAGCGGCAGCTTCGGCTTTCGCTGCACAAAAAAAGGCATCGGCGGCGCCGATGCCTTTTGCTTTTTCAATCAGGCCAGGGCGCGACCCGCGCCTTGGCGACCACTCAGGCGAACAACTGCTTGTGCTGGTCGCGCAGGAGATTCTTCTGCACCTTGCCCATGGTGTTGCGCGGCAGCTCCTGCACCACGAAGCAGCGCTTGGGAATCTTGAAATTGGCCAGCTGGCCCTTGAGCGCATCGACCACCGCCTGGGGCTCGAGCGAAGCGCCAGGACGCGGCACCACCACCACCACGCCCACCTCGCCGAAGTCGGGGTGCGGCACGCCGACCAGGGCGCTTTCGGCCACGCCGGGCAGCTCGTTGATGAAGCCTTCGATCTCGGCCGGATAGACGTTGTAGCCGCCCGAGATGATCAGGTCCTTGCTGCGGCCCACGATGCTGACATAGCCCCGCTCGTCGAGCTTGCCCACGTCGCCCGTGCGGAACCAGCCATCGGCCGTGAACTCCTCAGCCGTCTTCTCGGGCATGCGCCAGTAGCCCTTGAACACATTGGGGCCGCGCACCTGGATGTTGCCGATCTCGCCCACGGCCACCGGCTGGCCTGCGTCGTCCACGATGCGCACGCCCACGCCGGGCAGCGCAAAGCCCACGGTGCCGGCGCGGCGCTCGGACTGGCCGCCGTTGCGGTCATCGGCACGGTAGGGGTTGGAGGTCAGCATGATGGTCTCGCTCATGCCGTAGCGCTCCAGGATGACGTGGCCGGTGCGCTCCTGCCAGTCGCGGTGCGTCTCCACCAGCATGGGTGCCGAGCCCGAGATGAACAGCCGCATGTGGGCCGCCGCCTCGCGCGTGAGCCGCGCATCGGCCAGCATGCGCACATAGAGCGTGGGCACGCCCATGAAGACGGTGGCGTCACGCATGCGCGAGATCACCGTGCCGGGTTCGAACCTGGCCAGCCAGATCATGGGACTGCCGTTGAGCAGCGCGCCATGGATGGCCACGAACAGGCCATGCACATGGAAGATGGGCAGCGCGTGGATGAGCACGTCGCCGTCCTGCCAGCCCCAGTAGTCCTTGAGCGTCTCGGCGTTGGACAGCATGTTGCCGTGCGTGAGCATCGCCCCCTTGCTGCGGCCCGTGGTGCCACTGGTGTAGAGGATGGCGGCCAGATCGTCCTCGCCGCGCTCCACCACCTCTTGCTCGTCGCCATGGTGGGCGGCGCGCTCCAGCAGCGTGCCGCTGCGGTCGTCGCCCAGGGTGTAGACATGGGCCACGCCCGAGGTGAAGGCGATCTTGGACACCCAGCTGAAATTGGCCGGAGTGCAGACCACGACGGCGGGCTCGGCATTGCCCACGAAGTACTCGATCTCGGCGGCCTGGTAGGCGGTGTTCAGCGGCAGAAAGACATGGCCGCTGCGCAGCGTGGCCAGGTAGAGCATCAGCGCTTCCACCGATTTGTCCACCTGCACGGCGATGCGGCTGGCGGGCGGCAGCTGCAGCGACTGCAGCAGGTTGGCCATGCGCGCGCTGCCACGGTCCAGGTCGGCCCAGCTGTAGAACAGGCTGGCGCCGTCAGCGCCTATGGCCTCTACGGCCCACTTTTGCAGATCCTGGGGAAAGGCGGCGCGCAAGGCAGCGAACAGATTGCGGTTGGTCATGGCTGTGAAGAAGAAGGAAGAATCCGCTGGGGACCGGGAAATCTCAGGCACGTTCATGGATTGGCGAAGGCGGCGCCACGGACAGCTCGCGCAGGATGCGCTCGCGGTCCGCGTCCAGCGCGGGCGGCTGCCTGCGCACCAGGGGCTGGCCGAGCGAGGCCTGCAAGGGATTGCCCGCCACGCGCAGCGTCTGGCCGCTGGGGGTCTGCACCTGGGCCAGCATGCCGCGCTCGCGCACCTGGGGGTGCTCGACGATGTCAGCCACGCTGTTGTACTCCCCCGCCGGGATGCCATTATCAGTGAGCAACCCCAGCCAATGCGCCCTGGGACTGTCCCGCAGGCGCGCCTGCAGCGCGGCCTTGAGCTCGGCCTGGTGCTCGCACCGCTGCGCGTTGCCGGCAAAGCGCGCGTCCTCGGCCAGTTCGGGCAATTGCAGCAGGCCGCAGAGCTTGCGAAACAGCGCATCGCTGCCCACGGCGATGACGAA
Organism: Delftia sp. DS1230; assembly: GCF_040112715.1. NCBI lineage: Bacteria > Pseudomonadati > Pseudomonadota > Betaproteobacteria > Burkholderiales > Comamonadaceae > Delftia > Delftia sp. DS1230. The sequence continues at coordinate 4,168,983 of NZ_CP157763.1, forward strand.
CCAGCCGTCCTGCGCCGCGAACACATCGAAGGGCGCCATGGAGGGATGCCGCGTGCCGATAGGCCCCGGCACGCTGCCCAGCGCGCCCAGGCGGGCCACGGGGTTTTCCAGCAAGGCCACCTGGCAGTCGAGCATGGAGACATCGACGCGCTCGCCCTGCCCCGTGCGCGAGCGGCGCATCAAGGCCGCCTGTGTGCCGATGACCGCGTACAGGCCCGCGCCCAGGTCGCCGATGGACACGCCCACGCGGCAGGGCCCGGCGTCCGGGTGGCCGGTCACGCTCATCATGCCGCTCATGGCCTGCACCACCATGTCGTAGGCGGGAAAGCCGCTGTAGGGCCCCGTCTGGCCAAAGCCCGAGACCGAGGTCATCACCAGCCGGGGATGGCGTGCATGCAGGGTCTCCCAGCCATAGCCGAGCTTGTCCATGGTGCCGGGGCGAAAGTTCTCGACCAGCACATCGGCGCCTTGCAGCAGGCGCTCGAAGACCTCGCGGTCCTGCGGCTGCTTGAGGTCCAGCGCAATGGATTCCTTGTTGCGGTTCACCGACAGGAAATAGGCCGACCCTCCGTCCACAAACGGCCCGATGCCGCGCGCATCGTCGCCCGTGCCGGGCTGCTCCACCTTGATCACGCGCGCGCCCAGGTCGGCCAGCATCTGAGTGCACATGGGTCCGGCCAGCACGCGCGTGAGGTCGATGACGGTAAGGCCTTCCAGCGGCAGGCCCGTGGCTTGTTCATTCATGGTTTGCTCATTCATATTCACTGCAATCCGGCGCCGGAACGCTGGGTCAGGGCCTTGGACTCCTGCCCTTCCTTGAGGGCCCAGGCGCGGAATTCTTCTAGGGATGCCGAGGGCGCGGCCAGATTGCCCTGCTTGGCCAGCCTGGCCTTCACATCGGGGTCTTCCAGCGCCTTGGTGCTGGCATCGAACAGCTTCTTCGCCACGTCTTCGGGCAGACCCGCCGGGGCGAACAGGCCGAACCAGAACGTGTAGTCAAAACCCGGCACGCCGGACTCCTTCATGCCAGGCAGCTCGGGAAACAGCGGGGAGCGCTCGGCCGTGCTCACGGCCAGCATGCGCAGCTTGCCCGCCTGGGCCAGCGGCAGCACCGAGGGCGGTGTGCCGAAGGTCAGGTCCACATCGCCGGCGGCCACGGCCTGTATCGATGGCGCACCGCCCTTGAACGGCACATGCAGCATGCGCAGCCCGCCGCTGGCGCCCGCGAACGACAGCGTGGCCAGGTGCGTGATCACGCCTGCGCCCGAGGAGGAATAGCTGAGCTTGTCGGGCTGGCTGCGCGCCAGCGCCACCAGATCGCCCACGCCCTGGCCCGGAAAATCCTTGCGCACGGCCAGCAGCATGGGGGCCGAACTCCAGCGCGTGATGCCCGTGAAGTTGCGCGCGCCGTCATAGCGCGCGCTCTTGTAGAGCAGCTGGTCCGAGCCATAGATATTGGCGCTGCCCAGCAGCAGCGTGTAGCCGTCGGGCGCTGCACGCGCCACATGCTCGGAGGCCAGCGTGGTGCCGGCGCCCGGGCGGTTGTCCACCAGCAGGGGCTGGCCCAGGATCTTGCCGACCTTGTCGGCCACGATGCGCGCCACCGCGTCGGCGCCGCCGCCGGGTGGAAATCCCACGACCAGCGTGACGGGCCGGGCGGGATAGGACTGGGCCATCGCGCCACCGGCCAATCCGGCCAGCAGCAACGACAGTGCAAAACGCTTGAACATGGCTTGTCTCCTGTTTATTGATACCCCCTGAGTCGCTGCGCGCCTTCCCCCAAAGGGGGACGACACCCTCGGTGCGGGAGCGGCCCTTCCTCGGTGTCCCCGGGTTGGGCCGCGCCGGTTCCGTGGGCTGTGGGCGGTAGGCAGCACCACGGGCAATCTGCGTGTATGCGGAAGGATGCGGTTCAGCGCCCCTTGAACTCCGGGCTGCGTTTCTCGCGCCAGGCCCGGCCGCCTTCCTGCAGGTCTTCGGAGGCGATGCTGCGCTGCACCTCGCGCGTGATCTCGGCCACGTCATGGCGGCCGCGCGCGATCAGGTTCAGGTGCTTTTTCATGCCGAACAGGGGGATGGGAGCCATGGCGGCCAGCGTGCCGGTGAGCTGCTCCACGGCCGCGGCGAAGGCGGCGTGATCGGCCAGATGGGTGAGGAATCCGCAGGCCTTCATCTCCGGGGCCTGGATGCGCTCGCAGGTCAGGAACAGCCGCTTGGCCGTGTCCAGGCCCAGGCGCGAGACATAGCGCTCCAGCCCGCCGGCGTAGAAATGCAGGCCCAGGCGCGCGGCCGGCATGAACATCTCGGCCGCCGTGCTGCCCACGCGAAAGTCGCAGGCCAGGGCCATGTCGGTGGCGCCGCCGTAGACGCCGCCGTGGATGGCGGCCACGGTCACGGCGCGGCATTGCTCGATGGCGTCCACCATCTCGCCGAAGCTGCTGCCCTCGGTCTGGCTGCCCTGGATCTCTGATATATCATAACCACTGCAAAAGTACTTGCCTTCGCTGCGCAGCACCACCACGCGCACATCGTCGCGGTGGTTGATATGCTCCACATGCGCGACCAGCGTGCCCAGGTCTTCGGGGGCCAGCTTGTTGGCCGCTTCGGGACGCTGCAGCGTGATGGTGGCCAGGTGATCCTGGATGTCGAGTCTGGGTGTCATATGTATCAGTCAGTCAATCAGATATATTTGAATTAGAAAATGCTTCCAGCCAAGCAGCCATTGGAGAAAACCCCGGCCACGTCCAGCCTGCAGGAGCGTATACGGCAATCGCTGGAAGACGAGCTGCGCTCGGGCGCCATGCGGCCCGGCGACGCCATCGACGAGCCGGCCCTGTGCGAACGCTTCGGCGCCTCGCGCACTCCCGTGCGCGAGGCGCTGCTGCTGCTGGTGGCCAAGGGGCTGGTGGAGATCGTTCCGCGCTCGGGCATCTATGTGCGGCGGCTGGATGCGCGCGAGCTGGTGGCCATGATGGAAGGCCTGGCCGAGCTGGAAGGCGTGCTGGCCCGGCTGGCTGCCACGCGCATCCATGCGCAGCTGCGCGAGCGGCTGCAGGCGGCGCTGGCGCACACCGCCGCCTGCGCCCAGGCGCAGGATGCCGAAGGCTATGTGCAGGCCAACATGCAGCTGCACGAACTGATATACGAGGCCAGCGGCAACGACTTCATCGTGGAACAGACCCGGCTGCTGCGGCTGCGCATCACGCCCTACCGGGGCCGGATGTTCGAGAAGCCGGGCCGGCTGGCGCGCTCGCAGCAGGAGCACGTGGCCGTGGTGTCTGCGATCTGCGCGGGCCAGGCGGAGGTGGCCGCCGAGGCCATGCGCCAGCACATCTGCGCAGGCGGCAGCGCCTTCACCGACATGGTGCTGGGCGCGCCCGCAAGCGCAGGCTATGAACGCCCGCGCAAGCCGAGATAGCCCGAAGAGGGCTCAGGGCCGCACTTCGAAGGCCAGGAACTGCGTGACCTGGTTGTCCGCGAAGTTGTTGTCGGCCACCAGCACCAGGGTGCGGTTGCCGTTGGCCAGGCGCGGGCCCCAGGAGATGCCTTCGATGTTGTCCAGCTTAACGCCCTGGTAGGTCACGGGCATCTCCAGCAGCAGCTCGCGCTTCATGGGCTTGTAGCTGGCGCCCACCAGGCTCTTGAAGCTGCGCACATCGGTGGTGTCCGGCTCGATGGTGGCGCGCGTCAGGCGGATGGTGTTGCCTACGCCGTCGGCAAAGGCGCGCTCGATGGCGATGAACTCGTGGTTGGAGACCGCCAGCAGCTCGGGCAGGCCGTTGTCCGGCGGAAAGCTGCCGCTGGCGGCCTTGTCCAGCGGAATCTTCGGCAGCTGGTAGACGTACTGCGCGCCGGACTTGCCCGTGGCCGGATCGAGCTTGAGGACGCGGACCACGCTGCCCGCCGCCAGCGTGGTGAGGGGGCCGTCTTCCACCAGCGCATCCTCGTTGGCCGTGAACACGCTGCCGTCGGGCGTGACGGCCAGGGCCTCGAACAGCTTGTTGTTGCGCCCTCCGCTGGTGGTGTTGTCCACGTAGTTGAAGGCCGCAGGCGTCTCGAAGTCGCGCACGAAGCTGCCGTCCACCCTGATCTCGCGCACGAAGGGCTGGAACAGGCTGGCGGGGTCGGTGCTGAAGTTGCCCTCGCTGGACACGTAGAGGTTGCCGTTGGGCGCCACGCGGATGCCTTCGGGGTCCACGGTGCGGCGCGTGCCGGGCAGGGGCTGGCCGTCGCGGCCCTTGAGCGTGACCATCTTGCGGATGGTCACGGCCTGGATGGCCTTGTCATCGAACTGAATGCCCAGGTTGTAGAAGCGCGGCGTGCCGCGCTCGCCGCCGCGCTCATCGGAGATGGCCCAGTAGCTGCCATCGGGCGCGCGGTCCAGGCCGGAGATGCCGCCGAACTCCACGCCGTCGAACAGTGTCTTGGTCTTGATGCTGTAGTCGCCGATCAGCCGCAGCGAGCCGATGGTCTCGGGGCCGTCGTCGCTGCCGCCGCAGCCTGCCAGGCCCGTGGCCGTGCCGAAAGCCAGGACCAGCGCGAGCAGCACGGATGCGGGCGAGCGGACCTTGTCTGCCTTGTTCATATTCCCTCCCAGGATGGATCTCAGAAGGGATGGACCGTAGCCAAGGCCCGTGACAGGGTGGTGACATGCACGCGCATGCCGCCGCCCTGCCCCCGCCCTGACCGGCCCCTCGTCCGCTACTCCAGCTTGGCGCCCGAGGCCTTGACCACCTGGGCCCAGCGCGCGATCTCGCCATGCACCATGGCCGCGAACTGCTGCTGATTCATGCCGCCGTAGTCGGCGCCGTTGCGCGCCCAGATGGACTTGATCTCTTCGGCCGAGCCTATGCGCTGCACCTGGTCGATGACCTGGGCCTGCACCGCCTGCGGCGTGCCCTTGGGCGCCCACAGGCCGTACCAGGTGGTGACCGTGTAGTCGGGCAGGCCGGACTCGGCCGCGCAGGGCACGTCGGGGAAGGCGGGGTTGCGCTTGTCGCCCGAGACCATCAGCGCACGGATGCGTCCGCTCTTGATGTGCTGGGCCGAGGAGCCCAGGCCGTCGAACATCATGTCCACATTGCCGGCGATCAGGTCCTGCAGCGCCGGGCCTGCGCCTCGATAGGGAATGTGGGTGATGAAGGTATTGGTCTGCAGCTTGAACAGCTCTCCGGCCAGATGGTGCGATGTGCCCGCGCCCGCCGAGGCGTAGTTGAGCTTGCCCGGCCGCTTGCGCAGGTCGGCCAGCAGCTCCTGCACGGTCTTGCCCGGCACGTTGCGCGGGTTGACCACCAGCACCTGGGGCACGCTGGCCAGCAGGGCCAGCGCGACGAAGTCGCGCTCCAGGTCATAGTCCAGGCGGGGGTACATGGACGGCGCAATCACATGGTGGGTGCCGCCCATGAAGAAGTTGTAGCCGTCCGGCGCCAGCTTGGCCGCGTAGCTGGCGCCCAGGGTGCCGCCTGCGCCGCCACGGTTGTCGATCACCAGGGTCTTGCCCGCGCTCTTGGCGAACTGGGCCGAGAACGGCCGGGCAAAGGCATCGGTGCCCCCGCCGGCCGGAAACGGCACGACCAGGTTCACGGGTTTGGACGGCCAGTCCGTCGCGGCGCGGGCTGCCATGGGCAGGGCCAGCGCGGCCATCGAGGCCCCGGCCGCGCGCAACACCGCGCGCCGCCCCGTGGGGTGGGAAGCTTGCATGACTTGTCTCCTTGTCGCCTCTTTGAGGCTGTCTTCGTTGTCAGGCGCAGCAATCCCTGTGCAAGAAAAGGGGCACGGCCTGCGCCGCGCCCCTTTTCATTTGCACAGGGCTTCGATGTCCGAGGACACCGGTATGCGGCCCTGCGCCAGCAGGCCGCGATGCTTGTCCAGGCGCTTGAGGTCGTAGAGATAGTTGACCATCAGGCCCAGCGACTGCTTGAGTCCCTTGGCCGACAGGTCGGCCGCCCAGTTGAGCCGCTCCACGCGCGCGCCGTTGCCCAGGTGAAAGCGCGCCACCGGGTCCAGCGGCCGGCCCTTGGCCGTCTCGCGCCCCAGATAGTGGGCAGCGCAAAACAGCAGGGCGCGGCGCACAGGCGCGTCGGGCTTGAGATCCTGCGGCGCATCCAGCGCCGCCAGCAGGTGCTCGGCGCCCGTGCCGCCGGCCTTGAGCTCGAAGGCCTTGCGCTGGCGCTCGTCCATCTTCTCCAGGATGGCGTCGCCGTGCTTGGCGATCCAGGCGCGCAGGCCCGGAATGGGCGACAGCGTGGCGAAATGGCGCAGCCGGGGGAATTCGCCCGTCAGCGTCTCCACCACATGCTTGATCAGCGAGTCGCCGAAGCTCACGCCACGCAGGCCGGTCTGGGTGTTGCTGATGGAGTAGAAGATGGCCGTGGTGGCGCGGCCCAGGTCGGAGGCTGCGGCGGTCTCGTCCAGCAGTGGGGCAATGCTGTCGGACATCTTGTCCACCAGCGCCACCTCCACGAAGATCAGCGGCACGGTGGGCATGCGGGGGTGAAAGAAGCCGTAGCAGCGGCGGTCGCTGTCCAGGCGGTTCTTGAGATCGGCCCAGCTGCGGATGTCGTGCACGGCCTCGTACTGGATGAGCTTTTCGATCAGCGAGGCCGGCGAGTCCCAGCTCAGGCGGCGCAGCTCCAGCAGGGCCACGTCGAACCAGGTGGAAAACAGATGCTCCAGCTCGGCATCCAGCGCGGAAAAGCGCTGCTGTTCCGCCTTGGGCAGGGCCAGCAGTTCGGCACGCAGGTCCACCAGAAAGCCCATGCCGCCCTGCGGCTGGGCAAACCGCTGCAGCAGCCGCGTGCGCGGCGACATCAGCGCGCGGCGCAGATCCATCTCGGCATGGCCGCGCTCGGCGTCGCTGGTGGCCGTGTCATAGCGCTTGCGTGCGGTCATCAAGGCGTCGGTGTCGGGGCCGAACTGCTCGACGATCAGCGCCCAGAAATCCTGGCGCGCCGGCAGCTCGGCCTGGGCATACCAGTCCATCAGCTGCTGCGCGTGGCGGCCACCCTCGACATCGCTGAGCGCTGCGTCGGCGGCCGCCTGCAGGTCTTCCATGAGCTTGCGCAACTCGCGCGGGGACAGCACTTCCTGGCCTCGGCGCAGGGTGGCCTGCAGGCGCTGGGCCGTGCCGCGCGGCGCGGGAGCCTTGGCTGCATCGCCTTCGGCCTTTTTTGCAGGCGCAGCGGCCTCGGTGCTGCGAAAGCGGGACACATTGCGGGCAATCCAGTCGGTAGCCAGACCCATTCAGACACTCCTCCATATCAAGCGGTCACGGGACTGTCATGCCGCCAACGGGCCAATGACAATCCCTTGCTGCTCACATTATGGGAGTCTGTACGCCAGCGCGTGTACGCCGATGTCGCGTTCTTGTCTTCGGGCAATCCCCAGCACGCGCGCGCCACGCCAAAAAGAAAGCGGGCCCAGGGCCCGCTTCGCATTGTGTCCAGCCAGATTCAGGCCGGCTTGCCCGCATGGGCCGGATAGGCCGGACGCCCCGCCGCCCAGAGCCACATGGCAATGCCGCCGATCACCATGGGCACGCACAGCCACTGGCCCATGCTCATCCCCAGCGACAGCAGGCCCAGGAAGTCGTCAGGCTCGCGGAAGTACTCGGCAATGAAGCGGAAGGCACCATAGCCGGTCAGGAAGACCGCCGCCACCTGGCCCGGCTTGTGCTCCTTGCGTGCATACAGCCACAGCAGCACGAACAGCAGCAGGCCTTCGAGCAGGAACTGGTAGACCTGCGAAGGATGGCGCGGCAGCATGGAGCCGCTTTGCGGGAAGACCATGGCCCAGGGCAGCTCGGGGCTGGCAAAGCGGCCCCACAGTTCGCCATTGATGAAGTTGCCGACACGGCCCGCCGCCAGGCCCGTGGGCACGCAGGGCGCGACGAAGTCGGCCACCTCCAGCCACGAGCGTGCGCGCGAGCGCGCGAACCAGACCATGGAGCCGATGACGCCGATCAGCCCGCCATGAAAGCTCATGCCGCCCTGCCAGACGTAGAAGATTTCCAGCGGATGGCTGAGGTAGTAGCCGGGCTTGTAGAACAGGCAGTAGCCGAGCCGCCCGCCGACGACCACGCCGAGCACGCCCAGGAAAAGAATGTCTTCCACGTCCTTGCGCGTCCAGGCACGGTCGCCCTGCATGCGCACGAAGGGCGGGTGGCGCAACCTGCGCGTGCCCAGCCAGAGGAAGAGGCCGAAGGCGGCCAGATAGGTCAGGCCGTACCAGTGCACGGCGAGGGGCCCGATCTGCAGGGCCACGGGATCGATCTGCGGGTACATCAGCATGGTCGGCATTGTGCCGCAGCGCCGCATGGCCGGCGCCGGCCAGGGGTTGGAAAGATGGCGTCCCGCCCGCTCAGCCTTGCGGGCCTTCCTGGATGGCCGTGAGCTTGTCCAGGGCAGACAGCAGATGGCGCTGCTCGGTGGCGGTGAGCAATTGCTCCAGTTCGTCTTCCAGCTGCACCACCACGCCTTCGGCCCGCGCCTGCAGTGCGCTGCCGTCGTCCGTCAGGTGCAGCTGCTGCAGCCGGCGGTCGCGCGGATCGGGCTGGCGCCCGATGAGGCCGCGCTGCACCAGGCGCTCGACCACGGGCACCAGGTTGGAGGGCGAGATGTCCAGCGCCTCGCCCAGCTGGCGCAGGTAGATGCCGGGATTGGAGTGGATCAGCACCAGGATGGAGAACTCGCTGGGCTTGAGGTCCAGTTCGGCCACGCGCCGCGCAAACAGCTTGTGGATGTGGATTTCCGCGCGCGTGAGGCGGTAGCCCAGAAAGCGCTGCAGGCGCGACTGGTCGACGGCGGGTTCGAAGGAGCTGTCCATGGACACGGATCCGGAAGAGGAAGAAGGCGCAACGAGGCAAGGCCGCACCGGCGCCTGCGGTTCTGCAGGGCCGGTGCGGCGTTCCATCATAAAAGCCCCGGCAGCCCGCTCAAGCCACGGCGGCTGGCAGCGGTGTACGGGCAGCGGCCTCGGTACGGCGCAGCCAGTGCTCCGCATCCAGCAGGCCATGCGCAAGGAACCAGGCCGCGCTGTCCGCCTTGGAGCGGCGCAGCGCCGGATCGGCCAGCGGCAGGCTGACGCGCGCCGCGCGTGCCCAGGCAAAGGCCATGCACAGCGTGCCGACCAGTCGCAAGTAGTCCTCGGCACAACGCGCCAGCAATTGCCTGTCGCCGGCAGCGCCGGTACACAGCTCGCCCGTCAGCGCTTGCATGCGCTCGGCCCAGCTGCGCAGCGCGCCTGCAAAGCCGGTCTCCATGCCCGCGGCGTCGCAGGCATCGGCCTCTTCACGCAGCACCTTCAGCAGCGGCGCCAGCGCGGCACCGCCGCTGGAGGCCACCTTGCGCTGCAGCAGGTCCAGCGCCTGGATCTGGTTCGTGCCTTCGTAGATCATGGCGATGCGGGCATCGCGCAGCGTCTGCTCGATACGGTACTCGTGCACATAGCCGTAGCCGCCGAAGACCTGCAGCGCCTCGCTGGCCAGCGCAAAGCCCCGCTCGGTGAAGAAGGACTTGACCACGGGCGTGAGCAGCGAGGCCAGCGCATGGGCCTGGGCGCGCTCCTCGGCATCCGGCGCCTGTTCGGCCAGGTCCAGCTGGTGCGCCACCCAGCCTGCAATGGCGCGCATGCCTTCGGTCCAGACGCGCAGGTCGGCCAGCATGCGCTGCACGGCCGGCTGCAGGGCGATGGGGTCGGCGGGGCCCTGCGCATCGGCAGGCCGGGGCTGGGCGCGCATCTGGCGTCGCTCGGCCGCATAGGCGCGCGCCAGCTGCCAGGCCATCTCGGCATGACCCAGGCCCTGCAGGCCCACGTGCAGGCGGGCCGAGTTCATCATCACGAACATGGCAGCCAGGCCCTGGTGGGGCTGGCCCACCAGCCAGGCCTGCGCGCCCTCGAAGCGCATGGCGCAGGTGGCGCTGCCCTTGATGCCCATCTTCTTTTCGATGCCGTCGCAGTGGATGGCGTTGGGCAGAAAGCTGCCGTCGTCCCGGGGAATGCCGCGCGGCGCCAGGAACAGCGACAGGCCGCGCGTTCCCTCAGGCGCATCGGGCAGGCGCGCCAGCACCAGGTGGACGATGTTCTCGCTCATGTCCTGGTCGCCGCCCGAGATGAAGATCTTGCTGCCGTCCAGGCTGTAGCTGCCATCGCCGCGGGGCCTGGCCTGGCTGCGCAGCAGGCCCAGGTCGGAGCCGGCCTGGGGCTCGGTCAGGCACATGGTGGCCAGCCAGCGGCCGCTGACGATGTGTGGCAGGTAGGTGGCGCGCAGGTGCTCGTCGCCATGCGCGTGCAGGCAGGCATAGGCGCCGTGCAGGATGCCCGGATACATGGTCCAGCCATGGTTGGCCGAGGCCAGCATTTCGTGCAGCGCGGCGTCCAGCAGCTGGGGCAGGCCCTGGCCGCCAGCGTCGGGGGCGCAGGCCAGTGCGGGCCAGCCTGCCTCCACGAAGGCTGCATAGGCGGCGGGAAAGCCGTCGGGCGTGCGCACCCTGCCCTGCTCCAGGCGGCAGCCTTGCAGGTCGGCCGGGCCGTTGAGCGGGGCCAGCACGTCGGCGCAAAAGCGCCCGGCCGCCTCGACCACCATGTCGGCCGTCTCCTGGTCCAGGGCTTCATGGGCCGGCATGCGGCGCCAGTCGCCCTCGGCGCCCAGCCAGTGCTGCTGGACGAAGCGGATGTCCTGCAGCGGCGGCTGGTAGTGCGAGCAATGTGATGCCTGCGCGCTCATGCCCGGCCCTCCGTGGCCGCGACCAGGCGGCGGTAGGGACCGATGGCGCTGGCCAGGCACAGCACGGACAGCAACGCGGCCAGTGCGGACACCAGGCCCAGCGACAGGCCCACGAGCTTTTCGTCATGGAAGACGAAGTCCGTGAAAAATGCCACGAGGAAGGGGCCGAGCCCCAGCCCGATCAGGTTGATCAGCAGCAGGTAGATGGAAGTCACCTGGCCGCGCAGCTGGTTGGGCGTGACCGCCTGCAGGATCGGCGGCGCCAGCGCCACCGGCATGCCCAGGAAGAAGGTGGTGGCCGCCACGGCCACCAGCGCCACCGTGGGCGTGGGCGCAAAGGCCAGCACCAGGCCGGTGATGACGAGCACGCCGGTGGCCACCAGCGAGATGACGATCGATCCCACCTGCTTGCCGCGCGCCGTGAGGTAGTCGGCCAGGAAGCCGCTGAGCAGCATGCCGCCAATGCCGAAGGTCAGGATGATGACGCCGTAGGCCGGGCCGATCTCGCCAGGCGTCCAGCCCCACTGGCGGATGAAGGTGGCCGGCAGCCAGGCCGTGACGCCGAAGGTGATCATGGCCGTGATGCCCGGCGCCAGCAGCAGCGGCAGGAAGGCGCGCTTGTTGCGCAACACATGGGACAGGTCGGGCGCCGGTCCCGCGGGCGCGGCCACTTTGGCGGACGCGGCCCGGGCCTGCAGGCCCCGGCGCACCGGCTCGCGCACGGTGTACATCAGCGCCACCAGCGGAATGCCGGGCAGGGCCACGAAGATGAAGGCCGCCTGCCAGGGCTTGAAGCTGCCCAGCAGCGGGAACACCACCTCGCCGGCCTGGCTGGTGGCCTGGATGACCAGGCCGCCCACGATGAAGGCCGTGGCCGAGCCGATGTACACGCCCGAGGTGTAGATGCTCATGGCGCGTGCGCGGCGCTCGGGCGGGAAATAGTCGGCCAGCATGGAATAGGCCGCCGGCGACAGTGCCGCCTCGCCCACGCCCACGAACATGCGCGCCACGAACAGCGAGACGAAGCCCGTGACATAGCCGCCCGCCGCCGTGGCCACCACCCAGATCGCCATGCCGATGACGATGAGGTTGCGGCGGTTCCAGCGGTCGGCCAGGCGCCCCAGGAAGATGCCGACGAAGGTGTAGAAGATGGCGAAGGCAAAGCCGTGGACGATGCTGAAGACCCAGTCCGACAGCTGCAGATCCTTCTTGATGGGCTGCACCAGCAGGCCCAGGATCTGCCGGTCCACGAAGGACAGGGTGTAGGCCAGCAGCAGGATGATGGTGACGTAGTAGGCATAGCCGAGTCCGTTCGACTCGGCCGGCGCGGGCGTGGACACGCGGCCCGGCGGGTAAGGCAGGCTCATGGAGACCTCCTGTGGAGGAAGGGAAAGCGGAAAAAAGAAAGCGGGAAAGCGAGACAGGGCTGCGCATGAAAAGGGCCGGCGCGCCGCGCCAGCCCTTGCGCGGGCATCAGCCGGCGCTGTGCTCGACCAGCATCAGCGCATCGAGCGCCACCACGCCCTGCCCTTCGGGCAGCACGATGACCGGGTTGAGGTCGATCTCGCGGATGGCCGGCGTGCCGCGCAGCACCTGGCCCAGGCGCACGATGAGTTCGGCCAGCGCCTGGCGGTCCAGCGCCGGGGCGCCACGGTAGCCGTGCAGCAGCGGAGCGCCCTGCAGGCGGTCCAGCTCGCGCAGCACCTCGCCGGTGGACAGGTCGGCGTCCAGCAGGCGCGCATCGCGCATGATCTCGGCCGTCACGCCACCCAGGCCCGCCAGGATCACGGGGCCCCACTGCGGATCGTTGCGCGCGCCGATGATCATCTCCAGGCCACGCCGCCCCATGGCCTCGACCAGCACGCCGTCCAGCGCAATGGCGCTGTCATAGGCGGCCACATTCGCATGCAGCCGGCTCCAGGCCTCGCCCATGGCCTGCGCATCGGCAATGTTCAGGATCACGCCGCCTGCATCGCTCTTGTGGCTGAGGTCGGCCGACTGCGCCTTGAGCGCCACGGGCCAGCCGATCTCCGCCGCAATCGCCACGGCCTGCTCGGCCGAGGTGGCCAGGCGGCCCTTCGCAAACGGCACGCCGACCTGGGCCAGCACGGCCTTGGATTCGTACTCGGGCACCACCGTGCGGCCTGCGGGCAGGGCCAGCGCGACGGGCTGGGCATCGGTGCACTCGAAACTGCGCTCGCTGAAAGCGGTCAGGCGCTGCACGGCGCGCAAGGCACGCTCGGTGCTGGGGAAATACGGCACGCCCAGCGCACGCATCTCGGCGATGAACTCGGCAGGCACGGCCGCGCCCTCGTCCAGGCCCGCCACGATGACGGGCTTGGCCGGCCGCAGCTCGCGCACGGCGCGCAGCACGGGCGGCATCTTGATGCCGCAGGTCACCGGGTCGCCCTGGATCAGGCCGACGATGATGGTGGAAAAGCGCGCATCGCCAAACAGCGCATCCAGCGTGCGGAAATACAGGTCCGGCTCGACCAGGCCCTGGGCCGTGAGGTCCAGCGGGTTGCTCACGCCCACGAACTCGGGCAGCGCAGCCCGCAGCGCGGGCGAGTCGTCGTCGCCGATGGCGGGCAGTGCCAGGCCCAGCTCCTCGGCCCAGTCCAGCGTCAACGCCTTGAAGGCACCGGACTCGCCCAGCACGGCAACTCCAGCTGCAGCTGCTGCACCGGCTGCACCAGCCGATGGCAGCACCGGGCAGCGGATGGCGATCTCGGCGATGTCGCCCAGCTCCTCCAGCGTCTCGGCAAACACCGCGCCTGCGCGTTCCAGCTTGGTGCGCATCAGCGCATAGTCGCCGGCCATGGCGCCGGTGTGCGTGGCGGCCGAGGCGCGCGCCGCGCTGCTCTTGCCCGGATGCAGCAGCACCACCGACTTGCCCAGGCTGCGCGCACGGGCCACGGCGGCCAGAATGCGCCCGGGCTGGCGGAACTGCTCGACGATCATGGCGACCACGCGCGTGGAAGGCTGCTCCAGCAGGAAGTCCACATAGTCCTCGGCATGGCTGGCGGCCTCGTTGCCCGTGGAGATGGCGTGCGACAGCGGCAGCGCGCGGCTGGCCAGCGTGGTGCACAGCACGGTCATCATGGCGCCGCTTTGCGAGACCACGCCAATGGCGGGCCGCGCGGCATCGACCTGCTGCGCGTCGATATTCACTTCGACAAAGGTCAGCGGCACGCGCTGCAGGTAGTTGATGCAGCCCAGGCAGTTGGGGCCCTCCACCACCATGCCGGCCTCGGCGGCGATGCGTGCGATCTCGCGCTGCTCGGCCATGCCGCGCTCGCCTGCCTCGGCAAAGCCGGCCGAGAAAATCACCACCGCGCCCACGCGCCGCGCCGCCAGCGCGCGCACCGTGTCCAGCACAAAGGGCTGGGGGATGGCCAGCACGGCCACGTCAACGCCCTCGGGCAGCTGGTCCACCGAAGCCAGGCAGGCCCGGCCGGCGATCTCGCTGCGCTTGGGATTGATCAGGTGGATGTCGCCGGCAAAGCCGTTGCGCTCCAGATTGCCCAGCACCGATGCGCCCAGCGCACCCGGCGTGGCCGAGGCGCCGACGATGGCGATGGAACGCGGCCTCAGCAGCCTGCCGATGTCGGGCCGCAGGGCGGCCGCCATCTCTGTCGTTGTCATTCTTGTCTCCAATGATTAAAGCTGGGAGGCCTACCGCCCGTGGTGGACGCTGCCCAAGCGAGGGACACCGAGGAAGGGCCTAAGCCGGCCGCGCCGCCCCGCACTGAGGGTGTCGTCCCCCTCCCTCGCGAAGCGAGTTAGAGAGGGGGAAGGCGCGAAGCGCCTCAGGGGGTGACTTGCTTGCTCAAGTCGTAGGTTCCGAGACCTGGCTTGTAGGTCTTGTCGTCCAGGAACTGGCGCATGCCTTCCTTGCGGCCTTCGTTGTCATAGCTGTTGGCGGCTTCCTGGGCACGCACCAGATAGTCCTCGGCGTTGTCGTAGCTCATGTCGCGCACGCGGCGGATGGCGTCCTTGGTGGCCTTCAGGGCGATGGGGTTCTTCTGCAGCAGGGCCTCGGCCACTTCGGTGACGCGGGCCTGCAGGCGGTCGGCCGGCAGGGATTCGTTGACCAGGCCCCACTCGGCCGCCGTGCGGCCGTCGATGTTCTCGCCGAGCATGGCGTGGTACATGGCACGGCGGAAGGACAGCAGCTCCACCGCCACCTTGGAGGCGCCGCCGCCGGGCAGGATGCCCCAGTTGATTTCGGACAGGCCGAACTTGGCGTCATCCGAGGCAAAGGCCAGGTCGCAGGCGAACAGCGGGCCGTAGCCGCCGCCGAAGCACCAGCCGTTGACCATGGCGATGGTCGGCTTCTGGAACCAGCGCAGGCGGCGCCACCAGCCATAGCTCTCGCGCTGGGCCTTGCGGGTGCCGGCCAGGCCCGTGGCCTCGGTCTCGCGGAAGTATTCCTTCAGGTCCATGCCGGCAGTCCAGGCCGTGCCCTCACCGGCCAGAACGACCACGCCCACGTCGTCACGAAACTCCAGGTCGTCGAGCACGCGCATCATCTGGCGGTTGAGCTGGGGGCTCATGGCATTGCGCTTTTCGGGGCGGTTGAATTTCACCCAGGCCACGCGGCCTGTGACGGTGCAGGACACGGTCTGTTCTTCGGTACGTTCGGTGCTCATTGCGCTTCCTTGTGCAAAAGGGAAATGGGAGGTTGGACACCGATGCTTCGGATCCATAATCGTTATGATAAATAACTATTATTCGACATAGCAATACAGCGTTTACCCTAGGCCCCGCCTCCACCCAGACCGGTGGCGATGCGAATGCTTCTGCGTCGCGCATGCATGCAATGCGCGGCCCGCGGGGAATTGCGGCAGGCGTTTTGGCCGATCCGGGGGTTCACGCGATACTTGCGGTGTTCAACACAGTCAGGAGAAGAAGAACATGCAAGGCCAGCCAGAAGTCATCGAATGCCTCATAGAGCTGCTGCGCGGCGAACTTTCCGCACGCGACCAGTACTTCATCCACTCGCGCCAGTACGAGGACCAGGGCCTGCTGCGCCTGTTCGAGCGCATCGGCCATGAGATGGAAGAGGAAACCCAGCACGCCGACGCCATCCTGCGCCGCATCCTGTTCCTGGGCGGCCGCCCCGACATGCGCCCGCATGAGTTCACGCCCGGCGAGACCGTCGAAGAGATGCTGCGTAAGGACCTGGCCACCGAATACCGCGTGCGCGACAGCCTGCGCTCGGCCATGGCCCTGTGCGAGCGCCACGGCGACTACAACAGCCGCGACCTGCTGCTGGCCCAGCTGCGCGACACCGAGGAAGACCACGCCTACTGGCTGGAGAAGCAATTGGGCCTGATCGAGAAGATCGGTCTGCCCAACTACCTGCAAAGCAAGATGGGCGAACCGGCCTGAATGAAGCTCCCCCTGAGGCGCTTCGCGCCTTCCCCCTCTCTCGCTTCGCGGGGGAGGGGGACGACAGCCTCGCGGCGGGGCAGCCCTTGCTCGCTGTCCCTTGTTTTGGCCGCGCCAGTTTTTCAGGCACTTCCCATAAATGAGAGTGGGCTGTTTGCTCCACGATGAAAGCCCGAACCGGCAGCCACGATGAAACGGCAAGCCGGTCGCCCCACGATGAAACAAGAGCCCTCGAGGGCCTGAGAGAAGAGAAAAGAAAAAGGGATGGAAAGCCGCAAGGCCTTCCATCCCTTTTCATTTCCATCGGGTGCGCACCGCCGGGCGGCGGTGCAGCCCGGTGTCAGTCGTCCAGCAGCGACAGGTCGCGCACGGCGCCCTTGTCGGCCGACATCACCAGCTTGGCATAGGCCTTGAGCGCGGCCGAGACCTTGCGCGGGCGCGGCTGGGCGGGCTTCCAGCCCTTGGCATCCTGCTCGGCGCGGCGGCGGGCCAGTTCCTCGTCGGAGACCAGCACGTTGATGCTGCGGTTGGGAATGTCGATGCGGATGCGGTCGCCGTTCTTCACCAGACCGATGGCGCCGCCAGCGGCAGCTTCAGGAGAGCAGTGGCCGATGGACAGGCCCGAGGTGCCGCCCGAGAAGCGCCCGTCCGTCAGCAGCGCGCAGGCCTTGCCCAGGCCCTTGGACTTGATGTAGCTGGTCGGGTACAGCATTTCCTGCATGCCGGGGCCGCCCTTGGGGCCTTCGTAGCGCACGATGACGATGTCACCGGCCTTGACCTTGTCGTCCAGGATGTTCTGCACGGCCTCGTCCTGCGACTCGGTCACGTGGGCCGTGCCCTCGAACACATGGATGCTTTCGTCCACGCCGGCCGACTTGACCACGCAGCCGTCCAGGGCGATGTTGCCCGTCAGCACGGCCAGGCCGCCCTCCTTGGAGAAGGCGTGCTCGTAGGAGCGGATGCAGCCTTCTGCACGGTCCAGGTCCAGGCTGGGCCAGCGCGTGTTCTGGCTGAAGGCCACCTGGGTAGGGATGCCGGCCGGTCCTGCCAGGTAGAAGTGCCGCACGGCTTCGTCCTGGGTGGTGGTGATGTCCCACTGCGCCAGGCCTTCGCCCAGGGTCTTGGCGTGCACGGTGGGCACGTCGGTGTGCAGCTTTCCGGCGCGAGCCAGCTCGCCCAGGATGGCGAAGATGCCGCCGGCGCGGTGCACATCCTCGATGTGGTACTTCTGCGTGTTGGGCGCGACCTTGCACAGCTGGGGCACCTGGCGCGAGAGGCGGTCGATGTCAGCCATGGTGAAGTCGATCTCGGCTTCACGGGCAATGGCCAGCAGGTGCAGGATGGTGTTGGTGGAGCCGCCCATGGCGATGTCCAGCGTCATCGCGTTCTCGAAGGCCTTGAAGCCCACCGAGCGCGGCAGCACGGATGCGTCTTCCTGCTCGTAGTACTCGCGGGCCAGCTCGACGATGCGGCGGCCGGCGCGCTTGAACAGTTCCTCGCGGTCGGCATGCGTGGCCAGCACCGTGCCGTTGCCGGGCAGGGACAGGCCCAGGGCCTCGGTCAGGCAGTTCATGGAGTTGGCGGTGAACATGCCCGAGCACGAACCGCAGGTGGGGCAGGCCGAGCGCTCGACCTGGGCGACCTGCTCGTCGGTGTAGTTGGAGTCGGCCGCGATCACCATGGCATCGACCAGGTCCAGCTTCTTGAACTCCAGCGTGTGCGTGGTGGGATTGGCCAGCTTGGTCTTGCCCGCTTCCATGGGGCCGCCCGAGACGAAGATCACGGGAATGTTCAGCCGCATGGCAGCCATCAGCATGCCGGGGGTGATCTTGTCGCAGTTGGAGATGCACACCAGCGCGTCGGCACAGTGGGCGTTGACCATGTACTCCACCGAGTCCGCGATGATGTCGCGGCTGGGCAGCGAATACAGCATGCCGTCGTGGCCCATGGCGATGCCGTCGTCCACGGCGATGGTGTTGAATTCCTTGGCCACGCCGCCTGCGGCCTCGATCTCGCGCGCCACCAGCTGGCCCAGGTCCTTGAGGTGGACGTGGCCGGGCACGAACTGCGTGAAGGAATTGGCGATGGCGATGATGGGCTTGTCGAAGTCGCCATCCTTCATGCCGGTGGCACGCCACAGGGCGCGCGCACCAGCCATGTTGCGGCCGCCGGTGGAAGTCTTGGAACGGTATGCGGGCATGGGCAATCCAGTTGTCTGTCGTCTCGGTCCGTCCCTGGTCCTGTGGGGAAGGCCAGGGTCTGGGCGAAGATTATGGCGCAGCACCCGCCGCACCGCTGGGGCGCAGGAATGCCCCGGCCGGCGTGGACCGCCCCTTTGCAGACCCCAGGCATCGCCTGCGACGAAGCCTGCTGCGCAATTCAGATCCGATCAGCGGCGCGAACGCGTGCCCGTGCCCATGGCTTCCTTGTTCTTTTCGATGCGCTTCAGGCGCCGCTGCTCGATCTTGTCAGCCGCGCGCCGCTTGGTGTAGCCCGACATGTCCGCCCAGGCCCACCAGGCCGCCGTCAAGCCATAGGCGCCCAGGATGACGTACCACGACCAGGTGGCGACAGGTTCGATATCGGCCAGCTTGAGCAGGGTGAGCAGGACCGCAATTCCCAACAGATACATCACTTCTCCTTCGCCACAAAGCGCTTCACACGAGGTAACGCATCACGCATGCGCGCCCACTACAATGGTTCGCATAATTATTCCCGACAACACCCCAGGAACTCATGATGAAGCAGACATTGATTGCATTTGCCCTGACCGTCGCCGCCGTGGCCCCCGCCATGGCCGACCAGGCACTTGCCACCTCCAAGAACTGCATGGCATGCCACGCAGTGGACAAGAAGCTGGTGGGCCCCTCCTACAAGGATGTGGCCGCCAAGTACGCCGGCCAGAAGGACGCCGTGGACAAGCTGGCAGGCAAGATCATGAAGGGCGGCAGCGGCGTCTGGGGCCCGGTTCCCATGCCCGCCAACCCCCAGGTCAACGAAGCCGATGCCAAGAAGCTGGCCGCCTGGGTGATGTCGCTGAAGTAGGCTCCGCCTTTCCTTCGGGGCCCCGCCTCAGGGCCCGCAAAAAAACCGCGCAACGCAAGTCGCGCGGTTTTTTCATGGTCCGCCGGTGAATCCGGGCCCGGCCCCCTTACCTGTAGTCCGCAGCGCCCGTGCCGGGCTGCTGGTGCAGGCGTACCTGCTGCTCCAGCTGCCCCACATAGGCGGCCGTGCTGTTGTCCGACTCCTGGGCGCGCTGCACCAGATGGGCCTCCAGCGCATCCAGCCGCGCCATCAGCACCTCCTTGTCACGCGCATGCAGGTCTTCCAGCACGGTGCGCAGCTCGGTGAAGCGCGAGGCCTCGGCCTTGTCGGCCAGGTCGCGCTGGGCCTGCATTTCCTTGGCGTGTCGGCGCGCCTCCATCAGCACCGAGCCCTGCAGCCACAGCACATAGGCGACGAAGAACACGCCCAGCAGGCAGGTCAGCGCCAGCATCAGCACGCCCAGCGGCGCCTGGACATCGGTGACGCCCAGCGACACGACGGATGGCGCGGCCAGCGTGTTCCAGTTGAATGCCGCCAGCAACGCGATCAGGGCCACGGTGATCAGCAGCGACAAGGTTCTCAGATTCATGGTGAAAGGCCTCCCTCGGCAGTGGTGAAAGCAACAGCTTCGGTTGTACCGCAACCATCATGCCTGAGCTGTCGGCCCACACAAAATAGGACTGCAAGACAGGGCGCCGCCCGCAGTCCGGCCAAGAAAAAACCGGAGCCAGGGCTCCGATTCTTCATGGCGGTCGTGTCGGACCTCAGTTCGTCTCGGCCAGCTGGTCGAGGATGGCCGGGTTCTCCAGCGTGCTCGTGTCCTGGGTGATGGCCTCGCCCTTGGCAATCGAGCGCAGCAGGCGGCGCATGATCTTGCCGCTGCGCGTCTTGGGCAGGTTGTCGCCGAAGCGGATGTCCTTGGGCTTGGCGATGGGGCCGATTTCCTTGGCCACCCAGTCGCGCAGCTCCTTGGCGATCTGCTTGGCTTCCTCGCCCGTGGGGCGTGCCCGCTTCAGCACCACGAAGGCGCAGATGGCCTCGCCGGTCAGATCGTCGGGGCGGCCCACGACGGCGGCCTCGGCCACCAGATCCGTCTTGGCGACCAGGGCCGATTCGATCTCCATCGTGCCCATGCGGTGGCCGGAGACATTGAGCACGTCGTCGATGCGGCCGGTGATGCGGAAGTAGCCCCGGTCCTCGCTGCGCACGGCGCCGTCGCCTGCCAGATAGGTCTGCCCGCCGAGTTCGGCCGGGAAATAGCTCTTCTTGAAGCGCTCGGGGTCGCCCCAGATGGTGCGGATCATGCTGGGCCAGGGCTTGGTGACCACCAGCAGGCCGCCTGCGCCGTTGGGCAGTTCGTGGCCGGTCTCGTCGACGATGGCGGCCATGATGCCCGGCAGCGGCAGCGTGCACGAACCCGGCACCAGCGGCGTGGCACCCGGCATGGGGGCGATCACGTGGCCCCCGTTTTCGGTCTGCCAGAAGGTGTCCACGATGGGGCAGCGCTCGCCGCCCACATGCTTGTGGTACCACATCCAGGCCTCGGGATTGATGGGCTCGCCCACGCTGCCCAGCAGGCGCAGGCTGGACAGGTTCCAGTTCTTCGGATGCACGGCGGCATCGCTGTCGGCGGCCTTGATCAGCGAGCGGATGGCCGTGGGAGCCGTGTAGAAGATGGTGCAGCCGTGGCGCTCGATCATCTGCCAGAAGCGGCCCGCATTGGGGAAGGTGGGCACGCCCTCGAACACGATCTGCGTGGCGCCAGCGGCCAGCGGGCCGTAGGCCACGTAGGTGTGGCCCGTGATCCAGCCGATGTCGGCCGTGCACCAGAACACGTCGCTGGGCTTGAGGTCGAAGGTCCACTCCATGGTCTGCTTGGCCCACAGCACGTAGCCGCCCGTGCAGTGCTGCACGCCCTTGGGCTTGCCGGTGGAGCCGCTGGTGTAGAGGATGAACAGCGGGTGCTCGGAATCCACGGCCACGGGCGCGCACTCCGTGCTCTGGCCGGCCAGGATCTCGCCGAAGGTCTTGTCGCGGCCCGCCGTCATGGCACAGGCCGTGGCCGTGCGCTCGTAGACGAAGACATGGCGCACGGCCTCGCAGCCGCCCAGCGCCAGCGCGTCGTCCACGATGGCCTTGAGCGGCAGTTCCTTGCCGCCGCGCATCTGGTAGTTGGCGGTGATCACCGCCACGGCGCCCACGTCGACGATGCGTTCCTGCACCGCCTTGGCCGAGAAGCCGCCGAACACCACGCTGTGCGTGGCGCCGATGCGCGCGCAGGCCTGCATGGCCACCACGCCCTCGATGGTCATGGGCATGTAGATCAGGACACGGTCACCCTTTTGCACGCCCTGCGCCTTGAGCGCGTTGGCGAACTGCGAGACGCGCTCCAGCAGCTCGCGGTAGCTGACCTTGGTGACCTCGCCGCCATCGGCCTCGAAGATGATGGCCGTCTTGTGCTCGACGGCCGTGCCCATGTGCTTGTCCAGGCAGTTGGCGCTGGCATTGAGTTCGCCATCGGCAAACCAGCGGAAGAAGGGGGGATTGCTGTCGTCCAGCACCTGGGTGAAGGGCTTGGACCAGACCACGTTCTCGCGCGCCAGGCGGGCCCAGAAGCCCTGGTAGTCGTTCTCTGCCTCGGCGCACAGCGCCTTGTACTGCTCCATGCCGGAGATGCGGGCCTTGGCGGCAAAGTCTGCCGGCGGCGGGAAGACCCGGTTCTCCACCAGTACCGATTCAATGGGGGATGCTGTTGCGGTGCTCATGCTTGCTTGTCTCCTGGGCTGGCCAAATAAAAATTGTGGTGTGACTGTCGGGGGCCGGTCTTACATGCCACTGACTGAAACACCCTTGGGCGCGTCTACCTGGGGATTCCCCGCAGTTCCTGGCTGTCACCGGCAATGGCCTGTTTCGCCGCTAAAATCGCGCGCCCGTTTTCCACGGCCATTGTCCCCTCCCATCCACGCCCCCACGCAAGACAAGCGCGACCGACCACCATGGCCCGCCAGCAAAACTCCAACCGAGCCCCCGGCTCCCCCCTGCGTCCCCTGCCCTCCCTGATCTTCGCCAGCCGCTGGCTGCAGCTGCCGCTGTACCTGGGCCTGATCGCCGCCCAGGGCGTCTATGTCTGGCACTTCCTGCTGGAGCTGTGGCACCTGATCGAGGCCGCCTTCGGCAACCAGGAAGCGCTGCAGGCGCTGATCACCAGCATCGGCTACAAGCACGATGCGCCCATCGGCGCGCTCAACGAAACCATCATCATGCTGGTGGTGCTGGCGCTGATCGACGTGGTGATGATCTCCAACCTGCTGATCATGGTCATCGTGGGCGGCTACGAAACCTTTGTCAGCCGTCTGGGCCTGGACAGCCACCCCGACCAGCCCGAGTGGCTGGGCCACGTGAACGCCTCCATCCTCAAGGTGAAGCTGGCCCTGTCCATCATCGGCATCAGCTCCATCCACCTGCTCAAGACCTTCATCAACGCAGGCAGCTACGACGTGAAAGTGCTGATGTGGCAGACCATCATCCACGTCACCTTCCTGGCCAGCGCCCTGGCCATCGCCTACACCGACAAGCTGATCAACAGCACGGCCGGCAACCACTGAGCCGGCGGCATCCCACACCGAAGCCCCGCAGCGCCAGCCGCTGCGGGGCTTTTTTCATGGGCGGGCGCAGGCACGCTTTTTGCCGCAGATCGGGCCTGAAGCTTTCCTCAAGCTGACGCTTGACCGATTTTATTCATCGATGACAGCATATGCCTTGTGAATCATGATCTCTATGCTCTCATTAAGTGAGCAAATACTGACCGGATTGCAGCCCTCAAGGGCTTGAAACAGCCCGAAACAGGCCTTTTCCGGCTCATGCGTTTTGACGCAGTAAAACCTGTTTTATATAATTTCGGCTTCTTTACAACCTGCCAAGCAGGTCATCGGCACCGTCTTCACGGCCTGCCGATCCCTCCGGCGGATCGTTGTGCTCCCGGCACAGCCCCGTCAACCGGGC
Organism: Delftia sp. DS1230; assembly: GCF_040112715.1. Taxonomy (NCBI): domain Bacteria; kingdom Pseudomonadati; phylum Pseudomonadota; class Betaproteobacteria; order Burkholderiales; family Comamonadaceae; genus Delftia; species Delftia sp. DS1230. The sequence goes on from NZ_CP157763.1 coordinate 4,192,147, forward strand.
CGAAACTCGGTCCTGATGTTGTGGGGCATCGCGCTGGCTGATCTTCAGCCACGATGCCCGCCTGAGACACCGCGCGCGCTTGCCGCCGGCTGCTCTCGACCTCTGGCTCTTGCGCACCGCTTCGCGTGCCATCCGAGCCGTCTCGGGTGCTTTCGCACCTGTTTGAATTCCAGCAACGGGGGACGGCCGTCCCCTGCAGCGAACGGCATCAGGGCTTCATTTTTGGCTTGCGCGCCAGCGTCTTCGCCCGTCGAGGACGCTGGACTGTGTTCCATCTCACCCAAAAGGAGAACGCCACAGTGGCCAAGCAGATCATCATCGATCATGTGTTCAAGGTTTTCGGGGACGACCCCAGGACCGCACTCGAGCTCGTCCAACAAGGCCTGAGCAAACAGGAGATCCTGGAGCGCACGGGCCAGTCCATCGGCGTGTTCGACGCCGACTTCACCATCGAGGCCGGCGAGATCTTCGTCGTCATGGGCCTGTCGGGCTCGGGCAAGTCCACCCTGGTGCGCATGCTCAACCGCCTGATCGAGCCCACGGCCGGGCGCATCGTGGTCGATGGCCAGGACATCAATGCCCTGAGCGAGCGCGATCTGCGCGCGCTGCGCCGCAAGGACATCTCCATGGTGTTCCAGTCCTTTGCGCTGATGCCGCACATGACGGTGCTGGACAACACGGCCTTCGGCCTGGAGCTGGCCGGCGCCGACAAGGCCGAGCGCCAGAAGCAGGCCCAGGCCGCGCTGGAGCAGGTGGGCCTGGGCGCCTGGGGCGCCAGCTATCCCGACGAGCTGTCGGGCGGCATGCAGCAGCGCGTGGGCCTGGCCCGGGCGCTGGCGTCCGATCCGTCCATCCTGCTGATGGACGAGGCCTTCTCGGCCCTGGACCCCATCATCCGCACCGAGATGCAGTCCGAGCTGCTGCGCCTGCAGCAGATCCAGCGCCGCACCATCGTCTTCATCTCGCATGACCTGGACGAGGCCATGCGCATCGGCGACCGCATCGCCATCATGAAGGACGGCCAGGTGATCCAGGTCGGCACGCCCGACGAGATCCTGCGCAGCCCCGCCGACGACTATGTGCGCAGCTTCGTGCGCGGCGTGGACGCGGCCTCGGTCTTCAAGGCCGGGGACATTGCGCGCCAGGCCCTGACCGTGGTGTCGGAGCACAGCGACCGCGGCTGCCGCGCAGCCCAGCGCCTGCTGGAAGACTCCGACCGCGACTACGCCTATGTGGTCAACGCGCGCCGCCGCTTCCTGGGCGTGGTGTCCTCGCAATCGCTGCGCGACGCACTGCATGGCCGCCCGGGCATGCTGGGCCTGAGCCACGCCTTCCTGCCCAACGTGGAGCCGCTGTCCGCAGGCACGCCCGTGGCCGAGCTGTTCGGCCCCGTGGCCGCTGCGCCCTGCGCGCTGCCGGTGACCAGCGACGACGGCCAGTTCATGGGCGTGGTCAGCCGCACCACCATGCTGCGCTTCCTGGACCGCGACACGCCGCCCGTGCCGCCGCCGCAGGAGATCGTGCCGCCCGTCACGCTCAACCCGCATTTCCCGGCCTCCAACGCCCCCACCGACGCCCCCACCGTCGCGCCGACCGTGGAGCCGATCGAACAACGACAAGGAGATGCCGCATGAGCGATGCCAACAACAACCTGAACCCGAACACCGCCGCTGCCGCCACCGATCCCTGGGCCGAAGCGAGCGCAGCCCCTGCTTCCACCGATTCCGCAGCCTCTGCAAGCGCCGATCCCTGGGCCACCGCCGCCACGCCGGCACCCGATGCCTCGCCCGATCCCTGGGGCGCTGCCAGCAGCGGCGATGCACCGGGCGGCGACTGGCTGGGCGCGTCGGCCGGGGTTCCCGACGACGCACAGGCCAGCCTCTGGCACCAACTGACCACGGACGGCCTGCCCGTGCAGGGCTGGATCAACAGCGGCCTGGAATGGGTGGTCCACCATTTCCGCCCCTTCTTCCAGGCCGTGCGCACGCCCATCGACGGCACGCTGTCGGGCATCACCGATGCCATGCTGGCCCTGCCCTGGCCGCTGCTGATCCTGATCCTGACCCTGGTGGCCTGGCAGTTCGCGGGCCGCGCCATGGCCATTGGCGCCGCCGTTTCGCTGGTGGTGGTCGCCATGCTGGGCATCCGGCCCGAGGCCATGGTGACGCTGTCCCTGGTGCTGACCTCGCTGGTGTTCTGCATGGTCATCGGGCTGCCCGTGGGCATCCTGCTGGCCTCCAGCGACCGTGCGCAGCGCTGGACACGCCCGCTGCTCGACGCCATGCAGACCACGCCGGCCTTCGTCTACCTGGTGCCCGTGGTGATGCTGTTCGGCATCGGCAACGTGCCCGGCGTGATCGTGACCATCATCTTCGCGCTGCCGCCGCTGATCCGCCTGACCAACCTGGGCATACGCCAGGTGCGCCCCGACCTGATCGAGGCCAGCCGCGCGTACGGCGCCTCGCCCTGGCAGCTGCTGTGGAAGGTGCAGCTGCCGCTGGCCATGCCGTCCATCATGGCCGGCGTGAACCAGGCGCTGATGCTGTCGCTGTCGATGGTGGTGATCGCCTCCATGATCGCCGTGGGCGGCCTGGGCCAGATGGTGCTGCGCGGCATCGGCCGCCTGGACATGGGCCTGGCCACCGTGGGCGGCCTGGGCATCGTGCTGCTGGCCATCGTGCTGGACCGCATCACCCAGGCCATGGGACAGACCACCCGTGGCGGCGCGCGCTGGTGGCACAGCGGCCCCGCCGGCTGCATTGCCCGCCTGCTGGGCGCCGGCAGCAAGCCAGTTCATCGCGGCAGCACCAGCTGAACGCCTTGCCTGCGGCGCGGACGGGCCTTCTACCGCGCCGCCTTCCCGAAAAACGGCCAGCCCCGCTGGCCGCCCGCTCCCCTTTCATCACACAACGGAGGAACCCGAGGATGATCCAAGCCCTGAACCCCAACCGACTGCAGGCCAACGCACTGCGCCACTGGCTGCGCGCCGGCGCCATCGCCACAGGCATTGCGCTGGCCAGCGCCAGCGCATGGTCGGCCGACGAACAGCCCGGAAAGGGCGTGAAGGTGTTGCCACTGAAGAGCTCCATCGCCGAAGAGAGCTTCCAGACCCTCATCGTCATGAAGGCCCTGGAGAAGCTGGGCTACGACGTGCAGCCCTTCCAGGAGGTCGAGTACCCCACGGCCCACGTGGCGATTGCCAATGGCGATGCCACTTTCCTGGCCACGCACTGGAACCCGCTGCACGCCGACTACTACAAGAACGCGGGCGGCGACGCCAAGCTGTTCCGCAAGGGCGTGTACTCGGACAACGCCGCCCAGGGCTACCTGATGGACAAGAAGACGGCCGACGAATACAAGATCACCAACCTCGGCCAGCTCAAGGACCCCAAGATCGCCAAGCTGTTCGACTCGGACGGCGACGGCAAGGCCGACCTCACCGGCTGCACGCCGGGCTGGGGCTGCGAGGCCGTGATCGAGCACCACCTGACGGCCTACAAGCTGCGCGACACCGTGACCCACAAGCAGGGCACCTACTCGGCGCTGATCGCCGACACCATCTCGCGCTACAAGGCCGGCAAGCCCATCCTCTACTACACCTGGACGCCCTACTGGGTGAGCAACGTGCTCAAGCCCGGCAAGGACGTGGTATGGCTGGAGGTGCCGTTCTCCTCGCTGCCCGGCGAGCAGGCCAAGCTGGACACCAAGCTGCCCAACGGCAAGAACTACGGCTTCGTGGTGAACAAGCAGCAGATCATCGCCAACAAGGCCTTCACCGACAAGCATCCCGATGCCGCCAAGTTGTTCGAGCTGATGCAGGTCCCCGTGGGTGACATCAGCGCACAGAACCACATGATGAGCCAGGGCCAGAGCAAGCCTTCGGACATCAACCGCCATGTGGACGGCTGGATCAAGGCCCACCAGAAGACCTTCGACGGCTGGCTGGAACAGGCCCGCGCCGCAGCCCGCTGAACGCTGCGGGGGAGCCGCGCCAGGCGCTCCCCCGGCTTCCTGCTTCAAAGGCCCGCTTCGGCGGGCCTTTTGAACATGCGCAGGGCGATGGCCGTGACCACCACGCCCGCCACCAGCGCCACCGCATACATGGCCACATGGGTCACGGCATTGGGAATGGGTGCGACGAAGATGCCGCCATGCGGCACCTTCAGCTCCACCCCCGCCAGCATGGACACGGCACCGGCCACGGCCGAGCCCAGTACCAGGGCCGGAATCGTACGCAGCGGATCGCGCGCCGCATAGGGAATGGCCCCCTCGGTGACAAAGGCCAGGCCCAGCACGCCGGCCGAGGCGGCGCTGCCGCGCTCCTCGCGCGTGAAGCGGTCGGCAAACAGGCGCGTGGCCAGGGCCAGCCCCAGCGGCGGCGTCATGCCGGCAATCATGGCCGCAGCCATGGGCGTGTAGACCTGGCTGGCGATCATTCCCGTGGAAAACGCATAGGCGGCCTTGTTCACCGGCCCGCCCATGTCAAAGGCCATCATCGCGCCCAGCAACAGGCCCAGCAGCAAGGCACTGGCGCCCTGCATGCCGCGCAGCCAGGCGCTCAGCCACTGCAGCAGCTCGGCCACGGGCGCACCGACCAGATAGAACATCAGCAGCCCCGTGAACAGGCTGCCCAGCACGGGCAGGATGAGCATGGGCAGCAGGCCCTTGAGCGCCTGCGGCAGCCGGATGTGCGCCGCCATGAAGGCCACGCCGTAGCCTGCAATGAAGCCGGCCGCAATGCCGCCGATGAATCCCGCCCCCATGCTGGACGCGATCATCCCGCCGATCATGCCCGGCGCAATGCCGGGCCGGTCGGCAATGGAATAGGCGATATAGCCGGCCAGTGCCGGCACCATCAGCGCAAAGCCGCCCTTGGCGCCGATCTGGAACAGCGTCCATCCCAGCGTGCCCTGGTGGGCATCGTCATGGACATAGATGCCGCCCAGCGCAAAGGCCATGGCGATCAGAATGCCGCCGGCCGTGACGAAGGGCAGCATGAAGGACACGCCGGTCATCAGGTGGCGATAGGCACCGCCCTGGGTCCGGGCCGGCGTGGGCGCGGCGCTGCCTGCAGCAGCAGCGCCCACGGCGGCACCATGCACGGTGGCTTCGGCCAGCGCCTTGGCGATCAGCCCCGAGCCGTCGCGTATGGCCGGCTTGGTGCCGCTGCGCAGCAGCGGCTTGCCCGCGAAGCGCGAGAGATCCACCTCGCGGTCGGCGGCGATGATGACCAGGTCGGCCTCGGCAATCTCCTGCGGCGTCAGCGCATCGAGCGCGCCCACCGAGCCTTGCGTCTCCACGCGCATGGCGTGGCCCAGCGCCGCCGCGCCGCGCTGCAGGCCCTCGGCCGCCATGAAGGTATGGGCGATGCCTGTGGGGCAGGAGGTGACGGCCACGATCCGCTTGCCCAGGCTCTCGCCCGTGCGCTGTGCTGCGGGACTGGCGGCAGCGCAGCGTGCAAGCACGCCGGCCGGATCATCAAGCGCCTCGCGCAGGCTGCAGCGCTCGACGGCGGCGTGCACGAAGCGGGAGGCATCGGCGGCGGTATCTGCATCGTCATGGGTGCCGGCATCCCCCACGATCAGCAATTGCCCGGCCTGCGCGGCGGCATCGGCCGCATGCAGCCCGATCACACCGCCGCTGGCGCGCACTTCCACGGCCAAGGGACGCTGTCCGGCCGCATGACGCAGGGCTTCGGCGGCCAGCAGCGCTTCGGCGTCGTGCCCGGCGGCTGCGATCACCACAAAAAGAGGGTTCATGAGAGCTCCTGAAGAATGGGGGATCACGGCCACTGGCATGGCTCCAGCAGCACGCTGGCAGCCAGGGCCTGGACGCGGTTGGCATCGACTTCGCGCGCGGGCACTGCCTGCAGCCAGGCCAGCGCGCTGGCCGTGGACAGGCGTGCGGTGTCCGCCAGATCCAGTCCGCGCAGCCGCGCGGCCACCATGCCCGCGACCATGGCATCGCCCGCGCCCACGGAGCTGCCGCGCGCCCGCTGCGGCGGCCGCGCGATCACCGCGCCTTGCGTGGTGGCGAACAGCGCGCCCTCCTCGCCCATGGACACCACGGCCAGTCCCAGCCCCCTGTCCAGCAGGCGGCGCGCGGCGGCCAGCAGCGCGTCGCGGCCGTCCAGGCGCAGGCCGGTGGCGGCCTGCAACTCCTCCCGGTTGGGCTTGATGGCCCAGGGCATGGCCGCATGGGGTGCCGCCAGGGCAGCAGCCAGGGGGCCCTCGCTGGTGTCCAGCAGCACGTCGGCGCCGGCAGCCACGGCCTGGGCCTGGAGCCGGGCCCAGCTGTCCGCAGGCAGGCCGGCCGGCAGGCTGCCCGACAGCACCACGGCCAGGCCGGGCCGCAGATACCGGGCCAGCGTGGACATGACGGCGTCCAGATGCGCTTCGGCCAAGGCCAGGCCCGGCAGGTTGATGTCCGTGGTCTGGCGTCCGCCGTCGGCCACCAGCTTGATGTTGGTGCGCGTCTGGCCCGGCACGCGCAGGCAGGCGTCGGCAATGCCGCGCTGGGCGAACAAGGCCTCGAACATGCCGGCATTGTCACTGCCCAGCACGCCCAGCGCGGCCGTGGAAATGCCCAGGCCCGCCAAGGCGGCGGCAACATTGATGCCCTTGCCGCCCGGCGCCTGCACGCTGCCCAGCGCGCGCTGCACCTGGCCGGGCAGCAGCGCATCCAGGGTCACAAGCTGGTCTATGGCCGGGTTCAGGGTCACGGTGATGGCTTGCGGGGCGTTCATGCCATCACCTCCTTGGCCAGTGCCCGCACCTGCGCGGCATCCTCGCAGCCGAGCGCCCTGCCTGCGAGCGCCTGCAGCTGCCGCAGGCTGGCCGCGCGCAGGCCGGCTTTGACACCGGCGATGTCGTTGGGCGTCATCGACAGCTCGCCCACCCCCAGCCCTGCCAGCAGCAGCGCGCCGAACGGGTCGCCGGCCAGTCCGCCACAGACGCCCACGGGGCGCGCGCAGGTGGCAGCGCCCTGCACGGTGGCGCGCACCATCCGCAGCACGGCCGGATGCAGGCTGTCCGCCTCGGCCGCCAGTTGCGGGTTCTGGCGGTCCATGGCCAGCACGTACTGGGTCAGGTCGTTGGTGCCTATGGAGAAGAAATCGGCATGGCGGGCCAGTGCGTCGGCCTGCACGGCGGCGGCGGGCACCTCGATCATGATGCCCAGCGGCAGGACCGGGGCGTCCAGTTCGGCACGCAGCCGTTCGCAGGCCGCGCGCAGCGCCAGCAGCTCCTGCACGCCGGTGACCATGGGAAACATCACGGACAGCCTTGCGCCATCGCGGGCCGCCCGGTACAGGGCGCGCATCTGGGGCTCCAGCAGATCGGGGCGGCGCAGCAGCAGCCGCGCGCCGCGCACGCCCAGGAAGGGGTTGTCCTCGCGCGGCAACTCCAGGTGGGCGACCTGCTTGTCGCCGCCGATGTCCAGCGCGCGGACGATCAGCGGCCGGCCCTCCAGCGCCTGCGCCATGGCGCGGTAGGTTTCGTACTGCTCGTCCTCGCCGGGCGTGCTGCCGCGCTCCAGGAACAGGAATTCCGTGCGCATCAGGCCCACGCCCTCCGCGCCCTGGGACAGGGCCAGCGGCACCTGCCCGGGCAGGTTGACGTTGGCGCAGACTTCGATGCGCACGCCATCGGTGGTGATGGCAGGCAGGCTGCGCTGCGCGGACACGCGTTCCTGCAGCGCCCGCTGCTCGGCCATGTGGGCACGCGCCGAAGCCAGGTCCTGCTCCGAGGGATCAAGGTAGATGCGGCCATTGGCGCCATCGACGATGGCCAGGGCCCCATCGGCCATGCCCAGCACGCCGCCGCCTGCCGCCACGGCGGCCGGCAGCCCCAGCGTGCGCGCGAGTATGGCCGTGTGCGAGGTGGGACTGCCCTGCGCCGTGACCAGCGCGGCCACGCGCGCCGTGTCCAGCTGGGCGGTTTCCGAGGGAGAAAGATCGGCCGCGACCAGGATGCAGCCGCCTTCCGGCAGGCCATCCGGCCCCGCCGCTGCCAGCGAGGGCTGCAATTGCACGAGCACGCGCCGGCCCACGTCGCGCAGGTCGGCGGCACGCGCGGCCAGCGCAGGGTTGTCCAGCGCCTGGAGACGGGCAGCGCACTCCTCCACGGCCTGGTCCCAGGCCCAGGCCACGCCGTGGCCCTGGACCATGAACTGGCAGGCGCGCGTGATAAGTCCGGTGTCGCCCAGCCACTCGGCCTGCGCGCTGAAGATGGCCGCATCGCCTTCGCCCAGGCGGCGGCGGGTGTCGTCATGCAGGGCGCGCAGCTGGCCCTGCGTCTCGGCCAGAGCCGCATGCAGCCGCGCACCGCCCACGCTGAGCGGCTCGGGCAGGTCGGGGATCTCGGCGGCCTCCACACGCCACTGGTGGATGCGGGCCACGGCCAGCCCCGGGCTGGCGCCCAGGCCCACAAAGGCAGGCCGCGCCAGCGGCGGCAGCCAGCCCGTGGCGGGCGATTCGGCCGCCTTGCGCGCAGCGGCGTCGGCATCGGCACGTTCCTGGGCCACCAGGGCCTGGGCCACGGCGCACAGGCGCTGGACCGCGGCCCTGGCGTCGAGCCCCTCTGCCGAGACGGTGACCTTGTCGCCTTCGCGCAGTCCCAGCTGCAGCAGGCTGGCCATCTGCCGCGCATCGGCCACCTCGCCGCCATGGCGCACCTGCATGCGCGAGGCAAAGCCGCGCGCCGCCTCCGCCCAGCGCGTGGCAGGCCGCGCATGCAGGCCGTTGGGATAGGCAATGGTCCATTCGCACGCCTCGGCCAGGTCCACTGCCGCCGGGCGGGCGGCAGGCGGTGCCGGGTCCGCCTGCCCCTGGAGTGCATCGATGACCTGCTGCGCATCGCCGGTGGTGAACAGCGCCTGCAGCCGGGGTGTCTGCAGCAGGCCGGCCAGGCGGCGCAGCAAGGTGATGTGGGCATCGGAGCGTGCCGCCACCGCCACGACCAGATGCACGTTCTGGCCGGCATTCCAATCCAGGCCCTCGCGCACCTGGAGCACGGCCACCGCGTCGCGCAGCACCAGGGCCCGGTCTTCGGCGCGGCCGTGGGGAATGGCCACGCCGTGGCCCAGAAAGGTTTCGGCCTGGGCCTCGCGCGCCTGCATGCCGGCGGCATAGCCAGGGGCCACGCAGCCGCTGTACTGGAGCAGCCGGGCGGCCTGGTCAATGGCGTCGGCCTTGTCGCGCACCCTGGCGCCCAGGCGCACGGCGATCTGCAGGCCCGCAGAAGCGGTGGGTGCAACCGCCGGGAGGGATGAATGGGCATTGTTCATGGCGCGGATTGTGGGAACGTTCCCAATCATCAGTCAATCTGCACTGCAACATAACCTGGCCACAATCCGGCCATACCCCGGCATTTCTTTGGAGTTATCCTCTGCGGCACACCACAACCAACGGGAACGATTGCATTGAGCATCAGCATCAACGATGTGGCCCGTGCGGCCGGGGTTTCCAAATCGACGGTGTCGCGCGCGCTGGCGGGCGGCTCGGTCAGCGAAGAAGTCCGGGCGCGGGTCGCGGCCGCCGTGCAGGCCACGGGCTACCGGCCCAATCTGATGGCGCGCCGGCTGCGCGCGCGCGACGCAGGGCCCATGGGCGTGCTGGTGGCCGACATACGCAACCCGTTTTTCACGGCCCTGATCCGCGCGGTCGAGGCCGAGGCCTATCGCCAGGGCCGGCGCGTGCTGTTGTGCAATACCGACGAAGACCCGCAGCGCGAAGCCATGTACCTGCAGCTCATGCAGGAAGAGCGCATCGCGGGACTGATCTTTGCGCCCACCCAGGCCAGCCTGCACAAGCTCGAGCGCATGCAGCTGGAGTTTCCCGTCGTCCTGGTGGACCGGGCGGGCGCCCCGGCCTTCCATGACAGCGTGGTGCTGGACAACGCCCAGGCCTGCGCCACCCTGGTCAGGCATCTGGTGGACCAGGGCCGCCGCCGCATTGCAGGCGTCTTCGGCAGCACCAGCAGCACGGCGCGCGAGCGCTGCGACGGCTATCTGGCCGCCATGCGCGATGCAGGCCTGGAGCCCGACTTGCGCCAGTTGCCCCCGACCAGCGATGCCGCCGAGGCCGAAGTCACGCAATGGCTGCGCCAGCCGCAGCGGCCCGACGCCTTCGTGGCCAGCAACGGCCTGCTGCTGGAAGGCTGCCTGCGCGCGATACGCGCCGCAGGCCTGCGCATCCCCGGCGATGTGGCGCTCGCCGGTTTCGACAACGAGCGCTGGACGGAGCTGGTGGCCCCCGCCATCACCGTGATCGAGCAGCCGATCGACGCCATGGGCCGAACGGCCTTCAGCCTGCTGATGGAGCGGCTGCATGCGCCCGAGCTGCCCGTGCGCAAGGTGGTCATGCAGGGGCGCTGCATCGTGCGCGAGTCCACGCAGGCGATTCGCTGAGCGCGGCTTTCGGGGCCGCCTGCCAAGCCCCGCCCCAGGAGGGGGCACATGGACTTTCAATGTTACAAACAGTCGCAAACAACGGACTTGCACCCATAATCGCTCACAATTTTGTCCCGTTGACCTCATGAACCAGCCCCAACATCCCATCGTCCATGGCACGGAAGACGTGCTGATCAGCCTCTGCAACTCCGTCTCGCGCGTGCTCCAGGTGGCCACGCAGTGCCAGATCCAGTATTCGGGCATGGTGCAGCGCATCACCAAGACCAGCCTCAAGCCCGACATCGGCTGCTTTGTCCTGGTGGACGGCGGCTTCTCGGGCCTGGTGATCATCAACTTCTCGGCCGCCGCCGCCATGGAGCTGTACCGCAGCTACATGCTGAGCATGGGCATGGGTGAGGAGGACCTTGCCAGCTCCTACACCTCCGACGATGTCAGCAACGTCATGGGCGAGCTGATGAACCAGGTGGTGGGCGACTTCACCAGCAAGGTCCAGCGCGAGCTTCAGACCTACATCACGCAAAGCCAGCCCAAGATGATCCGCCTGAACAAGCAGGTCAACCTCAGCGTGGATGCCAACCTCGACTCTCCCGAGGCGCGCCGCGTGACCTTCTACACGGGCAACAACAACATCTTCTATCTCGAGCTGGCCATGGACCGCACGGAGTTCATCAAGGTGGTGGATTTCGAACCGCAGGAGCGTCCCGACCCGGACGCCCTCATGGCGCAGGCCAACGCCAGCGCCCCCGCCGCAGCGCCTGAACCGGCCGGCAGCACGGACACCGACGAACTGCTCAAGTCCCTGGGCATGTAGGCCCCGCCTCCCCTGCGGGGGCCAAAACCCTGACGCCTGCGGATGTATCAGGCGGCTCCGGGAAACGATATCGTTGACATGCAGATAATTGGAATGCCAACTATTTGAATGCCACGATGTCTTCCCTTCCCGACCAGTCCCCGCCCGCGCAAGCCGATGCCGCCAGCGTGCAGCGGCATTTCATGTTCACGCTGGGCCAGGTCAACAAGCAATGGCGCCGCACGCTGGACAGGCTGCTGGCGCCCATGGGCCTGACCCAGGCGCTGTGGATGCCGCTGATGCATCTGGCGCGTTCGCCTGAAGCCATGCGCCAGAAGGATCTGGCCCATTCCCTGGCGCTGGACAGCTCCTCGGTCGTGCGCCTGGTGGACGGCCTGGCCGCCCAGGGCTGGATAGAGCGCGTGGACGACAGCGACCGCCGCGTCAGGAAAATCCAGCTCACGCCAGCCGGCCATGCCCAGGTCGAAGCCGTGCAGGGCCTGCTGCAGCAGGCCCGCGCCCAGGTGCTGGGCGCCGTGCCGCCCGAGGAACTGGACGCGGCCTACGCCACGCTGCAGCGCCTGCTGGAGGCCATGGCCGCCGAGCCCGCCTGCGACACGGACCTGCCCGACGAGCAGGCTGCCTGAGATGGCTGCCGAGCACTCTTCGCTGCCACCCGCCCAGGACCATGCAGCGGCCAGCCGCAAGGCGCCGCTGTGGCTGCTGGTGGTCGTGACCATCGTCGGCACGCTGGCCATGCACATGTTCCTGCCCGCCCTGCCCGATGCGGCACGCCAGCTCCAGGCCGGCGCCAGCCAGATGCAGCTGACCATCACGGTCTACATCCTGGGCCTGGGCGTGGGCCAGTTGATCTATGGCCCGCTGTCGGACAGCCTGGGGCGCCGCCCCATGCTGCTGGCCGGACTCATCCTCTATGCGCTGGCCAGCCTGGCGGCCTTTCTCGCCCCGTCCGCCCCCTGGCTGATCGGCGCGCGGCTGCTCCAGGCGCTGGGCGGCTGCGCGGGCCTGGCCCTGGGCCGCGCCATTGCGCGCGATTCGAGCACGCCCGAGAACGCCGTGGGCAGCCTGGCGCTGCTCAACCTGATGATGATGATCGGCCCCGGCATCGCGCCGGCCATCGGCTCGGCCATCGACGACGCCCTGGGCTGGCGCGCCATCTTCGGCACGCTGGCCGTGGTCGGCGGCGTGACGGCCTTCGCCATCTGGAAGCTGCTGCCCGAAACCGGCCAGCCCACGGGCCGCCTGCACCTGGGCACCATCCGCGACGACTACCGCAGCCTGCTGCGCTCGCCGGCCTTTGTGGGCTTTGCCGTGGGCGGCGGCTGCGCCACCACGTCCATCTATGCCTTCCTGGCGGCGGCGCCCTTCGTCTTCATCGAGCAGCTGCATTCCACCAAGCATGAGGTGGCCATCTACCTGGGCCTGCTCATGGGCGGCATGGCCGTGGGCAATGCGCTGGCCCGCCAGCTGATACGCCACTGGCCCCTGGAGCGGCTGATGCTCAACGGCAATCTGCTGAGCCTGGCCAGCGCGGCCATGCTGCTGTTGCTGGCCCTGTTCAACCAGCTCACGCCGGCCATCGTGGTGGGGCTGATGGTGCTGTTCGCGCTGGGTTCGGGCCTGACCAGCCCTGCGGCGCTGGCCAGCGCGCTGAGCGTGCATCCGCGCCTCACGGGCTCGGCCGCTGGTGTCTACGGCAGCACGCAAATGGCCGTGGGCGGCCTGTGCACCTTGGGCGCCAGCCTGGGCAGCAACCCCGCGCTGTCGGCCGCGCTGGCCCTGGTCGTGGCGTGCGTGGTGGGGCAGTTGGGCTTTCGCAGCGCGCTGCGCCACGCGCAGCGTGCGCCCGGCTGAGCACCATGGTCCCCGAGGCGACGGCCCGGCCGCGCGGAGCGCAGGCGGGGCCAGGGCCTCGATTACATTGGCGCAGCCGTGGGCCCTTGCCACGGACCACAGGAGACAAAAAACATGCGCCAACTTTCCTTTTCCATCGTCCTGCGCCAGGCCGCCTCCGGCACGCTGGCGGCCGCCGCGCTGCTGGCCGGCCCGGCCGCCCAGGCCGGCTCCATCGAGGCCGCCGAGTTCAAGAGCGCCACGCTGCAGCGCAGCTGGACCTACAACGTCTACCTGCCCACGGGCTACGACGCCCAGTCCAGGCTGCGCTATCCCGTCATGTACCTGCTGCACGGCAACGACGGCCAGCGCAACGACTGGCCCGTCAAGGGCAATCTGCTGCGCACGGTGGACCAGCTGATCCAGAACGGGGAGATCCCGCCCGCCATCATCGTCATGCCCGACGCGGGAACGACCTGGTACGTGGACCTCAAAGAGCCCATGGAGACGGCCTTCTTCCAGGACCTCGTCCCCCATGTCGAGAAGAAGTACCGCACCCTCACCAGCCGCGATGGCCGCGTCATCGGCGGCCTGTCCATGGGCGGCTACGGCGCGCTGCGCTACGTGCTCAAGTACCCCGAGAAATTCCAGGCCGCCGCCCTGCTCAGCCCCGCCATCTACAACCCCGAGCCGCCCGCCGATTCCTCGGCACGCTCGGTCAAGGTCTTTGCCGAACCCAATACCGGCGGCCAGTACAGCACCACGGTCTGGAAAAGCTACAACTACCCCGCGCTGTGGGACAGCTTTCTCGCCCGCAAGATCAGCGTGCCCATGTACATCAACTCGGGCGATGACGATGAATTCATGATCGAGTCCGACGCCGCCCAGCTCTACGCCCAGCTGCGCAGGAACAAGCAGCCTGCCGAGCTGCGCATCGTCAACGGCAAGCATGAATGGCCGGTCTGGGAAAGCACCATCGGCGACGCGCTCAAGTACGTGTTCCGCACCGTGCGCCGCCCGCAGGCGGACAACTGAGCCAGGCCATGAAGCAAAAAAAGGGGAGCCGATCGGCTCCCCTTTTTGATGGCGTCAGCAGGTCCTACAGATTGCCGACCATCTTGGCAGGGATCACCCAGGCGTCGAACTGTTCGCCGGTCAGGTGGCCGGAGGCCACGGCGGCTTCGCGCAGGCTGGAGCCTTCCTTGTGCGCCTTCTTGGCGATGTAGGCCGCCTTGTCGTAGCCGATGTGCGGGTTCAGCGCCGTCACCAGCATCAGCGAGCGCTGCACCAGCTCGGTGATGCGCTCGCGGTTGGGTTCGATGCCAACGGCGCAGTGGTCGTTGAAGCTCTTCATGCCATCGGCCAGCAGGCGCACGCTCTGCAGGAAGTTGTGCGAGACCATGGGGCGGAACACGTTCAGCTCGAAGTTGCCCGAAGCGCCGCCGAAGTTGATCGCCACGTCGTTGCCGAAGACCTGGGCCGCCAGCATGGTCACCGCCTCGCTCTGCGTGGGGTTGACCTTGCCGGGCATGATGGACGAGCCGGGCTCGTTCTCGGGGATGGAGATCTCGCCCAGGCCGCTGCGCGGGCCCGAGGCCAGCCAGCGCACGTCGTTGGCGATCTTCATCATGCTGGCGGCCAGCGTCTTGAGCGCGCCGTGGGCGTGGACCAGGCCGTCGCACGAGGCCAGGGCCTCGAACTTGCTGGGCGCCGTCACGAACGGGTAGCCGGTGAGCTGGGACAGCTCGGCCGCCACGCCCTCGGCATAGCCCTTGGGCGCATTCAGGCCCGTGCCCACAGCCGTGCCGCCCAGCGCCAGCTCGTACAGGTGCGGCAGCGCGGCGCGCACATGCTTTTCGCCATGGGCCAGTTGGGCCACCCAGCCCGAGATTTCCTGACCCAGCGTCAGCGGCGTGGCGTCCTGCAGATGGGTGCGGCCGATCTTGACGATGTCGGCATAGGCCTCGCTCTTGGCCTGCAGCGTATTGCGCAGCAGGGCAATGGCGGGCAGCAGCTTTTGCTCGATGGCCGTGACGGCAGCCACGTGCATGGCCGTCGGGAACACGTCGTTGCTCGACTGGCTCTTGTTCACGTCGTCATTGGGGTGGACCAGGCGCGACTCGCCGCGCTCGCCACCGAGGATTTCGCTGGCGCGGTTGGCCAGCACCTCGTTGACGTTCATGTTGGTCTGCGTGCCCGAGCCCGTCTGCCAGACCACCAGCGGGAACTCGTCCGGGTGCTTGCCGGCGATCACCTCGTCGGCGGCAGCCAGGATGGCCCGGGTCTTCTTCTCGTCGAGCAGGCCCAGCTTGTGGTTGACGGAGGCCGAGGCCTTCTTGACCTGGGCCAGCGCGTGGATGATCTCGCGCGGCTGCTGCTCTCCGCTGATGTCGAAGTTCTGCAGCGAACGCTGCGTCTGCGCACCCCAAAGCTTGTCTGCGGGGACGGCTATGGGTCCGAAAGTGTCTTTTTCCTGGCGGGTCGCGGTCATTGGTGTGGACTCCTTGGTGAAAACAACGCGGCGCAGTTGGCTGGAGGCAGGTCGGCGGGCCGCGCGCTGCGTGGCTCGGGGATGTCTGGCTGGCGGGGCCGCAATGGCAAAAACCCGCCCATGGTAACTCCGCAAATGGGAACCTCTCGCATCCATCCCCCACTGAGGTGTCGCCGAGGCGGGCTTGTCCAGGCAAACCCCTCGACTCTTGTACAAGACTGCACCCCTCGCGTGCACTTTCCGCCGCGCAGCGCCGATAATCGCCCCCGGGATTCCCCTCCCCTGTTCCCCCGATCAAAAAGACACCCCACCGATGACCACCACGATCCGCCAGCAGGACCTGATCGATTCGATCGCAGGCGCCCTGCAGTACATCAGCTACTACCACCCCGCCGACTACATCGCCCACCTGGCCCGCGCCTACGAGCGCGAGCAGAGCCCGGCGGCCAAGGACGCGATGGCCCAGATCCTGACCAACTCCAAGATGTCGGCCACCGGCCACCGCCCGATCTGCCAGGACACCGGCATCGTCAACGTGTTCCTGAAGGTGGGCATGGACGTGCGCTGGGAAGGCTTCACGGGCGGCCTGGAAGACGCCATCAACGAAGGCGTGCGCCGCGGCTACAACCACCCCGACAACACGCTGCGTGCCTCGGTCGTGGCCGATCCGCTGTTCGCGCGCAAGAACACCAAGGACAACACGCCTGCCGTCATCAACGTGCAGATCGTGCCAGGCGACAAGCTGGACGTGACCGTGGCCGCCAAGGGCGGCGGCTCGGAGAACAAGTCCAAGATGATCATGATGAACCCCAGCGACAACCTGGTGGACTGGGTTCTCAAGACCGTTCCGACCATGGGCGCGGGCTGGTGCCCGCCGGGCATGCTGGGCATCGGCATCGGCGGCACCGCCGAGAAGGCCGTGCTGCTGGCCAAGGAAAGCCTGATGGAAGACCTGGACATGTACGAGCTGCAGGCCAAGGCCGCGCGCGGCGAGAAGCTCGACCAGGTCGAGGAACTGCGCCTGGAGCTGTACGAGAAGGTCAACGCCCTGGGCATTGGCGCGCAAGGCCTGGGCGGCCTGGCCACCGTGCTGGACATCAAGATCAAGATGTACCCCACGCACGCGGCCTCCAAGCCCGTGGCCATGATCCCCAACTGCGCGGCCACGCGCCACGCGCACTTCGTGATGGACGGCTCCGGCGCGGTCTACATGGACGCCCCCTCGCTGGACCTGTGGCCCAAGATCGACTGGGAGCCCGACTACAACAAGTCGCGCCGCGTGGACCTCAACGCCCTGACCAAGGAAGAAGTGGCCAGCTGGAAGCCCGGCGACACACTGCTGCTTAACGGCAAGATGCTCACGGGCCGCGATGCCGCCCACAAGCGCATCCAGGACATGCTGGCCAAGGGCGAGAAGCTGCCCGTGGACTTCACCAACCGCGTGATCTACTACGTCGGCCCGGTGGACCCGGTCAAGGACGAAGCCGTGGGCCCCGCAGGCCCGACCACGGCCACCCGCATGGACAAGTTCACCGACATGATGCTGGAGCAGACCGGCCTGATCGCCATGATCGGCAAGGCCGAGCGCGGCCCGGTGGCCATCGAGTCCATCAAGAACCACAAGTCGGCCTACCTGATGGCCGTGGGCGGTGCCGCCTACCTGGTGTCCAAGGCCATCAAGAACGCCAAGGTCGTGGGCTTCGAGGACCTGGGCATGGAAGCCATCTACGAATTCGACGTGGTGGACATGCCCGTGACCGTGGCCGTGGATGCCGGCGGCACCAGCGCCCACATCACCGGCCCTGCCGAATGGCAAAAGCGCATCGCATCCGGCGAGTTCAAGACCATTGAGATCGCCTCGGCCTGACGCCGGCGCCAAGCGCAAAGAGGCCGCCTTCGGGCGGTCTTTTCATTGGCGCGGGCATTTGTGACAGACTGCCCGCTGCCTGCAACACTGCCCATTCAACATGACCCTCGCGCTCGTCCTCATCGCCCTGCTGGCCGCGACCAGCCTGGCGTGGCGCCTGTCCTCCCGCCGCCATGTCCTGCCCTGCCCGTCCTGGCTGCGCTGGATGGTCGAGCTCGACAATCCCTTCGCGGCCAGCAACAAGGCCGCCTTCATCGTCGGGCAACTGCAGATCCAGCCAGGCATGAAGGTGCTGGACGCGGGCTGCGGCCCGGGCCGCGTCACCCTGCCGTTGGCACGTGCCGTCGGTGCGCAGGGACAGGTGCTGGCCGTGGACCTGCAGCCGGCCATGCTCGAACAGGTGGCGGCCAAGGCGCGCGCGCAGGGGCTGGAGAATGTGCGCACCCAGGCGGCGGCGCTGGGCCAGGGGCAGCTGGCAGCCGAGCAGCACGACCGCGCCGTGATGGCCGCCGTGCTGGGAGAGATCCCGGACCGCCAGGCCGCGCTGGCCGACGTGTTCCAGAGCCTGCGCCCCGGCGGCCTGCTGGCCGTGGCCGAGCTGGTCTTCGACCCGCATTTCCAGCGCCGCACCAGCGTGGAAAAGCTGGCAGGCAAGGCAGGCTTCATCCCCCACTCCTTCCACGGCCATGCAGCCGCGTATCTGCTGGTACTGCAGCGCCCTCTCCAACCATGACCACCACACATTCCCCTGTAGCGACCCTGCGGACACCGCGCCTGATACTGCGCCAGTGGCAGGCCGGCGACCGGCAGCCCTTTGCCGCGCTGAATGCCGACCCACAGGTCATGGAGCACTTTCCGGCACTGCTCAGCCGTGAACAAAGCGATGCCATGGCAGACAGGATCCAGGCACTGATCGAGGAACGCGGCTGGGGCTTCTGGGCGGCAGAACACCTTGCCAGTGGCGAGTTCATGGGCTTCATCGGGCTGCACACTCCCGCCGCGTCTTTGCCGTTCTCGCCCTGCGTGGAAATCGGCTGGCGGCTCGCCCGGCCTTTCTGGGGCCAGGGCCTGGCCAGCGAAGGCGCGCGGGCGGCGCTGGAGCACGGCTTCGGCGCGTTGCATCTGGAGTCCATCGTCTCGTTCACCGCGCTGTCCAACCTGCGTTCGCAGGCCGTGATGCAGCGCCTGGGCATGGAGCGCGACGCCCATGACTTCGACCATCCGGAGGTGCCGGCAGGCCATGCGCTGCGCAGGCATTGCCTGTACCGCCTGACACATGCCCAATGGCTGCAGCAGCAAGCCATGGCCCGAGCATGAACGCGCCCGAGCGGGCATACTGGGCGCCGCCTCCAAAAGCCTTTATCCGCATCTCCACATGACCTCCCCGGCCTCTCCCATCGGCGTCTTCGACAGCGGCATCGGCGGCCTCAGCGTGCTGCAGGCGCTGCGCCATGAGCTGCCGCATGAGCGCTTCATCTACCTGGCCGACAGCGGCTATGCACCGTATGGCGATGCACGCGGCGACGCGTTCGTGCAGCAGCGCACGCGCACCATTGCGCGCCACCTGTGCGAGCAGCACCAGATCAAGGTACTGGTGATCGCCTGCAATACGGCCACGGCCGCTGCCGTGGACATGCTGCGCGCTGAAATGCCCGAACTGCCCCTGATCGGTGTGGAGCCCGCCATCAAGCCCGCTTCGCTATCGAGCCAGACCGGCCACGTGGGCGTTATGGCCACGCGCGGCACGGTGAGCAGTGCGCGCTTTGCCCGGTTGGTGGCCGACCATGGCCAGCGCGTGCAATTCCATGTCCAGCCCTGCGACGGTCTGGCCAAGGCCATCGAGGAAAGCACGGAGCAGCCCGTTCCCGCCGACCCCATGGCCACCGAGGTCGCGCGCCTGTGCGCCAGGTATGTGAATGCCCTGGGCAGCTTCGGACAGAAGACGGGCGAGATGGATTCCCTGGTGCTGGGCTGCACCCACTACATATTCGCCCGCGAGCAGTTGCGCACGCTGCTGGGGCCGGACATCCAGTTCATCGACACCGGTGCCCCGGTGGCCCGCCAGACGCGGCGCGTGCTGGACCGCCTGGGCACCCTGGCCAGCGAAACAGGACCCTTGCCCGCGGCGGAGGGCCAGGTCCGGTTGATGACC
Source organism: Delftia sp. DS1230 (assembly GCF_040112715.1). NCBI lineage: Bacteria > Pseudomonadati > Pseudomonadota > Betaproteobacteria > Burkholderiales > Comamonadaceae > Delftia > Delftia sp. DS1230. The sequence continues at coordinate 4,211,711 of NZ_CP157763.1, forward strand.
ACGGGATCGCTGCAGGCCCTGCAGTCCGCCGCATCGCGCTGGCTGGATCTGCCCGCGCAATGCTGCTCGTCCGTTCAGGTCGGCGAATCCAGCGCCATCCCCACGGCCGCTTGAATCACGGCTGCGCCTGCCACAGGCGCCGGCCCGAGTGGTCCATCCAGCTCAGGTACAGCCGCAACTCGAACTCCAGCTGGTGGTATTCGGGCTCCATGTGGGTGCACAGCTGGTAGAAGGCCTTGTCGTGATCGGGCTCGCGCAGGTGGGCCAGCTCGTGGACGACGATCATGCGCAAAAAAGCCTCGGGCGCTTGCTTGAACAGTGCACCGATGCGGATCTCATGCCGTGCATTGAGGCGGCTTCCCTGCACCACGGCGCGGCGCGTGTGCAGGCCCAGGGCGTTGTGGACCACATGGATGCGGCCGTCGTAGGCTACCTTGTTCAGCGTGCCGGCATTGCGCATGTGCCGGCCCTTGAGGGCATCCACATAGTCATAGAGGCTCTTGTCCGTGCGCACGGCATGGGCCTCGGGATGCTTGCGCAGCAGCCAGGCCTCGGCCTTGTCATCGGCCAGCCAGCCACGCACCTGTGACTGCAGCGCGGCCGGGTAGGCGGACAGGTAGGGAAGCGGCAGCGCGCCACCGGCCACCTCGCGCCGCTGCTCGCGCTGGCGGCGCACGGTCTCGGTGACTGCTCCGGAATACTTGGGCGTGCTGGCCTGTGCCGCCATGGCTGTACGCTGCGCGGGGCAGCGCCTTGCGCTCAATGCAGGTGGCGGGGGCGGCGGTTGCCGCCGTGGCCCGAACCCGATCCACCCATGCCGCGCGGCGGCTTGCCGATCTCCAGCGAGCTGACCAGGGCGTCGAAGCGCTGGGAGAACAGCTTGTCGATCTCCTGCACCACGCCACCCAGCTCGGAGCCGTCGAAATGGCGCTCCATCAGGTTGACCACGTCCTGCACCAGCAGGTCGCGCTGCACCTGCATGATGGCCGCGGGCGTCGGGCCCACGAAGAGCATGACGAAGTCGTCGCGCGACTCGGCCTCTTCGGACTCCTCTTCCTCGTCGAACTCGGTGTCGTAGAAGGTCACCTCGATGGCAGCGCCCTGCTCGGCCAGCTCGTTGATGCCCATGCACATGTCGTCCAGCGACTGGCGGAAGTCCTCATCGCCGCGCACCGTCCAGCACACCTGGAGCAGGCGCTCCTTGGTATCGAACTGGATGCCGGGCTCTTCTTCGTAGACGCTGCCAGCGCCATCGGCCAGGGAGCGGGCACCCGCATACTTCCACAGCGGGCCCAGCGCTTCCTGCAACTGCTCGTAGGTCGTGTCGGGGCGCAGCAGCACCTGGCCGTGCACGTGGATTTCAAATGGAGCGTTGTAATTCGACATGTTCTCGTCTGGGATGAGTTTGGCCACACCTGTCACGCCGCACCATGTGCCACGATCAATGTCAACGGAACGCATGCAGGCATCGCCATCACTGTCTGCCCGAGCCGCGCCATCCAGGCAAGCAGCCCGGGGCCTGATGAAGGGATTCTCGCACGTAATGCAGCCGGCAAGGACTTGGCGGCGCATGGCCACAATGCGGTGCTGCAAGAGCACGAAGCCAGCAACATGCACTGCGCAGCACCGCGAAACATTGCGCAACCGCAGCATTCGCCTCAACGCAAAATTGCTACAAAGATTGCAGCATCAGAACGCTGCTGCACATAGCTCATGGTGCCCCGAGCCGGGATCGAACCGGCACGCCCCTGTTCGGAAGCGGCGGATTTTAAGTCCGCAGTGTCTACCAATTTCACCATCGGGGCCCTGCGCCGCAGCGTCACAGGCCAACGCAAGCTGCTCATGCCTGCGAACTGCAGCACCAACGAAAAAGGGAAGCGTTACCGCTTCCCTTTTTTCTGAATTGGAGCGGGAAAACGGGCTCGAACCGTCGACCTCAACCTTGGCAAGGTTGCGCTCTACCAACTGAGCTATTCCCGCATATCTGTCAAGCTGTGCGCCTCACAGAGCAGACTTGAATTCTAGCGCAGATTTCCGGCACTCCGGACCAAGTCCGGAAAAAATCCACGTCGAAGCGGATCGATGCCCACCCGCACAGCAGCCCGCTCCATGCCGTCGCTTACTTGCCGTCGATGCGGTCCTGCATGCGCTTGGCCCGCTGTTCGGACGGCGGGTGGGAGCTCAGGATGGAGCTGCCGCCGCTGCCAGCGCTGAGCTTGGCCAGCTTCTGGAACGATGTGACCAGCCCCTGGCGGCTCATCTTCTTTTCCGTGAGCAGATCAAAGGAGTAGTCATCGGCCGCCGATTCCTGCGACTGCGAGAACTGGGCATTGATGAACTTCTCACCCAGATCACCCGCCTGCGAACGCGACAGCGAGGCCAGCGCCGAATTGCCGCTATTGGCCGCAATAGAGCGTGCAGCCGACGCCGCATAGGCCGTCTGCATGCGCTTCTTGCTGTGACCCAGTGCCACGTGCCCGATCTCATGGCCAATCACGCCACGCAGCTCGTCATCGTTCATCAGATCCATCAGGCCGCTGTAGACACGGATGCAGCCATTGGCCATGGCCCAGGCATTCACGTCCTGCGTCATATAGACCTTGTAGACAGCCTTCTTCCCATTGACAGCCTGCGGCATGCCGGCAGTCACCTTGTTCAGCCGCAGCGTGTACTTGCTCTTTGCATCTGCCACCTTGTTCTGGGCATCCATGGCTGCGCAGGAATCATTGGACAGAGTGACCACGTCGTCATCCGTGAGTGTCATGGCCTTCATGGCCGTGGAGCCCGAATCCAGCAACCCGCCCACATCGGCAGACTCCATGGTTTTACAGCCCGCCAGCACCACGTCCCCGGCAACAATCGCCGTCAATAACTTGATCTTCATAATCCCTCCCGATAAATGAAGCGCGCATCATATCCACGACCCGCCAATTCAATCTACCGGCAATGACAACACATTCGCAATTTCTTGCAATTTCTCAATGGACAAGCAATGCCAAATTTCAATGACGACTGTTCACTTAAAACAAATGGAAACAATTGAATTCACCAAATCAGCGATGAATGACCAAAACAGGCATGCAGTCATGCTCTCGATGCACAGAGCGTGAAGCACTGCCACGGCACTGAATCGGAAGAGAAGAAGATGCGCCAGCCAAGTCGAGGCGGCTGCGGAGACATGGCACCAAAGACGAACAACGATCCGTGATGCAGAAAAAGAAAAAGGCCCCGAGGGGCCTTTTGAACACTGTGTCTGCAATGAATTTTTGGAGGCGCGAACCAGAGTCGAACTGGTCTAACCGGATTTGCAATCCGGGGCATAACCGCTTTGCTATCGCGCCAAGATCACTATCAAACATGCAGCATTGCTGCAGTTTTTAAAACTGGAGCGGGAAAACGGGTTCGAACCGTCGACCTCAACCTTGGCAAGGTTGCGCTCTACCAACTGAGCTATTCCCGCAAACATTCAAGCAACTACCCGTCACCTGAATCGAACGTACACAAGGCACATTCAAAACTGGAGCGGGAAAACGGGTTCGAACCGTCGACCTCAACCTTGGCAAGGTTGCGCTCTACCAACTGAGCTATTCCCGCTTGAATCATCCATTCTGGCAGCCAACCGCCACCAGAACCGAACACACCCGAAACGGCATGTTCAAAATCTGGAGCGGGAAAACGGGTTCGAACCGTCGACCTCAACCTTGGCAAGGTTGCGCTCTACCAACTGAGCTATTCCCGCATTTCTACCGAAGCCTGACATTCTACAACGTCGTTTGCTGCGATGGGATGAATTGTAGCGTAGTTCTTGGAGGGTTCAGGAAAAACGCTACATTTTTTCATCTTCAGTGCTTGACGGCTGGCTCCACAGGCTTGGATTCCGCTGGCGGCGGCGCTGCGGCCTCCTCCTCGGACAAGGGCTCGGGCACGCGCTCCAGCGCCACCTTGAGGACCTGGTCGATCCACTTGACGGGGATGATTTCCAGGCCGCTCTTGACGTTGTCGGGGATCTCCTGGAGATCTTTGACGTTCTCTTCCGGGATCAGCACCGTCTTGATGCCGCCACGCAGGGCCGCCAGCAGCTTTTCCTTGAGGCCGCCGATGGCGGTGACCTCACCGCGCAGCGTGATCTCGCCAGTCATGGCGACATCGGCACGCACCGGGATACCGGTCAGCGCAGAGACGAAGGCCGTCGTCATGGCCGCACCCGCGCTGGGGCCGTCCTTGGGCGTGGCGCCATCGGGCACGTGCACGTGGATGTCCTTCTTCTCGAAGGCCTCGTCCTTGATGCCGAGCATGCGCGAGCGGCTCCGCACCACGGTGCGGGCGGCTTCCACGGATTCCTTCATCACATCGCCCAGGGAGCCGGTGCGCGAGATCACGCCCTTGCCGGGCATGATGGCGGCCTCGATGGTCAGCAGGTCGCCACCGACCTCGGTCCATGCCAGGCCCACGACCTGGCCGACCTGGTTGTTGTGCTCGGCACGGCCGTAGCTGTACTTGCGCACCCCCAGGTAGTCGGTGAGGTTGTCGGCATTGACGACGACGGTGGGCTCCAGCTTCTTGAGCTGCAGTCCCTTGACCACCTTGCGGCAGATCTTGGAGAGCTCGCGCTCCAGCGAGCGCACGCCGGCTTCACGCGTGTAGTAGCGCACGATGTCGCGGATGGCGGACTCGTCGACCTGCATTTCGCCGTCCTTCACACCGTTGTTGGTGAGTTGCTTGGGCAGCAGATAGCGGATGGCGATGTTGACCTTTTCGTCCTCGGTGTAACCCGACAGGCGGATCACTTCCATGCGGTCCAGCAGCGCGGGCGGGATGTTCATGGAGTTGGAGGTCGCCACGAACATCACGTCGCTGAGGTCGAAGTCCACCTCGACGTAGTGATCGCCGAAGGTGTGGTTCTGCTCGGGGTCCAGCACTTCCAGCAGGGCGCTCGACGGGTCGCCACGGAAGTCCATTCCGAGCTTGTCGATTTCGTCCAGCAGGAACAGCGGGTTGCGCGTGCCGACCTTGTCCAGGCTTTGCAGCACCTTGCCCGGCATGGCGCCGATGTAGGTGCGGCGATGGCCGCGGATTTCCGCCTCGTCACGCATGCCGCCCAGCGCCATGCGCACGTACTTGCGGCCCGTGGCCTTGGCGATGGACTGGCCCAGCGAGGTCTTGCCCACGCCCGGAGGTCCGACCAGGCACAGGATGGGCGCCTTGACCTTGTCCACGCGCTGCTGCACAGCAAGATATTCAAGGATGCGGTCCTTGACCTTTTCGAGGCCGAAGTGGTCGGCATTGAGCACGTCCTCGGCATTGGCCAGGTCGTGCTTGATCTTGGTCTTCTTGCTCCAGGGCAGGCCCGTGAGCACGTCGATGTAGTTGCGCACGACGGTGGCTTCGGCCGACATGGGCGACATGAGCTTGAGCTTCTTGAGCTCGGCCTCGGCTTTCTTGCGCGCCTCGGCGGGCATGCGGGCCAGCTTGATCTTCTTTTCGATCTCTTCTATGTCGGCGCCGTCTTCGCCCTCGCCCAGTTCCTTCTGGATGGCCTTGACCTGCTCGTTCAGGTAGAAGTCGCGCTGGTTCTTCTCCATCTGGCGCTTGACGCGGCCACGGATGCGCTTGTCGACGTTGAGGATGTCGACTTCGCGGTCCAGTTGCTCGAAGAGGTTCTCCAGGCGCTCCTTGATGTCCACCAGGTCGAGCACGGCCTGCTTGTTCTCAAGCTTGAGCGGCAGGTGCGCGGCAATGGTGTCGGCCAGGCGGCCGGCATCGTCGATGCTGGCGATGGAGGTGAGGATCTCGGGCGGGATCTTCTTGTTGAGCTTGACGTACTGGTCGAACTGCTGCGTCACGGCACGGCGCAGGGCCTCGATCTCGCTGGGCTTGTGCGTTTCGGCCTCGGGCGCCACGGGCACGACGGAGCCCACGAAGTGGGTCTCTTCGTCCATGACCTGCTTGACCAGCGCGCGCTGCTGGCCTTCGACCAGCACCTTGACCGTGCCGTCGGGCAGCTTGAGCATTTGCAGGATGGTGGACACGCAGCCGACATCGAACATGTCAGCGGCCGTGGGCTCGTCCTTGGAGGCGGTCTTCTGGGCCACCAGCATGATGCGGCGGTCGCCCTCCATGGCCAGCTCCAGCGCCTTGATGCTCTTGGCGCGCCCCACGAACAGCGGGATCACCATGTGGGGGAACACGACCACGTCACGCAGCGGCAGCAGCGCCAGGTCTAGGGGGGTGGAAGGCAAAGGGGTATGTCCTGACATGGGAATCCTCGGTTTGTCAGCGGAAGATGGTCCGCACACCGGTGTATTTCAACCCTGCGGCCCGAAAGGATTTCGGGACGCAGGGACTTGCGCTGCCGGACCTTTGCAGGCGGCGGCGCATCAGGCCTTCTTGGCCGCTTCGCGGTAAACCAGCAGCGGCGCCTTTCCGTCTTCGATGGTGGACTCGTCCACCACTACCTTTTCGACATTGTCGGCATTGGGCAGCTCGTACATGGTGCCGATCAGCGATTGCTCCAGGATGGAGCGCAGGCCACGGGCACCCGTCTTGCGCGCCAGCGCCTTGCGGGCGATGGCCTTGAGCGCGGCAGGCCGGATCTCCAGCTCCACGCCTTCCATGGCCAGCAGCTTGCTGTACTGCTTGACCAGGGCGTTCTTGGGCTCGGTCAGGATCTGCACCAGGGCGTCTTCGCCCAGTTCGGCCAGGGCCGTGACCACGGGCATGCGGCCGACCAGCTCGGGGATGATGCCGAACTTGATCAGGTCTTCAGGCTCGATCTCCTGGAACACTTCCGAGATGGAGCGCTGCTTCTTGCTCTTGACCGTGGCGCCAAAGCCGATGCCCGACGCCTCGGTACGGTTCTCGATGACCTTCTCCAGGCCCGCGAACGCGCCACCGCAGATGAACAGGATGTTGGTCGTGTCGATCTGCAGGAAGTCCTGGTTCGGATGCTTGCGGCCGCCTTGCGGGGGCACGCTGGCCATGGTGCCTTCGATGAGCTTGAGCAGGGCCTGCTGCACGCCCTCGCCCGACACGTCACGCGTGATGCTGGGGTTGTCGGACTTGCGCGAGATCTTGTCGATCTCGTCGATGTAGACGATGCCGCGCTGCGCACGCTCGACGTCGTATTCGCAGCTTTGCAGCAGCTTCTGGATGATGTTCTCGACGTCCTCGCCCACGTAGCCGGCCTCGGTCAGCGTGGTGGCATCGGCCATGACGAAGGGAACGTTGAGCATGCGCGCCAGCGTCTGCGCCAGCAGCGTCTTGCCGGAGCCCGTGGGACCGATGAGCAGGATGTTGCTCTTGGCCAGCTCAATCTCGTCCTTGCCGGCCTTGTCCTTGTGACGCAGGCGCTTGTAGTGGTTGTATACGGCGACAGCCAGCGTGCGCTTGGGCAGGTCCTGGCCAATCACGTAGTTGTCCAGGTTGGCCTTGATTTCGGCGGGCGTGGGCAGGTCGCCTCGGCCGTCCTTGGCCTCGGTGCTGGGCTGCTCGTCGCGGATGATCTCGTTGCAGAGATCAATGCACTCGTCGCAGATAAAGACTGACGGACCCGCGATCAGCTTCTTGACCTCATGCTGGCTCTTGCCGCAGAAGGTGCAATAAAGGTTTTTTTCGCTGGAGGAGCCTTTTTTCTCGGCCATGGGGTCGGTGCCTTGTTACAGAAATATGGAAAAGGATGATAACCAAATGGAAAGCGGCGTTTTCCGTAGGGGGAAAACGCCGCCCATTCTCATGCAGCCTCCGGACTTCAGGAGCGCTTGTTGATCACCTGATCGACCAGGCCGTAGTCCTTGGCTTCCTCGGCGGACAGGAAGTAGTCGCGCTCGGTGTCGTGCTGGATCTTTTCCAGCGGCTGGCCCGTGCGCTCGGCCAGGATCTTGTTCAGGCGCTCGCGGGTCTTGAGGATCTCGCGTGCGTGGATCTCGATCTCGGTGGCCTGACCCTGCATGCCGCCCAGCGGCTGGTGGATCATGACCTGGGAGTTGGGCAGCGCAAAGCGCTTGCCCTTGGTGCCAGCGGCCAGCAGGAAGGCGCCCATGCTGGCTGCGATGCCGGTGCACAGCGTGGACACATCGGGCTTGATGAAGTTCATCGTGTCGAAGATGGCCAGGCCGGCGCTCACGGAGCCGCCAGGGCTGTTGATGTAGAACGAAATGTCCTTGTCGGGGTTTTCGCTTTCAAGGAACAGCAGCTGGGCCACGACGAGGTTGGCCGTCTGGTCATTGACAGGGCCCACCAGGAAGATCACCCGGTCCTTGAGCAGGCGCGAGTAGATGTCGTACGACCGCTCTCCGCGGCCGGACTGTTCGATGACCATTGGGATCATGCCCAAACCCTGAGTTTCCAATGCGCTCATGTTTTCTCCAGTACTAGGGGGCTACTTTAGCCGTATCCGGAAAGAAAATGGGGCTTGTGCGCCAAAGCACAAGCCCCGCAGATGCCAACCCGCCCGCCGATCTCACGAAGCGGCAGGCAGGCGGTGCTCAAACCCTCAGGCCTGGCCCATCAGTTCGTCGAAGGACACGGCCTTGTCGGAGACCTTGGCCTTGCGCAGCACGAACTCGGTCACGTTGTTTTCGATGACAACGGCTTCGACTTCAGCCAGGCGTTGGCGGTCGCCGAAGTACCAGCGTGCCACGTCTTCGGGCTTTTCGTAGCTGGCGGCCAGCTCTTCCACGTGGGCCTTGATCTGGTCGGGCGTGGCGTGCAGCTCGTTGGCGCGCACCAGCTCGGCCACCACCAGGCCCAGGCGCACGCGGCGCTCGGCTTGGGGCAGGAACACGTCTTCAGGGATCTCGGCCTTCTCGGCGTCCTTGATGCCGCGCTGCTGCAGCTCGGCGCGGGCGCCTTCCAGCAGACGTGCGACTTCAGCCTGCACCGAAGCCTTGGGCAGTTCCAGCTCGGCCTTGGACACCAGGGCGTCCATCACGGCCTGCTTGTTGCGGCCCTGGACGCGGAACTTGACTTCACGCTCCAGGTTCTTCTTGATGTCGGCGCGCAGGCCTTCGACCGTGCCTTCAGCCACACCCAGTGCCTTGGCAAAAGCCTCGTCCACTTCGGGCAGGTTGGCGGCTTCGATCTTCTTGACCGTCACCAGGAAATCGGCGGTCTTGCCGGCCACGTCCTTGCCGTGGTAGTCGGCGGGGAATGCCAGCGGGAAGGTCTTGGACTCGCCAGCCTTCATGCCGCGCACTGCGTCTTCGAATTCCTTGAGCATCTGGCCTTCGCCGACCAGGAACTGGAAGTCTTCAGCCTTGCCGCCGGAGAAGGTCTCGCCGTCGATCTTGCCTTCGAAGTCCACGGTCACGCGGTCGCCGTCCACGGCCACATCGGCCTGGGCGCGCTGCGCGAAGGTGCGGCGCTGCTTGCGCAGGATGTCCACGGTCTTGTCGATAGCGGCGTCGTCCACTTCGGCGGTCAGCTTCTCGACTTCGGCCGAGGTCAGGTCACCGATCTTGACTTCAGGCATCACTTCGAAGATGGCTTCGAACTGGGCCTCGCCCTCGGGAGCGCCTTCCTTTTCGGAGATGCGGGGCTGGCCAGCCACGCGCAGCTTGGCTTCGTTGACGGCCTGTGCGAAAGCCTCGCCGACCTTGTCGTTGAGCACTTCGTACTGCACCGAGTAGCCATAACGCTGGGCCACCACGCTCATCGGCACCTTGCCGGGACGGAAGCCGTCCATCTTCACGGTGCGCGCCACTTGCTTGAGGCGGTTCTCGACTTCGCTCTGGATGGAGTTCAGGGGCAGGCTCAGCGTGATCTTGCGCTCGAGCTTTTCAAGGGTTTCAACAGTAACGGCCATGTTTGTTCCTATGAGGGATTGGACCGTGCCGGCTGCTGTACAGCCCGCACCGTATTGCGCAAAAGTCACGGTGCGACGCGAGCCAAGCCAGTCGGCCGCGCGGCACCTCAGATTTCAAGGGCTTACATCACATGCACCTGGCCGCTGGGGACCGCACATGGTTCGCTCAACCCGTGATGTAAGCGAAGCCGGACATTATAAACGAGGCGGTTTTGCCTTCGAGACGCGCGCTCTTGCAGGGGAATCCCGCAATCCGCCTGTCCAATGCGCCTCCTCTACAGGAAGCGGGCTTGAGCAGTGTTCGCCGCAGTTGAGCGGCGTTGGTGCGTGGTGCGCGGGGGGCGGGTCGTCAACCATTCAAAAACAATCACTTGCCTTCACTGCGCGGGATCCGTGCGGGCCAATAAAAAGCTTTCGAGGCCGCCCGGCACACGCCAGCCCAACATGCGCGCAGCCCAACCAAAGGCCCTGCCAGTCATCGCCAATCAGCAGATGAAAAAGGGTCACATCAAATTGAAACATCTGGTCATTCGACCTATACTGTATGTGCATACAGTAGAAAGAAGACGCGATGCAGCACCAGATTGAGACGGTCAGGGACGATGTGGAAAGCGCCAGCGAGCAAGTGGCCGCCATCTGCGAGCTGCTGGCTGCAGCCCGGGGCACGGCCGTGCACGCCTCGGCCATTACCGCATTGCTGCTGCCCGTGTCACGCAAGCTCAGCGCGGCGGCGGGTGACCTGTCCGACCATCTGCATCGCAGCCAGGTAGTTGGCAGCAAGCGCTGCTAGACCCTCTCACCCCCACCATGACAAGACCCCGCCCTGCGGGGTCTTGTCATTTCTGCGTTCGGCATGGCCGCTGGCGTGCCCGCAGCGCGCACAGGCTGCAGCGATTGCCGGGCCTGCTCCCGTCGGCAAACATGGCATTCATACCCGGCCCGCGCGCCGGACCCGGCATACCGCCTGCCCGGTGCCACCGCGATCCGGTGGCCTGAGGCGTTCCCGGCATCCGCAGCCACACGCATGGCGGGTGCACCAGGAACAGGTCCGCGCGGGCCGGCCCACGAGGAGCTTCAGTGAGTCTTGCCATTCCCATTCCCGCGCCGGATCAGGCGATATCGCCCCCGGCCCATACCGCCGCCCATGCGCACAGGGGGTGCGACTGATGCTGGCCATCGCCCGTGAATACGAAACGCTGGACGAGCTGTGCATGCGCCAGCTGGGCGCCACGCGCGGCGTGGTGGAAGCCACGCTGGAGCGCAACCCGGGCCTGTCGGCCCACGGGCCCCACCTGCCCGCCGGCCTGGCCGTCGAGCTGACCGAACCCGCCCAGGCGCCCAGCCTGCCCCTGATCAGTTTCTGGGATTGACATGGACCGAGAAACCATCGTCAAGACCGCCGCCCTGGAAGGCGCCAAGGCCGCGCCTCCCGTCACCGTCGTGGCCGCGAACGTGGCCAATGGCTGGACCATGACCCATACCGCCACCGCGCTGACCATCGTCTACGTGCTGCTGCAGGCCGTGTATCTGCTGTGGCGCTGGCGCAATGAGCGCGAGGACCGGCGCGCGCGCCAGGCCGAGGACGCCGTGCGCAGGAAGGCGTCTTCGACCGCCACAGACACCGGAGCGGCCCCATGAGCACAGCGCGCATGCCAGCGGCAGGTCTGGGCATTGGCGCGGCCATCGTTGCTGCCTGGATTGCCGCAGAAGGCTTCAGTGCGGCGCCCATCATTCCCGTGCAGGGCGATGTACCCACCATCGGCCACGGCACCACGCGCTACGAGGACGGCACGCGCGTGACCCTGGCCGACCCGCCCATCACCCGCGAACGGGCGCGCGAGCTGGCCATCAACCTGCTGGAGCAGCAGTACGGCGCCTGCGTGCGTGATTCGCTGGGCGACACGCGGGTGCACCCGGCCGAGTTCGCCCAGGCGGTGGACTTCGCAGGCCAATACGGCTGCGGGGCCTGGCGCGGCTCCTCGATGCTGGCCAGGACACGGGCTGGCGACTACGCCGGCGCCTGCCAGTCCTACCTGTCCTGGCGATTCATGACCAGCAGCCAGCCTTTGCAGGGCTTCAGCGCCTATCGATGGGATGGCGCAGGCCGGCCCACGCGCTGGCGCTTTGACTGCTCGGCACCCGGCAACAAGGTGTGCCGCGGCGTGTGGACACGCCAGCAGGCGCGCCACGCGGCCTGCATGGAGGCCCAGCCTTGATGGACCGCCTGCAAACCCATGCCTGGCAGCTGCTGGCCCTGCTGCTGGCGGCACTGCTGGTCTGGCAGTCGCTGGCGCGGCTGGGTGCCGAGCGCGATGCGGCGCAGGCACGCACGGATCTGGCGACAGACCGCCAGGCCGCTGCCACCGCCGCGCTGCACGCATCCGAACGCTATCGACAACGGGAAGGAGCCTACCGTGAACGCCTCGACTTTCTTGCACGCGACACGGACCTGGCCCTGGCGCGCGCTGCGGCGGATGCCGATGCTGCCCGCGCTGCTGCTGGCCGGCTGCGCGGCGACCTCGCCAACTATCTCACCGCCCACCGTGCCGCCGCCCAGGCTCGCTCCGCTGCCGGACAGTGCGCGCCAGACACCGGCGCCCTCGATCTGCTCGCCGAGCTGCAGCGCCGCGCTGACGAACGAGCGGGAGCGCTGGCGCGCATTGCTGACGACGCCCGCCACCGAGGCAGCGCCTGCGAGCGCGCCTACGACGCCGGGCTCGCGCTGACGAGTGAAGCGCGCATTCACCATATTCCCCGGAATCCATCGGGCCCTGCAGGCGACAGGCATTTGCCGGGCCTTTCAACCAAACCATCTACCCCCTGAAGGAAAACTCTCATGACCATCGAAACCCGAATCGTTGCACTTGCGCAAGCCATCGGCGCCGACGTAAAGGCTTTGCGCTGCGCGCAGGGCAATCTGTGCCTGCTGCCCACAGCGGCAAAGAACAATCTTGTGGCAGCCATTGCCGAACTGCATGGCATGGTTACAACGGGCGGCGTCGTCATTGACGACAGCGTCGGTAACGGCGACACCACAGTCACCTGGTCTGCAGACAAGATCTTCGACAGCATCGAGACAGCCATGCAGGCCTTGAAGAGCGAACTGGTCGATGGTGCCGGAGCCGCCTTGAACACCCTCAAGGAGCTATCCGATGCACTGGGTACCGACCCCAACCTGGCTGCGACGCTGCTGGTCAGCCTTTCGAACCGCGTGCGTTTCGACGAAGCACAGGCACTGACCAATGCGCAAAAACTGACCGCCCGGAACAACATCGGTGCGGCAGCCGCAACTGATCTGGTCGCGCTGGCCGCAGCAATGGGCAATACAGACCACAACTACGCTGCCGCATACGGCGCGGCCAAATGCGGATGCCAATGTGGCAGCAACGGCAACGGCAACGGCAACGGCAACGGCAACGGCAACGGCAACGGCAACGGCACGACGCTGCCACGCCAAAACCTGCTCTACAACGCAAGCTTCCAACTGAATCAGCGCGTCGTGGCCCCTGGCAGCTTCGCAGCCGGTGCATACACACTGGATCGCTGGAAGGCCGGTGCCAGCGGCTGCACACTGGCTTTCGCCTCGGACGCAGCGCCCAAATCCGTGGAGATCACTGCAGGCAGCCTGCTGCAGATTCTCCCGACAGAGGACCTGGTATCCGGCAAGGTCTACACGCTGTCCTGGACAGGCTCGGCACAAGCGCGTATCGGCGAGGGGCTCTACAGCGCTTCGCCCATCACCTTCACCCATGCCGGCGACAACCTGCAGCTTGAATTCACGGGCGGAGTGGTGGCCGAGCCCATGCTCAACCAAGGCTCGCTGGCCGGCCTGTACGAGCCAGAACCGCTGCCCCTGAATTTGCACCGCTGCGCACGCTTCTTCTTCGTCTACAGCGGATCGCGCGGCATCAACCCATGGGCCGGACTGTTCTTCCTGCGAGCCAACAGCGCCACGGCAGCGTCCTGGCTTGCACCAGCGCCAACGCTCATGCGGGCCAATCCGACCGTGACCGCCACGGGCTCTCTCGCGTTCTCGTTCTCCGGGGTTGCGACGCTGTTCACGCCGGCAAACATCACCTTTACGGCATACAGCCGTGGGCCCAGCTACATCGAGGGTGATGTGTCTGGCTCAGGATTTCCCGCCAACACCATGGGCTTCATGCGCGGCAACGGCAACGTCAACACTGCCACGCCACGCATCCTTTTCGCGGCCGAGCTGTGAGCCTCTATCAACTGCTACCCAATGGGGCATATCGGCGGATATCAGACCAGGCCGCCATTCCTGTGGATCCGGCAAACCGGGACTACCAGGAAGTGCAGGCCTGGCTTGCGGCGGGCGGCCTTCCACTGCCGGTGGAAAAGCCTACAGCCCAGGCCATGGCTGCTGCTTTGCGGCAAGCCCTGGCCACCGAGTACGCACAGCGCGTGCAGCTCATTGCTGCACCGTACGACGCGTTTGAGCGTGAGAGCTGGCATGTGCAGATCCTGGAGGCCATGGAGCTCCAGGCAACGCCAGATGCTTCCGCGCCCTGGATCACTGCTGCAGCCACCGCACGCGGAGTGGAACGCCTGGAACTGGCACAACGCATTCGCACCAAGGACCAGGCCTACCGCAAGGCACACGGCCTGCTGACAGGGAACCGCCAACGCATCAAAACCGCCATCGATACGGCGGGGACGGATCTGACCAGGCTATCCGGGATCGATGTGACCGCGGGCTGGCCAGCCGCTTCAGGCCTCGCCCCCCACTGACGGTACCAGCCACGGCGGCAAAGCGAATGGCCTCCCCGGCCAGCAGCCGCGCCGCCGTAGTCGAGCGCCCGGCTCGCCCACGGGCATCGCGGCAAATCGCTCCGATGCCGCCTACCCCAACCTTGATGGAGAGCTCTTGCCATGCTCAAGCCCGCTAGCCTGCGCGACGCGCTCGTCGCTGCCCTGCCCCAGCTGCAACAGTCGCCGGGGAACATCCGTTTCACCATCCAGAGGGGCCGTGTGGTCAACACGGGCACGCCGTCCCTTTCCTGGGAATACCGCTACACGCTGAGCCTGGTGATTGCGGACTTCACCGGCAGCATCGATGCCGTGACCGTGCCGCTGCTGGTCTGGGCGCGGCGCCACCAGCCCGACCTGTTCGACCATGCCGAAAGGCGCGAGCAGGCGATCCGCTTCGACATTGCGCCTCCTTCCACGGACCCTTCAGCCGCATCGCAGCCGCAGCAGCTCGCCATCGAGATCGACCTGGTGGAGGCCGTGCTGGCGCGCCCGCGCGATGGCAGCCCCAGCGCCTTCGACCTGATCTACAAGCCCGAGCCGCCGGGCCAGCTCGACATTGCGCAGCGCCAGTTGTGGGAGCTGTTCCTGTTCGGCGAGAAGGTGGCCGAGTGGAATTACGACCCGCGCTGAGGCGTGGCCGGGCTGCATGCCGGGCCGCATGCCGGGCTGCATGTGGCAGCGTGCGCCACGCCCGGCACACGGCGACACGCAAGGGCCCGGCCGGCACCATGAACGCCATGGATTCGCCCGTCGCACAAACCGAGAGCCCGTACGAGATCATCCGCCGCCTGGAAGGGCTGATCCGCACGGGCACCATCGCCGCAGTCCGCCATGCGCGCCCTGCGCGCTGCCGCGTCAAGACCGGCAACCTGACCACCAACTGGATTCCCTGGCTGGCCCTGCGCGCCGCAGGCGAGAACGCCAGCGTCTGGTGGCCGCCAGCCGTGGGCGAGCAGTGCGTGCTGCTGTCGCCCGGCGGCGACCTGCTGGGCGCCGTGGCGCTGACCGGCATCTACAGCAGCGCCGCAGCCCAGCCCAGCGACCGCGAAGGGGTGTGCCACACGCAGTGGAGCCCCACTGATTTCATGGAGCACGACAGCACCACGGGCCGTCTCAACATCAACGTGGCCCACGGCATCACGCTGCGCGTGGGCAACTCGGTGATCAGCATCGACGAGCAAGGCATCAGCCTGCAGGCCGGTGGCGGTTCGGCCACCGTCAATGCGCAAGGCCTGGCCGGCGCGCCCGATGTGACCACCGGCCCCATCAGCCTTTTGCGCCACCGCCACGGCGGCGTCAGGGCAGGCGACGCCGTCACGCAGGGGCCGCTATGAACCGCCATACAGGCCGCCGCATCGAGGGCATGGAGCATCTGCGCCAGAGCGTGGCCGACATCCTGTCCACGCCCATAGGCTCACGCGTGATGCGCCGCGACTATGGATCGCTGGTCCCGGCGCTGCTGGACCAGCCCGACAACAACGCCACCCAGGCACGCCTGCGCGCCGCCGTGGCCAGCGCGCTGATGCGCTGGGAGCCGCGCATCCGGCTGACGCGCATCGTGATCGAGCGCGATCCGGCCGCACCCGGGCGCGCCGACCTGACGCTGATCGGCACCTTCAACAACACGCGCCGCCCGGCCCCGCTGAGCCTGCAGATGCCCATCGCCCGCACCCTTTCATGAAGCAAGACATGACCCCTGCACTGGACGCCCTGCCGCCGCCCGGCGTCGTCGAGACGCTGGATTTCGAGCGCATCCTCGACGCCCACCGCGCCGATCTGCTGGCGCGCCACCCCGAGTCCGCCGAGGTCCTGGCGCTGGAGAGCGAGCCGCTCAACAAGCTGCTGGAGGCGCACGCCTATCGCGAGCTGCTGTACCGGGCGCGCGTCAACGATGCCGCGCGTGCGCACCTGATTGCGTTCGCCCAGGGCTCGGACCTGGACCACAAGGGCGCCTTCTATGACGTGGCCCGACTGCCCGGGGAAAGCGACGACCGCTACCGCCAGCGCATCCTGCTGCGCGTGCGCGCGCTGGCCGGCAGCGGCACGGCCGAGCACTACGAGCACCTGGCCATGACGGCCAGCGCCAATGTGCACAGCGCCATCGCCACGCAGCCCCAGCCCGGCCGCGTGAGCGTGCAGCTGTGGCTGGTCGAGCCCGCACAGGCCGAAGAGACCCTGGCCATCGTGCTGTCGGCCCTCAATGCGCCAGGCGCGCGGCCGCTGGGCGTGCCCGTGTCGGTATCGCTGGCGCGCCCGCACCCCATCGACATCACGGCGCACCTGCTGCGCGAGCCCGGTGCGCCCGTGGACATCGTGGCGCGCCTGCAGGCCGGCCTGGCCGCCCAGATCGCCGCCTACGCGCTGCTGGGCCGCGATGTGCCGCGCTCGTGGATCACCACGCGCCTGCATGTGGACGGCATTGCCCGCGTCACCTACCCCGACGCCCAGGCCCCGGCCGAGCTCACGCCGCTGGCCGCCGACGAATACCCGGTGCTGGGCCGCGTGCAGCTGGTGGACGAGGGCCTGCAGGCATGAGCACCGCCGCCATCGTCCCGACGGCGCCCCGCCGCCACGTACTGCCGCCCAACGCCACTGCGCTGGAGAAGGCCGTGGACCAGGTCGTCCCGAATTGGGATGGCCTGGCCGGCGCATTTCCCGCGCCTGCCCAGGGCGAGCCTGCGGCCTTTCTGCCCTGGCTGGCGGCCGAATGGGGCATTGCCCAGTTCGACCGCTACTTCGACGATGTGCCGGCCCTCATCGCCAACGGCCTGCCCTGGCTGCGCGAGCGCGGTACGGCCGCTTCCATGCAGCGCGCGCTGGGCTGGCTGGGCTATGACGGCGCGCAGCTCGACGAGGATGGTGCCTGGCTGCACCTGGACCTGGGCCGGATCATCGGCGACGCAGAGCTGGCCAGCGTGGCCCATGTGGTGCGCGCCAGCCTGCCGGCGCACGTGCGCTTTTACCGCGTCTTCCACGGCCACGACCTGCGCCCGCTGCGGCTGGACCACGGCCCGGGCCTGGACGCCGGCATGCTGGACAACGACAGCGGCACCTGGATCGATGTGTCGCCATATGGCGAACCCGTCAAGCTCAGCCAGGGCCTGCCCCGCCGCACCGGCACCGAGGCACCGCCTTCGGACGGCGTGCTCACGGCCCAGCTGTTCCGCGTCACCACCATCGCCACCTATGCCGACCGCATGCTGCTCGATGCCTGGACGTTGGACAGCGAGATCCTGATCGACGCCAGCCTGGGCATCACCGAAGTCAACGCCACCACCACGGGCGAGCCCGCCTACTACGCGCCGCTGCGGCCCATTCCCGCCCAGGCCATGGCCACCCACAGCGCCTGGACGGCGCCCGCACCGCTGGCCCTGGCCAGCCTGCACCCCTGGGCCAGCACCGAGCGCCCGCACGACAACACCCGTACCTGGACCGGACGCTGGGACAGCACGCCCTGGCGCCGATCCTTCGAAACCCGCACCACCACCACCGAAGAACCCGAGGAACCCTGAACATGGCAGTTCTGCAGCAAGCGGGCCGCATCGCCCTCGCCAAGGCCGTCGCCGCCCAGACCATTCACATCGCCTGGGGCCGCGGCCTGCCCGCCTGGGACGCCGCGCCCGAGCCCGAACCCATCACCGCTAACGCCCTGGTCGACGAAATCGGCCGCCGCCTGGTCACCGAGGTGCGCTTTGCGCGGCCCGACGACAACGGCGAGATCGAGCTGCCCAGCGGCGCGCGCTACAGCGTCAGCGACACACCCACCACCTTCGTCTACCTGCGCGCGGCCTTCGGCTTCGACGACGCCAAGGGCGAGGACGTGCGCGAGATGGGCGTGTTCTTCGGCACCCAGGTCGCCACCGATGTGCCGCCCGGCCAGCGCTGGGTGCTGGCCAGCCAGCTGACCGGCAAGGGCGAGCTGTACACGCTGGAGCGCCGCCCCCGGATCCTGCGCAGCGGCAGCGTGCGCCAGGTCGAAGAAATCATCCTCCCCTTCTGAACGGCACCCCATGAGCCAGACCAAGATCTACGACCGCTTCGACGCCGGCAAGCGCTACGACAGGCTGCAGTTCGCGGCCGACCGCGTGCTGCAATCGGCCGAACTCAACGAGCTGCAGAGCATGCAGCAGCACCGCCTGCGCGGCATCACCGATGTGCTGTTCAAGGAGGGCGACATCGTCCGCGGCTGCCAGTGCATCACCTCCGCCGACACGGGTGCCACCACCATCGAGGCCGGCGCGCTCTACGTGGCCGGTGCCGTGCGCGGCATCACGCCGGGTACGCTCACCGTGGCCACCGTGGGCACGGTCTATGTGGGCGCCTACCTGCAGACCGACACCGTCACCGAGCTGCAGGACCCCGAGCTGCTCAACCCCGCCGCCGGCACGCGCGGCTATGGCGAGCCCGGGGCGCTGCGCGAGCGCGTGACCCTGGTCTGGGGTGCGCAGGGTGACGGCACGGCCGGCACCTTCTATCCCGTGTGGACCATCATCGACGGCTCGGTCATGCCCAAGGAGCCGCCGCCCAACATCGACGCCGTCACCCAGGCCCTGGCCCGCTATGACCGCGACAGCGCGGGCGGCACCTACGTGGTGCGCGGCCTGGACGTGATCATGGGCGAGGACCTGGCCACCGGCCAGCAGGTCTACACCGTGCGCGAGGGCGCCGCCCGCGTCAACGGCCATCCGCTGGAACTGGGTGCCAGCCGCCGCCTGGTCTACGAGGCCAAGCCCGACCTGTTCTTCGTGGACAGCGAGCCCCACACCTCGGCCGGCACGGCCGCCCAGCGCATCCGCTTCGACCGCCAGCCCGCTGTCGGCACACCCCAGGTGCGCGTGCAGGCGCGCAAGACCGTCACGCTCACGCACGGCGGCTTCACGGGCGCGGCCGACCCGCTGCCCGACAACGCCGTGCTGGCCGTGGACAGCGTGGTCCAGGCCGGCACCACCTACGTGCAGGGCACGGACTGGAAGCTGGTCGCCGGCCAGGTCGACTGGAGCCCTTCAGGCGCCGAGCCCGTTCCCGGCAGCACCTACCAGGTCACCTACCAGTACATGCTCAACGCCACGCCCACGGCCGTGGACTCCACGGGCTTCACCGTGGAAGGCGCGCTCAAGGACACCCTGGTACTGGTCAGCTACCACTACGCGCTGCGCCGCTACGACCGCCTCGTGCTCAACAGCGAAGGCCAACTGCAATGGGTGCCCGGCGTGCCCGCCGCCTGGTCGCCCAAGGTCCCGGCCGCACCCAGCGGCACCCTGGCCCTGGCCTCGGTCTACCAAAGCTGGGACAGCAACCGCCGCGTGGAACAGGACGCCGTGCGCGTCGTGCCCATGCAGACCCTCAAGGCCTACCAGGACCACATCCAGACCATCTACGCCGACCTGGCCGAGCTGCGGCTGTCGGTGGACGTTTCGGGGCGGCACAGCGGGGTCAAGAAGGGGTTGTTTGCGGATCCGATGCTGGACAACGGCCTGCGCGATGCGGGGCGCAGCCAGAGCGCCCATATCCTGGGCGGACAGCTGCAGCTGCCCATGAACGCCGCGCTGTACCAGATCGGCACCGACATCACCACGCCCCAGACCACGCCCTACCAGCCCGTGGTCGTGCTCGACCAGTTGGGCCGAACCGGCTCCATGCTGGTCAATCCCTATGGCGCCTTCGATGTGCTGCCCAGCGCAGCCACCCTGACGCCGGCCGTGGACTACTGGACCGATGTGCAGACCCAATGGGCCAACCCCATCATCCTGCGCCTGACGCCCAGCCAGGTGCGTCCTTCGGAAACCGAAAAGCTGCTGTCCGAATCCACCAAGGCACTGGAGAAGCTGCGCCAGATCGATGTGCAGTTCTGGCTGGATTTTCCGGTGGGCGAAACCCTCACCGAGCTGATCTTCGACGGCATTCCCGTCACGCCCCAGCCCCTGACGGGCGGCACGCTCGTGGCCACGGCGCAGGGACTCAAAGGCACGTTCAGGATCCCGGCGGGCGTGCCCTCGGGCACCAAGAGCGTGCACTTCACGGGACGCGCCGGCAGCCATGCCGAAGCCGTCTTCACGGGCCAGGGCCAGTTGCTCGAGCGCAGCGTGGCCAAGATCACGGTCCAGCTCTACGACCCGCTGGCGCAGACCTTCACCCTGGGCACCACGCGCGAGATCTGCGGCACGCGCCTGTGGTTCGCCGCGGCGGGCGACAAGGATGTGCAGGTGCAACTGCGTGAAGTCACCAGCGGCGTGCCTTCGCGCAGCATCCTGGCCGAATGCGTGCTCAAGCCGGCCCAGATCAACGCCGACATCGCCGCAGCCAAGCCCACGCAGGCGCAATGGGCGCCGGTGCTGCTGGAGTCGGGCGTGGAATACGCCATCGTCGTGCTGACCAACGACGCCACCACCGCCCTGGCCGTGGCCGAGCTGGGCGGCTGGGATGCGGCGCGCGCGCAGTGGGTCACCAGCCAGCCCTACAGCGTGGGCGTGCTGCTGTCCAGCAGCAATGCCAGCACCTGGACGCCCCACCAGACACGCGACATGACCTTCGAACTGCTGGCGGCCGAACACACGGCCACCACGCGCACCATCGAGCTGGGCAGCATCGCCGTGCAGGACGCCACCGACCTCATGGTCCAGGCCGGCGCCATGCTGCCCGCAGCCGACGCACAACTGGTCTTCGCCATGCAGCTGGAAGACGGCAGCACGCTGGAGGCCGCGCCCGGCCAGGCCGTGCAGCTGGCCAGCCGCTACAGCGGCAACGTGGCCGTGCGCGCCAAACTTTCGGGCAACACCAACCACGCAGCCCACCTGCTGCCCGGCATGCAGCTGGTAGCCGGCAGCCTGCAGGCCACGGGCGACTACATCAGCCCCGCCATCAACGCCGGCAGCAACGTCACGCTCAACGTGGTGGCCGAGGCCGTGCTGCCCGCCGGCAGCGCCCTGGCCGTGCAGATGCAGGCCGAAGGCAGCAGCGCCTGGACCAACGTGCCCTACCTGAGCACCAGCCCCCAGACCGCAGGCGTGCTGGAGCTGAGCTACCGCCTCACCGGCATCAGCGCCGAGCGCCTGCGTGTCCGCCTGGTCCTCACGGGCAGCCACGGCGCCCGTCCCCAGGTCACCAACCTGCGAGCCATCGTGATATGACATTGCACGACGACAAGACAGCGCAGGGCTGGCCCCTGCCCCACCCCGACAACCGCCTGGAAGACGACGTGCTGCGCCTGCGCCAGGCCGTGCAGGACGTGGACCAGGCGCTGACCGCAGCGCGCCAGCTCATCGACACCAAGGCCAGTTCCCAGGGCGTGCAGGACGCCATGGACGTGGTGGCACACCGCATAGAGCAGCTGGAGACCGCTGCCCAGGCGTTGAGCACCGGCAAGGTAGCCAGCGTCAACGGTGTGGCCGGCATCAACGTCAAGCTCAACCCGGAGCACCTTGCGCTGGGCCCGGCCAATGGCGCCACCAGCGAAAGCTTCGGCTACGACGCCCAGGGCCGCATCAGCAGCATCACCCGCAGCGTCAACGGCTTCAGCGCCACCACCGCCGTCAGCTACGACGGCGCCGGCCGCGTCTCCCAGCAGCAGACCAGCTACCGCGGGCGCGTGCGCACGGAAAACTATGCCTACGACGCCGCCACTGGGCGGGTGTCGGGGGTGAATGCGACGGAGGTACAGGGATGAGTTTCGATGTGGTGACGCACAGCGAGGTGCGGAGGCTGGCGCAGAGCCTGGACAAAGGGATGGGACTGCAATTGCGGTCCCGATCGGTGTGGAAGGGCCCGGAGCGTTTTGCACCGGGGGTCCGGGTCGGTGGAGACAGTCCCTATCGGATGCTGCCGAAGTTCAATCCTGACCTCTACATGGAACACGTTTGCCACAACGGGGAAGTCTATGTGGGCACGCAGATCAGCGGAGCTTCCGCCTACTATGGGATCTACACATCCACAGATCTGAAGAACTGGCTAACACGCTCGTCCTGGAATCCTATAAACAAAGTGGCAGTGTTCGGCAAGGCAATTCTTATATGGGGCGGATCATCCTCATCCCAGATGATCCAGCTATCTACGGACAATGCTACGACCTTCGTGGCAGTCACAGGCACCGGCCTTTACCTCAGCAATATCTGCGGAGCAGGCGCCTATGGATATGCATTCACAACATCCACGCTTAATTACTTTTACCTAATACACTCTACAGGCCAACGAGATACGGTTACCATGCCCGAAGCGCGTGCCTGGAAATATGTACTACACAACGGATCGCGCTATGTGGCGCTGGACTCAACCTGCGAGCGAGCATACTCCAGCGACAACGGAAGTACAAACTGGATGGCATCCTCAGGGTTGGATATGGCCATTGCCACAGCACCTAGCAACTACGGAAGCACATCGCTTCGACAACCCTATGTAGTCAATGGACAATTTGTCATTCTCGATATTTCCGTCGGCTCAATAACCTCTATCGTTTCGGACAATGGCATCAATTGGCGCATTGGCAATAGGGGCCTACTTTTCGAAAGAGACAGTTTCATCATTGAAGTAAGCAAAAATGGTGCGATATACGATGGCGCACTGTACATTTCCGTACGCATCACCAATGGAGTTGTTGGCGATATTGGTCGCTTTTCCATTCTAGAGACCCGTGATGGCATCAACTTTCGACTTCTGCCCAGTTTCTATACAGGCCGTTCAACCGCCGTAGAAAACACACCTGGTGTATGTGCCAAGCTCGATGGAACAGGGATATTTTTCAACTCCAGTGCAAGCCTCATCGGCGCCCGCTATGAAACCGACCCCCGCGCCACGGAGGTCTACCATGCACTATGAATACGACCTCTGGGGCTGGTACGTCGGCGAGCACCAGGCCTGGCGCGAGCGATGCACCACGCTGGCACCATCATGCACCGACATGCCCGAGGAGCACGGCGCCACACGCTGCCTGTGGACCGGCAACGGCTGGATAGAACACCCCTACGAGAAGCCGCCGATCCTGCCAGAGTTGCCACAGCATCCAAACCCACGCCACATTACCCCACTGGCCCTGCGCCGTCGCTTCACCCTCGCCGAACGCTCGGCCATCGAATGGGCTGCCGTGGACCGTGCCGACACCAGCGAGAAGCAGCGCAAGGATGCCGCCATGCTGCGCGCCTGCCTGAAGGACCAGGAGCAGGCTGGATTCATCGACCTGGACGATGCGGACGTGGCCGCCGGCGTGCGGCTTATCGAGGATCTGCAACTGATCGCACAAGGCCGCGCTAGCGAGATCCTCGGAGCCCCCGTCCAGTCCGGCGAACGCCCCTGAAATCTCCACCTGCAAAAGCCCCGGCACCTATTGGGCGGCCGGGGCTTTTCCATGTCTGATCTGCATCCCGAACCAGCGCCAAACCAAGCCTCTGTGCAGCCATCCCGCACAGCCAAGGTCGCTGGCGCCCATGCCCCTGCCGCGAGAACATCAAGGCAACCCGGGCACAACTCCAGCGGCCTTGCAGGCTGCAGGCGCCAACCCGGCCAGGACAACCAGGCCGCCTTGGCTGCATGAACTTCAGCATGACACAGACCATCACTGTCGATTCCATCAACACCGCAGCTTGCGCAAAGGTGCCTGCATGAGCCTGGATGCCGTCATCAGTGCCGATCTGGTGAAGACGCGGGTGGAGATTGCCGCGCTGAGCAATGCCTTGGCGGCCGCACGCAGCGAGATCATCGGTTTGTCAGGACAGATCAGCAGCGGCAGCTCGATCAAGACTATCCAGAGACTGAGGCTCCGACCTTCATACGGATTCGAAGGCTCCCCGACGTATTCCGATGCGACTATCGCGGCGATCAATCCGCAGAAAACTCTCATCCTGATTCGACCAAGCCACATTGGATCAAGTGCCTTCGGCAGGTTTGATTGCGAAATCGTCAATCCCACGACCTTGCGCTGCTATAGCTACGGATACAGCGGGGGCTACCTCTCACTCGCGGAGATGGACATCCAGGTGGTGGAGTTCAAGTAATGCCCCACCACTACGCCCAGCTCACCCCCGCCGGCGTGGCCTTCGCCATCACCGAAACCCACGCCGAGCTCAACGCTCCCGACCTGCTCCCTCTGCCCCGCTACGACACCTCGGTGCTCGGCCGCCGCTGGACCGGCACGCACTGGGAAGACGTGGCGCAAGCCTTGCCTGAAGACCAGGCAGCGTCCAACGAACCCGCCCCCCGCCACATCACCCCCCATGCCCTGCGCCGCCGCTTCACCGTGGTCGAGCGTACGGCGCTGGAGTGGGCCGTGGTGGACCGTGCCGAGGCGGGCGAGGCCGATCGGCTCAACGCGGCCACGCTGCGCTCGCTGCTCAAGGACATCGAGCAGGCGCGGCAACTCGATCTTGACGACCCCGAACTGGCCGACAGCCTGCGCCGGTTCGAGGCCTTCGGACTCATCGCCGCGGGGCGTGCCCAGGAGATCCTGGACGGCCCCGTACAAGCCCACGAACAGCCGTGACCACCCCTTTTTGACGACAGCCCCACGGCCCAACCACCCCCAACCCGGAGAACACCATGGCGACAGCCCCGTTCCATCATGGCATTCGCGTCACGGAAGTGAGCGAAGGCATCAATTCCATCCGCATCGTGTCCACGGCCGTGATCGGCCTCGTGGCCACGGCCAGCGACGCCGATGCGGCCACTTTCCCGCTGAACCGTCCGGTGCTGGTCACCAAGGTCGATGCGGCCATCGGCAAGGCCGGCACCAAGGGCACGCTGGCCCAGGCGCTGAACGCCATCAAGGAGCAGTGCCGCCCGGTGCTGGTCGTCGTGCGCGTGGCCGATGGCGAAGGCGCCACCGAGGCCGAGCGCCGCACCGACCAGGACGCCAAGGTCATCGGCACCACCGCCGGCAACCAGTACACGGGCCTGCAGGCGCTGCTGGCGGCCCAGGCACAGCTCGGCGTCAAGCCGCGCATTCTGGGTGCGCCGGGCCTGGACAG
Organism: Delftia sp. DS1230; assembly: GCF_040112715.1. Taxonomy (NCBI): domain Bacteria; kingdom Pseudomonadati; phylum Pseudomonadota; class Betaproteobacteria; order Burkholderiales; family Comamonadaceae; genus Delftia; species Delftia sp. DS1230. The sequence goes on from NZ_CP157763.1 coordinate 4,237,235, forward strand.
CCAGGCCGTGACCGACGCGCTGGCGTCCGTGGCCATCAAGCTGCGCGGCTTTGCGTATGCAGCGGCCATCGGCAACGATGTGGCCGAGGCCCAGGCCTACCGCGAGCACTTCGGCCAGCGTGAACTGATGCTGCTGTGGCCCGGCTTCAAGGCGCTGGATCTGTCCACCGCCGCCGTGCAGGACGCCTCGCCCGTGGCCTACGCCCTGGGCCTGCGCGCGCGGATCGACCAGGAGCAGGGCTGGCACAAGACGCTGTCCAACGTGCCGCTGTCCGGCGTGCTGGGCATCTCGCGCGATGTGCACTGGGACCTGCAAAGCCCCGATACCGAGGCCGGCATCCTCAACCAGGCCGGCATCACCACGCTGATCCAGAGCCAGGGCCACCGCTTCTGGGGCTCGCGCACCTGCACGGACAGCGAGCTGTTCCGCTTCGAGTCCAGCGTGCGCACCGCGCAGGTGCTGGCCGACACCATGGCCGAGGCGCATTTCTGGGCCGTGGACAAGCCCATGCACCCCAGCCTGGTCAAGGACATCCTGGAAGGCATCAACACCAAGTTCCGCGAACTGAAGGCCCTGGGCTACATCCTGGACGGCAAGGCCTGGTACGACGAAACGGTCAACGAGACCGCCACGCTCAAGGCCGGCAAGCTGGTGCTGGACTACGACTACACGCCCGTGCCTCCGCTGGAGGACCTGGGTTTTCGCCAGCGCATCACCGACCGCTACTTCGCCGACTTCGCCCTGCGCGTGGGCACCGGCCAGTAAACGGCGGCCGCACCCGACACACCCAATACACCGAACACACCGGATACACAGGAGAAAAGCACCATGGGACTGCCCCGCTCTCTCAAGAATTTCGCCACCTTCGTGGATGGCAACTCGTACATCGGCGACATGCCCGAAGTGGGCTTGCCCAAGCTCACCCGCAAGATGGAGAAGTACCGCGCCGGCGGCATGAACGGCGAGGTCAGCCTGGACTTCGGCATGGAGGCCATCGAGGCCGACCTGACCGCTGCCGGCTACATGAAGGAATTGATCTCCACCTGGGGCACGCTGCGCCACGACGGCGTGCTGCTGCGCTTCGCCGGCGCCCTGCAGGGCGATGACAGCGAAGGCGTGGACTCGCTGGAAGTGGTCATGCGTGGCCGCTTCTCGGAGTTCGACCCCGGCAAGGCCAAGGCCGGCGACAAGACCGAGATCAAGTACAAGCTGGCCGTCAGCTACTACCGCCTGTCCATCAACGGCCAGGTGCTGATCGAGATCGATCCGGTCAACTTCGTCGAAGTCGTCAACGGCATCGACCGCCTGGCCCAGGTCCGCGCCGCGCTGGGCATCTGAGCCTGGCTCAACTGACCGGGCCGGCCGGCCCGGTCCTCCTCTTTTCTTCACCCGAACGCTGACACACCATGGACACCACCAAGCCCCAGGAAGACCTCCAGAACCAGGCTGCCGCCAATGCGGCCGCCCTCGCATCGGGCGATGCGCGCGAGATCACGCTCGACGTGCCGCTCAAGCGCCCCGGCGGCGACCTGGCCCGGGTGCTGGTGCGCCGCCCCAATGCCGGCGCGCTGCGCGGCCTGTCGCTGGTCGAGCTGCTGCACATGAACGTGACCGCGCTGCAGACCCTGCTGCCGCGCGTGACCGAGCCCATGCTGCACAAGGCCGAAGTGCTGCAGCTGGACCCCGCCGACCTGGTGACCCTGGGTACGGAGGTGGCCTCTTTTTTGGTGCCGAAGGCGCAGAGGGAGCAATTCCCGAGCGCGTAGAGGATGCCATGGCCGACCTGGCCATGGTCTTCCACTGGCGGCCGGCGGACATGGAGGACATGTCGCTGGCCGAACTCGGCCAATGGCATGAACGGGCGCGCGAGCGCTACGAAAGCCAGGACTGAGCCAGGACTGAGCACCACCTCCACTCCATCGCCCGCCTCTCGCCCCTCTCTTGCACGCCCCTTGCCCATGACCTCCACCCAACGCCAAAACCGCACCGGCCAGGGAGCCCTCCATGGCCGTTGACACCCTGCGCCTGGACGAGGTGCTCAAGCAGGCCGAGCGCGTGCACCAGCCCCTGGCGCTGCTGGGCAGAACCAGCAGCAACACGGCCCGGGAACTCAAGGAAACGGTCGACCAGTTGAAGAAGCTGCAGCAGCAGCAAACCCAGCTGGGCGACTACCGCGCGCTGCGCAGCGGCCTGGCCGACACCACGGCACGGCTGCGCGGCGCGCGCCAGCAGATGGCCCAGCTGCGGCTGGAATCGGGCGCGGGCGAGCAGCCCTCGCGCGCCATGCTGCGCGCGCTGCGTTCGGCCCAGGTCGAGGAAGAGCGCCTGGCGCTGCTGCGCGCCACGCAGCGATCGCGCCTGATGGACATGCGCGAAGGCCTGCGCGGCGCGGGCGTGGACACGGGCAACCTGTCCGCGCACGAGCGCAAGCTGCACAACGACATCCGCGCCACCACGGCCCAGATGGAAAAGCAGCGCAAGGTGGTGGCACCGGCCGCCCAGCGGCTGGAGAGGATCGACGCCCTGCGCGAGCAGAGCAAGACCCTGGCCGATCGCGGCCAGGCGCTGCGCGAGACGGGCGGCAAGATGCTGGCGCCCGTGCGCGCCGTGAGCCAGGCCTTCATGACCGACGACCAGGCCGCCGCGCAGCTGCGCGCCACCATGGCGGGCAGCAACGGCAAGCCGGGCGCCGACTACCAGCAGGTGCTGGACTTGGCCAAGAGCCTGGGCACCGACATGCCCGGCAGCACGGCCGACTACATCGCGATGATGAACCAGCTGCAGCGCCAGGGCGTGTCCTCGCAGGATGTGCTGGGCGGCGTGGCCCGGCAGGCGGCCAACCTGGGCGCGGTGCTGAACATGCCCGCCAAGGAGGCCGGCGAGTTTGCGGCGCAGTTGCAGCAGGCCACCCGCGCAAGCGCGGGCGACATGGCCGCACTGGCCGACACGGTGCAGCGCACCTCCCATCTGGGACTGGACCCCACAGGCATGGTCAAGGGCCTGGACGCCATCGGCAAGGCCCTGCCGCAGCTGGGACAGCAGGGCGCAAGGTCGGGACAGATGTTCGCGCCGCTGCTGCTCATGCTCAACGACGCCAGCATCAGCGGCGAGGCCGCCGGCAAGGCCGTCGGCAACCTGGTCAAGAACTCCATGGACCCGGCCAAGCTGGGCCAGGTCAACAAGATGCTCGCGAGCCAGGGCGTGTCGCTGGACTTCAAGGACGCCAGCGGCCAGTTCGGCGGCACCGAGCAGATGATGGCCCAGCTGCAAAAGCTGCAGAGCCTGGGCAGCGACAAGCTGCGCGCCGCTGCGCTGGACAAGCTGGCGGGCGGCGATGCGCAGACGCGCAAGGCCCTGGAGGCGCTGCTCCAGCAGGGCCCGGGCGGCTACCAGCAGATCGCCTCCCAGCTCAAGTCACAGGCGGATCTGGATGGGCGCGTGGCCATCCTGAAGGACTCGGTCTCGGCCCAATACGAGTCCGTCAAGGACAGCTACAACGGCCTGTTGAGCGACATGGGCTCGACCATCGAGTCCGACCTCAAGGCCGTGCTGGGCACGCTGCGCGAGATGACCGAAGGCATGCGTGCCTGGGTCAAGGAGCATCCCCAGATCGTGCAGTGGACGCTGCGCATCGTGGCCGTGCTGGGCCTGCTGGTCGCAGGCGTCGGCGTGGTGAGCAGCGTGCTGTTCGGCCTGCTGGCGCCGCTGCTGCTCACGCGCACCGTGTTCGGCCTGCTGGGCGCGGCCATGGGCGCAGGCAGCAGTGCCTTGGGCGTGCTCAGGCGCGGCCTGGCGGCCGTGGTCCTGTCGCTGGGAATGATGGGCGGCGGCGGCAGTGCCATGGGCCTGTTGGCCGGCGGCTTGCGCATGGCCAGCAACGCTGCGGGCGTGCTCAGGCGCGGCGTGGGCGCCGTGGTCCTGTCCCTGTCCATGATGAGCGGCGGTGGCGGAGCCATGGGTCTGCTGTCGGGAGGCTTGCGCATGGCCAGCAACGCTGCGGGCGTGCTCAGGCGCGGGCTGGGAGCCGTGGTCCTGTCGCTGGCCATGATGGGCCGCGGCGCTGCCATGGGCAGCATAGGCACCGCCCTGGCCGGCGCGGGCCGCGCTGCAGGCCGCATCTTCGGCGGCGGTGCAGGCGCAGCCAAAGGCGTGGCCGGCAAGGGCCGTGCGGGCGCCGTCATGGGCCTGCTGGGCGCCGGCCTGGGTGCCGTCGGCGGTGGCCTGGGCGGCAGTCTGGGTGGTGCAGCCGCATCGCTGATGGGCCTGGTGCGCATGACACCCATGGGCCGGCTCGCAGGCGGCCTGATGGGCGCGGGCGGCTCGATCATGCAGAACTGGGACGGCCTTTCCACCGCCTTCAAGGCCGGCGACTGGAAGGGCGTCGGCGGCACGCTGCTGGAGGCCGGCAAGGCCGGCCTCGATGGCGCCACGGGCGGGTTGTTCGGCGTGGTCTCTGACCTGGCCGGCAAGGGCATCAGCGGCCTGGCCTCGTCGGTGGGCTCATGGTTCAAGTCCGGCGATGCGTCGGCACCCGACCAGGGCCGCGCCGGCGCACTGCGCCAGGGTGTCGCTGCTGCAGCCACGGCGGCCACGCTGGCCACGGGCGCCATGCCGGCCCTGGCCGACACGGGCGCCGTGCGCATCGACAGCCGCCCGCCGCTGGCCAGCGCCGCTGCACCCGCGCCGGCACCGGCCCCGGTGGCCGGCGCCACCATCCATATCACCGTCAACGCTGCGCCCGGCCAGGATGCGCAGGCCATTGCCCGCGCCGTGGCCGCCGAGCTGGACCGCCGCGAAATGGCCAGGCGCTCCAGCGTGCTGTCGCAGCTGTCCGATATCGATTGAGGAGCATGAGCATGCTGATCACACTGGGCCAGTTTGCCTTCGGCATCGACACACTGGCATTCGACAAGCTGGTGCGCAGCAGCACCTGGCGCCACCCGAGCAACAGCCGCGTGGGCGCGCGCCCCGCCCGCCAGTCGCTGGGCCCAGGCGATGAAACGCTGGGCCTGACCGGCGTGCTCGCACCCGAGTTCCGGGGCACGGCCAAGTCGCTGGACGACCTGCGCGAAATGGCCGACCAGGGCAAGGCATGGGCCCTGGTGGGCGGCGAAAGCATCCTGGGCGCCTGGGTCATCGAGAGCCTGCAGCAGACCGGCACGCACTACACACCGGGCGGCAAGCCGCGCCGCATCGAGTTCGATCTCAAGCTGGCCCGCGTGGACGACCACCTGGCCGAAGGCGGCGGCGGCGTCGATCCCTGGCCCGATGACGACTTCTGGGAATGGTGGATCTGATGGCCACACAGGAATACCTGCACGCCAAGCCCCAGTACGAGATCGTCCTGGACGGGCGCAACATCACCAGCCAGGTGGACACGCGGCTGATGAACCTGACGCTGTCCGAATCGCGCGGCGAAGAGGCTGACAAGCTGGACATCACGCTGGACGACAGCGATGGGCGCCTGGCCCTGCCAGGCAAGGGATCCAAGATCGCGCTGAAGCTGGGCTGGGCCGAACATGGCCTGGTCGACAAGGGCACCTACGAGGTGGACGAGGTGGAGCACCAGGGTGCGCCCGACAGAATCGTGGTGCATGCGCGCTCGGCCGAGCTCAAGCGCCAGCTGCGCACGCGCTCCGAGCACAGCTACCACAACAGCACGCTGGGCCAGATCGTGCGCAGCATTGCGCAGCGCAACGGCCTGCAGGTACGCGTGGACGCGCAGTTCGAGAACCTGCGCGTGGACCACATCGACCAGACCCACGAAAGCGACCTGAACTTCTGCAGCCGTCTGGCGCGGCAGTACGACGCCGTGTGTACGGTCAAGAAGGGCAAGCTGGCCTTCATCGCCATCGACAGCAAGATCACCGCCGGCGGCCAGACCGTGGAGGCCGCCACGCTCACGCGCGCCGAGGGAGACAGCCACGCCTACCACACGGCCGCGCGCAACGACTACAGCGGCGTTCGCGCGTACTGGAACGACGCGGATCGCGCCGAAAAACGCAGTGCCACGCAGGGCGCCGAAGACAACGAAAAGCGCCTGAAGGACACCTACGGCAGCGAGGCCGAGGCGCAGGCCGCCGCCAAGGCCGAGATGGGCCGCATCAACCGCGCCAAGGCCACCATGGGCCTGAAGCTGGCGCTGGCGCGGCCCGACCTGATGCCGCAGACACCGCTGAAGCTGCAGGGGTTCAAGGCAGAGATCGATGACACGCCGTGGCTGGTCGTCAAGATCCAGCACGAACTGGGCGACGGCGGCTTCACCTCCAAGCTGACGCTGGAGACTCGCGCCAAGTGAGCGAGAGGGGCGGGTAGAGCGCGTCCTGGAGCGGCCGGCGCAGGCCGTTCAGCGCGCGGCCAGGGTCGCCACGGCCATGATGGCGGCGCGGCCCGAATCGTCGGCCCGGCCGTAGCAATCGAGCAGCTCGCGCTCGTCGGGCGCCAGGGTCTGGACCGATGCGTTCGCATGCTGGCCCGTGACCACATACAGGACATCCACGCCCAGGCCCGCCATCACGGCCAGGGCGGCCGCATTGGGCGATTGCTCGCCCTTCTCCCAGGTGGCCAGGGTGCCGCGCGAGACGTCGCAGGCGTCGGCCATGGCGAGCTGCGCCACGTCCAGACGCAGACGCTCCTGCCTCAGCCTTTCACCGATGTGATCGAAATTTCTTCTATTCATCAATTGACATGCTCGAAATTTCGAGCAATGATGCAGTCAGCGTGTAACCAAATCATCCAAACCATCCCAAATACTACATGACAGCCATGCACTCCCCCAGAGCCGTGCCCGGTATCCCTGCGGATCCGGTGCTTCATGACAGGCCCGTGCCACTGCGCATGACGGCATCCGAACGCGAACGCCACGCCCGCTATGCCAGCCGTGAGAGCCGCAGCGCCTCCAACTTCGCGCTGAAGCTGTACCGCATGGGCATGCAGCAGTACGAGCAGCAGATGCCGCCGCTGCCCCAGGCCGATCAGGCGCGATAGCCACCCGCGCCGACCTGTTCACCGCCTTGTCTTCGATCCCAACTGCCCCCAGGAGCCTGCCATGCGCATGATGTGCCCCCACTGCAACGAACACGCCTACACCCGCACCAGCCTGCAGCTGACCAGCACCAGCCGCGAGACCATCTTCCAGTGCCGCAACTTCGAGTGCGGCCATGTGTTCTCGGCGGTCACCGAGATCAACCGCACCATCAGCCCCAGCGCCATTCCCAACCCCATGGTGATCCTGCCGATGAGCACGCACATCAAGCGCAAGCTGCTGCAGACCCAGCTGGACGCCATGCCGTCCTCGCAATACGAAGGCGCAGCGCACCGCGCAGCCCAGGCGGCCGAATCCGCCCAATCCACCGAAGGCGCGCGCAGCTAGCGCGGCCGGGGCGCCTTCTCCTGACGGCGCCCCATCCGGCGCGCGGGCAGCCCCGCCTGCACCGCCGCCACCCCACCCCCTTTCCCGCAACCTGCGGAGCCTGCATGAAGGCCCTGCGGGATGCGCTCACCCTGAAACGACCTGGACAGACCATGAAGCTCGGCGACCTGCGCCTTTCCGATCTGATGCGACTGCTGCAGGCAGACGATGCGCCCGCGCCCGAATACCGGCCCGAATACCGGCCCGTGGACCCGCCCGCACTGCCCGAGGCCTACCAGCGCCTGAGCGTCCAGGACTGCCGCATCCGCCTGCGCGAGCTGCAGCGCGAAGCCGCGCAGCGCGCCTCCAACGGCCGCTCGGGCAGCGCCGAAAGCCGCGAATGGGCGGGCCTGGCCAGCCACTACCGCATGGCCCTGGTGCTGCTGGCGGGCATAGACGGCGAGATCGAGGAGCTGGCCCTGCGCGACTGGCGCGAAATGCCGCCGCCCGAGCGCGACGCCATCCGCCGCCAGATCCGAGCGCTGCGCACCTGCCTGCTGCCGCTGCGCGCGCTGGCCCTGAGGACCTGAGCCCATGTCCGTCCTGCTCGCCGCCAAATCCACCGGCCGCAGGCTGCGCACCGCCAGCCTGCAGCAATGGGACCAGCACAAGCCCCGCCCCCACATGGTCCAGCGCGCCATGCAGGCGCTGGAAAAAGCCTTGCCGCCGCAGTGGCTGCAGCCCATAAAGCTGCTGGGCCTGGGCGACTGGCAAAAGGGCGCGCAACACGCCAACGGCCAGCCCGAATGGGCTGCCTGCCACGACGCGCTGGCCGCCATTGACGACTTTGCCAGCCGCCACGGCCGTGCGGCCGAGTGGAACCTGGACGACTACGAGATCTGCCAGATGGCCCGGCGCCTGAGCGACGAAGTCGGTGAGCTCGACGCCGGCGCCCAGGCCCAGAACATGGACCTGGCCGCACGCGTGGACCTGGTTCGGCTGATGCTGCGCATGCTGGGCCTGCAGGAAAGCACGCCGCTGGCCGGCGAGCCCGCCATCCGCCGCGCGCTGGACGCGGCCTGGTGGCGCCGCATGCTGCGCCGCCACGTCACGCGCACCGTGGAGGCCGGCGCCGTCAAGCTGGGCATCGTCAACCGCAGCGCCGGCGGCTATGCCAGCAACGCCACCGTGCGCCGGCGCACCGCGCAGATCGAACGCAACGCCCGCGCGCTGGAGCGCAGCCTCTACCGAAACGAGGCCGGCCAAGTCTTCACCCTGGCCGAGCTGGCCGCGCTGTCGCCGGCCAACCCCGTGATCCGCGGCGGCGAGCTGATGACGCGCATCCGCGGCGCAGAGGAATATGCCGACGCGCGCAGCCATGTCGGCCTCTTTCTCACGCTGACGGCGCCCAGCCGCTTTCACGCCGTCACGCTGGGCAGCGGCGGCCGGCCGCGCCCCAATCCCCATTACGACGGCCACAGCACGCCGCGCGATGCCCAGCTGTGGCTGCGCACCATGTGGGCGCGCGTGCGCTCGCACCTGGGCCGCCAGCGCATCGCCATGTACGGCATCCGCGTGGCCGAGCCGCACCATGACGCCACGCCGCACTGGCACGCCCTGGTCTGGGCCGAGTGCGAGGAGCACGCCCAGCACATCGAGGCCGCCATCCGCAAATGGTGGCTCAGCGAAGATGGCGACGAGCGTGGTGCCCAGCGCAACCGCGTCAACGTCAAGCGCATGACCGGCGGCGGCGCTGCCGGCTACGTTGCCAAGTACATCGCCAAGAGCGTGGGCCATGCGGCCCTGGCCGACCACCTGGACGTGGTGCAGGGCCGCCTGTGGGATGTGGAGCAGGGCGGCATGCCCGGCCACCGCCGCGTGGACGCCTGGGCTGCCTGCTGGGGCATTCGCCAGTTCCAGGCCGTGGGCATGCCCAGCGTCTGCGTCTGGCGCGAGCTGCGCCGTGTCAGCAAGGACCAGGTCGAACAGATCCGCATCGACGGCGACAAGGCCAGCTGGAAGGCCTGGGGCGCCAGCCACCGCCACGGGCCCGACATCCCCGCCGACTGGCGCCGCTACATGGAAGCCATGGGCGGCCACTGCCTGGCCCGCGACCGCTGGCACCTGCGCATGGCACGCCGCCCCGTGCCCGCCGGCGCCGTCAACCAATACGGCGAGGCCATCGCGCCCGGCTGCGGCCGCGTGGTGGGCCTGGAAACCCGGCGCGGCCAGTGGCTGGTCTCGCGCCGCATCGCCTGGCGCAGCGTGGCGCGCGCCACGCTGGAGTTCCAGGAAACCCAAGGTTCAGAAAGCGCCGAGGGTGCCGAGGTCGCCGACGTGGCCCCTCCCGCCCTGCCCGCCCGCGCGCCGCTGGCGCGCGCTTGGACTGGTTTCAATAACTGTACGGCCCGGCTCACGGGCCACACGCTGCGCGCCCTCATCGGCCGCGGCGGGCACCAGCGCGAGGACCGTGCCAACCCGGCCGGGCCCGATTCGGGTGCCGATCCAGTGTCCCATTCCGTGCTGCACCGCCCCGCATCCGGCGCCACGCCATCCACCCCCCCTTTCTTTACCAGCTGATCCACCCCTGGAGGACCCACCATGCACCACAACATCACCGCCCTGCGCAGCTACCGCGCCACCCTCATCCCCCACGGCGTGGACGCCGCGCAGCTGGATCAATTGGCCGACGCCCGCCTGCTGCCCGTGCTGCGCCTGAAGGCGGCCAGCGCCAGCCACGCCCAGGCCTGTGCCCTGCTGGCCAGCGGCCGGCCCGTTCTGCGAGTCGAGCGAGTCGAGCGAGTTGAACGTGTGGAGCGCAAGAAGGCAGGCAAGTCCATCACGCCGCGCCAGGCCTGATCAAGCACCCAAGCACCGGACACGACATCGGAGAACACCGCAATGACGCAACAGAACATGGAACTCTTTCACAGCGCCCCGCGCCTGGACACCCAGGGCATCGCCAACTACCTGGGCCTGAGCCGCGAGCACGTCACCGCGCGCCTGACCAAGCGCCCGGACTTTCCCAAGCCCTTCATCAACGCCAGCCGCCGCATCCGCTACTGGCGCATGGCCGACGTCAAGGCCTGGGCCGAGGGGCGCCGGTGAGCCGGCACCAGGCCATCGCCGTGCGCTCAGTGATCGCTGCCCGCAAGAAAACGGCGTGCCTGGTCGCGCGCCCCGTCGAAGATCTGCCGGGCCATAGGCTGCGGCACGCTGGCCGGCAGGCGCGGCTGCAGCCGGGCTATGGCACCGTCCAGCGCCTCGACCATCTCCACCATGCTTTCCCACAGGCCTGCGATGCGCGTGGTCTCGGCCAAGGCCTTCCAGTGGCGGCGCTGGATCTCGGCCAGGCGGTAGTGGCGGCTGCGCCCCGGCAGGGCCATGGCCATCCTGGCGCGCTGGCGGGCGATCTTGCCGTGGCCATGGCCGATGATGGGCCAGGCCGACAGCACGTCGTACAGCGGCGTCATCTCATAGCCGCCGCCCGGCTGCAGAAACACAGAGAAATTCTTGGCATGCCCGTCCGTGGCCGCCAGCAGCCAGAACGCCAGCTGGGCCATCACGAAGCGGGCGCAATCCTGGGCAGGCTCGCTGCCATGCTGCAACACCTGCAGGCACTGCAGCATGCCGGGCCCGCCGTGGGTCTCGTACTTGTTGGCGCTGGCAACGCCGCGCACCTGGCAGAAATCCTCCTGGGGCAGACGCGCAATCCAGCCCTGCGCCGTCCAGGCGCGGTCAAAGCGCTCCACGCACAGCACCTGCTGCCCGCCAAAGCTCTCGATGCTGCTGTCGGCCGCGGCAAAGCCCAGCTCGGCCAGCAGGCGGGCGCACAGCCACTCATTGGCCACTGACTCGCTCAGGTCGTAGTGCCAGTGCGGCACCACGCCGATGGCCGGCTTCAGGATATGCGTGGTCGGCGTCGCACCCAGCGGGCGGCACCACTGGCCGCCATGGCGCAGCACCGCCGTCTTCTCCTGCGCACCGGCGATGGACAGCCGGAACTCCTGGTCCACCTCCAGCGCGCCAAACCCGCCACCCAGGCTGGCCAGGTGCTCCGCAATCTGCGCCTCGCTCAGCGGCTCGAAGCGCACCTGGTCGAACCCTTCGGGCACGGCCCCCTCGGGCAGCAGCTGCACGGCACCCACGCAATCGCGGCCAATGGCCTCCAGCAGCGAGAACGCATCGGCCCCGCGCAGCCCGAAGCGCTGGTGAATGCGCCGGCGAATGCCCTCGCCGTCCGGCAGCAGGTTGTCGAAATAGTGGGCCACCACCTCGCCCGCCACCGTCAGGTCGCGGGTGAAGGGCATGGACAGTGACAGCGGCCGCGCATGCGCGCTCTGCGGCCAGGCCGGGTCATAGGCGAACACATGGCGGCCCGTGCGCGTGACCTCCCAGGTGCCCACCCGCTCCCCATTCATCCAGACGCCCAGCGCCGCCATCACCAGGACCCTTTCGGCTTGCGGTCCTGCCAGTGCGGCGGCAGCGCCTGCGGCTTGAAGGCCACGGGGCGGTCGGCGGGCTTGCGGGGCACGTTGTCACTCGCGTACGGTTGTGGAGCGGGCTCGGCAACCTTCGACGCAGCAGGTCCAGGTCCAGGTCCAGGCACAGGCACAGATGCAGACGCAGGAGAAGCCACCGCATCCGCCCTGGGCCGCATGAGCAGATCGGCATCCAGCAGCTGCAGGATCTCCATCAGCTGGCGCACGCTGATGGCGGCCGGGTCACGCTCTATCGCCGCCACACGCGACTGGGACACGCCCAGCCGCTGTGCCAGTTCAGCCTGGCTCACGCCAGCGGCCTTGCGCAGCGACTTCAGGTGCAGCGCAAGCTGATCGGGCAGTTGCAACAGGTGGTCCATGGTGTTCTCCTGGCCAGGGCATTCAAAATATCATCTCAAGATGATGAATTGAAATTATCACTCTAGAATAATATTGTCAAGATATCATATTGGAGTGATATTTCTGGCAGCCATCCTGCCTACAACCGTGCCGCGATGTCCTCGGCCGTCTCTCGGTAATAGGTATTGAACAGCTCGTTGATATCCACGTGGCCGCTGATGCGGGCCAGCGTCATCACATCCACGCGCTTGCTCAGCCAGGTCAGCGCCGTGGCGCGCAGGTCATGGAAGCGCAGGCCCTGCACCATCACCCGGTCGCGCAGCTTGCGGTAGAGCGTGTCGCGGCTGGCGTCGCTGATGGTCCAGTAGGCGTCGCGCCCGGCAGCCTCGGCGGCGGCGTCCAGCACGCGCAGCAGGCGCACGGCACGGCGCGTCAGCGGCACATGGCGCTCGCCCACCTTGGCCTCGGTCTTGTGGTGCGGCAGGTGGTAGACCCGGCGCTTGAGATCCACATTGCTGCGGCCCATGCGCAGGATCTCGCCGCTGCGCATGGCCGTGTGCAGGGCCACCAGCATGGTCCAGGCCGTCTGCTCCATGGCGGTGACAGGCGCCAGGCGCGGCGAGACATTGGCCGAGCGCAGCATGCGCCGCACCTCGCTCCACTGCCCCGTGCGCCGGCGCGCATGGGACTTGGCCGGCAGCTTGATCTCGGGCCAGGGGCTCTTGCCCACCCATTTCCACTGCTTGACCGCCAGCGTCCAGATGGGACGGAACTGCTGCGCCTCGCGCAGCACGCTGGCGCCAGAGACCTGCTGCAGCCGCGCATCGCGCCAGCGCGCCAGGTCGTCGCCCGTGATCTCGTGGAAGACCTTGGAGGCCAGCTCGGGGAACTCGCGCAGCCAGGCATCAAAGCGCAAATGGTCGGCCCGCGCCGTGCTGGCCGTCTTTTTGTCGGTGACCTCGCGCCGATAGCGCTCCACCGCCTCGGCCAGCGTGCGCCGCGGAAACTCCCCGCGCGCACCGGCCAGAATGGCCGCCTCCTCGGCCACGGCCCAGCCCTGCGCCTCGGCCTTGGTCGCCCGCGTGGCGGTGCGCCGGATGCCCGCACGCTCCACCTCGGCCCGCCAGCCGTTCTTCACCTTCCGGAAATACGCCATCCCACCTCCTGCAGCCCGCGCGGGATCACAAGCGGGATCTGCGCGGGATTGTGATGTGATTTTGCGCTGTTTTGTGCCGGTTTCAACCTGCTCCGTTTTGCCCCCAGAACCCAGAAAAAAGCCCGCCTCCTCTACAGGAAGCGGGCTTGAGCAGTGTTCGCCACAGTTGAGCGGCGTTGGTGCGTGGTGCGCGGGGGGGGACTCGAACCCCCACACCATTGCTGGCGTCAGGACCTAAACCTGGTGCGTCTACCAATTTCGCCACCCGCGCTGGTTCTTGGGGAGCCGCCTGCGCGGCGGCTCCTAGGTCAGGGCGCAGATTCTAGCCGCAATTGCGGGGTGCATTGCCATACCCCGGATTTGAGCGGCGGCCTCTGCGTTTTCGCCGCCTCAATGCGTGGGCTCGCGGCGCACGCGGAACACGGCGGCGTACATGGCCGGCAGCGCCAGCAGTGTCAGCACGGTGGCCACGATCAGCCCGCCCATGATGGCCACGGCCATGGGGCCCCAGAACACGCTGCGCGACAGCGGGATCATGGCCAGCACGGCGGCAGCAGCCGTCAGCACGATGGGGCGCAGGCGGCGCACGGCGGCTTCGATGATGGCGTCCCAGGCCGGCACGCCGCGCGCGCGGTCGGTCTCGATCTGGTCGATCAGGATCACCGAGTTGCGCTGGATCATGCCCATCAGCGCCACCACGCCCAGCAGCGCCACGAAGCCGAAGGGCCGGCCCAACAGCAGCAGCGCCGCCGCCACGCCGGGAATGCCCAGCGGCCCGGTGATGAACACCAGCAGTGAACGGCTGACACTGCGCAACTGCAACATGAGCAGCGTGAAGGTGAGGAACAGCATCACGGGCACACCAGCGACGATGGCGTCCGAGCCCTTGGAGCTTTCCTCCACGGCGCCGGCCACATCGATGCGGTAGGCCGTGTCGCCCGCGGCATGCCAGCGCGCCTCGATCTCGCGCAGGCCCGGCAGCAGCGCATGGGTCAGCGTTGCGCCCTGCAGGCCCTCGCGCACATCGCCCTGCACGGTGATGGCGAACATGCGCTTTTCTCGCCACATCACGCCGGGCTCCCAGACCATCACGGGCTTGGCGATCTGCGTGAGCGGGATCGACTTGCCCGATGCCGTGGGCAGGTAGGCATTGGCGATATCGGTGATGGCGTCGCGCTCCGAATACGGCGTGCGCAGCACGATGTCGATGAGCTTGTCACCCTCGCGGAACTGGCCCACGGTGGAGCCGCTGAGCATGACGCGGGCCGCCTGGGCGATGGCCTGACTGCTCACGCCCAGGGCGCGCGCCTTGTCCTGGTCCACCTCCAAGCGCACGGCCTTGACGGACTCGTTCCAGTTGTCGTTGACGCCGCGCATGTCGGCGTTGGCGATCATGGCCTGCTTGACCTCGTCGGCATAGGCACGCAGCTTTTGCGGATCGGTGCCGGACACGCGGAACTGCACCGGATAGGGCACGGGAGGCCCGTTGGGCAGCAGCTTGACGCGGCCCCGCACCTCGGGGAACTCCTGGGCCAGCAGCGCCGGCAGCGATTTGCGCAGGCGCTCGCGCGTGGGCAGGTCCTGGGCGACCAGGATGAACTGCGAGACGTTGTTCTGCGGGAACACCTGGTCCAGCGGCAGGTAGAAACGCGGCACGCCCGAACCTACCCACTCGCTGACCGTGCGCACGCCGTCCAGCTGCATGAAGCGCTCTTCCACGCGGCGCGTGACGGCCTCGTTGGCGGCCAGCGACGTGCCCTCGGGGAACCAGATGTCCACCAGCACTTCGGGCCGGCTGGAATCCGGGAAGAACTGCTGCTGCACGCGCGACATGCCCACCAGGCCCAGCGCGAAGACCAGCACCGTGATGGCGATGGTCAGCCAGCGGTGCGTCACGCACCAGTTCACGGCGCGCCTAAAGCGGTTGTAGAACGGGCTGTCGAAGACTTCATGCTCGGCTGAGGACGCATTGAGGTTGGTCTCCTCGATGGGCACCTCGCCCGAGGCCACCTCGGGCGGCAGCGTGGCCGCGTGCGGCGGGCGCTTGAGCAGCAACATGCCCAGGTAGGGCACGAAGTACACCGAGGCGAACCAGCTGAGCACCAGCGCAATCACCGTCACCGCGAAGATGGCGAAGGTGTACTCGCCCGTCATGGACTTGGCCATGCCGATGGGCAGGAAGCCCGCCGCCGTGATCAGCGTGCCGGTCAGCATGGGCTTGGCCGTGATCTCGTAGGCAAAGGTGGCGGCGCGGTACTTCTCGTAGCCCTCCTCCATCTTGCGCACCATCATCTCCACCGCAATGATGGCGTCGTCCACCAGCAGGCCCAGCGCGATGATCAGCGAGCCCAGCGACACCTTGTGCAGGCCGATGTTCCAGTACCACATGGCCAGGAAGGTCGCGGCCAGCACCAGCGGAATGGTGATGGCTACCACCAGGCCCGGGCGCGGATCGATGTACCAGCGCTTCCACAGCGGCTGGTGGCCCTCGCGCTTGTGCAGGCCCAGGCTGATGAAGCTCACGGCCAGCACCACCACCACGGCCTCGATCAGCACCTGCAGGAATTCGTTGACCGAATCGGCCACCGCCTTGGGCTGGTCCTGCATGTTGGCCAGCTCCACGCCGGCCGGCAGCGTGCGCGCGATGTCGCCCACGGCGCCGCGCAGGGACTTGCCCAGGCGGATGATGTCGCCGCCCTTGGTCATGGACACGCCCAGCGCAATCGTCTCGCGCCCCTGGTGGCGCACCTTCACATTGGCCGGATCGGCATAGCCGCGGCGGATCTCGGCGATATCGCCCAGGCGCAGTTGCGCGCCCGATGCGCCGCGGATCGGCATGGCGCGCAACTCGTCCACCGCCAGGAACTGGCCGGCCACGCGCACCTGCACATCCTCGCGCGGCGTCTGCAGCACGCCTGCGCCCTCGATGGCGTTTTGCTGGCCCAGCTGGCCGAGCACCTGGTTCATGTCCAGGCCCAGCTGCGACAGGCGGCGCTGCGACAGCTCGATGTAGACCTTCTCGTCCTGCACGCCGAACAGCTCGACCTTGGCCACATCGGGCACGCGCAGCAGCTGCTGGCGCACGTCGTCGGCCATGGTCTTGAGCTCGGCGTAGCTGAAGCCGTCGGCCTGCAGGGCGTAGATCACGCCATAGACATCGCCGAACTCGTCATTGAAGAACGGCCCCTGCACGCCCTGCGGCAGGGTGTAGCGCATGTCGCCGATCTTCTTGCGCACCGTGTACCACAGCTGCTGGACATCGCCGGGGCGCGAATTGTCCTTGAGCTGGAAGATGATCAGCGACTCGCCGGGCTTGGAGTAGCTGCTGATCTTGTCGGCGTAGGGCACCTCCTGCAGCGTACGCTCGATCTTGTCGGTGACCTGCTCGGCCATCTGCTGCGCCGTGGCGCCCGGCCAGTTGGTGCGCACCACCATGGCGCGGAAGGTGAAGGGCGGGTCTTCGTCCTGCCCCAGCTGGAAGTACGAGGCAAAGCCCAGCAGCAGCAGCACGACCATGAAATAGCGCGTCAGCGCCACATGGTCCAGCGCCCAGCGCGAAAGATTGAAGTGCCCGCCCTGCGGCGCCTTGTGCTTGGGCCCGCTCATTGGGCCGCTCCGCTGGACGCAGCACCTGCGGAAGCTGCGGCACCTGCGGCGGCAGGCGCCTGTGCCGGCTGCTGCGTCTTGTCATACCGGTCCTGATAGACCGTGACCTTCTGCCCGGGCGTGAGCACATGCACGCCGGCGGCCACCACCTGCATGCCGGGCGTCAGGCCGGCGGCAATCACGGCCTCGTTGCCATCGGCCGTGGCCAGTTGCACGGGCTGCAGCTTCACCGTGCTGCTGGCGGCATCGAACACCCACACGGCCGTGCCCTGGCCGCCGCCGCCTTCCTGGCGCAGCGCCGTGGTCGGCAGCTTGATCACGGGCTGGCCCGTGGGGCCCATGCCCTCGGGCAGCGCATGGACCGTCGCGCCCAGCGGCGGCACGGCGGCCGCATCCGACGCGGGCAGTGCCACCTTCACCTGGTAGGTGCGCGTGACCGGATCGGCACTGGCCGCCACCTCGCGCACCTGGCCCTGCAGCGGCTGCATGCCGGCCGACCACGGGCGCACATTCACTTTCTGGCCCACGCGGATGGCGCCGCGCTTGTCTTCGGGCACCACGAACACCACGTCGCGCGGGCCGTCCTGGGCAATACGCACCACGGGCGAGCCGGCCGACACCACCTGGCCGGGCTCGGCGTCTATGCCGGTCACCACGCCGGGCACATCGGCCAGCAGTTGCGCATAGGCCTCCTGGTTGCTCTGCGATGCCAGCTGCGCCTTGGCCTGGTCCAGCGTGGCCTGGGCGGACTTGAGCGTGGCCTCTCGCCGCTCCAGCTCCGCACCGCTGATGAAATTCTGCGCCTTCAGCTGCGAGTAACGCCTCACATCGGCGGCGGCAAGATCGCGCTGCGTGGTCGCGGCCGCCACCTGAGCGCGCGCGGCGTCAGCTCCCAGCCGGTAGTCGCTGGCATCGAGCCGCGCCAGCAACTGACCTGCCTGCACGTGCTGGCCCAGCTCCACCTCGCGGCGAACGAGCTTGCCGGCCACGCGAAAGCCCAGGCGCGACTCTATGCGCGCGCGCACCTCGCCCGCGTATTCCAGTTGCGTGTCCAGCGCGCCCACGCCTACGGTGAGCAGCTTGACGGCGCGCACCGGCTCGGGCGGCGGCTCGGCCTTGGAGCAGGCGCCCAGCGCCAGCGCGGCGGCCAGGCACAGAGGGGCAAGAAGAAGATGGCGCGGCAAAGCGGGCGCGGCAGGGTTCGATGGCAAGTCGGGCATGTGGATCCGGGAGGGCTGGTGCGAAAAGCGGCTGCGGGCTGCAAGATCCGGGCAACATGCCGCGGCAGCTGGCTGGCGCCGTTTACTGACTGACGGGTTAGTAATTTAGGAGAAGCCCTTGAGCCCGTCAAGTGAAATGCATGGCCTTGCGCGCAGCATCGACAATCGGCCACCGTGAAGTCCACCGCTCCCACCCTGCCCGCCTCCCCCGCCCCGGTCACGCACTACGAGAACTTTCCCGTGGCGTCCTGGCTGTGCCCGCCCCGCTTGCGCCCGCCGATTGCCGCGCTCTACCACTTCGCACGCACTGCAGACGATCTGGCCGATGAGGGCGACGCCACGCCGCCCGAGCGCCTGGCCGCGCTGGCCGCCTACCGTGCCGACCTGATGGCGCTGGGCACCGAAGGCGAGGCCTCCATGCTCGCCCGCACGGCCTGGCCTCTTGTCTTTGCAGGGCTGGCGCCGCAAGTACGCGCCCACCAGCTGCCGCTGGCGCTGATGGACGATCTGCTCAGCGCCTTCGCGCAGGACGTGCGCAAGACCGAATCCGGCACCACCTACGCCGACCGCGCCGAGCTGCTCGACTACTGCCGCCGCTCGGCCAATCCCGTGGGCCGGCTGCTGCTGCATCTGTACGGCGTGGACGATGCCGAATCGCTGGCCCGCAGCGACGCCATCTGCACCGCCCTGCAGCTGATCAATTTCTGGCAGGACTTCAGCGTGGACCTGCCACGCCAGCGCCACTACCTGACCGATGCCGACTGCGCCGCCCATGGCGTGCGGCGTGAAGACCTGCGCGCCGAGCCCGCTGCACTGACCCCTGCCGTGCGCGCGCTGTTGGCCGACCAATCGGCCTGGGCGCGTGCACTGATGCAGTCCGGCGCACCGCTGGTGCACCGCCTGCCGGGCCGCATCGGCTGGGAGCTGCGTCTGGTCGTGCAGGGCGGGCTGCGCATCCTGGACAAGGTCGATGCGCTGCAGGGCGCCAGCCTCTACCGCCGCCCCACCATCGGCAAGGCCGATGCGCCGCTGCTGCTGTGGCGCGCCCTGCGCATGTGATGGCGGGCCGGCCGTTGCGACACCCAGGCTTTGGCTCCCAGCCGTCCATGGGACAATCCCGCCCCATATGAATCCGGATCAGTACGTCCAAGACAAGGCTGCCGCCTCGGGCAGCAGCTTTTATTACGCCTTCCTCTTCCTGCCGCGCGAGCGCCGTGCGGCCATCACCGCCTTTTATGCGTTCTGCCGCGAAGTGGACGACGTGGTGGACGAAGTCTCCGACCCCGGCGTGGCCGCCACCAAGCTCGGCTGGTGGCAAAACGAAGTGCACCAGGGCTTTGCAGGCAAGCCCTCGCATCCCGTGATGCGGGCGCTCATGCCGCACGCTCCGGTCTACGCCATCGAAGAGCGCCACCTGCAGGCGGTCATCGACGGCTGCCGCATGGACCTGGAGCAGACCCGCTACCTCGACTTCCCGGGCCTGGCGCGCTACTGCCACCTGGTCGCAGGCGTGGTCGGCGAAGTGGCCGCGCGCATCTTTGGCCAGACACAGGAAGAAACCACCGCCTACGCCCACAAGATGGGTCTGGCCTTCCAGCTGACCAACATCATCCGCGACGTGGGCGAGGACGCCATGCGCGGACGCATCTACCTGCCCATCAGCGAGCTGCAGCAGTTCGACGTCAAGGCGCATGAGATCACCAAGCGCGAATACTCGGACCGCTTCACCGCGCTGATGCGCTTTCAGGCCGAGCGCGCCCACCGCCTCTACGACGAGGCCCTGGCCCTGCTGCCCGCGGCCGACCGCCGCACGCAAAAGCCCGGCCTGATGATGGCCAGCATCTACCGCACCCTGCTGCGCGAGATCGAGGCCGACGACTTCCGCGTGCTGCACCAGCGCATCAGCCTGCCGCCGCTGCGCAAGCTGTGGCTGGCCTGGAAGATGCAGGCGCTGGGACGCATGGCGCGGTGAGCAGAGCCAGCGCCAAGGACACGCCTCGCGCCGCTCAGCCGCGCGCCGCCATCCTCGGCGGCGGCTGGGCCGGCTTCGCGGCCGCCCTCACGCTGGCGCGCAGCGGCTGGCACATCACATTGCACGAGGCCGCACGCGAGCCCGGCGGCCGTGCACGCGGCATGGACCTCGACACGCCACAGGGCCCGCTGCGCGTGGACAACGGCCAGCACATCCTCATCGGTGCCTACACCGAAAGCCTGCGCCTCATGCGCGAAGTGGGCGTGGACCCTGAACGGGCGCTGCACCGCCAGCCCATGGCCCTGCCCTATATCGATGGCAGCGGCCTGCGCTTTCCCGACTGGCCTGCGCCGCTGGATGCGCTGGCCGGCATCGCCACCGCACGCGGCTGGAGCCTGGGCGAGCGTGCAGCCCTGCTGGCGCGCGCCGTGCGCTGGCGGCTGGCGGGCTTTCGCTGCGCGCCGCAGGCCACCGTGGCCGACCTGTGCGCCGGCCTGCCGCAGCGCCTGGTCAGCGAGTTCATCGACCCGCTGTGCATCTCGGCACTCAACACGCCCATTCACCTGGCCAGCGGCACGGTGTTCCTTCGCGTGCTGCGCGATGCGCTGTTCAGCGGCCGTGGCGGCTCGCATTTCCTGGTGCCGCGCCGTGACCTGGGCAGCCTGTTCCCGGCGCCGGCCGCGCAGTGGCTGCAGGAGCGCGGCCACGCCGTGCGCCTGGGCAGCCGCGTGGCCGAACTGCAGCCCCAGGGACCGCACTGGACGCTGGGCGCAGCCCAGGCCGAAGATGCGCCCTTCGACGCCGTGCTGCTGGCCTGCCCCGCGCCCGAGGCGGCGCGCCTGGCACTCACCGCCGCAGAGCACGACAGCCTGCCTGCACGCGACGGCATAGCCCTGCAGCGCTGGGCGCAACTGTCCCAGGACCTGCAGCACCGCCCCATTGCCACCGTCTATGCGCAGGCCTTTGACGCCTCACACACATTGCCCCCGGGCGCGCCCTGGCTGGCGCTGCGCTCCACGTCCGATGCCCCTGCGCAATTTGTCTTCGACCGTGGGCAACTCGGCGGCCCTCAGGGCCTGATGGCCTTCGTCATCAGCGACAGCGCATCGGACCGCGAAACCCTGCAGGCCCAGGTGCTGGCCCAGGCCCAGGCGCAGTTGGGCTGGCATGGACTGGTTGCGCTGCGCACCGTGATCGACAAGCGCGCCACCTTCGCCTGCCTGCCGCAGCTGCAGCGCCCCGGCATGGAGTTGGGCCACGGCCTGTGGGCCTGCGGCGACCATGTGGATGGACCGTATCCGGCCACCATCGAAGGCGCCGTGCGCAGCGGCCTGCAGGCGGCCGAGGCCATCGGACAGGCCCTGGGAGCCGAGGGAAAAGCCTGATCCCCCGGGTATCTCCGTAGCCTGCAGACCCTGGTTTGACAGCAGATTGACAGCCGCCGGCGCCACCATCGCTGGCGCCGCATCCGCTGCCCATTCACTACAACGATAGCCAGGAGACCAGACATGCCTTCGCGCGACTTTCTTCACCACGCAGACCTGCCCCCGCTCGGCCGCCGCCAACTGCTGGCCGGCACGGGCGCCATGGCCCTGTCTGGCCTGCTGCCTGCGGCCGCGCTGGCGCAGGATGCCTGGCCCACACGGCCCATCCGCTTTGTCGTGCCCTTTGCGCCGGGCGGCAGCTCGGAAATCGTGGCGCGCTCCACGGCGGCCGAGCTGTCCAAGACCCTGGGCCAGAACGTCTTCGTGGACAACAAGCCCGGCGCGGCCGGCAACATCGCCATGCAGGAAGTGGCGCGCGCCGATGACCAGAGCACCGTCATCCTGGGCCACATCGGCACGCTGGCCGTCAATCCCTACATCTTCGACAAGCTGCCCTACGACGCCAACAAGGACTTCCAGCCCGTCAGCCTGCTGGCCAAGGTGCCCAGCCTGTACGTGGTCCACCCCGATGTGCCGGTCAAGAACCTGCGCGAACTCATCGCCTACGCCAAGAAAAAGCCGGGCCAGCTCAGCTACGGCTCGGCCGGCAATGGCAGCGCCGGGCACCTGGCCTTCGAGTACCTGAAGATGACGGCCGAGATCTTCATGCTGCACGTGCCCTATCGCGGCACGGGGCCCATGATGACGGACCTGATGTCGGGCCGGCTGGACGCCGCCTCGGTCGGCGCCGCCGCCCTGCTGCCCTTCATCAAGGCAGGCAAGGTGCGCTGCATCGCCACGGGATCGACCCAGCGCCTGCCCCAGTTGCCCGATGTGCCCACCGTGGCCGAGCAGGGTTTCCCGGGCTTCGAGATGACGCAGTGGTACGGCATGCTCGCCCCCTCCAGCATGACCCGAGCCCACGTGGACAAGCTGGCCGCCGAGTGCGCCAAGGCCGTCAAGGCGCCCGACGCGCTCAAGCGCCTGCAGGGCGATGCGGCCGAGCCCATCGGCAGCACGCCCCAGCAGTTCGCGCAGTTCATTGCCTCCGAGCAGACACGCTGGCAAAAGGTGCTCAAGCGCGCCCAGGTCAAGCCGGACTGAGCGCACACGGACTGACACCCCCAGGCGCAGGCCCCGGCATCAGCTGGCCGGGCCAGCCTTCTCGGCCATGGCGCGCAACACGCCCTGGCTGGCCTTTTGCACATGCTCGGCGCTCAGGCGCGCGGCTTGGTCCGCGTCGCCCTGCTCTATTGCCGTCACGATGGCATCCAGCTCGGCCAGCGTCTGCGGCAGGCGCCCGGGCTGGGACATGGAGATGCGCCGCAGCACCGTCACGCGGTTGTTCAGCTGCCGCAGCATCTGGCCGGCCACCAGATTGCCGCAGCCCTCGATCAGGATGTCGTAGAACTGGTTCTTGATCGCCAGCAGGGCCACCTTGTCGCTGGCCACGGCGGGCACGGCCAGCTCGCCCAGCTTGGCGCGCAGCGCGGCGCGCTGGCCTGCCGAGGCATGCAGCGCAAAGCCCCGGCTGGCCAGCCCCTCCAGGCTGGCCCGCACCTCGTAGATATCGCGCACTTCCTGCACCGAGATGTCCGTGACCTCGGGGCCCCGGTGCGGAACGATGGTGATCAGCCCCTCGGCCTGCAGGTGCTGCAGCGACTCGCGCAGGCACGAACGGCTCACATCAAGGCTCTCGCACAGTTCGCGCTCGGACAGCTTCTGGCCCGGCGCAAACACGCCATCGAGGATGGCCGTGCGCAGGGTCTGCGTCGTGCGCAGGCGCAGCGACGTTTCTTCGCGGGGGACACGCAACATCTGGTTCATGGGACGAATCCTACCCGCCAATCCAGGGGCCGGACGGACTGACGGATTGTCATACACACACCTGGCCCGGCAGGCAATCCTGATTTTCATCAAGTAGGATTGTCTGACAATCTGATTAAATCCACTCCACCGAAAGACACCCTCACCGCCTTCCATCAGGAGTTTTCATGACCCGAGCCTATGCACCCAAGAACCCCGCCCTCTTCGACCAGGGCCTGTCCACTCGCCGCGAGGTGCTGGGCGCCGAGTATGTCGATGCGTCCATCCAGAACGCCACGGACTTCAACATCGACATGCAGGAACTGGTCACCCAGTACTGCTGGGGCGATGTCTGGAACCGCCCCGGCCTGGACCGCAGGACGCGCTCCTTCCTGAACCTGGCGATGATCACGGCGCTGAACCGCCCCCATGAACTCAAGCTGCATGTGCGCGGCGCCATCAACAACGGCCTGACCAAGGAAGAGGTCAAGGAGGTCTTCCTGCAGACCGCCATCTACTGCGGCGTGCCCGCCGCCATCGACTCCTTCCGCGTGGCTTCGGAAGTCTTCAAAGAGATGGACATCTGAGGCACGCAGCATGACCACCATAGGATTCATCGGCCTCGGAATGATGGGCCAGCCCATGGCCCACCTGCTGCACGCCGCAGGGCACGCCCTGGTCATCCGGGACGCCGTGCCCGCCGCCACCGCACGATTCGCGCAGGAGCATGCGGGCGTGGCCGTGGCATCCGGCGCGGCCGATTTTGCCGGCTGCAGCGTGGTCTTCACCATGCTGCCCGACTCCCGCATCGTCGATGCCGTGGTCGGTGAACTGGCACCGCACCTGCCGCCCGGCGCCTGCATCATCGACATGAGCTCGGCAGACCCCAACCGCACGCGTGCGCTGGCCGGCCTGCTGGGCGAGCGCGGCATCGGGCTGCTGGATGCGCCGGTCTCCGGCGGCGTCAAGCGCGCCATTGCGGGCACGCTGTCCATCATGGTCGGGGGCGATGCGGACCTGCTCGCCCAGCACCTGCCGCTGCTGCA
Organism: Delftia sp. DS1230; assembly: GCF_040112715.1. NCBI lineage: Bacteria > Pseudomonadati > Pseudomonadota > Betaproteobacteria > Burkholderiales > Comamonadaceae > Delftia > Delftia sp. DS1230. The sequence continues at coordinate 4,261,658 of NZ_CP157763.1, forward strand.
GCGCATGGGACAGGCCATCACCCATGTCGGCCCCGTGGGCGCAGGCCATGCGCTCAAGGCGCTGAACAACTATGTCTCGGCAGCGGCCCTGATCGCCACGGCCGAGGCCATCCACGCAGGCGCGGCCTTCGGCATTGCGCCGGCCACCATCGTGGACGTGATCAATGCCTCCACCGGCAAGAACAACACCACCGAAAACAAGGCGCACCAGTTCATGCTGAACGGCGCCTTCAACTCGGGCTTCTCGCTGGCGCTGCAGGCCAAGGACGTGGGCATCGCCCTGTCGCTGGGCCAGGCCATGCACACGCCCATGGCATTGGCCGAACAGGTCAGCGCCATGGCGGCCGACGCATCCAGGTCCCTGGGACCCGCCGCCGACCACACCGAGCTGTACAGGTACGTGGCCCCGGCCTGAGCCTGCGCCGTCTCGCCGTCGTCAAGGGCCGCATGCGGCCCTTGCCTTCCTGCCTCACGCCACCAAACACGCCACCGACAACCGGCCGCACAGAGCCGGCGGCCCCTGCACGCGCCTCCAGGAGACAAACCCATGCGCCCCCTCATCCGCAATCCCCTCGCCCAGACCCTTCTCGCCGCCGCGCTGGCAGCGGCCAGCCTTGCCGCCCAGGCCTTCCCCAACAAGCCCGTCACCATCGTCGTTCCCTACGCGGCCGGAGGCTCCACCGACGTACTGGCCCGCGTGCTGGCCGAGGCCATGACGCGCGACCTGGGCCAGCAGGTCATCGTCGAGAACCTGGGCGGCGCCGGTGGCACCATCGGCACCAGCCGCGTCACACGTGCCCAGGCCGACGGCCACACCCTGCTGCTGCACAACATGGGCATTGCCACGGCACCCGCGCTCTACAGCAAGCTCGCTTTCGATGTGAGGCGCGACCTGGAACCCATCGCGCTGGCCGGCGACGTACCCATGATCCTGGTGCGCAGCAAAGGCTTTGCGCCCGCCACGCTGGCGGATTTCATCGCCCACATGAAGGCCAAACCGGGCGAAGTGCGCTTCTCGCATGCCGGCGTAGGCGCCACCTCCCACCTGTGCGCCATGCTGCTGCTGCAGACCACCTCCACCGAGGCCACCCTGGTGCCCTACCGTGGCACGGGCCCGGCCCTGCAGGACCTGGTGGCAGGCAATGTCGATGTCATCTGCGACCAGCCCGTGGCCACCGGCCCGCACATACAGGCGGGCATGCTCAAGGGCTACGCCGTCGCCACGCGCGAACGCCTGCCCTCCCTGCCCGATGTGCCTACCTTCGCGCAGGCAGGCCAGCCCGGCTTCGAGCTTGCCGTATGGCACGGCCTCTACGCCCCGCGAGGCACGCCCCAGGCCGTCATCGAGCGCCTCAACAAATCGCTGCGCACCGCCCTGGCCGAACCCGCCCTGGTCAAGCGCTTCACGGACATGAGCGTCATCATCCCGCCCGCAGACCGCCTCACCCCCGACGCCCTGCGCCAGCACACCGCCGCCGAAATCAAGCGCTGGGACCCGGTGATCAAGGCTGCGGGGGCCAAGGCCGAGTAACGCCGCACGACGACGGCACCGGCCTGCGGGCCACGACATCAAAGCGATGCCAGTGCTTGGGGCCCCGCATGCTGGGGGCCATGCCATCGAACTCATTGAAGGCCAACAGCTCCATGCCATCCAAAAGGCGCAAGACCTGATCACGCGAATGAAAGCTCATGGACTGCGAATCGGCCCAGGCATCGCGCGGCCCGAAAAAATGACCGGCGAACACACCGCCCGAACGCAGCGCAGAACGCACCAGCGACCAAAACGCATCGAAGTACTCAGGATGGCAAAAGGGCAGGCTCAGCCCAGCGTGGATCAGATGCGCTGCAGGCAAAGAGGAAAGATCCTCGAAACGGCAAGCCTGCAGCGTCAAAGCGCCGGACGCCTGCGATGCCAGGGGGCGCAAGCCCTCGATGGCCGCAGGTTCGCTGTCGATGGCGTGGACGCGCCAGCCGGTATTGAGCAGCACGCGGCACTCATGGCCCGCGCCACAGCCCAGATCGATGGCCGCTCTATCTGCCGTATCACCCGCCAACGCGTCAAGCGCCTGCACCAGCAGGGGAGATATCTTGCGTCCCTCGGTAAAGCGGTAGTAGTCCGTCCAACTCATGGGTGTGACGCCTGCGGCGTCATCTCTCCATCCACCACTGGATGACGATCTTGGCGATGTAGCCCACAAAGCCCACGCCCAGGCCCAGGAAGATCACGAAGGTGCCGAACTTTCCTGCCTTGGACTGGCGCGCCAGCTGCAGGATGATGAACACCATGAAGAGGATGAAGGCCCCCACGCCATAGGTGAGGAAGAAATGGGCGATCTGTTCTTCTGTATACCCGAATATCACGACAACACCGTCCTACATCCTCCCCTGCAGGCCCGGCCGGTCCGGGCCCGCCCGGCTCAACGCGCCGGAAAGGCCGACGCATCGACCAGATCGCGGTACGCGTGCCAGCTCGCGTGCCCCAGCAGAGGCATCACGGCCACCAGTCCCAGCAGCCAGCTGCCCAGGCCCAGCAGGGTCAACAACACAATGAGGGCGGCCCACAGTGCCAGAGGCACAGGGTTGGCCAGCACGGCCAACCAACTGGTCAGCACGGCCTGGCGCACCGTCACCCGCCTGTCCAGCATCAGCGGCATGGCCACCACGCTGGACGCAAAAATAGGCGCTGCCAGAAAACTGCCCAGCGCCAGCCATATCGCAAACAACTGCCCGTCGCGGGCCAGCACCACGTGCTGCACGAAATCCGCCGGAGTGGCGATGCGAACGGGCGAGAGCACCGTGATCAGCGAGGCCGACACCAGCACCCAGCCCGTGGCCGCCAGCGACAGCAGCAGCCCGAACTGCACCAGGCACCAGTAGCCGCCCTGCCCCTCAGCCTTGGCCGCATGGCCGTTTTGCCAGCGCGTCCAGGTGCGCCGCACCAGGGACAGATCGGCAGCCTCGCCACGCTCCAGCGCACGGCTGATGGCGTAGAGGCTGGTTGCCACGACAGGGCCGACGATCAGGAACCCCGACAGGGCACCGGCCATCAGCCAAAAGCGATTGTGCCCCAGCGTCAAGATCAAAAACCCGATCAAGGTCAAGACCAGGCCATGTGCCAGGCTCAGCGAGGGCGCCCTGGCCATGTCGCGCGCGCCACGCGCCAGCCAGCTCAGGGGGTGTTTCCAGCCGATGCTGCGCACGGCGGGGAGGACGGGGGGGTGGAGGAAAGCTGTGCTGTGGCTGATGGGCATGGCGTGGCGCGGCTTCGCGGGCAGGCAGGGTCAGCTGTCAGCCAGCCCCTGGCACAACTGCGCAAGGCTGGCCACCGTGACGTGGGGCGTGGACCCCTCGTGAGGCCATGCTACGCCCGTGCGGTTGAGCCAGACTGCGTGCATACCCGCATCCATGGCGCCCAGCGCGTCGAGCCGCGCGTCGTCGCCAATGTGCAGCACCTCGTCAGGCGCCACGCCAGCCGCCGCCGCTGCCGCGTGGAAAAAGCGCACATCGGGCTTGGCCATGCCGGCCTTGCTGGCGCTCAGCGCGGCATGGAAATGCTCGCCAATGCCCACCACGTGCACGCTGGCGTTGCCGTTGCTCAGCGCCACCACGGGCCAGCGCGCGGCCAGGAACTGCAGGGCGGGCAACGCGTCCTCGTACAGGTCCACGCGCTGGCGCTCGGCAAAGAAAAGATCGAAGGCCGGCTCGGCCAGCGCGCCGTCGTCGCCATTGCGCTGCAGCGCCAGGCGGATGGACTCGCGGCGCAGGCCGCTCAGGTCATGGGCCAGGTCGGGACGATCGCGCTCGATCTGCACGCGGATGGCGCGCACGGCGGCCACGTCGCGCAGCGCCGCGGCCGTGGCCGGCGCATGGGTGTGCAGCCAGTCCAGCAGCACCTGTTCGGCACGCGAGATGGCCGGCCACACAGGCCACAGCGTGTCATCCAGATCGATGGATATGGCGCGGATGCGGCCGCTGCGGCGCAACTGCTGCAAGGCGGTCAGTGCAGGGGCAAATGAGGATTCGGCGAGGGGAGCGGTGGTGGCTTGGGACATGGTCCGAGCATAGCGAAGGCAGCCGCTGCAGGCTGCCGCCGGGTCATCGGGCTCGCATGGCAGGCCGCCGCGTCCTGCCACAATCGGGGCCATGCCATCCCGCTTTGCGCCAGAACCCCCATTCCGCCACGACCAACCCCAGCGCACCGCCGTGCTGCTGTGCAACCTTGGAACGCCCGACGCGCCCACGGCCCCGGCCGTGCGCCGCTACCTGGCGCAGTTCCTGGGCGACGACCGCGTGGTCGAGATCCCCAGGATTGCCTGGTTGCCCATCCTGCACGGCATCATCCTGCGCACGCGGCCGGCCAAGTCGGCTGCCAAGTACGCCACCGTCTGGCATGAGAAGGACGGCTCCCCCCTTCAGCACTGGAGCGAGCGCCAGGCCCTGCTGCTGCGCGGCTGGCTGGGCGAGGCCGGGCACAACGTGCTGGTGCGCCATGCCATGCGCTACGGCAACCCGTCCATCCCCAGCGTGCTCGATGCCCTCAAGGCCGAAGGCGCCACGCGCATCCTCATCCTGCCGCTGTACCCGCAGTACTCGGGCACGACCACGGCCAGCGTGTTCGACGCGGTCTACGACTGGGGCCGCACCCAGCGCCACATCCCCGAGCTGCGCTTCGTCAACCGCTACCACGACGACGCTTCCTACATCGACGCGCTGGCCCAGCGCATCGAGGCCCATTGGCGCGGCAACGGCCGTGGCGAGAAACTGGTCATGAGCTTTCACGGCGTGCCCGAGCGCACGCTGCACCTGGGCGACCCCTACCACTGCGAATCGCGCAAGACCGCACGCCTGCTGGCCGAGCGCCTGGGCCTGTCGCCCTCGCAATACCTGGTGACCTTCCAGTCGCGCTTTGGCAAGGCCAAATGGCTGGAGCCCTATACCGAGCCCTCGCTGATCGAGCTGGCACGCAGCGGCACCAAGCGCGTGGACGTGGTCTGCCCCGGCTTCACCAGCGACTGCCTGGAAACGCTGGAGGAAATCAGCCAGGAAGCGCGCGAAGCCTTCATGCATGCCGGTGGCGAGCAGTTCGAGTTCATTGCCTGCCTCAACGACAGCGCGCCCTGGATCACGGCGCTGAGCCGCATCGCCCAGCAGCATATGCAGGGCTGGCCCACGCAGAAGGCGCCGCAGGCCGAACTCGACGCCAGCCTGGAGCGCGCCAAGGCCGTGGGCGCACAGCGCTGAGGCCGTTCTGCATCTTCTGCGCCGCGCCATATAACCCTGCCTCATGAGCAGAATGCATAAGCGTCTTTGTATATAGATGCTGCAAGCGGGACAATTGCACTCCAGTTGCTTGTTCCGCCGGTCTTCCATGATCGGCCTCAGCCATCATGACCAAGACCTTTTCCCCCGCTCTGCACTTGGCGGCCCCGCTGCTGGCGCTCGGCCTCGCCTGCACCGCCTTCGGCACGGCCCACGCCGCCGAACCCCTGCTCACCCCTGCCGGCGTGCAGGCCGCCGCCGGCCAGGACGCCGTGCGCATCATCGACATCCGCGACCCCAAGGCCTATGGCGAGCGCCATATCCCAGGCGCGCTCAACGCCCCCTACGGCAAATGGCGCGGCCCCGCCACCAACCCTGGTGAACTGCCGGAGCTGCCCAAGCTCACCGAACTCGTGCAGTCCCTGGGGCTGACGCCCGCCACCCACGCCATCGTGGTCTCCTCGGGCGCGGACGCCACCGACTTCGGCGCGGCAGCGCGCGTGTACTGGACGCTCAAGCTGCTGGGCCTCAAGGAGCTGTCCGTGCTCAACGGCGGCATGAAGGCCTGGAACGAGCAAAAGCTCCCGCAGGACAACGAGGCCGTCAAAGTCGCTCGCAGCAGCTACCAGCCCCAGCTCGACACCAGCCTGATCGCCACGCGCGAGGACGTGGGCCAGCACGTCAGGCTCAGCAACGCCGCCCTGGTGGACTCGCGCCCCGACGCCTTCTACCAGGGCAAGACGCGCGCACCCGCCGCCAAGCTCTCGGGCACCCTGCCCGGCGCGCAGCAGCTGGACTTCAACCAGTGGTTCGTGCCCGGCACCTCCACCTTTGTCGATACCGCCACGGCCAAGCAGATTGCGGCCAAGGTCAAGCGCGAGCAGGGTCAGGACATGGTGGCCTTCTGCAACACCGGCCACTGGGCAGCCACCGACTGGTTCGGCCTGTCCGAAGTCGCAGGCCTGCCGGGCGTCAAGCTGTATGCGGGCTCCATGGTGGACTGGACGCAGCAGGCCGATGCGCCGCCCATGGCCAACCAGCCCGGCCGCGCCGAATCCCTGGCCTACGACGCCAAGCAGTGGTGGGAAAAAAAGTTCAAGTAAACACCCCCTGAGGCGCTTCGCGCCTTCCCCCGTGGCACGGCGCCTCTCTACCCGCTTCGCGGGGGAGGGCGACTGCATGGAGAAAAATGATATGAAACGACTTCCTCTTGCGGCCATCCTGGCCGTTTTCTTTGGCTGGCTGCTGTGGAGCGTCTCGGTGCGCCAGGCCGCGCTGTTCGCCGTGGGCCTGGGCCTGGGCGCGGTGCTGGCCGGCAAGCGCTTCGGCTTCACCACGGGCTGGCGCATGCTGATCGAGGACAAGGACGCCAGCGGCGTCTTCGGCCAGTTGCTGCTGCTGGCGCTGGCCGCCGCCCTGGCCATGCCGCTGCTGGGCCACTATCCCGAACTCACGGCTGCCCTGGGCCCGCCCAGCATCAGCCTGCTGGTGGGTGCCTTCGTCTTCGGCCTGTGCATGCAGATTGCAGACGGCTGCGGCAGCGGCACGCTGTACAAGGCCGGCATGGGCATTCCCATGAATGCGGCCATCCTGCCCGTGTTTGCCATCGGCAGCTTCCTGGGCAGCCTGCACCTGGGCTGGTGGCTGGACCTGGGCAACACCCAGCCCGTGGGCCTGGTCACGGCCTGGGGCTGGGCCCCTGCCCTGCTGGCCACGCTGGCGGCGCTGGCCGTGGTCGCGCTGGGCGTGGCCTGGTATGTGCGTGGCGCCAACGTGGCACTCAAGCGCCCGGCCAAGCCGCTGTTCGTGCGCAAGTGGGTGGTGGGCGCGGTGCTGCTGGCCGTGCTGGCCACGCTCAACCTCGTCATTGCGGGCCAGCCCTGGGGCGTGGTCTACGGCTTCGGCCTGTGGGCCGCCAAGATCGCCAACGCCACAGGCGCCGTGGACCTGGCCGGCAACTGGTTCTGGAGCCAGCCCGGCAACGCCGCGCGCCTGCACGAGACCGTTCTGCTGGACGTGACCAGCATCACCAACATCGGCATCCTGGGCGGCGCCCTGTGGGTGGCCGCCGCCAAGCCCGTCAATGCCAAGCCGCTCACGGGCACGCAATGGATGGTGGCCCTGGTGGCCGGCCTGGTGCTGGGCTACAGCTCGCGCCTGGCCTTCGGCTGCAACGTGGGCGCCATGCTCTCGGGCATCTCCACGGGCAGCATCCACGGCTGGATCTGGGTGCCGCTGGCCTTTGCCGGCACCATCTTCGGCCTGCGCATCCGCCGCCACTTCAATTTCTGAAAGGACCCGCCATGACACAACAGAACAGCCTGCGCGCGGTCTTCTGGGCCGTGCTCGTCCTCTTCCTGGCCTGGGACCACCTGCACTCGCCCCCCGTGGACCTGCGCTTCGAGGCACCGCTGATCGCGGCCGGATCGGGCAAGGCCACGCAAGGCGGGCATTGCTCGATGCCGGCGGGCAAATAGACCAAGGCTAAGGTCAGGGGACGCTGGGCGCCGGCCCCTCATCCGCGCCAGCCGTCACGGGCAGCGGCGCGGTTTCCACGTCGAAGCCAGCCGCCTGCCAGGCCTTGAGGCCGCCCACCAGCGGGCGCACGTTGGCGAAGCCCGCGCGCTGCAGCTGGCGCGCCAGCCGCGCGGCCGAGATTTCATTGGGACAGTCGCAATAGACCACCACCCCGTGGGGATGGTCGTGCTGGGGCAGCAGGTGCGCATGCGACTCGCCGCCATCGCGCGGGCGCAGCTCCCAGGACTGTGCACCCGGGATATGGCCCTGGCGGTACTGCGGCAGGGCGCGCACATCGATCACCGTGGGCTGCATGCCCTGGGCATGCAGGCCCGCCAGCTCGCGCACCGACATGCGCGGCATGCGCAATGAACGCACCATGCGGTGGCGCTGCCACCACTTGCGCACGATGAACAGCCCCAGCGCCACGGCCAGCAGCAACAGACCCCACTGGCCCAGCGCGGTGAGCACGCCCAGCAGGTCTTCCACCGTGGAGCTGAACAGCGAGCCCAGGTACACGGCCGACCCTACCCAGATCAGCGCACCCAGCCCGTCATACAGCACGAAGCTGCGCAGCGGCGTGCCCATCACGCCGGCCAGCGCGCTGGCGATGGAGGCGAAGCCCGGCACGAACTTGGCCACCAGCAGCGACCTTGCGCCCCAGCGGCCGTAGACGGTCTCGGTCTGGCGGATGCAGGCATCGGGTGACAGCGAGATGCGGCAGATGCGTCCCAGCACACGGTGGCCGTAGGCCTTGCCGGCCTGGTACCAGAACAGATCGGCAATCAGCGCCGCGCTCACGGCCACGGCCACCAGCCACAGCAGGCGCACCCAGTCGGCGCCTTCCAGCGCACCGGTCACGACCAGCACCGGGTAGGCCGGAATCGGCGCGCCCAATTGCTCGACGAACACATTGAGAAAGACGATGCCGAAGCCGTACTCACGGATCAGCTCCACCAGAAAACCCATGTCAGGCCTCTCTTGCCCAGACGGTGCCCGCACCCGAAAAAGAAGGCGAGGCTGCACCCGTCGCAAATGCTAGCGCGGCTGCAACATCCGCGCCCGGCCCGGGTTGATGCTCAGCCGCGCTGCAGATGCTCCAGCACCCATTGCCAGTGCGCGGGCACGTTCAGCGCCGGCGCATGGCCGCAGCCGGGCACCTCCTGCCAGTGCAGCAGGCCGCGCGCGCCGGGGCCGCGCGTGGTCATTTCCCTGGCCACCTCGGGCAGCACCAGGTCCGAGTCCACACCCCGCAGCAGCAGCACGGGGATCTCCAGCGCGTCGTAGTGCGGCCAGATGCCGTAGTCGTCGTCATGGGCCGTGAACTGCTCGATCATGGCCGGGTCGTAGTGCGGCGTGACGCGCCCATCGGGCAGGCGGCGCACGCTGGTTTCGGTGAGCTTGCGCCACTCGGCCTCGCCGAGCCAGCCATAGGGCCGGTAGGCCTGGCGAAAGAAGGCCTCCAGCTCGCCCACGGTGTCGAAGGCCGGCGGCTCGCCCGCATAGGCCTTGATGCGCGCCAGCGCTGACTCGGCCAGTTGCGGCGCATTGTCGTTGAGCACCAGCGTCGCAATGCGTGCGCGCAGCGAAGGCTCGAACAGGCCCGAGGCGCAGACCGTGCCGATGGCCCCGCCCATGGACGTGCCCACCCAATGCGCGCGCTCCAGCCCCAGCGCATCGAACAGCCCGCGCGCAATGCGGGCGTAGAAGCCCAGCCGGTATTCCTCGCGCGGCGCGCGGCTCCACTGGCTCAGGCCCCGGCCCAGCGTGTCGGGGCAGACCACGCGCCAGCCCTGCCCCGCCAGGAACTGCGCCAGCGCATCCATGTCGCGCCCCGTGCGTGCCAGCCCGTGCCAGGCGATGACCGTACCTGCAGGCTCCGCGCCGGGCGCAGGCTGCCAGTCCATGTAGTGGATCTCATAGCCCGAGCAGTGCGCGTAGCGGGAATCCGGCACGGCAACAAAAGGGGATGCGGACGAGGGTGATGCTGTGGAAGCCATGGAAGAAATCTCTGTGCAGGAGCGGCCGGCCGCCGTGGCAGCCGGCCGCCCCGGGGCCTGGCTCACTCAGGGATGCGGATCAGCCCGTCGCTGACCTCGATGGTGTTGGCCGTTGCGGGCCGCGTCACGAAGGGCGGCACCTGGGCCGCCGTGATGGCAGGCGCCGCGCCCGGCTGGCCGCCGCGCGGCGTGGTGCGCACCACCTGGCTGGCCGGCAGTGCCGTGCTGCTGCGCAGGTTGGCCCACACGGCATCCATGGCCTGGTTGAAGTACGGGTGCAGCGGCACGAAGCGCGTGTCGAAGCCCGAGAACGGCAGGAAGGCATCGAAGTGCTGGGCATTCACCACCTCGATATAGCGCAGCCGCGTGCTGGAGCCATCCAGGCCACGGTTGAGCACCGTGTAGGCGCGCGCATTGTGGTTGACCGGCACCAGCGCATCGCTGCGGCCCGCCACGATGATGGTGGGCTTGCCGCGCAGCCTGCCGGTATGCAGCACCTCGTTGATGCCGGCGCGCACGGCGTCGCTCTGGGCGCGCGTGGGCACGCTGCTCTCGGACAGGTTGAAGCCGGTCACCGGATCGAAGCCCGTCACCAGCGCGTGCTGGCACAGCGCGTTGTCCAGGCCCAGGTCGGCCACGCGCGTGGAGGGCGACACGGCAAACTGCCAGGCCTTGGCCCCGCCCACCGAGTCGTTGTAGACCACCGTGGCGGGCGTGCCGTTGGCCGTGCCATTGGCCGTGGCAAAGCTCTGGGCCAGCGCGGCCCCCGTGGCGGGCACCACGTCGCCCGTGGCATTGGCGGCCGCAAAGCTGGTGCGGCACAGGTTGGCATCCACGCCAAACCGGCCATAGGCCATGGTGTACATGGCCGACAGGATGGGGCCGTTGCCCAGCGCGTAGTGGGCGTTGTGCATGCGGTCGTGGTCACGCGTCCAGCCGTACAGGCGCAGCTTGCTCAGCGCATTGGCGGCGCGGTCGGCCGTGGTGGCGCCGATGACCAGGCCCTTGGCGGCCAGGCTGGTGCAGCGTGCCTCGGCACGCGCCGTCATGGCGGTGAGGCCTATGTAGTTGAAGATCGAGGTCTCGGTCAGCGCCGCATCGGGAGCCAGCGCCGCGCAGGGCTGGTAGATGTTGCCGTAGGTGGTGTACTCGGCCAGCGTGCGGCCCGGGTTGGGCATGGTCGCATTGCCCACGGCAATCGTGTAGCCCTGGCGCGTGGGCATCTCGGTCACGGGTTCGGAGGCCACCACGCCGTCGATCAGGCCGTCCGTATCCAGCTCGGCCGCACGCAGCACGGCCGCGCCGCCGTTGGAGGCCGAGCCCGCCAGCACCAGCGTGTTGTCCTTGCCGAAGGGCACGGGGTCCTGCGTGGTGCCATAGCGGGCATTGAGCACGTACAGCGCATAGCGGGCCGCGGCCAGCGTGTCGTTGCCCCAGTCCTTTTCAGGGTTCTGCTGGGAGTGCGCGTGCTTGATGGCGATGCGGTTGGGAAACGCAGCGTTGTAGGCGGCGCGCGCCGCATCGGTCAGCCGCGCGGCAAAGAAGGACAGGCTGCCGGCATCCGTGCGCGTGGCGCGCGTGCCGTCCAGCTTGTTGACGGTGTCGTCGCTCAGGTTGTGCAGGCCCACGCCCTTGCCCGCATCGGTCAGCGCCACGGCGCAGCCCTTCTTCAGGCCCCACTCGCCCGCCGTGCCGATGGCGCCATACACGCCGCGCGAGCCAGAGGACGGGCCCAGCACGATGCAGGGCCGGTTGCGGTCAAAACTGTCCGGCACCTGCACGGCCACCATGGTCTGCTTGCGGCCCGTGCCGTCGTCCAGCACGGCCAGGTACTCGCGCCCGGGGATCAGCCCTTCGCCCGTGGTCACCTGCCCGTCTGCCGTGATGTTGGGGCCGTACAGCGTGCCGTAGCCGCCGCCCGCCGTGGGGTCCAGGATGCCCCGGTAGTTGGAGTACAGCGCATTGCGCCGCAGCTCCGCCGCCGTGGGATTGGCAGGGTCCGCGTACAGGGGCGCGGCTGCGGCGCCCAGGCCCGTCTTGCCCAGGCCGCCCGTCAGCAAGTCCTGCGTGGCCGCCGTGGCGCCCGTGCCGGTGGCCGTGGCCGGATACACCGTGGCGCCCAGTTCGGTAAAGCCCTTGGGCAGGTCGTTGCTGGGTTCATGCTCGCCGCTGCCGCAGGCTGCCAGCGCGGCCGCCGCCAGCGCCGTGAAGGCCCAGCGCCAGGGGGTTGCAGGAATCGACGACACCATCTCTTCACGCTTCAACATGCCCATCTCCTTGTGGTAGTTCTCTGATGCACGAATGCGCCAGGGGCCCTGGTCAGGCTCCGGCGCGGGAAGAACGCAGACGCCCCACGACGCCCGTGGGGAAATAGTAGACCGACAACACGAACAGCACGCCCAGCCACAGCAGCCAGCGGTCGGGGGACAGCAGCGCGGCCAGCCAGGGCAGGCTGTGCGCGGCCTCGCTGGCCACGCGCAGCAGGTCCTGCAGATAGCTCTGGGCGATGAGGAACAGCACCGAGCCGATCGCCGCGCCATAGATGGTGCCCATGCCGCCGATCACCACGATCAGCAGGCAGTCCATCATGATCTCGAACGACAGCGAGGTATCGGGCCCGTTATAGCGCAGCCACAGCGCCAGCATGGCCCCGGCCACACAGGCGAACAGGGCCGACAGCACGCTGGACAGGGTGCGGTACACCACCACCCGGTAGCCGATGGCCTCGGCGCGGAACTCGTTCTCGCGGATGGCCTGCAGCACGCGGCCGAACGGGGAATTGACGATGCGCAGCAGCGCCAGCACCAGCACCACAGCCAGCACGAACAGCAGGTAGTAGGTGATGATGCGCCCGTCGATCAGCACGCCCAGCACCTCATTCTCGAAGGGCTCGAAGCTGGGCGACAGCCACTCGGGCAGCTTGAAGCTCAAGCCGTCCTCCCCACCCGTCCATTCCGACAGTTGGGAGGCCAGCGTCTGGAATGCCGCCGCCACGGCCAGCGTGATCATGGCAAAGAAGATGGCCCGCACGCGCAGCGAGAACAGGCCGATGGCCAGCGACAGCAGCAGCGACACCAGCAGCGCCGCGCCCAGGCCCAGCGCCAGAGCGCCCCAGCCCGCGCCCAGGCGCGACGATGCAATCGCCACGCCATAGGCGCCAATGCCGAAGAACATGGTGTGCGCAAAGCTCACGATGCCGGTATAGCCCAGCAGCAGATCGAAGCTGGCCACCAGCACCACGAAGATCAGCACCTTGGCCGCCACGTTCAGCGCCTTCACGCCAGGGAACACGAACGGCGCCGCCGCCAGCCCCAGGAAGATCAACAGCAGCAGCACCGCCAGCACGCGGCTGCGCGGCATGTCGCCGGAAAGCAATCGGTTGAGCATGTCGATCACTCCTTCAGCGGTTGGCCACGGGATAGACGCCCTGCGGGCGCCACAGCAGGATGGCCACCATCAGCGCGATGTTGGAGAACAGCGCCACCTTGGGCACCAGGAACCCCGTGTAATTGGCCATCAGCCCCACCAGCAGCGCGCCGATCAGCGCCCCGCCCGTGCTGCCCAGCCCGCCGATGATGATCACGATGAAGATCAGCACATTGACCTGCGCGCCCATCTGCGGCACCACGCTCTGCTGGTACATGCCCCACATCACCCCGCCCAGCCCGGCCAGGGCCGAGCCCGCCACGAACACGCCCACGAACAGGCGGCGCACGCGGTAGCCCAGGGCCTCCACCATCTCGCGGTCCTGCACGCCCGCGCGGATCAGCAGGCCGATCTTGGTGCGCGACAGCGTCCAGGCCAGCAGGGCAAACACCGCCAGCCCCACCAGCACGGCCACCACGCGGTACTTCTCCACGGCGGCATCGCCCAGCAGCCAGGCGCCCTTCATGCCCTGGGGCAGCGGCAGCGGAATCTGCTGCGGGCCCCAGATGAGCTTGATCAGCTCCTCCCCGATGATCATGCCGCCCATGGTGATCAGGATCTGCTTGAGATGCTGGCCGTACACGGGCCGCACGATGAAGCGCTCGAACGCCAGCCCGATGGCACCCGCCACCAGCATGGCCACCACCATGGCCGGCAGCACGGCCAGCAGGTTGCGCCACAGCTGGTCCGACCCCGTCCAGTCGCCCATGGCGCCCAGCACGCTGGTGGCCACGAAGGCACCCAGCGCGATGAACACGCCGTGGCCGAAGTTCAGCACATCCATCAGCCCGAACACCAGCGTCAGCCCCGAGGCGATGATGAACACGATCATCCCCATGGCCAGCCCCGCCACCGTCAGCGTCAGCCAGGTCGAGCCCGAGCCCACCAGCGGCAGCGCCGCCAGGGCCAGCACGGGCACCAGCAGCAGCGGCTTGAAATCCACATCCAGCCTGTTCAGCTTGTTCATAGCGAAAGCCCCAGCAGCGACTGCTGCAACGCCGCGTCTGCCGAGAACTCGGCCATGCCGCCCGCGTGCACCACGCGGCCGTTGTCCATCACCGCCACGCGGTCGCCCAGGCGGCGCGCAAAGCCCAGGTTCTGCTCCACCAGCACAATCGTCGTGCCGCCCGCCTTGAGCTGGGCGAAGGCCGCGATCATGTTCTCGATGATGGCCGGTGCCAGGCCCTTGCTGGGCTCGTCCACGATCAGCAGGTCGCGCGGCTCCACGATGGCGCGCGCCACCGCCACCATCTGCTTTTGCCCGCCCGACAGCTTGCCGGCCGGGTGGTTCCAGAACTTCTCCACGGCCGGGAACATGCCGAAGATCCACTGCAGCCGCTGCGCGTCCATGCGGTCGGCGCGCGAGGCGCCGCGCGCGGCCAGCAGCAGGTTTTCCTGCACCGTCAGGTCCGCGAAGATGCCCATGTTCTCGGGCACATAGGCAATGTTCAGCCGCGCAATCGCCGGCGTGGGCAGGGCCGTGATGTCGGCCCCGCCAAAGGCGATGCGCCCCTGGCTGGCCCGCCACAGGCCCATGATGGTGCGCAGCGTGGTCGTCTTGCCCGCGCCGTTGCGCCCCAGCAGCATGGTCAGCTGCCCGCGCGGCACGGCCAGGTCCACGCCATGCAGGATGTGATAGGCCCCGATATGCGTGTGCACGCCCGACAGTTCGAGCAGGTTGGGGTTTGGGTTGAGGTTGGCGGCAGCGCTCATGCGGCCTCCTTCACGGTGCCCTGCTCCGGCACCACACCCAGGTAGGCCTGCTGCACCACAGGCGAGGCAATGACCTCGGCCGGCGGCCCATCGGCCACCAGCGTGCCATTGGTCAGCACGATGATGCGGTCGGCCAGCTCGCGCACCACATCCATCTTGTGCTCCACCAGCAGGATGATCTTGCTGCGGTCCTGCTTGAGCTTGCGTATCAGGTCCAGGATCACCGGCGCCTCGTCATGGCTCATGCCCGCCGTGGGCTCGTCGAACATATAGACCTGGGGTTCCAGCGCCATCAGCAAGGCCACCTCCAGCTTGCGCTGGTCGCCATGCGGCAGCGCGGCCACGGCCTCGTCGCGCCGGGCGGACAGGGCCACCTGGTCGAGGATGTGCAGCGCCCGCTGCGTCAATGCCCGGTGGTCGCTCCAGATGCTCCATAGGTTCAGGCCGCGCCGGTGCGGCCCCTCGTCGCGCGCCTGCACGGCCAGGCGCACGTTCTCCAGCACGCTCAGGTGCGGGAACAGATTGGTGAGCTGGAACGCCCGCCCCAGCCCGGCCCGCGTGCGCGCCGAAGGGGCCAGCCCCGTCAGCTCGCGCCCGCCCAGCAGCACGCGCCCGGCCGTGGCCTTGAGCTGCCCCGAGATCAGGTTGAAATACGTGGTCTTGCCCGCCCCGTTGGGCCCCACGATGGCCGTCAGCGTGCCCGGCTCGAAAGCGCAGCTCACGCCGTTGACGGCCACATGGCCCCCGAAGCGGATGGTCAGATCCTCTGTGCGCAACATTGCTCAGCGGCCGTTGCGGATGGGGACCTGCATCTCCTCGGGCTTGATCTCGCGCACCAGCTCGGGCACGCCCCAGGCCAGCGCCGGGTCCACGCGGATCTTGAAGTGGTACATGCTCTGCAGGGCCTGGTGGTCTTCCTTGCGGAAGGTCATCTGGCCCTTGGGCGTGTCGAAGCTCATGCCCTCCATGGCCTTGATCAGCGTGTTGGTCTTGGTGTCTCCACCTGTCTTCTTGAGCGCCGTCACGATGGCCATGGCCGCAGAGAAACCGCCCGCCGTGAAGAAATCCGGCGGCGTCTTGTACTGCTTGTAGTGCATGGACACCAGCGCCTCGTTCACCGGGTTCTTGGGAATGCCGTAGTAGTAGTACGTGGCGCCCTCCATGCCCGGCAGATTCTTGTAGGCCGCCATGGCGGGCAGGATGTTGCCGCCCGTGGCGATCTCGATCCCGTAGCGCTTGAGATCCATGTCCGCGATCTTGAACGGATTGCCCGCCCCGGCCCACACGATCCAGATGATCTTCCTGCCCGGCTGGTCCTTGAGCTTGTCGATCAGCCGCTGCGCCCCTGCCGTGAAATCCGTGGTGGCGGCAGGCAGGTACTCCTCATGCGCCAGCTTGCCCTTCTTGATGGCGTCCTTGAAGGCCTTCACCCCGTCGCGGCCGAAGGCGTTGTCCTGGGCCAGCGTGGCAATCGTCACGCCCGCCCTGTCGATGGCCACCGCATTGCTGATGGCGTCCTGGCTGGAGTTGCGGCCCGTGCGGAAGATGTACTTGTTCCACTTGTCGCCCGTGATCGAATCGGCCACGGCCGGCTCCACCAGCAAAATCTTCTTGTACTCCTCGGCCACCGGCAGCATGGCCAGCGCCACGCCGGACGACGTGGGCCCCACGGCCAGATCGGCCTTGTCATCGGAATACGCCGTGGCCAGCAGGCTCTTGCCCAGGTCGGGCTTGCCCTGGTCGTCCTTCTCGATCACCACCAGCTTTTTGCCATTCACCGCCATGCTGCCGCCCGTGGCGTACTCCAGCCCCATCAGCAGCCCGGCCTGGGTCTGCTTGCCATAAGCCTCCAGCGCGCCGGTCTTGCTGTAGACGTGGGCAATGCGGATCTCGCCCTGCTGGGCCAGTGCAGCAGGAGCTGCAGCGGCCATGGCGGCGAGTGCGATGGCGCAATGGAGGAAGGGGCGGCGGTGCATGGTTTGTCTCCTTTGGGGTTTGCGGCTTGATGGCCTGGCTGGGCCTGCCGTTTTGCAAGGGGACCATGCATGCTTTGTGCCAGGCACGCCCAGGCGGCACCAAGACAGGGACGGCCTTGTGCCCCCGGGGCCAGGCAGCCCGTGCCAGGGCCGAAAGTGTCTGGCCATTGAACAGATTCAGTGTCTTTTTCCAAGACAGCTGCCTGAATCCGATACAGGGCAAACCATGAATTCCTGGGATGTTCCCCTGCGCCTGGCCCACCATCACGTCCTGGCCGGCCAGCAGCTTCATGAGTTCAGGAGGCCCATGGGCGTGGAGAGAAAACCGTTGTTTTCTTCAGGCAACAGCCGCTGATTCGGCCAGATGGGGCATGGTGCGCTGCCTCAGCTCGACCAGCGGCAATGCCCGCTGAACCGCCAGCGCGGCCCGCTGTAGCAGGGCCTCGTCGTGCAGGCGGTAGTCCACGAAATCCTTGTCGGTCGCGTAGACGCCCAGGGGCAGCGTGCGCGCCTGGAAGAAGCTGAACAGCGGCCGCAACTGGTGGTCGATCACCAGGGCATGGCGCTCGCTGCCACCGGTGGCCGCCAGCAGCACGGGCTTGTCGATCAAGGCGTCCTGGTGGACGAAGTCGAAGAAGTGCTTGAACAGTCCGGTGTAGGCGCCACGAAAGACCGGTGTGGCCACCACCAGCACATCCGCCTGCTCCACCGCCGCAAGCTCACGCTCCACCCTCTCGGGCAACTGCGAGCGCCACACCGCGCCGGCAAGCTGCGGCGCGAGCTGGCCCAGTTCCACCAGGCGTTGTTCGCACGGAACTTCGTCGGCGATCAGATCAGACAGATGCTCTGCCAGGGCGGCAGACTTGGAGGGGCGCTGCAGTCCGCCGGATACGGCGACCAGACGAAGTGGACGTGTCATTGCTGCTCTCACGCAAGATGGCCGGGGTTCAACGCGGGAGCCGGTTGTGGCGACCATGCGGTCCGAGGTGAAGTGATGACCATGACTGCTTCCCAAAATGCAAACGAACAATGGGAGCGGATGATATGGAGCCAAATCAATGAAGTAAAATGGTTTTATCTCACAATTACATGATCAAAACTCATATAAAGCCTTAAACCTGCCCCGTCGGTGCTGTTCGGGGGAGCATCCGGGTCACAAGCGAGGCGGGCATCTGCATCGCGCACAAGCGAACCGTTGCCGAACCGGCATTCACGCTCAGCGGCCCGCTTCGTGAGCCTGCACCAGGCACTCCCGCAACGCCTGCGCCACAGGCCCCAGCACGCGGTCACGCCTTTGCAGCAGGCCCAGCGTGCGCCACACATCGGGCGCGGTCAGCGGCACGCCGCAGACCTGGGCATGGTCCTGGCGCAGGGCCAGCTGGGGCACGGCGGCCAGGCCCAGGCCCGCTTCCACCAGGGCCAGGGCGCCCGTGACGTGGTTGCATTCGTGCCAGGCCACGGGCTGCTCTGGCAGGCCGGCCATGACCTGGTCCAGCAGCAGCCGGTTGCCGCTTTGGTGGGAGACGGAGACCAGGCGCTTGCCCGCCAGCTCGGCCCATTCCACCTGGCTGCGCCCGGCCCAGGCATGGCTGCGCGGCATGGCCAGCACATAGCGCTCGCGCGTGAGCGCCTCAAAGCGTAGCGACGGCTCCTGGCTGCCCGTGAAGCTCAGGCCGAAATCCGCCTCCCCGCGCAGCACGGCCTCCACCACCTGGTGCGCGCTCTCGTCGATGACGTGCACCTGCACATCGGGCTGCTCCACGGCAAAGGATTTCAGTACCGGGGGCAGCAGATTGGTGGCCACCGAAGGCACGCAGGCAACCGTCACCCGGCCACGGCGCAGCTTGACCTGGTCATCCACGCGCTGCACGGCCTCGTCCAGGCCGGCCAGGGCCCGGCGCGCCTCCTGCAGGAATTCATGGCCTACCTCGGTCAGCTTCACTTGCCGCGTGGTGCGCTCCAGCAGCCGCACGCCCAGCACCGACTCCAGGCGCTCCACGCGCCGGCTCAAGGCAGGCGGCGACAGGAAAAGCGCTTCTGCGGCCAGGCGAAAACTGGCCTTCTCGGCCGTGGTCACGAAGGCGATCAGCTCCCCCATGTCGAATTTGATGCGCTGCATGCAACAGTCCCTCCAAAAGTTGCAATTCACAGAATAGCAGCCCCTGCATAGGATGGCGCCCTTGATAACGCTGCCCCCTGCGGGCAGGCAAGACCAACAAACGGAGACGACATGCACCAACGCAGACTGATCGCGGGCGGCGCCCTGGCAGCCCTTCTTTCCCTGGCCGTGGGCACCGCCCAGGCCCAGGACTTCCCCCCCAAGAAACCCGTGGTCATGGTGGTCGGCTTTGCTGCAGGCGGCTCGGCCGACATTGCCGCGCGCATCATCGCCAAGAAGCTGGGCGAGAACATCGGCCAGAGCGTGGTCGTGGAAAACAAGCCCGGCGCAGGCGGCAACCTGGCCCACACGCAGGTGGCCAATGGCCCGTCCGACGGCTCGGTACTGCTCTTCGGCTCCATCGGCCCGCTGGCCATTGCGCCGCACTTCATGAAGATCGGCTATGACCCGCTCAAGGACCTGGCCCCCATCACCATGGGCGTGAACTTTCCCAACGTGCTCGTCGTGCCGGCCGCCACCGGCATCAAGACCCTGGGCGAATACGTGGCCAAGGCCAGGCGCGAACCCGGCAAGCTGGACTTCGCCTCCACCGGCCCCGGCTCCGCATCGCACCTGGCCGGTGAACTGCTCAACGATGTCGCCAAGATCGACACCCTGCACGTGCCCTACAAGGGCGGCGCGCCCGCCCTGCAGGACGTGCTGGGCAACCGCGTGACCTCCTTCTACGCAGCCCCGCCCACGGCCCTGCCCCACATCGAATCGGGCAAGCTCATCCCGCTGGCCACCACGGGCCTCACGCGCCCGGCCTACCTGCCCAACGTACCCACCGTGGCCGAAAGCTTCCCCGGCTTCAACGCCACCAACTGGTACGCCTTCGTGGCATCCGCCAAGACGCCCAAGCCCTTGCTGGACCGCTGGAACACCGAGCTGGTCAAGGTGCTGAACACCCCCGAAGTGCGCGACAACCTGCTCAAGCACGGCCAGACCGCCGCCCCGGGCACTCGCGAAGAACTGGGCCAGTTCATTGCCGCCGAGCACGCCAAGTGGGGCCGCATCATCCGCGAGCGAAAAATCACCGCCGATTGATTCCCTCGCCAGCCGTTAGCCGTTCCCCAACCATAAAAAACCAGGAGACAAACCATGACCGCCATCCGTTCCACCCCCCTGCAGTCCCCCGTGCCATCCACCCTGCGCCGCCGCACCCTGGGCGCGCTGCTGGGCGGGGCCCTCAGCCTGGGCCTGGCCCTGGGCGCTGCCGCGCCCTCCACCGCCGCCGCAGATGAAATCCGCGTGGTCACCTCGGGCGGCTTCTCTGCCGCCTATGACCAGCTGATACCCCTGTACGAGCAGGCCACGGGCCACAAGGTCGTCACCTCGCGTGGCGCCTCCATGGGCAATGCGCAGGACTCCATTCCCAGCCGGCTGGCGCGGGGCGAGCAGTTCGACGTGGTCATCCTCGCCGACTCGGCCCTGGACAACCTGGCAGCGCAAGGCAAGGTGGAAGCGGGCAGCCGCGTGGACCTGGCGCGCTCCATGATCGGAATGAGCGTGCGCAAGGGCACGCCCAAGCCCGACATCAGAACCGTGGACGCGCTCAGGCAGACCCTGCTGGACGCCAAATCCGTTGCCTACTCGGCCAGCGCCAGCGGCACCTACCTGGCCAACGAACTGTTCCCGCGCCTGGGCGTGGCCGAGCAGATGAAGGGCAAGGCCACCCGCATCCTCAGCGAGCGAGTGGGCGCCGTGGTGCTGCGTGGCGATGCGGACATCGGCTTCCAGCAGGTCAGCGAACTGCTGCCGTTCAAGGAGCTGGAATTCGTCGGCCCCCTGCCCGATGAAGTGCAGCAGCGCGTCTTCTTCTCCGCAGGCGTGGCCACCGGCGCCAAGAGCCCTGACACGGCGCGCCACCTGATCCGCTTCCTGGCAGCCCCCGCCGCCGCACCCATCGTGCGCAGCACCGGCATGGAGCCGGCGGCCAAGCCCTGACGGCAGGCCCACGAGCCCTCAAGGCTCTCTAGGCACTCAAGGCCCTCAGGGCCCTCAGGGCCCTCGACACACAGGGGGCCTTCACCCCTCCCCGGTTCGACCTCCATTCAGCGGCGCTGCAACGGCACTGCTGCGGCATGCCGCTGCCCAGCCCTATCACCCTCGCCACACCCATGAACACCAAAACCCTGGTGCTGATCACCCTCGCCGCCGCACCGCTGTCCGCCCTTGCGCAATCCAGCATCACGCTCTACGGCATTGCCGATACCGGCGTGCGCTACACCAGCGGCCTCACCGCCGCCAACGCGGCCAGCAACACCTCGGGCGCCGCGCTGTCCAGCGGCGTCAACACCACCAGCCGCTTTGGCTTTCGCGGGCGCGAAGACCTGGGCGGCGGCATGTACGCCCTGTTCAACCTGGAAACCGGCCTGAACCTGGACACCGGCACCACCGCCAACTCCAGCAAATTCTTCGACCGCGCGGCCATCGTGGGCCTGGGCGGCAACTGGGGCCAGGTCACGGCCGGCCGCCAGACCAACCTGCTGGCAGATGCCATCAGCCCCGTGGACCCCGTGGGCATGCGCTTCGCCGCCTTCAACCCCAACATCGCCACAGCGGCCCTGAGCAGCCACGGCCTGGGCGTGGAATACGGCAGCGCGGGCGCCACCACGGGCTCGTACCGGCTGGACAACTCGGTCAAGTACACCGGCCGCTTCGGCGGCCTCACCGCCCGCGCCATGTACAGCTTTGGCGAGACGGCGCAAGGCGGCTCCGCCCGCTCATCGGCCGGCGCGGGCCTGGCCTATGGCACGCAGACATGGACCGTCTCCGGCGCCTACCAGCGCTTCAAGACCGCAGACCAGTGGGAGCTGAAAGCCGCCACCTTGGGCGCCAGCTACAAATGGGACAACCTGCGCCTTGCGCTGAGCACCGCGCGCAGCGACGGCCAGACCAACGCCACCACCAGCCGCACCGTGCAGCGCGTGCACTCGCTGGGCGCCACCTGGTCGGCCCGCAGCACGCTGGACCTGACTGCCGCCCTGTACCGCGTGGAACGCGAACGCAGCGGCCGCGCCGCAGACGGCTACACCCGCGCCCTGCTGTTTGCGGAATACAAGCTGTCACGCCGCAGCAAGCTGTATGCGGAGCTGGACCGCACGCATTGGAGCGGAGGGTTTCAGGGCGGGCAGAACAAAGATGTGGCTACGGGGGTGACTGCGGGGTTGATGCATAGTTTCTGAGGGGCGCTGCGAGCCTCTATTGCCAACTCAGCCGCTCAGTTTTTTGAACGGCGTGTCGGAAGTGATCCAGCCCTTGCCTTGGGGGCAGATCACTTCCTTGTAACGCAGCTCCTTTTCAAAGCTCCACTGCTGGCCGAGTGCGCAAACGTCCCCTGCGTTGAGGACAAATGCCACCGTCTGTGGATCGCCTTTTTTCAGCAGAACATCGACGCTTTGCGTCGCTTCCCATTGCCCACTCGGCGACTGGCTGCATCCCAGAGTTGCCAGCAACGCCATGATCGCGCCCCTTCGCAATACGGTTTTCATCAACTGCCTTTCTTGTAGTTGTCGCGCTTCAGAACTCTGTCGGATCGAGAGAGCGAGATCAGAAGCTCTTTATATGTTCAGTGCGCAGTGAGATAGTGTGGATGAAGTCGAAGGCGACTCGGATCTTTTTCCCCCTGCCTCGTACATCGCCCGAAATGGTGTCTTCGCCTGAGCGCCTTCAAGTGCTTGACAAAGTTGTAGCTTTGAACGGATGCCGGGACATGCCCCGTCGCTGCTCCAGACCCTCGTACCCGTACGCCGTGATCGTGGTTTTCTTGATGGTCCGGTTCATGCGCTCGGCCATGCTGTTCGTTCATAGGTGGTAAGGCTTGGTATGCCTTTTCTCGATGCCATTGAACTTGCAAAAGCGCTCTAAAACATGATCGATGCCTGTGTCAGGGACACCGCCTATAAAGCGTTCTTGCCCTGTAAAGGCCATGCCGTTGTCTGATGTTGTCCCCGTATACACGCTGCAGCTTGGCGATTTCCTCGCAGGCAGCCGCCAGCTCGGATGCCGGCTGCCTCGCCAGCGCGACGGCGGTCAAAGCACATTGACATTCGAGCTTGCGCCACTGAAACAGCAGTCCAGCCAAGACGCCTTCATGCCGAGCGACCAATGACACGCTCATGCCCTGTTCGTAGGTTCGGCGAACGAGCGCCGCCTTCTCTAATCGTACATTTTATATCTATGATAATAGAGGATGATGGAAACGATATACTCTCCCACGCTCATTCAATGAACCAAGACGATCAAGGGCTTCTGAATCGCTGAGGCCAATTTTTCTTAGAGATGCGTAAACCAAATGAAACTCAGTCTCGATGTCCGCCGCAAAAATACCTGGGTCATCAGATCCAAGGCAAACCATTATCTCTGGATCGCCTTCCTCTAGATAACCAGGAATACGCATCCAACGGAAAGAATGATGCTCATCAATGTGATGATATTGACTAATTCGAACATTACTAGACGGAAGGGTCTCTATAATTACACCACGTTTCGCCACATGCCGCATCAGTGCCTGTTGCAAGCAGATATATTCATCAGCATCAATGAAATCCGCCTCCTTTGAGATTAACTCATCTGTTCGTCTCTGAACCTCCGCGTCACTTAGCCATCTCCAAATAAGTTGGAACGCTTCCGGTTGCTCAATGCTTGCGCGATGGACGAGAAAAATCTCATCCTTCCAATATTCACTTGTAGCCTCTTGTAGATCACCATTAAAACGAAAATAATTCATCAATTCAATACGACTAAGATCTCGAAGAGCCATGGCACGCTCCAAGTCAAAAACAGTTAGTGAACATTTAAATATTTCGTTCGCAATATTTTCCAGCTCCCGCTTAAGACGATGTACACAAGACTGCATCTCAGGGACATCTCGGAGTAGTTGCCAAGCGGCTAATATACCAAGCATCCATTCTCCGCGAGGCAATATCAGGGATGCGGGCATACGACCAAGCCATAATCTTGGATTTATTCCCATTGCCGTACCATGACCAATACGATCGCCATCCCGTAGATCTAGCATTTCCAGCGCCTCCCACATCGTCGCAATCCCTGAGAGCAAATGACGAAAATCTTCACCAGCATGATAAGTTCTACGAGTGAGACCTGCCCTATTGCAGACCCGAAAAACAGGGGCAAAAACGTCCGGAGGAGCATGCAATTCGTTAGCGGCGGCATCTACACCTCGAACCCAGGTCTTAAGACTGGGCCAACAACCAAGTACAGATAACAGTACCACCATAGATTGACGCAATTGAACTACAAGAGGATAGTGTCTAAATGGTCCGGCTTTCCCCTTTTCTTTAGGCGGCCAATCTTGCTTAATAAAATGTGCGACTAAAGCCAGCCGGTGGAATCCCCGCGGCGAGTCAGACCTCATTTCAAGGAAATTATCAAGATCGGTCAATAAGACGGAAAGTGACTTGTGTTTTTTTACAGATGCCCCTTTGATCGCACCGACATCGCACAAATAGTTATAATATCCGCCCAATATAGATCGAAATAGCCTACAGGTTTTTAAGTAAGTGAATTTTGGGGCAAACCGCCCTTCCAAGAATCCGATCTTACTCATTTTTAAATTAGATCCATGCATCGCCTGAAATCTTGCGCGGTACTCTTTTTCTTCAGGCTCTCGAAGCCCAGTCAAAGTAAATTTCTGGAACTGATCGAAGCCGTATTGCATTTCACCTTGCACCAGCAACCGATAATACTCGTTTGCCAAAAGTAAATAAGCGTGCAGCATTCGAGATATTTGGACATTAGGACGGTATTGCAACCTTTTAAAGAGGTTAGCCATCCACGTAAGTTCGTCCGTAATGTCTGAGACGTCATTCCACGATGGCGAATGCCGTAGTAGACCGATAGACCACTCATCTTCTGTCGCCTCATTCAAATTTCGACAGCATGAAGGCAACAAGGCTTGATTTGCAATCCTATCTTCAGTAATGGCCAGCAGCCAAGAACGTAATCGACCAGCCACACGCAGATGCTCATGAAACACCTTAGGCGTCAACTCTGGATTTGCTTGTGCCACCAAATCACGAACCAGATTAAAGTTCTTCTGATTGCTCCAAGCGGTAACGAATTCATGGGTTTCTGCCATTGTATTACGCAGAGCACGTAACCAGCAAATCTCAGCATGCGTGCTCCCATTCAAATGGAGGTGAGTTTCATGCAAACCCTCTCGCCCAATATAGTCATTCAGCACAGCATTGTCTGGACGTAATAACGGCATGATTTGACGAGCCCACGGCGTGCTGATTTTTTCATGAGATTTTCTCCATCGTGCAGATGATTCGATTTTTCCATACACCCCGGCATCAAACGTAATATCAGCAATAGCCTGCATCGGAACAGAGGATATTCTACTAACCACTCCTTGCTGCCAAGCTCCTATATTTTTACTTTTTATCCGCACCTCCCCATGTCTCAGCTCCAAATATTCGTCAATCAGCGCATTGAGTGTCGCCAAGAGAATACAGCTCCCAGATTTCTGCTGCATTTCTAGAAATCGCCATGCGGAGTCAAACACGTGATCTGGAAAACGTGCAGCCCACGGCTGATACGCAGAATATACTGGCGCCCGTAATTCATCCCATGCCAAATTTTTAACAAATGGTGTTTTCCATGAGAGATGCAAAACACGAAAATCTGAAAGCAAAATTGTAGAGAGTAGCGAACTAATTGAAGCAGCTTGAGCACTCATAAATTACCACTCCGAACCTTTAAGCTCTACTCCCGTTGCAGTTTTCTCAACTGTTTTTTTCTTTTTTAAATTTTCTGCCATCTCTGCATCGTCATCTCCTTTCCCCCCAGCAATTGAGACTGTTTCCAAAATATCAAAGTTCTCACCTGGACACAAAAGCTCATTAATCTTATCTTCCGTATAACCTTTTTTAAATAAATTTAATAAAACTGCAGCATAACCTTTTCGCCTATCCAGCAGCCCCAAAAGTAACGGGCATGTAGCCATTACGGCGGTAAGTGGAAAATCACTTCTGGATAGCCACGAGCTTTCACCAACCTTTAATTTTTGGACAAACCGCTCTGCAGACGTTCGAGGATTGCTTCGATCAACCCTAATCGAACCCGATTGCCCTTTGGATGTGCTGTGCATGTGATGCTCCGCCTCCTCAACCAGAAAGGCGTTTATGACACAAAGAGCAAATACCTCCATTAAAGAAGCGAAACCAAATCTAGGAACCTTCATATCGCCCGCAACATTTTGCAAGCTAAAATAAATTCTTGTCCAAATTTTCCCCAAAAGAATCGCAGAGGGCAATGTATTTTTTGATACATCCTCCATATTTTTCAACCAATTATCAATTTTTAACCAAAGAGCATCGCGGTCCGCTTGGAGTGCCCCTATTTCATTGTCACCATCCGAATCTTCAACCTCGAGCGTTGAACCTCCTTTAAGGGACCAGCTTGGCGCTGACACCGATACTGCAGGGTATACGCGCTCAAATACCGTGCGTACTTCACCCCCTCCCCTATACTGATGCGAAAGTAGCTTTTCAATCAATCCAATGATTGTGTAGATAGAAGCATAAGTTCTTGAATTTGTTTCACTGACAACATGTATCATGCCGAGAGCAAATACAGGCAACATCCCATTATCTTTTTTAGAAGCAATTTGTTTTATAGCAGCACCAGCAGTCACCTCACCGACCCGACTCCTTCGACGCAAACCAACGACACCTGGTGCAACAACCCTCCCCTTGTAGTTTCCGCTATAGGGCTGCGCTACGACTGCAGTAGCATGCCGAGCCCAATCAAGTCCATCTTCTTTACGCCCGACACCCATATAAGACGTAAATGTATGAACAGGATCTATTGACCTAAAAGATCCACCTGATTTAAGGTTCTCCTGCGCAAAAGAGTAAAGCGAAACGCTACCCGGCCCGCGCAAAAGATACTTAATAGCCATTCCTGGGTTCTGGGCACAAAAATTAGGAACTTCTGACGCAAGCGCTGCAAAACAAGCCTTAATATTAAGGTCAGCGGACATAGGACGCAAATATGGCGCCGTATCTATATCCCCATCTTGAAGCGAGAGATCAAAAACGGCTTGTATTAAGGCTGGCAACTCCCTCTCTGCAATAGCATCTGTATCAATAGACAGCTTATACAAACTGGTCAACGCAAGTGCATGCAATGAACGACTCAATGCTTGTGTTAACTCAGGAGACCAACTCAGCGAGTCCAGTCTCTTTGATTTTTCACCGACAAGATAAGGAGCACATCGTTCAATTAGCTGCAATATAGTTCGCAAAGGTTGTTTAAGCAAAAATTCGGTATACTGATCAACATCTGATTGGGTTTTAACACGCAAGCCGTGCTTAATCAGTGCATCAACCACATCTTTGACTAAAAATGAAGCCTCTCCCCAATCTTTGTGAGTCACTCGACATTCTTCACGTGTTCCCACATTCCAAAGAGACTGTAATTGCAGTCTTCGACGAATAGGAAATATCTTAAGCAGGTATTGCTCTTCCAAATGGTCGATCATTCTTAGATACTGAGCCGACCGATCTCCTTGTTTTGAACTACGTTGAAGATCAACAGCAGCATCTGACCTTCCCACAACCGTCTTACCAAAACGTTGCCGCATAAGCAAGGAATAAAGCTCCAAGTCACCTGTCACCAACACCATTACATGCGGCGTGTCTAAGTATTTCCTAATACTTTCCAGAAGCGGTATAGCCAATGTAGAGTCTGTGTCAGCGTCATCAAACCCAAGAATTAGAGCACGCACATTGAGGATGCGACAGGCGATTTCAAACAACTGATGCAATCCATCCCTCAATCTAATACTATCACTTGTACGCTCCAACCCCCAATCAAGGAAAAGCTCAGGATCTAAATCGTCTAGAGGATGAAAATCCTTGGCAAATAAGCTCAATCCGCCAGCCACCCGACTAAATGCTCTACGCCAGTCCTCATAAAATGAATTTTCACCGAGCTTTCGCCTATCGCCAATCACCAAGTCAACCTTCTTCCGAATCGTCTGCAATATAACAAGCAGAGGCATTTGGCTGTGCTCAATACGACTTGGATCTATAATATCAAAGAACATCATTTTATCTTTGATCTCTAAATCCTCAGTCAACGCCTTCCTAACTGAGCTCAAGAAGGTGGACTTACCAGCACCCCTAGAGCCATCAACGAACTGAGTCCATCCACTGCCGAAAGGAAATCTAGAGTGCTTTGATAAATCTGATAACAACACGGTACTTTCGAGATGCACCTTTATTTGCTCTCGAAGTGATTGATAATGCCTTCTATTAATCAACTCCTCAGTAGGAAAAGATTTCGTACTCTCCCCCTGGTCAAGCTTGATAAGAATCGAACCAATTTCACCATTGTTAAACAGATTATTCAACTAAATATCTCCATTTTTGAGGTTAATTTAAATACCAACGAATGCAATTTCAATAAAACTTATGGAAAAATTAGGCCAAAAAAGATTTACACCCGATTAGTGAAATTTGACAAAATCCATGTGCCGCAATATCTCCTTCAAATCTCGGATAAACTACGCTTTGGTGCAGCATTAGCTCTCCTAAGTAAGCCTCGCTCACACCATAGCAGACGACACGTGGCCGATTTCAACGCCAAAGTTGCTGGCAAGCCGGTATGAAGAAGCATCTATTTAGGCAACGAGCTAGAATAATTTCTTTGACCATCGAAACGCCGCCGCAGGACGAGATCGATGTCAACTCTGAAGAAATATAAATATAGCCAGCAATGAGTCCATACGCAAACCAACCTCCTGCAAGGAGGCGTTGAGAAAATTGCCCCTCTGATAGTGAATTTGGTAAGCCTCATGTCGCTGCGCGGGCGCCCTATCTTTCCGTCACGGATTAGTGTTGCATTGCAAGCCAAAGATCTGCTCAATCGCGCGGAAACTTCCGCCGCAACTCCAGCATGGTTCCAATCACGGAAAGCTTGTAGTTGTCACTGCGCATGACGGGATGGTCCTGATTGAGCGGCATCAGCTCAAAAACCTCCTCGCCACTTTCATCGTGGCCGAGCAGCCGGTATTTGCGAAACAGGGTTTCATTCTTTCCGGTCTTGGCGGCTACATAGTCGCCGGGCTGCGGCGTGACGGCAGGGTCGATCAGCACACGGTCACCTTCGCGGAACTCGGGGAACATGGAGTCGCCATCGAGTTGAAGGAAGAAAGCACCCTGTGAAGGGCTGTCGTCTCCGAACTCCACGAGGCGAATCCTCCGGCGGCGAGACGGTCCCGTAAAGCTCAGAGGATAGGCGCGCCCCACGGCCGAGGCCGCCGCATCTGCGGAAACATCAACGTCCAAAAGCAGGTCTACGTTCAGGATTCTTCCGACCACGGAAAGCCACATCTTGTCCATGCGGCCCGTCTTGAACCAGCCATTGACGCCTTGGGGAGTGCACTTGACGCCCAACTCCTTCTCGCACAGCTCGGCAAGGCGCTTCTTGGTTTTCTTGCCATCCACAGGCTGCCACCGGGCGAACGCGGCCTCCAGTCTGACCCGCATCAGCTTCGCTGTTTTCTCAAGCATTGCTGAATTCTGCTTTTAACAATTGATACAAACCAATACTTGATTTAATAAAGCATTGCTGTATTAATTTAAGAAATCTACCAATTCATCAGCCATCGCGATTGGCCGCAACTTTGGAATCCATGCACATCACCCACCACTTCACCCCCGGCCTGCGCTTCGCCGCACGCTGGAAGTACGCCGCCCGCGCGCCATCGGGGCGGGCCTGTTGGTCGCGGCTGCCGCTGGGGCAGCCGGATGCGGGCAGGGCCGATCCGCATGGCGCCTGGTGGTGTGTGCGGCGCTGCGCTGCCGTGCTGCGGCGGGAGATGTGGCAGTCGGTGGATCTGCCTTCAGACATACCCTTGCGGCCGGGGCCGGAAGATGTGGCGCTGGCCCTGAACGCGCTGATGCCGCGCTGGCAGGTACAACTGAGCGCGGGGGCCGGGCACATGTCCATGCAGTCCTGCACCCGGGCAGTGATGGCAGGAGGCGGGGCGGTGCTGCAACTGCAGTCAGAGGCGCTGCACCGGCGGCCGCAGAGCACGTTCTGGGCCTGGGTGATTGGCGTGGAGATGCATCAGAAAATGCGGCCCGCACCGGTGAAGCCATGGCCGTCATGCCGTGCGCCAAGCCCTGCCGCGCTACTCGCCATTCCCTTTGGCTGGAGCATGCCTTGGGCCTGCGGCTATGCGGCGCGGGTGCAGATGAACCGCGACGGGCATTGCGATGTGGACGGCATTGACGGGCAGTGGCGCGAGTGCCGCTGCCTTGCCGCAATCACGTGGTCGCCCGCGCAACGCGGCAATGCAGGGCCATTGACGGGGCCCGCACTGTGTTGAAGTCCACCACGACAAGGCTCCACATGGCTGAGACCGCGCACGTCACCCACCGCTTCACCCCTGGGTTGCGCTTTGACGGGCTGTGGACGTACGCGGCGCGCATGCCGTCAGGCCGTCGCTATTGGGCGCGACTGCCGGCAACCCGCGCAGGCGGCGTGGCTGCAGCAGATCCACAGCGCGCGTGGTGGTGCGTGCGCCAGTGCGTTGCGGTGCTCAATCGCATGCCCTGGCATTCCGTGCATCTGCCCCCGGGCCTGCCTGTGCAGCCGGAATGCGGCGATGTGGCATTGGCCCTGGGCGCAATGCTTGCGGACTGGAACGTCAAGGTGCTTGATGAGAGCACGGCACAGGCGCCGCTGCTGCGCAGCACCGATGCGCTGCTTGCCAATGGCTGCTCTTTGCTGCAGTTGCAGGCCGAAGATGCGAGCGATGGCGCGCCACCCGTTTTCTGGGCCTGGGTGGTCGGCGTGGAAATGCATGAGAAGTTCAAGCGCGCCAAGCGCACTTCGGCCTTTGACGTGCCCGGGCGTCCTCGCGCCCTGCTGATCTGGCCCTTCGGCTCGAAATCTCCCCTGACAAGGAACCACGCCTTGAGGATGACGGTGGATGGCGAAGGGCTGTGCGGTGTGGATGGCATCGATGCCCGCCGGGGCCGGTACCGGTGCATCGGGACCATTACCGTGGCGCAGTCGGACAACCACAGCGCTGGCAACGGCGGCCTTTCCGGATCCGAATAATGCAAAAGCCCGACGACGCACCAGAGCCATGTGAGCGGGAGGTTCCGCAGGAAGACATCCGTCTCGATCACCGCCTCATCTGCGGCCTGCGCTTTGATGAGCACTGGCAATACAGGAGACGCACGGAATCGGGCCACACCAGTTGGACACAGCTGCCGATGGCATCCGACCCCGTTGCCCCGGCCGACCCCTATGGCGTCTGGTGGTGCGTTCGCCGGTGCACCTTGGTGCTGGAGCAGCGAAGCTGGCTGTTCCTGCAGCTTCCCACTCACCTGCCCGCTGTTGCCGGCGTGCAGGAGATGGCGCAGATCCTCGATGTGCTGATGCCCGATTGCAACGTGCAGGCACATGCGCAATGCGCCGAGACACACTTGCTCTGCGCCCATGCGGTGGAGCAGGCAGGAAGTGCATTGCTGATGCTGGAGTCGCCGGAATGTGACGGCCCCAAGCCCGGCATTTTCTGGGCCTGGGTGGTGGGCTACGAGCCGCAACTGCCTTTGCCGTGCACCGAAGATTGCGTTGCACCCGACACGTGGCAGCCACTGGACATACAAGCCATGGCACCGCCCCAGGCCCTGCTGGTCCTGCCCTTCGACTGGACCATCCCCTGGTCCAGCGGATACCCCACCCGGATCCAGGTGCAAGCCGACGGGTCCTGCCATCTGCAAAATGCCGACGGGCCATGGCACCCATGCCGTTGGCTTGGCACTGTCACGCTTGGAGCCAGGACCGCACCGGCCTGACGGTGGCCCGCCTGCCTCTCAGATGCGCGGCGTGTACTTGAGCGTGAACATGAGGTTGCGCGGGTCGCCGAAGTCGTTGTTGCCGTTTTGCTCGGCAAAGCCGGGGATCCAGTAGCGCTTGTCGAAGACGTTGTTGAGGTTCATGGCAAGGCTGACTTCGGGGGTGAGCTGGTAGGCCAGGCGCATGTTCCAGACGGCGAAGCCGGGGACCTTGAAGGAGCGGTCATAGCCCAGGGTATGGGTCTGTGCAGTGAAGCCGGCACCCACGTTCAGGTGGCTCCATTGACCGGGCAGGCGATAGGCGGCCCAGGCGCGCAGCATGTGCCGGGGCGTCCAGGTGCTGAAGACCTTGCCCTGGTTGACGGGGTCGCTGAGGAACCTGGTGGTGTTGTACGTGTAGCCGGCCATGAGCTGCAGGCCGCGCAGCACTTCGCCGCTGACTTCGGCTTCCAGCCCCTGGCTGCGCACCTTGCCCGAGGCGGTGGAGCAGTACCAGTCGTCGCAGGCCATGCCGGAGGCTACGTCGTTGACGGCGCGGTTCTTGTGGTCATAGCGGAACAGGGCCAGCGAGGTGTTGACGCGCCCGTCCAGCAGTTCGCCCTTGAGGCCGATTTCGTAGTTGGTGCCGATGATGGGGTCCAGCACGTTGCCGGCCACGGTGCGCTCGGACTGCGGCTCGAAGACGCTGGTGTAGCTGCCGTAGGCCGACCACTGGGGCGTGAGCGCATAGACCAGGCCCGCATAGGGCGTGATCTCGCCCGAGGCGGTGATGGAGGTGCGGGCGTTGGACAGGGGCACGCTGTAGAGGTAGTCGTACCAGCTGGCGCGTGCGCCCGCAATGGCGCTCAGCGGCTCGGCCAGCTTGGCACGCCAGCTGGCGTAGATGCCTTTTTGCTCCACGTCGTACCGTGGCAGGGTCTTGATCCCGCCCCCGGCCATGATGGTGTCCAGGTTCTGCCAGGGCCGGTTGTGGTCGATGTTGAAGATGTTGCCGCCCGGCGTGAAGGTGCGCGCATACATGTCGTTGGATTTGTACCGGGAGTAGTTGGCGCCCAAGGTGATTTCATTGCGCAGGCCCAGCGCCTGGAAGCGGCCGTTGACGAAGGCGTCCAGGCCGACCTTGGTGGAGTCGAAGTCGGTGACCCAGTTGGCATAGGTGAGGCCGCTGCCGTCGGCCGCGACGTTGCCGTGCATGCGCTGGTGGGCGGAGGTGTTTTTCTCGCTCATGCGCAGGGTGGAGACCTTGAGCCTCCAGTCGGCGTTGAAGCGGTGGTCCAGGTCGGCATAGAAGGTGGTCTGTTCTATGCTGGCCCGGTTCCACCAGGCGCCGACGAAGGTGGAGCGCGGCAGGCCGAGGTCGCGTCCATCGGCAAAGCGCGGCAGGCCCCGGATCATGGGGCGGCCGTTGCTGTCGGAGTGGCTGATGCCCAGGCCCACGGTGGTGTCGGGGCTGATGTCGTAGTCAAGGGCGGCGTACAGGGAGCGCGTGCGGTCGTTGACGTAGTCCACGAAGGAGTGGCTGCGCGATTCGTCCAGCACGACGCGGCCGCGCAGGGTGCCTTCGCTGTTCAGGGGCCCGCCCGCATCGAGCTGCAGGCCGTAGCGGTCCCACGAGCCGGCACGGGCGGTGATGGCGACGGTGCGCTCCGTCTGCCCGCGCTTGCGCACGAGGTTGACGGCACCGCCGGGGCTGCCCGTGCCCTGCAGCAGGCCGGAGGCGCCGCGCAGCACTTCCAGCCGGTCATAGAAGACCATGCCTTCGGTGCCCCAGTTGCCCAGGGCGTAGTTGTTGCGGGGGATGGCGACGCCGTCGTACTGCCAGGCGTCGATCTGGAAGCCCCGGGCCGAAAGCACCATGCCCTGCCCCACGCCCTTGACGCCCACGGTCCCGGTGACGTTGTTGGCGGCCACGCGCAGGTCGGTGATGCCCTGGTCGTCCAGCTGGCGGCGCGTGAGCACGCTGACAGATTGCGGTATGTCCTTGAGCGCCTGGTCGCCCTTGGTGATGCTGATGGCGCGCGCGGCCAGGGATTCGGAGCCCTCGGTGATGGCGCTGCGCTCTGCCTTGGCCGAGACGTTGACGGGCGCAAGGGTGAGCGAGCCGGTGGCCGCCCCCTGGGGCATGCGCCGCACGATGACGGCGCTGCCGTCGATTTCCGCATACAGGCCGGTGCCGGCCAGCAGGCGGCCCAATGCCTCGGAAGCGCTCAGGCGGCCTTCGACGGCGGGTGCGGTCCTGCCCTCCACCAGTGCGGGCTGCACCATCAATTCAAGCCGAGCCTGGCGGGCCAGCGTGTCCAGTGCCTGCGCCAGGGGCTGGGAGGCGATGCGGATCTGCACCGGCACGGAGGCCATGGCCGACGCGCCGCCCGCGCCAGGCAGCGCCTGCAACGGAGCCTGGGACTGGGCGCGGGACGGCGCGGCCATGGTGGCCAGCAGCAAGGCCGTGGCCAGGGCCAGCGGGACGGGGGTGAAGAGGACGGAACCGGGAATGGAGCCGGGAATGGAAATGGAACTGGAACGGGGCATGAGGGAAATCTCCGGAAGGCTGCGAATACGAATCCTTCTCAGGTAGACGCACGGCACGGCAAAACCCCAACCCGCCCGTGAAAAATTTTTGAGGAACTCGCAGCGCCCGTCTCAGGGCGCGGCGACGATGAGGGTCTGCGCGCCTTCCCCACCCTGGGGGTCGAGCAGGCGCACGGGCAGCACCTTGGGCAGGGCCTTGCGGAAGTTGTCCAGGCGGCGCGGGTCGAAGGTGCCGGACAGGCGCATGGCGGCCACGGCAGGATCGCGCACCGCCAGGCGCGTGGGGCCATAGCGCTCGAATTCCGCCAGCGCCTGCGACAGCGGCACGTTGTCGAAGCTGACGCGTCCGTCGCGCCAGGGCGCGATGCCGGCAGGCGGCACGGCGCCGACAGCCGAGAGGCGGCCATCGCCATCGGCCTGCACCTGCTGGCCCGCAGTGAGCAGCACGGCATCGGAAGGGCCGGCCGCAGACACCCGCACCTGCCCTTCCTGCACGGCCACCTGCACCGGGCTGCCGGCCGTGTGGCGCACGGCAAATTGGGTGCCGACCACGGTGACCTTCACGCTGCCGGCGAGCACATCGAAGGGCCGGTCCGCATCGCCGTGCACCTGGAAGACGGCCTGCCCTTCGGGCAGGCGCACTTCGCGCCGCTGGCGGTACAGCGCCACATGCACGCGGGTGGCGGTGTCCAGCCGCAAGCGGCTGCCGTCGGGCAGCTCCACGTTCAACTGCTGGCCGCGCCCGGTGGCGTAGTCCTGGACAAACAGGGGCCGGCTCTGCCAATGCTCCCAGGCCATGCGGCCCGCGCCACCGGCCACCAGGAGCACGGCGGCCGCCAGCGCGGCACGGGGCACGGCGGCCGTGCAGCCGCGCAGCCAGGCCAGCGGAGCGGACCATGCTGGCCGGGCTGGCTGGACAGCGGGGGCGGGCCGTGGCTGCGCCCTTTGCCCGAGCAGGTCCGCGGCCTTGTCGGCAGCCAGTTGGCGACGCAGCTGCTGGACGGCGGTGTCAGGCAGCGTATCAAGGCGGCGCCAGTCGGCCTGCCAGCGCTCGAAGGCGGCCCGGTGGTCCGGATCGACGGCCAGCCAGGCCTGGAAGTCCGCATCATCGAAGGCGGCCTGCGGCTGCTGGCTGAATTGCGCAAACCAGTCCAGCGCCTGGGCATCGGCGCTGCGGCTGGCATCGGTGGGCCGGGCTGGGGGGAGGTGTTCAGTCATGCGAATGACGCAGGCTACAGGGAAGCAGACGCACGGACAGCCGCGAACCCAACCCCGCGTGCGGGGCATACGGGGTGAGGGCACAGGCCGCAGTCCGCGCAGGCCATGCAAGGTCTGGCCTCATCGAGCGTCTCCCGGCCGGGGCGATGCGGCGGGCGCAGGCGTGCCGTCCATGCGGTCCTGGCAGGCGCGGCAGGCCTGCATGCCCAGCTTGATGTGGCGCTCGACCATGGTGGTGGAGATGCCCATGTGCCGGGCCACTTCCGCCTGGGACATGCCGTCGAACTTGTGCAGGATGAAGGCCTCGCGGCAGCGCAGCGGCAAGGCGCCGATGGCGGCCAGCAGCGCTTGCACGGACTGGGAGGACATGGCGGCGATCTCGGGCTCGCAGGCCTGGGGGCCGGCCAGGTCATCCGCGCCCTGCGCCTGCTCCGCGCCCTGCGGCCCGGCATCCAGCGGCGCATGCGCTCCACGCACCTCGCTGCGGCGGTACTGGTCGATCACCAGGTTGCGCGCCGTGCGGTACAGCAGGGCACGCGGTTCGGCAATGCCCTCTCCAGAGCGCTGCACGGCCAGCAGGCGCGCATAGCTTTCCTGTGCAAGATCCTCGGCCGTGTCGCGATCCTTGACGGCCCTTTGCAGGAACCTCAGCAGTTCTCGGTAATAGCGTACGACCACGGGAGCCAACAACGGATCAGTCAACGGATGGCCATGCCCGGCCGCCTTGGCCCAACGGCAGGCGGTGCCGGGGGCTGCGAAGCGGCGAGTATAGACAGTTGAATGAGTTTCAATCTCAAACAGGAATAAAAAGAGGGCCGGCCGTGCGGCCATGCCACGTGCTCAGGTCGGCGTGTCCACGTCATCCCAGTCATTGCCCTCGAAGCGCACCAGCCAGTTCAGGGCGTGGTGGCGCTCCATGAGCACGTCGGCGTTCAGCCCCGCGGGCGCGGGCTGCTGCTGCACCTGGGCCTGGCGCACGATCCAGTGCAGGCGGTAGTGCTGGTCCAGGGCGTCGAGGATGTCGCTGTCGGGCCGCATGCGTGCGGCATGCAGGGCGCCTTGCAGGTCGCCGGCCTGCAGCAGGACGCGCGAGGTGAGCGGCACGTCGCAGATGGCATCGGGGAACGGCAGCGCATCGACCAGGCCCAGCGCCCATTCCAGCAAGTACGCGGCTTCGTAGCGCCAGCCGAACTTGGCGATGGCCTCTTCGGAGGGCTGGGCAGTGGCAATGAAGTCACGCTCGTTGGGGGTGAGCGCGGCCTGGGCGGCTGGCAGGCGCTGGAACAGCTCGTCGGGCGTGAGCGGTTCGCCACTGTTCATTGCTTCGTTCAGCGATTCGGCGCGCACGGCCACGGCCAGCAGGGCAAAGGCGCGTGCGGCGATCTCGTCGGGCGCGCGCATGCGCAGTTCGGGCTCGGAGATCAGCGGCGGCAGGCTGGCCGATGGCATGAAGCCGCGCTGCGCCAGCGCCTGCTCGCTGCGCTGCTTGCGCTGCCAGGCCTGCTGCGGATAGGGCAGCGCGGCCTGTTCATCGGGCTCGGCGCCGTTGGCGGCCAGCAGGATGCGGCCCTGCGGGTCGCGGATGCTGCCGTCCGCCAGAAATGCGATGGCGTTGGCGCGCTGCGCCCAGCCGGCAAAGGCATCGAGCTGCTCCGGCGCAACGCCCAGGCTCAGGTGCTGCTGTACGCGCTGGATATGGCGCATGGCGTGGTAGCGGTTGCGCGTCATCTGCCCATCGCCGCGCCCCAGCACATAGCCGACAAAGCCGGAAAGATGCGGTGCCAGCTCGGGGTCCGACAGATCGCGGCGCCCGGCCAGCGTGTGCGGAAAGTCAAGCGCAGGAAGGTCCCAGACGGTGCAGTAGGCGTTGATGAGTACTTCGTCCTTTGCAGCATCCGCCTGGGGTTCCTGCTGCTGGCGCTGGTGTTGCTGGTGTTGCTGGTGTTCCTGTGGGCGAGCGGGCTCTGGGGCAGGCTTGCTGAATGCGGTCTTGAGGCGGGTAAGGAGGTTTTTCATGTTCACGGACTGGGTTCCGGGATGGGCTCCGGGATGGGGAACAGCAGGAATCGCCCTGCCTCTTGGCCACGGTACGGCCTGCAGATGGCGGGTGACTCAGCCCCCCAGCTCCAGCACCGCCATGCGGTCATACAGCGTGGCCCGCGAGATGCCCAGCTGGCGCGCCGTGGCCAGCTTGTTGCCGCTGTTGGCGGCCAGGGTGGCGGTGATGGCCTTGCGTTCCAGCTCGGCCACCTGCTGGGCCAGGGGGCGCAGCAGGTCGGTGTCGGCGGGGCTGTTGTGGGCAGGGGACGGGGCGGGTGCAGTCTCGGGGCCCGGCGCGGGGGCGGCAGGTTCCACGCCGGATGAGCGCAGCACTTCGCGCAGTTGTTCTGCGTTGATGGCGGTGTCTTCGCTGCGCATGGCGGCCTGCTCCAGCACGTTGCGCAGTTCGCGGATGTTGCCGCGCCAGGTCTGGCCGGCCAGCAGGGCCAGGGCGTCGGGCAGGAGTTCTGGCGGGGGCATGTCGTTGCGCAGGGCCAGTTCTTCGGAGAGGACTTCGACCAGGGCCGGGATGTCGCGCCTGCGTTCGCGCAGCGGCGGCACGCGGATGGGCAGCACATGCAGGCGGTAGAAGAGGTCTTCCCTGAAGCGGCCGTCGCGCACCATCTGCGGCAGGTCGCGCGAGGTGGCAGCGACCACGCGCACGTCAAAGCGCACGAGCTGGTTGGAGCCCAGCGGTTCGATCTCGCCTTCCTGCAGCGCGCGCAGCAGCTTGGCCTGCAGGTTCAGGGGCATGTCGCCGATTTCGTCGAGGAACAGCGTGCCGCCGTCGGCCAGCTTGAATTTGCCGTCGCGCGGCTTGCGGTCGGCGCCGGTGAAGGCGCCGGGGGTGACGCCGAAGAATTCGGCCTCCAGCAAGGCGTCCGGCACGGCGGCGATGTTGACGGTGACGAAGGGGCCGCCGCTGCGGGCCGATGCGGCGTGGATGGCATGGGCCAGCAGCTCCTTGCCGGTGCCGGTCTCGCCCAGCAGCAGCACGGGGCTGAGCGACTGGGCCGCGCGGCGCGCCTGGCGCTTGACCTCCACGGCGGCCGGGCTGCTGCCTACAAAGCTGGCAAAGCTGTACTTGGCGCGGCGCTCGCCCTGCACGGCCACGCGCAGGCTGCGGTTGCGCTGGGCGGCCAGCTCGCGCCGGGCCTCGTCCAGGTCGCGTTGCAGAACGGCGAACTTGCTGATCAGGGGCTGCAGCGTGGTCTCCGGCTGGTCGAACAGCACGATGCCGATGGCGCCGATGACCGCGCCCGCATCGTCCTTGAGCGGGATGCGGCTGACCACGAAGGTGCCGGCGCGGTTGGTGAGCAGGTCGATGAGCACGGGCTCGCCGGTTTCCAGCACGCGGCGCATGCGGGTGTTGGGGATGACGTCCTCGACCATGTGGCCCAGGAACTCATCCACCGAGGCCACGCCCAGGTCGGGCAGGAAGCGCTGGTAGCCCTCGTTGACCCAGACGATGCGCCCCGCCCTGTCGGCCAGGAACATGCCCTGGCTCATGGTGGAGAACAGCTGGAACATGGAGCGCGCTGCCAGCGCGAGGATGCCGTCGGCATCGAGCGGCAGGGGCTGGACCAGGGTGGGTGTGGGCGGCATGGATGGCATCCTAGCCGAGTCGCCCCTGCCAGGCTGCGGCACTCAGCCCTGCTCGATGGCGACCTGGGTGCAGATGGCGCAGCACATCTGCGCAGCCTGCTCGTTGGCGATGAAGTAGTAGATGCTGACGCCTTCACGGCGCCGGCCCAGCACGCCGGCCTGGTACAGCGTGTTCAGGTGCTGGGACATGTTGGGCTGCGTGGTGGCGATGCTGGCGAGCAGCTCGGTCACGTTCTTCTCGCCATTGCACAACACGCTGATGATCTTCAGGCGCACGGGCGCCGCCATGGCACGGAACAACTCCGCAGCGCTCTCGAAAACGCTGTCGTCGCTCAGGTCCATGCTGTCATTGCGGCTGTCCATAGGCGTCTGTCATCCTGGTATACGGCGGGAGGGCAAGGGGGCTGGCATGCTTTGCCGCCCGACCGGGCTAGTTTATAGCCCGCAGGGCGGCAGCGCAGGCTCGGTGCGGCTTGATGGACGGCAAGCCGCCCTGTCATCGCTCAGAAATCAACCGTGGCCGACAGCATGAAGGTGCGCGGTGCGCCCAGCCCGAGGCTGGTCCACAGCGGCGTGGCCCAGTAGGCCTTGTTGGCCACGTTGGTGATGCTGCCGCGCAGCGTGAGCGGATGGCCGGCCGCCGTGGTCACGTAGCGCGCGCCGATGTCGAACACGGTTCGGCCCGGCACGGACAGCGAGTTGTCGGCATTGATGTACTGCCTGGAAGCCGTGGTGGCGTTGGCCGTCAGCGTCAGGCCCTGCACGGCGGGCAGGTCCCACTCCACGCCCAGCTTGCCCTGCAGCCTGGGCACACCCGCCGCCAGCTTGCCCTGGTTCACGCCGCCTGCCGTGCGGGTGAGCTTGGGCTGTACGTAGGCAATGCCGCCCATCAGGCGCACGCCCGTGACCACGTTGCCGAAGAAGCCCCATTCCACGCCCCGGTTGCGCTGCTCGCCGCCGAAGGAGAAGACGTTGGAGACGGGATCGGTGTAGCCGTTGGGCCGCTGGATCTCATAGAGGCTGAAGGTGTGGGCGAAGTCGCCCAGGTCCAGCTTCAGGCCCAGCTCCTTTTGCCGGGACTTGTAGGGCGCGAACACTTCGCCCGCGTTGGCCGCCGTCATGGGTGCGGTGGCGCCCTGGCTCAGGCCTTCGATGTAGTTGGCGTAGACCGAGACACGCTCGCTGGCCTTCACCAGCAGCGCGGCGGCGGGCGTGGTGGCGCCTTCGTCATAGCGCGCGGTGCGCGCGCCCGTGGCCACGTTGAAGGTGTCGCTGAGCACCTGCTGGCGGCGCAGGCCCAGGGTGAGCTGCACGCGGTCCTGCGCAAAAGACAGGGTGTCGGCCACGCCGATGCTGGTCAGCCGTAGTTCGGTGCGCGAGATCGGGGGCGCGTTGAAGCTGGTGGCCGGGCCCCAGATGGGGTGGTAGATGTTGGTGATCCAGTCCTGGGCCAGCACGTTGCGGCGGCCGAACTGCTTGTCGGTATGCGTGTAGTAGGTGGCGTTGAGCGCCCACTGGTGGCCCACGCCGGCCGTGTTGAACTTGCCCTTGAGGCCGGCCTCGGCCGACTTCTTGTCCATCTCGAAGCCCAGGTCGGCCAGGTTGGTGCGGTAGTCGCCGGCCGTGTTGAAGACCTGGATCAGGTAGGCCCCCGTGGAACGATACCGGGTCTTGCTGGTGCCCACGGCGGCATAGGCCGTGACGCGGTCGCCCAGGTCGAGTTCGCCGCGCACCATGGCGCCCTTGTCCTTGGTGTCGTAGAAGGCCCAGCTGGGGTTGAGCAGGGTGTCGGCCTTGGGCGGCCTGGGCACGGGCAGGCCTGCGGCCAGGTTGATGCCGCGGTTCAGGCCGTCGGTGCGGTCCTCGCTGCTGTACAGGTCGGCCGACAGGCGGGCACGGTCGCCGCGCCAGTCCAGGCCCAGCGAGGCCAGCCGGGTCTCTTTTTCCTGGTGGTTCACGGCGCCGTCGCCGTCGCGCAGCACACCGTTGAAGCGGATGCCGAACTGCTTGCGCTCGCCGAACCGCCGGCCCAGGTCGATGTGGGCGCCCAGCTGCGCATCCGACATGAAGGAGGTGGTCAGCCGCGTCAGCGGCTCGTCGCCCGCGCGCTTGGGTACGAGGTTGACCGTGCCGCCCACCGAGCCGCCGGGCGGCATGCCGTTGAGCAGGGCCGAGGGGCCCTTGAGCACGTCCACGCGCTCGAACATTTCTGGCGATGCGCGGTAGAACGGCGCCACGCCGAACAGCCCGCCAAACGTGACATCGCCGATGCTGGAGCTGAAGCCGCGAATGGAGTAGTTCTCGCTGATGATGCCGGTCATGCCCGTGCTGAACACGGTGGGGTCGGCGGCCGAGATCACGTCGGTGATGTCGCGGGCCTGGCGGTCGGCGATGAATTTCTCGGTGTAGCTGATGGTGTTGAAGGGCGTCTCCATGAAGTCCTTGTCGCCCAGCAGGCCCATGCGGCCGCCTGTGGAGACCTGGCCGCCGGCATAGGCTTCCGGCGCCTGCTGAGCCTGTGCGCGCACGGTGACGGCAGGCATGAGCACGCCGCCGTCCACGGGCGCTGCCGCGTTGCGGTCGCGGCCCAGGGTGTAGCTGCCGTTGGCTTCGCGCAGGGCGCGCAGGCCCTGGCCGCGCAGCAGCTCGGCAAAGCCTTCGGCCACGCTGTAGCTGCCCGACAGGCCTGCGCTGCTGCGGCCTTGCAGCAGGCTGGAATCCACCGTCAGCTCCACGCCGGCCGATGCGGCAAAGGCGTTGAGCGCCTGGCCCAGCGGGCCGGCCGGGATGCTGAAGGCGCGGCGGGCCTCGCCGGGTGCCGCCCCGGAGGCGGCTCCAGATGCGGCCCCCTGGGCAGCCGCCTGCGCCAGCGCGGACGGCATGGCCACGGCCAGGCCCCCCAGTGCCAGGCCCGCCATGCAGAGCATGTGCACGGCGATGGCCGTGTGCCTGCAGGCAAAGGCCGGGTGCGGCAGGGGGCGCGATGCGCCGTTGTGCGCGGGGCGGGATGGATGGCGTAGTGCCATGCGGGACTCCTTTCGATTCGGGTAGGCGTTGGGTGTTTCACCTTGTCTTCCGAACGAGAAAGCCAAACCCTCAATCGAGAATGCGATCAATTTGCAACCGCAGCGGCCACCGGGCCCGCGCCCGCTGCCGGCGCATCGCCGTAGCCCTTGAGCACGTCATCGACCATGAGCTTCACCGAGGTCACGCTGGCCGCCGTGACGTACCAGGCCTCTGAATCGACGAAGACCACGCGGTTGTTCTTCCAGGCGCTGGTCTGGCGCAGCAGCGGGTTGTCCATGCCTGCGGCGTCCATGCCGGGGCGGCGCTGCATGATGGCCGTGCGGTCGATCACATAGAGGATGTCCGGGTTGGCCTGCTGGATGAATTCGCTGGAGATGGGCTGGCCGTGCAGGTCGGCCTCGGCCGCCGTGCTGGCGGGCCTGACGCCCAGCGCGTTGAAGACAAAGCCGTAGCGCGACTGCGGCCCGAACGAGGTGAAGGCGCCGTTGTTGTGCATGACGATGAGGGCCGTCTCCTTGCGCCCTTCGGTGGCGCGCCGGGCCTGGGCCACCTTGTCGTCCATCTCGGCGGCCTTGGCGCGCGCCAGGTCCTGCTTGCCGAAGATGCGGCCCAGGGTCAGCAGGTGATCGCGCACGGTGTCCAGGTGCCGGGTGCCGCTGTTCCTGAAGTCCACGTCGAAATGAACCGTGGGCGCAAAGCCCGAAAGCTCCTGGTAGGCGCTGGCCTGGATGGGCGAGATCAGCACCAGGTCGGGCTTGAGCGCATGCACGCGCTCCAGGTTGGGCTGGACGATGGAGCCCAGGTCCTGCACGTTGGCATCGTCCTTGTACCGGGCCAGGAAGTGGGGCACGAAGTCCTTGGGCATGCCGGCAATGGGCACGCCGAGCTGGTCGAGGAAGTCGGCCTCGTTCATGTCCAGCGCGGCCACGCGCT
Source organism: Delftia sp. DS1230 (assembly GCF_040112715.1). Taxonomy (NCBI): domain Bacteria; kingdom Pseudomonadati; phylum Pseudomonadota; class Betaproteobacteria; order Burkholderiales; family Comamonadaceae; genus Delftia; species Delftia sp. DS1230. The sequence goes on from NZ_CP157763.1 coordinate 4,304,907, forward strand.
GCGGCGGGCGCTCCACCACCGTGGTGCCCAGCTGGTGCTGCACCGTGACGGGCGTGAACTCGCCGGCCGCCGCCTGCGGCGCTGCGGCCTGTGCCGACGGGTTGGCGGGCCGGTCGCAGGCCGACAGGGCCAGGGCAGCAGCCAGGGCCAACATGGGAGCGTGATGGGGAACGCGGAACAGACGGGTCACGGGCTTTCTCTCCTGAAAAATGGCATGCATTGCTTGACTGTTTTTGGTGGCGCCGGTGCTCGGCTCAGGCCCGGCCGCGCCCGCGCACCATGAGCGCGAGGAAGTAGCTGCCGCACACCAGGTTGACGAGGATGCCCACCGAGGTGCGGTAGTTGAAGACATGCTCCACCGCCAGTTGCGCCGCGATGAAGATGGACACGGCCACGGCGCAGCCCAGCGGCAGCGTGACCCGGTGGCGCGCCGTGCCCGCCAGCGCATAGCTGATGTGGGCCACGAAGATGCCCATGAAGGCCGTGGGCCCCAGCAGGCTGGTGGACACCGCCACCAGCGCGGCAATCAGCGCCAGCTGCAGGCGCAGCTGGCGCTGGTAGTGCACGCCCAGCGAGATGGCCTGCTCGCGCCCCAGGGCCAGCACGTCCAGCACGGGCAGGCTGCGCCGCACGATCACGCAGGCCACGGCCACGATCAGCGCCGACCACAGCAGCTGCGCGGGCCGGGCGCGGTTGAACGAGGTGTAGCTGTAGCCCTGCAGCACAGAGAACTCTCCGGGGCTGATGCGCAGCTGCACGAACTGCGTGAAGGTGCCTATCACCATGCCCAGCACCAGGCCCAGCAGCAGCAGGAAGTACACGTTGTCGCGCCCCCCGCCCAGCAGCCAGCGGTGCAGGGCCCAGGAGTAGCCCAGCATGCAGGCCACCGACAGCCAGAAGTTGCCGCTGGGGCCCAGCACCACCAGGCTTTGCACGCCCATGGCCAGCACCAGCAGCGCCTGCAGCAGCAGGTAGACCGCCTCATAACCCATGATGGCGGGGGTGAGGATGCGGTTGCCCGCAAGCGTCTGGAAGACGATGGACGACAGCGCAATGCAGATGCCGCCGATGACGATGGCCGACAGCCGCGTCAGCCGCCGTGCAATGACGTAGCCGAAGTCCAGCCCCGAGCCCAGCAGCACGAAGCAGGCCGCCAGCGCGGCCACCACCAAGGCAGCCGCAATCCACGCGGTGGTGTGAGGCAAGGCCTTGCGCATCACGGCCTTCTGCGCAGGATGAGCACGAGGAACAGCACGCCGCCCACGCTACCCGCCGTCAGGCCGATCGGCACCTCGAAGGGGTGCATGATCAGCCGGCCCACGATGTCGCAGGCCAGCAGCAGCGAGGCGCCGCTGAGCGCGACGATGGGCAGGGTGCGGCCCAGGTTCTCGCCGCATCGCATGGCCACCAGGTTGGGAATGACCAGGCCCACGAAGGGAATGGCGCCCACGGTGATGACCGTGGCCGAGACGGTGACCGCCACCAGCACCAGACCCAGCGTGGCCAGCGCCGGATAGCTCAGCCCCAGGCTGGTGGCCATGCCCTCGCCCATGCCCAGCACGGTGAAGCGGTGCGCAAACGCATAGGTCAGCACCACGATGGGCACGATGAGGTAGATGATCTCGTAGTGGCCCTGCACAATGCGCGAGAAGTCGCCCAGCAGCCAGCCCTGCATGCTTTGCAGCAGGTTGTGGCGGAAGGCATGGAACTCGGCAATGGCGCTGAGCACGCTGCCGTACATCAGGCCGACCACGGGCACCAGCACCAGGTTGCGCAGGCGCATGCGGCGGATGATGGCCACGTACAGCAGGCTGGCGCCCAGGCAGAACACCAGCGCGAACACCATGCGCCAGGCCACGCCCCACGCGCCCGAGGTGAAGGCCGAGGCGGGCGCCACCGTCAGCGACACCAGAATGCCCAGCTTGGCCGCGTCCAGACCGCCGCAGGTAGCAGGCTCCACAAAGCGGTTCTGCACGATCTGCTGCAGCACGACGCCGCACACCGACAGCCCCACCCCCGTGAGCACCAGCGCTGCCAGGCGCGGCAGGCGGCTGGCCGTGAGGGTGAGCCAGGCATCGCCCGACAGCGACAGCAGTTGCCCCCATTCCACCTGCCGCGCGCCGGTGAGCACGGAGGCGCAGCACAGCGCGGCAAACGGCAGCAGCCACGGCGCCAGGCGCGGGACCTGCGTCCCGGTCTTTGGCTTCGCAGGCTCGCTCAACGGAGGTCCTCACCCGTGCCCGTGCCCGTGCCCGTGCCCGCTACCGTGCGCGTTCTCGCAATGCGCCAGCCCTTGGCGGCGCGCCGCCGCGCCAGAAAGCGCGCGTACAGGCCCGGCGCCTGTGCCAGCTGCTGCGGCGTGCCCTGCTCGCTGACGCGGCCCTGGTCCAGCACGATGATCTGGTCGGCCATGGCCACGGTGGACAGCTGGTGGGCAATCACGATCAGCGTGCGCCGGCCGCGCAGCCGCGCCAGCGCCTGGGCGATGGCCGCCTGGTTTTCGGCATCCAGCGCGGCCGTGGCCTCGTCGATCAGCAAAATGGGCGCATCCTTGATGAGCGCACGCGCGATGGCGATGCGCTGGCGCTCGCCGCCCGACAGGCGCGCCCCACCCTCGCCCACCGGCGTGTCCAGGCCCTGCGGCAGGCGCTCGATGATTTCGGCCACGCCGGCCTGGCGGGCGGCTTCCATCACCTCGGCATCGCTGGCCTGCGGGCGGCCCATGCGGATGTTGTCGGCAATGGAGCCCTGGAAAAGGTAGCTGTCCTGGAAGATCTGGCTGATCTGCCCGGCCAGCCGCTCGCCCGCGATCTGGCGCACGTCGATGCCGCCCACCAGAACGCTGCCCTGCTGCACATCGAAAAAGCGTGCGATCAGCCGCAGCACGGACGACTTGCCAGAGCCCGAGGCCCCCACCAGCGCCGTCATCGAGCCCGGCTCCACGCGCAGGCTCAGGCCGCGCAGCACCTCGGGCTGGCCCGGCGCGTAGCGGAACACCACATCGCGCAGCTCCACCGAGGCATCGCGCGGCGCCTGGGGCACGGCAGGCTCGGGCAGCGGCTGGACCGCGAGGATGTCGCGCACGGCATCGAGCTGCACGCGCGCGGCGCGCAGCGAGTCGGCGTAGCCGGCCACCTCCAGCAGCGGATCGACATGGCGGCAGGCCAGCAGCAGGGCCACGATCACGGGGATGGCGGCTTCCATTCCCATGCCCATGCCCTGTGCTGCAACGCCGCCCAGGCGCTCGTCCAGCCACAGCGCGCCGGCCACCAGCAGGGCCGCAAACACGGCCTGCAAGGCCCAGCCGTTGAGCACGCCCGACAGCGCCGCCAAGCGGATGGATTGCGCGCCCGATGCGCGCTGCCGGCCCAGGGCCTGCTCCAGCCAGCGCGTGCCGCCGCCTTCGCCATTGAAGGCGCGCAGCACGGACTGCGCCTGCGCAAACTCCACCATGCGCTGGCTGGCGCCGGCCATGCTGCGCTGCAGGCGCTCGTCGGCACGGCGGCCCAGGTACGCGGTGACCAGCAGCACGCCTGCCAGCAGCGGCAGCGCCAGCAGCGCAATCAGGCCCATGCGCCAGTCCATGGCACACAGCGCGGCCACCACGGCAACGGGCGCCACGGCGCCGCTGAACACGGGCGTGAACACATGGGCCGGCAGCTGGGCCACCTCCATCATTCCCTGCGAGACAACGTGGTTGAGCCGGGCCGTGTTCTCGGGGGTGAACCATCCCACGGGCAGGCGGGCCACATGGTCGCCCAGCCGGTGGCGCGCCACGCGCAGAACGGCGGCGCCCAGGCCCAGGCCGGCCTTTTCCACCTGGCGCTGCCAGGCCCAGCACAGCACCACGCCCGCCAGCAGCACGGCCAGCCAGGCCGCGGCGCCGCGCGTATCGCCTGCCAGCAGGCGCGACAGCACGGGCACAAGAGCGGTGACAACCAGGCCGCTGAGCAGGCCATGCAGCACGGCCATGCAGGCATAGCGGCGGAAAAGCCGGGCGTCGTCGCCCAGCAGTTGCATCAGGGTCTTCAGCATGGGGGCAGCTCCGGGGCCAGGGCGGGGGTGGAAGGCAGGGATTGGGAGGGCTGTGATTCGTACCCGCCCAGCGCCCACAACCGTGCGTAGCGTCCGCCCAGCGCCAGCAGCTCGGCATGGCGGCCGCGCTCGCGGATGGCTCCGCCTTCCACCACCAGGATCTGGTCCGCATGCATGACGGTGTCCAGCCGGTGAGCGATGACCAGCAGGGTGCGTCCGGCGGCCAGGCGCGACAGGGCTTCCTGGATGGCGGCCTCGCTCTCGGCATCGGCAGCGGCCGTGGGCTCGTCCAGCACCAGCACGGGCGCATCCAGCAGCACGGCGCGCGCAATGCTCACGCGCTGCTGCTCGCCGCCGGACAACTGGGCGTCTTCGCCGATCACGGAGTCATAGCCGCGCGGCAGCGCCAGGATGCGTTCATGGATGTGGGCGGCGCGCGCCGCTTCTTCCACCTCCTGCGCGCTGGCCGAGGGCCGGCCCAGTGCGATGTTCTCGCGCACGCTGGCATGCACCAGGCGCACGTCCTGCAGCACAAAGGCCATGTGGCGGTAGAGCTGTGCGGTCTCGACCTGCCGCAGGTCCACCCCGCCCAGCGTGATGCGCCCTTCGTTCGGGTCGAAGAAGCGCAGCAGCAGCCGGGCGAGCGTGGACTTGCCCGCGCCCGAGGCACCGACCACGGCGGTCACCGTGCCGGGCCTGAGCGTGAAATCCATGCCCTTGAGAACGTCATGCCCCGCCTCGTAGGCATGGCCCACGCCTTCGAAGCGGACTTCGCAGCCTTGGGGCAGCCTGCATTGATCGGCGGCCGGTTGCTCCAGCACGGGCGTGCGCAGCAGCGCCTGCACGCGCTGGGCAGCGCCCGTGGCGTGATTGAGCGCATGCAGGTTGAAGCTGAGCAGCTGCAGCGGCGCGCTGATGCCCGGCGCCACCAGGGCAAAGGGCAGCACGTCCACGGGCGCCATCCAGCCCAGGGCCGTGAACAGCGTGCCAAAGGCCAGCACCACGCCCAGCACGGCCACGGGCGCGATCAGCGCATTGGCATTGGCGCGCGCCGACACCAGCGGACGCGCAAAGCCTAGGAAGGCATCGGTAAAGCCATCGACGGCCTCGCGGTAGCTGCCATGGGCTCGGCCGCTGGCGCCAAAGGCCTTGACCACGGGAATGCCGTGCACGAACTCCACCACCGCGTTGTTGATGCGCGCCAGTCCCGCGCCAAAGGCCGGCATGTGGGCGCCGCTGGCCTGCATGGCGTGGCGCATCACCAGAAAGAAGATGCCGAACGGCAGGGCCGAGACCAGGGCCATGCGCCAGTCCATGGCCACCAAGTAGACCGCAGAAGCGGCCACCGTGCCCGCGCCGCGCCCCACCGTGGTGTAGAAGTGCGCGGTCAGCTCGTGCAGGGTGGCCACGTCGTCCTGCATGGCCTGCTTGACCTGGCCCGAGGCCCGCTCGGTGAACCAGCCCAGCGGCACACGCGCCAGCCGCTGCATGGCCGACAGGCGCAGCCCGTGGGTGAGGCGGTTGTCGGCCAGATGGGCGACCAGCTCGCCCGCCGACACCAGGGCCATGCCCGCGAACAGGCAGACAAGGCACAGCGCGATGACGTGCCAGGCATCTGCCGCCACCATGCCGCCATCGGCCAGCGCCAGCCGCGCGATGTGGGCGATGCCGGCCAGCGGCGCCAGCGCCAGCACGGCGCCCGCAAACGACAGCAGCGCGGCAAGAACAAGCTGCGCGCGGATGGGCTGCAGCGTCTGCGCAATGGGGCCGGGGCCGGCCTGGGCGTCATCGGCCTCGGGTGAGTGCATGGGTTCTCCTGGAAGGCATGGCGGAACAGAAAAGAACAGAAAACAAGGGCTCTTGCCTGTCTTCCGAACGAGAACGCCAAACCCTCAATCCCCAGGGGCAGAAAGTTGAATCAGCCGGTAACGGGTTCCGAGAAACGGGGAAGGCGCCGCGATGAAAGAAGCCTCAGCCCGCCGCCTGCACCGTGACCCAGTAGCGCGTGCGCGAGACCACCTGCACAGGCAGGCCCAGGGCCAGGTTGTGCAGGGCGCGGTCGGTGTCGCGCAACGAGAACACGCCCGTGACGCGCAGGCCGGCCACCTGCGGGTCGCAGCGCAGCAGGCCCGTGCGGTAGCGCGCCAGTTCGGCCACCAGCTCGCCCAGCGGCATGTTGTCGGCCACCAGCACGCCGCGCGCCCAGGCGGCGGCACTTTCCTGCGCAGGCACAGGAGCCCGGGCCTGCTCGCCAGTGAAGACGGCGCCCTGCCCCGCATCCACGCGCACCACCTGGCCCGGCGCCCTGGCAGGACGCACCTCCACCGCGCCCTCGAACACGGCCACGCGGGACTGCTCATCTTCCTGGCGCAGCGTGAAGCGCGTGCCCAGGGCCTGCACCGTGCCGTGGCGCGAGCGCACGCGCAGCGGGCGCGGTGTGCTTTGCGGATCGGGCGCGGTGGTGACGAGGATTTCGCCGGCGCGCAGCAGGATCAGGCGCTCGGCCTCGTCAAAGCGCAGGTCGATGGCCGAGGCCGAGGCCAGCACCACCTGCGTGCCATCCGGCAGCGTGATCTCTCGGACTTCACCGCGCGCCGTGCCATGGCTGGCGGCGGCGATTTGCCATGCATCGGTGCCGCGCACCACATGGGCAATGCCTCCGGCCGTGGCCATGAGGCCCAGCAACTGCATGGCACGGCGGCGGCCCCGGGACGCAGGCGACGCAGCGGAGGTGTCCGCCAGCGTATGCCGCGCGATGCCGCCGGGCACGCTGCGCAGCTTGTCGTCAAAGGCCTGCAGGCGGCCCCAGGCCAGCTCATGCCGGGGATGCTCGGCCCGCCAGCGGACGCAGGCGGCTCGGTCTTCATCGCTGGCGTCGTCAGCCCACAGCCGGGCCATCCATTCGGCGGCGCGCTGGACAATGGCCGGCTCCAGCAGCTCGCTGGAGGCGTCGGGCGATGCCGGTGATGAGGACATGCGGGCGGGCCGGCCGTTCAGCACACCGGGCCGTGCAGCGCCTGGTAGCAGGCCAGCAGGCCGGCAGCGATGTATTTCTCCACCGAGGACACGGACACGCCCAGCTCGGCCGCGATATCTCGGTAGGCCATGCCATCGAGCTTGCACAGCAGCAGGGCCTTGCGCGCCTTGGGCGGCAGGCCGTTCAGTGCGGCATCGATCTCGACCAGGGCCTCCAGCGCCAGGGCGCGGGCTTCCTCGGAGGGAGCCATCTGCTCGGGCAGCAGGGCCAGGGCTTCAAGGTAGGCCGCCTCCACGCGGCGGCGCCGGTACAGGTCGATCACCAAGCCATTGGCGATCTGGGTGAGATGGCGGCGGCGCTCATCGGCCGGGGGAACGCGGCCCGTGCGCAGCAACTGCAGGTAGACGTCGTGCGCCAGATCGGCCGCATCAAAGGCATTGCCCAGCTTGCGGCGCAGCAGGCCGCGCAGCCAGCCGTGGTGATCGGTGTAGAGAATTTCGACTTGTTGCTGAAGCGCAAACTCGGCGGCGGCCACAGTACCCCTCCCTGTGCCCCAGGGCGCAGGCACGCCGGGGACGTATGACAAATGAGAACCATTTGCATTTTATATGGAAGCCAGCCCCCGCCGCCGCGACGCACTAGCGCTGCGGCAGGCCGGGCAGTATGGCGTTCAGGTCTACCGCGTTGGCCATGGCGCGGTTGCCTTCGTCGCCAGGATGCAGGTGGTCGCCCGAGTCGAAGCGCGCCGCCATGCGTGCCGGGTGGGCGCTGTCGCGCAGCACGGCATCGAAGGCGCCGCCCAACCGTATCCATGCATTCACCTGCCGCCGCAGGTCGTCCTTGCCGTCCTGGTAGTAGTCGTCCAGCGGCGTGCCTGGCAAGGCGCCCTCGAAAGGCGGCAAGGTGGCGCCGATCACGCGCAGGCCGTGGCTGCGCGCCCTGGCAACCAGCTGGCGATAGCCCTCTGCCATGTCCTGCAGCGTGGGGCGCTGCGCCCGCGGCGCAAAGGCCGTGCCGGGCCAGGAAATATCGTTGATGCCCAGCAGCACGATGAGGCTGCGCACACCGGGCTGGGCCAGCACATCACGCTCCAGCCGCGCCAGGGCATGCTCGCCCATGCCATCGGACAGCAGGCGCGCCCCCGAGATGCCGGCATTGACCACCGCCGCGCCGTGCGGCGCAAGGCGCGCGGCCAGGAAATCCGGCCAGCGGCTGTCTCTGTCCAGGCTGGCCGTGGCACCGTCGGTGATGGAGTCGCCCATCACCGCTACCACGGGCGCCGCAGCTTCTGCCTCGACCTCTATGCCCGCCAACAGCGGGCGGGCCGTGCTGCTGATTGCGCCAGGGTCCGAAGTCCGCAGCGCCGCAGCCGCGGACTGGTCGCCCGCCACGATCCAGCCGGTCTGACGCCCATCCCAGTGAAAACTCTGCACAGGCGTGGCACCGGGCAGGTACAGGCTCACGGCCACCTGCGACAGCGAGGCCAGCGGCAAGGCCACAGGGTCGCTGACCAGGGATGCGCCTGCGGCAATGGTGGCTTGCGCGCTGCCGCCAAAAGTCACGGCCTGCAGGCTGCCAGCGTCAATGGCGCCCTCCGGCAACGGCTTTGCCACGGTCGCCCTGCCCACGGTCACAGGCTGGCCGCCGTAGGCGTTGGACAGCACGATACGCAGGCGCGGCCCGCCCAGGCTGATGCGTGCCACCTGGCGCACGGTCTGGTCCTGCAGCACAGCGGGCAGGTTGGTGGGAAAGAGGAAGTCCGCCCCCCAGACCGGCTGCGGGCTGGCCTGCCACGTGGCAGCCCAGTGGGAGACTCCAGCCGAACCCGCCGGCGCCGTTGAATCCGCCATGGCTGGCGTGGAAATCACAAGCGCCAGAAGGGCCGCGCCCGAGGCCGTGGAAAGCGATGGAAAAAGTTGCAGCATGCAAGGAATCCGATGTCTGTCGATGGCGGGATCATGGATTCAAGGGCTGCGCGGGACTAGACGGTCTGCTGGAACACCATCTGTGAATTTAATTCACGATGAGGCCTGTGCTGTGCTTTGGCAGCGAGGATGGGTTTGGCGTGCCCAGATGGTCGCAGGGACGGCAGGGAATGGCGATGCGCCGTTGCCATTCTTTTCCTGCCCTTGAAGTTAGGCTGCATTTAACTGAACTTGCTTTGTGCTGTGCGCCGTGGCGCTTTTTTATCACCAATTTTAGACGGAGCTTTCCATAGTATATTTTGTATATATACTATTTCTTGAAACGGATGATGATGCAAACACTTGTTATAACAAAAATACAAGTTGATGTTATTATGGAAAATTTATTATCAATAAAAGGTATTTTGAAATTAATAATGCTCTTAAAAAGAAATAGAAGGAAAATATATGCCATTGCATATACTTTATTCTTCGTACATTTGATTTTTGTTACGCAATATATTGAGAATATAAAAACCAGCGTATCTACTGAAATTAAATAGATGGCAGATATATCGCCTGATGCCCAGCAGGTAGCGGGCCACATAAATGCTGTGCATGCTATGAAACTGTAATTCCTCATTTTATTTACAGGGGCAGGTGAATCCATTTATGTCGCCGGATTTAAATGCTTCCCACGCCTTCTTTGCACTCTCAAATAGAGAGCTATCCTTACTGGGGACAATCGATTCCTTGCCTATATGAATAAGAATTTCCGCAGCACTCTCTTGTCCAGTCCACAGTTGAAAACCCGAGTGAAATGGGAACGTCGCATCTTGTATAGTGTGCAATGCCGCGCCGAAATGGAATAGTGCTGAGTCCATATCGCCAGATTTTTTGGCGTTCAGCGCTTTCTGCGATTCATTTTTTATAAATTTATTTGTGGCGGCACATGCCCCTGCTTTGGTCTGACCGGGGCGTCGCATCGCGTGCATATGACTAAACTCCGGCGTTTGGTGCTCAGCGCTATCGGCCCACACATGACCTCTTGCGACGGCCGACAATTGTGATTGACTTATCTCTTTGCCAAAAACCAAATAACCGGCTCTTTGATGCACGTATGCGCCTTTCTGGGAAGCCCATAACCCTAATGGGTCAATTTTTTGTAATGAAATCAATGGATAGATACTTTTATTCATGCCGCCGCTTAACCCAATAGGATCCTGATTGACATAAATCCCCACCACCGGATCGTAATACCGATGCCGGTTGTAATACAGCCCCGTCTCCCTGTCATGGTGCTGCCCCGGCAGCCGGATCGCCTGGTGGATGCCCTGCGGGTTGTATTCCTGCAGCACATTGCCCCAGGGGTCCAGCTTCGCGGCCCAGGCCACCTGGCCGTTCTGGTCCGTCAGGGCCATGGGTGTGCCCAGATGGTCGCAGTGGTAGTGGTGGATGGCGATGCGGCCGTGCTGTTCTTTTTCCTGTTCCTGCAGCTGGGCCTGCATGCTGCCCAGCGGGCGTGTGGGTGCTGTCTGCCTGTTCACCCAGCGTGGCTTGGGCGCCGGGCGGCAGGTCCAGCGTGTGGGGCAAGTGGCGGGCAGCGTCTTGCTGCACGGCACTAAATAAGAGTTATATCGCAAAGTCAAACGATGAGATTTTCAGAAATCTCAGTGGATCCTTCACCCTGATACCCCACTAATCTGCCTCCTCCGCCAATACACCCCTGATTATTGGATAATTTAAAATCCACGCCAGAAGAACCCCAATCAGAAAAAACCATCTATTGTCTGCAACAATAGACATTCCAACGCCAGCAAAGAAGAAAATTATCCCCAATATTTTTCCTAACATCAAAACAATCTGGTATTTTTTCTTTGAGATTTTTATGATCATATGGTTATTTGCATTGACAAGTAAAATTATTTTGATTTGCAACAGCCCCATAACCAGCATTCATAGCGACCAGCTGAGTTGCTCCTCCCGTGGTTGGTTGGACAAATGTTCCCGGCACCGCTCTTACATAACCAGTCGTTTTATTAATAGCCACCGGTATGGCAGAACCAGGTGGCACAAAAGGATTCCTTGGATATCCCCCCACTGAGGATGCGTATTTACCAGCACCAAATAATCCAGCACTTGAGGATTTTATCCCCGACTGTGCGATACCTGCTGCTCCCGCTTCAGTTGTGAAGTGTGTAAGTGTTTTTGGAATTGCACCTACCGCGTTAGTGGCAAGTGTTGCCGCTGCGCCGGTCACAACACCTGACTTGTATGCACCTGTACATTTGTCAATTCCGCCATCCACCCCCAAAGAGTCACGCAGAGATTGACCTTTAAGTAATCCAAAACTCATAGTACTCAATATCCCATCGCCCATTCCTGCCGAAAAGTCAACGACCCCTTGCGGCAAGGAAGGCAATGATGCAAAAAATGAAAGGCCTAAAGTATCTATTCTGCTAATCGGCTCCCCACCTGTATAAGAATATATATTCAATCCCCCCATCAACCCGATCGGATCCTGATTGATATAACTCCCCACCACCGGATCGTAATACCGATGCCGGTTGTAATACAGCCCCGTTTCCCTGTCATGGTGCTGCCCCGGCAGCCGGATCGCCTGGTGGATGCCTTGCGGGTTGTACTCCTGCAGCACATTGCCCCAGGGATCCAGCTTTGCGGCCCAGACCACCTGGCCGGTCTGGTCCGTCAGCGCCATGGGCGTGCCCAGATGGTCGCAGTGGTAGTGGTGGATGGCGATGCGGGCGTGCTGTTCTTTTTCCTGGTCCTGCAGTTTGGCCTGCATGCCGCTGAGCAGGCGGGTGGTGCTTTCGGCCTGTTCGCCCAGCATGGCCTGGGCACTGGGCGGCAGGCCGTGCTCCAGGGTGTGGCGCAGGTGGCGGGCGGCGTCTTGCTGCATGTCGCGCGGCATGGCGTCGAGCATGGTTTGCATGAGGGCCAGGGCCGGCGTGTGGTTGGGGTCGTCCGGGTCGGGCAGGCCTGCGGTGATGGCTTGCACCAGCAGGTGGGGCTCGCTTTGCGGGTCGCCGCTGGCCGTGGTGCTCAGGCGCACCAGGGGGGTGAAGCTGCCCGGTTCGTAGATGGTGTGCTCTATGTAGCGGGTGTCGTCGCCGCCCTGCAGGCGTTCGGTGTGGATGAGGCGGTCGCCGTCCCAGCCGTAGTAGTGGGTGCGGGTGGATTCTGTGGAGTCCGCGCTTTCGACCTGCTGCTTCAGGCGCCTGCCCAGGGCGTCGTAGGTGTAGCGGCTGTGGTGGCGCAACTGCTCTGCGTTGGCCTGGATCTGGCTGCTGCGCACGGCGATGAGCTGGTGGGCTCCGTCGTAGTGCAGTTGCTGCTGGCTGTGGTCCGCCTGCATTTGCGCGATGCGGTTGCCGCAGGGGTCGTAGCGCCAGACGCAGTCTTCGGTGAAGCCGATGCGGTTGTCTTCCCAGCGCTGCACGGGGCCTTGGCGCTGGCCTGCAAGGTGGCCCAGGCCCATGAGGTTGAAGTCGGTGTGCCGCCAGTGGGCGTGGACCTGGGCGGCCCAGTTGTCCTGAGGGCTGGCATGACCGGGGGCGCCGGACGCACCGGACGCGGGCAGGCGGTTGCCGGCAGGGTCGATCTGCCAGCGGGCGGTGGTCTGGGGGTCCTGGCTGTCGGTGGCCGCCCTGAGGCGCCCGGCGCTGTCGTAGCCGTAGCGCAGCAGTTGTGCGGCCTGGCTCGGGGCGCCGGCCTGTTCGATGGCAACGAGCTGGCCCAGGCTGTCGTAGTGGTAGCGGCGGCCAAGGATCTGGCCGATGAGGGGCTGGACGAGGTGATCCCTGCCTTCCGTGCTTTGCAGGCCTGTGGTGCCCAGGGCCGTGAGGCGGCCCATGCTGTCCCATTGGCGTTGCACCTGCAGGAGGTGGTGTGCGTCTGCGTCTGCTTCTGCTGCGGGAGTGGGTGGGTGCAGGCTGCGGCGGACTTCGCGGTGCAGGGCGTCGCGTTCGAAGTCGATGAGGCTGGCTCCGTTGAGCTGCAGTCCGTGCACATGGCCTGAGCCGTAGGTGAGCCAGGCAATCTCTCCCAGGCCTTGCAGCTGGCTGTGCTGGCGTGTGCCCAGCGCATCCAGGGTGTGGGCGATGCGGTGTTCGTATTCGATCTGCTCTGCGCCCCCGTTCCCGTCCTTGCCGGGCCGGTACAGCTGTTGCACTTCTGCAGTGATGCGGCCCAGCGCGTCGCGCTCCAGTGCTATGCGGCTTTGCAGTTGGGCGATGAGGCCGTTGTCGTTGTCTGCGGTGCTGTGTTGCCAGACGCTGGCCGCCGTGAGGCGCCCGGCCGCATCCCATTCGTAGCGGTGGGTTTGTGCGGGCGCATGGGCCGTGGCGGGCAGCTGGCGTTCGACCAATCTGCCGCCTTCGTCCCAGCGGTAGTGGCTGCTGCTTTGCCGTGCAGCGTTGCCGTCCGTGGCTTCCATGAGCTGGCCTGCCGCATCCCAGCGGTAGCGCTGCAGCCGCTGGTCGAACCCTTCTTCCTGCACGAGCCGGTCCAGCGCGTCCCAGGCAAAGCGGCTTTGCGCACCGTTTTCGTTGACGAGACGCGTGAGGCGGCCGGCGCTGTCGTATTCGAAGGCCAGGGTGAGGCCACCATGTGTTCGCTGGACCAGCCTGCCCCAGAGGTCGTAGCGCAGGTGGATGCTGGGGTCGGCGGCCGGTGCAGCAGGGCTTTGCCCCCCCATGAGAGGGGTGAGCGGGGGCTGGGCCGGTTCGATGCGCGTGAGGTGGCCTGCGCTGTCGTAGTGGTAGCGCTCGATCTGGCCGTTGGGCAGTTCGCTGGCCACGATGCGGCCCTGGCCGTCGCGCTGGTGGCGTTGGCGCTGGCCCAGGGCGTTGCCCACTTCGATGAGCGCACCCCAGCGGTCGTAGTGGTAGTGCGTGCTGTGGCCCGAGCAGTCGGTGTAGCTGAGCAGTTGGCCCGCGTCGCTCCAGGCCAGCTGTTTGCTGCCGCCCTGGGCGTCTTCGATGCGCCAGGGGCTGTCGCAGGTGAGCGGCGCTTCCTGGGGGTCGGGGTAGTGGTAGCGCTCGGTGCTGCCGTCGGCCTGGGTGATCTGGGTGAGGCGTCCCCAGCTGTCGTATTCGTAGCCAATGGTGGCCCCTGCGGTGTCAGTGCTTTGCAGCAGGCGGCCGGTGGCTTCGTCGTGTTCCTGCTGGGTGCTGCGCCCGTCGGGCAGTTGCACGCCGATGAGCCGGCCCTGGCCATCACGCCTGAGGTGGACGCTGCGCCCCAGCGGGTCGGTGCGCGAAGCCAGCCGGCCGAAGCTGTCGTAGGCCTGCAGCCAGCGGCTGCCATCGGCCTTGTGGTGGGCGATGAGGCGCGACAGGCCCGCTGCGCCTTCGAAGTAGTAGGTCTCGATGCGATCCAGGCTGTCGCTGACGCGGGTGGCGGCGCGTGGCTGGCCGTCAGGGCCCGGGGGCTGGGCCAGGTAGTCGAAGCGGTAGCTGAGCCCTTCCTGGTTGCTGTGCTCGATGACGCGTGCGCCGGGCTGGGCGCTCTCGTAGCGGTAGCGGTGCCAGGGTCCGCTGGCATGGCGGTGGGCGCTGATGCGGTGGTGGTCCCATTCGAATTCGCGCACGAGCTGGCCTGCACGGTCGTGGACGGTGATGAGGTCGCCTGCGCTGCTGTAGCCGTAGCGCACGAGGGCGATGGGGGTGGACAGGGGGTGCAACGGGTCCTGTGTGAGGTCCACGCCTGTGACCCGCCAGCCGTCGTCGGCACCCCACAGTCCGTTCAGTCCCTGCGCATCCTTGCCACCATGGATGCGCTGGTGCAGCAGCCGGTAGCGCCGGCCTGTGCCGTCGCTCAGCGAGACCAGGCGGCCTGCGGGGATGGGGTCCTTGCTCGCACTGTGGCCGGCCTCGGGCGGGGTGCCGTCGCTGTAGTGGTAGAGCTGGCGGCGCCCGAAGCGGTCGATCTGGGCCATGAGGCGCCAAGGGCCATCGACAGGTTCACCGGGCGCAGGACCAAAGCCCCAGAGCGTGTCGCCATCGCCGCTGACCGCAAGGATGGCTTCGGGGTTGCGCACCAGTGCCTGTTCCACATGGCTCCAGCGTGGGTTCGCCGCCCAAGGCGCTGTGCCGCCGTCCGGCTCCGTGCTGCCGCCGCGCAGCAGCCAGAGGTCTTCGCTGGCACTGTGCAGCTGGCCGCCCGGCGCCAGGGGCTGGTCGAAGGTGATGACGCGGCCGCTGGCATCCAGCAGTAAGGTGGCCTCGTCCTGCAGGCGGATGCTGAGCTCCTGCAGCAGGTGCCAGCCATGGCCCAGCAGGCCGCAGGCAGCGCCGTGCTCGGGGTTGACGTAGCTGCTGTACTGGCGCTGCCAGGCCACAGGCAGCGCAGCCGATGGCAGGGCGAAGTCCAGGTCTTCTGCGCCCCGCAGGACCTTGGCGCCGAGCTGGGGGTTCACAGGGGATCCGACGGTGATGCCGTCCGGGCAGACGGAGCAGGCC
The DNA here is from genome assembly GCF_040112715.1 of Delftia sp. DS1230. NCBI lineage: Bacteria > Pseudomonadati > Pseudomonadota > Betaproteobacteria > Burkholderiales > Comamonadaceae > Delftia > Delftia sp. DS1230. The sequence continues at coordinate 4,320,305 of NZ_CP157763.1, forward strand.
AGGCCGCCCTGGCTGCCGATGAGCACGGTGCGCGAGCCGGTGACGATCTTGCCCTTGACGACGCTGTCGGTGATACGGGCTGCGGGTTTGCCACTCATGCAGACTTCTCCTGAGTGGACTTGATGGCGCAGTCGCACTGTATCGCTGTATCCAGGGCGGCAATTGCTTCACATTGCCTCATTCCGGGTGGATGGAAACAGTGGCGGATTCTCTGATAGCCAGGCATTTCATGAGAATGCAGTGGCTCGCCCCATGGCGTGCGGATGGCAAATGGTCGTGTCATTGTGTCAACCGTCCTATGGACGGCTCCCTCTCTCGATGAGCGGGAATCATAGACAGGCCACTGGCAATGGCGCAATTGATTTATGCGTCAGACTCCTCTTATAAATGTAAGCAAATTGACTATCTTGGATACATCAGCAATTGAATGCCACCTCACCAATGGAAGGACATATTGATAAATTTCCCATGCCATTGGTGCAATGGGCATGAGGCGCCTGCTGACCCGCATCAAGGGGCGCCAATAAAAAAAGCCCCTGCCTCGGAAGGCAGGGGCTGTCAGGGGCCCGGGGCGCCATGCGTGACACCGCCGGGCCGGCTAGCAACGGGTTGGCATCAGCCGGCAGCCGCCTCCGGCGAGGGCTTGGGCTGCAGGCGCTTGAGCACGCGCGGCACGATGAGCACGCAGGCCACGATGATGATCAGCGTCAGCGACATGGGGCGCTGCAGGAAGATCCACCAGCTGCCTTCGCCGATGGACACGGCATTGCGCATCTGTGCCTCGGCCAGAGGGCCCAGGATCATGCCCACCACCACGGGCGCGGTGGGGAAGTCGAAGCGGCGCATGATCACGCCCAGCACGCCGATGCCGTACAGCAGGAACAGGTCGAAGGCGCTCTGGCGCATGCCGTAGGCACCCACGGTGGCGAAGATCAGGATGCCTGCGTACAGCTGGGGACGCGGGATCTTGAGCAGCTTGACCCACAGGCCCACCATGGGCAGGTTGAGCACCAGCAGCATCAGGTTGCCGATGTACAGCGAGGCGATCAGCGCCCAGACCAGGGCGGCGGACGAGCTGAACAGCTGCGGGCCGGGGTTGATGCCGTAGTTCTGGAACGCGCCCAGCAGCACGGCCGTGGTGTTGCTGGTGGGAATGCCCAGGGTCAGCAGCGGGATCAGCGCGGCGGTCACGGTGGCGTTGTTGGCCGCCTCTGGGCCGGCCACGCCTTCGATGGCGCCCTTGGTGCCGAACTCCGCACGGTCCTCGCCCTTGGCCAGTTTCTTCTCGGTGGCATAGCTCAGGAAGGTCGGGATCTCGGTGCCGCCGGCGGGAATGCAGCCGAAGGGCGTGCCGATGACGGTGCCGCGCAGCCACGCGGGCCACGAACGCTTCCAGTCACGGCCGGTCATGTGCACGCGGCCCATCTTGTTTTGCGTATCGACGACCTTGCCTTCGTACATGGCGGCGTACAGCACTTCGGCCACGGCGAACAGACCCACGGCCACGAGCACGATGTCCACGCCGTCCAGCAGTTCCATCTTGCCCATGGTGTAGCGCGCAGCGCCCGAGATCTGGTCCATGCCGATGCAGCCCAGCGCCAGCCCCAGGAACAGGGCCGTCATGCCGCGCAATGCGCTCTGGCCCAGCACGGCGCTCACGGTGGTGAAGGCCAGCACCATCAGCATGAAGTACTCGGGCGGGCCCAGCTTGACGGCAAAGTCGGCCACCGAAGGCGCGAACAGCGTGACGACCACGGTGGCCACGGTGCCGGCCACGAAGGAGCCGATGGCGGAGGTGGCCAGCGCGGCGCCCGCGCGGCCGCTCTTGGCCATCTTGTTGCCCTCCATGGCCGTGACCATGCTCGCGGTCTCCCCGGGAGTGTTCAGCAGGATGGAGGTGGTGGAGCCGCCGTACATGGCGCCGTAGTAGATGCCCGCGAAGAAGATCATCGAGGCGGTGACATCGACCTTGGCGGTGATGGGCAGCAGCATGGCCACGGCCACGGCCGGTCCGATGCCGGGCAGCACGCCCACGGCCGTGCCCAGGGCGCAGCCGACCAGGGCCCACAGCAGGTTGGCCGGAGTGATGGCGGTGGCAAAGCCCGCCAGCAGTGCGTCAAAGATTTCCATTACAGCCACCCCGTCTCAGTCAGGCCCGGCAGGTTGATCGCCAGGAATTGCGTGAAGGCCCAGAACACGGGCGCCGAGATCAGCAGCCCGGTGACCACGTCCTTGGCCCAGGTGATGGGCTTGCCCGCCTGGGCCTGGCCGCCGGCACGGCGCAGGCCCTGCACGGCCAGCACGTAGCAGACGGTGCAGCTGACGATGAAGCCTACCGTGCCGATCAGCACGGCATTGACCAGCAGGCCCGTCGACACCCAGACGAAGGCGCCGATGTCGGCTCGTGGGTGGCCGCCCCCGCAAGAGGCTTCGCGAAAGCCGCCCGTGCGTGCCTCCCAGACCAGCCAGGCGCCGCAGACTGCGAGCACCAAGGCACACAGCCAGGGCAGGAAATTGGGGCCGACGCCGCCGTAGCCGGCATCGCCAGGGATTTGCAGCGCGCCGAAGGCCAGGCCTGCGGCGACAAGCAGCACGCCGGAGCCGACGATGGTCTGCGCGCGTACCGAGGGAAAGCCGCTGGGCTCATCGGCCTGGGCGGCATCCGTGGCAAGTGGATTGGGTTGTGAGGACTCGGACATGGTCAGTTCCTGGCCGCAGCGGGACCGGCGACCGGGCCGGCCACCGCTGCAGACGTGGGGAAAAAATTAAGCCGCCGGGGCCTGCGAGCCGCTGGCGCGGCGCGCGGGCATCTTCCGCTTCTTGAAGCAGGCGCTGCGACTGGCGCCTGCCGTGGCCCGCAGGAGTGCGGGCCTGTTGCTGCACCGACCCCGCAAGAGGCCGGTGCAGCAGCTCGATCACACCATGCCGGACTTGACCATGGTGGCGCGCAGGCTCGCGAACTCCTGGTCCACGAACTCGCCGAAGGCATCGCCGGCCAGCCATGCAGGCGTCCAGTCGTTCTTCTGCAGCGCCTCGGCCCAGGCCTTGCTCTTGGTGGCCTTCTCGATCATGGCGACCAGCGCATCGCGCTGTGCCTTGGTGATGCCGGGCGCGCCGTACACGCCGCGCCAGTTGCCGATCTCCACGTTGATGCCCTGCTCCTTGAGCGTGGGCACGTCCACGCCCTTCAGGCGCTGGCCCGAGGTCACGCCGATGGGCTTCATCTTGCCGGTGCCGATGTACTCGGCGAACTCGCTGTAGCCGCTGCCGCCCACGGTGACGTTGCCGCCCAGGATGGCGGAGATGGCCTCGCCGCCTCCACGGAATGCCACGTAGTTGATCTTGGAGGGATCGACGCCGACTTCACGCGCAATCATGGCCGCCGCGATGTGCTCGGTGGAGCCGCGCGAGCCGCCGCCCCACTTGACGGAGCCCGGGTCCTTCTTGAGCTGGGCGATCACCTCGGCCATGTTCTTGAAGGGCGAGTTGGCGGGCAGCACGAAGACGTTGTACTCGCTGGTCAGGCGGGCCAGCGGCGTGGCCTGCGTGAGGTTCACGGGCGGCTTGCCCGTGATGATGCCGCCCAGCATGACGGCGCCCATGACCATCATGGCGTTGGGATCGCCCTTGCTGCCGTTGACAAACTGCGCAAGGCCGATGGCGCCGGCGGCGCCACCCTTGTTGTCATAGGTGACGGAAGCAGCCTGACCAGCGTCCTGCAAAGCCTTGCCCAGGGCACGGCCCGTGGTGTCCCAGCCGCCGCCGGGGTTGGCCGGCAGCATCATCTTGACGGCTGCCGCAGCCTGCGCAGACAGCGGCAGGCTGCCTGCGGCGGCCAGTGCGGCCAGCGACTTCAGAAAAGTATCACGACGCATGGTTTGACTCCTTGTGTTGTAAGGCTGTCGATGATCGGTTCGCTACCTGTCAAATGGCTGTCCAAACCCCTAGGGGAATCCCTAGATCGCTCTCGCCACGATGGCCTGCATCGCGCCCGGTGCTAACGTCCGGCCCATGCAATTGCTGCTCGTAGAAGATGACAACGCCATGCGCACCACGCTGCAGCGCACGCTGATCAGGCGCGGCATCCAGGTGGAGACGGCGGCCGACGGGCCCTCGGCCCTGGCGCAGTGGCTGGTGCGCGAGCCCGACGCCGTGGTGCTGGACCTGAGCCTGCCCGGCCTGGACGGCCTGCAGGTGCTGGAGCGTGCGCGCGGCCAGGGCCTGCGCACGCCCGTGCTCATCCTGACCGCGCGCGGCACCGTGGGCGACCGCGTGCTGGGCCTGAACGCCGGTGCCGACGACTACCTGGCCAAGCCCTTCGACCTCGACGAGCTGGAGGCCCGGCTGCGCGCCCTGCTGCGCCGCAGCAGCGACAGCTTCACGCCCAAGCCGCCGCCCGAGACCATCGCCATGGGTGCGCTGCGCTACGACAAGGCCAGCGGCGCCATCCACCGCGATGGCGAGATCATGGAGCTGACGCCGCGCGAGCTGGCCCTGATGCACGCCCTGCTGGCACGCCCCGGCCATGCCGTGGCCAAGGAGCGTCTGTTCGCGCTGGTGTTTCCCGGCGAGTCGGACGTGCAGTACGAAGCCGTGGAAGTCGTCGCCTACCGGTTGCGCAAGAAGCTGTCGGGCACGGGCGTGCAGCTGGTCACGCTGCGCGGCCTGGGCTATCTGCTCAAGGCCGAGTCGGCCTGAGGCACTCCACCACTCACCGCAGCCCATGCGCGACCCCGGTCTTCCCCTTCCCGCCCCCGCGCGCACTCGCCAGCCCTGGTCGCTGCGCCGCCAGCTGCTGACGGGCATTCTCGTGCCCGTCATTCTGTTCATTGGCTTCAATACCTGGAGCCTGTACCACCAGACGCTGGCTGCGCTGAACACCGCCTATGACCGCACGCTGCTGGCCTCGGCCAAGAGCATCAGCGAGCAGCTGGATGTGACGGGCTATGACGAGTCCGCCCAGCTGCATGCCATCGTTCCCTACTCGGCGCTGGAGATCTTCGAGGCCGACAACCAGAGCCGCATGTTCTACCGCGTCTCCACGCTGGAGGGGGAAATGGTGTCGGGCTTTGGCGAGCTGCCCATGTGGCACGGCGTCATTCCCCAGCGCCCGCCCTACGCGGCCCTGGTCGACTTCTACGACGCACAGTTCCGGGGCCGGCCCGTGCGCATGGCCGTGCTGCTGCAGCCCGTGGCCAGCGCCAAGGGGCGCGGCATGGCCGTGATCCAGGTGGCCGAGACGCTGGAGCTGCGTGAAGCGCTGGCCCTGCAGATCCTGCGCACCACGCTGGCGCGGCAGGCCCTGCTGGTGGCCGCCGTGGCGCTGATCGTGATCTTCGTCGTCCAGCGCGCCACACAGCCCGTGCGCCGGCTCAGCAGCGACCTGCGATCGCGCCCGCGCGGCGACCTGAGCCCGCTGTCGGCACCCTCAGCACCGCGCGAGTTGCAGCCGCTGCTGGAGGCCATCAACCAGCTCATGCTGCGGCTGCGCCAGCTGCTGTCGGACCAAAAGCGCTTTGTGCGCGACGCGTCGCACCAGCTGCGCACGCCGCTGGCCGTGCTCAAGGCACAGCTGCAGTCGGCCCAGCGCGGCGATGTGCCAGCCGAGCAGGCCTTTGAGGAAATCGGCGCCACCGTGGACCGCGCCACGCGCCTGGCCAACCAGATGCTGGCGCTGGCCAAGGTCGAGCAGCTGCGCCAGGAAGACAGCGCCGGGCCCGCATCGCCCGCGCCCAGCCTGCTGGACGAAGTGGTGCGCGACGTGGCCATCGAACTGTCGCCGCTGATTGCGGAGCAGGACATCGACTTTTCCATAGACACGGAGCCCTGCCCCGTTCCTGCCCACGAATGGATGCTGCGCGAGCTCACGCGCAACCTGCTGCACAACGCCATACGCCACATGCCTGCGGCCGGCAGCCTGCACATCAGCGTGCACCAGGCCGGCAGCCAGGCCGTGCTCAGCCTGCGCGACAGCGGGCCGGGCATAGACAGCGAGCTGGCGCAGAGGCTGTTCCAGCCATTTTCGGCCGGCAATGCGCGCAGCGGCTCGGGCCTGGGGCTGGCCATCTGCCACGAGATCGTGCAGACGCTGGGCGGCGCCATCGAGCTGCGCAACATCTACCGGCAAGGCCTGGTCTGCGGACTGCATGCGCACGTGGCGATTCCGCTGCAGCCGGCCACTGGCAAGCACCCCGCGCCGCGCGCACAATAACGCCATGACCGATATCGAATCCATGCGTCTGGACAAATGGCTGTGGTGCGCGCGCTTCTACAAGACGCGCAGCCTGGCGACGGAGGAAATCGGCAAGGGCCGCGTCACCGTCAACGGAGCCCTGGTCAAGCCCGCGCGCGAGGTGCGCTGCGGCGACACCGTGGCCCTGCGCCAGGGCCAGGTCCCGCGCACCGTGGTCATCCGCGGCCTCTCAGGCATGCGGGGCCCCGCCCCCGTGGCCCAGGCCCTGTACGAGGAAACCGCCGAAAGCCTGGCCGAGCGCGAACGGCTGGCAGAGCAGCGCCGGCTGGCTCCGGAGCCCGCCAGCAGCATCGCCAGCCAGCACGAAGGCCGCCCCACCAAGCGCGACCGCCGCCAGATCGACCAGGTGCGCGAGCGCGGCAGCTGGGACAGCCGCTGGAGCGCCTCCATCGACGATCTGGACCGGCGCTGAATCGCACGGCCCTGCCCGCCTCTTCCAGCAAAAAAGGCCATGCGCAACAACTGCGCATGGCCTTTTTGCATGGATTTGCGGGAAGCAGGCCCTGCGGCGTTCAGACCACCTGGTCCCTGGCCGGGGCATCGTCATCCTGCGCGCGCGGCAGGATGAGGTTCATCACCATGGCGGCCATGGCGCCCACGGTCACGGCCGAGCCCAGCAGGTACTGCAGCATGTCCGGCAGGGTCTGCACCCAGTCCTTGGGGGCCAGGGTGGCAAAGAAGGAGCAGATGATGGGCACGCCCACCACCAGCATGGCACGCTCGTCCAGGCGCACATGGCGCAGGATGCGGATGCCCGCCATGGCAATGGTCACGCAGACCACGGCGAACATGCCGCCGATCACGGGCGAGGGAATGGCCGCGATCAGTGCGGAGAACTTGCCCAGGAAGCCCAGGCAGGCCAGCACCAGGCCGGCTGCAATGAAAACCATGCGGCTGGCCACGCCGGTGATGGAGATCACGCCGGCGTTGGTGGAGTAGCCGGTGACCGGCGTGGCACCTATTAGCGCGGCCACGCTGCAGCTCAGGCCTTCGCCCACGGCGCCACGGTCCAGCTGGCGGCTGGTGATGGGCTGGTTGATCACGGCCGAGACCGCGAACCACGTGCCCGTGGTCTCCGCCATGACCACGAGGTAGATCACGACGAAGGTGAGCACGGCGGGCAGCGAGAACTGCAGCGGATAGTCGATGCCCGCCAGCTTGGGCAGCGTGAGCCAGGGCGCATCGGCAATGGGCTGCCAGGCAAACAGCCCCATGCCCCAGGCGACGGCCGTGCCGCCAGCCAGCGCGATGATCACCGACGACAGGCGCATCCAGCGGCCCAGCCGGTTGTCGAAGCGCAGGCCCAGCATCATGGCCGCAATCAGCAGCGCCGCCGATACCGATGCCAGCGCGATGGACTGGTTGACCGTCATGCCGCCGTGGACCGCGAACACGTTGGCGCTCAGCGCAATCGGCAGCAGCGACAGCCCCACCACGAGGATGATGGTGCCGCCGACGATGGGAGGCACCAGCCAGCGGATCACGCGGTGGAACCAGCCCAGCGCACCCAGCGCGATGACGATGAGCGCGCCCGGAATCAGCGCGCCATAGACCGCTCCCATGCCGCCGAAGCCGCCGCCCGCGCCAAAGGCCACGGCCAGGATGGCACCCAGGGGAATGTAGGAAGGCCCTTGTGCCACGGGCATGCGCATGCACCAGGCCGTCTGGATCAGCGTGCCCAGTCCCGCTGCGAGGAAGGTGGACTGGATCATGGACGCCGCGTCGGCCTGCGACAGCGCCAGGGCCGAGGCAATGATGAAGGGCACGACATACACGTCCATGGCCATCACATGCTGCAGGCCCAGCAACAGGGCCTGGGAGAGCGTGACGCGGTCGTCAGGGCGGGCGATCAGGCGCCCTTCGTAGGAGGAGGTCGGTTCGGTCATGGAGCGGAAAACGCGGGAAACAGCCAGTGCGCAAACGCAGCCGGTCTTCAGGCGGGGCTGGCCGCCTGGCGCCGGTGCACGCACGCGCCCTGCACCCAGGTGCAGGCCACATTGGCACGCGTGGCATGGTGGATGATCTTCTGCAGGATGTCGGCCGGGCCGTCCTGCTCGGGCCAGATCTGCACATTGGAGTCCGGCGCCAGGCAGTCGACGGCCAGGGCATCCATGGCATGGCCGGGCTCGATGCGGCCAATGGGAAGGTCCAGCGCATCGCCACCCGCCGCCGTGGCCAGCCATAGTGCAAAGACGTGGTCGATGCGGGCCTGCACGCCCTGCCCCGCCCTGCCGCGCCGGGCGGCCGTCTGCGCCGGATCCACGCCTTCGTGCAAGGCCAGCGAGGCTGTCATGGCATGGCGGCAGGCGTCGAACATGCTGGGGCTGTAGCCCCCCGAAATGTCCGTGGCCAGCCCCATGCCCAGGCCCTGCTCACGGCCGCTGCGCGCGGGGAAAACGCTGTTGGCGAAATAGAAGTTGGACAGAGGGCAATGCGCCACCGAGGCGCCCGTGCGCGCCATCAGCGCCACGTCATCGGCCGTGAGGAAGTTGGCATGGGCCACGACCGTGCGGCGCGTGAGCAGGCCGAAATCATGCAGCGCATGCGCATCGGTGCGGCCCTGGCGTTCCAGCACATGGGCGTGGGCCCAGTCGCTCTCGGAGCAATGGGTTTGCACATGGGCGCCGGTGCGTCCAGCCAGGTCGCCCAGGCCGCGCAGCAGCTCGTCGGTGCACGAAGGAATGAAGCGCGGCGTGATCACCGGTAGCACGCGCTGCTGCGCGTTGTCCGGATGCTGGCGCAGCCAGTCGATGAAGCGCGCCGTCTCGGCAATGCCTTCGGCGGCACTAGCGTCCTTGTAGAACGAAGGGCATTGCGACGGCTCGTCCATGGCCACCTTGCCGACCAGGGCGCGCTGGCCCAGGGCCAGGCAGCGTTCGGCCAGCACCTGGTTGCCCACGGCGTGGATGGTGCCGAAGTACATGGCCGTCGTCGTGCCATTGGCCAGCAGCGTACGCACCACGCTGTCGTACACCGAAGTGGCAAAGCCGGCATCGCCGTAGCGCGCTTCCAGGGGAAAGGTGTACTCCTGCAGCCAGGTTTCCAGCGGCACATCCAGGGCCTTGCCGCTTTGCGGCCACTGCGGCGCATGCACATGCAGGTCCACCATGCCGGGCAAAAGGTACTGGCCCTCGGGCAGGCGCTTCAGCGTGCCCGCTGCCGCATGCAAGGCCTCCAGGGTCGTGCGCCGAGGGTCGTTCCGCTCCAGCACGGCGTCGATCATGCCGCGGCCATCCACCACGATCAGCACGTCCTGCCGGATGCGCAGTGCGTACGGCGTGGGGGCATCGAAGGCCGTGCACAGCAGGGCCCAGCCTGGGCGCGGCTCAGAGGAATTCATCATGGGAAACGACAAGAGAGCTTCACTTGGCCTTGAGCTTGGCCAGGTCCTCGACCGACAGCCAGCGCCACTGGCCCGGCTGCAGGTCCTCGGTGAGCTCCAGCTCGCCAATCTTCCAGCGGTGCAGGCCTTCAACGCGGTTACCAACGGCGGCGATCATGCGCTTGACCTGGTGGTACTTGCCCTCGGTCAGCGTGAGGTCCAGCACATGCTCGCTCACCTGCTCGCAGGCAGCCGCCTTGACGGGCTTGGGGTCGTCATCGAGCACCACGCCCTCCAGCAGGCGCTGCACCTGCCGCGCATCCACGGCATGCTTGGTGGTCACACGGTAGACCTTGGGCACGTGCTTCTTGGGCGAACTCATGCGGTGGATGAACTGGCCATCATCGCTGAGCAGCAGCAGGCCCGTCGTGTCCTGGTCCAGCCGGCCCACGGCCTGCACGCCCTGCACGGCACCCTTGTTCGGGCGCTGGCGCAGCGGCATGGGCAAAAGCGAGTAAATGCTCGGATAGGTTGAAGGCTTTTGCGAGCACTCCGTGCCCGCCGGCTTGTGCAGCAGCACATAGCCCAGCGCGTGATAGGCCCACTCCACGCCCTGTACGCGATAGCGCAGGCCTTCAGGATCGATGTCCTGCGTGGAGTCGAGGCAACGCACCCAGTCGTTGGCCTCGGTGTCCCACAGTTCCACCCAGCCCTGCTGGACCAGGCCCGAGCACACGCGGCGGATACCGAAGCCTTGGGAATACAGAATGTCTTGCAGTTGCATGTTGGTCTTTCAAGCCGGCGCACCCACCATGGCGCACGCACATCGCGCAGGGCCGGAACAGGTATTCTGCGCAAACAAGCAAAAAACCCCGTAGCTTTGGGCTACGGGGTTTCTTGGGCTGTAAGAGCCTGACGATGACCTACTTTCACACGGGAACCCGCACTATCATCGGCGCAAAGTCGTTTCACTGTCCTGTTCGGGATGGGAAGGAGTGGTACCAACTTGCTATGGTCATCAGGCATAACTTGTTGTCATGCTGCTCTTGTGAGCAACACAACGAATTCATAGAGTCTGTAATCAGCTTTGTATTTTGACTGCGCCTTACTTGGCATAACCACCTTGATGATCACGTCATCAAAGTTATAGGGTCAAGCCTCACGAGCAATTAGTACTGGTTAGCTTAACGCATTACTGCGCTTCCACACCCAGCCTATCAACGTCCTGGTCTCGAACGACTCTTCAGGGGGCTCAAGGCCCCGGCAGATCTCATCTTGAAACGAGTTTCCCGCTTAGATGCTTTCAGCGGTTATCTCTTCCACACTTAGCTACTCGGCAATGCCACTGGCGTGACAACCGATACACCAGAGGTGTGTCCACTCCGGTCCTCTCGTACTAGGAGCAGGCTTCCTCAAATCTGCAGCGCCCACGGAAGATAGGGACCAAACTGTCTCACGACGTTTTAAACCCAGCTCACGTACCTCTTTAAATGGCGAACAGCCATACCCTTGGGACCGACTACAGCCCCAGGATGAGATGAGCCGACATCGAGGTGCCAAACACCGCCGTCGATATGAACTCTTGGGCGGTATCAGCCTGTTATCCCCAGAGTACCTTTTATCCGTTGAGCGATGGCCCTTCCATACAGAACCACCGGATCACTATGTCCTGCTTTCGCATCTGCTCGACTTGTCAGTCTCGCAGTTAAGCACGCTTATGCCATTGCACTATCGTCACGATGTCCGACCGTAACTAGCGTACCTTCGAACTCCTCCGTTACGCTTTGGGAGGAGACCGCCCCAGTCAAACTGCCTACCATGCACTGTCCCCGATCCCGATAAGGGACCTGGGTTAGAACCTCAAACGCACCAGGGTGGTATTTCAACGTCGGCTCCATGAGAACTAGCGTCCTCACTTCAAAGCCTCCCACCTATCCTACACAGATCCGTTCAAAATCCAATACAAAGCTACAGTAAAGGTTCATGGGGTCTTTCCGTCTTTCCGCGGGGAGATTGCATCATCACAAACATTTCAACTTCGCTGAGTCTCTGGAGGAGACAGTGTGGCCATCGTTACGCCATTCGTGCAGGTCGGAACTTACCCGACAAGGAATTTCGCTACCTTAGGACCGTTATAGTTACGGCCGCCGTTTACTGGGACTTCAATCAAGAGCTTGCACCCCATCATTTAATCTTCCAGCACCGGGCAGGCGTCACACCCTATACGTCCACTTTCGTGTTTGCAGAGTGCTGTGTTTTTATTAAACAGTCGCAGCCACCGATTTTTTGCAACCGCTTTGGGCTCCCTTTGTTCAAGTTCACCTACTTGCGGCATACCTTCTCCCGAAGTTACGGTATCAATTTGCCGAGTTCCTTCTCCAGAGTTCTCTCAAGCGCCTTAGAATACTCATCTCGCGCACCAGTGTCGGTTTGCGGTACGGTCGTGTGTAGCTGAAGCTTAGTGGCTTTTCCTGGAAGCAGGGTATCACTCACTTCGTCTGCAAGCAGACTCGTTATCACCCCTCATCTAAGCCCGGCGGATTTGCCTACCAGGCACGACTACAGGCTTGAACCAACATATCCAACAGTTGGCTGAGCTAACCTTCTCCGTCCCCACATCG
>NZ_CP157763.1:4337500-6195000 GCF_040112715.1 Delftia sp. DS1230
ACGGCCGAGCGTGGTGACGTGACCGTTGGGATCAATGCCCTGGAAGCCGGTGATGATGACCACGCGGCCAGCGTCGAGTTCGGCGCGAACGCGCTTGTCATCGATGGACTCGATGCGCGCCTTGGTGAAGCTGCTGTCCGTGCGCACGGGAACCTGCCAGCCCGAGAAGCTGATGGCTTCCAGGCCTTCGGCCTGCAGCGCAATGGCCAGCAGTGCCGACGACGCCTGCTCGCCCGTGGAGGCGAGCATGTCGAGTTCACGGTAGTACGCCGTTTTGGCCGAGCTGGGAGCCAGCTCGCTGGCCAGGCCCAGCAGACGGTTGGTTTCGCCACTCATGGCGCTGGGGACGACCACCATCTGGTGACCGGCCCTAGCCCACTTGGCCACGCGCTTGGCAACGTTGCGGATGCGCTCTGTCGAGCCCATCGAGGTGCCGCCGTATTTATGAACGATCAGTGCCATTGGATATCAGGGTGACGAAACTGCTAGGCACGGCGCTGTACGACAGGGGGTGCTTGTGCAAGCCAGGTGCTCAAGAGGACTGCGCATGTAGCGAAATGTCCGTCCAGACCCGTCTTGCGCAAGCCATTTGGTTTTGGCGCGCCGCCGGTTTTCGTGCAAAGTTGGACCAAAACCTGTCAATTGTACCAATCGAGCACTGACCCCAGGCGCCGCACAAAACCCCTGCCCATCTTGAGATGGATGCGGTGGCCTCGCGTACGGCAAACGCCGACCTGCGCGAGCAGTTGATCGAGCTGCGCGGCGCTCGGGGTGGTGGCATGCACGCTGCGCAGCCAGTGGCGCAGCACATTGGCCTGGCGCGCTGGGCTCAGCGCCTGCAATGCGGCGATGCGGGGCGGGTTGCCCACCGCACCCAGGTCGGCCTGGGCCATCTCCTGCAAGAGCTCGGCCGCTTCGGCGCAATGCCGGCTGCTGCGCGCAAAGGTGGCGCGAAACTGGGGGAAGGCCTGGTGCAACGCCGGCAGCAACTGGGCGCGGATGCGATTGCGGGTGTAGCGGGCATCGGCATTGGAAGGGTCTTCCACCCACTCCTGGCCGCGCGCAGCAAGCCAGTCCCGCAATACCTGGCCAGGCAGATCAAGCAGCGGTCGATACCACGCAAGTCCCGCCCTGCTCCACTGCGCCGGCATGGCGGCCAGCCCCGCAACGCCGGCGCCGCGCGACAGCGCCAGCAGCAGCGTCTCGACCTGGTCGTCGGCATGCTGCGCCAGGGCCAGGCTGCGAACGGCAGGCATGGGCACACCGCCCTGCGCAGGCCAGGGCTCGTTGGCCGCCTTGATCAACGTGGCGTAGCGCAACTGACGCGCCGCATCCTCAGGGCTTTGGCCCGGCGCGTGGCGCGCATCCACGCGGCAGATCTTCAAGGGGACGGCATGCTGCGCACAGGTTTTTTCACACTGGAGCACAAAGGCATCGGCGGCCGACTGCAAACCGTGGTGCACATGGATGGCGACGACCTGGCCCGGCCAGCGCTCGGCACAGGCCAGCAGCAACGCAGTGGAGTCCGCTCCGCCGCTGAAGGCAACGGCCAGCGGCAGCGGTGGCGCAAAGCGCTGGATGGCAGCACCCAAGGCGGCGCCTGACGCGACGCCTGACTCGGCGTCTGGTGAGGTGTCCGGCAGGTTTTGCGGCAGGTCGGTGATCGGCATTTCCACAGGCTTGGATCAGGTATGCCAGGGCTCAGGCCGAGTCCCGGCACAAAAAGAAAACGGCTCCCACAGGGGAGCCGTTCAGTGTGCCAGAGCGTGGCGCCGGCCTTCAGCGATTGTCTGCCTTGGTATCGGCGAAACGGCCGTAGCTTTGCAGGCGCTCGTAGCGGCGGTCCTGCAGTTCCTTGGGCTTGAGGTCGGCCAGCTGGCGGTAGGCATCGCCCAGCGCACGCTTGAGGAAGGCGGCCATTTGCTTGGGGTCGCGGTGGGCGCCGCCCACGGGCTCGTTGACGATCTTGTCCACCAGGCCCAGGGCCTTGAGGCGGTGGGCCGTGATGCCCATGGCATCGGCCGCGTCCTGGGCCTTTTCGCCGGTCTTCCAGAGGATGGAGGCGCAGCCTTCCGGGCTGATCACGGAGTAGACGGCGTATTGCAGCATCAGCACCTGGTCGGCAACGGCAATTGCCAGTGCGCCGCCCGAGCCGCCTTCACCGATAACGGTGGTGATGATGGGGGTCTGCAGCTGGGCCATTTCGTAGATGTTGCGGCCGATGGCTTCGGACTGGCCGCGCTCCTCGGCCTCGATGCCGGGGAAAGCGCCGGGCGTGTCCACGAAGGTGAAGACCGGCAAGCCGAACTTCTCGGCCGTCTTCATGAGACGCAGGGCCTTGCGGTAGCCCTCGGGGCGCGTCATGCCGAAGTTGCGCAGCGTGCGCTCCTTGGTGTCGCGGCCCTTCTGGTGGCCGATGACCATGCAGGACATGCCATTGAAGCGCGCCAGCCCGCCCACGATGGACTGGTCGTCGGCAAAGTGCCGGTCCCCGTGCATCTCGATGAAGTCGGTGAAGCAGTCGCGCACATAGTCCAGCGTGTAGGGACGCTCGGTATGGCGCGCGATCTTGGTGATCTGCCAGGGCGAGAGGTCGCTGTAGATGTCCTTGGTCAGCTGCAGGCTCTTTTTGCTGAGCTGCTCAATCTCTTCCGAGATATCGACTGCGCTTTCGGTCTGCACGTAGCGCAGTTCCTCGATTTTGGATTCGAGCTCGGCGATGGGCTGCTCAAAATCCAGAAAGTTCTTTTTCGCCAACTTGTTTCTCCTTGTCCCAGCCAGGCACGGTGCATGCGTTCCGGCCGGAAAACGGGGGGTTGATCGGGTGTGATCGGTTTGTCTTCAGGCGGCAGGCTGCGTCTCGAGCGAGCGCCAAATATACCAAGTCGCCACGGTGCACCACGGCTTCCAGGCCTCGGCAACCTCGCGCGCCTCGCTGCGGCTGACGGGGTCGCCTGAAAAATAGTTCTGGCTGATGCCCGAGATCAGGCCTGCATCGTCCAGCGGCAGCACATTGGGCCGCTGCAGGTAGAAGATGAGGAACATCTCGGCCGTCCACCGGCCCACGCCGCGGATGGACATGAGCTCAGCCACGATGGCTTCGTCGCTCATGCCCTGCCAGTCGTCCTGGTGCAGGCGGTGCTCGGTGAAATGCATGGCCAGGTCCACCAGGTAGTCCACCTTGCGGGCGGACAGGCCCACGGCGCGCATGTCATCCACCTTGAGCTTGAGCACCAGGTCAGGCGCCATCCGCGCAGGCAGGCGTGCGAACTTGTTCCACAGCGTCTGCGCGGCCTTCATCGAGATCTGCTGGCCCACGATGGAGCGCGCCAGCGTGGCAAAGGCATCGCCACCGGGCTGCAGGGCCAGGTGGGCAAAGCGCGGGATCAGGCGCTTCATCACGCGGTCGCGGCGCACGAGCTGGCGGCAGGCCTCGGCCCAGTAGGCAGGCGCGCCTTCGGGCGGCGCGGGCAGCGATATCTTGGCCTTGGGCGTGGCGGCAGCGGCCGCTGCGGCGGCAGGCGGCGAGCCTGCGCGCGCGCCCAGCGTCACCACCGGCAGCGGGGCCGGTTGCTGTTCGGGCACGGGCAGATCGGCCACCAGCGGCAACTGCTCGAAATCCATGGTGTCCAGGGGTTTGGCGGAGGCCATCAAAGCACCTCCCCGCACCTGGCGCGGCACGTCTGGCAAGGCATACGGATCAGCCCTTGGCGGCTGCCTCCCAGGTCGTGCCTGCAGGGGAGTCCTTGAGCACGATGCCCTGCTCCAGCAGGGCCTTGCGGATACGGTCGGCCTCGGCCCAGTCCTTGGCCGCCTTGGCGGCTGCGCGTGCGGCAATCTGCGCCTCGATGGCGGCGGCATCCACATCTGCCGCTCCTGCCTGCAGGAAGGCCTGGGGCTCGCCCTGCAGCAAGCCCAGGCATCCGGCCAGGGCCTTGAGCAGGCCCGCCGTCTCGGCACTCTTGCTGCGATTGACTTCTGCAGCCAGCTCGAACAGCACGGCCACGGCCTCGGGCGTGCCGAAGTCCTCGTCCATGGCCGCCTTGAAGCGTGCGGCAGCGGGATGGCTCCAGTCGATGGCGACCTCGGCAGGGGCCACCAGGCTCAGCGCCGTGTACAGGCGCTTGAGCGCGCCGCGCGCATCGTTCAGATGCACGTCGCTGTAGTTCAGCGGGCTGCGGTAGTGGCTGCGCACGACGAAGAAGCGAACGGTCTCTGCGTCGTACTCCTTGAGCACGTCGCGGATGGTGAAGAAGTTGCCCAGCGACTTGGACATCTTCTCGTTGTCCACGTTGATGAAGCCGTTGTGCATCCAGACCTGCGAGAAAGGCTTGCCGGTCGCGCCTTCGCTCTGGGCAATCTCGTTTTCGTGGTGCGGGAACTGCAGATCGGCACCGCCACCGTGGATGTCGAAGCTCTCGCCCAGCATCTCGCAGCCCATGGCCGAGCACTCGATGTGCCAGCCCGGCCGGCCCGCGCCCCAGGGGCTGGCCCACTTGACCTCGTCGGGCTCGCTGGGCTTGGCGCTTTTCCACAGCACGAAGTCCAGCGGGTCCTGCTTGCCGTCCTGCACGGCCACGCGTTCGCCGGCCTGCAATTCGTCCAGCGACTTGCCAGAGAGCTTGCCGTAGCCGGGGAACTTGCGCACGGCAAAGTTCACGTCGCCATCGCTGCCCTGGTAGGCCAGGCCCTTGTCCTGCAGGCGGCCGATCATGGACAGCATCTGCGGCACGTATTCGGTGGCGCGCGGCTCATGCGTGGGGCGTTCGATGCCCAGGGCGTCGGCGTCCTGGTGCAGCGCGTCGATCATGCGGTCGGTCAGCGAACGAATGGTCTCGCCGTTCTCCACGGCACGACGGATGATCTTGTCGTCGATGTCGGTGATGTTGCGCACATAGGTCACGCGATTTCCGCTGGCCCGAAGCCAGCGCTGCACCACGTCGAAAGCGACCATGGAGCGCGCGTGTCCCAGGTGGCACAGGTCGTACACGGTCATGCCGCACACATACATGCGCACATGGCCCGGTTCGATTGGCGAAAACGCTTCCAATGCACGCGACAGCGTGTTGTAGATACGCAAACTCATGGATGTTCATCAGGGGAGAAAGGGCCGCTGCAGGGGGCGCGTCCCACGCGCCGCCGGACCCTTGGCGCCGATGCAGGCATGCTCAGCAGGGAGCAGGAGCGGCAGGCGCAGAGCCCGTGTTACCCAGCACACCCCTCAGCTACAATTCACAGCAGTATAAGCCCGCGCCGCGGGGCGTTTCCCCGAGGCCCCGAAAGCACCTACATGCCTCTACGCAACTCGTTTCGCTCCGCCCTGCGCCTCGCGGCACTGGCGGCCCTGCTCGCAACAGGCCACGCCCACGCCGACGACTATACGGAAGTGAACCAGTTGCTGCGCAACGGCAAAAGCACCCAGGCCCTGGCACGCGCCGAAGCCTACCTTGCCAAGAACGCACGCGACCCCCAGATGCGCTTTCTCAAGGCCGTGGCCCTGACCGACAGCGGCAAGACCGACGAGGCCATCGCCGCGCTGAACCAGCTCATCGAGGACTACCCCGAGCTGCCCGAGCCCTACAACAACCTGGCCGTCATCTACGCAGGCCAGAACCAGCTCGACAAGGCCCGCTCCGCCCTGGAGTCGGCCGTGCGCAACAACCCCAACTACGGCGTTGCCTACGAGAATCTGGGCGACATCCACGCCCGCCTGGCCTACGAGGCCTACGGCAAGGCACAAGGCCTGGACGGCCGTGCTGCCAGCGTGCGGCCCAAGCTCAAGCTGCTGCGCGAATTGCTGGCTCCAGTCACCGGCACCAAATAGAAGACACGGCCCACACGCACGACCCCGGCGCCCAGGCACGGCGGTCTGCGCGCCATTTGGGTCTTGCCACGCCTGCGCGCACGCGCAGGAACCTGCCCGGGTTTTCCCACTCCATCCCCCAGCCCTTTGGCTTTCTCAGGAGATTTGCATGACCACACGCCGCATTGCGTCGCTTTCCCTGGCCGGCATGGCCCTGGCCGCTTCCCTTTGCACCGCCCTGCCCGCCATGGCGCAGAACGCCACACCCAAGGTGCAGCTCAAGACCAGCATGGGCGACATCGTGCTGGAGCTGAACGAGGCCAAGGCCCCCAAGACCGTGGCCAACTTCATGCAGTACGTGCGCGACAAGCACTATGACGGCACGGTGTTCCACCGCGTGATGGACGGCTTCATGATCCAGGGTGGCGGCATGGACGCCAGCCTCAAGGAAAAGCCCACGCGCGCGCCGATTCCGCTGGAAGCGGACAACGGCCTCAAGAATGACCGGGGCACCATCGCCATGGCGCGCACTGGCAATCCCAACTCGGCCACCTCGCAGTTCTTCATCAACGTGGTGAACAACGACATGCTCAACGCACCCAAGCCTGACGGACACGGCTACGCCGTCTTCGGCCGCGTGGTCCAGGGCATGGATGTGGTGGACAAAATCCGCACGGTGGCCACGGGCAACCAGGGCATGCACCAGAATGTACCCACCAAGCCGGTGACCATCCTCTCGGCCACCGAAGTCAAGTAAACCGCGCGCCGCGCCCAGCGTGGCACGCCCCTGCCCTCCACCCAACAAGGAATCGCCATGAGCAATCCCCAAGTCGAACTCCACATCGCCGACCACGGCGTCATCACCCTCGAACTCGACGCCGCCAAGGCCCCCAAGAGCACCGAGAACTTCCTAGCCTATGTGAACAAGGGCCACTACGACAACACCATCTTCCATCGCATCATCGATGGCTTCATGATCCAGGGCGGCGGCTTCGAGCCCGGCATGAAGCAAAAGGGCACCGATGCGCCCATAGAGAACGAGGCCAAGAACGGCCTGAAGAACGACAAGTACACCATTGCCATGGCCCGTACCGGCGACCCGCACTCGGCCACCGCCCAGTTCTTCATCAACGTGGCCGACAACGGCTTCCTGAACCACACCTCGCCCAGCGCCCAGGGCTGGGGCTATGCCGTGTTCGGCAAGGTGGTCAAGGGCACCGAGATCGTGGACAAGCTGCGCGGCGTGAAGACCGGCCGCAACGGCGGCCACCAGGACGTGCCCAAGGATGACGTGATCATCGAAAAGGCCGTGGCCCTGTAATCAGGCGCCATTCCGACAAGGCGGCTGCCCCCTTGGCGTGCAGCCGCCCTGTTGTCCATGCACATGGCCCGCCCCTGGCCGTGCCCATGGACAACAGCCCTGCTCCAGAGCCTTCCCCAGCCTTCATGCAGCGCCCTTGCCGGGCGCGCACCCGCCCATGGCCCAGACTGCCGCACCTCGCCCTCCCTGCGTGCCGCCCATTGCGGCCGAATGGACACTGCCCGCGGCCTGGCGCACGCTGGACTTCATCTCCGACCTGCACCTGCAGGCCTGCGAGCCCGCCACCGTGCAGGCCTTTCGCCGCTACCTGCACGCCACGCAGGCCGATGCCGTCTTTCTGCTCGGTGACCTGTTCGAAGTCTGGGTGGGCGACGACGCCTTGCTGGATCCCGGCAGTTTCGAGGCCGATTGCGCCGCCACCCTGCGCGAGGCCGCCGCCCGCAGGCCGCTGTTCTTCATGCAGGGCAACCGCGACTTCCTGACCGGAGCGCAGTTCGATGCGCTGTGCGGCACGACCACGCTGGCCGACCCCACCGTGCTCGACTGCGGCGACCAGCGCATCCTGCTCAGCCATGGCGATGCCTTGTGCCTGGACGATACGGACTACCAGCGCTTTCGCGCCATGGCGCGCTCCGCCGCGTGGCAGGCGGCCTTCCTGGCGCAGCCGCTGCCGCTGCGCCGCGAGCAGGCACGCGGCATCCGGCAGGAGAGCGAGTCGCGCAAACGTGAATCGGCCGGAGCGGACGCAGCCGCCCCCTCCGCCAGCCACACCGCCGCCATGCCCACCTATGCCGACCTGGATGCCGAGGCCACGCGCAGCTGGCTGCGCGCCGCACGCGCCGCCACCCTGGTCCACGGCCACACGCACCGCCCGGCCGACCATGAACTGGGCGATGGCCTGCGGCGTGTGGTGCTCAGCGACTGGGATTTGGCAGCCGCCGTGCCGCGCGCCGAAGTGCTGCGCTGGGAGCAGGGCCAGGGCCTGCGGCGCCTGCCGCTGTCCGAAGTACTTGAACAGGCGCCCCAACGATGAGCCTCTGGCGACAACTGGGCCACTGGGTCCGGCGGCTGGGCCGCCGCGCACGCTCCGCCGTCTCGCCGGTGCCTGAGATTCCAGCGCCGCTGTGGCTGTCCACGCTGGCCGCCTACCCCTTTCTTTCCTCGCTGACGCTGGAGGAGCAATCGAAGCTGCGCGCACTGGCCGCCGTCTTCCTGCAGCGCAAGCGCTTCCACGGCGCGCACGGCCTGCAAGTGAGCGACGCCATGGCGCTGGAGATTGCCGCCCAGGCCTGCCTGCCACTGCTGCACTGGGGCGAGCCGCAGGGCGCGCTGTCCTGGTATGACGACTTTGTCGGCATCGTGGTGCACCCGGGCGATGCCGTGGCGCGGCGCCAGAGCATGGACGAGGCCGGCGTCATCCACGACTACGACGAAGTGATCATGGGCGAGGCCATGCATGGCGGCCCCGTCATGCTGAGCTGGCAGGCCATCGGCGCAGGCCGCGGGCCGCATGCCAGCCACCACGGTCACGGCGGCCAGGCCGCCAACGTGGTGATCCACGAATTCGCCCACAAGATCGACATGCGCAACGGCGGCGCCGATGGCTGCCCGCCCCTGCCGCCCGGTTTCATGGGCAGCGGCTCCGCGCGCCAGGCCCGCGAGATATGGCAGGCCGCCTGGGCGCCGGCCTACGACGCCTTCCGTGAGCAGATCACCATCGCCGAACGCTTTGGCGGCGAATGGCCTTGGCTGGACGGCTATGGCGCCACGGCGCCCGCCGAATTCTTCGCCGTGGCCTGCGAAGCCTTCTTCGTGGACCGCGCCCGCTTTGCCCTGGAATTCCCCACGCTGGAGCCGCTGCTGGCTGCGCTCTTCAAGCCGGCCACCCGTCACCCCTGATCGGAGCAAACCTCCTTCAGCGCCTGGGCGAACAGGCGCTGCTCCTCGTACTGCCCGCCCGCCTTGCGCTCGAACAGGGTGATGGGTGGCAGGGTCCAGCCGAAACGGTGGCGCACAATGCCCACGCCCGCGATGCGCACCAGTTCCTCGGCAATGTCGGCCGGCACGATGGACACGGCCCGCTCATTGGCCGCCACCAGCTCGCCGATCACCTTGGCCGAGAGCGTTTCCACAAACGGCGGCGGCGGCTCCACGCCCGCGCGCAGAAAAAAGTCGGTGATCTGCTCGCGCATGGGCGTGCGGCGCTGGCCCAGCACCCAGTCAAGCCCCGTGAGTTCGGCCCACTGCAGAGGCCGGCGCCCCAGCCGCGTGGCCAGGCTGCGGTGGGCGATCAGGCGAGGCTCCTGCTCATAAAGCACGCTGTGCCGTATGCCGCTCATGTCCAGCACGGCCGAGGCGCGGCCAATCACGCAGTCCAGCTCATGTGCGCGCAACTTTTGCAGCAGGCGGTCGCTGGTGTCCTCATGCAGCGTGACCGTGATGCGCCGGCCTTGCGGCCGCGTCCTGCCGATGGCCTCGGCCAGCATGCGCGCAGGCAGGAAGGGGATGACACCCACCTGCAGGTGCGCCGCACGCTGCTGCCCCACGGCCTCGATGTCGTGGGCCCAATGGTCCAGGTCGGCCAGCATGCCCCGGGCGCGCGCCAGCACCAGCGCGCCCAGCTCCGTAGGCTCCATGCCACGCGCAGAACGCAGGAACAGCGGCGCGCCGAACAACGACTCCAGCTCGGCCAGGGCCTGGGTCACGGCGGGCTGGCTGGTGGCCATGCGCTCGGCCACGCGAGTCAGCGTGCCCAGCTCGCTGATGGAGCGCAGCAGCAGCAAATGCTTCATCTTCAGGCGCGTGGCCATGCGGTGGGCCAGTTGGGCAGCGGTCGATGCAGTGGGGTGTTGCGGCATGGCTTCAGGCGTGGCGCGTCATAAGCAAAACCATATTGAACAATAAAAACAAACGAATTTCTGCTTATGCATGCGTCCCAGAATTCCGGCGTCTTGCACACCCAGTACGAAAGGACCAGGCAGACCATGGATGGCATGTTTTTCATCATCGCGCTGGGCGCAGCGGCGGCCGGATTCGTGCAGGGCCTGTCGGGCTTTGCCTTCGGCATGGTGGCCATGTCGTTCTGGGCCTGGGTGCTGGAGCCGCGCGATGCGGCCGTGCTCACCGTCTTCGGCTCGCTGCTGGGCCAGGTGCTGTCGGCCATCACCGTGCGGCGCGGGTTTGCGCTGGCAAAGCTGCTGCCCTTCATCCTGGGCGGTCTTGCCGGCATACCCCTGGGTGTCTTGCTGCTGCCGCACCTGGACATGGCCTGGTTCAAGGCCTTGCTGGGCGGCATGCTGGTGCTGTGGTGCCCGGTGATGCTGCTGTCGGCCCGCCTGCCCAGGCTGGCGCGCGGCGGCAGTGTGGCAGACGGCGCCGTGGGCCTGGCGGGCGGCGTGATGGGCGGACTGGGCGGCTTCACGGGCACGCTGCCCACGCTGTGGTGCACGCTGCGCGGCTACCCCAAGGATGAGCAGCGCTCGGTCATCCAGAACTTCAACCTGTCCATGCTGGCCGTGACCATGGCCACCTACCTGGGCACCGGCATGGTCGCGCGCAACATGCTGCCGCTGTTCGCCATCGTGGCGCCGGCCATGCTCATTCCATCGCTGCTGGGCTCCAGGCTGTATATCGGCATCAGCGAGATGCGTTTCCGGCAGATCGTGCTGGGCCTGCTGTGCCTGTCCGGCGTGGCGCTGCTGGCCTCCTCGGTGCCGGTGCTGCTGCAGCGCGCGGGCTGAGCGCGCCGAACGCGCTGCCGGGAAGGCCTGGAACCAAGCCTGCCGGCTGCAGCAGATGGCCAGGCAACGGCAGCAACACGTGCAGGGGCTGGGCAACGAACTGGCCGCCGCCAAGAAGGATCTGCAGCGCGCGCAAGACTGGGCACTGCCCTCGAAAAAAGGCGGGGCAGGAATCGCTCCCTGCCCCGCCTTCAGGCGCCCGCCGCGTGGCGGGAACGCCTTCTTCTCCCTCGATGGCGCATCAGTACCGCGCGTCGGCCGGCTTCTTGTCCTTGGGCCAGTCCTTGTGCTTGTTGGCAAAGTCCGGGCGCGGCTGGTGGCTGAAGTACTCGGCCACGTCCACGGCCTCTTGGTCGCTGAGGCCGCCCTGGCCCAGCGGGAAATTGCCATGGAAGGCGATGGGCATGTTGCGCTTGACGAAGGCCGCTGCCGTGTAGGTGCGCGCCATGCCCGCACCGATGTTGAAGGACTGGTCACCCCACAGCGGCGGATAGACCCACTGGCCCTTGGCGTTCTTCACGCCTTCGCCCTCGCCGCCATGGCAGACCGCGCACTGGGCCGCATAGATCTTCTTGCCGTTGTCCACGTTGGGCACGATGGACTGGCTGATCTTGCCCACGCCCCGGCCTTCGACCTTGTCCTCGGGCTTGGTTTCGCGGCGCATCCAGTCGAAGTAGGCGACCATGGCCTTGATCTCGTCGGACTCCAGCGGCAGCGGCTTGCCGTTCATGGAGCGCAGGAAGCAGCCATTGATGCGGTCCTCCAGCGTGATGACGCGGCCCGCGCGCGGCGCATAGCCGGGGAAGAAGGCCGAGACACCGATGTAGGGCGAACCATCGGCCACCGTGCCCGCGTTCAGGTGGCAGCTGGCGCAGTTCAGCGCGTTGCCCACATTCCTGGGCAGCAGGTCGCGCGTCTCAATGTTCAGGCGGGCGCCGTAGACCAGTTGCTTCGCATTGGATTCGTCCAGCATGGCGGCCAGGCGCGGCGTCTCGAAGGGGCGTGCGCTTTCGCCCTTGGCATCGAGCTGCTTGCGCATGGATTGCACCTCCCTGGCATGGATCTCGCGCGCATCGGCACGGCCCCAGCTCTTGCGGGCGAAGTTGAGGATGTCGGCGATCTCCGCATCCTTGAGCTGTGCGAAGGCAGGCATGGTCAGCGGCCGGGCGTGGCTTTGCGTGACGGGCGCCTTCCAGCCCGCCAGCATCAGATGGATCAGCGTGGACGGGTCCTGCGACTGCAGCGAGAAATTGCCGGCCAGTGGCGGGAACACGTCCTTCACGCCGCCGCCATCGGCACGGTGGCAGTCGGCGCAGAACTGCAGATAGCCCAGGCCGCCCCGGCTGGCGTAGAGATCGGCAGGCACATCGGAAAACACTGCCGACGTGGCGGACGGCGCATGCCCGGAGGCCTGCGACGCCGGATGCGGGGCGATGACCGGCCCCGGCCCCTGGGCCACCTG
Organism: Delftia sp. DS1230; assembly: GCF_040112715.1. Lineage (NCBI taxonomy): Bacteria > Pseudomonadati > Pseudomonadota > Betaproteobacteria > Burkholderiales > Comamonadaceae > Delftia > Delftia sp. DS1230. The sequence goes on from NZ_CP157763.1 coordinate 4,349,827, forward strand.
CATGGGCAGGTCGTTCTTGCCTGCGGGCAGCGACTTCAGATAGATGCCGATGGCCAGCAGGTCCTCGTCACTCATGTACTGGGTGCTGTGCTGGACCACATCGACCATGTTGCCGGAGACCGTGCCGTGGCTGTTGCGCCCGGTCTTGAGCAGTTGGGCGGTCTCCTCGGGTGTCCACAGGTCGCGCAGGCTCAGTGCGCGCCAGTTCTCCACGGTCTCGCCGGCCAGGAAGTACTCGCCCTTGCGGCCCTCGCCGGTCATGGTCTTTTCCTGGAAGCCCACGCCGCGCGGCGTATGGCAGGCGCCGCAGTGGCCCAGGCCCTGCACCAGGTAGGCGCCCCGGTTCCACTGGGCAGTTTGCTGCGGTTGGGGCTGGAAGGGCGCGTCATCCAGAAACACCCAGTTCCACAGCGCCAGGCCCCAGCGCTGGTTGAAGGGAAAGCCCAGGTCGGACTCCTTGTTGGCCGCCTTCACGGGCGCCACGCCCTGCATCAGGTAGGCATACAGGGCCTGCATGTCCTCGGCCGTCATCTTGGCGTAGGAGGGATAGGGCATGGCCGGGTACATGTTGCGGCCATCGGCCGCCACGCCCTTGCGCATGGCGCGGTCGAACTGCTCGAAGCTGTATTTGCCCATGCCCGTATCGGCGTCGGGCGAGATATTGGTGGAATAGATCTTGCCGAATGGCGTCTCCAGCGCCAGGCCACCACCCATGGGCTGTGTTTTATTTCCGGTATGGCAGGCCACGCAATCACCCAGTCGCGCGATATAACGGCCACGGTCCACCAGGTTTCTTTGCTCGGCGCTCAGGTCCGCCGCATAGTCGGCGGGCAGGTCATCGATGATCTGCGGCATTTGCGCATGATCCACCTCGGGCGCCGGCGCCGAGATGGCGAGCTGCCATGCGGCAGCCGACAGCACGGCCACGCACAGCAGGCCTTGCTTGAGCGAGAGTTTCATCGTCTTCTATCCCGTGAAATAAATTATTATTGAAAGAGAAAATCGGATATTGACGAGATATTCCACCCAACGCATGCAACCATTGCAGCAAATATCAATCTCTTTGCGCAATATCTTCTTATATATACAAATTCTAGTGGAATCACCCTATTTTTTGATGCAAGCCGACGAAAAAGATAAGCCACTTGCGCATTTAACGCGGGCTTAATCCATCCACAGGAAAAGTGGCGGCGCAAATGGGGGCGCAGCAATGCAAAGCGGCCCCGCGAAGGGGCCGCCATGTGTACATCCCGGGGATGCCGGGTGCGTGGACAGGCTCGGCTCAACCCGCGTGGATCATCCGGCGCGCGGCCTGCGCCACGCTGTGTGCATCCACCCCAAAGTAGCCGCGCAGCGCCGCACGCGTGTCGCTGCGGCCGAAGCCGTCCGTGCCCAGCGTGAGGAAACGGCGGCCTGCGGGCAGGAAGGCGCGCACGGTCTCGGGCACCGCGCGCACATAGTCGGTGGCGGCAATCACCGGGCCCTGCGTACCTTGCAGCAGCTGCGCGATCCAGGGCTGGCCAGGTGCCTCGCCCGCCAGCATGCGCTGCTCGCAGGCCACGCCATCGCGCGCCAGCTCGCTCCAGCTGGTCACGCTGACCACGGTGGCGGCCATGCCCTCGCTGGCCAATTGCTCGGCGGCCTTGAGCACTTCGGTGAGGATGGCGCCCGATCCCAGCAAGGTGACATGCTGCGTGGCACGGTCCGCATCGCCAAAACGGCTGAACACATAGGCGCCGCGCAGCACGCCTTCGGCAGCGCCTGCGGGCAGGTCGGGCTGGGCATAGTTCTCGTTCATCAGCGTGACGTAGTAGAAGACATCGCGCTGCTCGACCAGCATCTCGCGCATGCCGGCGTCCAGGATCACGGCGAGTTCGCCGGCATGCGCAGGGTCCCAGGCCTTGCAGTTGGGAATGGTGGCCGCCACCAGATGGCTGGAGCCGTCCTGGTGCTGCAGGCCTTCTCCGCCCAGCGTGGTGCGGCCCGAGGTGGCGCCCAGCAAAAAGCCGCGCGCCCGCTGGTCGGCCGCCGCCCAGATGGCGTCGCCCACGCGCTGGAAGCCGAACATGGAGTAGTAGATGTAGAACGGAAGCATGGCCAGGCCGTGCACGCTGTAGCTGGTGGCCGCCGCCGTCCAGCTGGCAATGGCGCCGGCCTCGCTGATGCCCTCCTCCAGGATCTGGCCGTCCAGCGCCTCGCGGTAGGACAGCACCGAGCCGATGTCCTCGGGCGCGTAGCGCTGGCCCAGGCTGCTGTAGATGCCCACCTGCTTGAACAGGTTGGCCATGCCGAAGGTGCGCGCCTCGTCGGCCACGATGGGCACGATGCGCGGGCCCAGCTGCGCATCCTTGAGCAGGCTGCCCAGCATGCGCACAAAGGCCATGGTGGTGCTCATTTCCTTGCCGGCAGGCGCCAGCGCGAACTGGGCGTATTGCTCCAGCGCTGGAACGGGCACGCGGTCGCACACCGTTTCGCGGCGCGGCAGTGCGCCGCCCAGGGCCGTTCGGCGCTCGCGCAGGTACTGCATCTCGGCACTGTCATCGGCAGGCTTGTGGAAGGCCAGGCCCTTGGCCTGCTCGTCGCTCAGCGGCAGGTTGAAGCGGTTGCGGAACTCGATCAGGTCGGTCTCGTCCAGCTTCTTCTGGCTGTGCGTGGTCATCTTGCCCTGCCCGGCCGAGCCCATGCCGTAGCCCTTCTTGGTATGGGCCAGGATCACCGTGGGCTGGCCGCGATGGGCGGCAGCCGCTGCATAGGCCGCATGGATCTTCACCAGATCATGGCCGCCGCGCTTCAAGCGGTCGATCTGCTCGTCCGTCAGGCCCTGGGCCAGGGCGGCGAGCTCGGGGTTCTGTCCAAAGAAATGCTCGCGGTTGTAGCGGCCGTCCTTGGCGGCGAAGGTCTGCATCTGCCCGTCCACCGTGCCGCCCAGCGTGCGTGCCAGGGTGCCGGTGATGTCGCGAGCCAACAGCCCGTCCCAGTCGCTGCCCCACAGCAGCTTGACCACGTTCCAGCCCGCGCCGGCGAACAGCCGCTCCAGTTCATCGACGATGCGGCCGTTGCCGCGCACCGGGCCGTCCAGGCGCTGCAGATTGCAGTTGACCACCCAGACCAGGTTGTCCAGCCCCTCGCGCGCGGCCAGCGTGAGGGCACTCATGCTTTCGGGCTCGTCCATCTCGCCGTCGCCGAACACGCCCCAGACCTTGCGCTCCTGGCAGTCCAGCAGGCGGCGGTGCGTGAGATAGCGCATGAAGCGCGCGTGGTAGATGCTGCTGATGGGGCCTATGCCCATGGAGCCCGTCGGGAACTGCCAGAAATCGGGCATCAGCCAGGGATGGGGATAGCTGGACAGGCCTTGCGCGCCAGCGGCCGGCGCGCTGATCTCCTGCCGATAGTGCTGCAGGTCCTGCTCGCTCAGCCGCCCTTCCAGGAAGGCGCGCGCATACACGCCGGGGGCGCTGTGCGGCTGGAAGAACACCAGGTCGCCTCGGTGCTGGCCCGGCGCCAGCCCCTCCCGGGCATGGAAGAAATGGTTGAACCCGGTCTCGAACAGGTCGGCCGCGCTGGCGTAGCTGGCGATGTGCCCGCCCAGCTCGCCATAGGCCTGGTTGGCGCGCACCACCATGGCCAGCGCATTCCAGCGCATGATGGACGCCAGCCGCTCCTCCATGGCCAGGTCGCCCGGAAACACCGGCTGCTGCTGCGCGGCCACGGTGTTCACATAGGGCGTATTCAGGTCGGGCTGCCAGCCCAGGCGCTGCTCGCGCGCCATGCGCGCCAGCTCTTCGAGCACGAAGCGCGCGCGCTGCGGCCCCTCGGCGGCGACCAGGGCCGCGAAGGCCTCCCGCCATTCGGTGGTTTCCTGGGGATCGGTATCGATATCGGCCAGCGTGGCCAGCGGCGTGGGTGCGTTCATGCCCGCCACTTTAGGACTGGCGGACCGGCATGAGCAGCCGTTCATGGATAAGGGAAACGCCATATTCCAGCATTTCATGCCGGCATCTACATAAAATCCGGCACATGAAACTGGACACCATCGACTTGCGCATTCTGGCCGAGCTGCAAACGGACGGCTCGCTGTCCAACGTGGAGCTGGCGCGGCGCGTGCATCTGTCGCCCTCGCCCTGCCTGGCGCGCGTCAAGGCGCTGGAGAAGGCCGGCGTGATCGCGCGCTATGTGGCGCTGGCCAATGCGTCGGCCCTGGGGCTGGGGCTGAACGTGTTCATCAACATCAGCCTCAAGTCCCAGGCCAAGGAATCGCTGGCCGACTTCGAGCGCCGCATTGCCGAGCACGACGAAGTCATGGAGTGCTACCTGATGAGCGGCGACGCCGACTACCTGATCCGCGTGGCCCTGGCCGACATCGGTGCGCTGGAGCGCTTCATCGTGGAGCAGCTCACGCCGATTCCGGGCATAGAGAAGATCCGCTCCAGCTTCACCCTCAAGCAGGTGCGGTACAAGACCGCCCTGCCCCTGCCGGCCGCAGGCTGAGGCGGATGGAGACTGGCCTCAGCCCGCAGGCTTGGCCATCTCGCCGGTGGCGATGCGGCGGCGCAGCTCGCCCAGCACGGCCTTGAGGCGGCGCTCGTTGTCCAGCCCCACGCGCACCAGCATCTTCTGGCCGCTGGACAGGGCCTGCAGCTCCGGGTCGGCGTATTCGTAGCGTACCCAGGGCTGGACGGAGGGCACCTCGCCCTCCACCTTGGTCAGCCTGACCTGCACCGGGCCCGCGGGCTCGGGCGCGGCGCGCAGATGGTCTATGACGGCAATGAGACGATCGTTGAAATAGCGGCTGGGATAGCCCAGGTCTTCATAGGCGGTCTGGAACAGGGGATACAGCCGGGCATAGAGCTTGACGGCCCCGTCCATGGGAATGGACTCGGCGAAGGCCACGAAGGCCTTGTAGCGTGCGGCGTTGGCGGGGGAGATGGCCTGTGCCTCCCCGGCCTCCGCCGCGCCCTCCACCGTGAAACGCTGCGGCGCGGGGTGCACGGGCCAAAGCCGTGCTGGGGCCTGGGAGCGGGTCAGGTTGTCCACGGTGGCCACGGCGCGGCGCACAAAACCGTCCATCTGCAGAAAGCTGCCTGCCTTGTCACGGCCCAGCAGGCCGTTGAGGGCCTGGGCGACATGGGCGTCGGAGTCCTGCAGCGCGGGCAGGCCGGGCGCGGGTGGCTCCAGCGCATCGACAGGGTTCTGGGGCTCGGTCAGCTCGGGCGCGGGGACGGGTTCAGGCTCGGCAGGCTGGGCGGGCGCCTCTGCCACTTCGGGCGGCGCCTCGGGCACGTCGGCGGGACGCCACCAGTACCACCAGGCTGCGCCCCCCACGGCGGCAGCCGCCAGTACCGCTGCGGCGATGCCGAAAGCCGATGGGCCGGAGGATCTGGCGCGGGGGCGGAAGTCTTGGGGGTCGCGTTCTGGCATGGATGGGTCCTTTGGCTTGGGCAGGGGCTGGCAGCACAGTTGCCGCAGGACGTGCGACAGCAAAGCACAACCAGGGTTCCCCGGCTTTGCTGACACCGGCCCCTGCCTTGTGTTTATAAGCCGCTTCGCTCTCTGCGCAGGCCATCGTGCGCGCCCGGCAACAACGCGTTACCCGGCTTACCCGACCGTCTCAGCCCTGCGTGCCCAGATCCTGGAGCCAGGCCATGGCGGCCTGCAGCTCGTCGGGGCGGATCTCATGCATGCTCGGGTATTCGTGGTAGCTCAGTTGCAGCGGCAGGCGCTGCACGTGGCTGCGAATGGCGTGGGCGCTGGTCAGCGGAATGACGTTGTCGTAGGTGCCGTGGCTGACCCAGAGCGACTTGCCGTCGAAGGCCGCGTCAGGGGCCTGGTGCGGCAAGGCCTCGGGCAGCAGGCGGCTGTGCCAGCACATGGCGGCGCGCAGCAGCGCGGGCTGGGTCAGCAGCAGGCTGAGCGCCATGATGCCGCCCTGGCTGAAGCCGCCCGCCACGGTACGCTGGGCAGGAATGCCCAGCCGCGCGCCGGCCTGCTGCACGGTCTGGGCCACCAGGGCGCGGCTGTGCTCTTCCTGCGATGCGTGGATGTGGCGCGTGCCGTTGGCATCCACCGTGAACTGGAACCAGGCATGGGCACTGGGCCCCATGGAAAACGGGGCACGCAGGCTGAGCACGTGGAACTGCGGCGGCACGAACGATGCGAGGCCGAACAGGTCCTGTTCATTGCTGCCAACGCCATGCATGAGCACCAGCAGCCAGGGCTGCTGCCCCGGTGCGGGTTGTGCGGGGCGCTCCAGCGCCAGCAGGGGCAGGTCGATCATCACGGACTCCTTGGTTTTTAAGCGATTTCCGGGACCGGGGTGGTCCCGGGCAACGCGCCATTGTGGCGCCTCGCCAAGTCCGCGGGGGCAGGAGGTTATGCCGCCTGCGCGTCCTCGAAGGCCATCGCATCCATGGCCAGGATGGAGTACATGACTTCGCGGCTCAGATACCGAGGCCGCGCCGTGGCGCCGGCCGCGCCCAGGGCGAAGTACAGCGGCATGAAGTGCTCTTCGCTGGGATGGGCGCGCCGGGCCGAGGGAGCGCGTGCGCGGTAGTCCAGCAGCGCGGGCAGGTCCTGCGCCTGCAGGCGCGACTCGATCCAGCGGCTGAAATCCTGCACGTAGGGCGAGGAGGCGCTGGAGCCGCCGACGGCATGGTCGTCCTGCAGGCCATCCTGGCTGCGCAGGGCCTGCACGGCGTCGTCCACCCGCACCGTGGCCTCGCCCATACCGCCCCGGAATTCGGCCAGGTTGTGCGTCATGCTGCCGGAGCCGACGATGAGCACCCCTTCATCGCGCAGCGCCGCCAGGGCCGCGCCCAGCGCATGGGTTTCGGCCGGCCCGGCCGAGGCGGGAAGGGACAGCTGCACCACGGGCAGGTCGGCATCCGGCAGCAAATGCATCAGCGGCACCCAGGCGCCATGGTCGAAGGGCCGCTGCGCGTTGGCGGTGGAGGCAATGCCTGCGGCCTGCAGGCGGTCCATGACTTCCTGCGCCAGCTGGGGCGCGCCGGGGGCCGGGTACTGCAGTTCGTAGAGCGCGGGCGGGAAGCCGCCGAAGTCGTGCCAGGTGGAGGGCGTGGCTCCGGTCATGACTTCCACGCCATGCGACATCCAGTGCGGCGACATGACGACCACGCCGCGCAGCGGGCCGTGGGCCTGGCGCAGCGCCCTGCCCCATTGCGCGAGCACGGGGCCTGTTTCACCCGGCTCCAGCGCGAACATGGGCGAGCCATGGGAGACGTAGAGCACGGGCAGCCGAGTGCCGGCCGAAGCGGCTATGGAGGATGCGCCGGAATCGAGGGAAGCGTGAAAATCTTGCATTCCCCTAATGTAGGGACGCAAGCGGGCCGCGCCAAGCCGCCAAAGGCGGCACACATTGTTGCGCTGGCCGGCTCAATCGTCGCGCGGGCGGCCCCGCAGGGCCTTGGTGGCGCTGTGCCGGCTCTTGCTGTCCAGGCGCCGCCGCTGCGATCCCAGCGTGGGCCGGGTGGCGCGGCGAAGAATGGGTTCGGGATAGGCGGCGGCCACCAGCGCGTTGAGCCGCTGCAGCGCGGCGCGCAGGTTCTGCTCCTGCGTGCGGTATTGCTGGGCCTTGATGACGACCACGCCCTCGTTGGTGATGCGGCCGTCGCGCAGGGCCAGCAGGCGCTGCTGCACGGCCTCGGGCAGGCGCGAGGCGCGCACGTCGAAGCGCAGGTGCACGGCGCTGGAGACCTTGTTCACGTTCTGGCCGCCCGCGCCCTGGGCGCGCATGGCGGTCCACTGCACCTCGTGCAGCTCGATGGGGCGCATGCGCTCAGGCATCCAGCGCAGCGGCCAATGCCGCCACAAAGGCATCGGGACGCTCATGCATGACCCAGTGGCCTGCGCCGGGCACCAGGGCCAGCCCCCGGAAGTCGCGCGCATGGCGTGCAAAGGCCTGGGCCAGCTCCTGCATCATCGGTCCCGGGTAGAGCGCGTCGTGCTCGCCATAGATGGCCCATACGGGGCCGTCCACGGCCTGAAGGGCGCGGGCCAGCACATCGGTGTGCGAGAGGCGGCGGCGTGGAAGGCGGTCGCGCTCCACATTGAGCACATGCAGGGCCAGCGTGTCCTCGTCGATGAGGCTGGCGTCATGCAGCATCAGCGCCTGCAGGTTGTAGCGGTGGGCCACGGCCTGCGCCTCGGGCGTGGCCAGGTGGCGCCAGCCCTTGAGCCGCACGGCCAGGCCCTTGCCCACGCCCATGCCGGGCGCCCCGGCCAGCACCAGGCGCCGGGCCAGCGTGCCGTCGGCAGCGGCCAGCATGCCGGCCGTCATGCCGCCAAAAGAGAAGCCGACCAGATCGCACAGCGGGGCGGCGGGCGCTCCGCCATCGGCCAGCAGTTGCCGCAGGCCCTGGCGCAGCGGCTCGACCAGGGTGTCGGCATCCTGGCCGCCCGGTACCCCATCGGAATCGCCAAAGCCCGGCAGGTCCGGTATCCACAGCTGGCGGCCCTGGGCCAGCAGAGCGTCCATGCAGCGCAGCCAGTGCGTCCAGCTGCCGCTGCCGCCGTGCAGCATGACCACCGGCAGCACGCCCGCGCGCGCCTCGCCCCAGACATGCCAGACCATGTGGCCGTCTTCGGGCCGCGCGGCAGACAGCGGCGTGGTGAGGCGCCGCGCACGGGCGCGCAGGCGCTCTATGGCGACAGGCGTGCTCACCACTGGGCCACGGCGTCGATGGCCAGGCCGTAGCCGGCCACGCCAAAGCCGCACATCACGGCGCGCGCGGCCGCCGACAGGTAGGAGTGGTGGCGGAAGCTCTCGCGCGCATGCACGTTGCTGATGTGCAGCTCCACCAGCGGCACGCCCGTGCCCTTGACGGCATCCAGCAGGGCCACGCTGGTGTGGGTGTAGGCGGCGGCGTTGAAGATCAGGCCGGCCAGGCGGCCTTCGGCGTGCACGCGGCCGGCCTCGTGGATCCAGTCCACCAGCTCGCCTTCATGGTTGCTCTGGCGGAACTCCAGGGCCAGACCGTAGCGCGCACAGGCGGCTTCGCACAGCGCACGCACATCGGCCAGGGTCTGGGAGCCATAGATGGCGGGTTCACGCAGGCCCAGCAGGTTCAGGTTCGGGCCATTGAGGACATAGACGGTTTTCACGGCGGGGACACTCCAGGTTTCCAACGGGCTGGATTATGCGGGCCATCCCGGGCCCGGCCGCAACGCTGGCACCACGGAAAAAGCCGCCCCGGAGGGCGGCACAAGTCAATCCAGCCCGGTCCGGCTCAACGGCGCCAGTGACCGTGACCGTGACCGTGACCATGGCCATGACCATGGCGGTATCCGCCGCGATAGCCGTATCCATAGCCGGGAACGACCACGACGGGCGGCGCACGGTAGACGGCGCGCGGCGCGTAGTAGACCGGAGGCGGGGGAGCGTAGTAGATGGGCTGGGGCGGCGCCACATAGACGGGGGCCGGCGCCACATAGACGGGCGGGCCATACATGCCCGGCGAATTCAGGCTGATGGACCAGTGCACATCGCCCCGGGCCTGGGCGGCGCCCGAAGCCACCAGGGCGGCCAATGCGAGGCTGGCTGCTGCTGCTCTTGCAACCCACGGGGAAGCTGTCGTTGTCATGGTGTCTCTCCTCGAAGTTGGACAGGCGTGGCAGGCATTGCCGCTGGTGCCGCCTCCCCGCACTTTGGCACAGGGGGACGGCATACGCCCTGCATTCTCAACGCGCGAGAGGGGTCAACGGATGGCAGGCTTTTATACAAGTTTGTTTCCAAATGCCTCAACCCTTGCCCGGCGCGGCTGTCCCAAAGCCGTCCGGAGCGGGTCGGCAGGCGCGCGCCTACAATGCTGCGATGAGCTCTGCTGACGCCTCCCCCATCTCCAAAGATCCGGTCAAACCGAGTAACTTTCTGCGCCAAATCATCGAGGCCGACCTGGCCAACGGTACCTACGCCCAGCGCCGCTGGGGTGGAAGCCCCGGTGATGGCGACCACCACAACCAGGGCCAGGTGGACGTGGCGAAGATCCGCACACGCTTCCCGCCCGAGCCCAACGGCTACCTGCACGTGGGCCACGCCAAGGCCATCTGCCTGAACTTCGGCCTGGCGCGCGACTACCAAGGTGCCTGCCACCTGCGTTTCGACGACACCAATCCCGAGAAGGAAGACCAGGAGTACGTGGACAGCATCATCGATGCCGTCCATTGGCTGGGCTTCGGCTGGAAGGAAGCCGACGGTCACGAGAACCTGTACTTCGCCAGCAACTACTTCGACTTCATGTACCGCGCAGCCGAGTACCTGATCGAGCAGGGCCTGGCCTATGTGGACGAGCAAAGCGCCGACGACATGAAGGCCAACCGCGGCGATTTCTCGCGCCCCGGCGTGGACAGCCCGTTCCGCAGCCGCACCGTGGCCGAGAACCTGGCGCGCTTTCGCGAAATGCGCGACGGCAAGCTGCCCGATGGCGCTGCCGTGCTGCGCGCAAAGATCGACATGGCATCGCCCAACATCAATCTGCGTGATCCCGCCATCTACCGCGTGCGCCATGCCGAGCACCACAACACCGGCAACCAGTGGTGCATCTACCCGATGTACACCTTCGCCCATCCCATCGAGGACGCGCTGGAGCACATCACCCACAGCATCTGCACGCTGGAGTTCGAGGACCAGCGCCCGTTCTACGACTGGCTGCTGGACCACCTGCGCGCAGGCGGCCTGATCGCCGCGCCGCAGCCGCGCCAGTACGAGTTCTCGCGCCTGCACCTGACCTATGTGATCACCAGCAAGCGCAAGCTCAAGCACCTGGTGGACAACGGCATCGTCAGCGGCTGGGATGATCCGCGCATGCCCACCATCGTCGGCCTGCGCCGCCGTGGCTACACGCCGCAGAGCATCCAGGCCTTCTGCGAGCGCATCGGCGTGACCAAGGACTACGCCTGGATCGACTACTCCACGCTGGAAGGCTGCCTGCGCGAAGACCTGGAGAACCAGGCCCATCGCGGCATGGTGGCGCTGGACCCGCTCAAGCTGGAACTGACCAACTGGGCCGAGGTCTTCGGCAGCGCCGACCACCTGGAAGCCTGCGAGCTGCCCGCCCTGCCCCACGCCGCCGAAGGCCAGCAGGTGCCGGTGCGCCGCTTCACGCTGGGCCGCGAGGTGTGGATCGAGCGCGAGGACTTCGCCGAAGTGCCGCCCAAGGGCTACAAGCGCCTGTTCCCGGGCAACAAGGTTCGCCTGAAGGGCGGCTACGTGATCGAGTGCACCGGCTGCGAGAAGGATGCCGAGGGCAACGTCACCAAGGTGCTGGCCACCGTGGTGCCCGACACCAAGAGCGGCACGCCGGGCGCCGACAGCGTCAAGGTCAAGGCCGCCATCACCTGGGTGGGCGCGGCCGACGGCGTGCAGGCCGAAGTGCGCCTGTACGACCGCCTGTTCACCGACCCGCAGCCCGATGCGGGCGGCAAGGACTTCCTGGCCCTGCTCAACCCGGACAGCCTCAAGGTCGTGACGGCCTACGTGGAGCCGTCGCTGGCCCAGGCACAGCCTGACGACAAGTTCCAGTTCGAGCGCTTCGGCTACTTCGTGGCCGACCGCAAGGACCACGCACCGGGCAAGCCCGTGTTCAACCGCGCAACGGGTCTCAAGGACTCCTGGGGCAAGTAGGCGCACGGCCCGCTGGCGGGCACTTGCACCGCTCCCCCGAAGATGGCCCACCATCCTGCTTTGCAGGGGTGGGCCATCGCACATCGGCGCTTTTGCAGTGACCATGGCCTCAGCACAATTCCAGGCCATGAACCAAGCCTTGCCACAGGCGGCTTCCGCCGCCAAGTTCGACACCTCCCGCGCGGCCGAGTACGAGACGCAAAGCCGCATCGCCCTGGCCGGCTACGACGCCTGCCACGAGTTGGCCGCCTGCCTGCTGGCCGCCAGCCTGGATGCCGGGCCGAAGTCCGTGCTGATTGGCGGCGCCGGTGGCACGGGCCAGGAAATCCTGGCCACGGCGCGGCTCAGGCCGCAGTGGACATTCACGGCCGCCGACCCTTCGCCCCCCATGCTGGACCAGACCATGGACCGCATCGCAGCCGCCGGCCTGTCGGCCCAGGTGCGTGCAGCACCCTGTGCGGTGGAGGACCTGCCCGCCGGCACGGTGTTCGACGCGGCCACGCTGATCGGCGTGCTGCACCACATTCCTGACGATGCGGACAAGCTCAGGCTGCTGCAGGCCCTGTCGGCCAGGCTGGCGCCGGGTGCGCCCTTCATCCTGGCCTGCAATCGCCATCGCTACGACAGCGAGCCGCTGTTCCTGGACGCCTGGGCCATGCGCTGGCGCATGGCAGGCGCGGACGAGGCCGCTGTCCATGCGAAACTCGGCAAGATCCGGCAGGGCGCGGTTCCACCCGCCTCGGAAGAGGCAGTGGAGCAGATGCTGGCCCAGGCCGGCTTCGTTCAGGCCAAGCGCTTTTTCTCCAGCCTGTTCTGGTGTGCGTGGATTGCCGCCAAGGCCTGATCGCCCCGAGCCGATCGTTCTTTCTCCGCCTTCCTTTCTTTGATTTGCCTTTCAGCATGAACTTCTCCGCACGCCTTCAGCAACTGCCCACCGTCACCCACCTCGCCGCGCTGCAGCTGGCCGATGCCCAGGGCCAGGTCGTGGCCACCATCGAGAACAAGCCCGGCCAGACCGGCTCCCTGGCCGTGTACCACGCGCTGGCCGCCCTCTACGGCGGCAGCATCACGCCCGCCGCCGCCGAACTGGGCCTGGAGTGGTATGCCGAGCACACGCAGGACGCCATCGCCTTCCCTGGCAAGCACCCCAACATCGACCGCCTGCTGGCCTGGTCCAAGGGTGCCGAGAGCTACCAGGCCCGCCTGCTCGCGGCTTGATCGCGGCCTGATTCCGCCTGGGTAAACACCGCGTCACAGAAGTTGCGCGGACTGGGGGCATCGGCTGACACGCCGGTGTCAACGCAGCGTGCACTTTGGCGTTCAAATGACATGTGCCTTGCCGCTTCGGCGCGCAAGGCGTTCCTGCCCAGGAGAACGCAATGCTGCAATCCGCCGTGCCCAGAGCACGCACCATGGCCCCCTCAGCTTCCCACGCCGGCGCCCTGCGCCTGAGTGTGCTGGGCCTGGCCGCCGCCCTGGCGCTGAGCGCCTGCAACGAATCCCAGGACAAGCCCCCGCAGGCCGCCAGCGCGCCGCTGCCGCCTGCCACCGAAAGCGCCCAGCCCGTCGCCACGCCCGTGGCCTATGTGCCGCCGTCGGCCGAGACGCTCTACCAGATGGTGGCGCCCATTGCGCTGTACCCCGACAAGCTCGTGGCCCAGGTGCTGGCCGCCTCCACCTATCCCGACCAGGTCGGCGCCGCCGAGGTCTGGCTGGGGCAGAATCCGGGCCTCAAGCCCCAGGAACTGCAGGACGCCGTCAACGGCCAGGACTGGGACCCGTCGGTCAAGTCCCTGGCCCAGTTTCCCAACGTGCTGGCGCAGCTGTCTTCCAACATTCCCTGGACCACGGCCCTGGGCAGGGCCTACTACAACGATCCGGCCGACGTGATGAACGCCATCCAGGTAATGCGCCAGCGCGCCTACAAGGCCGGTACGCTCAAGGACTCCAGCCGGCTCAAGGTGGCCGTGGCCGCGGCCGACGCCCCGCCGCGCGATCCCCAGCCAGCGCCCCAGGACATGGGTGAGCCCCTGTCGTCCATGCTGCCGGTGCCGGTGATCGATGCGCCCTCGCAGTTCATCGAGATCACTCCCGCCCAGCCCGACACCGTCTATGTGCCGCAGTACGACCCGGGTGTGGTGTATGGCGAGCCGCTGCCGGTGTATGGCGGCTACCGCCCCATCGTGGCGCCGCAGCCCGTCTACGTGGGCAGTTCGGCCGCGCCCGTGGTGGCGGGGCTGATCGGCTTTGGCGCAGGCGTGATCCTCGCCGAGTCCGTGGACCGTCGCCCCTGGGGCTGGAACTCCTGGGGCATGCGCTGGGGCGAGCCCGGCTACCGCTGGCACCGCAACGAGCCGCCGCCACCGCCCTCGCGCCGGCCAGCCGTGATCTACAACAACAACACCTATGTGACACGCTCGACCACGGTGGTGCAGAACATCCGCAACACGCAGATCTACAACGGTGGCAACGTCACCCACATCGCGAACAACCCGCACTTCGAGCCCCGCCCTGCCGGCAACCCGCCCAACCCGCCACAGGGCGGCGATCCGCGCCCGGGCGGCATGGCCGCGGCGGCCCTGGCCGGCGCCGCCGGCATGGCAGGCGCGGCCGCCGCCGCGCATGGCGGCATGCCGCAGCGGCTGGGCCTGAGGCCACCGCAGGGCGGCCCGCCGGCGTCTTCCCAAGGCATGCTGCCGCCCGGCGCCACGCAAGGATCTGCCCGGCATGACGGCGCCGATCGCGGCCGCCCGGGCCTGCGGCCCGATGACCGGCCGCAGGCAGCGTTGCAGCCCAGGATGAACCCGGTGCCGGCCTCGCAGCCGGGCCAGTTCGGCAAGTGGCCGCAGGCTCCGCATTCGACCCAGGCTTTAGGGGTGCAGCGCCCGCCAGCCGCCCTGCCCGCTGCCGCCATGCCGGGCGAGCGGGGCCGCGATTCCCGCGTGCCTTCGTGGTCGTCTGCCGCCGCGCAGCAGGGCATGCGGCAGCAGGACCGGCAGGACCGGCAGGACCGCGACCGTTCCATGGCCGATGCCGCGCGCATGCGCCAGCAGCAGCAACAGCAGATGGAGATGCAGACCGCCCGCCTGCGTGGCGAGGAGCAGTCGCGGCAGCAACAGCAACAGCAACAACGGCAGCAACAACAGGCCCAGCGCCAGGCACAGATGCAGATGCAGGCCAGGGACCAGGCCCGCGAACAGGCGCAGATGCAGGCCCGCCAGCAGCAGTTGCAGCAACAACAGCAACAGCAACAAGCCCGTGCGCAGGAACAGATGCAGGCCAGAATGCAGGCCCAACAACAGGCGCAGCAGCAAGCGCAACGACAGGCCCAGATGCAGGAGCGTCAGGCGCAGCAGCAACGCATGCAGCTCCAGCAGGCACAGCAGGCCCAGGCGCGCGCCCAGCAGCAGCAGGCCCGCGCGCAGCAGGAGCAGCGCCAACAGCAGCAGCGCATGGCCAACGCATCCCGCCCGCAGGAACGGCGCGGCGGACGTGACGAACGCCGGGACCGCTGAACGGCCCGGCAGAGGTTTGGCTTGGCGCACGCTTGGCGGACAATGGGGCGATCGATAACGGCCCCATGCCGGCGCCAAGCCCGCCGCTTCATCCATGCAGATACCGACGACGAATCCCCGCTCCCGCCGACTGTTCGTGCAATCCCTGTGCGCCTCGGGCGCGGGCCTGATCCTTCCCTCCTGGGCCGCCAAGGCCGCAGCGCCCTCCAGCGAATCCCCCTGGCCCCATGACAGCCGCGTGCCCGGCGGCGTGGCCCGCCTGTCGCTGGGGCCCGCATCCCAGCGGCCCCAGGTACTGGCCGGCGACGTGCCCGTGCTGGTGGTGGGCGACATGATCGAATGGACGGCCGTGGTCGGCATTGCGCTGTCGGCCGCACCTGGCACCCACAGCGTGACCGTGAAGGGCGAAGGCGCAGCGCGCTCCCTGGCCTACGAGGTGCGTGACAAGAAGTACACCGAGCAGCGCCTGAAGGTCTCGCCCAAGACCGTGGACCTGTCGCCCGAGGACGATGCGCGCTACCAGCGTGAGCGCGCCCACCAGCAGACCATCATGGCGCTGTTCACCGAGCCGCCCGCACGCCCCGGCGACCTGCGCATGCGCCAGCCCGTGCCGGGCCGGCGCAGCAGCAGCTTCGGCCTGCGCCGCGTGTTCAACGGCCAGCCGCGCAATCCGCACAGCGGCATGGACATCGCGGCAGCCACCGGCACCAACGTCGTCGCGCCGCTGCCGGGCAAGGTGGTGGACGTGGGCGACTATTTCTTCAACGGCGGCACCGTGTGGCTGGACCACGGCGGCGGCCTGCTGAGCATGTACTGCCACCTGAGCAGCGTGCAGTGCAAGCTGGGCGATCAGCTGGACACGGGAGAGGCCTTCTGCAAGGTCGGCGCCACGGGCCGCGTCACCGGCCCGCACCTGCACTGGGGCGTGATGCTCAACCGCAGCATGGTGGACCCGGCGCTGTTCCTGGCGGCGTGAACGGAGCTGTGGCGCCCGCCGGCGTCAGTGGTCGGCCGAGGGAATGCTGTTCTGCGGCGCCACCGGCGTGGGCACGGCGATGGAGTCGCGGTCCTGCGCCAAGTAGCGCGAGACCAGCTCGAAGAAGCTGTCGTAGAAGCCGCTCTTGGCAATCGTCTCGCTGCCCACCTTGACCATGGAGTCGCTGCCCGAGGAGAACGGCAGCGACACGGACCCCAGCGCACCCACGCCCAGGCTGGCCGAGTTGGCGCTCTTCTTCAGGGTATAGCGGTCCTGCAGCGCCGTGACAAAGCCGATGCTGACCTGGCCGTCGGCGGTCTCCGGCACGCAGACCACGCGGATGTTCATCTGCAGGTTCAGCTCCGGGTCGGGCTGGAAGCTCTTGCTGCCTTCTATGAGTTCGGCCGTGCGCGCCATGGCGATGTAGCCCTGGCTCAGCAGCGCGCGGCGCGCGGCCTCGCAGGTCTGGGCCGGCGAGGCATCGAACATGCGCGAGAAGGTCTCGGTGGAGCCGAAGCTCTCCTGCACCGGCACATGCTGGGGAATCGTCGAGCCGCAGCCCGCCAGCACCATGATGACGGCCAAAGCCCCTGCGCAGCGCATGCCACGCACCCTGTTTGCTGCACTCCAACGTCGATACACGAACCTGCTCCTTGCTCCGGTGCCGCTGCCTGCGGATGGCATGGCGGCTGGCCGCCTATTCTCACCCGAGCGCAATGCAATGGCCGGCAACTTTGCAGCAATCGGTTTTTCCGTCTGCATCAAATAGATGCAAACGAATGTGAATAGCGCCCCGTTCTGACAAGCGCCGCCGCGCATCTGCGTTATGGTGCCCCGGTTCGGCCAGGGCCGGTGCGGCTCATGCCGCACCCGGGCTGCCCAAGCCTGCCGCCGCTGCGCCTGTACCTGTACCCCATCAACCAAGGAACTCAACATGAAGCCAAGCTGGACCTGGTGCCTGCCCGTGATCGTCACCATGGGGCTCGGCGCCTGCAGCCATATCGACAAGGGCGGCAACGCCGAAGACGGCGCCAAGCCCCAGGTGTCGGCTCCTGCCGGCCCGCCCGGTGACGCCCAATCGCTGACCGCCTACCACTGGAGTCTTCGCCAGGCCTTCACGCCCCAGGGCACCGAGGACCAGAGCTGGTTCCTGACGGCCGCCTCGCGCAAGCGGCCCCTGCAACTGGAGTTCGCCGACCAGCGCCTGGCCGTCAAGAACCTGTGCAACGTGGTAACCACGGGCTACCGCACCGAAGGCAACCGCATCGCCACCCAGCGCGCCGCCAGCACGCTGATGGCCTGCGATGACGACCAGCTGATGGCGCTGGAGCAAAAGGTGGCCCGCATCCTGCCCACGGCCAAGCAATGGTCCGTGCAACTGGGCGAAGGCAAGCAGCCTGCGCGCCTGACGCTCACCTTCATCGACGGCACGCGCTGGCAGCTCGACGGCTCGCCCACGGCCCAGACCCAGTACGGCAGCGCAGGCGAACGCATCTTCCTGGAAGTGGCGCCCCAGCGCACGGCCTGCAACCACCCGCTGATCAAGGACTTCCAGTGCCTGCGCGTGCGCGAGATCCGCTACGGCGACAACGGCGTGAAGACCTCCACCGGCGAGTGGGAGAACTTCTACAGCGAGATCGAGGGCTACAAGCACGAGCCCGGCATCCGCAACGTGCTGCGCATCCAGCGCTACAAGCGCCAGAACGTGCCGGCCGACGCATCGGCCTACGCCTATGTGCTGGACATGGTGGTCGAGAGCGAGCGCGTGGGCCGCTGAGCGCGCTGCAGCGTCTCGACAAGCCCCGATCAAGGCCTGCATTGCGCAGGCCTTTTTCTTTTTCGGAAGGAGACGGCCTGCGCCAGCCCATGTACGGGAATCTACTGGTTTGACACCCGTCAATCGGGACGACAACATGGTTGCCACGGTCGAGACCTCTCTCGCGCCCAACCTCAGCAATAACTGCTGACTCATATCGGCTATGAAAGCCCCTGACATGCGCCTACGGCGCCGTCGGGGGCTTTTTGCTTTTTGGAGCCTGCATGTCTTCTACGGAAAGTCTTCCTGACTCGCGCCCGCCGTCCACGGTATCCCCGGCATCCCCGAGGCCCCCGCTTGCGGTGGCCAGCATCCAGATGGAGCCTCGCGTGGGGCGCAAGGGCGAAAACCTTGCGCACTCGGTGGATCTGATCGAGCGCGCCGCCGCCCAGGGCGCCAACCTCGTGGTGCTGCCCGAGCTGGCCAACACCGGCTATGTCTTTGCCAGCCGCGCCGAGGCACTTGCGCTGGCGGAGTCCGTCCCGGACGGCTCCTGCACCCAGGTCTGGATGGATGTGGCGCGGCGCTGCAATGTGCACATCGTTGCCGGCATTGCCGAGCGCGCGGGCGACCGTCTCTACAACACCGCCGTGGTCCTGGGTCCCCAGGGATACCTGGGCACCTACCGCAAGCTGCACCTGTGGGGAGACGAGAACGTGTTCTTCGAGCCCGGGGACCGGGGCCTGCCCGTGTTCGACACCGAATGGGGGCGCCTGGGCGTGCTGATCTGCTATGACGGCTGGTTTCCCGAAACCTATCGCCTGCTGGCCATGCAGGACGTGGACATCGTGGCCATGCCGACCAACTGGGTCCCCATGGGAGGTCAGCCCGCAGACCGGCCGGCCATGGCCAATACGCTGGCCATGGCCAATGCACACAGCAACGCGTTGAGCATCGTCTGCGCCTGCCGCACCGGCACGGAGCGCGGCCAGCCCTTCATAGGCCAGAGCCTGATCGTGGGCGCTGAAGGCTGGCCGCTGGCTGGCCCCGCCTCGGTGCATGCCGAGGAGATCCTGCACGCATCGATCGAACTGGAGGACGCGCGCCGCAAGCGCCGGTTGAGCGCCTTCAACCATGTGCTGTGCGACCGCAGGACCGACATCTACGACGCCATGCTGGGCACGGGATGGCCGCGCCCACAGCCCTGAGCCCTTTCCATCCATCCCCCTCTTTTTTTGGAGCCATTTGCATGAAAACGCTCACATCTATTGCACGCCGCACTGCGGCCCTGGCTTTCGCGCCCTTGCTGGCATGGCAGGTACACGCCGCCGAGCCCCTGCGCATCGGCGTGGCGGTCGGACTTTCAGGCGCCAACAGCGTCGTGGCCCCGGCCGTGGTGCAGGCTTCGCAACTGGCGGTGGAGGAGATCAATGCGGCCGGCGGCATCCTGGGGCGCAAGGTCGAACTGGAGATTGCCGACGACGCCTCGGGCGCCGTGGGCGCGCAAAAGGCCTTCGACACCCTGGTGTTCCAGAAGAAGGTCAGCGCGGTGATCGCCATGGAAACCAGCGCCGCGCGCAACGCGGCGCTGCCCGTGATCAACCGGGGCAAGCTCCCCTATATCTACACGTCGTTCTACGAAGGCCGTTCGTGCAATCCCTGGATGTACGTCAACGGCTGGGTGCCCGAGCAACAGGTGGCGCCCATGGTGGATTTTCTCGCCAAGAACCGCAATGCCAAGAACTTCTTTCTGGTGGGCAATGACTATGCGTTCGGCCGCGGCATGCTGGCATTCACGCGCAAGTACATAGAGCAGCAGGGCGGTAAGGTGGTGGGCGAGGAATATCTGCCCATCGATGGCAGCGACTGGACTTCGGTGCTGTCCAAGCTCCGGTCGGCAAAGGCCGACGCCCTGATCAGCGCCACGGCGGGCGGCGCCCCCAATGTGTCCCTGGCCAAGCAACTCAAGGCTGCAGGCCTGTCGCTGGCCTACGGCAACCTGGCCGTCGACGAGGGAACGGCCAGGACCATGGGCACCGATGCGCAGGGGATGCTCCTGTCGGCCTCGTACCTGACCGGCATAGACACGCCGGAGAACAAACGTTTCATGCAGGCCATGCAAAAGAAGTTCGGAGCGGAAATGAAAACGCCGAACGAGCTGTCCGAACCGCAGTACGAAGCCTTCCATCTGTTCAAGGCGGCGGTGGAGAAGGCCGGCTCCACGGACGCGGCGCTGGTGATCAGGGCGCTGGCGGAGGTGTCCTTCAATGGCCCGCGCGGCGTCATCCAGATGAGCCGCAGCCGGCACACGCCGCTGGCCATGCGCCTGGGCCAGGTCCAGGCCGACGGGACGGTCAAGGTGCTGGAGACTTTCGAGAAGGTGGACCCCGGCATGCAGTGCCCGAACCTCAAGTGACGGGCAGCCCCCTTCCACCGCAACCCTGCAAGGAGGCACCATGGTGCTGCTACTGGATTTGCTGACCACGGCGAGCATGCTGTTCATCGTCACGGTCGGGCTGATGATGATTTTCGGGGTGATGAAAATCGTCAACTTCGCGCATGGCGCCCTGCTCACGCTGGGCGGCTATGCCAGCTACGTGGTGACCCGGCTGCAGATCGATCCCTGGCTGGGCTGGCCGCTGGCCTTCGTCACGGGCGTGGCGGCGGGCATGCTGGTGGAGCGGCTGATCGTCAGGCCGCTGTACCGGCGGCCGCTCGATGCCATTTTGGCCACCTGGGGCCTGGGCATCGTCATCGGCCAGTTGATCATGATGGCGTTCGGCCGCGAGGTGCAGTTCGTCAGCGCCCCGCTGTCCGGAACCTGGCAGCTCCTGGGGGTGGACTACTCGGCCTACCGGCTCCTGCTGGTGCCCGTCGCGCTGCTCATGTGCCTGCTGCTGGCGGGCCTGCTCAATGCCACGGACTTCGGTGTCAGGACGCGCGCCGTGATCATGAATGAGGACCTCGCCAGCAGCCTGGGCATCCATTCGGGACGGGTGCGCTTCATCACGTTCAGCCTCGGCGCCGGCCTGGGCACCCTGGCCGGCGCCATGATCACGCCGCTGTCCAGCGTGGACCCGAACATGGGCCTGTCCTGGCTGGTCAGCGCCTTCATGCTGGTCATGGTGTCCGGCCATTCCATGGGCGGCCTGCTGTTGACCTGTGCGGTGTTCGGTACGGCCCAGGTGCTGGTCAGCACCTATGCCAGCCCGGTCCTTGGCGGCCTGACCATCGCCGTTCTTGCCGCCGTCACGCTGCGCATCCGCCCACGGGGGTTCTCCCATGGCTGAAGCACACATACCTGGCAGCGCCGCGCTGCCCGCCCGGACCGCATCAGCGCCCTGGCTGCGCCCCACGGCAGTCCTGGCAACACTGGCCGTGCTGGCGTTCGCGGCAGGGCCCTGGATTTTCGACAGCTATCTGCAGAACATTCTCGTCAAGGCCTTTTTCTTCGCCATCGTGGCCGTGACCGTGGACATTCTCTGGGGCCATACGGGCTATCTGACCTTCGGGCAGTCAGCGTTCTTCGGCATGGGCGCCTATGCGGCCGGCCTGGTCTTCACATACATGGGGCCGGGTCCGGCCTCGGCCCTGCTGGCCATGGGGCTGGCGGTGGCTGCCTGCGCCGTCGTGGCGGCCCTGGTGGGCTGGCTGTCCTTTTACCGGGGAGCTTCCCCGTTCTTTGCCACGGTGATCTCGCTGGTGCTGCCCATCGTGCTGACGCAGTTGCTGCTGTCCGGAGGCGAGTGGACGGGGTCCAGTTCGGGCCTGACGGGCTACGAGAGTTTCGATCTGTCCATGCAGGCCTGGTACGGCATCGCAATGGGCGCGCTGGCAATGGCAGGCGGCCTGGGCTGGATGCTGGTGCGCAGCGACGCCGGCCGGGTGCTGTCGGCCATCCGCGACAACGAAGTGCGCTGCACCTACCTGGGCCTCGATACATCGATCGTCAAGATCCTCCTGCTGGTGGCCATGGCGGCCGTCGCGGGCCTGGCCGGATTCGGGTACGGCTCCTTCAGCGGCGTGGTGGCGCCCGAACTGGCGGGCTTTGCGCTGGGTACCGAGTTCATCATCTGGGTGGCGCTGGGCGGCAGGGGCACGCTGTGGGGCCCTCTGGCCGGCGCGGTACTGATCAATGTGGCCACCGCCTATCTGGGCAGCAGCATGCCGTTTGCCTGGCAACTCATCCTGGGGGCGGCCTTCGTCGTCGTGATCGTGCTGCTTCCGCAAGGCCTGATGCCCCTGCTGCTCAAGCCCTTCAGGACCGGGCAGGATGCTGCAGACCCGCCTCTTTTGCAGGAGCGCGCCCCGCGGGAGATGGACGGCATGCCGGACAGGGAAGACAGGCTGCAGAAAGCGGCCATCCACATGCAGGGTGTGGCCAGGCACTACGGTGCACTGAAGGTGCTGCAGGGCATCGACCTGGAGGCCCATGCCGGGGAGCTGGTGGGGCTGATCGGGCCGAACGGCGCCGGCAAGACGACGCTGATGCGCTGCATGAGCGACGGCGCCGAGCGCAGCGCGGGGACGGTACGGCTGTGCGGCCATGACATTGGGCGCCAGCCTCCCGAGGCCTGCGTGCGCTTCGGGCTGGGGCGCAAGTTCCAGAACGCCAATATCTTCGAATCGCTGACCGTGGCCGAGTGCCTGCGCATCGCAGGAACGCGGCTGGAGCGGCCTTCGCTGGTGCGCCGCGATGGCACGCTGCGCCTGCCGCCCTATGCCCTGCATGTGGTGCGCATGACGGCGCTGGAGCACAAGCTCGGCCACGTGGCGCGCGACCTGTCCCACGGCGAGCAGCAGGCGCTTGAACTGGCCATGGTGCTGGCGCTGGAGCCGCGCGTGGTGCTGCTGGACGAGCCCACAGCCGGGCTGACCCAAACCGAGCGCACGCAGATCGGCGAAGTCCTGGCCTCGCTGGCCGGGCGCTACCGGCTGTGCTGCCTGCTGGTCGAGCATGACCTGGACTTCGTGGAGCAGATCGCCACGCGCGTCGTGGTGCTGCACCAGGGAAGCATCGCCATGCAGGGCAGTTTCCGCGACGTGGTGGACTCGCCCCTGGTCAGGAAGATTTATTCGGGCAGTGCCCACGGGCACAAGGAGGCGGCATGAATTCCACCGTGCTGGCACTGGACGGTGTCACCAGCGGCTACGGGGGCTCGGTCGTCCTGCGCAATCTGTCGTTGGCCATCGGACAGGGCGAAGCCGTCGCCCTGCTGGGCAAGAACGGCATGGGCAAGAGCACGCTGCTCAAGACCATCATGGGTTTTCTGCCCAAGAAGACGGGGGCCGTACGCCTGCATGGCGAGGACATCACGCGCATGGCACCCCACCGCATCGCCCGGCGCGGCATGGCCTACGCGGCACAGGAGCATGCGCTGTTTGCCGATCTCAGCATCCGCGACAACCTGCGGCTGGGACTGGCGCAGCAGGCCTTGTTTCCGGAGCGCCTGGCCGCCGTGGAGCCCCTGTTTCCGCTGTTCGGCAGCCGGCTGCAGCAACCTGCGGGCACGCTGTCGGGCGGAGAGCAGAAGATGCTGCTGCTGGCCAGGGCGCTGATGATGCGCCCCTCGGTGATCGTGCTCGACGAAATCACGGAGGGCCTGCAGCCCTCGGTGATCGAGCGGCTGGCCCATGCCCTGGCCCAGGAGCGCCAGCGCCATGGCACGGCGATGCTGATCGTGGAGCAGAACGTGCCGTTTGCGCTGCAGGTGGCAGACCGGTACGCGATCCTCAAGCAAGGCGAGCTGATCGACGAGGGGCCGGCCCGTGCGGCTGGTACGGTCGAGGCGGTGTTCGGACATCTGCGGGTCTGACCCTTGCCAGCACGGAGCAAACCCCATGCCTTATGCCCCCGCATTCTTACCCGCATCCGCCGAAACTTCGTGTCTTGCTGCCCGTCCGGCAGGACCGCAGGCACTGGACGCGTATCCCGCGACCAGGAATCTCCAACCAGTGAAAGCCGCTCCATGACCCACGAAACACAGATGGACGATGGCTGGCGCATCGGCGTGCTGTTCTCGCGCTCCGGCCCCACGGGGGTGACGGAGTCCGAGCACTTCCTCGGCACTGCCCTGGCCATCGAGGAAATCAACCAGCTCGGCGGCGTTCTGGGCCGACCGCTGATCCCTGTGGCCTACGACCCCAGGGGCGATGCGACGGAGTACCGCAAGCTCGCCACGCGGCTGCTGCTGGAAGATGAGGTCAACGTGATCTTCGGCTGTTCGCGCTCTTCCAGCCGCAAGGCGGTGCTTCCGGTGATAGAGCGCAACAACGCACTGCTGTGGTATTGCTCGTTCTATGAGGGCTTCGAGTATTCGCCCAACGTGATCTACACGGGGGCCGTGCCCAACCAGAACAATGTGCCACTGGCCGCCTATCTGCTGCAGAACCGGGGCCGCAAGCTGTTTTTCGTGGGCGCCGACTACATCTACCCCCGCGAGTCCAACCGCATCATGCGCGACCTGGTGGAACAACACGGAGGCGAGGTGCTCGACGAGGTCTATCTGCCGCTGGAGGCCAGCCGCGCCGAAGTCGAGGAAGTCCTCGCCGATATCCGCACCGCGCAGCCCGATGCGGTGTTCTCCACCATGGTCGGCCAGTCTGCGCGGCAGTTCTACCAGCTGTACCGCGACTTCGGGCTGGACCCGCTGCGCATTCCCATTGCCAGCCTGTCCATGGTGGAGGAAGAGATACGCCAGATCGGCCCGCCGCTGTGCGAGGGACACATCACGGCTGCCACCTACTTCGGCTCGGTGGCCGGCGAGGGCAACCAGCGCTTCATCGCACTGTGGCGCTCGCGCTTTGGCGACCGACCCACCAGCATGTGGTCCGAGCTGGCCTATGCCCAGGTTCACCTGTTCGCCCAGGCGCTGCAGCGTTCGGGCAGCCTGGACAGGCGCAAACTGGTGGAGGCTGTGCATCAGGTGAAATTTGAAGCGCCCGAGGGGCTGATCACCGTGGACCCCGAGAACAACCATTGCAGCCTGACGCCGCGCATAGGCATCTGCCGCAGCGACGGGCAGTTCGACATCGTCTGGGAAGCCGGGGAGCCGATCCGGCCGGACCCTTATCTATCCACCTTCGGGTTTTCCGAGTTCTGGCTGAGGTGAGCCCATGAGTTCCAGCCTGCGACGCCTCTACGAAGACCTGCGCAGCATCTGCGTTGCCGTCGTCCACCCACCCGGGGAGGACCGCGACATCATCGTCGAGCAGCTGCAGCGCATCGGATGCCGGCTGCGGATCATCTGGCCGCTGCCTGGGGAGCCGCCCTCCGGCGCCGATGTGATCTTCTTCCAGGTCACCCAGGATCTGGAGGCCAACTCCGGCTGGAATGCCGGCACCGTAGACGCGGCGCTGGTCGCCCTGTCGGACTACGAAAGCCCCACCACCCTGAAGCTGCTGCTGGACACCCAGGCCCATGGCGTGATCACCAAGCCGTTCCGCTCCTCCGGCATTCTCAGCACGCTGGTGCTGGCCAGGTCGGCCCAGGGGTTCCAGCAGCGGCTGCAGGGCAAGATCGACAAGCTCGAATCCACCATCAAGTCGCGCCGCCAGATCGAGAAGGCCATCCGCGTGCTGGTGGACCACCAGCAGATGACGGAGGAGCAGGCCTATGTGCACATGCGCGAGCGCGCCACCGGCCTGCGGGTGACCGTGGCCGAGGTGTCGGCCCTGGTGCTGGAGACCCATGAGGCCATGGAGAAGCTGGGCTTCGCCAAGGCACCCGGGCCGGCGCGGCGGCGGTGATGCCTTCGGCTCACAGCACCGGACTGAGCATCGCCAGCAGGTTGTTCCAGATGCGCCGGCCCCAGGGCCAGGCGTGGACCTGGGCGGCGGTGATGCGGTCGGACTGGCGGATGTAGTCGGCCTGGCGCCGGCGGATGGCCTGGGTCACGGCCTCGTCCTGCAGCAGCACATTGTTCTCGAAGTTCAGGTCGAAGCTGCGCAGGTCCAGGTTGGTGGAGCCCAGCAAAGCCACTTGCCCGTCCACGCACAGGGTCTTGGCATGCAGCAGGCCGGGGCGGAATTCATGGAGCATGACGCCGGCACGCAGCAGGTAGCGGTAGGTGCTGCGGCTGGCCGCGCCCACGATCCACGAATCGTTGCGCGCGGGCAGGATGAGACTGACCTGCACGCCGCGCCAGGCGGCGGCGCACAGGGCCTCGAGCACCGTGGCGTCGGGAATGAAGTAAGGGGTGGAGATCACGACCTCGCGCCGTGCGCTGGCCAGCAGCGTGGACACGAGCTGCGAGGTGGAGCGGGGCCGCTCGGCCGGGCCTTCGGCAATGACGACGGCGGCAAAGCCGTCTGCAGGCCGGTCGGGCAGACCGTTTGCGGACCGGACAGCCAACGGCATGGGAGGAACCTGGGCGACGCTGCGTGCCTGCGCCCAGTCGCTGGCGAACACCTGCTGCATCTGCGCCACCACCGGACCCTGCATGCGCAGCATGACATCGACCCAGGGCGCATAGCGGGCCTTGACGGCAAAGGCTTCATCCGCGCAGTTCTGGCTGCCGCAGTAGGTGATGCGCTGGTCGATCACGGTGATCTTGCGGTGGTTGCGCAGGTCCAGGCGGCTGGTGAACATCACGCGGATCGGATGGCTGGTGGGCAGGGCCACGGCCAGTTGCACGCCCGCCTGGGCCATCTGCTGCCAGAGGTCGGTGCGCAGCAGCGCGCGCGAGCCCAGGCCGTCCACCATGGCGCGGCAGACCACGCCACGCCGTGCCGCGCGCACCAGCGCCTGGGCCACGGCCGTGCCCGTGTGATCAGCCAGCCAGATGTAGTACAGCACGTTGATTTCATGCTGGGCGGCGTCCATGTCGGCCAGCATGCGGGCGCGGGCCTCGGCGCCATCGGCCATGAGCTGCGCGGTGTGGCCCGGCTGTGCGGCAAAGCGGTTGATGGAGGCCGCATAGCCGAAGGCAGCCTGCCACTGCGGGGCGATGCCTGCTATCGGCACGGCGGCGCCGTGGTCCATGGCAGCGCCTGCCGCGAAGTCCTGCACCTTGCGGTACCGGGCCCGGCCGCGGCGGCGCAGCGTGACTTCGCCAAACAGGTAGTACAGCGCGCAACTGACGTAGGGCAGCAGCACGATGACGGTGAGCCAGCCCATGCGAACGTCGGGGCGCACATCGTCACGCAAAAGGATGCGCAGGCCGAAACCCGCGATGAGCAGCAGATGCAATGCGATAAGCAGCCAGGTCATGCGGCCAGCATAGCGGCGGCATTGCGGACCTGTTTCTCAGGCGCGCAATGTTTCACGGGGGCACGGGCCTTGATCTGCGGCGGGCGGCTGCACACCGGTGATGGATCCAGGAACAGAATTCCACGAAAAACCTGAATCATGACGAAAGTACACGCACACATCCCACGGAACTTTCCCGTTGGATGAAGAAAATGACGATGGCGTGACGGTTATGCCCAGCGACTGTGGGCCTGCCTGTGGACAAGCTTCGGGACAACCCGTGTTTGCGGCGCCAGCCTTGGCTTTGCCGGTGGCGCTCAAAAAACAGGCATGTTGCGCCGCCGCCGCAATGTTTCACGCAGCACCGGCAGGGTTCTCAGCGAAAGCGGAAACGGCCTTCGACGAACATGGAGGACCGGTGGCCGCCCTCGCTGGCCGGATCGGCAAAGGACCAGAAGGCCTGCACCGTTCCCTGGGCCGTGTCTATGACCTGGCTGACGGTGAAACCGGTTTTCTCGATCCAGTTGAGGAAGTGCAGGCTGTCGCTGACCTGCAGGTAGCTGAGCCGTTCGCAGCCGTCGGACACATGGCCCAGGGAATCGACCACATGCCAGACCATCTGGCCCTGCGGCGTGTACCGCACATCAGCCTTGCTATCGGGGAAATCGATGACCGCTTCGCGCCCGATCAAGGTGCCGGCGTATTGCATGGACAACATGGACATGGTGTGTTGCTCCTCTGATGCGGGGTTCTGGCCCGACCCGTGATGGCATGTTCACGCGCCGCGTCCCCGCTGTTTGTGGGAGCAGGCCGCATGCCTTCGTCGGCAGCATGGCGCAGGCGGTTCGGCCTGCAGGGCGGCGGCATTTCGCAGATACTGCGCGTGCTCTGCCACGGACTTCCGATCTTGCCCTCCTCCCCGCTTCCCCCCACTTCGGCCGACAGCCCCGCTGCCGGCCTGCGCAACAGCGCCTTCGTCCCTTTCGTCATGGCGCGCATGCTGTCCATGTTCGCCCAGCAGATGCAGGCCGTGGTCGTCGCCTGGCAGGTCTACGACCTGACGCGCGACCCCATGTCCCTGGCCTATGTGGGACTGGCCCAGTTCCTGCCCATGCTGGCGCTGCTGATTCCGGCAGGCGACCTCAGCGACCGCATGAGCCGCAAGCGCCTGCTGTCGGGCAGCTGGGCCGTGGCGGCGCTGTGCTCCCTGCTGCTGCTGTGGCTGTCCTGGCACGAAGGCGCTGCCGCGCACGATGTGCACTGGATCTACGCCGTGCTGGTGCTGTTCGGCTGCAGCCGCGCCTTCACGGGGCCGGCCCTGCAAAGCCTGCTGCCGCAGATCGTGCCGCGCGAGCAGCTGGCCCAGGCGCTGGCCACCAACAGCATGCTGATGCGCACGGCCGCCATCGCGGCGCCCGTGCTGGGCGGCCTGCTCTACGCCTGGGGCGGCGCCGTGCTGACCTATGCGGTCTGCGGCGTGTCCCTGGTGCTGGCCGTGCTGCTGCTGGGCACGGTGCCCGTGCGCTATGCCGAAGCCATGGCGCCGGCCGGCGGCTCGCTGTGGCTGCGCTTTGGCGAAGGCATCCACTTCATCCGCACGCGCCCCATCATCCTGGGCACGATTTCGCTGGACCTGTTCGCCGTGCTGCTGGGCGGCGTGGTGGCCCTGCTGCCCGTGTACGCGCACGAGGTGCTCAAGGTCGGGCCCGAAGGCCTGGGCCTGCTGCGCTCGTCCATGACCGTGGGCGAGGTGGCCATGGGCCTGTGGCTGTCGGCCCGCCCCATACAGCGCCATGTGGGCCGCGTGATGTTCGCCGCCGTGGCCATCTTCGGCGTGGCCAATCTGGTGTTTGCGCTGTCGCACTGGTTCTGGCTGTCCATGGCGGCGCTGATGCTGGCGGGTGCGGCCGACATGGTGAGCGTGTACATCCGCTCGGCCCTGGTGCAGTTTTCCACGCCCGACTCCATGCGCGGGCGCGTGAACGCGGTGAACATGCTGTTCATCGGCTCGTCCAACGAACTGGGCGAGTTCCGTGCCGGCACCAGCGCCGCCTGGCTGGGCGCGGTGCCCGCTGCCGTGGTGGGCAGCCTGTGCACACTGGGCGTGGTCGGCAGCTGGATGACCCTGTTCAAGCCGCTGCGCGACGTGGACCGGCTGGAAGACGCGGCCCGCGTGGGCCAGGGCTAAAGCAGCTCGGCCCGCAGCTGCTGCGCAGTTTTGGGCGACAGCAGGCCGGGCGCCACGTCAAAGACGGTCCTGCAGCCCGTCTGCCCCGATTGCTGCAGCCGGTGCACGGCGCGCGCATAGGCCACGAGCACGCTGGCCGTGAACTCCGGGTTGCTGTCCAGCTGCAGCCGGTATTCGATGGAATGGCGCAGCCCATCGGAGCTGCTGCCGCTGCGGATGACGAAGCCGCCATGCGGCATGGCCGCATGGTCACGGGCCAGCTCCTGCGCGCTGATGAAGTGCACCGTGGTGTCGTACTCGTCGAAGTAATGCGGCATGCCGGTGATGGCCTGGCGCACGCCGTCGGCATCGGCCCCATGCTCCAGCACCACAAAGCACTCGCGCCGGTGCCGCTCGCGCGCAGACAGTTCGGGCCGCACGCCGCTGCGCACGCGCTGCACGGTCTCGTCCACGGGAATGGTGTACTGCACGCCGCCGGCCACGCCGGGAATGCGGCGGATGGCGTCGGAGTGCCCCTGGCTCAGGCCCTTGCCCCAGAAGGTGTAGGTGGCGCCATCGGGCAGCAGGGCCTCGCCCATGAGGCGCTGCAGGGAGAACATGCCCGGGTCCCAGCCGGCCGAGATCAGCGCCGTGGTGCCCGCCGCGCGGGCCGCCGCGTCGACCAGCTCGAAATGCCCGGGAATGCGCGCATGCGTGTCAAAGCTGTCCACCAGGCTGAAATGTGCGGCCAGCGCGGGGGACTGCTGCGGCAGGTCGTCCTTGGAGCCGCCGCACAGCACCAGCACGTCGATGCCTGCGCGATGGGCCAGCAGGCTGTCCATGCCGTGCACGGGCGTGCCGGGCTGCAGCGGACGCAGCTGCGCCGGATCGCGGCGGGTGTAGATGCCGGCCAGCACCATGTCGGGGTTGCGGGCAATGGCCGCCTCCACGCCACGGCCCAGGTTGCCGTGGCCGACGATGGCGATGCGGATGGGAGCGGTGCTGCGATGGTCCATGCGGTGCGGTGCCTTTGCGATGAGGTTCAAAAACTGCGGCTCGAAA
This sequence comes from Delftia sp. DS1230, assembly GCF_040112715.1. Lineage (NCBI taxonomy): Bacteria > Pseudomonadati > Pseudomonadota > Betaproteobacteria > Burkholderiales > Comamonadaceae > Delftia > Delftia sp. DS1230. The sequence goes on from NZ_CP157763.1 coordinate 4,380,128, forward strand.
ATGAGGTTCATGCGCCAGCGCAGAACCAGGCGCGATCTTGCATCGCCACGGAGCCGCCAGTCGTGCACTGCCGGGCAGCACTGCGTTGCCCTGCGCGGGGGTACTGAGCGGCGATATTGGGCAGGGGCATTGGGAGAGGGTCGTGGGCCGTGGTGGACAGCAGCGCCTACACTCACGCCCTCATGTCCCAGCCCTCATCCCCCATCGCCCAGCCGCTGCCCTCGGAGTGCGGCGACGCACCGCTGCACATCCTCTGGCGCGACGAGCACCTGGTGGCGGTCTACAAGCCCGCAGGCTGGCTGGTGCACCGCACGGGACTGGACGCGCACGAGACGCGCTTCGTGCTGCAGACCCTGCGCGACCAGCTGGGCTGCCATGTGCACCCTGCGCACCGGCTGGACAAGGGCACCTGCGGCGTGCTGGTGATGGCCCTGCATGCCCAGGCCGCGCAGCGGCTGGGCCAGGCGTTTGCCGGGCAGCAAGTGCGCAAGCAATACCTGGCGCTGGTGCGCGGCTGGCTGCCCGATGCGGTGGAGGTGGACCACGCGCTCCGACCCGACGATGCGCCCGAGGACGCGCCAGCCCAGCCCGCACGGACTGCGCTGCGCTGCCTGGCCCGGCTCGAATGGCCCGAGGCCTTTGATCCGCGCCATGCGGCCACGCGGATTTCGCTGGTCCAGGCGCTGCCTGCCACGGGCCGCCGCCACCAGATACGCCGCCATCTCAAGCATGTGGCCCATCCCATCATTGGCGACGCCACGCATGGCAAGGGGCCGCTGAACCGCTGGTGGGCCGAGCGCCTGGGCCTGCAGCGGCTGTGGCTGCATGCCCATGCGCTGGAGCTGGCGCACCCGATGACGGGCGAGCCGCTGCGCTTGGAGGCCGACTGGAGCCGGCTGGGCCATGTGCCCGATGTGCAGCAATGGCGCGCGCTGTGCGCCCTGCCCGGCTGGCAGGCCTGTGCGGGCCTGCCGGCGACGGCCGGGCTGGATCAGGCAGCTTCGGCAGGCGCGCCCGTTTCAGGCTGCTCCATCAGCGGCGCGGCCACGTAGGCGTAGTCGGCCGAGGCATCGGCCTTGAGCACGCCCGACAGCAGCTCCACCAGACGCTCGTTGCCCATCTTGAAGCCGCAGGCCTGGGCATGGCCGCCGCCGCCGAAGCTTTCGGCCAGCGCAATGCAGTTGAACTCCGAGCGCGATCGCAGCCCGACCTTCACCCCCTTGGTGCTGGCATGCCACATCAGCGCGAAGCTGCCGCTCTGGCGCGCCAGCAGGTCGCCGACCTGGCTGTGGAACATGCCGGGGCAGTTGACCATCAGGCCCTGCATGCCGTTGAAGACCAGGGGCTGGGCGGACTCGGAAATGTCGGCGCACAGCTTCTGGAATTTCTCGTCCATGGCGCCGCCGCGTGCCATGAAGGCAGCTTCCTGCTCGGGCGTGAAGGCCGCGATCTCGGCCCAGCGCTCGAAGCTGCGCGGCTCCATGTCCAGCGCCGCGAGAAAGCCCGCGCTCTCGGCGAATTCCCACTTCCAGATGTCGCGGTCCTCGATGAATCGGATCAGGCCCGGCACGGGCTTGTCGGCCTGGAAGAACTCCCAGGCCAGGCGCGCGCCGGACTTGTTCATGTCGAAGTGCACGACGCCGCAGCGGCACTGGTAGCCGGTGAGCTTTTCGGCAGCGCTCTTGTGGTGGTCCAGCACCACGAGCTTGGACACGCGCGACTCGATCTCGGCCATCAGTTCGGGCTCGAAGGCGAAGTCCAGCACGTAGACCGCGCGGCCGGCCAGCTCGCCCAGGTCGTCGGCCGTCTGGATCTCGCCATGGTCCAGCCCGCGGAATTCGGCCTGCCCGCCGTAGAACAGCCAGGCCGCCAGCGCCGCGCCATAGCCGTCCGGGCAGCGGCGGCCGTGGTACAGGATCAGGGGCTGGGGATCGTCATGCTCGGGACGCACGAACAATTGCAGGGGCAGGATGGTGTTTTTCATGATGGGGGCGATTGTCGGTCCTGGCGCCATTCCCCTGCATCTGCGCCAACTCCCGGGCCAGGGCATTGCGCGGGCAGCTATCAAAGAACGTAGCGCAAAGCCTCGGCAGCACAAGGCCTATCGGCGCGGCAGACGGCATAGGCAAACCCCAGGACCTATCATGTCCGCCTTGTCATTGAATTGCTGCGACCGCCTGCGGACCCGCTTGGCGTGCAGGCCGTCGCGGCCCCTGTATGCGATCCACACCCGACATCACCCCCCATCTCGGCTCCCTGCTGAAGTTCCGCCACGACCTGCATGCCCACCCCGAGCTGCGCTACGAGGAGCACCGCACCGGCGACAAGGTGGCGGCCTATCTCCAGGCGCTGGGGCTGCAGGTGCATCGCGGGCTGGGCAGGACCGGCGTGGTGGCAAGCATCCACGGCCGGGGGCGCAGCGCCGCCAACCCGGGCCGCAGCCTCGGCATCCGTGCCGACATGGATGCGCTGCCGGTGACGGAACTCAATGCCTTCGGCCACGCCAGCCAGAACCCGGGCTGCATGCATGCCTGCGGCCATGACGGCCATACCACCATGCTGCTGGGTGCGGCCACGCTGCTGGCGCAGCAGCCCGATTTCGATGGCACGGTGCACCTGATCTTCCAGCCCGCCGAGGAAGGCGGCGCAGGCGCCAAGGCCATGATGGAGGACGGCCTGTTCGAGCGATTCCCCTGCGAGGCCGTGTTCGCGCTGCACAACTGGCCTGCCCTGCCTGCCGGCGAAATGGCGGTGCGCGTGGGGCCCATCATGGCGTCCACGCTGCGTTTCGAGATCCGCGTGCATGGCAAGGGCGGCCACGCTGCCATGCCCCACACCACGCTGGACCCGATTCCCGTGGCCTGCGCCATCGTCGGCCAGCTGCAGACCCTGGTGTCGCGCAGCACCGATCCGCTGGACAGCGCCGTGCTCACCGTGGGCAAGATCACCAGCGGCACGGTGGAAAACATCATTCCCGACGAGGCCAGTATCTTCGGCACGGTGCGCGCCCTCAGGACCGAGACGCAGCAGATGTTCATCGAAGGCATGCAGCGCATCAGCGAGCATGTGGCGGCCGCCCATCTGTGCCGCGCCGAGTTCATCCTCAAGCCCGGCTACCCCAACACCACCAACCACGCGCACGAGGCCCGCTTCATGGCCGACGTGATGCGCGAGGCGGTGGGCGAGGACCGCACCCACGCCGACATCCTGCCGGCCATGACGGCCGAGGACTTCGGCTTCATGCTCGAGGCCGTGCCCGGCGCCTATGGCTGGATAGGCAACGGTCCCGCCACGGGCCAGCCCGGCGTGGGCCTGCACAATCCCGGCTACGACTTCAACGACGACAACCTGGGTCGTGGCGCACGCTTTTGGGATCTGCTGGCGCGCCGCTGGCTGGAGCAGCCCGCCAACCAGGCCAGGGACTGAGACAGGCCGCGCCAGGGCCGCGACCCTGGCGTGCCTACGGCCTCACACGCCGGCCGCCCCCACTTGAAGATCCACCCACTCGGCGGCAGGCAGCGGCCGGCCGTAGTGGTAGCCCTGGAACAGCACATCCTGGTTCCAGGCGCGCAGGGTGCCGGCCTGCTCCTCGGTCTCCACGCCTTCGGCCACCACGCGCAGGTGCAGGCGACGGGCCATGAGCAAAATGGCTTCGACCATGGCGGCATTGCCGGGCGAGGCATGGCAGTCCTGCACAAAGGACTTGTCGATCTTGAGTTCACGGAACGGCAGCCGCTGCAGATAGGCCAGCGATGAATAGCCGGTGCCGAAGTCGTCCAGCCCCATCTCCACGCCCAGCAGCTGCAGCTCGGTCATGCGCTCGCGCGCCTCGTCCACGTCGCGCATGACCACGCTTTCCGTGACCTCCAGCGTCAGCCGGCGCGGGTCGGCGCCGGTGGTGGCCAGGATGCGCTTGAGCTTGTTCACCACATCGGGCTGGCGGAACTGCCGCCAGCTGACGTTGACCGACAGCCGCCAGCCGTGCTGCACGAATTCGGGCCGCACCAGCATGCGGCAGGCCTGCTCCAGCATCCAGTCTCCCAGCTGTACGATCAGGTCCGACTCCTCTGCCACGGCAATGAAGTCGCCGGGCTCGACCATGCCCAGGCGCGGATGGTTCCAGCGCACCAGCACCTCGGCGCCCACGCAGCGCCCCATGCGGTCCACCTGGGACTGCAGGTAGGGCTGCAGCTCGCCGGCAGGGATGGCGCGGCGCAGGTCCTTTTCGATGCGAAAGCGCTTGCCCACGGCCTCGGCCATGTCGGGCTGGAAGATGACGACCTGGCCCAGACCGGCCTGCTTGGCCTGGTGCAGGGCCACGCCGGCGCGGCGCAGCACGTCATGGCCGCCGCTGTCGGTGCGCGAGGCGGCAAAGCTGGCCGCGCCAATGCTGCAGCTGGCCTGCACTTCCTCGCCGGTTTCCTCCAGCCATAGCGGCCGCTCCAGCGCGTCCTGCAGCACCTGGGCCAGGGCGCGCATGTGCTGGTCGACCTCGGCGGCCTCGTGGCCTGCCTTCTCCAGCAGCACGGCGAATTCGTCGGCGCCCATGCGGGCCAGCAGCACGCCGTCGGGCAGGGCATCGGCCAGGCGCAGCGCCAGCGCGCCCAGCAGCGCGTCGCCGCGCACCGTGCCGCGCACGTCGTTGAAGGCCGTGAAGCGGTCCATGTCCAGCAGCAGCAGGCCGTGGCGCGGCTCGCCACCCTTGCCGCCCTCGCGGAACTCGCGCGCCAGCGCGCGCAGCCGCTGGGTCAGCGACAGGCGGTTGGGCAGGCCGGTGAGCGCATCGAAATGCGCCAGCGCATGGATCTGGCGCTCCGCGCGCATGCGCTCGGACAGGTCCTGCTTGAGCTCCACATAGTTGACGATGCTGCCGTCCGAGGCCCGTATCGGCGCCACGAGCACGGCCTCGGGCAGGTCCTCGCCCTGGCGCGTGCGGTTGGTCATCTGGCCACGCCACAGCGCGCCCCGGCCCAGCTGGTGCAGCGCCTCTTCCCAGGCCGGAGCATCCAGCCCCATGGTGGAGTAGCGGTGCGTGGGCTGGCCCAGGACTTCGTTGCGCGCAAAGCCCGTGCGCTGCAAAAAGGCCTCGTTCACATAGACGATGTTCTGGTGCACGTCGGTGATGACGATGCTCTCGGGGTTCTGCTCCACGGCGCGGTAGAACTTGCGCAGATCGTCCTGGTGCTGCTCCAGCGCGCCCAGTGTGTCCTGCAGCTCCTGGGCGCGGCGGATCAGGCTGCGCCGCGCCATCAGCGTGACCGTGCCCGTCAGCCCCAGCATGCCCACGAAGTAGAGCATGGAGAACACGGGCGAGGTCTCGCGCTGGCCGATCCAGTCAACGCCTTCCCGGCCCGCCACCCAGAAACCGGCCATGGTCAGCACGGACAGGACCAGCATGACCAGCGTGGTGCGCACGCCCAGCACCCAGGCGCACATGACCAGCAGGGCAGGAAAGGCCAGCACCGAGCCGCTTTGCACGCCGCCCGTGGCGGCCACCACGGTCACGGCCGCCGTCCAGGTGCCCCAGACAAGCACATTGGAGGCCAGCCGCCAGTGCCGGCGCCAGCCCAGCAGCACGGCACCGAAGCTCACGCCTGCGGCAACCAGGTTCAGCCGCACGCTGAGCCAGGGAACGGGGTCCTGCATCAGCAGCGCCATGGCCAGCATCACGGTGAGGCTGGTGATCCATATGCTGCCCACCAGGACCACCCTGCGCAGGGACAAATGGGTTTCCGCCTCGACTCGATGACGCCGCATGAAAAAGCCCCAACAGAGAAAGAACACTCAACATGCTAGCGGTCGGCGCCGCCTGCGGCTGTGGTGGTTGTGCCACCGCCCCGGTCGGACGCGCTCTTGCACCAAACAGGGTATGCGGGCGCCGGTTCAGGGCGCGCTTTTGCGCTCGCGCGGCGGCCGCTTGCGCGCCTTGACGGCATCCTTGCGCGCCTGGCGCTCGGCATCGCGTTGCTGGCCCACGGCCAGCCATTGCGCGTACTCCTCGGGAGTCTCCAGCGTGATGCGGCCCAGGACCGCTGCGCGGAAATCCGTGAGCACCAGCTCGGCCGCCTTTTGCACATTGACACGTCCGCCGCCCATCATGGCGCCGCGGCGCCGGCCGATGGCGTCCAGCAGCTCGTCGTCGTGCAGGGCGGCGATGCGTTCGTTGTCCAGGCCCAGCTTGTAGCGCGCCTCCAGCATGTCCGCGTAGTTCTTCTGCAGATAGCCCAGCAGCTCCAGCGCCACCAGTTCCTCGTCATAGGCGTTGCGGCCGACGGCGCCGCTGGCGGCCAGGTTGTAGCCGCTTTGCTCGACGATGATGCGCGGCCACAGCATGCCGGGCGTGTCCCAGAGGTAGAAGTCGTCGGCCAGCACGATGCGCTGCTCCAGCTTGGTGATGCCGGCCTCGTCCCCCGTCTTGGCCTGCCGCTTGCCGCTCATGGAGTTGATCAGCGTGGACTTGCCCACGTTGGGGATGCCGCAGATCAGCACGCGCATGGGCTTGGCCATGCCGCCACGGTTCGGCGCCAGCAGCTTGCAGGCCTCGATCAGCCGGCGCGTGGGCGCGGGCTCGGAGGCGTCCAGCGCAATGGCGCGCGTGTCGCTCTGGGCGTTGTACCAGTCCAGCCACAGCGGCGTGCGCGCGGCATCGGCCAGGTCCTGCTTGTTGAGCACCTGCAGGCGCGGCTTGTGGCCCGTCAGCTCCTGCAGCAGCGGGTTGCTGCTCGACCCCGGCAGGCGCGCATCCAGCACTTCGATGACCACATCGATTTCCTTGACGCGCTCGGTGATCACCTTGCGCGTGAGATTCATGTGACCGGGGAACCACTGTATGGCCATGGGATTACTTTCTGGGAAACGGGGGGACTGGCAGGGGCGCAAGGATAATTCATGGCTTGCGCAGACAGGATGCAACAACGCGCGGCGCCCCGGCGCAACCCGCAGACTTCCATTTTTTCTTGCGCAAGCCGCAATTGTCCCCCGCTTTTACGCCCAGCCTCACTGCCCATGTCCTTGCCCGATACCCCCTCGTCCCGCTCCGCCTCGCGCAAGGCAGACATCGAACTGCTGATCAAGGGCGTGACCTGCGCCGTGATCGGGCTGGTGATTCTGCTGGCGCCACAGTTCATGGCGCCCGGGGGCATCGTGCAGATGATGGCCCAGTCGTACCTGGTCGGCTGGTTCGCCCTGCTGCTGGGCACGGCCTTCATCGTGCTGTTTGCGGTGCGCCGCAGCAAGGCGCGGCGCTGAGCATGGTGCAGGGGCCGCTGGAGCAGGCGCTGTCGCAGATCCAGCTGTGGCAGCAGCGCGCCCAGGCCGCAGGCATTGCACTGCGCCCTGCGCCGCCCCAGCCCACGAGCTGCTGCGGCCGCGGCTGCAACGGCTGCGTCTGGGAGGGCTTCTACGACGCCGTGCTGTTCTGGTGCGAGGACGCAGGCCAGGCGCTGGGCGCCGGGCGGGGCTGAAGCGCGCTCAGCGCAGGTTCTCCGGCGCCATGTAGCGCAGGCGCCATTCCTCGAACGACAGCGTGTCCGCGGCCTCGATGTCGCGCTGCTCCTGCACGGACTGCGCCGACCATTGCTCGAAGCGCTGCTGCTGCGCCTGGCTCCAGGGCAGGGCCAGCAGCGAGTCGCGGGCCTGCTCGGACCGGGCCAGCGTGAAGTTCGCAAAGCTGTTGCCGTATGCGCCCGTCAGTTCGCCCAGCACATGGGCCGACGGCGTGCGCTCGGGGTGCTCCAGGCGCTCCAGCGCCTGGGCCAGAGCGGCGCTGTAGTCCTGCGTGCCGTGGGTGCTGTCCAGCGCCTGGGCGTAGGGTCGGCACTGGTCCAGCACTTCATGGGCCCAGTCGCGCAGCGGCACTTCTCGGCCGGCGCGCACCAGCTGCAGGCCCGGCTCGCGGCCGCGCTCGGCCGTCAGGTGCTGGTTGTGCTTGAGTTCCGCGATCTCGTCCGGCGTATCCGGCGGGCTGTCGGCGTTCAGGCAGTGCAGCAGGAACACGTCCAGCATGCGCATGGTGGGAGCGGCAATGCCCACGTCCTCGAAGGGATCGAGGTCCATCAGGCGCACCTCCACATACTCCACGCCGCGCTCGCGCAGCGCGTGCAGCGGGCGCTCGCCGCGGCTGACGGTGCGCTTGGGGCGGATGGTGCCGTAGAACTCGTTTTCGATCTGCAGCAGGCCCGTGCCCAGCTGGTTGTAGTCGCCGCCCGGGTTGCGCACGCCCAGCATCTCGTAGGCGGGATAGGGCTGGGTCAGCGCGTCGTACAGCGAATTCGCATAGCCTTCCAGGCCGTTGTAGCTGACGTTGATGCTGGCCTGCGCATCGCTCTGGTAGCCCAGGCGTCCCATGCGCAGCGAGGTGGCGTGGGGCAGGTACAGCGCCTGGCCCGTATTGCCCAGCGGCTGCAGCCGGTGCTCGCGCCCCTCGACGAAACAGGGACACAGCGCGGGCGACGCGCCATACAGGTACAGCAGCACGAAGGCATGGCGCCGGAAATTGCGGATGAGCGAGAAATACTGGTCGCTGGTCACGCCGGGCAGCGACCAGTTGTAGTGGATGCCCGAAATCGTCTGCATGCGCCGGCCGTAGCGGTGGCCCAGCCCCATGCGGTACACGCTCTTGGAGCGGCCCGAGTGCGAGGAGCCGTAGCGCGCCAGCGGAATCGTCTCGTCCGTGGGCAGCTGGCAGGGCATGCTGGACGACCACAGCATCTCGCCACCCGCATCGCGCAGGCTGCGCAGCACGAACTGGTGGATCTGCACCAGCTCGTCCAGGCATTCCTGCACGCCCAGCCGCGCGCCGGTGATCAGCTCGATCTGCGATTCGCTGTAGTCGGTGGTGATGTGCGGATGAGTGAGCGCCGAGCCCAGCGCCAGGGGATGCGGCGTCAGTGCCAGGCTGCCGGAAGGCAGCACGCGCAGGCCCTCCTTTTCTATGCCACGGCGTATGCCCTTGAGCCGCTCAGGACCGGGAACCGCCATGGATGCCTGCGATGTTTTCATTCTTGTTTACCGATTCGTTGATGGGCATCGGCCCACACGGAAACCACCAGGATTCCCGGCGGACCCGACCCGGACGCCGAATGATAGAGAAACGGCAGGAAACGCGATGGCGCCTGTCCGCTTAACCACGCGTTTTGGCCTGTTGCCCCGCATGGGATCGCCGCGAGCGAAAGGAATATGTCAGAGTTTCGCCCTCCCGACCGGCGCTGCCTTGATACCGGGCAAGGGCAGGCCGGCCAGCGGTGAAATCACTTGCCGGCCCCCGCTTCATCAACGGGCAGCGGCCATGGCCTTGCCCACTTCCAGCGTGCCCTGCGCGGCGCCGCTGGCGGGCACCTGTTCGCCGCTGCGGTCCAGCACCTGGGCCAGCTGCGCGGCCAGCTGTTCCGGCACCTGCTCGCCCTGGCCCAGGTAAACGCCTTCGGTCAGCGTGATGAAGGCGGCCTCGAAGCCGCCCGCGCCTGCGCACAGCGTGGTGCGTGTGGGCGCACTTTCGTGGGCCAGCACCAGCATGGCGGGCACCACGGCCTCGGGCTTGAGGGCGGCCAGCACGGCCTCGGGCATCAGGCCTTCCGTCATGCGGGTGGCCGCCGTGGGTGCCAGCGCATTCACATGGATGCCGTGCTTGGCGCCTTCGATGGCCAGCGTCTGCATGAGGCCGACCTGGGCCAGCTTGGCCGCGCCGTAGTTGGCCTGGCCGAAGTTGCCGTACAGGCCCGTGGAAGACGTGGTCATCACGATGCGCCCGTAGTTCTGCGCCTGCATGTGCGGCCACACGGCCTTGCAGCAATGGGCGGCGCCCATCAGGTGCACTTCCACCACCAGGCGGAAGTCGTCCATGCCCATCTTGGCAAAGCTCTTGTCGCGCAGGATGCCGGCGTTGTTGACCAGGATGTCCACGCGGCCCCAGGCATCGACGGCCTGCTGCACCATGGCCTGCACGGCCTCGAAATCGGTGACCGATGCGCCGTTGGCCAGCGCCTGGCCGCCCGCCGCGCGGATCTCGTCCACCACGGCCTGGGCCGCCGTGGCCGAACCGCCGCTGCCATCGACCGCGCCGCCCAGATCATTGACCAGCACCTTGGCGCCGCGCGCCGCCAGCGCCAGCGCATGCAGGCGCCCCAGGCCGCCGCCGGCCCCCGTCACGATGGCCACGCGGCCTTCAAACTCAATCGCCATGGAGATGCTCCCTTTGTGTCGTTGGATGCCGGTTGCGCCCTCCGGATGGCAGGGCACCGGCCACCCAGCAATGTAGACGGACGCCGGCCGCATTCCGGTTGCCGAAGCGACTGCGGCAGGCCCGCCGGCCTTGTCCCCATCATTTCGTGACAAGCCTGTGGAAAACCATGTGCAGGCTCGGGACTGGCTGGTTAAGTAATTGTTTTGATTAGATTTTTTCGCTTTGCCTATTTTTTAATCAAATCCACAAGTCGTGTGCCCGACTTATCCCGCCTCACCCTGAACAATCTTGTGAACAACTTTCACAGCGGGCGGGATAAGACACGCAAGTCATTGATTCAAAAGAGAAACAGGAGGAACGCTTAAAAAATAGGCAGAAGACCCCGGATTTTCGGGCCGCGTCCCGCTTATCCACCGCGCAACCCGCATGTACGCATTTACCCCCATTCGTACTGGACAAGCATGTGGACAAGCCGCCAAAAATGCCGAATTCGCAACATAAGTCATTGATTTGACAAACAAGCCAGCCAATTGCTCAAAAAACAGGCAAACCTGTGCGTCGCAGCCGGACGCGTTCAAACGCCTTGCGACCCGCTCCCCTCACAGGCCTCATCACGCGCATGCGCTGCAAGCGCCCCGCAGACGGCACCGGCAACCAGGGGAAAGACATAGACGCCGAGGGATTTGAGAAACGGCGTGCCGGAGGTCGCTGAAAAGCATGCAGCCAGCGCGGCGACACCGCTCACCGCACCCAGCACGGCGCCGAACTCCCTGGTGCTCAGTACCTGGAGCAGGCCCCTGAGAGGCCAGCCGACCACATAGATCACCCCCGCCAAAGCGGCAGGAACAGCACCTATGCCATAGCCGAACACGACGAGCAGCCAGTTCACCGGCAGGACCGGCGCACCGTCCGCGCCCATAAGCATCACGGTCAGCACGCCCACACCGGGACCGACCAGCAGGAAAACGAGCACAGGCAGGAGGTAGGGCTTGATATGCATGGCGCCAAGCCTAGCGCACCGCTGACCGCTGCCCGGGAGACCCACCTCAACCCGGCCCCTTGTGCCAGACATTGCCTGATATAGGCCCGATACAGAGCCCGATACAGGGTACAAACACCCTTCGCCCCACAGAATTGCAGCCCCCCCTTGATAGCCATGAGCCAGGATTCCCCCGCCTCCTCCCCTTTTTCCCCGCCCTTCTTCACTGCCCGCCTCACGCCCAGCGGTCTGCAGGTCGATGCCTGGGCCGACCAGCCGCTGTTGCACTCGCTGGAGCAGGGTGGCGTGGACTGGCCCAGTTCCTGCCGCAACGGCACCTGCCGCACCTGCATCGGGCAGTTGGTGTCGGGCAGCGTGCGCTACGAGATCGAATGGCCGGGCGTGACGCGCGAGGAGCGGGCCGAGGGCTGCGTGCTGCCCTGCATCGCCTATCCCGAAGGCGATGTGGTGCTGCAGGACCCCGGCCCCTGAATCCGGCCAAAGCCCGCGCCGCCTGCGGCCGATGGCCGCTGGAATAGAATGTGCGCTTTCGCAAGGTCATTCCGGGTCATGCCGATTGCCGACAGCGGCTGCGCCGCGCCACACGTTCTTTGGAAGCCCACTTCTGACGCCTGCCAGGCCGAGGAAGCCGGCGCGTGTGCCGCGCCCCGTCCGCACGACCCGGCTCCTCCAGAAGGCACTCCATGAACAACTCCACGTCCCCCGTGCCCATCTCGCCGGTGGAAGACATCATTGCCGACATGCGCGCGGGCCGCATGGTCATCCTCGTCGATGAGGAAGACCGCGAGAACGAAGGCGACCTGGTGCTGGCCGCCGACCATGTCACCCCCGAGGCGATCAACTTCATGGCGCGCTTCGGCCGCGGCCTGATCTGCCTGACGCTCACGCGCGAGCGCTGCGAATACCTGAAGCTGCCGCCCATGGCCGCGCGCAACGGCACCGTGTACAGCACGGCCTTCACCGTCTCCATCGAAGCGGCCGAGGGCGTGACCACCGGCATCTCCGCCGCCGACCGCGCCCGTACCGTGCAGGCCGCCGTGGCCAAGGACTCCAAGCCCACGGACCTGGTCCAGCCGGGCCACATCTTCCCGCTGCAGGCCGTCGACGGCGGCGTGCTCATGCGCGCCGGTCACACCGAGGCCGGCTGCGACTTCGCCGCCCTGGCCGGCTGCAGCCCCGCCGCCGTGATCTGCGAGATCATGAAGGACGACGGCACCATGGCCCGCCTGCCCGACCTGCAGCTGTTCGCTGCCGAGCACGGCCTGAAGATCGGCACCATTGCCGACCTGATCCAGTACCGCAGCCGCAACGAAACTCTGCTCAGCAAGGTCGGCGAGCGCCCGCTGCAGACGGCGCATGGCGAGTTCATCGCCCATGCCTTCCGCGACCTGCCCAGCCAGTCCGTGCACCTGGCCCTGGTCAAGGGCCAGTGGGATGCCGACACGCCCGTGCCCGTGCGCGTGCATGAGCCGCTGTCCGTGCTGGATGCGCTGGAGACCGGCCGCACCCTGCATTCCTGGAGCCTGGACACCAGCCTCGAATACATCGCCCGCCAGGGCCACGGCGTGGCCGTGCTGCTCAACTGCGGCGAAAGCGGCGACCAGCTGCTGGCCCAGTTCGACGGCAGCGCACGCGCCGCCCAGGCGCCCGAGCGCGGCCGCATGGACCTGCGCACCTATGGCGTGGGCGCGCAGATCCTGCGCGAGTGCGGCGTGCAGCGCATGCAGCTCATGGGCCAGCCGCGCCGCCTGCCCAGCATGGCCGGCTACGGCCTCGAAATCAGCGGCTACATCCCCAAGGAATAAGAAATGTTGAACGCAGAAAAGGGCCAGGCCCTGAATCTTGATGGTGCGCAACTGCGCATTGGCATCGTGCAGGCCCGCTTCAATGAAAGCATCACCAACAGCCTGACCCAGGCCTGCCGCGAAGAGCTGCTGGCCCTGGGCGTGCAGGCCGGAAACATCGACCACGTCACCGTGCCCGGCGCCCTCGAAGTGCCCGTGGCGCTGCAGGCGATGGCCGAGTCCGACCGCTACGACGCCCTGGTGGCGCTGGGCTGCATCATCCGTGGGGAGACATACCACTTCGAGCTGGTGGCCAACGAATCGGGCGCGGGTGTCACGCGCCTGGCCCTGGACTACCAGCTGCCGATCGCCAACGCGATCATCACCACCGAGAACACCGAGCAGGCCATTGCACGCCAGACCGAAAAGGGACGCGACGCGGCCCGGGTCGCCGTGGAAATGGCCAACCTGCTCCAAACCATTGACCGACCATGAGCGACGAACACTCCACACCGGCCTCCGCACGCCCTCCCCGCCAGAGCCGCACCGGCCTGACCAGCACCGGCGCGCGCAAGGCCGCCTCCAAGTCCAACCGCAGCCGCGCGCGTGAATTCGCGCTGCAGGCCCTGTACCAGCACCTGGTGGGCGGCAACGACGTGGAGGCCATCGACCGCTTCACGCGCGACCTGTCGGGCTTTCACAAGGCCGACTCGGTGCACTACGACGCGCTGCTACGCGGCTGCATCAACTCCCAGGTGGACCTGGACGCACTGATCGCCCCCAAGCTGGACCGCACCATGGCCGAGATCTCGCCCATCGAGCACGCCAGCATGTGGATAGGCGTCTATGAATTCCAGCACTGCATGGACGTGCCCTGGCGCGTGGTGCTCAACGAGTGCATCGAGCTGGCCAAGGAATTCGGCGGCACCGACGGCCACAAGTACGTGAACGCCGTGCTCAACGGCCTGGCGCCCACGCTGCGCGCCGATGAGGTGGCACACGACCGCGCCGCAAAGAGCAGCGCAGCGCCTGCTGCGCCGGCCGCGCCTGCGGCCGACGACGCGGCCGGCCAGGCCGGCTGAAGCGCGTCCTGCCACGCGCCTGCATCCACCGGGGCACAGGCCCCGCCGCATCCGGCCATCCATGGCCCGCCCGCGCCTGCCGGGCGCGGGCGCCTCTTCCAGGATTTCACCCGTCATGAAGTTTTCGACCCGCGCCGACCGCATTGAGCCCTTTTACGTGATGGAGATCGCCAAGGCGGCGCAGGAGATGGCGCGCGGCTGCGCGGACAGCGACACGCCGATGATCTTCCTGAACATCGGCGAGCCCGACTTCACCGCCCCCCCGCTGGTGCAGGAAGCCGCAGCGCGCGCCGTGCAGGATGGCGCCACGCAATACACGCCGGCCCTGGGCCTGCCCCAGCTGCGCGAGCGCATCAGCCACTGGTATGCGCAGCGCTTCGGCGTGGATGTGCCGGCGCGGCGCATCGTGGTCACGGCCGGCGCCTCGGCCGCGCTGCAGCTGGCCTGCCTGGCGACCATTGACGCGGGCGACGAAATCCTCATGCCCGACCCCAGCTATCCCTGCAACCGCCACTTCGTGAGCGCAGCCGAAGGCCGGGCCGTGATGGTGCCGACCACGGCAGCCGAACGCTACCAGTTGAGCGCCGACAAGGTCGAGGCCGCCTGGAACGAGCACACGCGCGGCGTGCTGCTGGCCTCGCCCTCCAATCCCACCGGCACCTCGATTGCGCCGGCCGAGCTGCGCCGCATCCTCGACGTGGTGCGCGCCCGGGGCGGGCTGACCATCATCGACGAGATCTACCTGGGCCTGTCGCATGACGACGCCTTCGGCCAGACCGCGCTGGCGCTGGGCGAGGACGTGATCAGCATCAACAGCTTCAGCAAGTACTTCAACATGACGGGCTGGCGCCTGGGCTGGATGGTGGTGCCCGAGGCCATGGTGCCCGTGGTCGAGCGCGTGGCGCAGAACCTCTTCATCTGCGCCAGCACCGTCTCGCAGCGCGCCGCCCTAGCCTGCTTCGAGCCCGAGTCCATTGCCGAGTACGAGCGCCGCCGCGCCGAATTCAAGGCCCGGCGCGACTTCTTCATCCCTGCGCTCGAGGCCCTGGGCTTGCCCGTGCCCGTGCAGCCCGACGGCGCCTTCTACGCCTGGGCCGACTGCCGTGCCGCTGCCGCCAAGCTCGGCGTCCAGGGCAGTTGGGACTTTGCCTACGCCGTCATGGAGCGCGCCCACCTGGCCATCACGCCGGGCCGCGACTTCGGCACGTTCGAGACCGCCGACTTCGTGCGCTTTTCCACGGCCAACTCCATGGAACAGCTGCAGGAGGCCGTGCGCCGCCTGCAGCGCCTGCTGGCCTGAGGCCCGCCGCACATGGCCTTCGAATTTCCCATCCGCGTCTACTGGGAGGACACCGATGCCGGCGGCATCGTGTTCTACGCCAACTATCTGAAGTTCTTCGAGCGTGCCCGCACCGAGTGGCTGCGCGCCCTGGGCATAGGCCAGCAGCAGTTGCGGGAACAAACGGGCGGCATGTTTGTCGTAACCCAGGCCCAGCTGCAATACCTGCGGGCGGCCCGGCTCGATGACCAACTCCTTGTTACCGCCGAGCTGCAAAGCAGCGGGCGCGCTTCGCTGACAATACGGCAGCAGGCGCTGCTGGCATCCGCCGGCGATGGCAATGCGCCGCCGCCCCTGTTGTGCGAAGGCACGATCCGCATTGGATGGGTGGATGGCTCGACCATGCGCCCCGCAAGAATTCCGAACCGCATCCTGGAGCAACTCTCATGAACTCCCATGACATGTCCATACTCAGCCTCGTGCTGCAGGCCAGCTGGGTCGTGCAGCTGGTCATGCTGATCCTCGTGGGCGCCTCGGTGGCCAGCTGGGCCACCATCTTCCGCAAGTCGCAGACCTTGAAGCGCGTGCGCTCGCTCAACGACGGCTTCGAGCAGGACTTCTGGTCGGGCACCAGCCTCAACGATCTCTACGCCTCGGCGGCCCACCACGCCAAGCAGGGCGGCCCCATGGAACGCATCTTCGCCAGCGGCATGCGCGAGTACCAGAAGCTGCGCGAGCGCCGCATCGCCGACGTGAACCAGTTGATGGACGGCACCCGCCGCGCCATGCGCGCCAGCTTCCAGCGCGAGATGGACGAGGTCGAATCGGGCCTGTCCTTCCTGGGCACCGTGGGCTCGGTCTCTCCCTACGTGGGCCTGTTCGGCACCGTCTGGGGCGTGATGCACGCCTTCACCGGCTTTGCCAACATGGAGCAGATCACGCTGGCCACCGTGGCCCCCGGCATTGCCGAGGCGCTGGTGGCCACGGCCATGGGCCTGTTCGCCGCCATCCCGGCCGTCACGGCCTACAACCGCTACGCCCACCAGATCGACCGCGTGGCCAGCCAGCAGGAAACCTTCATCGAAGAGTTCTCCAACATCCTGCAGCGCAACGTGGGTGCGACCGGCTCCAGCACCCCGTCCGGCCATTGAAGTCACGCACAGTTTGCAAGGAGTGAGCACATGCCCGCAGTAGCCTCGCGCGGCGGCCGCAGCCGCCGCACCGTCAACGAGATCAACATGGTGCCCTTCATCGACGTGATGCTGGTGCTGCTCATCATCTTCATGGTGACGGCGCCCATGCTCACGCCGGGCTCCATCAACGTGCCCAGCGCCGGCAAGGCCGCGCGCACGCCCCCGAAGCGCGCCGACGTGATGATCGACAAGGACGGCGGCATCCGCATCAAGGCCGGCAGCACCGACAAGACCGTCACGCTCAAGGAGCTGGGCGCAGCCGCCAGGAGCTGGCAGGACCAGCAAAGCGACGACAGCGCCGTGCTGATCTCGGCCGACAAGAAGCTGCCCTTCGAGACCGTGATGGCCGCCATGTCCGAGCTTCAGGCGGCCGGCGTCAAGCGCGTGGCCTTCGGCGTCAAGTCCTCCCAGTAAGCAGCGCCGCCCGCCTTCGACTCCATGCCCAACCTGCAAGACCACGACCAGTTCGCACCGCCGCGCACGCGCGGCCGCACCCGTTCGTGGGCCATGGCCGTGGCCGCGCACGGGCTGCTCGTGGCCGCCATGCTGTGGACCGTGCGCCCCCCGAAGCAGGCCGACGAGCCCATGGTCGAGGCCGAGTTCTGGTCCACGGCCGCACCGGCCCCTGCCCTGCCCGTGCCCGCGCCTCCCCCGCCACCTGCGCCCGAGCCCGTTCCCCAGCCGCCACCGCCGCCGCCCGCGCCCGTGATTGCACCGCCCCCACCTCCCAAGCCGCAGGCCGTGGACGACGACCGCGAGGCCGAGATCGCGCTGGAGAAGAAGCGCAAGATCGAGCAGCAAAAGAAGGAGCGCGCCGAACAGGCCGCCCGTGAGCAGCGCGAGAAGGAACGCCAGGAGCGCCTGGACAAGGAAAAGGCCGACAAGGCGGCCAAGGACAAGGCCGAGCGCGAGAAGGCGGAAAAAGCCGAGAAGGACCGCCGCGACAAGCTCGAGCAGCAGAAAAAGGACAAGGCCGAGCAGGACCGCAAGGACCGCCTGGAGCAGCAAAAGAAGGACAAGGCCGAAAAGGAAAAGGCGGACAAGGAAAAAGCTGCCAAGGACAAGGCCGAGCGCGAGAAAGCCGAGAAGGCGGAGAAAGAAAAGGCCGCCAAGGCAGAAGCCGAGAAGAAGGCCGCCGAGGACAAGCGCAAGAAGGAACAGGCCGCCAAGGAAGCGCGCGAGGCCAAGGAAGCCGAGGCACGCCGCCTGGAGAACATCCGCCGCATGCAGGGCCTGGCCGGCAGCGGCGGCTCGGCCGGCGAAGGCGCCGGTGGCAGCAAGAGCGGCGGCTCGGGCAGCTCCGCCGGAGGCCCCTCGGCCGGCTATGGCGCCAAGGTGGCCGCGCGCGTCAAGCCCAACATCGTCTACCCGGACGCCATCAGCGGCAACCCGCGGGCCGAGGTGCGCGTGCGCACCGCACCCGATGGCACCATCACCGGCGCCACCATCGCCAAGTCCAGCGGCAACAAGGCCTGGGACGACGCCGTCATCCGCGCGCTGCAAAAGACCGAGACGCTGCCGCGCGACATCGATGGCCGCGTGCCTTCGGACTTGGTCATCGGATTCCGCCCGCAGGACTGAACGGGCACAGGCCCTTCATCAAAAAGCCCCGCCGGTACCTGCCTGCGGGGCTTTTTCCATCTTGCTTTGTATGCAATCCGCCACGCGCCTGCGACTTCGCTTGCGGCACCGGCCGCTTGTCCCTAGCATCCCCGTCTTTGCCGCATTCGCGGCACCCGTCCACCATCGCAAAGGAGAGAACCCATGTCCCATTCGACACGTCCCTTTGCAGTCGTGCACGCTTGAAGCCCTAGCGCCTCCAGGCCACGCTGCAGACCTGATTTCCGGCCCCGCAAGAGGCCCGGCTTTCGGCTGCGCGTGCGCTTTTCCTGATGCCTGTCCATCGAGCTTGCGGCGACTGCCCATTGCGCATTCCGCATCTGCCGGAATGTGCCCCAAGCACTCGATCGAAAGCCATTCATGGGCAATTCCATAGTATTCCGTGGCGCAAACGCGGCACCCGCAATCACTCAAGCCAGAGACACCGAGGAAGGGCCGCCCCGCACCGAGGGTGTCGTCTCCCCCCGCGAAGCGAGAGGGGGGAAGGCGCGCAGCGACTCAGGGGGGCCGGACATCCATCTTCAGGTGTTCGCCAACCGCGGCGTCTGGATTGAAGACGCCGCCATCCAACAACTTCAAACGACGGCCCGCAACCTGGCCGGCATGCGCGCAGCCGTGGGCCTGCCGGACCTGCACCCGGGCCGGGGCTACCCGGTAGGGGCAGCCTTCTTTTCCGTGGGCCGCTTCTACCCGGCCCTGGTCGGCGGCGACATCGGCTGCGGCATGTCGCTGTACAGCACGGAGCTGGCAGCGCACAAGACCTCGGCCCCCAAGCTGGAAAAGGCGGTGGGCAACATCGACGGCCCCCTGCCCCAGGAACTGCTGGACGCCGTGGACATGCAGCAGCTGGAGCACATCGCCCAGGCCAGCGGCGTGGCCGACCTGGCGTATCTGCAGGACAGCCTGGGCACCATTGGCGGCGGCAACCACTTTGCCGAACTGCAGGTGGTGGACACGCTGTACGAGGACGGCGCGCTCGACAGGAAACGCGTGCACCTCATGGTGCACAGCGGCTCGCGCGGGCTGGGCGGCGCCATCCTGCGCGCCCATGTGGAGGCCTTCAGCCACGACGGCCTGGCCGCCAGCAGCGATGCCGCCACGCAGTACCTGCGCCAGCACGCGGCCGCCATCGCCTTCGCCCAACTGAACCGCGCCAGCATTGCGGCACGCCTGCTGCGCGCCCTGCGCACGCGCGGCCAGGCCCTGCTGGACATCACCCACAACCACGTGATCGCCCACCACTGGCGCGGCGAAGACGGCTTTTTGCACCGCAAGGGCGCCACGCCGGCCGACCAGGGGCTTGTGGTGATCCCGGGTTCGCGCGGCGACTACAGCTACCTTGTGCGGCCCGTGGCCGGGCGTGACGAGGCACTGCACTCGCTGGCGCACGGCGCGGGCCGCAAGTGGGCACGTACCGATTGCATGGGCCGCCTGCGCCCGCGCTTCACGCTGGACGAACTGCTGCGCACAAAATTCGGCAGCGCCGTGGTCTGCGCCGACCGCGAACTGGTCTACGAGGAGGCCCCCCAGGCCTACAAGGACGTGGACTCCGTCGTCGCCAGCCTGCAGGAAGCCGGCCTGGTGCAGCTGGTGGCGCGGCTGCGCCCCCTGCTGACCTACAAGAAGGGAGCCATGCAATGCTGCTGATCCAGCTGACCGCATCCCACGGCCCCGCCGAGTGCGAGCATGCCGTGCGCCTGACCCTGCGCGAGCTGCTGCGCGACTGCGCTGCCAGCGGCATCGCCGTGGACGTGCTGGAGGAAACGCCCACGCCGGCCGGCTACAGGTCCGTGCTGCTGCGCTGCGAGGGCGACACCGGCCTGCTCCACGGCACGCTGGGCGCCTGGCTGGGCACCATCCAGTGGGTCTTCGACAGTCCCCTGCGGCCCCATCACCCGCGCAGGAACTGGTTTGTTGCCGTGCAGAAGTGCGAGCCGCCCCGGCAATTGCCGGCAGACGGCGAAATCGTCTTCCAGGCCTGCAAGGCCTCGGGCAAGGGCGGCCAGCATGTCAACACCACGGACTCCGCCGTCCATGCCCTGCATGTGCCCAGCGGGATCTCGGTGAAGGTCATGAGCGAGCGCAGCCAGCACGCCAACAAGCGGCTGGCGCGCGAGCTGCTGGCCCTGAAGCTGGCGCGCCTCAACGCGCAGGGCGAGGGCCAGGCCCGGCGCACGCGCAGCCAGCTGCACTGGGAGGTGGAGCGCGGCAGCCCCGTGAAGGTGTTCCGCGCCTGAACGCCCCGGGGCTAGCCCCTGGCGCACATGTAGATGCCCAGGGCCAGCAGGCCCAGCATCAGCACGCGCTTGAAGACCTGGGGCGACAGCGACTGGCGCAGCCGCTCGCCCCAGGCCATGCCGGCCAGGGCGGGCAGCAGCATCAGTGCGGAAACCAGGGCCGTGGCCCCCCAGCCCGTCCAGGACGAAGCGGCATGGCCCTGCCCCTGCGCCAGCGCCATGCCCGCGCCCAGCGCCAGCGTGGACACCGTGAAGCACAGGCCCATGGCCTGCATCAGCGCCTGCCGGCCCAGCGCCAGCGATTGCAAAAAGGCCACGGCCGGCACCACGAACACGCCGGTCAACGCCGTGATCCCGCCCGTCAGCAGACCACACAACAGGCCCAGCCAGGCCTGATGCCTCTGCGGCAACTGCAGGCCCGGCCCCCACAGGCCCCACAGGGCATACACAACCAGGGCCACGCCCAGCGCCGTGCGCGCCACGGCGGCCTCGCCCACCGGGCCCCACCACAGCATGCCGCCCACCGTGCCCGCGACAATGCCCAGCTGCATCCAGCCCAGGCGCCGCAGCAGCGGCCACAGCGATGGCAGGGGCCGCATCTGCACCACATTGGTCACCAGGGACGGCAGCAGCAGCCAGGCCGCCGCCTGCCCGGCCGGCATGAACAGCGCCAGCAGCGCCATGGACACCGTGGGCAGGCCCAGGCCCACCACCCCCTTGACGACACCGGCCAGCCCGAACACGGCCACCGCCGCCGCCAGCACCCACCACGCATCCCACATCACGGCCACCCTGCACTTTCCACCGACTTGGCTCAGGCCCTTCCTGAACCTCATGGCGCCATGCTCGTGCACCAACAAAGGGATCACAATCGGGAATCTTCAAACCAAGGCTCAGGCATGGCCTGATCCTTCAGCACCACAGGCCATGCGATTCGACCTCACCGACCTGCAGCTGTTCGTCCACATCCTCGACTGCGGCACGCTCACTGCGGCGGCCGGGCGCGCGCACATGACCCTGGCCTCGGCCAGCGAGCGCGTGCGCGGCATGGAGGCGCAACTGGGCTGCGCCCTGCTCGCGCGCCAGGCGCGCGGCGTGCGGCCCACGGCGGCCGGCCACACGCTGGGCCAGCATGCGCGCAGCGTGCTGGCCCAGATGCAGCGCCTGCGCGGCGACATGGCCGAATACGGCGCGGGGCTGGCCGGCCATGTGCGCGTCTGCGGCAACACCTCGGCCGTGGGCGAGCACCTGCCGCTGGCCGTGGCGGGCTTTCTGCGCAGCCACCCGCGCGTGGCGCTGGAGCTGCAGGAATGCGGCAGCGCCGAAGTGCTGGACCGGCTGCGCCAGGGCCTGTGCGACATCGGCGTGGCCAGCGATGCGCAGGACACCACCGGCCTGCAGGCCACGCCCTGGCGCCCCGACCCGCTGGTGGCCGTGCTGCCGCGCGGCCACCGCCTGGCCCGGCGCACGCGCCTGGCCTTGCAGGAGCTGCTGGCCGAAGACTGGGTGGGCCTGCCGCACGATGCCGCCCTGCAGATGCTGGTGCGCCAGCAGGCCGCCTTGCTGGGGGGGCCGTCGGAAGGGCAGTTGCGCTGGCGTGCCCAGCTGCAGCACCTGGACAGCATCTGCCAGCTGGTGGGCCAGGGCGTGGGCGTGGCCGTCATGCCGGCGGCAGCCGCGCAGCGCCTGGCCCCGGCCAGCGGCGCCCGCGCCGTGCCCTTGAGCGATGCCTGGGCCCGGCGCCAGCTGCTGCTGTGCACCGTCCGGGAAGACCAGTTGCCCGCCCATGCCAGGCAGTTGCTGGAGCATCTGCAAGGGCTTGGCTCGCCTGAGCCTTAGCGAACCATGTTGGAAAGCGCTATGCAGGACAATACGGGGATCATGACCCTCAAAGCCCCCGAACTGCTGCTGCCGGCCGGCTCGCTCGACAAGATGCGCGCGGCCTACGACTTTGGCGCCGACGCCATCTACGCCGGGCAACCCCGCTACAGCCTGCGCGCACGCAACAACGAATTCCGCCTCGAACAGATCGCCCAGGGCATCTCCGAGGCGCATGCGCGGGGCAAGAAATTCTTCGTCACCAGCAACCTGATCGCCCACAACGACAAGGTGCGCACCTATATCCGCGACATCGAGCCCGTGATCGAGTGCAAGCCCGACGCGCTGATCATGGCCGACCCCGGCCTGATCATGATGGTCAAGGAAAAGTGGCCCGAGACCGAGGTCCATCTCTCGGTGCAGGCCAACACCACCAACTGGGCCACGGTGAAGTTCTGGCAGAAGGCCGGCGTCTCGCGCATCATCCTGTCGCGCGAGCTGTCGCTGGACGAGATAGAGAAGATCCGCCAGGAATGCCCGGACATGGAGATCGAGGTCTTCGTGCACGGCGCCCTGTGCATCGCCTACTCGGGCCGCTGCCTGCTGTCGGGCTACTTCAACCGGCGCGATCCCAACCAGGGCACCTGCACCAATGCCTGCCGCTGGGACTACAAGACGCATGACGCGGCCGTGGACCCCAATACCGGCGAGGCCCTGGCCCAGACCATGGAGCAGGACTTCAGCTTCGAGAAGGCCCGCGAGGAGGCCGACAGCCAGTTCACCAGCACCTGCGGCGACGGCGCGCGCCACCCCAAGGCCGAGCAGGTCTACCTGCTGGAGGAAAAGGGCCGCCCCGGCGAGCTGATGCCCATCATGGAAGACGAGCACGGCACCTACATCATGAACTCCAAGGACCTGCGCGCCGTGGAGCATGTGGAGCGCCTGGTGAAGATCGGCGTGGACTCGCTCAAGATCGAGGGCCGCACCAAGAGCCTGTACTACGTGGCACGCACGGCCCAGGTCTACCGCCGCGCCATCGACGATGCCGTGGCCGGCCGCCCCTTCAACCCGCACCTGATCACCGAGCTCGAAGGCCTGGCCAACCGGGGCTACACGGGCGGCCTGCTGGAGCGCCGTCCCTCGCAGGACTACCAGAACTACGAGACCGGCCACTCGGTGCTGCAGCGCAGCCACTTCGTGGGCGAAGTGCGCAGCTATGCCGACGGCATGGCCGAGGTGGAGACCAAGAACCGCTTCTCGGTGGGCGACACGCTGGAGATCATCCACCCCCAGGGCAACCGCCAGGTGCTGCTGGAGAAGATGTTCAACCTCGACGGCGAGCCCGTGCAGGTGGCCCAGGGCAACCCGGTGCGCGTGCGCATCCCCCTGGAAGGCCCGGCTGAAGGCGCGCTGATCTCGCGCCTGCTCTGAGGGCGGGCTTCGCCCCTGCTTCCAGTTTTTCTTCTTGGCGGCCGTCCAGGTCCATTGCCGCAATGGCCTGGAGCGGTCGCCTTTTTCTTTCATTCCTCATTTCTGCACTGCCATGGACATCGTCGTCAACGAAGAACTCAAGGCCTACATCGACCCGCTGACCCCCGATGAACTCGACGCGCTGGAGCGCAGCATCCTGGCCGAGGGCTGCCGCGATGCGCTCGTGCTCTGGAACGACCTGCTCATCGACGGCCACAACCGCTACGCCATCTGCCAAAAGCACGGCCTGCCCTTCAACACCATCCAGGCCACGCAGTTCAAGAACATGGACGACGTGCACCTGTGGATGATCGACCAGCACCTGGGCCGCCGCAGCGTGTCCGACTTCCAGCGCGGCGTGCTGGCGCTGCGCAAGCGCGAAATCATTGCGGCCCGCCGCTCGGCCGCTGCCGCCGCCGTGATGGCGGCCAAGGCCGAGGCGCCGGCCCAGCCCGAAGGCGAAGCGCCCTGGGAAGGCGAGACCGACCCCGTGGTCGCCGCCGCCCTGGCCAGCGTGGCCAAGGTGCCCGATGAGGCCCTGGACACGCGCGAGGCCCTGGCCCGCGTGGCCCGCCTGTCCAGCAGCCAGGTCAAGCTGATCGAGACCATCCAGCAAAAGGCCGCGCCCGAAGTGGTGGCCGCCGTGCGCTCGGGCGACATCTCGCTGAGCACCGCCGCCGTGGTCGCCAGCCTGCCCGTGGATGAGCAGCAGGCCGTGGCCGCCGCCGGCGCCGACGAACTCAAGCAGGCCGCCAAGCGCGTGCGCGATGCGAAGAAAAAGCCCAAGGCCGCCAAGCCCGAAGCCGACGCTGCCGACGGCGAAGGTGCGGCCGTGACCGCCTCGCCCGAGGAACTGCAGCAGCGCGTGAACGAACTTGAAGCCGAGAACGAGCGCCTACGCCAGCAGATCAAGGCCTTGCAGGAACTGCTGGCCGAACAGGGCTGATCCCCGGGCCGCGACCTCCCCAGGCATGACGCGCTACCAGGAACTGGCCGACGATATCGAGGCCTCCATCGCCGCAGGCGTGCTGCGCGCGGGCGACAAGCTGCCCTCCGTGCGTCACACCAGCGAGCGGCGCGGCGTCAGCGCCTCCACGGTGTTCCAGGCCTACTACCTGCTGGAGGCACGCGGCCTGGTGCGCGCGCGCGAGCGCTCGGGCTACTTCGTCGCGGCGCGGCCGCACAGCGCCCCGCCCGAGCCCACGCAGCTGTCGGCCCCCCCGGGCGAGCGCTTTGCCGTGGTCGATGTGAGCGAGCGGGTGTTCGAGGTTCTGGAATCGTCCATGGACCGCGATGTCGTGCCGCTGGGCTCGGCCTTTCCCTCGCCGCGCCTGTTCCCGCTGCAGCGCCTGGGCCAGGCCCTGGCCCGCGCCGCGCGCCAGGCCGATCCGCGCAGCGCCCTCGACGACCTCACGCCCGGCAGCATGGCATTGCGACGCCAGATCGCGCGGCGCTACCTGGCCGACGGTCTGGCACTGTCACCGTCCGACCTGGTCATCACCAATGGCGCGCTGGAGGCACTGAACCTGTGTCTGGCCGCCGTCACGCGGCCCGGTGGCGCCGTGGTCATCGAATCGCCGTGCTTCTATGGCGCGCTGCAGGCTCTGGAGCGCATGGGGCTGTCCGCCATCGAGGTGCCCACGCATCCCGGCGAAGGCATGGACCTGGCCGCGCTGGAGACCGCCGTGCAGCGTCACCGGCCCCAGGCCATCTGGTTGATGACCAGCTTCCAGAATCCGCTGGGCAGCCTGATGCCCGAGGCGCGCAAGAAGGCCCTGGTGGAACTGGCCACGCGCCACCAGCTGCCGCTGATCGAGGACGATGTCTACGGCGAGCTGTACTTTGGCGAACACCGCCCGCCACCGGCCAAGGCCTTCGACACCGAGGGCTGGGTGCTGCACTGCGCCTCGTTCTCCAAGTGCCTGGCGCCCGGCTGGCGCGTGGGCTGGACCGCTCCGGGCCGCTTCACGCGCGCCGTAGCGCGGCAAAAGCTCACCACCACGCTGGCCACCAATGCCCCCAGCCAGCAGGCGCTGGCCGACTACCTGGAAAGCGGTGGCGTGGACCGCCACCTGCGCCGCCTGCGCCAGAGCCTGGCCCTGCAGCGGGACCACATGGCATCGGCCATTGCCCGCCACTTTCCGCAAGGCACGCGGGCCACGCGGCCCGAGGGCGGCTACTTCATGTGGATAGAGCTGCCGCCGTACTGCGATGCGCTGGCCCTGCACCGCGCAGCGCTGGCGCGCGGCATCAGCGTGGCGCCGGGGCCGATCTTCTCGGCCTCGCAGGCCTTCGGCCATTGCCTGCGGCTGAACTACGGCCATGACTGGAGCGACGAGACCGGGCAGGCCCTGGCCACGCTGGGCGAGCTGGCCCGCGCAATGCAGTCCCTTCCAGCAGCAAAAGCAGCAGGGTAAGCGCCCGCTGCGCTGGAGGCACCTGCTGCGCTGTAGCGCCCGGGCAACGCGACCCCGCGCAGCTGCTGCCAGCCTGGTGCCGGCTGGATGATTCTCATTTAGACTCGCGCACCGAACCGGCATTGCCGCCATGCATGCTGACCGGTCCTTGTCTCCTGCTTCCGCCTCGCCCGCCGCCACGCGTCCTGCAGCCTGCCAGCCGACCCTTCAGCGCTGCACCATTCCCAGAGGCACAAAGGAAGTTTTCCATGGTTTCCAGCAATCACTGCGCCACGCTCACACGCTGCGCGGCCGCTGTCGCCGCCGCCCTGCTGTCGCTGCAGGCGTCGGCACAGGCACCATCGCCCACCACCACCGCACCCGAGGCCGGCCTGTCCACCATCACCGTCACGGGCAACTGGCTGGACAACCCCACCGAGGAAAAAGTGCTGGACCATGCCGGCGCGCGCACCATCGTCGAGCGGGCGCGCATCGAGGAAACCGGCTCCTCCAGCCTGCGCGACGTGCTGCGCCTGGTGCCCGGCGTGCAGGTGCAGGACAGCAACGGCACGGGCGGCAGCGATGTGTCCCTGAACATCGGCGTGCGCGGCCTGACGGCACGCCTGTCGCCGCGCTCGTATGTGCTGATGGACGGCGTGCCCGTCTCCTACGCGCCCTACGGCCAGCCCCAGCTGTCGCTGGCGCCCGTCTCGCTGGGCAACCTGGAGTCGGTGGACGTGATCCGCGGCGCGGGCTCGGTGCGCTACGGCCCCCAGAACGTGGGCGGCATCATCAACTTCGTCACGCGCGCCATTCCCAAGACCTTCGCGGCCGAGGCCTCGGTGGGCACCGAGTTCTACAGCCACGGCGGCAATGCCAAGACCACGCCCAGCCTGTTCGTGGGCGGCACCAGCGAATCCGGCCTGGGCCTGGCCCTGCTGTACTCGGGCACGCATGGCGACGGCTGGCGCGCAGGCAATGACAAGACCGATATCGACGACATCCTGCTCAAGGGCGCCTACCGCATCTCGGCCCAGGACGACATCGCCGTCTCGCTGCACCACTTCGAGGGCTCGGGCCGCATGCCCGGCGGCCTGACCACGGCGCAGTACGCGGCCGACCCGTTCCAGTCCACACGCTCCTACGACAGCTTCGACGGCCGCCGCACCGATGCCTCGTTCAAGTACAACCACAAGGACGGGCGCAACAACTTCGAGGTGCTGGGCTACTACGTGGACTCGTTCCGCGGCAGCCACATCGAGCAGGACAACGTCAACCAGCGCCGCCTGACCGCCGCGCCGCGCAGCTACCACTACTTCGGCATCGAGCCGCGCTACTCGCGCCTGTTCGAGACCGGCTCCGTGGTGCAGGAAGTCAGCGTGGGCTACCGCTACCTCAAGGAAAGCAGTTCCGAGGTCGCGCTGCGCACCGCCTACTACAACCCCGCCACCATGGCCAACGCCATGGCCCTGCCGATCACGCCCTACCAGACCAGCCGGGGCGGCACCACGGCCCATGCCTTCTACATCGATGACCGCATCGACATCGGCAACTGGACCATCACCCCCGGCGTGCGCTACGAACGCATCAACTCCTTCAACAACGTCAGCAACCTGGGCGCCGACGGCAGCACCGTCACCAGCCAGCTGTTCCCCAAGGCCGAGGCACGCGAGCTCCTGCCCACGCTGTCCGTGCTCTACCGCATGAATGCGCAGTGGTCGCTGTTCGCCAACGCGGGCAAGTCCTTCGGACCGCAGCAGTATGCGCAACTGGCCCAGACCGAGCGCGGCCTGCATCCCGAATCGGCCAAGACCTATGAGGTGGGCACGCACTACAACAGCCCGGCGCTGAACGCCGAGCTGACGCTGTTCAACATCGACTTCGACAAGGAACTGCTGCTGACCCGCGTGGGCGTGGACGGTATCTGGACCGACCTGGGCGCCACGCGCCACCGCGGCATCGAGTCCTCGCTGCGCTACGACCTGGGCCAGTGGAATGCCGCGCTCAAGGGGCTGACGGCGGGTGTGTCCTATACCTACACCGAGGCCGTCTCGCGCGCCGGCGATTTCGCGGGGCGCGACCTGCCGCTGTACTCGCGCCACACGGGCCAGCTATGGGCGCGCTATGCGCTGGGGCAGTGGACGCTGAATGCGGACCTGGCCGCGCAATCGAAGCAGCGCTCTCCGGGGTCGGGCACGCAGTATGTGACGCAGGAAGATGCTGCGGGGCGGCTGGGTGATATTCCCGGGTTTGCGACCGTGGGCCTGCGTGCGGGCTATGACTTTGGCAAGTCGCTGAGCAATCTGCGGGTGGCTGTGGGGGTCAAGAATCTGTTTGATCGCAGGTACTACACGCGGTCTACGGACAACAACGGGGGCAAGTATGTGGGGATGCCTCGGACGTTGTATGTGCAAGGGACGTTGCCGTTCTAAATACTTCGGTCTTTTTTGACCCTGCCGGGTGGTTGTTTTTCGAGGCCGGGTCTCGGCCCGGCGGCCGACTGCCCTTTCTTGATTCGCCAAGAAAGGTCAGATCAAAGAAGGCGACCCGAATGTCCGCGACCCTCCGCTTCGCTGCGGGTAACCTGCGTCGTGGCGGCTGCGGGGTTCGCCGTGAAACTCTCTTCGCGCTGCGCGCTACGTTCGGACAATCACGGCGAGTCAGATGACGAAGCAAGCCTGTCCTTCGGCAGGCTTGCAACCCCGCAACCGCCACGCCGCAGGCGCTGACATACGGGGAGTTGGTTCGGGCCTTCGCTTCGCTCGGCCCGTTTTGTTCTTTTTAGCCCTCTGCTGTGAATCCCACGCGCTTGACGATGGGGCCCCATTTGGCGAGTTCGGACTGCAGCAGCGCGGCCAGTTCGGCGGGGGTGGAGGATTGGGCGTCCAGGCCGAAGGTGGCCAGGCTGTCCACCACGTCGGGCGTGGCCAGGGCCTTGCGCATGTGGCCGTTCAGGCGCTGCACGGTCTCGGCGGGGGTCTTGGCTGGCACGAAGAAGGCGAACCATTCGCTGTGCGCCATGTCCTTGTAGCCCTGCTCCACCAGCGTGGGCACCTGGGGTGCGAAGCGGCTGCGCTTGGCGCCGCTGACGCCCAGGATGCGCATCTTGCCGCCGGCCAGGTGCTGCAGCATGTCGCCCACGGGGCCGCAGACGGCGGAGACGTTGCCGCCCAGCATGTCCAGCAGCGCGGGCTGGGTGCCGCGGTAGCCGGCGTGCTTGAAGTCCACGCCTGCATGCTGGCCCAGCAGGGCGCCGATGAAGTGCGGCGTGGAGCCGGGCGCAGGCGAGCCGAAGTTGGCGCCTGCGGGGTTGGCCTTGGCCCAGGCGAAGAATTCGGGCACGGTGGTCACGCTGGCGGGCACGGCGGGGCCGACGGCAAAGCCGAAGTCGAAGATGCAGCCCACGGTGACTGGCGCCAGGTCGGCCACCGGGTCATAGGGCAGCTTCTTGTAGATGTGCGGGTAGATGGACAGCATGGACGTGGGCGTCTGCAGCAGGGTGGCACCGTCTGCGGGCCGGCCCTTGACGTAGCTGATGGCGATCTGCCCGCCCGCGCCGGTGCGGTTCTCCACCACGGCGGTCTTGGCATAGCCCGACAGCTTGGTGCCCACGCGGCGGCAGATGGCGTCAGAGGTGCCTCCGGCCGCGAAGCCGGTGATGATGTTCAGGGTCTCGATGGGGCCCTGGGCCTGCGCCCAGGCCTGCTGGCCCAGGCTGGCCAGCAGCGCACCCGCTCCAGCGGTGCCCAGCCATTGGCGGCGGTCGATGTTCATGCGTATGTCTCCGGTTGAAATTGAATCTCTGAAAAAAACAGTGGGGGAACAGCGGGGGAAATGCGTGCCAGCCCGGCGGCTTCAACTGTCGTCGCGCAGCCAGACCACCTGGCCCGAATGCGTGACCGCTCCCTGGTGGGCCGGGCGCACGGTGAGCGCGTATTTTTCCAGCACGCCGCCCAGCGGCGGCATCTGGCGGCGCGCGGCGGCTGATTGTTCCAGACGTGCGGCCAGTTCGGCCTCGCCGATTTCCACCGTGATGCTGCGCGCATCGGCGCGGGCGTCGATGGCGATGAGGTCGCCGTCGCGCAGCGCGGCAATGGGGCCGTTGTCGGCGGCCTCGGGGCCTGCATAGCCGATGCACAGGCCGCGCGTGGCGCCGGAGAAGCGCCCATCGGTCAGCAGGGCCACCTTGTCGCCCATGCCCTGGCCATAGAGCAGCGCCGTGATGCCCAGCATCTCGCGCATGCCGGGGCTGCCGCGCGGGCCTTCGTTGCGGATGACGATGACATCGCCGGCCGCGTACTGCATGGCCTGCACGGCGGCCTGGGCCTGTTCCTCGGACTCGAAGACGCGCGCGGGGCCCCGGTGCACCAGGGTCTTGAGGCCGGCCGTCTTCAGCAACGCGCCATCTGGGCAGAGGTTGCCCTTGAGCACGGTCAGGCCACCGTCGCGCGTGATGGGATTGCCGGGCGTGCGCACCACCTCGCCATCGGGCGGCGCGGCATCGGCCAGTTCTTCGGCCAGGGTGCGGCCCGTGAAGGTGAGCGCATCGCCGTGGACAAAGCCCTGCTCCATCAGCGTGCGCAGGATCACGCCGGCACCGCCGATGTAGTACACGTCGCGCGCCAGGAAGCGCCCGCCGGGGCGCAGGTCGGCGATCAGCGGCGTGCGCGCGAAGATCTCGGCCACGTCGTCCAGGTGGAAGCGGATGCCGGCCTCGTGCGCGATGGCCGGCAGGTGCAGGGCGGCATTGGTCGATCCGCCCGTGGCGCTGACCACGGCGCAGGCATTCTCCAGCGCCCGGCGCGTGATGATGTCGCGCGGCAGCGGGCCGCCGCCTTCGGCGCTGGCCCACACGGCCTGCATGAGCTGGCGCGCGGCGCGGCGCATCAGCGGTGCGCGCTCGCTGAACACGGCGGGCACCATGCTGGAGCCGATGGGCGCCAGGCCCAGCGCCTCGCTCACCATGCCCATGGTGTTGGCCGTGAACTGGCCAGCGCAGGCGCCGGCCGTGGGCAGGCAGGCGCGGCTCATGGCCTCCAGGTCCTGCGCCGTGGCGGTGCCGGCCAGCACCTGGCCGATGGTCTCGTAGGTATCGACCACGTTCAGGTCGCGCCCGTGCACGCCGGGCGCCTGCCCCGGCAGGGCCGAGCCGCCATGCACGAAGACGCTGGGCACATTGCAGCGCACCATGCCCATCATCAGCCCCGGCAGGTTCTTGTCGCAGGCGCCGATGGCGAAGATGCCATCCCACTGGTGGCCGCGCACCGAGGCCTCCACGCTGTCGGCGATCAGCTCGCGCGAGACCAGCGAGAACCGCATGCCCGAATGCGCCATGGTCAGCCCGTCGCTGACCGACACCACCGGGCATTCATGCGGCGTACCGCCCCCGGCATAGATGCCGGTCTTGGCATGCTGGGCCTGGTCGCGCAGGTTGAGGTTGCAGGGGCTCATCTCCCCGCCCGTGTGGAACACGCCGATGTGCGGGCGCTCTATGTCTTCGTCGTCCTGGCCCAGGGCATGCAGGAAGCTGCGCGTGGTGGCACGGATGGTGCCGGAGCGGATCAGGGCGGAGCGAAAGGGCGTGGGCGTGGCCGCTGCCGGGCTGCTGCCGGTGGTGCTGGTTGTGGTGGTGGAGGCGGCCAGCGATGCGGAGGCGCTGGACTCGGAAAAGACGTTGTCGGGGGAGGCAGGTTTCTTGTTCATACGCGGGACGGAAAACAGCCGCCCACCATAGCGGGGTCTGCGGATTTCCCTATGAGCATTTACACCAGATCGTGTCGCCCGGGAGTCGCCCGCATACCGCCCTTGTGTCGCCCCGGCTCAGAGGATGGCCTGAAGGCCTTTGTCGGCGATGACGTTGAGCAGCTTTAGCGCCGGTCCGGCGGGACGGGTTTCGCCCTGCTCCCATTTGCGCACCGTGGAAGCCGTGGTGTGCAAATGCAGCGCAAACACCGGTTGGCTGAACTTCAAAGTCTCGCGCAGTTGTTTGATGTCGGCCGCCTCGAACTCCCGCACCGGGGGAGGACAGATCGCGTCGAACTCGCGCATCGTCACCTTGTCGATGGCGCCCGCTTCGTACAGCGCAGCCAGATCGCCGCGCAGGGATTCAATGATCTTGCTCACAATGCACCTCCAACAAAACGCCTGACTGCAAGGCCGCCGACAAGGCCTGGGTGGACAGGTCCAGAAACAGCTTGCCTGCAAACCTCAAAGCCCTCTGTTCTTCCTGTGTGATGTTCGCCTTGTCGTTCTTGGTGAAACCATGCAGGAAGAAGTATCGGTTGCCGATTCGTGCCGACAACAGCGTTCGATAACCCCCACTCTTGCCCGCGCCTGGACGCGCCACCCGCTTCTTGTAGAGAAAGCCCCCCAGGTCCGCGTCGATCAGCCCTCTTTCCATCTCCCTGACCGCCTTGCACAGCGCGGTATCGGGCAGTTTCTCGCTCGCCTGCCATCGGGAAAAGTCCTTGCGTTTGAGAACGCGCGCCATGCCAGCCTCCCAACTATACCCGTTACGGGTATGTATTTCACCTTCATACATATCACCACAGGGTAGAGCCTGCGAATTTGAAGTGCTGCCTCGTGCCTGCCTCATTCAAGCCCCTGTCGTTTCTCCTTGGCCTGACTGCCAGCCCGCTTGTCCGCCTTGTCGGGAAGACACGATAAAAAAAGGCCCCGGAACAAACTTCCGGGGCCTCAAAACCGATGCCAGCCCGCGCTGCAGCGGACCAGGCATCGTGCACAACAACTGCGCTGTACTCCTGAATCAATCCACCCAACCGGCCCCTCAGCGCGGCACCAGGAACGTGCTGTGCGCCTGCTTGGTAAGCGCCGGATCACCCACCGCCGTGGCCGTGATCTCCACGCCGTGCGAGCCAGGGCCGGCCGCGCCATAGGGCGCCTGCAGCCGCACCACGACCCAGCGGTCCTGGGCCGCGCCCACGTCCACCTCGGTCTCCGAAGCCACGCGCAGGCCCTCGATGCCCGAGGCCGACAGCACATAGCGCTGGTCCTGCTCCGTGGCATTGCCGATCTGCACGCGGTAGATGTTCTCGATCTGGCCGCCGGCCACGATGCGCGACAGCGTGCCCCGGTCGCGCACCACGTCCACCTTCAGCGGCGTGCGCAGCGCCAGGCTGGCCACCATGGCCGTGGAGATGGCCACCAGCGCCGTGCCGTAGATGAGCACGCGCGGGCGGAAGATGCGGCGCACCAGCTCGCTCTGGCGCCAGCCCCGGGCCACGCCGTTCTGCGTGGACAGGCGGATCAGCCCGCGCGGGTAGTGCATGCGGTCCATGACGCTGTTGCAGGCGTCGATGCACAGGCCACAGCCGATGCATTCGTACTGCAGGCCGTCGCGTATGTCGATGCCCACCGGGCAGACCTGCACGCACAGCGTGCAGTCGATGCAGTCGCCCAGGCCCTGGGCCCGGTAGTCCACCCCCTTGTGGCGCGGGCCGCGCGATTCGCCGCGTGCGGTGTCGTAGGTGACGACCAGGGTGTCCTTGTCGAACATGGCGCTCTGGAAGCGCGCATAGGGGCACATGTGCTTGCAGACCTGCTCGCGCAGGAAGCCCGCGTTGCCGTAGGTGGCCAGCGCATAGAACAGCACCCAGAAGATCTGCCATGCGCCGGTCAGCGCCAGCACCTCGGGCAGCAGGCTGCGGATGGGCACGAAGTAGCCCACGAAGGTCAGCCCCGTCCACAGCGCAATCAGCAGCCACAGCGCATGCTTGCCGCCACGCCGCGCGATCTTCTCCGGACCCCAGCCGCTGGCATCCAGACGCAGGCGTGCGCTGCGGTCGCCCTCCAGCCGGCGCTCCACCCACATGAACAGCTCGGTGTAGACCGTCTGCGGGCAGGAAAAGCCGCACCACAGCCTCCCCGCCACCGTGGTGAACAGGAACAGCGCCAGCGCCGAGACGATGAGCAGCACGGCCAGGTAGATGAAATCCTGCGGATACAGCAGCCAGCCGAAGATGTAGAAGCGCCGCTGCTCCAGGTCGAACAGCAGGGCCTGCCGGCCGTGGATCTGCAGCCAGGGTATGCCGTAGAAGAACAGCTGCGTGAGCCAGACCATGGCCCAGCGCCAGTTGGCGAAGCGCCCCGAGATGGAGCGCGGCTGGATCTTGCGGCGTGACTCGAACAGCGGGGAATCCGCGCTGGCGTCGGCGATGGGAATCACCTTGCGCGGCGCGGGCCGCGGCCGGGGGGCTGCGGCGGTTTCATCGGGAAGCGGTTTCGGTCGTTCTGACATGCGGGGCCTTCGCCCCGGCCGGTGCGCCCGTGATGCGGGCTTGTCATGAACTGCCGGGGACTGCCTGGACTATGCCCAGCGCCCTGCTCCGCGGGTAGCAGCAGATGCGGTGAATTCGACCGTATCAGATGGAGCTTCAGGCCTGGGGAGCACGAAGACGCGGCACCGCCAGCCGCAACCCCCACGCCACCAGGCACAGCCCCAGCAGCGCCGTCAGCGTGCCGATGCGCACATCGGCCTGGAGCACGCCCCAGCGGTTGAAGATCTCCGTCCAGTCATGGTCGCCGCCGCCCACCAGCGGAAGCACCTGGGCGCGTGCGTCCTTCATGTAGCGGGCCACGTTCATGAGGCTCTCTCCCAGCCACATCAGCGCGGCGATCCAGCCCGTGCGCTGGCCCTGCCTGCGGAAATGGCGCATGAACAGGACGGGGAACAGCAACTGGAACAGCGTGCCGCCGTAGACCGAGAGATGCTGCGAGAACAGGGCCACCAGCGGGTGCCCGGCCTCGTGCAGCGCGAGGTTGGCGTTGTCCAGCAGCATCAGCCAGCGGTCCTCGCTGAAGAAGTGGCCCCAGATGATCCAGGCGCCGAAAGCCGTCAGCGCGATGGCGGCAGGGCGTGTGACCGGCGTCCATTCGACCGGGTCGTCGAAATCGTCGAGGTCGGCGCCGCGCTTCATGGCGCCAGCAACGCCGTTGCGTTCAGAGGGCATGCCAGCGGCTTGGCGGGGTACATGCGAGGTCGGCAAAAAGGGGCAGGCGCAGGATGCATGGCGGCAGTGTTCCGGAGAGTGGGAGGAAGATAGCAGGTTGCACCGGCACCGGGCTGCCGCGTTGCAATCCATCCCGGACAGGTTCTGGCAAAGTCGGGCATCCGCATCTTCAAGCCAAGGAACATCCACACCATGAACCTGCGCCCCCTATTGCATGAGCTTGTCCGCCAGCATGGCCTGGACCGCAAGGCCGCCGTGCAACTGTTTGCACTGGCGGGATTCGGGCATGAACCGGCCGCCCTCAGAACCCGCCTGTGGCCCGTGGTGGCCTTGCTGGGCGCGGCGCTGGGCGGGCTGGGCATCGTGCTGTGGATTGCCGCCAATTGGGAGAGCATGGGCCGCATGCAGCGCTTTGCCCTGCTGCAGGGCTTCGTGCTCGTGATGTGTCTTGGCGCGGCATGGCGCGCGGCGGCGCGCGTGCCGCTGTCGGTGCTGGCGCTGCTGGGCACGGGTGCGCTGTTCGCCTTTTTCGGGCAGACCTACCAGACGGGAGCGGACCCCTGGCAGCTGTTCGCGCTGTGGGCAGCGCTGACCCTGCCGCTGGCCCTGGCGGCGCGCAGCGATGGCGTCTGGGTGCCCTGGGTGGTGGTTGCCATGACGGGCATTGCGCTGTGGGCGCAGGCCCATACGCCGCAGTTCTGGGAGGTGGAGTCGCGCGACCTGGGCGTCCATGCCGTGGCCCTGGGCGCCGCCCTTGCCGTCACCGCGGTCATGGCACCGGCCCTGCGGCGCTTCACGGGCGCCGGGCTGTGGGCCTTGCGCGGCGCGGGCGCGCTGGCGCTGGCGATGATCACCTCCACCGCCATCAGCGGGCTGTTCCACAGCACGGTGGCGCCGCAGTACCCGCTGGGGCTGGTGCTGCTGGCAGGCGCGGCGGCGCTGGCGGGCCTGCGCAGGCATTTCGACATCTTCCTGCTCAGCGGTGCGGCGCTGGGCCTGAACGTGCTGCTGGTGTGCGGCCTGGTCTACCTGCTGCTGGAGAAACTGGGGGCGGACTTCACGGGCATGCTGCTGCTCGTCGGCCTGGGCGCTGCGTGCCTGCTGGCGGCCACGGTGAGCCTGGTGCTTCGAATGTCCCGCAACGCGGAAGGAGGCCTTCAATGAGCCACGAACACGACACCCTGCTGCGCCAGGCCGTGGACCAGGGCATCCTGCCGCCTGCTGCCTTGCAGGACCGCCGCCCTGCCGCCAACGACCGCCATTGGGCGGTGGTGCTGCTCACGGCGCTGGGCGCCTGGCTGGCCCTGCTTCCCTTGCTGATTCTGTTTGCGTTTGCCCTGTCCGACTGGATAGAGCGCGGCGCCGGCACCTATGTGATCGGCGCCATGATGCTGGCCGCAGCCGTGGCCGTGCTGCGCGCCGAGGAGCTGCCCGTCTTCCTGGAGCAGCTGGCCCTGCCTGCCATGCTGACCGGCGCCGGCCTGCTGGGCTTTGGCCTGGCGCGCGACCTGTCGGGGCAGGCTGCGGCCGCGATAGGCCTGGCCATTGCGCTGGCCTGCACGGCCGCCATTCCAAGGCCCTGGCTGCGCGTGCTGCTGGGCGCCGCCTGCGCGCTGCTGTTTTGCACCATGCTCTGGCCGGACAACGATCCATCCACCCTGTACGCAGGCCTGCCGACCTGGGTCATCGTGCATGCGGCGCTGCTGCTCTGGATGCTGCTGCTGGCAGCCCAGTGGCGCGCGCTGGGGCAGTCTGCAGCACAGACCCGCATGGCGGCGGCGCTGGAGCCCTTTGCCACGGGCTGGCTGCTGGCGGTGCTGGCTGGCCTGGCCTTTCTGTCCGGCAGGAGCTTCATGGTGGCCGGCGTGCTGGGCGGCGGCCTGGCGGGCGAGCTGGCGCAGGAAGCCGCCCCGAACATCTCCATGGGCGTTCTGACGCAGGCCGGCTCGGCCGTGCTGGCCCTGGCAGCCGCCTGGTTCGCCCAGCGCGCATGGCCCACGCTGCGGCAGCCGCGCGCCGCCGTGGCTGCCGTGGTGCTGGCCGTGCTGAGTGCCTTTCTGCCCTGGCTGGGCGCCTGCCTGCTGGCGCTGGCGGTGACCGGCACCAGCGGCCGCTGGCGGCAGGCCGCAGCGGCCGCCCTGGCTGCGGCCTGGATCGTGGGCAGCTTCTACTACCAGCTGGCCTGGCCACTGGCCACCAAGGCCCTGGTGCTGGCCGGCTGCGGCGCCTTGCTGGGCCTGCTGGCCTGGGCAGGGCCGCGCGCCGCAGTCCTGCCGGGCAGCGCGGAGACCGCCGCCGCATCGGGCGCCGCGCCCCTGCAGCGCTGGGCGCCGTGGCTGGTGGTGCTGACGGCGGCCTGCACGCTGGCGGTGGCCAATATCGGCATTGCGCAGAAGGAGCGCACCATCGCCCAGGGCCGCAAGGTGTTCGTGGAATTGGCGCCGGTGGACCCGCGCTCTCTGATGCAGGGCGACTACATGCGCCTGAACTTCCGCCTGCCTTCCGAGGACAGGGACGTGGAGAAAGAGAACCTGCGCAGCGGACGCCTCTACGCCATCGGCAAGCTCGATGAGCAGGGCGTGGTGCAGTGGCTGCGCACCGGCACGGCCAGCGAGCCGCTGGCGCCCGGCGAGCAGCGCTTTGAACTCACCCCGCGCGGCGGCCGGTGGACGCTGGTGACCGATGCCTGGTACTTCCGCGAAGGCGATGGCCAGCGCTGGGAGCAAGCCCGCTACGGCGAGTTCCGCGTGGAGCCCGACGGTCGCGCGCTGCTGGTGGGCATGGCTGACGCGCAACTGCGCCCCATCGTGCCCTGAGCGCACCACGCAAATCACTCGAAACTGTCGCCCTCGGCCAGCGGCGCATGCCGGTAGCTGGCCGGCGTGCGGCTGAGCTTGACGGGCGCGCCCAGGCCCCGGTAGCCGCCCTCCATCTCCACCACCATCTCGCGGTGCAGGGTATGCGGGTGGTTGAGCGCCGCGTCCACGCCCAGCACGGGTGCGGCGGGCACGCCGATGGCCATCAGCGCATCGGCCAGGGCGGGGCCGTCGCAGGACTGCAGGGCCTGCTCCAGCAGCGGCTTGAGCGCATCGCGGTGGTGCGAGCGCTGGCCGGCCGTGGCAAAGCGCTCGTCGGCCACCAGTTGCGGGCATCCCAGGTGCTCGCACAGCAGGCGGAACTGGCGGTCGTTGCCCACGGCCAGGAAGACCGGCGTGGTGCCCGTGGCAAAGCTGTCGTAGGGATAGATGTTGGGATGGGCGTTGCCCGAGCGCCCTGGCGTCCTGCCGCTCATGAACCAGTTGGCCGCATGCGGGTGCAGCAGCGAGATGCCGCTGTCGTACAGCGAGACATCGACCAGCTGGCCCAGGCCGCTGCGCTGGCGCTCCTGCAGCGCCAGCAGCACGCCGATGACGCCGTTCATGCCCGTGACCATGTCCACCACCGGCAGGCCCACGCGCAGCGGATCGCCGCCGGCCTCGCCGTTGACGCTCATCAGCCCCGTCATGGCCTGGATGGCCGCGTCATAGCCGGGCCAGGCGCCCAGCGGGCCATCGGCGCCGAAGCCGCTGACGCGGCACCAGATGAGGCGCGGAAAGCGCTCGCGCACCTGCTCCCAGCCAATGCCCCACTTTTCCATGGTGCCGATCTTGAAGTTCTCCACCACCACGTCGGCCTGCTCCATCAGCGCCAGCACGGCCTGCTGGCCTTCGGGCAGGGACAGGTCCAGGAACTGCAGCCGCTTGTTGCGGTTCAGGCCCCGGTAGTAGGAGGACACTCCGTCCTGGAACGGCGGCCCCCAGGCGCGCGTATCGTCGCCCTGCGGCGGCTCCACCTTGAGCACGTCGGCGCCGTGGTCGCCCAGGATCTGGCCGCACAGCGGGCCACCAAGAATGCGGGAGAGGTCGAGGACACGGATGCCCTGGATGGCACCATTGGCTCTGCTCATAAAGTTTCTTTCTTCATTGGCACAAGGTGCAAGACTGGCGTGTTTCAAGCCACTGGGGCGCCCAGCAAGGGCCGCCCCGCAGCGAAGGCGCCGTCCCACTCCCGCGTGCGAGAGAGGGGGAAGCGGCGTAGCCGCTCAGGGGGTGTTCTCCATCTATTCAATCCAGTTTGGCGCCGGAGGCATCGACCACGGCCTTCCACTTGGTCACTTCCTGCGCGATGAAGGTCGACAGCCCTGCTGGCGACAGATCCGATGCCGGCTCCAGCCCCTGGTCGGCAAAGGTCTTGCGGATGCGCTCGCTGCCCAGGGCCTTGCGGAAGGCCGCGTTCAGCGTCTCGATGCGGTCGGCCGGCGTGCCGGCCGGTGCCACCACGCCGAAGAACACGCTCACGTCGTAGCCGGGCAGGCCCTGCTCGGCGATGGTGGGAATATCGGGCATGGCCTGGGAGCGCTTTTCCGTGGCCACGCCAATGGCCTTGAACTTGCCGGCCTTGATGTAGGGCATGGCGGTGAGGATGTCGGTGAAGGTCATGTTCACCTGCCCCGCCAGCAGGTCGTTGAGCGCCGGGCCCGTGCCCTTGTACGGGATGTGCTGCAGCGAGGTGCCGGCCATCTTGTTGAACAGCACGCCCGCCAGGTGCGAGGAGGCACCGTTGCCCGAGGACGCATAGTCCAGGCTGCCCGGCTTGGCCTTGTCCTGAGCAATCAGCTCCTGCACGGTGGTGGCCTTGGTCGCCGGGTTGACCACCAGCACATTGGGCAGGTGGCCCACGCGGATGATGGGCGCGAAGCTGGTCTGCGGGTCGTAGTTGATCTTGCGGTACAGGTGCTTGTTGATGGCCAGCGGCCCCGAGGTGCCGAACATGATGGTGTAGCCGTCGGGCCTGGCGCGCGCCACGAAGTCGGCACCGATGTTGCCGCCCGCGCCGGCCTTGTTTTCCACGATCACGCTCTGGCCCAGCGTCTCGGTCAGCGATATCGCCAGCGTGCGGGCCATGGCGTCCGTGGGCCCGCCGGGCGGGAAGGGAACGACGAAGCTGATGGGCCGCTCGGGAAAGCGTTCGGCCAGGGCGGCGGCCGGCAGCGCGGCGGTGGCGGCGAGCGCACAGGCCCACAGGAATCGGCGTTTCTGGAAGGACGGCTTCGGGTCAGTGCAAGGCATGGTGTTTGTCTCCGGTACTTGTGCGGGCACCCCTGTGGACGGGATGTGTGTTCTGGGTCGGTGCGCTCGATGGGCTCAGCGTGTCCAGCCTTCGGACAGGTCGCCTGCCGCCAGCGGGTCGCGCGGCAGCACGCGGTGCAGCAGCACCAGCTGGGCCCAGCGCATGCGTTCGGCACTGCGTGTGCACGAGGCCTCCCAGGCCATGGCCGTGGCCGTGAAGCAGTGGTACAGGCCCGAGGCGGCGGCGCGCGCCAGGCGGTCACCGCCCTCCTCGGCCGCGCGCAGGGCCAGGGCCGCAGCCTTGTCCATGCTGGCCGACAGCGCGGCCTTGAATTCCGTGGCCGCCTCGGTCTGGGCCAGCAGCTGGGCCGCGTGGTCGCGCAGCACGGGCAGAGAGCCTTCGCGCTTGATGGCGCGGATCACGTCCAGCGCCACGATGTTGCTGGTGCCTTCCCAGATCGATCCCAGGTGGGAGTCGCGCACCAGGCGCGGGTCGCTCCATTCCTCGATGTAGCCGCATCCGCCGCGCACTTCCATGGCGTCGCCCGTGACCTTGCGCGCGTCGCGGCAGGCGCGGAACTTGATCATGGGCGTGAGGATGCGCAGCAGCGCGTAGGCGCCGTCTTCGCCTGCGTCCGAACGCTGCAGCGCCTGGGCCGTCTGCAGCACCATGGTGCGGGCCTGCTCGGAGTAGATGCGCAGCTTGTCGAGCTGGCGCTGCATCAGCGGCATGTCCTGCAGGGCCTTGCCGAAGGCGCGGCGCTCGCGCGCCACGTACTCGGCCTCGGCCACGGCGCGGCGCATCAACCCGGCCGAGCGCACGCCGTTGGACAGGCGCGAGTTGTTCACCATGTCGGCCATTTGCACGAAGCCCCGGCCCTGCTCGCCCACCAGGTAGGCGACGGCGCCGTCGAGCACGATCTCGCCGCTGGCCATGGAGCGCGTGCCCAGCTTGTGCTTGAGGCGCACGATGCGGTAGTGGTTGGCCGAGCCATCGTCCAGCCGGCGCGGCAGCAGGAACAGCGAGATGCCCTTCATGCCCGCCGGCGCGCCTTCCACGCGCGCCAGCACCATGGCGAAGTCGGCATCGGGGTTGGAGCAGAACCACTTGTCGCCCGACAGGCGCCAGCTGCCGTCGGCGGCCGGGCGGGCCAGCGTCTGGGTGTTGGAGATGTCCGAGCCGGCCGCCTGCTCGGTCATGAACATGGCGCCCTGGGCCTGGTCCTCGAAGCGCAGCTGCGTCATGCGCGGCCAGTACTTCTCGACCAGGGCCGGCTCGCCGTACTTGCGCAGCGTGCGCGCCAGCGAGTCCGTCATGGACAGCGGGCAGCACAGGCCGAACTCGGCCTGCACGAACAGATAGGTCAGCGCGTACTTGGCCAGCGGCGGCAGCTTGCCATCCCAGCCCAGCACGCCCGTGCGGTGCGACATGACGGCCAGGCCGAACTCGCCGTAGGCAATGCGCTCCATCTCCACATAGGCCGGGTGCTTGACGATGCGCTGCGCATCGCGCCCCGTGCGGTCGCGGTGCTCCAGCTCGGGCGGGTTGCGGTCGGCGGTCAGTGCCCATTCATCGATCTCGCGGCCGGCCAGGGCGCCCATGCGCTCCAGATGGGGCTGCAGGTGCGCGTTCACCTCGGGCGGCAGGTACAGACCCAGCAGCGGCTGCAACTGCGAATCGGTGGTGTACAGGTTGCTGCCGTGGCGGTCGGGCACGGCCTGGAAAGCCTGGGCGGGGGAAGACTGCATGGCGGCCAGCGCCTGCGGTTCGGGGTTCATGGTCTGTCTCCTGTGCGGGAACCTGGCCCGGGCGCATGGGCTCCGGGTCTTGGGGATGTCCCCATTCTTGGAAACAGTCCTATTCGAGTCAAATATCGATAACGTATTGATCAATAGTCAAACCGGATAGAACACCATGGAGCTGAGACAACTGAGGTACTTTCTGGTGCTGGCCGAGGAGCTGCACTTCAGCCGCGCAGCCCAGCGCCTGTCCATCTCCCAGCCGCCGCTGAGCGTGGCCATCCGCCAGCTGGAGGAAGAGCTGGGCGCCCAGCTGTTCGAGCGCACCAGCAAGGAGGTGCGGCTCACGGCCGCCGGCAAGCACCTGCGCGTGCAGGCCCAGGACATCATGGAACAGGCCCAGCGCGTGCGCCAGGACATGCGCGCCATCGCCGACGGCGTGCAGGGCCGCATCCGGCTGGGCTTTGTGGGTTCGGCCATCTACCGCGGGCTGCCCGAGGCGCTGGAGAGCTTTCGCGCCCGGCACCCGCTGGTGCGCATCGACATGCTGGAGCTCAACAGCGCAGAGCAGATCGCCTCCCTGCAGCAGGAGCGGCTGGACCTGGGCCTGCTGCACGCCACGCGCCCCGCGCCCGGCCTGCAATCACACACCCTGGTGAGCGAGCCCTTCATGGCCTGCCTGCCCGCAGGCCATGCGCTGGCCGGCCAGCGCACGCTGCAGGTGCGCCAGCTGGCGGGCGAGCGCATGGTGCTGTTCTCGCGCCAGGTCTCGCCCGACTACCACCAGCAGATCTGGCAGATCTGCCAGAGCGAAGGCTTCACGCCCGACCTGCACCACGAGGTGCGGCACTGGCTGTCCGTGCTGTCCATGGTGTCGCTGGGCCAGGGCGTGTCCCTGGTTCCGTCCTGCCTGCAGCGCGTGGGCTTTCCGGGGCTGGCCTTCGTGCCCATCCAGGGCCGGCACCCGCAGTCGCAGATGCAGGCCATGTGGCACCCGGGCCATGTGCAGCCCCTGGTCGAATCGCTGCTGGCCCACCTGCGCGACAGCGTGGGCAGGCTGGGACAGCAGCCATAAACGCCACACCCTTGCTCAGTTCACCATGTCCAAAACTGGCGTGGCCCAAACGCGAGGGACACCGAGCAAGGGCCGCCACGCCGCCAGGGTGTCGTCCCCCTTCCAGGGGGAAGCCGCATAGCGGCTCAGGGGGTTTCCAACTTCATTCAAGGAGCTGCCTGAGAACGTACGGCAGGATGCCGCCGTGCCGGTAGTAGTCCACCTCGATGGGCGTGTCGATGCGCAGCTTGACCACCACGGTCTGCTTGCTGCCATCGGCACGCGTGATCACCAGCTGGGCCTCGCTTTGCGGCGCCAGGTCGGCGGCGGGAATCACTTCCACGAACTCCTCGCCCGTCAGGCCCAGGGTCTGCCAGCTGTCCGTGCCCAGGAACTGCAGCGGCAGCACGCCCATGCCCACCAGGTTGGAACGGTGGATGCGCTCGAAGCTGCGCGCCACCACGGCCTTGATGCCCAGCAGCTGCGTGCCCTTGGCGGCCCAGTCGCGGCTCGATCCCGTGCCGTATTCCTCGCCCGCGAAGATCACGGTGGCACGGCCCTCGGCCTGGTACTTCATGGCCGCGTCGTAGATGGGCATCTTGGTAACCTGGCCCGTGCCGTCGCGGTACAGCGTCAGGCCGCCCTCCTCGCGCGAGCCATCGGCCTGCGCCGGAATCATCAGGTTCTTGATGCGCACGTTGGCAAAGGTGCCGCGCATCATCACCTCATGGTTGCCGCGCCGCGAGCCGTAGCTGTTGAAGTCGGCCTTTTGCACGCCGTGGGCCAGCAGCCACTGGCCTGCGGGCGAGCTTTCCTTGATGGAGCCGGCCGGCGAGATGTGGTCGGTGGTGATGGAGTCGCCGAACAGCGCCATCACGCGCGCGCCGTGCACCACGTAGGGGTTGGAGCCTTCGGCGCCGGCGGCGGGCGCGTCCAGCTGGAGCCGGAAATCATCGAAGAACGGCGGCTCGGCAATGTAGGTGCTCTCGGGCCAGGTATAGGTGGCGCCCGTCACGCCGTGGATCTTTTCCCAGAGCTTGCCGGGCTCGGAACGCACCTTCTCGTAGTTCTCGCGGAAGGCCTTGCCGTTCATGGCGTACTTCATCAGCGCGTGGATCTCTTCGCTGGTCGGCCAGATGTCGCCCAGGTAGATGTCACGGCCGTTCTTGCCCTGGCCCACGGGCTCGGTCATCAGGTCGCGGCGCACCGTGCCGGCAATGGCATAGGCCACGACCAGGGGCGGGCTGGCCAGGAAGTTGGCCTTGATGTTGGGGTGGATGCGCGCCTCGAAGTTGCGGTTGCCCGACAGCACGGCCGCGCAGACCAGGTCGTTGCTGGTGATGGCTTCGTTGAGCTCCGGCGTGAGGTCGCCCGCGTTGCCGATGCAGGTGGTGCAGCCGTAGCCGGCCAGCGCAAAGCCCAGCTTTTCCAGGTAGGGCAGCAGGCCGGCTTCGGTCAAATACTCGGTCACCACGCGCGAGCCCGGCGCCAGAGAGGTCTTGATGTGCGGCTGCACCGTGAGCCCGGCCTTCACCGCCTTCTTGGCCAGCAGGCCGGCGGCCAGCATCACGCTGGGGTTGGAGGTGTTGGTGCAGCTGGTGATGGCGGCAATCAGCACGTCGCCGTTGGCGATGCTCAGGCGCTTGGGCGGCGTGGGGGCATCGACCGGCGCCTCGCTGTGGGCGGCCTCCAGCTTGGGCTTGTTGGCCTCCATCTCGGCCAGCGAGCGCTGCGCGCCGGGCGGATGG
Source organism: Delftia sp. DS1230 (assembly GCF_040112715.1). NCBI lineage: Bacteria > Pseudomonadati > Pseudomonadota > Betaproteobacteria > Burkholderiales > Comamonadaceae > Delftia > Delftia sp. DS1230. Next base: position 4,424,806 of record NZ_CP157763.1, read on the forward strand.
GCCGGCGTCTCGGGCGCCACCTCGCCCTCACCGCCACCGCCTACGCGAAAGCTCCGGCCCAGCCGCTCCATCGGCTGGTTGAACCCGTTGTGCGCCGCAGGGGCGCTGAACAGCTCATCGAACTTGGACGACACATTGCCCAGCTCGATGCGGTCCTGCGGGCGCTTGGGTCCGGCCAGGCTGGGCGCCACCGTGCCCAGGTCCAGACGCACCACATGCGAGTAGTCGATCTCGCCGGCGGCCGGCACGCCGAACAGCTCCTGCGCGCGGAAATAGCCCTCGAAGGCCTCGATCTCGGCCTTGCTGCGGCCCGTGCCCCTGAAGTAGTCGATGGTTTTTTCATCGACGGGGAAAAAGCCCATGGTGGCACCGTACTCGGGCGCCATGTTGCCGATGGTGGCGCGGTCGGGCAGCGCCAGGGTGCGCGTGCCTTCGCCGAAGAACTCCACGAACTTGCCCACCACCTTCTCGCGGCGCAGGATCTCGGTCACCGACAGCACCAGGTCGGTGGCCGTCACGCCCTCGCGCAGCTGGCCCGACAGCTCGAAGCCCACCACATCGGGCGTGAGGAAGTACACGGGCTGGCCCAGCATGGCCGCCTCGGCCTCGATGCCGCCCACGCCCCAGCCCACCACGCCGATGCCGTTGATCATGGTCGTGTGGCTGTCCGTGCCCACCAGGGTGTCGGGGTAGTGCACGCCGTCCTTGGTCTTGTGCACGCCGCGCGCCAGGTACTCCAGGTTCACCTGGTGGACGATGCCGAAGCCCGGCGGCACCACGCCGAAGGTGTCGAAGGCCTGCATGCCCCACTTCATGAACTGGTAGCGCTCCTTGTTGCGCTGGAACTCCAGCTTCATGTTCAGGTCCAGCGCCTTCTTGGTGCCGAAGTAGTCCACCATGATGGAGTGGTCCACCACCAGGTCCACGGGCACCAGCGGCTCGATGGACTTGGGCTTCTTGCCCAGCCTGGCGGCAGTGCTGCGCATCGCGGCCAGGTCGGCCAGCAGCGGCACGCCCGTGAAATCCTGCAGCACCACGCGCGATACCACGAAGGGGATCTCGTCCACGCGCTCGGCCTGGGGCTTCCAGTTCGCCAACTGCTCCACATGCTCGCGCGTCACCTTGTTGCCATCGCAGTTGCGCAGCACGGACTCCAGCACGATGCGCAACGACACGGGCAATCGCCGGACCTGTGGATATTGCCTTGCCAGTTCAGGCAGGGAGAAGAACTTGCCCTTCTTGCCCCCCGCCGCAGCAAAGGACTTGAGGGTGTTTTCATATTCGTGGCGCATCGTGAGACTCCTGGATGAAACTCTGGGAAGGCACATGCGCGCCGCCTTTTCCGGGCTGCTGGGCATGCACCAAGACTCTGATTTCCATTGTGCCCAGAAGTGCCCGCGGATGCTGTGGTCCATTGGCGATAGTCACACGCGGACAACGCTGTCCGCGCGTCAAAAACGGCAGGCTTTCACGGGGCTGTCATCGAACCGGCCAGCGAAGCCCTGCTGCGCCACAACCCCGCGCACTGCAGATCGCCCAGCGCCACGCCGATGGCCGCCTGGCCCAGCACCCATGCCCAGCCTGCGGGCGCAGGCTCCAGCACGCCGCTGTACAGCACAACCCCGCAGGCCAGGGCCCAGCCGAAGTTGCCGAACACGGCAAGCGCCACCAGCCCCCCGCTGCGCGGCATGCGGCACGCGCCCCAGCCAGCCACGCAGGCCCAGGCCAGCAAGAAGCGCCCCGTGCCCAGCAGCAGCGCCTGCGGCAAGCCCGTTGAAACGGCCAAGGGCTGCGAAAAAGCCAGCTGCACCGAACCGGCCGCGGCACAGCAGATGGCGTCGGCCCACAGGGTGCGGGGCAGGAAACGGGCATGGGAAAACATCGGCATCAGCACTCCTTGTGGATTGCCGGGCATGCACCTCGCAAGCCGGCCCCACCGATGCTCCGCCGCCACCGCCCCCCGAGTCCATGACCTGCCAGGTCATGCCAGCCCCGCTGGAGCAACTCCAGTCGCTATGCCACAATCCGCACCAACCCCCTGTCACGGGGCCGGTGCTTGAAAACACCTTTGAAGAATAGCGGAGCGGCCTCCCCGATAGCGAGGCCTTGTCACGTCTGATTTGCTTGGATCGTGGGCGCTTGCCTGCATCCGAACGGTTTGGGACGGGATGGGGCTCACCGCAAGGCTGCCCGCACGACTATTCTCGTGTTTTCAACATCCCGTCCACCATTGCTGTGCTTGAAAACCCGGCTTGGTGGTTCAGTCTCGAATAGGAGCACGGAACCATGTACATCGCATCCCTCTCGATGGCCCGCCTCACCTTTGCACGGAGAGCCGAGCCATGACACCCAGACCCCCACCCAGCGCCGAGCATTTCACCCAGGTCGTGACCGAGGTGGACCGCCTTGTGCAGCAAGGCTGTGCCGAAATCTCGGCACTCTCCCGCATGGCCCTGCTGTGGCTGGAAACGCCCGAAACCAGCAACCGCCTGAACGTGCTCGCCAGCGCCCTGCGCACCATCCGCAACAGCGCCGACATGCTGGCCAGCGAAACCAGCGGCGAAGTCGTCGCCGTGGGCTGCTCCCCCTACGTCAAAAGCAGCGCACCCCCCTGACCCGGGCCCAGCGCAGCGAAGGCCCGAGCCCACTCCCCGTATGTCAGCGCCTGCGTCGGGCCGCCTGCGGGGTTGCAGTCCTGCCGAAGGACAGGACTGCTTCGTCAACTGACTCGCCGCAGTTGTCTGAACGGAGCGCGCAGCGCGCAGTGAGTTCTGCGGCGAACCCCGCAGGCGGCCCGATGCAGGTTGCCCCGCAGCGCAGCGAAGGGGTCGCGGGCATTCGGGTCGCCTTTGCTTTGCCTACTTTCCTTTGGCGAAACAAAGGAAAGTAGGTCGGCTGCCGGGCCGAGACCCGGCCTCCAAAAAACACCATCCGGCAGGGGCAGATACAGCCCCATTACCCTGCAACAACGGGATGTGCAGCACCCGCCACATCCCGCGTGCGCCTCAACCAGTCCACTGCAACTCAGCCAACACCACAACCACCAGCGCCTGCCCCAACACCCACGCCACCCCCCAGGCAGACAACCCCAACCCACCAAACGCCAACAGCGCAACACAGCCCACAGCCCACCCCAAATTCCCCACAACCACCAGCCCGATCAACCGCCGCGGCACAGGCGAGCGCGCCGCCATCCACGCAGCCAGCAGCGCATAGCCCAGCAAAAACCAGCCTGTGGACTGCAGCAGCGCCAGAGGCAACCCCGTCACATCCGCCAGCGGCTGCCCCGCCACCAGTTGCAAGGCGCCCGAGGCGGCGCAGGAAGCAGCATCGGCCCACATCACGCGGGGCAGGAAACGGGGGGAAGCGAACATCGACATGGCGAACTCCTTGAGAGCAACAGGCACACACCGTGCATGCCATGGACTGCATGGTCCGCCGCAGGCTGCACAGGGTCGATAACCTCGCAGGTCATGGCCGCCACGCCAGCCCCGCCGCTACGATGCGGACCATGACCTCCACCGCCCATCCACCGTCCGCGCGCTCGCCCTTCGGCGACCATCTGCGCCACTGGCGCCAGCACCGCCGCCTGAGCCAGCAGGGCCTGGCACTGGAGGCCGAGATCTCCACGCGCCACCTGAGCTATGTGGAAACCGGCCGCGCCCAGCCCAGCCGCGAGATGGTGCTGCGCCTGGTCGAGCGCCTGGGCGTGCCGCTGCGCGAGCGCAACGCGCTGCTGGTGGCCGCAGGCTATGCGCCCATGTACCAGGCCCGGCCGCTGGACCACCCGGACCTGGCCGCCGCGCGCCAGGCCGTGGACCTGGTGCTCAAGGGCCACGAACCCAATCCCGCCCTGGCCGTGGACCGGCACTGGAACCTGGTGGCCGCCAACGCCATCGTGCCGCTGCTGCTGGCCGGCGTGGCGCCCTGGCTGCTGGAGCCGCCTGTCAATGTGCTGCGCCTGAGCCTGCACCCCGAAGGCCTGGGCCCGCGCCTGGCCAACGCAGCCCATTGGCGCGCGCATCTGCTGCACCGCCTGCAGCAGCAAATTGCCGCCACGTCGGATGCGCAGTTGCAGGCGCTGCACGACGAGATTGCCGCCTACCCGTTCAAGGAAGATGAAGCGGACTCGCATGGCGCAGCACCTGCCAGCCACATCGCCGTGCCCTTCGCGCTGGACACCGACCATGGCCGGCTGAACTTCATCAGCACCATCACCATCTTCGGCACGCCGGTGGATGTGACACTGCAGGAGCTGGCCGTGGAGTCGTTCTTTCCGGCGGATGCGCAGACGCAGGAGGTGCTGGGGCGGTTGAGGCAGGCTGCGTAAACCGGAAAGTACAGAGCCAGAAAGCAGCAAAGCCCGCCGAAGCGGGCTTTGCTCATGGAGCCGGATCAGGCCGGACTCAGGCGCTCACGCCCTTGGCCACGTCCGCGTACTCTTCGATCTGGTCGAAGTTCATGTAGCGGTAGACGCTGGACTTGTCGGCATCGATCACGCCCATTTCCTTGAGGTATTCCTCCTTGGTGGGCAGCTTGCCCAGGCGCGATGCGATGGCGGCCAGCTCGGCCGAGCCCAGGAACACGTTGGTGTTCTTGCCCAGGCGGTTGGGGAAGTTGCGGGTCGAGGTGGAGATCACCGTCGCGCCTTCGCGGACCTGGGCCTGGTTGCCCATGCACAGCGAGCAGCCCGGCATTTCGGTGCGGGCACCGGCCGTGCCGAAGGCGGCGTAGTGGCCTTCCTTGATCAGCTCGTTCTGGTCCATCTTGGTGGGCGGAGCCACCCACAGCTTGACGGGGATGTCGCGCTGGCCGCCCAGCAGCTTGGCTGCTGCGCGGAAGTGGCCGATGTTGGTCATGCACGAACCGATGAAGGCTTCATCGATCTTGGTGCCGGCCACTTCGGACAGGAACTTGGCGTCATCGGGATCGTTGGGGCAGCAGACGATGGGTTCCTTGATGTCGGCCAGGTCGATCTCGAACACGGCAGCGTATTCGGCGTCCTTGTCGGCTTCGAGCAGGTCGGGCTTGGCCAGCCAGGCTTCGACCTTCTCGATGCGGCGCTGCAGCGTCTTGGCGTCGGCGTAGCCGTCGGCGATCATGTTCTTCATCAGAACGATGTTCGAGGTCAGGTACTCCTTGATCGGCTCGGGGTTGAGCTTGATCGTGCAGCCGGCAGCCGAGCGCTCGGCCGAGGCGTCGGACAGCTCGAAGGCCTGTTCCACCTTCAGGTCGGGCAGACCTTCGATTTCCAGGATGCGGCCCGAGAAGATGTTCTTCTTGCCGGCCTTGGCCACGGTCAGCGCGCCTGCCTTGATGGCGTACAGGGGAATGGCATGCACCAGGTCACGCAGGGTGACGCCGGGCTGCATTTCGCCCTTGAAGCGCACGAGCACGGACTCGGGCATGTCCAGGGGCATCACGCCCGTGGCGGCGCCGAAGGCCACCAGGCCGGAACCTGCGGGGAAGGAGATGCCGATGGGGAAGCGCGTGTGCGAGTCGCCGCCCGTGCCCACGGTGTCGGGCAGCAGCAGGCGGTTGAGCCAGGAGTGGATCACGCCGTCACCGGGACGCAGGGCCACGCCGCCGCGGTTGCTGATGAAGGCAGGCAGCTCGCGGTGGGTCTTGACGTCCACGGGCTTGGGGTAGGCGGCCGTGTGGCAGAAGGACTGCATGACCATGTCGGCCGAGAAACCCAGGCAGGCCAGGTCCTTGAGCTCGTCGCGGGTCATGGGGCCGGTGGTGTCCTGCGAACCCACGGTGGTCATGCGCGGCTCGCAGTAGGTACCGGGACGCACGCCCTGGCCTTCCGGCAGGCCGACGGCGCGGCCGACCATCTTCTGGGCCAGCGTGAAGCCGGCGTTCGAAGCAGCGGGCGCCTGGGGCAGGCGGAACACGGTGGAGGCAGACAGGCCCAGGAATTCGCGGGCCTTGGCGGTCAGCGAACGGCCGATGATCAGGTTGATGCGGCCGCCGGCGCGCACTTCGTCGAACAGCACGTCGCTCTTGAGCTGGAACTCGGCGACGGTCTCGCCGTTCTTGACCAGCTTGCCGTCATAGGGCAGCACGTCGATGACGTCGCCCATCTCCAGCTTGGAGACGTCCACTTCGATGGGCAGCGAGCCGGAGTCTTCCTGCGTGTTGAAGAAGATGGGGGCGATCTTGCCGCCCAGGGTCACGCCGCCGAAGCGCTTGTTGGGCACGAAGGGGATGTCCTGGCCCGTGGCCCAGACGATGGAGTTGGTGGCCGACTTGCGCGAGGAGCCGGTGCCGACCACGTCGCCCACGTAGGCGACCAGGTGGCCCTTCTTCTTGAGGTCGTCGATGAACTGCATCGGGCCGCGCTTGCCGTCTTCCTCGGGCTTGAAGGCCGCGTCGGGACGGGTGTTCTTGAGCATGGCCAGGTAGTGCAGCGGGATGTCCGGACGGCTCCAGGCATCGGGTGCGGGCGACAGGTCGTCGGTGTTGGTCTCGCCGGGCACCTTGAAGACGGTGACGGTGATCTTCTTGTCCACTTCGGGGCGCGAGGTGAACCACTCGGCGTCGGCCCAGCTCTGCATGACTTCCTGGGCCTTGGCGTTGCCGGCCTTGGCCTTGGTGGCCACGTCGTTGAAGAAGTCGAACATCAGCAGCGTCTTCTTCAGCGCGTCGGCAGCGACGCCGGCGACTTCGGCATCGTCCAGCAGCTCGATCAGGGGGTGCACGTTGTAGCCGCCCACCATGGTGCCCAGCAGCTCGGTGGCCTTGGCCTTGGAGATGAGAGCCACCTGGATGTCACCGTGGGCCACGGCCGCCAGGAAGCTGGCCTTGACCTTGGCGGCATCGTCCACGCCCGGAGGAACGCGGTGCGTGAGCAGGTCGAGCAGGAAGGCGTCCTCGCCAGCGGGCGGGTTCTTGATCAGCTCGATCAGTTCGGCAACCTGCTTGGCATCCAGCGGCAGCGGGGGGATACCGAGCGCGGCGCGTTCGGCCACGTGGTCACGGTAGGCTTTCAACATGATTCTCTCTCCATGGTTTTCTAAAGTGGGGCTGCTTGCGGGACGCTCAGGTCCGGGCCTGGATTACTGGCCGGCGGGCTTGGGTGCTTCCAGCAGGCTGGGAGGCGGGTTCTTCTTGATGGCCTCGGCCACCTGAAGCTGGTCAGGGCTCATGCATTCGTCGGCCAGGCGCTGGCCGACCTTCTGGTTCATGAGCATGGACTTGTTGGCGATCTGCAGCCAGACGGCGCCGGCATGCTTGTCTTCCAGGCGCACGGTGCCGGTCGAGGTCTTGACGGGCGCCATGTGGTACTTGAAGCCCTTGCCGTCGATGTTGAAGTAGCCGGGGTTGGACTGGTCGGCCGTCACATTGACGAAGACGCCCAGCTCGCAGGGAATGCGGCCGGTGTGCACGCGCTCCGAGATGGCCAGGTCTTCGGCGGACAGCGGCTGCTGGGCAGCAGCTGCCACGGCCGCCGCACCGCCGACTGCGGCAGCGCCGGCAGCGGCCTTGGCCGCGGTGGCCTTCTTGGCGGGAGCCTTCTTGACCGCAGGCTTGGCGGCGGCCTTGGCCGGAGCCTTCTTGGCAGGTTCGGCGGCGCTGGCGCCCAGGCCCATGGCTAGCAAGGGGGCTGCGATCAGGATGGAGGCGATAGCTGTCTTCATACGTTGGGCTCCTGCAAATTCCCGGTGTGGGCTAAGCAAGTGATTCTGATGCAAACCAGGGCTGCACCTGCGGGGGCAGCGCCTGGCCGGTCTGGTGGGCACGTGTGAGCAACTGCCAGAAGTAGCGGTAGCTCGCCCGGTCATGTAATACACCATCCACGCTGACGGGCGCCCAGTCGGCGGCCCCGGCGGCGGTAAGTATTTGTGCGGCCTGCGCCACTTCGTCGGCCTGGGGCGCGAACGCGGCGAGGATGGGACGGATCTGGTCCGGGTGGATGCTCCACATGCGGGTATAGCCGAGCCGCCGTGACGCCTGTGTGGCAGCGGCCTGCAGCGCCTGTGGATTCCTGAACTCGGTGACCACGCAGTGCGAAGGCACCTTTCCGTGCGCGTGGCAGGCAGCTGCGATCTCCAGCTTGGCACGCACGACCAGCGGATGGTCGAACTGGCCGGCCGAGCCCATGGCCGAGGCAGGAATCGCGCCGCCATGGGCCGAGACGAAGTCCATCAGGCCGAAGGAAATGCTCTGCACGCGCGGGTGTGCGGCGATGTCGAAGGCACGGTGCACGGCGGCGGGCGACTCGATGAGCACATGCAGCGGCAGTTCGCGGCAGCCCAGTCGGCCCAGATGCCGCTCGGCCAGCAGCACGTCGTCCACGCTTTCCACCTTGGGCAGCATGAGGTGGCACAGGCGGTCGCCGGCCTCGCCGACGATGATGTCCAGGTCCTGCGCGAAACTGGCGTGGTCCACGGCATGCACGCGCGCAGCCACGCGGGCGCCGGGCGCGGCATCACGCGCCAGCGAGGCCACCAGGCGCGCATGGGCGGCCTCCTGGCCCACGGGGGCGCCGTCCTCGCAGTCCAGCGTGACGTCGAACACGCAGGTGCCGAACTCGGCCATCATCTCGGCCTGCAGCTGCAGGCTCTTGCGCATGCGCACTTCCACGCCGCTGTAGTGGTCGCAGACGGGCAGGTGCAGGGCACCGCCCTGCGCATCGAGCAGCACCTGGGCCGGGTGTGCGCGAGAGGGTGTGGACGTGGCGGCGGTCATGGCTTGCGCTGGGCGACGATGAACAGGCGGGGGAAGGCCAGCAGGCGCCGGCCGTCGGCGCGCACGCCGTAGGCGGCGTCCACGCGGTTTTCGTATTCGGTGAGAAAGTCGGCCTGCAGGGCTTCGGGCAGGCCTTCGACGAAGGGCTTGAGGCCGGTGCCGCGCAGCCACTGGACGATGGCGCCGGCCGAGTCCATCGGATGCTGGTAGACGGTGTGCCAGACATCGACGGCGCCGGCCTCGACGCCGGCCTGCTCCTGCGGTCCGGCCAGCAGGTCGTAGTAGCTGCGGATGGGCAGGATGTCGGCCCGCACCTTGGCGGCATCGCCGATGTAGGCGGCAAACTTGGGCAGGCTGGCAATCTCGCGCATCACGCGGTGCGTGGCTTCCTGCCGGTTGTCGGGCATCTGTATCGCCAGCACGCCCCCTGGCGCCAGTTGGGCGAACAGGCGGGGTATCAGCGTTTCATGCTCCCCCACCCACTGGAGGGAGGCATTGGCATAAATCAGGTCGGGAGCGCTCTCGCCGGGGGCGGGCGTCCAGGAAGCAATGTCGGCCAGCGCGAAGCGGGCCTCAGGCAGATGCTGGCGCGCGGTGGCCAGCATCGCCTGGGAGTTGTCTATGCCGGTGATCGTGGCACCGGCATAGCGCTGTGCAAGCAGCTCGGTGGAATTGCCCGGCCCGCATCCCAGGTCCACCACATGGCGGGCCTGGGCCAAGGGCACACGCGCCAGCAGCTCGGCTGCGGGGCGCGTACGCTCATTGGCGAAACGCAGGTAAAGCGCGGGATTCCAGTCGAGCATGGCTTGCCGGCGGCTTACAGCAGGTGCTTGACGCCGTCCTGTTCGCCTTGCAGCTCGGCCAGGGTCTTGTCGATGCACTCTTGCGAGAAGGCGTCGATTTCCAGGCCTTCGACGATCTTGTACTCGCCGTTCTCGGTGGTGACCGGGAAGCCGAAGACGATGCCGGCGGGGATGCCGTATTCGCCGTTGGAGGGCACGCCCATGGTGACCCATTCGCCACCCGAGCCCAGGGCCCAGTCGCGCATGTGGTCGATGGCAGCGTTGGCAGCCGAGGCAGCCGAGGACAGGCCGCGCGCTGCAATGATGGCGGCGCCACGCTTGCCGACGGTGGGCAGGAACACGTCCTTGTTCCAGGCCTGGTCGTTGATCTTGGCCTTGACGCTTTCACCGTTGACGGTGGCGAAGCGGTAGTCGGCGTACATCGTGGGCGAGTGGTTGCCCCAGACGGTCAGCTTGCGGATGTCGCCGACCTTGAAACCGGCCTTGGCAGCCAGCTGCGATGCAGCGCGGTTGTGGTCCAGGCGCAGCATGGCGGTGAAGTTCTTGGCCGGCAGGTCCGGAGCCGACTTCATGGCGATGTAGGCGTTGGTGTTGGCGGGGTTGCCGACGACCAGCACCTTCACGTTGCGCGAGGCCACGGCGTTCAGCGCCTTGCCCTGGGCCGTGAAGATCTGTGCGTTGGCAGCCAGCAGGTCGGCACGTTCCATGCCGGGGCCGCGGGGACGCGCGCCGACCAGCAGGGCGTAGTCGGTGTCCTTGAAGGCTTGCAGGGGGTCGGAGTGGGCTTCGATGCCGGCCAGCAGGGGGAAGGCGCAGTCTTCGAGTTCCATGATCACGCCCTTGAGCGCGTTCTGGGCCTTCTCGTCGGGAATCTCCAGCAGTTGCAGAATGACGGGCTGGTCCTTACCCAGCATTTCGCCGGAGGCGATGCGAAACAGCAGGGCGTAACCAATTTGACCGGCGGCACCGGTGACGGCGACACGAACGGGCTTCTTGCTCATGATGAAACTCCAGGGATGGGGAAAAAATCAGGTGTTATCGGCGCCAGGTCGCACCAGCGTCAGAAACCAGCAGCCCGTGCTCCGCAAACAACGCGAAAGTGTACTCCCGATTTCGGAGCCCGGTCAATTTGTCTTATGTCTTATATAAGATATGATCGACGTCTGTTTCCAAGTCTTTCATCTGCGTCGCCGGGAGCCTCCCCACCCCGAACTTTCCCATGCCAGCCCTGCCTCCCCTCGCCTCTGAAACCGCCGCTGCCACCATCGGCGCGGGCGCATCGACCCCGGCCTTCAGCCCGCTGTACCAGCAGATCAAGGGACTGATACTGCAAAGCCTTGAAGCAGGCGAATGGCGGCCCGGCGAGCTGATCCCCAGCGAGATGGAGCTGGCGGCGCGCTTTCGCGTGAGCCAGGGCACGGTGCGCAAGGCCATCGACGAGCTGGCCGCGGAGAACCTGGTGATGCGCCGCCAGGGCAAGGGCACCTTCGTGGCCACCCACGCGGCCCAGCATGTGCAGTACCGCTTCCTCAAGCTGCAGCCCGACGCCGGCGACCAGCAGGGCGAGGGCCGTGCCGAGCGCCGCATCATCGACTGCCGGCGCCTGCGCGCATCGGCCGACGTGGCGCGCGGCCTGGCGCTGCGCAGCGGCGATGCCGTGATGCACGTGCGCCGCGTGCTGTCGTTCTCCGCAATCCCGACCATTTTGGAAGACATCTGGCTGCCGGGCCACGCCTTCAAGGGCCTGACCGCCGAGCAGATGTCCGCGTACCAGGGCCCCACCTACGCCATGTTCGAGCTGGACTACGGCGTGCGCATGGTGCGCGCCGACGAAAAGATCCGCGCCGTCCTGCCCGAGGCCGAACAGGCCCTGCTGCTGGACGTGCCCAGCACCACGCCCCTGCTGAGCGTGGAGCGCACCGCTTACACATACAACGATGTTCCCATGGAGTTACGCCGTGGCCTGTACCGCACCGACACCCATCACTACCGCAACGCGTTGAGCTGAACGATCCGTTCCCCAGAGAAGCGGGCGAAAATACGCAATTCCCAGCAAAGCTGTTTTTATTGCATTGCAATAGAATTTTGCATCGCCGCCCCTGAGCGATTACGAAGCAGTTACATCCACGAAAGTACCCTGCCATGACTGAGCAAGCCAAAAAGCGGCCAGAGTTCCGCAACATCAACTTCTTCAAGGACCTCCCCACCTACCGGTTGCCGCCGGCCGGCATCGTGTCCATCCTGCACCGCATCAGCGGCCTGCTGATGTTCATCCTGCTGCCTTTCATCCTGTGGATGATGGACATGTCGCTGACCTCGGAGATCTCCTTCGACGGCTTCACCTCGGTTTTCGCGGGTCCCTTCGGATGGTTCCTCAAGCTCGTGTGCCTGGCATTGATCTGGGCCTACCTGCACCACTTCTGCGCCGGCCTGCGCCACCTGTTCATGGACGTGAACCACCATGCGGTCAACAAGCAGTTCGGCAAGACCTCCGCCCTGGTGGTGCTGGTGCTGAGCGTGGGCCTGACCCTGATCCTGGGCGCCAAGCTGTTCGGCCTGTACTGATAGACGATCTCCCCTCACGATAAGGAAAAAGAACCATGTCCGTGAATTACGGCTCCAAGCGCACCGTGGTCGGTGCGCACTACGGCATCCGCGACTGGATGGTGCAGCGCGTCACCGGCGTGCTGATGGCACTGTTCACCATCGTGCTGCTGGCCAAGCTGATCTTCAGCACCGGCTCCGTCGGCTATGACCTGTGGGCCGGCATCTTTGCCCCGCAGTGGATGAAGTTCCTGACCTTCGCCGTGATCGTCTCGCTGGCCTGGCACGTCTGGGTCGGCGTGCGCGACATCTGGATGGACTACGTCAAGCCCGTGGGCCTGCGCCTGGTGCTGAACGTTTTCACCCTGGTCTGGCTGGTCGGCTGCGCCGGCTGGGGCATCCAGATCCTGTGGCGTATCTGATAGAGACGCGGTCTCCACGATTGAAGGTTAAGAATGAGCTACTCCAAAGCAAACATCACCAAGCGCAAGTTTGACGTCGTCATCGTCGGCGCTGGCGGCTCCGGCCTGCGTGCCGCGCTGGAACTGTCGCGCGCCGGCCTGTCCGTGGCCTCGCTGTCCAAGGTCTTCCCCACGCGCTCGCACACCGTGGCCGCGCAAGGCGGCGTGTCCGCTTCGCTGGGCAACATGAGCGAAGACAACTGGCACTACCACTTCTACGACACCATCAAGGGCTCCGACTGGCTCGGCGACCAGGATGCGATCGAGTTCATGTGCCGCGAAGCGCCCAACGTCGTGATCGAGCTGGAACACTTCGGCATGCCGTTCGACCGCAACCCCGACGGCACCATCTACCAGCGCCCCTTCGGCGGCCACACGGCCAACTACGGTGAAAAGCCCGTGCAGCGCGCCTGCGCCGCGGCCGACCGTACCGGCCACGCCATGCTGCACACGCTGTACCAGCAGAACGTCAAGTCCAAGACCAACTTCTTCGTGGAGTGGATGGCGCTGGACCTGATCCGCAATACCCAGGGCGACGTGGTCGGCGTGACCGCCATCGAACTGGAAACCGGCGACCTGTACGAGCTGCACGCCAAGGCCGTGCTGCTGGCCACGGGTGGCGCTGGCCGCATCTTCCAGGCATCGACCAATGCCTTCATCAACACCGGCGACGGCCTGGGCATGGCTGCACGCGCAGGCATCCCGCTGCAGGACATGGAGTTCTGGCAGTTCCACCCCACCGGCGTGGCCGGCGCGGGCGTGCTGCTGACCGAAGGCTGCCGTGGCGAAGGCGCCATCCTGCTCAACAGCGAAGGCGAACGCTTCATGGAGCGCTACGCTCCCACGCTGAAGGATCTGGCACCGCGCGACTTCGTGTCCCGCTCCATGGACCAGGAAATCAAGGAAGGCCGTGGCTGTGGTCCCAACAAGGACTACATCCTGATGAAGCTGGACCACCTGGGCGCCGACACCATCCGCAAGCGCCTGCCTTCGGTGGAAGAGATCGGCCACAACTTCGCCAACGTGGACATCACCAAGGAACCGATTCCCGTGGTGCCCACCATCCACTACCAGATGGGCGGCATTCCCACCAACATCAACGGCCAGGTCGTGGTGTGGGACGGCCAGCAGAACAACGTGGTCAATGGCCTGTACGCCGTGGGCGAATGCTCGTGCGTGTCGGTGCACGGCGCCAACCGCCTGGGCACGAACTCGCTGCTGGACCTGCTGGTCTTCGGCAAGTCGGCCGGCAAGCACATCGTGCAGTTCGTCAACGGCTTCGGCGACCACAAGCCCGTGCCGGCCGATGGCTCGGAGCGCACGCTCACGCGCCTGAACCAGCTCGACGACTCCAAGGAAGGCACCTACGCCCAGGACCTGGCTGGCGACATCCGCGCCACCATGCAGCAGCATGCCGGCGTGTTCCGCACGCAAAAGAGCATGGACGAAGGCGAAGTCAAGATCAACGCCATTCGCGAACGCGTGGGCTCCGTGACCCTCAAGGACAAGTCCAAGGTCTGGAACACCGCCCGCATGGAAGCGCTGGAAGTGGACAACCTGATCGAAGTGGCCCAGGCCACCATGATCTCGGCCGCTGCCCGCCACGAATGCCGCGGCGCCCACACCGTGTACGACTACGAGCATCCTGCCGACCACGCCGAGTTCCCGCTGGGCCGCAATGACAAGGAATGGCTCAAGCACACCCTGTGGTACAGCGCCACCAACAGCCTGGACTACAAGCCCGTGAACCTGAAGCCCCTCACGGTGGACAGCGTGCCGCCCAAGGTCCGCACGTTCTAATCCAGCAGCCCACGAGAGAACAGACAAATGAAGCGCACTTTCAAGATCTACCGCTACGACCCGGACAAGGATGCCAAGCCCTACATGCAGACCGTCGAGGTCGAGCTGGACGGCCACGAGCGCATGCTGCTGGACGCCCTGGTCAAGCTCAAGGAGATGGACCCCTCCATCTCGTTCCGCCGCTCCTGCCGCGAAGGCGTGTGCGGCTCGGACGCGATGAACATCAATGGCAAGAACGGCCTGGCCTGCCTGACGAACATGAAGACCCTGCAGGGCGACATCGTTCTCAAGCCCCTGCCCGGCCTGCCCGTGATCCGCGACCTGATCGTGGACATGACGCAGTTCTTCAAGCAGTACCACTCGATCAAGCCGTACCTGCAGAACGACAGCTTCGCGTCTCCCACCAAGGAACGCCTGCAGTCGCCTGAAGAGCGCGAAGAGCTCAACGGCCTGTACGAGTGCATTCTGTGCGCCAGCTGCTCCACCAGCTGCCCCAGCTTCTGGTGGAACCCCGACAAGTTCGTGGGCCCGGCCGGCCTGCTGCAGGCCTACCGCTTCATCGCGGACAGCCGCGACGAGGCCACGGGTGACCGCCTTGACAACCTGGAAGATCCGTACCGCCTCTTCCGTTGCCACACCATCATGAACTGCGTGGACGTGTGCCCCAAGCACCTGAACCCCACGCAGGCCATTGGCAAGATCAAGGAACTGATGGTCCGCCGGGCCATCTGATGACCATGACGAATACTCTGCTCGACGAACGCGAGCGAGACCTGCTGCGCTGGCGCTGCCGGCGCGGCCTGGTCGAGAACGACCTGTTCATCGCGCAGTTCTTCGCCACCTACGGAGACCAGCTCACGCGGAGACACGCGAGCGGTCTGTCTGCCTTGATGGACCTGGCAGACAACGACCTGATGGACCTCTTCTTGCGCCGCAAGGAGCCTGAAGGTGAACTCGATACCCAAGAAATCAGGGAAGTTCTGGAACTGGTGCGCAAGCGCAAGCCCGGTTCTCTCCCGCTAGTAGGCTAGGCAATCTAGAGAAGGAAGTTTGGAAATGAAACTCGCAGACAACAAAGCAACGCTGTCTTTCAGCAACGGCGCCCCCAGCGTCGAGCTGCCCGTCTACCAGGGCAACGTCGGTCCCGACGTGGTGGACATCCGCAAGCTGTACGCGCAGACCGGCATGTTCACCTATGACCCGGGCTTCCTCTCTACCGCCTCGTGCCAGTCCGCCATCACCTACATTGATGGCGACAAGGGCGAGCTGCTGTACCGCGGCTACCCCATCGAGCAGCTGGCCAAGAACTGCGACTACCTCGAGACCTGCTACCTGCTGCTGTACGGCGAGCTGCCCAACGAGTCGCAGAAGGCCGACTTCGTCGAGCGAGTGACCAAGCACACCATGGTCAACGAGCAGATGCAGTTCTTCCTGCGTGGTTTCCGCCGTGACGCCCACCCCATGGCCGTCCTGACGGGTCTGGTCGGCGGCATGTCGGCCTTCTACCACGACAACATGGACATCAACAACGCCGAGCACCGCGACATCGCCGCGATCCGCCTGATCGCCAAGATGCCCACGCTGGTCTCCATGGCCTACAAGTACGGCATCGGTGCGCCGTACATGTACCCCAAGAACGACCTGAGCTACGCCGGCAACTTCATGCGCATGATGTTCGGCAACCCCTGCGAGGAGTTCAAGGTGAACCCCGTGGTCGAGCGCGCGCTGGACCGCATCTTCATCCTGCACGCAGACCACGAGCAAAACGCCTCCACCTCCACCGTGCGCCTGTGCGGCTCGTCGGGCACCAACCCCTTCGCCGCCATCTCGGCCGGCGTGGCCTGCCTGTGGGGCCCTGCCCACGGCGGCGCCAACGAAGCCTGCCTGAACATGCTGGAATACCTGCAGGCCAACGGCGGCGTTGCCAAGGTCGGCGAGTTCATGGAACAGGTCAAGGACAAGAACAGCGGCGTCAAGCTGATGGGCTTCGGCCACCGTGTCTACAAGAACTACGACCCCCGCGCCAAGCTCATGCAGGAAACCTGCAATGAAGTGCTGGCCGAACTGGGCCTGGAAAAGGACCCCCTGTTCGCCCTGGCCAAGGAAGTCGAGAAGATCGCCCTGGAAGACGACTACTTCGTGCAGCGCAAGCTCTACCCGAACGTGGACTTCTACTCCGGCATCGTGCAGCGCGCCATCGGCGTGCCCGTGAACCTGTTCACCGGCATCTTCGCCCTGGCCCGCACCGTGGGCTGGATCGCCCAGCTCAACGAGCAGATGGCCGACCCCGAGTACAAGATCGGCCGTCCCCGCCAGCTGTTCACGGGCTCCGTGTCCCGCGACGTCAAGCCGATCGGCCAGCGCTGATCGCAGGTCCGGGCCTCAGCGGCCCGGCACCCAAAAGCCCCATGCCTTTGCATGGGGCTTTTTTCATGGGCGAGTCCACCGTTCCAGAAGGCCACGCCACTCCTAGGAACACCATTCTGGCTATCGCGGCATGGATCTCGATTGATCACATCTACCATAAGGTGACCGTTGACCCTCCCTGAAACGGGATGGAGGCGCAGCGCAATGCCCGCTGCCGTTCAACGCAACCCCGGGACTCACATGCTTGTCGAAATCACCAAGGACGGAATGCTCATCCATGCGCGCGTCAAGAATGCGCGCAGCCCCGCCATCGAGAGAGGAAAGCGGACCGCCGCCATCACCGGCATCGTCGTGCACCAGACCGATGCCAACACGGCCCAGTCTTCGCTGAACAGCTACAAAAACCCGAAGGCCAATGCGGCACACTTTCTCATCGACAAGGACGGAACCATCTACCAGACTGCGGCCATCTACCAGCGCACCAACCATGTGGGCCCGCTGAAGGCAAGATGCCTGCTTGTGGGGAAATGCAAGGCCAGGGACTATGAAGGACTGAAGGCAAAAGGGGTACACCGCATCGAGATGATGAAGGCTCCTGGTGAACGCTATCCGAGCAATATGGAGGCCATAGGTATCGAGATGGTCGGCCGAGCGGAGTTGCCGAAGGGGTTCAAACCTTCCTCCAACGAAGCGGATTTGCCCCCCGAGAGATTGCGAGGAGAGCGCGGCCTCTATCCCGCCCCGACCCAAGCTCAGAACCGGTCACTGACATGGCTTGTTGAAGCACTGCAGGACTCCATGCAACTGTCGCCCGGTGAAGTCTTCAAACATCCCGAGGTAAGTTGGAAAAATCTGACCGAAGCAGAAGGTGCAAACTGGAACCTTCCTACGAACACACCATGAAGTACCACCAATTTTTTTGGGCACTAACTTCAGCGATGGTCATGGCCTCAACGATTCATGCTGCTGACGCCCGGTATTCTGCAAAGAACATCCAGAAAATCAATATCTTCGTCCCCTCATCAAGCAACCCCGCTTGGGAGGATAAAAAATGGCTCGATTGCGACGATGTGATCCTGACCGAGGAGGATGTGCGATATGCATTGCAGCATATACGCCGAATTTCGGAAAAAGCCTATTTCAGCGAAGAAAACATGGATAGATCCGGATGCTCCGGAGGTGCGTCCGTCACGTTCAAGAGCGGAAAGATCATCGTCATGGATATCGAGCCAACAGGGCGAATCAGAATCTTCGAGGCGAACAGGAAGCTTGAACCCCTTGGAGTACCCTCACGCTACTACGACTGCGCTCCTTGCAACAAACGCAAGATGAACCTGCTGCAAGACGCCTTGGACCGCGCCACGGAAAGGCGGCTCAAGGAGCTGAAGAGGCAGGGCCGGCTCCCGCCTTGAGTCACGGTCTGGTCTTCTCTTGCGCGCCTGTTTTGGCAATGGCTCTGACGCTTTACTCAACGCTTCATGCGGCCGAAGCCAGATAGCCGCTCAGGCACGTGCCACCGGCCCGGCTGCAACGGCTGGCGGCCTGGTGAACAGCCTGCTGGTCGGCAGCGCCGCCTGGCCTGAGCGCCCGGGCCAAGCCCCCTGCTTCACGCAGCGGCGCGGTTTCGCCGACAATGCCCCCCCGGCCCTCGTGGCCGGCCCTTTCTTGCGCCGGGGTTCCGGCCCCAGCCACTCCCTGCACACCATGAACTTTGCCTCCCTCGGCCTGAGCCCGGCGCTGGTCTCCAGCCTCCAAGACCTGGGCCTGGTCGATCCCACGCCCATACAGACCCAGTCCATCGCCCCCGTGCTTGCGGGCCGCGACCTCTGGGCCTGCGCGCCCACGGGCTCGGGCAAGACGGCCGCCTACCTGCTGCCGCTGCTGCAGCGCTGGATGGATGGCGGCAAGGCCCAAGGTGCCCAGGGCGGCTTTGTGCGAACCCTGACCACGCTGATCGTGGTGCCCACGCGCGAGCTGGCCCAGCAGGTGGGCGAGACGCTGTCCGACCTGGGCCGCACGCTCAGGCAGCCGCCGCGCATCGGCGTGGTCTATGGCGGCGTGTCCATCAACCCGCAGATGATGATGCTGCGCGGCAGTGCCGATTTCCTCGTGGCCACGCCGGGCCGCCTGCTGGACCTGGTGGAGCACAACGCCGTGCGCCTGTCCGCCGTGCGCCATCTGGTGCTGGACGAGGCCGACCGCCTGCTGGACCTGGGCTTCCAGGACGAGCTGCAGCGCGTGCTGGCCCTGCTGCCGAAGCAGCGCCAGACCCTGCTGTTCTCGGCCACCTATCCCGATGCCGTGCAATCGCTGGCCACAGGCCTGCTGCACGATCCCGTTCAGGCCCGCGTCGATGCCGCCGAAGGCCAGGATGCCGCCAGCCCCCAGAGCATTGCCCAGCGCGCCATTGCCGTGGACCGTGCGCGCCGCACCCAGCTGCTGCGCACACTGGTACAGGGGGAGACGGCGCCCGGCACAGACCCCGCCACGCTGGAGCGCGCCCTGGTCTTCGTGGCCACGCGCCACACGGCCGAACTGGTGGCGGAAAAGCTCTACAAGGCCGGCATCTTCGCCACGGCCTTCCATGGCGACCTGAGCCAGGGCGCACGCAAGGAAGCGCTGGCCGACTTCAAGGCCAGGCGCTGGCAGGTGATGATCACCACCGACCTGGCGGCGCGCGGCATCGACATCACCCAGCTGCCCCTGGTCGTCAACTACGACCTGCCGCGCTCGGCC
This sequence comes from Delftia sp. DS1230, assembly GCF_040112715.1. Taxonomy (NCBI): domain Bacteria; kingdom Pseudomonadati; phylum Pseudomonadota; class Betaproteobacteria; order Burkholderiales; family Comamonadaceae; genus Delftia; species Delftia sp. DS1230. Next base: position 4,444,211 of record NZ_CP157763.1, read on the forward strand.
ACCGACTATGTGCACCGCATCGGCCGCACGGGCCGCGCGGGCGAGGACGGCACGGCCATCAGCTTCGTGACGCCGGCCGACCAGGCGCACTGGGCGCTGATCTGCAAGCGCAACCAGCTGGACCTTGAACTGGAGCAGCTGCCAGGCTTCGAGCCCACCGAGCCCGTGCCGCCGCCCCCGGTGGCCCAGGACGGCAACGGCGGCATCAAGGGCCGCCGCCCCAGCAAAAAAGACAAGCTGCGCGCAGCGCAGGCTGCCGAGGCAGCAGCCAAAAGAGGCTGAGCTCTCCAGGCCGATCCGCTCAGCCCGCGCCGCCGCGCCCGCCAAAGCGATCCCGGTACGCCACCGGGGTAATGCCCAGGTGGCGCACGAACAGGTGGCGCAGCGCCTGCTCCGAGCCCAGGCCCACGCGCGCGGCCACGGTCTTGAGCGGCAGATGGGCCTGGCTTTCCAGCAGTTGCTTGGCCGCCTCCAGCCGCGCGCTCTCCACAAAGGCCGTGGGGCTTTGCCCGGTTTCCTGCTGGAACACGCGGCGCAGGTGCCGCTCGCTCATGTGCGCCTGCTCGGCCATCTGCGCAAGGGTCAGAGGCTCGGCCAGATGGGTCATCACCCACTGCTGCACGGCCTGCACGCCGCCGTGCTGCGCGGCCTGGGCCGCCAGCGGCACGCTGAACTGCGACTGGCCACCGGGACGCTTGAGGTACATGACCAGGTCACGCGCCACCTCCAGCGCCAGCGCGTGGCCGAAATCCTCTTCGACCACGGCCAGGGCCAGGTCGATGCCGGCCGTCACGCCGGCCGAGGTCCACAGCTGGCGGCTGCCTTCGCCATCGCGGATCTCCTCGCGCAGGTAGATGGCATCGGCATCGACCTGCACGCGCGGATGGCGCTGGGCCAGTTGCGCCGTCACGCTCCAGTGCGTGGCCGCGCGCCGGCCGTCCAGCAAGCCCGCCTCGGCCAGGAAGAAGCTGCCCGAGCACAGCGCAATCAGCCGCTGCACGCGCGGCGCCACGCGGCCCAGCCAGGCGACCAGCTCGGCCGAGCCGCCCAGCACCTGCTCGATATGGCGCGAGCCCACGACGACCACGGTGCAGCCCATGCCTGCAGCCTCCAGCCCGGCCAGCGTGTGGGTGGCCTCCAGCGACATCAGCGTGTCCGAGCGCACGGGCCCTTGCCGCTGCGAGACCACGCGCACCTCGTAGCCGTCGCTCTGGCCGCGCGCGCGCAGGTGCACGTTGGCATAGTCGAACACCGACATGGGCCCTATGGCCTCCAGCGCCTTGAAGCCGGGGTAGACGACAAGATCGATGCGGTGGGCGCTGGCGTGGCGGTGGTCCATGGGAAACGGCGGGCTCGGAGGCGGTCAGGGTGGAAAGAATGGGGCGGACTATACGAAAAGACGCAAGCACCCACGGCCTGCAGGCCCGGCCGACGCCGGCCACACCCCTCAGATTCGGACATATCACCTGAGGCTGCGGCCATGATGCGGCCGGTCCGCGCGGCCATGGCCTACATTCAAGGCTTCGCGGAGCGCGCGCACTGCCGCTCCTGAGCCACCCCGACAGAAAGACACGCCCATGAAATCCAAAGCCGCCGTCGCCTTCAAGGCTGGAGAACCCCTGCAGATCGTCGAGATCGACGTGGCCCCCCCGAAGAAGGGCGAGGTCCTGATCAAGATCACCCACACCGGCGTCTGCCACACCGACGCGTTCACGCTGTCGGGCGACGACCCCGAAGGCATCTTCCCCGCCGTGCTCGGCCATGAAGGCGCGGGCATCGTCGTCGAGGTCGGCGAAGGCGTGACCAGCGTCAAGCCCGGCGACCACGTGATCCCGCTGTACACGGCCGAATGCGGCGAATGCCTGTTCTGCAAGAGCGGCAAGACCAACCTGTGCGTTTCCGTGCGCGCCACCCAGGGCAAGGGCGTGATGCCAGACGGCACCACGCGCTTTTCGTACAACGGCGAGCCCATCTACCACTACATGGGCTGCTCCACCTTCAGCGAGTACACCGTGGTCGCCGAAGTCTCGCTGGCCAAGATCCACCCCGATGCCAACCCCGAGCAGGTCTGCCTGCTGGGCTGCGGCGTGACCACGGGCCTGGGTGCCGTCAAGAACACCGCCAAGGTCCAGGAAGGCGACACCGTGGCCGTGTTCGGCCTGGGCGGCATCGGCCTGGCCGTGATCCAGGGCGCCAAGCTGGCCAAGGCCGGCCGCATCATCGCCGTGGACACCAACCCCTCCAAGTTCGACCTGGCCCGCACCTTCGGCGCCACCGACTGCGTGAATCCCAAGGATTTCGACAAGCCCATCCAGCAGGTCATCGTCGAGATGACGGGCTGGGGCGTGGACCACAGCTTCGAATGCATCGGCAACGTCAACGTGATGCGTGCCGCCCTGGAATGCGCGCACCGCGGCTGGGGCCAGTCGGTCATCATCGGCGTGGCCGGCGCGGGCCAGGAAATCTCCACACGCCCCTTCCAGCTGGTGACGGGCCGCAAGTGGCTGGGCACGGCCTTCGGTGGCGTCAAGGGCCGCAGCGAGCTGCCCGGCATGGTCGAGCAGGCCATGAGCGGCGAGATCCAGCTGGCCCCCTTCGTCACGCACACCATGGGCCTGCCGGAGATCAACGAGGCTTTTGACCTGATGCACGAAGGCAAGTCCATCCGCTCCGTCGTCGTGTACTGAAGCTCCCCCTGAGGCGCTGCGCGCCCTCCCCCGTTGCACGGCGCCTCTCTACTCGCTACGCGAGGGAGGAGGACGGCGCCCTCGCCTGGGCAGCGCCAGTTTCATGGGCCGTTGACCGTGTATAGCGTATCAACTCCCATCTTTGAATGCTGCACGCACCGCTTGCCAAGGTGCTCGTAGCATTTTTCTTTTTTGAGGAACACCATGTCCGCACTGCCGCCCCTGGAACTCAAGAACGCCCATGCCTGCTTCGGCGGCGCACAGCGTTTCTACGAGCATTTCTCCGCCGAGATCGGCCTGAACATGAAGTTCTCGGTCTTCCTGCCGCCCAAGGCCGTGGCCGGCGAGAAGGTGCCCGCCGTGCTCTACCTGGCCGGGCTGACCTGCACCGAAGAGACCTTCATGACCAAGGCCGGCGCCCAGCGCCTGGCCGCCGAGCTGGGCATCGCCCTGATCGCGCCCGACACCAGCCCGCGCGGCGCAGGCCTGCCCGGCGAGGCCGATGCCTGGGACTTCGGCGTGGGCGCGGGCTTCTACCTGGACGCCACCACCAGGCCCTGGGCACTGCACTGGCGCATGGAAAGCTATCTGCTGGGCGAGCTGCTGCCGCTGATCGCCGCACGCCTGCCCATCGACGCGCAGCGGCTGGGCATCTTCGGCCACTCCATGGGCGGCCACGGCGCGCTCACGCTGGCGCTGCGCCATCCGGGCCGCTTCAAGAGCCTGTCGGCCTTCGCGCCCATCGCCAACCCCGTCAACTGCCCCTGGGGCCAGAAGGCCTTCTCAGGCTATCTGGGCGATGACCGCAAGGCCTGGGAAGCGCATGACGCCAGCTGCCTGATGGCCGCCCAGACCCAGGCGCCCTACCCGGCCGGCATCCTCGTGGACCAGGGCCTGGCCGACAAGTTCCTGATCGAAAAGCAGCTGCTGCCCGAAGCCTTCGAGGCCGCCTGCGCCCAGGCCGGCCAGCCGCTGACGCTGCGCCGCCACGGGGGCTACGACCACGGCTACTACTTCATCCAGAGCTTCATTGATGACCATCTGCGCCATCATGCAGAGCAGTTGAGTACCCCCTGAGGCGCTTCGCGCCTTCCCCCTCTCTCGCTTCGCGGGAGGGGGACGACGCCATCGCCGCGAGGCGGCTCTTGCTCGGCGTCCCTGTTTTTTTGGCCGCGCCAGTTTCAAAGGGTGATGCGCCCAACAGGTGCAGGGCAGCTTGCCTCAACCTGGCCTATGGCCAGCGCGCATGTCCTGCGCAATCCGCTCCAGTACCTGCGGCAGGTCCTTGACGCTGGCGATCACGTGGTGGGCGCCGGCTGCGCGCAGCTTGGCTTCGGCGCGGGCCACGCGCTCGCGCACTTCTTCGGCGGGGGCGGCGGCCAGTTCGGCGGGGGAGTAGCCGACTTCGTTGCCGGACAGGGTCAGGCCCACGGTCCACATGCCGGCGTTGCGGCCTTCCTCGATGCCGGGCACGGTGTCGTCCACCTTCACGCAGGCACGCACGTCGCCGATGCCCAGCGCCAGCACATTGGCCAGCGCCATGAAGGGGCCGGGGCGGCCGCCTGCGGCCATTTCATCGCCGGCCACCACATGGTCGGGAGCCAGGCCGTTGGCCGCTGCCTGGGGCAGCAGCTGGTTCAGGACTTCACGCGGATAGCCCGAGCACGAGCCCACCTTCAGGCCCTGCGCGCGCAGCCAGCCCAGCAATTCAGGCGCGCCTTCGATGGGTGCCGAGAACTCGCCGACCTTGGCGATCTGCATGGGCATGAAGCGGGCGTAGATGGCGTCCACGTCGGCGTCGCCAGGCGGCTGGCCGAAGGCCTTGTGCCATTGCGCGCGGATGCCCTCGTCCTGCAGCAGCTCGTGGATGTGCTGCCACTTGGACAGTCCCATGGGACCGCGCGCCTGGGCCAGGGTGATGGTGATGCCGAAGCTGGCAAAGGCCTCGACAAAGATCTGCGTGGGTGCCAGCGAGCCGAAATCGACCAGGGTGCCGGCCCAGTCGAAGATGACGGCCTGCAGCGGCGACAGATCGGCGGCGGCGGTGGAGACGGTGGTGTGGTTCATGGTGCTTTTTGACAAGGAAAGAGGTTCAAACAGAAGGGGGCGGCACGCGCCTGTTCATTCCAGCGTGCGGATGAAATTGCGCCCGCGCGGGCCGGATGCGGCCGACTGCAGCAGCTGCTGCCACTCATCCCCAGGCACGCCGTAGTGGGCGGGATCGGTGGCCACGCCCAGGCCTTCGAGGAAGTTGCGCAGGCGCTGCACGGCCAGCTCGCCCGTGGCGGCATCGAAGATGGACAGCAGGGCCGCATCGGCCTCATCGTCAGCGCCCAGGGCCATCTCCAGCACCAGCGGCAGGCTGAACGAGCAGGCAATGCCGTGGGCCACGCCATGGCGCAGCGTGATGTCGTAGGACAGCGAATGCGCCAGCGCCGTGCGGGTGTTGGAGAAGGCCAGGCCGGCCATCAGGGCGGCCTCGGCCATGCGGCTTCGCAGCGGCAGGCTGCCCAGGTCCTGCATCAGCGCGGGCAGCGTGGCCAGGGTGCGGCGCGCGGCGCCCACGGCCAAGGTGGTGGAGACGGGATTGCGGTGCCGGTTCCAGATGGACTCCAGCGCATGCGACAGCGCATCCAGCCCCGAGGCCAGCGTGGCGCCGGCCGGCAGGCTTTGCATGAGCTGCGCGTCGATGATGGCGGCCTCGGGCCAGGTCCAGTGCTGGTGCAGCGAGTGCTTGCGGCCAGCGGCCTGGTCCCAGATCGTGGCCCAGGGCGTGACCTCGCTGCCCGTGCCGGCCGTGGTGGGAATGGCGATCAGCGCCTTGTGGCCTGCGGCCGGCAGGGCCAGCCCCTGCTCCAGGGCCTGCAGCAGCTCGCCGAAACGCCGCGTGGGCGTGGCGCACATCAGCGCCTTGGCCGAGTCGATGGCGCTGCCGCCGCCCAGGGCCACGATGCACGGGACCTCGGCGTATTCGCGGTGCACGCGGTCATACAGCGGGGCCAGCCACTGCACATCGGGATTGGGCGCAATGCCGTCCACCACGCCGCACAGCTGGCTGCCCAGCCGTTGGCGCAGTTGCTGCACCAGGCCCAGGGATTCGGCCTCGGGAAACGTCACCAGCAGGCAGTCGCGCCCGGCCAGCAGCTCGGGCAGGCGGTCCAGGCGGCCGGGGCCGGCATGGATGGCAACGGGGTTGTGATAGGTCCACACAAATCGGTCCTTTGAATGAAACGGGGGCGCCGGGAAAAGCGCAGCCCTCAATGGCGGGTGCCCTGCTGGATGCGGCTGCGCAGCCAGTGGGAGACGAGATCGGCCGCGATCACCATCACGGTGATGACCACGATGCAGGTGGCCGTCTCCTGGTAGCGGAACAGCTTGAGGCTGCCGACCAGCTCGAACCCCAGCCCGCCCGCGCCCACCATGCCCAGCACCGTGGCCGAGCGCAGGTTGACCTCGAAGCGGTAGAGCACGACCGCGATCCAGGCCGTGATGGCCTGCGGTATCACACCGAAGACGATGAGCTGCAATTGCGTGGCGCCTGCGCTGCGCAGGGCCTGCAGCGGGCCGTCGTCGATCTCTTCGATGCTCTCGGCGAAGAACTTGCCCAGCATGCCCATGCCATGCAGGGCCAGGGCCAGCACGCCGGGAAACGGCCCCAGGCCCACGGCCGAGACAAAGACCAGCGCCAGGATCAGCTCGTTGATGCTGCGCACCACGTTCAGGAACTGACGCGTGATGCGCCGCAGCCAGTGCCAGCCATGCAGGTTGCTGGCGGCGATGAAGGACAGCGGCAGCGCCAGCACCACGGACAGCAGCGTGCCCCAAATGGCGATCTGCACCGTCTCCAGCGCGGGCGCCATCAGGCGCGGCAGCATGCTCCAGTCCGGCGGCACGGAGCGCGCCACGAAGTCTGCGATCTGGGGCATGCCTGCCGCCAGTTCGCCCCAGCTCATCTGCGCGCCGCCCGCGCTCCAGTGCAGCACCCACGCGATGGCCAGGGCCGCAGCCGCATAGCCTGTCCAGCCCAGGGCGCCGTGGGGGCGCGGCGCCGTCCATTGCCAGCGGTCGCGCGGCTCGGGACTCCAGGAATTGGCGCTGGTCATCACAGTCCTCCTGCGGGCGAGCTGGCCCGCATCCACGAGGCAGGCACCGGCGCCTGCGCATGCAGGCCGGCAGGCCCTATGGCCTGCGCGCCCGATGGTGTGTCCGGCTCTGCGCCCTGCCCTGCGCCCTGCCCTGCAGTGGGCTGCGCATGGTAGATGGCCTGCAGCGCGGCCTCGTCCAGCGCCTGCGGCGATCCGTCATAGACCATGCGGCCCTGGGCCAGGCCCAGCACGCGGTCGCCGAACTCCCGCGCGTAGTCCACCTGGTGCAGGTTGCAGACCACGGCAATGCCCAGCTCGCGCGTGGCATCACGCAGGTACTGCAGCACGCTGCGCGCGGTCTTGGGGTCCAGGCTGGCCACGGGCTCGTCGGCCAGGATGACCTGGGGCTGCTGGGCCAGCGCGCGGGCAATGCCCACGCGCTGCATCTGCCCGCCCGACAGCGCCTCGGTGCGCTCCAGCGCCTTGTGGGCCAGGCCCACGCGCTCCAGGCACTGGTCGGCCAGGCGGATATCGCTTTCGCGGAACAGCTGCAGCACCGAGGCCAGGGTGCCGGTCTGGCCCAGGCGCCCGGTCAGCACGTTCTTGCGCACCGACAGGCGCGGCACCAGGTTGTGGTGCTGGAAGACCATGGCCACGTGGCGAGCCAGCTCGCGCCGGCTGTGCCTGCCGCCGCCCAGCATCAGGTCCATGCCGCCCACCTCCAGCGTGCCGCTGTCGGCGCGGGCCAGGCCGTTCATGCAGCGCAGCAGCGTGGACTTGCCGGCCCCCGACAGGCCCAGCATGACGACGAACTCGCCGGGCTGCACATCCAGGTCGATGCCATGCAGCACATGGTTGCTGCCATAGCTCTTGCGCAATTGGCGGATGCGGATCATTTCATGCTCCCGAGGTCCAGCTTCAGGGCCTTGGCCGTCTGGCGCACCACGTCGTAGGCCTTGTCATCCGTGGCCGCGAAGCCGTCGAGCACGCCCTGGTCACCCCAGGGCAGGTCCTTGACCTCGGCCAGGGCCGCAGCCACCTTCTGCTTGGTGCCTGCGTCCAGGTTCTTGCGCCAGGTCATGGGCGACTCGGGGATGGGCTGGGAGCGCCAGACGATCTGGAAGTCCTCGCGCTTGACCAGGCCCTTGTTCACGGCGGAGTCGAAGATGCGGTCGGCCACGGCCGCCGCATCCACCTTGCCGTTGGCCACGGCCATGATGCTGGCGTCGTGCGAGCCCGAGAAGATCACGCGCGAAAAGCCCTTGTCCGCATCGAAGCCCTCGGCCATCAACCCCGCCTTGGGAAATAGGTGGCCCGACGCCGAGGTCGGGTCCACAAAGGCAAAGCTGCGGCCCTTGAGATCGGCCACGCTGGCCGGGCCCTTGTCCTTGCGGGAGATCACCATGCTGTGGTAAGCGCTCTTGCCCGTCTTCTTGGTCACGGCCACGGCAAAGGCCTCGGCGCCTGCCACCTGGTTGGCCAGCACGTACGAGAACGGGCCGAGGAAGGCGATGTCGATCTTGTTGGAGCGCAGCGCCTCGATCACGCCGTTGTAGTCATTGGCCACGAAGGGCCGCACCTTCATGCCGGTGCGGGTGGCCAGCTGGTCCATGACCTGCTGGCTGGCGCGGATCATGGCCTGCGCGTCCTCCGAGGGGATCAGGCCCACGCGCAGCTCGGCGCTCTGGGCAAAGGCGGCAGTGGTAGCGGTGGAGGCCAGGGCCAGCACGGCGCCGGCATGGCGCAGCCAGGTCTTGCGGTTCATCTTCATGGGAGCGTTCCTTTGCATCAGGTCAGGCACATCGGCGGATCGGTGGATCCGTGAATCGCCGGTCAAATCGCCAGGCGGGTGGGTATGGCTGAATGCTAGGAGCGACATATTTCTGCCATGTGAAAGTTTCAGAATCGGTTTTGACAGCATCCATAGACAAAACCTTGAGATACCGACTTTCGTGAGCAACGCCCGCTACCGCGCCTTCATCGCCGTCGCCCACCATGGCAGCCTCAGCGCCGCCGCCCGCGCACTGGGCGTGAGCCAGCCCACCATCTCCACCCAGATCGCCACGCTGGAGCGCCAAAGCCAGATCGAGCTGTTCCACCGCCGCGGCTACCGCATGACGCTCACGGGCGCAGGCGCCAGACTGCTGCCCATGGCGCAGAAAATCATGGCGCTGGAGGCCGAGGCCGAATTCTTCCTGCGCGACTCGGGGCAGTTGCACCAGGGCGAGCTCAAGATCGGCGCCGTGGGGCCCTTCCATGTGATCGAAATGGTGGCCGCCTACCGCGCACGGCACCCGGGCATGCAGCTGTCCATCCGCATGGGCAACTCGCAGCAGGTGCTGGCCGACCTGGAACGCTACGACACCGACGTGGCCGTGCTCGCCGGCCTCTACGACCGCCCTGAGCTGCTGGCACGCGAGTACGCGCGCCACGCCATCGTGCTGTTCGCCCATGTGGCCCATCCCTTCGCGCGGCGCAGCGAAATCGCGCTGTCCGAACTGCAGGGCCAGCCTTTGCTGCTGCGCGAGCACGGCTCGACCACGCGCACCGCGCTGGAATCGGTGCTGCAGGCCGCCGGGGTGCAGCCGCGCACCGAGCTGGAGATCGGCAGCCGCGAAGCCATACGCGAAGCCGTGGCGCGCGGCCTGGGACTGGGCGCCGTGTCCGAAGCCGAATTCATCCCCGACCCGCGCTTTCGCCCGCTGCGCATCGCGGGCGACCCGGCCAGCACCACCACCTATGTCTATTGCATGCGCGAGCGCAGCGACAGCCTGCTGGTGAGGTCGTTTCTGGAGGCGGTTTGAGCCTGCCGGTCCGCGCTCAGAACAGACTGCGCTGCGGCAGCAGCAGCGACGGATGGTAGAGGCTGCAATCGAGCCGCAGCGGCTCGCGGTTGAATCCGTACCGACGGCAGGCCAGGGCGAAGCGCTGGCGCAGCAGCTCGGCCCAGTGGCCAGTACCTTTCATGCGCTGGCCGAACTCGGCGTTGTACACGCGGCCGGCCTCGCGCTGCTCGCCCTGGATGCCGTGCAGGTCGCGCACGCGCTCCATCACGCGGCGGGCGCGGTCGGGGTAGTGCACCTGCAGCCATTGTTCGAACAGCGGCGCCACTTCCCAGGGCAGGCGCAGCACGGCATAGAAGGCGTGGCGCGCGCCTGCGCCGGCGGCCGCCTCCAGCACCTTCTCCAGGTCTTCGTTGATGAAGGGAATCTGCGGTGCCAGGCTCACGCCCACGGGCACGCCCGCCTCGGTCAACGCGCGGATGCTGCGCAACCGGCGGTACGGCGCGGCGGCGCGCGGCTCCAGGTGGCGGGCCAGGTCGGCATCCAGCGTGGTCAGCGTGATGTGCACCGAGGCCAGGCCCTGGCGCGCCAGCGGGGCCAGCAGGTCCAGGTCACGCTCCACCCCGCTGCCCTTGGTGACGATGGAAACCGGGTGGCGCGCCTCGGCCAGCACTTCGATCAGGCGGCGCGTCAGCCCCAGCTCGCGCTCCACGGGCTGGTAGCAGTCGGTGACCGAGCCCAGCATCACGGGCGCGGCCACATGGCTGGCGCGCGACAGCTCGGCGCGCAGCAGCTCGGGCAGGTTCTGCTTGGCGATGAGCCGGGTCTCGAAGTCCAGCCCCGGCGACCAGCCCAGGTAGCTGTGCGTGGGCCGGGCATAGCAATAGATGCAGCCATGCTCGCAGCCCCGGTAGGGATTGAGCCCCATGTGAAACGGCAGGTCGGGCGACTGGTGGCGGCTCAGCGCCGAGCGGGCCTGCTCCCAGCGCAGTTCGGTGCGCAGGGGCGCGGCTTCCTCGCCTTCGGCCGGCGCCTCAAGACTGCCCCAGCCGTCATCGAAGGCCTCGCGCGGATCGGTGGTGAAGCGGTGTGCCAGTTGGCTGGCTGCGCCCCGGCCCTTGATGGGGTGCAGGGGCACCCGGGCCGTGTCGTGATGAGGCGTGGGAGGACTGGAAAGCATGAAGCAACTGTATAAAAATACAGTCATACCAACAAGCACTCCCCGCATGCCTGCGGTTGCGAAGTGGGTTTTGCCGGCTTGGCAAGTGCCCGCGCCAATCCGCACCGCACCGTGCGGGTTCGCTTGGCAGAACGCGCACGGGCCTGCACAATGGCCTTATCGCACCAACTTGGTGCTTTTCTCTTTTCTGAAGATGCCTTGGCCCGGACAACCGCGTTGCCCGGGCTTTTGTCCGTTTGGGCGCCGCTGCCCTTCACTGCAGCCACGGCGCAAGCACACAAGGGAGCCAACACCATGGAGCGCAAGCCCCACATCATTCTTTCGTCCCTGGACCTGGAACGCATCGAGGCCCTGCTGGACAAGCAGCCCGCCTTTCCCGGCCGCGAGGCGCTCGAGGCCGAGCTGGACCGTGCCGACGTGCTCGAGCCCAAGGAAATGCCGCCCAACGTGGTGACCATGAATTCCACGGTGCGCTTCACGCTGCTGGAGTCGGGCAAGACCAATACGCTGACCCTGGTCTATCCCAAGGAGATGGATGGCAGCGCCGACAAGGTGTCGGTGTTCGCGCCCGTGGGCATTGCCCTGCTGGGCCTGAGCGTGGGCGACCAGTCCCGCATGCCCGGCCCCTCGGGCCAGGTCACCGTGCGCGTGGATGCCATCGAGTTCCAGCCGGAAAGCGCAGGCGAGCTGCACCGTTGAACGCCGACCGGCGTGAAGCGAAAAAGGCAGCCCACCGGCTGCCTTTGTTGTTTGTGGACTGACGCACCGCGCCTCAGCGCAGGCCCGCCACAAATGCCGCGATCAGGCCGGTGCCCACCAGGCCCGCCTGCCAGCGCAGCGCCATGTGCCAGCTGGGAACGTGGCGCTCCACGCGCTCGTACAGCAGATGACCGGCCGCAATCGACAGCACAAAGGCCGTGCACATGCCCAGCAGGGCGGCGGGAATGGAATGTGGCCAGAAATGGCTTTCCACGGCGTTGACCAGCAGGCAGACCGAGAAGTGCACGAGAAACACCGAGTACGAAATCTTGCCCAGCCGGCGCAGCGGCGCCCAGCCTTGTGCCTGGGCAAACGCGGGGCTGCGCATGGCCGCGGCCAGGGCCAGCGCCGTGGCACCGGCCAGTGCGATGCGGTCGCGCCACTCCAGTGCCAGCGCCGCCACGACCAGGGCCACGATCAGCAGGGACCAGCTCCAGGCCGTCGAGGACTTGTCCGCATGCGCGGCCCAGTAGGCCAGCATGCCCAGGCCGTAGGCGCCAAAGAAGTACGGCGCCCACACATCCCATTGCGCATCCAGATTGAAGCCCAGCAGCGAGGCCGCCACGCCGATCACCACCAGCGCCTGCGCCACGCTCAGCGTCCAGGGCCAGCAGCGCGACAGCGCCTGGCCACCGAAGCGGCGGCGCAGCAAGGCGCCGCCCCAGCGCGTGCCGGCCAGCAGCAGCGCCGTCAGCGCAAACAGCTGGAAGTCGATGGACACGTACCAGACGCCGGCGGACAGCGACTCCTCGCCCACGATGTTCTGCAGCAGCAGCGCATGCGCCACCAGCTGCCAGAGATCGGGCTCGCCCGACACCGAGGCATGGTCGAACCAGGGCCGCACGGCCGCCGAGACGACGATGGCCACGACCAGGGCCACGGCATAGGGCACGACCAGGCGCACGAAGCGGCGCCCGATGCGCGACCACGGATCGCAGTGCTGGCCGTGGCCTTGCGGCGCCATGCTGGCTGCCGCCAGGTAGCCGCCCAGCACCAGGAAGATCTGCACGGCCATGCGCGCATATTCATAGAGCCAGTCGATGAGGTCCGGCGCGGCCGGATGGGCGATATCGGACATGGGGCCGTAGAAGGCCAGGTGGTGCCAGACGATGGCGGCACAGGCCAGGCCCTTGGTGCAGTCGATCAGCGCACTGCGGCTAGCGTGGGACATGGGGCAATCTGCAATCTGCGAACGGGTCGGGAAGCGGGAGGCGCTGGGCCCGGGCCGCCTGGCCGCAAGCCCGCAAAGGCGCCATTGTGCGCCTTTTGACCGCGTCTTGCAGAAAGCTGACGCACCGCTTTCCAAGCCGCACAGGACATGCCGGCACGCGAGGGCACAATGCATGCCATGACGCAACCCAAACCTCTTCCGGCGTTGAACCGGCAGTTCGTCTCGCACTTCGGCGAGATGGGCAGCCGCTGGGGCATCAACCGCACGGTAGGCCAGATCTACGCTCTGCTGTTTCTTTCGCCCGAGCCGCTCAATGCCGACCAGATCGCCGAGACGCTGGAGTTCTCGCGCTCCAACGTGAGCATGGGGCTCAAGGAATTGCAGGCCTGGCGCCTGGTGCAATTGCGCCACCAGCCCGGCGACCGGCGCGAGTATTTCGAGGCGCCGCAGGATGTCTGGGAAATCTTCCGCCGCCTGGCCGAGGAACGCCGCCGCCGCGAGATCGAGCCCACCCAGTCCATGCTGCGCGCCGCCATGCTGGAGGAAGTCACCACCGAAGAGGAACGCTACGCCCAGCAGCGCATGCGCGACATGTACGAGCTGATCGACCGGCTCATGAACTGGTTCGACGACGTGCAGCGCCTGTCGCCCGAGACCGCCATGCAGCTCATGGGCATGGGCACGGCCGTGACGCGGCTGCTGGACCTGAAGGACCGCATCACGGGCGGCAAGGGCCGCGCCAAGGCGGACGACACCGACGATTGAACCTGGCAAGCCTGCGTACAAAAATGAGCTCCCGAGGGAGCTCATTGTGTTTACAGCAATGCTTCATTGGCGGTAAGCGCGTGCAAAAACTGGCGTAGCCCAAAGCGAGGGACACCGAGCAAGGGCCGCCCCCGCAGCGAGGGTGTCGTCCCCCTCCCGAAGAGAGAGGGGGAAGGCGCGAAGCGCCTCAGGGGGAGCTTTATTTCTCCCGGGCCAGGAGTTCGCGGCGCGTGGCCTCGTCGTCCATCAGTTCGTACCACATCGCGTTGAGCACCGCGAAGGCGGCCGCCAGCGGCAGGCCGAGCAACCAGGCGAAGTACCACATGGTGTTGTGTCCTTTCTTGACGTTGACTGTCGTTTCTTGATTCGGTGGATCAGTACGAGTGGCCGCGGCCCTCGATGATGGCCATCGGGTCGACCTTGCCGCGCAGCACGCTGTAGACCCAGCTGGTGTAGGCCACGATGAGGGGCACGAAGATCAGCGCGCACACCAGCATGATGAACAGCGTCACATGGCTGGACGAAGAGTCCCAGACCGTGAGGCTGTGCTGCGGGTTGAGCGACGAGGGCAGGATGAACGGGAACATGGACGCCCCCACGCTGGCGATGATGCCGGCAATGCCCAGGCCGCTGGACAGCAGGGCCAGCCACTCGCGGCGCAGCCACAGGCCCAGCGCCGCCAGCAGCGGCATCAGCAGGCCGATGGCCGGCACGGCCCAGAGCACGGGCCGGGCCTGGTAGTTGGCAAACCAGGCGCCCGCCTGCAGCGCAGCCGTCTTGAACAGCGGGTTGGACGGTCCGGTGGTGTTGACCTCGCTGGTGATGCGGTAGCCGTTGAGCGCGGCCAGCCACACGCCGGCCGCCGCGAACAGCACCGTGGTGGCGACGGCCGCCACCATGCCGAGGCGGCGCGCGCGCGCGGCCACATCGCCCTCGGTCTTGAACACCAGCCAGGACGCACCATGCATGAGCAGCATGCACAGCGAGACCAAGCCGGCCAGCAGCGCAAACGGGTTGAGCAGGCCGAAGAACGTGCCCTCGTAGTAGATGCGCATGTCGGGCGCCAGGCGGAAGGGCACGCCCTGCAGCACATTGCCCAGGGCCACGCCGAAGATCAGCGCGGGCACCACGCCGGCCATGCACAGCACGGCATCCCAGCGCGCGCGCCAGGCCGGCTCCTCGCGCTTGCTGCGGAACTTGAAGGCCACGGGCCGCAGGATCAGCGCCACCAGCGCCGCGAACATGGCCAGGTAAAAGCCCGAGAACGAGACCGCGTACAGCTGCGGCCAGGCCGCAAAGATGGCGCCGCCGCCCAGGATGAGCCAGACCTGGTTGCCTTCCCAGACCGGGCCCAGAGAGTTGATGACGACGCGGCGCTCCACGTCGGTCCTGGCCGCCAGCGGCAGCAGCGCGGCAGCGCCCAGGTCAAAGCCATCGGTGACGGCAAAGGCGATGAGCAGCACGCCCAGCAGGCCCCACCACAGCAGGCGCAGGACGTCGTAGCTGATCAGTTCGTGAAGAATCATGGTGACAATCTCCCTTGGTCATTGCCCGCGGGCGAGTTTTTGCATCAGAGGGAAGTAGGTGGTCAGGTGCGGTGCGCTTTCCTCCTGCGGTCCCTTGCGGATGGCCTTCACCATGAGCTTCATCTCGATGACGAAGAGCACGGAGTAGATGGCGATGAAGCCTGCAATCGTCAGCAGCAGCGTGCCCGCGCCCAGGTTGGAGACGGCCAGCGCCGTGGGCAGCACGCCTTCGATGATCCAGGGCTGGCGGCCCACCTCGGCCACGATCCAGCCGCACTCGGCCGCGATCCAGGGCAGGGGAATGGCGATCACGGCCAGCTTGAGCATCCACGGATGGGCGTCCAGCCTGCGCCGCACCGACAGCCAGAAGAACGCGGCCGTGAGCGCGATGAAGAACATGCCCAGCCCCACCATGATGCGGAAGGCCCAGAACAGCGGCCCCACGGCCGGCACGGTGTCCCAGGCGGCCTGGGCGATCTGCGCGTCCGTGGCCTGGCGCGGGTCGTCCACGTAGCGCTTGAGCAGCAGCGCGTAGCCCAGTTGCCCGCCCTTGTCCTCGAAGACGGCCTTGGCCTCGGCCGGCACCTGGCCCGTGGGGACGGCGGCGCGGATGGCCTCCAGCGCGCCATAGGCCTCGATGCCGTTGCGGATGTACTGCTCGGTGCGCTGGACCAGGTCGTTGATGCCGGGGATCTCGGTGGTCAGCGAGCGCGTGCCGATCAGGCCCATGACCCAGGGAATGTGAACGGCGTAGTGCGTCTCCCGTGCGGCCTTGTCGGGAAAGCCGAAGGCCGTGAAGGCGGCCGGTGCGGGCTCGGTGTCCCACATGGCCTCGATGGCGGCCAGCTTCATCTTCTGGTGCTCCGACGACAGGTAGCCGCTTTCATCGCCCAGCACCACCACCGACAGCGCGGCGGCCAGGCCGAACGAGGTGGCCACCGTCATGGAGCGGCGCGCCAGCTGGATGTGCCGGCCCTTGAGCAGATACCAGGCCGAAACGCCCAGCACGAAGATGGCCGCCGTCACGTAGCCTGCCGAGACCGTGTGCACGAACTTGGCCTGGGCCACGGGGTTGGTCAGCACCGCGAAGAAGTCGGTGACCTCCATGCGCATGGTCTGCGGGTTGAACGCCGCGCCCACGGGGTTTTGCATCCAGCCGTTGGCGATCAGGATCCACAGCGCCGAGAAGTTCGAGCCCAGGGCCACGCACCAGGTGGTCACCAGATGGCCGACCTTGCTCAGGCGGTCCCAGCCGAAGAAGAACAGGCCCACGAAGGTGGCTTCCAGGAAGAAGGCCATCAGCCCCTCGATGGCCAGCGGCGCGCCGAAGATGTCGCCCACGTAGTGGCTGTAGTAGCTCCAGTTCATGCCGAACTGGAACTCCATCACGATGCCCGTGGCCACGCCCATGGCGAAGTTGATGCCGAACAACGTGCCCCAGAACTTCGTCATGTCGCGCCAGATGGTGCGGCCCGTCATCACGAAGACGGTCTCCATGATGGCGATGATCACGGCCAGGCCGATGGTCAGCGGCACGAACAGGAAGTGGTAGAGCGCCGTTACCGCGAACTGCAGCCGCGATAGATCGACGATGTCGAGGTCCATGGTGAGATCCTTTCTCTCGGGGTACTTGGTGAAATCCTTGATCAGCCGTCCTGCCGCAGGCGCGCCAGGGCCGCCTCGAACGGCGGTGTGCCGCGCAGCGCCTCGGACACCACGCGGCCCTGCTCCACCCACAGCAGCCGGTCGGCCAGTTGCGCCTCCCTCAGCTTGTGGGTGGCCAGCACCAGGGTGCGGCCCCGGGCTGCGCTGTCCAGCCGCACCAGCAGGTCGGCGGCCGTGCGTGCATCCAGGCCCTCGGTCACTTCGTCCAGCAGCCAGCAGCGCGCGGGGCTCAGCAGCAGCCGCGCCAGCGCCAGGCGCCGTGCCTGGCCGCCGGACAGGCCCAGCCCGCCCTCGCCCAGCCGCGTGTCCAGGCCCTGCGCCATGGCGCGCACATCGCCGGCCAGCCCGGCGACTTCCAGCGCCGCCCACAGCGTGTCCTCGGCGGCCTCGGGGCAGGCCAGCAAAAGGTTGTCGCGCAGGCTGTCCTCGAACAGTTCGGTGCGCTGCGTCATCCAGGTGCAGCGCCGGGCACGCACGGCGCCGGCCAGTGGCTGGAGCTCGCCGGCCATCAGGGACAGCAGCGTGGTCTTGCCCGCGCCGCTGGCGCCCAGCAGGGCGACACGCTCGCCCTCGGCGATACGGATGTCCTGGGCCAGCACGGCGGCACGGGGTGCCACGACCTGCTCCAGCTCAACCGCCAAGCCTTGCCTGGGCGCAGCCGGTTCGCAGGCGCCTTGCGCAGCGCCATCGCGCAGGGCAGGCGCCAGCCGGCGCGCGGCCAGCCAGCTGCGGCCGGCCTCCAGCGCGCCACGGCGCAATGCCGCAAAGGGCTCCATGGCCGTCAGCGCCAGCAACAGGGCCAGCGCAGCCACGGGGGCGCCCAGCAGGCCGGCCTCGGCCAGCCAGCCTACGGCCAGCAGCACACCGGCCAGGGCCAGGGCGCCGCACAGGCCTTGCACGAAGGAAGTTCGGGCCTCCAGGCCGTGGAGTGCGGCGTCGGCCTCGGCCACGCGGGCGTCCAGGGCGGCAATGCGTTCGCAATGCGCGGCCAGGGTGCCGGCCATGGCCAGCTCCGCCTGCCCGGCCATCAGGTCGGCCGTGCGGGCGCGCAGGGACTCCAGCGCCAGCGCGCGGCGCACGGCGGGCCGGCGCGCACTGCGGGCCAGCCACAGGGCGCTGCCCAGGCCCGTGGCCAGCAGCCACGCAGCCAAGGCCAGGCCCAGCCACCAGCGCATCAGTCCCAGCGCAAGGGCGGCTACCAGCGTGGCACCCGTGGCGGCCAGCAAGGGCACGAACAGGCGCAGGTACAGGCTGTCCAGCGCATCCACGTCGGCCGTCAGCCGCTGCAGCAGGCGCGCGGGCCGCAGGCGCAGGCTCAGGGCGGCGGCGGGAGTGGCCCAGCTGCGCAGCAGCCGCTCGCGCAGGGCGGCCAGCACGGCCAGGGTGGCGTCATGGGTGACCAGCCGTTCGGCATAGCGGGTGCCCGTGCGGCCCAGGGCCAGCAGGCGGATACCGGCCGAGGGCATGAAGACGTCGAAGACGATGGCCGTGGCCGGCACCAGCCCGGCCAGCGCCGTGGCCGTGATGAACCAGCCCGACAGGCCCAGCAGCGCCATGCCCATGAGCACCGTGAGCAGGGCCAGCAGCGCGCCGCCCAGCCACAGGCGGCAGGGCGCCATGCGCGCCAGGGCGGCAAGCACGGGCCGGAGGGTGGAGCGGGGCTTCATGCGGCCAGCTCCTGCGGGGCGGCATGGCCCGCCAGCTCCACCACGCGGTGCATGGCGGCGGCCAGCTCGGCATCGTGGGTGGCGACGATCAGCGTGCGCCCGCGTGCCAGTTGCAGCAGGGCATCGGTGACCTGGGCGGCCGTGGCCGGGTCCAGGTGGGCCGTGGGTTCATCGACCAGCAGCAGGCCTGCATCGCGCGACAGGGCCAGGCGCGCCAGTGCCAGGCGCACGATCTCCCCGCCCGACAGGCCGGCTCCGCCCTCGCCCAGCGTGGCGCCGGCACGGGCCTCGGCCAGCTTGCCCAGACCGGCCAGCCGCAAGGCCTGGCGTAGCTCGCCGAAGGTGAATCCCGGGCGGCCCAGCCGGAGGTTTTCGGCCACCGAGCCGGCGAACACATGGGGGCTCTGCCCCATCCAGGCCATGCGCGCGCGCAGCCGTCCGGCCGATTCGCCGTCGAGCAGCTGGCCGTCGATATGGATGCGCCCAGGCTCGGCCACCGGCAGCAGGCCGGCAATCTGCGCCAGCAGCAGCGACTTTCCGCTGCCGCTGGGGCTCCACAGCGCCACATGCTCGCCAGGCCGCACGTCCAGCGTGAGCGCCGGCAGCGTGACCGCGCCGCCTGGCGCCTGGGGCCGCACCTGCTCCAGGTGCAGGGCGCAGGCCTGGCCGGCCGCCCTGCCGGGCGCAGCCAGTGCGCCCGGCAGCGGCTGCGCATCGCGGCCCAGCTCGCCCAGGGCTTGCAGTGCGGCCTCGCCGCTGGCGCGGTCGTGCCAGACGGCAGACAGCTCACGCAGGGGATCGAAGAAGCTGGGCGCCAGCAGCAGCACGAACAGCGCCTGGCCCAGGCTCAGTGTCTGGCCCCAGCTGCCAAAGGGCAGATGGCCCAGCAGGTGAAACCCCACGTAGACGGCCACCATGGCCACGCCCAGGGCCGAGAACAGCTCCAGCACCGCGGAGGACAGAAAGGCGATGCGCAGCACGCGCATGCTGCGTTCGCGCAGGGATTCGGCATTGGCGCGCAGCCGCTGCGCCGTGGCATCCACCGCGCCCAGGGCGCGCAGGGTGGACAGGCCGCGCAGCCGGTCGAGCAGGAAGGCATTCATGCCGCCCAGCTCCACCATCTGCGCCTGGCTGGCCGCCTTGGCGCGCCAGCCGACGATGGCCATGAACAGCGGGATCAGCGGTGCGGCCACCACCAGGATCAGCGCCACCACCCAGCTCTGGCTGGCCACGGCCAGCGCAATCACCAGCGGCACGGTGCGCACGCGCCACATGGCGGTCTGGTAGCGCGACAGCCAGGGCACGATGGCCTCGGCCTGCTCGGCCATGGCGCTGGCCGCCTGGCCCGAGGCCGCGCGCTGGCGGTCCAGCGGCGAGGTGCCCGCCAGCGTGCGCAGCACCTGCGCGCGCAGCGCGCTCACCAGGCTGCGTGCCTGCAGATTGGCGCGGCGTGTGCCGCTGGCATCGCACCAGGCGCGCAACCCGCCCAGCAGTGCCACGCCGGCCGCGAGCTGCCACATTGGCCACAGCGGCTCTCTGCCCGCGCCATCGGCCATGGACTGCACGGCCAACGCCAGCAGCAGCGCCTGGGGCAGCCACAGCAGCGAGGCCAGCACCAGGCGCCCCGTACCCGCCATCGGACGACGCGCCAGCTGGTGGAACTCAGGCAATGACGGGGTACAAGGTTTGTTCATTTATTCTGTAATTTCAGTATTTACTGAAATTACGCAAAGAATTCTAAACAAACTTGCTCCAGGCAAGTCGCTCGTAGGGGGAAGCCGAGTGAAGCAGTCAAGCGTGCGCAAGGGGTTTTGCGCAAACAACTTCGAGGACCGGACCCGCACAGCGTGGGTAATACCCAAAGAAAACGGCGCCCGAAGGCGCCGTCTGGCAGAGTAGGAGAAGAGCCCGTCCTGGGCTCTGCCGACCTTACGGGGTGGACAGCAGGCGGTCGCGCGCCTGGTTGTATTCACGCTTGAGACGCTCCACCAGCTCGCCCGCACCCGTGACTTCGCGAATGGCGCCAATGCCCTGGCCGCAGCCCCAGATGTCCTTCCAGGCCTTCTTGGCGTCGCCGCCGAAGTTCATCTTGCTGGGGTCCGACTCGGGCAGGTTGTCGGGGTCCAGGCCAGCCGCGCGGATGGACGGCGCCAGGTAGTTGCCGTGCACGCCCGTGAACAGGTTGCTGTAGACGATGTCGTCGGACGTGCCGTCCACGATGGCCTGCTTGTAGGCGTCGTGCGCACGCGCCTCATGCGTGGCGATGAAGGCCGAGCCGATATAGGCGAAGTCCGCACCCATGGCCTGGGCCGCGAGGATGGCACCGCCCGAGGCGATGGAGCCCGACAGCGCCACGGGGCCGTCGAACCATTCGCGGATCTCCTGGATCAGCGCGAACGGGCTCTTGACACCCGCATGGCCTCCCGCGCCCGCCGCCACGGCAATCAGGCCGTCGGCCCCCTTTTCGATGGCCTTGTGCGCGAACTTGTTGTTGATGATGTCGTGCAGCACCACGCCGCCCCAGCTGTGCACGGCCTGGTTCACGTCCTCGCGCGCACCCAGGCTGGTGATGACGATGGGCACCTTGTACTTGGCGCACATCTGCATGTCGTGCTCGAGCCGGTCATTGCTCTTGTGCACGATCTGGTTGATGGCGAACGGCGCCGAGGGCCGGTCCGGATGGGCCTTGTCCCAGGCGGCCAGGGTCTCGGTGATCTCGGCCAGCCAGTCTTCGAGCTGCTCGGCCGGGCGCGCGTTGAGCGCGGGCATGGAACCCACGATGCCGGCCTGGCACTGGGCGATCACGAGCTTGGGGTTGCTGATGATGAACAGCGGCGAGCCGATCACTGGCAGGGCCAGTTTCTTCAGCGCCGGGGGAAGCTTGGACATGCGTTGTCTCCGTTGGTTCTCGGTATCTCTGTCTGCGTTGTGCCTTGCGGGAGCGCCGGGTCAGAAGGCGTCCATGGGCAGTGCCATCACGCTGCCTGCGCCGTGCACGATGGCATCGCGCAGGCCCGCCGCCTTGACGAGGATGTGCTCGGCATAAAAGCGCGCCGTCGCAATCTTCGCGCGCATGAAGGCCTCGTCCTGTCCCTTGTGCAACAGCTGCTCGGCCGCCAGCAGGGCGCGGCCCATCTGCCAGCCTGCGACGAGGTTGCCCGCCAGCATCAGGTAGGGAACGCTGCCGGCGTACACGGCATTGGGCTCGGCCTTGGCCTGGCCCGAGACGAAGTGCACCGCCTCCACGAAGGCCTGGCGCGCGGCGGCCAGCTGGCGGGCCACGGCCAGTGCCTCGGGCGTGCCGCTGGCGGCCAGCTCGGCCTCGGTCTTCTCGATCTGGCCCGCAATGGCCAGCGCGGTCTGGCCGCCATCGCGCGCCGTCTTGCGGCCCACCAGGTCATTGGCCTGGATGGCGGTCGTGCCTTCGTAGATGGTCAGGATCTTGGCGTCGCGGTAGTACTGGGCGGCGCCCGTCTCCTCGATGAAGCCCATGCCGCCGTGCACCTGAACGCCCAGGCTGGTGACTTCCAGGCTCATCTCGGTGCTGTAGCCCTTGACCAGGGGAACCATGAATTCATAGAAGGCCGCATTGGCCTCGCGCACCTGGGCATCGGCATGGTGGTGGGCTGCGTCGTAGGCCGCGGCGGCCGTGGCCGCCATGGCGCGGCAGCCCTCGGTGTAGGCGCGCATGGTCATGAGCATGCGGCGCACATCGGGGTGGTGGATGATGGTGGCGCTGGCCTTGACGCTGCCGTCCACGGGGCGGCTTTGCACGCGCTCGCGGGCATAGGCCACGGCATGCTGGTAGGAGCGCTCGGCCACGGCAATGCCCTGCACGCCCACGGCGTAGCGGGCCGCGTTCATCATGATGAACATGTATTCGAGGCCACGGTTTTCCTCGCCCACCAGGTAACCGATGGCGCCCCCGTTGTCGCCGTACTGCAGCACGGCCGTGGGCGAGGCCTTGATGCCCATCTTGTGCTCGATGCTCACGCAGTGCACATCGTTGCGCGCGCCCAGCGAGCCATCCTTGTTGACCAGGAACTTGGGCACCACGAACAGGCTGATGCCCTTGACGCCCTCGGGCGCCCCGGCCACGCGGGCCAGCACCAGATGGACGATGTTCTCGGCCATGTCGTGCTCGCCATAGGTGATGAAGATCTTGGTGCCGAAGACCTTGTAGCTGCCATCGGGCTGCGGCTCGGCCTTGGTGCGCACCAGGGCCAGGTCGGAGCCGGCCTGGGGCTCGGTCAGGTTCATGGTGCCGGTCCACTCGCCGGTCACCAGCTTCTCGAGATAGGTGGCCTTGAGCTCATCGCTGCCGGCCGTCAGCAGGGCCTCGATGGCGCCGTCGGTCAGCAGCGGGCACAGCGCAAAGCTCAGGTTGGCGCTGTTGAGCATTTCCACGCAGGCCGCGCCAATCGTCTTGGGCAGGCCCTGGCCGCCAAAATCCTGCGGATGCTGCAGGCCCTGCCAGCCGCCTTCGGCGTACTGGCGAAAGGCTTGCTTGAAGCCCGCCGTGGTGGTGACCACGCCGTCCTTGAGGCTGGAAGGCGCCACGTCGCCCGGCAGGTTCAGCGGCGCCACCACGCCTTCGCACAGCTTGGCGCATTCCTCCAGCACGGCCTGGGCGGTCTCGAGGCCAGCCTCCTCGAAACCGGGCAACTGTGCCACCTGGTCGATCTGCGCCAGATGCTCCATGGCGAACAGCATGTCTTTGAGGGGAGCCGAGTAAGTCATTGTTGAACCTTCCTGAACAGAGCCTGGACCGCCGGCGCGCAGCGCGCGGCGACCTGGGACAGCGGGCGCGCCGCCACGGCACTACTGCATTGCTGCGTTATTGCGTGACGCGACCCGATGCGTTGACGATGGACAAATCCACGAATTTCGAGCCCGCCTGCGAGCCCGGACGATAGGTAACCCAGTAGCCGCCCAGATCGAAGGCGTCCAGGCCGCGCAGCGAAGCGGCCAGCTTCTCGCGCGTCAGCGGCTGGGTGCGGCGCATGGCCTCCACGATGACGCGGGCGTTCACATAGCCTTCCATCATGGCGTAGCTGACCGGCACGGTCAGCGACTTGCCGGCAGCGGTGGCCGCGTCCCTGAACTCCTTGTTCAGGCGCATGGTCACCTTGTAGGGACTGGGCACGACCTGGGCAATGGACAGGCCGCTCATGAACTCCACGGGCAGGCGCTTGGCCAGTTGCTCGATATCGGCTTCCGATGTCGCGTAGATCTGGGCCGTGCCGCCCGCCATGCGGTACGCCTCGACGAAGGCCGAGGTCACGGGGCTGGAGGCCACCACCATCACGGCCTGCGCCGAAGGCTGGGCCTTTTGCAACTGGGACACGGCCTTGTCCATGGCGCCCTTGCCCGTGCTCAGCGAGGCGCTGACCACCAGCTTGGCCTTGGAAGGCGCAATCGCCTTGTCCACAAGTTCAGCCACGGCCTTGGCATCCGGGCGCTCGTCATGCAGCAGGGCCAGGCGCGTGATGCCCACGGTGGCCAGGTGCGAGGCGATCTTGGCCATTTCCTCGGGCAGGTTGGCGCGCGTGCTGAAGATCTGGGGATGGCTCAGCACCCGCGTGTCCGTGCTCTGGTAACCCACCAGGGAGATCTGGGACTGGTCGAGCAGCTTGCTGTCCAGCAGCGAAGCCATGTTGCGGTTGCCGAAATAGCCGGCCAGCACCACGGGTTTGGACTCGTCCAGCAGCTTGCGGGTCTTGTCCACGGTTTCATCGGGGTGGCCCACATCGTCCACCGTGACCAGTTGCACGGGCTGGCCCTGCACGCCGCCGGCCTTGTTGATCTGGTCGAAGTACAGGCGCATGCCCTGGGCATAGGCCCGGCCCTGCGTCGCGCCGGCTCCCGACATGGGTGCCACCTGCCCCACCACCCAGGCATTGGCCTCGGCGGCCAGCGCCATGGCGCCACAGACAAAGGCCACGGCCGTGCGGGCCAGGCGCAAGCGCATCATCTTCATTTCAATCTCCCTCTCGGTTCATGCCATTGCCAGCACCCGCTGGCGGCCAAAGCCGTTGTTGTAGTCGTTGCCGCGAACCATGACCAGCGGGCCATCCCGGCATCCGTCACGGAAAAAGAGGGGCCTTGTGCCCCTCATTTTTCAGCTTTGGTCGCTTACAGCGCCTGCACCAGCTCGGGCACGGCCTGGAACAGGTCGGCCTCCAGGCCGTAGTCGGCCACCGAGAAGATCGGTGCCTCGGGATCCTTGTTGATCGCCACGATCACCTTGGAGTCCTTCATGCCGGCCAAGTGCTGGATGGCGCCCGAGATGCCCAGGGCGATGTACAGCTGCGGAGCGACGATCTTGCCGGTCTGGCCGACCTGCAGGTCGTTGGGCGCATAGCCCGCATCCACCGCAGCGCGCGAAGCGCCGATGGCCGCGCCCAGCTTGTCGGCCAGGGGCGTGATGACTTCCTGGAACTTCTCGCTGCTGCCCAGCGCGCGGCCGCCGGAGACGATGATCTTGGCGGCCGTCAGCTCGGGGCGGTCGCTCTTGGTCACTTCACGGCCCACGAAGCTGCTCTTGCCGCTGTCGCCAGCGGCCGCCAGCTGCTCCACCTGGGCGCTGCCGCCCGTGGTGGCCGCTGCGTCAAAGCCCGTGCCGCGCACGGTGATGACCTTGATCTTGTCGCTGCTTTGCACCGTGGCAATGGCGTTGCCTGCGTAGATGGGGCGCTCGAAGGTGTCGGCGCTGTCCACCTTGGTGATGTCGCTGATCTGGGCCACGTCCAGCTTGGCGGCCACGCGCGGCGCGGCGTTCTTGCCGCTGGCGGTGGCGGGGAACAGGATATGGCTGTAGTTCGAGGCAATCGCCAGCACTTGCGCTGCGATGTTCTCGGCGAGGCTGTCCTTCAGGCTGGCGCCGTCGGCGTGGATGACCTTGGCAACGCCAGCGATCTGGGCCGCAGCCTGCGCAGCGGCGCCGGCATTCTCGCCCGCCACCAGCACATGCACGTCGCCGCCGCAGGCCAGGGCCGCAGTGACGGTGTTGAGCGTGGCGCTCTTGATGGAAGCGTTGTCGTGTTCTGCAATAACGAGGGATGTCATGTCTGCGAATTCCTTTAGATGACCTTGGCTTCGTTCTTGAGCTTGCTGACCAGGGTCGCCACATCGGGCACCTTCACGCCAGCGCCGCGCTTGGCGGGCTCGGCCACCTTGAGCGTCTTCAGGCGCGGGGCGACATCGACGCCCAGCTCTTCAGGCTTGACCGTGTCCAGCTGCTTTTTCTTGGCCTTCATGATGTTGGGCAGCGTGACGTAGCGCGGCTCGTTCAGGCGCAAGTCGGTGGTGATGACGGCCGGCAGGCTCAGGGCCAGGGTTTCCAGGCCGCCGTCCACTTCACGGGTCACGTTGACCTTGTCGCCAGCGACTTCGACCTTGGAGGCGAAGGTGGCTTGCGGCAGGTCGGCCAGGGCCGCCAGCATCTGGCCGGTCTGGTTGGCGTCGTCGTCGATGGCCTGCTTGCCCAGGATGATCAGGCCGGGCTGCTCCTTGTCCACCAGGGCCTTGAGCAGCTTGGCGACGGCCAGGGGCTGCAGCTCCTCGGTGGTCTCCACCAGGATGCCGCGGTCGGCACCGATGGCCATGGCCGTGCGCAGGGTTTCCTGGCACTGGGCCACGCCGCAGGAGACGGCGATGACTTCGGTGGCCACGCCCTTTTCCTTGAGGCGAACGGCTTCTTCGACGGCGATTTCGTCAAAGGGGTTCATGCTCATCTTGACGTTGGCGATGTCCACGCCCGTGCCGTCCGACTTCACGCGGACCTTCACGTTGTAGTCCACCACGCGCTTGACCGGGACCAAAACCTTCATTGCAGCGGCTCCTGATTGATTGATAGATTGACGTTTACGTAAACCGAAATCATTGTATGCGGCGCTGCAGCAGCTGAGGCAGGTTTCCCTGACGGCCGAGGGCCGCATGCGCGCTCACAAAAAAGAACGATCGTGCCATTTTAAGCACGACCATTGAGATTTCCTGCAGGGGAACAGCCTGAACTCAGGGTATGCACCTAGGAATAATCCTAGCTGCTTTTCTCTGCTGCCTGGGCCGCCACGCCCCCGCGTTCGGTGATCTGCACCACCTGCCTGGGGACCGGCAGGCTCACGCCTGCGGCACGCAGGCCGCGCAGTACGGCGAGGTTGACCTCGGAGCGCACATTTCCCTGGCCATTTTGCGGGTCGTTGATGTAGTAGCTGAGACTGAACTGCAGGCCCTGCTCCACAAAGTCGACCAGAGCCACCGAAGGCGCGGGCGTCTTGAGCACGCGCGGCTGCGCGGCTGCGGCTTCGAGCAGGATGCCGCGCACCTGCTCCACATCGCTGTCCATGCCCACGACGATGTTGGTGGACAGGCCGAACTTGACGTCGAATCCGGTGAGGTTCTCCACACGCTGGGTGATCAGCGTCTCGTTGGGCACGATGGATTCGCGGCCGTTGAGCGCGCGGATGATGGTGTAGCGCGTGCGGATGTCGGTGATGCGGCCCTCGAAGCCGTCCACGCGCACGTTGTCGCCGATGCGCAGCGCACGCTCGATCAGCACCAGAAAGCCGCTGACGTAGTTGGAGGCGATCTTCTGCATGCCGAAACCCAGGCCCACGCCGATGGCGCCGCCCATGACGGACAGCGCCGTCAGGTCCACGCCCACCATGGACAGCGACACCAGCAGGCCCACCAGGATCAGCACGCTGCGCGTGATGTTCATGGCCACCTTGCGCATGGACAGGTCGCTGACCCACTGGTTGATGACCTTCTGCTCGAACAGCGTGGACAGCCAGAGCACGGCCACCATCATCAGGCCCGCCGACAGCGTGCCCTCGATCAGGTTGAGCAGGCTGACCGGCGTCTTGCCGATGTTGAACTGCAGGGCCTCCAGCTCCTCCATGACCTGCGGCAGCAGGCCGATGCTGTGCAGCACGGCTGCGCCCCAGGCCAGCCAGGAGAAGATGCGCTCGATCAGGCGCACCACGGTGGAGTGGGGGAAGGTCCGGCTGAGCACCCGCGCCACGAAGCGGATCACCGACAGGGACACCAGCAGCGACACGGCCACACGCAACCAGAACACCGTGGAAAAGCGCGCCAGGATCTCCTGGCTGGTAAAGACCAGCACCAGCGCCAGCAGCGGGAACAGGGCGCCATCGAGCGCATGGCGGCCTATCCATACGGAGGGCTTTCCATCGTTGAGATGGCCGTAGCGCGCATGCAGGCCGCGCATGGCGCCGTAGGCCAGCAGCAGGCAGGCGATGAGCACGGAGAACTCCAGCCAGGCGCTGGAGCTTTGGAAGTCGTTGATGAGCTTGTCGAAGATGTCCATGGGTCAGGGCCGTTCCGCCGCAAGGGCGCAGGCCGCCATCATCGCGCAGATCCAGGACAGGCCGACCGGACCGGGGCCTACATGCAGGTCGGTCAGCGGCCCGTCTTCCAGGCCGGTTCGCGCTTGGAGGCGAAGGCCTGGGCGCCCTCCTGGGCGTCGGCATCCATCATGTTGGCGGCCATGGTCTGGCCAGCCAGCTGGTAGGCCGCCTCGATGCCCATCTCGCGCTGCCGGTAGACCAGCGCCTTGCCCATGGCCACGGCCGCACGGGGCTTGCTGACGATGGACTGCACGAAGTGCTCGACGGCATCGTCCAGCGCCTCCTCGGCCACCACGCGGTTGACCAGGCCCTGCTCCAGCGCCTGCTGGGCGTCGATGAAGTCGCCCGTGAGCAGCATCTCCATGGCCTGCTTGGCCGGCACGTTGCGCACCAGCGGCACGCTGGGGGTGGCGCAGAACAGGCCATAGTGGATGCCGCTGGTGGCAAAGCGTGCCGCCTGCGCAGCAACGGCCAGATCGCACTGGGCCACGAGCTGGCAGCCCGCCGCCGTGGCAATGCCGTGCACGCGCGCGATCACGGGAACGGGCAGCCGGTGGATGGACAGCATCATGCGGCTGCACTGGGCGAACAGCTTCTGGTAGTAGTCCAGCTGCGGATGGGCCGCCATGTCCTTGAGGTTGTGCCCCGCGCAAAAGGCCTTTCCGGCCGCAGCCAGCACGACCACGCGCACGGACTCGTCGCGCGCCACGTCGTCCAGCTCCTGCTGCAGCTGCGTGAGCATCTGCTCGCCCAGGGCATTGAAGCGCTGCGGGTCGTTGAGCGTGAGGCGCACGACGCCGCGCGCGTCGCGCTGCACGTCGAGCAGAGGGCTGGCTTCAGAAGGAGGGGTGCTCGCGTTCATGGTGCTCCAGATCCGGTTCAGAGGTCGGCCAGCACGCGCACGTGCGCTTCCACGCTGCGCGCAAGCGGCCCCATCACGTAGCCGCCTTCCAGGCAGGAGACGATGCGCCCCTTGGAAAAGCGCCGCGCAATGTCCTTGATGCGCGAGGTGATCCAGGTGAAGTCCTGCTCGGTCATGCCCAGCTGGCCCATGTCGTCCTCGCGGTGGGCGTCGAAGCCGGCGCTGATGAAGATCAGCTCGGGCTTGAAGGCCTCCAGTCGCGGGATCCACATCATCTCGACGATCTCGCGGATGTCCATGCCCTTGGTATAGGCGGCCACCGGCACGTTGACCATGTTGGCGGCCGGGTGCTGGTCGCCGCTGAAGGGATAGAAGGGGTGCTGGAAGATGCCGCACATGAGCACACGGTCGTCGCCGGAGAGGATGTCCTCCGTGCCATTGCCGTGGTGCACGTCGAAATCGATCACGGCCACGCGCTTGAGGTGGTGGCGGCTGAGCGCGTACTTCACGCCCACGGCCACGTTGTTGAAGAAGCAAAAGCCCATGGCCTGGTGGCGCGTGGCATGGTGGCCCGGCGGGCGCACGGCGCAAAAGGCGTTCTCCAGCTCGCCGGCCATCACCGCATCGGTGGCCGCCAGCGTGGCGCCGGCCGCATGCAGGGCGGCCGAGAAGGTGTGGCTGTTGATGGAGGTGTCGGTATCGATCTGGGAGTACTCGGGGCCGCCGGCCTGCTGCTCCTCGACCAGGCGCTGTGTCAGGCCCTGCAGCGCGGCCACATGCATGCGGTCATGGGCCAGTTCGATGTCGGCCAGCGAGGCCTGGGGGGCCTCGTGCCGCTCCAGCGCATCGGCCACGCCGGTCACCAGCAGCCGGTCCTCGATGGCATCGAGCCGGGCCGGGCATTCCGGGTGCCCCGGCCCCATCTCATGCCGCCAGCACTCCCTATGGGTGAAATAACCCGTCTTGCCCACAGTGATGTCTCCGCGATGTTTTTTTTAGGATAACGTCGCGCCATGCAAGCAACACACAAGATCAAGGCGCTTCTGGATCAGCTTAACACGGTGGTTGTAGGGAAACCGGCTCAGGTCCGCGACAGTGTGGCCTGCCTGCTGGCCGGGGGACACCTGCTGCTGGAAGACGTTCCCGGCGTGGGCAAAACCACGCTGGCGCATGCGCTGGCACACAGCTTCGGGCTGCAGTTCTCGCGCGTGCAGTTCACGGCCGACCTCATGCCCAGCGACCTCACCGGCGTGTCCATCTACGAGCGCGCCAGCGAGACCTTTGTCTTCCACCCGGGCCCCGTTTTCGCCCAGGTGCTGCTGGCCGACGAAATCAACCGCGCCAGCCCCAAGACGCAGAGCGCCCTGCTCGAAGCCATGGAGGAGCGGCAGGTCTCGGCCGAGGGCCGCACGCACCGCCTGCCCGAGCCCTTCTTCGTGATCGCCACCCAGAACCCGCAGGAACAGCTGGGCACCTTCCCGCTGCCCGAAAGCCAGCTGGACCGCTTCCTGATGCGCATCAGCCTGGGCTATCCCGACCGCGCGGCCGAGCGTTCCCTGCTGTCCGGCAATGGCCGGCGCGCCCAGGCCGACGCGCTGGCACCGCTGCTGACCACGCAGGAGCTGCAGGACCTGCAGGCAGCCGTGCTCCAGGTGCATGCCAGCGATGCCCTGCTCGACTATGTGCAGGACCTGCTTGAGGCCACGCGCTCGGGCCAGTGGTTCGTGCAGGGCCTGTCGCCTCGCGCGGGCATTGCGCTGCTGCGCGCGGCCCGGGCCGTGGCCCTGATGGAAGGGCGCGACTACGTGGCGCCCGACGATGTGCAGGCCATCCTGCCGCAGACGGCGGCCCACCGCCTGGTGCCCATAGGCTCCTCCGGCCGGGGCGCCGTGGAGCAGGTGCGCGCCATGCTGGACGCCGTGGCGCTGCGCTGATGCCGGCCGCCCCCGCGTCTTCGCCCGGCGCCCCCCAGCCGGGGGCATCGCTGCGCCAGCGCTGGTCTCCGGCGCGGCGCGTGCGCCAGTGGTGGCATGCCCGCCTGCCCCGCACGGACAGCCTGAAGCTGACCCAGCGCAATGTCTACATCATGCCGTCGCGTGCAGGTTGGGCCCTGGCGCTGACGCTGTGCGTGCTGCTGGTGGCCGCCATCAACTACCAGCTCAACCTGGGTTATCTGCTGACGTTCCTGCTGGCCGGCAGCGCGGCTGCGGGCATGGTGGTCGGCCACGGCAATCTGCGCGGCCTGGCGCTGCATCTGCTGCCGCCGACTGGCAGCTTTGCCGGCCAGCCCTGCCGCTTCGACGTGGTGCTGCACAACACGCGCCGCAGCACGCGTTGGGGCATAGGCCTGGCCGTGCAGGGCGATACGGCGGCCACCGACTGGACCTGGATCGATGTCCCGGCACAGGGCAGCACCACGGCGCAACTGGCTTTCACGCCACTGCGCCGAGGCCTGCAATCGCTGCCCACGATCACGGCGGCCACACGCTACCCGCTGGGCACCTTCCGCGTCTGGGCGCTGTGGCGCGCGCAGACCCAGGCCTGGATCTACCCGGCGCCCGAACACAATCCTCCGCCCCTGCCTGCGGCCAGTGCCGATGCCGGCGGCCGCAGCGCGGCCTCCACGCGCCACGGCGACGAGTTCGATGGCGTGCGAGCCTACCGGCGCGGTGATGCGCTCAAGCTGGTGGTCTGGAAAAAGGCCGCCCAGGCCTTTGCCACGGGCAGTGACCAGCTGGTGAGCCGCGACCGCCCGCTGTCCCAGCAGCACCGCCTGTGGCTGGACGCCAAGGCCACCGGCCTGGCCGACCCCGAGGCCCGCCTCAGCCGCCTGACCGCCTGGGTGCTGGTCGCACGCCAGCAGGACCTGACCTGGGGCCTGCGCCTGCCCGACGGCC
This sequence comes from Delftia sp. DS1230, assembly GCF_040112715.1. Lineage (NCBI taxonomy): Bacteria > Pseudomonadati > Pseudomonadota > Betaproteobacteria > Burkholderiales > Comamonadaceae > Delftia > Delftia sp. DS1230. The sequence continues at coordinate 4,475,629 of NZ_CP157763.1, forward strand.
GCGAGATCGCCCCCGACCAGGGCGCGGCCCACGCCACGCTCTGCCTGGAAGCCCTGGCGGCCTGCCCATGAATCGCACGTCCATGCCCTCCTCCTTCCAAGCCATTGCGCAGCCCGCGGCCACCTGGCGCCAGCGCCTGGCCGCCCTGCCGCGCGATGCGCGCGACACCCTGTTCCTGCTGGCCGTGGTCGCCTGGGTGCTGATGCCCCAGGCCGCCCACACGCCCTGGTGGACCATGGTCTTCGTGGCCGGCCTGCTGCTGTGGCGCGGCCTGCTGGCCTGGGGCGGCCAGCCCCTGCCCGGCCGCTGGGTGCTGGGTGGATTGCTGCTGCTGGCCGTGGGCGCCACCTGGGTCTCGCACGGCACCTTTATCGGGCGCGATGCGGGCGTGACCCTGATCGTGCTGCTGCTGGCGCTCAAGACGCTGGAGCTGCGCGCCCGGCGCGATGCCATGGTGGTGTTCTTCCTGGGCTTCTTCGCGCTGCTGGCCAACTTCTTCTACTCGCAGTCCCTGCTGCTGGCCCTGGCCATGGTGCTGGGCCTGCTGGGCCTGCTCACGGCCCTGGTCAATGCCCACATGACCGCCGGCCGCCCGCCGCTGACGCAGGCGCTGCGCACGGCAGCCCTGCTGGCGCTGTGGGGTACGCCAGTGATGGTGGCGCTGTTCCTGTTCTTCCCGCGCATGGCGCCGCTGTGGGGTGTGCCCAGCAACGACCTGGCCGGCCGCAGCGGCCTGTCGGAAAACATGCGCGTGGGCTCCATGGCCTCGCTGGTGCTGGACGAAAACGTGGCCCTGCGCCTGCGCTTCGATACGCCCGATGGTGCTCCTCCGCCTGCCAACACCCTTTATTTCCGGGGGCCCGTTCTGTCGCGCTTTGACGGACAGGAATGGCAGATGGACACGGAGGCCGTTCTGGAGGACGCGCAGTTGCGCGTCTCCGGCGAGGGCGTGAGCTACCAGATGACCATAGAGCCCAGCCGCCGCCCCTGGCTGACCATGCTCGACGCCACGCCCCAGCCCCCCGAACTGCCCCAGGGCATGGGCACCGCCCGCATGACGCCCCAGCTGCAATGGCTGACCTGGCGCCCCATCACCGACGTGGTGCGCATCAGCGCCCAAAGCCATGTGCAGTTCAGCTACGGGCCGCTGCAGCCCACGCGCGCCCTGCGCCGCTACACCCAGCTGCCCGAAGGCAGCAACCCGCGCACACTGGCGCTGGCCCGGCAGATGCGCTCCGACCCGCAACTGGCCAACGCCCCGCCACGCGCCTGGGTACAGGCCGCGCTGGCGCGCCTGCGCACGGGCGGCTACACCTACACGCTGGACCCCGGCGTGGTGGACAGCGTGCACACGGCCGATGATTTCTGGTTCGACAGCAAAGAGGGATTCTGCGAGCACATCGCCTCGGCCTTCGCCGTGCTGATGCGCGGCATGGGCGTGCCTGCCCGCATCGTCACCGGCTACCAGGGCGGCGAGCGCAACCCTGTCGATGGCTACTGGACCGTGCGCAACGCCGACGCCCACGCCTGGACCGAGGTCTGGCTGGAGGACGAGGGCTGGGTGCGCATCGACCCCACCGGCGCCGTGGCCCCGTCGCGCGTGGGCGAGTTCCAGCGCCTGCGCGCGCCCCAGGGTGCCATTGCGGGCGCCGTGGGCAACTTCGTGGGCGTGGGCATGCTGCAGCAGATGCGCGCCGTGTGGGAGGCCGTCAACAACGGCTGGAACCAGTGGGTGCTCAACTACACGCAAAGCCGCCAGCTGGACCTGCTCAAGAACCTGGGCGTGCAGTCGCCATCGTGGGTGGACATGCTGCGCCTGCTGGGCGCGCTGGCCGGCGTGGCTGCGCTGGCCTGGCTGGCCTGGATGGCCCGCGCCCAGCGCAGCAGCCGCGATGAATGGCTGCGCCTGATGGACAGGACCCGCGCCCGGCTGCGCCGCATCGGCCTGGATGCCGAAGCCAGCCTGCCCCCGCGCGCGCTGGCAGCCCAGGTCATGGACCGCTGGGGCCAGGACGACGCCACGGCCGCCAAGGCCCTGCACGACTGGCTTCTGGACATGGAACGCCAGCGCTACGCACGCGCCCCCCAATCCGTCCCCCTATACGCACACAAATCCGCACCCGATACCCCCGGCCTGCCCGCCCTGCGACGCCAATGGCGGGCGCTGGACTGGCCACGCACTCCGCAGCCACGGCCACAAGCCGCCGCTGCCGGCCCCACGACAAGCACACCATGACCAAGCAACGACTGATCCCCTCCGCCCTGCTGCTGCTTGCGGCCGCCGCCCTGCCCTGCGGCGCGCTGGCCAGCAAGCCGGCGCCCGCCCAGACCGGCGCAGCCAAGACTGCCGCCAAGTCCACGGCCAAACCTTCCACGAAAAAGCGCGCGGCCGCTGCTGCCGCCGCCACGGCGGCAGGCGGCGCCGCCGTGGCCAGGACCGTGCATGGCAGCACGCCCTACGGCGAACGGCCTGATGCCATGCAAATGGCCGCCGACATTGCGATGCGCCATGACCTGCCGGTGGACTGGGTGCGCGACACCATCTCCCAGGCGCGCTTTCTGCCCCAGGTTCCCCGCCTGATGACGCCGGCTGCCCAGGGCACGGCCAAGAACTGGGGCGTCTACCGCAGCCGCTTTGTCGAGCCCGTGCGCATACGCGCCGGAACACGCTTTTGGCAGGCCAATGCCGCCGCGCTGGCGCGTGCCGAAAAGCAGTACGGCGTGCCGGCCGAAATCATCGTCGGCATCATCGGCGTGGAGACCATCTACGGCCAGCAGATGGGCAACTTCCGCGTGATCGACGCCCTGGCCACGCTGAGCTTCGACTTCCCCGCAGCCCACCCCCGCGCGCAGGCACGCACCGAGTACTTCCGCGGCGAGCTGGAGCAGTTCCTGCGCTTCACGCACCGCGCCGCAACGGACCCGTTCTCGCTGCGCGGCAGCTACGCGGGCGCCATGGGCATGGGCCAGTTCATGCCCAGCAGCTGGGTGAAGTGGGCGGTAGACTTCGACGGCGACGACCGCATCGACCTGTTCGGCAGCGCGGCCGACGCCATCGGCTCGGTGGCCAACTACTTTGTCGCGCATGGCTGGAAAAGCGGCATGCCCACCCACTACCCTGTGATCATGCAGGCCCAGGGCGCCGACCTGGCCGCCCTGCTGGCGCCCGACATCCTGCCCCAGTTCACGGCCGACGAGATGGCTGCGCGCGGCGTGCAACTGCCGGGCAGCGGCGCGGCCCATCAAGGGCCGCTGGCCCTGGTCAAGCTGGAAAACGGCGCGCAGGGCCAGCCGCTGTACATCGCGGGCACGGAGAACTTCTATGCCATCACGCGCTACAACTGGTCCAGCTACTACGCGCTGTCCGTGATCGAACTGGGCCAGGAAGTCGCGGCGGCCATGGGCCGCTGATCCGGGCCATACAAACCGTCGAGGCCGTCAGGGCCGGCGCATGCGGCACATCGCAGGCTGCTCGGCACGCGCCGCCTCGATCTCTCGCACCACGCGGAAGCCGTAGCCCGAGCCCTCCACATCGAAGGGCACGCCGGGCGCGCCCAGCCTGTCCATGACGCCGACCACCAGCGCCTGCTGGAACTGGTGGTCGGCCGCGCGCATGCGGCCCTTGCGCCCGGCCAGCGCCACCTCGGCGCCTTCCAGCGCCTGCGCCACGGCCACCGTGTCGGTGCTGCCCGCACGCGCCATGGACTGGGCCAGGGCCTCGATCATCAGTTGCATGCGCATGTGCACATAGTCATCGGCAGGCCTGGGAAAGCGCTCGCGGAATGACTTGTAGAAGGCCTGGCTGTCGGGGCCCGGCACGTTGGGCAGCCAGTCGGCCACGGCCAGCACCTTGCCCACGCCGGCCTCGCCCAGGGCGGCTGGCGCGCCCAGCGCATTGCCGTAGAAGGTGTAGAAGCGGCCGTCAAAACCCGCCTCCCGCGCGGCCTTGACCAGCAGCATCAGATCGTTGCCCCAGTTGCCCGTGATCACCGCCCGGGCGCCACTGGCCTTGATCTTGGCGGCATAGGGCGCAAAGTCCTTGACGCGGCCCACGGGGTGCAGCTCGTCGCCCACGATGGCCACATCGGGCCGCTGCGCGGCCAGCTGGCGCCGTGCCTCGCGCAGCACGGCCTGGCCAAAGCTGTAGTCCTGCCCGATCAGGTAGGCGCTGCGCACGGCCGCGTCCTCGCGCAGCACCTGCATCAGCGCGGCCATGCGCATGTCGGCATGGGCGTCGAAGCGAAAGTGCCAGAAGCTGCAGCGCTCGTTGGTGAGCGCAGGATCGACGGCCGAGTAGTTCAGGTACAGCACGCGCCGGGCCGGATCGCGCTCGTTGTGCTTGGCAATGGCATCGACCAGCACGGCGGCCACGGCCGAAGAATTGCCCTGCATGACCACGCGCGCACCGCCGTCGATGGCTGCGCGCAGCGCGGACAGCGCCTCCTCGTTCTGGCCCTTGCTGTCATGGCGTTCGATGGCCAGGGGCCGGGCGCCGCCCTGCGCGGCCGGCAGTGGCACACCCCCGCGCGCATTCACGCGCTCGGTGGCCCACAACAGGTTGCGGAACACGGCCTCGCCCGTATTGGCGAAGGGGCCGGACAGGCTTTCGATCAGCGCCAGCCGTATGGGCTCGCCAAGCGGCGGGGGCACGGGCTGTCCGCGTTCGTTTGCGGCCAGGGCCGCCAGCACGGGCGCAGCAAATAGCGCCATGGCACCGCTTTTCAAGACCTTGCGGCGCAATTTATTCATGGCTTTTTCCCTCTTGAAATACGTTCAACGCCGCTCAACTACGCTCCATGCGGCGACAACTTCGATGAAGCCGCGCAGTTTATAGGAGCCACTTCACCATGATCTTCTCGCCTGTTCTCCGCCGCAACGCCTTCAACCCCCAAGCCGCCGATCTGGCCCTGCAACGCTTCCTGCAAGGCACCCTGGGCAACGCCGCCCACTCTCCCTCGTCGGTGCAGGTGCAGCGCGATGAAAAGGCCACGACGCTGCAGCTGGATGTGCCCGGCCTGTCCCGCGAGCAGCTGCAGCTGAGCATCGAAGGCGCCGTGGTCCGTCTGTCCAGCGTCGAGGGTGCGCCCCGCCAGGTGCAGCGCGCCTGGGAGCTGGACCATGAGATCGACACGGCCGCCAGCAGCGCCAAGCTGGAAAACGGCGTGCTCACGCTGTCCCTGGCCCGCCTGGAACCCCAGAGCAAGGCCACCATGCTGAGCATCCAGTAAGTCCGGTCACGGCCAGCGCGTTTGTGCACCCGGGCTGTCAACCATCCTTTCTTCCATCCTCTTGGCAAGGTGACAGCCCGTTTCCAGAGCCCGGCCCGCGCCGGGCTTTTTTTGCACCCGCCGTGCAGGCCGGGCACGCGGCCCCGGACCATCAGGCCAGCGAATCGAGCGGCCAGCGCGGCTTGACGTCGAACGCGTAGTGCCTGTTCGCCATTTCGCGGCCTGCCTGCAGGCGCATGGCGGCGGCCATGGCGATCATGGCGCCGTTGTCGGTGCACAGGTGCAGCTCGGGGTAGTGCACGCGCAGCTTGCGCTTGGCACAGGCCGCATCCAGCTGGGCGCGCAGCAGACGGTTGGCGCCCACGCCGCCGGCCACGACCACGCGCTTCATGCCGGTCTGCTGCAGCGCCGCCAGCGTCTTCTTGACCAGCACCTCGACGATGGCCGCCTGCGTGCTGGCGGCCAGGTCGGCCTTGCGCGCCTCAAGGTCATCGCCCAGCTTCTTCGCCTGGGTCAGCACGGCCGTCTTCAGGCCGGCGAACGAGAAGTCCAGGTCGCCCGAATGCAGCAGCGGCCGGGGCAGCTTGAAGGCCTGCGCGTCCCCGCCCTCGGCCAGGCGCGAGAGCACGGGGCCGCCCGGATAGGGCAGGCCCATGAGCTTGGCCGATTTGTCGAAGGCCTCGCCGGCCGCGTCGTCGATGGTCTCGCCCAGGATGGCGTAGCTGCCCACGCCGTCCACGCGCATCAGCTGCGTGTGGCCGCCCGAGACCAGCAGGGCCACGAAGGGGAATTCGGGGGGATCGGCGCTCAGGAAGGGCGACAGCAGGTGGCCTTCCAGGTGGTGCAAGCCCAGCACGGGCTTGTCCAGCGCCGCAGCCATGGCGCAGGCCACGCCCGCGCCCACCAGCAGCGCGCCGGCCAGGCCGGGGCCGCGCGTGAAGGCGATCACATCGACCTGGTCCAGCGTGCGGCCGGACTCGCCCAGCACGCTTTCGGTCAGCGGCAGCACGCGGCGGATGTGGTCGCGGCTGGCCAGCTCCGGCACCACGCCGCCATAGGCGCGGTGCATGTCGATCTGGCTATGCAGCGCATGGGACAGCAGCCTGGGCACGCCCGTGCCATCGGGGGCCTCGACCAGGGCCACGCCGGTTTCATCGCAGGAGGATTCGATCCCCAGAATCAGCAAACTCATGGGACTGAAGTGTAGAACCTGCGGGCGCGGCGCACGGCCGCCCGCGTCAATGGCCCCTGGCCGGCGGGCAGTTGCGGGGCCGGCGGGCCGCTACAGGTTGTCCAGGTATGACGAGCGCGAGAACTGCACGGGCTCGATGCCGTCGGAGGTCCAGATTTCGCTGGCGATCAGCGCCTGGGCGTTCATGGGGCGAGCGAAGTAAAAGCCCTGCAGCTCGTCGCAGCCCAGCGTCTGAAGCACTTCGCGCTGCTGCTGGTCGGTCACGCCTTCGGCCACCACGCGCAGCTCCAGCGCATGGGCCAGGCGCACGATGGCATCGACCACGGCCCGCGCGTCGCTCTTGATGGCCACGTCCCGCACGAAGCTGCGGTCGATCTTGACCTCGTCGGCGCCCAGCTGGCGCAGCAGGGCCAGGCTGGAGTAGCCGGTGCCGAAGTCGTCGATGGAAATCTGCACGCCCATGCCCGTCAACTCGGCAATCACGGCCATGGTGGTCTTGTCGTCCTCCATGGCCACGGACTCGGTGATCTCGAAGACCAGCTGCTCGGGCCGAATGCGGTGCCGCTCGATCGCTTCGCCGATGTACTGCGCCAGCCGTGTCTGAAAGAGCTGATAGCCCGAGATATTGATGGAGACGCGCATGAAGCGCCGCTGGCGCGTCCACTGGGCAGTCTGGCGGCAGGCCTCGTCGATGACCCAGTCGCCGATCTCGCTGATCAGGCCGAAGCGCTCGGCCAGCGGAATGAACACGCGGGGGCTGATGAGGCCGAATCGGGGATGGTTCCATCGAACCAGCGCCTCCACGCTGCGGATGCGGCCCGTGCGGGCATCGATCTTGGGCTGGTAGAACAGCACCAGCTGCTGGCTTGCCACGGCGCGGCGCAGGGCTTGCTGCAGGTCGAACTGCACGGCCACATCCTTGCGCATGCTTTCCTTGAAGATGGCGCAGGAATTCCCGCCGGCGCGCTTGGCCGTGTACATGGCGAGGTCGGCCGCCGCCATGAGCTTTTCCTTCTGGCCATGATCGGGATAGATGGCCACGCCGACGGAGCTGCCGATGGAGATGGACTTTCCCGGCAGATCGAAGGGCTGGCCCAAAACCTTCTGCACCCGGCCGGCCATGGCCACGGCATCGTCCTCCGATGCCAGGCAGCCCAGCAGCAGCACGAACTCATCGCCCCCCACGCGCGCCAGCGTGTCCGACTTGCGCGTCATACGGTTCAGGCGCACGGCCACCTGGCACAGCAGCGCGTCACCTGCGGCATGGCCCTCCACGTCGTTGATGGGCTTGAATCCGTCCAGATCGATGTACAGCAGGCCCACGCGCACCGGCCCGCCGGGCCCTGGCTGCTCCACCGAGCTGTCGGCGCGCGCAATCGCCCGGCCAAGCCGGTACTCGAGCAGCGCCCGGTTGGCCGTGCCGGTCAGCGGGTCCCTGAAGGCGATGCGCTTGAGCTTCACATTGGCGCGCAGCAGCTTTTCATTGGTCTGCTGCAGCGATTGCGTCAGGCGCTGAGCCTTCTCGCGCAGGCGCACATGGACCACCAGCGAAACCAGCAGGAATATCAGAACGGGAATGGCGCCCCACAGGCCGAAAGCGCTCCACCCCGCGGCCCAGCTTCCCTGGCCATCGGATGGCGCCGACGCGGCCAGGAGCTCGCCCCCCGCCAGTGCCCGGCACTGCGCCAGGCCCAGCAGCAGCGCAGCCAGGAACGGGCCACGCCGGCGCACAGCAGTCCGCCCCAACACCGCCTGGGTCATGAACCGCCAGCGCACGGGGGACATCCGATCTTCTCGTGATATTGCAAGCTCATGCTGATTCAGCCTCGCTGCCGCATTGCGCAGCCCGATCTTGTGGATGGCTATGCCATGGTTGTCGTGTGTGCCGGAAAGCCGGGCTTTTTCCTGCAGGGCACCCGGCAAATATTCGACACATTCGCGCGTCCAAATTTGTATCGACGATTTCAAAACGTTAGAAAAATTCTATCAAACCCTGCGCCTTGCTTCTACTTCTCCTTTTGCGCCACGGCAGGCCCGGCATGGGAATTGCATCAATGCAGGCAGACAGGACCCGTCCCCCATGAAAACCGCTCTCAACTTTCTTGTGGCCGCGCGCCAGTGCGAAATCGGCGAACTGGAGCAACTGCAGCGCACCAGCGCACTGGTGGATCTGCTCAGCCGCCTCATCCATGCGCTGCAAAAGGAGCGCGGCCTGTCCAACGTCTTTCTGGCCAGCGCGGGCGCGCATGGCGGCGAGGCACGGCTGGCGCAGATGGCCGAGTGCGACCGGATTGCCGCGGCGGCGCTTGACGGCTTCGACCGGCTGGACATGCAGCCCGGCCAAACAGACTCCACGGGACACCCCGGCCATGGCGCGCGGCTGTTCAGCCGCATCGCCCATGTGCTGCAGTGCCTGGACGCCCTGCCTGCGCTGCGCGAGCGCGTCGCCAGCCACGACCTGTCGCCGGAGGCGGCCACCGCCATCTACATCGAGCTGGTGGCAGGCCTGCTGGCCGTGGTGTTCGAGGCGGCCGACAGCGCGCCCGAGCCCGGCATCTCGCGCCTGCTGGTGGCCTTGTTCAACTTCATGCAGGGCAAGGAATTCGCGGGCCAGGAGCGTGCCACGGGCGTGGCCGCCTTTGGTGCGGGCGTCAGCGATGCGCCGCGCCAGCAGCACTGGCTGCACCTGATCGCCTCGCAGGAGCGCTGCTTTCAGGTCTTTGCGGAGTTCGCGCCGCCCCATTCCCTGGCCCTGTGGCAAGAAAGCAGCGCGGCCGACGCCACGCTGGCCGTGATCGAACGCCTGCGCCGCGTGGGCTGCACGGCCGCGCCGGGCACTCCCCTGGCGCCGGAGATGGCCGAGCCCTGGTTCGACAGCTGCTCGCGGCGCATGGATGCGCTGCACACCGTCGAGGCCCGCCTGACGGCCGAGCTGCAGCAGCAGTGCCAGCGCTGCATTGTCGATGCGCGCGCCGCCCTGCAGACGCTGCTGCAGGCGCCGCAGGCAATGGAGATCACGCCCGTCTCCGCCACGCTGGCGCTGGGCGGGCTGCAGCCCCCGGCCGCGCGTCTGGGCCCGCAGCTGGACCGATCCGTGATGGACCTGGTGCAGGACCAGTCCCAGCGGCTGCAGGCCATGCAGGCCGAGCTGGAGACCGTGCGCGCCACGCTCACGGAACGCAAGCTGCTGGAGCGCGCCAAGGGCCTGTTGATGACACGGCGCCAGCTCAGCGAAGGCGAGGCCCACAAGCTGCTGCGCCAGACCGCCATGAACCAGAACCGCCGCCTGGCCGAAGTGGCGCAGGCCGTGCTTTCCATGGCCGATCTGCTGCCGCCCGCCCCATGAACCCGGGCCGCTGCGCGCCATGTTGCAGCGCAGCACCGACTTGGTGCAGTGCTGCGGCAAGTCGCGCACCAGAAGGTGGCCCGGCGCGGACGGCAAGGCAGGTGGAGTGCATGGTCCCCCTTGAACGCCGCCTGGCACGGTTTCTGCATTGACTCTGGCAAATCCCGGCCAAAGGCGGCCGGGAACCCGGTCTTGATTCAGGGCCCCAGGACAACGGCGTCACTCTCCCCGCGCAGCGCGGCCGGAGAGGACGCCGTTTTGCTTGGGACATGCCGGTTTGCAAGTGTTCTATTCCCGACGATCGAAGGAGTTCCGCCATGGCGTCCACGCCCCAGCCCACCACAGGCCCTCTCACCTCCGGCCCGGCACTGCCCCGGCGCGATTTTCTGCGCCAGGCCGGCACGCTGGCAGGCGGCGCGGCGCTCTACACCCAGCTGGGCCACCACGGCGCCTGGGCGGCCGGCTCGGATGCGCCCGAGAAAAAGGAAGTGCGCATTGGCTTCATTCCGCTGACCGATTGCGCCAGCGTGGTCATGGCCTCGGTGCTGGGGATCGACCAGAAGTACGGCGTCAGGATCATTCCCTCCAAGGAAGCGAGCTGGGCCAGCGTGCGCGACAAGCTGGCCAATGGCGAACTGGACTTTGCCCATGTGCTGTACGGCCTGGTCTACGGCATGCACCTGGGCGTGGGCGGCGCCAGGAAGGACATGGCCGTGCTGATGACGCTCAACCACAACGGCCAGGCCATCACGCTGTCCAAGAAGCTGGCCGACAAGGGCGCCGTCAACGGCGCAGGCCTGGCCAAGCTGATGGCCAGCGAAAAGCGCGAATACACCTTTGCCCAGACCTTTCCCACGGGCACGCATGCCATGTGGCTGTACTACTGGCTGGCGGCCAACGGCATCCACCCGCTCAAGGATGCCAAGGTCATCACCGTGCCGCCGCCGCAGATGGTGGCCAACATGCGCGTGGGCAACATGGACGGCTTTTGCGTGGGCGAGCCCTGGAACCACCGCGCCATCATGGACGGCATCGGCGTCACGGCCACCACCTCCCAGGCCATCTGGCAGGACCATCCCGAGAAGGTGCTGGGCACCACGGCCGAATTTGCCCGCCAGAACCCCAACACGGCACGCGCCGTGACGGCCGCCATCATCGAGGCCGGCCGCTGGATCGACGAGAGCCTGGCCAACAAGACCCGCATGGCCGACACCATTGCCGGCAAGGCCTATGTGAACACCGGCGTGGACGCCATCAACCAGCGCATCCTGGGCCGCTACCAGGACGGCATGGGCAAGACCTGGGACGACCCCCACCACATGAAGTTCTATGGCGACGGCAGCGTGGGCTATCCCTATCTGTCCGACGGCATGTGGTTCCTCACCCAGCACAAGCGCTGGGGCCTGCTCAAGGAGCACCCCGACTACCTGGGCGTGGCCCGCTCCATCAACCGCCTGGACATCTACCAGCAGGCCGCCACCGCCGCCAAGGCCCCGCTGCCCAAGGGCGAGATGCGCAGCAGCAAGCTGATGGACGGCACGGTCTGGGACGGCAAGGACCCGCGCAAGTATGCGGACAGCTTCGCCATCAAGGCCTGAGAGATCCCCTTTGAAGACCCATCCCACCGAGGAACACACCATGGTCAGCGCCGTCTTCCACTTCCCGGCAGAGTCCTCCACCGCCGCCGCCCCGCCTGCGCCGGTTTCCCCCACCGCTGCATCCCCGGTCCCGGCCATGCAGGCTGCACCGGCAACGCCCAGGACTCCCGCCCCTGCGCGCGACTGGGCGGCGCTGTCGCGCGCCTTCTGGCTGGCCGTGCTGCCGCCGCTGTGCGGCCTAGGCCTGCTCGTGGGCGTGTGGTCCCTGGTGGCCGCAGGCTCGGGCCAGAGCATTCCGGGGCCCCTGGCGACCTGGCAGCAGGCGGTGGAGATTTTCAGCGACCCGTTCTACCGCAACGGCCCCAATGACCAGGGCGTGGGCTGGAACGTGCTCGCTTCGCTGCAGCGCGTGGCCGTGGGCTTCGGCCTGGCGGCCCTGGTCGGCATTCCGGCCGGCTTCGTGATCGGGCGCTTCAACTTCCTGTCGCGCATGTTCAACCCGCTGATCAGCCTGCTGCGCCCGGTGTCGCCACTGGCCTGGCTGCCCATCGGCCTGCTGGTCTTCAAGGGCGCCAACCCGGCGGCCATCTGGACCATCTTCATCTGCTCGATCTGGCCCATGCTCATCAACACCGCCGTGGGCGTGCAGCGCGTGCCCCAGGACTACATGAACGTGGCGCGCGTGCTCAACCTCAGCGAATGGAAGATCGCCACCACCATCCTGTTCCCGGCCGTGCTGCCCTACATGCTGACCGGCGTGCGCCTGGCCGTGGGCACGGCCTGGCTGGTCATCGTCGCGGCCGAGATGCTCACCGGCGGCGTGGGCATCGGCTTCTGGGTCTGGGACGAGTGGAACAACCTCAACGTCAAGAACATCATCATCGCGATCTTCGTGATCGGCATCGTGGGCCTGCTGCTGGAGATGGCCCTGGTCAAGCTGGCAACGGCATTTACGTTCGAAGAGGTGAAGGCATGAATGCATCGTCCAAGTTCATCGAGATCCAGGGCGTGGAGCAGAGCTTCAAGACCGCCAAGGGCCTGTTTCCGGCGCTGCGCAATATCGACCTGACCATTGCGCGAGGCGAGTTCGTCTCGCTGATCGGCCACTCGGGCTGCGGCAAGTCCACCCTGCTGAACCTGATCGCGGGCCTGACCACGCCCACCACGGGCGTGCTGCTGTGCGCCAACAAGGAGATCAAGGGCCCCGGACCCGAGCGCGCCGTGGTCTTCCAGAACCACTCGCTGCTGCCCTGGCTGACCTGCGAGGGCAACATCCACCTGGCCGTGGAGCGCGTCTATGGCCGCACGGAAAGCCGCGCCCAGCTCAAGGCCCGCACCCTGGCCGCGCTGGAACTGGTGGGCCTGGCCCATGCCGCGCACAAGCGGCCCGGCGAGATATCGGGCGGCATGAAGCAGCGCGTGGGCATTGCGCGCGCGCTGTCGATGGAGCCGCAGGTGCTGCTGATGGACGAGCCCTTCGGCGCGCTCGATGCGCTCACGCGCGCCAAGCTGCAGGACGAGCTGCTGGAGATCGTGGCGCGCACGCAAAGCACCGTGGTCATGGTCACGCACGATGTGGACGAGGCCGTGCTGCTGTCCGACAAGATCGTGATGATGACCAACGGCCCGGCCGCCACCATCGGCGAGGTGCTGCAGGTCGGCCTGGCCCGCCCGCGCAACCGCGTGGCGCTGGCCGAGGACGACCTCTACCGCCAGTGCCGCAAGGCCGTGATCGATTTCCTCTACACCCGCCAGGGGCATGTGGAAAAGGCGGCCTGAACCTTCACAGGTCCTGCCGCCTTCGAGACCCTGCCCATGGCGGGCAGGCCGAGCCCCGGCTCAGTGCCGGCCCGAGATGTAGTGCTCCAGCTGCTCGATGATGAACTTCTGCTCGGAGATGATGTCCTTGACCAGGTCTCCGATGGAGATCAGGCCCAGCAGCTTGCCGCCTTCGTCCACCACGGGCAGGTGGCGCAGCCGGTTCTCGGTCATCACCGCCATGCACTCCTGCGTGGTCTGGGTGGGGCCGACGAACAGCACGTCGCGCGTCATCACGTCGCGCACCAGGGTGGCGCCGGAGGTGCGCCCCAGCAGCGCGATCTTGCGCGCGTAGTCGCGCTCGGTGACGATGCCGGCGATCTCGCTGCCCTCCATCACGAGCAGGGCGCCAATGCCCTTGTCGGCCATGAGCCGCAGCGCGTCGAGCACGGAATCGGTAGGCGCGATGCTGTACACCGCGCTGGTGGCCTTGGACTTGAGAATGTCTGCAACTGCTGTCATGGGTGCCTTTCAGTCGTTCGCCAATTCGGTTCTAGTGTCATCCGAACTGCGCCCAAAAAGCAACAGGGCCAGCGCGTGTATGCACACGCACCGGCCCTGCCCGATTCAGTGAATGCGGCCCTTCAGCGGCGGCCGCCCAGCAGGCTGCCACCAATCTTCATCAGATCGCTGAGACCTACCTGGCCGTCGCCATCCTGATCGAGCAGGCTTCCCAGCAAACCACCACCCAGGCCGCCCTGCTGCTGCGCCTGCGCATGCTCGCGGCCCAGCACCTGGCCCAGGCCGCCGGCATCCATGCCGCCTGCGCTCACGCGCTGTGCAAGAAAGGACATGACGATGGGGGCCAGCAGCTGCAGCAGCTGGGCCGCGCCGCCGCTGCCCAGGCCCGTGGCCTGGCCCAGGCCGTCCTGCGCGCGCTGCTGGTTGCCGCCCAGGATATGGCCCAGGATGGCTGCGCCGTCGAGCCCGCCGCCCGCATTGCCGCCTGCGCCGCCGCCCAGCAGCGAGCCCAGCAGGCCTCCCAGATCCAGCCCGCCGGCGCCACCGCTGGCCGCGCCGTGGTCGCGCTGCAGCGCGCCGAAGAGATTGGCCGCGCCCTGCGAATCGGCCGCATTGCGGCCCAGCGAGCCCAGCAGCACGGGAAGGGCCGCGCCCACGGCACTTTCGGTCTGAGCGGGGCTGGCGCCGATCTGGTCTGCCATCTGCTGCATGGGCGCGCCCTGCAGTTGGGCCATCAGTTCGGCGGCCAGGGAAGAGCTGGAGTTCATGGTCGTTCCTTCATCCGGTCGCCCGGTCAACACAAAGTCACATGGTAGCGCCGGCCGGTGCAGCGGGCATGACGGCGCAGCGCCCCAAGTGTCAACGATGTTTTCCAGCGCCCGGATCGCGCTCAGCCCGTGGTCAGCGCCGGCTGCGGCTGGGTGCGCGGCGGCCGCAGCGGCGGCAGCGGCGCCTGCGCCTTCATGGACCGGCGCAGCGCCACTGCGTCGGCCACGGCCGCCGGTGCCCGGGCCGTGGCGTCCAGCCGGAAGACCTGCACGGTCTCCGACACGGTCTGCGCCTGGGCCTGCAAGGCCATGGCCGATGCCGCGTTCTGCTCCACCAGCGCCGCGTTCTGCTGCGTGATGTTGTCCAGATGCGCCACGGCCGCGTTGACCTGCGAGATGCCGCTGAGCTGCTCGTTGGAGGCGCTGTGGATTTCGCCGATCAGCAGGTTCACGCGCCGCACCAGGTCCAGCGATTCGGTCATGGTTTTCTGCGCGACCTCGGTGCGCTGATTGCCATCCAGCACCTTGGCGGCGGAGTCGTCTATGAGTTCGCGGATCTCCTTGGCCGCTGCCTGCGTGCGCTGCGAGAGACTGCGCACTTCGGCCGCCACCACCGCAAAGCCCCGGCCCTGGTCGCCCGCGCGCGCGGCCTCCACGGCGGCGTTCAGCGCCAGGATGTTGGTCTGGAAGGCGATGGAGTCGATGAGCTGCGTGATCTCGCCGATGCGCCCCGACGCGGCCTGGATCTGCTTCATGGTGGCCGCCACGCCGTCGACGGCGCCGCTGCTGCGCTCGGCCACCTCGCTGGCCTGGGTGGCCAGGTCCGTGGCCTGGCGCGCCGACTCGGCCGTGTGCTTGACCGTGCCCGTGATCTCCTCCATCGAGGCCGCCGTCTGCTGCAGGTTGCCGGCCTGGGTTTCCGTGCGCGCGGACAGGTCCTGGTTGCCCTGCGCGATTTCCCGCGTGGAGATCTGCATCTTGTCGCTTTCCTCGCGCGCATCGCGCACGATGGACAGCAGGTTCACATTGAGCTGGCTCAGCGCCTTCTGCAGATCGCCCACCACGTCCTTGCGCGTGATGCGTATGGTCTGCGTCAGGTCGCCGGCCGCCAGGCGGTTGGCCTGCAGCACCATCTGCGCCAGCGGCGCCACGGTCAGCCGGTACGCCCAGGCCCCGGCCAGCCCCGTGAAGATGCAGACCGCCAGCCAGGCCAGCGCGGACCATGCATCCAGCGTGTGCCCTCCCGCCATCGCCGCGCCAAAGGCTGCCGCCACCACCAGGAAGAAGATCAGCACCAGCTTGCCTGCCAGGCCCAGGCTCAGCGCGCTGGCAAGGCGTCCGCGCAGGTTGTTGCGCACCAGATGGCCGGCGCGCAGCACGTGGACCTTGCGCCCTGCGTCCTTTTCGGCGCGCATGGTGGCGTAGAGGCGCTCGGCCGCATCCGTCTGCTCGCGCGTGGCCTCGGTGCGCACCGACATGTAGCCCGAGGGACGGTCGCCTTCCATCAGCGGCGTGACATTGGCCATGACCCAGTAGAAGTCGCCGTTCTTGCGCCGGTTCTTCACGGGCGCCGACCAGGGCAGTCCGGCCGAGATGGTGGCCCACATGTCGCGGAAGGCTTCCTCGGGCATGTCGGGGTGGCGGATCATGTTGTGGGGCTGGCCCAGCAGTTCTTCGCGCTCGTAGCCGCTGACCTCGATGAACATCGGGTTGCAGTAGAGGATGCGCCCCTTCAGGTCCGTGGTGGACACCAGGGTCTGGCCCTTGGGAAATGCGTATTCACGCGTGCTGACTGGCAGATTCACTCTCATAGGCGTGGTCCCTTGAAGAAGAAAAATCCTTCACGTCATTGCGGCCCTGGCTTACTGCAGGACCCGGTGGCTTGTTGTACCCCGATTCGTCGCATTTGAAACAAATCGCCACAAAACCTCCATTCGATTCAGACATCTGATTGCGCGCTCTCGATAGCGGGCGCACCGCCTTGAGGCATGCGACGCACCACCATGGCTCGGCCGCCGGGCGGCAGCCCCGAGGACAGGGCCCGCGCAGGGCTGCGCGCCCTGGCATGCCGCTTGCTTCATCCCGTGCGTGGCCATTGCAGGCCATGGGGGCAAGGCGCAACGAGGTGCCGCTGCCCCAGGGACAAAGGCGTCAACCCGCGCGCAGGCAGCAGCCGCGCAGTGGGGATGACGCCTTTTTGCTTTTCGAACCGATGCGGGGGCGCAATGAAGAAATCCAGGCTGGTGATGGTGGGCAACGGCATGGCCGGCGTGCGCACGCTGGAAGAGCTGCTCAGGATCGCGCCCGACCTCTACGAGATCACCGTGTTCGGCGCCGAGCCGCACCCCAACTACAACCGCATCATGCTGTCGCCCGTGCTGGCGGGCGAGCAGCAGCTGGACGAAATCATCCTCAACGACTGGTCCTGGTATGCCCGGCACGGCATCACCTTGCATGCAGGCTGCCGCGTGCATGCGGTGGACCGGGCGCGCCGCGTGGTGCACGCCGTGGACGCGGCCGGACAGCCGGTGAGCGCCGGGTACGACCGCCTGATCCTGGCCACGGGATCGCGCCCCTTCATGCTGCCCGTGCCCGGGCGCGAGCTGGAAGGCGTGCTGGGCTACCGCGACATTGCCGACACCCAGGCCATGATCGCGGCGGCCGCCAGCCACCGCCAGGCGGTGGTCATCGGCGGCGGACTGCTGGGCCTGGAGGCCGCCAACGGACTCATGAAGCGCGGCATGGAGGTCACCGTGGTGCATGCGGGTGAGCGCCTGCTGGACCGCCAGCTCGACGAGACCGCCGCCGCCTTGCTGCAGGCCTCGCTGGCCGAGCGCGGCATGCGCTTTCTGATGCAGGCCCAGACCCGCGCGCTGACGGGCGACGGCCAGGGCCGCGTGGCCTGCGTGCACCTGCAGGACGGGCGCGATGCGCCGGCCTCGCTCGTGGTCATGGCCGTGGGCATCCGACCCGAGACCGCGCTGGCCGAGCAGATGCACCTGCACGTGCAGCGCGGCATCGTGGTCAGCGACACGCTGCAGACCGTGACCGACCCGCGCATCTATGCCGTGGGCGAATGCGCGGCGCACCGGGGCGTGGCCTACGGGCTGGTGGCGCCGCTGTTCGAGCAGGGCAAGGTGCTGGCCAACCACCTGGCCGAAATCGGCATCGGCCGCTATCCGGGCTCGCAGACCTCGGCCAAGCTCAAGGTCACGGGCATTCATCTGTTCAGCGCAGGCGACTTTCGCGGCGACGACGGCACGGAGGAAATCGTGCTCAGCGACCCCGGCGCGGGCGTGTACCGCAAGCTGGTGCTGCGCGGCGACAGACTGGTCGGCGCCTGCCTGTATGGCGACACCGAGGACGGTGGCTGGTACTTCCGCCTGTTGCGCGATGGCGTGGCAGTGCAGGAACTGCGCGACCGCCTCATGTTCGGCGAAAGTCAAGCCAGCCAGGCCGACCCGGCCAGCGGCCCATGACGGCGCCCGCCCCCGTGCCCTGCCCTTCCCTCATCCACCCCAGGCCCACCATGCAAGAAACCCGATCCACCTGCCCCTACTGCGGCACAGGCTGCGGCGTCATCATCGAAAGCGATGGTGCGCGCATCACGGGCGTGCGTGGCGATCCGGCGCACCCCGCCAACCACGGCCGCCTGTGCACCAAGGGCAGCACGCTGCATCTGACGGCCTCGCCCGCCCTGGCGCGGCAGACCCGGCTGCTGCAGCCCGCCCTGCGCACCACGCGCGGGGCGGCGCCCCGGGACATCAGCTGGGATGCCGCGCTGGACCTGGCAGCCGGCAGGCTGGCCTCCATCGCGCAGGAGCACGGCCCCGACGCCGTGGGCCTGTATGTGAGCGGCCAGTTGCTGACCGAGGACTACTACGTCTTCAACAAGCTGGCCAAGGGCCTGATCGGCACCAACAACATCGACACCAACTCGCGCCTGTGCATGAGCAGCGCCGTGGCGGGCTACAAGGCCACGCTGGGCGCCGACGCGCCGCCGGCCTGCTACGAGGACGTGGACCATGCGGACTGCCTGTTCATCGTGGGCAGCAACGCGGCATGGGCCCATCCCGTGCTCACGCGGCGCATCGAGCAGGCGCGTGCTGCGCGGCCGCAGATGAAGATCATCGTGGCCGACCCACGCCGCACCGACACGGCCGGCATGGCCGACCTCTTCCTGCCGCTGCGCCCCGGCAGCGACACCCTGCTGTTCCACGGCATGCTGCACATCATGGAGCTGGAAGGCTGGCTGGACCGGGCCTACATCGCGCGCCACACCAGCGGCTTTGCCGACCTGCAGGCCCTGGTGCGGGAGGCCACGCCCGAGCGCGTGAGCGAGGTCTGCGGCCTGCCCCGCCACGACCTTTTCCAGGCCGCGCAGTGGTTCGCGCTGGGAGGAGATGCGCGGGACGGCGCCGCCCGTGGCGCAACGCTCAGCCTGTACTGCCAGGGCCTGAACCAGAGCAGCAACGGCACGGCCAAGAACGCCGCGCTGATCGGCCTGCACCTGGCCACGGGCCAGATCGGGCGCGCAGGCGCAGGGCCGTTCTCGCTCACGGGCCAGCCCAATGCCATGGGCGGGCGCGAGGTGGGCGGGCTGGCCAATCTGCTGTCGGCCCACCGCGACCTGGCCAACCCCGCCCACCGCGCCGAAGTGGCCGCCCTGTGGGGCGTGGACGCCGTGCCGCCCCGCCCTGGCAAGACCGCCGTGGAGATGTTCGAGGCCGCCGCCGAGGGCGAGATCCGCGCGCTGTGGATAGCCTGCACCAACCCTGCGCAAAGCATGCCCGACCAGGCCCTGGTGCGGCGCGCGCTGCAGCGGGCCGAATTCGTCATCGTGCAGGAGGCCTTTGCCACCACCGCCACCTGCGCCTACGCCGACCTGCTGCTGCCTGCCACCACCTGGGGCGAGAAGATCGGCACGGTGACCAACAGCGAAAGGCGCATCTCGCGCGTGCGCCCCGCCGTGGCCGCACCCGGCGCCGCACGCCATGACTGGCGCATTGCCGTGGACTGCGCGCGGCGCATGGAGGCACGGCTGCGCCCGGGCCGGCCCAGCCTCTTTCCCTACGACACCGAAGACGCCGCTGCCGGCGCCCAGGCCATCTGGAACGAGCACCGCGAGAGCACGCGCGGGCGTGACCTGGACATCACCGGCCTGTCCTGGGATCTGCTGGACGCGCAAGGCCCCCAGCAATGGCCGCTGCCCGAAGGCGCAGCCCAGGGCCGCGCACGGCTCTACGAAGACGGCCGCTTTCCCACGCCCGATGGCCGCGCACGCTTTGCCCTGCTGCCCTGGCAGCCGCTGGCCGAGCCACCCGATGCGCACTACCCCTTCAGCCTGACCACGGGCCGGCTGCGCGACCAGTGGCACGGCATGAGCCGCACGGGCCAGTTGGGCCGTTTGTTCGGCCATGCGGCCGAGCCCTGCCTGCAAATGCACCCGCAGGACATGGCCGAGCGCGGCCTGCGCGCGGGCGACCTGGTGCAGATGAGCAGCCGGCGCGGCACCCTGCTGGTGCCGGTGCAGCCCGATGACACGCTGACGCCCTCCCAGCTCTTCATGGCCATGCACTGGGGCGGCGAGTACCTGGGCGGCACTTCAATGGGCGGCATCAACGCCCTGACCACACCGGCCTTGTGCCCCGGCTCCAAGCAGCCCGAACTCAAGCACACGGCCGTGAAGCTGCAAAAGGCCGAACTGCCCTGGACCCTGCTGGCCATGGCCTGGCTGCCCGAGGACCGGGTGCTGGCCGTGCGCGAGCAGTTGTCCGCCCTCATGCCGCACTTCGGCTTTGCCAGCTGCGTGCCCTTCGGCAATGCCGTCCCGCTGCAGGACGCCGCCCGGGCCCGGCACGGCGTGCTGCTGCGCGCCGCCGCGCATGAGGCGCCGGGCGAGGCCGTCCTCGCACGGATCGAATCCCTGTTGGGCCTGGATGCCGCCGACACCCTGCGCTACACCGACCGCCGCCGCCAGCACAGCCGCGCGCTGCGACTGGACCGCCACAGCCTGTCCACCACGGTCGAGGCCCTGCTACTGGCGGGCGACACGCGCGCGGGCAGCTGGCTGTCCACCCTGCTGCAGGACCAGATGCCGGCACAGGACTATGGCCGCCTGCTGCTCATGCCCTCGGGCTCGGCGCCGCTGGCCATCCAGCCGCGTGCGCGCCAGGTCTGTACCTGCTTCGATGTGGACGAGACCACCATCGCAGGCGCGCTTGCGCGCTGCGAGGGCAGCGACGACGCGCGCCTGGCAGCGCTGCAGGGCCAGTTGCGCTGCGGCACCAATTGCGGCTCCTGCCTGCCCGAGCTCAAGCGCCTGGTGCGCCACATACCCCTGGCGGAGAGCCAGGAGTCCGCATGAAAGAGGCGATTGAACAACGGGTTTGCATATATAGCGAAAAGTAATGAAACCTGCGGGAAAATATGCCCCCACAGGATTCCACCCACGATTGCAACGCCATGGGCATCAGCCAATACATCAAGGAAATAGGCCGCGGCGCACGCGGAGCCAAGGCGCTGGAGCGCCCGCAGGCGGCCGACCTGTTCGGCCAGGTGCTGGACGGCGGCGTCAGCGACCTGGAGATCGGGGCCTTTTGCATCGCCATGCGCATCAAGGGCGAGACCGTCGAGGAGATGAGCGGCTTCCTGGACGCCGTGCATGCGCGCGTCGCCCGTTTTCCCGCCTCGGCCAATGGCCGCCCCGTGATCGTGCTGCCCAGCTACAACGGCGCGCGCCGCCTGCCCGTGCTCACCCCCCTGCTGGCCCTGCTGCTGTCACGCGAAGGCCTGCCCGTGCTGCTGCACGGCATGCGCACCGAGGCGCGCCGCATCCTGGCCAGCGATGTGCTGCAGGCCCTGGGCATTGCGCCGCTGCCATCTCCCCAGGCCCTGGCCGGCGGCCAGGTGGCCCATATCCATACCGAACATCTGCACCCGGCCCTGGCGCGCCTGCTGTCCGTGCGCGAGGTCATCGGCCTGCGCAACCCGGGCCACAGCGTGGTCAAGCTGCTGGCGCCCTGCGACGGCCCCTCCCTGCTGGTGACGGCCTACACCCATCCCGAGTACCTGCCCATGCTGCACGGCACCTTCGGGACACTGGGCATGAATGTCCTGCTCTCGCGCGGGCTGGAAGGCGAGGTCGCGGCCGACCCGCGCCGGCTGCCGCGCTACGACGGCTTTGTGGCAGGCGCCCACCAGCTGCTGGCCGAGCAGCAAAGCGGCACCGCCTCCGACGTGCCGGGCCTGCCCGCCGAGATCGACGTGGACACCACGGCGCGCTACACCGAAGACGTGCTCGCGGGCCGGCTGCCCGTGCCGCCCGCGCTCACACGCCAGGTGGAACACATCGTCCACCTGGCCGATCAGATTCGCTGAATACCCCAGAAAAACGGAGCCCCGCCATGACGACCCCGTCCCACACCCCCGCGAACACCGCCCGGCGCGGCACCTGCACCCTGGTCGGCGCCGGCCCCGGCGACCCGGAGCTGCTGACCATCAAGGCCCTCAAGGCCATACAGGCTGCCACCGTGCTGCTGGTCGATGACCTGGTCAGCGACGCCATCGTGGCCCATGCCGCGCCCACGGCGCGCATCGTCTACGTGGGCAAGCGCGGCGGCTGCAAGAGCACGCCCCAGGCCTTCATCGAAAAGCTCATGCTGAGCGCCGTGCAGGAGGGCGAGACCGTGGTGCGCCTGAAGGGCGGCGACCCCTTCATCTTCGGGCGCGGCGGCGAAGAGGTGGAGCACCTGCGCGAAGCGGGCGTCGAGGTCCAGGTCATCAACGGCATCACCGCTGGCCTGGCCGGGCTCACCAGCCTGGGCGCCCCGCTCACGCACCGCGACCGGGCGCACGGCGTGGTCTTCATCACGGGCCACGCCAAGCCCGGCGACAGCGGCACCGATTGGCGCCAGCTGGCCGCCACCGCGCGCGATGCACGGCTCACCCTGGTGATCTACATGGGCGTGAGCAGCGTGGAGCACATCCGCGCCGAGCTGCTCAATGGCCTGCCCGCAGCCACGCCCGTGGCCGTGATCCAGCACGCCAGCCTGCCACAACAGCGCCACGCGCTGACCACGCTGGGCGCGCTGGTGGAGTGCATTGCCGACACGGGCCTGGGCAGCCCCAGCGTCATCGTCGTTGGCGATGTGGTCCATGGCGTACGGGCAATGGCCGAACCTCAGACGCAGCTCACCGCTGCGGTTGCAGCCGCCTGAGTGCGAGATTGCTGCAATCAAAAATCTATCGATTCATAAAAGTCATTAGTTTTCATTAAAAATCCCCTGTTGGCTGCCGAAACGGCGTTTAGACCGTTTTGGCAGACCGTCAGCTCCGCCAGGCGGCGGTAGCGCCATCGGGGGATTCCATGAAAACACCAGGCCTTACTTTCACTTCCACAGCTGCGCAGATACGGCTGTCCGCATGGCGGCGCACGTGGTCGCCGCTGCTGGCCGGCTGCGCGCTGGGCATGGCCCTGCTCATGCCCGGCCTGGCTGCAGGCGCCGACATGGTGCTGGCCACGCGCGTCACGGCCGTTGCAAAGCCCTGGCTCACGCCCGCGCACCGCCAGTGGCTGCAGGCGCGCGGGCCGCTGTCCGTGGGCATTTCCCTGCCCGACCATCCTCCCCTGGAAATGATCGATGGCGAGCGCTTCCAGGGCATCACGGCCGACCACCTGGGCCTGCTGTTTCCCACGCCGGTGCGCTTCAAGACCTATGGATCGCGCGTGGCCGTGCTAGATGCGCTGCGGCGCGGCGAGATCGACCTGGCCTGCGAGGGCACCGAGCTGGAGGCCGAACGCGCCGACCTGGCCCTGAGCGTGCCCTACCTGCCCAGCCAGCCCGTGCTGGTGTCGCTCTCGCATGCGCCCTTCGACGCGGAGCGCCGGGGCGCGCGGCTGGCCATGACGCCCAACCAGCTGCTGCGCTCCCAGGTTGCGGCCGCCTATCCTCTCAGCGAGCTGCTGACCTATGAAACACCCCGCCGCGCGCTGGAGGCGCTGAGCCTGGGCGAGATCGACGGCTTCGTCGGCGACACGGTCACGGTGCACTACCTGATCCAGGCCAACTACCTGCTCAACCTGCGCGTGCAGGGCTTTGCCCCCATAGAGAGCCGAGGCTTCGGCATGCTGGTGCGGCATAACGATACGCAGTTGAAGGCCTATCTGGACCAGGCCCTGCCCACCATCACCTTGCAGCATGGCGACGACATTCTGCACAGCTGGAGCGGCAGCCGCCGTCCGCTGCTGGGAAGCGACCGCGTGGCCCTGACACCCTCGGAAAAGCAGTGGCTGGATGCCCATCCCCGCATTCCCGTGGTGCTCAACAGCTCCCTGGGATCGCTGGGAAAGCTGAATGCCGACCGCCAGGCCGAGGGCATAGGACCCGACTACCTGGACCTGATCAGCCACCGCGCCGGCCTGCAGTTCGACTACGTGACCGCACGCAACTACACCGAACTCGAGGCCATTCTGGGCTCGGGCAAGGCCCTGCTCACCCCCGTCTACACCTCGCCGCCGATTGCATCGCCCGATATCAAGCTGCTGCCGCCCTACCTGCGCAGCGCGGTGGTGGTGATGGCCCGGCCCGAGGCGAATGCGGGCACACAGCGTGACAAGGGCATACACCACCTGCAGGGACTGGAGGGCAAGCGCGTGGCCATGGTGGCTGGCTTCTTCCTGGAAGACACGGTGCGCCGCGAGCATCCGCGCATACGGCTGCAGCTGTATCCCGACCTGGCCCAGGCCCTGGCCAGCGTGGCAGCCGATGACAGCGATGCCTTCGTCGGCAACGACTACGCAGCGCGCTATGCCAACGCCCAGCAATTGGGCAACCAGTTGCAGCTCACCGGCATCCTGGAGGACTACACCCGCCCCGTGAGCCTGGCCGTGCATGCCGCCGAGCCCGAGCTTCTGAGCATTCTGGAGAAGGCCCAGCTGTCCATCTCACCCGAAGAAATGGCCGAAATCGTGCGCCTGTGGGCACCGCGCGATAGCGGCAGCGGCACGCGCTTTTGGCGCGAGCACCGCCAGCGCCTGCTGCTGCTGCTGGCAGCGCTGGCGCTGGCCACGGCCACCTCCCTGGTCTGGGGCTTTTACCTGAGCCGCCAGATGCGCAGGACGCGCCGTGCCGAGCGGCGCGCCGAGGCCGCCAACCGGGCCAAAAGCCTGTTCCTGTCCACCACCAGCCACGAGATACGCACGCCGCTGAGCGCCATCATCGGCCTGCTGGAGCTGGCGCAGGACCGCGAAAAACTCGGCCTGCCCCACCGCGATACGCTGGCCGCGGCCCACAAGGCCTCCCAGGGCATGCTGCTGCTTCTGGGCAATGTGCTGGACCTGCACCGCATCGAGTCGGGCCACATCGACTCCACGCCCCAGCCCGTGGCGCTGCGGCCGCTGATCGAAGACATGGCCCCGCTGCTGCAGGGCCTGGCGCACGGCAAGCGGCTGTCGCTGCGCACCCAGGTTGGCAAGGGCGTGGACCACAGCGTGACGGCCGACCCGCTGCACCTCAAGCAGGTGCTGTTCAACCTGCTGAGCAATGCCATCAAATTCACCGAACGCGGCAGCGTCACCCTGCGCGCGCAAGGCACCCGCCGCCATGACCGCCTGCTGCTGCAGATGGAGGTGGAGGACACCGGCATCGGCATTGCGCCGCAGGACCAGGCCCGGCTGTTCAAGCCCTTTTCGCAGGTGCCGGGCGCCCATCAGGACCAGGCCTTCGGCAGCGGCCTGGGCCTGAGCATCACGCGCCGCCTGCTGGAGCACATGGGGGGGACCATCACCCTGGAGAGCGTGCCGGGCCGGGGCTCACGCTTCACGGTCAGGTTGAGCCTGCCGCTGGTGGAGCCGGACGACAGGCCGTCGGCCGAAGAGGTATTGCCCCGGATCATGCCCGCGCCCCTGGAGCTGCGTGCAAAGGCCGATACAGGCACCGAGCCCCTGCCCGAAGTCCCAGCCGAGCCTGAACTCAGAATCCTGGCCGTGGAAGACTATCTGTTCAATCGCGAGCTGCTCAAGAGCCAGTTCACCGCGCTGGGCCACGGCATCTCGCTGGCCGGCGATGGACAGGAGGCCTGGGCGCGTTGCCTGGTCGAGTCCTTTGATCTCATCATCACCGACGGCCGCATGCCGATCATGGACGGCTTCGAGTTCATCCGGCGCCTGCGTCGGCGGGAAGCCGAAAACCAGCTGCGCCGCTGCCGCGTGATTGCGCTGACCGCCAGTCCCGAGGCCTCCGAAGCGCTGCGCTACCTGCAGGCCGGTGCCGACGAGGTGCTGTCCAAGCCGGCCTCCATGGAAGACCTCAGGCGCGTCATTGAGCAGGTGCGGGACGAGTTGCAGGGCAGCGCGCCCGGCACCTGGCATCGGCCACCCGCCGCACCCTCCACGCTCAGCCCGGCTTGACCGAACTGCTGGCCGTCACGCGGCTTTGCTCGAAGCGCTGGGCCAGCTCGCGGCGCAGGTCCTTGCGGATCAGCGCGGCCTGCCAGCGGCGCTTTTCCTCGTCGGTGGCCGGCACCAGCGTGGGCACGGGCGCAGGCTGCTTGTTCTCGTCCACCGCCACCATGGTGAAAAAGCAGCTGTTGACATGGCGCACCACCTGGGTGCGGATGTCCTCGGCCACCACCTTGATGCCGATCTCCATCGACGACTTGCCCGTGTGGTTGACGCTGGCCAGGAAGGTCACCAGCTCGCCCACATGGATGGGCTGCAGGAACATCACCTGGTCCACGCTCAGCGTGACCACATAGCGGCCCGCGTAGCGGCTGGCGCAGGCATAGGCCACCTGGTCGAGCTGCTTGAGAACGGCGCCGCCATGGACGTTGCCCGAAAAGTTCGCCATGTCGGGCGACATGAGCACGGTCATGCTCAGCTGGTGCGATGGGAAATTCATCGCTGGATTTTAGGAAAAAGCGCCATTGCGCGAGAATGAGCGCCCTTTTGCCCCCCGAGTGACGTTTTTGTGACCTCTTCCCTCTCTTTCGACGCCATCGTCATCGGCGCCGGCGCGGCCGGTCTGTTCTGTGCGGCCCAGGCCGGACAGCGTGGCCTGTCGGTGCTGCTCCTGGACCACGCGGAGAAGGTGGCCGAGAAGATCCGCATCTCGGGCGGCGGCCGTTGCAACTTCACCAACCGCGATCTGGACGTGCGTGCGCCGCACAAGCACTTCGTGGGCGGCAACCCGCAGTTCTGCCGCTCGGCCCTGTCGCGCTACACGCCGTCCGACTTCATCGCGCTGATGGACAGGCACGGCATTGCCCACCATGAAAAGCACAAGGGCCAGCTGTTCGCCGACCGCTCGGCCGAGGACATCATCGCCATGCTGCTGGCCGAATGCCAGGCCGGCGGCGTGCAGCGCTGGCAGCCCTGCAAGGTCGATTCCGTCGCGCATGCGGAAGGCCAGTACCGCCTGCAGACCAGCCGTGGCGCCGTGCAGGCGCCCAGCCTGGTCATCGCCACGGGCGGGCTGTCCATTCCCAAGATCGGCGCCACCGACTTCGGCTACCGCCTGGCCCAGCAATTCGGCCTGCCCCTGGTCGAACGCACGCCGGGCCTGGTGCCGCTGACCTTCGATGGCGACGCCTGGGCCCCCTACGCCCAGCTCGCGGGCCTGGCCCTGCCCGTGGAGATCAGCACCAGGATCAGTGACCCCCACGCTCCGCCGCTCCGCGGGTCGCTGCCCCCCGAGGGGGCCGCTTCTGCCTTGGGGCGGCCCGGCGGCAAAAGGAAAGAACGCATGGCCTTCATGGAAGACCTGCTGTTCACGCACCGGGGCCTTTCGGGCCCGGCCGTGCTGCAGATATCGAGCTACTGGAAGCCCGGCACGCCCCTGAGCATCAACCTCGCGCCCGAGGTGGACCTGCAGGGCGAGCTGCTCAGGGCCAAGTCGCGCTCGCGCAAGCTCATCGCCAATGAACTGGCGCAGTGGCTGCCCTCGCGACTGGCCGATGCCTGGGTGCAGCAGGATGCTGCCTGGCAGCGCCCCATCGCCGAAGCCTCCGACAAGGCCCTGAACCAGCTGGCCGAGCGCCTGTCACGCTGGGAGATCGTGCCCACGGGCACGGAAGGCTACAAGAAGGCGGAAGTGACGCTGGGCGGCGTGGACACGCGGGCGCTCTCGCAGCAGACCATGGAATGCAAGACCCAGCCGGGCCTGTACTGCATTGGCGAAGTGGTGGATATCACCGGCTGGCTCGGGGGATACAACTTCCAATGGGCCTGGGCCAGTGGGCACGCCTGTGCGCAGGCCTTGCCTTCTGCCTGATTTGTCAGACCGCTTTCGTCTCGCGTATAATCGCCCGCTTTGCTGGCAATCGCCCCGTCGGCCAATACTAGTTAACTTTGGACGGGGACCAACCGCTGAACATGGCTCTCAGGCCCGATCTTCCCGGGAACCCGCTGTCAGCACAGATATCTGGAAATCTAGCTAATGACCACCATCCGCGTAAAAGAAAACGAGCCCTATGAAGTTGCCCTGCGCCGCTTCAAGCGCACCATCGAAAAGCTCGGCCTGCTGACCGACCTGCGCGCTCGCGAGTTCTACGAGAAGCCCACTGCCGAACGCAAGCGCAAGAAGGCTGCCGCCGTCAAGCGTCACTACAAGCGCGTTCGCAGCATGCAGCTGCCCAAGAAGCTGTACTGATCAGCCCTTGACCAGCCGGCTCTCGTCAGCCGCAAAACCCGCGCTCGGGACGCCAGGCGCGGGTTTTTTGTTTTTTGTTCCGTGTTTTCCGACGCCATCACCTCAGGAGAAAAGCCATGAGCCTCAAGGCCCAGATCACCGAAGACATGAAGACCGCCATGCGCGCCAAGGACAGCGAGCGCCTGGGCACCATCCGCCTGCTGCAGGCAGCGATGAAGCAAAAGGAAGTCGATGAGCGCATCGAGCTGGACGACGCCGCCGTCATCGCCATCGTGGACAAGCTGATCAAGCAGCGCAAGGACAGCATCGCCGCCTTCGAGGGCGCGGGCCGCCAGGACCTGGCCGACAAGGAAAAGGCCGAGATGGCCGTGCTGACCGCCTACCTGCCCGAGCGCATGTCGGCCGAGGAAGTGGCCACCGCCGTCAAGGCCATCGTGGCCGAACTGGGCGCATCCGGCCCCGGCGACATGGGCAAGGTCATGGGCGCGGTCAAGGCGCAACTGGCAGGCAAGGCCGACATGGGCCAGGTGTCCGCTGCCGTCAAGGCCGCCCTGGCAGGTTGAGCCTGCTGCGGCAGCCGCGCCCTTTTCAGGACGCTGCTGCCGCCCATTCCTGCTGAAAGTGCTCCTGCAGGAATTCGACACAGACACGCACCTTGGCCGACAGCTGCAGCCGCGTCGGATAGACCGCCCAGACATTGGCCTCCTGCCGCCATTCGGGCAGCAGCTGCACCAGGCGCCCGGCCTGCAGATGGGCGCCCACATCCCATAGCGAGCGCAGCGCAATGCCGCGCCCGTCCACGGCCCACTGCACCACCATCTCCCCGTTGTTGGCCGACAGCGGCCCCGTGACCTTCACCGATTGCTCGGCGGCGCCCGCGCGCAGCCGCCACACGCCAAAGGCCTGGTCGCGCTCCTTGATGGCCAGGCAGTCGTGGGCCGACAGCTCGGCCGGCGTGCGCGGCGTGCCACGGCGCGCCAGGTAGGCAGGCGCCGCGCACAGCACGCGGTGGTTGTCGGCCAGCCGCCGCGCAATCAGGTGGGGAGCGATCTCGTCGCCCACGCGCACATCCAGATCGAAGCCCTCCCCCGCCACATCCACCAGCCGGTCGAACACATCCAGCCGCACCTGCAGCCCCGGATGGCGCTCCACCAGCCGGGACAGCGCCGGCGCGATCACATGCCGCCCGAAGCCGAAGCTGCTGCTCACGCGCAGCAGGCCGCGCGGCTCGCTGCGCGTGATGGCCACCTCCTGCATCAGCTGGTCCATGTCGTCGAGGATGCGCTGCGCCCAGTGGAATACGCGCTCGCCCTCCTCGGTCACGGCCACGCGGCGCGTGGTGCGGTGCAGCAGCTTCACGCCCAACTCCTGCTCCAGCAGGCGGATGCGCTTGCTCACATAGGCGGGCGATGCACCCAATTCCTCGGCCGCAGCGGCAAAGCCGGATTTGCGGGCGACCACGGTGAAGACACGCAGGTCTTCGGGAGCCGGTTGTTTATTCACGATCTGTAAACAATGGAACCACAGTTGGCCGATTGTATTTAGCCCTGGCGCAGCCAACAATGCCATGCATGCGGCCAGGCTGTCAGCGGCGCCGCTACATATCCATCCATTCGATCCAAGGACAGACACCATGCAAGACACATTCAAGATCGCCGTCATCGCCGGTGACGGCATTGGCAAGGAAGTCATGCCCGAAGGCCTGCGCACGCTGGAGGCCGCCGCCAGCCGCTTTGCGATCAAGCTCGAATTCCACCATTTCGACTGGGCCCACTGCGACTACTACCTGGCCCACGGAAAAATGATGCCCGACGACTGGAAGGCGCAGCTCTCCGGCATGGACGCCATCTTCTTCGGCGCCGTGGGCTGGCCCGCCACCGTGCCCGACCATGTCTCGCTGTGGGGCTCGCTGCTCAAGTTCCGCCGCGAGTTCGACCAGTACATCAACCTGCGCCCCGTGCGCCTGTTCGAGGGCGTGCCCTGCCCGCTGGCCGGCCGCAAGCCCGGCGACATCGACTACTACGTGGTGCGCGAGAACACCGAAGGCGAATACACCTCGCTGGGCGGCATCATGTACGAGGGCACGGACCGCGAAATCGTGATCCAGGAATCGGTCTACTCGCGCAAGGGTGCCGAGCGCCTGCTCAAGTACGCCTTCGACCTGGCCCAAAGCCGCGAGCGCAAGCATGTCACCCTGGCCACCAAGAGCAACGGCATCGCCATCAGCATGCCCTGGTGGGACCAGCGCGCCGAGGACGTGGCCAAGGCCTACCCGGACGTCACGCTGGACAAGCAGCACATCGACATCCTGACCGCGCGCTTCGTGCTGCAGCCGGGCCGCTTCGACGTGGTGGCCGCCACCAACCTGTTCGGCGACATCCTCAGCGACCTGGGCCCGGCCACCACGGGCACCATCGGCCTGGCCCCCTCGGCCAACCTCAATCCCGACCGCAGCTTCCCCAGCCTGTTCGAGCCCGTGCACGGCTCGGCGCCCGACATATATGGCAAGAACATCGCCAACCCCATCGCCATGGTCTGGTCGGCAGCGCTGATGCTGGACTTCCTGACCCACGGCCAGGGCGCAGGCCGCGCGGCGCACGACGCCATCGTCTCGGCCATCGAGGAAGTCATCAAGAACGGCCCCCGCACGCCCGACCTGGGCGGCACGGCCAGCACTACCGAGGTAGGCCAGGCCATCGCCCGGCGCATCGCTGCCGCCTGAGGCGCCACGCCGGGGTTCTCATGCCGCCCGGCAGCCCGGCCTACCGGCCCATGCGGCCCCTGCGCAGCCTGCCGGCCCCAATCCCGGCCGCCAGCAGGCTCAGCATGACCAGCGCCACGGTGTGCAGGGCCGGCACAGGTGTGGGCACCGGCGCCGCCACCACGGCCTGTGTGAAGCCCTGGCTCATCGGGGCGTGGACTGCATCCCCGCTGTAGTCGACCACAAGGCCATGGGATCCGGCCGCCACGGGCAGCCGGACCGTGATGCTGGCGGCGCCGCCAACCAGGGGAGCCGACCCCAGCTGCGCCCCGTTGTACGAGACCGTGATGCTGCCCGAGGGGAGCGCCGCCGCCATCGCCCGCAGCGCCCCCCGTCGGTCCTGTGCCCCGGTCACGGCCGACACGCTGATGGTCACATCGTCGCCGGGCCGGGAAGGGTTGGGGGTCGAGGTGATCGCCAGGGTGGTTGTGGCCTGGGCGATCTGCACGCTTTGCTGCTGCCTTGCCGCCGCCTCGTAGTTCGCGTCGCCGGCCTGGTCGGCCAGGATGCGGCAGGGTCCCGGCGCAGTGAAGGAGACAGAACTGCCCGCGATGGTGCAATGGGCAGCCGTCGCCGCATCCACGGAGAACACCACCACCTTGCCGGAAGCCCCGCCCGTTGCTGCCACGGCATAGGTATCGCCCACCTTGGCAGCCGCTGGCGCCACGGAAGTGAAGGCAATGGCCTGCGGGCCCTTGCCGATGCTCAAGGACAGGACTTGCCGGGCCGCAGGCAGATGGTTGGCATCCCCCTGTTGATCGGCGGCCAGCAGGCAGTTGTCCGTACCCGCCAGCCTGCCGGCCACCTCGGCACCGCTGACGGAGCACGCCGCCGGCGTCAGGGAGCTGAACTGCACGGCCTGGGACGAGCCACCGCCGGCGGCGCTCAGAGCCACCCGTGCATCCACGACCAGGGCCGCCGGCATGCTCCAGACGATGTTCTGCGCAGCAGGCTGCACCGTCACAGGGTAAGCCACCTCGGGGGCGGGACCATAGGTCGCATCGCCGCCCTGCCGGGCCGTCATCCTGCAAGTGCCTGCGGAATGGAAGCTGAACACCCCTGCGGCATCGACAGTGCAAACCTCTGGCGCAGATGCGGAAAACGTCACGGCCAGGCCGGAGGTAGCCGTTGCAACAGGCGTGAATGTCGTGCCGAAGGTTTGCGCCGCCGGCTGCGCAAAGTCGATGGTCTGCTCCCGCCTGAGCGTGGTGAAGGGTACGCTGGCCACATCCGGCTGCACGCGGCCTGCGCCATCCCTGGCGATGAAGTGCAGCCTGTAGGCCGTATTCACCGCCAGCCCCCCGATATCGATATCGTGGACCACGCCTGCCGTCATGCCGACCGGGGAGCCGCCGGCCTGCAGCGCAGCGGCATCCGGCGCCGCCGCGGCCGCAGCAAGTACCTGCCAGTAACCCGTGCCGTCCCGGTCCAGCGCCACGCGGGCCTTGGCCGCCACACCGCCCGCCTGCGGGTCGACGGCGGGAGGCAGACTGAAGACTGGGCGGCCCAGCACATAGCTGGCAAACCCATGGTTTTGTGTTGCATTCCACCCATCGGACAGGGATGACAGGCCCGCCCAGACCGCATTGGCGGGGATGGACGATGCGTCCATGGCAAGCAGGGTCTGGATGCCATCGAGCGAATAGTGGAAAACAGTACTGTCGATGGGACGCGGGAAGGAGGACCCCTCGATCTGAAAGGAGCTGATCGTGGCCCAGGCTGCCGCCGCAGGAATGTCCAGGGGGTTGGTCGTCTGCAGGATCTGGCCCTGGTAGCTGTATGTGTAGCGCTCGTTCCAGCTGTTGAGCGCCCAGCCGCCATCCCAGTAGTTGGAAGGGGTGGCCCAGTCCGCTGTGGCCGGTGGCGTGCCGCCTTGCTGCACCACACCGCCCACGCTGAACGTGTATTCGGTCACCATGCTCGTATACAAAGCGTTGGACTGCGTCTGGTAGCCCGTCATGACCAACCCCTGTGCTGGCGCGGCCACGGCCGCGACGCAATGCAGGCCGGCTCCGAATACCACCACCCACGGCATCATGGCCCTGGAAAATTCCGCCTGAAGGCGACTGCCTCGTTCTCTCACATGCACTCCCGTTTCAACTTGCTGTTCTTCTGGTCCGTGCCGGGGGTACCGGCAATGCAGGAGCCTAGCGGCCGCACCTGCCCGCGCCTTGACTGCGCGTTGCGCTTTTCTTGACAGTGCGTCCCGCCCCCTGCGCAACGCGGGCTGCCGCGCCACCGTCCGTTCATTCGCCACCAAACGCCTGCTGCCCCCGGCCCTGCAAAGCGGCGATATGCCGGCCAACCGGGCCGTCGTCTGGGCGCGGAGATGGCGGCATTGCCCCCGCCGCAGGCCCCTGGCCGGCGAACAGGGCAAGATGGCCGGCTGCGGCATTCGGGCCGCTCAGACACAGCACGGAATCTCCATGAAGCACTACGACTACATCGTCATCGGCGGCGGCAGCGGCGGCATTGCATCGGCCAACCGCGCCGCCATGCACGGGCGCCACTGCGCGCTGATCGAAGCCGGCGAGATCGGCGGCACCTGCGTCAACGTGGGCTGCGTGCCCAAGAAGGTCATGTGGCATGCGGCCCAGATCGGCGAGGCCATGCACCGCTACGGCCCCGACTACGGCTGGGATGCCACCGTCGAGGGCCTGGACTGGCAGCGCCTGCTGGACAGCCGCAGCGCCTACATCGACCGCATCCATGCCTCGTATGAAAGCGGCCTGGCGCGCAACAAGGTCGAGCTGATCCAGGGCTTTGGCCGCTTCGTGGATGCGCGCACCGTGGAGGTGGGCGGCCAGCGGCTCAGTGCCGACCACATCCTCATCGCCACGGGCACGCGCCCGGCACGGCCCGACATACCTGGCGCCGAGCTGGGCATCGACTCCGACGGCTTCTTCGCCCTCAAGGCCCTGCCTGCGCGCACGGCCGTGGTGGGTGCCGGCTATATCGCCGTGGAGATTGCCGGCGTGCTGCACGCGCTGGGCTCGCAGACCCATCTGTTCCTGCGCCAGAACTCGGCACTGCGCGGATTCGATCCGCTGCTGAGCCAGACCCTGATGGAGATCATGGAGGCCGAAGGCCCCGCCGTGCACCGCCAGGCCACCCCGAAGGCCGTGGTCCGCAATGCCGACGGCAGCCTGGATCTGCAACTGCAGGACGGCAGCAGCCACACCGTGGACTGCGTGGTCTGGGCCGTGGGCCGCAGGCCCGACACCTCGGGCCTGAACCTGGAGGCCGCAGGCGTGGCGCTGCAGGACAGCGGCCACATCGCGGTGGACAAGTTCCAGGACACCAATGTGCCCGGCATCCACGCCGTGGGCGACATCACGGGCCGCATCGAACTCACGCCCGTGGCCGTGGCCGCAGGCCGGCGCCTGTCCGAGCGCCTGTTCAACGGCAAGACCGGCGAGCACCTTGACTACGACAACGTGCCCACCGTGGTCTTCAGCCACCCGCCCATCGGCACCGTGGGCCTGACCGAGCCGCAGGCGCGCGAGCGATTTGGCGACGATCAGGTCAAGATCTACCAGTCGGCCTTCACCGCCATGTACACGGCGGTCACGCGCCACCGCCAGCCCGCGCGCATGAAGCTGGTCTGCGTGGGCCCCGAGGAACGCATCGTGGGCATACACGGCATCGGCCTGGGGATGGACGAGATGCTGCAGGGCTTTGCCGTGGCGCTCAAGATGGGCGCCACCAAGCGCGACTTCGACGATACCGTGGCCATCCACCCCACGGCGGCAGAAGAGTTCGTGACCATGCGCTGAACGGCGCGCACCACCTGCCTTCGGCGGTTGACCACCGCCCTGGGCAGGGCACGCGCCGGGCGAGCGCGTGAGCTCCTTGAGCCAGCCCGGCAAATAGGGGGCCGCCAGGCCGCCCAGGTGGGCGAAGGCATCGGGAATGGCGGGGGGCAGGCCGATCTGCACCGTGCTCCTGACGCCAGCCTCGCGGACGCTGGTGGGCAGCCGCAAGCTGCGCGCGATCCGCAGCCGGCTCCGCTCCTCCTCCTTCTCCTTTTCCTTCCCCCGACATGGACCTCCTGCTCCTGCATGCCGGCGCTGCCGGCATGGCTGTGCGCTGACATTTCAGCTGCTTGCGGTGCATTGCCACCGTCCAGGGTCCTGCGTCGCCACGCTGGCCCCGGTGGAAACATCCGTCCACCGCGGGAATTTCAAGCGCCTACGCTCAAACACCCAATTAAATAGTCAAAAACAAATAAAGTATTTTCCCGATAGTTAAGTCAAATCGAAAAATTCACAATCCTTGTACGCGGGGAAAAAGAGGCATTGCTCCATGGAAAGCCTTGGTGTTTCTTTGTAGGCAATCCGACTTAATTCGAGTGCATACACCTTGATTTTCCACATCAACCCAGCAGCCATGGGTCGAGAGCCGCGATCGGAGCCCAGGAGACATCCCATGCCCAGACTGCATTCGAAGACAGGGCATGGCGAGCCCGCGCCAGGCGGCATGCAGGCCAGCTTCTGGCCCCTGCGGCAAACGCACGCGCTGGGCAGCAGGCTGAAAGCAGTGTTCGCGCTGGAGGCCTTCCACCGTGCGGGCAGCGGCGCCGGGAGCCGCTTGGCCGATGAAGCCTTCTTGGCCCGCAGCGCCTATGGGGCTGAGCAGCGGCCGGGGCGCAACACCACACTCAATAAGGAGACAGATCCATGACAACCGATGTACTCGATGCCCGGTCCCCGTTGACCGGGTCGCGCAACGCGGGCCACCCTCTGCCGGCGGACCGCATGATCGTGGGCGCGCCCACGGGCGGCTGAGGAGCAGGTCATGCACGAAGCCCCCCGCCCCACCCTCCCGCCCATCGGCTGCAACGGCCGTGGCGTGCAGCGCTCCTCGCGCCACCAGCCCATCGGCCTGCAGGAGCTGCCCATACGCGAGCAGTTCCGCCTCGTCAGCGAGACCGGCGTGTTCGACTGCTTCGACCGCCTGCCGCTGCGCCACCAGCTGGCCGACTACGAGTCGGCCATCGCCGAATTCAAGCTGCCCGTGCACACCGTCAGCTGGTTCTACCGCCTGGGCGAGGACGAGGTCCTGCTGGCCGGCAACCTGCGCATCTGCCGCGAGATCGGCGTGCGCTGCCACAACATCATGACCTTCAAGCACCACCGCGACGGCCATGTGCTGTCCGATGTGGAAATTGCCGAACACTATCTGCGGGTCTATGACGACGCCATGGGCCTGGGCGTGGAGCCCAGCTTCGCGCTGCATGTGAACACGTGGACCGAAGACTTCCTGCGCGTGCGCAGCGTGGCCGGGCGCGTGCAGGCACGCGGCGTGCCCTTTCACTTCACGCTGGACTACAGCCATGTGAACTTCAAGATCGGCAACCCGGCCGAGCTGGACCGGTCTGGCGTGCGCGGGCTGCTCGAGCGCGGCGAACTGGTGCTGGACCCGTTCGAGCCCGGCTCGCTGTGCGAACAATGGCTGGACATGGGCATCGTGCGCTGGGCCCAGCTGCGCGCGGCCGGCCCCAACCAGCCCCTGAACCTGTGGCACCGCGACGAGGACGGCAGCCCGGGCCGGGGCATCCAGTACCCCATGCTGCGGCCCGGACCCGGCGAATGGCATTCGCCCTGGCATGCCTACCTGCTGGAGCCCTCCAAAGAGGCCATCCGCAAGGTGCTGGCCTGCCACCATGCGCAGCCGCACAGCCCGCTGCGCTACCTCACCACCGAATTCATCAATCTCCCCGACTACGGCCTGGGCGCAGGCTATGACCTGCTGGAGCAGAACGTGGCGGCCGCGCGCTTCATGCGGCAAGCCTGGGACGAGATCTGCGCCCGCCCCGTACTCCGGGCCTCCTGCGAAGGTGCAGCATGAACCCCGCACAACACCCCCAAGGCCATGCCGTCATCATCGGCGCCGGACACGCCGGTGGCACCCTGGCCGCCCTGCTGCGCCAATACGGCCACCCGGGCCCGATCACTGTGGTCGGCGGCGAGGAC
Source organism: Delftia sp. DS1230 (assembly GCF_040112715.1). Lineage (NCBI taxonomy): Bacteria > Pseudomonadati > Pseudomonadota > Betaproteobacteria > Burkholderiales > Comamonadaceae > Delftia > Delftia sp. DS1230. The sequence continues at coordinate 4,512,425 of NZ_CP157763.1, forward strand.
CTGCCGCCCTACCTGCGCCCGCCGCTGTCCAGGGCCTGGCTGCAGCAGGCCATGGGCCCGGACGAGCTGTTGCCGCGGCCCGCCGGCGCCTCCGCGGACCAGGCCATCGCCCTGCGCCCGGGCATGCGCGCCATGGCCATAGAGCCGGGCTCGCGGCAGGTGGCGCTGAACGACGGATCGGTGCTGCACTACGAACACCTGGTCATTGCCACAGGCTCCGCGCCGCGCTGGCTGGTCCTGCCCGGGGATGAGCGGCCTGGCATCACCTACCTGCGCACCATGGAAGACGCGCAGGCGCTGCGGGGCCATCTGCAGACCGCACGCTGCCTGGCCATCATCGGCGGCGGCTATGCGGGCCTCGAAATCGCTTCCACGGCCCGCAAGCTGGGCGTGCAGGTCCGGATCATCGAGCGCGAAGGCAGGCTGCTGACGCGCAGCGCCTCGCCGCAGATGGCTGCGCATCTGCTGCAGCTGCATGCAGGCCAGGGCGTGGAGGTGCATTTCAATGCAGCGGTCGCCGCCATCCAGGGAGACAGCCCCACCCGCATCACGGCCCTGTGGATGGCCGATGGCTCCCGACTGGAGTGCGATGCCGTGCTCATCGGCGTGGGCGCGGCGCCCTGCATGGAACTGGCGCAATCCCTCGGCCTGGACTGCGCTGACGGCATTGCCGTGGATGGCGAAGGCCGCACCGCCATGAACGGCATCTACGCCATAGGCGATGCCACGCGCCGCCCGCTGGCCGGCTACCCCGGGCTGCACCGGCTCGAAAGCGTGCCCAGCGCGCTCGAACAGGCCCGGCGCGCGGCCTGCGCCATCACGGGCAGCGAACTGCCCGCCCATGAAACGCCCTGGTTCTGGTCCGATCAGTACGACACCAGGCTGCAGATCGCCGGCCTGCCCGGCCAGGGCGACCAGACCGTGCTGCGCGGCAACCCGGCCAGCGGCAGGTTCGCCGTCCTGCACCTGCGCGGTGGCCAGCTGTGCGCCGCCGAATGCGTGAATTCGCCGGGCGAATTCATGGCTGCGCGCAAGGCCATCGCCGCCACGCACTGCGCCGACCCCGGTTTCCCAACGCTCCCCTCCAAAGCCCCACTCACGTCATGATCTCCATTGCCTTCATGGAGCACGGCGGCAGCGAGCATGCGGTGCAGGCCACGGAGGGACAGAGCCTCATGCCGAATGCGGCGGCGCCGGTGGCGCAGCGCCAATGCAGCCGCAGCCGCAGCCGCAGGATCAGCGCGTTGCCAGGCTGCGCCCCACCGTCCGCAAACACTCCACCAGCAACCGCGTCGTCGCCGTCATCGGCTGGCCGCGCAGGGTGATCAGGCCCACGGGGGGCAGGTCGATGGGCACGGGCAGGTCCAGCACGGCGACCAGCCCCTGCTGCGCGAAATGCTCGGCCACGCCGCGCGCCATGAAGGCCACGGCGCCGCGCTGGTGCAGGAAGCTGATCTGCGACAGGAATGAGGCGGACTCCACCAGATCGGCCGGAGGATGCAGGCCGTGGGCGAAGAACTGCTGCTCCAGCTTCACGCGCAGCGATGCCCAGGGCGGGGGCATGACGCAGGGCATGTCGGCCAGCGCCTGCCAGCTCGCAGGCTGCGCCAGCAACGCATGGCCGGGGCGCACGACGGCGACCATGGGCTCGTCGTACAGGGCTTCGGTCTCCAGGTCGGGCGAGGCATAGCCGGGTTCGAGCCGGCCCACGAACAGGTCCAGCTCGCCCATGCGCAGCTTGGGCAGCAGCCGCGTGAGATCGCCCTCCTCGACCAGCACCGTGGTCTGGGCCGATCGCGCCTTCAACTGCTCGACGGCCCGGGCCAGCAGCACGGGCGTGGCCACGACCATGGCGCCCACGCTGGTGCGCCCGCGTGTGCCGCTGGCCTCGGCCGCCATTTCATCGCGCGTGCGTTCGAAGCCCGCCAGCACCGAGCGCGCAAAGCGCACCATGCTGACCCCGGCCGCCGTGGGCTCGGTGCCGCGCGTGGAGCGCTCGAACAGCGTCATGTCCAGCATGCGCTCTATCTCGGCCAGGGTCTTGGAGACGGCGGGCTGGGTCACGGCCAGGAACTCGGCGGCGCGGCCCAGGTGGCGGAACTGGTCCAGCGCCACCAGCAGCTGCAGATGGCGCAGCTTGAGGTTGGAGCGCAGCACGCGGTCTATCTTGCTCATGGGGTCTTCATAGCTTTGAGGTTATGAAGCCAGTCTATCTTTTCATTGGATTGTCATGATCAGGCACTGAACAATCGCGCCAGTCAGCCCAAGGCCCGGATCACAGGGCTGCAAAAAGCCAATACAGGAGACAAGCGATGAACACCCCACGCACACGCCATGCAAGCCGGCGCGAATTCGTGCTCGCCACCCTCGGCGCCAGCGCACTGGCCGCCACCGGACCTCTTTTCGCCCAGAGCTGGCCCGAACGCCCCATCACCTTCATCTGCCCCTGGCCTGCGGGCGGCACGGCCGACCAGTCCATGCGCGCGCTGTGCACCGTGGCCGGCAAGCTGCTGGGCCAGCCGATCGCGGTGGAGAACCGCGCGGGCGCCTCGGGAATGATCGGCGCCAAGGCGCTGGCCTCGGCCAGGGCGGACGGCTACACCATCGGCCAGATTCCCATCTCGGTCACGCGCTTTTCGCAACTGGGCAGCCTGCAGGCCGATCCGCGCAAGGACTACACCTACATCGCGCGCACCTCGGGCCAGACCTTCGGCATTGCCGTGCCCGCCCATTCGCCGTTCAAGACGCTCAAGGACTTCGTGGCCGCCGCCAAGGCGAGGCCCGGCCAGGTGACCTATGCCCATGCAGGCGTAGGCGGTGCCACGCATGTGGGCATGGAGGAGTTTGCGGGCGTGGCCGGCATACAGCTCAACCATGTGCCCTACAAGGGCGGCGCCGAGGCACTGCAGGGCTTGCTGGGCGGCCATGTGGATGCGCTGGCCGACTCCAGCTCCTGGGCTCCCCATGTGGAGGCCGGCAAGCTGCGCCTGCTGGCCACCTGGGGCGAGCAGCGCACGGCGCGCTTCAAGGACGTGCCCACGCTGCGCGAATGCGGCTACGACGTGGTGGTCGATGCGCCCAACGGCATTGGCGCGCCGCGTGGCCTGGACCCGGCCGTGGCGGCCAGGCTGCGCGAGGCCTTCCGCGCCGCCGTGGCCAGCCCCGAGTTCAAGTCCGTGGCCGAGAAGCTGGACGCGCCGCTGCTGTACCTGGATGGCCCGGACTACGAGAAATACGTCAACACGGTCTATCAAAAAGAGACCGTTTTGATCGACAAGCTCAAGCTGCGCGAATTGATGAAGGGCTGACAGCCCGCGAACCCACACCGATGAAAGCCCCGCATGTCCCGCATGTCCCGCACCGATAGCCCCCTGCTGCACCTGCATCCCAACGACAACGTGCTGGTCGCCAGGACCGCTCTGTCGCTGGGCCAGGAGATTCCCGAACTGGGCGTGCGCGCCCGCGCCCAGGTGCCTGCGGGCCACAAGATCGCCGCGCGCCGCATCGCAGAGGGCGAGCAGGTGAAGAAGTACGACACCGTGATCGGCGTGGTCACGCGTGAGCTGGAGGCCGGCGACTATGTGCACAGCCACAACCTGCGCATCGTGGACTACTACCGCGACCCGGCCTTCGGCGCCGATGTGCGGCCCGTGGACTATGTGCCCGAGGCGCAGCGCGCCAGCTTCCAGGGCTTTGTGCGCGCCGGCGGCGGCGTGGGCACGCGCAACTTCATCGGCATCCTGTCGTCGGTGAACTGCTCGGCCACGGTGATCAAGCGCATTGCCGCGCATTTCACGGCCGAGCGCATGGCAGCCTTCCCCAACGTGGACGGCGTGGTGGCCTTCGCCCAGACCAGCGGCTGCGGCATGTCCTCGCCCAGCGAGCATTTCGACGTGCTGCGCCGCACGCTGGCCGGCTATGCGCGCCACCCGAACCTGGCCGGCGTGCTCATCGTGGGCCTGGGCTGCGAGCGCAACCAGGTCGATGCCCTGGTGGAGTCGCAGGGCCTGAGCGAAGGCCGGCTCATGCGCACCCTGGTGATGCAGGAAGTGGGCGGCACGCGCGTGACCATCGAGGCGGGCATCCGCGCCATCGAAGAGATGCTGCCCGAGGCCGACGCCGCGCGGCGCAGCACGGTCAGTGCCAGCCACCTGAAGATCGGGCTGGAGTGCGGCGGCTCGGACGGGTTTTCGGGCATCACGGCCAACCCGGCCCTGGGCGCGGCCATGGACATCCTGGTGCGCCACGGCGGCACGGCCATCCTGTCGGAAACGCCCGAGATCCATGGCGTGGAATTCATGCTCACGCGCCGCGCCATCACGCCTGCCGTGGGGCAGAAGCTGCTGGACCGCCTGGCCTGGTGGGAGCGCTACGCGGCCGGCCAGAACGCGCAGTTCAACGGCGTGGTCGGCCACGGCAACCAGGCCGGCGGCCTGGCCAACATCTTCGAGAAATCGCTGGGCTCGGCCATGAAGGGCGGCACCACGCCGCTGCGCGCCGTCTACGAATACGCCGAGCCCATCACCGAGCCGGGCTTCGTCTTCATGGATTCTCCGGGCTACGACCCGGTGGCCTCCACGGGCCAGATTGCCAGCGGCGCGCACCTGATCTGCTTCACCACGGGGCGCGGCTCCATGTTCGGCAGCAAGCCCGCGCCCACCATCAAGCTGGCCAGCAACACGCCCATGTACCGCCGCCTGGAGGAAGACATGGACATCAACTGCGGCTTGATCGTGGACGGCGAATGCGGCGTGCCCGAGATGGGGCAGCGCATCTTCGCGCAGATCCTGCGCCACGCCAGCGGCGAGCCCACCAAGAGCGAGGCCCTGGGCCTGGGCGACCATGAGTTCGTGCCCTGGCACCTGGGCATCGTGAGCTGAGCCGCCCCTTACAACACCTGCATCCACCGATCCCATGCCACTGACCCTGACCCGCCCCGAGCTGCTGCGCAGCGCCAACTTCATCGCCGGCCAATGGACGACCGCGACTGCGACTGAGACGGCCACGCCCGCCGCACCTGCCCCACGCCTGGCCGTGACCGACCCCGCCACGGGCGCACTGATCACCGAGGTGCCCGACTCCGGCGCCGCCGAGGCCCGCGCCGCGCTGGACGCCGCGCATGCCGCCTTCCCCGCCTGGCGCAAGACGCCCGCCAAACAGCGCGCCGCCATCATCAAGCGCTGGAACGACCTGGTGCTGGCCCACCAGGACGACCTGGGCCGCCTCATCAGCCGCGAGCAGGGCAAGCCCCTGGTCGAGGGCAAGGGCGAGGTCGCCTACGCGGCCAGCTACATCGAATGGTTTGCCGAAGAGGCCACGCGCATGAACGGCGAGATCATTCCCGCGCCCGTGCCTGGCCGGCGCATGTTTGCGCTGCGCGAGCCCGTGGGCGTGGTGGCCGCCATCACGCCCTGGAATTTTCCGGCCGCCATGATCGCCCGCAAGATCGCGCCCGCGCTGGCCGCCGGCTGCACCGTGGTCTGCAAGCCCGCGGAAGACACGCCGCTGACCTCGCTGGCCCTGGTGCTGCTGGCCCAGGAGGCGGGCGTGCCGGCCGGCGTGCTCAACATCGTCACGGCCTCGCGCGAGAAGACGCCCGAGGTGGTGGATGTCTGGCTGGACGATGCGCGCGTGCGCAAGATCACCTTCACGGGCTCCACGCCCGTGGGCAAGCACCTGGCGCGGCGCAGCGCCGACACGCTCAAGAAGCTCTCGCTGGAGCTGGGCGGCAATGCGCCCTTCATCGTCTTCGAGGACGCCGACATCGATGCCGCCGTCGACGGCTTCATGGCCGCCAAGTTCCGCAATGGCGGCCAGACCTGCGTGTGCCCCAACCGCGTCTTCGTGCACCGCAGCGTGCACGACGCGTTTGCACAGAAGCTGGCCGCGCGCGTGGCCGCGCTGCACGTGGGCCCGGCCAGCGACCCGGCCTCGCAGATCGGCCCCATGATCAATGCGCGCGCCGTGGAAAAGATCGAGCGCCATGTGCAGGACGCCGTGGCGCGCGGCGCCAGGGTGCTCACGGGCGGCAGGCGCCTGGATGCCCTGGGCGCCAACTACTACGCGCCCACCGTGCTCACGGGCGCCGATGCCTCCATGGCCTGCGCATGCGAGGAAACCTTCGGCCCCGTGGCGCCGCTCACCGTCTTCGACAGCGAGGACGAGGTCATCGCCGCAGCCAACGACACGCCCTTCGGCCTGGCCGCCTACTTCTACAGCAACGACGCACGCCGCATCTGGCGCATGGCCGATGCGTTGGAGACCGGCATCGTCGGCATCAACGAAGGCGCACTGGCTGCCGAGGCAGCGCCCTTCGGCGGAGTCAAGGAGTCGGGCTACGGCCGCGAGGGCTCTACCCACGGCCTGGACGACTACCTGCACACCAAGTACGTCTGCCAGGGCCTGCTGGACTGAATGTTTCCCTCAACGAAATCACCGGACACCATGCCAGCCCATAACCCCTTCAAGACCGCCCTGGCCGCAGGCCAGCCCCGCATCGGCCTGTGGCTGTCCATGGCCGACCCCTACCTGGCCGAGGCGGCCGCCACCTGCGGCTACGACTGGCTGCTGATCGACGGCGAGCACGCGCCCAACGACGTGCGCAGCACACTGGCCGCACTACAGGCCGTGGCCCCGCACCCGGCCCAGGCCGTGGTGCGCGTGGTCGAAGGCAGCACGGCCCTGATCAAGCAGATGCTGGACATAGGCGCCACCACCTTGCTCGTGCCCATGGTGGACACGGCCGAACAGGCGCGTGCCGTGGTGGCCGCCACGCGCTACCCGCCACTGGGCGTGCGCGGCGTGGGCAGCGCCGTGGGCCGCGCATCGCAGTGGAGCGCGCGCGCCGACTACCTGCAGGTGGCCGACGACGAGGTCTGCCTGCTGGTGCAGGCCGAGACCGTGAGCGCCCTGCAGAACCTGCCGGCCATCTGCGCAGTGGACGGCGTGCACGGCGTCTTCATCGGCCCCGCCGACCTGGCCGCCTCCATGGGCCACCGCGGCAACCCGGGCCACCCCGAAGTGCAGGCCGCCATCGAAGCCGCCATGAAGACCATCATCGCCAGCGGCAAGGCGGCCGGCACCCTGACCTCGGACCCCGCCCTGGCCCGCCGCTACCTGGACCTGGGCTGCAGCTTCGTGGCCGTGGGCGTGGATGTGCTGCTGTTTGCGAATGCGGCGCGCAGGCTGCGGGGGCAGTTCGATGATTCGCCGGTGGCCGCGCCGGCACAGCAGGCAGCTGCCGCCTATTGAATCAGCCAGCCACCAGCCAGGCCAGCAGCCCCGCCGCCGCTGCAGCGGCCGCCACACGCCGCGCGAACTGCGGTGCATAGGTCAGCAGCAGGCCCAGGGCCAGGGCCGCAAAGGTGAGCAGGCCCAGCCAGGCGGCCACGGCCACCGAGGCATTCCAGCGCAGCAGGCAAGGCGCCAGCGATAGGGCCAGCAGCGCGTAGCCGGCCAGCCGCCAGGCCTTCAGGCGCGCGGGCGCCAGGCCTTCGGTGCCCAGCTGGTCCTGGTGCCGGTCCATGGAAGCGGCGATGACGGCAAAGCCTGCAAAGGCCAGAAAAAAGGCGCCAAGAATCATCATGACGCGCGCTCCAGCGTGGGGGCATGGCTGGCGGCGCGGGCTTGCGTGCGGGCGACTGCAGGCACTGCAGCCGCTGCCGGCTTGCCGCGCAGCAGCCACCAGGCCACCACGCCGTGGATGGCGGCCAGGCCCAGCATCAGCAGCTCGAAGCTGGCGATGCTCCACTGCCCGTTGGCCAGGGTCTGCACCAGCGATGCGCCGCCCGTCAGCAGGTTGAGCAGGGGCAGCAGCGCGTACAGCACGGCGGCCAGCGCCATCTGCTGCAGCCAGGCATTGCGGTGCGAGACCCGCAGCGGATGCAGCAGGCACAGCAGCCAGATGATGAAGAAGCCGTTGATTTCCCAGTCGGCACGCCCCTGCATGGGCACGGGTAGCAGGCGGTTGAGCCAGAAGAAGCCGGCCACGGCCACCGACAGGCCCGCGATGGAGCCCACGTTGAGCACCTCCACCAGACGGTGGCCGAAGGGCGTGCGGCCCAGCTTGCGGCGCTCGGGCATGCGCTTGACCACCCACAGCACCATGCCGGACGCGGCCATGAAGGTGCCGACCACGCCGCTGAGCAGCAGCAGCCAGCGCGTGGCGGGCTCTGCAAAGCGGCCCAGGTGCACGCCGGTGATCACGTTGCTGGTGGCGCGCACCCATGAGATGGCGGGCGCCTCGGCGCTGGCCTGCAACTGGCCGGTCACGCCGTCGAAGCGCAGGGTCTCGGACTGGCCGCGGTTGATGAGGCTCATGCCGCCGCCTTCGCGCAGCTCGACCACCGCGCGCGAGGTGCCGGGCGCGTTGACCGTGATGCTGCCCACGCCGTGCTCGGGCCAGCGGCGCGCGCCCTCGGCCAGCATGGGCGCGATATCGGCCAGCGCAGCGGCCTGGCGCTCCTGTTTGTCACCGCGCGCGCCCGGGCCCTGGTTGGCCGCCTGACCGCGCGCGCCCCGCACATCGGCGAAGTAGGCATTGGTGTCGCCGTTGTAGGCCGCCTGTATGCCCCAGGGCATGAGCATGAACATCAGCAGCACCAGTCCGCTGAAGGTGATGACGATGTGAAACGGCAGCGCCAGCACGGCCGTGGCGTTGTGCGCGTCCAGCCAGGAGCGCTGGCCCTTGCGCGGGCGGAAGGTGAAGAAGTCCGTGAAGATCTTCTTGTGCGTGATCACGCCCGTGATGATGGCCACGAACATCAGCATGGTGGCGAAGCCCACGATCCAGCGGCCCCAGATGCGCGGCATGGCGTGCAGCTCGAAGTGGAAGCGGTAGAAGAAGTTGCCGGCGCGTGTCTCGCGCGGCTCCAGCTTCTCGCCCGTGGCGGCGTCGATCTCGGCGCGCCTGGTGCCTGCGCGGCCCGTGGCGGCGCCGGGCTCGCGCCAGGATGCGGCCACGGCCACCTGGCGCGGGCCGGGCAGGCCCAGCGTCCAGGTCGTGGCCTCCGGCGCGATGCGCTGCATGGCCTCCAGTGCGCGCTGCGCGGTATCGGCGTCCTGCACCGAGCCGTGCAGCTCGGGCCGCATCCAGTCGTTGATCTCGTCGCGGAAATAACTCAGGGTGCCCGTGAAGAACACCGCGTAGAGCAGCCAGCCCAGCAGCAGGCCGCTCCAGGTGTGCAGCCAGGACATGGACTGGCGCAGTCCCTCGGGTTTGCCGTCTGCCCTCATGCGGCGGCTCCGTTCGACAGCACCCAGGCCAGCAGTCCCAGGCCCGCGCCCGGCAGGCCGATCACGGCCCAGGCGCGCCAGGCGCTGGCGCAGCCAAAGGCCCACATGGCCGCCACGGCGTAGATGATGAAGGCCAGCAGCGTCGAGCCCAGCGCCGCATCGGCCCGTTCCACGCCCAGCCAGACCATGGCGCGCGCGCCCGTGGCGGCGCAGGCGGCCGACAGCAGATAGCCGCCGCCGATCGCCGCCAAGGCGCGCGAGGCCACGGCCACGCGGTAGCGCAGCAGGGATGGAGAGGACCCTCCCGGGGTCGAGGCTTGCATGGGGATGACCTTTCTTGCGGATCGTTGCCCGTCATGGACGCCGTGGCCGCAGCGCAGGCCCGGACGGACAAAGGCGCCACAACAGTTCAAGGTCTGTGCGGCGCCGGGCGTTGGCCGCGCGCCTGGAGCACGCCGCCTTTCAAAGAGCGGGAATGATAATGATTTTTATTACCCGAGTCATTTAAAGAAATGCAAAGCCGGCCTGCTGCCACCGACCCCGACCATCCCCCTGGCGCCTGTTCCCCTATCGCGCCCGCCCCGCCAGCCAGCGCCCGCCGAACTGGTTGATCACCATGCCCGCCAGCACGGCCAGCGTGCCCATCCACTGCATGAAGGTAGGCCGCTCGCCCAGCAGCAGCATGGCCGAGACCAGGCCCACCACGGGCACCATCAGAGACAGCGGCGCCACCGTGCCGGCCGCATAGCGCTGCAGCAGGCGCGTCCACAGGCCGTAGCCCAGCAGCGTGGCCAGCAGCGCCAGGTACAGGATGGAGGCCACGGCGGTCAGGTCGATCCCCGCCAGTTGCTGCACGACCGTATCCGCGCCATCGGTCCAGACGGCCAGGGCCATCAGCGGCGCGATGGGAAAGATGCTGCTCCAGACGATGAAGGGGAAAGGCTCGTAGGGGCCGCTGCGCGCCGCATAGCGCGTGATCATGTTGGACACGGCCCACATGCAGGCTGCGCCCACGGTCAGCAAAAAGCCGGCCAGCGTCATGGCGTTGTCGCCTTCGCCATGGGCGCTGCCAATGGCAACCAGCCCGCCCAGCGACACCACCAGGCCCAGCCAATGCCACAGGCGCGCGGGCTCGCCCAGCAGGAAGGCGGCCAGCAGCAGCGTGACGAAGGCCTGCGTCTGCAGCACCACCGAGGCCATGCCCGCCGGCATGCCCAGCTTCAGGCCCAGGAACAGCATGCCGAACTGGCCCACGCCCTGCACCAGCCCATAGGCGGCCAGATAGCGCCAGCCCACCGACTTGGGCGGGCGCACGAACAGCAAAAAGGGCAGCGACGCCACCACGAAGCGCAGCGCGCTCAGCAGCATGGGCGACAGCGTCAGCAGACCGAACTTCATGGCCACGAAGTTGGTGCCCCAGATCAGGATGACCAGCAGCGCACGCGCCCAGTCGCCACGGCTCAGGTGCTGCGCGGTCATGCCCTGCCCTCGGTGCGGCGGGGCCTGCAATGGTCAGGGACAGCGGCCGGCAGCACCGGCAAGGAACAGGAGGAAGGCATGGCGGGCAATGGGCAAAAAGAAAGGGGCGGATCACATCCGCCCCCGGCGTTTGTACCACCGCAGCCCGTGCGCTGCCGGGCGGCCGTGGCTCGGCCCTGCGTTTCAGTCCGCCGCGTAGTCGATGGGATCGTGGGCATGCTGGCGCCCCAGCGCGCCGGCCATGGCCAGCATGAAGGCCAGGCCGCGCCGCACATCGGGCTCGCGTGCCATGCGCATCAGGCCGATCAGGGTGGGCGTTTCCTCCATGGCCTGCACCTGGGCCGCCGCCATGCGCGCGGCATTGCCCGCGGCCCAGGCCCCGCCCACGCCATCCTCGAAGGCCTTGGCGACCTTCTCGACCATGTAGTCGTCTGCCATGTCCACCAGGTCCGCCGTGGCCGACAGCAGATCGACCACGCGGTTCAGGCGCCGGCCCACCAGCAGCGGCTCCAGCTTGCCCATCAGTTCGGCCAGCCCCTGCAGCGCGGCGTCGTCCTGCAGCAGGCCGCCGGCGGCGGGCTGCGCCACGGGAATGTCGGAAGCGATGTTCATCTCGGTGCTCCTTGTCTTCGTGCTTGGAATGACAATGCAAAGGCCCTGGCCTCAGACCAGGGCGCGGGCCACGGCCCAGTACATGCCGCGGTTGAAGCCCTTGCGCATCATGGAGCCGACCTTGGTCGGCGGCGTGGACTTGACGTCGACCTGGTAGTCGTACCAAAGCGGCATGCCGCCGTCCAGGCCCATCTGGGCGATGGCCACCACGCGCCCGTCGTAGGCATCGCTGGTGCGGCCGAAGCGGATCTGCGAGGCGATGTTGTTCACCACCACGGGCGACTGGTTGTGGCAGGCGCCGCCGGCCTTGCTCACCGGCAGGTCCACCGTATCGCCCAGCACATAGACATGGCTCTGGCCCAGCACCTGCATGGTCTCGTGGTCGGTGGGCAGCCAGCCTTCGCCATCCTGCGCCTGCGACAGGCCGCAGTCGCGCACGGCCTGCACGGCGCGTATCGGCGGCGTGGCCATGAGGATGTCGAAGTCCTCGGCCTGGCCCTCCTCCGAGTGGGCCACCTTGGCCTCGGGGTCCACGCGCGCCAGCGTGAAGCCGCGCTGGTGGCGAATGCCGCGCTGCTCGAACACCGTGGGCAGGATCTCGCAGGTGTCCTTCTGCAGGAACAGGCAGTTGCGCAGCAGCTGCGAGACCGTGGGATAGGTGTAGACGATCTCCACCTTGTCGCGCACGCCGCGCCGGCGCAGCAGGTCGTCCAGCATCAGCGTGGTCTCTATGGGCGCGATGCCGCACTGGTGCGGCACATTGGGCGTCTTGGGAAAGGTGACGGTGACGAAGATGCGGCCCTTTTCTATGCGCGCCAGCTTGTCGGCCAGCTGCCGCGCGGGCGCGTGCTGGTAGAAGTGGTCGCCGGCCTCGGCCAGGCCTTCGATGCGCTCGGGCGAGGGCACGCAGCCCGTGGAGATCACCAGATGGTCGTAGCCGAAGCGCTTGCCGCTCCTGCAGTGCACGGCCTGCAGCGCAAAGTCGAAACGCTCCACCTCTTCCACCTGGAAGTCGATCTCGGGCCGCAGCAGGCCGCGCTGCCTGCGCCGCAACTCGTCGCGGAAGAAGGCATTGAAGGCCACGTACATGAAGGCAGGCTTGTAGTAGTGCCAGGGCGAATTCGACAGCATGGTGATGCGCACCTTGCCCGTGACCACCTCCGGATACAGCTTGCTGACCAGGTGGTTGGCGGTCATGGTGCCGCCAATGCCCCCTCCGATGATCAAGATGTGATGCGCCATCCCTGCTACTCCTTGTGCTTTCGCCTCAGTGGAACAACCGCTGGCGCCGCACGGCGCCCGCGCCGGAAAATGCGCCGCTCAGTCAGGCTTGAGCGATCGCCACACCCCGTCCCAGAGCGCGTCGAACAGGGGCTCTATGGGCGTGTCGATGATGCCGTCCAGCCGCAGGCAGATCATGCGGATCGCGCTGCCGTACATCAGGCTGGCCGCCACCATGGGCTCCATCTGGCGGATCTCGCCATCGGTCATGCCGGCGAACACAAAGCCGCGCATGCGCACGAAGGCCGAGGCCGAGCAGATGGCCTGCTCGTCGGGCAGAAACTCGCGGTGGCGCGCATTGACCACGAAGCCCATGGCCTCGGGCTCGGCCTCGGCCAGCCCGAACAGCATGCGCAGCACCTCGCGGCAGCGCTGGGCGCTGCCCGCGTGCCGCTCCTCGATATCGTCGAGCAGCACATTCATGCGCGCCAGCAAATGCCGGTACAGCTCGCGCGCAATGCCTTCCTTGTCGGCAAAGTGGTTGTAGAAGAAACCGATGGACACGCCGGCCTCGGCGCACAGGTCCTGTATCGAGGTATTGAAGAAGCCCCGCTCCACGAACAGCCTGAGCGCCACGCGCAGCGTCTGCACATGGCGCGAACCCGCATGCGGAAAGAAGGTCCAGGCCTCGTCTTGCATGGGAAATGATCGTAGAACGAATCTTCATTCTATTTTTCACAAGCACGTGCAAACTACACCAGGGTTTTCCTGGACCTTGGCCTCAATCCATCAGCCGGAGTGCCTCGGCAAGCGATGCCACGTTGGCAATGCCCAGCTTTTCGTAGATGGAGCGGATCTGATTGCGCACCGTGGCAGGAGCACGCTGGAGTTGGACTGCAATCTGCTTGTGGGTCAGGCCCCGGACCACAAGCCGGGCAACCGTGGCTTCGCGGGGGGACAGCCCGTCGGCTGCGCACCGGGGGCGCGCTCGCAACCACAGCAGACCGTGCTGCGTGAACAGCGTGATGACCAGGGTGTGGGCCACCAGACGATGGGCGCCGCCCTGTGCCGCAGTCTGCACGGCCGCAGGCAGGCGAGGACCTTGCCAGCCCGGCCATTCGGCGCGCAAGGCGTGCTCGAAGACGACGTCCATGTGGTGGATGATGCCGCGCGGGTCTGCCAGTGCCGAGCCCAACCGATCACGGGCCAGGCCCTGCCGAAGCTGCCCCAGATGCGTGAGGCGGTTGAGTTCCAGCGCCTGCTGCACATGGGGCAGCAGCGCGGCCAGCAGTTGGCGCTCGCCCTCGGTGCAATGCGCATCCGTGCGGGCGCGAAACAGCGTGAGCCAGCGCGTGTAAAGAGTGCTCGGGTTCAGCATCCCGCCGATGAAGAAGTGCGACTGCTCGAAGCGCCTGCCGTAGTCGCGCAGCGCCCCCTGATGCCGGCCACTGAACCAGGTCCTCGCTTCGAAGGCCAGCGTCTCGCTGGGATGCATGGTGACGGCCTGCGCCGCCGTGTCCAGGTGCTTGACCTCTTCATAGGCCTGCAGCATTTCGGGTGGCTGCCGATGAAGGTGGATGGTGTGGATATCGATGCCGGCCGCCGTCATGGTGGCCGAGCCCCACATGGCCGAGTCGAAGGGCAGCACGGGTTTGAGCAGGTCCAGCGCCTGGTCCTGGAAATGTTCGACAGGCTGCTCGTGCGATAGCCGGTAGAGGTTCAGCAGCAGGTGGTTGTATGCAGCGTCCATGGCGGCTTGCCTGCCTCTCTTCGATACGTTGAGATCGACTGCACGGGCGGGTGTTGCGCGAGCCGTGCCCTCTTGCCCCACCCCGGCAGCGCTTCAGGATAGTGCAATTGCATCATTTTGTTTGTTGCGTGTCACACATAGAGTTGGCTTGCCACCCACATTCCTGTACCGACACCATGCAAATCCACCCCAGTGCATCCACTTCCTTTCCCGCCGTGCGCCCTTTGCTGCTGTGCGGCCTTGTTGCAAGCCTCTATGCCTGTGGAGGAGGCAGCGGCGGCACCGACAGCGGCGGGGGCACCGGCGGCGGCACCGTGACACAGCCGGCCATCACGCTGTCAGGCACCGTCGCCATCGACCAGGCCGTGCGCAACGCTGCAGTCTGCGTGGATCTGAACGCCAATGCAGCCTGCGACACGGGCGAGCCCAGCGCAGCGGCCACCGGCAGCGACGGCACGTTCAGCCTGACCTATCAACCCGGCGATGCGGCAGCCACCGCTGCCTTCAACCAGGCTCCCGTGCTGGCTCGCATCACACCCGAATCCGTGGACGCTGCGGACCCCACCAGCACCGCCACAGCCAAGGCGTTCGTGCTGTCTGCACCGGCTGGCAAATCCGCGCAGATCAATCCATTGACCAGCCTGGTGCAAAAGGCCATCGCGGCCGGCACAGCCAGGGAAGTGGCCGAGGCTGCAGTGGCCCGCCAGCTCGGCATCGACGCCGCCAGGATCTACGACTACCAGAGCGACGCGGCCTCCAGTGCCGCCGTGCTTGCGGATACCGCGCGCACAGCCGCCAAGGTCACCGCCTACGCGCTTGAGTTGGGCGTGCCTATTCAGGTGACGGCACCTGGCGCAGCGGCCGTGGCATCGAACCAACTGGCGTTTCTGAACTATGGCAACGCGCAGAACTACTCCGTGCGTGAACGCAGGTCCGACGGCGTCGTCCAGGCAGACGGCTTTGCCCACCAGTTCGAGACACGCAGCGGAAAAACCAACGGTGCACCCAGTACGCAGGAAGCGCTGTTCCCGTCCGTCACGCTCACCAGCACCGGATGGACGCGCTGCGACAGTTCCGTTGCGCGCCTGACGACACAGGGGGTTCCCTCGCGCACACTGCTGTGCAACCAGTCCACCGCCTACCTGGGCTTTACCACCGCTTCGCAGGACGTCAGCGGCAAGCCCATGGCCGAAGTCATCACGCAATTGCGTGCCGGAGACACAACGCTGCAGGCCGAGGGCATCCGCCATGACCGCTCCATCGAAATGGACCCTGCCACGCTGGGCTCGGCCGTCTTCCCGCAGGGCGCACAGATGCGCACTGCACTGTCGGTGCAGTTGAACCGGTCGCCGGCCTTCATCAACAACACGGCCACGGACCGCTTCGGCTTCGCCACGCTGGAAGCCATGATTGCCGGCCGCCCGGCCAGCGCGGTGAACCTGTCGACTCCAGCCACCGTGCGCGCCTCGACAGTCGGGGCGGCGGGGCCGGTCGATGCCAACCATGTGTTGCGCGTGGCCTTCATCGATGCGGCCAACGCCCAGTTCTACAGCTGTGAGTCCACCCCTCCGGCCTACAGCGATCTGGGCGCCTGCACCGTGCATTCGCAAAGCGCCTACACCCTCTCCACCTCCCAGGGCGTGCGCCTGCTGAGCTTTGCCGACTTCCCTGGCAAGACCTTCATGCAAGGCGTGACGCGGGGCTATACGGAATTCGACGGCAGCGTATTCGGCTATCGCCTGCCTGCCGCCATTGCCAGCGAAGACCAGGCGCTCAGCTATTCCACCCGGCTGAACGGCGTGGCCTGGGCTGCCATGAAAACGGTTCTGGGCATTGAGTGAGCCTTGCAGCCGGGAGCGGGCATTTCAAGCAAGGAATGGGGCGAGGCATCCCACGCGGCGCCCCGCAGCCGCGTGGGCCGGCATGCCGGGCATGCATGCCTCAGCTCCGTCCTGCCGGACCGTAGAATCCGCGCGCAGCCATTGGAGACAGAGACAACAATGACGGGCTGCACACGAATCCGACCCAAAGGCCTTTTGCAAATGCAACTCCCCATCCACGTCATCGACGCATTCACATCGGAACGATTCAAGGGCAATCAGGCCGCCGTCATTCCCCTGGATGCATGGCTTGCCGATTCCACGCTGCAGGCCATTGCCGCCGAGAACAATCTTTCGGAAACCTCGTTCCTGGTCTGGAGTGCCGAGCGCGCCGCCTTCGAGATCCGCTGGTTCTCCCCCCTGACCGAGATCGCGTTCTGCGGCCACGCCACGCTGGCGAGCGCCTTCGTGCTCTTCGAGGCCGACCCGGCGCTGCGCAGCATCACGTTCTGGGCCGCCGCCGTGGGCAAGGTCACGGCCGCGCAGGAGGATGGCGGACGCATCGTCATGACCTTCCCGCGCCGCGATGCCAAGCCGCTGGATGAGGTGCCCGCCGCACTGCGCGAAGGCCTGACGCCCGCACCCACGGCCTATCTCGTGAACCAGCAGGCCTACGTGGCCGTCTACGCAACCGAAGACCAGGTGCGAGCCGTCAAGCCGGACCTGGAGCGCCTCAAATCACTGGGACCGCTGGATGTGGTAGTGACGGCGCCTGCGGATGCGGGCGCCTCCCATGACTTCGTCAGCCGCTACTTCTGGCCCGCCAATGGCGGCGAGGAAGATCCCGTCACGGGCTCCATCCATGCGGCGCTTGCGCCCTACTGGGCGGGCAGGCTGGGCAAGAACCGTCTGATCGGCCACCAGGCCTCTCGCCGCACGGGCACGCTGTTTTGCGAGGTGACCGATACCAGCGTCGAGGTGGCGGGCCATTGCGCGCGTTATCTGACCGGGACCATTACCGTCTGACGCCCGACTTTGCGCTGGCACGCAGGTACCATCCGCGCATGAGTACCCACTACGAATCACTGTCGCAAGCCGACGCCTACCGCGACGCCTTCGGCGTGGAGGCGCCTGCCGCCAGCGAGCGCAACATGACACCGCGCAAGTCCGGCTTTTTCATCCGCAGCGTCGCCGTGGCCGCGGATGCCGCCACCGGACAGCAAGAACCCTCCGCTTCCGACACACCGCCCGCGCCTGCGGCACCGCCCGCACGCGAGCTGGTTGCCGCCCAATGGGGCCTGGTGCCGCACTGGGTGAAGTCGGCCTCCGATGGACGGCTGCGCGCGCTCAAGCTGGTGAATGCGCGTTCGGAGACCGTCTCCACGGCACAGGCCTTCCGCGATGCCTGGCTCAATGGCCAGCGCTGCATCGTGCCCATGGCCGCCTTTTTCGAGGATGACTACCGCAACGGCAAGGCCCTGCCCACGCGCATCTCGCGCATCGACGGCAAGCCCATGGGCGTGGCCGGCGTGTGGGCGCAGTGGACGGGCCCGGATGGCGAGGTGCTGCTGAGCTACGCCCTGCTCACGGTCAACGCCAACAGCCATGCGCTGCTGCACCGCTACCAGCAGCCCGGCGCGGAAAAGCGCATGCCGGCGATTCTCAACGAAGGCGCCTACGACGCCTGGCTCAACGCGCGCGTGGAAAAGGCGCGCGAGTTCATGCGCCAGTACCCCTCCAACTGGCTCACCGCCAACCCCGTGGAGCGCAAGGCCGACAAGCGGCCTCCAGGCCTGATGGGCTGATGGGCTGATGGGCTGATGGGCTGATGGGCTGACGCATGGGGCTTGTCCCGCGCGCTACGGCGCCTTGGGCAACGCGTTGATGGAGCGCAGGATGTCGCGCGTGATGGCCTGGCGCTTGGGCAGGTCGGCCAGCCGGTGGGGCGTGTCCATGTTCATGGCGAAGAACACGGGGCCGGCAGGCCATTCCACCCAGCCCACCCACCAGCCGATACGGCCCGTCCAGCCGGTTTTGGCGCGCAGTATCCAGTCGGCGCCGGCCTCGTTGACCATCACGTCCTTCACCAGCCGCTGGTGCTCCACCGGCAATGGCAGCCGATTGCGGTACAGCCGCTGCAGGAAGGCCACCTGCTCCAGCGCCGAGATGGCCAGATCGCCTTCCACCCAGAACGGCTGCTCGCCCGTGGCCAGCGCATTGCCGTAGTCGATCTTGCGCATGTAGGCAGCCTCACGCGCACTGCCAAGCTCCCTGGCAAAGCCTTCGTACACCCAGACGGTGGAGTTGCGCATGGCCGAGCGCAGGTCCTGATCGGCATTCCAGGCCGGCAACTGGCGCTTCACGCCATCCCAGGCAATGCGCTGGAACTCGTCGCGCAGCAGGCCGGCGTCCAGCGCGAACAGGCTGTGCGGGATCTTGAAGGTGGAAGCGGGCGAGTAGCGCCGCGCCGCGCGTTCACGGTTGTGGACGTAGACGGCTTCGGCCGGGCCTCTGGCATCGACCACGGCGATGCTGCCATCGACCTTGGCATCGGCAAAAAAGCGGGCCCACTCGGGCCTGTCCTGCAGTTCGGCAGCCGCCAGCGCCGCCTGTGACAGACAGGCGAGCAGCGCGGCGCACATCAGATTTCTTCGATTCATGCCGGCAGTTTAAGAGCTGCACCACCGCACGCCGATGGTGCACCGTCCGCCCGGCTGCCCTGTTTTGACTCGCGGTTTTCCCGTTTTGGTGTTCCGGCTGCATCGCACGGCCCCCAAGGGCCCCGTCTGCGCTGGCACGACTTGTGCAAGGCCGCTGCAGGCCGGCCAATGCAGCCATGGCGGCAACGGCAGACGGCCCCATGACCACAACAAACAAGGGAGTCATTGCATGCACAGGTGCGCACGGGCATTGAGAACATTGGTGGCGGGAGGATGGGTTGCGGTCCTGGGTGCGGCGCAGGCGGCCGAGCAGGCGATCACGCGGCCTTCGCTGGTGGCGGTGGAATCCATCAGCGCCGTGGACACGGTCTGGCTGATGACGGCCACGGTGCTGGTGCTGCTGATGACGCTGCCCGGCATTGCGCTGTTCTATGCGGGCATGGTGCGCCGCAAGAACGTGCTCAACACCATGGCCAGCGTGGTGGCGATTGCCTGCCTGGTCAGCATTCTGTGGTTCGCACTGGGCTATTCGCTGGCCTTCACGCCCGGCAATGCGTGGATAGGCGGTGATTCGCGCGCCTGGTTCGCGGGGCTGGATTTCAACGCCGCCAAGGGCCTGGTGGCCGTGAGCCACCTGGCGCCGCACGTGCCCGAAGCAGCCTATGCCATGTTCCAGCTGGCCTTTGCCATGATCACCGCCGCCTTGCTGGTGGGCGCCTGGGTGGAGCGCATGCGCTTCGGTGCCATGCTGATCTTCGTGGGCTTGTGGAGCCTGCTGGTCTATGCACCGGTGGCGCACTGGGTGTGGGAGCCGGGCGGCTGGCTGGCGCGCATGGGCGCGCTGGACTTTGCCGGGGGCACCGTGGTGCATGTGAACGCGGGCGTGGCCGGGCTGGTCTGCGCCTGGTTCCTGCGGCCGCGCCGCGGCTACGGGCACGAGCCCTTCGAGCCCTACAACCTGGCCCTGACCATGATGGGCGCGGCGCTGCTGTGGATGGGCTGGTTCGGCTTCAACGCCGGCTCATCGCTGGCCGGGGACAGCCGGGCGGCGCTGGCGCTGGCCGTCACCCACATTGCCGCCAGCGCGGGCGCCCTGGCCTGGTCGCTGGCCGAGTATGTGGTGCGCGGCAAGGCCACGCTGCTGGGGCTGTGCTCGGGGCTGGTCGGCGGCCTGGTGGCGATCACGCCGGCAGCCGGTTTCGTGACGCCGCTGTCGGCGCTGTGCATCGGCTCGATGGCCGGTGTCGCCTGCTATTGGGGCGCAACGGGGCTCAAGCGGCTGCTGGGCGCGGACGATTCGCTGGATGTGTTTGGCGTGCATGGCGTGGGCGGCATCGTGGGATCGCTGCTGACCGGCGTGTTTGCCAGCCCGCAGATCGGCGGCGTGCAGGCCAGCGTGCTCACCCAGGCCGTGAGCGTGCTGGCCGTGGCCTTGTTCACGCTGGTGGCCACGGCGGCGCTGCTGTGGCTGCTGGACATGCTGATCGGCCTGCGCGTGGATGAGGAAAGCGAACTGCAGGGCCTGGACCTGGCGCTGCACCGCGAACGCCTGAGTGGATGAACGGCCGGGCCGCGAAGCGGCCCGGCACCCGATCGCCCGATGATCGTCAAACCGAAGGAGTGCCACTACATGCCCGAAAGCGAACTCCTGGCCATCGCAGCGCACCTGCATGTGCTGCTGCGCAGAAGCTGCGGCCGCGTGACCGATACCGAATGGCTGGCGGCCAATGCCGAGTACGCCGCCGAAATCATCCGCTTCGCCCGGGAGCAGGAAGGGGCGCGCAGCACGCCCGAGCTGGTGGAATGGACCCATCGCTTCGAAGCGGCCTGGAATGCCGCGCTGGCCGGCCCCGCCGAGCGCTCGCCGCTCATGCAGCGCGCAGGCGAGCTGATGCGCCAGCGTGCGGAAAACCGCAAGTACGTGGGAACGCTGCGCTAGGGCCTGGCTGGCTCAGGCAGGAGGATCAGGCCGGTGGAGCGGGCACCGAGTGCAGCAGCACGGGCGCGTCGCCATCGCCGTTGACGCTTTCCAGCTGCACGCCAAAGCCCCACAGGCGCGCTGCGTGCTTGAGCACTTCCAGCGCATCGTCGGACAGCGGCCGGCCCTGGTAGCGGGTGTGGCGCAGGGTGAGGCAGCGGTCGCCGCGCAGATTGACGTTCCAGACCTGGATATTGGGCTCGCGCGCGCCCAGGTCGTATTGCTGCGACAGCGTCTGGCGCAGGGTGCGGTAGCCGTCGTCGTCATGGATGGCGCTGACCAGCAGCTCGCGTTCGCTGGCGTCGTCATGGATGGCGAACAGCCGCATGTCGCGCATCAGCTGTGGGCTCAGGTACTGGCCGACAAAGCTCTCGTCCTTGAAGTTCTGCATGGCATGGTGCAGCGCCGGCAGCCAGGGCGTGCCGGCCAGGTCGGGGAACCAGCGGCGGTCTTCCTCGGTGGGGTCCTGGCAGATGCGGCGGATGTCGCGGTACATGGCAAAGCCCAGCGCATAGGGATTGATGCCGCTGTAGGCGCGGTGTCCGGCGGGCGGCTGGTAGATGACGTTGGTGTGAGAGGACAGCCATTCGATCATCACGCCGTCGGTCAGCCAGCCTTCGTCGTACAGGGTGTTGAGCAGGGTGTAGTGCCAGAACGTGGCCCAGCCCTCGTTCATCACCTGGGTCTGGCGCTGCGGGTAGAAGTACTGGGCGATCTTGCGCACGATGCGCACGATCTCGCGCTGCCAGGGCTCCAGCAGCGGGGCGTTCTTCTCGATGAAGTACAGCAGGTTTTCCTCGGGCTCCTTGGGAAAGCGCTCGCTGTGCTGCGCCGCGCTGTCCTTGCCCGGGCGGGCCGGCAGGGTGCGCCACAGCTCGTTGACCTGCTGCTGGGCATAGGCCTCGCGCTGCTCGCGCTCGGCCCGCTCGCGCGCCAGGCTTTTCTTGGAGGGGCGGCGGTAGCGGTCCACGCCCAGGTTGGACAGGGCATGGCAGGAGTCCAGCCATTGCTCCACCGTCGTCAGGCCGTGGCGCTCCTCGCACTGGGTGATGAAGTCGCGCGCATAGACCAGGTAGTCGATGATGCTGCCGGCATCCGTCCACATGCCGAACAGATAGTTGTTCTTGAAGAAGCTGTTGTGGCCGTACGCCGCATGGGCGATCACCAGGGCCTGCATGGCCGTGGTGTTCTCCTCCATCAGATAGCTGATGCAGGGATTGGAGTTGATGACGATCTCGTAGGCCAGGCCCATGTGGCCGCGCCGGTAGCGCCGCTCGGTCGCCATGTATTCCTTGCCGTAGCTCCAGTGGCGGTAGCCCACGGGCATGCCCACGCTGGCGTAGGCGTCCATCATCTGCTCGGCCGAGATCACTTCCAGCTGGTTGGGATAGGTGTCCAGGCCGTAGCGTTCGGCGGCGGCCGCAATCGCTGCGTGATAGCGTTCGATCAGCTCGAAGGTCCAGTCGCTGGGATCGGGCAGAGGCTCGGCCGGCCGCTCCCCCGCCGGCAGCGGCGCGGAGGGCACGATGCGCTGGGCCCGTTCGCTGGCCAGATGGGATTTCCACTGCGGCGTGGCATGGCGGGGCGCCAGCACGGGATAGTGAGAGAGGTTCATACCGATACCCCCTCTTTCTTGAACAGGTCGCGGAACACGGGGTAGATCTCGCTGGCGTCCGACACCTTGCGCATGGCGAAGTGCGAGAACAGCGGCAGCACCTGGCTGTACTCCTGCCACAGGCTCTGCTCTTCCTGCACCACCTGCACATAGGCGAAGTAGCGCACCAGCGGCAGGATCTTGTCGACCAGCAGGTTGCGGCAGTTGGAGCCGTCGTCGCCGAAGTTGTCGCCATCGCTGGCCTGGGCCACGTAGATGTTCCAGTCCCCGGACGGGTAGCGCGCGCGGATGATCTGGTCCAGCAGCACCAGCGCACTGCTGACCACCGTGCCGCCGCTTTCCTGGGAGTGGAAGAACTCGTCCTCGCTGACCTCGGCCGCCTGCGTGTGGTGGCGGATGAAGACGATGTCGATCTTCTCGTAGTGCCGCGTCAGGAACAGGTACAGCAGGATGAAGAAGCGCTTGGCCAGGTCCTTGCGGTCCTGGTCCATGGAGCCGGACACATCCATCACGCAGAACATCACGGCCTGGCTGATGGGCGCAGGCACGCGCGTGCGGTTGCGAAACCGCAGGTCGATGGGGTCGAGAAAGGCCACCGTGCCCATGCGCAGCTTCAGCGCATCGATGCGCTGCTGCAGCTCGGCCGCCGCCTCGCTGGTGCCATCGTCCTGCGCCAGCAGCGCTTGCAGCTGCTCCTCCAGTGCCTTGAGTTCGCGGTGCGGCGCCTTGGTCAGCGCAATGCGCCGGCCCAGGGCGCCGCGCATGGTGCGCAGCAGGGCCAGGTTGTGCGGCGTGCCGTCGTGGCTGTATCCGGCGCGGCGCGTCTTGTACTGCATGGTGTTGCCGATGTGGGTGCGCAGCAGGCGCGGCAGGGCCAGGTCTTCAAAGAACAGTTCCATGAACTCTTCCTTGGTCAGGGTGAAGGTGAAGTCGTCCTCGCCCTCGCCGCTGTCGCTGGCCTGGGAGCCGCCGCCGCCTGCGCCGCCCTGCGGCCGGGCAATGCGGTCGCCGCGCACATGCTCGGTGTTGCCCGGGTGCACCGTGTCATGGACGCCGCCCTGCCCATGGTGGAACACGGGCTCGCGGATGTCCTTGCGCGGGATGGAGACGCTCTCGGACTCCTCCATGTGGCGGATGCCGCGCTTGTCCACCGCGCGGCGCACCGCCTCGGCGATCTGCGCCTTGTAGCGGCGCACGAAGCGCTCGCGGTTGCCCACCGACTTATTCTTGCCGGCCAGCCTGCGATCGATGATTTGCAATGCCATCTGTTCCCCCCAGCCCGGGCGCGCCGAAGGGCGGCGCACCCACCCGTCAGTTGCTCTTGCGAACGCGCAGATACCACTCGCACAGCAGGCGCACCTGCTTGGACGTATAGCCCTTGGCCTCCATGCGGGTGACAAAGTCCTCGTGCTTGCGGGCATCCTCGGCACTGGCCTTGGCGTTGAAGCTGATCACGGGCAGCAGCTCCTCGGTATTGGAGAACATCTTCTTCTCGATCACCACGCGCAGCTTCTCGTAGCTGGTCCAGCTGGGGTTCTTGCCCTGGTTGTTGGCCCGCGCGCGCAGCACGAAGTTGACGATCTCGTTGCGGAAGTCCTTGGCATTGGCGATGCCTGCGGGCTTCTCGACCTTCTCCATCTCGGCGTTGAGCGCGTTGCGGTCGAAGGCCTCGCCGGTATCGTTGTCGCGGTACTCGCTGTCCTGTATCCAGTAGTCGGCGTAGGTGACGTAGCGGTCGAAGATGTTCTGGCCGTACTCGCTGTAGCTCTCCAGATAGGCCGTCTGGATTTCCTTGCCGATGAACTCGGCATAGTGCGGCGACAGGTATTCCTTGATGTAGCTGGTGTACTTGGTCTCCAGCTCGGCAGGGAACTGCTCGCGCTCGATCTGCTGCTCCAGCACATACATCAGGTGCACCGGATTGGCCGCCACCTCGGTACTGTCGTAGTTGAAGACCTTGGACAGGATCTTGAACGCGAAGCGCGTGGAGATGCCCGACATGCCCTCGTCAACGCCCGCATAGTCGCGATACTCCTGGAAGCTCTTGGCGCGCGGGTCCGTGTCCTTGAGGCTCTCGCCGTCATAGACCTGCATCTTGCTGAAGATGCTGGAGTTCTCGGGCTCCTTCAGCCGCGTGAGCACGGCGAACTGGGCCATCATCTTGAGCGTGCCGGGCGCGCACACAGCGCTGGCCAGGGACGACTCGCGGATCAGCTTCTCGTAGATGCGCACCTCCTCCGACACGCGCAGGCAGTAAGGCACCTTGACGATGTAGACCCGGTCCAGGAAGGCCTCGTTGTTGCGGTTGTTGCGGAAGGCCTTCCACTCGCTCTCGTTGCTGTGGGCCAGCACCATGCCGTCGAAGGGAATGGCGCCAAAGCCTTCCGTGCCCTTGTAGTTGCTCTCCTGCGTGGCCGTCAGCAGCGGGTGCAGCACCTTGATGGGCGCCTTGAACATCTCCACGAACTCCAGCAGGCCCTGGTTGGCCAGGCACAGGCCGCCCGAGTAGCTGTAGGCATCGGTATCGTCCTGGGCAAAGTTCTCCAGCTTGCGGATGTCCACCTTGCCCACCAGGCTGGAGATGTCCTGGTTGTTCTCGTCGCCGGGCTCGGTCTTGGCAATGCCCACCTGCCTGGAGATGCTGGGATAGCGCTTGACCACGCGGAACTGGCGGATGTCGCCGCCCAACTCCTCCAGGCGCTTGACGGCCCAGGGCGACAGCACATGGTTGAGGCAGCGCCGGGGAATGCCGAACTGCTCCTCCAGCAGCGGCCCGTCCTCCACGGGGTCGAACAGGCCCAGCGGCGACTCGTTCACGGGCGAGCCCTTGAGCGCGTAGAACGGCACCTTCTGCATCAGGTATTTGAGGCGCTCGGCGATGGAGCTCTTGCCACCGCCCACGGGGCCCAGCAGATAGAGGATCTGCTTGCGCTCTTCCAGGCCCTGGGCCGCATGGCGGAAGAAGCTCACCACCTGCTCGATGGAGTCTTCCATGCCGTAGAACTCGGCGAAGGCCGGATAGCGCCGGATGACCTTGTTGGCAAACAGCCGCGACAGGCGCGGATCATTGCGCGTGTCCACCATTTCGGGTTCGCCTATGGCCGCCAGCATGCGCTGGGCGGCGCCCTCGTAGGCCATGGGATCGCGCTGGCACAGGGCGAGAAATTCGTCCAGCGACATCTCTTCTTCGCGAAGGCGAACGTAACGTGCAGCCGAGTTGCTGATGACATCCATACGACCTCTCCCGGCGGCACCCGAGGGCGAACAGTGCCGCGAAGTTGCAAGGCATTCGCTACCGTGTGGAACTGTTGTAGCACCTTGCATCCGCTTTGAATAGCTCATACGTCCCACATGTCTGCATTGCGCGCGAGGTCACAATGTCAGGTTCCTGGACTACCCCGCTTTTTGCGGCGCCGGGACAGGGGCTTGAGCCAGCCGGGCCTGCAGCAAGGCCCGTGAATACAGCGCCTCACGCTCCCACTTTTGAAAAATGATAGTCCGCACTCACACAGCGGCACAGGCCCGAATTCAGAACCGATGTCTCCTGCCGACACCCCCCTACTTGCCGCCGGTCGCCCATCGCGCAAACTGGCTGCCGTCACGCCGATGCACCTGCTGTGGGCCCTGTGCCTGCTGCTCGCCCTGCTGGCACCGGGCCTGGCCAAGGCCGCACCGGCAGCAGGCCCTTTGGGTGCCTTGCAGGGCACCCTGGGCGGCGGCTCCGCGTCCGACAAGGAACGAAGCAACGCCATTCAGACCCAGCTCGATGCCGCCGCCTCGGCCACAAAGGAAGCCGATGCGCTGGCCCAGGAACTGGACCGCATGCGCGCCAGGGCACGCACGCCCGTGCCGGCCCTGCCCGCGCCGCTGAGCGACGAGCAGCTGGGCAGCCTGTTCGATCGCTGGAAGGAACGCGTTCCCGCCAACGCCAGCCAGGAAGTGCTGGAACGCCTGCTGGCCGATGAGCGCGATGCCATTGCCGCCCTCAAGGCCGCCATCGAGAAATCCGCGGCCGACCAGGCCAATCTGGTGTCCCAGCCCGGCCCGGGGCGGATCGATCTGTCCATCCTGCAGCAGCGCGCCCAGGAAAACGCCGAGCCCGTGACCGCCGAGCCCGGCGAAGCCCCCGACCTCACCCAGGCACGCCAGGCAAGGCGCAGCGCAGAGCACCGCCGCGCCCTGCTGGAGCTGGCGCTGCGCCAGGAAGAGCAGTCCACCATCGAAGCCCGCCAGCGCCTGCTGGCCGCCCAGTTGCAGGCCCAGCGCCGCGAGCTGCTGGAGCGCATGCCGCGCGCCGCCTGGCTGACCCAGCGAATTGCCGAGCGCAGCCGCCAGCAGCTGGAGCAGCAGGTGCAGGAGATGGAGCTGGCCGCCCAGCACGCTTCCGCCGCCGATCCCGCCATACGCGACCTGGCCCAGCGCAATGCGGCGCTGGCCGCGCAGATCCTCAAGAACTCCAATGAACTGGCGCAGGAGCGCAAGA
The DNA here is from genome assembly GCF_040112715.1 of Delftia sp. DS1230. Classification (NCBI taxonomy): domain Bacteria; kingdom Pseudomonadati; phylum Pseudomonadota; class Betaproteobacteria; order Burkholderiales; family Comamonadaceae; genus Delftia; species Delftia sp. DS1230. The sequence goes on from NZ_CP157763.1 coordinate 4,539,277, forward strand.
CCCTGGCCAATGACGAATATGTGCGTGACCAGTTGAGCGCCACGCTGCGCGACACCCAGGCACGCCTGCGGCTGGGCGGTGGCAGCGCGGCCGTGGGCCAGTGGCTGTGGCAGCAGCGCGTGGAGCTGTCCTCCGGCAGCACCATGCAGGCCAGGCACCGGGCCGTGCAGCGCCAGCTGGCCGAGCTGCGGCTGATGCTGTTCAACTCCAGCAAATGGCGCCAGAACCCCGGCGCGGACACGGCGGCACAGGCCCCGGCCGACGCTGCGGATGCAGGCGGCGTGGCGGCACCGGAGCCGGCCGCCAACGCCACGGTATCTGCCCAGCAGACCGCTTTGCTGGCCCGGCAGGTGGCACTCACCGACCAACTGCAGCCGGTGTTGCTGCGCCGCATCGCCGTGCTGGAGCAGACCGACGACGCACTGCGCGCGGCCCTGCGCAGCGGCAATGAGTTGCGCCAGGTGCTGGACAAGGAGCTGCTGTGGTTCCCCAGCCACCGCCCCATGGACCGTACCTGGCTCAGCGAGTGGCAAGCGCTGGAGCAGGACATCGAAGGCAGCAGCTCGCCCTGGAAAACCGCACGCGCCCTGGCCGCCAGCATCTGGAACGATCCCTGGGCCTTTGGCGCCGTCGGCCTGATCGTGGCCCTGCTGCTGGGCCTGCGCCGCTACGCGCTGCGCCAGCTGCAGTCCATCGCCGTGCGCGTGGGCGACTTCATGCGCGACCACTTCGGGCTGAGCCTGCTGGCGCTGGGCTGGAGCCTGCTCTACACCCTGCCCTGGAGCTTTGCGGCCGCGGCGCTGGGCAGCCTGCTGCAAGGCCCCGAAACCGTGGGCACGGCGTTGGAGCCGCTGGGCGCCACCCTGGTCCAGCTCAGCGATTTCATCTTCGTGGCCACCTTGCTCAACGCCCTGTTCTGCCCAGGCGGGCTGGCACTGGCCCACTTCGGCTGGCCGGCTGCTCGCGTGCAGATGCTGCGCCAGATGGTGCGCCGCGCCGCCTGGCTGATCGTGCCTGCCGAACTGCTGGGCGGCCTGGCCTTCTACAGCCATGACAACCACGCCATCAGCACCTGGGGCCGCATCTCCATCCTCATGCTGTCGCTGGGCCTGGCCTGGATGGCCTGGCTGTACTTTCGCCGTGTCATGCAGCAAAAGCGGCCCGGCATCCACTGGGGCCAGATCGTCAGCGTGGTGCTGATGCTCATGCTCAGCGCGCTGGCCGTGGGCATCGTGCTCGGCTATGTCTACACGGCCACCGAAGTCATCCAGGCCCTGATGGCCAGCTTCGTGTTCCTGGGCGCGGTCGAGGTCGTGGTCAACCTGCTGCGGCGCTGGCTGCTGCTGGGCGAGCGGCGCCTGGCGCTGAACCGGCTGCGCGAAGCCGCCAGGCTGGCCCAGAGCGGCTCGGGCGTGGACACCGGCAAGGCCCCCACCGACGAAGCCACCCAGATGGCCCTGGTCACCGTGGGCGCCCAGGCGCACCGGCTGCTGGGCCTGCTGCAGCAGGTGCTGGTCGTGCTGACCCTGGTCTACGCCTGGCTGCCCGTGCTGCCTGCGCTGCTGCGCTCCGAAGGCGTGGTGCTCTGGTACACCACCAACACCGGCGCCGACGGCATCGCGCATGCCGCCCCCGTGAGCCTGATGGATGCGCTGCTGGGCGTGATGATCCTGCTGCTCACCTTCAGCTTTGCACGCAACCTGCCGGGCCTGCTGGAAGTGACGCTGTCGGCCTCCAACCGCATCAGCAGCTCCGCGCGCTACACCCTGGCCACGCTGGCGCGCTACGCCATCACCATCGCGGGCACGGTCAGCGCCTTCACGCTGCTGGGCCTGCGCTGGGGCCAGCTGCAGTGGATGGTGGCGGCGCTCACCGTGGGCCTGGGCTTCGGCCTGCAGGAGATCTTCGCCAACTTCGTCTCGGGCCTGATCCTGCTGGTGGAGCGGCCCTTCCGCGTGGGCGATGTCATCACCATCGACACCCTCACCGGCACCGTCACGCGCATCCGCACGCGGGCCACCACGGTGCTGGACTTCGACAACAAGGAAATCGTCATCCCCAACAAGACCTTCATCACCGGCCAGGTGACGAACTGGACCTTGAGCGACGACGTGACCCGCCTGGTGATCGACGTGCCCGTGGCCCACGGCAACGACCCCGAGCAGGTGCGCGACATGCTGCTGGACATTGCCAGGGAGCATCCCCAGGTGCTGCGCGAGCCCGAGCCCAACTGCTGGTTCATGGCGCTGGAAGGCAACGGCCAGCGCTTCGAGCTGCGCGCCTACGTGGGCAAGGTCGAAGACCGCCTGCCCGTGCGCCACGACCTCAACCGCCGCGTCAACGACCGGCTCAAGGACGCTGGCATTGCCGTGGCCTTCCCGCAGCTGGACCTGCATGTGCGCAACATGCCGGCCCATGCACCGGGGCAGGCACCTGGGCAGGCACCGGGGCAGACCCCACCCCATCCGACGGCATGAGGCCGACAAGTCCTCCGGTTCCACGCGCACAGAGCGGCATTGCCCCGCTCGCGGTCAGAACACTTCCCAGTTCTCGTCCACACGCTCGCCCGCATTGCGCAGCGGGGTGACCTTGGCAGGCGCTGCAGCAACCCTGGGTGCCGCTGCGGAGGCCCTCGTCCGCTGGCCGCCCTTGCTGCCTGCGGCGGCCGGCGCTGGCGCCTGGGCCGGTGAGGACGCGGGCAGGGACACGGACGAGGACACCCCGTCCAGCTTGAACAGGCTGACCAGATCGACCAGCCTGGCAGCCTGCGCGTTCAAGCTTGCGGCAGCCGCCGCCGATTCCTCGACCAGGGCCGCATTCTGCTGCGTGACCTGGTCAAGCTGTACGACGGCATCGCCCACCTGCGCCACACCGTCGGCCTGCTCGGCCGTGGCCGCGCCTATTTCGCCGATCAGGTCGGCAACGCGCTGCGCCTGCTGGACGATGTCCTTCATAGCGGAGCCCGTCTCGCTCACCAGGCCCGAGCCCTCGTCCACCTTGGACACGCTCTCACCTATCAGGACCTTGATCTCCTTGGCTGCCCCCGCGCTGCGTTGGGCCAGGCTGCGCACTTCGGATGCCACCACGGCAAAGCCACGCCCCTGCTCGCCGGCCCGTGCTGCCTCCACGGCGGCATTGAGCGCCAGGATGTTGGTCTGGAAGGCAATGGAGTCGATCACGCCGATGATGTCCTCGATCTTCCGGGAACTCGCGGTGATCTGCTCCATGGTGGCCACCACGCGGTCCACGATCTTGCCGCCGCCGGTGGCGGCTTGGCTCGACGATGCGGCCAGCTGGGTGGCGGTACGCACCGTATCGGCATTGAGCTTGACGGTGGCGTTCATCTCCTCCATGGAGGCGGCGGTCTGCTCCAGATTGCTGGCCTGCTCCTCCGTGCGCTGGCTCAGGTCCGCATTGCCCGATGCGATCTGGCTGGCGCCGGTCGCGATGGATTCGCTGCTTTGCCGCACATCGGCGACCACGCGCGCCAGGCCGGCACGCATGTCCTCCATGGCGCGCAGCAGGCTGGAGGTGTCTCCGGGCGCCAGTTGCACTTGCACGGACAAATCGCCCTGCGCGATCTGGCGCGCCACCCCGGCGGCATAGGAGGGCTCTCCGCCCAGCTGCTGCTTGACCGTCCTGGTGATCATCCAGGCCACCAGAGAGCCCAGCGCGGCGGCCAGCAGCGTCAGCACCAGCATGGCCACGCCGTCTTCGGCCACGCTGCGCAGGGAGCCGTCCACCGTGGCCTGTGTCTGGGACTTCTGGTAGGAGACCAGCGCCTCGACCGCATCGAAATAGGTCGTCTGCAAGGAGCGCAGGCGGCCCATGATCAGATCCCTGGCGGCATCGCCCTGGTTGGCCAGGCCCAGGTCACCGGCCTGGCGCATGGTCTCCACGAAAGGCTGGCGCGCCTGCCGTATGTCGGCAAAGAGCCGGCGCGCCTGCTCGGTCTGCAGGCGCTGGTCCAACTCCTTCATGACCAGGCCGTTCCTGGCAACCACCTCATCCAGCCGGCGGCTCTCCTCGGCCATCTGCGCCGGATCGGTGATCAGCGCCAGATTGCGCACCACCCGCGCCGACACATTGGCGTTGTCCTTGAGCGATTGCAGCCGGGCCAGATTGCCCATGCGGTCCTCGGCCAAAACACGCAACTGCTCCCCCTGATCGTGCAGCTTCATCCAGCCGAAGCCGGCCACGCACACGCAGACCACGATCACCGCAAGGAAACCCATGCCCAGCATGGTTCCCAACTTCATACGCCTCAGAAAACCCACGTCGCTCTCCCTCGAACCACCTACGCAAACCGGCCAGACTGCTGGCACGGAAGAAACACATCCAGGAACAAATTTGACAATTTGAATCACTCGCACCGCCTTCCCAAACCCTGCACATCCAGTAGGACAGCGCCTTGCCGGCATGCAGGCATCGGGCTGCTAGCGATTGCCAGAACCCCTCATTTCGCGCTTGATGGCCATGCTTCAATCCACGCGACCGCACGTGGCGCGACGGGCCTGCATGGCCAGCGCCGCTCCTGGGCAATCCGTTTCAATCCACGCGCCCGCACGGGGCGCGACTGCGCGAATATGGAATAGTTACCTCACCGTAAGAGTTTCAATCCACGCGTCCGCACGGGGCGCGACTGGGCTGACATCCGGGCTCATCGCCGCCAGGTCGTTTCAATCCACGCGTCCGCACGGGGCGCGACCCGAGTACGACGGCGCTGAGCACCCCAGGCTGATGTTTCAATCCACGCGTCCGCACGGGGCGCGACTTGATGCGATCCAGGATCATCAGCAGATCGAGCAGCGTTTCAATCCACGCGCCCGCACGGGGCGCGACCTTCAATGATTGGAGTGAGGTCCGCGAACTGATTGTTTCAATCCACGCGCCCGCACGGGGCGCGACGCAGCTGCGCCGGTCAAGCCTTCGGGTTTCGTGATGTTTCAATCCACGCGCCCGCACGGGGCGCGACTTCAGCAGGTCTGATAGATCCTCATCCGCCTTGATGTTTCAATCCACGCGCCCGCACGGGGCGCGACACCGTGTTGCTGACGGGGTTGGCGCCACCGAAGAGGTTTCAATCCACGCGCCCGCACGGGGCGCGACTCGAAGGCTTCATCCCCAAGGCGCTTTCTGCGCTGTTTCAATCCACGCGCCCGCACGGGGCGCGACGCGGCGCTACAGTCGAATCCCCGCCCAAACCCGGCGTTTCAATCCACGCGCCCGCACGGGGCGCGACCGGTTTTGGCCTGGGGCCCTATGGCACCGGGAACGTTTCAATCCACGCGCCCGCACGGGGCGCGACGAGCGAGGCGCTGAGGTTGGCTGAGTTGCTGGAGTTTCAATCCACGCGCCCGCACGGGGCGCGACCTTCGTGACCTGCTGGCTTCCGCCGCCACTGTCGCTGTTTCAATCCACGCGCCCGCACGGGGCGCGACGCCAGCCGCACGTTCAGCGCACCAGCATTGGCATGGTTTCAATCCACGCGCCCGCACGGGGCGCGACTCCGTCAGGCCACCAACGCGCTCGCGCGCCGTGGAGTTTCAATCCACGCGCCCGCACGGGGCGCGACGACCCCGCCCAGGCCTTCGGGCGAAGACAAAAGGTTTCAATCCACGCGCCCGCACGGGGCGCGACAGCTGGAGATGGATGCCCTGGACCTGGCCAGCGAGTTTCAATCCACGCGCCCGCACGGGGCGCGACTGCCTGGCCATTGGCTGGGCATGCATCTGCCGGCTGTTTCAATCCACGCGCCCGCACGGGGCGCGACACTGGCGCAGGCGCATCAGCAGGGCCAGGGCCTCGTTTCAATCCACGCGCCCGCACGGGGCGCGACGTGGTCCGCCAGGGAAAGACCACAGCAGTGGACCAGTTTCAATCCACGCGCCCGCACGGGGCGCGACACGGCAGCTGGGTCTGCCTCAAGGAGAGATGAGATGTTTCAATCCACGCGCCCGCACGGGGCGCGACGCATTGCAGAGCGCCGGCTGATCTATCGCCTGGAGTTTCAATCCACGCGCCCGCACGGGGCGCGACGAAGGCCTGCGCTCTGTGTGCATCCGTGAAGTCCAGTTTCAATCCACGCGCCCGCACGGGGCGCGACAGCGCACCAAAGCCATGAAGGCCTTCTTCCGCGAGTTTCAATCCACGCGCCCGCACGGGGCGCGACCACAGCGCTACGGCTGACCAGGCACCGCTGGTGGTTTCAATCCACGCGCCCGCACGGGGCGCGACGGCCTGGCCATCGGACCATAGGGCCGACTGCTCGTTTCAATCCACGCGCCCGCACGGGGCGCGACTTGCCGCAATGCCGATGGGCGCCCGCGTGCGTATTGTTTCAATCCACGCGCCCGCACGGGGCGCGACCATAGCAAGCCGACACAGCATCTGCGACGCGAGGGTTTCAATCCACGCGCCCGCACGGGGCGCGACCATCGCGTGATGCACATGCGGCCTCGAAAGTCGGGTTTCAATCCACGCGCCCGCACGGGGCGCGACGCCAAACTCGTTGCGATCCTTGATCGAGTAGTCCTGGTTTCAATCCACGCGCCCGCACGGGGCGCGACGGCATGCTTATAACCCAGCCGTACCACTGCATAAAAAGCTTCGCCATCGCGAACCTGTGCGCTCTGTCACGGAAAAACGGCAAGGACAACGACAGACGCCGTGATGCCTCAACAAAAACAACGGCTTGCAGAAATGCGAACCTCAGGGGAGGACAAAGGTCACTTGGGGTTCGCGGGACGCGAGCTGGTGCGGCCAACTGCGGCCGGGGCACGCGGTGACTGGGTGCCCACAAAAAAGCGGCCTTTCAGGCCGCTTTTCCTCAGCATGCGCAGCCGCAAGCCAATCAGCTACCAGCCACCTTCATGCGGTTGATCAGGATAGAGCCCACGGCCTTGGCGCCGTAGTTGTAGGCATCTGCGCCCACGGCCTCGATGCCCTTGAGCATGTCCTTGAGGTTGCCGGCGATGGTGATCTCATGCACGGGGAAGGCGATTTCGCCGTTTTCCACCCAGAAGCCGCTGACGCCGCGCGAGTAATCGCCGGTCACGTAGTTCACGCCCTGGCCCATGAGTTCGATCACGAACAGGCCCGTGCCCAGCTTCTTGAGCATGGCGGGCAGGTCGTCGCCGGCCTTGGTGCGGCGCGAGGTCATGACCAGGTTGTGCGATCCGCCGGCATTGCCGGTGGTCTTCATGCCCAGCTTGCGGGCCGAGTAGCTGGACAGGAAGTAGCCCTCGACGCGGCCGGCATCCACCACCTTGCGGGCCTGCACGCGCACGCCTTCCTCGTCGAAGGGCGAGCTGCCCTTGCCGCCGAGGATGAAGGGGTCTTCCGTGATGTCGATGTGCTTGGGGAAGACGGGCTTGCCCAGCGAGTCGAGCAGGAAGGTGCTGCGGCGGTACAGCGCGCCGCCGCTGACGGCCTGCACGAAGCTGCCCAGCAGGCCGGCGGCCAGCGTGGACTCGAACAGCACCGGGCATTCGGTGGTCGGGATCTTGCGGCTGCCCAGGCGGCTCAGGGCGCGCTGGGCGGCGTAGCGGCCCACGGCTTCGGGCGAGGCCAGGTCGGCCGCGTTGCGCATGGAGCTGTACCAGGCATCGCGCTGCATCTCGCCATTGCGGCCGGGCAGCGATGCGATGGGCGCCACCGACAGGCTGTGGCGCGAGCTGGCGTAGCCGCCACGGAAACCATTGGTATGGGCGCTGAAGAAATGGCTTTGCTGGGCCGAGACGCCAGCGCCTTCGCTGTTGGTGATGCGCTTGTGCGTGCCCAGGGCAGCTTCTTCGCACTGCAGCGCCAGCTGCGCCGCAGCCTCGCTGGTCAGCTCCCAGGGGTGGAACAGCTGCAGGTCACGGTGGGTGCCGGGCGGGGCGATGTCGGCCGCATCGGGCAGGCCGGCCATGGGGTCCTCGGCGGTGAAGCGCGCGATGTCGTAGGCGGCCTGCACGGTCTGCTGGATGGCGGCATCCGAGAAGTCGGAGGTGCTGGCGTTGCCACGGCGGTTGCCCAGGTAGACGGTCACGCCCAGCGACTTGTCGCGGTTGCGCTCCACGGTCTCCAGCGCCCCCTTGCGCACACTCACGCTCAGGCCGCAGCCCTCGGAAGCCTCGGCTCCGGCGTCGGTGGCGCCGAGCTTCTTGGCGTGGACCAGGGCACGGTCCACCAGGTCTTCAAAAAACGGTTGGCTGTAGCTGAAGCCGGAATCAGCCTGCGGTTTGGCGGTGCTTGCCGCGCGGGGACGGGGTTTTTTCATAGCGGCGGCTATGATAGCCGCCACTGCAGCGCCCTCCGCGCCGCCACTGTATTTGTCCCCTACCCCATGTCACGCAAACCCAAAAAAGGCTACTACGTCAAAGGTCACTTCGTTGCCGAAGGCAGCGAACTCGACCTGCAGCTCAAGGCCGAACTCAAAGGCACCCCCGACTCCAGCAAGACGGATCTCAAGCGCGAGTCCGACGCCTTGCAGGACCTCGGCAAGGATTTGCTGACGCTGCGCTCCGACCTGTTCAAGCGCCTGCAATTGCCCGACCAGCTGGCCGATGCCCTGGCCGAGGCCAAGCGCATCACCAATTTCGAAGGCAAGCGCCGCCAGATGCAGTACGTCGGCAAGCTCATGCGCAAGCTGGACGAGACCGAGATCGCCGCCGTGCGCGCCGCACTGGACGAGCAGCACAACGGATCGGCCGCCGAGAAGATGGCCCTGCACGCCGCCGAGCAATGGCGCGACCGCCTGATTGCCGAGGAATCGGCCCTGTCCATCTGGCTGGACCATTTCCCCGACACCGACACCCAGCAGCTGCGCGCCCTGATCCGCCAGGCCCGCAAGGACATGCCGGGCGCCCATGAGGCCAATGTGCAGGAATCCACCGGCCTGGCCCAGCGCAAGGGCCGTGCCTACCGCGACCTGTTCCAGCTGGTGCGCCAGCAGCTGGGCGGCACGGGCCGCGAGACAGCCGAGGACGGTGACGGCGCTGGCGAGGAAGCCGACGATGAGTGAGCCCGTCCATGACGCCGTGCGCATCGGCATCGTTTCGATCAGCGACCGTGCCAGCAGCGGCGTCTATGAGGACAAGGGCCTGCCGGCCCTGCAGGACTGGCTCACCCGCGCGCTCAGGAACCCCATCACGTTCGAGCCGCGCCTGATCCCCGACGAGCAGGCCGGCATCAGCGCCGCGCTGATCGAGCTGGTCGATGCCGGCTGCTGCCTGGTGCTGACCACGGGCGGCACCGGCCCTGCCCCGCGCGATGTCACGCCCGAAGCCACGCTGGCCGTGGCCGACAAGGAAATGCCGGGCTTTGGCGAGCAGATGCGCCAGATCAGCCTGGCCTTTGTGCCCACGGCGATCCTGTCGCGCCAGGTGGCGGTGATCCGTGGCAAGAGCCTGATCATCAACCTGCCGGGCCAGCCCAAGGCCATTGCCGAAACCCTGGAAGGTCTGAAGAACCCCGATGGCACGCAAAAGGTCAACGGCATCTTTGCGGCCGTGCCCTATTGCGTGGACCTGATCGGCGGGCCCTATCTGGAAACGGACGACAGCGTCTGCAAGGCGTTCCGCCCCAAGAGCGCAGTGCGCACCGCGCGACCTGCGGCCTGATCGCGCGGACACGGCAATCGACAAGCAGCCTGCGGGCTGCTTTTTATTTTTTCAGCCCCTTGAACCAGCGCTGAATCCGGGCCCGCAATTGCCGTTTGCCGTCATCACCCAACGGCATGCTGCTTGCCAGTTTCAGTGCCGCATCGACCTGTACATGGCCATGCTCCATCAGTGCCATGCAAAACACCCGGTCCTTGTCGCGCCCCGCCTGGGCCTTGGAGAGAAAGAGATCCAGCACATCAAGGCAATAGCCGACGCGATCGTTGGTATTGCCGTTCTGGATACGGTGCAGCCGGTTTTGCCAGCCTGAGGCAAGCACTGCCGTGTCCGGGCCCACGCCCTGCGCGTAGTAGCCATTGGACTCGTGGAAGCGAGAGCCTTCGCCAATGGATCCGTCGATCCGGTCCGCCAGATCCGGAGCGTTGAGCGGATAGATGTCTGCCTCTGCGGACATCCTGAAAACCGGCTCGGGATACGGGATGGAGCCCAGGATTGCCTGACTTCCCACGATGACGAATTCATACTCATTCGTCACATCCCCGCTCGCACGAATGATGTGCTCAAGATCCTCTCGGTTCATAGGCCCGCCCTGTATCTCCCAATGCAACGCCCCGCTTGAGATCCCCCACCTGCGCCAGTACCTGCTGGCGCACCTGTTCGGGCAGCACCGATGTCAGGGGCGAGGCCTGGCGCAGTTCCTGGGCCCTTCGCGTGCGGGCCAGGATGGTGCGCCAGCGGCCATTTTGCAAGACATCCTGCCACTGCCTCCACAGGCTGGCGGAATGCGAATCCCCCTGGCTCAACCACCGCTCCAACGTGTCCTGTGCCTGCTGCAGCAATGCCGGGTCAGATCGCACAAGGCGCACGGCTTCTTCATGCAATGCCAAGCTTTGCAGATCCTGCACTTCATGGCGCGCATCCTGCGCACGCACCAGAACCTGTACGACGGGCCTGGCATGGCGCGAACGGGCTGCGGCAGTTCCTGCGGGCGCGGGCTGCAGGGCGTCGCCCGCCAGCAATGCCAATTCTCCCCCTATGCCCAGTTCCGACATGACCCGCAGGTACGTGCCCATGGATGGCCCGGGATCGCCGGACTCGACTGCAGCGAGCGTGCTGCGGGATATGCCTACGCGCGAGGCCATCTCGACCGTGCCCAGCCCCTGCTCCTTGCGCAGGCGCTTGAGCCGGTCACCGAACTGCAAAAGCAGTTGGCGCTGAAGAAGGATGGACTTTTCTGGCGTTTTCATTTGTCCATTATTCTAAGCAAAACCTGAATTTTTGATTGGTTTTCTAGACAAATTAATTCAAGTCCAGTGCTTTCGCATCCCCCAAGGAACGGAAAAGCAGGTCCTGACGCGCGCACAAGCCACGGCCGGGATGCGCAGCGCATGGCGATCAATCAACGGGCCGGCCACGTTGCAAGGATGAGCGGCTGTACTGTCGCACCGGGGCCACCAAGCCCGTGCTTGCCCCAATGCGGCAGGCCCCTGTCCCTGCCAGCATGGAATCACCCGGCCCCTGCGCAACAGCAGCGGGCTTTTTCCATCCAAAGCAAGGAGACTTCATGCAGCAACGCCCCAAGACATCGCTGATGACACCGCTGGCCCTGGCACTGTGCGCCGCCGCACTGGCAACGCCGGCCCTGGCGCAGCAGGACAAGGTTCGGATCGGCTTCATCACCGACATGTCCAGTCTCTATGCCGATGTCGAGGGCAAGAACGGCGCCGTGGCGATACAGATGGCCATCGACGACTACGGCGGCAAGCTGCTGGGCAAGCCCATCGAGCTGCTGACGGCCGACCACCAGAACAAGGCCGATATCGCCGCCAGCAAGGCGCGCGAGTGGATAGACACGCAGGGCATCAGCCTGGTGTTTGGCGGCACGAACTCGGCCACGGCCCTGTCCATGGCCAAGGTGGCGCAGGAGAAAAAGCGGGTCTTCATCGACAACGGCGCGGGCAGCTCGGCGCTGACCAACGAGCAGTGCAGCCCCTACACCGTGCACTACGCCTTCGACACCGTGGCCCTGGCCAAGGGCACGGGCGCGGCCGTGGTGGAGGCCGGAGGCAAGAGCTGGTACTTCGTGACCGCCGACTATGCCTTTGGCCATGCGCTGGAGGCCGATACCACCAAGATCATCGAGGCGCGCGGCGGCAAGGTGCTGGGCTCGGTCAAGACGCCGCTGAACGCCAGCGATTTCTCCAGCTTCATGCTGCAGGCGCAGAACTCCAAGGCCCAGATCCTGGGCCTGGCCAATGCCGGTGGCGACACCATCAACTCCATCAAGGCAGCGCGCGAATTCGGCGTGACCAAGGACATGAAGCTGGCCGGCCTGCTGGTGTTCTTCACCGACGTGCACAGCCTGGGCCTGAAGAACACGCAGGGCATGCAGTTCACCACCAGCTGGTACTGGGACATGAACGATGCCTCGCGCAAGTTCGCCGACGCCTTCATGGCCAAGACCCAGCGCCGCCCCAGCGAAATCCATGCGGCCGACTACTCGGCCACCATGAACTGGCTCAAGGCCGTGGAAAAGGCCGGCACGCTGGATGCCGACAAGGTCATGGCCACCTGGCGCGGCATGAAGATGGACGACTTCTTCGGCAGCGGCTACCTGCGCGAGGACGGCCGCTACGTGCACGACATGTACCTGATGGAAGTGAAATCCCCGGCCGAATCCAAGGGCACCTGGGACTACTACAAGCTGGTCAAGAAGCTGCCGGCCGAGCAGGTCTGGACCACCAAGGCCGAGAGCAAGTGCCAATATTGGCGCTGAACTTGCGCTGAACTTGCGGTGAGCCGAGGGGGCAGCCCGGCCGCTCCCTCTCCTCGCTTTTCTCCACTGAATCTCCATGCCTTGGTCAATGCCGGGACATCGAACCGCGCCAGACTGGTAAGTTCGAGCATCTGGCGCGGCGCCGGGCAGGGACTGTCTCCCCTGCGGCCGACCGCGCGGCAGGGGAAGAATGAAGTTCAATCGCAAATGGGCCATGGTCGCCGTCGCAGGCGCATGCATGGTCGCAGGCCTGGTGTGGTGGAAGGCCAGTGCCAAGCCCTCCACCCAATTCGCAACCGCACCCGTCACCGTCGGCGACCTGGAGCAGACCGTGCTGGCCGTGGGCCGGCTGCACCCCAAGGAACTGGTGGCCGTGGGCGCCCAGGTCTCGGGCCAGGTCCGGCGCCTGCACGTGGAGCTGGGGCAGAAGGTCAAGGCCGGCGAGCTGATCGCCGAAGTCGATGCCCAGCCGCAGCGCATCAAGCTGCGCAATGCCGAGGCATCCGTCACCGCCTTGCAGGCCCAGCTGGCCGCGCGGCGCGCGGCCCTCGTCCAGGCCCGGCTCACCTTCCAGCGCCAGCAGGAACTGCTGCAGGCCGACGCCACCTCGCGCGCCGACCATGAGGCCGCCAAGGCCGCGCTGGACACCGCGCTGGCCGATGTCGGCGCCCTGCAGGCCCAGATAGAGCAGGCACGCACCCAGGTGGAGACCGAGCGCATCAACCTGGGCTACACCCGCATCGTCGCGCCCATGGACGGCGTGATCGTGGCGGTGGTCACCAAGCAGGGCCAGACCCTGAACTCCTTCCAGACCACGCCCACCATCGTCATGCTGGCCAAGCTCGACGTGATGACCGTTCGCGCCGAGATTGCCGAGGCCGACGTGGACAAGATCCAGCTGGGCCAGACGGCCTGGTTCACCACGCTGGGCAGTGGCCGCCAGCGCCACACCGCCACGATCGAGCGCATAGAGCCTGCGCCCGCCTCCATCGCCACGGACGCCACCGCTGGCGCAGCGACCGCCACCGGCGCCCAGGCCGCCAAGGCCATCTACTACAACGCCCAGTTCGACGTGCCCAACCCGGAAGGCAAGCTGCGCCCCTCCATGACCGCCCAGGTCACCGTGCGCGTGGCCCAGGCCGACAAGGCCGTGCTCATGCCGGCCGCCGCGCTGGGCAGCCGCGATGCCGACGACAACTACAGCGTGCGCGTGCGCGATGCCCAGGGCCAGGTCACCGAGCGCAAGGTGCGCGTGGGCCTGCGCACCAACGCCCAGGCCCAGGTGCTGTCGGGGCTGGAGCCCGGCGAGCAGGTGGTGATCGGCGAGGCCAGCCCCGGCGGCAAGCCGGCCGGCAGCGACCCGATGGGAATGTAAGCATGGACCATGCATTGCTGCAGATGCAGGGCCTGCGCCGGGAGTTTCCTGCGGGCGACACCACGGTGGCGGTACTCAAGGACATAGACCTGACCATCGAGGCCGGCGAGATGGTGGCCATCGTCGGCGCCTCGGGCTCGGGCAAGTCCACGCTGATGAACATCCTCGGCTGCCTGGACCATCCGACCTCGGGCAGCTACCGCATCGCGGGCCGCGAGACCAGCGAGCTGGGGCCCGACGCGCTGGCCGCGCTGCGGCGCGAGCATTTCGGCTTCATCTTCCAGCGCTACCACCTGCTGCCCGACCTCACGGCCCAGGGCAATGTGGAGCTGCCATCGGTCTACGCCGGCACGGCGCCCACGGACCGCCATGCGCGCTCGGCCGCCCTGCTCGAACGCCTGGGCCTGGCCGACCGCATGCAGCACCGGCCGGGCCAGCTGTCGGGCGGGCAGCAGCAGCGCGTGTCCATTGCGCGTGCGCTGATGAACGGCGGCGCCGTCATCCTGGCCGACGAGCCCACGGGCGCGCTGGACAAGGCCAGCGGCGAGCAGGTCATGCGCATCCTGCAGGAGCTGCATGCCGACGGCCACACCATCATCCTGGTCACGCACGACATGGCCGTCGCCGCCCACGCCACGCGCGTGATCGAGATCAGCGACGGCGCCATCATTGCCGACCGGCGCAGCACCCCGCACGAAGCCAGGCCGCCCGTGGAGCCGGCATCCGGCGCGCGCCGGGCCTCCTGGCGCGGACTGTCGGACCGCTTTGGCGAGGCCCTGCGCATGGCCCTGCGCGCCATGAACGCCCACCGCCTGCGCACCTTCCTGACCATGCTGGGCATCATCATCGGCATCTCGGCCGTGGTCTCGGTGGTGGCGCTGGGGCGCGGTGCGCAGCAGCAGGTGATGAACCAGATCAGCGAGCTGGGCACGAACACGCTGGACATCTTTCCCGGCAAGGACTTCGGCGACACGCGCGCGGCCGCCATCGAGACCCTGGTCGCCGCCGACGCCCAGGCCCTGGCCGAGCAGCCCTACGTGGACAGCGCCACGCCCAATGTGTCGGTCGGCGTCACGGCGCTGTACCGCGAGAACGCGGCCACGGCCCAGGTGACGGGCGTGGGCTTCGAGCACTTTCGCGTGCGCGGCCTGCGCCTGGCATCGGGCCGCTTCTTCGACCAGCGCGACGTGGACCTGCACGCCCAGGTGGCGGTGATCGACCAGAAGACCGCCACCGCCCTGTTCCCCACCAACCCCAGCCCGCTGGGCGAGGTCGTGCTGCTGGGCCAGATGCCCGTGGAAATCGTCGGCGTGCTCCGGCCTGCGCAAAACAGCTTCGGCGGCTCCACGCCCACCTTCTTCGTGCCCTACACCGCAGCCGCCACGCGCCTGGTCGGCAAGTACCACCTGGACAGCATCACGCTGCGCATCAAGGACGCGGTGCCGGCCGAGATCGCGCAAAAGGCCGCCACCAGCCTGCTGACCGAGCGCCATGGCACCAAGGACTTCTTCATCTGGAACTCCGACCAGATCCGCCAGGCCATCACGCGCACCAGCACCACGCTGACGCTGCTGGTCTCGGCCATCGCCATGATTGCGCTGCTGGTGGGCGGCATCGGCGTGATGAACATCATGCTGGTGTCGGTGACCGAGCGCACGCGCGAGATCGGCGTGCGCATGGCCATCGGCGCGCGCCAGTCGGACATCCTTCAGCAGTTCCTGATCGAGGCCGTGCTGGTCTGCATCGTGGGCGGCATCCTGGGTGTCTCTCTGGCGCTGAGCCTGGGCCTGGCAGTGAGCCTGTCGGGCTCCAGCTTCCAGCTCTCGTTCTCGGCCGCCTCCATCGTGCTGGCCGTGGCCTGCTCCTCCCTCATCGGGATCGGTTTCGGCTTCCTGCCGGCGCGCAGTGCTGCGCGCCTCGACCCCGTACAGGCTCTATCGAGAGATTGACATGCATATGCTGAAGACCGGCGTGCTGGCATGCGCAGTGGCCCTGGCCGGCTGCGGCGCCATCACGCGCACAACCTACGAGGCGCCGCAGGTGGCGCTGCCCGCACAGTTCGAGCATGCGCAGCCCTCGGCGGCCGCGCCTTCGCCCGAGGCATGGTGGCGCGCCTTCGGCGATCCGCGCCTGGATGCATGGATCGACATGGCCCTTGCGCGCAACCCCGACCTGGCAACGGCAGGCATCCGTGTGCGCCGCGCCGCGCTGCAGGCGCAGCTGGCGGGCCGCGCCCTGCTGCCGCAACCCGGCGGCACACTCAGCACCGGGGCCAGCAGGCCGCTGTCCGGCAGCCCGCGCAGCACGCTGGAGACGTCCAGCGCCACGCTGAGCGTGGGCTGGGAGCTGGACCTGTTCGACCGCCTGGGTGCCCAGCGCGATGCGGCCGTCTTCGAGGCCCAGGCCAGCGAGCAGGACAGGCAGGCCGTGGCCCTGTCCCTGGCGGCCACCACCGCCAGCCTGTACTGGCAACTGGCCCTGGCCAACGAGCGCCTGGAATTTGCGCGGCAAAGCCTGGAGTACACACGCCGCACCGGCGAGCTGGTGGAGGCGCAGTACCGCAGCGGCGCCGTATCCAGCCTGGAACGGCGCGAGGCCAGGCAGGCGCTGGCCGAGCAGCAGGCGCTGCTCAGCCAGTACACGCAGGCCCGCGCCGAACTGCGGCAGGCGCTCAACGAGCTGCTCCTGGGCGCCGAGGCACCCGGTGGCGAGCCGCAGGCCCTGCCCACGGGCGCGCTGCCTGCCATTGCCGCAGGACTGCCCGCCGAACTGCTGGGCCGCCGCCCCGACCTGCGCGCCGCCGAACTGCGGCTGCGCGCCTCCCTGGCCAGCAGCGATGCGGCCACCGCGCGCTACTACCCCACGCTGTCGCTGACCGGCAGCCTGGGGGGCTCCAGCAACTCGCTGCTCGACCTGCTGGCCAACCCCGTGGCGGCCCTGGGCGCCAGCATGACCCTGCCTTTTCTGAACGTGGGCGAGATGCGGCTGAACACCGCCATTGCGCGCAACCAGCATGAAGAGGCCGTGGTCAACTTCCGCAAGTCGCTGTACGCCGCGCTGGCGGAAACGGAAAAAGCCCTGTCCGCCCGCACCGAGCTGGCCAGCCAGGAGCAGGCACAGCAGCGCGTCATGCAGGAATCGGCAGAAATCACCCGCCTGTACGAGGCACGCTACCGCGCAGGCCAGGTACCCCTGCGCACCTGGCTGGATGCGCAGGAGCGCAGCCGCAACGCACAGCTGGCCCTTTCGGCCCTGCACCTGGCGCAACTACAAAACCAGGTGACGATCAACAAGGTGCTGGGCGGCGGATGGCAAGCCCCTTGAGCAAGGGCCGGCAACCTCCGCCAAAGTGCCCCGCCCCGGTCAGAACGAATGCGCCATGCCCAGGTACAGGCCGGTCTGGCTGCCGCCCGGCGCCGGGTTGTTGTTGGTGGTCTCCACCGAGAAGTTCGCATTGCCGCCATTGCGCACATTGCCCACGCTGGCGTACAGCAGCGTGCGCCTGGACAGCGCGTAGTCGGCGCCCGCCATGAACAGGTTGGCGCTGCCGCCGCCGTTGTTGACCGTGGTGCGGTAGCCCGCCCCGATCAGCGTCAGCGGGCCTGACACCTTGTAGCGCGCGCCCATCCAATACTGCCGCGCCTTGTTGGGCACGCCGGCCGCGCTGTCGGGCGCAGACAGCTGCTCATAGCCCGCGAACAGCTTGAGCGCGGACAGCGTCACCGTGCCGCCCAGCGTCAGGTTGCGGGATGTGGTGTAGAGATCGCTGAAGTGGCCATTGGCATCGCGGGCCACATCGTAGATGGCGCGCAACTCGAACGTGGGCGCGGTATAGGACACCGACAGCGCATCCTTGCGCAGCCGCGATGTGCCCTGCGGCTGCTCGCCCAGGCCGGTCAGCGCCAGCACGCGCAGGCCGCCCCAGCTGGGCGTTTCGTACGAGATCATGTTGTCATGCCCGCCCCAGTTGCGCCCCCGAACCAGCGTGGCCGAGCCGATGAACTGCTGGCCCGTGGGGTCCAGCGCCCAGTGCGCATCCGAGATCGACAGGTCCTTGCCCAGTTTCAGCGTGCCCCAGCCGCTGCGCAGGCCCACGAAGGTGCGGCGGTTGAAGAAACCTGCGCCGTTGAACCTGGCATCGTCGATGCTGAAGCCCGACTCCAGCGTGAACAGCGCATGCAGCCCTCCGCCCAGGTCCTCCTCCCCCTTGAAACCCAGCATGCTTGTGCCCCACTGGTTGCCCACGGCCCGCCACAGGCTGCCGGAGCCCCCCGTGGCCGGGTCGTACACATTGTTCTGGTAGTCCACCCCCGCGACCACACGCCCGTAGAGCGTGACCGAACTCTGGGCCTGGGCCGCCAGGGCCGTGCCCAATGCAAGCGCGGCCAGGCCAGCGCTGCGGATCATGCGTTTATTCATCTCCCTCTCCTCCCGATTGCCAGTTGGCGAAAGCCCTCGCCACTAAGGCCAAGGCGTACTGAAATCCTTGCCGGCCATGCGTGAAAACTGCGGCCGTGCAGTCAGCGCGTTCTTGTTCTTGTGCCTGCGAAGCCTGCGGGGCAACGCCGGTAACGGCTGGTCATGGAATTCTCGGCGGGAGAAGGTGGCTGGAGATAAACGATTCGGCGACGGACTGATCCTCAGCCATCACGGACCGCTAGGTGTTTTCCCAAGGAAAGGCCGCCGCGCCATCCACGGCGGCCACGGGCCGCGCATTGCACGCAGCCCGGATCGGCTCAATGCCGCGCGATCAACGCGCCGTCGTATCGCTGCTGGCCGCCACGATGGGGATATAGAACTCTCCGCCCGCGCGGTTGAATTCCTCGGCCTTGGCCTGCATTCCGGCGGCAATGCCTTCCTGCTCGGCCACGCCCTTGGCAGCGGCGAATTCGCGCACTTCCTGGGTGATCTTCATGGAGCAGAACTTGGGGCCGCACATGGAGCAGAAGTGCGCCACCTTGGCGCTGTCCTTGGGCAGGGTTTCGTCGTGGTAGGCCTGGGCGGTGTCGGGGTCCAGGCCCAGGTTGAACTGGTCCTGCCAGCGGAAGTCGAAGCGGGCCTGGCTCAGCGCGTCGTCGCGGGCGCGGGCGCCGGGGTGGCCCTTGGCGACGTCGGCGGCGTGGGCGGCGATCTTGTACGCGATGATGCCCTGCTTGACGTCGTCGCGGTCGGGCAGGCCCAGGTGTTCCTTGGGCGTGACGTAGCACAGCATGGCGGTGCCGAACCAGCCGATCATGGCCGCGCCGATGGCGCTGGCGATGTGGTCGTAGCCGGGGGCGATGTCGATGGTCAGCGGGCCCAGGGTGTAGAACGGCGCCTCGTGGCAGTGCTTGAGCTGCTCGGTCATGTTGGCCTGGATCATGTGCATGGGCACGTGGCCGGGGCCTTCGATCATGGTCTGCACGTCGTGCTTCCAGGCCAGCTGGGTCAGCTCGCCCAGGGTCTTGAGTTCGGCAAACTGGGCCTCGTCGTTGGCGTCCGAGGCGCTGCCGGGGCGCAGGCCGTCGCCCAGCGAGAAGCTGACGTCGTACTGCTTCATGATGTCGCAGATGTCCTCGAAGTGCTCGTACAGGAAGCTCTCGCGGTGGTGGGCCATGCACCACTTGGCCATGATGGAGCCGCCGCGCGAGACGATGCCCGTGCGGCGCTGGGCCGTGAGGTGGATGTAGGCCAGGCGCACGCCGGCGTGGATGGTGAAGTAGTCCACGCCCTGCTCGGCCTGCTCGATCAGGGTGTCGCGGAAGATGGGCCAGGTCAGGTCCTCGGCGATGCCGCCCACTTTCTCCAGCGCCTGGTAGATGGGCACGGTGCCGATGGGCACGGGCGAGTTGCGGATGATCCAGTCGCGCGTGGTGTGGATGTTCTTGCCGGTGGACAGGTCCATCACGTTGTCCGCGCCCCAGCGGATGGCCCAGACCAGCTTCTCGACCTCTTCCTCGATGCTGGAGGTGACGGCCGAGTTGCCGATGTTGGCGTTGATCTTGACCTTGAAGTTGCGCCCGATGGCCATGGGCTCGATCTCGGGGTGGTTGATGTTGGCCGGGATGATGGCGCGGCCGCGCGCCACTTCGTCGCGCACGAATTCGGGCGTGATGATCTTGGGGATGGCAGCGCCCAGGCCGTTGCCGGCCAGGCGCGCCTCGCGCGCGGCGTCCTGCTGGTACTCGGCCATCCATTCGCGGCGGCCGTTCTCGCGCAGGGCCACGTACTCCATCTCGGGCGTGATGATGCCCTTGCGCGCGTAGTGCATCTGGGTGACGTTGCCACCGCTCTTGGCGCGGCGCGGCTGGCGCTGCAGCGATGCGGCCTCGGCCCGCAGGCGGGCCACGCGCTCGTCTTCCTCGCCGCGCTTGCCGCCATCGTCCAGGGCCTGGCGCAGGCGGCCGGCGTAGTACTCGCTGTCGCCGCGCGACTCAATCCAGGCATTGCGCACGCCCGGCAGGCCGCTGCGCACATCGATGGCCACGGCCGGATCGGTGTAGGGGCCCGAGGTGTCATAGACGCTGACCTGCTCGCCATTGGTCAGCTGGATATCGCGCACGGGCACGTTGAGGCCGCTGTGCAGGCTGCCTTGCAGATAGCTCTTGGTGGAGGCCGGGAACGGCTTGCGCGACTGCGCCAGCAGGTCGGAAAAACGCTGTGCGTCTGGAGCTTCGCCGGCTGCGGGGGTGAAGATGGAATCGGGAGCGTTCATGTCGGGTTCCTTGCGTTCAAAGCGTCGATCAACAACGCTCCGGGAACCGGACACTCCTTGGGCTGTGCCAAAGGCCGCGCACCGGGCTATGCCAGTGTGGGCCTGCCAGGGCCGTATGGCCTTGGCCCCTGGTTGCCACGCACGCCAAGGCGCACGAGCAGCCTTGGTTGGCAAGGGTCGATGCGCATCGGATGGTGGCCTGCCTGGCCGTTGCGGCCCTGCGTGTATCCGCCGTGGCGGACTTCCATCCTCTGACTTCGGCCCCGCTTCAGGGTCCCGCTCTTCTTCCGCCGGTATCAACCGGATCAAGTTCGTCGGGTTCGCCGCCTGGCCCATGCAGCGCATGGACCGGTTGGCATCTCAGTGCATCAGCACACCCCGGAGCAGCGGCAAGTATAGGGGATGGTTGGCGGCCCATCGCCTGCGGGTTTGCCCAGGGGCCATGCGCCGCCGTCAGTCGAAGCCGCGCAGCGCACCCCATTCGGCCAGCGGAGCGCGCGTGGCGCGCCAGCCGTTGATGGGGGCGTTCTTGTCCTCGTAGCCCAGCGCAATGCCGAAGGCCACGTGGTAGCCCTCGGGCAGCGCCAGCGCCTGGGTCACGGCGTCGTTGTAGCGGCGCCAGAAGCCCTGGGCGCAGGTCGCCAGGCCATTGGCGCAGGCCAGCAGCATGAAGGACTGCAGGTAGATGCCCAGGTCCACCCATTGCGGCAGGCCCATGCGCTCGTCCACCGCCACGATCAGGCCCACGGGCGCGCCGAAGAACTGGCCGTTGCGGGCCAGCTGCTCCAGCCGCGCGGGCTTGTCGTCGCGCGGAATGCCCAGCGACTGGTACAGCTCTTCGCCATTGGCAAAGCGCCGGCTGCGGTAGGGCTCCCAGAGGTTGGGCGGGTAGGACAGGCCGGGCTGGGCGTCCTGGGGCTCGGCTTCGGCAACGGCGGTCAGCAGCTGCTGCAGCGGCTCGCCCGTCAGCGCCAGCACGCGCCAGGGCTGCAGGTTGCCGCCCGAGGCCGCATTGGCCGACTGTTCCATCAGGGTGCGCACCAGCGCCGCATCGGGCGACTGGGGCAGGAAGGCGCGCACGGAGCGGCGCGCATGCAAGGCCTGTTCAACGTTCATGCTGGTCGGAGTCTCCGGTCTTCTTGGGGGATCTTGGGGATCTTTGGTGATCTTGTGCAGGCCTACTTGCCCATGATCTGGTCGATCTTGTCCTTCTGGAAGGCCTGGGGGCGCTCGGACTCGCAGGGCACGCAGTCGCCCACCTTGCTGCCGGCCGAGAGCTTGGCAATGGCCTCCCACAGCAGCGCGATCTGCTGCTCATGCGCGGCCGCGCCATCGCTCAGGCCGCGCATGGCCTGGGCCACGGGGTCCATTTCCTGGGTGATGCCGTAGGCCGTGAACGGCTGGGGCGCGGCAGAGGCCGGGACCTTGATGGACTCGGCCTTGGCCGATGCCGGGTCGTGCTCGGTCACGTCGGCGCTGTGGCCGTTCTTGCTGGCGATGATGCGCGCCGGAATGCCCACCGCCGTGGCGCCTGCGGGCACGGGCTTGATGACCACGGCATTGCTGCCGATCTTGGCACCGTCGCCCACTTCGAAGCCGCCCAGCACCTTGGCGCCCGCGCTGACCACCACGTCGCGGCCCAGCGTGGGATGGCGCTTGGCGCCCTTGTACAGCGAGGTGCCGCCCAGGGTCACGCCGTGGTAGATGGTGCAGCCGTCGCCGACCACGGCCGTCTCGCCGATGACGACGCCCATGCCGTGGTCGATGAAGACGCGCTCGCCGATGACGGCGCCCGGATGGATCTCGATGCCGGTGAGCCAGCGGCCGATGTGCGAGATGAAGCGCCCCAGCCACTTGAGGCCATGGTTCCAGCACCAGTGCGCCGGACGCTGCAGCCAGATCGCATGAAGACCCGGGTAACAGGTGATGACCTCCCAGGTGCTGCGTGCCGCAGGGTCGCGGTCGAGGATGCACTGGATATCGGAGCGCAGGCGGTCAAGCATCTAGGGGCTGGTTATTGTTGACAAGACCGCTCAGTCTAGCGTTTCGGTGGGGTGCTCTGCAGCATGGCCTTCGCAACACCGCGCAGGATGTGGATTTCCTCGGCGGTCAGTTGCGAGCGGTTGAAAAGCTGGTTGAGGCGCGGCATGAGCTTCTTGGGCGCAGCCGGATCGAGAAAGCCGATATGCGCCAGCGCCTGCTCCCAATGGCCCAGCATGCCGGCCACCTGGGCCGCGTCGGCGCGCTGCGGCGCGGGCGTGTGCTCCACCACGGGAAAGCCGCCCAGCGCCTGGCGCCACTCGTAGGCCACCACCTGGATGGCCGCCCCCAGGTTCAGCGAGCCGAACTGCGGATTGGACGGAATCGACAGCGCCACATCGCTGCGGTAGACATCGTCGTTGCTCATGCCGAAGCG
This sequence comes from Delftia sp. DS1230, assembly GCF_040112715.1. Lineage (NCBI taxonomy): Bacteria > Pseudomonadati > Pseudomonadota > Betaproteobacteria > Burkholderiales > Comamonadaceae > Delftia > Delftia sp. DS1230. The sequence continues at coordinate 4,562,143 of NZ_CP157763.1, forward strand.
CTCGCAGCCGAACAGGAAGGCCACGCCGGACTGGTTGCAGCGCGGCGTGGGAGCCGGTGCGGACACGGATGCATCGGCAGGCGGCGCCGCTTCATCGGGCGCATCGGCCTCATCGGGCGCAGCCAGCACATCCAGCGCCCCGCTGAGCAGCAGCTCGAAATGCTGTCGCGGCGTGCGCGTGGGCGGGCCGAAGTCGCGCGGCGTCATGGCCGTGGCGCACAGGTGGCTGATGCCGTCCAGCGCCTCCTCCAGCGTCTCGACCACGCGCGCATTGCCCAGCACGTCCAGCGCGCCGCTGGCCCGCTGGATGGTCTCTTCCTTGCGCAGCACGTTGGGCCAGCGCGGGCGCACCAGCACCAGGTCGTCAAAGCCCATGGTCTTCAAGGCGCGGGCGGCGGCGCCCACATTGCCGGCGTGGCTGGTTTCTATCAGTACGAATCGGGTTTTCATGGCGTCGCTGGCCTGCCGGCGCCGGCAGAGCCCCCAAAACGGGACAGGTTGCGCAGCACAAAACGGACAAGGCGGGTAAAATTGCGCGCTATTGTCGCCGCCCCGCATCGCCGGACGCGGCTTTTTCCGTTCTTACCCGCGTCAAACAGCCTGCTTTTGCCAGAGAAGACCGTCCTCTCCTTGCACAGCCGCTGCTCCGCCAACGCCTCACAATCTATGTCGACCAACCTGCATCCCATGCTCAACGTGGCCATCAAGGCCGCACGCGCCGCCGGCGCCATCATCAACCGCGCGGCTCTTGACGTGGAATCCGTGCGTGTCGCACAAAAGCAGGTCAACGACTTTGTGACTGAGGTGGACAAGGCGGCCGAGCAGGCCATCATCGAAACCTTGCTGGGCGCCTACCCGGGCCACGGCATCCTGGCCGAGGAATCGGGCAACGAGTTCGGCGCCAAGAACTCCGACTACGTCTGGATCATCGATCCGCTGGACGGCACCACCAACTTCATCCACGGCTTCCCCGTGTACTGCGTGAGCATTGCCCTGTCCTTCAAGGGCAAGGTGGAGCATGCCGTGGTGTACGACCCCTCGCGCAACGACCTGTTCACGGCCACGCGCGGCCGCGGCGCCTACCTGAACGACCGCCGCATCCGCGTGTCCAAGCGCATCCAGCTCAAGGACAGCCTGATCTCCACCGGCTTCCCCTTCCGCCGTGGCGACAACTTCAAGCAGTACATGAACATGCTGGGCGACGTGATGCAGGAAACCGCAGGCGTGCGCCGCCCCGGCGCCGCCGCGCTGGACCTGGCCTACGTGGCAGCCGGCTTTGCCGATGGCTTCTTCGAAAGCGGCCTGCAGATCTGGGACGTGGCCGCCGGCAGCCTGCTGGTGACCGAGGCCGGTGGCCTGGTCGGCAACTTCACGGGCGAGGCGGATTTCCTGGAGCAGAAGGAATGCCTGGCGGGCAATCCGCGCATTTATGGTGCGCTGGTCGGCATCGTTGGCAAGTACAGCAAGTTTGCTTCGGCTGGGGAGAAGGCGGGTGTGCGGCAGGCTTTGGCGGATTCGGGTGAGGCGGCTCCGGCTGCTGATGTGGAAGCTACTGAATCTGAGCAGCAGCCTGAGGCCTGATTTCGGCTTCTCCTCTCTTATGAAAAACAGCTCCTTCAAGGAGCTGTTTTTCGTTGGGCGTGGGTTCGGTGCGCTTTTTGCCCCTGCCGGGGGTTGCTTTTCGGGGCCGGGTCTCGGCCCGGCGGCCGACTGCCCTTTCTTGATTCGCCAAGAAAGGTCAGATCAAAGAAGGCGACCCGAATGTCCACGTCCCTTCGCTTCGCTGCGGGCAACCTGCGCCGGGCCGCCTGCGGGGTTCGCCGTGAAACTCGTTGCGCGCTGCGCGCTCCACTCAAACATCACGGCGAGTCAGTTGACGAAGCAGTCCTGTCCTTCGGCAGGACTGCAACCCCGCAGGCGGCCCGGCGCAGGCGTGGACATACGGGAGGGGTGAGAGGGGGCCTGGGTCAGGGGCAGCATGCTGCCCGCTGCACGTTTGCCGCCTCTTTTACCTCGCGCGTGCGTTGATCACGGCCTCGGCCACGTTGCGCGGTGCTTCGGCGTAGTGCTTGAACTCCATGGAGTAGGTGGCACGGCCTTGCGTTTGCGAGCGCAGCGAAGTGGCGTAGCCGAACATTTCGGACAGGGGCACTTCGGCCTTGATGGACTTGCCGCCGCCGGCCATGTCGTCCATGCCCTGCACCATGCCGCGCCGCGAGGACAGGTCGCCCATGACGGTGCCGGCGTAGTCTTCGGGCGTCTCGACCTCGACGGCCATCATGGGTTCCAGGATGACGGGGCTGGCCTTGCGGGCAGCTTCCTTGAAACCGAAGATGGCCGCCATCTTGAATGCCATTTCGTTGGAGTCCACGTCGTGGTACGAGCCGAAGGTCAGCGTGACCTTGACGTCCACCACGGGGTAGCCGGCCAGCACGCCGCTGGTCAGGGCCTCGATCACGCCCTTCTCGACCGCAGGGATGTACTCGCGCGGCACCACGCCGCCCTTGATGGCGTCGACAAACTCGAAGCCCTTGCCGGGCTCCTGCGGCTCCACCGTGAAGACCACGTGGCCGTACTGGCCCTTGCCGCCTGACTGGCGCACGAACTTGCCGTCCACGTCGGTGACTTTCTTGCGGATGGTCTCGCGGTACGCCACCTGGGGCTTGCCCACGTTGGCTTCCACGTTGAACTCGCGCTTCATGCGGTCCACGATGATTTCCAGGTGCAGCTCGCCCATGCCGGCAATGATGGTCTGGCCCGATTCCTCATCGGTACGCACGCGGAAGGACGGGTCTTCGGCCGCCAGGCGCGACAGGGCAATGCCCATCTTTTCCTGGTCGGCCTTGGACTTGGGCTCCACGGCCTGGGCGATCACGGGCTCGGGGAAGACCATCTTCTCCAGCACGATGGGCGCGGACGGGTCGCACAGGGTCTCGCCCGTGGTCACGTCCTTCAGGCCCACGCAGGCAGCGATGTCGCCGGCGTGGATTTCATCGACCTCCAGGCGTTCATTGGCATGCATCTGCACGATGCGGCCGATGCGCTCCTTCTTGTCCTTGACGGAGTTGAGCACGCTGTCGCCCTTGTTGAGCACGCCCGAGTACACGCGCACAAAGGTGAGCTGGCCCACGAAGGGGTCGGTCATCAGCTTGAAGGCCAGGGCAGAGAATTTCTCGCTGTCATCAGCATGGCGCACGATGATGGAGCCATCTTCCGCATGGCCTTCCACGGGCGGCACCTCCAGCGGGGAAGGCATGAGCTCGACCACGGCGTCCAGCAGGCGCTGCACACCCTTGTTCTTGAAGGCCGAGCCGCACAGCATGGGCTGGATCTCGCCCGCAATGGTGCGCAGGCGCAGGCCGCGCAGGATGTCGGCCTCGGGCAGGTCGCCCTCTTCCAGGTAGCGGTTCATCAGGTCTTCGCTGGCCTCGGCAGCCGCCTCCACCATGGACTCGCGCCACTTCCTGGCGTCTGCCACCATGGCTGCGGGAATGTCCTGGTACTCGAACTTCATGCCCTGCGTGGCCTCGTCCCAGATGATGGCCTTCATCTTGAGCAGGTCCACCACGCCGGTGAACTGCTGCTCCGCGCCAATGGGCAGCACGATGGGCACGGGGTTGGCCTTGAGGCGGTCGATCATCATCTGCCGCACGCGCAGAAAATCCGCGCCCGTGCGGTCCATCTTGTTGACGAAGGCCAGGCGCGGCACCTTGTACTTGTTGGCCTGGCGCCAGACCGTCTCGGACTGCGGCTGCACGCCGCCCACGGCGTCATAGACCATGACGGCGCCGTCGAGCACGCGCATGGAGCGCTCCACCTCGATGGTGAAGTCCACGTGGCCCGGGGTGTCGATGATGTTGATGCGGTGCTGGTCAAAGCGGCCGTCCATGCCCTTCCAGAAGCAGGTGGTGGCTGCCGAGGTGATGGTGATGCCGCGCTCCTGCTCCTGCTCCATCCAGTCCATGATGGCGGCGCCCTCGTGCACCTCGCCCAGCTTGTGGCTCACCCCGGTGTAGAACAGGATGCGCTCGGTCGTGGTGGTCTTGCCGGCATCGATGTGCGCGGAGATACCAATGTTGCGATAGCGTTCTATGGGGGTATGGCGGGCCATGAAAGGACTCCTGGGTGCTGATAAGCGTTGATGCGTGGATCTGCCGTGGGCTGGGATTCTCGCGGGGGTTGAATGAGGGTTGATGACAATTTGAATGTACGAAGACAATCGTACTATCTTCCGCAACTTCTTGCAGAACGATCCATGTTTTCACCACGCCATGCCCCTGTCTGCCAGATAACTGCCCGCGCCACGCCGCATCAGCGACGTGCGGCATTGCTTCCATGGCACAGTGGCGCCCCATCGACAGGATTGCGACTTGCGCAAGAAGGAACGCCACCAGCGTTCTTCCACAGGGCGCAGCGCGTTGCTGCAACCTGTTTGCACAAGTCCTGAGGACGATTCATGCTTGCCAACCACCCCGACCGCGAACAGATACGCCTGGAAAACCTGCTCAACGCCCTGGGCAACCCCCTGCGCCTGGCCGTGGTGCGCGCGCTGGCCGCAGGCCATGAGCGCGCCTGCGGCTCGCTCTTGCAGGGCCAATCCAAATCCACCATGACCCACCACTGGCGCGTGCTGCGCGACAGCGGCGTGATCTGGCAGCGCCCCGACGGCCGCGAAAACCTGCTCTCCCTGCGCCGCGAAGATCTGGATGCGCGCTTCCCCGGCTTGCTGGACGCACTGCTGCAAGCCCTGGCCGAAGACCCGCTGACCGAACAGGCGACGGCCGCCCACCTCAAACCCTGCCCCTGAAGCCCGGCCCCTGCAACGCAGGCGGCAGCCCTGCGCCCTACCCCTTCACGGCAAGCCCCGCCGCCACGCCCTCATCCGCAAACCGCTTGGCCGCCTTGAGCAGATAGCTCACGGCATAGAGGATGGGGTCATCGGCCTCGTCGCCATTCAGATGGTCCACCACCTCGATGGCATAGCCCAGGTCCACCGCCGTGTCGTGCAGCAGGCCCAGCAGTTCCTTGTCCTGCGGCTCCAGCGACTGCGCCTGATCAGCCTTGGCGTAGTAGATGCGCAGCAGGTCGCGGCACACGCAGTTGATGGCCGTGACCTTGTGGCTGGCGTGCAACTCCAGCACTTCGAGGGCAGCGCCCAGGTGCAGGACGGCGTCGATGGCCAGGTCGTCGAGGTTGGGTTGAGAAACGGTGCGGATGTCTTGATCCATCGAAGCCTCCTCTGATGATTGAAGCCTGCGTCTCGGCCTCGTACCGAGCTGTGCCGGATGCAAGGCAGCAGCAGCCCAAGATCAACAAAAGAGTTAAATATAACGTGGTTTAAATTGCATCAAAAACTGACGCTCTTGTCCATGCAAAAGCGTCCTGTCAAACGCGGCCGTCCAGCCGGCGCAACTTCGTTCGATGCAGACATTGCCCGAGCTTTCGGCGCGGCGGTACGCGCCCTTCGCACCGAGCGCGACATCTCCCAGGAGTCATTGGCCAACCTCGCCGACATCGAGCGTTCTCACATGGGCAAGGTGGAGCGTGGGGAGCACATGCCCACGCTGGTCATCGTGTTCAAGATTGCGAGGGGGCTGGGGTGTGGCGCGGCGGAGGTAATGGGGAGGGCTGAGGAGGAGCTGCGGAGTGGGACTGCGGACTAGCAGCCGAGACTCGCTGAGCTTCGAGACTTCCAAAAGAACGGCCGAGACCGGAGGTTGGGCATGGGTGACATCAGTGCGCTAATGAAAGCCATTGATGATGGGCAAATCACCGAAGTGAGACGGCTGCTTGAGGCTGGCGTCGATGCCAACGCAATGGATGAGGAAGGCCAGTCACCTCTGATGGCAGCAGCTTGTGCAAATAACGTGAAGGCCCTGGACTTGTTGCTGCAGTACGGGGCAGATGTGAGGCGGGCTTATGCGGACGGGTGGACTGCGCTTCACATGGCAGTCGATTTTTCAATCGACTCGACTATCCAACGCGGAGGGGATCTTGGGGATGAACCGCTTGATGCCATCCTCTGGCTGCTCGCGCATGGGGCTGACGTGTCCGCGGAGACTGAAAGGGGTGAAACGGCGGTTGACTTTGCTCGGGCGTATCGATCGGGTTGGGTTGAACAGGTGCTTCTGCGCAGCCAGTCTTGAAAGCGACAAACACTCGGCTCGCGTGTTGCTACGCCCAAGAGTCAATAGTTGGCAAGGAGCACTCTTGCGCTTGGAACATGCCAACGTCTGGTTGAGGCTGATTGCCATCGCAACCGCCGATCGGCAGACCCGGCTCTCGCATCATGAGAGCCAGCCTCCAATGCCGAGGGAACAAATGATGCGACTGAGATCGCCGATCACCTATTCGCCGTTCTGCAGATGAGCGGTCACGATGCAAACGAACTGAGCGCCTTGTCGCTGGTTGGCAGGCCATCTGGTCTCGTTGACCAAGACGGCCTGCAGCAACGTCAAGTACACAACGTACCAAAAATTTCAGAGAACACTTGACGATTCAAAATGAATCAAGGATCATTGCGTGAATCAATTTGAATTAACGCCATGTCAAAACGTCTCGTGCCTTCACTTCAGGAAATTCTGTACCGCTTGGTTGGGGCTGCGTCCGATGTCGCCCAGAGCCAACCATCATCGGACAAGCCAGGCCGTTTCCCGGTCGTTGTTCGACCAGAAACCCGTGCATTCCTGGAGGCACAAGCGGAATATCTGGGTGGCTCAATCGCAGGAGTGGCAGGAGCCATCCTAGACGGCGTAGCCATGACAACGCAGGGAGGACTAGGCACACTGCGTGGGGTAGCTGAGCGCTTCAATATTCTTGTCCAGGAGCACGGTCTATCTGTACCAGGCGCTGTAGATGCACTCTCAGACCTCGAATTTAGGTTAGCCGACTTCGCATCCACCGAATCGCTCCAACTTAAATTGAGCTCTTCCACCTTACGCAGCGTGGCAGACCGGTTCCATGTGGAATACGACTGGTTATCCGGCAAGAGCGACACGGTCTTCTCGCCTAGACCTGGCACTTGGTATAAAGCCGTTGAAGCTGCTGCAGACAAGCTGCTGGAAGCAAAGCGCTCTTGCACTCATGTAGAGCTAGCTCTATACATCAAGAACGGAACCGATCTGGAGATGGTTGATGATGAGCGGGGGATTGGTAGTTTGCCGCACTTTATACCAGTGCTCACGCGAACACGTGATCTTGTAGGTGGCGAGACTTTGGAAACCTACGAGGTTTGGAACGAAGGGCGGTGGTCGTATTGGCGCTGCCGCGAGCACATCAAGCTAGTCGTTTACTTCGCATATCGGCTTGGAATTTATATCACTGGCAGGCAACTCGTGCCGAACGATTACGACCTACTAGTTAATGGCAGTGCACTTCCTGCAACAATCCTGCGCCGCAATATTGGTACTGCGACTTGGCACCCAGACGACTACGTCATACCGGATTCAGCAGTGGCCAAAGCCCCGGACGAATGGAAAGCAATCATCACAAATCCGGAGTATGCCCACACCTTGGCATACCTCAATGAGGCACTAAAGCACAAAGGAGCACGGCGATGAAATTCTTTCTCGAGGCTGATTTTGCCAAAGGTAGCGGGTCCATTCGCTGGGAAGGCGTCTCGCGTCGACGTATGCGCAGGATTTTCATGTCTGTATTCACCCTAGCTCTAGCGACAGCACTTATCGCACTACCGCGCACTTAAATTTAACGCAAACTTTGTGCACCCAGCCAACTTAAAATGATGCAATCAAATCCGGAATTAGCAAAAAATTCACAACCTTCGGGTGGCGTTAGTCGAGGAAATTTTACGACGATCTAGCCTAATAGCAAGAGTCTTAACCATCTTCAAATAATTTTGTGCTTCGGTTTGATTTTTTTGGTAAAAGTAATCTTTTCTGGAAGCGGTACGCATAGACATCTCTATTGCAGCTTCAGCTTCGCGCAGATATAACCGGCTAATTTTGGCATATGGGTCACGATTGGCAGTGTGATAGCGTGCGATAGCCTTACGCAATAAACAAAGAGAAGTAGGCTTACCTAGCTTCTCCGCACGATCAATCGATTCATCTCCAAGCTTTAATTCACCCAGCTTATATTGTATCAACCCCAAGGTTAACCACGCATCAGCATTCATCGGATCAAGACGGGTTGCTTCCTCCGCGAATGGCATCGCATCTTTAGGATTTCCAATAGTTCTAAAAAGAAATGATGAAAAACGCTCACGGAGAGCTGCATTCAATGGCTCTTCCTGCAAAGCCAGCTCAAAAAATTCACGTGCGCTTTTGTAATCTTTCTTGAATGTCGCTATTTTCGCGGCCTTAGCGAACTCACTGCGAAATGCATCAGCCACACGATCGGTGCGGTAACTTTTTGAAATTTCAAACCGATCCATCGCGAGCTTGTCAACACGAGTCGCAATCTTCTCCAAGCGTTCGGCTTCGCTCTGTACTAAGCGGCGCTTTTTTTGCCGAAAAAATTCCTTAGCTAGCTCCACGATTTCAAGATCATATGTTTCACCATGATCTACTATGCTCGCAAAATAAGTTTCACTCAAACTAGCCTGAAATTCTGCGTGTTGCACACCAATTTCGGTGCATACGTCGCCCACACATTTTCCATCTAGAGGTGTGGCTGCAATAACTAAAACCATGAATACCTCCTGAACTGCATAGGGCATGCGTTGCCAGGCATCTTCATAAAGAAACTCGAGTAGTTGATCGTTGGTTTTCTTGAGTATTTGATCCAATCCATCTTGAAGGCTGGAGGACGATCTGGATACATAGCGCGCCAACGTATCAATCAACAGAGGCTTATACATTAATTGTTCACATACCCGACGAAGACGCGCCTCGCCAGCCTGCTTAATTGCCATAGCCCCATATTCTGCACCGAGGCGTTGCATTAGGGTGAGTGCTTCAATCTCAGAAAGCTTACTTACTTGCACTGGTAATGCAGCTAGCAGCTCCCGGCGCCTTGACGTAATAACAATTCTACCGATGGTTTTGGCCGCTCTAGCGAGAAATTCCGCGAGCTCTTCCGCGTCCGCAGGAGATGTTGCAAGCGTCTCTGTATTATCAATAATCAACAATACATCGTCACGACTAAAACCTTCTGCTTTAAGCTCAGTAGCCACTTTATCAATTAGTGCTCGCCCACTAGTCTTATACCACTCTTTTCCGAGGACAGGCGTAAGGCAGTACATTAACTCTCTAACACAATCCTCCATAGCCTCCGACATTCCTTTTATATGAACCAGACCATCCTCTGACCAACGTGTTCGTTTGGCTGTGTAGAAACTAATGATAGATGGGAGAGGAGCCTGAGTCTCAACCAGACCTTCAATCAAAGAGTTAAAGAATTCTAATGTTAGGGTAGTTTTTCCAAAACCTCCGTCACCAAAAACCAAGCAGGTTCGATAGTCTTCAATTTCCCCCAACCACTCGCAAAGCTTATCAAGCTCTTTTTTCCTACCAACAAACGTCGAAGTTTGCCGAATTGGAATATTGTGACAAATTAGCCTAGTTCCACCGGCCACCGGCACATCAGCCCACCGGAATCGATCACTCTTGGGTTCATCCGTGCAAAATATATTTATCAATGGCAGCTCTACTGTAACTTCACGAGCATTGGACCAAGATAAAATTTGTGCACTAAGTTTCCAAATCCCCTTGGTTGGCGCAATTTTTGCAATGACTATCGGATAACCATCAATCACAAGTTGTGTTGTAAGTCGAAAATCCAAATCGCCAACAGATATTAATAAATCCCTACCCTCGTAGCGAGGAAGGAGTTTTTTGCTCACAGAAAGAATTTGCTCTATCAATATTGCAGTTTTATCAGCCCACTCAGCTGTTATTGGCGCATCAACTACTCCATGGCCCAGACGACGATTTCGAAAGCGGACCCATTCCCCCAAGGAATTAACCAGTGGCTCAGCTTGACCTTCCCTTGGTTCAAACCACCCTAGAAAATATTGCCTTGAAACCAAGCCGCGAATAGTCGGCACCAGCCTATCGAGAACCTCAATTGGCAATCCATCCGAGGGCTGCCCAAATCGGTCAACAAACTCCACCAAATCCACGTCGCCATCCAAGCCAGGCGCCGCCTGGTGGATAACCTCAATTGCTGATATAGATGCAACCTGCAGTATTGACCTAAGGATTGACGACAGGTGACTAAGGCGCTCGCTATTAGAAGGTAGGTTTTTTGCAAAATCCAACTCAGCTTGATAAAGGCTATGCATCTGCGTCCCTGATAGTAAAGCAAGCTGACAGAGCAATGAGAGGTATTCAGCTTGACGGGAAAACCACCTCTGATACACAACTTTACACCAATCGAATGGTACAGCACAAATTCATGACCATTCCGGGCAGATCACAGAAATTGATATTGATCTCTCATTCTCTATTTCTCACACACTACCTTACTTGGTCGCCTTCTTGCAGACGCAAGAAATGACTTCTGTGACTGAACTGTGGAAGGCCATCATCAACCGCACGCCATAAATCTATCGCCCCCTGGGAATCAACCACGTAGCCAGCGATCCACGCGCGTTTGCTAAGACCGCGCTGATTGCGTCGCTGCAGTTTTTCTTGATCGCAGGCGAGATGCGGTCATTGGAAAGCCTGACTCCGGATGGACGCTCAAGCGACCGGTGCCTAATTACGGGGGCCGCAACTACACTCGGCTGATGCATGGAACATGCTGCTCGGCCCGGCCCTGTGTACTGACTAACCCGTGTACCCCATGGGCGTGCGTGACTGCCAGGGGAATGCCGACAACGCGCATGTTTGGTGGCTGCACTTGCTAGGAGGATCTACTTCAGACTGGACAGAGTCATTCGCAACAGGAGGGTCGCCTGGAGCAAACGGGCGGCATGTTTGCCCTTTTCCAGATATTTGCTGTACAGCAAATATCTGGAAAAGCCATAACTAGCTGTTTTACAAAGAGCCGATCTGTGGGTAAGTGCACGGGTTGGACGGTGACCCCCCAGCCCCCACACACTCCCTCCACACCCCCACCCCATAATCCCGCCCGCAACCCCCAGCCCTCCCCCGGCCCTTCTTGCAGGCACAAGACATGACTTCACTGACCGAGCTGTGGCAGGCAGCCATCACCTGGCTCGCCACCCATGCCGTAACCCCCACCGTCCACTGGCTGGACATCGCCCAGGCGGCCGGTGATCCGCGTGAGATTGCCGAGGCGGTGCTGATTGCCGGGCTGCAGTTGTTCCTGATCGCGGGGGTGATGCGGCCGCTGGAGAGTCTGTTTCCGGCCGAGCGCTGGAGCGACCGGCGCCTGACCACGGTGGACCGCAACTACACGCTGCTGATGCTGCTGGGGTTGTTTCCGCTGTTCAGTTTTCTGGTGCTGATGCCGTTTGCCAGCATGCTGGGCGGCGGGCCGGCGGCCGAGGAGGCGACGGGGCTCAAGCACTGGGTGCCGTGGTTTGCGGACCATCCGGTGGCGCTGTTCCTGGTGTACTACGTGGTCTACGACCTGGTGTATTACTGGATGCACCGCGCCCAGCATGTGATTCCCTGGTGGTGGGCCATGCACAGCATGCACCACAGCCAGCGCCAGATGAGCTGCTGGAGCAATGACCGCAGCCATTACCTGGACGGCATGCTGCAGTCCTTCATCCTGGCCACGGTGGGGCTGGCGATGGGGGTGGAGCCTTCGGAGTTTGCGCTGCTGGGGCTGCTCAGCGAGCTGGTGCAGAACTTCTCGCACGCCAATGTGCGGCTGCGCCTGGGCTGGCTGGGCCGCGTGGGTGAGCGAGTGCTGGTGGGCCCGCTGTTCCACCGCCACCACCACATGCTGCGCGACCCCGAGCGGCCCACGCGCCACAACTGCAATTTTGGGCAGGTGCTGCCCTGGTGGGACATGCTGTTTGGCACGGCGCTGTACACCGACGAGCCCGTGCGCCCCACGGGCGTGAGCGACCCCGAGGTGGATGCCGACAACGAGCGCGGGCTGGTGGCCATGCAGTGGCATACGCTCAAGCGGTTCTGGGGGGCGTTTCGCCGGCGCGAGGGCTGGCGGCTGGGCGATGTGTCCTTCGGGCCCGGCTACCGGCCCATTCATGACGACGACGGGGCCCAGCCCCACCCTGCGACCGGCGCGGCTGCGGTGACGGGGGCGGCCGGGGTTGCGCCTACGGCTCCAGGTTCGGCCGCATCAGCGCCTCGAACCACTCGATGAAAACCGCCAGCCGGCGCGATCGCTGGCGGCGGTGCGGATACAGCAGCGCCACGGGCATGGGCGCTGCGCGGTGGGCGGGCAGCACTTCCACCAGTTCGCCCGTGTCCAGCAGATGCTGCACGTCATAGCGCGGGATCTGGATCAGCCCCAGGCCGGCGCGGCAGCAGGCGATGTAGCTTTCTGCATTGTTGGTCACTACGCGGCTGGGCACGGCCAGGGTCTGCGGCCCATCCACCCCATCCACCCCATCCACATCGCTCGCCCCACTCCATTCCCAGGGCAGTTCCCGACCCGTGCGCGGCGAGGCATAGCCCACGCTCCAGTGGCCGTGCAGCAGGTCCTGCGGTTGATCGGGCAGGCCGTGCTCGCGCAGGTAGGCGGGGCTGGCGCAGTTGATGAGGGCAATGCAGCCCAGCGGGCGCACGACCAGGCTGCTGTCATGCAGCGTGCCCACGCGCACGGCGCAGTCCACGCCTTCCTGCACCAGGTCGATGGCGCGGTCTGACGAACCCAGCACCAGCTGCAGCCCCGGGTGGCGGCGCAGGAGCCCCGGCAGCGCAGGCGCCAGCAGGCGGCGCGCGATGCGGCTGGGCACGTCCACATGCAGCCGGCCCGTGGCCTGGCGCGTGCGGGCCTGGAACATCTGCTCCACGTCCTCGGCCTCTGACAGCAGCGGGCGCACACGCTCCAGCAACTGGGCACCATCGGCCGTCAGGCTCACCTGGCGCGTGGTGCGGTGCAGGAGCCTTGCGCCCACCTGCTCCTCCAACTGCTGCACGGCGGCGGAGACCGTGGCGCGCGGCAGGTCCAGCGCATGGGCGGCCTTGATGAAGCTGCCCATCTCGGCCACCTGCATGAAGATCCGGTATCGGTCGAGTCGGTCCATGACGTGCAGCATAGTCCCGGCCGGGACCGGCCTACTTGGTGGTGTAGCCGCCGTTGATAAGGATGGTCTGCCCGGTGATCCACCAGCCGTCGCTGACCAGGTGGCGGATGAAGGGCACCACGTCTTCGATATGCGTCAGCCCCGAAGGCGAGAACGGCGACAGCGCCGCCGCGCTCTTGTGATAGGCCACCGCGTCCGCGCCTTCCTGGCCGTAGAAGAACGGCGTGTCCATGGGCCCCGGCCCCACGGCCGTGACCGAGATGCCCCGCGCCCCGAACTCCTTGGCCGCCGCCCGCGTGAAATGCTCCACCGGCGCCTTGGTGCCCGCATAGGAAGAATAGAACGGCGTGAACGCGCCCAGCAGCGAGGTCACCAGGGTCACGATCTTGCCGTGGTCGTTGACATGGCGTCCCGCCTCCTTGAGGAAGAAAAACGCCGACTTGCCGTTGACGGCAGCCATCTCGTCGTACTCCGCCTCGCTGATCTCCATCAGCGGCTTCTTGAGCACCTTGCCCACGGTATTGATGGCAATGTCCGGCCGGCCCACGGCGTCCACGGCCTCTGCAAAAAGCCGCTCCACGGCGCCAGCGCGCGTGAGGTCGCCCTGCAGCGCCACGGCCTCTGCGCCCAGCGCCCGCACTGCGGCCACCGTGGTCTCCGCCTCAGCCCGGGAAGACTCGCTGTTGTAGTGCACCACCACGGCCCGCGCGCCGTGCCCCGCCAGATCACGGGCAATCAGCCCGCCCAGATTCTTGCCGCCGCCTGCAATCAGCGCCACCTTGCCGCGAATGGAATGGTCTGCCATGGAAACGCTCCTTGTGCTTGGATGAAGCACCCAGCTTAGGCAGCCAGCCCCCCGCGATAAACCGGCGCAGCCGGGATGGATCATCCAGAAAACCAGAACAATCGCGCCGATAGTTCTCTCCCCGCCCCCGCTCCCTCGCCCCCTTCCCGTATGCCCGCGCCTGCGTCGTGGCGCTTGCGGGGTTGCAAGCCTGCCGAAGGACAGGCTTGCTTCGTGATCTGACTTGCCGCAGTTGTCTGAGCGGAGCGCGAAGCGCGCAGAGAGTTCTGCGGCAACCCCCGCAAGCGCCACGACGCAGGTTGCCCGCAGCGAAGCGGAGGGTCGCGGGCATTCGGGTCGCCTTCTTTGGCCCGGTTTCTTGGCGAGACAAGAAAGCGGGTCGGCCGCCGGGCCGAGACCCGGCCTCGAAAAAACACCCCCCGGCAGGGTCAAGAACAAGCTACACACCGCCCGTGTCCCAAGACATCAGGACAGCTCCCGCTCGTACATGTACCTCCGCGACCAAGCCAACGAAGCAGCCCCCTGCCCCGCCCTCCGACAAACAACCTGAAAGATAGACACGTCATCGTGTTCAAACGCATAAGCACACCCCGCCAAATACACCCTCCAAATCCGAAACCTCTCCTCCTCCACCAACGCCCGAATCTCCGGCACACAAGCCTCAAACCGCTCCAGCCACAACTGCAACGTGCGCACGTAATGCCGCCGCAACCCCTCCACATCCAGCACCTCCAGTCCCCCACGCTGCATGGCCTCCAGCGCCAGGCTCAGGTGGGGCAGCTCGCCATCAGGAAACACATACCGGTCGATGAACGCACCGCCGCCCAGGGCCGTGGCGCCCACGTCCGCATCGGTGGAGGTGATGCCGTGGTTCAGCGCCAGGCCGTCGTCGGCCAGCAGCTCGCGCATGTGCGCGAAGTACATGGGCAGGTTGCGGCGGCCCACATGCTCGAACATGCCGACGCTGGTGATGCGGTCGAAGCGCCCCTGCACGTCGCGGTAGTCCTGCAGGCGGATCTCGATGCGGTCGGCCAGGCCTGCGGCGCGCACGCGCTCGGTGGCCGCTTCGAACTGGTTGCGCGACAGCGTCACGCCCACGCAGTGCGCGCCAAAGTGCTGGGCCGCGCGCAGCACCAGGGCGCCCCAGCCGCAGCCGATGTCCAGCAGGCGCTGGCCGGGCTGCAGGCGGATCTTGGTAAGGATGTGGTCCAGCTTCTTGCGCTGGGCGGTGGCCAGGTCCTCGTCGCCGTTCTCGAAGTAGGCGCAGGAGTAGACCATGCCCTCGTCCAGCCAGAGCCGGTAGAAGTCGTCGGACACGTCGTAGTGGTACTGGATGGATTCGCGGTCCGTGCTGCGGCTGTGCCTGAAGCGCCTTGCCGCGCGCGCCGCAAGCGCCAGCCGCCCCGGCCCCTTGCCCGCGCCCTGGGTCTTGGACATGCGCCGCGCCAGCGCATAGCCGAAGTCGATGATGTCGGGCAGGCGGCCGTCGATGTCGATCTGGCCCTTCACATAGGCCTGGCCCAGGTGGTCCAGGCTGGGGTCCAGCAGCAGCGGCAGGGCCGAAGCGCTGCGCACCGTGAGCGTGACGCGCGGCTGCTCGAAGCGGCCGAAGTCGAACTGCTCGCCATTCCACAGCACCAGCCGCGCCGGCAGGTCGGCCCGCGCACGCACGGCCTCGGCCCAGCGCCTGAGCTTCTTGTCCCAGAACATCGTGCATCTCCCCGGGGCTGGCGGCGCCCCCTTTGACATGAACCGCATGAACCGCATGCAAAGCAAATGACGAGTCTTGCCGGTTCATGTGACGGCAAGACGTCAGGCCGGCAACCCGCGCCGGTAGCGGATCGATACAGACCCGATGGCGCCCACACCCCGCCAGCGGCCCGGCTTGGGGCACACTGGCCGGCGTTCCAACTGCCCCGGCGCGAAAGCGCCTGCGACAGACACCATGCAAGCCTTTGACCTGAGCATCGAACACTGCATCGAGCACCGCAACGAACAACGCAGCACCGGCGGCCACCGCCGGCCGGATTTCAGGAACCTGCCATCGAACTGGAGCCAGTGACGCCATGGCCATGACCCATACCCAGGCGCTGTCCAAGCTGGCCGCCGACACCCTTGTGCAGACCCTGGAGGAAGACGTGGCGCGCGTGATGGCGCGCACGTTTGCGCTGGGCCGGCACGATGCCGCTATCGCGGCCAACTACGGCGGCCATGCCCTGCCGCCTCTGCTGCGGCGCTGGAGCTGCGTGCTGCAGGCAGATGACGCCAAGGCAACGGCGCTGTACCGGCACAAGACGGCGCTGGCCCTGGCCATCGTGCTGCACCGGAACGGCCTGGCCGACGCGGGCCTGAACGCGGCCGCGCGCACGGCCATCGATGTGCTCAATGCCGAGGTGGCGCTCAGCGATGACTTCTTTCGCAAGTCGGCGCAGATCCGCCAGGACTTCCTGGACACGCCGCCCGCGCCGCCCAAACGCTCGCCAGGCCTGCCCGACAGCCTGACCTTCTACCGCGCGGCCGACGTGGTGGCCATGGAGCTGGACGGGCGCTTTTACGCGCTGTACGTGCACGGCTGCGCCCGGACCAACCAGAGCCCCATCGTCGAGTTCTACGACGCGGTGTTCGACCATGTGCCGCAGATGGCGGAGCTGGCCGACGTGCGCGCCCGGGGCCGGCGCTACAACGATGGCGTGGGGCGGGTGGCGCGGTTTTCCATATCGGGCCTGAAGTTCCTGCCCGACCCGGCCGGCCAGTTCACCCTGGTCAAGGCCTGCGTGGAGACGCCGCCGGACCCTGGCCATCTGCAAAAGGGCGACTGGCTATACACCGTGTCCGACATCTTCGAGCTGCAGTCCGAGGTGGACTCCATGTTCGGCCCCGGCGGCAAGCCCTGAGCCTTGAGCCCTGGCAGCGGCCTGTTCTTGCCTGTTTTCAAGAGGAAATTCATGACGCATCCCCGGCCTTCCACTCTGCCCTCCCGCATGGCCTTGCCGGCCGTGCTGGCACTGGCTGCCACGCTGGCCCTTGCGGGCTGCAACCAGCGGCATGACACAGCAGCCATGGAATCTGCGCCCGCCCCCGCGCCCATGGCGGGCGGCGCCGGCATGAAGCAAGGCCGCGCCGCCACCGTGCAGGCCGAGGATGCGGCAGCAGCCGCACCAGAGCCATCGGCGCAGGACGAGATGGCCCAGCGCTTCCTGGCCGTGCGCCAGGAGCTGAACGTGGAAGTGCCGCAGGCGCAGCTGGCCGATGCCTGGGGCCAGGTGCGCGACCTGTGTGCCACGCTGCGCTGCGAGCTGCTGTCGGCATCGCTGCTGCGCGAGACGCCCCAGCAGCCCGGCAACGCCATGCTGGAGATGCGCGTGGCGCCGGCCGATGTGCAGCGGCTGCTGGGCACGCTGGCCGGCGTGGCCACCATCGTGTCGCAGAACACCATCAGCGAGGACAAGACGGCCGAGGTGATCGACGTGGAGGCGCGCATCAGGAACCGCACCGAGTTCCGCGACAGCCTGCGCCTGATGCTGCGCGACACCACGACCAAGCGCACCATGTCCGACCTGCTGGAGATACAGCGCACGCTGTCGGACACGCAGGCCGAGCTGGACGCCATGGCCGCCCAGCGCAAGGTGCTGGAGCAGCAGACCAGCAAGCAGCACATACAGATCCAGTTCACGCCCACCCGCGCCCTGGTGCAGGGCGGCACCAGCTACAGCCCCATAGGCCGCGCGCTGCGCGATGCCGGCCATGTGCTGGGCGAGAGCATGGCCGCGCTGATCACCTTCGTGGCGGCCGTGCTGCCCTGGCTGGTGCTGGTGGTGCTGCCGCTGGGCTGGGTGCTGCGCGCGCTGTGGCGGCGCAGGCGTGCCAGGAAGGCCTGAGTGGCACGGCAGGATCAGGAAGTACGGCGGCACGGCCATGCTCCAATCAAGCCATGCCCACCGAACCGAGCCTTGACGACCTTCGCCGCCATGCCGTGGCGCGCACCCTGTTCACGCCGACCACCCTGCCTGCGGCCATACAGCGCCTGGGCTTTGTGCAGGCAGATCCGATTCGCGCCCCGGCCCGGGCGCAGGACCTGACACTGCGCCACCGCGTCAAGGACTACCGCGCCGGCGACCTGGAACGCCGCTACGCGCGCCTGCCGATCGACGAGGACTGCCTGGTCAACTACGGCTTTCTGCCCAGCGAGCACCTGGCGCTGATGCACCCGCGCCAGGCCCGCAAGGCCTGGGATGCCGAGACGCAGCGCAAGGCCGCCGAGGTGCTGGCCTTCGTGCGCGAGCGCGGCGCCGCGCATCCGCGCGAGGTGGAGCAGCATTTCTCGCACGGAAGCGTGAAGAACTACTGGGGCGGCTCGGGCAGCGCCAGCACGCAGTTGCTCGACGGCATGCACTATCGCGGCCTGCTGCGGGTCAAGCGCCGCGACAGCGGCACGCGCGTCTACGAGGCCATCGCCCATCCGCCGGCCGACGACAGCCCCGCCGCCAGCGCCCGGCGCGCCGCCGCGCTGATCGACCTGGTGGTGCGCAAGTACGCACCGCTGCCGGCTCCCAGCCTGACCTACCTGGTGCGCCTGCTGGGCTATGGCGCGCCCCACCTGGCGCAACAGACCCAGGCGGCGCTGCGGCTGGCGCGCGAGCAACTGGCCAGCTGCCGCATCGACGGAACCACCTGGTACTGGCCCGCCGACGAGAACCCGCGCTCGCGCCGCCATGCCTTCGACGAGCGGCTGCGCCTGCTCGCGCCCTTCGATCCCGTGGTCTGGGACCGGCGCCGCTTCACGCTGCTCTGGGGCTGGACCTACAAGTTCGAGGCCTACACGCCACCAGCTCAGCGTCAGCTCGGCTACTACGCCCTGCCCATGCTCTGGCAGGGCCATGTGATCGGCTGGGCCAACCTGCAGGCGCGCGAGGGCCGGCTGGAGCCGTCATTCGGCTATGTGGCCGGCGCGGCGCCCGGCGATGCCGCCTTTCGCAGCGCGCTGGATGAGGAACTGCAGCGCATGGAGCAGTTCCTGGCGCCGCGCTGAGGCGCAGGCACTTGCCCCCTGCGCGTGTTTACCGCCCCACAGGAGCAGCGGCAAGACCGCACAGGGACAGTCCGCTCAGAATGTTCCGCGCAGCGTGAGCGTGGCATTGCGCGGCATGCCGTAGTAGGTGCCGTTGCGCGCGCCGCCCACGGCAGCCCAGTAGACCTTGTCGGTCACGTTGCCGATGTTGAGCGCCGCCGTCCAGTTGCGGTTGATGCGGTACGAGGCGCGCAGGTCCAGCACAGCGTGGCCGGGGTTCTGCACAGTGTCCACGCGGGCATGGCTTTGCGCGCTGAGGTTGGCGCCCACCTTCCAGGCCGACCATTCGCCGGGCAGCGCGTAGCTGGTGGACACGCGCAGCAGGCTGCGCGGGGTGTCGGTGCTCAGCGAGCTGCCTTCGTCGTCGCGCGTGTTCAGCCAGGTGTAGCCGCCAGAGACCTGCCAGCCGCGTGCAAGCTCGCCGCCGATCTCGGCGTCGAAGCCCTTGCTGCGCAGCACGCTGGAGTTGCGGTAGCAGTCATTGGTGGTGACGCCGGGGCACAGGCCTTCGTTGCCGGTGTCGAACACGGCCACGTCGCGCTTCTTGATGTTGAAGACCGAGAAGGCCACGTTGAGCTTGCGCTCGAACAGCTCGCCCTTAATGCCGGCCTCGTAGTTGGCGCCCACGGCGGGCTTGAGGCGGTTGCCCTGCACGGTGGCGTACTGCGACTGGGGCTGGAAGGTGCTGGTGTAGCTGGCATAGACGGACCAGAGCGGATCGATGTCGTAGACCAGGCCCGCATACGGCGTGAACCGGCCGTTTTCGCGGTAGTCGTTGGTCAGGGCGCCGGTGAAGGTGTCGTTGGAGCGGAACTTGAACCAGTTCAGGCGCCCGCCCAGGTGCAGGTGCAGGCGTTCGGCCAGCTGCAGGCGTCCGCTGCCGTAGATGCCCAGCAGTTGCTTGCGCTCCCTGAGACCGAAGTCATAAGGGGGAGCCACGGGATCGGGGATGCGCGAATGGTCGAAATGGAAGACGTCCAGGGGCATGGCCTCGCCAGAGGAGGCCGACTGGGTCAGCACCTTCTGCTGGGTCCAGCTGGTGCCGAACATGACCTTGTGCGTGCCGCCCAGCGCCTGAAAGCTGCCGGTGACGTTGGCATCCAGCCCCGTGGCATCGATGTCGCGCGCAATGAAATCGTTGCCCACGTAGCGCAGGCCCTGCAGGGTAACGGGATCGATGGCGCCGCGCGCCGATCCCAGCTTCTGGTCGATGGTGGTCTTGCCGTGGTTGAGCGTGAGCTTGGCCACCCAGTCGCCGCCCATGCGGTGCTCGACCTCGCCGAACACATCGTCCACCTGGGCCTCGTGGCGGTTCCAGCGCTGACCCAGCGAAGTGGAGCGCGGCAGGCCCAGCGAGGCGCCGTTGGAGTAGCTGGGCAGGCCGAAGATGCTGTAGCCGTCGATGTCGGTCTGTTCATGTCGGTAGCCCGCCGTGACCTTGGTGCCGGCGCCCAGGTCGGCGTCGATCACGCCGTAGAGCATGGGCGAGCGCGAATGCACCAGGTCGATGAAGCTGTGGCGGTCGGTATAGGCGGCCACCACGCGGCCGCGCACCGTGCCGGCCTCGTTGAGCGCGCCGCCTCCATCGATCTCGGTGCGAAAGTTGTTCCAGGAGCCGATGCTCTGGGCAAACTCGAAGTGCTTTTCCGCACGCGGGCGCTTGCGCACCATGTTGACCACGCCGCTGGGGTCGCCCGCGCCCACCACCAGGGCGCCTGCGCCGCGCAGCACTTCCACGCGGTCGAGGATAGCCGTGTCCATGGGCACCCAGCCCGTGGGGCTGTAGGTGCCGCCGGCCACGCCGTCGAGCAGGTAGTTGGAGTCCGGGATCTCGTAGCCGCGCATCATGTAGACGTGTGCCCCGAAGTTGCGCTGCGACTTGGTGGCGCCCGTGGTCTGCAGGATCACGTCCTCGACGGAAGACAGGTTCTGGTCATCCATCTGCTGGCGCGTGACCACGGTGACCGACTGCGGCGTCTCGCGAATGGACTGCTCCATCTTGCCGATGCTCAGAGCGCGCGTGGTGTAGGAGCCGGTCTGCTCGGTGGTGGGGCTGGTGATGGCCTGGGCCGTTACGCGCACCTCGGCCATGGCCTGGGCCGTGCCTGCGGTACGTGCAGCGGCAGCTGCAGAGGCTGGAGCGGGCGCTGCGGTGCGCAGGCCCCAGTTGCCCGAGCCCGTGCGCACCAGCTCCAGCCCGCTGCCCTGCAGCGCCGCGCGCGCGGCCTGCTCGGGCGTGTAGCTGCCGCGCACGGCGGGCGCGGTCAGGCCGCGCACCAGCTCGGCGTCAATGCCGATCTGCTGGCCGCTTTCGGCGCCTATGCGCGCCAGGGCGCTGCCCAGCGGCTGGGCCGGCAGGTCGTAGCTGCGCACGGACGAGGCAGCTTGCGCAGCGGGCGCGGAAGGGGAAGTCTGGGCGTGGGCGCTCAGCGCGCAGGCCAGGGCGGCAGCGGCCAAGGTGCGCAAGGGCAAGGGGCAGGAGAGCAGCATGCGGGTTCTCGACAAGGAGGTTGGAAGGGCCTGAAAAGCAGGTTTCCAAGGCTTGTCGAGCGCGCCGCAAAAAGTGTTCATTTTTTTGCGCGCAGGCACCGACCTTACCCGATAGTCACTCGATGGTCACCAGCCAGCCACGCTGGTAGACATTCACGGCAATGGGCAGGGTCTCGGCCAGCGCCGCCAGGGCGCGGTCGGTGTCGTCCAGAGAGAAGGTGCCGTAGACATGCAGGGCCGCCGCACGCGGCGCCACGCGGATGAAGCCCGCGCGGTAGGCGCGCAGGGCCTGTACCACATCGCCCAGCGGCTGGTCATGCGCCTCCAGCATGCCGCGCTGCCAGGCCGAGGCGGTGCCGGGCTCGGTCGCATCCTCGGCAATGCCCGCCGGACCGAAGCGTGCACTGCGGCCTTGGGCCAGCACCTGGCTTGCACCCTGTGGCGTGGTGATCTCCACGCTGTGCTCAAGCATGCTCACCAGGCTGCTGCCGGCCTCCTGGCGCACCACGAAGCGCGTGCCCAGCGCGCGCACCTGGCCGTGGGCCGTGCGCACGATGAAGGCGGCGGCGCCTTGCCCTGCCTCCCAGGCCTGTGGCGCTGCATGCGCCAGCAGCGTGCCCTGGCGCAGGATGACGGTGCGGCGGCCACCACTGAAGTCCAGGTCAGCCGCCGAACGCGCATCCAGCGTGATGGTGCTGCCATCGGGCAACGCAAAATCACGCCGCTCGCCCGTGCCGGTGCGCAGGTCGGCAGCCCATTGGCTGATGGGTGCGTGGCGGTGGGCCACGAAGGCGGTGCCCACGGCCATGCCGCCCAATCCCAGCGCGCCGCGCAGCAGGCTGCGGCGACGGCGGATGCGCGATTCGGCACGCTGCAGCGCCTGGCCCATCAGGCTGCCCGAGGCCGCAGGCGCGCCGGTGCGCAGCGGCGACAGCATCTGCTGCAGCGGTGCCTGCAGCCGCTCCCAGGCCAGGCGGTGGCCGGCATCGGCCCGCAGCCATTGCTCGAAGCCCTGGCGCTCGCCATCGCTGACGGAGCCCGAGTTCAGCGTGACCAGCCAGCCCACGGCCGCCTCGGTGGCGGCATCCAGACTGCTGCCGTCCTGCGAAAGAGAGGCCGCCATGTCAGCCGCCGCGCGCTACGGCAATGCCGGCCTGCTGGCGGGCCAACGCGATGGCGATGCGCCGGAAGGCCTCGGCCATGTGGCGGCGCACCGTGCTCAGGGAAATGTCCAGCTGGTCGGCAATGGCCTGGTAGGTCAGGCCGTCGATCTGGCTCAGCAAAAAGGCCTGGCGCGCCTTGAGTGGCAGGCCGTCCAGCGCCTGGGCGATGTGCTCCAGCGTCTCCAGCAGCACGGCGCGCTCTTCGGGAGAAGGCGCCAGCTCCTCGGGCTGCAGGGCCAGGGTCTCCAGATAGGCCCGCTCCAGCTCGCGCCGGCGCCACAGCGTGAACAGCAGGCGCTTGGCAATGGTGGTCAGAAAGGCGCGCGGCTCCTGCACCACGGCAGCGGGGCGCGCGGCCACCACGCGCACAAAGGTCTCGGACGCCACATCCTGCGCCTCGGCCGTGTCGCGCAGCCGGGCCTTCAGACGCGACAGCAGCCAGGCATGGTGGCCCACATACAGCTGCTGGACCTGGAGCATGGATTCTGGAGGCGTGTGCGGCACGGACATGGGGCGGTATTTTAGCCACCCTCAATAAGAATGGTTTGCATTCCACCATTCCCCCAGGGCAGCCGGACCGCCCTCAGTTCATGCGCGGCAGATTCGCCGCCTTGATGGCCGCGCCCATGGACTCATGGCCCTGGACCAGCTTCCTGCGGTATTCGGCGCCGGTGAGCGGCGCCGGGTCCACGCCGGCTGACTCGAAGATGCGCGCCACCTGGGGCCCCTCGGCGGCTGCCATGGCGACGCGCTCCAGCCTGTCGCGCAGGGCCGGGGGCACGCCCTTGGGGTAGGCCAGGCCGATCCAGGAGTCGATCTCCACGTCGTAGCCCTGCTCCCTGAGCGTGGGCACCTCGGGCAACTCCTTCCAGCGCATGGGGCTGGCGCTGGCCAGCAGGCGCATTTTTCCGGCCTTGACGTGCTGGACGATGTCCGAAGGGTTCTGCACGATGACCTCCACCTGCCCCCCGATCAGGCCGGCCACGGTCTCGGCGCCGGACTTGTAGTTGATCTCCTCGAACTTTCCGCCGGTCCTGCGCTTGGCAGCCTTGGGATCGACCACTGCCTTGAACTTGGCGCTGACCACGAACTTCGGCACCTTGGATGCATGGATCTTCAGTGCCGCGCCCGTGGAGGGTTCTTACCGGTGCGGGCGACGCGCTTGGCGGACTTGAGCGTGCCGAAGCCGACCAGTTGCACCGCATCGCCCTTCGTCACGGCGGTCTGGATAGTTTCTATCAGAGTGCCGAGCACGGCGTCGGCGGCTATCTTAGACAGGTCATTCTTGGTGGCCAGGATTTCAACGAGCTCTGCGCAGTTCATGATGTCAAGGTGAATGAAGTGCTGTAGACCGCTCTTTTTAGCCGAGCAAACATCTCTAGGAGTTCCAGATCGAAATCAAAGTCGCAATCACGGAGGATGACCATGCCATCCAACCAATGATGAAGCCAAGCACTGAAGCAAAGGGACGCAACCCACTCAGCTCATCCTTTTCCAGAGCAGCCAAGCGACGCAGTCCTTCATTTCGTGCATCCGAATCTGTAGCGAGCGCAGAAATTCTCTCCCTACTAGCAGCAAACTGTCGCGGGAAGGACCGTACGTCATGCCGGTACAGCAGTGAGTAGTTTGTACTGAACAGCACCAGCGCAGCCAGGAGCGCGGCAAGCCTTGGATAGCCTGGCGGCACCCCCCAGCAGCCCAAGACTGCCAAAAAGAGCCACACACCCTGATCTCTAAGAGCATGTCGATGTAATTCAATGCTACGAGCGATGGCCTCAATCTCGGCATCAATAGTTTCACCCAACCCAATGGGCCTGCGGGACGCCTTTGTCGTGTTCATTTTGATCCTTTCTTTGATCTGCTGTGCGTATAGACAGATCATCGGGCAACCAGCAATGCACCGCCGTCATCGATGGAATCGATCTCGGCAAGTGGGCTGCTTGGGCTGCTGACTAAGCAAGGCATCGTGTGCAGCATGAGCCGTGCTGGCGAAGTCTGGGACAACTCGGCAATGGAGAGCTTCTTCAGTAGCCTGAAGACGGAGCGCACGGCTCGCAAGGTCTACCGCTCGCGCAAGCAAGCGAAGGCAGATGTGTTCGATTACATCGAGCGGTTCTACAACCCGACGCGTCGGCACTCGACGCTTGGGTACATCAGTCCGATAAAGTTTGAAGAAGCTCGAGAAGCTTAGGTCTGTGTCTATGAGACCGGCAGCAGCCCACACCTCACAAGCGCCTTGATGACTTGGCTCGCCAAGCCGCATTAGTGGGCATACGCGCGCATCGGCGAAGGTGTCGCCGCAGAAAATTCCATTGGCATGGGTAAATCTGAACTGACCAGCCAGCATCTGGTAGCTATGGGGATTTACCACTATATCCTACTGATTGACACCATTCCTCTTATGTTAATAATTTAAATACAGACACCAATAAGGAAGCGCAAATGCGATTCGCTACTCATCTGATAGCTTTGCCTTTGGTTCTAGCCTTGCTAGGTGGCTGTGCAAACTTCGACACGATTCGCGCCTTCGCAAAAGATGGATCTGCCGTCGCAGCTGCGGCGAAGAAGGACGTGGACATCTACTCCACATCCTGCTCCTCCCTTAAGACCGAGGCGCGCATCCTTGCGTACGCCAAAGGCGAGGCGGTACCAAGCGTGAATGACAACGCATCGTGTCAGGCGGCCGTTGATGCCGCGCAGACCGTGGCAGCATCGATGTCCGTGCAACTTCTAATTAAATATCATGAGACTCTGAACGCATTGGCTGGAGACGAGAACTGGACGCTTTCCAAGGAGATTGAAGCCCTCGGCGCCTCTGTGAAGAACGTTAAGGTGGATGGGAAAGCACTGTCTTCGGCTGACGATCTCGACAAATATCAGAAGGCATTCACCGCCATAGCGGACCTATTGGTCTCGGCGCTCAGAGAACGAGAAGCAAAACGGCTCCTCCAACAGGAATTCGACTGGCCACGCGTTTTGCAACCATTGCGCTATTGGTATGGCGGCCCTGACGGCAAGACGACCTCCCTGTATTCAAACGCCTGCAGGATCATCAAGACGGACTGGATACTTGTTAAAAGCGAGCTCCTGGACTACACACGGTGCGAACGAAAACCGCAGGGCACGGCCATGCGTTGCGAGCCACTCACTGCCGGCACTAGGCTGGTAGCCAATGAGGAGAAAAGCAAATCAGTGGAAGCCTGTGCTCCTGGTCCCCAAAATGGGTTCCCCGAGGCTGCTGCGGCTCGGGTGAAGCTCATCGATAGCTGGCTTGAAGCCAACGATGAGCTTCGTCGAACAGCTTTTGAGCAGGACCCTCGCGTACTGCGAGCACGCCTCTCGACCCTGAAAGATCAAGTGGACGCGATCAAAGCGCCCCTTCAGTAGCCGCCTGGGAGATCAATCATGGCCACCGCCGAAACGCTGGATATCGTTGCAAGGGACCTCGAGCTCATCAATGCGTTGAGTAGCGCCGCTGAAAACCTTGCGATTCGATCAACAGTTGAAGGTATCTCTGCAGCCGAACGCGCAGCCCTGCGTAACAAGGCGAAGACCGCCAACGAGCAGGCCGGTGCTCTACTGACCAGGGGAACCGTCGAGATCTTTAGCGACCCGCCGGATGATGCGCTCAAGGAGATCAATGATGCCTTGATCAAAACGCAAGAAACCCTTGAGAGCATCAAAAAAGCAAAGAAAGCCATCGAATTCGTTGGCGCGCTCGTCGGGATCGCTGGAGCCATTCTGACCGGAGACTGGAAAGCCATTCTCAAGAGCCTGGATGCCTTGACCAAAAAGAAAGATGATGAAACTGCGAAGGCGAAATGACGCCAGTGACCACAAGGCCGGGTGGATTCAATCGGTCAATATCACCGGCTTAGAACGTGTTTTGCACTTCTAGTAGAGGCCAATATCTGAGCCGCTGCCGGCAGCATGAGCATGGCAAAGACCAGAAAGTGCAAGCCACTCAACACTTGCCGCAGCCTCTCATAGTCCCGCGATAGACGGCGAAACCTCGCCAGCCACCCGAAACTGCGCTCCACCACCTGACCTGCTCCCCATAGGGCGTACCAGTCGAAGGTTAGTAGAGTCCGTTTTCAGAGGAAGAGCGGACATGAAGAAGAGCAGATTCACCGACGAACAGATCATCGGTTTTATCAAGCAGGCCGAGGGTGGCATGCCCGTCAAGGAACTGTGTCGCCTGGGAGGTTTCAGCGATGCAACCTTCTACAAGTGGCACACCAAGTTCGGCGGCATGCAGGCCGGCGAGGCCACGCGGCTACGCGAGATCGAGAGCGAGAACGCCAGGCTCAAGAAGCCGCTGGCCGAGGCCCACCTGCACATCGAAGCGCTGACGGTGGGCTTCGGGGTAAAGCGCTGACCCCGCAGGCCAGGCGCGAGGTCGCTGCCAGGATGGTTCAGGGACTGTCCATCAGCGAGCGCCGCGCCTGTCGCTATGCGGGGTTGTCCAGAACCAGCTACCGGGAGCCGCCCAGCATGAACCAGTCCACGGCCAGCCTAAGCACGCGCATCGTCGAGTTGGCGCACGAGCGCCGGCGCTTTGGCTACCGGCGCATCCACGACCTGTTGAGCCTTGAAGGCCACCAAGTGAACCACAAACGCGTGTGGCGCCTGTACAAGCTGGCCAACCTGTCGGTGCGCAAGCGCCGCAAGGTCAAACGCCCCACTGGCGAGCGCCAGCCCCTGGCTGCCAGCCAGCACATCAATGACACCTGGAGCGCAGACTTCGTGATGGACGCACTAGCCAACGGCCGGCGCATCAAGTGCCTGACGGTGGTCGATGACTTCAGCCGCGAGTGCGTGGACATCGCAGTGGACCACGGCATGGGTGGCGAGTACGTCGTGCGCTTGCTGGACCAGGCAGCGCAGTTCCGCGGCTACTGGAACACGCCTTTGAATTTGCAGACCGGCTGTTCGGGGCCTACAACGAGCTATCCCACTCCTTGGACGACCTGCGTTTCCTGGCCAGCTTTGCTGCAGCCAAGGAGGCTGGCAACGGTGTCAATACATTCGGCAGCCAGGCAGATACAGCATCACCAGTCACAGCGGCATCGCCGTTGCTTGGAAGCGGCCACCGGGCCAGTGAGTTGCTCATTCGTTGCTCGTTCGACATTGAGGCAGCAGCCCACGCCGTGACAGCGCTGGGAGATCAGATCACGGAACCGGAGCAGATTCAGATCGCCTCGCTGATTCGCTGCTATGGCGCACGCATCGCGAAACTCAACAGTGTTCTGATGAGCCATCTCACCGGGGACGAAGTGATCACCCTGGCGGATGCGCAGCACGCCCTGTACCAAGGGGCCAAGCAGTTGCCAGAAGGAGCCCTGTGACGACGTACGGCGGAAATGGTCCCTTGGATTGAGCGCAGCGCATTTGTGTGCCGCGATCTACGCCCCCTTGGCGCGGCGTCCAACCTCGGGTAGTCAATAATGTGACCTTTGCCCGCCACCACGCCCCACACGATGGATACGGCCCAAGGCGGGCAGTACGACACAAGAACATTCGCGCCTTCCTGCGGCCCCGCGCCATCCAGGCAGGCCTTGCCCGGCACCTTCGCGCCGCTGCAACCTGTTGATTCCCAAGCCAATGAGCGACCTCTCGCAAAGCACACAGCCCTCTCCGGCCCCTGATCTGTCGGCGCACACGCCCATGATGCAGCAGTACCTGGGCATCAAGATCAACTACCCCGACACGCTGGTTTTCTACCGCATGGGGGATTTCTACGAGCTGTTCTTCGGGGATGCGGAGAAGGTGGCGCGGCTGCTGGATATCACGCTGACCACGCGCGGGCAGACGGCGGGGCAGCCGATTCCGATGGCGGGCGTGCCCTTCCATGCGCTGGAGAACTACCTGGGCCGGCTGATCAAGCTGGGCGAGTCGGTGGCGATCTGCGAGCAGGTGGGCGAGGTGGGCGCCGCCAAGGGCCCGGTGGAGCGCAAGGTGGTGCGCGTGGTGACGCCGGGCACGCTGACCGACAGTGAGCTGCTGTCGGACAAGAGCGAGGCGATCTTGCTGTCCCTGCACACGGCCGGGCGCCAGCGCTGCGGCCTGGCCTGGATGGCGGTGACGCAGGGGCGGATTCATCTGGCCGAATGCTCCCACGACGAGCTGGGCGCCTGGATTTCGCGCATTGCGCCCAGCGAGCTGATCTACAGCGCGGGCGTGACCGAGCGTTTCGAGCAGAGCCTGTTCGCGCTGCGCCATGGCGGCTCCATTGCCTGCCCGCTGTCGCCGCGCCCCGACTGGCAGTTCGACGGCGGCCTGGGCGAGCGCAAGCTGCTGGAGCTGCTGGGCGCGGCCAGCCTCAAGGCCTGGGAGGCCGAGGACCTGCCGCTGGCCCATGGCGCCAGCGCCGCGCTGCTGTCGTATGCGGAGCACACGCAGGGCCGCAGCCTGTCGCACATCCACGCTCTGCAGGTGCAGCGCGACGATGAGCTGATTGCGCTGCCGCTGGCCACGCGCCGCAACCTGGAGCTGGTCAAGACGCTGCGCGGCGAGGATTCGCCCACATTGTTCTCTCTGCTGGACACCTGCATGACGGGCATGGGCAGCCGCCTGCTCAAGGCCTGGCTGCTGGAGCCGCGCCGCGACCGCACGCAGGCCATGGCGCGGCTGGAGGCCACGCGGGCGCTGCAGGGCGCCAGCGCAGGCGGCATGGCCGCGCCCTGGCAGCAGTTGCGCGAGCAGCTCAAGGGCGTGAGCGATGTGGAGCGCATCACCGCGCGCACCGCGCTGCGCCAAGTGCGCCCGCGCGAGCTGGTGGGACTGGGCCGCACGCTGCAAAAGGCGGCCCTGCTGGCCCAGGCCGGGCAGACGCCCTCGGCCCACCTGACCCAGCTGTTTGCCGACCTGCAGCCGCCCGAGGGCTGCGCCGAGCTGCTGGTGCGCGCCATCATGGAAGAGCCGGCCGCCCTGGTGCGCGACGGCGGCGTGTTTGCCACGGGCTACGACGCCGAGCTGGACGAGCTGCGCGCCATCCAGAACAACTGCGACGACTTCCTGCTGGAGCTGGAGGCCAAGGAAAAGCTGCTCACCGGCATTCCCAACCTGCGCGTGCAATTCAACAAGGTGCACGGCTTCTATATAGAGATCACCAACAGCTACAAGGACGCGGTGCCCGAGCGCTACCGCCGCCGCCAGACGCTGAAGAACGCCGAGCGCTACATCACGCCCGAGCTCAAGGCCTTCGAGGACAAGGCCCTGTCGGCGCAGGAGCGTGCGCTGCAGCGCGAGAAATTCCTCTACGAGCAGCTGCTGGACCAGCTGCAGCCCCATGTGCCGGCGCTCACGCGCGTGGCCGGTGCCATTGCCGCCATCGACGTGCTGTGCACGCTGGCCGAGCGCTCGCTGACGCTGAACTGGTGCGCGCCCGAGTTCGTGAACCATCCCTGCATCGAGATCGAGGCCGGGCGCCACCCGGTGGTGGAAGCGCGCATGGCCGAGACCTCCAGCGGCAGCTTCATCGCCAACCACACGCGCATGAACGCCAACACGCGCATGCAGATCATCACCGGCCCCAACATGGGCGGCAAGTCGACCTATATGCGCCAGGTGGCGCTGATCGTGCTGCTGGCCAGCATGGGCTCGCATGTGCCGGCGTCCAGCTGCCGGCTGGGGCCCATCGACGCCATCCACACGCGCATCGGCGCGGCCGACGACCTGGCCAATGCCCAGTCCACCTTCATGATGGAGATGACCGAGGCCGCGCAGATCCTGCACTCGGCCACGCCGCACAGCCTGGTGCTGATGGACGAGATCGGCCGGGGCACCAGCACCTTCGACGGCCTGGCGCTGGCCAGCGGCATCGCCACCCAGCTGCACGACAGGACGCGCGCCTTCACGCTGTTTGCCACGCACTACTTCGAGCTGACCGAGCTGCCGGCCAAGGCACGCGCAGCCGTGAACATGCATGTGAGCGCGGCGGAGTCCGGCCAGGACATCGTCTTCCTGCACGAGATCCAGCCCGGCCCGGCCAGCCGCAGCTACGGTATCCAGGTGGCCAAGCTGGCGGGCATGCCGGCCGGCGTGCTGCACCACGCGCGCCACGCGCTGGAGGCACTGGAGGCCCATGCCGACGAGGGCCGCCTGCAGGTGGACCTGTTCGATGCGCCCGACATGCCCGAGCCCGAAAGCCGCCACGACCCGCTGGCCCAGGCGCTGGCCGCCATCAATCCCGACGCACTGAGCCCGCGCGAGGCGCTGGAGGCCCTCTACCAGCTCAAGAAGATCGCCGCCTGAACGCGGTCAATCGCCTCGCACTAAACTTGCCATTTCCGCAGATTCGGACGCTTCCATGACTTATTGCGTTGCCATCAAGCTCAACGCCGGCCTGGTTTTCCTGGCCGACTCGCGCACCAATGCCGGCCTGGACCAGATCAGCTCGTTCCGCAAGCTCATGGTCTACGAGAACCCCGGCGACCGCTTCATGGTGCTGCTGTCGGCCGGCAACCTGTCCATCACCCAGTCCGTTCGCGAGCTGCTGGAGAGCCAGCAGCTGCGCGACGAGGCCACGGGCGACATGCTGACCATCTGGAACGTGCGCAGCATGTTCGACGCGGCCCGCGTGCTGGGCGCGGCCGTGCGCCATGTGTTCGAGCGCGACGGCGTGGCGCTGTCGCGCTCAGGCGTGGACTTCAATATCTCGCTGGTGCTGGGCGGCCAGATCCAGGGCGAGAACATGCGGCTGTTCCAGGTCTACTCGGCAGGCAACTTCATCGAGGCCACGAGCGAGACGCCCTACTTCCAGATCGGCGAGTCCAAGTACGGCAAGCCCGTGCTGGACCGCGTGATCACGCCGCGCACGCCGCTGGACGAGGCCGCCAAGTGCGCCCTGGTGTCCATGGACAGCACGCTCAAGTCCAACCTCTCGGTGGGCCTGCCGCTGGACCTGATCGTGTACGAGAAGGACCGCTTTGCCTCCGACAAGATCGTCAGCATCGACGAGAGCAATCCGTATTTCCGCATGCTGCACGACAGCTGGGGCGAGCGCCTGCGCCATGTCTTCGACAGCATCGAGGACCCGGCCTGGGATGGCGGCGCCTCCGAGGTGCCCATTCGCGTGCACAGCCGCCAGGCCCAGCCGCTGACCAAGGTCAACGCGCCGGCAGGCGCCCTGCGCTCGTCGGCGCGCAGCATGGGCCGGCTGCCGCCTGCGGCGCTGCGCCAGCCCTATCACAGCGGCACGGGCGCGGGCCTGGGCACCTCCACGGCCGACGGGCTGGCCACCTCGCCCATGACGCCCCTGCAGCCGGGCCCGGCATCGCCCATGCGGCCGGACGCCGGGCAACCCTCCGGCCACCAGCAAGGCATGCCGGATGCTGCGGACCGGACCGGCCAGGAGCCCCAGCCGTGAACGCGGCCCGGCCCGCGCTGCGGGCCGACAGCGACGCGGGCACGGGGTCGGCACCGCTGCCCGTGGTCTTCTCGCATGCCAACAGCTTTGCGCTGCCCACCTACCGG
The DNA here is from genome assembly GCF_040112715.1 of Delftia sp. DS1230. Taxonomy (NCBI): domain Bacteria; kingdom Pseudomonadati; phylum Pseudomonadota; class Betaproteobacteria; order Burkholderiales; family Comamonadaceae; genus Delftia; species Delftia sp. DS1230. Next base: position 4,594,236 of record NZ_CP157763.1, read on the forward strand.
CTGCTGCTCTCGCTGCTGGCCGAGCGCGGCATCGCGGCGCAGGGCGTGGAGCGCTTCGGCCATGACCCGCGCTTTCCCGTCACGAACAACTGGCCGCACCTGGTCGAGCAACTGGCCGAGTTCACGCGCGCCGAGGTCGAGCGCGTGGGCGGTCCGGTCTTCCTGGTCGGGCATTCGCTGGGCGGTTTCCTGAGCGTGATGACGGCCGCGCGCCATCCCGAGCTGGCGCGCGGCGTGCTGCTGATCGACTCGCCATTGCTCAGCGGCTGGCGTGCCAATGCGGTAGGGGTGGCCAAGCGCACGCAGCTGGTGGGCTCGGTCTCGCCAGGCAAGATCAGCGCGCGCCGCCGCAATGCCTGGGACAGCGATGACGAGGCGCTGGCCTATTTCCGCGCCAAGAAGGTGTTTGCGCAATGGCATCCGCAGGTACTCCAGGACTATGTGCAGGGCGGCCTGGCCGACCTGGACGGCCGGCGCACGCTGCACTTCACGCGCGAGGTGGAGACCGCCATCTACAACACCTTGCCGCACAACCTGGCCTCGCTGCTGCACCACCATCCGCTGCGCTGCCCGGCGGCCTTCATCGGCGGGCGCGCCTCGGTGGAGATGCGCCAGGTGGGCATGGACCTCACGCGCCGCATCACGCGCGGGCGCGTGATGATGCTGGACGGCAGCCACCTGTTCCCCATGGAGCGGCCCCACGCCACGGCCGCCGCCATCGAGGCCGCGCTGCTGAACATGCAAACCTGAGCGGCGTCCGGCTCAGGCCGAGATCCGGATGGCAACCCTGGACCATGGGATGGAGCTTGAACCCCTTGGCGCCTTCCTCAAGGATCGGGCCCCATCGGCGTTCACGGCAGCGGGCGAGGGTCTTGGCGATGGTGGGCCGGCTACCCGGCGCAATCGATCATCTTGTGAAGCAGGCGCAGCAGCTGCTGCTTGTCCTCAGCGCTCAGCATGCGACTGGCCTCTTGCTCCAGAATTTCCACCTGCGCCGCCGCCTTTTCGTGCAGGCGCTCGCCCTCGGCCGTCAGATACAGCAGCGACAGGCGCCTGTCCGCAGGATCGGCCTCGCGCCTGAGCAGGCCGCGCACCTGCAGTCTTTCCATCAGCGCCGCCATGTTGGGCTGGGAAATCATCACGGTCTCGGCGATCTGGCGCTGGGATGCGCCGGGATTGGCCGAGATCAGCGACAGCACGGCAAACTCCGACGGCTTGAGATCCAGCGCCAGCATGTGCTTCGCATAGTGAGGCCTTACGGTGGCATGGGCCAGGCGCGTGCAGTGGCCCAACTGCTGCATCAGAAAATTCTGCTGGAGTGCTGACTTCATGGGCGATGGGGTGGCTCGGTCCAAGGTGGGGCCAGGCGCATCGAATGGGGCCTGGCGGACCTTTCGATAGAGACGGTCATGGGTTTGTCTCCTGCGTCATGGATGAAATCGGCCAGGGTCGCCGCACCTCAGGCCAGCGGGACCCGTGCCCGGTATTGCACGAAGAAATCGATGCTGCGCGGATTGGCCATGGCGTCGGGGCTGGCCACCTTGGCGGCCTCGGCGCCCAGCAGCAGCTTGCGCACGGGCAGTTCCATCTTCTTGCCCGTGAGGGTGCGCGGAATCTCGGCGACCTGGATGACCGCATCGGGCACGTGGCGCGCAGAGGCCTGGGCCCTGATGGCATCCTTGATCCGGGCCACCAGCGCATCCGTCAGCACCAGGCCCGGAGCCAGCACCACGAACAAGGGCATGAAAGAGGGGCGCCCCAGGAACTCCAGGTCCACGACGAGGCTGTCCAAGACCTCGTCAACTTCCTCGACGACACGGTAGATCTCGGCCGTTCCCATGCGGATGCCGAAACGGTTGATCGTGGTGTCCGAGCGGCCGTAGATCACGGCCGACCCATGCTCGCTGAACGAGATCCAGTCGCCATGGCGCCAGTAGCCGGGAAAGACGTCGAAGTAGCTTTCACGGTAGCGCAGGCCATCGGCGTCGTTCCAGAAATACAAGGGCATGGAAGGCATGGGTTCGGTGATCACCAGTTCGCCCACCTCGCCGGTCACGCTGCGCCCTTGCTCGTCAAAGGCGTGCGCGGCGACGCCCAGTTCACGGCACTGGATCTCGCCCGCACGCACGGGCAGCAGGGGCGCGCAGGCCACGAAGCCCGAGGCGATATCCGTTCCACCGCTGACCGAGGCCAGCCACAGATCGCGCTTGATGTTCTCGTAGACCCAGCCGTAGGCCTCCAGCGGCAGCGCCGACCCCGTGGAATTGATGGCGCGCAGTTTCTCGAAGCGGCGGCCCCGGGCGGGCACCACGCCATCCTTCATGGTCTTGGCCAGAAAGGCCGCGCCGCAACCGAACAGCGTGACCTGCTGGCGATCGATGAAGTCCCACAATGCGCCATCGTCGGGCGAGGTCGGGTTGCCATCGGACAGCACCACGGTGGCGCCAGCCAGCAGGCTGCCCACCATGAGGTTCCAGACGATCCAGCCCGTGCTGCCCAGGAACATGAAGCGGTCGCCGGGCCGCACGTCGTGCTGCAGACCATGGGTCTTGAGGTGGGTGAGCACGATGCCGCCATGGCTGTGCACCATGGCCTTGGGCAGTCCCGTGGTGCCCGAGGAATAGACCACCCACAGCGGGTGCGAGAACGGCAAGCGCTCGAAGACCGGCTCTGCGGGCCTGGCCAGCGCGTCGGCCCAGGCCATGACATCGCGCCAGGGCAGCTCGCATGCGGGTTCCCCGGGCCTGAACAGGGGGCCGGGCACATGGATCACATGGCCTATCTCGGGCAATCCCCGCAGCACCTCGCCGAGTACGGCGCGGCGATCGAAACACCGTCCCCCGTAGACATAGCTATCGGTGGCGAAAATCAGCTTGGGGCCGATCTGCTGGAAGCGGTCCAGCACCACGGAAACACCCATCTCGGGCGCGCAGCTGGACCAGATGGCGCCTATGCTGGCGCAGGCCAGGAAGGCCACGACCGCCTGGGGCACATTGGGCAGGTAGGCCACGACGCGATCGCCGCGGCCCAGGCCGAGCTCGCGCATCCGGGCCGCGAGCGCCGCCACGTCACGCTCCAGCTGCCGCCATGACAGCTCCACCGGCTCGGCGCCTTCGCAGCGCGCGATGATGGCCGGGTGCTCGGTGCTGGCGCTGCGGAACACATGCTCGGCATAGTTCAGGTGCGTGTCGGGAAACCACTGCGCGCCCGGCATGCCGCGCTCACCGAGCACGCGCGTCGGGTCACCGTCGGCCATGACCTGGAAGTAGTCCCAGATCGAGCGCCAGAAGCCATCGAGATCCGTGACCGACCACTGCCACAGCGCCTGGTAGCCATCGAAGCGCCTATCCCTTGCCGCAGCCAGCCAATCCATGTAGCGCGCCAGGCCGCTTTGCGCGACCTGCTGCGGGCTGGGACGCCACATCAACTGCCCTTGTTCGATGGCCATGGCAACCCTCGGAAAAAGTTATAAAAAAAACATATTTTTTATAACCATAGAACATCATCATTCTCAGAAGTACAGGGGTTTTCATGGGGCAACCACGCGCTCTTCATGCGGTTGCTCCCCCGGGCACATGACGCAAAAAAGCCACCCGAAGGTGGCTTGTCCCATCGATGGCCCGGCCCTGGTCAGCCGCCGCTCCAGTTGACCAGGCCCGTGAAGGCCGTGACCAGCACGATGATGCCGAAGGCGATGCGGTACCAGGCAAACGGCACGAAGCTGTTGGTGGAGATGTAGCGCAGCAGCCAGCGCACGCACAGCCAGGCGCTGATGAAGGAGAACACCAGGCCCACGGCGAACATGGGGATGTCGGCCGCCGACAGCAGGGCGCGCTCCTTGTAGAGGCTGTAGACGCCGGCGCCGATCAGCGTGGGAATGGCCAGGAAGAACGAAAAGTCGGTGGCCGCCTTGCGCGACAGGCCCATGAGCATGCCGCCGATGATGGTGGCACCGCTGCGGCTGGTGCCGGGAATCATGGCCAGGCACTGCACCAGGCCGACCTTGAGGGCATCGAGCGGCGTCATCTCGTCCACGGTCTGCACGCGCATGGCCGAGGCGGGCCGGCGCTCGGCCCACAGGATGACGAAGCCGCCCAGGATGAAGGTGGTGGCCACCACGGTGGGCGTGAACAGGTGCGCCTTGATGAACTTGCCGAAGATCAGCGCCAGCACCACGGCCGGCAGGAAGCCGATGATGACGTTCAGCGTGAGCCGCTGCGCCTGGCGGCTGGTGGGCAGGTCGACCACGGTGGAGCGGATCTTCTGCCAGTACACCAGCACCACGGCGAAGATGGCACCGGTCTGGATGGCGATGTCGAAGACCTTGGCCTTGGCATCGTCGAAGCCCAGCAGCGAACCGGCCAGGATGAGGTGGCCGGTGGAGGAGATGGGAAGGAACTCCGTCAGCCCTTCCACGATGCCCATGATGGCGGCCTTGACCAGCAAAAGAATGTCCACGGCAAGCGTCCTGTCGCAATGCAAAAGTGCGCCATTATCTGCGCTGGCCATGGCCTGACGATGGACGCCTGCCGGCCCGCCGGCGGCAATCGCAAACTTTTACAACGGCCGGCGCGCAACGTTGCTGTGCGCCCGGCGCTGTGCTGCAATGTGGGGGCGCTGGATTTCGGCGCGCCTTCAAAACCATTCCATCATGAAAAAAATCGTTGTTCTGGCAGTTGTCTCCCTGGCCTGCAGCATCGGCATGGCCGCCGGAGACAAGGCCCCCACGGCCCAGCAAAAGCTGATGGGCACCTGCAACACCGAAGCCGCCGGCAAGAAGGGCGACGAGCGCAAGGAGTTCATGAAGTCCTGCCTGTCCGACGGCAAGAAGCGCCAGCAGGAACGCATGAAGACCTGCAATGCCGACGCCACCGGCAAGAAGGGCGACGAGCGCAAGGCGTTCATGAGTGAATGCTTGAAGAAGGACTGAAGCTCCCCCTGAGCGGCTGACGCCGCTTCCCCCTCTCTACCCGCTTCGCGGGGGAGGGGGACGACGCCCTCGCCGCGAGGCGGCTCTTGCTCGGCGTCTCTGGTGTCGGGCCGCGCCAGATTTGGAGGCTGCGCCCTATTTCTGCAGCAAGCCTTCATTGAAGCCACCGTTTTCGGTGGCTTTGCTGTTTAGGCGGATAGTTTTCTGATTTGGCTATCAATGGAGCCGTGTACTACCGACAGCCGTTCAAACTCGCAGGGCTCAAGCGCGGGCAGCCGAGCAAGGGCCGCCCCGCAGTGAGGGCTGCGTCCCCCTCCGCGAAGCGAGAAGGGGGAAGCGGCGCAGCCGCTCAGGGGGTCATCTTCCTGGCCCTTCGCTTGCGCCACCAGATGATGACGCCGGTGATCGACAGGACGGCGACGAGCACGCCGACGAAGGACATGAGCACGCGGCCGGGGGTGCCGAGGATGCGGCCGCTGTGCAGGGGCAGCTGCAGCTGGACGACGACGTCGGCGGCCGTGCCGTGCCAGGGGCGGTAGGTGCCCAGGACTTCGCCGTTGTCCGAGCTGACGTAGATGTTGGACAGGCCCATGCCCATGGCGCCGGTTTCGTCGTGCGGGTCGAAGAAGGAGATGTTGTAGAACGGGAAGTCGCCGCCCCACCAGATGCCGCCTGCGGGCTGGGCGAAGCCCAGGCGCTTGGCCTCGCTCTGGGCGATGGCGATGGCCTGGGCGAACGAGACCTTGGGCACGAGGAGCGTGCCCTGGGGCGCAGGCTTGAGGGTTTCGTAGGGGCCGGGCGTGGTGGTGGAGACGGTGCTCATCACCGGGTAGAAGACTTCGCGGTACAGGTTCAGCGAGAACGAGGTGAAGGCCACGATGACGATGACGGCCCAGACCCACAGGCCGCCCGCGCGGTGCAGGTCGAAATTGAGCTTGTAGGCGCCGCCGCCCCAGCGCACGCGCCATGAGGGCAGCCAGCGCCGCCACCACGATCCCATGGCCGCCGTCAGGCGCGGGGCGCTTTTCCTGAGCTTGACGGGAAAGGTCAGCAGCAGCGCGACAAAGCTGTCGGCCACCCACAGCAGGGCCAGCGTGCCCATGAACCAGTAGCCCCAGCGGTCCGTGCCCCAAAAGCGCGGGGCCAGCAGGCTTTCGTGCAGGTGGCGCAGCCAGGGCATGAGGTTGCGCTGGCTGAGCGCGAAGCTGCGCCCGTTGCGCTGGCCCGTGATGTGGCCGCTGACCGGGTCGACGAAGACCGTGTCATATCCCAGCGCAGGCGCCTGGCCCGTGGCCGGGTCGGGCCGGGGGCGCACCATGAACATGGCGGCCTCGCCCTCGACCAGGCCCAGGGTCATGTAGCTGATCTCGGCGCGCGGCTCGCTGGCCTGCACCACGGCGGCCAGCTCCAGCGGGGTCTTCAGCGGGCCGCGTGCCGGGGTCTCCAGCATGTCGGCGTTGAGCCATTCGTCGATTTCATGGTCCCAGGACAGCACGGCCCCCGTGAGGCCGGCCATGGTGAGGAAGCCGGCCAGCAGCAGGCCTATCCAGCGGTGCACCACCGTCCACAACGCGCGCATGCTTCAGATCGCTCCGGCTCAGAAATCCACCGATGCGCTCAGCGAGAAGGTGCGCGGCATGGACTGCACCAGGTAGTTGGCGCCCGGGTAGCCGCCCACGGACGACCAGTAGCCCTTGTCGAACAGGTTGTCGATGCGCGCGCGCAGGGTCAGCAGGCGGTTGTTGCCGATGTCCATGAGATAACGCGCGCCGATGTCGGTGCGCGTCCACGAGGCCACTTTCAGCGTGTTGGCGCCGTTGGCGTACTGGCTGGAGGTGTGCATCACGCGCGCATTGAGGGCCAGGCCCGAGACGCCGGGCACATCCCAGTCCACGCCCAGGTTGAGCAGGCGCTTGGGCACGCCGATGGCGTAGTTGCCGATGGTGGCGGTATCGGCGGCCTCGCGGATCTTGGCCTCGCTGAAGGTCACGCCGCCCAGCACGCGCAGGCCCTTGACGGGTTCGCCGAAGACCGTGGCCTCCAGGCCGCTGTTGCGCTGCTTGCCGTACTGGCCGAAGACCTGGTTGGCCACATAGGCCGAAGGCATGTCCGTGGTGTACAGCGCCACCGTGGCGCCCAGCTGCCGGCCCTGCCACTTGAAGCCGATTTCCTTCTGGCGCGACTTGTAGGGCGCGAACACCTGGCCACCGTTGGACACGGGCAGGTCGTTGGCCGTCTGCGGCGCCACGGCGCCCTTGGTCAGGCCTTCGATGTAGTTGGCGTAGACCGAGGTGTTCTCGCTGGTCTTGAACACCAGGCCCAGCATGGGCGTGGTGGCCGACTTCTTGTAGTTGTCGGTCTGCGCGCCCGTGTTGTAGTCGTAGCTGCTTTGCTCGATGCTCTGGCGGCGCACGCCCACGGTCAGGCGCAGGCGCTCGTCCAGCATCGTCAGCGTGTCGCCGATGGCAAAGCTGTTGAGCCGGGTTTCACCCACGCGCGTGGGATCGGCCAGGTTGCCGCCGAACAGCGTCATCGCCGGGCGCGCGCTGCTCCAGGGGTTGTAGATGTTGTTGACCACGCCAAAGCCCATGCCCCAGGCATTGCGCTCGGTGGCCGAGTAGGTGCTGGCCGTGGCCACCAGCTCGTGGCCCACGCTGCCCGTGGCCAGGCGCGTGCGGATGCCGACCTCGCCCGTGCCCACGCTGTCCTTGCGCTTGTTGTCGAAGCGCGTGCCCGTGGTGTCGCCGGCCGCATTCGTGACGGTCACGCCGCTCAGGGAGTTGTCTTCCTTGCCGCGGCGCAGGCCGCCTGCGGCCCAGGCCGTGGTGGTGTCGTTGATGTCCCATTCGGCGCGCAGCGTGGCGAACAGGTCGCGCTCGGTGGAGTACGACCAGTTCTGGCCGTAGTTGGTCTGGTTGTCGGGCACGGCCGGGATGAAGCTGCCCGGCGTCACGCTGGGGCGGCCGCCGTTGTAGCTGTTGCGCTGGTAGCCCACGTCGCCCGACAGGCGCACGTTGCGGCTGCGCCAGTCCAGGCCCAGGCCCAGGGCGGTGAGCGAGCGGTCTTCGCCATCCACGCCCGTGCCGCCGTCGCGGCGCACGGCGTTCAGGCGGATGCCGGTGCTCCGGTCAGGGCCGAAGCGGCGCGAGATGTCGGTGGAGACAAAGGCCTGGCCGCCCGTCTGTATGCCGGCGCCCACGCGCGTCAGCGCATCGTTGCCGGCGCGCTTGGGCAGCAGGCTGATGGTGCCGCCAATGCCGCTGCCTCCGGGTGCTGCGCCATTGAGGAAGGCGTTGGCGCCGCGCAGCACCTCCACGCGTTCGAAGAACTCCGAGGCGATGTACTGGCGCGGCAGCAGGCCGTACAGGCCGTTGTAGGCGATGTCGTCCGAGTACACCGGGAAGCCGCGAAGCACATACAGCTCCTGGAAGTTGCCAAAGCCGCGCGCCTGGCGCACGCCCGGGTCGTTGAGCAGCACGTCGCCCACGCTCTTGGACTGGGTGTCCTCGATCAGTTGCTGGGTGTAGCTGGTGGTGGAGAACGAGGAGCTCTTCCAGTCCAGCGTGCCCAGCACGCCGTTGCGCGCCCCCGTGGCCACCTGGCCGCCTGCGAAGGGCTTGGACAGGCCCTGGGCCGATGCGTCGGCGCTGGCCTCCACCGTCACGGCCTCCAGCACGGTGTCACCGCCCCGGGTCTGGGCAATCAGCGCCTGATGGCTGCACAGGCAAAGAACGGCCAGGGATATGGGGCGAATGGAAGGCATGGGGATGGGATTGAGAATGATTTGCAGAACCCGTTAGCTTACCAACCACCTGGGCACGCAACTATGAGTTTTCTCAATCTGTTGCATCGAAGCAATCCTGGGGGTGATTGGTTTCAAAGGCCCTGATCGATAGTCCGTGCGCACTCACCCTGGCCTCCACCCTGCGGACTGCGTCCTCCAGATGCCGTGGACGTGCCTGCCGTTCGCGGCGCCAGGATGCAGCTGGCACCCTGCCCTCGTCCGTCCGTCGCATGGCGCTGGCCCCGGCGGCGCCCGGCAGCGACAGTCCTGTCCCATACAGGCCCGCCAACCCGGGCCGCACGCCAGGACACCGCCATGCAAATGACACCGCTGATCGCCATCCACATGAGCGCCGCCCTCGGGGCCACGGCCACGGGCGCCATCGCCCTGCTGGCACGCCGCCAGGCCGCCGCCCATCCCCGCCTGCACCGCGCGGCCGGCCATGCCTTCGTCACGCTCATGGTCTGCGCGGCGGTGTCCGCCTGCTTCATCCGCGACTACCGCCTGCCCAACTGGGGCGGCTACACGCCCGTCCACCTGCTGGTGCCGCTGACCTTCGCCGGCCTGGGCCGGTCGTTCTGGCACCTGTACCACGGCAACATCGCCGGCCACCGCAAGATCATGCGCAGCGTCTACATCGGCGCCTGCGTCGTGGCGGGCCTGTTCACCCTGCTGCCCGGCCGCTATCTGGGCGACCTGCTGTGGCAGCAACTGGGCCTGGCCTGACGCCGCTTTCCTTCCCCCTGACGGAGAACTCCCCATGCGCACTCTTGATCCCCTTGATCCCCTCGATCCCTCTGCCCGCCACGACGACGATGCCCTGGAGCGCATGGCGCGCCGACGCGCAGGCGCCAAGCTGGGCTGGATGATCCACGCCAGCGTCTATGTGCTGGTCAACCTCGGGCTGGCGGCGCTGTCGCTGTCCCAGGGCAGGCACTGGGCCATCTTCCCGGCCCTGGGCTGGGGCCTGGGGCTGGCCATCCACGGCGCCGTGGTCTGGCTGGCCCTGCCGGGCAACGGCTGGCACGGGCGCATGGTGGAGCGCGAGCGGCAGGCGCTACAGTCACGCCAGGGCCGCGCCCGCTGAGCGACGCCATGGGACTACCATTGCCCTCCATGCCCGACCTCGCATCCAACGCCACACGCCAGCCGGCCGCCCCTGGCCACATCGTGGAACGGACCACGCTGCTGCGCCACGGCATCGCGACGACCTCGGCCTGCGCCCTGATTGCCGCCGCATTCAGCCTGAGCAACCACGGCCGCTGGGACGTGAACCTCATCTACTCGCTGTCGATCGGCCTGACCAGCTGGCTCACCATCGAACTGGGCCGCTGGCGCCTGACGCGGGGCCAGGACATTCCCTGGCCCGGCGGCTGGCGCGGCGCCGCGCTGGTGGTGGCTGGCATCGTGACGGGGTTCGTGATCGGGTCGCTGATCGGCACGGCCTACAGGCAGTGGGCTGATCCCGACGCCAGCACGGCCCTGATGCACCGGCTGTGGATACCGCTGGCCGTCACCATCGTCGCCAGCACGGTGATGTCGCTGGCCTTCTTCCTGCTGGGCTACTCGCGCCATCTGCAGATGCAGGCCGAGCAGGCCCGCCGCCAGGCGGCCGAGGCGCGACTGACCCTGCTACAGGCCCAGCTGGAGCCGCACATGCTGTTCAACACCCTGGCCAACCTGCGCGTGCTGGTGGCCAGCGACCCGCAGCGCGCCCAGGCCATGCTGGACCATCTGATCGCCTACCTGCGCGCCACGCTGGGCGGCTCGCGCAGCACCGAGCATGCGCTGGCCGAGGAATTCGCGCGCCTGCGCGACTACCTGGCGCTGATGTCCATCCGCATGGGCCCGCGCCTGCAATACACGCTGGACCTGCCCGAGGACCTGGGCCAGGTGCCCGTGCCGCCGCTGCTGCTGCAGCCCCTGGTGGAAAACTGCATACGCCACGGACTGGAGCCCAAGCTGGAAGGCGGGCATATCGCCGTGCGCGCGCGCCGCATGGACGGCGGCCCGTTGGAGCTGACCGTGGCCGACAACGGCATGGGCCTGGACACCGGTGCGCCCGCCCTGCCCGGCAGCCGCTTCGGCACGGCCCAGCTGCGCGAGCGCCTGGCCAGCCGCTATGGCGACGCCGCGCACTTCGAACTGGCCGCCCTGCCCGAAGGCGGCACGCTAGCCAAAATCACCATTGCCAACGCCGGTTGAAATGACCTCCTCCCCCCGCGCCCTGATCGCCGAAGACGAACCCCTGCTGGCCGAGGACCTGCGCCAGGCACTGGCCCGCGCCTGGCCCGAGTTGCAGATTGCCGCCATGGTGGGCGACGGCCTGAGTGCCGCCCGGCAGGCGCTGGCGCTGCAGCCGGACGTACTGTTCTTCGACATCCGCATGCCGGGCCAGAGCGGCCTGGAGGCCGCCGCCGAACTGGCCGACGCCTGGCCCGAGGCGCAGCCGTTTCCCATCCTGGTCTTCGTGACCGCCTATGACCAGTACGCCATGGACGCCTTCGAGGCCCAGGCCGTGGACTACCTGCTCAAGCCCGTGCAGCCCGAGCGGCTGGCGCGCAGCGTGCAGCGCCTGCGCGAGCTGCTGGCCCAGCGCACGGTGGCCCCGGCTGGCGCTGCGCTGGCGCAGGCGCTGGAGCAATTGCGGAACCTGGCCGGCGCCACGGCCCCCGCCGCCACCGCCACCGCCACCGCCACCGAGCCGCCGCTGCAGATGATCCAGGCCGGCGTGGGCACGCAGATCCAGATGGTGCCCGTGCAGGACGTCGTCTACTTCGAGGCCGCCGACAAGTACGTGCGCGTGCTCACGGCCTCGCATGAGTACCTGGTGCGCACGCCGCTCAAGGAACTGCTGCCCCGGCTGAACGCCGAGGATTTCTGGCAGGTGCACCGTGGCACCGTGGTGCGCGCAGCCGCCATTGCCAGCGCCCAGCGCGACGAGGCCGGCCGGCTGTGGCTGCAGCTGCGCGAGCGAGCGGAGAAACTGGCCGTCAGCCGCCTCTACGCGCAGCGGTTCAAGGCGATGTAGGTGGCGATGTAGACGCCGGCTCCGTCAGCGCAGCGGCGGCTGATCGGGCAGGTCCAGCACGTCGTCCCAGGCCACGCCCTGCATCTCGTCCCAATGGGCGACGATCACGCAGCGCAGCCCGTGCCCGGCCACGGGCGCAGATTGCTGGCCGGCCCGGTTCAGCCCCGCCAGCGTGCGCTGCACATGGTCGATCGATCCCCGGTCCAGCGCGGCCAGCGGCTCGTCGATCAGCAGCAGCGGCACGCCGCTGGCCCAGCCCGCCGCCATCCACAGCTTGCGCAGGCTGCCCGTGGACAGGGCCAGCAGGGGCTTGTGCAGATGGGGCTCCAGGCCCAGGCCGTCGGCATGGGCCTGCCAGGCCGCCTCGCTCCAGGCCGGATGCAGCTGCCGCTGTGCCTGCACCCATTCCTGCGCGGGCCGGGCACGCTCGGCATTGGACAGTTCGGCGCGCGGGTCGCGCCAGAACAATGCAGGGCGCTGCGACGGGTCCGGCTGCTGCGGATATACCAGGCGCCCGCCCTGCAAGGGCAAATGGCCGGCCAGCGCCTGCAGCAGGCTGGTCTTGCCGCAGCCCTCGCCGCCGCGCACCAGGCACAGGCCCACGGGCCAGTCGTGCGAGGCGCCATCCCACAGCAGAAGACCCGGCTGCCCGAAGCGCAGGGACTGCGCGCTCACCATCGGCGGCGCCATCGATTGCTGTGCGGTGTCCATCTGAATGTCTTTCCGGTTCTGCGATGCGGGCGATTGTGCACGCGGCACAATGCCGGGCTTTCCCTTTTCCAACCACGCACTACGCATGCGGACCGCCACCATGACCCTCGACTACCTGGATTTCGACTACAGCGAAGACGACGAAGGCACGGGCTGCTGGGACGCCATGGCCAGCGTGCCCGCCGCGCGCGTGCCGGCGCTGGCGGCCGAGGTGGAGCAATTGCTGGCCTGGGCGCACCGCCGCTTCAAGGGCCGGCGCGGCCCCATCGAGGAAGGCGGCGACTGGGACTACGAGCTGCAGGCCCAGGACGACGGCGGCCAGCCGTTGGCCTGGCGCTTTGACGCAGCCACGGCGCGCCTGCAATCCGTGGCGGCCGGAGATGGCCGCACCACGGTGAACCTGTCGATCAGCGGCAGCGCGGCTTTCGGCGAAGCATTGCGCCAGGCCTTCGAGCTGCAGGACTGAACATCAGCGCGCGACAGCCTGCGGCCCCTGCACGGAGGCCGGTCCCAGCGGCTCCCAGCGCCCGGCCACGTTCTTGAGCAAGGTGTTGACGGCGGCAAGGCGCCGGTTGCGCACATCGATCAGGCTGCGCCGCGCCGACAGCACCGTGGTCTGGGCGCTGAGCACATTCAGATAGGCCACGGTGCCCGCGCGGTACTGGTTGTTGACGACATCCAGCGCCTTCTGCGCGGCGGCCACGGCCTCGATCTGCACCTGCTGCTCGCGCGCCAGGGCGGATGCGGTGACCAGGTTGTCCTCCACCTCCTGCAACGCCGTCAGCACGGTCTGGCGGTAGGTGGCGGCGGCCAGGTCCAGCGAGGCACGCGCCGACTCCACGGCCGCCGTGCGCGCGCCGCCGTCGAACAGCGCCAGCGCCAGCGACGGGCCCAGCGACCAGAACAGGTTGGGCGCACTCACCAGGTTGGACAGCGATGCACCCCGGTAGCCCGCCGTGGCCGACAGCGTGAGCGCCGGGAAGAAGGCCGCGCGCGCCACGCCCACCTGGGCGTTGGCGGCGGCCACGCGGCGCTCGGCCGCTGCAATGTCGGGGCGCTGCTCCAGCAGTTGGGACGAGAGCATGGCCGGCACCTCGGGCGGCGGCGGCAGCTCGGCACCGGCCTCCAGGCTGAAGGCCGCAGGCGGCAGGCCCAGCAGCGCGGCCAGGGCGTGCTCCAGCTGAGCGCGGCTGGTCTGCGCCTCGATGAGCTGGGCCTGGGTGCTTTTGTACTGCGCCTCGGCCTGGGCCACGTCGGCCGACGAGGCCACGCCCGCGCGGTAGCGGTTGTTGGTGAGCTTCAGGCTTTGCTCGTAGCCCTGCAGTGTTTCCTGCAGCAGCCGCACGCTGGCATCGGCCGCGCGCAACGAGAAATAGGTCTGCGTGATCGAGGCCTGGGCCGACAGGCGCACGGCGGCCAGGTCGTCGCTGCTGGCCTGGGCGCTGGCCTGGCTGGCGCTGACCGTGCCCGACACGCGGCCCCACAGGTCCAGCTCCCAGCTGGCGTTCAGGCCCAGCGAGTAGTTGGTCGAGATGTTGCCGCTACTGCCGGTGTTGCCGCCCGTGCCTGATGCACCCGATGCACCGGAGGCCCCGCCGCTGCGCGAGCGCGTGGCGCCGGCCGTGCTGCCCAGCGTGGGGAACAGCCCGGCCTGGCTGCTGGCCACGGCCGCCTGCGCGGCACGCAGGCGCGCGGCGGCCTGGGCAATGCTCTGGTTGCCGGTGGCGGCCTGCTGCTGCAGGCGGTTGAGCTGCTCGTCGCCGAACAGCTCCCACCAGTTGTCGGGCACTTGCGCGCGCGACGGATCTGCGGGCCGCCAGATGCCCGCCTCGGCCGCCTCGGGCGTGGCTTCCTTGAACTGGGCCGGCACCTCGAGTGCGGGGCGCTGGTAGGCGCTCTGCGTGGAGCAGCCGGCCAGCAGCGCGGCAGCCAGCCAGATCGCCGGGGTTTGGAGTGTCTTCAGCTGCATGGCCTTGGGCTTTCGGATTCGGTTCACTGGGGTGATGCGGCGGGCACAGGGGTGCCGCGGTCTTTGCCCTGCACGCGGCCACGCAGGCCCATGACACGCTGGCGCAGCCTGTCCAGCAGCACATAGACCACGGGCGTGGTGTAGAGCGTGAGCAGCTGGCTCAGCATCAGGCCGCCCACGATGGCAATGCCCAGCGGCTGGCGCAGCTCGGCGCCATCGCCCCGGCCCAGGGCCAGCGGCAGCGCGCCGCAGATGGCCGCCAGGCTGGTCATGAGGATGGGGCGCAGCCGCAGCTCGCAGGCACGGTAGATGGCCTGGGCGGCCGTGGCATGGCCGGCGCGCTGCCGCTCCAGCGCGAAGTCGATCATCATGATGGCGTTCTTCTTGACGATGCCGATCAGCAATATCACCCCGATCAGCGCGATCAGCGAGAACTCCGTCTTGAACAGCATCAGCGCCATCAGCGCGCCCACGCCGGCCGAGGGCAGCGTGGACAGGATGGTCAGCGGATGCACCAGGCTCTCATAGAGCACGCCCAGCACCAGGTAGATGGTGATGATGGCCGCCAGGATCAGCAGCGGCTGCCCCGACAGCGCCTGCTGGAAGGCCCCGGCCGTGCCGCTGAAGCTGCCGCGCACCGACACGGGCACGCCCAGCTCGGCCACGGCCGCGCGTATGGCGTCGCTGGCGTCCGACAGCGCCACGCCCTCGGCCAGGCTGAAGCTGATGGTGCTGGCCGGCGTGCCCCGGTCGTGGTTCACGGCCAGCGGCGTGTTGGTGGTGGTGATGCGCGCAAACGAGGTCAGCGGCACCTGCACGCCCTGGTTGTTCACGAAGAAGAAGCCGCGCAGCGTCTCGGGGCTTTGCAGGTAGCGGGGCGCGGCCTCCATCACCACGCGGTACTGGTTGAGCGGGTTGTAGATCACGCCCACCTGGCGCTGGCCGAAGGCATTGTTGAGCGTGCCGTCGATCTGCGACACCGTCAGCCCCAGGCGCGTGGCCGCGTCGCGGTCGATCACCAGCGAGGTCTGCAGGCCGAAGTCGGACACATCGCTGTTCACGTCCGTGAGCTGGGGCAGTTGCGACAGCACCTGGCGGATGCGCGGCTCCCAGGTGCGCAGGTCCTGGATGTCGTCGGCCTGCAGCGTGTAGTCGTACGAGCCCGAGCTTTGCCGCCCGCCGATGCGGATATCGCTTTGCGTGACCATGAACAGCCGCGCGCCGGGCTCGTTCTTGAGCTTGTCGCGCAGGCGGTTGATCACCTCGTCGGAAGACACCTTGCGCTCGGCCAGCGGCTTGAGCGACATGAACATGTTGGCCGCATTGCGCTGGCCGCCGCCCGTGAAGCCCGTCACGTACTCCACGGCCGGGTCTTCCTGCACGATGGACAGGAAGCGCTTGAGCCGCTGCTCCATGGCCTGGTACGAGGTGGACTGGTCGGCCCGGATGAAGCCCATCACGCGGCCCGTGTCCTGGCTGGGCATGAAACCCTTGTCGATGGCCATGTACAGGTGCACGTTCAGCGCCACGACGCCGGCCAGCACCAGCAGCACCAGCGGCTGGTGGCGCAGGCACCAGGCCAGGCTTGCGCGGTAGCCGGACATGGCACGCCGCTCGGCCCGGCCCACCCAGGCGCCGAAGCGGTCCCAGGCGCGCTGCAGGCCATTGCGCGGCCGGCCCGGCTGAGCGACACGCTGCGGGCGCAGCAGCGCCGCGCACATCATGGGCGTGGTGGTCAGCGACACCACCATCGAGATCAGAATGGCCGCCGACATCACCACCGCGAACTCGCGGAAGAACCGCCCCACGATGCCGCCCATGAACAGGATGGGCACGAACACCGCGATCAGCGACAGGCTCATGGACACCACGGTGAACCCGATCTCGCGCGCCCCGTCCAGCGCCGCGCGCAGCGCGGTCTTGCCGCGCTCCATGTGGCGCATCACGTTCTCCAGCACCACGATGGCATCGTCCACCACAAAGCCCGTGGCCACGGTCAGCGCCATCAGCGACAGGTTGTCCAGCGTATAGCCGGCCAGGTACATCACGCCGAACGTGCCCGCCAGCGACACCGGCACGGCCACGGCCGGAATCAGCGTGGCCCGGCCATTGCGCAGGAACAGGAACACCACCAGGATCACCAGCGCCACGGCGATCAACAGCGCCCGCTCCACCTCCACCACCGAGGCGCGCAGCGTGGGCGTGCGGTCGGACACGATGGTCAGATCGATGGCCTCGGGAATGGACGCCTTGAGCTGCGGCAGCAAAGAGCGCACGCGCGCCACGGCCTCCAGGATGTTGGCATCGGGCTGCTTGAAGATCTGCAGCAGGATGGCGGGCTTGCCATTGGCCACGCCGTAGTTGCGCACGTCCTGCACCGAATCCGTGACATCGGCCACGTCCTGCAGCCGGATCGCATTGCCATTGCTCCAGCGCAGCACCAGCGGCGCATAGTCGGCCGCCACGCGCGCCTGGTCATTGGCGGTCACCTGCCAGTAATGGTCCTCGCGCTCCACCGCGCCCAGCGGCCGGTTGGCATTCGTGGCCGAAATGGCGGTACGCACCTGGTCCAGCGACACGCCATTGGCCGCCAGCTTCACCGGGTCCAGCTCCACGCGCACGGCCGGCAGCGCCCCCCCGCTGATGGACGCCTGGCCCACGCCCTCCACCTGCGAGAGCTTCTGCGCCAGCACGGTGGACGCCGCGTCATACATCTGCCCGCGCGTCAGCGCGCTGGACGTGAGCGCCAGGATCATGATCGGCGCATCGGCCGGATTCACCTTGCGATACGTAGGATTGCCCGGCATGCCCGAAGGCAGCAGCGTGCGCGCCGCATTGATGGCAGCCTGCACATCGCGCGCCGCGCTGTCCACCGTGCGCGACAGATCGAACTGCAGCGTGATGCGCGTACTGCCCAGGCTGGAGCTGGACGTGATCTCATTGACCCCCGCAATCGCCCCCAGCGCCCGCTCCAGCGGCGTCGCCACCGTGGCAGCCATGGTGTCCGGGCTTGCACCCGGCAGGCTGGCCGACACCGAAATCGTCGGATAGTCCACCTGCGGCAGCGGCGCCACCGGCAGCAGGAAATACGACACTGCCCCCGCCAGCGCCAGGCCGATGGTCATCAGCATGGTGGCAATGGGCCGGAAGATGAACGGCGCAGAGAGATTGGAAAGCTGGCTCATGACCAAGCCCCCACAGAACGAGGCCGAGCAAAGCGAAGGCACGTCCCCCAGCCTTGCCCCCTCTGCCCACGCCTGCGTTGGGCGCGATGCGGGGTGGCAAGCCTGCCGAAGGACAGGCTTGCTTCGTCATCTGACTTGCCGCAGTTGTCTGAGCGGCGCGCGAAGCGCAAAGCGAGTTCTGCGGCACACCCCGCATCGCGCCCAACGCAGGTTGCCCGCAGCGAAGCGAAGGGTCGTGGGCAGTGGGGGCGCGCTTCTTTGCCTACTTTCTTGTCGCGCGACAAGAAAGTAGGTCGGCCGCCGGGCCGAGACCCGGCCAGCGGCGCCAGCCAAAAGCGCAGATCAAGCTCAAGCATGGGCCTGCTCCGAAGAAGCACCCCGACGATCCCGCCACCTCTGCGCCCACCCTTCAAAAGTCAGATAAATCACAGGCGTAGTGAACAGAGTCAGCAACTGACTCACCAGCAAGCCCCCCACCAGCGTCACCCCCAACGGATGCCGCAACTCACTGCCCACCCCCGTCCCCAGCATCAACGGCAAGGCCCCCAGCAAAGCAGCCAAAGTCGTCATCAAGATAGGCCGGAACCGCAGCAGGCAGGCCTGGTAGATGGCCTCGCGCGGCGTGTGCCCCTCCTCGCGCTGCGCCTCCAGCGCGAAGTCGATCATCATGATCGCGTTCTTCTTGACGATGCCGATCAGCAGCACGATGCCGATGATGGCGATGATGTCCAGGTCCAGCCCCGCCAGCAGCAGGGCCAGCAGCGCGCCCACGCCGGCCGAGGGCAGCGTGGACAGGATGGTCACCGGGTGGATGGTGCTCTCATAGAGCACGCCCAGCACGATGTACATGGTGATCACCGCCGCCAGCACCAGCAGCAGCGTGTTGGACAGCGAGGCCTGGAAGGCCAGGGCCGCGCCCTGGAAGGCGGCGTCCACCGACAGCGGCATATGGCCCTCGGTGCGCAGCTGGGCCATCAGGTCCTGCACGGCCTTGACGGCATGGCCCAGCGACACGCCGGGCGCAGTGTTGAACGAGATGGTGGCGGCGGGCAGCTGGCCCACATGGTTCACGGCCAGGGCCATGGGCCGCTCGCTGACCGTGGCCACCGAGGACAGCGGCACGGGCGCGCCCGCGCTGGAGGCCACGTAGATGGACTGCAGCGCCTCGGGCCCGACCTTGAACTGCGGCGCCACCTCCAGCACCACGCGGTACTGGTTGGACTGCGTGAAGATGGTGGAGATCAGCCGCTGGCCGAAGGCGTTGTACAGCGCCGTGTCGATGGCCGAGACCGTCACGCCCAGCCGGCTTGCCTGGGCCCGGTCGATCTGCACGAAGGCCTGCAGGCCCTGGTCCTGCAGGTCGCTGCCCACGTCCACCAGCTCGGGCAGGTCGTGCATGCGCTCGACCAGGGCCTGGGTGCTCTTGGCCAGCTGCGCCATGTCGGGCGAGGACATCAGCAGCTGGTACTGGGTGCGCGCCACGCGGTCCTCGATGGTCAGGTCCTGCACGGGCTGGGCGTACAGGCGTATGCCCGGGATCTGCAGCGCATCGTCGGACAGGCGGCGCAGCACGGCGGGCACGCCATCGCGCTGGCCATGGGGCTTGAGGTCGATCAGCAGCCGGCCCGTGTTCAGCGTGGTGTTGCTGCCATCGACGCCGATGAAGGACGAGATGCTCTGCACGGCCGGGTCCTTGAGCAGCAGCTCGGCCAGGGCCTGCTGGCGCTCGGCCATGGCGGCAAAGGAGATGGACTGGTCGGCCTCGGTCGTGGCCTGGATGGTGCCCGTGTCCTGGTCCGGGAAGAAGCCCTTGGGCACGGCAAAGTACAGCAGCACGGTCACGGCCAGCGTGGCCAGGAAGACGATCCATGTCAGGCCCCGGCGGTCCAGCACCCAGGTGAGGATGCGGCCGTAGCCGGCGATGGTGCGGTCGAAGAAACGGCCCGTGGCGTGGTACAGGCGGCCATGCCGTTCTTCCTGGACCCCTTCGGGCTGGTGGCGCAGCAGCCGCGCGCACAGCATGGGCGTGAGCGTCAGCGAGACCACGGCCGAGATCAGGATGGCCACCGCCATGGTGATGGCGAACTCGTGGAACAGCCGCCCCACCACGTCGCCCATGAACAGCAGCGGGATCAGCACGGCGATCAGCGAAATCGTCAGCGAGATGATGGTGAAGCCGATCTGCCTGGCGCCCTTGAGCGCGGCCTGCATGGGCGGCTCGCCCTTTTCCACGAAGCGCGCGATGTTCTCGATCATCACGATGGCATCGTCCACCACGAAGCCGGTGGAGATCGTCAGCGCCATCAGCGTGAGGTTGTTGATGGAAAAACCGGCCAGGTACATCACGCCGAAGGTGCCGATCAGCGACAGCGGCACGGCAAAGCTCGGGATCAGCGTGGCCGAGGCGCTGCGCAGGAAGACGAAGATCACCGCCACCACCAGGGCGATGGCCAGCATCAGCTCCAGCTGCATGTCGTTGACCGAGGCGCGGATGGTCACCGTGCGGTCGGTCAGCACCTGCACGTCCAGCGAGGCCGGCAGCGTCTCCTTGAGCTGGGGCAGCAGCGCCTTGATGCGGTCCACCGTCTCGATCACGTTGGCGCCGGGCTGGCGCCGGATATTGAGGATCACGCCCGCGCGCGAACCGCCTTCGGGCGTGCCGGCCCAGGCGGCCAGGCGCGTGTTCTCGGCATCGTCCACGGTCTGGGCGATGTCGGACAGGCGCACGGGCAGGCCGTTCTTGAAGGCGATGATGAGGTTGCGGTACTCGGCCGCCGACTGCAGCTGGTCATTGGCATCGATGGTGGAGGCGCGCGCCGGGCCGTCGAAGCCGCCCTTGGCCTGCTTGACGTTGGCGGCGGCGATGGCGGTGCGCACATCGTCCAGCGTCATGCCCAGGCCGGCCAGCGCCGTCGGGTTGGCCTGGATGCGCACGGCGGGCCGGCGACCACCCGCAATCGCCACCAGCCCCACGCCGTTGACCTGCGAGAGCTTGGGCGCCAGGCGGTTCTCCACCAGGTCATTGACGCGGATCACCGGCAGCGAGGGCGAGGTGATGGCCAGCGTGAGGATGGGCGCATCCGCCGGATTGACCTTGCTGTACAGCGGGGGCATGGGCAGGTCGCTGGGCAGCAGGTTGGCACCCGCGTTGATGGCGGCCTGCACCTGCTGCTCGGCCACGTCCATGGCCATGTCCAGCGCAAAGCGCAGCGTGATCACCGAGGCGCCGCCCGAACTGGTGGACGACATCTGCGACAACCCCGGCATCTGGCCGAGCTGGCGCTCCAGCGGCGCGGTGACGTTGGACGTCATCACGTCGGGGCTGGCGCCCGGGTACAGCGTGGTGACCTGGATGGTGGGGTAGTCCACCTCGGGCAGGGCCGAGATCGGCAACAGCCGGTAGGCCAGCAGGCCGGCGATCAGCACCGCCACCATCAGCAGCGATGTGGCGACGGGTCGCAGGATGAAGATGCGGGAAAGATTCATGGGGCCGCCTGGAAGGGCTTGCGGTCTTCAGGTGCCGGGCGCTGCTCAGCGCCCGGCAGGAGCGGGAGCCGCTGGAGCCGCCGGAGCGGCAGACGCCGGGCCGGGCGATGGCTGGGGCGAGCCCGGTGACGGCGCAGGTGCCTGGGATGCAGGCGCGGAACCTTCGGCGGCCGGTGCGCCGCTGCCGGCGCCATTGCTGCCGCCACTGTTGCCACCGCCATTGCCGCCATTGCGCTGCCCACCGCGCTCGGCGCGCAGCTTCTGCAGGTAGGCCTTGCGCTCATCGGGGTTCATGGTCGCCAGCTTGGCGCGCACATCGGGCGGCAGATTGCGCATGCCGCGCGGCTGGCTGGAGGCGTCCTGCACGGCCTGGTCCACCTTCTGCACCTTGTCGGGCTCGATCACCGTGACCTTGGCGCCTTCGCGCAGGCGGTCAATGCCATCGACCACCACCTGCTCGCCAGGCTTGAGCTCGCCCTTGACGCTCACCCGGTCGCCATCGGTCACGCCCACGGCGATGCGCCGCTGCGTCACCGTGCCATCCTCCTGGACCAGGTAGACGTAGTTGTTCTGCACGGCCGTGGTCGGCACGGTCAGCGCCTGCTCCAGCCGGTCCACTTCCAGCCTGACGTTGACGAACTGGTTGGCGAACAGCCGGCCCTCGGCATTGTCGAAGGCGGCCTTGGCCTTAATGGTGCCGGTGGCGATGTCGATGCTGTTGTCCACCGCATTGAGCCGGCCGCGCCCCAGCTGCTGCTTGAGGTCCCGGTCCCACAGCTCCACGGGCAGCTCGCGGCCCTCGGCCAGGCGCCGCGCCAGCGTGCCCACATGCGCCTCGGGCACGGAGAACACCGCGTCGATGGGCTTGACCTGCGTGATGGTGACGATGCCGTTGGCATCCGAAGGGTTGACCACATTGCCCCGGTCGGCCTGGCGCAGGCCCAGCCGGCCCGCAATGGGCGCCGTGATGCGCGTGTAGCTCAGTTGCAGCCTGGCCGCATCGGCCTGGGCCTGGTCGGCGGCCACCGTGCCCTGGTACTGGCGCACCAGCGCTGCCTGGGTATCGACCTGCTGGCCGGCAATGGAATCCTGGGCCTGCAGCTCCTTGTAGCGCTGCAGGTCCAGCTGGGCGTTCTTGAGCAGCGCCTGGTCGCGCTGCAGCGTGCCCTGGATCTGGTTGAAGCTGGCCTGGAAGCTGCGCGGATCGATCTCGGCCAGCAGCTGGCCGGCCTTGACCTCGTCGCCTTCCTTGAAATGCAGGCGCAGCAACTCGCCCGACACCTTGGCGCGCACCACGGCCGTGGCGCGCGGGTTCATGGTGCCGATGGCGCTGATCAGCACGCGCATGTCGCGCCGCTCCACCACGCCCACGGACACCGGCTGCGCCTGGGCACCCATGGCGCCGGGGCCGCCAGGCCCACCCGGCCCGCCGGGGCCGCGCCGGCCGCCTCCCGCACGCCCGCCACCCGGGCCGGGCGCACCGGCCGAGGCCTGCTCGCCCTGCGCCGGCGTCCGCTTGTTCCACCACCACAGCCCGCCCCCCGCCACCAGGGCCAATGCCACCACGCCCCACATCAGGGCAGGCCGTATCCGGCCACATTGGCGTACGCCGTGGGCATCTGCAACAAGGGGGCTGCTGGACAGGCGTTTCATGGTCACTGCGGGAAATCGTGGGAGGAAGCCGTGGGCCCGGCCCCGGAACAGGGCACGGCGGCGGATGCGGCTATGGTAGCCAGTCCCATGCTCTCCAAAACGAGGCAGATCGCCGTTTTACGCAGGCATTACCCCCGCTTTACCCCGGCTTTACCCGCCCTGGCCAGAGCGTTTTCGGAAACAGGTCGGCCACCCGTCGGCAGGGCCTCAGACAGGGCACGGCGCTCACAACACTGTTGACTCAGGCACGGCCAATGCGGGGCGCATCGGCCGAAAAGTCCATTGAAAACAAGGCATTGCACTCCAACCCGGCGCAGGTCGCGCCTGGCACCCCGTTGGACTGCACCCCGCGCTTGTGGCTACCATGCGCGGCCGCCGGCCTGCAGGCGCAGGCCGCCATCCATCCGTCCCAGGAGAACACCATGACGACTGCCAACCCACGCCTGACCGACCACCCCGAAGAAGCCGCCGTGCGCGTGCCGCTGGAGCTGTACATGCGCGGCCATGCCGAGGACAACAGCGCCCACATGCGCGCCGCCTTCATGCCCACCGCCCGCATCGAAAGCGTGCGCGAAGGCCCGCTGACCTCCTGGGACATCGACACCTACTGCGCCCGCTTCAAGGGCCAGCCCGCCGCCGACGAGGCCACGCGCCGCCGCAGCATCGACGCCATCGACATCGGCGGCACGGCGGCCAGCGCCAAGATCACCCTGGTGCACGGCGCCATCACCTTCATCGACTACTTCGTGCTGCTCAAGACCGAGGCCGGCTGGAAGATTGCCAACAAGGCCTTCCATGCCCAGCCGCACTGACATCACCAGGGCTTGAAATGGGCCAGCAGGCCGTAGGTCAGCGCACCAGCCAAGGTCGGCATGGCAATGCCTCCCCGCACCAGGCGTGCGAGGCAGCTGGCCAGCAGCGCCAGGGCGATCACGGCCACCCGCCCCCAGCGGACATCGCTGACCAACAGCCCCCAGGTTGACACCACGAACAGGGCAGCGATGGCGGCGGGCCCGACACCCGCCAGCCACCTCTGCACCTGCGGGGACGCCCGTGCAGAGTGCCCTCTGCGGCGTGCCTGCCACAACGGCAACCAGCGCAGGCCAAAGGTGCCGGCACCGCACAACAGCAAGATCCAGAATGTGTACGACATGGTGATCAGCCCCTATCGGCCGTGGCCGCATGCGCCAGCGCACCGCACAGGATCGCCAGCGCCAGTGCGTGGTAGCCCGGAATGAAGCAAACCAGCACCGCAGCGACCACGGCGGCCGTGAGCACCGCACGCCACCAGCGCAGCACACCCGCCTCCAGCAGCAGCGCAAAGAACAATGCCGGCAGAACGAAGGCCAGCGCCTCGCGGACGGCTGCCGGCCACCGATCCACCTCGCCCACCAGCGTCACCCCCATCACCGTGCCGCCCACCCAGGCAGCGTAGGCGCCAAGTTGCAGGCCCAGAAACCAGTGCTCGCGCTCGGCCTCTGGCACGCCCTGCATCTTGCTCATGGCGGTGGCAAACACCTCGTCGGTCAGGCCAAAGGCCAGCCAGGGCGTGGCCAGGCGCTGCCGCGGCCCCAGCACCACCTGCAGGGCCGGGCCATACAGCACATGCCGCGCATTCATCAACAGCACCGTGGGCAAAGCGGTCCACAGCCCGGCTCCCGAAGCCAGCAACGAAATCAGCAGGAACTGGCTGGCTCCGGCATAGACCAGCACGGAAGCCATCACGGCAATGGATGGAGCAAGACCCGCCTGAACGGCCGCCACGCCAAAGGAAAAAGCAATCGGCAGATAGCCTGTTGCCACGGAGAGGCTGGCGGTCAGGCCGGCCAACATGACACGGCCTCGTGTCATGCCGCTCATGCGCCCCGCCTACGAAACGTCACTACATGAGTGCCACCATCGTGCGCTTGGTCACCGCAAGTGGCGTACACGCGTCTGTGCCGAAGCAGTTCCAGGCCGGTGCCTGCGGCCAGTTCCAGAAATCGGCGGACATGGGTCTTGCATTCGACTTCATAGTCGAACCCCGCCACCATGGCCTGCAACTCCAGCCAGAAAAAACGCACATATGCTCCGACCGCGTGGGCAGGCCGCTTGTCCAACGATGCCTGTCGGACCTGTGCAAACAAGTCTCGACATAGCCGCACAGCAGCCAATGACTGACCTTGCTCGGCTAAAAAGACCGCTTGACCGAGATATTGCTGAAACGCGCGATACAAGCTGTAGTCCAGATCGTCCATACGGGGGAGATCACAGCATTCCATCGCGGCGGCAACGTGGAGGATGTAGGCACTGTGATGGCGAACCAGCGCAGCATTGCGCGATTCAACATCACGGAACGAGGGCAAAAACTCATCGGCCACAGACAAAACACCTCCAGGCTTGAGCAGCATCCGGGCTTTTTGCAGCATGAAGGCTGTGTTGAAGTGGTGCGACGCCCCCACGGATGTGATCAATTTAGATTGACCATCGGAGAGATTCAACTCCAGGAATCCACCCTGATGTAGAGAAATTCCTTCTCGCCCTTCTACATTGATGCGCAGACACGCATACGCCACAGGATCTGGTTCCACAGCCAGCGCCTTCAAGTCCGGCAAAAGCTCCTGCAGCATCAGCAGAGGAAGACCAGGCCCAGTTCCGATATCCACGGTCTGTCGCGCTGGCGTGAAGTCAATAATATCCTGGGCCATGGCAACGACCTGTCTTGCATACGCAGGATGAAGCAACTCGAATGCGTCGTAGTGCTCGACCTGAATCCGGCTCGAGAACGCACCTGCTTCAGTGGATGGCTCCACAGATACAACAGCCTGTCGATCAAGCAATTTCAAAGTCTTAGGCAGTATCAATTGGCCCGATTTCAAAGCACACTCTCCGCCCAGTGCCTGTAGCACCTTGTGCTCACTGACAAGATCATCCTCAACGAACCATGACTCGGAGATCAGATCAGCCTCAGCCTCTCGGGCCAGTACCAGCGCTCGGCAACCCAATGCCGTTCGGGCCAAAGGATGATCCGTCTCGGCAAAGGCCTGTGCGAAATACCGAGGCAGAACTACCAGGAAAGGCCCTTCGACATCGACACCCATGAGCACCGACTGCGGCCAACGATAGCTCGCAGAATCCATCGAAAGCAGTTTGTCCCGCAATAGTGCAAGCGCGGCTGCCGACTGTAGCCGGCAACCTCTAAACCGGAGCATCATGGCGCCAAACCCATTGGCCACTTCGATGAACACACGCATCAGCATGCATTCCACACCTTCCCATGCAGCAGCGGTGGCGGGCCATTCAAGAGCACAGAAAAGGTCAGCGCCTGCCGGTGCCGCCGATGCTGGGTACTCGACGAACACAACGGCCTGTGCTGGCTTTCCCATAGCGCCATAAACATGAGGAACATCAGCGGGAAAAGAATGAACTTCGCCAGAGTTGAGCACCCTGGGAGCCAGCAGGTCTCCGACCAACATGGGACCACTGGTCACAACTACTTTCTCCCTCACGCCTGGGGGATGTGCAGCAGATTGCTTGGTGTGGCCCGCCGCCAAGTGCATGCGGTAGGACTCGATGGAAGAACCACTTTCATCGTCAGTTCGTTCAATAAAACGAACGGCGACCTGGCCGTCGCCGATATGAACCGGACCTAGACTGGTCCCAGACACCAATTGACCAAAAGGCGTATCGAGCGCATTGGCAATCGCCCACAGCGTCTCTATTGTGGGATTACCCTGAGCAGACTCCAGTCCTGACAAGGTGGACTTGGCAATCCCGCAACGTTGGGAAAGCCCTGAAAGAGTCAGCCCACGCTGTTCACGCAATTGGCCCAGATTTCGGGCTAGAGTGTCGAGAATCTGCATGATCGATCCTGGCTATAAAGAACGAATGTTCAATATAAATCACAAATCGATCAATTGAAAGTTTTCACTATTAGCAATGGGCACCATATAGTCCAGGCGGGGCAGGTTATACCCCGCACACCAGGGGCGTGATGCCCTCGGGCCCGTCATCCTCCAGCGGCTGCGGGGGCTGGGCTGCGGCGAGCTTGCCTTCTTCCACGGTCATGCCGCGCGGCAGGGCCACGCCGTTCTTGGCGGCCAGGACCTCGGCCATGATGCTGACGGCGATTTCGGGAGGCGTCTTGCTGCCTATGTACAGGCCGATGGGGCCGCGCAGGCGTGCCAGCTGTGCGTCGCCCAGGCCGAAGTGCTCGCTCAGGCGCTGCAGGCGCAGCGCGGTGTTGCGGCGCGAGCCGATGGCGCCGACGTAGAAGGCCGGGGATTCCAGGGCTTCCATGAGGGCCAGGTCGTCGAGCTTGGGGTCGTGCGTGAGGCCGATGATGCAGGTGCGCGCATCGGCGCGCATGGTGCGCACGAGGTCGTCGGGCATCTCGCGCGACAGCTGCACGCCGGCCACGCTCCAGTGGCGGCTGTATTCCTCGCGCGGGTCGCAGACGGTGACCGCAAAGCCGTTGAACAGCGCCATGGTGGCCAGGTATTCGGACAGCTGGCCTGCGCCGATGAGCAGCATGCGGTACTCGGGGCCGAAGCTGTTGGCGACCTGCTGCCCGTCATGCACCAGCGGCTCGGGCGCGTCGCTGACCTGCTGGGCGACCTGGCCGGTGGCCTTGTCCACGGTGCGCCGCACCATGCGGCCTTCGTCCAGCCATTGGACGAGTTGCTGCAGCGCAGCAGCGTCGGGATTGAATTCGAGCAGCAGCTCCAGCGTGCCGCCGCAGGGCAGGCCGAAGCGGTGGGCCTCGTCGGCGCTGACGCCGTAGCGCAGCAGCCGGGGCGCGCCGTCTCGCAGGGCGTCGGCATCCGAGGCGTGGCTGTAGCGGGCGATCAGGTCGTCCTCGATGCAGCCGCCGGACACGGAGCCGACCACGGCGCCCGAGGCCCCCAGCGCCATGATGGAGCCGATGGGCCGGGGCGACGAGCCCCAGGTACGCACCACCGTGGCCAGCAGCGCGCGCTCGCCCTGAGCGCGCCATTGCGCGAGGTGGCGCAGAACATGAACATCCAGGTTTTCCATTGCAAATCTCCACGCCGGCACCTGGCTTGCCTGTGCAGCTGGGCGCCTGGCGTTTTTCGGCGGCTATTGTCTCTCTGCATCAAGAAGGGTGCTGCAGCATGTAAAAAGGGCTTGGTAGCGCAGGGCGAAGCATAGAAGCCACAACAAATCTGAGGCCAGAGACGCCGAGCAAGAGCCGCCTCGCGGCGAGGGCGTCGTCCCCCTCCCGCGAAGCGAGAGAGGGGGAAGCGGCGCAGCCGCTCAGGGGGAGCGCCCTAGTACCGCGAAAGCAGCCAGCCGGCACCCAGGACGACGACGATGGCCAGCCCCCAGCACCACAGCGGGATGGCGCGGCGCGAGCGTTCCTCGGCCTCGGTGGCCGGTGCGGCATCCAGCGGCGTGGCCACGCCGGCTGCGGCGTCGTGCTCCCAGGCCTGGGCGTCCACGGTGGGCTCGATGTGGCCGGTTTCATCTGCCAGGCCGGCAGGCAGGTGGGACAGGTCGGCGGTGTCGCCTGCATCGGCAGGCGCTGCCGGCGCGCGCGGGTGGCGCTGCTGCATCAGCGTGTCGAAGCGCGCGAAGAAGTCGTCGGCCATGTTGCGCGCGGCGCCGTCGATCAGCCGCTGGCCCAGCTGGGCGATCTTGCCGCCGACCTGGGCCTGCACGCTGTAGCTGAGCAGGCAGCGCGGCTGTCCTGCGGCGTCGTCGGGCTCGGGGGTGAGGGTGACGTCGGCCTCGCCCTTGCCGAAGCCGGCCACGCCGCCCTGGCCTTCAAAGGCGATGCGGTAGCGCTCGGGCGGCGTGATGTCGGACAGCGTGACCTTGCCGCTGAACTTGGCCGATACCGGCCCCACCTTGACCGCCATGCCCACGGCGTACTGGTCATCGCCCAGGGGTTCAAAGCGGTCGCAGCCGGCCAGGCAGGCCTTGAGCGTTTCGGGATCGTTGAGCGCCTCCCAGGCCTGCTGCTGGCTGACGGCGAGGGAACGGCTGGCTTGCATTTCCATGGCAATTCCTTTCTGCGATGGGGGTGGCCGCAAGCGGCTCAGCGGCCTGGCGCCGCCAGCAGCCGCGCCAGGTGACCGGCCAGTTGCTGCAGCGATTCCAGGTTGTGTACCGCAAGCATGGCATGGGCATGACGATGCAGCACGGCCGCCCCCTGGGCCAGTGGGGCATACCCGTCAAAGCGCAGCAGCGGGTTGAGCCACAGCAGCCGCGCGCTGTGGCGGCGCAGCCAGGCCAGTTCGCGGTCCAGCTCGGCGGCATCGCCGGTGTCCAGGCCGTCGCTGATGATGAGCACCAGGGTGCGCCGGCCCACCAGGCCTGAAACCTGGTGGCGCGCATGCAGGCGGCGCAGTTCGCCCAGGCTGCTGCCCAGGCGCGTGCCGCCGCCAAAGTCGGCAATGGCGGCGTTGGCGCGCTCGAGCATGGCGTCGGTATCGGCCTGGGCAAAGGCCGGGCCCAGGTCGCGCAGCTCGGTGCCGAAGCTGTAGACCTGGCGGCGCAGGCCCGCATGGCGCTGCGTGCCGGTGGCCGCGTGCAGGAAAGCCAGCAGCAGCCGCGCATAGCGCTCCATGGAGCCCGAAACATCGACCAGGGCCAGCCAGGGCAGCGGCAGGCGCCGGCGTTCGCGCCGCAGCAGCTGCAGCATTTCGCCGCCGTGGTGCGATGCCGCGCGCAGGCTGGCAGCCCAGTCGGGCACCGCGCCGCGCTGGCCGGTGCGCGTGCGGCGGCTGCGGTAGCGGGGCAAGGGAAGGGCAATGTCCCTGGCCAGGCGCTGCACCAGCAGGTATTCGCTGGCGCTGAGCTGGTTGAAGTCGGCATGGCGCAGGCGGTGGCGCTCGCTGGCCGTCATGGCGGCGTCCAGCTTCAGCTCTTCATCGACGGCGGCCCTGCCCTCGCCTGCCTGGCGAGGCGACAGCGCTTCCTGTACGCGCGGGCGGTGGCGCGGCGCGGACGGCCGGGGCGCCTGCGGCAGCAACTGGGCCAGCAGTTGCCGGGCCACATCGGGATTGCGGAAGTAGGCGTCGAACAGTTCGCGGAACACGGCGCGGTCCTGGGCGTTGCTCACAAATACGGCCTCCAGCGCTGCGGCCATGTCCTCGCGCGCCAGGCCGACAAGGGGCAGGGCCTGCTGGGCCAGCGCCATGCGCCCGCCGTCCACAGGCACGCCCGCACGGCGCAGCGCACGCGCAAAGCCGACCAGATTGCCTGCCAGCTTGCCGCTGCGCGCATCGCCCAGCCAGCTGGTGCGCTCGCCCCTATCGGCGGCACCGGCGGCACCGGCCGCACCGGCTGCACCAGCCGTCACGGCGCGGGCTCCGGCGCCAGCAGTTGCTGCAGCCGCTCGGGCGTGAGCGCGGCCAGGTCCTCGCGCTGCTTGAAGAGGATGCCTGCCGTGTCGTGCACGACTTCGGGATCGACCCCCAGGGTGTCCAGCGCCACCAGGGCCTTGGCCCATTCCACGCTTTCGGCAATGCCGGGCACGCGCTGGAAGGCGTCGGCAAAGGGCTGGCTGCGCAGCCGTCCCACGAAGCTCGCCACCTGGGCGGTCAGGGCCTGCCCGGCCCCGGGCACCAGGGCGCGCACGATGGCCAGCTCGCGCTCGCGCCCGGGATAGTCCAGCCAGTGGTAGAGGCAGCGGCGCTTGACGGCGTCGTGCAGGTCGCGCGTGCGGTTGCTGGTGAGCACGGTCACGGGCGGC
Source organism: Delftia sp. DS1230 (assembly GCF_040112715.1). Lineage (NCBI taxonomy): Bacteria > Pseudomonadati > Pseudomonadota > Betaproteobacteria > Burkholderiales > Comamonadaceae > Delftia > Delftia sp. DS1230. The sequence continues at coordinate 4,624,684 of NZ_CP157763.1, forward strand.
ACGCGTGCCGCCACCGTGCCCAACTCGGGAATGCTGACCTGGTACTCGCCCAGGTACTCCAGCAGGAAGGCCTCGAAGGGCTCGTCGGCACGATCGATCTCGTCGATCAGCAGCACGGCGCCGGGCTCGGGCTGCTGCAGGGCCTGCAGCAGCGGGCGGCTCACGAGGTAGCGCTCCTGGTAGACCTCCTGCTCGGCGCGCTGCAGTCGGTCCTGCTGCGGTGCGGCCGCGGGCTGCGCCGAGGCCAGCTCGGCCGCGCGCAGGTGCAGCAGCTGGGCCGCGTAGTTCCATTCATACAGCGCCTCGCGCTGCTCCATGCCGTCATAGCACTGCAGCCGGATCAGGCGGCGCTCCAGCACGCGCGCCAGCGCCTGGGCCAGTGCGGTCTTGCCCACGCCGGGCTCGCCCTCCAGCAGCAGCGGCCGCTGCAGCCGCAGGGCCAGGAAGACGGCCGTGGCCAGGCGCCGGTCGGCGAAATAGCCTTCGGCCTGCAGCGCGGCGACCAGGGCGTCTATGGAGGCAATGGCTTGCTCGGGAACCTTCATTCAGTCCTTATCCAATCGTCATGGAACTGCGCTTCGTCTGCGCTGCGCAAAACTGGCGCAATCCAACTCAGGGACACCGAGGAAGGGCCGCCCCGCACCGAGGGTGTCGTCCCCCTTCAAGGGGGAAGGCGCGAAGCGACTCAGGGGGTCACCATAGTCACCCCAGCATCTGCGATACCGCACGCTGCGTCTGCACGCTGATCAACTGCGCCCGGTAGCGCGCGCTGGCATGCAGGTCGCTGTTGAGGTCGGCATGGTCGATCAGCACCTGGGCGGCCGCGTCGGGCGTGAAGCTCTGGTTGAGCGCGGCCTCCAGCCCCGCATGGCGGAACACGCTGAGCCCGGCGCCCGTGATGGCCACGCGCACGCCGCTGTCGGTCTGGGCGACGAAGACGCCCACCAGGGCGAAGCGCGAGGCGGGCTGCTTGAACTTGAGGTAGGCGGCCTTCCTCGGCACGGGAAAGCGCACGGCCGTGATCAGCTCGCCGCTGCCCAGCGCCGTGGTGTACATGCCCTGGAAGAAGTCGTCGGCCGCGATCTCGCGCCGGTCGGTGACGACGGTGGCACCCAGGCCCAGCACGGCGCTGGGGTAGCAGGCAGCGGGATCGTTGTTGGCCAGCGAGCCGCCGATGGTGCCGCGCGCACGCACCTGGCGGTCGCCGATGCCGCCGGCCAGCTCGGCCAGGGCCGGGATGGCGGCCTGGACCTGCGGGTTGGCGGCCACGTCGGCGTGGCGTGTCATGGCGCGGATTTCCACGGTCTGGCCGTTGACGGCGATGCCGGCCAGGCCCTGGACGCGGTTCAGGTCCACGATCTGTTCGGGCCGCGCCAGGCGCAGGCGCATCGATGGCAGCAGGCTTTGCCCGCCGGCCAGGTACTGGCCGCCCTGGGCGGCCAGGGCAGCGGCGTCGGCCGTGTTGCCAGGGGCTTCATAGGTGAATGCGTACATGGCGCTCTCCTCAGGAGGTGGCTGCGGCGTCGATGGCCGACCAGACACGGTGCGGGCTGGCCGGCATGTCCAGGTCCCTGACACCCAGGGGATGCAGTGCGTCAAGCACGGCATTGATGACGGCGGGCGGCGAGCCTATGGCTCCCGCCTCGCCGCAGCCCTTGGTGCCCAGCGGGTTGTGCGTGCAGGGCGTGCAGACGGTGCCGAGCTTGAATTCGGGGAAATCGTCGGCGCGCGGCATGGCGTAGTCCATGAAGCTGCCGGTGAGCAGCTGGCCGGTCTCGCGGTCGTAGACGCAGTTTTCCAGCAGCGCCTGGCCTATGCCCTGGGCCACGCCGCCGTGCACCTGGCCCTCGACGATCATGGGATTGATGATGGTGCCGAAGTCGTCCACGGCGCTGAAGCGGTCCACGCGCACCACGCCCGTGGCCGGGTCCACCTCGACCTCGCAGATGTACGTGCCTGCGGGAAAGGTGAAGTTGGTGGGGTCGTAGAAGGCGGTTTCGTTGAGGCCGGGCTCCAGCTTGTCCAGCGGGTAGTTGTGCGGCACATAGGCGGTGAGCGCGATCTGGGCGAAGGGGATTTTCTTGTCGGTGCCGCGCACCGTGAACTCGCCGCCTGCGAAGTCGATGTCGGCGTCGCTGGCCTCCATCAGGTGGGCCGCGATCTTCTTGGCCTTGGCCTCGATCTTGTCCAGCGCCTTCATGATGGCCGCGCCGCCCACGCTGATGGAGCGCGAGCCATAGGTGCCCATGCCGAACGGCACACGGCCCGTGTCGCCGTGGACGATGTCCACGTTCTCCACGGGTATCCCCAGGCGCGCGGCCACCACCTGGGCGAAGGTGGTCTCGTGCCCCTGGCCATGGCTGTGCGAGCCCGTGAACACGGTGACGCTGCCCGTGGGGTGCACGCGCACCTCGCCGCATTCGAAGAGGCCGGCCCGCGCGCCCAGGGCGCCCGCGATGTTGCTGGGCGCCAGGCCGCAGGCCTCGATGTAGCTGCTGTAGCCCAGGCCGCGCCTGAGGCCCCGCGCCTCGCTGTCGGCACGGCGCGCGGCAAAGCCGGCCACGTCGGCCAGGGCCTCGGCCTTGTCCATGCAGGCGCCGTAGTCGCCCACGTCGTACTGCAGGGCCACGGGCGTCTGGTAGGGGAAGCTGGTGACGAAGTTGCGCCGCCGTATCTCGGCCTGGGACAGGTTCAGCTGCCAGGCGCAGCGGCTGACCAGGCGCTCCAGCAGGTAGGTGGCCTCGGGCCGGCCCGCGCCCCGGTAGGCATCGACGGGCGCGGTGTGGGTGAACCAGGCATCGACTTCCACATAGACCTGGGGCGTGGCGTACTGGCCGGCCAGCAAGGTGGCATAGAGGATGGTGGGCACGGCGCTGGCGAAGGTGCTCAGGTAGGCGCCCAGGTTGGCATCCGTGTGCACGCGCATGGCCAGGAACTTGCCGCTGGCGTCCATGGCCATCTCGGCATGGCTGACGTGGTCGCGGCCATGGGCGTCGGTGAGGAAGGACTCGCTGCGGTCGGCCGTCCACTTGATGTTGCGGTTGAGCTTTCGCGCACCCCAGGTCAGGCAGACATCCTCGGCATACAGGAAGATCTTGGAGCCGAAGCCGCCGCCCACGTCGGGCGCGATCACGCGCACCTTGTGCTCGGGCAGGCCCATGACGAAGGCCGTCATCAGCAGCCGCTCGACGTGCGGGTTCTGGTTGGCCACGTACAGCGTGTACTCGTCATTGGCGCGGCTGTAGCTGCCGATGGCCGCGCGCGGCTCCATGGCGTTGGGGATCAGCCGGTTGTTGACCAGGTCCAGCTGGGCGATGTGGGCGGCACCGGCGAACACCGCATCCACGGCGGCCTTGTCGCCGATGGCCCATTTGTAGCAGTGGTTGTCGGGGGCGATGTCATGCACCACCGCGCCGGGCACGCTGCCGGCCGCCGCGTCGGCCACCAGCACCACGGCGGGCAGCGGGTCGTAGTCCACCTCCACCAGCTCGGCCGCGTCGCGCGCCTGCTCCAGCGTCTCGGCCACGACCATGGCGACCTGGTCGCCCACGTAGCGCACGGTGTCCAGCGCCAGGATGGGATGCGGCGGCTCCTTCATGGGCTCGCCGTTGGTGCTGGTGATCAGCCAGCCGCAGGGCAGGCCGTTGATCTTGTCGGCCGCCACGTCGGCGCCCGTGAGCACGCCGATGACGCCGGGCGCGGCCCTGGCCGCATCGGTGGAAACGGAGCGCACGCGCGCATGCGCGTGCGGCGAGCGCACGAACACCGCATGGGCCTGGGCGGCCAGCGCGATGTCGTCGGTGTACTGGCCCGCTCCCGTGAGGAAGCGGTAGTCCTCCTTGCGCTTGACGGGCTCGCCGATGTGGGGGAGCTTGGAAAAGTCGGATGCACCCATGGCTGTCTCCTTGTGGTGACCTGCGGCGCTCAGGCCGCAGGCCCTGCCATGGCCTGGCTGCCCTTTTTCACGGCGGCCACGATGTTCTGGTAGCCCGTGCAGCGGCACAGGTTGCCCTCCAGCGCCTCGCGGATCTCGCGATCGCCCGCGCACGGCTGGCGCTGGCACAGGTCCACGGCGCTCATGACCATGCCCGGCGTGCAAAAGCCGCATTGCAGGCCGTGGCACTCCTTGAAGGCCGCCTGCATGGGATGCAGGCCGCCGTCGATATCCGCCAGCCCTTCGATGGTGCGCACCTCGCAGCCCTCGGCCTGCACGGCCAGCATGGCGCAGGACTTGACGGCGTGGCCGTCGACGATGACGGTGCAGGCCCCGCACTGGCTGGTGTCGCAGCCCACATGCGTGCCGGTCAGGCGCAGGTGCTCGCGCAGCGCATGCACGAGCAAGGTGTTGGGTGGAACGTCGATGCGCTGCGCGCGCCCGTTGACGGTGAGCTGGACATTCATCGTGCTGTCTCCTGCCTGTGTTCGGCGGTGATCTGGAACGTGGGGGAACGCCGGAAACCTCGCCTGCCATGGTCGCCCTGCCCGCAGGCGCCCGTTCTAGGGTTGACCCGCAAGCCCGGGCCGGGCGGCGCGGATATTCTCAAAATGACACAGTCGTCACCGCAGCCGCAGCCCGCACCGCTTGCGCCTGCGCCCCCGGCTTCGACCGTGCCCGCCTGCCAGCCCGTTCGCAATCCCTTGCCAGCCAGCCACAGGAGTCCCCGCCCCATGTTCGCCCTGAGCCCCGACGCCGCGCAGCCCTGCCCCGCCGATCCGCGCCACGCGCAGATCGCCCGGGCCCGCAGCCTGGCCTTCGGCGAGCAGGCGCTGGCCGGCATGCCGCCTGCCACTCTGCCCGCCACCCCTGCCGGCATCGCGCCCTGGCTGTGGCGCTCCTGGCAGCGCTGCCTGGCGGCAGGCCGCCGCCCGGGCGAGCGCGTGGTCTACGAAGCGCTGGGGCCGCATGCGCTGCGCCAGGCACGTGACGGCCACGAGGCGCTGCTGCAGGCGGCGCACCCCGTGATGACCCAGCTGGTGGGCGCCGTGGGCGCCATGCGCTACTTCAGCCTGCTGACCGATGCGCACGGCACCGTGCTGGACGTGCAGGGGCCGCTGGACCGCAGCGACATCCGCGTGCAGGCCATCGCCCGTGTGGGCGTGGACCTGTCCGAGCAGGGCGTGGGCACCACCGCCATCGGTGCGGCCCTGGCCGAGCACGGCCCCGTCTGGCTGCACCGGGCCGAGCATTTCTTCGAGGCCAACCGCCACTACAGCTGCGCGGGCGCACCGCTGTACGCCCCGGACGGCCGCTGCCTGGGCATGCTGGACATCACGGGCGTGGACGTGCCCGAGCGGCCCGAGCTGATGCACCTGGCGCTGCGCTGCGCCCGCGCCATCGAGGACCGGCTGCTGCGCGCCCTGCCCCACGCGCTGCTGCTGCACCTGAACTGGCCCGGCGGGCCTCTGGGTCAGGAGGGCGAAGGCCTGCTGGCCGTGGACGCCGAAGGGCATGTGGCGGGCAGCAATACCCTGGCGCGCCAGCTGGTGCCCCAGCCGCTGGCGCAGCCGGGCCAGCCGCTGCACTGCAGCGAACTGCTGGCCATGCCCTGGACGGCGCTGGTGGAGCATGCGCGCCAGCGCCCCAACGAACCGCTGCGCCTGCCGCTGTGGTCGGGCCTGCGGCTGCAGGCACTGGTGCAGCCCGGGCCCCAGCTGCGCCAGCTGCTGCCTGCGCTGGGCACGGCGGCACTCGCTGCCGCCGCCCAGGCCAGCCCGCTGCGCGCCAGCGAGGGCGTGCTGATCGAGCAGGCCCTGCAGGATGCCCAGGGCAATGTGACCCGGGCCGCCCGCGCGCTGGGCATCAGCCGGGCCACGATGTACCGAAAACTGGGAGCCCGCAGGCCCCGCGCGACAACCTGAACGGGACGTTTCCTCGGGTTCACACGGATTTCTTTTAGGGGGAGCAGGCCGCCTGCGGCGTTCGGGTCTCCGTAGAATCGACGGCTTTGGTCCATGCGCCGACAAGAGCGCTGCGCGCCGGCCTACAGGCCGGCGTACGGCGACGGACCCAATACAGCCTACTTTTTGGAGACACCATGCAGGCTTTGCTCAAATTCTCAAGAGGGGTCGACTGGCTCAACAGCCTGGTCGGGCGATGCCTTATCTGGCTGATCCTGGCCTCGACGGTCATCAGCGGCATCAATGCCATCGTGCGCAAGGTGTTGCACACCAGCTCGAACGCCTACCTCGAAGTGCAGTGGTACCTGTTCGCCGCCTCCTTCCTGCTGGCCGCCGGATATACGCTGCTGCAGGGCGAGCACGTGAAGGTGGATGTGATCGCCAGCCGCCTGTCCAAGCGCACGCAGATCTGGATCGACATCTTCGGCTTCGTCTTTTTCCTGACCCCCATGGCGCTGGCCATCCTGTGGTTCGGCACGCCGTTCGTGATCCAGGCCATCCAGACCGGCGAGATGTCGGGCAATGCAGGCGGCCTGGTGCGCTGGCCCGTCTACCTGATGATTCCCCTGGGCTTCGGGCTGCTGCTGCTGCAGGGCATGTCGGAGCTGATCAAGCGCATCGCCTTCCTGAAGGGCCTGATCGACGATCCCACGGCCAAGAAGGGCGAGAAGACCGCAGAGCAAGACCTGGCCGAAGCCCTGCGCGGGCTGGCAGGAGCCAAGGACAAAAGCGGGCAAGGCGCCTGATCGGGGAAACAGACATCATGGAATTCGTGATCCACAACCTGGCCCCGATCATGTTCGCGGGGCTGATACTTTTCCTGCTCGTGGGTTTTCCCGTGGCATTCAGCCTGGGCGCCTGCGGACTGTTCTTCGCCTTTGTCGGCATCGAACTGGGCGTGCTGCCCGAAGCCCTGCTGCAGGCCCTTCCGCTGCGCATCTTCGGCATCATGCAGAACGAGACGATGCTGGCCATACCGTTCTTCACCCTCATGGGACTGATACTGGAGCGAAGCGGCATGGCCGAGGACCTGCTGGAGACCGTGGGCCAGCTCTTCGGCCCCGTGCGCGGCGGCGTGGCCTTTGCGGTGATCTTCGTGGGCGCGCTGCTGGCCGCGACCACGGGCGTGGTCGCGGCATCGGTGATCTCCATGGGCCTGATCTCCCTGCCCATCATGATGCGCTACGGCTATGACCGCCGGGTGGCCTCGGGCGTGATCGCGGCCTCGGGCACGCTGGCGCAGATCATTCCGCCGTCCCTGGTGCTGATCGTGCTGGCCGACCAGCTGGGCCGCAGCGTGGGCGACATGTACAAGGGCGCCTTCCTGCCGGGCCTGATGCTGACGGGCTTCTATGCGCTGTTCATCGTCGTGCTGGCCATCTTCAAGCCCGCCATGGTGCCCGCCCTGCCGCCCGAGGCGCGCACGCTGCGCGAGCCCAATGGCAACTCCGGCCTGCCCTCCACCCTGGTGCTGACCGTGCTGTGCGTGGCGGCCTCGATGGTGGTCGCCCAGTACATGCCCCAGCTGCACACCTGGTGGTCCGGCGATGTGGTGGAGAAGGTCGCTCTGGACGAGACCATCGTGGTGTCCATGTGCTTCGGCGTGGCGCTGGCCTTCATCGCCGCCATGTTCAACAAGCTCACGGGCCTGCACCTGCTCAGCCGCATGGCCGAGCGCGTGACCTTCGTGCTGATCCCGCCGCTGCTGCTGATCTTCCTGGTGCTGGGCACCATCTTCCTGGGCGTGGCAACCCCCACCGAAGGCGGCGCCATGGGCGCGCTGGGCGCGGCCGTCATGGCCTTCGTGCGCGGCCGCCTGAGCATGGACCTGCTCAAGCAGGCGCTGATGTCCACCACCAAGCTGTCGTGCTTCGTGATGTTCATCCTGATCGGCGCGACCATGTTCGGCCTGACCTTCCAGGGCGTGGACGGCCCCAAGTGGGTGGAGGAGCTGCTGGTGTCCCTGCCCGGCGGCGAGATCGGCTTCCTGATCGTGGTCAACATCATGATCTTCGTGCTGGCTTTCTTCCTGGACTTCTTCGAGCTGTCCTTCATCGTCGTGCCGCTGCTGGCCCCCGTGGCCGACAAGCTGGGCATCGACCTGGTCTGGTTCGGCGTGCTGCTGGCCGTGAACATGCAGACCTCGTTCATGCACCCGCCCTTCGGCTTCGCGCTGTTCTTCCTGCGCAGCGTGGCCCCGGCCAAGGCCTACGTGGACAAGGTCACCAAGAAGATGACCGAGCCCGTGACCACCATGCAGATCTATGCGGGCGCCATCCCCTTCCTGCTGATCCAGCTGGTCATGGTGGCCCTGATCATCATCTTCCCCGGCATCGTCTCCAGCGGGCTGGACAAGAAGGTGGAGTACGACCTGGACAAGGTGCGCCAGGAGATGGAGGCATCCATGCCCGAGGCCATCGACTTCAACGACCCCATGTTCAACGGCGACGGCGCGAACCAGCCCCCCGCACCCGAGGGCACCCCTGGCGAGCCCTCGGCCCCGGCGGGCGGTGAGGACGATGCGCTCAAGGCGCTGCAGGACCAGCTGCAGCGCGAGCAGCCGGCCACGCCGGGCGAGAGCAAGTCCGGCAGCTGATCGCAGGCTCCCTCAAGGACAGCAAAGGCCCCGCAACCGCGGGGCCTTTTTTCGTTCGGACCCCGGCGTGCGCCGGTCCCCTGCGCGCATGAAAAAAGCCGGGCAGTGCCCGGCTTTCGCGCATGACGCCCGAGGGCGCCGCGACTTCACAGCTTCTGCGCCGACATGAAGGCGTCGTAGCGCGCCTCGGCGAAGCGGAACCACAGCACCTCGTCGCGCTGGAAGTTGCGGTAGTCGCTGTAGATCTTCTTCCATGCAGGGTTTTTCTCGGCCAGCTCCGCATAGACCGCCATGGTGGTCTTGTAGGAGGCATCGAGCACGGTCTGCGGGAAGGCCAGCACCTTGGCCTTGCTGGCCACCAGTTGCTTGAGCGCGCCTGGATTGCGCGCGTCGTAGCGGGCCTGGGTGACCACATGGGCCTCGTGCGAGGCGGCCTGCACCATGGCGCGCTGCTCGGGCGTCAGCGCGGCCAGCGCCTTCTGGTTCACGTAGAACTCGAGGTTCAGGCTGCCTTCCCACCAGCCGGGGTAGTAGTAGAACGGCGCGACCTTGTTGAAGCCCAGCTTGAGGTCGTCATAGGGACCGATCCATTCGGCCGCATCGATGGTGCCCTTTTCCAGCGCCTGGTAGATTTCGCCACCCGGGATGTTCTGGGGCACGCCGCCCATGCGCTCGATGATCCGGCCCGCGAAGCCGCCGATGCGGAACTTCAGGCCCTTGATGTCCTCGGGTGTCTTGACCTCCTTGCGGAACCAGCCCCCCATCTGTGCGCCCGTGTTGCCGCCCAGGAAGTTGACGATGCCGTATTCGGCATAGAACTCGCGCATCAGCTTGCCGCCGTTGCCGTCCACGTTCCAGGCCGTGAGCTGGCGCGAGTTCATGCCGAACGGAATGGCGCCGCCGATGGCAAAGGCCTCGTTCTTGCCGAAGAAGTAGTAGGGCGCCGTGTGCGCGATCTCCACCGTGCCGTTTTGCACGCCATCGACCACGCCGAAGGCGGGCATCAGCTCGCCGGCCGCATGCACCGACACCTCGAACTTGCCGCCCGACATTTCCTTGATCGCCTTGGAAAACACCTCGGCAGAGCCGTAGATGGTGTCCAGCGAACGCGGAAAGCTGGACGCCAGGCGCCAGCGCACCGCCGCCTGCGCATGAACGGCTGGCGCCGCTGCGGCAGTCAATACGCCGGCCAGACCGGCGTGCTTGAGTGCTTTTCTTCTGTCCATCTCTGTCTCCTCCTGATTCGCTCTGCTTGAGAGCATTCAAAAAAGGCCGGACTGCTCTTGGCAGCTCGGCCCACATACATCATCGGAACAAAAAAGCCCGCCGTCCCCGCTGCATTTCGCAGAGGGGACGCGGGCTTGGCCTGCAGGCGTGGAAGGCATGGACCGTCCTTGTGCGTGCTGCTGGCTGCAGACCTGCTTACAGCTTGGCCGTGGTCATGTAGCTGTTGTAGCGGAACTCCGAGAAGCGCTCCCACAGCAGCTGGTCGCGCTGGAAGGTGCGCAGGCTCTGGTTGATCTTCTTGAACATGGGCGACTTGGCGTCATGCTCGGCCATGATCTCCATGACGGCCTTGTAGCCGGCATCCATGAAGTCCTTGGGGAAGGCCTTGAGCTGGGTCTTGTCGGCCACCAGCTTCTTGAGCGCCACGGGGTTGTTGGCGTCGTACTTGGCCGTCATGTCGCGTGCCGCCACGTTGCAGGCCGCATCGACCATGGCCTTGTACTCGGGCGACAGGGCCGCATACGCCTTGGTGTTGATGAAGAACTCCAGCTCGGCGCCGCCTTCCCACCAGCCGGGGTAGTAGTAGTAGGGAGCGACCTTGTTGAAGCCCAGCTTCTGGTCGTCGTACGGACCTACGAATTCCACGGCATCCAGCGTGCCCTTTTCAAGCGCCTGGTAGACCTCGCCCACGGGCATGTTCTGCGCGACCACGCCGAGCTTGAGCATGGCGTCGCCGAACAGGCCGCCGCCCAGGCGCATCTTCAGGCCCTTGAGATCGGCCACCGACTTGATCTCCTTGCGGAACCAGCCGCCCATCTGGGTGCCCGTGTTGCCTGCGCTCTGGCTCTTGATGTTGTACTGGGCATAGAACTCGTCCATGAGCTTGCGGCCGCCGCCGTGCTCCATCCATGCATCCATCTGGCGCGCCGTCAGGCCGAAGGGCACGGCGCAGCCGAAGGCGAAGATGTAGTCCTTGCCGGTGAAGTAGTAGGGCGCCGTCAGCGCCATCTCGATGGTGCCGTTCTGGATGCCATCGACCACGCCGAAGGCGGGCATCAGCTCACCGGCCGCATGCACCGAGACTTCGAACTTGCCGCCCGACATCGCCTTGAGCGTCTTGGAGAACATTTCGGCCGAGCCGAAGATGGTGTCCAGCGACTTGGGAAAGCTCGCGGCCAGACGCCAGCGGACCGCCTCCTGGGCGTGGACTGCGGGTGCGGCTCCCACAGCCAGCACGCCGGCGATTCCCGCATGTTTGATGATCGAACGACGGTCCATGAATGTCTCTCCGCGATGTGTTGTCAGTCAGAAAAAGCCACCACCACCCCTTGCTGCGCAAGGTCCGCTGCCCCTCCGAGGGGCCGCTTCTGCCTTGGGGGCCCGGCGGCAAAAAAAACGCACGTTCGCACGTGCATTCACACTGTATCAGGTGGTATCGATTCTAAAAACGCCGCAAAGCAAGCGCGGACGGGGTTTTCCCCCGCGTAGTCCTGCTCGGCATGCGCGATGCGCCCCATCGCGGGGCACAGGCCCGTCCCATCTTCAGGCCACGGCGCGCTCGGGCGCCAGGTGGGCGCGCACCGACGCCTCGATGCCGGCCGCGTCCAGCCCCTGCAGGGCCAGCAGCCTGGCGGGATCGCCGTGCTCGATGAACTCGTCGGGCAGGCCCAGCTGCAGCAGCTGTCGCGTGATGCCGGCAGCCTGCAGCGACTCGGCCACGGCGCTGCCTGCGCCACCCATGATGCAGCCCTCTTCCACGGTGACGATGAGCTCGTGCGTGGAGGCCACCTGGCGCAGCAGTTCCTCGTCCAGCGGCTTGGCCCAGCGCATGTTGACCACGGTGGCGTCCAGCGCCTCGGCTGCGGTCAGCGCGGGATACAGCAAGGTGCCGAAGGCCAGGATGGCGACCTTCTTCGCCGCCGATTCGCGGCGCACCTCGCCCTTGCCGAAGGGCAGCCCCTGCAGGCTCTCCAGCGGGGCCACGCCCACGCCCGCCCCACGCGGGTAGCGCACGGCCACCGGATGGTCCTGCTCGTAGGCCGTGGTGAGCAGTTGGCGGCATTCGCGCTCGTCGGCCGGGCAGGCCATGCTCATGTGGGGGACGCAGCGCACGAAGGCGATGTCGTAGGCACCGGCATGCGTGGCGCCGTCGGCGCCGACCAGGCCCGCACGGTCCAGCGCAAAGACCACGGGCAGTTTTTGCAGCGCCACGTCATGGATCAGCTGGTCGTAGGCGCGCTGCAGGAAGGTCGAGTAGATGGCGACCACGGGCTTGAGCCCCTCGCAGGCCATGCCGGCCGCGAAGGTGACGGCATGCTGCTCGGCAATGCCCACGTCGTAGTAGCGGCCCGGAAAGCGCTTGTGGAATTCCACCATGCCCGAGCCCTCGCGCATGGCGGGGGTGATGCCCACCAGGCGCTGGTCCTTGTCCGCCATGTCACACAGCCACTGGCCGAAGACCTGGGTGAAGGTCTGCTTCGGGGGCGTGGCCGGCTTGACCAGGCCCACGCTGGGGTCGAACTTGCCGGGGCCGTGGTAGGCCACGGGGTCGGCCTCGGCCAACTTGTAGCCCTGGCCCTTCTTCGTGACCACGTGCAGGAACTGCGGGCCCTTGAGGCTCTTGATGTTCTCCAGGGTGGGGATCAGCGAGTCCAGGTCATGCCCGTCGATGGGGCCGATGTAGTTGAAGCCGAAGTTCTCGAACAGCGTGGCCGGCACGACCATGCCCTTGGCCTGCTGCTCCAGCCGCTTGGCCAGCTCCAGAAGCGGCGGCACCTGCTTGAGCACGCTCTTGCCCATGTCGCGCGCCTTGGCGTAGAACTGCCCGCTCATGAGCTGGGCCAGGTAGCGGTTGAGCGCGCCCACGGGCGGGCTGATGCTCATGTCGTTGTCGTTGAGGATGACCAGCAGGTTGGCATCGGTCACGCCGGCGTTGTTCAGCGCCTCGAAGGCCATGCCGGCCGTCATGGCGCCGTCGCCGATGACGGCGATGGCGCGGCGGTCCTCGCCCTTTTGCTTGGCGGCCAGGGCCATGCCCAGGGCGGCCGAGATGCTGGTGGAGGAGTGGGCCGTGCCGAAGGTGTCGTACTCGCTCTCGGCGCGCTGCGGAAAGCCCGACAGGCCGCCGAACTGGCGCAGCGACGCCATGCGCTCGCGCCGGCCCGTGAGGATCTTGTGCGGATAGGTCTGGTGGCCCACGTCCCAGACCACGCGGTCGTAGGGCGTGTCGAACACCGCATGCAGCGCCACCGTCAGCTCCACCGTGCCCAGGTTGGAACTCAGATGCCCGCCGGTCTTGGAGACGCTGTCGAGCACATAGGCACGCAGCTGCTGGGCCAGGGTCTTGAGTTCGGCACGCGACAGACGCCTCAGATCCGCGGGATCGTCGATGGTCTGCAGCAGGGAGTAGGTGTTCGTGGTCATGCTAGATATCTTGATGGCCGCAAGACCATCGCCCATATTTTCGTATCAGTTGCCTGTGGCATCGAACGCCACCCTTGCAAGTAGCGCGCCCCCACCAAGGGACACCGAGCAAGGGCCGCCCCGCAGCGAGGGTGTCGTCCCCCTCCCCCGCGAAGCGGGTAGAGAGGGGGAAGGCGCGAAGCGACTCAGGGGGTGCTTCATTGTCAGTGAGTGCGGCTCACGACCATGTCGGCCAGTGCCGCCAGGGCCCGCGTGTCCGGCAGGCCGCTGCGCGCCAGCGCCGCGTGCGCCAGGGCGCACAGCTCGTCGGCATGGGCGCGGGCCTGGTCCAGGCCCAGCAGCGAGACATAGGTCGGCTTGTCGTTGGCCGCGTCCTTGCCGGCCGTCTTGCCCAGGGTGGCCGAGTCGGCCACCACGTCGAGGATGTCATCCACCACTTGGAAGGCCACGCCCAGCGCCTGCCCGTAGTCGGACAGCGCCTGCCAGGCCTGGGCATCCACGCCCTCCTTGCAGGCTGCGCCCATGAGCACGCTGGCATGCAGCAGGGCGCCGGTCTTGAGGCGGTGCATCTCGCGCAGTTGGGCCTCGCTCAGCTGCAGGCCCACGCTGGCCAGGTCAATGGCCTGGCCACCGGCCATGCCCTGCGCGCCTGCGGCACGGCCCAGCAGCCGGCACAGCCGTGCCTGCAGCGCATCGGGCATGCCGTCAGCCTCGTCGGGCGCGGGCACGAGCAGCTCGAAGGCCAGTGCCTGCAGCGCATCGCCGGCCAGCAGGGCCGAGGCCTCGCCGAACTGCACATGGACCGTGGGCTTGCCACGGCGCAGCACGTCGTTGTCCATGCAGGGCATGTCGTCGTGCACCAGCGAATAGGCATGGATCAGTTCCACGGCGCAGCCGGCACGCACGGCGGCCGACGGCAGGCCGGCCACGGCCTCGGCCGCAGCCCAGACCAGCAGCGGGCGCAGGCGCTTGCCGCCATCGAGCACGGCGTATCGCATGGCTTCGCCCAGGCCGGCCGGCGCATCCACGCCCACCCATTGGGACAGCGCGCTTTCGGTGCGCGCCAGGCGGTCGTTCATCCAGCAGGGAAAATCCAGCGCGCCAAGGCCCGGCGCCTGGGAAACATCGGAAGCGGAAGTCATCAGGGCACTCATGGCAATCTTCAATCCTGGCTCCAAGGGGCCAGGGTCCCCTCGTCAAGCACCTTGACCTGCTCCTGCACCGCGTCGAGCTGGCCACGGCAGTAGCCGAGCAGCTGCGCCGCGCGCTGGTAGCCGGCCAGCATCTGCTCCAGAGGCAGCTGGCCCGACTCGATCTGCGCGATGAGCTGCTCCAGCTCCTGCAGCGCGGATTCGTAACTGGTGGGCTCGGCGGGAGCCTTGGGGGCAGCCTTGGGCATGTGGCGTTGGCAGTGCGTTGTGGGGAACCGACGATTCTAGGCGTCCCTCCGCGACCGCGCCGCCAATAACCGGACAGCCCTTGACAGGCGCCATCGGCCGCTTGCAATACACGTACCGGGCATCCGGAAATAACCCCACGGGCTATAATCCCATTCCCCGCCAAACCGGCCCCTTGCCTAGGCATGCGGTCGGGCTCACCGACAAGACAGGACGCCTCGGGCGCCGCTTGTTTTCAAGTCGTGAAGCCTGTCTCCATGTCCAGGAACGGCCGGTTTTGCTTTTTCCAATCCCGTGCGCACGCGCACCCTCCCTGTGGGGAGTCTTTAGGTCAGGTCATCCATGTCTGATTTAAGTCTTCAACTGCAGCAGGCCGCAAGCCAACTACCAGTTTCCAGCTACTTCGACCCTGCGCTGTTCCAGCGTGAGTTGGAGACCATCTTTCAACGCGGCCCGCGCTACGTGGGCCACCAACTGGCCGTTCCCGAGATAGGCGACTACTACGCCCTGCCTCAGGAAAAGGAAGGCCGGGCTCTGGTGCGCAACGCCAGGGGGCAGGTGGAGCTGATCTCCAACGTCTGCCGCCACCGCCAGGCCGTGATGCTCAAGGGCAGGGGCAACCTGATGACCGAAGGCAAGGGCCATGCGGGGGGCAACATCGTCTGCCCGCTGCACCGCTGGACCTACAGCACCAGCGGCGAGCTGCTGGGCGCACCGCACTTCAGCCACGATCCCTGCCTGAACCTGAACAACTACCGGCTGCGCGAGTGGAACGGCCTGCTGTTCGAGGACAACGGCCGCGACATCGAGGCCGACCTCGCCGGCATGAAGCTGCGCGAGCAGCTGAGCTTCGAGGGCTTCGTGCTCGACCATGTCGAGATGCACGAGTGCAACTACAACTGGAAGACCTTCATCGAGGTCTACCTCGAGGACTACCACGTGGGCCCGTTCCATCCGGGCCTGGGCAACTTCGTGACCTGCGATGACCTGCAGTGGGAGTTTTCCAGGGAGTACTCGGTGCAGACCGTGGGCGTGGCGCCCGGTTTTGCCCGGCCCGGCTCGGACACCTACAGGAAGTGGCACGACGTGCTGCTGGCCTACCGCAACGGCGAGCTGCCCGAACGCGGAGCGATCTGGCTGACCTACTACCCGCACATCATGGTGGAGTGGTATCCGCACGTGCTCACGGTCTCGACCCTGCACCCGCTGGCCGTGGACCGGACACTGAACGTGGTCGAGTTCTACTACCCCGAAGAGATCGCCGCTTTCGAGCCCGAATTCGTGCAGGCGCAAAAGGCCGCCTACATGGAGACCTGCATCGAGGACGACGAGATCGGCGAGCGCATGGACGCCGGCCGCAGGGCGCTGTACGAGCGCGGCGACAACGAGGTCGGCCCCTACCAGAGCCCCATGGAAGACGGCATGCAGCACTTCCATGAGTGGTATCGCGGCGTGATGGGCGACGCAGTCCCCGCACGCTGATCGGCTCCGGCTCTTCCGACGGCCCGCATTCGTGCGGGCCGTCTGCATTGGGCCTCCTGCATTGGGCCGCCTTCATCGAGCGGCAGGCCCGCCGCACAGCTCTTCTGAATGCAAGCGCCCTGGTGTGCCCAATGGGCAGGGCTGGCGACTGCAATGCATCCCGAGGCAGACCCAATGTCTTGGCTTATGCAATACAGTGCCTTGCGCGTGCCCCTGCCGCGGCCCCGGGCCGTAGACAGCCAGGCGGCATGCGCCAAAAACAAAACCCAACCCTTTCTCGTCCAGCGCCGCGGTCCTTGTGCGGCTCTATCCGGTCATTAATATGCAAGCCCTGTGGATGGTGGCGGCCGCATTCGTCTTTGCGGTCATGAGTGTGTGTGTGAAGTTCGCCTCCCAGGATTTCAACGCGGCGGAGATCGTCTTCTACCGCGGGCTGGTCAGCATGGTGGCGCTGTGGTGGCTGGCGCGCCACCAGGGCATTTCGCTGGCCACGCGCTACCCGCGCGAGCATGCCTGGCGCAGCTTCGTGGGCGTGACTTCCATGGGCGCCTGGTTCTACTCCATCGGCCACCTGCCGCTGGCCACGGCCGCCACCTTCAACTCCATGAGCAGCATCTGGATGGCGGTGTTTCTGATCGGCCAGGGCCTGCTGCTGCGCCACCAGCTGCGCCGCCAGCCCGAATCGCATGCGCTGCGCGCACTGCCGCCGTTTCCCTGGAGCCTGGTCGCCACCGTGGCCCTGGGCTTCGTGGGCGTGATCCTGGTGCTGCGCCCCAGCGCGGCGCCGCAGGAATTCGTGGCCAGCGCGGGCGGCCTGATCGGCGGGGTGTTCGCCGCCATGGCCTATATGCAGGTGGCCACGCTGTCGCGCATGGGCGAGCCCGAGGCGCGCGTGGTCTTCTACTTCGCACTGGGCTCGGCCGTGGCCGGCGCCCTGGCCATGTGCTTCACGGGCGTGTCCGCCTGGCCGGGCTGGCGCGCGCTGTGGCTGCTGCCCGTGGGCGTGCTGGCTGCCGTGGCCCAGGTCTGCATGACGGCGGCCTACGCTTCGGCCGGCAACAGCCGCAATACCCTGGTGGTGGCCAATCTGCAGTACTCGGGCATCGTCTTTGCCGCCCTGCTGAGCCTGGCGCTGTTCGGCGAAAGCGTGCCGCTGATCGGCTGGGCCGGCATCGTGCTGATCGTGGCCAGCGGCGCACTGGCCACGGCCCTGCGTTCACGCGGCTGACGGCGACGGCCCGCCTGGGGCCGTCGCATAATGGATCGGACCTTTTGCCGCAGGCGCACCGCCGCCTGCGCTGGCTTTCGGAGTTCCGCATCCATGACATCCAACACCTCCTCCTACCAGACCCTGATCTCCGTCCAGGAACTGGCCGCGCTGCAGTCCGGCGGCCGTCCGCTGATGGTCTTTGACTGCAGCTTCGACTTGGCCCAACCCGCAGCCGGCAAGGCGCAGTACCTGCAGGCGCATATTCCCGGCGCCGTCTTCGCCGACCTGGACCATGACCTCAGCGCAAAACACGGCGTGCCCGGCGCACATGGCAGCGTGGCGGCCAGCGAGCAGGCCGCCTCGGGCGGCCGCCACCCGCTGCCCAGCCGCGAGCTGTTTGCCATGTGGCTGTCGGAGATCGGTTTTTCCAACGACATGCAGGCCGTGGTCTATGACCGCAACGGCGCCAACTACTGCGGGCGCCTGTGGTGGATGCTGCAGTGGGCCGGACATGGCGATGTGGCCGTGCTCGACGGAGGTCTCCAGGCCTGGCAGGCCGCAGGCCAGCCTGTGGCATCGGGCGAGGAAAGCGCGCGCTTTCAGTCCAACTTCGAGCTGCACGAGCCGCTGCAGCAGCTGGTGACGGCACAGCAGGTGCTCGATGCGCTGGGCAGCGCAGGCCAGACCGTGGTCGATGCGCGCGCGCCGGCACGCTATCGCGGCGAAGTCGAGCCGCTGGACCCCGTGGCCGGCCATATCCCGGGCGCACTGAACAGGCCCTTCACCGAAAACATTGCGGCCGACGGCCGCTTCAAGCCCGCCGCCCTGCTGCGCGCCGAGTTCGACCGGCTGCTGGCCGGCCGCGATCCGGCCAGCGTGGTCCACCAGTGCGGCAGCGGCGTGAGCGCCCTGCCCAACCTGCTGGCCATGCGCATTGCAGGACTGCCGCCGGCACGGCTTTTCGCGGGCAGCTGGAGCGAGTGGTGCAGTGACCCGAAGAGGCCGGTGGAGCGCGCCTAATTCGGCTTATGCCCGCCCCTGGGAGACTGCACAATGACAGCACTGTGTCAAAAGGCCGACATGCAACAACACCACTGCAGCGGCCTGCTCCCAGGCCCCCGGACGGCAGAGGCCGGGCGAAATCGAGTCATCCAAACCTTGCTACAGGTGTAAGGTAAATCTTACAAACGCCGTCTCACAACCAGACATCCGGCGCAGACCTGCCCCGACTTCAACGGCCAGGGACCCTCCTCCACAATCCATCCCAACAGATCGCAACAGGTTGAACATCTTGTTTCTACCCCGGTGTTGCGGCTGCCGAGATGCAAAGGATGGTCCTATGAACAATGAACAGCTGCTTGCCGAAATCCGCGAAGCCAACCTCACTTACCTGATGCTGGCCCAGACCCTGATCCGCCAGGACAAGGCGGAAGCGGTGTTCCGCCTGGGACTGAACGAAGAATCCTGCGACCTGCTGGCCGCGCTGTCGGCAGCCCAGGTGCTGAAGCTGGCCTCGCGCAATACCCTGCTCGCCAGCTTCCGCGTGGACGACGAAATGGTCTGGAGCTTGCTGACCAACCACAGCAGCAACAAGATCGGCAACGGTGCGACCAATACGCTGCACGCCAACATCCTGATGGCCAGCCGCGTTTCCGAAGTCCTCTGATCCGCCCGAAGAACTCTGGAGCCCGCCATGTCCACCGCCGTCAAAAGTGTCCTGAACGAGTCCAAGCAGATCGAGCGTGCCGCCATGCTCATCGAGATGGGTGCACGCATGCAGGTGCTCGAATCCGAAACCACGCTGTCCTACGAGCGCCTGATCCGCCTGTACAAGGAGATCGCCGGCAAGTCGCCATCCAAGGGCCAGCTGCCGTTCTCGACCGACTGGTTCCTGACCTGGCAGGAGAACATCCACAGTTCGCTGTTCCTGAATATCTACGAATACCTGTCCAAGGGCGCCGAGCTGGATGCCGTTGAACAACTGACCAAGGCCTACCGTCTCTATACCGAGCAGATCCAGGCCGCCGAGCTGGAGGCGCTGCTGTCCTTCACACGCGCATGGCGCCTGGTGAAGTTTGTCGATGCGCAGATGCTGACCCGCACCCAGTGCTCCGTGTGCAAGGGCCAGTTCGTGACCGAGCCCTACGAGAACGAGCGCCACTACCAGTGCGGCCTGTGCAATCCGCCCGCACGCGCCGGCAAGAGCAAGAGCGCCGGCTCCCTGATGCTGCATTGAGCCCCTGCATCGCCGCAGCGATGCACCAGCACGGATTCAGACCGTCTCGCCGCCTGCCCTGGCGGCGCAGTCGCTGGCGAACTGCGGCAACTGCTCTCCCGGCAGGGCGCGGCTGAAGTACCAGCCCTGCACCAGCAGCTCGCCCTCGAAGCCCAGGGCCTGCAGCTGCGCCTGGGTCTCCACGCCTTCGGCCACCACGTTCAACTGCAGCGCCTCGCAAAAGCGCAGCAGGCCGTCCAGCACCAGCGCGCCCTTGGCATGACCGCTGGCCACGACGAAGCTGCGGTCGATCTTGATGGCATCCACGTCGAACTGGTGCAGGTAGCTCATGGACGAGAAGCCGGTGCCGAAGTCGTCTATGGCCACCTTGGCGCCCAGCGCGTGGATCTGGCCTATGGCCTTGCGGATCGCCTCCACATCGCCCACCAGCGCTTCCTCCGTGATCTCCACGCCCACCTGGCCCCTGGCCTGCGCCAGCAGCATCAGCAGGCGCGAGCAGTACTCGGGCGATGTCAGCGTGGCGCCCGTGACATTGATGCTGATCGGCAGGGAAAAACCGTGCTGGCGCCACAGCCGGCATTGGCGCACGGCAGCGCCCGCCACCCACAGATCGACCTCGCGCATCAGGCCGGCATCACCCAGCCAGCGCAGAAAGCCGCCGGGCTGCTGCAGCCTGCCCTGCGAATCGTGGGCGCGCAACAGGGCCTCGCAGCCCAGGCACAAGCCGCTGCGGTGCGAGACCTGAGGCTGGAATTCCAGGTGGAATTCGTACTCGCTGATGCGGCGGATATGGGACAGCATGGTCTCGCGCCGGGCCTGGGTCTCGTGCGCCAGCACCAGCGGATCGCGCGTGACCAGGCCCGCCTCCTCGGGCAGCCGGGAGAACGTGGTGTCCAGCGCGCGCAGCACGATGGCGCCATCGTCCTGGCCCAGCCGGTCGATGGAGCGCACATAAGGCGCATAGACCAGCGCCCCCAACACCGTCAGCGCCAGTTGCAGCACCACGGCGCCCATGTCGCCGCCCGTGCTCACGTAGGCATTGAAGACCACGGGCGCGGTCAGGGGCAGCACCATCGAGGCCGGAGCCACCCAGCCGGCCTGCACCACCGTGACGGCCACGACCAGGTTGATGGCGGGCACCGCCAGAAAAGGCACGAGCAGGCGCAGGTTCAGGATGACCGGCAGGCCGAACAGCAGGATCTCGTTGACGTTGAGCAGGGAGATGGGCAGCGCGGCCAGCGCCAGCATGCGCAGGCCGCGCCCCTTGCAAAACAGCAGCACGGCCAGCGCCAGTGACAGCGTGGCCCCCGAGCCGCCGATGAAGACGAAGGACCCCATCAGGCCGCCGTTGAGCGCCCAGGGCGCCACCAGCCCCTTGGCCACGGCGGCGGCGTTGGCCAGCACGGCCTGGTCCAGCACCTGGAAGAAGGGTTGCATGGCGTAGTAGCCCTGCACGCCAAAGAACCAGAGCACGGAATTGAGCAGCGTCAGCGTCAGCCCGCTGCGATAGGGGCTCTCGGGGGTGGCGATGGCCAGCGGCAGTTCGGCCTGGGTGATATCGGGCAGCACCTGCTGCAGGCCCAGCAGCAGCACCACCAGCAGCAGCGCGACGATGGAGCCGGGCACGACCAGGTTCATCACCTCGCGTACGTTCTCGCCCACAAAGCCCGTGCGCGCAATGCGCGTCCAGCGCATGGCGCTGAGCCTGGCCATCAGCGGCACGGTGATCAGGGGCGAGGCTATGGCGATGAACAGCACCAGCGTGGCCGCCGCGCGCGGATGCTCGCGCAGCAGGAAGATGGCCATCTGCACATGGGCAAAGCACAGAAAGGTCACCGGCAGGCGCGGCAGCCTGTGGCGTATGGAGAGCATGTAGCCGATGGAGGCGGCCACCAGCAGCGGCAGGATGCTGCCGATCTGCGCATGCAGGCCCGCAAGAAGCTGCACCACGGGCTCGGGCTGGCCGGACATCTGCGCCAGCGCCGACAGTATGAGAAACAGGGCCGAGACCAGCAGGCATGGGACCAGCCAGAGCAGGCCTTCGCGTATGGCCCGCATGGAGTTGGCACCGGCCAGCCTGGCCAGGCGCTGCGTCAGGAACAGTTGCATGTCCGGGAACCCCGGCCATGGCGTCTTGTTGCCCATAAGCTCCCACCCTTCACTTCCCGGCAGGAGTCATGCGCCCCTGTCCGAAGCACATCCTACACGGCGGCCGGCCGGCGCCCTGCGCATGGCGGCGCGAGGGGCCTCCCGGCCCGCTCGCGCCCTCGATCAGCCGGTATTGCGCACGCCGGCCGCAATGCCATTGATCGACAGGTGGATGCCGGTCTTGATGCGCTCATCGGTCTGGCCGCCGCGCCAGCGGCGCACCAGCTCCACCTGCAGATGGTGCAGCGGATCGATGTAGGGAAAGCGGTGGCGGATGGAGCGCGCCAGCGCCTCGTTGTGGGCCAGGCGCTGCTTGTCGCCCGTGATGCGCGCCAGCGCATCGACGGTGCTGTGCCACTCGGCCTCGATGGCGCTGAAGATGCGGCGGCGCAGGCGTGCGTCCGGCACCAGGTCGGCATAGCGCGAGGCCAGGTTCAGGTCGCTCTTGGCCAGCACCATGTCCATGTTGGACAGCAGGGTGCGGAAGAACGGCCACTGGCGGTACATCTTCTGCAGCAGGGCCAGCTGGGCCTTGCCATCCTTGCCCGGCTGCCCGATGAAGGCCTGCACCGCCGCGCCGAAGCCGTACCAGCCCGGCAGCGTGAGCCGGCACTGGCCCCAGCTGAAGCCCCAGGGAATCGCGCGCAGGTCCTCGATCTTCTGCGAGGGCTTGCGCGAAGCCGGGCGCGATCCGATGTTCAGCTCGGCAATCTCGCGGATGGGCGTGCTGCTGAAGAAGTAGCTGGTGAAGCCGGGAGTCTCGTACACCAGGGCGCGGTAGGCACCCATGCTGGCCTCGGACAGAAACGCCGCCGCGTCCAGGAAGGCGCGCGTGGCCGGCTTGGTCGGCTGCAGCAGCGTGGCCTCCAGCGTGGCGGCCACCAGGGTCTCCAGGTTGCGCCGGCCGATCTCGGGGTTGGCGTACTTGGAGGCGATGACCTCGCCCTGCTCGGTCAGCCGGATCTGGCCGCGCACGGTGCCCGGGGGCTGCGCCAGGATGGCCTGGTAGCTGGGGCCGCCGCCACGGCCCACCGTGCCGCCGCGGCCATGGAACATGCGCAGGCTGATGCCATGGCTGTCGGCCAGATCATCGAACAGCTCGACCAGCGAGATCTCGGCGCGGTACAGCTCCCAGTTGCTGGTGAAGATGCCGCCATCCTTGTTGCTGTCGCTGTAGCCCAGCATGATGTCCTGCTCGCCGCCGCTGCGCTGCACCATGGCCGCCACGCCGGGCAGCTGGAAGTAGCGCCGCATGATGGGCGCGGCGCTGCGCAGGTCGCCGATGGTCTCGAACAGCGGCACGACGATCACGTCGCAGACGGCGCCGTCGTCCAGCGTGCCGCGCAGCAGCCCCGCCTCCTTTTGCAGCAGCAGCACTTCCAGCAGGTCGCTGACCGACTCGGTGTGGCTGATGATGCAGTGGCGTATCGCCTCGGCGCCCAGGGTCGCGCGCAGGCGGCGCGCGGCCTCGAAGATGGCCAGTTCACCGCGCGCATGCTCGGAATAGTCGGCGCCCACCACGCGCAGCGGCCGCGCCTCTTCCAGCAGGCGCACCAGCAGGGCGCACTTGGCGTCTTCCTGCAGGCCCGAATAGTCGGGCTCCAGGCGCGCGGTGGCCAGCAGCTCGGCCACCACCTCCTCATGCTTGTCCGAACTTTGGCGCAGATCCACGGTGGCAAGGTGGAAGCCGAAAACCTGCACGGCGCGCATCAGCGGACGCAGGCGCTGGGGCGCCAGCACCTCGCCATGGTTGCGGCTGAGCGAGTCGTCGATGACGCGCAGGTCGGCCAGGAACTCCTCGGGCGAGGCATAGGCGTTCTGCGGCGCCACGGCATGGCGCGCGGCCTCGCCGCCGGTCAGCACCTTGAGCGTGGCGGCCAGGCGCGCGTAGATGCCGGTGAGCGCGCGGCGGTAGGGTTCGTCGGAGCGGTGCTCGTTGGTGTCGGGCGAGCGCTCTGCCAGCGCCTGCATCTCGGGCGTGACATCGGCCAGGCGCTGGGACAGCGACAGCTCGCCGCCCAGGTAGTGCACCTCGCGCAGATAGTGGCGCAGCGCCACGTCGGCCTGGCGCGACAGCGCCAGCTCCAGGCTCTGGGCCGTGACATTGGGGTTGCCATCGCGGTCGCCGCCGATCCAGTGGCCCATGCGCAGGAAGCTGTGCACGGGCAGGGTGTTGCCCAGCTCCTGCTCCAGTTGCGCATACAGCTTGGGAATCTCGCGCAAGAAGGTGGCTTCGTAGTAGGACAGCGCGTTCTCGATCTCGTCGGCCACGGTGAGCTTGGAGTAGCGCAGCAGGCGTGTCTGCCACAGCTGGCTGACGCGGGCGCGCAGCTGGGCCTCGTTGCGTTCGAGTTCGCGCGGGGTGAGCGCGTCCTTGGCGCTGTTGTACAGCTGGGCGCGGGCCACGATGTCCTCGCGCGCGGCCAGCAGTTGGGAGATGTCGCGCTCGGCCACCAGGATGCTCTGGCGCTGCACTTCCGTGGGGTGGGCCGTGAGCACGGGCGCCACATAGCTCCTGGCCAGCGTCTGCGCCACGGTGCCGGCCGAGATGCCGGCCCAGCGCAGCCGCGCCAGCGCCACTTCGATGCTGCCTTCCTGCGTGTTGCCCGCGCGCTCGTGCACGGCGCGGCGGCGGATGTGGTGGCGGTCCTCGGCCAGGTTGGCCAGATGGCTGAAATAGGTGAAGGCGCGGATCACGCTCACCGTCTGGTCCGTGGTCAGGCCCTTGAGCAGGCGCTTGAGCGCGCGGTCGGCGGTCTCGTCGGCATCGCGGCGGAAGGTCACCGACAGCTGGCGCACCTGCTCGATCAGCTCGAAGGCCGCCACGCCTTCCTGCTCGCGGATCACATCGCCCAGAATGCGCCCCAGCAGGCGTATGTCCTCGATCAGCGGCAGGTCCTTGTCCGTCTTGCGGACAGGCTTGTCATCACGCCTGTCATCTCGCGCATTGCTCTTGCGGGGGGCGGTGGCCATCAACGAATCTCCTGGAATCGGTCAGCGTATCGGTTTGCTTGGGCTTCGGTCCTGGTGCCGGGTTTACTGCGGCGCAGCATGCTAGCATCCCGCGCTCCCCCCGAGGCTCCTGATGAATACCAAACCACTGATCCCCCACTCCATCGTGATCGCCACGCGCGAGAGCCAGCTGGCACTGTGGCAGGCCGAGCATGTCCAGGCACTGCTGCGCGCCCGGGGGCATGAAGTGGAACTGCTGGGCATGACCACCAAGGGCGACCAGATCCTGGACCGCACGCTGTCCAAGGTGGGCGGCAAGGGCCTGTTCGTCAAGGAGCTGGAAGTGGCGCTGGAAGAAGGACGCGCCCACATCGCCGTGCACTCGCTCAAGGACGTGCCCATGGAGCTGCCCGAAGGCTTTGTGCTGGCCTGCGTGATGGAACGCGAAGACCCGCGCGACGCTTTTGTCTCCAATCGCTACGCCGCGCTGGCCGAGCTGCCGCAGGGCGCCGTCGTCGGCACATCGAGCCTGCGCCGCCAGGCACTGCTGCAGGCCCTGCGCCCCGACCTGAGGATAGAGCCGCTGCGCGGCAACGTGAACACCCGCCTGCGCAAGCTGGACGAAGGCCACTACGACGCCATCGTGCTGGCCGCTGCCGGCCTGATGCGCCTGGGCCTGGCTGACCGCATCCGCGCCAGGTTCGAGCCCGCCGGCATGCTGCCTGCCGCAGGCCAGGGCGCGCTGGGCATCGAGGTGCGCGCCGACCGCCAGGACCTGATCGACGCCCTGGCCCCGCTGGCCCACCAGACCACCTGGCTGACCGTGACCGCCGAGCGCGCCGTCAGCCGCTGCATGGGCGGCAGCTGCTCCATGCCGCTGGCGGCGCACGGCACCTTCGACGGCCAGCAACTGCGCCTGGACGCAGCCTGGGGAGACCCGGAAGGCCGGCTGCCGCTGGTGCAGGTGCGCGCCGATGCCACCGTCACCGACTTCGCCAGTGCCGACGCACTGGGCCAGCACGTGGCTGCGCTGCTGCAGGCGGCGGGCGCCCAGCCGGCCCCAAAGCTCTAGGCGCCAGGCCCGACATGCCACCGCGCATACTCGTCACCCGCCCGGCCCATGACGCAGCCGCGTGGGTGGATGCGCTGCAGGCCCGGGGCCTTCCGGCCCAGCCGCTGGCACTGATGGCCATAGGCCCCTGCCGCGATGCGGCCACGCAACAGGCCTTGCAGGCCGCCCGCAACGCGCTGCGCGAAGGCCTGGGCTACCGCGCCGTGATGTTCGTCAGCGGCAATGCCGTCCAGCATTTCTTCGGCACCGACCCCGCACGGCTTCCGGCCTCCACCCGCGCCTGGACGCCCGGCCCCGGCACCGCCCGGGCGCTGCTGGCCCTGGGCATTGCGCCGGAGCAGATCGACGGCCCGCCACCGGACGCCGCCCAGTTCGAATCCGAAACGCTATGGCAGCGCGTGCATGACCAGATCCATGCGGGCGACCGCGTGCTCATCGTGCGCGGCGACAGCCAGGCAGGGGCGCCCAGGACCGTGCCGGCCACGGCAGGCGCCGGCCGCGACTGGCTGGCCGCCCGCCTGCGCGAGGCAGGTGCCCAGGTCGAAATGCTGGCCGTGTACCAGCGCGAACTGCCTGCCTGGGATGCAGCCCAGACGGCACTGGCACGCCTGGCGGCCGAAGATGGCTCGCTCTGGCTGCTCAGCAGCGCCGAATCCGTTGCCAACCTGCAACAGCTCCTGCCGGGCCAATCGTGGCAAAAAGCGCGAGCGCTCGCTACGCACGAGCGAATCGCTGCCCAGGCAAGACACATGGGATTCGGAGATGTCAAGCAATGCCGGCCCGCTCTGGAGGACGTGGTTGCGTCGATAGAATCGTCGCCATGAGTTCCGACGCAGCGCAAGACCGCCCCACCCCACAGGACCTAACGCCCGCATCCTCCGCAGCAGCCTTCGCAGCCGGCTCCGCCCAAAGCAGCCCCGCTGCAGAACTGCGCGGCGGCTCCTCGGCCCTGGTCTACGGCGTGGGCGCCGTGGCCGTCGCGGCGCTCATTGCCTGCGGCATGCTGTGGCAGCGCCTGGGCAATATCCAGGAACAGCTGGCGCGCCAGTCCGCGCAGTCCGGCTCCCAGTCGGTCGAGGCCCGCACCCTGGCGCGCGATGCCCAGGACCTGGCCCGCGATAGCGCGGCGCGCACCTCGGTCATGGAGGCGCGCATTGCCGAGCTGTCTCTGCAGCGCACGCAGCTCGACGAACTCCTGCAAAGCATGTCGCGCTCGCGCGACGAAAACCTGGTGGTGGACATCGAATCGTCCATCCGCCTGGCACAGCAGCAGGCCGAGCTGTCCGGCAGCCTGCAGCCGCTGGTGGCCACGCTCAAGAACGCCCGCCAGCGCATTGAACGCGCCGCCCAGCCCCGGCTGGCCCCGGTCATGCGCGCGCTGGACCGCGATCTGGAACGGCTGGCCCGCATGAGCGTGACCGACACCGCCGGCCTGCTCACGCGCATCGAGGACCTGGTGCGCCTGGTCGACGAGATGCCCCTGCTCAACGCCGTGGCCCAGCCACGCGCCAGCCGCCATCGCGGCGTGGCCGGCCAGGCGGCCCGCCAGCCCGAGCCCGCCCCCATCGAGGGCAGCCCCACCGAATGGCGCTGGTGGCAATCCTGGGGCGAGCGCGGCTGGACGGCCGTGCGCGAAGAAGCCCAGGACCTGCTGCGCGTCAGCCGCATAGACCACCCGGACGCCATCCTGCTGGCGCCGGAACAGGCCTATTTCCTGCGCGAGAACCTCAAGCTCAAGCTGCTGAACTCGCGCCTGGCCCTGCTGTCGCGCCAGTGGGATGCGGCGCGGGCCGACCTGGCCGCTTCCGGGATGGCCGTGAACAAGTACTTTGATCCTGCCGCGCGGCGCACCCAGATCGTGCAGGCCCAGCTGCAGCAGATCCAGGCCAATCTGCGCACCACCGAACAGCCGGCGTTGCAGGAAACCCTGGCGGCGCTGGCAACGGCCGCCGCAGGCCGCTGAGCAGCCGGGAGACAGACGAATGCGCGCTGCACTGTGGTTGATCGGTTTGTTCGGCATGGCCGTTGCGGCCGCCTTGTTCGCGGGCTCCAACCAGGGCACGGTGACCCTGTTCTGGGCGCCCTACCGCCTGGACCTGTCACTGAACCTGGCCATTGCCATCATCGTGCTGGCCTTCGTGCTGCTGTATGCCGCGCTGCGCGCGCTGGCCGCGCTGCTGCAGATGCCGCACCAGGCGCGGCGCTGGCGCAGCCAGCAGAAAGAGCGCGCCATGCACCACAGCCTGCTGGAAGCCCTGTCGCACCAGCAGGCCGGCCGCTTCCTGCGCGCACGCAAGTCCGCGCTGGCGGCCCTGGCCATGGAAGAGTCCCTGGCCGAGACCCATGCCGCCGTGCCGCACGGCATGCGGCTGCGCGCCGCCGCCCACATGGTGGCCGCCGATGCCTCCCATGCCCTGCAGGACCGCCAGCAGCGCGACCACCATTGGCGTGAGGTCCTGGCCAACGCACCGGCCCAAGGCAACGCCCAGGAGCAGGAAATGCGCGAAGGCGCACAGATGCGCGCGGCACGCTGGGCCCTGGACGACCGCGACGCAGCTGATGCGCTGCGCCGCCTGGCCGAACTGCCACAGGGCGCGGCACGCCGCACGATCGCGCTGCGCATCCGCCTGAAGGCATCGCGCCTGGCAGGCCAGACATCGACGGCGCTGGACACGGCGCGCCTGCTGGCCAAGCACCGCGCCTTCTCGCCCGCGGCCGCCGCCAGCGTGGTGCGCGGCCTGGTACTGGAGAGCATCAACGAGGCACGCGACACCACGCAGCTGCAGCACTTCTGGCTGTCGCTGGACACGGAAGAGCGCGCCATGCCCGAGATTGCGCTGCCGGCCGCATCGCGCCTCATGGCCCTGGGCGGCGAGGCCGCGCAGGCCCGTGCCTGGCTGCTGCCCGTATGGGAGCGCCTGCTGTCCCACGCAGGCCCGCGCAGCGAATCCCACCTGCCGCGCCTGGTCCAGGTGCTGGAGCCCTGCCTGGACGGCCTGGACGGCGCCTGGCTGGCTCGCATCGAGGCGGCCAGCAACGCCCATCCGCGCGAAGCCCGCCTGCAATACCTGGCCGGCATGGCATGCGTGCAGCGCCAGCTCTGGGGCAAGGCCCAGCAGCTGTTGCTGCGCGCAGCCCCCCACCTGCAGGAAAGCGCACTGCGCACCCGCGCCTGGCAGCGCCTGGCCCTGATGGCCGAGCACCGCGGCGATGCCGATGCAGCGGCTGCCGCCTGGAAGCAGGCAGCGCAGTCCGTGGTCGTGCTGCCCGCCGATCCGACCCGGCCCTGAGCCCTCCGCGCGGCACGGCGAGCCTTCATCTTTTTTGAATCGAGCCGTCAATACCGCTGAACTCTTTTGGATTTGCCGCTTCCTACACTGCACGTTGTCCGCAGTGCACGAAGTCCACGCAGAGCGCACCGCACCCTTTCTTGCCATCCAGGGCCCCTTTGCAGGGGCCCTGAACGGTTCCAAAGCCTGCCGCCATCCATGACAGAGTCCTCAGCCCGCGCCAACGCGCCAGCAAAATCCTCCTCCAAAGCCACGCGCTACAACGGCGTGGCCATGGCTGCCCACTGGCTGCTGGCCCTGGGCCTGATCGCCGCCCTGGCCCTGGGCTGGTACATGACAGGCCTGCCGTTCTCGCCCTCGCGCCTGAAGCTCTACAACTGGCACAAGTGGCTGGGCGTCACGCTGTTGACGCTGAGCCTGCTGCGCCTGGTCTGGCGCATCACCCATCGCCCGCCCGAACTGCCCGCCGCCGTGGCCCGCGCCATGCCCCAATGGCAGCACTGGGCCCACAACGGCACCCACCACGCCATGTACCTGCTGTTCTTTGCCGTGCCCCTGCTGGGCTGGGCCTACAGCTCGGCGGCCGGCTTTCCCATCGTCTTCCTCGGCGTGCTGCCCCTGCCCGACTTCGTGAGCGCAAGCCCCGAGCTGGCCGAAACCCT
Source organism: Delftia sp. DS1230 (assembly GCF_040112715.1). Lineage (NCBI taxonomy): Bacteria > Pseudomonadati > Pseudomonadota > Betaproteobacteria > Burkholderiales > Comamonadaceae > Delftia > Delftia sp. DS1230. The sequence goes on from NZ_CP157763.1 coordinate 4,654,277, forward strand.
CAAGCCCCTGCACGGCTGGGCGGCCTGGGCCCTGGTCGCGCTGATCGCCATGCATGTGGGCGCCGCCCTCAAGCACCAGTTCATCGACCGCGACGGCCTCATCTCCCGCATGCTGCCTGGCCGCGCCTGAGTTTTCTCCCCCAGCCAGGGCCTGCGCACCGCGCTGCGCGCGCCCCAGCCATCCCCGATCGAATGTTTCCCGACCTCCAAAGGAGTCCTGCCATGCGCTTTTCCGCCACGCTGACCACCATTGCCCTGGCCGCTGCGGCCCTGACCTCCCAGGCGGCCCTGGCCGAGCAAAAGCTCGTTCCCGCCCAGAGCGCCGTGAACTTCACGGCCAAGCAGATGGGCGTGCCCCTGCAGGGCCACTTCAAGAAATTCGACGCCCAGGTCCAGTTCGACACGGCCAAGCCCGACACCAGCAAGATCCGCTTCACCGTGGACACCGGCAGCGCCACCATGGGCGCCAAGGAAACCGATGCCGAGCTGCCCAAGGCCGATTGGTTCAATGTCGCCAAATTCCCCCAGGCCGTCTTCGACTCCACGGCCGTCAAGGCGCTGGGCGGCGGCAAGTACCAAGTGGACGGCAAGCTCAGCATCAAGGGCCAGGTCCAGAACGTGAGCATTCCCGTGCAACTGGCACAGTCCGGCACCACGACCACGGCCACCGGCACGCTGCCGCTCAAGCGCCTGCAGTTCAAGATCGGCGAAGGCGAATGGGGCGATACCTCCATGGTGGCCGACGAGGTCCAGGTGCAATTCAAGCTGGCCCTGACCGGCGTGGGCAAGCTGTAAGCGGCACTCTTGCCCAGCATTGGCCGTTTTCTTTTCCGTTTCGTGCAACCCCAACCTAGGAGTTCTTTCATGCGCACTTCCGTGTTTGCCCTGGCCATTGCCGGCCTGTTCGCCACCGCTGCCCAGGCGGCTCCCGCAACCTACGCCATCGACCCGACGCACACCTTCGCCACGTTCGAGATCGACCACAACGGTGCCTCGACCAACCGCGTGCGCTTCGACAAGAAGAGCGGCACCGTGGAATTCGACCGTGACGCCAAGGCCGGCAAGGTCGAAGTCGTGCTGGAAATGGACTCGCTGAGCTCGGGCACCGCCGCCTTCGACAAGCATCTCAAGAGCGCCGACATCTTCAACGTGGCCAAGTTCCCCCAGGCCAAGTTCGTCTCCGACAAGTTCGTCTTCGACGGCGACAAGCTCAAGGAAGTCACCGGCCAGCTGACCATCCTGGACAAGACCCAGCCCGTGACCATCAAGGCCAACAAGTTCACCTGCTACCCCAACGCCATGCTGCAAAAGCGCGAGACCTGCGGCGGCGACTTCGAGGCCGTGATCGACCGCACCGCCTTCGGCGTGAACTACGGCGTGGACTACGGCTTCCCCAAGCAAGTGCGCCTGGTGATGTCCATCGAAGCGGTCAAGCAGCAGTAAGACCGCGCTGGGCAAAGCGCCTTTAGGGGCGTCGGCACCCAAGGCCCGTGAACCGGCACCCCGGTCACGGGCTTTTTTGCGTTGCGGATTGGGTTTGCCACTGACTGACCACGCCCGCCAGCCTGCGCACCCCTTGCTCGATGGCCTGAGGCTGCAGGCTCGCATAGCCCAGGACCAGCCCGGCGCAGGACTGGCGGCGATGGGCGTCACCGGCCGCATAGAGCGGCGAGATGGGGCGCACGCCCACGCCGCGCTCTCGCGCCAGACGCACCAGGGCAATTTCATCGCGCTGGTGCACGGCAGGCACCCAGGCCACCACATGCAGGCCCGAGGCCGAACCTTCGACCTGCACCGCGCCCGGCAGGTGCCGCTCCAGCGCCTGCAGCAATGCCGCCCGCCGGCCTTCGTTGCGGCGGCGGGCGGCGCGCACATGGCGCTCGTAGCTGCCGTCCTCGATCAGCGCGGCCAGCACCAGCTGGTCCAGGCGCGGCGCATGCCGGTCGGCCAGCCGACGGGCTTCCCGGAAAATGGGCACCAGGGACGGCGGCAGCACCAGGTAGCCCATGCGCATTTGTGGGGACAAGGCCTTGGAGAAGGTGCCGACATGGATGACGCAACCCACCTCGTCAATGGACTGCAGGGCGTCGATGGGGCGCAGCCCGTAGCGGAACTCGCCGTCGTAGTCGTCTTCCAGAATCCAGGCACCCGTGGCGCGCGCCCAGGCCAGCAGCTGCTGCCTGCGGCCTATGGACAGCACGCCGCCCAGCGGAAACTGGTGCGAGGGCGTGACATAGGCCAGACGCGCCTGGCGCCCGGCCAGCGCCGAGGTATCCAGGCCCTGTTCATCGACGGCCATTTCCTGCAGGCATGCGCCCTGGGCCTCGAACACGCGGCGCGCCATCAGGTAGCAGGGCTCTTCCATCAGCACGGTCTCGCCCGGATCGACCAGCACGCGCGCGCACAGGTCGATGGCCTGCTGCGAGCCCTGCACCACCACGATCTGATCGGCCGAACAGACAAGCCCCCGCGCCCTTCGCAGATAGCCTTGCAGCGCCATGCGCAGCGCCGGCTCGCCTTCGGGCGCGTCGTAGGACAGGGAAGACTGGCGCTGCACGATGGCGCGGTTGTAGGCACGCCGCCAGGCCAGCGTGGGAAAGTCATCAAAGGCCAGGGCGCCGTAGAGAAAGTCGATCACGGCAGGCCCTTCATCCCAGGCGCGAGCGGGCTGGGCCTGCGCCAGCGCATCCACGCGCCGTCCATAGGAAGACAGGCGGGATCGGCAATCCTGCGCCGCAGCCGCAATGCGGGGCGCGCGGCTGCGCTGCTCCGCGCCAGCTGCCACGCGCGCCCGGGCGCCCTGTGCAGTCTCCAGATAGCCCTCGGCCGCAAGCTGCTCGTAGGCCGCCGTGACGGTGGTGCGCGACACACCCAGGTCCAGCGCCAGCGCGCGGGTGGAAGGCAGGCGCGCGCCCACGGCCAGGCTGCCGTCAGCCATCTGGGATTTCAGCCATTCGTGGATGCGGCGGGCGCTGGGCGCAGCCCCGGCATTGGCGGCGAAATGGGACTTCAACTGGTCTTCCAAAAAATCACGAAACTGGATTTTTCATTGTGCCAGGGATGGTGGATAGTCCTGTTTCCCCCGATGCCGGTCCACCGTTGCACCAAGCTCCATGTACACGCCCGCCCATTTCTCCCTCACCGATTCCGGCAGCCTGCACGGCCTGATCCGCAGCCACCCCCTGGGCACGCTCGTCACCCAGGCCAACGGCGTGCTGGACGCCAACCACCTGCCGTTCCTGCTGGATGCGGCCCCAGGGGAGATGGGCACGCTGAGCGCCCATGTGGCCCGCGCCAATCCCATCTGGCAGCAGTGCCGCGACGGCGCCGAGGTGCTGGTCGTCTTCCGTGGTGCCGAAGGCTATATCTCGCCCAGCTGGTATCCAAGCAAGCACGAGACGCACCGCCTGGTGCCCACCTGGAACTACGAGGCCGTGCATGTGCACGGGCAAATCAGCATCCATGACGACGAGAGATTCGTGCGCGGCCTGGTCGGCCGGCTCACCCGGGTCCATGAGGCATCGCAGGCCCAGCCCTGGAAGATGTCCGACTCGCCGCGTGAATTCATCGACGGCATGCTGCAGGCCATCGTCGGCCTGCAGATCCGCATCACCCGCCTGGAGGGCAAGGCCAAGCTCAGCCAGAACCGGCAGGCCCGCGACCTGGAAGGCGCCATCGGCGCGCTGCGCGAGCGCGGACAGGAGCCGCTGGCCAGCGCCATGGATGCGGCGCCGCGCATCTAGCGCCAGCCACCCTCACACAGGTTGCCACCCACCGATGTACACCTCCACCTTCACCTTCGCGCCGGGCGAATACGACGCGCAGTTCCATGCCCTTGACGGCCGGATCGCCGAGATCGCCCGCGCCATCCCCGGCTACCTGGGCGAAGAGGCCTGGGAGAACCCCGCCACAGGCCTGGTCTCCAACGTCTACTACTGGCAGACCTGGGAGGCGCTGCAAGAGCTGATGCGCCACCCTGCGCATATCGAGGCCAAGCGGCAGCAGGCGCGCTGGCTCAAGGGCTACCAGGTGGTGATCGCCCAGGTGGTGGGCAGCTACGGCGATGGCGGGATAGCGCACCCGCTGGCCACCACTGCGCAAGGCACTGCGCACCCGGCTCGCTGACCGGACCCGCTTTTGGCCCGATGATGGCGGCCATGCGATGGCGTTTTGATCCTGTTTCCCTGGTGTGGGCGGTGGCCCTGTTTGTCCTGCTCGTGCTGCTGGCCACCGTCGGCGCGCGCTGGGGCTGGGTGCGCAGCTTCTTCGGCGACGTGTTGGCCGTGGCCTGGGTCTATGCCGTGTTCAAGACCGTGATCGCCGCGCGCGTGCTGACGCTGGCATCGGCCGCACTGTGCGTGGGCCTGCTGGTGGAGCTGGGCCAGTTCCTGGCATCGACCTTCCAGCTGCACATTCCCAACCGCGCCTTGCGCATCGTGCTGGGCAGCACGGCCGACTGGTGGGATGTGCTGGCCTATGTGATGGGTTTTGCAGCCGTGCTGGTGGTGGAGGCTGCGTTCCGTGGCCGCAGAGCCAGGCCTGTGCTCTGATCAGGCCCTTACAGCGCAGCCACCGGCCTTGAGCACCCGCTTCGTCGAGGCCGGATACCGCTCCAGCTTGTCCGCCGGCCGGCGCGGCCTGGCCACCAGCTCGCCACCGCAGTTGGGGCAGGCGCCGTGCAGCACATGATCCGCACAGCCGGCACAGAACGTGCACTCGAAGGTGCAGATGCGAGCCTCGGCAGACTCTGGCGGCAGGTCCTTGTCGCAGCATTCGCAGTTGGGTCGAAGCTCAAGCATCGGTGCACTCCGGGTGTGGTCCATGAAGACTGGGCATCCTAGTGGATGTGCTCTGACGGGGAGCGGTCCTCGCTCTCCATCTGCAGCGTCGTATGGTGCAGGTCGAAGCCGGCCTGCAGCCTGTCTTCGATATCGCGGCGCACCTGCTCGCCGTCCGCGCCGGGCAGCAGCACCACATGGCCGGTCAGCATGGGCTTGCTCTGCGTGACCGCCCACAGGTGGACATCGTGGATCGCTGCCACGCCCGCCGTGCCCGCAATCGTCTCGCGCACTGCCTGCAGGCTCATTCCTGAGGGCACGCCTTCCAGCAGGATGTTGATGCACTCGCGCAACAGGGTCCACGTCCGCGGGAACACCATGAAGCCGATGCCCACGGCCACCGCCGAGTCGATCCACCGCCAGCCCGTCAGCCAGATCAGCGCAGCACCGGCGAGCACGCCGACCGAGCCCAGCATGTCCGCCCACACCTCCAGATACGCGCCCTTCACGTTCAGGCTCTCGTCCTTGCCACCCGACAGCAGGCGCATGGAGAGCAGGTTGATCACCAGGCCCGCGGCCGCCACCGCCATCATGCCCAGGGACTGGATTTCTGCAGGTGCCGACAGCCGGCGGTAGGCCTCATACAGGATGTAGAAGGCCACACCCAGCAGCACCAGTGCATTGACGGCGGCGGCCAGGATCTCGAAGCGCGCATAGCCGTAGGTGCGCAGCAGGTCGGCTGCCTTGCGGCCGGCGCGTATGGCCACCAGGGCCAGCAGCAGCGCCATCGCATCGGTCAGCATGTGCATGGCGTCGGAGATCAGGGCCAGGCTGCCCGTGACCATGCCGCCGATGATTTCCACCACCATGAAGGTGCCGGTCAATCCGAAGGCAAACCAGAGACGGGATTCCGGCAGGGCGCGCACGTCGCCGTGCTGATGGCTGTCGCTCATGAGGTTCCTTGACTTGAAAACGGTTGTGAACAGAGGGCCGCCGCATCCATGGCGACCATGGCAAGCGGGGGGATCGGACCTCGATGAGAAAGCGTGAAGTGACTTGAAGGTCAAGTGCTGGCGGCAACTCGGCACCGCAGGTGGCCCGGACACCGCAGCGCGCATATCCCTGCATCCATCGCAACATTTCATTTAGGTAAATTGATTACGAATAGTAGAATCAAGACATCCACCAAGGAGACATTCGATGAACACAAGCGCCCGTCCCGACCTGTCCACACTGCCACCGCCCGCCGCCGTGCAGCAGCTGCACCACTACGCCTACAAGGCCCGCGATGCCGAGGAGACCCGCCACTTCTACGAGGACATCCTGGGCCTGCCGCTCTATCACATCATCCAGAGCGACTACGTGCCCAGCACGGGCGAGTACTGCCCCTACACGCACTTCTTCTTCCGCCTGAAGGATGGGTCGTTCATCGCCTTCTTCGACATCGGCGACGACGAAAAGGCCCAGCCCTCGCCCAACACGCCGCTGTGGATCAACCACATCGCCTTCCGCGTGGACACCGTCGAGGAACTGGAGAACACCAAGGCCCGCCTGGTGGCGCATGGCATCGAGGTGCTGGGCGTGACCGACCACCACATCTTCAAGAGCATCTATTTCTTCGATCCCAACGGCATCCGCCTGGAGCTGTCGGCCCAGCTGGCCGACGAAGTGCAGATGGCGCGCGAAAGCACCACCGCCCACGCCCGCCTGAACGAGTGGACGGCACGCAAGGAGCAATGGCGCAAGGAACGCGCGGAAGGCAAGGCCGCCCAGCCGCTCAAGCCCCAGAGCAACGACCGGCCCGAGTTCGTCCCCGACGCAGCGGCCTGAATAAAACCCGGCGAACAGGCAGGCGGACGGGGTCGGTAGAATCCCCGTCAAACCGTCATCCATTTCGCATATGCAGACGGCATCCCTTCAACGGATGCCGTTTTCATTTGCCAAACGCCATTCGCACAATTCCCCGCAAGCAAGCCATGAGCGACACCATTGCCCAGCCAGGCCTCGACAGCCTGTCCAAATCGTTTGAACCCGCCGCCATCGAGGCCCAATGGGGCCCCGAATGGGAAAAGCGCGGCTACGGCGCAGCCGGCGTGCGCGGCACGGGCCAGGCAGATGCATCCCAGCCATCGTTCTCCGTCCAGCTGCCGCCGCCCAATGTGACGGGCACGCTGCACATGGGCCATGCGTTCAACCAGACCATCATGGACAGCCTCACGCGCTACCACCGCATGAAGGGCCACAACACGGTCTGGGTGCCCGGCACCGACCACGCGGGCATCGCCACCCAGATCGTGGTGGAGCGCCAGCTGCAGGAGCAGGGCATCGCCAGCCGCCACGACATGGGCGCGACGCCTCCCGAGGCGCGCAAGAACTTCGTGAGCAAGGTCTGGGAGTGGAAGAACCAGAGCGGCAACACCATCACCGGCCAGATGCGCCGCATGGGCGACAGCGTGGACTGGAGCCGCGAGTACTTCACCATGGACGACAAGCTGTCGTCCATCGTCAACGAGACCTTCGTGCGCCTGTACCAGCAGGGCCTGATCTACCGTGGCAAGCGCCTGGTGAACTGGGACCCCAAGCTGATGTCCGCCGTCTCCGACCTCGAGGTCGAGAACGAGGAAAAGGACGGCTCGCTGTGGCACATCGCCTATCCGCTGGCCGATGGCTCGGGCCAGCTCGTGGTGGCCACCACGCGCCCGGAAACCATGCTGGGCGACGCAGCCCTGATGGTGCACCCCGAGGACGAGCGCTACCAGGCGCTGATCGGCAAGACCGTGATCCTGCCCCTGGTGGGCCGCGAGATCCCCATCATTGCCGACGACTACGTGGACCGCGAGTTCGGCACGGGCGTGGTCAAGGTCACGCCTGCGCATGACAACAACGACTACGCCGTGGGCCAGCGCCACGGCCTGCCGATGATCTGCGTGCTGACGCTCACGGCCACCATCAACGACGAGGCGCCCGAGAAGTACCGCGGCATGGACCGCTTCGTGGCGCGCAAGGCCATCGTGGCCGACCTGGACGCGGCCGGCCTGCTGGTCGAGACCAAGAAGCACAAGCTCATGGTGCCCATCTGCACGCGCACGGGCCAGGTGATCGAGCCCATGCTGACCGACCAGTGGTTCGTGGCCATGAACAAGGTGGGCGAAGGCGATGCCACGGGCAAGTCCATCGCGCAGAAGGCCATCGATGCCGTCTCCAGCGGCCAGGTGCAGTTCGTGCCCGAGAACTGGGTCAACACCTACAACCAGTGGATGAACAACATCCAGGACTGGTGCATCTCGCGCCAGCTGTGGTGGGGCCACCAGATTCCCGCCTGGTACGACGAGGACGGCAAGGTCTACGTGGCCCGCACCGAGGAAGAAGCCCAGGCCCAGGCCCCCGGCAAGACGCTCACGCGCGACGAGGACGTGCTGGACACCTGGTACTCCTCGGCCCTGGTGCCGTTCTCCACCATGGGCTGGCCGAACCAGACCGAGGCGGCCGACGATGACTACAACCTCTACCTGCCCAGCTCGGTGCTGGTCACGGGCTACGACATCATCTTCTTCTGGGTCGCCCGGATGATCATGATGACCACGCACTTCACGGGCCGCGTGCCCTTCCGCCATGTCTACATGCATGGCCTGGTGCGTGACGCCCAGGGCAAGAAGATGAGCAAGTCCGAGGGCAACGTGCTCGACCCCGTGGACCTGATCGACGGCATCGACCTGGACACCCTGCTGGACAAGCGCACCCAGGGCCTGCGCCGCCCCGAGACCGCCCCCCAGGTGCGCAAGAACACGCAAAAGGAATTCCCCGAGGGCATTCCCGCCTACGGCGCCGACGCGCTGCGCTTCACCTTCGCGGCTCTGGCCTCGCTGGGCCGCTCCATCAACTTCGACAGCAAGCGCTGCGAGGGCTACCGCAACTTCTGCAACAAGCTGTGGAACGCCAGCCGCTTCGTGCTGATGAACTGCGAAGGCCATGACTGCGGCCTGCTGCCCCACACCAAGGAGCAATGCCAGGCCGGCGGCGAGTTCGCGGGCTACATGCAGTTCAGCCAGCCCGACCGCTGGATCACCTCGCAGCTGCAGAAGGTCGAGGCCGAAGTGGCCAAGGGCTTTGCCGAATTCCGCCTGGACAACGTGGCCAACGCGCTGTACGACTTCGTCTGGAACGAGTTCTGCGACTGGTACCTGGAAATCGCCAAGGTGCAGATCCAGACCGGCAGCGAGGCCCAGCAGCGCGCCACGCGCCGCACGCTGATCCGCACGCTGGAGGCCATCCTGCGCCTGGCCCACCCCATCATCCCGTTCGTGACCGAAGCCCTGTGGCAGAAGGTCGCTCCGGTCGCCGGCCTGCCCGGCGAGTCCGTGGCCGTGGCCCGCTACCCCGAGGCCCAGCCCGAGAAGATCGACGAGGCCGCCATCGCCTACGTGGGCCGCATCAAGCAGATGATCGACGCCTGCCGCACGCTGCGCGGCGAAATGGGCGTGTCGCCCGCACAGCGCCTGCCGCTGCTGGCCGTGGCCAGCTCGGCCGACGAGGCACAGTTCCTGCGCACCAATGCCGCCGTGCTGCAAAACCTGGCCAAGCTCAGCGAGGTCAAGGTGTTCGACGACGAAGCCGCCTGGGCCCAGGCCGCCCAGGCTGCGCCGGTCTGCGTGGTGGGCGAGGCGCGCCTGGCGCTGTTCGTGGAGATCGACGTGGCGGCCGAAAAGGCCCGCCTGTCCAAGGAAGCCGCACGCCTGGAAGGCGAAATCACCAAGGCCAATGCCAAGCTGGGCAACGAGGCCTTCGTGGCCAAGGCACCTCCGGCCGTCATCGACCAGGAAAAGAAGCGCGTGGCCGACTTCGGCGCAACGCTGATCCGCATCCAGGAACAACTCGCCCGCCTGGGTTGAAAGATCCGTTTATGAGCACCCAGACCCGTGTCCGCAAAGCCGTGTTTCCCGTTGCCGGGCTCGGCACGCGCTTTCTGCCCGCCACCAAGGCCTCTCCCAAGGAGATGCTGCCCGTGGTGGACAAGCCGCTGATCCAGTACGCCGTGGAAGAGGCCTACGAGGCCGGCATCCGCGACATGATCTTCGTCACCGGCCGCAGCAAGCGCGCCATCGAGGACCATTTCGACACCGCCTACGAGCTGGAAAACGAACTGGAGAACGCCGGCAAGCAGGCCATGCTGGAGCTGGTGCGCAGCATCAGCCCCGCCGACATGAACTGCCTGTTCGTGCGCCAGCCGCGCTCCCTGGGCCTGGGCCACGCCGTGCTGTGCGCCGAGCCGCTGGTGGGCAACGAGCCCTTTGCCGTGCTGCTGGCCGACGACCTGATGGTGGGCGAGTCTGGCGGCCCGGGCGTGATGGCCCAGATGACCTCGGCTTTCCAGAAACAGGGCCGCTCCCTGCTGGCCGTGCAGGAAGTGCCGCTGGAGCAGACCAAGCGCTACGGCATCGTGGCCGGCGAGCCGGCCGGCGGCGCGCTGATGCGCATCGAGAAGATCGTCGAAAAGCCCGCGCCCGAGAAGGCGCCTTCGCGCATGGGCGTGGCCGGCCGCTATGTGCTGACACCAGCCATCTTCGAGGAGATCCGCAACCAGCCCAAGGGCGTGGGCGGCGAGATCCAGCTGACCGACGCCATCGAACGCCTGATGGCCCATGAAGCCGTCTACGCCTTCCAGTACCAGGGCAAGCGCTACGACTGCGGCAGCAAGGAAGGCTTTTTGCAGGCCACGGTGGAGCTGGCGCTGCAGCACGAGGACGTGGGCGCGAGCTTCCGCGAATACCTGCAGGGCCTGAGCATCTGAGGCCGGGCCTCAGAGCCGCCCCTGCCCCATGCAAAAGGCCTGCGAAAGCAGGCCTTTTTCTTTGGAGCGAGCCGCGTGCAGCCGCTCAGCGCCGGCGCAGGATGTGGATGAACTCCGCGCCCACGGTCTGCTGCTCCACCAGTTCATTGCCGGTCTGCTTGGCGAAGGCCTGGAAGTCGCGCAGCGAGCCCGTGTCGGTGGCCACCACCTTGAGCAGCTGGCCGCTGTCCAGTTCGGCCAGCGCCTTCTTGGCCTTGAGAATGGGCAGCGGGCAGTTGAGCCCGCGCGTGTCGATTTCCTTGTGAATTTCCATCGGATGCACCTCTTGAGCCTGGGATTCTAGGCGGCATCGCGGCTGAGGCCGGCAGCAGTGTCTTGATCGGCGCGACTCGCTTCAGCCTCCTGGGCCTGCTCGGCACGCTTCCAGAAGTCACGGATCACAGGATCATGCCCCCGGCTGCGCAGCCACTTGGCCAGCGCCATGCCGGTGCCCGAAGGCCAGGCCTGGACTTTCTCGGGCTCCAGCAGGCGGTATTCCAGCAGCTCGGGCGACAGCCGCACCTGGCCGCTGGCGCGCACATGGAAGGCGATGATCACCTGGTTCATGCGCAGGAACTCATGCACGCTGATCAGCTCCAGCGACTCGGCCTGCAGGCCGGTTTCCTCCGCCACCTCGCGCGCCACGCCCTCCTCGGGCGACTCGCCGGCCTCCATGAAGCCCGTGATCAGGCCGAAGACCTTCTCGGGCCAGGCCGCATTGCGCGCCAGCAGCACCTTGCCGTCCAGCTCCACGATGGCGGCCAGCACGGGCGTGGGATTGTTCCAGTGCGTCCAGCCGCACTCGGGGCAGCGCAGGCGCGATACATCGCCGCCGTCCTCGGCCTGGATCACCCACTGCAGGGGGGTAGCGCAGTGCGTGCAATAGCGGGTTTCATAGTGCATGGGGCTGTTCCTGGTTTTTTGCTGTCCTGGCTCAATGCAAACAGGAAGGCCCGCCGGAAGGCGGGCCTGTCGCTGTATCAGGCGGGGAAGACGCCCGTGGACAGATAGCGGTCGCCGCGGTCGCAGACCACGAAGACGATGGTGGCGTTGTTCTCGCGCTCGGCAATCTGCTGGGCCACCCAGCAGGCGCCGGCAGCCGAGATGCCGGCAAAGATGCCTTCCTCGCGCGCCAGGCGGCGCGCCATGTCCTCGGCATCGTCCTGGCCCACGAGCACGGTCTCGTCGATCAGCGAGGCGTCGTAGATCTTGGGCATGTATTCCTCGGGCCACTTGCGGATGCCGGGGATGCGCGAGCCCTCGGCCGGCTGGGCGCCCACGATGCGGATGGCTGGGTTCTTTTCCTTGAGGAACTTCGCCACGCCGGTGATCGTGCCCGTGGTACCCATGGCGCTCACGAAATGGGTGATCTCGCCGCCGGTCTGCTCCCACAGCTCGGGGCCGGTGGTCTCGTAGTGGATACGCGGGTTGTCGGGATTGCCGAACTGGTCGAGCACCACGCCCTTGCCCTGGGCCACCATCTGGTCGGCCAGGTCGCGCGCATATTCCATGCCGCCGCTCTTGGGCGTGAGGATCAGCTCGGCGCCATAGGCCTTCATCGTCTGGGCACGCTCGATGGACAGGTCCTCGGGCATGATCAGCACCATCCGGTAGCCCTTGATCGTGGCCGCCATGGCCAGCGCAATGCCGGTATTGCCCGAGGTGGCCTCGATCAGCGTGTCGCCGGGCTTGATGTCGCCGCGCTCTTCGGCGCGGCGGATCATCGACAGGGCCGGCCTGTCCTTGACCGAACCGGCCGGGTTGTTGCCTTCCAGCTTGCCCAGCACCACGTTGCCACGTTCCTGGCGAGACTGCGCACCGATGCGCTGCAATGCCACCAGGGGCGTGCGGCCGATGGCGTCTTCGATGGTCGGATAAATTTTCATAGCCTCACACTGTGCCATAATTCGCCCCTGCGCTAAGTAGCCCGGGTGGTGAAATTGGTAGACGCAGGGGACTCAAAATCCCCCGCCGCAAGGCGTGCCGGTTCGATTCCGGCCCCGGGCACCAGAGATTACGTAGCCGAAAAAGCAGTCCGCTGCTTTTTCGGCTATTTCTTTTCCGGCCGCTGTCTTCACAGTGTCCGCACACCCCTCCTTCCTGCACCAGCCCTTTTCAGCGGCTGCACTGCAATTCAAGGCCTCCAGCCTGACCAGATCCTGCGTCCTCATGCCTTGGGCGGGATAGCCCCTGCGCGCTTTCACCCGCACACCGCCCAACCTGTGTACAACTTTGGCATCAAGCCACCTCCAAGGCGGAAACGGACTGCAATCAGGCGCATGTCCAGCCCGCCCCGAATCGCCCCCACCGCGGCCTGCCCCCTAGCCTTGCCCAGTGCGCGAAATCCGGCACCTTCCCTCTGAAAACCGGTATCTGCACCATCGCCATGCAGCCAATTTCCGGCGCGGGCACCAGCCCGGTGCGCCCGCTGCAAAAGCCTGGTGATGCCCATGAAAAAAGCCACCCTGGGGTGGCTTTATTTCTCCACAGAACCCTTGAACAACCCTGTGGATATTCAGTGAACAGCAAGTGAACGAGGCGTCCAAGTGCTTGCATTCACTGGCCGCAAGCTAGGCTGCCTGCAAATCAGGCAGCCCCTGAATCCAAGGGAAAACCCTTGAAACCGGGGTCACCTGCCGCGCCGCGCCTCAGGCATCGGAGCGGCGGATCTGGGCACGGCCCGCCGCCGTGATGTGCCATTGATGGCTGCTGTCCACTTCGACCAGTCCACGCTCGCGCAGCCTCTTGGACAGATGCTCGCGCGCCGCGCTTTCCAGCGACACGGGCTCGCCCATTTCCAGCTTCTTGAGCACTTCGAGTTCATCCACCGTCGGCTCGTACACGGGTGCGTGATATGTGGTTTCGGCCATCGCTACTCCTTCGCTATTCAAAGTCTCATGCCCCGGCACTGCCCAAGGCATGGGTCCCAACATAGCGTTGGCCGGGACGCCGCGCAATCGGTGTCCGCACCTTTTTTCGCGATGTGGGCGATGATGGCACGCTTTGCGGCGGCGTCCCACAGGTGCCGGGGCACTGCCCTGTCCGGGAAACGGGCAGCCCGCTCTCTTGCCGCCGCCCTCTGCTCTCCGCTCTTGCCATCTGCTCCAGGGATTCAGGTTTTCATGTTGTACGCCATCACCGCCTTGTTCGCCTTCCAGTTGCTGGGAGAGGCCATCGTCCAGCTCACGGGGCTGCCGCTTCCGGGAGCGCTCATGGGCACGCTGCTGCTGCTGGCGGCGCTGCTGCTGCACGGTCGCCTGCCCGAGTCGCTGGAGAAGGCCGCCGGCGTGCTGCTGCAGAACATGATGCTGCTGTTCATTCCCGTCATTGCAGGCGTGATGCTGGAGTTCGACCGGCTGTCGCGCGAATGGCAGCCCTTCGTGATCGCCTGCGTGGCGGGTGCAGCCATTACCTTCCTGGCCACGGCCTTCACCTTCCGCTGGTGCCTGGAGCGCCAGCGCGCCCGCGAGGCGGCCGCCAGCCAGGGAGACAAGGCATGAGCGCGCTCACCACCCACTGGCACAGCGCCTGGCAGTCGCTGTCCGGCAATGCCTCCACCGCCCACCTGCCCTGGCTGGTGCTGACCATGGCCGTCTACCTGGCGGCCATGGCGCTGTACCGCCGAAGCGGCAACCATCCGCTCCTGATTCCCGTGTTCACGGCTGTGGTCGTCATCGTGGGCGTGCTGCTGGCCACGGGCACCTCCTATGCCAGCTACCGCAGTGGCGTCTCGCTGCTGGGACTGCTGATCGGCCCGGCCACCGTCGCGCTGGCAATTCCGCTGTACGCCCAGCGCGAGCGCATCCGCGCGCTGTGGCTGCCCATCAGCGTGGCGCTGGCCGTGGGCTGCGTGGTGGCGTTGCTGTCGGCACTGCTGATTGGCTGGAGCCTGGGAGCGACGGTGCAGACGCTGGTGGCGCTGGCGCCCAAGTCGGCCACCATTCCCATCGCCCTGCCCATGGCCGAGCGCTTTGGCGGTCCGGCCTCGCTGGCGGCCGTGGCCGTGGCCATCACCGGCATTGCGGGCACGATGATGGCGCCGCTGCTGATCCGCCTGGTGCGCAGCGATGACCCGGCCGTGCAGGGTTTTGCCCTGGGACTTACGGCCCACGCCATCGGCACGGCACGCGCGCTGCAGGTGAATCCGACCATGGGCGCCTTCTCGGCCCTGGCCATGGGCCTGAACGGCGTGGCCACGGCCGTGGTCATGCCGCTGTGCCTGGCCGTGCTGCCCTGGTTTTGAGCGCGATTGCGGGTTTTCCCCAGAGACACCCCCACAAGCCTGTGGACAAGCGCCGCCAGCAGCAAGGATAAGTCAGTTAAGTGACTGTCATCGTTGAACAATCCAAGGCCTGCTTAATTTTCAGGCAGGCCGGTGCTCCCTGGCGCGCTGCTGCAGCCATGAAGAGAACACGCGCAGGGCGGGCGCGGGCTGGGCATCGGGCGCCAGGGCCGGGGTGACCAGGTAGTAGGCGCGGTTGCCACGCAGCGGCTGGGGGCAGGCAATGATGAGGTCGCCGCGCGCCAGTTCCTGCTCGATCAGCATGGGCGGCATCAGCGCCACGCCCAGGCCCTGGCTGGCGGCCACGGCCAGCATGGAAAACAGCTCCAGCCGCATGCCATCCAGCGCGCGCGGCGCGGCCACGCCCATGGCATCGAACCACTGCTGCCAGCCGTAGGGCCGCGTGCTTTGCTGCAGCAGCGGCATCCGGGCCACGATGTCCGCCCCCACAGGCAGCCAGGCCCGGCCCGGCTCGCGCGCCTGGGCCGTGGCCAGCAGTTGCGGGCTGCACACGGGCACCACCTCTTCGTCCATCAGCCATTGCGCCTGCACACCGGGCCAGCGTGCCACCTGCTCGGGCGTGCCTGCATAGAGCGCAGCGTCGAACACGGTATCGGCAAACAGGAAGGGCCGCGTCTGCACATCGATGTGCACGGTGACCTCGGGATGCTCGCGCGCTAGCTGCGGCAGGCGCGGCAGCAGCCAGCGCGTGGCGAAGGTGGGCACGGCCGCCAGATTGAGCGGGCCTCCCTCGCCCTGGTGGGCCATGATGTCCAGCGTGTCGCGCTCCAGGCCGTGCAGCCAGCGGGAGACCTGCTGGGCGTACTGCGTGCCGGCCTCGGTCAGCAGCACGCCGTGGCGCGTGCGCCGGAACAGCTGCACGCCCAGGAACTCCTCCAGCGCAATGATCTGGCGCGATACCGCGCTTTGCGTGAGCGACAGCTCCTGCGCAGCACGCGTGTAGCTGATGTGGCGGGCGGCCGACTCGAAGCAGGCAAGGGCTTGGGTGGATGGCAGGGCTCTACGCATATCTCATGAATTCAATGCACTTCAGAGCCTCACATCATAGGGAATAACCCGCAACAACCCATTCATACATGCGTTTTACGCATTCATGGATGAACAAACATCGTTTGCGCCACGCGCAGGCCCGCTTCTAAGATGCGTCGCAACAACGCTCCATGGTCACAGCCTGCCCGGCTTTGGCATATGGCAGCGACCCGCCCTTGACCTCTTTGTTTTTTGGAGAAACCACGCCATGGCCCGCAACAGCTTCCAATGGGATGACCCCTTCCAGCTCGACCAGCAACTGAGCGAAGACGAGCGCATGATCCGCGACGCGGCCCATGCCTACTGCCAGGAGAAGCTGGCACCCCGCGTGCTGGAAATGTTCCGCCATGAAAAGACCGACGTGAGCATCTTCCGCGAGATGGGCGAGCTGGGCCTGCTGGGCCCCACCATCCCCACGCAGTACGGCGGCGCGGGCCTGAACTATGTCAGCTACGGCCTGGTGGCGCGCGAGATCGAGCGCGTGGACTCGGGCTACCGCTCCATGGCCAGCGTGCAAAGCTCGCTGGTGATGGTGCCCATCAATGAATTCGGCACCGAAGACCAGAAGAACAGGTACCTGCCCAAGCTGGCCAGCGGCGAGTTCATCGGCTGCTTCGGCCTGACCGAACCCGACCACGGCTCCGACCCCGGCAGCATGTCCAGCCGCGCCTACAAGGTGGACGGCGGCTACCGCCTCAAGGGCAACAAGATGTGGATCACCAACAGCCCCGTGGCCGACGTGTTCGTGGTCTGGGCCAAGGAAGTGACCGAGGACGGCCATGTGGGCGAGATCCGCGGCTTCATCCTGGACAAGGGCATGAAGGGCCTGTCGGCCCCGGCCATCCACGGCAAGGTGGGCCTGCGCGCCTCCATCACGGGCGAGATCGTGATGGACGATGTCTTCGTTCCCGAGGAAAACGCCTTCCCCGAGGTGCGCGGCCTCAAGGGCCCATTCACCTGCCTGAACAGCGCACGCTTCGGCATTGCCTGGGGCGCCCTGGGCGCAGCCGAGTTCTGCTGGCACACGGCGCGCCAGTACACGCTGGACCGCAAGCAGTTCGGCCGCCCCCTGGCCGCCAACCAGCTGGTGCAGAAGAAGCTGGCCGACATGCAGACCGAGATCACCCTGGGCCTGCAGGCCGCGCTGCGCGTGGGCCGCATGAAGGACGAGCACCAGAACGTGATCGAGATCACCTCGCTGATCAAGCGCAACAACTGCGGCAAGTCGCTGGACATTGCCCGCATGGCGCGCGACATGATGGGCGGCAACGGCATCAGCGACGAGTTCGGCGTGGCCCGCCATCTGGTCAACCTGGAAGTGGTCAACACCTACGAAGGCACGCACGATGTGCATGCGCTGATCCTGGGCCGGGCGCAGACCGGCATCGCAGCTTTTGCCAACTGACCCCCTGAGGCGCTTCGCGCCTTCCCCCTTCTCGCTTCGCGGAGGGGGACGACGCCCTCGCCGCGAGGCGGCTCTTGCTCGGCGTCCCTGGCCTGTTCCACGCCCATGTCACACGCTATGGGTGATGGAAGCTCAAGCCCTGAGCTGAACTACCAGCGGCATCGGGCGCGCTCATATTTCTTCCCTCTCATGTCCTCCACATCCTCCGCGCCGGCCGCATTGGCTGGCATCAAGGTGCTTGATCTTTCCCGCGTGCTGGCCGGGCCCTGGTGCACGCAGACACTGGCCGACCTGGGCGCCGATGTGATCAAGGTCGAGCGGCCCGTGGCCGGCGATGACACGCGCCACTGGGGGCCTCCGTTCCTGCCGCGCGACGATGGGCAGGCCACGCAGGAGGCCAGTTATTTCACGGCCTGCAACCGCAACAAGCGCTCGGTCACCATCGACATGTCCACCCCCGATGGGCAGCAGCTGATTCGCCAGATGGCGGCCGGGGCCGACGTGCTGGTGGAGAACTTCAAGGTCGGTGGCCTGGCCCAGTACGGGCTGGACTACGAAAGCCTCAAGGCGCTCAACCCGCGCCTGATCTATTGCTCGGTCACGGGTTTCGGCCAGACCGGCCCGTATGCCGAGCGCGCGGGCTACGACCTCATGGTGCAGGCCATGTGCGGGCTGATGAGCATCACCGGCCATGCCGACGAGGCGCCCGGAGGCGGCCCGCTCAAGGTGGGCGTGGCCGTGATCGATGTCTTCACGGGCCTGTATGCCAGCAATGCCATCCTTGCCGCGCTGCATGCGCGCCAGGCCTCGGGCCGGGGCCAGCACATCGACATGGCCCTGCTCGACGTGGGCATGGCCGTGCTGGCCAACCAGGCCGCCGGCTTTCTGGCCACGGGCGAATCGCCGGGCCGCGCCGGCAACATCCACCCCAGCCTGGCGCCCTACCAGGACTTCGCCACGGCCAACGGCAACGTGCTGCTGGCCATTGGCAACGACGGCCAGTTCGCGCGCTTTTGCGCCGCCGTCGGCGAAGCCGGCTGGGCGCAGGACGAGCGCTTTGCCACCAACACCGCGCGCGTGCGCAATCGCCAGGCGCTGCTGGAGCGAATGGTGCCCCTCATGAAGACACGCGGCACGGCCGAATGGATTGCGCTGCTGGAAGACAAGGCCGTGCCCTGCGGCCCCATCAACACCATCGCCCAGGCCTTCGACGACCCGCAGGTGCGCGCACGCGGCATACGCGTCGAGCTGCCGCGCGAGGCCGGCGACGGCATCTCGCGCATCGCCGGCGTGGCCAGCCCCATGCGCCTGAGCGATACCCCGCCCGTGCTGCGCAGCGCACCGCCCTCCCTGGGCCAGCACACCGATGAAGTGCTGGGCGAGCTGGGCATTGCGCCCATGGCCATCCAGGCGCTGCGCTCGCGCGGCGTGGTCTGATCGCCTGCGCCAGGCAACACCGCCTCCTCCCCATCTTTTTCCTCAAGCACCGCCATACGAATGTCTTAAAAAACCCAGCCTTCCCACCCGTCGGTGCCTCACAACAAACGCTCACAACATCCATTCAAGGAGACAACACCATGACTCACACCACTCGAATCGCGCTCGCCGGCATCCTCGGCGCCCTCGCGCTGTCGGGCGCAGCCCATGCCCAGGGCTACCCCACCAAGCCCATCAAGCTGCTCGTGCCCTTCGCGGCCGGCGGCACCACCGACCTGATCGCGCGCATCGTGGCCGAGCCGCTGGGCCGCGCCCTGGGCCAGCCCGTGGTGGTCGAGAACAAGGGCGGCGGCGGCGGCAGCATCGGCGCGGCCGAGACGGCGCGCGCCCAGCCCGACGGCTACAGCCTGGGCATTGCCACCGTGTCCACCACGGCCACCAACCCGGCAATCAACCCCAAGATCCCGTACAACGTGCTGACCGACTTCACACCCATCGTGAACATCGCGGCCACGCCCAACATCATTGCGGCCAACCCCAAGTTCGCGGGCAAGAACTACCAGGAGTTCCTGGCCGAGGTGAAGAAGAACCCCGGCAAGTACTCCTACGCCTCGCCCGGCAACGGCAGCATCACCCATCTGATGATGGAGATGTTCAAGCTGTCCACGGGCACCGACATCACCCACGTGCCCTACCGTGGCAGCGGCCCCGCGCTGAACGACGCCGTGGCCGGCCAGGTTCCGCTGATCTTCGACAACCTGCCCTCCGCCCTGGGCTTCGTCAAGGAAAAGCGCCTGGTGCCCATCGTGGTGGCCGCGCCTCAGCGTCTGGCAGCGCTGCCCGATGTGCCCACCTTCAAGGAAGTGGGCCTGGCCCCCGTCAACCGCATGGCCTACTACGGCATCGTCGGCCCCAAGAACCTGCCGCGCGACATCGTGGACAAGGTCAATGCCGCCACGCGCAAGGTGCTGCAGGACCCCGCCATCAAGAAGCGCATCGAGGAAACCGGCTCGCTAATCGTGGCCGACACACCCGAGCATTTCTTTGAAGAGATCAAGGCCGAACTGGCGGTCTACAAGGACGTGGTGCAAAAGCAGAACCTGACGATGGATTGAGCCTGCGCGTCTCCACCGACCATCCCCGCCACGGCGGGGATTTTTACTGGAGGGCTCGAAGGCGGGAGCCGCCAAGCGACATCCCAGCAACCTGCCTGCCTACCTGTCTTCTGCCCTGCGAGATACAATGTATCTCACCCATTTTTGCAGAAGCACACCATGGCAACCACCACCATGATCCACGTGCGCGTGGATGAAGAGATCAAGGCACAGGCCGCCGAAACCCTGGCCGGCATGGGCTTGACGGTGTCGGATGCCGTACGTGTCTTCCTGATGCGCGTGGTGGCCGACCAGCAATTGCCCTTCGACCTCAGGGCACCCAACGCCGAGACGCGCGCAGCCATGCAGGAGGCACGCGCCATGCGCAAGGGACGCTTTGCCACCGCGGACGATTTGCTCCATGACCTCGAAAAAGGCAGCGAGCAGTAAGCGCGCAGTCCTTCCCCGCGCATCGGACCGGACCAGAGCTTTCGCCAAGGACTGGGTCCGGCTGTCGCATTCCGGCCGCCATGACATGAAGCGGTTGAAGGAGGCCATGCTGCTGCTGATTGCCAACGACGCCCCCCTGGAGCCTCATTGGCTGGACCACGCCCTCACCGGCGACTGGGCCGATCACAGGGAGTGCCACGTGGGGGGCGATTTCCTGCTGATCTACCGGCTCGATGGCCAGGGCGCCAACGAATCGATCATTTTCGTGCGAGCCGGCACGCACGCCGAGCTGTTCGACTAAGACACGCCCAGCAACGCCTCGCACACCTCACACAGGCGCCCGGCCAGACGCCGGCCCTGCGCCGACAACTGGGCCCGCACGTGCAGTGCCACTTCCACATCAGGCACGGGGGCGAAGCCGGCCATGCCGTCGAGCAGGCGGTGGCCGGGCCCGACCAGCCGGCGCGGAAGCAGGCTGATGCCCAGGCCCTGCTCCACGGCGGCTTCCAGGCTGGCCAGGCTGGCGCTCACATAGGCCAGGCGCCAGCGCCGGCCTGCGGCATCCAGCGCATGCGTCATCTCGCTGCGGTACAGGCCGCCCTGTGGAAACACCACCAAAGGCAAGGGATCCATCCCGTGGCAGGGATGCCGCGCACTGTCTATCCAGGCCAGCGGTTCAGGCCAGCGCGCCATGCCGGGCGTGCTGCCGCTGCGCTGCTTGACGATGGCCAGGTCCAGCTCGCCGGACTGGAACTGCTGCCATATCGCCTGCGACAGCCCGCTGGTCAGCTCCAGGCGCAACTGCGGCTGGCTGCGCGCCAGCGCGCCCAAGGCGGGCATCAAGGCATGGCCGGCAAAGTCCTCTGGTACGCCGATGCGCAGCACGGCTTCGGTGGCGCCAGCCAACTGCTCCACGGCCTCGTCCATGAGCGCGAGGATGCGTTGCGCATAGGCCAGCAGGCGCTCTCCTTCCAGCGTGCATTCCACATGGCGCCCGCTGCGGTCCAGCAGCGTGCAGCCCATTTGCTCCTCCAGCCTGCGGATCTGCTGGCTGACCGTGGACTGGGTCAGGTGCACGCCCTGCGCCGCGCGCGTGAAGCTGCCGGTTTCGGCCACGGCGCAGAAGCTGCGCAGCAGGGTGGGGTCTATGGAAGAGGGCTGCATGGGGCTTGGGCGAATTTCAGTGGCTTTGTCACTGCCTGGCATTTGATCATTTAATTTTCCAATTGATGGCCCCCGTCCTAGACTGCGGCCTCAGCTCCCGATTGCCCAGCCATCCCCATGCAAGAACAAGAACACATCCGCCTGCTGCGCCATGCCGTGCAGCTGGCGCACGACAACCGCCTGCGGGGCGGCCGGCCCTTCGGCGCCCTGCTCGCGCGCGAGGGGCAGATCCTGTCCACGGGCGTCAACGAGATCGTGCAAAGCCATGACCCCAGCGCCCATGCCGAAATGCAGGCGCTGCGCGCGGGCACGCGCGCCCAGGCCAACGCCAGCCTGGCCGGCTGCACCATCTACGCCAGCGGCCACCCTTGCCCCATGTGCCTGGCGGCGCTGGTGATGGCCGGGGCCGAGCAGGTCTTCTTCGCCTTCGACAACGCGGATGCACAGCCGTATGGCCTGTCCAGCGAGGGCGCCTACCAGCGGCTGCGCATGCCGCTGCAGCCGCCACCGCTGCCCCTGAGGCGGCTGGACACGGGCATCACGGCGGCCCAGCTGTACGGCAACGCCCCCTGGGCCTGAAGCCATGTCGTCCATTGCGCCTGCGCACACCGAGACCCCTGCCGCGGCACACGCCATTCCAACGGCGCTGTGGCTGGCCACCGTCGTGCTGGTCACGCTGAACCTGCGCCCGTTTCTCACGGCCATCGGCCCGCTGGGACCGCAGATCCAGTCCGCCACCGGCATGGATCTGTCCACGCTGTCCTGGCTGACGCTGCTGCCCATGGCGTTGATGGGCGTGGGCGCCTGGCTGGCCCCGGCCGCGCTGCGGCGCCTGGGTCCGCGCCGCGCCGTGGTCGGCTCCTTGGCGGTGATTGCGCTGGGCTGCGCGCTGCGCGTGGCGGGCTCCAGTGCGGCCACCCTGCTGGCCACGGCCGCGCTGTGCGGCGCTGGCGTGGCCCTGGTGCAAGGCGTGCTGCCGGGCCTGATCAAGCGCCAGTCGCCCGCACGCACGGCGCAGATGATGGGGCTGTACTCGGCCGCGCTCATGGGCGGCGGCGCCCTGGGCGCCCAGATTTCGCCGCTGGCCGTGCAATGGGGACTGGACTGGCGCCTTGCGCTGGCGCTGTGGACTGCGCCCGCCCTGCTGGCATTGGCGCTGGCGCGGCATGCGCTGCGTGCGTTGCCGGCTCCGGCGCCCATGGCAGGGGCCAACGCCACGCAAGACACCGGCTGGCTGCGCCGGCGCCCGCGCACCTGGATGCTGATGGCCTGCTTCGGCCTCATCAACGGCGGCTATGCGGCCATGGTGGCCTGGCTTGCGCCCTTCTACCAGACGCACGGCTGGAGCCCCGCGCAAAGCGGCGGCCTGGTCGCCCTGCTGTCGGTGGCCCAGGCCGGCGCCGCGCTGGGCCTGCCCGTGCTGGCTTCGCGCCAAGCCGACCGGCGGCCATGGCTGGGGTTCACGCTGCTGTGCCAGATCATCGGCCTGGCCGCGCTGGCCTGGTGGCCTGATGCGGCGCCGCTGCTCAACATCGTCATCCTCGGCATCGGCCTGGGTGGCTGCTTCGCGCTGATGATGGTGGTGGCGCTGGACCATCTTCCCCACCCCACGCAGGCCGGGGCGCTCAATGCGCTGATGCAGGGCGGCGGCTTTCTGATTGCGGCGCTGGCGCCCTATGTGATCGCCCGGCTGCACCAGTTCACGGGCGGATTCGGCGCCGGCTGGCTGGCACAGATGGCCGCCGTGCTCGTGGTCTGCGTGCTGGTGTCTCGCCTGGCACCGCAGCGCTACGCCCAGGCCATGCGGGCACCCGGCGGCTGACCCACTTCAGTGCGCGGCCTGGAAGCCGGCCGACCAGCGCACGAAGGCCCAGATGCACCAGGCCAGGCCCAGCGCCACCAGGCCGCCGCCGATCCAGCCGATGTTCTGCATGCCCGCATGCATGCTGACCTGGCTGCCCAGCAACGCGCCGCCGCCAATGCCGATGTTGAAGATGCCCGAGAACATGGACATGCCCACATCGGTGGCGTCGGCCGCCAGCTTGAGCACCTGGGACTGCATGGCCAGGGCGAAGCAGATCATGGCGACACCCCAGACCGAGCTCATCACATAGAGCGAGGCCTCATGGCCCGAGGCCGGCACCAGCATCAGCAGGCTGGCCGACAGCACGCCAATGGCGGCCAGCAGAAAGCCGCGCGGATGGCGCAGCCCCCACCAGCTGAACATCACGCTGCCCACGATGCCCATGCCGCCGTACAACAGCAGCACGGCCGTGGTCACCTTGCCCTCGAAGCCCGCGATGTCCTGCACGAAGGGCTCGATATAGCTGTAGGCCGTGAACTGCCCGGTGATCACGACCACCAGCAGGATGTAGATGGACAGCAGCGCCGGACGGCGCAGCAGCATGGGCACGCTGGCCAGGTTGCCCGCGTTCTCGCTGGGCAGACGCGGCAGCAGCCGGGCCAGGGCCACCATGACGATGGTGGCCACCCCGCCCACGGCCAGGAACGTCGTGCGCCAGCCCAGCCATTCGCCCACGATGCGGCCCAGCGGAATGCCCAGCACCATGGCCATGGAGGTGCCGGTGGCCAGCAGGCTCAGCGCCACGGCCTTCCTGCCGGGCGGCGCCACGCGCACGGCCAGCGAGGCCGTGATGGACCAGAACACCGCATGCGACAGCGCGATGCCGATGCGGCTGACCATGAGCGAGGCAAAGCTCCAGGCCACGCCCGACAGCACATGGCTGGCCACGAACAGCGCGAACACGCCCATCAGCAGCTTGCGCCGCTCGACATTGCGCGTGAGCAGCATGAAGGGCAGCGAGGCCAGGGCCACGATCCAGGCATAGATGGTCAGCATCAGCCCGACCTGCTCGGTGGGCATGCCAAAGCTCGCGCCAATGCTGCTGAGCAGGCCCACGGGCACGAACTCGGTGGTATTGAAGACGAAGGCGCCCAGCGCCAACGCAATCACGCTGAGCCAGGCCTGGGCGGCCGTGGGTGTGGATGACGCGGAAACGGAGCCGGCCGCAGCGGAAACGGAAGGGGGCATGGGGAACGTGGGGCCTTTTTTGTTGCAGCGCAATATTGTGCTGCGCCATGCGACCGCCTGATGTCAGCTGCCGCGCAGGCCCCAGTGCCGCCAGGGAGACTCAGGCGGGCGGCAGGTGGCAGACGGCCTCGATGTTGTGGCCGTCGGGGTCGAGCACGAAGGCTGCGTAATAGTCGTCGTGGTAGTGCGGTCGCAGGCCGGGCTCGCCATTGCAGCGCCCGCCTGCGGCCAGGGCGGCCGCGTGGAAATCATCGACCATGTTGCGGTTGTCCACGCGAAAGGCCACATGGATGGGCGGCTGGTTGGGCTCGCCGCCGGTGATCCAGAAATCAGGCTTGGGCGGCTCGCCAAAGCCGGCCGTGTCGCCGTGGCCGGTGAGCTCGGCGGACAGCTCCATCAGGATCTCGTAGCCCAGGGGAGCCAGCGCCCGCGCATAAAACTCCCGGCTGCGGTCGAAGTCCGATACGAGGATTCCCGTGTGGTCGATCATGGCGGCGCTCCTGCCTGTTCGTGACAGGCACCAGCATGCCATGGAGGCCGCCTGCGCACCAGCCGGGAGCCCCCGGTGCTCAGTAAGCGACGGTAAAGCGCTCGCGCAGGTGCAGGCCCTTGTCCAGCGCATCGACCAGGGCCACGGCCAGATCGGCGGCCGAGATGGTGCCGGGCTGGCCGTCGGCCTGCATCAACGGCTCATCCTTGCCCGTGCGGTACTGGCCCGTGCGCTCGCCATGGTCACCCAGGTGCAGGGCAATCGGCGGGCTCAGCATCGTCCAGTCCAGGCCCTGCTCCTTTTGCAGATCGTTGAGGGCATCGCGCGCAGCCGAGGCGCCGGGCTTGATGGCGGCCGGGAACTCGGGCGTGTCCACCAGTTGCCTGCCGGGCGCGATGTAGAGGCTGCCCGCACCGCCCACCACCAGATAGCGCTTGACGCCAGCCGCCTTGGTGCCCGCCACGATGGCGCGCGAGCCGCGCATGAAATCCTCATAGATGTCGGGATTGCCCCAGCCCGCGTTGTAGGCGCTGACCACGGCGTCCGCGCCTGCCACGGCCCGCTGCACGGCGGCGGCATCCAGCACATCGGCCTGCACGGCGTGCAGATGCGGCTGGGCCGCCAGCCTGGCGGGGTCGCGCACCAGGGCCACGACCTCGTGGCCGCGCTGCAGCAGCTCCTTCAATACCGCCGAACCCACAAAGCCGGTTGCGCCAATGAGTGCCACTTTCATCTTCATTCCTTTGCGGCGCCTGGGCGCCTGTTCACGATGGCATTGAGATTACGCCGTTCACAATCGCTGCGGAAGACGGCAGTTTTCACCAACAGCTTGAAGCACCACTTCACAATACAGCCCATGGACGACTACAAACGCATGGCCGTTTTCGCCGCCGTGGTGCAGCACGGATCGATGAGCGCCGCCGCGCGCGCCCTGGGCATGAGCCCCTCGGCCGTGAGCCAGCAGGTGCGCCAGCTCGAGCGCGACGGCGGCGTCACCCTGCTGCACCGCTCCACCCGGCAGATCGCCCTCACCGACACGGGCGAGCGCTACTACCAGCAGTGCGCCGCCATGGCACAGGCCGCCAGCCAGGCGCGGGCCGAACTGGCCGCTGCGCGCGACGAGCCCGGCGGCGAACTGCGCCTGTCGGCCACCGTGGGCTTTGCGCGCCACATCGCGCCGGCCCTGGGCAGCTGGCTGGCCCGGCATCCGGCACTGCGCCTGCACCTGGATGTGGACGATGCGCCCATCGACCTCATCCAAAGCCGCATCGACCTGGCGCTGCGCTTTGGCCGTCTGGCCGACTCGGGCTGGGCGGCCCGGCGCCTGGGCGCCATGCGCAACTGGCTGTGCGCCTCGCCCGCATGGATACAGGAGCACGGCGGCGGCGCGGCCTGGCGCCACCCGGCACCGCTGGCCAGCGCGCGCTGGCTGGGCCTTGCGCGCGAAGGCCAGGGCCAGGCCCTGCGGGCCGAGGCACGCCACCCGGCCACGGGCGAGACCTACAGCCTGCAGGTGCAGCCCCATGTGGCCAGCAACAACCAACTGTCCCTCCAGCAGATGTGCGAGGCCGGCCTGGGCCTGGCCCTGCTGGGCAGCATGGACGTTGCCGACGCGGTGGCCGAAGGACGCCTGGTGCGCCTGCTGCCCGACTGGGACTTCGGCGGCCTGGACATCTGGGCCGTCACCCCCCAGCGCCAGGCCCAGCCCGCCAAGGTGCGCCAGGCCATTGCCGCGCTGCAGGCCTATCTGGCGCAGTTGCCCGGCGTGGTCGATGCGCCGGCGCAGGCCCCGGCCGAGGTCCCGGGCCGATAAAAAAAGCCCGCACAAGGCGGGCATGAAAACGAAGGGAGGACAGGCTCTCAGTCGAGGGCCGTCTTCTGGCCGTTCTTGAACACGCTCAGCGTGTACGAAGGGTTCTTCATCTCGCCGTTCTTCTCGAAGGCGATCTTGGAGGTCACGCCCGAGTAGTCGGCCTTCTGCAGGAAGGGAATATAGACCTTGGGGTCCCAGGAGTTGGCGCGCTTCATGGCGTCGGCCAGCATCATGGTGGCGTCGTAGAAGTACGGGCTGTAGACCTGGAACTGGCCGGGGTACTTGGCGTCGTAGCGCTTCTTCCATTCCGTGCCGCCAGGCATCTTGGCCAGCGAGGCGCCGCCGTCGGCGCAGATCACGTTGTCCAGCGGCTTGGCGCCGGCGGCCACCTTGGCCAGCTCGGGCACGCACAGGCCGTCGCCGCCGAAGTACTTGGCATCGTTCATGCCCAGCTGGGCCATCTGGCGCAGCATGGGGCCGGCCTGGCCATACATGCCGCCGTAGAAGATGCCTTCGGGCTTCTTGGCCTTGATCGAGGTCAGGATGGCCATGAAGTCCGTGGCCTTGTCGTTCGTGAACTCCGAGGCCACGACCTTCACGCCCAGCTTTTCCGCATCCTTCTTGAACACATTGGCCAGGCCCTGGCCGTAGGCCGTGCGGTCATCGATGATGGCCACGGTCTTGAGCTTGAGCGTTTCGGCCGCGTACTTGGCCAGCGCCGCGCCCAGCGCGTTGTCATTGGCAATCACGCGGTAGGTGGTGTTCCAGCCGGGCTTGGTCAGGTCGGGGTTGGTGGCCGCGCCCGTGATCATGGGAATGCCGCAGTCCTGGAAGACCTTGGACGAGGGAATGGCCACGCCCGAGTTGAGGAAGGCCACGGCGCCGGCGACCTTGTCGTCGCACAGCTTCTGCGAAGCGGCCGTGCCCTGCTTGGGATCGGCCACATCGTCTTCGGCCACCAGCTGGAACTTGACCTTCTTGCCGGCGATCTCCATGCCCTTGGCATTGAGGTCGTCAATGGCCATGCGCACGCCGTTCTCGTTGTCCTTGCCGAAATTGGCCTGGGGTCCGGACACGGGGCCGATGTGGCCGATGCGGATCACCTGCTCCTGGGCCATGGCCACGCCACCCATGCCGGCCACGACGGCCGCAATACACAACTTCCGGGACATCTTCATCGCGCACTCCTCAGTTGAAACAGGCCGTCACGTTATTCCCGTCATCGCGGCTTGGCAATGGCGCGTCACGCCGCGTGACGGGACCGCGACACTCGGCCCCAACTCAGTGTTTACGAGAATCCATCCCCAACCAAAGCTGTGCTGGGAGGCTGGCCGGCTCAGGCCGCGCGCGCCTGGCCCAGTGCCTGTACCTGCGCCAGCTGGTCCAGCGCCGCCAGGCAGGCATGCGCCACTTCCACGCCCTTCTTCACGAAGTGGGCACGGAAGAACTCCACATGGTCGCCATGTTCGTGGAAATCGCGCGGCGTGAGCACGGCCGAGAACACCGGCACTTCGGTATCGAGCTGCACGCGCATCAGGCCGTCGATCACGGCCGAGGACACGAACTCGTGGCGATAGATGCCGCCGTTGACCACCAGCGCGCAGGCGATGACCGCGTCGAAACGGCCGCTGTCGGCCAGCTTCTTGGCCAGCAGCGGGATCTCGAAGGCGCCGGGCACGTTGAAGTGGCTGATGTTCTGCGCGGCCACTCCCTGGGCCTGCAGCTCGGCCGCCATGGAGTCGCGCGCCTGGTGCACGACATCGGTATGCCAGCTCGCGCAGATCACGGCCACGCGGCTGCGGCCCGCGACGGCCTTCCACGGCGTGCCCGAGGCCGTGCCGTGTGCGGAGAAGTTCAAGGAGACAGGAGTCTGATTCATGGTGCTCTTTCGAGATGAGACAAATGAATCAGGGCGCGCGCCATGGCGCCGCATGGCGCGGCACAGCCCATGGGACAACCATGGGCATGGCGCCTGCCATGCAGGTGCTGCGCGATCTCTTTCATCCGGACTGTGACCGTCGGCTCTGGCATCTCACCAGATCTGCTGACCCCGGCCGGCCTTGCGGCTAGCCGGGCGCTCGCGGGCTGCTGGACACATGCCGAAAGACAGATCCAGATACCGCCGGTGGGGAATTTCACCCCGCCCTGAGAACGCTGCTTTGCGGCGCACGGACTGCGCGCCGCCAAAGACAGCGGCCATTCTAGTCCCGCGCAGATGCCATTGCGGCGATCGGGGCGACCGCAGCCATTGCGCGCTGTGCCTGCGGATTTCATCTGGAAGCACCTACAGCACATGGACCAATTGCTATCAAAATAGAAGCTCCGCTGTCGCCGTCGTTGCCTCGCCAGGACGATCCAGGTCAACCATTGAGGCCTGTCAAACGTCATATGAAGAGATCCAGACAGGAAACACGCCTTTGCCCGGACACCACACCATGACCCGAACCAACGCCTCCCCCACGCAGCAGCGCCCGCAGCCTGGCCTGCGCCCCCTGCGCCTGCTGGCCGGCCTTGGCCTTGCAGCCCTGGTCACCGCCTGCGCCGTGCCGCCCGATGGCTATTCGGACATGGGCTCCGGCTACCCCAGCTATCCCAGCTACCCGTCCTATCCCAGCTATCCGTCGGGCGGCGTCGTCTACCCCTCGTATCCCACGCAGCCCGCCTATCCGGACAACGGCTGGTACGAGCGCCAGCGCCTGCAGCGCGAACGTGAGCGCCTGCAATACGAGCGCGAGCGCATCCAGCAGGAACGCAACCGCGATGCCTGGCGTGACCGCCAACAACGCGAGCGTGAAATGCGAGAGCGCGACCGGGACCGTGACCGCCAGGCCCAGGACCGCGACCGCCAGTTGCGCGAGCGCATGCAGGAGCAGCAGCGCCGCGAAGCCGAGCGCCAGCAGCGGGAGCGCGAACGCGACCAGGGCCAGCAGCAGCGCGAGCGCGAACGCCAGCAACGGGACCGGGAGCAGCAGCAGCGTGACCGCGAGCAGCAGCAACGCGCCATCGAGCGCATGCAGCGTGAAAGCCAGGGCGGCGGCAACCCCTACCCCACCCAGGATCCGCGCCACTGGCGCTGAACGGCTGAACGGCGGCATTTCCAGCCCCTGGGCGCCGCACCATAATCGGCAATACACCACATCCTTGTGCCGCTTGTGATGGGAAAGGAAACCGCCATGCACCGCACCCAAGACCTTGGCCACACCGGCCGCCGTTCATCGGCGGCCGCGCGCTGGGCGCTGGCGGCGCTTGTACAGATGTTTGTACCGATGTTTGTACCGCTGGTGCTGGCGCTCACCGCAGGCCCGGCCTCGGCCCAGGTCATCCGCTGCACGGACGCCAAGACCGGCCGCGTCACCTACACCAACAGCAGTTGCAAGGACGGCGAAAACCGCGTGCAGGTGCAGGAAGCCCCCAGCCCCGAAGAGCTGGAGCGCGAGCGCGCGCAGTCCGCCGCCGCCATAGAGCGCAAGAACCAGCAACTGGCCCGCGAAGAGGCCGAGCGCCGCACGCGTGCCCAGCAGCAGGAGCGCGAGGCACGCAGCCGGCGCGAGCGCGAGAACTCGGCCCAGCGCGACGGCGGCGACTCCCCGGCCTGCCAGCAGGCGCGCCGCCGCCTGGACACCATCCTGGCCGAGGCCAATCCCGATCCCGCCACCTGGGGCCCGCGCAGCCAGGCCGCCCAGCAGCAGATGGAGATGGCCTGCCTGGGCCCCAAGGCCTATGAACAGCTGCAGCAATCGCGCGCATTGCAGCCCAATGCCATCAACCGGCCGTGGATCGTCGGACGCCCCGTGCCGCCGCAGCCGCTGCCGCCTTCGGCCCCCATCTCGCACTGCAACGTGTTCCGCTGCTACGACACCAACGGCGGCATCCACCCGCGCTGATTCAGGCGCGCAGCCCCTGCTCCACGGTCGGGTAGCGCAATCTCAGGCCCAGCTCCTCCTTCAGGCGCTGGTTGCGCAGGCGGCGTGACTCCCCCATGAAGCTCAGCAGGCTGGCCGGCAGCTCGCGCTGCGCCTGCTCGCGCGTGATGCGTGCGGGGCGCGGCAGTCCATAGAGATCGGCCGCAAGGTCGAAGTAGTCGCCCATGCGCAGCTGCGTATCGTCGCTGGCGTGGTAGATGCGCTGCGGCCGGCCGAGCCACAGCGCCCGCACGCAGGCGCGGGCCAGGTCGTCGGCATGGATGTGGTTGGTGTAGACATCCTCTGCGGCACACAGCAGGGGCGTGCCGCGCAGCAGGCGCCCGCGCGGCGTACCGTTTTCCCGGTCCGGCGCATAGATGCCCGGGATGCGCAGAATGCTGGCGCGCAGCCCGCCGCGCCCGGCAAAGCGCACGGCTCGCTCGGCGTTCACGCGGCGCTGGGCACGCGCCGTGGCCGGTGCGGGCGGGCGGCTTTCGTCGATCCAGGCGCCCTCGCAGTTGCCATAGACGCCGGAGGTCGAGCCATAGACCAGGCTGGCCGGCCGGCCGCGAAGGCGCAGCACGCGCAGCAAAGCCGTGGTGCGCGGGTCCAGCCACCAGCCATCTTCGCCGGCAGGCGGATTGGGCGGCGGCGCCAGGTGGACG
Source organism: Delftia sp. DS1230 (assembly GCF_040112715.1). Classification (NCBI taxonomy): domain Bacteria; kingdom Pseudomonadati; phylum Pseudomonadota; class Betaproteobacteria; order Burkholderiales; family Comamonadaceae; genus Delftia; species Delftia sp. DS1230. The sequence goes on from NZ_CP157763.1 coordinate 4,685,686, forward strand.
ACGCGCGTGGCCAGGCCGGCCAGACGGCGCAGCGTGGCAGGCGCGTCCAGATCGCCCAGCAGCGGCGTGATGCCGCGCCCGCGCAGATCCTGCAGGCGCTCGGCGCCACGCGTCAGGGCCAGCACGCGCGGGCCCCGTCGTGCGGCACCCGAACGGGCGACGGGCGCGCCCGCCAATGCACCAGCCACGCGCAGCCCCACGTCGCCGCAGCCGACGATGAGCACGCGTTCGCGTCGAAAGCGCGCCGGCAGCGCGCCCAATGGGTTTTGGTTTGAGGGCAAAATCCTGGCCTGTTGCGAGGGCGGCCACCCGCGCGCCGCCGGTCGCGGCAGCGGCATGTCCGTCCGGGAAAGAAGATCGCCGGCGCGCTCCACGCGCCGCCAGCGCCCCCGAGGATACCGAGAACATGACCGAGATAGCCAACGCTTCCCACGAAATCACCGTACAGCCCAGCGGCCGCGCCTTCGCCACGCAGGGCAGCGAGACCATCCTGGCCGCCGCCATCCGCTGCGGCGTGGGCCTGCCCTATGGCTGCAAGGACGGTGCCTGCGGCTCCTGCAAGTGCAAGAAGCTGCTCGGCGAGGTCACCCATGGCGCCCACTCGGAAAAAGCGTTGACCGCCCAGGAAGAGGCCGACGGCTATGTGCTGACCTGCTGCGCCACGCCCAGCACCTCGGTGGTGCTGGAGTCGCGCCAGGTGACCGATGCCAGCGCCTTCCCGATCAAGAAGATGCCCGTGCGCGTGGCCACGCTGGAGAAGAAGTCGCACGACGTGATGCAGGTGCGCCTGCAGCTGCCCGCTGCAGACAAGTTCCGCTACCACGCAGGCCAGTACGTGGAATTCATCCTGCGCGACGGCGCCCGCCGCGCCTACTCCATGGCCACGGCCCCCCATGTGCAGGACACGGCACCGGGGCTGGAGCTGCACATCCGCCACATGCCGGGCGGCAAGTTCACCGACCACGTGTTCGGCGCCATGAAGGAAAAGGAAATCCTGCGCGTGGAGGGCCCGTTCGGCAGCTTCTTCCTGCGCGAGGACAGCGACAAGCCCCTTATCTTCCTGGCTTCGGGAACGGGCTTCGCCCCCATCAAGGCGCTGCTGGAGCACATCCGCCACAAGGGCATCACCCGCTCCGTCACCCTGTACTGGGGAGGACGCCGGCCCGAGGACCTCTACCTCGACGCCTGGGTGCGCGAGCAGGCCGAGGCCATGCCCCAGCTGTGCTATGTGCCCGTGGTCTCCGACGCGCTGCCGGAAGACGGCTGGACCGGCCGCACGGGCTTCGTGCACCAGGCCGTGCTGGACGACTTTGCCAACTTGTCCGGCCATCAGGTCTATGCCTGCGGTGCACCCATCGTGGTCGATTCGGCACGCCATGCCTATGTGGAGCAACGCGGCCTGCCGGCGGAAGAGTTCTACGCGGACGCGTTCACCTCCGAGGCCGACAAGGCTTCCTGAGTGCGCAGAAAGTGGCACGGATCAAGCAATACGCAGAAAAACTGCTTCCCATACCTGCGCGCAGCCAGGTGTCGCAATTTTTTTGCACAATAGCGCCCCTATGAACCGTAGAAACAGCCTTCTCTCGGTCATGGCGGCCGCTGCTGCCCTGGCCTCCCCGCTTGCCCTGGCGCAAGAGCCCATCCGCCTGATCGTGCCCTATGCGCCCGGCGGTCCGCTGGACATCACCGCGCGCGCGCTGGCCGAGCGGGTGCGTGACTCCCTGGGAGTGGTGATCATCGACAACAAGGCCGGCGCCGGCGGCAACATCGGCGCCGACGCCATTGCCCGCGCCACGCCGGACGGCATGACCATCGGCCTGGCCGCCACGGCCACCCATGCCGTCAATCCCTGGCTGTACACCAAGATGCCCTACGACGCGGGCAAGGACTTCGCGGGCATCACCCAGATGGTGCGCGTGCCCAACGTGCTGGTGATGAATGCGGCCCGTGCCGAGCAGCTCAAGATCCACAGCGTAGCCGACCTGATCGCCTACGCCAAGTCCCACCCCGGCAAGCTCAACTACGGCAGCGGCGGCAACGGCAGCGCAGGCCACCTGGCCGGCGAAATGCTCAAGCAAAAAGCCGGCATCTTCGCCCTGCACGTGCCCTACCGTGGCGCCAACCCGGCCCAGCTGGCCCTGCTGTCGGGCGAGGTGGACTTCAACATCGACAACCTGGCTGCCGCTGCGCCCAATATCCGCTCGGGCAAGCTCAAGGCGTTGGCCGTGACCTCGCTGAACCCCACCACGCTGCTGCCCGGCGTGCCCGCGCTGTCCAAGACCTTCCCCGGCTTTGCCATCGATACCTGGTGGGGCCTGGTCGCCCCGGCCGGCACGCCCAAGCCCGTGCTGGACAAGCTGAGCCGGGCCTTTGCCGACGCACTGGCCGCGCCCGAGACCAAGACCCGCTTCGAGACCCTGATGGCCGAGCCCGTGTCCTCCACGCCCGCCGAGTTCGACAGGTTCATGGCGGCCGAGCGCGCCAAGTACCAGGCCATCGTCAAGGCCTCCGGAGCGAAGGTGGACTGAGTCGATCCACCGCGTCCCGCCTGGCAAAAAGCCGCAGCCGCCCTCAGGGCGCTGCGGCTTTTTCATTCAGGCCACTGTCGGGATTCAGGCTTGCCGGAGATGCCAGCCAGGCTTGTGCGCCAGGCAGATGCCCTGCCCCGCCACGGCCTGCAGCTGCGCGGGCGTGACGCGCTCAGGCGCGATCTCGGCCAGCGGCACGAGCACGAAGGCGCGCTCGTGCATGCGCGGGTGCGGCACGCTCAGGCGCGGCAGCGCGATGCGCTCGTCGCCCCACAGCTCGATGTCCAGGTCCAGCGTGCGCGGCGCATTGCGGTAGGGGCGCTCGCGCCCGGCCGCCAGTTCGATGGCCTGCAGCGCATCGAGCAGCGCCAGCGGCTGCAGCGTGGTGCGCACAGCGGCCACGGCGTTCAGATAGTCGGGACCGCTGGAATCGATGGGCGCCGTGCTGTAGAGCGAGGAAACGGCCAGCAGGCGCGTGCCCGTCAGGCCGCCGATGGCCTTCAAGGCCTGGCCCAGGGCCTGGCCGCAGTCACCGAGGTTGGCACCCAGGCCGATGGCGACCCAGTGGCCTGGCTCAGTCATCACCGCCCATGCCGCCATCGCCCCCGCCCTGGGGCTTGCGGCGGCGGCGCCGCCGCTTCTTGGGCGCTGCAGCCTCCTCGCTGCCAGCCTGTGCCGGTGCGGGATCCTCAGGCTGCACGCCTTCCGCCAGGTTCACGCCATCGCGCGGCTGGCGGACCTTGGGCACGCGGTGCACCTTGGGTTCGGCGCTGCGCTGGCGGGCGCGCTGCTCGTCGCGCGCCTGGGCGATCAGGTCGTCGCGGCGCGCGTCGTCGGCATTCTGGAACTCCTGCCACCAGCTGGCCAGGCTTTCCTCGACCTCGCCGATATCGGCGCGCAGCCGCATGAAATCGAAGCCCGCGCGAAAGCGCGGCTGGGCCACCAGGCTGAACGGCGTGGCGCCCGTGCGCTTGTCGAAGCGCGGCTGCATGACCCAGATCTCGCGCATGTCGGCGGCCAGCTTGCCGCGTCCCGAGACATCGCCGATGCGCTGGTCGAACACTTCGTCGATGGATTCCTGCAGCGCGGGAAACGGGTGCTGACGCTGGTTCAGGCGGCGCTCCCAGCCGGTCTTCACGTCATGCCACAGCACGCAGGCCAGCAGGAAGCTGGGCGCCACGGGCTTGCCTTCCTCGACACGGCGATCGGTATCGGTCAGAGCGGCCTGCACGAAGGGCTGCTCGGCACGCTCGACCACCACATCCAGAAGCGAGTAGATGCCGCGCGCCAGGCCCAGGCCGCGCAATTGCTCCACCGAAGCCAGCGCATGGCCGGTCTGCAGCAGCTTGAGCATTTCATCGAACAGGCGGCTTTGCGGCACATCGGCCAGCAGCGGCTCGCACTCCACCAGGGGCTTGGCCGTCTTGGGCTCGAGCTTGAAGCCCTTGCCCGCCAGCTTGGCGGCGAAGCGCACGGCGCGGATGATGCGCACCGGATCTTCACGGTAGCGCGTGGCCGGGTCGCCAATCATGCGCAGCATGCGCTTCTTGGCGTCGTCAATACCCTTGTGATAGTCGACCACGATCTGCGTGCGCGGGTCGTAGTACATGGCGTTGATCGTGAAGTCGCGGCGCGTGGCGTCCTGGTCCTGCGGACCCCAGACGTTGTCGCGCAGCACGCGGCCACTGGCGTCCACCGCATGGTGCATGCCGGCGAGCTGGGCCTTGCTGGTGCGCTCGTTGCCGCTCACGGCCTCGGCCGCGCTGTTGTCCAGGAAGGCGCGGAAGGTGGAGACTTCGATGACCTCGTTCTCGCGCCCGCGGCCATAGACCACGTGCACGATGCGAAAGCGCTTGCCGATGATGAAGGCGCGGCGGAACAGGCCCTTGACCTGCTCGGGCGTGGCATTGGTGGCCACGTCGAAGTCCTTGGGGCGCAGGCCCAGCAGCAGGTCGCGCACGGCGCCGCCGACGATGTAGGCCTCGTAGCCCGCGTCCTGCAGCGTCTCGACCACGTCGAGGGCACGCCGGTCCACCAGGTTGGGATCGATGCCGTGCACCTGCACGGGCACCTCCTGGCGCTTGCCGAAGGGCGACTTGCGCGCCCGTGGGGCGGCCGAGGCCTTGCCCAGCAGCTTGTCGATGATGTTCTTGATCATGGTGCTTCGCCAAACAGGTCCAGAATGCGCCAGCCACGTTCCTGGGCCAGGGCGCGCAGCCGAGTGTCGGGGTTGGTGGCCACGGGGTGGTCCACGCGCTCGAGCAGGGGAACGTCGTTCCAGGAGTCGCTGTAGAAGAAGGTCTCCACGCCGCTCCACTGCAGGCCGCGCGCATCCAGCCACTGCTGCATGCGCTGCACCTTGCCGCCGCGCATGCTGGGCGTGCCACGGATCTCGCCCGTGAACCAGCCCTGCGCGTCGCGCTCCAGTTCCACCGCGATCAATTCCTGCACGCCGAGGGCGGCGGCGATGGGGCGCGTCACGAACTCGTTGGTGGCCGTGACGATGATGATCTGGTCGCCCGCCTGCTGGTGCGTGCGCAGCAGCTCCAGTGCCTGGGGACGGATGGCGGGGGTGATCACCTCGCGCATGAAGCGCTCGTGCGCCTCGGCGGCCTGCTGCGCGCCACGGGCGCAGAAGGCCTCGGTGGCAAAGCGCACATAGTCGTGCACGTCGAGCGTGCCCGCCTGGTAGTGCGCGAAGAACTCGGCATTGCGGCGGCCGAACTCGACCGGATCGGTCCAGCCGATGCGCGTCGTGAACTCGCCCCACTCATAGTCCGAATCGAGCGGCAGCAGCGTGTGGTCCAGGTCGAACAACGCCAGCCGGGGCCGGAGTTGCTTCTGATCAGAGGTCATGCATATCCTAAAAAAATGGGTCCCGCGCTGCCCTTGCAACGCAGGCTCCGCCGGCTCCCGCAGTCCCTGCCCACAAGAAAATGCGGGCTCATTCGGTTTCCAGCATCGTCTTGAGCAACGGAATGGTGATGGCGCGCTTGTTGCGCAGCGCAAAGCCGTCGAGCATGTCGAGCAGCTGCATCAGGCTGCCCAGGTCACGCGAGAAGCGCTTGAGCATGTAGTCCATCACATCGTCGCCCAGAAAAACGCCACGGGCATCGGCCTCCTGGCGCAGCACCGCGCGGCGCGCGGTTTCGTCGAGCAGCTGCAGCTGGAACACATGGCCCCAGCCCAGCCGCGTGCGCAGATCCTCGCGCAGCTTGAGGTCTGCCGGCGGCAGCGGGCCGGCCCCCAGCACCCAGCGCGGCGAGCCCGTGGCCGGGCTCGTCGCATTCACAAACCAGTTGAAGGCCCGCGCCTGCTGCAGCGGAGTGTAGATGTCCACATCGTCCATCAGCACCGCCGCCCAGCGCTCGTCGAAGGGCGGCGGGAACAGGGTGGAGGCATCCATCCAGCCCACCATGGCACCCTGCTCGCGCAGGGCCTCGCGCACGGCCTTGAGCAGATGGGTCTTGCCCGAGCCCGATTCGCCCCAAAGATAAGTGGGCACTGGCGTGCGGGCCGTCTGCATGCGGCCATCGCCCACCCAATGGCGCAAATGATCGATCACCGCGGCATTGGGGCCGACGAAAAAGCGCGACAGCGTCGGGCTCGACGCCATGCTGATATCCAGAGCCAGCTGCTTCATCTGCGACATACGCGCAGCGCCCCCTTTCCTGTGTCCAGGCGGGTCCATGCGGCAAAAGCAGGCAAAGGAATCGGCAACGGCATTGGGTTGATAGCAAAGACAGGCCCGCCCTGCCGCAGCGCTGCGGCAAGGCGGGCGACGCCGGGGCGTTCCCGGGCGCAACAGGGATTTTAGTCTGCGCGGCGCACGGCACGGCGGCAGCCGGCCCGCTTGTGCAACGAAAGCCCCCTCGAAGCCCACTGGCGCGCGCGCCTGCCGGCGGCCGGCGCCGTAGAATCCCGGGGTTCCAGCCCGGCCTCGGGCCTACCGCACCGTACCCATCCATGAGCTCTTCTGCCCCCTCCTCTACCCCGATCTCCTACAAAGACGCCGGCGTCGACATCGTCGCTGGCGACGCGCTGGTCGAGCGCATCAAGCCGCTGGCCAAGAAGACCATGCGCGAAGGCGTGATGGCCGGCATCGGAGGCTTCGGCGCACTGTTCGAGGTGCCCAAGCGCTACAAGGAGCCCGTGCTGGTCTCGGGCACCGACGGCGTGGGCACCAAGCTCAAGCTGGCCTTCGAGTGGAACATGCACGACACCGTCGGCATCGACCTGGTGGCCATGAGCGTCAACGACGTGCTGGTCCAGGGCGCCGAGCCCCTGTTCTTCCTCGACTACTTCGCCTGCGGCAAGCTGGACGTGGACACGGCCGCTGCCGTGGTCGGCGGCATTGCGCGCGGCTGCGAGCTGTCGGGCTGCGCACTGATCGGCGGTGAAACCGCCGAAATGCCCGGCATGTACCCGGCCGGCGAATACGATCTGGCCGGCTTTGCCGTCGGCGCCGTCGAAAAGTCCAAGATCCTCACGGGCCAGAGCGTGGCTGCTGGCGACGTGGTGCTGGGACTGGCCTCGGCCGGCGTGCACTCCAACGGTTTCTCCCTGGTGCGCAAGTGCATCGAGCGCGCCGAAAGCCAGGGCAGCCTGCCCGAAACGCTGGACGGCAAGCCGTTCAAGCAGGCCATCATGGAACCCACGCGCCTGTACGTGAAGAACGTGCTGGCGGCGCTGGAGCAGCACCCCATCAAGGCGCTGGCCCACATCACGGGCGGCGGCCTGCTGGAGAACATCCCCCGCGTGCTGCCCGAAGGCCTGGCCGCCCACCTGGATGCCGGCAGCTGGCCCCAGACCGAGCTGTTCGCCTGGCTGCAGAAGACGGCCGGCATCGACGCCGTGGAAATGAACCGCACCTTCAACAACGGCATCGGCATGGTCGTTGTCGTGCCCGCCGAGGCTGCCGAAGCCACGGCCGCCACGCTCGCGAAGCTGGGCGAGACGGTCCACACCATCGGACGCATCGCCGCACGCGGCGAGGGCGAGCCTGTCGAGGTCCGCTGACCACGGGCCCGCAGCGCATGACCCAGCACCTGCCCTCGCCCATCATCTCCCCGCAGCCCGCGCCCACGCGCGGCGTGACGCTGTCCAGCTATGTGCTGATGGCCGGCGCCCTGCTGCTGATCATGTGGCAGGGGCTGCTGCCGGGCATGCTGTGCGTCTGCGTGGGCTTTCTGGTCACGCGCGCGCTTGCCGGGCTGCTGTCACGCGCCCAGCCCAAGTCCCGGCGCGGCTCGCTGCCGCGCTGGACACAACTGGTGGCAGCCACCATCGTCATTCTTGCGCCGCTGGCCCTGCTCAGCGGCGCGCTGTCGCACACGCGCACCTACATCACCGACGCGCCGCAGCAGTACCGCGAGCTGCTCGACTATCTGGCGCACACGGTGCTGGAGCTGCGTGACAAGCTGCCGGCCGACATGGCCGACCAGCTGCCGGACGGCGCACAGGAAATCCAGCACCTGCTGGCCAGCTACCTGGCCGCCAAGGCCGGCGCCCTGGCCCATGCGGGCCGCGCCTGGCTCACCGGCCTGCTCTATGCCTACGTGGGCCTGATCATCGGCGCCCTGGCCGCCGTGCGGCCCATGGTCACGCGCCGCCCGCCCCTGGTGGCAGCGCTGCGCGAGCGCATCCGGCTCATGGGACTGGCCTTCCGCCAGATCGTGGCGGCCCAGTTCTGGATTGCGGCCTTCAATACCTTCCTGACGGCCATCTTCCTTCTGGGCGTGCTGCCGCACTGGAACCTGACCCTGCCCTACACGCCAGCCCTGATCACGCTGACCTTCATTGCAGGCCTGGTGCCCATCGTGGGCAACCTGCTGTGCAATGCGGTGATCACCATTGTGGGCCTGTCGGTGTCCCCTGTGGCCGCCGCCGCCTGCCTGGGCTTTCTGATCCTGATCCACAAGGCCGAGTACGTGATCAACGCCAAGGTCGTGGGCCAGCGCACGCACATGGGCGTATGGGAGCTGCTGGCGGTGATGTTCGTGGCCGAATCGGTGTTCGGCCCTGCAGGCCTGGTGGCCGCTCCGCTGTTCTACGCCTATCTCAAGAAAGAGCTGGAAGCCGTCCGGCTGGTCTGATCAGCCCACGCGCGGGCGGCTACAGCCCTCTCAGCCGCCGGATCACCTCGCGCACGGCCACGGCCTGCGCGCCCTGCTGGGACTGCAGGAAGCGCTCCAGGTCTTCAAGCGCACGCTCGGTCACCCCCCATTGCGCATAGGCCAGCCCCCGGTCCCGCAGGATCTCGGGCATGTCGGGCCGCAGCACGGCCAGCCGGTTGAGCACGGCCACCAGCAGCGGCCAGTCGCGCCGGGCATGGTGGATTTCCTGCAGGTTGCGCAGCATGCGCTCCAGAACGTCGCGCGGCGAGGCGCCCTGCAGGTACATGCCCAGCGGAGCGGCCTCTTCGGCCGACAGGCCCGCGCTCTGCCAGAAGGGCTCCAGCCGCTCGGCCAGGCTGTTGGCAGAAAAGGACTCGCCACTCAACGGGTCCATCACCACCTGCCCCTGGGGCAGGCGCATCTTGACCAGGAAATGGCCGGGAAAGCTCACGCCCTGCGCCGGCAGATCGATGGCCGCAGCCAGCTCCAGCCAGATCAGCGCCACACTGATGGGAATGCCGCGCCGCGTCTGCAGCACATGGTGGATGTAGCTGTTGGCGGGGTCGTAGTAGTCGTTGAGATTGCCGCCAAAGCCCAGCTCGCCGTAGAAGAACTGGTTGAGTCCGCGCAGGCACTGCAGCGGATCGGTTTCGCCGGCCAGGCGCTGGACCAGGCGCACCTGCAGCCGGTCCAGTTCGGCGCTGGCCGCCTGCAGGTCGAGATCGGGCACGGCATCCTGGGCGATGCTGATTGCCGCCTCCATCAGCGGCAGGTGTTCATCGCTTTGCACCAGCGCTGCAAAGTATTGCAGGGCCGTTGGCGTGTCGTCGTAGCTCCAGCTCATGATGCCTTGTGAATTTGCAGCGCCCAGGCCTGCAATTATGCGGGTTCGGGCTAGCGCCGCAGCAGTGCCCGCAGCTTGAGCCCGGCTGCCCACAGCGCGCCAAAGTACAGCAGGGCCGAGGCCGCCATCAGGCCGGCAAGCAGGCCCACGCGCTGCCATCCGTTGGCACGCAGCGCAATCCAGTCGAAATGCTGGCTTCCCCAGGTCAGCAGCACGGCCAGCAGACTGCTGGCCGCAATCACCTGCAAGGCCAGCCGCCCCCAGCCGGGCTTGGGACGGTAGACGCCCCGGCGCAGCAGCCCCCACAGCAGCCAGCCCGCATTGACCAGGGCCGCCAGGCCGATGGACAGCGCCAGACCCGTATGCGCCATGAAGGGCACCAGCACCAGGTTGAGCAGCTGGGTGATGATCAGCACCACGATGGCGATCTTGACGGGCGTGCGGATGTCCTGGCTTGCGTAGTAGCCGGGCGCCAGCACCTTGATGGCCACCAGGCCCACCAGGCCGGCGCCGTAGCCCACCAGCGCCAGCGCGATCTGGCCCACATCGCTGTCCTGCAGCGCGCCACGGTGGAACAGCGTGGCCACGAGCGGCTCGGCGAAAGTGAGCAGCCCCACCGCGCAGGGCACGGAAAACAGCACCACCAGGCGCAGCCCCCAGTCCAGCATGGCCGAGTAGCGCTCCGAGTCGTCGGCCGCCTTGGCCGCGGCCAGCTGGGGCGTAAGCACCACGCCCAGCGCCACGCCCAGCAGCGCCGTCGGAAACTCCATGAGCCGGTCAGCATAGAACAGCCAGGTCACGCTGCCCGGCTGCAGATAGGAGGCGATCTGGGTGTTGATCATCAGCGAGACCTGGGCCACGCCCACGCCCAGCAGCGCCGGCGCCATCAGCCTGAGGATGCGGCGCACGCCGGCCTCTTGCCAAGCCTGGCGCAAGGCGGCTGGAGAAAACCCGATGCGCGGCAGCAGGCCCAGGCCTGCCAGCGCCGGCAGCTGTACCGCCAGCTGCAGCACGCCGCCCAGCATCACACCGCCGGCCATGGCATAGATGGGCTCTATGCCGCGCGCCTGCAGCCAGGGTGCACCCCAGAAGGCGGCGGCAATCATGGCCAGGTTCAGCAGCACGGGCGTGGCGGCCGAGACGGCAAAGCGCCGCCAGGTATTGAGCACGCCGGACGACAGCGCCACCAGCGACATGAAGCCGATGTAGGGGAACATCCAGCGCGTCATCAGCACGGCTGCGTCATAGCCTTCGGGCGACTGGCGCAGGCCGCTGGCCAGCAGCCAGACCAGCAGTGGCGCGCCGACCACGCCCAGCACGCAGGTCACGAGCAGCACCCAGAACAGCAGCGTGGCCACATGGGAGATCAGCCTGCGCGTGGCCTCCTCCCCCTCCTTGGCCTTGCTGGCGGCTAGCACCGGCACAAAGGCCTGGCTGAAGGCGCCTTCGGCGAACAGGCGCCGGAAGAGATTGGGAATCCTGAACGCGACATTGAACGCATCGGTCAGCGCATTGGCTCCGAACATGGAGGCCATGAGCAGATCGCGCACCAGCCCGGTGATACGGGAGGCCAGCGTCAGCAGGGAAACGGTGGAGGCGGCTTTGAACAGTGACACCGTGGGGAGTGTATGCGCTGGCACGGCCACCGCAGTTGCGTGCCAGGGCGGGCCGGACGGCTCTTGCACTCCGTTGCAACAGGCCCGATTGCGCGGCCTGGGGCCCACAGGCCCTGAAGGGACTGCATGCTATAATCCCACGCTTCGCCGACAACATCCTCAGACACTAGGAATACATATCATGGCATCCAAGCCCGTAAAGAAGAACCCCCGCCTGGCATCCGGCCGCAAGCGCGCCCGCCAGGACGTCAAGCTCAACGCAGCCAACACTTCGCTGCGTTCCAAGTACCGCACCGCCGTCAAGAAGGTCGAGAAGGCCGTTCTGACTGGCGACAAGGCCAAGGCAACCGAACTGTTTGCCGCAGCCCAATCCGTTCTGGACACGATCGCCGACAAGGGCATCTTCCACAAGAACAAGGCCGCTCGCGACAAGAGCCGCCTGTCCGCCAAGGTCAAGGCCCTGGCAGCCCCCGCCGCCTAATCCACTTAGGCAACCGCACGGATGGCCCCGGCCATCTGCCGTTTGTAACGGGTGCGCTGTCAGCGAACGAGAAAACCGCCTTCGGGCGGTTTTTTTGTGCCTGGACAAAGGCGCCGCCGTCCGCATCGCACCGAAGGAAAAGCCCGGCTCCAGCAAAGCGCAGCCGAAAAAAAACGCACCCCAGGCGCGCTTCACATCGGGCGGGAACCGGCCCCGCAAAAAAAGAAGCCGGCCTCAGCGGGCCGGCTCGTCCGGTATCAGGCAGGCTTCGGCAACCTGCAGGTTGTTGTCCTTGGCGAAATTCAGGCAGAAATCCCAGGCCATGGGCTCGTAGTCGCGCAGGTCGCGATGCACGACCACGCACTTGACGCCGTTGAGCGTTGTGGGAACACACCAGGGCGAGTAGCTCAGGTGGCTGCCGCGCTGGGCACCACCGGGGCGGAACTGGCTCATGACGCCTGCCAGCCGCTCGGCCCAGTCGCTGGGCCGGAAAGTCTTGCCTTCGTGGGTGATGCCCTGGATGAACAGTTCTTTGCTGGAGGGAGAGACCATCAGGATGCGCACCAAAATACGACTTGCGCAACAAGGAGCAAAACAGGCGGCTTGCCAAGGGGCCCAGCACCTTGCCACTTCCTGTTTGCGCAAGTCCTTCAAAAAAGCCAGAGCCCGCAGACAGGATCGCTGCCGGCAGGCCAAGCAGGCATTTTATCTCTTATATAAGAGCTGGACCGTTGTGCAGCGCACTAACCAAGTGTGGCGTAGGTTCATTGCATGGCTGTGATGCGCAAACCGCAACGGTAGGCCATTGCGCGGCCCCTAGAATCGGGCTTCGCTGTTTTTCAGGCATCTGCGGCGGCAACGCCCGGATGCCGTTTACTTTCCAGCTCAGGAGATTTTTGCAATGACCGCTTTCATCGAGGCTGCCTCGCCCCACGTGATGAACACCTATGGCCGCGTACCGATCGCTCTGGAGCGAGGCCAGGGCTGCCGCGTGTGGGACGTCAACGGCAAGCAGTACCTCGATGCGCTGGGCGGCATTGCCGTGAATACGCTGGGCCACAACCACCCCAAGCTGGTGCCTGCGCTGCAGGACCAGGTGGCCAAGCTCATCCACACCTCCAACTACTACCATGTGCCCGGCCAGGAAACGCTGGCCAAGCTGCTGACCGAGCGCGCGAAGATGACCAATGTCTTCTTCTGCAGCACGGGCCTGGAGGCCAACGAGGCCGCCATCAAGATCGCGCGCAAGTACGGCGTGGACAAGGGCATCGCCAAGCCGGTGATCGTGGTCTACGAGCATGCCTTCCACGGCCGCTCCATCGCCACCATGACGGCCACGGGCAACCCCAAGGTGCGCGACGGCTTCGGCCCGCTGCTCGACGGCTTCCTGCGCGTGCCGGTCAATGACTTCGAGGCGCTGCAGCAGGCCACGGCCGGCAACCCCGACGTGGTTGCCGTGATGATGGAGCCCATCCAGGGCGAAGGCGGCCTGCACCCCATGCGCATCGAGTACATGCAGCAGGTGCGCGCCCTGTGCGATGCCAACGGCTGGCTGATGATGTTCGACGAAGTCCAGGCAGGCATGGGCCGCACGGGCAAGTGGTTCGCCCACCAGTGGGCCGGCATCGTCCCCGACGTGATGACCCTGGCCAAGGGCCTGGGCTCGGGCGTGCCCATCGGCGCCGTCGTCGCCCATGGCAAGGCGGCCACCGTGCTGCAGCCGGGCAACCACGGCTCCACCTTCGGCGGCAATCCGCTGGCCATGCGTGCGGGCATCGAAACCATCCGCATCATGGAAGAAGACGGCCTGCTGGCCCATGCCACCAAGGTGGGAGACCGCCTGAAGTCCACGCTGCAAAAGGAGCTGGCCGACGTCAAGGGCGTGGTCGATGTGCGCGGCCAGGGCCTGATCATCGGCATCGAGCTGAACAAGCCCTGCGGCGCCCTGCTGGGCCGTGGCGCCGAAGCCGGCCTGCTGTTCAGCGTGACCGCCGACACCGTGGTGCGCCTGGTGCCGCCGCTGATCATGACCGAGGCCGAGGCCGACGAAGTGGTCGCCAAGCTCAAGCCCCTGATCGTGCAATTCCTGTCCGAATGAGGACCTGCCTATGACTGCCATCAAGCACTATCTGCAGTTTTCCGACTTCACGGCCGACGAGTACGCCTATGTGCTCGAGCGCGCGGCCCTGATCAAGAAGAAGTTCAAGAACTACGAAAAGCACCACACGCTCAGCGACCGCACGCTGGCCATGATCTTCGAGAAGGCCAGCACGCGCACCCGCGTGAGCTTCGAGGCCGGCATGTACCAGCTCGGCGGCTCGGTGGTCCACCTGACCACGGGCGACAGCCAACTGGGCCGCGCCGAGCCCATCGAGGACAGCGCGCGCGTCATCAGCCGCATGACCGACCTGGTGATGATCCGCACCTACGGCCAGGACAAGATCGTGCGCTTTGCCGAGTACTCGCGCGTGCCCGTCATCAACGGCCTGACCAACGAGTTCCACCCCTGCCAGATCCTGGCCGACATCTTCACCTTCATCGAGCACCGCGGCTCGATCCAGGGCAAGACTGTCGCCTGGGTCGGCGACGGCAACAACATGGCCAACACCTGGCTGCAGGCTGCCGACCTGCTGGGCTTCACCGTCCACGTCAGCACGCCGGGCGGGTACGAGGTGGACGAGAAGCTGGCCTTTGGCGGCAAGGCGCCGCGCGAGGGCTGCTACAAGGTCTTCAAGGACCCGCTGGATGCCTGCAAGGGCACCGACCTGGTGACCACCGACGTGTGGACCAGCATGGGCTACGAGGCCGAGAACGAGGCCCGCAAGAAGGCCTTCGCCGACTGGTGCGTGGATGCCGAGATGATGGCCGCCGCGCGTGCCGACGCCCTGTTCATGCACTGCCTGCCCGCCCACCGTGGCGAGGAAGTGCAGGCCGAGGTCATCGACGGGCCGCAGTCCGTGGTCTGGGATGAGGCAGAGAACCGGATGCACGTGCAAAAGGCACTGATGGAGTACCTGCTGCTGGGCCGCCAGCCGGGCTGATCACGCCCACTCCTTTGGCCCAGGCGCATTCCCTCACACCCATGCACCTGAGCCACGAACACTCCAGACACCGCCTGCAGGCCAAGCGCCCCCAGGCGGTGTTTCCGTTGGGCGGCTGCGCATTGCGCCATCCGCACATTGCACGCCATACGCGCGTGCCCTCGTTCTTCGGGCCGCGCCGGCATTTCGCGGCCCGGGTGCGTGCGCTGTTCGTGCGCATCCACACCTTCTATCTGAAGTTCCTCCAGGGCCATACCTAGGGCCGCACCCCCTCTTCCCAGCCTTATGCGCCGCCCCGGGCACCGGGCGCGGCAAGCCTGTGCGTGCCCTGCTGTCTCCCGAAGAAGAACTTCCATGTCCGAAGCCCTGCATCCCTGCCTGAACTGCGGCGTCTGCTGCGAACACTTCCGTGTCGAATTTTCCGTCTACGAGCTGCGCTCCATGGGCGGCACCGTTCCCGATGAACTGGCCCATGAGGTCCACGGCAACCGCTGGCGCATGAACGGCACCGAGCGCCGCCCCGTGCGCTGCAAGGCCCTCACGGGCCGCTGCGGCGAACAGGTGGCATGCAGCATCTACGAGCAGCGCTCATCGACCTGCCGGGAATTCGAGATGGGCACGGACCGCTGCAACGCTGCGCGCCTGGCGCATGGCCTGCCTGCGCTGGATGACGGCGCCCGCATCTGGCTGGCCGCTGCCTGAGCGTGCAACCGGCCGGCGGCCCGGCGACCGGCCTGGCGACCGATCTGGCGCTATGGCTGGCGCCTGTCCGGTGCGCAGCTGTCTCCGCCGCAGGCGCTGCAGCCGCCACAGCCTCCCCCGTCCTTGGGCGCCAGCGACGGATGCAGCTGACCGGCCTTCAGCCGCCAACTTGCCGGCAGGTAGCGCCAGACCAGGGACACGGCCGCCACCACCACGATCACGCCCACGATGATGTTTTGCCACATGCTCAAGGCCCTCCTCAGCCCGCGCCCAGCGCGAGGGCCACGCGGTAGGTGATGAAGCTGGCCAGGTAGGCCAGCGCGAACAGGTAGCCCGTCATCAGCAGCGGATAGCGCCAGCCATTGGTCTCGCGCCGCACGGCCGCCAGCGTGGAAATGCACTGGGGCGCGAACACGAACCAGGCCAGCAGCGACAGCGCCGTGGCCAGGGACCAGGTATGGGCGATCAGCGGCCCCAGCTGCTCGGCCATGGCCTCGTCGCTGGCAGCGGACAGTGCATAGACCGTGCCCATGGCACTGACGGCCACTTCGCGCGCAGCCATGCCGGGCACCAGGGCGATGGCGATCTGCCAGTTGAAGCCGATCGGCGCCAGCACCACCTCCAGCCAGCCGCCGATGCGGCCTGCAAAGCTGTAGCGGATGGCCGCTTCGGTGACGCCATCGGGCGGCGCCGGGTAGCTGGCCAGGAACCACAGCACGATGCTCACGGTCAGGATGATGCCGCCGACGCGGCGCAGGAAGATCATGGCGCGCTCGTACAGGCCCAGGGCCAGGCTGCGCGGGCTGGGCCAGCGGTAGGAGGGCAGCTCCATCAGCAGCGGCGTGGGGCCGGCGCTGCGGCCCACCAGCTTGGCCACGCCGGCCACGGCCATGGCACTGGCGATGCCGGCCACGTACAGCGCGAACAGCACCAGGCCCTGCAAATTGAAGATGCCGCCCACCGTGCGCTCGGGAATGAAGGCGCTGATCAGCAGCGCATAGACCGGCAGGCGCGCCGAGCAGGTCATCAGCGGCGCGATCATGATGGTCACCAGGCGGTCGCGCCAGCTGGTGATGGAGCGCGTGGCCATGATGCCGGGCACGGCGCAGGCGAAGCTGGACAGCAGCGGAATGAAGGAGCGGCCCGACAGGCCGACCTTGCCCATGATGCGGTCCAGCAAAAAGGCGGCACGCGGCAGGTAGCCCGAATCCTCGAGTGCAAGGATGAACAGGAACAGGATCAGGATCTGCGGCAGGAAGACCAGCACGGCGCCCGTGCCGGCGATCACGCCATCGGCCAGCAGGCTGCGCAGCGCGCCTTCGGGCATGTGCTCGTTGACCAGGGCCGAGACGGCCGAAACGCCGCCCTCGATGCCATCCATCAGCGGCTGTGCCCAGCTGAACACGGCCTGGAACATCAGGAACAGCGTGGCCGCCAGCAGCAGCATGCCCCACAGCGGGTGCAGCACCACGGCGTCGATGCGGTCGTCGCGCCGGGTATCCACCACGGGCTCCTTGACGCAGTCGGCCATGATGCGGGCCACCTGCTGGTGCAGGGCCAGCACCTGCTCGCGCGCATCGCCCGGGCGGGCCGGGGCCTGCAGCTGCGGCGCCGCCAGGGCGCGGGCTTCGGGGCCGTCCAGCCATTGCAGCAGTTCGCGCGCGCCGTCCTGGCGCACGCCCACCGTGGACAGCACGGGCATGCCCAGGGCGCGTGACAGCGCCTCGCGGTCGATATCGATGCCCTGGCGCCTGGCCATGTCGCTCATGTTGAGCACCAGCAGCATGGGCAGGCCCAGGCGCTGGGCCTCCAGCACCAGGCGCAGGTTCAGGCGCAGATGGGTGGCGTCGGTGACGCAGACCAGCAGTTCGGGCGGCGCCTCGCGCGCATGGCGACCCGAGACGATGTCGCGCGTGATGCGCTCATCCTCGCTGTGCGCATGCAGGCTGTAGGTGCCCGGCAGGTCCAGCACGCGCACGCGCCGGCCGCTGGCCGTGCTCAGCCAGCCTTCCTTGCGCTCAACGGTCACGCCCGCGTAGTTGGCCACCTTCTGGCGTGCGCCGGTCAGCAGGTTGAACAGCGCCGTCTTGCCGCAGTTGGGATTGCCCAGCAGGGCCAGGCGCAGTGCGGAATCACCGCTGCCGCCGCCGCCCTGGGCAGGCTGCAGCGGCTGAATGAGTTTGGGAGAGGACGACGCGCTCATGCCACCGCCTCCGGCGCCACGCGCACCAGGGCCGCCTCATGGCGGCGCAAAGCGAATGTGGTCTGGCCCACGCGCACGGCCAGCGGGTCGTCGCCCGGAAAGCCCGCGGCCAGGATGCGCACGGGCTCGCCGGGCAGAAAGCCGATCTCCATGAGCCGCAGCAGCAGTTCCTGCTCGCTGGCATCGCGTGCGGCATGGAGCTCGACCACGCGCGCCGATACCTGGCGGGGCAGGGCATCAAGGGTGATGGCCGTGGTGGCAGCAACGGCGGCAACGGCAGCAGAGGAGGACATGGGAGGCGCGGACAGCGTGGACGGAGCCGCAGCGTCCGTCGCGGGGTTCATCGAATGCATGGCGTGTTGTATCAATTGATTTTTATTCTCATTTTGATTTTGATCGAACCCGGGCGGCGGGACCGCGCATGGTATCGGAGTGCGGGACAGGGTTTTGCGCTCCCGGCTTTGCCCCCTGGCGGGCCCAGGCGGGCGGCGCGCGGCACAATGGCGGCCGACGCCGACACGGCCTTTGCGCACTCCCCTCCCCACGCCATGACCCATCCCTGCCTGAGCTGCGGCGCCTGCTGCGCATCGTTTCGCGTGGACTTTTCCGTGCACGAGTCGCAGGCGCAGGGCGGCCGCGTGCCAGCCGGGCTGGCCGAGGAAGTCACCGACCACACCTGCCGCATGCGCGGAACCGACTGGGCGCGTCCCCGCTGCGCGGCCCTGGTCGGCAAGGTGGGCGAGAAGGCCCATTGCGGCATCTATGAATGGCGCCCCTCGCCCTGCCGCGAGTTCGCCGCCGGCAGCGATGCCTGCAACCGCGTGCGCGTGCGCCATGGCATGCAGGCGCTGGACAGCGGCCTGCTCTAGCAGCCTGCCAGGCGCCACCAGCCGTCATTCCACCGGCAGCCCCGCCAGCTGTCCCTTGAATTCCTGCAGCGAGAAATGCGTGTGCACCTGGCGCACGCCGGGCAGCCGGTGCAGGCGGCTGAGCAGCAGATCGGAATAGGCGTCGAGATCGCGCGCCACGACGACCAGCAGGAAGTCCTCCGGCCCCGAGATGCCATGGAACATCACGACCTCGGGAATGGCGCAGACCGCTTCCTGGAAATGGCGCGAGGACTCCTCGTTCTGGTGATCTATGCCCACCATCACGAAGGCCAGCACGCCAAAGCCTATGGCGCGCCGGCTCAGCGCGGCGTGGTAGCCGGTGATCACGCCCTCATCCTCCAGCCGCTTGATGCGCCGCCATGACGGTGACTGCGACAAATGCACACGCTGCGCCAGCTCACCCGAGGTCAGCCGCGCGTTGTCCTGCAGGGCGCGGATCAGCAGCCGGTCCGTTCTGTCGATGTCGATTGGCATAAATCACCTATGAATTCATGTTTCACAGAATAACTTATCCAAGATCAAGTCGATTTAGGGATAACTACTAAACGTCCCGCGAAGGCCGTCCATAGCATCCGCCTCCGAAGCCCCCCACAGCAACGGAGACAACAACCCATGCCAGCCTTCGAAGACATCGTCCAGCGCGAAGCCGGACTCAAACAGCAGCTGTCCGCCGGACAGATGACCATGATCGCCATCGGCGGTGCCGTCGGCACCGGCCTGTTCCTGGGCAGCGGCTTTGCCATCGGCTTTGCCGGGCCCAGCGTGCTGATCAGCTATGCCATCGGCGCAGTGATCTCGCTGCTGCTCATGGGCTGCCTGGCCGAGATGACGGTGGCCCACCCGACCTCGGGCTCGTTCGGCGCCTATGCCGAGCACTACATCAGCCCGATGGCCGGCTTCATGGTCCGCTATGCCTACTGGGCCTGCGTGGTGCTGGCCGTGGGCACCGAGGTGACGGCCGTGGGCCTGTACATGGGCTACTGGTTCCCCGAGGTGCCGCGCTGGGCCTGGGTGGTGATCTTCTCGGGCGCGCTCATCGGCGTGAACATGATGAGCGTCAAGGCCTTCGGCGCAGTGGAGTACAGCTTCTCCATGATCAAGATCATCGCCATCGCGGCCTTCATCGTGGTCGGCGCCTGGGTGGTGTTCGGCGCCCGTCCGGACGGCGTGGGCTTTGCCAACTACGTCAACAACGGCGGCTTCTTCCCCAACGGCCTGTGGGGGACCTGGGTGGGCGTGATCATCGCCATCTTCAGCTACCTGAGCATCGAGATGATCGCGGTGGCCGCCGGCGAGGCCAAGGACCCGCAGCGCGCCGTCACCAGCGCCTTCCGCTCCACCATGGTGCGCCTGGTGGTGTTCTACCTGGCCACGATCGCGCTGATGCTGGCCATCGTGCCGTGGTCGGCCGCCGGCAAGGAGGGCAGCCCCTTCGTCAAGGTGATGGAGATCATCGGCCTGCCCGGCGCGGCCAGCGTGGTCAATTTCGTGGTGCTGGTGGCCGCCCTGTCGGCCATGAACAGCCAGCTGTACATCACCACCCGCATGATGTTCAGCCTCTCGCGCGCCGGCCATGCGCCCGCCATGCTGGGCCGCGTGAACTCGCGCGGCGTGCCGCTGCCGGCGCTGCTGCTGTCGTGCCTGGGCATTGCCGTGGCCACCCTGTTCAACATCATCAATCCCGAGCAGTCCTTCATGCTGATGATGGCCGTGGCCATGTTCGGCGCCATGTTCACGTGGTTCATGATTTTCGTGACCCACCTGTTCTTCCGCATCCACTGGGTGCGCCAGGGCAACAAGCCGCTGGCCTTTCGCATGTGGGGCTTTCCGGTGCTGACGCTGCTGGGCGCGGCGCTGATGCTGGCCGCCCTGGTGTCCACGCTGTTCACCGACGTGTTCCGCCTGACCGTGCTCACGGGCCTGCCCTTTTTGCTGCTGCTGGCCGCCGTCTACGCCATCTGGTATCGCCGGCCGGCCGGCCAGCCCTCCCCTCAGCCCCCAACCCCAACCCAGACCCCAACATCCACCCAAGCCCAGGTTCCCGCCCGGTGACATCCGGCCTCCCGTTTCTCTCTCTGCCTTAGACACATGACGACTCTTGCCCCCCTCGATACCGCCCGCGCCTCGATGTTCAGCCACGTCCCGCCCTACCCCGGAGATCCCATCCTGTCGCTGATGGAGGCCTTCCAGCAGGACCCACGCGCCGACAAGGTCAGCCTGAGCATCGGCCTGTATTTCGACGAGGCCGGCCGCCTGCCCGTGCTGGACTGCGTGCGCCAGGCTGGCGATGCCCTGGCCCGCGAGCAAAGCCCCAGCGGCTACCTGCCCATCGAAGGCATTGCTCCCTACCGCCAGCTGGTGCAGGACCTGGTGTTCGGCGCTGGTCATGAGGCCGTGCGCAGTCAGCGCATCGCCACCGTGCAGACCCTGGGCGGCTCGGGCGCGCTCAAGCTGGGCGCGGACTTCATCCAGCACTATTTCCCCGGCGCCGAGGTCTGGCTCAGCGATCCCACCTGGGACAACCACCTGGCCATCTTCCAGGGCGCGGGACTGCGCACCCACAGCTATCCCTACTACGACGCGGCCACGGGCAGCCTGCGCTTCGACGCCATGCTGCAGACGCTGCGCGAACTGCCCTCGGGCAGCGTGGTGCTGCTGCATGCCAGCTGCCACAACCCCACGGGCGTGGACCTGTCGCGCGAGCAGTGGCAGCAACTGATCCCGGTGATCGTGGAGCGCGGCCTGATCCCCTTCGTGGACATGGCCTACCAGGGCTTTGGCGATGGGCTCGATGAAGACGCCTGGTCCGTGCGCGCCCTGGCCGACGCGGGCGCCCAGGCCTTCGTGGCCAATTCGTTTTCCAAGAACTTCTCGCTGTATGGCGAACGCGTGGGCGGCCTCAGCGTGGTCTGCAACGACGCGTCCACGGCCGGCAATGTGCTGGGCCAGCTCAAGGCCACGGTGCGCAGCAACTATTCCTCGCCACCCACCCGTGGCGCACGCCTGGTGCAGCAGGTGCTGGCATCGCCCGAGCTGAGCGCCCAATGGGCGCAGGAGCTGGCGCAGATGCGCGGGCGCATCAAGGACATGCGCGCCCAGCTGCACGGCGCGCTGCATGAACGCTTTGGCGGGCGGCGCGACTTCGGCTTCCTGCTGACCCAGCGCGGCATGTTCAGCTACACCGGCATCAGCGAGCCCCAGGTCCACCGCCTGCGCGACGAGCACGGCGTGTACCTGATCCGCTCGGGCCGCATGTGCATGTCGGGCCTGTCCGGCGCCAACGTGCAGTACGTGGCCGACGCCATTGCCACGGTGCTGGAGTCGCCGCAATGAGCGGCTGCCCCGTCCATGGCGGCCTGACCGAGCGCATCGTCGCCGAGGAAAGGGCGCAGCTGGATTTCAGCCAGTCCATGAGCTATGGCGACTACCTGCAGCTGGACGCCATCCTGGGCGCACAGCAACTACTGTCGCCCACGCATGACGAGCTGCTGTTCATCATCCAGCACCAGACCAGCGAGCTGTGGATGAAGCTGATGCTGCACGAGCTGGGCGCGGCCACGGCCGCCGTGGCGGCCGACCGCCATGCCGACGCCTTCAAGATGCTGGCCCGCGTGAGCCGCATCATGGAGCAGCTGGTAGGCGCCTGGTCCGTGCTGGCCACCATGACGCCTACCGAGTACACGGCCATGCGCCCGTATCTCGCCAGCTCCAGCGGCTTCCAGAGCTACCAGTACCGCTGCATCGAGTTCGCGCTGGGCAACAAGAATGCCGCCATGCTCCAGCCCCATGCCCACCGGCCCGATCTGCTGGCCCAGGTGGAGGCGGCATGGCGCTCGCCCTCGCTCTATGACGAGGCCCTGCGCCTGCTGGCACGCCAGGGGTTGGCCATTCCTGCCGGGCACCTGGAACGCGACTGGACCCTGCCCTACACGGCCAGCCCCGAGGTCGAGGCTGCCTGGGCCCAGGTCTACCGCGACCCGCAGTCGCACTGGGACCTGTACCAGCTCGGCGAAAAGCTGGCCGACATCGAGGACGCCTTCCGCCTGTGGCGCTTTCGCCATGTGACCACGGTGGAGCGCGTCATCGGCTTCAAGCGCGGCACGGGCGGCACGGGCGGCGTCAGCTATCTGCGCAAGATGCTGGACGTGGTGCTGTTCCCCGAAATCTGGTCCGTGAGAACCGCGCTGTAAGGCCTTCCGCCTGACAACAACCACCAAGAACCAAGACACCATGAAGCAAATCATCGACGTGGGACTGCCGCCGCTCAAGCAGCCCTTCTCCTGGGCCGTCAAGGCCAGCGGCCAGATGCTGTTCACGGCCCACGGCCCCGTGCGGCCCGACGGCAGCATCGACACCGGCCCCATCGAACAGCAGGCGCGCCTGACCTTCACCAACCTGCGCAACGCGCTGCAGGCCGCAGGCGGCACGCTGGCGCATGTGACCCAGGTGCTGATCTACATGACCGACGTGGCCGACATGCCGGCCATCGACGCCGTGTACCGCGAGTTCTTCGAGGCGCCCTATCCCAACCGCTCCAGCATGGGGATTTCGGCGCTGGTGGTGCCGGGCATGAAGCTGGAGATCGTGGCCTACGCCATGCTCCCCTAGAGGCTGTGACGGACATGCCGGCGCCCCGCAATTGCGTTCAATACAGGGGCGGCGTGCGGGACGAGACTGCGTGCCTTGTGCAGTCCTGCGTCCGCGCGAAATCTCATGTCCTCCTCGCTGCTCGCCATGGGCGTCTTCACCCTCGTGGGTGCCATCACGCCCGGCCCCGTCAATGTGCTGGCCCTGCGCCACGGCGCAGCGCGCTCGCGCCTGGTCTCTGCAGCCTATGTGCTGGGCGCCAGCGCCAGCTATGCGGCCGTGGTCTGGGTCATGGGCCAGGGCGCACAGTGGCTGCTGCAGACGCTGCCGCAACTGTCTGCGGCCGCACAGTGGCTGTGCGCCGCCTATCTGCTGTGGCTGGCCTGGCGGCTGGCCAACGCACCTGTGGGCCAGGCCGGTGCGCAGCAGCAGGCCGGATCGCAGCGCACGCTGCAGGCCTTGCTGCAAGCGCTGTTGCAGGGCACGGCCGTGCAGACGCTCAACCCCAAGGCCTGGCTGGTGGCGCTGGCCGGCGTGGGCCTGTTCGTGCTGCCCCATGCGAATGCGCCGTGGGCGCTGCTGCAGTTTTGCGCCATCTCGCTGCTGGCCTGCCTGGTGGGGGTCGGCAGCTGGGCGCTGCTGGGGCAGCTGCTTTCGGGCTGGCTGCGCACCGAACGCCGCCAGCGCCTGTTCCACCGCCTGCTGGCCCTGCTGCTGGTCGCCAGCGTGGCGGCCATGCTGGCATGATGGCTGGCCGCCATGACTTCAGCCTCTCCCCACCGATTCCACCGCCATCCGGCCGCTCCCTGGGCCGAGCTGCGCGACAGCGCGCGCTCGCCGCATTGCTTTCGGCTGCACATGCATGCCGAGTACTCGATCGGCATCGTGGACGCGGGCCGCACCGTGTTCCACCATGCCCACGGCCCGCAGCCTGTGGAGGCGGGCGGCGTGGTGCTGATCGAGCCCGGCGCCTGGCATGCCTGCAATCCCGACCCCGGCGCGCCATGGTCCTACCGCATGCTGTTTGTCGATGCCGACTGGCTGCACGCGCGGCTGGGCGTGGCCGCGCTGCGCTTTCCCCGGCGCACGCTCACGGATGCGGACATCGCCCGCCTGGTGGATGGCCTGTGCCGCCCCGTCGATGGCGCGGCCGCCGCCGACCGCCTGGCCCTGGGCCTGGAGCACCTGCTGGACCGCTGTGCCCAGCCCGCAGCCTTACCCCTGCCCGGCGATGCGGCGGCCCTGGCCCCCGCGCTGCAGCGCCTGCATGCAGGACCCGATGCAGGCCTGACCGTGCAGTCCCTGGCCCAGGAATGCGGCATGAGCGCCACGCGCTTCATCCGCCGCTTCAAGGCGGCCACGGGCATGACGCCCGGCAGCTACCGCCTGAACCTGCGCATCAACGGCGCGCGCCGCCTGCTGGCCACGGGGGCGGCGCTGTCCGATGCGGCCTATGCCATGGGCTTTGCCGACCAGGCCCACCTGCAGCGCGCCTTCAAGGCCCACCATGCGCTGACGCCGGGCTGCTACGCACGCGGAGCCTGAGCCGGACCCTCCCATGGTTTTGCAGCGGCCAGCCCGGGGCCGGCGGTGAAAGCGCAGATACTTACGCCTTCCGCTTTCAGCCCCCAACCGCCGCGCACCATGGCCGCCTTCCAAGACATTCAGCAACGAGAAACCGGCCTGCGCCAGCAGCTGTCCGCCGCCCAGATGGTGATGATCGCCATCGGAGGCGCCATCGGCACCGGCCTTTTCATGGGCAGCGCCTTCGCCATCGGATTCGCCGGCCCCAGCGTGCTGGTCAGCTACGCCATCGGCGCGCTGATCTCGCTGCTGCTCATGGGCTGCCTGGCAGAGATGACGGTGGCCCATCCGACCTCGGGCTCGTTCGGCGCCTATGCCGAGCACTACATCAGCCCGATGGCCGGCTTCATGGTCCGCTATGCCTACTGGGCCGCCGTGGTGCTGGCCGTGGGCATGGAGGTGACGGCCATCGGCATCTACATGGGCTACTGGTTCCCCGACGTGCCGCGCTGGATCTGGGTGGTGGTGTTCTCGGGCGCGCTGGTGGCCGTCAACGCCAGCAGCGTCAAGGCCTTCGGCCAGGTGGAGTACGGCTTTTCCATGGTCAAGATCATCGCCATCGTGGCCTTCATCCTGATCGGCGCCTGGGTGGTGTTCGGCTCGCAGCCCCAGGGCATCGGCTTTTTCAACTACACGGCCGATGGCGGCTTCTTCCCCAAGGGCCTGTGGGGCACCTGGGTGGCCGTGATCATCGCCATCTTCAGCTACCTGAGCCTGGAGGCCGTGGCCGTGGCGGCCGGCGAGGCCGAGGACCCCAAGCGCGCCATCACCCGGGCCTTTCGCACCACCATGGCGCGCCTGGTGATCTTCTACCTGCTGACGCTGGCGCTGATGCTGGCCATCGTGCCCTGGCAGCAGGCCGGCACGGACAAGAGCCCCTTCGTGAAGGTGATGGAGATCATCGGCATCCCGGGCGCTGCCAGCATCATCAACTTCGTGGTGCTGGTGGCCGCGCTGTCGGCCATGAACAGCCAGCTGTATGTGACCTCGCGCATGATGTTCAGCCTGTCGCGCGGCGGCTATGCGCCCTCGGTGTTCGGGCGGCTGAACAGCCGCGGCGTGCCCGTGGCGGCGATTGCCATCTCCTGCCTGGGCATTGCCGTGGCCGTGGCCGTGAACCTGTGGAAGCCCGAAGGCTCGCTGCTGTGGATGATGTCCGTGTCCATGTTCGGCGCCATGTTCACCTGGTTCATGATCTTCGTGACCCATCTGTTTTTCCGCGCGCGCTGGTCGCGCGAGCATCCGGGCCAGCGCCTGCAGTTCCGCATGTGGGGCTATCCGCTGTTCACGCTGGCCGGCGCCACGCTGATGCTGGGCGTGATCGTCACCACCTATTTCACCGAGGTCTTCCACATGACGCTGCTCACGGGCCTGCCCTTCCTGGGCCTGCTGGCCCTGGTGTATGCGCTGTGGTACCGGCCGCGCGCACAGGCCGCCCGAACCGCCCCGAAGGAGTGAAACCATGACCCGCAGACTCTGGGACATCTCCCCGGCCGTGCAGGCCGCCAGCCCCGTCTTTCCCGGCGACACGGCCTACAGCCAGCAATGGTGCGCCACCATCGGGCCGGGCTGCCCGGTCAATGTCAGCGCCATCACGCTGTCGCCCCATGTGGGAGCGCATGCCGATGCACCGCTGCACTATGACGCGGACGGCGCCAGCATCGGCCATGTGGACCTGGACGCCTTCCTCGGCCCCTGCCGCGTGATCCACGCCATCGGCAAGGGACCGCTGGTCGAATGGGAGCACATCGCCCACGCCGTGGAGCATCTTCCGGCACGCGTGCTGGTGCGCACCTACGAGCGCGCCCCCACCACCTGGGACCAGGAACTGGCAGCCTATGCACCAGCTACGGTAGAACGCCTGGCCGACCTGGGCGTCAGGCTCATCGGCATAGACACGGCCAGCATCGACCCGGCCAGCAGCAAGAGCCTGGACAGCCACCAGGTGATCCGCCGGCGCGGCCTGCGCGTGCTGGAGAACCTCGTGCTGGACGAGGTGCCCGAGGGCGACTACGAGCTCATCGCCCTGCCGCTCAAGCTGGTCGAGGCCGATGCCTCGCCCGTGCGCGCCGTGCTGCGTGCCCTGGCCTGATTCCCGGGCCGCACCTTTCGCCTTTCGCCTTTTCCATACCCAAGGAGACCCCGTGACGAGCCTGCAAGACTGCCTCACCCTCGATGCGCAAGACCCGCTGCGCGCCCTGCGCGACCAATTCACGCTGCCCGAAGGCGTGATCTACCTTGACGGCAATTCGCTGGGCGCCAGCCCCCGCGCCGCCGCCGCGCGCGTGGCCGAGGTGGTGCAGCAGGAATGGGCCCAGGGCCTGATCCGCTCGTGGAACGACGCCGGCTGGATCAGCCTGCCCCAGCGCCTGGGCGACCAGTTCGCCCCCTGGCTGGGCGTGGGCGCGGGCGAGCTGGTGTTCACCGACACGGCCTCCATCAACCTCTACAAGGTGCTGACGGCGGCGGCCCGCATCGCGCGCGAGGACGCGCCGCAGCGCAAGCGCCTGATCAGCGAGCGCAGCAACTTCCCCACCGACCTCTACATCGCCCAGTCGGTCTGCCAGGAATACGGCCTGGAGCTGGTGCTGCTCGAACCCGAGGAGATTGCCGATGCGCTGACCGACGAGGTCGCCATCTGCATGCTCACCCATGTGAACTACCGCACGGGCGCCATGCACGACATGGCTGCCGTGACGGCTGCCGCGCAGGGCAAGGGCATTCTCTGCGTCTGGGACCTGTGCCACAGCGCGGGCGCCGTGCCTGTCGATCTCAAGGGAGCGAATGCAGACTTCGCCATCGGCTGCAGCTACAAGTACCTCAACGGCGGCCCCGGTGCGCCGGCCTTTGTCTGGGCCCATCCACGCCTGATCAACCGCTTCTGGCAGCCGCTGTCGGGCTGGTTCGGCCATGCCGAGCCTTTCAAGTTCGTGCCGGACTACCACCCGGCCCAGGGCATACAGCGCTACCTGTGCGGCACCCAGCCCATGGTCAGCCTGAGCGTGCTGCAGTGCGGCCTGGACGTGTTCACGGCCGTGGAGCCGCTGGGCGGCATGGACGCGCTGCGCAACAAGTCGCTGGCGCTGACCGACCTGTTCATCGCCCTGGTCGAGGAACGCTGCCAGGGCCACGGCCTGGGCCTGGCCACGCCGCGCGAGCACGGCCGGCGCGGCTCCCAGGTCTGCCTCACGCGCGAGGAAGGGCTGGGCGTGGACGGCAAGGACAGCGGCGCCTATGCCATCGTGCAGGCGCTGATCGCGCGCGGCGTGATCGGCGACTTCCGCAAGGGCGACGGCACGGGCCTTCACAAGGACATCCTGCGCTTCGGCTTCACGCCGCTGTACGTGGGATTCGAAGATGTCTGGCATGCCGTGGAGCATCTGCGCCAGGTGCTGGAATCGGGCGAATGGCGCAAGCCGGAGTTCAACCGCGTCAATGCGGTGACCTGAAGCCTGGAGCCAGCCCTTCAGAACGCCGTGGACGACAGCGAGGCCCAGAGATGGGCCGCGACCAGGGCGCGCCAGGGCGCGAAGTCCCGCAGCCACAACTCGGTCTGCGCGGCGTCCACGGATTCCGTCTCCAGCAGCCGCGCCAGGGCGCGGCGCACGGCCACATCGCCGTGCAACGGGCCGTCCAGGTGGCCATAGCCGCGCAGCAGCATGTAGTTCACGGTCCACGGGCCGACGCCCTTGAGGGCCAGCAGCCGCCGGCTGATCTCGCTGGCGGGCAGCTCGGGCATGGCGGCCCAATCGTCCAGCGGCAGTTCGCCCGCCTGCACGGCATGCGCCAGCAGGCGCAGCGTATGGGTCTTGCTCCGGGAAAAGCCGGCCGCGCGCAAGTCGTCCTCGCTCAGCTGCGCCACCTGCGCGGCCTCCGGCATGCACCACAGCTGCTGCGGCGCGTCGGCATGGCCATCGTGCAGCGCCACCGGCTGGCCGGCTGCAGCGATCAGGCGGCGGCGCAGCGACACGGCTGCCGCCACGCTGATCTGCTGCCCGGTGACGGCCCAGCTCAGCGCCTCCCAGGGCGTGCAGGCCGCGGGCACATGCAGGCCCCGCTGGCGCGCCAGCAGCGGTCCCAGCCGCTCATGGCGGCCAAAGCGGCGCTCGAACTCCCCCACATCCTGGGACAGTCCGAACATGCGCCGCAGCATGGCGGCCAGCACATCGTCCATGCCGGTGATTGCGCCTGCACCGGCGGGCAGGCGCCATCGGGCCTGGACCACGGCCGCCTCTTCGCACTGCGGCGTCAGCTCCAGGGTGAGCAGCGTGGGAAGGCCTTTCCACATCAGGCCCTTGTGCATGCGGATGGTGCCGCCATCCTGCAGATCGCATTCGGACAGGCGCTGGGCATCGCGCCGGTGAAAGCCCCAGAACTCGGTCATGCGGTAGCCGGCCGGCAGCGTCAGTTGCTGCTGCGCCTGATAGGTCTGGCCGGTGCCACGCCCTTGCCCTGGCCCTTGTCCTTGCCCGCTCATGCGCTTCCTGCCTGGCGCAGCGGTGCGTGCCCAGCGTCCTTGCCAGACGCCTCCTGCGCCTGGCGCGCCTCGCGCAGCAGCAAGGCGCGCTTGCGCTCCACGCCCCAGCGGTAGCCGGAGATGCTGCCGTCGTTGCGCACCACGCGGTGGCAGGGCACGGCCACGGCAATGGGGTTGGCCGCGACGGCGCTGGCCACGGCCCGGGCACCCGTGGGCATGCCCAGGCGCAGGGCCAGTTCCGAATAGCTCAGCGTCTGCCCGGCGGGAATGGCGCACAGCGCCTGCCATACGCGCTGCTGGAAGGCCGTGCCCTGCACATCCAGCGGTAGTGCCAGGCCCCGGCGCGGCTGCTCGACCAGGGCCACGACCTGGGCCACGGTGTGCTCGAATCCGGCATCGCCGCCCACCAGTTCGGCCAGCGGAAAGCGCTGCTGCAGGTCCTGGACCAGGGCCTCGGCATCGTCGCCCAGCAGCACGCAGCACACGCCGCGATCGGTGCTGGCCACCAGGATGCTGCCCAGCGTGCATTCGGCCACCGCAAAGCGGATGGTCTGGCGCATGCCGCCGCGCCGGTAGTCACCGGGCGCCATGCCCAGCATGGCGCCTGCATCGCGGTAGAAACTGCTGCTGGCCGCATAGCCGCTGAGGTAGGCGGCATCGGTGACCGAGTCGCTCTGGCCTGGCTGCAGCGCCTGGCGCAGCGCACGCGCGCGGTGCGCCTTGGCATAGGCCTTGGGCGTGAGGCCCGTGGCCTGCTTGAACAATCGGTGCAGCTGCCAGGGGCTCAGCCCCGAGCGTTCTGCCAGCGCGCCCAGGGCGGGGGGCGGCTCCTCGGCCTCCAGCCAGCGGCAGCATCGGGCCACCAGGGCAGCGGGGTTGGCAGGGGCATCGCTGGCTTGATTCATGGCTTGGTGGGACACGGCATGTCTTTCAGGATCATCGGATGCCCTACTCTACGCAGCCCGGCGCGTACGCGCATCCCGCTTCTTGCAAGCCGCAGGATTGCTGCGCGGGATTCGGTTACGCTGCGCCCTGCATTTTCCGCATCGAGACTTGCGAGACTCCCACATGACCACCGAACACTCCGGCTGTCCCATGAACAGCCCCGGCCGCACCGAATCCATCGTCAAAGAGGAGCGCGCCCAGTTGGACTTCAGCCAGTCCATGAGCTATGGCGACTACCTGCACCTGGACCAGATCCTCACGGCCCAGCACCCGCTGTCGCCCGCGCATGACGAGATGCTGTTCATCATCCAGCACCAGACCAGCGAGCTGTGGATGAAGCTGATGCTGCACGAGGTCCGCGCCGCCACGGCCGCCATCGTCAGCGGCACGCGCGCCGACGCCTTCAAGATGCTGGCCCGCGTCAGCCGCATCATGGAGCAACTGGTCAGCGCCTGGACCGTGCTGTCCACCATGACGCCGCCCGAGTACACGGCCATGCGTCCCTACCTGGCCAACTCCAGCGGCTTCCAGAGCTACCAGTACCGCTGCATCGAGTTCTCGCTGGGCAACAAGAATGCCGCCATGCTCCAGCCCCATGCCCACCGGCCCGACCTGCTGGCCCAGGTGGAGGCGGCATGGCGCTCGCCCTCGCTCTACGACGTGTCCCTGCAACTGCTGGCGCGCGAGGGCATCGAGGTGCCCGCCGACCGGCTGGAGCGCGACTGGACCCAGCCCTACGAGGCCAGCGAAGGCGTCAAGCAGGCCTGGATCACGGTCTACCGCGATCCCCACCAGCACTGGGACCTGTACCAGCTCGGCGAAAAGCTGGCCGACATCGAGGACGCCTTCCGCCTGTGGCGCTTCCGCCATCTGACGACTGTGGAGCGCGTCATCGGCTTCAAGCGCGGCACGGGCGGCACCGGCGGCGTCAGCTACCTGCGCAAGATGCTGGACGTGGTGCTGTTCCCCGAAATCTGGGCGCTGCGCACCGAGCTGTAAGCAGCGCACGGACGCTGAGCCGCTGCTGCCACGCGCCTGCGCCTGTGGCCGCGACGGCGACAGCGCGCAGGCGCGCAAACGGGTAAGCTGCGGCGCCAGGAGAAATACCGTGTCCGCAGCGCCGCAACAGCCCCCACACAGCAACACACACACAGAGGCTTCGCAGACCTCCACCGCAGCACCGCCGCCACGCAGCCAGCTGCTGTGGGCCATGCTGCTGGCCCTGCTCTCGGCCTTTGCGCTGAGCCAGGCCTTTCGCACCACGACCTCGGTCATGGCGACCGGCCTGCAGCAGGATTTCGGGCTTACGGCCCAGTCGCTGGGGGCCTTTGCGGGCCTGTTCGGACTGTCCTTCGGCGTGGCCCAGCTGCTCATGGGCATCGGCATGGATCTTTATGGCCTGCGCCGCACGGTGCTGCTGTCGTTTCCGCTGGCGATCGCGGGGTCGGCCCTGTCCGCCGCCGCACCCAATTACGGTTGGCTGATGGTGGGCCAGTTGCTGATCGGCGTGGGCTGCTCGCCGGCCTTCCTGGCCTGCACCATGTTCATCTCGCGCCACTTTCCCATGGACCGCTTCGCCTTTCTGTCGGGCGTGGGCATGGGCGTGGGCGGCTTGGGGCTGCTGTTCACAGGCACGCCGCTGGCCTGGCTGGTCCAGCATTTCGGCTGGCGCTCGGGCTTTGCGCTGCTGGCCGTGATGTCGGCCCTGTCGTGGCTGCTGATCTGGTGGCGCGTGCATGAGCCCGCCCGCCGCGGAGCACAGACCGCCGCACGGGAAAGCTGGGGCGTGGCGGCACGCCGCATGGCCGAGCTGTTCACGCTGCCGCACACGCTGGGTATCGTCCTGCTGGCCATGGCCTGCTATGCATCGTTTCTGGCGCTGCGCGGCCTGTGGCTGGGGCCGCTGCTCATCCATCGCTATGGCTTTTCGCTGGTGGAAAGCGGCAATGTGGCGCTGGTCGTATCGATGATCTCGCTGTTCAGCCCCGCGATTTTCGGGCGCATGGACCCCGGCCCAGGACGGCGCCGGCGCTGGCTCACCAATTACTCGCTGCTCATGGGCAGCCTGTTCATGCTCATGGCCTTTTTGCACCATGGCTGGACCAATGTGGCGCTGATCTTCGCCATGGGCCTGCTGTCGGGCTATTCGGTGCTGCAGTACGCCGATGTGCGCGCTTCCTACCCCCCAGAGATGACCGGCCGCGCGCTGTCGCTGTTCACCATGGCCATGTTCCTGGGCGTGGCCCTGGTGCAATGGTTCACGGGCTGGGTGGCGGCCTGGGCCGAGGCCTGGGGCGTGGAGCCCTACAAGGCCGTGATGATCTCGATTGCAGCCACGCTGGTGGGCGCGTCGACCGCGTTCCGTTTCCTGCCCTCCTCGCCGCTGCTGCGCCAGGCATCCGCCGCCTAGCGGCCGGAGTCTGTGCCTCTACAAGGCGTTGGCGGCCGAGCCATCGCCACGGTACAGCCAGGGCAGATCCATCAGCCTGGAGCCCAGCAGGCGCAGCGACAGGTCACGCCCCCAGCGCACGGGACCCGTGGCATGGAAGATGCGGCCATTGCGCTGCGAGCGCGCCTGCACGCGCGCATTGCGCTGCCAGCGATTGAGCGCGTAGCGGCGCAGGCGCATGTTCACATCCAGGTCATGCATGGACAGGGCGCGCTGCAGCTCCGCTGCATCTTCAATCGCCATGCCGGCGCCCTGGGCCAGATAGGGGCGCATGGGGTGGGCGGCATCGCCCAGCAGCGCCACCACGCCGCGCGCCATCTGCGCGGCCGATTGCACGGGCGGGCGATCGCCCACCGGCCACAGCCGCCAGTCACCGCCAGCGGCAGGCACATGCTGGACCAGGTCCAGCAGGTGCGGGCAGCTGCCCTGCAGCACCCGCACCAGATCATCGAGATTGCCCGCGTGGTCCCAGTTCGCCAGGTCCTCGGGCGCCGGGCCCTGGACGATGACCACCAGGTTCTGCAGCTCGCCCCGGCGCACGGGGTACTGGATGGCATGCATGCGCGAGCCCAGCCAGGCCGTGACATCGGTGGCACGCAGCCGCTTGGGCAACTGGGCCTGGTGCACCAGGGCGCGGTAGGCCAGGTGCCCGGTGACACGCGGCGGGCCGTCGCCCAGCAGCTGCTGGCGCAGGACGCTGCGCACGCCGTCGGCGGCGACCAGGGCATCGCCTTCGATCAGCTTGCCGGCCTGGGTTCGCACGGTGACCACGCCGTCCGTTTCGGAAAAGCCTTCAATGGGCTGGCCCAGGTTCAGGTGCATGCCCGGATAAGTCTGAGCGGCTTCCTTCAGCAGCTGCTGCAGATCGGCCCGGTGGATGGTGGCGTAAGCAGCGCCGTAGCGATGCACGGCCTCGCTGCCCAGAGGCATGTGCCCCAGTTCCTGCCCTGTGGCGGCGCTGCGCACCCGCAAGCTGTCCGGCAGCGCCACCACCTGCTGCAGCGGCTTTTGCAGGCCCCAGGCCTGCAGGCGGCGCACCACATTCGGCCCCAGCTGGATTCCAGCCCCCACTTCGCTGAGCACGCGTGCCTGTTCGAAAAGACGCACTTCCCAGCCCGCCCGCGATGCACCAATCGCGGCAGCCAGGCCGCCAATGCCGCCGCCGGCAATCAACACCTGCTTGTTCATGCGCGTATTGTGCCCCTGCCTTCGCCCATGGTGGCTGGTGCCTGGATATTCAAGTCGGCCACCACTGAAGAAAATCAAAAAATCATCGGATTTGTCTGAAACACGCATGCATCCGCCATGCGTTGAGACGCCGCGACCCGGAAACACCCACCTCGCATGCTCCAAACTGCTGCAAGGTGCATCACTGGCACCGTGCATTTTGCGTTACCGTCAGAAATCGACCCTGGCATCGCCGCCGCGCAATGTCCGTGCACAGGCCCACGCTTTGCATAGCGCATGATAGTCATTCTCAACCGAGTCAATTTTTGACAAATGGCCGTGCCAATGAAAAAAGCCCGCACAAGGCGGGCTCTTTCAACATGCGCGAAGGGAAAATCAGATGACGAACTTTTCGCGGTCCTGATTCTGAATCCACTTCGGCGGCTTGCCGCGTCCGGTCCAGGTCTGGCCAGTGGCGGGATCACGGTACTTGGGCGCCACCTTGGTGCCCGTTGCACCCGCATTGCCGCGACCACGAGCCGAAGGAAAGACGTCATCCGCAGTCAGGCCATATTCGGCAATCAAATTGCGAACCTTGCCCACGGCGTCAGACAGTTCACGCTTGCGCGCTTCCTGGATCTGTTGCTCCAGTTCCTGTCGCTGCTTCAGCAATTCCTTGTAAGAGCTCATGGTGTGCGCCTTGAAAGTTGTTTAAGAGCTTTCATTATAAAAACATAATCGCCCTACAGGGCAAGACGCATGTAAGCAAAATCCACAATATCGCAGTTGCCTATTGCAGCGAGGACCCTTCGGATAATTCCGAAATGGCAAGCACCTTGTCAATGCGTTTGCCATCGAGATCAATCACCTCGAAGATCCAGCCCGCGCAGCTGATCCGCTCTCCCAGAACCGGCAAATGACCGCTTTCCGCCATGAGAAGGCCGGCAACGGTGTTGTATCGGCCACGGTGCTCATCGGGCAGGTCACGAATATCGAGGCGCGCCTTCAGCTCCGATATGGGCATCAGCCCGTCCAATAACCAGGAGCCATCCCCACGCTGCATGGCCCATGCTTCCGTTTCGGTCACAGGCTGTAACTCGCCGGTAATCGCCTCCAGCAAATCGCGCGGCGTCATGATGCCCTGCACCACGCCATATTCATCCACCACGAACACCATGCGCCCGGATCGGGCACGCAATTGCTCCAGCAGTTCCATGGCGCTGAGCGTCTCGGGCAGGAACGAGGCCGGCAGTACATGCTCGTAGAGCGTGGAGCCCGCCGCATCGGGACCCAATGCCAGCAGGCGCGCCACGCTGATGATGCCGACCACGTCATCAAGGGAATTGCGGCACACCGGATACCAGGAATGGCCGCCCTTTGCGTGGTCATCGGCCGAGGCCTGCAATGCCTCGGTGACGGTCATGTCGGCATCCAGCCATTGCACATCGCCGCGCGGCACCATGATCGACGTCAGCGAGCGGTCATCGAGATGGAAGACGTTCTGCACCATCTGGTGTTCGCTGGCCTCGATGACGCCGGCATCGCGGCCCTCGGCAAGGCTGGCCGCGATCTCCTCCTCGGTCACGGAGCGTGCCGCCGATTCATTGATGCGCAGCAAGGTCAGCATGGCGCGGGTGGAGAAGGCCAGCAGCCGCACAAAAGGCTTGGCTGCCGACGCCACCCACGTCATGGGCCGTGAGACCACGATGGCCACGGTTTCGGGATAGAGCTGGCCGATGCGCTTGGGCACCAGCTCGCCGAAAACGATGGTGACGAAGGTGATCACGGTCACGACGACTGCCGTTGCCGAAATGCTGGCTGCGCGCTCTGGAACGCCCAGGCCCAGCAGCCATGCGGCCAGTCCGTCGCTGAAGGCCGCCTCACCCAGGATACCGTTGAGCAGGCCGATGGAGGTGATGCCCACCTGCACCGAAGAAAGAAATTGCGTGGGGTTGTCGAGCAAGGCCAGTGCCGCCACCGCCCCCTTGTCGCCTGTTTCAGCCAGTGCCACCAACCGAGCCTTGCGGCTGGAGGCCAGTGCCAATTCGGACATTGCAAACACCCCATTGAGCAGCGTAAGCAACGCGATCAGCAGAAAATCCATGGTTCGTATATCAGAAAGAAGACCATGGCACTTTACTGTATCGGTGATATCCAGGGATGCCACGACGCCTTTGAGCGCCTGCTGCAACGCGTGGATTTCTCCGCCAGCCGCGATACCTTGTACATCCTCGGCGACCTGGTGAATCGCGGCCCGGCATCGGACAAGGTACTGCGCACCTGCATGGCCGCCGGCGACTCCATGCGCGCCCTGCTGGGCAACCATGACCTGCACCTGCTGGCCGCCGCCCACGGCGTGCGCCGCAACAGCCGCCGCGACACCTTGGCCCAGGTGCTGCAAGCGCCCGATCGTGACCAGCTGCTGGACTGGCTGCGACAGCAGCCGCTGGCGCGCAGCCACCGCACGGTGCATGGCGATGAGCTGCTGATGGTCCACGCAGGCGTGCTGCCGCAGTGGACCGCCCAGGAAGTGATGGACCTTGCAGGCGAGGTGCACACGGTACTTCGCAGCGCGCAATTGCCGGATTTCCTGCAAGCCATGTACGGCAACCAGCCCGATCGCTGGTCGCCGGATCTGCAGGGCTGGGAACGGCTGCGTGTCATCGTCAACGCGCTGACCCGGCTGCGTTTTTGCAGCGCTCAGGGGGTCATGGATTTCGACAGCACGGAGTCGGCAGAGCAGGCGGCGCCAGGACTCATGCCCTGGTTCGATGTGCCGGGCCGCGCCACGGCGGGCGTGCCCATTGCCTTTGGCCACTGGTCCACGCTGGGCCATATCAACCGGCCCGATCTGGTGGCGCTGGACACGGGCTGCGTCTGGGGTGGCTGCCTGAGCATGATGCGCTTCGGCGACCATCTGGCGGACAGGGAGCTGATCCAGGTGGATTGCCCGCAGGCCCAGGCCCCAGGCTGATCGGGAGCAGCCCGTGCACCCATGAAAAAACGCCTGCAAGGCAGGCGTTATTCGGGAAGCAGGCCGCGTGTGCGGCGCTCAGACCTCGGAGGTGGCGACAGGCGCGGCGGGCGCGACCGGTGCCTTGAACAGCGCTGCCAGTTTGCGCTTGGGCTTGATGTTGCCGCCGGCCTTGGGCGCAGCGCGCTGGCTTTCCCAGTTGGCGTCGGCGCTGGCCGAAGGCTCATAGGGCTTGTCGAAGAAGGGGTCGGAATGCGCCGGGCGCTGGGCCATGCGCGAGCCGCGATGGCCGAAGCCCGTGCTGCCCCGTGCTGCATCGGCACCGCGATCGCCACGCTCGCCACCGCGATCCCGTTCACGACCGTACCCGCCGCCAGCGCCTTGGCGCGGCAGCTCGTCGAAACGGTGACCACGCGGTGCGCTGCCGCGGAAATCTTCCATGGGGCAGGTTTCGACGTTGATCTTCTTCTTGATGAGCTTCTCGATCTCGCCCACCAGGCGCGCATCGTGGCTGGTCACCAGGGTCACGGCAATGCCGGAGGCGCCTGCACGGCCCGTGCGGCCGATGCGGTGCACATAGTCTTCGGCGTTGAAGGGCACGTCGTAGTTGAAGACGGCCGGCACGTCCTTGATGTCCAGGCCACGGGCCGCGACATCGGTACACACCAGCAGATCCACCTCGCCGCGCTTGAAGGCTTCAAGCGCCTTCAGGCGCTCGTCCTGGCTCTTGTCGCCGTGCAGCGCCGTTGCACGCAAACCGTCGCGCTCCAGCGCCCGCGTCAGGCGGGCGCAGCCCAGCTTGCTGTTGGAAAAGACGAAGGCCTGGCGGATCTCGCGCTGCTTGAGCAGCGAACGCAGCGCATAGCGCTTGTCGTCGTCGCTGACGCTGTAGAAGCGCTGCTCCACCGTGGACGCCGTCTCGTTGGGACGGGCCACTTCGATGGTGACGGGGTCTTGCAGGTAGCTGCCGGCCAGGCGCTTGATCTCGGGCGAGAAGGTGGCGCTGAACAGCAAGGTGGTGCGTGTCTTGGGCAGATGGGACAGGATGCGCTGCAGGTCGGGCAGGAAGCCGATGTCCAGCATGCGGTCCGCCTCGTCGAGCACCACGTACTCGACCTGGTTGAGCACCACGTTCTTGGCTTCGATATGGTCAAGCAGCCGGCCCGGCGTGGCCACCAGCACCTCGACGCCCTTTTTCAGTTCCAGCGTCTGCGGTTTCATGTCCATGCCGCCGAACACCACGGTGCTGCGCAGCTTGGTGTACTTGGCGTACTGGGCGATCTGCTGAGCCACCTGGTCCGCCAGTTCGCGCGTGGGCAAAAGCACCAACGCCCGCACGGGGTGCCGTGCAGGCGAAGCGGAGGCATTTTCGTGGCGCATCAGCCGCTGCAGCAACGGCAGCGAGAACGCTGCCGTCTTGCCCGTGCCGGTCTGGGCTGCGCCCATGACATCCTTGCCGGTCAGAACAACCGGAATGGCCTGCGCCTGGATGGGCGTCATGGACTCGTAGCCCATGTCGGCCACGGCGCGCGCCAGGGACTCGGCCAGTTGGAGATTGGAGAAAGAGCTTGTCATTGAGGACGCTATTGTCGCACCTAGCGCGATTTGTGCGTTGCAATAACGCCAATTGGCACCTGGACAAGCATGGCGTTGCGTGAGCGCAACCCGCAAAAACCCGGTACGAGGGCCCGCTATGCGGGCATTTTTTCATCGCCGGGCCGCCGCCTCGAGATGGGAAAGCGCCCCTCGGGGGGCATTTTTCAAAGCGAAGCGGCCGAGAAAGTGTCGCAGGACTTGACGCTGCCGGTGCGCAGACCGGTGCTGAACCAGCGCTGGCGCTGGGCACTGGTGCCATGCGTGAAACTGTCGGGCACGACGGCGCCGCCACCGGCGCGCTGCAGGGCGTCGTCGCCGATCTTGGAAGCGGCATTCATGGCCGACTCCACATCGCCCTGCTCCAGGATCTGGCGTGCGCTTTGCGCGCGGTTCGCCCAGACGCCGGCCAGGCAATCGGCCTGCAGCTCCAGCTTGACCGACAGATGGTTGTATTCGACCTTGCTGACGCGGCCCCGCGCACGGTCCACCTGGGCGCTGATGCCCAGCAGGTTCTGCACGTGGTGGCCCACCTCATGGGCAATCACATAGGCCTGGGCGAAATCGCCGGGCGCGCCCAGCTGGTTCTTGAGCGTCTCGTAGAAGCCCAGGTCGATATAGACTTTCTGGTCGGCAGGGCAGTAGAACGGCCCCATGGCGGACTGCCCCGTGCCGCAGGCCGTGGGCGTGGCGCCGCGGAACAGCACGAGCTTGGGATCGGCATATTGGGCTCCGCCCTGGCGGAACACCTCGCGCCACACATCCTCGGTATCGGCCAGCACGGTGGAGACGAAGCGGGCGAGCTGGTCGTCGGCCGGCGGCTTGTGGGCCGGCCCCTGGGGCTGCTGCACCTGCACCGGCGCGCCGCCGCTGAGCGCCCCCAGGATGGTCAGCGGATTGATGCCCAGCACCCAGCCACCGACCAGGGCGATGACGATGGTGCCGATGCCGATGCTGCGCCCGCCAAAGACGGGACCACCACCTCCACCACCACCGTCATCACGGCGGTCCTCCACATTGTCCGACTCGCGGTTGCCTTCCCATCTCATGGTGTTCGCTCCTGGATCTGTGCTGCGGCCTGCAGCATCGGGCGGCGATATTACGTCGGAACCTGCGGGGCCGCAGCGTCCGCAGTCCCGGCAATGATACGGCGTGTATCAGCGCACGGGCTGCACCGCCATGGGGGCTGTGACGGGCGGCGCCTGGCTGCGCAGTACCTGCTCGCGCGCCACCAGCACCATGCCGGCCAGCAGCGCGGCGACGATGCACAGGCCGACGACGACCGCCAGGCCCAGCCCCCATCCGCCGCGCCTGCGCCGCTCGCGTGCAGGCTCGCCGGGCCTGCGGGGCGCAGGTGCCTGTTCGCTGGGAGGCTCCTCGCGCTGCCACGGTTCGGGCGCGGGCCCGCGCCGCTGCTGCTCGTAGCGCGGGGCCGATTCCTTGCGGGGAGCTTCGGGCCGCGCCGAACCGTCCCAGCTGGGCTCCTCGCGCGGATAAGAAGGCTTTTGTGACATAGGCGACATCGTAGTGCCTGCGCAGGCCCGCGCGGGCCTGGGTGCACCACCGGACACATCGCGCATTGGCCTGCGCGCGCCTACTGTGTACAGTCGCGGCCATGAGCCATTCCAGCACGCACTCCTCCGCCGCCCTAGACGCGCAGGCCACGGCCGCCCTGCTGCCCTGGAAGGAGCTGGCCGAAGAGATCGCGGCTGTACTGCTGCAGCCCCGGGCAGTGCAGGTGCCGCCGCGCATCGTGATGCCACTGCCCGCAGGAGGCAGCCTGTTTTGCATGCCCGCCACCGATGGGCAGGTGGCCATGACCAAGCTGATCAGCCTCACGCCCGGCAATGCCGGCACGCCGCGCGCCACCATCCAGGGCGATGTGGTGGTCTTCGATGTGGCCACGGGCGAGCGCCGCCTGATCCTGGACGGCCCCACGGTCACGGCGCGGCGCACGGCCGCCGTATCGCTGCTGGCCGCGCAAAGGCTGGCTCCCAATCCGCAGGGCCCGCTGCTGATCGTGGGCGCCGGCGTGCAGGGCCTGGCCCATATGCAGGCCTTTGCAGCAGGCCTGGGCGTGCGCGAGGTCCAGGTGGCATCGCGCAGCGCCGAGAGC
This sequence comes from Delftia sp. DS1230, assembly GCF_040112715.1. Classification (NCBI taxonomy): domain Bacteria; kingdom Pseudomonadati; phylum Pseudomonadota; class Betaproteobacteria; order Burkholderiales; family Comamonadaceae; genus Delftia; species Delftia sp. DS1230. The sequence continues at coordinate 4,725,999 of NZ_CP157763.1, forward strand.
GCCCAGTCACTGGTCAGCCAGGCGCATGCCATGGGCCTGCAGGCCAGTGCCGTGCAGGATCTGGAGGCCGCCGCGTGCCATTGCCCGCTGATCGTGACCTGCACGCCGGCCCGCGCCGTGGTGCTGCATGCAGCCCCGCGCGCCGATGCCTTCGTCTCGGCCGTGGGCGCCTTCACGCCGCAGATGGTGGAGCTGGCGCCCAGCCTGTGCCTGGGCCTTGCGCAGGCGGGCCGCGTCGTCGTCGATACCGCAGATGCGCTGCACGAAGCCGGTGATCTGCTGCAGGCGGGCATGGACGTGGCCGCCCTGCCCACGCTGGAGCAGGTGGTGCGCGAGCAATGGCTGCGCCCGCAGGTGCCGGTGCTGTTCAAATCCTGCGGATGGGGGGGCTGGGACCTTGCGGCCACCCGCCTGGCAATGCGCCGGGCTGCGCTTCAGAACAGTTGACGACGGATTTCTGCGTTGAACGAGCTTTCTCCCCCGGATTCCCCCGCCCCGCCCCCAAGCACCGAGCCCGGCCGCTGGCAGCGCCTGGGCCTGCGCACGCAACTGGCCCTGGTCTTCGGCTCGCTGCTGGTGGGCGTGACGGTGCTAATGTCACTGGCCTTCGGCGAACTGCTGCGCTGGCGCATGGAGCGCGAGGTCAGCGCCTCGCTGCATGCCATGGCCTCCAACGCGGCGCGGCAGTTGTCTGAAGGGCTGTTCAGCCGTGCCCATACCGTGGAGGTGCTGGCCGCTTCGCCGGAGCTGTGGGTGCAAGGGCTGGATTCCCCGGGCGTGGGAGCGCTGCTCAACCGCGCCCGTTCGCTGACGCCGTCCAACCTCTGGATAGGCGTGGCCGACGCCGAGGGCACGGTGCGCAGCGCCACCGACCAGTTGCTGGTGGGCCACGATGTCAGCGACCGGCCCTGGTTCGAGCCGGGGCTGCAGCGCGTGCATGTGGGCGACGTGCGTGCCTCCTCGCCGCGCATGGCCGCGCTGCTTGCGCCCCCGGCCGACGGCGCGCCGCGCCGGTTCATGGACTTTGCAGCGCCCATCCGCGTGGGCGGACTCACGCAGGGCGTGCTGTGCATGCACAGCAGCTGGGAATGGGTGCGAGAGACCATGCAGACCTTGCAGCAGGCCGACAGCGGGGATCGCCAGATCGGCCTCTTCATCTTTGACCGCCACGGCAAGATCATCCACGCCCCGGGCGACAGCCTGGAGCCGCTGCAGGCGCTGGACCAGCGCCTGCCGGTGGCCCATACCGTGTCTGCCGATACGTCCGATGCCACGCTGCTGCCCGTGCAGGTGGCGCGCTGGCAGGACAGCCCGCAGAGCTTTCTGACGGCCACCGTGCCGCTGCAGGCCCACAACCGGGTGACGGCCATGGGCTGGCACATCGTGGCCCGCCAGCCGCACGACAGCGCCTATGCACCCGCGCGCCAGGCCATGCACCAGGTGCTGGCCGGCGGCCTGGCGGCGGCGCTGGTGGCCGCCGTCATCGCCTGGCTGGTGGCACGAAGGCTCAGCCAGGACCTCAAGCGCCTGGCCCGCGCGGCCAACGGCATCGATGGCAGCGGCGCGGCGCCGGACATTCCGCAGCTGCACAGCAGCCGCGAAGTGCACCGCCTCTCGCAGGCGCTGCGCGGCAGCATTGCCCAGCTGCGCTCGGCCAACGAGGCCATGGAGCGCCAGGTGCGCGAGCGCACCCTGCAGCTGCAGCAGGCCAATGCCGAGCTGGAGCACCAGGCGCGCAGCGATCCGCTCACGGGCCTGCTCAACCGCCGGGGCTTCGATTTCCAGCTGGACTTCGCCATGGCGCTGGCGCGCCGCAGCGGCCGCCCCTTGAGCGTGCTCGTCATCGACGTGGACCACTTCAAGCGCATCAACGACCAGCATGGCCATGACATGGGCGACGCCGTGCTGCGCACCCTGGCGCGCGCCTTCCGCATGCGGCTGCGCGAGTCCGACGTGCTGGCCCGCATGGGGGGCGAGGAATTCCTGGCCCTGCTGCCCGACACCACGGCCGACGCGGCCGTGGCCATTGCAGAGCAACTGCGCGAACTGCTGGCCTCCACGCCCATGGCCCACGGCGAGCCCGTCACCGCCAGCGTGGGCGTGGCCACGCTGCGCGGCACCACGGACACGGCCGCCGCCATGCTGCGCCGTGGCGACGAAGCGCTGTACGAGGCCAAGGGCGCAGGCCGCAACAACGTGCAGCTTCAGCGCTGAGACGGCCCCGCGCCGCTTTCTGCCCCCTCGGCTTGCCGCCTGCCGCAAAACACCAGTGCGGGAAAAAACATCACACTAATACTCAAATTGAGCATATTATTCGCAGCCATCACCAGACCTTTTCCACAGTCCCGGACGGCCACCATGCAGCTCAAATCCGTGCAGTACGACAAGCCCCATTTCTCCCACGCCGGCCAGTGCGGCATCGGCGAGGCCTGGGCCCGCATTCCCCCTGAACTGGACCGCGCCCAGCGCCTTCGGACCACCGAGCGCATACGCGCCCTGCTGCACGAGCGCGATGCCGTGCTCGTGGCCCACTACTACGTGGATGGCGAACTGCAGGACCTGGCGCGCGAGACCGGCGGCTGCGTGGGCGATTCGCTGGAGATGGCGCGCTTCGGCGCCCAGCACCAGGCCAGCACCCTGGTCGTGGCCGGCGTGCGCTTCATGGGAGAGACCGCCAAGATCCTCAGCCCGGAAAAGCGCGTGCTCATGCCCGACGACGACGCCAGCTGCTCACTGGACCTGGGCTGCCCGGCAGACGAGTTCAGCGCCTTTTGCGACGCCCACCCGGACCGCACGGTCGTGGTCTACGCCAATACCAGCGCGGCGGTGAAGGCGCGTGCCGACTGGGTGGTCACATCGTCGGTGGGACAGGACATCGTGGCCCACCTGCATGCCTGCGGCGAGAAGATCCTCTGGGCGCCCGACCGCCACCTGGGCGCCCACATCCAGCGCCAGACCGGCGCCGACATGCTGCTGTGGCATGGCTCCTGCCTGGTCCATGACGAGTTCAAGGCCGACGAACTGGCCGCCATGGCATTGGAGTATCCGCAGGCCGCCATCCTCGTGCATCCCGAGTCGCCGGCCGCCGTGGCCGCCCAGGCGGACGTGGTGGGCTCCACCACCCAGCTCATCAACGCGGCTGGCCGGCTTCCCACCGACACCTTCATCGTGGCCACCGACCAGGGCATCCTGCACGACATGCGCATGCGCTACCCGGGCAAGACCTTCCTGCCCGCGCCCACGGCCGGCCAGGGCGCCACCTGCAAGAGCTGCGCCATGTGCCCGTGGATGGCGATGAACAGCCTGCAGGGCGTGGAGCTGGCCCTGGAGCAGGGCCTGTGCGCCATCGAGGTGGACCCCGCCATCGCCCAGGCCGCGCGCCGGCCCATCGAACGCATGCTGGCTTTCGCGGCCGGCCACCGCCAGCCCGTGCGCGCCAGCGGCGACCTTGCGCGCGATGCGGCGCTCTTCCAGCACTTCGGTCCCGCCTGAGGACAGCGCCATGACACAGCCTTGCACAGACGTACTCATCATCGGCGCCGGCCTGGCCGGCATGGCCGCCGCCCTGTCGCTGCCGCCGCATCTGCGCGTGGCCCTGCTCAGCAAGGGCGCGGCCGAGGAATGCGCCAGCGCCTGGGCCCAGGGCGGCATTGCCGCCGTGCTGGATGCACAGGACAGCATCGACGAACACGTGGCGGACACCCTGGTTGCGGGCGCAGGCCAGTGCGATGCGCAGGCCGTGCGCGCCATCCTCGAGCAGGCGCCCGACGCCATCGATTGGCTGGTGGCCCACGGCGTGCCTTTCACGCGCGACGACAGCGGTGGCCTGCACCTCACGCGCGAGGGCGGCCACGGCCGCCGCCGCATCGTGCATGCCGCCGACTGCACCGGCCAGGCCGTGCACGCCGCCCTGCTGCGCGCCTGCCGGGAGCGCGCGAACATCGATCTGCATGAACACACCAGCGCGCTGGACCTGCTGACCGAAGGACAGCCTGCGCACTGCACAGGCGCGCTGGTGCGCCTGCCCGATGGCCGCCAGCAGCGCTGGCATGCCGCGCATACCGTGCTGGCCACGGGCGGGCTGGGGCAGGTCTATCCCGCCACCACCAACCCGGCCACCGCCACGGGCGATGGCGTGGCCATGGCCTGGCGCGCGGGCTGCCGCGTGGGTGATCTGGAGTTCATGCAGTTCCATCCCACGGCCCTGCAGGTGGGCGGCCGCGCGGCCGGCCTGGTCTCCGAGGCATTGCGTGGCGAAGGCGCCCTGCTGCGCCTGCCGGACGGCACGCGCTTCATGCCTGCCCATGACGAGCGGGCCGAACTGGCGCCGCGCGACATCGTGGCCCGGGCCATCCGGCACGAGATGGACCGCCATGGCCTGGCCTTCGTGCACCTGGACATCAGCCACAGGCCCCGCGCCTGGCTGCAGTCGCATTTCCCGGGCGTGATGGCCCTGTGCGCCAGCCATGGCATCGACATTGCGACGCAGCCGATTCCCGTGGCCCCCTGCGCCCACTACGCCTGCGGCGGCGTGCTGGCCGATATCGACGGGCGCACGGATGTCGATGGCCTGCACGCCATCGGCGAGGTGGCGCGCACCGGACTGCACGGCGCCAACCGGCTGGCCAGCAATTCGCTGCTCGAATGCGTGGTGATGGGGCGGGCTGCCGCCCGGGCCATCGCGCAGCAGCCGGCTGCTGCCCCGGCGCCGGCCCGGCCGACCGAAACCCTGCAGGCCGGCGCACAGGAGCAGGACACGGCAGCCGTCGCGCAGGAGTTGCGCCAGCTCATGCAGGACTGCGTGGGCATACAGCGCAGCGACCAGGGCCTGGCACAGGCCGTGCAGCGCATTGCGGCATGGCGGGAAAGGCTGGCACCTGCCGCAGGCCATGCGCTGCGCAACCAGCTCGATGTCTGCTGGCTCATGGCCACGGCCGCCGCCGCACGGCGCGAGAGCTGCGGCGCGCATTCGCGCATCGACGCCGCCCCGGCGCTGGTGGAATGAAGAATGACCCCCACGCTCCCCTTGCTGCGCAAGGTCCGCTGCCCCCCAAGGGGGCCGCTTTCCATCTTGGGGCGGCCCGGCGATGAAAAAAGCCCGCAGCTTTCGCTGCGGGCCTTGTCTGCCGGGCCAAAGCCGTCAGGCCTTGGGAAGCGTCACGCCCACCTGCCCCTGGTACTTGCCGCCACGGTCCCGGTAGCTGACCTCGCAGACATCGTCGGGATCGCTCTCGAAGAACAGCACCTGGGCACAGCCCTCGCCAGCATAGATGCGGGCGGGCAGCGGCGTGGTGTTGGAGAACTCCAGCGTCACATAGCCTTCCCATTCGGGCTCGAAGGGGGTGACGTTGACGATGATGCCGCAGCGCGCGTAGGTGCTCTTGCCCAGGCAGATGGTCAGCACGTTGCGCGGGATGCGGAAGTACTCGACCGTGCGCGCCAGCGCGAAGCTGTTGGGCGGGATGATGCAGCTGTCACCCTCGAAATCGACGAAGCTTTTCTCATCGAAGTTCTTGGGGTCCACCACGGTGCTGTGGATGTTGGTGAACACCTTGAATTCGGGTGCACAGCGGATGTCGTAGCCATAGCTGCTGGTGCCGTAGCTGATGATCTTGCGGCCATCGACGTTGCGAACCTGGGCCGGCTCGAAAGGCTCGATCATGCCGTGATCCTCGGCCATGCGACGGATCCACTTGTCGCTCTTGATGCTCATGGCAATTCCTCGTTCCCTAGCTGCACTTGTCAGGCGCCAGCACCCGGCCGGGCACTGGCGCAAAGGCGCTATTTTGCTTGAGAAACGACGGTGCGCTCGATCAGGCGGTCATCACCCAGGATGATCATGGCGAACAGCAGCTCGTCCAGGCTCTCGGCCTGGCGGGTCTTGCGCTCGAGCAGCGGCGTGCAGGCCGGGTTGATGACCACGAAGTCGGCCTCGCAGCCCGGCTGCAGGTTGCCCACCTGCCCCGCCAGGCCCAGGGCGCGCGCCGCGCCCGCCGTGTGCTGCCACCACAGGTTGCCGGGCGACAGGCTCAGGCCCTGCTTGGTCTGGCCCTCGCGGCCCGCCACATAGGCGGCCTGCATGGTGCGGAAGGGGCTGAAGCTCATGCCGCCGCCCACGTCGCTGGCCAGGCCGTAGAGGAACTGCGCGGCATCGGCCCGCGCAAAGTCGAAGAAGCCGCTGCCCAGGAACAGGTTGCTGGTGGGGCTGACGGCGGCGGCGGTGCTGCGTTCACGCATCAGTGCGCGGTCTTCATCGTCCAGGTGGATGCAGTGCGCGTAGACGGCGCGCTCGCGCATCAGGCCGAAGTCGTCGTAGACCGACAGGTAGCTGCGGGCCTTCGGAAAGAGCTCGGCCACCCAGCGCACTTCGTCCAGGTTCTCGGCCACGTGCGACTGGATCCAGACATCGGCGTAGCGTGCGGCCAGCTCGCCCGCGCCGCGCAGCTGCTCATGCGTGCTGGTGGGCGCAAAGCGCGGCGTGATCGCGTAGCCCAGGCGGTCCACGCCATGCCAGCGCTGGATCAGGGTTTCGGTGTCGATCAGGCTTTGCTCGGTCTGGTCGCGCACGCCGTCGGGGCTGTGGCGGTCCTGCAGGACCTTGCCCGTGATCATGCGCATGCCGCGCGCCTGCGACGCGCCCATGAGCGCATCGACCGAACCCGGGTGCGAGGTGGCAAAGGCCAGCGCCGTGGTCACGCCGTTGCGCTGCAGCTCGTCCAGGAAGAACTCGGCCACGCTGTCGGCATGGGCGCGTTCGCAAAAGGCAGACTCGTGCGGAAAGGTGTATTTCTCCAGCCAGGGCAGCAGGCCGGCGGCGGGCGCGCCGATCACATCGGTCTGCGGATAGTGGATGTGCAGGTCGATGAAGCCTGGCGCCAGGATGCGGCCCGGCAGATGGGTGACTTCGGCGCCCGGCTGTCCGGTGAACTGCGCCTGCAGCGCCTGCCAGCTGCCGGCGGCGACGACGCGCTGCTGCCCCCTGTCATCCGGGGCGACGGCCAGCAGGCCGTCTTCGTCGTAGAGCGCCTGGCCATCGTCGGCAAAACGCAGCAATGAGGAACGGTAGATTTGCATGCCGCCAAGCTTAGCGGGCGGACAGGCAGATGCCATATCCGCAGCGCTATAGGCGCCATCGGCAGGCGCCATCCTAGGGTTTACGCCAGGACCGGACGCCCCGCAGGCCGCATCACTTGGGCAGGGTGGCCTGCACGCCTTCCACCAGCCAGTTCATCTGCAGGATCTGTGCATCGTCCAGCTGCTTGCCGGCAGGAATGCGCACCTGGCCCTGGTTGTCGCGCACCGGCTGGTCGCCGGCCTTGAAGGGCTGCAGGCGGCCCTGGGCCATGTCCTTTTGGCGCTGCAGCACTTCCTCGCGCACGGCGGTCGGCAGCTTGGGGCCGAAGCCCTCCACGCGGATCATGCCCTCGCGCACGCCGCCCCAGGTGTCCTGGCTCTTCCAGCTGCCGTCCAGCACCGCTTTGGCGCGCGCCGTGTAGTAGTCGCCCCACTGGTGGGTGACGGCCAGCAACTGGGCGTCGGGCCCGTCCTTGCGCATGTCGGAGTGGTAGGCAATCGCCATGCGGCCGCGCTCCTGGGCGGCCTGCATCACGGCGGTGGATGCGACCTGGAAGGACACCACGTCCACGCCGCCGTTGAACAGCGCCATGGCCGCATCGCGCTCGCGCGGCGGGTCGAACCAGGTATCCAGCCAGACCACCTTGACCGTGGCCTTGGGATTGACCGAGCGCATGCCCAGCGTGAAGGCGTTGATGCCCTGCAGCACCTCGGGAATCGGAAAGCCGACCACGAAGCCGGCAACGCCCGTCTTGCTGGCACGGCCTGCGGCAATGCCCGACAGATAGCGGCCCTCGTAGTAGCGCGCATTCGAGGTGGCCACGTTGTCGGCGCGCTTGAAGCCCGTGACCGACTCGAACTTCACCTGCGGGAAGTCGCGCGCCACGCGCATCACGGACTCGGTGTAGCCGAAGCTGGTGGTGAAGATCAGCTGATTGCCGCTGGCGGCCAGGTCGCGCAGCACGCGCTCGGCGTCGGGGCCCTCGGGCACGCTGTCCACGGCGCGGGTCTGCACGCGCGGGCCCAGGGCCGCCTGCAATGCGCGCCGGCCCTCGTCGTGCTGGCGCGTCCAGCCGGCGTCGAGCACGGGCGTCAGATAGACGAAGGCGGCCTTGAGGGGCGTGGAACCTGCGGGGGATGAAGGGGCGGGATGGCCTTGGGACAAGGCCGTGGATACAAGACTTGCGGCCGCGACTGCGGCTGCGAGGTTTTTGTACATGGTGTTCCTCTACATGGCCCGGAAATGAAAACGCACCTGCCGTGGGCAGCGGCCGGTGCGGGGCGCGATTATAGGCAGCGGCCCCGGGGGCTGCCTGGACCTGCGCTTATGGCCTCCATAAGGGGCGGCAGATACCGTCTACTAGAGCGTGTTATGCACTTTTAAGTGCCCGCGAAAGCCGGGAAATGGGCCCGGAACGAGGCGCAGCGCGCGCCGCGGTTGCCATACCGAAAGTGTGCTGCAACGAAGGGCCGGGCCCATTTCCCGGCTTTCCCGAAGGGTTGGCTCTGCGCGCAGGCGCTCGCGGCGTTGCAGCGCTTGCCAAGGCTCCAGCCTTGGCGGCGCACTGCGCCTTGCGATCACCAGCGCGCAGAACCAACGCGGGTACTTAAAAGTGCTTAACACGCTCTAAGATCGTCGGCAAATTCCACCCCCAAGCAACCACCAAGGAGTACAAGACCATGCCGATGTTCGTCGATACCTCGCCCCCGGGCCAGTGCATCTTCTGCCGCCTCGTGGCGGGCGAGATCCCGTCCGCCAAGGTGTTCGAGGACGAGCAGACCATCGCCTTCATGGACATCGGCCAGGTCAATCCCGGCCATGTGCTGGTGGCCAGCAAGCGCCATGCCGTGACCCTGCTGGACCTCACACCTGACGAGGCCGGCGCCGTGATGCGCACGGCCCAGCGCGTGGCGCAGGCCGTGCAGTCAGCGTTCGACCCCGATGGCATCAGCCTGTTCCAGGCCAACGGCGCAGCGGGCGGGCAGACCGTCTTCCACTTCCACCTGCATGTGCTGCCGCGCCACGAGGGCGACGGCGTGGGCCTGGGCTGGCCGCGCAAGGAGCCCGGCATGCAGGCGCTGCAAGAGCATGCCGAGCGCCTCAGGAAGGCGCTGGCCTGAGCGGACTCAGGCCAGGGCTGCGTACTTGGCGAACACGGCCTCCAGCTGGCGCATCCAGTGGGCGCGCTGCTGGGGCGTGACGAAGCTGGCGTCAAAGCTGTTGACCGCCAGCTGCCAGGCCTGCTGCGAGTTCATGCCCGTGGCGGCGAACAGCTGCAGGTAGTTCTCGTTCACGTAGCCGCCGAAGTAGGCCGGATCATCGGAATTGACCGTGACCTTGAGACCCGCCTCAAGCAGCTGCGGCAGGTTGTGCTGCGCCAGGTCGGGCACCACGCACAGCTTGAGGTTGGACAGCGGGCACACGGTCAGCGGCACGCCGTCGCGCACAAGGCGCTGCATCAGGGCCTCGTCGCGCGCGGCCTGCACGCCGTGGTCTATGCGCTCGGAATGCAGCACGTCCAGCGCGCCCCAGATATAGGCGGGAGGCCCCTCCTCGCCCGCATGCGCGACCAGGTGCAGGCCCAGCTCGCGGCAGCGCGCGAACACGCGGGCGAACTTCTCGGGCGGGTTGCCGACCTCGCTGCTGTCCAGCCCCACGCCGATGAAGCGGTCGCGCAGCGGCAGCGCGGCCTCCAGCGTGGCGAAGGCGTCCTCCTCGCTGAGGTGGCGCAGAAAGCTCAGGATCAGCGCCGACGAGATGCCCTGCTCTATCTCCGCATCGCGGCAGGCGCGGTACAGGCCGTTGATCACGGTCTCCATGCCCACGCCGCGCTGGGTGTGGGTCTGGGGGTCGAAGAAGATCTCGGCATGGACCACGTTGTCTTGCGCGGCGCGCGTCAGGTAGGCGCGGCCCATGTCGTAGAAATCCTGCTCGTACAGCAGCACGCTGGCGCCGGCGTAGTAGATGTCCAGAAAGCTTTGCAGGTCGGTGAAGGCATAGGCGCGGCGCAGGTCTTCCACGCTGGCATAGGGCAGCTTCACGCCGTTGCGCTGGGCCAGCGCGAAGATCAGCTCGGGCTCCAGCGAGCCTTCGATGTGCATGTGCAGCTCGGCCTTGGGCATGGCCTTGAGCAACTGGGGCAGATGCGCGGCATCCACGGCGGGTACGGTATGCATCAGCAGACTCCGAAGGTGATGCCGCTGGCCCGGAGGTAGCGGCGGTAGGCGGACGACATGCGGTCGGCCGCAGAGTGCATTTCGGCGCGCGGGTCCAGCGGCAGGCACTTGGGCTGCTGCGACTCCAGCACGGGCTGGTCCTGGCAGAAGATGGTGTGCTGGAATTCCTGCAGCTGTGCGTCGGGCGAGTCGAAGTCTGCCACGGCCAGCCGGAACCAGACGCGGCTGGTCTCGGGCGTGACGGGGCAGATGAACAGGGCGATGGACTCGCGCCATCCGGCCCGGGTGGTGCCGGATTCGGGCAGCTTGGTCAGCACGGCGGCATAGGGCGCCGTGACTTCGTAGGTGTACTCGACCTCGGCCGCGCTGGTGGAGTGCAGGTTGGACTGCGGCTGCACGGCCTTGCAGCCCGTGGCCAGCACGCCCGTGGCCGTGGTCTCCACGGCATAGGCTTCGATGGCCGTGGCGTCGCGGCTGCCCAGCCAGCCTTCGTGGACAAAGCCGAAGTGCGACATGTCCAGGAAGTTCTCGATGATGCGCGGCGCGCTGGCGGCCACGTCGTAGGGGCCGCAGTTGAGCTTGCGCAGGTGCGCGTCCGCCTCGGCTTCAAACGCTGGCAGTGCCGCCAGGGCCGCCAGGGCCGGAACAGCCGAGAGCTCCTCGCCCGTGGCCAGCCGCACCCAGACCAGGCCGTAGGCTTCCTGTGCCTCGAAGGCCTTCACGCACTGCGAGGGCGGGGGCGTGAAGCTGGGCAGGGCCGGCACCTTGACGCACTGGCCGCTGTCGGCGAACTGCCAGCCGTGGTAGGGGCATTCAAGGTGGCCGTTCTCGACACGGCCCATGGACAGGCGTGCGCCACGGTGCGGGCAGCGGTCCACGAAGACGCGGACCAGGCCTTGCGGATCGCGCCACAGCACCAGGGGCTGGTCCAGCAGTTGCACGCCCAGCGGCGCATCGACAACTTCGTGGGCCTGGGCCACGGGATGCCAGAGGGAGTTTTCGATCATGGGGGGAATCTCTTGCTGTCTGTCTGTGCCGCGGCGGCGGGCAGGCCGCGGCTGGGAGCGAGCATAAACCCGCTCGATGCGCAGCACAGGTACGGTACAGGTACACCTGTGCTGCGCATGAACGCCAAGGCCGCCCGAAGGCGGCCCTGGCGGCAACAGGCAACCCGGCCTGCGCCGGGTGGCCTGGCGTCTGTCTTACTTGCTGTCCTGGCCCGGCACCTTGCCTTCCACGCCCTTGACGTAGAAGTTGATGCCCGTGAGGAACTTGTCTTCGGCCACGGCGTCGGCGGCCAGCAGTTCCTTGCCGTCCTGGCCTGTGATCGGGCCCTTCCAGATGTGGAAGGTGCCGTCCTTCAGACCCTTCTTGACCTCTTCGATCCGGGCCTTGGCCTCGGCGGGCACGTCATCGGCCAGCGAGACGATGTCGATCGCGCCTTCCTTCACGCCCCACCAGGTCTGCTGGCTGCTCCACTTGCCGTCCAGCATCTCGCGCACGGTCTTGGTGTAGTAGGGCGTCCAGTTGATGATGGCCGAGCCCAGGTGGGCCTTGGGGCCGTAGGCCGTCATGTCGGAGTCCCAGCCGAAAGCGCGCTTGCCCTTTTCCTCGGCCGTCTTGAGCACGGCGGCGGAGTCGGTGTTCTGGAACAGGATGTCGGCGCCGCCGTTGATCAGCGAAGTCGCAGCCTCGGTTTCCTTCGGGGGGGCGAACCACTCGTTGACCCAGACCACCTTGGTCTTGATCTTGGGGTTCATGGACTGCGCGCCCAGCGTGAAGCTGTTGATGTTGCGCAGCACTTCGGGAATCGGCACGGAGCCGACCACGCCCAGCACATTGGACTTGGTCATGGAGCCCGCGATGATGCCGGCCAAGTAGGCGCCTTCGTAGGTGCGGCTGTCGTAGGTGCTGACGTTGGCGGCGGTCTTGTAGCCGGTGGCGTGCTCGAACTTCACATCGGGGAAGTCGGGAGCGATCTTCTGGATGGGCTCCATGTAGCCGAAGGTGGTGCCGAAGACCAGCTTGTTGCCGTTGGCGGCCATGTCGCGCAGCACGCGCTCGGCATCGGCGCCCTCGGGCACGCTCTCCACATAGGAGGTCTTGATCTTGTCGCCGAATTCCTTCTCCAGCGCCAGGCGGCCCTGGTCGTGGGCAAAGGTGTAGCCGCCGTCACCGACGGGGCCCACGTAGGCGAACGCGATCTTCAAAGGCTCGGTTGCAGCGGCAGCAGGGGCCTCGGCAACGGGAGCGGGCGCAGGCGCGGCCTCCTCCTTCTTGCCACAGCCGGCCAGCGCGGCGGCGGCCACGGCCGACAGCGCTGCCACCTTGATCAGGGAGCGTTTGTGAAGATCAGTCATCGAAGTTTCCTCAAGTGGTCCTGCGGCAGGCAGGAAGAAGGCGGTGTCCGCAGGGGCGCAGACCCGCCGCGATGGGTCCCGAGAATAAAGCAAGAATGGCGCCAGCCGGCTGCGCCAGAGCCACCAGGCATGCGGGAAAACCACATTTTGGGGGCTTTGCACAATCGTGGTGCATAGGGCGGACCCGTCTGGCGGATCGCGGCAGAAAAAAGGGCCCCGAAGGGCCCTTGTTGCATGGACTGCCGCCGGATCACTTGGCGCCCGGCACCTTGCCTTCGACGCCGTTGACGAAGAAGTTGATGCTGGTCATGAAGCCCAGGTCGCCGACTTGGCCTGCCGTCAGCACTTCCTTGCCCGCGTTGTCCTTGATGGGGCCGGTCCAGACGGCGAAGCTGCCGTCCTTCAAGCCGTCGCGTGCCTTGGCGACCTTGTCCTTGATGTCCTGGGGCACGTCGTCGGCGATCTTCACGAGGTCGATGGCGCCTTCCTTCACGCCCCACCAGAACGAGCCGCCCTGCCACTTGCCGTCCAGCGTGTCCTGGGTGACCTTGCTGTAGTAAGGCGTCCAGTCGATCACGGCCGAGCCCAGGTGGGCCTTGGGCGCGAAGGCGCTCATGTCGCCGTCCTTGCCGAAGGCGCGCGCACCGCGTTCCTCGGCCGTCTTGAGCACGGCCGGGGAGTTGGTGTTCTGGTAGAGCACGTCCACGCCGCCGTTGATCAGCGAGGTGGCGGCCTCGGACTCCTTGGGCGGGGCGAACCACTCGTTCACCCAGACCACCTTGGCCTTGATCGAGGGATCGACGCTTTGCGCACCCAGCACGAAGCTGTTGATGTTGCGCACCACTTCCGGGATAGGCACCGAGGCCACGACGCCGATGGTCTTGGTCTTGGTCATGCCGCCGGCCACGATGCCAGCCAAGTAGGCGCCCTCGAAGGTCTTGGTGTCGTAGGTGGCCACGTTGTCGGCATTCTTGTAGCCGGTGGCGTGCTCGAACTTCACGTCCTTGAGGTCGGCCGCCACCTTCTGCACGAACTCCTGGTAGCCGAAGCTGGTCGCGAAGATCAGCTTGTTGCCCTGGCCGGCCATGTCGCGCATCACGCGCTCGGCATCGGCGCTCTCGGGCACGCTTTCGACAAAGGAGGTTTCCACCTTGTCGCCGAACTTCTCCTGGATGGCCTTGCGGCCCAGCTCATGCTGGAAGGTCCAGCCGCCGTCGCCGATGGGGCTGACGTACATGAAGCCGATCTTGAGCTTCTCGGCCGGCGCCTGCGCTGCGGGCGCGGCAGCGGGAGCCGGCGCTGCGGCCTCTTCCTTCTTGCCGCAGGCGGTCAGGGCCGCCACCGAGATGGCCGACAGGCCGATCATCTTCACAAGCGTGCTTTTGAGGCCAGGTTTCAGGGTGCGTTCGCGCAAAGCGGGCATGCGTTTGTCCTTTTGTGGTTCTGGAGGGAGAGAGAAAAAATGAAAGCGTCAGGAGCCCGGGTAGAAGGGCTTGCCCAGCGAGGCCGGCATGTTGGCGCGGATCCAGGTCGGATTGCGCGAGATCAGCACCAGCACGACGATGGTCGCCAGGTACGGCAGCATGGACAGCAGTTGGCTGGCCACCTGCACGCCCGTGGCCTGCAAATGGAACTGCAGCATGGTCACGCCGCCGAACAGGTAGGCGCCCAGCAGCACGCGCGCAGGGCGCCAGGTGGCGAAGGTGGTCAGCGCCAGCGCGATCCAGCCCCGGCCCGACACCATGCCTTCCACCCACAGCGGCGTGTAGACGGTGGAGATGTAGGCACCGGCCAGACCGCACATGGCGCCGCCGAAGACCACGGCCGCCAGGCGGATGCGGCGCACCGGATAGCCCAGCGCGTGGGCCGACTGGGGCGACTCGCCCACGGCGCGCAGCACCAGGCCGGCCCGGGTGCGGTAGAGGAACCAGACCAGGGCCGCCGCAATGGCCACCGCGCCATAGACCAGCGGATGCAGGCGAAACAGCGCCGTGCCCACCACGGGCAGGTCGGACAGCCAGGGCACGGCGAACTTGGGCAGCTCGGGCAGGCGTGCCTGCACATAGCCCAGGCCCAGGAAGGCCGAGAAGCCCGTGCCGAACAGCGACAGGGCCAGCCCCGTCGCGTACTGGTTGGTGTTCAGCCAGATCACCAGCACGCCGAAGATGGCGGCCAGCAGCGCGCCCGCACCCATGCCGGCCAGAAAGCCCACGGTGGTGCTGCCCGTGTGGACCACGGCGGCAAAGCCCGCGATGGCGGCGCACAGCATCATGCCCTCGGCACCCAGGTTGACGATGCCGGCCTTTTCATTGATCAGCAGGCCCAGCGCGGCCAGCGCCAGCACGGTGCCGGCGCTGAGCGTGGAGCCCAGCAGCAGTGCGTAGGATTCCATCAGCGGGCCTCCTTGACGGCAGGCGCCGCTGCGGGCGGGACCACGGGCGTGCGGGACACCCAGCGCACGCGGTAGGCCACCAGCGTGTCGCAGGCCAGCAGCGTGAACAGCAGCAGGCCCTGGAACACGCCGGTCAGCGCCTTGGGCAGGCCCAGGCGCGACTGGGCGAGTTCGCCCCCGATATAGAACATGCTCATGAGAATCGCGGAAAAGATCATGCCCACGGGATGCAGGCGGCCGACGAAGGCCACGATGATGGCGGCGAAGCCGTAGCCGGCCGGGACATAGGGCGTGAGCTGGCCCAGCGGGCCGGCCACTTCCAGCGCACCGGCCAGGCCGGCGGCGGCGCCCGAGATCAGCAGCGCCGTCCACAGCGCACGGCGCGAGGAAAAGCCCGCGTAGCGTGCGGCGGCCGGAGCCAGCCCACCGACCTGCAGCGCAAAGCCGGCGCGGGTGCGGAACAGGAAGATCCACAGCATGGCCGCCGCGGCCAGCGCCAGCAGCAGGCCGATATTGGTGCGCATGCCCTGCATCAGCTTGGGGATCTGCGTGACGCGCTCGAAGGTCTTGGTCTGCGGGAAGTTGTAGCCCATGGGGTCCTTCCACGGCCCGTAGACCAGAAAGCCCAGCACCAGGGTGGCCACGTAGACCAGCATCAGGCTGACCAGGATTTCATTGGCATTGAAGCGGTCGCGCAGCAGGGCCACGATGCCGGCCCAGACCATGCCGCCCAGCATGCCGGCCACCAGGATGGCGGGCACGATCCAGGGCCCCGTGGTCTTGTCCGCCAGCAGCGCCACGCCGCCTGCGGCCACGGCGCCGATCACGAACTGGCCTTCGGCACCGATGTTCCAGACATTGGAGCGAAAGCACACGGCCAGGCCCAGCGCGATCAGCAGCAGCGGCGTGGCCTTGACGGCCAGCTCGCCCAGCGCATAGGTGGACTTGACGGGGTCCCAGAAGAAGGCCTGCAGGCCGCGCACCGGGTCCTTGCCCAGCATCACGAACAGGCACACGCCGATCAGCACCGTGATGGCCAGCGCCAGCACGGGCGAACCGTAGGTCCACAGCTTCGAGGCCTGGGGGCGTTGCTCAAGCTTGAACATGGGCACCTCCCTTGGTGGCACTCGGGGCGGCGTTCGGGGCGGCAGCACCGTCCCACAGGCCGCTCATCCACTCGCCGATCTGCTGCACGGTGGCATCGGCCCGCGCCACGGAGGGCGACAGCCGGCCCTTGGCCACCACATGCAGGCGGTCACATATCTCGAACAATTCGTCCAACTCCTCGCTGAGCACCAGCACGGCGCAGCCCTCGTCGCGCAATTGCAGGATGGCGCCGCGGATCTGCGCGGCCGCCCCCACGTCCACCCCCCAGGTGGGCTGGGAGATGATGAGCAGCGCGGGCCTGGCATCGATCTCGCGGCCCACGATGAATTTCTGCAGGTTGCCGCCCGACAGCGACTGCGCCGCCGCGTTGGGGCCGCCGGCCTTGACGTTGAAGCGCGCAATGATGGCGCGCGCCTGCTCCTGCAGCTTGCCCATGCGGATCCAGCCGCCTTTGCCCAGCGCGGTCTTGCGCGTCAGCAGCAGGTTGTGCGCCAGGCCCATGCTGGGCACGGCGCCGCGGCCAAGACGCTCCTCCGGCACGAAGTGCAGGCCCAGCGCACGGCGCCGGCCGGGGCCCAGGCGCCCCGCCTCCCGGCCGGCAATCTGCACCATTTCGGGCGCTGCGCGCGTGTCCTCGCCGGACAGCGCATACAGCAATTCCTTCTGGCCATTGCCCGAGACACCGGCGATGCCCACGACTTCGCCCGCGCGCACATCGAGCTGGATGCCATGCAGGTCCACGCCGAAGGGCTCCGAGCGCGGCAGCGCCAGGCCCTGCACGCGCAGCACGCTGGCGCCGACCTGGGATTCGCGGTGCGTGAGCTCGGGCGGCTCCGAGCCGATCATCAGCCGCGACAGCGAGGCATTGCTCTCCACGGCCGGGTTGCACACGCCCGCCACCTGCCCGCCGCGCAGCACGGTACAGGCCGTGCACAGCGAACGGATCTCGTGCAGCTTGTGGCTGATGTAGAGGATGGAGCAGCCCTCGGACGCCAGGCGGCGCAGCACGACGAAGAGCTTTTCCACCGCCTGCGGCGTGAGTACCGAGGTGGGCTCGTCAAGAATGAGCACGCGCGGGTGCGTGAGCAGGGCGCGGATGATTTCCACGCGCTGCATCTCGCCCACGCTCAGCGTGTGCACGGGGCGGTGGGGATCGACCTCCAGCCCGTAGTCATGCGCCGTGGACTCGATGCGCTTCACCACCTCGGCCAGCGGCAGGCTCTTGTCCAGGCCCAGCCAGACGTTCTCGGCCACGGACAGCGTGTCGAACAGGCTGAAATGCTGGAACACCATGGCGATGCCCAGCTGGCGCGCCTCCTGCGGGTTGCGGATGTGGACCGGCTTGCCATCGACCTCGATGCGGCCCTCGTCGGGCTTGACGGCGCCGTAGATGATCTTCATCAGCGTGGACTTGCCGGCGCCGTTCTCGCCCAGGATGGCATGCACTTCGCCGGCGCCCACGGTCAGCGAGATGCCGTTGTTGGCCACCACCGCCGGATAGCGCTTGGTGATGCCTGTCAGCTGCAGCCGCGGCGGCGCTGCTGCTGGCAGGGGGACTGTATCGGGGGGATTCATGGCTGGGATTGTCTTTCAATTTCTGCAACAAACTGGAACACAAGTCCTTGAAACCGCCTCGGCGGCCCTCATATCGGCCATCACTTTGTTCACCCAAAAGGCGGTTCCTATCGCCGTCGCCTAGCGGGCACGGGACATCAGCGCCACCTGCCGCACGGCGTCGCGCAGCCAGCGTGTGGACGCGCCCATGTGCGTGCGGGCATGCCACAGCTGGTAGTACACCAGCGGCGCAAACTCCACCGGGCAAGGCAGGATCACCAGGGGCAGGCGCTGGCTGAAGCGCTCGCAGAACAGCCGCCCCGTGGTCAGCACCAGCAAGCTGGTGGCCACGATGTCGGGAATCAGGCTGAAATGCGCGCAGCGCGCCGCCACCTGGCGCTGCAGGCCCATGCGGGAGAGCTGGTCGTCGATCACGCCGCGCGCGCCTGGGTAGGTGGGCGTGGGCGCGATGTGCTCGGCCTCCAGCCACTGGGCCACGTCCCAGCCGCGGCGCACGGCCGGGTGCTGGGGGCTGACCAGGCAGACCACCTCGTCCTCGAACAGGCTGGCCATGTGCAGGCCCTGCGGCGGCTCGGGCCAATTGCCGATCACCACGTCCACATCGCCCTGGGCCAGTTGCACCTCGTAGTGCGCGTCGCCGTTGAGGGCCAGGATGTCCACGGGGCAGCCGGGCGCCTCGGTCTTGAGATGGGCCACCAGGCGCGGCAGGAACAGCGGGTCCAGGTAGTCGCTGGCGGCGATGCGGAAGGTGCGCGTGGAGGTGCGGGGATCGAAATGGCGCGCATCGCTGAACAGGCCTTCGGCCGCGCGCAGGATGTCGGCCGCCGGCTGCACCATGCGCAGCCCGGCCTCGGTGGGCTGCATGTGCGCGCCCGAGCGCACCAGCAGCGAATCGCCGGCCAGGTCGCGCAGGCGCTTGAGCGCGGCGGACACCGCCGGCTGGTGCATGCCCAGGCGCAATGCGGCACGCGAGACGCTGCGCTCGGTCAGCACCGTGTGCAGCACCCGTATCAGGTGCAGATCAATCTTGTCGAACAGGGCCTGGTCGCGCATGTAGCGAAGCAATCAGCGAAAAAAAGAGCGGTCGCGCCGGGGACGCGCCGCAGGTCATGGGGAGCCCGCAGCGTAACCCAGCCATGACCCCCGCCAGCTAGATACAAGCACCAAGAATGCCCTGGGCAGGGGCGGTTAAACACTTGTGCACGCAGCACATGCAATATGCGAGCCAGTCGCCGGCAAACCATTGTCCAAACCTATACAGACTTGCAGACTGTTAGCGTGATTCAATGAAATCGCTTCAAAAGGAAGTGGATTGCAGGAGACAAGACGATGAAACAGCCAACCCCTTTTTCGGGCATGGTGGCCGCAGCCACGCTCGCCAGTGTGCTGACCGCCTGCGGCGGCAGCGGTGACTCAGGCCTGGGTGTTATCGAGATACGCAGCCTGTCCAACCGGGCCGACATGATCAGCGACGGCAATGCCTATATTGAAATTGTGCTGCCCAAGGGCAGCCCGCCCGGTGCACTGAAGGTGGCGCTCAATGGCACGGATGTCACCGCCCGGTTCGCCCTGCGCGCCAATGGCCGGATTCTGGGCCGGGTCGAGGGATTGAAGGTGGGCGCCAACACCCTCACCGCCACGGCGGCCGGCAGCGCGAGGGCACGGCTGGACATCACCAACCATGGCCGGGGCGATCCCATCTTCGCCGGGCCGCAGACCGCGCCGTGGATCTGCGCCACGCGCAATGGCGCGCAAGCCACCGTTTCCGTGCCCGGCACGGCACTGTCGGCGACCGTGACCACGCGCGTCAGCGGTCTCGATACCGATCCGGTGGATGTCCAGTGCAATACCAGGACCCAGTACACCTACTACTACATGCCCAAGGCCAGGCAAGGCAGCGCCTGCACGATGGGTCCGGCAGGCGCCACGCCCTGCCATGTGGCCTACGACCCATCGCAGCGCCCGGCCGACAGCGAGATCGCCGACTTCACCAACGACCGCGGAGATACGGTCAAGCACCTGCTGCGCATGGAAACTGGCGTCATGGGCCGCGGCACCTTCCAGATCCTGGCCTACCATGACCCCGCGCAGGCCTGGACGCCCTGGGAGCCGCAAAAGGGATGGAACGGCAAGGTGCTGTGGCGATTCGGCGCAGCCGCTTCCGGCAACCGCTTCCAGGAGCCGGCGGTCAACCTCCTCGACCAGTTCAGCGGCAGCCTGCCGTTCGACCCCAACGCGCTCGCGGCAGGCCACATGGTCGTGAAAGCCATGCTGACCAACCACCTGCACAACAACAACGAGTTGCTGGCCGCCGAGAACATGATGCGCATCAAGGAGCATCTGATCGAGAACTACGGCGAAGTGCGCTACACCATGGGGGACGGCGACTCGGGTGGCTCCATGATGCAGACAGTGATCGCCTCCGCCATGCCGGGTCTGCTGCAGGGCATACAGACGGGGCTGAGCTATCCCGATGCGGTGTCCACCTGGATGGAAACACGCGACTGCGGCCTGCTGTCCAACTACTACAGGACGGCCGCAGGACAGGCACTGAGCGACACCGCGAAGGCCGCCATCAATGGCCATCCGGCCAGCTACTGCGACAAATGGGTAGGGAGCTTCATCGCCCCCCAGAACCCCCGGCTGCCCGACAACTGCGGCGTGGGCTTTCCCGCCTCCATCGTCTACGACCCGCGCACACGCGGCCAGGGCGTGCGCTGCTCGATCCACGACATGCTGGTCCCGGTGTTCGGGACGTTCAAGGACACCGACGGCCACACCAAGCCGCAGCTGCCGTATGACAACACGGGCCTGCAGTACGGACTCAAGGCACTGCAGTCGGGCGCCATCGACGCGGAGGCTTTCGTGCAGCTCAACGAAGGCATCGGCAGCTACACCAACGACATGGACTGGACCGGCGGCACTGCGTCCAGGCCGGCAGCCCGCGAGCGGGCCGTGGCCAGCCTGCTGCCCAGGCTCTACAGCAGTGGCCTCACCAGCAACGGCAGGAACCTGTCCCAGGTGGCCATCATTGACCTGCGGCCCGAGGGCGGCAGCGACATCCACATGACCTGGCGCAGCCTGCAGCAACGCGCACGGCTGGATGCCGCCAACGGCCACCATGACAACCACGTGATCCGCGCCAGCAAGGGCATGGTCCCGCTGCTGATCGCCCCTGCCATGCGACGCGAGGCCTTTGTCATGATGGACCGCTGGCTGACCGCCGTGGAGCGCGACACCACCGGCGCGGCGCTGGCACAGAAAGTGGTGCGCAACAGGCCTTCGGATGTCAGGGATGGATGCATCGCCGCAACGGGAGCCGCCCCTTCGGATCTCGACAAAGTCCTGGCCCTGGACGACCCAGCCTGTCCCCTCAAGCCGACCCTGTCGCCACGCCAGGTGGCCGGAGGTCCGCTCGCGGAGGACATCTACCAGTGCCAGCTCAAGCCCCTTTCGTTCACCAGCCCGGAGTACGCCGGCATCACCTTCAGCCCGGCCCAGCAAAAGCGCCTTGCCGCAGTGTTTGCGGCAGGAGTGTGCGACTGGAGCCAGGCCGGAACGGGCCAGAGCCAGGAGGCGGCCTTCCTGACCGATTTCAGTGCCGGCCCGGCGGGCACCAAGGCCGGGCCTGCGCCGGTCTCGCGCAACGATTGAGCTGCACCCTGCGCGAAGTCCCGCAGGGGTCCGGGGGCCGGTGATCAGGGTTTGCAGCGTGCCAATCCATGCAATGAAGCAGCAGACTTTCATTGAAGATTTGCATCAAGCACCATGCAGCCGCCCACGATCAACGCCGTCCTCAAGTCCGCGCCCTTTGCGCCCCACCTGAGCAGGGCCCACCTGCTCAGGTTGCGGCGGGAGGTGCTGTTGCGGCACATACCGGCCGGCGCCCCGCTTTGCCACAAGTCGCACCGGGCCGGCCACTGGGCCGGCATCGTCCAGGGAGCGGTCAAGATCCATGCGCTGTCGCCTACCGGGCGCAGCACCACGCTGGCCACCTTTACCCCGGGTTGCTGGTTCGGCGAGGGCACACTGCTCAAGCACGAATGCTGGCCGTTCGACGCGACGGCGATCGAGGATACGCTGGTGGCACTGATGCCGGCCAGCACCTTTCACTGGCTGCTGGAGCGCAGCCTCGGCTTCAACCGCTTCCTGCTGGACCAGCTCAATGCGCGCCTGGGCCAGTTCATCGGCCGCTGCGAGCATGCGCGGCTGCACCATTCCAGCCGCCATGTGGCGCACTGCATCTCGGAGCTGACCGATTCGAGGCTGTATCCGGACACCGGCAACCGGCACCTGGGCATGTCGCAGGAGGAGTTGGCCAGCCTGGCCGGCGTGTCGCGCCAGATCGTCAATCGCACCCTGGGAGAGCTGGAGGACATCGGAGCGGTCCGCGTCTCCTATGGGGCATTGACCCTGATCGATCCCGAGGGACTGCGGCGCTTCAGCGAATCCTTCGAATGAGGCGCGGCCCCGGCGCTCATGCGGCCTCCAGCACCTCGACGCGGTTGCGGCCCTTGCGCTTGGCCGCATAGCAGGCCATGTCGGCCGAGCGCAGCGCGCTGCTGACCGTGTGCTGGCGGGCATCGAGCACCACCATGCCGACGCTGGCGCCCATCAGGTAGCGCTGGCCCTCGTGCGCGCCTTCCCAGTCCTGCACGGCCATGCACAGGCTCTGCGCCAGCAGCATGCCCTGCTCGGCCGGGACGCCGGCCAGCAGCACGGCGAACTCGTCGCCGCCCAGGCGCGCCACCCAGCCCAAGGGCCGCACCACGCTGTCGATCAGCCGAGCCATGTGGCACAGCACCTCGTCGCCGGCCGCATGACCTCCCTGCTGGTTGACGTGGGCGAAGTGGTCCAGGTCCAGGAACAGGATCACGCCATGGTGCGGCATGGGAGAAATGGCGACTTCGACCGCGGCCGTGGCCACGGCAGCAACCTCGGCGTCGGCTTGCGAGGAGGAGGCCTCTTCCTGCAGCGCCTCGGCGGGCAGGCGCTGGGCGGCGCTGCATTCCTGCAGCCATTCATGCAGGCGCATGGCAAAGGCCTCGCGGTTGGGCAGCAGGGTCAGCGGATCGTGCATGGCCTTCCAGCCCGGCTGCTCGCGCACCAGGCGCTGCATGGTCACGTCCTCGACCACCCAGACCAGGGTGGGATCGGCCGGCACCACGGCGCGTGGCTCCAGGCCGCGCTGCAGGCGCTGCAGGCTCTGGCCGTGCAGGCGCACCCAGATGGGGCGGCCGTCCTTGCGGACAAAGCACTGCTCGCTGTCGAACTGGCCGTACATGTCCAGGTCCTTGCGCACACGCTCCAGCAACTGGGCGTGCGCAGCGTCGGAGGCGCACAGCTGGCGTATCGCCTGCCCCTGCAGTTCGCGCGGCGGATATCCCAGCATGCGCGCGGCCTGCAGGCCCACCAGCTCCAGATGCGCCGCATGCGTGACCACCAGGCCCACGGGCGCGTAGTCCATCAGCGTTTGCAGCTGCAGTTGCAGCCGGCCGACCTCGTGGACCTGGTCCTGGCCCATCTGGCCCAGGCGGTGCAGGGCCTGCCACAGCGTGGAAGCCTCTCCCCAGGCATGGGTCCAGGGCATGCGCCAGCCGCCTTCCTCGGCATGGCCTGGCGCCGGCTCCGGCGCGGGATCGGGCTCTTCGGCCATCAGCCGCCCCTGGCTCGCCAGCCATTGGCGTGCACTGCGATGCAAGGCGGCCATGGGTTCGGTGACCAGGATCAGCAGCAGCACCAGCAGCGCGGTGACCCCCGCGACGGCTGCCAGCAGCCACCAGAGCACGCGCGGCGCCAGGCTGGGCGCAATGGCTTCCTCGGGGGTGATCCTGACCACCAGCCACTGCGGCAGCGGCATGCCGGCCGTCGTCACCAGGTAGCCGGCGCGGCGCTGGGTATCGGGGCCCACCTGCAGGCCGCCGGCGGAAGGGTCCTGCAACCAGTCCGCGCCCAGGCCGGGCTCGGCCTCGGCGCGCGCCGTCCAGCGCGCGGGATCGGAGTGGGCCAGGATCTGCCCGTCGCGCTGCATGACCAGCAGCCGCCCTGCGGAGCGCGAAGGGTCGATGCCGGGCGGCAGCAGCGCCTGGCCGGACATGCGCACGCCCGCCGAAAGCACGCCGCTGACCGTGCCGTTGCCGGCGCGCAGCGGCACGGCGTACAGCAACTCCATCATTGCGGGATCGGCCCCCTTGCGGACCATGGTGGAGACCACGGGCTTGCCATCGGCCAGGCTGCGCCGCATCACGTCGCGCACGCCTTCGTCCAGATCGACCAGGGGCTCAGAGCGGCCGCCGCGCAGGCTCAATTGCAGTTGCCCACGCGCATCGGCCAGCTGCAATGTGTCGAACAGCCGCACGGATGCGTCTCCGCGCAGCATCTCGCCCATCAGGCGGCTGGGGTCGCCGCCCTGGTCGGCCATGCCCTGGGCCAGCACCCACAGCAGGCGCTGCTGCTGCTCCAGCCGCGAGGCCAGCATGCGCGCCACGGTATCGACCTCGTCGGCCTGCCGGGCCATGGCGCGCTCCAGCGTCTGCTGGCGCATGCTGTGCGATACCCACCAGGCACTGCCCAGGCCCACCACAAGCACGGCCGCCGCGGCCAGCGCCAGCACCGTGCAGCGCATGGCGCCCCAGCCTGTGGACGCGCGCGGCCACGAGGGCGAGTCCGGCACCTGCCGAGCATCCTGGGATGCCAGCAGCGCCTGGAAAAAGGGGGATCGACGGGCGTCCAGTGACATGACGCCCTCAATATATGCAGACCCGAAAGCCGTCCCACTGGGTGGAACCCGCGAACCAGTGGATACCCCGCCCCGCAAGGCCCGGCGCTTGCAGGCCGGCACCCGTCAGCGGCGTGGGAATCAGCCTACCGCCAGCACCTCGAGCGCCGCAGGCTTGGGCAGATCGATGACATTGCCCCGGCCCGCGATGAGTCCATGTTCACGCAACTGGCGCAGCACGCGCGAGAAGGTCTCGGGCGCAATGCCGAGCTGGGCGGCGATCAGCCGCTTGCGCAGGTGCAGCGTCACGCGCAGGCCGCCCGCCTCGTGCGGCATGGCATGGCGCAGCAGCCACTGTGCACAGCGTGCCTCGGCATCCTTGGACAGGCGGCTCACGGCCAGCTCGGTCTGGGCGCAGTAGGCCTGGGCCATGTCCTGCAGCAGTTGCTGGGCGGGAGACGGCAGTTGCGAGACGGCCTGCAGGAAGTCGGCCTGGGGAAGTTGCTGCACGCGGACATCGCTGTCGGCCAGCATGTCCAGGCTGCTGCCGCGCCGCTGCAGCACAAAGGCCGCATCCAGCCAGGCCGGCCCCTCCACCACACCCAGCTGGTGGCGCATCTGCCCACCCTGGCCTATGCCCAGGAGCACGCGACCGCGTTCCAGATACATCACCGTATCCGGCGACTGCCGACGCAGCCTGAGCCAGGTACCCGCGGCCAACACCTGGGCGGAACCCGGCGCGAAGGCGAAAGCTTGCAAGGAAGACAGGGCGAACATGCACGCAACTTTGCCGGCTTTGCAGCCGCCGCGTTTTGAGCCACGTCAATCGGCCGCCAGCACGCACGCCGACAGGCGGCATACTTGTCACAAGTATGTCACCAGTGAAACGTAATGTATCCAACTGAAAAGTTGAGCCCATGATCGATCCCCAGATGCTCGCCAGCCTGCCCGCTACGGCGGCCGTGCTGTCGGCCGCAGTGCGGTCCGGTGCAGGCCCCGTGGCACAGCTCATGCGCGCGGGCGGCCTGTACTGCGTCTTCCAGCCGCTGGCCGACTTGCGCAGCGGCAGCATCTATGCGCATGAGGCGCTGATCCGCGGCCCCCGGGGCATGCCGTTGCACACGCCCGACGCCTTGCTCAAGGGCGCTGCGGCCGAGGGCATTCTTCGGGAATTCGAGCTGCTGGCGGTCTGCGTGGCGCTGCAGGACTGGGGCCGCCAGGGCGCGCCGGGCCGGCTGTTCGTCAACCTCAGCGCCCAGGCGCTGGTGCAGGCCGTGGGTGTCTGCGGCCCCAGCATGGTCGGGGACACGGTGCGCGGCTTCGGCGTGCAGGCGCGGTCCCTGGTGGTGGAGATCACCGAGCACGACCATGTGACCGACATGCCCGCCGTCTGCGCCGCCGTCAAGGCCGTGCACGCCACGGGCGCGCGCCTGGCGCTCGACGACTTTGGCGACGGCCGCTCCAGCCTGCGCCTGTGGTCCGAGGCCAAGCCGGACTTCGTCAAGATCGACAAGTACTTCATCCACCAGATCGAGCAGCGCCCGGCCACGCTGCAGCTGCTGCAGGCCATCAAGGGCATTGCCGAGGTCTTCGGAACCACGCTGATCGCCGAAGGCATAGAGACCGAGGACGAGCTGCGCACCCTGCGCGACCTGGGCATTGCGTACGGCCAGGGATGGCTGCTGGGCCGGCCCGCCGAAGCCGCCCAGCCGCAGATCAGCCCGCAGGCGCTGAGCGTGGCGCAGGACCCGCGCGTGGCCGTGCTGCCCCACCAGGGCCACAGCGCCCGCCCGGGCGTGCTGCGCAACCTGATGGTGATGCAGGCGCCCTGCGTGGCACCGGCGGCCAGCAACGACGAGGTGGCCGAGCTGTTCCAGGCCGGGCAGCAGCTGCACGCCATTGCCGTCGTGGAGGCCGGCCGGCCGCTGGCCCTCATCAACCGCCAGCAGTTCATGAACCACTACGCCACGCTGTACTTCCGTGAAGTCCACGGACGCAAGCCCTGCCTGGCCTTTGCCAACGTGCAGCCGCGCATCGTGGAGCTGGACTGCGATGTGGACCAGCTCGTCGGCATCCTGACCTCGCAGGACCAGCGCTACCTGAGCGACGGCTTCATCGTCACCGACAACGGCCGCTATGTGGGCCTGGGCACGGGCGAGCAGCTGGTGCGCCGCGTGACCGAGGCCCGCATCGAGGCCGCGCGCCACGCCAACCCGCTGACCTTCCTGCCCGGCAACATCCCCATCAGCCTGCACATGCAGCGCCTGCTGGACAGCGGCGCCGGCTTCGTGGCCTGCTATGCCGACCTCAACCACTTCAAGCCCTTCAACGACCACTACGGCTACTGGCGCGGCGACCAGATGATCCGCCTGGTGGCGCGGCTGGCCGTGGCGCACTGCGATGCGCGGCGCGACTTCGTGGGCCATGTGGGCGGGGACGACTTCATGCTGCTGCTGCAAAGCGAGGACTGGCAGCGGCGCTGCGAGGACATCGTCGGCGCCTTCGCAGGCGAGGCACGCCAGCTGTTCGACGACCAGGCGCGCGAGGCCGGCGGCATCTGGGCCGAGGACCGCCACGGCATCCGGCGATTCTTTGCCTGCACCACGCTGTCCATCGGCGTGGTGCGCGTCGCGCCGGGCAGCCTGCTGGCACCCGAGGACATCGCCAACCTCGCGGCCCTGGCCAAGCAGCAGGCCAAGGCGCAAAGCCTGCCGGGGCGCGGCGCCATCGCGCTGCACACGCCGCACGATGAAGCGCGGCATCCGGCCCTGCACGGTACCGCAGCGGCCTGGCCTGCCTGAAACAAGAAGCCCGCAGGCTCTTGCGAGACTGCGGGCGGGTGGTTGGCAGCGCATGGGCGCGGCAGGATGATCAGTTCACCGATGCACCCGATTCGTACCAGCGCTTGACCATGCCGCGCTCGTCATCGCTCAGGGCGCCCGGATTGCCGAAGGGCATCTTGCGCAGCTGCACCACCTGCTGGTAGATCTGCTGGGCATGGGCCTTGACCTGCTCGGGCGAGTCCAGGCGCACATTCTTTTGCTGCAGGGCGGCACCGTGGCAGACCACGCAATGCTGCTGCAAGAAGGGCGCGAGCTGGGCATAGCCGACGGCGCCGTCGGCAGGAGCGGCGGCAGCCGGGGACGCAGGGGCTGCAGGCGCAGCCGGCGCTGCCGAGTCACCACCGGGAGCCGCTGCTGCGGGCTCGGTCGTTGCGGCAGGCGACTGCACGGCGGCGGGAGCCGGCGCAGGCGCTGCGGCAGGCGCCGGCGCGGGCTTGAGCCAGACGGCCGTGCCGATCAGCACCAGCACGCCAACCAGGGCGTAGGGCCAGGGATGGGCATTGCGGCCCAGCTTGAAGCCGTGGCGCATCACGAAGAACTGGCGGATGGCGGCGCCTGCGAACATCATCAGGATCAGCACCAGCCAGTTCAGCTCATGGCTGTACAGCCAGCCGTAGTGGTTGGACAGCATGGCGAACAGCACCGGCAGCGTGAAGTACGTGTTGTGCACGCTGCGCTGCTTGCCGCGCTTGCCGTGGATGGGATCCACGGGCTGGCCTTCCTTCAGGGCCTTCACCACCGTGCGCTGGCCGGGGATGATCCAGAAGAACACGTTGGCGCTCATCGAGGTCGCCAGCATGGCGCCCATCAGCAGGAAGGCGGCCTGGCCCGGGAAGATATGGCAGGCCAGGAAGGCCGCGATGCACACCAGCACCAGCACCATGGCGCCCACCGTGGCGTCGCCGTTCTTCTTTTGGCCGAAGACGCGGCAGATGCCGTCGTACAGCAGCCAGAACACGACCAGGAAGGCCAGGGCCGAGGCAATGGCCGCAGCCGAGCCCATGGCATTGGGATCGGCCGGATTGACGAGGTAGATCTTGGCGTTCCACAGGTACGACACCGTCAGCAGCGCAAAGCCGCTGAGCCAGGTGGTGTAGCTTTCCCAGTAGAACCAGTGCAGGTGGTCCGGCAGCTTGGGCGGGGAGACATTGAACTTGACGGGGTGGTAGAACCCACCGCCGTGCACGGCCCAGAGTTCGCCGCTGACGCCCTGCTTCTTGAGATCGTCATCGACGGGCGGCGTCAGGCTGCTGTCGAGGAAGACGAAATAGAAGGAGGAACCGACCCAGGCGATGGCCGTAATGACGTGGAGCCACCGCAACAGCAGGTTGGCCCAGTCGAGAATGTAGCTTTCCATAGCTCTCAACCTTGGCAGCGTGGGGGCCGCCGGTGTTCAACCTGCTCACCACTGCGGGCGCTCTGAGCAGAAGAAAAAGGCCGCGCACCCGGTAGATATACCGCCGGTGCACCGCTGCGACCATTTCGTAGACACAAAGTGTATGCAATTTTTCGCCAGCCCATCGGCTTGCGCAGCATCAATTCACTAGAGATTTCCCTGATTCCGCGCGGACACCGCGCTGCGCCGCTGCAGAAGCTGCGCCGCCACGGCCACCGCGATCACCTCGGGCTCCTTGCCCTTGATGCCGGGCACGCCGATGGGGCAGGTCACATGGTCCAGCTCCGCATCGCTGAAGCCGCGCTCGCGCAGGCGGCGCCGGAAGGTGGCCCATTTGGTAGCGCTGCCGATCAGGCCCACATAGGGCAGATCCCCCTGCGCACGCTGGCGACCCAGGCACTGGGCGACCACCTCCAGGTCCTCGGCATGGCTGAAGCTCATGATCAGCACCTGGGAGCCTGCAGGCAGATCGGCCACGGCCGATTGCACGGGGTCTGAATACTCGCACTGCACGAGCTCGTGCTCCTCCTCGGGGAAGACCGAATCGCGGCTGTCCACCCACATTACGCGGTAGGGAAGATTGCACAGCAGGCGCACCAGCGCATGGCCGACGTGGCCTGCGCCGAACAGGGCCACGCAGTCGCGCGGCGGCTGCAGCCGCTCGCGCAGCATGTCCATGCGGCCCTGGGGCACCAGCACGAACCTCAGCATCACCACGCCGCCACAGCACTGGCCCAGGCTGGGGCCCAGCGGATAGCGGTGCTGGTGCTCGGTGGCGACCTGGCCGCCCTGGCTACCCTGCTCGCCAGGCGTTGCCCAGCCGCGCAGCAGGCTGCGGGCCCTGTCGATGGCATCGAACTCCAGGTGCCCGCCGCCGATGGTGCCGGCCACGCGGTCGGCGAACACCGCCATCCAGGCGCCGCGCTCGCGCGGCACGGAGCCTCGCGAGTCCATCACTTCGACCCAGCACAGCGGCCCCTGCGCAAGGCCCTGCTCGACTTTGTTGAACGTGTCACTCCACATGGGCGCACCTGACAGCCCGTCGTGGCGCCTGCGGGCTTCGTTGGAATTTGTTGCGGGATTGTCCGCTGCGGCACTTGAGTTTTGCGCTCCGACTGCCGGTGCCGCAGTGTTTCAGGATACGCTCGCAATCATGCCCGATTCCCCTGATTCCACGCAGCACAGTTCCGTGCAAAAGCCACGTTCCGGCCGCCCCTGGCTGTGGGCCGGCCTGATGGCCGCCATTGCCTCCCTGGTCACGGCCTGCAAGTCCCCGCCCGGCCCCGGCCCGCGCCCCGACGACGTCAGCTCCAGCGCACAGCTGCAGTACCGCAAGGTGGCCGCCAACCATCTGTACGCGCGCAATGCCGATCGCATCTACAAGGGCCAGTTGCCGCCCATGCTCTACGCGATCGGCGTGCTCCAGGTCCAGATCGACCGCAACGGCCAGGTCCAGCGCCTGCACTGGATGCGCGCGCCCGGCCATGCCCCCGAGGTGGTGAGCGAGATCGAGCGCCTGGTGCGCGCCGCCGCGCCCTTCCCCGCTCCTGCCGGCGCCGCCCGCATCACCTATACCGATACCTGGCTCTGGGACAAGTCCGGCCGCTTCCAGCTCGACACGCTGACCGAGGGCCAGCTCTGAGCCTCAGGCCGCTGCGCACGGCTGGCCGTCGGCAAAGCTTCGGGCGCTTCTGAGCAGGCAGGTCACGGCATAGAGCACCAGGTCGTCCGGTGCGTCATCGTTCACGCGATCGATGACCTCGATGGCATAGCCCAGGTCCTGCGACAGCTGCGGCAGCACGCCTGCCGAGCGGCCGCCGGCCTGCAGGCCGGCCACCGCCTGGTCAGCGCTGGCGTGGTAGCCACGCAGCAAATCACGCGCGGCACACACCATGGCCGAGCCGGCGCGTTCGGCATGCAGCTCCAGCACGCCCAGGGCCGCTCCCATATGGCACAACGCATCCACCGCCAGCACCTCCTGGTGCTGCGGTGAGGGTTCCTGATGGCTGTGGCCCGATTGCTTCACTGTCTTCATGGCATCCCTTGCGCGGGACCGTGCTGGTCCCGAAGCAACAATACCTATCAGGTCCCTTGCAGTCAATACCTTTCCGGTCCATGATTGCCGGCGATGAAACAGACCGATCCTCAGTACAAGCTGCGCCTGCCGCAGGAACTCAAGGACCTCGTCGAGGAGGCAGCCAAGCGCACCGGCCGTTCCATGAACGCCGAAGTCGTGGCCCGGCTGCAGACCACGTTCGAGGCCCCCCTGCTGGGCCGCCTGTCGGCCTCGACGGACCCTTCGCTGGAATGCGAAGAGCCCGTGAGCATCTACGACATCAAGATGAGCGCCGAAGCCGTGGAGCGTATCGAAAAGCGCCTGGAACGCATAGAGCAGGCCGTGCTCGCGCCCGCTGCGCCGCAATCCGCCAGTGAAGACGGCGCAACCGGCAGCGCCTGATCCGCCCGCACAAAAGAAAACCGGCCCGCAGGCCGGTTTCGTTCAAAGGCCCCTCAGGGCCGGGATCATTCGACCACCTTGGTGATCTTCGAGCCCTGCAGCGACACGCCGGCTTCCAGGCCCGCGTTGGTCAGCACGTAGCTGGTGACGGGGCCCTGGGCGGTCGTGGTGTCCACGCTGCCATTGGCGCCCACCTTGCCTGCGGCCACCGTGGCATCCGCGCCCACGGACCAGCCGTCGCTGGCCAGGAACTTATCCAGCGCTTCCTGGGTGTTGAACACATAGATCACAGCCTTGGACTGGCCGCCTGCCTGCCAGCCCACCGAGGCGCCCGTGGTGCTGTAGAAGCCCTTGTTCTGGCCGCCGACGCGCAGCACGCCGCGGCCATGCTCCACACCGATGACGAAACTGCCGCCGATCACCGAGGGGAAGATCAGCACGCCCTTGGAGCGGGCCACCATTTCCTTGGAGCCCGGCGCCGTCTGGTACAGCCGCTCCAGCGCAGCGTTGGCGCGCGCATTGACGGTGGTGGAATCAGCACGCGGCGCGGACTGGGTTTCCGGCTTGGTGGTGGTGCAGCCGACCATGGCCACGCTGCCGGCCGCCAGTGCAGTGGCCATCACGACGGTACGCAAAGAAAACTGACGCATGGGAAAACCTGCCTTTCTTGATTGGACGTTTTGGGGAGACCCCATCGGTTCATTGGATTGATCACCTTGCCTCCCGGTCCCGGGCACCCCTACCAGTGCTCGCAAACCGCTTCGGAGACAGGCTGGGGACGATGCTAGGCCGCTTTGCGGTACTTGTGATGAGACATGTCACAAGTTGCGCCATAGGACTACAGGCCCGCAGGAAATGTCTGAAAATCCCGTTCCGGGCCGCCACAGCCGACACCGAAAGCCCGCTGATGCCAGAATGCACCCACAGCAATACCCGGCCCACCGGGCCCATCCACATCGAGGGAGTTCATGAAGTTCTGGAGCCACTTTCACCATCCCCAGGCAGCCATGGTGCTGTTGCGCGTCACGCTTGCGGTCCTGCTGCTTTTTCATGGCTGGGCCAAGATCCGCTACGGCATAGGCAGCATCGAGCGCATGGTGGAGTCCGCGGGCGCGCCGGGCTGGCTGGCCTATGCGGTGTATCTGGGTGAGGTGGTGGCGCCGCTGCTGCTGCTGGTGGGCCTGTGGGTGGTGCCCGCGGCGCTGGTGATTGCGGTCAACATGATCGTGGCCTTCGCGCTGGTGCACACGGGCCAGGTGATGCAGCTGCACAGCTCGGGAGGCTGGGCGCTGGAGCTGCAGGCCTTCTTCTTCATCTCGGCCCTGGTCGTGGCCATGGGGCATTCCAAGGGCAAGTAGGCCGCACGCTTGCTGGAGATGCAAAAGCAACGGCCCGCAATGCGGCCCGTTCGTCATTTCAGGTTTCACTCCAGGCCATCCCCCGACAGCCTGCGCCTGCAGTCCAGGGCTCAGGAGCCCCGGTACGTCGAATAGCTCCAGGGGCTGACCAGCAGGGGCACATGGTAATGCTGGTCGGCATGGGCCACGCCGAAGTCCAGGCTCACCTTGTTGAGGAAGTTGGGCTCGGGCAGTTGCACGCCACGGGCCTTGAAGTAGGCCGCCACGTCGAAGGTCAGCCGGTAGGTGCCGGGCCTGAGGCTGTTGTTGTCGAACAGCGGCGCATCGGTGCGGCCGTCGTGGTTGAGCACCAGGCTCTTGATCAGCGTGGCCTGGTCGCCATCGGTGGAATACAGCGCGACAGCCATGCCGGCTGCGGGGCAGCCATTCATGGTATCGAGGACGTGGGTGCTCAGGCCCATGGAAATCTCCTGTGCGGCGGGAGCTGGCCCGCCCGGTTGTCATTGGTTGGTCGATGCACGAAGCGCGGCGCGCGACAGCACTCGCGGCCCCCTCGTGCATTCGCAAAGTGTATACAGTTTTTGTACGCCCTTGAAGTGGGCCATGCAGCTCGAGCCTAGGCAGATACCCGCACTTTCGGCGTCGGCAGCGGCCCGTGGGCAGGCCTGCAACGCCATGCTTCTACACTGTGGTCCGCCGCCGCCCCGGCTGCAGGCCCTGCGGCCATCGCATACCGGGCGGCAAAGGACTTTCGCTCATTTCAACGGTTCCACTGTTTCATCTGCCAAGGAGATACCGATGCCATTTCGCTCCCCCTTGCTGGCAACCAGCCTGGCGCTGGCCATTGCCAGCCTGGCCGCCTGCAGCAGCACACAGCCGCCCGCGGCCTCGGCGCCGCCAGCGCCGGTGGCCGCAGCACCTGCACCGGCGGCAGCGCCCATCACGCAAAGCAATGCAGCCCAGGCGGCCAGTGCAGCCTATGACTTCGACATGGATGTATTCCATCCCGTCGTGGCCAGGAACGGCATGGTGTCCAGCGAGCAGGAGCTGGCCTCGCGCATCGGCCTGCAGATCCTGAAGTCGGGCGGCAATGCGGTGGATGCCGCCGTGGCCATGGGCTTTGCGCTGGCGGTGGCCCTGCCCAATGCCGGCAACATCGGCGGCGGCGGTTTCATGATCGTGCACGACGCCAAGAGCGGCAAGAACATTGCGCTGGACTTCCGCGAGGTCGCACCCTCCAAGGCCACGCGGGACATGTACGTGGGCGCGGACGGCAAGGTCATTGACGGCAAGTCGCTGTACACCCACTACGCCGTGGGCGTGCCCGGCACCGTGGCCGGCATGGAGCATGCATTGAAGAAATGGGGCTCTCTGCCGCTGTCCACGGTGATTGCGCCATCCGTGAAGCTGGCCGACAAGGGCTTTACGGTCAGCGAGACCCTGGCCAAGATCCTGGAGCAGGAAAAGAAGAACATGGGCCAGTGGCCCGCCACCCAGGCCATCTTCTGGCGCAACGGCGAGCCCCTCAAGCGCGGCGACCGCCTGGTGCAAAAGGACCTGGCGCAGTCGCTGCGCCTGATCGGGCAGCAGGGCTCCAAGGTGTTCTACGAAGGCGCCATTGCCCGCAAGCTCGCGGCCGAGATGGCGCCGCATGCGGGCGCCCTGTCGCTGCAGGATCTCAAGAACTACAAGGTGGTCGAGCGCGAGCCCGTGCGCGGCACCTATCGCGGCTATGAGATCGTGACCATGCCGCCCCCGTCCTCCGGCGGCGCCCACCTGATCCAGATCCTCAACATGATGGAACGCTGGCCCATGAACCAGTGGGGCGCCAACAGCGCACAGAGCATTCACTACATGGCCGAAGGCATGAAGCTGGCCTATGCCGACCGGGCCGAATACCTGGGCGACCCGGACTTCGTGACCGTGCCGCTCAAGGGCCTGACGTCCAAGCGCTACGCCGAGGCGCTGGCCGCCGGCATCGACCCCTACCAGGCGCGCGCCGGCAAGGACATCAAGCCCGGCAAGCCCCAGCCCTACGAGAGCGACCAGACCACGCACTACTCCGTGGTGGACAGGATGGGCAACGCCGTGGCCGTGACCTATACGCTGAACACCAACTTCGGCAGCGGCATCGTGGCCAAGGGCACGGGCATCCTGCTCAACAACGAGATGGACGACTTCTCTGCCAAGCCCGGCGTGGCCAACGCCTACGGCCTGGTCGGCGGCGATGCCAATGCGGTGGCCGCAGGCAAACGCCCGCTGTCGTCCATGACGCCCACCATGGTGCTCAAGGACGGCAAGCCCGTGCTGGTCACCGGCAGCCCCGGCGGCGCGCGCATCATCACCACCGTGCTGCAGACCGTGGTCAATACCATCGACTTCGGCATGAACCCGGCCGAGGCCGCCGCCACGCCGCGCTTTCACCACCAGTGGACGCCCGACGAACTGCGCGTGGAAAAGGGCATCAGCCCCGACACCGTGGCCCTGCTCAAGTCGCGCGGCCACAACGTTGCCGTGAAGGCATCCATGGGCCGCACGCAGACCATCCAGCTGCGCGACGGCATGCTCTACGGCGCCTCCGACCCGCGCAACCCCGACGGTCAGACACTGGGCTATTGAAGCAAGAAAAAGCCGCGCCCGTTGCCGAGCGCGGCTTTTCACAACAGGGCGGCGCAAGGCCGCCCTCCCACCAATCGCGTTGTCAGTGGCGCGGCATCAGGCCGGGACCTTCTGGCCGACCTCGAAGTTGGCCTGGATCTCCAGCGCACGCACCATGCCCGAGTGGTCCCAGTTCGCGCCGCCGTGGGCCACGCAGCTGTTGAACAGCTCCTGGGCCTGGGCGGTGTTGGGCAGGGACACGCCGAGCTGGCGCGCGCTGCTCAAGGCCAGGTTCAGGTCCTTCTGGTGCAGCGAGATGCGGAAGCCCGGGTCGAACGTGCGCTTGATCATGCGCTCGCCATGCACCTCCAGGATCTTGGACGAGGCAAAGCCGCCCAGCAGCGCCTCGCGCACGCGGGCCGGGTCGGCGCCGGCGCGCGATGCGAACAGCAGGGCCTCTGCCACCGCCTCGATGTTCAGCGCCACGATGATCTGGTTGGCCACCTTGGCGGTCTGGCCGTCGCCATTGCCGCCCACCAGGGTGATGTTCTTGCCCATGCGCTCGAACAGCGGCTTGACGCGCGCGAACACGTCCTCGGGGCCGCCGACCATGATGGACAGCGTGGCGTTCTTGGCGCCCACCTCGCCGCCGGAGACCGGCGCATCCAGGTACTGGGCGCCGATGGCCTCGATGCGGCGAGCGAAGTCCTTGGTGGCCACGGGCGAGATGGAGCTCATGTCCACCACCACCTTGCCGCTGCTGCCCTTGAGGCCGGCGGCCACGCCGTCCTCGCCGAACAGCACCTTCTCGACATCGGGCGTGTCGGGCAGCATCAGGAAGATGATGTCGGCCCGCTCGGCCACGCCGCGCGCCGTGGTGCACTGGGTGGCGCTGCTCTCGGCGATCTGCGCCGGGATCTTGCCCAGGGTGTTCACGAAGAGCTGGTGGCCAGCCGCCAGAAGGTGGCCTGCCATGGGCGCGCCCATGATGCCCAGGCCCACGAAACCAAGCTTGAGAGAGGATGCATTCATGCTGTGTACTCCTTGTCGTTTTTGAAAAGCTGAGAAAAAACTCCGGCGGCGCTCAGGCGGCGACTGCCGCGCGCACGCTGGTGTGGGCGTCCAGCCAGCCCAGGCCCGATTCGGTATCGCGCGCAGGCTTGTACTCGCAGCCCACCCAGCCCTGGTAGCCGATGCGATCCAGGTGCGCGAACAGGAAGGGGTAGTTGATCTCGCCCGTGCCCGGCTCGTTGCGGCCCGGGTTGTCGGCCAGCTGCACGTGGCCGATGCGGGCCAGGTGCTTTTGCAGCGTGGCCGCCAGCTCGCCCTCGGTGCGCTGGGCGTGGTAGATGTCGTACTGCACGAAGGCGTTGGGCGCGCCCACCTCGTCGAGGATGGACAGGGCCTCGTCCGTGCGGTTCAGGTAGAAGCCGGGAATGTCGAAGGGGTTGATGGGCTCGATCAGCAGGCGCAGATTGGCCGCGCTCAGCGCCGATGCGGCAAAGCGCAGGTTGTCCACGAAGGTGCGGCGCAGCAGCGCGGCATCGGCACCGGCAGGCGCCTTGCCGGCCAGGCAGTTGAGCTGGGGCACGCCCAGCGCATGGCCATAGGTCACGGCCTTGGCCACGCCGGCGCGGAACTCGTCCACGCGGTCGGGGTGGCAGGCAATGCCGCGCTCGCCCGCATCCCAGTCGCCGGCCGGCAGGTTGTGCAGCACGATCTGCAGGCCGTGGGCGTCGACGCGCTCCTTGATCTCCTGGACCGTGTGGGCGTAGGGAAACAGGAATTCCACGGCCTCGAAGCCGGCGCGCGCCGCGCGCTCGAAGCGGTCGAGGAAGGGCACCTCGGTGAACAGCATGCTGAGGTTGGCAGCAAAACGGGGCATGTCAGAAGTCTCCGGTAGTCGTTTGGTGGGTTGGGAGCGGCAGGGCACGCAAGGCGCCCGCCGGTAAAAATGCCCAAGGGGCAATGGAAATCGGAACCCCCGATTGCCTGCACCGCCCGCCATGCAGGCATTGGCGCAGCGCCAGCCAGGAATGCCAGGCAAGGGCCGCCCCGCAGCGATGGCATCGTCCCCCTCCGAAGAGAGGGGGAAGCGGCGCAGCCGCTCAGGGGGTGCCTTGCTTCAATCCAGCAGGGCCAGGGCGCTGGGCACGTCGGCAGGCGCTGCGGCCAGGTCCTCGAACTCGATCACGTTGTCGATCTCGGCGCCCATGGAGATGTTGGTCACGCGCTCCAGGATGACCTCGACGACGACCGGCGTGCGGTGCTCGGCCATCCAGGCCTCGGCCTGCTGCATGGCGGGCGCGAAGTCCTCGGGACGGTGCACGCGGATGGCCTTGCAGCCCAGGCCCTCGACCACCTTGACGTGGTCCACGCCGTAGCCCTTGGACTCTTCCTTGTCGTCGACATTGATGTTGTCGAAGGCCAGCTGCACGCAGTAGTCGATGGAGAAGGCGCGCTGCGCCTGGCGGATCAGGCCCAGGTAGCTGTTGTTGACCAGCACATGGATGTAGGGCAGCTTGAACTGCGCGCCCACGGCCAGCTCCTCGATCATGAACTGGAAGTCATAGTCGCCCGACAGCGCCACGATCTTGCGGGCCGGGTCGGCCACGCGCACGCCCAGGGCGGCCGGCACGGTCCAGCCCAGCGGGCCGGCCTGGCCGCAGTTGATCCAGTTGCGCGGCTTGTAGACATGCAGGAACTGCGCGCCGGCAATCTGCGACAGGCCGATGGTGGAGACGTAGCAGGTGTCCTTGTCCAGGCTGCGGTTCATGCACTGGTAGACACGCTGCGGCTTCATGGGCACGTTGTCGAAATTGGTCTTGCGCAGGTACTCCACATTGTTCTTGCGGGCCTGGCATTCGGCCACCCAGCCGCTGCGGTCCTTCAGGCGGCCAGCCGCCTTCCACTCGCGCGCCACCTCCACGAAAAGCTGCAGCGCCGCGCCGGCATCCGAGACGATGCCGTAGTCGGGCGCGAACACGCGGCCGATCTGCGTGGGCTCGATGTCCACGTGCACGAACTTGCGGCCCTTGGTGTAGACCTCGACCGAGCCCGTGTGGCGGTTGGCCCAGCGGTTGCCGATGCCCAGCACGAAGTCGGAGGCCAGCATGGTGGCATTGCCGTAGCGGTGGCTGGTCTGCAGGCCACACATGCCGGCCATCAGGCGGTGGTCGTCAGGGATGGTGCCCCAGCCCATCAGCGTGGGGATCACGGGCACGTCCAGCAGCTCGGCGAACTCCACCAGCAGCTCGGACGCATCGGCGTTGATCACGCCGCCGCCCGACACCAGCAGCGGACGCTCGGACTCGTTGAGCATGGCGATGGCCTTTTCCACCTGCTTGCGCGTGGCGGCCGGCTTGTAGACAGGCAGGGGCTCGTAGGTATCGATGTCGAACTCGATCTCGGCCAGCTGCACGTCGATGGGCAGGTCGATCAGCACGGGGCCGGGGCGGCCCGAGCGCATCAGGTGGAAGGCCTGCTGGAAGGCGCGCGGCACCTGGGCCGGCTCCAGCACCGTGGTGGCCCACTTGGTCACGGTCTTGGCGATGGAGGCAATGTCCACGGCCTGGAAATCTTCCTTGTGCAGACGCGAGCGCGGCGCCTGGCCCGTGATGCACAGGATCGGAATCGAATCCGCGCTGGCCGAGTACAGGCCCGTGATCATGTCCGTGCCGGCCGGGCCGCTGGTGCCGATGCACACGCCGATGTTGCCGGCCACGGCGCGGGTGTAGCCCTCGGCCATGTGGCTTGCGCCTTCGACGTGGCGCGCCAGGATATGGCCTATGCCGCCATGGTCCTTGAGCGCTGCGTACAGCGGGTTGATGGCGGCACCGGGAACGCCGAATGCGACGGTAACGCCTTCTTTTTCCAGCACGCGGACTGCGGCTTCGATTGCTTTCATTTTCGCCATGGAGGTCTCCTTCAAACTGGAGACAACTCTAGGCAGACGGGCCTGTTGGCGGAACGCCTGCACAGACCATAAAATTTATTCCGTGCAGGAATAACTATCAATGAAAAAGGAGACAGCACCATGGACAGACTCGATGCCATGCACATGTTCGTGCGCGTGGTGGAGACCGGCAGCTTCACCAAGGTCGCGCACGAGTTCGCCACCACCCAGCCCACGGTGACCAAGCAGGTCGCGGCCATGGAGACGCGCCTGAAGGTGCGCCTGCTCAACCGCAACACGCGTGGCGTGAGCCTCACCGAAGCGGGCGCGCTGTACTACGAGAAATGCAAGACCATCGTCAACGACGTGGCCGAGGCGGACAAGGTGGTGCAGGTGCGACAGACCCAGGTGCAGGGCCAGCTGCGCATCGGCAGCTCGGTGGCCTTCGGCCGGCGCGTGCTGATCCCGCTGGCGCTGGAGTTCATGACGCACAACCCCCAGGTGCAGATCGACCTGAGCTTCGAGGACCGCTACACCGACCTGGTGGCCAACGGCATCGACGTGGCCCTGCGCCTGGGCAA
This sequence comes from Delftia sp. DS1230, assembly GCF_040112715.1. Lineage (NCBI taxonomy): Bacteria > Pseudomonadati > Pseudomonadota > Betaproteobacteria > Burkholderiales > Comamonadaceae > Delftia > Delftia sp. DS1230. The sequence goes on from NZ_CP157763.1 coordinate 4,765,531, forward strand.
GCTGGCCGACTCCAGCCTGGGCGCACGCACGCTGGGCGTGAACCCCTGGGTGCTGGTGGCCTCGCCCGCCTACCTGCGCAAGCGCGGCACGCCGCGCCGCCCCTCGGACCTCAAGGAGCACGCCACGCTGATCTACAGCAGCGTGCAGGGCAACGACCTCTGGCGCCTGCGCAACGCCAGCGGCGAGCCCGTGTCCGTGCCCGTCACCGGCCGCCTGCGCTCCAACAACCTCTCGGCCCTGCTGGCGGCCTCACGCTCGCACATGGGCATCGCCGCCCTGCCCCGCTACGTGGCCCACGACTCGCTGCAGGCCGGCCGCGTGGTCGAAGTCCTCAAGACCTGCCGCCTGCCCGAGCAGGAAATCCACGCCGTCTACCCCTCGCCACGCCTGGTGCCGCAGAAGGTGCAGTCCTTCATCGCCTTCCTGCAGGGGCGGTTCGATGCTGAATGGTGGGAGACGCTGCCGCGCGGGGCGTGAGGCCAGGCGCTGCGCATTGGCAATGCAATGTATGTACATTGATAGGAATGCCGCCCGAACGGCCTGTGTGATCCCCGTGTTGCGAGGTGCCAGCCATGTCCAAAGAAGTGCAAATGACATTTCGTGTCGAGCCTGAGCTGCGCTCGGAGTTTGCCGACGCCGCCTTGCTGGAAAACCGCCCCGCAGCACAAGTGCTGCGCGAGTTGATGCGCGCCTATGTCAACCAATCGCGTGAACGCGTCAGCGGCCCTGTGAACGCCGCCATTTCTGCAACGGAGAAACGCCGGCGCGAAGCAGCCGTCAACTTCGCCCGCGCGTCCGTCGGGCTGGAAGGCTTCACGCCTTCCGAAGCGGCTGAGGCCGGCGCACGCCAATTCATCCGGGGTGATATCCAGCTTGCCGATTTCGTCCAGGTGAAGGTCAATGCGCGATGAGTCCCTGTCAGCATCCGCGAACACGTTGGCTGCAGCGCAGCGTCAGCAACTCGAAGCCGATCACACATTCAAACGGCTTGTCGAGCTGGAACTGGAGCCTGTGCGTGGCAGCTTCGACGCTGCCCACCTGAAGGCAGTCCACCATCGCATCTTCCAGGACTTGCCGGACGCCGGCTTCCACGAGGTCACGCCTGGCGAATTCAGAACACAGGTGCCTCATGGCCAGGACTGGATGAAGCAGCGCGGCCTATCGACCATGGGAGGCACTTTCCATGTCGTCTATTCACGCATGGACGACGCGGCCATGGCCAGACTCGACAAGGCCCTCGAAGAAGCCAACCCCGACGAGCTGCGCGGCTTGAAGACCGCTGAATTCACGGCACGGCTTGCCAGGATGTACATCGAGTTGGACTACGCCCATCCCTTCAGCGATGGCAACAGCCGCACGCTTCGCACCTTCACCCGGCAGCTCGCCAGGGAAGCTGGATATGAGGTCGATTGGGCACGATTCGGACACAGCGAGACCGGGCGAGATCTTCTCCATATCGCCCGCGACCGCAGCGTGAACGAGCTGGCGAAGCCACACGTCCAGCACGAAAACACCATGCGAAAAATCCTGCGCACGCAGGACAGGCTGAAAGCCCATCCGCCCCTGCCCGACTTGCTGCGCGGCGCAGTACGGCCGAGCCGCGCCTTGGCCTTCGAGCGGTTGAACGAGCGGGAAGCCTTGCATGAGTACCCCGAGCTTGAAGCGGCATACAAGGTCATCCATGCAGCGGCGACCCGCCTGGCCTCGCAGATGCCGGGCAACCCCGAGGCGCAGGAAGCCGGCATTCAGTCAGTCATGAACCATGTTCAGAACTGCCTGAACGCCGGGGAGACCGTCGACTTCGGCCATAGCCAGAAAAGGTAAAAGCGAACGCCAACGCCCCTAATGGCTACGGCCCGGATCTTCTCAAAGAACCAGAATCGCCCGGAAGTCATTCACGTTGGTATGCGTGGGCCCGGTCACTACCAGATCCCCCAGCGCATCAAAGAACCCATACGCATCATTGCGGTCCAGGTACTCGGCAATCCGCATGCCCTGGGCCTGGGCCCGCGCCAGGGTATCCGGTGACACGCGCGCTCCCGCGTTGTCTTCCACGCCATCGATGCCATCGGTATCGGCCGCCAGCGCCCAGACCTTCTCCTGCCCCTGCAGGGCCTGGGCCAGGCCCATGCAGAACTCGCCCGCGCGGCCGCCGCGCCCCTTGGGCGTGCCGGCCGGGCGCTGCCGGATGGTGACCGTGGTTTCGCCGCCGGACAGGATCACGCAGGGCCTTGCAAACGGCTGGCCGTGGCGGGACACGGCGCGCGCCAGGGCGGCGTGGACCTTGGCGACTTCGCGCGATTCGCCCTCGATCTCGTCGGACAGCACATGGGTGCGCAGGCCTGCGGCCTCGGCCACGCGTGCGGCCGCCTCCAGCGAGTGCTGGGGCGTGGCGATCATGTGGACCTCATGGCCGTCAAAGCGCGCGTCGCCGGGCTTGGGTGTTTCCAGCTCGCCCGCCTCCAGCGCGCGGCGCACGGATTCGGGCACTTCGATGCGGTAGCGCGTGAGGATGGCCAGCGCGTCGGCGCAGCTGCTGGCATCGGGCACGGTGGGGCCGCTGGCGATGATGGAGGGATCGTCGCCCGGCACATCGCTGATGGTCAGCGTGACCACGCGCGCAGGCGCGCAGGCCGCGCCCAGGCGCCCGCCCTTGATGCGCGACAGGTGCTTGCGCACGCAGTTCATCTCGCCGATGGCGGCGCCGCTTTCCAGCAGGGCGCGGTTGATGCGCTGCTTTTCCTCCAGGTCGATGCCTTCGGCCGGCAGGGTCAGCAGGGCCGAGCCGCCGCCCGAGATCAGGCACAGCACGAGGTCGTCCTCGGTCAGCCCTTCGGTCAGCGCGAGGATGCGCTCGGCGGCGGCCAGGCCTGCCGCATCGGGCACGGGGTGGGCAGCCTCGACCACTTCGATGCGCTGCGCCAGCCCTTCGGGGCGCGGCGGGATGTGGTGGTAGCGCGTGACCACGAGGCCGGAGAGCGGCGCGTCCGCTGGCCACAGCGCCTCCAGCGCCTGGGCCATGGAGCCGCCGGCCTTGCCCGCGCCCAGCACCAGGGTGCGGCCCTTGGGAGGCTTTGGCAGGCATTGGGCCATGCTGTACAGGGGCTGCGCATCCTTGACCGCAGCGCGGTAGAGGTCGAGCAGAAAGGCTTGGGGATCGGTGAGGTGCAGGTCCGTGGTGCTGGTCATGGTGTGTTGTCTCCGCCGGGCATTATGGAATTTCCTGCACCGGCGGTGGCATGCGGTCAAGTCACAACTGATTCGCCCGGCCTCGTTCCTCGCGCCAACTCAACTCAATCCAGGGCCACCTTGGCATCCTTCACCAGCCTGGCGAAGCGGTCGGTGTCGTCGCGGATCTGGCGCGCCATCTGCTCGGGTGATCCGCCGATGGGCTCGGCGCCTATCTCCTCCATCTTCCTGCGGAACTGCGGGGACTCGATGATGCGGTTCATGTCCGCGCCCAGCCGCGCCAGTACCTCGCGGGGCGTGGCGGCCGGTGCCAGCACGCCGAACCAGGTGCCCATGTCGAAGCCCTTGAGGCCGGCTTCGTCCAGCGTGGGCACATCGGGCAGGGCCACCGAGCGCCTGGCCGTGGTCACGGCCAGCGCACGCAGCTTGCCGGCCTTGATGTGGGGCAGCACGGGCGTGACGGTATCGAAGGACATGGCGATCTGCCCGCCCAGCAGGTCCGTGGTCAGCGGCCCGCTGCCCTTGTAGGGCACGTGCAGCAGCTCCACGCCGCCCATGGACTCGAACTGCGCGCCGATCAGGTGCTGGCCCGTGCCCGCGCCGTTGGAGCCATAGGCCAGCTTGCCGGGCTGGGCCCGGGCCTGGGCCAGCAGCTCCTGCACGGTTTTGGCGGGCACCTGCGGATTGACCACCAGCACATTGGGGACCACGGCCACCACGGTGATGGGCGCCAGGTCCTTCTGGAAGTCATAGCCCAGCCTGCGGTAGACGCTGGTGGCAATGGTGTGGTGGACGGCGCCCATGAGCAAGGTGTAGCCGTCAGGTTTCGCCTTGGCCACATGGTCGGCGCCCAGGGTGGCGCCCGCGCCGGGGCGGTTTTCCACGACCACGGGCTGGCCCAGACTCTTGGACAGCTCCTGGCCAAGCGCACGTGCCAGCACATCGGTGGTGCCGCCTGCGGGAAACGGCACGATGAGGTTGACGGGGCGCGCCGGCCAGGCCTGGGCCCAGGCAGTTGGGATGGTGGCAGGAATGGCGGCGGCCAGCGCGCACGCTGCGGCAACCCTGGTGATGCGGTTCATGGCTTGTCTCCTGTCTGTTCTTTTGTGGGTTATCGGACCATGCAGCGCGCACTCAGGCAGGCACGGGCTCGGCCTGGACCTCGGCGGTCTGCGCGCGCAGCCGTGCGCAGACCGCGTCGGTGACCTGGCGCGTGGTGGCCTTGCCGCCCAGGTCACGCGTGTGCAGCGAGGCATCGGCCGTCACCTGCTCCACGGCCTGCATCAGCCGCTGCGCGGCGCGGTGCTCGCCCAGGTGCTCCAACAGCATCACGCAGCTCCAGAACGTGCCCACGGGGTTGGCCAGGCCCTGGCCCATGATGTCGAAGGCCGATCCGTGGATGGGCTCGAACATGCTGGGGTAGCGGCGCTCCGGGTCGATGTTGCCCGTGGGAGCAATGCCCAGGCTGCCGGCCAACGCGGCCGCCAGGTCGCTGAGGATGTCGGCATGCAGGTTGGTGGCGACCAGGGTGTCCAGCGAGGCGGGGCGGTTGACCATGCGCGCCGTGGCCGCGTCCACCAGCTCCTTGTCCCAGCGCACGTCGGGAAACTCGGCGGCCACCTGCACCGCAATCTCGTCCCACATCACCATGGCATGGCGCTGGGCGTTGGACTTGGTGATCACCGTCAGCAGCTTGCGCGGCCGCGACTGCGCCAGGCGGAAGGCAAAGCGCATGATGCGCTCCACGCCCGCGCGGGTCATCATGCTCACGTCGGTGGCCACCTCGATGGGATGGCCCTGGTGGGCGCGGCCGCCCACGCCCGCGTATTCGCCTTCGGAGTTCTCGCGCACGATGACCCAGTCCAGATCCTCTCGCGCGCAGCGCTTGAGCGGCGCATCGATGCCGGGCAGGATGCGCGTGGGCCGCACATTGGCGTACTGATCGAACCCCTGGCAGATCTTCAGGCGCAGGCCCCACAGCGTGACATGGTCGGGAATGTGCGGGTCGCCGGCCGAGCCGAACAGGATGGCGTCCTGGCCGCGCAGCGCGTCCAGCCCGTCGGCCGGCATCATCTCGCCGTGCGCGCGGTACCAGTCGCCGCCCCAGCCGAAACTGGTGAAGGCAAAGCCCAGGCCGGGCTGGGTTTCGGCCAGCGCCTGCAGCACCTCCTGCCCTGCGGGCACCACTTCCTTGCCGATGCCATCGCCGGGAATGCAGGCGATGCGGTATGTCTTTGTCATGAGGGCTCCTTGGATTGCGGTGGATGAAGCGCCATGCGGATCCATGGCCTTGTCCGTGAATCTATCGATGGAACAACGCCGCGCGCGCCTCTAGAGTGATGGCATCGTTCACTTTGATTCAACAATGAGCACACCCGTCTCAGCGCCATCGGAGATGGCCTTCTTCTGCCTGCTGGCCCGCAGCGCCAGCCTGTCGGCCACGGCCCGCGAGCTGGGCATCACCACGCCGGCGGCCAGCAAGCGCCTGTCCCAGATGGAGGCGCGGCTGGGCGTGCAACTGGTCAGCCGCACGACGCGGCGCCTGGGCCTGACCGATGAGGGCCAGACCTACCTGGCCCATGCGCGGCGCATCCTGGACGACATTGCCGCCATGGAGCAGGCCGTGGCCGGCATGCCCGGGCAGCCGCAGGGCCTGCTGCGCATCAATGCCACGCTGGGATTCGGGCGCAGCCATATCGCGCCGCTGATCGCCAGCTTCGTGCGCAGGCACCCGCAGATCCAGGTACAGCTGCAGCTGTCGGCCTCGCCGCCGCCCCTGGTCGATGACAGCTTCGACCTGTGCATACGCTTTGGCGAGCCGCCGGACGCGCGCGTCATCGCGCGGCGCCTGGCGCCCAACCGGCGGCTGCTGTGCGCGTCTGCCGCCTACCTGGCACGGCGCGGCACGCCGGCCACCCCGCGCGAGCTGATGCAGCACGACTGCATCGACATCCGCCAGGGCGACGACACCCACGGCGTCTGGCGCTTCACCCACAACGGCCCCGGCCGCAAGACCGAGGCCATCCGCCTGCGCGACAGCCTGAGCACCAACGATGGCGAGATCGCCGTGGGCTGGGCCCTGGCCGGCCTGGGCATCGTCATGCGCGCCGAATGGGATATCGCCCGCTACCTGCGCAGCGGCCGCCTGGTGCAGGTGCTGGTCGACCATGCCACGGCGCCGGCCGACATCCATGTGGTCTATCCGCAGCGGCATGCGGCAACCCAGCGCGTGCAGCGCTTTGTCGAGCACCTGGCACGGCACTTCGATACGGCCGCGCCCGGCTTCTGAAAAGGGATGCCGTATGCGGGGAAACGCCAATAAGCAGTAGACAGAAACTGTATACAACTCTTGTGACCAGCCGCTATGATGGCTGAATGGAGACTTCCACCACCAGTTTCATTGTCGAGAGCCTGACCCGGGCCATCGTCGAACACCGTCTTCTGCCCGGCACCAAGCTGGCCGAGCAGAAATTGGCAGACCATTTCGGCGTCTCGCGCACCCTGGTGCGCCAGGCGCTGTTCCAGCTGTCGCAAAACCGCCTGATCCGGCTCGAACCCGCGCGCGGGGCCTTCGTGGCCACGCCCTCGGTGGACGAGGCGCGCCAGGTCTTCGCCGTGCGCCGCATGCTCGAAGCCGAGATGGTGCGCGCCTTCATCGCCCAGAGCACGCCGGCCAAGATCCGCGCGCTGCGGCAGCACGTGGCGGCCGAGAAAAAGGCCATGGACGGCAACGACGTCGGCCAGCGTACCGAGCTGCTGGGCGACTTCCACGTGCGCATGGCCGAACTCATGGGCAACGAGGTGCTGGCCCAGCTGCTGGGCGAGCTGATCTCGCGCTGCGCGCTGATCACGCTGATGTACCAGTCCAGCACGGCCGCCGAGCATTCCCATGACGAGCATGCCGAAATCGTCACGGCCCTGGCCGGCGGCGACGCCGACCACGCCGTGCAGCTCATGCAGCAGCACCTGGACCACGTGGAAGCCGGCCTGACCTTCGACCGCGACATGCCGACCAGCGATCTTTCGATGGCCCTTTCCTCCGTATCCGCATGACCTACGACGCCACTGCCCCCTATCCCCGCGACCTGATCGGCTACGGTCGCACGCCCCCGCACGCCCGCTGGCCCGGCCAGGCCCGCGTGGCCGTGCAGTTCGTCCTCAACTATGAAGAGGGCGGCGAGAACTGCGTGCTGCACGGCGATGCCGCCAGCGAGCAGTTCCTGTCCGAAATGTTCAATCCGGCCGCCTACCCCGAGCGCCACATGAGCATGGAAGGCATCTACGAGTACGGCTCGCGCGCCGGTGTCTGGCGCATCCTGCGCGAGTTCGAGAAGCGCGGCCTGCCGCTGACCGTGTTCGGCGTGGCCACGGCCCTGCAAAAGCACCGCGAGCTGGCCCAGGCCTTCGACGAGCTGGGCCATGAAGTGGCCTGCCACGGCCTCAAGTGGATCCACTACCAGAACATTCCCGCCGAGGTCGAGCGCGAGCACATGCGCCAGTGCATGGAGATCTTCGGCGAGCTGTATGGCCACGATGGCGACCACGGCCTGGGCTGGTACACGGGCCGCGACAGCCCCAACACCCACCGCCTGGTGGCCGACGACGGCCGCTTCGCCTATGACAGCGACTACTACGGCGACGACCTGCCCTTCTGGATGAAGGTCGGCAAGAGCGACGGCAGCACCCGCAGCCAGCTCATCGTGCCCTACACGCTGGACTGCAACGACATGCGCTTCGCCCTGCCCCAGGGCTACTCGCACGCCGACCCGTTCTTCCAATACCTGAAGGACACGTTCGACGCCCTCTACGCCGAGGGCGATCCGGCCGGCGATGACTCCCCCAAGATGATGAGCATTGGCATGCACTGCCGCCTGCTGGGCCGCCCCGGCCGCATCACGGCACTGCAGCGCTTTCTGGACCACATCCAGCGGCACGACAAGGTCTGGGTCTGCCGCCGCATCGACCTCGCGCGCCACTGGGCGCACCACCATCCCGACAAGGAATAACGCAGCATGGCTCTGACGCTGGAACAACTCAATGCCGCCGACCTGGCCACCGCCACCGGTCTGCTCGACGGCCTGTACGAACACTCGCCCTGGATTGCCGAGGCCGCGCTGGCCCAGCGCCCCTTCCGCTCGCTGGCACAGATCAAGTACGCCATGGCCCAGGTGCTGGACAAGGCGCCGGTGCAGGCCAAGCTCGACCTGATCCGCGCCCACCCGGAGCTGGCCGGCAAGGCCATGGAGACCAACACGCTCACGGCCGAATCCACCAACGAGCAGAACAAGGCCGGCCTGACCCGCTGCACGCCCGAGGAGCTGGAGCACATCCGCAAGCTCAACGCCGAGTACGGCAAGCGCTTCGGCTTTCCCTTCATCCTGGCCGTGCGCGGTCCGCGCGGCGCGGGCCTGGCCAAGGCCGAGATCATCGAGACCTTCGAGCGCCGCCTGCACAACCACCCCGACTTCGAGCTGGGCGAGGCGCTGCGCAACATCCACCGCATTGCCGAGATCCGCCTGAACGACAAGTTCGGCTACACGCCCGAGCTGGGCAACGATGTCTGGGACTGGCAGGAAAAGCTGGCCCAGCACAGCGACCCCGGCTATGCCGAAAAGGGCCAGCTCACCGTCACCTACCTCACCGACGCCCACCGCGCCTGCGCCCAGCGCATCAGCCACTGGATGCGCGACTGCGGCTTCGACGAGGTCGAGATCGACGCCGTGGGCAACGTCGTGGGCCGCTACAAGGCGGCCACCGACGATGCCAAGACCCTGCTGACCGGCAGCCACTACGACACCGTGCGCAACGGCGGCAAGTACGACGGCCGCCTGGGCATCTTCGTGCCCATGGCCTGCGTGCGCGAGCTGCACCGCCAGGGCAGGCGCCTGCCGTTCCACATCGAGGTCGTGGGTTTTGCGGAAGAGGAAGGCCAGCGCTACAAGGCCACCTTCCTGGGCTCGGGCGCATTGATCGGCGACTTCAGGCAGGAATGGCTGGAGCAAAAGGATGCCGACGGCATCACCCTGCGCGAGGCCATGCAGCATGCCGGCCTGTGCATTGACGACATCCCGAAGCTGCAGCGCGATCCGGCCCGCTACCTGGGCTTCATCGAGGTGCACATCGAACAGGGCCCGGTGCTCAACGAGCTGGACATCCCGCTGGGCATCGTCACCTCCATCAACGGCAGCGCGCGCTACATCTGCGAGATGATCGGCATGGCCAGCCACGCTGGCACCACGCCCATGGACCGCCGCCGCGATGCCGCCTGCGGCGTGGCCGAGCTGGCGCTGTACATCGAAAAGCGCGCCGCGCGCGACGGCACCTCGGTGGCGACCATGGGCCAGCTCAATGTGCCCAGCGGCTCGGTCAACGTGGTTCCCGGCCGCTGCCAGTTCAGCCTGGACCTGCGCGCGCCCACCAACGAGCAGCGCGACGCCATGGTGGCCGACATCCTGGCCGAGATCGAGGCCATCGCCCAGCGCCGTGGCCTGCGCTACAGCACCGAGCTGGCCATGAAGGCCGCCGCCGCTCCCAGCGCCCCCGAATGGCAGCAGCGCTGGGAAGCCGCCGTGGACGCCCTGGGCGTGCCCCTGTACCGCATGCCCAGCGGCGCCGGCCACGATGCCATGAAGCTGCATGAAATCATGCCCCAGGCCATGCTGTTCGTACGCGGCCTGAACGCCGGCATCAGCCACAACCCGCTGGAAAGCTCCACCGCCGACGACATGCAACTGTCCGTCGATGCCTTCTCCCACGTACTGAACCAACTGGCCCAAGAGCAGCAATGACCAACATGAACCAAGACAAGCAAGCCACCTACGCCGCCCTGGACGCCTGGATCGACCAGCATTTCGATGAAGAGGTGCAATTCCTGCAGGCCCTGGTCCAGGTTCCGACCGACACCCCGCCCGGCAACAACGCCCCCCACGCCGAGCGCACGGCCGAGCTGCTCAAGACCTTCGGCTACGAGGCCGAGAAGCACACCGTGCCCGAGGCCGAGGTCAAGGCCTACGGCATGGAATCCATCACCAACCTGATCGTGCGCCGCCCCTACGGCAGCGCAGGTGACGCCGGCGGCGGCCTGACCATTGCGCTGAACGCCCACGGCGACGTGGTGCCGCCCGGCGAGGGCTGGACCCAGGACCCCTATGGCGCCGCCATCGAGGACGGCAAGCTCTACGGCCGCGCCGCCGCCGTGAGCAAGAGCGACTTCGCCACCTTCACCTACGCCGTGCGTGCGCTCGAAGCCGTGGCCAAGCCCTCCAAGGGCGCGGTGGAACTGCACTTCACCTACGACGAGGAATTCGGCGGCATCCTGGGCCCCGGCTGGCTGCTGGCCAACAACCTCACCCAACCCGACCTGATGGTCGCGGCCGGCTTCAGCTACGAAGTCGTCACCGCCCACAACGGCTGCCTGCAGATGGAAGTGACCGTGCAGGGCAAGATGGCCCATGCCGCCGTGCCCCACACCGGCGTGGACGCGCTGCAGGCCGCCGTGGTGCTGATGAACGCGCTGTACGCCGAGAACACCAAATACCAGCAGGTGACCTCCAAGGTGCCGGGCATCAAGCACCCCTACCTGAACATCGGCCGCATCGAAGGCGGCACCAACACCAACGTGGTGCCCGGCAAGGTGGTGCTCAAGATCGACCGCCGCATGATCCCCGAGGAGAACCCCGCCGAGGTCGAGGCCAGCATCCGCGCCGTCATTGCCCAGGCCATTGCCGACTTCAACGCCAAGGGCGGCTACACGGGCGAGGATGCCGTGCGCGTGGACATCAAGCGCCTGCTGCTGGCCAATGCCATGACGCCGCTGGCCGGCAACAAGCCCCTGGTGGACGCCATCCAGGCCCATGGCGAAGCCGTCTTCGGCGAAAAGCCCCCGGCCGTGGGCACGCCGCTGTACACCGACGTGCGCCTGTACGTGGAGCGCGGCATTCCCGGCGTGATCTACGGCGCCGGCCCGCGCACCGTGCTGGAGTCCCATGCCAAGCGCGCCGACGAGCGCCTGGTGCTGGAGGACCTGCGCCGCGCCACCAAGGTCATCGCGCGCATGCTGTGCGACCTGACGGCCTGACCGCCTGACGGCCCGCATCAAGGCCTGACACCCAAGCCCGGCGCCGCCGGGCTTTTTTGCGCCCGGGCACCGCATCGGGGCGCATGCACCACCGCAGCCCATGCCGTGCGCCCGAGCCACGCACGAGCCGCGCCCAAGCCGCGCCACAGCGGCCGCCAGGCACCAGCACGGTGCCTGGTGCCTGCCAGGCGGCTGGCATCCATCTTGCAATGCACCATGGCACTCCCGCCCTGGCAGGCGATGCGCACCAAAACGGGTTGGCGCGACTGCCGCAACAGGGTTTACCGGGAGCAGAAATTTCCCATGATCTGTATACACTTTTTGTATGGATGTTGGCGCCGAAACCTGCCACGCCGGCGTCCGTTCCCATAAATCCCGAGGAGACAAATCCCCATGCAATCTTCCGTTCATCCCGTCGATGAGATGCTGCCCGCAGGCAAGCTCACGGCGCTGGGCCTGCAGCACGTTCTCGTGATGTATGCGGGCGCCGTGGCCGTGCCCCTGATCGTCGGCCGCGCACTCAACCTGCCGCCCGAGCAGGTGGCCCACCTGATCTCGGCCGACCTGTTTTGCTGCGGCCTGATCACGCTGATCCAGGCCATGGGCGCGACCCAGTGGTTCGGCATCAAGCTGCCCGTGATGATGGGCGTGACCTTCGCCAGCGTGGCGCCCATGGTGTCCATGGCGCAGACCACGGGCGGCTCGGCGGGGGCGGGGCTGATCTTCGGCTCGGTGATCGGGGCGGGGATCGTGTCCATCCTCATCGCCCCGCTGATCAGCCGCATGCTGCGCTTTTTCCCGCCCGTGGTGACCGGCACCATCATTGCCGTCATCGGCATCAGCCTGATGCGCGTGGGCGTGAACTGGATCTTCGGCAACCCCGTCGGCCCCACCGCGCCCAGCGTGCCCAACCCCGAGCACCTGAAATGGCTGGCCGACGCCCAGGCCACGGCCGGCGCGCCGGGCTCCTCGCTGCCGCCCGTGCCCAAGGGCTTCGCGGTCGTGCCCACCATTCCCAACCCCAAGTACGGCGACCTGACCGGCGTGGGCATCTCGGCCATCGTGCTGCTGTCCATCCTGCTGATCGCGCGCTTTGCCAAGGGCTTCCTGGCCAACGTCTCGGTGCTCATGGGCATCCTGATCGGCGGCGTGCTGTCCGTGGCCATGGGCCTGATGGACTTCAGCAAGGTCGCCAAGGCCGAATGGTTCACGATGGTGCTGCCCTTCGAAATCGCCACGCCGGTGTTCGACCCCATCCTCATCCTGACCATGAGCCTGGTGATGGTGGTGGTGATGATCGAGTCCACCGGCATGTTCCTGGCCCTGGGCGACATGACCGATCGCAAGATCAGCCAGGACGAGCTGACCCGCGGCCTGCGCACCGACGGCCTGGGCACGCTGATCGGCGGCATCTTCAACACCTTCCCCTACACCAGCTTCTCGCAGAACGTGGGCCTGGTCGCCGTCACCGGCGTCAAGAGCCGCTGGGTCTGCGTGGCCGGCGGCGTGATCCTGATCGTGCTGGGCGTGCTGCCCAAGATGGGCGCCCTGGTCGAGTCCCTGCCCACCGTGGTGCTGGGCGGCGCGGGCCTGGTGATGTTCGGCATGGTGGCCTCCACCGGCATCCGCATCCTGAGCAACGTGGATTTCCAGACCAACCGCAACAACGCCATGATCGTCGCCGTGTCCATCGGCGTGGGCATGATTCCGCTGGTGGCGCCGAATTTCCGCCAATGGATGCCCCACGGCATTCATCCGTTGATCGAATCCGGTATCCTGCTGGCCTCGATTACCGCGGTGGCATTGAACATTTTCTTCAACGGAGCCAGCAGCGACACCTCTGCTGCCGTCCGGGCCGCACGCCAGGCAGACGCCCACTGATGAAACAGTGCCCGCCCTGGCGGGCACGCCCAACAACCGCCCGGCCTACCCGCCGGGCCGTGCGCCCCCTGCCGTCCATAGGCGCCAGGGGGCTTGTTGTCGAAATCCCTGAGGCAAAACTGTCCTGACCCTCATAGGCTGTAGCTATCCGGTAAGCTCCGAGAGCATTTGCAGAGAATTCCTGTATGACCCAAAACCTGTCCAACGCCGAACAAGCCCTGCGCGACGCAGCCCGCGAATACCATCGCAGCCCCAACAAGGGCAAGATCTCCGTCACGCCCACCAAGCCCTTGTCCAACCAGCGCGACCTGTCGCTGGCCTATTCGCCCGGCGTGGCCTACCCCTGCCTGGACATCCAGGCCGACCCCTCGCTGGCCGCCGAATACACGGCGCGCGGCAACCTGGTCGGCGTCATCACCAACGGCACGGCCGTGCTGGGCCTGGGTGACATCGGCCCGCTGGCCGGCAAGCCGGTGATGGAAGGCAAGGGCTGCCTGTTCAAGAAGTTCGCCGGCGTCGACGTGTTCGACATCGAACTGGCCGAGCGCGATCCCGACAAGCTGATCGAGATCATCGCCTCGCTCGAACCCACGCTGGGCGGCATCAACCTCGAGGACATCAAGGCGCCCGAGTGCTTCTACATCGAGCAGGAGCTGTCCAAGCGCATGAACATCCCCGTGTTCCATGACGACCAGCACGGCACGGCCATCATCTCCAGCGCCGCCCTGCTCAACGGGCTGGAGCTGGTGGACAAGCAGATCGGCAACGTCAAGATCGCCGTCTCCGGCGCCGGCGCCGCCGCCATCGCCTGCGTGAACGTGATGGTGGGCCTGGGCGTCAAGCGCGAAAACGTCTTCATGTGCGACTCCAAGGGCGTGATCTACGAAGGCCGCCCCGGTGGCCTGGACGCCTCCAAGGCCCAGTACGCGCAAAAGACGGACGCCCGCACCCTGGCCGATGCCGTCAAGGATGCCGACGTCTTCCTGGGCTGCTCGGCTCCCGGCGTGCTCACTGCCGACATGGTCAAGACCATGGCCGACAAGCCCATCATCCTGGCCCTGGCCAACCCCGAACCCGAGATCCGCCCCGAGCTGGCCAAGGCCGTGCGCCCGGACTGCATCATGGCCACGGGCCGTTCTGACTACCCCAACCAGGTCAACAACGTCCTGTGCTTCCCCTACATCTTCCGTGGCGCGCTGGACTGCGGCGCCACCAAGATCACCGAAGCCATGAAGCTGGCCTGCGTGCGCGAAATCGCCGCACTGGCCAAGCAGGACGTCAGCGATGAAGTCGCCGCCGCCTACCAGGGCAAGGAGCTGAAGTTCGGCCCCGACTACCTGATCCCCACGCCCTTCGACACCCGCCTGATCCTGCGCATCGCGCCGGCCGTGGCCAAGGCCGCCGAAGAATCCGGTGTCGCCACCCGCCCCATCGCCGACTACGACGCCTACCGCGAGAGCCTGACCCGCTTCGTCTACCAGACCAGCATGTTCATGCGTCCGGTGTTCGCCGCTGCCAAGGCCAACCAGCAGCGCGTGGCCTATGCCGAAGGCGAGGACGAACGCGTGCTGCGCGCCGCCCAGGTCGCCGTCGATGACGGCCTGGCCAAGCCCATCCTGATCGGCCGCCCCGCCGTGATCGAGGCCCGCATCGCCAAGGCCGGCCTGCGTCTGGTGCTGGGCAAGGACGTGGAGATCTGCAACCCCGAGGACGATCCGCGCTTCCGCCAGTACTGGGAAACCTACCACCGCCTGATGGGCCGCAACGGCGTCACGCCCGAGACCGCCAAGGCCGCCGTGCGCCGCTCCAACACGCTGATCGCCGCGCTCATGGTCCACCTGGGCGATGCCGACGCCATGCTCTGCGGCCTGGTCGGCAAGTTCGACAGCCACCTGGCCCATGTGCGCGACGTGCTCGGCCTCAAGCAAGGCGCTGGCGAGTTCGCCACCGTCAACGCCGTGATGCTGGACAGCGGCACGCTGTTCATCGCCGACACCTACATCAACGAGGCGCCCAACGCCACCGAGCTGGCCGACATCGCCCGCCTGGCGGCCGAGGAAGTGGCCCGCTTCGGCCTGCCGCCCAAGGTGGCCTTCCTGTCGCACAGCAACTACGGCTCGTCCAGCCGCCCCTCGGCGCTGAAGATGCGCGCCGCGCGCGACCTGTTCGCCGCCGCCAACCCCGACGTGGAATGCGATGGCGAAATGCACGGCGACTCCGCCCTGTCCGAAGCCATCCGCGACCGCGCCCTGCTCGAATCCTCGCTGCACGGCGAGGCCAACGTGCTGATCTGCCCCAACCTGGACGCCGCGAACATCCTGTTCAACGTGCTCAAGACCACGGGCGGCCACGGCACGACCATCGGCCCCATCCTGCTGGGCGGTGCTGCCGCAGCCCATGTGCTGACCCCCTCCGCCACCGTGCGCCGCGTGGTCAACATGACGGCCCTGGCCGCAGCCCAGGCCATCGCTGCCCGCGGCTGATCCGCTGCGCCCCCCGAAAGGCGCCCCTGCGAAGGGGCGCCTTTTTGATTGCGGGTCGTGCATCGGCACGCATCCCTCGGGACCCACGCAAGCCCGGCTAGAATACGGAGCTTCGGAGGTTTGGGTGAGTGGTTTAAACCAGCAGTCTTGAAAACTGCCGACGGGCAACCGTCCGTGAGTTCGAATCTCACAGCCTCCGCCAGATCCTTGTATCAACCGACAGGCGGCCAAAGAGCCGGCCCTGTTGCACAGCGCCCCGATGCCGCAAGGCAGCGGGGCGTTCCTGCGTCTGGGGCATTGACGGGCACCTCAGCGTGGCGGCTCGTGGTTGGTGACGAAGTCGGCGGGCACGTCCGGCCCCCAGACGTAGAGCGAATCCTCGGGAGGATGGTCGGCCGCAGGCCACACCGCGCCCGCCTCGACAAAGTCGATGTCGCAGGAGTACTCGGCGAAGCTGCCCCAGGGATCGCGCACATAGCGAAAGAAGTTGGAGCCCAGCACATGCCTGCCCACGCCCCAGCCCTGCGCATAGCCCGCCTCGGCCATCTGCCGGGCGCCGCTGCCCACGGCGTCGACAGAAGGCACGCACCAGCTGCTGTGGTGCAGGCCGGGTCCATGCGATGCGGCCAGTGCCAGCAGGTGATGGTCGCTGCCGTGCGGACTGTGCAGGAAGGCGATGACCGAGCCCGAGCGGTCCGAGAGTCTGAGTCCCAGCACCTCGGTGTAGAACGCCAGCGCGGCATCCACGTCGGCGCAGAACAAAAGCACATGCGACAGGTGCAGCGGCCGGATCTGCGGCATGAGGCTGCGAGCCGGCGCGCGGCCGGCATTGCAGCAGGCCGGCGGCAGCTCGTGCGGTGCGGGCGCCGACGGAGAGCTCTTGGCGGCTGCACGCAACTGGATGGGCACCCCGTCGGGGCTGGCGATCCAGATACCGTCGGTCTGCGCACCGGCCGGCGCAGGAATGCGTGCGATCCCCGCGCCGTCGATCCGGTGCGAGAAGGCATCGAGATCGGCCGCATGGATGCCCAGGCTCAGCCACTGCAGCCTCTTGTGCGTTGCGGCCTCCAGCACCCGCGCCCAGCGGTGGGGGTGCCCGTAGGTGTGCAGCGCCAGCGCGCCGTCGATGTCGCGCACCTCGAGCCCGAAACTGGCGTAGAAATGCCGCGCCGCTTCGAGATCGGGCACGCTGAAGACGAACTCATCGATCGAATGCACGGCCGGCTGCCCGGCCGCGCCGGACGGCGTTCCAGGTGTCGTTCCAGATGGCGTGGGAAGGCCGCTCATGGTGTCCCCTCCTTTGCATGTTCACTGTGCGAAGACCGGCGGGCAGCGCCACGCGGCCGGTGGGCGGGCGAGGCCATCACCGCACGCGCTGGAGCTGCCGCCCAAGAACCCCGCCGTCCAGCGACATGACATCGCCGGACTTCAGGAAACGGGGCGGCTTCATGCCCAGGCCGACACCTGCGGGCGTGCCGGTGATGACAAGGTCGCCGGGCAGCAGCGTCATGAACTGGCTCAGATAGGACACGAGACAGGCCACCGGAAAAATCATGTCTGCCGTGCTGCTGCGCTGCATGACCTCGCCATTGACGGACAGCGTCAGTTCGATGGCCTGGGGGTCGGGCAGCTCGTCGGCCGTGACCAGCCATGGCCCGACCGGGCCGAAGCCATCGAAGCTCTTGCCCTTGCCCCACTGGCCGTTGCGCTTGATCTGCCAGTCACGCTCGGAGATGTCGTTGGCCAGCAGGTAGCCGGCCACATGCGCGAGCGCACCTTCCACGGGGATGCGGCTTGCGCGCGTGCCGATCACAAAGCCCAGTTCGATCTCCCAGTCGGTGGCAACCGACGCTTCGGGCAGGCGCACCTCGTCGTCCGGCCCGGCCAGCGATGAAAGCGCCTTGTGAAAGACCACGGGCTCCTTCGGAATGTCGAGACCCGACTCCTCGGCATGCCGCCGGTAGTTGAGCCCGATGGCAACGAACTGCCGCGTGCCGGCGACAGGGGGCCCCAGGCGGCTGCCTTGCGCCACCAGCGGCAACCGCTGCAGATCGACGGCGGCCAGCGCGGCCAGCCTGCCGGGCGCCATCCACTCGGGCGTGAAATCGGGCACCAGGTCCGACAGGTCGCGCGCCTGGCCTTGGGAATCGATGGCGCCGGGCTTCTCGCAGCCGCTGGCGCCGTGGCGTATCAGTTTCATGGTCTGTCTCCTGGGACGGGAAGTGGAAAGTGGGAAGGAAATGGATCGAGACGCGGACCCTGCATGCGGGTGGAGCCTCAGAAGCTATGCCGCACGCCGGCAGCGAAGCCGTTCTGCGAACGCCCGGGGGCGGGCGCGGCGCCTGGCGCCGCATTGCTGACCGACAGCGCAAGTGCTCCCTCGTTGGACAGATGCCCTGCGGTCGCATACAGCGTGGTGCGCTTGGACAGCGAATACCGGGCCCGCAGGGCAAAGAGCCGGGCCCCGTCGTCGCTTCGCCTGAAACGCAGATCCAAGGCCTGCGCATCGAGGGTCAGGGCCGGTGTGACGGCGACACTGGCGCCCAGGTACCAGAGATCGCTGCGTGGCGCGTCGGGACGGCCGTCGTTGTGGCGGGCAATGACCCCGGCGCCGAGCTTCCATGCCCCCCAGCGCACCCATCCCGCGGCGGTGGAGCGACGGTCCTTGCGCGCGCTGCTGGTCAGGCCTGCGAAGGCGCCGGGGCCTCCACGGATTTCATCGACGGCCAGCGCGATGCCCCAGGCCTTGGCCTCGTACTTGAGCATTGCCGACCATTGCCGGCAGGCGCTGGAGTCGCCCTGCTGCTCGCCGGGGCAGTTGGTTCCCGCGGGACCGGGGCCCGCATTGACGGCATCACGGCCCAGGCTGTAGGTTGCGCCGACGGTGAAGCCGCCAAGGCCGGCGCGCCACGCAAGCGCGTTGTCCGCGCGCGCATTGGGCAGGTAGCTGTCCAGCGATGCCGCGCCGTAGGCATTCGGGCCGAGGATGTCCGCATCGAGCTGGGACCAGTACAGCATGGTGTACTGGCGCCCCAGTGTGAGGCTGCCCCAGTCGCCGGACAGGCCGACGAAGGCCTGGCGCCCCCAGGCGCGCCCGCCCTGGTTCAGCACGCCCGCGTCGAGCGCCAGGCCCTGCTCCATCGTGAACAGGGCACGCAGGCCGCCGCCCAGGTCCTCCGAGCCGCGCAGGCCGATGCGCGACGGCACGCTGCCGGTGAGGCCCGGCATGCGGTTCAGCGAAGCGCCTCCCTGGCCCACATCGGTCAGGTGCTCGACGGATGCATCGAGCAGGCCATAGAGCGTGACGCCCTGGGCCAGGGCGGGTACCGTGGGCACGGCAGCGGCACCGGCCAGGCATAGCGCGGATAGCGCGGCGCGAACAGGAAAGGAGGGATGTGGCATGTTGTCTCCTGAAAGTGATGGATGTCGGCAAGGACGGCGAAAGCGCAGACTCAGGCGCAGACTCAGGCGCAGGCCGGCGTCCCCCGGCCGGACTGGCCAGGGTCAGGAACGCGAAAGGCCGGACGGCCCCGGGGGCAGGCGGCCGGATGGGCCGGGGCTAGCCGGGCCCCACCGGCGGGGTGCGATGGCCCAGTGCCAGAGCCAGGACCTCGGTCGGCGGCGCCGCACCGTCGCCGCGCCAGGCGATGTGGTGGTCCGGGCGGATCAGGACGCGGTCGGCGCCATACAGCGCACGCGTCTGCCCGTTTTCGCTCCTCACCACATCCAGCCGGATGCCGTATTGCGCAGCAGCCTGCCTCCAGGGCTCCAGCCCGTCCGGGCCGTCCGGGCCGAATGCGAGCAGTGTGAAATCGCGTCCGAAGTCATCGAGCAGGGACCGGTCCGGCCCCGTTGCCACATGCGGAGCGCGCGTGCCGGGATAACCTCCAGGCAGGTAGCGGTTGGGCTCGTCCGGCGGGGGCTCGGCCAACTCCCGGGCGACGACCGGGCTGTCGGCATAGCGCAGGCCCAGTTGCAACCCCGGGATGTTGAACTCGCGTGCCACATGCTCCGAAAGTGCCTGCCCGAGCGCATGGCGGGCGCTGTCGCCCGCGGGCCCCTCCTGCTCCACTGCAGCCGTGACCGGCAGGCATCCGATGCTGTCGGCCATGCTGCGTGCAAAACGGGTGTTGCGCTGGGCGATCGGCCGCCGCTCGGCCTCATAGCTGTCCAGCAGCGCCGGGCCGGCCGCCCCCTGGATGGCCGCCGCCAGCTTCCAGCCCAGGTTCACGACGTCGTCCACGCTGGTGTTGTAGCCCATGCCGCCCGTGGGCGTGAACAGGTGCGCCGCATCGCCGGCGATGAACATCCTGCCGTGCCGCAGGCGCTCGGCCACCAGGGCATAGCCCGCGTTCCAGGGGGTCAGCGCGATCAGCTCGTGCGCAAAAGGCCGGCCGACGACGGCCTGCAGCGCCTGCTGCGGATGGAAATCGGCAGGCTGGGTGCCTTGGGACAACTGCACGATCAGCACGAACCGGTCCACGCCGTCGATGGCGCACAGCAGGCCGCGCTGCCCGGGACCGACGGCCCAGTACTGCCAGGCCCTGGGCTTGCCGATCAGCCCGTACAGACCGGGAGCCCGGAAGTAGATGGACATCATCGGGCCGCCCAGGAAGTCCCGCCGCTCGCTGCCATGGCCTGCGTAGACGACGCCCATGGCCTGGCGGACCAGGCTGCGCGGCCCGTCGCAGCCGACCACATAGGCGGCCTGCAGCAACTCGGTACGGCCCGTGTCCGGCTCGCGGCATTCGATCTGGACTGCGCAACCGGTGTCCTGCACCGCCTCGGCCCTCAGGCCAAAACGCAGCGCAGCGCTGGCATGGCGTTCGGCCTGCGCCCTGAGCACGGGCTCGATGAACATCTGCTGCGCCCGATGCGGCAGCTCGGGCGTGGGCCAGGCCTGTTCCCCGTAGTCGCCATAGGCCGTGCCCGAGGCGGCCTCCTCGGCCGAGGGAATGCGAAAGCGCGCCAGCTCGGGCCCCGTGAGCCGCGTGCAATAGACGACGTCCTGGGGGTGCGAGGGCGGCAGGCCCAGCCTGCGCACCTGGTCGGCAAAGCCCCGGCGGCGGTAATGCTCCATGGTCCGGGACGAGGTGGCATTGGCCTTGGGCAGCGTCGGCGGCCCGCTGCGCTCCTCGATCAGCACGCACGATATGTCCCTGCAGCCCAGCTCGATGGCCAGCATCAGCCCTGCGGGCCCTCCTCCGATGATCGCGACTTCGGTCTTCATGGCGTCTCCCCGGGGCTCAATCGACGGTCACCTTGACGCGGCGCAGCACTTGGGCATAGCGCTCGCGGTCGGCCTGCATGAGGTCGGCGACCTGCCTTGCGGGGCCGATGCTGGTGAAGAAGCCGAAACCGGCCAGGCGATCCCTGACGTCAGGCGCGGACAGGGCCCGGTTCACCGCCTCGTTGACGCGCTCGGCGACGGCCGGCGCCGTGCCCTTGGGCGCCATGAGCGCAACCCAGGTCAGCGCATCGATGCCGGCCGGGCCACCGGCCTCCTGCACGGTCGGCACATCGGGCAGCGCCGGGGAACGCTGGCTGTCCGCCACGGCAAGAAAGCGCAGCTTGCCGGCCTGCTGCAGGGGGCCGGACGTCGCAATGCTGCCGTAAGCCCAGTCCACCTCGCCCGTCGACACGGCGGCGTACAGCTGCGAAGTCTCCTTGTAGGGGACATGCATCATTTCGGCACCCATGGCGGTCGCGGCCCGGGCCGCGCCCAGATGCAGCGGCCCGCCCACCGCATTGGAGCCATAGGTCATGCCGGGCCTGCGCCGCGCCGCCGCCATCAGTTCGGCCAGGCTGTGGAAGGGGCTTTGCGCGCCGACCACGACGAAGAAGGCGGTCTTGTAGAGCAGCGCCACCGGCGTCAGCTCGCTTTGCGGGTCATAGGCCAGCTTGCGCAAGACCAGCGGATTGATGGACAAGTGGCCTACGTCCACCACCACCAGGTCGTTGCCCGTGGGCGGCGCGTTCTTCATCGCATTGATGGCCACCACGCCGGCCCCACCCGGCCTGGGGTCGACGACGACCGGCTGCCTCCATTGCGCCGAGAGCTTGTCGGCGACCAGCCGGGCCACCACGTCGGGGCCGCTGCCCGCGGGAAAGGCGCTGGTGATGCGCACCGTTCCGCCGGCGGCCGTCTGCGCGGCGACGGAGCCCGCCACCAGGGTTGCCAGCGCACAGGCGCCAGCCCATTTCCTCATGCTCATGCTGCTTGTCTCCTATGGGTCGCCGGGCTGCGCCGACGTTATGGAGGGCATGCTAGGTCTGGCAGGCCGGCTGCGGCAGAGGGCAGAAACGCCTCAGCGATGCATGGCTGTTATCACTGGAGCGTTCCGCAGCGGCTCAGGCGCGGCGGAGCCCGCGTGCACGGCCCCTGCGGGAAATCCCCTGGCCTTGGCGCGCTCGGAAACGGGCATAAACACGCTCCGACCGATGCCCAAACTTCATCACCTTCGCAATTTCGTCGCCGTTGCCCGGGCACGCAGCCTGCGCAGCGCCGCCCGCAGCCTGGGCCTGACCCAGCCGGCACTGACGCGCAGCGTGCGCGAGCTGGAAGCCGAGCTGGGCGTGGCGCTGTTCCAGCGCCATGCGCGCGGGGTATCGCTGACCGTGGCGGGCGAGCGATTCCTGCTGCGCGCGCAGGCCGCGCTCGAGGAACTGCGTCGCGGCAGCGAGGAGGCCGCCCAGGCGCGCGGCGAAATGCAGGGCCATGTCGCCGTCGCTCTGTCCAGCGCCCCCGTGCTGTCGCTGCTGGCCCGCGCCTATGCCCAGTTCCGGCGCGACTGGCCGGATGTGCACCTGCGCTTCGTCGAAGGCCTGTTCCCGGCCGTCGAGCCGGCGCTGCGCGACGGCCGGCTGGACTTCTATCTGGGCCCCCGGCCCGAGAGGCAATTGAGCGCCAGCTACCAGGTGGCCCTGGTTCACCGCAACGAGCGTGTCGTGCTGGCCCGCCGCGGCCATCCGCTGCGCACCGCGGGCAGCCTGCAGGCGTTGCTGGAGGCGGACTGGATCGTCACCGGCCTGCGCGAGCGCCGCGAGGAAGAATTCGAGGAGCAGTTCTCCGCGCTCGGCCTGCGCAGCCCGCGCGTGGTGACGGTCGCCGAATCGTTGATGGCCCTGCTGGCGCTGCTGGCCAGCAGCGACGCCCTCGCCTTCTTGCCGCGCCAGTGGGCCGATACGCCCCTCTTCAACGGTGTGCTGGAGCCCATTGCTGTGCGCGAGAGCCTGATGGCACCCGACATCGTGCAGGTCACGCGTGCTGCGCTGCCTCTGACGCCCGCCGCGGAACGCCTGTCGATGCTGCTGCTGCGCGCGGCAGTCCACGACTTCGGCGAGCCGGCCGGCGCCTGAGCCGCGGCCGGCGTCTCCACAATATCTTCACACAATCTTTACATTGCATTGACCAGGCAGACATATTCTGCCGGACTCATAGCGCCTCGCGTAAGCCAAGAGTCCGTAGCCAACGCTGAAGCTCCCGTTCGACCGCCTTCCTGGGAATTTCCCCTGTGCCAGCGCACTTGTCATCGCCGCTGGCATTTCCTATGACCCATCCCGTCCCCTCACAAGCAGCGAGCACGATCACGCGAAGCGCTCCGCTGGCCATGCCCGCACCGTCGCTTTCCCTGGACATCAAGGTCCTCATTGGCCTCCTTCTCTTTACGGTGGTCTGGCTGCTGCAGATCGACAGCTCCAGCCTCACGGCACCCAAGGACAACCTCGAGCAGCTGACCTGGGTGCACAGCCTGGAGTGGGGCTACTACAAGCATCCACCGCTGCCGACCTGGATGTTCTCGGTGCCGGTCAATGTGTTCGGACTGTCTGCCCGCACCAGCTATGTGACGGGCGCGCTTTTCACGCTGGCCGGCCTGTTTGTCTTCTGGAAGCTGATGCAGACCTTGCGCGGCAGCCGCCATGCCACGCTGGCCCTGCTGGCGGCCCTGTGCATCACCTACTACAACGAGCGGCTGCACTTCTTCAACCATGAAGTGGTGCTGATGCCCTTCTTCGTGGCCAGTGCCCTGCTGGTGTGGCGTGCGGTGGGCAGCAGGCAACTGCACTGGTGGGCGGCCCTGGGCTGCTGCCTGGGCCTGGGCGCACTGGCCAAGTACCAGATGATCCTGGCCGCCGTGGCGGTATTCCTGTTCTGGCTGGCGTCAGGCGCCTGGCGCGAGCGGGTCCATGTCATCGGCCTGGCCCTGGCCGCTGCCATTTCGCTGGCCATCATCTCGCCGCACCTGTACTGGCTGTTCCTGAACGACTTCGGCCCCATCCGCTATGCCACCGAATCCTCGCTGGGCGCCAGCCTGGGCGGCGGCGCAAGACTGCTCAATACCTTGCACTGGCTGGCCGACCAGCTGTTCAACCGCGCATTGCTGGCCTGGGTGCTGCTGGGACTGGTGATGGCATTGCACCGCCGCAGCCGCCTTGCGCCGCAGGACACACCGCAGCGTCCCGGGACAGCCGATGCATCGCGCGCGCTGATCCTGTGCTTTGGCCTCACGCCCATCGTGCTGACCTGCGCCATCGGCATCTTTGCGGGCTCGTCGCTGCAGCTGCACTGGGGCACGCCCTTTCTGCTGCTGGCCGTTCCCGTCGCCATGGAGCTGGCCGGTGCCAGGCTGCAGCCGTCGCGCATATCGATCACCACCGCCATCAAGTGCTTCGTGGCGCTTCAACTGGCCTTGCTGCTCGTGGCCCAGATGACCTCGGCGCGCAGTGAACTGCGGCTTAACAGCCGGCACTGGAGAAACTTCGATTCAAAGGCCTTGAGCCAGGCGCTTGCCGAACCCGCGCGCGAGGCACTGGGAGGCGACATCCGCGTGATCTCAGGCCCCACGGCCGAGGCCAAGGCCCTGGCCCTGAAGCTGCGCGAAAAGCCGCTGGTGCTGATCGATGGCCGCATGGACATCAGCCCCTGGATTTCCCAGCACATGGTGGATGCCTGCGGGGTGCTGCATCTGCAGCTGGCGGCATCGCCGCCGCCCGGACACCAGCCGGTGGGCGAAGGCTTTCCCTCCCTCTTCTGGCGTGTCACCCCGCCGCAGGAGGATGCGGGCAACTGCGTCGAAAGCTGAACGAATACGCTGCTTGCCGGCCGCGCCTGTCGGCATTGCACGATTCCAGTGCTGAGAATCTCCACCGTGCCCATGAAATCCCCTTGCGAAGAACTCATGGACATGCTGGGCCAGCCCTATGACGCCGGCGAAGTGGCCCGACTGCTTGGCCCATTCGATCCGGAGGTCTTCGCGCCCTGAGGACCTGGCGGCCAAATCGCTCCTTGCATCCTCAACCCAGGGCAGGCGCTCGCAGATACCCCATCAGCACCTGCACGATGCCATCCTCCAGGGCCTGGGGGGTGAACATGGCAGGCGGGTCGATGACAGCGGCATGCACCAGGGACTCCATGGTCTGCAGCAGCATCCAGGTGGCCAGGTCCAGATCGCGGTGGGCGAGCTGACTGCGGTGCAGCTCCAGGAGCTGGCGCACCTGGCGGAAGATGCCGCCGTCGGCCGCGCTTTGCTCGCGCGGCGCGTCGAAGAAGGGGAACTCCTTTTCCAGCACCCGGTGCAGATCGGGCTCGACCCGGTGCGCCGCCAGCAGCGCGCGGACCATGGCCTGCACATGGCCTTGCAGGCCCTGCGGCCGCTCTGCCGCAAGCACGGCGGCAATGGCCGCGTACATCTGCGCGGCGTGGCGCTCGTGCAAGGCCGTGATCAGCGAGTCCTTGTTGGGAAAGTACTGGTAGAGCGAACCCACGCTCACGCCTGCGCGCTCGGCCACCAGATTGGTGTTGGTGGCGGCATAGCCGCGCTCGGCCAGAACGCGAGCCGCAGCTTCCAGAATGGCCTCGACCGTGGCAAGGGAACGCGCCTGCCGTGGCTGCTTGCGGGGCTGGGGCGGCTGGCGCTGCGCCGCCTGCGAATGCGAGTTTTCAATGCGAGCCATGGCTCATATTCTCCTGGACATGTGATCTGAGTTTTTACTCGTATTTGAAAGGGAATGCACATGTCTTCCGGAATTTCGCCATCTGCGGCCGCGTCGCCGCAGGTGAACGCATTTGCGCGGCTGCTGCCGCTGACGCTGGCGGTCTTCGTCAGCTTTCTCTGCCTGGGCATGCCCATGCCCGTGCTGCCCCTGCACCTGAGCCAGACCCTGGGACTGGGCACGCTGGGGGTGGGCACGGTGATGGGCTGCCAGTTCGCGGCCGCCCTGCTGTCGCGGGCCTGGGCCGGGTCGCTGGCCGACACGCGCGGCGCCAGGCAGGCCGTGGTGCTGGGCATGGCGCTGGCGGCCGTTTCGGGCCTGGCCTACCTGATGTCACGCGCCTTCGAGGGAGGGCCGGCCGCAGTCTGGGTGCTGGCCGCCGGCCGCGTGCTGCTGGGCTGCGCCGAGAGCCTGATCATCACCGGGGCCTTGAGCTGGGGCGTGGGCATGATCGGTCCGCAAAACGCCGGCAAGGTCATGGCCTGGGTGGGCATTGCCATGTACGGCGCCTATGCGGCGGGCGCGCCGGCCGGCGTGGCGGTGCAGGCGGCCTGGGGCTTCTCCGGCATTGCCGTGGCCACCATCGTGCTGCCGCTGGCCGCCCTGGCCATGGTCTGGGGCCTGCGCGCCACGCCGGCTGCGGCCCAGCGCCGCACGCCGTTCTACAAGGTGCTGGGCACGGTATGGCTTCCCGGCCTGGGGCTGGCCCTGTCCAGCGTGGGCTTTGGCGTGATCACGACCTTTGCAGCGCTGCTGTTCGCATCGCGGGGCTGGGGAGCGGCCTCGCTGGCCTTCACGGCCTTCGGCCTGGCCTTCATCGGCGCGCGCCTGCTCTTCGGCCATCTGCCGGACAAGCTGGGCGGCGTGCGGGTGGCACTGGCCAGCATTCCGCTGGAAGCCGCCGGCCTGCTGCTGATCTGGGGCGGGGGCGATGCGCCATGGGCCTATGCCGGCGCCGCGCTCACCGGCTTCGGCTACTCGCTGGCCTTCCCGGCCTTCGGCGTGGAAGCTGTCCGCCGGGCGCCTGCCCAGGCACGCGGCGCGGCCATGGGCGCCTATGTGGCCTTCTTCGACCTGTCCATGGGGCTGACGGCCCCTGCCGCCGGGCTGCTGGCCAGTGTCACGGGCGTCGGAGACGTGTATTTCGCCGCCGCCGTGAGCGTGGCGCTGTCCATCGCCGTGGCCTTGCTGCTGCGCTTGAACGCAGCCCGGGGAGCCACCCATGGCTGAGCCGATTCACATGCCTGCCGGCACGCAGCGCGCGCTGGGCACCGTGGTGAAGGCGCAATCCGTCACGCCGCGCATGCGCCGCATCACGCTGGGTGGCGAGCAGATCGCCGCCTTCTCGCGGGCGCCTGCCGTGGATGCGCCCGCCGCCTGGGTCAAGCTGTTCCTGCCCACGGGCGAGGGCCGGGCGTACACGCTGCGCAGCGTGGACCGCCAGGCCGGCACGCTGGACATTGACCTGGTACTGCATGGCGATGCGTTCAATGCCAAGCATGAGAACAGCACCTCCGCTGGCGGCGACGGCCCCGCCTCCCGCTGGGCCGCCCAGGCCCGCGTGGGCGAGCAGGTGGCCATTGCCGGCCCGCGCAGCGGCGGCTTCGCCCCGCCGGCCGGCACCGATTGGCTCATGCTGGCGGGCGATGGCTCGGCACTGCCGGCCATGCAATCGATCGCGGCGCGCCTGCCAGCCTCCGCGCGGGTGAAGGCCTACGTGGAAATCACCGATGACGGCGAATGCCAGCCCATGGACAGCGCTGCCCGCTGGCGCACCGAGTGGATCACCGCCGCGCCGGGCCAGCCTGGACATAGGCTGTGCCAGCGGCTGATGTACCGGCCGCTGCCGCCGGGCAACGGCTATCTGTGGATGGCGGGCGAGTCCGGCGCCATGCGTGCGCTGAAGCGGCATTTCCTGGACCGTGGCATCGCACCCGGCCAGCTGAGCGCCAAGGGCTACTGGAAGTGCGGCGAAGCGGACCACAAGGACCGCTAGAGCGGCGCAAGCGGCACAAAACGGCCTCCTTCACAGATCAACACAGAGCGCCTCATCCCCCGGGTAATCACCCGGACACGGGATGGAGGCGCTCACTAGAATTCAAAAATGAACTTTGACAACAACATTCAAATTCAATGAAAAACAGCGGCCTCCGGACAGCGCCTGCCTCGGCTTGCGAACTGCATGCAGCCTATGCGGCCGGCACGCTGACGCCCACGCAAGCCACCGAGCATTGCCTGCAAGCGGCCTGTGAAAGCCCGTCCGTGTTCACGCGCATCACGGCGGAGCGCGCGCTGGAAGAGGCCAGGCAATCCACGCAGCGCTGGCGTACGGGCCGCCCGCTCGGGCCGCTGGACGGCGTGCCCATCAGCTGGAAGGACCTGTTCGATGTGCGTGGCACGCCCACCACGGCGGCATCGGCCCTGCTTCGCTCTGCCCCGCCAGCCCCTGCCGATGCCCCCGTGGTGGCGCGGGCCGCGGCGGCCGGCATGGTCTGCCTGGGCAAGACCAACCTCAGCGAGTTCGCCTATTCGGGACTGGGCCTGAACCCCGGCTTCGGCACCCCCGCCAATCCCCGCCTGGGTGGGCGCGCACGGGCGCCTGGCGGCTCCTCCAGCGGCGCGGCCCTGGCCGTGGTGCAGGGCTGCGGGCCGCTGGCCATGGGAACGGACACGGCAGGATCGGTGCGCATTCCCGCAGCCTTCAACGGGCTGGTGGGCTTTCGTGCCAGCCAGGGGCGCTATCCCATGCAAGGGGTCTTTGCGCTGTCACCTTCCCTGGACACGCTGGGGCCGCTGGCCCTGGGCGTGGCCGACTGCATGGCCCTGGACCAGGTGCTGCGCAGCACCGTGCCTGCCGGCGATGCCGCTGCCGCTGCAGGCCCTGCCGTCCCAGGCACTGCCATAGGCCTGCAGGGGCAGGTGTTCGTCATCGACCCCGGCCTGCTGGACGACGACCGCGTGCAGGCGCAGGTGCGCGACGCGATTGCAGCCGGCCTGGCCCTGCTGCAGCGGCAGGGCGCCCGCGTGCAGCGGCGCCGGCTGCAAAGCCTGGACACGGTGCAGACGCTGACGCAGCGCCATGGCTGGCTGGGCGCGCATGAGGCATTGGCCACGCACCGCGAGCGCCTGGATGCCCCGGAGCAGGCCGCGCGCATGGACCCGCGCGTGCGCAGCCGGCTGGAGGCCGCAAGGCATCTGGACCATGGCGGCTACCTGCAACTGCTGGCACGGCGCCAGCCATTGACGGCGCTGTTTGCGCAGGAGCTGGGCGGCGCCACCCTGGTGCTGCCCACGGTGGGCCATCCGGCGCCGCTGCTGCAGCCCCTGCTGGAAGACGACGCGCTGTTTGCCCAGACCAATCTCGCCACGCTGCGCCTGACCATGCCCGGCAGCTTCCTGGATGCGCCGGCCGTGGCCCTGCCCTGCGGCGCCCTGTGCCTGCAAGGCCCTGGCGCGAGCACCGAACGGCTTCCCATCGGCCTGCAGCTGATGCGCCCGCAGGGCGATGACGACCGGCTGCTGCGCATTGCCCTGGCCGTCGAACAGGCGCTTTCTTCCCTCAACCGTTCCCAGTGAAAAAGGAGTGCATGCAATGAGCAAGGACATACAGATCACGTTTGGCGTGGACGTCGATGCCGTCGGCGGCTGGCTCGGCTCGTATGGCGGGGAGGACTCGCCCGACGACATCTCGCGCGGCATGTTCGCGGGCGAAGTCGGCTCGCTGCGGCTGCTCAGGCTGTTCGACAAATACGGCCTCAAGACCACCTGGTTCATCCCGGGCCACTCCGCCGAGACCTTTCCCGAGCAGATGAAGGCCGTGGTGGACGCGGGCCATGAGATCGGCATCCACGGCTACAGCCACGAGAACCCGATTGCCATGACGCCCGAGCAGGAGGAAGCGGTGCTCGACCGCAGCATCGAGGTCATCACGCGACTGGCCGGCCGCGCACCCACGGGCTATGTGGCGCCCTGGTGGGAGTTCAGCCCCGTCACCAACGAGCTGCTGCTCAAGAAAGGCATCAAGTACGACCACAGCCTGATGCACAACGACTTCCACCCGTACTACGTGCGCGTGGGCGACCAGTGGACCCGCATCGACTACAGCAAGCATCCCGACACCTGGATGAAGCCCCTGGTGCGCGGCAAGGAGACACGGCTGGTCGAGATCCCCGCCAACTGGTACCTGGACGACCTGCCGCCCATGATGTTCATCAAGAAGTCGCCCAACAGCCACGGCTTCGTCAACCCGCGCGACATAGAGCAGATGTGGCGCGACCAGTTCGACTGGGTCTACCGCGAGCACGACTACGCGGTCTTCCCCATCACCATCCACCCCGATGTCTCCGGCCGCCCCCAGGTGCTGCTGATGCTGGAGCGCCTGATCGAGCATTTCCAGTCGCACGACGGCGTGCGCTTCATGACGTGCGACCAGATCGCCGACGACTTCCTGCGCCGCCAGCCGCGTTGATGCCGCATCCCAACTCAGCGAGGACACCATGAATACCTCCGCCATTGCCTCCGACGCCCCAGGCGCCGGCCATCCGGCCCCGGCCGGCATCGACGCCCCCTGGACCGCGCCCACCGTGACGCGCAGGCAGGTCAGCTACGCCACCTGGGTCTGCTTTTTCGCCTGGGTCTTTGCCGTCTACGACTTCATCCTCTTCGGCACCCTGCTGCCGCAACTGGGCGAGCACTTCCAGTGGAGCGCCGAGCAGCAGGCGCGGCTGAACACCTGGGTGACGCTGGGCACGGTGATCGTGGCCTTCGGCATCGGCCCCATTGCGGACCGGCTGGGGCGGCGCAAGGGCATCATCATCGCCGTGGCGGGCGCCGCGCTGTGCTCGGGACTGACGGCGCTGGCCGGCTGGGTGATCGGCCTGTCGGCGGGCCTGGGCTTCGTGCTGCTGATCGTGGTGCGCTCGCTGGCGGGCCTGGGCTACGCCGAGCAAAGCATCAACGCCACCTACCTGAGCGAGCTGTTCTCCCTGGTCTACACGGACCCGGCCTCGCTGCGGCGGCGTGGCTTCATCTACTCGCTGGTGCAGGGCGGCTGGCCCGTGGGCGCCGTGCTCACCGCCGTGCTGGTGGCCCTGCTGTATCCGCTGGGCGAGCGCTGGTTCGGCCAGGGCGGCGGCTGGGCGCTGTCCTTCGTGTTCGCCATGTTCCCGGCCCTGGTGATCGCCGTGCTGGGCCGCCGGCTGGTGGAAACGCCCCAGTTCCTGACCGCGCGGCGCGTGGCCGACCTGCGCCGCGCCGGGCGCGAGGCAGAGGCCATGCGCCTGGCGCAGGAGCATGGCGCCAGCCCACAGCAGGAGCAGCACACCGGCCTGTCGGCCATGTTCCGCGGTGCCTCGCTGCGGCCCACGCTGTCGCTGGCCCTGGGCTTTTTCCTGAACTGGTTCGCCATCGTGATCTTCGCGGTGCTGGGCACCTCGGTGCTGGGCGGCGCCGGTGGCACGCCGGGCAAGGGCGTGGATTTCTCCAGCGCGCTGCAGGTGCTCATCATCTCCAATCTCGCGGGCTTTCTGGGCTATGTCTTCCATGGCTGGCTCGGTGACCGCATAGGCCGGCGCAACGCCGTGGCCATAGGCTGGATGCTGGGTGGCCTGGCCTTCGCGCTCATGCTGAACGCGCCCTCGGGCGACTTCTGGCGCATCGTGCCGCTGTACTCGCTGGGGCTGTTCTTCCTGATCGGCCCCTATGCAGCCGCCCTGTTCCTGATCGGCGAGAGCTTTCCCAGCCACATCCGTGCCACGGCCAGCTCCTTCGTCAACGCCATGGGCCAGGTGGGCGCCATCGCGGCAGGCTTTGGCGTGACCTGGACGCTGTCGCAAGGCTCGGACTGGGTGCAGGCGGCGCTGTACTGGGGCGCCATTCCCTGCGCGGCCTCGGGCCTGCTGATGTTTCTGGCGCCCCATGTCGATCCCGAGACCGTGAAGTGAGGCCGACATGAACCCGGACACCCCCAGCAACAAGGTGGCCCTCGTCACGGGCGCCGCCAGCGGCATCGGCCAGGCGCTGGCCCTGGCCTATGCGCAGGCAGGCATTGCCGTGGCCGGCAGCTACTACCCCCGGGATCCGCACGATCCCGGCCAGACCCTGGAACTCGTCGAACGCGCGGGCGGGCGGTGCGTCATGGAGGCGGTCGATGTGGGCGATGCCGAACAGGTCGAGCACCTGGCCCGGGTCGCCGTGGACCGCTTCGGCCGGCTGGACTTCGCCGTCGCCAATGCGGGTTTGCTGCGCCAGGCGGCCCTGGTCGAGATGAGCGATGCGCAGTGGCTGGAGGTCATCAACATCGACCTGGGCGGCGTCATGCGCACCTTCCGGGCCAGCGCGCGCCACATGGCGGCAGGCGGGGCCATGGTGGCCGTCTCCTCCATTGCAGGCGGCGTCTACGGCTGGGAGCAGCATGCCCACTATGCGGCCGCCAAGGCAGGCGTGCCCGGGCTGTGCCGCGCCGTGGCCATGGAGCTGGCACCGCGCGGCATACGCTGCAATGCCGTGATTCCCGGCCTGATCGAGACGCCGCAATCGCTGGACCCGGTCAACTCGCTGGGGCCGGAGGGCCTGGCGCAGGCGGCCAGGGGCATCCCGCTGGGACGCGTGGGGCAGGCCCGCGAAATCGCCGCCCTGATCCGCTTCCTGACCAGCGACGAGGCTTCCTACATCACCGGCCAATCCATCATTGCCGACGGCGGCCTGACCGTGCGCTGGCCCAGTTGAGGACATCCGACATGAACACCTCCAAGCCCCTGGACGGCCGCCGCGCCGTCGTGACAGGCGCCGGCAGCGGCATCGGCGAGGCCATCGCCCTGGCCTATGCGCAGGCCGGCGCGCGGCTGCTGCTGGCCGACATCGATGCCGCGCGGGCCGAGGACGTGGCCTGGCGCTGCCGCGCGCTGGGCACGCAGGCCGAGACCGTCATCGGCGACGTGGGCGACGAGTCCACGGCCCACCGCATCATCGACCGCTGCGTGCAGGCCTTCGGCGGCATCGACATCCTGGTCAACAACGCCGGCATGCTCACCCAGTCGCGCTGTGCCGACATGTCCACCGCGATGTGGGACGAGATGCTGCGCGTGGACCTGCGCAGCGTCTTCCTGTGCGCGCGGCGCGCAGTGCCGCACATGCAGGCCCAGCGCTGGGGTCGCATCATCAGCATCGCCTCGCAGCTGGGCATCAAGGGCGGCGTGGAGCTGAGCCACTATGCGGCGGCCAAGGCCGGCGTGATCGGCTTCACCAAGTCGCTGGCGCTGGAAGTGGCACCCGACAATGTCCTGGTCAACGCCATTGCCCCCGGCCCCATCGCCACGCCGCTGGTCGACGGCATCAGCGCGGACTGGAAACGCGCCAAGGAGGCCAGCCTGCCGCTGGGCCGCTTCGGCCGCGCCGACGAGGTGGCTCCCACGGCCGTGCTGCTGGCCTCCGATCCCGGTGGCAATCTGTATGTGGGGCAGACGCTGGGGCCCAATTCCGGCGATGTCATGCCGTGAAAAGAAGCACCCCCTGAGTCGCTTCGCGCCTTCCCCCTCTCTTCAGGGGGGGCGTACGGGCAGCCGGCGACACCCTCGGTGCGGGGCGGCGCGGCCGGCATAGGCCCTTCCTGGGTGTCTCTGCTCTTTGGCTGCGCCAGTTTCGCAGGCGGCTCCATTCGCAACCGAAAGGGTTTCTGTCATGTGTGGAATGTGCGGTTTGCTGCAGGGCTCCGGCCACTGGAGCCAGGCGCCGGCCGGATCGGCCGGGCGCCGCCAGCGGCTGATTCAGATTGCGCGCGCCAACCGGCTGCTGGCGCTGTGGCGGCTGCGGCTCAGCGACTTCCACGGCCAGTCCTACCTGCTGCAGGGGCCTACGGGCGCCAGCGTTCTGGTGCCCGACTTCGGTGCGTTGTGGCCCGCGGCCGAGCGGCTGCTGGCCCGCGAGCTGGATCCGCTGGCCATGCCCTGGCCGCAACCGGAGCAGGCGCCATGACCGGCGATGCACGCCTGCCCGTGGGCGTGCTCACGGGCTCTCTGGGCAGCGGCAAGACCACGCTGCTCAGGCAATGGCTGCAGAACTCTCCCGCTGCCGAGACCGCCGTGCTGATCAACGAATTCGGCGCCGTGGGGCTGGACCATCTGCTGGTGGGCCGCATCGACGCCGACACGGTGCTGCTGGACAACGGCTGCATCTGCTGCGCCATCCGCGGCGAACTCAAGGAGGCGCTGTGGCGGCTGCACCAGCGCCGCGAGCGCGGCGAGCTGCCTGCGTTCCAGCGCGTGCTGATCGAAACCACGGGCCTTGCCGCGCCCGGCCCGGTGATCGCCACCCTCATTGGGGATGCGCAATTGCGCCAGGTCTTCAGGCCCGCCCATGTCGCCACCGTGGTCGATGCCCTGCACGCGGCCACGCATGCGCAGCGGCCCGAATGGCAGGCCCAGGTCGCCGCCGCCGACCGGCTGTACCTGAGCAAGACCGACCTGGCCCGGCCGCAGGACGCCGAGGCGCTGCGCGCGCAGCTTGCCAGGCTCAATCCGCTGGCCGTGCTCGGCAACAGCCGCCAGGCGCTGCCGGCCTGGCAGGAGCAGCCCGTGCAGGAGAGCAATTGGCTGGCACGCGCCATTGCAGGCACGCCTCGCAGCCGCAAGGGCCAGGAGCCGCACGGCAGCATCCAGGCCTTCTGCCTGGAACTCGACGGCCCCGTGGACTGGTGTGCGCTGACGCTGTGGCTGACCTGGCTGCTGCACCGCCATGGCGAGCGGGTGCTGCGGCTCAAGGGGCTCGTGGCCGTGGCCGCCGAAGGATGGCCGCAGGGGCAGCCGACGGTGCTGCACGGCATGGGCCATCTGATGCATGCGCCCGAGCATCTGGCCGAATGGCCCGGTGGCGACGGCCGCTCGCGCCTGGTCTTCATCGCCTCGGGGCTCAACGGGCAGCAGGTGGACGACTCCTGGCAGTCGTTCCAGCGTTTCTTCGCGCAGGACAATGGGGCGCAGCCCGGCGCCGCACCCGGCCCGGCCGCCTTCCATTGACAAGGAACACCCCATGCGCAAGAACATGCCTGAACTGCGGGTACTGGGCACCTCGGTGACGCTGACCGAGGCCATGCGCCGCCGCGCCGAGCAGGACCTGGGCCTGCGCATCCGCTTCGAGGTGCTCGACGGCTTCGACGCGCAGCGCCAGGCCGTCATGCGCCAGGACAGCTTCGATCTCTACGACCAGTGGTTCCACAGCCTGGACTGCCTGTGGCCGACAGGGGCGCTGCAACCCATAGACATCGGCAGGCTGGCGCATTGGGACGAGGTCAACGCCCTGCCCAAGACCGGGCGCATCACGCCGCAGGCGGCCCTGGGCGCGGGCTGCAACCCGGCCATGCGTCTGTACGTGCAGGCCGATGGCACCCTGGGCGGAACGCCCGCATCGCGCATCAGCATGCTGCCGCTGACGCACAACGCCGACAGCTTCGTCTACCTGCCCGCCGCCGTGCCAGAGCTGTTCGCGCAGACCGAGGAGAGCTGGTCGTGGCTGCTGTCTCCCGCCTGCCGTGGCCGTGCGGCCCTGCAGGCGGATGCGGCCATCGGCGCGCTGGATGCGGCCCTGGCCCTGCAGGCCGGCGGCGACATGCGTTTTGGCGACATCAGCAACCTGGGACTGGAGGAGATCGACCAGATGATGGCCCTGCTGCTGCAGCGGCAGGAGTTGGAGCAGTTCCGGGGCTTCTGGGGCAACTACGCCGATGCGGCGCGGCTGATGATCGATGCCGGCGTCGCCATACAAAGCCACTGGTCGCCGGCCATCGCCCACTACCGCGCGGCGGGACTGGACTACCGACTGGCCTGCCCGCGCGAAGGCTACCGGGCCTGGTACGGCGGCCTGGGCATCTCCAGCCAGGCCAGGGGCGACACGCTGGATGCCGCCTACCGCTACCTGAACTGGTGGCAGTCCGGCTGGCCTGGTGCGGCGATGGCACGGCAGGGCTACTACATCTCCAACCCGCTGCGCAGCCGCGAGCACCTGCGCGCCAGCGAATGGGACTACTGGTACGCCGGCCTGCCTGCCGCCGAGGACCTGCGGGGCACCGACGGACAGATCTTGATCCCGCGCGGCAGCGTGCGCGACGGCGGCTCCTACGAGCAGCGCCTGGGCCACATCGCCGTCTGGAACACCGTCATGGACGAGCACAACTACCTGGTGCGCCAATGGGCCACGCTGCTGCGCCGCGCCCGCCCCTTATAGTCCTGCCGGATACCGGCCCCCTTTGCGGCGGCCGGTGCACAGGTACATGCAGATGAAGCAGGAATGACAAGAGCCACCCCAGCACCCACGCAGCTTGCCCGCGACGAGGAAGCAGGCCCCGGCGAATCCGGTGAATCCGGCGATCCCGGCGAACGCCGGCTGCGCTATGAACTGATACGCCAGCGCCTGCGCGGGGCCATCGTCGAGCAGCGGATCGAGCCCGGCCTGGTGCTGCTGGAGGGGCCGGTGGCCAAGGTCTTCGGCACCAGCCGCATACCCGTGCGCAAGGCCTTCGAGCTGCTGCATGCCGAAGGGCTGCTGTGCACCTTCGACGGACGCGGCTACCTGGTGGCCCGGCCCGGGCAGGCCGTGCAGCCCCAGCGCCTGCCGCTGGACGCGCGGGCCCTGGGCCTGGAGGAGGGCAACGCCACCATCCACATCCCCTCGGAAAGCGAGCGCATCCACGACGAGCTGGAGCAGACCATCTCCATCGCCATGATCTTCGGGCGCTTCCAGATCGACGAAAGCGCGGCCATGGAGCACTTCAACGTGAACCGCGTGGCCCTGCGCGAGGTGCTGAGCCGGCTCGTGGACCGGGGACTGGTGGACAAGAGCACCTATGCCTCCTGGCGCGTGGCGGCGTTGACGGCACGCGCGGTGAACCAGGACTTCGAGCTGCTGGCGCTGCTGGCTCCCGCGGCGCTGCGCGAAAGCGGCCCGCGCCTGGACAGGGACATGCTCGCAGACCTGCGCCGCCGCCTGCACGACCCCGCCGCACCGCAAGCGCAGGAGCTTTTGCGGCTGGAGCAGCACCTGCACGGCGCCTTGCTGGCACGGCACCCCAACCACAAGCTGGTGGGCATGCTGCAGCAGTGCCAGATGCCGTGGCTGATCCACAGCACCTTTGACCGCATGTTCCCGCAGTCGCCCAACCCGCCCCTGCTCGAGAACTGCCGCCAGGTCATCGACGCCCTGTGGGATGGTGAGTACGAGCGGGCCGCGCAGGCGCTGCAGGACTACCTTGCCCAGGCACGCAAGCGCGCCCAGCTGCAGCTCAAGGTCCTGTCCGTGCTGCCCGAGGCGCAGCTGCCGGCCTATCTGGTGCGGCAGTCGTGACCTCCTGAGGGACGGCATCGGGCCAGGCAGGGCCGAAGCGGACAAGACTGCGACCGGTGCGCCTGGTTGCATGTGCAACCACCGGTTTGCGCCGGGTTCACCGGGCGTTTACGAAAGCGCGGCATATTGGGCGGCCGACAGGGAACCGCAGGACCCCACAGGTACCGAAGGACCGCACCGAAAGACCGCACCGATGAATGCCCTGCGCATCAGCACCACCGTCTTCACCGAAGCCAGATTCTGGAGCCTGGTGGTTTTCTCGGTCGTTCTTCCCTGCGCCATCTACGCCGCCCTGCTGGCCAAGCGCAGCATCTCGCGCACCACGGTGCTGCTGTTCGGGCTGGCCCTGGTGGCCATGGCGGGGGTGGATGTCTACCTGCTTCAAAGCCTGGCCTCGGCGGCCAAGGCGACGCCTTCGCTGTCCGACAACACCCTCTTCGTCTCCGAGCTGTCCACGGCGCTGTACCTGCTGCCGGCCATGATTGGCGGCATCGGCGTGAACATGACCTCGCATGTGCTGATACAGCACCTGTTCGATGCGGAGCGCCGCTTCGACAGCAACCGCCACAACGAGAACACCTGAGCTGCGCCGGGCTCAGCCCATCACGTCCTCGGAGAAAAGCTGCCAGCGCCCGCCCGTCTTGCGCCAGTACTGGCGCAGCGGCAGGCCTTCGGCAAAGGACTTGCTACTGGCGCGCAGGTTGACCACGCGGATCTCGCCCTTGGCGTCCTTCCAGGAATAGATGGACAGGTCCTGCAGCGTCACGCCGGGGCGGTTGAGGTAGGCGGCCAGCCGCTCCTGTGATGTGCGCGAGGCCGGCGACTGCAGCAGGTCAGGCGCGTAGAGGGCGGCCAGCTTGCGCGGGTCCGCACCGTTCCAGGCGCTCTTCCAGTCGTCGATGACGCGCACGAAGGCGTCTGCCGCCTTCTGCTGGGCCTGGGCCTTGGGGGCCACCCATTGCAGCTTTTCGCGGATCAGCACCGGCGTCTGCCGGTCCACGGTCTGCATGAGCAAGGTGAGATCGGGGTTGGCCAGCACCAGGCAGCCATCGCTGGCCTCGGGCGCCCGCGAGAACTGGTCGGGCGGCGAGCCATGCAGCCAGATGCCGCTGCCCGAGCGGCCCACGGCCTTGTCCCAGTCATTGGGAAAGTTCACCGTGAGCGCACCCTTGCCATAGAACTCCGGCAGACGGGGCCCGGGGATGTGGCGGCCCACGAAGTAGATGCCCAGCGGCGTGCGCTGGTCGCCTTCCTGCCATTTGTCGGTGCCCAGCTTGCCCACGGAGACATAGAAGTCCCCCAGCAGCCGCAGCCCGCCTGCCTCATGGGCGAACAGGTACAGCCGCGACTTGCTGGCGTCGATGGCAATGGCATGCCGCACGGATGCGCCCAGCATCAAAAACTCGCCGGGAACGGAACCCGCAGGCGGCGCGCCGCTGTCCGCCTGCAGCCGGCGCTTGAGTTCGTTTTGCAGATCCTGCAGCTGGGCCTGCGCGGGACTGGCCGGACCCTCCAGCCGTGTGACGCTGCCCACGGACAGGTTGTGCCGCACCAGCACGCCCTGGCCCGGATGGCTGGGAGCGGCGGACGCAGCCACGGGCGTGCCCGCCAGCACCTCGCCGGCACGGCCGGTCTTGAAGCGCAGCAGGTCTGCATACACCAGCTGGGCTGCGCGGAAATTGGGGACTTCGGCGGTGAGATCGGCGGCCGCCTTCAGGGCGCCATCCAGATCCCGCTGCTCCACCTGGCGGATGATGGCCAGCAGGCGGGCCTCCGCCTGGCTTTGCGAGCCGGCCGCCGCCTTGGCATGGCCTGCCGTGGCAGCGACGCCGCCTGCCGTAGCCGCCACCGCAGCGGCGGCCACGGCCGTCTTGCCCGACGCCGAGCGCAGCCTGGCTGCGCCGGCCTTGCCGGTCTTGCTGGTCTTGCCCGTTGCAGGCTTGGCGGATGCCGTCTTGGAGGCCTTGGCCGGCTTGGCGTAGGCCGCCGTGCCGAACGACATCGTGGACAGAGCGGCCAGCAGCACGGCCACGCCGGCGGCCCGCGCATGCAGGCGCAGCAAGTCGGCGGATGACCGTGCCAGGGGGCGCGCTCTTTCAGGCATCAGGAACCGGTTCCTTCGTGGGTGATGCGCCATTGTCCCTTTTCGCGCTGCATGCGCAGGGTCTTGCGGGTCGTGGTCTTGAGCGCGCCCGATGCGTAGTACTGGCGGAACTGGGCCGTGGCCTTGTCGCCGTCCACCGTCACCTTGAGGTCGCGCACGGTGACGACGATGGTGGTGCGTCCGACAATGCGCTGGCGGCGCTGTTCCTTCCACTTGGCCAAGCTGCTGCCATCGGCCGGGGAGAAGTGGTCGCTGTAGGCGTCCAGGTAGCGGTCCATGTCCTGTCCGGCCCAGGCGGTGGACCAGGCCTTGACGGCGGCCTCCACTTCCTGCGCTGCGGCCGACTGGGCCGCCTTCTTCTCGTCGACGGCAGGCGCTGCCTTGGCGGGCTCGGCGGCGGCCACAGCGGCGGCGGCAGGGGCCGCAGCGGTGGTGGTCACGGCGGCGGCCTTGGCCGCAGCCTGCCTGGCTTCCTCGGCAGCGCGCGCCTTGTCCTGTGCGGCCTGGGCAGCCTTCTCCTGGGCCAGCCTGGTCTCGGCGGCCTTGGCTTCCGCTGCCTTGGCCTGGGCCAGCTTGGCCTCCGCTGCCTTGGCCTCCGCTGCCTTGGCCTCCGCTGCCTTGGCTTCTGCGGCCTTGGCTTCTGCGGCCTTGGCCTGCGCTGCCTTGGCATCGGCGGCCTTCACTTCAGCGGCCTTGAATTCGGCGGCCTTGGCCTCTGCCGCCTTGGTCTCGGCGGCGCGGGCCTCGGCCAGCTTGGCGTCGGATTCGCGGGCCTTGGCATCGGCCGCCTTGGCATCGGCGACCTTGGTCGAGGCAGCTGCAGCCTGGACCGTCTTGCCCTGGGCGCCACCTTGCTTGGGGAAGATCTGCGTGATCAGGGCCAGCTTGGGCTGGATGGCCTGGCGCGATCCGTCCAGCTGCAAGGCCTTGGCATAGGCATCGCTGGCCATGCGCGCATACAGGTCGCCCAGGTTCTCATGCGCCGTGGCGTAGCTGGGGTTGGTGCGAATGGCCTGCTCCAGCACTTCCGAGGCCTTGCGTTCCTGGCCTTCGGCGGCGTACAGCACGGCCAGGTTGTTGTAGGGCTCGGGCAGGCTGGGGTAGTCACGGGTCAACGCCGTGAAGATCTTGATGGCCTGGGCGTTCTGGCGCTGCTCCGCGGCGATCACGCCCTGCAGAAAGCGCATCTGCACATCGGCCGGGTTTTGCTTGAGGTAGGCCTCGGCCTGCTTGGCGGCCTGGGGCGCCTTGCCCTGCTCCAGCAGCCGTGAGACCTCGTCCACCGCCTCCTGCGATGCATGGGCAAACGCCCCGCACAAAGCCGCCCCCAGACTGAAGGCGGCAATGGCCACGGGCCGGGCTATCCGCAAATAGGTACGACCCGGCACTCGCGACGGAACTCTGGACGAAATCAGCATATGGGCGCTCTCTACGCAATGAAAGTTGGAAGACGGGCCTGTTCGCTTTTGGGCTTACTGCATGCGCCGATACACGCCTGCAGCCAAAAGCCAGCGATTTTATAGGCGAAAGCCATCTTGCCCCGCTGCATGGGCCCGCGAGTCAAGGGCCATGAAACATGGCGCGGCACCGGCGCCCGAGTAACGGAGCAGACCCGGCAGCGTTACGTAACGTGTGCCGTAACAGACCCTTGATGAGACATTGTGATCAATAGATAAATCCATACAAATCAATATCTTAGGATGATTCCTAGGCCATCCGGACCTGCAGCGTGCACGTGGCATGCATGTTGCACAAAAGGGCTCGACAGATTTTTCACGGCTTCCAAGCCACCGTCTGACCTTGTCGTCTCAACCCTTGTCTGGAGAGAGTAAATGACCGCCCAATCGATGCAGCCCACCGGCAACACCACCGTCAGCCCCGTGCAGTTCGGTGACCCGCAGCCCTCCAGCGTTGTGCTTGCGCAGCTCAATACGTCGAACATGCAGCCCGGCGCAGCCGCAGCGGTCATGCCCCGGGGCACGCCTCCCGCCACGCTGTCCCAGGTCAGCCCGGGCGTGCAGATCGTGCGCAATGGGGAAACCCTGATGGCCCAGCCGGGCAGTGCCCTGCAGGTCGGCGACAAGATCATCGTGCCCGCCGATGGCAGCGCCAAGGCGCTGTTCCAGGGCAAGGACGGCCAGACCCTGGTCGGCACCTTCGAGGGCGGCACCCAGGCCACGCTGGCCCAGCGCGAGGGTGATGGCGCAGGCGCCATGGTGCTGGACCTGGCATCTGGCAACGTCCAGGTGGCGCCCGCCAGTGACGGTGACGCCGTGGGCCTGATCGTGACCAAGGAAAGCGCCGCAGCCGCAGCCGGCGGCTCCGTGCTCAGCGACTTCCTGCTGGCCGGCCTGATCGGCGCGGGCGGCGTGGGCCTGATCGCCGCAGCCAGCAACGACGACGACGACCCAGCCCCCCCGGTGCCGACCGATCCCACGAATCCGACCAACCCCACGGATCCCACGAATCCGACCAATCCCACGAACCCGACCAACCCGACCAATCCGACGGATCCCACCAACCCGACGAATCCTACGAATCCTACGAATCCTACGAATCCTACGAATCCTACGAATCCTACGAATCCTACGAATCCCACGGATCCGACGAACCCTACGAACCCCACCAATCCTACGAACCCCACCAATCCGACCAATCCCACGGATCCCACGAACCCGACCAATCCTACGAACCCGACCAATCCGACCAACCCCACGGATCCCACGAACCCGACCAACCCTACGAACCCGACCAATCCGACCAACCCCACGGATCCCACGAACCCGACCAACCCCACGAATCCGACCAATCCGACCAACCCCACGGATCCCACGAACCCGACCAACCCTACGAACCCCACCAATCCGACCAACCCCACGGATCCCACGAACCCGACCAACCCTACGAACCCCACCAATCCGACCAACCCCACGGATCCCACCAACCCGACCAACCCCACCAATCCCACGGACCCGACGAACCCGACCAATCCGACCAATCCCACGGACCCCACCAATCCAACGGATCCCACGGACGGCCACGGCCT
Organism: Delftia sp. DS1230; assembly: GCF_040112715.1. Lineage (NCBI taxonomy): Bacteria > Pseudomonadati > Pseudomonadota > Betaproteobacteria > Burkholderiales > Comamonadaceae > Delftia > Delftia sp. DS1230. The sequence goes on from NZ_CP157763.1 coordinate 4,807,636, forward strand.
GATCACCTCCGTGCAGGACGTGGTGGGTGCGCTGTCCGGTGGCACGGTCGCCGGCCCGGTGGGCAACCTGATCGATACGCTGGTCAATCCCGGCAGCGGCACACTGTCCGGGGTGACAGGCCTGCTGGAGAGCCTGACCAGCACCAATGGCGGGCCGCTGGGCGTGCTCACCGAGCTGGTGGACGGCCTGGTCAACATCCAGAACCAGGGCCTGGAGCCCCTGATCAGCACGCTCAATGAGCTGCTCAAGGGCCTGGATGAAGCGGGCTCCGGCGGCTCCATCGGCACGGTAGTGGACAACGTGCTCGGCGGCCTGCTCGACGAAGACGGTGCGCTGGGCGGCCTGCTCGCCGGCGTGGGTGGCCTGCTGGGCGGCCTGGTGGGCGGCGGAACGGACAACCCGCCCGGCACGCCTGACAGCGGGGTGGTCACGTCCGTGCAGGACGTCGTGGACGGCCTGCTGGGCGGCACGGTGGCAGCGCCTGTGGGCCAGTTGCTGGATGCCCTGGCCAACCCCACGGACGGACTGCTGTCCACCGTGACCGGCGCGCTGGAGAACCTGACCAATGTCGAGGGCGGCCCCCTGGGTGTGCTGACCGAACTGGTCAACGGCCTCACCCAGGTGGACGGCGAAGGCCTGGCCCCGGTGATCGGCACGCTCAACGAGCTGATTGCCGGCCTGGGCAACGGCCTGGGAGAAGATGGGCTCGGCGGACTGGTCGGCAGCCTGCTGGGTGGATTGGTGCCCGGCGGCGGCACGGGTGGCGGCACGGGAGAAGGCCTGGTCACCACGGTCCAGGACGTGGTGGACGGCCTGCTCGGCGGCACCGTCGCAGCCCCTGTGGGCCAACTGCTGGACGCGCTGGCCAATCCCACCGATGGAACGGCCTCGGTCGTCACCGGCCTGCTGGAAGGCCTGACCAGCGTGGACGGCGGCCCCCTGGGCGTGCTGACCGAACTGGTCAACGGCCTGACCCAGGTGGACGGCCAGGCCCTGCAGCCCGTGATCGGAACCCTCAACGGCCTGATTGCCGGCCTGGGCAGCGGCCTGGGTGAAGGCGGCATCGGTGAACTGGTCGACGGCCTGCTGGGCGGCCTGATCCCGGGCGGCACGGGAGGCGGCAGCGGTGACGGCCTGGTCACCACGGTCCAGGACGTGGTGGACGGCCTGCTCGGCGGCACCGTCGCAGCCCCTGTGGGCCAACTGCTGGACGCGCTGGCCAATCCCACCGATGGAACGGCCTCGGTCGTCACCGGCCTGCTGGAAGGCCTGACCAGCGTGGACGGCGGCCCCCTGGGCGTGCTGACCGAGCTGGTCAACGGCCTGACCCAGGTCGATGGCCAGGCACTGCAGCCCGTGATCGGAACCCTCAACGGGCTGATTGCCGGCCTGGGCAGCGGCCTGGGTGAAGGCGGCATCGGCGAGCTGGTCAGCGGCCTGCTGGGCGGTGACAGTGGCCTGCTGGGTGGCGTCCTTGGCGACGACGGCCTGGTCGGCGGCCTGCTCGGCGGTGACGGCGGCCTGCTGGGCGGCGTGCTCGGCGAGGACGGCCTGGTCGGCGGACTGCTGGGCGGCCTGGTTCCGGGCGGCGGCACAGGCAGCGGCGACGGCCTTGTCACCACGGTGCAGAACACCGTTGGCGACCTGCTCGGTGGCACGGCCGGAGCGCCTGTGGGCCAGGTACTGGATGCGCTGATCGACCCCGGCACCGGCGCACTGTCCGTGGTCACGGGTCTGGTGGAAGGCGTGACCCAGGTCAACGGCGGTCCGCTGGGTGTGGTGACGGACCTGGCCAACGGTCTCACGCAGGTCCCGGGCCAGGCACTGCAGCCGGTGATCGGCACCGTCAATGGCGTGCTGGCCGGCCTGACCGGCGGCGATGGCCTGCTGGGTGGTGTGGTCGGCGGTGACGGCGGCCTGCTGGGTGGCGTCCTTGGCGACGACGGCCTGGTCGGCGGCTTGCTCGGCGGTGACGGCGGCCTGCTGGGCGGCGTGCTTGGCGACGACGGCCTGGTCGGTGGCTTGCTCGGCGGTGACGGCGGCTTGCTGGGTGGCGTCCTTGGCGATGACGGCCTGGTCGGCGGCCTGCTCGGCGGTGACGGCGGCCTGCTGGGCGGCGTGCTTGGCGACGACGGCCTGGTCGGTGGTTTGCTGGGCGGTGACGGCGGCCTGCTGGGTGGCGTGCTCGGCGACGACGGCCTGGTCGGCGGCTTGCTCGGCGGTGACAGCGGCCTGCTGGGTGGCGTCCTTGGCGACGACGGCCTGGTCGGTGGCCTGCTCGGCGGTGACGGCGGCTTGCTGGGTGGCGTGCTCGGCGACGACGGCCTGGTCGGCGGCCTGCTGGGCGGTGACGGCGGCCTGCTGGGTGGCGTGCTCGGCGAGGACGGCCTGGTCGGCGGGCTGCTGGGCGGCCTGGTTCCGGGTGGCGGCACAGGCAGCGGCGAAGGCCTGGTCACCACGGTGCAGAACACCGTCGATGACCTGCTCGGCGGCACGGCCGGAGCGCCTGTGGGCCAGGTGCTGGATGCGGTGATCAACCCCGGCACCGGCGCCCTGTCCGTGGTCACGGGCCTGGTCGAAGGCGTGACCCAGGTGAACGGCGGCCCGCTGGGCGTGGTGACGGACCTGGCCAACGGCCTGACGCAGGTCCAGGGCCAGGCACTGCAGCCGGTGATCGGCACCGTCAACGGCGTGCTGGCCGGTCTGACGGGAGGCGACGGCCTACTGGGCGGCGTGGTTGGCGGCGTGGTCGGCGGCGACGGTGGCCTGCTGGGCGGCCTCACGGGCGACACCGGCCTGGTCGGCGGCCTGCTGGAGACCGTGGCCGGCGACAACGGCATCGTTGGCGGCCTGCTCGGCGGCGACGGTGGCCTGCTGGGCGGCCTCACGGGCGACACCGGCCTGGTCGGCGGCCTGCTCGACACCGTGGCCGGCGACAACGGCATCGTCGGCGGCCTGCTCGGCGGCGACGGTGGCCTGCTGGGCGGCCTCACGGGCGACACCGGACTGGTCGGCGGCCTGCTCGACACCGTGGCCGGCGACAACGGCATCGTTGGCGGCCTGCTCGGCGGCGACGGTGGCCTGCTGGGTGGCCTCACGGGCGACACCGGCCTGGTCGGCGGCCTGCTGGAGACCGTGGCCGGTGACAACGGCGTCGTCAGCGGCGTGCTGGACACGGTGGCCGGCGACAACGGCATCGTCAGCGGCGTGCTCGACACCGTGGCCGGCGACAACGGCATCGTCAGCGGTGTGGTCAACACGGTCGTCGGCGACAACGGCATCGTCAGCGGACTGCTGGGTGGCGGCAGCAGTGGCGGCGGCCTGCTGGGCGGGCTGCTGGGGGGATCGTCCGGTGGCGGACTGCTCGGAGGCCTTCTGGGCGGTACTTCGCAAGCGGCAACGGCCTCTGCGGCCGAGCTGGATCCGATTGCCACCTCCATCAGCAGCCATGCCAGCAGCACGGCCGATGCAGCAGCCAGCGTGTTGACGCAGCAGTTGCACCACAACGCCCTGCTGTGAGCTGCAGCGGCGCCTGCGGGCGCCGCATTCCTTCCCTGCGCCGCCGCCTCGCGGTGGCGGCGCACGTCCCAGGAGATTTTCCATGTCACACACTCTCAGGCTGTGCACCATCGTGCTGCTGGCCGCAGGCCTGGCCGCCTGCGGTTCCACCGCCACCACCAGCACGCAGCGTTCCGAACACCACTACGCCTTCGGCAAGGCCCCGGCGCCTGCGCCGGCCAGCTCCGGCGTCGCACCCGTGGTGGCCACGAGCCAGGCCGACCAGCGCGGTCCCGCCAATGTCGCCCACATCGTCTACTTCGACTTTGACGCCTACACCATCCGCAGCAGCGACCGGGCCATCGTGGAAAGCCATGCGCAGTGGCTGCGCAGCAATCCCGGCCGCTCGGTGATGCTGCGCGGCCATACGGACAGGCGCGGCGGCATCGAATACAACCTGGCGCTCGGCCAAAAACGTGCCGACGCGGTGCGCAACAGCCTGCAGCTGCTGGGCGTGAATCCGGCCCGCGTGGAGTCCGTCAGCTACGGCAAGGAGCGGCTGGCCGACGAAGGCACGAGCGAAGACGCCCACCAGCGCAACCGGCGCGTGGAATTCGACTACCGCTGAGCCGCCGCGCTCCGCACTCGCCTGCCGCCGGTCCGCCATGAAAGAACAGATCCGTACGCGGTCAGCGCACCGCAGCCCGGCGTCCCGTCCCCACGGGAAGCGCAGCCTCCCACTGACCTTGACCGAGGCCGAGAGCATGTTGTCGCAGCAATTGGCAAATGGCCTGGAGTACCTGGCACGGCACATGGTGTTGCTGCCCGAGCCCTACCCCGGCTGCATTCTTTTCTTCACGGTGGCGGCCGAGAACAAGGCCGCCTCCGTCTTCCATGTACGCGCCACCACGCTGGAGGCCGCCTGGCGCGAGGGGGCGACCCGCGTGCGCCAGTGGGCCTGGGCCCGCAAGCGCGATGAGGTCGATCTGCGCATCGACTGGGTCCAGGACATCACACCCCTGGAGGCGGACAGTCCCCTGCCCGATTGCCGTGCCTGGACCGAGATGCCCCTGCGCTCCCTTGCCCTGGCCGATGCCAGCCTGGAGCGCGCGCAATTGCTGCACCCCTTGCTGCCCGATCCGCCCCAGGATGGGGCTGCCGGCGCACCCGACGATGAGCCCCCCCTCCCACGCCCCCTGCATCCCCCCTGCCTTCTGCTGCACCTGCGCGGCATGTACATCAGCGGTGAGCATCCCGCCTTGGCCGTGCCGCGAACCGACCCGCCGCAGCAGCGCCTGTGGCCACACCTCGTGCCCGTGCACGCCGCGGTCCAGCAGCTGCTGGCGCAACAGGGCAAGGAAGGGAGCTGGCCCGGTTGCGAAGACGTGTGCGACCACCTGGGCGTGACCTACGCCCTGCTGCAGGCCCAGCGCCATGCGGGCAGCGCCGCACTGGCGCAGGCCATTGCGCTGGCCATGGGCCACGTGGAGCAGCGGCTGCAGCCGCTGCCCGGCGACTGCCTGTCCGGCGCGCTGGCCATGCTGGTGCTGGCCCGCCACCTGCGCAACAGTTTTGTGCTGGGGCCGGGGGCCGACAGCCAGGCCCGCGCCCGCATTCCGGCGCTGATGGACCCGCTGGCGGAAAGCCTGCTGTCCACCGCGGCCGCGTCGGCCAGCGCCACCAAGGCCGAGGCTGCTGCCCACGCCGATGCATCCCGCAGCGGCCAGCCCCTGCTGAGCTGGGCCGAACTGGCCATGCATGCCTATGCCAGCTCCCGCCCGCCCACCAGCGACAGCCCCACGCTGCGTGCGGCGCGCAGCGCCCTGCCCGAGACGGCCGTCCTGCCCGCCGCCTTCCTGCAGGCCGCGCTGCCGCCGCTGCTGCGCATGCCCGGCAGCCCCGATGACCGCCCTGGCGGGCAGGCCGACGACCCCTGCGCTCGCTGGATAGGCATTGCACTGGTCGAAAGCCTGCAGCTCGACGCTGGCCTGGAGCCACAGCCCACGGACCTGCTGCGCCAGTGGCAGATCGGCCTGCAGCGCCATCTGCAGGCCCTGGCCCAGCGCGCCATCTGGCCGGAACAGGCGCTGTACCTGCCGCCCGCCCGGCGCCGCCATGCCGCCTTTGCCGACGCCAGCCTGCGCCAGGTGCTGCAGTCCCCGCGCGAAATCGCCTGGCTGCTGGCATCCAGCCTGGCCGGCCTGGAGCTGCTGGACGCGCTGGCCCAGGCACTGCGCTCGGCTGCCAGCCACGCCGTGGCCGAAACCGAACCGGAGCACGAAACCGAAGGCGAAGGCGAGGCCGTGCCTGCGCAGGCCGGCAATGGCCCGGATGCGGACGGCAGCCCTGCCAGGGCCTGCTTGCCGGGGGCGCGCGACGGCGAGGCCGCGGGCCGGCCGGCTTTCTCGCCCGCGGCCGGGACCCTGTACCCGTCCATGTCCTGGGAAGGCCATGCACTGGCCGAGCTGATGAACGGACGCTGGCTGGATGCCCCGTCAGCGCAAGGCAGAGGTACCGGCACCTGCTGCGCGGGGCTGGACGCCAGCCGCCTGCACCATCAGCCCGGCGCCGCCGTGCTGGTGCGGCGTGCCGGCATGGCCCTGGGCGTGCAGGCCGCCGCGCTGCCCACGCTGCGGGCCTCGGCCCTGATCAGCAGCAGCCCGCAGGGCCTGCTGCACCATGGCGTGCCCGTGCTGCATGTGCCCGACATACAGGAAGGGTTGCGCAGCTTGGCGCAGGCCGCCCGGCGCCGCATCCAGGCGCCCGTGATCGCGGTCAGCGGCTGCGTGGGCAAGACATCCACCCTGGGCATGCTGCGCCAATGCCTGCAGGACGGCGGCGATGCACGGGGCGACGCCCTGCTGTCCCAGGGCACGGCGCTGCAGATGATCAACTGGAGCGAGGCAGCACCCTGCGCCCTGCTGGAGCTGCCATTGCAGGCACTGCGTGGAGATCTGCCGCTGATTGATCCGGACATTCTGGTTATTACTAATCTTTCAATTAATGACATCCCCAGTACTGGTGATTCCGAGCAGTGCGGACCGGCCGGTCTGTCCGCCTGCCGCAAATACGAGGCGCTGCAGGAAGTCGTGGAAGCCATGCAGCACATGCACAAAGGCAGTGCATTGGTGATCGAACAAGACATAGGTGAAAACCCGTGCATTATTGAGAATGCACAACGCATGGGAATGCGTCTCATCACCTTCGGTCCGCATTCCAATGCGCAGGTCCGTGAAATGGGGTTTCACAATGGAAATCTGCAAATAAGCATAGACAACCGGCGCCTCGGGATTTCCCTGCAATCGGATGGCCACCACATGGCCCGCAATGCTCAGGCCGCGCTGGCCGCCATGCATGCGCTGGGCTATGCGCCTGCACAGGTCCAGGCCTCGCTCGCGCACTGGCGGCCGCTGATCGGCGCCGGCCAGCCGCAGCTGCTGCCCAGTGGGATCTGCCTGCTGGACCATAGCCTGAGCAACCACTTACTGTCCATGCATGCTGCTTTTTCCCAGCTGCAGGAGCACGCCCCCCATGTCAGCCGCAGGCTGATCGTGCTGGCCGGCATACAGCCGGGCCAGGTCAGCATGGACACTGCACAGCTGGCGCTGGAGCCGCTGGTGCGCGCGGCCCAGGCCCGGCGCGTGCTGCTGTACGGCGAGCCGCTGCGGCAGCTGGCGGCGGCACTGGCAGATCTTCTGCACGTCAATTGGTATGACGATCTCAATCAATTGATCTGTTCACTTCTTCGCACAACCCATAAAGGCGACACGGTTTTGTTGGCAGGCCGCGCCACTACCAATCTGGCCCTGGCCGCAGATGCCATACGAGACAGTTTCAGTGGACACGGGGCCCACCTAATAGCATCCAGCCCCGCCATCCGCTTTGATCCACATCAAAATCAAATGAACATGCATTATTGATTGAATAAAACTTATAGAGGACTGTATATAACTCGCTACAGTATTTGGGAAACGAGCGCCTTTACATTTTGTAAAGACGTTTACTAAGCCCATCAGAACATGATCCGATACCTTCTTCCCCGCCAGTTGGCCAAGGCCACGGCGATGCCGTCGGGAACGGAGACGGTGGGGGCTTTTGCAACTGCCATCGCCGAGTCCTTCGACCGGGCCGCTCACCAGCTGCGCCGTGCCGCGTGGCTGTCCCTGCCCATCAGTGTGCTGGGCCTGTTGCCATCCATCTTCCTTCTGCAGGTCTACAACCGCGTCATTGCACGCGGCGGCACGGCCACGCTCACGGCCATGGTGGCCGGCGTGCTGTGCTTCCTGGGCCTGGAATGGTGGCTGCGCCGCCGGCGCGCCCGCGCCCTGCGCGAAGCCGGCGCCATGATCGACCGCGATGTCTCCCAGGCGCTGATGCATTCCATGCTGCGCCACCCGCTGGCCGCGCTGGAGCAGCGCTCTTCCAGCCAGTGGCTGCAGCTGTTCCGCGACGTGAGCGCCATGCGCTCGGGCATGTCCGGGGGCCTGGCGACCTCGCTGCTGGACCTGCCCATGGCCCTGCTGGCCCTGGTGGTCATCGGCATCATTGCCTGGCCCGTGCTGCCGGTGATCCTGGTGGCCATGCTCATCATGGGCGTGCTGGCCTGGTGGTGGGCCGACGAGGTGCGCAGCGGCCGCGTGGAGGAAATCGCCCAGGCCCGCATGCTGGACCGGGGCACGGCCGAAGTCTGCAACGCCCGCGCCACGCTGAAGGTGCTGGGCTACGACGCCGCCGCGCGCCAGAACTGGCAAAACGGCTATGACCGCTGGCTGGCCGAGAGCTTCGGCAAGAACGGCGAGATGGAAAACGCGCGCGAAGCCAGCACCGTGCTGCTGACGCTGTTCTCCATCGCGGTGATCACCGTGGGTGCCATTGCCATCAATGCGCAGTGGATGAGCATCGGCAGCCTGATGGCCGTGAACCTGCTGTCGGGCAAGGCGCTGGGCCCCATCTCGCAACTGGCCAGCAACTGGCGCTCGCTGGCCCAGGCCAACGAGGCCGCACGCCGCCTGCAGTCCGTGCTGGAGGAGCCCGTCGAAATCACGGCCGAGACCGTGGACCTGCCGCGTCCCCAGGGCCGGCTGCGCCTGGACCAGGCCAGCTTCCACTACCCGGGCGGCCATGTGGCGCTGGAGCAGGCGTCGCTGGAGATCGGCCCCGGCGGGCTGCACGCCATCGTGGGGCGCAACGGCGCCGGCAAGTCCACCCTGGCCAAGCTGCTGGCAGGGCTCTACCAGCCCACGCAGGGCCGCATCTTCATCGATGAATACGACATGGCCCAGTTCCCGCGCGCCGAGCTGGGCCGCTGGATAGGCTGCCTGGCCCAGCAGGTGTACTGGTTCAGCGGCCCCATCGTGGACGGGCTGCGCATGGTCAATCCCGATGCCGACGACCACAAGATCGTCACCGCCTGCCAGATCTCGGGCGCGCATGGCTTCATCAGCCGCCTGCCCCAGGGCTACCAGACGGTGCTGGGCGAAGGCGGCGCGGGCCTGTCGGCGGGCGAGCTGCGCAAGCTGGCCCTGGCCCAGCTGTTCCTGCGCAACCCCTCCGTGCTGATCCTGGACGAGCCCAGCAACGACCTGGATTTCGAGAGCGAAACCGCCCTGCTGCAGACACTGCGGCAGATTGCGCTCAAGCACACGGTCATCGTCGTCACGCACTCGCTGCGCGTGGCCTCCATGGCCCAGCACCTCTACCATGTGCCCGGCGATGGCGGCATCGAGCATGGCTCGCCCCAGCAACTGCTGCCCCAGCTGTTCGGCACGGCACGCGAGGCCGCCGTGCCCGCAGCGGCCCCCGCACCCGCCGACAAGGCCCCGCATCCCGACCAGCCCGCCGTGGCGCCGGAGCTTGCCTCATGAGAGCCGGCCGCTACGACGATCTGCCCCTGGTGCTGCGCCAGTCGCACCAGCCATCCCGCCCGCTCGAGGCCGGGCCGGCCGGGGCCGGCGCGGATGCATCTGGCGCAACGCCACCCGCAACGCCCCCCGTATCGCGCTGGGCAGGCCTGGCGCGCGGCAAGTGGCTGCTCGCCATCCCGGTCACCGCGCTGGTGATCACCGGCCTGTTCTATCCCGTGGAGAACGTGGTGGTGGCCAGCGGCCAGGTCATCCCCTCCGACCGCGTGCAGACCGTGCAGCATCTGGAAGGCGGCATCGTCACCGCCGTCCATGTGCGCGAAGGCCAGGCCGTGACCCAGGGCCAGCCCCTGCTGGAGATCGACCTGGGCGGCAACAGCCTCAACCTCGAACAGCTCACGGCGCGCATGGCCACGGCCCAGGCGGTCAAGGTACGGCTGGGCGCGGAAAGCCAGGGCAGGCCGCTGCAGCGCACCAGTTTCCCGGCCGACCTGGACCCGCAGGTGGTCCAGGCCGAGCTGGGCGCCTTCTCGGCCCGCGCGCTGGAACACCAGGGCAGCATTGCCGCGGCCCAGGCCCAGCTGCAGCAGGCGCGCGGCGACGTGGCCCAGGTCCAGGCCCGCATCGAGGGGCTGGAGACCAATCTGCGCCTGCACCAGCAGGAAGCCTCCATTGCCGGGCAGCTCGCCGCCGAGCAGCTGATCGGCCAGCTGGAAGTGCTGGACAAGCAGCGGGCGCTGGAGCAGGTCCGCGCCGAGCTGGCGGCATCGCGCCAGACGCTGTTCAGCAACCGCGCCAAGATCGAGCAGGCCCAGGCCAAGCTGCAGGAGACCCAGGGCGCCTTCCGCCGCCGCGCCTCCGACGAACTGGCCCAGACCGAACGCGAGCTGGCCAGCCTCAACGAAGACCTGGTGCGCGCCCGGACCCAGCGCACGCGCACCGCCGTGCTGGCGCCCACCAGCGGCTTCGTCAAGGGACTGCGCAGCTCGGGTGCAGGCTGGGTGGTCAAGCCCGGCGAGCCCATCCTCGAAGTCGTGCCCGACAAGGACGAGGTCATCGTCGAAGCACGCCTGAGCCCCGCCGACCGTGGCTACGTGCGCACCGGCCAGCCCACCCGGGTGAAGATCTCGGCCTACGATTTCCTGCGCTACGGCTCGGTGCCCGGCCAGGTCACCCTGGTGGCTGCCGATGCCGACCGCGACCCCAACCTGGCCGACTCGCCCTCGTACTTCCGCATCCAGGCCAGCCTGGAGCAGCCCTGGGTGGGCCGCACCGACAACCGCATCACCACCGGCATGCAGGCCGAGCTCGACCTGCTGCTGGGCCACGAACCCTTTATCTGGTACTTGCTGCGGCCCGTGCTGCGCATCCAGAGCGAAGCCTTCCGGGAGCCCTGATGCAAGGCCGCCCGTCCACTCCCACCACAGGCTGGCACGCCCGGCTGCGCCAGCTGCTGGCCGCTGCCTGCTGCGTATCGGCCCTGCAGGCGCTGCAGGCTGAGGCCGCGCCCATGGCGGCCGAGGAACCGGACCTGGCCACCACGGCTGCGGCGGTCACGGCGGACTCCGCTCACGCTCACGCACCTTCACCCGAACCCGCATCCGTCCCGGTACCCGACGCCGTGGTCCTGCGCCTGGCCCAGCAGCTCACGCCCGGCACCCTGGCCAGCGACAGCGGGCAGCGCCGCCTGCTCGATGCCCTCTACGCCCTGCTCGACGAATACCCCGACGTGCGCAAGGCGCGCGCCGCGCTGGAATCGGCCGGGCATGACGTGAACACCGCGCGCGGCGCGCGCTGGCCCACCTTCAAGGTGGGCACCAACACGGGCGATGCCAAGCTCCGCCGGGGCCGCGAGTCGTACACCGCCGTCAATGCCGAAGTGCGCATGGCCCTGCTCGATGGCGGAGCCATCGGCGCGGGCATCCGCTCGGCCGAATCGCAGGAAGCGGCCCAGGGCAGCGTACTCTACGGCACGCGCCAGAACGTGCTGCTGGAGGCACTGACCGCCCTGCTGGAGCTGCACCGCTTCGAGGACAAGGCGCGCGTGGCGGCCGAGTCGGCACGCATCATCGGCCAGCTCGCGCGCATCGAGGAGCGCCGCGCCGAACTGGGCGCCGTGGGCCGCAACGACCTGCGCCAGGCCGCCTCGCGCCAGGCCGGCGCCCTGGCCCAGCAGCATGCGCTGGAGTCGCAGCGCATGGATGCGCTGGCCCGCTTCACGCGCTACTTCGGCTTCACGCCCCAGGCCGGCTGGCTGCCCCAGCTCAATGTGCCCGAGCAATGGATGCCGGCCAGCGAAGACTCGGCCCTGCAGGCGTCCGAAGCCGTCAGCCCCGAGCTGCAGGAAATGCAGCAGCAGATCGAGAAGGCCCGCGCCGAAGTCGACCGCAGCAAATCCCAGCGCTTTCCCACCCTGGCCGCCGTGGTGGCCCACACGCGCGACCCCAGCGGCGTGCTCTATGCCGAGGGCACGCGCTACGGCGTGGAGCTGAGCTGGAACTTCGGCAACGGCTTCGAGCTGCGCGACCGCATCCTCAAGGCCATCAACGAACTGCAGGCCCAGGAAGCGCAACAGGAAACCGTGCGCCGCCAGGTGCGCGAGACCGCCTCCGCCGCCTGGGGCCGCACCCAGTCCGGCCGCCAGCGCGAAAGCCAGCTGGCCGACGCCGTGCGCGAGGCGCGCGCCGCCTTCGAGGGCCGCCGGCGCCTGCTCGAAGTCGGCCGCGGCAGCCTGGCCCAGGTGCTGGACGCCCAGCTGGACATGCAGCGCCTGCTGCTGGACGAGGCCGACGCCATCTACGACCAGCGCATCAACGAACTGCGCCTGGCGCGCACCACCGGCCGCCTGCTGCCGCAGGACCCGCCCGATCAATGGCTGAACGCGCTGTTCAGCACGCAAAAACCCATTCCAGCAGGTGGCGGCACGCCGGACCCCTCGCCCGGCACGGTGCCCGGCATGGCTCCCGGCCAGGCCCCCTCGCGCACCCGCCCCGACCCCATCGACGCTGCCGTGGCCACCCTGTCCGCCAGCGCCATGCCCCAACGAATCCAGCTGCGCCTTGAGCAGCAGTTGCGCCCCATTTCAGACGCTTTTCAAACCACCGCCGCGCGACAGCAGTGGTGAAGTGGGAAGCAGGGGTTCCCGTGCAGCGGCCGGCTTGGGCCCATCGCCAGCCGCTGCCATCGACAACGATGGGCTTTTGCAACCGAAAGGACGATGCCATGACCGACATCATCAAGAACTTCTGGAAAGACGAGGAAGGCGCCACCGCCATCGAGTACGGCTTGATCGCCGGCCTCATCGCCGTGGGGATCGTGGTGGGCGCCACTGCGCTGGGCACCAATCTGAACGGCCTGTTCACACGGATCGCCACCAAGCTCACCGGCTTCACGCCCTGAGCGCCGGCTCCGGCGCGATCCGAGTGGGCCCGCAAGGGGTCGGCCCGATGCGCGATCGCCATGCCGGCCACCGGCCCCGAGGCAACTTGCAAACCGAAAGGACCATGACATGACCGAAACGATCAAGAACTTCTGGAAAGACGAGGAAGGCGCCACCGCCATCGAGTACGGACTGATTGCCGGGCTGATTGCCGTGGGGATCGTCGTGGGCGCCACCGCGCTGGGCACCGATCTGAACGGACTGTTCAACCGGTTGGCCACCAAGCTCACAGGTCTTGCGCCCTGAAGATGGAGCCGACCTCGCTATGGCTATGCGTCTGCATCACATGGCTCGCAACGATTGCGGCCATGGATCTGCGCATCCGCCGCGTGCGCAACTGGATGGTGCTGCTCGGCCTGGCCACAGGCGCTGGCGCACTGGCCAGTGGGGCCCAGCCGTTCCAGGTCTCGGCCTGGAACGCGCTGGCCGGCATGCTGGCGGGGTTTGCCGTACTGCTTCCTTTCTATGCACTGCGCTGGATGGGAGCGGGCGACGTCAAGTTCGGCGCGGTCGCGGGGCTGTGGTTCGGGTGGGGCTTCGACCTGCTGCTGATCTGGACCGGCGGCAGCCTGCTGGCCGGCCTGCACGGTGTACTGGTTCTGTCGCTGCGCCACCTTCGGGACAGCCCCACCGGGCTGTGGCTGCAGGCACGGCTGCCCCTGTCCAGCGCCGCCCTGTCCTGGACGGCCCGCCTGGCGCCCCTGGGCGCGACGCCCCGGCCCGCAGGCGCCACCGATGGACCGCGCCAGCCCCAGCGCTCCATCCCCTATGCCGGCTACATGGCCATTGCGGCCATCGCCCTGGCCTGGCGCCACAGCCAGCCACTTGTCTGAACCGGAGATGCCCATGCCTGTCACCTGCCTGCCTCCACGCCGTCCATGGACCGGCTCCGCCACACGCCATGGCCGTGCGCTGCCTGGACGCTTTCCTGCCCTGGAGGAGCTTCTCCGCCATGGCAGGAAAGCGCCAGGGCAGCCCCCGGCCCTGAACACCGTCGCAACGCACTTGCACCAGGAGTCCCAGCCATGAACCTCACCAAGATTCTTGCCGGACTGCTGGTGGGGCTTGCCATCGTGCTTGCGGGCCTTGCCTGGATGCTGGGCAGCCAGCCCGCACGCCCCGTGGCTGCCCCCTCCCCCGCGGCCTCGTCGCAGCCGGCCCCCGAACCGGCCCAGCTGCACGCCGTCGTGGTCGTGGCCCAGGCCATTGCCGCAGGCCAGCGCATCGGCAGCGACGATGTGAAGCTGGCCCAGCTGCCTGCCCCCGTGCCGGGCAGCTTTGCCGCAACCGACGACGTGCTGGGCCGCACCACGCTGATGCCGCTCACACCGGGCACCCCGCTGTTCGAGCAGCAACTGCTCAGCGGCCTGGCGCTGCAACTGGAGCCGGGCCAGCGGGCCGTTGCGATTGCCATCCGGGAGCAGATGGCCGCAGGCCACCATGTGCGCCCCGGTGATTTTGTGGATGTCTACTTCACGCTGGACGGCAAGTCCGACCAGGCGCCCGTGGACGCGCAGACCCGGCTGCTGCTGGCGCGCAGCCGCGTGCTGGCCTATGGCGCCGGCAGCGTCGAGCGCCCGCCCCTGTCGGCGGCCCAGCGCCAGGCACAGCAGGACAAGGAGTCGTCAGGCTCGCCGCTGCGCCGCGCCAGCGCCGGCGATCAGGCAGGCCAGCGCCCGGAGAACGTGCAATCGGCCGTGCTGGCCGTGCCGCTGGACGATGTGGAGCGCCTCACGCTGGCCGAGAAATTCGGCCAGCTCACCCTGGCCCTGCGCAACCCCGACGACCTGTCCGTGCCCGATCCCAAGCTCTTCGCCGCCCTGCCCGGCGCGCTGCAGCCGGTGGCCGGCCGCCTCAGGAAGGACCAGACGCTGGAGGGTGCAGACCGCGCCTTCGCCGGCCTGCGCATGCAGGACCTGGCCACCGGCGCCGACGCCAGGAACATCCGCAAGCCGGCCGCGCAGCCCATGACGGCCCTCGCGCCCGCCGTGCGGCCGCAGCCGCAGCGGGCCCCGCGCGAACGCACGGTGGAGCTGCACAACGGAGCGGCCGTGCAGATGGTGAACTACTGACAACACACAACAAGAGGGAGATGCCATGAAGTGCAAGAACATCTCGACGGCCGGGGCAACGCCGCTGCAGAGGGCGGTCTGGACGCTGTGCGGCAGCATGGCCTTGCTGGCCTTGACGCCAGCGGTGTCTGCCCCAGCGGACACCGCTGCCGGCCAGGGCATGGCCAACCCTGGTGCCGGCGACATGCTTCCTGGCGAATCCCTGCAGCTGGTGGCCGGGCGCCAGCACCTGATGGCGCTGGCCGACGCCCCGGTCCGCATCGCCGTGGGCGACCCCAATGTGCTGGATGTGAAACTGCTGCGCGCCACGCCGGGCTCCGGCGCCAGTGCCGGCTCCGGCTCCGGCTCCGGCGGAACCGAGCTGCTGCTCACGCCCAAGGCCCAGGGCAGCACCAGCTTGGTGGTGTGGCCCCGCAAGGGCGGCGTTCCCCAGCGCTGGGAGGTTCAGGTCAGAGGCCAGCACCTGCTGCTGGAAAAGCGGCTGGCCTCGGTCCCCGAGCATGCCCAGGCCGTGGCCGAACTGCGCCTGGGCGCGCCCGCCCAGACGCCGCTGGTGGACAACGCGCAGATCGATGTCAGGAGCAACACCGTGCAGGTGGACGTGCAGGTGGTGGAGTTCAAGAAATCCGCCATGAAGCGCGTAGGCGTCAATATCTACAGCGGCGGGCGCAACAACCAGGGCTTCAGCTTCGGCAGCTTCAGCCCCGGCGTGGTCGGCAGCATCAGCACCAATACCAACGGCACGGGCACGGGAACGGGCAATACCGGGTCGGGCGGTACGGGCTCGGGCAACACGGGATCGGGCAGCGTGTCCAACAACACCTCCTCGGCCATTGCCAGCGCCATGAGCCTGGTGATGACCTTCGGCAAGGCCTTCAGTGGCGCCGGCATCGTCACGCAGCTGAGCATCCTCGAGGGCAACGGCATGGCCCGCGTGCTGGCCCGGCCGACCCTGCTGGCACAGACCGGCCAGAACGCCAGCTTCCTGGCCGGCGGCGAGCTGCCGATTCCCGTGCCTGCGCGCGACGGCAACATTGCCATCCAGTACAAGGAATTCGGCATCAAGCTGCAGCTGACGCCCACCATCCTGTCGGACGAGCGCATCGCCCTGAAGGTCTCGCCCGAGGCCAGCGACCTGGACTTCAACAGCGGCGTGACCATCAGCGGCGTCACCGTGCCCGCCATCCGCACGCGCCGCGCGGACACCTCGGTGGAGCTGGCCGATGGCGAGAGCTTCGTCATCGGCGGGCTGGTCAGCCGCGCCACCACCTCCAACGTCAGCAAGGTGCCCGTGCTGGGCGACCTGCCCATCCTGGGCACGTTCTTCAAGAACCTCAACTACACGCAGGAAGAGACCGAGCTGGTGATCATCGTCACCCCGCGCCTGGTCCACCCGCTGCCCGCCAGCACCAACCTCGAAGCCCTGCTGCCGGGCGCGCGCTCCGAGCAGCGCAACGCCGGCAAGGTCTGGCTGCCCTACCTCGCCGGCGGAATGAACCAAGACACCGCCGTACCCGGTTTCTCGTACTGACGACATGACAAGCAAGCCCACCGCAACCGATTCGCCTGTGGACGCCACAGGCTCGCCGGCCATCGGCTCACCCACCTCGCTGGAGACATTGCTGGGTCTGCGTTCCTCGACCTCGCTGGCCGGCAAGCTGCAGCCCGCCACCGACGCGATGGCCCAGGAAAAAGCGCTGCTGGACAAGGCGCTGCTGGACAAGGCGCCACCGGACAGGATGGCGCCGCCCCATGCCGCAGCGGCGTCCGCCGCTGCATCGACTGCCGCGCTGCGCCAGCCGCCACAGCCGCTCGACGATGTGCTGGAGATGGAGCTGCTGTTCATCCATGCCGGCACGCCCGAAAGCGCGCTGGCCCAGTCCTGGATGCAGCGCATGCTGGACGGCACACGGCTGCACGTGGCGCGCTTCCAGGACAACATCACGGAGCAGGTACAGCGCTTCATGCCGCATGCCATCTTTGTGCATTTCGACCCGCTGTCCACCGACGAGGCCGCCCATCTGGCCTCCCAACTGCACATCTCCCACCCCCACCTGCCCTGCGTGGCCGTGGGCCGCACCAAGTACCCGCAGTGCATGCTGGCCGCCCTGCGTGCCGGCGTGCAGGATTTCCTGGACGTGGACGCGCCCGTGCAGACCGCGCTGCAGACCGTGCGCGAGCTGATCAAGCGCATGCCGGCACCGCAGTCCAGCGCGCCCAGCGCGCCGCTGACGGCCATCCTGTCCGCACGCGCGGGCCTGGGCAGCAGCCTGCTGGTCTCGCACCTGGCCTGGTATCTGCAAAAGCGCCTGCACGGCCGGATCGAGGGCAAGGAAATCAGCGCCAGCGAAATCAGCAACGAAACGCTGGACGGCCTGCTCATCGACCTGGGCAATCCCAGCGGCGACTGCTCCCTGTACATGGGAACGCAAAGCGACTTCGACTTCATCGAGGCCGTCAACAACCTGCGCCGCTTCGACCGGCGCCTGGCCTCCACCGGCCTGTCACGCCACGAAAGCGGCCTGCGCATGCTCACGCTGCCGCGCCAGTCCAGCCGCCTGCGCGATGTCTCGTATGCCGACGTCGATGCCCTGCTGCTGCGCCTGCGCCAGTACTTCCGCCACGTGATTGCCGACCTGGGCGCCGTCGTCCCCACCCACCTGGCCATGCGCGTGGCGCTGCGCGCCAGCCAGGTCTGGGTGGTCTGCGACCAGAGCGTGGCCAGCGTGGTCTCCACCACCGAACTGCTGCGCCAGCTGGACGAGCAAAAGATCGAGCGCGAACGCATGCACCTCATCGTCAGCCGGCACGACAGCCAGCTCGAACTGGAGGCCCAGCAGATCGCCAGGCAGCTGCAGCTGCCGCTGCTGGCCACCATCCCCGAGCGCCGCCGGGAGCTGGCCCAGGCCGTCAACCAGGGCCAGCTGCTGCCCAGCCGCCTGCAGCGGGAGCCCTATGTGCAGGCCGTGGACAAGCTCGCCACCTTGCTGATCACCACCCACCACCAGGCCCATGCGGGCGATCAGGCCGCGCCCGCCCGCGGACTGAACCGTTTCTTCCACCGAACAAGAAGCTGAACGCACCATGACGACCACGGCTTATTCCCATCTGGCGGACGCACAGGCCAGCGAGTTCGAGCAAAGCGCGCTGTTCCTCGACCTGAAGAACCGCACGCACGAGCATTTGCTCAGCCGCATCGAGGAGCTGGGCGCCGAGTTCGGCCGCTGGTCGCAGGCTGCCATCGCGCAGTTCGTGCTGATGGAGCTGGACAGCTTCATCCGCCTGCACTCCGTGCCCGTCAACGAGCAGGAGGCGCTGCAGGTGGCGCGCGCCCTCACGCGCGAACTCACGGGACTGGGACCGCTGCAGCCGCTGCTGGAGGACCCCCGGGTCGAGGACATCCTCATCAACGGCCATGGCAACATCTACGTCTCGCGCGGCGGCGTGCTGCAGCGCGAGACCCTGCACTTCAAGGACGACGAGCATGTGCTGCGCATCGTGCGCCGCATCCTGGCGCCGCTGGGCCGGCGTCTCGATGAATCCAGCCCCATGGTCGATGCCCGCCTGCCCGATGGCGGGCGCATCAACGTCATCATCGAGCCGCTGTCCATCGACGGCCCCTCGGTCTCCATCCGCAAGTTCCGCAAGGACCCGCTGACGCCTTCCGAGCTGGTGCAGCTGGGCACCTTCAACCACGACATCTGCCGCATCCTGGAGATGGCCGTGCAGGCGCGCTGCAACATCCTGGTCAGCGGCGGCACCAGCTCGGGCAAGACCTCGCTGCTCAACGCGCTGGCCAGCTTCATCCCCTCCAGCGAGCGCATCGTCTCCATCGAGGACACGGCCGAGCTGGCCCTCAACCACAACCATGTGGTGCGGCTGGAAAGCCGCCCCGGCGGCTTCGACGGCTCGGGCCACGTCAGCATCCGCGACCTGCTGCGCAACAGCCTGCGCATGCGGCCCGACCGCATCATCGTCGGCGAAGTGCGCGGCGGCGAAGTGCTGGAGCTGCTGCAGGCCATGAACACCGGCCATGACGGCTCCATGGGCACCATCCACGCCAGCTCGCCGCGCGAGTGCCTGTACCGGGCCGAGATGCTGGCAGGCTTTGCGGGCTTCCAGGGCAGCGAGGTCAGCCTGCGCCGCCAGATCGCCAATGCCGTGGACTTCATCGTGCAGATCGGACGCCTGTCCAACGGCCGCCGGCGCCTGCTGTCGCTGACCGAGGTCACGGGCATGACCGACAACATGATCTCCATGCAGGAGCTGTACCGCTACGAGCCCCAGGTCGGCGGCGACGGGCAGGAAATCGACCACTGGGTCTCGCTGGGCATCTCGCCCCACTCGCCCAAGCTGCTGAGCTGGTGGCGCTCGCAGCAGCAGGCAGGCAGCGGAGGCGTGCGATGACAGGCCTGGCACCCGTGATCCTCATCCTTGGCGCGCTGGCCTGCCTGCTGCTGGCACTGGCGCTGTGGGTGATCATGCGCGGGCGCCGCAAGGAGCATGAGCAGTCGATCAACCTGCACATGAAGCGCAGCGTGGACGGCCACCGGGAGGTGATCTCGCCCTCCCCGCCCATGGCCGAGCCCGCCTTCCGCGCCCCCGCGGCGCAGTCCGCGCCCTCACCCGCTGCCGTGCAGTGGCTGGCCCAGCGGCTGGGCGTCCAGTCCTGGGGAATCTCGTCCAACACCCTGGCCCTGTTCGCCATCACCGGCCTGGTGCTGGCCTTGCTGGCGACCAGCCAGGCAGGTGCTGCCGCGGGGCTGGTGGTGGCCGTGTTGTATGCCGTGGTGCTGGCCTTCGGCATCTGGCGGCGGCAGGCCAAGCGCCGCGAGAGACTGCTGCAGCAACTGCCCGGCTTCCTGGACAACATGGTCCGCCTGATCTCCATCGGCAACTCGCCCCATGCGGCCTTCCAGATGGCGCTGAACAACGTCCCCGATCCGCTGGGCGACGCGCTGCAGCAGGCGGCGGCCATGCTCAGCGCATCGCCCGACCTGGGGCAGGCCATGGGCCAGCTGGAGCGCAACTGGCGCCTGCCCGAATTCGGCCTGCTGGCCGCCGTGTTCCGCATGAGCGTGCGCTACGGCGGGCGCGCCGACCTGGTGCTGGAGCGTGTCTCGGCCTACATCCGCGACCGCCAGTCCGCCGAGCGCGAGCTGCATGCGCTGTCCTCCGAGATCCGCATGTCGGCCTGGGTGCTGGCCCTGCTGCCCCTGGTGGTGGGGACGCTGATCATGGTGATCAACCGCGGCTACTTCATGCGCATGTGGAACGACGACAGCGGCCAGACCATGGTCCTGGTCGCCGCCGCCCTGGAGGCCCTGGGCGCCTTTCTTCTCTACCGGCTGGCCAAGCTGAGGTGAACCCATGACAGCACAGGCACAGGCCCACCCATCCGTCTGCGCAAGGAGCCACGCATGACCACGCAGCAACTGTGGATCGCCAGCATCAGCCTGGGCGCGCTGGGACTGGTGCTGTGGGCCTGCGCCCTGGTGTGGAAGCTGTGGCGCTCGGCCCGTGCCTCCAGCCAGGTCGCCAGGATATTGCAGGCGCGCGATACCGCATCGACCCCGAAGGCCGCCACGAAGAGCGCCCTGCAGGCCAACGACGCGCAGCTGCTCAACCCGCTGTCCATCAACGTGCGCTCCTCCGATTCGCCACAGGCGGTGGCCGCCAACCTCCCGCCCCCGGCCTGGCTGCAATGGGGCGTGGCCAAGGCCTTGCTGGCCGATGAGGACCGCAAGCTGCTTGACCAGGCCGGCGTGGGCACGCGCAACGGCAGCATGGCCTATGTGGCCAGCCGCATGGTGCTGTGCGTGGTCCTGCCCCTGCTGGCGCTGGGTGTGCTGCGCCCCGGCGAAAACGCGGCGCTGATCTACGGCTTTCTCGGGGTGAGCCTGGGGCTCATGCTTCCCAAATGGTTTCTGCGCTCGCGGGCCAAGGGCCGGCGCGAGCAGGTGGTCGAGGAACTGCCGCTGTTCGTGGACCTGCTGCGGCTGCTGCAGGGCGTGGGCCTGAGCGTGGACCAGAGCCTGCAGATCCTGGCCTCGGAATTCAAGAGCGTGCTGCGCGTCATCAGCGGAGAACTGGCCCTGGCCAACCAGCTCTACAACACCGGGCGCACGCGCGAGCAATCCTTCCAGCGCATGGTCAACATGAGCGCCGACGACGATATGAGCGCCATCGTCAACCTGCTGGTGCAGGTGGACAAGCATGGCGGCGCCGTGCAGGAGCCGCTGCGGGAATTCAGCATCCGGCTGCGCGAAAAGCGCCAGGCCAGCTTCAAGGAAAAGATAGGTTCCATCACCGTCAAGATGACGGGCGTCATGGTCCTCACGCTGCTGCCCGCCCTGCTCGTCATCACGGCGGGCCCCGGCTTCCTGGCCGTGATCAGGGCATTGACCACCATGGGAGGACGCTAGGCATGCGACACCAGGAAAACACCCGCGCAGGGCGGACGCCAGCACCGGCACCCCTTGCAACCCTTGCAACCCTTGCAACCCTGGCAGCCCTGGCAGCCCTGGCCTTGGCCCTGGCCGGCTGCGCCAGCAAGGGGCCGCAGGGCTACGGCGCCCCTTCCGCGCAGCAGGAAACCGCCGCCCAGGCCCAGCAGCAATTGCAGAACGCCCAGCAGGCCACCCAGGTGGACAACGCCCAGACCTATCTGGACCTGATCACGCAGATGCAGCAGGCGGGCCAGTGGTATGCCTCGCTGGCGCACACCGAAGCCTTCGAGCAGCAGTACGGCGTGAACCCGGAGTCGCGCCTGATGCGGGCCGATGCGCTGCGCAACACCGGCCAGGTCGAGCAGGCCCGGCAGGCCTACCTGGCGCTGCTGCAGGGCGCCACCACGGCGCGGGCGCGGCGCGGCCTGGGCCTGCTGTACGCAAGCCAGGGCCAGTATGGCCAGGCCGTGGAGCAGCTGGACAAGGCGCGCCAGCTCAACCCCATCGACGCCAACGTGCTCAGTGACCTGGCCTACGCCCACATGCTCGACGGCCGGCTGGCCGCCGCGCAGATGCCCATCATGCAGGCCTCGCAACTCGCCCCGGCCAACGCGCGGGTGCAGCTGAACATGGCGCTGTTCTGGCTGGCCAGCGGCAACCAGGCCCAGGCGTCGCAGCTGCTGCGCCAGCTGGCCCAGCCCCAGGCAAAGGGCGCCCTGCCCATGATCGACCAGACCTCGCTGCAGACCCTGCAGGCACAGCTGACCAGCGTGCGCGATGCCGTGCGCCTGCGCGGCGACAGCCTGCCCGCAGAGGTCGGTGCCGGTGCCGCTGTGTCCAGCGCCCCTGTGCTGCCTTCTGTGGTGCCCCCTGCACTACCCCCTGTGCCGACCCTCGGCACCCGCCCCGAAGCACGCGCCACCGAGGCCCTGCCCGAGACCCTGCCGGCCGGCATCACCCGGCGCATTCTTCTTTCCGAGCCGCCCGGCGCCGCAGGCGCAGCACCGGCCTCGCCACTTTGAGGAGCACGACATGCCAGACACATACCGCATGGCCCCACCGCGCCGCACTGCAGTCGCCAACGCTCTGGCCCCCTGGCTGCTGGCCGCCGGCCTGGCCCTGCTTCCCACGGCCGCGCTGCATGCCCAGGCCTTCGGCGAAGTGCAGAGCCCGCCCGAGCAGGTGGATGCACGGCCCCATGTGTTCGCCGAGCCCTCCACCGACTCCATCCTGGTCGGCTACACGCTCTACACCAACCCCGATGGAACCGTGATGTACCTGCCCCGGCGCGAGATCGACATCGGCGGGGGCACCCTGCGGCTGCTGGAAATGCAGCACAGCCAGCCGGGCCAGCGTGCGCGCCCCATCGCGGGCGAGCAGGCGCGGCGCAGCTATGCGCGCTACCTCAAGAGCTTCGAGACGGAAATCCCTGCCCTGTACAAGACCGGCGTCGAAGCCGGCGGCAAGAACTGAGGCCGGCCCCGGCCACGGCTTGCAGGAACGACCATGACCCGGCGCCAACCCCGCGCTCACCGCCCCCACCGATCTGCCAGCCTGCGGCAGCGGGGGGTGTATGCGCTGGAGTGGGCCATCATCTTCCCGGTGTTCTTTGCCCTGCTGTATGCCTGCATCAGCTACGGGCTGGCGTTCCTGGTGCGCGAATCCATGCAGGCCGCCGCCGAAGACGCCGCGCGGGCCACGCTGCGCTACCAGACCAGCCGCAGCGCCCGCCTGGACGCGGCCCGCAGCCTGGTGCAGCAGCGGCTCGACTGGCTGCCCGCCGACCTGAGGCCCACGGCTGGCAGCATCGACGTGCGCATCTGCAGGCTGCAGAACAGCGAACTGTGCTCGGCCACGCTGACCTGCGGCGTGCTGGTTGCCGAACGCTGCATGGTGCGCGTGGGCTTCACCATCCCTTATGGAACCAGCCCGATAGCGCCCGCCCTGCCGGGCTTCGGCCTGGTCATGCCCACCACGTTGACGGCCAGCGCCAACATCATGGTGGACAGGGGGGGGCTATGAAGCTCCCCCTGAGTCGCTTCGCGCCTTCCCCCTCTCTCGCTTCGCGGGAGGGAGGCATACGGGCCACCGGCGACACCCGCGGGGCAGGGCTGCACAGGCGGCAGCGCGGCGTGGCGGCGGTGGAGTTCGCGCTGATCGCCGGGGTGATGGTGATGCTGCTGATGGGCATGTTCGTGTACTGGCGCGTGCTGCAGGCACAGCAGTCGCTGGCGCGTGCCACGGGCGATGGTGCGCGCATGGTCCAGCATCTGGCGTTTGGCGGGATGGCGGGCTACAACCCGGCCAAGCCAGCCGAACGCGCCAACATCCTGCAGGCCACCAGCGATGTGGTGAACCAGAGCCTGGCGGCCAGCGGCATTCCAGCGGGCACGGCGCCCACCCAGATACAGATCAACTGGGGCACTTCCCAGGCCACGCTGAGCGTGGTCTACATGCTTCCCCCCGTGCTGGGCCAGGGCCTGCAGGTGGGCAGCCAGACCTTGGGCGAACCCACGCGCCTGGAGTCCCGCAGCCTGATCAGGCTTGCGCCCGGCAGCTAGACAGGAGGACCAGAGCATGCTCACCCACCTCCCCGCATACGCACACCGCCCCCGAACGCTCCGGCAAGGGCGCCGACAAGGGCGCCGGCAAGGCGGCAGCCTGCTCGTGCAGTTCGCCCTGCTGGGCTCGGTGCTGTTCCTGTTGCTCGGCGTCGTGGACCTGGGCTACATGTACTACGCCAAGCGCGACCTGCAGCGCATTGCCGATCTGGCGGCCACCCAGGCGGCCCAGGCCATCAATGCCGAGCGCAGCAACCGCGCCGCATGCGTGACGGCGGGCGAGGACAGCATCACGGCCAACTGGCCGGTTCCCCTGACCCGCAGCAGCGCCCAGACCCTGGTCAGCTGCGGCAACTGGAACCCGGCGGACCCGGCCAGGCAGTCCAGCGGCGGCCGCTTCTTCGACGCCGCCTCCGGCCCGCTCAACGCGGCGCGCGTCACGGTGGGCGGCACCTCGCCCACCATCTTTCCCGGCACCTGGAGCCGCCTCGTGGTGGCCGAGGCCATTGCCATGCGCAACGACTCGGTGGCGTCCTTCCAGGTGGGCTCGCAGCTGCTGCGCTTCAACAAGGACACGCCGCTGGGCGGGCTGCTGGGCCTGGTGGGGCTGGACGTGGGCATGCTGACCCTGCTGGACTCCAAGGGCCTGGCCGACGCCAAGATCAGCCCGGCCGGCCTGCTCAAGGCCCTGGGCGTGAACCTGGGCATAGAGCAGCTGCGCGCGCTGTCGCCCGAGGGCCTGGCCAACATCGCCAGCGTCACCCTGCTGAACGTGATCGATGCCTCCATCAGCGCCATCACCGACAACGCGCTGGCCGTGCAGCTCAACGCGCTCAAGACCCAGATCATCAACGCGGGCCTGAGCACCATCAAGATCCCGCTGGGCAGCCTGGATGACCAGAAGGGCCTGTTCGCCTTCCTGGGCGCCGGCCGCACCGATCCGCTGAACGCGGCCATGGACGTGCAGCTGGGCATCGGCGACGTGCTCAAGACCGCCATCGCCATCGGCGCCAACGGCCATGCGCTGCAGGCCAACCAGCTCGATGTGGCCGGCCTCATCAAGGCCCAGCTGACCATCGTGCAGCCGCCCACCATTGCCGTGGGCCCCGTCGGCACGCAGGGCTACAGCGCTCAGATCCGGCTGAACCTGAACGTGGACACGGACCAGTTGCTGGGCGGCGCGCTCAAATGGCTGGTCAAGGACATCCTGGGCACCCAGGTCAAGCTGCCCATTGCCGTGGACATCACCAACGCCACGGGCACGCTGACGGCGCTGCAGTGCAGCGCCAGCCCGCAGACCATGGACCTGTCGGTCAAGTCCTCCATCCTCAACGCCTGCGTGGGCAAGATGGACCCGGCCAACAAGCAAAGCTGCGAGAAGGGCCTGCAGGACGAGCAGCTCATCACCCTGCTGCACCTGCCCGTGCTGACCGGCAAGCTGTGGGTGCCGGCCCTGGAGTACACCGACTCCACCACGGGCCTGGGCATGGAGCCGGGCTACGAAGATCCGGCCGACCCCAACTGGTCCAAGACCAACCGCTCCACGCAGGTGAACCAGCTGGCGCTGGGCGACACGGTCGACAACATCGTCACGGGCCTGCTCAACCTGCTCAGCGGCCTGCTGCAGCCGCCGGGCACCACGCCCACCGACATCACCACGCGGCTGCTGGAGTCCTACCTGGATGCCGCCAAGGTCAACGGCCTGTACAACGTGACCAGCGTGACCAACCTGCTGCTCAACGGGCGCGGTGTGCCCGGCGACCCGGACTACATGCCAAAGCTGCTCACCTCCAACTTCACGTTCAACAACGCCATCGCCACATCCTGCTTCCTGTTCGCTTGTCCCTCCTCCAGCTGGCCCAGCGGCACGTTCTCGGCCGCCCTCAACTCCTACACCAGCGTGCCCGGCGGACTGCTGGATGTGCTGGGCATCTCCACCTACGACAACGGCTACCAGAGCTGCGCGGGCCTGCTCAGCTCGCTGCTCAACTGGAACGGCTGCGTCAAGCACAACGTGACCAAGCTGCTGACCTCGCACCCGCAGTACCTGTACGCGATCAACGCCAACAGCCCCGAGATCCAGTCCCTGCTCAACCGCGACAACAACCTCACCTGCACCGGCGCCCTGTGCACCCTGCTCAAGCCGGTGATCACCGGCGTGCTCAAGCCCATCCTCAATGGCGTGGGCGGGCTGCTGACCACGGTGCTCAAGGACACGCTGGGCCTGGAGGTAGGCCGCACCGACATCAAGGCCCTGTCCATCGGCTGCGACACGGCGCAACTGGTTTTTTGAACTGCACAGGCCATCCAATCCATGAATCGACAACGAGGGAATGCAACGTGAATCTGGACGAGCTCGTCATCTATGTCTGGGAAGGCCAGGCCGACATCGCCGAGCGGGTGGAGCGCTGCGTGCTCAACCTGGGCGTGGACGTGGTGCGCGCCGACGGGCTGACCCTGCCCGCCGACACCAGCGAGCTGGGCAATGCGATCGCGGTGGTCAGCGTCTCGGTGCTGGAGGGCGCGCGCTTCACGCGCCAGGGCGTGGAGGGCACCTTCGGCATGCCCGTGCTGTGGGTCAGCGCCAAGCAGCGCGACGCCAACGCCGGCACCTATGCCATGGAGTACTCGCATGTGCTGCCCTTCGACTTCACGGGGGCCGAGCTGCGGGCCATGCTGGTGCGCATACTGCGGCGCATGCAGAGCAACCAGCGCCAGGTGCAGCGCTCGGAGGACATCATCGCCGTGGCCGACTGCATGCAGCGCCTGCTGCGCGACGTGGACACCTTTGCCGACTGCGAGCACAGCGTGCTCATCATCGGCGAGACCGGCGTGGGCAAGGAGCGCATTGCCGAGCGGCTGCACGAGCGCAACAACCGCTACGGCCAGGGCCCCTTCGTGGTGGTCAACTGCGGCGCCATCCCGGACGGGCTGTTCGAGTCCCTGTTCTTCGGCCACGCCAAGGGCTCGTTCACGGGCGCGGTCAATGCCCACAAGGGCTATCTGGAGCAGGCCAACGGCGGCACGCTGTTCCTGGACGAGATCGCGGACCTGCCGCTGTACCAGCAGGTCAAGCTGCTGCGCGTGCTGGAAGAGCGCGCCATCACGCGGCTGGGGTCGGCCGCCGCCGTGCGGCTGGATTTCCGGCTGGTGGCGGCCACCAACAAGCCGCTGCGCGGGCTGGTGCGCGAGGGACGCTTTCGCGCCGACCTGTTCTTCCGCCTGGCCGTGATCGAGCTGCAGATCCCCAGCCTGGAGGAGCGCGGCGAGGCCGACAAGCTGGCCATCTTCCACGCCATCCTGCACAAGGTGGTGGGCGAGGCCACGATGAAGGAGCTGGGCGAGCCGCCCTTCTTCATCCTCGACGCCGTGGCCCAGATGTACTTCCCCGGCAATGTGCGCGAGCTGCGCAACCTGGCCGAGCGCATCGGCGTGGCCGCCCGCCAGACGCGCGACTGGAACGCCGACGGCGCCACGCAGCGCATCCTGCAGCACGCCCAGGCCCTGTCGGCCACCACCTTCCCGCCGGACGCCGGCGCCGCCGAGCCCCTGCTGGCCGACCGCAGCAACTGGGACATGGACGAGCGCAACCGCATCATCGCGGCGCTCAACACCAATGACTGGAAGCGCCAGAACACGGCCCAGCACCTGGGCATCAGCCGCAAGGTGCTCTGGGAAAAGATGCGCAAGTACCAGATCAGCGACGGCGAGCCCGAAGTGCCCGTGCCGGGCTGAGCACGCCCTCCGACACATCCCATCCCCCACGCCATGGAGACTTCCACGAACATGCAGGACAAGCCGGTCATCATCTTCGTCAGCGCCGTCTACCCCAGCCAGTACAGCCTGCTGTGCAGCCACCTTCGCGCCAGCGGCGCGGCCGACAGCTGGTTCATGACCATGCCCGGCCATGCCGAGAACTACGCCAGCCAGTGCGACCACCTGCTGTCGTTCCGGCCCGATGGCGACATCGTCGGCCCGCAAAGCTACTACTACTCCAGCAAGGTGGAGCGCTCGGCGCGCATAGGCCGCGGCCTGCTGCAGGGCCTGCAGGCCTTCGAGAAGGAAAAGGGCAAGCGCATCGACGTGGTGGTCGCCCACTCGCTGTGGGCCGCGCCCAACCTGCTGTACGGCGAGATCGATGCCGCCATCGTCAGCTACATCGAATTCCCCAGCTACCGCGTGCATGGCAACGAGCCCGACTACCCGCCCGACCTGTCCCAGCGCCTGGCCGACCGCAACATGGAAATGCTGCACTACCACCAGGTGCTGTGCAGCGACCTGACCATCGCGCCCAGCGCCCATGCGCGCTCGCTGTTCCCGCCGCTGCTGCAGGAGCGCGTGGCCGTGCAGTTCGAGGGCTTCGACATCCAGGCCCCTGACGAGCAGGCCGAGCCGGTGCCGCGCCAGGACGCGCGCTTCACCGTGGCCTTCTCATCGCGCGACCTGTCCAGCTCCAAGGGCTTCGAGACCTTCATGCGCCTGGTCGACCGCCTGGTGCGCGAGGGCGATGGCCAGCAGATGCGCTTCATCGCCCTGGGCGACCCCACGGCCGTGACCTATGGTTACGAACAGCAATGGGTGGAGCGCCGCTACCAGGGCAAGGTGGCCAGTTTCCGCGACCATCTGCTGCAGATCCACCCGGCCGCACAGGTGGTGGAGTTCCCGGGCAAGCTACCGTACGACGAGTTCGCGCGCACCCTGGCCTCGGTGGACCTGTTCCTCTACCCGCTGCGCTACGGCGTGGCCAACTGGGGATTGATGGAGATCCTGGCGCGCGGCGGCTGCGTGATCGGATCGAACTGGGGCTTTGTGCCGGAGCTGGTGCAAAACGACGTCAACGGCCTGCTGCTGCCCGACAGCGACGACGCCTGGATCGGCGCCATCCGCCAGCTGCGCGACGACCCGGCCCGGCGCCAGCGCTACAGCCGGGCCGCGCGCGAGACGGGCAAGCGCTTTCACATCTCCAACGTGGCACCGCGCTTCATGGACCTGTTCCGCCTGGCCATGGCGCGGCGCAAGGCGAGCCCGCTGATGCTGGAGTAAGGTGCAATGCGGGCCGGGCTCGGCCTGCGTTCAGGTGCGGGTCCTTGCGCGCCTAGGCGGCGGACAGCGCCGATGCAGGGGCCCCGACAGCGCCGACAGCGCCGACGGCCCCGACAGCCCCGCCGTCGGCAGCCGAAAGAGCCGTCACACGGTCCATGCCACTCCAGCTCAGGGCCATGCTCAGTGCCATGTCCAGCGCGTCGCCCTCCTGCGCCTCGGACGCCTGCAGCACCTCCAGCACATCGGCAACGCACACCACCTGGTCGAGCAGCCCATGCAGCGATGGCCGGGCTATGAAAAACCCCTGCACGCCATGCGCCCCCGCAAGCGCCACGGCCTCCATGCCCTGGGCGGACTCCACGCCTTCCACGATCACGCAGGCGCCGCGGTCGGCGCACAGGCTGATCAGGCCCTGCAGCATCCGGGCCGAAGGCCGGGCCTGCAGGCTCTGGTCCAGCACGGACTTGTCGATCTTGACGATGTTGGCGCGCAGCTTGCCCAGGATGTCCAGGCCGCCGCGCCGGGGCACGATGTCGTCCAGCGCCACGCGCACGCCCAGGATCTGCAGGTGCCGCACCAGGCCCAGCGCGGCCTTCTCGCAGGGGAAGACACCGGTCTCGGTGATCTCCAGCACCAGGCGCTGGGCGATCTCGGGCCGCTCCTCCAGATAGTCGAACACGCCTTCCCACCAGGCCTCGTCGCAGAACGAGGCGGCCGACAGATTGCAGCCCAGGCTGTGGCCGGTCTTCATCTCCAGCGCCCCTATCACCGACCACAGCACGCTGCGGTCCAGCCGCGCGGCCAGGCCCAGCCGCTCCAGCGCCTCGATGGCATGGGGCACGGCATAGTTGTCGTAGGCAGAGAACACGCTGCGGCGCAACAGGCACTCGTGGTAAAGCGTGCGGCCCGTGCCGGTCCCACTGCCTCCCCCTGCCATGCCCCCGGGCTCCAGCAGCGTCACGGGCTGGAATGCCAGCGCCAGATGGCCCAGCCGCAGATCGTCCAGCAGGCGGCCCGCCAGCTGCATGTCGGCCTGGTAGCCCTTGATGAGCCTGGCGGGCATTCTGCGCACCGCCATGTCCTGGCCGCCCGCCGTGGCGTGGCCCTTGCCGCGTATCTCGTGCAGCCCCGCGAAGGAGACGCAGCCCAGCGCCTGCACCTCGGCCCGCAGATAGGCCTGGCGCGAGCCGTGCACCACGGGCTCGCTCACCAGGGCGGACTCCAGCGCATGCATCCAGCCATGCCGGGCATGATGGCCGGGCAGCACCGTGTCGGCCAGCGTGCGGGGGTCGAACCCGCGAACCAGCAGCGTATCGCCCGCGCGCTCCAGCGATTGGGCATCGATGCCCAGGCCCTTGAGCCGGTCCATGCAGGCCTGCATGGCCTCGTCGCAGAAACCGTTGCCATAGACGCTGCGCCAGGCCTGCAGGGGCGGCAGCCAGATGGCCAGATCCAGGGGCATGTCGCTGTGCGAGGGTTCGATGATGTCGTGCATGGTGAGCGCCTTCGTTCAACGGCCTGCAATGGGTTGTGAATAGCAGTGAAATCCGATCGCCCTGCGCCCCCGGCCGGCCGGCCCGCCGCCGAGCATGCCGCCATCCACGGCCGACAGCGCCAGGTCCACATGGCCGGCCACCAGGTCAAAGACCACCGAGCAGGCATCCGCCTTGCGGCTGAAATACGCCAGCGTGGCATCCGTTCCGCCGGCAAAGCTGCCCAGCAGCGCCTGCCCGTCCTGCTCCTGGAACACCGCCTGCGCGCTGCCCTGCTGCGGCACGATGACCCGGTCGCCCTGCTGCAGCAAGGCGCCGGCCTGCGCCACGATCACATCGCTGCGCCGCACGATGCGCACGCCCTCGCTCACCCGCGTGAGCAGCGCCACCGGCGCCGCCTGCGCCACCTGCGCATGGGGGCTTCCGTCGCCCGCCTCGCGCGCAGCGGTGCGCGGCACGGCGGCAGACGCAAACGACGCGGGTACGTTCAACGGCTTGCTGCGCGCCCTTTCCGGGTAGGCGCGCAGTCGCGGCAGGGGCATGCCTGCAAACGACAACGAGACAGCGGCCATGGTTTCTCCTCCGAAAGACAGCGATCAATGGGGCGGCCGGCGCAGCACACGGTTTTCCAGACACTGCGACAAGCTTTTTGCATCCTGTTGCAACAAGCG
Source organism: Delftia sp. DS1230 (assembly GCF_040112715.1). Lineage (NCBI taxonomy): Bacteria > Pseudomonadati > Pseudomonadota > Betaproteobacteria > Burkholderiales > Comamonadaceae > Delftia > Delftia sp. DS1230. Next base: position 4,838,724 of record NZ_CP157763.1, read on the forward strand.
TGCCATGGGCCTGGGCGTCTTCATCCGACGCAAAGCCATCTGTAACCTATTGATTTATTTGGGCACTCAGGCGCAGCCGCCACTGTGTCACCCCGCAGCGTTACGGGCGATGTCACGTAACGCCGGCACGCCACGGCGTTACTTTCACGGCGGCTGCGCAGGACGACGCTGCCCTGGCTGCCAGGCGCGGCCCCCCTTTCGGTGTATGTTCCAGCGCATCACTTCAGGAGCCGGCCCTGTCCCCGCAAAAGTCCATCCAACGGGATCTGGTGATCCTCTGGCTCACCATCTCGGCCGTCGCCCTGGTGCTGGCGTGGCTGCTGTTGCTGTTGACCCGGCAGGGCACCGAACCGCAGATTGCCCGCGCCCGCGACGCCGCAGGCGTCAGCTGCAGCGCGCTGCAGGCCGGGGCCGTGCGCATGGGGCTGGCGGGGCTGACGGCAGATACGCCATCTGCCCAGGCCCGGTCCGCCGCGCAGGCCGTGCTGGACCTGGCGCTGCGCGAGCGCCCCGGCATGGAGGGCGGCTTCTGGCGCGAGGGCCCCGGCGTGGTGGCCTATGCGTTTCCCACCTATGACGGCTCGGGCATCAAGCGCGATGCGCCCAGTGCGGAGATGGAGCGCATCGCCTCCACCGCCCAGCGCGCACGGGACAGCGCCGGGCTGGTGACCGACCTGCGCCCCGGCCTGCGCGAGGCGGTGGTCTTTGCCGCCTGCCCGGCCCAGGCCGATGCGCCCGCCCTGGTGGCCTGGACGCTGATGCGCGTCCCCCTGATCAGCGCCGACGTGGTCAACCCCCTCATCCTTGCTGTCAGCCTGCTGCTGGGCATGGTCCTGGTCTCGGGCCTGTGGCTGGGCAGAATGCTGCGGCGCTGGCAGCGGCAGTCGGCACAGATGGAGCAGCAACTGCTCGGCGCCGAACGGCTGGCCACCCTGGGCCGGCTGTCGGCCGGCCTGGCACACGAGATCCGCAACCCGCTGGGCACCATGCGCATGAAGGCCGAGAACGCCCTGGCCGCGCCCGAGCCACTGCGGCAGGCCCGCAGCCAGGGCGCCCTGGAGGCCGTGCTGGCACAGACCGCGCGCCTGGAAGACCTGGTATCGAGCCTGCTGGCCTTGACCCAGCCCTTCCGCGTGCACCCGGAGCCCGTGGACCTGCAGCAGCTGCTGGACGAAAGGCTCCAGGCCCATGCAGAAATGGCCCAGGCCAGCGGCGTGCAGCTGGCAACGGCGGTGTCCGCCGGCCTTGCCCGGGACCTGCAGGAAGGGCGCCGCCCGCTGCTGGACCCCGCACAGATGGCCCGCGCGCTGGACAATCTGCTGCTCAACGCCCTGGCGCACACGGCGGACGGCGGCCGGGTGGAACTGGGCGCGGACCGGGACGCCAAAGGCTGCCTGCGGCTGTGGATTGCCGATGACGGCACCGGCATCGCGGCCGAACTGCGCGACACGCTGTTCGAGCCCTTCACCACCGCACGCCCCGGCGGCACCGGGCTGGGATTGGCGCTGGTGCGCGAAATCGTCCAGGCCCACGGCGGCCGGATCGCCCTGGCCAAGACTGCACAAGGCAAGACTGCACAAGGCACCCGCATAGAAATGGAATTTCCATGGCCCGCATCCTGATCGTGGACGACGACACGGCCTTCCGTGAAAGCCTGGCCGAGATGCTGGGCGACCTGGGCCATGGGGTCAGCCAGGCCCCGACCGTGGCGGCGGGGCTGCAGATCCTGCAGGCCGGGTCCGTGGATGCGGCCATCGTGGACCTGCGCATGCCGGGCGAGGACGGCCTGGCCTTCCTGCGCAAGGCCCGCGGCCTCTCGCGGGCGCCCTGCATCATGCTCACGGCCTACGCCAGCGGCGGCAACACCATCGAGGCCATGCGCCTGGGCGCCTTCGACCACCTGACCAAACCCATCGCCCGCACCGCCCTGGTTGAGGCCCTGGACCGCGCGCTGCAAGGCGCAGGGCCGGCCCAGGACTGCGGGGACGGCCAAGCCGGCCAGCCGCAGATGCATGACGATGGTGAACTGGTCAGCGGCAGCGAGGCCATGCGGCAGGTCTTCAAGCGCATCGGCCTGGCGGCGGACAGCGACGCCACCGTGCTGGTGCTGGGCGAGACCGGCACGGGCAAGGAACTCGTGGCGAGGGCGCTGCACCGCAACAGCGCCCGGGCGGAGCGCCCCTTCGTGGCCGTCAACTGCGCGGCCATTCCGGCAGACCTGATGGAAAGCGAACTCTTCGGCCATGTGAAGGGCGCCTTCACGGGCGCCGCCAGCGACCGCGCCGGGCGCTTTCGCGAGGCGCAGGGCGGCACGCTGTTCCTCGATGAAGTGGGCGACATGCCGCTGCCCACGCAGGCCAAGATCCTCCGGGCGCTGCAGGAGCGCGAGATCACGCCCGTGGGCGCCAGCCGGGCGCTGCCCGTGAACGTGCGCATCATCGCGGCCACGCACCGCGACCTGCCGGACGCCGTCAGGCAGGGGCGCTTTCGCGAGGATCTCTGGTACCGGCTCCAGGTCGTGCCCGTGCACCTGCCGCCGCTGCGCGAGCGCCTGGGCGACGTGCTGCTGCTGGCCGAGCATTTCCTGCGCCAAGGAGGCGGCGCCTCGCCCAAGCGCCTGGGGGCCGACGCCGCGCGCCTGCTGCTGGCGCACGACTGGCCCGGCAACGTGCGCGAGCTGCGCAACGCCATGGAGCGCGCGGCCCTGCTGTGCCCCGGGCCGGTCATCGGGCCCGAGCACATCGGCCTGCAGCCTGCGGCGGCGAACGGCCCCGCCATCGACTGGAACGGGCCGCTGGCCCCCGCCGTCGCCCAGCTGGAACGTGAAATGGTCACGCGCGCCCTGGCCGCAACCATGGGCAACCGTGCCGAGGCCGCACGCCGCCTGGGCCTGTCGCGCCAGCAGCTGTACCGCAAGCTCGCGGAGTTCGGCCTGGGTTGAGGCAGCAGCGGGCACAGGCGCCGCCTGCGGTGTCCGGATGGGTGACACCCCCTGTCGCCATCTCGGACACATGGCCCGAACCAGCGACCGCAAGCCCTTGATTTCATGAGGCTTTCGGATGGCATGGCGCTTGCATTGGACTGTGCATGTCCATCGCCAACCCAGGAGCCATCATGACCCGTCTCACCCTTTCTTCCGCCGCCCTGTGGCTGGGTGCCAGCGCACTGAACGCGCATGCCGCCCCGCCCCTGCCTGCCCACGGCCCTGGCGCGCCCCACGCGGCCATGCCGCACGCGCAGGCCGTGCTCGAGAGCCCAGTCGCCCGGCTGCTCACCAATCCTTACGGGGAAGTGGACGGGCTGCGCCTGACCGACGGCACGGTGGTCCGGTTCCCGCCCCACATGGCCGATGCGCTGACGACCGCCGTGAAGGTGGGCGACACGGTGCGCATCATCGGCCGCAGCGAAGCCGGTGGTGCGGTCAAGGCCGACGCCATCGTGAACACCGCCACCGGCCAGACCGTGTATGACCAGCCACCGGAGCCCGGCCGCGCCCGCCCCATGCCCCCGCACCTGCGCATGGCCGGACTGCAGACGCAGCAGGCCCAGGGCCGCATCGAGGCCGTTCTCACCGGCCCGCGCGGTGATGCCAACGGCGTCATCCTGTCCGACGGCGCCATCGTGCGCTTTGCCCCCCATGCGCTGCAGCAGCCGCTGCAGCCGGGGCAGCTGTTTGCCGCCTCGGGCCTGGGCACGCGCAACGCGCACGGCACCTCGCTGGAGGCCATCAGCATGGGTGCCAGCCTGTCGGACCTGCAGCCGCTGTACGACCGCGCGCGCTGACGCCACCGCCCGGTCCCCGGGGCCGGGCGGGTTCCTGCCCCTTCCTGGTTTCCTGCTTCCCTGCTGCCCTGCTCTCCCGCTTTCACCGAACCCGCCATGTCCCCCAAGATCGCCCCCGTCCTGCTGCTGCTGATCTCCAACGTCTTCATGACCTTCGCCTGGTACGGGCACCTGAAGTTCGAGAACCGGCCTCTGTACCTCGTCATCCTGGTGAGCTGGCTGATCGCGCTGGCCGAGTACTGCTTCGCCGTGCCTGCCAACCGGCTCGGCCATGAGGTCTACAGCGCGGCCGAGCTCAAGACCATCCAGGAGGTGATCACGCTGGTGGTGTTCGCCGTCTTCTCCGTGCTCTACCTGGGCGAGAAGCTCACCCTCAACCACCTGGTGGGCTTCGGCTTCATCTGCCTGGGCGCCTTCTTCGTGTTCAAGGGCCCCTTGCGCTGAAGGAAGCCGCCATGCACCGCACACACCACCATGCGCGGCGCTGGCTGCCGGGGCTCCACTTCTTCCTGGCCGATGTGCGCGACGGCCTGGGCCCCTTCCTGGGCGTCTTCCTGCTCGCCCAGGGCTGGCGGCTGGACGACATCGGCTACGTCATGGCCCTGGGCGGCATCACGGGCATGCTGGCCACCACGCCGCTGGGCGCGCTGGTCGATGCCTCGCGCCGCAAGCGCAGGCTGCTGGCAGCGGCCATCGCCCTGCTGCTGGCGGGCAACCTGGCCATCTGGATCGCACCGTCGCTGGCCGTGACGGCGGCATCGCAGGTCATCACCGGCGTGGTCGCGGCCTTGATCGCCCCCTGCCTGCTGGGCATCACGCTGCAGATCACCGGCCATACGGACCTGCCCCGGCAACTGGGCATCAACGAAGCCTGGAACCACGCAGGCAACGTGGCCACGGCCGCACTGGCGGGGGCCATGGGCCTGCGCTGGGGACTGCCTTCCGTCTTCGTGCTCATGGCCCTGATGGGCTGCGCCTCGCTGGCCTGCCTGGCGCTGATGCGGCTGGATGAAACCCCGCAAGACACGCCGCCCCCAGAGCAGGCCGGGCCTTGCGCCCCCGGCCTGCTGCACGTGCTCACGGGCACGCCGGCGCTGCGGGTGCTGGCCGTGGCCATGCTGCTGTTTCACCTGGGCAATGCCGCCATGCTGCCGCTGCTGGGCCAGGCCGCCGTGGCGCGCGGCCATGCCAACCCCAGCGGCTTCACGGCGCTGACCATCATCGTGGCGCAACTGGTCATGATCCCCATGGCCCTGCTCGCCGGGCGCCACGCCCAGCGCAGCGGCTACTGGCTGCTGGTCAAGGCGGCCCTGCTGTCGCTGCCGCTGCGCGGCCTGGTCGCCGCCACCTGGGACTCCGACTGGGCGCTGATCCCCGTGCAGGTGCTGGACGGCGTGGGCGCCGGGCTGCTGGGCGTTGCCCTGCCGGGCCTGGTCGCGCAGACGCTGCGCGGCACCGGCCACGTCAACGCAGGCCTGGGCGCCGTGATGACGCTGCAGGGCCTGGGCGCGGCCGCCAGCCCGGCACTGGCGGGCTGGATCGCGCAGCGCTTCGGCTTTGATGCGGCCTTTCTTTCGCTGGGCGGCATCGCGGTGCTGGCCCTGGCGCTGTGCTGGTTCGGCGCACCGTCCGAACACCGGGCGGCCCGTCTCCAGCCCAAGGCCTGAGGACCGGCAGCGCACGGCTCGCTTTCGGAGCACCTGGACACATTTGGGGGCCTGGAAACATAGGAGAATTCCTAGGACCCGAACCAGAACCCGCGCCATTGCGGACTTGCCTCCCTGCGGCCAGCGCCTGCCGCCCCCGAATGACAGTCAAGAACAAGAAGCCTTCCGCGCGCAAGCGCAGTTCCTCCCCCGCCTCCAAGAAGAAAGCCTCCGGCCGCAGCGGCCGCAGCGGACTGTGGCGCTCCGTGATCGCCGCCGTGGTCGCGGCAGCGGGCACCTTCCAGATCGCCAGCTGCAGCCTGGACCCGAACTGGCATCCCAAGCTGCCCGAGCCGCCCCTGCTGTCCACCCTGCCCATCCCCGGGCTGGAGCACCTGCGCAAGCAGCCGGAGACAGGTTCGGGCACGGCCTCCGGTGGCGCCAGCCCGCCTGCCGGCAGCCTGGCCACGGGCTTTTCGCACTGCCGCGATTTCTTCCCCGGTGGCGAGCCCCCTGCCCTGCAGGTCCAACCCCTTCAGCGCGAGCTGTGCTTCAGCGCCTTCGCCGTGCTGCACAGCGGACAGACCAAGACGCCCGTCTTCGTGGTGGAGCGCCTGAACCGCCAGTTGCTGGAGCAGGGCCAGGGCCTCAAGCGCAGCGACAAGTTCTATGCCGATGCCCGCCTGCCGCGCGCCGAGCGTGCCGAACTGGACGACTACCGCCGCTCCGGCTACTCGCGCGGCCACATGGCGCCGGCCGGCGACATGTACTCGCCCGAGGCCATGGCCCAGAGCTTCAGCCTGGCCAACATGGTTCCCCAGGACCAGACCCACAACGGCGGCGTCTGGAGCAAGGTCGAGCAGGACACGCGCCGCTACGCCCAGCGCGCCAAGGGCGATGTCTACGTCTTCACCGGGCCGGTGTTCGACGGCCAGCCGCTGACCATCGGGCCGGGCAAGGTCCATGTGCCCAGCCATATCTTCAAGCTGGTCTACGACGCGAGCACGGGGCGTGCCTGGGCGCACTGGCAGGCCAATAGCCCGGATACGCGGATGAGTGCGCCCATCAGTTATGAGGAGTTCACTCGGAGGACGGGGATGCCGTTGTTGGCGGGGGTGATGAGGGGGCGCAGCTAGTCTTCTGGCGTGGGCCAGGGAACTGTTTCTTGCCCCTGCCGGGGGGTTGTTTTTCGAGGCCGGGTCTCGGCCCGGCGGCCGACTGCCCTTTCTTGATTCGCCAAGAAAGGTCAGATCAAAGAAGGCGACCCGGATGTCCGCGACCCTCCGCTTCGCTGCGGGCAACCTGCGTCGTGGCGGTTGCGGGGTTCGCTGCGGAACTCGCTTTGCGCTTCGCGCGCCGCTCAAACAACCGCAGCGAGTCAGATCACGAAGCAGTCCTGTCCTTCGGCAGGACTGCAACCCCGCAACCGCCACGCCGCAGGCGCGGACATACGGGAGTGGGGAGAAGGGCGCGCGCGGTGCGCTGCGCGCTGCTGGCGCTGCGGCTCAGGGGGTTACCGTGCGCCGGTCCAGAACCTTGTCTATCAGGCCCCATTCGCGGGCTTCTTCTGCGGTCATGAAGCGGTCGCGGTCCAGGTCGCGTTCCACCTCTTCGTAGCTGCGGCCGCAGTGCTGGGCGTACAGGCGTGTCACGCGGTCCTTGGTGCGCAGCATTTCCTCGGCATGGATGCGGATGTCCGAGGCCTGGCCCTGCACGCCGCCCAACGGCTGGTGCACGTGCAGGCTGGCGTTGGGCAGGGCCATGCGGTGGCCGGGCTCGCCGGCCATGAGCAGGAAGGAGCCCATGGAGCGCGCCGTGCCCATGCACAGCGTGTGCACGGGTGACTTGATGAACTGCATGGTGTCGTACATGGCCAGGCCGCTGGTGATCACCCCGCCCGGCGAGTTGATGTAGAGGTGAATGGGCTTGTCCGGGTTCTCCGCCTCCAGGAACAGCAGCTGCGCGCAGACCAGGGCAGAGACCGCATCGTTGACCTCGCCGTTGAGAAAGATCACGCGGTCGCGCAGCAGGCGCGAGTAGATGTCGAAGGACCGCTCTCCGCGCGCCGACTGTTCGACAACCATGGGGACGAGCATCATCGATTCGCGCATGGGCGAACTCCTGTGTGTGGTGGTGAAAAAGAAAGGGCTGCGGCCCTGCGCCGCATGCCCCGTTGCCCGGGCAGGGTTTCAGGTCGCGTACATCAGGAAGCCGCCGTCGTTGGCCGCTTCCCTGGCCGGCTGCACCCGCGCATCGGTCAGCACATGGACGATGCGCAGCAGCGTGCCGCCATCGGCGCCGGGGCTGATCTGCAGGTCCACCGTGCTTTCAAGAAAGGGCGGCTCCGCCTCGCGCAGCCGCAGGCGCAGTTCCTGCTGCGGCACCTGCAGCAGCGGCTCGGCATGCTCGGTGCCCGGCAGCCACTGCGCGCGCAGCTCGGGAATGCTCAGCGCGCGCCAGACCTTCTCGGGCGGGGCGTCCAGCGCGTACTCCTGCACCAGCTCGCGGGCCGCATCGTCGGTGTCCATATTGCTCATCTTGTTCATTGGTCCATGTCCTTGAGCAGGCCCTTGAGTGCATCCACGCGCTGCGGCCAGTAGGCGCGGTACTTCGCCAGCCAGCCCGCAATCTGCGCCAGCCCTTCGGGATCGACCTCGTAATGCATGAAGCGCCCCTGGCGCTGCTCGCTCACCAGCCCCGCATTGCGCAGCACGGCCAGATGCTGGGACATGGCCGACTGGCTGATATCCATCCCCTCGCGCAGCGCGCTGGCATGCATGCTGCCAGCGGCCAGCTTCTCGAAGATGGAGCGGCGCGTAGGGTCGGCCAGGGCCTTGAAGATGTCGTTCTCGGGCATGGCAACACTTTAGCAACCACTTATTTCAAACGCAAGCCCCGCACGCCAATCCCGCCGCCACACCCTCATCCGCAAACCGCTTGGCCGCCTTGAGCAGATAGCTCACGGCATAGAGGATGGGGTCGTCGGCCTCATCCCCATTCAGATGGTCCACCACCTCGATGGCATAGCCCAGATTCACCGCCGTGTCGTGCAGCAGGCCCAGCAATTCCTTGTCCTGCGGCTCCAGCGACTGCGCCTGATCGGCCTTCACGTAGTAGATGCGCAGCAGATCCCGGCAGACGCAATTGATGGCCGTGACCTTGTGGCGAGCGTGCAGGTCCAGCACATCCAGCGCGGCGCCCATGTGCAGGACGGCGTCGATGGCGAGGTCGGCGAGCCGAGGCGCGCCAGAAGCAGCCGTTGAAGGATCGGGATGATGAGGCATCCCGCGATGCTCGTTGAATCGGCGAGGGGCGTCTCTACGGAATTCGTAGAACGGAAGGCAAGCCAGGATGGTTGTCTTCGGCTTGGATACGACGATGGCGGCCACCCGTGGAAAAGTCTCACCGGATTGCGCAAATCCTCGGAGTGCCGACTGCCTACCTTTACTGCGAGGACGATGATCTTGCTGAAGTGATCCTGGCGTGGAGCAAGCTTGCTCGCGGTGGTCGGGCGCAGGCGAAAAAAGCTGTGCTGGGTTGGTGGCTGGGCGGCAGGGGCGAACCAACTGCAGCCCCGATGACGGCATGTTGGCAGGATTAAGCGGCAAGAGATCGCTGGCTGCGTATCGATATCTCGAAGGGAGGCTGTTCTTCTCAGACGACGGCAAGCCACCAGAAGCAGCCGGTCAGCCTTCAGCCCGAGTATCCTAAGACCCATATGTTCGAAGTGACGCCAGATATTCTTGCCACCGCCCGCTCGGAGCTAACAGCATGTCGGCCTTCAGTGGCATTGCGAGCTATTGCACGGCGCTTCCAGCTCGAACGCACTGATGTTGCATGGGTTGCGGCAGACATATTTCAGAACATTGCAACACCCGAAGTCCAAGCCCTTTGGCACTGGGATATGGCAGGATACGGCAAGGGTCATACAGACGAAGAAATTGACAGTCTGCTCGGCCACCTTGTCGTTAAGTAAAAATAGGCGCGCTTGCAAAGTACAGCATGCGACTAAAACCTGATCTTCACCACCATCTCCCGGCATCATGAATAAAGATCTCCTCTTTTTTGCACTCGTTGCTGTAGTGTTCTTAGGGGTTTTCGTCTGGGACCGTTGGAATTACCGGAAAGCAAGGAAGATCATCTCCTCCTGGAATTGCTTTCGTTGCGGCGCAAACTTGGGTCCTATGCAATCCGTTTTTATTCGTGTAGCTGGAGGTCCCGGTTCGGCCACTTCAGCACGTGTATGCCAAAAATGCGCAAAGCGTGATTCGCGCATCTGGTGGGCAGGCATAGCACTTGTCAGCATCCTCCTTGTAGCGACCGGTGTCTTCTTGGCATGTTCAGGGGGCCATTGAGTGCGCTTCCGGTATTGTGCTGAAGCGATCGCAGAATCGGTGTGTTCCTGCTCTTTCCTTCTGGCCGGTCGAGTTCGGCCAAAACCGGCAGCTCACCATCCCCGTACAAAAGAGCCAAAGGCGGACATTAGACCAATGAAACTCGGACCTCGATATCTGAACCGGAAGTTATCGTTCGCAGAGCCGGCGCTGGAAAGAGTCGCGCTGATGAAGTCATTGGCGGATGCACCGGGCTTGCTCGCCATCGGAGGGATTGAACGACACCACAAAGGCGGTCATCGAGTGTCTCTAGATGTCGACTATGCCCGGCTGAGCGACTTCATGGCATACATGGACTCGCAGGGGTGGCTAGACGGCATGTGAACAGCCAGTGATGTCTGTTTTATGCGCCGTACGGCAGAATTCCGTCAATACGGCCGACTGCTGTTTTCTGCCAACTGCGGACTTTTCGCGGCTGCCTCCTGTTTTTTCTTTAGTCTCCACCAATACGATGATGAACTCAGGCCCCAATAGCAGCGATGCTGCGCGACTCGATGCGATGTCGCTTGGAATTCTTCGAGAAAAAGAGACCAGTGAGTACGTCGACTACGTATTTTTCGCCGACGTCTGGGGCGATGACCCCCGTAGAAAAGGGCGCCTCATGCTCACCGGCCAACAACGCGGACTTTTTCGCATTGACAAGGTCTCCTCGCGAGCCAGCTTGTTGAGGCCGATGGTCGGCGATGAGGGAGGTAAGCGCTTCCAGCGGGCAGCGCACACGGTGACAAGCGAGCACCTGCGAACGGGAAGCTTTCCTGAGGCATCGCAGTATGCAAGTGGCTGATTCAGGTCTAGAGCTTCAAAACGGCCACAACCGGTCGCCTGCCGCACAGGCAAAATCTCCCCTTCAAACTGACATTTGACGCGGGTATTGGACCTCGTGAAGCACACCACCTATTTCCAGATTGAGCCATCAGCAGTTGCGCTGGCCACCTTCCCATCAGTACTCGTGGCGACTGAGGCGGACATTCTTCTGCAGCCCGTGCTGACAAGCAGGAGCTGGGCCGACAGGTCGGCCTGGTGCCAAGAGACGGTTGCCATGACGGTGAAACTGCTCTACCTTGCGCGCGTTCGTGAGTACGAGTTCCTGTCCTCTTCTCCCGACGCCCGCCGCGTCCTCGGTTCCGACGACATCACCACTCAGGTGTTTGACCGCTGGTGGACTATTCGCGAGATGCCCTGGGAAGAGCCTTCTGAGCATTGGGAATGCTACTTGGCCGCGGTCTCGAAGAAAGTTGAGGCGACGGGCCGCATTGCCGTCGACGATTTGCTCCACGCCATCTTGGAGCGCCAAGCGACCGGGCGGCGGATTTGAGGTGGCCAGTCAACAAGCGTCCATCACTGATGCAACCAAGATCCAGGGCTGTGCAGTGAACATCGTCAACCGGCCAAGAGCGGACATTGCTTCTATCCGATAGTCAAATCTAAAGCCGAATTTGCAACGTCGATTGAAAGTCGCAAAGGCTGGATATGGGTGTGTGGACAAAGTGTCAAGCTAACGGGCACCGAGCTTGGACACAATGGCGCCTCAGACGCCTTCTCGCCTGTCTACACCCCCCTCATGTCTTCCAACATCCTGACCTTTACCTGCATCGGCGCTGATGCCCTTATGCTCTCCGCGCTGCACGGTCACCTCCAGACCGCAGTCGGCCAGTTCGCCGACCAGTGGCCCGCGCCGCTGCAAGCTTGCTTCGACGACTGGGAGAAGCCCTTCGTGACCAGTACGTCGCTGCGGGGCGAGACGCTGCGCTTCGTGATTGACACCTCATCCGGTGACGAATTGGAGAAGGCGCATATCCAGGCACTGCACGACGCCGGCGCGACGCACATCCGAGTGCGCATCTGGTACGGGCAGGTCGGCGAAACGCGAACGCTGCATTACCAAGGCGGCAAAAAGGTTGCTGCCAAGGCCTTCCCGGCGCCGATGCTGACTGAGGAGGAGGAGCTGCTGGAGCTGCTGCTGGACGGCAAGGAGGCTGCCTTCGCCAAGGCCATCAAGGCCGGCGCACCGAAGAATGCCGTAGTCGATGGCACGCCGCTTCTGGTGCATGCGGCCAAGGCCCGGCTAGGCAAGGCGGTGTCGGCGCTGCTGGACGCGAACGTCGACCTAATCGCCTGCCTGGCCTGGGTCGACGAGGTCGCAGAGGTGGTGCAGAGCTACGGCGGCAAGAACACTCCGGCACTGCTGCGCACGCTCGTGCAGGCGCCACAAGCCGACCCCGTGGCGCTGTGGCGCTCGGAGTGTGTGCTGCGCGCGCTCTGCGAACATCCCGAACTGCTGGCCTTGCTGGCTTCTCGCGAGGGCGTGGACGTCAACGCGCAGATCCGCTGGGCCCTGCACCCGGAGCAGGTGAGGGGCAGCCTTCTCTTCAACAGTGTGAGTTTCTTTAAGGACCGGCTGGACGTGCTGGCCGTGCTGGAGACACTGGGCGCGCGCTCCGTTGCGCCGCCGGCCATGAGCGATCAGCGCCGCCTGGAGCGCCTGTACTGGCAGGAGCGCGACGCAGGAACCGTTGCCGAGTTGGTCGCCGCAGGGGTGAATCTGGACACCCCGCTGTGGGATGACCGCCCCACCTCCCTGCTGCGTAACGTCATGCGCCACCCGACGATGGGTTGCCAGCCGCTGACCCTGGCCAATGAGTTGCTCACCAACGGTGCCAGCGCCGCGTTCTGGATGGAGCCCGATGCGTTTCAGCGCGAGGTGTTAGTTGGCATTTTCGACGCCAAGGAGCGGGCGCTCATGGCCGACGTCCCACTGAACGGCGACCGACACTTCGTCCCGGCGCGCGATGGTCAGTTGATCTTGGATTTCTTGGCCGGGCTGCTTGCCCAGGGGTTAGACGCCAACATGCCTGTGCGCCTGTGCTTGCACAAATTGACGGGCAGCGGCATTGACGCTGACTTCCGCTACAAGCGTCTGTACTGGCGCGGCTCGCTGCTCGGTGCCGTTGCGCTGCTGCTGTGCGGTCGCGGCAGCGAGATGCGCCCGATCTGCCTACCGCTGGCGGCGCTGCTGCTGAGCTACGGCGCAGCCCCCGATGACGCAGGCGATCTGGTGGATAGCACGAAAGGCGAGATCTACTGGGACATCTTGCTGCGGGGCGACTGGAGCCGCGAGGCGTGGGACAGCCATCCCCCGACCGGCACGGTAGTTGAACGACTTCGCCATCGACAGAACCAAGTGCCGGACGAGGTCGACGCAGAACTCATCGCGATTTTGGAGAAGCGCGGCCGGTAGTAGGCCAGCCGACCGCTCGCCAGCCAACGTTTGCAAGAGCCTTCAGGCTTGCATTGAGTTATGCCGATGCGGCCGCAGGTCTTCGAAACTGGGGTGCTCTGGACGACCGCTTTTGAATTTGCTTCGAAGACCGCAATGGGTCGCCAGCCGACTGCTGGCCGGCAGCTTCAGGCTGGTTGCTATCTGTTAGCCCCACGGCAGACCTCTTGCCATCCATGCCGTCAACACCCCGCTGGCCGTCTTCTCGCACATGCCGGCAATGGCCCAGCAAGCCCCTGTTCTTTCTCAGTGACCAGCGTGCCGCGCCCCGGTCCTGAGAGCGCCAAAACTAAAATGCCGCCATGACTGCACCCTCGGCTTCCCCCCATTCCTTCGACAAACTTGCGCTTTCGCCTGCGACGCTCGCCAATCTTGAGCGGCTCGGCTACCTTGAAATGACGGCGATTCAGCTCGCCAGCCTGCCCCCTGCGCTTGAAGGCAAGGATGTGATCGCTCAGGCGAAGACCGGCAGCGGCAAGACCGCAGCCTTTGCCCTGGCGCTGCTGGCCAAGCTGGATACGCGCAATTTCTCGGTGCAAGGCCTGGTGCTCTGCCCCACCCGCGAGCTGGCCGATCAGGTGACGACCGAGATTCGCCGCCTGGCGCGTGCGGAAGACAATGTCAAGGTGGTGACCCTGTCCGGCGGCGTTCCGCTGCGCGGCCAGAACGCGAGCCTTGAGAACGGCGCGCACGTGATCGTGGGCACGCCCGGCCGTGTGATCGATCACCTGGACCGGGGCAATCTGAACCTTGATTCGCTGAACACCTTGGTGCTTGACGAAGCGGATCGCATGCTCGACATGGGTTTCGTCGATGACATCGCCAAGGTCGCCAAGCAGTGCCCCCCGCAGCGCCAGACCTTGCTGTTCTCCGCAACCTACCCTGAAGGCATCGCCAAGCTGGCCGCGCGATTCATGCGTGACCCGGTCACGGTCAAGGTCGCCGCGCAGCACAGCGGCGAGCAGATCGAGCAGCGCTGGTACGAGGTGGACAAGGAAGAGCGGCTGCCTGCGGTGGCTCGCCTGCTGGAGCATTTCCGGCCCGAGAGCACGCTGGCCTTCTGCAATACCAAGGCGCGCTGCCGGGCCCTTGCCGAGCTGCTGCAGGCCCAGGGCTACAGCGCGCTGGAGCTGCACGGCGATCTGGAGCAGCGTGACCGTGACCAGGTGCTGGTGCGCTTCGTGAACGGCAGTTGCTCCGTGCTGGTCGCCACCGATGTGGCGGCTCGCGGGCTGGATGTGACCAACCTGGGCGCCGTCATCAACGTGGACATCACGCCCGACCCTGAAGTGCACGTGCACCGCATCGGCCGCACAGGCCGCGCCGGCCAGAAAGGCCTGGCCCTGAGTCTTGCGACGATGGACGAAATGGGCGCGGTCGGAAACATCGAGCAGATGCAGGGCAGCCCATCCGTCTGGTACCCGCTGGACGAGCTGACGCCGACTCCCGGCGGCCGGCTCCTGCCATCCAAGGCCACCATCCACATCAATGCCAGCCGCAAGGACAAGATCCGCCCGGGCGATGTGCTGGGCGCGCTCACCGCAGACCTGGGCTACACCCGCGAGCAAGTGGGCAAGATCGACATCAACGAGTTCGCAACCTATGTGGCCGTGGACCGCAAGATTGCGCATGACGTGGTTGCCCGGCTCAATAGCGGAAAGATCAAGGGGCGAACGGTGAAGGCGCGCTTGCTCAAGGATTGAGGGGTTGCAGGCGCCGAGGCACGAACGACCACAACGGGTCGTTTCGCGCCAGCCACTGCCCATTCTTGTTTCGTTGGGATCGACGGCCAACGATGGTCCTGGCTGCTCACCGGGTCCGTCGGCCGCGCCCTCGCCTTGAAAGGTCTGGAAAGACCGGGCCTGTCATGACTGCGCGGCAGGGTTGGCCGCTTCGGCTTTTTCTACGGGCGGCTGCAGCCCTTCGGCCAGCGCCGCGCCCAGCGCGTCGATCACTGCCCGCACGCCCGGCACGTTGCGGCGGTCGCGGTGATAGGCCAGGTACACCGGGCAGGACGGCAGTGGCGCGTCCACCTCCAGCCGTGCCAGGCCGGGCACGGCATGGGCCATGGCGTCGGGCAGCAGGCAGATGCCCTGGCCTTGCTCCGTGGCCTCCTGGCGGGCCAGGTCGGAGCCGGATCGAAAGACGAACCGGGTGGCGCCCCGGCTGGCCAGCCACAGGTTGGAGGCGTCCTGCCGGCCGGTGGCCAGGTCCTGTCCCACGAAGTCGTGGCTGGCGAAGTCCTGCACGCGCAGGCGGCGACCCGGCAGGCGCTGCTCGACATAGCCGTGCGAGGCGTACAGGCCAAACGTCAGTTGCCCCGCCCATTTCTCCACCACCACGGCCGAGCTGGAGCGCCCGACCCGGAGCGCAACGTCCACTTCGCGCCGCCCGACATCCGTGAAGCGCGACTCCACGGCCACTTCGATATGCAGCCCGGGGTGCGCGCTTCTCAACTGCGAGAGCACGGCGGTCACCGGCTTCACGAAGCCTTCGCCCATGCTGACGCGGATGGTGCCGGTCAGCGCATGGGCCTTCTCAGCGGGCCGGTCGTCGCGCTTGATGCCGCCCAGTCCCAGCTCGAATTGCTCGGCCAGTTCCACCAGTTCCATCGCATCGGGCTCCACCGTCGTCCCTGCGCTGCTGCGGTGTACCAGGGCGCGGCCCAGGGATTGCTCCAGCGCCTCGATGCGCCGCGCGACGGTGGAGGTGGACAGGCCCAGGGCAGCGCCTGCGGCAAGCAGGCTTTGGTGGCGGTGAAGCGCCAGGAGCACACGCAGGTCATCCCAGGTGGTGGGCGGTTGGTTTTTCATGAATGCAAATCAGCTTACCAGCGCTGCCCATTCCCAGCCGGGCACCCCGTCGCAATACTCGAGTGCATGAAAACCCCTTTTGATTTCTCCCAGAAAACCGTCCTGGTGACCGGCGCCTCCATGGGCATCGGTGAAGTATTCGCCAGGGAGCTTGCCCGCCGTGGCGCCAAAGTCGTGCTGATCGCGCGCAGCCGCGACAGGCTCGAAAAGCTCGCCAGCGAATTGCCCGGCGCCGAGTTCCTGGTGGAGGACCTGGCCGCACCCGGGGCGGCCCGGCGGGTCTTCGATACCGTCAGCGCCAAGGGCCTGCTGCCGGATCTGCTGGTGAACAACGCCGGCTTCGGCAGCCACGGCAGGTTTGATGAACTGGCGCTGGCCATGCAGCGGGAGGCCATCGATCTGAATGTGGGCGCCCTGGTGGAGCTGACGCACCTGTTGCTCCCCGCACTGGAGCAGCGCCAGGGCGGCGTCATCAACATCGCCTCCACGGCAGCGTTTCAGCCGGTCCCGTACATGGCGGTCTACGCCGCGACCAAGGCCTTCGTCCTTTCGTTCAGCGAAGCGCTCTGGGCCGAGTACCGGCCACGCGGCGTGCGTGTGCTGGCGTTGTGCCCGGGCGCTACCGACACGGCGTTCTTCGCCCGCGCCGGCGAGGCCGCATCCTTCGGGAAAAAAGCATCCAGCGAAGACGTGGTTCGCCTGGGGCTGAAAGCCTTCGACGACAACCGCGCATCGGTGGTGCACGGCTGCGCCAACTACCTGACGGCCCTGGGCGGGCGCATTGTCACGCGCGAGTTCATGGCCCGGTTCACGGCGCGCGTGATGAGGCCTGCCGCGCAGCCGGCTTGAAGACGACTGGCAAGAGACAGCGATAAAAAAAAACCTGTCCCCTTCCCAACCCTAGCCCAGCACGAGCCTTGCTAGCCTTGGCACATGCTGATCTCCGAACTCGCCCGGCTCACGGGCGTCTCCATCCACGCGCTGCGGCACTACGAGCGCGCGGGCCTGCTCAAGCCCCGGCGCCTGCCCAATGGCTACCGCGACTATCCGCGCTCGGCCCGGCGCGAGGTGGTGTTCATCGCCATGTCCCGCGCGCTGGGGTTCGGGCTGCCGCGCATTGCGGAGAACCTGCGCGCCTGGCGTGCGGGGCGCATAGGTCCCGGTGACCTGGCCGATGCCGTGCAGCAGCGCGTGCAGGAGATAGACGAACAGATCGCTGCGCTGCAGGCCCAGCGCGCCCAGGCCCTGGACCATGTGCAGTGGCTGCGCGCCCGCCAGGCCGAGCGGGATCTGGCGCAGACGGCACCGACCCCAGCCAGCACCCCCGACAAACCCGCCGCGCCCTGGCCGCGCGTGCGCCGTGCCGCTTCACCCACCACGAAGGAGACAGGCCATGACTGAGCCGACCACCCACCCCACCCCATCCACCCAGGCGCTGCAGAACGCCGTGCTGGCCATGCCCATGGCTCGCACCCTGGGCCTGCGCTTCGTGCGTGCCGAGCCCGGAGCCACCGAGCTGGAGATGCCCATTGCCGATGCCCTGTGCTTTCAGCCGGGCCAGTTGCAGGCCACGGCGGTCTTTGCACTGGGCGACTTTGCGGCGGTGTCGGCCGCAGGTTCACTGCTGCCTGCCGGCTGGGCCAATGCCACGGTGGACGGCAGCGTGAAGCTCTTCGCCCCCGCACGCGGCACCCACCTGCGGGCGCGCGGCCGCGTGGTGGATGCCGGCCGCGTGCTCAGCATCTGCGCAGCCGACCTGTTCGCGGTGGCCGAGGATGGTCATGAAACGCATTGCGCGACCTGGCTGGGCACGGCGCGCAATCTGGAGCCCAGGCCCGTGCGGGCCTGAGGGCGCCCCCGCCGCCTCCCCACCCCGTATGTCAGCGCCTGCGTCGTGGCGGTTGCGGGGTTGCAGTCCTGCCGAAGGACAGGACTGCTTTGTCAACTGACTTGCCGCAGTTGTTTGAGCGGCGCGCGAAGCGCAAAGCGAGTTCTGCGGCAAACCCCGCAACCGCCACGACGCAGGTTGCCCGCAGCGAAGCGGAGGGTCGCGGACATCCGGGTCGCCTTCTTTGATCTGACCTTTCTTGGCGAATCAAGAAAGGGCAGTCGGCCGCCGGGCCGAGGCCCGGCCTCGAAAAGCAACCGCCCGGCAGGGTCAGAAAAACAGTCCCCAGGCAGACACCCCCTCTTTAAAAGCTCACCCCCGCAGCTTCGCCCGCCGCGCCTTCACCGCCGCAGCCAGCTGCTGCAGCACAGGCACAGTCTGCTCCAGGCTGATGCAGGCATCGGTCACGGACACGCCATGCGCCAGCGGCTGGCCGTCCACGATGTCCTGCCGCCCTTCCTGCAGGTGGCTTTCGATCATCAGCCCCGTGATGCGGGCATCGCCACCGGCGATCTGCTGGGCCACGTCGGCCGCCACATCGATCTGGCGGCGGTGCTGCTTGCTGCTGTTGGCGTGGGAGACATCGATCATGACCTGCGGGCGCAGGCCCGCACCTTCCAGCAGGGCGCAGGCGGCCTGCACATGCTCGGCGCCGTAGTTGGGCTGCTTGCCGCCGCGCAGGATGACGTGGCAGTCGCCATTGCCGCGGGTCTCGAAGATGGCAGACTGGCCCATCTTGGTCATGCCCATGAAGGCGTGGGGCGCGCTGGCCGCCTGGATGGCGTCGCTGGCCACCTTGACGCCGCCGTCCGTGCCGTTCTTGAAGCCCACAGGGCAGGACAGGCCGCTGGCCAGCTGGCGGTGGCTCTGGCTTTCCGTGGTGCGCGCGCCGATGGCGCCCCAGCTGACCAGGTCGCTGATGAATTGCGGCGACAGCAGGTCCAGGAATTCCGTGCCCACGGGCAGGCCCAGGGCCAGCACGTCCAGCAGCAGGGCGCGGGCCATTTCCAGGCCTTCGTTGATGGCGAAGCTGCCGTCCAGGTGCGGGTCGTTGATGTAGCCCTTCCAGCCTACGGTGGTGCGGGGCTTCTCGAAGTAGACGCGCATGACCACGAGCAGCTCGCCGGCCAGGGCGTCGGCCTGGGCCTTGAGCTGGCGCGCATAGTCCATGGCCTGGTCGTGGTCGTGGATGGAGCAGGGTCCGACGACGACGATGAGCCGGTCGTCCCGGCCCTGCAGCACGTCCGAGATGGCGGCGCGGCTGGTTTCCACCAGTTGCTGCGCGGCTTCGGGCGCGGGCAGCCATTCCTGCAGCAGGGCCGGGGTGATCAGGGGGCGCACGGCCTTGATGCGCAGGTCGTCGATGCGGGTGGTGTCGTGCGTGCTCAGGGGCACGGCACTGCGTTGTACGTGGGTGGGGGTGGTCATGGCGCTATTGTCGCGCCTTGAGGTTTCCCGACCGGGGCGGGGCAAGTGGCTTGCCCGCCCCTGGCATCGACTTACTGAGCCGCCGCTGCAGGTGCAGGTGCAGGTGCAGGTGCAGGTGCAGGTGCAGGTGCAGGTGCAGGTGCAGGTGCCGCTGCTGGCGCAGGCGCAGGTGCGGACTCTGGCGCAGCCGGCACAGCGGCCGGTGCCGCGCCGTACTGCCAGCCGGCGGGCAGCAGGCCATCGACCCAGTGCAGGCGCCAGGCCATCAGTGCCAGCAAGGCCACCACGGCCAGCGCCACCAGGGTGTTGCGCAGGCCATTGCCTTCCGCATAGGGATCGCCCGCCGTGCGCCGCGCGCCCACCGGCACCTTGGCGGTCTGCGACAGGCTGCGGCCCAGCGGCAGGTTGATGCGCATGCGGCCGTTGATGGCCCAGCCGCTGGCGTCCAGGATGGGCCCCAGGCTGCGCTGGCGCAGCTTGAGCCAGGCAATCATCATGCTGGGCCCGGAGATGGCCGCGATGAGGCCGACCAGGGCCACGGGAATCCAGGGCCCCAGGTCGATGAACTTGCCGAAGATGCCCACCAGCACGGCGCTGATGGAGCCCAGGGCCACGCCCAGGGCGGCCACGGTGCCCACATCGGTCTTGCGCGGGGCGGCCGCAGCCGTGGCGGCTGTGGCGTTGGCCGCAGCGGTGCCGGGCGCCGTGACCAGCTGGCCGGCCTGCGTGCCCAGGCTGGCGGTCACGCCTTCTTCCTTGGCCGAGGCGCGCTTGGCCACCTGTTCCTCCACCATGCGCAGGAATTTCTTGTAGGGCAGGAAGAAGGCCTGGCCGATGCTGGTGGGGTTCTCGATGAGCTTGACGATGGTGGCGTCCCAGTCGTTGCCCGCGCGGTCATAGAACACGCCGTTGCGGCCCACGAAGAGAAAGTCCACGTCGCCCGCCGTGAAGGCCGCGACGATGGCTTTCTTCTTGCCCTCGCGCCTGAGCTCGCAGTAGGCAAGGCAGGTCTTGGCACGGCCGGCCAGCGCGGCATGTGCAGCCGTGTCGCTCACTTCAACGGTCAGGTCGCAGCTGCGGGCATCCAGGTAGAGCGTGCCGGCCTGGAAGGCCGCGCCCTCGCGCCGGTAAAAGAGGCTGAACGAGACGAAGTTGTTGAGCAGCGCCAGCAGGTCGCGCTGCAGGCGGATCAATTTTTCCAGCGCTACGGCCTGCAGGCTGTGTTCCTTCTCGGACTCGTCCTGGGCGATGAGGTCCAGCAGCGCGGCTTCCTGGCCGCCGTCCAGCAGCGCCTGCACCTCCTGTTGAGACAGGGCATCGAGCGGCGTGGCGGGCCGGGCCGCCAGCCATTGGCGGCAGGGCTGCAGCGCGGCCTTGACCTGCTCCCACTGCGCGGCGGTGATCTCCTGCAGGTCTTCGCCCAGCACGGGCTGCACGGCCTGCTCGCGCAGCGCCTGCAGCGCGCCGGCCCATGCGGGGTTGACCCCCTGCGTCAGCGGCAGCGCGCGATCGGCCGCCACGGCGGCCAGGGGCAGCGCGGCAATGGCCTGGGCGCCGCTGTCCAGCACCTCGCGGCCCAGGGCGGCATAGCCCTCCACGGAGGGGTTGAGCGGGTCCTGCGCGCGCGTGTCGAAGGCGGCCAGGCGTGTGCGTGCGAAGAAGTCGTCCACCTTGGGCTGGACCGCGTCCACGGCGCGGGCGGCGGCCAGGGCCTGGTCGCGCTCGGCAATGCCGCAGCCCAGGGCCTCGGCGCCCGCATGCCAGTCGCGCAGTGCGCGCAGGTCCGCATAGAAGGCCTCTGCCTGCTGGCGCGCGATGCCGGCCACGCCGTCGGCGCCGGCAGCGGTGCCGTAGGCCTTGCCAATGCGTTCGATCAGCTCGGCCAGTGCCTTGTCGCCCTCGGCCGTGGCGGGGCTGACGATGCCGTCGCCATTGAAGCGCATGGCCGCCAGGGAGGCCAGGCGCTCGCGCACCTGGGCCAGGCTCAGCGCGGCGCCGCCGGCCTGGCCGGACAGGGCCAGCATGCGCTCGGCCTCGGCATGCAGCAAGGCGCCCTGCTCGCTGTCGCGCTCCAGGCTGGACAGTTGCAGCACGTCGCCGCCATCGGCCAGCACCTGCGGGTCGCGCACGCGCGCCACGGCCCATTGGCAGGCGGCGATCAGTTCGGGCGGGCGGATGCGGCCGTCCTTGTCTTCGTCGATCAGGTCCAGCGTGTCGCTGTCGAACTCGATGCCGCGCGTGGGGCAGGCCAGGGCCACCCACAGCTTCTGGTCCAGCTCGCCGATGTGCGCAATGTCCTGCCCGGTGCGGATGACCACCTGGTCCACTCCACCGGCGCGAAAAAACTCCCAAGCATGTTGCTGCTGCATGAAATACCCAACGGCCGCTCTGGCCAACGTTCGAAAAACGGAAAAAGGGCCGCAGTTTAAAAGTCATTCGGCCTGGTCAATTGAAGACATTTGTCAACGACGGGCGTCAGTGCAGGCTGTCAGGGCTATTGCTTTGTGCAAAAATAAAAGCACTGAATAGATACTTTATTGCCTTCATGCCCTCCAACTCCACCGCGTCGGCCCCTCAACAAGGCCGGGACAAGCTGCACCTGCAGCTGGCGCGGCTGTTCCGCAGCAAGGTGTCCACGGGCGCCTGGCCCGTAGGCAGCGCCATTCCCACGGTGCAGGAGCTGCAGGCGCTGCATGGCGTGTCGCGCACCACGGTGCGCATGGCGCTGGGCGCCCTGGTGGCAGAGGGCCTGCTGCTCACGCGCAAGCGCGGCGGCACGCGGGTGATTGCGGCGCCCTACAAGCCGCCGTCCTTTCTGCTGCCCACCAGCTGGAAGGAGCTGGTGGCCTTTGGCGCCCACATCGGCCAGATCACCCTGCACACCGGGCGGGACTGCCTGCCGCCGATTCCCGAAGGCTTCCCCGACGTGGGCCGCATGGCCCCCGCCTACGTGCACCTGCTGCGCGTGTACGACCATGACGCGGCGCGGTTTTGCCTGTCGCAGCTGTACCTGGAGCAGGAACTGTTCCCCGAGATCGAGGCCCAGCTGCAGCGCAGTTCCCTGGCCGTGGCCCTGAGCAGCGACCCCTCGCGCATTGCCGTGGCGCGCCAGCACCTGAGCGTGGCGCCGGCCGACGAACTGGCCGCCGAGCACCTGGGCGTGGCCCTGGGCACGCCGCTGATGCAGGCGCTGCGCTGGGCCTGCAATGCCGACGGGCTGCTGATCTACTGGGCGCGGGTGCGCTTTCTCAGCGAGTACGTGCATATGGAAATGGATCTTCTGAAATGAACCCCACCCCCTCCACCCCGGCCAGCCGCCCGCATGCGGGCCGCGTGGCCTGGATCACCGGCTCGACCAGCGGCATCGGCCTGGCCGTGGCGCGCCATCTGGCCAGCGAGGGCGCAGCCATCGCGCTGCATGGCCAGGCCGCCGCTTCTGCCGAGACCGATGCGCTGGTGCGCGAGATCGCCCAAACGCATGGCGTGCCGGTGCGCCACTACGGACTGGACCTGCGCGACGGCAGCGCCATCGCTCCGCTGGCGCATCGCATTGCGGCCGAGCTCGGGCCCATCGACATCCTGGTCAATAACGCAGGCATGCAGCATGTGAGCCCGCTGCTCGAATTCCCGGCCGGCAAGTGGGACGAGCTGCTGGCCGTCAACCTGTCGGCGCCCTTCCACGCCATCCAGGCCTGCGCGCCGCAGATGCTGGAGCGCGGCTGGGGCCGCATCATCAATATCGCCTCGGTCAGCGGGCTGGTGGGCGTGGCGCGCAAGCCGGCCTATGTGGCCAGCAAGCACGGGCTGATCGGCCTGACCAAGTCGGTGGCGCTGGAGTTCGCCACCACGCCCGTGACCTGCAACGCCATCTGCCCGGGCTGGGTGCTGACGCCGCTGGTGCAACGGCAGATCGATGCGCTGGCCGCGCGCGAGGGGCTGGATGCCGACGCGGCGGCCCGCCAGCTGCTGGGCGCCAAGCAGCCCTCCCAGGCCTTCGTGACCGTGGAGCAGATGGCGGCGCTGGCCGGTTTCCTGGCCAGCGAGCAGGCCGCCCAGGTGCGCGGCGCACACTGGAACATGGACGGCGGCTTTGCCGCCGCCTGACCCCGCCACGCCTCGCCCTGCCCCGCCAAACCCCTTTTCATACCAACGACAGACAAACCCAACCAGGAGAGACAGATGTCCTTGAACGAAACCCATGACGCAGGCCTGCGCAGCTGGGTGGCCTCGGC
This sequence comes from Delftia sp. DS1230, assembly GCF_040112715.1. Lineage (NCBI taxonomy): Bacteria > Pseudomonadati > Pseudomonadota > Betaproteobacteria > Burkholderiales > Comamonadaceae > Delftia > Delftia sp. DS1230. The sequence continues at coordinate 4,862,185 of NZ_CP157763.1, forward strand.
CAACACCGGCGCCAGCGACTTCCCCATCCAGAACCTGCCCTACGCGGTGTTCCGCCGCGCAGGCAGCCAGGAGGCCTGGCGCGGCGGCGTGGCCATCGGCGACCAGGTGCTGGACCTGGCGCGCGCAAGCGCCCTCAAGGCGCTGGGCGATGCCGTGCAGCCGCAGCTGGAGGCCGCTTCGCAGCAGCGCCTGAACGGCTTCATGGCCATGGGGCCGGCCGCCTGGTCGGCCCTGCGCCTGGCGCTGTCGCGCGCGCTGCGCGAAGGCGCTGCCGCACAGGCGGCAATGCAGGATTGCCTGGTGGCCCAGTCCGACGTGGAATACACGGTGCCGGCCCAGGTCGGCGACTACACGGACTTCTATACCTCGGTACACCACGCCACCAACGTCGGCAAGCTGTTCCGCCCGGACAACCCGCTGATGGAAAACTACAAGTGGGTGCCGATCGGCTACCACGGCCGTGCGTCCAGCCTGCGCGTGTCGGGCGTGGACTTCCGCCGCCCCATGGGCCAGCTGAAGGCGCCCGACGCCGCCGCGCCCGCACTCAAGCCCTGCGCACGCCTGGACTATGAGCTGGAGATGGGCATCTACACCGGCGCCGGCAACGCCTGGGGCGAGGCGATTTCCATGGACGAGGCAGAGAACCACATCTTCGGCCTGTGCCTGCTCAACGACTGGTCGGCGCGCGACATCCAGGCCTGGGAATACCAGCCGCTGGGCCCCTTCCTGTCGAAGAACTTCGCCACCACGGTCTCGCCCTGGATCGTGACGCTGGAGGCGCTGGAGCCCTACCGCACGGCCTTCACGCGGCCCGCCACAGATCCCCAGCCCCTGCCCTACCTCAGCTCGCCCGCCAATTCCGAGCGCGGCGCGTTCGACGTGCAGTTGAGCGTGGCGCTGGAGACCGGCCGCATGCGCGCCGAAGGCCAGGCCGCCCAGCAAATCACCCACACCAGCTACCGCCACGCCTACTGGACCATGGCCCAGCTGGTGGCCCACCACAGCGTCAACGGCTGCGACCTGCAGCCCGGCGACCTGCTGGGCACGGGCACGCTGTCCGGCCCCACCTCCAGCGAGGCCGGTGCGCTGCTGGAGCTGACCGAAGGCGGCAAGAAGCCCGTGGCACTGGCCAATGGCGAGAGCCGCACCTTCCTGCAGGATGGCGATGCCGTGATCCTGCGCGGCTGGTGCGAGAAGCCGGGCGCCGCGCGCATCGGCTTCGGCGAGTGCCGCGCCACGGTGCTGCCCGCGCGCCAGGGCTGACAGCAGCCGCCGATCGATCGGGCGCGATGGATTCGCCCGATCGATAGCCACGAATGTCGTGATTCCGACAGCCACGAGTGCATGACACAATTGCTGACATGCCCGCCCCATCGGAAGAAGCCCTCTCAGCACCTCCCGCCACCATCGACTTCGGAAGGCAGGCGGCCCCTGCACGGCAGGAGCCCGCCTTTGCCGAGCCCGGCACCGCCAAGAGCCCCAGCAAGCTGCCGCCCTCGATCGCCAGCGCCTTCGCCGCCGCAGCCTATGCGCTGCAGCACGGCGATGACGGCCCGGCCGCCGACGAAAGGGCGGCCCCCGGCGCAAGTTCCGGCACGAATTCCGGCACGACCAGCTTCACCGGTGGCCAGGGAGCAGGCCTGATGCCCGGCCTGTACGCCAGCCTGATTGGCGAGCCCTCGCGCGACTACTACCTGCGGCTGTTCGAGCGCTTCGACGCACTGGGCAAGCCCCTGCCCACCTGGAACCTGGCCGCAGGCCTGTTCACCCTGCCCTGGTGCGGGCTGCGCGGGCTGTGGCAAGAGGGCGGCCTCTACGCGCTGGCCGCTGGCGGCACGGGCCTGGTCTGGGGCCTGCTGCTGCGCACCGCGCTGGGCCTGCCCCCGGCCATTGCCCACGGCATCGATGCCACGCTGGTGCTGATGGCGATTGCCATTCCCGGCCTGGGCGCCAATGCCCTGTACTGGCACCATGTGCGCCGCCTCACACTGCAAGCCATTGGCGAGGCTCCCAACATGGCCGCAGCGCACGAACGCCTGGCCCGCCGCGCGGCCACGCCCCTGCGCAAACGCCTGGCCGTGGCGGCCGGTGCGGTGCTTGCCGCCGCTGCCGGTGCAGGCATCTGGACGCTGTCGGGCATGCCACATTTCATGGCAGCACAGACCGAGGTGATTCCGTCCGAGGTGATCCCGTCCGAAGCCATACCGGCCGCTGCACCAGTTTCGCCAGCTGCACCAGCCGTGGCGCCAACGCCCGCCGCAGCCGTACCTGCCGTTGAAGCACCAAGGACGGAACCGGCGTCCACACCCGCCCCCACTCCTGCTCCCACTCCCGCCCCCACGCCCCAGCCGCAAGAGCCGGTTGCCCAGACCGAGGCGCGCCCTGATCCGCAAGCGCCCTTGCCCGCTGCCGGCAGCACCGTCTCCGGCACGGTCGAACCCATGCCCGTAGTGGCCGCGGCCGGCGCTGCGGGTGCCGTCGCTGCCACTGCAGCGGCAGCCATTCCCGTCAAGGCCGCGTTGGTGCCAGCCAAAGCACCTGCACCTGCACCTGCACCTGCACCAGCGTCCGTGCACGCAGCCACGCCAGCGCCCGCCAAGCCCTCCAAGGTGGCGGCTGAAACCAAACCAGCCAAGCCTGCCAAGCCTGCCGAACCCGTCGCAAAGGCCCCGGCACCTGCCAAGCCTGCCTCGGCGGCTCTGGAGCCGGGCAACTACTACATCAACATCGGCGTGTTCTCTGAAGCCGCCAATGCCGGGCGCGTGGTGGAGCGGCTGGAGAAAGCCAAGCTGCCCACGCTCAGCCAGACCCTGCACAGCAACAAGGGCGAGATCGTGCGCGTGCGCTCGGGCCCCTTTGCCAAGCAGCGCAGCGCCGATCAGGCGGCGGCCAGGATACGCGCCATGGGCCTGGAGGCCACGGTCTTCCACCACGCCCCCGCGGAAGGCCGCAGCGCGCGGCGGTGATGCCCTGGCAGCACCTTGGCAATGCCTTCGTGATGCCTTTGCTGCCGCCTGTTACTTCCGCATGCCAATGGCACCGCCCGAGCCCGGCTAAGGTATGCGGCGTTGTCCGAGGCGATGCGCCAGCGCCCGCCCTGATACTGCGCAGCACACACCCCCTGAATTGAGGAGACAGACCATGCCGACGATCACCACCCCAGCCCTGCACCGCCGCCTTGCCGCCCTGGCCCTGCTGGGCGCCACCACCCTGGTTGCGGGTTGCGCCGGCATGGGCAATCCCTTTGGTGGCAGCAGCGGCGGCGGTGGGGCGCAGCCGGCCCCGCGCCCCGTGCAGGTCTGCAATGCGGCATCGGCGCAGTCCTTCGTGGGCAAGAGCAATACCTCGGCCACGCTGGAGGCCGCCCGCAAGCAGTCGGGCGCCTACATGGCCCGCGTGCTGCGCGAAGGCCAGCCAACGACGATGGAGTTCAACCAGGAACGCCTGAACCTGGTGGTCGACGGCACAGGCCGCATCGTGGCCGTGCGCTGCGGCTGATCGCCGACCGATTGCGCTGTGGCGCTGGATGAAGAAAGGACGCCGAGGCGTCCTTTTTCAATCGTCGTCGGCCCGCTCACTCGGCCAGGAACAGCTCCTGCAGGTCGCTGAGGAAGTCAAAGCCCCGCTCCGTAGGCACCACCCGGCCCAGGTCGCGCGTGATCAGGCCCTTGGCCTGAGCGGCGTCCAGCCCCTTGGCGATGGACGACAGCGGCAGGCCCGTGCGCTCCATGAAGTCCTGCAGCGCAAAGCCTTCGCGCAGGCGCAGCGCGTTGAGCATGTACTCGAAGGGCAGGTCGGCACGGCGCACCTCGCCGTCCTGCGCCAGCGGCGCGCCGGCCAAGGCCTGGTCCATATAGCGCGCGGGATCGCGAAAGCGCACCTGGCGCACGATGCGGTGCGCAAAGCTGAGCTTGCTGTGCGCGCCCGCGCCTATGCCCAGGTAGTCGCCGAACTGCCAGTAGTTGCGGTTGTGCCAGCACTGGTGGCCCTCACGCGCATAGGCCGAGATCTCGTAGCGCTGCATGCCCGCGGCAGCGGTGCGCGCGGTGATGCGGTCCAGCATGTCGTAGGCCAGGTCGTCCTCGGGGATGGCAGGCGGAAACTTGGCGAAATACGTATTGGGCTCGATGGTCAGGTGATAGACCGACAGGTGCGGCGGCGCGAAGGACAGGGCCACGTCCAGGTCCCGCGCCAGGTCCAGTTCGGTCTGGCCGGGCAGCGCGTACATCAGGTCGATGTTGAAGGTCTCGAAACTGTCGGCCGCCTCGCGCACGGCCGCACGCGCCTGGGCGCCGTCGTGCACGCGGCCCACGGCCTGCAGCAGGCGGTCGTCAAAGCTCTGCACGCCAATGGACAGCCGCGTGACACCGGCCGCGCGGAAGGCGCGGAAGCGGTCGGTCTCGAAGGTGCCGGGGTTGGCCTCCATGGTGATCTCGCAGTCGGCCTCCATGCGCAGGCGCGCGCGGATGGCGGCCAGCAGCCGGTCGATGGACTCGGGCGCGAACAGGCTGGGCGTGCCGCCGCCGATGAAGATGCTGTGCACGGTGCGGCCCCAGATCAGCGGCAGCGCGCTCTCCAGGTCGGCGACCAGGGCATCGATGTAGCGGTCTTCGGGCAGCTCGGGGCCGTCGCGGCCGTGCTCATGCGAGTTGAAGTCGCAGTACGGGCACTTGCGAATGCACCAGGGCAGGTGCACATACAGCGACAGCGGCGGCAGGCTGCCCAGCTGCAGCGTGCCGGGGCGCATGTAGTGCTGGATGTCGCGCTGCACGGCGGCCTGGGCGCCGGCGGCCGAATCCTGGGGCTGGATGGGAATCATCGCACCCAGCGCTCGCGCACGAGTTCGATCATCTGCAGCGTGGCGCGGCCGCGGTGGCTGTGCGCGTGCTTCACGGCCGGGTCCATCTCGGCGAAGGTCTGGCCCAGCTCGGGGATGTACATCACGGGGTCGAATCCGAAGCCCTGCGTGCCACGGCGCTCGGTGGTGATCTCGCCGAGCACGCGGCCCATGGCGATCAGCGGTTCGGGATCCTTTGCGCTGCGAACGCCCACCAGGGTGCTGACCATGGCGGCGCGGCGGTCGGCCACGCCCTGCATCTGCTCCAGCAGGGCGCGCACGTTGTTGTCGTCGCTTTTCTCGTAGCCGAACTGCGTGCAGTAATAGGCCGTATCCACGCCCGGCAGCCCGCCGAAGTGCGAGACGCACATGCCGGCGTCGTCGGCAATGGCGGGCAGGCCGGTGCGCTCGGCTGCGAAACGGGCCTTGGCCAGCGCGTTCTCCACAAAGGTGCAATGCGGCTCGGGCGCCTCGCCCTCGAACAGGTCGCCCTGGCGGATCAGCTCCACCCCCAGCGGGGCGAACATGGCTTGCAGCTCGGCGAGCTTGCCGCGGTTGTTGGAGGCCAACACAATCTTCATCGTAGAAATCCAGTCGGGCGCCCGTGCGCCCTTTGTCGTCAATAGGTTCGGTAGTCCATGCGCGCCAACGGCACCGCTGCCGCGGGCCGGCAGCGGCATTCAGCGCTTGAACTGGCGCTCGGCCGAGCGGCGTATCGCTTCGTTGATCTCGGCGATGGAGCGCTCGATGGCCGCGTCGTCGAGCTCATCTTCCAGGTCTTCGATTGCCCCGCCCTGGATCGTGGATTCAAACGCGTCGTTCTCGATGTCCTGGGTGGAGATGCCCATGGTGGACTCGAAGGCGTCTGGCGTCTCCCACTCCATGGCAATGGCCGTGACGTTGTCGCTGGCATCGCCCGCATTGCGCAGCGCCGTATCGACCAGCTGGGGAATGGCCTGGGACACGGTGCGGCCGTGCAGGGTGCGCAGCAGGTGCCCTTCGTCCACGCTGCCCCACAGGCCGTCGGAGCACAGCAGCAGCTTGTCGCCCTGCTCCAGCCGGCGCGGCTCGGTCACGTCGTAGATGGGCTTGGACGGAGAGCCCAGGCAGGTGAACAGCACGTTGCGGCTCGATGTCTTGAGCTGGGCCGCGATCTCGCCCATCTCCAGATAGGAGTGATCGCGCGTGCGCACCAGCAGCTCGCCGCCGCGCACCAGGTACAGGCGCGAGTCGCCGCAATGGATCCAGGTGATCTTGCCCTTCTGGATGACGGCGGCGACCAGCGTGGTGCGCGGCGTGTCGATCATTCCCTTGGCGCTGGCATAGCGCAGGATCTGCCGGTGCGCGTGCAGCAGCGCATCGACCAAAAAGCCCTGCGGATCTTCGAGCAGCGGCTTGGCTTGGCGCTGGAAATGCACGGACATCACCTGCAGCGCCAGCTGCGCGGCGACCTCGCCTTCGGGATGGCCGCCCATGCCGTCGGCCAGCACGAAGAGCACGGCTTCCCGCGTGTAGCAGTAACCCATGCGGTCTTCATTGAGCGCACGGCCGCCGCGGCGGCTCAGCTGGAATACCGAAAACCTCATGGCTTGCGCTCCTGGCCCACGGCTGGCAGGCCCGCTGCGCCGCTGATCTTTTGCATGTTCTTCTTGGCGTCGGTCACCAGCGTGTCCAGCTGCAGGCGCATGCGCTCGGAGACGCTGAGCTTGGTGTAGCGGCGCTCGCCTTCGCGGCTCAATTCCTTTTGCAGCGCAAACACCGACTGCGGACGCGATCCCGGGTCCACGGCCATGCACCACTCGACCACCTCGATGAGGTTGTCCGAATACACGCCGCGCAGCTTGGTCAGCGCCAGCGTGAGCCGGTCCTTGTCCTGGCGCTGCGGCGCCTCGTTGGGCGGAAATCCCTGCATGCAGGCATAGATGCAGGCGCCGATGGCGTAGATGTCGGTCCAGGGCCCCAGCGATGCGTCGCGGCGGTACATCTCGGGCGCGGCAAAGCCCGGCGTGTACATGGGGCGGATGAAGTTGCCTTCCTTGGACAGCACCTCGCGCGCCGCGCCGAAGTCGATCATCACGGCACGGTCGTCATTGGTGATGAAGATGTTGGCCGGCTTGATGTCCAGGTGCAGCATCTTGTGCTGGTGCACGATGCGCAGGCCGCGCAGCACCTCATCGAACAGCGAGCGAATGGTCGATTCGCGGAACACCTTCTCGGCCTTGAGCTCGCGCGCGGTGACGACGAAGTCCTGCAGGGTGGCACCCTCCAGGTAGTTCATCACCATGTAGACGGTTTCGTTCTCGCGAAAGAAATTGAGCACGCTGACCACGGAAGCGTGCGAGATCTGCGCCAGTGAACGCCCTTCCTCGAAGAAGCTCTTGAGGCCCAGGCGGTACAGCGAAAGTTTTTCGGGCGCCACGGCGGGCTGCAGCTCTCCGGGGGCACGGGTGGCCAGCGAGGCGGGCAGGTATTCCTTGATCGCCACCTGCTTGCCCTCTGCATCCAAGGCCAGGTAAACGACGCCGAAACCGCCGGAAGCAAGCCTGCGCACCACCCGATAGCCGCCGATCGTGCTGCCTGGCGGCAATGGCGCCGGCTTGATCTTGGAAGACATTTTTCTCCGGTGAGTCTCAGGGATGGGGCGAAACCCGGATAATCGGGCAATTGCAAGCATCCATCAAAAGTCCAATGCCAGTTTACAGCATGACCGGATACGCCAGTGCCCAGCACGGCGCGTCCGAAGAAGATGGTGGAGCGTCGGGCCGCAACAGCCGGCTCGGTCTGGAGATCCGCTCGGTCAACAGCCGCTTCCTGGATCTTTCGTTCCGCCTGCCCGACGAACTGCGCGCGCATGAGCCAGCCTTGCGGGCCCTTTTGACCGCCCGCCTCAAGCGCGGCAAGGTCGAGGTGCGCGCCGCCATCGACAACGACGACGGCAACTCCCTGCCCGACCCCTCCACCGCCATGCTGCAGCGCCTGGCCATGCTCCAGGACACTGTCCAGTCCTGGCTGCCCGACGCCCGCAGCCTGTCCGTCTCCGACGCCCTGCGCCTGGCCAGCGGCAGCGGCAACTCGGCCGTTGACTGGAGCAGCGTGCTGCCCACGCTGGCAGAGCAGGCCCTGACCGAACTGCTGGAGGCCCGCGCCCGCGAAGGCAAGCGCCTGGCCACCATGCTGCTGGACCGCATCGCGCAGCTGCGCAAGCTCGCGGCAGATGCCACGCCCCTGGTGCCCCAGCTCGTGGAGCAGCAGCGCCTGCGCTTCATGGAGCGCTGGAAGGAAGCGATGGCCCTGGCCGAAGGCGCCGTGGCGCCCGAAGCCGCCCAGGACCGCGCCCTGACCGAGGCCACCGCCTTTGCCATCCGCATCGACGTGGCCGAGGAAGTCACCCGCCTGGACTCGCACCTGGACGAGATCCAGAGCCTGCTCAAGAAGGGCGGCGAGATCGGCAAGCGCCTGGACTTCCTGATCCAGGAACTGCACCGCGAAGCCAATACGCTGGGCTCCAAGTCCGCCACGCTGGAGCTGACCCGCATCAGCGTGGACATGAAGGTGCTGATCGAGCAGATGCGCGAGCAGGTGCAGAACATCGAATAAGCCCAACACAGATGCCCATGCGTGAACACACTGCGCAAAATTCCATGGATTACCCCGGAAACCTCTTTGTCGTCTCGGCCCCCAGCGGGGCCGGCAAGTCCAGCCTGGTGCGCGCGCTGCGCGAGTTCGATGCGCGCGTCTCCCCTTCCGTCTCCCACACCACGCGCGCGCCGCGTGGCCAGGAAAAGCACGGCCGCGAGTACTACTTCGTCTCCGACCAGGAGTTCGACGCCATGGTGTCGAACAACGCCTTCGTCGAATGGGCGAACGTGCACAGCCGCCGCTACGGCACGGCCAAGAAGGCGCTGGAAGAGCGCATCCAGGTCGGCACCGACGTGCTGCTGGAGATCGACTACCAGGGCGCACTGCAGGTCAAGCAAGCGTTTCCGAACGCCGTGCTGATCTTCATCCTGCCGCCCAGCTGGGACGAGCTGCGTGCCCGCCTGGAAAACCGGGGCGAGGACGCGCCCGAGGTGATCGAGCTGCGCCTGAAGAACGCGGCCGAGGAGATGGCCCAGGTGGCGAAATTCGACTTCGTTATAATCAACGAATTGTTCGAGAGCGCACTGTTTGATCTCAAGACGATCATCCACGCCCAGCGCCTCAAGTATGCGGCTCAGCGCAGCCGCCGCGCAGAGACCTTCGAGTCTCTCAATATTTCTGAACCCAACTGACGTTTCCCGGAGATCCTGATGGCACGCATCACTGTTGAAGACTGCCTGGAGCAGATCCCTAACCGCTTCCAGCTCGTGTTGGCCGCCACTTACCGCGCACGCATGCTGAGCCAGGGTCACACGCCCAAGATCGAAACCAAGAACAAGCCCGGCGTCACCGCGCTGCGCGAGATCGCCGAAGGCAAGGTCGGCATCGAGATGCTGAAGAAGGTTCCGGGCTGATTTGCTGCAAAGCAACACAATGGCCCCACAAAGAGCACCGCACAGCGGTGCTTTTTTTACATGAAGCCTGCACAAACCAGCATGCACGCTACATTTAAGTCATGAAAGCGGCCTTGACTTCGTTCACAGCCCCCTCTGATCCCGTACCGCCACCCCGGCCCGAGCGCATGTCTGCAGAGCAGGCAACCGCCGTGTCGGCCAATGCCTTTGCCGGACTGATGGAGCACCTGGGATACCTGGATGCCACCAGCATCGAGCAGGTGCGCGAAGCCTATGCCTTCGCCGACCAGGCCCATAGCGACCAGTGGCGCAGCAGCGGCGAACCCTATATCACCCATCCCATCGCGGTCACGGCGCTGTGCGCGAGCTGGAAGCTCGACGCCCCGGCCCTGATGGCCGCCCTGCTGCACGATGCGATGGAAGACTGCGGCGTCACCAAGGCCGATCTCGCCCAGCGCTTCGGCCAGGACGTGGCCGAGCTGGTCGACGGCCTCACGAAGCTGGACAAGCTGCAGTTCAACACGCGCGAAGAGAACCAGGCGGAATCCTTCCGCAAGATGCTGCTGGCCATGGCGCGCGATGTGCGCGTGATCCTGATCAAGCTGGCCGACCGCACCCACAACATGCGCACCATGGGCGACATGCCGCGCAGCAAGTGGGGCCGCATCTCGTCGGAAACGCTGGAGATCTACGCACCCATCGCCCACCGCCTGGGGCTGAACCAGACCTACCGTGAGCTGCAGGACCTGGCCTTCCGCCACCTGCATCCCTGGCGCTACGCCACGCTGGAAAAAGCCATCGCCCGCTCGCGCAAGCGACGCCGCGACCTGGTCCAGCGCGTGCAGGACGAGGTCAATGCCGAGTTCGCCGGCGCAGGGCTGCAGGCCCGCCTTGCCGGCCGTGAAAGCACGCTGTATTCGCTCTATCTGCGCATGGAGAAGAACCAGCTGAGCTTTGCCAAGGTGACGGACATCTACGGCTTTCGCATCATCTTGCCGCGCGTGATCGATTGCTACACGGCGCTGGGCGTGCTGCACCAGATGTACAAGCCCATGCCGGGCCGCTTCAAGGACTACATCGCCATTGCCAAGAACAATGGCTACCAGTCGCTGCACACCACGCTGGTGGGCCCCTCGGGCGTGAACATCGAGTTCCAGATCCGCACCGAGGAAATGCACATCGTCGCCGAGGCCGGCGTGGCCGCCCATTGGCTCTACAAGGCCCAGCCCGGCCACGATTCCGAGCAGCTGGGCACGCAGTGGCTCCAATCGCTGCTGGACATCCAGAACGAGACGCGCGATGCCGCCGAGTTCTGGGACCACGTCAAGGTGGACCTGTTCCCCGACGCCGTCTACGTGTTCACGCCCAAGAGCGAGATCATGGCCATGCCGCGCGGCGCCACCGTGGTGGACTTCGCCTATGCGATCCACAGCAAGGTCGGCAACCACATGACCGCCGCGCGCATCAACAACGAGGAAGTGCCGCTGCGCACCGAACTCAAGAGCGGCGACGTGGTGCAGATCGTCACCTCCGAAGACGCCACGCCCAACCCGGCCTGGCTGGGCTTCGTCAAGACCGGCCGCGCGCGCTCCAAGATCCGCCATTACCTGAAGTCGGCCGCGCAAAGCGAATCGGCACGCCTGGGCGAGAACCTGCTGGCCCAGGCCATGCGCGCCGAAGGCATGGACGCCGTGCCGCCGGCCGATGAAGCCAACCAGGCGCTGTGGGACGAAGTGCTGCGCATGGCAGGCAGCCGCAGCCGCGCCGACCTGATGGTGGACATCGGCATGGGCCGGCGCATTGCATCGCTGGTGGCCTCGCGCCTGACGGCGCTGATGGCGCGCCACGGCCACCGGCCCGACGCCCTGCTGCTCACGCGCGAACGCTTCAATGCCAGCAACCGGCCCTTCCAGGGCGCCGTGCTGCTGGACGGCTCCAACCAGGGCTCCATCCACTACGCGCAGTGCTGCCGGCCCGTGCCGGGCGACGCCATCGTGGGCTATCTGGGCAGCGGCGAAGGCCTGATCGTGCACCACGCGCAATGCAAGATCGCACAGCGCCTGCAGGAAAAGGACAGCGACCGCTTCATTGTCGTGGAATGGGCAGATGACATCGATGCCGCGCGCCTTTTCGAGGCCCGCATCGTCGTCACCGTCAACAACGGCAAGGGCGTGCTCGCCCGCGTGGCAGCCGAGCTGGCCGGCGCCGAGGTGGACATCCTGCGCGTGGACATGGCCGACGAGGCCGCCATGAGCACCACGGACCTGTGCTTCGTGATCTCGGTGCACGACAACCAGCAGGTGGAGTCCGCGCTGCGCAACCTGCGCCGCGTGCACTCGGTGGTGCGCGCATCGCGCGTCATCCCCTGACCCCGGCCCTGCGGGCCGGTCTCTTCTCTACAGGCCCTGCACCAGTTGCTGAAGCAGCTGGCCGCAGTCGTGCTCGAACTTGCAGGCCAGCAGATCTTCGGCCCGCATGCGGCCCTGGTTGACCGCCACCACCGGCTTGCCCTGGGCCACGGCCTCGTGCACGAAGCGCAGGCCCGAATACACCATCAGCGACGAGCCCACGACCAGCAGGCCCTGCGCATGCCCGAGCGCGACCCGCACCGCCGCCACGCGCTCGCGCGGCACGCCCTCGCCGTAGAACACCACATCGGGCTTGAGCACGCCACCGCAGTGCGGACAGGCCGGCACGTCGAAGCGGCTGAAGTCGCGCCCCTCCAGGTCGGCATCGCCATCGGGCGCGGCCTGGGCGCTCAGGCCGGCCCAGCCGGGGTTGCGCTGCAGCAGCATGGCCTGCAGCGCGGCGCGCTCCATGCCGGCGCCACAACCCATGCAGCGCACGGCGGCAATGCGGCCGTGCAGGTCGATGACACCCTCGCTGCCCGCCGCCGTATGCAGGCCGTCCACGTTCTGGGTGACCAGGCCGGCCATCCATCCGCGCTGCTGCAGCAGCGCCAGCGCCTCATGGGCCGGGCCGGGCCGGGCCTGCGCCATCACGGGCCAGCCCAGCAGGCTGCGCGCCCAATAGCGCTGGCGCGTGGCATGGCTGCCCATGAAGGCCTGCAGCGTCACGGGCTGGGGTCGCTTCCACTGCCCCGCCGCATCGCGGTAGTCCGGAATGCCCGAGCCTGTGCTGCAACCTGCGCCCGTCAGCACCAGCCAGCGCTGGCCAGGGCGCAGCAGGGCACGCAGCGCCTGCGCGGCATCCTGCACAGGCGGGGACAGGGAGGGCGATGGTGCAGCAGTCATGGGAGCACAGCATAGCGATCCATGGATGGCTTGGTGCGGAAACACCGTGTTGCATTCAGCGCCAGGGCGCAGCGGAGACAATGGCTGCATGCCCCACGCACATGCCACCGCCCCCGTCCCCAGCAACGCCAACGGCCCCCACATGCTGACCCGCGCCGGACTGGCCACCGCCCTGACTGCCGCTCTGCTGGCCGGCTGCGCCTCCCGACCTGCGCCCACGCCGGTGCCAGCGCCAGCTTCCGCTGCGGCGACTTCCATGGATGCGGCCGCCCCTGCCGCCCCTACCGCCCCTGCCGCGGCGGCACAGGCCGGCCCGGCCGCAGCGCCTGCTGCCGAGGCAAGCGGCGCGCAAGAGGCGTCCCAGCAGGCCGAGGCCGCCAGCTTCGAGGCCTGGAAGCGGGACTTTGCGCGCAAGGCGCTGGAGGCCGGCATCTCCGCCAAGACCGTGAGCAGCGCGCTGGAGCCGGCCCGGCTGCAGCGGCGCGCGGTGCAGCTGGACCGCTCGCAGCCCGAGTTCACGCGCACGCCCTGGCAGTACCTGGACAGCGCCGTCTCGGCCCAGCGCATTGCCCAGGGCCGCACCAAGCTGCGCGAAGCGGCTGCACCGCTGCAGGCGGCCAGCCAGCGCCATGGCGTGCCGGCCGAGGTGATCGCCGCCATCTGGGGCATGGAAAGCAATTACGGCAGCAACTTCGGCAACTTCCCCACCGTCGATGCGCTGGCCACCCTGGCCTTCGACGGCCGGCGCGCGGCCTGGGCTCAGAAGGAGTTGCTGGCCGCCCTGCGCATCATCGACAACGGCGACATCGACGCGGCCCACATGATCGGCTCCTGGGCCGGCGCCATGGGCCATACGCAGTTCCTGCCCTCGGTCTTCCTGGCCTATGCGGTGGATGCCGATGGCGATGGCCGCCGCGACATCTGGGGCAGCCTGCCCGATGTGACGGCCTCCACGGCGAACTACCTGGCCCATTCGGGCTGGAAGACGGGCGAACCCTGGGGCGTGGAAGTGCGCCGGCCGGCAGGCTTTGACCATGCACGCGCCGAGACCAGCGTGCGCCAGGACAGCGCGCAATGGGCGGCCGAGGGCGTGCAGGCCGTGGACGGCTCCGCCCTGCCCTCCATGGCCGATGCCAGCGTGATCGCGCCGGCCGGCGCACGCGGGCCGGCCTTCATGGTGGGTGCCAACTTCCGCACCATCCTGCGCTACAACAACTCCGTGAATTACGCATTGGGCGTGGGCCTGCTGTCGCAGCAACTGGCCGGCGGCCCGGGCGTGCAGGCGGCCTGGCCGCGCGATCTGGCACCGCTGTCGCGCGAGCAGTTGCGCGCCTTGCAGGCCGCGCTCAACGAACGGGGATTTTCGGCCGGCACAGCCGATGGCGTGATGGGCCCGGCCACGCGCGCGGGCCTGCGCCAGTTCCAGCAAAGCCAGGGCCTGGTGGCCGATGGCTATCCCACGCTGGAGCTGCTGCAGAAACTGCAGCCCTGAACGCTCACCCGGCGGCGCTGCCCGGCTCCGGGTAGGTGACTTCCAGCACTTCCAGCGTGCGCACACCTGCGGGTGTGGGCAGGGCCACCTCGTCGCCCACACGGGCCTTGAGCAGGGCGCGCGAGACGGGTGCGATCCAGCTGACCTGCTGGCGTGCGCTGTCGGCCTCGTCGATGCCCATGATGGTGATGGTGCGCTGCTCGCCCTCGTCATCGACATAGGTGACGGTGGCGCCGAAGTAGATCTGCTCGCTGCCGGCATGCACGGAGGGATCGACCACCTCGGCGATCTCCAGCCGCTTGGTCAGGAAGCGGATGCGCCTATCGATCTCGCGCAGGCGCTTCTTGCCGTACAGATAGTCGCCGTTCTCGGAGCGGTCGCCATTGCTGGCCGCCCAGTGCACGATCTCCACGATGCGCGGACGCTCGTTGTCGATCAGGTCCAGCAGCTCCGTCTTCAGCCGCTCGAAGCCCTGGGGCGTGATGTAGTTCTTGCCGCCCGGCGGCAAGGGCGGCAGGCCGACTTCATCATCGTCGTCGCCGTCGGATTCCTTGGTGAAAGCCTTGCTCATAGGGAGCCGATCTTCACACAGATCACCGCAGGAGGCGAAGACGCCGCACAAACCACGACACCAACTGAGCACAAACGAAAAAGCCTCAGAACTTTGCAGTTCTGAGGCTTGTCGTTTTGGTGCGGCTGGCAGGAATCGAACCCACGACCCCTTGGTTCGTAGCCAAGTACTCTATCCAGCTGAGCTACAGCCGCCAAGCTTCGAATTATAGCGTGCTTTTTGAACGCTTACGGAAAACCATGAAAATATCGAAAAATAACCGTTGACCAGCGCCTGAACCATTGCCACGGCCTCCGTGCGGGCGCCTGAAACGAAAAAGCCTCAGAACTTTGCAGTTCTGAGGCTTGTCGTTTTGGTGCGGCTGGCAGGAATCGAACCCACGACCCCTTGGTTCGTAGCCAAGTACTCTATCCAGCTGAGCTACAGCCGCCAAGACAACGATTGTATATCAATTTCCGGCCTCTCCGCAAAAATTGCAACCATCGCAAACTCCGGGCCCCGTGGCGCACCGCGCTGGCCTATATTGGCCGGTCGCGGATGCAGGCCCTGCCCTGCACCTGCGCGGGAGACAAACACAGCGAGCGGCCCGCCGCAGCGGCGGGAACGACAAGACATGACAGACAAGCGCGCGGCCACGCAGCCGCAACCGCCCGAGGGCGCCATGTGGGGGCAGCTGTTTCGCCGCAGCGCCCGCCCCTCCCTGAGCCTGCAGGGCCAGATCCGCGAGATGCTGGTCGATGCCATCCTCTCGGGCATCCTCGCACCCGGCGAATCCATTCCCTCCAGCCGCGAGCTGGCGCGCCACCTGGGCGTGGCACGCATCACCGTGGTGCTGGCCTACCAGCAGCTGGCCGAGGAAGCCTTTTTGCTGAGCCGCCAGCGCAAGGGCCACTTCATCCATCCCGACGTACTCAAGGGGCGCACGCCGGGCGGCGCTGCGGCCAGCAGCACCCCTGGCGAAGGCCGCCGCACCGACTGGTCGCGGCGCCTGTGGCTGCTGCCCAGCCAGCAGCGCAGCATCGTCAAGGAAGAGGACTGGCAGCGCTACCCCTATCCCTTCCTGTACGGCCAGTTCGACAAGGAGCTGTTTCCCACGGCCGCCTGGCGCGAATGCTGCCTCAAGGCCCTGGGCGTGCTGGACATACGCCAGTGGGCGCCCGACCAGATCGCGCGCGACGACGAGATGCTGATCCAGCAGGTGCAGACCAAGATCCTGCCGCGCCGCGGCGTATGGGCCTCGGCCGACGAGCTGATCATTACCGTGGGTGCGCAGCACGCCCTCTACATGGTGGCCGACCTGCTGATGCGCGAGGGCACGGCCGTGGGCATCGAGGAGCCCGGCTACCCCGACGCGCGCAACATCTTCAGCAGCCGTACCTCCCAGGTCATCCCGCTGCCGGTGGACGGCCAGGGCCTGCCGGTCACGCCGCTGCTGCGCCAGCTGGACTACCTCTACGTGACGCCCAGCCACCAGTGTCCCACGGGCGTGACCATGCCGCTGGCCCGGCGCGAGGCGCTGCTGGAGATGGCCGAGGCGCACGACATCATCCTCATCGAGGATGACTACGAGAGCGAGAGCAGCTTCGACGGCCAGCCCATTCCGGCGCTCAAGAGTCTGGACCGCAGCAACCGCGTGATCTACGTGGGCAGCCTGTCAAAGAGCCTGGCGCCGGGCCTGCGCGTGGGCTACATCGTGGCTGCGCCCGAGCTGATCCGCGAGCTGCGCGCGCTGCGCCGGCTCATGATCCGCCACCCCGCCACCTTCGTGCAGCGCACGCTGGCCATGTTCATCTCCCTGGGCCACTACGAGGCCCAGCAGCGGCGCCTGGCACAGGCGCAGAAGGAGCGGCACGCGGCGCTGACGGCCGCCATGGCCGAGCATGCGCCCGGCTGCCGCATCACGCCCGTGCGCGGCGGCGGCTCGTGCTGGGTGCAGTTGCCCGACCACATTCCGGTCGATGCCCTGGCGCAGCGCGCCGCAGCGCACGGCGTGCTCATCGAGCCCGGCGATGTGTTCTTCGCCCGCCCGGGCACGCCCGGCAGCTTCATGCGCATGGGCTACCAGTCCATACCCGCCAACGACATCGGCCAGGGCGTGAGGGCCCTGGCCGATGCGATCCGTGAGGAGCAGCCCGAGAAGTAACGCAAGGAGTGGCCGGGACCGGCCCTGCCGGTCCCGTCGCCCCCGGTCAGTACTTCTGCGGCTCGGGCCGCGCGGCCTCGGACAGCGAGGACACCACCGGCGCCACGCCACGCTGCAGGAACTGCCGCACGCCATAGGCCAGCAGCAGGATGCACAGGCTGGCCACGCCCAGCGCCAGCGGTGTGCGCTGCTCGGGGATGAAGGCCATGGCGATGACGATGGACAGCATGCCGAAGATGGCGAACCAGGTCAGGTACGGATAGCACCACATGCGCACCTTGAGCAGGTGCGGCGCCTCACGCTCCAGGCGGGAGCGCAGGCGCAGCTGCGAGATGGCGATCAGGATGTAGACGAAGATCGCCACCGTGCCGTAGGAATTGACCAGGAAGGCGAACACCT
This sequence comes from Delftia sp. DS1230, assembly GCF_040112715.1. NCBI lineage: Bacteria > Pseudomonadati > Pseudomonadota > Betaproteobacteria > Burkholderiales > Comamonadaceae > Delftia > Delftia sp. DS1230. The sequence continues at coordinate 4,879,375 of NZ_CP157763.1, forward strand.
TGTCGGGCGACACATAGGACATCACCACGGCGCCGTAGCCGAACACCGTGGCCACCAGGATGGCGCGCGTGGGCACGCCGTTGCGGCTGACCTTGGCCAGCGCCTGGGGCGCGTCGCCGCGCCGCGTCAGCGCGAACAGCATGCGCGAGGATGCATACAGCCCCGAGTTGAGCGCCGACAGCACGGCCGTCAGCACGATGGCGTTCATGATCTGCGCGGCAGCCGGCACGCCCATGGTGTTCAGTGCGCTCACATACGGCGTGGCGATGCCAACCGCATTCCAGGGCACCAGGCAGGCCACCAGGAAGATGGAGCCCACATAGAACACCAGCACGCGCGTGATCACCGAGCTGGTGGCCTTGGCCACGGCCTTCTGCGGCTCGGCAGTTTCAGCCGCCGCGATGGTCACGATCTCGGCGCCGAAGTAAAAGCCCGTGGCCGCCACGGCCCCGGTCAGCACCGGCACGATGCCGTTGGGCATGAAGCCGCCATTGCCGGTGAGGTTGCCGAAGTGCATGCCCTGCGACGCAGGCGTCAGGCCCAGCACGTAGACGCCAGCCACGAACAGGAAGACCACGATGGCCGCCACCTTGATGGAGGCGAACCAGAACTCGAACTCGCCAAAGGACTTCACCGAGACCAGGTTGGTCAGCGTCAGCATCACCAGCAGCACCAGGCTGATGCTCCAGTTGGGGACATCGGGCAGCCAGTAGCGCACCAGGTCGGCACCGGCCACGGCCTCCAGCGCCACGACGATGACCCAGAAGTACCAGTACATCCAGCCCGTCAGAAAGCCTGCCAGCCGACCCACGCCGGGGCGGTCGCGCCAGGCCTCTCGCGCATATTCGTAGAAGGACCCTCCGCCGGGCATGGAGCAGGCCAGCTCGCCCAGCATGCGCATGACAAGCACCACGAGCAGGCCCGTGATGAGGAAGGAAAGAATCGCGGCCGGCCCGGCCGACTTGATGACGACGCCGCTGCCCACGAACAGCCCGGCGCCGATGACGCCGCCCAGGGCGATCATGGTCATGTGCCGCTGTTTGAGCCCGTGTGAAAGCCCCGGCGAAGAGGCTTGCTGATGTCCGATCATGTCTTGTCTCCTGTTGCGTTCAGGCGCCACGGCTGATGCTCTGTTGTGGTGGCTGCGCAGGTGCGCGCCTTGCCGTGGCGTATCCGGTGTTCCCGGTGGCACGGGGCCGCAAGGCCCCGCGCCGTCAGGCGGCCGCCACCGGCGGGCGGTCCTTGCGGAAGGCGTTCTTCACGGCGATCTTTCCGTCCTTGAAGGTGAAGACATCCACCATGCGCGCTTCCACGCGCAGGCCGTCGGCCTTGGTGCCCTTGAAGGTGCTCTCGGACACGCCACGGTCGCCCTGCACGAAATGGTCTCCATCGAGCCAGGCCGCATCGGGGAAGGCCTGCCAGGCCATCTGAAAGCCCTCGCGCACCGCCTGGCGGCCGACAAAGCTGCGGCCCATGAGATCGGGCCCGGCCACGGCGTGGAACTCACATTCATCGGCCATGAAGCCCATCAGGGCCTCGATGTCGTGGCGGTTCCAGGCCTCGGCGAAGCGGGCCAGGAACTGGGCATCCGGAGGGTTGGTGTCTGCGCTCATGCTGTCTCCTTGTCTGTGGTGGGTACCACGGCGCCGGATCCCGGGCAGGGCCGCCGCGCCGCGTCATCGAAATGTCGATGGGCCATGGTAGGTAGCAGGCACACGGACCCGTTAGAACCAGATGCCATCAATCGTTAGGTCCAGGCGCGCGCACCGGCCGCCACTGGCTCTATCGAAAGCTGGGCTGTGGCGCTAACTGGCTCCATGGCCTGCTGGCTATGCTGATTCCATCGTCGGCGCACCGCCTTCCAGGGCTCGCCGGCATTGGCCCCAATTCCACCGAATCCATAGCAAAAAGCGGCAGATCCCAAGCCGCCGCACCAGGAGACATCCGCCATGAAAGCCGAGGACATCCGCCCCAGCCACCTGCGTCCCTACGACCCTCAGTACGACCCGCTGGTGGCCGCCAACCCGGGCCACGGCACGGGCTATGCGCCCACCTACTGGGTCGGCACGGCGGGACGCCCGCCAGACGATGACGGCCCGGTCACCGGCGACATGGACGTGGACGTGGCCATCGTCGGCTCGGGCTTCACGGGCCTGGCCACGGCCCTGTTCCTGGCGCGCGAGCACGGCATACGCGCCGTGGTGCTGGATGCCAACCAGACCGCCTGGGGCTGCACCAGCCGCAATGGCGGCCAGGGGCAGAACGCCAGCGGGCGCCTGTACCGCTCACAGTGGATCGCACGCTGGGGCAAGGACGTGGCGCTCAAGCTCGACGCCGAGATCCGCGAGGGCTTCCAGACCTTCAAGGACCTGGTGGCCGAATTCCCCGAGTGCGAGCCCCAGCCTGGCGGCCACCTCTACATCGCCCACCGCGAAAAGAAACTCGACTTCCTGCGCAACGAGACCCAGATCATGCGCGAGGTCTTCGGCTACGACGCCCGCATGCTCAGCCCCGAGGAGCTGCGCCGCAACTATGTGAACGACGCCGACAGCCACGGCGCCATGCACGAGCCCGACGGCATCGGCGTGCACCCGCTCAAGCTGGCCTTCGGCTACCTGCGCAAGGCACGGGAGCTGGGCGTCAAGGTGCACCCGGCCAGCCCGGTGCTGGGCGTCGAGACGCGCAACGGCGTGCACCACCTGCGCACGCCCGGCGGCACCGTGCGGGCGCGCGCCGTGGGATTTGCCACGGGCGGCTACACCAGCAACGCCCTGCATGGCAGCCTGCGCTCCAAGATCATGCCCATCCTCTCGAACTCGCTGGTCACGCGGCCGCTGACCGAGCAGGAGCTGGAGGCCACGGGCTTCAAGACCACCCAGGTCATCACCGACACCCGCACGCTGCGCTTTTACTACCGCCGCCTGCCCGACAACCGCGTGCAGATCGGCAGCCGCAGCGCCGTCACGGGTGCCGATGCGCCCAACCCCATCCACATGGCCAAGCTGGTGGACGGCCTGCACCGCAAATTCCCGGCGCTCAAGGGCATCACCATCGACTACTCCTGGTGGGGCTGGGTCGATGTGAGCCACGACATGATGCCGCGCGTCTTCCAGCCCGATCCGGCCCAGAGCATCTTCTACGCCGTGGGCTATGGCGGCAACGGCGTCTCCTTCTCGGCCCACGCGGGCCGGCGCATGGCCGAGCGCATCGCAGGCCGCCAGAGCAAGACCTTCGAGCTGCCCATCTACAACTCGGAGCTGGAGTATCCGAACGTCTTCAACATGGTGCGCTCGCCCGCGTTTGCGCCGTTTCGCCGGTTGGGGCAGCGGTTCCTGTACCACTGGTACTACATGCGCGACGAAAAGCTCTGAACCCCAACCGATTGCTGCTTGGGCCGGCCTCCTGCAGGGGGCCGGCCCTTTTTTTCAGCAGCGCCGGGGGCAGCCACCTGCTACCGGTTCCGCATCCAGTCGGCCGTGTTCATGAAGCTGGCCTTGAGGCGCACGCGCAAATCCTCGGGCACGCCGGTCTCGCCCATGGCCTGGTCCATGCAGGCCACCCATTGGTCGCGTTCCAGGATGCCGATGGAAAACGGCATGTGGCGCATGCGCAGGCGCGGATGGCCGAAGCGCTCCTGGTAATGGTCCGGGCCGCCCAGCCAGCCGCACAGGAACCAGAACAGCTTCTGGCGCGCATCGGCCAGGGTGCTGCCGTGGGCGGCACGCAGTTCGGCATAGCCGGGCTCCAGGTCCATCAGATCGTAGAAACGGTCCACCAGGGCCTGCACCCTGGGCTCGCCACCGATCCATTCATAGGGGGTCTGGGGGGCGTTGTTCTGGGATTCCTCTGACATGGCGAAAAGCGGCTGGCGGCTGAGTGAAACCCGCGATTGTCAGGCATGTGCCATGTCCGTGCCCGTACCGGTATCCGTGGAGGCCCCGGCACGCAGGAACCCGTACACCACCAGCGCCGTGAGCACCGTGATGCCCGCCAGCACATCCAGCAAGATGCCAAAGGCCTGACCATAGGCCGCCAGCACGTCGGGTGCAGACAGGCCGGGCAGCAGGGCCATGGCCTCGGCGATGTTCCCCGTCACCAGCAACTGCGCCGCGCGGCCGGTGGCATGCACCGCCTGCACCGCCTGGGGCGCCTGAGCTGCCAGGGCCGACAGACGCCATGCCAGCAATGCGGCCAGCCCCGCGCCCACCAGCGCCAGCGCCATGCCTTCGCCCGCCACGCGCACCGTGCTGAAAATTCCCGTGGCCATGCCGGCGCGCTCGCTGGGCACCACGCTCACGGCCAGGCCATCCATCAAACCCCAGGGCAGCCCGATGCCCAGGCCGATCAGCAGCAGCGGAGGCGCCATCTGCGCAAAGGCCGTGCCCGGCGCGCACCCGCCCAGCCACAGCAGGCCCGCCGCGCAAACCAGCAACCCCGCCAGGCACAGCAGCGCGGCCGAGATCCAGCGTGTGAGCCAGCCCGCCAGCAACGGCACGAACAGCATGGGCAGGGACAGCACAAACATCAGCTGCCCCGCCTGCAGCGGCGCCATGCCCTCCACGCCGATGAAGCGCACCGGCAGCAGCACCAGCAGCACCACGAAGGCATAGGCCGGCGCACCCGCCAGCAACTGCACGCCCACGAAACGCGGATAGCGAAACAGCGACAGGTCCAGCATGGGCTGCCCCGGGCGCTGCTGCACGCGCCGCTCCACGGCCACAAAGGCCGCCAGCGCCAGCGCGGCACCGGCCAGCGGCAGCAGCGCCGCCCCGCTGGACCAGCCCGCCTCCGGCCCCTGCAGCACGCCCCAGGTCAGCAGCGCCAGGGCTGCGGTGAACAGCAGCGCACCGGCCCGGTCCAGCCGCTGCGCCTTCGGGTTGCGCGACTGAGGCATGCAGCGCAGCCCCAGCACCAGCGCGGCCAGCGCCACGGCGGCCACGCAAAGCACCACGCCGCGCCAGCCCGCCACGCCCAGCAACCAGCCCGACAGCAACGGCCCGAAGGCCAGTCCCACGCCGAACGACGTGCCCACGCCACTGAAGGCACGCATGCGCGCCGTCCCGTCGAACACCTGGGCCAGCGCCGCCGTGCCGCCCGCCAGCGCAGCCGCCGCGCCCAGGCCCTGCAGCGCACGCAGCAGGTTGAACACGACAATGGCCCCCTGCCCGCCCAGGCAGGCCTGGGCCAGCGCACTGGCCAGCACCACGCCCAGCCCGGTCAGGAAAACGCGCCGCCGCCCGTGCAGATCGGCCAGCGCGCCGGCCGCCATCAGCGTGGCGCCAAAGCTCAGCATGAAGGCATTCGTCACCCAGTTCAGCGCCAGCGGCCCGCCGCCCAGCGCCTCGCGCAGCGCAGCCAGCGCCACGGCCGGCCCCGTGAAACTCAGCGGCATTGCCAGCGCCGCAAGACACACCGACAACAGCACCCAGACCGGGGATGCACGCGGTCGCGCTGTGCCGTGGAGCGCACCCGGTGCGCGGGAAGAAGTCAGGCAGGAGGACATGGTTGGCAAGGCTTTCGCAATTTCCCGGCCGCACATGGCCAGGCATGCATGAACGATAAAAGCGCTGCAATGCCGTGAAAATAGGCGCCAGACTCCCCACACTCCCAACCCCAGGTTGCTAATCGACATGGACAGCTTCAGCGGACTCGAATCCTTTGTGCGTGCAGCCGACCTGCTGAGCTTTGCCGAGGCCGGGCGCGCCCTGGGCATCTCGGCCTCGGCCGTAGGCAAGAACGTGGCGCGGCTGGAACAGCAACTGGGCCTGCGCCTGTTCCAGCGCACCACGCGCCAGGTGCGCCTCACGCAGGAAGGCGCGCTGTTCCACGAGCGCTGCCGCCGCATCCTGGATGAACTGCACGATGCGCGCGCCACCATGCAGGCCGCCGCCGAGGCGCCGCGCGGGCGGCTGCGTGTGAGCCTGCCCACCATCGGCTACCGCTTCCTGCTGCCCGTGCTGCCCGAGTTCCAGGCCCTGTACCCGGAGGTTGACCTGGACCTGGACTTCAACGACCACCTGGTGGACGTGGTCGAGGCCGGCCTGGACGTGGTCATCCGCAGCGGCGAACTGGCCGACTCGCGCCTGGTGGCGCGCCGGCTGGGGCCGTTCCGCTTCATCCTGGCCGGCTCGCCCGACTACCTGGCGGCACGGGGCATTCCGCAATCTCCCGCCGAGCTGGCACAGCACAGCTGCCTGCGCTATCGCTTCCTGAGCAGCGGCAAGCTGGAGGAATGGGTGCTGCCCGGCATGCCGCCCCACCTGCCCGCCGCCCTGGTCTGCAACAACATGGAAGCCATGCTGGGCGCGGCCGTGGCGGGCATGGGGCTGGCCTATATGCCGGACTTCCTGGCGCGCGATGCACTGGGGCGTGGCGAGCTGCAGCGGGTGCTGGCGGAGGACCTGACGCACACGGGGCAGTTTTCGGCGTTGTGGGCGTCGAGTCGGCAGCTGTCGCCTAAGGTGAGGGCGTTTGTGGATTTTGTGGGGGGGAGGTTGTTCAAGGAGTCTTGAACACGTCCTTCCTCTGCTGTTGCTCGTTCTTGTCCCTGCTGTTGCTCGTTTCTGCCCCTGGTATTGCTCGTTTCTGCCCCTGCCGGGTGGTTGTTTTTCGAGGCCGGGTCTCGGCCCGGCAGCCGACTGCCCTTTCTTGATTCGCCAAGAAAGGTCAGATCAAAGAAGGCGACCCGAATGTCCGCGACCCTCCGCTTCGCTGCGGGCAACCTGCGTCGTGGCAGTTGCGGGGTTCGCCGTGAAACTCTCTTCGCGCTGCGCGCTACGTTCAAACATCACGGCGAGTCAGATCACGAAGCAGTCCTGTCCTTCGGCAGGACTGCAACCCCGCAACCACCACGCCGCAGGCGCTGACATACGGGGAGTTTGCCCGGGCCTTCGCTTCGCTCGGCCCCTGGTTTGAAGCCGAACGCAGTGATGGCGCCGGCTGTTGGCTGTTGGCTGTTGGCTGTTGGCTGTTGGCTGTTGGCTGTTCCCCAGCCTCCCCCCCTTCTGTCCACGCCTGCGTTGGGCGGGATGCGGGGTGGCAAGCCTGCCGAAGGACAGGCTTGCTTCGTTGTCTAGCTCGCCGTGATGTTTGAGTGAAGCGCGCAGCGCGTAACGAGTTTCACGGCGCACCCCGCATCCCGCCCAACGCAGGTCGCCCCGTAGCGAAGCGAAGGGGTCGTGGGCAGTTTGGGGCGCGCTTCTTTGCCTACTTTCTTATCGCGCGATAAGAAAGTAGGTCGGCCGCCGGGCCGAGACCCGGCCTCGAAAAGAAACCGCCCGGCAGGGGCAAAAAACAGAACACAAAGACTACTCAGCCACCTGCCTCAACGTATCCATCACAGGCCTCCTCAACACCTCCCGCAACGCCCACCACCCCGCCATCCAGGCCAGCAAGGCCCCGGCAACAGCCCCCGCCAGCGGAGCCCACCAAGGCACGGTCCAGTTGAACTCGAACACCCAGCGCGCCAGGGCCCAGCCCACGGCCCCCGCCGCGCAGCTGGCAAGGAAACCCGCCAGCAGGCCCACGCCGGCCAGCTCGGCGCGCTGCACCTGCGCCAGCAGCCGGGCCTGGGCACCGACGGCGCGCATGATGGCGTACTCGCGAGCGCGCTCCTCGCGCGTGGCGGTGACGGCGGCGAAGAGCACGACCAGGCCGGCGGCCAGGGTGAAGCCGAAGAGGAATTCCACCGCGCGTATCACCTGGTCCAGCACGCGCTGCACCTGGGCCAGCGTGGTGCTCAGGTCCACGTTGGTGATGTTGGGAAACTCGCGCACCAGGGCGTTGTCGAAGCCCGCCACGTCCGGCGCGCGGTAGGCGGCCAGGTAGCTGACGGCCACGTCGTCCAGGTGGTCCACGGGATAGATGACGAAGAAGTTGGCCCGCATCGATCCCCAGTCCACCTTGCGCAGGCTGGTGATGCGCGCCTCGCTGGGCACGCCGCCCACGTCGAAGCCCAGCGTGTCGCCGAGCTTCAGGCCCAGGGTCTCGGCAATGCCGTCCTCCACGCTGATCTCGCCCTTGGCGCCAGGCGTCCAGGTGCCCGCCGTGATCAGGTTGTGTGCGGGCGCCTGCGCCGTGGTGGAGAGGTTGAACTCCCGGTCCACCAGGCGCTTGGCACGGTCTTCGCTGAAGTCGTCGGGGCTGACCGGCTTGCCGTTGACGGTGACCAGACGCCCCCGGATCATGGGGAACCAGTCATAGGAGGTGACGCCAGCCTTGTCCAGCGCCGCGCGGAAACCGTCGGCCTGCTCGGGCTGCACGTTGATGACGAAGCGGTTGGGCGCATTGGCCGGCGTGGCCTGGCGCCAGCTGCCGATGAGGTCGGTGCGCAGCAGCACCAGCAGCATGAGCGCCAGCAGCCCCACGGCCAGGCTGCTGATCTGCACCACGGCATAGGCGGGGCGCGCAGCGATCTGGCGCGTGGCCAGCACCAGCCAGCGCGGCGCCGTGCTCTCGTGCACCAGGCGGCGCAGCACCTGCACGGCCAGCCAGCCCAGGGCCGCGAACAGCAGCACGGCCACGGCAAAGCCACCCACGGCGATCAGGCCCAGCTTGATGTCGCGGCTGGCCGCCAGCAGCAAGGCCGCAAAGCCTGCCACGCCCACGGCCAGCACCACCACCGAGGCAGGCTTGAGCGCGCCCAGGTCGCGGCGCATGACGCGCAGCGGCGGCACGCGCGCCAGCTGCAGCACGGGCGGCAGGCCAAAGGCCAGCAGCAGGGTCAGCCCCATGCCCACGCCGAAGGCCGCAGGCCACAGGCCTGGTGCGGGCAAGGCGGTTTCCACCAGCCCGGCCAGCAGCAGCACGAACACATGGTGGATGGCCCAGCCCAGCAGCACGCCCGCGGCGCTGGAGGCCAGGCCGACCAGCACGAACTCCACGGTGTAGGCGCCCGCGATGCGCCGCTGGCTCTGGCCGAGCACGCGCAGCATGGCCGAGGCGTCGAGGTGGCTGTTGGCAAAGCCGCGCGTAGCCAGGGCCACGGCCACGGCCGACAGCAGCGCCGCCAGCAGGGCGACCAGGCTCAGGAACTTCTCGGCGCGGTCCAGTGTCTGGCGCATCTCGGGGCGGCCGCTGTCCAGCGACTCCACGCGCACGCCATGCACGCCGGGCGCCTTGGCCTGCTGCTCGGCCCAGACGCGGTAGCGCTGCACGGCCGGCTCGGAGCCATCACCCGCGCCGGCCACGGCCAGGCGGTAGGTGATGCGGCTGGCCGGCTGCACCAGGCCCGTGGCGGCAAGGTCGGCGGAGGTAATCATCACGCGCGGCGCAAAGTTCATGAAGCCCGCGCCCCGGTCGGGCTCGATGGAGATGATGCGCGCCACGCGCAGTTGGGCGTCGCCCAGCAGCAGCATGTCCCCCACGCCTATGCCCAGCGACTCCAGCAGCGGCGCATCGACCCAGGCCTCGCCCCGCGCCGGTATCTCGCGCGTGGCCCGGTCGGCCGCGCCGGGGGCATCGGCCACGCGCAGGCTGCCGCGCAGCGGATAGCCTTCGGGCACGCTCTTGAGCGCCACCAGGCGGCTCATGCCGCCTTGCGCGTCGCTGGCGCGCGCCATGGTCGGGAAGCTGGATGTCTCCAGGGCCTGCAGCCCTTCGGCGCGTGCGCGCTCGGCAAAGGCCGGCGCCGTGGGGTTGTCGCCGACCACGACCACGTCGCCGCCCAGCAGCTGGCGCGCATCGCGCTGCAGCCCCGCCTGCAGCCGGTCGGCAAAAAAGCCCACCGAACTGAGCGCGGCCACGGCCAGCATCACGGCGACGATCAACAGGCGCAACTCGCCCGCGCGCAGGTCGCGCCACAGGGTGCGCCAACCCAAGGTCCATGCAGAAGATCCATTCATGCCGCGCAGATTAGCGCAGGCGAAGATGGGCACCCGGGCGCCACGGCTATTGGCACGGCCGTTCAGAACGATTGGCCCAGCCGTTCAGAACATCAGCCGCAGGCCCAGGTCCAGCCCGAGCGCGCCGGCCGGCTGCATGCCGCCCGTGGTCAGGTAGCCGGGCTGGGGCAGGATGGCCGGGTTGCTGACCACCAGCGGCGTCACGCCCATCACGCCCGGGTTGTTGCGCCCGTTGCCCACGCTGATGCGCGACACCGTGGCGTACAGCGCCGTGCGTTTGGACAGCGGGTGCACATAGCCCAGGGCGAGCTTGTTCACCGAGGAATCGCCGTCGGCCAGGCCCTGGCCATTCCTGAACTGCACACGTGCATAGGAGGCGCGCAGCGCCCCCTGGCCCACGGGGATGTTCACACCGGCCAGCACGCCCAGGTAGCGGTCGTTGATGGCGGCCAGCGTGCCGGCGTCGCGCCGCTCGTTGCGCACGCCGGACCATTCGCCAAACAGCTTGACCGGGCCGAAGTCATAGGAGCCGCCCAGGTTCAGCGACCGGATCTTTTCCGCGCCGGCGCCCGAGGTGCCCAGGGTGTTCTCGCCATAGCCCAGCGCCACATCGGCCGCCCCCATGGCCCAGCCGATGCGGGCACCCGCGTAGCGCCCCCGCTTCGAGCTGTTCTCGGGGAAGGCGTACATGGCCTGCCCGTAGACGCCGCCCAGGCCCGGCGGCAGGAAATAGCCGATGGAATTGCCTGCGCGCAGATAGGTGTCCGTGCCCGCCGACAGCCCGCCGCCCAGCAGGCCGCCCGTGGCCAGCGCGCGGGCGATGGCCAGGTTGCTGTTGACCACGGCGATCAGGTTGGTGCCCACGCCGTTGACGGTGAAGGGGTCGAAGGCCCAGTCGTTCAGAAACGAAGGCGTGTGGTCGCGCCCCATGCGCAGCTCGCCCAGGCGCCCGGACAGGCTGATGGTGGCGCGCCGCCCGAAGTTGAGCGCGCCGCCGCCCGTGTCATTGGCCACCGGCGCCTCCAGCCACAGGCCGGCCATGAGGCCGCCGCCCAGGTCCTCGCTGGCGCGTATGCCGATGCGGCTGGCCAGGTTGCCCGAAGGCGACAGCGCCCAGGTGCTTTGCCGCGCCGAGCGCGCGGGGCCCGTGTCCCAGGATTCGCTGCGCACGCTGTAGCGGCTGATGCCGGCGTCCATCACGCCGAACAGCGTGACCGAGGTGGGCGCCTGGGCGGCGGCCGCGCCTGTCAGACACAGCAGGCCCAGCGCGTGCAGGCCGCAGGGATGGGGGTGAAGTCGGGGCATGGAGGTCTCCTGTTCGTCGTGGGGCTGGCGCGGTCCTGCGCCACGAATCGACTCTAGGAACGCCATCGCGCCGCTTCTTGGCAGTTCATGCCAACGGTTTTGCAATTCACGACATGCGCGGGTTGCCCTGGTCAGGGTTGCCATGGATTTGTCCCAACAAGGCAAATGCCTGTCCCCCAATGGCAAGTCCCGGGAAAGCGGGCTTTCGATACTGGATGCCAGAACACGGAACAAGGAGACACGGATATGAGACTGCCCCACGCCATCGCCACGCTGCTCGCGGGCTGCGCCATCACCATCGCCATCGCCGGTACGGCCTGGAGCCGCCAGCCGCTCAGGCTCATCGTGCCCGCACCGCCGGGCGGCACCATGGACATCGTGGCGCGCGTCGTGGGCCAGCAGCTCGCGTCTGAAACAGGCCAGGCCGTGGTGATAGACAACCGCCCGGGCGCGGGCGGCCTGCTGGGCATGCAGACCCTGCTGCAGGCGCCCGCCGATGGGCAGACGCTGCTGGTGGGCGCAAGCAATCTGCTGGCCGAGATCCCCCATGTGATCAAGATGCCCTTCGATCCGCTCAAGGACCTGGTGCCCCTGGCCTCGCTGGCCCGCTCGGGCGTGGTGCTGGTGGCCGGGGCCAGCCAGCCCGCCCAGGACATGCAGGAGCTGCTCGCGCAGCTCAAGGCACGCAAAGGCCAGACCAGCTTTGCCAGCTACAGCCCCGGCACCGTGTCGCACTACGCCGGCCTGATCCTCAGCGACAAGGCGGGCCTGGACCTGCAGCACGTGGGCTACGCGGGCTCGCCGCCGGCCGTGCAGGCCCTGCTGGGCGGCCAGGTGGACGTCATGTTCGACGGCATGCTGACCTCGGTGCCCCTGATCAGGGCCGGCAAGCTGCGTGCCTACGCGTTCTCCGGCCCCCGGCGTTCGCGCCACCTGCCCCAGGTGCCGACCACCGCCGAACTCGGCTACCCCGAGCTGCAGTTTCGCGGCTGGGTGGGCCTGATCGCGCCGGCCCGCCTGCCGCCCGAAACCATGGAACGCCTGCGCGCCGCCATCGGGAAAGCGGCCAGCGCGCCGGCCGTGCAGCAAAAGCTCTCCGACGTGGGGCTGGAGCCCGAGGTGCTCACCGACACCGCCGCGCTGCAGCGCGAGACACGCCAGATGTCCGAGCGCAACGCCGGCATCGTGAAGAAATACCAGATCACCGCGAACTGACTTCCAGGGAAACACCGACCATGCAGATCCGACAGATCACCCCCGCCATCGGCGCCGAAATCTCCGGCATCCATCTCGGCGATGCCGCACGCGACGCCGCACTGTTCGCGGACATCCGCGCCGCGCTGCTGACCCATCGCGTGCTGTTCTTCCGGGACCAGGACATCACGCGCGCCGAACATGTGGCCTTTGCCAGCCGCTTCGGCCCACTGGAGGACCATCCCGTGGCAGGCAGCGATCCCGAGCACCCTGGCCTGGTGCGCATCTACCGCAGCGACGATCCGCACAGCTACGAAAACACCTGGCACTGCGATGGCCTGTGGCGCCCCAACCCGGCCATGGGCGCGGTGCTGCGCTGCATAGAGTGCCCGCCGATCGGCGGCGACACCATCTGGGTCAACATGGTCAAGGCCTACGAGGAGCTGCCCGAGAGCATCAAGCGCAGCATCGACGGCCTGCGCGCCAAGGCCGGCATAGAGCACACCTTCGGTGCCGTGATGGCGCCCGAGGCGCGCGCGCGGCTGGCCAGCGAGCACCCGCCCGTGGAGCATCCCGTGGTGCGCACCCACCCCGAGACCGGCGAGAAGCTGCTGTTCGTGGGCGCGGGCTTCAGCACCCACTTCGTCAACTACAGCACGCCCGAGAACGTGCGCCACGGCATAGACAAGGCGCCCGGCGCCGCGCTGCTGATGAACTACCTGATCAGCCGCGCCACGATTCCCGAATACCAGGTGCGCTGGTCCTGGAAGCCCGGCGACGTGGCCGTCTGGGACAACCGCAGCACCCAGCACTACGCGCTCAACGACTACTACCCGGCGCCCCGCCGCATGGAGCGCGCGGGCATCGTCGGCGACATCCCGCGCTGAGGCCCTGCACAGACTCTTTCCACACCTACCCCCCACCCCCACCCACCGGAGCGTCCCATGAATTTTCTCGATGGCCACCTGTTCCCCGAAAACCAGCAGCCCCTGATCATCACGGCCGCGCCCTATGCGCCGGGCTGGCTGCCCGGCGATTTCCCCGAAGACATTCCCGTGACCATGGACGAGCAGATCCAGAAGGCCGTGGACTGCTACAACGCCGGCGCCACCGTGCTGCATCTGCATGTGCGCGAGCTGGATGGCAAAGGCAGCAAGCGTTTGTCGAAGTTCAACGAGCTGATCGCCGGCGTGCGTGCGCGTGTGCCCGAGATGATCATCCAGGTGGGCGGCTCCATCAGCTTCGCGCCGGAGACCGAAGGCGCGGCCGCCAAGTGGCTGTCCGATGACACGCGCCACATGCTGGCCGAGCTGGAGCCCGTGCCCGACCAGGTCACGGTGACCGTCAATACCTCGCAGATGAACGTGACGGAGCAGGCCGAGGACGCGGACTTCAGGGGCACCTCGCGCGAGAAGCCCGCCATCTTCGACGCCTACAAGGAGATGACCGTGCCCGCCCAGCCCGGCTGGGCCGAGGAGCACATCCGGCGCCTGTCGGCCGCCGGCATCCAGAGCGCCTTCCAGTGCTACAACATCAACAGCTTCGAGTCCGTGGAGCGGCTCATGCGCCGCGGCATCTACAAGGGCCCGCTGGTGATGAACTGGGTGGCGATTGGCGGCGGCATGGACGCGCCGAGCATCTACAGCCTGGCCAACTTCGTGCGTGCCGTGCCCGATGGCGCCGTGCTCACCGTGGAAAGCAATGTGCGCAACGTGCTTCCCGTGAACATGATGGGCATCGCCATGGGCCTGCACGTGCGCTGCGGCACCGAGGACTGCCTGTGGAACCAGTCGCGCAGCGCCAAGGCCAGCACGGTCTCCCAGATCGAACAGCTGGTGCGCATCGCGCGCGAGTTCGGCCGCCCCATCGCCACGGCGCAACAGGCGCGCACCATCAGCAAGATTGGCGTGTTCTACGACACCGCCGAAGAGACATTGGCGGCCAACGGCTTCGCGCCCAACCGCAACGGCGGCAACCAGGGATTTCTGCGCAAGACCGCCTGACGCACTAGGCCTCGCCAACCCGTCCCTGCCCGCGCCTGCGCCAGTCCGAGACGCTGGCGCCGAAAGCGGCCCGGAACCAGTGGCAAAAGCCGCTGGGCGCGGCAAACCCCAGCAGGCCCGCCACCTCGCCCAGGGGCTGGCTACCGTCTTGCAGATGGCGCAGCACCAGTTCCCTGCGGAGGGTGTCGAGCAGCGCCGAGAAAGTCTGCCCCTCCGCAAGCAGGCGGCGGTGCAGCGTGCGGCGGTCCATTCCCAGGTGGCGCGCCACCTGCTGGGCCGTGCAGCGGCCGCCCGGCAGCAATGCAATGATCAGCTCCCTGCAGGCCGCCTGCATGCCTTCGCCCCGGCTGCGCAGCGCCTGCTCCAGATGGCTTCGCGCAAAGCGCGCAACGCCCGAGCCCTGCGCCTGGCCGCATTCGCGCAGCAGTTGCAGGTCCGCCAGGCGGCAGACCATGCCGTTGAAAGGCTGGTCAAACAAAGGGGTCATGCCGAAGAAGGCACGGTGGGCCGATGCATCGGCCGGTGCGCGGTGTACGAAGCTGACCTGCTGCGGGCGCCACTGGGCGCCGATCAGCTCGCGCAGCACGCGAAACATCACGCCCACCGCCAGCTCCATGGACTGGCGCATGGCCATGCCCGCGATGGGCACCAGGTCCTGGCGCACCAGCACCCCGGAGCCCGCGTCCTCGATGCGTACGAACATGCCCGCACTCAGCAGCTTGAGGTAGCGGCACAGCGTGTCCAGCGCCTGGCGCGGCGTGGGCTCTTGCTGCAGCACAAGGCTGATGGGGCCCAGGTGGGACAGGCTGCGCCGCGCCGCCAGGCGCAGCGCGAAATCCTGCGTTCCCGTGGTGCGCGCGGCCACCTCCAGCAGCTCGCGCACGGCATGGATGGGAATCAGCGTCTCCGGGTCGTCGAGCAGGCGCGCCGACAGTCCCGCCGCGCGCACAAGGACGGCGGGATCATGGCCCAGGCTTTTCACCAGGTCGGCATAGCCATGCAGGCTGGCACTGCGGATAAGGCCGCAAGTGACGGGCCTGCGGCCTGCGGCCACGGTGCCGATGGCATGGAGCGCAGGGGTCTGCATGGCAGGTCCATTTCAGGGAATCAGCACCGTCGCGCCCGTGGTGCGGCGCGACTCCAGCGCCCGGTGCGCCTGGGCCGCATCGGCCAGCGCAAAGCTTTGCTGGGGCTCGCTGGCGATGCGCCCGGCCAGCACATGGTCGAACAGCTCGCGCGCCATCTCCAGCATGTGGGCGCGCGGCTGGATGTAGTGCACCATCGCGGGCCGCGTCATCCAGATCGAACCCTTGGAGGCCAGCAGCTGGGAGTCCACCACCACCGAGCCCGACGAGGTGCCGTTGCTGATCAGCCGGCCGCGCGGCTGCAGGCAGTCCAGCGAATCCATGAGCGTGTCCTTGCCCACCGAGTCATAGACCACGGGCACGCCCTTGCCGCCCGTGATCTCCATCACGCGAGCGACGGTGTTCTCGCGCGAGGTCACGATGACGTGGGCGCAGCCGTTGGCGCGCGCGGCGGCGGCCTTCTCGTCGGTGCTCACCGTGCCGATCATGGTCACGCCCAGGGCCCGCGCCCATTGGCAGGCGATCAGCCCCACGCCGCCGGCCGCCGCGTGGTAGAGGATGGTCTCGCCCCCCTGCAGCGGATGGACCTGGCGGAACAGGTACTGCGCCGTCATGCCCTTCATCATCAGCGTGGCCGCCGTGCGGTCGCTGATGCCGTCGGGCAGGGGGATCAGCACCTCGGCCGGCATCACGCGCACATCGCTGTAGGCGCCCTGCGGGCCCATCAGGTAGCCCACGCGGTCGCCGGGCCGCACTTCGGTTACGCCCTCCCCCACGGCCTCGACCACGCCCACGGCGTCCGAGCCCAGGCCGTTGGGCAGGGCCAGCGGATAGCGGCCCGTGCGGAAATAGATGTCGATGAAGTTGACGGCGATGAAGCTGTGGCGCACGCGCGCCTGGCCGGGTCCCGGCGCGCCGGCCTCGGCATGCTCCAGCCTGAGCACCTCGGGGCCGCCGGTGGTATGAAAGCGTATGGCCTTTGCCATGGAGTCTCCTTGTGTAGCGCCTGCGTGGGGCACCCTGCATCAGTTGAGCCGGATGTCGAAGTTCCGGACGATCTCGGCATTGCGGTCGAACTCGGTGCGCAGGTCGGTGGACATCTGCTCCAGCGAGCGATCGCCTTCTACGGGCTCGAAGCCCGTGCCCGCATAGCGTTCGCGCACGGCCTTGCGGGCGTTGACCCGGGCCAGCGCGCCGTGGATCTTCTCCAGCAGCGGGCGCGGCGTCTGCGCCGAGGCGAACACGCCGCTCCAGTTGCTGAAATCCACCTCGGGGTAGCCCAGCTCGGCCAGCGTGGGCACCTGCGGGTAGTCGGGCAGCCGGCTCTTGTAGGCCACGGCCAGCAGCCTGACCTTGCCGCCCGCGATCAGCGGCTTGGAGGTGACCGATCCGTCGAACATCAGCGGGATCTGGTTGCCCATGACCTGGGCCAGCGCGGGCGCCGAGCCCGGGAAGGCCACATGCTCCATGTCCAGGTGGGCCCTTCTGTTGAGGATGGCGCCTGCGTACTGCGAGGCCGTGCCCTGGCTGTACGAGGCGAACGACAGCGTGCCCGGGTGGGCCTTCACGTAGGCGATGGCCTCGGCCCCGTCGCGCGCGGGAAACTGCGGCGAGGCGATGAACAGCATCACCGAGCGCGCCATCTGCGCCACGGGCCGCACGTCCTTCATGGGGTCGAAGCCGACCTTGAGCACATGGGGCACCTCGGTGAGGATGTTGGTCACCGTCACCAGCAGCGTGCTGCCGTCGGCCGGCTGGGACAGCATGTGCTTGACGGCGATGGCGCCACCGGCGCCGGGCCGGTTCTCGACGATGACGGGCTGGCGTATCTCCTGCGCCAGCTGATCGCTGATGATGCGCGCGAACACATCGATGGTGCCGCCGGGCGGCGCCGGCACGATGAGCCGGACCGGCTTGTCGCCGAAGGCGTGGGCGCCACCGGCCAGCAGCGAGGCGGCCAGGGCGATGGCAGTCCAGGGGGGCATGCGTTGCATCATGGGCTCCCGGTTCAGGCGGCCTTGCGCAGAAACCCCTGCTGGGCGCCGTTGCGGTTGGGCGCGAAGCCGTTGGCCGCCAGCGTCTCTTCCACGGTGCCGTAGAACTGGCCGATCCGGCAGATCTCCCGAGCCTGCTGCGCCGTGGCGATGGGGCGGCCGAACTCGCCTGCGATGCGCACCAGCTGCTCGATCTGCGCCACCGTGCCCATCTTGGCCGTGCGGCGCTGGTTCCAGAGGTTGTCCTCGGTGCCGCAGCGCACGTGCAGCCCCATGGCGATGCCCATCATGTTCACGGGCAGCACGTTGAGCACCGAGCTTTCCACGGTGAGCACGGCGCCGTCGGGCACGGCGCGCACGAAGTGGGCCAGGCTGTAGATGCTGGGCGCGTCCATGCCGCCGCCGATCGCCACCCAGTTCATCACCAGCGGGCCCTTGTAGATGCCGCGGCGCATGAGCCGCTCCACCGACTCGAAGCTGTTGATGTTGTAGCACTGGAAGGCGCTCTGGATGCCGGCGGCGGACAGGCGCCGGATGTGCTCCTCGGCCCAGCCGGGCTGGGCGGGCACGGTCATCTCCCTGTAGGCATTGAAGACGGCCGGGTCCTCCATGGAGGTGCCGCGTATGTCGCGCGCATCGAACTGCTCCAGGAAATTCATCTGCGAGGTATTGATGGTCACCGTGACCTGGTCGGGCACGGGCTGCAGCTCGGCCAGCATGTGGCGCGTGTCGTCGGACAGCCACTTGGCGGCCGCGCCGTCCGTCTCGGGAGCAAAGCTGATCGATCCGCCCACCTGGATGATCATCTCGGGCACACGCGCACGCACGCCGGCGATCAGCTCGTTGAACTTCGACAAACGCTTGCTGCCTTTGCCATCCAGCTCGCGCACATGCAGGTGCAGCACGGTGGCGCCGGCGTTGTAGCAGTCCACGGCCTTCTGGATCTGCTCTTCCATGGTCACGGCGATCTCGCCGGGAAAGTCCGAGGGCAGCCACGAGGGCGCATAGGGCGCGGCCGTGATGATCAGAGGCTGCTGGTTTTCGGGGAACAGGTGGCCGTCGAGAAAATTCATGGCATGTCTCCTTGTGTCGTGATCGTGGTTCAGAAGGTCGGCGTGCCGACGATGCCAGCGCGCTCCATCTTCCGGTGGCTGGGCGGGTAGTCCATGGCCGCGTAGTGCTGGGTGGCGCGGTTGTCCCAGATCGCCACGCTGCCCGGCCGCCAGCGCCAGCGCACCTGGTACTCGGGGATGGCCGCCTGGCCGATCAGGTACTGCAGCAGGCCGGAGGCGCCCTGCGTGAAGTCCTGGCCCACGCGCACATTGGCGGGCGTATGGAAATTGGTGAAATGCGTGGTGAAGCCGTTCACGAACAGCACCTTCTCGCCGGTCTCGGGATGGGTGCTCACCACGGGATGCTCGGCATCGGGGTACTGGGCCTTGAGCGCCAGCCGCCTTTCGATGGGCATGGCCGCGCCGAACGTGCATTCGATGCTGTGGCGCGCGCGCAGCGGCGCGATCAGCGCCTTGACGGCGTCCGGCAGGCGTTCGTAGGCCAGCGCCATGTTGGCCCACAGGGTGTCGCCGCCCACGGGCGGGCATTCCACGCAGTGCAGCACGCAGCCCATGGGCGGCGCCTCGCGCCAGGTGGCGTCGCAGTGCCAGGAATTCTCGTAGCGGTCGTTGGGCTGCTCGGGCGTCCTGTAGATGCGCACCAGGCCCGGATGCTCGGGGTCGCTGCCGGCCACCGGATGGTCCTCCAGCTCGCCGAAGCGCCGCGCAAAGGCCACGTGCTCGGCGCGCGCCAGGCCCTGGTCGCGCAGGAACAGCACCTTGTGGCGCAGCAGCGCCGCCCGGATCTCCGAGAAAAGCGCGTCGTCGCGCACCGCGTCGGCCAGCCGCACGCCGAGCAATTCGGCGCCGATGGCGCATGTCATGGGCTCTATGCGCATGCCTGTCTCCTGTCATTGTTGTGAAGGCCCGTGGCGGCACGGTCCGCCCGGCGTGGGGCCGGTGTCTGCAATGTAGGAAAACCCGGTTCCGCGGACTTTGCAAGCCATGCCATCCTCTTTGCATTTCGTGCCACCAGGCCACGGACTGACAGGAGGGCAAGCATGGTCACCATGGTGCGCGCGGCGGCCTTGACCCATTTTTCGGACGTCATGCGCGAACTGGGCGGCGACCCCGACAAGGCACTGCGCCAGGCCGGCCTGCGGCCCGCGCTGCTGCGCGAGCAGGACCAGCTGATCGACGTGGCCATCGTCGCGCGCCTGCTGGAAGACGCGGCCCAGTCCACGGGCTGCGAGTCCCTGGGCCTGCGCATGGCCCGGCACCGCCAGCTGTCGAGCTTCGGCGCCGTGAGCCTGCTGCTGCAGCACCAGCCCACGCTGCGCCATGCGCTGGACACGCTGGTCGCGCACATGCACCTGGTCAACGAATCGCTGCTGATCCACCTGGAGGATGCAGGGGACATCGTCATCCTGCGCGAGGACTTCGTCCTGCACGGCGCCATGCGCCAGTCCGTGGAACTGGCCATGGGCGTGCTGTGGCGCATGTGCGAGGCATTGCTGCGCGAGCGCTGGCGGCCGCAGGGCGTCAGCTTCAGCCACGCGCCACCGGCCGACCTGTCCGAGCACCGCCGCATGTTCCGCTGCCGCATCACGTTCGGCGCCGAGTTCAACGGCATCGCCTGCCGCGCCGCCGACCTGGACGAGCCCAACCCGCTGGCCGACCCCGCGCTGGCGCGCTATGCGCTGCGGCTGGTGGAGGCCATGCCGGCCCACCGTGCCGCCTCCGTGGGCCATCAGGCGCGCCGGGTCATCTACCTGCTGCTGCCCTCGGGCAACGCCACCTGCGCGGGCGTGGCGCAGGGCATGGGGCGCAGCCTGCGCACGCTGCAGCGCGAACTGGACCGAGAGGGCCTGAGCTTCAGCGAGCTGCTGACCGAAGTGCGCCACGAACTGGCCCTGCGCTACCTGGACCACCCCCACTACAGCGTGGGCCAGGTCGCCGCCATGCTCGGCTATGCCAGCCACAGCGCCTTCACGCGCTGGTTCGCTGCGCAATTCGGTTGCGCGCCCGAGGCCTGGCGCAGCCGCGCGCAGGGACTGCCTCGCGCCTGACGTACCCAGCGTTCCTGGCGCACCTGGCGGACCTGGCGCACTTGATCGCACTTGACGCACCACCACGGCGCACCCCGCCCCTGCGCGGTGCGGCGGGCGCATTGCGGTGCACGCTGTCTGCGCACCAGACAGCGTGCACCACGGGCAGGCACCGCGCAGCGGTGCTGGCACGGCACTTGCATTGGCAGCCCTGACCCGCCGGCCCTGGCCTGCGGCCCGCAAAACACTGGATGCGCAACGCAGGACGCCAGATGAACATCGTTGTGATCGGCCACGGCATGGTGGGCCACAAATTTCTCGAGCAGCTGCATGCCCTGGGGGTGGCAGATGCGAACGTCACCGTGCTGTGCGAGGAGCCGCGCGCCGCCTACGACCGTGTTCACCTGTCGGAATTCTTCTCCGGCAAGAGCGCCGAGGACCTGAGCCTGGTGGCGCCCGGCTTCTTCGAGGCCAGCGGCTTCACGCTGCGCCTGGCGGCCAGGGCGGCAGCCGTGGAGCGGCGCGAGCGCACCGTGACCACGGCCGATGGCGAAGTCATCTCCTACGACAGGCTGGTGCTGGCCACGGGCTCGGCGCCCTTCGTGCCGCCCGTGCCGGGGCGCGACCGGCCGCACTGCTTTGTCTACCGCACCATCGAGGACCTGGAGGCCATGCAGGCCTCGGCCGCGAAATCACGCGTCGGCGTGGTGGTGGGCGGCGGCCTGCTGGGCCTGGAATGCGCCAAGGCCCTGCGCGACCTGGGCCTGGAGACCCATGTGGTGGAGTTCGCCCCGCGCCTGATGGCCGTGCAGGTGGACGACGGCGGCGGCCGCGTGCTGCGCAGCAAGATCGAGGACCTGGGCGTGCAGGTGCACACGGGCCGCAATACGCTGGAGATCACCGACGGCGCCACGGCACGCCACCGCATGGTATTTGCCGACGGCACGCACCTGGAGACCGACATGATCGTCTTCTCCGCCGGCATCCGCCCGCGCGACGAGATCGCGCGCCAATGCGCCCTGGCCATAGGCCCGCGCGGCGGCGTGGCCGTGGACGACCATTGCCGCACCAGCGACCGCAGCGTCTACGCCATTGGCGAATGCGCCTCCTGGCGCGAGCAGACCTTCGGCCTGGTGGCACCCGGCTACGACATGGCGCGCGTGGCGGCCCGCCACATTGCGGGCGAGGCCGAGGCCGCCTTCGGCGGGGCCGATCTCAGCACCAAGCTCAAGCTCATGGGCGTGGATGTGGCCAGCATCGGCGACGCACAGGGCAAGACGCCGCGCAGCCGCAACTACCAGTTCATCGACGAGCGCAAGCAGGTCTACAAGAAGATCGTGGTCAGCGAGGACGGCCGCCAGCTGCTGGGCGCCGTGCTGGTGGGCAATGCCGATGAGTACGGCACGCTGCTGCAGATGACGCTCAACAGCATCGCCCTGCCCGAGGAGCCCGAGTTCCTCATCCTGCCCTCCAGCGACGGCAAGGCCAAGCCCGGCCTGGGCGTGGACGCCCTGCCCGACACGGCGCAGATCTGCTCGTGCAACAACGTCACCAAGGCGCAGATCTGCGCGGCTGTGGGCGAAGGCGCCTGCACCATGGCCGAGCTCAAGTCCTGCACCCAGGCCGGCGCCACCTGCGGCGGCTGCGTGCCGCTGGCCACCCAGGTCATGAAGGCCGAGATGGCCCGGCGCGGCATGGCCGTCAACAACCATGTCTGCGAGCATTTCCCGCACTCGCGCCAGGAGCTGTACCACCTGGTGCGCGTGGGCGACATCAAGACCTTCGACGAGCTGCTGCACCGACACGGCAAGGGCCTGGGCTGCGATGTCTGCAAGCCGCTGGCCGCCAGCATCCTGGCCTCGTGCTGGAACGAGTTCGTGCTGCAGCCCCAGCTGGCCAGCCTGCAGGACAGCAACGACTACTACCTGGGCAACATCCAGAAGGACGGCAGCTACTCCGTGGTGCCGCGCATGCCCGGCGGCGAAGTCACGCCGGACGGCCTGATCGCCGTCGGCCAGGTGGCCAAGAAATACGGCCTGTACACCAAGCTCACGGGCGGCGCCCGCGTGGACCTGTTCGGCGCCCGCGTGGAGCAGTTGCCGCTGATCTGGGAGGAGCTGATTGCCGCCGGCTTCGAGTCCGGCCATGCCTACGGCAAGTCGCTGCGCACCGTCAAAAGCTGCGTGGGCTCCACCTGGTGCCGTTACGGCGTGGACGACAGCGTGGGCCTGGCCGTACAGCTGGAAAACCGCTACAAGGGCCTGCGCGCGCCGCACAAGATCAAGTTCGGCGTCTCGGGCTGCACGCGCGAATGCGCCGAGGCCCAGGGCAAGGACGTGGGCGTGATCGCCACCGACAAGGGCTGGAACCTCTACGTCTGCGGCAACGGCGGCATGAAGCCGCGCCATGCCGAGCTGATCGCCTCCGACCTGTCCAAGGACAGGCTGCTGCAGCTCATCGACCGCTTCCTGATGTTCTACGTGCGCACGGCCGACCGCCTGCAGCGCACCAGCACCTGGCGCGAAAACCTGGAAGGCGGCCTGGACTACCTCAAGGACGTGGTGGTCAACGACAGCCTGGGCCTGGGCGCCGAACTCGAGGCCCAGATGCAGCATGTGGTGGACACCTACCAATGCGAGTGGAAGACCGCCGTCACCACGCCCGAGGTGCGCCAGCGCTTTCGCAGCTTCATCAACAGCGACCAGCCCGACGAGCACATCGTCTTCGTGCAGGAGCGCGGCCAGATCCGCCCGGCGCGCTCCGAGGAGCGCAGCGAGGCCACGGCCTGACACCCCCTAGAGACCCGCGACAAGGACCCGCCATGGCACATGCCTCCCAAGAACACTGGCTGCCCGTTTGCGCCACCCAGGACATCGTCCCCGACACGGGCGTCTGCGCCCTCGTCCAGGGCCGCCATGTGGCGGTCTTTCGCATCGGCGACGACCGCTTCTACGCCATAGACAACGTGGACCCGCGCTGCGGCGCCAGCGTGCTAGCGCGCGGCCTGGTCGGCAGCCTGGGCGAGCGCGTCGTCGTCGCCTCGCCTATCTACAAGCACCACTTCGACCTGTCCACCGGCGAATGCCTGGAAGCGCCCGAGCACTCCGTGCGCGTGCATGCGGTGCGCAGCGAGAACGGGCAGTTGATGGTGGCGCTGCATTGAGATTCGTGCGGAGCACAGCCGCGCAGGAAGGTCCTGCGTGCCTACCTTCCCACACCATCCCTGCGCCGTTGCCACGCTGCAAGACCGGCCACGCCGCCCATCAGCGCCAGCAGCGCAGGCCACCCCAGCAGCGGCACCGCCACCGGGCCGGGCTGCGGGGGAATGTAGGGTTGCATGCTCCAGCTGCCTTGGGCAGGCGAAAAAGTGAATCCTGTACCACCATCAAGCACCTGGCTGCACACATTGCCATTCAACAAGACGCATGTGGTGTCCGAATGGTCACCAGCGATGTCCCCCGAGCCTGAGGCGATATTGAAAGCGTCCACCGGCTGGCCTGGGACATGGGGCGCAGCGGGTGAAACCATCGCCAGGTTCCAGGCAGTGATATTGCCGCTGCCATCGGTAGAAACCTTGAAGCGCGGCGGATCACCGATCGAAATACCAGCCATGATCTGCGCATTGGCCTGCGTATAGGTATTCACGCCGTCGCTGAACGACCAGCTGCTGATCGGGTAGGACGTTCCCGGGCCGATGACGATGTCCGTCTGGCTGGCCGGCAGGGTCGCAGGCAGGACCATCGAGCCGCTGAGGCTCATGGCTGTGGTGTAAGGGGCATGGGCATCGTTGTAGTTGACGCCGAACATAGGTGTACTAGGTATCCGCCAATGCGAGGCCAAGGCCCGAGAAGGAAAGGCACACGCTGGCGGCAAGAGCTTTTATTTTCATCAACTTTTCCTTCAGATATTTAATAAAAACAATGAAACAGCCTGAATAAAGCAATTACCCAAATCTATTAACTCAAGCACAGACGCCAAAAATATATTCTGAAAATTCCAGAGATAACAATTGATTTGCTCAATAAAAAAATGCCGTCAATTAATGACTGGCAAGCGTTGATGCCTTGAGCGTTCAATACACTTTTACGTGCCGGGAAAAGTCGGGGCACATGCTTGATGCCTCTTTTGCGCGGTGACCGACGAATCCGCACTGGCGTGCAAGATGGCGCTGCATTGAGTTCAGCCACGTCCCATGCCGGCGGCGCGGCATCATCAAATCCGCCTAACAGGGCGCCCGAAAACGCCCGCCCTGCGGGCTCAGGCGTAGAAGGACAGCAACGCCAGGCACACGATGACCACGATGGCCGCCGTGATGAGCATCACCCTGAAGCCGCCGTCGCTGCTGCGCAGCAACCGCAACTCCAGCAGGGCCGCGCCCACCCGGGCCATCCAGAAACAAAGCAGTTCCACCATGGGCGCAGCATAAGCGGCCCGGCAGATCAGGTGCGGGGCGTGGAAAATGCCGGCGAGCGCCTGGGCATCGCAGGCCATCGAAATGTCGTGAAGCCCGTTACCCACAGGGAGGTTTATGGAACAGATTCGGGAACAGTCAGCTGGCAGCAGGCCAGCCACAAAGAGGAAAAGAATCCTCATGGTCTGCACAGGGAACATCTGCCGCAGCCCCACGGCCCATGGCGTGCTCGAGAAAATGGTGGCCGACGCGGGCCTGGCGGGCCGCATCGAAGTGGACTCCGCAGGCACGCACGGCTACCACGTGGGTGAGGCACCCGACCGCCGCTCCCAAGCCCATGCCGCGCGGCGCGGCTATGACCTTTCGCAGCAGCGCGCGCGGCAGCTGCGGGCCGAGGACTTCACGGCATTCGACCAGGTGCTGGTGATGGATGGCGCCAACGAATCTGCAGCGCGCAGGATCTGCCCCGAGTCCGAATGGCACCGCGTACAGCGGCTGACGGACTTCTGCACCGAGCACACCGCGCGCGAAGTGCCCGACCCATATTACGGCGGCGACCGGGGTTTCGAGGACGTGCTGGACCTGGTGGAAGACGCCTGCGCGGGGCTGCTGGCCACGCTGGGCATGGCGCCGCGCAAGGGTTGACAAGCCACCGCCCCGCTTGCGCATGCGAACCCTCATTCTTTGCTTCGGCATCCTGGGCACGCTTGTGTTCGGCGCAGCCTTCGCCCTGTCGTTTTCCTCGCCATTGCTGGTCGAGAGCCTGGGCAAGGAGATCATCCGCATCGAGATCGAGCGCAGGCTGGGCACCCAGCTGGATGCGCTTTCAGGCTCGCGCATGGCGGGCCTGGCCCAGAAGGCGCTGGGCAGGACAGATAGCGAGATCGCCGCAGTGCGGCGCGAGATCGAGGCAGGCATTCCCGACAAGCTGGCTTCGGTCATGACCGACATGCGCCGCGCCGACTGCGAATGCCGCAAGCGCAATGCCGTCTACACGCAGCAGCGCCAGGCCACCCAGCTGGCATCGCTGATCCAGATGCGCGCCCGGCTGGTGGAATTCATCGAGTCGGCCTACCACCAGACCACGGCCAGCCTGGTGCGGGAGTTCAGGATCTTCACTGCGTCCAATGCGCTGGTGTTTCTGGCCCTCGCCGGCGTGACGGCGCGACGCAGGCGGGCGGGGCTGCAGCTGGCACTGCCCGCCATCGTGCTGGTGACCGCCTCGGCGGTGACTGCCATGCTGTATCTGTTCGCACAGGACTGGCTGCACACCATTGTGTTTGGCAGCTACATCGGCCTGGCCTACATGGCCTATCTGGCCTTTGCCATCGCGCTGCTGTGCGACATCGCATTCAACCGGGCACGCGTGTGCACACGGGCCATCAACGGCCTTGCATCGTCTTTTGGTTCGGCATTCGAAGTCTTGCCTTGTTGAGCCCAAGGCCCCACCTGCCCCGGCAACTGCCCCGATCACAGCAGCGGCACGGCCTCCATAGCCCTGCCCACCCGCCACCACAATCCACCCCTGCCCGCACGCTTGGCCGCGTGGGCACCGAAGGTGCGCGCATGCTGCTGCAATGGATGCGCGCAGAGGCCGGGGAATCGCCAAGCCTGGATCTGGGTCATGAGCTGGTGGTGCGACAAAGCAATTGACTGGCTGATGCCTGGATATCCATTCGCATATTGAGATAGAGTTCGGCGGCTTGGCCATTCCCGCCCAAGCCCTTCTTCTCCACTGCGTCTGCGCAATGGAGATTTTCATTTCAATCCAACTTCAAAGAACATGAACACCATTGCATTGGGAGAACGCCTGCGGCCGCAAGGCGCAATACGGATTCGCCGGATCATGGCCGCCTTGCTGGCTGCGAGCGCTGTACTGTGTGTGCCGAACGTAGCATCGGCGGCCGAGAACGATGCACTATCTGCCTCTCTGGCTGCATTCGGTGATGCCGCTGCGGCAAGACGCCTGGAGGACCAGATCGCGGATCTTGTGAAAAAGCGCAATCAGGCGGGCATGACCAAGCTGGTGGGGCAGATCGCGCAGAACGATGGGGCTTTCATGGAAAAGATGGACAGCCTGACGCAGGCCAAAAATCGGGTTCCTGATCCTGAAATGGCCAGGATTGCTATGGCCCTGGGCCCTTGCCACCATGCCGGTTTTCTTCTCAGGAAAATGGCCTTCGCCCTTGCCGATGGTCAGGCAAAGCCCATCATTCGCAATGGGGTGATCATGATTGACGGCACGCACATGGACGATATGTATGCCGAGCAAATGTCGCGCTGTGAAAGGCTGGCCAAGCAGCCCATGCGGAAAATCAAGATAGGTTCCATGTGCTCCGTCAATGGCTCGGGCTGCGACGAGGATCCGGATATGGATTGAAAAGGCCGAGCGCTGAAAAACGAATGCAAGAAGAGAAAAGGCCGGGTCTGCCGCCCGGCCTCGGGCTATCAATGGCATGGCGTCGACTTTTGGTTCGACTCTCGAAATTGGGGCTTTCTTAGCCTGCTGGCATTTGCCGCACGCGGAGCGATCGTCTCGCAACGCCCATTTTTGCTGTTCACAACCGTGAACAGCCCAAACTGCCAAATTGGTTTCGGCAGAGCCTTGTCTGCGGCATTAACGCGATGCCGCCATATGGCTTCACCACCTAGCTCCGCGCACCCGAACTAGGAACACTCCTATTTTTCCTTCAAAAACAAAGAAAAATAGGAGCTGTCTTATTTTCAACGAGACGCATAGAGAATAGCATGAATTCCTCGCGTATGAAAATCCAAGTATCTTTGGTTTCTAGGCAATCTACGACATCTATTGCCGCCGCATTCATATATCAACCGAAAATTGAAATGAAATTCCATGCGCAATATAAAATACTATTTCCTTCTTGCATTTCTCATCTATGCAAACAATGTATTTTCAAAAGGATACATTGACAACTATTCGGTCGCAATGGTTACTGGCTGGGCGTGTGATGTCAGATTTCCGAATGACATAGTGGCCGTACACGTTTGGCGCGATGACAACCAATTTCTTGGTGGGAGCAGCGCAAATATAATCAGGGAACCCGCTGTAGGATCGGCTTGCCTTGGCAGCCACAGTGCGCATGGTTTCTCCATACCCATAAATCTTACTGAAGACTTGAAAGACGGACAGGAACACAGAGTTCTAGTTTACTCCATAGGACGTAATGGTTTCGTCGAGCAATTGAACAACTCACCTGTAAAAATCAAGTTCCCTGGCGACGGAATTAAAGAGCGCCCATATTATGTCGGAGACATAGTTGCGAGAAATCTAGATTGGCCAGTTATCGAAGGTGCCGGGCACATCGGAATATGGGATGGAACTTCCGTAATTGAAGTTCTCAACGAGCCGCAGGTTGTTCAGAAAAACAACTACGAGAATTTTTTCAAACGCAGCAAAGTTTGGCCAATAAGCAGAACCAAATGGCCTGCCCATAACGTACTCTCTTGCTTCTCTTCTGCATGCACAGAGGATTTTGACAGACCAAGAGCTAACAAGCAATCTTACCCAGCCTTGTATGCGATGGTTGCGAGAGCAAATCAAATATATGTCATAGGTGCAACATATGTTGTGACACCTTACGTTACTCCAGCCGAGCCTACGGTGAATATTCCACCCAGCAGGGACTGGAATAAATACGTAACCTGGCCTCCGACGAAAGGAAGATATCGGTGTGATACTTTTATAACGGATATTATGGGCGCAACGGTTCGAAGTCCTGGATCACATACTCACTCACACATTCAGGGCCGATGGCTACCTTTACGAATTATTGATGCAAATATAGCCTCATGGTATCAAAAATATATTGATGCAACAGGAGCCAATGTCAAAGCACCTGCTGCCTTGTACAACAAACTCAAGCAATGGCAATGAAGCGAATAATATCTTACTCCATCATTGTCGCCGCATTATATGCAGCCTATCTATTTATAAACGAATCTTTAAAACCGCAGAACCACATCACACCAAATGTAAAGACCGAAATTTTTAATCAACAATCAAAAAGCACAGCAAACGAAGACACACAAAATGCGAATCAAGTCACAGTGGAACAGCAACAATCAAGTGCATCCCAGACTTCCGCATTCATTCAGGATGAAATTGATAGATTTCGCACATCTCTTGCAGATCCGTTATCCCACGATGAGAAATTGCAAGCAACTAACCGGCTTCACAACATCATTCGATCGACCCAACGCAGAGAGGTCAGAGAATCCCTCCGCCAAGAACTGCTTAGCGTCATTGACAGCAACAGATCCAAAGACATAGTCAAATCCGCAATTTTCGACTATACGAGATCACTCAATAGTCTGGATAACGCCTCCGAAGCCATCAGAGTTCTCGACTTGGGACTGAAAAATGGGATCCTGACCACCGCAGAATATGCTGGAGAATCTATACACATGGGTTTTCTTTTTGACGACAAAGCGATGATCAAAAACGGTTTAAACACAGGGGACGAATATTCAAATATTGTGCTATACAATTACATATCCGGCATAACAGAAAGCAACGGAAAAAAGATCATAGATCAAGAACTATTGGTTTACATAAACAGCCATCCCATAAAATTTTCCGGCGCTCCTTTCAGTTTCAGCCTGACAGAAGCCATTCAATACAATGAATGGGCCATGGCCAAAGCAAACGTTGAGTCAATCCTCAATGGGGCAGATTCCGTGGATATTCTTTCTGCCCCCTTCAAAAATCCACTCATAGATCCCAGAGAGCTGCTGGCGCTATCCATTTCTCCGGATATTGGATTAAAAATCATGAAGAAAGTGATAGCAAGCAAAGATCACCAAATAGGCCTTGAGAATCTTGATAAGTTCATGACCAGCTATTCTTATATACCCGCCATAAAATCTGCATCGGAAAATATGGAGCGCCATAAGACAGGCTTGGAGAAGTGATCTCTCCATCAGAGCTTCCCCAAAGAGAGACTCCACAATCCAATTTTCGGATTTATCCGAGGGATTACCATATTTTCCGCCTTTACTCCTCCGCCACCACCACCCTCCCCTTGCCCGCGCGCTTGGCCGCATACATGGCCTCGTCGGCGCGCTGCAGCAGCTGGGTGGTGTTTTCCCGGGCGGCATTGAGGGCGATGCCGATGCTGGCGCCGACCTGGACGGTGGCACCGTTTTCCAGGCGGATGGGCTGGCAGATGGAGGCCAGGCAGCGCTGCATGGCCTGAAGGGCGTCGTTGGCCGAGGCCAGTTCGCCCAGCAGCAGCACGAATTCGTCTCCACCCATGCGGGCCACGCAGTCGGTTTCGCGGGCCTGGGTGGTGAGGCGGCGGGCGACGATGCGCAGCACTTCGTCGCCGGCATCGTGGCCTTCGGTATCGTTGATCTGCTTGAAGCCGTCCAGATCCATGAAGCAGACGGCCAGTTGCCCCGGTCCGCAGGCCTGGGCCAGTTGGCGCTGCAGCCGGGCCTGCAGTGCGCGGCGGTTGGCCAGTCCGGTCAGCACGTCGTGCAGCGCCTGGTGCTGCGCGGCTTGCTCGTCACGCTTGAGCGCGTCTATGTCCACGAAGACCCAGATCGATTCGCCGTCGGCCAGGCCTGCGCCGCTGACATCGACCCAGAGCAGGCTGCCATCGCTGGTCTTCAGCTGCATCTGGGCATGGCATTTGCCGCTGGAGCGCAGTGCGCCATAGGCCAGCTCGCCGGAGCGTTCATAGGTTTCCTCATCCGGGTAGAGGATGCGCGCCGAGGTGCCCTGCAGCTCGCCGGCCGGGCGCTTGAGCATGCGCTGCAGGGCCTGGTTGGTCCACAGCAGCCGGCGCTCGCGCAGGCGGGCGATGCCGATGAGGTCGTTGTCCATGAACAGTTCCTGCTGGCGCAGCAGCTCGGCAAGCCGGATGCGCGCCACGCGCTCGCGCTGCTGCAGCAGGTAGAGGCTGACCGAACCCAGCGCGATCAGTGCCATGCTGAGACCCGTGAGTGCCCAGGCGCGCCAGGCCGAAGCACGCCATGCGGCCAGGTAGCTTTGTGTGCCCAGGCCCGTGAAGACGGTCAGGGGATAGCCGGCCAGCCGCTGGTAGGCCGTGATGCGCTCCACGTCGTCCATCACCGTGGGCGTGATGTACCAGCCGCTGTCCCGGTTGCCGGCCAGGGCATGGTGGTACTCGCTGGAGACCGCAGAGCCGCCAATGCCGGCCACCGACCACGGATCGGCCGCCGAGTAGCGGGCCACCAGCAGGTCCTTGTCCGAGCGCAGCGCAATGGCGCTGTCGGGCCCGAAGGCCTGGCGACGAAACAGCGACTGGAAATGCGTGGCCGAGACCACGGCATAGACGATGCCCTTGAAATCCCCGTCCCCGGACTGCAGCCGGCGTGCCATCACGATGGCCCATTTGTTGAAGGAATGGCTGACCAGCGGATCGGAGATCACCATGCGGTCGGAGTGGCGCGCGCGCTCGAAGTAGCTGCGGTCGGCCACGGAAAACGGGGGCTCTTCCTCGTTGGCCGTCAGCAGCACCTGGCCCTTGGCGTCGGTCACGCGCAGCGCGGTGACAAAGGGCAGCAGGGCACGCTGCTCCTGCAGGATTTCATAGAGGGCGAGGGCCGCCACATCGTCGCCGTCCAGGCCCCGGCTGCGGTAGCGGCCTGCCACGGTGGCCAGTGCGTTGTCCACCAGCCGCATCTCGGCCGTCAGCTCCAGGCTCAGGCTGCGGGCCTGGTTCTGGGTGACAGCCACGCCCAGGTCCAGGTCGGCCTGGTGGTTGGCGCGCAGGCTCAGCCAGGTGGCCAGGCCCAGCAGGCCGGCGACCAGCAGGTTGCCAAGCACCAGGCGCCGCAGCACCTTGTCAGAAAGAAGCGTCTTCATGGCGCCGGGTGTCCCTTTCCGTCTGGCTGGATGAGCGTCCGGGTGGATGGAGCCGCACATTTTTAGCACAAGGACGGGACGATCCAGACGAGGTTTTGACCGATGGCACCGGCGCTCGCGCCGCTGGCGTACCTTCACCTCCGCAAGAATGGTCGCGGCCTGGACCAGGGCGAGGGCCGCTGCGCAAAGGCCTGTTGCGCCGGCCTCCTGAGAAAGTGCAGAGCCGTCACGCAGCCTGCAGGATCTGGCGCAGATCGGCCGCGCAGTCCTGCGCGTCCTGCTCATGGCGGAACGCCACGCGCAGCCGGCCCTCGGGATCGAAGACATAGGTGATGGCCGAGTGGTCCATGGTGTAGGACGCACCCGTGGGCACCTTCTTGTAGAAGACCTTGAATTCCCTGGCGACCTCGGCCGTCTGCGCCTCGTCACCGCGCAGCGCGACAAAGCCGGGGTCGAAGGCGCCCACATAGGCCTTGAGCACCTCGGGCGTATCGCGCTCGGGGTCGATAGTGATGAAGGCCACGGCCAGGCGCTGGCCATCGGGCCCCAGCAGCTGGCGTATTTCCAGGGCGCGCGTCAGCGCCGTGGGGCAGACATCGGGGCATTGGGTGAAGCCGAAAAAGACCATCAGGGCCTGGCCCTTGAAGTCGGCCAGCGTGCGCTCGCGGCCATCGGCATCGCGCAGGCGGAAGTCCCGGCCGTACTGGGCGCCGGTCAGGTCTATGCCCTTGAACGGTACGGCGGCGGGCTTGCAGCCGGCCAGCAGCGCCAGTGCGGCCAGGCCGCCGCCAAGGCAGGCACGGCGAGACAGGGCGACGGAAGCAACGGATGGGCGGGTCGAAGAAAAATCGGCGGCGCGTTGCGGCGCCGCATGGCAATCGGAACGGAACATGGCATCCCTGCGTGGAATCTTGGCGAAGCCGCGCCGCCAAGGCTGCGCCCGGCCGGTGCGGCAATGTTCTGAGACAGGCCAGCGGCCAGACAGCGCGGGACAGCGCTGCAAGCAGCCAAGGGCTCAGGCGATCAACATCAACAAGGGAGGCCCGCGCGGCGGCAGCGGCGCGCCGACCAGGGAGGCAATGCGGGCAGAGACGATGGGCTGCAGCGCGCGGCCCATCGGCTGCAGTTGCGCCCAGGAGGGAGGGACATGCGCCGGCGGCGGCGTCACCGCCAGGCACAGAGGGCAGTCCAGCGAATGCTGGGCAGACACCGCCTGTCCTTCTTCACCGTTGACCACGACCAGCCTGACGCTGCCGCCAGCCGTGCAGACCAGCTCCATGGCCTGGGGGTGCACCAGGGGCGATGCAATGGCCAGGCCCAGCGTCAGCGCGAACCACGCCATGACCAGGCGGGCCAGTGCGACGGAGTCGCGCAGGGCTTGCATGGCTGGGGATTATGGGGGCAGGCCGTCACAGGGCCACGCCGACCTCGTCGCAGGCGGCCCAAAACCGGGCCGGGTCGCGCACCTGAAAGCGCTGTCCGCCGCGACGCGCCTGCACGATGCGGTCCAGCCGGAAGGTGCGCACGCCCTCGCGCTCGCAGTCCCAGGCCAGCAGGTACCAGAACGGCCAGGCCAGCAGCAGACATTGCGGCTCCACCACGCGCTCGCTGCGGCGCTGGCGTCCGTCCAGGTAGGTCAAGGCCAGCATCCATTGCTGTGCAAATGCCTGGTAGACGCTGGCGCGCGCCTCCACGCCCTGCGCACGCTCGCGCCGCGAAGCCTGGACTTCGACGGACACCGGCGAGGCCACGCGGATGCGCTGGCGCAGTTGCGCGATATCTGCGCGATCGGCCGGCGCAAAGCAGCGCGCGAACTGGCGGCGCAGTTCGCTATGACGCCCCGCCAGCGACAGGCCCAGGGCTTCCGACAGCGCCAGGGACATCAGCAGCTCCAGTGCGTCGTCACCCCGCAGGGTCACGCGGCCGGAGGGCCAGCGATGGACCACGCGGACACCGCCGCCCCTGCCCGAGGAGCTGTCCAGCTCCCAGCCCTGCTGCCTGAGCAACGACAGGTCGCGCGCCAGCGTGCGCTGGCTGACGCCCAGTTCCTCGGACAGCGCCGCCACGCCGTGCACGGCGCCATCGGACAGGCGCTGGGAAAGGGCGTCAAGCCGGGACAGACGGGCGGGCAGCGTGCGCGGTTTCATGGCCGGCATCATGGCGCAATTGACAGCCATTGAATGGCAGCGATGCAGGGACCATGGGCGGCATGTTCAATCCACGGAGAAATGCCATGCAAGTCATCGAATGGGCAGCGTTCAGCCTGCTGCCCGGTGTGACGGAAAACACCCTGCTGCAAGCCGCCAGCGCCATGCAGCACCAGTTCCTGGATGTGCAGGGCGGATGCCTGTCACGCCATCTGGTCCAGCTGGGCCAGGGGCGCTATGCGGATGTCGTCACCTGGCAATCACAGGAGGCTGCCCGTGCCGCCCTGGCGCAGGCCGGCCGGTCGGCTGCCTGCGCGGCCTACTTCGGGCTGATGCGCGTGGAGCATCCTCCCTTGCTGGGCGCCAGCGTGTTCAGCCACGGCGGGGAACATGGACTGCCGCAGGGCATGGAGTTCTCGTTGTTCCGGCTGCGCCCCGGCGCCGATTCCCATGCCTTGGCCGCCGCCGCGCACCGCATGGCCGATGGCCTGTACCGGAATGAGCCCGGCTTCACGGCCCATGGCGTGATGCGCAGCGCCCACGACCCCGGCCTGTATGCCGACGTGGTGCTGGCCGATAGCGCCGGCCGCGCCCACCAGCTGTGCAGCAAGTGGGGCCAGGGGCCGTTCGATCCGGCCTGCCAGGACTATCTGGAACTGATCGCGCCGGGGTCGGCACAGCTGCAGTTCTGGGACAGGGTGGCCTGAGCGCTGCCATCGCCGCGCCTTGGCCGGATGCCGGATATGCGTGGTATCCGTATCCGCCAGCCTGCACCGGCCATCCCATAATCGCCTTTTCCCCAAGCAGTGACCGCCATGTCGAAACTCCATGTTGTGCAGCAGGGCCAAGGCCCGGCCCTCGTTCTGAGCCACGCGCTCGGTTGTGACCTCCAGATGTGGGACGGCGTGGCCCAGGCCCTGCAAGACCGCTTCACCGTGGTGCGCTACGACCACCGGGGCCATGGCCGCTCGCCCGCCATCGGCGAGGCCTTCGACATGAACGACCTGGCAGACGACGCCGCTGGCGTGATCGAGGCGCTGGGCCAGGGGCCGGTGCACTTCGTGGGCCTGTCCATGGGCGGCATGACGGCCCAGGCCCTGGCCGCGCGCCATCCGGCGCTGGTGCGCAGCATCACCATCGCCAATTCGGCCAGCTACTACGACGAGGCCGCGCGCGCAGGCTGGCAAGCGCGCATTGCCACGGTGCGCGCCCAGGGCGTGGCCGCGATTGCCGATGGCGCCATGCAGCGCTGGTTCACGCCCGAATTCCGCGCCGGGCAGGCCGCCCGAGTGGCAGCCTTGCGCGCCGGGCTGGAGGCCACGGCGGCCGCGCCCTATGCGGCGGCCTGTGCGGCCGTGGGCGGCATCGATCTGCGCGAGAGCAACCGGCGCATCGCCTGCCCCGCGCTGGTCATTGCAGGCAGCCGCGACGAGGCCACGCCCCCTTCCCTGTCCGAAGACATGCAGGCGCAGATTCCGGGCGCGCAGCTGGTGTCGTTGCCCGCCGCGCATTTGAGTGCCGTGGAAATGCCGGTGGAATTTGCGCAGTTGGTGAGCGACTTTGTCGCGCAGATCCGCTAGATCTGCCGTCCTGCCCGGACGAAATGGTCGCTGAGCGACGCCGCTAGCAGGCCGGCATCACGGCCGGCAGATCAACTCCGCCACGTCCATCAGCAAGGCCTCATCGATCTGCTCGCGCAGGTCCACGGCCAGCCTGCGCCGGTAGAACACGCCCAGGTCCAGGCCCACGCCCAGCGCGCGGATCTGAACATCGCCCGCGCGCTCGTGCCGGGCGATGACCTGGCGCAGGTGCTGGTCCAGGTAGTGCTCGTCGTTGGCCTGGTGCGTGGCCGTGTCCATGGGGCAGCCGTCCGAGATGACGAGCAGGATGCGGCGCTGCGCGGGCCGCGCCAGCAGCCGCTCGCAGGCCCATTCCACGGCCTCGCCGTCCACGCCCTCGCGAAAGAGGTCGGGCCTGCGCAGCGCGGCAACGCCGTGGCGGGCGTGGCGCCAGGGTTTGGCGGCATCCTTGAAGACGATGTGCAGCCGCTCGTTGAGCCGGCCCGGGATGTGGGGCTGGCCCGCGCGCTGCCAGTCGCGGCGGGCGCGGCCGCCGTTCCAGGCCTGGGTGGAAAAGCCCAGCACGTCCACCGGCACGCCGGCCATGGACAGCGCGCGGCCCAGCAGGTCCACCAGCAGGGACAGCGGGCGCGCATGCGCCTTCATCGAGCCCGAGCAGTCCAGCAGGATGGCCACGGCCGCATCGCTGACGGGGCGCGGCAGCTCGTTCCTGAAGATGGCGCGCTGCTGCGGATCGCTGACCAGTTGCGCCAGCCGGCTTGCATCCAGGTGCCCATCCTCCAGGCCGAACTGCCAGCCGTCGTGGCGCGGCACGGCCAGGCGCTGCTGCAGGTGGCGGGCCAGCCGGCCTGCGTGCAAGCCGCTGCGTGCCAACTCTTCGTCCATCTGCTCGCGGAACTCGGCCAGTTGCGCGGCGCGGATCAGCTCGGTGGCCTGCGCCTCGCGGTCATAGGCGCGCGTGAACACGCGGTAGCTGTGGGCCGAGCCGGCCCAGGCGCGGCTGTCGCCGCTGAGCGCCACGGGCGGCGCATCCAGGCTTTGCGATTCAAAGTGCAGCGGCAGCGCGAAGCTGCCGCGCCGGCGCGGCCCGGCAGCGCCGCGCGGCGCCTCCTCCTGGGCTGACCGCACGGCCTGGCCCACCCAGCGGCTGATGGCCAGGGCCGGCGCAATGAAGGCCTGCTGGTCCTGCCGGTGGCGG
Organism: Delftia sp. DS1230; assembly: GCF_040112715.1. Classification (NCBI taxonomy): domain Bacteria; kingdom Pseudomonadati; phylum Pseudomonadota; class Betaproteobacteria; order Burkholderiales; family Comamonadaceae; genus Delftia; species Delftia sp. DS1230. Next base: position 4,916,087 of record NZ_CP157763.1, read on the forward strand.
CGCAGCAGGGCCCACTGCGCGCCCAGTTGCGCGGACAGGCCGGTGCGCGTGGCCTCGGCCAGGTCGGCCAGGGCATCGGGCGGCTCATGGCCGCCCAGGCGGCTCCAGGCGGTCAGCGCCACGGTGAACAGCAGGATGCCCAGGCTGCTTTCGGTCAGGCCCGAATCGGCAAAGGCCTGGCTCCAGTGCACAAAGCGCGCATGCAGGTTGGCGCGTGCGCCGGGCCATTCCTCGGGCGCCAGGCTTTCCACGCGCAACTGCTCCAGCAGCTCGAACACCAGCCGCTCGACCGGGTCGCCGGGCAGGTGGCGCGCGTGCAGCGCGGCATCGCTCAGGCGCAGGCGCAGGCTGGCGCCGTCGAGCAGGCCGCGCTGGTCGGCCAATCGGGCCGGCACATCGGCCTGGTGGGCCGCTGCCAGCACCACGGGCGCCGTGCCCCGGTACAGCGTCTGCCCGCTCCATTGCAGCGAGGCATCGCCCGCCATGGCGCGCAGCAGCGCGCCGCCCCAGGCCTCCATGCGCGCCAGCGAGGGGGATGCCTCAGCAGGCATGGGCGGGCTCGTCGCGCAGCGCCAGTTCCTGGCCGAAGCAGCGCTGGAAGTACTCGGCCACGATGGCCCGCTCAGCCGGCTCGCACTTGTTGAGGAAGGACAGCTCGAAGGCCAGCCGCAGGTCATGGAAGATCTGCGCGTTCTCGGCCCAGGTGATGACGGTGCGCGGCGACATCAGCAGCGACAGGTCGCCCACCGCAAAGCCCTTGCGCGTGAGCGCGGCCAGCGCCACCATGGCGGCCACCTGCTCGCGCCCCTGCGGCGTGGCCAACTGCGGCACGCGCGCCAGCACGATGGCGGCTTCCTCGGCCGGCGCCAGGTAGTCCAGGCTGGTGACCAGGTTCCAGCGGTCGAGCTGGGCGTGGTTGAGCATCTGCGTGCCGTGGTACAGGCCGCTGAGGTTGCCCTGGCCCAGGGTGTTCATGGTGGCGAAGAGGCGGAACTGCGCATGCGGCTGGAGCACGCGCTTTTGGTCCAGCAGGGTGAAGCTGCCCTCGCGTTCGAGCACGCGCTGGATGACGAACATCACGTCGGGCCGGCCCGCGTCGTATTCATCGAAGACCAGGGCCACGGGCCGCTGCAGCGCCCAGGGCAGGATGCCTTCCTGGAACTGCGTGACCTGGCGGCCCTCCTGCAGCACGATGGCGTCCTTGCCCACCAGGTCCAGCCGGCTGATGTGGCCGTCGAGGTTGACGCGCACGCAGGGCCAGTTCAGCCGCGCCGCCACCTGCTCGATATGGGTGGACTTGCCCGTGCCGTGCAGCCCCTGGATGACCACGCGCCGGTTGTGCGCAAAGCCCGCCAGGATGGCCAGCGTGGCCTGCGGGTTGAAGCGGTAGGCCGGGTCCACGGCCGGCACATGCTCGCTGCGTTCGGCAAAGGCCGGCACCTGCATGTCGGTGTCCAGGCCGAAGGTCTCGCGCACGCCAAGCGTGCGCGTGGGATGCATCAGGGTCAGCTCAGTCATCGTCAGGGGCTCCCGGGGGGACTTCGTCGTTGATGCGCGCAATCGCCTCGGCCGCCGCGCGCAGTTGGGGAAGAAAGGACAGCGCACGTTCGCGCGGGAAACGCATGATGGGCGCCTGCACGGCCAGCCCCATGTTCGAGGGGCCGCCCTGGATGGAGGGCACGAGCACGCCCAGGCACAGCAGGCCGGGCAGGAATTCCTCGTTGTCGAAGGCATGGCCCTGGGCGCGCACCTGGTCCAGTTCGGCGTCCAGCGCGTCAAAGGCCGTCAACGTATTGGCCGTGAAGCCTTCCAGCGGCACGGCCGACAGCAGCCGCCTGCGCTGCGCGGGCGCCATCTGGCTCAGGAACAGCTTGCCCGTGGCCGAGCAATGGGCCGGCACGCGCGAGCCCGGGTGCAGATAAAAGCGCAGCGGCGCGGGCGTCTCCACGCGGTCCAGGTACAGCACCTCGCTGCCCGAGAAGGCGGTGATGTTGCAGCTCTCGCCGATGTCGCGCACCAGTTGCGCCAGCACCGCGTGGCGTGCGCCGTGCGTGGTGTTGTTGAGCAGCACGCTCTCAGCGAGCCGCATCAGGCGCCGGCCCGTGCCGTAGTGCCGGCCATTGCCCTCGCGCTGCAGGATGCCCGCGCCTTCGAGCTGCTGGAGCATGCGGTGCATGGTGGGCTTGGGCAGGCCTGTCTCCTCGACCATGGTCTGCAGCGTGAAGGGCTCGTTCTTCTGCGCAATGGCCTCCAGCAGCGCGAACAGCCGCAGGTTGGGGGTATCGCCATCGATACGGGCAGGGACAGGGTCTCGGGTGTTCATGGTGTTGGCCATCATATGGTTTTCAATTTTTCGAGTCAATTTGTTCCGAAAAAAGAAATTTGTTTGACATCCAGGCGAAATCACACCTAGACTTGCGCCGTAATTTCTTTTTTCGGAACTTAAAGTTCCATTTTCAAGGAGACAACATGACTGCAGCCAACAATCGTACGGTGGTCGAAGGCGTCCAGAAGATGACCCCTTCCGAAGCCTTTGTGGAGACCTGCGTGGCCAACGGCGTCACGGAGATGTTCGGCATCATGGGCTCGGCCTTCATGGATGCCATGGACATCTTCGCGCCCGCCGGCATTCGCCTGATCCCCGTGGTGCACGAGCAGGGCGCGGCCCACATGGCCGACGGCTATGCGCGCGTCTCGGGCCGCCACGGCGTGGTGATCGGCCAGAACGGCCCCGGCATCAGCAACTGCGTGACCGCCATTGCTGCCGCCTACTGGGCCCACAGCCCCGTGGTCATGATCACGCCCGAGACCGGCACCATGGGCATGGGCCTGGGGGGCTTCCAGGAAGCCAACCAGCTGCCCATGTTCCAGGAGTTCACCAAGTACCAGGGCCATGTCTGCAACCCCAAGCGCATGGCCGAGTTCACGGCCCGCTGCTTTGACCGCGCCATCTCCGAGATGGGTCCCACCCAGCTGAACATCCCGCGCGACTATTTCTACGGCGAAGTGCAGTGCGAAATCCCCAAGCCCATGCGCGTGGAACGCGGCTCGGGCGGCGAAAACAGCCTGCAGGCCGCCACGGAACTGCTGGCCACGGCCAAGTTCCCCGTGATCCTGGCCGGCGGCGGCGTGGTCATGGGCGATGCGGTCGAGGAGTGCAAGCAGCTGGCCGAGCGCCTGGGCGCACCCGTGGTCACGGGCTATCTGCGCAATGACGCCTTCCCCGCCAAGCACCCGCTGTGGGCCGGCCCGCTGGGCTACCAGGGCTCCAAGGCCGCGATGAAGCTCATCGCCCAGGCCGACGTGGTGATCGCGCTGGGCTCGCGCATGGGCCCCTTCGGCACCCTGCCCCAGCACGGCATGGACTACTGGCCCAAGAACGCCAAGATCATCCAGGTCGAGGCCGACCACACCAACCTGGGCCTGGTCAAGAAGATCTCGGTCGGCATCCACGGCGACGCCAAGGCCGTGGCACGCGAGCTGGGCCGCCGCCTGCAGGGCCAGACCCTGGCCTGCGACGCCACCAAGGCCGCGCGCGCCGACACCATCGCCACCGAGAAGGCGGCCTGGGAGAAGGAGCTGGACGAGTGGACGCATGAGCGCGACCCCTACAGCCTGGACATGATCGAAGAGGCCAAGGGCGAGCGCACGCCCACGGGCGGCCAGTACCTGCATCCGCGCCAGGTGCTGCGCGAGCTGGAAAAGGCCATGCCGCCGCGCGTGATGGTCTCCACCGACATCGGCAACATCAACTCCGTGGCCAACAGCTACCTGCGCTTCGACGAGCCGCGCAGCTTCTTCGCGCCCATGAGCTTCGGCAACTGCGGCTATGCCCTGCCCACCATCATCGGTGCCAAGTGCGCGGCGCCCGACCGCCCAGCCATCGCCTACGCCGGCGACGGCGCCTGGGGCATGAGCATGGTGGAGATCATGACCGCCGTGCGCCATGACATTCCCGTCACGGCCGTGGTCTTCCACAACCGCCAGTGGGGCGCCGAGAAGAAGAACCAGGTGGACTTCTACAACCGCCGCTTCGTGGCCGGCGAGCTGGAAAGCGAGAGCTTCGCAGCCATTGCCAGCGCCATGGGCGCCGAGAGCATCGTGGTCGACCAGATCGAGGACGTGGGCCCGGCGCTGAAGAAGGCCATCGACCTGCAGATGAACCACGGCAAGACCTGCGTGATCGAGGTGATGTGCACGCGCGAACTGGGTGACCCGTTCCGCCGCGATGCGCTCTCCAAGCCCGTGCGCTTCCTCGAAAAGTACAAGGACTTTGTCTAACCCCCTGAGGCGCTGACGCGCCTTCCCCCTCTCTACCCGCTGCGCGGGGGAGGGGGACGACACCCTCGGTGCGGGGCGGCCCTTCCTCGGTGTCCCTGGGATGGGCCGCGCCGGTTTCATGCGCCTGGGTGAAGCGCAAGGCCCTCGAAAGCCGATTCCCAGATTCCCTGCGTTGCTCGCGCCGGGCCCTGTACTTTCCCGCAGGAGCTTTCATGGTCCCCCCACTTTCACTTGCCGTGGCCGCCGACGATGCGCCCGCCACGCCCCGTCCCCATCTCCAGCACTTGCTCGACCAGGCCAAGGCGCAAGGCCCCATTCCTGTGGCCGTGGCCTATCCCTGCGATGCAGGCTCGCTGCAGGCCGCCATGCAGGCCGCGCAGGCGGGCCTGATCACGCCGTTGCTGGTCGGCCCCGAGGCACGCATCCGAGCGGCGGCCCAGGCGGCCGGGCTGGACCTGGCGGGCGCGTCCATCCACTCCACAGCCGACGATCCACGCGCGGCGGCTGCCCAGGCGGCGGCGCTGTGCGGCAGCGGCCAGGCCCGCGCGCTGATGAAGGGCAGCCTGCACAGCGACGAGTTGCTGGGCGCTGCCGTGGCGCGCGAGGCCGGCCTGCGCGGCAGCCGCCGCGCCAGCCATGTGTTCGTGATGGACCTGCCGGGCTTCGAGCGCCCGCTGCTGATGACCGATTGCGTGGTCAACATCTTCCCCACGCTGATGGACAAGCGCGACATTGCGCAGAACGCCATCGACCTGGCCCGTGCCATCGGCATTGCCCGGCCGCGCGTGGCCGTGCTCTCGGCGGTGGAGACGGTCAACCCCGCCATTCCCGGCACCATCGACGCGGCCGCGCTGTGCAAGATGGCCGACCGGGGGCAGATCAGCGGCGCCATCCTCGACGGGCCGCTGGCCTATGACAACGCCATCTCGCTGCGCTCGGCGCATCACAAGGGCATCGTCTCCGATGTGGCCGGCCAGCCCGACGTGCTGCTGGTGCCCAGCCTGGAGGCCGGCAACATGATCTACAAGCAGCTGGTCTACATGGCCGACGCCGAATGCGCGGGCCTGGTGCTGGGCATGCGCGTGCCCATCGTGCTGACCAGCCGTTCGGACTCGGTGGCCAGCCGCATTGCGTCCTGCGCGCTGGCCGTGCTGGCCAGCGCGGCGGGCGGCAAGGAGCAGTCATGAGCCAGGTCCAAGCACAGGTGGCTGCGCAGGCGCCCGTGCCGCGCATGCTGCAGTGGCTCAGGCTCCTGCCCGGCACGGGCCTGTCGGGCGTGATTGCGCTGGCGGCGACCTTCGTCTCCACGCTGCATGGCGGGCCGCAGCTGCTGTTCGCGCTGTTCTTCGGCGTGGCCTTCCACTTCCTGAGCCAGGACGCGCGCGCCAAGCCGGGCATCGAGTTCTGCGCGCGCGGCGTGCTGCGCCTGGGCGTGGGCCTGCTGGGTGCGCGCATCACGGCCACGCAGATCGCGGGCCTGGGCTGGACCACGGCGCTGATCGTTATCGCCGCCGTGGTCACCACGCTGCTGTGCGGCACGCTGCTGGGCCGGCGCCTGGGCCTGACGCGCCCGCAGGGCGTGCTGTCGGGCGGCGCGGTGGCCATCTGCGGCGCCTCGGCGGCGCTGGCCATCTCGTCGGTGCTGCCGCGCGACAAGGACAGCGACCGCTTCACGCTGACCGTGGTGGTCACGGTCACCGTGCTGTCCACGGCCGCCATGGTGCTGTACCCGCTGGTGGCGCGCGCCCTGCATCTGCCGCCCGAGCTGGCCGGCCTGTTCATCGGCGGCACCATCCACGATGTGGCCCAGGTGGTGGGCGCGGGCTACACCATCGACCAGGCCACGGGCGACTACGCCACCATCGTCAAGCTGTTCCGCGTGTCCATGCTGGCCGTGGTGGTGGTCATGGTCTCGGCCCTGTTCAAGCGCCAGCGCGAGGCAGCGGCCGAGCAGCACCACGGCAAGAAGCCGGGCCTGGTGCCCTGGTTCCTGTGGGTCTTCGTCGCGCTGGTGGCCATCAACTCGCTGGGCTGGGTGCCGCCGGGCCTGCAGCACCAGTTGAGCGACCTGTCGCGCAACTGTCTGGTGCTGGCCATTGCGGCACTGGGCCTGAAGACCTCGTTCCAGCAACTGGCCCAGGCAGGCTGGCGACCCTTTGCGCTGCTGGTGGTGGAGACGCTGTGGATGGCGGCCTTCGTGCTGATCGCCATCGAGATCGAGATGCGCTGACGCCTGCACAGGCATTGCCGCAAGAGGCCCGCCCTGCGCGGGCCTTTGTCATGGCGCCACACATCGCTTGATGAGCATGCACCAAGATGATACATTTGCACACAAATTTTTGATCCACATCAACGCCCTACCGCGCCGTGAACGTTTTTCGCAAGCAAGCCGGCAGATTCCGCAGGCTGACCGCCACCCAAGTCCTCACCCTGCTGCGCAATCAGCAACCCCGGCAAGCCGCCCTGCTGCGGCTGCTGCCCTGCCTGTCGATGCTGGCCGTGTGCGCGGTGCTGCTCGATTCCCTGCTGCCCATTCCGCTGTGGGCCATCGCCAGCCTGACCGTGGTCATGGCCGCCTACATCGCCCACAACTGCCAGTCCTTTGTCGCCACCCAGCGCAGAAAGTCCACGCTGCGCCATCTCGCGCGCTCCTGCCTGCTGCACGCCGGCTGAAGCACAAGTGCCCCTGGGTGCCGGGCGTCAGGCACCGCCTCTGGCATAGGCCGTCAGCGCCTGGGCCACGGCCTTGAAGACCACGGCGCAGCGCTCGCTCTTGCGCAGGTCCTCGTGCATGGCCACCCAGGTATCGAGCTTCCATGAAAACGCCTGGGGCAGCACCCGCACCAGGCCCGGCTCCCGGGCCGCCAATGCCGACTGGCACACGCCAATGCCAAAGCCCGCGCGGATGGCGCCCAGCTGGGCCAGGTCGCTGTCCGAGCGCAGCGCCATGCCTTCGCGCGTGAGCATGGGAAACTGCTGCTGCATCTTTCGGATCAGGGCGCTTTCATGGTCGAAGCCGATGAGCGAATGCCCGGCCAGGTCCTCCAGCGATTCCGGCACGCCGCGTGCGGACAGATAGCTTTCATGGGCATGCAGCCCCAGCTCGATGGCGCCGATATGGCGTGCCACCAGCGCCTCCTGCTGCGGCCGGAACATGCGCACGGCCACGTCGGCCTCGCGGCGCAACAGGTCGTCCACCGCGTTGGACAGCACCAGCTCGATGCCCAGTTCAGGGTGTGCCGCGCGCAATTGCGCAAGCACAGGCGGCAGCACCTCCACGCCCACCACCTCGCTGGCCGTCAGCCGTACCGTGCCGCGCACGCCCGAGCCATGGCTGGCCGCCACGCGGCGCAGCGCGGCCGCCGTCGCGGCCATGCTGGCTGCATAGGGCTGAAGCTCGTAGGCCGCCTCCGTGGGCGCGAAGCCATCGGATGAGCGGGTGAACAGTTGCAGGCCCAGCGCCGACTCCAGCCCGTCGATGTGGCGGCCCACGGTCGGCTGCGCCACACCCATGGCCCGGCCCGCCGCTGACAGCGACCCGGACTCCAGCACCTGCAAAAAACTGCGATACCACTCCCAGTGGGGTTCCGACATCACTCATCCATTCATTTATGCATGGACACCAGAGAATTCTAGGCAATTTTCTTTTTGCAGCGGGTTGCTGACACTGAGGCTGTCACCACAGGACCCAGCCCATGCCATCCATTGCACTCTTCGGCGCCGCAGGCGCCATCGGCCAGAGTCTGGCCGCCGCGCTCAGACAACAGGGCCGCGCCTACCGCGTGGTCGGCCGCAACGCAGCCAGCCTGCGCCAGACCTTCGGCGCCGACCCGCTGGCCAAGATCGTCCCCTGGAACCCGGACAGCACCGGCTCCATCGAGGCTGCCGCCCACGGCGTGGACACGCTGATCTACCTGGTGGGCGTGAACTACTGGCAGTTTCAATTGCATCCCGAACTGATGCGCAAGACGCTGGAAGGCGCCATTGCCGCGGGCGTGCGCCGCATCGTGCTGATCGGCACCGTCTATCCCTACGGAAAGGCCCGCACCCTGCCCGTGGCAGAAGACCATCCGCGCGAGCCCCATACCTTCAAGGGCCGCATGCGCAAAGCCCAGGAGGACCTGCTGCTGCAAGCCCATGCACAGGGCCACATCGAGGCCACCGTGCTGCGCCTGCCCGACTTCTACGGTCCCGGAGTACACAACAGCCTGCTGCACGGCGCCTTCGAGGCGGCAGCCCACGGCGGCCGGGCCGACATGATCGGCCCGCTGGACCGTCCGCACGAGTTTGTCTATGTGCCTGATGTGGGCCCCGTCGTGGCGCGCCTCATCGACACGCCGCAGGCATTCGGCAGGGTCTGGCACCTGGCTGGCGCGGGTGTGACCACGCAGCGCGACATCGTCTCCGAGATCGAACGCCTGAGCGGCAGGCCGTTGAAACTGCGCGTTGCAGGCAAGACCGCGCTGCGCCTGGCCGGCCTGTTCAACCCCTTCATGCGCGAGCTGGCCGAGATGCACTACCTGCTGACCGATCCGCTGATCATGGAGGACTCCGCCCTGCACGCCCTGCTGGGCCCCATCGCCAAGACGCCCTATGCGCAGGGCATACGCGCAACGCTCAACGCCGCCATGGCAAGTGCCGACTCACACTTGGCTGCGGCCTGAGCCTGGCCTGCAGCCCGAAAACAAAAAAGCCCTGACAGCAAAACTGTCAGGGCTTTTGTCTATCTGGCAGGGGAGGAAGGACTCGAACCCTCGCATGCCGGAATCAAAATCCGGTGCCTTTACCAACTTGGCGACTCCCCTAGAAGACCTAAATTCTAATACGTTTTTTTGGCCCGAAATCCAAAATTCCAAAAATTTCGACACCGCCAAAGTTGTCTTCATGGCGCGGCCAGGGCTCCCTCAAGACAGCGGAGTATCGCCTCCCGCCCCATCGCCGTGAAACAGCCAATGAAGACAAACACGGACTCCGAGACCCTGGCCCCATGCAGGCTGGCAATGCGCAAGCGCCCACCCACCACGTGGACTTCCTGGACGCTGTCCTGCCCGCCCAGCCGCACGATGCCCTTGGCCCGCAACAGGGGGACAGGCAGCGTACGCAGCGCCTGCCGCAACCGCTGCCGGTCAAAGCAGCGGCGCGTTGCGTAGGAAAAGCTGCCCACATCGGCCATGCCGGCCATGTTCCCGGTCTGGCTTTTCCAGGAGCCGCCCGCTTGCAGCAGGCCTTGCGGGCGGCGTGGCGAGGCAGCCGCATCAATGAACACGGCCAGCGGTATCTCGCCATGGCGGGCCGCCAGCACCACAGCACCGGGCGCCATGCCGGCCACGCGCGCGGCCACCTTTTCGGTGGCACATGCGCCGGCCAGATCGGCCTTGGTCAGCACCAGCGCCGTCGCGCCCGAGATCTGGCGGCGGACCATGTCGCCGACCAGCGGGTCGCACAGTTGCTCATCGACGGCCTGGACATCCACCACCACCAGGATGGCGTTGAGCTGCAGTGCGGGGTCGAGCATGCCGACCTGGGCGATGCGCACGGGGTCGGAGACGCCGCTGGCCTCGATGACCAGCAGGTCCGGCCGGTCGGGCCGCGCACCCACGGCGGCCAGGGCCTCGGCCAGCCGGCCGCCGATGGAGCAGCAGATGCAGCCGTTTTCCAGCTGCAGCACGTCGCTGCTGCGCGTGCGGATCAGGGCGGCGTCGATGTTGATCTCGCCGAAGTCGTTGACCAGCACGGCCACGCGCAGGCCATCGGCACGCTCCAGCAGCCGGTTGAGCAAGGTGGTCTTGCCCGCGCCCAGGTAGCCGCCCACGACGACCATGGGAACGGGCGCCCGCTGCGCCGCGGCGGCCGGCGTGCTCATGGCGCTGACCCGGGCGCGGGGAAGATGCGGCCGCCCAGCACGGTGCCCCAGACCCTCACGTCCTTGAGGGCCGCTGGCGCCACCGCGCGGGGATCGTCCTCCAGCACGGCGAAGTCCGCCAGCTTGCCGGGCTCGATGCTGCCCACGCGCTGCTCCAGTTTCAGGGTACGGGCCGCGCCCATGGTGATGGCATGCAGGGCGTCGTCCACCGACAGGCGCTCGGCCTCGCCCAGCACGCGGCCTGAAGCGGTTTCGCGCTGCACCGCGCACCAGGCGGTGAACAGGGGGTGGATAGGGGTGATGGGCGCATCGGAATGCATGGCGAAATCCATGCCCAGGCGCCGCGCCGTGCCCGCTGCATTCATGCGCGAGGCCCACTGCATGCCCACGGTCTGCTCGGCGTGGGCATCGCCCCAGTAATAGAGATGGTTGGAGAAGAAGTTGACACACATTCCCAGGCGCGCGGCGCGCTGCAGCTGGGCGCTGCTGGCCAGCTGGCAGTGCTGCAGGGTGTGGCGATGGTCGGCGCGCGGGTGCCTGGCCAGCAGGTCCTCGATCACATCCAGCACCACCTCGGTGGCCTCGTCTCCGTTGGTGTGGATGTGCAGTTGCAGACCGGCCAGGTGGAAGGGCTCGAACAGCGCGGGCAGCTGCGACGGGGGAATCAGCCACAGGCCGTTGGGCTGCCCGCCCGCATAGCCGGGAGCGCGCAGGCGCGCGGTGAAGCCCTGGATGGAGCCGTCCACGATGAACTTGACGGGGCCGAACTGCAGCTTGTCGCTGGCCGAGGACGCCGCTGCAGCATGCACGCGCGCGGCACCGCCTTCCGGGTTGCGCTGCGGCGCGAAGGCCGGGACGATGCGCAGCGGATAGGCCGCGTCGGCCGTGACCTCGCGCAGCGCGGCCAGGCCCTGGGGCGAGAGATCGCTGACCAGGTCGGTGGCCGTGGTCACGCCCGCGAGCTGGGCCACGCGGCCGAACTTCCAGATCGCCTCGCGCTGCTCGGCGGCGGCCAGCGACAGCGCGCTGCCGATCACCTTCTGCACGGGGTACATGGCGGCGAATTCCTGCAGCTCGCCCGTGGGCTGGCCCTCGGCGTCCTTGTGGATGCCGTCGATGTCGGTGTCCTCGTCAATGCTGGCCAGCGCCAGCATGGCCGAGTTCACGTTCATCAGGTGCACGCTGGCATGCAGGATGACGATGGGCCGTGTGGCGGAGACACGGTCCAGCTCGCGCACCGACAGCCGGCTGCTGCCGAAGAGGATGGGATCGAAGCCCCAGGCCAGCAGCGTGGCCTGCGCATCGGGCAGGGCACGCTCGGCCTCGGCCAGGCGCGCCAGCACGGCGTCCAGCGTGCGCAGGCCGGGCCACAGGCGGCCCTCGGGATCGCGTCGATCGAAGTAGCCCAGGTACACGGCCTCCCACATGGCGCCTTCCATCAGGTGGCTGTGCGCCTCGATCAGGCCGGGCATGAGGACCTTGCCGTGCAGGTGGTCGATGCGTTCGGCCTCGGGCCAGGCAGCCATGTCGGCCTCCTGGCCAACGGCCAAGATGCGGCCGCCCTGCACGGCCACATGGGTGGCCTGCGGCTGGGCCGGGTTCATGGTGAGGATGGTGCGCGCCACAAAGACCTGCGTGCGCGCGTTCTCGTCGTGGTTCATGGTGGTGGTCTTTTTCAGGCGGCCTTGACGCGCGCGGCACCGGGCAGATAGTGGACGATGGCCGTGACCAGCAGGTTCAGCGCCAGGCTGATGAAGCCCAGGTTGATGCCACCGAAATCCGGCTGCTGGATGTACAGCGCAATGGCCAGCGCCTGGCCGCAGGCAATGCCCAGGGCAACGGCCATGGGCCGGATGCGCCAGCCGAAGAGGATGGCCATCATTCCGGGGAAGAACTGCGTCACGCCGTAGTAGGTGGTGTTGATCAGCGTCAGCATCAGGTTGGGCGTGAGCAGCGTCATCACGATGGACAGCACCAGGTAAATGACGATCACCACCTTGGCGCCCTGCTTTTGCTTGGCCTCGGGCAGGCCGGGCAACAGGTTGCGGGCCACGATGGGGCCGATGGCCAGGCAGATGCCCGCCAGCACCAGCAAGCCCGACAGCGCGGCGCCTGCGGCCACCAGGCCCAGCAGCCAGTCGGGCAGCAGTCGCACGGCAGCCGCGAAGAAGGCCTCGTTGGGCGATGCCAGCTGCAGGTTCTGGCTGATGGCGTAGTACGAGGCCAGCACCAGGAAGGGGTACATCAGCATGTACAGCGGCATGGCGATCTGCGTGCGGCGGATGGTGTGCGAACTCTTGGCCGTGAAGAAGTTCTGAACCGCGAACGGCATCATGTAGAAGCCCAGCGCCTGGAACAGCATGGTGCTCATGGAAAAGCGCAGCTGCGTATCGGTCATGTGGTTGCTGACCTTGGCACTGGCGGCGGTGAACACATCGCCCACACCCGCATGCCAGCCCACGGCCACGCCCGTGGCGATGATGGCCACCACCATCAGGATGTCCTTGAGGATGGCGATATAGGCCGAGGCGCGCACCCCCGAGATGGCGATGTAGGTGAAGGCCAGGCCCGCAGAGATCAGCAGCAGGTGCAGCGGCTGGAAATTCCATCCCAGGCCCTTGAGCGCGGCCACCAGCCCCGTGAACTGCAGCTGGCCCCAGGGCAGCAGGAACAGGATGGCCGAGCCGGCCACGATCAGCTCCAGCGTACGGCTGCCGAAGTGGCCCTTGAACAGGTCCGGCAGCGTGATGGCGTTGTGCCGCAGCCCCGCCTTCCAGATCATGGGGCCGAGGAAGTAGCCCAGCGGATAGGCCAGCAGGATGTAGCCCAGGAACCAGACGCCATAGGTCGGCCCCTTGGCGTAGATGCCGCCCGGAAAGCCGACCATGGTGCCGATGCTGTAGATCTCGCCGGCGGCCAGGAAGAACACCAGGTAGGCGCCGAACTGGCGGGAGGCGACGAAGAAGTCATGCACGCTTTGCGCACCCTTGCCCGTGCGCGAGCGGATGGCCAGGTACAGGGACAGCGCGATGAAGCCCAGAAAGACTGCGGTGGTCATGGCGGTGCTCCCTTCAGGCGGACTGCGCGTCGTCGGCTTCGTGGCGGTCGAACATCAGCCAGCACACGAGCATGCACAGCGACGTCAGCACGAACCACATGAAGATCCACAGGTAGATGAAGGGCACGCCGAACACGAAGCGATCGACGGACGCGACCCAGGGAAGCAGGCCGATCACCGCGATGTACGGGATGCCTATGCCGATGAACAGCTTGAGCATGGTTTGTCTCCTTTTGCTCCGATGAAAGAGTTGGCGGTTGTGGCCGCTCTATAGAACATTTCAATGTCCCTGGATGCGATCTTAGGAAGCGCCTACCTATAATTCAAATGAAAAATTTGCCAACAAACCATGAGGACTCCGCATGGATACACAGAAGCTGCGGCACCTGCTGGCCATCGTCGAGCACGGCACCTTTTCCGACGCAGCGCGCGCCGTGCATCTCACCCAGCCGGCGCTCAGCCGCAGCATCCGCGCGCTGGAAGATGAACTCAGGGCGCAGTTGTTCGACCGGGGCGCGCGGCGCGCCCGGCTGACAGTGTTTGGCGAGCTCGTGGCCGAGCGTGCACGCCGCATGCGGCTGGAGGAAACCCAGTTGCGGCGTGACCTGGAGCTGCTGCGCGGCGGCCAGGAAGGCGCGCTCGCCATTGGCGTGGCGCCCGCGCCCGCGGCGCTGCTGCTCAAGCCCTTTCTGATCCACATGGCGCAGGCGCATCCGCGCGTGAAGGTGCGCGCCGAAATGGGTGCCACCAGCGCATTGCTGCAGCTGCTGCGCAACGAATCCATCGATGCCATCGTCGGCGACGCCTACGTGCTGCGCGCCGCCGATGACGTGGAGATGGAACTGCTGGGCGAGCTGCCGGCCGGCCTGGTCTGCCGCGCGGGCCACCCCGTGCTGCAAAACCCCGGCATGGACGAGATCCGCCGCTACCCGCTGGCCACCACCACGTTGAGCACGGCCATGGCGCGGCAGCTGGCCGAGCTGTGGGGCGAAGGCGCCGAGCCCGACAAGCTGTTCACCCTGCACTGCAACGACCTGGACCTGCTGCGCGGCGTGACCCTGGCCACGGACACCTTGCTGTTCGGCGTGCTGTCCATCACCCGCAAGGAGCGCGCCAGCGGCGCCATGGCCGAAGTGCCCCTGCCCGCCGATCCCCGCCGATGCGGCCGCTACGGCATGGCGCGCATGGCCGCGCGCACCCTGTCACCGGCGCTGGACACGGCCTACGCCTTCACACGCACGCACTGGCGCGAGCTGTCGGAGCACGATCAGGAGCCCGGTTGATCGACGCTCAGCCGGCCGCCGGGGCCTGTGCATGTGCCTGTGCATGCGCCAGGCCCAGCGGCAAGGTCTGCGCGCGCAGCCAGTCCAGCACCAGGGCGAAGCTGGCCTCGTCCTGCACCGGCCGGGGCGACATAAGCACGTAGTGCGAGCCATCGGCCACGAAGCCGCGCGGCGCGCACAGCGTGCCGCTGGCCAGGTCATCGGCCACCAGTGCCAGCGGGCCGATGGCGACGCCGGCCCCGGCCACGGCGGCCTGCAGGCTCAGGTAGAAATGCTCGAAGCGCACCTCGCGACCGGCCCGCAGCGGCACGCCGGTCAGTTCGCTCCAATGCCGCCATGCGTCCGGCCGCGACTGCGTATGCAGCAGCACCCCGCCCAGCGGCCCTGAGCGTGCCAGCGCCTTGGCAAGCGCGGGCTTGCAGACGGGCCCCACGCGCTCTTGCAGAAAGGGCTCGGCCACCACATCGGCGCCCATGTCGAAATCCGCGCGGCGTATGGCCAGATCAATGCCCTCGCGCGCAAAGGGCACGGAGCCGCCGGCCGATACCAGGCGCAGCTCGCGCTGCGTGCCGATCGCTTCCTGCAAACCGCCCAGACGCGGAATCAGCCAGCGCATCAAAAACGTGGGCTCGCACGACAGCACCAGCGGCCGGTCCGGCCCTGCCGCCTGCCGCGCGCGGCCCAGCGCGCCGCGCAGGCGCTCCAGCGCCAGGGCCACCTCCTCGGCCAGCACGCGGGCCGTGGGCGTGGCAATGATGCTGCGGTTGCTGCGCTGGAACAGCGCAAAGCCCAGCGCCTCCTCCATGTCGCGCACGGCACGGCTCACGGCGCCATCGGTCAGGTGCAGCTCGCGCGCGGCCTTGGAGACACTGCCATGGCGCACCGTGGCCTCGAAGGCGCGCAGGGCAGACAGCGGCGGCATGTGGACGGGTGCGGGCATGGCAATGGCGGCTCTAGACAGGTGGAACAGCGGACTTTCAGTTGAACATTGCTCAATTGAATGATGAGTCTATATCGATTTATTACTGGAGCATCTTCATGCAAAGTAAGCCCATCGATTGAGGTTTCAGCAAGAACCATGAAGCACTCCAGCCCCAACTCCGCCAACCCCTCGGCCAGCACCCCGGCCAGCGCGCCCCTGGCCATCACCATGGGCGATCCATTGGGCATCGGGCCCGAGATCATCGTCAAGCTGGCAATGGACCCTGCGCGGCCCTGCACGCCGTTTCTCGTCATCGGCGACATCGCCCGGCTGCAGCGGGCGGCCGATGGGCTGGGCGTCCATCCGCAGATCCGGGCCATCGAGACACCGGCCCAGGTCCCTGCCCTGGTGCCGCCCGCCACGCTCTTCGTGCTGCAGACCGGCGAGGACCTGCCGCCGGACCTGCCCTGGGGCTGCGTCGATGCACGCGCCGGCGCGGCCTGTCATGCCTATATCCAGCGCGGCATCGACCTGGCCCTGGCTGGCGACGTCTCGGGCCTGGTGACCGCCCCCATCCACAAGGAAGCGCTGCGCGCGGCAGGCTGCCTGCATCCGGGCCATACCGAGATGCTGGCCGAGCGTTCCGGCACACGCGACTTCGCCATGATGCTCGCCAATGATGAGCTGCGGGTGCTGCTGGTCTCCATCCATGTGCCGCTGCAGCAGGCCATCGCCTCCGTGACCATGGACAACGAGCTGCGCGCCATTCGCCTCGCGCACCAGGCCTGCCGCGCGTTCGGCATCCCCCGGCCCCGGGTGGCCGTGGCAGGGCTCAATCCGCATGCCGGTGAAAACGGTCTGTTCGGGGACGAGGACCGCTCGGTGATCATCCCCGCCATTGCCGCCGCGCGCGCCGAAGGCATCGAGGCCAGCGGCCCCTGGCCCGGCGACACGGTCTTCATGCGGGCGCGCCGGGGCGAGTTCGACGTGGTGGTCGCCCAGTTCCATGACCAGGGGCTGATTCCCGTGAAATACCTGGGTGTGGAGCAAGGCGTGAACATCACCGTGGGCCTGCCCTTTGTGCGCACCTCGGTGGACCATGGCACGGCCTTCGACATCGCGGGCACGGGCCGCGCCGACCACGCCAGCCTGGCCTGCGCGCTGCGCCAGGCGGCAGCCATGGTGCAGGCCACCCGTACCGGTACCAGTGCACGAACGCAACGCCCGGACTTCATCTTCATGCTCACGCAGCAGGACAGGACCATTGCCGATGCGCGCGAGCGGCTGCGCGAGGTGCTGGCCCAGGGCGTTCGCCATGTGGGCTTCAAGGACATCGGCCTGCCCCTGCCCGAGCTGCATGCCCTGGCCCGGGACATCCGTGCGGGCGGCGCCAGGGTCTATCTGGAGGTTGTCAGCCTCGACGAGGCCAGCGAAGTGGCCTCCGCCCGCGCGGCGGTCGACATCGGGGTGGACGTGCTCATGGGTGGCACACGGCCCGAGGCGGTGCTGCCCGTGCTGCGCGGCAGCGGCATTGCGTACTACCCGTTTCCCGGCAAGGTGAGCGGGCATCCGAGCGTGCTTTCAGGCCCGGTACAGGACATCGTGGCCAGCGCCCGCCGCATGGCGGGGCTGGACGGCGTGCATGGCCTGGACCTGCTGGCCTACCGCTTCCACGGCGATGTGCCGGCCCTGATCAAGGCCGTCTGCGATGCGGTGGACAAACCCGTGGTCGTGGCCGGCTCCATTGATCGCAGTGAACGCATCGCGGCCGTGCTGGCAGGCGGCGCAGCGGGCTTCACGATAGGCACTGCCGCCTTCGAGGAGACTTTTCCGGCCGGGCGGCCCGGGCTGGCGGCGCAATTGCAGGCCATACAGGCGCTGGTGGACTGACGCCGGCCATGTCGGCTATGCCGGCCCGCGCCTCGCACGCCGGGGTCACGGTCCAGCAGCAGCTGCAGCGGTTTCACCCACCGGTACCCGGGCGTTCTCACAGCCCCAGGTACAGGGCCAGCAGCGAAACGGCGGCCGGCACGGCCTGCACCCAGAGGATCTTGCGGCTGGCCGTGGCGGCGCCATACAGGCCTGCCACCAGCACGCACAGGAGAAAAAAGTACTTGAACGCCAGGCCGTCGGCGCCCTGCGCCAGCCCCCAGATCAGCCCTGCGGCGAGAAAGCCGTTGTAAAGCCCCTGGTTGGCGGCCAGCGTCCTGGTCTGCTGCGCAAATTCCGGCGTCAGCCCAAAGGCCTTCCTGCCAGCCGGCCGGTCCCAGAGAAACATCTCCAGCACGAGGATGTAGACATGGATTGCGGCGACGATGCCTATGAGAACGTTGGCCATCTGGGTGGATAGGAAAGTGGACAGGCCCCTGTATACGGGATGCATCCGCCGCCGTCCATGCCCGCCGCGCCACACATGGCCTGCAACGGCCTGCCCGTGTCACCCGGAAGACTTGCTGCCGGGTGGCACGGGCTTTTCCACTGGCTTTTGCGCACTCTCTGCCGGCGCCACGGCACCTGCGGCCGCACCGCCCAGCGCACCGGCCACGCTGCCTACCGTGCCGCCCACCACCACGCCCACCGGGCCTGCAATGACCGCACCGGCGGCAGCGCCGGCAGCGGCTCCGGCCAGTACGCCGCCGCCGATGAACACCGAGCGTGACTCGCGCTGCGCATCCTGCGGCGACAGCTGGTACTGGGCAGCTGCCTCGGGGTCCTGGGAAGGTACGCCGTGGCCCGGTCGTGCCTGTTCGGCCAGGTCTTCGTCCTCCACCGCATCTGCAGACACCGGCGGGATGGATGGCTTGTTGCTTGCATTCATGGGAATCTCCTTCGGGGATGGACCGTGGACGCGGGACTGCATCCGCAGCATCCCTCTTGCAGTTTTCGTTGTACGCCTGTGCCCGCCAGGCCGACGCCGGCCCAGGCTGCACTGCCGCGTCAGCAAAAGGCCGCAGCTGCGCAGACCATGACTACAAGGGCTCGTAGGACCTGGCCTCCGGCGCCCAAGGACCCTCCTACGCCGGTCGCGGCGCACCGACTACCCGGAGCACTTCATTGCGGTCCTAAGCTGGAACCCAGAAGCACACAGGCTTCGACTTCGCCAGGCGATGCACGGGCTTTGAAGGGGCCGCCTCCCGCGCCTTTTCCCATGCCGCATCGCCCAGCCGCCAGATGCACAGCGTCGGCGTGCCAGCACCAACCCACTCAATGGAGAGCCTCATGGTCACACCCAACACCGTATCGAGCGTCATTTCTTCCGAAACCGTCAGCGGCACCAATGTCTACAACCCCGCAGGCGACAAGCTGGGCAGCATAGACACGCTGATGATCGACAAGCTGTCCGGCAAGGTGCGCTACGCCGTGATGGAATTCGGCGGCTTCCTGGGCATCGGCACGGACCGCTATCCGCTGCCCTGGGAATCCCTCAAGTACGAGCCCGACATGAACGGCTACGTGGTGTCGCTCACGCGCGAGCAACTGGACAACGCGCCCCGCTATGAGCGCGACACGGCACCGGCCTACACCGATGAATATGGACGCCGCGTGAACGATTACTACGGCGTGCCCTACCTGTAAATCCCGACCCTTGCGGTCTTTGACACAGCCCCGTTCGCGGGGCGTTTTCTTTGGTGCGGATAGCTGGCCAAGGAAGAACGCCCTGCGCGACTTCACTCCCTCATTCCAGGAGAACTCCCATGAATACCACCCCACCAGCCATCGACTACAAGGCCTGCATGGATGCCTGCCAGGCCTGCATCATTGCCTGCAATACCTGTGCCGCCGCCTGCCTGAAGGAAACAGACGTCCAGATGATGGCCGCCTGCATTGCCCAGGATCTTGAATGCGCGCAGGTCTGCGAACTGGCCGTGGCCTCAATGGCGCGCCAAAGTCCGCATGTCTCAGACATCTGCCGCCTGTGCGCCCGGATCTGCCAGGCCTGCGCCGACGAATGCAGCAAGCATTCCTACGACCATTGCCAGACCTGCGCGGCAGCCTGCCAGCAATGCGCCATGTCCTGCAATCTCATGGGCATGCAATCGCACTGACGCCGCTGGCCTTTGTCACGACAGCCGGCCAGGCGCCCATCCTGCAAACCGGCAGGAAAAAAAGCCACCGGCGCTGTCGTCATCCGCCCTATATCGGCAGCCTTCGACGCTGCCTACACTTTGATGCATATCCACGCACAAAGGAGATGGGCATGGCACTGAACATCAGCATAGAACAGCGGTTCCTTACCCTCCTGGGCCAGTTGAAGCACATGCCTCCCTGCTCATCCCGCCAGGAAGCGCACGACATGCTCCTGCTGCTGTGGATGCGCATCTGCGAAGGCGCAGGCGCGCGCAGGCAATTGCTCAACAGCATGCGCCAGCGCACGCTGTGCGCAGAGCACGGCTGGAAAAACCTCGACAAAAGCCCCTGCTACTGGGATTCGGAGACCACGCCGGGCATCCGTATCTATCTGCATGCCAATGGCACCATCGTCATTCAAAGACAGGGGGGAGCGCAGGATTCCGAAATCCTGCACTTCAGCAGCCACCGGGAGTTTGTCGAGGCGTAGACAAAGGCCTCGCGCTCTATCCCGAACAATGGCGAAATATTGAAAAACCTAGGTGCAAACACCGACGATGTCCCACATGCGACATCGACCCTGTCTCCATAAAATGCGTCATTGTGTAGCACACTATCCATGAGGAACATATGACAGCAGATTACAAAACCCTCCTCCAGCAGAAGGCCGAGCTTGAGGCAAAGATCGCCGCCACCCTGAAGGCGGAAAAAGGCGGAGTCATCGCCAAGGTCCGCGAACTCGTCGAGCAGTTCGGTCTGACCCAGGATGACATCTTCAGCACCGGCAAGGCCAAGTCCGCCAGCATTGGCGTGGCCAAATACCGCGACCCCGCCAGCGGAGCCACCTGGACCGGCCGGGGCAAACCGCCGCGCTGGATTGAAGGCAAGGACCGCAAGGCCCTCGAGATCTGAGCACGGCCCGCCAACGCGGGCCTTTTTTATGGCCGCAACTGCCTGCTGCGTCAGCACAGGCTGCAGTTGCATTACCATCATTGCGTTGTTCTGCAAAGGCAACAGAGCCTTGAGCAACTCACAGGGCCTTTGGCAAAGACGCTCCCCTGCCAGGAGTCTGCGCCGCAAGCCAAGATGCCTTTGCGCAGCACATCTGATCTCATGCAAATCGGCCCACGCCGCGCGGCTTCAGCGATCATTATTCATACTGCATCGAAAAGACATCATGCTTGATGGATCAAAAACACTGGTGATGATTGCTTTCTTTTGGATGACCATGGTCCATGGTGCATCAGGGCAAAACATCCAATCACCGATCTTGCTTCATGAAAGAACATCGCCCACTGCTTTTCCAGTCGCCATTTATCGTGGCATCAAGGTGGATGATTTCAGAAAACTGGTGATCAGTGCTTTCGAAAGCGCCCGGTTTTCCCATACGGCCATTGAAAAATCGAAGGATGGAACGGCGCAATACAAATTCTTCTATTCCGTGGCGACAGGTGGAAAAATTCAGCGCGTTGATGTGGTCCTGCGGGTGGACGAGAACCTTGACAAGAGCAAGAGATGCGCCAGCTGCTTCTTGCGGCTGACCATGATTCCCGATCTCCCCAGCCTTCAATCTTCTTCGTGGATGCTTCAGTACGATCTGAGTCGCCAGGTTTTTTCGGCCATCGATCAAGCCTATGCCAGCATTCACGATCTCGGGCGAAAATCCATGGACGCGGATTTCGGATTCAACTATAGAAACAAGTGGCGAGGAGAAAGAAATCTATACGAAAACTCATTTGTCGGCATTGATCCATCAAGTCTGAAAACCATGATCATCGACGCATACAGCGTTGCCGGTTTCAAGCTTGCAGGCGATACAACGAAGGATTCCATCCTTTCCGAATTGACCTTCTCTTTTCCCATCGCTCCAGATCAAACCGAAGGCGTTGTCTACAAGATTTCTCTGGCAAGCCAACTCGACGCAAGCAATCGCTGCTATCCCTGTGAGATCAGTGAGGTCTATGACCCTCACCAGCGACTGCCGGCAGCGGGCCTGTCTGGCATGTCCAGCCGGCTGACGCTCGAGTCACGCTTTACCGCTGCCCGCATGCAGGCGCTTGAAAAGCTCAAGAGTGGCACCGAGCACTACTTGCGCCCGGAAACCGTTTTCACCATCCCGCCAAAGCCCGCACCGCTCGGGTCGCCCCGGCCGCAGATCCAGCCACCCATCGTCACATGACTGCCCTGCCACACGCAAACGCCATGCGTGCCGGCCTGCTGGCACGGCATCCAGGGTTCGACGGCCTGTTCATTGCAGGCACGCTGGCATTGGCCCTCGGCATGGCGGCCATGGCTTCGATATCGCCTGCCATGCTGCTCGCCATCGTGCTGGTGGATACCTGGCTTTTCGCCAATCCTCATGTCATGGCCACCTTGACCCGGATCGGAGCCAGCATGGCCGATATCCGACGCCATCGCTTCCTGATCTTTGGCCTGCCCGTGATCGTGCTCGGCGGTGTGGTGGCGACCGTGCTGGCATTCGAGGTCGCCGGGCTGTTCACACTATATTTCTGCGCGCAGAGCTATCACGTGGCGAGGCAGTCCTTCGGCATCGCCAGGGCCTATCGGCGTTCAGGGATGCATCCCTTTCGCCAGGACAGGCTCGCAGAAGCCGTCATCTACCTCGTTGCCGCGTGGGGGCTGCTTGCCCGCTGCGCCCAGGCGCCCGAGACTTTTCTGGGCTATCCCATCCAACTGCCTGCCGCACCCGCCCAGGCGGCCAATGCGATGGGCGTTGCGGCCATCGCTTGCAGCGCCTGCTGGCTATGGCGACAGGCTCGCCTGGCTCTGACGGGAAACATCGATTGGCGTCACGATGGCTTTGTGGCCTCGCATGCATTCACCTGCTTCGTGGCCTACATCTGGATCACCGACATCACGCTCGGATGGCTCCTGATCAATCTGTGGCACAACCTGCAATACCTGCTATTCGTCTGGGTGCAGAACATCCGCCGCGAGCGACAGACACAAGCCGACAAGGCGTCGGAGACCGGCTTGTGGAAGAACGCTGCCCGATATGGTGGTGTGTGCCTGGCACTGGGCTCAATGCTCTACCTGGCCATCGACTGGGCAGGCACACAACTGCTCTGGCTGGGGCTGCCCACTGTGCTGATAGCGCACTTCACCCTTGGTTTTCATCACTACCTGGTTGACGGGGTGATTTGGAAGCGGCGTGCTGCCTCAGCGGAGCATGGCGCACTTGTCAGGCGCGATTGCAAGTAAGCAACCGGGCAAGGCCTTCCCATTGCAGGCGGCCACCGGCACGCCAGAAACAGAAAAACCCAGTGCCGTTTTCACAGCACTGGGTTTCATGTTTCTGGCGGAGAGGGAGGGATTCGAACCCTCGGTACGTTCGCACGTACGCCTGATTTCGAGTCAGGTACAATCGACCACTCTGCCACCTCTCCGCAGCGTCGAAGCTGAAATTATAGCCTAAAAATTCAGGCCTTCAGCAAAGTCTGTCCGCCCATGTACGGGCGCAGCGCTTCGGGAATGGTCACGGAACCGTCGGCGTTCTGGTAGTTCTCCAGCACCGCCACCAGCGTGCGGCCCACGGCCAGGCCGGAACCGTTGAGGGTGTGCACCAGCTCGTTCTTGCCCTGGGCATTCTTGAAGCGCGCCTGCAGGCGGCGCGCCTGGAAGGCCTCGCAGTTGGAGACCGAGCTGATCTCGCGGTAAGTGTTCTGCGCAGGCAGCCAGACTTCCAGGTCATAGGTCTTGGCCGAGCCAAAGCCCATGTCGCCCGTGCACAGGCTCATCACGCGGTAGGGCAGGCCCAGCTTCTGCAGCACGGCCTCGGCGTGGCCGGTCATCTCTTCCAGCGCCTCGTAGCTCTTTTCCGGATGCACGATCTGCACCATCTCGACCTTGTCGAACTGGTGCTGGCGGATCATGCCGCGCGTGTCGCGGCCGTAGCTGCCGGCCTCCGAGCGGAAGCAGGGGCTGTGGGCCGTGAGCTTGATGGGCAGCTGGTCCTCGGCCACGACCACGTCGCGCACGAAGTTGGTCAGCGGCACCTCGGCCGTGGGAATCAGGTAGAGCGCCGCGTTGTCGGGCACGGGCTCGCCGTCCTGGCCGCCCTTCTTGGCGGCGAACAGGTCGCCCTCGAACTTGGGCAACTGGCCCGTGCCCTTGAGCGAGTCGGCATTGACGGCGTAGGGCACATAGCACTCGGTGTAGCCATGCGAGTCGGTCTGCAGGTCGATCATGAACTGCGCCAGGGCGCGGTGCAGGCGGGCGATGGGGCCCTTCATCACGGTGAAGCGCGAGCCCGACAGCTTGACGCCCATGTCGAAATCCAGGCCCAGCGGCTGGCCCACGTCCACATGGTCCTTGACCTCGAAATCAAAGGTCTTGGGCGTGCCCCAGCGGCGCGCCTCCACATTGCCGCTTTCGTCCGCACCGACGGGCACGCTGTCGTGCGGCAGGTTGGGCACGGCCAGCAGCATGGCGTGCAGCTCGCCCTGGATCTGCTCCAGGCGCGTGGCCGACTGGTCCAGCTCGGTCTTGAGGCTGCCGACTTCGGCCTTGGCGGCCTCGGCAGCGTCCTTCTCGCCCTTGCCCATCAGCATGCCGATCTGCTTGGACAGCTGGTTGCGCTTGGACTGCAGCTCCTCGGTCCGTGTCTGCAGGGACTTGCGCTCTGCTTCCAGGGACTGGAAGGCCTCCACGTTCAGGAAGGCCTGGGGCTTTTTGCGGGTCTCCAGCCGTGCGACGGCCGAGTCAAGGTCTTTGCGAAGAAGAAGGATATCGAGCATAGCCGGCAATTTTAGGCGGTATCGCCATGGCAGCGCCCGCCCCTGGGCGTTGGGGGTCTTGCCGCTACAGAAATCCCGCGCCGGCGCCGATACTTCCAATATGCCGCCCACAGCGGTTTGCGCACCCGGGAGCACCCATGTTTTTTGTCTTCGGTCCCAACGGACAGATGTTTCGCGGTCCCGCCGAGCGGCTGGGCCAGGTGGCGCCCGTGCGCCGCGTACAACGCCCGCAGGCCCTGCGCACGCGCTCGGCCGATGTGATGGCGGGCGATGCAGCCGCCTCGTTCCCTGCCATCCTGGCCGACCTCGCGGGCCAGCCTGCCGGCGCGCCGGAGCCCGCTCCGCGCAGCCGCGGCGCGGTCGATGCCTACCTTTCCACGGAAAAAGGCCCCAGCCAGCCACGCCAGCCCCTGCAGACCGTGGCCGACGTGATGAGCCACGAGGCCGTGACGGTGTCGCCCGAGGCCGGTGTCAACGATGCCTGGCGCGTGCTGGCCGAGCACGGCGTGGCCCAGGCCCCCGTGCTGGATGCCGGTGGCCGCGTGGTCGGGCTGCTGCTGCGTGCCGACATGGCGCCGCTGGACCTGCTGCCCGAGCCCGGTGCGATCAAGGACGCCATTGCCCTGGCGCGCCGGCCCGTGAACGAGGTCATGATCTCCCCCATACCCACGGTGGCCACCACCACCGACCTGCGCCGCGTGGCCGGCGTGCTGCTGGAGACCGGCCTGCCGGGCCTGCCCGTGACCGATGAGCAGGGCCTGCTGGCCGGCTTCATCAGCCGCACCGACATCCTGCGCGCCGTGGCCTCCGATCCGCCGCTGGATCTGTGGAGCTGAGGCTTTCGGCCCCACCATGCAAAACGGGCGCCAGGCGCCCGTTTGCTTTTTGGCCAATATGCCCGCTGCGCCTGCGGTTCAGCCGCCCGTCTCGGGCTGCTTGCCCACGGAGATCTCCAGGCCCGTGGCCGCGTCGATCTTCAGGCCCTTGGGCAGCGGGAACTTCACGGTCTCCTCGATGCCATCCATCTTGCGCACCGACAGCGCGCCCAGCTGGCGCAGGCGCTGGATGACCTCGTCCACCAGCACCTCGGGCGCCGAGGCGCCGGCCGTCAGGCCCACGCGCCCGGCATTGGCAAACCATTCCTCGCACAGCTCGCCCGCGTTGTCCACCATGTAGGCGGGCGTTCCCAGGCGCGCGGCCAGCTCGCGCAGGCGGTTGCTGTTGGAACTGGTGGGGCTGCCCACGACGATGAGCACATCCACCTGCGGCGCCAGCACCTTGACGGCGTCCTGGCGGTTTTGCGTGGCGTAGCAGATGTCCTGCTGCTTGGGCTCGCGCACCTGCGGAAAGCGCGCGCGGATGGCCGCCGTGATGCCTGCGGCATCGTCCACCGACAGCGTGGTCTGCGTGACCACGGCCAGCTTCTCGGTCTGGCGGGGGGTGACACGGGCCACATCGGCCTCGTCCTCGACCAGGTGGATGCCCTCGGACAGCTGGCCCATGGTGCCCTCGACCTCGGGATGCCCCTTGTGGCCGATCATCAGGAACTCGTAGCCTTCCTTGGCCAGCTTGGCCACTTCCACATGCACCTTGGTCACCAGTGGGCAGGTGGCGTCGAAGATGGAGAAACCGCGCCGCCGCGCCTCTTCCTGCACTGCCCGGCTCACGCCGTGGGCGCTGAACACCAGGGTGGCGCCGGGCGGCACGTCGTCCAGCTCCTCGATGAAGATCGCTCCCTTGGCCTTGAGATCGTTGACCACGAAGGTGTTGTGCACGATCTCGTGGCGCACGTAGATGGGCGCGCCGAACTTGGCCAGCGCACGCTCCACGATCTCGATGGCGCGGTCCACGCCGGCACAGAAGCCCCGGGGCTCGGCCAGCAGGATTTCCTGGGGCGAGGTCGTATCCGGCACCTCAGAGCACCCCGATGATCTGCACTTCGAAGGTCACCGGCTGGCCGGCCAGCGGGTGGTTGAAGTCGAACAGCACGGCGCCGTCCTCGCGCACCTGCACCACGGCACCCGCGTAGCTGCCCAGGCCGTCGGGCGTGGGGAACTGCACCACGTCGCCGGGCGCGTACTGCTCGTGCGGGTCGCCCAGCTCGTTCATCAGCTTGCGCGCCACCCACTGCATCATGTCGCCGTTGCGCTCGCCGAAGGCTTCGCCGGCCGGCATCTCGAACGTGGTGCGCGTGCCTTCGGCCAGGCCCAGCAGGCGCTGCTCGACGGCGGGCGACAGCTCGCCCGCGCCCAGGGACAGCGTGGCGGGCTTGTCGTTGAAGGTGTTGATCACATCGCCTGCAGGCCCGGACAGGCGGTAGTGCAGCGTGAGGAACGAGCCGGCCTGGACCGTGGGGTGGGCCGGGAAAGAAGCGCTAGAGGTCATGGAAGTCCCGATAAACTGGCCCGTATTGTAGAAAAACATCCATGTCCCCACGCCCCGTGCAACGGTGCCCCTGCGGCGCCCCTCACCTGGCTGAACCATGGCTCTCAAAGACCTGCCCGCCCAGGCCCAGCCGCGCGAAAGGCTCGCGGCACACGGCCCCTCGGCGCTTTCCGACATCGAACTGCTGGCCATCGTGCTGCGCACCGGCATGGCCGGCAAGGGCGTGCTGCAGTTGGCCCAGGAACTGCTGCAGCTGCCCGGCCGGCCCGGCCTGTCCGGGCTGCTGCAGGCCGGGCACGCCGACCTGAAGGCCATCAAGGGGCTGGGGCCTTCCAAGTGCGCACAACTCCTGGCCGTGCTCGAACTGGCGCGCCGCGCCACGGCCGAGCAACTGCGCGAGCGCCCTGCCCTGGCCTCGCCCGAGGCCGTGGCGCGCTACCTGCAGCTGCACCTGGCGGCACGCCAGCACGAGGTGTTCGCCGTGCTGTTCCTGGACAGCCAGCACCGGCTGATCGCGCTGGAGGAGATGTTCCGCGGCACGCTCACGCGCACCAGCGTCTACCCCCGGGAAGTGGTGCTGCGCGCCCTGCACCACCACGCGGGTGCCGTCATCCTGGCCCACAACCACCCCAGCGGCCATGTCCAGGCCAGCGCTGCGGACAGGGCCGTCACGCAGAGCCTGCAGGCTGCCCTGGGCCTGATGGACATCCAGGTGCTGGACCATGTGATCGTCGCGCCGGGCGCCGCGCTGTCCATGGCGGGCCAGGGGATGCTGTAGGACCCCGGCTGGGCCCGCCATGGCCGCCGGGGTGCCGAAATTGCGGTACAACCGGCGTCACCATGACTTTGAAAGCCACCAGCCTGCAGGACCTCGCGCCAGTGCGCCGCGCACTGGCCGAAGCCGCCGCCCAAGAGGCCCTGCTCCAGCAGCAGCGCGCCGAGACGGCGCGCCGCCTCCTGGCCGAGCAAAAGCTGTTCGAAAACACCGTGGGCCCGGTGCATGCGCTCAAGTCCGCGCACGCCCGCCACCTCCATGCCCCCGAGCCCCCCGAGCCGCTGCCCCTGCAGCTGGAGCTGGACGAGCAGCGCGTGCTGCAGGAGGCCATGAGCGACGAGTTCGACGTCAGCACCCTGCTGGACACCGACGACCAGCTCAGCTTCCGGCGCCCCGGCATCGGCCTGGACGTGACCCACAAGCTGCGCGCCGGGCAGTGGAGCATCCAGCGCCAGCTGGACCTGCACGGCCTGCGCGTGGACGAGGCGCGCGAGGCGCTGGGCCAGTTCATCCGCCTGTCCCACCGCACCGGCATACGCTGCGTGCGCGTGGTGCACGGCAAGGGCCTGGGCTCGCCCGGCAAGACCCCCGTGCTCAAGGGCCGCGTGCTGCGCTGGCTGGTGCAGAAAAAGGAAGTGCTGGCCTTTGTGCAGGCCCGCCCGGCCGAAGGTGGCGCGGGCGCCCTGGTCGTCCTGCTGCAGCCGGGCAAGCGCCAGCTGTACTGAAGGCGTGGATGGCGTGAACGGTGATGGGGCTCAGGCTGCGGCCACCGCCGCCGCCTTGCGCGCCCGCCCTATCACCAGCGCCATCACCGCCGCCACCAGGCAGGCCAGGCCGGCCGCATACAGCGCGGGCGTATAGGTCAGCAGCAGGGTGCGCGTCAGGCCTGCGCCCCAGGCAGCGGTGGCCGCGCCCAGCTGGTGGGCCGCGAAGATCCAGCCGAACACCAGCCCCACCTTCTGCGGCCCGAAATGCTGGGCCGTGAGCTTGACCGTGGGCGGCACCGTGGCGATCCAGTCCAGCCCATAGAACATGGCGAACAGGCCCAGGCCGTAGAAGGTGAACTCCGAATGCGGCAGCCAGAACAGGGACAGGCCGCGCAGTCCGTAGTACCAGAACAGCAGCTTGCGGTTGTCGTAGCGGTCCGACAGCCAGCCCGACAGCACGGTGCCCACGAAGTCGAAGGCCCCCATCATGGCCAGCACCGACGCGGCGGGCACCGCGCCCATGCCGTTGTCGCCGCACAGCGAGATGAAGTGCGTCTGCACCAGGCCGTTGGTGGACAGGCCGCAGATGAAGAAGGTGCCCGCCAGCAGCCAGAAGGTGCGGTTGCGCGCGGCCTCGGCCAGCACCTTGAAGGGCGTGCCGAAGTTCATGGCCATGGCCGGCGGCGGCGGGGCCGAGGCATCGCCGCCAAAGGGCACCAGGCCCAGGTCCGAAGGCCGGTCCCTCACGAACAGCAGGGCCAGCACCGCGATCAGGGCACTGGCCACGAACACCGGCACCGTGGCCGAGCGCCAGCCCCAGTGCTCGATCATCCAGGCGGCCAGCGGCAGGAAGGCCAGCTGCCCCGTGGCCGCACTGGCCGTGAGCACGCCGATGACCAGGCCCCGCCGCGCCGCAAACCAGCGGTTGGCCACCACGGCGCCCAGCACCAGCGCCGTCAGGCCCGTGCCCATGCCCAGCAGCAGGCTCCACAGCAAAAACAGATGCCACAGCTGCGTGGCCTGCGTCACCATCGCCATGGCGCCGCCCACCAGGGCCAGGCCCATGCACATCACGGCACGCAGGCCGAAGCGCTCCATCATCACGGCCGCAAACGGCCCCAGCAGGCCGAACAGCGCAAAGCGCAGCGCCAGGCTGCTCGAAATCTGCTCCGTACTCCAGCCGAACTCGCGCGACAGCGGCTGCAGCATGGCGCCCGGCAGGCCCAGCGCCGCCGACATGGTCAGCATGGTGAGGAAAGTGATGGCCGCGACCAGCCAGCCGTAGTGGATGCCGCGCCGCTGCAGCCAGCGCGCCGTGGAGTTGGAGAGCATGGGAGTCTCTTCGGGGGTTGGGAATTCGGTAGGGCCTACGCCTGCGGGCCGTCTGCAGCGTTGCCAGCGCCAGCGCCATCGCCATCACCATTGCCGCCATCGAGCAGCACCAGGCATTCGTCGATCAGCGCATGCAGGGCCGCCACGCGCTCCAGGCCCACGCGGGCGTTGAGCTCGTTCTGTGCGGTCTTCCAGCTTTGCTTGGCCTCTTCGCGCTTGGCCTGGCCCGCGTCGGTGATGTGCACCAGGCGGCTGCGCTGGTCCTCGCCCTGGCCCATGCGCACCCAGCCGGCGTCAATCAGCGGCTTGAGGTTGCGCGTCAGCGTCGAGGCGTCCATGCGCATGCGCCGCGCCAGGTCCGAGGGCCGCACCGGACCGGCGGCCAGCACATGGCTGAGCAGCGAGTACTGAGTGATGCGCAGCCCCGTCTCGTTCAGATGGGCGTCATACACCTGGCCCACGCTGCGCATGAGCTGGCGCACGCGGTGGTTGGTGCAGCCCTGGGGCACGGCGAGGATGTCTGGATTCACTAACATGGTGCAGATTATTGCATATACAACTGTTGTAGATACAATAATATCCACACCGCCATCCCAGACAGCCTGGCGCCCGCACTTTTCCCAATGAAAGAGAGACATTCCATGGACACCCGCACCCACTCCCCGGAGCAGGCCGCCCACAGCCTCACCTCCGGCGCCACCTCCAGCCCCACCTCCGGCGCCATCTCCCCTGCCCTGCAAGCCTGGCTGGACGAGGAACAGGCGGTCACCCTCCGGCTGGACGCCGGCCCCGGCGCAGGCGTATCGCGCCCGGACCAGGTCGCAGGCCGCAGCGGGCTGGAGCTGATGCAGGCCATGCTGCGCGGCGAGCTGCCCTACGCGCCCATTGCACGCACGCTGGACTTCATGCTCATCTCCGTGGGCGAAGGCAGCGCCGTCTTCCAGGGCCGCCCCGGCGCCAACCACCTCAACCCCATGGGCACGGTGCACGGCGGCTGGTTCGCCACCTTGCTGGACTCGGCGCTGGGCTGCGCCGTCCACACCTGCATGCCGCCGGGCCGGGGCTACACCACGGCCGAGCTGGGCGTGAACCTGGTCAAGGCCCTGACCCCGCGCGTGCCGCGTGTGCGCGCCGAAGGCCGCGTGCTGCACTGCGGCCGCCAGCTGGCCACGGCCGAGGCGCGCCTGGTCGGCCCCGATGGCACGCTCTACGCCCATGCCACGACCACCTGCCTGGTGTTCGAGATGCCTCCTGCTCGGTGAGCACGCTGAACAAGCCGGGCACGCTCAACACGTTCAACGCGCAGAAAGCCGCCACCAATGCAAAAAGCCCCGTGCCAGATGCACGGGGCTTTTTTGTTGCTTGCCTGCCGGAACTTACTTCGACAGATCCAGGCGGTACTTGGACGTGCCCTTGCCCGAGCCGTCATCGGCCGCCACCAGCGAGATGTTGGCCAGGCCCGCCGCCTGCGCCACCGGCAGCGCGTTGGCGCCGGAGCTGAACACCACGTTGGCCGAGGTGGCCACCTTGGTGAAGCGCCAGCTCTTGGCCGCGCCATTGGCAGCACGCGTGATGCTGCCGTTCTTGCGCACGTAGCCGATCACCACGTCGCGGTTGGCGTCCGGCGAGGCCCAGATGGCGCTGGAGCCGTCGAGCTTGGCGATGAAGCTCTTGCCGCTGGTGGCGCGGTAGTTGTTCGTGGCGATCACGAACTCCTGCGCCGGGTCGATGGCCTTGCCCAGGTACTGCAGGTTCCTGATGCGGCTGCCCACGGGCTGGGTCACGTCGATCTCGTACTGCACATCGGCCGTGGTGAACATGTCGAAGTTGTAGCCCGGGAAGGTGCTGATCAGTTGCTGCTCACCCGTCTTGGCCGGATCGATCTGGTTGAAGCGCTTGGCAGCGGCCTCCAGCCAGTCCTTGATGTCGGCGCCATTCACCTTCACCGCATACACGGTATTGGGGTACAGGTACAGGTCGGCCGCGTTGTAGATGGCCAGCGGGCCCACGGCCACGTCGGTGTAGTCGGCGCCGCCCTGGAAGCCCGACTTGAACGGCGCACTCACCGACAGCACGGGCAGCTGCGCGTACTGCGGCAGGCTGGCCTTCACATAGTCGGCCACATAGTCGCGCTGCGCCTGGTTGACGATCTGGATGGCGCCCGGGTCGCCCACATCGGCGAACAGCGTGCTCATGCGGAAGTCCGTGCTGCCGATGGGCGTCTTCACGTACTGGATGGCGGCCTGGTGCTGGCTCTCGATCAGCGGCGCCACCGTCGGGTCCACGGCCACGTAGGTGGCCTTGCCTGCGGCGTCCTTGCCGGTCTGGATATTGCGCAGCTCGCTCTTGCCCGCGCTCTTGTCCACGCTCCACTGCTTGCCGTCCCACTTGAGCGCCAGCTGGATCACGCCCAGCGCCTTGCCCCAGGAACTGGCCATCACCGACTGCACGCCGTTGATGGTGCCCGCCTTGTTGTCCACGCCCGCCTGCGTGAACGCCGGCGTGGCCGCCGCATCGGGGAACACGCTGTGCTGGTGGCCCATGACCATGGCGTCGATGCCGGCCACCTTGCTCAGGTGCAGGCCGGGGTTTTCCATCGTCGGCGAGTAGGCCGCGCCGTCCAGGCCGCCGTGCAGCATGGCCACCACCACATCGGCGCCCTTGGCGCGCATCTCGGGCAGGTACTTCTGGGCGGACTCCACGGCGCCTTCGGTGTAGAGCTTGCCCTCCAGATAGCGCTTGTCCCAGTTCATGATGCCCGGCGTGGTGAAGCCGATCACGCCGATCTTGATGGGCAGCTCCACCGCCTTGCCATCCTTGTCCTTGGCCGCGATCTTGCGCTCCAGAATCACGTAGGGCTGCACCAGCGGCTGCTTCGTCTTGCTGCTGTAGACATTCGACAGCGCCATCGGAAAGCCATTGCCCGCGCACTTGAGCGCCTTGTCCACGCCGTCCACGTCCAGGCCGCCGCCCAGCACCTGGTTCAGGAAGGGCAGGCCGTAGTTGAACTCATGGTTGCCCAGCGTGCCCGCATCAAAGCCCAGAGCGCCCATGGCCTTGTACATGGACAGCTGCTGCGTGCAGGGGATCTTGGCCACCTCGGCCTCGTAGTCGGCCAGGGCCGTGCCCTGGATGGTGTCGCCGTTGTCCACCAGCAGCGTATTGGCAAACTCCTTGCGCGCCGCGCGCACCAGCGTGGCCGTGCGCTCGAAGCCGTAGGAGGCATCCTCGGCCAGCTTGAAATAGTCATAGCTGCGCACATTGAAGTGCAGATCCGTGGTCTCCAGCACGGCCAGCGTGGCCGTCGCGGGCTGGCTGGCCACCGGGGGCGTCGTGCTGTCGTTGCTGTCGCTGCCACCGCAGGCGGCCACCAGCGCGGCGCTGGCCAGGACGCTCAGCGCCAGGCGGCGGGACAGGAGCAGGGATTGCAATGTGGGGAGTTTGCTCAGCGGCATGTGGTTTTTGTGGGGGTGGTGAAGGGGGGGAGTTTGTTGGTGGGGGTTTACAGGGGTGTGACAGCTGGTCTGTTCTGGTCTGGTCTTGGTCAGGTGCTGTTTTTTGTCCCTGCCGGGGGGTTCTTTTCGAGGCCGGGTCTCGGCCCGGCAGCCGACCTACCTTTCTTTGATTCGTCAAAGAAACGTAGGCCAAAGAAAGACGACGGTACGACTCACACTCATAGGTGACACATCAGTACAAGGACATGGGTAACAGATCCAAGCTTGGCAGCTGGAGCCAACAGCAGCCAAGGAGCGATCACCATGCCCTGGAAGGAGTGCGCACCCATGGACGAGAAACTGCTCTTCATAGCCGACCACCTGCGCGGTGGTGCGCCGCTGAGCGAGCTGTGCAGGCGCTACGGCATCAGCCGCAAGACGGCCTACAAGTGGGTTGAGCGTTACCGCCAACTGGGCATGGATGGATTGCAAGAACGCAGTCGCAGGCCCCACGGGAACAATCAGGCGATCAGCTATGCACAGCGCCGGGCCATCATTGAGCTGCGCACGCAGCAAAGGTCACAGATGGGGCCCAAGAAGCTGCACGCTTTGCTCCTGCAGCGTTGGGGCCCACAGGAGACACCCAGCAAAACCACCATCTACAACGTGCTGAAGGCTGAGGGGCTTGTTTGCAGCAGGCGTGTACGCAGACGCTCGGTGCCTACGGCCCAGCCCTTGCGAACGAGCAAGCAGCCCAATGGGGTGTGGAGTGCAGACTACAAAGGCCAGTTCAAGACAGCCGATGGTCACTGGTGCTATCCATTGACCATCATGGACCACGCCAGCCGCTATTTGCTGGCCGTGCATGTCTACGACAGCCCCAACTACGAGGATGCCAAACGCAGCTTTGAACAGGTGTTTCGGCAATACGGACTGCCCGAGCGCATACGCAGTGACAACGGTCCGCCGTTCGCGACTACTGGCGTGGCGGGCCTGTCACGCCTGGCGATATGGTGGATAAGGCTGGGCATCAGGCCGGAGCGCATCGAGAGGGGCAAGCCACAGCAAAACGGTCGCCACGAGCGGATGCACCGCACGCTCAAGCATGCCCTGGGCAAAGAGCCTGCGGCGGACAAAGCGGCATTGCAGATGCAGCTCGATGCCTTTGTGGAGCAATACAACCAGCATCGCCCGCATGAGGCCTTGCAGCAAAGCATGCCGGCCCAGCACTACAGCGACTCGGCCAGGCCATATCCCTCAAAGCTACCCGAGCTGCAGTACCCGAAGCATTGGGAACGAGTTCGGGTCAGCCACAACGGCTTGATTTACTGGCGAGCGCTGCGGGTCTACATCGGCTACCTGCTGGCGGGGCAGTGGATCGGGATGCAGGAGGTGGCCGCTGGCCAGTGGGATGTGTATCTGGGGCCGGTGCGACTGGGCTGCTTCAACGAAGAGGATGTGCGAGGACCCAAGAAGGACTATGTGAGCTTGAAGTGTTACCCATGTCTGTGAGCTGAGTTGTTACCCATGTCCTTGACACGTACACGACCCGGATGTCCGCGACCCCTTCGCTTCGCTGCGGGGCAACCTGCGTCGGGCCACCTGCGGGGTTCGCTGCGGAACTCGCTGCGTTCACTGCGTGAACTCCGCTCAGACAACCGCAGCGAGTCAGATCACGAAGCAGTCCTGTCCTTCGGCAGGACTGCAACCCCGCAGGCGGCCCGACGCAGGCGCTGACATACGGGAGTTGTTGCGGGCCTTCGCTGCGCTCGGCCCGGTTTCTTGATACGCAGCCGTTAAACTTGCGGCGAGCCGAAAGGCTTGGTGTGTCGTAACACCAAACACGTAGAGGTGCAGCCCCCACCTTAAAGGGGGCTTTGTCATGTCCAGATACCTGGGGCGGGTGCGTCAGCACGCATTCGCTTCGATCGGTTTTGGACGGGATGGGCCTACCCGCAAGGATGGCCGCACGTCTGCGTGCGTGTTACGAACATCCCGTCCACCCGTCGCCTGTCGTAGGGTAGCGAGTGGTTCTCTTGATTCACGCAGGAACCAAGATATGCACCCCCTCATCGCCGCTCAGGCGGCACCTCCCCAACCACCTTTTCTTCCCACCTGGCGGCAGGCCATGCATGCGTCGCTGGGCCTGGTTCACAGCACGCTGCAGCAGTTGATCGAACTGATGGTCGACGATCCCGACAGGGACGACAGTGAAATCGATGTGGACTGCGTCGTGGAGCTGGCGCTGGAACACATCAAGCGCATGAGTGTCCAGCAGCACGCGGACCGCTATGCCTTCGAGGTGGAATGGGTCAAGGCAACGGCGGCGCTGCGGTTGGCGCAGGGCGCCTTCGGGCGACCGGAATCACGCTTTGGCCTGCGGCTCAAGGACGCCATCCAGCAGCTGGAGATGCTGCCGGAGCTGGTGGAGTTCGTGGACCAGGACGACGGCGAGTGAACTGTGCGGCGTGCCCGTATCTCTGTGAGAAACTGGCCCGCCGAACACCCCCTTGCCTTCACCCATGGAACTGCGCCAGCTGCGCTACTTTGTCGATATCGCCAAGACCGAGCACCTGACGACATCGGCCAGGAACCTCTATGTCACGCAGTCCACGCTCTCGCATGGACTGCGCCAGCTGGAAGAGGAGCTGGGCATGGCGCTGTTCGAGCGCATTGGCCGGGGGCTGAAGCTGTCGCAGGCCGGCGTGGTGTTCCGCAACTATGCGGAGCGTGCGCTGCATGAGGTGGAGGCCGGGCGCATGGCCCTGGCCGACCTCAGCGAGCTGCAGACCGGCACGCTGACCATCGGCGTGATTCCCACCTTCCTCAACACCCTGGTCGCCCCGGCCGTGGCGGCTTTCATGCGTGCCTATCCCAAGGTCAACGTGGTGGTGATCGAGCTGCTGGCCCCGCCCGTGGAGCAGGGATTGCTGGACGGCAGCCTGGACCTGGGCGTGAGCTTTCACCCGCCCCAGCGCGCCGAGCTGGACGCGCTGCCGCTGTTCGACGAACGCATGATGCTGCTGGTCAACCCATCGCACCCGCTGGCCGGGCGCCGCACGCTGTCCGTCAAGTCGCTGGCCGGCGTGCCCCTGGCCCTGCTGCCGCGCACGTTCTACACGCGCAGCCTGATCGAGGACGGGCTGCGCACCGCAGGCGTTACGCCCTTGCTGCGCGCGGAAATGGGCTCGGTGGAATCGCTGATCGCGCTGTGCCGCTGGGGCGACATGGCCACCATCGTCCCCGAGCGCGCCGCCCAGCAGGCCACGGACATGGTGGCCATCCACCTGGTCGCCCCCCAGCTCATCCGCACGGCAGGCCTGCTGTGGCGCCGAGGCGCCAGCTACAGTGCGGCCGCGCGCGAGTTCGCGGCGCAACTGGCCCCCGCCACCAGAACCAACATGCCCCGCTAAAAAAACCCCTGGCCGAGCGCAGCAAAGGTCCGAGCAAACTCCCCGTATGTCAGCGCCTGCGTCGGGCCGCCTGCGGGGTTGCAGTCCTGCCGAAGGACAGGACTGCTTCGTCAACTGACTCGCCGCAGTTGTCTGAACGGAGCGCGCAGCGCGCAGTGAGTTCTGCGGCGAACCCCGCAGGCGGCCCGACGCAGGTTGCCCCGCAGCGCAGCGAAGGGGTCGCGGACATCCGGGTCGTCTTTCTTTTGCCTCCTTTTCTTCGGCCGGCGTACCGGTGACGAATCAAAGAAAAGGAGGTCGGCCGCCGGGCCGAGACCCGGCCTCGAAAAACAACCACCCGGCAGGGTCAAAAACTAACCCGTTGCAGGGAAAAAACCAGCTCACGGCAAAGAAGGCCGCGCCCTCTCAGGCACCCGGGCCCCCAACGCAGCCGGCACATAAGCCGCATCAAAACTGCACCCCACCCCAAACTTGGCCTCATTAGCAGAACAAGCAGCAGCAATCCCCGCCGCAGTCGGCTTCACCCCCGCCTCCACCCACTGCATCAACGCAGTCATCAAAGTGGGATAGGTCGCATCGCTGATATAGCTGTGCGTCCCCTGCCGCGTGAAGGTCTGCACCAGCCGGTCCCCGCTGCCGCCCTGCTGCATCACCGCACGAAACCGCGCATCCAGCTCCACGAAGGCCGTAGGGTCGTTGATCCACTTGGCCGAGAGGACCGGCACGCCAATCTTGCCCACGGGGTCGGTGTCATCGGCGAACTTGCGGTAGGCCGCAGGGTCGGCGCGGTAGCGC
Organism: Delftia sp. DS1230; assembly: GCF_040112715.1. NCBI lineage: Bacteria > Pseudomonadati > Pseudomonadota > Betaproteobacteria > Burkholderiales > Comamonadaceae > Delftia > Delftia sp. DS1230. The sequence continues at coordinate 4,953,160 of NZ_CP157763.1, forward strand.
AGCACGCCGGCATTGAGCGCGGCATCGTCGGCCGAGCCGGCATAGACCGCACCCTCGTTGCCGAAGGGGCTGGCGCCGCCCGTGCGCTTGGCCGAGATGTCCTGGAAGTGCATGGTGCCCCAGTTCATGTGCGACTGGATGGCGCTTTCGGGGATCTTGATGACCTTGGTGATGGTGTCGATCTTCGCCTGCTGCGCGGCCGTGCGCTGGGCGGCGGGCTTGTCCAGCGCTAGGCATTCGTTCACGCGCAGGGCCACGTCGGCCTGACGCATTTTGGCGTCAGCGGGCAGGCCCAGGTTGAGCGCGTACTGCGGCTCATTGGGGCGCGGGTGGTTGCCGCACAGGTACTGGTAGACCACGCGCAGGTCGGTGCGGAAGTCATAGGCATGGGTGCCGCCGCCCAGCACGCCGCTGGTGAGCAGCACGCCGTCGTAGGGGCGCTCGCCCACGGTCTGCTCGTTGAACATTTCCGCGCCCTTGGCGGCCACGCCCGCCCCCCAGGACTGGCCGTGCAGGATGGTGCGCTGCGGCTTGGCCACATGCTGGCGGAAGATGCCGCGCAGGCGCTCCGTGTCCTCTGCGGCGGCGCGCACTTCCACGCCGCCCTGGCGGTAGGTGGAGCCGGCCCAGGCATAGCCTGCGCGCACCATGATGGACCAGCGCACCAGGTCTTCGGCCGCACGGTCGGCGGTGGGCGCGGCCAGGTCGGGGCCGCCGTGGGCGTGCAGCACCAGGGTGCCGTTCCACTGCGCGGGCTTGGCGATCAGGTAGTAGGCGCCCTTGGAGTCCTGCCCGGCCCAGCAGCTGATGCCCGCAGGAATCTCGGCAGGGCAGGCCGTGCTCTTGGGAGCGGTCTCGATGGAGGTGACCGGCCCGTGCAGCACGGCCGAGCCGCCGCCGCAGCCGGCCAGGGCGAGCGCGGCCAGCAGCGAGGCGCTGGCGGGACGCAGGGGGAAATACGCGGATGCTTGCATGTCTTGTCTCCTGTCTTGGCTTCTTGTTGGAAGTCACCTGCCGCGCCGCGGCAAGCGGTCGCATCGGTGACTGGATCGGATTCTGTAGAGGCTTGTCCAATATTTCAAAGATTTTTAGGATATCGGCTGGATACTTTTCACATATATGGAACTGCGCCATCTCCGTTACTTCCTGGCCGTGGCCGATACCGGCCACATCACGCGCGCGGCCGAGCTGCTGGGCATGCAGCAGCCGCCGCTGTCGCAGCAGATCCGCGCGCTGGAGGAGGAGCTGGGCATTGCACTGTTCCGGCGCCACCCCAAGGGCGTGGACCTGACCGACGCGGGCCTGGAGCTGCAGGGCGAGGCCACGCGGCTGCTGGCCGACTTCACCGCCATGCGCGACCGCATGCAGGCCTTTGCGCGCGGCGAGCGCGGGCGCATCCATGTGGGCTTCACCAGCTCGGCGGCGGCCCATGCCTTCACGCCCGAGGTGCTGCGCCTGTGCCGTGGCCGCCATCCCGACATTGCGCTGGATGTGAGCGAGAACAATGCCGCCGAGATCACCGAGGCCGTGCAGGCCGGGCGCATGCACTGCGGCTTTCTGCGCGTGCCGGTGGCCCGGCCCGAAGGCCTGGTGTTCGAGACGCTGCTGCAGGAGCCCGCGCTGCTGGCCATTCCCGTGGACCACCGGCTGGCGCGCGATGCATCGCGGCCCGTGGCGCTCAGGCAGCTCGATGGCGAGCGCCTGATCCTTGTGCGGCGCACGGGCGCGCCGGGGCTGTATGCGAACCTGCTGGCGCTGTGCGCCCGGCACAAGGTACAGGTGGAGGTGGCCGCCGAGGTGGAACGCATGATGACCAATGTGAACCTGGTGGCGGCGGGCGTGGGCCTGTCCATCGTGCCGGCCTCGGTGCGCGGCGCCCATCCCGAGGCGGTGGTCTACCGCGCCTTCGAGCCCGCCGTGCGGCTGAGCGCCCCGCTCACCCTGGTGCACCGCGAGGCCGGCACGGAAACCGGCGGCGCAGGACCCGCGGCCACCTTCATTGCCCTGGCGCGCGAGCTGGCGCAGCGCCACCAGGCGCCGGGCGGCTGAGGCATGCGGGCACCGCAAGGCACCGATACCGGCCGGCGCGCCCTGCTGGCGGCCGCTGCCTGCGCGCTGGCCTGGCCCGCCCAGGCATGGCCGGCCCGGGCCGCCTGGCCGGGCGCCAGCGTGCGGATCGTGGTGGCCTACCCCGCAGGCGGTGTCAGCGACATGGTGGCCCGCGCCCTGGCCGAGCAACTGGCGCAGCAATGGGGCACGGCCGTGATCGTGGACAACCGCCCCGGCGCCAGCGGCACCGTGGCGCTGGAGCTGCTGGCGCGCAGCGCGCCCGACGGCCGCACCCTGGTCTTTGCCGCCGCCACCGCCGTGGGCCTGGCCGCAGCCTCCGTGACGCCCGTGGCCGGCGTGATGCGCACGCCCATGCTGCTGGTGGGCACGCCGGCGCTGAAGGCCGCAGATTTCGAAGGCATGCTGGCCGAGGCACGCGGCATGCCCGGCGGCATACGCTGGGCCACCACGGGCGAGGGCACGACGGGCCACGCCGTGCTGCAGCGCATAGAGCAGGCCACGCGCATTCCCATCGTGCATGTGCCCTACAAGGGCGGGGGCCAGCAGCTCAACGATGCGCTGGCCGGGCATTTCGAGCTGCTGTCCACCAATGTGGCGCCGCTGCAACTGCAGGCGCTGCGCGCGGGCCGCCTCAAGGCCCTGGCCGTGGGCGCGCCGCAGCGGCTGGCAGCCCTGCCCGATGTGCCCACGCTGGCGCAGCTGGGCCATGCGCAGGCCAACCTGGATTCGCTGTTCGGCCTGTTCGCGCCGCCGCAGATGGCGCCAGCGCTGGCCCAGCGCATCAATGCCGCGGTGGCCCAGGCGCTGCGCGCGCCGGCCATCCGCAGCCGGCTGGAGGCGGCCAGCAACCAGCCGTTCGAGGGTTCGGCCGCAGAGTTCGCGCAGCAGGTGATGCGCGAGGCCGGGCGCTGACCGCCCTGCATCGCTCCCCCCGCACCACGCCCTGCACCACGCCCTGCACCACGCCGGACGGGCTCAGCGCGCGTACTTCTTGGCCCCGGCCACGCAGACCACGGCTGCCATGGTGACCAGCACCATGCCCCAGCTCACCTGTTCATGCAGCAGCAGGGCCGCCAGGCCCAGGCCCATGAAGGGCTGCAGCAGCTGGATCTGGCCCACGGCCGCAATGCCGCCCTGCGCCAAGCCCCGGTACCAGAACACAAAGCCGATGAGCATGCTGAACAGCGAGACATAGGCCAGGCCCAGCCATGCGGGCCGGCCCACATCGGCCAGCGATGCCGGCATGCTGAGCAGGGCGGCCGGCAGCATGACGGGCAGGGCCAGCACCAGCGACCAGCTGATGACCTGCCAGCCGCCCAGCGTGCGCGACAGGCGCGCGCCCTCGGCATAGCCCAGGCCGCAGACGATGATGGCGGCCAGCATCAGCAGATCGCCGCGCAGCGAGCCCCCGGCCCCGCCCACGGCCGCATAGCCGGCCACGAAGGCCGCGCCCGCCAGCGAGAACAGCCAGAAGGCCGGGCGCGGCCGCTCGCCGCCGCGCAGCACGGCAAACACGGCCGTGGACAGGGGCAGCAGGCCCACGAAGACGATGGAATGCGCCGAGGTGACGTACTGCAGCGCCAGCGCGGTCAGCAGCGGAAAGCCCACCACGCCGCCCAGCGCGCTCAGCGCCAGCGAAGGCATGTCGGCACGCGCGGGCCGGGGCTGGCGCAGCGCCAGCAGCATGGCCAGGGCCAGCAATGCCGCGATGCTGGCGCGCGCACAGGTCAGGAAGGTGGGGTCCAGGTCGGCGACCGCCACGCGGGTGGCCGGCAGCGATCCCGCAAAGATCGCCACGCCGATGAATCCGTTGATCCACCCGCTGCTTGTCTTGTCCATCAAAAAGCTCCTTGGTTTGCAGCGGGCAGTGGGCCATTGCACGGCCGGATCTTCCATAGACAGTCCAATACAATTCAAAAGAACTGTTATGCACACAAATCCACTACAGAAGAGAGAGCAACCATGCGCAGCGGCACACGCATCCAGGCGGTGATGGAAGAGATCCAGTCGCGCATCGCCGCGCGCACCTACCTGCCCGGCACGCGCCTGCCCTCGGTGCGCGCGCAGGCGCAGGCCATGCAGGTGTCGGTGTCCACGGTGGTGGAGGCCTATGAGCGGCTGGCGGCCGAGGGGGTGATCGCCTCGCGCCCGGGCTCGGGCTTTTATGTGGCGGGGCCGGTGGCGCCGCTGGCGCTGGGCGGTATCGGGCCGCGCGTGGACAGGGAGGTCGACCCCCTGTGGCTGGCCCGCCAGTCGCTGCAGGCAGATGCCCACGCGCTCAAGCCGGGCTGCGGCTGGCTGCCGCCTTCATGGCTGTACGAGGAAGGCGTGCGCCGCGCGCTGCGCTCCCTGGCGCGCTCGGGCACGCTGGAGCTGACGGAGTACGCAACGCCGCTGGGCCACCCGGCACTGCGCCGCCTGCTGGCGCGGCGCATGGCCGCCATGGGGCTGGAGACCTCGCCCGAGCAGATCCTGCTGACGGAGTCTGGCACGCACTCCATCGACCTGGTCTGCCGTTTCCTGCTGGAGCCCGGCGATACGGTGCTGATCGACGACCCCTGCTATTTCAATTTCCATGCGCTGCTCAAGGCGCACCGCGTGCAGGCCGTGAGCGTGCCCTACACGCCGCAGGGGCCCGACGTGGCCCGGTTCGCCGACGCGCTGCAGGCCCATTCGCCACGCCTGTACATCACCAATTCGGCCATCCACAACCCGACGGGCGCCACGCTGTCGCCACTGGTGGCGCACCGCATCCTGAAGCTGGCCGACAGCTCGGACCTGGTGATCGTGGAGGACGACATCTTCTGCGACCTGGAGACCCATGCGGCGCCCCGGCTGGCGGCCTTCGACGGCCTGTCGCGCGTGATCCAGATCGGCAGCTTCTCCAAGACCGTGTCGGCCTCGCTGCGCTGCGGCTTCATCGCGGCGCGGCCCGACTGGACGCAGGACCTGGCGGACCTGAAGATCGCCACCAACTTCGGCGGCGGGCGCATGGCCGCCGACATCGTACTGCGCACGCTGACCGACAGCGGCTACCGCAGGCACATGGAGTCCGTGCGGCTGCGGCTGGCGCAGGAGATGGAACGCACGGCCGCGCGGCTGCAGGCCCTGGGCATGAAGCCCTGGCTGGTGCCGCAGGCCGGCATGTTCCTGTGGTGCCAGTTGCCCGGGGGCATGGATGCCACGGCGCTTGCGCGCACCTGCCTGGAAGATGGCGTGGTGCTGGCGCCCGGCAATGCCTTCAGCCAGTCGCAGAGCGCGGGCGATTTCCTGCGCTTCAATGTGGCGCAGTGCTCGGATGCGCGGATCTTCGAGGTGCTGGCGCGGGCGCTGAAGGGCTAGGCCGTTTCAGCCTGCAGCAGGCCGCGCACCCGTGCCTGCACGTGTTCCAGGGACGGCGGCAGGTCGAACAGCACGCGGTAGACGATGGGCGCGGCCAGCGCGTCGATCAGGGTGTCCGCAGCGGGCATCGCCTCGCCACGCCGCGCTGCGCGCTCGCCGATCTGCGCCAGTTGCCCGCGCAGGATTTCCACGCAGGCGCAGGGCGTGTGCTCGTTGCCCGCTGCGGCGGCCATGTCGCGCAGCATGGTGCGGCCCAGCGGCGAGGCCGATTCCTCCAGGAACTGCTCGGCCCAGGCCAGCAGGTCGCCCTCCAGCGTGCCCGTGTCCAGCGGCGGCGCCGTGGGCCGGATGATTTCCACGGCCACATCGGCCAGCAGCTGCTGTATGTCGCCCCAGCGCCGGTAGAGGGTGGACGGCGTCACGCCCGCCTGGGCGGCGATGAGCGGAAAGCTCAGTTCCTCGCGCGGCATGGTTTCCAGCAGGCCCTTGACGGTCTGGTAGACCGTGGCCTGGATGCGCGCGCTGCGTCCGCCGGGACGGGCGGGACCGCCTGTTTTGGAAAGGGATGGGACTTGCGTGCTCATGGTTATTAAAGCTAAAAATTTGCGTTAGCAGCGCACAAGCGCAGAATTCGCTAACGCAAAAACTTTGCATTAATTGTGCAGCAGGGCTCTTAACCATGTCGGTACTGCAACCATCCAACTCCACTCCCGCTGCCCGGCCCGGCCGCAGCCTGGCCGTCCTGGCCTTCGGCCTGGGCAGCTTCTTCGCCGCCTCCAGCGCACCCACGCCGCTGTACCGGCTCTACCAGCAGGACTGGGGCTTTTCCTCCGGCATGCTGACCCTGGTCTTCGCGGTCTATGCGCTGAGCCTGCTGCTGGCCCTGCTCACCACGGGCGCGCTGTCGGACCACCTGGGCCGCAAGCCCGTGATCCTGGCGGCGCTGGTGCTGGAGATCGTCTCGCTGGCGGTGTTCGCCCGCGCGGGCGACGTGCAGGCCCTGGTGCTGGCGCGCGTGCTGCAGGGCTTTGCCACCGGCATGGCCAGTGCGGCCATGGGCGCGGCGCTGCTGGACCTGCACCGCGAGCGCGGCACGCTGGTGAGCACCATGGCGCCCATGGTCGGCATGGCGGCGGGCATTGTCGTGGCGGGCGAGTTCGCGCAGCTGTGGCGCCAGCAGCTGGGCCTGGTGTTCTGGCTCATGGCGCTGATCTTCGTGGCCGTGGCCGCCGCCATGGCCGTGCTGCCCGAGACGGGCGCGCGCCGCCCCGGCGCACTGGCCGCCATGCGCCCCCGCGTGCGCATTCCGGGCCAGGCCCGGGCCGACTTCATGCGCGTGCTGCCCATGAGCATCACGGTGTGGGCGCTGGGGGGCTTTTACCTGTCGCTGGGCCCGTCGATGATCCGCTCGGTCACGGGCTCGGAGGTCGCCGCCAGCTTTGCCGTGTGCATCAACACGCTGAGCGCCGCCGCCGCCATCTGGACGCTGCGCAGCCGCGCGCCGCGCGCCATGCTGCAGTTCGGCGGCAGCGGCCTGCTGGCCGGGGTGGCCCTGCTGCTGGTCGGCGCCCATCTGCAAAGCCTGCCCCTGGTGCTGGGGGCATCAGTGGTGGCGGGCGCGGGCTTCGGCGTGGGCTTCCAGGGCGCGCTGCGCAGCGTGATCCCGCTGGCCGAGCCGCACGAGCGCGGCGCCCTGATCTCGGCCATCTACATCGCCAGCTATATGGCGTTCAGCATGCCGGCCATCGCGGCGGGCATGGCCGCCGCGCGCTTCGGCCTGTTGCCGGTGACCTATGCCTACGGCCTGATGCTGATGCTGTTCGCGGGCCTGGCGCTGGCGGGGACGCGCCAGCCCAGGCCGGTGGTGGCGTCCTGATGCGTTGGCTGGAAAAATAAAACCATAGCAATCCAGCCTTACTCCACCTGGTGATCAACGGGAAATAAGGGAGAAAATCTCAGCAGCAGCGCAAAAAAAGTCCAGCCGAACTTGCAGGATGGGCATGGCTTGTTCGGCATACGGGGAGTCACGCCACTTTTCCCAGCCACCATGCCACGCCCGCACTCCCGACAGCCCCAGCACGGCTGCCCCGCCGCCCCGGTGTGGCGTGCGTCCAGGGGCAGCGCCGTGCTGCTGGCAATCGCGCTGCTGCTGGCCGCTGCGGCGCCGGCACCCTCCCGGGCGGCGTCGTCAGCCCAGGCGGCGCAGCGCAGCTTTTCCGTTGCGGCCGGACCTCTCGCGCATGTGATCGCCCAGTACGCCAACCAGGCCGGTGTGGCGCTCTCGTTCGATGCGGCCCAACTGGGTCGGCGGCAGTCTCCGGGCCTGCAGGGCCGCTATGCCGTGGACGATGGTTTTGCGAGGCTGCTGCAGGGCACGGCGCTGCAGGCCGTGCACGAGTCCGGCGGCGTCTATACGCTGCGGCCCCTGCCAGCGGCGGCCTTGGGCACGAGCGGGCAGACGCTGGGCACGGTCACGGTCCGGGCCACGGCGCCGGCCAGTGCAACGACCGAAACCTCGGACAGCTATGCCGCCAGCCTGGTCACGGGCTACAAGGGGCTTCAGTCGGTGCGCGACATCCCGCAGCCCGTGACCGTGCTCACGCGCCAGTGGCTGGACGAGCAGGCCCTGCCCGACCTGCATGCCGTGCTGCAGCACACGCCGGGTGTGACGGTGGAGTACATCGACAGCGAGCGCATCGCCTATTACTCGCGCGGCTACCAGATCGATTCGCTGCAGGTGGACGGGCTCAATGTGAACCAGGTGGCCTCGGCCTCCACCTTCATCCAGCCCGACATGGCCATGCTGGACCGCGTGGAGGTGCTGCGCGGCGCCACGGGCCTGCTGCGTGGCGCGGGCTCGCCCTCGGCCATGGTGAACATGGTGCGCAAGCGGCCCACGGCGCAATGGCAGGGCTCGGCCGCGCTGACGCTGGGTTCCTGGGACCGCCAGCGCATGGAGGCCGACCTGTCCGGCCCTCTGAACGCAGCCGGCACGCTGCGCGGCCGGCTGGTGGCGCTGGCGGACGACAAGGCATCGTTCCAGACCGCGCGCAAGGAAAAGCGCCTGGGCCTGTACGGCGTGCTGGAGGCGGACCTGGGGCCGCGCACCACGCTCACGGCCGGCCTGCAGCACACGGACCTGCAGGCCACGGGCTCCTGGGGCGGCCTGCCCGCCGCCGCCGACGGCAGCCAGCTCGGCCTGCCGCGCAGCACCTACCTGGGCACGCCCTGGAATACCTGGGACCGCCACAACCAGCAGGCCTTTGCCGAGCTGGAGCACCGGATGGACAGCGGCTGGCAACTGAAGGCCCAGGCGGCGCACACGCGCTTTCGGTCGGACGGGTTCAAGCAGACCTCGTTTTCCAGGGCCAGCGACAGCAATCCCTACCTGTTCGACGTGAGCACCTCCATCTATGGCGGCGACGGCAGCACGCAGAACGCGCTGAGCCTGCTGGCCAGCGGCCCCTTCGAGGCCCTGGGCCGCAGGCACGAGCTGTCGCTGGGCGCCGACCTGCAGCGCATCCGCAGCACGGGCGCCACGGGCTACTGGGGCGTGAGCCCGCTGCGCAATGTGGACATCCGCGGCTGGAATCCGTACACCAGCTACCCCGAGCCCTTCTACAGCGAGGGCAACGGCAACGCCTATTCATCGCCCGTGTCCCACATCCACCAGTACGGCGGATTCGCGCGGGCCCGGCTGTCGCTGACCGACTCGCTCACCGCCATTGCCGGTGCGCGCCTGAGCTGGTGGAGCTATCTCGAACCCGGCAATGCCCAAAGCGGCTACAGCGTGCGCCGCGAGCTGACGCCCTATGCGGGCCTGGTGCATGCGCTGTCGGACACGCTCGACGCCTATGCCAGCTACAGCGAGATCTTCAGCCCCCAGGACAAGAAGGCCGCCGACGGCAGCATCCTGGCGCCCGCCCGGGGCGAGGACCTGGAGGCCGGGCTCAAGGGCAGTTTCATGGACGGCCGGCTGCAGGCCAGCGTGTCGGTGTTCCGCATCCAGCGCGTGGGCAGCGCCATGCAGGACACGGCATCGGCCATGCCATGCCTGCCGTGGTACCCGACCAGCCACTGCTTCATGGCCGGCGGCAAGAGCCGCAGCCAGGGCTGGGAGCTGGAGCTGTCCGGCGAGCCCGCGCCAGGCTGGCAGGTGCTGGCCGGCTACACCTACACCCAGGCCAGGTACCTGCGCGACGCTTCCGAGGCCAACGTGGGCCAGCCGCTGCGGCCCGTGGACCCGCGCCATGCGCTGCGCCTGTTTGCCAGCCACCGCTTCAAGGGGCCCTTGCAGGGATGGACCGCAGGCGCCGGCGTGCGGCTGCAAAGCGATGCCTACGCCAGCGTGGGCAATGCAACCACCCGCCAGGGTGGCTATGCGCTTTTTGACGCGCTGCTGGCCTACCGCCTGGACGACACCTACTCGCTGCAGCTGAACGTGAGCAACCTGCTGGACAAGCGCTACTACGCCAAGTTCTCGCCCAACAGCACCTACTTCAACAACTACTACGGCGATCCGCGCAACGTCACGGTGTCGCTGCGCGCGCTTCTAGGGCCACGGCCGGCCTGCCCTCCCCTCCCGGCTTTTCTTCCCGGTTTTTCCAACCTTTGCACATGACTGCCATGACGCACCACAGCACTCCTGCGGACTTCCGCTTCGCTCCCCATCCCCTCACGCGCCTGATCCGCCAATGCCTGGGCGCCGGCCTGGCCCTGGCCGCCGTGGGCGTGGCGGCCCAGACGGCCGAGGGCCCGGCCCTCAAGGAGGTGACGGTGAGCGACCAGGCCGAGGCCATCGGCGGACTGCAAAAGACCTATGCCGGCGGCCAGATCGCGCGCGGCGGCGACCTGGGCATCCTCGGCAAGACCGACCAGATGAACGTGCCCTTCAGCACGACCAACTACACCTCGGAGCTGATCGAGAACCAGCAGGCGCTGACCATCGCCGACGTGGTGATGAACGACGCCTCGGTGCGCACGCTGCAGGCGCGCGGCGGCTATGGCGATGACTTCCAGGTGCGGGGCTTTTCCCTGTCCATGCGCGATGTGTCGGTGAACGGCCTGTACGGCCTGTCGCCCTCCACGCGCCTGCCGCTGGAGGTGATCGAGCGCGTGGAAGTGCTCAAGGGCCCCGGCTCGCTGACCAATGGCGTGGGTCCCAGCGGCAGCATCGGCGGCAGCATCAACGTGGTGACCAAGCGCGCGGGCGACGTGCCGCTGAACCGCCTGACCGCCACCTACATGGGCAAGGCCCAGTTCGGCACCCACCTGGACGTGGGCCGCCGCTTTGGCGAAGACAACCAGTGGGGCGTGCGGGTGAACGGCGTGTGGCGCAACGGCGAAGGCAACATCGACGGCGGCCGCCAGCGCCTGGGCCTGGCCTCGGTGGGGCTGGACTACGAAGGCCAGGGCCTGCGCTGGTCGCTGGACGCGCTGACCACCAGCGGCAAGACCACGGAGTTCCGCCCGCAAAGCGCCTTCCTGGCCGGCATCACCCAGGTGCCCGCCGTGCCCGACAGCCGCATCAACTTCAACCCGGGCACGGAGCTGCTGGACAAGGCCAAGACCGTGATCTCGCGCGTGGAGTACGACATCAACGCCAACACCTCCGTCTACGGCGGCGTGGGCTACAGCGATGTGTCCAGCGACCAGAGCTTCCCCACGGCCGTGCAGCGCATCGACTCGCTGGGCAACTTCACGGTGCGCAACGGCTTCTACGACGAGTTCAACAAGACCACCTCGGCCGACGTGGGCCTGCGCACACGCTTCAAGACCGGCGCCATCGGCCACACCGTGGTGGCAGCGGCCAACTACATGGACCGCGAGAGCGGCTACTTCTACCAGCTGACCACCAAAGCCGTCCCCTCCAACATCTACAACCCGTCGCCCCTGCCTGCCATCGACTTCGTGCGCGGCGCGCCCACCAAGAACGCCGAGCTGACGCAGCACAGCCTGGCGCTGGCCGACACCATGGCGCTGTTCAGCGACCGCGTGCTGGTAACCGTGGGCCTGCGCGACCAGACCATCGACCAGAAGAACGCCAGCGGCACCACGCTGTACAAGGCCAGCGCCGTGACGCCGCTGGCCGGCGTGGTGTTCAAGCCGCAGAACCATGTCTCGGTCTACGCCAACTACACGGCTGGCCTGTCGGCAGGCGGCACGGCCGGGCCCAACACGGCCAATGCCGGCCAGGTGTTCGCGCCGCAGAAGTCCAAGCAGTACGAAGTGGGCGTGAAGGTGGACTGGGGCCGCATGACCACGCAGGCCGCGCTCTACCAGATCCAGCGCCCGGGCTCCATGACCGACCCGGTGACCAATGTCTACAGCTTCGGCGGCGAGACGCGCAACCGCGGCCTGGAGCTGACCGCCTACGGCGAGATCCACAAGGGCCTGCGCCTGCTGGCCAGCGCGGCCTTCAACAACGCCAAGCTCTCGCGCACGGCAGGCGGCGTGAACCAGGGCAACGATGCCAACGGCGTGCCCGAGCGCACCTTCAACCTGGGCCTGGACTGGGATACGCCCTGGGTGGAGGGCCTGAGCCTGAACGGCCGCGTGATCCACACCTCGTCCATGTACTACGACGCGGCCAACATCCTGCGCATGCCCGGCTGGACACGCATGGACCTGGGCGCACGCCTGCGCACCCATGTGGCCGGCAAGCCGGTGGTGCTGCGCGCCAGCCTGGAGAACGTCAGCAACAAGAGCTACTGGGTGACTGCCGCCGGCTACACCACCACGGGCGCGCCGCGCACGCTGATGCTGTCCGCACAAGTGGACTTCTAAGCCACCGGCCACCGGCAACCGCCCCGCCCCCGGCATGGCGCCGGGGGCGCGGTGATGGCGGGGGCCGCAGGCCCCCTTCTGTCAGAGAAAAAAACACCCCATGCAAAGCCACACGATCAAGACCTGGGCCTGGTTGCACAAATGGAGCAGCCTGGTCTGCACCGTCTTCATGCTGCTGCTGTGCCTGACCGGCCTTCCGCTGATCTTCCACCACGAAATCGGCCACCTGCTGGGCACCGAGGTGGAGGCCCCGCCCATGCCCCAGGGCACGCCCCATGCCAGCCTGGACAAGGTGCTGGAGGTGGCCCGTGCCCAGCACCCGGACCGCGTGGTGCAGTTCGTCTCCAAGTCCGACGACACCGACGACCTCTGGTTCGTCACCATGACGCCCACGCCGGCGCCCACGGACGATTTCCGCTCCGTGGTCATCGATGCGCGCACGGCCGAGCTGCTGGCCCAGCCGCGCTTCGACCAGGGCTTCATGTGGGTCATGTTCAAGCTGCACGTGGACCTGTTCGCGGGGCTGCCGGGCAAGCTGTTCCTGGGCTTCATGGGGCTGCTGCTGCTGATCGCCATCGTCAGCGGCGTGGTGCTGTACGCGCCCTTCATGCGCAAGCTCGATTTCGGCACCGTGCGCCGCACGCGCCAGCCGCGCCTGAAGTGGCTGGACCTGCACAACCTGCTGGGCATCGTCACGCTGGTGTGGCTGTTCGTGGTGGGCGCCACCGGCATGATCAATACCTGGGCCGACCTGCTGATCAAGTACTGGCAGCATGACCAGCTCAGCAGCGTGCTGGCGCCCTACCAGGGCCAGGACACGGTGCCGGTGGCGGAGCGCGCCTCGCTGCAGCAATCGCTGCAGGCCGCCCAGCAGCAGGTGCCGGGCACCAGGCTGTACTTCATCGCCTTCCCCGGCACCACGTTCTCCAGCCCGCACCACCACACCTTCTTCCTGCGCGGCAACGAGCCCCTGACCTCGCGCCTGTTCCTGCCCGTGCTGGTGGACGCCAGGACCGCCCAGGTCACGGCCGCGCCCGCCCTGCCCTGGTATCTGACGGCGCTGCTGGTGTCCCAGCCGCTGCACTTCGGCGACTACGGCGGGCGGGCCATGCAGATCCTCTGGGCGTTGCTGGACATCGCCAGCATCATCGTGCTGGGCACCGGCCTGTACCTGTGGGTCAAAAAGGGCAAGAGCCTGCCGGCCGCGCAGCCCGCGCCGCGCGGCAAGGAGGTCTCGGCATGAGCGGCGCGCGACACCGGGGCTTTCTCGCCCTCTGGGGCTGGCCCATCGCGCTGGGCGTGCTGACGGCCATCGGCCTGGTCTCGGCCCTGTTCAGCGACGGCGGCCTTGGCGACATGCTGGCCGGAGTCTGCCTGGCCGTTCCCACGGCGGCAGGGATCTGGCATGGATGGCTGCGGCGCAGGCCGCCGGGCTGAAGCCGGGGCAGGCCGGCACGGCGCTCAGTCGCGCGGGTCGCGCTGGCCTGCGCTTTCCAGCAGCTGCTGCAAGGCTTCGCCCAGTGGCCGCCAGACATCGGTGACACCGGCCCAGTCGCCGGCCAGGCAGGCCTGCTCCAGGCTCCTGGTCAGTCCGCTGGCCCGCTCCTGTCCCAGCAGGCGCAAAACGCTCTGCAGGCTGTGCGCCTGCCTGCGCAGGGCCATGGCGTTCTGCTCCGCGATAAGGACCTCCATCCGGGCGATATCGTCGGGCAAGTGTGCAAGGCAGATGTCACGGTAGCTGTGGAACAGGCCTGCGTCGCCACCAAAGAAATTGGCGATGGCGAGCGCGTCCGACGGCGCCTCCGGTTGCACATCCGGTCGCACATCCGGCTGCGCATCGGCGCCCTCGCCCGTCCCGGCCTCCTGCCTGGGAGGGGGAGGCGGCGCATGCTGCTGGAGCACCGACTCCACGCAGTCCACCAGTTGCGCCACCGACACCGGCTTGAGCAGCACGCGCCACACCTTCAACTGCTCCAGCTGCAGCGCAACATCGGCCCGCACGCCCGCACTGAAGACCACGGCGCAGCAGCCCGCCTGCGGCGAGCGGCGCAGCCACTCGATCAGCTCCACGCCGGAGGCGCCGGGCAGCATCAGATCGGTGATCAGCAGGGCAAAGGGCTGGGTTTGCAGCAGTTGCTGGGCCTGCTCCGCACTCGTGCAAGACACCAGCGTGAGGGGCAGGCCCTCCAGCGCCAGCGCAACGAACCGCGCAATCGAGGCATCGTCCTCGACCAGCAGGACCGCGGGAAGGGGCGCGTTCACGCCGCCGGCCCGCCCAGCAGCCCGCCCAGCGCTTCGGGCAGTTCCTGCACCAGCTGGGGCTTGTGGATCACGCGCACGCCGCCCAATGCGAAGGCATAGGCCTCGCGCTCTGACGCCTCCAGCGAGGTGACCACCAGCAGCTTGCAGCGCGCGAACTGCTCATGGGTGCGCAAGGTGGTGATCAGTGCGGCGCCGTCGATGTCGGGCAGCAGGATGTCCACCAGCAGCACATCGGGCTGGATCTGGCCGTACAGCGCCATGCCCGTGATCCCGTCGTTCGCCACATGCAGCTGGACGTCGGGAAAGTGACGCTGCACCAGCATGCGCACCAGATTCTGGAAGTGCACGGAGTCCTCGATCAGCAGCACGCGCTGCCCGGTGCCCGAACCCGCCTGAGCAGGGGCCGGCGCCTGTGCCACCGCTGGTGCGCCGGGCACCCCGGGCGCTGCGCGCTCGCCCTGCCTGCTGCGCCAGCGCTCCACGGAAGCGCGCGTAATGCGGCGATGGCCTCCGGGCGTCTTCCAGGCCTCCAGCTCGCCGCGATCGACCATGAGCTGGACCGATCGCACGGCCATGCCCAGCAGCTTTGCCACCTCGGCAGTCGTGTAGTGCGGAATTTGGCCTGATGGGGTGCTGTTCTCGGACATGGCAGCAATTTTGCATCAAATACGATTGAAAAATTCAATATAAATTTGATGAATTTGATATTTATGATTTAACCTCACGCAGCCCCCTTCAACTGCGTTGTGAAAGGTCCGCCATGAAGAAGATACTGATCGTCGAAGACCAGGCCGACATCCGCAAACTGCTGCGCATGACGCTGGAGTCCGGCGCCTACGAGGTCATGGAGGTGCCCACCGCCGACGAAGCCTGGGCCGTGGCCCAGCGCAACAAGCCCGATATCGTGCTGCTGGACATGATGATGCCCGGCACGCTGGACGGCCTGGAGGTGTGCTGTCGCATCAAGACCTCCTACGATCTGCGGCATACCCTGGTGGTGCTGCTCACCGCCCGGGACAGCGCAGAGGACCGCGAGGCGGGCTTCAATGCGGGCGCCGACGAATACCTGGTCAAGCCCTTCAGCCCGACCCGGCTGCTGCAGATCCTGGCCAGCCTTGAAAGGAGCGACTGATGATGATGCGCGCACGGGAGACCGGCCGCGTGGACCTGTCCATGGCAGACGGCCCGTCCAGCCGCAGGCTGGCGGACGGCTGGCACTGGATGCAGGCGTTCGCGCCGGCCCGGCCCGTTCCTGTGCCGCACGACGGGTTGACCGCCATCGTCGCGCCCCGGAATTTCTGATGGAGCATCTTCATCATGTCTGATCGAGCTACCGCGCATCATTTCCTGGGTGCCGGACGCAGCGCCCACATCAAGGCACTGGTGCTGACCTTTGCCCTGTGCGTGCTTGCCGGGCTGGTGCTCTTCGTCTGGAGCCAGCTGCACGCCGAGGCCGACCAGAGCAAGTCCCAGGCCGCACTGCTGGCGCGCGTGCTGGAGGACCAGACGGCCAAGACCTTCGAGAACACAGAAATGGCCCTGTCCAGCCTGGCGCACCACCCCGCCATCCTGGCCGCCGGCAGCACGCGCAGCACGCGCGAGGCCGCCATGGCCCAGCTGATCGCCCAGCTGCCCTACCTGCGCAGCATGGCCCTGCTCGACGACAAGGGACTCATCCTGGCCAGCACCCAGGCGGGCGAGGCCGGCCAGCAGATCGACATGCAGGAGCTGCTGCACGACAAGAGCGCCGTCGTCGTGCCCGGCAAGCCCCTGCTGGGCCGGCTGGTGCCCGGCCGTGGCCTGTCGGCCCTGGCGCCCCGCGCGCACCCGTCGCCGCGCGGCGTATCGTTTCTGCCGCAGCTGCTGGGCTTTCACCAGGACAACGGCATGCCCGCCGTGCTGGTGGCCCTGATCAACCCCGACGCCGTGGCCAACTTCTACCAGGCCACGCTGGAGATCCTCAGCTACGAGGCCGTGCTGCTGACCTACGACGGCCGGCCGCTGGCCAGCACCAATGCGGGCACGGGCGTGCAGGCGACCGCCGTGCTGCAGACACCGCTGTTCCGGCAGTGGCTGCCGCACAGCGAATTCGGCTCCTACATCGGCGCGGGCATGCTCGGCTCCCATGAGATCGTGTCGTTTCGCACCGTGCGCAACTGGCCGCTGCTGCTGGTGGTGGAGGAGCCCTACGCAGCCCTGGTGGCGCGCTGGAGGGATGACGCCTTCGCCTTCTTCGTGGCCGGCGTGGCCCTGCTGGCCCTGGTGCTGGGCCTGAGCTGGTCGGTGCTCAAGACGCGCAGGGAGCAGAAGACGGCACAGCAGGCCATGGAGCAGGCCCAGGCACGCCTGGCGCGCAGCGAGCACGAGATGGCCGTGCTCATGCGCAGCGTGCAGGAGCTGATCTTTCGCACCGACAGCGAGGGTCTGCTGACCTTCGTGAACGCACGTTGGGAACAGCTGACCGGCCAGCCCAGCTCCGAGGCCGTAGGGCAGCCGCTGGAGAACATCGTGGACGGCCCGTACCGCGCGCAGATCCAGGCCCTGCTCGATCCCCTGGCCCGGCTGGCGCCGCGCAACTGCCAGGCCATGTTCCAGTTGCCGGGCCACCGGGAAATACTCTGCGACATCGCCGTCGTCCCCCTGCTGCGCGACGGCCGGCTCGTGGGCTTCGCGGGCAGCGCCGTGGACGTGACGGCCCGCTGGAAGGCGCAGCAGGAGCTGCAGACCCAGCTGGCCTTCCAGCACCTGCTGTTCGAGACCACGCCCCTGCCCATGCTGGTCACCGACGCGGACCACCGCGTGGTACTGGTCAACAAGGCCTGGGAGGACTTCTTCGGCCGCGGCCGCTATGCCGTGCTCGGCCACGAGATCAAGGGACTGCACTCGCGCGACGATGCCCTGCTGCAGATACGCAGCAACCAGGTCGTGATGCGCTCGGGCCAGCGCATGGTGCTGGAGGCCCGGCTGCCCCACGTGGACGGCAGCTACCGCGACGTGCAGATCTCCAAGGCGGCGGTCAAGGATGCCCAGGGGCAGACCACCGGCGTGCTCAGCATCTTTGTGGATGTGAGCGAATTCCGCGCGGCCGAGCATGCCACGCGCGAGGCCCGCGACGCGGCCGAGGAGGCCTTCCGCGTGAAGTCGGAATTCGTCGCCAACATGAGCCATGAGCTGCGCACCCCGCTGCAGTCCATCATGGGCTTTGCCGAGCTGGGCAGCCTGCGCTCGCGCGGCAATCCCGCCATGGCCGACATGTTCAACGACATCCATGCGGCGGGCCAGCGCATGCTGGCCCTGGTCAATGACCTGCTCGATGTGGCCAAGCTGGACAGCGCCGTGGGAACCATCCACCTGGAGCGCACGGACCTGCGCAGCCTGATCCGGCCGGTCGTGCGCGAGCTGGAGCCGCAGCAGCAGCACAAGCTCATCGACCTGCGGCTCGAACTCGACGACGCCCCGCTGATCGCCAAGGCCGACCCCGTGCGCTTCCAGCAGGTGGTGCGCAATGTGCTGGCCAATGCCATCAAGTTCTCGCCCATCGGCGGGCGCATCGATGTGCAGGGCCGCATCGACGGGCAGGGCGACATCTGCATCGCCTTCTCCGACCAGGGCCCGGGCATTCCGCCACAGGAGCTGGACAAGATCTTCCAGCCCTTCGTGCAGTCCAGCAAGACCCGTAACGGCTCGGGCGGCACGGGCCTGGGGCTGGCCATCTGCCGCAAGATCATCGACGCCATGGACGGCACCATCGTGGCCAGCAACCGGCCCGAGGGCGGCTCGCTGTTTCGCATCACCCTTCCCTGCCGCAGCGCATCGGAGACGCGCCCGGCGGAGCTGCTGTAGCGGCACCGCCGGCCGGCGCGCCTGCGGCCGGCAAACGGGTGGTGAACAAGTGGCAAACGGGCGGCAACAAATGAGAAAAAGTCTCATTTAGAATGCCAGCACTTCGTCCCGCCCTGCCCGCCTGCCTTCCCTCCCCGCTTGCTTGTATGACACGCCATCCGACTCCTGCCGCCTGGCTGGGCCTGGACCTGCACTGGGCCTATGGCAGCCTGCTGCCCGCCATCTGGCGCAGCACGCGCTGCATCCACCGCGCGCAGGATGTGCTGCATGACGCCTTCGTGCGCTACGCCCTCAGCGGCCGGCACGAAGGCATCGCTCAGCCGCATGCCTACCTGCGCGTGGTGGCGCGCACCGTGCTGGCCGACCAGATGGCGCATGAGCGCCGCTTCGTGCCCCTGCCCGAGCTGGCAGGCGAGGCCGGCGCCGCGCAGCACCCGGTGGCACGCGCGGACGAAATCGCCTTGCAGGAAGCCTTCACGGTGCCTTCGGCCGAGATGCTGGCCGACCTGCAGCAGCGCCTGGGCGCCGTGCAGCGTGTCATCCAGGGATTGCCTGCGCGCTGCCGCGAGGTGTTCTGGCTGTGCAAGGTGGAAGGCCACTCCCAGCCCCAGATTGCCGCCATGCTGGGCATCAGCCTGAACATGGTGGAGCGCCACCTGATGCGCGCCCTGCTGGACCTGCGCGCCGCACGCGAGCTGCTCGCGCCATGAGCACGCCGCGCGAGGAAGCCGCGCGCTGGTTCATACGCATGCACCGGGATGCGGGAGCGCGGCCGGGCGCCGCCGATGCCGCTGCCTGGCGCCGCTGGATGGACGCCGACCCGCGCCACGCCGCCGAATACGCCGCCTTCGAGGCGCTGTGGCAGGACTTCGACTCCACGCCCCGCACCGAGGCCCTGGCCACGGCGGTGGACACCGCCGCACGCCAGCGCCGCGACACACGCAGCAACGCGCGCCGCGCGATCATCACCCGCGGCGTGCTGGGCGTTGCCGGCCTGGGCACGGCGGGCCTGCTGGCATGGCGCGGCTGGCTTGAATGGCAGGACACCACCGTGTTCGCCCTGGCCCGCGACAGTGCGATTGGCGAACGCATCGTGCTGAACCTGCCCGACGCCAGCGTGCTGACCCTGGGACCGGCCAGCCGCATCGCCACGCGCTACACACGCCGCCAGCGCGCCGTGGTGCTGGAGCAGGGCGAGGCCCTGTTCGACGTGGCCAGGGATGCAGGCCGCCCCTTCACCATCGCCGCCGGCCAGGCCCGCATCACCGTGCTGGGCACGCGCTTCACCGTCAACCGCCTGCCGGGACTGGTGCGGGTGGGCGTGGAGCATGGAACGGTGCGTTTGGCGGTGAAAGGTGGTGACGGAGAACCGTCCTTGCTGCTGCAGGCGGGCGAAGTGGGGGAACTGCCGGACGAAAGCGCCGGTGCCGCCCCCGGTGCCGCACCCGGAGCCGATGGCGCCCACGCCAGCCCCCTCCCCCGCCGCGTGCAACGCGATGCGCGCGACAGCTTCTCGTCCATCGAACGCGGCCTCATCGTCTTCGACAGCGCCGGGCTGGGCGAGATCGCGGCCACGCTGTCGCGCTGGCGCCGCCAGCCCGTGCGTGCGGCCGTAGCCGACGGCACGGGCGGGCCGCGCATCACGGCCGCCTTGCAGCGCGCCGATGTGGAGAGTTTCCTGGACGCGCTGCCGCGCATCGCCGCCGTGCGCGTGCAGGAGCGCGACGGCGCCACCTGGCTGGCCCCGCGCAGCACGGCGCCGGAAAAAATCCGGAAAAACTGAAAAAAAGCGGCCAACGCACATCAGGGATCCGGCGGGCTGCCCCGTCATACAGGCGAGCACAACCGATACCCAGGAGAACGTTCCCGCCATGCCCGCCCGCCCTCTTTCCTCCCGCCCGGCACGCGCCTGCCTGTCCCTGCTCGCCTGCGCGGCGGCACTGGCCTGCACGCCAGCCCTGGCCGCCCCTGCCGACATCGACCTGCCGGCCCAGCCACTGGCCGACGCCATCAAGGCCCTGGCGCGCGCCACCGGCACCAGCATCGCGGCCGACAGCGCCCTGCTCGCAGGCAAGTCCGCGCCCGCCGTCCAGGGCCGCCTGGAGCCGGCCGAGGCACTGCAGCGCCTGCTGGCCGGCAGCGGCCTGCAAGCCTCTGCCCAGCCCCAGGGCGGCTGGCTGCTGCGCCCCGCCCCGGCGCGCCCGCAGACCGCGCTGGACGAAGTGCGGGTGACAGCCACGGCCCTGCGCGACGGCCGCACGGAAGGCACGGGCAGCTACCGGGCGCCCTATGCCAGCGCGGCCACCAAGATCGAGCTGACGGCCCGGGAGACGCCGCAGTCCGTGTCCGTGATCTCGCGCGCACGACTCGATGACCAGAACTTCGTGGAGCTCACCGAAGCCGCCAAGGTGGTGCCCGGCATCGTCGTGCGCCGGCAAAGCAGCCCGGGCGGGCGCAGCGACATCCTCTCGCGCGGCTACCAGTCGTCCACCTACCAGTTGGACGGTCTCACCGTCAGCGGCAACCCGGCCACCCAGGAAACGCTGGACCTGGCCCTGTTCGACCGGGTCGAGGCCCTGCGCGGGCCGGCCGGGCTGTTCTCGGGCGCGGGCGAGCCCAGCGTCATGCTCAACCTGGTGCGCAAGCGCGCCCTGCCGGACTACCAGGGCCAGGGCGCCATCGGCCTGGGCTCGCGGGGCCGCAAGCGGGCCGAGGTGGATGTCACCGGCCCGCTGTCCGAAGATGGCCGCCTGCGTGGCCGGGTGGTGGCGCTGCACGAGAACTTCGGCAGCCCCGTGATGGCCATGGACGGCCACAAGCAGGCCCTGTACGGCACGGTAGAGCTGGACATCACTTCCCAAAGCACGGTCTCGGTGGGCGCCACCTGGCAGCGCGGCCGGGGCAACTACGACACCGGCCTGCCGGCCCACGCTGACGGCAGGCTGGCCCCCATTCCGCGCGACGTGGCCATTGCCGCCGACTGGGGCCGCGCCGCGCCCGAATCGCTGGCCGGCTTCATCGAGTCGGAGACGCGGCTCGACGGCGGCGGCCTGTTCAAGCTGGCCGCGCGCCGTGTGCTGCGCCAGCAGCGCGACAAGTACATCAACGGCTACTCGGCCGTCTCTGACACCGGCATCAGCCGCCTCACCCAGGCCCAGACCGTGGACCGCGACTATGCTGACACCACGGCCGACATCTACTACAGCACCCCCTGGCAATGGGCCGGGCAGACGCACCATTTCATCGCGGGCGCGGACTACCGCAGCTCCAACATGCACCTGCGCATGCTGCGCGGCGCCATGAACACGCCGGCCGACCTGTTCCACTACGACCCCTCCTCCATCCCCGAGCCCAGCTTCAAGCCCTTTGCCGACGACATTACGCGCACCAGCCTGCGCGGCGTCTACGGCCAGTTGCGCATCAAGCCCACGCAGGCCCTCACCCTGGTGGCGGGCGCGCGCAAGAGCTGGTGGAAGACAGAAACCTCGGATCGGCTGCAGAACACGCGCTCGGGCTACGAGGTCGATGGCCAGTTCACGCCCTTCGCCGCCGTGCTCTTCGATCTGAACGACAGCTGGACGCTCTACGCCAGCCAGTCGCGCATCTTCCAGCCGCAAGGCGGGCGCCTGGCCGGTGGCGGCCAGATCGCCCCGCGCGAGGGCCGGCAGGTGGAGGCCGGCATCAAGGGCAGCCTGCTGGACGGACGCCTGAATGCCACCGCCGCCGTCTACCGCATGCAGGACACCAACCGCGCGCTGGCCGACCCCGCCGACGCCGCCTTCGTCATCCCCGCAGGCAAGGTGCGCTCCGAAGGCTTCGAGGCCGAAGTGGTCGGCTCGCTGTCGCCGCGCTGGGACGTGGCGGCCAGCTACGCCTACATGCGCTCCAAATACCTGCAGGGCACCGTCACGCAGACGGGCACCGACTTCAGCACCATGTCGCCGCGCCACAGCGTGAACCTGTGGGCGCGCTACCGCGTGGCCGGCCCCGTGGCCCAGGGGCTGGAGCTGGGCGCGGGCGTGCGCGCCGTCAGCGAGTTCTACGACACCCTGGGCACCGTGCGCTGGCGAGCGGGCGGCTACGGCGTCTGGTCCGTCTATGCCGCCTACCCGCTCACCCCCCAGGTCAAGCTGGCCGTGAACATCGACAACCTCTTCGACCGCGTCTACTGGGAGCGCGTGGGCACGGCCACGCGCAGCAACTACTACGGCCTGCCGCGCAGCATCATGGTCACGCTGCGCAGCAGTTTCTGATCCCGTCGCCACAGGGCGTGCGCAGCACAAGGCTGCCGCGCCCCCTGCCTGCCGCGCAGGCATTCAACACATCGACACCATCGAATGATTTCTCACAAATAATTCAATAGATCCACACAATGCATGGATTTACGCTTGTGTCCATTGCTGGCAGCCGCCGCCAGCCAGGACACCAGCCATTGCCATGCAAGACCGTTTTCTGATCGAGCGCATCGAGGCGCGGATCCTCGACATTCCCACCATCCGCCCGCACAAGCTGTCGTTCGGCTCCATCAGCCGGCAAAGCCCGGTGATCGTGCAGCTGTGGCTGCGCAACGGGGCCACGGGCTTTGGCGAGGCCGCCACCATCGGCGGCCCGTCGTGGAACGAGGAATCGCCCGAGAGCATCCACCATGCCATCGCCAACCACCTGGCGCCCAGCCTGATCGGCCAGGACGGCGCGCGCTTCGAGGCCTGCCTCTCGCGCATGGACCTGGCCTGCAAGGGCAATGCCTTTGCCAAGAGCGCCGTGGAAATCGCGCTGCTGGACGCCGTGGCGCGCAGCCTGCAGTTGCCCGTGTGGCAGTTGCTGGGCGGCAAGCAGCGCGACAGCCTGCCCCTGGCCTGGACGCTGGCCAGCGGCGACATCGAGCGCGACCTGGCCGAGGCCCAGCTGCGCCTGGAACAAAAGCGCCACCGCATCTTCAAGATGAAGATCGGCGCGCGCACGCCCGAGGCCGATGTGGCCCATGTGAGCGAGATCGCACGCGGCCTGCAGGGCCGCGCCACGCTGACCGTGGACGTGAACCAGGCCTGGGACGGCGCCACGGCGCGGCGCTTTCTGCCGCAGCTGATCGATGCCGGCGTGACCCTGATCGAGCAGCCCGTGGCCGGCTGGAACGTGCCCGCGCTGCGCGAGCTGACCGCCACGCTGCAGGGCGCGCTGGTCATGGCCGACGAGAGCGTGTGCACGCCCTATGACGCCATGCGCCTGGCGCGCGAGCAGGCCAGCCATGTGTTCTCGCTCAAGGTGGCCAAGCACGGCGGCCTGCTGCGCACGCGCAAGGTGGCGGCCATTGCCCAGGCGGCCGATATCGGCTGGTACGGCGGCACCATGCTGGAGACCTCGATCGGCTCGGCCGCCTCGGCCCATGTCTTTGCCACGCTGGGCGGGCAGCACTACAACTGCGAGCTGTTCGGCCCCCAGCTGCTGGTGGACGACATCGTCACCGAGCGCATGGCCATCCGCGACTTCGAGCTGCAACTGCCCGACGGGCCCGGCCTGGGCTTGGAGATCGACCTGCAGCAGTTGGCGCGCTTCGACCGCGCGCTGGCCGGCAGCCAGCCGCAGCACTTCGACATGGGGCAGGCCCGGACCGGGGCTGCGACCTGAATTCCTTTCATTCCTCCTGGAGACAAACATGCTTTATCTGGTCCGCATGGACGTGAAGATCCCCCACGACCTGCCCGCCGACGTGGCAGCCGAGATCAAGGCCCGCGAGAAGGCCTACTCGCAGCAGCTGCAGCACGACGGACGCTGGCCCCACATCTGGCGCGTGGTCGGCGAGTACGCCAACTACAGCGTGTTCGACGTGGCCTCCAACGACGAGCTGCACGAGCTGCTGCAGGGCCTGCCGCTGTTCCCCTACATGGACATCCAGGTCACGCCGCTGGCCCGCCATCCCTCGGCCATCGCCTGAGCACAGCCCAAACCAAGACCAAATTGTTCGGAGACAACTGAAGTGAATGTGAAACGCCGTTTTCTGACCGCCGCAGCCGCAGGCCTGTGCCTGTCCGCCGTGATGCCCGCCGCCCATGCGCAGGCACCCGAGGCCAACTGGCCCAGCAAGCCCATCCGCTGGATCGTGCCCTTCCCGCCGGGCGGCGCCATGGACGCCATTGCGCGCACCCTGGGCGAGAAGGCCGGCCGCACGCTGGGCCAGCCCTTCGTGATCGAGAACCGTCCCGGCGCCGGCGGCAACATCGGCGCCGACTTCGTGGCCAAGCAGCCCGGCGACGGCTACACGCTGATGATCACCTCCATCGGCATGGCCACCAACAAGCCGCTGTACCGCAAGCTCAGCTACGACCCGATCAAGGACTTCGCCCCCGTGGGCGTGCTGGCCGTGGTGCCCAACATCCTGGTCACCAACTCCACCCAGCCCAACGTCAAGAGCGTGGCCGACGTGGTGGCCGCCGCCAAGGCCTCGCCCGGCAAGCTGACCTATGCCTCGGCCGGCAACGGCACCTCCATCCACCTGGCAGGCGAAGTGTTCAACTCGCTGGCCGGCGTGGACATCCTGCACATCCCCTACAAGGGATCGGGCCCGGCCGTCTCCGACCTGCTGGGCGGACAGGTCAACTACATGTTCGACTCCATCACCTCGGCGCGCCCGCACATCCAGTCGGGCAAGCTGCGCGCCCTGGCCGTGACCACGGCCAAGCGTTCGTCCAGCATGCCCGACGTGCCCACCATGGAAGAGGCCGGCATCAAGGGCTACGAGGTCTCGCCCTGGTTCGCCGTCTTCATGCCCGCCAGCACGCCGCCAGCCATCGTCAAGAAGCTCAACCAGGTCTTCGTGGCAGAGATGAAGCAGCCCGACGTGCTCGAACGCTTCAAGGCCATCGGCGCCGAAGTCGTGGGCTCCACGCCCGAGGAAGCGGCAAAGCACCTGCAGGCCGAGTCCGTGCGCTGGACCAAGGTGATCACGGAGCGCAACATCAGCATGGACTGAGCGCTTCTCTTTTCCAGGACATCCCATAAAACCACGAGGAGACAAACATGTCCGAACTGTCCCAGGACCAGCTGCTGAATCTGGTCAACAGCAACCAGATCGCCCCTGGCAGCGACCGCGTGCGGGCGCTGACCCAGCGCATCGTCAGCGATCTGTTCCACACCATCGACGAGATGGATGTCACGCCCGACGAGTTCTGGGCCGCCGTGGACTGGCTGGGCCGCCTGGGGAGCAGCGGCCAACTGGGCCTGATCACGGCAGGCCTGGGCTTCGACCGGCTGCTGGACATCCGCAGCGACGAGGCCGATGCGCGTGCCGGCCGTGCGGGCGGCACGCCGCGCGCCATCGAAGGCCCGCTGTTCGTGGCCGGCGCACCGCTGTCGCAAGCGGAGGCGCGCCTGGACGAGGGCGAACCCCAGGGCGAGGTCTTCGTGATGGAAGGACGGGTGCTGGACCTTGACGGCCGGCCTCTGCCGCATGCGCTCATCGATGTCTGGCATGCCAACGTCCAGGGCGGCTACTCGCACTTCTTCCCGGGCATGAAGCCCTACGAGCTGCGCCGCCGCATAGAAGCCGACGACCAGGGCCGCTACCGCTTTCGCAGCTATGTGCCGCCCGGCTACTCCATACCGCCGAACAGCCCCACCTCGGAACTGTTCGACGCGCTGGGACGCCACGGCCATCGTCCCGCCCACATCCACTTTCTCGTGGTTGCACCCGGCATGCGCACGCTGACCACCCAGGTCAACCTGCCCGGCGATACCTACCTGGACGATGACTTCGCCTTCGCCACGCGCGACGGCCTGATCGTCGAGCTGGAGCGCGGCGTGTCGCCGGCAGGCTATGAGTCGCTGGGCGTGAACGCGCCTTTCGTCCGCACGCGCTTCGACTTCGTGCTGCAGCCCGCAGTCAGCGAAGGCGAGTCCTTGCCGCTGACACGCATGGAGCGTGTGCGCGCCTGAGGCGCCTCCACCTTCCGGGGCCTTCCGGCCTGCCATTTTTTCGATTCTTCCGTTCCACAGCAGGCCGCCCCTTGGAGTGCGGCCTGCTTCACCGTATCCGCTTCCCACACCATGTCCAGCCTGCATCGCATCGCCGCAACCCTGCTGACCGCCACCGTGGCCCTCGTGCCCGCCCTGGGCCACGCCCAGGCTCCGGCAGCCTTTCCTTCCAAGCCGGTGAACATCGTCGTGCCCTACGCGGCCGGCGGCCCCGTGGACAACCTGGCACGCGCGCTGGCCACGCGCCTGAACAAGGTCTGGTCGCAACCCGTGGTCATCCTCAACCGCACAGGCGCCAACGAGATCATCGGGGCCGAGTACGTGGCCAAGAGCGCACCCGACGGCTACACGCTGTTCGCCGCGACCGAAGCGTCGCTGACCATGAACCCGCACCTGTACCGGAAGCTGCCCTACAACCCGCAAAAGGACTTCGCCCCCATCTCCCGCCTGATCAGCGTGCCCATGGTCTTCTTCGTGCCCCAGAGCTCCAAGGCCGGCACGCTGCAGGAGTTCATCGCTCAGGCACGCCAGGCAGGCAAGACCAAACCGCTGACCTATGGCTCATCGGGCGCGGGCGGCATCGTGCACCTGCCGCTGGCCATGTTCGCCAAGCAGGAAGGGCTGGAGATGGTGCACGTGCCCTACAAGGGCGCTGCACCGCTGATCCCCGAAGTCATCGCCGGCCAGATCGACGCAGCGGTGCTGGGCGTGTCGGTGATCGAGCAGCACATCAAGTCGGGCAAGCTCAAGGCCCTGGCCGTGTCCTCGGAGACACGCAGCATCGCCCTGCCGGATGTGCCCACCTTCAAGGAAGCCGGCGTGCGCGACATCCAGGCTGTCTTCAACATCGGCCTGCTGGCACCGGCTGGAACGCCGGCGCCCCTGGTGGAGAAGATCGCCGCCGATGTGCGCCGCGTGCTGCTGGAGCCCGAATTCCGCAAGACCCAGGTGGACGCGTTCTCCTACGTGGCCGTGGCCTCCAGCCCCGCCGAATACCGCGACTTCCTGGCGCGCGACTACCAGGTGCAGGGCGAGCGCGTGCGCACCTCGGGCGCCTCGCTGGATTGATCCGGACGGAGTCCGTTCAGCTCTGGACTGCGGTGCGCTTGGCAACCACGTGCACCGCAGCCGCAGGCCTGCGCCCCCAGTTCATCAGCGCCGTGCCGGCCACGGCCATGCCGCCGCCCAGCACGATGCTGGCATCGATGCTCTCGCCCAGCCACAGCGCCGACAGCGCCACGCCGATCACGGGCACCAGGGTGATGTAGCCGGAGGCCGCGCCCGCGCCCAGCGCCTTGACGCCGTCGAAGTACCAGGCATAGGCAAGCGCCGTGGCGCCGAAGGCCAGGAAGGCCAGCGCGCTCCAGGCAGTGCCGTTGCCAAGCACGGCAGCCTGCAGGCCGGCCGGCCCCTCGACCACCAGGCTGGCCACCAGCAGCATGGCCGCGCCCATGGTCGAGGTCACGGCCGTGGCCGACAGCGCATCCACGCCCATGAGCAGCCAGCGGCCGATCAGGGTGTAGGTCACCCAGCACACCACGCAGCCCAGGATCAGCAGCTCTCCGGCGCCCACCGATCCCTGCAGCAGCGCCAGCGGCTGGCCATGCGAGATCACCACCACGGCGCCGCAGGCCGCCAGGGCCATGCCCAGGGCAATGGTGCGGTTGAGCCGCTCGCCGAACAGCCAGACCGCCAGCGCCAGCGTGAGCACGGGGTTGAGCGTGATCACCAGGGCCGCCTTGCCGGCCGGCACATGCTGCAGCCCCATGAGGAAGAAGGCCGCATAGCCGAACACGCCCGTGGCGCCAGCGGCCGCCATGCCCAGCCAGCGCCTGGCGCTCCAGTGCCTGAGACCGGCCATGCCACCGGCCCAGTACAGCCACGGCAGCAGCACGGAGGCGGCCAGCAGGAAGCGCAGGCTGGCGGCTGCCAGCGGCGGCATGTTCTGTGCCACCACGCGGCCCGCAGGCCAGGAAGCGCCCCACAGCAGGGCCATGCCGACAAGCCGCAGGTGGGGACCGAAGAAGCGTTGAAAATTCATGGCGCGTACTATGTGCTCATATCGATTCATAGACAAATGAGCGAATGCTCATGACCTGGACAACGTGATCCCATGACCTTCACCCAGCTCGAAGTGTTCGCGGCACTGGCCCGCGCCGGCAGTTTCTCGCGCGCGGCCGCGCTGCTGGGCATTACCCAGAGCGCCGTCAGCCATGCCCTGCGCGCGCTGGAAGGCGAGCTGCAGGTTCAGCTGGTGCGGCGCGAAGGCCCCCACTCCCCGCTGACCGACGCAGGCACGCGGCTGCTGCAGCGCGCCAACGACATCCTCCAGCAAAAGGAGGCCTTGCGGCAGGAGGCCGATGCCGAGCGCGGCATGGCGCGCGGCACGCTGCGCGTGGCCTCGTTCGGCGCCACCTCTTCGCTGCGGCTGCTGCCCCCGCTGATCACCGAGTACCGGCGCCGCCAGCCCGCCGTGCTGGTGCAGATCGACGAGCAAAATGACGACACCGTGGTCAAGTGGCTGCTGGAGCGGCGCGTGGAGATCGGCTTCGTCGTGCTGCCCGACGAGCGCTTCGAGACCGTGCCCCTGGTGGAAGACGAACTGGTGGCGCTGCTGCCCGCCGCGCACCGGCTGGCGGCCCAGCGCAGCATCCGCGCCGCCGACCTGCAGGGCGAGGCCTTTGTGCGCACCTCGGCCGGGTCGGGCGCGCACATCGACCGCTTCCTGGCCGAGGCCGGCGCCCAGCCTGCGGCCATCTACCACTTCGAGCAGATGTCCTCCATGCAGGGCTTCGTGGCCCAGGGCCACGCCATTGCCATTGCCGCACGCCTGGCCGTGCCCGAGCAGGCGCCCGAAGGCATGGTCTACCGCAGCCTCTCGCCCCGCCAGCGCCGCGTCACCGGCCTGGCCGTGCGCAGCATGGAACGGCTGTCGCCGGCCGCTGCCGGCTTTGTGGAGCTGGCGCGGGAGATGGCCAGGAAGAAGCGGTTTGGCTAAGCCTGCGCCGCCGACGGCAAGGTCAGCGGATGCAGCACCAGCGCCTCGCGCACGATGGGCTTGAGCGCCTGCGCCTTGTCGGGACTGGCCAGCACGCGGGCCAGTTCGGCGCGCATGCGGGGCTCCCAGAATTTGCGGATGTGTTCGGCGATGCCCTGCAGGGCCTCGTCACGCTCGGGCATGGCCTCGAAGAACTCGCCGATGCGGTTGGCCATGCGGACCAGGTTGGCGCTGTCCATCACTTGCCTCCCGCCACGGCCATGCTGCCTGCCTGCGCGGCTTGCAACAGGCCGATCTGCTCTTCATGCATGCGCGCAAAGCCGCGCTGCCAGTCGGACGGCTGGGCGTGCTGGGGGACGGGCAGCACCTGCACGGCCGTGACCTTGTATTCGGGGCAGTTGGTGGCCCAGTCCGAGCTGTCGGTGGTGATGACGTTGGCGCCCGATTCGGGAAAGTGGAAGGTGGTGTAGACCACGCCGGGCTGTATGCGCTCGGTGACGGTGGCGCGCAGCACGGTCTCGCCCGCGCGGCTGGCGATGCCGACCCAGTCTCCGTCGCGTATGCCGCGGTCCTCGGCGTCATGCGGATGGATTTCCAGCCGGTCCTCGCTGTGCCAGTGACTGTTGTGCGTGCGTCGGGTCTGGGCGCCCACGTTGTACTGCGACAGGATGCGGCCCGTGGTCAGCAGCAGCGGAAAGCGCTGGGTGACCTTCTCGTCGGTGGCCACGTACTGGGTGATGATGAAGCGGCCCTTGCCGCGCACGAAGCGGTCCCTGTGCATGATGGGAGTGCCGGCCTCTTCGGTGCTGTCATTGCAGGGCCATTGCACGCTGCCCAGCCGGTCGATCTTGTCGTAGTTCACGCCCGCGAAGCTGGGCGTGAGCGCGGCGATCTCGGCCATTATTTCGCTCGGGTGCGTGTAGTGCATGGCATAGCCCAGCGCATTGGCCAGCAGCTGGGTGACTTCCCAGTCGGCATGGCCGGCCAGCGGCGCCATGACCTTGCGCACGCGCGAGATGCGGCGCTCGGCATTGGTGAAGGTGCCGTCCTTTTCGAGGAAAGAGGCGCCCGGCAGGAAGACATGGGCGTACTTGGCGGTTTCGTTGAGGAAGATGTCCTGCACCACCACGCATTCCATGGCCGAGAGCGCGGCCGTCACATGCTGGGTGTTGGGGTCGGACTGCACGATGTCCTCGCCCTCGCAGTACAGGCCCATGAAGCTGCCGGCCAGGGCCGCCTCGAACATGTTGGGAATGCGCAGGCCGGGCTCGGGGCTGAGCGCCACGCCCCAGGCCCCCTCGAACTCGGCGCGCACCGTGCTGTCCGAGATGTGGCGGTAGCCGGGCAGCTCATGCGGGAAGGAACCCATGTCGCAGGAGCCCTGCACGTTGTTCTGGCCGCGCAGCGGGTTCACGCCCACGCCCTCGCGGCCCACGTTGCCCGTGGCCATGGCCAGGTTGGCAATGCCCATGACCATGGTCGAGCCCTGCGCATGCTCGGTCACGCCCAGGCCGTAGTAGATGGCCGCGTTGACGGGGCGGCCCGCTGGGTGGTCCTCGGCGCCCAGCGCATACAGGCGCGCGGCGCCGCGCACGAGTTCGGGAGCGACCCCGGTGACCTCGGCCATGGCCTCGGGCGAGTTCTCGGGCCGGGCCACGAATTCCTTCCACTGCGCGAAGGACTTGGCATCGCAGCGCTCGGCGATGTAGTCCTCGGCCAGCCAGCCTTCGGTGACGATGACATGGGCCAGCGAGGTGATCATGGCCACGTTGGTGCCGGGCCGCAGTTGCAGGTGGTAGTCGGCGCGGATGTGGGGCGACTTGACGAGCTCGATCTCGCGCGGGTCGATGACGATGAGCTTGGCGCCCGCACGCCGGCCGTCGCCGCGCAGGCGCTTTTTCATGCGCGAGCCGAACACCGGGTGCGCGGCCGTGGGATTGGCGCCGATGACCATGACCACGTCCGTGTGCTCGATGGACTTGAAGGTCTGCGTGCCGGCCGAGGTGCCATAGGTCTGGCCCAGGCCATAGCCCGTGGGCGAGTGGCACACGCGCGCGCAGGTATCGACGTTGTTGTTGCCGAAGGCCGTGCGCACCAGCTTTTGCACCAGGTAGGCCTCTTCGTTGGTGCAGCGCGAGGAGGTGATGCCGCCAATCGAATCCTTGCCGTGCTTGGCCTGGATGCGGCGGAACTCGCTGGCCGTGTGGGCAATGGCCTCTTCCCAGCTCACTTCGCGCCAGGGGTCGGTGATCTTCGCGCGGACCATGGGCCGGGTGATGCGGTCCTTGTGCGTGGCATAGCCCCAGGCAAAGCGGCCCTTGACGCAGGCATGGCCCTCGTTGGCCTGGCCGTCCTTCCAGGGCACCATGCGCACGACCTGCTCGCCCTTCATCTCGGCCTTGAAGCCGCAGCCCACGCCGCAGTAGGCGCAGGTGGTGATGGCGCTGTGCCCGGCCTGGCCCAGCTCGGTCACGGTCTTTTCCTGCAGCGTGGCCGTGGGGCAGGCCTGCACGCAGGCGCCGCAGCTGACGCAGTCGCTGTCCATGAAGCTGCCGCCCTGCCCCGCCGTGACGCGCGAGTCGAACCCCCGGCCCGAGATGGTCAGCGCAAAGCTGCCCTGCGTCTCCTCGCAGGCGCGCACGCAGCGGTTGCAGACGATGCACTTGCTGGGGTCGTAGCTGAAGTACGGGTTGGAGACATCGACCTCGGCGCGCGCCTGGCCCTTGAAGTGGTTGGCGCCGTCGAAGCCGTAGCGCACCTCGCGCAGGCCCACGGTGCCGGCCATGTCCTGCAGTTCGCAGTCGCCGTTGGCGCTGCAGGTCAGGCAGTCCAGCGGATGGTCGGAGATGTACAGCTCCATCACGCCGCGGCGCAGCTCCTGCAGTTGCGGGCTTTGCGTGCGCACCTTCATGCCCGGCTCGGCCGGCGCGGTGCACGAGGCCGGAAAGCCCTTGCGGCCTTCGATCTGCACCAGGCACAGGCGGCAGGAGCCGAAGGGCTCCAGGCTGTCGGTGGCGCACAGCTTGGGCACGCTGACGCCGCCTTCCATGGCAGCGCGCATCAGCGAGGTGCCCTCGGGAACGCAGACCTCGCGGCCGTCGATCTGCAGGGTGATCAGGCGTTCGGACGGGCTGGCGGGTGTGCCCCAGTCGGCTTGCTTCAAATGGTCGAGCATGGTGTTCTCCGGTCAGGCAGCCGCTGCGGCCGTGGTGGACTCGATGCCGAAGTCCTGGGGGTAGTGGTTCAGCGCCGAGCGCACGGGATACGGCGTCATCCCGCCCATGGCGCACATGGAGCCGTGCTGCATGGTGTCGCACAGGTTCTCCAGCAGGGCCACCTGGCTGGCGTGGGCGGCAGGGTCGCTGCCGGCGCGCACGATGCGGTCGATGACCTCCACGCCGCGCGTGGAGCCGATGCGGCAGGGCGTGCACTTGCCGCAGGACTCGATGGCGCAGAACTCCATGGCGTAGCGCGCCAGCTGCGCCATGTCGGCCGTGTCGTCATGCACGACGATGCCGCCGTGCCCCACCACATTGCCCTTGGCGGCATAGACCTCGTAGTCCAGCGGCGCATCCCAGTCGGCCGGCGCCACATAGCTGCCCAGCGGGCCGCCCACCTGCACGGCCTTGACGGTGCGGCCGGTGGCCGTGCCGCCGCCGAAGTCTTCCACCAGCTCGCGCAGGCTCAGGCCGAAGGCCTTTTCCACCAGGCCGCCGCGCGCAATGTTGCCGGCCAGCTGGAACGGCAGCGTGCCGCGCGAGCGGCCCATGCCGAAGCCCTGGTAGAAGGCCGCGCCGCGCGCCAGGATCAGCGGCACCGTGGCCAGCGTGATCACGTTGTTGATCACCGTGGGCCGGCCCCACAGCCCCGCTATGGCCGGCAGCGGCGGCTTGGCGCGCACGATGCCGCGCCGCCCCTCGATGCTCTCCAGCATGGCCGTTTCCTCGCCGCAGACATAGCTGCCCGCGCCCTTGCGCACCTCCATGTGGAAGGCCCGCCCGCTGCCGGCCACGTCGCGGCCCAGCCAGCCTGCGGCCTCGGCGCGCGCAATGGCTTCGCGCAGGGTGGCGATGGCATGCGGATACTCGCTGCGCACATAGACCAGGCCCTGCGTGGCGCCCACGGCCAGGCCGGCAATGGCCATGCCTTCGATCAGCGTGTAGGGATCGCCCTCCATCAGCAGCCGGTCGGCGAAGGTGCCCGAGTCGCCCTCGTCGGCATTGCAGGCAATGTACTTTTGCGGCCCCGCTGCGGCGGCCACGGTCTTCCACTTGATGCCGGCCGGAAACGCCGCACCGCCACGGCCGCGCAGGCCCGAATCCAGCACCTCCTGCACGATGGCCGCGGGCTCCATGCGCGCCGCGCGCTCCAGCCCCTGCCAGCCGCCATGGGCTGCGTAGTCGGACAGGTCCAGCGGGTCGATGACGCCCACGCGCGCAAAGGTCAGGCGCTCCTGGCGCGCCAGGTAGGCAATGGCCTCGGTCAGTCCATGGCACAGCGCATGGCTGCCGCCCTGCAGCATTCCGGCATCGATCAGGCCCGGCACCGCATCGGCCGTGACCGGGCCGTAGGCCACGCGGCCTTCGGGCGTCTCGACTTCCACCAGGGTCTCCAGCCACAGCAGGCCGCGCGAGCCGTTGCGCACGATCTGCACCTGAAGGCCGCGCGCCGCGCACTCGCGCTGCAAGGCGCCGGCCACGGCGTCAGCGCCCAAGGCCAGCGCGGCGGCATCGCGGGGCACGTAGACGCGCACGCCGGTGCCTGCCCCTGCTCCTGCCTCTGCCCCTGCATGCGCAGGCTGGGCCACCGGCTCGCCGGCCTGCTCCGGCTGGCGGCATTGCGCGATGAGTGCATCCAGGCCGTTGGCCGAGACATGCGCATGGGGCTGGCCATCGAGCATCACGGCAGGCGATGACGCGCACAGGCCCAGGCAGTAGACCGGCTCCAGCGTGACGGCGCCATCGGCACTGGTTGCATGCCCATGCCCATGCCCACTCGATCCGCAGCCCAGCGCCTGGCCTGCGTGGGCCAGCAGCGCGTCGGCACCGCGCGACTGGCAGGCCTCGGCGCGGCAGACCTGCAGCACATGGCGGCCCGCTGGCGTGCTGCGGAAATGGGGGTAGTAGGAGATGACGCCATGCACCTCGGCACGCGAGAGGTTCAGCGCATCGGCGATGCGCGGCACGGCGGCTTCGGGGATATGGCCCAGCATGTCCTGCACGGCGTGCAGCAACTCGATCAGGGGGCCGGGGCGCAGGGCGTGGACGGCAATGGCGTGCTCGACGGCCTCGCGCTCATGGGCGCCGAGTGCGCTGCCGGCAACAGCAGCATTGAGGACGGCAATGGGAATGATCTTCCCTTGTGTGGCTGGCATGGGTGTCCCTGCTGGCTTTCGTTGTGGGGAGCGGCGCGGTCCGGTCCGCTGGCGCTTTGTCTCTGATGCCCATTTCAAGCCTTGCCGGGCAAGCCGTCAAATTCAAACGGATGATTGCGCCATTCAATCGGCAAATGAGCCGCCGGGCAGTGCTGCGCCTGCTGCCCCAGGTCTTGCGGATGCCGCAGCCAGCGCGGGTTTGCGCCACTTGGCAAATGCGCCCGGCTTGTCGCAAATCACACGGTATTTGGTGTGAATTTTGATAAGCTCACGCGCACCATGAACCACCCGCCATCAGCCATGACGCCACAGGATGGCTATCATTTTTCAGACCAGATCGGCCACCTGCTGCGGCGTGTCTATCAGCGCCACACTGCACTCTTCCAGCAATACATTCCCGACTCGCAGCTCACGGCCGCGCAATTCGTGGTGCTGTGCTCCGTGCGCGACAACAGCGGCAGCTCGCTGGCCGACATCGTCAAGGCCACCGTGATCGACCAGGCCACCATCCGCGGCGTGGTGGACCGGCTCAAGCAGCGCGAACTGGTGCAGGTGGACCATGACCGCATCGACCGCCGCAAGGTCGTCATCAACCTCACCGAGGCCGGCCAGGACCTGGTGCGCGACATGGAGCCCTTCGCCAAGCAGATCACCGAAAGCACCTACGGCAAGCTCAATCCGGCCGAGCGCCTGGCGCTGGATTTTTTGCTCAAGAAGATGCTGGAAGGTGGCGAGGCGGATTGAGCCCTTGCAGCCTCCCCCCAAAAAAAAGGCCAGAAGGACAAATCCTTCTGGCCTTTTTGCTGAGCCGACCTTTCAGTCAGCTCAGGCCGTCATCAATCCAGCGCCCGGTTGCGCGATTCCACATCCACGGCCCAGATCGACAGGGCGCCGCCCACCAGCATGGCAGACAGCACGGCCAGCGCCAGGGTGAAGTGGGTGGCCATGATGGGCGCAATGATGGCCGGGGCGAACAGGCCGCCGAAGCGCGCCACGGCGCCGGCCATGCCCATGCCGCTGGCACGCAGGTCGGTGGGGTAGACCTCGGGGGTGAACGCATACAGCGCGCCCCAGGTGCCCAGCAGCGAGAAGCTCATCAGCAGGGTGGAGCCGATGACCACGAAGGGCGACGAGCCCAGGCTGTAGAACATGCAGCCGACGGCGCTGAGCAGCAAAAAGCCGATCAGCGTGGGCTTGCGCCCCCAGCGCTCCACGCCATAGGCCGACAGCGCAAAGCCGGGCAGTTGCACCAGGGCCAGCACCACCAGGAAGACCTGGCCGCGCATGAAGGCGAAGCCCTCGCTGCTGAGCTTGACGGGCAGGTAGACGAAGACACCGTAGTAGGCGATGGAGATCAGCGCCCAGGCCAGGAACAGCGAGAGGCTGCGGCGGCGCAGGCCGCCGTTGAACAGCGCGAGGATGGACTTGCGCTCCTGCTTTTCAGGCTGCAGCGCGGGGATTTCCGCCGTGGTGCCGTTGACCTTGGCCACCCGCTGCAGAACCTTGCGCGCCTCTTCGGACTTGCCGTTGCGGTTGAGGAACATGGGCGACTCGGGGATGTAGAAGCGCAGCACCACGCCGATCAGCGCCGGCAGTCCGGTCACGAAGAAGATCACGCGCCAGGCATCGTCACCCCAGGACACGGCCACCAGCGCCAGGATGGCCAGGAAGATGGTGCCCACGGCCCAGAACGATTCCAGCAGCACCAGCCAGCGGCCGCGGCGGTCGCTGGGCAGGAACTCGGCCATCATGGTGTAGTCCACGGGCAGCGTGCCGCCCACGCCGATGCCGGTGATGAAGCGCAGCACCAGCAGCCATGCGAACTCGGGCGCAAAGGCCGAGGCCACGCCCGCGAAGGCATCGATCACCACGGCCATCATCAGCACCGGGCGGCGCCCGATGCGGTCGGCCAGGCGGCCGAAGACGAAGGCACCGATCAGCATGCCGATGAAGAAGAAGGTGCCGGTCTGCAGCGCCTCGGGCACGGTCTTGCCGAAGGTCTTGGCAATGGACGGCGCGCTGAAGCCGATGGACAGCACCTGCATGGCGTCGGCCAGCCAGACCAGCCCGAAGATGACGAACAGCCGATATTGGAACTTGCCGACACCCGCTGTCTGGATGCCTTTTTCCACCGAAATGTATGTAGATGACATGCAGGGACTCCTTTTCTAGCCATCGCAATTGTTGAATCTGTCTTTTCCCAGGCAAGGCCGTTCAGCTTGTGTTGCCGTCTCCTGCCGTGCCTTCCACCCTTCACACATCCGGAGCGAACCGCTCCCTCGGCGCCATCTCCATGGCCCGATGAAAAAATTCAGGATGTCGGTCTCTGCATCCGGGCGATGGGCGCATTGCGGACAGGCTGCACATCGACAGCGCCGTCCGTTGTTGCCCATCACCCGTCCCCAGCATCAGATGTCAGGACCCAGGCCCTGGAGAGATTCCAGGGCAAGGTGTCCATATCCGCGGCATCGCCCATGCCGCCGCCCATTGCTGCCCATTGCCGCCCTCAGTGCGCATGCGCCTGTGCCTGCATGCGCAGCCGGTTAATCGTCTTCGTGTCGTCTGGCCAAGCTTTTTCCTCCGGTGCAAATCGTTCGCGCAAATATCCGAGCAGGTCCGCGATCTGCCTGTCGTCCAGGCTGTCCCCGAAGCCGGGCATGTAGCCCAGCGCATCGTCGGCCGGCGCCTGTATGCCGTTCAGGATCACCTGGACCAGGTTGTCGGGGCTGGCCGCATGCAGGTTGGTGTTCAGGGCCAGCTGCGGCTTGACGCCGAACAATGTGGGACCGCTGCCCGCCTCATGGCAGACGGCGCAGGCGTTCTGGTAGATGCGTTCGCCATTGGCGTGGCGGTCCAGGGCCCTGGCAGGTGGCGCCGCAGGCGCCGCCGCCTGCACGGCGGCCGGCGCCGGTGCCGGCATGGCCGGGGCGGCCTGGGCGGCCTGTGGTGCCTGTGGGGCCTGGCCCGGCAACTCCATCAGATAGGTGGCCATGGCGCGCACATCGGCTTCGGGCAACTGGGCCAGGCCGTGGATGACGGGCGCCATGGGGCCGGCCGCCACGCCGTGGCGGGCCGAGAAGCCGGTGCGCAGGTACTGGTACAGCTCTTCGCGGCTCCAGGGCAGCTTGCCCCCGGCCAGTTGATTGAGCGCGGGCGCCGTCCAGCCTTCGGCCTCGCCGCCGCCCAGGTAGTGGATGCCGGTCTTTTCGGCACCCAGCGCATTGCGCGGCGAGTGGCAGGCCGCGCAGTGGCCCGCGCCTTCGACCAGGTAGGCGCCCCGGTTCCATTCGGCGCTGCGCGCGGGGTCGGCCTTGAAGGGCGTGGCGTCGTGGAACAGCAGGTTCCAGCCCGCCATGGCCGGGCGCAGGTTGTAGGGGAAGGCCAGCTGCGTCTCGGGCGCCTTGGCCTTCACGGCAGGCTGGGACATCAGGTAGCCGTAGAGGGCCTGCAGGTCGCCATCGCTGAGCTTGGCGAAGGCCGTGTACGGGAAGGCCGGGTACAGCTGCCTGCCATCCTGGTGGATGCCGTGGCGCATGGCGCGCTCGAAGGCCGCGTAGGACCAGCGGCCGATGCCGGTTTCGTTGTCGGGCGTGATGTTGGTGGAGTAGATGGTGCCGAACGGCGTCTCCAGCCCGAAGCCGCCGGCATTGGCCGCGCCGCCCGGGGCCGTGTGGCAGACCACGCAGTCGCCCGCAGCCGCCACCAGGCGGCCGCGCTCCAGGGCCTGCGGCGAGTACAGGGAAACATCGGGCCCGTCGGTCAGCGGCAGGGCCGGCTTCAGCGGCCAGGCCATGGCGGCCATGCCGGCAAGGCCTGCGGCGCCTGCGGCCAGCCAGCCCCAGCCACGGCCAGGCCGCGCCGCACCGGGCTTGCCGGCACCCTCGCCCGCCAGGGCCAGGCGCAGCTGCTCGGGCTGGAAGGGCACTTCGCGCAGGCGCACGCCTGTCGCATGGTGGATGGCGTTGGCAATGGCGGCGGCGGCGGGCAGCGTGGCCACGCCATCCAGCGCCAGATTGCCCTGGCGGATGACCGAGACATCGCCGGGCACATGTTGCGCCAGGCCGGAGCCGGGCTTGGCGATCACATCGAAAGAAGCAGCGGAGGCTGTGGCCTCTGCCCAGTCGTCAAAAGCGGGCGCCGTGCCCAGCAGCCGGCGCGCATCGGCCAGCAGTTGCGGGTCCTGCTGGACGATCTCGGGCCGCGTGCTGGCGGCCTGCGCCGCTTGCAGGCTGCGGCTGTCATGGCCGGCCACGACGCGGGTCACTTCGATCTCGCCCGTTTGCGGGTGCACGGCCACCTCGGCCACCCAGGCGCTCCAGGCATGGAGGTCGGCGCCCTGCGCATCCAGGGTCTGCAGCTGGGCGGTGGCAAAGCCCCGGCCCAGCAGGCGGCCATCGGCACCCTGGTGGGACGGTGCCTGCTGCGATGCCTGCGCACGCTCGGCCACCTCCTGCGCCAGATCGCGCACCGGGCCTTCGGGCAGGTGCTGCAGCCGCCATTGCAGCGGATCACGACCCTGGTCCAGCGCCTGCTCATGCCAGTGGCTTTCGCGGGCAAAGACCTGGGCGGCATTCAGATCATCGACGCCGGCATGCCGCAGGCCGGCGGCCAGCCTGCGTTCATGCACTTCGCCGGCATCGAGCACGGTGGCCAGGGCCGCGGCGCGCGCCAGCTCGGGCTGGCTCAGCAGGCGCGCCATGCTGGGGCGCACGGCCCAGGGCGTGTCGGACAGCAGCAGGTCTGGCTGCGGCGATGCATTGCCCGGCTGAGGCTGCACCACCGTGTCGGCCTCAAGCCCTTGCGAAGGCCGCGCATCCACGCGCAGCACCAGCTCCCGGCTGTCTGCGCTGCCCGCAGCAGTCCAGGCCTCGCAGGCCACGCTGACGGGCCGGCCCACGGCCTGGGACAGCAGGGCCGCATCGGCCGCTGCGTCCATGAGATCCAGCACATGCGGGGTGACGGCCGCCGTGGCCGGCAGGCTGAACAGCCGCAGCGCGGACTCGGGGCATTGCAGCAATGCGGCCAGTTCGCGGCCGATCATCTGCTGCACATCGGCGTCGCAGGGCGGCAGCCAGACGCTGGCATGGCCGTCCAGGCACCACACGGCTGCGCGTGCGGCACCCTCGCAAGACACGGGCGCCGCCATGCGCCAGACATAGCGGCCGGCATCGGGCAGGTCGGCCTTGCCAGCCTTGCCAGCCTTGTCGGCTCTGTCGGCAGCACGGGGCGCGCTGGCGGCCCTGGCTTCCTGCCGGTCATCCCAGGCAGGGGCCAGGCTGGCAGCGGCCTGCCGGGCATGGACAGGCGCCACGGCCACCACGCCCAGAAAATGCCCGCGCTGCACCGCGGCCACCACGCCGGCCATGGCCTGGGCTTCCTGCAGCCGTGCATGCAGGGGCACGCTGCCCCGGTAGCGCAGACCGTCCCAGGCCGCGACGGGCGGGCGCAGCGCCAGGCCGTGCAGCAGGTCGGAAGGCAGGGCGGGTGTGTTGCCGGCCGGGCTCATGGCTGGACCTCGCCCGCGCTGGAAGATGGAAAACCGGGGGGCGCCTGCAGCGCGGCGCGTTGCGCACGCAGCTGCACGGCGCGCAGGGCGGCCTGCATGATCTCCACATGCGTGCCGCAGCGGCACAGGTTGTGGTGCAGCTCGTTGCGCAGCTCCTGCTCGGTGGGATTGGGGTTGCGGCGCAGCAGGGCCTCCACGGTCATGATCATGCCGTTGAGGCAGTAGCCGCACTGGGCCGCCTGGCAGTCGATGAAGGCCTGCTGCGTGGGGCCGGGGCACTGGCGCGAGCCCAGGCCTTCCAGCGTGGTGACCTCGCGGCCCACGGCCGCCCGCACGGGGATCACGCAGGAACGCGCGGCCACGCCATCGATCAGCACCGTGCAGGCGCCGCATTCGCCCAGGCCGCAGCCGTACTTGGGCCCGTTCAGCTCCAGGTCATTGCGCAGCACATGCAGCAGCGCCGTCCCGGGCGCTGCCGGCACCTCGCATGCGCGTGCATTGACCTGCAGGCGGATGGGGTGGGGGGTACTGCTTGGATGGACTGGGGTTCCCATGGGACGAGGCTCTTGCAACTTGGCTGCGGTTCAGGATGTCGGCGTTCTGCGGCCGGACAGGAGGGGGAGATTCCCTCCCCTCGTCCGGCAAGGCAGCGAGTATCAGGCCGCTGCCTTGACCTTGGGCTCGACCAGGGGCACGTTGAACACGTCGTAGCCGAAGCACCAGGACGGATCTTCGTTGGTGCGCAGCCAGGTGTTGTCGTGCGAGATGCGCTGCACCTTGCTGGCGCGCTCGGCACGGTTGGCTTCGTACAGGGCGAAGGCCAGCTCATGGTTGTGCGCGCCGACTTCCTTGAGGCAGCGCGCCAGCATGGCGCCGTCCTCGATGGCCATGGCGGCGCCCTGGGCCATGTGGGGCTTCATGGGGTGGCAGGCATCGCCCAGCAGCACCAGGCGGCCACGGCTCCACAGCGGCAGCGGATCGCGCTCGAGCAGCGACCACTTGGTCACTTCCACGGTGGCGTCGATCAGTGCCTGCACGGTGGGATGCCAGCCCGAGAAGGCCTCGCGCATCTCTTCCTTGCTGCTGGGCAGCCAGCGGTCGTTGAGGTCCCACTTCTCGACGGGCACGCCGGTCACGTAGTACAGCTCGTCGGCCTTGCCGGTGACGAAGTAGGTCATCATGTGGCGGTCATCGCTCCACCACTTCACGCAGGCGTCGAAGGGCAGCATGCCGGCCTTGACCTCGGGCGTGGGGAACACGGCGCGGTGGGCCAGGTAGCCCGCGTACTTGGGCAGCTCGGGGCCCAGCAGTTCCTCGCGGATGCGGGAGTTCACGCCGTCGGCGCCGATGACGATGTCGGCCTCCTCGGTCGTGCCGTCGGCAAAGTGCATGACGACCACATTGCCGCGGTCCTCCACCTTGGTCAGGAACTTGCCGTAG
Organism: Delftia sp. DS1230; assembly: GCF_040112715.1. Taxonomy (NCBI): domain Bacteria; kingdom Pseudomonadati; phylum Pseudomonadota; class Betaproteobacteria; order Burkholderiales; family Comamonadaceae; genus Delftia; species Delftia sp. DS1230. Next base: position 4,994,749 of record NZ_CP157763.1, read on the forward strand.
GCCATCACGCTGTCGGGCAGGGCCTCGACCAGCAGCGCATGGAAGTCGCCACGGTGCACGGTCAGGTAGCTGGCACCGTATTCCTTGACGGCGTAGTCGCCCAGCGGGATCTGGGCCAGCACGTCGCCCGTCTGCCAGTGGCGGCTGTACCAGTAGTCGGGATGCGAGCCCTGCTCGTTGAGCGCGTCCTCGATGCCGATGCGGCGCAGGATCTTCATCACATTGGGCCCGACGTGGATGCCGGCTCCCAGGCGCGAGAAGCTGGGCGCCTGCTCATAGACGCGGACATTGAAGCCTTCCTGGAGCAGCAGCTTGGCAGCTGCAGCCCCGCCGAGACCGGCGCCGACAACGGCGATTCGAGGGGATTGAGACACAGTTTTCTCCTTGCAGGAATGTTGAAAGCCAGACGGGGCAACCGTTGCTTCGGCGCGTCCTTGCAGGGTGTAGAGCAGGAAGCGTGCCAGGCAACAAAACACTTAATTCAGGTGTATGCGCTTGAATTTTTCAAATCGACGCATGCACCATAGGGCGGCAGAATAAATTGAAGTTCGCCATTTTTGGTGCAATTTCTGCACCAAATCAGTACAAACCCCGAGAAAATTCTCATTTGCAAGGCGGCACGTCTTTTGCAAGAATAAAGCGTACACACTCAGTTGATTCTGATCAGAAACCCTCGAAACTTCGCAAAGGCAAGTCCATGACCAAAACGTTCCGCATCGGCCAGATCGTCCCCAGCTCCAACACCACCATGGAGACCGAGGTGCCGGCCATGCTGCAGGCCCACTCCACGCTGCGCCCGCAGGACCGCTTCACCTTCCACTCCAGCCGCATGCGCATGAAGAAGGTCCAGAAGGAGGAACTGGCCGCCATGGACGCCGAAAGCGACCGCTGCGCGCTGGAGCTGAGCGACGCGCGCGTGGACGTGCTGGGCTATGCCTGCCTGGTGGCCATCATGGCCATGGGCAAGGGCTACCACCGCGTCTCGCAGCAGCGCCTGACCGAGCGCACGGCCAGCAATGGCGCCACCGCCCCGGTGATCACCAGCGCCGGCGCGCTGGTGGAAGCGCTCAAGGTCATGGGCGCCAGGAAGATCGCCCTGGTGGCGCCCTACATGATTCCGCTGACCCAGCTGGTCATGGACTACGTGGCCGCCGAAGGCTTCGAGATCGTGGACTGGCGCGCGCTGGAGATCCCCGACAACCTGGACGTGGGCCGCCACGACCCCGCCAAGCTGCCCGGTATCGTGGCCGGCATGAACTACGCCGACGCCGACGTGATCGTGCTGTCGGCCTGCGTGCAGATGCCCTCGCTGCCGGCCGTGGCCCAGGTCGAGGCCCAGACCGGCAAGCCCGTGCTGACCGCCTCCATCGCCACCACCTATGCCATCCTCAAGGAACTGGGGCTGGACCCCGTGGTGCCGGGCGCGGGCGCGCTGCTGTCGGGCGCCTACCCCTACGACACCGGCACCAGCGCAGCCAAGGCCTGAGGAACACACGCATGACCAGCACCTCCAGCACCCCCAGCACATTCCGCTACGGCGGCAACGTCCACGCCAACGGCATCCGCCAGCACTACCTGCGCTACGGCGGCGCCGAGGGCGAACGCGCGCAGCGCGACGCCGTCATCCTGATCCCCGGCATCACCAGCCCGGCCGTGACCTGGGGCTTCGTGGCCGAGCACCTGGGCCGCCAGTTCGACACCTATGTGCTGGATGTGCGCGGGCGCGGCCTGTCGTCCTCGGGCCCGGGCCTGGACTACAGCCTCGATGCCCAGGCCGCCGACGTGGCCGCCTTCGCCCAGGCCCTGGGCCTGCAGCGCTGGGCGCTGGTCGGCCACTCCATGGGCGGGCGCATCGCCGTGCGCGCCGCGCGCAGCCAGCCGGTGGGGCTCACGCGCCTGGTCATCGTCGATCCGCCGGTCTCCGGCCCCGGCCGCCGCGCCTACCCGGCCGCCCTGCCCTGGTATGTGGACTCCATCCGCCAGGCCACGCTGGGCATGGATGCCGAGGCCATGCGCGCCTTCTGCCCCACCTGGACCGAAGAGCAGCGCCAGCTGCGCGCCCAGTGGCTGCACACCTGCCACGAGCCGGCCATCGTGCAGAGCTTCGAGGACTTCGGCCGTGACGACATCCATGCCGACCTGCCCCGCATCCAGCACCCGCTGCTGCTGGTCACGGCCGAGCGCGGCGACGTGGTGCGCAGCGAGGACGTGGCCGAGTGGCAAGGCCTGGCACCCCAGACCGAGCATGTGCGCGTGCCCAACGCCGGCCACATGATCCCCTGGGACAACGAGGCCGGCTTCTACGCTGCGCTCGGCGATTTCCTCGGCGCAAGCATATGCCCCCCCTGAGCGGCTGCGCCGCTTCCCCCAGGGGACGACACCCTCGCTGCGGGGCGGCCCTTGCTTGGTGTCTCTGGCGCAATTCACGCGCCCACCACCCATATCCCAGTCAATCAAGGAGCCGACCATGTCCGTCAGCGATATCGATCTGATCCACGCCTGGAAGCAGGTGCTCACGCTGTCCCGGCTCGAAGCCGGCCAGACCGTCACCGTGCTCACGGGCGCCGACACGCACCCGCAGACGCTGCGCTGCGCCATTGCCGCCTCCAGCGAAATGGGTGCGCGCGTCAACCGCCTGGACCTGCCGCCCGTCAATGCCGAAAAATCACTGAGCCGCGACTCGCTGGCCTACCTGGGAACCACGCCACTGACCGGCAACCCCGCCGCCATCGCCGCGCTCAAGGCCAGCGACCTGGTGCTGGACCTGATGACGCTGCTGTTCTCGCCCGAGCAGCACGAGATCCTGCAGACCGGCACCAAGATCCTGCTGGCCGTGGAGCCGCCCGAGGTGCTGTGCCGCCTGGTGCCCACCGAGGGCGACCGCGCGCGCGTGCAGGCCGCATCCAAGCTGATCGAGGCGGCCGGGCAGATGCACATCACCTCGGCCGCGGGCACCGACCTGCGCTGCCGCCTGGGCAGCTTCCCGGCCATCTGCGAATACGGCTTCGTGGACCAGCCCGGCCGCTGGGACCACTGGCCCAGCGGCTTCGTGCTGACCTGGCCCGACGAGGGCGAGAGCAACGGCCGCGTGGTGCTGGACCGGGGCGACATCCTGCTGCCCATGAAGGACTACGTGACCGAGCCCATCGAACTCGTCATCGAAAAGGGCTACGTCACGCGCATCAGCGGCGGCCTGCAGGCCGACATCCTCAAGGAGTACATGGCCTCCTACGAGGACCCCGAGGCCTATGCCGTCTCCCACATCGGCTGGGGGCTGCAGCCGCGCGCCCACTGGTCCATGCTGGCCCACTACAACAAGGAAACCCACATCGGCATGGACGCCCGCGCCTTCGAGGGCAACTTCCTTTGGTCCATGGGCCCCAACAACGAGGCCGGCGGCAGCCGCACCACGGCCTGCCACATCGACATACCCATGCGCCACTGCTCGGTGGCGCTGGACGGCAAGCCCACGGTCATCGACGGCGTGGTGCAGGACGAGGAAGGACTGGCGCGCGCCGCCAAAAGGTCCAAGCAAGGAAAGGACATCGCATGACAACCGCCACCATCAGCACGCAGAGCGTTCCCACCGAGGGCGTGCAGGGCGACATCTCTGCCTACGCACGCCAGGGCTTCGGCACGCCGCTGCCGCTCAAGGCCCCGTTCGGCCTGCTCATCATCGACTTCGTCAACGGCTTTGCCGACCCGGCCGTCTTCGGCGGCGGCAACATCCCCGAAGCCATCGCGCAGACGCAGCACCTGCTGGCCCATGCGCGCGAGCGCGGCTGGCCCGTGGCGCACAGCCGCATCGTGTTCTCGGACGACGATGCCGACCACAACATCTTCTGCCTGAAGGTGCCCGGCATGCTGACCCTGAAGGAAGACAGCCCCAACAGCGCCATCGTGCCCCAGCTGGCCCCGGCCGCTGGCGAATACGTGGTGCGCAAGAGCACGCCCTCGGCCTTCTTCGGCACCATGCTCGCACCCTGGCTGGCCCAGCGCGGCGTGCAGACCCTGCTGGTGGCCGGCTGCGTGACCAGCGGCTGCGTGCGCGCCAGCGTGGTCGATGCCATGCAGTCGGGCTTTCGCCCGCTGGTGGTGGCCGACTGCTGCGGCGACCGCGCCCTGGGCCCGCACGAGGCCAACCTGTTCGACATGGCCCAGAAGTACGCGGCCGTGATGCCGCTGAGCCAGGCCATCGTCGACACCGACGCCCTCGCCGCAGGTTGATCCCACCGCGCCAACGCGCCTATGGGGCCGGCCCTGCGCAGCCGGCCCCGGAGTGCATAACATGCACAGGGCACGCCTGAAGGCGTGCCCGCGAAGAACACCGCCCCATGAACCTGCCCCAGCCCCAAGCCCTGCACGCACAGCTGCTCACGCGCGCCGACACCCTGCTCGTGGTGCGCCAGCCCGTGGCGCCGCCGCGCCCTGCGCCCGGCCAGCCCGGCACGGCCTCCGACTATGTGCAATCCACGCCCGAGGTCTTCGTGGCCGTGCTGGCCGACGAAGCCGCGCCCCAGGGCTGGCGCGCCCTGGCCTTCAACGGCCATGTGGACCTGGGCACGGGCATACGCACGGCGCTGGCGCAGATCGTGGCGGAAGAACTCGAAGTGCCTCTGGAGCGCCTGGACATGGTGCTGGGCCACACGGCCGCCGCACCCAACCAGGGCCCGACCATTGCCAGCGCCAGCATCCAGATCTCGGCCGTGCCGCTGCGCCGCGCCGCCGCCCAGGCGCGCGAGCAACTGCTGGCACTGGCCGCGCAGCAATGGAGCGTGGCGGCAGACCGGCTCCAGGCGCGCGAAGGCCTGGTGCGCTTTGCCGATGGCAGTGATGCCCGTGAACTCGGCTATGGCGATCTGCTGCGCGGCCAGCAACTGCAGCTGACGCTGGCCCCGCCCGATCAGGAGGTGAAGCTCAAGCCCGCCAGCGAATACCGGCTGGTCGGCCGTGGCGCGGCGCGCGTGGACATCCCCGCCAAGGCCACGGGCGAGCTGAGCTTTGTCCATGATGTGCGCGTGCCCGGCATGCGCCATGGCCGCGTCATCCGCCCTCCGCACCCGGGCCGCGACGGCGGCAGCTTCATCGGCCGCTGCCTGGTGGCCGTGGAGCGCGACTCCGTGGCCCACCTGCCCGGCAACGTGCAGGTGGTCACCGAAGGCGACTTCGTCGGTGTGGTCGCCGACCGCGAGGAACAGGCCATTGCCGCCATGCGCGCGCTGCGCGTGCAATGGCAGGCCGTGCCGCCAGCGCCTGACTTATCCGATCTGGCTGCGGCGATACGAGCCAATCCCGCCCAGCACCGCTCGCTGGTGGACCAGGGCACTGTGGACGATGCCTTCGCGGGCGTCGGCACGGGTACGGCCACCGAACTGCGCCGCAGCTACGTCTGGCCCTACCAGATGCATGCCTCCATCGGCCCGTCCTGCGCCGTGGCCGATTTCAGCGAGGGCCGTCTCAAGCTCTGGGCCGGCACGCAGAACCCCCACATGCTGCGCACCGACCTGGACCGCCTGCTGCAACTGGGCGAGGACCGCATCGAGATCGTGCGCCTGGAGGCGGCCGGCTGCTACGGCCGCAACTGCGCCGACGATGTCTGCGCCGACGCCGCCCTGCTGTCCATGGCCGTGGGCGCGCCCGTGCGCGTGCAGCTCACGCGCGAGCAGGAACACCAGTGGGAGCCCAAGGGCACGGCCCAGCTCATGGACGTGAGCGCGGCCATCGATGCCCGGGGCGAACTGCTGGCCTATGACTTTGCCGTGCGCTACCCCTCCAACGACGCGCCGCTGCTGGCCCTGCTGCTCACGGGCCGCATCCCGGGCGAGCCGCGCACGCTGGAGATGGGCGACCGCACCGCCGTGCCGCCCTACCGCTATGCCAGCCAGCGCATCACCTGCCATGACATGGCGCCCATCGTGCGCTCATCCTGGCTGCGCGGCGTCTCGGCCCTGCCCAACTCCTTTGCCCACGATTGCATGATCGACGAGCTGGCCCATGCGGCCGGTGCCGACCCCGTGGACTACCGTGTTCGCCACCTCGATGACCCGCGCGCCGTCGAGCTGATCGAGGCCACGGCCCGCCACGCAGGCTGGCAGCCAAACCAGCCGGGAAGCCGGGGCCGCCCCGGCGCCGACGGCCTGCTGCACGGGCGCGGCGTGGCCTATGCGCGCTATATTCACAGCCGCTTTCCCGGCTTCGGCGCGGCCTGGGCCGCCTGGGTCATCGACATCGACGTGGACCCCGTCAGCGGCCGCATCGCCGTGCGGCGCCTGGTCGTGGGCCAGGACACGGGAATGATGGTCAACCCCGACGGCGTGCGCCACCAGATCCACGGCAACGTCATCCAGACCCTGAGCCGCAGCCTGATGGAGAAGGTCGCCTTCAACGAGCAAGGCGTGGCCAGCCGCGAATGGGGCAGCTACCCCATCATCGGCTTCCGCGACCTGCCCCCCATCGAAGTGGTGCTGATGCCACGCCAGGACGAGCCCCCCATGGGCGCAGGCGAATCAGCCTCGGTCCCCGGCCCGGCCGCGCTGGCCAATGCGCTGTTCGACGCCACCGGCCGGCGCTTCTATGCCGCGCCCTTCACGCCCGACGTGGTGCGCGCCGCACTGAATGCCGCGCCGAACGCCACGCCAGAGACTGCACAGCCCGCCTAGTCTTTCAGCGCCCCCGCATGCCGCAGGCACTGCGCACGCCAACCGGCGTCGTCCTGCAGTTGCAGCGCGGCCTGCAGCGCGCGCGTGGGCGCCACGCCCTGCTGGGCCATGAAGCCTATGGGGGTGACCAGTTCGGGCGAGCGCAGCGGCCGCGCCACCAGGCCCGGCATGTGGCGCACCGTGGCCACCATGGCGCCGGGCAGCACGGTGGTCATGCCATCCGTTCCTTGCGCCACGGCCATCACCAGGGTCAGCACGGAGTTGGTTTCCATGGCGGGCTGCACGGCCATGTCCACGGCGGCGAAGGCCTCGTCGATCACCGTGCGGTTGTGCATGTCGGGGGTGAGCAGGCACAGCGGCATGCCGGCCACTTCGCGCCAGGCGATGTCGGCGCCAAAGGCAAAGGGCCGGCCCTCGCCCTGCCCATCGCAGCACTCGCGGCACAGCAGGTAGTAGTGCTCCTCGTACTGGGGCCAGGACTGCAGGCGCGGTCCGCGCGGCGGCATGCGCGCGCTGTAGCCCAGGGCCAGGTCCAGGGACAGGTCTTCGAGCCCGCTCTCGATCTCGGCCGAGCTCATGGACAGCACCACGGGCGTGATGCCCGGATGGTGCTCGCGCAGCAGGGCCGCAAAGCGCGTGAGCATGGGCATGGCCGTGGGCACGGCCGCCATGCGCAGCTGCCCGCGCAGCGCGCCGGCGGCGGCGCTCAGTTCCTGGCGCAGGCCTTCCTCGGCCCGCAGCATGGCCAGGGCCGTGGCCAGCACCTGATCGCCCTCGGGCGTGAAGCCCGCGAACGAGCGGCCCCGGCGCACGATGACCGTGCCGAACTCCTCCTCCAGCGCGCGCAGCGCATTGGACAGCGCCGGCTGGGTGATGTGGCATGCCAGCGCCGCGCGGCCGAAATGGCGGTGCTCGTTGAGCGCCGCCAGATACCGCATCGAGGTCAGCAGGTTCATGCCGGCAGCGCCAGAAGGGTCAGGTTCCCTGGCTCACCGTGATGGTGGGGAACTTGCTCGTGAAATCGCGCGCCTTGAGCGCCACCTTCACGGCCAGGTCGCGCGCCACCTTCTTGTAGATCTGCGCGGCCTCGCTGTCGGGCTCGGCCACCACGGTGGGCTTGCCGCTGTCGGCCTGCAGGCGGATCTGCAGCGACAGGGGCAGGGCGCCCAGGTAGTCGATGCCGTACTCGGCCGCCATCTGCTTGCCGCCCTCGGCGCCGAAGATGTGCTCCACATGGCCGCAGTTGGTGCAGACGTGGGCTGCCATGTTCTCGACCAGGCCCAGGATGGGCACGCCCACCTTCTCGAACATCTTCACGCCCTTCTTGGCGTCGATCAGGGCGATGTCCTGGGGCGTGGTGACGACCACGGCGCCCGTCATGGGCACGCGCTGGGCCAGCGTCAGCTGGATGTCGCCGGTGCCGGGCGGCATGTCCACCAGCAGGTAGTCCAGATCCTTCCAGTTGGTCTGGCGCAGCATCTGCTCCAGCGCCTGCGTGGCCATGGGGCCGCGCCAGATCATGGCCTGGTCGTTGTTGACCAGGAAGCCGATGGACATGACCTGCACGCCATGGCTTTCCATGGGCTCCATGGTCTTGCCGTCGGGGCTTTCGGGGCGGCCGGAGATGCCCATCATCATGGGCTGGCTGGGGCCGTAGATGTCGGCGTCCAGGATGCCCACGCGCGCGCCCTCGGCGGCCAGCGCCAGCGCCAGGTTGGCCGTGGTCGTGCTCTTGCCCACGCCGCCCTTGCCGGACGAGATGGCGATGATGTTCTTGACGCCCGGCAGCAGCTGCACGCCGCGCTGCACCGCATGCGCGGCGACCTTGGACGTGATGTTGACCGAGACATTGCCCACGCCCTCGACGGTCTTGGCCGCCGCGACGAACTGGCCGCGCAGCGCCGGCACCAGGCTTTGCGCCGGATAGCCCATCTCCACGTCGAAGGCCACGTCGGCCCCCGTGACCTGCAGGTTGCGCAGGGCGCGGGTGCTCACATAGTCCTTGCCGGTGTGGGGGTCGAGCACGCTGGAGAGCGCGGCCAAGAGCGCTTGTTCTGTGACTGCCATTGCTTTGATTACTCCTAGAGCCGGATAGTCTATCCAAGGCCCCAAGCCCTCGCCCGCGCGAGACAATGCAGGCCCCGCTGGCTTTGTTCCCATTTCTCCCGCCTTTTTCCGCGAAAGATCCGCCCCGTGAAATTCAAGATGGCCCACAACTCCCTGTTCGCGATCCTGCTGCGCTCGCGCTGGTGGATCAGCATCGCGCTGGCCGCGCTGGTGACCCTGGTGTCCACGGCGCTGCTGCCCAAGGACATCGCGCCGTTCGCCGCCATCACCGCCCTGCCCTTCTTCGGCATAGGCTGCGTTGCCGCCTGGCGCCAGCTGCGCGCGCCCAGCCCCGCCAAGGTGGAGCAGGCCCTGGAGATCGCCGCCCAGCAAAGCTGGCGCGAGTTCGCCGATCGGCTCGATCGCGCCTGGCAGGCCGAGGGCTACACCGTCACCCGCCTGTCCGACAAGGACGGCGCCGACTTCGTGCTGGAACGCGAAGGCCGCACCACCGTGGCCAGCGCCAGGCGCTGGAAGGCCGGCGTGCACGGCATGGAGCCGCTGCGCGCCCTGCTGGCCGCAGGCCAGGCGCGCGATGCGGCCACGGTCTGCTACCTGTCGCTGCAGCCGCCGGCCGAGAATGCAGCCGCCTGGGCCAAGCAGCAGGGCATCGCCCTGATCTCCGGCAAGGACCTGGGCTCCCTGCTGGCCAAGGCCTGATCCCTTCGGGGTCATCCCCTGATCTGATGACGGCCGGCGCGCGGCACACTCCAGGCATGCCCGATGCCGCGCCCTCACCCGACTCCAGCCTCCCTCCCCCCAGCACCGGACTGCTGCTCAGCGGCGGCGGCGCCCGCGCCGCCTACCAGGCCGGCGTGCTGGAGGCCATTGCCGAGATACGCCGCGCCTGCGGCCAGCAGCATGGCCCCAATCCCTTCCCCATCCTGGTCGGCACTTCTGCCGGCGCCATCAACGCGGCCGCCCTGGCCTGCGGCAGCGACCATTTCGACCGGGCCGTGCGCCGCATGTCGCGCATCTGGCGCAACCTGCGGCCCGAGGACATCTACCTGTCCGACTCGCTGAGCGTGCTGCGCAGCGGCGCGCGCTGGCTGACCCTGCTGTCCCTGGGCTGGGCCCTGGCGCGCTGGGGCCGCATGCGCCCGCGCTCGCTGCTGGACAACCAGCCACTGGGCCGGCTGCTGTCGTGTGGCCTGGTTCCGCTGGAACGCCTGCCGCAATTGATCGCGGACGGCCACCTGCGTGCGCTGGCGGTCTCGGCCTCCAGCTACACCACCAGCGAGCATGTGACCTTCTGCCAGGCGCAGGACCAGCTCCAGCCCTGGGTGCGCAACCAGCGCAAGGCCGCCGCCGCCCAGATCACGCACGCGCACCTGCTGGCCTCCTCGGCCATTCCCTTCATCTTTCCGGCCACGCCGCTGCCGCTGGACGGCGCCACCGAATACTTCGGCGACGGCTCCATGCGCCAGACCGCGCCGCTGGCGCCCGCCATCCACCTGGGCGCAGAGCGCATCCTCGTCGTGGGCGCGGGCCGGCGCACCGAGCCGCCGGCCAGGCCGCCGCCGGAAGGCGCAAGCTACCCGTCGCTGGCCCACATCGCGGGCCACACGCTGTCGAGCATCTTCCTGGACGCCCTGTCCCTGGATGTGGAGCGCGCCGAGCGCATCAACCAGACCCTGGCCCTGATCCCGCCCGCCGACCGCGAACGCAGCCGGCTGCGCCCGCTGCAGTTGCTGGTCATCTCGCCCTCCGAGCGCATAGACGCCATCGCCGCGCGCCACGTGGGCCAGCTGCCGCTGCCCATGCGCACCCTGCTGGGCGCCCTGGGCGTGCGCCAGGACGCCAGCGACCCGCGCGGCGCCGCCCTGGCCAGCTACCTGCTGTTCGAGCGCAGCTTCACCCGCGAACTCATGGCCCTGGGCCGGCGCGACGCGCTGGCGCGGCGCAGCGATATCGAGCAGTTCCTGGGCTGGCAGCGCCCGCTGGTCGCCAACTGACGCCTGCAGCCAACAGGCCTGGCGCAGCGAAGGCCCTCAACAACTCCCCGTATGTCCGCCTGCACGGAAAAGCCATCGCCGCCCCACAACCGCCCAGCCCTTCTAGAATGTCAGGTTCCCCCGAGAAAGCCGCCATCCATGACCGCACGCAAACTCTTCGTCACCACCGCCCTGCCGTACGCCAACGGCAACTTCCACATCGGCCACATCATGGAATACATCCAGGCCGACACCTGGGTGCGTGCGCAGCGAATGCAGGGCAACGCGGTCAACTTCGTGGGTGCCGATGACGCCCACGGCGCGCCCATCATGATTGCGGCCGAGAAGGCCGGCAAGACGCCCCAGCAGTTCGTGGCCGACATCGCCGCAGGCCGCAAGCAGTACCTGGACGGCTTCCACATCGCCTTCGACAACTGGCACAACACCGACGCGCCCGAGAACCACGCGCTGGCCCAGCAGATCTACAGGGACCTGAAGGCTGCCGGCTTCATCGAGACGCGCACCATCGAGCAGTTCTTCGACCCCGAGAAGAACATGTTCCTGCCCGACCGCTTCATCAAGGGCGAATGCCCGCGCTGCCACGCCAAGGACCAGTACGGCGACAACTGCGAGGTCTGCAGCGCCGTCTACGCGCCCACCGACCTGATCAACCCCTACTCGGCGCTGTCCGGCGCCAAGCCTGTGCTCAAGAGCTCGGAGCATTTCTTCTTCAAGCTGTCGGACCCGCGCTGCGTGGAATTCCTGACCGAATGGACCCAGGACGGCCAGCACGTGCAGCCCGAGGTGGCCAACAAGATCAAGGAATGGTTCAGCGTGCGCACCAACCCGGACGGCACGACCAGCGAGGGCCTGGGCGACTGGGACATCTCGCGCGACGCGCCCTACTTCGGCATCGAGATCCCCGATGCGCCGGGCAAGTACTTCTACGTCTGGCTGGACGCGCCCGTGGGCTACCTGGCCTCGCTCAAGAACCTGCTGGACCGCCGTGGCGAGGACTACGAGGCCTACATGGCCGACCCCGCGCTGGAGCAGTACCACTTCATCGGCAAGGACATCATCACCTTCCACACGCTGTTCTGGCCCGCCATGCTCAAGTTCAGCGGCCGCAAGACGCCCACCAAGATCTGCGTGCACGGCTTCATGACCGTGAACAACGGCGAGAAGATGAGCAAGAGCCGCGGCACCGGCCTGGACCCGCTCAAGTACCTGGGTCTGCAGATGAACCCCGAGTGGCTGCGCTACTACCTGGGCGCCAAGCTCAACGGCAAGAATGAAGACATCGACTTCAACCCCGATGACTTCATGGCCCGCGTCAACTCCGACCTGATCGGCAAGTACGTGAACATCGCCTCGCGCGCGGCCGGCTTCATCGCCAAGCGCTTCGACGGCAAGCTGGGCACGGTCAGCGAAGACGGCCAGGCCCTGCTGGCCCAGCTGCGCGGCCAGAGCGAGGCCGTTGTCCAGGCCTTCGAGAACCGCGACACGGCCCGCGCCGTGCGCGAGATCATGCAGCTGTGCGACCGCGTCAACGAATACGTGGACGCCAACAAGCCCTGGGAGCTGGCCAAGCAGGAAGGCATGGACGCCCGCCTGCAGGACGTGTGCACCACCTGCATCGAGGCCTTCCGCCTGCTGACCATCTACCTGAAGCCCATCCTGCCGGCCGTGGCCGCACAGGTGGAAGGCTTCCTCAACGTGGCGCCGCTGCAGTTCGCCGACGCACAGAGCCTGCTGGGCGCCGGCCATGCCATCGGCCTGTACAAGCACCTGATGCAGCGCGTGGACGTCAAGCAGCTGGAGGCCCTGTTCGAGGCCCCCGAGCCCGTGGTCGAGAAGGTCCTGCCCGGCGGCGAGGAAATTGCCGAAACCATCAGCATCGACGACTTCGCCAAGGTGGACCTGCGCATCGCCAAGATCGTGGAATGCAAGCCCGTGGAAGGCTCGACCAAGCTGCTGCAGCTCACGCTGGACGTGGGCGAAGGCAAGACACGCAACGTGTTCTCCGGCATCTCCAGCATGTACCAGCCCGAGCAGCTGCAGGGCAAGCTCACCGTGATGGTGGCCAACCTGGCACCGCGCAAGATGAAGTTCGGCATCTCCGAAGGCATGGTGCTGGCCGCCAGCCACGCCGATGAGAAGGCCAACCCCGGCATCTACGTGCTGGAGCCCTTCCCCGGTGCCACACCCGGCATGCGCATCCACTGAAGCAAGGCATCCATGTCCCGCAAGCCCTCACGGTCCCCGGCCCTGGGGGCTTTTCTTTGCCTGTGCGCCGCGGCCCTGCTGTCCGGCTGCACCGTGGTGGCCGTGACCGCCACGGCGGTCAGCGTCACGGCCTCGGCCGTGGGGCTGGCCGCGGATGCGGCCGTGGGCACGGCAAAAATCGTCGGCAAGGGAGTGGGCAAGGCCGTCGATGCGATGAGCGATGACGGGGCAGCCGCAGACAACAGCGGCATCACGGTCCGCTACCGCACGCCCGATGGGCAGCCCCTGACGCCCTAAGGCTACTGCCCGGCGTAGCGCCCGGGCCGGTGGCTCACGGCCAGGAACACGCCCATGATCACGGCCGCCAGCACCGACCAGGCCACGCGCTCGAAGGGCACCACCCACAGCGCCAGCAGCACCACGCAGCAGTCGATGGCCATCTGCACTTTGCCGGCGCGGATGCCGTAGCGGTCCTGCAGGTAGAGCGAGGCGATGGTGGCGCCGCCCAGGCTGGAGCGGTGGCGCGCCAGGAACAGCAGGCCCGAGCCCATGAGCAGGCCGCCCGCAATCGCGGCAAAGGCCGGGTGCAGGTAGTCGATGTGGATGAGGCGCGGCCCCATTTCTGTGATCAGCGACAGCGCGCCCACGCAGATGAAGGTCTTGACCGTGAAGGTGCGGCCCACGCGCGTCCAGGCAAACCAGTAGAACGGGATGTTGATCGCGAAGAAGATGAGGCCGAACGGCCAGCCCGTGGCGTAGTGCAGCACGAAGGCCAGGCCCGCCGTGCTGCCCGTCAAAAGCCCCGCCTGGGCGAACATCATCATGGCGATGCCCACGAACAGGGTTCCGGTGAAGAGGGCCTGGACATCCTCGAAGAGGCCATGGCGCAGCGAAGCGGTGGCCGAAACAGGCGCAGCGGGCGCGGCAGCGGGTAGGGAGGGCGTGGACATTGTCGGGGTGATGACAGATCTATCGTCGCAAAGGCCCCGGTTCGGGGCCTTCACCGTACCCATGGGGTGTCATAGGTACAAACCCGGATTCTAGAGACTGTTGCCCCGGCGCGCTGTGGCGTGCAGGGTACAGCGCGCCGCAGGGGCTTGCAGGGACCTGTTGTCAGGCTCCGCCGTGCAGTTTCTCGCGGCCGGCGCTGCGCAGCACGCGGCCGTCGGGGCCGAAGGTCACGGTGAACTCCATGTCGCGCGTGGGGGGATCGATGTAGTTCCAGTCCCAGTCGGTTTCCTGCTTGAGCTGGTAGGTGGTGACCTTGGCAGGCTTGCCCAGCATGCGGCGCACCTGCTCCTCGTCCATGCCGGGGCGGATTTTCTCGAAGTTGTGCGGCGCCAGCACCTGGCGCAGCGCGCTCATGCGCCCATCGGTGCCGATGGTGATCATGTAGTTGCGGCTGCCGGCGGGCTGGCGGTTGTACTCGAAGGTGCGCGAGCCGTCGGGCTCGGTCCAGATGCGTTCGGGCTCGCCAAAGCGGGCGCGGACGTCGGCCTCGGTGGACAGGCCTTCTTCGAGTTCCTTGATGTTTTGGGGATCGCAGCCGGGCAGCCCAAGCATGCCCATCACGGCCACGGCAACGCCCAGAAGACGGGAGACTAGGTTCATCGGCGGTGTCCCGGTAAAATCACGCGATTCAAGAGGTTATCAGACTATGTCATTCTTTCGCCGCCCCGATTACCGTTCCGACGCCACGAACTTCATCAACGAGCTGAAGAAGCAAAAGCCCGAGCTGCCCAGCCAACAGCTGGCCGGCCGCTCGCTGCTGTGGGACAAGGACGTGAACCACGAAGTCTGGGAAGACCTGCGCGCCGGCCGCGTGGACCAGAAACCCTACGTCTACCAGACGAACTCCTGATTTCGGCTGCAATGACACATCAGCCTGTTTCGCTGTGGCACCGTGCGCATGCAGCTGATGCCTGCGCAGCAAGGCATGGCCGAGGCTGAGTCCGCACTGGCGCCTGCGGGCGCCGGCGCCGCATCCCCCGCTCCTGGCGACGATTCACCGGTCGTGATCGACCAGGTGGCTTTGGCGCGCCTGTACGGCGAGCCGCTGTTCGCCCTGCCGCAGGACCTGTACATCCCGCCCGATGCGCTGGAGGTCTTCCTCGAAGCCTTCGAAGGGCCGCTGGACCTGTTGCTGTACCTGATCCGCAAGCAGAACTTCAACATCCTCGACATTCCCATGCTGGACGTGACGCGCCAGTACATGCGCTATGTCGACGAAATCCGCAGCCGCAACCTCGAGCTGGCGGCCGAGTACCTGCTGATGGCGGCCATGCTCATCGAGATCAAGTCGCGCATGCTGCTGCCGCCCAAGAAGCAGGACGATGGCGAGGAAGCCGAGGACCCGCGCGCCGAACTGGTGCGCCGCCTGCTGGAGTACGAGCAGATCAAGCTGGCCGCCCAACAACTGGGCCAGGTGCCGCACTACGGGCGCGACTTCCTCCGGGCCCAGGTCCATATCGAGCAGAACCTGCAGCCGCGTTTCCCCGATGTGGACGTGGCCGAGCTGCAATCGGCCTGGCGCGACATTCTCAAGCGTGCCAAGCTTGTGCAAAGCCACAAGATCACGCGCGAGGAACTCTCGGTGCGCGAATACATGAGTCAGGTGCTCAAGGCCCTGCAGGGCCGGCGCTTTGTCGAGTTCGAGACCCTGTTCCAGCCAGAGAAGGGATCGACCGTGCTGGTCGTGACCTTCATCGCCCTGCTGGAGCTGGCCAAGGAAACGCTGATCGAGATCACCCAGGCCGAAGCCTTTGCGCCCATCTACGTGCGCCTGGCCTATACGCCCGTCTAGCGGGCACGGATACAGGCACGCGCACACCGACAGGCCGGCACCACCGGCCTCCATGCACCATGACTTACAGCGTCAAAGAAATCTTCTACACCCTGCAGGGCGAGGGCGGCCAGGCCGGCACGCCGGCCGTGTTCTGCCGCTTTGCAGGATGCAACCTCTGGACCGGCCGCGAGCAGGACCGCGCCAGCGCCATCTGCCAGTTCTGCGACACCGACTTCGTGGGCACCGACGGCACGCTGGGCGGCAAGTTCGCCACGGCCGACGCCCTGGCAGAACGCATCCTGTCTCAGTGGCCGGCCGGCGACAGCCGGCACCGCATGGTGGTGCTGACCGGGGGGGAGCCCCTGCTGCAGGTGGACGAGCCCCTGATCGCGGCCCTGCATGCGCGCGGCTTTCGCATTTCCGTGGAAAGCAATGGCACCGTGGCCGCGCCCGAGGGCATCGACTGGCTGTGCATCAGCCCCAAGGCGGGCGCCGACTGGGTGCAGCGCAGCGGCCAGGAGCTCAAGCTGGTCTGGCCGCAGCCCGGCTTCGATCTGCAGGCCATCGAGGCCGGCACCCGTTTCGACCACTATTTCCTGCAGCCCATGGACAACGTCCTGCAGGCCGACAACACGGCCGCCTGCATAGCGCAATGCCTGCAGCACCCGGCCTGGCGCCTGAGCCTGCAGACCCACAAGCTCACCGGCATCCGCTGATTTTTGCCATGCAGTTCACCGTTCACCAGCGCTTTTTCTTCGACGCCGCCCACACGCTGGAGCGTGCCATCGAGACCGAGAGCAGCCGCCGCATCCACGGCCACACCTACTACGCCGAAGTCAGCGTCACCGGCCCGCGCAATCCGGACAACGGCATGGTGATCGACCTGGGCTACCTGCGCTCGCGCCTGAAGACCCTGGGCGACGCGCTGGACCACCGCTTCCTCGACGAAATTCCCGGCCTGGGCAAGCCCACGCTGGAAAACCTGTGCCTGTTCATTGCCGATTCCCTGGCCGACCTGCAGCCCGCTCCCAGCCGCATCCGCGTATGGCGCGACAGCATCGGCGATGGCTGCGTGCTGGATCTGGGCTGACCTCAAGCCAGGCCTGCCAGAGAGCCGCCCCCGAAGAGCAACTCCACGGCCATCATGGGTTTGGCGGTTCGCAGATAGACTTGGTGGCTTTTTTTGCCAGTCCCCGCCACCGTCAAGATCGCGCCCAAGCGCCCCCTCGAGAGACAAAACATGTTCCGCACCCTGCTCAAATCCAAGATCCACCGCGTCAAGACCACGCAATGCGAGCTGCACTATGAAGGCTCCTGCGCGATCGACGAGGACCTGCTGGACGCCGCCAACATCGTCGAGAACGAGCAGGTGCACATCTGGAACATCGACAACGGCGAGCGCTTCGTCACCTATGCCATCAAGGGCCAGCGCGGCAGCGGCATGATCTCGGTCAACGGCTCGGCCGCGCGCCGTGCTGCCGTGGGTGATCTGCTGATCATTGCGTCCTTTGCCCAGGTGCATGAGACCGACGTGGCCACGCACCAGCCGCAGCTGGTCTTCGTGGACGATGCCAACCGCCAGGTCGAACTGCGCCACCACGTTCCCACGCAGCAGCTGTGAGCTGCGCTGCGGTGTGACAATCGCGCGATGACTCAATCGCTTGCCGCCCGCAGCCTTGCGGCTGTGTGGCACCCCTGCACCCAGATGAAGCGGCACGAGGCCGCGCCCCCCATCGCCATCGCGCGCGCACAGGGGCCCTGGCTCCACGACACCGAAGGGCGCCGCTACCTGGATGGCGTCAGCTCCTGGTGGGTCAACCTCTTCGGCCACAGCCATCCGCACATCCAGGCCGCGCTCACCGACCAGCTCGCCAGGCTGGACCATGTGATGCTGGCCGGCTTCACGCACGCACCCGTGGTGGAGCTGTCCGAACGGCTGGCCACGCTCACCGGCCTGGGCCATGCCTTCTACGGCAGCGACGGCGCATCGGCCACCGAGATCGCCCTCAAGATGAGCGCCCATTACTGGCGCAACCTGGGCCGCCCCGCCAAGAGCCGCTTTGCCGGCCTGGCCGGCGGCTACCACGGCGAAACCGTGGGCGCGCTGGCCGTGACCGACATTCCCCTCTTCCGCGAAGCCTATGCGCCCCTGGTGCGCCTGGCCGACACCGTGCCCAGCCCCGATGCACGTGGCGCGCAAGGCGGCGAAAGCCCGGTCGATGTGGCACGGCGCGCCGCCGAAGGCCTGCGCCAGTGGCTGGAGCAGCACCACGAGACGACGGCCGCCCTCATCGTCGAGCCGCTGGTGCAGTGCGCGGCCGGCATGGCCATGCACGACCCCGAATACCTGCGCCTGGCGCGCGCCCTGTGCGACCGCTACGAGGTGCACCTGGTGGTGGACGAGATCGCCGTGGGCTTCGGCCGCACGGGCAGCATGTTCGCCCACCAGCAGGCCGGCATCCGGCCGGACTTCATCTGCCTGTCCAAGGGCCTGACGGGCGGTACGCTGGCCCTGTCGGCCGTGCTGACCACCGAGGCCGTCTACGCCGCCTTCTACGACGATTCCGTGGCGCGTGGCTTCCTGCACTCGCACTCGTACACCGGCAACCCGCTGGCCTGCCGTGCGGCCCTGGCCACGCTGGAGCTGTTCGAGCAGACCGATGCCATCAACGCCAACCTCGCGCTGGCGCAAAGGCTGGACGGCGCCTTCGCCCCTTTGAACCAGCACGCCCGCGTGCGCCACGCACGGCGCCAGGGAATGATCTGGGCCTGGGATGTGCAGACCTCGCTGCCCGATTTCTCGCGCCGCTACAGCGCAGCCGCGCTGGAGCGCGGGCTGCTGCTGCGCCCTATCAGCAACACCCTCTACGCCATGCCTCCCTATTTGCTGGACGAAGAAGCCGTGCAGCACCTGACCGCCAGCGCGCTGGCCGCCCTTGAAGACACCCTGGCCCAGGAGAACCATTCGTGAACGCCCACCGCACCATTGGCTGCTTTGTCACCGGCACCGACACGGGCGTGGGCAAGACCCTGGCCTCCTGCGGGCTGCTGCATGCGCTGGCCCGCCACCATGCCCGCGTGGTGGGCATGAAGGCCGTGGCCGCAGGCGCCGAGCCCGACGGCCAGGGCGGCTGGGCCAACGAGGACACGCTGGCGCTGCGCGCCGCCTCCACCCTGGCCGTGCCACCCGAACTCGACAACCCCGTGCTGCTGCCCGATCCCATGTCGCCGCACATCGCCGCGCAGCGCGCGGGCCGCTCCATAGAGATCGCACACATCGTGGACAGCTACCGGCGCCTGGCCGAACAGGCCGACGCCGTGGTGGTGGAAGGCGCGGGCGGCTTTCTCGTGCCGCTGTCCGACCAGCTCTCGGGCGCCGACCTGGCCTGCGCGCTGGACCTGCCCGTGGTCATGGTCGTGGGCCTGCGGCTGGGCTGCCTGAACCACGCCGCCCTCACGGCCGAGGCCATCCGCGCACGCGGCCTGCGCCTGGCCGGCTGGATTGCCAGCCGCGTGGACCCCGCCATGCTGGTGCCCGAGGAAAACATGGCCTGGCTGCGCCAGCACCTGGACCGGCAACTGCAGGCGCCGCTGCTGGCCGACATCCCCTTCCAGCAGCACCCCGACCCGCGCGCCACCACCTATACCCTGCCGGAGCAATGGCAATGAGCGGCTCCTGGCTGGACGACATCCCCGCGCGCATCGCCGAGCTCGACGCGGCCCACCTGCGCCGCCGCCGCCGCGCCACGGCGCCGCTGCAGGGCGCCGCCAGCGGCGCCCACATGGAGGTGGACGGCCACCCCATGCTGGCCTTTTGCAGCAACGACTACCTGGGCCTGGCCGGCCACCCCACCCTGGTGCGCGCCGCCTGCGCGGGCGCCCAGGCCTTTGGCGTGGGCTCGGGCGGCTCGCCCCTGGTCAGCGGCCACAGCACGGCCAACGCCGCGCTGGAGGAACAGCTGGCGCACTTCGTGCAGCTGCCGCGCGCGCTCTACTTCTATGCGGGCTACGCCACCAATGCCGGCATCGTGCCGGCCCTGGTGGGCGCGGGCGATGCCCTGTTCTCCGATGCGCTCAATCACGCCTGCCTGATCGACGGCGCACGCCTGTCGCGCGCCCAGGTCCACCGCTATGCCCATGCCGACCTGACCGATCTGGCCGCGCAACTGGCCGCCAGCACGGCCCGGCGCAAGCTGGTCATCAGCGATGCCGTGTTCAGCATGGACGGCAACGTGGCCGACATCCGCGGCCTGCTGGCGCTGTGCGAGCAGTACGACGCGCTGCTGCTGCTCGACGACGCGCATGGCTTCGGCGTGCTCGGCCCACAAGGCCGGGGCAGCCTGGCCG
This sequence comes from Delftia sp. DS1230, assembly GCF_040112715.1. Lineage (NCBI taxonomy): Bacteria > Pseudomonadati > Pseudomonadota > Betaproteobacteria > Burkholderiales > Comamonadaceae > Delftia > Delftia sp. DS1230. Next base: position 5,014,806 of record NZ_CP157763.1, read on the forward strand.
AGGCGGGACTGACGGGCGCAAACGCCTCGCCGCGCGTGCTCTACATGGCCACCCTGGGCAAGGCCGCTGGCGTGGCCGGTGCCTTTGTCGCGGGCAGCGACATGCTGGTCGAGTGGCTGCTGCAAAAGACGCGCAGCTACATCTTCGCCACGGCCGCGCCGCCCATGCTGGCCAGCGCGCTGCAGGCCAGCGTGGCCCTGATCGAGGCCGAGGACGAACGCCGCGAGGCCCTGGCCGAACGCATTGCCGAGCTGCGCGCCGGCCTCACGCCGCTGCTGGCGCGCACGGGCTGGCAGCTGCTGCCTTCGCGCACCGCCGTGCAGGCCCTGGTCATAGGCTCCAACGCCACGGCCCTGGCCGTGATGGAGGGCCTGCGCGAGCGCGGCCTGTGGGTGCCCGCCATCCGCCCACCCACCGTGCCCGAAGGCACGGCGCGGCTGCGCATCGCGCTGTCGGCCTCCCACACGCGCATCGACGTGCAGCTGCTGCTGACGGCGCTGGACGAGGTCTCGCGCCTGGCCCCACCCCTGCCCTGAATCCCTCTTCACCACCGGAACGGAGACATCCATGCCCCATCTCTACGTCGAATACACCGACAACCTCGCCGGCCTGCCCGGCCAGCAACTGCTGACCGAACTCAACGCCTTCGTCTGCGGCCACCCCAGCATCCTGGACGAGGCCGACGTCAAGGCCCGCCTGCTGCCGGTCAGCCAGTTCGAGATCGGCTCGGCACCGGCCAACCGCGGCTTCGTCCACGTGCAGCTGCGCCTGCTGGCGGGCCGTACCGACACGGCCAAGAAGGAACTGTCCGAAGGCATTGCCGCGGTGCTGCGCCGCCTCACGCCCCAGCCGGCCGGCATGATGGTCCAGCTCAGCGTGGAAATCGCCGACATGGACAAGCCCAGCTACTACAAGGGTCGCCTGTAAGGCAGGCGCCGGGCCTTGTCCGCCGTGAGCACCCGCGCACGCTGCGCGCAATGCCTGCGCCCTGAGCGCACCTGCCTGTGCCCCCTGGTGCAGCCGGTGCCGCATGCGGTGCAGCTGCTGGTGCTCCAGCATCCCGAGGAAGAACTGCAGGCCAAGGGCACGGGCCGGCTGCTGCACCTGTGCCTGCCCGCCAGCCGCCTGGCGGTGGGCGAGGCCTTCGAGCCAGCGCAGTTGCAGGCACTGCTGCACGCGCCCTGGCAGGCCGGCGACGCCCCGCGGCAGGCCGTACTGCTCTATCCGGAAACACCGCACGGCGACCAGTTGGGCCTGGCCAGGCAAGCGCCCTGGCCGCAGCCCGCGCCATGCCCCGAGGACCTGCGCCTGGTGGTGCTGGACGCCACCTGGCGCAAGAGCCGCAAGATGCTCTACCTCAACCCCGGCCTGCAGGCCCTGCCGCGCCTGGCACTGCAGGGCGACCTGCCCGCCTCGCGCTACGGCGCCCTGCGCAAGGCCCATGCGCCGGACCAGCTGTCCACGCTGGAGGCAGCGGCCTGCGCGCTGCAACGGCTGGCGCCTGCCGGCCCGTCGCTGCAGCCGCTGCGCGATGCGTTCGAGGGGCTGCTGTCCCTGCATGCCCTGCACAGGCCCGAATGAAAAAACGCCTCGGGGAGCGAGGCGTTTTTCATGGCGGCCGGCCGTGCTTCAGTTTTCCGGCGTGATCCTGGCGAACTTGACCAGTTCGGCGTACTTGCCCATGTCGGTACGGATGATCTGGGCCAGGTTTTCGTCGCCCGTGGGGGCAATGATGCCCGCCCCTTCCAGGCGCGCGCGCATCGCCGGATCGGCCAGGCCCGCCTTCAAGGCCTTCTGCAGGCTGGCCACCACCTCGGCAGGCAGGTCCTTGGGTCCCGCCAGCCCGAACCAGCCGCTCAGCGCATAGCCCTTGAGCGCTGCGTTCTCGCCCAGCGCGGGCACGTCCTTCATCATGGCGATGCGGTGCGCCGTGGTCACGCCCAGGGCCTTGATCTTGCCGCTCTGGATGAACGGAGCCGCCACCGAGGGAGAGACGATGGCGAAATCCAGGTTGCCGCCGGCCAGGTCGCTGGTCATCGCGGCCGATCCCTTGTAGGGCACATGGACGATGTCCACCCCGGCAATCTTCTTGATCAGCTCGCCCGAGAAATGCGGCGTGGACCCGATGCCCGGGCTGCCGTAGCTGTACTTGCCGGGATGGGCCTTGGCCAGGGCGATGAACTCGTCGATGGTCCTGGCCGGCATCTTGGTGCCGGCCACCCACAGGTTGGGCAGCACGCCGGTCAGCGCGATGCCGGTCAGGTCCGTGGCCGGGTCGTACTTCTGCGCGGCGTTGACGAACTTCGTGCCCGCCAATTCGTTGCTGGAGCCTGCGAGCAGGGTATAGCCGTCGGCCTTGGCACCGACCACGCGCTGCGCGGCCACCACGCCGGCGGCACCGGGCACGTTGTCGACCACGACGGTCGCATTGAGGTGCTTGGCCAGGATGTCACCCACCACGCGCCCCACCAGGTCGACCGAGCCGCCTGCCGCGTAGCCGACGACGACGCGAATGGGCTTGTTGGGATAGGTGGTCTGGGCGCACAGCGGGCCCGCCGCCAGGACAGCCGCGGCGCTGATCAGCGCGCGGCGGGAAATACGGAATTCATGCATGGATCGATCTCAGGGGAGACAGGCATCAGCCAACAATCAAAATGATATTGCTCAACAATATTCACCGATTGTCTGACATTGCCTTGTGGAATCCATCCCTGAAAACCATGAGTTCCGCCCGTGGCCCTAGCCTGCTATTCAGCGCAGAACCGCCGGCAGCCAGCCGCGCAGGCTGTTGACGAAGGCCCAGCCCTGCACGCGCGGCAGATCGTCCAGCCGCACCGGGTGCTCCACCACGCGGCCCTCGTCCAGCGCCACAGCGCGGCCCACGCCGGGCAGCAGGCCGCTGGACAGCGGCGGGGTCACCCAGCGGCCCGCCAGCAGCACGGCGATGTTGCCGCGCGTGCCCTCGGTGATCTCGCCGTCCTCGTTGTGGAGCACGGTGTCGAACACCGAGGCATCGGTGGGCTGCAGGCTGTCGTAGTGCGCGCGGCGCGAGGTCTTGAAACGCACCCAGTCGCCATGCGCCACCGCATTGGCGATGGGCCGGTCGGCCAGCGCCAGCCGAACAGGCGTGGCGGAAGGCGGCAGCGGCGCCGCCTGGGTCTGTATGCGCCCCGTGGCATCCAGCGCCAGGCGCACGCGCCAGTGGCCGCTGGCGTGCGCCTGGCGCAGCTGCTGCAATGCCTGCTCCAGCACGGCATCCGTGCAGGGCCGGCCGAAATGCCGCGCCGCGTCCTGCATGCGCGTCACATGGCGCTGCAGGTGGATGAAACCGCCATCCCGCAGGGCCAGGGTTTCCAGAATGTCGAAATCCAAGTCCGTATCCGCCATGGCTGCACGCCCTTTCACACCTTGTCCAGAAAAGCCCTCTTGTGGCGCCATTCCTGCCATTCGGCAGGCGCCTCGGCGCCCGAGGTGATGCCGCTGCCGATGCCGCAGCGCAGTTCCGCACCACGCGCCACCACCGTGCGTATGGGCACATTGAAGGTGGCGTGCACGCGCCCCGCTGCGATGCCGGGCCGCACCACGCCCACGGCGCCGCAGTACACGCCGCGCGGACCCGATTCCAGTTCGTGGATGAGCCGCATGGCCTGGCGCTTGGGCGCACCCGTGATGGAGCCGCAGGGAAACAGTGCCGCAAACACGTCCGCCAGGCCCGTGCCGGGCCGCGTGCGCGCCTGCACGTCGGACGTCATCTGCCACACGGTGGGCAGGGGTTCGGCATGGAACAGGCGCGGCACCTGGACGCTGAAAGGCTCGGCAATGCGCGAGACATCGTTGCGCAGCAGGTCCACGATCATCACGTTCTCGGCCCGCTCCTTGGGCGAGGAACGCATGGCCTGGACATTCGCCTCGTCCTGTGCAGGCGTGGCGCCACGGGGCGCCGTGCCCTTCATGGGGCGCGTGAGGATGCGCTCGCCATCCCAGTCGAAGAACAGCTCGGGCGAGACGGACAGCACCTGCTCGTCGCCGCTGTCCATGCAGGCCACGTAGCCGCCGGGCTGGGCGCGTCGCAGCGCGGCGAACAGCGATGGGATGTCGCCCAGCAGCCGGCCCATGAACTGGGCCGTGTAATTGATCTGATAGCAGTCACCGGCCGCAATCGCCTCGTGGATGCGCGCAATGGCGGCATCGAAATCGGCTCGCTCCAGGCCGGGCTGCCATTGCACCTGAGATTGCACCTGAGGGCCGATCTCGACCGCGTCCGCGTCTTCAGGCCAGGGCCGGGGGCCGTCGAAGACGGCAAACCAGGCCAGCGGCTCGCCTGGCGGCGTGGCATGCAAGGCGCCCGCGTAGGCCGCGTCAAACGCCGCCGCCGCCTCGTAGCGCACCCAGCCCAGGCACCACAGGCCGGCCTGGGCAGCCTGCTGCACGGCGTCAAGCACACCGCGCACCTGCTCGGGCGCATGGGCTGCCAGGCTGCGCAGCGGCGGTCCGAAGCCATGGCGCAGCCGGGCGGCCGAACCGTCATGGGGGTTGGGAAAATCGATCAGAAAATTCACAAAACGGCCGTCAACGCATGCTGTACTTGCATCAGCAGCTTCGCTATCGATAGCAGCCACTGACACGGGGCCGCCCAGTGTAGAGCGAGGGAAACAAAAAAGCGCCCCGAAGGGCGCCAAACCAAGCGTCCCGAAAGGACGCTTTCCACCAACAGGCCCGGCACCATGCCGGACCCATATCCATTCACATCACTTCTGGGTGACAGTGTGCTGGCCTTCCAGGCGGGCCACGGCCTCGCGGTAGGCAGGGCCGCTGCGCAGTTGCTGGTAGCGGGCCAGGCCGCGCTGGTATTCGGCCGAGTTGTAGCCGATTTCGCGGTCAGCCGAGGGCGAGGGCAGGTAGGTCATGCCTGCCTGGTGCCACATCTCGAGGTCGGCCAGCACTTCGGCGCGGCTCAGGCCTGCGGTGGCGGAGGACGAGGGGGAAACGGCTTCTTGGGCCATTGCAGTGCCGGCAAGGCCCAGGGTCAGGGCGGCCAGTGCAGCGGAGAGGGTACGCATGTCAGATCCTTTCAAAAGGCCGCTCGGCATTCATTTCCTCACGGCATGGACGTACTATGCGGCGCTGCAGCATTCTTCGTCTGTGCGTTTTCTCACGTGTTTTGGCATCCGGCCCGGGCGGCCCGCTGCCTTTTCACCCGTGCTCCCCTCGACAGAAGGCCGATTCACGCGTTCTAGAAACAGTGTTTTTCGCGGCTTGAAACAGCCGCGGCAGACAAGGCTCAGCGCGCTTCCTCGAGCAGCACGCGCAGGCCTTCGACATGGCAGATGCGCAGGTTGCGGCCTTCGCGCCGCAGCAGGCCCAGGCGCACCAGGCGCGACATCTCGCGCGCCACTTCCTCGCGGCTGGAGCCCAGCATCAGCGCCAGATCGGTCTGCCGGGGTGCGGGCGCCAGCAGGGCCTGCCCCTGATCGATGCCCGCGCGCTCGGCACGTTCCAGCAACTGGGTATGCAGGCGGCTGCGCACCGACAGCGTTCCCAGGTCCACCATGCGGCGCGCCAGCGCCACGGCCAGGTCGCTGAGCCGGCCGATGAAGGCGCGCAGGACCTGGGGCTCGTTCATGAGCAGGGCTTCCACATCCTCATGGGCCAGCGAGGCAATCAGGCTGGGGACGCCTGCCTCCACCACCAGGGGCATGGCCGTGCAGCCCGCCTGCTGCTGCGGCAGACCGCCGAAGAACACGCCCTGGGCAATCTCGCCCAGCGTGAGCCCGCGCCCGTTGGGGGCATAGCTGCTGACGCGCAAGCCGCCCTGCACGAGCATGTAGAGACGCTGATCGGTGTACGCGCCCTCCAGCGTCTGGTGCAGCGCCAGATGCTGCCAGCGGCATTGCGCGGCCAGTTCGGCCAGGCGCTCGTCGGACAGGCTTTGCAGCACATGGACCTGGCGCAGGCCCTGCCAGGCCACGGCGGGAAGAAGCGGAGATGTCTGTAAGGAACCGGACATGGTGCAACACCGTTGAAGCGCATCCGCAGGGCCTGTGCGGGCCCTGTCGTCCGTCGCGGGAAGTACAGCATAGCGGGATCGCATAGACTCGTCGCGCGCCGGGAATCGCACTGTCCGGCTCCCCGGATGGCCGCACCGCGCAGCACAGAAAAAAGGGAGGGCTTCATGGAATCGAGCATCGAATCGGCACGACCACCCGCGCGCCTGCAGGCCACCGTGGCGGCCTGGGCGCAATCCGTCGAACAGGCGATCGCCAGCCAGCAATGGCATGGCGCGTGGCGTGCACTCATAGACGCCGCCCTGCCGGCCGAAACCGCCGTGCAGCAGAGCCTGCTGACTGCGCTGGACGCCTGGGATGGCCTTGCGGCCGATTCCGGTGCAGAGCCCCGCCGCGCGCTGGTGCAGCAGGCCTTCGATGCCCTGCATGCCGCCCATGCCCCGGGCCAGGCGCTGCAGGCCGACTCCGCACATCCCCGCGCGCACCGCGCGTACCGTGTACAGGGTCGGCAACTGGTCAAGCGCTACCGGCGCGGCGGCTTTGCGCTGGGGCCGGTGGATGTGGCCGTGGAGCCCGGCACCATCCTGGGACTGGTGGGCGAGAACGGCAACGGCAAGACCACATTGCTGCGCCTGCTGGCCGCCGATCTGGCGCCCGACGCAGGGCATCTGGACTTGGGCGTTCCCGCCACCGATGCCTACCTGCTGCGCACCCAGCTCGCCTATATCCCCCAGCGCCCGGCCGTCTGGGGCGGGCGCCTGATGGACCATCTGCAATTCGCCGCGCGCAGCCATGGCGCCGTGGGCCAACGCAACATCTGCCTGGTACAGCTGGTCATCGCGCAGCTGGGGCTGCGCGCCTTCCGGGGCCACCAGTGGAAACAGCTGTCCTCGGGCTACAAGATGCGCTTCGAGCTGGCGCGCGCCCTGCTCTGCCGGCCGCGCGTGCTGCTGCTGGACGAGCCGCTGGCCAATCTGGACATCAACGCCCAGCAGACCCTGCTGACCGATCTGCAGTCGCTGGCGCGCTCGCCCTGGCAACCCATGGCCCTGGTGCTGAGTTCACAGCAGCTGTACGAGGTGGAAAAGGTAGCCGACCAGGTGCTGTTCCTGGAGCAAGGCCAGCCGCGCAGCGTCCAGCAGAGCTTTGCCGCCATGCAAGGCTGCGCCATCGAGTTCGAGACCGGCTGGGCCATGGCGCAACTGAAACCCTGGCTGGACCGGCTGCCATCCCATACGCACCAGCTCAGCGGCCAGACCCACATCGTGAGCTTTCACGTGCCCTTCACGGCAGCGCAGTTCCTGGCGCAGGCCGTGCAGGCAGAGATGCCCGTGCGCTATTTCCGCGACATCACCGCATCCACCCGCCGCCTGTTCGTGAGGGACTGAGCCATGCCACGTTTTTCCGATATGACGAACCGCTGGGACCAATGGGTGCTGATGCGCTGCCCCCTGCTGTGGCAGTTGCGGCTGCACTGGTATCTGCCGCTGGCGCTGCTGTGGTGCGTGCTGGTGCTGGGCATCTGGATGCAATGGATGGCCGAACCCGCGCGCTGGATGGGCTCCCTGCCCGGCGTTGCGTCCACGGCACAGCAAACGCCCGAGCAATTGGCACTGGACATCGGCTCCGTCGTGGCCTGGATCGTGGCGATCGGCCTGGCGCTGTGGTGGTTGCTGCGCGTGCGCATCCACAACCGCTGGCGCGAACACGCCCCCGTGGGCCGCTGGGGCCTGTGGTGGGAGTACCTGTGGGGAGCCTTGTTCCTATCGCTATTGTTCGCGCCTGCGATCGCCTTTTCGCCCATCTATGAAATACGGATTCAGCGCCAATGGTCGGACACGGATGTCAATGCACAGATCCAGACTGTCGAGCAAGTCGCCGCCCTGGAGGCGCTTGCCGCGCCACGCCAGGCGGCCATGCTCGTGGAATGGATACGTGTGCTGCGCGAGGAAGAGGTCGATCCGGCGAAGTACCCGAGCATCCAGGCCCTGGTCTGGTTGATGCGCGGAGACCAGGGCGCGATTGCCGCGACGCTGGAGCGCTACGGCCAGCCATTGCAGGCCAGAGGCTATGTGCGCCAGTCTGCCAGCTCCGCCCGGGACCAGGCGGAGCACCTGCTGGCCAGCTACCGCAGCGCGCTGCAATCCCCCCTGGCCCAGGAATGGCGCGCCTACCTGGCAGCGAACCCGCAACCAGAGACTGGCGAGAAGGTATCCAGAGCGCAGAACTCCAACTGCAAACCAGCCCTGGGTCGCAGCAGGCCTTTGGATCTGGAGCCGGATCCGCGCAAATGCTTCGGTACCTATCTGGCCCAGAGCAACCGTGAGTGGCTCATGCTGCTGGAGATGTTCGACAGCCGGTGGAGCCCGCTGCAGCATGTGCAATGGAAGCACGCGCGCTACGGCCTCGCCCTGCCGGCCTACCAGGAAAGCCATCTGCGGCGCGCTGACAGGTCCCGCGACGACGAATGGCCAAGGATGTCCCAGTTGCTTGCGGCCGCCAGCGCTGGCTTTTTCCTCGCCTTGGCCCTGGTGCTGGTGCGCCTGATGCCTGCCATGCAGCTGGTGGCCTGGGGCGCATGCCTGCTCCTGACCTTGCTTGGCAGCGTGCTGGCCGGGATGCTGGGAATCACCAACCTCTATGTGCTGGGGCTGTTTCCAGCCGCGCTGATATCGGTCGCCTGGCTGCGCATCCGTGTGCTCAAGCGCCCCTGGGCAGGCGCGGTGCTGCTGGCCCTGGGCATGTCGCTGGCCCTGATATGGCTCGCCGCCGCCTGGTCCAAGTGGTCCGCACTGCTGTTGCCCCAACCCGCCGGCAGCGCAGGCCTTTGGACGGATACCCAGCACTGGCTGGACCTGCTGATGGGCGCGCCTGCCGTGGCAGCCAGCACGGCCATGCTCGTGGCTCTGCTGTCTCCGCTGTGGCGCCGATGGCGTGGCCTGCCCGAAAGGTGACGGAAAGCAAAGGACAGCTCAGGGACAGGTGCCCCCCGCGCGCATCGCATAGACTCGCGGCAATTCCATCCCCCTCCGAGCGCCCCATGACCCAAGCACCCGTCACCGCCGGCACGCCCTACGGCACCATCCCTCCCGCCTCGCCGCTGCCCCAGCGCCGCCCCGTGAGCCTTCCGCGCCTGGCGCAGATGCGCGAGGCCGGCGAGAAGATCACCATGGTCACCGCCTACGACGCCACCTTCGCGGCCGTGGCCGATGCGGCCGGCGTGGAGTGCATTTTGGTGGGCGATTCGCTGGGCATGGTCTGCCAGGGCCTGCACAGCACCGTGGGCGTGTCGCTGCAGGACATGTGCTACCACACGGCCAGCGTGGCGCGCGGCCTGCACCGCGTGCAGGGCACGGCCTGGCTGATCGCCGACATGCCCTATGGCAGCTATGCAGAAAGCCGCGAGCAGGCCATGCGCAGCGCCTGCGAGCTGATGCAGGCCGGCGCCCATATGGTCAAGCTCGAAGGCGGCGGCTGGACCGCGCCCACCGTGCAATTCCTGGTCGAGCGCGGCGTGCCCGTCTGCGCCCACCTGGGCCTGACGCCGCAGACCGTGCATGCGCTGGGCGGCTACCGCGTCCAGGGCAAGAGCGACGAGGGAGCGGCCACGCTGCGCCGCCATGCGCTGGAACTGCAGGATGCAGGCGCCTCCATGCTGGTGCTGGAGATGGTGCCGGCACAGCTGTCGCGCGAACTCACGGCCGAGCTGCCGCACTGCCACACCATCGGCATCGGCGCGGGCAGCGGCACGGCCGGACAGGTCCTGGTGCTGCACGACATGCTGGGCGTGAACCTGGGCAAGATGGCCCGCTTCGTGCACAACTTCATGGCCGATGCGGGCAGCGTCAAGGGCGCCTTCGAGGCCTATGTGCATGCCGTGAAGAACGGCAGCTTCCCCGACGACAGCAAGCACGCCTGGTAGTCCGGCAGGCTGCACGGTCCGTTTTTCCGCTTCCCGCTTCCCGTTCCCCCGCTTTCCCGCTTCCCCGCTTCCCCGCTTCCCCATGCAAATCGTCCACTCCATCGCCGACCTGCGCGCCATCCTGGCCAGCAAGGGCCGCCCTGCCTTCGTGCCCACCATGGGCAACCTGCACGATGGCCACCTGTCCCTGGTGCGCGCCGCGCGCCAGCACGGCGACATCGTCGTGGCCAGCATCTTCGTGAACCGCCTGCAGTTCCTGCCGCACGAGGATTTCGACAGCTATCCGCGCACCTGGGCGCAGGACTGCGCCAAGCTGGAGAGCGAAGGCTGCGACCTGCTGTTCGCCCCGCGCGAAGCCGATCTCTACCCCGAGCCGCAGACCTTCAAGATCCAGCCCGACGCGCAGCTGGCCGACATCCTCGAAGGCCATTTCCGCCCCGGCTTCTTCACGGGCGTGTGCACCGTGGTGATGAAGCTGTTCTCGGCCGTGTTCTTCGCCAGCGGCGGCGGCACGGCCGTGTTCGGCAAGAAGGACTACCAGCAGCTGCTGGTGATCCGCCGCATGGTCGAGCAGTTCGCCCTGCCCGTGAACATCGTGGCCGGCGACACGGCGCGCGCCGACGACGGCCTGGCGCTGAGTTCGCGCAACGGCTACCTGAGCCCCGATGAACGCCAGCAGGCCATGGCGCTGTCGCAGGCACTCAAGCAACTGGCCGACGCCACGCGCGCAGGCCAGGCGCCGCTGGCCGAACTGGAGGCATGGGCCATGCAGTCCCTGGCCGCACAGGGCTGGGAGCCCGATTACCTGACCGTGCGCCTGCGCCGTGACCTGCAGCCGCCGGCCGAGGGCGCGCAACTGGCCGGTGCACCACTGGTGGCCCTGGGCGCCGCGCGCCTGGGCAAGACGCGCCTGATCGACAACCTGGAATTCTGATTCAGCGCAAAACCCTGGCGGCCATGGCAGTCCAAGCTGGATGCCATGGCCAGGAAATTCCCCATCCACCCCGCCCATCCCGAGCGCACCTGCTGGGGTTGCGACCGCTACTGCGCCCGCGACGAGCTGGCCTGCGGCAATGGATCGGACCGCACACAGCACCCGGTGGAAATCTTTGGCGACGACTGGATGGAGTGGGGCCTGCCGCCCGAGCCGGCGGCAGACAACGCAGCCAGCCTGAAGGACGCGGCGCGCTGAAGTCGCCCACCCCACTTCAAGCGACCGCGGCCACCTCGGCGGCGAGCGCGTCCACCAGCCACTGCACCTCGGCCACGGCCGGCCGGTGCAGCGGCAGCAGCGCATGGACCTGGAAGGGAATGGAAAACGCCAGCGGACGCACCACCAGCTGCGGCCCGGCGCAGACTTGCGCCGTCAGCGGATTGACGATGGCCACGCCCAGGCCATGCTGGACCATGGCGCAGACCGCCACGGCGCTGTGGGTTTCCAGGTGCAGCTGGCGCTGCACGCCGGCCTGCTCGAACACGGCATCGATCTGCTGGCGATAGGGGTCGTCTCGCGCCAGGCTGATGAAGCCCTCCCCCGCAAAGTCGCCCGCCTCCAGCACCGGGCGGGCCGCCAGCGCATGCCCTGCGGGCAGCACGGCCACCTCGTCCATGGCGGGCAAAGCCAGAGCACGCGTGCCGGGCGGCGCCTCGGCCAGTTCGGCCAGGCCCAGGTCGTAGCGCTGGGCGGCCATCCACTCCTGCAGCAGCGGCGCCTCCTGCGTGGCCACGCTGACGGCCACGGGGCCATGCTCCGCATGCAGCCGCGCCAGCGCTGCGGGCAGCAGCGCATGGCTGAGCGCGGGCAGGCACAGCACGTTGATGCGCGCCTGGTGCGGACGCCCCAGGGCCAGCGCATGTTCCACCACCCGGTCCAGCCCCTGCCAGCTGCGCTGCACCTCGGCCCACAGCGACAGGGCGCGTGCCGTGGGCCGCAGCCGGCCCTGGGCGCGCTCGAACAGCGCATAGCCCAGCAGGCTTTCCAGGCGCGCCAGTTCGCGGCTGACGGTGGGCTGGGAGCTGTACAGCATCTGCGCCGCCGCCGTGGCGCTGCCGCTGAGCATGAGCGCGCGAAACACCTCCAGGTGGCGGTGGGAGATGCGGGGTTCGGGGGACGTGTGCGGCAGCTCGGGGTCTTGCATGACCAAAGCATATCCAAATCAAATGGACACCATAAGAACAAGCATTGGACTGAATGACTCCCATCCGCCATGATGCGCGGCAGTTCCCCTGAAAGAGACACCATGTCCAATCCCTTCTCGCCCGCCCAGCTCTGGGCTCTGGCCGACCAGCACGGCACGCCGCTGTGGGTCTATGACGCCGCCACCATCCGCGCGCGCATCGCCCAGCTCAAGGCCTTCGACACCATCCGCTTTGCGCAGAAGGCCTGCTCCAACATCCACATCCTGCGGCTGATGCGCGAGCAGGGCGTGAAGGTGGATGCGGTCTCGCGCGGCGAAATCCTGCGCGCGCTGGCCGCCGGCTACGCGGCCGGCCATGGCGACGACCTGCACAGCGACATCGTGTTCACCGCCGACGTGATGGACGAGGCCACGCTGGCCTGCGTGGCCGAGCACAAGGTGCCCGTGAACGCCGGCTCCATCGACATGCTGCACCAGCTGGCCCAGGCCTCGCCCGGCCATCCCGTGTGGCTGCGCATCAACCCCGGCTTCGGCCACGGCCACAGCAACAAGACCAACACGGGCGGCGAGCACAGCAAGCACGGCATCTGGCACAGCGACCTGCTGGCGGCGCTGCAGGCCATCCGCGACGGCGGCCTGAAGCTGGCCGGCCTGCACATGCACATCGGCTCGGGCGTGGACTACGGCCATCTGCAGCAGGTCTGCGGCGCCATGGTCGAGCTGGTGCGCGCCACCCGCCAGGCCGGCCATGACCTGCAGGCCATCTCGGCCGGCGGCGGCCTGTCCATTCCCTACCGCGATGGCGACGCCACCATCGACACCGCCCACTACCACGGCCTGTGGGATGCGGCACGCAAGGACGCCGAGGCCATCGTGGGCCACGCGCTGGGCCTGGAGATCGAGCCGGGCCGCTTCCTGGTGGCCGAATCGGGCGTGCTGCTGGGCCAGGTGCGCGCCACCAAGAACGCGGGCAGCAACCATTTCGTGCTGGTCGATACGGGCTTCAACGAACTGATGCGCCCTTCCATGTACGGCAGCTGGCACGGCATGGAAGTGCTGCGCCGCGACGGCCAGGCCATGCCCCTGCGCGATGCCGTGGTCGCCGGCCCGCTGTGCGAATCGGGCGACGTGTTCACCCAGGGCGACGGCGGCGTGGTGCTGCCGCGCGCGCTGGCAGGCGCCTCGGTGGGCGACCTGCTGGTCATCCATGACACGGGCGCCTATGGCAGCTCCATGTCCAGCAACTACAACACGCGCCCGCTGGCCGCCGAGGTGCTGGTCGATGGCGACAGCACCCGCCTCATTCGCCGCCGCCAGACGGTGGAGGAACTGCTGGGTCTGGAGCTGGGCCTGTAACTGGGCCTGTAACTGGGCATGTAGCGCGCCAGGCGCCAGGATTTCTGACGCAAAAAAGCCCCGGGGCCTTCCAGCTCCGGGGCTTTTTCATCGCCGGGCCGCCCCAAGATGAAAAGCGGCCCCCTCGGGGGGCAGTGGACCTTGCGCAGCAAGGGGAGCGTGTGGGCCATTTTTCATGGACACCGAAGAATCACTCGCCGCGTGGATCGCGCGCCATCAGGTGCTGCACGGCCTCGGCGGCCTGCAGCCGGCCGTCCAGCAGCTCGACCACGGTTTCGGTGATCGGCATCTCCACATTCAACAGCCGCGCGCGCGCCAGCACGGTGCGTGCGCTGTACACGCCCTCGGCCACATGGCCCAGCGAGGCCACGGCCTGCTCCAGCGTGCGGCCCTGGGCCAGCAGCAGGCCCACCTTGCGATTGCGCGACAGGTCGCCCGTGGCCGTCAGCACCAGATCGCCCAGGCCGGACAGGCCCATGAAGGTCTCCACCCGTGCGCCCAGGGCCAGGCCCAGTCGCGTCATCTCGGCCAGGCCGCGCGTGATCAGCGCGGCGCGGGCGTTCAGGCCCAGCTGCAGGCCGTCGCACAGGCCGGTGGCAATGGCCAGCACGTTCTTCACGGCACCGCCCACTTCCACGCCCACGATGTCGGCGTTGGCGTAGACGCGCATGGCATCGCCATGGAAGGCCGCGACCAGAGCGTCATTGACCTCGGCATGCCGGCTGGCCGCCACCAGGGCCGTGGGCTGGTGGCGCGCCACCTCGGCCGCGAAGCTGGGGCCGCTGAGCACGCCGCACAGCAGATCGGGCGCCACCTCGGCGCAGACCTCGTGCGCCATCAGTCCATGGGCGGCGGCCGACGCGCCTGCGGGCACGGCCTCGAAGCCCTTGCACAGCCACACCACGGGCGCCCGCACATTGCGCAGGCGGCCCAGCCATTCGCGCAAGGCCGCCATGGGCGTGCCGATCACGATCAGGTCTGCCGCAGCCAGATGGCCGTCGATCTCGCCATGCACCACCTGCAGCGCGGCAGGCAGCGCCACGCCCGGCAGGTAGCGCGCGTTCTCGCCGCTGTCCCGCATGGCCTGCGCCTGGGCAGCGTCGCGCGCCCACAGCGTCACGACACGTCCGTCATCGCGCGAGGCCGCGCTCATTGCCAGCGCCGTGCCCCAGGCGCCTGCACCAATCACCACAATGTTCATATCTGCCCGACGTTGAAGAAGCGACGTTGATGAAAAAAAGAGGCCCTCGGGCCTCTTTTCTTGTACCACAGCGATGCGACGCGCCTGGGCGCAAGTCTCATCGGCCGGGATGGGACCGGCTTACTGCGGCAGCGAGTTGCCGTCCGCCTGGGCGGCTGCCTGCTGCTGCTCGTACATGGCCTGGAAGTTGATTTCGGCCAGGTGCACGGGCGGGAAGCCGGCGCGTGTGACCACGTCGGCCACGTTGCCGCGCAGGTAGGGATAGATGATCTGGGGGCAGGCAATGCCGATCACGCCACCCATCTGGTCTTCGGGCACGTTGCGGATCTCGAAGATGCCGGCCTGCTTGGCCTCGACCAGGAACACGGTCTTGTCCTGGATCTTGGTCTGCACGGTGGCCGTCACGGCCACTTCGTAGATGCCTTCGGCCACGGGAGTCGCCTCGACGCCGAGCTGGATGTCCACGCTGGGCTGCTCCTGCTCCAGCAGGATGGCGGGCGAATTGGGCTGCTCCAGCGACAGGTCCTTGAGGTAGACGCGCTGGATCTGGAAGACGGGAGTGTCCTGTTCGGCCATGGAATCAGTCTTTCTGGGCAAAAAACCCTGGCACGGCGGCCAGGGCATCAAAAAAATCACCAACAAAATGCCCGCTGCCAATAGGTTGCGCAGCGGGCACCTGGGCCTGCATTATGCAGTGCCCGTGTTTCAGCTTTGCAGCATGGGCACCAGGCCACCGTCGGCGTCCAGCGCCATCAGGTCGTCGCAGCCGCCCACATGGTGGTCGCCGATGAAGATCTGGGGCACCGTACGGCGGCCCGTGCTCTGCATCATCACGTCACGCGCGGCAGGGTCGGTATCGATGCGGATCTCTTCGATCTGCTCCACGCCCTTGGACTTGAGGATCTGCTTGGCCCGAATGCAATAGGGGCAGACAGCGGTGGTGTACATCTTCACGGCTTGCATATGCGACTTTCTTCGAGTGGGCGGCTTGCCGGCTGCAGGCGCCGGGGACGCGGCGCAGCGGCTTCCATCGTGATCAACTGGAGGCGCTTCAGGCCTTTTCAACCGGCATGCCGGCATCGCGCCAGGCCTTCAGGCCACCGGCCAGGGCCTGGGCCTTTTCGTAGCCCAGCTTCTTCGCAATGCCTTCGGCACGCGAGGCGCGGTTGCCCTTGGTGCAGATCAGCACCAGCGGCAGGGCCTTGTTCTTCACGGTGGCAGGCAGCTTTTCCTCGAACTGGCCCAGCGGCACATTCTTGGCGCCATTGGCATGGGCGGCCGCGTACTCCTCGGGCTCGGAGACATCGATGACCACGGCCTTTTGGCGGTTGATCAGTTGCACGGCCTGCGCCGCCGTCAGCGAGCCGCCGCCTGCGCCGCGCACCAGGGGCAGCAGCAGCATCACGCCGGAAGCCAGCGCGATCAGGATCAAATACCAGTTATCGATGATGAATTTCACGTCATTCCTTGGGTTGGCAAACCTGTCAATTCTAGAATGCTGGCTTTTGCCCCCGCGACAGCCCAGCTTTGTCGCATCGAGAGACTTAGAAAGCCGCCATGTACAAGCTCGTGCTGATCCGCCACGGTGAATCCACCTGGAACCTCGAAAACCGCTTCACCGGCTGGACCGATGTGGACCTGACCGCCACCGGCGTCGAACAGGCCAAGAACGCCGGCCGCCTGCTCAAGGCCGAGGGCTATGACTTCGACCTGGCCTACACCAGCGTGCTCAAGCGCGCCACGCGCACGCTGTGGCACACGCTGGACGAAATGGACCGCACCTGGCTGCCCGTGCAGCACAGCTGGCGCCTGAACGAGCGCCACTACGGCGGCCTGCAGGGCCTGAACAAGGCGGACATGGCCAAGCAATACGGCGACGCCCAGGTGCTGGTCTGGCGCCGCAGCTACGACACGCCCCCGCCGGCCCTGGAGCCCCAGGACCCGCGCAGCGAGCGCAGCGACGTGCGCTACGCCCAGCTGGACCCCAGCCAGGTGCCGCTGACCGAATGCCTGAAGGACACGGTCGCCCGCGTTCTGCCGTTCTGGAACGAGTCCATCGCGCCCGCCATCCTGTCCGGCAAGCGCGTCGTGGTTGCCGCGCATGGCAACTCCATCCGCGCGCTGATCAAGTACCTGGACGGCATCTCGGATGACGCCATCGTCGGCGTCAACGTGCCCAATGGCATTCCGCTGGTCTATGAGCTGGATGCCGATCTCAAGCCCATTCGCCACTACTACCTGGGCGATGCCGAGGCTGCCGCCAAGGCGGCTGCCGCCGTGGCCGCACAGGGCAAGGCTTGAGCCTGACCCGCCTGAGGTGAGCGCCTGCTACGGAAATTGCGCTTGCTGCGCCGTTTTTAGGGAACCAGGCGGGCGCTTGCCTTTCCAAGCGGGTGTATATTGACGCGGTTAAAGGGGTGATATGGGCCAGAAAATCAAAATTGCCGGCTGGGTTTCCGTAGGCGTAATCGCCGGAGCACTGACCACGGTTTCCTTGCAGACCGTGGCCCGCGGTGCCATGACCCCGCTGCCGCTGGAAGAGATCCAGCAGCTGTCCGCCGTCTTCGGCCTGATCAAGACCGACTATGTCGAGTCGGTCGACGACAAGAAGCTGATCACCGATGCCATCTCCGGCATGGTGTCCAGCCTCGATCCGCATTCGCAGTACTTCGACAAGAAGTCCTACAAGGAATTCCGCGAGGGCACCTCGGGCCGCTTCGTCGGCGTGGGCATCGAGATCACGCAGGAAGACGGCCTGATCAAGGTCGTCTCGCCCATCGAAGGCTCCCCCGCCTTCCGCGCGGGCCTGAAGACCGGCGACCTGATCACCAAGATCGACGACACGGCCGTCAAGGGCCTGTCGCTCAACGACGCCGTCAAGCGCATGCGCGGCGAGCCCAACACCAAGGTGCAGCTGACCATCCTGCGCAAGGATGAAAGCCGCAGCTTCCCCGTGACCATCACGCGCGAGGAAATCAAGACGCAATCCGTCAAGGGCAAGGTCATCGAGCCCGGCTACGGCTGGATCCGTCTGAGCCAGTTCCAGGAACGCACGGTGGACGACTTCGTGCGCAAGGTCGAAGAGCTGTACAAGCAGGAACCCAACATGAAGGGCCTGGTTCTGGACCTGCGCAACGACCCGGGCGGCCTGCTGGACGCGGCCGTCGCCATCTCGGCAGCCTTCCTGCCGCCCGATGTGACCGTGGTGTCCACCAACGGCCAGCTGGCAGAGAGCAAGGAAACCTACAAGGCCTCGCCCAGCTTCTATGCCCGCCGCGGCATGGGAGACCCGCTGCAGCGCCTGCCCGCCTCGCTCAAGAAGCTGCCGCTGGTGGTTCTGGTCAACGAAGGCTCGGCCTCGGCCAGCGAAATCGTGGCCGGCGCCCTGCAGGACCACAAGCGTGCGGTCATCATGGGCAGCCAGACCTTCGGCAAGGGCTCGGTGCAGACCGTTCGCCCGCTGGGTCCCGACACGGGCCTGAAGCTGACCACGGCCCGCTACTACACGCCCAGCGGCAAATCCATCCAGGCCAAGGGCATCGTTCCTGACGTGATGGTGGACGAGACCCCTGAAGGCGATCTGTTCGCTGCCCTGCGCATGCGCGAGGCCGACCTGGAAAAGCACCTGTCCAGCGGACAGGGCGCCGAAGTCAAGGACGAAGTGCGCGAGAAGGCCCGCGAGGAAGCCCGCAAGCGCCTGGAGGAAGAGGCCAAGAAGCCCCTGGCCGAGCGTCGCCTGCCCGAGTTCGGCACCGAAAAGGACTTCCAGCTGCAGCAGGCGCTCAACCGCCTCAAGGGCCAGCCCGTCATGGTCAGCAAGACCCTGACCGAGCGCGAGCCCGAAAAGAAGGAAAACTGAAGAGCGCGGACCGGGTCCGCGCTCCCACCAAGCCGGGCCCGCGCCCGGCTTTTTCACGTCTGGAGACGCGAATGAACGACGATCAACTGCTGCGCTACTCGCGCCACATCCTGCTGGACGAGATCGGCATCGAAGGCCAGGAGCGCATCCTGGCAGCGCATGTGCTCATCATCGGCGCAGGCGGCCTGGGCGCGCCTGCCTCGCTGTACCTGGGCTCGGCCGGCATCGGCCGCATCACCCTGGTGGACGACGATGCCGTGGACATGACCAACCTGCAGCGCCAGATTGCCCACACCACCGATCGCGTGGGCCAGCCCAAGGTGCAATCCATACGCACGGCCGTGCATGCCATCAACCCCGGCATCCGCATCGATTGCCGCCAGCAGCGCGCAGACGATGCCCTGCTCGACGACCTCGTGCCCCAAGCCACGGTGGTGCTGGACTGCACGGACAACTACCGCACGCGCCACATGATCAACGCGGCCTGCGTGCGGCACAAGGTGCCCCTGGTGGCGGGGGCGGCCATCCGCCTGGATGGCCAGCTCATGGTGATGGACCCACGCGACGAGAACTGCGCCTGCTATGCCTGCGTATTCCAGCCGGAGGCGCAGTTCGAGGAAGTGCAGTGCTCGACCATGGGCGTCTTCGCCCCCGTGGTCGGCGTCATGGGCACGCTGCAGGCGGCCGAAGCCCTCAAGCTGATCGCGGGTTTTGGCACGCCTGCAACAAACCGCCTGACCATGTTCGACAGCCGCAGCCTCGATTGGAGTAGCATGCAAACCACCCGTGTGCCGGACTGTCCCGTTTGCGGCAACAAGGCGTAGGAATCGGCTGACTTCCAGGCCGATCCCCCACTGGCACAATCGCCCGCTGTCGCGCAGGACAATGAAGGCCGGGTTCCGCCGGACTCCGATTGCCATCCGCGTCCCTATTGGATACAGCCGTGAAATTGCGCACCTATCTTGTTGAAGACAACCCTACGATCCGCGAGAACCTGATCGCCACGCTCGAGGAACTCGCCGATGTCGAGGCCGTGGGCATCGCCGAGACGGAAAGCGCGGGGACGGACTGGCTTCAGCAGAACCCCGACGCATGGGATCTGGCCATCGTCGACCTGTTCCTGCGCCAGGGCAGCGGCCTGGGTGTGCTCACCGCCTGCCGCGAGCGCCAGCCGCACCAGAAGATCGTGGTGCTCAGCAACTACGCCACCCCTGACATCCGCAGCCGCTGCGCCCAGCTCGGCGTGGATGCGGTCTTCGACAAGTCCAATGAGATCGATGCACTCATGGACTATTGCATGAATATCGACGCCGCATCGCTCAATCAACTCAAAACAGCCTGAACCCAAAACACGGCATTTTTACTCTCCATCAAAGAAAAAGGCTGCACGACTTGATAATCGTGCAGCCCGTATTTTCTATTGACTGGAAATCAGTCGATCAGCCGGTTTTTCAGCGCGTAATACGTGAGATCGCTGTTGGATGACAATCCCATTTTCTCCATAAGCCGCGTGCGATAGGTACTGACCGTCTTCACGCTCAGCGAGAGCGATTTCGCAATATCACCTGCCGTTTCGCCGCGCGCGAGTTTGAGGAAGACCTGGAACTCACGCTCGGACAGCTGTTCATGCGCTGGCGCGTCATCCTTGCGGTTGAGCTGCTGGGCCAGCAGGTCGGCCACGGCCGGCGTCAGGTAGCGGCGGCCCAGGGCCACGGTGCGGATCGCTTCGGCAATCTCCTGGGGATCGCATTCCTTGTTCAGGTAGCCGCTGGCGCCCTGCCGGATCAGGTTGATCGCGTAGTGCTCCTCGGGATATCCGCTCAGGATCAGGATGCCCATGTCCGGGGCCTTGGCCCGCAGCATGGCCAGCGCATCGATGCCGCTTTGCCCAGGCATGGACAGGTCCATCAGCAGCACGTCGATCTCGTGGGCTCGGACCAGGTCGATGGCCTCACGGCCATTGGCGGCCTCACCGACTACACGCAGGTCCACATGTTCCGAGAGAAACTGACGCAGACCCGAGCGCACAATTGCATGGTCGTCCACAATGCCGATTCTGATCATGAATACCTCTTTTTCGGGGGACCAGCAGGAACGCCGGTCGTGCAAACAATATATGGTAACGGCCGGGGCAGGAACTGCTCCGGCTGCCGATAACACGAATTATGCAGAATATCGGCGAAGATCTTGTAGGTGAGAGGATGCTTATGCGTTGGATAAATTTCCGAAGAATTGCGATCAGCCTGGCATTTGCCATCGTTGCGGCCGTGCTGCTTGTCAGCATTAACGAGGCCAGCTACAAGCGCTCGACCAAGGCGCTGGAGGCCATGACCCAGACCCAGGCGACCCGCTCGGAAATCAGCCAACTGCTGCGGTTGATGCTCGATGCCGAGACCGGCCTGCGCGGCTACCTGCTTACGGGGGAGGAGCGCTACCTGGAGCCCTACAGCAAGGCGATCACGGCCATCAACTACAACATGGACGAGTTGCGCCAGATCTTCATCTACGACCCCCAGGAACTGGCCATCTTCACGCCGCTGGCCCGCCAGGTCGAGCGCAAGATGAGCGAGATGGAGTTGAGCCTGCGCCTGTACCGCCAGGGCAACGAGGAAGCCTGGCGCTTCGTCATGTTCACGGACGTGGGCATGGAGAACATGGACGCCATCCGGGACTACACCGGCAAGCTGCTGTCAGGCATAGACGAGCGCTCGGCCAAGAACCTGCAGGATATCGAGCACACGCTGTCGCTGTCGCGCATAGGCATTGCCACGGTGACCGCGCTGGGCGTGCTGGGCTTTTTCATGTACCTGCGCCAGGCCCACGCGCTGCAGCAGGCCCATCAGCGCGAGCAGGAAATCCAGCGTGACGAGCGCAACCGCCTTGAAGCCCTGGTGCGCGAACGCACGGCCACGCTGACGGAGCTGGCCAACCACTTGCAGCAGGTGCGCGAGGATGAGCGCGGCCACCTGGCGCGCGAGCTGCACGATGAACTGGGCTCGCTGCTGACGGCGGCCAAGCTCGATGTGGCCCGGCTCAAATCCAAGATCGACCTCAGCGCCCCCGACGTGGGAGAGCGCGTCAGCCATCTGGTGGAGACGCTCAACAGCGGCATTGCCCTCAAGCGCCGCATCATCGAGGACCTGCGTCCTTCGTCACTGTCCAACCTGGGCCTGACCACGGCGCTGGAAATCCTGGCACGCGAATTCGGCGAACGCAGCGGCATCGAGGTCACAGCGAACCTGGAGCAGGTGGAGCTGCCGGAGTCGACCCAGCTCACGGTCTACCGCATCGTGCAGGAGTCGCTGACCAATATCGGCAAATACGCCAAGGCCAGCCACGTACTGGTCTCCGTGCACAACTACCCGACCTATGTGACAGTGCAGATCCAGGACGATGGCGAGGGCTTCGAGACCTCGGCCATGCGCCCCAACTCCCACGGGCTGGCCGGCATGCGCCATCGCGTGGAGGCGGCAGGCGGGCGGCTGACCGTCTCCTCCGAACTGGGCAAGGGCACGGCCATCTCCGCCGTCATTCCGCTGAGCCCGGCATCCGCCTGACCACGACGCATCGCCTGCACGCACAACCCCTGCCCGGCACCGCCCTGGCAGGGGTTTTTCTTGATGCGCACTGCGGGCCGGCGCTTTTCCTACACCCACCCCCTGCCTAACCCTGACGCCATGCCACGCCGGGGACCGTCAATCCGGCCTCGGGCGGCTCGGTACAGTCAATCGCATGGGAACAGCACTCGGCTCCTGACAGCCAGATGCCGTTTCTTGGCAACGAACAACCAAGGAGTTCTACATGCTGCACTACGCCATCGTGTTTTTCGTGATCGCTCTCGTCGCCGCCATCTTCGGCTTTGGCGGAATTGCGGCAGGTGCTGTAGGCATCGCCAAGATCCTGTTCTATATTTTCGTGATCATGGCTGTAGTCACCTTTGTGATGAGCCTGATCAAGAAGTAGCGGCGGCGCCGCCTTCAGCCACCTGCCAGCCCAAGCCCGCCTCCGGCGGGCAGCCAGCCCGGCAGCCCGACCGCCTTTCCCATTCATGCAAGTTTTGAGGAGATAGAACCAATGAGCCAAGCCGAGAAAGCCGTGAACAAAGCCGCCGATACCGCCAAGGACGTTGCCCAGGACGTAGCAGACACTGCCAAGGAAGCCGTCAACACCACGCGCCGCACTGCAGCAAATGCTCTGGACAAGGCCGAGGAAGGCGTGAAGTCCATCGAGCGTGAACTGAATCCCGTCATCGACGACCTCGCGGCACGTGCCCAGGAACTGGCCACGCGCGGAATCAACTTCTGCGCCGACAGCTCCGACCGCGCCCGCCGCCAGCTGCAATCTGCCACGGAAGCCACCACGCGCTACGTCATCGAGCAGCCTGGCCGCTCCATGCTGCTGGCAGCAGCCACGGGCGCAGCCCTGGCCACCGCGTTCTTCATGAGTTCCCGCTCGCGCAAGTGAGCTGCAGCCCAGCCCCCCGAGTTCCCTCGACTACCGTTTCCCTCAATTTCTTGTCCAAGAAAGAACTGACCATGCAAAAGTACACCCGTGCCATCGCTTTCGCTCTCGTCGCCGGCGCCACCGTGCTCGGCACCACCGCCTGCTCCGTGGCCCGCGACCAGCAGACCGTGGGTTCGTATGTGGATGACGCCGGCATCACCACTGCCGTGAAGGCCAAGATGGCAGAGGACAAGAGCGTCTCGGCCACCTCCATCAGCGTCGAGACCCTGAACGGCACGGTGCAACTGTCGGGCTTTGCCAAGTCGGAGTCGGAAAAGGCCCGCGCTGCCGAGATCGCACGCACCACCAAGAACGTGCGCGAAGTGCGCAACAGCATCGTGGTTCGCCCCTGATGCAGGCCCCCATGGGGCCATCGAAAGGCCGGTGTCATCCGGCCTTTTTTCATTGCAGGGCCACCCCGGTGAAAACCACCATTGGGGGAATCTGACCTTGCAGCGCCAGGGCGACATGGGAATCATTTTTCATGGCGCCAGGGCATACGGCGTAAAGTGACCGACATGCGAGTTTTCAACTGCGATGCCTGCGGCCACCCGGTTTTCTTCGACAGCGTTCAATGCGTGCACTGCGGCGCCACCCTGGCCTTCCTGCCAGAGCGACTGCATGTGGCCTGCCTGCGACCGGTTTCCGGCGCGCGGGACAGCGCGCTGTGGGAGAGCCTGTCCTCCCTGGGCGCAGGCAAGCCGCCAGGCCGCCTCTACAAGATGTGCAGCCACCGGGGACCTGTGGGCCAGTGCAACTTCGCCCTGCCCGCCGACGACCCCCACGCGCTGTGCGAATCCTGCCGCCAGACACGCTGGCTGCCCGATCTGTCAGACCCGGCCAATGCCTTGCGCTGGACCAAGATCGAGGCGGCCAAGCGCCAGCTGTTCTATACGCTGGCCCGCCTGGGCCTGGGCCCCAGGCCTGGAGAGGACGGGCCGCGCTTCGAACTGCTGGCCGACCTGCCCGGGCAGGCGCCGGTGATGACCGGCCATGCCAACGGCACCATCACGCTGAACGTGGTGGAGGCCGACGATGCCGAGCGTGCCCGGCGCCGCCAGGCGCTGCACGAGCCCTACCGGACGCTGGTGGGCCATCTGCGCCATGAATCCGGCCACTTCTTCTGGGACAGGCTGGTGGTGGGCGCGGGCCGTCTCGAGGAATTCCGCCGCCTGTTCGGCGACGAGCGCCAGGACTATGCCCAGGCCCTGCAGAACTACTACGCACGCAGCCCGCTGGATGGGCAGTGGCGCGACAACTTCGTCAGCGCCTATGCCACCTCCCACCCGTGGGAAGACTGGGCCGAAAGCTGGGCCCACTACCTTCACATGGTGGATCTGCTGGAGACTGCGGCCAGCTATGGCACCTGCATCACCTTGCCAGGAGGCGCAGGCACGGCGGCGGGCATGGGAACGCCGGCCGCGCTGTGCGTGCAGGACCCGTTCGCGGTCCCTGCCCGGCCGGACTTCGGCACCATGCTGGACCAGTGGGTGCCGCTGACACTGCTGACCAACAGCCTCAACCGCAGCCTGGGCCACGGGGATGCCTATCCGTTCGCTCTTTCAATGGGCGCGCGGCGCAAGCTGGAATTCGTGCATGCGGCCGTGAATGCAAGTGCCGCCACGCAGAGCGCCTGATATCGTGAACTCGTCATGGGGGCGGGCCAAGGCACCTGGCCGGCCTCCCTCTCTCAAGGAGCGCGATTGGCCTGCACCTTCTCAAGCAGTCGCGTGCGCACGTTGGGCGAGACGAACTTGTCGATCTCGCCATCCAGCGTGGCGATCTCGCGCACGAAGGTGCTGCTGATGAACTGGTAGCGGTCGCTGGGCGTGAGGAAGACGGTCTCCACCTCGGGCATCAGCGTGCGGTTCATGCCGGCAAGCTGAAACTCGTAGTCGAAGTCGGTGACCGCGCGCAGGCCGCGCACCATGGCCTTGCCGCCGCGCTCGACCACGAAGTCGCGCAGCAGGCCATGAAAGCTCTCGACCTGGACATGGGGATAGATGGACACGGCCTCGCGCACCATCTCCATGCGTTCCTCGAGATTGAACATGGTCTTCTTGTGGTGGCCGGCCGCCACGGCCACGATGACGTGGCTGAACAGCTGGGTCGCACGGCGCACCACGTCTTCGTGGCCCAGCGTGATCGGATCGAAGGTTCCGGGGTAGACGGCAATCACGTCGTGGCTCATGGCGTTCACTTTCCTTGGCTGCGCGTGCCCTGGTCCGGCACGGATGGCGCATTATGCATTGCACTGCAGCATGGCCCGTCGGCTGCGCGACAGCCGCATTCCTGCGCTGGAACACGGCTGCGGCGCCAGCCTACTCGTCCTGCGCGGCCTTGCGCAGCAGATGGGCGTGGACGGCACCCGCCTTGAGATGGCGGAACAGCTGCAGGCCGCCAGCCTCGGCCAGTTGCTCCTCGGTCCAGGCCTGGGGCGCCTCCAGATAGACATAGCCCTGGGCGGAGACGGCCAGCGCAGCGGCCTTCAGCGCAGGCTCGAACAGCTCGGCATGGTCGAACGGCGGATCGATCAGCACCAGGTCCAGCGTGCCCGGCGCCACCTGGCGCAGGCAGCCCAGGCCATCGCCGCGCAGCACGCGCACGGACTGGGCGTCCAGGCGCTCGCGCAGGCGCTGCAGCTGCAGCACCAGGGCGGCGTCCTGCTCGTTCATCAGCACGCTGGTCGCGCCGCGCGATGCGGCCTCGAAGCCCAGCGCACCCGTGCCCGCGAAGGCGTCCAGGCAGTGCCAGCCCGCCAGGTCCTGGCCCAGCCAGTTGAACAGGGTCTCGCGCACGCGGTCCGGCGTGGGGCGCAGGCCCGGGCGCTGCGCCACGGGCAGACGCGTGCGGCGCCACTGGCCGCCGATGATGCGGACCTCGCCCGCACCCGAGGGTGCCGGCTTGCCCGCCTTTGCCTTTGCGGCCGGTGCTGCGGCAGGCGCCTTGGGCGCCGCGGCCTCGGCCGTGGCCTTTTCCAGCCAGCGCTTTCCGGCAGGGGTATGCAGTTTGATGCTGTTGCGGCTCATTGCTTGCCTCCCACGACGACGGTCACCATGCGATCGGGCTGCAGCATGCGCTGCATGGCCTCGCGCACATCACGCACGGTCAGCGCCTGCACACGCTCGGTCCAGTGCTCCAGATAGTCCAGCGGCAGGCCGTTCCAGGCGATGTTGGCCACATTGCCCAGCAGCTTGCGGTTGCTGTCGATGCGCAGCGCAAAGCCGCCGATCAGATTGTCCTTGGCGGCCTTGAGCTCCTTCTCGGTCGGGCCGTCGGCGACAAAGCGGCGCAGCGTGTCCTGCGACACCTTCAAGGCCTCGGCCGCCTGGTCGGGGCGTGTCTGCAGGGCGATCGTGAAGGCACCCGCGTCCAGGCCTGGCGAGAAGTCGCTGTAGACGCTGTAGCTCAGGCCGCGCTTTTCGCGCACTTCCTCGGTCAGCCGCGAGGTGAAGCCTCCGCCGCCCAGGATGTGGTTGCCCACGAGCACGGCCATGAAGTCCGGGCTGTTGCGTGCAATGCCGGGCTGGGCGATCAGCACCTGCGCCTGGGCCGAGGCGAAGGGGATGTTCTCGTTGACCGGCGCCTTGAGCGCC
Source organism: Delftia sp. DS1230 (assembly GCF_040112715.1). Lineage (NCBI taxonomy): Bacteria > Pseudomonadati > Pseudomonadota > Betaproteobacteria > Burkholderiales > Comamonadaceae > Delftia > Delftia sp. DS1230. Next base: position 5,041,386 of record NZ_CP157763.1, read on the forward strand.
TGCACCTTGGGCACGTCGGGCAGAGGCGCGCAGGCACTGGCGTCCTGGCCCTGGGCCGCCTGCAGCGGGGCCAGCAATTGCTGCACCAGCTGGTCGGCCTGCTCGCGGCTGACGGCGCCGACGATGCTGACCTTGGCACGGCAGGCGGCGATCAGCCGGCGGTGGAAGGACTGCATGTCCGACAGGTCGATGCGCGACAGGCTCTCGGCCGTGGCACGCGCACCGTAGGGGTGGTTGCCGAACACGCCCTGGCTCAGGGCCTTGCCGGCCACCGTTCCGGGGCGCGTGTCCGATTCCTTGATGGCCGCAGTCCAGCGCTCGCGCTCGCGCAGCCACACATCCTGCGGCCAGCTGGGGCTGGCGATCTGGCGCGCGGCCAGGGCCACGGCGCGCTGCAGCAGCGCGGGCTCGGTCAGGGAGCGCAGCCCATAGCTGAAGCTGTCGCGGCCCGCCTGGGCGCCAAAGCTGGCACCCAGATCGGCCCAGGCCTGGCCCAGGCCGTTTTCATCGAGAGCAGGCGCGCTGCCCTGGGCCGTGACGCCCTTGGACGCCATCAGCGCCACGGCGCTGGCCAGGCCGACCTGGTTGGCGGGATCGCGCCGGCTGCCGGCGTCGAAATCCATCTGCACATCGACCATGGGAATGCCCGGGCTGTCCACCAGCCAGACCTGCGCCCCGCTGGGCTGGGTCCAGTGCTGGATGGGCAGCAAGGCCCATGCGGACGTGGCGCCAAAGCCCAGGCCCACGCTTGCCAGCACGGAGCTGGCCACCATCTTTTTCATGTTCTTCATCTTCACTCCAGCGTGCTTCGGGGGCATCAATGCAGGGGTCCACCAATGCCGGCACCCGCGTCGGTGCGGCGGGGCTTGCCGCCTTCAGGCAGGGGCTGCGGCACCAGGGTGCCCACCGTGAGCTGGTCATCGCCAAAGTACTTGGACGCCACGCGCTTGACGTCATCGGGCGTGATGGTGCGAAGCTGGGCCAGCAACTGGTCTTCCGCATCCAGCGGCATGCCCTGTATCCAGTAATTGCCCAGGCTCTGGGCCTGGCCCATGACCGAGTCGCGCTCATAGACATTGGAGGCCATCCATTGCGTCTTCACGCGCTCCAGTTCGGCAGGCTCGACGCCGTCCCTGGCGACCTTGGCCACTTCGGCGCGCAGCGCGGCCTCGACCTCGGCCGCAGTCTTGCCGGTGGCGGGCACGCCCGTCAGCATGAACAGGCCGGGGCCGCGGCTCATGAGCGACATGGAGCTGCCCGCGCCGTCGGCCACGCGGCCTTCGCCCTGGACCAGGGCCCGCTCCAGGCGGGCGCCGTCATAGCCGTCGAGCACGGCCGAGAGCACCAGCAGCGCCAGCGCATCGCGGTCATCGGCCTGCAGATCGCTGACGCGCGTCAGCGAGGGCGCACGGAAGGCCAGGGCCACCAGGGCCTGCTCGGCCGGCTGCTTGACCTCGATGCGGCGGATGCCGATCTGCGCAGGCTCGGTGCGCGGCTTGCGCACCGGCACGGCGCGTGCGGGAATGCTGCCGTAGTACTTCTCTGCCCAGGCGCGGACCTTGGCAACGTCCACATCACCGGCAATGACGACGGTGGCATTGCCGGGCACATACCAGCGGCTGTGGAAATCGCGCACGTCGCCGGGCGTCAGGGCGTCCAGATCGCTCATCCAGCCGATCACGGGCCGGTGGTAGGGCGAGGCCATGAAGGTCGCCGCCATCAGTTGCTCCATGAGCACGGCGCGCGGCTGGTCCTCGGTGCGCATGCGGCGCTCTTCCTTGATGACCTCGATCTCCTTCTTGAACTCGCTGTCGGGCCAGTGGTTGTTGGCGAAGCGGTCGGATTCGAGCTTCATCACTTCCTCCAGCCGGCTGGACGGGATCTGCTGGTAGTAGCCCGTGTAGTCGCGGCTGGTGAAAGCGTTCTCCTGGCCGCCCAGGGCCGCCACCCGGCGCGAGAACTCGCCGGGCGCCACCTTGCGCGAGCCCTTGAACATCATGTGCTCGAGCGCATGGGCCACGCCCGAGGTGCCGTCCACCTCGTCGATGGCGCCCACGCGCACCCAGACCATGTGCACGGCCGTGGGCGCGCGCCGGTCGGGCTGCACGATGAGCTGCATGCCGTTCTTCAGGGTGAATTGCTGCGCTGCTGTGGCGGACCGCTGGCCGCCTGCGGCCTGGCTGGCCACCGTCTGCAGCAGTGACGAAGGGGAGGAAGAGGATGCATCCGGGGCTGCCAAAGCAGCCCCGGTGCCCATGCAGGCCATTAAGCCCAGGAGGGTGAGTGCATGTTTCATAGAATGCTGTGATTCTAAGAACCTGCCGATGTTCAGTTTTTTCAAGAAAAAGCCCACCCCCTCCTCCGCCGAGATTTCCCCGGCGGACAGCAGCGCCGCGCCTGAAGAGGCCGGCATTCCCGCAACCCCGCCGCAGGACCGCGCCCCAGACCTGCCCCCTGGCACGCCTGCCCCACAGGCCGCAGCCGACACCGGCAGCGCCTGGTGGCGCAAGCCCTTCGGCGGCGGCAAGGGCGATGCCGCCCCGCCTGCCGCACCCGCTGCACCCACTGCTGCTGCTTCCACGCTCGCGCCTGCCGACTTCATTGCCGCACCCGAGCCCACGGCCAAGCCCGAAGCCGAAGGCGCCAGCCGCCAGAACTGGATGCAGCGCCTCAAGGCCGGACTGCGCAAGACCGGCAGCAGCATCGCCACGGTCTTCACCGGCACGCAGATCAACGATGCGCTGTACGAAGAGCTGGAAGACGCCCTGCTGATGGCCGACACCGGCGTCAAGGCCACCGAGCACCTGCTCACCGACCTGCGCCGCCGCGTCAAGGAAGCCAAGGCCACCGACCCCGCCGCCGTCAAGGCGTTGCTGGCCGATGCACTGGCCGACCTGCTGCGCCCGCTGGAAAAGCCGCTGATCATCGGCGAGCACCAGCCTACCGTGGTCATGGTCGCTGGCGTCAACGGCGCAGGCAAGACCACCTCCATCGGCAAGCTGACCAAGCATCTGGCCGACGAAGGCCAGAGCGTGCTGCTGGCTGCCGCCGACACCTTCCGCGCCGCCGCGCGCGAGCAGCTCGGCGTCTGGGCCAACCGCAACACGGTGGAGATCGTCAGCCAGGAAGGCGGTGATCCTGCAGCCGTGAGCTTTGATGCCGTCACCGCCGGCCGCGCCCGCAAGAAGGATGTGGTGCTGGTGGACACGGCGGGCCGCCTGCCCACCCAGCTGCACCTGATGGAAGAGCTGCGCAAGATCCGCCGCGTGGTCACCAAGGCCGATGCCACGGCACCGCACGAGGTGCTGCTGGTCATCGACGGCAACACCGGCCAGAACGCGCTGGCCCAGGTGCGCGCCTTTGACGATGCACTGCAGCTCACGGGCCTGATCGTCACCAAGCTCGACGGCACGGCCAAGGGCGGCGTGCTGGCCGCCATTGCCCAGGAACGGCCGATCCCCGTGTACTTCATCGGCGTGGGCGAAAAGGTCGAAGACCTGGAGACCTTCAACGCCAGGGAATTCGCGCAGGCGCTGCTGTCCTGACAATCTGTTCAGAGTTTTCTCGACAGGCGCCACAGGAAGGCGGAATGGATGAATTGCGGGCTGGCGCTCAAGCCGCTCTCCGCTCATCCATTGGGGAGTGACCGCTCAACGAAGAGCTCTCCAGCCTCAACCTCTGACGCACTCAACCGCTTCGGGACTGATCAGGCCAGGCCCTACCGGGTTAGCTCATGTGACTTGCCGCAAAAGCCCAGTAACTTCGCCACAGGCGACAGCGTGGGCGCGGCAAAGACCAGAAAGGGCATGCCCTTCAATCACCGAAGCAGCCACTCATCGTCACGTGGCAATTGACGAATCTCTTCGGCCAGTCAAAGCAGCACTTCCGCCAGTGCTCGGTAGCACCGACAAGCCCGTCCTTGCTTCGGACGGTCAGAAATCCTAGCTCTTCCTCACTGACGCCGGCTGGCAGGCCTTGCGGTGCACCACCGCACTCATCTCTGGCCTCCGATGTGGAGAACGCATTTTTTCCCGTCGCTCCACCTTTGCGTGCGGGTGAGCGTACGGCCCATGCCTCGGCAAGCGCACCAACTCTGTTGAGTGCCTGTGCGAAAACTCGGCAACAGACTCTTCAGTGCGACCTGCCTTCGATATGCCAACTACGGCGTGTGCCGCGCATCATTTCAAGCATATTCTCCCGCTCTGCCACCCCCCACTTTTCGGGGCTCGTAAAAGCACATAAGTGTTTTAAACCAGCCGATTAGGCTACTTGCTGGCTGCAGATGGCAAGTTCAGGCCAATTTATGTGGCTTGCAAACCAATCAGAAACAAACCATCGATGGCGGAGATGGCTTGGTCACTGTCTTCCTGCTGCCTTCCCAACCAGATGCCTCTCAATTTTTCGCACCCTTCCATATCTTGACCCAAGATTGTATGTTGGTATACCATCACTCAATTCGCAAGAAAGTCCAACAGACATGAAACGGCAAGCCTCTAAAGCAGGTACAGACACAGACAGACCTGCATTGACAGACATGGGAATTCCGCGAGGCAGTATGGCCGTAGAGCGTGTGAATCCAACGCTCCGACAGCTGGCACTTGAGCAATTGAAGCGCGCCATTGTGGAAGGCCAACTTCCACCTGGATCACGTTTGGTAGAACGCAAGCTGTGCGATCTCCTTGATGTGAGCAGAACGATAGTTCGTGAAACCCTGGGGCAATTGGAGGCAGAAGGGTGGATCACAAAGGAGCCCTATAAAGGCCCGATAGTCGCCGTTATCGATGAAGACGGCATTCGCCAGATCTTTGAAATGCGTGCAGCCGTTGAAGGCTATGTGGCGGCACTGTGCGCAGAGCGAGCCACCATAGAGCAAATCGAGCGCCTGGATGTCACAGTGAAAGCGATGAATGAAGCGCAGATTTCGGGCGATGTCGAGGCTCAGATCGAGACCATCGAGGAGTTCTACGAAGTTCTCCTGGATGCAGCCCAAAATTCGCTGATGGCAAGCTATCTTTCTTCACAAAGGAGCCGCCTCGCACGCCTGCGGAGACTCTCACTTTCTCACAGCTCACGGGCTTCAGAAAGCACAGAAGAAAAACGCGGCATCCTCGCCGCCATCCGCAATCGCGACCCAAAGAAGGCCCAGGCCCTTGCCGAGCAGCATATCTGGAATTCTTCGAGAAGCCTGCTGGCGGCTATACGCAGGGGCCTATGAAATCGCTTTTTCAAAACTGGCACGCAAGATAAGCCACCATCTATAGCCATACTATTTTCAGATAGCATCAGGAAATAAAGACCCAGCATCACCTTTTCATAACAATCACGCTATGCGTGCTTGTTGAGAAAATCAGTTCTTTCTCTGAATTGCTTACTGGAATTGCGCATTCTGCAAATCGATTTCAATATCTCTGTATTTAAGAAAATCTTTATCTTAAGAGTATTTTTCGAGTTGCAAATTCTACGCATTGACCACATACTGCTTTCTCCGCAGCATGCGGATAAACGGCAGCAAGGATACCTGGATGATGCCGAGCTCTCCTCGCGCGGGCACCCCAGAAGAAACGCTCTACGCAGGCATCATGTTCTATCTCGAGTCTCTGTCTTCAACCGTTCAATAAATCTTCAAGAGAGCAAAATTTCTCTAATCAGCAAATGAGCATTGCTGTGCATTACCAAATAATCCACAACAATGTAAGAATTTACTCTACGCCCCATTTACCCATCCCTCCTCCATATTCATGCTTGAATCCATTCAAGGTTTTTCTTGGTTATGGGTTCCCATAACCCTGTTCGCCGCTCTCGCTCAAACGGTACGAAACACAGCGCAGCGCAGCCTGACACAGGAGCTGGGCGCGCTATCGGCCACGCTGGTGCGTTTTCTGTATGGCCTACCTTTTGCCATGTTGTGGCTGGCACTGCTGTATCTGGTACCAGCAAAGCCATACGCTGTACCTTCGATCACGCCGATTTACCTTGGCTGGATTGCATTGGGCGCTTTTTTCCAATTGGCTGGAACGGTCGCTTTGCTGCTGGCGATGAAGGAGCGCAACTTTGCCGTGGCTGTCACTCTGACAAAGACAGAGGTGCTGCAGCTAGCTCTGTTCGCATCGGTTTTTCTCCATGAACTTCCAACACCGCTGGCGTTGGCCGCAATGATCGTAGCCACAATCGGTATGCTGCTGCTGTCCCTGCCGCCACGCGAACAGTTGCTCTCACCGTCCGCGTGGCTCAACCGATCTGCACTTTATGGCCTGGCTTGCGGCTCCTGCTTTGCAGTTGCAACAGTAGGATTTCGAGGAGGGTCGCTGGCACTTGGCGCCGAAACGGCATGGTTATCTGGCGCCTGGGGCGTGCTGATCGCACAGTCGATGCAAACCGTCGGCATGGGACTTTGGATCCAGTTGCGCACAGCTCAAGGTCTGGCACCTATTTTTCGAGCTTGGCGCATCTCGCTGCTTGCCGGTTGCATGGGGGCAGCCGCTTCAATTGCTTGGTTCACGGCCTACGCCATGCAAGGAGCATCACCTGTGCGCACTTTGGGAATGATCGAGGTCGTTTTCAGCTACCTGGTTTCGCGCCGCGTGTTCAGCGAAAGCTTCAGTCGAGCAGAGAAGATAGGCATGGGCCTGATGCTGTTGGGCTTAGTGGTGACTTGCCTACAGGCCTGACATGCGGTGGCAGCAAGACCTGCTCGTGGAGCTGTCGTCCTGCGGCTTGGCATCGACTGCATCAGCTCCCCTGTTGATGCGCTTTGACCCATTCTCTGGAGTGGACCTACGGGAGCGCGCTGCGCTCCTTTTTTCATGGGCATGCGAGCGCAGCGAAGGCCCAGGCATGCAGGCAAGGGTTTTCCCTTGATTCGAATCAAGCCGCAGGTTTTATGCTTTGCATTGATTTATAAGAAGAACGTTGTTTTATACAAGAAACAATCGATAGCCCTCAGGCATTTCTTTTGCTTGTACCTGCCTTGCCTTGTTCCCCGGAGTTCCCCATGAAAGCCCCCACCTTGCTCGGCGCTGCCGCCTTGCTGGCCGCAGCCGCATGCCAGAGCGCCCTGGCCCAGGATGCCGCCGCGCAGCAGCAGCTGGCCGCCAAGCCTTTCACCATCGTCGCGCCCTTTCCGCCCGGCGGCCCCGTCGATGCGCTGGCGCGCCTGCTGTCCACGGGATTGGCCGAGCGCTACAAGCAGACTTCGGTGGTGGAGAACAAGCCCGGGGCCAACGGCAATATCGGCATCGACATGGTCAAGCGTGCCACGCCGGACGGCCATACGCTGCTGGTCGTGCCCCAGGGCAACCTGACCATCAATCCCACGCTGCTGGCCAGGCCCGGCTACAGCGTGGAGACGGACTTCGCGCCCGTGGCTTCGCTGGCCAAGGCGGCCAATGTGATCGCCGTGCACCCCGGCGTGCCCGCCAAAACGGTGCAGGAGCTGGTGGCCCTGTCCAAGACCAGGCCGGCCACTATCAGCTATGCCTCGCCCGGCGTGGGCTCCAGCCTGCATCTGGCCGGTGAACTGTTCAAGCAGCAGACCGGCGCCGACATCCTGCACGTGGCCTACAAGGGCACGGCGCCCGGCCTCAACGATGTGCTGGGCGGCACGGTGCCGATGATCGTGGGCAATGTGCCCGCGCTGCTGCCGCATGTGCAGTCGGGCAAGCTGCGTGCGCTGGCCGTGACCGACCCGGCCCGCAGCAAGTACCTGCCTGATGTGCCCACGCTGGCCCAGGCGGGCGTGCCGGGCATTGCCATCTCGTCCTGGTACGGCGTGATGGCGCCAAAGAAGACGCCGCCGGCCGTGCTCAAGCAGCTGGAGAAGGATATTCAGGAGATCTTCAGCACGCCGGCCGTGGTCAGGCAGCTGGACCTGCAGGGGATCGAGCCCTGGGTGGTCACGGGCAGCGCCTTCGGCGAGCTGATCCGCAAGGAGACAGCGACCTGGGTGCCCGTGATCAAGGCCGCCAACGTCACGCCGCAGTGATGCGGGGCGCGGCGGCCATGTCTGCAGTGTCCGCCACGTCCCGGGTCGAGACCTGGGAGCGCAGCCACTGCGCATAGTCGGCCATGCAGCGCTCGGTGCGCATGGTGATCTGCGGCACGCTGTAGCTGTGTCCGGCGCGCAGCAGCCGGGCCAGGCGCTCCAGCACGTCGGGCAGGGTCTTGCAGACCAGCCGCCACTCGGGCGTGGCATGCATCTCACCCTCCCACACGTAGTGCGAGGTGATGGGCTCCACCTGCACGCAGGCCGCGGCCTGCTGCTGCACCAGGCTGCGCGCCAGATGGGCGGCCTCCTCGGCGCTGGGGACGGTGGTGGCCACCACGCACAGGGTGGACCAGGGCGAGGCGGGATTCTTGGCGGAAGTCATGGAGGCGTAGTCTACGGTTGCGCGCTGCAGGCCGGTACTGGCCTTTGCGGCGTCAGGCCATCAGCCCCTTTTGCCGTGCCTGCAACCGCGCCAGGCCCAGCAGCGCATCGGTGAACGGGGTGTCCACGCCGCACAGCTGGCCCATTTCGCGCACCGCGCCCACCAGGGCATCGAGCTCCACGGGCTTGCCGGCTTCCACGTCCTGCAGCATGGAGGTCTTGAAGGCGCCCAGCTTGAGCGTGACCGCATGGCGGTCCTCGGGCGATTCGTTGATGGGCAGGCCGATGCGCGCGCCGATCTCCTTGGCCTCCAGCATCACGCGCGTGATCAGGCCGCGCACTAGGACGTCGCCCAGGATGCGGTCCGAGGTGGCGCCCGTCAGCGCGCTGACGGGGTTGACGGTCATGTTGCCCCAGAGCTTGTACCAGGCGTCGCGCTGGATGTTGTCGGAGACCTTGGCCTCGATGCCGCCACGCTGCAGCAGTTGGGCCAGTGCCGCCAGGCGCGGCGTGGGCGGCTGGCCGGGTCCGTCGGCCAGGGGCTCGCCCAGGATCAGGCTGTTGCCGAAGTGCCGGCGCACCACGCCGGGCGCATCGTTGGAGCAGCTGGCATGGACCACCGAACCCAGCACCTGGCCCAGCGGGATGGCTTGCGCAATGCGGCCTTCAGGGTCCACGGCTTTCAGCTGCTTGCCGCGCACGCTGGCATCGACACCGCCGTGCAGGAACCACCAGGGCACGCCGTTCATGGCCGTGAGCACCACGGTCTGCGGGCCGATCAGCGGGGCGATGCGCTCGGCCACATCGGGCATGCCCGGCGCCTTGACGGAGATGATGACCAGGTCCTGCACGCCCAGGGCGGCCGGGTCCTGTTCGGCACGCAGCGCGAAGTGCTCGCGCTGCTCGCCGTGCACCAGGGTCAGGCCCTGGGTGCGCAGGGCCTGCAGCGCGGCGCCGCGCGCCACGGCGCTGAGCTGGCAGCCGGCGCGGGCCAGGGCCGCGCCCATCCAGCCGCCGATGGCACCGGCGCCGAAGATGCAGGCCTTGTCGAATGAAATGCTTGTCTGTTCCATGGTCATGCGCGGGAAGCTCCGGGTTCAAAGATCGAGATAGCTGCTGTCGCGCCGGTTCACGCGGCGCACCAGGTGGTCGAACACATCGCGGGCACCGCCGTGGCTGTCGTTGAAGGTCAGCGAGTCCTCGTTGCAGCGCTGGGCCATGGCGTCGGAGACCATGCGCGGCGCGCCCATGGACAGGGTGGCCATCTGCACGTCGCAGGCGCGCTGCAGCGTCCACAGCACCACGAAGGCCTGGGGCAGGTCGCTGCCCCAGCTGAGCAGGCCGTGGTTGCGCAGGATCACGGCCTTGCGGTGGCCGATGCTGGCCAGCAGGCGCGGCCCTTCGTCGGCATGGATGGTGATGCCCTCGAAGTCATGGTAGGCCACCATGCCGTGCAGCTGGGCGCTGTAGAAGTTGCTTTGCGACAGGCCCTGCTCCAGGCAGGCCACGCCCATGCCCGAGGTGGTGTGCGTGTGCATCACGCAGTGCGCGCCCGGCAGTCCGTCGTGGATGGCCGCATGCACGACGAAGCCGGCCGGATTCACCGGATGCCGCGAGCCGTCCAGCACCTCGCCGCGCACATTGATGCGCACCAGGTTGCTGGCCGTGACCTCTTCGTAATGCAGGCCGAAGGGGTTGATCAGGAACTGCTTTTCACCGCCCGTCACGCTGTCGGGCAGGCGCACCGTGATGTGGTTGTAGATCAGCTCGTCCCAGCCCAGCATGGCAAAGACGCGGTAGCAGGCGGCCAGTTCGATGCGGGCGGCCCGCTCATCAGGGTGCATGGAGCAATTCATGGTGTGGCTCGTGGGATGGGTTCTGAGGTGGGTCTTGAGGTGGGTCTTGAGGTGGGTCTTGAGGTGGGTCTTGAGGTGGCTTGTGCAGTGGCTTGTGGGGAAATCAGGCATCCAGCCCCTGGTCCAGCCCTTGGTCCAGCGCTTGGGAGGCACGGCCCAGCTTGTCCAGGATGCGGTCCAGCATGGCGCGCTCATCGGCCGTCAGGGCATTGAGCAGGGCCGCCTGGTAGGGGCGTGCGCGGGACAGCACCTCGTCGAAGAGCGCCTGCCCTGCTTCGCTCAGCTGCAGCAGGTGGCGCCGCGCGTGCTGCGGATCGGCGCGGCGAAGCACCCAGCCCCGGTCGATCAGCGGCTGCAGCGCGCGGCTGATCTGGGCCTTGTCCATCAGGCTCAGGCGCGACAGCGCGCTGGCATGCAGCTCGCCGTGGCGCTGGATCTGGCCCATGAGCCGCCACTCGGTCAGCCCCACGGGCGATGCCGGCGCGATGTAGTGGCGCGTCACCTGGGTCTGCAGCGCATTGGACAGCGCGCCCAGGCGGAAGGTGATGAAGTCCTCCAGCGCCAGCGTCTGGCTGCAGACCTGCGTGTCCGGTGCAGGGCCGGTGGCGGCATCGGCGGCAGGGATGGTGGATGGGCGTGGGCGGGGCATTGGGCGGAGGAAACCGGGCGGCGATTGCGATTTCGATTGCGATGGCCGCATGATCCATCAATGTTGACATATCAACATTGGTGGCAACCCTGAGAGCCCTGGCGGCCTGCAGGCCGCCAGCGGGCGCAGGGTGAAACCCATGCGCCCGCGCCGCGCTCAGCGCTTGAGCAGTTCGTTGGAAGGCAGGGTCTCGTCCAGCAGCTTGCGGGCCGTCTCCACGCCCGCCACGGGCAGCAGCGCCGGGTCCAGCAGGCCCACCTGCACCAGCACGCTGGCCTGGTCCCAGTAGATGTGCTCGTGGTAGAGCTTGTCTCCCCGGAACTTGACCACGGCCAGCAGCGGGATCTCCACGCGTCGCCCCGTGGGCCGCACGCCGGGCAGCATCCACGGGATCTCGGTGGTGTGCGTGAAGCAGAACAGCATCTCGTCCACCACCTGCGAGGCCCCCACCGTGCGTGAAATCGGCGTCAGCGACGTGTCGGGCGGATTGCTGTTGACGAAGTGGTTCGTATAGAACGCGTGCAGGTTGCTGAAGCCCACGCCGCCGGTCATGGTCGGGATGTGGTTCACATAGGGCTCGGCCACCATGGTGGCCATGGTGTCGTCCACGTTGCGCGTGGCGAACTCGTACTCGCAGTGCTTGTCCCACAGCGCGGCCAGGTCGAAATGCGGGCCGATGGCGGACTTGAGCGTGGCAATGCTGCGTTCGTGCGCCATCAGGGCCGAGGCGCGGTGGAAATGGTCGCCGCCCTTGCGCGCAAAGGCATGGTCCACGCCCGGATAGACATGCACGGCCACGCCGGGACGCCCGCCCAGCGCCTGGACGATGCGCTGGCGCGCCTCGGGCGGGCAGAAGGCGTCGAGCTCGGCCACATGCAGGGTGAGCGGGCAGCGGATGCGCTCGGCCTCGTCCAGCGCCGCCTCGATGCCCACGCCGTAGTAGCCGACCACCGCATCGGCATCGGTGCGGCAGGCGGCCAGGTAGGCCAGCTTGCCGCCAAGGCAAAAGCCCAGCACGCCGGCCTTGCCGTCCGTGACCTCGGGGCGCTGGCGCAAGGCGTTCAGGCAGGCCTGGATGTCCTGCACGCCCAGGGCCTCGTCGAATCCCTTGTAGAAGCCGAAGGCACGCTCCCAGTCCGCCGGCGTGTAGCCCAGCTCCACATCGGGCTGCTGGCGCCAGAACAGGTCGGGCACCAGCACCACGTAGCCTTCTTCGGCGTAGTAGTCGGCCACCTCGCGCATGGTGGCGTTGACGCCGAAGATCTCCTGCGCCAGCACCAGGCCGGGGCCGCTGCCCGAGGCCGGCACGGCCAGGTAGGCGTTGAAGCTGCCGCTGCCGTCCAGCGCGTTGATGCGCACATGGCGGCTTGCCGGGGGTTCTTTCTGCTGCATGGGGTTGTCTCCGTTTCAAAGGGTGGGGAAAGCTGCGGTGCCGCTTTTTTCATGACCCGTCATACGCACTCGGGGTGCCGCACCGTCACCTGATAGTAGCCCGCGTGAAAGGCCAGGGGCTCGCCGTCGAAGCGTTCGCAGCGCTCGACCTGGCCGATGAAGATGAGGTGGTCGCCGCCATCGTATTGCCGGATGTTGCGGCAGACGAAGCGGGCCAGCACGCCATCGATCAGGGGCACGCCGGCCGGGCCTTCCGCGCAGTCCAGGCCGACGAACTTGTCTTGCTGCGGCGTGGAAAAGCGCCGCGACAGAAGGTGCTGGCCCGCAGCCAGCACGTGGATGGCGAAATGGCTGGCGCCCTGGAAATCGCAGACGCTGGGCGCCTGGCGCGCCAGGCTCCACAGCACCAGCGGCGGGTCCAGCGAGACCGAGGAGAACGAGTTGGCCGTCATGCCCACGCGCCGCCCGTCCGGCGCGCGCGTGGTGATGACGGTCACGCCCGTGGTGAACTGGCCGAAGGCCTTGCGCAGCTCGCGCGGATCGAAGGAGCAGGCCGGGGCGGCGGCCGGGGTGTCGCATGTGCTCATGGCGGCCTCTGCGGCTAGGCGGGGACGGCTGCCATGGCGGCGATGGCCGCGCAGCTGTCGATGTAGTGGTCCGCCTCGCCCGCGTCCGCGAACCAGGGGAAGAAGGTGCGCGGGTCGTCGAAGCCGTTGGCAAAGGCGCTGGCCAGCGGTGCCAGCGTGCCCGCGCTGGCCAGCAGCTTGAGCACATGGGGTGGCGGTGGTGCCAGCAGCATGTTGGTCCACTGCGTGACCCATTGCGCATAGCCGAACCAGTAGCGGTCGAAGGTCTGCTGCATCCAGGCGGCGTCGAATGCGCCATTTCCGTCACCATTGCCGTCACGATTTCCGTCGCCATTGCCGCGCGCCAGGATGCTGCGCAGATAGGTGTCGGCGCACTTGGCCGCGTTGTTGGAGCCCTGGCCCGTGATGGGGTCGTTGAGCACCACCACGTCGCCCATGCCCAGCACCTTGCGCCCTGACGGCAGCGTGGCCACGGGCTTGCGCACCGTGGGGGCGAAGCGGCCCGCGAGGATGCCGTTGTCATCGGTCAGCGCAATGTCGCGGCAGCGCTCGGCCTCCCAGGGCACGAAGGTGTCGAGGATCCAGCGGCTGCGCTCCAGGTGCTGCTCCGGTGTCTTCACATCGCCCCAGCAGTCCATGGGGCCGCCGGGCACGCCCTCGAACACCATGATCTCGCAGGGGCCCGTGGTCGTCAGCGCCGGGAACACGAAGTACTCGCCCACACCCGGCAGCAGGTTGAAGGACACGGCGGAGAACGGCTCGCGCGGCTTCATGCCCGTCACATAGGTCAGCGCCAGCGCGCGCTGGGGCTGGTCGAAGCGCGAGCGATGGGCATCGCGCTCGAACAGCCTCGATATCTCGCCCTTGCCGCTGGCGACCAGGGTCAGGTCATGGCTGCGCGTGCATTCCTCCAGCTCGGCGATGCCCGCGTCCTTGAGCACCAGCTCGCCGCCCTGGCGGCGGAAGTCGTCCATCCATGCGGGGATCTTCAGGCGCTGGTCCACGGACTGCGCGCCCGCGTTCAGACGCGCCGCCCAGTCGATGGCCTTGTCGGCCTCTTTCCCGCCGTGCTGCGCCGGATGCGGCACGCACAGGCCGATGCCCTCGACCACCGGGCATTCACGCGACCAGTGGTCCAGGCCCAGGCCGCGCTCTATCTGCAGCGCGCTGTCGAACATGCACTGGCTGGACATGACCCGGCCCTGGGCGATGTCCTGCGCCGTGCGGTTGCTCAGTATCGTGACCTGATGGCCGGCGGCCAGCAGGCCCAGGCCCAGTTGCAGGCCCGACTGGCCGGCTCCGACGATGGCGATTTTCTTCATGGCTGTCTCCTTGCGGCTCCGTGTCCGTACTGCGTACTAGTCCATCAATTGGGGAATGGCGGCCACGGCGCGCTCGGGCCCCATGGCGCCGTAGCCGCCGTCCACCGCATAGTCGGCCCCCGTCACGAAGCTGGCATGGTCCGAGCACAGGAACAGCACCACCTGCGCCACCTCGTGCGGATCGCCCACGCGGCCCAGCAGGTGAAAGGGCGCGGCCACGCGGTCGGTCTTGGCGCGGTCGCCGCCACTGAGCCGGTCCATCACCGCCGACCAGGTCCAGCCCGGGCAGACGCTGTTGACGCGGATGCCATCGGCCGCCAGGTCCATGGCCATGCTGCGCGTGAGCTGCTTCATGGCCGCCTTGCTGGCCGGGTAGAGCCAGCGCCCGGTCTGCGCCGCTTCCGAAGAGATGCTGGTGAAATTCACCACGGCCCCGCCACCGGCGGCCACCATGTGCGGGTGCACGGCCTGCAGCATGGCCACGGCGCTGGCCACGTTCACGTTGAACGAGGCCAGCCAGTCGGCACGCGGCGACTGCAGGCCTTCGTCTACATACGAGCAGGCCAGGTTGACCAGGATGTGCACGCCGCCGTGCCGGCTGCACGCCTGCTGCACGCAGGCGGCGACCTGCGCGTCGTCGGTGATGTCGGTGCGCACGAAAAGCGCGCCCTCGCCCAGCGCATCAGCCAGCACCTGGCCGTTGTCGGCATCAATGTCGGCAATGACCACCTTCACGCCGGCCGCGTGCAGCGCACGCACCACGCCGGCGCCTATCAGGGTGGAGCCGCCGGTGACGATGGCGCTTTTGCCTTCGAGTCCCTTGAACATGACGCTTGTTCTCCCGTGTGGATGCCAGGCCGGGCTGGCCTGTGCAGCACACGTTACGGGGGGCCGGGCCGCGCAGGCATCCGGCAAGCGCAGGCACTGTCCCTGGCGCGCAGAAATTGGCTCCCGGGGAATGGTCCGAATTGTGGGAGCGGGTGGTTTTTGCTACGTTCTGCGCAGCCTATGGAACACGCCATGCACACACCGCTGCCGCTGCAGCGCTACCGGCTTTTCGAGAGCCACGACATGGACGAGGCCCGCGAAAGCGTGGCGCGCGTCTTCTGTCCGCATGGCCTGGGCATGCTGCGCCCGCGCGCCGAGCTGGATGCCTGCCACCACAGCGCGCCGCTTTCCCGCAACGTCAGCCTGAACTATGTGCAATACGGCCCCGGCGTGCACATCGAGCCCGGCTACCTGCGGGACTTCTTCCTGCTGCAGATTCCCCTGCGCGGCAGTGCCGAGATCCGCTGCGGCGCGCAGCAGGTGGATGCCACGCCGCGCCTGGCCTCCCTGCCCTCGCCGACCGAGCCGCTGTCCATGCGCTGGGCCGACGACAGCCCGCACCTGATCGTGCGCATGGCCCGCCCGGCCCTGGTGGCGCGGCTGGAGGCGCTGCTGCAGGCGCCCGCAGGCCGGCCCCTGGTGTTCGATCTGGGCGTGCCGCTGGACCAGCCGGCGCTGGCACCGCTGGTGCATTTCATCGACTGCCTGCGGCACACGCTGGATGCGGGCAACGCCCTGCAGGCCACGCAGGCGCTGGCCCGGCATGCGGAGGAATACCTGCTGACCAGCCTGCTGATGTCGGCCACGCACAGCCACAGCCGCGCACTGGCCGGGGACAGCCGGCGCAGTCTGCTGCCGCGCGGCGTGCGCAAGGCCCAGGAGTACATGCAGGCCCATGCCGACCAGCCCCTGTCGCTGGCCGATGTCTGCCGCGAGGCCGGCTGCAGCGCGCGCACGCTGCAGGCCGCCTTCCGCCAGCACGCGGGCATGGGGCCCATGGATTTCCTGCGCCAGCTGCGGCTGGACCGCGTGCGCGCCGAACTCCAGGCAGCCAAGGGCCCGGGCGCCGCAGCCGGCTCAGGCGTGCGCGATGTGGCGCAGAAATACGGCTTCCTGCACCTGGGCCACTTCGCGGCCCAGTACCGCAGCCGCTTCGGCGAGCTCCCGTCCGAGACGGCGAGCCGCCGCGTGCAGGCCTGAGGGCCTGCCTTTGCCGGTTCAGCCCCGGCCCACGAAGGGCATCTTGGTGGCCATCACCGTGTGGAACAGCACGTTGGCCTCCAGCGGCAGGCTGGCCATGTAGAGCACGGACTGGCCCACCACATCCGCGTCGATCAGCGGCTCCACCGCGATCTCGCCATTGGCCTGGGGCACGCCCTTGGCCATGCGCGATGCCAGCTCGGTCATGGCATTGCCGATGTCGATCTGGCCCACGGCGATGTCGTAGGCACGGCCGTCGAGCGCAGCGGTCTTGGTCAGGCCCATGACGGCATGCTTGGTGGCCGTGTAGGCACTGGAATTGGGGCGCGGCGCATGCGCGGAGATGGAGCCGTTGTTGATGATGCGGCCGCCGCGCGGCGACTGGTCGCGCATGGTGCGAAACGCCTGCTGCAGGCAATAGAACATGCCGTTGAGGTTGACATCGACCACCTCGCGCCACTGCTCGGGCGTCCAGTCCAGGAAGGAGCCGGGCGGATTGCCCCGGCCCGCGTTGTTGAACAGCAGGTCCACGCGCCCGAAGCGTTGCACCGTGCGCGCGAACAGCTGCTCCACGGCAGCCGGGTCGCTGACATCGGTGGCAATGCCCAGCATGCGCTCGCCTGCGCCGTACTTTGCCTGGGCCTCGGTGCAGGTCTCATCCAGCGGCGCCTGGCGGCGGCCCGCCACCACCACCTGGTAGCCCGCGCCCGCCAGGGCCAGCGCCACGGCCTTGCCCACGCCGGTTCCTCCGCCCGTGACCACGGCCGTCTTTGCGTTCTTCATCTCCATTGCTTGTCCATCCTGTAGTGCATGTGTTGCAGCCGCCGCCCGCGCACCGGTGGCGGGCGGCGCCGCTGCATTGTCGGCGACGCGCCGGGCCTGCGGACTGTGCCGCAGGCGACACCATCGCCGCACTGCGAACGAAGCTCAGGCAAAGCGCCAGGCAATGGAGCCCAGCGGCCCGTAGTCCACATGGAAGCTGTCACCGGCCTGGGCCGTGACGGGCCGCGTGAACGAGCCGGCCAGCACCACCTGGCCTGCGTCCAGCTGCTCATCCCATTGCGCGAGCCGGTTGGCCAGCCAGGCCACGCCCGTGGCCGGATGGTTGAGCACGGCGGCCGCCACGCCGGACTCCTCAATCACGCCGTTGCGCTGCAGCAGCGCCGACACCCAGCGCAGGTCCACCGCGTCGGGGCGCACGGGCCGCCCGCCCATGACGATGCCGGCATTGGCCGCGTTGTCGGCGATGGTGTCGCGCACCGTGCGCATGGCCTGGGTATCGCGGTCCTTTTGCTCGATGCGGGCGTCGATGATTTCCACGGCGGGCACCACCCAGTCGGTGGCGGCCAGCACATCGCACAGGGTGACGCCCGGCCCCTTGAGCGTGCGGCCCAGCACGAAGGCCAGCTCCACCTCCACGCGCGGAGCGATGAAGCGCGCAAAGGGAATGTCGCCGCCGGGCTCGAAGAACATGTCGTCCAGCAGGGTGCCGTAGTCGGGCTCGGTGATCTGCACGGCCTGCTGCATGGCACGCGAGGTCAGGCCGATCTTGTGGCCCCTGACCGTGCGGCCCTCGGCGCGCTTGAGCCGCATCCAGGCGCGCGAGATGGCGTAGCCGTCCTGCACCGTCATGTCCGGATGGCGGCGGGAAAAGTGCCGGACCTGCACCCGGCTTTTTTCGCTGGCGTGCAGCTCGGCCGCCAGGCTGTCTATGGTGTGTTGCGCAAGCATGGGCGGCCCTTCAGCGCGCGGCGGGGCCATCGTCGGCCCAGGCCAGGTAGCCGTCGGACACGCCCTGGCGCTGCATGGCATCCCACTGCGCCACCGAAGGCGTGGGCATCTGGAAGGCATCGCCCACGCGGCCATACCAGCCGGGGTTCTGCAGCCGCGCGATCAGCTCCATGGGCGCGGGGTCGAAGTACATGAGCTCGCCATCGACCACGGCCGCATCCATGACATGGGCGGCCAGCACGTCGGCCAGCACCAGGCTGCGCACGCCGTCGATATCGATGATCTGGCGCACGCGGCACTCGAAGGACGCAGGGCTGTCCACGATGCGCGGCGCCTTCACCCGCCGTGCATCGCCCAGGACCAAGCCGGCCTGGGCCGACTCGTCCACCTGCGCGCCGAACTCTATGGCCGTCACCGCCATGCGGCGCGCCAGCGGCTCGGACACCAGGTTCACCACGAACTCGCCCGTGGCCGCGATGTTGCGCGCCGTGTCCTTGAGCACCCCCTGGCGCGAGCCGATGCACACGCACAGCAGCGGCGGATCGCCCGACATGGCGTTGAAGAAGGAAAACGGCGCGACGTTGACCGTGCCGTCCCCGTCCACCGAGCTGATCCAGGCGATGGGACGGGGCAGAACCAGGGAGTGCAGGATGTTGCTGCGCTGCTCGCTGTTGAGCGATTGCATTTCAAAGTACATGGGATTCCGGAGGGGAAGGGAAAAAGGGAGGGCGTCGCGTCACTCGTTGCCGGCGCGCGCCGCGTCCTGCTCGGCCTGGGCGATGCCCGGGGCGCGCGCATTGGACTGGTGCAGTTCCACCAGGTTGCCGGCCGGGTCGCGCAGGAACAGCTGCTTGAGGCTGGGCGATGCCACGTTGTCCAGCGTGAAGTAATCGACGCCGCGCGCCTGCAGCTCCTGCTCGGCGCCGAGGATGTCGTCCACGGCCAGCGCGATGTGGTTGGACACGGGGTCCTTGCCCGGGCCCTGCGCATAGCGCGACGGCCCCTCGCTGCCGAGGATGTGCAACTGGCTGCCGTTGGGCAGGTTGATCCAGGAGCCGTAGATGCCGGGGATCTTCCAGCGCGCGGCGTCCTGGGGCAGGTTCAGCACTTCGCGGTAGAAGTCGAGCATGGCATCGGCCTGGGCGTGGTTGACGCCGAATCCGACATGGTGGAGTTCAAGAACTTTGATGGGCATGGGATGTCCTTGCAGATTTGTGTGCCGCCAAATAATACGCTTAACGTACTATACACAAAGCGTAATATATGAAAGCCGTAAAATCAACCGCCCTTTCTTCTCCCTGCTTCAACCCGCCTTCAACCCGGTTTCACACGCCTTCACCCGCTTCCATCCACTCCCATGAGTCCGCGCAAGACCGCTGCCGCACCGGCCCCCGATTCCACCCCCCTCGCCAACGCCCCCGAAGCGCTGCGCCCGCACCTGGCCCTGATGGCCGAGACCGCGCAGCCCGGCACCGACACGCCGGCCGCCGGCCTGGGCCTGCTGCTGCTGTGGCTGGCCGACGATGTGGAGCAGCGCGCCAACGCATCGCTGCAGGCGTTCGGCCTGTCCGAGAGCAAGCTCGACGTGCTCATGATCTTCGGCCTGGCCGAGCGCGGGCTGCTGGGCGACACGGTGGTCACGCCCTCCTATATCGCCAGCTACGTCGGCGTGACGCGCTCGTCGGTGACGGGCCTGCTGGACTGGCTGGAAAAGCGCTCGCTGCTGGCGCGCAGCCTCAGCCAGGAAGACCGCCGCAGCTTCGACCTGGCGCTCACCGACCAGGGCCGCGAGGTACTGGCCCGCGCGCTGCCGGCCTTCTGGCGCATGTGCGAGTCGCTGGTCGACTACCTGGACGAGGGCGAGCGTGCCAGCCTGCAGTCCATCCTTTTCAAGGCCTGGACGAGGATGAAGGCGCAACAGGGCGCTTGAGCCTGGGAGCGCGGCAGGCTGCCCTGGCTGCCGCAAGCCTGCGCAGCCGGCACGGTGCCATATTTCGCGCGGGCATAAGCTCAATCTTGCCTGTGCAAAATTTCCTTTGCGATCAATGCCTTGCGCCGCGCATGGCTCGCTATAAGGAAATGTGAATTCCGTCGTGGTGCGCGCCGGGGCCGGGTGTTGCAATGCCTTCAGAGGCCATGCCGGCAGGCGCCATGTGGGCGCCGGCGCCGGGCCTGGCCGAGCTGGAGGAACCACGCCTTGCCCACGCGCAGAAACACATTGCTCTGGTCGCTCGCCGCCACGCTGGCGCTGCCCGGCCTTGCGGCGGCCGCCGCGCTGAAGATAGGCGTCACGCCCGGCTCGCTGGCCGACTCCGTGGAGGTCGCCGCCAAGGAGGCGCGCGCCCAGGGGCTGGACGTGCAGGTCATCGAGTTCACCGACTGGACCACGCCCAACACGGCGCTGGCGGCCGGCGACATCGACCTCAACTACTTCCAGCACCAGGCCTTCCTGGACAACGCCATCCGCGAGCGCGGCTATGCCTTCACCAGCGTGGCCACGGGCCTGCTGCCCAACATCGGCCTGTACTCGCTCAAGACCCAGCGCTTTGCCGACCTGAAGGAGGATGCGCGCGTGGGCGTGGCCAATGACCCCGTCAACCAGGGGCGCGGCCTGCTGCTGCTGGAGAAGGCCGGCCTGATCCAGCTGCGCGAAGGCAAGGGCCCGCGCGCGGGGCTGGACGACATCGTGTCCAACCCGCGCAGGCTGCGCTTTGTCGAGATCGAAGGGCCGCAGCTGGTGCGCGCGCTGGACGATGTGGACCTGGCCCAGGGCTACCCGGCCCACTTCGTCAACGCCGGGCGGCCGCAGGTGGCCGGCAATGCGCTGCTGTATTCGGGCATTGACGACCTGTACTACGCCATCCGCTTCGTCTCGCGCCAGGACAACGCCCGGGACCCGCGCATTGCGCAGTTCGTGCGCATCTACCAGACCTCGGGCGCCGTGCAGGCGCAGATCCACAAGTCATTCGCTGCCAACGACAGGCTGTACAGCCTGCCGTGGCGCAAGCCGTAACGCGGCCCCTTCCTGCCTTTTCGAAACCTTTTTTTCCGGAGAACCCGATGAAGCTTTCCCGTGCCCTGATCGCCCCGCTGGCCGCCCTGGCCCTGTTCTCCGCCCACGCTGCCGACAAGCTGCGCATCGGCGTGGTGCCCGGCGCCTACGCCGACTCGGTGGCCGTGGCCGCCAGGGAGGCCAAGGCCCAGGGCATCGATGTGCAGGTGGTGGAGTTCACCGACTGGACCACGCCCAACGTGGCCGTGGACTCGGGCGACCTGGACATCAACTACTTCCAGCACCAGCCCTTCCTGGACAACGCCATCCAGAAGAACGGCTACAAGCTGGCCAGCGCGGGCACGGGCATCCTGGCCAACGTGGGCCTGTACTCGCTCAAGCACAAGGCCATCGCCCAGGTGCCGCAGGGCGGCAAGGTGGGCATTGCCAACGACCCCGTGAACCAGGGGCGCGGCCTGCTCTTGCTGCAGAAGGTGGGGCTGATCAAGCTCAAGCCCGGCGTGGGCTACCTGGGCAGCCTGGACGACATCGTCGAGAACCCCAAGAAGCTCAGCTTCGTCGAGGTCGAGGGGCCGCAGCTGGTGCGCATCACGGGCGACGTGGACATCGCCCAGGGCTACCCGCACTTCATCGTGGCGGCCAAGGCCTTCGATCCGTCCAGCGGGCTTGCATATTCGGGCATCGAGGATGCGCGCTTTTCCATCCAGTTCGTGGTCAAGGCCAACCGCACGCAGGACCCCGTGGTGCAGAAGTTCATCCGCATCTACCAGAACTCCGATGCGGTGAAGGCCGAGGCCCAGCGCGCCTTCTCCAACGACAAGCGCCTGTACAACCTGGCCTGGGTCAAGCCCTGAGCGGCGCGGGGAGGACTTCAGCCATGTCAACCAGCATTGCAGCCAGGCAGCCCCTGGCGGACAGGCCGGCCCACGAGGCGGACAGGCCGGCCCATGAGGCGGGCAGGCGCTCATCGGCAGCGGCCGGCACCGCGCGGGAATCCATCCGTGGACCCGGCGCCGTGGCCTTCAGCCGCGTGGCCAAGACCTACCAGTCTTCGGCCGGGCCCGTACAGGCGCTGGACGCGATCAGCCTGGAGATCGCGCCGGGCAGCATCTTCGGCATCATCGGGCGCAGCGGCGCGGGCAAGTCCAGCCTGCTGCGCACCATCAACCGGCTGGAGCAGCCCAGCAGCGGCCAGGTGCGGGTCGACGGCGTGGACATCGGCACGCTGGACGAATCGCAGCTGGTGCAGCTGCGCCGGCGCATCGGCATGATCTTCCAGCACTTCAACCTGCTGTCGGCCAAGACGGTGCATGACAACGTGGCCCTGCCCCTGCAGGTGGCGGGCCTTCCGCGCGCACGCATCAATGCGCGGGTCAATGAGCTGCTGGCCCTGGTGGGCCTGCAGGAGAAGGCAGACACCTATCCGAGCCGGCTGTCGGGCGGGCAAAAGCAGCGCGTGGGCATTGCCCGCGCCCTGGCCACCGACCCCGAGATCCTGCTGTGCGACGAGGCCACCTCGGCCCTGGACCCCGAGACCACGCAGTCCATCCTGGAGCTGCTGCGCACCATCAACCGCAAGCTGGGCATCACCATCGTCCTGATCACGCACGAGATGAGCGTGATCCGCGAGATCGCCGACCGCGTGCTGGTGCTGGAGCAGGGCCGCATCGCAGAGCTGGGCGAGGTCTGGAAGGTCTTCGGCAACCCGCAGCACCCGGCCACGCGCGCCCTGCTGGCACCGCTGCAGCACGGCCTGCCCGACGACCTGCGCCAGCGCCTGCTGCCCGACGCGCCCGCAGGCCGCCACGAACGCATCCTGCAGCTGACCTACCGCGGCGAGGACGGGCTGGAGCCCGACTTCCCGCGCATCGCCCAGGCCCTGGGCGGCCGGGTGCGCCTGCTGCATGGCGGCGTGGACCGCATCCAGGGCCATGCCCAGGGGCAGCTGCTGATCGCGCTGGGCGGCGGCACGGCCGCGCATGACTGGCACACATTGACGCAGGGCCCGGCGGCCATTGCGCATGACATCAAGGATCTCGGATATGTCGCTGAATCTGTCCATTCCCATTGAGCGCTACGGCAACGCGCTGGCCGACACGCTGATGATGGTCGGCGTCTCGGGCGGCATCGCGCTGGCGGCGGGCATTCCGCTGGCGGTGCTGCTCATCGTCACCGCGCCCGGCGGCTTCCTGGCCTCGCCGCGCACGCACCGTGCGCTGGGCAGCGTGATCAACGGCTTCCGTGCCACGCCCTTCATCGTGCTGCTGGTGGCGCTGATCCCGTTCACGCGGCTGGTGACGGGCACCACCATCGGCGTGTGGGCGGCCATCGTGCCGCTGGCCATCAGCGCCACGCCGTTCTTCGCGCGCATCGTCGAGGTCAGCCTGCGCGAGGTCGATCCCGGCCTCATCGAAGCCGCCCAGGCCATGGGCTGCCGCAAGTGGGACATCGTGCGCCACGTCTACCTGCCCGAGGCCCTGCCCGGCATCGTGGGCGGCTTCACCATCACCCTGGTGGCGCTGATCAGTTCCTCGGCCATGGCCGGCGCCGTGGGCGCGGGCGGCCTGGGCGACCTGGCCATCCGCTACGGCTACCAGCGCTTCGACACCCAGGTGATGCTGCTGGTGATTGCCGTGCTGATCGCGCTGGTCACCGTGGTCCAGGTGCTGGGCGACCGCTACGTGCGCCGGCTGCGCAGCCGCTGACGCTGAAAACAGGCACCAAGCCTTTCCCTCCGGGGCCGCCGCCTGGCGGCCCTCTCCCCACCGACTCAGCAACGAGGCACGGAATGACCACACCGGATGCCCTGGGCGCAGCCTTGCCCGGCAACACACACCACACCCCGGGCGGGGCGCTGCGGCGCCTGCCCCTGCCGCCCTCCACTCCGCACCGCATCGCCAGCGAGGCCGAGGCCCTGCAGGCCGCCCAGGCCCTGGCCGATGAATGGCGCGCGGACGCAGCCGCCCGCGACCATGAGCGGCGCCTGCCCTGGCAGGAAATCGAGCGCCACACGGCCAGCGGGCTGGGCGCCATCACCGTGCCCCGCGCCTACGGCGGCCTGGGCGCCTCGTACGAGACGCTGGCCCAGGTCTTCGTCACGCTGTGCGCGGCCGACCCTTCGCTGGGCCAGATTCCGCAGAACCATTTCGCCGTGCTGCAGAACCTGCGGGACATGGGCAGCGAGCCCCAGAAGCGCCGCTGGTTCGCCGACGTGCTGGCCGGCCACCGCCTGGGCAATGCCGGGCCGGAACGCAAGGGGCGCGCGGCCCATGTGCTGGAGGCCACGGCGCGCCTGTCACGCGATGCCGCAGGCGGCCTGCGCGTCAGCGGCACGCGCTTTTACTCCACGGGCTCGGCCTTCGCGCACTGGGTGCCCTTCCGTGCCCAGGACGAGGAGGGCCGCATCGTGCAGGTCTGGGTGCGGCGCGATGCGCCGGGCGTGACCGTGTTCGACGACTGGGACTCCTTCGGCCAGCGCACCACGGCCAGCGGCAGCGTGCAGCTGGACCAGGTGCAGGTACATCCCGAGGACGTGGTGCCTGCCTGGCAGTTCGAGGCCACGCCCTCGCTGTCCGGCCCGGTGTCGCAGCTGATCCAGGCCTCCATCGACGCGGGCATTGCCCAGGGCGCGCTGCGCGACGCGGTGGACTTCGTGCGCGACAAGAGCCGGCCCTGGATGGACTCCGGCGTGGCGCGCGCCAGCGACGATCCCCACCTCATCCACGAGGTCGGCCAGCTGCAGATCGAGGTGGATGCGGCCTATGCCGTGCTGCTGGAGGCCGCGCGCACGCTGGATGCGCTGGCTGCAGCGGCGGGTGGCGCGGTGGACGAGCAGGCCAGCGCCCAGGCCTCGGTGGCCGTGGCCGAGGCAAAGATCCTCACCACCGAGGCCGCGCTGCAGGCAGGCGAGCACCTGTTCGCGCTGGCCGGCTCCTCGGCCAGCCGCGCCGCCCACCACCTGGACCGCCACTGGCGCAACGCCCGCGTGCACACGCTGCACGACCCCGTGCGCTGGAAATACCACCTGCTGGGCAACTACCTGCTCAACGGCGCCCTGCCGCGCCGCCACCAGTGGAACTGACCGCCATGACACAGACATCGACCCAAGAGCTGCAGGCCCTGGCCTCCACGCCGGGCAGCCAGCCCGCTCCCGCAGCGCCTCCGGCCCGGCCCGCCCACATCATCGGCAGCGAGGCCGAGGCGCTGGAAGCGGCCCGCAGTTTTGCCGCCCTCATCGCCCCCGGCGCGCTGGCGCGCGACCGCGACCGCCTGCTGCCCTGGCAGGAGGTGGAGCAGTTCAGCCAGAGCGGCCTGTGGGGCATCACCATTCCCCGGGAGTACGGCGGCGCAGGCGTGTCCACGGCCACGCTGACGCGGGCCATTGCCCTGATTGCGGCGGCCGATGGCAACTTCGGCCACATTCCGCAGAACCACTACTACTCGCTGGAAGTGCTGCGCGTGGGCGGATCACCCGCGCAAAAGGCCTTCTTCTATGACCGTGTGCTGCGCGGCGAGCGCCTGGGCAATGCGCTGGCCGAGATCGGCCACCGCGACTTCCAGCGCCGCACCCGGCTGCTGCGCGACAGCGGCGGCTGGTTCGTGCAGGGGCGCAAGTTCTATTGCACGGGCGCCCTGTTCGCGCACTGGATTCCCACCCTGGTCAGCGCGCAGGAAGAGGCGCCGGGGCACGGCGAGCGCATGTATCTGGTCTTCATCCCGCGCGATGCGGCCGGCGTCACCGTCACCGACGACTGGGATGGCTTCGGCCAGCGCGTGACGGGCAGCGGCTCGGTGCAGTTCGACCGCGTGCGCGTGGAGCCCGAATGGGTGGTGCCCTTCACCAGTTCCTTCGAGCGGCCCACCACCATCGGCCCCTTTGCCCAGATCATCCATGCCGCCCTGGACGCGGGCATTGGCCACGGCGCGCTGCAGGCCGCCCTGCCCTTCATCCGCGAGCATGCGCGGCCCTGGGTGGACGCGGGCGTGGCCAGCGCCACGCAGGACCCGCTGCTGCTGCAGCAACTGGGCAATGTCCACGTGCGCCTGCGCGCCGCCGATGCCCTGGTGGCCCGCGCGGCTCTGGCCGTGGACGCCGCCCAGCGTGCGCCCACGGACGACAGCGTGGCCGCCGCCTCGGTGGCCGTGGCCCAGGCCAAGGCGCTGAGCACCAGCGCCAGCCTGCTGGCCGGCAGCAAGCTGTTCGAGCTGGCGGGCACTGCCTCCACCCTGGCGGGCCAGGGCCTGGACCGCTTCTGGCGCAACGCGCGCACCCACACCCTGCACGACCCCGTGCGCTGGAAATACCACGCCGTGGGCAACTACGTGCTCAACGACATACGCCCGCCGCGCCATGGCGCGCTCTGACCTTTATCAACGACACAGGAATGCAATGATGACAACGACCTCCCCCACACTCTGGCCCCGGCTGGCCGCCTTCCTGGGCGCTGCCCTGCTCGCGGGCAGCGCCCTGGCCGCGCCCCTGAAGATCGGCGTGGTGCCGGGCATCTTCGCGGACTCGGTGGAAGCCGCCGCCAAGGAGGCCAAGAAGCAGGGCCTGGACGTGCAGGTGGTGGAATTCACCGACTGGGCCACGCCCAACGTGGCGCTGGACGCGGGTGATATCGACCTCAACTACTACCAGAACAGCAACTACCTGGCTAATGCAGCGCGCAGCAAGGGCTTCAAGTTCACCAGCGTGCAGGCGGGCATCCTGTCCTATCTGGGCCTGTACTCCACGCGCCACAAATCCCTGGCCGACCTGCCCACGGGCGCCAAGGTGGCCCTTGCCAGCGACCCCGTCAACGTGGGCCGCGGCCTGCGCCTGCTGCAGCACGCGGGCCTGATCACGCTGCGCCCCGACACCGGGCTGCTGGGCACCCAGGCGGACATCGTCTCCAACCCCAGGAAGCTGCAGTTCGTGGAGATCGAGGGCCCGCAGCTGGCCCGCACCACGCCCGACGTGGACCTGGCCCAGGGCTTTCCGTATTTCATCATCGCCTCCAAGGCCTTCGATGCCAGCAAGGGCCTGGCCTACACCAGCTACGAGGACGACTCCTGGGCCATCCAGTTCGTGGCCCGCAGCGACCGCGCGGCCGACCCGCGCATCGCCCGCTTCCTGGACATCTACAAAAACTCCGACGTGGTGCGCAAGACCATCCACGCCTTCTACCTGAACGACCAGAAGCTCTACCGCCTGGCCTGGTTGAAGAACTGACGCAACGGACTGCAGGACCCGCCCCATGACGCAAGCCAAGCGCCACATCCACGTCAACGCCTTCAACATGAACTGCGTGGGCCACATACACCACGGGCTGTGGACCCATCCGCGCGACCGCTCCACCGAGTACGGCACGCTGGCCTACTGGACCCACATCGCCAGGGTGCTGGAGGAAGGCCTGTTCGACGGCATCTTCATCGCCGACGTGGTCGGCTACTACGACGTCTACCAGGGCGGCGTGGACCTGACCCTGCGCGAAGGCATACAGTTGCCCGTCAACAACCCCTGGCTGCTGGTCTCGGCCATGGCGGCGGTGACGCGGCACATCGGTTTCGGCCTCACGGCCACCGTGGGCGCGCACCAGCCCTATACCTTCGCGCGCGACGTGACCACGCTGGACCAGCTGACCAATGGCCGCATCGGCTGGAACATCGTCACCGGCTATGTGGACAGCGGCGCGCGCGGACTGGGCCAGAACGGCCTGGCCGAGCACGACAGCCGCTACGACCGCGCCGACGACTTCCTGGAGCTTTCCTACAAGCTCTGGGAAGGCAGCTGGGAAGAGGGTGCCGTGATCGCCGACAAGGCGCGGCGCATCCACGCCCTGCCCTGCAAGGTGCACCCGGTGGTGCACGAGGGGCCGTTCTACCGTGCCAACGCCATCCACATGAGCGCGCCCTCGCCCCAGCGCACGCCCGTGCTGTTCCAGGCCGGCACCTCGCCGCGCGGGCTGCGCTTTGCAGGCCGGCATGCCGAGGGCATCTTCATCGGCGCGCGCACGCCCGAGGCCGCGCGCGAGGCCTCGCGCCAGCTGCGCCAGGCCGCCGTGGACGCTGGCCGGCGCCCCGAGGACATCAAGATCTACGCCGGCGTGGCCGTGGTGCCCGGCCGTACCGAGGCCGAGGCGCGCGAGAAATACGCCGACTACCTGGCCCACGCCAGCGCGGAAAGCGGGCTGGCCCACTTTGCCGCCAGCACCGGCGTGGACTTTGCGCAGTACGGGCTGGACGACCCCATCTCCTTCGGCAACACCAATGCCATCCAGTCGGCGGCCCAGGCCGCGCAGAAGCAGGGCTGGACCACGCGGCGCAAGCTGCTGGAGCAGTTCACGCTGGGCAGCCGCTACGCCACCATCGTGGGCGACCCGTCCCAGGTGGCCGACGAGCTGGAGCGCTGGATCGACGTGGGCGAGATCGACGGCTTCAACCTGACGCGCATCGTCGCGCCCGAGACCTGGGAAGACTTCGCCCGCCTGGTCGTGCCCGAGCTGCAGAACCGGGGCCGCTACCGCACCAGCTACGGCGACGACGCCACGCTGCGCCAGCGCCTGTTCGGCCAGGGCGACCGCCTGCCCGCCAGCCACGCCGCCGCGCGCTGGCGGCGTTGAAGTCCTTAGCCACCCTCCCCCACCGGCCCGTGGCCCGGCCCTGCCTTGCAGGCAGGCCGGGTTGGCGGGCCTTTGAATTTGCAAAGCCATGACCACCACCCTCCCCTGCGCCACCGAGCCTGCGGCCTACGCGGCGCCCGGCCCAACCACAGACGGCCCGGCCGATCCCGACGCGCCCTCGCTGCCATCCCTGCAGGCACGCTTTCGCCCTGTGTTCGACCGCATCGCCCAGGGTGCGGCCGAGCGCGAACGCACGCGCAGCCTGGCCCATGAACCCATCGCCTGGCTGCGTGACAGCGGCTTCACCGCGCTGCGCGTGCCGCGCCGCCTTGGCGGGGCCGGCGCCAGCGTGGAGCAGCTGTTTGCGCTGTGGACCGAGCTGGCCGAGGCCGACTCCAACGTCGCCCAGATCCTGCGCCCGCACTTCGGCTTTCTGGACCGCGTGCTCATCGACCGCGATGCCGCCACCCAGGCCCGCTGGCTGCCGCTGGCCGCGCGCGGCGCCGTGTTCGGCAATGCCACCACCGAGGTCGGCGCAGGCACCCTGGGCACGCTGCAGACCACCCTGGTGCCCGATGCGCAGCCCGGCTGGTGGCGGCTGGACGGGCGCAAGTTCTACAGCACGGGCACGCTGTATGCCGACTGGGTGACCGTGGTGGCGCGCGCGGTGGAGCCGGGCAAGGAAGACCAGACCGTGCACGCCGTCGTGCCCACCTCGGAGTCCGGCGTGCAGCGCTTCGATGACTGGCGCGGCTTTGGCCAGCGCCTGACCGGCTCGGGCACCACCGTGCTCAGCCAGGTGCGCGTGCCCGACGACGCCGTGATCCGCTTCCCGCGCGCCCAGCCCACGCCCCTGGTGGCCTATTTCCAGCTGGCCCACCTGGCCACCCTGGCCGGCATTGCCCGGGCCTTGCAGCGCGATGCCATCGCCTATGTGCAGGCGCGCCGCCGCGTGTTCAGCCACGGCAGCGCCACCCTGCCCAAGGACGATCCGCTGGTGCAGCACATCGTCGGCCAGCTGGCCGGCACGGCCTACATCGCGGGACTGGCCGTGGCCGACGTGGCCGCCGAGCTGGGCCGCATCGCGCGCGAGCGCGAGGCCGGGCGCCAGGTGCCGCTGCAGCAGCTGCATGCCCTGGAGCTGCGCACAGCCCAGGCCCAGGTGGCCGTGGTCGATACCGTGCTGCAGGCGGCCGCGCGGCTGTTCGAGGTGGGCGGCTCCAGCGCCCTGTCCGAAGACCTGGCACTGGACCGCCACTGGCGCAATGCGCGCACCCTGGCCTCGCACAACCCCGTGCTGTACAAGGCCCGCTCGGCGGGCGACATCCTGCTCAACGGCGCCGACCCCATCTATTACTGGCACGTGGGCGTGGCGGGAGTGGCGGGCGTGGCGGGCTGAAGGCCCTTGCGCGGCCGCGCTGCGCAGGGACGGGCGCAGCGGCCGTGCGCATATCGCCAGAACGCATTAGCACATGCCATGCGCCACAAAATTCCTTTCAGAAACAAGCACTTGCCAAGGCACCCAAACCGATAAGCAAATGCGTTAAGTTTCTTTCGCCATACCGGCGTTCGGCCCTGTAATGAAGGCATCCATCCCACCTCATCCGGGCTGGCAGTCTTCGCAAACCGCATGCCGCGCTGCCTCCTGGAACCCACGCCAAGGAGTTTCCATGAGCCGATCGCTGAAGACTGTCATCGTCAATGGCAGCCTGAGCCGCCCCTCCCGCACCCGTGTCCTGCTGGACGCCCTGCATGCCCGCCTGGGCCAGGAGCTGCCGCTGCAGGCACAGGTCATCGACCTGCTGGACCTGCAGCCCCACCTGGGCGCGGCCCTGTCCAAGAACGACCTGCCGCCGGCCACGCTGCAGGCCATCGAAGCCATCGAGCAGGCCGACTTCCTCATCGTCGGCGCCCCGGTCTTCCGCGCCAGCCTGCCGGGCCTGCTCAAGCACCTGTTCGACCTCATCGACCTGGACGCGCTGCAGGGCACGCCCGTGCTGCTGGCCGCCACCGGCGGCAGCCCGCGCCACGCCCTCATCCTGGACCACCAGCTGCGCCCGCTGTTCGGCTTTTTCTCGGCCCTCACCCTGCCCATTGGCGTGTACTCCACGCCCGAGGACATCCAGGACGGCCAGGTCCACAGCGAATCGCTGCGCCAGCGCATCGAGCTGACCGTGCAGCTGTCGGCCCCGGTGCTGCGCGGTGCGCTGCAGCAGCTGGTGCAGGCCCAAATCCAGGCCGAGGCACAGCCGCCTGTTCCCGAAGCCGCCGACCTGGCCCTGGCCGGGCAGCCCGCGTGAGCCAGGCACAGGCCGTCCCTGCGGACCCGATAGCCACTGCGCAGGATCTGGCGCAGCGCCTCGCCGCCACGGCGGCCCTGCGCGATGCCGCAGGCGGCACGCCCAAGGCCGAGCGCGATGCGCTGCGCGCCAGCGGCCTGCTGGCACTGAGCATTCCGCACGAGCTGGGCGGCCTGGGCGCGGACTGGGTGCAGACGCTGGAGACGGTGCGCATCCTCGCCACGGCAGACGGCTCGCTGGCCCATGTCTACGGCTTCCAGCACCTGCACCTGGCCACCGTGCAACTGTTCGGCCAGCCCGCCCAGTGGCGGCCCTGGCTGCTGCAGACGGCACGCCACCGCTGGTTCTGGGGCAATACGCTGAACCCTCTGGACCGTCGCACCACGGCCACGCGCCAGCCCGGCCACTGGGAGTTTTCGGGCAAGAAGAGCTTCACCTCGGGCGCGCTGGACTCGCAGATGCTGGTGGCCTCGGCCATCGATGCCGACAGCGGCCAGCTGCTGATCGGCGTGGTGCCCACGGAGCGCACGGGCATCACCTTGCTGCGCGACTGGGACAACATGGGGCAGCGCCAGACCGACAGCGGCTCGGCCCTGTTCGAGCGCGTGCGCGTGGAGGCGGCAGAGCTGCTGCTCGACCCCGGCCCGCTGTCCACGCCGCATGCCGCGCTGCGCCCGCTGCTGGCCCAGCTCATCCTGGCCCATCTGTTCCTGGGCATTGCCCAGGGTGCGCTGGAGCAGGCGCGCGGCTACACGCTGAACGAGGCGCGGCCCTGGTTCAAGTCCCCTGCCGATGCGGCCGGCGCAGACCCCCACATCCAGGCGCTGTATGGCGAGCTATGGGCCGCGCTGGAAGGCGCGCGCCTGCTGACCCTGCAGGCCGCGCAGCGCTTTGACGCCGCCTGGCGCCGGGGCCCGGCGCTGACCGCCCACGAGCGCGGCGAAGTCGCCGTGGCCGTGACGGCCGCCAAGATTGCCACCACGCGCTCGGGGCTGGACCTGTCCAGCCGCATCTTCGAGGCCACGGGCGCGCGCGCCACGCACGCGGCGCTGCGCTTTGACCGCTTCTGGCGCAACCTGCGCACGCAGACGCTGCACGACCCGCTGCACTACAAGCTGCAGGAGCTGGGCGACTGGGTGCTCAACGGAACCCATCCGCAGCCCAGCTTCTATTCGTGACGCCGCGCCATGAACACCCGTCTGCCCACCTGGCCGCCCGGCAAGTCCTCGGCAACACCTGCGCCCGTACCTGCGCCCGCGCCCGCAGCCTCTGCCGCGCACGATGACGGCGCCGCGCCCGCGCCGTGGATACTGCAAGACCCGGCCTCGCAGGCCCTGCTCAAGACCATGGGACAGGTGGCCGCCAGCGAGGCCGGAGTCCTCATCCTGGGCGACAGCGGCGCCGACAAGGAAATGGTGGCCCGCCACATCCACCGCCTGAGCCCGCGCCGCCACGGCCCCTTTGTCGCCGTCAACTGCGGCGCGCTGTCCGAGGCCCTGATCAACGCCGAGCTCTTCGGCCACGAAAGCGGTGCGCTGACGGGTGCCTTCGGCAACCTGCCCGGCCGCTTCGAGGACGCCCACGGCGGCACCCTGCTGCTGGACGAGATCGACGACCTGCCCCTGCACATCCAGAGCAAGCTGGTGCGCGTGCTGCAGGACAAGGCGGTCACCCGCATCGGCGCCAGCCAGCGCACGCCAGCCGATGTGCGTGTGCTCGCGGCCAGCAGCGTGCCGCTGCATACCAAGGTGGCAGCGCGGCGCTTTCGCGAAGACCTGTACTACCTGCTCGATGTCGTCACCCTCACCGTGCTGCCGCTGCGCCAGCGCCCGGCCGACATCCTGCCGCTGGCGCGCCACTTCATCGCGAGCTACTGCCAGCGCATGCGCTACGCGCCCATGGCACTGAGCCAGGACGCGCAGCGCAAGCTGCTGGAGCACGACTGGCCCGGCAACAGCCGCGAGCTGGAGAACGTCATCCACCGCAGCCTGCTGCTGACCCAGGGCATGCACATCGGCGCGGGCGACCTGCACATCGCCAGCAGCCAGGGCGAGCCCGATCCCGTCCCCACACGCGAGGCCGAACACGGCGCCCAGGCCGCCGCCGCCGAACTGGCCCTGGGCGAAGCGCTGGACAGCCTGTGCGACGTGCATGCCGAAGGCCTGGAGCAGCACGTGCTGGGCGCTCTGCTGCTCAAGGCCTGGCAGCGCAACCGCGGCAACCAGGTGCAGACCGCGCGCCAGCTGGGCATCAGCCGCAGCGTGGTGCGCGCGCGGCTGCAGCGCCTGGGCCAGGTGCCGGGCGAGGCCGCGCCACCGTCTTTTCCATCGTCCCCGGAGATCCCATGAGCCAAGACCCCCACGCATCGCCAGACATCTTCTGGTTCCTGCCCACCTCGGGCGACACGCGCTACCTCGGCACCTCCGACTTCGGCCGCGCCCCCACCAACGCCTACATGCGCCAGATCGCCGTCACGGCCGAGGAGCTGGGCTACGACGGCCTGCTGATCCCCACCGGCAGCTCCTGCCTGGACCCCTGGGTGGTCGCCTCCAGCCTGGTGCCCGTCACGCAGCGCATCAAGCTGCTGGTGGCCCTGCGCACCTCGCTGGGCGCGCCCGTCTCCAGCGCGCGCCAGGCCGCCACGCTGGACCAGGCCCTGGGCGGGCGCCTGCTGCTCAACGTGGTGCCCGGGGGCGATGCCACCGAGCTGGAGGCCGACGGCATCTTCCTGGCCCACGACGAACGCTATGCCTACGCCGATGAATTCCTGACCATCTGGCGCCGCCTGCTCGCCGGCGAGGCTGTGGACTTCGACGGCAAATACTTCAAGGTCAAGCAGGGCCGCAACTTCTTTCCCCCGGTGCAAAAGCCGCATCCGCCGCTGTACTTCGGCGGCTCCTCGGACGCCGCCCACGACCTGGCCTCGCGCCAGGTGGACGCCTACCTCACCTGGGGCGAGCCCCCCGCCGCCGTGGCCGAAAAGTTCGCCGACATCCGCCGCCGCGCCGCGCAGCAGGGCCGCCAGGTCCGCCTGGGCGTGCGGCTGCACGTCATCGTGCGCGAGACCAACGAGGAGGCCTGGGCCGATGCCGAGCGCCTGATCAGCAAGCTCACCGACGAGGACATCGCCCGCGCCCAGGCCGGCTATGCGCGCATGGACTCCGTGGGCCAGTCGCGCATGGCCGCGCTGCACGGCGGGCGGCGCGACCGGCTGGAGGTGGCGCCCAACCTCTGGGCCGGCGTGGGCCTGGTGCGCGGCGGCGCGGGCACGGCCCTGGTCGGCGACGCGGCCACCGTGGCCGAGCGCCTGCGCGAGTACGCCGCGCTGGGTGCGGACAGCTTCGTGCTCTCGGGCTACCCGCACCTGGAGGAGTCCATCCGCTTTGCCGAGCTGGTCTTCCCCCTGCTCGGCAAGCGGGCCGTCACCACCAGCGACCAGGCCCAGACCGGCGGCGCCTTCGACATCCGCAGCATCCAGCGCCGGCAGTCTGCATCGTGAGCCGCCCCCGGGCTTGCGCCTTGTCAGACCGCAAGACCCCGCAGGCAGCTCGCCCGCTCAAGCCCCCAGATGTTTGACAGCAGCTGCCGGGCACGTCCCGCGCCGGCGACGGGAGCGGCAAGCTCCATGAACTTGTCCTCCAGCTCCCCATCCGACAACGGCAGTTCGGGATCGCCCTTGCGATCGGGCTGCAACCAGACATGGCGGCGTCCATCCCTGGCAACGATTTCCAGGCGCGCCGATCTCTTTCCCGGGAAGGCCCTATCGATTTGCGGGTCCACCGAGACCTGGACGCGCTCGAGCATCGCGCGCACGGCGGGATCGGCCAGGCGCTCGGGGGTGTAAGCGGACATTCGCACGCTGCCATGGACCAAGGCCGTCGCCACCACGAACCGGAGACTGAAGCGCGCTTCGTTTTCGGTCACGGGATCGGTGTAGCAGGCGATATCCAGGGCCGGGCCATAGGTGGCCACGGCCACGCTGCAGATGTCGTCCGCCCGCAGGGCATGCTGGCTGCGCAGAGCCAGCGCGGCGTCGATGGCCGCAAAGGTATGGCCGCAGCCGACATGGTTCTTGAAGGTGAGCCGGGTGATGTGGAAGTCCCTGCCCAGCGTGTCCCCGATGCCTGACCAGTCCGGTCCGTCGCTGACAGCGCGGCCCAGGCCCGACTCCCCCTCCAGCACATCCAGCGATCCCGTCACCCCCCTGTGCGCGAGTTGCGCAGCCAGCAGGCCGGCCTCCGCTGCGCGCCCGGCATGCAGGGGCTTGGACATCGAATCCATGCGGAATGCCTGCTGCAGACCCGCAGAGAAGGTGGCCGCCGTGGCCAGTGCATGGGCGAATGGCCCTGCATCCAGCCGCAGCGCATACCCTGCGGCCGCCGCTGCCCCGAAGACGCCCACGGTGCCGGTGTTGTGCCAGAAGCGGTAGTGGGCCCGGCCCAGGGTCACGCCGATGCGGGTGGAGACCTCATAGCCCAGCACCACGGCACGCAGGAATTCCAGGCCACTGGCCCCTGCCTGCTGGCTTGCCGCCAGCGCCGCCGCAATGGTTGCGGCCCCGGGGTGGTACATGGCATCGCGGAAGCTGTCGTCCACCTCGGCGGCATGGGCCGCCGAACCGTTGAACAGTGCCGCCGCCCGCGCCGTGGCCATGCGGCCGTTTCCAAGCCGGCAGGACCCGCGGTCCAGGTCCTCGGCAAGCACCTGCTCCAACTGTGCAAGAGGGGCCGCGCCAAGCCCCGGGAACAAAGCGGCATACCAGTCGATCACGGCACGCTTGGCATGGTGGATGACGGTTTCGGGAAGCTCGGTACGGTGGTATTGAGCGGCAAACTGCCCGAACACTTCGGTCGCATGCATGCGTGGTCTCCTTGGATTGGCCCTCAATGAGGCCGTCTTTTTTTGGAAGAAATGTGCAGTACCTGGCGCTCTCAGGCCAGAACCAGCACACCATCCGCAGCGCACACGCCCTGGCCCTGCGGCAGCACGAACACCGGGTTGATCTCCGCCTCGATCACGCGGTCGCCCAGTTGGGCGGCCATCGCAGAGAACGCGACGATGGCATCGGCCAGGGCATCGACATCCGCCTTGGGGCGGCCGCGAAAGCCGTCCAGCAGCGGCCAGGTCTTGAGCTCCCTGGCCATGTCCAGCGCTTCTGAGCGGCTCAGCACACCCAGTTGTGTCCCATCGTCGGGCAGCAGGCGCAGCGTGGTGTCCTGGAACAATTCGGCCGCAACGCCCCCCATGCCCAGCATCACGGCGGTGCCCAGCGCATCCTTGTGCAGGCCCAGGATCAGCTCGGTGCCACCGGCCACCATCTGCTGCACCAGGAACCGGTCCGGGCGCACGCCCGCCCTGGCCTGCACGTCGGCCACCATCGCAC
The DNA here is from genome assembly GCF_040112715.1 of Delftia sp. DS1230. Taxonomy (NCBI): domain Bacteria; kingdom Pseudomonadati; phylum Pseudomonadota; class Betaproteobacteria; order Burkholderiales; family Comamonadaceae; genus Delftia; species Delftia sp. DS1230. The sequence goes on from NZ_CP157763.1 coordinate 5,077,616, forward strand.
CCAACCGGGCACCTATGGTCTGCGTCGTCAGGCCGACGGCGACACCGCCCACATCGCTCTTGTGCGTGATCCGGGACGAAAGGATCTTGAGCACCACCCGGCCGCCCAGTTCTCGCGCGGCGGCTTCGGCCTCTTCGGCGGTATGCACCACGCGCTCGGCCGCGCATGGCACGCCGAAACGGCGGAAAACGGCCTTGGCCTGCGCTTCATCGAGGCAGCCGACGGGCAGGTCCAGTTCCTGCAGGGTGTGCTTGCCGACGACCAGCTCGGAAGGCGCACCCTGGAAGCCGTTGACTCGCAGCATGCCCGCCAGCGCGGCCGTGCAGCTTTCCGCCGCAGCGAAGGCCGGCACGCCGCGTTGCGTGAGCAGCGCGCCGATTTCCGGCGCATGCGGGCTGACGTAGGCCAGCACCGGCTTGTCGGAGTGGGGCAGGCAGTCCTGGATGGCGCCGGCCAGCAGCTCGGGCATGGCCAGGCTGGAGGAGCCGACGATGATGACCAGCGCGTCGTAGCTGGGGCTTGCCAGCAGGGCATTGATGGCGCCGCGCAGCAGGTCGGGACGCAGGCCCGCCAGGGTCACGTCGATGGGGTTGCGGTCCAGCACGGCCTCGCTGCCGGTCTGCAGCGCGCGCAGTGCATCGGCCGTCGCCTCGTCCGGCGCAGGCGTGTCGAATCCGGCCACGCCCAGATCGTCCGACACCAGGGTGCCCGCACCGCCGGTGGAAGTCAGGATGGCGATGCGCCTGCCGCGCAGCCTGCGGCCCGTGGCCAGCGCAGCGGGCACGTCCAGCAGGTCGGCAAAACTTTGCGCACGGATCACGCCGACCTGCCGGAACAGCGCGTCGTACATGCGATCCGCACCGGCCATGGCGCCCGTGTGCGATACGGCGGCCTTGGCGCCGGCCTCGGAGCGGCCGATCTTGAAGGCCACCACGGGCTTGCCGGCACGCGCGGCCTTCAGGCAGGCTGCACGGAACCTGGCGGGATGGCGCACCGTCTCCACATACAGCGCGATCACCTTGGTGGCCGGGTCATCGGCCAGGTGATCGATGAAGTCGGCCAGTTCCAGATCCACTTCGTTGCTGGTGGAGATGAGCTTGGACAGGCCGATGCCACGCGCGGCGGCACGCGACAGCAGCGAGCCCAGGATGCCGCCGCTTTGCGAGACGACGCCGATGCCTCCGACGGGGAACTCGTCCATCTCCAGCGCGCCCGAGGGCGACAGCACGATCCGGTCGGTCAGGTTGACCAGGCCGATGGTGTTGGGCCCCAGCAGGCGCATGCCGCCGGCCGCCTCGATCAGCTGCCGCTGGCGGTGCGCCCCGTCCTCGCCCGTTTCCGTATAGCCGCTGGCCAGCACGATGGCTGCCGCGCAGCCCAGCGCCGACAGTTCCCTGACGGCCTGGTGCGCACGCTCGGCGCCCAGCAGCACCACGGCCACATCGGGCACTTCAGGCAACGAGGCCACATCGGGATAGCAAGGCAAATCGCCGATGCGCTCCACGCGCGGATTGACGGGAAGAATGCGGCCGGCAAACCCGTGCTTTTGCAGGTAGGCCACCGGGCGGCCCGTGGTCTTTTTCAGGTCGGCGGAGGCGCCTATGACGGCGACACTGCGCGGCGACAGCAGCTTGGCAATGGCTTCGCTCATGGCATCACTCCTTGCCGGCCGTCTTGGCCAGGAAGGCCTCCACCGATGCGCGGTGTTCACTGCTGGTGTAGCAGATGCCCTGGGCCTGGCTTCCCTGTGCGAAGACATCGTGCGAAGACAGCTCGAAGCTCTGGTTCAGGATGGTCTTGGTCAAGGCCAGCGCGGTGGAAGAAGCCGAGGACAGCTCGCGCGCCCAGGCCTGGGCGTCTGCCACCAAGGTCTCGGCGCTGGCCTGGCGGTCCACGATGCCCAGCGCCAGGGCTTCCGGCAGCTTGACCTGGCGGCCCGTGAAGATCAGCTCCTTGGCCTTGGCCAGGCCCACGCGGCGCGGCAGGAAGTACATGCCGCCGCCGTCGGGGATGATGCCGCGCAGCACATAGCTCCAGGCGAAGCTGGCCCACTCGCTGGCGATGACGAAATCACAGGCCAGCGCCGTGTCCGCGCCCAGGCCCGACGCTGCGCCGTTGACGGCGGCGATCACGGGCTTGGGCATGGTGTGCAACAGGGCCTGGACGTGGTGCACGCGCTGCTGGCGCTGCCAGCCGTTGAAGCCCACCTCGCCCGCAGGCGCATTCATGCGCCTTTGCATTCCGGCAATGTCCCCGCCGGCGCAAAAGCCCTTGCCCGCGCCTGTCAGCACCAGGGCCTTGATGGCCTTGTCTGCCGCCACGCGCTCCAGGGCATCGATGAACTCGGTGCGCATGTCGTCACTCATGGCGTTGCGCTTGTCAGGGCGGTTCAGGGTCACGGTCGCCACCGCATCGGCGACATTCAGTTGGATCAGTTCGTAGTTCATGGCGTGCTCTCAAGGCGATCGCGGGCAATGCGATCAATCGGGATGGATGTTGTTTTGCCTGACGATCTGGGCCCAGCGCTTTTCCTCGGCCTGCACATAGGTGTCCAGTTCCGCCGCCGGCCCGGCATTGACCACCAGGCCTTCGTGTTCCAGCTTGCGAACAAAGTCCGGCGAACGGGCCGCCTTGCGGGCCGCAGTGTTCAGGCGCTCGATCACGGCAGCGGGCGTGGCGGCCGGCACGTACAGGCCGTACCAGCTCTCGACGCGGTAGCCCGGGACGGTGACGGCGATGGGCGGCGCATCCTTGAAGGCCGCAGACGGCTCGGCCGTGGTCACACCCAGCACGCGCAGCTTGCCGTTGTCGATGAAGGTGGAGACCGCCGCCGCGGTGGCAAACATCATGTCCACCTGCCCGCCCATCAGATCGGTGAGTGCCGGGCCTGCGCCACGGTAGGGCACATGGGTGATCCTGACCTTGGCCAGGTTGGCAAACAGCTCACCCGCCAGATGCGCCGACGTTCCTGCGCCCTGCGAGGCATAGGTCAGCTTGTCGGGACTGGCCTTGGCGGCGGCCATCACGTCCGCCACCGTCTTGTACGGGCTGGCGGCGGGCACCACCAGCACGTTGGGGCCGCGGCCGATCAGGATCACCGGCGCGAAGGCCTTGTTGCTCCCGTACGGCAGCTTGGCCTGCAGCGCCGGATTGACGGCGTGCGCGAAGGAAGCCACGACCACGGAGTAGCCGTCCGGCGCGCTCTTGGCAACGTTGTCGGTGCCGATGATCGTGCCGGCACCGGGCTTGTTGTCCACGATGACGGGCTGGCCCAGGTCCTTGGCCATCTCGGCCCCCAGCGTGCGTGCGATCAGGTCGGTTCCGCCACCGGGCGCGAAGGGCACGACGAGGCGCACGGGCTTTTCGGGGAAGGCTGCAAAGACTGCGTTGCAGGCAGTCGCGAGCACGGCAATGAGCGCAATGGCCCTGGCGCAACGGCGGGCGGCGAAACGAAGCATGGTGTGTCTCCTGGTTCTATGGGCAGAGGTCCGTTCCATGCGCAAGCGTTGCGATGACGCTGGCGACGGATTGGTGAAAGCTTAGGGAAACGCACCGCAGTTGTGATCCCCCATGTTCCAACCAGTGAAACCGCACAGCGAGCGCGCCAGGACTTGCGTTTTCATCTGCCATCCTTTCGGTGGAATACTCCACGCCATCAGGCGCCCGCGCCTGTGCAGCAAGAACCAGGCTTTCAACCGAGGATGAACCGGTCCTCCCACAGGCGGCAGCAACATGACCCACAGGCGATCCCCCATACTCCATGACAAGCCCGGTCAGTCCCCGAGCAACCGCTCCTTGGAAAGAGGCATCGAAATACTCCGTGCGTTCAGGCCCGGGTCGGAACTGCTGGGCAACGGCGACCTGGTGGAACGCACCGGACTGTCCAAGGCCACCGTGAGCCGGCTGACGCAGACCCTGGTGGGCTGCGGCATGCTGCAGGCCGATCACCAAAGCCGCGCCTTTCGCCTGGCTCCCGCTGTCCTGAGCCTGGCGCACGCCATGCGTACCGGATCGACGGTGCTGTCGATGGCGGCCCCCCTGATGCGCACCCTCGCCGAGACACGCAGGATCAACGTGGGCCTGGCCTGTCCCGACAGGGACGAGATGGTCTATCTGGAATCGATCCGCTACAACCGCCGGATTGTGCTCAGGCATGTGGTGTCGGGTCAGCGTGTGCCCATGGAGCTGACGTCGCTGGGCCGTGCCTACCTTGCCGTGGCGCCGCCTGCCAGGCGCAAGGCACTGTTCGACAGCTTCAGGCTCAAGAGAGGCGCCCAATGGCGCGACCTGGAAAAACAGATCCAGGCGGCCATCAGGTCCGTGAAAAGCCAAGGCTTCTGCGCTGCATCGTGGCAGCCGGAAGTGGTTGCACTGGCCACGCCGCTGGTGACACCCGATGCCATCTATGTCCTGAACTGCAGCGTGTCCACGACGGAGCCTGTGCCAGCCATCGTGCAGGAGCTGCACCCGGCGTTGCTGCAGCTGGGCCGCCAGATTCAGAGCCTGCTGGAGAAACGGTGAGGTTTGCCCGCCGTTCCACGCACCTGCGGGCGGCCCGCTTTGCATAGGGAAAAAACATAGCTGATATAGGCTGCATTGCCTTATCGCAATGGCGCCCGCAACCCAGACTGGCGGCATGACAAACACCCATCTGGAGACAACCGGCGTCACTCGCCGGCTCGTGCGCTACCGCCCACAGGCTGCGAAGGACGAGATTCAAATCGAGTATGCGGACCAGGGCGCAGGGCCGGTCGTCTGCATGCTGCCATCGCTGGCCCGTTCCGGCCGGGACTACGACGTCGTTGCCCGCCATCTGCAGGCGCAAGGGCTGCGGGTACTGCGCCCCGAGCCTCGGGGCATAGGCCAAAGCCGTGGCCCCATGCAGGGGCTGACGCTGCATGACTTCGCAGCCGACGTCGCGGCCGTCATCGACCACGAAGCCACCGGCCCTGTCGTGGTCGTGGGTCATGCCTGGGGCAGCCAGCCGGCGCGCATGCTGGCGGCCGACAGGCCGGACCTGGTGCGCGGCGTCGTCATGGCCGCCGCCTCGGCAGGCAAGCTGCCGCCGGGATCGGACGAAATGCCGTATGGCCGCCTGCGGGACGCAATCGACGGCGCGGGCGATGCACGGCTGTCCAGGGAGCAGCGCCTGGACTGCCTGCGCCGCGCCTTCTTTGCCCCGGGACATGACCCCAGCGCCTGGCTGGACGGGTGGAACGCCCAGGCCCATGAAGCGCAAGGCCATGCACGGCGCGTCACGCCCGTCGATGACTACTTCAGCGCAGGAACGACCGTTCCCATACTGGACCTTCGGGCCGAGCATGACGCGGTCGTGATCCCCCATGTGATGAAGTCCTGCCTGGGCGAGCGGGTGACGGAACAGGTGATTGCCGACGCGGGCCACGCCCTGGCGCCCGAGCAGCCCCTTGCCATGGCAGACGCCATTGCGGCATTCACGCGCCGCGTGTACGCCGCCTAGGCCAGCCCTTGCCCGCAAGACACCCGGCCCCTTCGGGGATGCGCCGGACAGAAACAGTGCTCAGGAGACAACGATGACCATCCACACGCCCGCAGCCGCCATCAGGAAAGCCTGGAAGATCGCCATGACCTGTGCTGCCTGGGCCACCTGCACCCTGGTGTGCGCGCAAGACTATCCGGGCAAGCCGATCCGCATGGTGATTCCGTACACGCCGGGTGGCTCGATCGACACCGTGGGCCGCCTGGTGGCCGACCAACTGCAAAGGCAGCTGGGCCAGGCCATCGTGATCGAGAACGTTCCGGGGGCTTCCGGCCTGTTGGGAACCCTGCAGGTCAAGAAGGCCAAGCCTGACGGATACACGCTCATCTTCAATGCCTCCAGCCATGCCTACCTGCCGCTGGTCAGTTCCAAGAAAACCTATGACGCCGAGCGTGACTTCACGCCCGTGGGGCAAATCGGGTACGTGCCGCTGATCGTGGCGGTCACCAACGAGTTGCCCGTCAGGACCGTGGCAGAGTTCGTGCAACTGGCCAGGGCCCATCCAGGCAAGTACACCTGGGCGACTTCCGGCCTGGGTACCACCAGCCACCTGAGCGAAGAGATGCTGAACCGGGCCCTTGGCCTGCAGATGGACATCGTCGCCTACAAGGGCGCCGTTCCCCAATTGACGGACGTGATCGGCGGCCATGTCTCCGCGGCCATCTCGCCCATGCCGGGTGTCATGCCCTTCGTGCAGGCCGGCCGTCTGCGGCCCCTTGCCGTCACCAGCAAGACCCGCGTCCCGTCGCTGCCCGATGTGCCGACGCTGGCGGAGGGCACCATTGCCGGGTTCGAGCTCCTGTCCTGGTACGGAATCTGGGGCCCGGCCGGCCTGCCCGCAGACATCACCCACAGGTTGAACACCGAAATTTCAAAGGCCGTGGAGGCGCCGTCGCTGAAATCCAGGTTCGCCGAACTGTCCTTTGTCCCCGCGAAGTCCAGTCCTGCGCAGTTCCGGAAATTGATCGCTGACGACCTGAACAAGATCGGCAAGGCCGTCAGGGAAGCGGGCATCCGCATCGACTGACCTGCCGCTTCCGATCCGGGAGGCATGCCCTACACGGCGCGGGCGCCCTTGCGAAAGTCAAGCTCGCGCAGCAACTTGGCGGTTTCCGCGATCAGCCGGTTCGCGGGACGCGCCCTGGGCATGGCCAGCACGAGCTGGTTGCGTATGGCCGGCGGGCCGATGGGCGCAGACTGTATGCCAGTGCGGGCACCGGCCAGATTCAACGCACTGTCCGGAAGAATGGAGCAAGCCAGTCCCTCCTCCACCACGGACAGCGCCGTGTGCACGGCCCCCACCTCGGCCACCACGTTCAGCCGGATCTTGCGCGGCAGCAGGACGGCGTCCACGAGGCTGCGTATCGGGTTATGGGTGCCCGGCAGCACCAGCGGAAAGTCCGCCAGGGCCGAAAGGCCGATGCGCGACGGCAACCGGTAGCCCTTGGGAGCCACCAGCAGCATGGACTCGCGCATCAGGGGTTCGTAGGACAGCAGGGGCGTCGGAGCAGGGTCGAACATCAGACCCAGGTCGATGCGGCCCGCAATCATTCCCTCACGCAAGGACAGGCTCAGCCCCTCCACCACCGAAAGCAGTGCATGCGGCAGCCGGCGCCGGAACTCCCGTATCAGCGGCACGGCCAGGCTTGCCGCCACCCGGTGGGGCAGGCCCACGACCACGCTGCCGACGGGCTCGGCATGCATTTCCTTGAGATCGGACAGCGCCTGGCTGGCCGAGTTGAGCATCGTGCGTGCATGCGACAGCAGTGTCTCCCCGGCCGCGGTTGCTGCCACGCCGCGCCCTGTCCTGTCCAGCAGCCGCTGCCCCAGCTCCTCTTCCAGCAGTGCGATCTGGCGGCTCACGCTCGGCTGCGCCAAATTCAGCGCCACGGCCGCGCGGCTGATGCTGCCGTGCTCCACCACGGCGACGAAGTACTCCAGTTGGCGCAGATCCATAGGTATTCAACATAGCTGGTATAGGCGCCATCCAGTTTAACTTTGCCGGCATCGATCGCAAACTGGCCTGCATCGCCGCTTGCCACAGCGGCTCCACCGTGTCACATGAGGAAAGCCAATGAGCAGGTTCAAGTCCAAGATAGCCATCGTTACGGGGGCCGGATGCGTGGCAGCAGGCTGGGGCAACGGCAGGGCCATGGCCGTGCGCCTGGCGGAGGAAGGCGCGAAGGTGCTGGCGGTGGACCGTGACCAGGCGCGGCTTGACGAAACGCTGTCCCTGGCCGGCGAGGCGGCAGCGTCCATCACGACCTGCATCTGCGATGTCACCGACTCGTCCAGCGTCAAGGCCATGGTCCAGGCCTGCCTGCAGGCCTGGGGCGTCCCGGACATCCTGATCAACAACGTGGGCGGCTCCGCAGCCGGCGGCCCCATTCAGCTGAGCGAGCAGGACTGGGACAGCCAGATCGACATCAACCTCAAGAGCGTCTTTCTGACCTGCAAGCATGTGCTCCCGCACATGGTCGAACGCGGCAGCGGCGCCATCGTCAACGTGGCGTCCACCTCGGGCCTGCGCTGGACCGGCAGCGCGCAGGTCGCCTATGCGGCCAGCAAGGCCGGCGTGATCCACCTGTCCCGCGTGGTGGCCGTGCAGCATGCGCCTGACGGCATTCGCGTGAACACGGTGGTGCCGGGCCAGCTGCACACCCCCATGGTGGAAGCGCGGCTGGCCAGGCAGCGCACAGGCGGCGATGTGGAGACGCTGCTGGCCTCGCGGGTCAGGCGCATCCCGCTGGGCTTCATGGGCGATGGCCGCGATACCGCCAGTGCCGCCCTGTACCTGGCCAGCGACGAGGCCCGCTTCGTGACGGGAACCGAGCTTGTCGTGGACGGCGGCATGACCGCCCGCTGCGACTGAAATTGCACTGCGACTGACATGGCGCTGCGACCGACGGGCCGATCGCCGCGGCCAGCCGCCATGGACATCGCATGGGCCCTGGGGCGAAGGCCGTGCTATGTCCCGCGCCAATGGGCATGCCGCACGCCCAGCTGCAGCTGCTGGATTCGCCGGTGGATGGTGGAGCGGCTGACGCCGAGCTGGCGCGCCGCCTCGGAGACATTGCCCTGGCATTGCGCAAGCAGCTGTTCCAGCGCCTGTGCGGCGGGCTCGCCGGCATTGCCAGCCAAGGCGGTGCGCGCTGGTGCGCGGTGCAGCACATCGTGCAGGTGGTCAGGCAGGTGGTCGGGCTCGATGGTGCCGTCGCCATCGTGGCCGCACAGGGCTGCGGCGTAGCGCAGCGCGTTGTGCAGCTCGCGCAGGTTGCCGGGCCAGGCGTGCGCGGCCAGCACGGCGCGGGCTGCGTCGCCCAGGTGCAGGTGGCTGCCCAGGGTGGCCAGCATCTGGTCGGCAATGGTCTGCAGGTCGCTGCGCTGGCGCAGCGCAGGCAGGCGAAGCTCGGCCGCGTTGAGGCGGTACAGCAGGTCTTCCCGGAAGCTGCCACGCCGCACCAGCTCGGCCAGCGGTTGGTGCGAGGCCGAGATGAAGCGCACCGCCACCGCCCGTGGCGCGCGCGCCCCCAAGGGAGTGATTTCGGATTCGGACAGCACCCGCAGCAGCTTGGCCTGCAGGGCCAGGGGCATATCGCCGATCTCGTCAAGGAACAGCGTGCCCTCGTGTGCCGCAGCAATCAGCCCTTCGCGGCCCTTGCTGGCGCCGCCGGTCCAGGTGCCGGGCAGGTAGCCGAACAGCTCGCTCTCCAACAGTGCCTCGGGAATGGCTGCGCAGTTGATGGCAATGAAGGCGCCGCTGCGGCCGCTGGATGCATGCAGCCCGCGGGCCAGGTATTCCTTGCCCGCGCCGGTCTCTCCCTGCACCAGCACGGGCAGCTCTTGCGGTGCGAGCCGCGCGGCCTTGCGCAGCAGCGTCTGCAGTGCGGCATCACCCGTGTCCAGCGCCTGCAGCGCAGCAGGCAGCGGGGGCTGCGCCGGCCTTGCCTGCGCTTGCAGGCGGCGTGTCCGGCGCTGCGGCTCCATGGCATGGGCGAAGAGGATGCTGCCGTCGCGGGCGCGGATGATGCGCTCCTGCGCCGGGCGATTGCGGCGCAGCTCGGACAGGTGGCGCAGGTCCACGTCGAAGAAGCGCTCCAGCGGCTGGCCGATGAGGCTCTTGCGCTGGCGCCAGTCCAGTTGCGCGGCCGCTGCCAACAGCCGCGCGCCCGCGTGGGTCATGGCGCGGATGCGGCCACGTGCATCGACGCTGATGGAGGCGTCGGGATCGACGTCGAGGAAATCGGGCGACTGGGCCAGGCGCACCACCCAGTCCTGGCCGGACTGCGCCATCAGGTTGGCCTGCTCCACGCGCCGCGCCGCGGCCATGACGAGGTTGAGCGCCAGGTTCTGGCTGGCCCGCTCGGCAGGTGAGCGCAGCAGCGACAGGTCCAGCACCGCCGCGAGTTCGCCGCGCATGTCGTAGATGGGCGCGGCCGTGCAGGACAGGCCGGTGTGGGTGAAGTCGAAATGGTCGCTCTGGTGCACCGTCAGCGCCTCGCCCGTCTCAAGGCAGGCACCCACGGCCGAGGTGCCCGAGTGGTCCTCGCGCCATTGCGCGCCCAGATACAGGCCCGCGCGGCGCAGGTCGCCCTTGTCGGCCTCATGCCCCAGAAAGTCCACGGCCACGCCATGCCGGTCCGCCAGCAGCAGCACGTAGTCCAGTCCCTTGAGCTGCTGGTACAGCCGCTCCAGCGCATGGCGGGCGATGTGGATCAGCGGCTCGGACTCCTCGCGGTGCGCGCGCAGCTGGCCTTCGGTGACGATGTGGGCTTCGTTGGTATGCGCCGGGTCGAGCCGGTGGGAGTCGATGCAGCGGCGCCAGCTGCGCAGCACGGCGCGGTCGCGCTCCTGCCCGCGGTGGGAGTAGCCCAGGCCGAAGGCTTCGATTTCCTGGATGTGCGAGGCGTAGGACTGCAGGGGCATGGCGTGGAGTCGATGCGGGCTTTGAACGTGCCGCAGACGATTCTGTGCCCTGTGCGGCGCAGCGCCAATCAAGACTTACCCACTGCCCCTGCTGCGCTGCAGCACGCCTGGTGCGACAGGTGTCGCAGGGCTGCCCCACCTGTCGCGGGCGGCAACGCCGGGCAGCGGGGTGCAAGGCGCAGGGTTTGTACCGGAGGCGCGCAGGCAACCCCTTGATTTGCCTGGCGCATCCTGCCGCCGGGCCTGTCTGGCATGGTGATTGCGTAAGAGGGCCTGCCCGAAGAAAAACCAGCGGGCATGACCGCATCAAGGAGACAACCATGACCGATACGACGCCCAACGCCCGCGCCAAGGCGCTGCTAGACCAACTCAACCATGCCCTGGGAGACCGCGACTTCGCGGCCGCCAGCCGCCTGTTCGCCGATGAATGCTACTGGCGCGACCTGGTGCTGCTGACCTGGAACATCAAGACCATGGAAGGGCGCAGCCAGATCGCCGACATGCTGGCTGCGCAGCTGGACGCCGCGGCGCCCGTGCGCTTTTCGCTGGACGAGCGCGAGGCGGTGGAGGAGGCCGATGGCGTGGTGTCCGCCTGGATCGTGATCGATACGCGCCATGCGCGCGGGGGCGGCCATGTCCGCATCAGGGACGGGCTCATCTGGACGCTGCTGACGGCCGCCCAGGAGCTCAAGGGCCATGAGGAACCCATGGGCACGCGCCGCCCCATGGGGGCCGAGCACGGCATCCGGCGTGGCCGCCAGACCTGGCTGGAGCGCCGCCAGCAGGAGGCCCAGGAACTGGGCCGTGACAAGCAGCCTTTCGTGCTCGTCATCGGCGGCGGCCAGGGCGGCATTGCGCTGGGCGCGCGGCTGCGCCAGCTGGGGGTATCGCACATCGTCATCGACCGCCAGGCGCGCCCTGGCGACCAGTGGCGCAACCGCTATAAATCGCTGTGCCTGCACGACCCGGTCTGGTACGACCACCTGCCGTACATGCCGTTCCCGGACAACTGGCCCGTGTTCGCGCCCAAGGACAAGATCGGCGACTGGCTGGAGATGTACACCAAGGTGATGGAGGTCAACTACTGGCCCTCCACCGATTGCCTGAACGCCCGCTTCGATGAGGACAGGCAGGAATGGGAAGTGACCGTGGAGCGCAACGGCGAGACGCAGGTGCTGCGCCCCAGGCATGTGGTGTTCGCCACCGGCATGTCGGGCAAGGCGAATGTGCCCAAGATCAAGGGCCAGGACGTCTTCAAGGGCGAGCAGCAGCACTCGTCCCAGCACCATGGCCCGGATGCCTATGCGGGCAAGAAGGTGGTGGTGATCGGCGCCAACAATTCAGCGCACGACATCTGCGCGGCCCTGTGGGAGCACGGCGCCGATGTGACCATGGTGCAGCGCTCGTCCACGCACATCGTGCGCTCCGATTCGCTGATGGACATCGGCCTGGGCGACCTGTATTCGGAGCGCGCCGTGGCCAGCGGCGTGACGACCAGGAAGGCGGACCTGATCTTCGCCTCGCTGCCCTACCGCATCATGGCCGACTTCCAGGTGCCGGTGTACAACCGCATCCGCGAGCGCGACGCGGACTTCTACCGCAAGCTAGAGGCGACCGGCTTCATGCTGGACTTCGGTGATGACGACTCCGGCCTTTTCATGAAGTACCTGCGCCGCGCCTCGGGCTACTACATCGACGTGGGGGCCTGCGATCTGGTGATCGACGGCAGCATCAAGCTGCAGGCGGGCAAGCAGATCAGCCACCTGTCGGAAAACGCGGTGGTGCTGGCCGATGGCACCGAGCTGCCGGCCGACCTGGTGGTCTACGCGACCGGCTATGGCTCCATGAACGGCTGGGTGGCCGACCTGATCAGCCAGGAGGTGGCGGACAAGGTGGGCAAGGTCTGGGGCCTGGGCTCGGACACCACCAAGGACCCGGGACCGTGGGAGGGCGAGCAGCGCAACATGTGGAAGCCCACGCAGCAAGAGGCGCTGTGGTTCCACGGCGGCAACCTGCACCAGTCGCGCCACTATTCGCTGTACCTGGCGCTGCAGCTCAAGGCGCGGCAGGAAGGCCTGCCAGTGCGTGTCTATGACCTGCAGCAAGTTCATCACCTGCGGTAAGGCCGAATAATCGCCATGGGGCGGCTGTGCCGCCCGCCAACCCAGCCTTGCAAAACAGAAAGTTCAATCATGAAAGCAGCACGTTTCTACGACCGGGGCGACATCCGCATCGAAGACATCCCCGAACCCGTGGTGGAGCCCGGCACCGTGGGCATCGAGGTGGCCTGGTGCGGCATCTGCGGCACGGATTTGCATGAGTTCATGGAAGGGCCGATCTTCATTCCGCCCTGCGGCCATCCGCACCCCATCTCGGGCGAGTCCGCACCCATCACCATGGGGCACGAGTTCTCCGGCGTGGTGTACGCCGTGGGCGCGGGCGTCGACGATATCAAGGTCGGTCAGCACGTCGTGGTGGAGCCCTACATCGTGGCCGACGACGTGCCCACGGGGCCGGGCGACCACTACCACCTGTCCAAGGACATGAATTTCATCGGCCTGGGCGGGCGCGGCGGCGGGCTGTCCGAGCGGATTGCGGTCAAGCGCCGCTGGGTGCACCCGATCTCCAATGCCATTCCACTGGATCAGGCCGCGCTGATCGAGCCGCTGTCCGTGGGCCACCATGCCTATACCCGCAGCGGAGCGAAGGCGGGTGATGTGGCGCTGGTCGGCGGCGCAGGCCCCATCGGCCTGCTGCTGTCCGCCATCCTGAAGGCCAAGGGCCTGACGGTGGTCATCACCGAACTGAGCGCCAAGCGCAAGCAGAAGGCGCGTGAATCGGGCGTGGCCGATCACATCCTGGACCCCTCCGAAGTGGACGTGGTGGCCGAGGTGATGAAGCTCACCGGTGGCAAGGGCGTGGATGTGTCGTTCGAGTGCTCCAGCGTGAACAAGGTGCTGGACACGCTGGTGGCCGCGACGAAGGCCACGGGCGTGGTGGTGATCGTATCCATCTGGAGCCATCCGGCCACCATCAACGTGCACAGCGTGGTCATGAAGGAGCTGGACGTGCGCGGCACCATCGCCTACTGCAACGACCACCAGGAAACCATCAAGCTGGTCGAGGAGGGCAAGATCAACCTCGAGCCCTTCATCACCCAGCGCATCCAGCTCGATGACCTGGTGGCCCAGGGCTTTGACACGCTGATCCACAACAACGAGTCGGCGGTGAAGATCATCGTGCAGCCACGGTTCAAATAGCCGCTGGGCACCGCGACTGCACGAACCTGCATCTTTCGTGCCGGTCGCCGGCGGAGCCGGGCGCAAAGGGGTCAAAACCCGGCGGGGGCCGACACATGCCTCCCGCCGGCAAGCAGGGTTTCCAAAAATCGCTCAGACTAGCCAGAAGCGACTTTTGCAGTGCCGAAGATTTCTGCAACCGACTGAAAAACCCGCGGAACTTCGGCTTTAGCACTCAATCCTAACGAGTGCTAATATGAAGGAATGGAAGAAAGGAACTCTGCAATGACAAACGCCTCCGGCTCCATTGCGACCACCTTGGCGCCCGCTAACCCCTGGGCCCTGGTGCCGCCTCTGGGCAATCTGGATGCCTACATTTCCGCGGTCAACCGCCTGCCCATGCTCACCCTCGAGGAAGAGCAGGACTACGCCCGCAAGCTCAAGGAACACAGTGACCTGGACGCCGCAGGGCGTCTGGTGATGTCCCACCTGCGCCTGGTGGTGTCCATCTCGCGCCAGTACCTGGGCTACGGCCTGCCCCACGGCGACCTGATCCAGGAAGGCAATGTCGGCCTGATGAAGGCCGTCAAGCGCTTCGATCCCGATCAGAACGTGCGCCTGGTGAGCTACGCCATGCACTGGATCAAGGCCGAGATCCACGAGTACATCCTCAAGAACTGGCGCATGGTCAAGGTCGCCACGACCAAGGCCCAGCGCAAGCTGTTCTTCAACCTGCGCTCCATGAAGCAGGGCCTGAAGTCCGACGCCGCCATGGCCGAGGACGGCGCCATGCTGCGCGACACGCTGACCTCCGGCGAGATCGACGCCATGGCCGAGAAGCTCAACGTCAAGCGCGAAGAAGTCATGGAGATGGAAACGCGCCTGGCCGGTGGCGACGTGCTGCTGGACCCCTCGCCCAGCGATGATGGCGAGCAGGCCTTCGGTCCCATCGCCTATCTGGCCGACGGCGCACATGAGCCCACGGCCATGATCGAGTCGCGCCAGCGTGACCATCTGGCCACCGACGGCATTGCCATGGCGCTGGATTCGCTGGACGACCGCAGCCGCCGCATCGTCGAGGAGCGCTGGCTCAAGGTCAACGATGACGGCTCGGGCGGCATGACGCTGCATGAGCTGGCCGCCGTGTATGGCGTGAGCGCCGAGCGCATTCGCCAGATCGAGGTGGCTGCCATGAAGAAGATGAAGAAGGCCCTGGCCGAGTTCGCCTGATGGCCTGACGGCCTGGGCTGACAGGCTGCTTCAAGACAAACCCGGATAATCTCCGGGTTTTTTATTGCCCGCAGCCTTTGCGGCCCCCACGCACCCATGCCCGCCAGCGCCATCTCGCCACTACGCCGCCTCTTCGCCAATGCCTTGGCCACCGCCCTGGCTTCGGCCCTGCTGCCTTGCGCCGCCGTGGCGGGCGACCAGTGGCCCAGCAGGCCCCTGCATCTGATCGTGGGCTTTCCCGCGGGCTCCTCGCCCGACCTCACGGCGCGCGCCCTGGCCGAGCCGCTGGAAAAGCGCCTGGGCCAGCCCGTCATCGTCGAGAACAAGGTGGGCGCAGGCGGCAACATTGCAGGCGAGCAGGTGGCCCGTGCGCGCGATGGCCATACCTTCAGCGTGATGATCAACGGCAACCTGACGATTGCCCGCCTGCTCAACCCCGCCGTGCGCTACGACCCCGTCAAGGACCTGCAGCCCGTCAGCCTGATCGGCGTGGCGCCCCTGGTGCTGGTGGCGCCGGCCGGCGCGCCCGAGGGTCGGGCCTTCCTGGAGGCCGCTGCCCAGGCCGGCAGCCGCTGGAGCTACGGCTCGCCCGGCGTGGGCACCGTGGGCCACCTGGGCATGGAGCTGCTCAAGAGCCGCTCCGCGCTCAGGCCCGAGCACATTCCCTATCCCGGCTACCCGCAGGTGTTCAACGCCATCCAGGGCGGCGACCTGCAGCTGTCCATGCTGCCGCCCGCGCTGGCCATGGCCCAGGTCCAGGCCGGCAAGCTGCGCGGCGTGGCCGTGACCTCGGCCGCGCGCAGCCCGCTGGCGCCGGGCCTGCCCAGCCTCAAGGAGCTGGGCGTGGGCGATTTCGACCTGGAGATCTGGAACGCCGTGGCCGCGCCCAAGGCCATGCCCGCCGCCCATGTGCACAAGCTGGCCGAGGCCGTGAGCGAGATCGTGCGCTCGCCCGAGATGCGCGCGCGCCTGGCCGCCCAGGGCTGGCAGGCCGTGGGCAGCTCGCCCGAAGGCCTGGCCCTGCGCATGCGCCAGGACGTGGCGACGCTGGGCCGCATCATCCGCGAACAGGGCATACGCGCACAATGATGCGCCCAGTGACGTGCCCTCTTTGACACCCCCATGACCGCAGCCCAAGCCTTCACCGAACTCAATGCCTGGCAGGTCATGGCCTGGGGCCTGGCCTTCTTTGGCGTGCTCTACCTGGCCGGCGGCTGGGGCATGTCGGCGCTCACGCGCTGGCTGCAGCGGCGCGGCGTGGGCCGCGTGCTGGACACGCGCCCGCTCAAGCCCGACCAGTTGCAGCGCGAATGGCGCCAGTCGCTGCATTCGGTGCTGATCTTCGGCATCGGCATGATCGTGCCCTGGGGCCTTCTGCAATTGGGGTGGGCGCGGCTGGAGCCCGATGCAGGCCCCTGGCGCATTGCCATCGAAGTCGTGGTGCTGCTGATCTGGAACGATGTGCATTTCTGGATCAACCACCGCCTGCTGCACACGCGGCTGCTGGGGCGCTTTCATGGCGACCACCACCGCTCCATCGTCACCACGCCGTGGTCCACCTACAGCTTCCATCCCATCGAGGCGCTGATGCTGGGCAACGTCATCCTGCTGCCCATGGTGGTGCACGACTTCAGTTTCTGGTCGCTGGCCTCGGTGCCGGTGCTCAGCCTGCTGCTGAACGTCATAGGCCACTCCAACTATGACTTCTTTCCCGGGGTGTCCGACACGCATGCGCTGGCCGCCAGCCGGCGCCACCATCTGCACCATGCCCGGCCCAACGGCAACTATGGCTTTGCGCTGGCCTTCATGGACCGGCTGATGCGCACGCGCGTGGCCCTGCCCGCCACGGCCCGGCCCAGGACGGAATGAGCCGACCGCCTGCTCGCCACGTCCAGCCCCGGCTGCCCCGGCTGCGCCACTGGCGCGACCTGCAGTCGCTGGCCTATCTGGTGGCGCTGCCGCTGATCGTGTGGTGGCAGTGGCAGCACGGCTGGAACCTGTGGCTCTACGGGATCGAGCTGTTCCTCACGCTGGGCGTGGGCGTCATCCACCACAACCACACGCATTTGCGCATGTGGCGCGGGCGCTGGGCCAACCGCTTCACCGACTACTGGCTGACCCTGCTGCAAGGCCACCCGACCTTCGTGTTCTGGCCCGCCCATGTGGCCAACCACCACCGCTTCCGCCACGGCCCGCGCGACATGGCACGCACCTACCGCTTCGGCGGCGACCACAACCATCTGCTGGGCTACCTGCTCCACCCGCTGCAGGCCGGCTGGGTGCTGTACCCGCTGTTCCTGCGCTGGCTGGGCCAGCTGCGGCGGCATTGGCCCGGCGCCTTTCGCTACTGCATGGGCCAGTACCTGCTGTGGCTGGGCAGCTGGGCACTGCTGCTGTCGCTGGATTGGCAAAAGGCCTTGCTGCTGGTGATCGTTCCCCAGCTGCATGGCCTGCACTGGCTGCTGGCCACCAACTACCTGCAGCACGCCCATGCCGATGGCCGGCCACTGACGCGCGGCCAGCGGCTGGACAGCGCCACGCCACTGAACTACGCGCGCAATTTCGAGGGCTGGGTCAATCCGCTGCTGTTCAACATCGGCCTGCACACGGCCCACCACGAGCGGCCCCAGGCCCACTGGTCCGAGCTCACGCGCCTGCACAGCGAGCACTACCGCCAGCGCGTGGCCCCTGCGCTCAACGAAGGCGGACTGCTACCCTACATGGCCCGCGTCTTCGTGCTGGGCACGATCTGGCCGCCGGCCCGCACGCGTGCGCACATGCCTCCCGGAACATACGACTGATACGTCCCAGAACCCATGCCCGTCGCCTATTCCAACGTCTATCTGCATGCCGCAGGCATGTTCCTGCCCGGTGAACCCGTGGACAACGCAGGCATGGATGCCTACGTGGCGCCGCTCAACCGCCTGTCCGAGCGCCTCAAGCGCCGCATCCTGGCCGAGAACGGCATTGTCCAGCGCCACTACGCCATCGACGCCGAAGGCCGCACCGTGCACAGCAACACGGCCATGGCCGCCCAGGCCATCCAGGACTGCCTGGCGCAGGCCGGGCGCGCGCTGGGCGATGTGGGCTTCCTGGCCAGCGGTTCCTCGGGCGGCGATGCGCTCATGCCCGGCTTTGCCAGCATGATCCAGGGCGAGATGGCCGCGCCGCCCATGGAGACCCTGTCCGTGCACGGCGTCTGCGCCGCCAGCGTGGGCGCGCTGCAGGCAGCGGCCCAGGCCGTGGACCGCGCGCCCGACTCGCTGGCCCTGGCCGTGGCCAGCGAAATGCCCTCGCGCCTGTTCAAGCGCTCGCGCTTCGCGGCCCAGGGATACAACACGGACTTCGACGCCCACTTCCTGCGCTGGATGCTGTCCGATGGCGCGGGCGCCGTGCTGCTGGGCGGCCCGCAGGCCCTGCCCGACGCGCCCGGCCTGCGCCTGAAGCTGCGCTGGACGCACCTGCGCAGCTTTGCGGGCGACTACCCGGTCTGCATGCAGCTGGGCCTGACGCCCGACCGCGCCACCAGCCACCTGGATTTTGCCGCCTGGGGCGATGCCGAGGCCGCAGGCGCGCTGTCGCTGCGCCAGGACATCCGTCTGCTGCCGCACCTGTTCGATGTCTGCATCCACGAATACGCCCACCTGGCGCACACGGGCTGGGTGCCCGGGCGCGGCATAGACCACTTCCTGTGCCACTACTCGTCGGAGCGCTTCATCCCCGTGGTGGACGAGCTGCTGGGAAAGGCCCAGCTCGGCATCCCGCGCGAACGCTGGTGGAGCAACCTGGCCTGGCGCGGCAACACGGGCGCGGCTTCCATCTTCGTGATGATGTCCGAGTTCCTGCGCACGGAATCGGCACGCCTGAAGCACGGCGACACCGTGCTGTGCTTCATTCCCGAATCGGGCCGCTTCACGGCCGGCTACATGCTGCTGGAAGTGGAGGATGCGGCCCAGGCGCCCACCGCCACCCCGGCCACGGCCGCAGCACGCAGTGCGACCGCCGAAGCTTCCGCTGCCCCGGACCTGCTGCCCGATGTCTCCACCATCGCCCCGCCCCACGACCCGAACCAGGCCCCGGCCACGCTCGCGCCGCTGCTGACCGAACTGGCCAGCCTCTGGCAGGACTACCGCTCGCGCGTGTGGCGCACGCCGCTGCTGCAGCGCATACGCACAGGCAGGCTGCAGACCGCCGACTACGTGCGCTGGATGAGCCACTGGGTTCCCCAGGTGCGCGAGGGCAGCCTGTGGATGCGCGAGGGCGCGGCCTCGCTCACCGGCGAGCACGCGGCGCTGGCTGCGCTGATCGACGTGCATGCGGGCGAGGAGCAGAACGACTTCCGCATCCTGCACGAGGACTACCTGAAGGCTGGCGGCACCGAGACCGACCTCACCCGCCTGCGCCGCAACCCCGGCGGCGAGGCGCTCAACGCCTATCTGCACGGCCTGGCCGCCACGCCCAATCCCGTGGGCCTGCTGGGCGCCATCTACATCATCGAAGGCACGGGCCAGCGCATCGTGCCCAGCCTGCTGCCGCTGCTGCGCGCCAGCCTGCCGCTGCCGCCCGATGCCTTCCGCTTCCTGGAATACCACGGCGCCAACGACGAACACCACCTGGAACGCTGGCTCATGGCCGTGCAGATGGTGATGGCGCTGGACGGCACAGACGGCAGCGGGGGTACGGCGGCGCAGGCCATCGTGCGCACCGCGCGCCACACGGCGGCGCTGTACCTGATGCAGTTCGAGCATGTCCTGACCGAGGAGAACTGATGCCACCGCCAGACTTCATCGACCAGCCCCACGACGAGCGCGACCCCAGCCCCTGGCGTGCCCTGTACCTGGACCAGAGCACGCCGCTGCCCGACGACGTCAAGGCCGCCTGGCTGCGCGACTGCAGCAGCGGCTCGCGCCAGTACCTGCTGCCCTTCCTGCGGCCGCTGGCGCGCACCAGCATCGTCCTCATCCAGATCCTCAAGGTGCTGCTGCCGCGCAACTGGGCCCACTCCAGGCTGCTGCACCGGCTGCTCGCCTTCAGCATGAACCGCTTCGTCTCGCCCGAGGCCAACTGGCTCATCCTGCGCCATTTCCACCTGGGCTCGCAGATCCTGGCCTTTGTCGCGGCCAATGCGCCCACGCCCGTGTCCACCACACCGCTGGAGCCGGACAGCATCGACGACATCAAGGACGACCTGTTCCTCAGGCACGACCTGAACCTGTTCAACTTCGTCATCCGCCTGAACAACGCGCTGCGCGCCGCAGGCCAGGAACTGCAGCCCGTGGCCGAGCCCGACTTCTCCATGCTGCGCAACCCGCCCCTGCGCCTGGAGGACATGCCGCGCGGGCGCCTGAACCTGCTGGACCTGCAAAGCGCCATCGAGGTCTACACGCCCGTCTACCAGCTGCTGCTGACCGACAACGACTTCTGGCGCGCCAGCAACTCGCTGCAGCTGGACGAGACCGTGGCCATCTATGCGGCCAAGATCCTCGCCTCGCCCGAGCACCTGGTCATGCTCAACAACAAGCACCCGCTGGTGCCCCTGTCCACCCTGCGCGCCGGCCACCGCCTGGTGCTGCACGGCCTGTCCACCGAAATGCTGCACTGCCTGCTGATGAAGGTCGCCAGCGGCGACATCCCCCTGCCCGCACGCGAGCTGGCACGCATGCGCGAAGCCGCCCGCGCCCACGGCAGCGAAACGGCCAGCGGTGCCGACCATGCCAGCAGCGCCAGCAGCACGGCAGCCGTCTGACCCAGGTCAAGGAACAGCGGCGGATTGACGCCATCTGGCGCGAAAACGGTTACATCACGTTGCATTCAGCCGCAGGGCCCGCTAGCCTGCACGGCTTCGCCCTGGCCGCACGCCCGGGTCCCTGCCAGCGCCAGGGCGCCTCCTGCCCTGGCTTGCGGCGCCTTCGAACCGTCCGTGCCATGCCATCGTCGTCCTTTGCGCCTTCAGCCGTACGCTGCAGCGAATGCATGCGTTCGTCCCATTGCCTGCTGGGCCAGTTACCCGAGCCCGCATTCCAGCAATGGCTGCCGCACATCCGCGAACGCGGCTTGGCCAAGGGCCAGAAGCTCCAGGCGCAAGGCTGCGTTGCCCATGAATTCCAGGTGATCAAGCTCGGTTTCGTCCTGGCCATCCGCCGTGGCTGCGACGGCGTGCAGCGGCCCGTGGCGCTGTTCGGCAACGGCCACGCGCTGGGCAGCCCGGGCTGGCTGCAGCAGCCCTCGGCCATGCACTTCGAGGCCCTGGGCCCGGGGCGCATCTGCTGCGTGGACATCGCCACCATCACGCGCCGCGGCCTGGTCGATGCCGCCTTCGTGCGCGCGCTGGCCACCAGCTACACCTGCAACAACGCCCTGCTGGCGGAATGGGCCCACATCGTCCGCATCCCCGGCGTGCTGCGCCAGCTGGCCGCCACCCTGATGCAACTGGCCGCGCTGCAGTCAAGCCTGCTCGTGCGCCTGCCCAGCCAGGGCGCACTGGCCGCCCTGCTGGCCACCACGCGCGAAACCATTGCGCGCAGCCTTGTGCGCCTGGTGCAACTGGGCGCGCTGGAGCGGCCGGATCGATGGCATTGCGTGCTGCAGCCTGCGGTGTTGTCGAGGATCAGTGGGGGTGGGGTGAGGGAGGTGGGGTGAGGGAGGTGAGGTGAAGGAGGTGGGGTGCGAGAGGCGTGGCGGTTGATCGGGCGGACCGGTAGGCTTGCCGACCTGTTGCAACATCAAGCGCCAGGTTTGGCAGAACCGCCGTCCCTGCTCACCATCGCTCCCTTCCCATCGCAACAGTCCGCAGTTTGATGCTCAAGCGCCTCTTCCTCCTGCTGCGCCAGCAAGGTCGCCACGGGCTTGTGAATCAGCGCGGGAATCTGCTCCGCCGGCATGGCGCGGGCGAAGAGCCAGCCCTGGTAGGCGTCGCAGTCCAGGATGCGCAGCAGGCGCAGCTGCTCGGCCGTTTCCACGCCTTCGGCCACCACCTGCAGGCCCAGGGTGCGGGCCAGCGCGATCACGGCCTTGACGATCTTGGCGTCGGCCGGGCTGTCGAGCATGGGGCCGATGAAGGTGCGGTCTATCTTCACGCGCGAGACGGGCAGATCGCGCAGGTGGGCCAGCGAGGAGTAGCCGGTGCCGAAATCGTCCAGCACCACGCAGACGCCTGCGGCAAGCAGGCTGCCCAGCAATTCGCGCGCCTGCTGCGGGTCGGTCATGGCGGCGGACTCGGTGACTTCCAGCTCCAGCAGGTGCGGCGGCACGCCATGCCGGGCCAGGCTGCCCATGAGGCGCTGCTGCAGGTCGGCCTGGCGCAGTTGCTGGGCCGAGAGGTTGACCGCCACGCGCAGCGGCATGCCTGCGCGCAGCCAGTCGCCGGCCTGGCGGCAGGCCGCATCGATCACCCATTCGCCCAGCGCGAGGATCAGGCCCGTGGACTCGGCCACGGGCACGAAGCGCTCCGGCGAGACCCAGCCCATCTGCTCGTCGTTCCAGCGCAGCAGGGCCTCCACGCCCTGGACCTGGCCGCCCAGCACCTGCACCTGGGGCTGGAAATGCAGGCTCAGCAGACCCCGGTCCAGGGCGCGCTTGAGGCGTTCGTGCAGCAGCACTTTCTCGGCCATGGCCTCGCCCATGGCGCTGGCATAGCAGGCGTAGGAGGCACGGCCGCGCTGCTTGGCGTCGTACATGGCCATGTCGGCATAGCGCATGAGGGTGGCCGCATCGCCCGCGTCCTGCGGGTAGAAGGCCACGCCCACGCTGGCGCCGAAGTTCAGCGCGTAGTGGCCGATGGCGCAGGGCCGGCACAGCTCGCCCAGCAGCGCGTCGACGCGCCGGCGCAGGTCCGGCCCGTTGCAGGGATGCAGCACGGCGGTGAATTCGTCACCGCCCATGCGCGCCAGCGTGGCCGAAGTGCCCAGCGCGGCCTGCAGGCGGCGCGCCACTTCCTTGAGCACCTGGTCGCCCACGTCGTGGCCATAGCCGTCGTTGATGGCCTTGAAGTTGTCGAGGTCGAGCAGCAGCAGCGCAAAGGACGCGGGCCCGGTGCCCGAGCCCGAGCCCGAACCCACTTGCGCCTGCGCCTGCGAGATCGCCTGCTCCAGCTGCAACCCGAACTGCCAGCGGTTGAGCAGGCCGGTGAGCGTGTCGTGCGTGGCGTGGTAGTGCATGCAGGCCTCCATCTGGCGCAGCTGCGACAGGTCGCGCACAAAGGCCACGGCCACGCCCCCGCCGTGCGGGGAATGGCCCAGGGCGATGTCCACGGACAGGCGCTTGCCGTCCTTGCGCAGCAGCCACAGGTCCCGCCCCTGCCCCATGGGCCGGCGCGCGGGCTGGGCGAAGTAGGACTGCAGCTGCGGCCCATGGGCCGCATGCGCCTCGGGCGGCAGCAGCATCTGCAGCGGACGGCCCAGCAGCTCGGAGGCGCCATAGCCGCTCATGGCCTGCATGGCGGGATTGGCCAGCAGGATGTGGCCCTTGCGATCCACGAGCACGATGCCGTCGGGCGCGGCCTCCATGGCCACGCGCTTGAGCTCCTCATCCAGCGCCTCGCACGGCCCGATCAGATGGCCGGCTTGCGCGCTCCAGGCCGACGCCATCATGCGGACGGCCCCTTGCCGTGGAAGACCGATGCCGCAGCCTCCAGCGCCTGAGCCTGCGCGGCCAGCTGCTGCGCGTGCGCGATGGTGTCGCGCGCCAGCGTGGCGTTGTGCTGGGTCATCTGTTCGAGCTGCTGCACGGCGGCCTGTACCTGTTGCACGCCACCGGCCTGGGCCTGGCTGGCGGCCTGCATGCCTTCGGCCAGCAGCAGCTGCTCGCGCATGTCGGCCTGCACGGCGAGCATGGCCTCGCCCATTTCGCGCGCCATGGCGCAGCTTTGCGCCACCTGCTGCTGCGATGCCTCGATCAATGCCTTGATCTGGCGCGCAGCGTGGGCGCTGCGCTGGGACAGGCCGCGCACCTCGTCGGCCACCACGGCAAAGCCCTTGCCGTGCTCGCCGGCGCGCGCGGCCTCCACGGCGGCGTTGAGCGCCAGCAGATTGGTCTGAAAGGCAATGCCGTCGATGAGCGAGCTGATCTCCCCGACCTGATCGCTGGTCCGGGCCACGCCGCGCATGCCCTGGTCCAGTTGCGCGACCATGCGGCTGCTCTGCCCGGCCATGTCCACGCCATGCCGCGCGCGGCGGGCGGCCTCGCCGGCCTGGGCGCTGCTGCGCTCTATGGCGCAGGCCAAGGCCTGCATGGCCTGGGCCGATTGCTCCAGGCTGGCGGCGGCAGCCTCGGTGCGGTCGCTCAGTTCGGTGCTGCCCTGCTGCACGGCCAGCGCGCAGCGGCGCACCTGGTCGCTCTTGCCCTGGATGTCGTCCACCAGGGAGACCAGGTTGAGTCCGGTCTGCCGCACGGCGCCGCCGATGGCGCCGATCTCGTCCGTGCGCTGCGTGAACAGTTCCCCCGTCTGCTGCCCGCTGGCCACGGCCTGGGCCTGTCCGCGCAGGGCAGCCAGGGGCATGAGCAGCCTGCTGCGCAGCCACTGCCCGGCCGCCACGCAAGCCAGGCTCCAGAACAGCCAGGCGGGCCAGATCTCGGCCAGCGTCAGGGACAGGGGCAAAGCCGAGGCCCAGGCCTGCAGCGACGGCAACCACAGCCCGGCCGATCCCAGCAGCCACAGTCCCGCCACCATGGCCTGCGCCCGCCAGGCCAGCGGCCTGAAGCGCCACCAGCGCTGCAGCGCGCCCGCGGCGCCACGCCCCACTGGGAAGCCCCGGTGCAGGCCCAGCGAGCGCACGCCGGCATTGATCTGTTCATAGAGCGCCGCATGCTGCTGCACCTCGCACGGCTGCGGCCGGGTGCGCACGGACAGGTAGCCGACCACGGTGCCCGCATGGCGTATGGGACTGGCGTTGGCGCGCACCCAGTAGTGGTCGCCGTTCTTGCGCCGGTTCTTGACCAGGGCGCTCCAGGGCAGTCCTCGCTGGATGGTGGTCCACATGTCGGCGAAGGCGGCGGCCGGCATGTCCGGATGGCGCACGATGCTGTGGGCCTTGCCGTAGAGCTCGGCGGCCTCGAAGCCGCTGACGCGGATGAAGGCATCGTTGGCATAGACGATGCGCCCCTTCAGGTCGGTGACGGAAAGAAGCGTCTCTCCTTCGTTCAAAGGGTACTCACGCTGGGTGACGTACACGTTTCGCCGCATGGATCAGGTCTCTTGGAGATGGGCGGGGCGTCGGCATGACGCTCCAGGCGGGGCCCACTCTAAGCAGTCCTGCGGCGATGCACATCAGGGATGGTGTGCCGCATCGCGCCTAAACGCAGCCAATGTGACGGCGGTCACACTGGCTGCGGCGCGCGCAGGATCAGGAACGCTTTTCCTGCAGCAGGGCCTTGACGTCGGCGCCCAGCACCTGCGGGCCGCCGCCGTATCGCTCATACACGCGCAGGCGGCCGGCCGTGTCGTAGACATAGCTGCCGGCCGAATGGTCCAGCGTGTAGGTGCCTTCGGTCTTGCCGGGCACCTTCTTGTAGAAGAGCTTGAAATCCTTGGCCACGGCCGCCGTCTCCTCGGGCGTGCCGTGCAGGCCGACGAAGCCGGGGTCGAAGTTGCCCAGGTAGGCCTTGAGCACCTCGGGCGTGTCGCGCTCGGGGTCCAGGGTGACGAAGACGCCCTGCAGCCTGTCGCCATCGGCGCCCAGCTGCTGCTTGACCTCGACCAGCTCCTGCAGGGTGGTGGGGCAGACGTCGGGGCATTGCGTGTAGCCGAAGAAGACCACGACGACCTTGCCCGCAAAGTCCTTGATGCTGCGCTGCTTGCCGTTCACATCGCGCAGGGGAATGTCCTTGGCGTATTCGGCGCCCGTGACATCGACGCCCTGGAAACTGGTCTTGGCCTCGCGCGAGCATCCGCTCAGCGCCAGGGCGCCCCATGCCATGGCGGTCACGCCCAGAAAGCGCAGCGCTGTCCGTTTGTTCATGCTTCCTCAACAAGGTAGTTGCCGCAGGCTGCGTGGCCGCAAAGCCTGCGCGCCGCCCGGGCTGGAAAGGGAAAAGGCGAAAGCGTCTGCTGAAGGCGCTTTCGCACAGCCGCAAACCATAACCCATAACCGCAAGACCCCGGCGCTGCGGGGCCTGCCTGCCTCCATGAGACGGCCTGGCTGCCGGCTCGGTTCCTTGGCGCAGGCCTCAGTCGCCGTCGCCGGGGCGTCCCGCCGTGTCCCACGAGGCCGATGCTCGCAGCAGCCGGTCCAGGTCGCGCTTGGCCTTGCCGGCGTCGGCCATGCCCAGCCCGGCGGGCATGCGCATCATCCAGTGGCCCTGCGGGTCCACCACGTACAGGTGGTCCTGCAGCGCATGGCCGGGCGCGGGCTGCAGCCAGCCGCGCAGCACGGCCTCGGGCACGCGCAGCACCGTGGCCTGGGCCAGCGCGGGGCGCAGGTGCGCGGGCACGGGTGCGTCGTCGGAGATGAGCCAGACCCGGTCCAGCCGGTCCTTTTCGCGGCCCAGGGTTTCGCGCAGCTGGCGCTGCAGATAGAGATGGCTTTCGCAGGCGCTGCCGCAAGCCCCGCCCGCCACGCTCAGCAGCAGCCATTGGCCCTTGAGCGACTGCAGCGGTACAGGGGCGCCGTCCAGCGTGGTGGCCGTGGCCGGTGGCAAGGCTGGCTGGTCCGCGATCAGCTCGCCAAAGCTGCGCTGCTGGCCAGGCCGCAGCACGTAGTAGGTGAAATAGGAGGCCACCACGGGCGCGGCGCAGACCGCGAACACGGCCAGCATCTTCCAGCGGCCGCTGCGCGTGCGTTGCGCGCCGGCAAGGCTCGGCTGCAAGGGTGGCAGGCCATGGACAGTCATCTCCAGGGGAGTCTCAGGAGCGGGCATGGCGCGGGCGGACAAAGCGTCGGACGATTTGGAACCAGACATACAAAAGCGTGATCAGGGCCGCAAGTCCAAACCATTGGAACGCATAGCCATGGTGTTTCTCGACACCGGCCGTCACAACAGGCCAGTCGCGCCGCAGGCCTTCGCTGGCTTCGCCGGTCTGCAGCAGGCTCCATTCGCGCAGCGGCAGCCCGGAGGCCACGGCCCATTCGGCAATGTCCACATTCTGTCGGATGCGCGACTTTTGCCCATCAGGGTCTGCCCCTGCACGGCCGAATTCGTAGAGCCGGGACGGCGCGGCCTCCATGCGCCCCTGGACGGTCACCAGCCCTTCGGGCGTCTGCACCTCGGGCAGGGCCGTGCGGTCCAGGAAGTTGCGCGGCACCCAGCCGCGCTGCACGGCGATCACCACGTCCTCATGCGGCGCAGCCAGCCGCAGCGGCGTGAGCACGAAGAAGCCCGGCTGGCCCTGCATCTGGCGGTTGTCCAGGTACAGCGTCTGCCCCGCAATCCAGTGGCCCTGCAATTGCACGGGACGGTGCAGCCAGGGCGCGGCCTCGGGGTTCGGCACCGCATCGGGCTGCACGGCTGCCAGCTGGGCGTTGCTCCACGGCGGCAGGCCCTGCTGGCGCTGCACGGCGTCGAACAGTTCCTGCTTGTAGGCCGCGCGCTGCAGCTGCCAGCGGCCCAGGGACAGCGTGACGGCCACGCCGATCAGCGCGGCCAAGGTGATCAGTACAAACCGCCAGCGCTCTGGCATTCTGGAAACACGCACCGGATAATCCACCCATGAAATTCGTGATCGTTCTCGCCCTGCTGGCCATTGTCGCCAGTCTGGGCAGCGCCCTGTTCTTCATGATGCGCCGCAATCCCGAAGACCAGCAGGGAGCGGGCGACGACAGGCGCCGCAGCCGCGCCATGTTCCGTGCACTGGCGCTGCGCGTGGGCCTGTCCATCGCGCTGTTCCTGTGCGTGCTGCTGGCGGCCAAGCTGGGCTACATCCATCCCACCGGCTGGACCGCCGGGCAATAGACAAGCCCCCTGCCCCCACAAACAAAAAGAAGCGCCCTGGCGCTTCTTTTTGCATGGGGCCGGATACAGACTACATCCAGTAGACCAGCACGTAGAGGAACAGCCACACCACGTCCACGAAGTGCCAGTACCATGCCGCGCCCTCGAAGCCGAAATGCCGCTCGGCCGTGAAGTGCCCGGCATGCAGGCGCATGGTGATGAAGAACAGCATCAGCATGCCCACGAAGACGTGGAAGCCGTGGAATCCCGTGAGCAGGAAGAAGGTCGAGCCGAACACGCCCGAGGACAGCTTGAGGTTCAGATCCGTGTACAGGTGGTAGTACTCGTAGCCCTGCACGCACAGGAAGACGAAGCCCAGGATCACCGTCATCCACATGAAGGCGATGGTGCGGGCGCGGTGGCCGGCCTGCAGCGCATGGTGGGCAATGGTCAGCGTCACGCCCGAAGTCAGCAGCAGCGCCGTGTTGATGGTGGGCAGCCAGAACGGGCCCACGGTCTGGAAGGGCTCGACACTGTTGGCCGGCGAGGCCGTGGCACCCGCTGCCATGCTGGGCCAGACGGCCTTGAAGTCGGGCCACAGCAAGGCGTTGTCCAGGCTGCCCAGCGCGGGCACCGAGTGCGAGCGCGCCCACCACAGGGCGGTGAAGAAGGCGCCGAAGAACATCACCTCGGAGAAGATGAACCAGCTCATGCTCCAGCGGAAGGACAGGTCGATCTTGCGACCGTACTTGCCGGACTCGCTTTCATGCGCGGCCTCCCGGAACCAGAAAAAGAGCACGGCCAGCCACCAGACCAGGCCCAGGCCCAGGCTGTACATGCCCCATTCATGGCCGTTGATCCAGTTGCCCGCGCCCAGGATCACGAAGAACAGCCCCGCCGCCGCCATGACGGGATGGCTGGACTCTGCCGGCACGTAGTAGTAAGGCGTTTTGCCGTGGGTGGTTGCACTCATTGCTCAGCTCCTGACATTCTTGGTTCTGTGTTTCCCGTCTATCACTCTCTGTCCCCGATGGCCGCGCCGCTCAGACCACGAGCCTGACCAGCGCGATCAATCCCAGCACCAGCAGGAAGATGGCCGCCAGCCCCACTGCAATCACATGCAGCGGCGTGATGCGCTCCCCGTCCTGCTGGTACTCGCTAGCCCTGCGCACGCCGAACAGGGACCACGCCACGGCGCGCACCGTGCGCCACACGCTGGGCGGGCGGCGCTTGTCCCCGGGTTGCGGCGCATTCATGAGGCCGGCTCCTGCTTCGGCCCTGCGGCCACCGGCGCATCGCCCGTGGGCGCGGCCGGCGTCCTGCCGCCCACCTCGAAGAAGGTATAGGACAGCGTGATCGTGGTCACGTCCTTGGAGATGCGCGGATCGATCACGAAGGCCACCGGCCACTCGCGCTTTTCCCCTGGCTCCAGCGTGTACTGCGAAAAGCAGAAGCACTCGAGCTTGTTGAAATGCGCAGCCGCCTGGCGTGGCGCATAGCTCGGTATCGCCTGGGCCGCCATGCGGCGGTTCTGCACATTCTGGAATTCGTACATGACCGTGGCCAGCTCGCCCGGATGGACCTGCATGGAGCGCTGCGCCGGCTTGAAGTCCCAGGGCCCGCGCGCATTGGCGTCGAACTCCACGGTGATGGTGCGGCTCTTGTCCACCTGCGAGTTGGCCGGCAGCTTCACATCGCGCCCGGCCGTGCCGTTGCCCGGCACCTGCCGCTCGGACAGCGACAGGATGTTGATGCCCGTGAGCTCGCAGATGTGCTTGTAGATGGGGATCAGCACGTAGCCGAAGGCAAACATGCCCAGCGCCACCACGGCCAGCTTGCCCACCATCTTCGCGTTTTCACTGCGCACGCTCACGGATTGCCCTCCTGTTGCCTTCAAGCGCTCAATGGAGCACGGTGATCTTGATCACGAAGCCGGCCAGAAAGACCAGCGCCACCGATACCAGGATCAGCGCCAGCCGCACATTGGCTTTTCGTTGCTGTGCATCCATTTTTCTGATCTCCATGACTACTGGCAATCTCTGAGACTGTCGCGCCCCACCCCAGGGGCACCAAGGAAGGGGGAAGGCGCGAAGCGACCCAGGCGGTGGTTCATTTCAGCCTATGACGCGGGTCGCCGTCGCATCCAGCTTGGGCGGCGTCTCGAAGGTATGGAACGGCGCCGGCGAGGGCACTTCCCACTCCAGGCCTTCGGCAGCCTCCCAGGGCTTTTGCGGCGCCTTCTCGCCCTTGCCGCGCATGGCGGGCACGACGACGAAGAGGAAGAAATACACCTGCATCAGGCCAAAGCCCAGCGCGCCCAGCGAGGCCACCATGTTGAAGTCGGCGAACTGCATGGGGTAGTCGGCATAGCGGCGCGGCATGCCCGCCAGGCCCAGGAAGTGCATGGGGAAGAAGGTGATGTTGAAGAAGATCAGCGAGCCCCAGAAGTGGATCTGGCCGCGCGTCTCCGAATACATCACGCCCGTCCACTTGGGCGCCCAGTAGTAGTAGGCCGCGAACATGGAGAACAGCGATCCGGCCACCAGCACGTAGTGGAAGTGGGCCACCACGTAGTAGGTGTCCTGCAGCTGGATGTCGATGGGCGCCATCGACAGGATCAGGCCCGTGAAGCCGCCCATGGTGAACACGAAGATGAAGCCCACCGAGAACAGCATGGGCGTCTCGAAGGTCATGGAGCCACGCCACATGGTGGCCACCCAGTTGAAGATCTTCACGGCCGTGGGCACCGAGATCAGCATGGTGGCGTACATGAAGAACAGCTGGCCCGTGACGGGCATGCCGGTCGTGAACATGTGGTGCGCCCACACGATGAAGGACAGGATGGCGATGGACGAGG
The DNA here is from genome assembly GCF_040112715.1 of Delftia sp. DS1230. Classification (NCBI taxonomy): domain Bacteria; kingdom Pseudomonadati; phylum Pseudomonadota; class Betaproteobacteria; order Burkholderiales; family Comamonadaceae; genus Delftia; species Delftia sp. DS1230. The sequence goes on from NZ_CP157763.1 coordinate 5,108,250, forward strand.
TCGCATACACCATGGACGCATAGCCGAACAGCTTCTTGCGGCTGAAGGCCGGCACGATCTGGCTGATGATGCCGAAGGCCGGCAGGATCATGATGTAGACCTCGGGGTGGCCGAAGAACCAGAAGATGTGCTGGTACATCACCGGATCGCCGCCGCCTGCGGGGTTGAAGAAGCTGGTGCCGAAATGGCGGTCCGTCAGCGTCATGGTGATGGCGCCGGCCAGCACGGGCATGACGGCGATCAGCAGGTAGGCCGTGATCAGCCAGGTCCAGGCGAACATGGGCATCTTCATCAGCGTCATGCCGGGCGCGCGCATGTTGAGCACGGTGACGATGATGTTGATGGCGCCCATGATGGAGCTTGCGCCCATGATGTGCATGGCCAGGATGGAGGTGTCCATGGACGGCCCCATCTGCAGCGTCAGCGGCGCATACAGCGTCCAGCCTGCGGCGGGTGCGCCGCCGGGCATGAAGAACGAGCCCACCAGCATCAGGCCGGCCGGGATCAGCAGCCAGAAGCTGAAGTTGTTCATGCGCGCGAAGGCCATGTCGGAGGCGCCGATCTGCAGCGGCAGCATCCAGTTCGCAAAGCCCACGAAGGCCGGCATGATGGCGCCGAACACCATGATCAGGCCGTGCATGGTGGTCAGCTGGTTGAACAGCTCGGGGTTGACGATCTGCAGCCCGGGCTGGAACAGCTCGGCGCGGATCAGCAGCGCCAGCACCCCGCCCACCATCAGCATGGTGAACGAGAACAGCAGGTACAGCGTGCCGATGTCCTTGTGGTTGGTGGCGAACATCCAGCGCCGCCAGCCCGTGGGCGTGGCGTGGTGGTGATGGTCGTCATGCCCGTGTCCATGCTCGTGCTCATGCGCATGTTCGTGGCCCTCGCCCGCAGGGCTGTGGATGGGGGGAAGTACGGCGCTCATGCTGTTATCTCCAATCGCTCATCTGTCTTGCGTGCTCACTGCGCAGGGAACTTGCCGGTGCGGGCGGCCACGAACTCGGCCGGCTGCACCAGCTGGCCGGTCTTGTTGGACCAGTGGTTCTTGGCAAAGGTGACCACGGCGGCCAGCTCGGTATCGCTCAGCTGCTTCCAGGCGGGCATGGCGCCGTTGGCACGGCCTTCCAGCACCACATGCATCATCTCGGCCGTGGGACCCAGGACCACGGGGCTGCCGTCCAGCGCCTTGATGGGACCGGCGCCCTTGCCGTTGGCCTGGTGGCAGGCCGCGCAGTTGGCCGCATAGACCTTCTCGCCGCGTGCAATCAGGTCTTGCAGGGACCAGACCTTGCTGGGGTCGTCCTTCTTGGCGGCGGCGATCTTCTTTTGCTCGTCCACCCAGGCCTTGTAGCCGTCATTGGACAGCACCTTCACGTGGATGGGCATGTAGGCATGCTCCTTGCCGCACAGCTCGGCGCACTGGCCGTAGTAGTCGCCGGTCTTCTCGGCGCGGAACCAGGTGTCGCGCACGAAGCCCGGAATCGCATCCTGCTTGATGCCGAAGGACGGCACCATGAAGGAGTGGATCACGTCGTTGGCCGTGGTGATGATGCGCACCTTGCGGTCCACGGGCACGACCAGCGGGTTGTCCACCTTGAGCAGATAGTCGTTGGGTGCCTTGGACACATCGCCGCTGTCGGACAGCACGCGGTGGCTGCTGTCCAGCGTGGAGATGAAGCTCAGGCCCTCGCCTTCGCCGTTGATGTAGTCGTAGCCCCATTTCCACTGGTAGCCCGTGGCCTTGATCGTGACATCGGCGTTGGTGGTGTCCTTCTGCGCCACCAGCACCTTGGTGGCCGGCAGCGCCATGAGCACGACGATGATGAAGGGCACGACGGTCCAGACCACCTCGACCGTGGCCGATTCGTGGAAGTTCGCGGCCTTGGCGCCGCGCGATTTGCGGTGCTTCCAGATCGAATAGAACATCACGGCGAACACGCCGATGAAGATCACCGTGCAGATGATCAGCATCATCCAGTGCAGGTAATGCTGCTCGTGCGCGATGCGCGTGACCGCCGGATGAAGGTTGAGCTGATTGACGGCCGGGCCGCCTGGCAGATCTGTCGCCGCATGTGCAAGGGAGCCTGCCCCTGCCACACTCATCAAGCCCCAGAGAACCAGCCTGGTGGAAATGCTTTTCATAGTTTTCACTTACATCTAAGCCTCGGGTTATCCACTCGCTCCGCTGCGCCGGCGTGGGGGCCGCGCAGCCAGACCGTTCAACGCCTGCCCAAAGGGCAACTCCCGGCCTCAACTGTCCGAGCATGCATGAAAGCGCCGCAGATGTGCCTGCGCGCAATCACCAATAGCGTGCCAGCCGGCATCAACGGCAGCTCGGACGTGGGACCAGGATGGGGGCGGGCCGCCATCCCCGCCTGCGCCTGCAGGCGCATGAACTCGGGGGACAGCAGCAAAGTGGATGGGAGGATGCGCGCGCGCCGGCCCTTCAGGGCATGTGTGCCGTGTGTGCCGTGCGGGCCGGGAGCGGATGGAAGAAGGCAGCGCATGCGGCCCAGCAGTGCGGGCAGCAGGGAACACAGGGACAGAAAGACCAGTGCCCGCTCCCAGAGGAGCAGGCACTGCTGCAGCCGGTGATGATCAAACTTGCGGGCGGGCCACTCTTGAATGCGCCGGCCCGTTCTCGTTCCCGTGGCAAAGCGAAACACCAAATCGTCTCCCCTTTCGGCCTGCGGACCGCTGGTCTTTTCCCGGCCCGGGAAAGCGAGCCCAGGGAAAAGCTGTTGTCTCTGTCAGCTCGGGAAAAGTGTAGACGTTTTTGTTTTCGATCAATGACCGGAAAGCGACATTCAGGCTATCGCAAACCCGTGTTGCGCGGCTGGCGCAGCATGCTGCGCATGTCCTCCAGCGACACGGCGCTGCTGGACTCCAGGCGCACGCGCGGCTGCGGCTTGTAGGCATGGCCGTAGACGATCTCGAAGGTCAGCGCCAGCTGTCCGTCGGGGCCGGCCAGCCGTTCGCGCAAGGCGTCGTGCAGGCGCTGCTGCCAGCGGCGGCCGCGCAGCGCGGCAAAGCGTTGTGGATGGAAGTTGCGGCCCAGCTCGCGCAGCTCCTGCAGCAGCCGCTCGGGCGTGGCAAAGGTCAGCGTGATGTGCTCCATGTCCATCACCGGCTCGCTGAAGCCTGCGTGCACCAGCATGTCGCCCCAGTCATGCATGTCGGTGAAGGCCTGGCCGGCGGGTGGCCAGCCGAGCTGGGCGTAGAGGGCATGCAGTTCGCGCAGCGTATCGGGCCCCAGGCAGGAGAACATCACATAGCCGTCCACGGACAGCGCCTGGTGCCAGCGCGTGATCAGCGCCTGCGGGTCGGCCTGCTGGTGCAGGGCCATGTTGGCCCACAGCATGTCCACGCCGGCGGGCTCGGGCTCGCCGAAGCGCGTGGCGCCCCCGGTCCAGCGCGCGGGCTGCCACCAGCGCGCGCCCAGCTGCTCGCGGGCTGCGGCCTCATGCAGCGGCGAGGCTTCATAGACCAGGCATTCGGACTGCGCATAGCGCTGGCGCAGCAGCGCATGGGCCTGCAGGCCGCCGCGCACGGGCTGCCAGTGGCACCAGCGCTGGGGCGGCTTGACGATCCAGTCCAGCCGCTCCTGCATGCGGCGCGCCACCTCCTCATGCAGCCACGGCGAGGCCGCAGGCGCGGCCTGCTGCCAGCGCAATGCGGCGGCCGGATCGATGGTGGGGGGCAATTCGTGGGACATGGCTGGGCGGGGAATCCGGGCTCCTCGAAAGACAGGCGCCCGGCCCCGGAGCAAAGGGGTGGCGGACGCGGCGCGAGTATATTGACTCCATGCCCAACCTGCCTGCGTCATGGCTTTCGCACTGGCATGCCGGCCTGCCCAGCCAGTGCGCCGTCTGCCGCCGCTGGCCGGCGCAGCGCCTGTGCCAGGACTGCCGCTTGCGCTGGGCCAGGCCGCTGCCGCGCTGCGGGCTTTGTGCCATGCCGCTGCCAGCGGGGCACGGCGCCAGCGGCGGCCAGCAGGTCTGCGGCGCCTGCCTGGTCAAGCCTCCGCCACTGACGCACTGCCTTGCCGCGCTGGACTACGCCTATCCCTGGCACACGGTGATCGGCGACTTCAAATTCCGGGGAGACACCGGCCTGGCACGCAGCCTGGCCGCCCTGCTGCTGGAGCAGCACGGTGCCCGCGAGCAGCTGGAGCAATGCGATCTGCTGCTGCCCATGCCCCTGTCTGCCCAGCGCCTGCGCGAACGCGGCTTTCACCAGGCCCTGGTGCTGGCCCGTGCGCTGTCCGGCCCATCCACCCGCGGCAAGCTGCGGCACCAGGCCGTGCAGCGCGCCCACACGGCACAGGCCCAGCATGACCTGCCGCGCGCCCTGCGCCTGCGCCAGCTGCGCGGGGTCTTTGCGGTGCCGCCTGCGCAACTGCCCCATGTGCGCGGCCGCAAGGTCCTGCTGATCGACGATGTGATGACCACGGGCGCCAGCCTGCATGCGCTGGCCACCTGCCTGCGCCGCGCAGGCGCGGCCGAGGTCAGCGCCCTGGTGCTGGCGCGCACGCCCTGATCGTGGGGGTTCGGGGCCCGGGGGCATAGGCCGCCGCGAGACAATACGGGCCATGTTCCATATCGTTCTCGTCGCGCCGGAGATCCCGCCCAATACCGGCAATGTGATCCGTCTGGCCGCCAACACCGGCTGCAGCCTGCACCTGATCGAGCCGCTGGGCTTTTCCATGGAAGACCGCCTGATGCGCCGTGCCGGCCTCGACTACCACGAGTACGCGCCCGTGCGCCGCCATGCCGACTGGCAGGCCTTCCTGCAGGACTGCCAGCCGGACCGCCAGCGCATGTTCGCCATGACCACGCACAGCAGCAGTCCCGCCCACGCGATCGGTTTTCAGCCTGGCGACTGGCTGGTGTTCGGCTCCGAAAGCAAGGGCCTGCCCCCCGAGGTGCGCGAGCAGTTCCCGCCGCAGCAGCGCCTGCGCCTGCCCATGCTGCCGCAGCAGCGCAGCCTGAACCTGTCCAACGCTGTGGCCGTGACGGTGTTTGAAGCCTGGCGCCAGCAGCAGTTTGCCGGCGCCGCACTGGCCGAGGGCGCGACGGGCGCGGCCTGAGCGACCGGCCTGGGTCGGCGGAAAGTTCCCCGCCGATTGTTTCAACCGCTGAAAAAGCGCATTGCCAATCCAAGGGTTTATCCCGATTCCACACCGTCCTACATTTGAGTCATGGGCTCTACGTTACCAAGCGATTTCCGCAAGGAACGCCCTGTCCCAGAAACAAAACAAAGGACTTGAATCATGAAGAACACCCGCCGTTTTGCCGTCCTGGCCGCCCTCACCGTTTCCGCCTTCGCCGCCCAGGCCGCCGGCTTCGACTACGCCGACAACAGCAGCTACCCGCCCGAAGTGAAGACCCAGAGCACGCTGACACGTGCCCAGGTCATGGCCGACCTGAAGGCCGCCCAGGCCAATGGCACCATGCCCTCCGTCGCCGAAGGCTACCTGCCCATCCAGAACACCGCCACCGCTGGCGTGAGCCGCGAGGAAGTGCGCCGCGAGGCCGCCGCTGCCGAGCGTTCGGGCCAGCTGAACTTCGGCGCCTGAGCCCCAGACCCCGCAACCGCTGCCACCATGCAGCCAGCCCGCAGGTGCCGCCTGCGGGCTTTTTTCATCGCCGGGCCGCCCCAAGATGAAAAGCTCCCTCTTGGGAGGGCAGCGTGGGGGTCAGTTTTCATTCAGGCCTTGGCGCCGTAGTTGCGGGCCACGGACTCGGCCACGCAGGCGGGCTTGTCCGCGCCTTCGCGCTCCACGGTCACCAGCCAGGTCATCTGCAGGCCGCCGGGCTCGATGGGCTCGGCGGCCTGCAGCGTCAGGCGCGCGCGCAGGCGGCTGCCCACGGGCACGGGCGAGGTGAAGCGCACGCGGTTGAGGCCGTAGTTCACGCCCATTTGCGCGCCTTCGATGTGAAAGCAGCTCTGGAAAAACTGGGGAATCAGCGACAGCGTCAGAAAGCCATGCGCGATCGGCGCGCCGAAGGGGCCCTTGGACGCGCGCTCGGGGTCCACATGGATCCATTGCTGGTCGCCCGTGGCATCGGCGAACAGCTGCACCTGCTGCTGGGTGATGGTGATCCAGTCGCTGACGGCGACTTCCTGCCCCACGCAGGCACGCACTTCGGAATAGGAATGGAAGGTTTTCATGCCCCAAATGGTAGGGGCCGGTGCCGCGCGCTCCATGTCGGGCGCGCGACAGCTAGGGTCTGTTGACGTTAATTTGTGGATCGCGTTGCGCGGTTGCGGGGTTGTATGCAAGGCGCTCATGCGCAGCAAGGCCCATGCCTTGCGAGTGTGAGCAACGCGGCAGACGGCCCCGCAACCGCGCAACCCGAAGGGAAGCAGCCTGCCAGCGCGCCACTCGGCGTTGCACTCCTTGTGCGTGTAGGCACACGCACGGCGTCGCGCGCCTTGATTGGCACGCTGGCAGGCTGCTTCGCGACCGCAAATTAACGTCAACAGACCCTTGGGTTAGCCCAGGGAGGGGCTCAGCGCGAGGCGCGCTGCACGAAGAACAGCCCCGTGCCCACGGCCATCAGCAGCGCGCCGAAGACCCGGTTCTGGCTCCGCACCGCACGCGCGCTGCGCATGAAGCCGCGCAGCGCGCTGGCGCTGGCCGCATAGCCGTGCATGACCATGGTGTCCACGGCCAGCATGGTGGCGGCCAGGATCAACAGTTGCAGCCACAGCGGGCGGCTGGTGGTCATGAACTGGGGCAGCACAGCCACCATGAAGATGATGCCCTTGGGGTTGGTGGCATTGGTCAGAAAGCCCGTGAGCACGCGGCGCCGCACGCTGAGCTCGGGCATGGATTCCTGGGTGGCCAGGGGTGCGGCACCCGAGCGCCATTGGCTGATGCCCAGGTAGATCAGGTAGCACGCGCCGACGATCTTCACGGCGTTGAACGCCCATTCGGAGGCCAGCAGCAGCGAGCCCACGCCCGCGCCGGCGATCAGCAAGATGGTCAGCAGCCCCAGCTGCAGCCCGAAGATGGTGGCGCTGCTCTTGCGCACGCCATACGACAGGCCATGGCTCATGGACAGCACGGCCCCCGAGCCCGGGGAGACCGCAATGATCCAGCAGGCCACAAAGTAGGCGATCCAAGTGTGCCAATCCATGCCAAACACCTTAAAAATACGGAGCAGGCCGGCATCTTAAAACCGTGCAGCCGATCTGGCGCACTGCCGCGGCAAAGCCGGATGGGGCGGTGAAGCATTCGGTGGCATTTTTCATCGCCGGGCCGCCCCAAGATGAAAACGGCCCCCTCGGGGGGCGCCCGGCCAGGGGCAGCGGACCTTGCGCAGCAAAGGGAGCGTGGGGGGCATTTTCAACCCTGTCAGAAAGCTGACCCGGCTGTGAGAGTGACACAATCAATCACCCCAGGGTAAACACCAACTCCAAGATCCCGAGCTTCCATGGAACACAGCGCCCCCATCTGGCTGACCTACGGCTTTCTCTATCTCACCGCCGCCGTGCTGGCCGTGCCCATAGCGCGTGCCCTGGGCCTGGGCGCCATCATTGGCTACCTGGGTGCCGGCATTGCCATGGGCCCCTGGGGACTGTCGCTTGTCAGCAATGTGGATGACATTCTTCACTTTGCCGAGTTCGGCGTGGTGCTGATGCTCTTCGTGATCGGGCTGGAGCTGCAGCCCAGCCGCCTGTGGGAGCTGCGCCGGCCCATCCTGGGATGGGGGCTGGCGCAGATGCTGGCCTGCACGGGCGTGCTGTTCCTGGCGGCCTGGGCCTTCGGCTTTTCCTGGCGCGTGAGCCTGATCGCGGGCATGGGCCTGGCCCTGTCGTCCACGGCCATCTGCCTGCAGGTCATGGCCGAGCGCAACCTCATGCGCACGCCCAGCGGCCAGGCCGGCTTTTCCATCCTGCTGTTCCAGGACGTGGCCGCCATTCCCATCCTGGCGCTGATCCCCATCCTGGGCGCGGTCAAGGCCGCCAATGCCACGCACACAGACAGCCACCTGTGGCTGCAGGTGCTCAAGACCGTGGGCACCATCGCCGCCGTGGTGGTGGGTGGCCGCCTGCTGCTGCGCCCCCTGCTGCGCTGGATCGCCCGCAGCCGCACGCCCGAGATCTTCACGGCCACCTCGCTGCTGCTGGTGGTGGGCATTGCCATGCTGATGGTGCAGGTGGGCCTGTCCATGGCGCTGGGAGCCTTCCTGGCCGGCGTGCTGCTGGCAGACAGCGAGTACCGCAGCGAGCTGGAGACCAACATCGAGCCCTTCAAGGGCCTGCTGCTGGGCCTGTTCTTCATGGCCGTGGGCATGAGCATCGATTTCGGCGTGCTGCTGCGCGCGCCCTGGGCCATGGCGGCCATGGTGCTGGGCTTTCTGGCGCTCAAGGGCGCCGTGCTCTACACCCTGGCCCGCGTGCTGAAGCTGCCCTGGCGCGAGCGCCCGGTGTTCACCCTGCTGCTGGCCCAGGGCGGCGAGTTCGCCTTCGTGGTGTTCCAGACGGCGGCGCAGTACAAGGTGTTCCACCACAGCATCTCGTCCATGCTGGTGGCCGCCGTGGCCCTGTCCATGCTGATCGGCCCGCTGGTGCTGGTGCTGATGGACAAGCTGCTGCTCAAGCGCTTTGCCGACATGAAGGATTGCCAGGTCGACGGCGCGGGCCAGGCTGCCAGGGCCCATGAAATCTCGGAGCCGCAGGACGCGCAGATCATCATTGCGGGCTTTGGCCGCTACGGCCAGATCGTGGCGCGCGTGCTGCTGACCCAGGGCGTGCCGGCCACCATCCTCGACCACAGCGTGGAGATGCTGGAAGTGGCACACACCTTCGGCTACCGCGTGTTCTTCGGCGATGCCACCCGCATGGACCTGCTGCGCATTGCCGGCGCGGACAAGGCGCGGGTGCTGGTCATTGCCGTGGACTCTTCCGAGCAATCGCTGAAGATCGCCGCCCGCGTGCGCAAGCGCTTTCCGCACCTGGAGATCGTGGCCCGCGCGCGCGACATGGCCCACTGGTACCAGTTGCGCGACCTGGGCGTGCACCATGTCGAGCGCGAAGTCTTCGAGTCCAGCCTCGTCTCGGCGCGCACCGTGCTGGAGCTCGCTGGCCACAGCCCTGCCGAGGCCCGGCGCACCACCGCGCGCTTTCGGGAGCACAACCTGCAGCTGATCGAGCGCATGTACCCCCACCACAAGGACCAGGCCCAGCTCATCGCCGTGGCCAAGCAGGGCCGCCAGCAGCTGGTCGAGCAGATGGCCAAGGAGCGGCAGGAGGCCCAGGCGCAGCAGGAGAAGGACCAGGCGCCGCAGGAAACCCCGCCCCCGCCCGCCCCCTGAAAACCGGGCCTCAGGACGCGCCCAGCGCCTGCACCATGTGGTCCACGAACTGCGCCAGCTTGGGCAGCTGGCGGCGGTCCGGCAGATAGACCAGGTGCACCGGGCGCGGCAGTGGCACGCAGTCCTGCAGCACGGGCACCAGCCGGCCAGCGGCCATGTCGGCGGCCAGCAGCACCTCGGGCTGCAGGATCAGGCCCAGGCCGCGCAGCGCCGCATGGCGCAGCCCGTCGCCGCTGTTGCAGCGCAGGCGGGCATCGTCGGGCCACTGCACCGGCGCCGAGCCGTCGCCGCGCAGAATCCATTCCGATCGGCGCTGCCAGACCGCGTAGCTCAGGCAGTCATGGCGCGCCAGATCGCCCACGCCACGCGGATGACCGCGCCGCCGCAGGTACGAAGGCGCCGCCGCGATCACCATGCGATAGGGCTGCAGCGGCCGCGCCACCAGGCCTTCGCCGCCCACGGGGCCGATGCGCACGGCCACGTCGATGTTCTCGCCCACCAGGTCGACCATGCTGTCGCTCAATTGCAGATCCACGCGCACCAGCGGATGGGCCAGCTGGTAGTCGGCCACCAGCGGCGCGATCACATGGTTGCCCAGCGTGGTCGGCGCGCTGATGCGCAGCAGGCCCTGGGGCGCGCTGCGGCTGCGCTCCACGGCCGACTCGGCCCAGCGCAACTGCTCGAAGACCTGGCGGCTGTCCTCGTAGAAGCTGCGCCCCACCTCGGTCAGGCTGTGGCGCCGCGTGGTGCGCTGCAGCAGGCGCGCGCCCAGATGGGCTTCCAGTTGCTGCACATGCTTGCCCACCATCACGGCCGAGATGTCCAGGCGCCGCGCGGCCTGGGCAAAGCTGCCGTCCTCGACCACGGCCATGAAGACCTCCATATTGCGCAGCTTGTCCATGGATTGCCAACCAATGCTTAGGAGTACAAAAAGATCCAGCTACTTTATGCCATCCATGATTTGCAAAACACTGGAGGCCTGTTCACCCCCTCAGAAAGAAAACCGCATGAAGATCCTTCTCATCGGTGCCTCCGGCACCATCGGCCGCGCCGTACACGCCCTGCTGGCCCCGCGCCATGACATCGTCACCGTGGGCCGCAACAGCGGCGATCTGCGCGCCGACTTCACGCAGCCCGAGACGCTGCAGAAAATGTTCGAAGCCGCCGGTCAGGTGGACGCCATCGTCAGCACGGCCGGAAAGCTGCACTTCGGCCCGCTGTCCGAGATGACGGCCGAGCAGTTCAACTCCGGCCTGCAGGACAAGCTGCTGGGCCAGGTGCGGCTCGCCCTGCTGGGCCAGCGCTGGCTGCGCGACGGCGGCTCCATCACGCTGACCAGCGGCGTCGCCGCCACCGAGCCCATCCGCCACGGCGCCAATGCATCGACAGTGAATGCCGCCCTCCACGGCTTCGTCACCGGCGCCGCGGTCGAACTGCAGCGCGGCCTGCGCATCAACGCCGTGAGCCCCACCCTGCTGACCGAATCGGCCGATGCCTATGGCTCGGTCTTCCCCGGCTTCGAGACCGTGCCCGCCGCGCGCGTGGCCCTGGCCTACCAGCGCAGCGTGGAAGGCGCCCAGACCGGCAGGGTCTTCGAAGTGCTCTGATCCATGTCTTGCGGCGGGCCCTCGGCAAAGTCCTTGCGTGCCCCGCCCAAAAAGGCTGCGTGCTACGCTGCGCGCCACCATGTTCAACCCCACCCAAGCCGATGTGCGGCGCTTTTTCTGCGGCGTGCGCACCAAGATGCTGAGCGGCGCGCCGATGGAGGCCATAGAGACGCTGGCCAGCCTCTGGATCGCCGAGCATCCCGAGTATTTCGATGACCTTGCCGACGTGGACGCCGCCCTGCTGCGCGACTACGACGCCACGCCCGGCGTGACCAATCCGTTTTTGCATCTGTCCATGCATCTGTCCATCAGCGAGCAGTGCAGCATCGACCAGCCGCGCGGCATACGCCAGGCCGTGGAGCTGCTCAGCCGCCGCCTGGACTCGCTGCACGACGCCCACCACGCCACCATGGAATGCCTGGGGCAGATGCTCTGGGAAAGCCAGCGTTCGGGCCGCCCGCCCGATGGCGAGGCCTACATTGCCGCCGTGCAGCGCCGCGCCACCAGCGACGGTGCCAAGGCCACGGGCGGCGCATAGCGCCTCTGTGCATCACCCTCAAGACAAAGCCCGCGATTGCGGGCTTTTGCTATGGGGTATGGGGCTGCGCGCGATTCACTGCGATTTGTGGCCCAGGCGGAAATGGGGCTGCGGCAGGGTCTGCAGCTCGCCATCGAGGCTGCCGATGTAGTTGGCCAGCGCCTTGAGTTCGCTGTTGGTGAACTGCTTGGCAATGCCGGCCATCACGCCGTTGCTGCGGCCGATATGGGGGTTGCCTTCGGTCTTGTAGGACTTGAGGGCGGAGTACAGATAGTCCGCATACTGGCCGGCCACCTTGGGGTAGCTGGGATCGATGGGTTTGGAAAAGCCCTGGCCGTGGCAGGATACGCAGGCGCCCTTTTGCAGCAGCGCGGCGACCTGGGTGCTGGGCTCGCGGACCTTGGCGTCGGCGGCCTTGGCCACGCCATGCTCGGCGTAGTAGGCCGCCACGTCGGCCATGTCCTGCTCGGTCAGCGGATCGGCAATGCCGCGCATGGTGGGATGCTTGCGTTCGCCCTTCTGGTAGGCCTGCAGCGCGGCCACGATGTAGGGTGCGCCCTGGCCGGAAATCTTGGGGACCTTGTACACCTCGGGGAAGCTGGCCTGGTAGCCCTGGATGCCATGGCAGCCAATGCACATGGCGATCTTCCCCTCCCCTGCCTTTGCGTCACCTTTGCTTTGCTGGGCCTGTGCCACAGAGGTCACAGATGCGACAGCCAGCGCCAATACCGTGGTCAAAGTTTTTATCATTTTGCGCGCACAATCCTTCAAGAGTTCTGACGGATGCCTACTGCTGAGCGGGTAGCGCGAACGATTATGGCAGTCACCGTCAAGCGTCCCCATCAATACTTACGCTGATACCGCCCATGAAATTTCAAGGTTCCGAGAACTACGTCGCCACCCAAGATTTGATGCTCGCGGTGAATGCCGCAGCCACCTTGCAGCGCCCGCTGCTGGTCAAGGGAGAGCCCGGCACGGGCAAGACCATGCTGGCCGAGGAAGTGGCCGCCGCGCTGGACATGCCGCTGCTGCAGTGGCACATCAAGTCCACCACCAAGGCCCAGCAGGGCCTGTATGAATACGACGCCGTCAGCCGCCTGCGCGACTCGCAACTGTCCGACATCGACGGCGGCGAGCGCGTCAAGGACATCCACAACTACATCGTCAAGGGCGTGCTGTGGCAGGCCTTCACGGCAGACCGGCCCGTGGCCCTGCTGATCGACGAGATCGACAAGGCCGACATCGAATTCCCGAACGACCTGCTGCGCGAAATCGACCGCATGGAGTTCTACTGCTACGAGACGCGCGAGATGATCCGCGCCAAGCACCGGCCGCTGGTGTTCATCACCTCCAACAACGAAAAGGAGCTGCCCGACGCCTTCCTGCGCCGCTGCTTCTTCCACTACATCAAGTTCCCCGACGCCGACACCATGCGCCAGATTGTGGCCGTGCACTTCCCCAAGCTGCAGGGCGAGCTGCTGGCCGCCGCGATGAAGGTGTTCTACGACGTGCGCAACCTGCCCGGCCTCAAGAAGAAGCCCTCCACCAGCGAGCTGATCGACTGGCTCAAGCTGCTGGTGGCCGAGGACATTCCCGTGGAATCGCTGCAGACCGCCGAGGGCAAGGTCGCCGTGCCGCCGCTGGTGGGCGCCCTGCTCAAGAACGAGCAGGATGTGAGCCTGTTCGAGAAGCTGGTCTTCATGAACCAGCGCAACCGCTGAGGCCTGCGCCCATGCCCCATCCCGAACACACCAACGACACGGGCGTGCCGGCCCTCACCGGCCAGGTGACGACCATTCCCGTGGCCGGCGCGGTGGCGCACCAGGGCTTTGTGCGACCCGTGGTCATGCGCTTCAACGGCGTGCGGCTGGAGCCCCTGGCCCTCGCCCATGAAGCCGGGCTGCGCGAGGCCGTGCAGGACGGCCAGCTGTGGCGCATCCGCGTGACCTCCGCGCCCGAGCCCGACGACGTGCGCGCCTATATCGAGGCCGCGCTGGAGCAGCGCAGCCAGGGCAAGCGCTTCGCGTTTGCCGTGCTCGACGACGACAGCGGCCGCGTGCTGGGCACCAGCAGCTACCACGACATCCTGCCCGAGGTGCGCCGCGTGGAGATCGGCTACACCTGGTACGCGCGCAGCGTGCAGCGCACCCATGTCAACACCTCGGCCAAGCTCATGCTCATGGGCCATGCCTTCGACACGCTGGCCTGCCATGTGGTGGGCTGGCGCACGGACTGCTTCAACTTCGCCAGCCAGCGCGCCATCGAGCGCCTGGGTGCCAGGAAGGACGGCGTGATCCGCGGCCACGCGCTGCGCCGTGACGGCACCATCCGCGACACCGTGATGTACAGCCTGCGCAGCGGCGAATGGCCCGAGTCGCGCGCCCAGTTGCTGGACCAGTTGCAGCGCCATTCGGACGGCAGCACCGCCGTGGCGCGCACATGAGGGCGCGTACGCAAGGCCCCCGGGAGATGCCATGCTGATCGACTTCTTCTACACCATGCGCGCGGCCAAGCTGCCCGTCTCGGTCAAGGAGTTCCTGACCCTGCTGGAGGCGCTGCAGGCCGGCGTGGTCGGCCCCAGGAGCGAGGACGCCTGGAGCCTGGACGACTTCTACCACCTGGGCCGCACCGTGCTGGTCAAGGACGAGAAGCACTACGACAAGTACGACCGCGCCTTCGCCGCCTACTTCAAGGGCGTGGAGATGGTGGCCGACCTCACGCGCGAAATTCCCCAGGACTGGCTGAAGAAGCTGCTGGAGCGCGAGCTCTCGCCCGAGGAAAAGGCCGCCATCGAGGCCATGGGCTGGGACGAGCTGATGGAGACGCTCAAGAAGCGGCTCGAAGAGCAAAAGGAGCGGCACGAAGGCGGCAACAAGTGGATAGGCACGGGCGGCACCAGCCCCTTCGGCCACGGCGGCTACAACCCGGCCGGCGTGCGCATCGGAGGGCCGGGCCGCAACAAGAGCGCCGTCAAGGTCTGGGAGCAGCGCGCCTACCGCGACTACGACGACACGCAGGAGCTGGGCACGCGCAATATCAAGGTCGCGCTGCGCCGGCTGCGCAAGTTCGCCCGCGAAGGCGGCGAGCTGGAGCTGGACCTGCCCGACACCATCCGCAGCACGGCCGCCAACGCGGGCTACCTGGACATCAAGATGATCCCGGAGCGCCACAACAACGTGAAGGTGCTGCTGCTCATGGACGTGGGCGGCACCATGGACGAGCACGTGCAGCGCGTGGAGGAGCTGTTCTCCGCCGTCAAGAGCGAGTTCAAGCACCTGGAGTTCTACTACTTCCACAACTGCGTCTACGACTTCATGTGGAAGAACAACCGCCGCCGCTTCGCCGAGAAGTTTCCGACCTGGGACATCATCCGCAAGTACAACAAGGACTACAAGCTGATCTTCGTGGGCGACGCCACCATGAGCCCCTACGAGATCCTGCAGCCCGGCGGCAGCGTGGAGTACATGAACGAGGAGCCCGGCGCCGAATGGCTGCAGCGCCTGACGCATGCCTTCCCGCGCTTTGCCTGGATCAACCCCGAGCCGCCCGGCGTCTGGCAGTACCGCCAGAGCATCAGCATCATCCAGCAGCTCACGGGCAACCGCATGTACCCTTTGACACTCAAAGGTCTGGAAGACGCCATGCGCCTGCTGTCAAAATAGGCCGATGCCCAAGCTCCCCCCCGCGACAGCGCCGGCCCGAGGGCCGGCGTTTTTGTTTCTGTTGAGTGCAGCCCTGATGCTCGGCGGCTGCAGCCTCCTGCCGTCCAAGAATGATGACAAGGACACGGACCCGTCGCTGATTGCAGCGACCGGCGACCCGGCCTTCTCGCTCGTCGTCGATGCGCCCAAGGAAGTGCGCGAGCTGCTGGAAAAGCACCTCGAACTGCGCCGCTACCGCTACCAGAGCGACCTGCAGCGGCGCGAGCTGACGCGGCTGCTGGGCGCCACCGACGCCAACGTGCGCGACCTGATCGGCACGCTGGGCTACTTCAGCCCCACGGTCACGGTGGAGATCAAGGAAACGCCCGAATCCGACGAGGCCCCGCTGGAGGTCACCGTCAAGGTGGACCCGGGCGAGCCCGCCACCATTGCGCGCAGCCAGGTGCGCTTTGCGGGCGTCAATGCCGACGATCCCGAAGGCGCCTCGCAGCGCGCCACCATCGAAGAGGACTGGCCGCTGCAGCCCGGCCAGCGCTTCAGCCAGTCCAGCTGGAGCCAGGCCAAGAGCCAGGGCCTGCGCACGCTGCAGTCGCGCCGCTACCCGCTGGCGCGCATCGACTCCAGCCTGGCCGACATCGACGCCGACACGCATGAGGCCGACGTCAGCGTGGCCTATGCACCCGGCCCGGCCTACACCTTCGGCCCGCTGCGCATCGAAGGCGCCCAGCGCTACGACCCCGTGGGGACGGCCCGCATCGCACGCCTGCCCGAGGGCGAGGAATACGACCAGACCGCCCTGGTCGACGCCCAGCTGCGCCTGGCCAGCAGCGGCTACTACGACTCCGTCTTCCTCACGCTGGCCAACGTGCCCCAGCAGGGAGACAGCGCCGCCGAGGACGAGGAAGCCATCAAGCGCAAGGGCGCCCAGGTCACCACGCCCGTCATCGCCCAGGTGCGCGAGGCCCAGATGCAGAAGTGGGTCTTCGGCGTGGGCATGAGCACCGACACCGGCCCGCGCCTGAGCGTGGACCACATCCACAACCGCCTGCCCTGGCTGGGCTGGCGCGCCGTCACGCGCATGCGCTTCGACCGCAAGAACCCGCTGATCTCCACGCAGTGGACCGCCCTGCCCGATGAAACCCTGTGGCGCTGGTTCACCACGGCCAAGGCCGAGCGCGCGCCCTCGGGCGACTTCGATGTCAACAGCCTGCAGCTGCGCGCCGGCCGCACCAAGTCCGAAGACCACATCGACCGCAACTACTACCTGCAGTACGACTACGCCAAGACCCAGGGCGAGGGCGCGCCCCCGTCCAGCTCGTCGGTCACGGCCAACTACGGCTGGACGGGCCGCTACTTCGACAGCACGCTGGCGCCCTCCTCGGGCTTCGGCTTCGCCTGGGAAGTCGGCGCGGGCACCACGCTCACGCCCCAGCGCACGCCGTTCGGCCGTGTCTCGGGCCGCTGGCTCAGCCTGATTCCCATCGGCGAGGTCGATCCCGAGACCAAGCGCCGCAGCCGCCTGGCGCTGCGCGCCTCCGGCGGTGCCTTGCTGGCCCGCAAGGATGCCGACCTGCCCGTCACCCAGCTGTTCATCACCGGCGGCGACAACACCGTGCGCGGCTACGGGTACCAGAGCATCGGTGCGCGCACCGACAGCGGCAAGGTCATCGGCGGGCGCTACATGGCCGTGGGCAGCATCGAGTGGCAGCGGCCCATCGTCATCAAGGGCAACACACAGGACTGGGAGCACGCCGTCTTCCTGGACGCCGGCACCGTGGGCGATGCGCCCGACTCCATGTACATGCGCGTGGGCGTGGGCACCGGCCTGCGCTGGCGCAGCCCCGTGGGCCCC
Source organism: Delftia sp. DS1230 (assembly GCF_040112715.1). Taxonomy (NCBI): domain Bacteria; kingdom Pseudomonadati; phylum Pseudomonadota; class Betaproteobacteria; order Burkholderiales; family Comamonadaceae; genus Delftia; species Delftia sp. DS1230. The sequence continues at coordinate 5,125,238 of NZ_CP157763.1, forward strand.
GTGCAGGCCGACATCGCCTGGGGCGCCCAGGAAAAGCAGCTGCGCCTGCACCTGCGCCTGGGCTTCAACTTCTGACCATGGTGGATTCCCGCTTGAATACCCCTGCCTCCTCCGCCGCGCCAGACCAAAGCCCCCAGGCGTCCCCTCCGTCGCCTGCGCCCCGCCGCCGCTGGCTGCGCTACCTGCTCTGGTTCTTCCTGGTCCTGGTCCTGCTGCTGGCCGCCCTGCTGGGTTCCGCCTGGTGGTGGAGCGGCCGTGCCGATTCGCTGGCCTACACCCTGCAGCGCGTGGCCGGCTGGCTGCCCGCAGGCCAGAGCCTGCAGGCCAAGGAAGTCACCGGCACCGTGCGCCAGGGCGGGCGCATCGGCTGGCTGCAATGGCAAAGCCCCACCATGAAGGTGGAGCTGCGCGACGCCACCATCGGCTGGCAATTGCGTCCCCTGCTGTCGCGCACCGTGCGCCTGGGCGAAGTGCGCATCGCCGAGCTGAACATTGCCAGCACGCCCGACCCCGAGGACAAGAAACCCGTCGAGCCGCTGCAGCAGCTCGTGCTGCCCGTGAAGATCGACGTGCCCTTCCATGTGGAGCGCATCGTCTGGCAAGGCCCGCCCCAGGCCGAGGTACTGGGCCTGCAAGGCCACTACGCCTACGACGGCAGCGAGCACCAGCTGGACGTGCGCGACCTGCAATGGGCCGATGGCAGCTACCAGGCCAGGCTGCGCCTGCAGGCCCGCGCGCCCATGGCCATCCAGGCCGAGCTGCAGGGCGACCTGCAGGCGCCTGCCCTGGCTTCGGACGACGAGGCCTCCGCAGCCAAGGCCCCCAAACCTGCACCGCTGGCCGTGCAGGCCAAGGCACAGATCGACGGCACCCTGGCCACCGCCGCTGCGCAACTGGGCATCAAGCTCCAGGTTGATGCCAAGCCCGGGACGGTGTCCGAGGAAACGCCTGCCCCTGCCGCCGTACAGAAATCCGCCAAGGCCGATGGCAAGAACGGCAAGGCCAGGGAGCGCAAGGAAGCCGCCCCCGTGTCCGAACCCATGCACGCGGACATCGAGGCCAGCATCCGGCCCTGGCAGCCCCAGCCGCTGCAGACCGCGCGCGCCCAGCTCAGCCAGATCGACATCGCCGCCTTCTGGCCCCAGGGACCGCGCACCCGCATCAGCGGCGAATTGCAGGCCGGGCCGGATGGCAAGGCAGCTGATACAGCCCAGGCACCCGCCACGGAACAGGCATCGGACCAGGCACCAGGCTCGGCCATCGCCACCACCGCCTGGCAGCTGACGACACGCCTGAACAACGCCATACCCGGCCCCTGGGACCGCCAGCGCCTGCCGCTGGACCAGATCGAGGCCGCAGTGCGCTATGACGGCCAGCAGTGGCTGCTGGAGCAGGCGCAGATCGCCATAGGCTCGGGCGGCATCGACGCCCAGGGCCGCTTCGAGCCCGCCACCAAGGTCTTCGAAGGCCAGGCCAAGGTCCAGCGCCTGGACCCCGCCGCGCTCTACAGCCTCCTGGAAGCCGCACCGCTGCAGGGCGAGCTGCGCGCCAGCACCACGGCAGAGCAGCAGGTGGACTTCAGCGTGGACATCCAGGCCGCAGCAGCGCCCGCAGGCGCCAAGCGCCAGCCCCTGCGCATAGAAAAACTCGCCACCAAAGGCCGCTGGGCCCAGCCCGTGCTGTCGCTGGAGAACCTGCAGCTTGATGCGCTGCAGGCCTCGGTGCGCAGCCGCAGCCTGCAGTTCGACACCGAACAGCAAAAGCTGCAGACCGTGCTGAAGGCCCAGCTGCCCGGCGCCGAACTCTCGCTGGACGGCCACATCAGCCCCGCCGCAGGCCAGGGCAGCAGCCAGCTCAAGCTGTCGTCACTCACCGCCCTCACACAGTGGCTGCGCAAGCTGCCCGGCATGAAGGACCCGCTGGCCGGCGCCCTGATCGAAGGCCAGGCCCAGCTGGACGCCAGCTGGCGCGGCGGATGGGGCGCACTGCAAAAGCGCATGAAGGCCGCCGTGGGCGACCCCCTGCCCGCCAGCGGCCTGCAACTGCAGGCCGACCTGCAGGCCGCCAAGCTGCGCTACCTGCCCGCCAACACGCCGCCCGAGCAGGCGCTGGAGCTGCCCGAGCTGCGCCTGGCCCTCAAGGGCTCGCCCGAGCAGGCCAGCCTCACCCTGGCCGGCCAGGCGAAGCGCGGCACGCAGACCGCGCAGATCGACACGGCCCTGCAGGCAGGCCTTGCCACGGCGCGCGGTGCCGCGCCCCTGGACTGGCAGGCCAGCATCGACAAGCTGCAGGCCCGGCTGAGTCCGGGCCAGGACCTGCCCGGCCCATGGCAGCTGCAACTGGCAGGCAACCAGCCCGTACGGATCGCCCAGCGCACCACGGGCCGCACCGTGCTGTCCACCGCCTTCACGGCATCGGCCGGCAGCCTGCAGGTCACGCCGCCCACCCTGCCCCAGCGCCGCACCAATGCCCAAGCGCCCCAGCCCGTGCTGCTGGCCTGGGACGACACCCGCGCCAGCCAGGGCAGCGACGGCCGCTGGGCCCTGCGCAGCACAGGCCGCGCCCAGGCATTGCCGCTGGCCTGGGTCGATGCCCTGTCCATGGCCGAGGAGCCCCCGCTGGCCGCCATGGGCCTGAGCGGCGACCTGAGCTTCAACGCCCGCTGGGACATCGACACGACGGGCCCCGCGCTCAAGGCCGAACTGCTGGTCGAGCGTGCAGCCGGCGACCTGCGCCTGGCCGTGGAAGACGGCTCGGGCACCACCGTCATCCACACCACGGGGCCGCGCTCCAGCAAGCCCGGCGAAGTGCGCACCCGTACCGTGCGCGGCGTCGGCATGCGCGCCCACATCAAGCAGGCCCGCCTGAGCGTGCGTGCCCAGGGCGACGACGTGCAAGCCAAGCTCGACTGGGACAGCGAACGCGCCGGCACCCTGACCGCGCAGCTGGGCACGCGCCTGGCCCAGCAGGACGGCACCTGGACCTGGCCCGAGAAGGCCCCTCTGTCCGGCCAGATAGACGCCCGCATGCCCGACATCGGCATCTGGGCGCTGTTCGCCCCGCCCGGCTGGCGCGTCACCGGCTCGCTGCAGGCCAAGGCCGATATCAGCGGCGACCGCCAGAACCCGCAGTGGCAGGGCAATCTCTCGGCCGACGGCCTGAGCATCCTGTCCGCGCTGGACGGCATCGACCTGCAAAACGGCGTGCTGCGCGCGCGCCTGCAAGGCAACCGCCTGGACCTGACCGAGCTGCGCATGCAGGGCGGGCGCGGCAGCAATGCGCGCATCCTGGGCTACAGCGGCAACCTCACCACGGCACCGCGCGAAGGCGGCGAACTCACGGGCTCGGGCTTCGTGCGCTGGGACCCGCCCAACGCCGATGGCAGCAACTCCGGCCTGAGCATGGACCTGCGCGCCCAGGCCACCAGGCTGCAGGTGCTGGTGCGCGCGGACCGCCAGGTCAGCGTCTCGGGCGGCCTGCAGGCCAGGCTGGAGCAAGGCCAGTTCACGCTGCGCGGCGACCTCACCACCGACCGCGCCACCATCATCCTGCCCGAGGAATCCGCGCCCTCGCTGGACTCCGACGTGGTCGTGCACTCGGCCGCCTCGCGCAAGGCCGAGCAGGAAGCCGCGCGCAAGCAGCAGCAGGCCGACCGCAAGGCCCAGGCCCGTGCCGAAACCATCAAGCTGCCCGACATCCTCGTCAAGCTCGACCTGGGCCGCGACTTCGCGCTGCAGGGCTACGGCATCACCACACGCCTGGAAGGCGCGCTGGAAGTGCAGGGCCCCACCGTGGCGGGCGGCCCGCCGCGCATTACCGGCGAGATCCGCACCGTGCAGGGCCGCTACCGCGCCTGGGGCCAGTCGCTGGACGTGGAGACCGGCCTCATCCGCTTCAACGGCCCCTACGCCAACCCCTCGCTGGACATCCTGGCGCTGCGCCCGAACATCGCCGTGCGCGCAGGCGTGCAGGTGCAGGGCACGGCCAACGCCCCGCGCGTGCGCCTGTACTCCGACCCCGAAATGCCCGATGCCGAAAAGCTCTCCTGGGTGGTCATGGGCCGCGACCCCGCCACGGGCGGCGCCGAAAGCGCCCTGCTCCAGCAGGCCGCGCTGTCCCTGCTCAGCGGCGGGCGCAACAACAGCGGCAAGATCGCCAGCAACCTGGGCCTGGACGAGATCGGCTTCAAGGGCCCGGGCGGCGAGGGCTCCACCGGCGCGGCCCTCACCCTGGGCAAGCGCCTGTCCAGCGACCTCTATGTCACCTACGAGCAAAGCCTCTCGGGCGCCATGGGCACGCTGTACATCTTCTACGACCTCTCGCGCCGCCTCACCCTGCGCGGCCAGACCGGGGAAACCAGCGCGCTGGACCTGATCTACACCGTGCGCAAGGACTGACGCCCCACCCCTGCGCAGCCGCCCTGCCGGCGCTGCGCGGGGCGGGCCTGCCATGGGTTTACAATCGCCGTTTGCTCCTCTCCGTAGTTCAATGGATAGAACGGGCGCCTCCTAAGCGCCAGATACAGGTTCGATTCCTGTCGGAGGGACCATCAGATGGTTTTTGCATTAATCATTTGCGCGCACTGTAAATGGTCTGGTGACATACCGGGGACATGAACAGTGCAGAAACGACAAGAGCCCCTCGACACCGGATAGGGTGTTGAGGGGCTTTTTTGCATCGCACACCGTCATAGATCGCGATTCGCCCCGCTCCCGTTCGGGGCGATCGTCCAGAGCCAGTCCTATGTACGGAACCGATAGCACAGGCTGACGAGCTGCTGCAGCCTCGGCGCACCCATCAAGCACGCGGACTGAGTCGCTTGCGGTTTGGCATGAATTGGATGGAGCCTTTGCCCGACTACCGCAGCATGGAGACTCAATGGCCGCAGGACCCTGCACCTGCAGCAAAAACACAACAACTGGGGGGGACTCTCTCCTACCCCAGCACCCCCTGATGACGCGCCTGGTAACGCGATCTGCTCAGACTTGCTCAGATTCAGAATGTTTCTTTTTGTTCTAATTTGTAGCAAAAATCTCACTATGAGACCAAGGCCCAAACCTCCGGTCTAAGCAATTCTTCTTTCCAGCCTCCCCAATCCTCAAGGCGTGCATTGCAAGCTTTCAGGGGTTTTCCTCAAAGGTGTCCACACATGATTAAGCGCCGTTCTTCGCAGCACGTCCTCGCCGCCGCTTCGCTCTCACTCATTGCCTGTGCCGTAAGCGCCGCCGATTACGCCTACATTCCCAATTCAGGCAGCAGAACAATTTCGGTCATCAATACCGCGACTGGCGAACTTTCCACCACATTAAGTCCAGCAAGCATGGACGCAACGTTAAATAATAACATCTACACTCTTGCATTGCGACCAGGCGCCAACAATGAGTCGTGGTTCGGGCAATATCTATCAAACAACAAACTAGGCGTCATTGACACGACAAACAACACACTGAAGACAGTAATCAATGGTACTGGAGGCTCTGTAGCCATAACTTTTTCTTTAAATGGCGCAATAGCTTATGTCAGTGACTACTCCGGTCAAAAGCTGCATGTCATTGACGCCACCACAAAACAGATAACGAACAGCCTGAGCACCGGATGCCAGACCATCGCCTCTGCACTAAGCGCTGATGGCGCATCGCTTTACGTACGGTGCGATTCTGGGGTAATCCAAAAACTGGACACAGCAACTAACACGTTGTCCACGTTCCCAAATACCACCACTAATGGTTATGGGTTAGCTTATGACCCCACAGGCAGCGGAAAGCTTTACGCTTCCAACAATTCAGCCCCAATTGTTTATCTGCTTAACTTATCGGATAATTCGGTTACTCAGATACCAATAACTGGACTTCAAGGTGCCGCTAGTAAAGTCGCAGTACGCAAAAATGGCAGCAAGCTGTATGTCGGAGGAGGAAATAATGTACTCCACATTGTTGACACTGCTAACACCTCAACGCAAACCTCGATCACACTGAACGGTCCAGCATCTACCATTACAGGGCTTGGTATCTCGGCAAACGATGCGGCGTTGTATGCCATTACATCGAATGGCACAGTCCATGTCATTGATGTCGCCACCGATACGGAAACCAAGACGATATCTGCCGCAGCCGGCGCCTCTTCTTTCTGGATCTGGGGTGACTTCCTCGGCAACGTCGTCGCCAGTGCCACGCCGGGTGGACCCTCGGTGGCATCGATTGCCCCGCAGGGCACACCATCAGCCAGCGCCACAAGCATCAATTTCGCAGTGACCTTCAGCGAAGCGGTCAACGGAGTGGATGGCACCGATTTCGCGCTGACCACTACAGGCACCGCCACCGGCACGATGGGCACGCCATCCAGTGCCGACAACGGCATCACATGGACTGTACCCGTCACTGCCATCAGCGGCACGGGCAGCCTGCGCCTGGACCTCAACAGCAGCGGCACCGGCATCGAGAGCACCGCAGCAGCCAAGCCCATTGCAGGGGGCTTCGCGACAGGAACCGTGCACAACGTTGATGTACAGGTGCCAGTCGCTGGCGCTTGTGGCACGGCGGCGGGCCAAGCCACGGCATTGGCCCCTGCAGCGGGCCTGTGCAGCGCGGGCACGGCTACGGCGATCTCCAGCGCCAGTGGCAAATACACCTGGCAGTGCCAGGGCTTGAACGGCGGCAGCGCCAACAGCTGCGAAGCCCCCTGGTCCACCGCTGGAGGTAGCAAGGCAATGGTCGCACTGCAGACAGCCAACGGTTGGCAGGTGAGCAACGCCAGCTTCAGCACCACGCCACCCGCGACCGCTCCGCAAGGCGTGACTTTCCCCTCTGGACTGCTCTCGCTGAATCTCAGCAGCGGCAACCTGGGCAGCGATGCAACCGTCACCCTGAACTTCAGCACACCGGTGCCTGCAGGCGCGGTATACATGAAGTACGGCCCCAGCCCTGATGGTTTCAACTGCCAAGGCGCAGCATGTGCTCAACCACACTGGTACCAACTGCCTGCCAACCGTGCTGTGCTGGCATCGGACCGGCTGAGCGCCACGTTGACGCTGACCGACGGCGGGCTCGGCGACAACGACGGCATAGCCAACCAATCCATCCAGGATCCGGGAGGCTTTGCACTGCTGGCAGCACCCGCCAGCACTGCGGCGATTCCCACCCTGTCTGAATGGGGCATCATCGCGCTGTCGTCCCTTCTGGCCATGTTCGGCATCGCAAGAATGCGCCGCCGCCAGGGCTGAAAACAAAAGCCACCTTCGGGTGGCTTTTTTCATTTCACCGGCCGCGAAACGAGCAACCGGGCTTACCGCTCTCTGCCGTCCCTCAATGCATTTCCTTGATAGCTCCATGGCAAGAACCCAGAACCCGGCTCCAACACAAAAAATCGTCACCGTCAGCTGACTCAATGCCTACCATGGGTCAATACTGGAAATCCTCAATTCAATCCCATTGAGATGATCGCAATGTGAATGCGATCTCAATATCAATTGAAATGCCCTACCCGACACAATAAAAAAACAATTCCTTGCAAAATAAAATCCGCCTTCATACACTCCAGTCTCCAACTTTCATGGAGGAGAACGCAATGACTGGAATTCGTCGTGATGTCAATCAAGGTGGAACTGTCTGGAATGAAACGCTGATCTGGTATTCCAAGGCCGTGGGGCACCTTTACTCTCTTCCCATTACGGACAGGACCAGCTGGAGATATCTTGCCGCCATTCATGGCATCAACAAGAGCGGCTGGATCAGTGCCGGCGTGCTTTCGGCCAAGGACCCCTTGCCACCCACCTCCGAAACCGAGGAGATGTGGGACCAATGCCAGCATGGCACCTGGTACTTTCTTCCCTGGCATCGCGGCTATCTCGCCGCATTCGAAGCCATTGTGGCGAAGACCGTCAAGGAGCTTGGCGGTCCTGCGGACTGGGCGCTTCCCTATTGGAACTACCTGAATTCCAGCAATCAGGCCGCACGCAACATACCCCAGGCTTTCCTGGAAGAGAAATTGCCGGATGGTTCTCCCAATTTCCTGGCCAAGGCCAGGCGCAATGGGTCAAAGCGCCTGGGACCAACGCCTGACATTCCCCGTGATATCACGCTGGGTTGCCAGGACTACCACCGCTTCACCAGCGCACCCGGCACCTTGGAATACGGCGGTGGCATCACCGCCTTTTCCCATGACGGCAGCGACACTGGCGCCATTGAATCCAATCCGCACAATCTGGTTCACATCATGGTCGGCGGACTGCAGGAGCCCTATGGATTCATGTCAGACCCCGACTATGCCGCCCTGGACCCGATTTTCTGGGTGCACCATTGCAATGTGGACCGGCTTTGGGCAGCCTGGCTGACCCAGCCCGGCAACATCCAGGACAACAGCGCCGCCTGGAGCAACGGCCCTGCCGGCCGCGGCTTCGTCATGCCGGACACCGAAGGAAAGCTGGCCTCCTATGATCCGGGTGAAACCCTGCCGGGCGGTGCGCTGGCCCCTGACTATGACAATCTGACCAGCGGCACGGGCGCCACCACGCTCACGGCCAGCACGGCAGGCCTCACACCGCAGGAGATCGACATGCCCGCAGAATTCTCGACGGTCCCGCCGCCCGCGCCGCGTGTACTGGGCTCCAATGCGGAGCGGGTCATCGTGGGCCGCACGCCGCGGCTGACCACCGTATCGATCGCGGACCCCGGTGCCGCAAAGGTCGAGTTGCTACAGGCAGGCGCCGCGCTGCCGCGGCCACAGCGCTACTTTCTTCACCTGGAAGGCATTCGCGGCAATGCGCCCAGCGGCGTGCTGACGGTCTCCATCGGCTCGCCCGGGGCGGCGGCACGGCATGCAGACACCGTCGCCCTGTTCGGATTGGCCAAGGCCTCGGCCAGCGACGGACCGCATGGAGGCAACGGACTGGGCGCCACCATCGACATCACCGATGCCACGCAGGCCATCCTGGACGCAGGCGGCAGTCTGGACCAGTTGAACGTGGCCATCGAACAGCCCGAAGCCGACCCCGGGCGCGAAATCACCGTGGACCGCGTGAGCGTGGTCGCACAGGACGCCACCCGCTAAGGCCCGCGTATGGACGCGCTGCTGAGAGACCTGCGGACCGCTCCCGCGCCAGCACTGATGGCCGTGTCGGGGGCAGGCTTCATCAGCCTGGCCATCAGCCCGCCCGCCACGCCCGGCCTGTCGCTGTGCGGCTCGCTGTCCTCGGTCACGCTGGCCGACCTGTCGCCGCTGGTGCTGGACGGGCACACGCTCGGCATCCTCGGTGTGGGATGGCTGGCCATGGTCCTGGCCATGATGCCGCTGCTGGCACTGCGGCAGGTGCGCCACGCCATGCGATCGAGCGTGGCCCGCCGGCGCCTGCTGGCGGCGGGCCTGCTGCTTGCGGGCTATGCGCTGGTGTGGGTGGCGGCCGGGCTGGTCATGGTGCCGCTTGCCGCCCTCTTGCACGCAGCAGCGCATCCCGCGCTCATTCTTGCCTGCATTGCCGTGGCGGTCCTGTGGAGTTCATCGCCCGCAGGAACACGCGCCCACAATGCCTGCCACAGGCTGTACCCCGTGGCCGCCAGCGGCCCCACGGCCAACCGGGACAGCCTGCAGCACGGACTGCGAACCGGCGTGGCATGCGCCACGGCATGCTGGCCGTGGATGCTGGCGCCCTTCGCCTTTCCCGCGGCCTGGCACCTGCCGGCCATGGCTGTTGCTGCCGTTTTGCTTTTTGTCGAGCGCACAGGCCCATCGCTGCGGCCCGCCTGGCGCCTGCCCTATGTCCTGCGGCGCCTTCTGCACGGCAAGCCGCGCACGTCGCTGGGCCGGGCGACAAGACACTGAACCCTGTGGAGGGTGAACCTCACCCCCGCCCGGCCAGCTCCGCCACCCCTCGCACCAGCGCACGCCCAGCGTCCGTCGCCTTGCCGTAATGCGCCAGCAGTGCCTGCACATCGGCGTCGGGCGCATGGGAGCGCAGGGACAGCAGCACGTAGCCGATATCGACGCCGGCAAGGTGCAATTGCTGCAGCGCCGTGGCGTCGGGGACGAGTGCGCCGGACTCGAATTGCTGCAGGACCTGTTTGGCTTGGCCGGCCTTGCGGGCGAGTTCGGCTTCGCTGAGGTTCAGGCGCTGGCGTTCCTGTTGCAGGCGGGCGGCAAGGGTGGGTTCGGGGCGCTCATGCTGGATGGCGTTCGGGTCAAACGAGCGGAGGCCGGTCAGCACAAAGGAAATGTCCAGGCCATGCGCAGAAATCCGTGCAAGAAACTCGGCGCTGACGGTTGCCACGTCACGCTCCCAGTCCTGATAAGTGCGCATTTTGGTGCCGCCCAGCTTGGCCATGTCCGCTTGAGACAGGCCGAGACGCTCGCGCTCCTGACGAAGGCGTTCACCAAAAATTACACGGATTTCTGCATTCATCTTGTTGACGACCACGGATTTCCGTGCAATAGTCGATGTACCTTGTAGACCTTGACTTCAAATACTACCTGACCCCTCAGGCGGCTCCTTTGCGCGCCTGTACGTTGCACGAAGGAGGTCCATGAAGCACTCCGCCGCCAAACCGTCGCGCAAGAAGCTCGCCAAGGCGGACCGCGCGCTGTTCCTGCAGGCCGCTGAAGCACTCACGCAGGCCGCGATGACCGACGAGAAGCACCGGCACAGCGGGGAGTCCGACCGCCTGCTGCGCATCGCCAGCGATGTGGCACGCCACGCGGCGCAGCCCGGCTCGACGTGCGATCTGCAGAACACGGCGTTTGACGTGGCCGCCTGCATCAATTCGGCGCGGCTGGTGCCCGGCGATGCGGAGTCAGGCCCACGCACCCGCCTGCTGGCAGTAGCGGCCCAGGCGCTGGCTCAGATATCAGAGACGCCGGTGGACGGGATCGTGTTTCCGCGCACCACGCTGTACGAATTGCAAGCGAGGCTGGACACCGGTGCAACGCCATCGCAGTGGCGCGAACTGGCCCGCGAGGCCAACTACGAGGTCCAGCAGTTGGCGCAGGTGCTGATGCAAATGGGCGACTACCAGAACACGGAGAGCCATATCGTGGCGCACGGCATGGCGGCACGCATCTCGCAGTTGTCGGAGATCGTTTACGTGGCGGCCGCCCTGCATGGCGAGCACCGTGATGAATGGGGTTCACAGACCTTTCGTGACGTGCGCGATGTCTTTGAAGGCGGCATGGGCCGCCCGGGGTGAACCGGGTGCGGATCAGCCCTGAACGACCACGTTCTCCAGCCGCAGCACGGCCTCGCGCACTTCGCCCAGCCGCGTGTCCTGCGCCTGCGAGGCCTGCCACGCCACACCGACCCACAAAGGCCTCGCCACGCGCAAGCCGCGTCTGCACATCGGCGTCGGGCGTGGCGGAGCGCAGAGACAACAGCACCTAGCCAATATCGACTCCAGCAAGGTGCAGTTGCTGCAACGCCGTGGCGTCAGGGACAAGGTCGCCGGACTCGGACTGCTTCAGGGTCCGTTGGTCCTGGCCGGCTTTGTGGGCCATTCGGTGAAGTTCAAGCGCTGGAACTCTTGGTACAGGCGGGCGGCTAGGGTTGGTTCGGGGCGCTCGTGCTGGACGGTAAATGAGTTCCTTATGCTATCTTTGCTTAATATTGAGGTGGATAACAGCAGCAATCATGCGCAATATCATTTTGCCAAACTGGATAGCTATCGGGATCCCTGAGACAGCACATAATTGCGCCACAACAGGTTCCATTAAGAGATTGGCAACGAATATCGCAGCAGCCATACGTTCCTGATGCACTCTGAGATTTCAGGACAATAGGACTTTCCAAGCTCAAATCGCAGGTTTTTCTAGGCATATTTTTCAAGTATCCCTCTTCGTCCTGGATGTCAGCTATGGTTACCTCCACCTGCATCTCGTCAGATGCTTCGTCAAGTCTGAAAAAGGCAGGAACTGATTTTTCCACAACTGCAAAAATATCGCGCTTGGACAACCAAGTTTCACCACCCTCTACACCAGAGTATAAAGTCGCAGATAAGCTATATTTCTTCAAATTATTCACTTGAATATTTTTTATCACATATTCTATAGCAACAATCATTCCTTCTTGACTGGATGTGAGCTTTATTGAATCACCCAAACCCACGACGGCACTCCTTTTAACCACCTCACCCTTGAAATGAGTGGATATTTTTACCTGCACGACCTCTTCATTCGCCAGGACGGTATCAGGAAAAATCGCACTCAATATTACAAAGAAAAAAACAAGTAAACTTTTCATAATTCTCCCCCAGAAAGATTAAGAACCATAGAAATATCGCCTATTGATTTAATACAGGCGAGTTGCTCAACTTGCGCCAAGCAGCCTTCGAGAGGGAACATGGTCCAATCAATTGAATCCTAAAACTCCAGCTTGGGAAAAGCTGAGAACTGGATAATCAAAAGCACCAAAAACCCAACTCCAAAGGTGGGCGGCATTGTTCTGGCGTGACCATCCGCCAAGAGCGGACCGGCGCAGCTGGAGTCAGCGTACGGCTACTGATTTTTAGGGGCTGGCCCAATGCTATAGGGAAATTCTATAGATGCAATAAATGCGTGCAAACAGGCTATCGATAGTTTAAGAATTTTCTTAGGAATCCTCTGCAAAAATCGACTTTTTCTGTGACAGCCAACTTCAGGCATGAACTATCTATCGTTGCAATCGCAACGACTTACAGGCGACTGGCTGTCTGGACAGTGTTGTGATGAATGGTGCGTAGCAGATCGTTTTTGATCTGTGCAGAGGACCCTTAACCTTCTGACCGATGCTGCCGATCCATGTACAGTGCCCACCGGTTGGCAAAGTTCATGGCGTGGGCCAGTCGGCGAGGCTGACTTGGACAATCGGAGTCACAAGGTGAGGCAGACTGCCTACTCGGGCCATAGGCCCCGAGTGCTCAGCTACCATCAGTGCCCCAATCACCGATGCAGTCCCCCTGAAAGGCCCTCATGCTGCTGTACGCCGATTCGCAATTCGCCTCTCCCTATGCCCTGTCCGTGTTCGTGTCGCTGAAGGTCAAGGGGATTGACTTCGAGCTGCGCACGCTGGACCTTTCGGCGGGACAGAACACCGGGGCGGACTATGTGGCGGCATCGCTCACGGCACGGGTGCCCACGCTGGTGGACGGCGATTTCAGCCTGTCGGAGTCTTCGGCGATTTGCGAGTACCTGCAGGACCGCTTTGGCGGCGCACCGCTCTACCCCCAGGATGCGCAGGCGCGCGCCCGTGTGCGCCAGGTCCAGGCCTGGCTGCGCAGCGATCTAATGGCCTTGCGCTCGGAGCGCAGCACCGAGGTGGTGTTCTACCGCCCCACGCCCACGCCGCTGTCGGATGCGGGCCAGGCGGCGGCGCGCAAGCTGTTTTCGGTGGCCGGAGCCTTCATCCGCTCGGAGGGCGACCACATCGCCGGCCCATGGTCGATTGCCGATGTGGACCTTGCGCTGATGCTCAACCGCTTGGTGCTCAACGGCGACGCCGTGCCTGCGCTGCTGGCCGCCTATGCGCGCCGGCAGTGGCAGCACCCCGCCATCCAGCAGTGGCTGGCCCTGCCGCGCCCGCCGCTGGCAGGCTGAGCCCCCCGGGATATTGGCAGGCCATGGACAGTCTTCTCTACATGGGCGTGCGGATCACGCCAGCATCACTGCCCAGCGATGTCACGCCCGGCGCCTGGCTGCCCCGCGCCACGCTGCTGGAGGTGGCCAGCGGCAAGGCCCTGGGAGCGGTCACCGAAGACCAGGGCTGCGACACGCGGCAGGAGGCCGATGCCCGTGCGCTGCGGCTGGGCAAGCGCCATGTGATGAAGGTGCTGCATCAAGGCTGAGGCGCCAGGGTGCTGGCACCTGCCCGCGCCCCTCAATCCATCTTCACGGCCACCAGCTTCCACCCCATCAGGCCTTCGCGCCTGAAGATAAAGCCGCCCGGCTCGCCGCGCGGGTGCACGAAGACCTTGGACCAGCCCTGGTACTCCACGGAGTAGTCCTTGCGCGGCGGCCCGCCCTGGGTGTCCACGCCCACGCCTGCGGCGGCCACGTCCGTAGGTTTGCCGGGCTTGCCTTTTTCCAGCATGAGCATGACGCCGTCGGGCGAGACCAGCGCCTCGGTGAACTGGCTGACCAGGCCCTGGGCCAGTTGCTGGCCAAAGCCGGCCAGGGGGTTGGAGGCGCTGTCGCCCGAGCCGCCCATCTGGGATTGCAGCCTGGCCATCATCTGGCCCTTGATGCTTTCGCGCAGCGCAGGGAAGTCCACGTAGCCGGACAGGGCCTGGGCGTCGCGGCGCTCCACGGCCTTGCCGATCTGGTGCAGGGCGATATAGGGCGATGCATAGAGCAGTCCGGCCGCAGCCACGCAGAGGGCGGCCAGCGCACCGGCCAGTGTTTTGGGTTTCATGGATCTCTTTCGTGAAAGCGTGCCAGCGGCCACGCGCAAACGCGGATTCTAGGCGGGCCCGTCCGGCGCGCGGCGCCGGCCAGGGACGGTCAAGAGAACAGGCCGTCTCTTCCTGCCGCAGCAATGGGCAGAGAACCCCTATCAGGCCAGGGCGAATACCTGAAAAGCTGGTATTGCCTGCTCCATCCGATTCATACTATAGTTTGTAACAAATAGTTTACAAACCAATACAACATGGATCGCCATTGGCCACGCAGGCCATCGGCAAGCCAGCATCGCCGTTTCCGGATGCCTGTGAGCCTTTGTGCAGACCGGGCATTTACCGTGAATGAAATCTCATTTTCACGACCGAGTTCTTTTTGCGAGAGATGTGAGCCATCACGGGGCGGCCTGACAACGCGAGTACCCACCAACCATCCGCAATGCATGCAAAGGACGCAGTATGAATAATTTCAAGTTATCGACTCGCCTGACCGCCTTGATTGGTTTTCTCTCACTGCTCATGATCGTGATCGGCGCTTTCGGGCTTTATGGAATCAGCGAGTCCAACCGCCGATTCAAGGTGGTCTATGAAGAGCGCCTGGTCGCACTGGGCGATCTGCTGGAAGTGCAGCGCCTGCTGCTGCGCAACCGCAATGCGGTCTCGGGCGCCATTGCCGTGCACCTGCCCGAATACACGCAGCAAAAGCAGCAGGAGATACAGACCAACATCAACGACGTGAACAAGGCCTGGGCCTCGTTCCGCCAGACCCGGATGACAGAGGAAGAGGCGCAGCTGGCCGACCGCTTCGAGGCCGTGCGCGCGCTGTTCCTGCAGGGCTTTCTGAAGCCGGCCCAGCAGGCGCTGCTGTCCGGTGACCTGGAGCTGGCCCGGCAGCTGCTGATCGACAAGGACGAGGCGCTGTACGCGCCGCTGCGTGATGTGATCGTGCAGTTGACCGGGCTGCAGACCCGCGTCGCCAAGGAGGAGTACGACGCCGCGCAGTCGCTCTACCAGGTGATCTTTGCCGTGGCCGTGGGCTCCATCATCGCGGGCGTGCTGCTCGGGGTGCTGCTGGGCTGGTCCATCATCCGCAACATGGCGCGGTCTCTGCGCCTGGCCATTCACACAGCCGATGCCGTGGCGGCGGGGGACTTGACGCGGCACATCGATGTGCGCGGCAAGGACGAGGTGTCCATGCTGCTGCGCGCGCTGCAGACCATGCAGGAGGGGCTGCGCGGCGTGGTGCGCCAGGTGCACCAGGGATCGGTCAGCGTGGCAGCGGCCAGCGGGCAGATCGCGCAGGCCAACCAGGACCTGTCCTCGCGCACCGAAAGCCAGGCCAGCGCGCTGCAGCAGACGGCAGCCTCCATGGAGCAGCTCAGCTCCACCGTGCGCCAGAACGCCGACAACGCACAGATGGCCAACCAGCTGGCCCTGGGCGCCTCCACCGTGGCCGAGCAGGGCGGCGAAGTCGTGCGGCAGGTGGTCGATACCATGCGCGGCATCAGCGAATCGAGCCGGCAGATCGCCGACATCATCAACGTGATCGATGGCATTGCCTTCCAGACCAACATCCTGGCGCTGAACGCGGCCGTGGAAGCGGCACGCGCCGGCGAACAGGGCCGGGGCTTTGCCGTGGTGGCCACCGAGGTGCGCGGCCTGGCCAGCCGCAGCGCCGAGGCCGCCAAGCAGATCAAGCAGCTCATCACCGACAGCACCAGCCGCGTGCACAACGGCAGCGCGCTGGCCGACCAGGCCGGCACGACCATGGCCGAGGTGGTGGACGCCATACGCCGCGTGACGGACCTGATGGGCGAGATCAGCGCCGCCAGTTCCGAGCAAAGCTCGGGCGTGGCCCAGATCGGCCAGGCGGTCACGCAGATGGACCAGGCCACCCAGCAGAACTCGGCACTGGTGGAGGAGATGGCCGCCGCGGCCTCCAGCCTGCGCGGCCAGGCCGGCGACCTGGTGCGCACGGTGGGCGCCTTCAAGCTGGAGGCGGCAAGCGGCCATCAGCATGCCGCCGTGGAGCTGCAGCGCAGGCAGCCCATGCTGGCAGCAGGCTGAGACGGAAAGAAACAAGAGCGAAGAGCGCGCGCGAGAAGCCGCCAGACAGGCCAGAGCAAGGCAGCAACAGGCCCTGGCCGCCGGACCAGTGCCTGCGGCCAGCTCAATGCAGCGCGGTGCCCCTGGCGCCGCGGCTGCGCGCCATCTTGACGCGGTACATGGCCGCATCGGCCTTTTGCAGCGCGTCGTCGGCGTCAATGGAGTCCGGCCGCAGGCAGACCACGCCCACGCTGGCGCCGCCGTAGTCCAGCGTCTTGCCATCGGGCAGCTCGACCTTCATGACCGAGGCCTCCGACAGGCGCTGCTGCAGGTCGCGCGATACGGCGTCGGCCTCGCTGCCGAACAGCGGGCCCACGCCGATGAAGACGAACTCGTCACCGCCGAAGCGCGCCAGCATGTCGGCGCTGCGCAGATGGGAGGACAGGCGCTCTCCCATGGCGCGCAGCAGTGCGTCGCCGGCCTCGTGGCCGTGCTCGTCGTTCACGTTCTTGAAGCGGTCCAGGTCGATGAAGCCCACCACCACGCATTCCTGGCTGCGTGCGCAGCGCGCAATCAGCCGGCCCAGCTCGTCGGTGAGGCAGCGCCGGTTGGGCAGGCCGGTCAGCGGGTCCAGCAAGGCCAGTGCCGCCAGCTCCTGGTTGGCCTTGCTCAAGCTGGTGATGAGCTGCTCGCGCTCCACGCGCTCGGCGATGAGGTTGGCGAACAGGCGCAGCAGGCCCTGGGCCTCGGTGCTCAACGCCTGGGAGGTCTTGCTGGCCGCGCACAGCGTGCCGTAGAGCTGGCCGTCGGAAAAGCGTACCGGGGCGCTGGCGTAGGTGCGAATGCCCAGTTCACGCGCGGCCTCGGAGTCGCCCCAGCAGGCACCGACATCGGGCGTGTACATGCGGCCTTCGTCCAGGGCGCGCTTGCACAGCGTGTCGCCCCAGGGGACGACCAGGCCTTCGGGAATCTGCATCTCGCTCGCGTTGCGCGCGTACAGCACGCGCTGCTGGCCCTGTTCTTCGTTGATGGTGGTGAGATAGGTGGACTCCAGATGCGTACTCTCTTCGAGCATTTGCAGCAGGGGCCGCGTCAACTCTTCCAGAGAATGCGCCTGGGTCACGGACTGGGACAGGCGCTGGACAAGGGACTCCATGAAATACCTCTCGAAATGACGACGGAAGCAGACTGCCCGCGCGCCTGATGAGGGAATGGGAAGGCAGGCGGGCCGGCACCAATTTGGGGATTGTGACCCGGCCAGACGCAGGCGGGAAGCATCCCGGCCGCGCTGCAGGCCGATAAGCCTGCGCGCCACGCGCCGCTGTCAGCAGGCCGACACAGGCGGCCATATCACCTGCACGCGCAGGCCGCCCAGCGTGGGCGAGCGGTCGAGCAGCAGGCGTGCTCCATGCCGCTGGGCAATGGTCTGCACGATGGCCAGGCCCAGTCCGCTGCCCTGCGCCTGCTGGCCCGCAGAAGCCGCTGAAGCCGCAGAGGGCCCACGCACAAAGCGCCGCAGCACCAGTTCGCGCTCGCTTTCGGCAATGCCAGGGCCCGAGTCCTCGACCACCAGCGCGCGGCCCTGGGCATCGCTGCGCCAGCCCACATCGACGCGGCCGCCTTGCGGCACGTACTTGATGGCGTTGTCCAGCAGGTTGCGCACCAGCATCTGCAAGGCCTGTGCGTCGCCCGCCACGGCAAAGGACTGCCGCAGATGCGGGGACTCGCTCAGGCCCATGTCCAGGCCGTGCTGCTGGGCCGCCACGGCCTGGTCCGCCAGGGCCTGCTCCACCACCTCGCGCAGGTCCACGTCGGCAGGTGCAGCCGTGGCAGCGCCGTGCTGCCCCTGCATGCCTTGCAGGCCTGGGGCCGTGCCTTGTACCGTGCCTTGGGCTTCCTGCCGCGCCAATGTCAACAATTGTTCGACGAGCCGTGTGGCCCGGTCTATGCCGGCCGAAAGACGCTGCACGGCCTCGTCATGCGCGGCCGCATCGGGCGCGCGCTGCAAGGCCACCAGTTGCAGCTTGAGCGCGGCCAGCGGAGAGCGCAGCTCGTGCGCGGCGTCGGCCACGAAGTGCTGCTGCGCCTCGAAGGCCTGGCCCACGCGCTGCAGCAGCGCGTTGAGCTCGGCCACCAGGGGCCGCACCTCGTCGGGCAGGCCCTCGGCCGGCACGGGGGCCAGGTCCTGCGGGCGGCGCGCGGCCAGCTCGCGGCGCACGCGCTGCACGGGCGCCAGCGAACTGCGCACCACCCACCACACGGCCAGCGCCAGCATGGGCGCCAGCAAGGCGATGGGCAGCAGGCTTTGCCAGGCGGCATCGCGCGCCAGCGTGCGGCGCACGCGCATGTCCTGCGCCACCTGGATCACCTGCGAGCGCGTCTGCAGCGAGAACACGCGGTAGACGGTGCCGCGCGCGGGCACATCGGCAAAGCCCAGCACGGCCATCTGCGGCAATGCCGCACCCAGCGCGGACTCGAAAATGCGCAGGCCCTCGTTGGTCCAGACCTGGACGATGAATTCGTGGTTCTCATCCTCGGGCGGCGTACCCTGGGGCCTGCCGCGCGCATCCACCGGCAGGCCGGCGCGCAGCGCAAAGGCGGTCTGCTGCATCTGGTAGTCGAACAGGGTGTCGGTCTGCAGCAGCGCGTTGCGGTAGGCCAGCAGGCCCTGCAGCAGCGCGGTGAGCACGATGGCCGCCCCCAGGAACAGGAGCAGCCGCGTGCCCAGTGCGCCGGGCAGGCGGCCGCGCAGCCGGGCGATGACAGAGTAAGCCGGCGCCGTCATGGCTTGGGCACCATGTAGCCCACGCCGCGCACATTGAGGATCAGCCCCGCGCCCAGCTTCTTGCGCAGGCCGTGGATGTAGACCTCGATGGCGTTGCTGCTGACCTCGTCGCCCCAGCCGTAGAGCTTGTCCTCGATCTGCTGGCGCGACAGCGTGCTGCCCGGGCGCGCCAGCAGCGTCTCCAGCACCGCCCATTCGCGGCCGGAGAGCACCACGTCGCGCCCCTCGACACTGGCCTCGCGCGTGGCGGGATTGAGCCGCACGCCTTCGCGCTCGTACAGCGGATCCATTGCGCCCGACGCCCGGCGCGCCAGCGCACGCAGCCGCGCGAGCAGCTCGTCCAGGTCATAGGGTTTGACCACGTAGTCGTCGGCCCCCGCATCCAGCCCGGCAATGCGGTCGCGCACGGCATCGCGCGCCGTGGCCACCAGCACCGGCGTGCGGTCGCGGCGCCCGCGCAGGCGGCGCAGCACCTGCAAACCGTCCTGCCCCGGCAGGCCCAGGTCCAGCAGCACCATGTCATAGCCATGGCCGCCACCCGGGCCGGGGCACAGGGCCGCATCGGCCTGCAGGCCGTCACGGACCCAGTCCACCGCATGGCCCTCGCCGCGCAGCAGGGTCTGCACGGCCTCGCCGATCATGGCGTCATCTTCGACAAGCAGTAAGCGCATGGCAGAAGAATAGCTCCCTGGACGGCTGGCTCAGTTCTGAGGCACATGCCGCCCGAAACTGGCGCGCTCAAACGTCAGGGGCAGCGAGCAAGGGCCTAAGCCGGCCGCGCCGCCCCGCCGCGAGGCTGTCGTCCCCCTCCTTCGCGAAGCGATTAGAGAGGGGGAAGGCGCGCAGCGACTCAGGGGGTGAGCGGCGGTCACACCGCCGCTTCAATCTTCGGCATGGCCATGCGGGCCTTGGTCAGCGCCATGCCCAGGTTGGCCGTGCGCCGGCAGACGAAGACGGCCACGTAGTCGGGCATGAGCTTGCCGCGCAGGAAGACGTGGATGAGGTTGTCGCTGTTGACGATGAGTTCCTGGAAGTAGTGGTGGCCGTCGTCCTTGAGGCCGCGCGACTTCTTGAACAGGCTCTCGATCATCGAGACGTTGGGGCCGTTGAACAGGTCGGCCGTGGCAGCGGCCACGAGATCGATGACTTCGCGCGGATGCGAGTCCACCGTGCGGATGGCCAGCAGCATGCCGGAGGCGGCATCCACATAGCCGATGGCCAGACATTCGGGCACCGAACCGGCCACCTCGCTCAAAACGTTATCCAGGCTCATTGCAGCTTTCCTTTTTTGTGAATGGATGTGATCGGTCAGCCCATCTTCAGCAGCAGTGCCACTTCGTACGCATACAGCA
The DNA here is from genome assembly GCF_040112715.1 of Delftia sp. DS1230. Classification (NCBI taxonomy): domain Bacteria; kingdom Pseudomonadati; phylum Pseudomonadota; class Betaproteobacteria; order Burkholderiales; family Comamonadaceae; genus Delftia; species Delftia sp. DS1230. The sequence goes on from NZ_CP157763.1 coordinate 5,145,766, forward strand.
GGTCCTCCTGGGCCTGGGACTGCACGTACTGGGCATCGATGAGGCGCACGCGGCGCAGCGCCTCGTCGGCGGTGAGGCCCTCGCGCACCAGCCATGCGGCCAGCACCGTGCCCGTGCGGCCCAGGCCGGCCAGGCAGTGCACGGCCAGCACCTCGCCCGCGCGCAGCATGGCCGACATGCGCGCCAGCAGCATCTGGATCTGGGCCACCGACGGTGATTCGTGGTCCCGCACCGGCAGGTGCAGGTTGCGCAGGCCATGGCGCTGCAGCGGCTCCTGCGGCAGGTCGTTTTCGGTCAGCGTGATCAGCACGGTGACGCCGCAGCCGCGCAGGGCCTTCAGGTCGAAGTCCATGGACTGCACCACGCCCGGTTGCGGCGCGCCCGCCAGCCGGCCCGGCACCAGCCAGGCAAAGCCGCTGGGGCCACGGCTGGCCGGCACGGCCTGCGGGTCGGCCACCAGCGGCTGCCAGTCCACCAGCACGGAGGGATTGACGGCGCGCGGCCGGGCTGCGGCAGCGGGTGCAGGTGCGGGCGCGGGTGCTGGTACCGGCGCAGGGACGGGTACGGGCTCAGGTGCAGGCATGGGCTCGGATGCAGGCTCGGCGGCCACTGCGTCCGACAGGAATTCGGAGATCGCGGCCACGGCCGCTGCAGGCAGCGGAGGAGGCAGGGGCACGCCCTCCTCCAGGTCTTCGGCCCGCGCATCGGGCGAGGCCACGGCACAGCTGCCGGTGCGCAGGAACTGCTGGCCCGCCAGCGACAGCGGCGCACGCTGGAAGGCTTCCATGGATTGCGCCTCGGCAATGCGGCCGCCGGCCAGCAGCAGCATGTCCTGCGCCACGGCCTGTGCGTGCTGCTGGTGGTGCGTGCTCATCAGCACGGCCGTGCGCTGGGCCACCTGGCGCAGCAGCTCCAGCAGCACGAAGGCCTCGTAGCCCTCAAGCTCTGCCGTGGGCTCGTCCACCATCAGCAGGGCCGGCTCGGCCAGCGCCTCGCGCAGGATGGCCACGGCACGCTGCTGCACGGGGGACAGCTGCAGCGCCGGCTGGTCGAACATCAGCGCAAGCTCGGGAAAGCCGAAGGCCTGCACCTGCGCGCGGCACCAGTCGCGCAGCGCATGCGGCACCAGCTTGAGGCGGGGCCGGGCCAGCTCGACGATGGCGTCGAAGGTGCTGGCCATCATCAGCCGGGCCTGCTGCTGCACCAGGCGCGGCGCCTGCATGGCGCCGGTCCATTCCTGGCCCGCGTAGCGCACGCTGCCCCAGCGGCGAAAGCGCGGATTGGCGGCATTGAGATCGGCCAGCGTGCGCAGCAGCGTGGACTTGCCCGAGCCGCTGGGGCCCAGCAGGGCCGTGATGCCGTGGGTGGGCAGCGTGAAGTCCACCTCAGCCAGGATGACGCGCGCGCCGAACGATGCGCCCAAACCCGCCGCCTGCAAGCTGTAGTCCTGCTTCAAAGCATGCCCTTCCTGTTTTGCCATGGGCCCTTGCGGGCGCTTCTTCCTGAAACCAGAACGGTGCACGCCCGCCTGGATGGGCCGGCAGTCTAAGCGTATTCGCTCTATCTCAAATCGTCACAATTTGAAACACCGCTAACGCAAAAGGACGCGAATTCACAGAATACAACCATCACATTGCCGCACGAATGCAGGAATAGCCAGCCACTGGCCGGTTGAATTCCCCATGCAATAAGCCCCGGCACATTCGTGCCGGGGCTGTGCGATCAATTCAGTGTGCAGGTGCTTTTCAGTCCCTTACCTCCTTTCGCTTACCCGAGACGTACGGGAACAAATATCCTGTTGCCATCGCGCCAAATCAGCACGGCCACGGTCTTGCCGGCCTTGGCCATGGCGGCGCGCACGGCCTCGATATCACCGGCAGGCGAGCCGTTGATGGACAGCAGCACATCGCCCTGCGTGATGCCGGCCTCGGCCGCCGGGCCTGCGGCGTCGGCAACGACCAGGCCGTCCTTCACGCCGATCTGCTGCTTTTCCTCGGGCTGCAGCGGGCGCAGGGCCAGGCCCAGCTTGCCCTTGCCGGCGTCGGGCTTGTCCTTGGCCACCTTGGCGGCCTTGTCGCTGGCATCGCCCAGCACGGCGCTGAGCGTGCGGGCCTCGCCGTTGCGCCATATCTCCAGCGTGACCTTCTGGCCCGGCAGCGCCTGGCCCACAAAGGCCGGCAGATCACCCGAGCCCACGATGGGCTGGCCATCGATCTTGCGCACCACGTCGCCGGGCTCCAGTCCCGCCTTGGCGGCAGGGCCGTTCTTATCCACGCTGGACACCAGGGCGCCTTCGGGACGGTCGAGCTTGAAGGAATCGGCAAAGGCCTGGTTCACCTCCTGCACGGCCACGCCCAGCCGCGCATGCTGCACCTTGCCCGTGGCCACGATCTGCTGCTGCACGCGCGTGGCCACCTCGATGGGAATGGCGAAGGACACGCCCTGGTAGCCGCCCGAACGCGAGTAGATCTGGCTGTTGATGCCCACCACCTCGCCGCGCGCATTGAACAGCGGGCCGCCCGAGTTGCCGGGGTTGATGGCCACGTCCGTCTGCAGGAAAGGCACGAAGCTGTCGTCCGGCAGGGTGCGGCCCTTGGCGCTGACCACACCGGCCGTCACGCTGCTCTCGAAGCCGAAGGGCGAGCCGATGGCCAGCACCCAGTCGCCCACGCGCAGATCGGCCGTCTTGCCCAGCGACACCGTGGGCAGGTTCTTCGCCTCGATGCGCAGCACGGCCACGTCGGTCTTGGGATCGGCGCCCAGCACCTTGGCGCTGAACTCGCGCCGGTCGGTCAGCTTGACGGTCACTTCCTTGGCGCCGCGCACCACGTGGGCGTTGGTCAGGATCAGGCCGTCGCTGGAGACGATGAAGCCCGAGCCTTCGCCGCGCGTGGGCACGTCGCGCTGGGGCTGGCCCTGGCCCATGCCCGGCATGCCGGGCACGCCGAAGCGGCGGAAGAATTCAAAGAACGGATCGTTGGGGTCCATGCCCGGCACGCCCTGCTGCCCCTGGCGCGCTGCGGCCTCGTCGCCGTCCTCGCCCATGGCACGCGAGCTGCCGACCACGCTGATGTTGACCACGGCCGCGCCATTGCGCGCCGTGATGTCGGCAAAGTTGGGCGCCGCCACGGCGCCGGCGGGAGAAGCAGGAGAAGCGGCAGAAGCAGGCTGTGCTGCAGGCGCAAACAGCGACGTGGCGGCACGCGCATCGCCATGCACCACACCAACCAGACCGGCGCCCGTGGCGCCCAGGGCGCCGATGGCACCTGCGGCCACCAGGGCCAGCACCAGACGGCGGGGAGTCGACAGAATCTTGTTCATGGCAGACCTTTCCTCAAAAGCAGCGTTCCTTGCTGCGTTGGGGAGAAGTCTGAAGGGGCAGACTTAGGCGAGGCTTAGAGGCCTCGCCGTGCATCTCAGATCAGCGCCAGCACCTTCTCCGGCGGGCGGCACAGCGCCGCGCCCTTGGGCGTGACGACGATGGGGCGGTTGAGCAGCACCGGGTGCTCGGCCACGGCGGCGATCAACTGCGCATCGCTGGCCAATGCATCGCCCAGGCCCAGCTCGGCGAAGACGGCTTCCTTGCTGCGCAGCAGCTCGCGCACGGGCATGCCCAGCTGCCGGACCAGGGCCTGCAGTTGCTCAGCGTCCAGGGGCTGGGCGATGTAGTCGACGATGGTCGGCTCTATGCCGTTGTCGCGCAGCAGGGCCAGCGCGCCGCGCGAGTTGCTGCAGCGGTTGTTGTGGTAGATGGTGATGTCGGTGCGGGGGGCGGTGGTGTTCATGGGCCGCAGTGTAGGCCCATGAAAATGCGTCTCAGGCCACGGCTTCCTCGGGATGGGCATCGACCTCGCGGCCGGGCAGCAGCAGGTTCAGCCCCACCGCGACCAGGGCGCCGACGGTAATGCCCGAACCGAAGACTTCGCGCACGAAGGCAGGCATGCGGGCCAGCAGGTCCGGGCGCACCGTGACCGCCAGGCCGCAGCCCAGCGAGACCGCGATGATCAGGCTGGCGCGCCGCGAGTGCTCGGCGCCGCTGAGCATGCGGATGCCGGCAGAAATGATCATGGCAAACATCATCAGCCCCGCGCCGCCGAGCACGGGCTGCGGAATCGTCACCACCAGTGCGCCCAGCACAGGAAAGAGTCCGGCCAGCAGCAGCATGACGCCCGTCAGCATGACCACATGGCGGCTGGCCACGCCGGTCAGCGAGACCACGCCCACGTTCTGGGCGAAGGTGGACAGCGGAGGGCTGGACATCACGGCCGCGAAGGCCGAGCCCACGCCGTCGCACAGCATGCCGCTGGACAGGCGCTTGCCGTCGATGCGCGTCTGCGTGGCCGCGCCCAGGGCCATGAAGGTGCCCGTGGTCTCGACGATGGTCACCAGAAAAGCGATGGACATGGCGACGATGCCGGCCACCGGGAACGTCATGCCGAAGCTCAGCGGCTGCGGGATGGCGAAGACCGCAGCCTCGCTCACCTGGGTGAAGTCGATCAGGCCCAGCGCCAGGCACAGCACATAGCCGCAGGCGATGCCCAGCACCACGGCCGAGGCAGAGACGATGCCCCTGCCCCACTGCACGAAGCCGATCACCAGCACCAGCACGAAGCCGGCGATGGCCAGGTGGCCGATCGCGCCGTAGTCGCTGCGGCCCACGCCGCCCGCAGCCCAGTCCACGGCGACGGGGGTCAGCGACAGGCCGATCATGGTCACGACCACGCTGGTCACGGTGTGCGGGAAGAAGCGGCGGATCACGGGCATGAAGTAGCTGCCCACGATCATCACCAGCGACCCTACCAGCGAGGAGCCCAGGATGCCGGCCACACCATGCTCCAGCCCCACGCTGATGCCCGCGCCCACGAAGGCGAAGCTGGTGCCCATGACGCAGGGCAGCCGTATGCCCACGGGCCCCACCCCTCTGCACTGGACGATGGTGACCACGCCCGAGCCCAGCAGCGCTGCATTCACCAGCGCCACGATCTGGTCGGCCGGCAGCTTGAGCGCCCCGCCGAAGACCAGGGGCACGGCGATGATGCCGCCCAGCGCCGCCAGCAGGTGCTGCAGCGACAGAAGGACCGTGGTGATGAGCATTGGCGGTCGGTCTTCCACCTTGTAAAGCAGTTGTTCCATTGTCTTGTCTCCTTGTGTCCTGGCCGTTGGCCTCTTCAGAGGCGCTTGTATGTATGTCGGGGCAGTGGTGCCGGAAAAGGGTGGGGGTCCTGAAAGTGCTGTCCGGGTCTTCGAGCCTCCTGGAGATGCTTCGGGGAAATGGCGCAGCGCGGCAGGTCGGCACCCGCGATGGCCTGGGTGCCGGCCTGCCGCGCTGCAGGGTGATGTCAGTGGCCCGCTGCGCGCTCGAACAGCGTGCGGGCCAGCTCGCGGTGGCGTGTCAGCACGCGCGGCAGGTCGGCCGTGAGCAGGTGGCCGTCACGCACCACGACGCGCCCGTTGATGACGCTGGTGGACACGTCGGTGGGCGTGCAGAACACCAGCGCGGCCACGGGGTCATGGCCTGCGCCCGCGTAACCCACGCCCGACATGTCGAAGGCCACGAAGTCGGCCGACATGCCCGGCGCCAGCGCGCCGATGTCGTCGCGCCCCAGCACGCGCGCGCCGCCCAGCGTGGCGATCTCCAGCGCCTCGCGCGCGCCCATGGCGGCAGGGCCGTGGCCCACGCGCTGCAGCAGCAGGGCCTGGCGCGCCTCGCCCAGCATGTGGGCGCCGTCGTTGGAGGCGCTGCCGTCCACGCCCAGGCCCACGGGCACGCCCGCATCGCGCATGGTGCGCACGGGTGCGATGCCCGAGGCCAGGCGCATGTTGGAGCACGGGCAATGCGCCACGCCCGTGCCCGTGCGCGCGAACAGCGCAATGCCCTCGGCATCGAGCTTGACGCAGTGGGCATGCCAGACATCGGGGCCGACCCAGCCCAGGCTTTCGGCGTACTGCGCGGGGGTGAGGCCGAATTTCTCGCGAGAGAAGGCGACGTCGTTGTCGTTCTCGGCCAGGTGGGTGTGCAGCGACACACCATGCGCACGCGCCAGCACGGCGGACTCGCGCATCAGCTCGCGCGTCACCGAAAACGGCGAGCACGGCGCCAGCACCACGCGCAGCATGGAGTGGCGTGCGCTGTCGTGGTACTGCTGGATCAGGCGCAGGCTGTCGCGCAGGATGGCTTCCTCTTCCTCCACCACCGCGTCGGGCGGCAGGCCGCCCTTGCTGCGGCCCAGGCTCATGGAGCCGCGCGCCGCATGAAAGCGCATGCCCATCTGCTGCGCCGCGGCGATGGAGTCATCCAGCCGAGCGCCATTCGGATACAGGTACAGGTGGTCGCTGGTGGTGGTGCAGCCCGACAGCATCAGCTCGGCCATGGCGGTCTGGGTGGAGACGTGGATCATCTCCGGCGTGAGGTGCGACCACAGCATGTACAGGTTGGTGAGCCACGAGAACAGCTCCGCATCCTGCGCGGCCGGCACGGCGCGCGTGAGGCTCTGGTACATGTGGTGGTGCGTGTTGACCAGGCCCGGCATGACCACGCGGCCGCGCATGTCCAGCACCTGGGCCGTGCCGTCGTCCACCATGCGGCGGTACTGCGGCGGCAGATCGGCCGTGGCACCCACCCATTGCACGGCCGGGCCGTCGGCCACCAGGGCGCCGTCGCGGATCTCGCGGCGCTGCGCATCCATGGTGACGAGTACATCGGCGTTCAGTGCGATCAAGGTCATGGCGTTCTCTTCTTCGAAATGGAAAAGCCGCCAGTCTAGGAAGGACAAGCCATTGCCGATAGCGCTGAATTCCGCCCGATGTGTCCACAAAAAGTGGACAAGCGCCTAAGACTCACCGCCCCCCGGCAAACAGCCTGGCCAGCGCCTGGCCGATGGACTGGGCCATCAGCTCGCCCGCCGCGCTCAACTGCCCCCTGGCCCGGCCGGTCAGCACCAGCGTCTGCCGCCGCAGATGCGCATCGCGCAAAGGCACGAAGACCAGGGCATTGCGGCTGCGCTCCTCCATCACGTCCAGCGGATTGAGCAGGGCGATGCCCTCGCCCAGCATGACCAGGCGCTGGATCAGCGCCATGGAGGTGGACTCGGCCACGGGCGTGACCTCGATGGCGTTGCGCGCAAAGGCTTCGTCCAGCAGGCTGCGGATGGACAGCGGCGGCGCGGGCAGGATGAGCGGATGGCCTATGCACTCGCTGAGCAGCACGGACGATTGGCGCGCCAGCGCATGCCGGGGCGGCACGATGGCGCCGATCTGCCATTCGCTGATGGCCAGCGCGCGCAGCGCGGGGCGTTCGGACAGGTCGTAGGCCAGGCCCAGGTCGGCGTCGCCGCCTTCCACGGCGGCCGCGATGTCGCTCAGGGGCAGGTCGATGATGCGCACCACGATGCCCGGGTGGCGCTGGCGGAATTCATGCACCAGCGAGGGCAGCAGCGAGCCGGCCAGCCCCGTGGTCGCGGCCACGGTGATCTCGCCGCTGCGCGCGCCCTGCAGTTCGGCAATGCGCTCGCGCAGCGCCGCATGCTCGCGCAGCGTGGCGCGCACATGGGCCAGCACCATCTCGCCCGTCGGGGTAAGGCGCAGGCGCTTGTGGATGCGCTCGAACAGGGGCGTGCCCAGCTCGGCCTCCAGGTCGAGGATCTGGCGGTTGACGGCCGTGGGGGCCACGTGCAGATGTTCGGCCGCCTTGCGGATGGAACCGCGGCGGACCACTTCGTCGAGATAGCGCAGGACTCTGGCGTGCATGGCGCGAGCGTAGCGGGGTTTGCCGGGCCGCGCTTTGCAGCGCCCGGCGGCAGGCTCAGCGGGCCGTGCCCGGGCGCTCGGCGCGCAGCGTGCGGCTGAGCATGATCACGGGGATCAGGCCCACCAGCACCAGGGCCAGCGACGGCAGGGCGGCCTCGCCCAGGCGTTCGTCGCGCGCGAGCTGGTAGGCCACGACGGCCAGGGTGTCGCTGTTGAAGGGGCGCAGCACCATGGTGGCGGGCAGCTCCTTCATCACATCGACGAAGACCAGCAGCGCCGCCGCTGCCGTGGAGCGCCTGAGCAACGGCCAGTGCACGCGCGACAGCATGCCCCAGGCGCCCGTGCCCAGCATGCGGGCCGAGTCGTCCAGGCTGGGCGCGATGCGCGCATAGCCGCTTTGCATGGACTGCAGGGCCACGGCGCAAAAGCGCACCAGGTAGGCCCAGACAATGCCCACGGCGGTGGCCGTGACCAGGCCGGCAAAACCCCATTCGGGCCGCACCTGCTGCACCCAGCCCACGGGCAGCAGCAGGCCGACGACGACCACGGCGCCCGGCACCGCATAGCCCAGGCTGGCCAGTTGCACCACGCCGCGCGTGACGGCCGACTCCTTGTGGCGGCGCACGGCAAACGCCAGGGCCACGGCGATGATGACGGCCAGCACCGAGGTGATGGCGCCCAGGCGCACGCTGTTGAGCGCCCAGTCGAGGAAGCGGTCCCAGGGCAGCACCGACCAGTCGGCCGCCAGCGGGCGCAGCATGAAGAACACGGGCGCCACAAAGCCCATGAGCACGGGCAGCAGGCACACCAGCCAGGCCAGCGCGCAGCGCCAGCCGCGCAGGCGCAGCGGCTGCGCCTCGGCCGAGCCGGCACGGCCCGCGCCGCCGGTGACGAAGCGCATGCGCCGCTGCGCGCGCAGCTCCAGCTGCAGCAGCAGCACCACCAGCACCAGCAGGAAGGTGGCCAGCTGCGCGGCGGCAATGCGGTTGTCCATGGACAGCCAGGCCTTGTAGATGCCCGTGGTGAAGGTCTGTATGCCGAAATAGCTGACCACGCCGAAGTCGGCCAGCGTCTCCATCACCACCAGGGCCACGCCAGCGGCCACGGCCGGGCGCGCCAGCGGCAGCGCCACCGACCAGATGCGCCGCGACAGCGGCGCGCCCATCAGGCGCGCGGCCTCCATCAGGTGCGCGGCGCGTTCGCCCAGCGCGGTGCGCGCCAGCAGGTAGACATACGGGTAGAGCGAGAAGATGAAGACCCAGACCGCGCCGCCGAGGCTGCGCACCTCGGGCAGGAGCCGGCCTTCCAGGCCATAGGTGTCGCGCAGCCAGGTCTGCAGCGGGCCGCTGAACTGCAGGAAGTCGGTATAGGCATAGGCAGTGACATAGGCCGGCATGGCCAGCGGCAGCAGCAGCAGCCATTCCAGCTGACGCCGGCCCCGGAAGTCGAACAGCGTCACGGCCGCCGCCGTGCCCGTGCCCACGATGGCCGCGCCCAGCGCCACCAGCAGGCCCAGCCAGACCGTGGTCCACAGATAGCCGGGCAGCACGGTGGCCGCCATCTCGCGCAGGATGGAGCCGGCCAGGGCATCGCCCTGCCCCAGAGGCAGCCAGGAGCCGAGCACGGCCAGCACGGGCAGCATCAGCACCAGGGCCAGCAGGAGCAGGGGAAGGGAGCGGAGTACGGACGACAGACGGCGCAAAGCGGAGGTCTCGGCTAGAGGATGAGGGGGAGGATCTGGCTGCCGGGCTATGGAACGGGCCGGGATCCGCGGCAGCCACCGGCCTGTGGGCCGAGGTGCCGCCGAGACCGGACGTGCCTGCGGGCTGCTGGAGTCGGCGGGCTCCGGGCATGCCCCTGGCCCGCCAATGCAAATGCGAATTCTATTCATTTGCGCGGTTCTACAATCGCCGCATGTTTTTGACCGTCTCCCAACTCGAGGTGCGCTACCCGGGCCGCGACAGGCCTGCCGTGCAGGGCGTCACGCTGAATCTGGCCGCTGGCGACATCGGCGTGCTCATCGGCCCCTCGGGCTGCGGCAAGACCACGCTGCTGCGTGCCGTGGCGGGCCTGGAGCCCGTGAGCGGCGGCGAGATCCGCATCGACGGCCAGCTCGTGGGCAGCGCGGATTTCTCGCTCCCTCCCGAGCAGCGGCGCATCGGCATGGTGTTCCAAGACTATGCGCTGTTCCCCCATCTGAACGTGGGCCGCAACGTGGCCTTCGGCATCCACCATCTGCCCAAGGCGCGCCAGGCCGAGCGCGTGGCCGAGGTGCTGGAGCTGGTGGGCCTGGCCGGCAGTGCAGGAAGGTTTCCGCACGAGCTGTCAGGCGGCCAGCAGCAGCGCGTGGCGCTGGCCCGCGCGCTGGCGCCCAGCCCGCAGCTGATGCTGCTGGACGAGCCGTTTTCCAACCTCGACGTGGACCTGCGCGAGCGCCTGGCGCATGAGGTGCGCGGCATCCTCAAGGCCGCAGGCGCCACGGCCCTGTTCGTCACGCACGACCAGCTGGAGGCGTTTGCCATCGGCGACATGATCGGCGTGGTCCACCAGGGGCAGCTGCAGCAGTGGGACGACGCCTATTCGCTGTACCACCGGCCGGCCACGCGCTTCGTGGCGGACTTCATCGGCCACGGCGTCTTCGTGCCGGCCACGCTGGCGCCCAGCGGTGCCGGCGGCGTGGTGGCGCGCACGGCGCTGGGCGATCTGGTCGATCCGGCCACCTGCCCGCTGCCTGCGCAGTTCCCGGGCGGCGAATGCGATGTGCTGCTGCGCGCCGACGATGTGGTGCACGACGATGCCTCGCCCGTGCAGGCGCGCATCCTGCGCAAGGCGTTTCGCGGCTCGGAGTTCCTCTACACGCTGGAGCTGGCCAGCGGCCACAGCGTGCTGGCCCATGTGCCCAGCCACCACGACCATGCGGTGGGCGAGTGGGTGGGCATACGGCTGGACATGAATCACGTGGTCGCCTTCCCGCGCGAGAGACAGGGCACTGCGCAGACCGCAGCGGCCTGAGCAGGCGGCCGCCGCCGCGCCGTCCAGGCCTTTGTCATCCGACGGTCATGGGTGAAACCCAGAATCTGTCACATCTTGTGACAATTCAAGGCCACCCATGTTTGCTCTGGACCCCTCCTCCACGCAGCACGCTGCATCTGCTCCGACACCGGTTCCGGCGCTTGCCCCTGCGCCCGCCGCGCCACGCCTGCTGGCCCGCGCAGGCCAGCTCAGCCAGCCCACGGCGCCGATTCCCCCCGACACCAGCAACGAGGACGTGCACCGGCTGTTCAGCGAGCAGCCCCTGCTCGAAACCCTGGCCGTGGTGGCCGACGACCGGCCGCTGGGCCTGATCAACCGCCAGCGCTTCATGGAGCAGTACGCGCGGCCCTTTGCGCGCGACGTGTTCGGCCGCCGCAGCTGCCTGGTATTCACCGACACCGCGCCCATGGTGGTGGCGGCCGGCCTGCCCATCGACCAGCTGGTGCAGCAGGCGCTGGCCAGCGGCAGCCGCGTGCTCAAGGACGGCTTCATCACCGTCGAGGAAGGCCGCTATGCAGGCATAGGCACTGGCCACGCGCTGATGGCCGCCATGTCCGACATCGAGGCCGACAAGACGCGCCAGCTCATGGCCAGCATCGACTACGCCAGCCTGATCCAGCGCTCGCACCTGGTCGAATCCGACCGCGTGCTCGCCAGCCAGCTGGAAGACCACGGCCTGCTGTGGGAGCCGCGCGACGTGGTGGGCGGCGATGCGTATTTCTTCCGTGCCACACCGCAGGGCCTGCTGGGCTGCATGTTCGACTGCACGGGCCACGGCGTGCCGGGCGCCTTCATGACGCTGATTGCCCTGTCCTTCCTCGAACAGGCCGTGGCGCCTGCAGGTATCGGCACTGGAACCGGCACCGGCACCGGCACCGCCATCGACCCCGGCGCCCTGCTGGGCCAGATGAACCGCTACATCAAGCGCGTGCTGCAGCAGCGCACCCGCGACGCCCAGCCGGCCTGGGGCGCACCAGCGGCCCCCGCCGACGGCCTGCCGGCGGAGAAGACCTCCAGCGATGGCCTGGACGCCGCGCTGTTCCTGCAGTCGCCCTGCGGCACGCAACTGCGCTTTGCCTCGGCCCGGCTGGACCTGCTGGTGGCGCCGCCCGGCGTGCAGGAGGCGGCCCAGGTGCAGATCCATGCCGGCGACAAGCTGGGCATAGGCTATGCGACCACACCCGACGACGCGGCCTGGAGCACGCAGGAGCTGGAGGTCGCGTCCGGCTCGCTGCTGATGGTGGCCACCGATGGCGTCATCGACCAATTGGGCGGCCCGCGCCAGATCGCCCACGGCAGAAAGCGCCTGGCGCGCTTCCTGCACGAGCAGCAGGACCGCCCCGCCGCCCAGGCCTGCGCCGAATTCCGGCAGGCCTTTGCCCAGTGGCAGGGCACGCAGCGCCGTCGCGACGATGTCTCGCTGCTGGTGTGGCGCAACCAGGCCCTGCAGTCATGAGCCCGGCCGAATTCGCTCAGCTGCGCGCCCAGGCCGAGCACAACGGCCTGCTGCTGTACTACGCGGGCACCTTCAACCCCCACGTGATCCAGGCGGCGGCCGACACGCTCAAGAGCCGCCTGGCCAGCGAGGACGGATCGAGCAGCGCCAAGCGCAAGCTGTTTTCCACCTTCATCGAGATGGCGCAGAACGTGCTGCACTACGCAGCGCCCCTGCCTGCGGCCGACACAGGCCCCCGCCAGGCGCTCAGTGCGCCCGTGCCACAGGGCGCCATCGGCGTGGGCCGCATCGATGCGCTGGCCTGTGCCCAGGAGGCGGGCGCCGAGCCGGCGCCAGCCCGCTTCTGGATCGCCTGCAGCAATGCCGTGCGCAGCGAGCATGTGCCGCGCCTGGCCGCCAAGCTGGATGCCGTGCGCGCCATGAGCCACCCCGAGATCAAGGCCGCCTACAAGGCCCAGCTGCACAACACGGACCACGGCACCAGCGACGACATCAGCCGGGGCGCGGGCCTGGGCTGGCTGACCATTGCGCGCGATGCCTCGGCGCCGCTGCAGTACCACATCGCCACGGGAGAGGACGCCGCCGAGACCGCGCCCCATGCCGTATTCCACGTCAAGGCGCTGATCTGAACGCCGGGCGTCCTTCAACGAACCGACCTGCCGCCATGCAAGCATTGAAATCCGAACGCACCTCCGTCACGCCCGAAGTGGTCTTCTCGCCGGCCGAGCAGCTTCTGCGCATCGAAGGCGAGTGCTATCCCGAAAACCCCCTGCCCTTCTTCAACCCCATCCTGTCCATGCTGGGCCGGTATTTCGAGGCGAGCCAGCCTCCTCGCTTCGTGGCCGAGATGAAGCTGCAGTACATCAACAGCGCCTCCACCATGGGCCTGCGCTCGCTGTTCGCGCTGCTGGACCAGGCCGGGCAAAAGGGCACGGACATCCGCGTGGTCTGGGCCTTTGACGAGGAAGACGACGCCATCGAGGAACTGGGCGCCGACCTGGTGGAGGACTTCGCCAACCTGGTGCTGGAGCGACAGCCCTACAGCAACTGAGGGCAGGCCTGCTCCGCCCTGGCCTTCAGGCCAGCGGCTTGCCCATGAGCACCGTGGTCAGGCCGCAGTCCCATTCCTCGTCGGGATAGGTGTCCAGCGTGGCATATCCCTGCGCCGTGTAAAAGCCCAGGGCCTGGGTGTTGAAGCTGTCGGTCTCCAGCCGCACCTGGGCGTGGCCGTCGGCGCGCATGGCCTGCTCCGCGTGGGCCAGCAGCGCACGGCCCACGCCGCGCCCCTGCCAGGCCGGCAGCACATGCAGGGCGCCGATGAAGTCATCCACGCGGTCCACGAAGCCGGCCACCACGCCATCGCACTCGGCCACCCAGAACAGGTGGCCGCGCGACTGCACGTACTGCGCGGTGCGGCCCGAGGCGCGGAACCGCGCATCCTTGTCCGCCGTCAGCTGGGGCTTCCAGGTGCTGTCGTAGGTGGCCCAGAGCACGGCGTTCAGGGCGGGAAGGTCATCAGGCCGCGAGGGTCGAAGCGAGAAGGTGTCTGTCATGTCGCTGGCAAGGTTCAGGCCTGGCGCAGCCGGTCCACCTCGGCATGCAGGTCCTGGGCCCAGACGCGGCGGTCGCGGCCATCGGCCGTCTGCGGCTGGCCATAGTGGACGGCGGCGACCAGGTCGTCGGCGCACAGCGTGCGCCAGATGGAGCCCAGCAGGGTTTCATCGCCCTCGTAGCTGGGCGCGTGGCTGATCTGCCCGGTGGCGCCGTCGATGAAGCGCAGGCCCACGGGCAGCACGGGCGCACCGATCTGCACGGCCGCCTGCAGCAAATTGGCATGGAAGGGCAGCAGCTTGCGGCCGTCGCCCGTCGTACCTTCGGGGAAGATGGCCAGGATCTCGCGGCGCTGCAGGGATTCCTCCATGCTCTGCACCATGCGCCGCGCATCGCGGCGCGAGGTGCGCTCGATGTACAGCGTGCCCGCCGCCGTGGCCAGCGTGCCGATCAGCGGCCAGCCCTTGACGTCGGACTTGGAGATGAAGCGGCAATGCCGCGCCGCATGCAGCACGGGAATGTCGAGCCAGGAAATATGGTTGCTGACCATGAGCACGGGGCCCTGGCTCGGCGGCTCGCCCTGGATCTCCAGGCGTACGCCCGCATGGGCCAGCAACTGCAGGGCCCAGGCCTGCACATGGGCGTGCTGGCGCTCCTCGGGCAGCTGCGGAAAGCGCAGGGCCACGATCCACAGCCCCTTGCACACATGGCCGAACAGGCGCGCTGCGCGCAGCGTGGCGCGCCCTCCCCTGCGCAGACGGCTCATGTTCAGCGGCGTTCGAATGCCACGCGGCCATCGACCAGGGTGCAGCGCACACGGGCCGGCAGTTCGTAGCCGCCGAAGGGCGTGCTCTTGCCCTGGCTGGCCAGCTCCTGGGGCTTGACCGTCCAGGCCGCCTGCGGATCGACGATGCACAGGTCGGCCACGCCGCCCTCGGCCAGCCGGCCCAGCTGCCCCTGCAGCTCGCCCAGAGACGAGCCCAGCACCTGCACGGGCGATGCCGTGATGGCGGCCAGGGCACGGTTCAAAGGCACGCCACCGTCCTGCGACCACTTGACGGCCAGCGACAGCAGCAGCTCCACGCCCGTGGCGCCGGGCTCGGCCTCGGCAAAGGGCAGGACCTTGGCATCCTCATCGACGGGCGTGTGGTCGGAGACCAGGGCGTCGATGGTGCCGTCGGCCAGCGCGGCAGACAGCGCATCGCGGTCGCGCTGCTGGCGCAGCGGCGGCGTGACGCGGGCGCTGCTGTCGAAGTAGCCGATATCGGTATCGGTCAGGTGCAGCGAGTTGATGGACACGTCGGCCGTGACCTGCAGGCCTTCGGCCTTGGCACGGCGCACCAGTTCCACGCCTGCGGCGCTGGACAGGCGGCACAGGTGCACGCGCGCCTGGGTGCCGCGCATCAGCTCGAAGATGGTGTGCAGGGCAATCGTCTCGGCCGCCACGGGCACGCCGGACAGGCCCATGCGCGTGGCCAGCGGGCCGCTGGCGGCCACGCCCTTGCCCAGGTACAGCTCCTGCGGGCGCAGCCACACGGTGTAGCCGTAGGTGGCCGCATACGCCAGGGCACGCTGCAGGGTCTGGGTGCTGGTCATGGGCACCTCGGCCTGGCCGAAGCCGATGCAGCCGGACTCGGTCAGCTCGGCCATTTCGGTCAGCACCTCGCCCTTGAGGCCCAGCGTCAGCGCGCCCAGCGGGAACAGGCGCGACTGGTGCAGCTTCTCGGCGCGGAACTTGAGCATCTCCACCAGGCCCTGCTCGTCGAGCACGGGATCGGTATCAGGCGGGCAGACCAGGCTGGTCACGCCACCGGCCACCGAGGCGGCCATCTCGGACTGCAGCATGCCTTCGTGCTCGTGGCCGGGCTCGCGCAGGCGCACGGCCAGATCGACCAGGCCCGGCAGCACCCAGCAGCCGGCGGCATCGATCTCGCGTTCTGCGGCAAATCCCTCGGGCGCCTTGCCGATGGCCAGCACCTTGCCGCCGTCGATGGCCACGTCGGCCTGCTGGTCCAGGCCCCGTGCCGGGTCCATCACTCGGCCGTTGCGGATGAGTATCTTCATGGTTTGCTACCCCGTAGACCGCAGGCGGCGCATGGGCTGCGGCCTGCGGCGATCAAAAACATATGCGTGTGTGGAGGCTCAAGCCTCGTTGCCGGCGACGATGGACATGACGGCCATGCGGACCGCGATGCCGAAGGACACCTGCGACAGGATCACGGCCTGCGGGCCATCGACCACTTCGGAGTCGATCTCCACGCCGCGGTTGATGGGGCCCGGGTGCATGACGATGGCGTCCGGCTTGGCCAGGCGCAGCTTCTCGGCCGTGAGGCCGAAGCTCTTGAAGTATTCCTGGCTGGACGGCAGCAGGGCGCCGCTCATGCGCTCGTTCTGCAGGCGCAGCATGATGATCACGTCGCAGTCCCGGATGCCCTCTTCCAGCGTGTGGAAGACGCGCACGCCCATCTGCGCCAGGTCCGGCGGCACCAGCGTGCGCGGGCCGACGACGCGCACTTCGGCCGCGCCCAGCGTGGTCAGCGCATGAATGTCGGAACGGGCCACCCGCGAGTGCAGCACATCGCCCACGATGGCCACGCGCAGGTTGGCGAAGTCCTTCTTGTAGTGGCGGATGGTGTACATGTCCAGCAGCCCCTGCGTGGGGTGGGCGTGGCGGCCGTCGCCGGCATTGACCACGTGGACATGGGGCGCCACATGCTGGGCGATGAGGTAGGGCGCGCCCGACTCGCTGTGGCGCACGACGAAGATGTCGGCGGCCATGGCCGAGAGGTTGGCGATGGTGTCCAGCAGCGACTCGCCCTTGCTGGCCGAGCTGCGCGCGATGTCCAGGTTGAACACGTCGGCCGACAGGCGCTTGGCCGCGATCTCGAACGTGGTGCGCGTGCGCGTGCTGTTCTCGAAGAACAGGTTGAACACGCTCTTGCCGCGCAGCAGCGGCACCTTCTTGACCTCGCGGTCATTGACGCTGACGAAGTTGGCCGCCGTGTCCAGGATGTGGGTCAGGATGTCCTTGGACAGTCCTTCGGTGGACAGCAGGTGGATCAGTTCGCCGTTCTTGTTGAGCTGGGGATTGCGCTTGTACAGCACGGTCAGGCCTCTTGGATGCGGAATTGGAAGACGCCGGCGTCATCGCGCGCCAGCGACAGCAGGCGGTCGGCCGGCAGCGCGATGCGCGCGGCGGCGAAGTCGGCCTGGAAGGGCAGCTCGCGCCCGCCCCGGTCCACCAGCACCGCCAGGCGCACGCAGGCCGGGCGGCCGTAGTCATAGAGTTCGTTGAGCACGGCGCGCACGGTGCGGCCGGTGTAGAGCACGTCGTCCAGCACCAGGATGTCGGCGCCGTTGACGTCAAAGTCGATCTGCGTCTGGGCGCTGGTGGCCATGCCGCGCTGCGCGAAGTCGTCGCGGTGCAGGGCCGAGGACAGCACGCTGGGGTTGCCGGGCAGGTTCAGGTCCTTGTGCAGCCGCTCCACCAGCCAGGCGCCGCCCGAGGTGATGCCGGCCAGGCGGGTTTCAGGCCCCATGAGGCTGCGCACGCCGCGCAGCAGTTCGCGGTACAGGGCCTCGGCGTCCAGCACCAGGCTGCCGGCTCCCGCAATGGATTCACTCATGGAAGACTCCTCAAAAACTGTTCAAGAATGATGCAGGCCGAGGCCGCATCGGCATCCCTTGCGCCACCGGCCAGGGCCTCGGTGGTGCTGTAGCGCTCGTCCACCTCGTAGACAGGCAGGCCGAAGCGGCTCTTGAGCTGGCGGCCGAACTTCTTCGCCCGCGCCGTGTTCTCGTGCGCGTTGCCGTCGGGGTGGTAGGGCACGCCGATGACCAGCGCATCGGGCTGCCACTCCTTGATGCGCTCGCCGGCCTGGGCCAGGCGGGCCTCGCCGGCCTCGGCGCGGATGGTGGGCAGCGGGTTGGCCGAGCGCAGCAGGCGCGTGCCCACGGCGCAGCCCGTGCGCTTGGCCCCGAAATCGAAGGCCACGAAACTCTGGAAATGGGAGGGAACGGTGGGCGGCACGGCCGTGCCGGCTGCCGCTGCTGCCTGGGACTCGGGAGCGGGCAGGCTCATGCGCGCCCCGCTTCGGGCGAGATCATCCAGCGCTGCAGGCCCAGCAGGCCCAGGGCGCGGTCATAGCGGTCGTCGACCGGGGTATCGAAGATGACGTTGGCGTCGGCGCCCACCGTGAGCCAGGCGTTTTCGGCCAGCTCCGACTCCAGCTGGCCCTCGCCCCAGGAGGCATAGCCCAGGGTGACCAGCAGGCGCTTGGGGCCTGCGCCATCGGACAGGGCTTCGAGCACGTCCTTGGAGGTGGTCATCTCCAGGCCGCCGGGAATGGTCATGGTCGAGGCGTAGGCGGACTCGTCGTCGGGCGCGCCTTCGATCACCATGGGATCGTGCAGCACGAAGCCGCGATCGGTCTGTACGGGCCCGCCGTTGAAGACGCGGTTGCCGCGAAGGTCCTCGCGGCCCAGGGCCAGATCCACCTTTTCCAGCAGGCCTTCCAGCGTAAGCTGCGAGGGCTTGTTGATAATCAGACCGAGCGCACCGCGCTCGCTGTGTTCGCACAGGTAGATCACACTGCGCGAGAACGCTTCGTCTTCCAGGCCAGGCATGGCAATCAGGAAGTGGTGCGTCAGATTGATAGGCGCAGTTTCAGCAGACATAACGACGGATTTTACCGGCGATCCATGCCACCTTCTTACCCTGTGGGCTTGGTCTGGCTGCGGCGCGACCTGCGCCTGTCCGACCATGCCGCCCTCTACCATGCGCTGCGCCAGTGCCGGCAGGTGCATTGCGTGTTCATCTTCGACGACGACATCCTCGCCCCCCTGCCCCGTGCCGACCGGCGCGTGGAGTTCATCTGCCAGAGCCTGACGGGCCTGGACGAGGCGCTGCGCGAGGCCTCGGGCCGCGCCGACACCGGCCTCATCGTGCGCCGCGGCCGGCCCGCTGAGCAGATCCCGGCCCTGGCCCGGCAGCTCGGCGCCCAGGCCGTGTTCTGCAACTGGGACGACGAGCCCGACGCACTGGCCCGCGACGCCCGCGTGCGCCAGGCCCTGGCCGCCGAGGGCGTGGCCCTGCACAGCTTCAAGGACCACATGGTCTTTGCGCGCGACGAGGTGCTGACCCAGGCCGGCGCGCCGTTCTCGGTGTTCACCCCGTACAAGAACGCCTGGCTGCGCCAGGTCACGCCCTTCTTCCTGTCCGCCTATCCCAGCGAGCGCGACCTGCCCGAGCGCCTGGCGCCACGCCCCGAAGGCGAGCGCCGCCCCGTGCCCACCGCAGCCGACCTGGGCTTTGAGGCCGGCACGCTGGACGGCCTGCGCCTGCCCACGGGTTGCGCCGGCGCCGAGGAACTGCTGGCCGACTTCCTGCCGCGCCTGCCGCGCTACAGGCAGGCGCGCGACTTTCCCGCCGTCAAGGGCCCCAGCTACCTAAGCGTGCACCTGCGCTTCGGCACGATCTCCATCCGCCGCCTGGCAAGGCTGGCCTGGGAGCAGACGCAGAGCCAGCCCCATGATGCCGAGGGCGCCGCCACCTGGCTGTCCGAGCTGGTCTGGCGCGACTTCTATTTCCAGATCCTGGCCCACCATCCGCACGTGGTGCACGCCAGCTTCAAGCCCGCCTACGACGCCATCGTGTGGGACACCGGCCCCGAGGCCGACGCGCTGTACGCCGCCTGGTGCGAGGGCCGCACCGGCTATCCGCTGGTCGATGCCGCCATGCGCCAGCTCAACACCACGGGCTACATGCACAACCGGCTGCGCATGGTGGCGGCCAGCTTCCTGGTCAAGGATCTGGGCATAGACTGGCGCCGGGGCGAGGCCTGGTTTGCGCGCCAGCTCAACGACTTCGACCTGGCGGCCAACAACGGCGGCTGGCAGTGGGCGGCCTCCACGGGCTGCGACGCCCAGCCCTGGTTCCGCATCTTCAACCCCATCACACAAAGCCAGAAGTTCGATGCCGACGCGCGCTTCATCGAGCGCTACGTGCCCGAGCTGGCCCGCCTGCCCGCCGCGCTGCGCCACGCGCCCTGGCAGGCCCGGCCGCTGGAGCTGGCCGAGGCCGGCGTGGTGCTGGGCACGGACTATCCCCATCCCGTGGTGGACCACGCAGCCGCGCGCGAGCGCACGCTGGCCCGCTACGGCGTGGTCAAGCAGGCCGACTGAAGGAAGCCGGTGCAAAGACACCGGAGCCAAGAAAAAAGGAGCAGCGCTGGCTGCTCCTTTTTTGCGGGACGAGGGCTGGCCGCCGAGGCTCAGGCCTCTTCGCCCAGCACCTGCGTCTCCGTCTGCAGTGACAGCGGCGCAGGCTGGGTGCTGTTCCCTTGCAGGGAATAGTGCTGGATCAGGCCCAGCAGTTCCTCGTCCGAGTAGGGCTTGCCCAGGTAGTGGTTGGCGCCCAGCTGGCGCGCCATCTCGCGGTGCTTCTGGGCGATGCGCGAGGTGATCATGACCACGGGCAGGTCGCGCAGGGCCTCGTCGGCGCGGATGTTGCGCAGCAGGTCGAAGCCGTCCATGCGCGGCATCTCGATGTCGGACAGCACCAGGGTGGGGCGCTCCTCGGCCAGGCGCTCCATGGCCTGCAGGCCGTCGGCCGCCAGGGCCACGCGGTAGCCTTCGCGCTGCAGCAGGCGCTGGGTGACGCGGCGCACGGTGATGGAGTCGTCCACCACCAGCACCAGCGGCACCGAGACCGGTCCCGCGCTGGCCGGCACGGCTTCGCCCTCGCCCTGGCCGGCGGCACGCTCGGCCTCTTCGGTCCGGGCGCGCACCTCGTCGCCATAGACGTTGGCCAGCGCCACAGGGTTGTAGATCTGGACAACGGCGCCCGAGGCCAGCACCGACATGCCGGTCAGGCCGGGCAGGCGGGCCAGTTGGGGGCCGAGGTTCTTGATCACCACTTCCTGGTTGCCCAGCACTTCGTCCACGTGCAGCGCAATGCGCTGCGACGCGCTGCGCAGGATGACCACGGGCCGGGTGCGGCCCACGGTTTCCTCGCTGCGCAGGGAGGACTGCCACAGCGCGCCCGCCCAGTAGAAGGGCAAGGTCTCGCCGCCATCTTCAAAGCCGTGGCTGGCATAGGCCTGCTGCAGCAGATCCAAGGGCGCACGGCGCACGATTTCCACCAGGCTGGCCGGCACGCCGACCAGCAGCCGGCCCGCGCGCAGCATGACCACCTGGGTGACGGCCGTGGTCAGCGGCAGCACGAGGCGGAAGGCACTGCCCCGGCCCGCTTCGCTGTGGGTCTCGATGCGGCCGCCCAGCGCGTTGACCTCGGAGCGCACCACGTCCATGCCGATGCCCCGGCCGGCCACGCCGGTCACCTCGGTGGCGGTGGTGAAGCCGGGCTCGAAGATCAGGCGGCCGGCGTCCTGCTCCGTCAGCGTCTGGTCCTCGGGCCACAGGCCCTGGGCCACGGCCTTGTCGCGGATGCGCTGCAGGTTCAGGCCGGCGCCATCGTCCTCCACCGAAAGCGCCACGTCGTTGCGCTCCTGGCTCAGGATGATTTCAATGGTGCCCATGGCGGGCTTGCCTGCGGCGGCACGCTGCTCGGGCGACTCGATGCCGTGGGCCACGCAGTTGCGCAGCAAGTGCTCGAAGGCCGGCATCATGCGGTCCAGCATGCCCCGGTCCATTTCAATGGTGCCGCCCAGGATGTTCAGCCGCACCTGCTTGCCCATCTCCTTGGAGGTCTGGCGGACCACGGCGTACAGGCGCTCGGCCAGGGAGTCGAACTCCACCATGCGCGTGCGCAGCAGGTCGCGCTGCAACTCGCGGGCCTGGCGGCCCTGGGCGACCAGGTCGTCCTCGGCGCCGGCCATGTCGCGCTGCAGGTTGCGCTGCACGGTGGCCACGTCGTTGACCGACTCGGCCATCATGCGGGTGAGTTCCTGCACGCGCGTGAAGCGGTCGAACTCCAGCGGGTCGAAGCCGGCCGCCGAGTCCTTGGACAGGGCCAGGCGCGACTGCATCTGGCTCTCGGCCTGGACCTCGATGTCGCGCAGCTGCATGCGCAGGCGCTCCAGGTTGCCGGCCAGCTCGTCCAGCGAGCCACGGGCCTGGGCCAGGCGCGCATCGACACGCGAGCGCGCAATCAGCACCTCGCCGGCCTGGCTGATCAGGCGGTCCAGCAACTGGGCGCGCACGCGCACCGTCTGGTGGGCGCCCGCACGCAGCGGCGCGGTGACAGGAGCCGGCTGTGCGTCGGCCGGCGCCGGGGATACGCCAGCGCCCGAGGCGTCGGAGGCCGTGGCGTCAGAAGACACCGCAGAGGCGGCAGGCTCGGCCTGGTCCGGCCCATCGGCCAGGCCCAGCGGCCCATCCTGCACCTGTTCGCCCGCAACGCGCAGCACGTCGAAGCCGGCCTGCAATGCGTCGAAGTTGCCCAGCAAGGGCTCGATCTGCTCGGCCGTGGGAGATTCGCTGTCGACCCGCTCGACGGCGGATTCCAGCCGGTGGGCCATTTCGCCCAGGCGCATGGCGCCAGCCAGCCGGGCACTGCCCTTGAGGGTGTGCAGGGCGCGCAGCGTTTCGTGGCGCGCCTCGTCCAGGGAAGGCCGGCCATGCCAGCGACGCAGCGCAGCGCCCAGGCGGGGCAGCAGCTCGATGGCCTCTTCCTCGAAGATGGGGAACAGGTCGGGGTCCACCTCGTCCAGGGCGTCTATGTCGTCGTCCAGGTCGTTGCCCACGGCCACCGCATGGGCGATGGCCTCATCGATGCGGCGCTGCAGCTCGGCTTCCTGGCGTGCGTCGTTGACCAGGGGGCGCATGGAATAGGCCAGCGGCGCCACGTCCTGTGCCTGGGCCTGCGCATGGGCGCCGGCGTCGAGCACGGCATCCGTGCCAGGCTGCGGCAACGGCTCCGGCAGCAGCGCATCGAGCCGGCTGTCCGGAGCGTCCGCGACTTCGATATCCAGCGCCAGCAGTGCCTGCAGTGCTTCTTCCACGCCCGGCTGGGGTGTCTTGAGGAAGCCGGCCGCGAACTGGTGCAGCAGGCGCTGCACCTCGTCGGAAGCCGCAATGCAGGCGGCGACCTGCTCAGGCGTGCCGCAGCGCTGCGGCTGCAGATGGGCCAGCGCATGCTCCAGCAGGCGCGCCAGGTCCGACAAGGCCTTGAAGCCCACGGTGGCCGAGCTGCCGGCCAGCGAATGCGCGAAGGCGATGGCGTCATCGGGCACGGGCTCGCCGGGCTCGGTCGCCCATTGCTGCAGCGACAGGTCCAGGCGGCGCGACCATTCGTCGGCCTCGTTGAGATAGACGTTGTACAGCGGCGCGCTGATGCGCAGGCCGTCCACGACCTTGAAGCCATCGGCATCGACGCCGGACGGCTCCTGTGCGCCGGACTCCTCAGCCACCGCAGGCGCCTCATCGGCCACGGATTCGGTATGCAGCTCCTGCGGGGTTTCCGCCTCGGAAGCTTCTACGGCTTCGATGGCCTCGGCAGGTGCGGCTGCCGGAGTCAGGTCCAGATCCAGCCCCTCGAAAGGCGCCAGCGGCACGGCGGCGTGCGGAGCCTGCTCTTCGGCTTCAACTTCGGCTTCGGCTTCGGCTACAGCTTCTGCGCCTGCTTCTGCTTGCAGCTCGGGCAGCGCGGGCTGGTCGCCCGAGACAACGGCCAGGGCTTCCTGCTCGCTGTCGCGCATGGCCGCCTCGAAGGCGGCGAAGTCCAGCTCCTCCACCGCGTCGGTGGCCAGCGCGGCGGGTGCCTCGGCGGTCTCCGGCTGCGTTGAACCCTGCGACTGTTCGGGCACGGCCGCCGCAGGCTGGGGGTCCAGGTCCAGCAGACCGAAGTCCAGCGCAATGTCCAGGTCACCGGCGGGCCCGGCGGTCTCGGCGGGCCCGGCGGTCTCGGCGGTCTCGGCGGGCACGGCCGGCTCGGGGGCTTCCCGCTGCTCGGCCTGCAGCTGCTGCTCCACTGCGGCGAAGGGCTCCACCGGCGCCTCGACCGCGGCAGGCTCGGCCTGCGTGCGGCGGTCGGCACGCGGCACCAGGGCCACGTCGGCGCGCACGCCTTCCAGGCGCATGGCATCGGCTGCAGCGCGGAAGGGCGTGGCCAGCCAGGCATCGGCCTGCTGGCGCTCGATGGCCGAAGCCCAGGCGCCAAAGGCGCGCAGCGCGTCGCTGGCCAGCTCCTGCATGGGCTGGGGCATGGGCTTTTGCTCGGCCAGCCAGGCATTGAGCATTTGCTCCATGGCCCAGCCGGCTTCGCCGAATTCATCCAGGCCGACCATGCGCGAGCTGCCCTTGAGCGTATGGAAGGCGCGGCGCAGTGTGGTCTGCTCGCTGAGGTTGCCGGGCTCATCGGCCAGGGTGCGCAGCGCCTGCAGGCCGTTGTCCACGACCTCGCGGGCCTCTTCCAGGAAGATGCTCAGGATTTCGTCGTCAGAATCATCTTCCGAGACGGTCAGACCGGCCAGCGGGGGAACGGGTTCAGGCAAGGGTTCGGGCTGAGCCGTGGCGGCAGCGGCAGCAGGGCCGGGCACCGGTTCGGCCGCTTCAGCCACGTCAGCTGCTTGAGCCGCTTCGGCGGGTATCTCGAGCGCCTTGGCGAATTGCGCCAGTTCGGCATCGTCGGCCAGCGCTTGCTGCCCGGCGGCAGTCGCCTGCGGCAGGGGTTCGGGCACAAGATCCACGGAGGGTGGCGGCGGCGCCGGCACCGACGGTGCTGCCGCAGCGGGTTCGGCAGGCAGGTCGTGTGCAGTCTCGGCGGGCTGGATCTGGGGCACGGGCAGCGGCTGGGCCACGGCAACGGCTTCGCGCTGCGGCGGCACGGCGGCGGTGTCCAGGGCCGGCAGCTGCTCGGGCGCCTTGCCCGCGTCGTCGGCGCGGTGGCCACGGCGGCCCATCAGGATGCGCAGGCCGCCTTCGGCCTCGTCATAGACAAAGAGCTTGCGCGCCATGCTGCGCTGGTAGCTCAGCATGTCGATCAGGAAACCCATGGCGCCCAGGCTGTTGCCCAGCTTGTCGAAGACCTGGGCACGTTCTGACTCGGCGATCTCGCCCAATACCAGCCGCTCCACGGTTTCGCGCATGCGCTGCATGGCCTGGGTGGCCTGGTCCAGGCCCAGCACGGACAGCACGCCGCGCATCTGCGCCATCTGGCCAGACACCGGCGCCAGCACGGTGGCATCGGCGGGGTTGCGGAAATACTGGTCCAGGTGCCGCTCGGCCTCGGCCAGCGTGGCACGCAATTCGCCCACGACCGAGCCCATGGTCTGGTGGTCGCTGGCCTGGCGGTACAGCTCCTCCATCCACGGCTCCAGCGGCCGGGCGGGCGCGCCCTGCAGGGATTCCTCCAGGCGCTGGACCAGGTTGGCGGATTGCTCGGCCAGTTCCTCGTCGCCCATGTCCATGGTGGCAAAGGCCGCCTGCAGATAGAGCACGGAGGTGGCCACTTCCATGGCCAGTTCCGCCGGCGGCGGCTCGCCGATGCGGGCCACGGTTTCGGCCACCTTGATCAGCATGCGCGCCAGGCCATGGCTGGCCGGGTGCAGCTTGACCAGGGATTCGGCCACCTGGGCGAACTGGTCCACCACGATCTTGGTGCGCGCACGGTCGCCGCCTGCCAGGGCGGACCAGGTCTCCGCCGCCGTGGTGATGCGCTTGCGCGCCTGCACCAGCACGGCCGGGTCGTAGCGGCCAAAGCGGGTCTGCTGGTAGTCCACCTGCGGCTGGGCCTGCATGCCGTAGGCCTGGCGCACGGCCTGCAGGGCAGCGCCGGCCTGCTCGGCCGGGCGCGCCTGGGCGCAGAAGAACAGCAGGTCCTGCAGCAGGCGCGCAGGCGGCGTGCGGTCGCCCTTGGCCATGGCCGCGTACTGTAGCAGCACGCGCGAGGCCATGCGTTTCACATAGAGGTCGACAACGATCAGGCCGCGCGACTGCGCGTCGAAGAAGCCAGCGGCCACCTTCCAGAAGCTGCGTGCGGTGACATCCTCGGTCTGGGCCACGGCAAAGCGCAGGCACAGGTCACGCATCTGGGCGGCGGCCTCGCGGTCATCGCTCTTGACCATGCGCAGGACCACGCCGTCGAGCAGGGCACGGGCATCGGGCCCGTAGGCCAGCGGCTCGGCCTGGCGCGCCCACTCGGGCTCGCGCGCGCGGCGCTCGGCAGGCCACAGATCGGCCGGATGCACCTTGTCGTTGCCGGCCAGCGCCTGGGTGTCGCGGTATTGGGGAAACAGGGCCACGGCCGAGACGGTCTTGCCGGCCAGCACGGTTTCCAGGTATTCGATCAGGGCAAAGCTGGCGCGCTCCAGCGTGGCGGCGGCCTGGTCGGTGCACAGCTCGGGGCGCTGCACGAAGCGCTGCACGGCGCTTTCCATGCCGCGCAGCACCAGGGCCGGAGAGCCCAGGCCCACCATTTCGAGGGCGCCGCAGGCCTGGTGCAGCTGCTGGCGGGCGATGCGCAGGGCCGAGGTGTCAAGCTCCTCAAGGTCCGAGGCGCGCGCCGCATCGGCATCGCGCACGAAACGCGCCACGGCCTTGCTCGCGCCTTCCAGCGACTTGCGCAGCTCATCGAGCACCCAGGCCAGCGGGCCCAGGTCCTGTTCGGTGTGCGCGGCCTGCGCCGCGCCCGTTTGCGATTCGTCAACCACTGACATGGACAGTTCCCCAAGCCCCTAGGGCCTGTGCATAGCTATGTTGGACCGGGTCAGGCAATCTTGAAACGCGCCACCGACTGGCGCAGTTCCTCGGCCATGTGCGAGAGTTCGCGCACCTGCTGCGCCGTGGTGCGCGTGCCTTCGCCCGTCTGCTCCGTCACCGCGAAAATGTGCTGGATGTTCTCGGCCACGTCGTTGGCCAGGACGGCCTCGCGCGAGGTGGACGAGGAGATCAGCTCGATCAGCTCGGCCAGGTGGCGCGACACGGTATCGATCTCGGTCAGCGCGGTACCTGCGGAGTCGGACAGTCGCGCCCCCTCGACCACACCCTGGGTGGAACGCTCCATGGCGGCCACGGCATCCTGGGTGTCGGTCTGAATCGCCTTCACCAGCGCCGCGATCTGGCGCGTCGCATCTGCCGAGCGCTCAGCCAGGCGCTGCACTTCTTCGGCCACCACCGAGAAGCCGCGACCGGCTTCACCGGCCGATGCGGCCTGGATGGCGGCGTTCAGCGCCAGCACGTTGGTCTGCTCGGTAATGTCGGAAATCAGCTCGGTGATTTCACCGATCTCCTGCGAGGATTCGCCCAGCCGCTTGATGCGCTTGGAGGTTTCCTGGATCTGGTCGCGGATGGAGTTCATGCCGCCGATGGCGTTCTGCACGGCCTTCAGGCCCAGGTCCGCAGCTTCCAGCGACTGGCGCGCCACCTGGGCAGATTCCTGCGCCTGGGTCGAGACCTCGTTGATGCGGCCTGCCATGTCCAGCACGGAGCGGCCGGTTTCGCGGATCTCGCGCAGCTGTTCGGTCGACGCGGCCAGCAGCTCGGTGGAGTTGGCATCCACCTCGGCCGTGGTCTGTGCCACGCGCGTTGCCGTGTTCTGCACGCTGCCCACCAGGGCGCGCAGCTCTTCCACCGTGTAGTTCACCGAGTCGGCAATGGCGCCGGTGATGTCCTCGGTCACGGTGGCTTCCTGCGTCAGATCGCCTTCGGCCACCGATTGCAGTTCGTTCATCAGACGCAAAATCGCGGCCTGGTTGGCATCGTTGATGCGCTTGGCTTCATGCTCCTGCACGCGGGACTCTTCCTGGCGGCGTTCGGCCGCTTCCTGGCGCAGACGGCTGTCGAGCAGCTGCACGCGGGACAGGCCCACGCCGCACAGCAGCACCAGCACCGTGGCCAGCGCCAGCAGGCCCATGGGCAGCGAGCCGATGCCGGCGCCGCTTTGCAGCTTGTTCTGCAGGTCTTCCAGATGGCGGCGCAGCGGTTCGCTGTCGGCGTTGATGGCGGTCTGGGCTTCGCGGGCGGACACCAGGCCCTGCAGGTTGCCCAAAATGGCGCTGGCCTCGCTGCGGGTCTCTTCGTAGAGCTTGATCAGCGCCTCGATCTGCTCGCGGGTCTGGGCGTCGCGCGTGGGGGGCAGGCGCAGCTCGCTGCTGCCGCTCAGCAGGCTTTCGGAGATTTCCTTGAACGAGTTCAAGTCCTTGCCCAGCAGGAACACGGCCTCGGGGCTCACGCCTTCGGCGGTCTGGAATTCGTTGGCCGACTTGCCGATACGCTGGGTCAGCATCACGAGCTGGCCGGCAGCGGAGATTTCCGCCGGGCTGGCGCCCTGCTGCAGCTTCAGCGAGGAGATGGTTTCGGCGATCTCCAGCAGGTCCGAGGACTGCCGGTTGATGGTGCGCAGCGCGTCGCCGACCTGGGTCAGGATCTGCTTTTGGTCCATCACCACCTTGGCGCTTTGCTCGGCGCGCTCCATCAGCGGCGTGATCTGGGCCAGTTCGTCGGCATAGGCGCCGCCCAGCGGGCGCACGCCCATGGAGTCGTCGCCCGAGGCAATGGCGCGCACGTTGCGCGCCAGCACGCCGGAGCTGTCCTGCACGTCCACAAAGGAGGATGCCGCGCCCGTCAGCGCCTGCGAGACCGACTTGGCCAGACGCTGCGACTGCATCAGCGCCTGGCCGGTGGCGGCCAGCTGCTGCGCCGAGCCGTCGGCCTGGCGCAGGGCCCAGGCCGCCGCCAGCACCAGGGCCAGCACCGACACACCCAGCAAGGTGGACAGCGTGCGCTGGTGGCGCGCGGCAGGCGCGCGGCCCAGCAGCGGCAGGGCCACCATGTCGTGGTCAACGGCTGCGCCGCCGTCGCGGCCCGGCATGGCGTCGGGGGCGCCCTGCACGGTCAGTGACGCATCGAGTGCGTACATATCCTGGGAGACGGTGTCTCCGAGCATGCTGTTGTCCGCACCGGAGCCGGCGTCGGCCGGCTTGCGTTGGAAGCGATTTGCAAGACGTTGCAAGAATGACATGGGACGACCTTCAGAAACTCAGGCGCGAATGCTCAGAAACTCGGAGGTTTGGGACAGGCGCTGCAGTTGCAGCTCCTGCCAGCGGTGGCCCGCTTCATCGATATGCACGGGGCCGAAAAAGGCGGGAGAGTGCTCGGGCGCAGGCTCGGTGCGCACGAATGCGTCGGCGCTGCGCAGGCCCTGCAGGCGGTCCACGAGCAGGGCCGCATTCACTTCCAGCGCGGCATTGAACGCCAGCAGGCTGGACTCGGCCAGCGCCGGTTCGCTGCGTGTCACGCCGTGGCCCAGCAGGCTGGCCAGGTCGATCACGCCGGCCAGGGTGCCGCGCAGGTTGGCAATGCCCAGGAACCAGGGCTTTGTATAGGGCACAGGCTGCACGCCGGCCCAGGGAAAGATCTCGCCGGACTGGCCCAGCGGCATCAGGTAGTTGCGCCCGCCGGCCTGGACGGCCAGCCAGGCCGCCACCTTGACGCCTTCGCTGCGTGCGGCCTGAAGGCGGCCAGCCAGACGGGACTGCAGATCGCGCAGTGCTTCACGGTTCGCCATGGGCAGCGCACCAGATCAGTTCAGCGCCGCGATCTTGGCCTGCAGCTCATCGGCATCCACAGGCTTGGTGATGTAGTCCCGCGCACCCTGGCGCATGCCCCAGACCCGGTCGGTCTCCTGGTTCTTGCTGGTGCACATGATGATGGGCAGGTCGGCGTACAGCGGGTCGCGCGTGATGGCACGCGTCAGTTGAAAGCCGTTCTGGCCGGGCATGACCACGTCCATCAGGATCAGGTCGGGACGGTCTTCGGCCAGGCTGCGCATGGCCTCTTCGCCATTCTCGGCCGTGCGTACCTGCAGGCCCTGCTTTTGCAGCATGTCGGACAGAAACATCAGTTCGGTCTTGGAGTCGTCCACGACCAGGACTTTGCGGATGGGCATCAAAGTGCTCCTATGGTTTGCTTGCCGAACTGCTCCACGGCCTGCAGCAGCTGGTCTTTGGTGAAGGGTTTCGTGAGGTAGTCCTGGCAGCCCACCATGCGCCCGCGCGCCTTGTCGAATACGCCGTCCTTGGACGAGAGCATGACCACAGGCGTGTCAGCAAAGCGCGCGTTGCGCTTGATGATGGCGCAGGTCTGGTAGCCGTCCAGCTTGGGCATGAGGATGTCGCAGAAGATCAGCTGGGGCTGGTAGTCGTTGACCTTGGACAGTGCGTCGAAGCCGTCGTCGGCCAGGAGCACTTCGTGCCCGCCCTGCTTGAGGAAGATTTCTGCGCTGCGGCGGATGGTATTGCTGTCATCCACCACGAGTACGCGCAAGGGTGCGCCCGATGTCGTCACTGAGAAACCTCCCGGAAATGTATGAGTCGGCGCGGGTGGTCCCGCGCTCAGATTTCGACCATCTCAAAGTCTTCTTTACGTGCTCCGCACTCGGGACAGGTCCAGTTCATGGGCACGTCTTCCCAACGCGTCTGGGGTGCGATGCCATGCTCGGGGCAGCCTTGCGCCTCGTCATAGATCCACCCGCAGATCAAGCACATCCAAGTTTTGGGGTCGGTCACAGCTTAAAGGGCCTTCACATAGAATGCAACGATTGTATCTAGTCACAACCACCCGCCACGGCCTTCGCTGGCGGGGCGCACACTGGGCTGAGCCATGGCATTGAACCCCTCCAACTCCCCCAGTCCCGACACCGAGCCGATGGACGAAACCGCGCCCGTCTGCGTGCTGGTCTTCAACGCCAGCGACCCCAGCGGGGCGGGCGGCCTGTCGGCCGATATCGCCACCATCGCCTCGGTCGGCGGCCATCCGCTGCCCGTGGTCACGGGTGCCTACGCACGCGATTCGGCCAAGATCTTCGAGCATTTTCCCTTTGACGACGAGGCCGTGGCCGAGCAGGCGCGCGCCGTGCTGGAGGACATTCCCGTGTCCGCCATCAAGGTCGGTTTCGTGGGCAGCCCGGGCAACCTGGCAGCGATTGCCGAGATCGCCTCCGACTACCCCGACATCCCCATCGTCTGTTACATGCCCGACCTGTCGTGGTGGGAGGAAGACCCGCTCGACCAGTACATGGACGCCCTCAAGGAACTTGTTCTTCCGCAAACGTCTGTGTTGGTTGGAAGCCACAGTACGCTGTCGCGCTGGCTGCTGCCCGACTGGACCAACAGCCGCAGCCCCACGGCGCGCGACATCGCCATGGCGGCCGAGGCCCTGGAAGTGCCCTACGTGCTGGTCACCGGCATTCCCCTGCCCGACCAGTTCGTGGACAACGTGCTGGCCACGGCGCAGTCGGTGCTGGGCAACAGCAAGTACGAGATGTTCGACGCCACCTTCACCGGCTCGGGCGACACCCTGTCGGCCGCGCTGACGGCCCTGGTGGCCAGCGGCAACGACCTGGGGCTGGCCACGCAGGAGGCGCTGGAGTACCTGGACCGCAGCCTGGACAGCGGCTTTCGCCCCGGCATGGGCCACTACATCCCGGACCGCATGTTCTGGGCCCAGCCCGAGCCCGAGGATGAAGATGCCGAGGCCGCCGCCGAGCCCCTCGCCGAACTGGACCCCGACACCCAGGCCATCGAAGGCTTCGTGATGCCCCCTCATGACACCAAGCATTGAGGCAGGCCACCGCCTGAGCGGCTGCGCGGCCGGCACAGGCCCTTGGCTTGGCACCTCTGGCTTGTACCCCGCACATGGCAGACTCCTGCACTATGACCACTGACCTGAATATTCCCCTGTTCGAACGCGCCAAGGCCGTGATCCCCGGCGGCGTGAATTCGCCCGTGCGCGCCTTCAACGCCGTGGGCGGCACGCCGCGCTTCGTGCGCCGTGCGCAGGGCGCGCATTTCTGGGACGAGAACGCCCAGCAGTTCACCGACTACATCGGCTCCTGGGGTCCGATGATCCTGGGCCACGGCCACCCCGAGGTGATGGCCGCCGTGCAGGCCGCCGCGCTGGAAGGCTTCTCCTTCGGCGCCCCCACGGAGCGCGAGGTCGTGCTGGCCGAGAAGATCCTCTCGCTCATGCCCTCCATGGACATGGTGCGCATGGTCAGCTCGGGCACCGAGGCCGGCATGAGCGCGCTGCGCCTGGCGCGCGGCTTCACGGGCCGCAACAAGATCATCAAGTTCAACGGCTGCTACCACGGCCATGCCGACGCCCTGCTGGTCAAGGCCGGCTCGGGCCTGGCGACCTTTGGCGCCTCCTCCTCGGCCGGCGTGCCGCAGGACGTGGTCAAGGACACCGTGGTGCTGGAATACAACGACGTGGGCCAGCTCGAGGAGGCCTTCGCCCAGTTCGGCGACCAGATCGCCTGCGTGATCATGGAGCCCATTGCCGGCAACATGAACTTCGTGCGCGCCAGCGTGCCCTTCACGCGCCGCATCCGCGAACTCACGCGCGAGCATGGCGCGCTGATGGTCTACGACGAGGTGATGACCGGCTTTCGCGTGGCCCTGGGCAGCGCCCAGAGCCTGTACGCCCAGCAGATCGAAGGCTTTGCGCCCGACATCACCGTGCTGGGCAAGGTCATCGGCGGCGGCATGCCCATGGCGGCCTTCGGCGCGCGCCGCGAGATCATGGAAAAGCTCTCGCCCCTGGGCCCGGTCTACCAGGCAGGCACCCTGTCGGGCAACCCCATTGCCACGGCCTGCGGACTCAAGACGCTGGAGCTGATCAGCGAGCCGGGCTTCCACGACGCCCTGCACGCGAAGACCGGCCGCCTGATGGCCGGCTTCAAGGCCGAGGCCGACGCCGCCGGCGTGCCCTTCAGCGTGGACCACCAGGGCGGCCTGTTCGGCTTCTACCTGCTGCCCGAGCTGCCCAGCACCTGGACCGAGGTCATGAAGACCGATGGCGCACGCTTCAACCGCTTCTTCCACGGCATGCTGGAGCGCGGCCACTACTTTGCGCCCGCCCTGTACGAGGCCGGCTTCGTGAGCGCCGCGCACACGGACGAGGACATCGACAAGACCATCGAAGCCGCGCGCGAAGTGTTCAAGACGCTCTGACGCTGGCCCGTACCTGCCGATCGAGCCCGCCCTCGCGGGCTCTTTTCACGTCAGGGCCGAAGAAAAGCCTGGCGCGCCTGTTCGACCTCATCGCGCACGGCACAGCCTTGCGCATGGTCGTTGACCAGGCCCATGGCCTGCATGAACGAGTAAACAGTCGTAGGCCCCACGAACTTCCAACCGAGCTTCTTCAGCTCCTTGGACAGCGCCCGAGACTCGGCCGTCTCCGACACAGGCCCCGAAGCCTGCACAGGCTCCGGCACATGGCACCAGAAGAAGGCCGACAGCGAGCCTTGCGCCTCCACCATCTCCAGCGCCCGCTGCGCGTTGTTGATCACGGCCTCGATCTTGCCGCGATGCCGCACGATGCCCGCATCGCCCAGCAGCCGCAGCACGTCGTCTTCGGTGAAGCGCGCGACCTGGTGGAAGTCGAAGCCGGCAAAGGCCGCGCGGAAGTTCTCGCGCTTGTTGAGGATGGTCAGCCAGCTCAGGCCGGACTGGAAGCCTTCGAGGCTGAGCTTCTCGAACAGGCGCCGGTCGTCGGTGACGGGAAAGCCCCATTCACGGTCGTGGTAGGCCAGGTAGCTGTCCGTGGCCGCGCACCAGTGGCAGCGCGGCCGGCCGTCGGGGGCGGTGAACAGGCGGGACATGGTCAGGATTTCCCGGGTTCGGGAGAAGGGAGGGACAGCAGCCAGGCCGCCATCTGCAGGGATTGCGCCGCATCGATGTGCGGGTGGCGCGGCATGATGGCGCGGCCCCATTCGCCGGCCCCGCCCTCGCGGATCTTGCGCGCCAGGTAGTCGGCGGCATCTTCGCGGCCCCGGTAGCGGCCGGCGATCTGCTGGAAGGACGGGCCCACGTAGTGGCGCACCAGGCCGTGGCAGCGCAGGCAGTCATTGCCTTCCACCAGGGCCTTGCCGGCGGCCAGCTGCGCGTCGG
Source organism: Delftia sp. DS1230 (assembly GCF_040112715.1). Classification (NCBI taxonomy): domain Bacteria; kingdom Pseudomonadati; phylum Pseudomonadota; class Betaproteobacteria; order Burkholderiales; family Comamonadaceae; genus Delftia; species Delftia sp. DS1230. The sequence goes on from NZ_CP157763.1 coordinate 5,179,402, forward strand.
CTGTCACGGCAGCTGCGGCCGCCGCCGTGGTGGCCCCGACAGCCGGCCCGCGCATGATGCGCCAGCCGATGTTGAAGACACCCAGCGCCACCAGCAGCATGAAGACCACGAGCGCCCAGCCCAGCCAGCGGGGCCGCTGGGGGGCGTCGTCGCCCTCGTCGTCTGCGCCAGGAGGCAGTTGGCCGGCCATCAGTGGCGGAAGTGGCGCACGCCGGTGAAGACCATGGCCACGCCGCGCTCGTTGGCGGCGTCAATGACTTCCTGGTCGCGCATGGAGCCGCCGGGCTGGGCCACGCAGGTGGCGCCTGCGTCAACGACCACGTCCAGGCCGTCGCGGAAGGGGAAGAAGGCATCGCTGGCCACGACCGTGCCCTGCAGGCTCAGCTTGGCGGCCTCGGCCTTGATGGAGGCGATGCGCGCCGAGTCCAGGCGGCTCATCTGGCCTGCGCCCACGCCCATGGTCATGCCGTTCTTGCAGAACACGATGGCATTGCTCTTGACGTACTTGGCGACCTTCCAGGCGAACAGCAGGTCCTGCAGTTCTTCGGGCGTAGGCTGCTTGACGGTGACGACCTTGAGGTCGGCCAGGGCCAGCTCATGGTTGTCGGCGGTCTGCAGCAGCAGGCCCGAGCCGACGCGCTTGGCGTCCACGGCGTTGCGGCCCTGGTCCCAGGCGCGCTCGCCGCCGGCCGGCAGGGCGATCTTCATGAGGCGCACATTGACCTTGGGCTTGAAGATTTCCAGCGCCTCGGCCGTGAAGTCGGGGGCCATCAGCACCTCGACGAATTGCTTGACCACGGCCTCGGCCGCCGCCTTGTCCACCGTGCGGTTGAAGGCGATGATGCCGCCGAAGGCGCTGGTGGGGTCGGTCTGGAAGGCCTTGGCATAGGCTTCGTGCGCGTCCTTGCCCACGGCCACGCCGCAGGGGTTGGCGTGCTTGACGATCACGCAGGCGGGCTGCTCGAAGCTCTTGACGCATTCCCAGGCGGCATCGGCGTCGGCGATGTTGTTGTACGACAGCTCCTTGCCCTGCAGCTGCTCGCCCGTGACCAGAGAGCCGGGTGCCGGATACAGGTCGCGGTACAGGGCGGCCTGCTGGTGGCTGTTTTCGCCGTAGCGCAGGTCCTGCACCTTGGTGAAGTGGCCGTTGCTCTGGCCGGGGAAGGCGCTGCGCTCTGGCACGTAGGCTTCGGAGAGCTTGTCGTCCTCGAACTTCACGCTGGACAGGTAGTCGCTGATGGCGCCGTCGTACTGGGCGATGCGGTTGAAGGCGGCCACGGACAGCGCAAAGCGCAGCTTGTCGGAGAGCTTTCCGTTGGCCTTGAGTTCACCCAGCACGGCCTCGTACTGGCCGGCATCGGTGATCACGCCCACGTCGGCCCAGTTCTTGGCGGCAGAGCGCACCATGGCAGGGCCGCCGATGTCGATGTTCTCGATGGCGTCGGCCAGCGTGCAGCCGGCCTTGGCCACGGTGGCCTCGAAGGGGTAGAGGTTCACCACCAGCAGGTCGATGGTGTCGATGCCGTGCTCCTTGAGGGCCGCCATGTGGGCGGGCAGCTCGCGGCGCGCCAGCAGGCCGCCGTGGACCTTGGGGTGCAGGGTCTTGACGCGGCCGTCCAGCATCTCGGGGAACTGGGTGACTTCGGCGACCTCGGTCACGGGCAGGCCGGCCTCGGCCAGCAGCTTGGCGGTGCCGCCGGTGGACAGCAGCTTGATGCCCAGGGCGTGCAGGCCTTGGGCGAATTCGACAATACCGGTCTTGTCAGAGACGGAGAGCAGGGCGTTCATGGGCGTCGGTGCAGGGAGTTTGAAAAAAGGGGAATTCGTGCCACTCAGAGCATGTCGTGCTCAAGCAGCTTCTTGCGCAGCGTGTTGCGGTTCAGGCCCAGCCAGTCGGCGGCGCGGGACTGGTTGTTGTCGGCCTGGCTCATCACCACTTCCAGCAGCGGCTTTTCGACCAGGTGGATCAGCATGTCGTACATGCCATTGGGCTTTTCGCCGTCGAGATCGCGGAAGTACCCCTCCAGGCTTTCACGCACGCATTGTTCGATGTTCTGGTTGCTCATACTGTCATTCCTGCGGGCTCTGCGAATTCGGCGCTTGTGGCGCCGGCATCGATGGCGGCTGGTATCCGGTCCATCTGCGCGCCCAGGGCGTCCAGATAGTCGGCCACGGCCTGCCATTGCACCGCGCAGTCCTCGATGGTGTTGATGTGTTGTCTGAATGCCTCGCCGCCCGGCAGGCTGCGCAGGTACCAGGCGATGTGCTTGCGCGCACTGCGCACGCCGGTGCCTTCGCCGTACAGGCTGTAGTGGTCCTGCAGATGCTCCAGCAGCAGCCGGCGCAGCTCAGCCACCAGGGGCGGGGCCATGTGCTCGCCCGTGGCCAGGAAGTGCGCGATCTCGCGGAAGATCCACGGCCGGCCCTGGGCGGCGCGGCCGATCATCACGGCATCGGCGCCCGTGTAGGCGAGCACGTCGCGCGCCTTCTCGGGGCCGGTGATGTCGCCATTGGCCACCACGGGCACGCGCACCGCCGCCTTGACGGCAGCGATGGTGTCGTACTCGGCAAAGCCCTTGTAACCCTGCTCGCGCGTGCGACCGTGCACGGTGAGCATCTGTATGCCCACCTCCTCGAAGCGGCGGGCCAGCACCACGGCGTTCCTGTGCGCGTCGCACCAGCCGGTGCGCATCTTCAGCGTGACGGGCACGCCGTGCGGGGCGCAGGCCTCTACCACAGCCTGGGCAATCTCCACGGCCAGGGCCTCGTTCTGCATCAGGGCCGAGCCGGCCCATTTGTTGCAGACCTTCTTGGCCGGGCAGCCCATGTTGATGTCGATGATCTGGGCGCCACGGTCCAGGTTGTAGCGCGCGGCCTCGGCCATCATCTCGGCGTCCGTGCCCGCGATCTGCACCGCGATGGGCCCGGGCTCGCCCTCATGGTTGGCGCGGCGCGAGGTCTTGAGGCTGTTCCACAGGTCCTTGCGCGAAGTCACCATCTCGCTGACCGCATAGCCCGCGCCCAGGGCCTTGCACAGCTGGCGGAACGGCCGATCCGTCACCCCCGCCATGGGGGCGACGAACAGGCGGTTGGCCAGGGCATGGGGGCCTATGGACAGGGGAAGGGAGGACATCGGGAAAGCCGGAGAAAACGCGCGCGCCGATCACAAAACGGGCGGCAACAAAGGACCAAGATTGTACCTGCCCAAATTTTCAGCAGGGCTAAAACCGGGCCGTCAAGGCGGCCAAGCGGCGAAAACAAGACAGCGCAGCGGTTTCATGGTGTGGGAACGAAGGTGCGCACCTGGCCCGGAACGGCCTGCAGCCCGTAGGCACCGAGCCGGCCCTGCCACCAGCGGCGGTTGAATTGCACGTCAGGAGAGACCTGGTCGTCGGGCATGGGGCGCAGGCCGACCTTCTGCAGCCCGGCTTTCTGCAGCCCAGCCTCAAGCCCCAGGTCCAACGCCTCGCCGTCGGCCAGCGGGCCGCGCACCACGGCCATGGCCTTGCGCCCGTCGGTCACCCAGGCGTCCAGCACCAGGGCCGGGCGGGTCTCGGGAGCGGCCAGGCTCACGCAGCCTTGCAGACGCGGCTCCAGGCCCAGCGGCTCCAGCTCGCGCTGCAGCTGCTCCAGCCTGTCGGCCACGGCCGGGTCCGGCAGGGTGCAGCCCTTGGCCTGCAGCGCCTTGCCCCAGGCCGAGGTCGGTGCGGCCTCCTGGGTCGGCGGCGCCTGGGCAGCGGCCTGTGCCACCACGGTGGTGTGCTTGCCTGGCGATGGCTGCAACGCGGCGCAGCCGGCCAGGCCGGCTGCTGCCATTCCCAATGCCGCCCATCCCGCCCATCCTGCAATCCGCCCTGTCTGCATGACGCCCCCTGTTCTTTGTGGTTCCGGACCAGGCCCCACGATAGCTTCAGGCCGACAAGGCGTCAGCCAGCGCAGACCTACACTTGGCAGCACCTATGGAAGTCTGGATGCATCAATTGCTGGGCTGGCTGGCGCTGCCGCAGTACGGCCTCAGCACCGTGTTCATCGTGGCCCTGATCTCGGCCACGCTGCTGCCGCTGGGCTCGGAGCCTGCGGTGGTCGGCCTGCTCCAGCTCAATCCCGACCTGTTCTGGCAGACGGTTTTCGTGGCCACGGCCGGCAATACGCTGGGCGGGGCCATCAGCTGGTGGATGGGCCTGGGCGCGCACAAGGCCTGGCGCGCGGCACGCGAGCGGCGGCTGGCCGGGCTGCCGCCTGAACGGGCCAAGCCGCCGCGCAATCTGTCACGCCACGAGCGCCGCGCCCGCGTCTGGCTGCGCCGCCTAGGCGCCAAGGCCTGCCTGCTGAGCTGGCTGCCCGTGGTGGGCGATCCGCTGTGCGCCGTGGCCGGCTGGCTGCGCCTGCCGTTCTGGCCCTGCGTGTTCTACATGGCCATCGGCAAGTTCCTGCGCTATGTGGTGATGACGGTGGTGCTCCTGCAGCTGCTGCCGGCCTCCTGGGCCAGCTGAGGCCGAAGCCCCCCACCGAAGCCCTCCCCTTTTGCGATCTACGCCTGCGGCTCGCGCGCCCAGGGCGCCAGCGCGAAGTGCGCGGCCAGGAAATCGATCAGCGCCTGCACGCGCGCCGGCCGGGCGCGCCCCGGCGGCGTGACGATGTGCAGGGCGATGGAGGGCACCTGCCAGTCGTCCATGCAGGTCTGCAGCGCACCCGATTGCAAATCTTCCCAGGCCAGGAATTCGGGCTGCAGGGCCAGGCCCAGCCCGGCGCGCAGGGCCGGCGCCAGGCCCTCGGCATTGTTCACGCGCATGGCCGTGGGCACGACCTGGGCGAACTCGCCGCGGCGCGCATGCACGAAGCGCCAGGCCTCGCCCAGGCGGCTGTGCACATAGCGCAGCGCCCGGTGCTGCGCCAGCTCGCGCGGATGGGTGGGGCGGCCGTGGCGCTCGAAGTATTCGGGTGATCCCACCAGCAGCAGGCGCACCGTGCACAGGCGCCGCGCCAGCAGGCTGGAGTCGGGCAGCGAGGAGATGCGCAGCGCGATGTCGAAGCCCTGGGCCACGACGTCGATCAGCTCGTCGCTGAAGTGCAGGTCCAGCGTGACCTCGGGATGCTCGGCCATGAAGGCGGGCACGGCCGGCGCCAGGTGCGAGATGCCGAACGACATGGGCGCCGCAATGCGGATGGGGCCGCGCAGGCTCTTGGACTGCTCGCTGATCTCGGCCTCCACGGCCTCGCCCTCGGCCAGGATGCGCGCGGCCCGCTCCAGAGAGGCCTGGCCGCCGGCCGTCAGCGACATGCGCCGCGAGGTGCGGTGCAACAGGCTGGTCTTGAGCCGCGTCTCCAGCCGCGTGATGGCCTTGGAGATGGTGGGCTGGGAGACGCCCAGCTCGGCGGCGGCCTTGGCGAAGGAGCCCGTCTCGGCCACCTTGGCGAAGACGGCCCAGGCTTCGAGGTCAGGAAGTCTTGGCATGAAATTTTTGGAATAGATGTCTTTGCATATTTTCTATTCTCTTCTTGATCGGCAAAACATAAAGTTCATCCATCGCAACACACAACGCAGCAGGAGAACACCATGATCGAACGCCGTCCCTTCCAAGCCCTTGGCGGTGCCAACCACGGCTGGCTCGATGCCAAGCACCACTTTTCCTTCGCCGGCTACCACGATCCGGCCCGCATGGGCTGGGGCGCGCTGCGGGTGTGGAACGACGACACCATCGCCGCCGGCACGGGTTTCCCGCCCCATGCCCACGCCAACATGGAAATCATCACCTATGTCCGTGAAGGCGCCATCACCCACCAGGACAGCCTGGGCAACAAGGGCCGCACCGAAGCCGGCGATGTGCAGGTAATGAGCGCGGGCACCGGCATCCGCCACTCGGAATACAACCAGGAAAAGGGCACGACGCGGATCTTCCAGATCTGGATCATGCCCGACGAGCGCGGCCAGCAGCCCCCGTCCTGGGGTGCCAAGCCCTTCCCCAAGGGCGAGCGCTCGGGCAGCTTCGTGGCCCTGGCCAGCGGCCTGCCCGGTGACGAGGACGCCCTGCCCATCCGCACCGCCGCCCGGGTGCTGGGCGCCACGCTCAAGGCCGGCGAGAGCACGGAGTACCGCATCGGCCGCGACCGCCTGGGCTACCTGGTGCCGGCCAGCGGCTCGGTACAGATCGACGGCGTGACGCTGCAGGAGCGCGACGGCGCCGCCATCAGCGACGTCGAGACCCTGCGCGTCACGGCCCTGACCGACGCCGAGCTGGTGCTCGTCGACACGGCGCGCTGAAGCGCCCTTGCCGCCCCGGCTCCGGCCGGGGCCCACCTGCCCCAACTGTCTTTCCGAATTTCCGCTGTCCCTTCCTTCACCCAACCCACTGCCTCACAGGAGATCACCATGACCGACCGCAAGTACCTCGAAGTCCTGACCCCCGCCAACAGCCAGATCATCTTCATCGACCAGCAGCCCCAGATGGCCTTCGGCGTGCAGTCCATCGACCGCCAGGTGCTCAAGAACAATGTGGTGGGCCTGGCCAAGGCGGCCAAGGCCTTCGACATTCCCGCCACCATCACCACGGTGGAGACGGGCAGCTTCTCCGGCCACACCTATCCCGAACTGCTGGCCGTGTTCCCCGAGCACAGGCTGCTGGAGCGCAGCTCCATGAATTCCTGGGACGACCAGAACGTGCGGGATGCGCTGGCCGCCAACGCCGCCCAGGGCCGCAAGAAGATCGTGGTCTCCGGCCTGTGGACCGAGGTGTGCAACACCACCTTCGCCCTGTCGGCCCTGCATGACACGGACTACGAGATCTACATGGTGGCCGACGCCTCGGGCGGCACGTCGCTGGACGCCCACAACTACGCCATGGACCGCATGGTGCAGGCCGGCGTGGTGCCCGTGACCTGGCAGCAGGTGCTGCTGGAATGGCAGCGCGACTGGGCCCGCCGCGAGACCTATGACGCGGTGATGGACATCGTGCGCGAGCATTCCGGCGCCTACGGCATGGGCGTGGACTATGCCTACACCATGGTGCACAAGGCCGCCGAGCGCGTGCAGCATGGCGAGACCGTGGGCCCGAACCCCGCCAAGGCCTGAGCACCAGCGCCGCCGCCGGCCCGCCAAAGGAGTCTCGCCATGAAGCTCTATGCACTTTCCCTTGGGGCCGGCCTGCTGGTCGGCGTGGTCTACAGCCTGCTGCAGGTGCGCTCGCCCGCACCGCCGCTGGTAGCCCTGGTCGGCCTGCTGGGCATCCTGGCCGGCGAGCAGATCGTGCCCGTGGGCCGGCACCTGCTGCAGGGCATGGACCTGCGCAGCGCCTGCAGCAAGACGCAGGCCACCGAGCATGTGCTGGGCGAGTTGCCCGGTCGCAAGAGCACCGATGCCGATCGGCAGCACGGCTGACCTCTCCCCAAACCTTCAAGAAAACTGCACCATGACCACGCGCAGAAAAGTCCTGGGCTCCGCAGCCACCCTTGCCATGGGTGGACTGCTGGGTTGCACCACCAACGCTCGCCAAGGAGCCTCCATGTCCGATTCCACGCCCGAAGTCGTCTTCCACAACGGCCGCTTCACCACCCTGAACAAGGCCCAGCCCACGGCCACCGCCGTGGCCGTGAAGGACGGCCGGTTCATCGCCGTGGGCACGGACGCCGAGGTGCTGGCCCTGGCCGGCAGCGGCACGCGCCGCATCGATCTGCAGCGCCGCAGCGTGCTGCCCGGCCTGTTCGACAACCATACGCACGTGATCCGCGGCGGCCTGAATTTCAACCTGGAGCTGCGCTGGGACGGCGTGCGCTCGCTGGCCGATGCGCTGGACATGCTCAAGCGCCAGGTGGCCAACACGCCCGCGCCGCAGTGGGTGCGCGTGGTCGGCGGTTTCACCGAACACCAGTTCGTGGAAAAGCGCCTGCCCACCATCGAGGAGATCAACGCCATCGCGCCCGACACGCCGGTGTTCCTGCTGCACCTGTATGACCGCGCCCTGCTCAACGCGGCCGCCCTGCGCGCCGTGGGCTACACCCGCGACACGCCCGAGCCCGCCGGCGGCGAGATCACGCGCGATGCAAACGGCAACCCCACGGGCCTGCTGCTGGCCAAGCCCAACGCCACCATCCTCTATGCCACGCTGGCCAAGGGTCCCAAGCTGCCGCTGGACTACCAGGTCAACTCCACGCGCCACTTCATGCGCGAACTCAACCGCCTGGGCGTGACCGGCGTCATCGATGCGGGCGGCGGCTTCCAGAACTACCCCGACGACTACGAGGTGATCCAGAAGCTCAGCGAGGCCAACCAGATCACCGTGCGCCTGGCCTACAACCTGTTCACGCAAAAGCCCAAGGAGGAGAAGGCCGACTTCCTGAAGTGGACGCAGAGCGTGAAATACAAGCAGGGCAACGACTATTTCCGCCACAACGGCGCGGGCGAGATGCTGGTGTACTCGGCCGCCGACTTCGAGGACTTCCGCCAGCCGCGCCCCGACATGCCGCCCAGCATGGAGGGCGACCTGGAGGAAGTGGTGCGCGTGCTGGTGCAGAACCAATGGCCGTGGCGCCTGCACGCCACCTACGACGAGACCATCTCACGCGCGCTCGATGTCTTCGAGAAGGTGCACCGCGACACGCCCATCGACGGCCTGAACTGGTTCTTCGACCATGCCGAGACCATTTCGGACAAGTCCATCGACCGCATTGCGGCGCTGGGCGGCGGCGTGGCCGTGCAGCACCGCATGGCCTACCAGGGCGAGTATTTCACCGAACGCTACGGCGCACGCGCCACCGAGGCCACGCCGCCCGTCAAGAAGATCCTGGAGCGCGGCGTGAAGACCTCGGCCGGCACGGACGCCACGCGCGTGGCCTCCTACAACCCCTGGGTGTCTCTGTCGTGGATGGTGACGGGCAAGACCGTGGGCGGCCTGCAGATGTACCCCCAGCGCAACCTGCTGGACCGCGAGACCGCGCTGCGCATGTGGACCGAGAACGTGGCCTGGTTCTCCAACGAGGAAGGCCTGCGCGGCCGCATCCAGGTGGGCCAGCTGGCCGACATGATCGTGCCCAGCAAGGACTACTTCGCCGTGCCCGAGGACGAGATCTCCTTTCTCACCTCCGAGCTCACCGTGGTGGGCGGCCGCGTGGTCTATGGCGCAGGCCCCTTCCAGCAGCATGACGACAACCCGCTGCCGCCGGCCATGCCCGACTGGTCGCCCGTGCGGCGCTTCGGCGGCTACGGCGCCTGGGGCGAGCCCGAGGGCGCGGGCAGGAACTCGCTCAACCCCGCGCGCTACCGCAGCCTGGCGGCGGCCTGCGGCTGCGGCACCAGCTGCGGCATGCACGGCCACCGCCATGCCGACGCCTGGGCATCGAACGTGCCGACCTCGGACCCCCGAAGCTTCTTCGGCGCGCTGGGCTGCTCCTGCTGGATGGCCTGAGGAGCAAGGCCATGTCCATCGATTCCAAGCCGTCTGCCCCAGCTGTTGCCGGCAGTTCCTCCGGCAGCTTCGCGCCGCTGCGACAGCCCGTGTTCGCCGTGCTGTGGGCGGCAACGGTGCTGGGCAACATCGGCAGCTTCATGCGCGATGTGGCCAGCTCCTGGATGGTGACCGAGCTGTCGGCCAGCCCGGCCGCCGTGGCCCTGATCCAGACGGCGGCCACGCTGCCCATCTTCCTGCTGGCGATTCCGGCCGGCGTGCTGTCGGACATCCTGGACCGCCGACGCTTCCTGATCGGCATCCAGATCCTGCTGGCCGCCGTCAGCGCCAGCCTGCTGCTGCTGGCACGCACCAACACGCTGACCGTGGAGTACCTGGTGGCGCTGACCTTCGTGGGCGGCATAGGCGCGGCGCTGATGGGGCCGACCTGGCAGTCCATCGTGCCCGAGCTGGTGCCGCGCAGCGACCTCAAGAACGCGGTGGCGCTGAACTCGCTGGGCATCAACATCGCACGCGCCCTGGGCCCTGCGGCCGGCGGCCTGCTGCTGGCCAGCTTCGGCGCGGCGGCGGCCTACGGTGCGGACGTGGTCAGCTACGTGTTCGTGATCGCCGCGCTGGTCTGGTGGAAGCGCCCCAAGGCCGAGGCATCGGCCCTGAACGAGCAGTTCTTCGGCGCCTTTCGCGCTGGCCTGCGCTATGCCCGCTCCAGCCGCGAGCTGCATGTGGTGCTGCTGCGCGCCGCCGTGTTCTTCCTGTTCGCCAGCTCGGTCTGGGCCCTGCTGCCGCTGGTGGCGCGGCGCATGCTGGGCGGCTCGGCAGGCTTTTACGGCGTGATGCTGGGCGCCGTGGGCGCAGGCGCCATCCTGGGCGCGCTGGTGCTGCCGCGCCTGCGCAAAAGGCTGGATGCCGATGGCCTGGTGCTGCTGTCCTCCGTGCTCAGCGCCGCCGTGATGGCCGCGCTGTCCACCGCGCCGCCGCAATGGGCCGCGGTGCTGCTGATGCTGGTGCTGGGCCTGGGCTGGATCATTGCGCTGACCACGCTCAACGGCGTGGCCCAGGCGGTGCTGCCCAACTGGGTGCGCGGCCGCGGGCTGGCCATCTACCTGATGGTGTTCAACGGCGCCATGGCGGGCGGCAGCCTGGTCTGGGGACTGTTTGCACAGGGTGTTGGCATTCCCACGGCGCTGCTGATCGGCGCGGCGGGCCTGGTGGCCATCTCGCTGGTGTTCCACCGCATCAAGCTGCCCACGGGCGAGGCGGACCTGCAGGCCTCCAACCACTGGCCCGAGCCGCTGCTGGCCGAACCGGTGGCCCATGACCGTGGCCCGGTGATGATCCAGGTGGAGTACCAGGTGCGCCGCCAGGACCTGCCGGCCTTCATCGAGGCCATGCAGCATGTGGCACGCGAACGCCGCCGCGATGGCGCCTATGCCTGGGGCATCGCCGAGCACACGGGCGAGCCGGGCCGGGTGATCGAGTGGTTCCTGGTGGAGTCCTGGGCCGAGCATCTGCGCCAGCACCAGCGCGTGTCCAGGGCCGATGCCGATCTGCAGGCCCAGGCGCTGCGCTTTCATATCGGCCCCGAGCGGCCCGTGGTCCACCACTTCCTGGCGCTGGATGCCGCCAGTGCTGCCAGTGCCGCCAGCGGGCCTGCGCAGGCACCGGCGCACGGCCACGCCCACTGAAGCGTTGCGGCAGGCCTGCCCCTGGCCTGCGCCCGGCCTGCCAGGACACCTCAGCGGATATCCAGCCGCTCCAGCGCACGCACCAGGTCGGCCAGCGTGCGCACCTGCATCTTGCGCATGGCCTGGCTGCGGCGCACCTTGACCGTGATTTCGCTCACGCCCAGGTCTGCCGCGATCTGCTTGTTCAGCAGGCCGCGCACCACGCCCACGACCACTTCCTGCTCGCCGGGCGACAGCGACTGCCAGCAGGCGCGCAGCGCCTGTTCGCCGGCCTCCAGCGCGCGGCGCTGGCGGTCCAGGGCAATGCCCTGCTGGATGGCGTCGAGCAGGTCCTGGTCGCGGAAGGGCTTGGTCAGGAACTCGATGGCGCCGGTCTTCATGGCCTCCACGCTCATGGGAATGTCGCCATGGCCGGTGATGAAGATGGTGGGCAGCTTCAGGCCCATCTCCAGCATCTGGCGCCGGAAATCCATGCCGCTTTGGCCCGGCATGCGGATGTCCAGCACCAGGCAGGCCGGTCCCTGCGGCGGCTGCCGCTGCCAGTGGTCCAGAAACTCGCGCGTGGCGCCGAAGGCGCGCACGCACAGGCCCACCGAGGCCAGCAGGTCCTCGATGGCTGCGCGCACCGAGGGGTCGTCATCGACGATGTAGACCAGTGCCTCGGCTTCGGCGGTGGAGGGTTCAGCCATGGCGCAATCCCGTGGAAGGCCTGGCGCCCGTGGCCGGGGCGCAGGCGATGGTGACGTGAAAAGCCGTGCCCCCGCGCCCGTCCTCGCGGTCCGTGGCCCAGATGCGGCCGCCGTTGGCCTCGGCCATGTGGCGGCAGATGTTCAGGCCCAGGCCCATGCCATCGGGCTTGGTGGTCCAGAAGGCATCGAACAGGTGGGTGCGGGCCAGCGGCGACAGGCCTTCGCCCGCATCGGCCACGGTCAGCACCAGCTGCTGGCCCAGGGCCTGCGTGGCGATGGCGATGCGCCGCTGCGCGGCCGGTGTGTGCTGCATGGCGTCCATGGCATTGAGCAGCAGGTTGGCCAGCACCTGCTGGATCTGCACGCGGTCGGCCCAGGCCGGCTGCAGCGCGGTCGCCAGCTGCAGGTCCAGGGCCACGCCGCGCCGGTCCAGCTCTGCGACGGACAGGCGGGCCATTTCGCGCACGGCCTCGTTGAGGTCGAAGGACTGCCGGCTGGGTGCGTCTCCGCGTGCCATGCTGCGGATGCGGGCGATGACATCGCTGGCGCGCTGCGCATCGCCCAGGATGCGCTCCAGCGCCTGGCCGGCCTTGGCGAGGTTGGGCGGCTCCTGGGCCAGCCAGCGCTGGCAGGCGTTGCCGCTGGTGACGATGGCCGCCAGCGGCTGGTTGACCTCATGGGCGATGGAGGCCGTCAACTGCCCCAGGCTGGTGGTCTGGGTGATGCGCAGCAGCTGGGTGCGCGCCGCATGGGCCGCGTTCTGGGCCGCCACCATCTTCAGGCCCAGATAGGCCGTGATGGCAATGGCCAGGATGCTGATCACCATGTTGATCAGTCCGGTGCGATAGGCGCCGGCAGGCGTGAGCGCAAAGCTGGCCAGGGTCAGCACGATGCACAGCGCCGTGAGGCCGATGACCACGCGCGGGCTGAACCAGCGCACCGCCACCAGGATGATGGCGGTATGGAACACGGCGGCCGCCACGGCGTAGTCGGTCAGCGTGTCCAGCGCGAAGATCGCGGCCATGGCGACGCCCATGGCCGCCAGGATCAGGGCCCGGGGCCAATGGGGAAAGCGGCGCAGAGCGGTGGTCATGGCGTGCAGGGCTGCGATGAGGGCGTGTCGATTGTGTCGCAAGATGCCCTGCCCTCCCGCGCTCAAAGCGCGGGCCGGCGGCCCACGCTCAGTTGGAGCTCCACCGTGGCCTTGGCCAGCTCGGTCTCTGCCTCCAGCGATCCCAGGTAGGCCTCGTCGGCCGAGCGCTGGGCGGACAGCAGCTCCAGCAGCGAAGCCTCGCCATGCCGGTAGGACAGGCGCATGCCTTCGAGCACGCGCTGCGCATCGCGCAGCACGCCGTCGCGGTAGCGCTGCACGTTCTCGCGCGCGGCGCTCAGGCGAAAGCGGGCGGAGCGCACATCGGCCTCGGCCCGGTTCTGGGCCTGCTGCAGGGCCAGCATGGCCTGGGTGACGGCCGCCTCGGCCTGCACCAGGTCGCCCCGGTCCAGGCGCGACAGCGGCAGCGGCACGCTGACCGAGACCGACAGCGTGCGCGAGCGCCCGCCGCCATCGAAGGGATTGCCCTGGGCGTCCGTGCCACCGGCCGTGGCGGGCACGGCGGCCATGCCCACGGCCAGCGTGGGATTGACCCAGCGGTTGGCCCGGGCCAGGCCCGCGTTGTCGCGCGCATGCTCCAGCGCCGCCTGGGCGATGCGCACCTCGGCGCGCGACTGCAGGGCCTGGGCGACCAGGGCGTCGGCATCCTCCAGTCCCGAGTCTTCGGCCAATTCCATGAAGCCGCATTGCAGCGTGTCGCTGGCAAAGACTTCGGACAGGCGGCGCCCCAGCGGGACGGACAGCGCCAGCCGTGCGGTCTGCGCCTCGGCGCGCGCCTGCACCACCTCGGCCTGGAAGCGGTCGCGCTCCACGCGCGACTGCAGCCATTCCACGCCGCCGATGTCGCCGGCCTTGCGCCTCAGCTCGTTGGCCTGCACCACATCGCCCAGCGCCTTCAGCGTCTGCTGCTTGCGCTCCAGCGCCAGCGAGTCGCGGCAGGCCTGGGTGTAGTCCTGGGCGGCATCGGAGAACAGCTGGCTGCGCACGCCTTCAAGGCCGGCCTCGGACAGGCGCACCTGGCTGCGTGCGGACTGAATGCGCGCGGCGCGCTTGCCGCCCGTCTCCAGCTCCATGCTGATCTCGTAGTTGCGCGTGGTGGGCCGGGGCTGGCCGGTGCGCACCTGCTCGCGCGAGGCGCCCAGCGTGAGGCTGGGGTCGGGGCGTATGCCGGCGATGCCGATGCCGGCACGCGCGGATTCCACGCCCTGCTCCTCCGAGCGCAGCAGGGGGCTGTGCTGCTCCACGGCGTTGAGGTAGTCGGAAAAGCGCAGGCCAGCGGACGGCGCCGTCTGCGCCTGGGCTGCGGCGCCAAGGCACAGCAGCAGGGCCAGGGCCTGCCTGGGGAAGAAAGGGGTCGTTTGCATGGCGACTCGCATCAATGGGGTTGGCTCGTTGCGGTGCGATGCCCGCCCTCGTCCTCGGCGGCATCCGGATCGCCGCTCTCACCGCGTTCAGCGTCGCGGCGCTGGCGGCGCTCGGCCGCGCGGGCGGCACGGGCCTCGATCACGTAGTAGAGGTTGGGCAGCAGCAGCAGGGTCAGCAAGGTGGCGCTGAACAGGCCGCAGACCACGACCGTGGCCAGGGGCCGCTGCACGTCGCTGCCCAGGCCCGTCGCCAGCATGGCCGGCGTGAGGCCGAAGGCGGCGACGGTGGCCGTCATCAGCACGGGGCGCATGCGGCTGGAGGCGCCTTCGAGCACGGCTTCGCGCAGGCCCAGGCCGTCCTCGCGGCGCAGGCGGTTGATCTGCGAGACCATGAGCACGCCCGAGAGCACGGCCACGCCGAACAGCGCGATGAAGCCCACGGCGCTGGAGACGTTGAGCGTCATGCCGCGCAGGTGCAGGCCCGCAAAGCCGCCGATCATGGCCAGCGGCACCACGCCCAGCACCAGCAGCGGCTGGCGCAGGTTGCCGAACTCGCCGAACAGCAGCACCAGCATGATGCCCAGCGTCAGCGGCAGGATCATGAGCAGCCGCGCCTCGGCACGCTGCAGGTTCTCGAACTGGCCGCCCCACTCGATGTGCAGCTTCTGGCGGTCGTAGTCCAGGTGCTGGTCGATGGCGGTGTGCGCATCCTTGAGGAAGCCCGCCAGGTCGCGGCCGCGCACATTGAGCTTGACGAGGATGTGGCGCTCCCCGCCCTCGCGCACGATGACGCTCTGGCCCACGGTGGTGGTGATGCGCGCCACGTCGGCCAGCGGCACCTGGGCGCCATTGGCGGCCGACAGGCGCAGCGCGCCGATGGCCTCGGGGCTGCTGCGCGTGTCGGGCGTGAAGCGCACGGCCATGTCGTAGCTGCGCTCGCCCACGTAGAGCTGGCCGATGGAGGCCCCGCCCACGCCGGTGGAGATGAGCTGCGCCACCTCGGAGGCATTGATGCCGTAGCGCGCGGCAGCGGCGCGGTCCAGCGCAATGCGCAGGTTGGGCAGCGGCGGCTCCACGTCCACGGCCACATCGGCCGCGCCGGGCACTTTCTCCAGCACGGCCACCAGGGCATCGGCGACGCGCCGGTCCTCGGCCAGGTCCTGGCCGAAGACCTTCACCGTGAGGTCGCTGTGCGCGCCGGACAGCTTGTCCTGCACGCCGTCGATCATGGGCTGCATGAAGCCCACGGAGTAGCCGGGCAGCTGGTCGAAGCGCGCGGCCATCTTCGCGATCAGCTGCTGCTTGGTCAGGCCCGACTTCCATTCGCCATAGGGATGCAGGCCCACGCTGGCCTCGATGTGCGAGGGCGTCCAGTAGTCGGTGCCGTCATCGTTGCGCCCGGTCTGGGTGACGATGTAGGAGACCTCGGGGAACTCCAGCGCAGCGCTGCGCAGCGCGTCGGCCATGTCGCGCGCCTTGTCCAGCGTGATGCCGGGCGGCATCTGCACCTGCAGCCAGATGGAGCCTTCGTCCAGGTACGGCAGGAAGTCGCGGCCCATGGTGCCGGCCAGCACGCCCAGCGCCAGCAGCGAGGCCGCCACGGCCCCCGCCAGCCAGCGCACGCGGCCCACGGCCGCGCCCAGGAAGCGGTCATAGCCCACGCCCAGCCGGTGCAGCACGGGGTTGTGGAAGATCCTGCGCGGCCTGCGGAAGGCCAGCCAGGCCAGGGCCGGCGTGAGCAGCAGGGCCACGGCCAGCGCCCCCACCAGGGCCGCGCCCACGGCGCTGGCCATGGGCGAGAACAGCTTGTACTCGATGCGCTCGAAGGCGAACAGCGGCAGGTAGGCGGCCGCGATCACGCACATGCCGAAGAAGATGGGCCGCGCCACCTGCAGCGTGGCCGTGATGGCGTCCCTGGGCGTGAGCGGCCGGTTCTGGTCGGCCTCGCGGCGCCGCAGGATGTTCTCGACCACGACCACGGCGCCGTCCACCAGGATGCCGAAGTCGATGGCGCCCAGCGACAGCAGGTTGGCCGGAATCTTCGCGTGGTGCATGAAGATGAAGGCCAGCAGCAGCGCCATGGGAATGGTCAGCGCCACGATCAGCGCCGCGCGCGGGCTGCCCAGAAAGACCAGCAGCACCAGGGTGACGACGATCAGGCCTTCGGCCAGGGTCTTGCCCACGGTGTGGGTGGTGCGCTCGATCAGCGTGGTGCGGTCCAGGTAGGGCACGACCTTCACGTCGGGCGGCAGCAGCTTGCCGTTGAGCTCCTCCACGGCGGCATGGATGCCCTCCAGCGCCTGCGAGGGGTTGGAGCCCTTGAGCAGCAGCACGATGCCCTGCAGGGTGTCGGAGTTGCCGTCCTTGCCCAGGATGCCACGCCGCTCCACGTTGCCGTAGGTCAGCCGCCCCAGGTCCTTGACCAGCACGGGCGTGCCGCTGTCCGTGGTCTTGACGACCACGTTGCCCATGTCGTCCAGCGAGCCCAGCAGGCCCACGCCGCGCACCACATAGGAGACATCGCCCCGGTCGATGACGCTGCCGCCGCCGCTGGCGTTGTTGGCATTGATGGCCTCGATCACCTGGGACAGCGCCAGCCCGTACTGCAGCAGCCGCGCCGGGTCCAGCTCCAGCATGAACTGCGTGGTCAGGCCGCCGAAGTTGGTCACGTCCACCACGGACTGGGCCTTCTTCAGGCGCGGGATCACCACCCACTGCTGCAGCTCGGACAGCTCGCGCAGGCTGCGCACCGGGCTTTCCAGCGTGTAGCGGTAGACCTCGCCCGTGGGCGAGCTGTAGGGGTCCAGCCCGGCGCGGGCACCATAGGGCAGCGTGACCTCGTCGATGCGCTCCTTCAGGCGCTGGCGCGCCCAGTAGCCGTCCACGCCGTCCTCGAAGACCACGGTAATCAGGGACAGCGCGAACAGGCTGCGCGAGCGCAGCACGTGCATGCCGGGCGTGGCCAGCAGGGCGCGCTCCAGCGGGATGGTGATCTGCTGCTCGATCTCCTCGGCCGCAAGGCCTGGCACCTGGGTGACGATCTGCGAGGTCACGTCGGCAATGTCGGGATAGGCCTCCAGCGGCAGCTGCTTCCAGCTGAACACGCCATACAGGGCCGCGAAGCAAAAGACCAGCCAGACCACGCCGCGGCGCGAAAAGCCGATGTTGACGATGCGCTCGATCATTG
Source organism: Delftia sp. DS1230 (assembly GCF_040112715.1). Classification (NCBI taxonomy): domain Bacteria; kingdom Pseudomonadati; phylum Pseudomonadota; class Betaproteobacteria; order Burkholderiales; family Comamonadaceae; genus Delftia; species Delftia sp. DS1230. Next base: position 5,196,836 of record NZ_CP157763.1, read on the forward strand.
CAGCAGCACTCCCCCGTTGACCACCACGCGCTCGCCGGCCGCCAGGCCCGAGAGGATCTCGGCCTGGCCGTCCTGCTGCGCGCCGACCTGCACGTCACGCGGCTCGAAGCGCCAGCCGCCCTTGTCCACGAAGACGCGCGTGCTGACCTGGCCCTGCAGCAGGGCCGCGGCCGGCACCATCACGGCCTGGCGCGCCGGGGCGTCGAAGCCCACGCGCGCAAACATGCCGGGGCGCAGCCGCCCTTCGGGGTTGTCCACGGCCACGCGCACCTTGACGCTGCGCGTGGCGGTGTCCACCAGCTCGCCCACGTACTGCACGCGGCCCTGCAGCTGCAGGTCGGGATAGGCGGCCAGCGCGATGTGGGCCTGCTGGCCCACGTCCACATGGGCCAGGTCGCGCTCGCTGACGCTGGCGCTGAGCCAGACCTTGCGCAGGTCGGCCACGGTCATGACGGAGGCATTCACATCGTTCCAGTAGCCGCCCTGCGAGCCTGCCATCTCGACCACGCGCCCGCTGATGGGCGACTTGACCACGTAGCTGCCGCGCGAGCCTTCCTGCACGGCCGCACCCAGCTGGGACAGGTGGTCGGAGGCGGCGCGCGCATCAGCACCTGCTGCGGCCAGCGCCTGCTGCGCGGCCTCGTAGTCCTTGCGCGCGGCGATCTCGGCATCGAACAGCAGCTTCTGGCGGTCGAACTCCTGGTGCGCGTGCAGCAGCGCGGCCTGGGCCTTGGCGTGCTCGGCACGCACGCTGGAGATCTCGGAGGAGTCCATGGTGATCAGCGCATCGCCGGCCTTCACCGCATCGCCCAGCTGGTGGTGCAGGCGCACCAAGCGGCCCGCCACGGGCGGCGTGATGCGGACCAGCTTTTCAGGCTCGGCCTCGATGGTGGCGGGGGCCGACAGGCGGGTCTGCAGCGGCTGCAGGGCGATCTCGGCCACCTGCAAGCGCTCGCGCAGCGGCGAGCCTTCGGGCACCACGATGAGGTTGCCTTCGCGGCGCACGGGAGCCGGCTGCGGGGCGGCGGTGGCGGGGGTTGCTACTGCAGCCTGGGTTTCGGCCGGGCCGTTGCAGGCGGCCATGGCCACGCTGATCAGCAGCCCACCCACAGGCCATGCAGCCGCCAGCAAGGGATGGCGCTGGTGCAGGCCATGGGGTCGGCCTGGTCGTTCGGAAGCGAGAAAGCGGGTCATCCTGAGGTCTCCGGGTGCCATGGACCCGCGCAGACCTCTCGCCCCTTCAGGCGATCACAGGCCTCCGCCCAGGTCCGGGCAGATTAAGAAATGGAAGAAGGGAAAGACGGAAAGGGGCGGCGCGGCAGCGCCTGGCAGGATCGGGATCGGAATCAGGATCGGGGTCCATGGGGTACTCCTTTGCGTGTGGGTGGCGCAGTCCCCGCGCAGGCCGGGAGCCCTGTTTGCTGCAGTGCAATATGTGCCCGGAATTATCAAAGGCGAAAGTGCCTGCGGCCAGCCTTTGTTGGGAAGGCTGGCCTGTTCATTGGTGGATGCGGGATATACCTTCGTATAGAAGATGGCCGGCACAAGGCCCCCCTCGGCCCGGCCCAGCCCGGCCCGGAAAGCAAAAAGCCGCCAGCGCGGAGCGGGCGGCTTGCGGGCGATGGCCTGCGGGAAAGCTCAGTCCACTTTCAGGCCGATGGCTTTCACCAGTTCGCCAAAGCGCTCGCGCTCGGTGGCGTGGTGGTCGATGAAGGCCTTGCGGCTCAGCGGTGCGGGCGTGGCGCCCAGGGTGAGGATGACGTCGTTGACGTTCTTTTGCTCCAGCGCCTTGGCCACGGCAGTGCGAACGGCCTCGATCACCGATTCGGGCGTGCCCGTGGGCGCGTAGAGGCCGAACAGCGTGTCCGCATCAAAGCCCGGCAGGCCGCTTTCGGCCAGCGTGGGCACGTTGGGGTACTGCGGCGAGCGGTGCGGGCTGCCGATGGCCAGCAGGCGCAGCTTGCCGGCCTCGACCTGCTTGAGGCCCGGACCCGGGTCGAACCAGAACTGCAGCTGCCCGCTGAGCACGTCGCTGAGCGCCGGGCCCGCGCCCTTGTAGGGGGCGTGCACGGCATCGACACCGGCCATGCGCTTGAACATCTCGCCGGCCAGGTGCGGCGAGCTGCCCTGGCCCGGCGAGCCGTAGGACAGCTTGCCGGGGTTGGCCTTCAGGTGCTTGATGAACTCGGCCACGTTGGTGGCGGGCACGGCGGGATTGGTCTCCAGGAACACATGCACGCGCGCCACGGCAGCCACGGGCGTCAAGTCCTTTTCGGGATTGAAGGCCAGCTTGCTGTAGATCATCGGGTTGATGGTGATGGCCCCGCCCGAGCTGAGCAGCAGCGTGTAGCCATCCTTGGGCGCGCGCACGGTCTCGCTGATGCCGATGTTGCCGCCCGCACCGGGCTTGTTGTCCACCACCACCGACTGGCCCAGCACCTGGGACATGGTGGGCGTGATGGCGCGCGCCAGCACATCGGCCGCGCCGCCGGGCGCGAAGTTCACCACCAGGCGCACCGGGCGCTCGGGCCATTTGTCGCCGGCCTTCTGCGCCAGCGCAGGGACCGAGGCCGTCGCGCCCAGCAGGGCCAGCAGGCCCAGGCGGCGCCAGCGGCTGAAGGGGGTTGTCTTGTGCATGAACTGTGTCTCCTTGGGTTGTGAATTCTTGAAAGCGTGATGGGAGCCCGGCGGCGGCGGGGCTGCAATCAGTCCAGCCGTATGCCCGCCGACTCGATGACCTGGCCCCAGCGCCGGCTTTCGCTGCGCCAGTAGTCACGCATCTGCGCAGGCGTGCCGGGCAGCGGCTCCAGTGACAGCGCCTCGAAACGCGCCAGCACGGCAGGCGAGCGCAGCGCCTGCTGCAGCGCCACGGACCAGGCCTGTACGGTGGCGTCGTCCGTGCCTGCGGGTGCGACCAGGCCCTGCCAGGCATGGGCCTCGAAGTCCTTCACACCCTGCTCGGCCAGCGTGGGCACGCCCGGGTGGCTCTTGAGCCGCTCGGCGCTGGCCACGCCGATGACGCGCAGCTTGCCGGCCGCAATGTGCTGGGCCGCCGCCGCGCTGTCGGCCAGCATGAAGGGGATCTGGCCGCCGATCACGTCGATCAGGGCCGGCCCCGCGCCGCGATAGGGCACATGGGACATCTTCAGGCCCAGGCGCTGCGACAGCAGTTCGGTGGCCAGGTGGTGGGGCGTGCCCAACCCCGGGCTGCCGTAGCTGACGGGGCCTGGCTGGGCCTTCACCCACTGCGTGAACTCCTGCAGGTTGTGCACCGGCAGCTGGTTGCCGACCACGAGGAACAGCGGAAAGCGCGCCAGCAGGCCGATGGGCACGAAGTCCTTCTCGGCGTTGTAGGCCAGCTTGCGAAACAGGTGGGGGTTGGCCGCCAGCGTGGCGAAGTCGGCCGTGAAGACCAGGCTGCCCAGCTCGCGCGTGCGCGCCGCGTATTCGGCGGCGATATTGGTGCCGGCCCCGGGCTTGTTCATGACGACCACGGTGCGGCCCAGGGCCTTGCCAAAGGACTCGCCCACGGTGCGCGCCACGGCGTCCGAGCCGCCGCCTGCGGCAAAGCCCACCACCCATTCGACGGGCTTGCCGGTCTGTGCGTGTGCCGTGCCCATGCCCAGCAGGGGCGGGGCGCCTATGGCCAGTGCGGCCTTGAGTGCTTGTCTGCGCAGCATCTTGTCTCCTTGTTGTAGTGGCTCGTTTTGCCTTGAGCGCGTTCAGCGCGGTGCGACGGCGCCCGCGTTCCCGGACAGGCTGACCAGTGCGTGCAGCGTGCGCGTCACGGGCACGGCAATGCCCAGGCGGTCGGCCACCTGCAGCACGGCGCCATGGATGGCGCCCGTCTCGGTGGCACGGCCGGCCAGCAGGTCCTGCAGCATCGAGGGCTGGTGGCCCCGGTGGTGGTCCAGCGCATCGCGCACGGCCGCGCCCACGCGCTCGGCGCTGGCAGCGACGCCATGGGCATGGGCGACGGACAACACCTCGTCCAGCACGCGCTGCAGCAGGGCCTCGCCCTGCGGATTGGCCAGTCCGTCCACGGTCTGGCGCGTCACGGCGCACACGCCGTTGAAGGCGGCATTGAAGGCCAGCTTTTCCCAGATGGCTTCCTGCACCTGCGGGTCGATGCGGCAATGCATGCCTGCGCGGTTGAGGTCGTCCGCCAGCAGGTCGAAGACCGCGCTGCGCTGGCCGTCGCAAGGCATGAAGCGGATACCGCCCTGCCCCATGGAACTGACCTCGCCCGGCGACACCACGCGCGCAGGCCAGGTGGTCACGCCCACGGCGATGCGTTCGAGCGGCACCATTTCACGCAACACATCGGCATGGCCTATGCCGTTTTGCAGGCTCAGGAAATGCGTGTCCGGCCCGATGAGATGGGCAATGCCCTGCAGCGCGGCCCGCGTATGGGCCGACTTGGTGAAGACCAGCCACAGCGCGGGCCCGGCCGTGAGCTGCTCGGCCCGCGCCGCACGCACGCGGGCCTGCAGCAGCCCCTCATCGGTGTGGCAGCGCGCGCCTTCGCGGTTCAGGGCCTGCAGCAGCTCGTCGTTCACGTCGACCAGGGTCACGTCCAGGCCGATGCGGGCCAGCCGCGCCCCGAACAGGGTGCCCATGGCGCCTGCACCGAGGATGCCTATGCTTCTTGTGTTTTCCATTGCCGTGTCTCCTGCAGGGGGCTTCGCCTCAGGCGACTTCGACCTCGACCACGATGGGCTTGGGATGGGCCAGCGCGCGGGCCAGCACATCTGCCAGCTCGGCCGCGTTCTCCACATGCACGCCGTCGCAGCCCTGGCCCCGCGCCAGCGCCACGAAGTCGATGTCGGGCAGTTCCGTGCCCTCGACCTTCTCGCCCTCGCGGTAGCCGAAGACATGGGCGAAGTCCTGCAGCGCCGCATAGCGGCGGTTCTTGAGGATCACGAAGCTGATGGGCAGGCGCAGCTGGGCTGCGCTCCAGAGGGCCTGGATGGCATACATGGCCGAGCCGTCGCCGATGACGGCGACCACCTTGGCCTCGGGCTGCGCCAGCGCCACGCCCACGGCGGCCGGCATGCTGTGGCCCAGGCCGCCGCTGCACATGGTGTAGAAGGTGCCCGAATGGAAGATGGGCAGGTAGGTCTGGATGGTGGAGCGCGAGCTGGGCGCCTCTTCCACCACGATGCTGTGGCGGTCTCGCACCTGGGCCAGCGTGTGCATGGCAAAGGCCACCGACATGCGCTCGCCTGCGGCGGGCGCGGCCGGCACGGGCGCTGCGGGCCGGGGTGCGGGCGCCTGGCGCGGTGCGGGTGCGGGGCGCTGCAGCAGCTCCTCCACGCCCATGCGCACATTGCCCACGGCAGCCGTGCCCACGGGGGCCCAGGCGGCAATGGCCGGGTCTTCGATCAGCTGGTAGAGCGCCGTGCCTTCGGGGATGTGCGGGCCCTCGCCTTCCACGTGGTAGGTGAAGGCGGCCGCGCCCACGGCGAAGACCACGTCATGGCCGGACAGCAGTTGCACGATGCGCTCGCGCATGGCGGGCAGGAAGCCGGCGAACAGCGGATGGTCCTCGGGGAAGCTGCAGCGCCCGCTCATGGGGGCCACGAAGACGCGGGCCTGGTGGCGCTCGGCCAGCGCGACCACGGCATCCCAGCCCTGGGCCCGGTCCACGGCCGCGCCTACGACCAGGGCCGGGGCACGCGCGGCGTCCAGCGCCTGGCCGATGAGGTCCAGCGTGCGCGGATCGGGCCGCGTCTCGAAGCCCACATGGCGCAGCGTGACGGGCTCGGCCGGCTTGTCCCAGTCATCGGCGGGAATGGAGACCAGCACGGGGCCGCGCGGCTCCTGCATGGCGATGTAGTAGGCGCGCGCCAGCGCCTGGGGCACGTCTTCGGCGCGCGCGGGCTCGCAGCTCCACTTCACATAGGGCTTGGGCAGCTCGGCGGCCTGGCTGGAGTGCAGGAAGGGATCGAACTGCAGCAGCGAGCGCGCCTGCTGGCCCGCCGTGATCACCAGGGGCGTGCGGTTCTTGAAGGCCGTGAAGATGTTGGCCATGGCATGACCCACGCCCGCGGCCGAGTGCAGGTTCACGAAGCTGGCATTGCGCGTGGCCTGGGCGTGGCCGTCGGCCATGCCCACGACGACGGTTTCCTGCAGGCCCAGCACATAGGAGAAGTCTTCGGGGTAGTCGCGGAACAGCGGCAGCTCGGTCGAGCCCGGGTTGCCGAAGATGCGCGTCATGCCCAGCTCGCGCAGCATGGCGATCACGGCATGGCGCACGGTGTAGGTCGCGGTGCAGGTCGCGGTGGAAGAGGATGCCTCGGCGGGCTGGCTGCGCGGTGTGGTGGGTGCTTGCAAGATGGGGTCTCCTGGGGAATGGGCCGGCCGCCCGGTGCGTGCCGCGCAGTGGCCATGGAAGTCGGTGCCCATGGTGCAGGCGCTTATGATTTCCAGCAATTGAATAAACTATCTAAGAGATATTCACCAAATGGATATCAAGAACCTGGACCTCAACCTGCTGCGCGTCTTCGACGCCGTGTACCGCCACTGCAGCGTCAGCCGCGCGGCCGAGGAGCTGGGCATGTCTCAGCCCGCCGCCAGCCAGGCCGTGACGCGGCTGCGCCTGCTGCTGGGCAATCCGCTGTTCGAGCGCGCGCACGCAGGCGTGCGCCCCACGCCGCGTGCCGAGCGCCTGGCGCTGGCCGTGCGCCAGGCGCTGGAGGTGCTGGAAGTCGCCATGTCCGAGGCCCAGAGCTTCGAGCCGCTGCAGGCGCGCCAGCGCTTTCGCATCCACCTGAGCGACATCGGCGAGGCGCGCTTTCTGCCGCCGCTGATGCAGGCGCTGCACCAGCGCGCCCCGCATGTGCAGCTGGAGACCCTGCCCATGCCGCTGGACGGCATTGCCGATGCGCTGGACCGGGGCACGCTGGACATCGCCATCGGCTTTCTGCCGGGTGGCACGCGGACCCGGCAGACCGTGCTGCTGTCCGACCACTACGGCGTGCTGCTGCGCAGCGGCCACCCCGCGCTGGCGCACGTGCCCGAAGGCGCGCCACTGGCGCTGGCCACGCTGCGCCAGCTGGATTTCGCGGCCGTGCGCTCGCATTCGGAGACGCTGCGCATCCTGCAGGCGCTGCGGCTCGATGAGCGCATCCGCCTGTCGGCCGCGCATTTCATGGCCGTGCCCTCCATCGTGGGCAAGACCGACCTGGCGGTGATCATGCCGGCCGAGATCGCGGCCGGCTTTGTCGAGCGCGGCGGCTATGCGGTGCGCGATGCCGACCTGCCCGATCACCGCTTCGACGTGTCGCTGCACTGGAGCTGGCGCTTCGAGCAGGAACCGGCCAAGCGCTGGCTGCGCGAACTGGTCTGCGAGCTGTTCCAGCAGCCCCGGCACCGCGAGGCCGCCGCGCCCTGAAGGGCCGGCCGTCACGGGCATGACTTGCGGGCTGCCAACACTGGGCAGCCGGGCCTGCCGACTCAGTTTCGTCTAAGAAACCGGCGCCAGACTGGTCCCTGCGCCGACAAGGGCACGCGGCCGGCCCCGCCGAAGATGGGCACCGGCCTGTTTCATCCACTCTCCAGGAAAGACTCACCATGCAACTCAAGGACAAGGTCGCCTTCATCACCGGCTCGGCCAGCGGCATCGGCAAGGAGATCGCCACGCTGTTCGCCAGCGAAGGCGCGCGCATCGTCATTGCCGACCTCAACAAGGAGGCAGCCGACGCCACGGCGGCCGAGCTGCGCGCCACGGGAGCCCAGGCCATGGGCGTGGCCGTGGACGTGACCGACGAGGCCCAGGTCAACGCCTCGGTCGAGGAGGCCGCCCGGGCCTTCGGCGGCATCGACATCCTGGTCAGCAATGCCGGGATACAGATCGTGCATCCGGTGGAGGAATTCAGCTTTGCCGACTGGAAGAAGATGCTGGCCATCCACCTGGACGGCGCCTTCCTCACCACGCGCGCCTGCCTCAGGCACATGTATGCGCAGGGCCGGGGCGGCAGCGTGATCTACATGGGATCGGTGCACTCCAAGGAAGCCTCGCTGCTCAAGGCGCCCTATGTCACGGCCAAGCACGGCCTGATCGGGCTGGCCAAGACCGTGGCCAAGGAAGGCGCCAAGCATGGCGTGCGCGCCAATGTGATCTGCCCGGGCTTCGTGCGCACGCCGCTGGTGGACAAGCAGATTCCCGAGCAGGCCCGCACGCTGGGCATCAGCGAGGACGAGGTCATCAAGAACGTGATGCTCAAGGAAACCGTGGACGGCGAGTTCACCACCACCGAGGACGTGGCCCGCGTGGCCCTGCTGTTCGCGGGCTTCCCCAGCAATGCGCTGACCGGCCAGTCGCTGGTGGTCAGCCACGGCTGGTTCATGCAGTAAGTCGCCAATCGGCCCTTCTCTGGCTCTTCTCTGGCCCTTCTCTGGCCCTCAATCGGCCTTCAGGCCCAGCGCCCGGGTCACGGCCGCATAGCGGTCGATGTCGGCCGCGATCAGCGCCTGGAATTGGCCCGGTGTCTGCCGCGCCAGGGTGTAGCCCTGGTCGCGCAAGCCAGCGCTGACGGCGGGATCGGCCAGCGCTTGCTCCAGCGTGTCATGCAATGCCTGCACCGTGGCCCGGGGCGTGGCGGCAGGTGCCAGCAGGCCATGCCACTGCTCCACCGCAAAGCCCGGCAGGCCGCGCTCGGCCACCGTGGGAACGCCGGCCAGCTGCGGCAGTCGCTGCGGCGCCGTGATGGCCAGGGCGCGCACGCGGCCTGCAGCGATCATGGCCGCAGCACTGCTGGCCGTGACCATGCCCGCCGCCACCTGGCCTGCCGCCACGGCCGTGATGGCCGGGCCGCAGCCCTTGTAGGGCACATGCTGGACAAATCGCTTCGCGTCGCGGGCCAGCATCTCGCCGGCCAGGTGCTGGGGCGTGCCGTTGCCGCAGGAGGCGAACAGCAGCGGCCGGTCCTGGCGCGCCTGGGCCAGCGCATCCTCCAGCGTCTGCAGCGCGCTGTCCGCAGGCACGACCAGCACCGAGGCGATGGAGCCGGCGTTGAACACCGCCGTGAAGTCCTTGCGCGGGTCGAAGTCCAGGCGTTCGTAGACACCGGGGTTGATGGCGAACGAGCTGTTGGCCATCAGCAAGGTGCTGCCGTCCGCTGCGGCCTGGGCCACGGCATGGGCGCCGATGTTGCCGCTGGCGCCCGGCCGGTTCTCCACCACCACGGGCTGGCCCAGGCGCTGCTGCAGCTGCTCGCCCAGGCGCCGCGCCAGCAGGTCCGTGCCGCCGCCCGGCGGAAACGTCACGACGATGGTGATGGGCCGCTCCAGGCGCGTTCCGGCCTTGCCCGGCGCTGCCAGCCACAGCCCCGATGCGCCCGCCAGCAGCGCGCAGGCCGCCAGCGTCCAGAGTCCCCGTCGCTTCAAGGTACACCCTTCAAAAAACATGGCACCTGCTCCACTGGGCTAGGTGCAAAAAACCGGCGTAGCCCAACTCAGGGACACCGAGCAAGGGCCTAAGCCGGCCGCGCCGCCCCGCAGCCAGGGTGTCGCCGGTTGCCCGGACGCCCCCCTCCCGCGCAGCGAGAGAGGGCGCCGTGCACACGGGGGAAGCCGCGCAGCGGCTCAGGGGGTGCCTCATTTCAGGTGTCAAGGCCGATGTCGAGAACTCGGGCGCTGTGCGTGATCCAGCCCACGGCGATCTGGTCCACGCCGGTCTCGGCCACGGCGCGCGCCGTCTCGGGCGTGATGCGGCCCGAGGCTTCGGTCACCGCGCGCCCGCGCGCCATAGAGACGGCCGTGCGCAGCGTGTCCAGGTCCATGTTGTCCAGCAGCACCACTTCCACGCCCAGGGACAGCGCCACCTCCAGCTGCTCCAGCGTGTCCACCTCCAGCTGGATCTGCACCATGTGGCCCACGCCCGCGCGCGCCCGGGCCAGGGCTTCGGCCACGCCGCCGGCCAGCGCGATGTGGTTGTCCTTGATCAGCACGGCATCGTCCAGGCCGAAGCGGTGGTTGCTGCCGCCGCCCACGCGCACGGCGTACTTCTGCAGCGCACGCAGGCCCGGCATGGTCTTGCGCGTGCAGGTCACGCGTGCGCCCGTGTCGGCGATGGCCCGCGCGATCGATGCCGTGGCCGTGGCCACGCCGCTCAGGTGGCACAGGTAGTTGAGCGCCACGCGCTCGGCGGTGAGGATGGCGCGCGCGCTGCCGTGGATGCGCGCGATCTCCTGGCCGGGCGCCAGTTCGCTGCCATCGCGCAGCACCGGCTCGAAACGCGACTGCGCATCCAGCGCACGGAACGCCAGCCGCGCCATGTCCAGCCCGGCCAGCACGCCCTCCTGGCGCGCCACCAGGCGCAGTTCGGCCTGTGCGTCGGCAGGGACGATGGCATCCGTGGTCAGGTCGCCCGCGCGGCCCAGGTCCTCCAGCAGGGCCGAGCGCACCAGCGGCTCCAGCATCAGGTCGGGCAGCGGCGGCACAGGCAGGCGGGCACTGAGGGCATTGGCAATATTAATGCTCATTTTGAGTATATGTAGGTCAAAAAAATGTGGCGCGCGGCCTTGCGGGCTTGAGCGAGGAACTTATGCTAGATACGAGCATAAGTGCTGTCAAGCCATTGTCACAATCGGGCAAGTGCCGTGCGGCTCAGGGAGAACCGTCGATGCCCTTGGCCAGGGGCAGCTTGCTGCCGGAGATGGCGCGCTCCAGCAGCACATCGCTGCGAAAGCGGAACAGCTTGGCCGGCCGGCCCGCCGAGCCCACCGTGAGCTGGCCGGTCTCCTCGACCAGATCCTGCTGCTCGATCAGGCGGCGGAAGTTCTGCTTGTGCAGCCCGCGCCCGGCCAGGGCCTCCACCGTCTGCTGCAGCTGCAGCAGCGTGAACTCGGGTGGCATCAGCTCGAACACCACGGGCCGGTACTTGATCTTGGCGCGCAGCCGCGCCATGCCCGTGGCCAGGATGCGGCGGTGGTCGTGGTGCATGGCCTCGCCGGGCAGCATGGCGGCCGCGCCATGGACGCGGTGGGCCGCCTCCTGCACCAGTCCGGCCTCGTACAGCAGCTCGTAGCGCTGCAGCACCATGTCCTCGTTCCAGGGCCCGCCGTCCAGGCCGAAGGCAATGTCCGCGCGCTGGCGCCGCAGCGCACGCTGGGCGCCGCGCGCCTCGGCCATCCAGGCATGCAGGCGCGGAGCGATGTGCGAGCGTAGCAGGGCCGGCTCGCCGCCGCGCCAGTCTTCCCAGGGAAAGTAGCGGTACCAGTCCTGCCAGACGGCCTGCCCCGCGCTGCGGTCGGCAGACTCGCGCGTCAGCCCCAGGTAGCTGACCGAGATCACGCGCGCCCCGCTGGCATCGGTGCGATCGCCATCGGCAAAGGTGTAGAGCTGCTCCATGTAGCCCAGCGGGTGATGGGTCTGCTCCTCCACCCAGGCGCGCAGGCCGGCCTGCAGCGAACGGTGCCCCACCTCGAACGGCCCCGCCGGCAGCAACTGCCCGTCCGCCGTGGTCAGCACGCGCGGTGTGCCCTGGGTCACCGCCGCCAGCACGGCAACGAGTTCGGCATGGATGGGAGAGGCTGCGGGACTGGTGGGGTGGGGCACGAAGGTGAGGGAGGTCGGTTGGCGGGATGGGTGATTATGGTGGGTTGCAGGGGCGGCTTCGAGCCCGGCACAGCAGACCGCCACGGGCCATCGGACGGTCAAATTCAACCTGTTGAGCGCTGGCGTGTTTTTCTATCGCATGACTACCCGCGGCGTTCGAGCTGTCGCAGGTACTTTTCCAGCAGCCCGGCGGTGTGCTCATTCATGCCCGCCTCCCAGCTCGCGCTCGATCTGTTCGATGCTGGGCAGGCTGCTTTGCAGGGTTTCCGGCAAGGCACGGGTGAGCTCGAAACCGGAAACGCCGATGGGCTTGTCCACGCCGCGCAGCGCATACTCGGCCAGCACGTGATTGGGTTTCTGGCACAGGATCAAACCGATGGTGGGTTGGTCGGTTGCGTGTCGCAACCTGTCGTCTACAACGTTGCAGTAGAAGTTCATCTTGCCCGCGTATTCAGGCTTGAAATCGCCCCGCTTGAGGTCGATGACCACGTAGCAACGCAGCTTGAGATGGTAGAACAGCAGGTCTATGTAGAAATCGTCTCCGGCAAGGTCCAGGTGGTATTGGCGCCCCACAAAGGCGAAGCCCTGGCCCAGCTCCAGGAGAAATTTTTCCAGATGGGTGATCAGACCGGTTTCCAACTCACGCTCATGGAAACCTGATTCCAACGTCAGGAAGTCGAACAGGTAAGGGTCCTTGAGCGTTTGCTGTACCAGGTCGGAATCCGGCGGAGGCAGGCGCAAGGCGAAGTTGCTGGCAGCTCTGCCTTGTCGCAGGTGCGCGGCTGTTTCGATCTGCATCAGCAGGACACTGCGGCTCCATCCGTTTTCGATGGCTGCGCACATGTACCAATGGCGTGCGCCCGGCTCCTTGACCTTGGCGATCAGCTCGGCGTGGTGGCCCCACGGCAGGGACAGCAGAACATCAGCAGCAAACACCTGTGCGCCATCTGCCGCCACCCCCGGCGCCAGGCGGCTTTGTGCCACAGCCTGTGGCACTTTTTCGCCGGGGGCAAGTTGTGCCACGGCCTGTGGCACTTTCTCTGTGCTCCCGGCTGTGGCAGCCAGAGAGGGATACTCGCGATAAAAAGCCAGCATGCGCTTGATGTTGCGCTCGGAAAAACCTTTTTCCTCCGGCAGTTCGTTGTGCAGATCCCTGGCCAGCCGAGGGATGACTGCGGCACCCCAGCCTTCCCGCTTCTGGCGCTGGTCGATCAGTGCCCCGATATCCCAATACAGGCGGATCAATTCGGCATTGACCGCCAGCATGGCCCGCGTCTGGGCATGGCGGACACGCTGCTTGATATCGGCCAGCAGCGCCGGATAGTCGGCGGGCAGGTGGGTGCTCATACTGCGCCCCCGCTGGTGGCCCTGAGTGCGGCCGGAGAGAATTCTTCGCGCACCTCGGTCCGGGCGTCACATCCAGCCTTTTCCATAGCCTGCGTGATGAGCTTGGTACAGATATCGCGTTCGCCAAGCGCCTGCTTATCCATAGGACGTGATTCCTTTCTTGCTGGCGTTACCTTGCTCGGGCCTGTCTTTTCACCCTGTCGGGTGACGACGGGTCATCTTACGGCGCTCGCTCCGAAACAGCCTGGGCCTCTGCCAAGCAATCCAGCACGATCGGAAGCTCAATGTCCAGGCCCCCCCCGGAGCATCTGCCTTGCATTCCCGAAGAAGAGTTCGGCACGGATGGGAGGGGCTGCGGAACTGGAGGGTGAAGGCGGTCGGTTGGCGGGATGGATGGCTATGGTGGGTTGAAGGCGCCGGCCTGCCCCCGGTCAGGCGTGCGCGTTCACACGGCCGCCGAGGTGCTGGTCCACCATGGCCTTGGCCTGTCCCAGGCTGCAGCCATGCTCACTCTGGCAGGCTATGATGGCCGCCATCTTCTGCAGGGGATCGGCGGCAAGGGTGCGCCAGTCGATCTTTGCGGGCTCTGGCACCAGGCCGGGCTGCGTGCTGCCCTCGTCCGATGAACACACTTCCCAGCGCGCCACGACGGGAAAGGAAAGGTCCACGGCGGGCAGCCGGTCCAGTTCGGCCGCCAGTTCATCTTGTGAAATCAATGAAGCCACCTGGCGAACACGCGCCCGGGGCCCGTCGCGCCAAGGCCTGATCTCCAAGGGACGCCGGCAGAAATCCTGCAGATAGTCGCCCAACTCCTGCGTCATGAAGCGCGCGGTCTGTGCGACATCGGCCCGCAACAATTGCAAAGCCTCCGGCTCCGACAATTCATCCAGCTGATCGCTCAGGTCCGCAAAGGCCTGCAGAAATCCCGCACCGACAAAGTCATCGAAGCAGGCATGGGCAACGCTGCTGGCCTCGTCATCGTGCAACACCAGCGCCACGCCCACGCCATGCGTGTCCAGCGGCGTCAGGCACCAGGCATCGCCGGCGCCCGACTGGGCGAATGGCAAAAAGCGCCTGCCGTTCTGCGCGGAAGGATTGAGCCAGCCCTCGATGATTTCCCGGCTGGCTTCGGCGTCTATCCATTCGAAGTCCTGCCAACTCATGAACAAGGGCGGGTCCTGCAGGCAGCGCTGGCGCCAGGTATCAGCCCAATCCGGGCCGTAGTGGATCTTTCCCGATGCCAGAAATTCCTTCAACAGTGGCGGCAAGGCAATGCCGGTCTGGGTGGAGAGCGTTTCGTAGTCGATCATCGGGTTCATCCCACATCCATATGCAGCCTATGCTCGCCGCAACGCACGCACCGGAAAAGGCAGCCTGAAATCATGCCGTCCTTGGACATCCGCTCCAGCATCCACTGGGCATCCTTTTTGTAGATGCCTTCGATGTCGGGCAGGACTTCAGCGAGGAAAGGCTCGACGGCCTGCCTGTCGGCGTGACCCAGGAAGACACAGGGCTCGTTGCAGTGCGTGAGCCACACGGGCTGCTGCCAGGCCCTGTAGCCGGGCGTGCGCAGCGCTACTTCCAGCAGCAGCTCCCTGGCGATGGCGGGCTCCGGGTCTGCCGGATCAGGCGACACGCCTTCGATATCGGTGTATCCCACAAGTTCGCCGTCGTATGTCTCGCAAGCCTGCCCGCTGGCAATGCACCAGGGACACAGGTAGTCGGGGCTTTGCTGGCTGTAGAACGGGCCTTCGTACTTGAGGCTGCGGTTTTGTCCGCAGCAGGAACACACACCCTCTTCCTGCTCGAAGACGGCTTCGTAGGCGCCGGGATGGAATCTGAAATGCGGGCGGTCCATTTCAAGGTCTCTCTTTCCCCAATGGAAAGGCGCCATTGTCCATGGCGGCTCAGCGCGTGGAAATGAAACGTTCCTGGCAAGGAAAAAACCGCGCAAAGCGCGGTTTTTCCGAGAAGCGCGGGAGCTGCTTTAGCAGCCCCGCTGCAGCATGTGCCGCCTCAGACGTTGAACAGGAAGTTCATCACGTCGCCATCCTTGACGACATATTCCTTGCCTTCGGCGCGCATCTTGCCCGCGTCCTTGGCGCCTTGCTCGCCCTTGAAGGCGATGAAGTCGTCGAAGGAGATGGTCTGGGCGCGGATGAAGCCGCGCTCGAAGTCGCCGTGGATGACGCCTGCGGCCTGGGGGGCGGTGTCGCCGACCTTGATGGTCCAGGCGCGCACTTCCTTGACGCCGGCCGTGAAGTAGGTCTGCAGGCCCAGCAGGCCGAAGCCGGCGCGGATCAGGCGGTTCAGGCCCGGTTCTTCCAGGCCCAGTTCCTGCAGGAACATGTCGCGGTCCTCGTCGCTCATCTCGGCCATTTCAGCCTCGATCTTGGCGCAGATGGCCACGACGGGAGCGCCCTGCGCCTCGGCATAGGCCTTGAGGCTGTCGAGCAGCGGGTTGTTCTCGAAGCCGTCTTCGCTGACGTTGCCCACGAACATGGCGGGCTTGGCGGTGATCAGGCAGAACTGCTTGAGCAGGGGCGCGTCTTCCTTGGAGACGGGAACCGTGCGTGCGGGCTTGCCCTGGTCCAGCGCAGCCTGGATGGGGGTCAGCAGCGCCACCAGCTTGGCCGCTTCCTTGTCGTTGCCCGACTTGGCGGCCTTGCTGTAGCGGTTCAGCGCCTTCTCGACGGTGGCCAGGTCGGCCAGGCACAGCTCGGTCTGGATGACCTCGATGTCGGCGATGGGGTCCACCTTGTTGGCCACGTGGATGACGTTCGGGTCTTCGAAGCAGCGCACCACGTTGACGATGGCGTCGGTTTCGCGGATGTGGGCCAGGAACTGGTTGCCCAGGCCTTCACCCTTGGAGGCGCCGGCCACCAGGCCGGCGATGTCCACGAATTCGACGATGGCCGGGACGATGCGCTCGGGCGTGATGATGTCGGCCAGCTTCTGCAGGCGCGGATCGGGCACTTCCACCACGCCGGTGTTCGGCTCGATGGTGCAGAAGGGATAGTTCTCGGCGGCGATGCCGGCCTTCGTCAGCGCGTTGAAGAGAGTGGACTTGCCCACATTGGGCAGGCCCACGATGCCGCATTTGAGGCTCATGGCAGGGCTTTCTACAGGGATTCTGGGGACAAACCCCGCATTTTAGTCAACCGGGCATTTCCTGTCGTTTCAGGCGAACTGCCAGTCGCCGGCCACGGACTGGCCAACAGCCAGTTCAGCCCCGTCGTGCAGGCCTTCCAGCACGGCATTCATGCCGAAGGTGATGGCACCATCGACACGGTCGTCCTGGCGGTAGGTACGGATGGCATCACCCACGGCGGTGCCCTGCACGGCCGTGACGGGGTCGATGTCGGGAATGGGGCAGCGTGTGCAGGGCTTGGCCATGCGCAGCCGCAGGCCCCGGGCATCGAGCACGTCGAACCCGTCGACCCGGTCCTCGTCGTGGGCCTCGAGGCCCTCGATCACGATGTTCGGTCGGAAGCGGCGGGCATCGACGGCGGGCTGGCCGGCGGCCTGCAGGCGCTGGTTGAGTTCATCCACGGCCGCCTGGCTCAGCACCAGCAGCGGGTAGCCGTCCGCAAAGTGCACGGGCGCGGCCTCGCCGCCTGTCCAGCGCTCGCTGGTGCGGCGCGGCGCGGCCGGGTCGAAACGCACCAGGGCGCAATCCGCGCCCAGGGCCTGGGTCAGCCAGCGCGCTGCCTCCGGCCCCATGTCCCAGGCCTGGACCCCATCCGACCAGACGCGCGCCTGGCGCACCGGACCCGTGGCCTGCAGCGGGATGCGCAAGGGCGGGAGCTGGGGGAAATGCAGGACCAGGTGGCCGGCCTCCAGCTCGGGGCGTATCCAGGCCATGCGCGGATGGTCGCGCTGGGTCAGGAATTCGCCGTTGGCATCGACCACCATCCAATGGCGGTCCCAGGCCAGGCCCGTGGCGCCGACGCCGCTGCTTTGCAGCGCGATGCCCGCGCAGGATTTGACGGGATATACCCACAACTGGGCAATGCGGCCCTGCACGTCTCTTTCTTGGTCAAACATCGGATAGCTCTTTTTGGGGAAATCTGGAGTGTGTATGCCATCCATGGCGCGAATGGCGCCATGCGATGGGCGGCAATATGCCAGATGGCGACGCAGGCTGCGGCACATCACGCCAAAGCCGGAGTTTGCGCCAGTTGGAATCCCCGGCATGGCCCGGACTCCTACAATGCCGGCCATGGCGCAAACCTTTGATGTATGTATACGCGGGGCCGGCATCGCAGGCCGGACCCTGGCTCTCCTGCTGGCCCGGGAACGGCTGCGCGTGGCCCTGGTGGTGGCCGCTCCCACCGGCAACGCGCCCGATGTGCGCGCCTACGCGCTCAATGCCAGCGCACGCGGCCTGCTGGACAGCCTGCGCTGCTGGCCGGACGACGAGCACGCCACGCCCGTGACGCAGATGGAAGTCTTTGGCGACCTGGACGGCCACGTGCTGTTCGACGCTGCCCGCCAGGACGTCGACGCCCTGACCTGGATCGTCGATGTACCCGCGCTGGAGCAGCGCCTGGCCGAGGCCGTGCGCTACCAGCCCATGGTCGAGGTGGTGCACCAGCCCGTGGCCGCGCCGCTGACGGCCATCTGCGAAGGCCGTGCCAGCCGCACGCGCAGCGAGTTCGGCGTGGACTTCGCCGTCACGCCCTATGCACAGCACGCCATCGCCACCCGGCTGCACTGCGAGCTGCCGCACGGCCAGGTGGCGCGCCAGTGGTTCACGCCCGAAGGCATCCTGGCCCTGCTTCCGCTGGAAGGCCCCCAAGGTCACAGCGTGGCCGTGGTCTGGTCCATCGCCCGCGAGCTGGCCGATGGCTGGCTGGCCGCCGACACGCAGGATTTCACGGCGCGGCTGGAAGCCATCAGCCAGGGCGCGCTGGGCCGGCTGGAGCTGAGCGCGCCGCGCATGGCCTGGCCGCTGCAGCAGGCCGTGGCCGACCACTGGTGCGGCTCCATGCCTGACGGCGATGCACGCTCGGCCCGCAGCTGGGTGCTGGTGGGCGACGCGGCCCACAACGTGCACCCGCTGGCAGGCCAGGGCCTGAACCTGGGCCTGGGCGATGTGCAGGCCCTGGCCCGCGTGCTGCAGGAGCGCGGCTACTGGCGCAGCACGGGCGATCTGCGCCTGTTGCGCCGATACGAACGCGAGCGCAAGGCCGCGCTGGCGCCCATGGGCCTGGCCATGGACGGGCTGCAGCAGCTGTTCAGCCGACCGGAGGTGCCGGTGCAGATGCTGCGCAACTGGGGCATGAAGGGCTTCGAGCGCTTCGGCCCGCTCAAGGACTGGATGGCGCGCCAGGCCATGGGCCTGGACCCGCGCAGCGGCGCCTGAGCCCGGCATGCAGGAATGCTTGCCGTTGAACCCTTTGCCGATTTGCGACTCGTACCCGTGCTCCGTGGCGCACTGCGCTGCGCACTCCCCCTCAACCACGGCGCGGCCGGCCTGAACGCGGCCCCGCCCACCTCCGCATTGCCATGAAACTCTTCGCCTGCCTGCTGACGGCTGCCAGCCTGACCTGGAGCCTCGGTGTTCACGCCCAGGACGCCAACCTGCGCAAGACGCTGACCGAGCGCATTCCCCAGCTCGAAAAGATCGACGAAATCCGCCCCACACCCATGTCCGGCCTGTTCGAGGTGCGCATCGGCACGGATCTGTTCTACACGGACGCCAAGGGCAACTACCTGATCCAGGGCGAGCTGATCGACACCAAGGCACGCCGCAACCTCACCGAAGACCGCATGAACCAGCTGACGGCGGTGGACTTCAAGCAGTTGCCGCTCAAGGACGCCGTGACCATCGTCCACGGCAAGGGCGAACGCAAGATGGCCGTGTTCGAGGACCCCAACTGCGGCTACTGCAAGCGCTTCGAACGCGACCTGCAGAACGTGGACAACGTCACCATCTACCTGTTCCTGTACCCCATCCTGAGCCCCGATTCGGCCGAGAAATCGCGCAACATCTGGTGCGCCAAGGACCAGGCCGGTGCATGGGCCGACCACATGCTGCGCGACAAGGTACCGGCCGCTGCCCAATGCGACACCTCGGCCGTGCAGCGCAACCTGGCCTTCGGCCGCAAGTACAAGATCACGGGAACGCCCACCGTCATCTTCACCAACAACACCCGAGTGCCTGGCGCCATCAGCGCCCAGGAAGTCGAGAAGAACCTGGCCGCAGCCGCAGCCGCGCGCTGATCGCCGCCTCGCGGGCCCTATGCCGGGCCCGCCCCTCTGATTCCCCTTGGCCGGAGCTTCCCGGCTCCAGCCCGCCGCAGCGGGCCCGGGCAGCCTCCAGGCCACACCTGCAGGAGCCCGAATGACCTCTCCCCTCGCCGCCACCGCCGCTGCCACTGCCGCAGCGGACATCCACTACCGCGTGCAGGCCCTTGATGTGGACGCGCACCTGTTCAGCGTGCAGCTGCACATCGCCCGCCCGGCCGCCGGCCAGACCCTGTCGCTGCCGGTCTGGATTCCCGGCAGCTATCTGGTGCGGGAGTTCTCCAAGAACCTCCAGGACCTGTCTGCCGAGCAGGACGGCCGTCCCGTCGCGCTGGCCCAGCAGGGCAAGAACCTCTGGCAGGCCGACTGCGCAGCCGGCGTGCCGCTGGTGCTCCACTACCAGTTCTGCGCCTACGACAGCTCGGTGCGCACGGCCTGGCTGGACCGCCGCCGCGGCTTCTTCAACGGCACCAGCCTGTGCCTGCGCGTGCACGGCCAGGAAGACACGCCGCATACGCTGCAGCTGCTTGCATCGGACGCCACGGCATCGTGGCAGGTGGCCACCGGCCTGGACGCCGTGGACGCCGATGCGCGCGGCTGGGGCCTGTACCGCGCTGCCCACTACGACGAACTGGTGGACTGCCCCGTGGAGATGGGCAGCTTCTGGCGTGGCGACTTCGTGGCCGCGGGCGTGCCCCACAGCTTCGTCGTTGCGGGCGCCGCGCCCAGCTTCGACGGCGCGCGCCTGGTTGCCGATGCACGCAGGATCTGCGAGACCGTGCTGGCCTTCTGGCACGGTACGGGCGAGCAGGCCACGCCCGCGCCCATGCAGCGCTATGTGTTCATGCTCAACGTGGTCGATGACGGCTATGGGGGCCTGGAGCACCGCAACTCCACGGCCCTGATCTGCGGCCGGCGCGACCTGCCGCGCGTGGGCGAGCGCAAGGCCGCCGAGGGCTACACCACCTTGCTGGGCCTGATCAGCCACGAGTACTTCCACACCTGGAACGTCAAGCGCCTGCGCCCCGCAGAATTCGCGCGCTACGACTACGGGCAGGAGAACTACACCGAGCTGCTGTGGTTCTTCGAAGGCTTCACCAGCTACTACGACGACCTGCTGCTGCGCCGCGCCGGCCTGATCGACAACGCCCAGTACCTCAAGCTGGTCACGCGCACCATCAACCAGGTGCTGCAGACACCGGGCCGCCGCCTGCAGTCCGTGGCCCAGGCCAGCTATGACGCCTGGGTCAAGTACTACCGCCAGGACGAGAACACGCCCAACCAGACCGTCAGCTACTACACCAAGGGCTGCCTGGTCGCGCTGGCCCTGGACCTGCAACTGCGCCGCGAAGGCCGCAGCACGCTGGACGACGTGATGCGCGCGCTGTGGCAGCGCTGCCAGGGCGGCCCCATGCGCGAGGCCGATGTGCTGGCCGTGCTGCAGGAGCTGGGCGGGCGCAGCTTCGCCCCCGAGATCACGCAATGGGTGCACGGCACCGACGACCTGCCGCTGGCCGAGCTGCTGGCCGCCCAGGGCGTGCAGGCCAAGGCCGAACCGGCGCAGACTGCCCAGCGGCTGGGCCTGCGCGTACAGGAAAGCCAGGGCATCACCGTCAAGACCGTGCTGCGCGGCAGCCTGGCCGAGCGCGCAGGCTTCATGGCCGGCGACGAATGGCTGGCCATCGAGCTGCCCACCGGGGCCGAGGATGCACAGCCCGCACGCTGGCGCATCACCCGCCTGGACGATGTGGCGCTGTACGCAGGCACGGCGCTGGAGATCGTGGCCTGGGTGGCCCGCGACCGCCAGATCCTGGCCTTCACCCTGCCCTGGGGCTCGGCCCTGCTGAGCGAGGCCGCCATGGTCGAGAAAACGGACAA
The DNA here is from genome assembly GCF_040112715.1 of Delftia sp. DS1230. Lineage (NCBI taxonomy): Bacteria > Pseudomonadati > Pseudomonadota > Betaproteobacteria > Burkholderiales > Comamonadaceae > Delftia > Delftia sp. DS1230. The sequence continues at coordinate 5,217,875 of NZ_CP157763.1, forward strand.
CGGCGATGCAAAAGCTGCCATCTCCAGCGCTCCACAGCTCCCGTCTCCCAGCAACCTCGCCCTGGAAATCACCGACGAAGAGGCCGTGGGACGCTGGCTGGGCAGCCGCGCCGACAGCCCGCAGGCTCCCGGCACGCCGTGAAACGCGGTGCAGGCGCGCACATGCACACACGCGCACCCGCGCCCCTGGCCGGTTATTCTTGAGCATCACGACGACAACCCCAGCAGGAGACTCCCTTGGCCTACGAAATGATTGAAGTTCGCGTCGAAGCCGACAAGGTCGGCATCATCACGCTCAACCGCCCCAAGCAGCTCAACGCGCTCAACGACCAGCTCATGAACGAGCTGGGCCAGGCCCTGCAGGCCTTTGATGCCGATGAGGCCATCGGCTGCATGATCATCACCGGCAGCGAGAAAGCCTTTGCGGCCGGCGCCGATATCGGCGCCATGGCCAAGTACAGCTTTGCCGACGCCTACAAGGGCGACTACATCACGCGCAACTGGGAGACCATCCGCAGCATCCGCAAGCCCGTGATCGCCGCCGTCAGCGGCTTTGCCCTGGGCGGCGGCTGCGAGCTGGCCATGATGTGCGACTTCATCATCGCCGCCGACAACGCGAAGTTCGGCCAGCCGGAAATCAAGCTGGGCGTCATCCCCGGCGCCGGCGGCACGCAGCGCCTGCCGCGCGCCGTGGGCAAGTCCAAGGCCATGGACATGGCCCTCACGGCCCGCATGATGGACGCCACCGAGGCCGAGCGCGCCGGTCTGGTCAGCCGCGTCGTGCCCTTCGACAAGCTCATGGACGAAGCCCTGGGCGCCGCCATCATCATCAGCGGCTTCTCGCAGATCGCCGTCATGGCGGCCAAGGAATCGGTGAACCGCGCCTTCGAGGGCTCGCTGGCTGACGGCGTCATGTTCGAGCGCCGCCTGTTCCACGCGCTGTTCGCCACGCAGGACCAGAAGGAAGGCATGGACGCCTTCGTCAACAAGCGCCCCGCAAACTTCAAACATCTCTGAACCTGCTGAAAGACACGCTACAATGCGCGTCTTCCGGCAAGGCACTGCAGGCCTCTCGCAAAGAAATTTCGAGAAATTTGCACAACTTCCCGGATCGACCAAAAATTCTGCATATAATTTAGGTCTTACGGCGCTTTAGCTCAGTCGGTTAGAGCGATGGAATCATAATCCACAGGTCCGCGGTTCGAGTCCGTGAAGCGCCACCAAACAAAGAAAAGGGTCTACGTGCAAGCGTAGACCCTTTTTTCTTGCCCGACGAACAGAGCGCGGGCACGCCGGGAGCGCACCCTGCTCGGCGCCCTCCCCCGGCTGCTAGCTGCGGCTCTTCAGCGCAATCCAGTGATTGTCCAACGCCATTCCAGGCACCGCCACCGTGCGCAGCACCTGGCCGCGCTGGCGCAATTGGGCCTGGCGTGCACCGCCCATCCAAAGCGCGGGCTCGGCAGGCAGGGGCCGGCCCTTGGCATCCAGCGAGACACTTGCATTGGCCACGCAGTACACGCCCGGCATGGCGTCGCCGCGCAGCCAGCGTCCGCTGGCCTGGCCGCTGTCGGGCACCTGCCACCAGGTAACGGTGTTCACGCGCGGGCAGCTGACGGCAAAGAGCTGGCCGTCGCAACCGATATCGCCGCCATAGCCGGCCAGGGGCTCGCGCCCTTCGGGCAGGGGCACGGCATGCAAACGGTGGCCATCGAACAGGGCCAGCACGGGCGCGGCGGCGCGCGCTTCGGTGTCGCGGTGCTCGGCCTGCAGCGCAATGCCCAGCCAGCGGCGCGCGGGCGCGTGGGCGACCTGCGGGCCCCAGGCCAGGTGGCGCAGGCTCAGGCGGCTGTCGTCCAGCTTCCACAGGCCGGCACGGGCGCCGCCTTCGGCCGGCAGCAGCCGTGCGATGGACGAATCCATGTGGTCCAGCTGCAGCTTGCGCCGGCCGGTCTCGGACTGCGTGGGAATGCCGCCGTTGGCGACCATCAGCGTGCCGTCGGCGTCCAGCAGCAGCTGGTGCGGGTCCATGCCGCCCGTGCGCCATTCGGCGATCTTCTCCAAGGTGATGGCATCGCGCACGCCGATCAGTCCCTGGGCATCTTCCAGGTCGGTCTCAGTGGTGTAGAGATGGCGGCCATCGGCGCTTTCGATGACATGGCCGTTGAAGAAGCGGTCGGGCTCTATCCACTGCCATTGCGCATCCTCGGCGGCCTGTCCCGGCTTCAGACGCACCAGCCAGTCGCCGGGGCGGCGGCTGGCGAAGACCACGGAGCCGTCGCGCAGCGCGGCCATGCCGTGGGCGCGCGTGGGCACATCCAGGGCCTGCAGCACCTGCAGCGGCCTGTCCACCTGCGCACTGGCCTGCACGATGCCGACACGCATCTGCTCGCCCTGCATCCAGGCCGCAGCCAGCGACCGTGCCGGTCCAGACGGCCTGGCCGCATGGGAGGTTGCCAGCGGCATGGCAGCCAGCAGACCCAGGCCCTGCAGCCAGCGGCGGCGATTCAGCGCCTGCTCAATCCCCGTCGGCATCCGAGAACCCGATGTTGACTTCCAGCGCAGGCGCCACCTCGCCTTCCATGAGGCGCTTGAGGCGCGAAAGCGGCTTGGTGGCGGCATCGACGGCCTTGGCGGTCGGCTCGGTCAGGGCGCGCATGCCGGCATCGGCCTCGTTGACGGCCTTGAGCCAGCGGTCGGCCAGCGGGTTGAGGCCACGGCCGCGCAGGTAGGACTCGATGGGCACGATGTCCACGCCGGGCCGGGGCACCTTGCGGTCCACGCTCACGGCCAGCGTGCGCAGGCCCTGCCAGTGCGCGCGCCAGACCTCGACGGTGCTGCCGCTGGCCAGGTGCTCCCAGGCGGGGGGCTTGCTGCCTGCACTGCCCGCACTGCGCAAGGGCTTTTCCATGTCCGCCCAGCGCAGGCGCTCCAGGCCGCCGACCCACTGGTTGATGAACTCGGCCATGGCTTCGGTGGTGGCATCGCCGTCCTCGGACCAGTCCTGGGCGGCAAGCTTGGCAAAGCCATTGCGGAGGATGCCCATCTCGGCGCCGATTTCCTCGGCCACCAGGGTGGCATAGGCGCAGGCCGGCGTCTGCGGCTCCACGGGCTGGGTCCACAGCAGGTTCTCGAGCGCCGGGTATCCCTTGGCGGGTGCGCCGATGCGCTCCATGGCAGCCAGATCGGCGGGGGCCGACTGTATGGCCTTCTTGAGTAGGGCCGGGCGCATGGGGCGGAAGTCCACCAGACGCGCCGAGCGGCGCTCCACCAGCGGCCCCAGGGCCACGGCCGAGAGGCTGCTCCACTGCCGCGACGATTGCACATAGGCCTGGCGCGCCGTCTGCAGCGTGGCAGCGGCCGATCCCGCAGGTGCCGCAGGTGCTGCGCAATGCGCGCGCAGCGCCTGGTTCAGTGCCTGGGCGGATGCCTGCGCGGCCTTGGCCTGGGGCGAGAACCATTGGCCGTAAAGCCCCTGCACGGCATGGGCCGTGTTGTAGAAGGGGATGGCCATGTTGGCCTCCACTTCCTGGGCCTGGGCCGGGGTGGTGGCCAGCAGCGCCAGCGCGGCGGCACAAAGGATTTGGCGAGGGGTCATGCGAATGTCTTGCATCAGAGGGACTCCACAAATTTGACCAGGGCTTCACGGTCTTCGGCGCTGAACTGGCGCACCTGTTCGCGCGCGGCTTCGGCCTCGCCGCCGTGCCAGAGGATGGCTTCCAGCACGCCGCGCGCACGGCCGTCGTGCAGCAGGCGCTGGTGGTTGTTGACATCGGGCAGCAGGCCTATGCCCCACAGCGGCGGCGTGCGCCACTGGCGGCCTGAGGCCTTGAAGTCGGGCCGGCCGTCGGCCAGCGCATCGCCCATGTCGTGCAGCAGCAGGTCGGTGTAGGGCGCAATGGTCTGGCCCGACAACCCCTTGCTGCTGAGTGCCGGCGACAGCGCGGGGAACAGCGCCCCGCCCGTCTTGTACGAAGGCCGGTGGCACTGTGCACATTGGGCCTGGTGGAACAGTGCCTCGCCACGGCGCACGGCAGGGTCGCTGGCGTTGCGCCGTGCAGGCGGCGCCAGCGTGGCCTGGTAGAAGATCACGTCGTCCAGCACGCGGTCCTCGATCTCCACGCCTTCGGCGCCGTTGCCGTTGGGCGCGGCCAGGCAGTCCTTTTGCGCGGGCGTGCAGGTCTGGTGCGGGAAACGCTTCGATGTGATGCCGATATCGCCCAGGAAGGCCGAAGCCGTCTGGTGGGCAATGGAGGCCACGTTGGCCTTCCAGCCGAAGCGGCCCAGCATCATGCGTTCGCCGTAGGCATCCCAGACATAGTTGGGCTGGCCCTTGATGGGGCCGCCCAGGGCCGCCTGGGCGGCAGCGTTGGCCAGGATCTCGGACTCCGGGATGTGCTCCAGCAGGCCCAGGCCGATGACCTGCGGCGCAATGCGCGGGCTGGTCATCAGGTTGGCAGCGAGGGGGCCGTAGTTGAGCGCAGCCAGCTCGTAGACCGGCTTTTCCAGCGTGTAGGCCGTGCCGTCGGCAAAGCGGCCATGCACCTGTTCATAGCGGATGCGAAGCTGGCCCTCGCCCTTGACGCCCAGCACGCCCTCGGTGTTGAACTGGTCGCCATAGACCGGGTCCGGCACCGGGCTGCCGTGCGGGCCTTCGCCCGGAATGGACAGCCGCATGAGCAGGCCCGCGAACGGCTGGGGCTTGAGCGGGTTGTGGAAGTCGGGCGGCTGGGCGCGGCCGTCCTGCACATGGCAGCCGCCGCAGGAGCGCGCCAGGAAGTGCGGGCCCAGGCCATCGCGCGCCGTGGTGGAGGCCGGCGCCTGCACCCAGTTGCGCTTGAAGAAGGAGTTGCCGATGACGAAGCGCGTGCGCTCGGCATCGTCCAGGTTGGCGGCAGGCAGCGAGAAGGCGTTGCGGCCCGTGGCGTGGACCGTGGTCTGGCCGCCCGGGGGCAGGGGCTCGCCGGGTGCCGCGAACAAAAGAACTGGATCGGGAGCTGGATCGGGAGCAGGCTGCGGTGCTGGCGCGCGCGCTGGAGCGGCAGCCACCGTGTCCTGCTGTTGGGCCGAGCAGCCCATCAGGACCAGGGAGGCAGCGACCAGCAGCGAGGGGGAGAGATTCATGGGTGGGGACGTCCCTGGAAAAGCCAGGGCCGCCGAACCCTTTCGGGGGCGGCGGCCTTGGCGCATGGGCGAGAGAGGGGTTGGACGCTTGGGGTGAATGCTCTTTTAGTTGGCCTTGGGGTCCACCAGGTTGAGCTGGGTGATGCCGACGGCATTGGCCGCCTCCACCAGGTCCTTGCTCTGCTGGACCAGGCTGTCGATGGTGGCCTGGATCTTGGCGCGCGAGGCCGAGTCGCGCGCGCCCTGGATGGCCTGGTCGAACGGCGCGGGAATGGCCTGGGCCGCCTGCACCGACTGCGTGATCTGGCGCGTGGTCCTGTCGGCCAGCGCGCTGTCCTTGGAGGCCACCCAGTCCCTGATGCCCGGGCCTTGCAGCTCGCTGCCGTCCAGGCGCTTGTAGCTGCCCTGCCAGACGTTGAGGATGCCCTGGGCATTGGTCACGGCATCGCGGTGCGTGTTGTCCGAGAAGCAGGAGTGCTCGTCTTCCTGGTCGCGGCTGGCCAGCGCCACTTCCAGGCGCTCGCCGGCCAGCTCGCCGCGCGACAGCGAACCCAGGCCCACGAAGATGCGGCGCAGCGCGTCGTCGGGCTTTTTCTCGAACTGGGCGCGGAAATTCTTGGCCGAGCCGGGCTTCCACTGGTCGGCCACCGACTGCAGATCCTCGATCAGCAACTCGGTCACCACCTTCAGGTACTCACGGCGGCGGTCGGCATTGGATTTCTTGCCATCGACGAAGTCGGTGTAGGGACGCGCGCCCGGTCCCTTGTCATTCAGGTCCTGGCCCCAGAGCATGAACTCGATGGCGTGCCAGCCGGTGGAAACGTTCTCCTCGCCGTCATGCTCGTTGAGTTCGGCCAGGCGCTTCTTGGTGATGGCTTCCTTGCGGTTGTTGATGATGCCGGCGTTGGGGTTGCCTTCCACATAGTCCACATAGGACTCGTCCATGGGCCAGGCGTTGATCTGGCCTTCGGGTCCTTCATCGTTGTCGATGGGACCGGCGTAGAAGCGGAAGGCCTCGGTCTGGCCGTAGTACTCGCGTGCATCCAGCCAGGCCTTGCGCGCATTGTTCAGGCCCTGTTCGCTGGGTGATGCGAGAAAGGCCCCGATGGCTTTCTGCATGGTCTTGGCGGAGCTGATGGAATCCGAGTAATTGGCGTGCACCAGGGTGCCGTAATGCTTGACCACCTCTGCAACGGAGAGGTTCTTCTTCACGGGCTGTTGAACGGTGCCGGCGGCTGCGGCCTGGCTCATCGGGGCGGCCGCGCCCAAAGCGAGGGCGGCTGCAATCAGGATGGGATGCATGGCAGAAAGGATCGGAGGTTGGAGAACTCGGAATGCCAAACTGTAATGAGAATTGTTTTTATTGGCAAAACCTGCGAGATATCGCCGCACTGCACCGCAAGGTCATAGACGGACCCGGGCGGCCAACGGGCAGTGAACGGACGGCAATGGGAGCGCTTGCGGCGCACGGGCCGCAGCGGGCGCCAGCCTAGCACGGCGCCCTTGGCGCCAGGGCCAAAGACCCCGCGCTGGCGCCAAGGGCCGGGCCTCAGAACTTGTAGTTCAGGCTGACATTCACCGAGCGCGGCTCGCCCCAGGTGTAGGTGCTGTAGTAGCTGAAGATGGTGTAGTACTTCTTGTCCAGCAGGTTGCGCACGTTGACGGTGGCCGACAGCTGTTTGCTGAACTCGTAGCGCGCCATCATGTCCAGCAGCCAGTAGCCCTTGACGGTGTGAACGGCCGTGCCGCCCGATGGCGTGGAGATGTCGCCCCAGGTCTTGTCCTGCCAGCGCGCGCCACCGCCCACCGTCAGGCCGGAAAGCGGGCCGTCCAGCCTGTAGCTGGTGTGCAGGCTGAACTGGTTGGAGGGCGTGAGCGTGGCCACGCGCTTGCCTTGGTCGCGCGAAATGGCATGCGAGAAACCGGCCTGCAGTTGCCAGGCGGGCGTGATCTGGCCGGATATCTCCGCCTCGAAGCCGCGCGTCCTGACGCCATCGGCGGCCCGGTAGGCCGTGGCGCCGCCGGGCGTCACGCCGCCGGTCTCGATACCGAAGTTGTCTTGCTGAAGCTGGAACAGCGCCGCCGATGCATTGAGGCGGCCGTCCATGAAGGCCGCCTTGACGCCGACCTCGGCGTTGTTGCCGCGCAGCGGGTCCAGCGCCTTGCCGCTCTCGTTTTGCTTGGACTGCGGGCTGAAGATGCTGGTGTAGCTGGCGTAGACCGAATAGTTGCCATTGAGGTCGTAGATCGCGCCCACATAGGGCACGAAAACGCCGGTCTCGCGCTGACCCTGCACCTGGTTGCGATAGTTGGACCAGCGCCCGCCCGTGATCAGCTTGAGGTCGGCCGCCAGGTTCCAGCGCGCCGCCGTGTACAAGCCCTGCTCCTTGGTCACTTCGCTGTTCACGTAGTCGGGTGAGGCGCCCCACACCGGCAGGCGCGAATCGCCATTCCAGTGGTAGTAGTCATTGACCGTGGACACATAGTCGGCGGGCAGCTGCCAGTAGCCATCGTTCTTCCAGTGGCGCCTCGCTACGCTGGCGCCCAGCACCAGTTCGTGCTCGCGCCCGCCCAGCGAGAAGGGCCCGCTGGCGTAGGCATCGAGCGCATTGCTGGTGGTGCGGCCTATGTACTGGCCGCGCCACAGCGACACGCCGGAGCCGTCGGCCGGGTTGGGGAAGCCCGCAGCCGCCGCGCCCAGGTTGGCGTTGTAGCCGTTGATCTGGTGGTTGAACTGCGCCTTGGCCACCCAGCCGTTGCTGAAGCTGTGCTCCAGCGTGGCAAAGGCCGTGCGCGTGTACTGGTCCCAACGGCTCCAGCGCGTGCCGTTGTTGTGCGAGCGAGGCATGTCATTGAATTGGCCATCGGCATTGAGCAGCGGAATGCCGCCCCAGGTGGAGTTGACCGGACGGTTGTTCTGCGCATCGCCGCCCAGCGTCAGCAAAGTGCGTGGCGTCAGGTCCATTTCCACAATGCCGTACAGCGTCGCGGTCTTGCGCGAATAGCGGTCCATGAACGAGTCCTTGTCCTGGTAGGCGGCCACGCCACGCGCGCGCACGCTGCCGCTTGCATTGAGTGAGCCGCCCACATCCACCTCGGTGCGGTAGTTGCTCCAGCTGCCCGCAGAGATGGACGCATGCCCGCGGAAATCGCGCGTGGGCTTCTTGCGGATCAGGTTGATGGTCGCGCCCGGAGTGCCGCTGCCCGTGAGCAGGCCGGTTGCGCCCTTGAGCACCTCGACGCGGTCATAGATCGCCATGTCGCTGAGGGTGTTGCCGGCCGAGTACGCGGAGTCGCGCATCATCGGAATGCCGTCGTACTGGAAGTTCTGGATGGCGAAGCCGCGGGCGTAGTACTCGGTGCGCTCGCTGTCATAGGTGACGATGCTGATGCCGGGCGTGTGCTCCATCACCTGGTCGATGGAGGTGAGGTTGAAGTCATCCATCTTCTGGCGTGTGACCACGCTGATGGACTGCGGCGTCTCGCGCGGCGTCAGCACCATGCGCGTGGCTGTGGCAATGGTGCCCGGCGTATAGGAGCCCGAGCCTTCGGTCACCTCGCCCAACTGGTTGGAGATCACGTTGACCGTGGGCAGCGTGGCCGGGTTCTGCGTGTCCGGCAATGCCTGAGCCTGAGCGGACAGGGCGCCGATGGCAAGGGAGATGGCCAGCGCAAGAGGCGCAGGGCGATGGCCGGGTCGAAGGCGATGCAGTGGCATGAAATGCTCCGGGAGAACAGCAATACGGCAATAAAAAAACTTCCTCGCCATGCCCTCCGATGGGTCGAAGGGCATGAAGAGAAAGCGAATGCGATTTGTTCTCATTATCGTTTCTTCAATTGTCTGGGCCATCGGCAGCACAGGGGCTGCTGCATCCGCGCAACACCCGAATCCGTCCCGCGCCCGCCGGGCAGTACCAGCCGCCCATGTCGTAGAAGCTGTCTGGCAAGACTGCCCTACTTGCCTTGTCCGGCCACTTCCCTTACCATTGCGCCCGCCCGCATGGGAGCGCCCTTTTCACCGGGCCTGCCCGCAGCCTCCAAGCCCTGATCGCCCAGCCGATTCAGGGCTTTCGCTTTTTGCAGAAGCGGTCTTTTGGCGCTGCACCTTGCGCTCTGTCTTTGCGCGCAGCCCCTGCCATGCTCCGGCATGCCGGCCGCCCAGCTTGTTTTCCCACCAGGACTCCCGTGCCCATCGCCTTCCCAGGATGCAGCACACGCGCAGCGTGCCCGCACGCCGGCTCAGCCGGCGGCGCAGGCGTTTTGCGCGGTGCCGCACCCCAGCGAGAGCGCGCGCCGTCCTGGCTTTCAAGGATCTTCACGTGACCACCACTTCCTCCGGGGCGCTCGCAGCCAATGCTGCCGGCGCCAGCACAGACACGCATGCCGGCGCCCATGCCACCCAGGTCAATGGCTACAGCTGGAAGGCCCTGGCCGGCTCGGCCGTCGGCTATGCCATGGACGGCTTCGACCTGCTGATCCTGGGCTTCATGCTGTCGGCCATCTCGGCCGACCTGCACCTCACGCCGGGCCAGGCCGGCTCGCTGGTGACCTGGACGCTGATCGGTGCCGTGTTCGGCGGCATCTTCTTCGGCCTGCTCAGCGACCGCTACGGGCGCATCCGCGTGCTGACCTGGACCATCATGCTGTTCGCAGTCTTCACGGGCCTGTGCGCCTTCGCGCAGGGCTACTGGGACCTGCTGGCCTACCGCACGATTGCGGGCATCGGCCTGGGCGGCGAGTTCGGCATCGGCATGGCACTGGCTGCCGAGGCTTGGCCTGCCCGCCACCGCGCGCGCGTCTCGTCCTACGTGGCCCTGGGCTGGCAGATGGGCGTGCTGGGCGCGGCGCTGCTGACGCCGCTGCTGCTGCCCCTCATAGGCTGGCGCGGCATGTTCCTGGTGGGCGTGATCCCGGCCGTGGTGGCCTGGGTGATCCGCAACAAGCTGCACGAGCCCGAGGTCTTCGTGAAGCGCCAGCAGTCCGCCACGCCGTCGGCCCGCGTGCCGGTGCTGCAAAGCCTGAAGCTGCTGGTGAAGGACCGCGCCACGGCCAAGGTCAGCCTGGGTGTGATCGTGCTGACCTCGGTCCAGAACTTCGGCTACTACGGCATCATGATCTGGATGCCCAGCTTCCTGTCCAAGCAACTGGGCTTCAGCCTGACCAAGTCCTCGATATGGACTGCCGTGACCGTGGTGGGAATGATGGTCGGCATCTGGGTCTTCGGCCAGCTGGCCGACCGCATCGGCCGCAAGCCCAGCTTCCTGATCTTCCAGCTGGGCTCGGTCATCATGGTCGTGCTCTATTCACAGCTGTCCGACCCTGCGGCCATGCTCTGGGCGGGGGCCCTCATGGGCCTGTTCGTCAATGGAATGATGGGCGGCTACGGCGCCGTGATGAGCGAGGCCTATCCCACCGAGGCGCGCGCCACCGCGCAGAACGTGCTGTTCAACATCGGCCGCGCCGTGGGCGGACTGGGCCCGGTGGTGATCGGTGCGCTGGCCATGAGCTATTCGTTCCAGGTGGCGATCGCCCTGCTGGCGGCCATCTATGTGCTGGACATGCTGGCCACGGCCTTTCTGATCCCCGAACTCAAGGGTCGCGAGCTGTCCTGAGCGGCTCAGATCCTCCGGCTCGGAACGATGCCCCACAATGCAAAGAGCTGCCGATGGCAGCTCTTTTTTTGTCTGGCAACCGGCGTGCCCAGGCTCAGCCGCCTTCGCTGCACTCCAGGTTTTCGATGCGGTCTGCCGCCTCTCGGATGTCTTCCTGGAACATCTGGTCTCCCAGCATCACGGAGACCTGGCCCTCAAAGCCGCGCAGCTTGACCAGCGCTGCCTCGTAGCCGCCGCTGCCCATGCGCTTGAGCCCGCACAGCGCATAGAGCTTGGCCACGGGAGATCGGCGCGGATCGTCGATCACCGACAGCAGGACGGCATTGGCCTCGGGCCGCCTGAGCATGGCCTCCAGATGCCGCTCCGCTGGCGAAATCTCGCCGGCAAGGCCGACCAGTCCCAGGTTGAACTGCGAGGCATCCAGCGGCGCCGGGTCCAGCGGACGGGCCAGGGCCGGGGCAGACAGGAACAGGCAGATCAGGGCGGCGGACAGGGTGGTCTTCATGGCAGGGGCAAGGCCGTGTGAGGCCTGGGAGGCAGTCGCAAAGGCTCTTCGACGCAAAGCATTGCGGCAGGTTCCCCTTCGGCGCCATCGCGATCATCGACCGCCAAACAGCCAGCCTGCGACCAGCGTGCCGCCATAGAACAGGAGCAGGGTGACCGGCACCAGGTGCCAGCCCCAGACTCTGAACCACCAGTGATTGAACAGGGTCACCACGGCGCCGATGACGATGCAGATGGCCAGCGCACCCAGTCGCTGCTCCAGACTGTCCGCCACGTCCTGGGACGCGAAGAAGATGAACGCCGCGACGGACGAACACAGCAAGGCGGTGTAGAACGCCACTTTCTCTTGCCTGCGCAATTTCAGGATGCTCATGGGGGCTAGGGAGGTATCGATGGATCGGTCGCCGGGAAAGCCTGCGCCACCGGAGCGCGCAGGTTGCGCTGCGGCACAATTTTTCGTATCCCACCCGGGATGCGCCATAAGACCCGTCCGAATCTGCAGCCACTGCAGCGCACGCGCAACGCGCTGCGGCCTTCTCGACGCCCAATCGGCCCAGTCAGCTCAATCGACCCTGTCAGGTCAGTCGTGTCAGTCGGCCACGGCCAGCACCACGGCGGACTCCGGCACCGACAGCCAGACCTTGCGTCCTGTGCGCAGCGTCCAGGGCTCGCCTTGCGCCTGCTGCGCCGCATACCCCACGCCGCTGCCGCCCCAGGGCAGCCTGGCCACCACTTCGCGCGGTCCGTCCCCCTCGGCACGGGCCAGGCGTTGCACCTTGGCAGGCCAGGCATTGGCCAGGCCCTGCGCACCGGCCAGCGGCGCCACTGGCAGCACCTGGACGGCAGTGGCCTTGCACAGCGCCATCACGGGCAGGCCAGGGGCCAGGCCCAGCAACTGGGCGCTTTCGGCGGTGATGCGTGCGGCAATGCCTGGCGCATCGCCACCGCCATCGGGCAGCATCCAGACGCGGACCTGGGCACCCTGCGCCTGCAGGGCCCCGACCCGGCAAGGCCACAGATTGCGCATGCTGGTGCGCAGGCCCAGCCCCAGTCCGGGAGCCGCCGAGGAAACGCCGGCCGGCCCGCCAAAGCGCTGCAGCACCTGTGCACGGGCCTGCTCCAGCGCATCGGCCATGGCCAGCAGGGACTGCCCGGCTGCGGTGATGCGCGCGCCGCCGCCGCCGGCGCCGCCGACCGAGCGCTCCACCAGGGCACAGCCCGCGAGATTGGTCAGCACATCCAGCGCCTGCCATGCCGCCTTGTAGCTGACGCCGGCCTCGCGCGCCGCCTGTGAAATCGAATGCCCTGCTGCGATATGGCGCAGGATGGCGAGGCGGCGGTCAGCCAGGTCATGGCCCAGCGCGGGCGCCAGATCGGAGGGTGAAGCAGGAGCGTCGGCAGTCATGCGCGACATCATGCCCGCCAAGCGTTATTTCCCACGAAGCAAAACGCCTGCACCCTGCATGCGCATTTTCAGGTCGCTACACTGCGCTATTCACCAACGGAATAGCGAGAGACCCATGAACGTGAACCAGCCCCTGCGTGCCACCGCCTTTGCCGCCCTTGCCCTGTTGGGCGGTGTCGCTGCGCAGGCTGCCGAAGTGTCGGTGGCCGTTGCCGCCAACTTCACGGCGCCCATGCAGAAGATCGCCGCCGAGTTCGAGAAGGACACCGGGCACAAGGCCCTGCTGTCCTTCGGCGCCACGGGCAAGTTCTACGCGCAGATCGTCAACGGCGCGCCCTTCCAGATCCTGCTGGCCGCCGACGACACCACGCCTGGAAAGATCGCCAAGGAAGGCCGTGGCCTGCCCGACTCGCGCTTCACCTACGCCATCGGCCAGCTCGTGCTGTGGAGCCCCAAGCCCGGCTATGTGGACGACAAGGGCGAGGTCCTCAAGACCGGCGACTACAGGCACATCGCCGTGGCCAACCCCAAGCTCGCGCCCTACGGCACGGCCGCCATGGAAGTGCTGGACAAGCTGGGCATCACGGCCCAGGTGCAGCCGCGCATCGTCATGGGCGAGAACATCGCCCAGACCTACCAGTTCGCGGCCACGGGCAATGCCCAGCTGGGCTTCGTGGCCCTGTCGCAGGTGATGGAAAACGGCAAGCTGCGCGAAGGCTCGGCCTGGCAGGTGCCCGCCGCCATGCACGAATCCATCCGCCAGGACGCCATCGTGCTCAACAGCGGCAAGGACAACGAAGCCGCCACCGAGCTGATGAAGTACCTGCGTGCTGATAAAGCGCGTGCCATCATTCGCTCCTACGGCTACGGGCTCTAGGCTCCCCCTGAGGCGCTGACGCGCCTTCCCCTCTCTCGCTGCGCGGTAGGGGGACGACGCCAGCGCTGCGAACCACTGAATTCTTCCAGCATGATTCTTACCGCCGACGACTACGCCGCCATACGTCTGACGCTGAAACTTGCCAGCGTGACCACGGTGCTGCTGCTGGCGCTGTGCACGCCGCTGGCCTGGTGGCTGGCCCATACGCGCTCGCGCTGGCGCGGCCCGATTGGCGCCGTGGTGGCGCTGCCCCTGGTGCTGCCACCCACGGTGATCGGCTTCTACCTGCTGGTGACCATGGGGCCCAATGGCCCCGTGGGCCAGTTGACGCAGGCGCTGGGGCTGGGCACCCTGCCCTTCACCTTTGCAGGCCTGGTCATCGGGTCCCTGGTCTATTCCCTGCCGTTCACGGTGCAGCCGCTGCAGCGCGCCTTCGAATCCCTGGGCACGCGGCCCATGGAGGCTGCGGCCAGCCTGGGCGCGGGGCCGCTGGACCGCTTCTTCACCGTGGCGCTGCCGTTGGCGCGCCCGGGCTTCATCACCGCAGCCGTGCTGACCTTCGCGCACACCGTGGGCGAGTTCGGCGTGGTGCTGATGCTGGGCGGCAATATCCCCGGCGTGACGCGCGTGGTCTCGGTGCAGATCTACGACCATGTGGAGGCCATGGAGTACGCCCACGCCCACTGGCTGGCCGGCGGCATGGTGGTGTTCTCCTTCCTGGTGCTGCTGGCCCTGCACCTGTTGCAGCCGCGCGAGGAGCGCCGCGCATGATGACTGACTTCTCTCCCGTTGCTTCGGCCGGCGCCCCGCCCGCCGCGAGCCCTTCGCAAATCCTTGCTGCGCTGGCGCTGGAGCGTGCCGACTTCCGCCTCGATGTGCAGCTGCAGCTGCCCGGGCGCGGCGTCACGGCCCTGTTCGGCCCTTCGGGCTGTGGCAAGACCACCTGCTTGCGCGCGCTGGCGGGGCTGGAGCGCGCACGGGGCCGTGTCGTCGTCAATGGCGAGGTCTGGCAGGACGATGCGGCCAGCCAGTGGCTGCCCACGCACCGCCGCGCACTGGGCTATGTGTTCCAGGAAGCCAGCCTGTTCCCGCACCTGAGCGTGCAGCGCAACATCGACTACGGCATGCGGCGCACGCCCGCCGAGCGGCGCAAGGTGTCCCAGGAGCAGGCCGTGTCCCTGCTGGGCATAGGCCATTTGATGGACCGCATGCCCTCCACCCTGTCGGGCGGCGAGCGCCAGCGCGTGGCCATTGCGCGCGCCCTGGCCACCAGCCCCCGCGTGCTGCTCATGGACGAACCGCTGGCCGCGCTGGACGCCCAGCGCAAGGCCGAGGTCCTGCCCTACCTGGACCAACTGCGCCGTGAACTCGACATTCCCGTGGTCTATGTCAGCCACTCCATTGACGAGGTAGCGCGCCTGGCCCAGCACCTGGTGCTGCTCAAGGCAGGCGGCATCGTCGCGGCCGGCGCCACCAGCGAACTGCTGGCACGGCTGGACCTGCCGGTGAGCATGGGCGACACGGCAGCGGCCATGCTCAGTGCGCAGATCCGGCAGCACGATCCGGATGCCCACCTGAGCACGCTGTCCTTCGACGGCGGGCGCCTTCGCCTTGTCATGGCCCGCCCGCGCCCCATCGGCGAGAGCGTGCAGCTGCGCGTGCAGGCGCGCGATGTGAGCCTGAGCCTGCAGCACCCGCAAGACAGCAGCATCCTCAACATCCTGGCGGCCACCGTGCAGGATCTGCGCGAGGACGGCCCGGGCCAGGTCATGGTCTCGCTGCAGCTGGGCCCATCCCGCCTGCTGGCGCGCATCACCCTGCATTCCGCCCGGCAGCTGGGCATTGCGCCGGGCATGCATGTCTTCGCCCAGATCAAGGGCATGGCATTGCTGGACTGAAGCTGCGCGGCGGCACCGATATCATGCGCAGGCCGCCTGCGCGGCCCACGCCATGAACGCCACCACCGAACACGCTCCCGCACCCGCCCCGGACTCGGGACCGGCAGATGCTGCCTGCGCCATCGCGCCCGCCATTGCCGCACTGCGCACGCATGCGGTGGTGCGCCACCGGATCGCCGATGGCGGCGCCGTCAGCATCCAGGCCGAGCCGCAGGTGCTGGCCAGCGAAGTCCCCATCGCCCTGGTGTTCAATGGCATCTCGCATGCCGTGATGATGGGTACGCCCTCGGACCTGGAAGACTTTGCGCTGGGCTTTGCGCTTACCGAAGGCATTCTGGACAACGCTGCCGACTGCTACGGCATCGAGGTGCGCACCGTGGCTGCACAGGCTGCAGGCCTTCCGTCCGGCATGGACGGCATCGAGGTGCAGCTGGACGTGGCCTCGCGCTGCTTCGCGCGCCTCAAGGACCGGCGCCGCAGCATGAGCGGGCGCACAGGCTGCGGCGTCTGCGGCGTGGACAGCTTCGCGGCGCTGGACCTGTCCTTCGACCCCCTGCCCGCGCACGACTGGATCGCCCGTGTCGATGCCACCACGGTGTGCGCTGCCATCGATGCCCTGCCGCCGCTGCAGCGGCTCAACGCCGAAGCCGGCGCCGTGCATGCCGCAGGCTGGGCAGGGCTGGACGGGCAACTGACGGATGTGCTCGAGGACGTGGGCCGCCACAACGCGCTGGACAAGCTGGTCGGCCGCCTCTCGCGCACCGGCCGCCTGGGCGAGGCCGGTTTTGTCGTGCTCTCCAGCCGGGGCAGCCATGAGCTGGTGCGCAAATGCGCCAGGGTCGGCATCGCCGCCCTGGCCACCATCTCCGCCCCCACGGCCATGGGCGTGCAGATGGCCGAGCTGACCGGCCTGCGCTTCTGGGGCCTGTGCCGGCCGCCCAAGGCCGTGCTGTATGCGCCGGGCCGCGCCTGACCCAATGCCCGAGTGCCGCGCCCGCGCAGCGGCAAGTTCGTAGAATCGCGGGTTCAGCCCCTGGATGTACACCATGAACCGCTGCAAGCCCCATTTCTCTGCCGTCCGCCGCCTGTGCGCCGGCGCCCTGCTCGCCGGCCTGGCCTGCGCCAGCCTGGGCGCGGCCGCGCAGGGCCTGCCCTCCAACGAGACACGCAATTTCCCGCCGCAGGCCCAGTTCGGCGAGCTGGTCGTGACCGCGCAGTTTCCCGTGGTCGAAATCGACGGCAAGACCATTCGCACCAGCCCGGGCTTTCGCCTGTTCAGCCCCGAGCGCACGCTGGTGCAGGCCATCAACTACCAGGGCAGCAAGCTCGTGGTGGGCTATGTGATCGAGCCGCAGACGCAGTGGCTGCACCAGGCCTGGATCCTGACCAAGGCCGAGGCCGACAAGCACTACAAGCCCAAGTCGATGCTGCACCGCTTCTTCAACTGAGGCCGGCGCACACCGCACGCACACGATGGATGCGGCCCGCAGCTTGCGGGGCGCAGCGGCTCGGGCCAGGGAGCACAGCGCCCGCCCTGGCCCGGCCATCTTCTTTTTTTGCGGACCGCCGCTTGCAGTGCGGCGGCTGCCTGACGGAACCCCACCATGTCCAAGAAAGTCTTTATCAAAACCTTCGGCTGCCAGATGAACGAGTACGACTCGGACAAGATGGCCGATGTGCTGGGCGCAGCCCAGGGCTACGAGTCCACCGACGACCCGGAGCAGGCCGACCTGATCCTGTTCAACACCTGCTCGGTGCGCGAGAAGGCGCAGGAGAAGGTGTTCAGCGACCTGGGCCGCTACAAGCACCTGAAGGAACGCGGCGTGCTCATCGGCGTGGGCGGCTGCGTGGCCAGCCAGGAGGGCGAGGAAATCATCAAGCGCGCGCCCTATGTGGACGTGGTCTTCGGCCCGCAGACCCTGCACCGCCTGCCCGAGCTGCTCAATGCACGCGCCGCCAGGCACAAGCCCCAGGTCGATATCAGCTTTCCCGAGATCGAGAAATTCGACCACCTGCCACCGGCGCGCGTGGAAGGCTCCTCGGCCTTTGTCTCCATCATGGAAGGCTGCTCCAAGTACTGCAGCTACTGCGTCGTGCCCTATACGCGCGGCGAGGAAGTCAGCCGCCCGTTCGAGGACGTGCTGGTCGAGGTCGCGGGCCTGGCCGACCAGGGCGTGAAGGAGGTCACGCTGCTGGGCCAGAACGTGAACGCCTACCTGGGCAAGATGGGTGACACGGCCGAGATCGCCGACTTTGCCCTGCTGCTGGAGTACGTGTCCGAGATCCCCGGCATCGAGCGCATCCGCTACACCACCAGCCATCCCAACGAATTCACGCCGCGCCTGATCGAGGCCTACGCTCGGCTGCCCAAGCTGGTCAGCCACCTGCACCTGCCCGTGCAGCACGGCAGCGACAAGATACTCATGGCCATGAAGCGCGGCTACACGGCCATGGAATACAAGAGCACCATCCGCAAGCTGCGTGCCATCCGGCCCGAGATGGCCATGAGCAGCGACTTCATCGTGGGCTTCCCCGGCGAGACCGAGGAAGACTTCCAGAAGATGATGAAGCTCATCCACGACGTGCGCTTCGACAACAGCTTCAGCTTCATCTTCAGCCCCCGCCCCGGCACGCCGGCCGCCAACCTGCACGACGACACGCCGCACGAGGTCAAGCTGCGCCGCCTGCAGGAGCTGCAGGCCGTGATCAACAACAACATCAAGGACATCAGCGACGAGCGCGTGGGCACGGTGCAGCGCCTGCTGGTGGAAGGACTGTCCAAGCGCGATGGCAGCGAACTCATGGGCCGCACCGAGTGCAACCGCGTGGTGAACTTCCCGGGCAACGAACGCCTGATCGGCCAGATGATCGATGTGAAGATCACCGAGGCACGCACCTTCACGCTGCGCGGCGAGGTCGTGGTGCGCCACTGATCCCAACCCGATCCCTGCGGCCCCGGTGGCCCAGCGACCTCTTGCGTAACGAAAGCCCGGCAATGCCGGGCTTTTTGCGTGTAACAGGACGTGAAAACATCCCGGCCACACTGGCCTGGCGCGGGCCGGCCCGCTAGCATCGCGGGTTGCCGCCCTGAGGTCTGTCGGCCTGCATGGCTTTTCCAGCTTCGCTTGCTTGCTATCGATTCCATGAACACCTCCCAGCCCGCCAACGCCCAGGCCATCCTTGAGGGCGAAGCCCTGCATGCCTTCATGGACCAGGCGCACGACCTGCTGCAACAGGAAGATGAAACCAGCCCCATCGCCCCGGCCGAACGCCAGGCGGCCGTCATGGAGCTGCTCTCGCAGCAGCGCTTCGCGCCGGCCACGGTGAGCGAACTGGAGCGTCTGCACGATCTCTGGCTCGACCTGGAACGGCCCGAGACCGCCAACGCCCTGCTGCGCGAGCACCGCGATGCCACGCTGCAGCACCTGCAGGGTGACAACCACCTGCTGGCCACGGCCAGCCTGGCGCTCAGCGACATCCAGAGCCGGCTGCGCTTTGACCGCGAAGGCGGCGTGGCCCTGCTCGCGCATGCCGCCGATCTCATGGGCCGGCTGCCGCACACCGGCGAGCCCTATCGCTACTGGAATGGCTGGCACTACCTGGCCCGCGAGGCCCAGGCCTGGGAACTGGCCGAGCAAGGCGTGGACCTGCAGCGCAACCACGAGCGCAGCGACCCCGACGGCGAGGCATCCCCCGCGCGCCGCGACGCGCGTGCCAGCCTGCGCAAGGCCGAGCTGGCCCGCCTGCGCGGCGATGTGCCGGCCACCGTGCGCCATGTGCAGGCCTCCACGGCGCAGTTGGCCCTGGCAGACGCCGACCAGAACGTGGACTTCGACGACTGGCTGCACCTTGCGCGCGAAGTGCTGCCGCTGGCCCCGCAAAGCGTTCCGGCCGTGCTGATGGCGGCGCAGCAGCACCTGGCCCGCACGGAAAGCCCCGCCGCATCGCAGGCGGTGCGCGCGCACCGCAAGGTCCATGAGGCACGGCTGCAGGCCATGGCCTGCCATGCCATGGGCCAGCCAGAGGCCGCGCTGCAGCTGGCCGAGCTGGGCCGCTTCGGCCTGGTGGACGACTCCGACGACGCCTTCAGCGGCCTGGTGCTGCAATGGCTGCAAGAGGCGGGCCGCCTGGCCGATGCGGCGGACCTGGCGCTGGAGAGCGTGCTGCACAGCCGCCCCGGATCGGCCCGCCAGGGCTATGAGCTGGCACTGCGCATGGTGGACAGCGACACCGCCCACGCCCCCGCCTGGGCGCTGATCCTGGCCTGGGCCGGCCTGGACTCCGACATGCAGGAGATCCTGGAAGACAGCCCGGCTGCTGCGCGCAGCGCCGACGACTACCTGGCCCTGGCGCGTGCCCAGGCGCCCGGCCATCCGCTGCTGGACATGATCGACGGCTGGCGCCTGGCCAGGAACCACCAATGGGAACAGGCCCTGCCGCTGCTCGAGCGCGGCGTGGGCGAGCAGCCCCGGCACGCCAACTCCGAACTGCTGCCCATGCTCTGGGCCGCGCGCTTTGCCGCGCTGCCGGCCGCGCAGGCGCTGCAGCGGCCCTTTCCCCAGGGCTTCGGCGCCCACTGGTGCTATGCGGCGGGCGTGACGCTGGATGACGAGGACGACCTGGCCGCCATCATGGGCGAAGGCCGGCAGGTGCCGGGCGACGAGGTGCGCGAGCCGCTGGTGCAGCGTTACTACGAAGAGGGCCTGGCCCGCTTCGAAGCCTTCTGGGCCACCGGCCAGGGCCGGTACAAGGATGCGCACCTGCACGTCTACTCCATGCTCTGCAACAACCTTGCCATCAAGTACCGCTCGCAGCAGCGCTATGAAGAGGCTGCAGCCCTGCACCACAAGGGACTGTCCAGCAGCCCCTTCGCCGAGCACCATGACGGCCTGCTGTGGTGTGCCATCCGCCGTGACGACCGACCCGGCATCGTCACGGCGGCAGAGCAGCTGTGGCACTTCACCCAGGACTACGGCTACAGCCGCCACTGCCCCACCGACTACTTCCCCAGCGTGGCGCTGGCGCTCTACCAGCTCGGCCGCGCGGGCGAGATCGGCATCTGGCTGGAACGCCTGGACCAGTGGTTCGAGGAACTGGACGCAGACGAGCAGCGCGAACAGCGGCGCGACTACCTGGCCTCGCTGATGTCCCTGCTCGACTTCTTCTCCGAAAGCCATGGCGACGTGGTGCGCCCCCGCCTGGAGGCCCTGCTGCCCGAAGTGCGCGCCCTGGGCGAGTGCTACACGCTGCGCCGCCTGGCCTGCGCCATGGAAAGCTGCGGCCCCATCGATCAGGCCGTGGCCCTGCACCGCGAGGCCATCGCCAAGCTCACCCCCGATGACAGCGAGGCCGAGCACAAGATGGCCAGGGACGGCCTCCAGCGCTGCCTCAAGCTGCACTCGGACAGCAAGCCCTGGTGGAAGCTGTGGTGAACCCGGGAGCCGCCACGGCAGCCAGCGCCTACCGCCCGCGCGACGTGGTCAATGCGCCGGACATCAAGCAGCGCATACGTGAGCGCAGCGCGGCGCGCGGCGACAGTCAGGAGATCGCGGCCTGGCTGGCCAACCACTTCTACCGCCACGTGATCGGCAACCTCGACGCCGATCCGCCGGCCGTTCAGCCCATCTCCACGCAGGCCGAGCTGCTGCGCCTGCACAGGCGCACCGAGCCTGCCGCCTGGGCGCTGGAGCGCCTGCGCGCGCATGCGGCCCGCCAGCCACCGCCACATGAAAGCCCTGCGGCCGGCGCCAGCGCACCGCTGTGGTGGGTGGAGCCTGACAGCGCCCCGCTGCTGGCGCTGGAAAGCCGGCTGCTGGAGTTCCTGTCCACCCGGCGCGGCACGGCGCTTGAGGGCAAGCTGCAGCGCATCAACTGCCCGCAGGCCCTGGCGCGCTGGACGCTGGAGCACCTGGCCTTCGCCAGAAAAAGCGAAAGCGGCTGGGCCGAGCACCGGCCCGGCGCCGTGCGTCCGCTGCTGCGCGGCCAGTTGGGCGTGTTCGTGGAATTCGATGCCCAAAGCCCGGACCTGCGCGCCGAAATGGCCTATGAAAGCCAGATGATGCGGCACTGCCTGGGCCAGTTCAGCGCGCGCGGCGCGCTGCGCGGCGGCTACGGCGAGCACTACGCCGAAGCCTGCGAGCAGGGCCGGCTGCGCCTGTTCAGCTACCGCACGGGCACGGCCCAGCCGCGCATCACCGTCAGCGCCCAGGTGCTTGACGGCGGGCGGCTGCGCATCGACCAGATCAAGGGCAAGCAGAACCGCCCGCCGATTGCGCGCTACCTGGCCGACGTGCTGGCCCTGCTCAACCACCTCGATGCCGATGGCGAGGCGCCGGCGGATGCCCTGGCCATGGGCATCGTGCGCCGTCCGGCGCATCTGCTGGCCTCGGGCCACACCGGCGCCTGGTGCGCGGCCAGCGAGCTGCACACCGAAGCCGAGCAATTGTGGCTGCTCCAGGCCCACCCGGCGCTGCTGGAGCAGCTGGATATCCGGTCGCCCCTGATGCAATGGCTGGTCGCGGCACGCCGCGACACCGTGCCCGTGCCCGCCTTCGAGCGCATGCCGCGCAGCGCGGCCCTGCAGCAGTCGCTGGAGCTGGCGCGGCGCCGGGCAGGATCGCCGGGCAGGACAGGAAATCCGCGATGAACGCCTTCACTCTTGTTGTGCTGTCTGCATTGGTCTGGTGGGCAGTGCGCGCCGGCCTGCGCCGCAGGCGTTCGGCGCGCCAGCGCGGCGACTTCAGCAGCTACCGCAGCGGCGATGCGGCGCTGGACTGGGCCCTGGCCCTGGCCCATCCCATGGCCTTTCACGCCATCCAGGGCGGCTTTGCAGACCGGCAGCTCCATGGTGCCGACGACGCCCTGACCACCCAGCTGCGCCCCATGGTGCTGCACCACCTTGGCCTGCGCACCGACCTGGACGATGCCCAGATCGCACGCCAGTTGCCCGACGGCCTGCGCCAGCGCTGGTTCACGCTGGACCTGCAGCGCCTGCAGGCCGGCGACGATCCCCATGCCGCCATGGCCTTTGCCTGCGCGCGCGTGGCCTTCCACGTGCGATGTGCCTGGCTGCTGGGCTGGCTGGACGAGGCCCTGCACCAGCAGATCCTTCACCTGAACGCATGCCGCGCGCGGGATTGCTTTGACAGCTGGCAGGCCTTCGGCCAGGCCTATGCGCGGGGCCGCAGCCAATGGCTGGCCCGTGGCCGGGCCGACGTGCTGGGCCGCAGCGTGACGCCCGAGGAGGTGCAGCAATGGGTGGCCGATCCGCGCCATCCCTGGCATGCCATGCCCTGGCAGCCGCAGGCGGTGCGGTGACGGCTGCCAGGTGGCCCGGCCCTCAGCCTTCGCCGTGCACCTTGGCGAAGGTCAGGATCACCTCCCGCACCACCTGGCGTTGCGGCGCGGGCAGCCTCAGAAAGGCGTCGAAGGTTTCGCGTTCAAGATAGCCCACGCCCGGTTCCTGGCATTCGTGCTGAGGCGGCAGTGACCGCTGGGCAGGGTCGCCAAAGCGCAGCACTTCGGGCTCGATCCTGAGCAGCTCGGCCAGCAGCACCAGCTTGTCCTGCTCGGGCACGGCCTCGCCGTTGAGCCAGCGCGCAACCGCCTGGAACGAAATCGGCCGACCCCAGTAACTGGAATTGAACAGATTCAGCAGCACGCTGGGCCGCGGCTCCAGACCCGCAGCCTCGATGGCCTGGCGCAGGCGCTGTGCGAATTCGAGCTTGTTATCCATTCCGAAACCCTGGATTTCTATGGAGCTCTCATTGGACCATCGATTCAAGAGCCGGCGCCAAGCCCGGCGCCTTGCCTGGCAGGCGCTCAGGCGAAGATGCTGCGCGCTTCGGTGAAGCGCCTGGCGAAATAGGGGTTGTCCATGCGCACGCGCTGCACCGTGCCGCCGCTGGACGGCGCATGCACGAACTGGCCGTTGCCCACAAAGATGCCCATGTGCGAATAGCGCGAGCCCAGGGTGTTGAAGAACACGAAGTCGCCGCGCTGCAAGCTGCGGCTGCCCACGGGATTGCTGAACTGCGCCCACTGGGCCGTGGTGCGCGGCAGGCGGCTTTCGGTAATGCCGCCCACGGCCCACTGGATCAGGCCGCTGCAGTCGAAACCGCCGTCGGGCGAATTGCCGCCGTAGGTATACGGCGTGTTGACCACGAGCATGGTGCGCGCCAGCAGGGCCTCGCGCAACTCGCCATCCAGGTTCAGGGCCTGCGGCGAAGGAGCAGGCCCGGGACCCGCGCCCTTGCGGGGAGCAGACGAGCAGCCGGCCAGCAGCGCAGCCGCCGCCAGCAGGCCCCAGTCACGGCGAGACAGCCGCGATGCAGTCACGCGGGAAGCCGCAAGGGAAGTCGAAACGCCAGCCTTCATGGCGCCGCATGTTCTCACAAAGCCCGGCAGCGGCCAAAGAAAAGCCGCAGGCTGTGCTGCGGCTTGACTGTCCATCGGCGGGGCCCGGCCCGCTCAGAACGGCAGCTTGGGCATGCCGCCGCCACCGCCCATCATTCCCTTCATGGCCTTCATGCCGCCCATGCGCTTCATCATCTTCATGAGGCCGCCGCCCTTCATCTTCTTCATCATCTCCTGCATCTGCTCGAACTCCTTGAGCAGGCGGTTGACTTCCTGGACCTGCACGCCCGCGCCATCGGCAATGCGCTTCTTGCGCGTGGCCTTGATGATCTCGGGCTTCTTGCGCTCCTTGGCAGTCATGGAGCAGATGATGCCTTCCTTGCGGCGGATCTCGCGCTCGGCCTTGTCCATGTCCACCTGGCCGGCCTTGGCGGTGAGCTGTGCCGGCAGCTTGTCCATGAGGTTGGACAGGCCGCCCATCTGCTTCATCTGCTGGATCTGGGCCAGGAAGTCGTTGAGGTCGAAGCCGTCACCGCTCTTGACCTTCTCGGCCAGCTTCTGGGCGGCCTCCATGTCCACGCCCTTGGTGACCTGCTCGACCAGGGCCACGATGTCGCCCATGCCCAGCACGCGCTGCGCGTGGCGGTCGGCGTCGAAGACTTCCAGGCCGTCGATCTTCTCGGACACGCCGGCGAACTTGATGGGCGCGCCCGTGATCTGGCGCACCGACAGCGCCGCGCCGCCGCGCGAGTCACCATCGAGCTTGGTGAGCACGATGCCGGTCAGGGGCAGGGCCTCCTTGAAGGCCTTGGCCGTGTTGATCGCATCCTGGCCCTGCATGGCATCGACGACGAACAGGGTCTCGACCGGCTTGAGCGTGGCGTGCAGATCCTTGATCTCGGCCATCAGCAGCTCGTCGATGGCCAGGCGGCCGGCCGTATCGACCAGCAGCACGTCAAAGAAGTGGCGCTTGGCGTAGTCCAGCGCGGCCACGGCAATGTCGTGGGGCTTCTGGTCTGGCGTGGAGGGGAACCACTCGGCGCCAGCCTGGCCGGTCACGGTCTTGAGCTGCTCGATGGCGGCCGGGCGGTACACGTCGCCCGACACGGTCAGCACCTTTTTCTTGCGCTTTTCAATCAAGTGCTTGGCCAGCTTGGCCGTGGTCGTGGTCTTGCCGGCGCCCTGCAGGCCGGCCATGAGGATGACGGCAGGCGGCTGGGCGTTGAGATTGATGTCGGCCACGCCCTCGCCCATGGTGGCGGCCAGTTCCTTGTTGACGATGGACACCAGCAGCTGGCCGGGCTGCAGGGAGCCCAGCACCTCCTGGCCCAGCGCTTTTTCCTTGACGCGCGCAACGAAGTCGCGCACCACGGGCAGGGCCACGTCGGCCTCGAGCAGGGCCATGCGCACTTCGCGCAGCATGTCCTGTACGTTGGATTCGGTGATGCGGGCCTGGCCGCGCATCTCCTTGACGAGTCGCGAAAGTTTGTCGGTCAGAGCGGAGGCCATAAGCGGGGAGGAACTGGAGTCGTCGGAAAGGAAAAGGTGTGCTGCAGCGAGCCAGCCGGGGCCAGGTTGCCGAATGGGGCCAGGCGGGGCCGGGTCGCGGCACGGACCCTGCAGATCCCGACGATTCTACCCGCTGCCCCTGCAGGGGTAAGTACCGGCCTTCCCTGCCGCGCAGCGGGCACCGGCCGGCAGTAACATCCACACTGTTTCCATAGATTATGGCTATCGCCTTGTGCAGTGCCGGCTTGCTACCGCCTAGGAGTCTTCATGCCCGATACGCCGTATGGCCAGTTCCTGGACCGTGTGCCCGACGGTTTTCTTCTGTTTGACGAGCAGGGCTGCCTGCTCGATGCCAATGCCCATGCCTGCGCCAGCCTGGGCCATCACAAGGCCGCCATGCTGGGGCTGGGCATCATGGACGTGTGGCCCGACGCGGACGGACTGAGGCGCGGTCCCTGGCAGGACATGGCCGTGGACAGCCAGGCCCATCTCTGCGGCCGACTGATCCGCCGCGACGGCACCAGCTTCCCCGCCGAGCTCCATATCTATTGCCAGTCGCTGTCGGGCAGGCGGCTTTTCTTCACCACCTGGCACGAGCTCAGCGAGCGCACCGGCCAGGACGAGCCGATCGGCCAGCCCGATGCGCAGCTGGAGCCGCTCCTGCGAAAAAGCACCGGGCCGTGGCAGGATTCGACGCGCCTGCTGGAAGCCGTGATGCACGAAACGCCCGACCTGGTCTTCGCCAAGGACCGGCAGGGCCGCTACACCTTCGTCAACCCCGCCGCCGCGCGCTTTTCCGGGCGCACGCCCGAAGACATCGTGGGCAAGACCGACCAGGAACTGTTCCCCGACAGCAGCTTCACCCACAGCGACCGCCGGGTGCTGGACAGCGACGCCCCCGTGGTGTCGGAGGATCATTTGCTGGTCAACGGGCAGCGCCGCCTCTTCCAGTCCACCAAAATTCCTTACCGCAATGACGAGGGCCGGACCGTGGGCGTGCTGGGCATTGCGCGCGACATCACCCTCATGCGCCAGACCGAGTCCCAGCTGCAAAAAAGCTACGACGTGCTGCGCCAGGCCGAACAGCTGGCGCGCCTGGGCAGCTGGACATGGGAGCTGGACACCGAACACTTCCAGGCCTCGGAGATGATGTATGTGATGAACGGCCTGGACCCCCAGGGTCCGCCGCTGACGCGCCATGCCCTGCGCGCCATGCTCGGACCGCAGGATCTTGCCCGGCTCACCGCTGCCGTGCAGCTGTGCATCGGCACCGGCCAGTCCTACAGCCTCGATGTCGTGCACCACTGCCCGGACGGACGGAGGTTCGCGGCCCGCCTCATGGGCCGCGCCCTGCGCGACGAGCAAGGCCGCATCGTCGCGCTCAGCGGCACGCTGCAGGACCTGTCCGAACGCGAGGACGCACGCATGCGCCTCGAAGCCCTGGCCGACAACCTGCCCAGCGGCGCCATCTACCGCCTGGAAGGCGGCCTGGCGCAACTGCGGCTCAGCTACATCAGTGCCGGCATAGAGAACCTGATCGGCGTGCCGGCCCACGCCATCATGGCCGACCGTCAGGCCTACCTGAATGCCATCCATCCCGAGGACCTGCCGCACTACCAGCAGATGCTGCAGTGCTCGGTCGATACGCTGCGGGTCTTCGACTGCCGCTTTCGCGTGATCAGGCCCGATGGAGAGATCCGCTGGCTGCGCTGCCGATCGGCCCCCCGGAGCAGCCACGAGGGCATGGTCTGGGACGGCATCATGCTGGACATCACCCGCGAGCGCGAGGCCGAGCAGGCGCTGCAGCAGGCCAAGGAGGCCGCAGAAGCGGCCGAACGGGCCAAGTCGGATTTCCTGGCCATCATGAGCCACGAAATCCGCACCCCCATGAACACCGTCATCGGCATGACGCGCCTGGTACAGCAGACCGCGCTGACATCACGCCAGCGCGGCTACCTGGAGAAGGTGGAGCGCTCGGCCAGCGCCCTGCTGGCCGTGATCAACGACGTCCTCGACTTTTCCAAGATAGAGGCGGGCATGCTGGCGCTGGAGGAAGTGGATTTCGCCCTTGACGATGTGCTGGAGACCGTCTCGGCCTCCACGGCGCTGCGCGCAGAGGAAAAGGGGCTGGAAGTGGTCTATGCGCTGGACCCGCACCTGCCGCCCCGGTTGCGCGGCGACCCGCTGCGCCTGGGCCAGGTGCTGACCAACCTGGTCGGCAATGCCATCAAGTTCACCGAGCATGGCGAGGTGGTGATCTCCCTGCATCTGGAGCCGCCGCTGGCGTGCGCGCCGGTGGAGGCCGGCGCGCACGCCACGGCAGCGCCCCTGCACCACCTGTGCGTGAACGTGCGCGACACCGGCATAGGCCTGGATGCATCGCGGGCCGAACGGCTGTTCCAGCCTTTCACCCAGGCCGACATCCAGACCACGCGCCGCCACGGCGGCACCGGCCTGGGCCTGGCCATCTGCCACAGGCTGGTGCAGCTCATGGGCGGCGAGATCAGCGTCTGCAGCCAGCCCGGCCAGGGCAGCAACTTCCGCTTCACGGCCAAGGTCCGGCCTGCCACGGATGCGCCGCTGGACGGCCACGACAACCTGGGCAGCACCGGCGTTCTCATCGTCGATGACAACGCCAGCGCGCGCGAGGCCCTGGCCGCCATGGTGCGCAAACTGGGCATGCGCTGCGATACGGCGGCGGACGGCATGCAGGCGCTGCACATGCTGCAAGAGGCCGCACGCCAGGAATCCCCCTACGGCCTGGCCCTGCTGGACTGGCGCATGCCCGGCATGGACGGGCTGGACCTGGCACGCCGCATGCGCGAGCAGCAGGACCTGGCCAAGACCCCGGCTGCGCTCATGGTCACGGCCTTCGGGCGCGACGAAGTGCAGCTGCAGGCCGCGCAGTTGGGCCCGCGGGGCCTGCTGATCAAGCCCTTGACCGCATCGGCACTGCGCTCGTGCATCCGGGAGGCACTGCGGGACCCCGAATCGCCCCCGCCGGAAAGCCCGGCGGCCGGCCCCTCGCCACAGCAGCGCTACCCGGGCCTGCCTGGGCGCAGGGTGCTGGTGGTGGATGACAACGTACTCAACCGCGAGGTGGCCACCGAGCTGCTGGAGCAGGCCGGCATATCGGTACAGACTGCGCAGGACGGTCTGCAGGCGCTGCAGCTGCTGGACACCCAGCCTTTCGATGCCGTGCTCATGGACGTGCACATGCCCGGCATGGACGGCCTCAGTGTCACGCGCACCATCCGCACGCGCAGCGCGCTGCGGCATCTTCCGGTGATCGCGCTGACTGCGCAGGCCTATGTCGAGGAGCGCGCCCGGATCGAGGCCGCAGGCATGAATGCCCATCTGACCAAACCCGTTGACGATGTGCTGCTGTACGAGACACTGCAGCGCTGCCTGCGCGCGGGCCCTCCTCCAACGGCAGCGCTTGCGCCGGCAGCGCCCTTGCAGCCGACGCCGTCAAGCCCTGCCCAGGCCTGGGATCCGGCACGGCTGCGGCAACGCCTTGCCGGCCAATCGCCGCGCATGCTCCACGCCATCGAAGGCTTTGCCCAGGACTTTGCCGATGCGCCGCAACGGCTGCGCGATGCCGTGCGCAGCGGCCATTGGGACACCGTGGCATCGCTGGTGCACACCTTCAAGGGCAGTCTGGGCTACCTGGGCGCGGACCTGCTGGAGCAATGGTCGGCCATGGCCGAGACCGGTGCGCAAGCCTGCCTGTCAGGCGACGGCAATGGCGGCAACGCCCGGCCCGGCGGCGATCTGCAATCCCTGGTCCAGGCGCTGGCCGATGGACTGCAGGGCCTGCTGGCGGAAATCGCCCGGCGGTCCGGGCAGACGGCCGTAGTGGCCGTGGCGTCCGCGGCCGCCGTGACCACTGCCGCGCCCCCCCCGCAGCGGCAGCCGATGACCGCGGAAGAAGTCTCGTCCACCCTGGCTCGGCTGCGGCTGCAGATTGCCGACAGCGACTATGCCGCCATGGCCGAACTGGAACGGCTGCGCCCCCTGGTCGACGGGCGCCATGCGTCCGTGCTGCAGCGCATCCAGCGCTGCACCGAGTCCCTGGAAACCGAGGCGGCGCTGCAGGCGCTCGAACAGCTGGCGCGGAGCATGGCCGTGAACCGGACGGTCCTACAGGGAGCTGCAGATGTTTGAAGCCTTGACCGGGCCGGAACTGCCCACGGTCCTCATCGTTGACGACGAACGGCTGAACCGCAGCATGCTGGCCGAGCTGCTGAGCCCCCACTACCGTGTGCTGCTGGCCAAGGACGGCCCGGGTGCGCTGGTGATCGCCCAGCGCGAAGCCCACCGGCTGCAGCTGATCCTGCTGGACCTGGCCATGCCCGGCATGAACGGCTACGAGGTGCTGGGTGCGTTGCGCGCCCAGGAGCGCACCGCCCATATCGCCGTCATCTTCATCACCGGCCAGAGCAATGCCCAGGCCGAGGAATACGGCCTGCGCCTGGGCGCGGCCGACTATGTCTCCAAGCCCATACGTCCCGCCGTGGTCGAGGTGCGCGTGCGCAACCAGATACGCCTGGCCCTGCAGCGCCAGGCCCTGGAGCGCCTGGCCATGGTGGACGGACTGACAGGGCTGGCCAACCGCCGCCACTTCGACGACATGCTGGAGCGCTCCCACCGCCGCAGCCTGCGCACGGGCGAGTCCGTGGGCCTGGCCCTCATTGATATAGACCACTTCAAGCAATACAACGACTGCTATGGCCATGTGCAGGGGGACGAGGCGCTCAAGGCAGTGGCCGCCACGCTGCAGCGCCATGCGCGCCGGCCCTACGACCTGGCAGCGCGCTTTGGCGGCGAGGAATTCGCGCTCATCCTCCCCGGCGAAAGCGACGCCCAGGTCATGGCCGAGAATTTCCGCCAGGAAGTGCTGCGCCTGTCCATCGCCCACGCCGCCTCTCCCACGGCGCCGCTGCTCACCGTCAGTTGCGGCGTACTCACCGTGCGGCAGCCGTCTGCCGCGCCTTTGGAAACCTGGCTGCAGAAGGTGGACGGCCTGCTCTACCAGGCCAAGGCCCTGGGGCGCAATCGCATCGAGGCAGCCATCGAGCCCTGAAGAAAATGCGCTCCGAACCACGGCACGGCGCCCGGATTCTGAGCCTGCACAACCGGCGGCAGGAAAGCCACAGCTATCATAGAAAGATGCTCTCCGTCCCCCTGATTTCCGCCAACGCATCGCCCCTGGGCTGGATGCTGGCGCTTGCCGCAGCCGTGGCCTATGCCGTGCCGGCCGCCGGTGCCCGACGCATCAGCCATGCCGGCGCCCGCGCCGCATTGCGCCTGGCCTGGGTGCTCCACGCCCTGGCCCTGGCCTGGGGCCTGCTCGGGGAACAGCCGCACTTCGGGTTCGCGCCAGCACTGTCCATGACGGCCTGGCTGGTGCTCACCGTCTATGGGGTCGAACAGCAGTTGTTCCCCAAGATGCGCGCGCAATTGGCGCTGTCAGCGCTGGGCACGGCCGCCGTGCTCCTGGCCGCGCTGTTTCCGGGAACGCCCCTGCATGTCAACGCCTCGCCCTGGCTGCCGCTGCACCTGGCGCTGGGCATTGCCTCCTACGGACTGTTCGCCGCCGCCGTGGTCCATGCCTCGCTGATGACACGCGCCGAGCAGCACATGCGGCTGGGCGGTGGCGGGCATGACAGCGGCCTGCCCCTTCTCACGCTGGAGCGCCTGACCTTCCGCTTCGTGTCCGCAGGCTTTGTGCTGCTCACGGCCACGCTGGCCGCAGGCTGGCTGTTCGGCGAACAGCTCTACGGCAAGGCCTGGGTCTGGAACCACAAGTCGGTGTTCTCGCTGCTGTCGTGGCTGACCTTTGCCGTGCTGCTGATCGGCCGTGCGCGCTTTGGCTGGCGTGGCCGCAGCGCCGTGCGCGTGCTCTACGCAGGCGCCGCGCTGCTGCTGCTGGCCTATGCGGGATCACGCTTCGTGATGGAAGTGCTGCTGGAGCGCGCCGCATGAAGTACCTGCTGGTCCTGATCGTCATCGTCATTGCCGTCGGCGTCTGGCGCGGCCAGCGCAGAACCGAGGCCCGTGAGCGGCGCCAGGCGGCTGCGCCGCGCAACCCGGCCAACCCGGCCAACGCGCCGCTGGCGGCTCCACAGGACATGGTCGAATGCGCGCACTGCGGACTGCACCTGCCGCGCAGCGAAGCCATCGAGGCCGCAGGCCGCAGCTATTGCAGCGCCGAGCACCGGGCCCTGGCGCAACGGCGCTGAGCATGCAGGACGCCGCCCGCTCCCCGCCGCCCACCATCGACGAGGCCACGGCGCAGTCGCCGCACGACGCCAACGCCCCCTTCGTCCGGCTGTGGCAGGGATTTCTGACGGGCCGCGTTCTCATCGCCACTGCGCTGCTGCTGCTGCAGTTGGCGCTGCTCAGCGTGCAGCCCGGCGGCAATCCCCTGGTCTGGCTGGTCTGCCTGGGCTACCTGGGGCTGACGCTGCTGGTGCGGCTGACCGCACGCGAGCAGCCGCCCTCTGCCCGCGCCGGAGTGCACTGGCTGCCCGTGATCGGCGTGGACATCGCGGCCATCTGCCTGCTGCAGGTGTTGCAGACAGGCCCGCTCAACTACTCGGCCCTGCTGGCCATCCCCATCCTGATTTCGGCCGTGCTGGGCAATCTGACGCTGGCGCTGGCCACCACGGCCAGCGTCACGCTGCTGACCCTGGGCTGGGTCGCATGGCAGGACCTGGCGGGCCGCATAGAAAGTACCCAGGCCTACTACCAGGCCAGTTTTGCCTGCGCAGGCTATTTCGCCGTGGCCTATCTGACGCACGAGCTGGCGCGCCGCGTGCGGCGCGAGCGGCACCTGGCACAGCACAGCAGCCGCAAGGCCCAGGCCCAGGAGCAGGTCAATGCCCTGGTGATCCGCCACCTGGGCGAAGGCGTGCTGGTGGTTGATCCCCAATTCCGCGTGCAGCAGGCCAACCCGGCCGCGCTGCACCTGCTGGGACTGGCCGACGCGCATGCCCTGCCCTTCGCCCTCAAGGAGCACGCCGGCTGGCAGCGGCTGCAGGATGCCGTGGCCCAGAGCTTTGCCCAGAACCTGCCGATATCGGCCGCCATCCATCTGCAGTCCATCGGCCAGGAAGGCATGACGGGACTGCATCTGCGCACCTGGCTGACCGAGGTCGCCACCCCGTCCGACGCCACCGATGCCGCCGAGCCCGCGCTGCTGCAGCAGCTGTGCGTGGTCTTTCTGCACGACCTGCGCGAATTGGAGGCGCGGCTGCGCACGGAAAAGCTGGCCTCCATGGGCCGCATGTCCGCCGCCGTGGCCCATGAGATCCGCAATCCGCTGGCCGCCATCACCCAGGCCAACGCCCTGCTGGCAGAAGATCTGGCGCAGAACCCGGCCCAGCAGCAGCTGTGCCGCATCGTGGGCCAGAACGCCGAGCGGCTGGCGCGCACCGTCGAGGACGTGCTCAACATCGCGCGGGCCCAGCAGCACATTGGCGAGGCCCACGCCGGCCTGCTGGACCTGGACCAGCATGTGGCCCAGGCCTGCCAGGAGTGGCAGGCCCAGGACCAGCCTGCGCGCAGCATCCAGCTGCTGCTGGACGCGCGCGCAAGGACCGTGGTGTTCGACGGCGAGCACCTGCGCCGCATCCTGGTGAACCTGCTGGACAACGCCCAGCGCTACCGCAGCAACGCCCAGCAGCCGCATACGCTGCAGGTGCTGACCGGCGCGCCGGCCGCAGGCCAGATCTGGCTGCAGGTCTGGAGCGACGGCGCCGCACTGGAGCCCACGGTGCAGCGCCATCTGTTCGAGCCCTTCTTCTCGTCGGAAAGCCGCTCCAGCGGCCTGGGCCTGTACATCTGCCGCGAGCTGTGCCAGCGCTACGATGCAGGCATCAGCTACCAGCGGCTGTCGCGGCCCGCGCCGCACGGCCCTGTCGAGGGCAATGCCTTCAGCATCGTGTTCCGCGCCGGCGCCGCATCGGCTCTGCCGGCCTCCCTGTTTGACCAGATTGTGGTGTGATGCCCTTGAACTCCCTGCCCGCTGCCGCATCGATTCTTGTCGTGGACGACGAGCCGGATCTGCGCACCCTCTATGAACTGACCCTGCTGCGCGAAGGCTACCGCGTGGAAACCGCCGCCAGCGTGGGCGAGGCGCGCGAACAGCTGCAGACCCAGCGCTTCGACGTGGTCATCACCGACATGCGCCTGCCCGACGGCATGGGAATGGAGCTGCTGCAGGACCTGCGCAACCAGCAGCGGCGAGAACGCTGCGTGGTCATGACCGCCTACGGCTCGGCCGAAAATGCCGTCGAAGCCCTGCGCTCGGGCGCCTTCGACTATCTGACCAAGCCCGTGGACCTCAAGCAGTTCCGCCTGGTCGTGGCCTCGGCCGCCCAGGGCGTGGGCGGCGTGTCGCCCCCCGGCGTGATGCCGGCGCGCAGCCCCTCGGCGGCGTCGGCCGCAAGCCCCGTGCTCAGCGGCGGCGGGGCGCTCGACGCCATGGTTGGGGAGTCGCCCGCCATGCAGGCCGTCAAGCAGCGCATTGCCAAGGTGGCGCGCGGCATGGCGCCGGTGCTGGTGCACGGCGAGTCGGGCACGGGCAAGGAACTGGTGGCGCGCGCCCTGCACGCCTGCAGCCAGCGCGCCCACGGCCCCATGGTGGCCGTGAACTGCGGCGCCATCCCCGAAAACCTGCTGGAGGCCGAGTTCTTCGGCGCCCGCAAGGGCTCCTATACCGGAGCCACCCAGGACCGCGACGGCTATTTCCAGGCGGCACGCGGCGGCACCCTGTTCCTCGACGAAATCGGCGACCTGCCGCTGCCCATGCAGGCCAAGCTGCTGCGCGCCATCCAGGAACGCCGCGTGCGCCCCCTGGGCTCGGCGCAGGAGGAAGCAGCCGACGTGCGCATCGTCAGCGCCACCCACCGCGACCTGGCCGCCGACGTGCAGGCAGGACGTTTTCGCCAGGACCTGTACTACCGCCTCAACGTCATCGAAGTACTTCTTCCGCCGCTGCGCGAGCGCCGCGAGGACCTGCCCGCGCTGTGCCGTGCATTGCTGGCACGGCTGTCGCAGGAGTCGGGCCTGCCCATGCCCGAGATCGACGAGCGTTCCCTGGAGCAGATCGCCCGCCTGCCCCTGCCCGGCAATGTGCGTGAACTGGAGAACCTGCTGCACCGCGCCATCACGCTGGGCGAGGAAGGGCCGCTGCGCATAGACCCCGAGATGCAGCTGCCCTGCGGCACTCCGCCGGCTCCACCCGCATCGACGCAGACCCAGGCGCACGACGGCGCCGCACCGCCGCCGGAGCCTGCCGACATGGAGCTGCCCCGCGACCTGCAGGCCTGGCTGGACGAGCGCGAGCGCGGCATCCTGGTGCAGGCGCTGCAGGAAAACGGCTTCAACCGCACGGCCACGGCCGCGCGCCTGGGGCTGAGCCTGCGCCAGATCCGCTACCGCATCGACCGGCTGAACATCGCCCTGCCCGGCGACGCCAGCGCCGAGGCGGACGGAGGCGGCCATGGCGAAGCCTGATCCGCAGGCACCAGCCACCACGACCATGGGCCCTGCCTGGACCTGGCAAGGCGGCTGGCTGCAACAGGCACGCCACCTGCCCTCGCCCAACTTCGGCGAGCGCCCGGCCCAGGCCCTGGTCGATCTGGTCGTCGTGCACTCCATCAGCCTGCCCCCCGGCGAGTACGGCACGGGGGCGGTCCAGCAACTGTTCACCAACCAGCTCGACTGGGACGCCCATCCTTACTACCAGGGCATACGCGGCCTGGAGGTGTCGGCCCATTTCTTCGTCACGCGCCTGGGCGAGGTCTGGCAATTTGTGGACTGTGACGCGCGCGCCTGGCATGCGGGCGCCTCCAGCTGGCGCGGCAAGGATCGCTGCAACGACGACTCCATCGGCATAGAGCTGGAGGGCCTGGAGGGACTGCCGTTCGAGCCGGCGCAATATGCGGCCCTGGAGAACCTGTGCGAAGCCATCGCCGCACGCTACCCCGTCGCCCATCTCGCAGGCCATGAGCACATTGCGCCCGGCCGCAAACGCGATCCCGGCCCCGGCTTCGACTGGCCCCGGCTGCGCGGGCTGCTGTCCCGTCACCAGGCCACGGCGAACTGGCAGCTGCCGCCCCGCGCCGGCCAGCCCTCCACGTAAGCACACACCCTCCTGCCGGACTGCGCCAGGCCTTGCACGCAGGCCGGCTTGTCCACAGGCCCAGGAAAAGTGCGCTGTCAATCCAGAAAGCAACCCATGTGGCGCGCAGGCGCACGCCGGGCCGGCCTGATCTTTTTTTACAAATTCACGCATGTGTCGCAGCCCCACTGTTCATGGGGCTTTCGGCGGTCCGACCGGCGCAGCGGCAAGGCTGTAGCGGCTTGCGACAGGCCATCGCCCGCCAGCCACCGCGCAGCGGTGATCTGCTGCTATGGGCTTGCATGCTGGGCACTGTTTTGGCGCAGCGCAAACAGCGGTTTTCCGGCCGTGAGTACCCCGTGTACATGAGACGGCGATACACTACAGGTAGTGCCTGAGAGCACGCCGGACACCATATCTAGTGTTCACAAGCTGTGCACACCCTGTGAAAACGGTGTGCACATCCGGCCATCGATTCCATCTCCCAGCAAGCCTGCCCCCAGTGCAGGTCCGCGTCCGTTCTATCCACAAACACCCGTTGAGGAAACTCATGCAAGAAGCACTGAATTCTTTGGCTCCCGCTGCGCACGGTGATGCTGCCAATCCTTCCTCCGCCCATCACCTGTCCGTGCAGGACGGCTACCAGATCATCCGCCGCAGCGGCGACGTGGTGCCCTTCACCCCGCAAAAGATCGCCGTCGCGCTGACCAAGGCCTTCCTGGCCGTGCGCGGCGCCCAGGGCGCTGCCTCCGCCAGCGTGCGCGAGACCGTGGACGAGCTCACCCAGGCCGTGGTGCGCGCCCTGCTGCGCTCGCGTCCGGGCGGCGGCACCTTCCATATTGAAGACGTGCAGGACCAGGTCGAGCTGGGCCTGATGCGCGGCGGCCACCACGACGTGGCGCGCGCCTATGTGCTGTACCGCGACCGCCGCAACCA
Source organism: Delftia sp. DS1230 (assembly GCF_040112715.1). Taxonomy (NCBI): domain Bacteria; kingdom Pseudomonadati; phylum Pseudomonadota; class Betaproteobacteria; order Burkholderiales; family Comamonadaceae; genus Delftia; species Delftia sp. DS1230. Next base: position 5,254,224 of record NZ_CP157763.1, read on the forward strand.
GGAGCGTGCCGAGCAGAAGAAGGCCGCCGAGGCCGCTGCCGCCGCTGCGGCCGCGCCCGCCCCCGTGCTGCATGTGACCGACAATGGCCAGCGCGTTCCGCTGGACCAGGCCCGCCTGCTGGCCCTGATCGAGGCCTCCTGCCGCAACCTCAATGCCGACATCCAGGCCGCGCCCATCGTTGCCGAGACGCTGCGCAACCTGTACGACGGCGTGCCGATCGAAGAAGTCTTCAAGGCCTCCATCCTGGCCGCGCGCACGCTGATCGAAAAGGACCCCGACTACACCTACGTCACCGCCCGCCTGCTGCTGCACACCATCGTGCGCGAGGTCATGGGCCATGACGTGCAGCCTGCCGACATCCAGTCGGCCTACGCCGCCTACTTCCCCGGCTTCATCCAGAAGGGCGTGGACAACGAGCTGCTCAACCCCGAGCTGCTGAACTACGACCTGCCCCGCCTGGCTGCCGCCCTCAAGGCCGAGCGCGACGAGCAGTTCGACTACCTGGGCCTGCAGACCCTGTACGACCGCTACTTCCTGCACGTGCGCAAGACGCGCATCGAGCTGCCCCAGTCCTTCTTCATGCGCGTGGCCATGGGCCTGGCGCTGCAGGAAGAGGACCGCAACGCGCGCGCCATCGAGTTCTACGAACTGCTGTCTTCCTTCGACTTCATGAGCAGCACGCCCACGCTGTTCAACAGCGGCACGCTGCGCTCGCAGCTGTCTTCGTGCTACCTGACCACGGTGCCCGACGATCTGGACGGCATCTATGAGTCGATCAAGGAAAACGCTCTGCTGTCCAAGTTCGCCGGCGGCCTGGGCAACGACTGGACGCGCGTGCGCGCCCTGGGTTCGCGCATCAAGGGCACGAACGGCGAGTCGCAGGGCGTGGTGCCCTTCCTCAAGGTGGTCAACGACACGGCCGTGGCCGTGAACCAGGGCGGCAAGCGCAAGGGCGCCGTCTGCACGTACCTGGAGACCTGGCACCTGGACATCGAGGAATTCCTCGAGCTGCGCAAGAACACGGGCGACGACCGCCGCCGCACGCACGACATGAACACGGCGAACTGGATTCCCGACCTGTTCATGAAGCGCGTCATGGAAAAGGGCCAGTGGACCCTGTTCTCGCCCTCCGATGTCGGCGACCTGCACGACCTCTTCGGCGCAGCCTTCGAGCGCGCCTACACGGCCTACGAAACCAAGGCCGACACCGGCGAGCTCAAGCTGTTCAAGCGCATCCCGGCCGTGGACCTGTGGCGCAAGATGCTGTCCATGCTGTTCGAGACCGGCCACCCCTGGGTCACCTTCAAGGACCCCTGCAACGTGCGCTCGCCCCAGCAGCACGCCGGCGTGGTGCACTCGTCCAACCTGTGCACCGAGATCACGCTGAACACCAGCGACACCGAGACCGCCGTCTGCAACCTGGGCTCGGTCAACCTGGCGCGCCACATCACCAACGGCGCCATCGACCACGGCAAGCTGCGCAAGACCATCACCACGGCCATGCGTATGCTGGACAACGTGATCGACATCAACTACTACGCCGTGCAGAAGGCCAAGGACTCCAACCTGCGCCATCGCCCCGTGGGCCTGGGCCTGATGGGCTTCCAGGATGCGCTCTATGAAATGCGCATCGCCTACGCCAGCGACGCGGCCGTCGAGTTCGCCGACCAGTCGATGGAAGCCATCTGCTACTACGCCTACTGGGCCTCCACCGAACTGGCCAGGGAACGCGGCCAGTACTCCAGCTACAAGGGCTCGCTGTGGGACCAGGGCATCCTGCCGCTGGACACGCTGAACCTGCTGGAGAAGGCCCGCGGCGGCTACGTGGAAGTGGACCGTTCCTCGCGCCTGGACTGGGATGCGCTGCGCGCCAAGATCGGCCAGCACGGCATGCGCAACTCCAACTGCGTGGCCATCGCGCCCACGGCGACCATCTCCAACATCGTCGGCGTCGATGCCTCCATCGAGCCTTCGTTCGGCAACCTGTCGGTCAAGTCCAACCTGTCCGGCGAGTTCACCGTCATCAACCAGTACCTGGTGCGCGACCTGAAGCGCCTGGGCCTGTGGGACGACGTGATGGTCATGGATCTCAAGCATTTCGACGGCTCGCTGCGCCCCATCGACCGCGTGCCCCAGGACGTCAAGAACCTGTACGCCACCGCCTTCGAGGTCGAGCCCACCTGGCTGGTCGAGGCCGCTGCACGCCGCCAGAAGTGGATCGACCAGGCCCAGAGCCTGAACATCTACATGGCCGGCGCCTCGGGCAAGAAGCTGGACGACACCTACAAGCTGGCCTGGCTGCGTGGCCTGAAGACCACCTACTACCTGCGCACCACCAGCGCCACCAACATCGAGAAGTCCACGGTGCAAAGCCGCGTGCTCAACGCAGTGCCCACGGCTGCCGCCCAGCCCGCTGCCGTGAGCACCTCCAGCGCCCTGGAAGCCGCGGCAGCCGCCGCACGCGCCCAGGCCCCGGCGACGGACATCAAGTTCTGCGCCATCGACGATCCCGGCTGCGAAGCCTGCCAGTAAGCCGCGCAGCGCGGGGCCTCGCCACGGCGCAGGCCCCGCGCCCTGCCCGCCAGCCAGCGCCATGCGCAGGATCTTCGCCATGGACCTTGGGCCTGCTCAACATGCCAGGCCACCCATGGTCCTACATTGACCGGAGCAGAAAGAGAGGCCTCTTTCGCACCGAATGAACTGAACATATGCCTCAGGGCATGCCGGAGAAAATTGCAATGCTGACCTTTGACGACGACGCCACCCTCTCGAACACGCCGACCGGCGCAGGAGCTGCCCCCGCCACCGGCACACACCAGCGCGTCAACGCCGCCGACAAGCGAATCATCAACGCCAAGACCGACGTCAACCAGCTGGTGCCCTTCAAGTACAAGTGGGCCTGGGAAAAGTACCTGGCCACCTGCGCCAACCACTGGATGCCGCAGGAAGTGAACATGAACCGCGACATCGCCCTGTGGAAGGACCCCAACGGCCTGACCGAGGACGAGCGCCGCATCGTCAAGCGCAACCTGGGCTTCTTCGTGACGGCCGACTCGCTGGCTGCCAACAACATCGTGCTGGGCACCTACCGCCACATCACCGCACCCGAGTGCCGCCAGTTCCTGCTGCGCCAGGCCTTCGAGGAAGCCATCCACACCCACGCCTACCAGTACATCGTGGAGTCGCTGGGTCTGGATGAAGGCGAGATCTTCAACGCCTATCTCGAGGTTCCCTCCATCCGCGACAAGGACGAATTCCTGATCCCCTTCATCGAGGCGATCATGGACCCCAGCTTCAAGACCGGCACCTTCGAGACCGACCAGACGCTGCTGAAGTCGCTCATCGTTTTCGCCTGCCTGATGGAGGGCCTGTTCTTCTACGTGGGCTTCACGCAGATCCTGGCCCTGGGGCGTCAGAACAAGATGACCGGCGCTGCCGAGCAGTACCAGTACATCCTGCGCGACGAGTCCATGCACTGCAACTTCGGCATCGACCTGATCAACCAGCTCAAGCTCGAAAATCCGCAGCTGTGGACACCCGAATTCAAGGAAGAAATCACGGCGCTTTTCGTCAAGGCCGTCGAGCTGGAATACCGCTACGCAGAGGACACCATGCCGCGCGGCGTGCTGGGCATGAACGCATCGATGTTCAAGGGCTACCTGCGCTACATCGCCAACCGCCGCGCCACGCAGATCGGCCTGGAGGCCCTGTTCCCGAACGAGGAAAACCCGTTCCCCTGGATGAGCGAGATGATCGATTTGAAGAAGGAACGTAACTTCTTTGAGACACGCGTCATCGAGTATCAAACCGGAGGCGCACTTTCCTGGGATTAATCGCTTCTCTGCAGGCACAATGCGAACCATGACGCGCTTCACGCTTTTGCAATACCGATGGTGTTGCGGCGTGGGGCGTCTCCGTGTTCATTGCGATGCGTCACTCCACATCGCATTGAATCGCTTCGGAGCCCCGTACCCCGAAGTGTTTTGTGCAAATCAACGAAGGAGAAGATGATGGCAACTGCGAAGAAGACGGCCTCTACCAAGGCCCCCACCGACAAGAAGACCACCGCCAAAAAGGCGGCCGCCCCCAAGGCTGAAGCCGTGAAGAAAGCCACGGCCACTGCCAAGGCAGCGCCCGCCAAGAAGGCTGCGGCTCCTGCTGCAAAGAAGGCTGCCGCTCCCGCCAAGAAGGCTGCTGCGCCTGCTGCGAAGAAGGCCGCTGCTCCCGCCAAGAAGGCTGCAGCTCCTGCTGCCAAGAAGGCCGCCGCTCCTGCCAAGAAGGCTGCTGCTCCTGCTGCAAAGAAGGCTGCTGCTCCTGCTGCAAAGAAGGCCGCTGCTCCCGCCAAGAAGGCTGCTGCTCCTGCTGCAAAGAAGGCCGCTGCTCCCGCCAAGAAGGCTGCTGCTCCTACTGCCAAGAAGGCCGCAGCTCCCGCCAAGAAGGCTGCTGCGCCTGCCGCCAAGAAGGCCGCCGCTCCCGCCAAGAAGGCTGCTGCTCCTGCTGCAAAGAAGGCCGCAGCTCCCGCCAAGAAGGCTGCTGCTCCTGCTGCCAAGAAGGCCGCTGCTCCCGCCAAGAAGGCTGCTGCGCCTGCTGCCAAGAAGGCCGCTGCTCCCGCCAAGAAGGCTGCTGCTCCTGCTGCAAAGAAGGCTGCCGCGCCTGCCAAGAAGGCTGCTGCTCCTGCCGCCAAGAAGGCCGCAGCTCCCGCCAAGAAGGCTGCAGCTCCTGCGGCCAAGAAGCCCGCCGCTGCACCGGCTGCCAAGCCCGCAGCAGCACCCGCCAAGGCTGCAGCAGCTCCTGCCGCTCCCGCCAAGAAGGCTGCAGCGCCGAAGAAGGCCGCTGCTCCCAAGAAGGCCGCAGCAGCTCCCGCCGCTGCCGCGCCTGCAGCTCCCGCTGCCGCACCCGCGCCCATCGCGCAAACCCGCCTGGCACCCCAAGCCGCATGGCCCTTCCCCACAGGCAGCAAGCCCTGAGACTTCTCCGGTCTCAAAGCAAAAAGCCCGGCTCTTTCGAGTCGGGCTTTTTTCATTGCGACGATGGCGGCTGTACCGCCACCCGGCGATCACCGCATCAGGGCTTGGCGAAGTCCAGCACGTAGTTCTGCGGGCCGCGGCTGGCAATCTTGAGCGCACCCAGGCGGTTGCCCAGTTCTGCACAACGCACCAGATCCCAGCCACGCTCCAGGCCGAACAGCAGGGCGCCACGCCACGCGTCGCCACAGCCCGTGGGGTCGACCACGGCAGCGGGCTGCACAGGCGCCACCGGGGTCCTGGTGCCTTGCACCCAGACCTCGCAGCCTTGCGCGCCCAGCGTCACCACCAGGCCCTGCACCTGCCCTGAAATCTGCTCCAGGCTCCAGCCCGTGCGCTCGCTGAGCATGCGGGCTTCATAGTCGTTCACGGCCACCCAGTCGGCCTGCTCGATGAAGCGGCGCAGATCCTGCCCGTCGAACATGGGCAGGCCCTGGCCCGGATCGAAGACGAAGGGAATGCCTGCAGCCTTGAACTGCTGGGCATGCTCGATCATGGCCTCGCGGCCATCGGGAGCGATGATGCCCACGCGCACCTGCTCCCTGAGTTCGGGCGTGATGCGGTTGCCGTGGGCCTGCATCATGGCGCCCGGGTGGAAGGCCGTGATCTGGTTGTTGTCGCGGTCGGTCATGATCATGCACTGGGCCGTGTGCGTGTCCTGCAACTGGCCGATGTGCGCCGTGTGCACGCCCAGCTCCTGCAGACGCTGCACATAGTCGGCACCGTCACTGCCCACCATGGCCATGGGCCAGGCATCGCCCCCCAGCAGCCTCAGCGCATAGGCGATGTTGCCCGCGCACCCGCCGAAATCGCGGCGCAGCGTGGGCACCAGGAAGGACACATTGAGGATGTGCAACTGGTCAGGCAGGATCTGGTCGGCAAACCTTCCGTCGAAGGTCATGATGTTGTCGAACGCAAGCGATCCGCAGATGAGAGCGGCCATGGTGTGTCTCGGCTTTCTTGAAGAGTCAGGGGAATCAGGGATAAAAAACCAGGGCGCGGTAACCGGCAACGGCGGACTCCAGGCCCTGCACTTCGACCGGGGCGGTCACGCTCCATTCGCCATGGCCCTCGATCTGCGCGGGGGCACCGAACTGGTCAAGCCGGATCACGCGCCGCAGCAGCAGCTTGTCCTGCGCATCGGTGAGCGTGAGTTCGACAGCGGGCATGGCCACGGGGAAGTCGGAACGGTTCTCCAGGCTCAGGCTCCATTGGTACTGGCCGTTGCGCGGCAGCTGCCGAAAACCCGAACTGCCGATCACCACATCGCCGATCTGTCGGCGCGGCTGCAGCTCGCAGCCCGCCATGGCGCACAGGGTCTGCAGCGTGGGCGCCAGCGAAGGATGCTGCACGGCCAGCGCATCGCGCTGGCCCCACATCACCTGGCCTGCCAAAGCGCCCGCGCCCAGCAGGCAGCCCAGCACAAGGGCCACGCGTACGGCAGGCCGGCGCCAGAAGGCCTTGCGCCGCGCCTGACGCACAAAGCCGGGCTCGGCCTCGGGCAGCGCAGGCTGGTCGTCGCTGCCACCCTCGCCATCGCTGTCGGGCCAGCGGGAGAACTCCGGCGAAGGCACGGATACCTGCGCCTGCCGCTCCGATTCACGGACCAGGCCCGTCGGGACGGACAGCGAAGGCGCATCGGCTTTCTGGGACGGCACGGCACCATCCACCTTGTGCGGCGATGGCGCGAAAACAGGCTTGTGTTCAGGCTCGGGCTGGGGTTCAGGCTCGGGTTCGGGCTCCAGGCTGGGCGGGGACGCCACCGCCGGCCCCTGCCGCGCGTCAGGCTGGGGCTGCGCCGCTGGTGCAGCCACGGACGCCGCCAGGATCTCGTCCACCAGCGACGCGCCAGGCAGCTCGCGGCCCGGATCGTCGGCGGCAAAAGCCGAAGGGGTCTGCGCAGGCGGTGCCGGGGACGCGGGCGCGGGCGCCTGCGGAGCCGCAGCTTCGGCAGGCGGCACGGCAGGCGAAGGCTCAACCCTGGCAGCAGGCGCCGTGCTTGCAGCAGTTGCCGTGGCTGCAGCCGGTGCCGGAGCACCCCGCCCCGGCAGCCCCACGGGCGCCGTCGGCAGCCACATGGACTCCCGGAATTCGCGGATGTCATCGTCCTCGAATTCCGGCCCATCGAGCGATGCCCCGCCCGCCACGGGATTGCCGGCGGCATGCGCAGGCGTGGCCGGCAGGGGCTGCAGATCCTCGGATGCATCGAACACTTCATGGCAGACGCCGCAGCGCACCCACCCCTGCGAAATTCGCAGCTGGTCGGCCACCACTTTGAAGCGGGTTCCACAGGCAGGACAGCGGGTGACTTGGCTCATCAGCGATCGATTGTAGGCAGCTGCTCGCGGCCCGCGCCATGAAGGCGGCAGCCGCGCAGGGACTCGTGGCGCAAATCAGGCCGCGCGGCGCGCGGTCATCAGGATCCAGCCATCTTCGCTGTCGGCGACTTCGAGTGCCAGGTACGGCGCGTAGGCCTGCTTGAGTTCGTCGGCCTGGCGCTCCAGGATGCCGGCCAGCACCAGGCTTCCACCCTCCGCCACGCGGGCGCACAGCAGCGGCGCCAGCACCTTGAGCGGCGTGGCCAGGATGTTGGCCAGCACGGTGCTGTATTCACCCGTCACGGCATCGGGCAGGCCGGCCTTCAACTGCACGGCGTTGGCATCGGCGTTGTAGCGCGTGGACTCCACGGCAGCCGGGTCGATGTCCACCGCGTCGATGTCGGTGGCACCGAACTTGGCCGCACCGATGGCCAGGATGCCGGAGCCGCAGCCGTAGTCCAGCGTGCGCCCCAGGCTGCCCTCGGGCTGGCGTGCGATCCAGCGCAGGCACATGCGCGTGGTCGGGTGCGTACCCGTGCCGAAGGCCAGGCCCGGGTCCAGGCGGATGCTCACGCGCGCCTGCGGCGGCAGTTCGTGCCAGGTGGGAACAATCCAGAATTCGGGGGTGATGTCCACGGGGGCGAACTGCGACTGCGTCAGGCGCACCCAGTCCTGCTCGGGCACCTGCTTGACGGCGATGATGCTGCAGCCCTCGAAGAAGTCCTGGGGCAGCAGCAGATCACGTGCCTCTTCGGCCGCTTGCTGCGTGGGGAACAGCGCCACCAGGCGGCTGCGCTGCCAGCCGTCTTTGGGTGGCGGCATGCCGGGCTCGCCGAACAGGGCCTGCTCGGCCTCGGTCTGCGCGTCGGCGTCCTCGACCGATACGCTCAGGGCGTCCAGCGCATCCAGTGCATCGCTGATGGTTTCGACCCGGTCTTCCGGGCACAGCAGGCTCAACTCGAACATGGGCCCATCCTTTTCTAAGCAATCAATGAAAAATGCCGGCCGCCGTCGCCGGGGGCCAGCATGCATGGTCGATCGGGTGACCCGCTCAACGCTTGTTGGCGTTGCGGTGCGCCAGCCACTCTTCCAGGTAGTGGATGTTGGTGCCGCCTTCCATGAACTTGGCGTCCACCATCAGGTCCTGGTGCAGCGGGATGTTGGTCTTGATGCCTTCGACCACGGTCTCCAGCAGCGCAGTGCGCATGCGTGCCAGCGCCTGCTCGCGCGTGTCGCCGTGAACGATGATCTTGCCGATCATGGAGTCGTAGTTCGGCGGCACGAAGTAGTTGTTGTAGACGTGCGAGTCCACGCGCACGCCCGGGCCACCGGGCGCATGCCACATGGTGATGCGGCCTGGCGAAGGCATGAAGTTGTAGGGGTCCTCGGCATTCACGCGGCATTCGATCGCATGGCCCTTGAGCTGGGCATTGATCTGGCGCTGCGTGAAAGGCAGCTTCTCGCCTGCGGCCACCATGATCTGGGTGCGAACGATGTCCACGCCCGTGATCAGTTCCGTCACCGGATGCTCCACCTGCACGCGCGTGTTCATCTCGATGAAGTAGAACTCGCCGTTTTCGTAGAGGAACTCGAAGGTGCCTGCGCCACGGTAGCCCAGCTTCTTGCAGGCTGCAGCGCAGCGCTCGCCGATCTTCTCGACCAGGCGACGGGGAATGCCGGGAGCCGGCGCTTCCTCGATGACCTTCTGGTGGCGGCGCTGCATGGAGCAGTCGCGCTCGCCCAGGTAGACGGCATTGCGATGGTTGTCGGCCAGGATCTGGATTTCCACATGGCGCGGGTTCTGCAGGAACTTCTCCATGTAGACGGCCGGATTGCCGAAGGCCGCGCCGGCCTCGGCCTTGGTCATCTGCACGGCATTGATCAGCGCCGCCTCGGTATGCACCACGCGCATGCCACGGCCACCGCCGCCGCCTGCGGCCTTGATGATCACCGGATAGCCCACGGCCTTGGCGATGCGGCGGATCTGCACCGGATCGTCGGGCAGTTCGCCGTCCGAGCCCGGCACGCAAGGCACGCCCGCCTTGATCATGGCCTGCTTGGCCGAGACCTTGTCACCCATGGTGCGGATGTTGTCGGGCGTGGGGCCGATGAAGGTGAAGCCGCTCTTTTCCACGCGCTCGGCAAAGTCGGCGTTCTCGCTGAGAAAGCCGTAGCCAGGGTGGATCGCCTCGGCGTCGGTCACCTCGGCGGCCGAGATGATGGCCGGCATGTTGAGGTAGCTCAGCGGCGAAGGAGCGGGGCCGATGCACACGGCCTCGTCGGCCAGCTTGACGTACTTTGCGTCACGGTCGGCCTCGGAATACACCATCACCGCCTTGATGCCCAGTTCACGGCAGGCGCGCTGGATGCGCAGGGCGATCTCGCCCCGGTTGGCAACCAAAATTTTCTTAAACATGAAGGTCCTCGCGGCTTGGTGCCTGCGGCGGTACGCAGGCCGAAGCCGTCAGTTGAGCCAATTGCTCTGTCGCGCCGCGGCATGCGTTCGCGCCAGGGCGTCGTGCCGCTTGCGGCATCGCTCGCCTGCAGGTTACTCGATCACGAACAGGGGCTGGCCGTACTCGACGGCCTGGCCGTTTTCACCCAGGATGCGGGTAATGGTGCCGCTCTTGTCGGCCTCGATCTCGTTGAGAATCTTCATCGCTTCGATGATGCAGATGGTCTCGCCTTCCTTGACCTGGTTGCCCACTTCCACGAAAGGCTTGCCGCCAGGGCTGGATGCGCGGTAGAAGGTGCCGACCATGGGCGACTTCACCACGTGTCCCGCGACGGCTGCCTCGGCAGGGGCTGCCACGGGCGCTGCTGCGGGAGCGGCCACAGGTGCTGCCACGGGCGCAGCCATCGGAGCCTGCATGGGCGCAGCCACGTAGTGCTGCACCACGGCGCCTTCGCTCTTGACGATCCGGACCTTGCCCTCTGCTTCGGTGATCTCCAGTTCCGACACGTTCGATTCGGACACCAGATCAATGAGGGTCTTGAGTTTTCGCAAATCCATGGGAGCTCCAGCGGCTAACAACTAAATAGGGCGCGAATTTACTCCAATTTCGCCCTTCTGCGTGCTTTGAGGCATATTTTTCATCAACGTCGCCATGGAATTCGGGGGATTTCCTGAGCCTGCACAGGCTCGGTCGCTGCGGAAATCAGCCTTTTGCGCTCCAGGAAGCCAGATCTTCGGTAGTAAGCTCACCTATTTTACGTTGCCGCACCAGGCCATCCTCGCCGAGCAGCACGGTGAAGGGCAGTCCGCCCTGCAGATTGCCGAGCGAGCGGGTCAGGCCCAGACCGCCTTCCACCGCCAGCGCCACGGGGAAACGCAGGGGTGTGCGGCCCAGAAAGCGCTGCACTGCCTCGGGCTTGTCCACGGCCAGGCCAATGACCTGAATGCCATGCTGGTCTTGGCGTGCCGAGAAGGCATCCAGCATGGGCAGTTCGCGCACGCACGGCGGGCACCAGGTGGCCCAGAAATTGACCAGCACCGGCTTGCCACGCCAGCGCGACAGCGTCATGGCCGAGCCATCCGGCGTGATGAAACGCTGCTGCCACAGCTGCTCTTCGGCGCTGGACTCCATGGCATGGGGCTGAAATCGCCACCAGGCCAATCCGGCGCCACCCAGTCCCGCAGCGGCGGCAACGCCGCCCATCAGCCAGCGGCGGCGGGAAGATGTGTTTTGACCTGCATCCACGGAATCAGCCACGGTCGGCCTCCCCTTCGTCCTGGTTCAACAGCTTGCGCAATGCCTCTGCGCTGCCACGCGGGCTGCGCCCCTGTCCATCGGGCTTGAGCGCGCCGCGCAGATCGTCAAGATCATGGACCAGCAGGTGCACACCCACATCCTCGTTCAGCGGGCGGCAGAAGGCATGGATGCTCAGCGCCTCCACGCTCTGGCCGGTGAATCCCGTCACGGTGCTGGGTTCGTAGTTCACATGCTGGTTGATCAGTGCGATCTCTGCCGATTTGGGGTCGTCGCAGAACAGTTGCAGATAAATATCGGACAGGCGCGTGGCCGTGCCGCGCCAGACGGCGCCGGCCAGGTGGGGACGGAACTCGGCCAGGCGATCCATCCATTGCAGAGCCAGCTCGCGCAGGGCCTGCAGTTCCTGGGGCTGGGTGTCGGCGCAGAACAGGGCGATGTATTCGCGCACAGCCTCTTCCACCAGGTCATTGCCCGGCAGCGCAGTGCGCGAGGGCAGTCCCAGCTGGCGCACAGCGCGGTGCTTGGCAGGCCCCCATTCCAGACCTTCCTCGACCACGAGGCGGGCCGCAGTCTGGGCAATTTCGGCAGTGGCTTGGTCCATGGCTTTACGATCCGCTGTATCCCTACATATATATAAGAGGCCTTCCCTGCGGATGGCCCCGGGCCATTGTGACCCAAGCCGCGGCAACGCCGGCCGCTGACGGGCTTTGCATGTTCCCGCCAGCGCCTTGCACCGGCGATTTCGCAACCTTGTGTTTCCGGGACCCGGTGCCTGCTGGGCCGCAAGCTCCTGTTTTTGCAGGCCAGCCATCCCGGACATGGCGGCAACCGTAGAATGCCCGGCCATGCACATACATATTCTGGGCATCTGCGGCACCTTCATGGGCGGACTGGCCGCGCTGGCGCGCGAGGCTGGGCACCGCGTCACAGGCTGCGACGCCGGCGTCTACCCGCCGATGAGCGATCAGCTGCGTGCACTGGGCATCGAACTGATCGAGGGCTACGGCGCCGACCAGATGACCCTGCAACCCGACATGTATGTCGTAGGCAACGTGGTCAGCCGCGCGCGCCTGCCCGACGGCAGCCCCAAGTTCCCGCTGATGGAGGCAATCCTCGAAAGCGGCGCTCCCTACACCAGCGGGCCGCAATGGCTTTGCGAACATGTGCTGCACCATCCGTCCTGCCCGCGCCATGTGCTGGCCGTGGCCGGCACGCATGGCAAGACGACCACGACGTCGATGCTGGCCTGGATTCTCGAATGCGCAGGCCTGGCCCCGGGCTTTCTGGTCGGCGGCGTGCCGCTGGACTTCGGCGTCTCGGCCCGCCTGGGTGCATCCAGGCGCCCGACGCCAGGCGAGGGCCCGACCGGCGCGGAGCCCGTCTTCGTCATCGAGGCCGATGAATACGACACGGCCTTCTTCGACAAGCGCAGCAAGTTCGTGCACTACCGCCCGCGCACGGCCGTGCTCAACAACCTGGAGTTCGATCACGCCGACATCTTCGAGGATCTCGGTGCCATCGAACGCCAGTTCCACCATCTGGTGCGCACCGTCCCCGCTTCGGGCCGGCTTGTTGTCAACGGCATCGAGGAAAGCATCACCCGCGTGCTGCACCAGGGCTGCTGGAGCGAGGTTTCCAGCTTCGGGGCGGTGGTCAGCGACTTCAGCGCAGAGGGCGATCCGAGCGCCTTCGACGTGCTGCACCGTGGCCGCAAGGTGGCCCGCCTGGAATGGGCGCTGACCGGGGAACACAACCAGCTCAACGCGCTGGCCGCCATTGCGGCAGCCGAGCACGTGGGCGTGACGCCGGCACAGGCCTGCGAGGCGCTGGCGCGCTTTCAGAACGTCAAGCGACGCATGGAGCTGCGCGGCATGGCGGGCGGCATGTCCGTCTACGACGACTTCGCCCACCACCCCACGGCCATACGCACCACGCTGGACGGCCTGCGCCGCAAACTCGGCAGCCAGGCACGCATCCTTGCGGTGTTCGAGCCGCGCAGCAACACCATGAAGCTGGGCACCATGAAGTCGCAACTGCCCTGGTCCCTGGAAAGCGCCGATCTGGTGTTCTGCCACACGGCCGGCCTGGACTGGGACGCCGCCGAGGCGCTGCATCCCCTGGGCGTGGGCCCTGGCCGCAAGGCGCAGGTGGCAGGCGACATGGACACGCTGATCGGACAGATCCTCGCAGCCGCCCGGCCGGGCGACCATGTGGTGTGTATGAGCAACGGCGGCTTCGGCGGCATACACCCCAAGCTGCTGGCCGCCCTGCAGGCCGCAGGCTGAACAAAGCGCAAGCAAGCCCCGCCCCAATGAAAGAAGCCCGGGACATGCCCGGGCTTCTTTCATGTGCCTTCGCCTGTCAGCCGTCAGTAGCTGATGGACATGGCGGGCACGTCGACACGGATCAGCGGCTTGGACAGCACGGCCTGGGCTGCAACGGCATAGCTGTTGCGCCACTGCTCGTCGTCGAACAGCCCGGCACGCGAACGCGCCGCGCGCGCCACCACCACCAGCTTGTCGGCCAGCAGTACCTTGCCGCTGGCACGCAGGGGTTCGCAGTCCATGGAGATGAACTGCTGGTCCAGCCAATGCCGTCCTTCATCGGAACTCATGGGGGTGAGCCCGTTGGTGTCCGTGCGGTACTCTTTTCCGGCATCCAACACCACAATCACTTCGCTGCGCATGGAACTCCTCTCGTCATTACTGGATACAACCCCGTGCCTGCTCGCGCGGACAGGGCCGTTACTCATACCGCGAGCTTAACCGCAAGCGCCTTTTCCACACCCCGGGCAAGCTGACATGGCGCAAGCGCCGCAGCCTGGGGCTGGCACTGCCAGCAGCAGGTGTTTCATGGCGGCACGGCGCCCGCTTCAAGGTGCAAACGTACAATCGCCTGCAGATTGGACCCCGATTCTTCATCAACCGCATCGCATGACGACCGACACCACACACCAGAAACTGCTTGACCAGCTGCAGCAGCTCGAAGATGAGCTGCGCGGCCAGAGCCTCTGGTCGGCCATGGCGCCAAGCCCCGAGGCCATGGCGTCGACCATGCCCTTCATGTATGACACGCTCAAGCTGCAGCAATGGCTGCAGTGGGTTTTCCTGCCCCGGCTGCGTGCCGTGATCGAGGCCGGCGGCCAGCTGCCCTGCCAAAGCCACGTGCATCCGCTGGCCGAGCATGAGTGGAGCCAGCCCGTGGAATTCGACAAGCGCCAGTTGCTGGCCCTGCTGCAGGGCATAGACGACACGCTGAACCAGTGCGGTCTGACTCCGCCGGACGCCACATCGTCCCACTGACCACGGAGCGGCCAGGCACGAAAAACGGGGCGCAGACGCCCCGTTTTCTTTTGCGCCTCAGGCAGCCACCAAGGCTGCTGCCGCCTCGGTCTGCTTGACGCGGCGCTGCAGCACGGCGTCGGACAGCTCGGCCAGCGTGGCCAGGGAATCATCCCAGCCCAGGCAGGCGTCGGTAATGCTCTGGCCGTAGGTCAGGGCAGCCACTTCGTCCTTGCCGGGCGTGAACTTCTGGGCGCCGCCCACGAGATGGCCTTCGATCATCACGCCGAACACGCTGCGCGAGCCGCCGCTGATCTGTCCGGCGATGTCGCGGGCCACGTCCTTCTGGCGCTCATGCTGCTTGGAGCTGTTGGCGTGACTGCAGTCGACCATCAGCGTGGGCGTCAGGCCCGCCTTTTCGAGGTCCTCGCAGGCAGCGGCCACGTTGGCGGCGTCGTAGTTGGGAGTCTTGCCGCCGCGCAGGATGACGTGGCAATCCTGGTTGCCCGCCGTGTTCACGATGGCAACCTGGCCATTCTTGTGCACCGACAGGAAGTGGTGGCCACGGCTGGCCGACTGGATGGCGTCGGTGGCGATGCGGATGTTGCCGTCCGTGCCGTTCTTGAAGCCGATGGGCGCCGAGATGCCCGAGGCCAGTTCACGGTGGACCTGGCTTTCCGTGGTGCGCGCACCGATGGCGCCCCAGCTGATCAGATCGGCGATGTACTGGGGAGAGATCACATCCAGGAACTCGCTGGCGGCCGGCACGCCCAGGCGGTTGATGTCGATCAGCAGTTGCCGCGCAATGCGCAGGCCCTCGTCGATGCGGTAGCTCTGGTCCAGGTAGGGATCGTTGATCAGCCCCTTCCAGCCCACGGTGGTGCGCGGCTTTTCGAAGTACACGCGCATCACGATCTCCAGCGTGTCCTTGTACTGCTCGCGTATGGGCGCCAGGCGGCGCGCGTACTCGATGGCGGCCGCCGGATCGTGGATGGAGCAGGGGCCGACGATGACCAGCAGGCGGTCATCCTCGCCAGCCATGATGTTGTGGATGGTGCGGCGGGTATCGCCGATCAGGGTTTCGACGGCCGTACCGCGGATGGGGAAGAAGCGAATGAGGTGCTCGGGAGGGGGCAACACGGTGATGTCCTTGATACGTGCGTCGTCGGTTTGGCCAGTCTTTTGGGAACCGCCGCGATACCAGGAATCGGCGAGGGAAGCTTGATGAGCAGTCATTGCTTGCTTTCGTGAGGAAAGATGGATCGTGGAAAACGGAGCGAAGAATCGGGAGGGGAAAAACAAAAAACCGCCGGGCTCTGCAGCTTCGGCGGTTCTGAGGGAGGTTTGTTCGGGTGCGCGCGCTTACCTCTCTTCCGCCGGGGAGGAGAACCAAAAGTAAAAGTAGAAGGAGGTACGGGCTTGCATGGGAACTGAATGTAGCACAGTCATTTTTCGCAGTGCAACATGGCCATGGCAGCACGGGGGGCGCACTTCACAGTGCCACAGAGAGAAACCTCAAAATCCTCCACGCACTTAAACTGCTTTTTTAACCGTTCAACGCAAAAATATTTCGTCATCACGGATAAAAACACGATGGCATGCAGTTTTCTTGCATTCACCTTTGAAAACGTGCAAACCCCAGAAAATGACGCTTCCGCGCATCGCGGCAGGCCCGCCTCAACGCCGCAGCAAGGAGTCGCGCAGCCTGCGCAGTGCTCGGCGCAGGGCGCCCCAGGGACGCCAGCGACGCGTCCGGTACCAAGGCTGCATTGCGGCGGCATCGAACCCGCCGGCCACAGCGGCGGATTCCGCAAACATGTCTATCAACAGGCATGCATCTCCCAGCAGGCGCCAGCCCAGACGCTCGCAGCGGCGGAAATGCTCGGGCTCCTGGGCATCGCCCACCAGCACGGACTGCTGCCAGGCGTGCACGACCTCCCTGAACCCCTTGAGCAGGCGCTGGTAGGCGGGAAATTCGTAGAGGGCGTGCCATACCGCCCCCAGCGTGGTGAGGAAGTGCTGGTGGTCCAGCACGGCCAGGTCGAGTTGCTGTATGGCATCTTCCACGGCAGGGCGTGCACTGCCCGCATAGCGCACGCGCACGGCCTCGTCCAGCGCAACGGCCAGCAAGGCCAGTTGCTGGTGCATGGGCTGCAGATCGCCCACGATCAACTCGTTCAGCCAGACGCGGTTCAGCCGCGACTCGCCGGCCCAGGTGCGCCAGTGTTCCGGCAGGCTGCGCAGGGGATGGGCAGAAGTCTGCAGGCCTGGCCGGGAAGGAAAGGAAAGCTGGGTCATGGAATCGGCGCCGGGCGGCGCCCACGGAGCGCGGCGGGCCGCGTCAGGCAGGACAGAGGACCCGCCCCCTGCCATGCAGGGCGCGGGCATGCGACGGTCAGGCCGTGCCGCCCACCGTCAGGCCGTCGATGCGCAGCGTAGGCTGACCCACGCCCACGGGCACGCTCTGGCCTTCCTTGCCGCAGGTGCCCACACCGCTGTCCAGGCGCATGTCGTTGCCGATCATGGTGATGTGCTTGAGCGATTCCGGGCCGCTGCCCACGATGGTCGCGCCCTTGACGGGGTACTGGATCTTGCCGTTCTCGACCCAATAGGCCTCGCTGGCGGAGAACACGAACTTGCCGCTGGTGATGTCGACCTGACCGCCGCCGAAGTTGGTGGCGTACAGGCCCTTCTTGATCGAGGCCACGATTTCCTGCGGATCCTTGTCGCCACCGAGCATGTAGGTGTTGGTCATGCGCGGCATGGGGATGTGGGCATAGCTTTCGCGGCGGCCGTTGCCCGTGGGCTTGACGCCCATCAGGCGGGCGTTCATTGCGTCCTGGATGTAGCCCTTGAGGATGCCGTCCTCGATCAGCACATTGCTCTGGCTGGTGCAGCCCTCGTCATCGACGTTGAGCGAACCGCGGCGATCGGCCAGCGTGCCGTCGTCCAGCACGGTGACGCCCTTGGCCGCCACGCGCTGGCCGATGCGGCCGCTGAAGGCGCTGGCGCCCTTGCGGTTGAAGTCGCCTTCCAGGCCATGGCCCACGGCTTCGTGCAGCAGCACGCCGGGCCAGCCGGGGCCAAGCACCACGGTCATTTCGCCTGCCGGCGCGGGGCGCGACTGCAGGTTGGTGAGGGCCGCGCTCACGGCTTCGTCCACATATTGCGTGATCTGCTCATCGCTGAAATAGGCCAGGCCAAAACGGCCACCGCCGCCGGCAGAGCCCACCTCACGCCGGCCCTTTTGCTCGGCGATCACGGTGACGGAAAGACGCACCAGCGGCCGCACATCGGCAGCCAACGTGCCATCGGCGCGGGCGACCAGCACCACGTCGTACTCGCTGGCCAGGCCGGCCATGACCTGGACGACACGCGGGTCCTTGGCGCGGGCCAGGGTTTCGACCTTGCCCAGCAGCTCGACCTTGGCCGTGCTGTCCAGCGTGGCAATGGGATCCAGCCCCGGATACAGCGAGCGGCTTTGCGCGATCTTGGACGCGTTGGCGCGCACGCGCTTGCTCTGGGCCGCGCCCGAGATGGAGCGCACGGTGCGTGCCGCATCCAGCAGGGAGGCTTCGGAAATATCGTCGGAATAGGCAAAGGCCGTCTTCTCGCCGCTGACCGCCCGCACGCCCACACCCTGGTCGATGCTGAAGCTGCCGGTTTTGACGATGCCCTCTTCCAGGCTCCAGCCTTCGGCGCGGGTGTACTGGAAGTAGAGGTCGGCGTCGTCGACCTGGTGGCTGCGGATCTCGGCCAGTGCGCGCGCGAGATGGGTTTCATCGAGCCCGAAGGGCTCAAGCAGCAACTGGCGCGCTGTGGCCAGGCGTTCAATGGTGGGTTCGCGGGAGATCATTCGCCCATTGTAGAGAGCCGGCCATGCCCTCGCCGTGCAACGGGGGCAGCCAACGGTTCATGGGCCTGCAAAAAAGAACGGAATGCCGCCCCACCAGGCTGAGCGGCATTCCGTAGGCATGCATCCGCGTGGATGGCGAACATGCTGGCCCATGTCCGCGCTTGCTTTGTAGCGCGCCTCGGCGTCCGTGGCAAGTGCACGGTCATCCCGCAGACGTTATGGAAACAGGAGCATGCCAGTCTCATGCAGGCTTGGCTTGCTCGCCAAATCATGGAAAGAAACGGAGCTTTCCGGCAGCAGGCATCCAGACTATTTGACATTTGCAGGCGCCTTGGGCGCCGCAAACTGGTGTTCAGAGCGGGCCGCCGCCCTCGCCCGGCAGTTGCCGCTGCGAACGCGCCACCGACATCAGCACCCCCAGCGCCAGCCCCAGCGTGACCATGGCCGTGCCGCCGTAGCTGATGAAGGGAAGCGGCACGCCGACCACGGGCAGGATGCCGCTGACCATGCCCATGTTCACGAAGGCATAGGTGAAGAAGATCATGGCCACGGCCGCCGCCATGAGCCGCGCGAACAGCGTGTTGGCCTGGATGGCGATGGCCAGCCCGCGCCAGACCAGCAGCAGGAAGGAGACGATGATGAACAGGTTGCCGACCAGGCCGAACTCCTCGGAATAGGCGGCGAAGATGAAGTCGGTCGTGCGCTCGGGGATGAACTCCAGGTGGGTTTGCGTGCCTGCCATGAATCCCTTGCCCCAGACGCCACCGGAGCCGATGGCGATCATGCCCTGGATGATGTGGAACCCCTTGCCCAGGGGGTCGCGCGTGGGGTCCAGCAGGGTGCAGACACGGGTCTGCTGGTATTCATGCAGCACGGGCCAGCGCACGCCGTCGGCGCACAGCTGGGGTTCGTACCAGACGATGAGGGTGATGCCGATCACACCGGCCAGCACGGGCGGAACGATGAGCTTCCAGGGCAGGCCCGCGAAGAAGATCACCGACAGGCCGGCCGCCATCACCAGCAGCGAGGTCCCCAGGTCGGGCTGCTTCATGATCAGCCCGACAGGCACCATGAGCAGCACCATGGCGATCACGAAGTCCGTGCCGCGCAGCTGGCCCTCGCGGCGCTGGAACCACCAGGCCAGCATCAGCGGCGTGGCGATCTTCAGCAGCTCGCTGGGCTGGATCACCACACCCACGTTGACCCAGCGCTGAGCCCCCTTCTTGGTGATGCCGAACAGCGCCACCGCCACCAGCAGCGCCACGCCCAGCATGTACAGCGGCACGGCCACCTTCATGAGCTGCTGCGGGGGAATCTGGGCCACGACAAAGAGGATGGCCGCCGCAATCAGCATGTTGCGCCCGTGGTCGGTGAAGCGCGTGCCGTGGTCGAAGCCCGAGGAGTACATGGCGATCAGCCCCGCCGACGCCAGCATGCCCACGAACAGCAGCAACCAGAAGTCAAAGCCCCGCAGCAGCGGGGCAACACGTTGCCAGAGGGAGGGCTTGTCGAATTCGGTCACGGGGATGGTCGGTCGCGGGCACGGGCCGCCATTATCCCGTGGCGCATGCGGCCCAGCCCGGCGCAGGGTTGCCCACGGAGGCGGTTGTCATCCTGCTGTCGGCCCGGGCCTTCCCTGCTGGGCGCCGCCCGCCACAGCGGCCACAATGGGCCATGAGCCGTCCGGGCCGCATCCGGCGCCCGGCCCCAGCAACGCAAAGGAGAGCGCCCGCCATGACCACCACCCATTTGCTGTATCTGCACGGCTTTCGCTCCTCACCCCAATCCACCAAGGCCCGGCGCATGGCCGAACATGTGGCCACGCGCCATCCCCATGTGCGCTGGTGGAGCCCGCAATTGCCGCCATCCCCGCGCGAGGCGGCCGCCCTGATTGCCGACGGCATAGGCAGCTGGCCGCGAGAGACCATGGCCGTGATCGGCTCCTCGCTGGGCGGCTACTACGCCAGCTGGGTGGCCCAGCTGGCGCGCTGCCGCAGCGTGATGATCAACCCGGCCGTGAACCCGGCGCGCGATCTTGAAAGGTACATTGGCGAGCAGACGTCCTGGCACAACCCCGAGGAACGCTTTTTCTTTCGCCGCGAGTACATGGAAGAGCTGCGCGCGCTGGACACGCGCTCCATGACACCGGCCGCGCCCGAGATGCTGCTGGCGGCCGAGGGCGACGAAGTTCTGGACTGGCGCGAGATGAGCGCGCGCTACCCGCATGCGCTGCAGATCATCCAGGAAGGCGGCGATCACGCGCTGAGCAACTTCGAGGAGTACCTGCCCCAGCTCGACGAGTTCCTGAATCTGGCCTGATGCCGCACACGCCTGCGCGGCAGCTGCCAGCCGCAGCGTGGGAGAATATCGGGCTATGCACGCATTGTTTGAAGAAGCCGGCAAGTTCCTGGCCGGCCGCATCCTCTCCGAAGCCGACACCTCCGCCCAGGTGGAACTGGACTCGGGCAAACGGGTCAAGGTCAAGTCCGCCAACATCCTGCTCAAGTTCGACAAGCCGGCGCCTGCCGAGCTGATCGCCCAGGGCCAGGCAATGGCCGCCGAGATCGATCTGGACCTGGCCTGGGAATTCGCCCCCGAGGAGGAATTCGGCTTCGCCGACCTGGCACGCGACTATTTCTCGGACAATGCCACGCTGGCCCAGCAGGCCGGCGCGCTGTTTCGCATCTACGAGGCGCCGTACTACTTTCGCCGCGCCGGCAAGGGCCGCTTCAAGAAGGCGCCGGCCGAAATCCTGCAGCAGGCGCTGGCCGGCATAGAGAAGAAAAAGCAGATCCAGGCCCAGATCACGGCCTGGGCCGAGCAGTTGGGCGCTGGCGAATGCCCCGGCCCCATCCGCGAACAGCTCTACAAGATCCTGTTCCGCCCCGACAAGAACGCCGCCGAATACAAGGCCGTGGTCGAGGCCAGCCGCGCCACGCGCCTGGCACCGCTGGATCTGCTGCACAGGGCCGGCGCCATTGAATCGGCCTACGAATTCCACTGGAAGCGCTTCCTCTTCGACCACTTCCCCAAGGGCACGCAATTTCCGCCACTGGAGGCGCCCCAGCCGCCGGCAGAGCTGCCGCTGGCCGATGTCCAGGCGTTTTCCATCGACGACTCGGCCACCACCGAGATCGACGACGCGCTGTCGGTGCGCGGCCTGGGCACGGGCACGGTCACCGTGGGCATCCACATCGCGGCCCCCGGCCTGGCCATCGTGCCGGGCACGCCGCTGGACCAGCTCGGCCGCTCGCGCCTGTCCACTGTCTACATGCCCGGCTACAAGATCACCATGCTGCCCAACGAGGTGGTGCAGATCTACACGCTGGACGAAGGCCGCGCCAACCCCGCCGTGTCGCTGTACGTCACCGTGGACGAGACCACGCTGGAAACCACGGCCAGCGAGACGCGCCTGGAACGCGTGCCCGTGCAGGTCAACTTCCGCCATGACAAGCTGGACCACATCGTCACCGAGCAGTGGCTGGCCGACCCGTCCATCGAGGTCGAGGGCACGCCCGAAGTGCTGCAGGGCAAGCGCGCCGAACTGACGTTCCTGCAGCGCTGGGCCAGGCACCTGAAGGCTGGGCGCGAACTGGTGCGGGGCAAGCCCGAGAACTTCAACCGTCCCGACTACAACTTCCGCCTGGTGGGCAACGGCAGCGCCGAGCCCCGCGGCAACGAGCAGGTCGAGATCACCGTGCGCAAGCGCGGCGCACCGCTGGACCTGATCGTGGCAGAGGCCGCCATCGTGGCCAACAGCACCTGGGGCGGCTGGATGGCCGATCTGGGCGTGCCCGGCATCTACCGCAGCCAGGCCAGCCTGGCCCCCGGCATCAAGGTGCGCATGTCCACCAAAGCGCTCCCCCATGCGGGCATCGGCGTCAAGAGCTATGCCTGGGCCACCTCGCCGCTGCGCCGCTATGTGGACCTGGTCAACCAGTGGCAGATCATTGCCTGCGCGCGCCACGGCAAGACCGCCGCACTGGCCGCGCCGTTCAAGCCCAAGGATGCCGAGCTGTTCGGCATCATCAGCAGCTTTGACGGCGCCTACAGCGCCTACAACGGTTACCAGGCAGGCATGGAGCGCTTCTGGACGCTCAAGTACCTGCAGCAGAACGCCATCACCGAGCTGACGGCCACCGTCATCAAGGAAGGCATGGGCGGCGGCCTGCTGGTGCGCGCCGACGACCTGCCGCTGGTCTTCCCCGTGCTGGGCGTCACCGGCCTGCCGCGCGGTGCCCATGTGCGCGTGCGCCTGGGCGAGATCGACGAGATCGCGCTCGATGTCTCGGGCACGCTGATCGAGCGCCTGGACAGCGACGCCGCCGCTGCCGACGATGGAGCGGAGGACGACGAGGAGGCCGTGGCCGGCCCCATCGCCATCGCCGTGGACATGAACGAGACCGACGGCACGCCCGTGGCCGATCCTGCCCAGCCCTGATCTGCCCGCGCCCCTGCCTCGCATCCAAGCCACTGCCTTAGATCTGACGTGAAACTGCCTACCGCCTTCCGTTCCCTGAGTACGCTGCAGTTGGCACTGGGTGTCTCCATTGCCCTGCATGCCGGGTTGCTCTCGTTCCGGTTCATCGATCCGGAACGCTTCGACCGCGTGTTCCAGGACACGCCGCTGGAAGTCATCCTGGTCAATGCCCGCGCCAACGAGCAGCCCGACAAGGCGCAGGCCATCGCCCAGACCTCGCTGGCCGGCGGCGGCGAAGCCGACAAGGGCCGGGCCTCCAGCCCCATGCCCTACTCGGCGCTCACCGCCGTGGGCGACGACTTCGAGGAACGCCAGCGCCAGATTGACTCCATGCAGGAGCAGCAGACCGTCTTGCTGACGCAGTTGCGCAAGCAGGTCGCGGCCCTGCCGCCGCTGGACCCGCGCGAGGCGGCAAAGCAGACCAAGGAGCAGCAGGCCCAGCAGGAAAAGCGCCAGCAACTGGTCAAGCTGCTGGCCGAGATCGAAAAACGCATCAACGAAGAAAACGCCCGCCCCAAGAAGCGCTACATCAGCCCGTCCACGCGCGAGGCCGTCTACGCCATCTACTACGACGGCCTGCGCCGCAAGGTCGAGGACAAGGGCACGGAGAACTTTCCCGAGCAGGCCGGCAAGAAGCTCTATGGCGAGCTGGTCATGATCCTCACCGTCAACCACGACGGCCGCGTGCTGTCCACCGAGATCGTGCAGGGCTCGGGCAACCGCCTGCTGGACACCCGCGCCGAAGCCATCGCGCGTGCGGCCGGCCCCTTCGGCCACTTCGGCCCCGCCATGCGCGCCAAGGCCGACCAGATCGCCGTGGTCTCGCGCTTCAAGTTCACGCGTGAGCAGACGCTGCAGACCACGGTCCAGTAGCCCAGTAGCGCCCCGCCCTCTTCGCACTCCATTTTTTCGAAATGACTTCCGTTGCCGCCACCTCCTCCGACCGCTACTGCGTCATGGGCAACCCCGTCGCGCACAGCCGTTCGCCCTGGATCCATGCCCGCTTTGCCGAACTGTGCGGGCAGGACCTGCGCTACGAGCGCCAGCATGTGGAGCTGGATGGCTTTGCCGAGGCCGTGCGCGCCTTCGTCACGGCAGGCGGACGCGGCTGCAATGTCACCGTACCCTTCAAGCTGGAAGCCGCACAGCTGGCCACCACCTCCAGCGAGCGCGTGCAACTGGCCGGCGCCGCCAACACCCTGGTGCTGGCGGCGGACGGCATCCATGCCGACAACACCGACGGCCTGGGCCTGGTGGCCGACATCGTGCGCAATGCGGGCGTGCCGCTGGCCGGGCGCGACCTGCTGCTGCTGGGCGCGGGTGGCGCCGCAGCCGGCGCACTGGGCTCGCTGCTTGCCGAGCGCCCGCGCCGCATCGCCGTGGTCAACCGCACCTTCGAGCGCGCCCAGGCCCTGGTGCAGCGCCATGCCGCCATTGCCGCGCAACATGGCGTGGAACTGGTGGCGCTGGAGCAGCAGGCCGTGGATGAGGATTTCGACGTGGTCATCAACGCCACCGCCAGCAGCCTGGCCGGTGCCGAGGTGCCCGTGCCGGCCCGCGTGCTGCGCACTGGCAGCCTGGCCTACGACATGATGTACGGCCCCGCGGCCCAGGGCTTCATGCAGTGGGCCGAACAGCACGGCGCCACGGCCCGCGACGGGCTGGGCATGCTGGTGGAGCAGGCGGCCGAATCGTTTGCGCTGTGGCGCGGCGTGCGCCCGCCCTCGGCCCAGGTGCTGAACGAGCTGCGCGCCCATATTGCTCAAGGCGGCTGAGCGCTTCATGAAATCCCTGGCACGCGCCCTGCTGCTGGTGCTGTGCGCCGGCCTGCTGCTGCAGCTGTTCTTCGTGCTGCGCATTGCGCTGATGGTGGTGGTCGATCCCGAGTCCACGGCCTTCCAGCGCTCCGAAGCCTGGCAGATGCTGCGCAGCTCCGAAGGCCTGCACTGGAGCCAGCAATGGCTGCCCTATGACCGCATCGCGCCCACGCTCAAGCGCGCCGTCAT
Source organism: Delftia sp. DS1230 (assembly GCF_040112715.1). Taxonomy (NCBI): domain Bacteria; kingdom Pseudomonadati; phylum Pseudomonadota; class Betaproteobacteria; order Burkholderiales; family Comamonadaceae; genus Delftia; species Delftia sp. DS1230. The sequence goes on from NZ_CP157763.1 coordinate 5,278,903, forward strand.
TGCCTCCGAAGACGACAGCTTCACCGAACACCACGGGGTGCAATGGGAAGCCATCGAGAAAGCCTGGCAGCGCAACCAGCGCGCCGAAGCCCGGGCCATGAAGGCCGACAACGGCAAGGCGCCCAAGATCTATGGCGGCTCCACCATCACGCAGCAGCTGGCCAAGAACCTGCTGCTGTCGGGCGAACGCAGCCTGCTGCGCAAGGGGCAGGAACTGGTGCTGACCCAGCTGCTGGAACTGATGCTGAGCAAGCAGCGCATCCTGGAGATCTACCTCAACAGCGTGGAATGGGGCCAGGGCGTGTTCGGCGCCGAGGCGGCCGCTCGCCACTACTTTCGCAAGAGCGCCTCCCAGCTCAGCGCCGCCGAGGCCGCGCGCCTGGCCGTGATGCTGCCCCAGCCCAAGCGCTTCGAGAAGCTGCCCAACTCCGGCTATCTGCTGCAGCGCACGCGCACGGTCATGCAGAGAATGCCCAGCGCCGTCGTCCCCTGAACAGCTACATTCACCCCATGCGCATCCTTGGAATCGACCCCGGTCTGCAGACCACGGGATTCGGCGTGATCGACGTCGACGGCCACCGCCTGGCCTATGTGGCCAGCGGCACCATCCGCACCACGGGCATCGCGCTCGGCGACCTGCCGGGCCGGCTCAAGCTGCTGTTCGACGGCATCTCGGAAGTCGCCAGCCGCTACCAGCCCGACACCTCGGCCGTGGAAATCGTCTTCGTCAACGTCAATCCCCAGTCCACCCTGCTGCTGGGCCAGGCACGCGGCGCCGCGCTCACGGCCCTGGTCAATGCCGGCCTGCCGGTGGCCGAGTACACGGCACTGCAGATGAAGAAGGCCATGACCGGCCACGGCCGCGCGGCCAAGAGCCAGATCCAGGAAATGGTGCGCCGCCTGCTGCAACTGCCCGGCCTGCCCGGCACCGATGCCGCCGACGCCCTGGGCCTGGCCATTACCCACGCCCATGCAGGCGCCGCCATGACGAAGATGGCCGAGGTCACGCAGCTGCAGCGCCGCCAGCATGCGGTCTACAAAGGTGGGCGCGTCTACTAGGACACCAGTGCTTGGCCACCCTGCTCGGCCCTGAGCCTGATCCATTGCGCGATCCGGGGGAACACATCGGATTGCGCGTTGCCGGCCATCAGCAACCTGCTGTGGCTGTAGTCTTCGACAAAACCGGTGGCCTTGCCACACAGCACGAACTCCACATCCGTCCCGCCGAAAGCGCTTGCCAGCGCTTCGCACCCCTGCCAGGGTGCAATCAGGCGGTCTCCAGCACCCGCCAGCGCCAGAACGGGAATACGCACCTGGGAGAGTGCCTGCAGGTAGTTCATGCCGTCATGTCCCACAAATCGGCGCTGGAGATTCCACTGACACCACTGGCGCATCAGTTGGCCGCTTTCCGCCTCGGGCCCCACCATGCGGTTGGCTGCCAGCCAGTTCCGGCGGCCTATCCACGCCAGGTAACCCCGGATCCTGGCCCAGGCCAGCGGTGTGGAGGCAGCATGGGTGGCCTGGGCGGCCAGCAGCACGACACCGGCCAGATGGTCCCGGGCCACATCGGGATTGCGAGCGGCCCAGATGGCTGCCGCAATGCCGCCCCCGCTGTGGCCTATCAGGGTCAAAGGCCGGCTCTGCTCCTCGCTGCGGATGGCCTCGATGGCACTGGCGATGTCATGCCTGGCCACGGCTTCCAGATCATGGCCATGCCCGCAGGCCGGGTTCCGTCCATGGCCGCGCCAGTCGAAGAGCCAAGTGCCGAATCCCTGCGCCGCCAGATACGCGCCGAGCCGGTCGCAGGATGCGGTGCCGGAGAAGGTGCCGTGCGTGATGGCCACGACAGGCCCCTGGACGCAGCCGCTGCGCACCAGCACAAGGGTGTGGCCGTCGCCGGCCCGGATCCGAATTTCCTTCATGGCGGCCCGGCAGTCTCCGCAATGGCGGCAGCGCAGCCCATTCAGGACCTCAGACGATGCGTCCAAAGAACAGCACGGCGAAGAAGGTCACGCCGGCAATCACGGTCCACTTGAGGATGATGAAGCCCCAGCGCTTGTAGCGGGGCTGGCCCGTGCCCAGGTAGAACGCAAAGGACACGGCTGATGCCAGCAGCAGCACGGTGGCCAGCCAGCGGAAGATCAGCATGGCGGCGCCCGCCTCACCAGGCCCGCGCGGGCTGGGCGAAGCCCTTGGGCGCCTGGCGCTCGCTGTCGAAGCTGACCATTTCCCAGGCGTCGGGCTGGGCCAGCAGGGCACGCAGCAGCTGGTTGTTCATGCCGTGGCCCGAGCGGAAGGCGCTGTAGGCGGCCAGCAGGGGCCTGCCGATCAGGTACAGGTCGCCGATGGCGTCCAGGATCTTGTGCTTGGCGAACTCGTCGTCGTAGCGCAGGCCGTCGCTGTTGAGCACCTTGTAGTCGTCCATGACGATGGCGTTGTCCATGCCGCCGCCCAGCGCCAGGCCGTGGCTGCGCAGCATTTCCACGTCCTTGGTGAAGCCGAAGGTGCGCGCGCGTGCGATGTCGCGCGTGTAGTTGTCCTCGCCCATGTCGAACTCCACGCACTGGCCGGTGGAGTCCACGGCAGGATGGGCGAAGTCGATCTCGAAGCGCAGCTTGAAGCCGTGGTACGGGTCGAAGCGTGCCCACTTGAGGTTCTGGCCCTCGCCCTCGCGCACCTCGACGGGGCGGATGACGCGGATGAAGCGCTTGGGCGCCTTCTGCAGCTCGATGCCCGCGCTTTGCAGCAGGAATACGAAGGAGGCGGAGGAGCCGTCGAGGATGGGCACTTCCTCGGCGGTGATGTCTATGTAGATGTTGTCGAGCCCGAGGCCGGCGATGGCCGACATCAGGTGCTCCACGGTATGCACCTTGGCGCCGCCCGTGCCGATGGTCGAGGCCATGCGCGTGTCGGTGACGGCTTCGGCCGAGATCGGGATGTCCACGGGCTCCGGCAGGTCCACGCGACGGAACACGATGCCGGTGTCGGGCTGCGCGGGACGCAGCGTCAATTCGACGCGCTGGCCGCTGTGCAGACCCACGCCCACGGCACGGGTGATCGTCTTGATGGTGCGTTGTTGGAGCATCCGGCTATTTTAAAGTGCGGCAGCCGTGCGCAGGGCATGGCCCTGGCACGGCATTCGCTATCACAACCATGCAGCGACCGTATCGGCCGCTGCTCAGTCAGCCTGCTTGCGCAGGAAGGCCGGGATTTCCAGATCGTCCATGCCGCCGGAGGCCAGGGCATCGACGCGGGCAGCGGCCTGCGTGCGGTTGGTGCGCCAGACGCTGGGCACCGACATGTTGTTGGCATAGTCGGCGCCGCCAGCGGCACCGCCGACCAGGCCGCCGGCTGCCGTTGCGGCACCCATGGAGGCCGAGGGCAGCTGGTAGCTCATGTTGTCGGTACCGGTGCGCAGACCGCCCTGCACCACCTGCATGTTCTGGCGGCGTGCGCTGGGGCGCGACAGGCCGGTGGCCACCACGGTGACGCGGATCTCGTCACCCAGGCTGTCGTCGTAGGCAGCGCCGTAGATCACATGCGCATCGGGCGAGGCGTAGGCATTGATGGTGCTCATGGCCAGGCGCGACTCGGACAGCTTAAGGCTGCCCTTGGCGGCCGTGACCAGCACCAGCACGCCCTTGGCGCCCGACAGGTCGATGCCCTCCAGCAGCGGGCAGGCCACGGCCTGCTCGGCAGCGATGCGCGCGCGGTCGGGGCCGGCGGCCTTGGCCGTGCCCATCATGGCCTTGCCGGGTTCGCCCATGACGGTGCGCACGTCTTCGAAGTCGACGTTCACATGGCCGTACTCGTTGATGATTTCGGCAATGCCGCCCACGGCGTTCTTGAGAACGTCGTTGGCATGGGCAAAGGCCTCGTCCTGCGAGATGTCGTCGCCCAGCACGTCCAGCAGCTTCTCGTTGAGCACGACGATCAGCGAATCGACGTTGGCTTCGAGTTCGCTCAGGCCGCTGTCGGCGTTGGCCATGCGTCGGCCGCCTTCCCACTCGAAGGGCTTGGTGACCACGCCCACGGTGAGGATGCCCATTTCCTTGGCCACGCGCGCGATCACGGGCGCAGCGCCCGTGCCCGTGCCGCCGCCCATGCCGGCTGTGATGAACAGCATGTGCGCGCCTTCGATGGCAGTGCGGATGTCGTCCTCGGCCAGCTCGGCGGCTTCGCGGCCCTTGTCGGGCTTGCTGCCCGCACCCAGGCCGCTGCCACCGAGCTGGATGGTGCGGTGGGCGCTGCTGCGCAGCAGCGCCTGCGCGTCGGTGTTGGCGCAGACGAACTCCACGCCCTGCACGTTGCGCGCAATCATGTGCTCGACGGCATTGCCGCCGCCGCCGCCAACGCCGATCACCTTGATCTGCGTACCCTGGTTGAATTCTTCAACTTCAATCATGTCGATGGGCATGTTGGTTCTCCTGTAGCTCTCTGTAAGTGGTCACCACCGTCTGGGGAAAATTCTGTCTTCTGTCCGGTATTCGGAAGCCGGTGGGCGGGCCGGTAATGCGCAGTCGATGAAAGCACATATCAAAAGTTCCCCACGATGAAGTCTTTGAAACGGCCAAAAGCGGTCTTCATCGACCCACTCTTTTGTGCCACCTTGAAACCGCGCAGGCGAGCCAGGCGGGCCTCTTCGAGCAATCCCATCACGGTGGCGGCGCGGGGTTGAGCCACCATGTCAGCCAATGCGCTCGAATACTTGGGGATGCCGCGGCGCACGGGCTTGAGGAAGATGTCCTCGCCCAGTTCCACCATGCCCGGCATGACGGCGCTGCCGCCGGTCAGCACGATGCCCGAGGACAGCACTTCCTCGTAGCCTGAATCGCGCACCACCTGCTGCACCAAAGAAAAGATCTCTTCCACGCGCGGCTCGATCACGCCGGCCAGCGCCTGCTTGCTGATCATGCGCGGGCTGCGGTCGCCCAGGCCCGGCACTTCGACCTGGGCGTCGGGGTCGGCCAGCAGCTGCTTGGCATAGCCGCTTTCGACCTTGATGTCCTCGGCGTCCTTGGTGGGCGTGCGCAGCGCCATGGCGATGTCGCTGGTGATCAGGTCGCCCGCGATGGGAATCACGGCCGTGTGCCGGATGGCGCCGCCCGTGAAGATGGCCACGTCGGTGGCGCCCGCGCCGATATCGACCACGGCCACGCCCAGCTCGCGCTCGTCATCGGTGAGCACGGCCTGGCTCGATGCCAGCGGGTTGAGCAGCAGCTGCTCGACCTCCAGGCCGCAGCGGCGCACGCACTTGATGATGTTCTCGGCCGCGCTCTGCGCGCCCGTGACGATGTGGATCTTGGCCTCCAGGCGGATGCCGCTCATGCCGATGGGCTCGCGCACTTCCTGGCCGTCGATCACGAATTCCTGCGGCTCGACCAGCAGCAGCCGCTGGTCCGAGGAGATGTTGATGGCCTTGGCCGTCTCCATCACCCGCGCCACGTCGGTGGCCGTGACTTCCTTGTCCTTGATGGCCACCATGCCGCTGGAGTTCAGGCCGCGGATGTGGCTGCCGGTGATGCCGGTGCACACGCGCTGGATCTTGCAGTCGGCCATCAGCTCGGCCTCCTTCAGCGCCTGCTGGATGCTCTGCACCGTGGCGTCGATGTTGACCACCACGCCCCGCTTGAGTCCGTTGCTCGGGGCCACGCCGAGGCCTGCGAGCTTGAGTTCGCCGTTGTACAGGACCTCGGCGACCACGACCATGACCTTGGCCGTGCCGATGTCCAGTCCGACGATCACATCTTTGTATTCTCTTGCCATATCAGCATCCGCCCCCGGTTGGTTCTGTCCTGTCGCTGTGTCGCTGCTTGGTGTGCATGTACATAGGTCTGTCCTCCCTCGTCTTCAGCGTCGGGGACGCACTGCAGCCGGCGCCTTGGCCGTGCCGGTGGTCACACCGCGCAGCCTCAGCGCATATCCGTCTTCGTAGCGCAGGTCGGCCGACTCGATGGCGTCGGCCTTGCGCTTGTATTGGGTCGTGATCTGGGGCAGCGTGCGCACGAAGCGCTGCACGCGCTGCAGCACGGCCTCCACGCTGCCGCCACCCAGTTCGATCTGTGCGTCGTTGGCCAGCCTGAGCTGCCAGCTGCCGCGCGCATTGAGCGTCAGCCCGTCGATCTCCACATCCAGCGGCCCCAGCGCCGGCACCAGCAGCCGGTACATCTGCAGCATCTGCGGGGCGCTGTCCTCGGGGCCCTGCAGGCGCGGCAGGCCGTCGCGGTCCAGCTCGCCCAGGTTGGCCTCGAAGACCTCGCCGAAGCTGTTGACCAGGCCGGTGCCCGAATCAGGCCCCCAGAAGGCCTCGGCCACATGCTCGTGCAGGATGACGCGCAGGCTGTTGGGATAGTCGCGGCGCACCTGCGCCTCCCGCACCCAGGGCACCTGCTCGAACGCCGCCTTGGCGGCCTTGAGATCCACGGTGAAGAAGTTGCCCGTGAGCACCGGCGCCACATTGGCGCGCAGCGTCACCGCGTTGTTGTGCACCAGCTCGCCCTCGACCACGATGCGGCCGATATTGAAGGCCGGATGGCGCAGCGCCCACCAGCTCACCGCTGCCAGCCCCAGCGCAGCCACGCCCACGAACAGGACCGTGGCGGTCACGTTCATGAGCTTGACGTCGAAGGGGGCCGGCAGGGAGTAGCTCATGCGTGCTCCTGCTCCGGTTGCGCGTCCAGCGCGGCGCTGGCCAGGATGCCCAGGCACAGGTTTTCGTAGCTCACGCCGATGGCGCGGGCCGACATGGGCACCAGCGAGTGGCCCGTCATGCCCGGCGAGGTGTTGATCTCCAGCAGGAAGGGCTTGCGGTCGCTGGCGCGGATCATGATGTCGGCGCGCGACCAGCCGCGGCAGCCCAGCGTGCGGAAGGCCCGCACGACGATGCGCCGGATCTCGGCCTCTTCCTCGGCAGGCAGGCCGCTGGGGCAGTGGTACTGGGTGTCGTCGGTGAAGTACTTGTTCTGGTAGTCGTAGTTGCCTTCGGGCGCGACGATGCGGATCACGGGCAGGGCGTGGGCGCCCTCGCCGGTTCCGAGCACGGGGCAGGTGGTCTCGTCGCCTTCGATGAACTCTTCGCAGAGCACTTCGGGGTCGTACCGGGAGGCCAGCACATAGGCCTGCTCGCATTCCTCGGCTGTCCAGACCTTGGTCAGGCCGATGGTCGAGCCCTCGCGCGAGGGCTTGACTATCATGGGCGCGCCCAGCGCCTGCAGCGCGGCGCGGGTCTCGTCGGCGCTGGCGACCAGCCGCCAGTCGGGTGTGGGCAGACCCTCGAAGCGCCAGATGCGCTTGGTCATGATCTTGTCCATGGCGATGCTGGAGGCCATCACGCCGGGGCCCGTGTACGGGATGCCCAGCAGCTCCAGCGCGCCCTGCACCGTGCCGTCCTCACCGTAGCGGCCATGCAGCGCGATGAAGCAGCGGTCGAAACCGTCCTTCTTCAACTCGCCCAGGTCCCGCTCGGCGGGGTCGAAGGCATGGGCATCCACGCCCTGCGACAGCAGGGCCTTGAGCACGCCCGTGCCCGACATCAGCGAGACCTCGCGCTCGGCCGAGCGGCCGCCCAACAGCACGGCCACCTTGCCCAGGGCCTTGACATCGATCTGGGTGCCGAAGCTGCTCATTGCGCAGCTCCCTGCTGCGCCTGCAGCTCTTGTTTCTGAAGCATTTCAACCAACTTTCCGGGCACGGCGCCAATCGAGCCGGCCCCCATGCACAACAGCACGTCGCCATCGCGGGCGTGGGCGGCCAGGGCCGCCGGCAGCTCGGCAACGTCTTCCACAAAGACCGGCTCGACCCGGCCGGCCACGCGCAGGGCGCGCGCCAACGAGCGGCCATCGGCCGCCACCACCGGCGCCTCGCCGGCCGCATAGACCTCGGTCAGCAGCACGGCATCGGCCAGGCCGATGACCTTGACGAAATCCTCGAAGCAATCGCGCGTGCGGCTGTAGCGGTGCGGCTGGAAGGCCAGCACCAGGCGGCGGCCCGGGAAGGCGCCGCGCGCAGCAGCCAGCGTGGCCGCCATCTCGACAGGGTGGTGCCCGTAGTCGTCGATGACGGTGAAGATGCCACCGTCCGCTGCAGGGAGTTCGCCATAGCGCTGGAAGCGCCGGCCCACGCCCTTGAAGCTTTCGAAGGCGCGCAGCAGCGCCTCGTCGGCAATCTCCAGCTCCATGGCCACGGCCACGGCCGACAGCGCGTTGAGCACGTTGTGCTCGCCCGGCAGGCTCAGCACCACGTCCAGGTCGGGATAGCTTTGGCCGTTGCTGCGGCGCACCGTGAAATGCATGCGGCCGGCCTCGGCGCGCACGTTGAGGGCGCGCACCTGGGCGTCCTCGGCAAAGCCGTAGGTGGTCACGGGGCGGGCCACCTGGGACAGGATCTCGCGCACGGCCGGGCTGTCCACGCAGACGATGGCGCGGCCGTAGAACGGCATGCGGTGCAGGAAGTCGACGAAGGCGCCCTTGAGCCGGCCGAAGTCATGGCCGTAGGTTTCCATGTGGTCGGCGTCGATGTTGGTGACGACAGCCATCACGGGCAGCAGGTTCAGGAAGGAGGCGTCGGACTCGTCCGCCTCGACCACGATGTAGTCGCCCTGGCCCAGCTTGGCGTTGGCGCCCGCGCTGTTGAGCTTGCCGCCGATGACGAAGGTCGGGTCCAGCCCGGCCTCGGCCAGCACGCTGGTCACAAGGCTGGTGGTCGTGGTCTTGCCGTGGGCTCCTGCGATGGCGATGCCCTGCTTGAAGCGCATCAGCTCGGCCAGCATGAGCGCACGCGGCACGACGGGGATCTTGTGCGTGCGCGCCGCGACCACCTCGGGGTTGTCGGACTGCACGGCGGTGGAGGTGACGACGGCGTCAGCCCCCTCGATGTTCGCGGCCGCATGGCCGACGTGGGTGGCAATGCCCAGGCCTGCGAGCCGGCGCAGCGTGGCACTGTCGGACAGGTCCGAGCCCGAGACGGCGTAACCCAGGTTGTGCAGCACCTCGGCGATGCCGCTCATTCCGGCGCCGCCGATGCCGACGAAATGGATGTGATGAATGGCGTGCTTCATGCGGCCAGTTCCTCACAGGCGGCGACCACCTCGGCGGTGGCTTCGGTCTTTTGCATTTTCTTGGCTTTTCCAGCGCGCTCCAGCAGCGTCGCACGCTGCATATTTTGTAGCATTTCGGCCAGGCTTTGGGCAGTCAGTGCGCTTTGTTGCATCAACCATCCACCACCGGCATCGACCAGGAAACGCGCGTTCGCGGTCTGGTGGTCGTCCACGGCGGCCGGGAAAGGCACATAGATGGCGGCTGCGCCCACGGCCGCGATCTCGGTCACGGTGCTGGCACCGGCGCGGCAGACGATGACATCGGCCTCGGCAAAGGCGCGCGCCGTATCGTCGATGAAGGGCGTCAGCTCGGCCTGCACGCCTGCCGCCGCGTAGTTGCCGCGCAGGGCGTCGATCTGTGCGGCGCCGCTTTGGTGGAGCACGACGGGGCGCACATCGGCCGGAATCAGGGCCAGCGCCTGCGGCACGATCTCGTTGAGCGCCTTGGCGCCCAGGCTGCCGCCCACCACCAGCAGGCGCAGCGGACCGCTGCGGCCCGCAAAGCGCTGCTCGGGCGCGGGCTGCTCGGTGAAGGCCTGGCGCAAGGGGTTGCCGACCCAGCGGCCCTTGGGGAACACGTTGGGGAAGGCGGTGAAGATGCGGTGGGAGACGCTGGCCAGCACCTTGTTGGCCATGCCGGCCACGGAGTTCTGCTCATGCAGCACCAGGGGCTTGCCGGCCAGCACGGCCATCATGCCGCCAGGAAAGCTGATGTAGCCGCCCAGGCCCACGACCACGTCGGGCTTGACGCGGCGCACCACGGCCAGCGCCTGCCAGAAGGCACGCAGCAGGCGCATGGGCAAAAAGGCCAGGGTCATGATGCCCTTGCCGCGCACGCCCGAGAACTCGATGGTCTCCAGCGGGAAGCCCTGGGCCGGCACGATGCGCGACTCCATGGAGCCGGGGGCGCCCAGCCAGCGCACGTTCCAGCCGCGCTCGCGCAGCGCCTGGGCCACGGCCAGGCCCGGGAAGATATGGCCGCCCGTGCCGCCGGCCATGATCAGGGCCGTGCGCTGGCGTTGCGTGCCTTGAGAGGTGGACTGCGTCATGCATGCCCTCCCTTCATCAGCAACTTGTTCTCGTAGTCCACCCTTAACACCACCGCTATCGCTATCAGATTCATGAGGATGGCCGACCCGCCGAAGCTCATCAGGGGCAGCGTCAGTCCCTTGGTCGGCAGCGCGCCCAGGTTCACGCCCATGTTGATGAAGGCCTGGAAGCCCATCCAGATCGCAATGCCCTCGGCCACCAGGCCGGAGAACACCCGGTCCAGCGCAATGGCCTGCCGCCCTATGAGCATGATGCGGCGCGTGAGCCACAGGAAGGTGACGGCGATCAGGAGCACGCCGACCAGGCCGAATTCCTCGCCGATCACGGCCAGCAGAAAGTCGGTGTGCGCCTCGGGCAGCCAGTGCAGCTTCTCGACGCTGCGGCCCAGGCCCACGCCGAAGATCTCGCCGCGCCCGATGGCGATCAACGCATGCGACAGCTGGTAGCCCTTGCCCAGGGCATGCTTTTCATCCCAGGGATTGAGGTAGGCAAAGATGCGCTCGCGCCGCCATTCGGAGGTGGCGATGATGAGCACGAAGGCCAGCACCACCAGGGCCGCGATCAGGAAGAACATGCGCGCGTTCACGCCGCCCAGGAACAGGATGCCCATGGCGATCACCACGATCACCATGAAGGCGCCCATGTCGGGCTCGGCCAGCAGCAGCACCCCGACCAGCACCACGGCCAGCCCCATGGGCAGCACGGCGCGGAAGAAGCGCTCCTTGACCTCCATCTTGCGCACCATGTAGTCGGCCGCATAGATGAGCACGGCGAACTTGGCCAGCTCGGACGGCTGGAAGTTCATGATGCCCAGGGACAGCCAGCGCCGCGCGCCGTTGACCACGGTGCCCACGTGCGGGATCAGCACGGCCACCAGCAGGACCAGGGACACCAGGAAGAGCTTGCGCGCCATGCGCTCCCAGGTGGCCATGGACACCTGGAAGGCCAGCAGCGCGCCGACGAAGGCCATGCCTATGGACATGGCATGGCGCATCAGGAAATGGGTGGGCGCGATCTTGCCGAAGCGCGGATTGTCCGGCATGGCGATCGATGCCGAATACACCATGACCAGGCTCCAGGCCAGCAGGCCTATGACCACCCAGATCAGGGCCTGGTCCAGGCCGAGCACGCTGGCCGGCGTCTGCGTGGGCCGGTGGTACTGGGGACCGCCCAGGCGCACGGGCAGCACGTCGATGGCCTTTTCCTGCGCGCCTCCGAACCAGGAGCGCATGCGGCCCAGGGCCTGGTTCATGGCGTTCATCGCGCTCATGCAGCACCTCCGAGTTCATGCCCGGCATCCAGCGCCAGCGCGCGCACGGCATCGACGAACTGGTGGGCCCGGTCCTCGTAGTTGCGGAACATGTCCAGGCTGGCGCAGGCGGGCGACAGCAGCACGGCGTCGCCTTCATGGGCGCGCGAGGCGGCCAGCTCCACGGCATCGGCCATGGTGGTGGCATCGACCAGGGGCACGCCGCAGTCCTGCAGCGCAGCGCGGATGCGGCCCGCGTCGCGGCCGATCAGCACGGCGGCGCGCACGTGGCGCGACACGGGTGCGGCCAGCGGAGAGAAATCCTGGCCCTTGCCGTCACCGCCCAGGATGACCACGATGCGGTGGTCAGGCCCCAGGCCCGACAGCGCGGCCACGGTGGCGCCCACGTTCGTGCCCTTGCTGTCGTCGTAGTACTCCACGCCGTTGACGCGGCCGATGGGCTGGACGCGGTGCGGCTCGCCCCGGTACTCGCGCAGGCCGTAGAGCAGGGGCGCCAGCGTGCAGCCGCCCGCGCTGGCCAGGGCCAGGGCGGACAGGGCATTGATGGCGTTGTGCCGGCCGCGGATGCGCAGCGCGTCGGCGGGCATCAGGCGCTGGATGTACAGGTCTTCGGCGTTCTTGCCCTTGGCGGTTTCGTCGGCCTCATGGGCGCGCACCAGCCACGTCATGCCGCTGACCACTTCCAGACCGAAGTCGCCGGGGCGGCGCGGCATGTCGCCGCCGAAGGTGATGTGGGCGCGCTGCTGGGGCTTTTGGCGCTTGCCCGGCGGCACCACGGGTGCCGGCAGCATGCGCATGACCTCGGGGTCCTCGCGGTTGAGCACCATGATGCCGCTGCTGCCGAAGATACAGGCCTTGGCATCGGCATAGGCGCGCAGGCTGCCGTGCCAGTCCAGGTGGTCCTGGGTGATATTGAGGACGGCAGCGGCCGTGGGCTCGAACATCTGCACGCCATCGAGCTGGAAGCTGGACAGCTCCAGCACCCAGGCCTGGGGCAGCGTTTCGGCATCGATGGCCTGGGTCAGCGTGTCCAGCAGCGTGGGGCCGATATTGCCCGCCACCGCCACGCGCAGGCCGGCATGCTCCAGCAGTTGCCCGGTCAGCGAGGTGACCGTGGTCTTGCCATTGGTTCCGGTAATGCCCAGCACGGTGGGACGGTAGCCATGGGCTGCGGCCAGGGCCTTGAGCGCCATGGCGAAGAGATCGAGTTCGCCGCCCACGGGCAGGCCCTGGGCCCGGGCCGTGTCGACCACGGGCGCCACGGCGGCCGGGCTCAGGCCGGGCGAGCGGTAGACCAGCCCCAGGCTCTGGCCGTCCACCAGCTGGGCCGTGAAATCTCCGGGCACGAAGCGCGCCTGGGGCAGTTCGGCGGACAGCTGTTCCAGCTGGGGCGGCGCCTGGCGCGTATCGGCCACGATGACTTCGGCGCCGCAGCGCACGCACCAGCGTGCCATGGCCAGGCCCGAGGCGCCCAGACCCAGGATGAGCACGCGCTGGCCCTGCAGGTGCTGGGCCTGCTCGCCGGGCCAGCCGGCAGCCACGGGTGGCAGTACCTGTTCGGCTTCAACCGCCTCTTCGGTGGCGACCGGGGTGACCTCGGCGTCGGAGGAATCCGAGATGCTGGGGTCGGCAAAGATCTGGGCCACGAAGGCAGCGGCATCCCTGGCTGCCGTCAGCGTGGAGATGTCGGGCACAGGCTCGGTCATCGCCGCAGGGGCCGGGGCTGCCTCAAGCCCAAGCGCCTGCGAAGGCTCCGCAGCCAGCGGCTGCTCTGCGCCTTCCAGAGCCGCAGCCGGCGAATCGTCCAGGACCGGATCCGCGACCGGCTCGTCCGCCCGCTCGCCGGCAGACTCCGAGGCAAAGTCGGCCCCCTTGGCCAGTTCGGCATGCAGCGCCGGGACAGCGGGCTCGCCAGCCGGCAGCGCAGGAGGTTCTGTCTTGAAGTCTTCGGTGTTCATGGACTCACCTCAGCTTCAGCGTGGACAGGCCCAGCAGGCACAGCAGCATGGTGATGATCCAGAAGCGGATCACGACCTGGGTTTCCTTCCAGCCGCTCTTCTCGAAATGGTGGTGCAGCGGCGCCATCTTGAGCAGGCGACGGCCTTCGCCATAGCGCTTCTTGGTGAACTTGAACCAGGTGACCTGCAGCATCACCGACAGCGCCTCGACCACGAAGATGCCGCCCATGATGGCCAGCACGATTTCCTGGCGAACGATCACGGCGATGGTGCCCAGCGAAGCGCCCAGCGCCAGCGCGCCCACGTCGCCCATGAAGACCTGGGCCGGATGGGCGTTGAACCACAGAAAGGCCAGACCCGCTCCGGCCATGGCCGCGCAATACACCAGCAGCTCGCCCGAGCCCGGGATGTGCGGGAACAGCAGGTACTTGGCGTAGCCGGCATTGCCGGTGACGTAGGCAAAGATGCCCAGGGCCGAGCCCACCATGATCACGGGCATGATGGCCAGGCCGTCCAGGCCATCGGTCAGGTTCACTGCATTGCTGGCGCCCACGATGACCAGGTAGGTCATGACCACGAAGCCGAGCACGCCCAGCGGGTAGCTGACTTCCTTGAAGAAGGGAACAAGCAGGCCGGCCTTGGGCGGCAGGTCCAGCGAAAAGCCCGACTGCACCCAGGTCACGAACAGCTCGAAGACCTGGGCATTGGTGTTCTCCGAAATGCAGAACACCAGGTAGAGCGCGGCCAGCAGTCCGATGACGGACTGCCAGAAATACTTCTCGCCCGAGCGCATGCCCTCGGGGTCCTTGTTGACCACCTTGCGCCAGTCATCGACCCAGCCGATGGTGCCGAAGCCCAGGGTGACCAGCAGCACGATCCAGACGAAGCGGTTGGACAGGTCGAACCACAGCAGCGTGGACACGGCGATGGACAGCAGGATCAGCGCCCCGCCCATGGTGGGCGTGCCGCTCTTGGCCAGATGGGTTTCCATGCCGTAGCCGCGCACGGGCTGGCCGATCTTGAGCGAGGTCAGCATGCGGATCAGGCGCGGCCCGGCCAGCAGGCCGATGACCAGGGCCGTGAGCGCGGCCATCACGGCGCGCATCGTGAGGTACTGGAAGACGCGCAGAAAGCCGAACTCGGGGGACAGGCCCTGCAGCCATTGGGACAGCATCAGCAGCATGCGGCCTCCTTCTTGCAACCGTCATCCTTGCCGGCCGCCTCGACCGCCTGAACCACCTGCTCCATCTTCATGAACCTCGAACCCTTGACCAGAATGCTACCCACCTCGGGCAGCGCGGCACAGGCTGCCTGTTGCAGCGAGGCCATGTCTTCGAAATGCCGGGCACCTGCACCGAATGCGGTGGCGGCGGATGTGCTTTGCGCGCCCAGCGTGAACAGCCGGGCAATGCCCAGGCTGCGCGCCAGCGCGCCCGCCTCGGCATGGAATTGCGGCCCCTGGTCGCCGACCTCGCCCATGTCGCCCAGCACCAGCAGCTGGGGAGCGGGCAGTTCGCGCAGCACCTCGATGGCCGCGGCCACCGAATCGGGATTGGCGTTGTAGCTGTCGTCGATCACGGTGACTGGGCGGCCTTGCACCGAAACGCTCAGCGCGCGCGAGCGGCCCTGCACGGGCTCGAACACGCTCAGGCCGCGTGCGATGTCGGCCAGCGGCACGCCGGCCGCCTGGGCGCAGGCCGCTGCGGCCAGCGCGTTGCGCACGTTGTGGCGGCCGGCGATGTGCAGGCGCACCGGCGCCTCGCCCTCGGGCGTGGCCAGGGTGAACTGCCAGGCATCGCCCAGCCACAGCGCGTCACGCGCGTGGATATGGGCGCCGTCGCCAGACTCGCCGAACAGCAGGCATTGGCGGGCGCCCGCCAGCTCACGCCACAGCGGCGTGTAGGTGTCGCCTGCGGGGAACACGGCCACGCCGTCGGCGGGCAGGGCCAGCAGCACGCTGCCGTTTTCGCGCGCCACGGCCTCGACCGTGTGCATGAATTCCTGGTGCTCGCGCTGGGCGTTGTTGACCAGGGCCACCGTGGGTTGGCCGATGGCGGCCAGCTCGGCAATCTCGCCGGGATGGTTCATGCCCATCTCCAGCACGGCCACGCGGTGCTGGCCGGTCATGCGCATCAGGCTCAGCGGCAGGCCGATGGAGTTGTTGAAGTTGCCGCGCGTGGCCAGCGCCGCCTCGCCCGCATGGGCACGCAGGATGGAGGCCACCATCTGCGTGACCGTGGTCTTGCCGTTGCTGCCGGTGACGGCGATCAGCGGCAGCGCAAAGCGCGCGCGCCAGGCCGTGGCCAGCGCGCCCAGGGCGGCCAGCGAATCGGGCACTTCGATGCCGGACAGGCCTGCAGCCTCCAGGCCGCCATGGGCCAGGGCTGCGGCGGCACCGGCCTCGCGGGCCTGGACCAGGAACTGGTTGGCATCGAAACGCTCGCCCTTCAAGGCGACGAACAGATCCCCGGCCTGCAGCGTGCGAGTGTCGGTGTGCACGCGCGTGAGCACGGTCTGGCCGTTGCCGACCAGCCGTGCCTGGGGGATATGCGACTGGATCAGCTCCAGCGCTTGTTGCAAGGTCATCATGACCGCTTCTTTCCTTCACGGGCCGCCAGCGCCTTGCGCGCCTCGGCCATGTCGGAGAACGGATGGCGCTGGCCTGCCGTCTCCTGGTAGTCCTCATGTCCCTTGCCGGCGATCAGCACCACGTCGCGTTCGCTGGCGTGCGCGATCGCCTGGGCGATGGCCGCCGCGCGATCGGCCTGGGACTGCAGGTTCTCGCCCGGCTGCATGCCGGCCAGGATCTGGTCGATGATGCGGTCGGGCACTTCGCTGCGCGGGTTGTCGCTGGTGACCAGCACGCAGTCGGCATTCTTCTGGGCGGCCTGCCCCATGAGCGGCCGCTTGGTGGCATCGCGGTCTCCACCGCAGCCGAACACGCACCACAGCCGGCCCTGGCGCTGCTCGGCGGCCGGGCGCAAGGCGCGCAGGGCCTTGTCCAGCGCGTCAGGCGTGTGGGCGTAGTCCACGGCCACCAGCGGCTGGCCGGGCTGGACGATCTGCTGCATGCGGCCGGGCACGGGCTCCAGGTGGGCGCAGGCAGCGACGGCCTGGTCCAGGCTCAGGCCCAGGCAGCGCAGCGCTGCCAGCACACCCAGCAGGTTGGATACGTTGTACTGGCCCACCATGCGCGTGTGCATGCGCAGGCTGTGGCCGGCCTCGATCACGGTGAAGCTCAGGCCCTCGGCGCCCAGCGCGATGTCCTTGGCCTGCAGGCGCGCCGCGCCTTCGATGGAAATGCTCCAGACATCGAGCGCGGCAGAGGATGGGCGCGACTGCAGCGTGGCCCACAGGCGCGCGCCGTGCGCGTCGTCCACATTGACGACGGCGGCCTGCAGGCCGGGCCAGTCGAACAGCGCGGCCTTGGCATCCCAGTAGGCCTGCATGCTGCCGTGGTAGTCGAGATGGTCCTGCGTGAAATTGGTGAACATCGCCACGCGGATGCGCGTGCCGTCCAGCCGGTGCTCGACGATGCCGATGGACGAGGCCTCGATGGCGCAGGCCGCCAGGCCCGCATCGGCGTACTCGCGGAATGCGCGCTGCAGCCGCACCGGGTCGGGCGTGGTCATGCCCGTGGATTCCAGGGCGGGCGGGATACCCACGCCCAGCGTACCCACCAGGGCGCAGCCGCTGCGTTCCTGCAGCTTCACCTGGGCCAGCGCATGCGCCAGCCACCAGGCCGTGGTGGTCTTTCCGTTGGTGCCGGTGACGGCCAGCACGTCGATCCGGGCGCTGGGATGCTGGAACCACTGGTCGGCGATCAGGCCCGTGGCGGCCTTGAGGCCAGGCAAGGCCGCGATGTGCTCGCCGGAAAAACCGAAGGGCTCGACGCCCTGCGCTTCGACCAGGCAGGCCACGGCGCCGCGCTCCAGGGCCGAGGCCACATGGGCGCGGCCATCGGTGGCCGCGCCGGGCCAGGCAATGAAGGCATCGCCGGGCCGGACCTTGCGGCTGTCGGTCTGCAGCGTGCCGCTGCCTTGCAGGCGGGCGGCCAGCCATTGGACAGCCTCGGTGGCCGACGACAGCATCAGCAGGGCTTGGGAGGAACTCATAGCGAGGGCTCCTCCACGGGATTGGCGACGATCAAGGGCTTGACTTCCATATCGGGCTGCACGCCCATCAGGCGCAGCGTCTGCTGCACCACTTCGCTGAACACGGGTGCCGCCACGGTGCCGCCGTAGATGGTGCCGGCACTGGGCTCGTCCACCATCACGGCGACGATGATGCGCGGGTTCTCGATGGGCGCCATGCCCGTGAACCAGGCGCGGTACTTGCCGGCGGCATAGCCCTTGCCCTGCTGCTTGCGGGCCGTGCCCGACTTGCCGCCCACCGAGTAGCCGATGGTCTGGGCGCGCTGGCCCGTGCCGCCGGGGCCGGCCGCCAGGGCCAGCATCTTGCGCACCTCGTTGGCCGTGCGCGGAGAGAACACGGGCACGCCCACGGGCGGCTCGTCGGTCTTGACCATGGTGGCCGGGATCACGCGCCCGCCGTTGGCAAAGACGGTGTAGCTGCGCGTCATCTGCAGCAGGCTGGCGGACAGGCCGTAGCCATAGCCCATGGTGGCCTGCTCCACCGGCCTCCAGGTCTTGTAGGGACGCAGGCGACCGCTGGCGGCGCCGGGAAAGGAGATCTGCGGCTTCTGGCCGAAGCCCACGGCCGAGAAGGTTTCCCACATTTCCTTGGCCGGCATCTGCAGCGCGATCTTGGTCGTGCCCACGTTGCTGGACTTCTGGATCACGCCGGCCACGGTGAGCAGGCCGTAGTTGTGGGTGTCGGAAATCGTCGAGCCCGTGACGTTGACGCGGCCCGGCGTGGTGTCGATGGGCGTTTCCGGCTTGAAGCGGCCCGACTCCAGCGCCAGGCCGATGGTGATGGGCTTCATGGTCGAGCCGGGCTCGAAGGTGTCGGTGATGGCGCGGTTGCGCAGCTGCTCGCCCGTCAGGTTCTTGCGCTTGTCGGGCACGTAGCTGGGGTAGTTGGCCAGGGCCAGCAATTCGCCGGTGTGCGCATCCATGACCACCACGCTGCCCGCCTTGGCCTTGTGCGCGATGACCTGCTCCTTGAGCTTCTGGTAGGCGAAGTACTGGACCTTGCTGTCCACGGACAGCTGGATGTCTCGGCCGTCCTGAGGCGGCACTTCCTCGCCCACGCCCTCGACCACGCGGCCCAGGCGGTCCTTGATCACGCGGCGCGAGCCGGGCTTGCCACCCAGCTCCTTGTCGAAGGCCAGCTCCATGCCTTCCTGGCCATGGTCTTCCACATTGGTGAAGCCCACGATGTGGGCAGCCGATTCGCCTTCCGGGTACTGGCGCTTGTATTCCTTGCGCTGGTAGATGCCCTTGATGTTGAGGGCATGGATCTGCTGGCCCACGTCCCAGTCGAGCTGGCGCTTGATCCAGACGAAGGTCTTGTCCTCGTCGGCCAGCTTTTCCATCAGCGCGGGCAGCGGCATCTCCATGAGCGCGGCCAGCTGCTTGAGCTTGGCCTTGACCTCGGGGTCGTCCTGCTCGACATCTTCGGGAATGGCCCAGATGCTGGCGGCGGGAACGCTGGAGGCCAGGATCAGTCCATTGCGGTCCAGCAGGCGGCCGCGGTTGGCCGGCAGCTCCAACGTGCGCGCAAAGCGCACCTGGCCCTGGCGCTGGAAGAAGTCGTTGCCGAACACCTGCACATAGGCCGCGCGTGCACCCAGGCCGACAAAGCCCAGGCCCAGCATGGCCACGATCATCTTGCTGCGCCACAGGGGTGTCTTGGACGCCAGCAAGGGGCTGGAGGTGTAGAGCACGCTGCGCGTCATGGAGCCACTCCCGTGCGCGCATCGTCATTGACGTACTGGGCGATGGCCGGCGTCGCCGGCTTCATCTGCAGGCGCTCGCGCGCCATGACCTCGATGCGCTGCGGCGTGGCCTGGGCGCGCTTTTCCACCTGCAGGCGCTGCTGCTCGGTGGCCAGGCGGCGCGATTCGGCCACGGCGCGGTCCAGTTCGGTGAACAGCCGGCGCGACTCGTACTGGTTGTGCACCAGGAAGATGGCGCTGGCCATCACCGCCAGCAGCAGCACGAGGTTCAGGCGCAGCATGCCACGCCCCCCTCTTGCGCCAGACGGTGCGTGCGCTTCATGCAGGCACCTCGGTGCGGCGGGCCACGCGCATCACGGCCGAGCGCGAACGCGCATTGGCGGCGACCTCGGCCTCGCTGGGCTTGATGCGGCCCAGGGCTTCAAGGCGCATGGGTGTGGGCGCGGCAAAGGGTGCGCGCCGGTCATAGACTTCCTTGGAATGCCTGGCAATGAACTGCTTGACGATGCGGTCTTCCAGCGAGTGGAAGCTGATCACCACCAGGCGCCCGCCCGGCGCGAGCACGCGCAGGCTGGCCTCTAGCGCCTGTTCGAGTTCTTCAAGCTCGGCATTGATGAAAATCCGAAGAGCCTGGAATGTGCGTGTCGCTGGGTTCTGCCCAGCCTCGCGGGTCCGGACCGCGCCAGCCACGAGCTCGGCAAGCTCCGCGGTATTGCGAAGGGGCCCCTGGCTTTCGCGCCGAGCAACAATCGCCTTTGCAATGGGGCCAGCAAACCGTTCTTCGCCGTAGTCACGTATCACCTCCGCAATCTGCTGGGCATCGGCTTCCGCCAGCCAGTCCGCCACGCTCTGACCGCGCGTGGTGTCCATGCGCATGTCCAGCGGACCCTCGAAGCGGAAGCTGAAGCCACGCTCGGGGTTGTCGATCTGGGGAGAGCTCACCCCCAGGTCCATCAGCACGCCCTGCACGCTGCCGGCCGGCAACTCGCCCAGGTGGCGAAACCCTTCGTGCCG
Organism: Delftia sp. DS1230; assembly: GCF_040112715.1. Taxonomy (NCBI): domain Bacteria; kingdom Pseudomonadati; phylum Pseudomonadota; class Betaproteobacteria; order Burkholderiales; family Comamonadaceae; genus Delftia; species Delftia sp. DS1230. The sequence continues at coordinate 5,299,149 of NZ_CP157763.1, forward strand.
AATCGAAAAACGCGCATCGGTGATGCGCGCTGCCTCTTCGATCGCGTCCGGGTCCTTGTCGAACGCCAGCAAGGTCCCGCCCGGCCCTAGCCGCTGGAGGATGCGCCGGGAATGCCCGCCTCGCCCGAACGTCGCGTCCACCCATTGCCCGGCAACGGGCTGCGCGGCGCCGTCCAGCAGCGCATCGACGGCCTCGTCGAGCAAAACGGTGATGTGTTGCAACGGCTGATTCAAGAGAACGCCTCTTTCCTAGAAAGCAAAATCCTGGAAGGCCGCAGGCATCTCTTCCTGCATGGCCTTCGCTTCATGTGCCTCATAAGTGGCCTTGTCCCACAGCTCGAAATGGTTGCCCATTCCCAGCAGCACGACCTCCTTGGTCAGACCCACGGCGTCGCGCAACTCGGGCGACACCAGCACACGGCCGGTGGCATCCATGTCCACGTCCATGGCGTTGCCCAGGAAGATGCGCTTCCACCACTGCGCCGACATGGGCAGCTGCGCGATCCGCTCGCGGAACTGCAGCCACTCCGTGCGCGGGAACAGCATCAGGCAACCATGGGGGTGTTTGGTGAGGGTGACCTGGCCCTGCGCCATGGCCAGGAGGGCGTCACGATGCCGGGTCGGCACAGACAGCCGCCCCTTGCCATCGAGATTCAGCGAGGACGCCCCTTGAAACACGGTCAGTCACCCCGGTCGGTTGGAGCCATCGCGTCCCGGAAATCGGGGCACAAAGGCAACTTTCACCACTTAATTGCACTTTTTTGCACTGTAGCAGCAATTTGGTGTTTCACAACCCGGGAATGGACAATTATTTGCAATGAAATCAACAACTTAGAGATCGAATGCAATGTGAGTGATGACAAAAAACCAAGACTTTACAAGCACTTAGGGGAGTGATTGCAAGTGAACTCTCAATCCCGGCAGGCAATTGCAACGATTCAATTCGCTGGCGACGGGGTGCAACTCGGGCCGGCCTCCTACAAAAAGTGACTGCCCGGCAATGCGGGCAGTCACTTCGATGGCGGCCGCTCGGCCGCCGGGGCAGGCTTCAGAGGATGAAGCGAGACAGGTCTTCGTCCTGGCTCAGGGACTGCAGGCGCTGGTCCACGTAGGCCGCGTCGATGGTGACGGTCTGCCCCGAAAGCTTGGCCGCATCGAAGCTGACCTCGTCGAGCAGCCGCTCCAGCACGGTGGACAGGCGGCGCGCGCCGATGTTCTCGGTGCGCTCGTTGACCTCGAAGGCGATGCCGGCCAGCCGGGTGATGCCTTCGGGCGTGAACTCCAGCGTGACGCCTTCGGTGGCCAGCAGCGCCTGGTACTGCTTGACCAGGGAGGCATGGGTCTGGGTGAGGATGGCCTCGAAGTCCTGGACCGACAGCGAGTCCAGCTCCACGCGGATCGGGAAGCGCCCCTGCAGCTCGGGGATGAGGTCGCTGGGCTTGGACAGGTGAAAGGCGCCCGAGGCGATGAACAGGATGTGGTCGGTCTTGACCACGCCGTACTTGGTGGAGACGCTGGTGCCCTCGACCAGGGGCAGCAGGTCGCGCTGCACGCCCTGGCGCGAGATGTCGGAGCCGCTGCTTTCCTGGCGCGTGGCGACCTTGTCGATCTCGTCGATGAAGACGATGCCGTTTTGCTCCGCATTGGCAATGGCGCGCGTGCGCACGTCTTCCTCGTTGACGAGCTTGGCCGCTTCCTCGTCGGTCAGCAGCTTCATGGCCTCGGCAATGCGCAGCTTGCGCGTCTTGCGCTTTTCCTGGCCCATGTGGCTGAACATGCCGCGCAGCTGCTCGGCCATCTCCTCCATGCCCTGCGGGCCCATGATCTGCACCTGAGGCGGCGCGTCGGCCACGTCGATATCGATTTCCTTGTCGTCGAGCTGGCCTTCGCGCAGCTTCTTGCGAAAGACCTGGCGAGCCGTGCTGTCGGCAGCCACCTCGCCGCTGCGGGCCTGGGGCACGAGCACGTCGAGGATGCGGTCCTCTGCAGCGTCTTCGGCGCGCAGGCGCAGCTTCTTCATGTCGGCCTCGCGCGTCTGCTTGACGGCGACCTCGGCCAGATCGCGGATGATGGCGTCCACGTCCTTGCCCACGTAGCCCACTTCGGTGAACTTGGTGGCCTCGACCTTGATGAAGGGCGCATCGGCCAGCCGCGCCAGGCGGCGCGCGATCTCGGTCTTGCCCACGCCGGTGGGGCCGATCATGAGGATGTTCTTGGGCGTGATTTCCTGGCGCAGGCCGTCGGCCACGTTCTGGCGGCGCCAGCGGTTGCGCAAAGCGATGGCCACGGCGCGCTTGGCACCGGTCTGGCCGACGATGTGGCGGTCCAGTTCGGAGACGATCTCCTGGGGGGTCATGGCAGAGGACATGGTGTGTATTCGAAGCATTGCGCCGCCAGCCCCGCTTCCGTTACCTGGCCGCTGGCGGCTATCCGTTTCAATGGCCGGGCGAGAACCGCCCGCGCCGCGAGGGTCTCAGAGCGTCTCGACCGTGTGATGCATGTTGGTGTAGATGCACAGCTCGCCGGCAATCGCCAGCGACTTGCGCACGATCTCCTCGGCCGACAGCTCGGTGTTGGTCAGCAGCGCCTTGGCCGCCGAGTGCGCGTAGGCGCCACCCGATCCGATGGCCACGATGCCCTGCTCGGGCTCCAGCACATCGCCGTTGCCGGTGATGATCAGCGAGGCCGATGCATCGGCCACGGCCAGCATGGCCTCCAGCCGGCGCAGCACGCGGTCGGTGCGCCAGTCCTTGGTCAGCTCGATGGCCGCGCGCGTCAGATGGCCCTGGTGCTTTTCCAGCTTGGCCTCGAAGCGCTCGAACAGCGTGAAGGCGTCGGCCGTGGCGCCGGCAAAGCCGGCCAGCACCTTGCCGTGGTAGAGCTTGCGCACCTTGCGCGCCGTACCCTTGACGACGATGTTGCCCAATGTGACCTGGCCATCGCCACCGATGGCGACCTGCACGCCTTCGGGGGTCTGCCGGCGCACGCTGATGATGGTGGTGCCGTGATACTGTTCCATAGCGGTTCCAGATGAGGGCGGCTCCCGTCTTCTCAAGAGCCCCTCCAAAGAATGCCGCCGCTCGGCAGGTCAGTCCCGTCTCGGCGTTACCTGCGCATGCTCCTGGATGCCGATCACATTGAAGAATACGGCCACCAGCTGGTGCAGCTGGCCGAACTGCAGCACATGGCCCAGCGACTGCATGTGGGCCGCCCAGTTGAGCACGGAGCCGGCCGCCGCAAAGTCCATGCGCACCAGCTGGGTGCAGTCGATGAACACCGGCTCGCCCAGGCTGGCGCCTTCCTGCACCGGGTCCAGCCAGGTGGAGGCATCGCCTTCGATGGTGCCGGACAGCGCAAATCGCACGGTATCCGCCGGGGCGGCAGCGCCCGGCTGCACAGGGGCTTGTGCACCGCCGGACTCGACGGCTTGCGTCAGGCACTGGCAGACCGGGTCCACCCATGCAGGTGGCGAGACTTCGTAGGTCACGCAGTAGTCCAGGGCCACCAGCTCGAAATCATCCTGCCGGTTCATCAGGCGCAGCACGGCCATGCGCAGGCGCCACCACAGCGTATCCACAGCGGAGTCGCCCGACGGAGCCAGCTCGCCCAGCAGCGCCTGCAGCCGGTCCGCGTTGAGCAGCACGAATACGCCCTGGGAATCGGCCCATTGCTGAAGCAGCGCCTCCAAGGCGGTGGCTGCCGCCTCGTCGATGTGGGTCACGGCAGCCCAGTCCAGGGTCCAGGGACCGGCGGCCTTGGCCTGGGAGGCCTTCAGCGCCGTGACGGCGCTGGGCGTGACCTGGGCGGGAGCGCTCCAGCGCCAGCCGCGCCCTGCCGCTGCGCCGGGAAGAGGCGCCATCGCGGCGGTGCGCTGCTGCGGCATCGCGAACCACTGGGGAGCGGAGCGGCCGAAGCGCGCCGCGAATTCAATGCCGGCCTTGTCGAACTGCAGCGGGCGATCGGCCGCGCGGTACAGGTCCAGCAAGGCCAGCCAGACCGGCAGCTGCGCAGGCACATCGCGCCGCTCGATCAGCTCCAGCATGCCCTGCTCGGCGCCGTCCACGTCGCCATTGGCAAAGAGGATGGCCGGCTCTTCGAGGTCGGGATCGTGCTCGAACACCACGAAGGATGGCGGCACCATGTCCATGGGCTGCGGGGCAGAGACCTCGGTGGCCGCGAAGGCGGGCAGGAAATCGGTCGCCCCCTCCAATGGCCGCAGGGGGCGGGCCATGGGCATGGAATCCATGAGGGGAGCCGTGGAGACGGACGGCACCTGCGGCGCAGGTGCCAGGCTCATGGGCAAGGTGGTGGCAAAGGCCGCCACATCGCCGGCCGAGGCGATGGCCGCAGGCACCACGTCGCTGAGCATGGGGATCTGGCCCGGCGGCGGCTGCTTGCGAAACGACGCCGGCGCGGGGTTGCCGCCAGCGGGCAGCGCCATGGGAATGGTGGTTGCATCGGCCGCCTGCTTGCCCCGCCACCATTGCTGGGACATCTGGGCCTCGATCTCGTCGATCTTCTTGAGCGTGACGGCGCGCTCGCCGGAGGATTTGGAGCTCAGCAGGCTGCTGAGGAATTGCGAGCCCTGCGCAGCCGGTCCGGGCACGCCGACACCGACAGATGCGCTGCCCGGCCGGGAGGCCTGTTGCAACTCGGCCTGGCGCAGGCGGCGCAACTGGTCGAATTCGCGCTTGCGTACGAAGTCGTTGCGGCGCTTGCGCTCGATCATTTCCTTGAGCGCCTGCTTGCTGTACTGGCTCTCCTGGTCAGCGTCGAGGCCGTCGAGATCGGACCAATTGACCGTCGGGTGGCGCACAAAGCGCACCACCTTGGACAACAACCCTCCCGATTTGCTGCTCTCTTCTTTTGCCATGGCGAATCAGGTTAGCACCACCGTTCCGAAGGCCGTTGCCGCAACTCAATCTCCGTACATCTTCTGCTTGAGCTCGCGTCGCTGCTGGGCCTCCAGCGACAGCGTGGCCGTGGGACGGGCCAGCAGGCGGCCCACGCCGATGGGCTCGCCGGTTTCGTCGCAGTAGCCGTAGTCGCCTGCGTCGATGCGTGCAATGGATTGCTCGATCTTCTTGAGCAGCTTGCGCTCGCGGTCGCGGGTGCGCAGTTCCAGCGCGTGCTCTTCCTCGATGGTGGCGCGGTCGGCCGGATCGGGAACCACCACGGTGTCCTCGCGCAGGTTTTCTGCCGTCTCGCCCGCGTTGGTGTGCATGTCGTGCTTGAGAGTGAGCAGCTTCAGGCGGAAAAACGCCATCTGCTTCTCATTCATGTAGTCGTCATCGGACATGGCCAGCACTTCGGCATCCGTCAGCTCCTCCGCCGACTTGGTCTTCCAGGCATTGGCCAGCTTGGGGTCTCGTTTCGTCGATCCCGACGAAGGCGTTTGCGTAGTGGTAGGCATAGTGTTGGTTTCGCTAACTTAGTCCGAGCCGGGGGCATCGGACGGGGCCATGGATGGTACTGTCAATCGAGGCGCCCGGGTCGAATGCCATGTAGGACAGCCGATCGCCGCAGTTGCGGAACCTGCCGGCTTCCCCTTGCGGCGGGGTGCGGCAATCCAGGCCGTGCGGCGGCCGTGCGTGCAAAGAGCCCTTTTCCAGCCGGCGCGGGAGGCCAGGTCGACGACGCCGACCGCAGTGCGGACCGCGGCCTTCTGGCTTGCAGCCGGGGCCTGGGCGGCCACTGACGGCTTCTTGCTGGATTCGGCGCTCACTTGCTGTCTCCTCACGGTATGGGCGACCCCTGCGGGGCAGTCCATTGGGCTTGGGGGCTCTCTTCAGGGGCGCGATTGTATCGATGCTCTACAGGAGCGCAAGCCGTTGCACATACCCCACATGAAAGCAGAGGAACCGCCTGCAGATGCGGGCGGCTCCTGCGTCAATCAGATGTCAGCAAAAACCATGTGATTCCTCACAAAAGTTCACAGACGGCTCAGACCAGGCACTGCTCCAGGCCCTGCAGGAAGATGTCCTGGGGCAGGTCGATGCCGATGAAGACCATCTTGCTCTGGCGCTTTTCGTCTTCGGCCCATTGCGGTCCCAGGTCGCTGCCCATGAGCTGGTGCACGCCCTGGAAAATGACCTTGCGCTCCGTGCCCTGCATGTTCAGCACGCCCTTGTAGCGCAGCATGCGCGGGCCATAGATGTTGACGATGGCGCCCAGGAAGTCCTCCAGGCGGGCAGGGTCGAACGCGCGGTCGGCACGGTAGACGAAGCTCTTGACGTCGTCATCGTGGTGATGGTGGTGAGGATGATTGCAGTGTTCGCCGTGCTCGTGATCATGGGCGTGGCTGTGGGCGTGGTCGTGCCCGCAGTTCTCGTCATGCTCGTGGTCATGGCTGCAGTGCTCGCCATGCTCGTGCTTGTGATCATGGCCGTGGTCGTGATCGTCTTCCTTGAGGAAGTCGGGATCGATGTCCAGCTTGGCATTGAGGTTGAAGCCACGCAGGTCGAAGACTTCGTTCAGGGGTACTTCGCCGAAATGCACGGCGCGGATGGGCGCGCGCGGGTTCATGTGCTTGAGGCGGTGGATGAGCGCGTTCTTCTCGTCCTCGCTGACCAGATCGGTCTTGGACAGGAAGAGCTGGTCGGCAAAGCCGACCTGGCGGCGCGCTTCCTGGCGGTCGTCCAGCTGCTGGTTGGCGTGCTTGGCGTCGACCAGGGTCAGGATGGAGTCGATGAGATAGGTCTCGGCGATCTCGTCGTCCATGAAGAAGGTCTGGGCGACGGGACCGGGATCGGCCAGGCCCGTGGTCTCGATCACGATGCGGTCGAACTCCACCAGGCCCTTGCGGCGCTTGGAGGCCAGCAGCTGCAGGGTCTCGCGCAGGTCTTCGCGGATGGTGCAGCAGATGCAGCCGTTGCTCATCTGCAGGATCTGCTCCTTGGACTCCGTCCTGAGGATGTCGGTGTCGATGTTTTCCTCGCCGAACTCGTTCTCGATCACGGCGATCTTCATGCCGTGGGACTCGCTGAGCACGCGCTTGAGCAGCGTGGTCTTGCCCGAGCCCAGGAAGCCGGTAAGGATGGTGACGGGAATCAGTGCCATGGGATTGCTTTCAGAAAATTCAGCAAAGGGAAGCGGCAAGGCCCGTCCACCATGGACGGGCCTTGTCGAAAAGACGTTCCGAATAAGTTTAGCGAGCCTGTCAAGTGCTGTTTTGCCAGAGGGCTTGGCCTTTTTTATTCGAGGTTGTCCTTTTCAGGGGTTTCGCCGATTTCGCCGACTTGCCTGCTGTCGCCGCTCTTGCGGCGCGCGCGCGGGTGGGCGCTCTCGTAGGCCTGGGCCAGATGCTGGAAATCCAGGCGCGTGTAAATCTGCGTGGTCGAGATGCTGGCGTGGCCCAGCAGCTCCTGCACGGCGCGCAGATCGCCACTGGACTGCAGCATGTGGCTGGCGAACGAATGCCGCAGCACATGGGGATGGACACCGGCCGACAGGCCGGACTGCTGCCCGCGCTGGCGCAGCCGCGCCCAGACCGACTGCGCGCCCAGGCGCTCGCCGCGCCGGCCGATGAAAAGGGCGGGTTCGTGCTGCGCAGCCTGTGCGGCCGCCCCCGCAAGACCCGTTTCCCGAAGGGCCAGCCAGCGCTGCAGCGCCTGCAGCGCGGCCGCTCCCACGGGCACGGTGCGGCGCTTGCCGCCCTTGCCCTGCACGTGGGCGTCGGCGGACTGCAGGTCTATCCAGCCACGGCCCTGGCGCTGCGTGTCCTGGCCGGGCGCCACGTCCAGCCCCACCAGTTCGCCCACGCGCAGGCCGCAGCTGTACAGCAATTCGGTGATGGCGGCGTCGCGCGCCTCGATCCAGGGGTCGGCATCGGCGTTGCTGAAGGCGGCCAGCTGCACGGCGTCATCCACGCCCAATGCCTTGGGCAGGGGTTTGGGGGCCTTGGGGCCGCGCACGCCCTCCACAGGATTGAAAGGCACCAGCGACTGCTGGGCCGCCCAGCGGAAGAAGCTGCGCCAGCCGGACAGGATGAGCGCAATGCCGCGCGGGCTGCGGCCCCGGGAATGCATCCGGGCCACGAAGCGGCGGATATGGGCGGGCTGCAGCGCCAGCAGTTCCAGGCCGGCGTCGCGGGCCATGGCGCACAGCCGGCCCATGTCCAGCGCATAGAGCTCGCAGGTGCGGTCGGCCAGGCGCTTTTGCACGCGCACATGCTCCAGATAGGCATGGACGGCGGAGGGGAGCAGCGCCAGGTCCTCTGCCTCCAGATCCTCTGCCGGAAGGCCGCCTTCCGGGAGCCCGTCCCTGTCCGATGCCCCCGGCATGGGCTTTCAGCCGATCAGCCGCGCGCCAGGGTCAGCGCCACGGGCCGCATGCGCGAGAGGGCCGCGCTGGCCAGGGCCGAGATGCGCGAGAGGAATTCCGTGCCCATGGTGGCCTCGAAGCGCAGCGGATCGGGAGACCCCAGCACCAGCATGCCGAAGGCATTGGCCGGGTTGATGCTGTCCCCGTCATGCAGCGTGAGCAGGGCCAGGGACTGGGCCGCATCGGGATCGACCAGCCAGCCGCCGGGCTCGAAGCCCATGTTGGGACCGCAAAACGGCATGGTCAGCGACGCCGCGAAGGACTTGGCGTCCTCGCTGACGCCCATGGTGTAGATGCTGCTGGTCTGGGCGCCGGAGACGTTCCACAGGCGCAGGGCCACCTGGGGCACCTCGAAGACATGCTGCAGGCTGGCCGTGAGCGCGTGGGGCAGCTCGCGCAGGTCCTGGACCTTGGCCAGTGCGCAGCTCCAGGCATGCAGCTTGTCGCCGATGGAGGCGTTCTCGCTGCTGTGGCGCATCATGTCCATGATGCGGTGCTCCAGGCCCTTGATCTTCTCGCGCAGCATCTCGGCCTGGCGTTCCTGCAGGCTGACGGTGCGCGGACTGTGGCTGCTGACCAGCTGCACACGCGCGAGCATCTCGGCGTGGCGCTCGAAGAATTCCGGATGGTTCAGCAGGTAGTCGGCAATCGTCTCTTCGGTGACGGCGATATCGGTAGTGCTGTTCATGGCTGGTCGGGAACCTCGATCTGTCCTTCAAAAACAAACTCTGCGGGGCCGGTCATGCGCACTGCGCCGCCGTCCCACTCGATGGTCAGCCGGCCGCCGCGGGTGTGCACATCGACGCGCGCGTCGAGCAGCCCCCAGCGGATGCCGGCCACCACGGCCGCGCAGGCGCCCGTGCCGCAGGCCAGCGTCTCGCCGGCACCGCGCTCGTAAACACGCAGCCGGATCTGGCCGCGATCGACGATCTGCATGAATCCCGCATTGACGCGCTGGGGAAAGCGCGCATGGCGCTCGATCAGCGGGCCCCAGGTGGCCACGGGGGCATGGTCCACATCGTCCACCAGTTGCACCGCATGCGGGTTGCCCATGGAAACGGGGGCGATCCAGACCGTGGCCTCGTCGCCCAGCTGCAGGGGCCATTGCTGCGCCGCACCCAGCGGGCGGGACACAAGGTCTGCACTATTGAAGGGCACCAGGGAGGGCTCCAGCACGGGCTGGCCCATGTCCACGGTGACGCGGCCATCGGCATGCAGCTCGGGGGCGATGAGGCCGGCCAGCGTCTGCACGCGGATGACGGACTTGCCGGTCAGGCCCTTGTCGTGCACATAGCGCGCAAAGCAGCGCGCGCCGTTGCCGCACTGCTCGACCTCGCCGCCGTCGGCGTTGTGGATCACATATTCGAAATCGATGCCTTCGGCGGGCGAGGGCCGCACCGTGAGGATCTGGTCGGCGCCCACGCCGAATTGGCGGTGGGCCAGAAAGCGGTACTGGGCTGCGCTCAGGCCCAGCGGGCCGGCGGTTTCGTCAAGGACCACGAAATCGTTGCCAGCGCCCTGCATCTTGGTAAAGCGGATCTGCATCCCGCGATTATCCCCTGCACGGCAGCCTCATGGCGCAATCCGGGGCATGCCCTGGTGCAGAGCGCCATCCAGCCGCCTGCGTCTCCGGCGCAACAGCACGATGCAGGTCCATCCGCATAATGCCCCCATGACCCGCCCCAGCCAGCTCCTGCACCCCCAGCGCCAGCCCGTAGACACGCTCAAGGCCTCCACCGTTTTGCTGATGCGCGACCGCGCCGATGGCAGCGGACTGGAGGTGCTCATGACAAGGCGCTCGCCCAAGGCCAGCTTCGTGCCCAGCGCCTATGTCTTCCCGGGCGGCGGCATCGAGGCCCAGGACTCTGCCGACGCAGCCCATGCCTGCGCCAGCACCCGCCCCGCCCAGGCCGGCGATGGCCTGCGCGTCACCCAGGCCATCGCCGGCCTGCGCGAGACTTTCGAGGAGCTCGGCATTTTGCTGGCCCACGATGCCCAGGGCCGACCGGTATCGGCCGCCGAGCTGGCCACGCTGGACCGCAATGCTCCCCTGGTTCCCCAGTGCGAGGCACGCGGCCTGCGCCTGGCCGTGGATGCGCTGTGGTACCTGGCCCACTGGACGGCCGACCGCGACCTGCCCCGGCGCTTCGATGTGCCCTTCTTCGTGGCGCGCATGCCCGAAGGCCAGGAGCCTGACGCCGACGGATCGGAACAGTTCGAGCCCATCTGGGTGAGCCCCCAGCAAGCGCTGGAGCGCCACCGCGCGGGCAGCTTCCCCATGATCTTCCCCACCATCCGCACGCTGGACCGGCTCAGCCGCTTCGCGGGCACCGATGCCGTGTTCGCCGCCCTGCAAGGCGAGCAGCCGCTGTGGCAGTGCTGCCCGCGCACCGGCTTTCTCAATGGCAAGGAAGCCCGCCACATGGAGGACGAGGCCCCCTTCGGCGAACTGGAAATGGTCTGCCCGGACGGCCAGATCCTGCACACGCTGGACTGGCAGAGCGAGCGCGCCGTGCCACTGCGCAAGAACCTGCTGCGCCTGACGGCACCCAACCCCGGCGTGATGACCGGCCCCGGCACCAACAGCTATCTGGTGGGCGATGCCGCCACGGGCTACGCAGCCATCGACCCCGGCCCGGCCGACGCCCCCCATGTGCAGCGCCTGTTCGATGCGGCGGGCGGCGACATACGCCACATCCTGTGCACGCATTCCCATGCCGACCACTCGCCGGGCGCCGCGCTGCTGCAGGCGCTGGCGGTGCAGGCCGGCAGGCCCAGGCCCGCCATTGGCGGCCTGCCCTCCGCGCCCACGGCCCGGCCGGCCAGCCGCTTCACCCCCGACTACGCACTGACCGACGGCCAGCGCATCGTGCTGCAGGATGCGCAAACTGGCACCACCCACACCCTGCAGGCCGTGTTCACGCCCGGCCATGCGGCCAACCATGTGTGCTTTGTGCTGGAGGAAGACGCCCTGCTGTTCAGCGGCGACCACATCCTCAATGGCAGCACCACCATCATCGATCCGCCTGACGGCAACATGCGCGACTACATCGATTCGCTGGACAGGCTCGACGCGCTGTGCGCCGCGCACGATGTGCGCTTCATCCTGCCGGCCCATGGCTATGTGCTGGGCTTTGCGCGCCAGGCGATCGCCAAGCTCAAGGCCCACCGGCTGGCCCGCGAGGCAAAGGTGCTGGCCGCCATGCAAAAACAGCCCGACGGCAGCGTGCAGGACTGGGTGCGGCTGGCCTATGACGACGCCCCGCCGCAGCTGTGGCCGATTGCCGAGCGCTCGCTGCTGGCCCATGTGGAGCGCATCCGTGCGCTGTGCGGGCGGCAATGACCGGCAATGACCGACGACGCGCGCGGGGCCTGGTATCTGGTTAAGCTGCGCGCATGTCTGAATCTGAAAGCGTTCGCCTGGCCAAGCGCCTGGCCGAACAGGAACAATGCTCGCGCCGCGAGGCCGAACTGCATATCACCGCCGGCAACGTCCAGGTGGACGGCAAGGTCGTGCAACTGCCCGAGACGCGCGTGCGCCCCGAGCAGCAGGTCACGCTGCGCAGCGGCGCCCAGCCCGAGGCCGTGCCGCCCGTCACCCTGCTGATGAACAAGCCTGCGGGCTATACCCAGGGCCGGCCCTATGGCCGGGTGCGCAGCGCCCACTCCCTGCTGGGCGAAGCCAGCATGGCCCAGGTGGACACGCCCATGCCGCTGCTGGTGCTGGCCCAGCACTTCAAGAACCTCGAGTCCTTTTTGCCCCTGCCGCTGCCGGCCAGCGGCCTCATCGTTTACACCCAGGACAAGCGCGTGGCGCGCAAGCTGGGCGAGGAAGGCATGTGGCTGGAGCAGGAATGCATCGTCGGCGTCGAGGGCCAGATCCACGAGGACGGCCTGGAGCTGATGAAGGCCGGCCTGCCGATCGGCAAGCGCCAGCTGCCGCCCTGCCGCGTGAGCTGGCAGAACGAGAACCATCTGCGCTTTGCGCTCAAGGGCATCGCCCCCGACGAGATCGACGCCATGTGCACCGAAGTGGGCCTTCGCGTGGTCAGCCTGCGCCGCCTGCGCATTGGCCGCCTCTCTCTGGCCAAGGTGCCCGAAGGCCAGTGGCGCTACCTGATGCCCTGGGAGCGGTTCTAGGCCGGCATTGCCGGGTGCGCGGCGGGCAGCACATTCGGCAAATGAGAATCATTTCATAGAATGCGGGATTCCCGTGCTGCCTTCGGGCCTCCCGCATGCCTGCGCCCGCCTCTTCCTCTTCTTCCCTGCTGAGCACCTTCCAGGACAGCTACCACGAGCTGGTGCGCTTCGTGGCGCGCCGCGCCGGCCCGCAGGCCGCGCGTGACCTGGTGCATGACGCCTGGATACGCCTGGCCGAACGCCAGCGCGGCGAAAGCAATGCGCCCGCCGCGCCGGACAGTCCGCCAGGCGCCAGCCGCGCCTATCTCTACGCGGTGATGGAGAACATCGCCATCGACCACCTGCGCCATGGCCAGCGCACGGCCGAGCGCTTTGACACCAGCGCGAGGGAAGGCGAGCCGCCCTCCCCCCTCAGCCCCGATGTGGCCGACACCCATTCCTACCGCCAGGCCCTGGCCGGGGTCGAAGGCGCCCTGGCGCAGCTGCCGGCGCGCTGCCGCGACATCTTCCTGGCCGACCGCATCGAGGGCGCCTCGCATGCAGAGCTGGCCGAGCGCCACGGCGTCTCGGTCAAAACCGTGGAACGCGAGGTCATGCGCGCCATGGACAGCGTGGAAGCCTCGCTGCGCCGCTGGCGCGGAGACACCGCCGCACCCGCACCACGCACGGGCCGCCGCCGCGCCCTGTCCACCCTGCTGGGGATGGCGGGCCTGGGTGTCGGCAGCCCGGCGATGTGGCTGGCCTGGCGCCAGTGGATGCCGCAGTACCAGGTGCGACTGGCCACGGCCACCGGCCGCCTGCTGAACCAGCCCCTGCCCGACGGCAGCAGCTTGACGCTGGACGCCGCCAGCCGTGCCGAGGTGGACTTCTACGCCACGCGCCGCCAGGTGCGGCTGCTGGCCGGCAGCGCCTTCTTCGCCGTGGCGCGCGACACGGAACGGCCCTTCGTGGTCCAGGCGGCGGACGTACAGGTCACCGTGCTGGGCACGCGCTTCGAGGTGGCACTGGAGGACGATGCGGTGCTGGTCGCCGTCGATGCGGGCCGCGTGCAGGTGCGCGACGGCAGCGGCGCCCGGCATGCACTGGGCGCAGGCCAGATGCTGCGCCTGGCGCCAGGCCAGACGGCCGCCGTGCAAACGGTTGCGGCTGTGGCCGCCTGGCGCGAAGGCTGGCTGGACTTCCAGAACACGCCGCTGGCCGAGGTGGCCCGGCGCCTGGAGCGCTACAGCCTGCAGCCAGTGCGCGTGGAGCCCGACGCCGCCGCCCTGCCCGTGCTCGGGCGCGTGCGCATTGCGGCGGCCCAGGGCTGGCTGCGCATGCTGCCGCGCACCCTGCCGGTCAGCGTGCAGGAAGAGGTGCAGGAAAAGGAGCAGGGCCCGGGAACCGGGCGCACCCTGGTCATCCGCCGCCGCAGCTGATGCGCCGATGCGCCGATGCGCCCATGGCCCCGGAATGCACGGCGCATGCGCACCAGGCGTGAGGGAATGTCTGCGCCCGTTCGTATAGGCATGAGGACCCGGGAACGCGACGCATTCGCAGCCCGGAAATCGCCATTGCCCAGATCCGCCACGGGACCTTCCATGTCTTCCTTCCCCTCCAAGCCTTCCCGCCTTGCCCGCCACCATGCCGTTGCCGCGGGCATCGCGCTGCTGGCCCTGCAGCTGTCTCCAGCCGCTCTGGCCCAGGCGGCACCGGCCACAGCCACGGCCGCCAGCACCGACTTCCACATTCCCGCCCAGCCGCTGGACCAGGCACTGGCCCAACTGGCCCGCCAGGCTGGCCTGCAGCTGCTGGCCGCGCCTGAACTGGTGCAGGGCCGCCGTGCGCCCGCCGTGGAAGGGCGCCTGAGCACCGCCGCCGCCGTGGCCCGGCTGCTGCGCGGCAGCGGGCTGGAAGGCCATGTGAGCCAGGGCACGCTGGTGGTGGAAAAGCCCGCCGGCACCGTGGCCCTGCCCGAAGTCACGGTCTCCGCCGTGGGCGAGACCACGACCACCGAGGGCTCGGGCTCCTACACCACGGGGCTGATGAGCACCTCGACCAAGCTGCCGCTGTCCATCCGCGAGACGCCCCAGTCCCTCACCGTGGTCACCCGCCAGAAGATGGACGACCAGGGCATGCTGTCCATCGACGACGTGGCCAACAGCACCACCGGCATCACCATCAACCGCTGGAGCGACGACCGGGCGCGCTATTTCTCGCGCGGGTTCGTGATCGGTTCGTTCCTGCAGGACGGCGTGCCCGTCTCGTATGAAACCGACACCTCCACCTACGACACCATGGCCATGTACGACCACGTGGAAGTGGTGCGCGGCCCCACGGGGCTGATGACGGGCGTGGGCGACCCTTCGGGCACGATCAACTTCGTGCGCAAGCGCGCGCCGCGCACCACCCAGCGCTCGGTCACCCTGCGCGGCGGCAGCTGGAACCAGGCCGTGGGCGAGGTCGATGTGGGCGGCGCCCTCAACGAGGACGGCTCGGCGCGCGGGCGTGTGGTGGCCTCGGCCCAGTCGCGTGACCACTTCATCGATGGCTATAGCAGCCGCCGCCAGCTGCTGTACGGCACCGCCGAGTTCGACCTGGGGCGCGACACCACGCTGAGCGTGGGCGGCTCCTATGTGAACGAAGACAACCCCGGCTCGCAATGGATGGGCGTGCCCATGGGCTTCGATGGCTCCTTCCTCGACATTGCGCGATCCAGGCGTTTCTCGCCCTCCTGGAGCAAATGGGACAAGAAGGAGGTCAGCCTGTTCGCCGACCTGGAGCACCGCTTCGACAACGGCTGGAAGGCCAGGCTGGCCGCGCGCGCCCTGCAGGCCCAGTCCGCGCTGGACGGCGCCTACCTGGTCTCGGGCGGCCTGGACGACCAGGGCCGCACGCGCTACGACGTGGCCGGCGGCCTGTACGACTACGACAAGCGCCAGCTCAGCCTCGATGCCTCGGCCCAGGGCCCCGTGCGCCTGTTCGGCCGCGAGCATGACCTGGCCTTCGGCCTCAGCCGCCGCACCATCCGCTGGAGCGACCAGGGCTACAGCTACCTGTCGCCCACGGGGGAATGGCTGATCGCCAATGGCGTCGATCCCTATACCTGGAACCCCGACTCGCTGGACCGCTCCGGCCTGCTGGCCGAAGACCTGTGGACGCGCCGCCAGAAGACCACGCTGACCTCGGCCTACGCCACGGGCCGCTTCCTGCTGGCCGAGCCACTGAACCTGATCGCCGGCGCGCGCCTGGACTGGTACGACTTCACCAACGTCCAGCGCCAGGGCAGCTGGAGCCGGGAGCGCGAATTCAGCGAGAAAGCCCATGCCACGCCCTATGCGGCGCTGACCTATGACATCAGCAAGACCTACTCGGCCTATGCCAGCTACACCAGCATCTTCCGGCCGCAGGATTTTCTGGATGTCTCGGGCAGCATGCTGGCGCCGGTGGAGGGCCGCAACTTCGAGCTGGGCCTCAAGGGCAGCTACCTGGACGAGCGCGTGAACCTGGCCGTTGCCGTGTTCAACACCACGCAGGACAACCTGCCCCAGGCCATCGCGGACATCAACTCCTGCACGGTGAAGACCAATTGCTACCGCTCCGTCGGCAAGGTCAGGAGCAAGGGGCTGGACGTGGACATCAGCGGCGAGATCCTGCCGCGCCTGAACGCCGGCCTTGGCTATACCTTCACCCAGGCCGAGATCGCCAGCGACAGCACCGAAGGCGCCAAGGGCGCGCCCTATGCCAGCTACACGCCGCGCCACCAGCTCAAGCTGTCGGCCATGTACCACCTGGGCGGCGAGCTGGGCGCATGGCGCGTGGGCGGCGGCCTGCGCTACCAGAGCCGCACCACGTCCGAGTCGCTGACCAGTGCCGAAGGCTATGCAATCCGCCAGTCCGCCTATGCCGTGGCCGACCTGGTCATCGGCTATCGGGTGAACCGGCAGCTGGACCTGCAGATGAACGTCAGCAACCTGTTCGACCGCCGCTACTTCGAGACCCTGGGCACGAACAACGGCGGCAACTATTTCGGCGTGCCGCGCAGGCTGCTGCTGACGGCCAAATACCAGTTCTGAACCGCCCATGAAAATGCCCCGCCGGTGGCGGGGCATGGAAAAAAGTGTGAAGCGCGCCGATAAGCCGGATTCTGTGCACGCGGTTGCCCGCATGTGACCGCCATTAATCTGGGCCGGGCGTCGCCGCCCGGCTCGGTGCTACCTACCCGCACACTCCGGGGGCCCCGTCAACGTGTGCCTACTTGGTATTGCTGCGCGTAGAGATTGCCCGTTTCACCCGGGGACGCGTTCCGCGTCCCCGGGTGGCTATGGGGCCCAGGCTTTCGCCTGGGCGTCTGGCTTGCGCCAGCCGTCGCCAGCTTGCGCTGGCACCCCATAGAACACCAAGTTGGCGGCACATGTCCCCGACTCGTCTCTGTTGCTCTGATCCTCACCTCACGGTGGACAGCCGTTAGCTGCTACGCTGCCCTGTGCAGTCCGGACGTTCCTCCAGTGCCGTGTTTCCACGATTGCACCAGCGGCGGTCTGGCGTGCTTCACGGGCGGCATTATCTCGCGGCTGGGGCCAGGCTGCAGACAGATGGCGCAACAGCCTCACGGCGGCATGCAGAACTCGCGGCGGAATTGTTCGGGCGAGGTGCCGGCCTCGCGCTGGAACATGGCGATGAAGGCCGAGGGCGTGCTGTAGCCCAGGTCATAGGCGATCTGCTGCACGCTCAGGCCGGCCTCCAGCGCGTCGATGGCCAGCAGGTAGCGCATGCGCTGGCGCCATTCGCCCAGGCCCATGCCCAGCTCGCGCTGGCAGTGGCGCGCCAGGGTGCGCTCGGTCATGTGCACGCTGGCGGCCCATTGGGCCAGGCTGCGGTGGTCCTCGGGCGCAGCGCGCATGCGGGTCAGCACTTCGACCAGGGCCGGGTGTTCGGCGGCCGGCAGATAGCCGGGCTCCACGGGAACGGCCCGCAACTGGTCGTAGAGCACACGGGCCAGGCGCAGGTCGGCGTCGGTGGCGGGAATGTGCACGTCGCGCACGGCAAAGTCGGCCAGGATGGCCTTGACGATGGCGCCGATGCGCATGGAGCACGGCTGCGCCGGCAGCTCCCTGCACAGCGCAGGCGCCAGGTAGACCGAGCGGTAGACCACGGCGTGCGCCACATGGCAGCTGTGCACCACGCCGGGCGGCACCCAGACGCCGTACTGCGGCGGCGAGACCCAGCGCTGGCCTGCCGTGTCCATGCACATGCTGCCGTGGGGCGTGTAGTTCAGGTGACCCCAGCTGTGGCTGTGCGGCGGCACCTCGGTGTCGGCGCCGAATTCGTCGTAGCGGAAGTAGTACTCGCCCGGCACATCCTCGACGTTCTGGATGCGCATGGGCTTGCTGGGACGGGGCATGGCGGATGGTCCGGGTTGCGCTATCGATTGTCCGAAACCAGGGATGCACTCCAAGTCGGACAGAACGATCATAGGACCAGTCTTAGGAGTCTTCCAATGGGGTCTTACCTTTTCCCTTTGATCGCCGTGCTCATCTGGTCGGTCAATACCGTGGTCAGCAAGATGGCGGCCGACAGCATCGGCGCGGCCGAGATCGGTTTCTACCGCTGGCTGGTGGCAGCCGTGCTGTTCACGCCCTTCCTTTTGCCGTCCATCTGGCGCCAGCGCGCCGACATCCGGCCGCTGCTGCCGCGCCTCATCGTGCTGGGGATGCTGGGCATGGTGATCTACCAGAGCCTGGCCTACTACGCGGCCCATATGACATCGGCCACGCACATGGGCCTGATCGGCTCGCTCACGCCCATGATGGTGCTGGGCCTGTCCACCGCCATGCTGGGCCAGGCGCTGAGCCGGGGCGCCGTGCTGGGCTGCGTGCTGGCGATTGCGGGCGTGGCCCTGGTGGTGTCTTCGGGGCAGCCTGCCACCTTGCTCACCCAGGGCCTCAATGGCGGTGACGCGCTGATGTTCGTGGCCATGCTGGCCTATGCCGTCTACAACATCCTGCTCAAGCGCTGGCCCATGCCGCGCCTGGCCACGGTGCAACTGCTGTACCTGCAGATCCTGGTGGCCGTGATCGCGCAGCTGCCGCTGTTCCTGATGGCGCCGCGCACGGGGCTGAACGCGGCCAACCTGCCGCTGGTGGGCTTTGCGGGCATCATGGCCTCCATCGCCGCGCCGCTGCTGTGGATGATGTCGGTGGCGCGCATCGGGCCGGGCCGCTCCAGCATGTTCTTCAACCTGGTACCCATCTTCACGGCCGTGATCGCCTTCATGGCATTGGGCGAGCCCCTGGCGGCCTACCACGCCGTGGGCGGCGTGCTGACCATCGGCGGCCTGCTGCTGGCCGAGCTGTGGAAGCAGCCCTTGCGTGCGCCGCGTGCCGCCGCCACCGCCTGAAAAAATCAGGGTTTTCCCGAGCGCAAATGGTGCACGCATGCCGCATGCCGGTGCGGCGCCCGCACCATTGCTGCCCATAAGAATTTGCATTCAGGCCTGCTCATAATTTCTTGTTGGACAGCCCTGTCCTGCCTTTCGATACTGCCGCCAAAGGAACCGCTGCAAGCGCCAGACGCCTGAGGTTCCCACGACACACGGGCCCGGTCCCAGCGGCCTGGCCCGTGTGCCCGCTGCACTTTCGAAGACAGGAGACACCCCATGAGCAGCCCGGCATCCGCCGCACATCCCCTCGCACAGAGCACAGGCGCCGGCGAGGCCGCGTCCCTCGACATGGACGCCACCTACCGCAAGATCGCCTGGCGCCTGATCCCCTTTCTGGTCCTGCTCTTCATCCTGGCCTGGATAGACCGCGTCAACGTCGGTTTCGCCAAGCTGCAGATGCTGGACGACCTGCAGTTCAGCGAGGCCATCTACGGCCTGGGCGCAGGCATCTTCTTCATCGGCTACTTTTTGTTCGAAGTGCCCAGCAACCTGCTGCTGGAGAAGATCGGCGCGCGCAAGACGCTGGCGCGCATCACCATCCTGTGGGGCGCGGCCTCCATGGCCATGGCCTACGTGACCACGCCCACCATGTTCTACGTGCTGCGCTTCGTGCTGGGCGTGGTGGAGGCCGGCTTCTTCCCCGGCGTGGTGCTGTACCTGACCTACTGGTTCCCGGCCCGCCACCGGGCGCGCGTCAACGGCCTGTTCATGACCTCGTTCGCCATTGCAGGCGCGGTGGGCGGCCCGATTGCGGGCGCCATCATGAACGGCATGCAGGGCGTGGGCCATCTGTCCAACTGGCAGTGGCTGTTCATCCTGGAAGGCATTCCCTCGGTGATCGCCGGCTTCTTCGTGCTGCTGTACCTGCCCGAGAAGCCCGCCAACGCCAGGTGGCTGAGCGCGGCCGAGCAGCGCGCCGTGACCGCCGCCGTGGAGGCCGAGAACCAGGGCGGCCACAAGCATGTGTCCTTCCTGGATGCCTGCCGCAACTACCGCGTGTGGCTGTGCGCCGCCGTGTATTTCTGCATCGTCAGCGGCAACGCCACCATCGCGTTCTGGTCGCCGTCCATCATCAAGGAGATCGGCATCCAGAACACGCTGCAGATCGGCCTGATCTCGGCCATTCCCTTCCTGGCCGGCACGCTGGCCATGGTCTGGAACGGCATGCATTCGGACAAGACCGGCGAGCGCCGCATGCACTGCGCCCTGTCCGCACTGATCGCGGCGGCGGGCCTGATCCTGACCGGCCTGTTCCTGCACAACGCCGTGCTCGCCCTGTGCGCGCTGACGCTGGCCTCCATCGGCATCCTCGCGGCCTTTCCCGTGTTCTGGTCGATTCCTGCTGCCTTCCTGGCCGGCACGGCGGCGGCCGGCGGCATTGCGCTGATCAACTCCATCGGCAACCTGGCCGGCTTCGTGGCGCCCTACATGATCGGCGCGCTCAAGACCAGCACGGGATCGCTGTCCTCGGGCCTGTACTTCGTGGCAGCCCTCGAATTCCTGGCGGCCTTCCTGGTCGTGCTCTTCGTCAGGAAGCAGTGAGGCCTGCGTGTGCGGTGCCGCTCCACGCCCTCCGCACGCCACAGCCTGACTTCCGCGTTTTCTCACCGGGGCCCGCGGCCCCGAATTCCCCCTGGATCGCCTGCCATGCAACTGCAGTTCACCACCCCCGAAGGCCAGACCTTCGCCCCTGAATTCGACACCCTCATCGTCGCCGGCTGGGCCGGCCGCGACCGCGAGGCCATCGAGCACCACATCGAGGAGCTGGCCGCCATCGGCATCCCGCGCCCCAGCGCCGTGCCGCTGTACTACCG
This sequence comes from Delftia sp. DS1230, assembly GCF_040112715.1. Lineage (NCBI taxonomy): Bacteria > Pseudomonadati > Pseudomonadota > Betaproteobacteria > Burkholderiales > Comamonadaceae > Delftia > Delftia sp. DS1230. The sequence goes on from NZ_CP157763.1 coordinate 5,319,846, forward strand.
CATCTCCAGCAACCAGCTGAGCCAGCGCAGCGCGCTGCAGGTGCTGGGCCCGGACTCCTCGGGCGAGGTCGAGGTCTTCGTGTTCACGCACGAAGGCGAGATGTTCGTGAGCCTGGCCTCCGACCACACGGACCGCAAGCTGGAAGCCTACAGCGTGGCCTTTTCCAAGCAGGCCTGCGTCAAGCCCGTGGCCACCCAGGCCTGGCGCTTTGCCGACGTGGCCGGCCACTGGGATGAGCTGGTCGTGCGCTCGTGGATCGTGGAAGACGGCCGCGAGGTGCTCTACCAGGAAGGCACGCTGGCCAGCCTGCGCACGCCCCAGGACCTGATCGCAGGCTTCACGGGCGGCAAGGATCTGCTGCCCGCAGGCTGCGGCATGACCTGCGGCACGGTGGGCGCCATCGGTGGCATCCGCCCCTCGACGCAGTTCTCCATGGAGCTGTACGATCCCCGCAGCCAGCGTTCCATCCGCCACAGCTACCGCAGCGAACTGCTGGACGTCGTGGCCTGAGCCGCGACTCCGATCCGCCCACGCCCGCCTTCACCCACAGGACTTCCCACATGACCCAAGCCCTCCCCCTGCCCAGCCTGGAACTGGCATCACAGCGCCTGCATGGCGGCGAAACCACCTCGGTGCAGCTGACCGAGCAGGCCCTGGCCCGCACCATGTCGGGGGAAGGCCCCAAGGTGTTCACGCGCGTGTTCCAGGGCGCGGCCCTGGCCGAGGCCCGCGCCAGCGACGTGCTGCGTGCGGCCGGCCTGGCGCGCTCGCCCATCGAGGGCCTGCCGGTCTCGGTCAAGGACCTGTTCGACATCGCCGGCTTTCCCACGCTGGGCGGCTCGCGCCTGCTGGCCGACGCACCGCCCGCGCAGCGCACGGCCGAAGTGGTGCAGCGCCTGCGCCAGGCCGGCGCCGTCATCGTGGGCACGACCAACATGACCGAGTTCGCCTACTCCGGCCTGGGCATCAACCCGCACTACGGCACGCCGCGCAATCCCTGGCAGCGTGACGAGGGCGACGGCCGCATCCCGGGTGGCTCGTCCTCGGGCGCGGCCATCTCGGTCACCGACGGCATGGCCATGGCGGCCATCGGCTCGGACACGGGCGGCTCGGTGCGCATTCCTTCGGCGCTGTGCGGGCTCACGGGCTTCAAGCCCACGGCGCGCCGCGTGAGCATGGAAGGCGTGCTGCCGCTGTCGGCCAACCTGGACTCCATCGGCCCGCTGGCCCCCAGCGTGCGCTGCTGCGCCACGCTGGATGCCATCCTCAGCGGCGAACCGCTGGGCGAGCTGCATGCCGCGCCGCTGCAGGGCCTGCGCCTGCTGGCACCCACCAACGTGGTGCTGGACGGCATGGACGCCACCGTGGCCGCGGCCTGGGAGCGCACGCTGGCCCGGCTGTCGCAGGCAGGCGCCCACATCACCCATGCCGTGGTCGCGCCCTTCGGCGAGCTGGCCGACATCAATTCCAAGGGCGGCTTCACGGCCGCCGAGGCCTGGGCCTGGCACCGCCACCACATCGCCACGCGCCTGTCCGAGTACGACCCGCGCGTGGGCACGCGCATCCTGCGCGGCAAGGACATCAGCGCGGCCGACTACATCGACCTGCTGGCACGCCGCAGGCAGTGGATTGCCGCCGTCAGTGCGCAGATGGCCGACCATGACCTGATCGTCATGCCCACCGTGCCCGTGGTCGCCCCGAAGATCGCCGACCTCACGCAGAGCGACGAGGCCTACTTCGGCGCCAACGGCCTGATCCTGCGCAACCCCACGCTGATCAACTTCCTCGACGGCTGCGCCATCTCCCTGCCCTGCCACCGCGCAGGCGAGGCGCCCGTGGGCCTGAGCCTGGCCGGCCTCGGCGGGCAGGACCGGCGACTGCTGTCCGTGGCCCTGGCCGTGGAGCAGCTGCTGGCTTCGGCGCAGGGCTGATCGACCAGGCGGCCTCGGGCCTAGCCGCCCAGGCCGCTGCCCGGCAGCCGCGCCACGGCCTGGCCGTGGTTCAGCGCAAAGGCGGCAGCGGTCTCCTCGGCCGCGCGCGCCACCACTTCGGTCAGCGGGTTCTGGTGGTCGTTGCGGTAGCAGGCCACCAGCGGCAGCGAGGGGAACTCACGGTCCACGCGCAGCAGGCGCAGGCGCTGCTCGGCCAGCTCGCGCTGGATGATGGCCGGCGGCACGGCGGCCACGCCCAGGCCGTCGCAGACCACGCGGATCATGGTGGCCACCGAGGCAATGCAGTTCAGGTGCACCGAGGCGCTGCTTTCGGTGGAGAACAGCTGCTCGATCACCGCATAGGGCTCGGAGCCGCGCGCAAAGCACATGATGGGAAAGGCCGCCAGCTCGGCCAGGCTCAGGGTCTCGTCGCCGATGCCCAGCTTGGGGCTGCCCACCCAGGCCATGGGAAATTCACCCAGCGACAGATGGCCCACGCCGGCCGCCGTCACGGGCTTGGCCTGCAGCGACAGGTCCAGCTGCCCCTTCACCAATTGGTCGGACATGTGCAGCGTGGTGTCGCAGGCAATCTCCACCTGCAGGCGCGGATAGCGCTGCTGCAGCAGCGCCAGGAAATCGGGGAACCAGCTGTGCACGATGGACTCGATGGCGCCGATGCGGATCACGCCCGCATAGGCCTGCTTGTCCAGCATGTCCTCGCGCATCTCGCGCATGAGGCGCAGCATGCGCTCGGCATGGACCAGGGCCTTGGCGCCGTCGGCCGTGAGCGTGACCTCGCGCACGCCGCGGTCGAACAGGCGCACGCCGAACTCCTGCTCCAGCGTGGCGATGCGGCTGGAGACGGCGGCCTGCGTGGTGTACAGCCGCTCGGCCGTCATGCGGAAATTGCGCAGCTCGGCCAGCAGCACAAAGGTTTCCAGGAACCGTAGATTCATGCGGCGATGTTAGCCGTCCAGGCCATATCGATATAGCCCATGCATGGAACGCCTGCGTGCACAATGCTCCGTGACCGCGCACGCTGGCTGCGCAACACCCCGACTGTCCAACCACCACCCCAAAATCGCGGAGGTCCGATGAGAGCTGACAACATCCTGCAAACGATTGGCAACACGCCCCACGTGCGCATCAACCGCCTGTTCGGCGCCGGTGCCAATGTGTGGATCAAGTCCGAGCGCGGCAACCCCGGCGGCTCCATCAAGGACCGCATCGCCCTGGCCATGGTCGAGGACGCCGAAAAATCCGGCGCCCTGAAGCCCGGCGGCACCATCATCGAGCCCACCAGCGGCAACACCGGCGTGGGCCTGGCCCTGGTGGCCGCTGTCAAGGGCTACAAGCTGGTGCTGGTCATGCCCGAGAGCATGAGCATCGAGCGCCGCCGCCTGATGCTGGCCTACGGCGCCAGCTTCGACCTCACGCCCAAGGAAAAGGGCATGAAGGGCGCCATCGCCCGCGCCCAGGAACTGGCCAGCCAGACGCCTGGCGCCTGGATTCCGCAGCAGTTCGAGAACCCCGCCAACATCGATGTGCACGTGCGCACCACCGCCCAGGAAATCCTGGCCGACTTCCCCGAAGGCCTGGATGTGCTGATCACCGGCGTGGGCACGGGCGGCCACCTGACCGGCGTGGCGCGGGTGCTCAAGGCCCAATTCCCCCAGCTCAAGGTCTTCGCCGTGGAGCCTGCCGCATCGCCCGTGATCTCGGGCGGCCAGCCCTCGCCCCACCCCATCCAGGGCATTGGCGCAGGCTTCGTGCCCAAGAACCTGGACACCAGCCTGCTGGACGGCGTGATCCAGGTCGAAGCCGAACCCGCGCGCGAGTACGCACGCCGCTCGGCCCGCGAGGAAGGCATCCTGGTCGGCATCTCCTCGGGCGCCACCCTGGCCGCCATCGCGCAGAAGCTGCCCGAGCTGCCCGCAGGCGCCAAGGTGCTGGGCTTCAACTACGACACGGGCGAGCGCTACCTGTCGGTGGAAGGCTTCCTGCCGGCCTGACCGCCCTGCCCCCTGAACAAGCCAAAGGCCCTTCGCGGGCCTTTTGTCATGGCAGAGCCGTTCAGATCGTCAGGCCCTGAGCCAGGTGCCGCAGCAGCGCATCCACCTTGGGCAGCAACTGGCGGCTGCGCGGCCAGACCAGGTGCAGCGGCAGGCCATCGACTTCGGCGCCGGGCAGCAGCCGCAGCAGGTGGCCATCGCGCAGCAGCGCCTCAACCATCCACGTGGCCAGTTGGGCGATGCCGCAGCCCGCCATCACGGCAGCCACCACCGCTTCGCCATCGCCCAGCACCATGCGCGGCTGCACCGCAATGGCGCCGGCACTGCTCTGCCAAGCACTCATGCCTGCATCGGTCCTTCCATAGGCCACGGCATCATGGCCGGCCAGTGCCTGCAGGCTGTCAGGCGCTCCGCGCCGCTCCAGATACGCAGGCGATGCGCAGAACACCAGCCGCTCCCGCCCCAGCAGACGCTGGCCCAGTCCCGCAGGCAGCTGCACGCTGCCGCCTATGCGCACGGCCACGTCGATGCCTTCGTCCACCACGTCCACGAAGCGGTCCGTGAACGACACCTGGGGCTGCACCGCCGCATGGCGCTGTGCAAACTCCAGCAGCAGCGGCATCACCTTGAGCCGTCCGTACAGCGCCGGCAGGTCCACGCGCAGCCTGCCTGCGGGCTCCAGGTGCTCGGCGGCCAGCACCTGCTCGGCCGACTCCAGCTCGCCCAGCACGCGCACACAGGTGCGGTAGAAGGCCTCGCCGGCATCGGTCAGCCGCAGCCGCCGCGTCGTACGTTCAAACAGGCGCGTCGCCAGCCGGGCTTCCAGCCGGGCCACGGCCTTGCCCACGGCCGAGCCCGTCAGGTGCAGCCGCTCGGCAGCAGCCGTGAAACTGCCCGCGTCTGCGGTACAGACAAAGGCCTCGATGCCCTTGAGACGCTCCGAAGGAAACATGGCGATGGCGGCTTTCATTCAAGAATCAATTTCCAGTATCTGCAGAAAATTCATCCGAGATAAGAATTCACATCTTAAATAAGCTCGCGGGCCTGTTGTTTCTTTTCCCCGGAGTCTTTGCGCATGTCCCCTGCCCCATCCCTGAACCGCGATGCCCGCCCCTCCATTCCTGCCACCCAAGGCAAGGCCGCCACCGCCGTGCTGGCGGTGGCGGCTTTCGTCATCGTCACAACGGAGTTCCTGATCGTCGGCCTGCTGCCGGCGCTGGCGCGCGACCTGGGCACCAGCGCGGCGGCGGCCGGCCAGCTGGTCACGCTGTTCGCCCTGGTCGTGGCGCTGGCCGGTCCGCCGCTCACGGCCTGGCTGGCACCGGTGGGCCGCAAGCGCCTGTTCGTGGCCATTGCCCTGCTGTTTGCGGGCTCCAATGCGCTGGCGGCCGTGGCGCCCAGCCTGGGCGTGCTGGCACTGGCGCGCCTGCTGCCGGCCATGGCGCTGCCGGTGTTCTGGGGCACGGCCAGCGAAACCGCTGCGCAACTGGCAGGACCGTCACGCGCAGGCCGTGCCGTGGCCAGCGTCTACCTGGGCATTTCTGCGGCGCTGCTGCTGGGCATTCCCCTGGGCACGCTGGCCGCCGATGCCGTGGGCTGGCGCGGCGCCTTCGGCCTGCTGGCCCTGCTGTCGCTGCTGGTGGCCCTGGCCCTGCAATGGAAGATGCCGGCGCTTGAAGGCGCGCCCCGCATGCCCCTGGCGCAGCAGTTGCGCGTGTTGCGCACTCCCCGGTTCCTGGCGCAGATTGCGCTGTCGGTGCTGGTCTTCACGGCCATGTTCACGGCCTATACCTATCTGGCCGAAATCCTGGAGCGCGCCGCCGGCGTGGCACCCGCACGCGTGGGCTGGTGGCTGATGGGATTTGGCGCCGTCGGCCTGGCCGGCAACTGGCTGGGCGGGCGCTGGGCCGAGCGCCACGCGCTGAGAGTCACAGCGGCCCTGTGCCTGTTACTGGCCCTGGGCATGGCGGCCACCGTGCAGCTGGCCCAGGCCCTGCCCTGGCTGGTGGTCGCGCTGGCCGTCTGGGGCGTGGCCAACACGGCCCTGTACCCGGTCTGCCAGATCCGCGTCATGCAATCCGCACCCCAGGCGCAGGCCCTGGCGGGCACGGCCAATGTCTCGGCCGCCAATGCCGGCATTGCGCTGGGTGCCCTTTTGGGCGGATGGGCACTGCAGACCGCAGGCCCTCTGTCCACGGGCCGGGTTGCCGCCGGCCTGGCCATGCTGGCGGCCGTGGCGGCGCTGTGCATGGCACGCTCGGGGCGAGCAAGGCACGCGCACTGCGCATGATCCACTCCATGAAGAGCCAGGGCCGGCAATCGCAGCGGCGTGCATTGTTGCTGGCCGCTGCATGCTGCGTTGTCTGCTCGCGCACAAAGTGAACAGCCTCGGGCCTGGACAATCCGTACCGGCGCCGCGACCGCATCCCGGACCGCCGCCTGTGTGCAGCGCAGACGTGACGCCCAGCCCGGCGTAAGACAGTTGTGTGGAGATCTCTTACAAAACATGTTGCGCCCAAAGGTCATGCTGAACGCGCATCGGGCAAACCCGACTCTGGCCTACGATGGTCTGACCAAGGAGTAAAAAAATCTTGTTCGGTTTCTTTGAAAAACGCGTTCCGCCCTATCCCAGCGTCGAGCCCACGGTCCCGCCCAAGGGCTTTTTCGCCTTCATCTGGGCCTGCACGCAAGGCATGCGCGGCTGGATCGCGCTGCTGACCTGCACCTCGGCGCTGCTGGCCGTCTACGAGGCGGCGCTGTTCGCCCTGATGGGCCATGTGGTGGACTGGCTGTCCACCGTGTCGCCGGCAGGCTTCTGGGAGCAGCAGCGCGGCACGGTCTGGGGCATTGCCGCCATCCTCTTGTCCAGCGTGCTGCTGCTGGCCTTTCACACGGCAGTGATGCACCAGGTGCTGGCCATCAATTTCCCCATGCGCCTGCGCTGGGTGTTCCACCGGCTGATGCTGGGCCAGAGCATGTCGTTCTATGCGGACGAGTTCGCGGGCCGCATCACCACCAAGATCATGCAGACGGCGCTGTCGGTGCGCGAAGTGGTGTTCATGGTGGTCGATGTGCTGGTGGGCGTGAGCGTCTACATGATCGGCATCCTGGTGCTGGCGGCCAGCTTCGAGTGGCGGCTGATGATTCCGTTCGCGCTGTGGCTGCTGGCCTATATCGGCGCCTGCTTCTACTTTGTTCCGCGCCTGGGCAAGATCGGCAAGGAGCAGGCCGATGCGCGCTCCATGATGACGGGCCGCGTGACCGATGCCTATACCAACATCGCCACCGTCAAGCTGTTCGCCCACACGCGCCGCGAGGCAGAGTACGCGCGCAACGCCATGGACGCCTTCAAGTCCACCGGCTATGCGCAGATGCGGCTGGTCAGCCTGTTCGAGATCACCAACCACCTGATGATCACCCTGCTGCTGGTGGGCTCCACGGGCACGGCGCTGTACCTGTGGTCTGCCGGCCAGGCCAGCGCGGGCGTGGTGGCAGCGGTGATTGCCATGGCGCTGCGGCTGATGGGCTATTCGCACTGGGTGATGTGGCAGATGACGGGCCTGTTCGAGAACGTGGGCACCATCCAGGACGGCATCCTCACGCTGACCAAGCCGCGCACCATCGTGGACGCGCCCGACGCCAGGCCGCTGCAGGTCACGCACGGCGCCATCGCCTTCGAGGACCTGAGCTTTGCCTACAAGGACGGCGGCAAGCAGGTGATCGACCACCTGAACCTGCACATTCGCGCGGGCGAGCGCATCGGCCTGATCGGCCGCTCGGGCGCGGGCAAGTCCACGCTGGTGAACATGCTGCTGCGCTTCCATGAACCCCAGGGCGGGCGCATCACCATCGACGGGCAGGACATCCGCACCGTCACGCAGGACAGCCTGCGCGGCGCCGTGGGCATGGTGACGCAGGACACCTCGCTGCTGCACCGCTCCATGCGCGACAACATCCTCTACGGCCGCCCCGATGCGACCGAGCAGGAGATGCTGGCCGCCGCGGACAAGGCCGAGGCCTCGGACTTCATCGCCACGCTGACCGACCTCAAGGGCCGCAGCGGCTACGATGCCCAGGTGGGCGAGCGCGGCGTCAAGCTGTCGGGTGGCCAGCGCCAGCGCGTGGCGATTGCGCGCGTGATGCTCAAGGACGCGCCCATCCTGCTGCTGGACGAGGCCACCAGCGCGCTGGACAGCGAGGTCGAGGCCGCCATCCAGCAAAGCCTGGACAGCCTCATGCACGGCAAGACCGTGATCGCCATCGCCCACCGCCTGTCGACCATCGCGGCCATGGACCGGCTCATCGTCATGGACCAGGGCCAGATCGTCGAGCAGGGCACGCACCAGCAACTGCTGGAGCTGGGCGGCATCTACGCCAAGCTGTGGTCGCACCAGAGCGGCGGCTTCCTCGCAGAGCAGGGCTCGGAAGCTGCCAACGCCAACGGCTAGACGCTCGCCAGATCCCGGTCCAGCTGCGTATGCAATGTGTAGCGGCTGGCCGGGTGCAAGGTCACGCTGAGGTCCATCAACTCCCCATCGGTATCCAGGTAGCGGCGCACGATCTTCAGCGCCGCTGACCCTGCCGGGGCCTGCAATTCTTCCGACAGCGCATCCGGAATGAGCGCTCCCACCACGGCCTGCCGCACCCGCGCGATGCGCAGGCCGTATTGCTGCTCCAGCAGGCTGCTGACCAGCAACTCGGGCGCGGCGCGCACGCGCTCGGCCAGCTCCTGCGTGTCAAAGCGCTGCGCATCCACATAGACCACGGTCCAGGCAATGGGCAGGTGCGGTGCGGCGCCGTCGCGGCGCAGGCTGCAGATGGCCAGCCAGCGGCTGCCGGCCGGGCAGTCCAGCTCGGCGGCCAGGTCCTGGTCCAGCACCACCTCCTCGATGCGCCGCACTTCGCGCACATGGGTGGCGCCGAACTGCACCAAGTCCTCCAGCGAGGTCAGCGCCTGGCGGTAGTGCGCATGGGGCTGCGCCGCCTCCACGCGCGTGCCGACCTTCTTGCGCCGCGAGACCAGCCCCGACTGCTGCAGCTCGGCAATCGCCGCGCGCACAGTGTGGCGGCTCACGCCATAGCGGTCGCACAGCTCCAGCTCGGTAGGCAGCAGGGCGCCCACGGCGTATTCGCCCGAGGCAATGCGCTCGGACAGGTCGCGCGCCACCTGGGCATAGCGTGTCTCAGCCATGGGCGCAGGCCTTCCCCCCAGGCAAACCCGGATGTTCGTAATGTACGTACATAAATAAAAATATCGATATGTCCGAACTTAATCGCAATTACGCACCATGACCCTTCCGTCCTTCACCGCCAGCACCGCCATCGATTCGCTGCTGTTCCGCGACGCCTTCGGCACCCCCGCCATGCGCGCCATCTTCGCCGACAGCGCGCTGGTGTCGCGCTACATAGAGGTCGAGGTCGCGCTGGCACGCGCCCAGGGCCGCTGCGGCGTGATTCCGGCCGAGGCCGCACACGAGATCGCGCAGCGCTGCAGCCTCGAAGCGCTGGACTTCGAGCTGCTGCGCAAGGAAACCGACATTGTCGGCTACCCCATCCTGCCGCTGGTGCACCAGTTGGTGAAACAGTGCGGCGACGCAGGCCGCTACATCCACTGGGGCGCCACCACCCAGGACATCATGGACACCGCCACCGTGCTGCAGGTGCGCGATGCGCTGGACCTGGTCGATGCCGACATCGCCGCGCTGCGCACCATCCTGGCCGACCTGGCAGAACGCCACCGCGACACGCCCATGGCCGGCCGCACGCACCTGCAGCACGCCCTGCCCATCACCTTCGGCTACAAGGCCGCCATCTGGCTGGCCATGTTCGACCGCCATGCCCAGCGCCTGCAGGAACTGCGCCCGCGCGTGCTGGTGGGCCAGTTCGCGGGGGCGGCAGGCACGCTGGCCTCGCTGAGCGGCCGGGGCCTGGAAGTGCAGCAATTGCTCATGGAAGAACTGGGCCTGGGCGTGCCCGCCACCACCTGGCATGTGGCGCGCGACGGCCTGGCCGAGGCCGTGAATTTCCTGGCCCTGGTCACCGGCTCGCTGGGCAAGATCGCCTACGACGTGATGCTGCTGTCCTCCACCGAGTTCGGCGAGGTGTTCGAGCCCTTCGTCACCGGGCGCGGCGCCAGCAGCACCATGCCGCAAAAGCGCAACGCCATCTCCAGCGAGCTGATGCTGGCCGCCTCCAAGGCCGTGCGCCAGCATGCGGGCCTGATGCTGGACGCCATGGTCCAGGACCTGGAGCGCGCCACCGGCCCCTGGCACGCCGAATGGGTGGCCCTGCCCGAGAGCTTCGTGCTCTCGGCCGGCGCCCTGCACCAGGCGCGCTTCATGCTCGGCGGCCTCATCGTCGATCCCGAACGCATGGCCCGCAACCTGGACATGACCGACGGTCTGATCGTGGCCGAGGCCGTGATGATGGGCCTGGCCCCGCACACGGGCCGCCAGCAGGCGCACGACATCGTCTATGCCGCCTGCCGCAGCGTCAACGCCGAGGGCGGCACGCTGGCCGATGCGCTGGCCCGCCTGCCCGAAGTCACGGCCCATTTCGACCGCGCGGCGCTGCAGCGCCTCACCGACCCGCGCAACTACCTGGGCGAGGCCCCGCAGATGGTGGACCGCGCCCTTGCGCTGTCGCGCGCCCATACAGCCAGCGGCCGCTGACATCCCGGCCCAGGACAGAACACAGCACTACAGGAGACAACACCATGCCTTTCCATCTTCCCCGCCTGCCACGCCTGGCCCTTGCCCTGGCCGCCACCACCTTCGCCCTGGCCGCGCACGCCCAGGGCGGCTACCCCGCCAAGCCGCTGACCTGGATCGTGCCCTTCGCGGCCGGCGGCCCCACGGACGCCATGGCGCGCGACATCGCCCAGCGCACCAGCACCCAGCTGGGCCAGCAGATCATCATCGAGAACGTTCCGGGTGCGGGCGGCACCATCGGCGCGGCCAAGGCGGCGCGCTCGGCGCCCGACGGCTACAGCTTCCTGGTCGGCCACATGGGCTACATGGGCGCGGCGCCGTCGCTGTACAAGAAGCTGGCCTATGACCCGGTCAAGGACTTCGAGGCGGTGTTCCGCTTCCCCGACACGCCGCTGGTGCTTCTGGTGGGCAAGAACTCCCCGTACAAGACAGCCGAGGAGCTGGTGGCCTTCGGCAAGCAGAACCCGGGCCGGCTGAACTTCGGCAACGCGGGCGTGGGATCGACCTCGCACCTGGTGGCAGCGCTGTTCGCCAGCCGCGCGCAGATGGAGATCACCCAGGTGGCCTACAAGGGCGCGGCACCGGCCATGACCGATGTGATCTCGAGCCAGGTCGATGCCATGTTCGACCAGACCAACACCGCCCTGCCCCAGCTGGCCGGCGAGCGCATCCGCGCCATCGCCCTCACCTCGGACAAGCCCATGCCCCAGTTCCCGGGCGCGGCAGCGCTGGGCCAGAAGCTGCTGCCGGGCTTCGAGACCGCCACCTGGTACGGCATCTACGCGCCCAAGGGCACGCCGCGCGACGTGGTGCAAAAGGTCTACCAGGCCTATACCAAGGCCCTGGCCGACAAGGCCTGGACCGACAGGATGGCCGCCCAGGGCATACGCCTGCTGCCCGCAGATCAATACGCGCCCGAAGCCCTGGCACGCCACACGGCCGCCGAGGTGGAGCGCTGGCGCAAGGTGGCAGCCGACGCGAAGATCTCGCTGGACTGAGCCCATGGACCAGACACGCACCCAGGCCCAGGCACAGACCCAAGCTCATACCCGCATCGAGCACGATGCCTTCGGCCCCGTCCACATCCCTGCCGACCGCCTCTGGGGCGCGCAGACCCAGCGCGCGCTGGAGCTGTTCACCATTGGCGAGGAGCGCTTTCCGCAGGGCCTGTACCGCGCATTCGGGCTGCAGAAGCTGGCGGCAGCGCGTGCCAACCGGCGCCTGGGCGTGCTGGACGACGCGCGCGGCGCAGCCATCGAGGCCGCGGCCGCCGAACTGCGCGACGGCCTGCTGGACGCGCATTTCCCGCTGACCATCTGGCAGACGGGCTCGGGCACGCAGACCAACATGAATGCCAACGAGGTCATCGCCAACCGCGCCAACCAGATGCTGGGCCAGCCCCCGGGCACGCGCAGCCCGGTCCACCCCAACGACCACGCCAATGCCTCGCAGTCGTCCAACGACAGTTTTCCCACGGTGATGCACCTGGCCACGGCGCTGGAGCTGCGCGACCACCTGCTGCCCGCCCTGGAGCGGCTGCAGCAGCGCCTGCAGGAACGCGCCCTGGCCTTTGCCGGCGTGCTCAAGGTGGCGCGCACGCACCTGATGGACGCCGTGCCCATGACGCTGGGCCAGAGCTTCGAGACATTCGCCCACCAGGTGGGCCACGGCATCCACCGGCTGCGGGACACCCAGCCCCGGCTGTGGAGCCTGACCCAGGGCGGCACGGCGGCCGGCACGGGGCTCAACGCGCCGGCCGGATTCGACCGGATCTTCTGCGAGGAGATACAGGCGCTCACGGGCCTGGCGGTCACGCCCAATCCCTGCAAGTTCGAAGGCATGGCCGCGCACGATGCGCTCATCGAGGTCTCGGGCGCACTCAATGTGGTGGCCGGTTCGCTGGGCAAGATGGCCAACGACATCCGCCTGCTGGGTTCAGGCCCGCGCTGCGGCCTGGGGGAGCTGGTGTTTCCCGACGATGGGCTGAGCTCCTCCATCATGCCGGGCAAGCGCAACCCGACCGTGGCCGAGGTCGTGGTCCAGGCCGCCTACCAGGCCATGGGCCACCACCTCACCGTCACGCTGGCGGGCTCGGCCGGGCACTTCGAGCTCAACGTGGCCAAGCCCGTGCTGATCCACCACCTGCTGCGCGCCATGCGCGCGCTGGGCGACGCCAGCCGCGTGTTTGCCGAGAAACTGGTGGCCGGCCTGCAGGCACATACGGAGCGGCTGGAGCAGCAGGTCAGCCACTCGCTGCTGCAGGCCACCGCGCTCAACCCGGTACTGGGCTATGACGCCGTGGCACGCATCACGCGCGAGGCCATGGCGCGCGGCATTGCGCCGCGCGAGGCAGCCGTGGCGCTGGGGCTGATCACGGCGGCCGAGTACGACCGGCTGGTGGACCTGCGTGCCATGGCCGGGCTGCCGCCCGCGTAGCGGCCTCAATCCTCCAGGCCTATGTTCTGCACGATCTTCTTCTCGTCCTCGAACGCCTTCCTTGCGAACGCCGTGTACTCCTGGCTGCCGCGGAACTGCGTGCGCACGCCGTAGTTGCCGACGACCTGGCGGAAGGCCGGGTCGTCCATGGCGGCCTTGATGGCGGCTTCGAGCTTGCGCACGATCTCGGGCGGCAGGCCGCGCGGCCCGGCAATGCCCAAGGGCGAGGGCACATCGAAGGCATAACCGGCCTCGCGGAACGTGGGCACGTTGGCAAAGGCCTCGGGCCGCACCTCGGAGGCCGAGGCCAGCGCGCGCAGCTTGCCCGAGCTCAGGTACGGCAGCACCGTGTTGGCGTACACGCCGGACTTGATGTGGCCGGCCATCAGCGAGTTCAGCGCCTCGGCATCGCCCTTGAAGGGCGCATGCGTGAAGCGTGCGCCCGTGGCCTGCTCCAGCAGCGCCATCACCACGTGGTTGGCCGTGAACTTGCCCGGCGTGCCGTAGTCCACGGCGCCCGGATTCTTCTTGGCGAACTCGATCAGGTCCTGCACCGTCTTGAACGGCGAGTCCTGGGGCACGGCCAGCACGAAGTCATAGGTCATGTAGGTGGCGATGTAGCTGAGATCGCGCACCGGGTCGTACTGCACCTTCTGGATGTGCGGCTGGCGGAAGATGCTCACGGGCGCCAGCGTCAGGCGATAGCCGTCCGGCTTGGCCGATCGCATGTCCATCACGCCCATGGACGCGCCTGCGCCGGGCTTGTTCTCGATCACCACGGTCTGCCCCAGCTGCTTGCCCATGCCCTGTGCCAGCGCACGCGCCACCACATCGGTCACGCCGCCCGCGCCGTAGGGCACGACCAGGCTGATGGGGCGGCTGGGATAGCTGTCCTGCGCCCATGCTGCGCCCGTCATCAGGACCGATGCGCACATCCATGCGCCAAACACTCGTCTTTGCATTTCCATCTTCCTCAGAGGCTCACGACCATCGAACTTGCTGCTGTTCAATTTAGATGGATGCATGCCAACCATGGATTCGGGCAAGCCCGTAGCGTTGGGGCGTCTGGGGAAAACGCGCAGCGTGGGTGCGGGACTGATGGCTCTATAGCAGGGGGTGGCGTGGTTGCTTGGTTTGCGGGTGGTGGTGGGGTGTTTTTTTGCGCATTGGGGTGGGTGGGGCATGTCTTTGAGGCGACAGTCATGGGGCGTGTGCCCTCAGAGTGACTGCCATTCAGGGATGCTTTTTTGTCCCTGCCGGGTGGTTGTTTTTCGAGGCCGGGTTTCGGCCCGGCGGCCGACCTACTTTCTTATCGCGCGATAAGAAAGTAGGCAAAGAAACGCGCCCAAATGCCCGCGACCCCTGCGCTTCGCTCCGGGGCAACCTGCGTCGTGGCGGTTGCGGGGTTCGCTGCGGAACTCGCTTTGCGCTTCGCGCGCCGCTCAGACAACCGCAGCGAGTCAGGTCACGAAGCAGTCCTGTCCTTCGGCAGGACTGCAACCCCGCAACCACCACGCCGCAGACGCTGACATACGGGAGGTGGTGCGGGCCTTCGCTTCGCTCGGCCCCGGTTTGAAGCCGAGCGGAGCGATGGCGCCGGCTGTTGGCTGTTGGCTGTTGGCTGTTGGCTGTTGGCTGTTGGCTGTTGGCTGTTGGCTGTTCCCCAGCCTCCCCCTTCTGCCCACGCCTGCGTTGGGCGGGATGCGGGGTGGCAGCCCTGCCGAAGGACAGGGCTGCTTCGTTGTCTAGCTTGCCGCAGTTGTTTGAACGGATTGCGCCGCAGGCGCAAGGAGTGAGTTCTGCGGCACACCCCGCATCCCGCCCAACGCAGGTCGCCCGCAGCGAAGCGAAGGGTCGTGGGCAGTTTGGGGCGCGCTTCTTTGCCCCGCTTTCTTGTCGCGCGACAAGAAAGCGGGTCGGCCGCCGGGCCGAACCCCGGCCTCGAAAAACAACCACCCGGCAGGGTCAAAAAAAGACCCACCAGCAAACCAGCAAAAAAGGCGCCACCAGCATCCCGCCAGCAGCGCCTTCCTCAGTCAATCATCAGACCGAAATCAGCGAACGGTATCGCCCAGAACAAGCCCTTCACGGCGCGGATCAGCCCCACCTTCCAGCTGCGCCTGCCCATTGCGCTGCACCCGCAAGATGGTGCCAATACCGCTGGACTGCGCACTGATGGACACCACATGGCCCAGGGCACGCAGGCCGCTGACCAGCGGATCGTCGTTGCCGCCATTGGCCGTGTTGATGTTGGGGTGCTCGCCGCCCACGTTGGTGGTCGGGCTGTTGGCCGCGCCGAAGTCCACCATCGACGTGGCCTGCTGCGCATCCAGACCCCAGTCCAGCGCGCCGACCAGGGTCTTGGTCACGTACTGGATGATGGTGCTGCCGCCCGGCGAGCCCGTGGCCATCTTGAAGTCGCCGGCGGTGCCGTCGGTCTTCAGGTCGAACACCAGCGTGGGCGCCATGGAGCTGCGCGGGCGCTTGCCCGGCTGCACGCGGTTGGCGACCGGGCCGTCGGCGGTGCTGGGGATGGCCGCGAAGTCGGTCAGCTGGTTGTTGAGCACGAAGCCGCGCGTGACGTGAAAGGACCCCATGCTGGACTCCACCGTGGTCGTCATGCTCAGCGCGTTGCCCTTGGCATCGACGATGCTCATGTGCGTGGTGCCGGCCTCCTTGACATCGACCACGCCCTGCGAAGGCGTGCCGAAGTTGCCTGCCTGGGCCGTGCCCATGCTCTTGGTCGTGGAGATGAGGGCGGCGCGCTGGCGCAGGTAGCTCTTGTCCAGCATCAGGGCCGGCGAGCCGCCGGGCAGGGACACGAAGTCGGTGTCGGCCACGTACTTGTCACGGTCGGCATAGGCCAGGCGCAGGGCTTCGCTGACCAGGTGCACGCCCATCACCGAGGGCTTGCCGCCCTCGCCATCGATGGCCGTGGGCGCATAGGCCTTGAGGTCGAAGTTCTCCAGAATGCCCATGGCCTGTGCCACGGCGATGCCGCCGGACGACGGCGGCGGCATGCTGCAGACCATGTAGCGCGCGCGGTAGGTGGTGCAGACGGCCTCGCGGCGCTTGGCCTCGTAGCTGGCCAGGTCCTGCAGCGTGGTCTTGCCGGGGGTGATGGGCGCACCGTCCGAGACGGTCTGCGTCACGCCCACCTTGCTGACGATGGCCTGGGCCAGGTCGCCACGGTAGAAGGCATCGGCACCGCCCGTGGCGATGCTGCGCAGCGTGTCGGCATAGGGCTGGTTGACGAACTTGGCGCCCAGCGCCAGCGGCTTGCCCTGGGCATCGAAGTACAGCTTGGCAGCATCGGCATCGCGCGCCAGCTCCGTCTTGGAGCCCTCCAGCGCGGCGGCCATGCGGCCGCTGATGGGAAAGCCCTTGCTGGCCAGGTCGATGCCCGAATTGAACAGCTGGGGCCACGCGGTCTTGCCGTAGTCCTTGTGCGCGAGTTCCAGCATGCGCACCACGCCCGGCGTGCCGATGGAGCGGCCGCTGGAGCGCGCCGAAGGCTTGGGCGCGGTCTGGTCGGTGGCATCGTCCACGTAGCGCAGGTAGTTTTCCGTGGCGGCAGCCGGCGCGGTCTCGCGGCCGTCATAGGCCACGACCTTGCCCGTGGCCGCATCGCGGTAGAGCATGAAGGCGCCACCGCCAATGCCGCTGGACTGCGGCTCCACCAGGCCCAGCACCATCTGCACGGCCACGGCCGCATCCACGGCCGAGCCGCCGGACTTGAGCACCTCGCAACCGGCCTTGGACGCCAGCGGGTTGGCCGTGACCACCATGTACTTGGAGGTGTGCAGGGCCTTCTTGCCGAGGCGGTAGCCCGACGAGGGTTCGGGTGCGGCAGGATCACCGGGCAGGCCCGAGCCCACGACCACGCTGCCATCGCCCGAGGTGATGGCGCAGGCCGCCAGGTCGTCCTGGCCCGATCCGCCATTGCCACCACCACCGCCGCACGATGCGAGGAACAGCGGCGTGGCGGCCGCAAGGCCGATCCACTGCCATGCGGGCAGGCGTTGCCTGGAAGGGGGTTGCTTCATGAAATGTCTCCTTGTGGTGCGTGGAATGCGTTGATCTTGTTCACCTGGGGCAGCACCCGCCCGCAGGCTTGCCGCGAGCTTACATCCGTTCCACCACCACTTCGCGCAGATGCAGCCACCCCATCAGAGCGGGACTGAAGGGCCCCGTTCGCGGATGGCCGGCCCTGCATGCAAGGTCCGTGCCCGGATCGGGACGGCACCAGCACCGGAAATATCTGGCGGAAAATCCGAACCCGAGCACACCCCAAGGCTGTGCGGCCCGCAGCCTGTGCGGTCGCCCACTTTGGCTTACCATCGCCGGCCCTCTGCTTGATAGGTACAAGCCATGATCCGCGTCTCTGAACTGAAACTGCCCCTGTCGACGGTGCAATACCACCCCGACAGCCACACCGAATACCTGCCCCTGGAGCCGCTGCGCGCCCTGGCCGCGCGCCAGCTGGGCATTGCCGAGGAGGCCATTGCCTCCGTGCACGTGCACAAGCGCAGCTTCGATGCGCGCAAGGCCGAGCTGCTGGCCGTCTACATCGTCGACCTGACGCTGGCCGACGAGAGCCAGGAAACCGCGCTGCTGGAGCAGTTCTCCAGCCATGCCCATGTGAACCCCACGCCCGACATGCGCTGGCATGCCGTGGGCCAGGCGCCTGCCGACCTGCAGCGCCGGCCCGTGGTGGTGGGCTTCGGGCCCTGCGGCATTTTTGCGGCCCTGGTGCTGGCGCAGATGGGCTTCAGGCCCATCGTGATCGAGCGCGGCCGCTCGGTGCGCGAGCGCACCCAGGACACCTGGGGCCTGTGGCGCAAGCGCGAGCTGGTGCCCGAGTCCAATGTGCAGTTCGGCGAAGGCGGCGCAGGCACCTTCTCCGACGGCAAGCTCTACAGCCAGATCAAGGACCCGCGCCACCTGGGCCGCAAGGTGATGCAGGAATTCGTCACCCACGGCGCGCCGCCCGAGATCCTCTATGCCGCGCATCCGCACATCGGCACCTTCAAGCTGGTGAAGGTGGTCGAGGGAATACGCGAGGAGATCATCCGCCTGGGCGGCGAGATCCGCTTCGGCCAGCGCGTGTGCGACATGCGCATCGAAGGCGAGGGCAAGGACCGCCGTCTCACCGCCCTGGAAGTGCTGGACCAGGACAGCGGCGAGCGCCAGTGGCTGGAGACCGACCATGCCGTGATGGCCCTGGGCCACAGCTCGCGCGACACCTTCGCCATGTTCTACGAGCGCGGCGTGCACATGGAGGCCAAGCCGTTCTCGGTGGGCTTTCGCATCGAGCATCCGCAAAGCGTGATCGACCGCGCGCGCTGGGGCAGGCATGCCGGCCACCCGCTGCTGGGTGCGGCCGACTACAAGCTGGTGCACCACGCCAGCAACGGGCGCGCGGTCTACAGCTTTTGCATGTGCCCGGGCGGCACCGTGGTGGCGGCCACCAGCGAGCCCGAGCGCGTGGTCACCAACGGCATGAGCCAGTACTCGCGCGCCGAGCGCAATGCCAACGCCGGCATGGTCTGCGCCATCGACCCATCCGACTACCCGCGCGATGCCAAGAGCTTTGCCTGGGCCTTCGACGGCAAGACCCATGGCGTGGAAAACCTCAAGGACGGCGAGCTGCACCCGCTGTCGGGCATCGTGCTGCAGCGCCAGCTGGAGACCAAGGCCTACCTGCTGGGCGGGCGCAACTACAACGCGCCGGGCCAGCTGGTGGGCGACTTCATCGCGGGCAAGGAATCGGCCGCGCTGGGCGAGGTCGAGCCCTCCTACAAGCCCGGCATCACGCTGACCAACCTGCACCACGTGCTGCCCGCCTATGCCATCGAGGCCATGCGCGAGGCGCTGCCCGCCTTCGGCAAGAAGATCCGCGGCTACGACATGCACGATGCCGTGCTCACCGGCGTGGAAACGCGCACCTCCTCGCCCGTGAAGATCGAGCGCGGCGCGGACTTCCACAGCCTGAACACGCGCGGCCTGTACCCGGCCGGCGAAGGCGCCAGCTACGCGGGCGGCATCCTGTCGGCCGGCGTGGATGGCGTGAAGGTGGGCGAGGCCGTGGCCTGCGCCATCCTCGGGCTGCCCCTGCCCTCGTCGGGGGCACGCGGCTCCGGTGGCGCAGCATGACACCGCGTCCGCCCCGTTTCGCCGCCCCCTCGCGCGCCCAGATGCTGGCCGCCATTGCGGCCATGGGCGTGGTGGTGCTGTCGTCCAACATCCTGGTGCAGTACGCCATCAACGACTGGCTGACCTGGGGCGCCATCACCTATCCGTTCGCCTTCCTGGTGAGCGAGCTGGTCAACCGCAGCTTCGGCCCGCAGCAGGCCCGGCGCGTGGCCTGGGTGGGCTTTGCCGTGGCCGTGGCCGCCTCGCTGGTGCTGGCGCCGCCGCGCATCGCGCTGGCCTCGGGCGCAGCCTTCATTGCCTCGCAGTGGCTGGACATCGGCGTGTTCCACCGCCTGCGTGCGGGCCGCTGGTGGCGTGCCCCCCTGGTGGCCACGCTGCTGGCCGCCTGCCTGGACACCTTCCTGTTCTGGAGCATCGCCTTCGCGGGCGCCGCCGAGCCCTGGGTGACCTGGGCCCTGGGCGACCTGGGCGTGAAGCTGGTGCTGGGCGTGGCACTGCTGCTGCCCTTCCGGCTCGCCATCGCCCGGTGGTGGAAAGGCCCATCGGCAATCGCCAGCGCCAAATAAAGCCGACGCGGTTCGCACGGACTCGATCTCAAGCCAGGGGCACCGTGCAACGGGAAGCGGCTTCCGCCGCTCAGGGCGAGTCGAATAACTATGGGTTGCGCTGCAGATAGTCCACGGCCAGCGCGGCCAGTGAGCGCGCACCCGTGGGCAGTTGCTTCTCGTCGATATCGAACAGCGGCGAGTGGTTGGACGGCGCCTTCGCGAAATCCTGGCCGGCCGGCGGTGCGCCCAGGAAGTAGAAGAAGCCCGGAACCACCTTCTGGAACTCCGAGAAATCCTCGGAGCCGCTGACCTTGGGAATCACCATGGCCTTGCCGCCCATGGCCAGCTTGAGCGCGGGCAGCGAGGCCTCGGTCAGTGCGGCGGGGTTGGTGGTCACCGGATAGGCCACGGGACCGAAACGCACCTTGGCCTTGGCGCCGCTGGAGGCCGCGATCTGCTCGGCCGTGGCGGTGATGCGCTTGTGCGCCTCCTGGCGCATGTCCTCGTCGAAGGTGCGCAGCGTGCCCTGCATCTCCACGTTGTCCGGGATGATGTTGTAGCGCGTGCCGCCCTGGATGGAGCCGATCGTCAGCACGGCCGGCTCCAGGCTGATGTTGAGCTGGCGGCTGACCACGGTCTGCAGGCCCAGCACCACCTGGCTGGCCGCGACGATGGGATCGACCGCATTCCACGGCGACGAGCCATGGCCGCCCCGGCCCTCGACCTGGATGCTCAGGCTGTCCGAACCCGCCATCAGCGGCCCGCTGCGGTAGCCCACCATGCCCGACGGCAGGTTGGACGTGATGTGCAGGCCGTAGATGGCCTGCACGTCCTTGAGCACGCCGGCCTCCACCATGGCCTTGGCGCCGAAGCTGGGCACATGGCCGTGGGCATCGGCCTCCACGGGAGCGCCTTCCTCGGCGGGCTGGAAGATGAACTTCACCGTGCCGGGCAGCTTGGCGCGCATGCCGGCCAGCGCCTCGGCCGCGCCCATGAGCATAGCCACGTGGGCATCGTGCCCGCAGGCATGCATGACCGAAACCTCCTTGCCCATGTACTGGGCCTTGGCCTTGGAGGCAAAGGGCAGGCCGGTCTTCTCGGCCACGGGCAGCGCATCCATGTCGGCACGCAGCGCCACGGTCTTGCCCGGCTGGCCGCCGCGCAGCACGCCCACCACGCCCGTGCCGCCCACGCCGGTCTGCACCTCCATGCCCAGGCGGCGCAGGTGATCGGCCACCACCTTGGCCGTGCGTTCTTCCTGCCCCGACAGTTCGGGGTGCTGGTGGATGTCGCGGCGCCACTCCACCATCTTGGGCGCCAGCGGCTGGATGGCGGCATCCAGGGCCGCCAGGCCCTGTGCATCGAGCCCCTGGGCGCTGGCCGCCAGTGGCAGGCCGCAGGCCAGCAGCCCTGCCAGGGCGATGGAGCGCAGGCCTGTGCGCGGGAAGGAGGAAGGCTTTGTCTCGGCGCTGGTGTGGAGCATCTTCGTGGTCCTGGAAAGTGGCACAAGCAGCCATGCTAAAAGTGAAGCACGTATGACGGACACGTCAAAATCGCCATTCGAGGAGCCAGAACCGCCATGCCCCGGACCTTTGTCATCGAGCTGCCCTGCCTGGAGCACAGCGCCATCGGCCACGCCGCGCACCTGGTGGAGATGCTGCGCAGCGCCAACCTGGTCGCCAGCCTGCGCCTGGGCCGGCGCGCACCGCGCTTTGGCTGGCGCTGGGTCGACGGCCAGGGCCGGCCCCTGCCCACCATGCCGCACGCGGACGAAGGCGCGGCAGCCGAAGGGCCCGCGCAGGCCGTCTTCGTGAGCGCGCTGCACTGCCCTGACATTCCCTCCATACGCGACATCGTCGCCGCGCATCCGGCCCTCGTGCGCCGCATCACCACGGCCTTCGACCAGGGCCTGGCCGTCTGCACGCTGGGCAGCGCCGCCTGGTTTGCGGCAGCGGGCGGCCGCTGCCAGGGCCGGCTTGTGGCCCTGCCCTGGTATTTCATGGGCGGCTTCGGCCTGGACTTCCCGGGCATCGAACTGGCCGAGGGCCAGCCCTTCGTGGACGACAGGCCCTGGCTCAGCGCCTCCCACCCCGAGGCCCTGGCGCCCATGGCCGTCGCGCTCACACGCCATGCCTTCGGCGACGACCTGGCCGCAGCGCTGGCCGCCGTGCTGCAGCCCGATGCCCAGCGCGAACGCGCCACCCGCGCCGCCCTGCAGGACCGCCGCATTCCCGCCACGCGCAACAGCGTGCTGGCCCATGCCATCGCCTGGCTGGAAGCGCGCGTGGAGCAGCCCTATGACCTGCAGGCCCTCGCGCACGCGGCATCCACCAGCCCGCGCACCCTGCTGCGCCACTTCCAGCAGGAGCTGGGCCACAGCCCGCTGGACCACCTGCACCGCCTGCGCTGCGCACGGGCCCGGGTGCTGCTGGAGATCACGCTGGAGAGCGTGCCGTCCGTGGCGCTGGCCTGCGGGTATGGGGATGCCTCTGCGTTTCGGCGGGTGTTCTTGCGGTATGTGGGGATGGCGCCTGCGGCCTATCGGGAAAGGCATGCGTTGAGGGCGCCGAGGAGGCGGTGGAGGGTGGGGGCTGCTTGATTGTTTTTGCCCCTGCCGGGTCAAAAAACAGACCCGAGAACAAGAAAGACTCAGTCCACCGTCACCTTCGCCTCCCGAATCACCCTCCCCCACTTCTCCGTCTCGGCAGCAATGAACCGATCGCACTCCTCAGGCGTGGACCCCTCCGCAAACGTCCCCATCACCTGCTCCAGCCGCTGCGACACCTCGGCACTGCGGATGATGCGCGACACCTCGGCGGACATGCGCTGCACGATCTCGCGCGGCACGCCGGCCGGCGCGATCATGGCCGCCCAGGTGCTGCCCAGCAGGCCGTCGTAGCCCTGCTCCACGAAGGTGGGCACGTCGGGCAGCGCGGCCAGGCGCTTGTCGCTTGCCACGCCGATGAGGCGGATGCGGCCGGCCTTGGCGGGCTGGATGAGGTTGGGCGGCGGGTCCAGGAACAGCGGGATCTGGCCACCCATGAGGTCGGCCAGCGCGGGCGCGGCGCCCTTGTAGGGCACGTGGACCATGTCCGTCCTGGTGAGCAGCTTCATCAGCTCGGTGGTCAGGTGGGCGCTGGAGCCGCTGCCCGAGGAGCCGAAGCCCACCTTGCCCGGATTGGCCTTGGCATAGGCGATCAGCTCGGGCGTGGTCTTGAAGGGCGCGTTCATGGCCACGGCAGCGACCAGGGGCGAGACGCCCATGAGCGAGACGCCGACCAGGTCCTTCTTCGGGTTGTAGGGCAGCTTGGGATAGAGCGTGGTGTTGGCCGCATAGGCCGCGATGACCACGCCGAAGGTGTGCCCGTCCGGCGCGGCCTTGGCGATCTGGTCCACGCCGATGATGCTGTTGGCGCCGGGCTTGTTCTCCACGATGACGGGCTGGCCCAGGGCCTTTTGCAGGCCGACCTGCAGCAGGCGCGCCATCTGGTCGGTGAAGCCGCCTGCCGTGTACGGAACGATGATGCGGATGGGCTTGGAGGGCCAGGGGCTCTGGGCCCAGGCCGAGGGGGCCAGCACGGTGGTGGCTGCTGCAGCGGCGGCAGCGGTCGATTGCAAAAAGCCGCGGCGGGAAGTCGAAGGCATGGTGTCTCTGGGTTCTTCTCAGTTGAAAAATGGCCCCCACGCTACCCTTGCTGCGCAAGGTCCGCTGCCCCCCAAGGGGGCCGCTTTTCATCTTGGGGCGGCCCGGCGATGAAAAAACGCCACGCAACAGCGCAGCGTCGGATGGAAAAAGGGCTCAGTACCCCCGCGCCACATCCACAAGGTTGAGCAGCGGCTCGCCCGCGCGCAGGCGGCGCAGGTTCTCCAGGCACTGGCGCGCCACGGTGTCGGCCGAGGCCTGGGCCGCGATGTGCGGCGTGACAAAGGCCTTGGGATGGCCCCAGACCTTGTTGCCGGGCTGGGGCGGCTCGTCGCGCAGCACGTCCAGCGCGGCGCCGGCCAGGTGGTCTTCGTCGAGCAGGGCCAGCAGGTCGTCTTCCACCACCTGCTCGCCGCGCCCCACGTTGATGAAGTAGGCGCCGCGCGGCAGCAGGGACAGGGTACGGCGGTCCAGCAGGTCGCGCGTCTCGGGCGTGAGCGGCAAGGCGCAGACCAGGATGTCGCTGGTGGACAGCAGTTGCTTCAGACCTTCGGCACCGCTGTGCGTGGCCAGGCCTGCAATGCTCTTGGCGCTGCGGCTCCAGCCTGCGACGGGGTAGCCGATGGCCTGCATGGCGCCGGCCACGAAGCGGCCGACCTCGCCCAGGCCCAGGATGCCCACGCGGCAGTCTGCGCTGGCGCGTACGGGGCGGCGCAGCCAGTCGCCGGCCTGCTGCTGGCGCGCGAACAGGTCCAGCTCGCGCGTGTGGCGCAGCGCGGTGCCGACCACGTACTGGGCGATCTCCACATGCTGCTGCGGATCGACGGTGCGCGCCACGGGCAGGCCAGCCGGCAGGTCGGGCACGGCCAGCAGCTTGTCCACGCCCGCGCTGGGCGCGCACAGCAGCTTCAGGCCCGGATAGGCCGGCAGCACGCCCGGCTTGAGGCTCCAGGCAAGCATGGCCTCGACCGCGTCGGCCGGCGCCTCCTCGCGGTGGCCCCAGACCTGCACGCCGGGCGCCAGCGCGCGCAGCGAGTCGACGATGGGCGCGCCCATGCTCGGGTGGATATTGACCAGAATTCCCATGGTTTCCTTCAGTCCTTGTAAGAAGGGTCTATGCGGTCCAGACGGCGCAGCAGGCCGGGCCAGGCCAGGCCTGCGCCCTTGCCCTTGGTGACCTGGCGCGACTGGTTGACCGCGTCGGCAATGATGTCCTGCGGGATGCGCGTGAGCTCGCCGCCACCCGACTGCGCCAGGATCTGTATGCGGCAGGCCGACTCCAGCGTGTACATGGCCAGCACGGCCTCGGCCACGTTGCGGCCGCAGGTCAGCAGGCCGTGGTTGCGCAGGATGAGGAAGTTGCTGGCGCCCAGGTCATCGACCAGGCGCGGCTTCTCGTCGTCGCGCAGGGCCACGCCTTCGTAGTCGTGGTAGGCCAGGCGCGCCAGCGGGAAGATGGACTGCTGCGAGATGGGCAGCAGCCCCTCCTTCTGCGCCGAGACGGCCACGCCATAGCGCGTGTGCGTGTGCAGCACGCACTGCACCTCGGGGCGGCCGTCGTGGATGGCGCTGTGGATGACGAAGCCGGCCGGGTTGACGTCGTACTCGGTCTCCATCAGCGGCCGGCCCTCGTGGTCCACCTTGACCAGGCTGGACGCGGTGATCTCGTCGAACAGCATGCCGTAGGGGTTGATCAGGAACTGGTCGGGCTGGCCCGGCACGCGCGCCGAGATGTGGGTGAAGATCAGGTCGTCCCAGCCGAAGTGGGCGACCAGCCGGTAGGCGGCGGCCAGCTCGATGCGGGTCTGCCATTCCTCGGCCGTCACCTGGCGGCGGACCTCGGACATCGTGGTGTCGTTGCTCATGGGGTGTACCTCTTGGTGGACATCGTGGTGGACATCGTTTGGAGAAAGCATCCGCCGGTTCAGCGCCCCGTCGCGTACTGGTCGCGCAGCTCGCGCTTGAGCACCTTGCCGATGGCGCTGCGCGGCAGCTCGGCAATGAAGCGCAGGTCCGCCAGGCGCTGGGTCTTGCCGGCCCGCTGGTTGTACCAGCCCATGATGTCCTCGGGCAGGGCCGGCTGCCCCGCGCGCGACACCACGTAGGCCACGGGCGTCTCGCCCCATTGCTCGGACGGCACGCCGACCACGGCCACGTCGTCCACGGCCGGGTGGGCGCGCAGCTGGGTTTCCAGGTCGCTGGGGTAGATGTTGAAGCCGCCGCTGATGATCATGTCCTTGCGGCGGTCGAACAGGGTGAGGAATCCATCGGCATCGAAGCGGCCCACGTCGCCCGTGCGGATGAAGCGCTTGCCCGTGGGGTCGAACCATTCGGCTTCGCGCGTCTTGGCGGGCTGGCCGTGGTAGCCGGTCATCATGCTGGCAGAGTGGCCCACGACCTCGCCATCCTCGCCCGGGGCGACCTCGCGGCCGTCCTCGTCGATGAGGCGGATGTCATGGCCCTCGGCGGGCCTGCCCACGGTGTGCAGCTTGTCCGGGTGCAGATGGGCTTCGAGGATGCAGGTGCCGCCGCCTTCGGTCATGCCGTAGAACTCGGTCAGGCTGCCGGGCCAGCGCGCCACCACGTCGGCCTTGAGCTCGGCCCGGAACGGCGCGCTGGTGCAGAACTTGGCGCGGAAGCTGGACAGGTCATGCTCGCCGAACTGCGGCAGCGCCATGATGCGCTGGTACTGCACGGGCACCAGCATGGTGTGGGTGACGCGGTGCTGCTGGGCCAGCTGCAGGTAGCGGGCCGCGTCGAATTTGGGCATCAGTACCACGCAGCCGCCGCTGCCCAGCGTGGGGAAGAACACCACCAGCGTGGTGTTGGAGTACAGCGGCGTGGCCAGCAGCGTCGTGCCCTCGGGGCCATAGCCGTAGACGCTGCCCCGGTTGATGTGGGCCCAGCGCATGCCGTGCGACTGCACGATGCCCTTGGGGGTGCCCGTGGTGCCCGAGGAATAGATGATGTTGAACGGCGCGGCCGGCTCCACGCTCACGGGCGCGGGCTGCGCGCCTTCGGGCGCCAGCCAGTCGTCAAAGGCACGGCCGGGCGCGGCGCCGTCCAGCGAGATGCATTGCAGGGCGCCGTCGGCAGGCACCAGGTCCTGGGCCGCCTTGTCGAGGAACAGGTGGTGCGCCTGGGCATCGCGCAGCATGGAGGCCAGGCTGTCGGCCGTGGAGGACGGCGCCAGCGGCGCAACCACCACGCCCGCGCGCAGGGCGCCCAGGAACAGCGCGGCATAGCGCACCGAGTTCAACGCGCAGATGGCAATCGCCTGGCCAGGCTGCACGCCGTCGCGCTGCAGCGCGGCGGCCACGCGGTCCATGAGGGCGTCGAGCTGCGCGTAGCTCAGCGTCTGCTGGTCGTCGCGCAGGGCCGCATGGGCAGGCTGCTGGCGCGCGTGGCTGCGGATCAGCTCGGCCAGCGTGGTGAAGGGCGCATCGGGCGAAGGCAGGGAGACAGTCATGAGGGACTCCGTTTCACGAATTCACGAATCTCAAGCGGACTGCGCCCGCCAGCCCCCTGGCCCTGCGGGCGCATTGGAGGACAGGCCTACTTGGCGGCCAGGCCCAGGCGGTCGATCAGGACCTTGTCCTTGGCATAGGCCTCGCGCACCCACTGCGCATAGTCGGCGCCGGAGCGGTACCAGGCGTCCTGGTTCAGCTGCTTGAGCACCTCGATGTGGCGCGGGTCATCCATGGCTTTCTTGAAGGCGTCGTGCAGCTTGCGCACCACGGCCGGGTCCATGCCCTTGGGGCCGGCCAGTCCGTAGGGCGAGGTGGAGACCACGCCATAGCCCAGCTCCTTGGCCGTGGGCACGTCGGGCCAGCGCTGGGTGCGCTTTTCGCCGAAGGTCATGAGCAGGCGCATCTGGCCGCCGTCCACATAGGTGTCCCAGCCCGAGGCATCGCTTTGCGCGGCCACGTGGCCGCCCAGCAGGGCCTGCTGCAGGTCGGCGTTGCCCTTGAAGGGCACGTGGTTGAGCGTGACCTTGGCGTTCTCGGCCAGCTCCTCCATCAGCAGGTGGGGCGAGGAGCCTATGCCGGTGGAGCCGTACTCGATCTTGCCGGGGCTCTTGCGCGCGGCGGCAATGTATTCGTTGAAGCTCTTGTAGGGCGAGTCCGAGCGCACCGTGAAGCCGAAGGTGTAGCCCGAGACGCCGATGATGTAGGTGAAGTCCGTGACCGGGTTCCAGGCCGTCTTCTGCATGTGCGCCATGCGCAGCATGGACATGGGGAACTGGGTGATGGTGTAGCCATCGGGCTTGGCCGTGCGGGACATGTTGCCCGGGCCCAGCGTGCCGCCCGCGCCGGGCTTGTTCTCCACGATGATGGCCTGGCCCAGCTGCTTGCCCGCGATGTCGGCCAGGGTGCGCATGTGGCGGTCGGTGGAGCCGCCTGCGGGGAAGGGCACGATCAGCGTGATCGGGCGCGTGGGAAAGTCGCTGGCCTGGGCCCATGCCGGCGCGCTGGCGCCCGTGGTGGCCACAAAGACAACAGCCGCAAGCGCAAGGCTGCGGCGGCCAATGGAAATCTGCATGTCTGTCTCCTGCATCTCTGAACCAGGTGGGGCCGGGGCACATGCCTTGTGTGCCGCTCTGGCCAGGGCCCGGATACTTCACCCGGGCCCGTTGGCGCCGCCTCCCGGTGCGGCGCCTTGCATTCTTACAGCGACTGCACCAGCTCGGGCACGGCCTGGAACAGGTCGGCTTCCAGGCCGTAGTCGGCCACCGAGAAGATCGGTGCCTCGGGATCCTTGTTGATCGCCACGATCACCTTGGAGTCCTTCATGCCGGCCAAGTGCTGGATGGCGCCGGAAATACCGGCCGCAATGTACAGCTGGGGCGCCACGATCTTGCCGGTCTGGCCGACCTGCAGGTCATTGGGCGCATAGCCTGCGTCCACCGCTGCGCGGCTGGCGCCGATGGCGGCGCCCAGCTTGTCAGCCAGGGGCGTGATGACTTCCTGGAACTTCTCGCTGCTGCCCAGCGCGCGGCCGCCGGAGACGATGATCTTGGCGGCCGTCAGCTCGGGGCGGTCGCTCTTGGTCACTTCACGGCCCACGAAGCTGCTCTTGCCGCTGTCGCCAGCGGCCGCCAGCTGCTCCACCTGGGCGCTGCCGCCCGTGGTGGCCGCTGCGTCAAAGCCCGTGCCGCGCACGGTGATGACCTTGATCTTGTCGCTGCTTTGCACCGTGGCAATGGCGTTGCCCGCGTAGATGGGGCGCTCGAACGTGTCGGCGCTGTCCACCTTGGTGATGTCGCTGATCTGGGCCACGTCCAGCTTGGCGGCCACGCGCGGCGCGGCGTTCTTGCCGCTGGCGGTGGCGGGGAACAGGATGTGGCTGTAGTTCGAAGCGATTGCCAGCACTTGCGCTGCGATGTTCTCGGCCAGGCCGTCCTTCAGGCTGGCGCCATCGGCGTGGATGACCTTGGCAACGCCGGCGATCTGGGCCGCAGCCTGCGCAGCGGCGCCGGCATTCTCGCCCGCCACCAGCACATGCACGTCGCCGCCGCAGGCCAGGGCCGCAGTGACGGTGTTGAGCGTGGCGCTCTTGATGGAAGCGTTGTCGTGTTCTGCAATAACGAGGGATGTCATGTCTGCGAATTCCTTTAGATGACCTTGGCTTCGTTCCTGAGCTTGCTGACCAGGGTCGCCACATCGGGCACCTTCACGCCAGCGCCGCGCTTGGCGGGCTCGGCCACCTTGAGCGTCTTCAGGCGCGGGGCCACATCGACGCCCAGCTCTTCAGGCTTGACCGTGTCCAGCTGCTTTTTCTTGGCCTTCATGATGTTGGGCAGCGTGACGTAGCGCGGCTCGTTCAGGCGCAGGTCGGTGGTGATGACGGCCGGCAGGCTCAGGGCCAGGGTTTCCAGGCCGCCGTCCACTTCACGCGTGACATTCACCTTGTCGCCAGCGACTTCGACCTTGGAGGCGAAGGTGGCTTGCGGCAGGTCGGCCAGGGCCGCCAGCATCTGGCCGGTCTGGTTGGCATCGTCGTCGATGGCCTGCTTGCCCAGGATGATCAGGCCGGGCTGCTCCTTGTCCACCAGGGCCTTGAGCAGCTTGGCCACGGCCAGGGGCTGCAGCTCCTCGGTGGTCTCCACCAGGATGCCGCGGTCGGCACCGATGGCCATGGCCGTGCGCAGGGTTTCCTGGCACTGGGCCACGCCGCAGGAGACGGCGATGACTTCGGTGGCCACGCCCTTTTCCTTGAGGCGAACGGCTTCTTCGACGGCGATTTCGTCAAAGGGGTTCATGCTCATCTTGACGTTGGCGATGTCCACGCCCGTGCCGTCCGACTTCACGCGGACCTTCACGTTGTAGTCCACGACACGTTTGACGGGTACAAGGATTTTCATGAGAAAGCTCTTTCCTGGTTTTTGAAGTACGACCTACGCAAGAAGGAACAAGGCAAGCGGCTTGCCATGGGGCGCAGCACGTTGTCGCATCCTGTTTGCGTAAGTCCTGTGAAGATGGGCGGTCAGCGGGCCAGGCCGGCCAACCGCTCGTTGATCAGTGCATGGGCCTGGTCCATGATGCCGGAGATCAGCTGCTGGACCGTGGGCACGTCGTTGATCAGGCCGGCCACCATGCCACAGGACCAGACGCCTGCGTCCATGTCGCCGTCATGCATGATGCGTGGATAGACGCCGGCCACCTCGGGCGCGATGTCGGCAAAGGTGATGGCCGCGCCCAGCTCGCGCTCCTTTTGCAGCAGGCGCTCGGTGGCCGGGTTGGTCAGCACGCGCTCGGTGTTGCGCAGCGGGCGCATGACCAGGCGCGTGTCCAGCTCGCTGGCCGCGACGATGGCCTGCTTGACGTTGTCGTGCACGGGCGCTTCCTGGGTGGCGATGAAGCGCGTGCCCATGTTGATGCCCTCGGCGCCCAGCGCCAGCGCAGCCACCAGCGAGCGGCCGTCGGCCATGCCGCCCGAGGCGACGAAGGGGATCTTCAGTTCTTCGGCCGCGCGCGGCAGCAGGATGAAATTGGGGATGTCGTCCTCGCCCGGATGGCCGCCGCATTCGAAGCCGTCCACGCTGATGGCGTCGCAGCCGATGGCCTCGGCCTTGAGCGCATGGCGCACCGAGGTGCACTTGTGGATGACCTTGATGCCGGCTTCCTTGAGCGCGGGCAGCCATTTCTGCGGGTTGTTGCCCGCCGTCTCCACGACCTTGACGCCGCCTTCGATGATGGCCTTGACGTAGCCCGGGTAGTCGGGCGGGTTGACCGAGGGCAGGAAGGTCAGGTTGACGCCGAAGGGCTTGTTCGTCATCTCGCGGCAGCGCGCGATCTCGCGCGCCAGCAGCTCGGGCGTGCGCTGGGTCAGGCCCGTGATCAGCCCCAGGCCGCCCGCGTTGGAGACGGCGGCGGCCAGCTCGGCCAGGCCCACATGGTGCATGCCGCCCTGGATGATGGGGTGCTCGATGCCAAAGAGTTCGGTGATGCGTGTCTTCATGTCGTTGTCACTCCACTGCAATGCCCTTGTCGCGGATCAGCTGGCCCCAGCGTGTGTAGTCCTGCTGGATGCGCTGGCCCAGCTGGGCGGGGTTCTGGTAGGCGGCGATGGCGCCTGCGTTGAGCAGCTTGTCCTGGATGTCCTTGTCGGCCAGGATCTGCTGCACTTCGCTGGCGATGCGGTCGACCACGGCCTTGGGGCTACCCTTGGGCGCCAGCAGGCCGCCCCAGGAGACGGCGTCGTAGCCCTTGATGCCCTGCTCGGCAATGGTCTTGGTATCGGGCAGCATGGCCACGCGCTGGGGCGATCCCACGGCGATGGCGCGCAGCTTGCCGGCCTGGATGTGGGGCAGCGCGGCCACGAGGTCGGCATACATGATGGGCACCTGGCCGCCGATGGTGTCGGTGATGGCGGGCACGCCGCCCTTGTAGGGCACGTGCTGCATGTCGAAGCCGGCCATCTGCTTGAGCAGCTCCATGCTCAGGTGGCCGAAGCTGCCGGCGCCCGAGCTGGTGTAGTTGAGCGCGACCTTCTGCGCCTTGGCGTGGGCGATCAGGCTCTTGAGGTCGGTGACGTCGGGCAGCAGCGTGGGGTTGACCACGATGACGATGGGCAGGTCATAGACCGTGGCCACGGGCGTGAAGTCCTTGACGGTGTCGTAGCCGGCCTTCTTGTACAGGTGCGGCGCCAGCAGCGTGGGCGTGGCCAGCATCATCAGCGTGTAGCCGTCGGCCGGGCTCTTGGCGACCTGCACGGCCGCGATGGAGCCGGAGGCGCCAGGGCGGTTTTCCACCACCACGGTCTGCTTGAGGCGCTCGCCCAGCTTCTGGCCCACGATGCGCGATGCCGTGTCGGTGGGGCCGCCCGCCGGGAAGGGAACGACCAGCCGCAGCATCTTGCTGGGCCAGCCGGTCTCGGCCAGGGCGCCGCCGGCCAGGCCGGCCAGCAGCGGGGCTGCGGCCAGGGCCAGAACGCTGCGCCGCGTGGGGCGTGCCGGGGATGCGGGATTGCGCGTGTACATGAAGTCTCCTCTCAAAGCTGTCTCAGCAGTCGTCGGTGGCGGCCCGCTGCCGCGGGCCGGAAAAATCAATCAAGCTTTGCGCCAGCTTCCTCCACCAGCGCCTTCCAGATGGGCATGTCGCGCTGGTAGTTCTCGCGGAAGGCCTGCGGGCTGTTCATCAGCGGCATGAAGCCTGCGCCCACGGTGCGCTCCAGCACCTTGGGGTCCTTGGCGATTTCGCGCAGGTGGCCGTAGAGCTGGTCCACGATCTCCTTGGGCACGCCGGCCGGCGCGCCCAAGGCCACCCAGCCGTAGATGGCGTAGGCGTCGTCGGTGACGCCCTGTTCATGGATGGTGGGCAGCTTGGGCAGGATTTCCATGCGCTCCTTGCCGGTGACGCCGATGGCCTTGAGCTTGCCCGAGTCGATGAAGGGCTTGGTGTTGAGCGCGCTGGAAAAGCACATCTGCAGCTGGCCGCCGATCAGCTCCTGGATCATGGGCGCCTCGCCCTTGTAGGCGGCGTGGGTCATGTCGGCGTCCATGGTCTTGCTCATGTAGGCACCGGCCAGGTGGGCATACGAGCCCACGCCCCAGGAGCCGTACGAGAGCTTGCCCTTGTTGGCCTTCACGTAGGCCAGCAGTTCCTTCATGTTGTTGGCCGGCACCGAGGGATGGACCACCAGGGTGACGGGCGCCGCCGCGATCTGGGTGACCAGGGCGATGTCCTTTTGCGGGTTGTAGGGCAGCTTGGTGTAGAGGAACTGGTTGATCAGCATGGAGGTGCTGAGCGAGACCAGCAGGGTGTGGCCGTCGGCGGGCGCCTTGACCACGGCGTCCGTGCCCAGGATGCCGGCCGCGCCCGCGCGGTTGTCGATGACCACGGGCTGGCCCACGCGCCTGGCCAGGGCCTCGCCGATGGTGCGCGCAATGATGTCGGTGGCGCCGCCCGCGTTGAAGGGCACGACCACGCGGATGGGCTTGGTGGGCCACGCTGCCGGCTTGCCGGCCTGTGCGAGGGCGCTGGTGGCGCCCGTGGCCAGCAGGCTGGTGCCGCCGATGGCGGCCAGCCCTTGAAGAATGTCGCGGCGTGTGACTTGGTTGCTCATGGCTTTGTCTCCTGGGTGTTGCTGCCTATGGGTGCCGTCTTGGTGCGGCATGCAAACCTGGCGGGTCGGGAGCCGGGCATCAATGGCCCCCGTGGAATCAGTCGCGTGATCGGTCCTCTTATCCCTGTTGCGCGGGGGTCTCGGGCAGGGTCAGCACGCCCTTGGACTGCAGCTGCTGCAGCTGCTCGTCGCTCATGCTCAGCAGCCGGTGCAGCACCTCGCGCGTGCCCTCGCCCAGCGTGGGCGGTGCATGGCGTATGGGCAGGCGCTGGCCGTCCAGGCGGTAGGGCGGCGCGAACACGGGCGTGGTGCCGACCACGGGGTGGGGCATGTCACGCAGCAGGCCGCCACGGCGCGTGCGCTCGCTGGTCAGGGCCTCGTGCAGGCCGGCCACACGGCCGCAGGGAATGCCGGCGGCCGTCAGGCGCTCCAGCAGCAGATCGCGCGGGAAGGAGCGGATCAGCTCCTTGAGCATGGGGCCCAGCTCCAGGCGGTTCTTGGCGCGGTTGACGTTGGTGGAGAAACGCTCGTCCTCGACGATGTCGGGGCGCATCACCACCTGGCGGCAGAACTTGTCGAACTGGGCGTTGTTGCCCACGGCGATGATCAGCGGGCCGTCGGCCGCCTCGTACATGCCGTAGGGAACGATGGAGGGGTGGGCATTGCCGTAGCGCTCGGGGTCATGGCCCAGCTGCATGGCGTCCAGGCCGTAGTAGCCGGTGATCATGATGCCGCTGTCGTACAGCGCCATCTCGATGAGGCGGCCCTTGCCCGTGCGCTCGCGGCGGAACAGCGCGGCCAGGATGGCCTGGGCCGCGTACATGCCGGTCATGAGATCGACCACGGCCACGCCGAACTTGAGCGGCGGCGTGCCGGCCTCGCCGTTGAGCGCCATGAGGCCGGCCTCGCCCTGGATGACCAGGTCGTAGCCGGGGCGCTTGGCCTCGGGGCCGCTGCTGTCATAGCCGGCCACGGCGCAGTAGATGATGCCGGGCTTGATGGCCTTGAGCTGTTCGTAGCCCAGGCCCAGCTTCTCGGCGCCGCCGGTCTTGAAGTTGTGGATGACCACGTCGAACTGGGGCAGCAGGTCGTGGACGATCTTCACGCCCTCGGGGGTCTGCAGGTCCAGCGTGATGGACCGCTTGTTGCGGTTCATGCTGTTGTAGTAGGTGGTCTCGGTCTTGCCGATGCGCAGGCCCCAGTCGCGCGTGTCGTCGCCGCGGCCCGGGTGCTCGACCTTGACCACTTCGGCGCCGAAGTCGGCCAGCACCATGCCGCACAGCGGCCCCGCGAACACGCGCGAGAGGTCGAGCACGCGCACACCCTCCAGCGGGAAGTCGATGTCGCCCGATTTTTCCTTGCTTGCCATCTTGTCTCCTTGAGATTCCTCTATTCAACAACGTCCATACGGCTCATAACCCTTGCAACTGGCGTGGCCCAAACCCGGGGCGCCTAGCAAGGGCCGCCCCGCAGCGAGGGCGCCGTCCCCCTCCCGCGTAGCGAGAGAGGGGGAAGCGGCGCAGCCGCTCAGGGGGTGCTTCATTTCAGCCGCGCAGCTTGGTGAAGTCGGCAGCGCGCTTTTCGAGGAAGGCGCCAATGCCTTCGCGCGATTCCTCGCTCTCCTGCGAGCGCACCATGTACTGCGCCTCCAGCTCCAGCTGCTCTTCCAGCGTGTTGCGCGGCGCCTGGCGGCACAGGTCCTTGATCAGGGCCATGGCCTGGTCGGGGCCGGTGGCCACCTGGGCGGCCAGCGCCACGGCTTCGGCCTGGGCCTGGCCCGGTTCGGACAGGCGGTTGACGGGGCCCAGGGCATGCAGGCGCTCGCCGCTGATGCGCTCGCCGGTCAGGCACAGCTCGGTCAGCACCTGGCGCGAGACGAACTCGGCCAGGAAGGCGGTGGCGCCGCCATCGGGCGTGAGGCCGACCTTGACGTAGGCGACCGAGAACACGGCGTTCTTCGCCGCCACCAGCATGTCGCAGGCCAGGGCCAGCGACAGGCCCGCACCGGCCGCCGCGCCTTCGACCGCGGCGATCACGGGCTTGGGAAAGTCGCGCACGCTGCGGATCAGGTCATGCAGGCCTTCGAGCTTGGCGCGTCGCTCCTGCACCGGCAGCTCGCGGCGCTTGGCCAGCTGGCGCAGGTCGCCGCCCGCGCAGAAGTGGCCGCCCTCGCCCGTGAGCACCACGGCGCCCACGGTGGGGTCGGTCGCCGCGCTCTTGAGCGCCGCCGAGACGGCCGCGTAGAACTCGGGCGACAGCGCATTGCGCGCGGCCACGTTGTTGTTGGACAGCACCAGCACGGCGCCTTCACGGCGGGTCAGCAGGACTTGGTTCGCTTCGGTCATGGCGGCTTTCCTTGGCTCAGTGTTGCGAGCCGAGTGCGATGTAACGCGACAGGTGGTGGTCCTCGTCGCCGAACTGGTGGTCGATCATGACCAGGCGCTTGGCGTAGTGGGCCAGGGGCAGTTCCCAGGTCATGCCGATGCCGCCATGCATCTGGATGCTTTCCTCGGCCACCAGGGTGCCGATGCGGCCGATGCTGTACTTGGCGGCCGACAGGGCCTTCTCGCGCGCCACGCGGTCTTCGTCCGCAATGGCGGCGGCCGCGTTGATCACGGCCGAGCGCGCCTGCTCCACTTCCAGCAGCAGGTCGGCCATGCGGTGCTGCAGGGCCTGGAAGCTGCCGATGGGCACGCCGAACTGCTTGCGCGTGCGCAGGTACTCCAGCGTCTGGTCCTTGGCCACGTCCATGGCGCCCACGGCCTCGGCGGTCAGCGCCAGCACGGCGTAGCCGCTGATACGTTCCAGCAGGGACAGGCCCTGGCCTTCTTCGCCCAGCAGGGCGTCTGCGCCGACCTGCACCTTGTCCAGCACCAGCTCGGCCGCGCGGCCGCCCTCGATGCGGTTGTAGCCGCGCTTTTGGATGCCTGCGGCAGTGCCGGGGACCAGGAACAGGCTGATGCCGGCCTCGTCGTACTGGCTGCCCGAGGTGCGGGCCGAGACCAGCAGCAGGTCGGCCTTCTCGCCGAAGGCGACCACGCCCTTGGCGCCGTTCAGCACCCAGCCGTCGCCGCTGCGCACGGCCGTGGTGGCGACGTTGTTGAGCTCGTAGTGGCTGCCGGGCTCGTCATGGGCCAGGGCCGCGATGGACGTGCCGCCGATGATGGCTGCCAGCTGTTCCTTTTGCGCATCGCTGCCAGCCGCGATCAGGGCCTGGCCCACGACCAGGGCGCCCAGCAGCGGCTCGGCCACCAGGCCGCGGCCCAGGCATTCGAAGACCACGCTGATGTCGAAGCCCTGGCCGCCGAAGCCGCCAGCGTCTTCCGGGAACAGCGCGCCGATGGCGCCGATGTCCGCGAACTGCCCGTACAGCAGCGGGCTGTGGCCTTCCTCGCCATAGGCGACGTGGTTGCGCGCCTCGATGGCGTACTGCTCGGAGACGAAGCGGTTGAGGCTGTCCGCCAGCATGCGGCGGTCTTCGGTGTGTTCGAAGTTCATGTTCCGTTTTCCTTGCCGGATCAGAGGCCGAGGATCATCTTGGAGATGATGTTCTTCTGGATTTCGTTGGAGCCGCCGAAGATCGACAGCTTGCGGTAGTTGAAGTACGCGGCGGCGGCCGTGGCGGCAGCCGCGTCGCCGATGGCGGGCTGGTCGTAGCCGGCCTGCAGGGCCTCTTCGATGAAGGGCGCGGCGTAGGGGCCCATGGCGCGGCGCACCAGGGACAGGATTTCCTGGCGGATCTCGGTGCCGCGGATCTTGAGCATGGAGCTTTCGGCGCCCGGCACGCCGCCGCCGGCCACGGCGGCGATCACGCGCAGGTTGGTGGTCTTCATGTTCTCCAGGTCGATCTCGACCTTGGCCAGGCGGGCCGCGAACAGCGGGTCCTGCGTCAGCGGCTTGCCGTTGCGCAGCATGCGGCCGGCGACGGCCTTGAGCTTTTCCAGGCCGGCCACCGAGAAGCCCACGCCCGCGATGTTGGTGCGCTCGTAGGTCAGCAGGTACTTGGCGTAGGTCCAGCCCTTGTTCTCTTCGCCGACCAGGTTCTCCACGGGCACCTTGACGTCGGTGAAGAAGACTTCGTTGACCTCGTGCTCGCCGTCCAGCGTGATGATGGGGCGCACTTCCACGCCGGGCGAGTTCATGTCCACCAGCAGGAAGCTGATGCCCTGCTGCGCCTTGGCCTCGCGGTTGGTGCGCACCAGGCAGAAGATCATGTTGGCGTGCTGGCCCAGCGTGGTCCAGGTCTTCTGGCCGTTGACGATGTAGTGATCTCCATCGCGCACGGCCGACGTCTTGACCGAGGCCAGGTCCGAGCCCGAACCCGGCTCCGAATAGCCCTGGCACCACCAGTCGGCGCCATTGAGGATGCGCGGCAGCCAGTGGGCCTTCTGCGCCTCGTTGCCGTACTTGATCAGGACGGGGCCCAGCATGCTCAGCCCGAAGGGCACGATGCGCGGCGTGCCCGCCAGCGCGCATTCATGCTCGAAGATGAATTTCTGCACCGCGCTCCAGCCCGGGCCGCCGTGCTGCTCGGGCCAGTGGTTGGCCAGCCAGCCGCGCTCGTTGAGGATGGCGTGCCAGCGCTCCATGTCCTGCTTGGTCAGCTGCAGGCCGTTCTTGACCTTGTGCGACAGGTCCTCGGGCAGCTTGTCCTTGAGGAAGCCGCGAACCTCGTCGCGGAAGGCCAGTTCTTCAGTCGTAAATTGCAAATCCATTGCTATTCCCCAGTAATCCGTGGCGTTGTAAGCCGTTTGCAGCCCTGAAATTGGCGTGCCCTAAGCGAGGGACGCCGAGCAAGGGCCGCCCCGCAGCAAGGGCGTCGTTCCCCTCCCGCGAAGCGAGAGAGGGGGAAGCGGCGCCAGCCGCTCAGGGGGTGCTTATTCAATAAATTTCGAACAGGCCTGCGGCGCCCATTCCACCAGCGATGCACATGGTGACCACGCCCCACTTGACTGACGCGTCCCGGGCCTTGCGGCGCCGGCCTTCCAGCAGGATGTGGCCGGCCAGGCGCGCACCCGTCATGCCGAAGGGATGGCCGATGGAGATGGCGCCGCCGTTGACGTTCAGGCGCTCGTTGGGAATGCCCAGCTTGCGCTGGCAGTACAGGGCCTGTGAGGCGAAGGCCTCGTTGAGTTCCCACAGGTCGATGTCCTCGACCTTGAGGCCGTGGCGCGCCAGCAGCTTGGGGACCGCGAAGACGGGGCCGATGCCCATTTCGTCAGGCTCGCAGCCGGCCACGGCAAAGCCGCGGAAGGCGCCCAGCGGGGACAGGCCCAGGCGCTCGGCCTGCTTGGCCTCCATCAGCACGCATGCCGACGATCCATCGGACAGCTGCGAGGCATTGCCGGCCGTGATGAACTGGTCCGGGCCCTTGACGGGTTCCAGCTTGGCCAGGCCTTCCAACGTGGTGGAGGCGCGGTTGCAGTTGTCCTTGGTGGCGACCACGTCGCGGTAGGTGATCTCGCCCGTGTCCTTGTTCTTCTCGGCCATGCGCGTGGCGCAGGCAATGATTTCGTCCTTGAACAGGTCGGCGGCCTGGGCGGCGGCCGTGCGCTGCTGGCTTTGCAGCGAGAAGGCGTCCTGGTCCTCGCGGCTGATGCCGTAGCGGCGCGCCACGATGTCGGCCGTGTCGATCATGGCCATGTACAGCGCGGGCTTGTGCTCGACCAGCCAGGGGTCCATGTCGGTGGGCAGGTTGTTGCCGGGGCGGATGCCCGAGATGGTCTCGATGCCGCCGGCCAGCATGGCGTCCACGCCCTCGGCCACGATGCGGCCCGCCGCGATGGCGATGGACTGCAGGCCCGAGGCGCAAAAGCGCGTGATGGTCGTGCCCGCGATGGACAGGGGCAGCTCGGCGCGCAGCACGGTCTGGCGGCCCAGGTTGCGGCCCTGGAAGCCGTCGGGGTTGCCGCAGCCCAGGATCAGGTCCTCGATCATGGCCGGGTCGATGCCCGAACGCTCGACCGCGGCCTTGACCGAGAAGGCCGCCAGCTGGGCGGCGGGCGTGACGTTGAACTCGCCGCGGTGCGACTTGGTCAGGGGCGTGCGGGCAGTGGAAACGATGACGGCTTCGCGCATGGTCGGTCCTTGCTTGTCTCTTGGGAATTTCTATTACTTGTTGCCGGCGCGGCTCAGTCGGGGACACCGAGGAAGGGCCTACGCCGGCCGCGCCACCCCACACCGAGGGTGTCGTCCCCCTCCCGCGTAGCGAGAGAGGGGGAAGCAGCGCAGCGGCTCAGGGGGTGATCAGTTACGCTGCCTTGTTCAGGCTTTCGAAATCACGGCCTTCTGCCACGAGCTTTTCGAGCAGGGGAGCGGGCTTCCAGAACAGCGCGTCTTCCTTGGCGAATTCGCGGATGTCGGCCAGCACCTTATCCAGACCTTGCATGTCGGCCCACTTCATGGGGCCGCCACGAAAGCGCGGGAAGCCGTAGCCGGACAGGAAGGTCACGTCCACGTCCAGCGGGCGCAGGGCAATGCCCTCCTCCACCACCTTGGCGCCTTCGTTGACCATGGCGGCCATGTAGCGGCGCATGATTTCCTCAGGGGTGAATTGGCGCGGCGTCACGCCCTTCTTGGCGCGCTCGGCATCGACGATGGCCAGCACTTCGGGGTCGGGCTGGCCGACGCGTGCGCCCTGCGGGTAGAGGTAGAAGCCACGGCCCGTCTTCTGGCCGAACCAGCCGCGCTCGCAGACGCGGTCGGCCACTTCGACGTAGCGGGCCTTGGGATCGCGCGTGGCAGCGCGCCGCTTGCGCGTGGCCCAGCCGATGTCGCCGCCGGCCAGGTCGGTGACCTGGAACGGGCCCATCGGGTAGCCGAAGCCGCGCACGGCCTCGTCGATCTCGTAGGGGCTGGCGCCGTCTTCCATGATGTAGTCGGCAGCCTGCTTGTAGACGGCCAGGATGCGGTTGCCGATGAAGCCATCGCAGACGCCGGCGCGCACGGGCACCTTCTTCATGCGCTTGGCCAGCTCGAAGGCCGTGGTCACCACATCGGGCGCCACCTTGGCGGGCACCACGATCTCCAGCAGCTTCATGATGTTGGCGGGGCTGAAGAAGTGCAGGCCGATCACGTCCTGCGGGCGCGAGGTGGCGGCGGCAATGGCGTCGATGTCCAGGTAGGAGGTGTTGGTGGCCAGCACGGCGCCCGGCTTGCAGACGCGGTCCAGTTCCTTGAACACGGCCTTCTTGACTTCAAGGTCCTCGAACACGGCCTCGATCACCAGGTCCACATCCTTGATGTCGTCATAGGAGGTGCTGGGCGTGTAGCGCGCCATGACGGCGGCCTTGGCCTCCTCGGTCATGCGGCCCTTCGCGATCAGGCCGTTGTAGACCTTCTCCACATTGGCCTGGCCGCGCGCGATGGACTCGGCGTCGCGCTCGATCATGGTCACGGTGAGGCCCGCGTCCAGCGCGGACACCGTGATGCCGGCGCCCATGGTGCCGCCGCCGATGACGGCGATCTTGGCAAAGTGGCGCGGCGCAGCGGCCTTGGCTTCGGGAATCTTGGCGGTTTCGCGCTCGGCGAAGAAGGCGTGGATCAGGCCGGCGCGCTGCGGGCTGTTCAGGCACTCCACGAACAGGGCGCGCTCCTTGGCGATGCCTTCGTCGAAGGGCAGCTCCACGGCGGCGCGCACGCATTCCACGATCTTCAGCGGCGAGAACAGGCCGCGGCTCTTCTTGGCGGTGTCGGCGGCCAGTGCGTCGAGTTCGGCCAGGGCAGCAGCCTTGTCGGCGATTTCAATGTCACGCGTGCGGCGCGGCGCGGTATTGGTTGCCAGCAGCTCGTTGGCGTAGGCCAGGCCTGCGGCCGTGGCGTCGGTGCCGTCCACCAGCTTGTCCACCAGGCCGGCGGCCAGCGCGGCCTTGGCCGACAGGTGCTTGCCGCTGAGCATGAGGTCGGCTGCCGCCTTCACGCCCATCAGGCGCGGTGCGCGCTGCGTGCCGCCGGCGCCGGGCAGCAGGCCCAGGTTGACTTCGGGCAGGCCGAGCTTGGCAGCCGGCAAAGCCAGGCGGTAGTGGGCCGACATGGCCACTTCCAGGCCGCCGCCCAGGGCCGGGCCATGGATGGCGGCGACCACGATCTTGTCGGAGGCTTCGAGACGATTGAGCACCTCGGGCAGCGAGGGCGGCATGGCGGGCTTGCCGAATTCGCGGATGTCTGCTCCGGCGATAAAGGCCTTGCCCTCACCCACGATGAGCACGGCCTTGACGGCGGCATCCGATTCGGCCTTCTCCACGGCGGCCAGCAGGCCGGCGCGCACGGCCTGGCCCAGGGCATTCACGGGGGGGTTGTTGATGCTGACCACCAGCACGGCGCCGTCAAGGCGGGTCTGGACCACGGAAGCCTGGGCTTGTTCGCTCATCTGCATGTCTCCGAACTTGGGTTTTCCACTCAAAACATCCATTCTTGCCACGACAATGGTTCTTTACAATCCCATGAATGATTGACAGACTGTAAAAACGTATTTGACAGTGTTGAACACCCCCCTGAGGCGCTTGCGCGCCTTCCCCCTCTCTGCTTGCTTCGCAAGGGAGGGGACGACAGCCTCGGTGCGGGGCGGCGCGGCCGGCGTAGGCCCTTCCTCGCTGCCCCTGGCTTTGGAGCGCGCCAGTTTCATAGGCTGTGGGCGAAGCAAAGTATCTGGACATACCTATGGATCTGAACTCGCTGACCCTGCTGGTGGAAATCATCGATAGCGGCAATCTGAGCCAGGCGGCGCGCAAGCTGAAGATGACGCGGGCCAATGTGAGCTATCACCTGACGCAGCTCGAAAAATCGGTGGGGGTGCAGCTGGTGCGGCGCACCACGCGGCGCGTGGAGCCGACCGAGGTGGGGATGCGGATGTACGAGCATGGCCGCGCGATCCAGAACGAGATGATGTCGGCGCGCGAGACGATCACGTCGCTGGGCCAGGGGATGGCAGGGCGCGTGGGGCTGAGCGTGCCCAGCGGCTATGGACAGATCGTGATGAGCGACTGGCTGATCGAGTTCAAGCGGCTGTATCCGGCCATCGTGCTGGATGTGCTGTTCGAGAACCGGGCCGACCATTTGCGCGACGAGGTGGACATCGCCATCCGCGTGATCCAGGAGCCGCCGCTGTCGGTGATTGCGCGCAGCCTGGGCAATGTGCACTACGTGGCCTGCGCCTCACGCGAGTATGCGCAGCAGCACGGCCTGCCCGCCACGCTGTACGAGCTGCGCAACAGCCCGCTGATCACGGCCGGCGTGATGGGCCGCCAGCTGCGCCTGTCGGCCTACCAGGGAACGGAGCGCCAGGAGGTGCTGCTGGCGCCGACCATGATCTCCGAGCACTTCCCGTTCCTGCGCCAGGGCATTCTGGCGGGCCTGGGCGTGGGCCTGGTGCCCGACTACGTGGT
Source organism: Delftia sp. DS1230 (assembly GCF_040112715.1). Lineage (NCBI taxonomy): Bacteria > Pseudomonadati > Pseudomonadota > Betaproteobacteria > Burkholderiales > Comamonadaceae > Delftia > Delftia sp. DS1230. The sequence goes on from NZ_CP157763.1 coordinate 5,362,233, forward strand.
GCAGGACAAGGTGGCCAGCGGCGAGGTGGTGCTGACCCTGCAGGAGTACCGCCTGAGCATCTTCGGCACCCACATGTACCTGCTGTACCTGCCCGACCGCCACCAGACCCGGGCCGTGCGCACCTGCATCGACTTCCTGCTGGCCAAGGCCGGCCAGGGTGGCAGCGCCGACGCCGCCGCCACCTGACTCAGCGGCGATACCAGCCGCCGGGACGCTGGTACCAGCCGCGCGGCCCATGGTCCCAGCGGTGCGGGCGCCAGGCATAGCCGGGATGCGGCGGCGCCGCCCAATAACCAGGACGCCAGGCATAACGGCCGCCACCCCAGCCCCAGGAGCCGCCGATCCAGACATGGACCGGCGAGGGAGCGACCGGAATGACCTCGGTCTGCACCGGCGGCGGCGCCATGGGCGCATAGACCACCTCGCCCGAAGGACCTACGGGATAGGCAGGCGCCACCACGCAGCCGGTCAACGCCACCACAGCGGCAACCAGGACCAGGGCCGGAACCAGGCGACGGCCCGGCGTTTGAATGAATACAGGCTTCACGATGCACTCCTGGCCGCGCTTAGTACGGCCATGCAGATACAACGAAAAAGCCCCTGCCGGTTGTTGACAGGGGCTTGTGAAGCCTGGGTAAAGATCAAGTCTGGCTGCACGTGGGGTTGAGACGGGCCCTACATCCAAGGGTTCAAGACGCGCACTCCATGAACTTGGAACGGCTCGAAGTCCTTGATGTTGCGGGTGACCACGCACAAGCCATGCACCTTCGCCGTGGCCGCGATCAGGCTGTCGGCCAGCGGCCGCGGCGCAGGCACGTGGTAGGCCGCGTTTTCCATGGCCACCATCGCATCCACTGGCAGCACACGTCCCTGAAAGGCTGTGAACACGCGTTCCACCAGCCAGCGGCGCAGCACCTGCCCGGCAGCCGGGTCTTGCCGGGCTTTCAACTGCACGCCTTTCTCCAGCTCCATCAGCGTGATCGCGCTGATGAAAAGGGACTCGGCCGCGACCGATTGCGCCCAGGCCACAACGCCATCGTTCGCGCGGCCCGACGATGCCTTGCGCAGTTCGGAAACGATGTTGGAGTCCAACAGATACATCAGGACAGGTCCACTGTGCGCGGCAAATCCTTCGCGCGCTCAATGTCGAAATCGATATCGGCGGCCTCGGGCATGGCCAGCAATTGAAGAATGTTCCGAGTCTGCCCCGACAGTTCACGGAATTTCTCAATGCTCATCAGCACGTGGGCAGGTTGCCCCCGGTCCAGGATGTAGACCACGTCATCACCACTGGCCGCTTTCTTGGCAGCGGAAACATGCTGGTTGAATTCACGGCTGCTGAAGGTCGAAATCTGCATGACGCACCTCCGTCAAAGAAAATGCTTGTACGTTACTACATTCGCATAAATGCAGCACCGGACAAGCATTTCTGATGGGGCTTCGGAAAGCGGAGCCCAGTCGATGACCGGGCCCCACTGGACAGGCTCCAGCGTGTCGAACCTGATCCTGAATCAGAGGTTCTGCGCGTTCTGCAGCGCGGCAATGCGCTCTTCGATCGGCGGGTGGGTCGAGAACAGCTTGCCGATGCCACCGGCAATGCCCATGGCGGCCACGCTCTTGGGCAGCTCGCCGGGGTGCATGCCGCCCAGGCGGGCCAGGGCGTTCATCATGGGCTGCTTGCGGCCCATGAGCTGGGCGGCACCCGCGTCGGCACGGAATTCGCGCTGGCGCGAGAACCAGGCCACGATGATGGCGGCCAGGAAGCCCAGCACGATGTCCAGCACGATGGTGGTCACGTAGTAGCCGATGCCGGGGCCCGAGCTGCTTTCGTCGTTCTTGCGCAGGAAGCTGTCCACGGCATAGCCGATGACGCGCGACAGGAAGACCACGAAGGTGTTCATCACGCCCTGGATCAGGGTCATGGTCACCATGTCGCCATTGGCGATGTGGGCGACCTCGTGGCCGATCACGGCCTCCACCTCTTCGCGCGTCATGCCTTCCAGCAGGCCCGTGGACACGGCCACCAGGGCCGAGTTCTTGAAGGCGCCGGTGGCGAAGGCATTGGGCTCGCCCTCGTAGATGCCGACTTCGGGCATGCCGATGCCGGCACGGTCGGCGAAGCCGCGCACGGTGTTGACGATCCAGGCCTCATCGGCGTTGCGCGGCTCATTGATCACGTGCACGCCCGAGCTCCACTTGGCCAGCGGCTTGGAGATCAGCAGCGAGATGATGGCGCCGCCAAAGCCCATGATGAAGGCGAAGCCCAGCAGGGCCCCGAGGTTCAGGCCATTGGAGGTCAGGAAGCGGTTGACGCCCAGCAGGCTGGCGACGATGCCCAGCACCACCACGACGGCGACGTTGGTCAATAGAAAAAGTGCGATGCGTTTCATCAGTGGGTTCTCCACAAAGTGGGGAAAGGGGGAAGGATCTGGGCCCTGCAGCGTTGAAAAGTGAGGGCCGCACCGGCTGTTTTCAAGCCGGGTCCTGCGCCGTTGTCATTCCTTGTTGTGATGCTTGTACGGAACGGGGCGCCCGGAACACGAGAGAGTCATCATAGAAGGAAAAGTTCTCGTTTTCGCGCCACCAGCCGGGCACGCCCAGCACCGGCAAGGGCGCAAAAGGCTTGCACGCCAGGGTGTCGGCCTCCAGCCAGATGCTGCCGGCCAGCCAGGCGTCGATATCCGCTGCGCCAGAAGCCGGCGTGGCGCCTGCACCATCCGTGTGCACGCACAGCACATGGGCCGTGATGGGCTTGCGCGGCTGCACCAGCTTTTCCAGCAGCGCATGGCCTATGGGCAGCAGCCTGGCCTGGCGCCACAGTGCGCGCTGCTCCACGAAGAGCTGGTGCCAGCGCCGGTGGCGCAGCGCCTCGCACAGCGCGGCCGGCGCCAGCAGCAGGGCGCCGTTCTCGTCCAGCACGGTGACGGCATCGCGCAGCGGCCCGCGCTGCGCGCCCACGCCTGCCCGTGCAATGGCGCCGGCCTGCAGGGCGTTGCAGCGCTGCTTGAGCGCGGGCCAGCGCAGCCAGATCAGGCCGTTGAAGAAGTCATGCAGGTTGTCGCGCGTGGGAATGCAGCGCGTCTCGAAGATGAATTGCTCGTAGGCCATGCCTTCGGGCAGATCGTGCTGGGGCACAAAGCGCCAGGGCAGCGCCTGTGCGTCGGCCAGTGACTGCAGGGCCTGCCAGACCGGCCGGCCCTGCGCCACCTGCAGACAAGCCGCCCTGCCCTGCGTTTGCAGCCCCTGCAGCCAGGGCGCATTCCAGTCGATGGGAAACGTCAATTGCCGGACGGCCTGGACTGCGCCTTGGCCAGGCGCTTGTCACGCACGGCCACGCGCGAGGTGCCCTCGTCGCGCATCTCGAAGGCCTGCGTGGCCGCCAGCAGCTTGGTGAGCGTGGCATAGCCGTAGTTGCGCGCATCGAACGAGGCCTTGTTGCCGATCTGCGCGCCCACGGCGCCCACATGGGCCCAGCCGCTTTCGTCCTGCGTGGCGTTGACGGCGCTGCGCAGCATGTTCAGCAGGCGCGTGTCCTGGCGCAGCTCCTGCGAAGGAACGCGCAGGCAGGGGCGCTGCGGCTCGGGAACGGACAAGGAGGCAGGTGCCTGCTCGACCTGGGCCGGCGCGCGTTCCTTGCCGGCACCGTTGGGCGGCTGGGGCGCGGCGGCGGCCGATGCAGCCACGGGCGGCACCGCCGCCTGGCTTGCCTCATGCGCGGCGTCCTGGCCATTGCCGTTGGCTGGCGCCGCCTCGCCCAGCGCTTCCAGGTACAGGAAGCGCGAGCAGGCATTGACGAAGGGCTGGGGTGTCTGCGCCATGCCGAAGCCGTAGACGGCCGCGCCCTTGGAGCGCAGGTGCATCACCAGCGGGGTGAAGTCGGCGTCGGAGGAGACGATGCCGAAGGCGTCGGGCCGCTCGGTGTAGAGCAGCTCCATGGCGTCCACGGTCATCGCCATGTCGGTGGCGTTCTTGTGCTTGGAGTAGTCGAACTGCTGCATCGGCCGCAGTGCGAAATCGAGCAGCTTGCGCTGCCAGCCGCTGAGCGAATGCTTGGTCCAGTTGCCGTAGGCGCGGCGGATGTCGATGACGCCGAAGGTCGACAGCTCGGTCAGGATCTCGTCGATCATCTCGGCCGGCGCGTTGTCGGCGTCGATCAGCAGGGCGATGCGCGGTTGCGGCTCAGGCATGGCAATCCTCTGGCGGGTGGCAGTCCCGCCAGCTTAAACCAGCTTCCAGGGCAGGGCTTCGCCGGAGCGCAGCGGCTTCAGTTGCGCCTCGCCGAAGGCGAAGCTGTCCGGCGGCGTCCAGCTCTCGCGCACCAGGGTGATCTTGCCGGTGTTGCGCGGCAGGCTGTAGAAGTCCGGGCCGTTGAAGCTGGCGAAGGCTTCGAGCTTGTCCAGCGCGCCGGCATTGTCGAAGGCCTCGGCATACATCTCGATGGCGGCATGGGCGCTGTAGCAGCCCGCGCAGCCCGTGGCGTGTTCCTTGAGATGGGCCGCGTGCGGCGCGCTGTCCGTGCCCAGGAAGAATTTGGGCAGGCCGCTGGTGGCTGCCTCGACCAGGGCCAGGCGGTGCGTCTCGCGCTTGAGCACGGGCAGGCAGTAGTAGTGGGGACGGATGCCGCCCGTGAAGATGGCGTTGCGGTTGAACAGCAGATGCTGGGGCGTGATGGTGGCGCCCACGAAGCGGTCGGCCTCGGTCACGTACTGGGCGGCTTCGCGCGTGGTGATGTGCTCGAAGACGATCTTGAGTTCGGGGAAGTCGCGGCGCAGCGGGATGAGGTGCTGGTCGATGAAGGCGGCCTCGCGGTCGAACAGGTCGATGTCGCTGCTGGTGACTTCGCCGTGCACCAGCAGCAGCAGGCCTTCGCGCTGCATGGCTTGCAGCGTGGGGTAGATCTTGCGCAGGTCGGTGACGCCGTGGTCGCTGTTGGTGGTGGCGCCAGCCGGGTAGAGCTTGCAGGCCACGACGCCGGCCGCCTTGGCGCGCACGATTTCCTCGGGCGGCAGGTTGTCGGTGAGGTACAGCGTCATCAGCGGCTCGAAGGCCATGCCCTCGGGCACGGCCGAGAGGATGCGCTGCTTGTACTCCAGCGCCTGCTCGGCAGTGGTCACCGGCGGCTTGAGGTTGGGCATGATGATGGCGCGCGCAAACTGCGCGGCCGTATGCGGCACCACGCTGCGCATGGCTTCGCCATCGCGCACGTGCAGGTGCCAGTCATCGGGACGGGTGATCGTGAGGGTGTCGGTGGAGGCGGTCATGGTGCGCTATTGTCCCATTGCCGGGCCGGCTGCGGCCGCGCGCCCCAGGCCGGCAAGATCGACCAGCGTCAGCCGCCCATAGGCGGCCTGCAGCAGGCCGCGCTGCTCCAGCAGGCGCAGCTCCTTGTTGATGGTCTGGCGCGAGACCGACAGCATGGCGGCCAGGTCGCTCTGCGAGATGCGCAGCACCACGCCCTGCCCGTCGGGCGCGGGCTGGCCATGCGTGGAGGCCAGCCGCGCCAGCAGCTCGGCCACGCGGTTGTCGATGTTGCTGAAGGCGTGGCGCTGCTGGACGACGATCAGCTCGTGCATGCGCGCCAGCACCAGCAGGCAGATGTCCTTCCACAGCGGCGGATGGGCATCGAGCAGGGCGAGGAAGGACTCGCCGGGGATCTCCACCAGCACCGTGGGCTGGTGCGCGTGGTAGTCGTAGACGAATTGCGTGTGCTCCAGCAGCCGCGCCAGGCCGACGATGTCGCCCGCGCTGTGCATGGACAGCACGAAGCGCGAGCCCGTGGCGTCCACGCCGCCCACTTCCACGCAGCCCGAAGCCACCACCAGCACCTCGCGCCGCTTGGGGTCGGCGGCGCGCACCTGCTGGTGGCGCTCGTAGCGGCCCAGGCGGGACAGCGCCGTCAGCTCATCCAGCACCTCGGGCGGCCAGTTGCGCAGCATGCGGCACAGGCCCAGGGCGCGGCGGATCAGCGCCGAAGGGTCGGCCACGGGAGCAGGCTTGGAGCGCATGGTTCTCTCACGAAGTCGAAGGCCCCGGGTTAGTCCGGTGCCCATGTACCGCCATTTGTCAATGGCTTGACAGAGTGCATCCCCTGTAGCTCGGGATAGTAGCAAGCAAGCCACCGGGCAAAGCATCCGGGGCGCTACCAAGGAGACAAGTTCGTGAAGCACAAGCATTGGCTGGCCGCCGGCGGCATGGCGGCCCTGGGCACGTCCGTGTGGGCCCAGAGCAGCGTGGAGATGTTCGGCATCGTCGACGTCCACATCAACAGCGCAAGGTCGGGCGCCACGCGCCTGAGCCGGCTGGAGGACGGGGGCAGCGCGGCATCGCGCATCGGCTTTCGCGGCAGCGAGGACCTGGGCGGCGGCCTGCGCGCCCAGTTCATGCTGGAGGCCGGCGTGGCGCCGGACACGGGCCTGGGCACCATTCCCGGCCCGGGCCTGGCCTTCACGCGCCAGGCCTGGGTAGGACTGAACAGCGGCTGGGGCGCCGTGGAGATGGGCCGCATGTACACGCCCATGTTCGGCGCGCTGTTCCGGGCCGATCCGCTGGGCATGAACGCGCTGTTTTCCTCGCTGAACCTGGTGTCGGCCACCGATGCCCAGGCCGGCCTGCGGCCGTTTGCGGCGCGGGCCAACAACCTGGTGCGCTACCGCACGCCGGCAGGCCAGCCCTGGCTGGCGGACCTGGCCTATTCCTTCGGCGAAGCGGCTTCGCCGAACAGCAGCAACGGCCGCCTCTACGGCGCCACGCTGGGCTGGAACCAGAAGCCCTGGTTCCTGGCCTACAGCTTCCAGAAGTCCGTGGAAGGCAGCGCCGCCGCACCCGTGGCCGCGCCCGCCACCAGCCAGTACCAGGCGTTGTCGGCCAGCTGGGAAGCCCTGGACGGGCTGCGCCTGACGGGCAACTACGTCATCAACCGCGTGGACCGCGCCGGCACACCCAAGGCGAAGCTGGCGCAGCTGGGCGCCGATTGGAGCGTGGATGCGCGCTCCAAGCTGCTGGTCTCGGTGGCGCGGCGCGAGGTGGGCGGCACGGACCGCGCCCAGAACACCTGGACGCTGGGCTACGACTACGCGCTGAGCAAGCGCACCGTGCTCTACGCGCGCTGGCTGCAGCTGGGCAATGCGGCCAATGCCTCGGCCGCCATTGCCAACGTGCCGGTGGCCGCCAACAGCGGCGACGGCGTGCGGTCCCTGGCGCTGGGTGTGCGCCACAACTTCTGAGGGACACACATGACCGACAGCCATTGCTTCGACACTTCCCGGCTCGACGCGCTGTTCGCGCCGCGCTCCATCGCCGTGGTCGGCGCCTCGGACCAGGCCAGCAAGATCGGCGGCATTCCGCTGGACTACCTGCTGCGCTTCGGCTACGGCGGCGCGCTGTATGCGGTGAACCCGCGCGCCAGCCGCGTGCAGGGCCTGCCCGCGCACGAGCGGCTGGCCGCCATCGGCGCGCCGGTGGACCTGGCCATCGTCGCCGTGCCGCAGTCGCAGGTGGCCGGCGTGCTGGAGGATGCGGCCGCCGCGCGCGTGCAGTCCATGGTGCTGTTTTCCTCGGGCTATGCCGAGACCGGCTCCGACGGCACGGCCGCCCAGCAGGCGCTGGCGCGGCGCGCGCAGGAGGCGGGCATACGCCTCATCGGCCCGAACTGCCTGGGCTTCATGCGCCCCGGCCACCAGGTCTACGCCACGTTCTCGCCCGCGCCGGGCGGCGGCCTCGTGCGGCCCGGGCGCATCGGCATGGTCAGCCAGTCGGGCGCCTTCGGTGCCTATGCCTACAGCCTGGCGCGCGAGCGTGGGCTGGGCCTGTCGCTGTGGGCCACCACGGGCAACGAGGCCGATGTGCAGCTGGCCGATGGCCTGGCCTGGCTGGCCCAGGACCCCGAGACCGACGTGATCATGGCCTACATGGAAGGCTGCCGCGACGGCCCCCGGCTGCGCGCGGCCCTGGCCCTGGCGCAGGAGCGCGGCAAGCCCGTGGTCATGTGCAAGGTGGGCACCAGCGCCCTGGGCGCGGCCGCCGCCGCATCGCACACCGCCTCGCTGGCGGGCAACGATGCCGTCTATGACGCGGTGTTCCGCCGCTACGGCGTGCTGCGCGCGCATTCCATCACCGACTTCTTCGCGCTGGCGGCCAGTGCCTCCATCGCCCGGGCCCCCAAGGGGCGGTCCATCGGACTGTTCACGGTCTCGGGCGGCGTGGGCGCCATGATGGCCGACGACGCCAGCGCAGCCGGCCTGGACGTGGCACCGCTGTCCGATGCGGCCCAGCGCCAGCTGCGCGAATGGGTGCCGTTTGCCGCGCCGCGCAACCCCGTGGACATCACGGGCCAGGTCACCAACGACATGACGCTGCTGGAGCGCAGCGCCCGCCTGATGCTGGCCGACCGGCAGTTCGACAGCTGGCTCGGCTTCTTCGCGGCAGGCGGCCTGTCCGACGCCTTCTGGCCCGTGCTGCAAAGCCTGGTGCAGACGCTGCGCACCCACCATCCGGACACCCTGCTGGCCGTCAGCACACTGTGCCCGCCCGAGCGCCGCGATGCGCTGGAGGCGCTGGGCTGCCTGGTGTTCGCCGACCCGGGCGCGGCCATACGCTGCATTGGCGCGCTGGCCCGCCTGCATGAAACACCGCAGGCTCTGCCCGCGATGGCAGATGCAGGCAGCGCACTGCACCTGGCGGCGGGCACGCTGTCGGAGCAGCGCAGCATGGCCCTGCTGGCCGAGGCCGGAGTGCCCGTGGTGCCGCACCGGCTGGTGCGCACGGCGGCCGAGGCAGCGCAGGCCGTGCAGGCCGCGCAGGAGATGGGCGGACGCATTGCCCTCAAGGTCTGCAGCGATGCCATCGCCCACAAGTCCGACGTGGGCGGCGTGGCACTGAACCTGGCGGATGCGGCCGGCGCCCAGGCCGCCTTCGACCGCATCCTGGCCAATGCGCGCCAGGCCCGGCCCGATGCGCACATCGACGGCGCGCTGGCCGCCCCCATGGTGCAGGGCGGCGTGGAGTGCATCGCCGGCGTGCACCGCGACCCGGTGTTCGGCCCGGTGCTGATGTTCGGGCTGGGCGGCATCCATGCCGAGATCCTGCGCGATGTCTCGCTGCGCCTGCTGCCCATCACGCGCGACGACGCGCTGGCCATGGTGCGCGAGCTGCGGGCCTTCGCCGTGCTGGACGGCGCGCGCGGCCGCCCCCGCGTGGACCTGGACAGCATTGCCGACACGCTGTGCGCCCTGGCCGGCTTTGCGCAGCGCGCAGGCGCCACGCTGGAAAGCGCCGAGATCAACCCCCTGATCGCCCGCCCGCGCGCAGACGGCGGCTGCGTGGCCGTCGATGCGCTGGTCATCGGCAGGGAGGCTGCATGAAAGCCAATGCCCATTCCATCTCCCACCAGGAGGCCACCATGAACACACCCCTGCTGCGCACCACCGCGCTGACCTGCCTTGCCCTGGCCTGCAGCGCCGCGCTGGCCCAGGACGGCTATCCCGCCCGGCCCGTTCGCATCGTCGTGCAATACCAGGCCGGCGGCTCCACCGACACCGTGGCGCGCATCCTGGCCGAGGGCCTGGCCAAGCGCCTGGGCCAGCCCGTGGTGGTGGACAACCGCAGCGGCGCCGGCGGCATCATCGGCACCGAGCATGTGGCCAAGAGCGCGCCCGACGGCCACACCCTGCTGCTGACCGTGCCCGGGCCCATCACGGCCAACCTGGTGCTCTACAAGAAGCTGCCCTACGACCCGCGCACAGAGCTGCGCATGGTCTCGGACGTGGTCTCGCCCTCCATGGTGATGGCCGTCAACCCGGCCGTGCCGGCCAAGGACTTCAAGGGACTGGTCGAGGCCGTGCGCCAGTCGCCGGGCAAGTACGCCATGGGTTCCTGGGGCGCGGGCACGCAGCCGCACCAGGTCCAGGTCTTCATGGACAAGGCCTACGGCCTGCAGTCGCTGCACGTGGCCTACAAGGGCGAGGGGCCCATGTCCATCGACCTGATCAGCGGCGTGATCCAGATGACGCTGGGCTCGGCCGCCACGCTCAAGCCCTTCATCGACGCCGGCAAGCTGCGCGCCCTGGCCGTGGCCGGACCGCGCCGCAGCAAGGTACTGCCCGATGCGCCCACCTTTGCCGAGCAGGGCTACCGCGAGCCCGTGTATGCCATCACGGGATCGATCTCGCTGATGGCGCCCGCGCGCACGCCCGACGCCATCGTCGAACGCCTGGGCCGCGAGGTCGCCGCCGTGATGCGCGAGCCCCAGGTGCGCCAGCGTGTCGAGGCGCTGGGCCTGGAGGCCCAGGGCAACAGCCCGGCCGAGGCCAGCGCCGCCTACGCCGCCTTTTTGCCCGTGGCGCTGGACCTGGCGCGCTCCACGGGCGTGACCCTCGACTGACCCCCCTCCTGCCCTGAAGAAAACAATGGACATGAACCCGACCCCTCCCTCCCTGCCCGAAGTCCGCCGCGCCCTGGCGCGCTCCATCGGCCTGGCCGCCTTTGTCTATGGCTATCCGCTGATAGAGACCTACCGCACCTGCCGCCTGCAGACCGATGCCGGCGCCGCACGTGCCACCGGCCTGGGCCTGGACATGCGCGGCGACTTCGACACGCTGCACCACAGCCAGCGCCCCTCCACCCATGAGGACCGCGACGTGGTCACGCCCGCCAACGACCTGCTGTACTCGCTGGCCTGGATCCACCTGGCCGACGGCCCGCGCCTGCTGACCGTGCCCTCCAGCGCCGCACATCCGGGCCGCTACTTCGTGCTGGCCCTGTACGACGCCTATACCGAGAATTTCGAGAACCTGGGACCGCGCAACTGTGCGCCCGAAGGAGAGACCGTGGTCCTGGTCGGGCCGGGCGGCCAGGTGCCGGAACACCTGGCCGGCCACCGTCTGGTGCACTGCCCCAGCAACCTGGTCTGGCTGATCGGCCGCACCGTGGTGGGCGATGCGCCCGACTGGCCTGCAGCCCGCGCACTGCAGGCCGACATCCGACTGGAGCCCGCGCCAGGCACGCCGAAAGGAGGCCGCCCGGCCGCCGTCGCGAACTGGGTCGGCCCGCCCGTGGACGCCATGGCGGCCGCCTTCGAGAACCAGGAGCCTGCGGCCGAGGTTGCACCGCGATTTTTTGCCAACCTCTGCCATGCGCTGGCCGAGGCGCCTGGCCGCAAGGAGGACCAGGGGCTGCTGGCCTGGTTCGGCCAGGCCGGCCTGGTGGCCAGCGCCCACATGGCGTGGGAGCAGCTGGAGGAGCACTTGCGCGAAGGCCTGACCGAGGGCTTTGCCGACGGCGTGCGCACCGTGGCCGCCATGGGGCGCAACCGCCGTCCCCGGCCCTGGACCATGACGCCGTCCACCGGCCGCTACGGCAGCGAGTACCTGGGCCGCGCACGCACCGCCTACCTGGGCCTGGGCGCGCTGGCCACCAGCGAGGCCATCTACGCGGCCGCCCACCACGACGCAGGCCTGCAGCCGCTGGACGGCAGCCAGCGCTATGTGCTGCGCTTCAATGCCGCCGACATGCCGCCGGCCGATGCCTTCTGGTCCGTCACCCTGTATGACGCCGACCGCTTTCTCTACGGCAACGAGATCGGCCGCCACTCCATCGGCGACCGCACGCCGGGACTGCTGCGCGAGGCCGACGGCAGCCTGCAGATCGACCTGGGCCATGCCCGGCCGGCACAGGGCGCCGCCAACTGGCTTCCCACGCCGCACGGGCGCTTCTACCTCATCCTGCGCATGTACCACCCGCAGGCAGGCGCGCACCAATGGCCTGTTCCACCCCTGCAGCCCGTGGCCGCATGAGACACGCCATGGACCTGAGCACCCTGGCCGAAGAGGCCGTCATCCACACCTGCCCGCTGTACGAGATGCGCCGCATGCGCGCGGCCACCTCGCCCCGGCGCAATGCGGCGGGCGAGGCCGCGCCCGCACCGCTGCGCTGGTGCAACCAGTTCGTGCATGCGCGCCAGCTGCTGCGCGCCGGCACCAGCCGCGTGGTCACGCCCAACAACGACACGCTCTACACCAACGCCTGGCTGGACCTGGGCGCCGGGCCGCTGGTGATCGACGTGCCCGACACGGCGGGCCGCTACTACGTGCTGGGCCTGCTGGACTTCTTCACCAACCCCTTCGCCCACCTGGGCCAGCGCCTGACGGGCACGGCAGCGCGCTCCTTCCTTGTCACGCCGCCCGGCTGGCAGGGGGCGCTACCGCCACCGTTCGATGCGCCCGGCGCACACATTGCCGCGCCCACGCCCTGGCTGTGGGTGATAGGCCGCATCCTGGTCGATGGCGAGCACGACCTGCCCGCCGTGCACGCGCTGCAGGACGGCTTTGCGGTGCGCCCGCTGGCCGACTGGCAGGCGGGCACGCCCTCGCAGGCCCGTGCCTTCGACCCGGACTGCGATCCCCAGGCCCCGCCAAATGCCGAGCACTATGCAGCCCAGGTGAATGCCGCCTTGCGCGACAACCCGCCGCCGGCGGGGCATGCCGCACGGGTCGCACGCTTTGCTGCCGTGGGCCTGGGCGCCGGGCTGGGCGCACCCGATGCGCAACAGCAAGCCGCACTGCAGCGCGCCCTGGACAGCGTGCTGCCCCGGCTGCGCGCGGCCAGCACGGGCCGGCGCCTGGACTCGGGCTGGGAACTCCCCGCCCTGGTCGAAGGCAGTTTTGGCGATGACTTCCAGGCCCGCGCCGAAATTGCGCTCAAGTACATCGGCATGCTGGAAAGCCGCGAGGCCATCTACCCGCTGGCCTGGCATGACGCCCAGGGCCGGCCCCTGCACGGCAGCCGCCGCTACCGGCTTCGCTTTGCACCAGGCGCGCTGCCGCCCGTGCAGGCCTTCTGGTCCCTGACCCTCTACGGCGCCCACGACTGCATGCTGGTGGACAACCCCATCGACCGCCATGCCATCGGCGACCGCACGCCGGGCCTGCGCCCCGACTCTGATGGCGATGGCGGGTTGACTATCCACATCAGCCACGCGCCACCGGCCAGCGAAGACCACCGCGCCAACTGGCTGCCCGCGCCGCGCGAAGGCTTCTACCTGTGCCTGCGCGCCTACATGCCCCAGCCCGAACTGCTGGACGGCCGCTACGCCCTGCCCCCCATCGAACCAGACCCGGAGACCCCATGAACGCCAGAGACGACGACAAGCCCTTCTTGCTGGTGGGCACCGGCAGCGAAACCGTGGCGCCGGGCCTGCACATACTGCGCGGCCAGGGCCAGTCCTTCGTGGCCGAGACCGACGCGGGCCTGGTGGTGATCGACGCCGGCCCCGGCGGCAAGGTCAGCCAGGACATGATCGCCAGCCTGCGCCAGCTCAGCGACGCGCCCGTGCATGCGCTGTGCTACAGCCACGGCCACATCGGCTACAACGCGGGCGTGCCCGCATGGCTGGAGCATGCGGCCGCGCGCGGAGAGCCTGTGCCGCGCCTCATCGCGCACCGCAACCTGCCGCGCCGCCAGGCACGCTACCGCGAGACCCGGGCGCTGCAGCACCGCATGGCCGAGATCCAGTTCAACCGCAGCGCGGGCTTTTTCGAGCACCGGCTGGACATGCACGAGCCCACCGAAACCTTCGACACGCGGCTGGAGATAGGCAGCGGAGACAGCCGCATCGAGCTGTTCTGGGCGCCGTCCGAGACCGACGACGCCATCGCGCTGTGGAGCCCCGGCCAGCGCGTGCTGTACGGCGGCGCGGCGCTGCTGGACTCCATCCCCAACATCGGCACGCCCTTTCGCACGCTGCGCGACACCGTGCGCTGGGCCGACACGCTGCAGGCCATGGCCGCGCTGCGCCCGCTCAAGGCCGTGCGCGAGTTCGGTCCCGTGATCGAGGGCGAGCAGGCCGTGCAGCAGGTGCTGCTGCACACCGCACAGGCGCTGCGCTGGCTGCGCGCCGAAGTCGTGCGCCTGATGAACGAGGGCCTGAACGAGCAGCAGGTGCTCGCGGCCATGGACTATCCGCAGGAGCTGTTCGGCGTGGAGTGGATGAAGCCCACCTATGGCGACCCCAGCTACATCGTGCGCGACATCTACCGCTCGGAAAACGGCTGGTGGGACCGCAACCCGACCACGCTGCACCCGGCCCCGCCCGAGGCTGCGGGCGCCGCCATTGCCGATGCCATCACCGACAAGCCCGGCCTGGTGGCCAGCGCCCAGGCGCTAGCCGACGCGGGCCAGTGGCAGCTGGCCCTGCATGTGATCGACGTGCTGGCCACGGCGGCCGGCGACGCGCCCGAGATCGGCCAGGCCCGCAGCCTCAAGGCCGCCTGGCTGCGCGAGCGTGCGCGCGAGGTGGACAGCTATGTCTCGCGCAACCTCTACCGCGTGGGGGCCGACATGATCGAGCAGGGCACGCAGGCGCGCCTGGGGCTACGCTGACGGGGCCGCGCACAGGCAAGGCGACTCAAGGCGACACAAGGAGACAAGTGCATGAAGACGATGAAGAAGCACGGCATGGCCTGGGCCCTGCTGCTGGCCATGGCCTGCACAGGCCACGCCCAGCCGGCGCAGGATGCCGGCAACTACCCCGCCCGCCCCGTCACGCTGATCGTGCCCACGGCCGCCGCCGGCGGCACGGACACCATCGCGCGGGTGTTTGCCGAAGGCCTGACCCGGCTGCTCAGGCAGCCCTTCGTGGTGGACAACCGGCCCGGCGCCAACGGCCTGGTCGGCGTGGAGCAGGCCGCACGCAGTGCGCCGGACGGCTACCGGCTGCTGTTCACCTACACGGCGTCCATGGCCGTGAATCCCAGCCTCTACCGCAAGGTTCCGTATGACCCGATCAAGGACTTCACGCCCATTGCGCAGATAGGGCGCGCCGGCAATCTGCTGCTGGTCTCGCGCGATCTGCCCGTGCATTCGCTCAAGGAGTTCGTGGAGCATGTGCGCGCCCGGCCCGGCCAGCTCAGCTACTGCTCCTGGGGCCAGGGCTCGGGCGGGCACCTGACCATGGAATTCCTGCTCAAGCAGGCAGGCCTGCAGATGCAGCATGTGCCCTACAAGGGCAGCAGCCCCTGTGTGCAGGGCCTGCTGGGCGGGCAGGTGCAAGCGGCGTTTGCGGACACCTCTTCCACCGTGGAGCTGGTGCGTGCGGGCCGCGTGCGCGCCATTGCGCACAGCGGCGACAAGCGCATTCCCAGCCAGCCGGACCTGCCCAGCCTGACCGAGGCGGGCTACCCGTTCCACAACTATTCCTGGTACGGCGTCTTCGCGCCCGCCAAAACGCCGCAGCCCATCGTGGACAAGCTCAACGCCGCCATCAACCAGTTGCTGCAGGACCCGGCCACGGCCAAAAAGCTGGGCGAGCTCAACCTGACCGATCTGCCCCGGACCACGCCTGCGCAATTCGCCGACACGCTGCGCCAGGACCTGGCGGACTGGGGGCGGCTGGTGCGCGAGGTGGGTGTGCAGTTGGACTAGCAGCTCACTCGGCGACGATGCCCGTCCTGCGCACCACCTCGCCAAAGCGCTTGAGGCGCTCGGACATCATGGCCTCGAAAGCCGCGGGGCTCATTTCCTCGGGCGGGGTCACGCCCCGGTCCTGCAGGCTGGCCACCATGGCCGGCGCCGTGGCGGCCTGGCGCACGGCCTTGAAGAGGGCCTGCACCACGGGCGCGGGCGTGCCGGCCGGCGCGGCCAGGCCGGTCCATGAGCTCATGTTCAGCTGCGGGTAGCCGACCTCGGCCAGCGTGGGCACATCGGGAATTTGTGCCACGCGCTGCTCGGAGGCCACGGCCAGGGCGCGCACCTTGCCCGCCTGGATGTGGGGCAGCATGGAGATGAGGTTGTCGAAGAACACCTGCACCTCGCCCGCCAGCACCGAGGTGACCAGCAGCGTGCCGCCCCGGTAGGGAACATGGGTGATGTCCAGGCCCGCATCGGCCTTGAAAATCTCCATGTTGAGCTGGCCCATGCTGCCCGTGCCGCCGCTGCCGTAGTTGAGCTGGCCAGGGTGCTTTTTGGCATAGGCGATGAACTCCGCAAAGCTGCGGATGGGCAGGCTCGCGGGCACGACCAGCACATTGGGCAGGCGGCCCAGGATGGCGATGTTCTCGAAGTCCTTGATGGGGTCGTAGCCCACCTTGGGCTGGGTCAGAGGATTGGCCAGATGGCTGCTCTGCGAGGACACGACCAGGGTGTAGCCGTCCGGCTTGGCGCGCGCCACGGCCAGCGCGGCCACCGAGCCGCCCGCGCCGGGCCGGTTCTCCACGACGATGGGCACGCCCAGGATGCGTGCCATGGGCTCGGCGTACTGGCGTGCCATGGCATCCACCGAACCGCCCGGAGGGAACGGCACGATGAAGCTGATCTGGCGCGAGGGGTAGCCAGCGGCCTTGCCTTCGGCGGCCAGCGCCGCAAGCGGCGCCAGCATACCCAGGCCCAGCCCCGCGCCAAGCACGCGGCGGCGGGAAGGGTGGCTGGCAGCCTGGCGGGCGATAGGGGTCATGCTCATGTCTCCTCCTTATGGAAATACCTCGGCTGCGCCCGGCCATCCGGGGCGCCCTGGGGGCGCCCTGGGCGTGCCCTGCTTACTCGGCCACGATATGGGCCTTGCGCACCACCTCGCCGAAGAGCTTCAGGCGCTCGGCCATCATCTTCTCGAACGCGGCAGGGCTCATCTCCTCGGGCGCGACCACGCCGCGCTCCTTGAGGCTGGCCACCATGGCCGGCGCCGTGGCCGCCTGGCGGATGGCCTTGTGCAGCGTCTGCACGATGGCGTCGGGCGTGCCCGCAGGCGCCGCGATGCCGGTCCAGGAACTCATGTTGAGCTGGGGATAGCCGACCTCGGCCATGGTGGGCACGTCGGGCAGCATGGGCAGGCGCTGCTCCGAGGCCACGACCAGGGCGCGCACCTTGCCCGACTGCACGTGGGGCAGCATGAAGACCAGGTTGTCGAGGATGAACTGCACCTCGTTGCCGATGGCGGCCGTGACCAGCGGCGAGCCGCCACGGTAGGGAATGTGGGTGGCGAAGATGCCCGTGGCGGCCTTGAGCATTTCCACATTGAGCTGGCCCATGCTGCCGATGCCGCCGCTGCCGTAGTTGACCTGGCCGGGGCGCTTCTTCACGTACTCGATGAACTCCTGGAAGTTCTTCACGGGCAGGCTGGAATGCACCATCAGCGCATTGGGCTGGCGGCCCAGGATGGCAATGTTCTCGAAGTCCTTGATGGGGTCGTAGCCGATCTTGGGCTGGGTCAGCGGATTGGCCAGGTGGCTGCTTTGCGAGGACACGACCAGGGTGTAGCCGTCCGGCTTGGCGCGCGACACGTACTGCGTGGCCACCGAGCCGCCCGCGCCGGGCCGGTTCTCCACCACGATGGGCGCGCCCAGGATGCGCGACAGGGGCTCGGCGTACTGTCGGCCCATGATGTCCACCGAACCGCCGGGCGGAAACGGCACGACCAGCGTGATCGGGCGCGAGGGGTACTTGTCATCGGCGCGTGCGGCCAGCGGCGCCAGCGCGGACAGGCCCGCCAGGCCAAGGCCTGCGCCCAGCAGCTTGCGGCGGGTGTTCAGGGAGGGGTTCACGGACAGGTTTTTCATGGGTATCAGCGCAATCAGGGGTGATCAAAGATGGCGAGGGCCACGGCCTGCGCACGCGGAACGAAGGTGGCCAGCTCGCAGTACTCGCGCTCGGTATGGGCATGGCCGCCCACGGGGCCGGTGGCACACAGCGTGGGCACGCCCACCGAGGCGGTCAGACCGCTGTCGGCCGCGCCGCCCGTGAACTCGCCCTGCACATCGAAGCCCAGCGACTGCGCGCCGCGCCGGTACAGCTGCAGCAGCGCATCGGGCGTGGGCGCCATGGGCAGGGTGCGGCGCACGGCGGTGACGCGGCCCTGGGTGCGGGGCACGGATTCTTCCTCCACGATGGCGCGGATGCGCTCCATCAGCGCATCGGGATCGGTCTGAGCCGTGTAGCGCACATCGAGCTCGGCCTTGGCGTGGGGCGCCACCATGTTCGGCACGATGCCGCCCTGCAGCACGCCCACATTGGTGGTCGTGCCCGTGGCGGGATCGGTCAGCGCATGCAGGGCCAGCAGCTTGCGCGCCATGGCCTCCAGCGCGCTGGCGCCGGCCGCGTGGTTGATGCCCGCATGGGCGGCCACGCCCTGCACCTCGAACTCCACGGCCATCGATCCCTTGCGGCTGGTCACCAGGTTGCCGCTGACGCGGCCGGGCTCGGCATTGAAGACGGCGCGCGCACCGCGCACCGTGTCCATGATGGTCTGGCGCGTGGCGGGCGAGCCGATCTCCTCATCGCACGAGAAGAACAGCTTGAGCGGCGCGCCCAGGCCGCCGCAGCGCGCAAAGGCCTCGGCCACGAAGACGTTGAGCACCAGGCCCGACTTCATGTCGGCCACGCCGGGACCGTAGGCCCGGCCTTCTTCCACGCGGAAGGGGCGGCGCGCCACGGTGCCGGCCGGAAAAACCGTGTCCATGTGACCCATCAGATAGATGGGCGCGCCCTCGCCGGGCCCGGGCACGTCGGCATGCAGCAGCACGCCGTAGCCGGGCACGTCCTCGAAACGCACGGCCACGCCGGCCGCCTCCAGCCGCTCGCGCAGCGCCTGGGCCACGGCCAGGATGCCGGCTTCATCGCGGCTGCCGCTGTCGATATCGACAATCCTGTGCAACAGGTCTTGCATGGCCTGCTGCTGGCCGCCCAGCCAGTCCAGCAGTCTCGCGCGCTGCTGCACGCGGCTTTGTTCGAGGGTATCGTGCATGGTGGAATCTCCAGAGTGCATGCAGTGTTGCACGCTACCCCCTATTTTGCAACACACGTTGCATATAC
The DNA here is from genome assembly GCF_040112715.1 of Delftia sp. DS1230. Classification (NCBI taxonomy): domain Bacteria; kingdom Pseudomonadati; phylum Pseudomonadota; class Betaproteobacteria; order Burkholderiales; family Comamonadaceae; genus Delftia; species Delftia sp. DS1230. The sequence goes on from NZ_CP157763.1 coordinate 5,381,026, forward strand.
AAGAAAAACATGAAATCACCATTGCAAAAAGCCGCACTGCTGCTGCCGCAGCGCCTGGCGCAGCAGGGCGCGGAGCTGACGGCCAGCGAGCTGACGCTGGCCCAGACCCTGGGCAGCAACTACCCGCATGCGCTGCTGGAATCGGCCACCGCCCTGGCAGCGCGCACAGGCACCAGCGCCTCGACCGTGGTGCGCCTGTTCGCCAAGCTCGGCTATGCCAGCTATGCCGAGGCCCAGCGCGAGGCGCGCGGCGAGGTGACGGCGCTGCTGCAGACGGCTGCCCAGCGCGCGCCCGTGCTGCTGGGCGCGCAGCGCAGCCTGAGCGAGTGCGTGGACGATGCACTGCTGCACGACCAGCACAACATCCAGTCCACGCGCGAAGGGCTGGACATGGCGGCCTTCGAGGCCATGGCCCGGCAGCTCGCGCAGGACGAGGGCCGGGTGTTCTTGCTGGCCCAGTTCAACAGCTCGCCGGTCTCCGCCTGGCTGGCCCTGCACCTGAACATGTGCCGCCCCGGCGTGCAGCAGCTGGATGCAGGCGCCATCGCCCCGGCCGACCAGCTGCTGTGGGTAGGCCCCACCGACACGCTGCTGGCCTTCAGCGTGAGCCAGTATTCACGCGGCACCTACGAGGTGGCGCAGCGATTTTCGGAAGCCGGCGCCCGGGTGCTGGCCATCACCGACAGCCCCACGGCCCCCCTGGTCACCGTGGCCCACCACTGGCTGCAGGTGCGCACGGCCAATGCCTCGCCCTTTCACTCCTACACGGCCGCCTTCTACCTGTGCAATGCCCTGGTCTCGGCCGTGGCCCAGTTGCGCCATGCCGATGTGTCCGAGGCGCTGGCCCGGCGCGACGCGCTGTGGAGTGAGTTCAACCACCAGCTGATCAGGACGCCCGAGCCGCGCGGGCCGGCTCGCGCCGCGCGCAAGCCAACCGCGCGCAGGTCTTCTACATAGACCAGTAGTACTTGAAGCTCAGCGTGGCCTCGCGATCCACGCCGCGGAAGATGCCTGCGAAGTACTTGCGGTTGAACAGGTTGTTGATGTTCAGCGCGATGCGGTACTGCGGCGTCTCGTAGGCCAGCGCCAGGTCGGCCAGCGTGGCGGAGTCGTTGATGTTCAGCGTGCCGTCCGCCGCCACGTTGTAGGGAGAGCGACCCTTGTAGCGCAGGCCGCCGGCCACCATCAGGCCCGGCACCGCGCGCGGGCGGTAGTCCAGCCACAGGCTGGCCATGTGGCGTGTGGTCTGTATGGTCTGGCGGCCGATTTCGGCGGGCCGGTTGCTCTGCGTGGTGCGCGGGTCCAGGTAGGTGTAGCTGGCCAGCGCGTTCAGCTCGCGCGTGAGCGCGAAGCGGCCTTCCAGCTCCAGCCCCGTGGAGCGCACCTCGCCCGTCTGGATGCTGAAGCGCGGGTGGTCGGGGTCCAGCGTGGTGACGTTGGTCTGGCGCAGGTCGAAGACCGAGGCCGTGATCAGCGAGGTGCTTCCCGGAGGCTGGTACTTCACGCCCGCCTCGTACTGCTTGCCGCGCCGGGGCTCGAACGGATTGCCGTCGTACTGCAGGCCCGTGACCGGATCGAAGGAGGTCGCATAGCTCGCATAGGGCGCCCAGCCGCTGTCGAACAGGTAGAGCAGGCCCGCGCTGCCGGTGGTGGCGCTGTCGCTCATGCGCGGCTGGGTGCTGCTGTTCTGCGTGGTGCGCGCCTGGTCATGGCGCAGGCTGAGATTGGCCACCCAGCGGTCCCACTTGAACTGGTTGAGGGTGTAGATGCCGGTCTGGCGCAGGTCCGTGCGGCTGTCCTCCAGCTCTGGATAGGCGATGGACTGGCCATAGACAGGGTCGAGCATGTCCAGGTCGGGCACATCCCAGCCAAAGCCCAGGCCGCCGCGCTCCTTGTACTTCACATGGTCCATGCCGAAGGCCAGCCGGTGCTGCAGCCCGCCCCAGCGCAGGTCCTTGTGCAGGCGGGTGTCCAGCGCCAGCGTGCGGCCCTTGGTGCGCTGGGCCAGGCTGGCGCGCGAGACGCTTCGGCCGTCGGCCAGCACGTCCATGGCGTAGATATGGCGGTAATCGATGTCGATGGTGGAGTAGCGCAGGTTCTGCGTGAGCTGCCAGCCGCTGTCGGTCTGGTGCGAGAACTCGTAGCCCAGCGATCGCGTGTCGCGGTCGAAGCGGTCGAAGGACGGGTCGCCGGCGGTCAGGTGCGCGGGCAGGTCCTTGATCTGCGGGTAGGTGAACAGGCTGGGCCACCAGGACTTGGGCGTGCCGCGCTCGCGCGAGTAGCTGCCCAGCACGGTCAGGTGGGTGCGGCCGGAGAGGTTCCAGCGCAGCGAGGGCGCGATGGAGATGCGGTCATCGCGCGAGCCCACGGTGCGTCCGTCGCTGTCACGCGCCTTGAGGTTGAGCCGGTACAGCAGGTCGCCCGAGGCATCCAGCGCGCCGCCCAGATCGGCCGTGGCCTGGGCGCGCTGGTAGCGGCCATAGGACAGGCCCACGCTGTTCACATGGTCGGCCTCGGGTTTCTTGGAGACCACGTTGATCACGCCGCCCGGCCGCCCCTGGCCAAAGAGCACGGAGGCCGGGCCCTTGATGACCTCGATGCTGTCCAGCTCGTCGATCTCGTCGTTCCACGAACCATAGGTGCCGGCCGAGAACTGCCGCAGCCCGTCCTTGTAGTAGGAGCTGCCATCGCTGAAACCCCGGATGATGGCGCCCGTCATGCGCAGGTCCGCGCCCGTGACTTCGGTGGACACGCCGGCCGTGTACGACAGGGCCTGCTCGATGCTCTTGGGCGCCTGGTTCTGCAGCTGTTCCTGGGTGACGATGGAGATGGAGCGCGGCGTCTCGATCAGCGGCGTGTCCAGCTTGGTGCTGGCGCTCCTGCCGCTGCCCACGTAGCTGCCCGGCGCGGCCATGCGCTGCGAGGTCACGTTGACCGTGGACAGCGTGGTGCCCGCCGACGCCTGCGGCGCAGGCTCAGGCGCAGGCGCAGGCGCCTTTCGCAGCGTGAACGTGCCCTGCTCGGTGCTGTGCGCGGTCACGCCGGTGCCGGCCAACAGCCGGTCCATGGCCTCCTGCGGCGTGAAGCTGCCCCGGAGGGCCGGCGCCTGGCGGCCGCCCAGCACGGCTTCGTCGTACAGCACCTGGAACTGGGTCTGGCGGCCAAAGGCGCGCAGCGCGTTGATCAGCGGCTGGGCCGGCTGGTCAAAGGCCAGCCGCTGTCCGGATGACGGCATCGGTGAAGAGGCGGCCGGCTGCTGAAGCTGTTGCGCACGGGCGGACGGCGCGGCGCCCATGCCGGCCACGGCACCGGCCACCAGCCACGCCAGCAGGCGCGGACTGGCCTGCGGGCCGGCGCCCTGCTCCTTCATGTTCCTGCGTCGGGCATGTGTGCCCCTGCCTGCGAATTCCCTGCCTGCTGCTTCTTGCGCTCTCATTGCCACTCCGTTGCTGTGCCGTTGCACGGGCACGCGACGGGCAGGCCGCAGGCAGCCGTCGCGGGCGATCAGGAACCGCGCCGGACAAGCCATGCCAGCCCACCCGCGCATGCGCGTCAGGTGTTGCGGCCGTTGGCTGGGGCGTGAGGGACGAGCGCCCTCGGTGGTCCTTGGCTGGCAGCCGTGCGGGCCTGGAAAATCCACGCCCCTGCCCCTATAGAAGCCAAAACCGGTGCAAAGCTGGAACCTGGGGTTGGCCGTCAGTTTGAAACAAATTGTTTCTCAACCTTCGATTCATCCCCGCACGATCAGCCAACCTCCGCCGCTGCGCGGCTGCACGCGCACCGCAATCAAGGCCGGCAGCGCGCGCACAAAGCGCTCGGGCGCGGCCGTGGCCAGCAGGCCCGAGACACGCAGGCGGCCCAGCGACTCGTCGCCCAGCTCCACGGGCGCACCCAGATAGCGCGACAGCTCCTGCGCCACCTCCGCCAGCGGCGTGCCGCTGAAGCGCACCTGGCCCGTGCGCCAGTCGCCCACGCTGTCCGCATCGGCCACCACGGTGCTGTGCCGGCCGGCGCCGTCCACAGCCACGCCCGCGCCTGCCGCCAGCAGCAGGACATCGCCCCCAGCCCGGTCACGCTCGGGCCGCAGCTGCACCTTGCCCTCCAGCACCTTCACCACCAGCCGCGGCGGCCCGGCGCGCACATTGAACGCGGTGCCCACCACCCGGACGCGGCTGGCGCCGGAGTCCACAGTGAAGGGCCTGTCCGGGCCGGGCGTGACCTCGAAGAAGGCCTCGCCCCGATCCAGCACCACCTCGCGGCGGCGCGGGTAGTAGCGCACCTGGAGTTCGCTGTCCACGTTGAGGGCCACGCGCGAGCCATCGGGCAGCTCGATGCTCTGCGTCTGCCCGGGCGCCGTGCGGGCCTGCAGCGTATAGCCTGGCGTGTGGTCCCAGCGGTACCAGCCACCCCAGGCCAGCAGCGAGACCACCGCCAGCACGGACAGGGCCGCCGCAGGGCGGCCGGGCCAGCGGGCAAGAACGCGCTGGCGCGGCGGCGCGGCCACTGGTGCAGCGCAGACGGCAGGCGCGGCGGGCGGCACCGCTGCGCCGAACTCATCGGGAAACAATTCCCTAAGCTGTGGCGCGCCATGCCAGTGGCGCGACATGCCTTCGAAGATGCTGCGGTGCAGCGGGTGGGCGCCCAGCCACGCATCCAGCGCGCGCTCATCGGCGCCCGTCCAGTCCGGCTGCTGGCGGCGCACGAACCAGTCGGCCGCCCTGTCATGCAGCCCCACCAGCTCCTGCGGCGAAACGCCCGGGGGAAGTTCGTTGCTCATCGTGTGTTCTCTGCGGCGCCCGGCCGCTGCTCGTCTGCGCGCAGCAGGGCACGCATTTGCTCGGCGCTGGCGTAGCGTACGCGGATCTCGCAATAGGACAGTGCCCGGCTCAGGTGGCGCGAGACCATGCGCACGGTGATGTCCATGCGCTCGGCCGTCTGCTCCAGCGTCAGTTCCTGCACGCGGTGCAGCACGAAGGCCTGGCGCTGGCGCTCGGGCAGCTCGTTCAGGGCATCGCGCAGCCGGGCCAGGCGCTGGCGGCGCTCATCGTCCAGCGCATGGTCGGCTCCGTCGCGGGCCGGCAGGGCCTCGACCTCGTCGCGGCAATCCTCCACGGACACCAGCCGCACACCGGCCTGCTGCGGCGCCGTGCGGTGCGCGAAGGCCGCCACGCTGCGCACGACCTGATGCAGATAGGGCCGCTCTTCGTCCACAGGCAGGCGCTTGTCGGCCGACAGCATGCGCACGAAGACTTCCTGGGAGGCATCCTCGATATCGGCCGGGCTCTTGAAGTACCGCGCCAGCATGCGCTGCAGCGGCTTGCGCCAGCGGGTGTAGAGACTGCGGGAATGGCCACCGGGCTCTCCCGGGGCGTCGTCGCGCTTCATGGCAGGCATGGCACGGCGGACGTGGAAATTGTCCGGTGGCGGGGAAATGGGGGCGGGATCTGGAGCACGGTGCAAACAGCTGAGCCGGCGATTGTATCGAGAACGATTCTCATCATCGTCTCGCCGCGGCCACAAAAAAGGGGCGCCGAAGCGCCCCCTTGATTGCCGTGCCCGCAAGGGCCGCACCGGTTCAGTGCTGCAGGATCTTGTTGAGGAATTCCTTGGTCCGGGGCTGGCGCGCTTCCGGGTTGCCGAAGAATTCGTCCTTGGAGCAGTCCTCCAGGATCTTGCCGCCCACGTCCATGAAGATCACGCGGCTGGCCACCTTGCGCGCAAAGCCCATTTCGTGGGTCACGCACATCATGGTCATGCCTTCGTTGGCCAGGCCGATCATCACGTCCAGCACTTCGCCGACCATTTCGGGGTCCAGCGCGGAGGTGGGTTCGTCGAACAGCATCACGATGGGGTCCATGGACAGCGCGCGCGCAATGGCCACGCGCTGCTGCTGGCCGCCCGACAGCTGGCCCGGGAACTTGTCCTTGTGCGCCGTCAGGCCCACGCGGTCCAGCATCTTGAGGCCGCGCTTCCTGGCGTCGTCCGCGCTGCGGCCCAGCACCTTGACCTGGGCAATGGTCAGGTTCTCGGTCACCGACAGGTGCGGGAACAGCTCGAAGTGCTGGAACACCATGCCCACGCGGCTGCGCAGCTTGGGCAGGTTGGTCTTGGGATCGTGCACGGCCACGCCGTCCACGAAGATCTCGCCCTTCTGGAAGGGCTCCAGCGCGTTGATGGTCTTGATCAGCGTGGACTTGCCCGAGCCCGACGGGCCGCAGACCACCACGACCTCACCCTTCTGGATGTTGGTGGAGCAGTCGGTCAGCACTTGAAAGCTGCCGTACCACTTGGAAACGTTCTTGAGTTCAATCATTGCAATTCCTCAATGGGGTGCTGGCTCATCGAATGATGGCAATCTTTTTGTGCAGGCGCTTCACTGCCCAGGACAGCGAATAGCACAGCACGAAGTAGGTCACGCCAGCGGCCAGATAGGATTCGATGGGACGGCCGTAGTTCTTGCCGGCCACTTCGAAGCCCTTGAGCATGTCGTAGGCACCGATGGCGTAGACCAGCGAGGTGTCCTGGAACAGGATGATGGTCTGCGTCAGCAGCACGGGCAGCATGTTGCGGAAGGCCTGGGGCAGCACCACGAGGCGCATGTTCTGCCCATAGGTCATGCCCATGGCCTGGCCCGCGAAGACCTGGCCGCGCGGGATGGACTGGATGCCCGCGCGCATGATCTCGCTGAAGTAGGCCGCCTCGAAGGCGATGAAGGTGATGATGGCCGAGACCTCGGCGCCGATGGGCCGCCCGATGATCAGCGGCATCAGCAGAAAGAACCACAGGATCACCATCACCAGCGGCACGGAGCGCATGCCGTTGACGTAGAGCGTGGCGGGCACATCGAGCCATTTCTTGCCCGACAGGCGCATCAGCGCCAGCAGCGTGCCGAAGAGCACACCGCCGATGGTGGCGATGACGGTCAGCGTCAGGCTGAAGTACAGGCCCTTCAGCACGAAGTTGCTGAACAGGTCCCAGGTGAAGAACGACCAGTCGATTTGCAGGTTCATGTCAGTGTCCTCCGCCGCTGGCAGCGATCAGGCCCGGGACGCGCGAGCGCTTCTCGATGAAGGCCATGATGCGGTTGATGGCAAAGGCGGAGACCACGTACAGGCCGGTGACGGCCAGGTAGATCTCGATGCCGCGCGAAGTCTCTTCCTGCGCCTGCATGGCGAACATGGTCAGTTCGGCCACGGACACGGCAAACGCCACGGACGAGTTCTTGAACACGTTCATGGTCTCGCTGGTCAGCGGCGGAATGATGATGCGAAACGCCATGGGCAGCAGCACGTAGCGGTAGTACTGGAACGTGGTGAAACCCAGCGCCATGCCCGCATAGCGCTGGCCGCGCGGCAGCGCCTGGATGCCGGAACGCACCTGCTCGGCGATACGGGCCGAGGTGAAGAAGCCCAGCGCCAGCACCACGAGCACGAAGCCCGGCAGGGACTTCAGCGCGGGGAAGATGGACGGCACCACGTGGTACCACATGAAGATGTGGACCAGCAGCGGAATATTGCGGAACAGTTCGACCCAGGCATTGCCCAGCCGCACGATCCACGGCCGGTCGGGCAGCGTGCGCAGCGTGCCGATCAGCGAGCCGACGATCAATGCGATCAACAGCGACAGCAGCGACACGGAAATGGTCCAGCCCCAGGCCGACAGCATCCAGTCGAGGTAGGTGATGTCGCCGTTCTTGCCGAAGCAGCTTTGACCGACCTCTTGGGTAATGGTGTCCTGGCAGAACACCTGCCAATCCCAACTCATAGGAGCACCTCTTTATTCAGATTCTTGAAAAATGCACTACCGGCAAAAACGGCGCCGCAACAAAAAACGCCCCTTCCAACCGCATGGCAGAAGGGGCGGCATTCAGCTGGTGCTTACTTGACTTCGTACGACTCCATGGGCTTGTCGTTGGGGTTGGCCCATGCGTCCTTGGTGGCGTCGGACAGCGGCAGGCCGACCTTCACGTTGGCCGGGGGAATCGGCTGCATGAACCACTTGTCATAGAGCTTGGCCAGGGAGCCGTCGGCGATCTGGCGCTTGATGGAGTCGTCCACGGCCTTCTTGAAGGCGGGGTCGTCCTTGCGCAGCATACAGGCGATGGGCTCGACCGACAGGGTTTCGCCGACGATCTTGTAGTCGGCAGGTGCCTTGGACTTGGAGATGTTGGCGGCCAGGATGGAGCCGTCCATGATGAAGGCGTCGGCACGGCCGGTTTCCAGCATCAGGAAGCTGTCGGCGTGGTCCTTGCCCATGACTTCCTTGAAGGTCAGGCCGTCGGCGCGCTTGTTCTTGCGCAGGGTCTGCACCGAGGTGGTGCCCGTCGTCGTGACGATGGTCTTGCCGTTCAGGTCCTTGATGCCGGTGATGCCGGAGTTGCCCTTGACGGCGATGCGCACTTCTTCCACATAGGTGGTCACGGCGAAGGCCACATCCTTTTGGCGGGCCTGGCTGTTGGTGGTGGAGCCGCACTCGATGTCCACGGTGCCATTGGTCACCAGGGGGATGCGGTTCTGCGAGGTGACGGGCTGGTACTTGATGTCCAGCTTGGCCAGGCCCAGCTGCTTCTGGATGTCGGCCAGCACGCGCTCGCCCATCTCGGTGTGGAAGCCCACGTACTTGCCATTGCCCAGCGTGTAGCCCAGGCCGGAGGATTCACGCACGCCCAGCGTCACGGCGCCGGAGGACTTGATCTTGGCCAGGGTGTCGCCAGCCTGCGCAAAAGCGCTGCCTGCAGCCAGGGCGGTCACGGCGATGGCCAACAAATGCTTCTTCATACGGGTCTCCTGAGATGAGAACGAAAACGGTCTTGATGAGAACGGTCGAGTCGCCTTGTGGGCTGGCTCGAACTATCAACGATGTGACACATATTGTGCAATCACGCACGGTGCTGGAGCACCGACACGTGCTAGGGCTTTCCAGCACGTCAGCCAGATTCAGGTAAGCAACTGCCGTGCCATGGCACGCGTTTTTTGCCCGATCCAGCGCGCCTGCGGGCCTGCACACGGCGTGGCTGCTGTGCGCGCACTCTAATGCCAGGCGTGGCAGCACAGCCAATGCCGTTTGCAGAAACCCTTATGCATGCCATGCATAATAGGTGTTTACCCTAGGCATAACCCATGCACCAAGTCGGTCTCTTGACGGGCTTTGCCGTGCACCAGCGTGCAGCAAAAAGGGGCTCGAGAGCCCCTTTGTCTTCATGAGTGCCGCCTGGCGTGTCAGCCGATGGTCTCGCCCTGCTCCAGCAGGAAGTTCCACAGCGCGCCGGCCACGCCCTGGGGCGCATCCTTGCTGGTGGGTTTTTCGCGGTAGGCGCGCACTTCCATGTCCATGCGGAAACCGTCGTCACCGGCAGGTGCGGCGCTGACCAGGCGGCCGGCCTCCAGCTCGTTGCGCACGGCGCTGAATGGCAAAAAGGCCACGCCATGGCCTTCCAGCGCCATGGCCTTGAGGCCTTCGGCCATGTCGGTCTCGTAGACGCGCTCCAGGTGCACGGCCTCGGCCGCTTCCTTGAGGATGAGTTCCGTCACGCGGCCCAGGTAGGCGCCCGGCGCATAGCCCAGGTAGGGCAGCGGCTGGCCCTGGCGGCCCGGCAACTGGTGCAGCGGCAGGCCGTCGGCGTCGGGCCTGGCGTAGGGGGCGAGCACCTCATGGCCCAGGCTGACCATCTCGTAGCGCGCCGGGTCAAGCTGGAAGGGCTGGGACGGATGGAAGTAGGCGATCAGCAGGTCGCAGCCGCCCTCGACCAGGCGCATCACGGCGTCGTGCACGTTGAGCGCGAACAGCCGGCTGCGGAACGGCCCGAACTTGGCCTGCACGCTGGAGACCCAGTTCGGGAAGAAGGTGAAGGCCAGCGTGTGCGGCACGGCAAACCCCACCATGCCCTTGCCCGCGCTGACATGGGCCCGCAGCATGGTGCGCGTGCTCTGCAGCGACTGCAGCATCTCCAGCGCCTGGTCATACATGGTCTTGCCGGCCGGCGTGAGCCGGGTCGGGTAGGAGCTGCGGTCCACAAGGTCTGTGCCGGCCCAGGCCTCCAGTGCCTGGATGCGGCGCGAGAACGCAGGTTGCGTCACATGCCGCAGTTGGGCGGAGCGGCTGAAACTGCGTGTTTCAGCCAGGCTGACGAAATCTTCTAGCCATTTGGTTTCCATGGGCCTCATTATCCGCCGGGCCGTGACGGGTGCCTGACAGGGCAGGGATGGTCCCTCTGGCACACCGCATGGATGCGCACATAATGGCGCTGCGCCGCATTTACCCAATGTGACATTTTTTCCTCACGGCCCCCGGCACACGACGCCGAGGAAGCTCAGTGACTGCATCTGCCCCGCCATGTGTAATTTTCTGACTCCCCGCGTCCATGTCATCCCCTCCCACCGAAAACGGCGCCGCTGAGACGCCTTCCCAGCCGGACGAGCCGCGTTCGCTGCGCATCGAGGACTGGCTCACCGTGGTCATCATGGCCCTGCTGGCCCTGATCACCTTCGCCAATGTGCTGGTGCGCTACTTCACCTCCTCGTCCTTCGCGTGGACCGAGGAAATCTCGGTCTTCCTGATGATCCTGCTGGCCATGGTCGCGGGCTCGGCGGCCGTGGCGCGCAACGCCCACATCCGCATCGAATACTTCGCCGAAGGCGGCAGCGCCCTGCGCAGGAAGCGCCTGGCGCGCTTCGGCACGCTGATGGTGGCCCTGCTGTTCGCGGTGATCGCCGCACTGAGCGTGCGCGTGGTCTGGGACGACTACCGTTTCGAGGAAACCTCGCCCGGCATCGGCGTGCCGCAGTGGTGGTATTCGATGTGGCTGCCCATCTGCTCGGCGCTGATCACGCTGCGCGCGCTGCAACTGTTCCTGCGCCAGGGGCGCCCCGGCGCCTTCGTGGACGAGGAGAAGGCGCCATGATCGCGACCCTGCTCTTCATCGCCTTCCTGGGCCTGATGCTCCTGGGCGTGCCCATCGGCGCGGCCCTGGGCCTGGCAGGGGCGGCCGCCATCGCGCTGGCCAGCCCCGACACGCAGTGGTTCGGCCTGCTGGCCGTGCCGCAGAACTTCTATGCCGGCCTGGGCAAGTACCCGCTGCTGGCGATTCCGATGTTCGTGCTCGTGGGCTCGATCTTCGACCGCTCGGGCGTGGCGCTGCGCCTGGTGAACTTCGCCGTGGCCATCGTGGGCCGCGGCCCCGGCATGCTGCCCCTGGTGGCGATTGCCGTGGCCATGTTCCTGGGCGGCATCTCGGGCTCGGGCCCGGCCAATGCCGCTGCCGTGGGCGGCGTGATGATCGCGGCCATGAGCCGCGCCGGCTATCCCGGCAGCTTCTCGGCCAGCGTGGTGGGCGCGGCCGCGGCCACCGACATCCTGATCCCGCCGTCCGTGGCCTTCATCATCTACTCGGTGCTGGTGCCCGGCGCCTCGGTGCCGGCGCTGTTTGCGGCCGGCATGATCCCCGGCATCCTGGCCGGCGTGGCGCTGATCGTTCCGGCCGTGTGGATGTCGCGCAGGCACAGGATGGGTGCGCTGGAATCGTCCATGCCGCGCCCGCCGTTCTGGCGCAGCCTGCGCGAGGCCTCCTGGGGCCTGGCCGCCCCGGTGCTGATCCTGGGCGGCATGCGCGCCGGCTGGTTCACCCCCACCGAGGCCGCCGTGGTGGCCGTGTTCTACGGCCTGTTCGTGGGCATGGTGATCCACCGCACCATCACGCTGCGCGACCTGTATCCCATCCTGCGCGAGGCCGGCGAGCTGTCGGCCGTGATCCTGCTGGTGGTGTCGCTGGCCGGCATCTTCGCGTTCTCGCTGTCCACGCTGGGCGTGATCGATCCGGTGGCCAAGGCCATCGTGGAATCGGGCCTGGGCGAGTACGGCGTGATGGCGCTGCTGATCCTGCTGCTGATCACCGTGGGCATGTTCCTGGACGGCATCTCCATCTTCCTGATCTTCGTGCCGCTGCTGCTGCCGATCATGCAGCACTACCACTGGGACCCGGTGTGGTTCGGCGTCATCCTCACGCTCAAGGTGGCGCTGGGCCAGTTCACGCCGCCGCTGGCCGTGAACCTGATGGTGTCCTGCCGAATCGCCGGCGTGCGCATGGAGTCCACCGTGCGCTGGGTCGGCCCCATGCTGCTGGCCATGTTCCTGGTGATGATCGCCGTGATCGCCTTCCCGCAGCTGGCTCTCTGGCTCCCAGCACGCCTGGGCTACTGATTTCCCAAAAATTCAACAAGGAGACCTTCGCAATGAAACTTCGCACTTTCCTCGCCAGCGGCCTGGCCGCAGCGGCGGCCCTGGCCCTTTCGTCCGCTCCCGCAGTGGCGCAGACTCCGGCCAAGTACAAGAGCGAGTACCGCATGTCGCTGGTGCTGGGCACGGCCTTTCCCTGGGGCAAGGGCGGCGAGATCTGGGCCAACAAGGTGCGCGAGCGCACCAACGGCCGCATCAACATCAAGCTCTACCCGGGCGTGTCCCTGATCCAGGGCGACCAGACGCGCGAATTCAGCGCGCTGCGCCAGGGCGTGATCGACATGGCCGTGGGCTCCACGCTGAACTGGTCGCCCCAGATCAAGGAGCTGAACCTGTTCGCCCTGCCCTTCCTGATGCCCGACTACGCGGCCGCCGACGCGCTCACGCATGGCGAGCCCGGCAAGCGCCTGTTCCAGCGCCTGGACAAGGCCGGCGTGGTGCCGCTGGCCTGGGGAGAGAACGGCTACCGCGAGATCAGCAACTCCAAGCACGCCATCAAGACCCCTGCCGACCTCAAGGGCCTGAAGATCCGTGTCGTGGGCTCGCCGCTGTTCCTGGACACCTTCACCGCGCTGGGCGCCAACCCCACGCAGATGAGCTGGGCCGATGCCCAGCCCGCCATGGCCAGCGGCGCCGTGGACGGCCAGGAAAACCCCGTCTCGGTCTACATGGCCGCCAAGCTGCAGTCCGTGGGCCAGAAGCATCTGACGCTGTGGGGCTACATCAACGATCCGCTGATCTTCGTGGTCAACAAGGACATCTGGGCCACCTGGACCAAGGAAGACCAGGACATCGTGCGCCAGGCCGCCGTGGACGCCGCCAAGGAGCAGGTCGTGATCGCGCGCAAGGGCATGATCGAGGCCGACAAGCCCCTGCTCAAGGACCTGGCCGCCAACGGCGTGACCGTGACCCAGCTCACGCCGGCCGAGCGCGAAGCCTTCGTCAAGGCCACGCGCCCCGTCTACGACAAGTGGAAGCAGCAGGTCGGCGCCGACCTGGTGGATGTGGCGGAGAAAGCCATTGCCGCGCGAACTCGTTAGAATGCTATCGGTTGATCGCACACTCCGGTAGAAGCAAAAGGCCCCGCTCTGCGGGGCCTTTTTTTCGCCATCCTGCTTCGCAAGGACGACCAGGACTTCAGCCCGCCCATCAAGGCATGCCTTGCTGCGAAGCCGGTCCAGCGAAATGGCACAGGCACAGCCCCTGCTGCCTATGGGGCAGGGGCACGGGCAGCGGCTCCCGCGTCCGTCGCGCCACCCAGCAACATATCTGCCCCCATCTCGCACAGCAGCTCCTCCAGTGCGCCCGAGGCGATCAGCGGCGAAGCCTCCAGCGAGGCAAAGCGCACCGTGCCCAGCACGGCCCGCGTGGCCACGTAAAGGCGCGCATAGGACAGCGAGGGGCCGCCCCAGCGCTGCAGGTGGGCGGCCATGCGCTCTGCGGTCTCGCGCATGGACAGGGCAATGCGCTCGTCACCATCCTGGCGCCAGGCAAAGCGCGCCAGCTTGCGCCGCGCAGGCGTGCGGCCCGCAAAGCCCTCGACGATGCAGGCGACCACGCCGCGCGCCACGGCCTCGCGCGGCAGGCGCTGTTCCGACGCCTGCTCCAGCCAGGCCTCGATGGCCGCGACGGCAGCAAGGCGCTGGCCATCGACCATGGCGCGCAAGACGGCCTGCTTGTCGGGGAAGTACTGGTAGAGCGTGCCGATGGAGACGCCTGCGCGCTCGGCAATGCGATTGGTGGTGAGCGCGGCTTCGCCCTCCTTGACCAGAATCTGAGCTGCTGCCTGAACAATGGCCTCCAGCGTGCGCTGCGCACGGGCCTGCATGGGCTGTCTTCTTCTCTGGGATTCAGTGGTAGCGGAGGTATGGGAGGGCATGCGGCAAAACCTGAGCACAAGGCGAGTTTTCTGCCCGGAGTTTAAGCACTACAGTGGCCGGCCATTGCAGCAAATCCCAAGGAATACACCATGAAGAAGCATCAGCACACCGGCGCGTGGGAAGCCCTGCCGTGAAGGGCGTGCAACTGCTGGCCCTGGCCGCCGCCCTGTTCGACACGGCGGCCGCGCTGGCCCACTTCGCCTGCATCGTTTGGGGGGGACGTGGGCTGCGGCTCATGGGTGCCGGCGAGCGCATGGCGCGCATGGCCGAGGCGGGGCACTGGTATCCGCCACTGGTGTCGGCGGCCATCGGCGTGGTGCTGTCGCTGCTGGCGGGGTATGCGCTGGCAGGCGCGGGCCTGCTGGGTCCCCTGCCCTTCATGCGCCCGGTGCTGGCCGGGGCCGGCCTGGTGCTGGTGGCGCGGGCCGTGGCCTATCCGTGGTTGAAACCACGCTTTCCGGACAACAGCGACCGCTTCTGGCATGTGTCCTCGGCCCTCTGCCTGGTCATGGGGCTGCTGCACCTGGCAGCAGCTGCCGGGATGGCACAGGGCTGAATCCAGCCTCAGGCCGTGACCGGCGAGACCAGCGGGCGGCCTTCCAGGTGGCAGCGCATGTTGGCGATGAAGCGGTCCACCGAGGCCTGCACGGCTTCGGGCGACCAGCCGCCCACATGGGGCGTGAGCACCACGGCGTCCAGGTCCAGCAGTTCGGCCGGTGGCGCAGGTTCGCTTTCGTAGACATCCAGGCCCGCGCCGGCAAGGCGGCCTTCGCGCACGGCGGCGGCCAGGGCGGCGGTATCGACCACGCTGCCGCGCGCGATATTGACCAGGTGGCCCTGCGGGCCCAGTGCGTCCAGCACCTGGGCGTTGACGAGATGGCGCGTACCCGGGCCGCCCGGCGTGGCGACCACCAGCACATCGGCCCACTGCGCCAGGGACAGCAGGTCGCCGAAGTAGCGGTGGGGCAGCCCGCTGCGCGGGCTGCGGTTGTGGTAGCCGATCTCCATCTCGAAGCCCAGCGCGCGCTGGGCGATCTTGGCGCCGATGGCGCCCATGCCCAGGATGCCCAGGCGCTTGTGCGAGACATTGGGCGGCAGCGGCATGGCGGTGCGCCAGACGCCGTCGCGCGTGGCGCGGTCCAGGCGCACCAGGCCGCGCACGGAGGCGATCAGCAGGCCCATGGCATGGTCGGCCACGCAGTCGTCATTGGTGCCTGCGCCATTGCCCACGGCAATGCCGTGGGCCTGCGCATGGGCGACATCGATGTTCTCGTAGCCCGCGCCCAGCGCGCAGACCAGCCTGAGGGCGGGCATGCGCTGCATCTGCGCGGCCGACAGGCCGATGGAGCCTATGGTCAGCACGGCCTGTATGCGCGTGCCGTGCTCGGCGATGGCGGCCTCGCACTGGGCGGCGTCGGGCGCGTAGAGCAGTTCGAAGGAGGGAAAGGCCTGGGCCATCTGGCGCAGATGGGCCTCGGTATTGAAGTTGAGGACGAGCAGGGCAGGTTGCATGGCAGGAAGGCGGCGCCCGCCGCCACAGGGCGGGCCTTGGGGGAAAACCTCATTGTGCGCCGGCCGGCCGGGTCCAGCGCTACAGGTCCAGCACCAGCCGGGCGGATTTCGCGCGCGAGCAGCAGGGCAGGAACTGGTCGCAGGCGGCCTGCTCGTCCTCGGTCAGGTACATGTCGCGGTGCTCGGGCTCGCCCGAGAGCACACGCGTGAGGCAGGTGCCGCACACGCCCTGCTCGCACGAGGTCTGCACCTCCACGCCGATGCCGGCCAGGGCCTGGACCACGGTCTGCTCGGGCGCCACGCGCACCACCTGGCCGGTGCTGGCGATCTCGATCTCGAACCCGGCATCGCCCTCGCGCTGCACGGCCTCGCCTGCAAAGAATTCGTAGTGCAGGCGGTCCTCGCTCCAGCCCGATGCGCGAGCCATGCCCAGGGCCGCGTCCATGAAGCCGCGTGGGCCACAGACATACAGGTGCAGGCCCGCCTGCGGGGCGCCCAGCAGCTGCGCCATGTCGAGCGCGCCCTCGCCATCCACATGCAGGTGCACGCGGTCGGCCCAGGGCATGGACTGCAGCAGGGCCGTGAAGGCCATGCGCTCGCGCGAACGCGCGCAGTAGTGCAGTTCGAAGTCGGCACCCTCGCGCGCCAGCTGGCGCGCCATGGCCAGCACGGGCGTGATGCCTATGCCGCCGGCCAGCAGCAGGTGCCGCGCAGGGCCACCCGCATGCAGCGCGAAGTGGTTGCGCGGCGCGCCGATGGCGATCTGCTGGCCTTCCTGCACCTGTTCGTGCACGGCGGCCGAGCCGCCGCGCGAGGCGGCCTCGCGCAGCACGCCGACCACGTAGCGGCCCGTGTCCTGCGGGTCGTTGCACAGCGAGTACTGGCGCACCAGGCCGCCGGGCAGGTGCAGGTCGATGTGCGAGCCGGCCGTGAAGGCGGGCAGGCTCTGGCCGTCCAGCGGCACGAGTTCAAGGCTGCAGATGTCCTGCGCCTCGGCGCATTTGCGCGCGACGCGCACCTGGAGGATGGGGTTGGCTTGCATGGGAAAAACGTGGGAATGGAGGGGTTCGGAAAATCAGGCCGCCGCCAGCGCACGGGCGCTGGCCTCGCGCAGCCGGCTGATCACGCGGCGCGCGCGGTTGGGGCCGGCGTCCACGTGGATGTCGATGACGGGGCGCGCGCCAAAGCGCTGCTGGTTGCGGAACTGGGCCTCGATGACGACCTTGTCCTCCTCGAAGGTGGCAGCCGTCTGGTCGATCACCAGGCGCGTGGTGTCCTGCATGTCGGGATGCGGGTTGGTGGCAATGGTCCAGAAGTAGTGGGCCGAATGCTCGGTCTCCGGCGTCACGCCGTGAAATCCCCGCATGTGAAAGCCCTCGCGCTGCGGATCGTCGAGCCGGCCGCTGCCTGCGTCCATGGCGCCGGTCCAGATGCACACGTGCGAGGGGTGGAACTCCACCTCCTGCCAGCGGTCGATGCGGCCCGCGAACGGCCAGGCCGCCGCATAGGTGGGCGGCGGGTCGGAGTCGGGCATCCAGCGCAGCACGGTGACGCTGTCCCCGTCCTGGCGGACCTGCAGCTCCGCATTCATGTGGATGCCGGCATTGCCGCCAATGGTCTTGAGGTGCACATAGCCCAGGTGGCTGAGGTCCAGCAGGTTGTCGTGGATGAGCTGGTAGGGCGCGTCGTAGTGGTAGACATCGCCGCCGAAGCGGTAGCGCGCATCGCCATGCACGGGATAGGCGGGCGGCTCCTGCGCGGGCACCGAATCGGGCGTGGCGCCCATCCAGATCCAGAGGATCTGGTCACGCTCGCGCAGCTCGAAGGACTTGACGCAGGCCTTGGGCGGTATGCGCTGCTGGCCCGGAATCTCCAGGCACTGGCCGGCGCGGTCGAACAGCAGGCCGTGGTAGCCGCAGCGCAGGCCGCGCGCCTCCACCGTGCCGCAGGACAGCGGCAGCTCGCGGTGGCAGCAGCGGTCCTCCAGCGCGGCGACGCTGCCATCGGGCGTGCGAAACAGCACGACGGGCCGGCCCAGCAGGGTGCGGGCCAGTGGCGCGTCCTGCAGCTCCCAGGCAAAGCCGGCGACATACCACTGGTCCAGCGGGAAGGCCGGCGTGGAGGCGGGCGTGGAGGCAGGTGCAATGGTGGTGCATTCGGTCATGGGGTTCTCCTTCTTGTCTGCAAGTCGCGCTCAATGCGCCGACAGCGTGCGGCCCGTGGCTGCGGGCCTGCCGGCTTCGGGCCCTTGCAGCCGGTGCAGCGACACGATGCAGGCCGCGAACACGAAGGCCGCGCCATAACCCACGTACAGCTGGCTGGCCGACCAGGAGGCGTCGAGCAGCGAGCCCGCGACCATGGGCGAGACGATGGCGCCGATGCGCCCTATGCCTATGCCCCAGCCCACGCCGGTCACGCGCACCTCGCCGCCATAGACCATGGGCGCGATGGCATAGAGCCCCGCCACGCAGCCGTTGACGAAGACGCCGATCAGGAAGGCCAGCGCATACGACAGCAGCAGCGAGCCCGGATTGCTCACGATGAAGCACAGCAGCACGGCCGTAGCCAGCATGAAGCCGGCCAGCGCGCGGTGCACGGGATAGCGCGCCGCCAGCAGGCCCAGCAAGGTGGCACCCAGGATGCCGCCCAGGCTCAGCAGCACGCCGCCGGTCACGCCCTGCTCGGGCGTGAGGCCCGAGGCGGCCAGCAGCTTGGGCGTCCAGCTCATGACGAAGTAAAAGCCGAACATCACCGCGAAGAACGACAGCCAGACCAGCAGCGTGGGCCGGCGCAGGCCTGGCGCGAACAGCTGCAGCGGGCCCCGCCTTGAGCGCTCCGCCGCCGATGGCGCGGCAGGCGGCAGCGCAGCCAATGCGGGCAGGCCCAGCCGCCCGACCAGGGCGTTGAGCCGCTGCAGCGCGCCGGCCGGGCGCCGCGCCAGCAGGAAGTCCATGGACTCGGGCAGTCGCCACCAGGCCAGGACCAGCACGCCCAGCGTCACGCAGCCGCCGAACAGGAAGACCGCGCGCCAGTCATGGCGCCCCAGCAGCCACACCGCGATGGAGCCGCCAATGCTGGCGCCCAGCGCATAGCCCGTGGACTGCAGCGTGACGGCCAGGCTGCGCCAGCGCTGCGAGGCGTATTCGCTGGCGATCACGTTGCTGCAGGCCAGGATGCCGCCCACGCCCAGGCCCGTGAGCACGCGCAGCGCCGCCAGCTGCGTGGCGCTCTGGCTGAAGGCCGAGCCCAGCATGCCCACGCCCGAGAGGGCCAGGCAGGCCAGGATCAGCGGCCGGCGGCCCAGCCGGTCGGCCCAGGGCGCGATCAGCAGCGATCCGCCCGCCATGCCGAACAGGCCCGCGCTGAGCAGAAAGCCCAGCTGGGCGCCGCTGAGCTGCCAGTGCGCCGACACGGCAGAGGCCGTGAAGGCCATGACCAGCACGTCGAAGCCGTCGATCATGTTGAGCACCATGCACAGGGCTATGACCGACCACTGGAAGCGCGTCATCGGCCGCTGGTCGACGCTTGCACGCAGGTCGGTGCTCATGGCCGCAGCTCCCGCAACGGGCAGTTGGACGATGCAGCGGCGCAAGGCCGCTGCAGCCATGGGACAGAGGTAGAGGCAGTCATCGTGGGTCTCCTTGGGTTGAAGCTCTGTGGAAGCTTTCTTGTGTTCTCAGCACATCATTACGTATGCTTAATGTGATTCAGTTTACTGAATGAAAATCTGCGCCAGATACCGGGATTTCCCCGATCAGGCGGGGCCGCGCAGACTCGGACGCGGAGGCGGCCGGGCCGCCGTCAGTCGGATGAGGAAGCGTCGAGGGTGTCGCGTGCGTCGTGCAGCTGCACGAACTTGCGCAGCAGGCGCTTGAACTCGGCCTGCTCTTGGGGTTCGAGCGCGGCCAGCATGCGCTCGTGCAGTTCGTGGACATTGGGCACGAAGCCGGCCAGCATGGTCTCGCCCTCGGCCGTGAGCGTCAGGCGCCGCTGGCGCCGGGGCAGGATCTCGCGCAGCACCCAGCCCTTGGCCTCCAGGCGCGCCGCGATGTCGGCCGTGGTGGAGTTGTCCAGCGCCACCAGCCGCGCCAGCGTCACCTGGTCGATGCCCGGTTTTTCCTGCAGCATGCGCAGGATGGCGTACTGCACGGGCGTCACGTCCGGCCCCAGCACGTCGCGGAACAGCTGCGCCGCGATCTGCTGCGCGCGCCGGATCAGGTGGCCCGGCTGGTCGTAGAGGTCGATGGAAAGCGGATCGGAGGCGGAGTGGACCATCGGTGGCGGCAGGCCTTGCGGCCCTGGGGTTGAAGCCCGCCGAGATTACCCCATCCCCGGCGCCGGTCCTGGATGCGCGCCGGGCCATGGCCGGCCTCAGGCCACCGCGGCGGCAGGCTGGGCCGCTGCTGCGGCCACCGCCGCCGCCTGCTGTTCCTGCGCAATCCATTTGTCGATGACCTTGCGCGACTGCACGCCGCCCGCATCGATGTTGAGCTTGAGCAGCTTGCGGTCGGGGTGGGCACTGAGGTTGCGCTGCTGCAGCTCCAGCATCTGCAGGTCTTCGCTGAAGATCTTGTGCTGGCCCTCGCGTATGCGGTCGGTGACTTCGGCATCGCCCGGATTGAAGCGGCGCGCCATGCCCCAGAAGTACCACATGGACTCCTCGGTCTCCGGCGTGATGAAGTCCACCACCATGCTGTAGACCTTGTGCTCGTCGGGCGCGTCGTAGCCGCCGTGGCCTGCGTGGGCCACGCCGACCTCGATCAGCACATGGCTGGGCGGGGTGAAGCGGCAGACCTGCCAACGGTCCACGGGCACATCGTCGGCCAGGCCGTTGCTGCGCAGCGCCATCTTCCAGAACGGGGGCGCGGGAATGTCGTTCATGAAGCGGCTGGTGACCACCTCGACATCGGCGCCCTCGCCGCGCGTCTCGGTCTTGCAGGGCGTCTCGTCGATCTCGGCCTGGCCGATGGAGCTGGCGTGCACATAGGTCTCGTGCGTCAGGTCCATGAGGTTGTCGATCATCAGCCGGTAGTCGGCCTGGATGTGGAACATGCCGCCGCCATAGGCCCATTCGGGGTTGTCGTGCCAGGGCAGCTTCGGGATGAGCGCGGCATCGGCCAGCGCCTTGTCGCCGGGCCAGACCCAGATGAAGCCATGGCGCTCCTCGACGGGATAGCTGCGGATCTCGGGGAAGCCGCGCACGCGCTGGCCCGGCATGGCAATGGTCTTGCCGTCGCAGCCCATCTCCAGCCCGTGGTAGCCGCAGACCAGCTTGCCCTCGCAGACAAAGCCCAGCGACAGGGGCGCGCCGCGGTGCGGGCAGAAATCCTCCACGGCGGCAATGCCGTGCTGCGCGCGATAGAAGGCGATGCGCTCGCCGCAGATGCGCCGGCCCAGCGGCTTGTCCTGGATCTCGTCGGACGTGGCGGCCACGTACCAGGTGTTCTTGGGGAATGTGCTCATGGGGGGTCTCCTTTATGGGTGGGGTCCGCAGTCCTTGGCGCTGCGGTGGCTGGGGCGCAGGCGGCCGAGGCCGCCGGCGCACATCAAGGGCAGATCAAGCGCAGATCAAGCGCGGATCAGACTCGAATCAGGCTCGGATCAACTGCACGCCAGGAACCGCATGGCTGCCGGGCTCGCTCACGGCTTCGCGCAGGTTGCGGCGCGCGATGCGCGAGTGCTCCTTCATCAGCGCCTCGGCCCGCGCGCCTTCGCGTGCGGCAATGGCGTCCAGCACCTGGCGGTGCTGATCCTGGGCCACCATCAGGCTGTGGCGCGCACGCGGGGATTCGGCCCGCGCCAGCACAAAGCCCGAAGGCGAGGCGAAGGGCATGCGCACCACGCGCTCCAGCTCGCGCTGCATGACGCTGCTGCCGGCCATGGAATGCAGCAGGTCGTGGAATTCGGAGTTCAGCGCCACATAGCGCGAGAAGGCCTCGTCGCCCCAGTCGGCCGTCTCCAGCACACGGTCGATGGCATCCAGGCAGCGCCCGGCCTGCGCCAGCAGCGGCTCGGCCACGCCGCGCTCGGCCGCCCAGCGCGCGGCCAGGCCTTCCAGCGTGCCGCGCAGCTCGATGGCATCGGCCACATCGGCCTCGGAGAACAGCCGCACGCGGTAGCCGCGCCCGCCGGCCATGGCTTCGAGCAGGCCTTCCTGCTCCAGCCGCATCAGCGCGGCGCGCACCGGCGTGCGCGAGATGCCCAGGCGCTGCACCACGGTGAGCTCGGCGATGCGCTCGCCTGCGGGCAGTTCGCCCGCAAGAATCATCTCGCGCAGTTGCAGCTGGGCCTTGATGACCTGGGAGTGGCTTTCCGCTTCGGAGGCGGCGGGGGCAAGCTGGGGGCTCATGGGGCTTTGTCTGGATGGAATGGCGTGAATGTATACATCAAAGGCGATTAATGGTGCATTTTTCCGCAAAAACACGGGAAAACACCAATCAAATGTATACAACCAATCCCATCAAAGACAGTGGCCCGCCTGTTTGTATACGGCGCCATGGCATCATGGCCGGCTCCCTTTTCCCCTGCCGCTGCAACCCAGGAGGTCACCCTTGCCGACGTTTTCCCGACACCCCGCCATGGCCGCCCACATCCTCAACCTGGCACGGGATGCCAGCGCCGATGCGCAGGCTCCGCAGGCCTATCCGATCAAGGACTTCTTCCGCAATCCGGAGCGCGGCTTCTTCCGCCTGGCCGATGACGGAAGCATGCTGGGCTTCATGCAGCCCGTCAGCGTGGACGGCCATCCGGCGCGCATGAACATCCATGTGCAGGCGCTGGCGGGCAGCACCCCTGTGGGCGAGCCGCGCCGCATCACGGCCGAGACCGAGCGCGACATCAGCAACTTCTTCTGGAAGGGCCCGGATGTAGTGCTCTACCAGAAGGACTTCGGCGGCGACGAGAACTTCCACGTGCTGGCGGTCAACGCGCGCAGCGGCGAAGCCACCGACCTGACGCCCTGGGACGGCGTGCGCGCCAGCATCGAGGACGACCTGGAAGACGACCCCGACCATGTGCTGATCAGCCACAACCAGCGCGATGCCGAGGTCTTCGACGTGTACCGCGTGAATGTGCACACGGGCGCGGCGCAACTGGTGGCGCAGAACCCCGGCAACATCGTCGGCTGGCAGACCGACCATGCGGGCCGCGTGCGGGCCGCCGTGGCCAGCGACGGCCTGAACAGCGCCCTGCTCTACCGCGACGACGAGGCCGGCGAGTTCCAGCCCCTGATCACCACCGACTACCGCACCAGCGTCAGCCCGGCCTTCTTCACCTTCGACGACCAAAAGCTCTACGCCCTGTCCAACCGGGGCCGCGACAAGCTGGCCCTGGTGGTCATCGACCCGGCCCGGCCCGACGAGGAAGAGGAAGAGGAAATCTTCGTGCCCGAAGAAGTCGATCTGGGCGCGGCGGCCTATTCACGCAAGCGCCGCGTGCTGACCCTGGCCGCCTACCAGACCGACAAGCCGCAGTACCGCTTCTTCGATGCCGAGACCGAAGCCCTGTACGGCCGGCTGGCCGCGCAGCTGCCGGGCTACGACTTCGCCATCCAGGGCGCCAACCGCGCCGAGGACAAGTTCATCGTCGCCGCCTTCAACGACCGCACGCCGGGCGCGCGCTACATCTACGACGCGGCCGCCGACGCGCTGACCAAGCTGGCCGACATCAACCCTGCCATCCCCGAGTCCGCCATGTCGCGCGTGCAGCCCGTCAGCTACACCAGCCGCGACGGCCTGACCATCCACGGCTACCTGACCTTGCCGGCCGGCCGAGAGCCCCGGAACCTGGCCTGCATCATCAACCCGCACGGCGGCCCCTGGGCCCGCGACGGCTGGGGCTACAACCCCGAGGTGCAGTTCCTCGCCAACCGTGGGTTCTGCGTGCTGCAGGTGAATTTCCGCGGCTCCACGGGCTATGGCCGCGCGTTCTGGGAAGCGGGATTCGGCCAGTGGGGCCTGAAGATGCAGGACGACATCACCGACGGCGTGCACTGGCTGATCGACCAGGGCATTGCCGACCCTGCGCGCATCGGCATCTACGGCGGCAGCTATGGCGGCTATGCCACGCTGGCCGGCGTGGCCTTCACGCCCGACCTGTATGCGGCGGCCGTGGACTATGTGGGCGTGTCCAACCTGTTCACCTTCATGAAGACCATTCCACCCTACTGGAAGCCGCTGCTGGACCAGATGCACGCCATGGTGGGCGATCCCGAGCGCGACAGGGAGCGCCTGGCCGCCACCTCGCCGGCCCTGCATGTGGACCGCATCAAGGCGCCGCTGTTCATCGCCCAGGGCGCGCGCGATCCGCGCGTGAACAAGGACGAGAGCGACCAGGTGGTGAAGGCGCTGCGCGAGCGCGGCGTCGAGGTGCAGTACATGGTCAAGGACAACGAGGGCCACGGCTTTCACAACGACGAGAACAAGTTCGAGTTCTACGAGGCCATGGAGCAGTTCCTGGTCACGCACCTCAAGCCCTGAAGCCGTCCAGGCGCCCGGCCACCCGGCCGCCCGGCCGCCCGGTCGCACCGCGCTACAGCACGGCGGGCTCCCCGCTTTGCTGCAGCGCCCACATGTCCGCATAGCGCCCGCCCGCCGCGACCAGCTGGGCGTGGGTGCCGCGCTCTACGATGCGCCCGGCATCCATGACCAGGATCTCGTGCGCATCGACCACTGTGGACAGGCGGTGGGCAATCACCAGCGCCGTCTTGTTGCGCGCGGCGCTTTGCAGCTCGGCCTGGATGGCGCGCTCGTTGGCCGAGTCCAGCGCCGAGGTCGCCTCGTCAAAGATCAGGATGGGCGGGTCCTTGAGCAGGGTGCGCGCAATCGCCACCCGCTGCTTTTCGCCGCCCGACAGCTTCAGGCCGCGTTCGCCCACGCGCGTGGCATAGCCCTGGGGCGTGGCCTCGATGAAGTCGTGGATGCGCGAGGCGCGCGCGGCCGCCACCACCTGCTCGCGGCTGGCGCCAGGGCGGCCGTAGGCGATGTTGTATTCCACCGTGTCGTTGAACAGCACCGTGTCCTGCGGCACGATGCCCACGGCGCCGCGCACGCTGTCCTGGGTCAGCTCGCGCAGGTCGTGCCCGGCGATGCGCACATGGCCGGACTGCACGTCGTAGAAGCGGAAGATCAGCCGCGCCAGCGTGCTCTTGCCCGAGCCCGAAGGGCCGACCACGGCCACGGTCTTGCCGGCGGGAATGGTGAAGCTCACGTCCTTGAGGATGGGCCGCTCGGGGTCATAGGCGAAGTCCACATGCTCGAAGCGCAGCTCGGGCGGTGCGCCATGGGTCTGCAGCGGCTGGGCGCCGGGCGCGTCGGCCACCTCGCGTTCCTTGTCCATGAGGGTGAACATGCGCTCCAGGTCGGTCAGGCTCTGCTTGATCTCGCGGTAGATCACGCCCAGAAAGCCCAGCGGGATGTAGAGCTGGATCATGAAGGCATTGACCATGACCAGGTCGCCCAGCGACAGCCGCCCGTCCACCACGCCCTGCGTGGCGCGCCAGAGGATGGCGACCAGGGCCGTGGCGATGATCAGCTGCTGCCCGCAGTTGAGCATGCTCAGCGTGGTCTGGCTCTTGAGGCGCACGCGGCGCAGCGCCTCCAGGTTCTCGTCATAGCGCCGCGCCTCGAAGCCCTCGTTGCCGAAGTACTTGACGGTCTCGTAGTTCAGCAGCGAGTCGATGGCCTTGGTGTGGGCCGCCGACTCCTGGGCATTGGCCTCGCGCCGAAAGCGCGTGCGCCACTCGGTCACCGTGACGGTGAACGTGATGTAGAACACAAGCGCCGCCAGCGTGATGACCGCGAACCAGATGTCGAAGCGCAGCGCCAGGATGCCCAGCACCAGCGCCATTTCGATGAAGGTGGGCAGGATGCTGTAGAGCGAATACGAGATCAGCGATTCGGTGCTGCGCACGCCGCGCTCGATGTCGCGCGTCATGCCGCCGGTCTGGCGCTCCAGGTGAAAGCGCAGGCTCAGCGCATGCAGGTGCTCGAAGGTGGACAGCGCAATCGCCCGCGAGGCGCCCTGCGTGGCCTTGGCAAAGACCAGGTCTCGCAACTCGGTGAACAGCGAGCTGGAAAAGCGCAGCAGCCCGTAGGCCAGCAGCAGGGCCACGGGCACGACGAGCACCGCGCGGGCATCGCCGGCCTTCAGATCCAGCGCATCGACCAGGTGCTTGAGCAGCACCGGCACGCCCACGTTGGCCAGCTTGGCCCCGATCATGAAGCCCAGCGCCGCCAGCACGCGCCACTTGTATTGCCACAGGTAGGGCAGCAGGCGCCGCAGCGCGTTCCAGTCCCGCGACGGTGCCGGGGTTGAGACTAAGGGTAAATCCGTAGGGGAAGCGCTCTCGCGTCGCATGAAAGACAATTCTCGGTTGTTATATTGACCCGATTGTGCCCATGCCACCCCGCCCAGACCTCCCGCCCCATCCCTTGCCCGCAGACAAGGAGCTGGTTCTCAAGGTCATTCCCATGCCCGCCGATGTCAACGCCAATGGCGACATCTTCGGCGGCTGGGTCATGGCGCAGGTCGACCTGGCAGGTTCCGTGCTGCCCTCGCGCCTGGGCCAGAGCCGCATGGTCACCGTGGCCGTGAACGAGTTCATCTTCAAGCAGCCCGTGCGCGTGGGCGACATCCTGTCGTTCTACTCCAGCGTGCAGCGCGTGGGCCGCACCTCGGTCACGGTCGATGTCGAGGTCTATGCCGAGCGCTTTGCCGACCAGGGCCGCTTCGTCAAGGTGACCGAAGCCCTGCTGACCTACGTGGCCATCGACGGCCAGGGCAAGCCCCAGTCGCTGCCGGACAACGATCAGGTGCGCTCCTGGCGCGCAGCGGCCGAGCGCAATGCAGAACGCAAGCAGCAGCAGGCCGGCTGAACCCGCCCCGCCTCTGCAGCCATGAAAAAAGCGACCTTCGCAGGTCGCTTTTTCATTTCCGGCAGCAGAGATCGCTCATGCCAGCGACGGCGTGACGCGCGGCTGCAGCGAGGCGGCCGCGCTGGCCGCGGCCAGCGCAGCGGAGCTGCTGGCGGCGCTGTCGCTGGAGGCGGCCGACGAGGAAGACAGGCTGGAGGCGCTGGATGCCACAGCCGAACCCGACGAGGACGAGCGCGGCGAGGAGCCGGCCTCGATCTGGCCCGTGAGCTCGCCGCCCTCTTCGATCACCACCTTGCCGTAGCGGATCTTGCCGCTGACCTTGCCCGTGCCGTAGATGACCAGCTTCTCGCGCACGGTCAGCGTGCCGTCGAACACGCCATGGATCTCGGCGATGTCGATTTCGGCCGTGCCGTGGAAGGCACCCTGCTCGGCGATCTGGATCACGCGCGAGTCCATGGTGGCTTCCACCGTGCCTTCGACGACCAGCGTGTCGCAGTCGGTGATCTCCACGCCCTTGAGCTTGATATTGGGGCCTACGGTGAGCTTGCTGCCCTGGGAGTCCTGCGCCACGGCCGATGCCTGGCGCTGGGCGGTCGACGGACTTGTCACGCTGGAGCTGGGCGTGACGGCACCGGAGGGGCTGCCGCCCGTACCGGTGGCGCCTATGCCGCTGCCCAGGGTGTTGCGGGAGGTGAAAGCATCGTTGTCGCGCTTGCCAAAGAACGGGTTCTGAACAGCCATGGGTGGGTCTCCTTCGGAAAAATCCGATGCTACGCACACGAACTGGCAACAAATGCCGGCATCTCGCAAGAAAAGTAACCAGATGGTTCTCCCGTTTCATGTGCTTGCAAGCCTTTCTCGATCACACACCGCGCATGCGCAGGTCGCGCAGCGGACATGCGCAAATCAATAGGTGCATCTACACTCATTTCCATTCCAGGCCACCTGCCCCACGCCCCATGACCTCCTCCACCTCAAGCGCCGCCAGTCCGGTCTGCACCTGCTTCATGGTGCGCAGCCTGTCGCGCAAGATCTCCCAGCTCTATGACGACACGCTCGCGCCCAGCGGCCTGCGCGGCACGCAGTTCAGCCTGCTGGTGCAGGCGCGCAATGCGCCCGACGGCCCGCCCACCGTCTCGGCCCTGGCCGAGCAGTTGCACACCGACCGCACGACGATGACGCGCAACCTGCGCACGCTGCAGCAGGCCGGCTTCATCGACCTGGTTCCCGGCGCGGATGCGCGCAGCCGCTGCGTGGTGGTCACGCCCGAAGGCCGCGCCCGCATCCGCGAGGCTGCCGCCCTGTGGCGCCAGGCCCAGCTGCGCGTGCGCGAGCTATGCGGCAGCGAGCAGATCGGCGCGCTGGAAAGCCTGGTGCTGGGCATGCTGCCCGTGCTGGAAACCGCCACGCAGGAGAGCGCGGAATGAGCGCCGCCCTGTCCTCCGCAGCCCCTGGCGCTGCGGCCAGCGGGTCCGCGCATCCGTTGGTCAGTGGCCCCATCGCCTCCACCCTGATGCGCCTGGCCGTGCCCAACATGGTGGCGCTGAGCATGTCGGTGCTGGTCGCCGTGGCCGAGACCTACTACGTAGGGCAGCTGGGAACCGTGTCGCTGGCGGCCATGGCCCTGGTGTTTCCGCTGGCCATGCTCACGCAGATGATGAGCAACGGCGCCATGGGCAGCGGCGTGTCCTCGGCCATCAGCCGCGCGCTGGGCGCGGGCGACGGCGCGCGTGCCTCGGCACTGGCCCTGCACTCCATCGTCATCGGCACCATCGCAGGCCTGCTGTACTCGCTCATCTTCGTGCTGTGCGGCGCCACCTTCTACGGCTGGCTGGGCGGGCGCGGCGAGGTGCTGGCAGCGGCCACGGGCTTCGGCGCCGTGCTGTTCAGCGGCGCCATCCTGGTGTGGCTGTGCAATACGCTGGCCTCGGTGGTGCGGGGCACGGGCAATATGCGCATGCCGTCGGCCGTGATCTTTGCGGCCTCGCTGGTGCAGATCGCTGTCGGCGGCACGCTGGGGCTGGGCCTGGGACCCATGCCGCGCTGGGGCATGCCGGGCGTGGCCGTGGGCAACATCGTGGCCATGGCACTGGCCGTCGCAGTCTTCCTGGCCTATCTGCAATGGGGCCAGCAGCGCCTGCAACTGGACTGGCGCAGGCCCCGCCTGGCCTGGCCCATGTTCCGCGACATCCTGCGCGTGGGGGCCCTCGCCTGCCTGTCCCCCGTGCAAACGGCGCTGGCCGCGCTGCTGCTGACAGGCATGGTCGCCCGCCTGGGCCCGCTGGCACTGGCCGGCTACGGCATTGGCCAGCGGCTGGAGTTCCTGCTGATCCCCATGGCCTTCGGCGTCGGCATGGCCGCCGTGCCCATGGTGGGCATGGCCATGGGCGCCGGCCAGGTGGCCCGTGCGCGCCGCGTGGCCTGGTCGGGCGGCGCCATGGCAGCGGCCCTGCTGGGCGTGCTGGGGCTGGTGGTCATGGTCTGGCCGCAGCTGTGGTCGGGCATTTTCACCGGCGACCCGGCCGTGCGCGCCTACGCCGACCTCTACCTGCGCACCGTGGGCCCGGCCTTCGGGCTGTTCGGCCTGGGACTGGTGCTGTACTTCGCCTCCCTGGGCGCAGGCCGCGTCTGGGCACCCGTGCTGGCCGGCACGGTGCGCCTGCTGATCGTGGTGGTGGGCGGCGGCTGGCTCATGTCCAGCGGCCTGGGCAGTGCCCAGTCGCTGTTCATCCTGGTCGCCGTGGCCATGGCCGCCTATGGCGCAGGCACGGCCTGGGCCGTGTGGCGCGCGCGCTGGGGGTGAAGAGACGCAAAAAAGAAGGCCCGCAGTCAGCGGGCCATGCATCAAGAAACGATGTACGCCGCCGTCCCCGTGGACAGCAAGCTGCCATCGGCCCCCAGGAATTCCATGCGCGTGTTGGCCACGCGCGAACCCAGCCGCAGCACCTCGGCGCGCAGGGTGAATTCGCTGCCGATGCCGGGGCGCAGGTAGTCCACGCGCAGGTCGATGGTGCCCAGGCGCGAGAAGCGGTGCAGGCGCTGCAGCGGCGCGTCGTCCATGTGCTTGGCACCGATGGCGGCCATGACGGCCAGGCCGCCCATGGAGTCCAGGCCGGCGCTGATCACGCCGCCGTGGATGCGCTGGTAGGCCGCGTGGCCTATGAGCTCGGGCCGCATGGTGATGCGGCCTTCAACCCGCTCGGGCAGCACTTCGGTGATGCGCAGGCCCAGCACCTGGTTGAAGGCGATCTGGCGCTCGAACACCTCGCGCAGCCCGGCGATGAACTCGGGCTCGAACTGCACGGGCACCTCAGAGGCCTTCGTGGATTTCAGCACTGGCTGAAGTCCGGCTTGCGCTTCTCCATGAACGCGGTGAACGCCTCCTTGGCAGCAGGCCCGCCCATCAGCTTGCCGAAGCTCGCGCCCTCCTCGGCCATGCGCTCGCGCACCAGGCCGGACTGGCCGGCCTTCATGAGGCGCTTGGTCTCGATCAGGGCCGACAGCGGCTTGGCCGCCAGCTTCCTGGCCTGGGCCTGGGCCAGCGCATTGCATTCGCTGGGCGGCACGACGCGGTTGACCAGGCCCACTTCCAGGGCGGCCTCGGCCAGGAAGGGCTCGCCCAGCAGCAGGGCCTCGGCCGCGCGGTGGTAGCCGA
Organism: Delftia sp. DS1230; assembly: GCF_040112715.1. NCBI lineage: Bacteria > Pseudomonadati > Pseudomonadota > Betaproteobacteria > Burkholderiales > Comamonadaceae > Delftia > Delftia sp. DS1230. The sequence continues at coordinate 5,411,178 of NZ_CP157763.1, forward strand.
GCATCTGGGGCAGCAGCAGGCTGGAGGCCGCTTCGGGGCACAGGCCCAGGTTCACGAAGGGCAGCGAGAAGGCCGCGTTGTCGCCCGCATAGACCAGGTCGCAGTGCAGCAGCAAGGTGGTGCCGATGCCCACGGCCGGGCCGCAGACGGCGGCGATCACGGGCTTGGGAAAGGCGGCAATGTTGTGCAGGAAGCGCCAGACGGGGCGCTGCTCGCCCTCCGGCCTGGCGGCGCCGCCGGCCGACTGCTTGAGGAAGTCGGCAATGTCGTTGCCCGCGCTGAAGATGGCCATGTCGCCCTGGAAGACCACGCAGCGCACGGCGGCGTCTTCGCCGGCCTGGGCCAGCGCATCGGCCATGCTGGCGTACATGGCCTCGGTGATGGAGTTCTTCTTGTCTGCGCGGTTGAAGGTGATGGTGCAGACACCGGCTTCGGTGTGCACGAGGATGTCCTGGGTGGTTTCGCTCATGATGGTCTTGCCTTGCTTATTCCTTGAAATACACGATCTGGTGGCTGCTCGCCAGCATCACGCCGGCCTCGCTCCACAGCTGGGCGCTCTGGTCGAAGAAGCCGTTGCGAAATTCCTGGCCGCGCGCCTGGGCCAGCAGGTGGCCCGTGCCTGCGGCGGCCAGTTCCTCGCGCCCCGCATGGAAGTAGACGGTGATGGACACCGTGCCCGCCGGGGTGCGCTGTGCGCGGCGCAGCCACACGCGCGGGAAGAATACGTCAGCCAGGCCGGCCAGCGCGCAAAAATCCAGTGCGCGCGGCGGCTCGTCGCGCACCCACAGGCGCGTGAGGCTGTCGGTCTCGCGGCCATCCCAGGTCTGGGGAATGATGCCGTCGAGAAAGCGCATGTCGTAGCGGTTGAGCCATTCCACGCCGCCCAGCGGCGGCACGCGCGGCACGGCGGCGGGCGACGGCACCTCGGGCATGGCCAGGTCGGTACCGCCCCAGGTGCTGCGCCGCACGGCCGTGACGGCCGTGGCCGTGGTCACGACCTGGGCATCGCCGTCCTGGTCGGGCTGGGTGATGGTCAGCAGCCAGTGCTGGGTGGAGCGGTTGGTGCGCACGGGGCGGGCCTCGATATCGAAGCGCCCCGCGCCCAGCGCGGCCGCGTAGTTGACGGTGATGGACAGCGGATCGCCCAGGCACAGCGGATGCTGCTGGATGGCCTGCACCAGTGCGGCGGCGGTGATGCCGCCGTACGGGCCCACCATGTTCCAGTAGTCCTGCGTGGTCTGGCCCTGGTAGTGGCCAACGGCGCCGGTGGGCGTGAGCGCCACGGCCTGGTCGAGAGGATGGATGTCTGTGCTCATGGCAAACGAGTGTGATGGCAAGCGGCGCCCGCGTCCGTCAAGCCGGCGACTCTGCGGGTGAGGGAAAGCGCGGGTGGGCCGCGGCGGCCGGCGCCTTGGTCCAGCCCGAGAACACGTCCACGGCCCGGCCCCAGAGCGCGTCGCGCATATCGGCGCGGAAGAAGCCGAAATGCCCTATGCGCCGCAACTGCAGGGCCTTGGGTTCGATGCGCTCGATGCGGCTGGGGGCATTGGCGTAGAGCGCGAACAGGTGCTCGGTGCCGCGCCAGGTCATGAGTTCGTCGTCGCTCATGGACAGCGCCATCACCGGAAAGCGCACGGCGGCGTAGCTGCGCGCGGCGGCCTCGCCCTCGGCACCCACGCTGTAGCGCGGATTCAGGCACCAGCGGCGCCACTGCAGCATGACGCCGGCCGGCAGGTCGCCCACCTTGCGCAGGCGCCGGCCCGGAAAGTAGCCGCACAGGCGCGTGGCCACGGGCACCAGCACATGCCAGAAATAGGGAACCATGCGCTTGAGGCGGGGCGCATTGTCGCGCCAGTAGCCGCTGCCGGCCGCAATGCTCAAAAGGCCGTCCACCAGCTGCGGGGAGCGCAGCAGGCCCGGCAGCTGGGCGCCCAGGCTGTGGCCGATCAGGAACAGCGGCTGGTCCGGCAACTGCGCCTTGGCATGGGCGATGACTGCCTCGTAGTCGCGCGCCCAGTCGCACAGGTCGGCACGCACCTGGCGCAAAGAGCCTTGCAGGGAATCGCCATGGCCCCGGTAGTCAAAGCTGGTCACCCGATAGCCCTGGCCCGCAAGCCAGGTGGCAAAGGCCTCGTAGAAGGCCTGGCGCACCCCCATGGCCCCGCCGATGACCACGCTGGCGCGCGGCGGGCCAGCGGGCGTGTAGACGCGCAGCGCCAGCGTGGCGCCGTCGCTGCTGAGTTGGTGTTGTTCCATGGCTGTCTCCTGGTCGGTGCCGTTTCTGTGCCGGCTCGCATGGATGGGAAAAAATGGGATGAGCGAAAAAGACAAAGCCCCGCGAACGGGGCCTTGAGCAACGGTCAGACCCGCTCGAAGATGCCGGCGGCGCCCTGGCCCATTCCGACGCACATCGTCACCATGCCGTAGCGCAATTGCTTGCGGCGCAGCGCATGCACCACGGTGGCCGAGCGGATGGCGCCTGTGGCACCCAGCGGGTGGCCCAGGGCAATCGCGCCGCCCATGGGATTGACCTTGGCGGGGTCCAGGCCCAGCGTGTTGACCACGGCCAGCGACTGGGCGGCAAAGGCTTCGTTGAGCTCGAACCAGTCGATGTCGTCCTGCTTGAGGCCCGCATAGCGCAGCGCGGCCGGGATGGCTTCGATGGGGCCGATGCCCATGATGGCCGGCGGCACGCCCTTGCTGGCATAGCTCACGAAGCGCGCCAGCGGCGTGAGGCCGAAGCGCTGCACGGCGGCGCCGCTGGCCAGGATCAGCGCGCCTGCGCCATCGCTGGTCTGCGAGCTGTTGCCGGCCGTCACCGAGCCGCGCGCCGCGAACACGGTGCGCAGCTTGCCCAGGCCTTCCAGGCTGGTGTCGGGGCGTGCGCCCTCGTCCAGCTCCACGGTGCGCGTGCGCACCACGGGCTCGCCCTTGGCCAGGTCCAGGCTCCGGTCAGTGACCTCGATGGGCGTGATCTCGTCCTTGAACTCGCCGGCCTGCTGCGCGGCCAGGGCACGGCGGTGCGACTCCAGCGCAAAGGCGTCCTGCGCATCGCGCGAGACCTTCCACTGCTGGGCCACCTTCTCGGCCGTCAGGCCCATGCCGTAGGCAATGCCCACGTCGCCATCACGCTCGAAGATGGACGGCGACAGCGAGGGCGCGTTGCCCATCATGGGCACCATGCTCATGCTCTCGACGCCGGCCGCGATCATCACGTCGGCCTCGCCCACGCGGATGCGGTCCGCCGCCATGGCCACGGCCGACAGGCCCGAGGCGCAGAAGCGGTTCACGGTAATGCCACCCACGCTGGTGGGCAGGCCCGCCAGCACGGCGCTGATGCGCGCCACGTTCAGGCCCTGCTGGGCCTCGGGGATGGCGCAGCCGCAGATGATGTCCTCGATGGCAGCCGGGTCCAGCCCCGGCACCTGGGCCAGCGCGGCCTTCAGCGTGGTCGCCAGCAGGTCGTCGGGACGGTAGTTGCGGAAAAAGCCCTTGTGCGACTTGCCGATGGGCGTGCGCGTGGCGGCGACGATGTAGGCGTCTTGGATTTGTTTCATGGAGATTGCTCCTAGATCTCAGTTATTCGCGGCCCGCAACGCAGGCATGTCCCAAGTCAGGGACAGCAAGCAAGGGCCGCCCCGCCGCGAGGCTGTCGTCCCCCTGGGGGAAGGCGCGAAGCGACTCAGGGGGGGACATATCAATTCCGGACGGGCTTGCCGGTGTTCAGCATTCCGAGAATGCGTTCATGGGTCTTCGGATGGCCGATCAGGTGGCAGAACGCCTTGCGTTCGAGCTTCATCAGATAGGCCTCGTCCACCAGGGTGCCCGCATCCACGTCGCCGCCGCAGACCACGTTGGCGATCAGGCTGGCCACATGCTGGTCGAACTCGCTGATGAAGCCGCCGTCACGCATGTTGACCAGCGAGCCCTTGATGGTGGCCACGCCGCTGCGTCCCGCCACGGGGAAGCTGCGCGGCAGCGGCGCCCGCCAGCCGCCTGCGGCCATGGACTTGGCCTCGTTGATGGCGACGAAGAGCAGCTCGTCCTTGTGCGGCACGATGAGGTCGCTGTCCAGCAGGTAGCCCAGCTTGCGCGACTCGATGGCGCTGGTGCCCACCTTGGCCATGGCCGCGGCCGTGAAGCCTTCGGTCAGAAAGGGCAGCAGGTCCTTGCCCGTGCTGGTGGCGGCGTTCTCTGCCGCGCGGCGCGCGATGTAGGTCAGGCCGCCCGCGCCGGGCACCAGGCCCACGCCGACTTCCACCAGGCCGATGTAGCTTTCCATGTGCGCCACGCGGCGCGCGCTGTAGACGGCCAGCTCGCAGCCGCCGCCCAGCGCCATGCCATGGATGGCCGCAACCACGGGCACCTGGGCGTAGCGGATGCGCAGCATCAGGTTTTGCAGCTCCTGCTCCACGCTTTCGATGGCGTCGGCGCCGCCGATCACGAAGGCCGGCATGGTGGCTTCCAGGTCGGCGCCCACGCTGAACGGCGCATCGCCCGACCAGATGACCATGCCCTGGAAGTCGGTCTCGGCCACGTCCACGGCCTCCATCAGCGCTTCCATGACTTCGGGGCTGATGGCGTGCATCTTGTTCTTGATGCTGGCGATCAGGATCTGGCCGTCCAGCGTCCAGCTGCGCAGCGCCTTGGATTCGGCGATCGTGGTGCCGGCCGTCTTCCAGTCGGGCAGGCTGTCTTCGCCCAGCAGCCTCTCAGGGAAGATCTGGCGCTCGTAGACGGGCAGCACGCGGCGGGGCACGAACTGGCCCTTGGCAGGGCTCCACGAGCCCTGCGCCGTGTGCACGCCGCCGGCCTCGGCCACCGGGCCTTCGAAGACCCACTTGGGCAGGGGCGCCTTGCTCAATGCCTTACCGGCATCGATGTCCTCCTGGACCATCTTCGCCACTTCCAGCCAGCCGGCTTCCTGCCACAGCTCGAACGGGCCCTGCTTCATGCCGAAGCCCCAGCGCATGGCCTGGTCCACGTCGCGGGCGGACTCGGCAATGCTCTCCAGGTGGATGGCCGCGTAGTGGAAGCTGTTGCGCAGGATGGCCCACAGGAAGCGGCCCTGCGCCCCCTCGGCATTGCGCAGCAGCTTCAGGCGCTCGGCAGCGGGCTTCTTGAGCATGCGGCCATAGACCTCGTCGGCCTTGCCGCCTGCGGGCACGTAGTCCTCGCTGTCCAGCTCGAACTGCAGGATGTCGCGGCCGACCTTCCTGTAGAAGCCCTTCTTCGCCTTCTGGCCGAGGTTGCCCAGCTCGATCAGCTTGGCCAGCACGGGCGGCGTGCCGAAGCTGGCGTAGAAGGGATCGGTCTCGGCGCTGAGGTTGTCCTGCAGCGTCTTGATCACATGGGCCATGGTGTCCAGGCCCACCACGTCGGCCGTGCGGAAGGTGCCGCTGGATGCGCGGCCCAGCTTCTTGCCGGTGAGGTCATCGACCACGTCGAAGGTCAGTCCGAAGTTCTCGACCTCCTTCATCGTGGCCAGCATGCCGGCGATGCCGATGCGGTTGGCGATGAAGTTGGGCGTGTCCTTGGCGCGCACCACGCCCTTGCCCAGGCCGCTGGTGACGAAGGCTTCGAGCTGGTCCAGCACCACGGGCTGCGTGGTCGGCGTGGCGATCAGCTCCACCAGCGGCATGTAGCGCGGCGGGTTGAAGAAGTGGATGCCGCAAAAGCGCGGCTTGATCGCGTCGGGCAGCGCCTCGGACAGCTTGGTGATGGACAGGCCCGAGGTGTTGGACGCCACGATGGCGTGCTTGGCCACATGGGGCGCGATCTTGGTGTACAGATCGAGCTTCCAGTCCATGCGCTCGGCAATGGCCTCGATGATCAGGTCGCAGCCCTTGAGCAGCTTGAGGTGCTCCTCGTAGTTGGCGGGCTGGATCAGGTCCGCGTCCTCGGCCACGCCGATGGGCGAAGGCTTGAGCTTCTTGAGGTTGGCGATGGCGCGCTCGGCGATGCCGCTTTTCGGGCCTTCCTTGGCAGGCAGGTCGAACAGCACCACGGGCACCTTGACATTGACCAGATGGGCGGCGATCTGCGCTCCCATCACGCCAGCGCCGAGCACGGCGACTTTCTTCACATTGAATCGGGACATGGATGTTCCACAAGTGGGAGGAAGGAGGCCGCTGCGGCCGCCTTCCGGAATGGTTTACTGCACGCGCACCCAGGTCTGGGTGCGGCCAAAGGGGCCGATGGAGCCGCGCACCTCGAGCTTGGCGCCGCCCTCGATGGGCGTCAGGCGCAGGGTGTAGGTCTTGCCGTTTTCGGGGTCGAGGATCTTGCCGCCTTCCCAGACGTCCTTGCCCTCGGCCTTCTTGGCGCCGCGGATGATCTCCAGCCCCTTGAGCGGCTGGCCCTTGCGGTCGTCAGAACACTCGGTGCAGGTGGCGGCCGGATCGGCGCCCTTGCGCAGGATCTGCTCGATGCGGCCCGTGACCACGCCATCGTTCTCGGCCACGCGGATCTCGGACTTGGCTTCGCCGCTCTTGTCGTCCACGCTCTTCCACAGGCCCACGGGCGTCATCTGCGCCTGCGCCGCGACGGCCGTGAGGCCCAGCACCATTGCTGCCAGTGCTTGATATGCCTTCATTTCAAACCCCTTTCGCCTAGAAAGGCGCACAGACCACGCTGATGCGCACAGCCCGTGCTCCCATGTTGGAGTGAAGCCGTTCAGGCCAGCGCCGCGTCCGTGTCCATCAGGGACTTGCTGCCTGCGCGGGCCGTGCGCATCAGCGTCGCGGTCTCGGGGAACAGCTTGGCGAAGTAGAAACGCGCGGTCTGCAGCTTGGCCTGGTAGAACGGGTCGGTGTTGCCCTTGGCGATTTCACGCAGCGCCACCTGGGCCATGCGGGCGAAGAAGTAGCCGAACACCAGGTGGCCCGCCACACGCAGGTAGTCCACAGAGGCGGCGCCCACCTCGTCGGGGTTTTGCATGCCCTTGAAGCCGATCTCGGTGGTGAACTTGGTCATCTGGTCGCCCAGGTAGGCGATGGGATTGATGAACTCGGCCATCTTCTCGTTGACGCCCTCTTCCTCCACCAGTTGCGCCACCAGCTTGCCGAACTTCTTGAGCGAGGCGCCCTGGTTGCCCAGCACCTTGCGGCCCAGCAGGTCCAGCGCCTGGATGCCGTTCGTGCCTTCATAGATCATGTTGATGCGCGCATCGCGCACGAACTGCTCCATGCCCCATTCGGTGATGAAGCCATGGCCGCCATAGACCTGCTGGCTCATGGTGGTGGCCGTCCAGCCGTTGTCGGTGATGAAGGCCTTGACGATGGGCGTCAGCAGCGCCACCAGCTCGGCGCTGTCCTTGCGCACCTTCTCGTCGGGGTGGTTGAACTCCTTGTCGATCAGGAAGGCGCAGTAGGTGACCAGTGCACGGCCTCCTTCGGCATAGGCCTTGGCCGTCAGCAGCATGCGGCGCACGTCGGGGTGGACGATGATGGGGTCGGCCGGCTTGTCCTTGGCCTTGGTGCCCGACAGGCTGCGCATCTGCAGACGGTCCTTGGCATAGGACAGGGCGTTCTGGTAGGCCACCTCGGTCAGGCCCAGCGACTGGTTGCCCACGCCCAGGCGGGCGGCATTCATCATCACGAACATGGCCTGCAGGCCTTTGTTCGGCTGGCCCACCAGGGTGCCGATGGCGCCGTCGATATTGATCTGTGCCGTGGCATTGCCGTGGATGCCCATCTTGTGCTCCAGCGCACCGCAGAAGATGGGGTTGCGCTCGCCCAGCGAGCCATCGGCCTTGACCACGAACTTGGGCACCACGAACAGGCTGATGCCCTTGGAGCCGACCGGCGCATCGGGCAGGCGGGCCAGCACCAGGTGGACGATGTTGTCAGTGAAATCGTGCTCGCCCGCGCTGATGAAGATCTTGTTGCCGGTGATCTTGTAGGTGCCCTCGGGCGCGCCGGCCACGGGCTCGGCCTTGGTGCGCAGCAGGCCCAGGTCGGTGCCGCAATGGGGCTCGGTCAGGCACATGGTGCCGGTCCACTCGCCGCTGGTCAGCTTGGGCAGGTACAGCTTCTTTTGCTCTTCCGTGCCGTGCACATGCAGGGCTTCATAGGCGCCGTGCGACAGGCCCGGGTACATGGTCCAGGCCTGGTTGGCGCTGTTGAGCATCTCGTACAGCGCCGAGTTCACCGCAAAGGGCAGGCCCTGGCCGCCATAGGCCGTGTCGCAGGACAGCGAAGGCCAGCCGCCTTCCACGTACTTCTGGTAGGCCTCCTTGAAGCCCTTGGGCGTGGTGACCTCGTGGGTTTCCTTGTTCAGCACGCAGCCCTCGGCATCGCCGCTGATGTTCAGCGGAAACGTCACATTGGCCGCGAACTTGCCCGCCTCTTCCAGCACGGCGTTGATGGTGTCGGCATCGACCTCGGCATGCGCCGTCATCTGCCGGTAGTCATCCGTGACCTTGAACACCTCGTGCATGAGGAATTGCATGTCGCGCAGGGGCGGGTTGTAGCTGGGCATTTGTCTTCTCCTGTGTTGGCGGGGTTTGCAGTGGATGTGGTGAAAACGGTGAAACTGAAAAATCAGGTCGGGCTGGCGTAGCGCGCCAGGATGCTCTCGAAGCCGTCGATGGCGCGCTGCATGGAGCCTTCGTTGCGCAGGAAGCGCGCCTCGTAATGCAGGGCCAGGATCAGGCCGTGGATCTCGAACAGCAGCTGGTTCTCGTCCAGGTCGGCGCGCAGGTCGCCGCATTCGCGGCACTGCACGATGGTGCGGCGCATGGCTGCGTGCCAGGTCTGCACCGAAGCCGTCAGCGCATCGCGCACCGGCCCCGTGCGGTCGTCGAACTCCACGGCGCCGCTGATATAGATGCAGCCCGAGTCCAGCTCGATCGAAGTGCGCTTCATCCAGTTGTCGAACAGCGCCCGCAGACGCGCCACGCCGCGCGGCGCCTGAAGCGCGGGAAAGAACACTTCCTGCTCGAAACGGTCGTGGTACTCATGCACCACGGAAATCTGCAGCTCCTCACGCGAGCCAAAATGCGCGAACACGCCCGACTTGCTCATGCCCGTCAGCTCGGCCAGAGCGCCAATAGACAGGCCCTCAAGGCCGATGTGCGTGGCCAGGTTGAGGGCAGCCTCCACAATGGTGGCCTTGGTCTGCTGCCCCTTGTGCAGCGCGCGGCGCGGCGCGGGCGCAGCCGCTTCGTGCACGGAAGAGCCGGCCTTGGGATCGGCATTGGAGTTGGCCGGAGAGCGGGCGGTGCGGCGTGGGGCGGAAACGCTGGACATGCGAAATTCTTGTTAAAACGAACGTTCGTGCTATTTTGCATGGAAAGCTTGTCGCGGCGAAGACATGCGGGGGAAAACACCTAGCTTGTGGGCTGGCGCAAAAAAGCCGGCAGGTGCCGGCTTGGTTTCATTGCTTGGGGCGGGTCAAGCCTCCACGACAAACATCTTGATACCCTTGAACCGCATGCGGCGTTCGGATGGGAGGTCGGCGTTAATCATTGCTTCGGTCAGCTCCCATATGCGGCTGTCTTCAAACCGAATGGAGAACGTCATAGCCCCTTGAGCCAGCGTCATTCTCAAAACCCGCTCGCGGCCATCACGACTGCGGATAAGCGATCTAAAAGATTCATCACGCTTGAGCAACGAATCTTGACGATATAGCTCAGTATGGAACGTCACGGTTGCGCCGACGGGCACAGTGATATCTGTAAGATCCGACGATGCCACAAATCCATTTCGCACATCTGATGCAATGCCTGTGACAACAAGTCGAGGCCACTCCATTGCACCAGCCAATGCAGAAAAATCATTTCCGTCCCAGTATTTTCCAAGTTCATGCTCGTCGTATGTTGGTCGGGCAATCATGTATGGCAAATCAACAATTTCTGAAGATTGCAACAGTGATTTACCGATATTATCTGCATCAATCTGCATGTAATAAAACATCTTTGCATGCCCTTTCAATTGAATTCCACGACTTCCCAGGCGATAGCTGGCGCAAAGGTTGTTGTATTGGTAATAACATACGACTCGACCACAAGTGTTGTGGAGTTTAATATCCTTACACTGACCCTGGATTCATATTGAGGAAAGAAATGTGAAGTCAATATATTTACAAATGCCTTTGCAGGATTAACAGCAGAAATGGTGACATTAACTTGTGTGGAACCAGGAGATGTAGCACCACGCTGAACATTTTTAATCCCGCCACCACCCCCAAAAAGCTGAGAAAAATTCGGCATTTCTTACACCCATCCTTTCGCTGAGCCGGAATACACAAGCGAGCCGGCTGCCCGCAGAACATCGAGAGTCATCACGCCGCTCGCTCCGCGAATGAGAGAGCCGTTGGGATGGATGGCCACGGCCATCGAATCGGACAGATCCGTGATCTGGACCACATCGCTCAGTGCGGGCGCTGCCGGCAAAGTGAGCGTGAGTGCCGCTTCGATCACGTAATGCATGCGTGTCTGCGCCAGCGTATCGGAGCTGATGCGCTGGATGGGGGCCGACATGGGCGCCCCCATCACCCACCAGTTGAAGGTATCGGAGCTGGGGTCATTGCCGCCGCTGCCGGCAAGCTTGCGGCGGTAGTTGAGGCCATTGGCCGGACTCCAGACCACGGCGCCCTCCGCATAGGCTGTACCCGCAGTCCATTTCACGGCACCAGCGGCTGCCGCAGCAGCTATGGCGCTTTGCGCGGCGGCGGCCTCGGACTGCGAGGCACCGCGCGCGGCGCCCTCCGCAGATCCGGCGCGTTCCTCCACGTGCAAGGCATTGGTATACGTCGCATCGTTCGTGGCGTTGATCTGCTGGCGATGCGATTCGAGCTGCCCCAGCAGGGCATCGGCATGCGCGTCGAAATCGGGATCTCCGACATAGGGAGCGACGGGAAGTTGTGCAATCAGAGGTGGTTTGACAATAGGCATTACATGGACTCCAAATCAATTTGGCTGTACGAGTCTTTCGCGTTGTTGAGGTCGATGGGAAAGCGCCGGTAAGGGCCGAAGATCGACGCGGCTTCGGCATATCCATCGGTGGTGTCGTCATCCAGTGCAGCCCACAGTGCCGGGGCCGCATCCAGCTCCCTGCGCAGGCGCAGTGCGGTATCGACGTTGTCCTTGGGGATGCGGACCTTAATTGAAAGAGTTGGAACGCTACGCACAGGCTGCAACTTGATGCCGCCGTACTTGTCGCGATCGACCACCGAGAAATTCAGCGCGTCATTGCGCGGCGCCCATTCCGCATCGCCAATCCAGCTCTTCATGCCTAGTGCCGCATGCTCCACACGTACCGGGCGGCCACCTGCACGCACCAGCGTGACCACGATTTCCGCTCCGGTGAATGGAGGCAGGTCCGATATCAGAACCGTGGGAATCAGCGGAAATTCGCCAAAGAAATAGCCTGACCAGGTGCGCGTGGCGCGCGCGTTCAGCTTGCGTTCGCGTTGGGCGACGACGGCGCCCGCGGACTTGACCTGCATCACCACCTTGTCGGCCTGTACCCCCCGCATGAACAGGGTGTCGAAGCGCTTGCCTGGGCGCAGGGTGAAGCTCAACGTCGCAGGGGCTTCGGTGGCATCGTTCGTGAGATGGCGGAACATGGCCCAGCGATTGCTGGGACGCAGGGGCATCCAGCGCCTGGAGTCCTGTTCGGGAGGCGTCGCATCGACTCCCGCAATGCTGTTCTCATAGCGCATCTGCGTCTCCAGCCGCAGAACCTGCGCGCCACGTTCATAGTGGGTTGTTGGCGACCACAGTTTCTCGCCTGCAGAGGCGTCCACTTCCGGAACACTGCAGTCGATCAGGCCAGCCGCCGTGATAGGCATGGGGGGGACAACTATCATGGTTTCCTCAAACGATGTTCCACCAGATGTTGGTGCCGTCCTTCCAGACGCACACCAGCCGAAAGCCACCCACGGCCACGTCGCAGACGAGATGGCTGTCGTGGCCATGGATGTAGGTGCCCGACTCCTGCCGGGCAACGGTGAACTGCGCGGACGCAGGCCAGGTGAGGTGAAGATTCGTGAACTCGACGAAATCGCCGAGCGCAACCTCGCTCTTCTTGGGCAGATGCATGGTGATCGCGCCGCCACCCGTCCAGATGGCATAGCGCCCCCCGAGCTGAAGCACGCCACCATTGGCCTCGCGCAGATAGCCGGCTCTCGCCAGTTCGCGACCCCACGCCAGGGTTGGAATGGCCACCGGGCCCTGGGGTCCGGGAACGCCGGCATCCCCCTTGGCACCAGGCGTGCCCGGTAGACCCTGGGGTCCTGTTGCTCCCTGCGGCCCCTGCAGTCCCTGAGCACCCACATCCCCCTTGGGCCCGGCAGGTCCCTGAAGTCCTTGCTGCCCCTGCAGGCCTTGCACGCCGGCCTCGCCTTGAGGACCTGTCGCCCCACGCGGACCTGTTGCTCCCGCAGCGCCCGGATCACCCTTCGGTCCCTGCGGGCCGGCGATGGCCGCCGCAGCAATGGCATACGTGCGGCCCGTCCGGCGCAGCAGTGTCAGGTCGCCCGGCATCAACGATGCCGCCTGCTCGAGTTGATCGATCGTTGGCATCAGAGCTCCAATACGGCGCTGCCGCCAGCCGATTGCATGGCCACGCCGCCACGCGTTACACGCAACAGCACCTCAGCCGTATCGCGCACATGCTGTTTGATGTCCTGCAAAGCAGGATCCTGCTGTTCGATAGCGCGAATCAGGCGCTCGATAGCCAAAAGCAAGGGAGTGCCAGCAGCATCCGCGCCACCGATCAGCGCCTGTCCCAGTTGGCTCTGGTTCCAAAGGCGCGCGGGTCCGGTGGCTTCGATCTCCCAACCACTTTCACCCACCATGCGCAAGCCACCACCGTGCAGGCCACCCTTCGCGAAGGCCGGAATGCCAGCGCCTTCGAACCACCTGCGCCAATCGGATTCATAAAGACCGGAAAGCTCCGCCAGATCTGCGGCGGTCAGCTTGTTGTCCTTGATCCATTGGTTCAGTCCGCTGGCGTCCCCGGTTCCGTCGAAGGCGTGATAGCCATCGTTGTACTTGTCCAGATGCGCTACACGATCCTTGTCGGTGACTGGCTCGTACCAGGTGCCACCCGAACCATCCGTGCGTGCACGGCGGTAACGCGCATCCTGGCCCGCTCCAGGCGAAGGCGCCCCCCCAGGCCCCAGTACGGCCACATCGCCACCCCCAGGGCCGGACTTTCCGCCGCTCTTCTCCGCCAGCAGCTTTGCCTGGAAATCACGCACCGCTTCATCGACGCTGCGCACGCTGATGTCTATGCCACGAGCAGCGTCCAGTTGCTGCTTGGCGGAAAGGATCAGTTCATCCAACCGCGCCAAGGAAGTCTCTTCGGCCGCCAATTGCTGTTCGGCCACTGACAACTGCTCCTGCCCCTTCTCACCGAGTTGTTCCAGATCTGCGGCCAGCGCTCGCCTTGCCCGCTCCTCATCGATACGACTGGCGTAGGCCGTGCGCGAAAGGCCATCGCGCGCCGCAGTGATGGCTTCGTCGAGTGCTTTTTGCTCTGGCAGGTAGCCGGTATTGCGGACAGCCGAGACTGCATCCTGGATGAACCGTCCGGCCAACGATGCATCCATTGCGGCAACCGTATCGACCTCACCCCAGAGATCACGTGCGGCACCGCGCGCCAGGTCCACCACACCACGTGCAAGCTCGACCTGCTCGCGGGCGGCATCCAGACGCGCCTGCGCCAGGGTGCGCTCCGCATCGACAGAACGCTGCAGCAGGCTCCACGCCGCATCCGTATCGGCCTCGTTCTTCTTCCTCGCCTCCTGCGCCTGCTCCTCCTGCTTGCGCTTGGCTTCCTCCGCCTGTTTGGCCGAAGCCGCCGCAGCATCCTCGGATGTCTTGGTAACGGCCTTGAACGTGTCGTTGAGCTTGAGCAGCTCGGCAGCAGTCTCGGCCGAAGATTTGCCGGTGCCGCCGATATTGCCGATCAGCTTGTCCATACCGGCAGTGAAGTCGGCCAGCGACGTGCTGGTGTTCGCCAGGTTCTCGAGATCGGCCGCGAGTTTTCCGATATCGCCAGAACCTTCTTCCAGGGTGGTGCTGGCCCAGTCCTTGAAGGCGCCAGTCTTGGCCATGTCCTTGAGGCCTTGCGTGCCCTGGACCTTCGAGATGGCGTCCTTCAATACCTTGGCATTCGCCTCCTCGGAGTTGGCTGCCTTGAGCTTGTCCTCCACCAGCGTGCGGAACCGGGCCTGGGCGTCATCGGCGTCCAGGTCGATGTCCACGCCCAGGTCCTTGAGCTTGCTGCCCATCTCGCGCTTGGCGATGGTCTTGCGCTCATCCTCGCTGTAGAAGTTCTGGTAGAAGCTGCCCGCGTTGGCATTCAGCGCCTCGATGCCGCCCGAGGCCTTGATCAGGGACTCGAAGGCCAGGTCGGTCAGGTCGGCAAAGCCCGTGATCTTCTTGCCCAGTTCCTCGAAGGAGCGGCCGATCAGGTCAATGGTCTGGAAGGCTGCCTGCAGAGCCTCGACATTGGGTGCTTCGCCCAGCGAGTCCAGCGTGGTGCGCATCCAGCTGGGCAGGTCCGCCTTCTTGAGTTCGGACACCAGCAGGGAACCGGTCTGGCCCAGGAAGGCCTTGTAGGCCTCTTCCGGGTTGTTGCCCAGCGAGCGGTTCTCGAAGCCGGCCAGGATCATGCCGGTCGTCTTGTCGATGATCTTGGCGTAGCCGTAGGCGTCCTCGTCGGTGTACTTTCCGTTGGCGGCAAAGCCGCCCACCAAGTCGATGTCGCGCACTCCGCCCGTGGCGTACTTGCCCAGGGATCCGTAGACCAGGGCCAGTCCGTCCAGACTGGTCTTGAGCTGCTTTTCGATGCCATCGCTGTGGCGGCGTGTCAGATCGTCGTACCAGTCGCCTGCCGCGCGGCCAAACAGCTGCTCGGCCGCCTTGTCATTGCCAATGCCGGCCGTGCTGTAGGCCGCGCCGCCATGGTTGGCGCCGCGGGAGCCGAAGGCCTTGTCGAGCGCTCCACCGAGGAAGCTGCCGATCATCGAGCCGATGCCCGGAAGAATCCAGGTTCCCACCGCCTGACCCACAGCGGCTCCGTACTGTCCTTGGGACAGGCTGTACAGGCTTCCCAGGTAACCGGCAGCAGAGCCAATCCCTCCCTGGAAACCGGGAATGTCTTTCAGCCAGGTGTCGAACCGGCCCACGGTCTTGCCCAGGTCCTGCAGTGCTTCACCGGCCATGTTCCAGCCATTGGACATGAGCTTGAGTGCGGATTCATTCAGGTACTTCTGCGCCGAGGTGCCCCAGGTGGACCAGTCCGTCAATCCACCGCCCAGGCCCGTGCCCTGCGCATCACCAGCGCCCGCTGTTCCCGGAGCACCGCCTTGACCGAGGAAGTTGCCGACGAACCCCCTGAGCTGAGCGAAGACAGGCACGAGAAACGGCCGCGCAAACGCCTTGTACATCTCATCGGCCACAGAGGCCTTGAACGTCGCACTCAGGCTCTTGGTGAAGGTACGCCAGCCTTCGGTGCCGTTGGCCAGCATGTCCGTGAAGCCCTTGCGGAACATCTCGTCCATCTGGTCGACCGATTTCTGGGTCTCCTGCATGCGGACACGTTCGGCAACATTGGCCTTGGCTTGGTTGGCTGCGGCCGTGGCGTCGTCCTTGAGTTTCTGGGCGCCAGCCGCATCATCCGGATTCTTGGCCGAGATGTCTTCGAGCTTTTTCTTGAGCTCGATCGCGACCTGGTACTGCTCCAGCGCGATCTTGCGGTCGCGTTCCGACATGGCTGCCAGAGACTGCTCGAACTGCACCGCCTCACTGGCCGCCTTCACGCTTTTGGTGTACTCGTCCACCTTGCTGGCAGACTCGTTGTAGCCCTTGACCCGGGCGAGTTCGCGCGTGGCCTCGGCCTCTTTGCCAACGGCCTCGGCGACCTCCCTGGAGCAGCGGACACTCTCTTGCCCGGCCGCGTTGTCTTCCATCTCCGCGATGGTCTTCTCGACCTGCTCCTGGCGCAGTTGTCCCAACGCCTCACCGGTCAGGCCAATCGCGCGCGTTTCCTGCCGGGCGAGTTCCAGGTTCTTTTCGGCCAGTCCGGCCTTGGTCTGGTGCTCCTTGACGAGTTGCGCCACCTCCTGCTGCCTTTTCTGCAGTTCCTGATCGCGCTTGAGCTCCTCATCGTCCTGCTGCGTTCTGGCTGGCACGGCCGGTGGCGCGTAGCTGACGGTGCGGGGTACCGCAGGCGGCTCTTTCTTCTGCGCAGGCGCGTCGGTTTTCTTGCTTTGCTCCTGCGGCTGTGGCTGTCCCACCAGCGGCGGATTGATGAACCCGCGGCCGCCGCCTGCATTGCGCTGACCCTGTGCCGCCATCAATTCGCGCTGCACCTGCTGCAATTTTTCGACCAGGCGCTGGGCATCGTCATGGGCCGTGCGCACCCATACGTTGCGCGATGTCGCTGCCCCCTTGGCCTGCAGCATCTCCAGTTCAGCCCTGGCGCGCGGAAGCTCCTTGGCCAGATAGGCTGCCTTTTCCGCATTCGACTGGAAGGCCGTGCTGATGTATTGCAAGCCCACCGCGCGCCCGGCGATGTTGCCCAGGCCGCTGCTGATCTGGCCCAGGAAGCCCGACCCGTTGTCACGCGCCCGCGACATGGACTCCGAAAAGGCGTTCATGTCGTTGGCCGCTGCATTCATGCCAAAGGAGATCATCTGGCTGATGCCGGAATCTCCCACGGCGGACTTGAGCTTGTCCCAGGCGTTGGCCATGCGTTGGGTGCCGGCATCCAGCCTGTCCGCCGCCTTGTCCGTCCCCTCTCCCAGGGAGCTTTGCAGCGCCTGCGAGAAACGGGGCAGAAAGTCCTGCGTCACGACCTCGCCGGTCTGCAGCATCTGGGAGAACCGCTCCTGTGTCACACCCAGGGCCTGAGCGCCGACCAGCGCCGCCTCCGGGATATGTCCCAGTTTCTCGCTGAAGTCCGACGCGCCTATCGTCCCCTTGCCCATCAGGTCGAGTACGGCTGCCAACGAGGCATTGCCCTGCTCCACGGAAAGGCCCATGGCCGCGTTGGCCGAGGCAATCCCCGTGAAGATGGCCTGCACCTGCGCGCCCTCCAGCGCCGTACCTCGCGCCTTGGTGGCGAAGTCGGCGTAGGCCTGGCCGGTGGCATTGAGCTGCAGGCCCAGCCGATCGGCCAGGGCCGTGACATAGGCCAGTTCCTGCGCGCCCTTGCCGCCGGTGGCAAGGTCCAGCCGTGTACGCAGATTCTCTGTCTGGGCACTGGCCGTGTAGAGCGCCTCTCCCACCTTGGCCGCCGAACCCGCCACTTCCAGCATGGCATTGGCGCGGCCTGCAATCTTGCCCATGGAAGTAGACAGGCTCTCGATATCGACGCTGGCACGCGCCGACACAAGCGCCGTGTCCGTTGAGGCACCTGCGAACTGTGACATGCCGGCATACGCCTGCTGCAGCTTGCCGTGGAGTTTGTCGAGCTCCTGGGAGAACTGGGCATTCTGCGCACGCAGCTCGCTCAGGCTGGGCGTCTCGGCGATGCCTATGCTTTTGACCGCTGTACTCATGCTGATCTCTGTTCGGTATGCTTGACCGCTTGTGTTTGTCTTGAAAGGCCGGAGCCGAGGCCCCTATGCCTCAGCCCCGGTTGAGCTGGCGCAGCGCCTGCGCCTCCAGTACCTGCAATTGCGCGAAGACCTCGCCGCGCTGCGCGGCGGGCACCGCGTAGCGGCGCATCACGATCTCGACCCCGGCGTAATCCAGCCCGTCCCAGTGCCACTGGCCCCAGGGCGTGGCCGTCCTGCGCCACTGGGTGGAGCAGCCGAGGTACACGCTCCAGGCCATCGCATGCTCCGGCCACAGTTCGTAGTCCTCGGGGTGCTGCCGTTGCAGATCGCCGGGCACCATCCGGTCGGGGTCGATCCCCATCTGCGCGCACTGGGCACGCAGCTCGTCGTCTACGAGATAGCGGTCTGCGCCGTCGAGGCCGAGGTGATGCCGGACAGCGCCACGGAGTTTTTTGTGGCGGCATCCCGCTGGTGCACGTTGAGTCCGTCGAACCAGGCTACGGCCATGGCCTGCTCCAGTCCCGGGTAGGCCTCCTCGGCCGCCAAGCGTTCGTCGCGGCTGTAGGGCACGGGTGTTCCTTCGTCGCCCAGCATCCCCTCCCAGCCCACAACCACTTCGTCGAGCAGTTCAGGGATGGTCATGCGCCGTACCTCCTGCGAGCCATCGGGCTGCGTGGCGGGCTTGCCGACGACGATGAGTTCATTGATCTCGTCGCGCCGCGCCTTGCCCAGGCGCTTGAACACAACGGCAAAGTGATGGGCTCCGAACCTGCCCTCATCGACGGGCAGGTACAGCGTTGCGGGAACGGAGATGGTGGGCTTGAGCCCGGAAATCTTGACGGCCATGGTGATCCTTGGATGTGTAGTTGTCAGGCAGGGAGGTACGGCGTCAGATCTCGATGGACCACTCGTCGTTGCCCGCGTCGGAGGGAATGAACGACAGGGGGATCGTGATCATCTGCACGCCATCGCTGTCGCTGTAGGTCGGCTTGCCGATCTGGGCGCGCGCGCTCTTGAAACTGACGGTGTTGGTTGCGCCGGGGCCATGCTTGAGCGTGACGGGCACGATGGCGCTGGCGCGCGCCAGGCCGATCCAGTCCTTGGTGGCCACGCTGGTGTTCTCGAAGGTGACGCTGCCCGTGGACTTTCGGTCCGTGATTTCCACGGTGTCCACGTTCATCAGGTCGCGCTTGACCACCTGGTTGCCGCACTTGAAGCTGAAGGCGCTGCAGGCCACCGCCAGGCCGTCGAGGGTCAGTTGGGTGTTGGTCTTGTTGACGCCCAGGGGAGCGACGAAGTCGCTGTAGTCCACTGCCGGCAGGGCCTCATCCACGGCGGGGACGAAGGAGCCCGTGAACTCGAACTTCCACTTGGGAATGGCCTTGGCATCGGTGCTGAACTCCACCTCGCCGCGTGCGCCATGCATCTTGTAGAGGGTGCCGTCCACGTTGCCGTAGATGGTCACGCTCTGGATGCCGTCGGTCACGGGAGAGAAGACTGTCTTCACGCCAGTCTCGGTGCTGGCGCTGGCGGCACACGCACGCAACAGGTCGGTCACGCCGGGACGCTCGCCCGCTGCGGCCACACCCGCGAATTCCACGGAGAACGCCACCTTCTGGTATTCGGTGACCAGGGTGCTGCCGCTGGAGCCGAAGAAGGGACGGATGTTGTTGCGCTCGACCACGTCGCCCTCGATGGGGGTGAGGGTCACGTCGCTGACCAGCATGGCATTGGCCGCCAGCGGTACGACGGCCGTGCCGACAACGGTTTCAACCAGGGCCAGGAGGGCCATCTTGCGCATGATCTTTGCTGCCATTTGGAAAATCCTTTGAAGAGATGAGGAGAGGTTTCGCGGCCTTGGGCGCCGTTCTCCAGCGCCGCGGACCACAGGGGTTGCGGGAAAGTTGCGAGGTGTCCGGTCTAGGCCCGGTTCGGTGGTGTGCAGGTCACAGGTAGCTCCAGGTTCTGAGTTGCAGGACAACGGAGTGGCAACGCACTCCCGCGAAATCCACCGGCTCGGCACGCATGACCTGCACGCCATCGGTGCTGTCGTCGCTGCCTGCCAGAGGACCGGGCTGGCACACGCCACCCAGGGTCGGATCGGCTCGCACCAGGGCGCGGAACTGCTCGACCAGGTCGTCCAGCAGCAACTCGCTGGCCTGGGCGTCGGCGATGGCCAGGTAACCATGCAGCGTCCATTGGTGCACGCTTACCGTGCGGGCCGTGCTGCTGCCGTGCTCGACCGTGCTGCTTCTGCGCAGCCACCAGCCGCGGACATGGGCCGTGCCTGCTGCAGGCGGCGTATACGTGAACAGGGCGGCCAGCTCGGCATCGCTGGCGGCATAGCGTTCGCGGTCCTGCACAACGCCGATCTGCGGCACCGAGGCCAGGATGGCCACGATGGCGTTGCGATGCTGGGCCAGTGCATTCATGAGCGCAGCACCGGAAAGGCCGCCACCACACTGGCCGCAGCCTCGGCCACGATGGGCCGCAGATGAGCGGCAAAGAGCAGGAACAGTTGTGCGATGGCGTACATGGGTCACTCCGTTGGGGGACGCAGAAAAAGATGCGTCGTTGCGATGGAGTGACTGTGCCGAGGCAGGCAAAAATGAATAAGGCCTGCATATGCAGGCCCGGTTTCAGCGTCCACAGGCGCGCGCCTTCTCAGGCGCAGCGGACCTGGATGCCAGGCACATGTGCCTTGGCCCGGCACATCCCAACGGCCAGGCAAGCGCAAACGTCCTGCCGCTCCTGCAGGCACGGATGCACGAAAGAGGAGGACGAGAAAGGCTGGGAGAAGACGGAAGCGCGCAGGCTGGCCTCAGGCCTGCGGCAAAGTCTCTGGAGCGATGCCGGGCGGCGCGGCCCGGGGGCTAGAGTTCTCCGCCGTGCCAGAGGACCCGGCCGCAGATGCGCAGCCGGTTGGCCGCTTCGCCTTCCAGAACCTGGGGCGGATAGGCGGGGTTGTAGCTGACGATGCGCACACCGCCCGTGCTGAAGTCGCGCTCCAGCAGCTTGACGTAGTTCTCACCCTCCAGCTCGATCACATAGACACCATCCTGGGTCAGCGTATCGACCGAGGTGTTGACCAGCAGGATGTCGCCGTCGTTGATGCGGTCCGCCATGGATCTTCCACGGGCACGCACGATCTTGGCGTTGTGCCTGCCCAGTCCCTTGGACTGCAGCCAGGACGAACGGAAGGCGAAGCGGCCTATCACCTCGTCGGGGCCATTGACGGCCCCATGCCCTGCGCTGACGTGCGCATCGAGCATCTCGATCTGTGTGAACTCGTCTTCGGCCGCCCCACCATGCCGAGCGACAGGCTTCGCCGCGCCCGTGCCGTTGAAATACTCCAGCGGCCGGCCCGCTCGCTGCGAGGCCCGCAGCAGTTGCCGTGCTGGCACTTCCCCGCGCTTGCGCCATGTCCGCACCGTTTCAGGCTGAACCTCCATGCCGGCCATCCAGTCGGGTCCCAAGGCTTCAGCCATGCGCGCCAGTACCTCATCAACGTTGGATGTAAGCGCATCAGTCACAGGTTTTGCAGGCATGGCGAATCTTGACAGTGGTTCGTTATGGACCAAGAATATGGTTCAAATTGAACCGTTTCCTTTTGAACCAAGAGCGTACAGCCAAAATGCATTCCGAACACCATCCGGCACCTGTCTCCCAGGGCTTTCGGCCTGCTGCCCTGCCCCCCACCATCGGCATACCCACGCCCGCAGCAGCTGCCATTGACCCGCGCCATGGCACTTGCAGTGATCTGCTCCCGCCCCTGCTGCAGGACTTCGAGCGCCTGATCGGACTGCAGCCCACGATGGCCTTGGTGCAGCGCTGGGGTGGGCTGCGCATCTACGTTCCCACGCCGGACAAGGTCACACCCGAGCATCCCTATGCGGCCACCATAGGCGTGAAAGCCTTGCTCCAGCTCGCCCGTGAGTATGGAGGCCTGCCCCACTTCCAGCTGCCCAGGGCAGCGCGCGCACTGCAGGCATTACGCAACCAGCGTATCGCCGCAGACTACGCCACGGACAAGACGGCCCGGCAACTGGCTGCCGAGCATGGTATTACGGAAGGCCAGGTGGGGCGCATCGTTGCGGCGCTGGGCGTGACAGCACCGGCCAGGCGACGGCGCAATCTTGCCGGCTGAGCACTGCCACCGCGAAGAAGCAAGGCCCTGGTCGCAAAAAAGCCACCGGCGCAAGCGGGTGGCTTTGCTGCAGAGCGGACCCTGGGGTCCGCTGGGCCGTGTTCAGACCATCAAGGCCAGGCTGGCTTCCAGATGCTCGGTCGGCAGGCGGCGGAAACCCGAGCGTGCGTAGCGCTGCAGGCGGCCCAGCGCGAACGACGTCAGCACGCTGGCGGCGACCTGGGCATCGACCGTCGGGGCGGAGGAGCCCAGCGCACCGGCGGCGGGGCGCAGGCACTGGCGCAGCGTGGATTCGATGCGGTCGAAGAACTGGTTCATGCGGGCCTGCAGACGCTCGTGCTCGAAGACGATGGCATCGCCCACCATGACGCGCACCATGCCGGGGTTGCGCTCGCCGAACTGCAGCACCAGCGAGATCACGCGGCTGGCCTGGCGCATGCCATCCACTGCGGGACGCTCTTCCTCCGGCACATCCCGCCCGACGATCTGCTGCACCAGCGTGAAGACGGATTGCTCGATGAACTCGATCAGTCCTTCGAACATCTGGGCCTTGCTGGCGAAGTGGCGGTACAGGGCCGCCTCGCTGACGCCCAGGTGAGCGGCCAGCGCTGCCGTGGTGATGCGTTCTGCGCCGGGCTTTTCCAGCATGGCCGCAAGCGCCTGCAGGATCTGCTCGCGCCGCTCCCCGGGTTTGGGGCGTTTGCGCGCAGGCGTGGGGGCGGAAGCGGAGGCGGCTTCGTCGGAAACGACATCAGCGCCAGGAGCGGATAAAGGCGACAGGACTTCAGACTCGGACATAAGCAGATCAACTATTTGTAAGTAATTCTCTCACAGCCCTCGGCGGCAACTCCGCACAAAGCTGTCCCCATGAGCGCAACCGTCAGGATCGCGTCCCTGTTGGCTGCGCTGCTACTGTTTCCGAGAGCACGGCCGGCATTTGCAATGGAAGCTCCAAGCGTACCAGCAGGCCCTTGCCCTGCGCGCCGGCGCCAAAGGCCAGAGTGCCCTGGTGCAACAGGGCGATTTCATCGGCAATCGCCAATCCCAGCCCCGTTCCATCGCCGGACGCACCCTGGGCGCGGTAAAAGCGCTGCGTGATCTGCGAGCGCTCGGCCTCGGGCACGCCGGGGCCATCGTCCTCGATCTCCAGGAAGGCCCACCCTGGCGGCTCATCCGCGGACTGCCCCGCGCCATGGTACATGCCGCAGCGCAGCGTGACGCTGCCGCCGGGCGGCGTGTACTTGATGGCGTTGTCCACGAGATTGGACACCAGTTCGCGCAGCAGCCAGCTGTGGCCCCAGACACTGGCCGGAGCAACGTCAAGGCCGAAGTCCAGCCCCTTGGCGCTGGCCTGGTCGAAGAACATTTCCAGCATGCTTTCGCACAGGTCCTTGAGGTCCACCTGCTGCAGCGGCTGGACTTCGGCATTGCGGGCGTCGGCACGTGACAGCGCCAGCAGCTGGCGTGCCAGCTGCGAGGTGCGCCGCGTGGCGTCGCGCAATTGCTCGATCTGCGTCACGCTGAGCACCACCTGGGCCTCGGTGCCCTTGCGCCTCGCCTCGGCCTGGGCAGCCTGCGCGCTCAGCGCCCAGGCCTCGACCTGGGCCTGCAAGGCCGCCAGCGGCGTGCGCAATTGATGGGCGGCATCGGCCACAAAGCGCCGCTGGCCTTCGGCCTGGGCGTTGACCAGTGCAAACAATCGGTTGAGCGAGCGCACCAGCGGGCGGACCTCGGCCGGAGAGCTGTGCTCAGAGATGGGACTGAGGTCGCGCGGCGAGCGCCGCTCCACAGCCTGGGTCAGGGCCAACAGCGGCCGGAAGGCCCGGCTGACCGACCAGTAGATGGCAATGCCAGCGCCCGCGATCAGCAACACGCTGGGCAGCAGCACATGCAGCAGCAACTGGCGCACCCATTGCTGGCGTACGTCGCCACCGTCGGCCAGCACGAGCACCATTTCACCGGCGCCATAGGTTTCGGCGCGCATGACGGCCACGCGGTAGGTCAGGCCGTCATGCTCCTGGCTGTGGAACTCGGCCAGCGGCGTGGAAGGCACATCGAAGCGGATCCAGGTGTCGCCGGCAACGACATGGCCCTGCAGGTCGCCCACGGCATATCCGACGTCGTTGCCGCGCTGGCGCAAGACTTCCTCGATGGCGGGCGTCAGCGCGACCAGCGGCGGCGTTCCCTCGGCAATCGACGGTGCCAGCACGGAGTCGGCCAGCGCGGGCAGCAGGCGCAAAAGGCGCTGGTCATGCTGGGTGGAGGCCTCGTCTGCCGAGCGGTAGCCGAACCAGCCGCCCATCAGCGCCAGCAGCGTCAGCGGCACCACCAGCAGCACCAGCAGGCGAAGTCGCAGATTGGCTGTCATGGGCGGTCAGCGCCTGGGGCCATGCGCCATGTCCGCATCAGGCAACGGTATGCGAGAGTTCCAGCCGATAGCCGAAGCCCCGGATGGAGCGCAGGGCCACGCCGTGCGGCTCCAGCTTGCTGCGCAGGCGAGAGACATAGACCTCGACCGCATTGGGCGTGATCTCTCGGTCCCAGCCCGTGAGCGCCTGCAGCAGCTTGTCCTTGCTGGCGGGCTTGGGCGCGTGGATCAGCAGGTATTCCAGCACGGTCCATTCGCGCGGACCCAGGTCGATGGGCAGCAGCTTTCCCTCGCTCTCATCGTCTTGCGCAGGCTGGCGCGCGCCGGCGCGGCGGCCTGCCGTGTCCAGCTCGATGGGACCGAAGCTGAGGACGGCCGATGTGGCTGCCTGTGATCGGCGCAGCAACGCGCGCAGCCGGGCCAGCAGTTCAGGAAGCTCGAAGGGCTTGACCATGTAGTCGTCTGCGCCCTGGTCCAGGCCCTGCACGCGGTCCTGCAGCGCATCGCGCGCCGTCAGAATCAGCACGGGCATGGCCGAGCTCTCCACCGCGCTGCTGCGCAGGCGGCGTGTGAGCTCCAGCCCGTCGATACCGGGCAGGCCGATGTCGATCACGGCCAGGTCGAAGGCTTCCTGGGCCAGCACCTCCAGGGCGCGCTCGGCACTGCCGACCCAGTCCACGGCATACCCCGCATCGGACAGCCCCAGCTTGATGCCGCTGGCCACCATCACATCGTCTTCCACAAGAAGCAAACGCATATCAAACCTAAAAAACAAAAGCCGCCCAAAGGCGGCTTGCAGCAGACCGGCCCAGGCCGTCAGACCACGCCCGGGCCATGCGCGATGGTAACGCGAACCGCAAAGTCCGCGCCATCGGGCCTCAATGGCTGCGGATCATGGTGCCGTAGGCCTGGTCGGTCAGGATTTCCAGCAGCATGGCATGCGGCACGCGGCCATCGATGATGTGCACGGCGTTGACGCCGGCCTTGGCGGCATCCAGGGCGCCGCTGATCTTGGGCAGCATGCCGCCCGAGATGGTGCCGTCTGCGAACAGGGCGTCGATCTCGCGCGCCGTGAGGTCGGTCAGCAGGCTGCCGGCCTTGTCCAGCACGCCGGGGGTGTTGGTCAGCAGCACCAGCTTTTCGGCCTGCAGCACGGTGGCCAGCTTGCTGGCGACCACGTCGGCGTTGATGTTGTAGCTCTCGTTTTCCTCGCCAAAGCCGATGGGGCTGATCACGGGGATGAAGGCGTCATCCTGCAGCGCACGCACCACGCTGGGGTCGATGGAGACGATGTCGCCCACCTGGCCCACGTCGTACTCGATGTTCGGATCCTTGTTGTCGACCATCTTGAGCTTGCGTGCGCGGATCAGGCCGCCATCGCGCCCTGTCAGGCCCACGGCCTTGCCACCGGCCTGGTGGATCAGGCCCACGATGTCCTGCTGCACCTCGCCGGCCAGCACCCATTCCACGACTTCCATGGTCTCCGCATCGGTCACGCGCATGCCCTGGATGAACTCGCCCTTCTTGCCCAGGCGGTTCAGGGCCGTCTCGATCTGCGGCCCGCCGCCATGCACCACCACCGGATTCATGCCCACCAACTTCAGCAGCACCACGTCTTCCGCGAAGTCGGCCTGCAGGGCCGGATCGGTCATGGCGTTGCCGCCATACTTGATGACCATGGTCTTGCCATGGAACTTGCGGATGTAGGGCAGGGCCTGGGCGAGGATTTCGGCCTTGTCGCGGGGGGCAATCGAGAGGATATCGTTCATGGTGCTAGCCCGGGGGCGTGGAAGTAGTCAACAACAAGGCGGGCATTGTGCCGCAACTGCGCCGCAGTGTTGCATGCCCGGATGACGGAACGCCCATGGCGCCCGGTCATCATCCATTGTTCTGCATCCAGCCCGGCAGCTTGAAGCGCACGATGGCCAGATAGGCCACCACGTAGCTGACCACGAACAGCAGGCAAAAACCCACCAGAACGGGCGTATTGCTCCAGAACAGCAATGCCGGCACCACGGTCAGCAGCGTGAAGGCCCACAGATAGGGGGAGGTCCGGTTATTGCGGCGAAGCATGCGCCGGGCCAGATCATCGTCGAACACACCGCGCACCATGCGCCGATAGATAAGCTGGTGGAAATGCAGCGCATCCGCCATGCCCGGCGACATGCCGCGCATCAGCTTGCGGTAGATGGAGAACACCGTCTCCCAGACCGGATAGATCAGCAGCAGCATGGGAAACCATGGAGAGACTGCGGAATTGCGCTGCACCAGGGCGATGCTGGCCAGGGCAATCGCCAGGCCCCAGACATAGGCTCCGCCATCGCCGGCAAACATCATGCCGCGCGGGTAGTTCCAGACCAGGAAGCCGCAGGTGGCGGCGGCCAGCGTCACCAGCATGGCGGCCAGCGTGCGGTCGCCCACCTGCAAGGCCACATGGGCCAGCGCCAGGCAGATGATGGTGGCCACCATGCCCGCCAGCCCGTTGTAGCCGTCGATGATGTTGAAGGCGTGGGGCAGGCCCGTCAGGGCCAGCACGGCCAGGCCCATGCCCAGCCAGGGCATGGCCGGACCCAGTGCCTGTTCCAGCCAGGGCCAGCCGAGCCGAGGCACGGAGAGGCCGCACAGCAAAACCGCCAGCACGGCGCTCAGCAGGGTCAGCACCAGCCGGTAGCGCACGCTCAGGCGCTGCGATACATCCTCGATGATCCCCCCGACCACGGCCGGCAGCATGGCGGCCAGGCATACGACGACCCACAGCTGCATGCGCAGCGACGAAGGATCTCCGCGCATGCTCAGCCAGGTGCCGACTCCCCAGGAAACAGCCAGCCCGAGGTACATGGGCACGCCCCCCAGCCGGGGCACCTCGCCCATGTGGAAACGCTGAGGCTTGTCGTATCCGTAGGAGGACGTTGCGGACCGCCGGGCCCAGCGCAGCAGCAGCGCACAGCCGATGAAGGAGACCATGAAGGCCAGTACCGACATCCAGATCACGATGGTTCTCCACGCAGGCTGCGCAGCGAGAGCGCTGCCTGCGGCAGGGCCCTGGCCTTGCGGTAAGCCGGCCGGCTCCACAGCCGCAGCAGACTGGCCACGTGCCATGCGCCATGGCGCAAGCTGCGCCGGCTCGCCCTCTGGCCCGCATGGACCACAGGCAAACCGCCGCGCCTGAGTTCTCCGCCCAGCACCCGCAGGCGAAGGCACAGATCCACATCCTCACAATACATATAGAAACCTTCGTCAAACCCACGCAGCCGCAGCCAACTGTCCCGGCCCAGCACCAGGCAGGCCGCATTCACCCATTCCACACGCCGCTCCACGCGCCCGCGCAGCTTGCGCCGCAGCAAATTCCACAGCGATGGCAACTCCCGTTCGAAATCCTGCAGCGCGCCGTCTTCACCGATCTGCGGGGGATAGGCCAGGGCCAGTCCCGGACGGGCCACCAGCGCCAGAAGGTCTTGCAACGGCTCCTCCTGCTCGCTCCAGAACACATCGGGATTGATCACGCAGACAAACGGCTCCCGTGCGCTCGCCAGCGCCCGGTTGTGGTTGCAGCCGAACCCCAGAGGCTGCGCATTGCGCCGGATCTCCAGAGCAAAGGGCCAGCCGGCCACGGGCGCCTGGGGCTCCGCCTCGGGAATGTTGAGCGTCAACACCACACGGGACACCGGCGCAACGCGCGCCGAAGCCAGGCACTCAAGCAGCCTCTGGATATGAGCGCCATGTCCGTGGCTCACCACCGACACGACCAACGATGAACCCATCAATGCCGCCCTTCAGATCTTCAAATTCCCGCACGGGAATCACGCGCCGCAGAAACGGCGGCACAGAGTATTCCGCCGACGGCCTTCGTCAAGCGTCAGCGGCCATGCCGTAATGCAAAAAAATGCAACAGCCGCGCAATATGTCATTACCCGGCCATGCCATGCAGTCACTGCAGTGGCCGGCATTATGATGCGCGACAATCTGCCGCCCGGACTTCCGGGATTTTTTGCGCCCTGACGTGGGCGCAGCTTGCTGCCCGCTGCGGACTGGCCAAGGCCGTCTGGCGTGAATGAATATGGCCGCGGCACCTGCTCCCAGCGGAGAGATTGCCCGGCACCCCTTTTCCTATGACCACACCCATTCCCGATCCCCACGTCTACCTGCGCACCGTCGATCTGAACGAGCGCACGTCGCTGTCCGTGCTGGCCGGCCATGTCCGGGCCCAGGCGCACATACTGGATCTGGGTTGCGGCAGCGGCGCGCTGGGCGCCTTTCTCGCCGAGCACAAGCAATGCGTCTGCGACGGCGTCACCCTGAGCCAGGAAGAGGCACGCCATGCAGCGCCCTTCTACCGCCATGTCCATGTGGCCGACCTGGAAGACTGCGACCTGGACCAGCTCTTCGGCGAAGCACGCTATGACTACATCGTCTGCGCCGACGTGCTGGAGCACCTTCGCCAGCCCGAGCGCATCCTGGCTGCATGCCGCAAGCGGCTGACGCCCGAAGGCCGTCTGCTGATCTCCGTGCCCAATGCAGGCTACAGCGGCCTGGTGGCAGAACTGCTGCATGGCGAATTCCGCTACCGCGAAGAAGGCCTGCTGGACCGCACCCACCTGCGTTTTTTTACGCGGCGCTCGCTGTCGCGCTTTCTGGCCGAGCAAGGCTGGCAGGTGGACGACATCGACACCATCGAACGGGCGCTCCCCGAATCCGAATTCCGCGTCGCCTACGACAGCCTGCCCCCTGCCGTTGCGCGCCACCTGCTGGCCACACCCGATGCACTGGCCTATCAGTTCATCGCCAGTGCCGCCCCGGTGGCCCAGGCACAGGCCATCGAGCCGCCGGTGAACTATCCACAGGCACATGCCCTATTCACGGCACAGCTCTACATGGCACGCGCTGGCCGCTATGACGAAGAAAGCAAGCTCTCCACCACGGGCATCATTGGCCAGGCACGCCAGACACTGCGCTTTGCGCTGCCCGACCACAACACTTCACTGAGCCATCTGCGTCTGGACCTGGCCGACCGGCCGGGCTTCATACACCTGCACCGGCTGGCCTTGCTCGATGCGCAAGGCGCCGTCGTCTGGCAATGGCTGCCCGAGGATTCGGACGCCGCCCTGCTGGGGCAACGCCCTCATCATCAGCTCGTGTGGAATGGACTTCATCCGGCAGGCGCCTTCTCGCTGATGCTGCTTCTGACCGGAGATGACCCCTGGTTCGAACTGCCCATTCCCGCAGAAACCCTGGCTGCACTGCGTGGCGCCTCGCTGGAGATCGAGATGGGATGGCCCATGTCGGCCGACTATCTGGCGCTGGCGGGCGCCGTGCAGCCGCTTGAACGGCAGATCGCGCAGGAGCGCAGCCGGGCCAATGATCTGCAGGATCAGTGGCACACACAGCGCATGCTGCTTGAGCAGCAGCACGCGCAGGATGTCCAGCAACTGGAAGAGCGAAGCACTGCGATCCATAGGCTGCAGCACCGCAATGCCCTCCTGGAAGACAGCCACCAGTCGCAGAGCAAGGAGCGCGCCATCTGGCAGCAAGAGGCCACCCGCGTGCAGCGGGACTTCGCGCGCCTGGAGCAGCACCTGCGCGATATCGAGAACTCCACCGTCTTCCGGGCCACGCGCCCTCTCGTCCACGCCAAGATGCGCATTGACCGCCTGCTGGGCCGCACGCCCGTGCCTGCCCCCGTCCTCCACACACCCGTGCCCCAGCCGATGCCGCAGCAGCCCGTCGATGTGATCGTGCCCGTGTACCGCGGCCTGGACGACACGCGCAACTGCATCGAATCCGTTCTGGCCAGCCCCTGCCGCACGCACTGGCAACTCGTGGTCATCAACGATGCCAGCCCGGAGCCCGAAGTCACGACCTGGCTGCGCGAGAAGGCTGCGCAGGAGCCCCGCATCACTTTGTTGGAGAACGAGGAGAACCTCGGCTTCGTCGGCACCGTCAACCGCGGCATGGCGCTGAACACCGCCCATGACGTGCTGCTGCTCAACAGCGACACCGTGGTTGCCAATGACTGGCTGGACCGCATCCGCCAGGCTGCCTACGGCGATGCACGCATCGCCTCCGTCACGCCGTTTTCCAACAACGCCACCATCTGCAGCTACCCGCGCTTTTGCGAGGGCAACGACCTGCCGCCCGGCATGGACACGGCCGCCATCGACGCACTGTGCGCGCGCACCAACCCCGGCCAGGTGGTGGACGTGCCGACCGGCGTGGGCTTTTGCATGTACATCCGCCGCGACAGCCTGAACGCCGTCGGCCTGTTCGACACCGAGCACTTCGGCAAGGGCTATGGTGAGGAAAACGACTTCTGCCAGCGTGCCGCAGCCGCTGGCTGGCGCAACCTGCATCTGCTGGACACCTTCGTGCTGCACACAGGCGGCGTGAGCTTCGGAGAAAGCAAGAGCCCGCGTGAACGTGCCGCCATGGAAACCCTGCGCAGGCTGCATCCGCGCTACGAAGCCGATGTCATGGCCTTCGTCCAGGCCGACCCTGCGCGCACGGCACGCCTGGCGCTGGATGTGGCACGCCTGCAGGCCGAGGCAGCGCAGCAGCCCGTGGTGCTGGCCGTGCTCCACGATCGGGCGGGCGGCACCGTGCGCCATGTCCGCGAACTGGCGCAGTTCCTGCAAGGCAAGGCCCTGTTCCTCATGCTGTCCCCGGCCGCCGGTGGCGTCGTGGTCCTGCGCCGTGCCGAGGAGAAGGAAGCATTCGAGCTCGCCTTCCGCGTCGCCGACCAGATGGAGGAGCTGGTGCAGGCCCTGCGCCAACTGGGCGTGGTGCACGTGCACTACCAGCATCTCCTGGGCCATAGCGAAGCCATCCTGGACCTTCCCGCCCGTCTGGGTGCGGCCCATGACTTCACGGCCCATGATTTCTATACCTACTGCAAGAACATCTCGCTGACCGGCATCGACAACCGCTACGTCGTGCCGCCCCGCGCGGGCGAGTGCGGCTGCTGCGAACCCACGGACACAGCCCCCTACGCCGGCACCGTGGCCCAGTGGCGCCATCGCAATGCACTGCTGCTGAACAACGCGCGCCATGTACTGGCCCCCAGCCAGGACACGGCCAACCGGATTGCCGGTTTCGTGCCCGGTGCACGCGTCCAGGCAGTTGCCCACACCGACCTGCCGGCACAGCTGCCGGCCCCGGTGACACACCCGCTGACTGCCACGGCCCCGCTCAAGATCGTCGTACTGGGAGCCATGAGCGCCATCAAGGGCGCAGACGTACTGGAAGCCGTGGCGATCGAAGCCGCCAAGCGGGGAGCTCCTGTGGAATTCCATCTGCTCGGCTATGCCTACCGCAGCCTGCAGACCCAGCCCCGCGCACGCCTGACCGTGCACGGCGGCTACAAGGAAGAAGAACTGCCTGCTCTGCTGCAGTGGTTGCAGCCCGACCTGGCCTGGTTCCCCGCCCAATGGCCGGAGACGTACAGCTACACCCTGAGCGCCTGCCTGGCCGCCGGGCTGCCGATCGTCGCGCCGGATATAGGGGCCTTTCCCGAAAGGCTGGCGGGCCGCGACTGGTCCTGGGTCATGCCCTGGGACGCCAGCGCCGCCCAATGGCTGGACTTCTTCGCGCAAATACTCGAACACCACTTCATTGAAGGGCAGCCACCACAGCAACCCACCGCGACAGGGAGTGCGGTTGCCCAGCCGGGAGCCACTTTCTATGGTGACGGTTATCTCCAGGGGCTGCAGCCGCGCGATCAGGCCCTGCTCCAGCCACTGGATGCGGCCTTCCTGGCCACACATCGCCTGCAACGCCAGGACCATGCTGCAAGATCGGGGGCCTTGATCCTGCTGGCCCACCTGCGCTCGCTACCCATCCTGCGCGGCGTGGCAAGGCGTATTCCCGCGCACTGGCAGCGCCGGGTCAAGAATTGGCTGCAGGCCTGAGTCAGCAGGCAAGACCGTCGCTGGCGGGCTTGCAGCCCCGACTGCCCTGAACCTTGCGCGCTTCAAGGCAAGGTCCGCATCGCACAAAGGTTGACAACGCTTCTCAGGCCATGCACTCCATACGCCAGTCATTCCACAGGGTCATCCATCGGATGTCCTTCCTGCTGCTGACCATACTGCTTTGCGGCTTCCTTCTACCGGCCGGTGCAACTGATACGGCCTTCCATGACCAAGGAGTACTGGAGGATATCCATTTCGATGCGGCCAAACAGCAGTTGATCGCCAAGGGTTGGAGCGCCTCCGGACGCAGCCACGCCTTTCCGACCCAGGCTTCGATCTTCCTGGACGACCACCTTGTCTACCAAGGCCGGCTCAATGCCCTGTCGTATCCCAGGCCCGACGTTGTGGCGGCTACAGGCAATCCGAACTGGGCCAACGCCGGATTCCACATCCGTGCCCCGCTCGACCCGGACTTTGCCTCCGGCACCTACACCGTACGCATGGAAATCATGACCACGGACGGCAGGCGTTTTGCGCTGACCACCATGGACAAGGCGCGACAGATCACGCTGCACCAGGCTGCCCGCGCCGGCCTGCTGCCCAGAGCCGGCGCCCTTGTGGCCTTCTGCCTGCCTGCGCTGCTCCTGTTGCTGTCCCTGTCCGGATGGCAGTCCAGGCTGCGCATTGGTGCCAGGGCTTTTGGTGCGGCAACCGCAGCAGCCTTCATCATTCTGGTGGCGGGTGGATGGACCGGCTCCTCCGTTGCCCTGCTCTTTCAGAACGACGAGCTTGTTACCCATGACGAAAATGCCTGGCTTGGTACCCCCCAGATCATTCGCAGCGATGAATGGCAGGTCATCACCGCCATGGCCATCAGCCAATACCATGCCGCCGCACCCGGACACCTGCTGAAGAGCTTCGAGAACACCAGCACGGTTTTTTCCAGCGCCGGCCACAACATGAACACTGTGGGCATGAGCGGCGTGCCCGTCTCCAACCTGTCTGCGCTTGCCAAGCCAGCTACTTGGGGCTTTTTCATCCTTGACCTGCGGCGGGCGCTCGCATGGTACTGGTGGTTTCCTTACTTTGCCGGATTCGCTGCATGCCTGTGGGTCCTGGTGCGCATCGCACAACTGCGCTGGCAGCCCGCAGCTGTTCTTGCACTTAGCGTAAGTGCGTCCCCCATGTCAGTTGGCTGGTCGGGCTGGCCTGTCTACATCCTGTTTTTCGCACTGCTCGCCTTCGGCATGTTCCTGACCGCTTGGACAAGGCAATCCATCCGGCAGGTGCTGCCCAGGGCGTTGGTGGCAGGCTGGGCACTGGCAGGCTTTGCCCTTACCCTGTACCCGGCCTGGCTCGTAGTGGTGGCCAGCCTGCTGGGCCCGCTCGCCATAGCATGGCTGTATATGCACCGCGGGGACTGGCGCTGGAACTGGCAACAGGCACTGCTCGTGGTGGTCATGGCGCTTGTGCCCGCCCTTTTGCTCTACGCATGGTGGCTTCATGCTGCAGACGCCGTGTCGTCGATTGCTGCCACGGTCTACCCGGGAAGGCGCATGGAGACAGGGGGATACATGGATCCCTGGTATCTGACCAGAGGGCTTTTCGGTCCGGATCAGATGTTCCACATCACCGACATGCTTGTACCCAGCGATGCCGGCTCCTACATTTTCCTGGCCATTCCGCTGGCCTTGCTGTTTGCCTGGCAGCAAACGCAGGACATGCGGTGCAGGACGCCACGGCAACTGGATCTGGCGGGGTGCCTCTGCCTGACCTTCATTGGCTGGACCCTGTACTTTTCATACCAAGGCATACCTGCCTGGCTGGCTCAGGCGACGCAATGGGCCAAGGTTCCTGTCTACCGCACGGATATCGGCTTGCTGCTGGCTCAGACCTGGCTGCTGGCCAGCGTGCTCAGGAAACAATGGCCCACCCAGGCCTCGGAAATCATTCCAACCATCCCGGAAAGGCAGCGCCAGTTGTCGGCACTTGCGGTAACGGGAGCAACCGCCTGCGCATGGCTTGCGGTTTTCACCTATTCAACGCTGCCTGCGGCGATCTCCGAGACCATCAGTCCTGGGGTCGCCGTCATCACGGCAACGGCCTTTGCCGTCCTGGCCCTGCTGCTGGCAAACCGGCAATTTGTTGCCGCAATGGCCATCTACATGGTCTGGATGCTGGGAACAGCCCTGCCCTTCAACCCCTTGCTGCAGGCGCCATTGCATGTGGAACCAGGGCCAAAGCTGCAACAGCTGGACGCCGATGCCACGAGCCGCCAGGCCCGCTGGGTCGTGCTGGACAACAATCGGCAGGCCATGGCGCTGGCGGCATCTGGCATCAGGATCAGTTCAGGGATCTTCTACCACCCGCCTCTCGCGTTCTGGGAAAGACTGGACCCCGGGAGAAAATACTACGGTATCTACAACCGCTATCAGCACCTGACCATAGAAGGCGCCGAACTGCAAGGCACGGATTTCGAGCCCGTCCTCCATAGCCTGGACCATGTGCTGCTGCGTGTGAACACACGCAGCTTCGACTTCTCGAAGATTGCTGCCACCCACATCGCAGCACCGCAACGGCATGAGCAGGGCCTGAATCAGAATCCGCACCTGCGGCACCTGAAGTCCGAGGGCAGCTGGAGCTTCTATCGCACGATAGATTGATGGACGGGCCTGAGGCCCGATCCCGGCTATGGTTTACCCAGCAGCAGCAGGATCTCGTTGTTGCGCAACCAATCTTCGGGATAACGTCCCTGCAATGCCTCGGGAATGGGCATGTCCACATGGCGCCGCTCCTCACGCAACACCTCGAAACCGGCCTGCCGGGCGATATCGATCAGTTCATCAGCAGTGAGCCGGTTCAGCGCCTGGTATTCCTTGAACACGAAGCGCTTGTAGCCATCCGCACCGAAATCCGCAAAGCCAAAATCCACCTCGGCGGCATCGAGAGGGCCCTCATGCTTTTCGATGGTGTTCCACAACTCCTCTTCCGAGGCCATCAAATGGTGCCAGGGCATATCATCATAGCGACGCAGATGCGAGCCCCAAGGGGAGTGGAACAGGGGCTCGATCTGCAGGAAGAAGACGCCACCCGGCCGCAGACAGGCATGCAGGTCCGCCAGGATGGGCAGCACCTTGTCTCGCTGCACATGCTCGAAGGTGGACCAGCTTAGCAAGCCATCGTAGCCTGCATGCCTGCCCGCCAACGGCGAGTTTGGCACGATGGTCTCGAAGCTCAGCGCGGCGGGAATGCGCGACATGCCCAATTGCTCTCGTGCAATCCGGGGCAGCTTGGCATACTCCTGTCGAATGTCTATGCCGTGGATGGATGTCGCGCCGTGGCGCAATACCAAAGCTAGGTCGGTGATGCCGTCGCCACAGCCGAAATTCAGCAATTTGGCCTGGGACAGATTCAGCGACCGTCCCAGCCAGTCGTGGGCCAGATCAGCCGCATAGTTGAAATGCGCACGAAACCATTCATCCGTGATCTTGTCGGCATTCCATGGGGAAATGCCTAACAGCCGCTCCTGCAAACGCAGCATCCAACTCATGCGATCGTCCTCTTTGTTCTTTCTTTAGCCCAGATAACGTCTACAACAGCTGCAGTACATAGGCATCCTGGTGATTCCAGAAATGCACAAGAGAGCGATGGCGCAGCGCATCACTGCCCCAAGTCTCGGCAATGCGGTCCAGCACAAAGCGCTCAGAGGTAAAAGCTGTTCCGTATTCATTGGCGTCGATGGCGCTCGACTCGCTGGATGGGGCAAAGAAAAAACCATCATCATCGAGCTTCACGCTATCGAAGTCCGCCGCCTTCACACCATGCGTGCTGAACACCAGCAAACCGCCTGGTGCCACCGCATCGCGCAATACCTTCAGCCAGCGTGTCCAGGTCGAGCGCGGCAGATGGCTGAACAGCGACAGCACAAACACCAGCTCGTACTGCTGGGGCCAGCGTACCTGCTCCGGCACGCTGGCCGACGCAAAGCCGTTCACGCCGAATGTCTGCTGCGAGAAATCCACGGCATCGGCCACGATATCCGAGACCGTGACGCGTTCAGCCCCCAGGGCCTTGACCAAGTGCCGCGTGAAGCGGCCATGGCCGCTGGCGAACTCCAGCACGCTGGCCGTGCGCAACAGCGGCTTGTCCACGGCCTCCAGCAGCAGCATGAGTTCCGACAGCGTGCGCCAGCCGTCGGCGAAGTAATCGCGCAGCGGATTCACACTGGACGGATGACCTCGGAAGAAGCCAAAAATATCGTCCTTCGGGGAAATTCTGCAGTCCAGTCCCATTATGTTGGAGAACGAGCCCACAAGCCCATGGGCTTCTATCAGCGCATGCGCCTGCAGCAGGCTGTCGTCGTTTTCGCGTGCACGGACCAGCACCTGCGCAGCACCTGCGCGATCGCCACGCTCCAGGAGATGCAAAGCCTCCTGCAGCAATCGCTGCCCTTCACCGAGGGGATTCGAAGAATTGTCGGATGTCATGGGGTGTGGATTATGGCGCCAACGACAGGCAGCCGTGTATCCCGCCGTACGGGCTCAGCTCCAGTGGTGGGGCAACCGCACCAAGCCCGGCAAGGGTTTGGGAAAGATGAAGCGCAGGTGCAGGAACTGGAACCACTCGTCATAGACGGCCAGCCCTGTCTCATCGAACAGGAAAGCGCTGATCACGTAGTCGCCGCTGTGGAGCGGCAGCTCCGGGAACGTCAGTACGGTCTGCCAGGTTCCATCGGGCAACTGGCGAGGGACCGCTCCATCCTCATGCGTGGCCAGGGAGGTGATGCCCACGCCCTTGGACTGCTCGATCATGAAGCCGATATGGGGCCGCTCGCTCCCCCGGCCGCGCGCTGTGATGGTCACGACCAGATCCTGGCTTTGCAAGAGACCGGGCTGGTCGCCGGCAGGTTCGGCCAGATCCTTCACATCCACGGAAAGAATGCAGGCCGAACCACTGTCAACGGCCGCGACGGGACCTGCAGGCTCAGGCTGTACCTCCTGGTGTCCGGCACTCTCGCCCGCAGACACCTGCAGTGCGGCGACGGGAGCCTCCAGCGACTGCTGCTCACGCTCCTGGCGCTCGCGCGTATGCAGATCGTACGCGGCCAGCACTGGTTCGGTCGGGCCGAACTGCGCCACTTGGCCACCCCGCAGCCACAGGGCGGCATCGCAGAGATGGCGAATGTGATAGGGGCTGTGCGAGCAAAACAGGATGGTGCAGCCGCTTTTGCGGAACGCCATGATGCGTTCGATGCATTTCTTCTGGAAATGCTGGTCGCCCACAGCCAGGGCTTCATCGATGATCAGCACGTCCGGCTGCACCGCCGTCACCAGCGCAAACGCCAGCCGCACCGTCATACCGGATGAATAGGTCTTGACGGGCCGGTCCAGTGCTTCGCCCAGCTCGGCGAACGCCGCGATTTCGGGCTCGAGCTCGCGCATACGCTCATGGCTAATGCCGATCAGGCTGCCGCCGAAATACAGGTTGTCACGCCCGCTGAAGTCGGGGTGAAAGCCCGCCCCCAACTCCAGGATGGCAGTCACTCGCCCTACCCGCTCGATCTGGCCAAAGCTGGGCTGCAAGGTGCCCGCCAGCAGCTTGAGCAGCGAGCTTTTGCCCGCGCCGTTGTCACCGATCACTCCAATGCACTGCCCACGCCGCAGTTCGAAAGACACATCCCTCAGCGCCCAATGGCTGCGGTGCGTGGCAGCCCCCGTCAGCAGAGCCTTCAGGCGCGAGCGCGGAGAGGGATAGAGCTTGTATTCCTTGCCCAGCTGGCTCACGCGCAGCACCAGATCCTCGGGCAGGGCATCAACATGCTTCATGCTCATAGCCAATCCACCAGCTGGTCACGGCTGCGCCGCACCAGCGCATTCAAAACGATGGTGCTTCCCACAAGCCAAGCAAGTGACACACACCACACGCTCATCAGTGGCCAGGCCCCCTGCAACAGCACCTGCTGGTAGCCCTGTACAAGCCCTGTCATCGGATTGAGCCATAGCACCCAGCGCCAGCGTTCGGGAAACATGCTCAATGGAAACAGCACAGGCGTCAGGTAAATGCCGACGGACAGCAGAAAGCCCACCACCTGCACCGTATCACGCAGGGCCGCCGCCAGTATGGCCAGCACGTAGGCAAGCACCAAGCACAGCAGCACCTGCAATGCCAGCAGTGGCAGCAAAGCCAGAACTGCAGGCCTCAGTCCATGCGAGGGGATGTAGGCCAATGCCACCAGCAACAGCAGCGGGCCATAGATCAACGCACTGGCCAGTACCGAGCGCGTGACGAAGAGAACAGGGGGCAAGGCGTTCTTCTGCAGCAGCCCGCCTGCATCTATCAGGCTGTTCATACCCCGCGACACGGCGTCGCAGAAGGCCATCCATGGCAGAGCGCCTACGACGAGAAAAGCACCAACAGCACGCGTTGGGGCATGCTCACCCAGCCGCATGCCGAACACCACGTCGAACACCAGGTAGTAAGCCGCCACGGTCAGCAACGGCTGCAGGTAGGGCCAGGCAATGCCCAAGGCTGTGCCCTTGTGGCGCGAAGCGATCTCGCGGCGTATCAGCACCCACGCCAAGCTGCGCCCGCGCCACAGCGCAAGCGCTTCGTTCCATAAAGCGTTCATCGTAGAAAATTGGAGGCCACCACCACGCATCCCGCGTTGGTTGGCAGCCTTTGAAGAACAGTGTGCGTTGGATCAACGCCGGGTTGCAGAATCTCCGGCGGGAGGCAGTGCTTGCACCTTGGACTCATTGCGCACAGCAAAAGCTTCGATTGCCTTCACGTCCGGCACAGCCTTTTCCTGAGCCTTTCGGACTAGAGCCATTCTGGCCTCATTGGAGGCCTCAACTTTCACCTCACGCAAAAGCTCGTTCTTGACCTCATCGAAGGGGCGAGTCATTGGCGCATGACGCTCTTCCAACTGGATCAGATGGTAGCCGAACTGTGTCTGCACCAAACCGCTCAGATCCCCCTTCTTTTGCAACGAAAAAGCAGCGGCCTCGAACTCAGGAACCATTCGCCCCTTGGTAAAAAGGCCCACATCACCACCACGAGAGGCGCTGCCCTTGTCGCTTGAATGCTCTTCGGCCAGCTTTGCGAAGTCTGCACCGGCCTTGAGCTGTGTGAGCAACTCTTCTGCCTTGGTCTTGGACTCTGGCGTCACCCCCGCGATCAAGATATGGCGAACCCGCAACTGCTCGCCGACCTTGAAGCGCTCAGGCTTGGCTTGATAAACGGTGCGAGCCTGCTTCAAGGCCACATCATCGCTGATCTCTGCCTTGCCTGCTGCACGGTTGAGTAGCTCGTCCGACAGCACCTTGTCGCGCATCACCTGCAAGGCAGCCGCTACAACAGGGTCCTTGTCAAGCCCTGCTGCAACAGCCTGCTCGCCCAACGTCCTGCGCACAAACAGATTTTCAGCGATCTGCCCGGCCGTCTGCTTGCTGGCAAGCGCCTGGGCACGAACTTCAGGGGGAAGCCGCATCTGCACATCGGCCTCCACGTCGACCGAAGTGACAACAGCTTGCCCACCACGGACGAAGGTGACGG
Source organism: Delftia sp. DS1230 (assembly GCF_040112715.1). Classification (NCBI taxonomy): domain Bacteria; kingdom Pseudomonadati; phylum Pseudomonadota; class Betaproteobacteria; order Burkholderiales; family Comamonadaceae; genus Delftia; species Delftia sp. DS1230. The sequence goes on from NZ_CP157763.1 coordinate 5,450,668, forward strand.
CATCGGCAGCCTGCACCGAAGGTACAACCATTGCCATGGCGGCCAGAGCCAGACTTTGCATTGGGAAGAGACGGATCATCGAAATCTTCATGGATGAGGAACAGTCATTGAAATAAAAAAAGGCAGGGGTAAACCCCTGCCTTTTCAGATCGCGTTACCGCGAAAAAGTGCCCACGAATTAACGCGTGAAGCGGTGCGGCCAAGTCACGCCGTACGTGCCGGACACGCCAGGACGTGCAGCGGGGTTTGCCAGCTTGATGAACGAAGCACCAACCAGGGGCAGACCCATGCCGGCGTTGGTCGTCGTCAGGACGCCCCAACCGTTTTCGTAGGTACCGCGGGTAGCCGTAGTACGAGCAACCGAGGCACCCAGCACGGAAGTGCCGGTGTCTTGGAATGCCAGCACGCTGACTTCGCCGCAGAACTGCACGGAGGTCGTGCCGCCGGGCGAGAACTCAGGAATCACACCGCTGGTGGTTTCTTCACGATCCCAGAAGCGTTGTGCGTCAGCCAGCACGCAGATGTTGCCCTTGGCATCAACGGATGTGTTGCCGTTTGCACGGAACGTACCACCGCCAGCAGCGATTGCACCAGTTGCAGCTGGGTAGAACCAGTTGTTGGCTTGGCTGACTGCAACAGTGTTCAGGTTGGTGAACACGCGGTAGTTGGCGTTAGCAGCAGCAGCACCGGCGCTGGTCACAGCGGCGTAGTTAGCAGCCACGTTGTAACGACGGGTAGGCATGGAGAACAGCCAGTCGGTCTTGGCAGCGATGATGGCATCGTTGGCATACTGGTTGGTCACCGAGCGAACAGCCAGAGCTTGCGTCAGGCGATTAGCTTGCGAACGGGGGCCGTTAGCACCCAGAGCAGCGTCTGCAGCCAAGTAAGGCGTAGACATGTCGGGCAGGTCGCTGTGGTTCAGAGGGATGGATGCCGAAGTCACAGCAGCGCCAGCTGCGTTGTACACGTCAGCGGTACGGAACAGCGGGTCAGCCGTCGTGTTGTTGGCAACAGCAGTGGAAGCCTGGTTGATCTGGGGGAAGTGCACGAAGTTGGCACGACCATTGCCACCAGTTGCCTGGATAGCAGTAGCACCACCAGAGAACGTGGTGGTTTGAGCCACGTTCAGAATGTACCAGTCAGCCATCAGGCCGCCGGTGGGGGTCTGCAGACCGGTGTCAGCAGCAGCTTGTTCGGTGTAATCGTTCACAGCTGCGCTGTCCACCAGGGTACGTGCGGGGGAGCCAGCAACCGAGCAGGGAGCCACGGCGTTCACATGCTTGGTGGCTTGGTACAGGGGAGACAGGCGAGTGCCGCCAGCAACGATCTGACCTTCAGCATTCCAAGAAGCTGCGTTCGTGATGTCTGCCATGTTGAAGATTTCAACGTAGCCTTCACGAGTTTGGTTCTTCTTGTCGTCATCCGACAGGTAGCCAGCCAGACGGCTCGTGCCGAAAGGCACAGCAACGCCCTTGGTCAGAGCGGGCACCGTGCAGGTGTTGTCTGCGGAAACCAGCGTAGCACCATCCGTGCCGTTAGCGGCAACAGCGCCAGTCCACACATCGCCAGGCGACAGGAAGACTTGGAAGTCCAGCAGGTCGTCAGAGTTGGCAGCGCTACGGAAACGGACCTTCACAACCTTACCGTTGAAGGTGTCGGTGTTGGTCAGGTGCAGCACGGTGGAGTTACCGTTTTGCGCGTTGAAGTAAGGCACCACCAGTGCATGACCCACGCCACCGTCAGCCACTTGCAGGCCGGTAGCAGTCGCTTGCGACAGCAGGCGAGCATCGACAGCCGTCTTCACGGTCGTGGCATCGCCAGTACCGACGATGACGTTGGCCGAAGCTGCGCCGGCAAAGCCCAGGCCACCAACCATGGCAGCAATGCTCAGAGCCAGAACATTTTTCTTCATAAGAACTATCTCCAGTAAAAAGATAAGGTAGTTGCAACCACCACGATTGATCGCCGGGGAATCGTAGCACAGGCATTTGTGCCGCTTACCGCTTATTTCAGGCACTCAGATCGTGTTTCGGAAAAAAACAACACTTTCAAAAGAGCACCCGATCAGGGACGGAGGATTATTACAAACATTCCAGACTGTGCCTACCCCTTCCGTCGGCATTCTTTCCGAAGTATTCACTTACTCCAGAAAGATCCACCACTGGCCGTCTTCACGAACCCAGACTTCCTTCATCCCCATGGGCACGCCAGTGCCTTTGAGCATGGGCAGTTGGGCAGTGAACTTCATGTTGAACTCGCAACGATCGGCCTCGCAGCGAGCCTGGCCCGGCTCAAGATTTTCCACAGAGGGAGCCATGCCGTAGGCACGGCGGAATTGCTCCTCCGACTTGAGGGAGCGGTAGGCAGGCGTCGTGAACCCATAGGCCTTTGCCACATTCCCATCCAGCCGTGCCTGCCAGTACGCCAGCGAGCGCTCGGCCACGATGGTTTCAGGGTCCTTGGGCTTGCCAAGGCCTGCGCAGCCGGCAAGAACGGTGATGCCAGCCAGAACGGCACCCCACCGCAGCCAGCGCACCTGGCTCTGCATCGGACGTTGGTTCGTCAAGAGATTCATGAGGTTGTTTTCTCCAAAAAGAAAGTTTCGAGGCATGGAGCCTTCATTGGTTCCGGCCTCAGCGCACACTTCCCGACGACAAGGGACCGATCTCCACTGCCGCCTTGGATCCGGCGGGCTCCGGCGTTTTGAGCAGCGGGACCAGGGCACGCATCTGATCGCGCAGATCATCGCTGACGCTGCGGATATCGACATCGGAGCGGACCACGCGCGGGGTGATGATGACCAGCAATTCGGTGCGCCGCCCCGAGTTGGAGGTGGAGCCGAACAGGTTGCCGACCACAGGCAAGTCGTGCAGGAACGGCACGCCATTGCGGCCATTGGTATTCGTTTCCTGGATCAGACCGCCCATGACGATGGATTCGCCAGAGCGAACAGACACTCGGCTGGAGAGCTGCCGCTGCAGGAACGAGGTCTGCCCGGTGATGTCATCCTTGCTACCCACATCGGTGACCTGCTGGTTGACCGTCATGGTGACGAGATTGCCCGCATTGACCGACGGCGTGACCTGCAGGTTCACGCCCGTGTCCTTGTACTGATAGGAATTGGTCGTAGTGCTGCCAACCGTCGCACTGGTGGAGGTCTCTCCCGAACGGTAAGGCTGCTGCGTTCCCACAGCGATGGCCGCCGTATGGTTGTCCAGCACCATGAGGCTGGGACTGGCCACCACTTTGACGTTGGTTTTGGTCGACAGCGCATTGAGCGTGGCGCGGATGCCGCTTGCGGAATTCTTCAACGTGTAATTGAAGCCCATGCCGAGCGCCTCACCCAAGGCAGAGCTTGTCGCCTTGTCCGTGTTGAGCAGAGTGCCGCCACCTTTATAGCCGTTGTTGCCCACATCACCACTGAAAGTCCACTGCAGACCGTACTGAAGGGCGTCATTGAGCGTCACCTCGACGATGCTGGCCTCGATCAGCACCTGGGTCGGCGGCAGGTCCAGCTTCTTGAGCGTCACCTCGATGCGCTCGAATTCCGCAGGTGTGCCCCAGACCAGCACGGAGTTGTTGAGCTCGTCAGCCATGACACGGATGTTGCCGATGCTGGCCGTGCCGCCGCCCTGGCCGCCTGCGCCGGTTTGCCCCAGGCGCTGCTGGTTGTTGCCGAAACCGCTATTGCCAAAACCACTGCTGCCGAAGCCACTGCTGCCGAAGCCACTGTTGCCAAAGCCACTATTGCCAAGGCCACTGCTGCCGAAACCGCTGTTTCCGAAACCGCTGTTTCCGAAGCCGCTGTTTCCGAAGCCACTGTTTCCGAAGCCACTGTTGCCGAAACCGCTGTTGCCCATGGAGGTCCCAAGTCCCGGCGCCACACCGCTGTTGGCTGTAGAGCCACCGCCCGATCCGCCAAAGATGCCCGACAGCACGCCTGCGAGATGCTTGGCATTGCCGTTTTGCACGTGATAGATGTTCAGTTGCGGCTGCGCGCCGCCCGAGCCGGGCTGGTCGAGCTTGGCGATCCAGCGGCGTGCTTCCTCGAGGTAGGCCGCACGGGGCGTGATCACCAGAATGCTGTTGAGCCGCTCGATGGGCATGATGCGCAATGCGCCAAACAGCGGATTGCCTTCGCCCAGGGCGACTGCGGCATTGGGTGCGGCCGCAGCCGCCGCCCCCCCAGGCCGAGCAGCACCGACCGCCCCCACCGCACCTGCAGCCGGTGTTGCCGCCTGGGCAGTAGCGCCGCCTCCGCTCATCAGTTGCAAGGCGGCATTGACCTCCTGGATGGTCACATACTTTAGCGGGAACACGCCCACCGACATGCCCTCCAGCAGGTTCACGTCAAAGGTGCGCACCATCTCCAGCCAGCCTTCGGCCTGGGCGCGCGACCCCACCATGACCAGCAGGTTGCGGACATTGTCCACGCGCACGATGGCATCACCCGGCACCATGGGGCGCAGGATGGACGCCATCTCGTTGGCGCCAATGTACTGAAGCGGAACGATGATGGTCCCATACCCAGGCGCAAGCGGTTTGTCGACCACCGCCTGGCGTACCGTGGCACCGATGCTCTTGAGCGCATCGATACGGCCCACATGGTAGGTGCCCCGCGCATCGCGGACCATGGCCATGCCATTGGCCTGCAATGCCGTCTCGAGCAGGTTCAGCGCCTGGTCGGCAGGAACTTCCTTCTGGGTGCTCAAGGTGACCGTGCCTGCGATGGGCGGGTGCAGCACATAGTCCTGCGACAGGATGTCGCCCAGCACGGTGCGGACCACCTGCGCCAGAGGAGCGTCCTCGAAACTGAGCTTGACCGGAGCCCCGGAGACAGGAGGCAGGGCCTGGGGCCCGGCAATCAGCTTGCCCGTACCCTCCATGATGCGGGGCTGCTGACCTTCGTTCGATTTGGCGTTGGTTTTTTTCTCCTCCGCCGGCTCGGTGAAGATGTAGTCCTGGGTGTTGCCCGTTCCAAAGTGGCTGACGAAGTTCTTCTGGGCAGGCTGCGCGCATGCCAGCAGCAGCTGGCACACGGCAATGGCCAATGCGGTGTGGACGGGACGGTAATGGAATTTCATGATTTTCTGACCGATCTCTTTCATTTCTGCGGCTGGGCGGCGGCTGGGCCACTGCTGCCGAACGACGGCACGGGCGCTCCCTGGCCGCTTCTGGCCAGCCCGGCGGGCAGCGGAAACTGGGGTCCCTCGGCTGCGGAGTCCGTCCGAGAGGAGGATCCGCGCGAGGGGTCACCCGGACGCGGAGCGGGGCCCTTGTCCATGCTGGATCTGGCAATGGTGAGCGTTCGGCGGCTGCCTTCGCGCTCGAGTTCGACATCGCGTCCGTCCACCCGGATGAGCTTCCAGCCATTAAGACTCTGGTTCATCATGAGACGCTGCTCCTTGCCATCAACGCGCAGGATGATGCCCGTCACCTTGCCCGCGAACGAGCCCAGCACCTGGGCATTGGCCAGGCGGTCAGGCTCGGGCTCCTTGGCAGGCGGTGGGGGTGGCGGTGGCGGTGGAGGCGGGCGACGCGTCATGGCGAACAACGGGCGCTCCTGCATCTGCAGCAGCTGCCTGTCTTCCTGGCGGGGAGCAGACCCGGACGGAGACTGGGGAACCATGGCTTGGATATCGCCCCGCTGCACTCCAGGCGGTTGCCAAGTCGTGTTCCGAAGTTGAAGCTCGGGGGTCAACCACAGGGCAGCCAGCCCTGCGCACAGTATGAGCTGGGTGCCTGCAATGCCCCAGACCGGTAGATTGGGCCGCCTCACGAGATTTTGCTCCGGAGAATGCTGAACGTGAATTGCGCGCTGAGCTTGGGCACTGCCTTTGGATCATTGCTCAGCAGGCTGCCCTGCAGACTGATTTCAAGATCGTCGAGCCATACGGTGGGAGAGAGGTCCTTGAGAGCCACCAGCGCCAACTGGATGGCGGACCATTCGCCCTCGGCCGTCATGGCCACGCTGATGCGTTCATAGGCGCCATCGTCGGTCACCGGCTTGACCTGGCTGCTAACCACCGACATGCCCGCCGCATCGAGCATAGTGCGCAACCTCTGCTGCATGCCATTGCCAGTCTGGGTCGCATCCAGCTCTCCGGGATAGACATGTTTGGCCTTGATTTCCGCCACCTGTACCAGGGCCTGGCGGATCTCATCTTCCTGGTCGCGCATTCCCAGCAGCCGCGCATACCGGGGCGCCAACGTATCAAGGGCTTCCTGCGCGGCCTGATGCCGGCCATAGATCCAGAGTCCAGCCAGGCTCAAAGGAACGAGCACCAGCAAAACGAGCGCGCCCAGCAACAGCAACTGGCGTGCCAGGGGGGCAGGTATCGCGATTTTCATTGACCCTCCTTGGCAGCCGGGGGCACAGGGGCAATACCAGGCTTCGCAGGGGTGCCTTCCGCCGGCGTGGCCGGCTCGTCAGGCAGAGCATGGGAGCCAAACACCTTTGGGTCGATCACGGCCTCCAGGACAAAACTGTCCTTGCTGGTCCCTGCGGCCCGCGTGACGGCACTGGGCAGTTGCACATCGACGAACCCCGGCACCTTGGAGAGCAGGTCCACAGCGTGCGACACATTGCCGCTCAACCCCAGCACCGTGAGCTTGTTTCCCTTGAATTGAATGCGCTGCACAGCGGTGTCGTCGGGCAAGGTGGCCGTCAACGCGGACAGGACACGCAGGTGGTCGAGTTGCTGGCGCTGACGGTCCAGCAAGGTGGCCACATCCTGCCCCCCTTCCGCCAGACCCTGCCGGGCAGCCACGACCTCCGAGACAGAACGTGAAAGCTGGGTGAACTGCCGCTGGGCATCCAGCGCGCGAAACCGCAGTTGCAAAGAGGGCGTGGCAGCGATCGCCAGAGCCAGGGCCAGCACGGCGCCCAGGCCCAGCATCAGCCAGCGCCAGCGCCATGCTTCTTTTTTCAGGCGCTGCTGCTCGCCGAAGCCGTCAAGCATGACCGGCATACCCGATGCGCTCATCGCCCAGACCTCGGGCTCGGCGCCCTTGGCCAAGGCCGGATGGTCGGCGAACGCCTTCAGAAGCCCGTCGATGTGAGCACGCGAGACGATCACCACATCGACCGGACCCTGCGACGGAATAGCGCCATGCGCCGCGTCGGGGGCCTTGCGTCGGACGTAGCCGCAGACGGTGTCCAGCGCGGAAAACGGGGACATGGTCTGCACGTCCAGCGCAACCGCCGCCTGAAGTGAGGCGGGCGGCATGGCGGGCAGGCGAAGGCTGCGTGACAGGACATTGCCTTCATCCACGAGCACCGCCACGCCAGCGGGGACGGAGCTGCCCTGCCCCGGCTCCTGCCAGCTCAGCCAGCGGCCTGCACGCACCCATGCACCTGCCTTGTGGCCCAGCACCTCGATCCCAGAGGCGGGCATGAGACGACGGAGCACCGGCCAATCCATCATCTGCGGCCATGCTTCCTGCCATTGGCGCCCCAGCGCCGACAGGTCCAATCCAAAAAGCTTGGCGTCGGAGGTCATCAATCCCATGAAGCCTGCCATTTCCTACAAAAAAACTGTCTCATCACGACGAATCCTTCTAGCAATTGCAGCGCGCTGCCCTGTACATCGCCACGGGGCACCCACTACATACGTCCTTGCCATACCTGCATGGAAGAGAAATCCGTCCACGGCAATTGCCCCATAGGCCGCTGCTGGCGCACGTCCACCTGGCGCATGACCAGCACCGCCCCCGCTGCCTCAAAAGGAACGCGCGCTATCACGGTGTACCGCGAACTGGACTGCGCCTGGCGAATCCCACCCACGTCCGCCGTCTCCAGCACCGCCCTCAGTGCCAGGGGCGATGCTTCGAGGTTGACGCCCGGGCGCCCATCTGAATCCGCGACGACGAAATGGCGCAGAGGTGCGTAGATGGCATAGGTCATACCGGGCACCTGCAGCAGGTCTTCAGTGGTTTCGAAAGGCACTCTTATAGAGCGCCGCCTCATCTCCTCGCGGGTCTGGACAATGGCCTGGGCCATCGCTTCCGCCTGCCCGCTTCCGAGTCCCGAAAACCGGGACAGCACCAGTGCCAGCAGGGCAGGCGGCGCATTGTTGATGTTGACCAGGCCACTCCAGGGTATGACTTCGACCGGGATTATCCGTCCCGCGACCGGAACCGTCACCGATTCAAAGGCCTTCAGGTTTGTCGGGCTGGCCGCCATGCGCTGCAAGGTCAGGTAAATCGCCGCCTCACCCACGGCCCGGCCTTCGGCCATGTTGCGGGTCACCCCTCCAACCGCAGCCTCCTGGCGGACGACCCCGCCCAGGCTGCTGGCAAAAATGGCCAGTGCAGCGACAATCCAGAGCACCAGCACCAGCGCCATGCCCTGATCGTCCCTTGCCACGGCCGCCCGCCGTCTGACGCGCGACATCATTGCTGACCTCCACCGAACGAAGGCATCAGAACGCTTCGAGGGTTCGATCCAACCGGTGTGCGCATGGCGATGACCATCATGGGCCACACACCCGACGCCGCCTGCAACTCTATCTGCACAGCGGATGGCAGCTCCTTTTCATTGTCTTTCTCGGGTCCCCATTGCGGCTGCCAATGTGCCACGCCCAGCTTGGCATTCTGGTAACGCAAGGCAAAAGCCGTGACACCGCGATCAATCACATAGGACTGGCTCTGCCCCCAGTCGGGCATGACATCGGGCCCCTGCCAGGGCGCGAAGCGCAACACCAGAGCATCCCCCTCGACCGAGAGCTGGAAGTGGGTTCGGCCACCCATGCCGAAGCGCGCGGGCATGATACCCAGCCAGCGCATACCTTGTGGGCCGCCTTCGAAGAACAGTTCGCTCTCGCCCTGCTTGCGCAGACCCGCCTGCCGCCGTATGGCAGAGGCCTGGCCCAGGACGGAACGCAGAAAAGCGACGGACACGCGCTGATGGTCCATGCGGTCCAGCCGCGCATCGACACGCTCCTGCGTCTGCGAAACCGTGGACATGGCCGATGCCAGTCCAAGCATGAGCAGGGACAGCAAGGCCATGACCACCAGCAACTCGACCAGGGTGAAGCCCCGCTGGCCTGCCGGCAAACGGCCATGCCGGCTCATCGTGCCACCTCGCCCTGCTGCAATGGGCGCTGGGGGCGCAGAGTCTCGAAGACCCAGCTGCGCCCTTCGGCGGAGATGGTGATGCGCAAGGCATGGAGCGGAACTGCGGTCTCGGGCAGATCGGCCACGGGAAAAGGTGCCGAGGCCACCTGCCATGCATAGGCGCCATCCTGGCCCGAAGCCTGCGTGCCTCCAGGATCTACCATGGGAAATGCATCCATCAGCGAATCTGCCAGCAGGGCCACGCCCTGGTTCTGCTCCAGCTTGGCCACGCCCCGCGCAGAGCCGCCGACCGCGCGATAGATGAGGGCCAGTGAGAGGGCCATGATGGACAGCGCCACCAGCAACTCCAGCAGGGTCATGCCCCGCATCCTGGGGCGGAAACCGGCGTGCCGACTCACTACAGGGCCTCTTTGGTGACCTGGCCGGACAGCCAGTCAACGCGCAGGCGCACGCCACCGCCGCTTTGCGCGCGGGCCAGAGAGATGCTGCCCCCCGTGGCACCGCCTTCCGGCAGGAAGACGATGGTCTGGCTGCCGTCGGCCAGGGCCATGCCCGCCGCCGTGGTCAGTTGCACGGTCAGGCTGTCCGGCAGCCTCACCGAGGCCTGCCCGGCGATACCGTACTGGCGGCTATTCGTATTGACCGCAAAGGTCACGGGCATGCCCTGCAGCGTGGCCTGCTGGCGTGCCTTGCGCAGCAGGGCCGTGACATCCTGTACGGTCTGTCGGTAGTCCACGGCATCGCGCAGCTTGCCCATGGCAGGCGGGATGATGCCGATGATCGCGCCGAGAATGGCGAACACCACCAGCAGTTCGATCAGCGTGAAACCCTGGACGCGATTCAAGACTCATCCTTGGCGAAACGGTACGGCAACGGCTGCTGCTGAAAGGGTGTTGCGCAACGCGTTACTTGGTGTTGCGCACGTCAGAGGCCTCGCCCTCGCCGCCAGGAGCACCGTCCGAGCCCAGCGAGAGGATTTCCACATCGCCGTTGGCAGCCGGATAGGTGTAGCGGTAGGGATTGTTCCAGGGGTCGTTGGGCACGCCACCCTTGAGGTAGGGGCCAGCCCAGCCTGCTGCACCTGCCGGCTGCTTGACCAGCGCGTCCAGGCCCTGCTGCGAGGTGGGATAGCGGCCCACGTCGAGCTTGTACAACTCCAGCGCCTTTTCGATGTCGGCAATCTGCACGCCGGCCGTCTTGGTCTTGGCTCCGCCCAACTGATTCAGCACCTTGGGGCCGACCAGGCCGGCCAGCAGGGTCAGGATGGCCAGCACGACCAGCAGTTCGATCAGCGTGAAGCCACGCTTGCGGGCGCGGGAGGACAGTTGCTTTTGCATGCGCATCATCTTCTACATACCTTTCAGACAATTCAGATTCATCAGACGGCCAGATCGTTGACGGACAGGATTCCGAGCAGGATCGACACGATGATGGAGGCGATAAGGATACCGAGGACCAGGATCAGCGCCGGCTCCAGCATGGTCAGGAGGCGTTTGATCGCGTTTTCGACCTCGCGGTTCAATATGTTGGACAGCTCCAGCATCATGTCGCCCAGGCGGCCGGTTTCCTCGCCCACCCGCACCAGATTCAGGGCCAGGGGCTCGAATTCTCCGGTTTTCTGGGCAGCATGGGCCATGCGATGGCCTTCCTTGACCATGGGACCCATTTTTTCCAGGCGCTCGCGGATGGCGACGTTGGAGACCGTGTCGCTGGCAATGCGCAGTGCGGTCAGCAGCGTGACGCCGTTACCCAGCAGCGTGCCCAGCGATCGGCTGAACAAGGTGAGCTGGTACTTGCGCACCACGCCACCCAGGCCCGGCAGGCCCAGCAGCCACGATTGCCAGGTCTGGCGGCCCTTGGGGCTCTTGGCCCAGCGGGAAAAGGCCCAGCCCAGCGCGCCCAGCACGATGAACACCGCCCAGCCGTAGCTGCGAAACGCATGGCCCAACCCCATCACGAACTGCGTGGGAAGGGGCAGCGCGTCGCCCATGTCGTTGAAGAGCTGTTCGAACTGCGGGACCACGAAGCCCAGCATGGCCACCAGGGACAGCACGGCCACGCCCAGCAGGATGGCCGGATAGATGGTGGCCGAGACCACGCTGTCGCGCAGGGCACGCTGGCGCGCCATGTGTTCCACCAGCCGGTTGAGCACGCCCGACATCTGGCCGCTGGCCTCGCCCGAGCGCACCATGTTGATATAGAAGTCGCCGAACAGGTCATGGTGCTTGCCCAGCGCCTGGCTCAGCGGCATGCCGGCCTTGACGCTGTCGAGCACGGACTGGAGCATGGCCTGCATCTGCACCTTGTGGCTCATCTCCACCAGGACCTTGAGCGCATTGTCCAGCGACAGGCCGGCACGCATCATGATGGCCAGTTCGGTGGTCATGCCCTGGATGTCGTCGGCCTTGATGCGGCCTTTCTTGAGCGCACGCGCCGCCAGCGGCACATTGCCCAGGCTTGCGGCTTCCTCGACCTTGATGGGCGACAGGCGGCTCTTGCGCAGGTGCACCACCACCTCGGCCACGGCCGCAGCGGAAAAAGTGCCCTTGACCATCTGACCGCGGCTGTCCACGGCCTCCCAGCTGTAATCAGGCATCGCTCTGGTCCTGGGTCACGCGCAGCACTTCGTCGAGCGTGGTGACGCCCGAAGCCACCTTGCGCAGGCCGTCGTCATAGAGGCTCAGCATGCCGCTCTTGGCGGCCATGGCATGCAGGGCGTTGGCATCCTGGCCTTCGATGATGGCGCGGCGCAGCGGCTCGTCGATGACCATGAGTTCGTGGATGCCGGTACGCCCCTTGTAGCCCGTGCCGCGGCAGTGCTCGCAGCCGACGGCGCGGTAGATGGGCGAGCCCTCGCGCAGAAAGCGCTTGAGGCCGCTGCCCTCGATGGCGGCCGTCGGCAGTGTGTCGGGCTGCTTGCAGCGCGAGCACAGCGTGCGCACCAGCCGCTGGGCCAGCACGCCGTTGACCGAGGAGGTGATCAGGTAGCTCTCCACCCCCATGTCGCGCATGCGGGTGACGGCGCCTGCGGCGGTGTTGGTGTGCAGCGTGGACAGCACCAGGTGACCTGTCAGGGCGGACTGCACGGCGATCTGCGCGGTTTCTCCGTCACGCATTTCGCCGATCATGATGATGTCCGGGTCCTGGCGCAGGATGGAGCGCAGGGCGTTGGCGAAGGTCAGGTCGATCTGGGGATGGACCTGGATCTGGTTGATGCCGTCGAGCTGGTATTCGACCGGGTCCTCGACGGTGATGATCTTGTTGGAAACCGCGTCGATCTTGGACAGGGCTGCATACAGCGTGGTGGTCTTGCCAGAGCCCGTGGGGCCCGTGACCAGCACAATGCCGTGCGGCTTGGCCAGCAGCGTGTTGAATTTCTCGAGCGTGTCCGCCTCGAAGCCCATGCTTTCCAGGCGCAGCCTCACGCTGGCGCGGTCCAGCACCCGCATGACGATGCTCTCGCCATGCACTGTGGGCGCGGTGGAGACGCGCAGGTCCAGTTCGCGGCCCTTGGCGCGGGTCTTGATGCGGCCGTCCTGCGGCAGGCGGCGCTCGGCAATATCCAGATGGGCCAGCAGCTTGACGCGCGAGCCGACGGCGGCGCTCAGGCGCGGCGGCACGAGTTCGGCCGCGTGGATCACGCCGTCCATGCGGTAGCGCACCTGCAGGCCGGCTTCAAAGGGCTCGAGGTGGATGTCGGAGGCGTGCAGCTCGATGGCGCGGGAAATGATGCCTGTGACCAGGCGGATGACGGGCGCCTCGCTGGCCAGGTCCTTCAGATGTTCGACGAAGTCGCCACCCGTGGCGTCCGATTCCCAGTCCTGGCCTTCTTCCCCTTCGGGTTCCTGGCCTGCTTCGGACAGTGCCTTGCGGATGTCGGCCTCCAGCGCCAGCACGGGCTTGATCTGCAGCCCCGTGGCCAGGCGCAGCGCCTTGGTGATGAAGGGGTCCTGCGGCACGGACATGGCCACTTCGAGCACGCCGTCCTGCAGCGAAATCGGGCAGACGCACTGCGCATCCAGAAAACTGGCCAGCAGGCCCGGCACGTCGGGCAGCAGGTCGGGAAACTCTTCCGCACGCAGCCAGCGCATCTGCAGCTGCTCGGCCAGCGCCTGGGCCACGTCGGTTTCCGCCACCACACCCAGCTGTACCAGCACCTGGCCCAGGTAGCCGCCCAACTCCTGCTGCGCCTGCAGGGCGTTTTGCAGATCGCGCTCGTTCAGCTTGCCGGCGGAAAGGAGGCGTTCGCCCAGCCGCCCCTTGATCGGGGCTTCGACAGCGGCAATCGGTTCCATGAGGTGATTGGTGGAAGACATTGCCGCGGATTATCCACTGTCGCCGCATCCCCCGCCAAAGGCATAGCATGCGACACCCAGGGGCGCCGCCTTCCCGTCATCAACTGTTACGCGCGCAATCGTGCGGCGCGATGCTGCGCTGCACGATGAAAAGTGGCCTCAGGCGGGTTCAGGCGTTGTCAGGTGGTTCAAGGCGGCTTCAAGCCGCCTTCACCGCCTCCGCGGGCAGGCCGCTGGCATCACCCCAACGGCGCTGGGCCATGACCAGCAGCCCCTCGAAGATGAGGTTGTCCACCAGTTCGAAAGGCCGCGTCATGCTGGGCACCATCTTCCAGCCGGCGCCGCCGGCCATGACGCAGGCAGGCTCCATGCTGCAGTGCATGTAGAGATGCTGGTACATGCGCTCCACGGCACCGGCGATGGCGTAGGTGCCGCCGCTGGTCAGGGCGTCGCTGGTGTTGGTGGGAAATGGCGTGACCGCGCCCGTGGGCACATGCAGGCCGGCCGTGCCGCTTTCCAGGGCGCGCAGCATGATGCCGTGGCCCGGAAGAATCAGCCCGCCCATGAAGTGGCCATGCTGGTCCAGCGCGTCCACGGTGACGGCCGTGCCGACCATGACCACGATCAGGGGCCGCTCGGGGCCGCGCTGCAGGATGTGCTGGCGCGCACCGATCATGGCCACCCAGCGGTCCGCACCCAGGCGCGACGGAAAATCGTAGCCATTGGTGACGCCGGCCTCGGCTGCGCTGGGCACGGCCCACTGCGGCTCGAAATCCCAGCCCAGCATCATGTCGATCTGGTCGTGCACGCGCCGTCGCGCCGTGTCGCCAGCCACCACGCAGCCCAGCATGCGCGTGGGCGTGGGCAGGTCGCTCCACGGCCCTTCGGCCAGGTGCTCGATGTGCTCAAGGAACTCGGCGCCGTGCGCCAGCAGGGCAGCGCCAGGCCGATGCGCGTCGTACATCGCCCATTTCAAGCGGGTGTTGCCGATGTCTATGGCCAAAAAAGTCATGGGCGGGATTATCGGAGTTTTCCGGAGGATAGCGTCAGCCATGGACGACAACTGAGTGAGGACGTGAACGCAAGAATGGCGCAAATGTCAAAAATCCGGGAGCGCTCCTGCCCGGCAGCGCGCGCTGCCACTGTTAGGCGTTACATTGGCCTTTCCGTTTTTCCACCCACCAACAGGAGTCACCCATGGGACTTTTCAGTTTCATCAAGGAAGCCGGCGAAAAGCTGTTCGGCGGCAGCGCCGCACAGGCAGCCGAGCCTGCGCAAGACCTGAATGCCAAGGCGGCCAAGGCCATCGAGACCTATATCGGCACGCAGAACCTGGGCGTCAGTGACGTGAAGGTGCAGTTCGACGGCTCGCAGGGCAAGGTCACGGTGCTGGGCACGGCACCTACCCAGGCGGCCAAGGAAAAGGTGACGCTGTGCTGCGGCAACGTCTCCAGCGTGCAGTCCGTGGACAACCAGATGACGGTGACCAACCCCGAGCCCGAAGCCCAGTACCACGACGTGGTGCGCGGCGACACGCTGTCGGCCATTGCCAAGAAGTTCTATGGCGATGCCAACAAGTACCCGGTGATCTTCGAGGCCAACAAGCCCATGCTGAGCCACCCCGACAAGATCTACCCCGGCCAGAAGCTGCGCATTCCGGCAATCTAAGCCCCCCCTGAGCGGCGTCGCCGCTTCCCCCTGAGGGGGACGACACCCTCGCGGCGGGGCGGCCCTTGCTCGGTGTCTCTGACCTGGCTCATGCCAGTTCTGGATGCCGCGAATTAGACCTACCCCGCTCCGAGAAAGGCCGCAATAGCGGCCTTTCTCAAGGAAAGATTCAGTATTTACCGCTCAACAGCGCACCGAACCCCGGAACGGCTGTCGGCAAGCCCAGGCGCTTGAGCATCATGAACGTCGTGGCCACCGAGGAAGACAGTACCGGCAGGCCCACGCGGTCCTCGATGGGCTGCACCGAGGCCAGCGAGGGCATCTGCACGCAGGCCGAGGCGATGACCGCGTCGGCATTGGCCGTGTTCAGGCGCCGCGTGATTTCGATGGGTGCGCGCGCATCCTGGGCGCCCACCTGCAGGTTGTCGGCAATCTCCAGCGAGATGCTGTCCACCACTTCGATGCCTTCGTTCTCTATGTAGTCGATGACCAGCTGCGTCAGCGGCTTCATGTAGGGCGCCAGCAGCGCCACCTTCTTCGCGCCGATGGCGTGCAGGCCATCGACCAGGGCGCCGGCGCTGGTGACCACAGGCGCGGGGCCGCCGTTGTCCACGGTGCGCTGGTGCAGGCGCGTCTCGGAGACACGGTGGTAGCCGCGCCCCATGCTCATGATGGCCACCAGGCAGGCATAGCCGAGCACATCGACACGCGCATCCGACAGTTCCAGCGCGCAGCGGTCGCTGTCGCCGTCCATGGCAGCCAGCTCCTCCTTGGTCACATGCTTCATGCGCATGCGGCTGGAGTGAAAGGTGAAACGCTCGGGAGCCAGGGCCTCGCGGGCCCGCAGGATGGCGGGGATCTCGGTCTCCATCGTGGTGTTGGAGCTGGGCACGATCTGCCCGATACGGAAATGGGTTTTGGCTGTCATGTCAATCCATCGTGATGTGGTTGGCCTTGATGACCTTGCCCCAGTGGTCCGTCTCGCGCTGGACCAGGGCGGCCAGCGCCTGCGGGCCGAGGAATCGCGGCTCCACGCCCTGCAGGGCCGCGCGCTTTTGCACGTCGGGCGACTCCAGGGAGGTCTTGAGCGCGTCCGACAGCCTGGCGATGGCGTCGGGCGGTGTGCCCGCAGGCGCGAACAGGCCGACCCAGGCCTCCAGCTCGAAGCCCGGCAGGCCCGCTTCTGCGGTGGTGGGCACATCGGGCAGCATGGGATGGCGCGTCTTGCTGGTCACGGCCAGGGCCCTGAGCTTGCCCGTCTGCACATGGCCCAGCACCGAAGGCGGCGTGGTGATGAACATCTGCACCTGGCCGCCCAGCACGTCCTGGATGGCCGGGCCGGACCCCTTGTAGGGCACATGCGTGATCTGGGTCTGGGTCACCTGGGCGAACACGGCCGTGCCCACGTGCGACAGCGAGCCATTGCCCTGCGACGCATAGTTGACCTTGCCCGGGTTCTTGCGCAGGTAGGCAATGAACTCCTGCAGATTGTTCGCCGGCACCGAAGGATGGACGGCGATCACATTGGTGGCGGCCACGATCAGTCCCACGGGCACCAGCTCGGACTGGGCCCAGGGCAGCTTGGGAAACAGCGCCGGATTGCCCACGTGGTAGGCCGAATACGAAGCCAGCAGCGTGTAGCCGTCCTTGGGTGCCCTGGCCACCATCTGGTAGGCAATGTTGCCGCTGGCCCCGCCCCGGTTGTCCACCACGACCGACTGCCCCAGCAGGCGCGACATCGGATCGGACGCCAGGCGTGCCGCCGTGTCCACCACGCCTCCGGGCGGATTGGGGACCACGAGGGTGATGGACTTGGCTGGAAAGGCCTGGGCCTGGACGGTTCCTGCGCCCAGCAGGGCGGCCGCTGCCAGGCCGGCGGCCTGCAGCACAATGCGTCGATTCATGCTTGTCTCCATGTTCTCTTTGTACCGGCGCATTCTTGCGGGCCTGCTCGCGGTCGAACAGCCGTATCTCGTTGATCCATCCTTCGTCTCTGGTGGAGGATGGGAATGATCAACCTCCACCGCTTCGATCTGCTGACACTGCGCCTGTATGTGGCCGTGGTCGATGCCGGCAGCCTGACGGCGGGCTCGCGCACGCTGGGGCTGTCACTGGCAGCCGCCAGCAAGCGCGTGGCCGAGCTGGAGCAGCACTGCGGCGTGACCCTGCTGGTGCGCAGCAAGCGCGGCGTCACGCCCACGCCCGCCGGCCAGAGCATGTACCACCATGCCGTGGACGTGGTGGCCCGGCTGGAACATCTGGCCCTGGCCATGGACGACTTTCGCAGCGGCGCCACGGGCCAGTTGCGCCTGTGGGCCAACAACTCGGCGTTCGCAGGCTTTCTGCCCCGGCTGCTGGCCGACTTCATGGCGGCCCACCCGGGTGTCTCGGTGGACCTGGAAGACGCGCTCAGCGAGGAATCCGTGCGCGCCGTGCTCAGCGGCGTGGCCGAGCTGGCCATCATCGGGGAGAACACGCCCCTGGAAGGGCTGAGCACCCAGGTCTGCGATGTGGACGAGCTGGTGCTGGTCATGCCGCGCGGCCATGCGCTGGACACGGACGACGACTCCCCCGTGCCCCTGGCCACCGTGCTGGACCACGACTTCGTGAGCCTGGCCCGCTCCACCTCGCTGATGCGGCGCATTGCGGCTGAGGCCGAATCCATCAACCGGCCCGTGCGGATCCGCATCCAGGTGCGCAGCTTCGATGCCATGTGCCACATGGTCTCGGTGGGCCTGGGCCTGGCCATCCTGCCGCGCGCGGCCACCGCGCCGCACCTGGCCGCGCGGGCACTGCGGCTGCGCCCGCTGGGGGCGCTCAACACCCGGCGCCGGCTGCTGCTGGCCATGCGCTCGCAGGCCACGCTGTCGGGACCGGCCCAGGCCCTGGTGGACATGGTGGCCGCCCGGGCGGCGGCGCTGGGGTTCGCGCAGCCGCAGCTCTGAGCGACGACAGGCTGGCGCCGGCTTACTGGCGCCAGGGCAGGCCGCGCAGGCGCCAGCCGCCGACATGGCCGCGCTGGCCGTTGGCGTCCACATCGCCCTCGAAGCCTTCGAGGATGTTGTAGGCCTCGATGCCCAGTTGCGCTGCGCGCTGGGCAGCGGCCACCGAGCGCACGCCGCTGCGGCACAGCAGGACCACCTTGCCGCCTTCAGGCACGGCGGCGCGCAGCTGGCTGTCGAAATCGGGGTTCATGGCCATGGACGGCCACTGCTTCCAGGCCACGGCCACGGCGCCGGGTACGCGGCCCACCCACTCGCGCTCGGCATCGGTGCGCACGTCCACCAGCGCGGCTTCGCCGGATTGCAGCCATTGCCAGGCAAGTTCGGGAGGAATGTCGCCGGCATAGCCCTGTGCGGGCTGGACGGTCAGGGGAATGGCTGCGGGAACGGGAGCGTTTGCGGACATGGATGGGCTTTCTTGATAGGACGCGGTTGTGTGCCCGGCAAGAATAACCGTCCAGCCCGACCGGCGCCGCCTCGCCGGTGCCCGAGTCGCCTATTCCCAGGGCGGCAGCAGCCTGTCGCGCAGCACCTGGCGCTGCGCCTCCCAGCCCGGCATCACGCTGGCCACCGTGGCCCAGAAGCGCGGACTGTGGTCCATGTGGCGCAGGTGGGACAGCTCGTGCACGACCACGTAGTCGATGACCTCGGGCGTGTGCTGCATGAGCCGCCAGTTCAGGCGGATGGCCCCTGCGGTGTTGGCGCTGCCCCAGCGCGTGCGCGCGCTGGTCAGGCGCAGGCTGGTCCATTGCACGCCCAGCAGCGGCGCATGGCGCTGCAGGCTGGCCGTGAACCAGGAGCGGGCCTCGCGCAGCATCCAGGCCTGCACGCAGGCACGCACCTCGGCAGCTGATGCGTCTGGCGCCAGGGGCAGGTGCAGGGACTGGCTGCCGTCGGCCGCCTGTTCGCGGTGGACCTGGCGGGTGCGCAGCGGCTGGGCTTCGCCACCGGTGAGAAGCAGTGCCAGGGGACGCCCCAGATAGTCGATCTCGCCGCCGTGCTCCCACCGGATGCGTGCCGACTGCTGGGCCCGCTGGCGCTGCCCGGCCTCCTGGAGCTTGCGCAGTATCCAGCCCGACTTCGCATCCAGTGCCTGCCCGATGGCCGTCATGCTCACCCATGCGGGCGCGCTGACCACCAGCCCCTGCGCGCCGATGGTGAAGCCTATGGTGCGCCGGCGCGACCGCTGCAACCGAAAGTGCAGCACCTGCCCCTGGAGAACCGCCTGCTGGTTGGCTTGCGGATGAACGAAGGAACTGTGCACGGAGCCGGCGGGCGGGGTGGGTGCAGGTGCAGGTGCAGGCAAAGCCTGCGGCGCTTCGGGTTGAGCGGATCGCTCACGGCGCGGCCTCAGCCCGCCGTCCTGTCTTTCCACGGCGGGCGGCACCAACCAGTCCCAGGAACGCTGTGCCGTGTCCGCCATGCCGACTCCTGCCTCAGGCGCGGTAGGCCTCGGGGTCGAGGCGCTGCATCTCGGATTCGATCCAGTTTTCGACTTCCACCATCAGCTCCTCGTGCTTGCGGCCCACGGAAGGGATGGGCTTGCCTATGGAGACATCGACCACGCCCGGGGTCTTGATGAAGGCCTTGCGCGGCCAGCACTTGGCCGAGGTGACGGCAATGGGCACCACGGGCACGCCGGTCATGATGGCCAGGCGCGTGGCGCCGGTCTTGTACTCGCCGCGTTCGCCGCGCGGGATGCGCGTGCCTTCGGGGAACATGATGACCCAGGTGCCCTGGGCCAGCAGGCGCCGGCCCTGCTCCACGACCTTGTGGAATGCGCGCGACCCGTGCTTTCGGTCGATATGGATCATGTCCATGCTGCCGATGGACCAGCCGAAGAAGGGCACCATGAGCAGTTCCTTCTTGAACACATAGGCCAGCGGGCGCGGCATGATCGCCGGCATGAGGAAGGTTTCGTAGGTGGACTGGTGCTTGACCAGCAGCACCACGCCCTGCTTGGGGTCGGTGGGCAGGTTCTCCATGCCCTGCACGCGGTGGCGCACGCCCATGATCACGCGGGCGCTGTCCACCGACAGCTTGAGCCAGGCGCGCGCCACGGCATAGACGCGGCGCGGCCCGCCGCCCAGCCAGCGCGTGAGCAGCACGGCCAGGGTGTAGGGGATCACGGTGATGCCCATCCAGAGCATGTGGAGGGTGGAGCGGATCAGGGACATGGCGGCAGTGTGGTGCAGAAAGCGGCGCAGCGGCCGGGCGGCTGGCCCGGGCCTTGCGCCCTCAGGAATCGGAATTCACAAAGATAGCATTGTGCGCAGGACAGCAGGCCGGCGGCGCATGGACAAAGCGCCGTTCAGGCGTTCAGGGAGCCGGTGCGGCATCTGCCGGAACCAGCGCATCGGCCAGCGCGGCCAGGCTGGCATGGCGCCGGGTGCCGGCAGGCAATCCGGGCGGAAGTTCGCCGTCCAGAGACACTCCGGCGCTGACGCCCGTGCAGACCAGGTGCAGGCGTGCGCCCATGGCCGCTCCGGCCTGCAGGTGGGCCACGCAGGAACCTATGACCCACAGCTGCTGCCCCTCGACGCCGAAGCGCTCGGCAATCTGCTCGAACAGCGCCGTGCCGGGCTTGCGGCAATGGCATTCCTCGTCCGGCGCATGGGGGCAGTAGAAAACCGCATCGACGCGCGCGCCTGCCGCCGCCATTTCGCGGTGCATGCGCGCGTGCACGGCATTGAGCTCGGTCACGTCGAACAGGCCCCGACCCAGGCCCGGCTGGTTGGTGGCGACCACCACATGCCAGCCGGCCCGGTTCAGGCGCGCCACGGCTTCCAGCGCACCGCGCTGGGCCTTCCAGGCCTCGGCCGAGCCGATGAACCCCTCTTCACCGATCTGGTTGAGGGTTCCGTCACGGTCCAGGATCGCAATTTTCATGGTCGGGTCCCAAGAATGTCAGAACTCAATTGCGCGCGTCCCAAGACGAGGGACACCGAGGAAGGGCCTAGGCCGGCCGCGCCGCCCCGCACCGAGGGTGTCGTCCCCCTCCCTTGCGAAGCAAGTAGAGAGGCGCCGTGCCACGGGGGGAAGGCGCGAAGCGCCTCAGGGGGTGCTCCATTTACGCCAGTCGCGAAAGGTCCGCCACGCGGTTCATGGCTTCGTGCAACGTGGCCAGCAGGCCCAGGCGGTTGGCCTTGAGCGCCGGGTCTTCGGCGTTGACCATCACATGCTCGAAGAAGGCATCGACCGGGGCGCGCAGCGCGGCCAGGGTCTGCAGGCTGGCCGTGTAGTCGCCGGCAGCAAACTGCTGCTGCGCCTTGGGCGCCACCGATTGCAGGGCTGCGTACAGGTCCTTCTCGGCCACCTCGGCCAGCACGGCCGCGTCGACCTGGGCCTGCACGGCTTGGTCGGCCTTCTTGAGGATGTTGCCCACGCGCTTGTTGGCGGCGGCCAGGGACGGTGCCTCGGGCAGCTCGCCGAAGGCGCGCACGGCTTCCAGGCGCTTTTGCACGTCGGACAGGCGCTGCGGGCGCAGGGCCAGCACGGAGTCCACTTCCTGGGCCGAGAAGCCCTGCTCGCGCAGGTTGCCGGCCAGGCGGTCGTAGATGAAGTCGGCCAGCTGGGGCGTGGCGTCCTCGATCTTGTCGCCGAAGGCGGGCAGCACGCTGACCAGCAGGGTTTCCAGATCCAGCGCCAGGTCCTTCTCGACCAGCATGCGGATCACGCCCAGGGCGTGGCGGCGCAGCGCGAACGGGTCGCGGTCGCCCGTGGGCAGGTTGCCGATGCCGAACATGCCGACCAGGGTTTCCAGCTTGTCGGCCAGGGCCACAACCACGCCGGCGTTGCCGCGCGGCAGTTCGTCGCCCGCAAAGCGGGGCTTATAGTGGTCCTCGATGGCATCGGCCACGGCCACGTCCAGGCCATCGTTGAGCGCGTAGTAGCGGCCCATGGTGCCCTGCAGTTCGGGGAACTCGCCCACCATGTCGGTCACGAGGTCGGTCTTGGCCAGTTGCGCGGCCAGGTCGGCCTGCTGGGCCAGGCCCGTATCGCCCAGCTGGCGGGCAATGCTCTTGGCGATGGAGCGCACGCGCTCCACGCGCTCGCCCTGGGTGCCGAGCTTGTTGTGGTAGACCACCTTGCCCAGCCCGTCCACGCGCGAGGCCAGGGTCTTCTTGCGGTCCTGGTCGAAGAAGAACTTGGCGTCGGCCAGGCGCGGACGCACCACGCGTTCGTTGCCGCCGATGACGGCGCTGGCATCCTGGGGGCTGATGTTGCTGACCACCAGGAACTGGTGGGTGAGCCGGCCGGCGGCGTCCAGCAGCGGGAAGTACTTCTGGTTGGCCTTCATGGTGAGGATCAGGCATTCCTGCGGCACGTCGAGGAATTCCTTCTCGAACTCGCAGACCAGCACATTGGGGCGCTCGACCAGGGCCGTGACTTCGTCCAGCAGGGCCTCGTCCTCGATGGGACGGACACCGCCGCCCAGGCGCTCGGCAGCGGCCTGCAGCTGGCGCGCGATCTCGGCACGGCGCTCGGCGAAGCTGGCGATGACGGCGCCTTCCTCGCGCAGCTGCGCGGCGTAGTCATCGGCGGAGCGGATGACCACGGGATCGACCGCCGCCTCGAAGCGGTGGCCATGCGTGGCCGTGCCGGCCGTCAGGCCCAGGGCCTTGACGCCGATCAGCACCTCGGTGCCGTGCAGCACCACCAGGCCGTGGGCCGGGCGCACGAAATGGACGCTGCTCCAGCCGTCGGCCAGCTGGTAGCGCATGACCTTGGGGATGGGCAGCTTGGCAATGGCTTCGTCCAGCGCCTTTTGCACGCCATCGGCCAGCATCACGCCGCGCACGGTGGAGGCGTGGAACAGGGCTTCGGCCTTGCCTTCGCCCTGGCGGGTCAGGCCGGCAACGGCTTCTTCGCCGGCACCCAGGGCGGCCAGCTTCTTGATCAGGGCGGGCGTGGGCTTGCCGTCGGCGTCCAGGCCCACGGAGACGGGCATGAGCTTTTGCGACACGGCCTTGTCCTCGGCCTGAGGCAAGACTTCGGTGATGTGGGCGGCCAGGCGGCGCGGCGAGGCATAGGCCGTCAGGCGCGCTTCGCTGGAGGCCAGCAGGCCCTGGGCCTTGAGCTGCTCGAACAGCACGCCGGCAAAGGCGTCGCCCAGCTTTTGCAGCGCCTTCGGGGGCAGCTCTTCGACAAACAGTTCAACAAGAAGATTCGATGCGTTCATGGTCTGATGTTCTCTCGGTGCAGCGGTGTCCGCCTCAGGCGGCCTTCTTGCCCTGTTGTTCGGCGGCCTTGGCTAGCTCGGCCAGCACTTCGTCGGCATGGGCCTTGGGCGCCATGGGGAAGCCCAGGCGCGCACGGCTGTCCATATAGGCCTTGGCCACGGCGCGGGCCAGGTTGCGGATACGGCCGATGTAGGCGGCACGCTCCGTCACGCTGATGGCGCCGCGCGCATCGAGCAGGTTGAAGGTGTGGGCGGCCTTGAGCACCTGCTCGTAGGCCGGCAGCGCCAGCTGTTCGCCGATCAGGTGGTTGGCCTGCTTTTCGTGGGCGCTGAA
Organism: Delftia sp. DS1230; assembly: GCF_040112715.1. Lineage (NCBI taxonomy): Bacteria > Pseudomonadati > Pseudomonadota > Betaproteobacteria > Burkholderiales > Comamonadaceae > Delftia > Delftia sp. DS1230. The sequence goes on from NZ_CP157763.1 coordinate 5,474,227, forward strand.
GGCGGTGAACAGGAAGTCGGCGTCCGAGTGCTCGAAGTTGTAGGTGGACTGCTCCACCTCGTTCTGGTGGTAGACGTCGCCGTAGCTCAGGCCGTCGGTCCAGGTCAGGTTGTAGACGTTGTCCACGCCCTGCAGGTACATGGCCAGGCGCTCCAGACCATAGGTGATCTCGCCGGTGGCGGGCTTGCAGTCGATGCCGCCGACCTGCTGGAAGTAGGTGAACTGAGTCACCTCCATGCCGTTGAGCCAGACTTCCCAGCCCAGGCCCCAGGCGCCCAGCGTGGGGTTTTCCCAGTCGTCCTCGACAAAGCGGATGTCGTTCTTCTTGAGATCGAAGCCCAGGGCCTCGAGCGAGCCCAGGTACAGCTCCAGGATGTTGTCGGGCGCGGGCTTGAGCACGACCTGGAACTGGTAGTAGTGCTGCAGGCGGTTGGGGTTGTCGCCGTAGCGGCCGTCCTTGGGGCGGCGGCTGGGCTGCACGTAGGCGGCCTTCCAGGGCTCGGGGCCCAGGGCGCGCAGGAAGGTGGCGGTATGCGAGGTGCCCGCGCCCACTTCCATGTCATAGGGCTGGAGCAGCGCGCAGCCCTGGTCGGCCCAGTAGGACTGCAGCTTGAGGATGATTTGTTGGAAAGTGAGCATGACTTGTTTCAGGCGTCGCACGCAGGCCGGGGCCGCGCCGGTGAATGAGAGGCGGCTCGCGCCGCGCAAACGACGATTTTAAGGCGCCGCCCGGCCCTGCGCCGTGGCGCGGGCCTGCGGCCCCACGGCAGACGCTCCACAGGGCGATCTGCATCAAAAAACGGAGCAGGCGACACATGCCGGCAAAGGCCGTGGCGCGCGAAGCCCCGAAAGCCCGCCTTGCACGACGCATCCGGATCATTTTTTGACAATTCACCGGGGCAGCGGCCGGTGGCCGTTCTCCCCGCCGCCATGCACGCCGCCTAGAATGGCCCATTGACCTTTTTTGTCGTGGACCACCACCGTTTCGGAGCCTGCCATGAACCTGATGAACATCATCACCAAGCAACTGATAGAGATCATCGAGTGGACCGATGACTCGCGCGACACGCTCTCCTACCGCTGGCCCGACGACGACAAGGAAATCAAGAACGGCGCCCAGCTCATCGTGCGTGAGTCGCAGCAGGTGCAGTTTGTCTCGGCCGGCCAGTACGCCGACCTGTTCAGCCCCGGCAAGCACACGCTGACCACGCAGAACATTCCCATCCTGTCCACCATCCAGGGCTGGAAGTACGGCTTCAACTCGCCGTTCAAGTGCGATGTCTACTTCATCAACACGCGCCTGTTCACGGGCAACAAGTGGGGCACCTCCAACCCCGTGATGGTGCGCGACAAGGACTTCGGCGCCGTGCGCCTGCGCGCCTTCGGCACCTATGACTTCCGCATCGTCGAGCCGGCCAAGTTCCTCAAGGAAGTGGCGGGCACGGACCAGAACTTCCGCATCGACGAGTTCGCCGACACCATGCGCTCGCGCATCATCAGCGTGTTCACCGAGTCGCTGGCCAAGGCCCAGGTGCCTGTGCTGGACGTGGCCCAGCGCTATGGCGAGCTGGGCGATGCGCTGCTGCCGCTGATCAACCCGGCCATGACGGACAAGTACGGCCTGGAGATCACCAGCTTCGTGCTGGAGAACGTGTCCGTGCCGCCCGAGGTGGAGCAGGCCATCGACAAGCGCTCCAGCATGACGGCCATCGGCAACCTCAACGACTACGTCAAATACCAGATGGGCCAGGCCATGACCACGGGCGGCGAAGGCGCTGCCGCAGCCACCCTGCCCGCCACCATGGCCATGGGCTTCGGCATGGCGCAGGAGATGATGAAGAGCATGCAAAGCGGCGGCGGTGCCGGTGGCGCACCGGCCGGCCAGGGCCAGGCGTCCGACCCGTTCTCGCCCGCTGCCGCACAGGCGGCCCAGGCCCCCGCAGCGCCCGCCGCCGGTGGACTGCAGGTGCTGACCCCGGCACAGGCGGCCCAAGTGCTGGGTGTGAGCGAGGCCGATGTGCTGGCCGAGATCCAGGCCGGCAACCTCAAGGCACGCCAGATCGGCAGCCAGTGGCGCATTGCGCAAGCCGCACTCGATGACTTCCTGCGCGGCTGACATTTCCGTGTCTTGACCCTTTGCGGCGCCAGGCCCTGCCTGACGCCGCGTCCCGTTTTCCAGGACCGATGCCGTGAGCGCGCCCTCCTCCAGTTCCTCCAGCACCTCGACTTCCCCCGCCTCCGGTTCCTGGGAGGCCGCAGCCGCCGCGCCGGCCATGGTGCGCAAGCACCCCTGCCCCGAATGCGGCGCCAACCTCGAATGGAATGCCCAGGCCCAGGCGCTCAAGTGCCCGTACTGCGGCACCACGGTGCCCTGGAGCGAGGAAACGCGCGAGGAACTGGGCCGCGATGTGGTCGAGCAGGACCTGGCCGAGGCGCTGCGCAACCCCAAGTCCGGCCGGGGCTGGGGCACGGAGGACCGCTACGAGGTCCAGTGCCAGAACTGCCGCGCGATCTCGGTCTTCGTGAACCGCACCGTGGCCCAGCGCTGCGACTTCTGCGGCTCGCCCTCCATCGTCGCCCATGAGGACCAGGGCGATGCCATCACACCGCAGAGCATCCTGCCCTTCAAGATCAGCGACGGCCAGATCCGCGACCGCATCCGCCAGTGGTACGGCAGCCGCTGGTTCGCGCCCAACCGCCTGAAGTCCGCCGCGCTGACCGACACGCTGCACGGCGTCTACCTGCCCTACTGGACCTTCGACGCCCACGCCAGCGCCGACTGGCAGGCCGAGGCGGGCTTCTACTACTACACCACCGAGTCCTACCGCGACAGCAACGGCAACGTGCAGACGCGCCAGGTGCGCCATGTGCGCTGGGAGCCGGCCTCGGGCAGCCTCGCCCATTTCTTCGACGACGAGCTGGTGCCCGGCACCGTGGGCGTGCACGCCAACCTGCTGCGCCAGGTGGAGCCCTTTCCCACGACCACCGACCTCAAGCCCTACACGCCCGAGTTCGTGCGCGGATGGACCGTGGAGCGCTACCAGATCGACTTGGGCAAGGCCGCCCAGGTCAACGTGCAGGACATGGACGAGCAGCTGCGCGCCCTGTGCGCGCGCCAGGTGCCCGGCGACACCTACCGCAACCTGCAGATGCAGCGCGAGTACCAGGGCCGCACCTTCAAGCACATCCTCGTGCCGGTCTGGCTGGTGGGCTACACCTACGGCAGCAAGACCTTCCAGATCATCGCCAACGGCTACACGGGCCAGATTGCGGGCGAGCGCCCCTACAGCGCCCTCAAGATCACGCTGGCCGTGCTGGCCACGATCATGGTGCTGGCGCTGCTGTGGGTGATGTTCGGCAAGTAGGCCGGCTGCCGCTCACCACGCGCTCCAGACCTCCTCGGCCAGACCGAACGCCGTGCTGGCGCCGGACCCGCCCGTGACAGCGACCACGCGCGTGGCCTCGTCGGGCGCATGCACCACGCAGGGCGCGTCCTGCGCACTCGGGTAGACGCCCACCCAGCGCTCCACCACCTGCGCATCGCGCAGGTTGAGGGCCTCGTTCATGTGGCGCAGCATCAGCCGGTCCACGGCTTCGCTGGCAAAAGGCGGGGGCGCTGCGCCGTAGTGGTGGGAGTCGCCCACCACCAGACTGCCGTCGGCGCTTTGCACGGCGATCAGGTGGATGCCGTGGGCCAGGCTTTCGCCCTCCTCCCGCTCCAGTTCGGCGCGCAGCGCGGCGGCTTCGGGCAGGGCGCTGTAGCCCTCGTATCTGACCATGCTCAGGTCACCCATGACCGAGCCCTTGAGCCGAAAGCCCGGCTGCGGCCGCACGCGCAGCATCTGCAGCTGGCACAGCTGGATGCGATGCGGCGCCCACAGGCCGGCGAACAGGCCGCCCGGGTCGGCGTTGTTGCAGACCACCACGCGTTCGCCGTGGTAGCTGGCGCGCGTGCTGCGCACCCGGGGCGCGGCCACCTCGAGCACGGCCTCGCCAAAGCGGAAATCCACGCCCATGGCCTGCTCCAGCCACTGCGCCAGCCGGGCAATGGCCGTGCGCGACTCCACGCGCAGTTCATGCGGGCTGTAGAGCACAGCGGACAAATCCCCAGTACGCAGTGCAGGATGGCGCTCGGCGGCCTGGGCCGGCGTGAGCAGCTCGCAGCGCTCGCCCATCGCCGTGCTCAGGAAGGCATGGAGCACGGCCTCGGCGCTGGGGCGGCGCGCCGTCAGCCACAGGCCGCGGTGCACGACCTCGATGCCGGCCTGCGGCGCAATCTCGGCCCAGGTGTCGCGCGAGCGCATGGCACGCCGCCAGTGGGCACCGGCCTGCTGCCCCGTGACGGTCACAAAGCCGAAGTTGCGGATGGAGGCGGAGATGCAGGCCGCGTCGCGCTCGATGACGAGCACGCTGCGGCCACGGCGCGCAGCCGCATAGGCGTGGGCCAGGCCGACAATGCCGGCCCCCACCACGATCAGGTCGTAGTTCTTCATGAGAAAAAAACGGAGGGAGGAAGAGAGAGGGAATCAGCGCTGGCGCCAGCGCTGCGTGCGCCGCTGCACCCAGGCATCCAGCGCCGCGATCAGCAGCCGGCCCGTGGCGGCGGTAGCAAAGATCAGCGTGGCCATGGCGGCGGCGGGCGCGGTGTCGCCCGCGTCGTCCATGGCCAGCACGGCCACCGAGGCCAGCGTGGTTTCGGGCGAGTAGAGGAACACCACGGCCGACACCGTGGTCATGGCGTTGACGAAGAAGTAACCGGCCACCTGCATCACTACGGGCAGGCATACCGGCAGGTGCACGCGCCACAGCAGCGTCCAGAAGGCCACGCCCAGAGAATCGGCCACGCGCTCGTATTCGGCATCGAGCTGCTGCAGCGCGGCCAGTTGCGTGATGTGCGCCACCGAGAAGAAATGCGCCACCGAGCACAGCACCAGGATGGCCATGCTGCCGTACAGGAAGTGCAGCGGATTGCCCTGGGCATTGAAGAACAGGATGTAGCCCAGGCCCAGCGCCAGCCCCGGCACGGCCATGGGCAGCGTGGCCACGGCATGCAGCCACTGGCGCGTGCGCGCCCAGCGCTGTGGCTTGGCGACCAGGTAGGCGGTCACAAAACTCAGCACCGCCCCCACCACCGCCGTGGCCAGCGCCATGGACAGCGAGTTGCCATAGCTGGCCCAGCCGCCGCCGTCCATCATGTCGAAGCGGTAGTTCTTGAACGTCAGCGTGAGGTTGTAGGGCCAGTAGCTGACCAGGGAGGCCAGCACGGCCGTACCCATGACGGCCAGCAGCGCCAGCGCCACCAGCGCGCAGTACGCAAGCAGCGCGCGGTCCAGCGGCGCATGGGGCTGGGGCACCAGCGGCACGGAGCGCACGCCCATGGTCGCCGCCTGGCGCGCACGCAAATGGCGCTCTGCCGCAAAGGCCAGGCCGGCCGGCACCAGCAGCAGCATGGCCACCACGGCACCCATGGACAGCTTTTGCTGGCCTATGACCTGCTTGTAGATATCGGTGGCCAGCATGGCCGTGTTGCCGCCAATGACCTTGGGCACGCCGAAGTCGGTCACCACGAGCACGAAGACCACGATCCACGAAATCATCAGCCCGTAGCGGCTGGCCGGCAGCGTGACCTGGCGGAAGCTGCGCCAGCGGCTGGCGCCCAGCGTGGCGGCCGCCTCGTACAGGCGCGCATCGCCCGAGGCCAGCGTGGTGCACAGGATCATCAGCGCATGCGGAAAGGTCCAGAGCACCGAGCCCACGATGATGCCGAAGGGCCCGTAGGCCGAGCCCCCCTGCAGCCAGCCCTTGAGCAGGCCCTGGCTGCCGAACAGGTAGATCAGGCTGATGGCCATGAGCAACGAAGGCGCCAGGAGCGGCACCAGGGCCAGGCCCCGGAACCAGCGCGCCAGCGGCATGCAGCTGCGCACCACGCCATAGGCATAGACATAGGCCAGCAGCACGCAGACCGTGCTGCTCACGGCCGACAGCCACAGGCTGTTGAACAGCGATTGCGCCACGCCCGGCATGCGCGCATAGGTGATGAACTGGGCCAGGCCCGTGAAGCGGCCCGTGTCGTCCCAGAAACTCCTGCCCAGCAGGCTGGCGACCGGCAGGGCGATGGTGGCCAGCAGCCAGGCCAGTGCGCCCAGCACCAGGGCGCCCAGCCACCAGCGCTCCCAGCCTGCGCTGCGCCCCCGCGGACGCACGGGCCCTGCAGGCGCGCTGCGGCGGGCGGAAACGGAGCGGTCCACCGGCACGGGCACGGAAATGGCCGTGTCCATGGGATGCGCGCTCATGCGGCCTTCCTCACGTCTGGCGCCGCCAACGGCTGCAGCGCAGCGGCGGGCAGCTCCATCAGCACCTCGCCCTGCAGCCAGTCGGGCAGGCCCACGTCGTGGCGCAGCGGCCACTGGGCGTCAACCTGGCATTGCAGCGTGGGGCTGAACAGGCGCACCAGGGCCATCGATCCCAGGAACGAGGTCTCCACCACGCGGGCGCGGAACAGGTTGGCCAATGCCGTGGGCTGGGCCGGGTGCAGCACCACGCTCTCGGGCCGCACGCCCACTAGCAGCGCGTCGCCACGCTCGAAGCCGGCCAGCGCACAGCGCAGGCTGGCCTCGCCGATGCGCACCTGGTCCGCCGATTGGGCCGTGGCCGGCAGCAGGTTCATGCGGCCCACGAAGCCGGCCGCGAACTGGCTCACGGGCCGGGCATAGAGCTGCTCGGGCGAGCCCTGCTGCTCGATGCGGCCCTGGTGCATGAGCACCACGCGGTCGGCCATGGACAAGGCCTCTTCCTGGTCGTGCGTGACCATGATGGAGGCAATGCCCAGCTGGCGCTGCAACTGGCGGATCTCGCTGCGCAGCTCGGTGCGCACCTGGGCATCGAGCGCGGACAGCGGCTCGTCCAGCAGCAGCAGGCGCGGCCGGGGCGCCAGCGCACGGGCCAGCGCCACGCGCTGCTGCTGGCCGCCCGACAGCTGGGCCGGGTAGCGCTGGGCCTGCGCGCCCAGGCCCACCAGGGACAGCATCTCGGCCACACGCTCGCGCGCCTGCGTCGCAGGCTGCCCGTTCAGCCCGAAGGCCACGTTCTGCGCGGCCGTGAGATTGGGAAACAGCGCATAGCTCTGGAACACCACGCCAAAGCCACGGCGTGCGGCCGGCCAGCGCGTGATGTCATCGCCCTGGAACAGCACCCTGCCCTCGTCAGGCATGTCGATACCGCAGACGATGCGCAGCAGCGTGGTCTTGCCGCAGCCCGAAGGGCCGAGCAGGCTGACGAACTCGCCCGCCTCCACGTTCAGGTCAATGCCGCGCAGCACCTGCTGCTCGCGGTAGCGCTTGGCGATATGGTCTATGCGCAGCATGGCGTGGCTCCGGCTTACTTTTTCTCTGCCTTGGCTTCGTAGCGGCGGCTCCACTCGGCCAGGATGCGGTCGCGGTTATCGGCGGCCCAGTTGAAATCGTTCTTCGCCAACCGTTTTTCCAGATCGGCGGGAATGAACTCCAGCTTCTCCTGCGCCTCGGGCAGGGCCAGCACGGCGAAGTTGGCGGCGTACAGCTTGTTGGCCTCTGGCGTGACGGCCCAGTCGGCCAGCGCCTTGGCGGCTTCCTGCTTCTTGCTGGTCTTGAGGATGGCCGTGGCCTCCACGTCCCAGCCCAGGCCTTCCTGCGGGAAGACGATGTCGATGGGCGCACCGTCCTTCTTGGTCTTGCTGGCGCGGTACTCGAAGCTCAGGCCCACGGGAAACTCGCCGGCCCCCGCCTGGCGGCAGGGCTTGGAGCCGCTGTGCGTGTACACGCCCATGTTCTGGTGCAGGCCGTCCATGTAGGCCCAGCCTTTTTCCTCGCCCATGATCTGCAGCCAGGCCGCGACCATCAGGTAGCCCGTGCCGCTGGAGGCCGGGTGGGGCATGGTGATCGTGCCCTTGAACTCGGGCCTGACCAGGTCGGCCCAGCTGGCGGGCACGGGCAGCTTGCGCTTGCCGGCCTCCACGGTGTTGAAGCAGATGGCCGAGGACCACAGGTCCATGCCCACCCAGGTCGGCTGGGCGCGCGGATCGCGCATGTTGGCGCGCACCTTGTCCAGGCCCTTGGGCGCATAGGGCTGCAGCATGCCCTGCTTGTCCAGCAGCATCAGCGAGGTGGCGGCCACGCCCCAGATCACGTCGGCCTGGGGATTGGCCTTCTCGGCCAGCAGGCGGGCCGTGATGATGCCCGTGCTGTCACGCACGAACTTGAGTTCGATCTCGGGATGGGCCTTCTCGAAGCCGCTCTTGTAGGCCTTGATCTGGTCGGCCTCCAGCGCGCTGTAGACCAGCAGCTCGGTCTTGGCCGCGTGGGCCAGGGAGGCGAAGGAGGCGACGGTCAGCGCCGCAGAGGCAATGGCGAGGCGGCGGCCCAGGGAGGCAAGGGTGTGGCGCATGGCGTGGCAGTTCCGTTGTGGGTTCGTGGACAGGTGGCAGGTTCACCACCTCTGACACCCACTTTAGGAAGCGCAGGTGAAACGCCCGTGTCACACAACGGAAATTTGGCGAAGCGGGTATTGGCGGATTTGGGTGCCCTCCGCCCCCTCGGCGCCCCCCCGCCCCGCTCCCATTTTCTTCAGCGGCGCAGCTTTACCCTGCCCGGGCGCTCAGCCTGGGCCGTCTGCGGCTGCAGTGCATCCAGCAGCCGGTCCTGCAGGCGCGCGCGGTGGGCAAGGTTCTCATCCAGCCGCGCGGCCAGCGCGTCGATGTGCTCGCGCATCAGTTGCTCGGCGCGCGCCATGTCGCCGGCCGCCAGCGCATCGACGATGGCCTCGTGGTCGGCATTGGAGTGCTGGGCCTCGGTCTGCGACTGGTACAGCGCAGACACCAGGGTGGTGCGCGCCGACAGGTCGGCCATCATGGCCGTGAGAAAGCGGTTGCCCATCTGCTCGGCCAGGCAGACGTGGAAGTCGGCCAGCAGCACGCTGCGCTGGCCGGCGTTGTCGGCCTCGGCGATGGCGCCCCGCTCCTGTGCCACATGCTCGCGCAGCGTGCGTATGGCCGCCTGCAGCGGCCGGCCCGCGTCGCGCAGCATGCCGGACTCCAGCACGCGGCGCGCGGCATAGGTTTCCTGGGCTTCCTCGAACGAGGGCTCGACCACGTACCAGCCCTGGCGCGAGCGCACCTCGACGAAGCCGCGCGCCTGCAGCTGCATCAGCGCCTCGCGCACCATGGTGCGGCTCACGCCGAAGACCTCGGCCAGTTCCTTTTCGCCCAGGCGTTCGCCAGGGCGCAGCTTGCGCTCGACGATGGAGCGCATCACGCGCTCGGCGATCAAGGCCGGCCCGGTGGCCGGCACATCCTGTGGCTCGGACATGGCAGCCTGCTCAGGCCGCGGCCGGAATGCGGCGCGGGCGCAGCGTGGCCATCACCCAGTACACGCTGCCGCCGATCAGCACGCCGAAGAACCAGCCGTAGGTGCCCCACCAGACCGGCAGCAGGCTGGTGAAGTTGGGCAGGATGGTGGAGAACACGCTGCCGATGCCCGTGGCGATGAGCGCGTTGACGTTCCAGCCGCCCTCGTAGCGGTACTCGCCATGTTCGTCATACAGCGCGGCCACGTTGATGTTGCCCTTGGCCACCAGGTAGTAGTCCACCAGGATGATGCCCAGCAGCGGCCCCATGGTGGCGCCGATGGCGTTCACGAAGTGGGCAGCGCCGCCCTCCCATGGTGCAAAGGGGTAGAGAGCCAGGGCGATCAGTGCGGCGATGTATCCGCCGCGCTTGAAGTCGATGCGCTTGGGAAACACGTTGGAAATATCGAAGGCCGCCGAGACGAAGTTGGCCACCACGTTGATGCCCAGCGTGGCCACGGCAAAGGTGACGGCGGCCAGCAGGGCCAGCACCCAGCTGTCGAACTTGGCCGAGATCTGCTCGGGGTGCAGCAGCACCTCGCCATAGACCTTGAAGGCCGCAATCGTGGTGATGCCGGCCACCAGCGAGAAAGCGATCAGGTTCACGGGCAGGCCCCAGAGGTTGCCCTTGGCGACCGCTTCCTTGTTCTTCGCATAGCGCGAGAAGTCGCAGAAGTTCAGGTACAGCGCCGCAAAGTAGGTGATCCAGGTCGCGCCCACCGCCATCAGCGCCCAGAAGCTGCCCGGCGCGCCGCTCACCCCCGCATCCTTGGTCTTGTCCAGCAGCACATCCATGGGAATGCCATGGTCGAAGCTGAAGCCGCCGGCCTTCACGCACAGGCCGATGGCCAGCACCAGCATGGCGATCCACACGGCAGGCCCCGCCCAGTCCTGGAATCGCCGCACGGTCTCCATGCCCCTTTGGATGATCAGCAGCTGCAAGGCCCAGATGACCACGTAGCAGATCACCTCCAGCCCCGAATGGCCCAGCCAGTGCGTGGTCTGGTGGAAGGACAGCAGGGCGTCATTGCGCACCATCAGCGCCACCATGGCGCCCGAGGCCGCCGCCGTCTGCGCGCCATACCAGAAGCAGGCCACGATGGCGCGCACCAGTGCAGCCAGATTCGCCCCCCAGACCCCGAACGAGGCACGCGCCAGCACCGGGTAGGGCACGCCGGTCTTCTCGCCCGCATAGCCCACCAGGTTCATCAGAAAAAAGATGACCAGGGAGCTGATGCCGATGGCGATCAGAAAATTGACGAAGCTGCCGCACAGCAGAAACAGGCTGGCCGCCAGGTAGTAGCCCCAGAGGCTGTGCACGTCCGAAGTCCAGACGTTGAAGATGCTGAAGGCGCCCCAGCGGCGGTCCCTGGTGGGCGCCAGATCTTCGTTGTAGAGACCTGGCGAGGGGTTGCGGATGTCCATTGATGCGCTCCTTGACCACGAGTAATCACTGACACAAGACCAGCCGAAAACCATGATCAGCTGGCACACAAACTGGCACGCAAACTGGTATGCAAGAAGTGTGCCTTTGGGCGCAGGAGTTTTTTCCCGGGACATACCCGGCCACCGCAGGCCTTCGGGCTGCGGCGACATGGTGAAATATGGAGCCGGACCTACCCTCCCTCCAACCCCGCCATGTTCGTCACGCAGCTCAAGTCCTTTTTCTGGGTCGCCCGCCTTGGCAGCATCACGCAAGCCGCGCGCCAGCTCGCACTAAGCCAGCCCACCGTGACCACCCAGATCCGCGCACTGGAAGAGCACTACGGCGTGGAGCTGTTCCACCGCCAGGGCGGGCGCCTGTCCATCACCGATGCCGGGCTGCGCCTGCTGCCCCAGGTCGAGCAATTGCTGCTGCAGACCATCCAGCTGGAGTCGGCGCTGCGCCATTCGGGCGATGCCAGCCAGGGCCAGCTGCGCATCGGTGCGACGGCGCCCTACTACGTGCTGGACATCGTCAAGCGCTACCAGCAGCGCTTCGAGCGGGTGGAAGTGGCCATCGTGGGCGGCAACTCGCGCCAGATGGTGCAGGCGCTGGTGGACTACCAGGTGGACCTGGCGACCTCATCGCACCTGGAAGGTGATCCGCGCCTGCTGCGCGTGGAACTGGGCCAGGACCCGCTGGCCCTGCTGGTGCACCGCAGCCACCGGCTGGCGCAGCGCACCATGGTGCAGGCGTCCGATCTGGTGCAAGACACGCTGATCCTGCGCGAGCGCGGCTCCATGACGCGCCAGCTCACCGAACAGATGCTGGCCGCCGCCGGCCTGGCACCGCGCCACGTCATGGAAATCGCCAGCCGCGAAGCCATCCGCGAGGCCGTGATCCGCGACATGGGCATCAGCGTCTTCGCCCGGCATGAAGCCTCGGCCCACCCCGACATCGTCGTCCTGCCCTTCGCAGGCCCCGTGCCGCGCCTGCCCGAGTACCTGTACTGCCTGCGCGAACGCCGCCAGGCCCGGCTGATCGCCGGCTTTCTGGAGGAGGCCGTGCCGGGCGGGGTGCTGCCGGACCAGATGTGAACCGGCTCAGGCCAGCTCGGCATCCGCCAGCAGCGGCTGCCTGAGGTCCTTGTCAGACAGCGACAGCTCCACATCGAGCTGCGGCCATTGCACGCCGATGGTCGGGTCGTCCCAGGCAATGCCGCGATCGGCCTGGGGCGCGTAGAAGGCCGTGGCCTTGTAGAGGAAGTCGGCGCTGTCGCTGAGCACCATGAAGCCGTGGGCAAAGCCTGGGGGCACCCACAGCTGGCGGTGGTTGTCTTCCGTCAGCTCGGCGCCCACCCATTGGCCGAAGGTCGGCGAGCCCTTGCGGATGTCCACGGCCACGTCGAACACGGCGCCGCGCACCACGCGCACGAGCTTGCCCTGGGCATGGGGCGGCAGCTGGTAGTGCAGGCCGCGCAGCACGCCTTTCTTGCTGCGGCTGTGGTTGTCCTGCACGAACTGGTGGTCCGTGCCCGTGGCCTGGTTGAAGGCCTGCTGGTTGAAGCTTTCGAGGAAGAAGCCGCGATCGTCACCAAACACCTTGGGCTCGATCAGCATCACCTCGGGGATGGCCAGGGGTGTTGCCTTCATGCGTGCACCTTTTCCTTGAGGATCTGCAGCAGGTACTGGCCGTAGCCATTCTTGGCCAAGGCCTGGCCCAGCGTCTCGAGCTGGGCGCGATCTATCCAGCCCTGGCGGAAGGCGATCTCCTCGGGGCATGACACCTTCAGGCCCTGGCGCTGCTGCAGCGTGGCGATGAACTGGCCTGCCTCCAGCAGGCTGTCGTGCGTGCCCGTGTCCAGCCAGGCATAGCCACGGCCCATGAGCTCCACATTGAGCTGGCCCTTGTCCAGATACAGGCGGTTGAGGTCGGTGATTTCCAGCTCGCCGCGCGCCGAGGGCTTGATGGACTTGGCCAGCTCAACGACCTGGTTGTCGTAGAAATACAGGCCCGTGACCGCGTAGTTGCTCCTGGGCTGCTTGGGCTTTTCCTCCAGGGAAAGAACCCGGCCCTGGGCATCGAACTCGGCCACGCCATAGCGTTCCGGGTCCTGCACATGGTAGGCAAACACCGTGGCGCCTTCGCTGCGCGCGTCAGCGCGTTCGAGCAGGCGGGGGAAATCGTGTCCGTAGTAGATGTTGTCGCCCAGCACCAGGGCGCTGGGGGCGCCGGCCAGGAAGTCTTCGGCAATCAAAAAGGCCTGGGCCAGGCCATCCGGGCTGGGCTGGACGGCGTACTCCAGCTTCAGGCCCCACTGCGAGCCGTCGCCCAGCAATTGCTCGAAGCGCGGCGTGTCCTGCGGGGTGCTGATCACGAGGATTTCGCGGATGCCCGCGAGCATGAGGGCGCTCAGCGGGTAGTAGATCATGGGCTTGTCGTAGACCGGCAGCAGTTGCTTGCTGATGGCCAGCGTGGCCGGGTGCAGGCGGGTGCCGGAGCCGCCCGCGAGGATGATGCCTTTGCGTGTCTGGTTCATGTCCTGGATCCTGGGGTTCTTGCTGAAGCGCGCAGCCACGCTCAGATGATTTCCTGCAGCATGCGGTCCACGCCGGCCTGCCAGTGCGGCAGGCGCAGGCCGAAGGTCTGCTGCAACCGGTCGGTGTTCAGCCGGGAATTGTGCGGACGCTGCGCCGGGGTGGGAAAGGCGCTGGTGGGCACGGCAGCTATGCGCTGCACCTTCCAGGGCCGGTCGGGCGCGAGTTCGCGGGCGCGGGCGATCACGTGGCTGGCATAGGCGTGCCAGGTGGTCTCGCCACCGGCAACCAGGTGGTACAGGCCCTGGTCGCCGGGTTGGCGCTGCAGCTGGCGAATGGCATGGGCCGTGACGTCGGCGATGAGGTCCGCGCCCGTCGGTGCGCCCCATTGGTCGTCGATCACGCTCAGCGCCTCACGCTCCTGGGCCAGGCGCAGCATGGTCTTGGCGAAGTTGCCGCCGCGCGCCGCATAGACCCAGCTGGTGCGAAAGATCAGGTGGCGGCAGCCCGAAGCCTGGATCAGTTGCTCGCCTTCGAGCTTGCTGCTGCCATAGACGGACAGCGGCGCCGTGGCCTCGGTCTCCGTGCGCGCGGCGCTGCCGCTGCCGTCGAAGACGTAGTCCGTGCTGTAGTGCACCAGCAGCGCACCGGTCTGCGCCGCCTCGCGGGCCAGCACCTGGGGTGCCAGCGCGTTGAGCAGCCGCGCCTGGTCAGGCTCGCTTTCGGCCTTGTCCACGGCCGTGTGGGCGGCGGCATTGACGATGACATCGGGACGCAGAGCGCGCACGGTGCGTGCAAGCTCATCGAGGCGCGAGAGATCGCCGCACAGGCCCTGGCCACCGGCGTCGCCCTGGCGGTCCAGCGCAATCAGTTCGCCCAGTGGCGCCAGGCTGCGCTGCAGCTCCCAGCCCACCTGGCCATTGCGGCCCAGCAGCAGCAGCTTCATGCGCCGGCTCCCTCCGTGTACTGGCGGCTGACCCATTCGCGGTAGGCGCCAGACTGCACATCAGCCACCCATTCGGGGTTGTCCAGGTACCACTGCACGGTCTTGCGGATGCCGGTCTCGAAGGTCTCGGCGGGCTTCCAGCCCAGTTCGCGCTCGAGCTTGCGCGCGTCGATGGCATAGCGCCGGTCATGGCCGGGCCGGTCCTTCACATAGGTGATCTGTGCGCTGTAGCTGGTGCCATCGGCCTTGGGGCGCAGCTCGTCGAGCAGCGCGCAGACCGTGTTCACGATCTCGACGTTGGGCTTCTCGTTCCAGCCGCCCACGTTGTAGGTGTCGCCCAGCTTGCCGGCCTCCAGCACGCGGCGGATGGCGCTGCAGTGGTCGCGCACATAGAGCCAGTCGCGCACCTGCATGCCGTCGCCATAGATGGGCAAAGGCTTGCCGGCCAGGGCGTTGACGATCATCAGCGGGATCAGCTTCTCGGGAAAATGCAGCGGGCCGTAGTTGTTGCTGCAGTTGGTCGTCAGCACGGGCAGGCCGTAGGTGTGATGCCAGGCGCGCACCAGGTGGTCGCTGGCGGCCTTGCTGGCCGAGTACGGGCTGTTGGGCTCGTAGAGGTGGTCTTCGGTGAAGGCCGGTGCCGCAGGCGCCAGGCTGCCGTAGACCTCGTCGGTGGACACATGCAGGAAGCGGAAGGCCGCCTTGGCCTCGGCATCCAGCGCGCTCCAGTAGCCACGCACGGCTTCGAGCAGGCGGAAGGTGCCGACCACGTTGGTCTGGATGAAGTCCTCGGGGCCATGGATGGAGCGGTCCACATGGCTCTCGGCCGCGAAGTTGACCACGGCGCGCGGCCTGTGCTCGGCCAGCAGACGGGCCAGGGTCTGGCCGTCGCCGATGTCGGCCTGCACGAAGACATGGCGCGCATCGCCTTGCAGGCTCTCCAGGCTTTTGAGGTTGCCGGCGTAGGTGAGCTTGTCCACGTTGAGCACCGGCTCATCGCCGGCAGCCAGCCAGTCCAGCACGAAATTGGCGCCGATGAAGCCAGCGCCGCCTGTGACAAGAATCATGGTTCAACCTTGCAAAATTTCATTGTTCTTGGGGCGGGGATCCGGCAGCAGCTTGGGGTGCTGCCTCCCGCCCAGCCTGGGCATTGTCGGCGCTCACCAGTAAAAAAGCCCGCAGGAGGCGGGCTTTTTCCTTCAGGACACGCCTTTTACACACCAGGGCGTGTTCACTGGCCCTGCCAGCGGCGCAGCACCAGCGAGGCGTTCGTGCCGCCAAAGCCGAAGCTGTTGGACAGCACGGTGTTCAACTGGGCATCGCGCGTGCGGGTGACCAGGGGCATGTCGCCCAGTGCCGGATCGGGCGTGTCCACGTTGACCGAGCCTGCGATGAAGCCCTTGTTCATCATGATCATGCAGTAGATGGCTTCCTGCACGCCGGTCGCGCCCAGCGAGTGGCCGGTCAGCGACTTGGTGGAGGAGAACGGCGGCACCTGGTCGCCGAACAGCGCGCGCATGGCGCGCACTTCCTGCATGTCGCCCACAGGCGTGGAGGTGCCGTGGGTGTTGATGTAGTCCACGCCGCCTTCGATGCCTTCAAGGGCCTGCTGCATGCAGGCGATGGCGCCGTCGCCCGAGGGCGCGACCATGTCCTCGCCATCGCTGGTGGCGCCAAAGCCCACGACTTCGGCCAGGATGTTCGCACCCCGGGCCTGGGCATGCTCCAGGCTTTCCAGCACCACGGCACCGCCGCCGCCTGCGATCACGAAACCGTCGCGGTTGGCGTCATAGGCGCGCGAAGCCTTTTCGGGTTGGTCGTTGTGCTTGCTGGACATGGCACCCATGCCGTCGAACAGCAGGGCCATGCCCCAGGACAGCTCTTCGCCGCCACCAGCAAACATCACATCCTGCATGCCCCAGGCAATCTGCTGTGCCGCAGCACCGATGCAGTGCGCCGAGGTGGAGCAGGCCGAGGTGATGGAGTAGTTGATGCCCTTGACCTTGAAATTGGTCGCCAGGCAGGCGGACACCGTGGAGCTCATGCAGCGCGTGACCTGGTAGGGCCCGACGCGGCGAATGCCCTTTTCGCGCAGCGTGTCGGCCGCCTCGATCTGGTTGGCCGGCGACCCGCCGCCCGAGCCCATGATCAGGCCGGTACGCGGATGGCTGACCTGCTCGGGAGCCAGGCCGGCCTGGGCGATGGCATCTTCCAGCGCGATCTGCGCATAGGCAGCGGCATCGCCCATGAAGCGCAGCTGCTTGCGATCGATACGTGCCTCGACGTCGATCTCCGGCACACCGGCCACCTGGCTGCGCATGCCCAGTTCGGTGAACTTCGGCATGGCCTTGATGCCCGTGCGCCCCTCGCGCAGCGAGGTCTCCACGGTATCGAGGTCGTTGCCGATGCACGAGACAATGCCCGCGCCGGTGATGACTACGCGACGTTTGGTCATGCTGCCGTTCCCTGGCCTTCACCCTCGCGCAGGAACAGGCCCACGCGCAGGTCATTGGCGACGTAGATTTCCTTGCCGTCGGCCAGCAGGCGTGCATCGCCGATGGCCATGTTGAGCTTGCGCTTGATCACGCGCTTGATGTCGATTTCGTAGGTCACGAGCTTGACGTCAGGACCCACTTCGCCCGTGAACTTGACTTCGCCGGCGCCCAGCGCACGGCCCCGGCCCGGAAGGCGCAGCCAGGTCAGGTAAAAGCCGATCAGTTGCCACATGGCGTCCAGACCCAGGCAGCCGGGCATGACGGGGTCGCCCCGGAAATGGCAGTCGAAGAACCAGAGATCAGGCTTGATGTCGAGTTCGGCGACGATCTTGCCCAGGCCGTGGGCGCCACCATCCGTGTCGATGTGCGTGATGCGGTCGAACATCAGCATGGGAGGCAGTGGCAGACGCCCGCTGTCTGCGGAAAACAGCTTGCCTTCGCCCGAAGCGATCAGTTGCTCATACGAAAAAGAATCGGCCATTGTCTAACTTGCTCCACGGCGGCACTGACGCCACCTCTATCTCTGAATGGGTGCGGCCCGCAGCGGACCATGCAGCCGCGCATTATCGGGGCTGAACGTTGCCAGACTGCAACAAAACCCCGAGGCCGCATCAAAACTCTGCCACAAAAGCCACGCCGACCCAGGTCGCGGGACTTGGCTACAGCCCCTGAACCGAGGCCCTGCGGCGGCCGATCCAGGCCACCAGCAGCACCGCCGCAGCAGCGGCGCACAGCGGGACCAGGCCTGCTGCATTCACCCAGCGCGCAAACGGTGTCAAGGCCTCGCGGCCCTGCACACTGGCCTCAAGCACCGCGCGCTCGTAAGGCACCAGCGCGTGCGTCACCACGCCCCGGTGGTCGATGGCCACCGTGGCGCCGGTATTGGTGGCGCGCAGCATGGGGCGCTCGAACTCCAGCGCCCGCATGCGGCTGATGGCCAGATGCTGGTCGATCGCCACGCTGTCGCCAAACCAGCCGATGTTGCTGAAATTCACCAGCACCGTGGGCGCCGTCGCTGCATTGCCGAAATGTGCACCCAGCTCTTCGCCAAACAAATCCTCGTAGCAGATGTTGGGTGACAGCCGCTCGCCAGCCCAGGCCATGGAAGGCTGGCCCAGCGCGCCGCGGTTGAAGTCGCCCAGCGGTATGTTCATCATCTGCGTGAACCAGCGAAACAGCGGCGGGATGAACTCCCCGAAGGGCACCAGATGGTGCTTGTCGTATTGGTAGTCCTGGATCTGGCCAGGCTGCCAGCCCACGACCGAGTTCGTATAGCCGGCCTCTTCCGAGCCCAGCGGAATGCCCAGCAGCGCCGCCTGCCGGCCTCCCTTCTTCAGATACGGTTCGCGCAGCAGGTCCAGGTATTCCTCGGGCAACTGCTGGGGCAGCAGGGGCACGGCCGTCTCGGGTGCGACCACCAGCTGCGCCGTGGCCGCGCGCAGCTCCCGCCCGTACCAGCCCAGGGCCAGCGGAATGCCGCTGCCGGCCTCGAACTTCTCATCCTGCGGGATATTGCCCTGCAGCATGGCCACGCTCAGCGCTGGCCGTTCGGCCGATGGTGCATTGATGGCGGCATCGCGAAGCCACCACAGCCCGCCCCAGGCCAGAACCAGGGCCGCCACAGTGGCCGCGCACCGTGCAGGCCGAAGGGCTTGTCCGCCCCGCGAACCGGCCGCCAAGGCGGCCAGCCAATATGCCAGCCAGGACGCCACCGCCCCCGTGCCGTAGACGCCGATCCAGCGCGGCAGCACCGACAGGGGCCCTTCGACGTGGGCATAGCCCCCCGCGCCCCAGGGAAAGCCGGTCCACAGCCAGCCACGCGCCAATTCGGCCAGCAGCCAGACGGCGGCGAACAGCAAGGCGCCGCCCGCCGTGCTGGTGGGGCGCAGCTTGTGCCAGCCCCAGGCGGCCACCGCGTAGTAGCTGCCCAGGAAGGCCGCAAGCGCCAGCACGGCGGCAACGGCCAGCGGCGCAGGCAGGCCGCCATAGACATGCATGGAGATGAACAGCCACCAGAAGGTGGCCACCAGCCAGGCGGTGGCATAGAGCATGGCCCGCCCCGCCGCCTGGGCCGGGCGCTGTGCCGTCTGCAGGGCGCGTGCCAGCACGGCCAGCGACAGAATCTGCAGCCACCACAGCGGGCGGCCATAGCCGCCGACCAGGCTCAGCGGCCCGTCGCCCTGGCCGCGCGCCCAGGGCCAGGCCAGCGACAGGGCCTGGGCTGCACCCGCAAGCAGCAGCAGCACGCCCACGGCGAGCCGGCCCATGCGCCGGCCGTCTTGCGAAAAAGCGGAAGAACTGGACAGGGGCATCGGCCAGGTACGGGAGAGATGTCGGTGGGGATAGAAAGGGGCAGCCTCAGCTGCGCAGCAGACTGTCGGCTGCGGGATCGCGCACCACCTTGAACCAGCGCACGGCGCCGCCCTTGGTGTGCAGCACGGTGAATTCCAGGCCGGCCAGATGGATCTGCTCGCCGCGCTTGGGCACATGGCCCATTTCGTGGGCGATCAGGCCTCCGATGGTGTCGAACTCATCTTCGGGATCGCGGGCATGCAGGGCGACCTCGAAGGCTTCGTTCACATGCTCGATGGTGGTGTCGCCCGCCACGCGGTAGCTGTTGTCGGCCAGGGCGAAGATGTCGCCCTCGTCCTCGGGGATGTCGAACTCGTCCTCGATCTCGCCGACGATTTCCTCCAGCACATCCTCGATGGTCACCAGGCCTGCCACGCGGCCGAACTCGTCGATGACCACGGCCAGATGGTTGCGGTTGCCCCGGAACTCGCGCAGCAGATCATTCAGGCCCTTGCTCTCCGGCACGAAGGCGGCGGGGCGCAGCAGGGCGCGGATGTTCAGGTCCGGTGAACGCTGCAGCTTGAGCAGGTCCTTGGCCAGAAGGATGCCGATGATGTTCTCGCGCTCGCCCTGGTAGACCGGGAAACGCGAATGTGCAGTGGTGATGACCTGGTGCAGCAGTTCATCGAACGGAGCGTCGATGTTGACCAGGTCCATGCGAGGGGCTGCGACCATGACGTCGCCGGCCGTCATGTCGGCCATGCGTATCACGCGTTCGAGCATGACGCGGGACTCGGGGCCGATGACCTGGTTGTCCTCGGCGTCGGCCAGGGTCTCGATCAGCTCGTCAGGAGAATCAGGGGCCGGGTGGATGAACTCGGCCACCTTTTGCAGGAAGCTTCGCTTGCTTTCCTTCTCGGAAGAGCGCGCAGGATGGGGGTCGGACACTGTCTTGGAGTGCAGGACGTGCGGTAGTGAAACAAGCCGCAAGGATAGCGGATTGCTCCGTCACCCCTGCATGCGCTGCGCCAATTCCCTTTGCGGCGTTTTGCGCCTATTCGCCGGCCTGGTGGCGGCCATCCTGCACGCCACGGCGGATTTCCTGCACGTCGGCCAGGAAATCCCAGAACTGCTTGGCCTGCTTCTTGAGCTGGTAGTCCACCTCGCCGATGTGCTCGGTCATCAGCGACGCCATGTGCGTGTCGATGCCGGCGGGCGGCAGCTGCAGGTAGGCCTCGGACTCGGAGCCATCGCGCTTGATGGTGGCGCCAGCCTTGCGCGCAATCTTGAGCATGGCCGTGTTCTCCGACAGCGCGTGGATGAACATCATGGACACGCCCTTGGTGCGTGCATGGATCACCGCGCGGTTGAACAGGCGCCCGCCGTAGCCGCGGCCGCGTGCCTGCTTGAGCACGGAAACGCCGAATTCGGCGCAGCTCTTGTGCTCGGGATGCGAGGCAAAGGCCAGATGCGCCATGGCGATCAGCTCGAGCCGGCGGTTGTAGATGCCGAAGATGTCGTCGCGCTCGAAATCAAGCTGCATCGCATAGCGGCGAACCTGCTCGTCGCTGGCGGCATAGCCGAAGCGCAGGTAGCGGTCGCCGTCATCGAGCTTGAGCAAATGCGCCACCACGCGTTCGCGGTGGGACGGGCCCAGCGAACGAATGGGCACCATGGACGCGGAGCGCCCATCGGGACGGTGCGGCTGGCCTGCGCTCGCACGCAACATGTCCCGGCCGGCCTGCCAGGACGCCTTCAACCAGTCTTTGGATGCATTCATGGCTCAAATATAGGTAAAAACCCGAGGTCGAGCAACGAAGATATTGCAATGCAACAAAACCGTAAGGTTTTGGCATGCAAACCAATTTCCCCTCCCTGCAACACCCGACGGCCTGGCGCCTGTCGAGCCCGAAGGCTACAAAGGCACGGCCGTGGTCACCTTGACGCGATCCATCACGAAGCTGGTCTTGCAATCCTGCACGCTGGGATGCTTGAGCAAGGTGTCCATGACGAAGCGCGTGTAGTGCTGCATGTCGGCCACGACCACACGCATCAGATAGTCCATCTCCCCGGTCAGCGACACGCACTCCACCACTTCGGGCCAAGTCTGCACGCTGGCGCGGAACACGTCCATGGGGTTGCGCTTGCTGGTCTCGGTGTACTTCTCCAGGCGCACGTTGAGATAGGCGGTCAGCCCCAGGCCCACGGTCTCCGGCTGGACCAGGGCCACATAGCGGTCGATCACGCCGCTGTCTTCCAGGCGCTTGACCCGGCGCAGCACGGCACTGGGAGACAGGCCGACCTGCTCCCCGATGACGTCATAGGTTTCCCGGCCGTTGGCCTGCAGGCGGCGCAAAATGGCCCGATCCAGTTTGTCGATGGTGTGCGTGGCGCTCATGGCGGTGGACTCGTAAATAAGTACGGATTTCTTCAGGGTTAACCCGAATTAACCAGTTAAATTGCGATAAACAAAAGAATTCCGCAATTTTCATGCATTCCGCATTTTCCCACCAAGGGCAAACGGCAAAAAGCTGAAGCCCCTCCCGCCTACAGTGACAGCACTGATCGCAAGCCCGCAGGCCATGCCTGGGGCGCCCGAAACACTGTCCTGCACAAAAAGGCCGGAGACCCCCATGAAAGCCCCGCTGAACCTGGCCCAGTTCCCCGCCCGCGCACAGACGGCCCGGCGCGCGCAGGACATGGGCGCGTGCGGCCTCAGCGGCAGTCGGCGCTGCCTATACTGCGGGGATCGCCTCCATTTCGCTTCACGCCATGACGCCCCGCCACGACGCCACCCGCGCCATGCCACGCCATGCCCGTGCATCTGCGCCAGTACGTGCACCTGCGGCAGCCGGCCCGCAGCCGTCGGCCCGGATGGCGCGGCGCAGCCTGCTGGCGGCCCTGGCCGCCCTGCCCTGGCTGCCGGCTTCGGCACAGCCCCAGCCGCCCCCGACAGCCTCGACAGCCTTGACAGCCCCGGCGCGCGACGCGAAATCCGACGCCCTGACCCTGATCGTTCCCTATGCAGCCGGCGGCCCCCTGGACCGCACGGCGCGTCCTCTGGTCGAGGCCAGCTCCGCGAAGCTGGGGGCCATCCACATTCTTTACGTGCCGGGCGAAGGCGGCGCCAAGGGCTCGAACATGGTGGCCCAGGCCACGGCCCAGGACCGCTTGCTGCTGATGGGCGCGGCCGCCACGCACGCCGTGCTGCCCTGGCTGCAGCCCCAGCTGGGCTACGACCCGCTGCGCGACTTCCAGCCGCTGGTGCTGGTGGCGCGCATGCCCAATGTGCTGGTGATGCGCAGCGATCTGGCGCGCCAGTGGCGCATACGCACGGCGCTGGACCTGCAGCGCTTTCTTGCCAAGCACCGCCAGCCGCTGCGCTATGCCTCGGGCGGGCCGGGCAGCAGCGGGCACCTGTCGGGCGAGATGTACCAGATGCTCACGCGGCTGCCGCTGCTGCATCTGCCGTTTGGCGGAACGCAGCCGGCGCTGTCGGCCCTGCTCGACGGATCGGCCGATCTGCTGTTCGACAGCCTGGCGTCCTCGCTGCCGCACATCCGTGCAGGCCGGCTGCAGGCCCTGGCCGTGACCACGCTGGAACGCGTGCCGCTGCTGCCCGAGGTGCCCAGCCTCAACGACACGGTACCGGGCTTCAACCTCGCCAACTGGTTCGGCCTGTTCGCGCCTGCCGGCTGGCCCGCCGACCTGGCCCAGCGCCATGCCGCCGTGTTCTCGAAGGCCATGCGCAGCAGTCCGGTGCAGGAAACGCTGACCGCCATGGGCGTGCTGCCCGAAGACCTTCAGCTGCAGGAGTTCGCGCGCTTTGTGCGCTCCGAGCACAGCAAATACGGCCTGCTGGTGCAGGCCGCCCGAATCCGCCAGCTCTGAGCCGCGCAGGTGCCTTGCCTGCCCCCGGCCCGGGGCAGCAATGACAAGATCCCTGGAGAGCACCATGATGAGCACCGCAGCGACCCCCACCTCGTCCCACGTACCCGCCCACGCCCCCGGTGTGGCACCCGTGGTCTACGGCCAGGCCGACCGCCCGCCGCGCGGCGACTACAGCCGCGCCAGCGACGACTACACCTGCGCGCAGGACTACGACGCCTACACCGAGGCCGACCACGACACCTACCGGCGCCTGTACGAACGCCAGTCCGCCCTGCTGCCGGGACTGGCCAGCCAGCACTTCATCGACGCCCTGCCCTCGCTGGGCGCCAAGGACCGCATTCCGCGCTTCGAGGAAGTCAACGAGCGCCTGCGCCGCGCCACGGGCTGGGAGATCGTCGGCGTGCCGGGCCTGATTCCCGAGGTGCCCTTCTTCTCGCTGCTGGCCAACCGCAAATTCCCGGTCACGGACTGGATCCGCAAGCCCGAGGAGTTCGAGTACATCGTCGAGCCCGATGTCTTCCATGACCTCTTCGGCCATGTGCCGCTGCTGTTCAACCCCGTCATCGCCGACTACATCCAGGCCTATGGCCAGGGCGGGCTCAAGGCCGCCGAGCTGGGCGCCTGCGAGATGCTGTCGCGCCTGTACTGGTACACCATCGAGTTCGGGCTGATCCGCGAGCAGGGCGGCCTGCGCGCCTACGGCGCGGGCATTCTGAGTTCTTCGGGCGAGCTCAACTACTCGGTGCGCAGCCCCGAGCCGCAGCGCCTGCCGCTGTCGCTGGAGCGCGCCATGCGCACGCTCTACAAGATCGACACCTACCAGCACACCTACTTCGTGATCGACGACCTGCAGCAGCTGTTCGACCTCACGGCCGCCGATTTCGAGCCGCTGTACCGCCAGCTGCGCGATCAGCCGACCATCGCGGCCGATGCGCTGCTGCCCGGTGAAGTGGCCCTGCAGACTTCCGCGTCCTGAAGCCGCTCGCGCAGCTCCAGGCAAAAGCGCCAGACGCGCTCGTCGAACACCAGCTGCACATGGGCCACGTCGTCCAGGCGGTGCGCGTGCTGCCCTGGCAGCGTGGCCACGGGGAAGGGAAAGACGATGTTGTCGCAGCAGCTCCACCAGCAGCTGAAGGCCACCTCGGGCGGCGGCGGCCCCAGGCGCTGCAGCCAGGAACTGTCCTCGCGCATCTGAAGCGCCGGCAGGCCATGGGCGAAGCGCGCCATCCAGGTGCCGCGGTGCGGCGTGGCCAGGGTCACCACATGGGCAGCCAGTTGCCGGCGCTCCTGCGCGGACAACCGGCCCAGCCAGGCACGCACCACCAGCCCGCCCATGCTGTGGGCCACGATCAGCGGCGCCTGCCCCGTGGCCTGGGCCATGCGGCGTGCGCAGGCATCGAGGTCGGCCACCATGGCGTCGATGGATGCGCCGTGCGCCGGCTCCAGCGTCATGGCCGCGCAGGCAATGCCGCGTTCCTTGAGCCGCCGCAGCCATGGCGCCCAGACCGCGCGATTGCAGAAGAAACCGTGGACCAGCACCATGCCGACCTGGCCTGTGACCGGGCTTGCGTTTTGTCCTGCGGCCGGGTCACCTGGCCAGCCATCGGCCTCGGCATGGACCCGGAAGGGCAGGCGCCAGCCAAACACCTGCACGGCCAATGCCCACTCGGCGAGCCAGGCTGCCGCCACCGTGCGCCATGCGGGCACGGGTGCGCCGGCCTTGCGCACCACGCGGCGCATCAACACCATCTGCAGGCCCAGATGCAGGCCCGGCCAGCACAGGCCCGGCAGCGCTCCTGCCAGCGCCAGCCCGCGCGATTCCGGCCACCACCATGCCAGCCAGGCCATGGCGCCGGCCAGCGTGCCCAGCGCCACCATTTGCAGAATGCGTGCGTTCACGGCAGCCCGCCCTCCCTGAAAAAAACGCCAACGTAGCACAGAGCGGCCGCACTTTCGTGGGGGACGGCGGCCCCTGCCTAGGACAACCCCGCGTAGACCGCAAAGCACCCGCCTGACCAGAATCAGCCGCAGCGGTGGCCGGCCGACCGGCGCCTGCCCCTTTGCCGTTCCCCTGTCTCACCAGCAACCCAAGGTACCCTGCATGGACGCTGCGCCCTGGCTCAAGAACTATCCCGCCGATGTGCCCCACGAGGTGCATCCCGAGCAATACCGCTCGCTCACACATCTGCTGGAGGAGGCCTTCACCCAGCATGCGGACCTGCCCTTCTCGGTGTGCATGGACCGCTGGATGAGCTACCGCGAGCTGGACCAGCTGTCCACGCGCCTGGGCGCCTGGCTGCAGGGTCTGGGGCTGGAGCCCGATGCGCGCGTGGCCATCATGCTGCCCAATGTGCCGCAGTTCGCCGTGAGCATGGCGGCCGTGCTGCGCGCCGGCTACACCTGTGTCAACGTCAATCCGCTGTACACCCCGCGCGAGCTGGAGCACCAGCTCAAGGACTCGGGCGCCACGGCCATCATCATCCTGGAGAACTTCGCCCACACCCTGGCCGACGTGATCGAGCGCAGCGCCATCCGCCATGTCTGCGTCACGGCCATGGGCGATCTGCTGGGCGGCATGTATGGCAGCTGGATCACCTTCGCCGTGCGCCACCTGGCCAAGATGGTGCCGGCCTACAGCCTGCCGCTGGACGGTGAGGGCGGCACCGTGCGCGAGGTCACGACCTTTTCCCAGGCGCTGGCGCGCGGCGCCCAGAAAGAGCTGCGCCCCAGCCAGGCGGGACTGGATTCGGTGGCCTTCCTGCAATACACGGGCGGCACCACCGGGCTGTCCAAGGGTGCCGTGCTCACCCACCGCTGCATCGTGGCCGCCACGCTGCAGGCGCATGCCTGGTTCACGCCGGCCCTGCACGGGCGCGTCAGCGCGCAGGACACGCACATCATCGCGGCGCTGCCGCTGTACCACATCTTCGCGCTCACGGTGAGCCTGTTTGCCATGCGCATGGGCGCCAGCCTGAGCCTGATCCCCAATCCGCGCGACATCCCCAAGTTCGTCAAGGTGCTGCAGAAACGGCCCTTCCACATCCTGCCGGCCGTCAACACCCTGTTCAACGCCCTGCTCAACAACGCCCAGTTCCGCGAGCTGGACTTCTCGCAGCTGCGCGTGTCGCAGGCCGGGGGCATGGCCGCCAGCGAGGGCACGGCGCGCCAGTGGCAGCAGGTCACGGGCAGCGTGATGATCGAGGGCTGGGGCATGAGCGAGACCTGCGCCATCGGCACCAACAACCCCGTCACCGCCACAGCCTTCAGCGGCACCATCGGCCTGCCGCTGCCGGGCATCTCCATCGCCATCAAGGACGACGAAGGCCGCGATCTCCCGGCCGGCGAGGCCGGCGAGCTGTGCATCAAGGGCCCCAACGTCATGCGCGGCTACTACAACCAGCCCGACGAAACCGCCAAGGCCTTCACGGCCGACGGCTACATGCGTACCGGCGACATCGGCGTGATGGACCAGGAAGGCTTCACCCGCATCATCGACCGCAAGAAGGACATGATGGTGGTCAGCGGCTTCAACGTCTATCCGAACGAGCTGGAGAACGTGATCTCCATGTGCCCCGGCGTGCTCGAATGCGCGGCCGTGGGCGTGGCTGACGAGCGCCAGGGCGAGGCCATCAAGGTCTACGTGGTGCGCAGCGACCCGGCACTGACCGAGGACCAGGTGATGCGCTTTTGCCATGACCAGCTCACCGGCTACAAGCGCCCGCGGCAGGTGGAGTTCCGCGACGAACTGCCCAAGACCAATGTGGGCAAGATCCTGCGGCGCGCCCTGCGCGATCCCGCCTGAAATCCGGACAGCCGCAGCTGTAGCCCACGCGTCAGCCGTGGCTGCCTGCGGCTGTTAGCCTCGGGCAAAAGCTGCCCACCTCCTCATGACAACCTCCGCACCAACCAGCGACAGCGCCGCGCTGCCCCCCGGCATGACCGTGCTGGAGCGCGGCTGGCTGTCGGCCAACAACATCGTCTTCGCGGCCGACCCTGCCGATCCGCAGGACGACGGCGCGGCCGTGGTCGATACCGGCTACGTCAGCCATGCCGATCAGACCGTGCTGCTGATCGAGCAGACGCTGGCGGGCCAGCCGCTGGCGCGTATCCTCAACACCCATCTGCACAGCGACCACTGCGGCGGCAATGCCGCACTGCAGGCGCGCTGGCCGCAGGCCCGGACCTATGTCGCGCCGGGCCAGGCCGAATTCGTGCGCCACTGGAATCCCGAGGCGCTGAGCTACACCCCCACCGGCCAGGAATGCCCGCCATTTGCGCTGACCGGCGTACTGCAGCCCGGCGCCAGCGTGCGGCTGGCCGGGCGCGACTGGCAGATCCATGCCGCGCCGGGGCATGACCCGCACTCCATCATCCTGTTCGAGCCTGCCAGCCGCACACTGATCTCGGCCGATGCGCTCTGGGAAAACGGCTTCGGCGTGGTGTTTCCCGAAATCGAGGGCCTGCAGGCCTTCGAGGAAGTGGCCGCCACGCTGGATGTGATCGAGGCCCTGGCACCGCTCACCATCGTCCCCGGCCACGGCGGCGTTTTCACGGGCGTGGCCGCGGCGCTGGACACGGCGCGCCGCCGCCTGGACGGCTTTGTGCGCGCCCCCGAGCGCCATGCCCTCTACGCGGCCAAGGTGCTGCTCAAGTACCGGCTGCTGGACTGGCAGCGCGTGCGCACCACTGAACTGCTGGCCTGGCTGGACGCCACGCCCTACTTCGGCATGCTGCATACAGGCTATTTCAGCCACGAGACCGCCGAGCACTGGAGCCGCACGCTGGTGGATGCGCTGGTGCAATCGGGCGCGGCGCAGCGCGAGGGCGAATGGGTTCACAACGCCTGAACGAAACAGATCTGCGATAGGCGCAAACCACGCCAATCACATCACCGGCCGCAAGCACTGCGCAGCTGCGGCACCACGGGCAGCATCTTCATCGACCGCGTGCGCAACCTGGGCAGCCCGATGCGCGACACCTTCAACATCGAGGACATCGAGATCGTCAAGGGCGCCTCGGGTTCCGAGTACGGGCGCAGGCGCCCTGGCGCCCGCCAATCTCTACGATCCCGGCGTCAGCGATGCGATCACGGGCCAGGACATCCGCTATGCCGGCCAGATCAACGAAGGCCACACCAAGACCCTTGCGCTGTACGCCTTCATGGCCTGGGAGCTCAGCGCGAACCTGAGCCTGCAGCTGAACGTCTACAACCTCGCCAACCAGCGTTACATCGCCAGCCTGAACAGCGCGCGGCGCGCACCATATCCCGGGCGGGGCGCGCTCGGCCAGGCTGGTCGCCGCGCTGAAGTTCCGAGACAGGGCTGTTGCTGGGCGGCAACGGCCATCCATTCACTTATCAGACTATTCTTATATTTTTATTAGGAATCATTACCATTCTCAATCCAGGCAAAACTGCCTGATCCAGCCAGCACCGGCAAGCCAAGACAGCTCTCCAGCCGCCCGCGCAACGCCGGCCAGCAAGCCAGCATGTTCACTGCCCATCCCGCTTTCCGTTCAACCATGGCGAACTCCAACTCGTACATCAAAAGCCGCAAACACGACAGCGCTGGCCGCTCGCCGTCGGCCGGCATCATCGCTGCAGCCGCGGCCCTGGCCACCCTGGGCATGCCGGCCGTGGCCCAGACACAGACGCCCAGCGCCAGGACCGCGCCCAGCCTCAAGGAAGTGACCGTCGAAGGCTCGCGCAGCACCGGCTACGAACCCGCACAGGTCTCCTCCCCCAAGTTCACGCAGCCGCTGGTGGACACGACGCAGACCATCTCCGTCATCAAGGAGCAGGTGCTGCAGGAACAAGGCGCCACCACGCTGACCGAGGCGCTGCGCAACGTGCCCGGCGCCGGCACCTTCTACGCGGGCGAGAACGGCAACACCAGCACGGGTGATGCCATCTACATGCGCGGCTTCGACACCTCCAACAGCATCTATGTGGACGGCGTGCGCGACGTGGGCTCCATCTCGCGCGACGTGTTCAACACCGAGCAGGTGGAAGTCACCAAGGGCCCGGCCAGCACCGACTACGGCCGCAGCGCGCCCACCGGCGCCATCAACATGGTCACCAAGCAGCCCAGCCTGGCCGACAGCTTCGGCGCCTCGCTGGGCGCGGGTTCGGGCAGCTACAAGCGCTCCACCGTGGACTGGAACAAGAGCCTGACCG
Organism: Delftia sp. DS1230; assembly: GCF_040112715.1. Taxonomy (NCBI): domain Bacteria; kingdom Pseudomonadati; phylum Pseudomonadota; class Betaproteobacteria; order Burkholderiales; family Comamonadaceae; genus Delftia; species Delftia sp. DS1230. The sequence continues at coordinate 5,503,364 of NZ_CP157763.1, forward strand.
GCATGGGCGGTGCGGCCTTCCGGCTCAACGCCATGGTGCAGGACGCCGGCGTCGCCGGCCGCGACCGCGTGGCCAATGACCGCTGGGGCATCGCACCGTCGTTCGCCTTCGGACTGAACACCGACACGCGCACCTACCTGAACGTGCTGCACGTCAAGCAAAGCAATGTGCCGGACGGCGGCGTGCCCACCATCGGCCTGCCCGGCTACAGCAACACCGATGCGCGCCTGAACGCGGGCCGCCCCGTGGACCCCAGCCGCTTCTACGGCACCAGCGCCGACCACGACGACGTGACGGCCGACATGGTCACGCTGCGCGTGGAGCACGACTTCACGCCCGACACCACGCTGCGCAACACCACGCGCTGGGGCCGCACCAAGCAGGACTACCTGCTCACGGCCTTCATGACGCTGTCCAGCAACAACAGCAGCAATCCCGCCGACTGGACCGTGGCACGCAGCCTGCCGACCTTCAAGAACCAGGTCAACGACATCGTCACCAACCAGACCAACCTGACGACCAAGCTGGCGACAGGCAGCGTGCGGCACGAGCTGAGCACCGGGGTGGAGATCACGCGCGAAAAGCAGAGCAACTACGGCACGGGCACCACGGGCGCCTGGCCCAATGCCAGCCTCTATGACCCGCAGGTGCCCAACTCCGGCCTGAACTGGTCGCGCAACGGCGCCGACAGCAAGGGCTCGACCGACACCTTCGCGCTGTACGCCTTCGACACGCTCAAGTTCAACGAGCAATGGCAGGCCAACGCCGGCCTGCGCCTGGACCGCTACAAGACGCAGTACGACGCACGCGCCGTCTGCGGCGGCCGCAGCGGCCCGGCCTGCGGCAGCAATCCTGCAGGCACCGTGCTGCCCAGCGCCGTGGGCCTGGAGGCCTCCGACACCCTGCTGAGCTGGAAGATCGGCGGCCTCTACAAGCCCGCGCCCAATGGCAGCGTGTACGTGAACTACGCCCTGTCGCAGCAGCCACCGGGCGGTGCCAACTTCACGCTGTCCACGGCCGCCAACAACGCCAACAACCCCAACATGGACCCGCAAAAGGCCAAGACCGCCGAACTGGGAACCAAGTGGGAGCTGATGGACAAGCGCCTGCTGCTGACAGGCGCGCTGTTCCGCACCGAGATCACCAACGAGATCGTCACCAACCCTGACGGCACCGTGGGACAGACCGGCAAGAAGATCGTGCAGGGCCTGGAGCTGGGCGCCACGGGCCAGATCACGCCCGCCTGGGGCGTGACTGCCGGCTACACGCTGCAGGACACCAAGGTGGACACGGGCGCCACCGTGGCGCAGGACGGCTCCAGCGGCCTGACCTATACGCCCAAGAACGCCTTCTCACTGTGGACCAGCTACCAGTTCCCGTTCGGCCTGACGCTGGCTGGCGGGGCGCGCTACTCGGGCGGACTCAAGCGTGGCACCGACGGAGCCGTGGGCACGCCCAACTTCACCGATGCCTACTGGGTCTTCGACGCCATGGCCAGCTACCGCATCAACAAGAACGCCGACATCCAGCTGAACTTCTACAACCTGTTCGACAAGGAGTATGTGGGCGCCATCAACAAGAGCGGCTACCGCTATTTCCCGGGCACGCCGCGCTCCGTGCGCGTGACGGCGAACTTCCGCTTCTGAGTGGATGCAAGACGGGCGGCCGCGCCGGCCTTGCAGCGCGCAGAGCGCCGACAATCCCAGTACCGCCCCGGCCCCGCCGGGGCTTTTTCCATGCGAGGAGGACCCGCACCATGATGCTGCACATTCCCGACGTGCTCACGCGCCAGCAGGTCACTGCGATCCGCACAGCCATCGACGCCGCCGACTGGGTGGATGGCCGTGCCACGGCGGGCAGCCAGGGCGCCCGGGTCAAGCGCAACCGCCAGTTGCCCGAAGACTCGCCCGTGGCACTGGAGCAGGGCCGCACCATCGAGCAGGCGCTGGCGGCCAATGCGCTGTACTTCAGTGCCGCCCTGCCCGCGCGCACCATGTCGCCGCTGTTCAACCGCTATGCAGACAGTGAAACCTATGGCCTGCACGTGGACGGTGCGGCACGGCGCCTGCCAGGCGCGCAGCAGTGGATGCGCACCGATGTGTCCTGCACCCTCTTCCTCTGCGATCCCGAGGACTACGATGGCGGCGAGCTGGTCGTGGTGGACACCTACGGCACGCACGAGGTCAAGCTGCCGGCCGGCGACCTGATCCTCTATCCCTCCACCAGCCTGCACCGCGTGGAGCCCGTCACCCGGGGCGAGCGCGTGTGCGCCTTCTTCTGGGCGCAAAGCATGGTGCGCGACGACACACGCCGCGCCATGCTGTTCGAGATGGACCAGACCATCCAGCGCCTGCGCGAAAAACTGGGCGAGACCGATGAAACCCTCAGCCTCGCGGGCCAATATCACAACCTCCTGCGCATGTGGGCCGAGACCTGAGGGATGGGATCGCTTCAGGGCTTGTGCTTTTCCGCGCAGCCGATCAGGTGGTTGTAGCTGTTGGACATGCACTGGTACATGGCCTTGGAGCGGCCCGTGGAGGCCTGGCAGTCGGCCACGGTGGCGTGCGTGCGCGCCTCGCGGAACTTGCCTGCGGTTGCATCGAACTGCGCCTGCGTGATGTAGCCGCCCTTGAGGTTTTTCTGGCCGTTCTCGACCATGGTGTCCACCTGGCTGCGGATGTTGTCCACGGCGGCGGCGCAGTTCAGCGGCACCTCCTTGGAATCGACCTTGCTCAGGCCCTTGGCCACGCCGTCCGCCAGCTCGCGCACCTGCTTGGGCAGCTTCTTCGTGCCGTCGGGATTGCGCTCTTCGCCAAACCGGCCCGAGCCTGCGCCCGAGCTGCCATTGGGCGAGACCTTGATCTGGCCGGCATCGGCCTGGTCGACGGGCAGCTGCGAACCGTAGTGCGTGCGCCCTTCGGCATCCACCCATTTGTAGACGGGCTGCGCTGCCGCCGTGCACGCCCATGCAAGACCCAGCGCGACCCAGGCCGCGCGGCTCCCTGTTGTTGTCATTCTTGAAACCCCTGCGGTATCCGGGGCCGCGGCATGCGGCCCGCCAGTCGGTAACCAAGTGTAGCGCCGACAGGCATCGCCGCACCCCGCAGGAATGTCAAGTGCGGCTCAGGGCAGGTCCTTGCTGGGGTCGGGCGTGGCCGCATCACGCGGGCCGATGGTGCCCAGGCGGCTCTTGAGCGACTGAGGCTGGCCCGTGATCAGCGCCGCGTAGTTGGTGGTGTTGGACAGCACCTTCTTCACATAGTCGCGCGTCTCGGTGAAGGGCACGTTCTCGGCCCAGATGGCGGCGTCGAGCACCGGGCCGTTGCGCCAGTTGCGCGGGCGGCCGGGGCCGGCGTTGTAGCCGGCCGCAGCCAGCGCCATGGAGCCGTCGAAATCGTCCAGCGCCAGCTTCAGATAGGCGGTGCCTATGGTGATATTCACATCGCGGTCATTGATCATGGACGGAGAAAAGTCCGTCATGCCGATCTTGCGCGCCGTCCACCGGGCCGTGGCCGGCATGACCTGCATCAGGCCCGAGGCGCCTACGCCCGAGCGCGCATCCATGATGAAGCGGCTTTCCTGGCGGATCAGTCCATAGACGTAGGCCGGGTCCAGCCCGATGGAGCGCGAGCGCGCCAGCACCGTGTCGTGGAAGGGCATGGGAAAGCGCTGGCTCCAGTCGGCAAAGCTGCGGGTGCGCTCGCTGGTGTTGATGCAGCGGTCCCAGACCTGCTGCTGGCAGGCCAGGTCGGCGGCGGCCAGCAGTTCGCGGTCGTTCATGCCGCCGGCCTGGTGCAGGTTGGTGGCGTAGTTCCATTCACGCACGCCTTCGCTGCGCAGGCCGTTCTGGATGGCGTAGAGGCCGCGCACCAGGCTGGGGTTGGCGCGGGCGGCGGCCTTCTCCTGTGCCGTGGGCGGCGCAGGCGGCGGTGGGGCCGTCACGCGCTGGCCGATATCCTCCAGCGCCAGCTGTTCGTAGAAACTGCCGGGGCCGGCCATGTCCTCCAGCAGCTGGCGCGCCTCGGAGCGCTCCTGCTCGCTGGGGCGGCCCGACAGCAGGGCGCGGGCCTTCCAGTAGGTCCATGTGTGTTCGGTGCGCTCAGGTCCCATGGCGTCGATGGCGCGGCGCACCGTGCGCCAGTCGCCTGCACGCAACGCGGCACGCACCTTCCAACCCAGCAGTTCGTCGCTGAGATCGCCGTCCTTGCGCACCTTGCCGAAATAGGCCGCAGCCTCGGGCTGCAGCTTGAGCGCGGCCTGCTTGCCGATCACGCCCCAGGCCCAGTTGTTCTCCTCGGCCGTCAGCCGGGCACCCCAGCCGCCTTCCAGCTGGGTGGCCGCCGCCGCCGGGTCGCTGGACGCCATGCGGATCAACGCCAGCAGCGCCAGTTCCTTGGGCACGGCACCGCGCACGCGCGTCTGCCCGGCCAGGTACTTCGCCGGCGAGGCGAACACCTGCGCCACCTGGGGCAAGGCCTCGGGAGCGACGATGGCCACGGCATCGCGCGTGGCCTTTTGGCGATTGGCCTCGGCCGCCTGGCGCGCCTTGCGCCAGACTTCGGGTTCGCTGATCTGCTTGGCCGCGTACAGCTCGCCGGCGGCGTAGGTGCAGCCGTCGTCGGCGTCGCGCTGGGCCCACCACAGGTCGCGCACCTGCTGGCCCAGGTTGGCAGCAGGCTGGCCCTTGATGCTGTCGATCAGCAGGGCGTAGCAGCTGACGGAGCGGTCATCGCGCATGCGAAACGCACCATGCACCTGGTCGAACATGCCCCAGTCCCGGCGCTGCCCCAGCAGCAGCAGCCAGTCGTTGCGCAGCCGGTCTTCATGGTAGGTGCCGGGCCAGCGCTTGAAAAACCCCAGAATCTCATCGGCACTGGCTTCATCCAGCCGGGCCTTGAGTTCCCAGTACGCGGCCCAAGGTTCGAGCACATGGCCACGCGCAGAAGGCAGCAGCTGCGTGAGCTTGGCCTTGTCGCCTTTGCGGAAGGCCTGCTGCATTTCCAGCAAGACATCGTCGCCACGGTTTTGCGCCAGCGCAGGCGTGGCTGCGGTGGTCCAGAGGGAAGCCGCCAAAAGCGGTGTCAAAATCTTCAGCCAGTGCATGGAGGAAATTATCTGATGGACAAAGCAGCCCTGCGCCGCAGCTTGATAGACCAGCGCCTCAATCTTCCCGACCGACTGCAGCGCGCCGACGCGCTGCAACAGGTCATGCGCTTTTGGCTGATCCAACGGCCCGACACCGTGATCGGCGCCTATTGGCCGATCAAGGGAGAGTTCGATCCGCTGCCCGCGCTTCACCGCTGGAAGGAAGATGGCGAGCTACAGGGTACCCCACAAAGGCGCCGAATCGGACTGCCGGTGATTGACAAGCAGCGTAAGACACTCAGCTTTCACGCCTGGTACCCGGGCTGTCCCATGGAAGAGGATGCCTACGGCATTCCCAAGCCCAAGGACACCGAAACCCTGACCCCCACCCTGCTGTTCGTGCCCTGCGTGGGCTACGCGGCCGGCGGCTACCGCCTGGGCTATGGCGGGGGTTTCTACGACCGCACCCTGGCCGAACTGCAGCCCAAGCCCTTCACCGTGGGCCTGGGCTACGGCTGCGGCTATGTGGACGAGTTCGAGCCCGAGCCGCATGACCTGCCGCTGGACGCCATCCTGAATGACCACGGAGTCGTCTGGCCGGTGTAGAACAAGCACCCCCTGAGGCGCTGCGCGCCTTCCCCCTCTCTGCCCGCTTCGCGGGGGAGGGGGACGACACCCTCACTGCGGGGCGACCCTTGCTCGGTGTCCCTCGCTTTTGGCCGCGCCGGTTTTTAGCGCTGTGCTTCTTTAGTTTGCTGTCTCGCGCTGCGCCTGCCATTGATGCCAGCCGCGGGCTCGCAGGTCGCAGGCGGGGCAGGTTCCGCAGCCGTAGCCCCAGTCGTGCAGCGTCTCGCGCGTGCCCTGGTAGCAGGTGTGGGTGTCGCGCTGGATGAGGTCCACCAGGGTGTCGCCACCCAGGTCGTGGGCCATTTGCCAGGTCTGGGCCTTGTCTATCCACATAAGCGGGGTTTCGATGCGCAGGCGCCGCTCCAGGCCCAGGTTCAGGGCGAGCTGCATGGCCTTCATGGTGTCGTCACGGCAGTCGGGGTAGCCGGAGTAGTCGGTTTCGCAGACGCCGGTGACGATGACCGACAGGCCGCGACGGTAGGCCAGCGCGCCGGCCAGGGTCAGGAACAGCAGGTTGCGGCCGGGCACGAAGGTGTTGGGCAGGCCGTCGGCCTGCATGGCGAAGGCCACGTCCTCGGTCAGGGAGGAGCCGCCGATCTGCTGCAACACGTCCAGCGAGAGAACATGGTCGTCACCCAGGCGCGGTGCCCATTCGGGAAAGTCCCTGGCCAGCCGCTCGCGCACCTGCTGGCGCACCTGCATTTCCACGCTGTGGCGCTGGCCGTAGTCGAAACCCAGGGTCTCGACGCGCTCGTACATCGACAGTGCCTGCGCCAGGCAGGTGGTCGAATCCTGGCCGCCGGAAAACAGGACCAGCGCAGCCGTGTGGCGCCCCGCTGGCGCCTGGGGGGAAGAGCTATCGTTTTGCATGGCACGCATTAGAGCGCGCCCAGGCAGCGCCCGGCTCCTACATGGGTTTTCCTGCCATGCTTGCTAAGCTGTAGGGCCTATCGCGGAGGTTGCGGCCATGCTCACGCTCTATATCGGCAACAAGAATTACTCATCCTGGTCCATGCGCCCCTGGGTGCTGATGCGCCAGGCCGGCATTGCTTTCGAAGAAGTCATGCTGCGCTTTGACAGCTTCGACGAGCAGTCCGCCTTCAAGCAGCGCGCCCGCGCGCTGTCTCCCTCGGGCCGCGTGCCCGTGCTCATGGATGAAGGCATGGCCATCTGGGACAGCCTGGCCATCTGCGAGTACCTGGCCGAGAAATTCCCTGAAAAACACCTGTGGCCGACCCTGGCCCTGAACCGCGCCCGCGCGCGCAGCCTCTGTGCCGAGATGCACAGCGGCTTCGGCGCGCTGCGCTCGCTGTGCCCCATGAACATCGAGGCCCAGTTGCCCGAGGTCGGCGCGCGGCTGTGGGCCGAGCGCGCGGACCTGCGCGACGATGTCCAGCACCTGTCCGAGCTGTGGCAGCCGCTGCTGTCCACGGCCAGCGGCCCCATGCTGTATGACCAGTTCAGCATCGTCGATGCCTTTTTCGCGCCCGTGTGCATGCGCCTGACGACCTACGAGCTGCCGCTGGCCCCGGCCATCGACGCCTACGTGCGCCGCGTGCGCGCCTTGCCGGGCGTGCAGGACTGGGTGCAGGGCGCACTGGCCGAGCACGATTTCCGGCCGTTCGAGGAACCCTACCGCAGCGCGCCTGCGGCCGGCTGAGCGGCGCACCAGCAAAAGTCGGAGCACTGCTGCGCTGGGGTGGGCGCGGCCTGCGCAATGCCGCGGTTGCGGAGCCATTGCAGCGGCCGTCCGGCTGGTGCTGCTTGAGTGTGTCTCCAGACGGAATCCGAAAGAAAGCATGCGCTCGGCACTCCATCGGTGCGTGGAGGCAGCCCGCCATCATGTCACCGCCCAGGCCCTACCATTGCGGCATGAGCGAATTTCAGGTGTACATGGTGGGCGGCGCGGTGCGCGACCGTCTTTTGGGGCGGGCCGTGCATGACCGCGACTGGGTGGTGGTCGGCGCCACGCCCGAACAAATGTCCGCGCGCGGCTTTCTGCCTGTGGGGCGGGACTTCCCGGTCTTCCTCCATCCCGAGACGCACGAGGAATACGCGCTGGCGCGTACCGAGCGCAAGAGCGGCCTGGGGTACCGGGGTTTCGTCGTGCAGGCGGCGCCCGATGTCACGCTGGAGCAGGATCTGGCCCGGCGCGACCTGACCATCAATGCCATGGCCGCTCCTGCGGACTGGGATGGTGAAAGCGCCATCACCGATCCCTACCACGGCCAGGCCGATCTTCAGGCCCGGGTGCTGCGCCATGTGACCGGGGCCTTCCGCGAAGACCCGGTGCGCATCCTGCGCGTGGCGCGCTTCGCGGCACGTTTCCACGAATTCACGGTGGCGCCGGAAACCATGGCCCTGATGCGGGAGATGGTGGCCGCCGGCGAGGTGGATGCCCTGGTGCCCGAGCGCGTGTGGCAGGAGATCAGCCGTGGCCTCATGGAGCGCCGCCCCTCGCGCATGTTCGAGCTGCTGCGCGAGTGCGGTGCGCTGTCCGTGCTGCTGCCCGAGCTGGAGCGGCTGTGGGGCGTGCCCCAGCGCGCCGAGTACCACCCCGAGGTCGATACCGGCGTGCACGCCATGATGGTGCTGGACATGGCCGCACAGCTCGACGCCCCCCTGCCCGTGCGATACGCCTGCTTGGTGCACGACCTGGGCAAGGGAACGACGCCGGCCGATGTGCTGCCGCGCCACATAGGCCATGAGCAGCGCAGCGCCCGGCTGGCCGAGAAAGTGGGCGAGCGTCTGCGCGTGCCCACGGACTGCCGCGAACTGGGCGACGTGGTGGCGCGCGAGCACGGCAACATCCACCGCAGCGGCGAACTCAACGGCGCCGCCATCGTCCGCCTGCTGGAGCGCTGCGACGCCATCCGCAAGCCCGCGCGCTTCGAACAGGCCCTTGCGGCCTGTGAATGCGACGCGCGGGGGCGCCTGGGTTTCGAGGACCGGCCCTACCCCCAGCGTGCCCGCCTGCGCGATGCGCTGGCCGCAGCGCTGTCCGTCTCCACCTCTGACATCGCCGCCCAGGCCGCTGCGCGCGGCAAGCAGGGCAAGGCCATCGGCGAAGCCGTGCAGGCGGCGCGCGCACAGGCCGTGGCAGATTGGCTGGCGCAGGCGGCCTGAGCGCAAAGGCCGCCACACACGGGAATCAGGCTAGCGCCACGGGCAGGACCAGTCGCAGGCACACGGGCTGCTCGCCTCCTGCCGTCAACAAGGCCACGCTGCCGCCCAGCCGCTCGGCGATGCGCCGCACCAGGTACAGCCCCAGCCCGGCGCCGGGCCGGTGCTGGGCGTTGCGGCCACGGTAATACCTTTCGAACAACTGGTCCTGGTCCGCCTGGGCAATGGGCTCTGCCGGATTCGAGACCTGGATCTCCAGACCCTCGCCCTGCCTGATCACGTCCAGGCGGACCGATTCGCCCTCGGGCGTGTGGCGGTCTGCATTGGCCAGCAGATTGCGCAGCGCGATGCGCAGCAGGCCGGCATCGGTGATCAATTGCTGCGTGCCCCCGCCCAGTTGGCAGACGATGCGGCCGGGCGCAAAGTCCAGGCACAAGCCATCCACCAGCGCATGCAGGTCGCAGGGCTGCAGGCGTGGCTCGGCATGGGGCTGGGGGTCGGCCATGCGGTCGTCGGCCAGGCAGTCGTCCACCAGGGCCAGCAGGCGCTGGGCGGCTTCGCGGATGTTGCGGCTGCGTGCCAGCGTCTTGTCGGGCGGTGCCGCCAGATTGCGCGCCAGTTGCTGCGCACTGGTCAGGATGATGGCCAGCGGCGTGCGCAGCTCGTGCGAGACCATGGCGACAAAGTCGCGCTGCTCCTGGCGCACCCTGCGCTCCAGCGCCAGCGCCTCGCTGAGTTCGCTTTCGCGCAACTGTCGCTGCCGCAGTTCCGCCTCCAGCCGGACCTGCTCGCGCTCTCGAATGCGGCGCCTGCGCTCGTATCCGCCGATGATCCAGCCACTGAGCAGCAGCATGTGCGCCATGGTGCCCAGCGCGGACGCATGCGTGGACACCAGCGCGGTCAGCGCGTTCATGGGCAGCCAGCCCAGGTTGCGCAGGAAAGAGATCAGCACGCCGGCATAGAAGATGCCGAACGCCAGCATGAAGAACCGTGCCGGGGCATGGCCGCGCCGCCACAGCCAAAGGGCGAATGCGAGAAAACCCACGGTCAGCGGCAGGGTCATGGCCTGCACCGGGACCATGCCCGCCGAGTAGTGCCCCGACACCACCAACAGCATGCAGCACAGGCTGAACAGCCACAGCAGCGGCACGATCTGGCGCACCAGCCGCGGATACAGCGATGCCAGCTCCAACTGCCTGCAGGCCAGTTGCATGGAGATCGCCAGGGCGCCGGCAATGCCGCATCCCAGCAGGCGGTCGCTCCAGAAACCCGGCAGGCCCGTCAACTGCTGCACCAGCCCCAGCGATACCACCTCATTGAGCACGCAGACGCTGAGATAGGCCAGAAACAGGCCGCTCACCGGAGCCCGCGTGCCCAGCCAGAACACCAGTTGCACGCCAATCAACAGCAGGTACAGCCCGAAGTACAGGCCGAACGAGAGGGCCTCGCGCCGCGTATGGTTGTCGAACGCCAGTCGCTGCCACAGATCGATACGGGTGACGAGCGCGTTGCGCGCACGCAGGCGCACCAGCAACTCGTATGACCCGGCGGCAGCAGGTTCGAACTGGAATGCGGGACTGCGGTAGTCCACCGGCCAGGCGTGACGCGAAATCTCTTCGCCACTGCGCCCCAGCAGCTGCCAGGGGTCGCCAGGCCGGCGCACATGGACCTCCACCTCATCGAGCAGGGCATTGCCCAGCAACAGCATCCAGCTGCCGGGCTGCTGCACCTGCAGCGGCATGCGCAACCAGACCGCCGCCTGCGTGAAGCTGGCGTTCAGGTGCCCTGGCATCGCCTTCCACCCGGGCGCCAGGTCGGCCTGCCGGACATCGAGCAGGCCCGAAGCGTCATCGAGCCGCTGCCACTGCCCTGCGGTCTCCTGCATGGGCACATCGGGGTCCAGCACGAGGGTCCGGGCCTGGAGCAGCAGTGGGCACAGCAGCCAGGCCAGCACGATGAGGGTTGCACGGTAATATCGCATCTGAAGTCCACCACGGGGCCGCCAGCGTACACCAGCTGTCTGCGCTGTCACCCGCCTGCCCTCCTCCCAGTCCATGCTTGATGTGATCCTGCTCGAAGACGAGCCCGTGCTGCGCCATGAACTGGGCGAGTTCCTCGAATCCCTGGGCTATGCACCGCAGTGCGTGGCCAGCCTGCAGGAGTTCGACCGCCATTTCGATGCGCGGCGCCACCGGCTGGCCATCATCGACATCGGCCTGCCCGACGGCAACGGCCTGGCGCTGATCCAGCGCCTGCGCCAGCAGGGCCAGCAACTGGGCATCATCGTCTTCAGCGCGCTCAACAGCAGCGCCAACCGCATCGACGGCCTGGAGATCGGCGCCGACCACTACCTGGGCAAAGGCTGCGATCTCGACGAGCTGGAAGCCACCCTGGCCGCCCTGGTGCGGCGCCTGGGCCTGCAGCAGCGCCAGGCGCCGTGGCTGCTGCAGCTTGGCCCCAGCCGCCTGCAGCCCCCCGCCTCGCCCCCTGTGGCGCTGTCACACCAGGACCTGCTGGTGCTGCACTGCCTGATGGGCAAGGCAGGGGCCAGCGTCAGCCGCCGCCAGATCGTGCAGGCGCTGGGTGGAGACTATCTGGTCTACGACCAGCGCCGCCTGGACACCCAGATGCGCCGGCTGAGGCGCAAGGTGCAAGAGGCCAGCGGCCAGCAGCTGCCTGTCAAGACGCTGCGCAACAGCGGCTATTGCTTCTATCTGCCGGGTGAAGTGCAGGCCTGAGGAAGGGCCTGAAGGCGCCCGGTCCTTGTGGCCTGGCAACCATCAGACGACCGAGCGCACCCAGCGCACGATCTCGCCGGCAGGCAGCGCGCCGGAGACACGGGCGATCTCGCGTCCTTCCTTGAACACCACCATGGTCGGGATGCTGCGGATGTTCCAGGGCGCGGCAGCGTGGGGGTGCGCCTCGGTATCGAGCTTGGCCAGCTGCACGCCGGGCGCCAGCGCCTGCGCCGCCTGCTCGAAGGCCGGCGCCATCATGCGGCAGGGGCCGCACCAGGGCGCCCAGAAGTCCACCACCACCGGCGCCTGGCTGCGCCCCACATGCCTGGCAAAGCTTTGCGCATCCAGCGCCACGGGCTGGCCGGTGACCAGCGGCTGGTGGCAGCTGCCGCAGTCAGGCGCGCTGCCGAGCTGGTCGGCCGCAATGCGGTTGGTGGTGTGGCAATGGGGGCAGACGAAATGCAGCTTGTCGGACATGGGCGGCCTCTTGTTCGGAAGTCATGGGGCAATGCCTGCATATACGGGCGGCGCGCCCGTGCTTCAAGCCATGCTCAGACCAGCTTGGCGATCAGGGCGGCAATCACGCTGAGCAACACGGTGCTGGCAATGGGCAGAAAAATCACGCGGCCGAACAGGCGAAAGCGGAAGTCGCCCGGCAGGCGGCCCAGGCCTATGCGCTCCAGCCAGGCGTGCAGGCCATTGAACAGCAGCAGGGCCAGGAAGATGACGAGGAGCCAGCGGATCATGGCGCCGAGTGTACGGCGGCGGCGCGTCATGGGCGGGACACATGGGCGCCCTACATTGGGAAAGTCCCGTGGCGGGAGGCTTCGGGACCATTCGCGACAAGCCCCCTTCTTCCATGGCTCCATGCCGCAACAAGACAACCCCACCATGCAACACACATCCAGGCGCCTTCTTCTCGCCATCCTGCCTGCCGCTCTGCTGGCGGCCTGCGCCAGCGCTCCGGCCCCCACCACGGCAGCCGCAGCGTCGGGCGCCATCGACAACAGCGCCCTGCAGCGCAGCGATTTCCGCACCCATCAGGCCACCTATGGCCTGGTATATCGCCTGCCGGCCGATGCCACGGCCATCATGGACAGCCAGGTCACGCCCGTGGTGCACGAGCAGTTGCTGCGCCTGAAGCTGGTGGCCGAGGCCAACACCTTCAACCTGCCCCATGTCACCGTAGTGCATATCCACAGCGCCGACCCGTCCACGCCGCGCAAGATGCTGGCCGCCCTGCCGGCATTGCCGCCCGTGCTGCAGGACGTGCACCTGAAGAATTTCTACACCACCGAGGCCGCCAAGGGGGCCGGCAAGCCCTGGTGGCTGGACCTTGGCATCGTCAAGTCCGGCCCGGCCTACGAGGCCATGATGGACTTCAACACCCGCGCCACCGCCGCCATGGCGCCGCTGCGCGACGGCCCGCTGCCGCGCGTGACGGGACCCGTCTATGCCCGGATGAACGACTCGGCCAAGGCCATGGTGCAAAGCGTGGGTGTCAGCGGCATCAACCAGGTGCAGGCCGGCAAGGAGGTGCGCAGCCACAACCCGCACAACACCCTGGTCTACAGCGAAGCCACCTTCACGCCCGAGATCGAGCGCGCCATGGGCGAGACGGCCGCGCGCCTGAACCGCATCCTGCCCGGCGGCCTCACGACCACGTTCGAGAACCTGTCCATCGTGGAGCTGGGCTTCTCTGGCAACGTCACGCGCGAGATCTACCGCATCAACCTCAAGGACCAGACGGTCCACGACGTCAGCAACGGCCGCAGCGTCCAGCGCTGAGGCAGGCGGGCCCCGGCCCGCTACAGGCGGTGCGTGCGGTCGCCGCGCACAAAGCCCATGGCGTCCCAGGGCTCCACGCCCTTGGCCAGGCCGATGACCTTGAACAGCTCGCCCATCTCGTGCTCCATCATCAGCTTGGTGGCCATGGCGCGCGGGCCCTGGGCCAGGGCGTCGAGCTTGGGGCCCAGGCCGCAGTTGATGAGGAAATGGGCCTGCGAGGTATAGCCCAGCACCTCGAAGCCGGCCTCCTGCGCGGCCACGGCCGTGCCCGTGAAGTTCACATGGGCCGTGATGTCCTTGAGGCCGACATCGGCCAGCGGGTCGTCGTCCACCTTGTGCAGCCGGTGGCACACCAGGGTGCCCATGTGGCGCTGCGGGTGGAAATACTCGGATTCGCCAAAGCCGTAGTCGATGAAAAATGCCGCGCCGCGCGCCATGCGCTCGCCCAGCGTGCGAATGAAGGCCTCGCCCTGCGGGTGGATTTCGGTCAGGTAGTCGTGCTCGCCCTCGATGTCCATCGGCGGGCGCAGTGGCGTGGGCCTGTCTTCCCAGCCCAGGCTGCCGTCCGGCTGCAGCACCACGCCGCGCTCATGCCAGACACCTGCCTTGCGCACCAGCAGCTGCACGGGCATGGCATCCAGCACCTCGTTGCCGATGACCACGCCTTCGAGCCGCTCGGGCAGGGCATCGGCCCAGTGCACCAGGCTTTCGTACTTCACCAGCCTGAGCTGCTGTCGCGCACGCAGCGTGCCCGACAGGTCGACGATGGTGTAGCGGTCCGGCCGCACGCCCAGGGCCGCCAGCTCGTCCAGCACCTGCAGCGCCAGCGCGCCCGTGCCGGCGCCAAACTCCCAGACTTCGCGGGTGTGCGTGCGCTGCAGCGCCTCGGCCACCTGGGCGGCCAGCAGCTGGCCGAAGACCGGGGACATCTCGGGCGCGGTCACGAAATCGCTGCCCGACGATGGCATCAGCCCGAACTTGGCGGTGTCATTGGCGTAGTAGCCCAGGCCCGGCTCGTACAGCGCCAGGGCCATGAAACGGTCGAAAGCCAGCCATCCGCCCGAGGACGCAATCTCTTGCGCAATACGGGTTTGCAGGGCGGCCGTTAAAATTGAGGGTTCTGTCGTCACGATCCGTACATTGTCCTCGAATGTCCACACCTGCCCGAACACGCACAGTTTTGGTGACCGGCGCGGCCCGCCGCCTGGGGCGCGACATCGCGCTCGCGCTTGCCAGCGCCGGCTGGCAGGTGGCCGTGCACTACCGCGATTCCCACGACGAGGCGCTGGAGACGGCCGCCACCTGCGCTGAACTGGCCGGCGACAGCGCCGCCCTGGATGCCGATTTCTTCAACGAGGACTCGGTGCGCTCCCTGGTGCCGCGTGCCGTTGCGCACTTCGGCCACCTGGACGCCGTGGTCAACAACGCCTCTCTGTTCGAGCATGACGACGCCGGCAGCTTCAGCTACGTGGCCCTGGAAGCCCACCTGCGCAGCAACACCGGCGCGCCCATCCTGCTGGCCCAGGCGCTGCATGCCCATATCGAGGACCGCGTGGCGGCCGGCGAGGAGCATGCCAGCGGCGCCGTGATCAACATGCTGGACCAGAAGCTCTGGAACCAGAACCCCGATTTCCTCAGCTACACGCTGTCCAAGGCAGCGCTTGAGGCCGCAGGCACCATGCTGGCGCTGGCCCTGGCGCCGCGCGTGCGCGTGGTCGGCGTGGCCCCGGGCCTGACGCTGACCAGCCACATGCTGAGCCAGGAGCGCTTCGAGGCCCTGCACCGCCTCAGCCCGCTGGGCCGCTCGTCCAGCGCGGCCGACGTGGCCGCCACCGTGTGCTTTGCGCTGGACAACCAGTCCATCACGGGCACCACGCTGCTGGTCGATGGCGGCCAGCACCTGCAGCGCTTCGAGCGCGACTTTTCCATGATGTAGGCGCCTGCCCGCGCCCATCCCCACACTCCACGGCTTTTCCCCATGAACTCCGCCACCGGACAACAGATCCTGACGCTCACGGGTTTGCGTTTCGACGCCAACCTGGGCATCCTCGCCCACGAAAAACAGATGCCCCAGCCCATCCAGGTCGATGCCGAGCTGAGCCTGGGCACGCAGCCGCTGGCTCCGCGCGACGACGACATCCTGCATGTGCTGGACTACCGCAAGGTGCGCCAGATCATCATCGATGAATGCACGGCCGAGCATGTGAACCTGCTGGAGAGCCTGATCGGCAAGCTGGCCCAGCGCCTGATGCAGCTGCCCGGCGTGATGGGCGTGCGCGTGAAGATCGCCAAGCTCGAAATTTTTGACGACTGCGAAGTGGCCATTCGCGTCGAGACAGGACAATGGTGAACCCCATGAACGCAGTGACCGACAACCCCTGGCTGGCCGAAGAAGCCGCCGCCGACGCCCCCGCAGACACCGCAGGCGGCAACCGCATCAAGATCGAGCGCGAGCAGATCAAGCTCGAAAAGCGCCTGTGCCGCGAGGTGGGCCGCGCCATCACCGACTTCAACATGATCGAGGAAGGCGACAAGATCATGGTCTGCATGTCGGGTGGCAAGGACAGCTACACGATGCTGGACGTGCTGCGCAAGCTGCAAAAGCGCGCGCCCGTCAAATTCGAGCTGGTGGCCGTGAACCTCGACCAGAAGCAGCCCGGCTTCCCCGACCATGTGCTGCCCGAGTACTTCAAGAGCATCGGCGTGGACTACCACATCGAAACGCAGGACACCTACAGCGTGGTCAAGCGCGTCGTGCCCGAGGGCAAGACCACCTGCGGCCTGTGCTCTCGCCTGCGCCGCGCCATCCTGTACAAGGTGGCCGACGAGCTGGGCTGCACCAAGGTGGCCCTGGGCCACCACCGCGACGACATCGTGCAGACGCTGATGCTCAACATGTTCTACGGCGGCCGCATGAAGGGCATGCCCCCGAAGCTGGTCTCGGACGACGGCAAGCATGTGGTGATCCGCCCGCTGTGCTACGTGCCCGAGAAGGACACCGTGCGCTGGGCCCAGTACCAGAACTTCCCCATCATCCCCTGCAACCTCTGCGGCAGCCAGGACGGCCTGCAGCGCGTGGCCGTGGGCGAGCTGCTGCGCGAGTGGGACAAGAAATTCCCGGGCCGCGTGGAAAGCATGTTCCGCGCCATGGGCCACATCGTGACCACGCACATGATGGATCCCGAGCTGCACGACTTCAAGAACGCCAAGGCCACCGGCATTGCCGACCCCAACGGCGACATGGCCTTCGACCATGAAGAGATGCCAGTGTCCGCATCGCTGCCCGGTCTGCAGGTGGTACAACTGTCGTCCTGACGGCTGAACCTATAACAATCGCCCCACTCCAACCAAGGCCCGTGCAAACGGGCCTTTTTTCGACCAAGGAGTACACCATGAAGCTGCGCTGCATCCATGTCCTGGCCATCGTGGCCACGGCCTTGCTTACGGGCTGCGCCAGCGTGCGCGAAGTCCAGAGCACCGTCCAGAGCTATTCCACGCTGGGCGCCCTGCCCGCGCCGCCCACCTACCGCCTGGAGGTCCTGCCCTCGCAACGCGAGGCGCAGACGCATTTCGCTGCCATCGAATCCCAGGCCCAGCAGGCCCTGGGCCGCGTGGGCCTGCAGCGCGACGACTCCCGGGCCAGCCTGATCGTGCAGATCGGCGCCGACGCCCGCTATGCGCGCGACTACGCCGCCTGGCCCTACTACGACCGCTGGGGCGGCCCGCGCTGGGGTTGGGGCCTGGGCTACGGGCGCGGCTGGGGCATGGGCTTTGGCGGCAGCTTCATGTTCGACGGCCCGCCGCTGGAGTACTACCGCGCCGTCAGCATCGTGATGCGCAACGCCACCACGCAGCAGATCGTCTACGAGACCTCGGCCCAGCGCCAGGATGTGTGGACCGACGACCCGGCCATCTTCGGCATCCTGTTCGACGCCGCGCTCACCGGCTTCCCCAACCCGCCCAAGGGCTCGCGCGTGGTGCGCACCACCATCGGTCCGGTGCAGCAGGGTGGCGCGCCAGCGCAGCAGCCGGCCCAGGGGGCACCTGCGGCGCAGGCAGCACCGGCCACGCCACCAGCACCCGCCCGGTAAGCCATCGTGTCCTCAGAAGCAAAGGCCTGCATCCGCAGGCCTTTTTTGGGTCCATCGCTGTCATTCGTTCCTGGGAACATGAGAACGCTGTAGGTCATGTGGACAGCGCCTTGCAGCGTTGGTAACTCATAAGTTACCATCCAATCCATGCGAATCCAGCTCCAGGAGTACATCCGCGAAGACGGCAGCAGCGCGTACCAGACATGGTTCAACGGGCTGGATGGCCAGGCGGCCGCCAAGGTGGCCGTCGCCATGGCCCGCATGGAGTTGGGCAACACCTCCAATATCGAATGGTTCCGGGGTATTGGCGAATACAAGATCGACTGGGGCCCGGGCTACCGCATCTATCTCGCCAAGGACGGGGAAAGATTGATCATCCTGTTCGGGGGCAGCACGAAAAAGGGTCAGCAGAAGGCCATCGACGAAGCCGTGGCCCTGCACAGCGAATACAAGGCTCGCAAGAGGCAACGCCCCTCGGACAATGCCAAAAGAGGAACGAAGGCATGACGCTCACCCGCGATTTCAAACAAACGGTCATTCAGCGCATTGAGCGCGACCCTGCTTTCGCACAGGCGCTGCTTGATGAGGCGGCCACTCTTTTTCTGAGCGGTGAGCCAGAAACGGCACGCCTCGTCCTGCGCGATCTCGTCAACGCAACGGTGGGTTTCGAGACGCTGGCCGACCTCACGCACAAGCCGAGCAAGAGCCTGCACCGCATGCTTTCGCCGAAAGGCAACCCCAGCATGGACAATCTTGCCGCGATCTTTGCCGCCATCAAGAACTGGCTTCAGGTCCGGTTCGACGTGCGGGTCGTTGCCGCGACCTGAACGCCAGGCCATGACAGTGCACTTTGCTCAGTGCACATGCTCCATATCCGGCACGGCAGCCATCAGCGCGCGCGTGTACGGATGCTGCGGCGCATCGAGCACGGCGCCAGCCTCGCCGGTCTCGACCAGGCGGCCGCGCCGCATGACGCCGATGTCGTCGCACATGTGGCGGATCACGGCCAGGTTGTGGCTGATCAGCAGGTAGGTCAGGCCGAATTCCTCCTGCAGGTCGCGCATGAGGTTGAGCACCTGGGCCTGGACCGAGACGTCCAGCGCCGAGGTGGGTTCGTCGCAGATGATGAACTCGGGCCGGCTGGCCAGGGCGCGCGCAATGGCGATGCGCTGGCGCTGCCCGCCCGAGAACTGGTGCGGATACTTGCGCGCATCGTCGGGCTTCATGCGCACGCGGCGCAGCGCCTCCTGCACGCGCTCGGCCGTCTCGTCCTTGCCGGCCGTGAGGGCCAGCACCTGCAGGGGCTCGGCAATCAGTTCCTGCACGGTCCAGCGCGGGTTCAGGCTGGCATACGGGTCCTGGAAAATCATCTGGAAGCGCCGGCGCATGGCCACGGTCTGGGCGGCCGGGCTCCACTTGTCCACGCCGTCGAACAGCACGGTGCCGCTGGTGGGCGGCGTCAGCCCGGCCACCATGCGCGCCACCGTGGATTTGCCCGAGCCGGACTCACCGACCAGGCCGAAGGTGGAGCCCCTGCGGATGGAGAAGCCGACGCCGTCCGCGGCCTTGAGGATCTTTTTGTCCTCGCGCGCCAGCAGCCGGGCCAGCCAGCCGCTGGACAGGTCGAACTCCTTGCACAGATCCCTGACCTCCAGCAGGGCAGCCGCGGGCTCCTGCGCTCCGGCCCCGGGCTGCCAGGGCACGGCGGGCGCGGCCGGGCCGCCGCCCACCTCGGGCACGGGCAGGCGCTGCACGCGGTGGTGCACGCTGGGAATGGCGCCCATCAGCACCTGGGTGTAGGGCTGCTGCGGCGCGTCCAGCACCTGGCGCACGGGGCCGGTTTCCAGCACGCGGCCCTGGTACATGACCATGACGCGGTCGGCCGTCTCGGCGATCACGCCCATGTCGTGGGTGATCAGCATGGCGGCCGCGCCGCGCTCCTTGCACACGCGGCGCAGCAGGGCAATGATCTGCGCCTGCACGGACACGTCCAGCGCCGTGGTGGGCTCGTCGGCAATGATGAGTTCGGGCTCGGCGCACAGCGCCAGGGCGATGGCCACGCGCTGGCGCATGCCGCCCGAGAACTGGTGCGGATACTGGGCCATGCGCTCGCGCGCCTGCGGGATCTCCACCTCTTCGAGCAGGGCCAGCGCGCGCGCCTCGGCCTCCTTCTCGGAGACGGGCAGGTGCGTGCGGATGGTCTCCACCAGGTGCCGGCCCACGGTATAGACCGGGTTCAGGCTGGTCAGCGGGTCCTGGAAGATGGAGCCTATGCGCCGGCCGCGCATGCGCCGCAGGTCCTCGCCGCGCAGCGTGTCGATGCGCTCGCCGCGCAGCTGCACCGTGCCGGCCGAGATGCGGCCCGGCGGCTCGATCAGGCCGATCACGGCGGCGCCCGTCATGGACTTGCCCGCGCCAGACTCGCCGACCACGCCCAGGATCTCGCCGGGCGCAATGTCGAAGGACACATCGTCCAGCACCTGCACGGGGCCCTTGTAGGTGTCGAAGGTGACGGACAGGCCGCGAACGCTCAGCACCGCAGGCTGTGCGGGGGGCTGCCCGGATTGTTGTGTCGTGCTCATTGCAGCTTGGGGTTCAGTGCGTCGCGCAGCCAGTCGCCGACGAGGTTGACGGACAGCGCCAGCGCCAGCAGCACCAGCGAGGGGAACAGCAATATCCACCACTCGCCCGAGAACAGGAAGCCCTGGCCGATGCGGATCAGCGTGCCCAGCGAAGGCTGGGTGGGCGGCAGGCCCACGCCCAGGTAGGACAGCGTGGACTCGGCCACGATGGCATGCGCGAAGCTGATGGTGGCGATCACCAGGATGGGCGCCAGCAGGTTGGGCAGGATGTGGCGCACCAGGATGGCCACGCGGCTGCGGCCTATGAGCTGGGCCGCCAGCACGTAGTCCTTGTGCTTTTCCACCATCACCGCGCCGCGCACGGTGCGCGCGTACTGCACCCAGTCGGACAGGCCGATGGCCACGATGATCACGAAAACCGCCATGTCGTCGCGGTAGCCCTCGGGCAGCAGGCCGCGTGCGATGCCGAAGACCAGCAGCGCCACCAGGATCACGGGAAAGGTCAGCTGCACATCGGCGATGCGCATCATCAGCGTGTCGAACCAGCCGCCCGCATAGCCGCAGACCAGGCCCAGCGGCACGCCGATCAGCAGGGACAGCCCCACGGCCGACACGCCCACCAGCACCGACATGCGCAGCCCGTAGAGGATGGCGCTCCACACATCGCGGCCCTGGTCGTCCGATCCCAGCGCGTACAGCGTGCCGCTGGTGCCCGCCTGGCCCGGCGGCGTGAAGGCATCCATCAGGTCCAGATTGGCCGGATCGAAGGGGTTCTGCCACGCCAGCCAGGGCGACAGCAGCGTGGCCGCCACGATCAGCGCCAGCACCAGCGCCGCCGCCTGCACCAGGCGCGAGCGTGCAAACGCGCGCTTGACCGGCGAGTCGCTAGCGCGCCAGCCCGTGGGAGGGATTGCTTGTTTGGCGGAATCGGTCATCGGTTTCTCAAGCGGGGGTCCACGATCACGTACAGGAAATCGACGAGCAGGTTGATGCCCACGTACAGCAGCGCGATGAACATCAGGTAGGCGGCGATCAGCGGCACGTCCACGCCCTGGATGGAGGAGATGAACAGCAGGCCCACGCCGGGCCACTGGAACACGGTCTCGGTGACGATGGCAAAGGCGATCAGCGAGCCGATCTGCAGGCCCGCGATGGTGATCACGGGAATCAGGGTATTGCGCAGCGCATGGCCGAAGTACAGATCGCGCTCACGCAGCCCGCGCGCACGGCCGAAGCGCATGTAGTCGGCGCGCAGCACCTCCAGCATCTCGGCGCGCACCAGGCGCATGATCAGCGTCATGTTGTAGAAGCCCAGCGTGATGGCCGGCAGGATCAGCGCCGACCAGCCCGAAGCCGTCAGCAGCCCGGTCTCCCAGCCGCCCAGCTTCACCGTCTCGCCGCGCCCGAAGGACGGCAGCCAGCGCAGCTCCACGGCAAACAGGTAGATCAGGGCGATGCCGATCAGGAAGGTGGGCAGGGACACGCCCACCAGCGACACCGTCATGATCGAGCGGCTCAGCCAGCCCTCGCGCCGTATGGCCGTGTACACGCCCAGCGCCACGCCGATGACCAGGGCGAACAGCGCCGCCGTCATCGCCAGCTCCAGCGTGGCGGGCAGGCGCTCGGCAATGATCTCGGTCACGGGGCGCTTGAGCCGGTAGGAGATGCCCAGGTCGCCCTGCAGCACCTTGCCCACGTAAGCCAGGTACTGCAGCGGCACGGGCTTGTTGAAGCCCAGGCTTTCCGTCAGCGCCTCGCGCTCGGCAACCGTCGCGTCCTCGCCCAGCAGGCTGATCGTGGGATCGCCGATATGGCGGAACACCATGAACGAGACAAAGGAAACGGCCAGCAGGACCAGGGCGGACTGGCCCAGCCGGCGCAGCAGATGGACCAGCATCGGCGCTTACTTCTTCTCGAACTTGACGAACTTGAAGTGCAGCGCGTTGTCCGGGTGCACGGGCACATTGAGCCGGGGCACGGACGCGAAGTGGATCACCTGGTCATGCAGCGCAATGTAGAAGCGCTCCTTTTGCACGGTCTCCCAGATGCTCTTGATGGTGGCATCGCGCTTTGCCTTGTCGCTCTCCGAGGACAGGGACAGGATCTTGGCATCCACATCGGCATTGCTGTAGTGCGTCGCGTTCTGCGCGCCACGGCTGTCCTTGCCGCGCGTATGCACCAGGAAGTCGAAGATGTAGGCCGAGTCGTAGGTGGGCACGCCCCAGCCGTACAGGTAGAAGTCGCTGTCCGCCTTGGTCAGCGAGACGCTGTGCATGGCGATCGGCCGGGCCGAGACTTCGGTCTTGATGCCGATGCGGCCCAGGAAGCCTGCCACCGCCGTGGCAATGGCCTCGTCGTTCACATAGCGGTCGTTGGGCGTGTTCAGCGTGATGGTGAAGCCGTTGGGGTAGCCCGCCTCGGCCAGCAGTTGCTTGGCCTTGGCGGCATCCGCCTTGGGATAGGCCGCAAAGGCCTTGTCGTAGCCGTTGACGAACGACGGCGCGATCACGCCCGTGGGAATCGACAGGCCGCGCATCACCGAGCGCTTGATCGCATCGCGGTCGATGGCCAGCTCGATGGCCTGGCGCACCTTGGGATCGGCCAGCGGATTCTTGCCCTTGACGTTGCTGCTCTTGAGCTCGGCCGCACCCACGTTCAGGCCCAGGAAGATGGAGCGGTTCTCGGGGCCTTCATTGATGCGCAGGCGCTTGTCCTGCTTCAGGCGCGCCACGTCCTGCGCGGGAATGTCCTGGGCGAAATCCACCTCGCCCGACAGCAGGGCCGCCACGCGCGTGGCCGGCGACTTGATGGGCAGGTAGACCAGCTCGGTCACCTGCAGCGGGAACTGGCCCTTGCCCCAATAGTCGGGGTTGAGCTTCATCACCGTCCGGGAATCGACCTCGCGGCTGGCCAGCACATAGGCGCCCGTGCCGTTGGCCGCGCGCGTGGCGCCGTTCTCGGTCTTGCTGGCCGTGTCCTGCGTGGTCTCGGCGCCGTTGGCCTTGGACCACTTCTCGCTCATGATGAAGAGATTGGTCAGGTTGTCGGGGAAGATCAGGTTCGGGCCCTTGGTCTTCACCTGCACCGTGAGATCGTCCACGGCCTTGGCCTCCTCCATCGAGGACAGCAGGGACTTGACCTGGGCGTTCTCGCCCTTGGCGCGGTTCAGCGAGAAGACCACGTCGCGCGCCGTGAACGGCGTGCCGTCATGGAACTTGACGTTGGGGCGCAGCTTGAACTCCCAGACCGACGGGTCTGAGGTCATCTTCCACGAGGTGGCCAGCGTGGGCACCAGCTTGCCGTCGGCCGAGCGGATGACCAGGGTTTCGTAGATCTGGTGCAGCAGCACGAAATTGGTGCCCACGTTGAAGGCATGCGGGTCCAGCGAAGTCGGATCGGAGCCGCGCGCCCAGCGCACGGTCTCGGCCTGGGCCAGCACGGCCGAGGTCAACAGGCCTGCGGCCAGCAAAGAACTGCCCAGAATCTTCATGATCATTTGTCTGCTCCCCTGTGGATTGATTGGAAGGGCGGCGGTCATGCGACGCAGCAGCCCGGACGCCGCAAGAAGCGGGCCATATAGGTGCGCCCCACTGTAAATAACTTTTACAGCTTGTTGAATTGATTTTTATACTTAAAAGCCATTTCCAAATAACAAGACCGCCGCCTGCGGCCCGCCATTGGCGTGCGGCCATCATGGACAGGCCAACGGCTTTGACAGCTAGTGAAAACGCGAAAGACCGCCACGGCCTGCTCTGGCAAAGGTTTGCAATCGGGCACAGGTCTGCGCCGCACGGCGTGCTAATTTCAGGCCCTGTATCGAGCCTGCGGGTTGCCGCGGAAAGGAAGCATCCATGAAGACATCCATTGCCAGCGCACTACTGTGCGCCATGCTGGGCCTGGGCGCCCTGCCTGCCCAGGCGTCGGGCCTTGGCGACTCGCTGCGCCAGGCCTCGGGCCTTGGCGGTGAGAAGGCCGCCGCCAGCAGCGAAGGCGCCGGCTCCGGCCTCGGCGGCATGCTGGGTGCGGGCGCAGGCGGTGCGGGCGCGCTGTCCGCCCTGGGCCTGAGCCCCTCGGCCACGGCCGGCAATGCGGCAGGCGTCATCTCCTACTGCATGAAGAACAACTACCTCAATGCCGACAAGGCGGCCCAGGTCAAGGACCAGTTGCTGGGCAAGCTGGGCATGCAAAAGCAGGAAGAGCCCAAGGACACGGGATTCCAGAACGGCCTGGGCGGCTTGGTCACCGGCTCCAACGGCAAGAGCTTCAGCATCGACAAGCTCAAGGGCGACCTCAAGGAGAAGGCCTGCGATTTCGTGCTGGACAACGCTAAATCGCTGATCTGACCCCCTGAGCGGCTGCGCCGCTTCCCCCTTCTCGCTTCGCGGAGGGGGACGACGCCTTCGGCTGGGCGCCCCCGCCGCGAGGCGGCTCTTGCTCGGCGTCCCTGAGTTGGGCCGCGCCAGTTTCAACGGTGGCGCGCGATGCAGGCTTGCCTGGCTTGCGGGACAATGCCTGCTCCTTTTTGCAGCACCCCACGCCAGCCCCTCATGCAAGCCACGCGCATCATTGCCATCCGCCACGGAGAAACCGCCTGGAATGTGGACGCCCGCATCCAGGGCCATCTGGACATTCCTCTGAACGACATGGGACTTTGGCAGGCCGCCCAGGCCGGCAAGGCCCTGGCGGGCGAGCCGGTGGCCGCCATCTACAGCAGCGACCTTCTGCGTGCCTATGCCACGGCCGAGGCCGTGGCCGCGACCACGGGCGCATCGCTGACGGCCGACAAGGGCCTGCGCGAGCGCTGCTTCGGCAGCTTCGAGGGCCAGACCTTCAACGATATCGAGGCGTCCCACCCGGAGGATGCGCTGCGCTGGCGCAAGCGCGATCCCGAGTTCGTGCCCGCAGGCGGCGGCGAGTCGCTGCTGATGCTGCGCGACCGCATCTCGGCCACGGTGAACCGGCTGGCCAGTGGCCATCCCGGCGAGCAGATCGTGATCGTGGCGCATGGCGGCGTGATGGATGTGCTCTACCGCCTGGCCACGCACCAGGAAGTGCAGGCGCCGCGCACCTGGGCGCTGGGCAACGCGGCCATCAACCGCCTGCTGTGGACGCCCCAGGGCCTGGGCCTGGTTGGCTGGGGCGATGTGCAGCACCTGGAAGGCGGTGCGCGCGACGAGGTTTTCAGCTGAACTCCCGCACTGCAGCGCAGTCCCTCATTCCACCTGGATATTGGCGGACTTGACGATCTGCGTGTAGCTCGCCTTTTCCTTTTTCAGGAATTGGGCGAACGTGGCCGGCGTGCCCGAGCCGGGCGTGGCGCCGCTGTCCTGCAGGCGCTTGCGGACCTCGGGCAGCTTCAGCACCTCGGCCAGTTCGGCGGCCAGGCGGCTGACCACGGGTTCGGGCGTGCGGGCGGGGGCGAACAGGCCGGTCCAGGCTTCCAGCTCGAAGCCCTTGAGATCGGGCGCCTCCGCAAAGCTCATCACCTCGGGAATCACATCGATGCGCTGTGCCGAGGTCACGCCCACGCCTTCCAGCTTTTTCTGCTGCACCAGCGGCGTGGCGCCGGTGGTCATCAGAATGCCCAGATCGACCTGGCCGCCCATGACCTCGCTGGTGACCTGTGCCACGCCACGATAGGGCACATGGACCAGGCGGATGCGGGCACGCTCCTGCAGCCGCTCCATGGCCAGGTGCAGCACCGTGCCCACGCCCGGCGTGGCATAGGTCAGCGCGCCGGGCCGGGCGCGGGCCATGCTGATCAGCTCGTTGAGGTTGTGCACGGGCAGGCCAGGGCGGGCCACGATCACCATGGGCGCCACCGAAGTCAGGCCCACGGGAGCCAGATCACGCTCGGCGTCATAGCGCACGGAGGAGTTCACCAGTTGCGCAATGCTCACCGGCCCGTCAAAGCCCAGCAGCAGCGTGTAGCCATCGGCATGCGAGCGCGCCACCTTGCTCACGCCCAGCACGCCGCCGGAGGCCGGCACGTTGTCCACCACCACCGACTGGCGCAGCCGCGCACCCAGCTTTTCGGCCACCAGCCGCGCCGTGGCGTCCACATCGCTGCCCGCGCCGAAGGGCACGATCAGCGTGATGGGCCCGCCTGCCGGCCAGGGCTT
The DNA here is from genome assembly GCF_040112715.1 of Delftia sp. DS1230. Lineage (NCBI taxonomy): Bacteria > Pseudomonadati > Pseudomonadota > Betaproteobacteria > Burkholderiales > Comamonadaceae > Delftia > Delftia sp. DS1230. Next base: position 5,529,520 of record NZ_CP157763.1, read on the forward strand.
GCCCGCGCCCGGCGCGGCATGGGCGGCGGGTGCAGCAGCAAGGGCCGCAGCCACTGAGGCTGCAGCCGATAGCAGGGAGCGTCGGGACAGGTGCATGGAGCGTGGGCATGCGCGGCGCATGCCGGCGAAGGCGGTGCGGGCTGGCAATGGCCTGCAGGGCAGGGACGGCCAGCGCGTGGAAAGCGGGCGATTCTGCCATAGGGCGCAATTTTCCTGCCACACGCTTGCCACGAAGCCCTATTTATTGCAATCCGTTTCAACCCTTGTGATTCCGTGTCCTAGGGTTCTCGCCTAAGGCGCTGCCCCGCCGCCATGCCCAGAATTGGCTGACCATGCTCTCACCCAGCCAAGTCATTGTCTTCGCCACGCCTGCCTTTTTGCTGCTGATCGCGCTGGAATGGGGCGTGAGCCTGTGGCGCGGGCGCAATGCCTACCGGCTGGCCGACGCCATCAGCTCCATCAGCCTGGGCATGCTCAGCCAGACCAGCGCCGTCTTCACCACGCTGCTGCGCGTGGGCCTGTACACGCTGGCCTTCGAGCACCTGGCGCTGTGGCGCAACGATGCCTTCTGGACCAGCATTCCCGGCTGGCTGCTGGCCCTGCTGTTCTACGACTTCTGCTACTACTGGCTTCACCGCATGGGCCACGAGGTGGCCGTGCTGTGGGCAGCCCACGCCGTGCACCACCAGAGCCAGGACTACAACCTGTCGACGGCGCTGCGCCAGACCAGCTCGGGCGCGCTGCTGGGCTGGCTGTTCTACCTTCCCATGGCGCTGGCCGGCGTGCCGCCGCTGGTGTTTGCCATCGTGGGCCTGATCGATCTGCTCTACCAGTTCTGGGTCCATACCGAGCAGGTGCGGCGCCTGGGCTGGTTCGACCGCTGGTTCTGCGCGCCCAGCAACCACCGCGTGCACCACGCCGTCAATGACTGCTACCTGGACAGGAACTACGGCGGCATCCTCATCGTCTGGGACCGCCTGTTCGGCACCTTCAAGCCCGAGGACGACAGCGAGCCCTGCGTCTACGGCACGCGCGGCCTGCTGCAAAGCTGGGATCCGCTGTGGGCCAACGCCGTGGTGTACCGGCAACTCATCCATGACAGCTGGCATGCGCGGCGCTGGGGCGACAAGCTGCGCGTCTGGCTCAAGCCGCCCGGGTGGCGCCCTGCCGACGTGGCGCAGCGCTTTCCCAGGCCGGCCTTCGACCTGGACGCGCACCGCGTGCTCTACGCACCCGACATGCAGCGCAGCCTGCGCTGGTTTGCGGGCCTGCAGTTCGTGGCGCTGATCGCCGGGGTGTCGCTGTTCCTGTGGCATGCCGACCAGTCCTCGACGGCGCGCAATGCGCTGTGGTTTGGCGTGCTGCTGGCCTGCCAGTGGGCACTGGGCGCGGCCATGCAGGGGCGCATCAGCCTGTGGGTGGCCCTGGCCATCGAGGCCGGCGCGCTGGCCACCGCCACCAGCGTGCTGGACATGCTGCACTGGCACTGGCTGTTCAAGCCGCTGGCCATGGTCTTTGCGCTGATCGCTGTCATGCAGATGTGGCGCGGCAGCGCGGCGTTCTCGGCGCTGGCGAAACCCGCGCGCGGCGCCTGCTGGCTGGCCGCGGCGCTGGCGGCCTCGATGGCGGGCGACGTGTTCCTGATGCTGCCCGATCTGTTCATCCCGGGCCTGGCCAGCTTCCTGCTCGCCCACCTGGCCTATATCGTGCTGCTGCGCCAGGATGCGCCCTGGTTTGCGCACCGGCCCTCGCTGGCCGCCACGCTGGCCCTGGGCGTTGCCATGTATGCCGTGCTCTGGCAGGGGGGGCTGCCCGCCGCGCTGCGCCTGCCCGTGGCCGCCTATGTGCTGGTCATTGCGCTGATGGCGGCCCAGGCCCTGGGCCGCGCCAGGCACCTGGGCGGCCAGCCCGCCTGGACCGTGGCCATCGGCGCCTGCTTCTTCATGGTCAGCGACTCGCTGCTGGCCATCAACCGCTTCGTGCAGCCTTTCGACGGGGCGCAAGCCGCCGTGCTGACCACCTACTACGCGGCGCAGTTGCTGATCGTGCAGGGCTGGCTGGCCCGTCGTGCAGCGGCATCAGGGTTGACCCCAGGCAGATCGCAAGGCACAATGGCGGGATCGCATTTTCAGGAGTCCTTCCGTGGACAGTGCCAGTTCAACCAGTGACAAACAGCGCGCCGCAATGGCTACGCTTCTGGCTGACTGACCGACTCCTGTGATGGGAGCGGCCATGTCGGCCGGCTTCTATCCATTGCTGCGTTTCCCCTTGGATCTTCGCGCCGCCCGGCGCTGCAGTTGCGCTTGGCATGCATCAGGTACGCCGCTCCTGCACCGAAGATTCCAATGGCTGTTGATCACTGATCGCGTGCCCGTGTGGCTGCCATCGAGCAGCGCGCGGCCCACGCTGCTTGACGGCCCTGCCCGCGGCAGTCTTCCTGGTTCGCCAAGGAGAAAGCCATGTCCACACCGTTCGTCCGCCCCGCAATGCAACGCCTGCAGCCTGCCACTGCCGCGCCCTGCCCCGGCGCCACCGGCACGCGCGTGGCTGCCTCCCAGGCAGCAATGCAGGCCAAGGCACAGGCACAGATGCAAGCCCAGGCCCCATCGGCCATGGAGCACGCCATGCACCTGGACCTGCAGACCCACTGGCCCACGCACCGCATCCGCAGCTTTCTGAGCCTGCAGCCGCGCTGAGCGCGCGCCGCAGCCTTGTCCGCCCCATCGTCAGAAAGGAGTTCCCCCATGGACCCCGATCCGAGTCGATCTTGCCCTGACCCCTCCAATACGGTCCGGCCGCACATGCCTGCGGCCCTTCCGCCCCTTCCCAAGGCCCCGGCCGGGAGACCCGCGCACGTCCATTGACGGATAGGTGCCGGGCTTCTTTCGGCCGCAACGAAAGAAGCCCGACATGCAACACGCCATCACCGCGCTGCGCAACCTGCCCGCAGCCACGCCGGCCGCCACAAGCGCCAGCCACACCACCCGCGCCAGCACCTTGCAGCTGGCCCTGCAAGCCGCCATTGCGGCACGCCACACCGGGCAACTGCACACCCTGCTGCAGCAACACGGCCCCGACCTCTTCGCCCATGCCCTCGTGGCGCTCACGCAGCGCCAGCAGGCCGACGTTCTGTCCCTGCTGGCGGCGCAGGAGCGCGCCGAGGTCTACCGCCATCTGCCTGCCCATGCCCGGCGCCAATGGCTGCAGTCGGCCACCGTGACCCGCCCGCCGCTGCGCCGCCGCCTGCTGTGCGCCTGCCAGCGCAACTGGCACTGGCTGCGCGCCACCCTTCGTTCGAGCCAGGCCTGAGCCGCCAGGGAGGTCACCATGAAAAGCCTCAAGCACCTGTTCCAGGCGTTTCTGCGCAGCCGCCATGCCCTGGGGCTGTTCCGGCGCAATGCCCTGCCCTCGGGCATGGCCGTGCACCACTCGCGCTCGGTATCGCCGACCCTCACGCGCGAGCTGCTGCGCGCCTCGCGCGATGACATCGCCGCCGTGCTGGCGCGCACCGGCTCCAGCGAGGACGGCCTGACCCGCGAGCAGGCCCGCGCCGCGCTCGCACGTCTCGGCCCCAACGAGGTCGAGCACGAAAGGCCGCTGCCCGGCTGGCTGCACCTGTGGTACTGCTACCGCAATCCCTTCAACCTGCTGCTGACGCTGCTGGCCGTGGTCTCCTACGCCACGGAGGACATGAAGGCCACGGTCGTCATCGCCTCCATGGTGCTGCTGTCCACGCTGCTGCGCTTTGTGCAGGAAGGCCGCTCCAACCGCGCCGCCGCGCGGCTCAAGGCCATGGTCAGCAGCACGGCCACGGTGCTGCGCCGCAATGGCGGCCCCACGGCGCCGGCAGATGCCGACTCCGCAGACGCCCCGCACAGCGGCTTCGGCCAGCAGGCTCGCCGCTACGAGGTGCCGCTGCGCGAGGTCGTGCCCGGCGACTTCGTGGTGCTGTCGGCCGGGGACATGATTCCTGCCGACTGCCGCGTGCTCAGCGCCAAGGACCTGTTCGTGAGCCAGTCCGCCATGACCGGCGAATCCCTGCCCGTGGAAAAGCGCGCCGACGCCAGTGCATCGAATGGCACCGGCGTGCTGGACGCCAGCAACCTGCTGTTCATGGGAACCAACGTGGTCTCGGGCACGGCGCTGGCCGTGGTGCTGGCCACGGGCAACCGCAGCTATTTCGGCACCATTGCCACGCGGGTGACCTCCAACGACCGCGCGCCCACGGCCTTCGAGACCGGGGTCAACAGCGTCAGCTGGCTGCTGATCCGCTTTGCGGCGGTGATGGTGCCCGTGGTGCTGTTCATCAACGGCTACACCAAGGGCGACTGGGCCGAGGCCTTCCTGTTCGCGCTGTCCGTGGCCGTGGGCCTGACGCCCGAGATGCTGCCCATGATCGTGACCTCCACCCTGGCCAAGGGCGCCGTGGTGCTGTCGCGCCGCAAGGTCGTGGTCAAGCGGCTGGACGCCATCCAGAACTTTGGCGCCATGGACGTGCTGTGCACCGACAAGACCGGCACGCTGACCCAGGACCGCATCGTGCTGGAGCGCCACACCGACGCCTTCGGCCAGCCGTGCGATGAGACGCTGCGCTTCGCCTACCTCAACAGCCACTACCAGACCGGCCTGAAGAACCTGCTCGACCATGCCGTGCTGGAACACGTGGAGCTGCACACCCAGATGCGCCTGGCCGAGGACTACCGCAAGGTCGATGAAATCCCCTTCGACTTCGAGCGCCGCCGCATGTCCGTGGTGGTGGCCGAACGCAACCACCACCACGAGCTGATCTGCAAGGGCGCGGTCGAGGAGATCCTGGGCACCTGCACCCGGCTGCGCGAAGGCGACGGCACGCGCCCGCTGGACGAGGAGCAGCTGGCCCGCGTGCGCCGCGTGACGCGCGAACTCAACCGCGAGGGCCTGCGCGTGGTCGCCGTGGCCATGAAGGAAGTGCCACCGCACAAGAGCGACTACGGCGTGGCCGACGAGTCGGAGCTGACCCTGATCGGCTACATCGCCTTCCTGGACCCACCAAAGGAAACCACGGCCGAGGCGCTGGCCGCCCTGGCCGCGCACGGCGTGGCCGTCAAGCTGCTGACCGGCGACAACGAACTGGTGGCCGCCAAGGTCTGCCGCGATGTGGGGCTGCCCGCAGACCACATCATCCTGGGCACGCAGATCGAGCACATGAACGACGAGATGCTGCGCCAGACCGTGGAACGGCACCAGCTGTTCGCCCGGCTCACGCCGCTGCACAAGGAGCGCATCGTGCATGCGCTGCGCGCCAACGGCCACATCACCGGCTTCATGGGCGACGGCATCAACGACGCCCCGGCCCTGCGCGCGGCCGACATCGGCATCAGCGTGGACAGCGCCGTGGACATCGCCAAGGAAGCGGCCGACATCATCCTGCTGGAAAAAAGCCTGATGGTGCTGGAGCAGGGCGTGATCGAGGGTCGGCGCACCTTCAGCAACATGCTGAAGTACATCCGCATGACGGCCAGCTCCAACTTCGGCAACGTGTTCTCGGTGATGGTGGCCTCGGCCTTCATCCCCTTCCTGCCCATGCTGCCGCTGCACCTGCTGGTGCAGAACCTGCTGTACGACCTCTCGCAGATCGCCATCCCCTTCGACAACGTGGACGACGAACTGGTGCGCCAGCCGCTGCGCTGGAACCCGGCCGACCTGGGCCGCTTCATGGTGTTCTTCGGGCCCATCAGCTCGCTGTTCGACATCCTGACCTTCGCGCTGATGTGGTTCGTCTTCGCCGCCAACACGCCCGAGCAGCAGACGCTGTTCCAGTCGGGCTGGTTCGTCATCGGGCTGCTCACGCAGACGCTGATCGTGCACATGATCCGCACGCCCAAGATCCCCTTCCTGCAAAGCCGCCCGTCCTGGCCGCTGCTGCTGGCCACGGCGGCCGTGATGGCGGCCGGCATCTTCCTGCCGATGGGGCCGCTGGCCGGCTACTTCAAGCTGCAGGCGCTGCCGGCGGCCTACTTCCCGTGGATGATTGCCATATTGCTGGGCTACGCTTGCCTGGCCACGCTGCTCAAGCGCGTCTACATCCGCCGCTACGGCTGGCAGTGACGCACCCTTCAACGCTCCTTCAACCCAATCACCAGGAAAGCCCGGAACCCCATGCAGGCCCTGCAGAACCTCAACCCCGGCGCCATGCTGGACACCTTCGTCAGCCTGACCACGGCCTTCGTGTTCGGCGCCCTCATCGGCCTGGAGCGCCAGGTGCGCCAGCGCACGGCGGGGCTGCGCACCAACACCCTGGTCGCCGTGGGCGCGGCCGTCTTCGTGGACCTGGCCGTGCGCCTGGGCGGGGCCGAGGGCGCCACGCGCGTGGTGGCCTACGTGGTCTCGGGCGTGGGCTTCCTGGGCGCGGGCGCCATCATGAAGGAAGGGGCCAACATCACCGGGCTGAACACGGCGGCCACGCTGTGGGGCTCGGCCGCCGTGGGCGCCTGCGCGGGCGCCAGCCTGGTGGCCGAGGCCGGCCTGGCCACGCTGTTCGTGCTGGCCAGCAACACCTTGCTGCGCCCCGTGGTCAACCGCATCAACCGCCGCCCGGTGGATGACGAATCCACGGAATCGACCTACTACGTCTATGCCATCTGCCACCGCGGCGCCCAGGGCGATGTGCGCGAGCAGATGCTGGAGCTGCTGGAGAACGCCAGCTACCCCGTGCGCGGCGTGGAAACCCATGCCTTCGGCCCGCAGGACACCGAGATCGAGGCCATGCTCTACGCCACCTCGGTGGACTCAGACGAGCTGGACCGCGTGATCGCCGCCATCGAGGCCCTGCCCGGCGTGCTGCAGGCCTTCTGGAACGCCGGCACGGAGGAGTGAGCCTGCGTCAGCTGGCGTCGTCGCCCGGCACGGGAAGGCCCAGGTGGCGGTACGCCGCCTGGGTCGCCATGCGCCCGCGCGGCGTGCGCTGCAAAAAGCCCTGCTGGATCAGGTAGGGCTCGATCACATCCTCGATGGTGCCCGCCTCCTCGCCGATGCTGGCCGCGATGTTGTCCAGGCCCACGGGGCCGCCGTCGAAGCGGTGCACCACGGCCTCCAGCAGCTTGCGGTCCATGATGTCGAAACCCTGGGGATCGACATCGAGCATGGCCAGCGCACGGTCTGCCAGTTCGCGCGTGATGCTGCCGTCGCCACGCACATCGGCATAGTCGCGCACGCGGCGCAGCAGGCGGTTGGCAATGCGCGGCGTGCCGCGCGAGCGGCGCGCGATCTCGAAGGCGCCCTCGTCGTCAATCGGCGCGTTCAACAGGCCTGCACTGCGCCGCACGATGCGCGCCAGCTCCTCGGCCGTATAGAACTCCAGCCGCGCCACGATGCCGAAGCGGTCGCGCAGCGGGTTGGTCAGCATGCCCGCGCGCGTGGTCGCGCCCACCAGCGTGAACGGCTGCAGGTCCAGCTTGATGGAGCGCGCCGCCGGCCCCTCGCCGATCATGATGTCGATCTGGTAGTCCTCCAGCGCCGGGTAGAGGATTTCCTCGACCACGGGCGACAGGCGGTGGATCTCGTCGATGAACAGCACATCGTTGGCTTCGAGGTTGGTCAGCAGCGCCGCCAGGTCCTTGGGCTTTTCCAGCACGGGGCCGCTGGTCTGGCGCAGGTTCACGCCCAGCTCGGCCGCGATGATGTGCGACAGCGTGGTCTTGCCCAGGCCCGGCGGGCCGAACAGCAGCACATGGTCCAGCGCCTCGCTGCGCTTTCGGGCCGCGCCGATGAAGATCTCCAGCTGCTCGCGCGCCTTGGCCTGGCCCACGTACTCTTGCAGCAGCTTGGGGCGCAGGGCGCGCTCCATGGCCTCTTCCCCGCGCGAGACCGGCGCTGCCGAAATCATGCGCGGCTTTTCCGGTGCCTTGTCGGGCGCGAAACCGCCCTGCGGAAAGCCGCCCTGCCCGAAATCGTCGGTATGGATGCTCATGCGCCGCTCACTTGGCCAGCGCCTTCAGCGCCAGCTTGATGCCTTCGGTCACGCCCACGTCGGGCGGCAGCTTCTTGAGCGCGGCGGCCGCATCCTTGTCGGAATAGCCCAGCGCCATCAGCGCCTGCACGATGTCGTTCTGGTCGTTGTTCACGAACAGCGACTGCGCGCCCGTATCGGCGCCGATCTTGCCCTTGAGCTCCAGCAGCAGGCGCTCGGCCGTCTTCTTGCCGATGCCCGGCACCTTGACCAGGCGGCCCACCTCCTGCAGCGTCACGGCCTGGGCCAGGTCCTCCACGCTCATGCCGCTGAGCACCGACAGCGCCATGCGCGGGCCGATGCCGGTGATCTTGATCAGCTCGCGGAACGCCTGGCGCTCGCTGTGCGTGCCAAAGCCGTACAGAAGCTGCGCATCCTCGCGCACCACGAAGTGCGTCAGCAGGCTGACCCTGGCCCCACTGGCGGGCAGGTTGTAGAAGGTGCTCATGGGCACCTGCACCTCGTAGCCCACGCCGCCGCAGTCCACCAGCACCTCGGGCGGGTTTTTTTCCAGCAGCGTTCCTGTCAATTTGCCTATCATTGGTGTCCTTTGCCGCCCCAGGGGCGGCTTTTCATGCCCGTCCGCAACCGAACGCCGGCCCATTCACAGGGTATGGCACCACGCCCTCGCGCTGGCCGCCGCCCGGAATCTCTGGAATTATCCGCGTGATCCTGCGCCACACATTCACACCCCACGACAACAACCGGTTGAGCCATCTGTGCGGCCCGGCCGACGCGCACCTGCGCACCATCGAGATCGCACTGGGCGTCAAGATCGCCCACCGCCACGAGCAATTCAAGATCGACGGCCCCAAGGCCAAGGCCAACGACGCACTGGAACTGCTGCAGGCCCTCTACGAGATGGCCGACGACCCCATCCTGGACGATTCGCTGCAGCTCATGCTGGCCGGCGACACCGAACTCATCGAGCAGCCCCTGGACGCCATCCAGCTTTCCACGCGCCGCCCCGACCTGCGCGCGCGCACGGCCAACCAGTCGGCCTACCTGGAGAACATCGCCCGCCACGACATCACCTTCGGCATCGGCCCGGCCGGCACCGGCAAGACCTACCTGGCCGTGGCCTGCGCCGTGGACGCGCTGGAGCGCAGCGCCGTGCAGCGCATCGTGCTCACGCGCCCGGCCGTGGAGGCGGGCGAGCGCCTGGGCTTTCTGCCCGGCGACCTCACGCAGAAGGTCGACCCCTACCTGCGCCCGCTGTACGACGCGCTCTACGACCTCATGGGCTACGAGAAGGTGCAAAAGGCCTTCGAGCGCAATGTGCTGGAGATCGCGCCGCTGGCCTTCATGCGCGGGCGCACGCTGAACAACGCCTTCGTCATCCTGGACGAGGCGCAGAACACCACGCCCGAGCAGATGAAGATGTTCCTCACGCGCATCGGCTTCGGTGCCCGCGCCGTGGTCACGGGCGACGTCAGCCAGATCGACCTGCCCAAGGGCGCCCTGAGCGGCCTGATCGATGCCGAGCGCGTCTTGAAGCGCGTCAAGGGCATCGCCATCAACCACTTCACCAGCGCCGACGTGGTGCGCCACCCGCTGGTGGCCCGCATCGTGGACGCCTACGACGCACGCGGCCAGGCCCCGGCACGCCGTGCCGCACCGCGCCTTGCGGCGCCTTGATCCCGACAGCCACAGCAGACGCCCGCCCACGGGCGCTCCAAAGCTCAAGCCCAAGCACACGCCCACGCACTCCCCCATGTCCCTGAACCAACTGCAACTGTCCCTGCAATTCGCGCGCTTTGCCGAGGCGCCCGCCCACCGCGCCGTGCTGTCCCGCAGCAAGGTCACGCGCTGGATACGCCACGCCCTGGCCGTCGATGCCGAAATCACCGTGCGCATCGTCGACGCCGAGGAAGGCCAGCAGCTCAACCGCGAGTACCGGCAAAAGGACTACGCCACCAACGTCCTGACCTTCGACTACCAGCAGGAGCCCACGGCCATGGCCGACCTGGTGCTGTGCGCCCCCGTGGTCGAGCGCGAGGCGCGCGAGCAGAACAAGACGCTGGAGGAGCACTACGCCCACCTGCTGGTGCACGGCACGCTGCACGCCCAAGGCTGGGACCATGAAACCAGCGAGCAGGACGCCGAGGAAATGGAAGCCTACGAGACCGACATCATGGTCGAGCTGGGCTTTGCCGACCCCTACGCCAAGTAGGCCCCGCGCGGGCCTCAGCGCGCCGTATCGATGACGACCCGGCCGCGCACCTGGCCGGCAAGCAGCCTGGGCGCCAGCGCAACCGCATCGGCCAGGCCCGCCTCTTCGGTATTGCGCTCCAGCACCTCGCGCGGCAGTTCGGCAGCCAGCCGCGCCCAGGCCTGCTCGCGCCGCGCCTGCGGCGCATAGACGCTGTCGATGCCCAGCAGCGACACGCCGCGCAGAATGAACGGTGCCACGGAAGCCGGCAGGTCCAGCCCCTGGGCCAGCCCGCAGGCCGCCACGCAGCCGCCGTAGCGCAGGCTGGCGCACACATTGGCCAGCGTATGGCTGCCCACGCTGTCCACGGCCGCCGCCCAGACCTCCTTTTGCAGCGGCTTGCCGGGCGCATCCAGGCTGCTGCGCTCCACGATCCGCGCCGCGCCCAGCGCCTTCAGGTGCTCGGCCTGTTCGGGCCGCCCGGTGCCGGCGTGCACCTCGAAACCCAGGCGCGACAGCAGGGCCACGGCAATGCTGCCCACGCCGCCATTGGCCCCCGTCACCAGCACCGGGCCGCTGGCGGGCGTGATGCCATGCGCCTGCAGCGCCATCACGCACAGCATGGCCGTATAGCCGGCCGTGCCTATGGCCATGGCATCCCGTGCGCTGAAGGCCTCGGGCCGGCGGATCAGCCAGTCGCCGTTCACCCGCGCCTGCTGGGCGAGCCCGCCCCAGTGGGTCTCGCCCACGCCCCAGCCGTTGAGCAGCACGGCATCGCCGGGCTGGAAACGCGCGTCCTCGCTGTCCAGCACCGTGCCGGCCAGGTCGATGCCCGGCACCATGGGGAACTGGCGCACCACGGGCGAGCGCCCCGTGATGGCCAGTGCATCCTTGTAGTTGAGCGTGGAATGCGAGACGGCCACGCGCACCGCGCCGGCGGGCAGGCTGGCTTCGTCCAGCTCCACACACTCGGCACGGGTTTCACGCGGTACGGGTTGGGTCAGCAGCAAGGCTTTGAACATGGGGTCTCCAGCAAGGCAGTGGCAAAGGAATCCAAAGGCAATCAGGACTGCGGCGCGCCCAGCACGCCGCTGCGGCACAGGCGGGCGATGGCCTCATCCGCCATCCCCAGCTCCCGCAGCAGCGCGAGATTGCCATCGCCCAGGACGGGGGCCGGCGCACCCGGCAGGGGCTCGGCATCCATCCACCGGAACCCCAGTCCCGGAGTGTCCACCGCAGCGCCGCCGGCACCATAGCTCACAGGTGACACGGTGCCGGCAGCGCGGGCCTCGCCCAGAAATTCACCCAGGCGCCGTACCCTGGCGGCAGGCACGCCCACGGCGTTGAGCCGGGCTTCCATGTCCCGTGCGCTGCGTGCGGCGAAGGCCTCGGCCAGACAGGCCTGCAGCCGCTGCAGCGCGGACGCATCGCGCGCGGCGACAAAGCCGCCCTCGGGCGCGTTGAAGGCATCGAGGTCGAGCAGCGTGGGGGCCTCGCACAGGACATCGAGCCCCAGCACGCTGGCGAGCCTGCGGAACTGCTGCGGCGTGTTGGCGGCCGTGGACAGCCAGCCGTCGGCGCACCGGTAGGTGTCGGCCGCAGGGCTCCCCGTATAGCCCCGGTTGCCCGCGCGCAGCTCCATGCTGCGCCGCATGATGGAAGAGGTGTTCCGCCGCGAAGGCGTGATCGCGCCCACGCCCGTCATCGAATCCACCAGCCCCTTCACCAACCTGCAACTGGTCCGGGCCGGCCTGGGGCCCAGCGCCGTACCCGACTCCACGCTGCAGGCCTCGCCCCGGTCGCTGGGGGTGCGCAGGGTGCATGTCACACCCGCCATCTCCATGGGCCCCGTAGCGCTGATCTACCGCAGCGCCGTCGCCAACCCGCGCGTCGCCCTGCTGCGCGCCACGCTGGGCCTGCCCGGCCCGGTGGTGGCGCCGCCCTAGTCGCCAGGCGGCCACCACGCCGGCGCGATCCTGTCCTTTTGCGCAAAGCAGCCCTGACCCAGCCGCCATGCCGGTGCGACAGCCCGCCCGATGGTCCGGCACTAAGATCGGCCTCGACCTATAACACCGGCCTGGCCGCGCAAGGCCACGGCGGCCTGCCGATGCCCGGCCCCAGGAGGAGACAACACCCATGTGGGACATCGCACTGCTCATGAGCGCCGCCTTCGTGGCCGGCGCGCTCAATGCCGTCGCCGGGGGCGGCAGCTTCCTCACCCTGCCCGCCCTGGTCTTCACCGGCGTGCCGCCCGTGGCCGCCAACGCCACCGGCACCGTCGCCCTGCTGCCCGGCTACATGGCCGGTGCCTGGGGCTTTCGCCAGGACATGGAGCCGCCGCCCGGCCTGGGCATGCGCGGCGTCATCGTGCTGTCGCTCATCGGCGGCTCGCTGGGCGCGGCCCTGCTGCTGGTCACGCCCGACCACCTGTTCCGCAAGGTCGTCCCCTGGCTGCTGCTGGCCGCCACCGCCATGTTCGCCTTCGCGCCCCAGCTCAGGCGCATGGCATCACGCGGCAGCGCCGAGCATGCAGCCCATGCATCACCCGTCAAAGCCGGCGCCGGCATGCTGGCCGTGGCCATCTACGGCGGCTACTTCAACGGCGGCCTGGGCATCCTGCTGCTGGCCCTGTTCGGCCTGCTGGGCCAGACCAGGCTGCATGCCATGAACGGCATGAAGAACCTGGTCTCCGCCCTGCTCACGGCCATTGCCGTCGCCATCTATGCGGCCGGCGGCGTCGTGCAGTGGGAGCAGGCCCTGGTCATGATGATCGCCGCCACCGCAGGCGGCTACGGCGGCGCCCGCCTGGCGCGCCGCATCCCGCCCGAATGGCTGCGCGCGGGCATCGTGCTGACGGGGCTGGTGATGGCGGGGGTGTTTTTCTGGAGGCAGTGAGGCGGGGCTGCAGCGTACAAGTGCATTGCAGGTAAACAGCAACTCACCCCAAGGCAAACGCATCTGCCGCACAGGTCCTCGGGCCGGGTCAAGTGGAAGATTGCCGCCAATCCAAAGAGGTCTCGGGATCAGCACCCACCCAGGAAAGCCTACGGCGGGGGACGAGGCGTCAGATGCGCTTCAGGCGAAGTGGCCCTTCCCGGCACGCGCGGCTCCTCAGGCACGAGGCCGCTGTTGAAGGGTCCAGATGCTCTGCGCCCTCGACCGCAAGCTAGGGGCTTTGCTGACGCTTCAGGAAATCCGCCAGATCAGCCGGATGTCTATCGAAGCGCTCGAGCATTTCCCGCATCAGCGCAACGCAGAGCACCTCGTAGGCCATTCCTGTACGTTGGGCAAACCGTTGCACAGCCGCATGGAGAGCATCCTCCACCTCGATCTCCACTCGCTTGACCTGCACGGGCGGATATCCGGGCTCCTTGCCTGCGGTGTCATCCTGTCCAAACGCCAACCACTCGAATCGGACCCCCAGTGCCTTGGCCAACTTGGCGACAACGGGAGGCCGTGGCGTCGTACGGCCTTGCTCGTACCGAGAGATCTGCGCAGCAGCTACGCCGCTGGACTCTGCCAAATCGGCTTGGCTCCAGCCATGACTTGAACGCGCCTTGATGAGCCGCTGAGCCAGTGCGTTGTTCATACATCTTTCTTGTCGATGGTACTGAAAAGTATTGACAAGTCATTTTTAGTATTGAAAATACTGTTCATGACTGTTTGATACCAATCTGGATGATGAGTGATTGTATGCCCCGCTCCAAGGCAGGGGGTGTGCACGCCTTCGCCATCGCTCCGCGCCTTTTCACATGCAAGCCTCCCGTGAGAGCACAAAGGAACTTGATATGCATGCCACATCTGCCCATGCTCGCGGCACCTCTCAATGCCCCGATTCACAACAAATGATGGCGCTTGCCATCCGTTGTGCAGAGCACCGCCTGGAGGTCCTGGTTGCCACCATCGACACAGATAACGCACGAGACGAAACCGACGTTGAAGTGGAACTGGTTGCCGAGTTGGCCCTGCATCACATCCGGCGAATGAAAAGCATGGAGTTCAGCTCCGGCCGCGATTTCGACAACGAGTGGTACCGCGCCCGCGCTGCTGTCGCATTAGCAGTGCAAGCATTCAGCCGACCGGACTCTGTCTACGGTAAACGCCTGTCGTTGGTCCTGAGGGGGTTTGATGAAGGTGCGAGTTTTGTGGAATTTGTGGAGCAGGGAATGACGTGAGGGAGTCAGGAGGTCTCGGATATGCGGCAGCGAACCCTGGGCCTAGGTCATGCGCTGAGTACCCGCATTTCTGAGCTGCCTATGCGGCAGCGAACCTGTGGCGTGGTGGTGGTTATGGCGTTCTCCCTTTCTGAGCTGCCTATGCGGCAGCGAACGAGCAGGAAAGGACCGAGATCCTGCAGCGCCATTTCTGAGCTGCCTATGCGGCAGCGAACGGCATGGCGGGCTCGTTGTGCACGGCGCAGTCTTTCTGAGCTGCCTATGCGGCAGCGAACTCAGCGACGGCGACACCCTCACTGCCCGCTGCTTTCTGAGCTGCCTATGCGGCAGCGAACCCGTCGATGAGGGTGATGCGCTTTTCCTTCACTTTGTGAGCTGCCTACGCGGCAGCGAACCCCAGGGCCTGCAGGCCCTCTCGCTGGCTCTTTTTCTGAGCTGCCTACGCGGCAGCGAACATGTGCTCGAAGCTGGGCTATTCCACCTTCATTTTCTTAGCTGCCTACGCGGCAGCGAACACCGAGCAGGCACTGATGCTGCAACTCTGCGATTTCTGAGCTGCCTACGCGGCAGCGAGCGTTGTAGCGAGTCCAGCCCGTGGAGTCCTCTTTTTCTGAGCTGCCTACGCGGCAGCGAACCCCATCGGCGCGGACAGCCTCACCCCTGAGCATTTCTGAGCTGCCTATGCGACAGCGAACGCGCCGGTAGTCGCCCCACCACTGCAGGATCTTTTCTGAGCTGCCTACGCGGCAGCGAACCAGGCGCCCCCTTGGCTGCTGCCTGGGCTGCTTTCTGAGCTGCCTACGCGGCAGCGAACGTCATCCATGGGTCACCTCTCTACTGTGATCCTTTCTGAGCTGCCTACGCGGCAGCGAACCCGCCGTAGCTGTTGCGGCCCCAGACATCGACTTTCTGATCTGCCTAAGCGGCAGCGAACCACGTTGCCCCGATCTGGCGCGATTTGAGAATTTTCTGAGCTGCCTACGCGGCAGCGAACGGCGCTGGAGGCTCAAACTGGCTGGGGGGCTTTTTCTGAGCTGCCTATGCGGCAGCGAACGTGTGGCGGGCACTTCTCTCACTCGTTGTTTTTTCTGAGCTGCCTATGCGGCAGCGAACTCCGCGTCCTTGGCCACTTGATTTGCGAGCTTTTTCTGAGCTGCCTATGCGGCAGCGAACCGAGCAAACCGTGGTCCGTCACGGAAGGGGCTTTTCTGAGCTGCCTATGCGGCAGCGAACTCAGCATCCTTCGCAATGTGGTTCGCAAGCTTTTTCTGAGCTGCCTATGCGGCAGCGAACTGGATCACGTCATGCACAAGGGCGAGCACCCTTTTCTGAGCTGCCTACGCGGCAGCGAACATGGCATCTCGCTCTTCGAGTGACACCTTGCCTTTCTGAGCTGCCTACGCGGCAGCGAACGGGCAGACGCTGTTGCCACACATGCGGACCTGTTTCTGAGCTGCCTACGCAGCAGCGAACCTCGGCCTGAGCGGTTCGCACAATGCCCAGCATTTCTGAGCTGCCTACGCGGCAGCGAACTGGATCAGCAATACAGAGGTCCAGTGCCTCAATTTCTGAGCTGCCTACGCGGCAGCGAACCTCAAGATCGCGCGAAAGATCAAAAACCGCAATTTCTGAGCTGCCTACGCGGCAGCGAACCCTCGCGCGCCTGTTCGGCGGATTGCTGAACTTTTCTGAGCTGCCTACGCGGCAGCGAACGGGAATCAGCTCACAAGAGGGATGACCCAGGTTTTCTGAGCTGCCTACGCGGCAGCGAACCACATGCCGCGATGGGCCAGCCGCATCCTGCTTTTCTGAGCTGCCTACGCGGCAGCGAACGCAGCCACCTTTACAGACCGCTTTTTTTCCTTTTTCTGAGCTGCCTATGCGGCAGCGAACGCCACCAACATGCCGCCCTCGTTCATGCAGCATTTCTGAGCTGCCTATGCGGCAGCGAACGATGAAGGCGGCAGAGCTGCAGGTCGAGATCTTTTCTGAGCTGCCTATGCGGCAGCGAACCTCGCGGGCCAGCATGAACTCGGCAGTCCGCATTTCTGAGCTGCCTATGCGGCAGCGAACGAGCAGATTACGAAACAACTTCTACACCTAAATTTCTGAGCTGCCTATGCGGCAGCGAACGGCTGCGGACCTGGGCTGCGAGATGCCGGCGTTTTCTGAGCTGCCTATGCGGCAGCGAACGACGATTACAGGCAGGCCCTTGAGAGCTGGGCTTTCTGAGCTGCCTATGCGGCAGCGAACGTCCACAGCGCGCCATCGTCGGACCATTGCAGTTTCTGAGCTGCCTATGCGGCAGCGAACCTCGAAGACTTCCCAGGCCTCCTGTATGCCCTTTTCTGAGCTGCCTATGCGGCAGCGAACCAAGCCGCTCCCATTTCAGTGCGCAATGTGTTTTTCTGAGCTGCCTATGCGGCAGCGAACTGGAAAACCTGGGTGCGCCTGGCATTCGTGCATTTCTGAGCTGCCTATGCGGCAGCGAACGATCATGCGGAGGTCGCGCCCGGCATTGCTCATTTCTGAGCTGCCTATGCGGCAGCGAACAGCGATGATGTCGAACATGAAGCCCTGATCAATTTCTGAGCTGCCTATGCGGCAGCGAACCCCGGCTGTGATTCACTGCCTGCGACCGAGCTTTTCTGAGCTGCCTATGCGGCAGCGAACTTCGATGTACCGGGCCCCTAGATTCGGAGCCGTTTCTGAGCTGCCTATGCGGCAGCGAACCAACGCGTGGCCTCTGCTTTGACGGTTTCAATTTTCTGAGCTGCCTATGCGGCAGCGAACTCTGGCGCATCACCACCTGAAAGGCACCAAATTTTCTGAGCTGCCTATGCGGCAGCGAACCTGCCCGGACTCGTAGTTCGCGATGTTTCCTTTTTCTGAGCTGCCTATGCGGCAGCGAACTTAGTGGTTGCGCAACGGTTAGCGAAACCCTTTTTCTGAGCTGCCTATGCGGCAGCGAACGCTGAGTGCGATCTTTGCGGCTGACTTGCGCTTTTCTGAGCTGCCTATGCGGCAGCGAACAGCAGGAGACGATCATTGCCAACTGCCTGGCATTTCTGAGCTGCCTATGCGGCAGCGAACGCAAGCACAACGCGAATCTGCGTTTTGCTTTTTTTCTGAGCTGCCTATGCGGCAGCGAACGTCGCGCAGCAGGGCTTCGGTAAGCAGGACGATTTCTGAGCTGCCTATGCGGCAGCGAACAGAGCCGGCGCGGTGCTGGCCGCGCTTGTTTTTTTCTGAGCTGCCTATGCGGCAGCGAACCTCGTTCTGCCCCTACGGCCAGCCCGGCGACATTTCTGAGCTGCCTATGCGGCAGCGAACGCTTTGGTCTTTCCCCTGTTTACGTACAGGGTTTTCTGAGCTGCCTATGCGGCAGCGAACCGATGGCGCGAACCGGGATTGGCTTTGTGTATTTTCTGAGCTGCCTATGCGGCAGCGAACTTCCTTGGAACTGTCCGCTGCCAGCATGTGCATTTCTGAGCTGCCTATGCGGCAGCGAACAAAAGCCCACCTGTTGCGTGGGCCTGACTTGTTTTCTGAGCTGCCTATGCGGCAGCGAACCGACAGACGGCATGGGACCTCAATTGGCCGATTTTCTGAGCTGCCTATGCGGCAGCGAACATCTGCTCCCAGAGGGATAGGTACGACGCGCCTTTCTGAGCTGCCTATGCGGCAGCGAACATGAGCGAGTCCCAGTTCTTTGTCCTCATGAGCTTTCTGAGCTGCCTATGCGGCAGCGAACATGCACTTCATGAGCTCTCTGCAGTGGTTGCTTTCTGAGCTGCCTATGCGGCAGCGAACAAGGGCACACCTCCCGCAGCCCGCCAGCCTGTTTTCTGAGCTGCCTATGCGGCAGCGAACCTGCTCGCAGGCGACATCCGTTTTGCACGCTCGTTTCTGAGCTGCCTATGCGGCAGCGAACTATTCCTCGCGCAGACGCATCAGCTCATCCCTTTTCTGAGCTGCCTATGCGGCAGCGAACGCGGTGCCAACCTGAGCGATGCCAACCTGAGCTTTCTGAGCTGCCTATGCGGCAGCGAACCGTGTACAGACGTCTGTACCGGCACAAGTGCATTTCTGAGCTGCCTATGCGGCAGCGAACAATATGAGGCCGTGTTGGCCGTGATCGATGGGTTTCTGAGCTGCCTATGCGGCAGCGAACCGAGCCATGCTGGGAGACAGGAAAGAATGTGTTTTCTGAGCTGCCTATGCGGCAGCGAACGCGTGGCCGATCAGTCAGTAGGCTCGGGCTCTTTTCTGAGCTGCCTATGCGGCAGCGAACCCGAGTTCCGGAAAGGGCTCCACGCCGGGTAATTTCTGAGCTGCCTATGCGGCAGCGAACCTGTGTCGGCTTGCTATGACTGCATGCTTCAATTTCTGAGCTGCCTATGCGGCAGCGAACTAGACAAAAATCCTCCCAATCCATTGATTTTGAAAGAGCTTTCACCCCCAACCCGCAAATACCCCAAATTCCGAGACATCCGCCAAGCTGTTGATTTGAAAGGCGACCCCACAGGCCGCCAGAAAAAGGGTCAGAACCAGGGAACAGCAGTTCCCAGGCTCAGCCCGTAGGTGTTGAAGCCTTCCTGGCCCGCCGTGCCCTGCACCGCTTTCTGCTCCACGAACAGGCAAAACGGCTGGCCGGTGCTGGCGCTGCGCAATTGAACGTAGGGCAGGTCCGGGGTGCGCTCCACGCTGTCGGGGATGGCGGCCGCGGCCTGTTCAGCGGTTTCTCCCTTGCGCCGCATGCGGCGGCGGCGCAGGCGGTCGGGGCTGGTCTTGAATTGCCGGCGTTGCACCAGGTAGGGCACGGCGCCCTCTGGTACCAAAGCTGGCGGCGTGCAGTGCACGTGATCGCGCATGCCCTGCAGCCAGGGCTGCTCCATCAGGCCGCGCAGCGCGGCTTCACTGCCATGCAGGCGCAGGATGGTGCCCAGAGTGCGTGGACGCAGGCTGTAGCCGGGAAAGCTGATGCCTATGTCCGCGCTGCCCAGTTGCACGAGCGCGCGGTGCAGCTTGGCGACCAGCGCGCCCAGCAGGTGGGCGTGGCTGAATTCCGGGTCTGGCAGCAGCGTGATGTCGATGTAGTGCGAGGTCATGGCCATCAGCTCGCATCGCCGAAGACACCACCGCGGATCAGCACGGCCATCACGAAATGCTGCTGCTCGACGGGCGGCACCTTGTCCTTGAGCAGCCAGTCGTCCAGCAGGGTGTAGAAGTCCTGCTTTTGCTTGGGCTGGCGCCAGGCCTTGCCCTGGGTGGTGACGGAGCCGTAGGGCTCGACCGCGATGGGGCCCAGGTCCTGCGCGCCGTCGTACCAGGTGTCGATGGTGCGCAGGGCGTTGCCGATTTTCTGGGAGTGGATGGCGGCGACCTCCTGGCCTTTTTCACCGATCTGGTAGAGCGTCTTGCTCTTTTTGGTGCTGCCCTTGTCGAGGATCAGTTCCTGCGAGGGGAAGACTTCCTGGCCCGCGCCCAGGCGCACAAAGGCGGTGATCTGCAGCAGCACATGGGCCTTGCCCTCAAGCCCCTGCGCGATCACGCTGCCCAGCGCAGCCACTTTCTCATCAGGCTGCTCCAGCGTGCGCAGGTTGTGGGCCAGCGCATCGAACGACCATGCCTGCCCGGCCTTGCCATCCTTGAGCTGCACCACCTGCACCTGCACGCTTTCCGCGCCCACGCGGTTGCGCCACAGAAAGCGCCCGTTCGCCAGGTTCGCCGCATAGCGGTTGGCCAGTTCGGCAAAGCCCTGGGCCGAGGCATAGGCCTGGACGGTCTGCGCGAGCCTGGCCTGGTATTCGGCGCTGTTGCAGGCAGACGGGGTGCCTGCGCCAGACAGCACGCGCAGCGTGAACTGCACCTTGAGCGTGTCGGCATCGGCGGGCAGGGCTGCCACGTCCACGGTCTGCAGGTTGGGGTTCTCGATGGCTGCGTCGAGCTTGGCCGGGTCCTGGTCCTTGGTCTTGAGGCGGTTGGAGATGGTGCCGCGCACGGATTTCTCGCGCAGCTTGACGGAGGGCCAGGAGGCGGAGGCCGCCCGGTCATCCCAGTTGCCTGCGTGGAAGACGGCGTCGGAGGGGTCGAGCTTGCGTTCGAAGGCGAGGACGGATGCGGTCTTGAGGGTGCTGGACATGGTGTTCAATCCTTTGGCAATACGGTGTGAAAGGCGGCGGTGCAAGGACGCGGGTCAGGTGTATGCATAGCTGTCGTCGTCTTCCTGCTCCTGGGCTGCGGCGTCGTCAGGGTCAGCCACGGCTGCGGGGTCTGGGATGTAGCCGCTGCGGCAGCGGTAAAGGCCCCGCTTTTCATCGGTGTGCGCATGCCACAGCAGTTGCTCCAGATGGGTGAGGCGGTGCGGGCTGATCCATTCGCCCAGCGAATAGACCGACTCCACGAAGCGCAGCGGCGTGGTGGCATCGCGGGCGTTGAGCACTTCGCCTGCGGCATGCGATGGCGAGAGCGCCGCATAGCCCACGGGCACAGGCACGATCCAGCCGCTGCCCGGGCCGCGCCAGGGGTCTGCCCATGGCTGCTTGCCATCGGCAGGCGGGGGCTGGCCTTCGGCCGCTGCCACGGGCTCGTGGTTGAAGCGCGATGCATGCAGCCAGGCGTCGAGCAGCGTGGTGTGCGCCGCTTTGTCGCGCAGCCTGTGCAGGCGGTCGGCCAGCAGGTCGTCACGCCCCACCAGGGCGAAGCCCGGCAGCCACTGGCGCCGCCATTCTCGGAACTGTCGGCTGCGCTCCGTGGCGTCTTCTGCCAGCACGGACAGCCTGGGGCGCACGCGCCTGCCGGGCGCGGCGCGTGATGGCAGCAGGCTGCCGCCGGCCACCCGCATTTGCGACAGGATTTGCCCGGCTTCATCGGCCCATTGCTGCATCGGCTCGGCAGCGCTTTGCACCAAGGTCGGGGCCGAGTTGGAGCCAGGGACGCGTTTTTCCGAGACGGTGAAGACCAGGGAGATGTCGAGGTGGATGCGCCCTTCCTCCACGATGGCGGCGGTGCTGCCGTCCTTGTCCACCGGGTTGCGCGTGAGGTTGAAGCTGCGCACATAGCCCTGCGTCACCTGCTCCTGATGGTGGTGGCAGACCACGCCCACCGCGTGCAGGCGCAAGGGGATGCCGGCCTGCGCCAGCTTGCGCTCCAGCGCCCACATCAGGCCGGTGAAGGCGGTGATGGAGGGGAAGCCGTGCGTAAGCGGGCTGGAGATGGCGTTGGCGTTTTGCACGCGCAGATGGGGAAAAACGAGAAGCGCTTGTGGAGACTGGCTCATTGCGCGTCCTCCCTGTCTTCAATCCGTTTGCGCAGTTCACGCAACTGCTGCACAAAACCATCCTCATCGGTCAGCAGCTCTTTCTTCCACACACGCGCCTCGGCGTCGCCCACGGGCAACTGGCCGAACAGCTGGCTGTTGAGCCAGTTGGCAAAGCGCTTGCCTACCTCAGCAGGCCAGTCCATCCAAAGCCATTCGCGGGCGAAATCTGCTTCATCGCGCAGTTCGGCCCGCAATGGGTCCAGCCACAATTGCTCTTCACGCACCAGCTTGCCGAAGCGTTCCGCATCGCGGCTCCAGCCAGCGGGCAGGGCCTGCTGCACTTCGCCGGCGAGCGAGACCATTTCATCGATCAGCGCATCGACGAAGGCTTCGCGGCGCTCGCGCGTTTGCAGGTTGGGCTCCGGGTCGGTCGCAAGGAAGGCACGCAGCTTGCGCACCGTGCTGCGCACCTCGGGACGGCCGATGAACAGCTTGTCGAACACGGAGCTGGCATGCACCGGCAGCCGTACATCGCTGCTGCGCCAGACCGGTGGCAGCGACGCCAGCAGGTAGTTGACCCCGCCACGCTCGCTGTTGAGCTGGGAAATATTCTGTGGCTTTGTCCCTCCCATCTTCTGGACGGCCAGCCCCAGGTAGTCATGGAAGACGCCGTCATGCGCCTTGCGCTCGCGCCGCGCCTGCCGGGCCGCCTTGTTGCTTTCCCCAAAGCGGTCTTCCTGCACCTGCGCATGCACGGCATGCGCCAGCGAGGTGGCAAACAACGGCGCCAGCAATTCATAGCCTTCATCGGCACAGGCATCGCTGCCCGTCAGCCAGTACAACTGCTTGGCCCGCGTGTGCGAACTGGGTGCGCCCGCGCGCGGCTGGGTCAGGCCGACGAAGGCATCGCGCAAGCCCATGGCCTGCTGCGGGTCCTCATGCAGGGCCTGGAGCGCGCCCGGGTCCTGCGCCAGCAGCGCGGCCAGCAGGCTGGTGCCGTCCACCTCGACCTTGAGGAACTTGTAGACGTCGAGCGCCGCCGCATTGCCCACCACGTCGCCGGCGAATGACTGCCCCAGCGCATGGCTTCCCAGTTCCTGCAGCGCTGGCAGGCTGGCCGGCTCCACATAGAGATTGGTGCCGCGCGCATCGGGATGTATGGGCTTGAGGGAGTGGGTGACGGCCTGGATTTGCGTCACCCGGCGGGCGGCGTCTTCCATCCAGGTATCACGCTGGTGCTGAGCCAGCAGCTCCTGTCGTTTGGGGTCGTCTTCGGCCAGCTTGTCCAGCTTGGCCTGAAGCCGTTCCTGGATAAAGATGGCGATGGCGTCATGCCAACGCATGGCGCTTGGGGTGGGCGGCATTGCTTCTCCTCCTTGCAAGAAATTCAGAACAAACCCACGATCTGCGTGGTCTGCAACGATGTCCTTCAACGAACGGTGCGGGTGGTCTTGCTCCTCTGCGCTTCGTTTCCTTTCTGATGCGAAGCGATATACCGAATAACGGTAAACGGTATAAAATTCCTGACTTATGGCGATCACTTCCTTCAAGTGCCCGGAAACACAGCGCCTGTTCACCAGCGGCAAGACCCGCCGCTTCGCCAACATCCAGAGCGTGGCGGAGCGCAAGCTGGCTCAGCTGGATGCGGCTGTGACACTTGAATTTCTGCGCAGCCCTCCTGGCAATCGCCTGGAAATGCTCGTGGGAGATCGGCAGGGCCAGCACAGCATCCGCATCAACGACCAGTGGCGCCTCTGCTTTGTCTGGACGGAAAAGGGAGTGGTTGACGTAGAGATAGTGGATTACCACTGACGAACAATGACATGCCTTCGCTGCCGCATCGGCGGCTTGGGAACCGGCGCCTCCCGGCAATGAGGGGCACAGGAGAAAGACATGCTTAAAAACGGCATGCGCCCCATACACCCAGGTGAAGTCCTGCGCGAGGACTACCTGAAGCCCATGGACATGAGCGCCAACGCGCTGGCCAGGCACCTGCACGTTCCCGCCTCGCGCGTGAACGACATCGTGCTGGAGCGGCGCGGCATCACGGCCGACACGGCGCTGCGGCTGAGCCGCTTCTTTGGGGGCGACGCGCAGTCCTGGCTGAACCTTCAGACCGCCTACGACCTGCGCACGGCAGAGCTGAACGCGGAGTTGCAGGCGTCCGTGAGGCAAGTTCATCCGATGCAGCTGCATACCGCCTGATCCTCAGGCCCGGCCCACAAAGCCCAGCGCGCCATGCCAGCGCCAGCCCTGTGCCTTGTCGGGCAGGCTGGCCGTGGCGTACTTGCTTGCACAGGCATCCAGCGCCAGCCCCTTGCCCTGCGCCAGGGCAAGCAGTTCATGCATCAGGTCGGCCTGCCCCCATGCAGTGACAGACCCCTTCCGTGGGTCCAATGGCTCCCGGTGCAGCAGGCTGTCCTGCACCAGCACATACAGCTTGTCACCCCGCCGCTGGCTATCGACCACGCGGTGCAGTTGCAGGCCCTCTTCCTCCTCGTCCGGCAGAAACACCACATCCACGCGCGGCAGCGGGTCGTAGCGAAAGCGCTGGAACTGCGGCAGCAGGCCCGTGAGCCAGAAGCAGGCTGGGCTGGCCCAGTGCAGGCTGGCGGCGCGCAGCACCGGCGTGGCATCCTGGCTGTCTGCGGGGCGCGGCAGCATGGTGTCGTGCATGCGGGCGTGTTCCAGGTCCACGAGGTTCCTGGCCGGGTGGAACTGCTCCCTGGCCACTTCGATGCGTGCGCGGGCATCCACGGGCCAGAGGGGCTCGCCCTTGGTGTGCTTGGCCAGCAGCGATTGCAGGTCATGCGAGCGCAGGTGGAAGTACCGCGCCGTATCTGCCTTGTCATCCACCGGCTCCATCTCGAAACCCGGCTTGCAGAATGCCGCCCTGCCTGGATGCTCGAAAGCGCGCAGGTTGCTGTCCAGCACCCGCATGTTGGCCTCCTGCACCGCACCCGGCCGGTGGCGCCGCACGCGTCCGGCCAGCTGGATCAGCGAGCGCATGGACGAGGGCTCGACCACGGCCCAGTCATAGTCATGGTCGCGGCCCACTTCGGTGACGGGGGAGCCGAGCACGATGAAGAGGTGGTCGACCTCATCGTTGGCATCAAGCAATGCGCGGATGGCCGGCCTCTGGAAGATGGGGTCTGCGCCGTCGGAGGAGCGGCGGTCCAGCACGTTGTCCAGGTGCCGCTCGATGCTGGAGCGCGCCAGCAGCGGAAACTGCGAGTGGTAGACGCACAGGTGCACCCGCACACCCGGCGCAGGAGCGCCCTGGCCATACATGGCCACGGCCACGTCGAACAGCGGTTCGATGTTGGCCATGCGGATGAGGCCGAAGCTCACACGCTTGCCGCTGGCGGGGTCAATGCCATGGTTGCCCGGCTGCTGGTGCAGCTGCCATGCATGCTCCAGCGCGATGCGCGCAAAATCCCGGCGCCGCGCGGCCGGGTCCAGCCCCTGCCAGCCGGCAGGCAGGGGAGCGATGGCCGCCAGGCGCCGCACCTCGGCCCGGGCGAGCTGGGCCACGCGCTTTTGCACAAAGCTTCCGTGGCCTGTGCGAAACCCTGCGCCATCGGCGCAGTCCAGTGCCTGCTGGTGGAATTCGTCCACCCACAGGCAGCAGATGGCCACGGGCTCGCCGGGCCGCTCGCCGCGATGGCGCTGGAAGATCTCGCGCCCGGCGCGGTAGGCCAGGTACAGCCCCTCCACCAGCGCTGGCGGCAAGGTGGCCGAGGACAGCAGCACGCGCGAGCCGAGAAGGCCCGCCCAGTGCACGAGCCGCGTGAGCGCGGGCAGGTCGGCCATGTCGAAATCATCGGGCTCGTCCAGTACCAGGTCGCCCGTCATGAGGCGCAGCATGGGCGCGATCTGCCGGCCGCCGCGCAGGCTTTCGGTGGCGGGCGTGAGGTGGTCCACGGTGCAGGCCAGCACGGGCGCGGCGATCAGCGAGCGCACCTGCGCATCGTCGGTCAGGCGCTGCAGCAGTGGGTGCTGGTCATTGCCGTCGAACAGGACTTGCCCGCCTTCGTCGAGCAGCGCCTGGCGCGAGGCCGAACCCGTGGCCTCGGCCTGCGCTTCCCAGTACTCGAACAGCGCGCGGCTGGCCGCGCCGCCGACCTTGATGGCGAGCTGGTCGTCGCCCAGGCCCAGGTCGCTCTGGAACACCCGCCCCGTCTGCAGCGTGAGCGTGCGCAGGCCGATGGCGAAGGCACAGCGCATGCCCACGCCCGGGTCGGCCAGCGCGTTCATGATGCGGGCATTGCCCAGAGTCTTGCCGCAGCCGGTGGAAGCCATGTTGACGATGAAGCCGCCCTGGCTGGCGGCCCGGTGGCGCACGCTGGCAGCCAGGTCGGCGGCCTTGTCCTGCCACTGGAAGCGCGCATTGCTGCTGCGCTTCTTGAGGCCGCGATGGCTGCGCAGTGCCGGCAGGCTGCGCGCCAGCGTGGGCAGCGAGCGCGCCACCAGCGTGGCATGGGCCTGCACGCCCAGCAGGTGTTCGTCCAGCGTCTGGTTGAAAGCGGACGCGGCGCCTGGAGCTGCACTCTTGCGCCGGGTGTTGGCGTACAGCGGATAGCCCGCGTTGCGGAAAGGCTGGCGGCGCGCTTCGTCCTCGATGCTGGAGTAGTGGTGGTCGGCCAGCATCAGGCACAGGCGCGAGAGGTGCAGCGTGAACGGATCGCCCAGGCTTGCAGCGTCAAGCGACCGGCCCGCCAGCTCCTGCAGCTTGAGCGCGTAGCGCGCCGCCTGCTTGCGCCAGGCGGCCGTGGTCACTGGAAGGCCCTGCGGGAAGTCCCAATGGGAGCGCACTTTCGCCGGGTCGGCTTTCTCGCGCGGCTCGTTCCAGTCGGCGCTGATGCACTGCAGCAGCTGCTCGATCTCATTGCTGTTGACGAAGCGCGGGCGCGCGCCGAAGCGGCACCATTGGCGGCGGTCGGGCTCCAGCTCGTCGTCGGACTCCTGCCGGCCTGCAGCGACCGGCATGCAGGGCAGCCGATGGTGTGTCAGAACCAGCCAGGCCACGGCGGTGGCCAGCGGCGGCAGCGCCTTGAACGGCAGAAGCTGGCTGGCCTGCGGCTCGTCCAGGCCATCGCGCAGAAGGCGGCCGCTGCGGTGATCCAGCCATTGCGCCTCAAAGGCCCGGGCGTCGGCAGCCTCATCCACACAGGCTGCCAGCCTTTGCAGCCATGCCGCGTCGCCGTCGCCGCCCACGAAAGCCTGGAACAGCCGCACCGACACCCATTCATGGCGGTAGTGGTTGCGCTCGCGCAGGCCCGGATTCTTCAGCCGGTCCTGGAATGCCTGGGTGGCCTTGCCCAGGTCATGCACCAGGGCCGCCAAAGCGGCCAGCGCCGTGATCAGTGGCAGGTGGTGCCAGTGGCTTTCGTCTTCTGCGCGCAGCACGTTGCTGGCCGTGGTGTTGGTGGGCACGGCGCCTTCTGCGTTGAACTGGCGCCCGTCGCCCACGATCCACAGCAGTTCGCTGTGGTCGCGCCCGCGTATCCAGTGGCAGGCCACGGCGGTGTTCTTGCGCGCGCTCTGGCGCAGCAGCTTGCGCACGGTGTCGAGCCCAGCCGCGGTGATGGGCGTCTGCCAGGTGCGATCGCCGCGCCGCTCGGCAAACTGGTCGAGGATGCGGCGCGTTTCGGTGAGGGCGCGCTTGCTGCACTGGGAGACGAAGAGCACGTTCATGTGTCGGCCTCCTGCGCAGCGCCGGGCGTTGTGGGCGTTGTGGGCGCGCCGGCCAGGCGCGCCGTGTCGACGGCAATGCGCTTGAGCGTGTCGATGATGAAGTCCAGCGATTCGCTGCGCGTGAGCGCCTCGATGCATTGGCGGCGAAATTGCGGCTCGTCGTCGCCGCGCATGGCCGACAGGAAGGCCTGGGGCAGGATGGCGGCATCCTTGACCAGGTCGGCCGCATCGAACACCAGGCCACCACGCCGCGTCTTGCCATGCAGAACGGCCAGGCCGTGGGGCAGGCCCAGCACCCAGGTGGCCGTGGCGCCCAGTCCGTAGGCCAGGTAGTTGCCATGGTCCAGATAGCGGTTGGCTGCACCGGTGCCGGTGCCGCGCTTGGCGCGCGTGAATTCGCCATATCCCACGGCGTCCACGGCGAGCTTGAACAAGGCCTTGGTCAGCCGTGCCTCATCGGTCAGCAGTGTCATAACATCGGGCGCATTGGCCGTCAGCGCCGCAAATTGCTGCACCAGCGCCTTCAGGCGCTCCATGTCCACGGAAAACCCTGCTTCGCGCAAGGCTCGTGCGCCCCATTCCTGCTGCATCCGCTGCAATCGCAAAGCCTGCAATTGTTTGGCGGCATGCAGGCGCAGTTCATCGTCAAACCAGAATTGGACCCAGGCCTGCAGGTATTCAGTGGGGCGGTACTCGCTTTGCGGAGTGAGCCAGGCGACTTCAACGTCAACTTCATTGGCGCTGAACAAGGGCGTTCCGCCGCCACCACAAAAGCCCACCAGCACCCCAGCCTTGGCCAGCTCCCGCATGGCCGCCTGCGTGATGGAGGTGCCGGTGCCCAGCAGGATGCTGGTGGTGTTGGCAATGGGAATATTCCAATACAGGCTGCGCTTGCCGGCATCGGTCACATATTCCACCCGCCCGCCATTGACCAGGACACGGCAGTGCTCAAGGTAATAGATGTTGGCGCGTTTGGAATGGATAATGGTCTTGAGATCCTGGCCTTTGATGTCCTGCATGAATGCCTCCCGCAGGGATTTTCATCAATGCTCCAATCCCCTTCGCCGGATTGTCCCAGGAATAAAAAAGCGCCTTGCTTTCACAAGGCGCTTTCGCATTTCAATAGCCGGAGAATGTCACTGCATCTGCTTCAGATTCCCGATGCGCACCAGCATTTCCGTGAACATCTGCATGTCGGCGCGCAGGTCGGGCAGTTCCTTGTATTCGAGCGCGTTGTGCGCCGTGTACTTCTTGCCGGGCATGGCGGGGCCGAAGTTGATGGCGTTGGGCATGAGCTTGGCCGTGGTGCTGCCGGCCGTGGGCACGGGCTTGGCGTCCAGGCCCGTGGTGTCGCCGAAGATGTTGAGCAGGGTGGACAGCCAGGCCCCCTTGGGGTCGCGCGCCATCCAGTTGCCCTGGGTGTATTGCAGGGTCAGGGGGACCTTGGCGGCCGCGCTCCAGCGGGTGATGCGTTGCTCGACTTCGGTGCGCAGTTGCTCGGGCGTCTTGCCGCGCGGCATGCGCACGTTGGTGGTGACTTCCAGCTTGCCGTCTGCCGCCTTGATGAGGTTGGGCGACAGGGTCAGCGGGCCCATGAAGTCGTCGGCATATGCAACGCCCAGCTGCTTGCCGAAGTAGTCGAGGCCGAAGGCGCCGTTGATGTAGCGCAGGGCGTTGCTGTAGGCATTGGGCTGGACCAGGGCCACGCCATCGGTGGGCATGAGCACCTGCTGCAGGAACAGCGTCAGGCGCGGCACGGGGTTGACGCCTTCCTCGGGGCGCGAGCCGTGGGCCGAGGTGCCCGTGACCTTGACGGTGGCTGCGGTGCCGCTGCGCTGGATGTCGATGGTGAACGGCCCGCCCTGCCCTGCATAGCTGGTGGTGAAGTCACCCTTGGCCGCCTGCAGGCGCGCGGCGATGGCTTCGATGGCGGCTTCGTCGCCGGCCGTGATGGTGGCCGTGGCGGTCTGGGCAATGGCGTTGGCCGAGGCGGCGCCGGCCATGGCGGTGATGGCGGGCTGGGCGGGGTCGGCCTTCACGTCGTCGAACACGGCCTTGAGCGCGCCCGAGCCTTTTTCCGCGACGACGGCGGGGTACTTGCTGTCCAGCACGATGTTGTAGGCGGGCAGCGTGGTCTTGCCCTGGTAGTACTTCATGGCATCGCCGCCGGTTTCCTCGGTGGTCTCGATCATGAGGCGTATGCCGCGCGACAGGGGCAGGCCGCTGTCCTTGACGGCCTTCATGGCGAACAGCACGGTGGCGATGGAGCCCTTGTCGTCGATGGTGCCGCGCCCGTAGAGCTTGTCGCCCACGCGCGTGACCTTGAAGGGGTCGATGGCCTGGCCGTCCAGCACCCATTCGGCGGGGACGACGGGGACGACGTCTGCATGGGTAAGGATGCCGAATTCATCGGTGCCCGCGTTCATGGCGTTCGTGGTGTTCGCAGGCAGGGTGACTTCGAAGATGCGGTTGTCCACGTTGCGGTACTGCAGGCCGAAGTCCCTGGCCATCTGCTGCACCAGTTCGCCGAAGGCGAGGATGGCCGGGCTTTCGTGCGGCGGCACCTTGGGGTCGCGCACCGTGGGCAGGGCGACCATGCGCTCGATGCTGGCCAGCACGGCCCGCTCCTGCGTGAGACGCGTGTACAGGCCCAGCAGGCGGGCGATGTGGTTGAGTTCATCCCCCGTGAGCGCGGCGCCTGCGGCATGGCGCTGCACGGCCTGGGCGATGGCAGGCTGCGCGGCCGCGGCCTGCTTCAGGAAGCTGGCGAAGTCGGTAGGTGCCGGCTGCGCCTGGGCCAGTGCGTCCAGCGCGGGCTTCCTGAGGGTGTCGGCGCCGGCCGCGCCGCTCCACGCCAGGGCCATGCTCATGGCAAGGGCCAGGGTGGAGGCTTTGAACGGATGGTTCTTCATGGTCGTCGGTCTGTCGATGAATGCTGAGGCCGCAAGAATACGGGCTTTGCAGGGCTTTTCCGGCCAGGACGTGCTCGCAGATCGCGCCAGAATCCGCCCCAGAACAGCAGGTCTGCGGCGCGCTATGCCGCGGTGGCCGGAGCTATCGACAGCGGGATGGTCACGGGCCCGTCGTTGAGCAGGTGCACCTGCATGTCGGCCCCGAAGCGGCCCGTGGCGACTTCCGGATGCAGGGCGCGCGCCCGCTGCACGATGTAGTCGTACAGGCGCTCTCCCTCGGCCGGTGGCGCGGCGCGCGTGAAGCTGGGGCGGTTGCCGCCGCCGGTGTCAGCCGCCAGCGTGAACTGGCTGACGATGAGCAGGCCCCCGCAGGCGCCCTGCCCGTCCAGGTCCTGCACGCTGCGGTTCATCTTGCCCGCGTCGTCGGCAAAGATGCGCAGCTTGAGCATCTTGGCCAGCAGCTTGTCGGCTTCGGCCTCGGTGTCGCCGCGCTCTGCGCAGACCAGTGCCAGCAGGCCGGGGCCTATGCTGCCGGCGAGCTGGCCGTCGATTTCCACGCGCGCCTGTTTCACGCGCTGCAGGATGCTGATCATTGTTCGGGGTTCGGGTTCTTGTCGGTGGATGGGGAAAGAGTCTCCGCCTGGCCTGCCGCCTCGATGGCGGCTTCCATGGCGGTCTGCATGCCCAGCGGCAGCAGCTCGATGCGCGCGTACAGGCCGGGCACGGCCTGCAGCAGTTCGGCCTCAATCTCGGTGCGCAGCCGGGCGGCGCGGGCCACGCTCCAGTTGCCGGGTACATGCATGTGCAGGTCGGCAAAGCTGCGCTCGCCGGCGCGCCGGCTGGAGATGTTGTCGAAGACCACACCCTGCTCGCGGTGCGCGTGGCGGTCCAGCACGGTGTCGATGCGCAGGCGCTCGGGCGCGTCCAGCGCCTGGTCCATCAGGCCCTGGGAAGACTGCCAGACCAGTTGCGCGCCCTGCACGCAGATGTTGATCGCAACCCCTATGGCCACGGCCGCATCCAGCCACAGCCAGCCCGTGAGCGATGCGCCGATCAGGCCGATGACGACGCCGGCCGAGGTCCAGACATCGGTGAGCAGGTGGCGGGCATCCCCCTCCAGCGCCATGGAGCGGTGCTGGCGCGCCGAGCGCAGCATGGCCACGGCCAGCAGCCCGTTGAGGGCCGAGCTGACCACGGACAGCGCCAGGCCCCAGCCCAGTTGCTCCAGCGGCTGCGGGTTCCACAGCCGCGCCAGCGCCGCCCAGGCGATGGCCAGGCTGGCGCCGATGACCAGGATGCCCTCGAAGCCCGCGGAGAAGTACTCGGCCTTGTGGTGGCCATAGGGATGATCGGTGTCGGCCGGCCGCTTGGCGATGGTGACCATGGTCAGCGCGAACACGGCACCGGCCAGGTTGACGAAGGATTCGAGCGCGTCCGACAGCAGGCCCACCGAGCCCGTGAGCCACCAGGCCAGGGTCTTGAGCACGATGGTCAGCAAGGCCACAACGACCGAGATGCGCAGCAGGCTGTGCGGCGCCATCCAGTCGGGTGCGTTGGCGGTAGATGGAGTGGACTCGGCCATGCTGCGCTGCGATAGGTGGGGGTGCTGCGGATTAGACCACTGCCTGCGCGGGCCGCATGCCAGAATCCGCGCCATGAATGGATGGCAGCGATCAGCGGGGTGGGTGCTGGCCTGGGCCGTGGCCGCAGGCTGCGGCGCGGCCTGGCTGGCACACGCTCGCCTGCAGTCGCTGCGCGAGGTCTTCGATACCGATGCCCGCATTGCCCACCGGCTGCTGAGCCAGCGCATGGTGCAGCACGATGCCATCCTGGGCACGCTGGCGCTGCTGCAGCCGCGCCAGCCCGCTCCCGATCAGGCCTCATGGAAGCAGTTGCCGCGCCTGTATCCGCAGGTGCTGGATGTGGCGCGCCGCTCGGCCGCCGCAGGCGAGCCCTGGCCCGAGACCTGGCCGCCCGGCATGGCCGAGGCCGAGCGCCGCTCCCAGGCCAGCGGCCAGGCCGAACTGGCCCTGGCCGACCTGGTCCGGGGCCGGCTGTACCTGGTGCAGGCCGGGCTGCCGGCCAGCTACGCGCTGCTGCTGGACCTGCGCGCCACGATTCCCGCCGACGAGTGGCCGCTGCCGCCCGCCACCAGCCCGGTGCGCGCATGGCTGGCCCTGGGCGGGCAGGAATTCGTGATCCAGCCGGGCCGAGCCGCCGCGCACGGCTGGAACACATGGTCGTGGGAGGTGAGCAAGCCCCTGGCCTCGCCCAGCCAGCCTCTGGTGCTGTACCTGCGCCAGCCGCTGGACGCCACGGTGCTGCCCTGGACGGCCATGCTGGGCTGGGCCCTGGGCTGTGCGCTGGCCGTGGCCGCGCTGCACGCCCTGCTGCGCCAGCGCGTGGCCCGCCGCCGCGCCGAGCAATTGCTGCAGCTGGGCCAGGTGGCGCGGCTCAATACGCTGGGCGAACTGGCCGCCGGCATGGCGCATGAGCTGAACCAGCCGCTGACGGCCGTGCTCTCCAACAGCCAGGCCGCGCGCCGCCTGCTGGCCGAGGACCCGCCCGAGATGGACGCCGCACGCCAGGCCATGGGGCAGGCTGCCGAGCAGGCCAAGCGCGCATCGGCCGTGGTGGGCAGGCTGCGCCGCCTGGTGGAGCGGCCGGGGCTGGCGCCCCAGGCCGAACCGCTGGATCTGGGCCAGGCCGTTGCCGAGGCGCTGTATCTGCTGGAGCCCGAGCTGCGGCGCCGCCAGGTTCAGGTCATGGTGCAGGCCGCCGATCTGCCCGCCGCCCAGGCCGACCCCGTGGCGGTGCAGCAGATACTGCACAACCTGCTGGTCAATGCACTGCAGGCCATGGACGAGCAGCCGCCCGCAGCCCGCCATCTGCGGGTGGAGCTGGCACGCCGCGACAGCCGCCTGATGGTGGCCGTGCACGACAGCGGCCCCGGCGTGGCGCCCGAGATGCGCCAGCGCCTGTTCACCCCGTTTGCCACGGGCCGCGCCCAGGGCCTGGGACTGGGCCTGACGCTCAGCCAGAGCCTGGCCGAATCCATGGGCGGCAGCCTGGGGCTGGCCGCATCCGCCGCCACCCCGCCGCAAGGCGGAGCGCGCTTCGAGCTGCTGCTGCCTGCGGCCCATGGCCCGGCACCTGCCGTACCCAACGCCCCTCAGGAACCACTGACCCCATGACTGCCGCGCCCGCCCAAGACCTGTCCCCGCTGATCCATCTGGTCGATGACGACGAGGCCGTGCGCGACAGCCTGGCCCTGCTGATCGGCACCGTGGGCCTGCGCGTGCAGTGCTGGGCCGATCCGCTGGCCTTTCTCGACGGACTGGACCGCCAGGGCATAGGCGCCATCGTGCTGGACGTGCGCATGCCCGGCATCGGCGGGCTGGCCCTGCTGGGCCGGCTGATGGAGCAGGGTGTGGACCAGCCCGTGATCATGCTCACCGGGCATGGCACGGTGGACATGTGCCGGCGCGCCTTCAAGGCCGGCGCGGCCGAGTTCCTGGAAAAGCCCGTGGACGACGAAGTGCTGATCGATGCGCTGCAAAGCGCCGTGCGCCAGCATGTGCAGTCGCGCGAACGCCAGCAGGCCGACCGCGATGCCCAGCAGCGCTTTGCGCAGCTTTCCGCGCGCGAACGCGAGGTGCTGGGGCTGATCGTGCAGGGGCTGACCAACAAGGAGATAGGCCGCAGCCTGGAGCTGTCGCCCCGCACGGTGGAGACGCACCGCGCCAACCTGTTCGCCAAGCTGGATGCGCCCAGCCTGGCGCAACTCATACGCCGCTACGCCAGCCTGGCCGATCCGGCGGCAGGCACCTGAAGCTCCACCGCCGCGCCCAGCGCGCCTGGCTTCTCCGTATTTCTACGCAGCGGCGCGCGTAACCGTCCGAATGGTGCGCGGCGACGGCATTTTCTACAGTGCATGCATGCCGTCCGGGCTTGTGTCCCGGGCCGTCCTGACCCCCAAGGAGAAGACCATGCAACGCCGCACCACCAAGCTCGCCACCCTCGCCGCCCTGACCCTGGGCCTGATCGCCACCGCCGCCCAGGCCGATGCCGTGCGCACGGAAAAGAACATGTCGCTGGAGCTGGCCAACCAGATCGCCGCACGCAGCGTGGCCGCCTGCGCCGCCGACGGCCATGCCGTCACCGCCACCGTGGTGGACCGCGCCGGCACCGTGCGCGCCGTGCAGCGCGCCGACAATGCCGGCCCCCACACGCTGGAGGCCAGCCGCCTGAAGGCCTACACGGCCGCATCGGCCAAGAACAGCACGCTGGCCATCATGGAGGGCGCGCAGAAGAACCCCGGCGCCGCCAACCTGGTGAATATTCCCGGCTACCTGCTGCTGGGCGGTGGCCTGCCGGTGAAGGTGGGCAACGAGGTGATCGGCGCCGTGGGCATCGGCGGCGCGCCTGGCGGCCACCTGGACGACAAATGCGCCCAGGCCGCGCTGGGCCAGGTGCAGGAACTGCTCAAGTAAGGCGCCCGCAAGGGCTACCACACTGCGCCGCACCGCGCCCGGCCGCGCCTGCCCTTGATGCGGCGCTGCAAAAAAAAGACAGGCCGCCACGGCGGCCCCTGATGCCCGACAGCCGCACGCGCCCCCACGCGTCAGCGGCCGCTCACCCTCGCACAAGAGCGCTATCAAAATCTCTGCGATTCCGCTATAAATCCCCAGCGAGGGGGACGCATGCCAGAGAACATCGATGCGCAAGACACGGGGCCCGATGATGCGCTGTTGCGGCTGATAGCAGACACGGCTCCGGCCATGCTGGCCTATTTCGATGCGCGCACGCTGCGCTGCCGCTTCGCCAACATCAACTACGCACGCAATTTCGGCTTGACGCCCGCCGAGGCCGTGGGCAAGACCGTGCGCGAGATCGTGGGCGAGGCCGTGTGGCAGCTCATCGCGCCGCAGGTGGAGCGCGGCCTGCGCGGCGAGCATGTGCGCTACGAGCGCGAAGTGCCCCAGCCGGATGGACCGCCGCGCCATATCGAGTCGCTGCTGATGCCGCACTTCGAGCAGGGCCGGCTGCAGGGCGCCGTGGTGCAGATCACCGACGTGAGCCACCACCACCATGTGGCGCAGAAGGTGCGTGACAGCGAAGAGCGCATGCGCAAGTTCACCGAGGTCACGACCGAGGCCATCGTCATGCACCGCGACGGCCTCATCATCGACGGCAACGAGGCCCTGTCCCGCCTGGCCGGCTACACGCTGGACGAGCTGATCGGCCGCCCCATCCTCGACTACATCTGCCCGGAATTCCGCCTCTACGCGCTGCAGTACATGCGCAGCGGCCGCGAGGACCGTTTCGACGGCGCCATCCAGCACAAGGACGGCCACCGCATCCCCGTGGAGATAGAGGCCAAGACCATGCCGGCCGAGGGCGGGCCCTACCGCATCGTGCTGGTGCGCGACATCACGCTGCGCCAGCTGGCCCAGGAGCGCATGGACTTCCTGGCCCAGCACGACCAGCTGACCCAGTTGCCCAACCGGGTGCGCCTGATCCAGATGCTGCGCCAGGCGCTGTCGCTGGCCTCGGTCAAGCAGCGCACGCTGGCCGTGCTCCTCATCGACCTGGACCATTTCAAGACCATCAACGACTCGCTGGGCCACCAGGCCGGCGACCTGCTGCTGTGCGAGGTCGCCCAGCGCCTGCGCGGCAGCGTGCGCGCCCATGATCTGGTGGCGCGCGTGGGCGGCGACGAATTCGTGGTCGTGCTCACCGATGATCCCGATCCGCAGGAGACCGAGACCCAGGCCAGGCACCTGCAACGCATCATCGAGGCACCCTGCACCATCGACGGCACGCCGCTGGTGGTCTCGCCATGCATGGGCATCGCCATGTACCCGGGCGACGGAAAAAGCGCCGAGGAACTGCTCAACCGCGCCGAAAGCGCCACGCATACGGCCAAGGACAGCGGCCGGCGCAACCTGCAGTTCTACGCACCCGCCCACGGCGGCCAGGCCACCCAGATGCTGATGCAGGAGCAGCAACTGCGCGGCGCGCTGGAGCGCGGAGAGTTCGAGCTGCACTACCAGCCCCAGACCTTCACGGCCGATGGCCGGCTGGCGGGCTTCGAGGCCCTGGTGCGCTGGCGCCACCCGCAGCGCGGCCTGGTGCTGCCCGGCGAGTTCATCGGCTTTGCCGAGGCGCGCGGCCTGATCTCGGCCATAGACCACTGGGTGCTGCGCGAGGCCTGCCGCCAGGCTCGCCAGTGGCAGGACGAGGGGCTGCGGCCCGTACCCCTGTCCGTGAATGTCTCCGCGCTGGAATTTCGCCAGCGCAACATGGCGCGCGAGGTGGCCCTGGTGCTGGAGGAAACCGGCCTGGAAGCGCGCTGGCTGCACATCGAGCTGACAGAGTCCACGCTGATGCACACCAGCGGCCAGGTGCAGGACACCTTGCAGGCGCTGCAGGCCCTGGGCGTGGGCCTGGCCATCGACGACTTCGGCACCGGCTATTCCTCGCTGGCCTATCTGCGCCGCCACCCCATCAACCAGCTCAAGATAGACCGGTCCTTCATCGCCGACGTGCCCGATAGCGAGGACGACACGGCCATCGTCACCGCCATCGTGCAGATGGGCCACAGCCTGCATCTGGACATCGTCGCTGAAGGCGTGGAAACACCTGCCCAATTGGAGCTTTTGCGCGACCTGGGCTGCGGCATGATGCAGGGGTACCTTGTGGCGCCGCCCATGCCGGCCGACAGAGCGCGCGCCTGGCAGTTGCACAACAGTCATCCAGTCCAACGACAATAGCCCATGGTTTCGCTTCACAACCCCTCGCAGGCCTCACGGGCCGCAGCCACCTTGCACACCGACCCCCAGCGGGCCCTGGAGCACGTACAGCAGATCTACCGCGAGCAGATAGAGCACCTGCGCACGAACATGCAGCGCTTCGTCTCCGGTGAAACCCCGGCCGCCCCCGTCCACGCCTACTACCCCTTCGTGCGCATGCATACGGCCACCGTGTCACGCGCGGACACGCAGCTGGCCTACGGCTTCGTCGAGGGGCCGGGCACGCACGAGGCCACGCTCACGCGGCCCGACCTGTTCTCGCGCTACTACGCCGAGCAGTTCCGCCTGCTGATCAAGAGCCACGGCGTGCCGCTGGAAGTGGGCCTGAGCGACAAGCCCATCCCCATCCACTTCTCGTTTGCCGAGAACGACCACATCGAAGGCACGCTGTCGCGCGAGCGCCGGCAGCTGATGCGCGATGTGTTCGACCTGCCCGACCTCGAGGCCATGGACGACGGCATCGCCAACGGCACCTGGCGCCCCCAGCCGGGCGAGGCCCTGCCGCTGTCGCTGTTCACGGCCCCGCGCGTGGACTATTCGCTGCACCGGCTGCGCCACTACACGGGCACCCAGCCGGAGTGGTTCCAGAACTTCGTGCTGTTCACCAACTACCAGTTCTACATCGACGAGTTCATCCGCCTGGGCCACGCCGAGATGGCCCGGGAGGACAGCGAGTACGTGGCCTTCATCGAGCCCGGCAATGTGGTCACGCGCCGCACCGGCCTGCCGGCCCAGCCCAATGACGAGCTGGGCACGCCGCCGCCGCGCCTGCCGCAGATGCCGGCCTACCACCTGGTGCGCGCCGACCACAGCGGCATCACCATGGTCAACATCGGCGTGGGGCCGGCCAATGCCAAGACCATCACCGACCACATTGCCGTGCTGCGCCCGCACGCCTGGATGATGCTGGGCCACTGCGCGGGCCTGCGCAACAGCCAGCAGCTGGGCGACTACGTGCTGGCCCACGCCTATGTGCGCGAGGACCATGTGCTGGACGAGGAGCTGCCGCTGTGGGTGCCCATTCCCGCGCTGGCCGAGATCCAGCTGGCCCTGCAGCAGGCCGTGGCCGACGTCACGCAGATGGACGGGCCCGACCTCAAGCGCATCATGCGCACCGGCACCGTGGCCAGCACCGACAACCGCAACTGGGAGCTGCTGCCCAACAACCTGCCCCAGCTGCGCTTCAGCCAGAGCCGCGCCGTGGCGCTGGACATGGAAAGCGCCACCATCGCGGCCAACGGCTTCCGCTTCCGCGTGCCCTATGGAACGCTGCTGTGCGTGTCCGACAAGCCGCTGCACGGCGAGATCAAGCTGCCCGGCATGGCCAACCACTTCTACCGCGAGCGCGTGGACCAGCATCTGCGCATCGGCATGCGCGCCATCGACATCCTGCGCGAGGGCGGCACCCAGCGCCTGCACAGCCGCAAGCTGCGCAGCTTCGCGGAGGTGGCGTTCCAGTAGCGCCCCGCCACCGGCCACCTTCTTCCAAGGGCCCCGCTTCGCACCGCCATCCAGGGACGCACATGCCATCCACGCTGCCCACCCTGGATTTTTTCTCCATGACCTCGGTCGTGGCCCTCAACATGATGGCCATGTCGGCCGCCCTGCCGCTGGCCATGGGGCGGCGCGTCAGCGGTGCCGCGCGCCATGCCCAGCATTTCTTCCTGATCCAGGCCGGTGCCTGGATCTTCATCCTCATCGCCAGCCGCCTGCCGCAAGGCCTGCTCTCGCGCGAACTGCTGTCGCTGGGCGCAGCAGCCTGCGCGGCATCGGCACAGTGGCAGATGGCGCGCGCCTTGCGCGAATGGCTGGGGCCCCGGCCGCCCTGGCTGGAACGCGGCCTGATCGCGCTGTGCTTTCTGGGGCCGCTGGGCTTCACCCTGCTGCTGCCCCACTTGTCCTTGCGCACCGGCTGGTTCAGCGCCGCCCACGGACTGAGCCTGCTGGCGCTGGCCGGCCTGTGCCTGGAGCCACGCCGCCCCGTGGCACGCAGCTGGCGCTATCTGATGTGCGGCGTGGCCGTCTTCATGGGGCTGGTACTTCTGGTGCGCAGCTACCTGGCCCTGGCCACGCCCTTCCTGCCCAGCTTCACGGCCGACAGCGGCGCCAACCAGATATTCGCCCTGCTGGTCACGTTGAGCAGCACGCTGCTGATGGTGGCCGTGCTGGTGGCCTGGCGCGACGAGACCAACCAGCAGCTGCGCGACATGGCCTTGCAGGACATGCTCACCGGCCTGCCCAACCGCCGCGCCCTGCTGGAGCGCGCCCCCGCCATGCTGGCGCATGCCCAGCGCCACCGGCAGGCCCTGGCCCTGGTGATGCTGGATCTGGACCACTTCAAGCATGTCAACGACGAATACGGCCATGCCACGGGCGACCGTACGCTGTGCCTCTTCGCCCGCCTGCTGCAGCAGCAATTGCGCAGTGACGAAATCGCTGCGCGCTGGGGCGGCGAGGAGTTCTGCCTGCTGCTCTACACCACGGACGACGGTGTGGACACCCTGTGCACCCGGCTGCAGTCCGCGCTGCTGCAGGCCTCGACGCAGACGCTGGGCTTCGAAGTCCGCTTCAGTGCCGGCTGCGCCCACGCGCCCCAGGTCTGGGACGGCCTGCGCCTGGAAATGCTGCTGCCCGCCGCCGATGCCGCGCTCTACGCTGCCAAGCGCCGCGGGCGTGACTGCTGGACGCAGGTGCGGCTGAGCCCACCGCAGCAGCAGGCCTGCGCCGATGCGCCAGCTGTATCGGAGACGCCGGAGACGCCGGATGCGCCGGCCAGGCCCGCCCTGGCCGCCAAGCCTGCGCGCTAGCCCCGGACCCCAGGAAAACGCTCCATGCCCGCGCTCTTCGACGCCCTGAACCTGCGCAAGCGCTACGGCGACACCACGGTGGTCGATGACCTGTCCTTTTCCATCGCTCCCGGCGAATGCCTGGGCGTGATCGGCCCCAATGGCGCGGGCAAGACCACCACGCTGCGCATCTGCCTGGGCCTGACGGCACCCGATGCGGGCCATGTTCTCTACCACCCCGAAGACGGCTCGCCGCCGCTGCACATGCCTGCCGATGCACTGGCCATCAAGGCGCGGCTGGGCGTGGTCTCGCAGAACGACACGCTGGACCCCGACTTCAGCTGCGCGGAAAACCTGGGCGTCTACGCGCGCTACTTCGGACTGGGTACGGCGCAGATGCGTGACCGCATACCGCAGCTGCTGGACTTCGCGGCGCTGTCGCACAAGGCCGCGGCCAGGCCGGGCGAGTTGTCCGGCGGCATGAAACGGCGCCTGTCCCTGGCGCGCGCCCTGGTCAACGACCCGCGCCTGCTGCTGCTGGACGAACCCACCACGGGCCTGGACCCGCAGGCACGCCACCTGATCTGGGAGCGTCTGCAGTGGCTGCTGCAGCAGGGCAAGGCCATCTTGCTGACCACGCATTTCATGGACGAGGCCGAGCGCCTGTGCTCCCGGCTGCTGGTGCTGGACCACGGCCGCAAGATCGCCGAAGGCCGCCCGCGCGAACTCATCGCCGAGCACCTGGAGCCCGAAGTGGTCGAGGCCTACGGCAACGGCGCCCTGGGCCTGGCGCATGACGCGGCACTGCGCCCACTGGCCGGGCGCACCGAGGTCAGTGGCGACACCGTCTTCTTCTATACGCACGACGCGCGCCCGCTGCTGCAGGCGCTGGCCGCGCACAGCCACCTGCGCACCCTGCACCGCCCGGCCAACCTGGAGGACCTGTTCCTCAAGCTCACCGGCCGACAGATCAGAACCGACGGCTGAACCACCATGACCGAACCCGCATCGGACACCCCCAGCATCTGGCGCCCGCCCGACCTGTCGCTGCGCTGGTGGCCGGTGTTCCTGCGCAACCTGCTGGTGTGGCGCAAGCTGGCCCTGCCCAGCCTGATCGGCAACATCGCCGAGCCGCTGATGTGGCTGGTGGCCTTCGGCTACGGCATGGGCGCCTTGGTGGGCGAGGTCACCGTGGGCACCACGGGCCGGCAGGTGCCCTACATCCTGTTCCTGGCCAGCGGCTCCATCTGCATGAGCGCCATGAATGCCGCCAGCTTCGAGGCGCTGTACTCGGCCTTCTCGCGCATGCATGTGCAAAAGACCTGGGACGGCATCATGAACGCGCCCATCAGCCTGGACAGCGTGCTGCTGGCCGAGATGCTCTGGGCCGCCTTCAAGGCGCTGTTCACGGTCACCGCCATCCTGGGCGTGATGCTGGCGCTGGGCATCAGCCACTCGCCCAGGCTGCTGGTGGCCTGGCCCGTGCTGCTGTGCGTGGGCATCATGTTCTCCAGCATCGCGCTGATCTTCAACGCCCTGGCCAAGGGCTATGACTTCTTCACCTACTACTTCACCCTGGTGCTCACGCCCATGATGTTCCTGTCCGGCGTGTTCTTCCCGCGCGAGCAGCTGCCCGAGGCCGTGCGCCTGGCCTCGGACTGGCTGCCTCTGACCAATGCCGTGGAGCTGGTGCGCCCGCTATTCATGGACGAGTGGCCGGCCCACCCGCTGCGCCACGGCCTGGTGCTGGCCGCCACCACGGTGGCGGCCTACTGGTTTGCGCTGGCGATGACGCGCAGGCGCTTCAGGGCCTGAGATCCGGCCGTTCTTCAGCGCGCTGCGGCGCGGATCATGTCCACCGCCTTCTCCGCGATCATCACCGTGGGCGCATTGGTGTTGCCGCTGACGATGCGCGGCAGGACCGAGGCATCGACCACGCGCAGGCCCTTGATGCCGTAGACGCGCAGCTGCGCATCGACCACGTCCATGGGCCCCGGCCCCATGCGGCAGCTGCCCACGGGGTGGTAGATGGTGTCGGCATGGCTGCGGATGAAGGCCTCGATGCCCGCATCGTCCTGCGCGCCGGCCGAGGCCGGCATCTCGCGCCCGCCCAGGGCCGCCAGCGCCGGCTGGGCCAGGATCTCGCGGGCGCGGCGCACGCCGTTCACCATGCGCCGCAGGTCCTGCGCATCGGAGAAAAAGGCCGGATCCACCAGCGGCAGGGCCAGCGGGTCGGCACTGGCCAGGCGCAGGCTGCCCCGGCTGGCCGGCTGCAGCACGCAGACATGCAGCGAATAGCCATGGCCCCAGACCGTCTTGCGCCCGTGGTCCACCAGCTTGGCGACGACGAAGTGCAGTTGCAGATCGGGCGCACGCTCCCCAGGGCTGCTGCGGATGAAGCCGCCCGCCTCGGCAAAGTTGGTGGTCAGCATGCCGCGCCGCTGGCTGCGCCATTGGCCCACGGCGGCCAGCAATCTGCGCGCACCGCCCAGTGACAGGCCGAAGCTGTCGGTCAGCTGCGCGCCATCGACCACCAGCACCACATCCGGGTGGTCATGCAGATGGGCGCCCACGCCAGGCAGGTGGTGGACCACATCGATGCCCAGCGAACGCAGGTGATCGCCCGGCCCCACGCCAGACAGCATCAGCAGCTGCGGCGACAGCAGTGCGCCGCCGCAAAGCAGCACCTCGCGCCGGCAGTGCAGTTGCTGCACCGTACCGCCCTGCAGGTACTCCACGCCCACGGCGCGCCGGCCCTCGAACAGAATGCGCAGCACCTGGGCACCCGTTTCCACGCGCAGATTGGGCCTGGCACGGTGCGGCGCCAGATAGGCCTTGGCGACGTGGTGGCGCTCGCCATTGCGCTGGGTGACCTGGTACAGGCCCACGCCCTCCTGTGCCTGGCCGTTGAAATCCGCGTTGTGCGCATGGCCGGCCTGCACGCCCGCCTGCACGAAGGCCCGGGACAGCGGGTTGGGATCGCGCAGCTCGGCCACGTTCAGGGGCCCGCCCGTGCCGTGCCAGGCATCGGCGCCGCATTCGTTGTGTTCGGCGCGCAGGAAGTAGGGCAGGACTTCGCTCCAGCTCCAGCCCGGATTGCCCTGGGCGGCCCAGTGGTCGTAGTCGGCCGGCTGGCCGCGCACATAGACCATGGCGTTGACCGCGCTGGAGCCGCCCAGCACCTTGCCGCGCGGCTGGTGGCCACGCCGCCCGCCCAGGCCCGGCTGCGGCACGGTGGACAGGCCCCAGCTGTGGCGCCCGCCCTTGGCCATGGCGGCCATGCCTGCCGGACAGTGGATGAGCACGCTGGAGTCGGCCGGCCCGGCCTCCAGCAGCGCCACCTGCGTCTGCGCATCCTCGCTGAGCCGCCCGGCCAGCACCGAGCCCGCCGAGCCGCCTCCGATCACGATGTAGTCCAGCATGCCTCTCCCTCCCCTGCGGTGTAGCCATCCACTGTTGCAGTCGCCTGCGCGGCGCCGCAAGCCGGGGCAAACCCGGTGGATGCTCCGAATCCCGCTACGATCGCTGGATCGCATTCACGTTCGCATTCACTTTGTTCGTTTGAGGAGACTGACAGTCATGGCAATTCAAACCGTAGGCATCATCGGCGCAGGCACCATGGGCAACGGCATCGCGCAGGCCTGCGCGGTATCGGGCATCGACGTGGTCATGGTGGACATCTCCGATGCCGCCGTCCAGAAGGGCGTGGCCACCGTCTCGGGCAGCCTGGACCGCCTGATCAAGAAGGAAAAGCTGACCGAGGCCGACAAGGCCGCCGCCCTGGCCCGCATCAAGACATCGACCGACTACGCGGCGCTCAAGGGCGCGCAACTGGTCATCGAGGCCGCCACCGAGAACTACGAGCTCAAGGTCAAGATCCTCAAGCAGCTGGACGCCCTGCTGGATGCCGACGTCATCGTCGCCACCAACACCTCGTCCATCTCCATCACCCAGCTGGCCGCCGTGACGGGCCGTGCCGACAAGTTCATCGGCATGCACTTCTTCAACCCCGTGCCCATGATGGCGCTGGTGGAGATCATCGTCGGCCTGCAGACCAGCGACGAGACGCACGCCACGGTCAAGGAACTGTCCGAGCGCCTGGGCAAGAGCCCCATCACCGTGAAGAACGCGCCCGGCTTCGTGGTCAACCGCATCCTGGTGCCCATGATCAACGAGGCCTTCTTCGTGCTGGCCGAAGGCCTGGCATCGGCCGAGGACATCGACGCCGGCATGAAGCTGGGCTGCAACCAGCCCATCGGCCCGCTGGCCCTGGCCGACATGATCGGCCTGGACGTGTGCCTGGCCGTGATGGAGGTCTACCTCAAGGAATTCGGCGACAGCAAGTACCGTCCCTGCCCCCTGCTCAAGGAAATGGTCGCCGCCGGCCGCCTGGGCCGCAAGACGGGCCGCGGCGTGTACAGCTACTGATACACCGCCCCCAAGGCCAAGCGAAGGCGAAGGCAGCTCAGGCTGGCCTTCGCCTTTTGTTTTGGTGGCCGCGCGCTACTTGGTTTTGCGCACCAGCGCCAGCATGTCCTCGATGACGATGTGACGTATCGACCTGAGCATTCTCAGGTGGGCACTTCTTGTGGAATGGTCCATTGCAGAGTCGGCAGGCTGGTGGAGCTGGCCAGCCTCGAATTCTGCGATCAACGTATCGGCCTGCGGAGCCAGCATGCCAAGCATC
Organism: Delftia sp. DS1230; assembly: GCF_040112715.1. Taxonomy (NCBI): domain Bacteria; kingdom Pseudomonadati; phylum Pseudomonadota; class Betaproteobacteria; order Burkholderiales; family Comamonadaceae; genus Delftia; species Delftia sp. DS1230. The sequence goes on from NZ_CP157763.1 coordinate 5,573,995, forward strand.
CTGTCGAGCACACGTCCGCTTGTGCTCTGGGTCAGGCCCAAGGCCGTACCTGCGGCCAGCAGCTTTCCGTAGGTCACGTCGGCAAAGAAGGCCGCACCCGCAAGCGGAACCGTCAGCCGCTCCTGTGGCCATACCGCATGTTCATCGGCGTAAGCCCGCGTGTGATAGACGGCGGTGCTCAGGAGATCGTAGAACGGCGCCAGCCTGACGCCGCCCCGGTCCACCAGGAACGACAGATTCTTCAGATGACTGTCGCTGTTGCCCACCAGGGTGTTGAACAGCAGCCACTGATAGATGCCCATCCGGGCTTGCGCCTTTTCGCGGCAGCGGTCCATCAACGACGCCAGTGTCTGGATGCTGGCTCCTTGATATTTGAAAGTCCGGGCCAGGTCGAGCAGTTGGCAGGCATCCACCACATGCAGTCGCAGCCACTCTTGGGACGCTTCATCAAACACGCGGTCAAAGCGGTTGATGACATAGGCCGGCTCGGGCGTGTACAGCAGGTGTACCGGCGGCACATCAAGCCCCAGGCGCCCGGCAAGCTTCATGGTGAAGGCCTCGTTGACGGTCGAGTGCGGATAGCCTTCGGCCGTGGAGTCCGGCTTGAGGATATGGCTGGAAGCCGTCCCTTGGAAGGGTTCCTGCAGGCGAGCGGTTTTCTCGTCGTACAGCACCACCATTTTGTGCTGCGCTCCAGCCAGGGACATGCGCTTGGGTGATCCGGCATGCAAGGATGTGCGCGGCAAGTTCCTGAGTCTCAGCGACAGTTCGCCGAACTCCAGCCTCCTTGCGCCGCGCTCGGCTGCACCCGCCCCAGGCGGCAGCAGGACCAGGGATCCGGCCGATTCCGCGCCAAGGGCCTGCAAAAGGCCGAAGGCATCGTGCTCATTCACCTCCAGCTCTTTGCTGATCGCACTGCGCAGTGCTTCCTCGGGCAGCAGGTTGTCGAAGAACCATTGGACGCTGCGGTGCGTAGATCCGTCGATGTGCCTGCGCTTTGCCAAGGAAATGCCGGGCGCCAATGGGAAAGCGCGAGGGTCGCCCATCCACTCCTCCTCATAGGCAAAGCCCCAGACATCCCTGTTTTCGACCAGCTTTCCGGCAAGCCGGCCGTTGATGAATACGTCCAGGATGCGTGCGGTCACGGCCTGTTCTTTTCGAAGGCGGTGCGGAAGAACGCATCGTCCGAGTCGCGGGCACCGGGCTCCTCCCTGACTTCAGCGGCTGGCCCTCCGTCCGGTGCGCCCTGGCGCGTTCGGTACTCGTGGGAACCATGGGACTCAGGTGGCAGCCTGGCCTGGCGGCGCTGCAGATAGGCCTGCTCGGTTCCCTCGGGAAGGTCGATGAGCACCTCGATTCCCAGTTCGGACAGCAGTTGCAGCACGCGCCCAAACTGGACCGTGGGCTTGCCGCGCTCCACGTCCCGCACAAAGACATGGCTCACGCCTGCGGCGCCTGCTGCATCGTCCTGGCGCAAGCGCCGCGCCTTGCGAACGGCCCATACCGCGTCACCGAGTGCATCCACAGAGTCGATGGAGATCTTCATGGCTTCAATGAAATCGAAAGCATGGTTTCGATCTTATCGATCGGCAATGGCGCTGGCAATGAATCGAAACGAACTTATCGATTTTCATCGATCAGCTTCCCAAACCTCAGAAAACGAAAGCATTGCTTAGATATTCATTTCGTTTTCAACCGTCCTCTGCGCGACTGCACCCATCCCTGGCCTGCTCTAAGGTCCATGCGCAGGAGACACGCATGGACATCAACACCCCCACCCCGCCGCCCGAAGGCTGCATCAGCTGCGAAGTGCGCGGCCATGTGCTGCTGATCGGCATCAACCGTCCCGCCAAGCGCAACGGCTGGACGCCCCCCATGTTCCAGCAGCTGGCCGAGGCCTATACCCGGCTGGACGACGACCCGCAATTGCGCGTGGGCGTGCTGCATGCGTTCGGCAGCCATTTCACGGCGGGGCTGGACCTGCCGGTGATGGCGGAGTACCTGCGCTCGGGCAGGAAGGCCATCCCGCAAGGCCTGGTGGAGCCGCACGACTACGGCCTGGTCGGCTACCGGCGCCGCGCCAAGCCCATGGTGGTGGCCGTCAAGGGCATCTGCTTCACGGTGGGCATCGAGCTGATGCTGGGCGCCGACATCGTGGTCGCGGCCGACGACTGCCGCTTTTCCCAGCTGGAGGTGCAGCGCTGCATCATGCCCACGGGCGGCGCCACGCTGCGCATGGCCGAACGTGCGGGCGTGGGCAATGCCATGCTGCACCTGCTGACGGCCGACGAATTCGACAGCGCCGAGGCCTATCGCCTGAACTTCGTGCAGAAGGTGGTGCCAGCCGGTGAGGAGCTGGCCGAGGCGCTGCGCATTGCCGAGCGCATTGCCGCCCAGGCCCCGCAGGCCGTGGTGGCCACGCGGCTCAATGTGCTCAAGGCCATCGAGCTGGGCCAGGCCGCCGCCGTGGCCGATTTCATTCCCGTGCAGCAGCGCCTGGCCAGCAGCGAGGATGCGGCCGAGGGCGTGCGCTCCTTCATCGAAAAACGCCCCGCGCGCTTCACGGGCCGATAGGCCCCCTCGGTCCCTCGACCCCTGCGGATCTTCACCTTCCGATCCGAAGGGGTTTTTCAAATTAAGTTGTGCACAATTTAATTGACAGCAATAATTCAACCCATGCCCAGCAGCCACCCCCTTCCTCTCGACAGCTCCGAGCTTCTGCGCCTGGACAACCAGGTCTGCTTCGCGCTGTACTCGGCATCGCTGGCCATGACCAAGCTGTACAAGCCCCTGCTCGATGGCATCGGCCTGACCTATCCGCAGTACCTGGTGATGCTGGTGCTGTGGGAGCGCGACGGCCTGACCGTGTCCGAGATCGGCGAACAGCTGTATCTGGATTCGGGCACGCTGACCCCGTTGCTCAAGCGCCTGGAAGGCGCGGGCCTGCTGGAGCGGGTGCGCGATGCGCAGGACGAGAGGCGCGTGCGCATCACGCTCACCCCGCAAGGCCGGGCACTGCGCGATGCGGCTGAAAAGATTCCCGCCTGCGTGCTGCAGAGCACGCAGTGCACGCTGCCCGAGTTGCAGGCGCTGACGCAGCAACTGGGCGCACTGCGCCAGCGGCTGGTGCCGCGCCGCAGCGATTGACGACCACCCACAGACGATTTCCTCCACCCGTCCGCACCGCCGGACAACTTTGCAAAAGGAAGACACCATGGCCCAGCTCGAAAAAGTCCTCTACACCGCACGTGCCCACACCACCGGCGGCCGCGACGGCGCCTCGCGCACCGATGACGGACGCCTGGATGTGACCCTGTCCTCGCCGGGCACCAGCGGCACGGGCACCAACCCCGAGCAACTGTTCGCCGCCGGCTACTCGGCCTGCTTCATCGGCGCCATCAAGGCCGTGGCCGGCAAGCAGAAGATCAGCCTGCCCCAGGACCTGGCCATCGACGCCGAAGTGGACCTGGGCACCATCCCCAACGCCTACGGCATCGCCGCGCGCCTGAAGGTCAGCCTGCCCGGCATGGACAGGGCCGCCGCCCAGGCCCTGGTGGACGCGGCCCACCAGGTCTGCCCCTACTCCAACGCCACGCGCGGCAACATCGACGTGCAGATCACCCTGGCCTGATCAGGCCCAGTCCGGCCTCTGCAGCCAGTGCAACCTGCGGCCCAGGAGGTCGTAGCGGGCGTGACAGGTCAACGGCCCGTGCAGCACATCGGCTGCATAGCTGACCAGCGCGATCTCGCCCACGGCGGCCTGCCAGTGCTCCTGCATTGGCAGGCCGCTCATCCATTGCAGCACCTGGTCACGGGGCCAGGCAGCGCTCCAGGCGCCCAGCGTCACATGGGGCACGTAGGGGCGCATCGCCTCGGTCAGCGCCAGCCCTGGCCCTGTCTGCGCGAGCACGCCATGCAGTCCGTGCAGCGTGCAGCCTTCCGGCCTGCCGTCGCGCACCTGAAGGTAGGGCGCCATCTCGAAACTTCCCCAGCCACCGAACTCCAGCTGCAGCGGCGCGGCCGGCAGGTGCTGCAGCGCGAGCAGGTCGCGCGACAGTTGCGCCGCGCCGTAGGCCTGAGGCAGTTGCGCACCGCCATCCAGAAAGCCCGCGGTGGCCAGGGTCACGTGCAGTTGCCGCTGGCAGTGCGGGACCAGCGCCGCGCCCAGCCAGCGGCGTGCCTGCGCACAGGCGGCTTGCACTGCGTCGCGCACAGGCGGGGCCAGCGCCTGCATCGTCACCACCCAGACCGCATAGCGGCCACGGCCGAGGTGCCAGGCGCTCCAGTCGTCGGATGGCCCGGCCGCACTGGCGATGGCATGGGATTGCAGGAAGTGGGGCAGCAGCGGCACGGCGGACGGATCGGCGTTGTCGGGCGGACGCAAAGCTTAAGCCAGCCCGGCGACAATCTCCCCATGTCTGCCACACCATACGATCCTGATCTGAGTGCCGTCCCCGATGCCGGTTCGCACGCCTATGCCCGGCTCACGCCCGACGCCGTGCTCGACGCACTGGCCTCGGTCGGCCTGTGGGGCGATGGCCGGCTCACGGCCCTGGCCTCCTACGAAAACCGCGTCTACCAGGCCGTGCTGGAGGACGGCGAACGCGTGGTGCTGAAGTTCTACCGCCCGGGCCGCTGGAGCCGCGATCAGATCCTGGAGGAGCACGCCTTCAGCGCCGAGCTGACGGCCGCCGAAGTGCCTGCCGTGCCCCCGCTGGTGCTGGCAGGTGCCACGCTGCACAGCTACGCGGGCTTTGATTTCTCGGTCAGCCCCTGGCGCGGTGGCCGCCCGCCCGAGCTGGACGATTTCGAGGTGCTGGAGTGGACCGGGCGCTTCCTGGCCCGCATCCACACCGTGGGCGAAGCGCGCCCGTTTGTGCACCGGCCCGCGCTGGACCTGGCCACCTTCGGCCACGACTCCATGCAATGGCTGCTGGACCGGAAAATGATTCCGCTGGAGGTGGAGTCCACCTGGAAAGCCGCCTGCCAGCGCGCCCTTGAGCTGATGGCACCCGCTGCCGACGGCCTGAGCGCAGCCGGCCACTTCGGCCTGCACAGCGCGCGCACGCTGCGCCTGCACGGCGACTGCCATCCCGGCAACGTGCTGTGGACGCCGCTGGACGACGAAGGCCATGGCGGCCCGCATTTCGTGGACCTGGACGATGCGCGCACGGGCCCGGCCGTGCAGGACCTGTGGATGCTGCTGTCGGGCGACCGAAGCCAGCGCACGCGCCAGCTGGGGGCCCTGCTGGATGGCTATGAGCAGTTCCGCCCCTTCGACCGCCGCGAGCTGGCCCTGATCGAGCCGCTGCGCACGCTGCGCCTCATCCACTACAGCGCCTGGCTGGCGCGGCGCCAGGACGACCCGATCTTTGCCATCAACTTCCCGTGGTTCGGCACACCCGACTACTGGCGCGGACAGGTGGACATGCTCAACGAGCAGATCGAGGCGATGCAGGAAGAGCCTCTATACGCCTGAGGCCACCGGGCCGCCTGCCTGCCGAAGACAGAGATCTTTACAAATTGTCCAGACCCCCTGCGCCCTATCCAGGGCTGCGGGTTCCGGGGTATTCTCGGCCCGAAATCCCACCGGCCATGCCCTACTCCGCCTTCCCCCCTACGCTGCCCAACCCGCTACAGCCCTTGCCTGCCGGGCAGAAGGTGCTTGTGGTGGACGACGTCCCGGACAACGCCGCCATCATCTGCCAGGTGATCAAGGATCTGTGCAGCGTGCTCATGGCCCACACGGGCGAGGACGCGCTGACCCTGGCCCGCCAGTACCTGCCCGACCTCATCCTGCTGGACATCCGCATGCCCGAGATGGACGGCTTCGAGGTCTGCCGGCGCCTGAAGGCGGACCTGGAAACCGCCCACATCCCCGTCATCTTTCTCACGGCGCTGACCGAGCCCCATTGCGAGGAACTGGGACTGAACCTGGGCGCGGTGGATTTCGTGACCAAGCCCTTTCGCCCGCCCGTGCTCAAGGCGCGTGTGCGCACGCATCTGGAGATTGCACAGCAGCGCAAGATGCTGCAGCTGCTCTCGCACAGCGACGGGCTGACGGGCACGGCCAACCGGCGCTTTTTCGGCGCCCAGCTGGAGCGCGAGTTCATGCGCCTGCAGCGGCTGGGCGAGCCGCTGTCGCTGGTGATGATCGATGTGGACCACTTCAAGGCCTACAACGACCACTACGGCCATCTGGTCGGCGATGAATGCCTGAGCCAGCTGTCCCAGGCCATACAGGGCGCGCTGCACCGGCCTGGCGACCTGCTGGCGCGCTATGGCGGCGAGGAATTCGTCTGCCTGCTGCCCCATACGGCGCTGGACGGCGCGGTGCTGGTTGCGCAGGGCATCGTCGATGCGCTCAGGGCGCTGGACCTGCCCCACGCCGCCTCGCCCCTGGGCCATGCGCTGACCGTCAGCCTGGGTGTGGCCAGCATGGCGCCTTCGCCCGACAACAGCGCCGACCAATTGCTGGCCGATGCCGACCGGCGCCTGTACCTCGCCAAGAACGCGGGCCGGGACCGTATCGTCTGGGCGGGGTGAACCGAAGTACCCCCTTAGCGGCTGCGCTAGGCTGGGCCAGGCGCACCTTCCAGGGCGACGCATACCCTTAAGCGTTAGCAACGCCCGTCGACGCGGCAGGCCGGTACGACCTGACCGCTGGCGTCGCGCCATTGCAACTGGCTGGCGGGTGTCTGGGAGGGCGCTGCAGGTGCGGGCTCCTGCGGTGTTTGGGTGGCGGAGCGCTGCGGGTCGTGCAGCACGGTGGACGAGCCCACGCCCACACCCACCCGCGCGCCGCCCACGCCCGTGGAGGCGCCCACGCCGGCGCTGCCCAGGACCTGGCCACTCTGGTTGACGCCCACGCCAACGCCCAGCGGCCCCACGCCCGTGCCGACACCGGCGCTCAGCCCGCCGCTGCCCAGCCCGACGCCTACCGATACCGGGCCGACGGGAATGCCTATGCCCACGCCGCCGCCTACCGAGCCGCAACCGGCCAGCAGCAGCGCGCAGGCGGCAAGCGCGGCACCAGCCGCCTTGCGCGATGGCGGGCAGGTGATGAAGGCGGTGGGTGGAACTGGCATGCCGGACTCTCTGGACAAGGGAAAACACAGGGACGGCCACAGGGTACACCCGCCCGCCTAGCGCACGATGCCAGCGGTATGCCCGGGTGCATGCCAGGGGCTCGGAGGCGGCGAAACACCCAGGACACGCGGGTTTCTTAGAATTCACCCATTGGCCTGCGGGTCATTCCAGATTCCATGCGCTCCCGGACAGTGCCGCGGCGCCTCGGGGCGCAAGGCCTGCGCGGCGCCTCTTTCCCTCGCTTTCGTCTTCTTCGCGTTCCCTTTTTCTATGCAAACCCGTTGGCCGCCCTATGCGTGGGTGTGTTTTTCCATGTGCGTGGGTGTCATGGGCACGGCCCTGGCCAGCCCGCTGTACCCGCTGTACCAGCAGGCCTGGGGGCTGCAGCCCAGCCACATCACGCAGATCTTCGTGGCGTACATGTTCGGCGCGCTGGCCAGCCTGCTGTTCCTGGGCCGGCTGACCGACCGCTTCGGCTTTGTCGCCGTGCTGCGCGCAGGCCTGATCCTGATGACGCTGGGCGTGCTGGCCTCCACCGTGGCCTGGAACGTGCCCAGCTTTGCGCTGGGGCGCGTGGTGATCGGCGTGGCTTCGGGGCTGATCACCACCTCGGCCTCGGTGGGCATGACCCGGCTCAACAACCGGGGCGACCTGCAGCGCGCCGCGGCCACGACCAGCCTGACCATTGCCTTCGGCTTCGGGCTGGGCCCCGTGGTGGGCGGGCTGATCGCGCAGTGGCTGCCCTGGCCGCTGGTCACGGCCTATATCCCCTCGCTGGGGCTGGGCCTGCTGGCCATCTATGCGCTGTACCAGGTGCGCATTGCCGAGCCGGCGGAGCTGGCCTCCACCCAGGCACGCGCGCTGCACTGGCGTGATTTCATGCCCACCATCACCCTGCCCGAGCGCCGCTTTGCGCGCCACTACGCGCTGGGCGGCATGTGTGCGTTCTGCGCCTTCGGCATGTTCAGCCTGTTCGCATCGCTGGCGCCCAGCTTCATGCAGCGCATGGTGCCCTGGCATGGGCCGGCCGTTTCTGGCCTGTCCATCGGCGTGATCCTGTTCCTCTCGGCGGGCTTCCAGTACCTGGCGCGCCCGCGCCCGACCAAGGGCTCGGCCATTCTGGGCTTTGCCTGCCTGGTGGCCTGCAACCTCCTGCTGCTGGTCAACAGCTTTGCGGGCTCGGCCCTGCTGTTCGCGCTCAGCGTGATCGCCACGGCGGCGGGCCACGGCCTGTGCAATCTGGCGGGCATGTCCATCGTCAACAAGGTCTCGACACCGGCCACGCGCACGGGCCTGCTGTCCACCTACCTGGTGGTCGGCTACCTGGGCACCATCGTGCCCATCCTGGGCCTGGGCTGGCTTTCGGACCACATCGGCATCACCGAGGCCCTGGTCGCCTACTGCATCGTCATGGGCGCGCTGGCCGGCTGGCTGTGCTGGATGTGCACGCGCACGCCCACGCTGCCCATGCCCAAGCACTAGGGCCTGTTCGCGCCCACGCGCATGCTATTCAGCGAAAGTGCGGCCCCGGCCCGTCCTTGGCCAGGCAATCGCCGTCATTGCGCAGCGGGCAGACCTTGAGGGACAGGCAGCCGCAGCCAATGCAGCCGTCGATCTGGTCGCGCAGCTGGGTCAGCCCCTGGATGCGCGCATCCAGCGCATGGCGCCAGCGCGCGGACAGCGCGCTCCAGTCGGCCTGCGTGGGCGTGCGGCCGCTGGGCAGCTCCTGCAGCGCCTCGGCAATCTCGGCCAGCGGCACGCCCATGCGCTGGGCCACCCTGATGACGGCCACGCGCCGCAGCACGGCACGCGCATAGCGGCGCTGGTTGCCGGGCGTGCGCAGGCTCTCGATCAGCCCCTGGCGCTCGTAGAAATGCAGGGCCGAGACGGTGATGCCACTGCGCCGGGCCACTTCGCCCACGGAGAGGATGGCCGGCCCGTCATGGTCGGACGCGGTGACACCGGCAGAAGACAGATTCATGGCAGCAGAAAATAGGCGCAGGAAAAATAGGTCCAAGCAGGCCTGCATTTGACCTCAACTTTGGTTGAGGTTTCACACTGGCAAGCCTCGCCGGTCCAGCCGGCGCACTTTCGGACTCCAGGCCCACCATGCAACACGACGCACTTCCAGCCGCCTCGGCACAGCCCGCCGCTTCCACGGCCCCGCAACTGCACCATCTGCAGCCCGCCGGTCTCTACGACGCCACGCCCAACGGCTACACCCATGTGGTCACCGTGCACGGGCCGGCGCAATGGGCCTTCGTCTCGGGCCAGGGCGGCGAGAACCAGGCGGGCGACTTGCCCGACAGCTTCGCGGCCCAGGCGCAGCAGGCCCTGTCCAACCTCAAGCTGGCGCTGCAGGCGGCGGGCGCGGACATGGGCCAGGTGGTCAAGCTGACCCTGCTCCTCGTGGACCACTCGGAGGCCCGCTTCAACGACTGGCAGGCCGCCGTGCGCCTGCATTGGAGCGACGGTGCCCCCGGCGATGGCGCCCCCAGCAATACCCTGCCGCGCTTTCCGGCCTGCACCCTGATCCCCGTGCCCCGGCTGGCCCTGCCCGGAATGCTGATCGAGGTCGATGCCGTGGCCGCACTGCCCGCCACCGCCCAGCCGGCGCGGCCGCCGCTGTGGGTCTGAGCCATCCGCTTGCCACCCATCAGCAGATACCACAGGCATTCGTCCGATGAACAGATCCTCCCCGGCCCCCGCCCTGCCCTCGCCGCCCATGCAGGCCACCGCCGCGCCCGTGCTGCCCCAGAGCACCCTGCTGCTCATGGCCACGGCCTGCGGCCTGTGCGCGGGCGCCAACTACTTCAACCAGCCGCTGCTGCACTCCATCGCCATGGACCTGGGCATCAGCGAGGCGCGTGCCTCGCTGACGGTGACCATGGCCCAGGTCTCCTATGCGCTGGGACTGCTGCTGCTCGTGCCCCTGGGCGACATGCTGGAACGCCGCCGCCTGGTGCTGGGCCTGATGCTGCTGGCCGCGCTGGGCATGCTGGCCAGCGGCATGGCGCACAGCTTTGCGCTGCTGGCGGCGGGCACGCTGATGACGGGGCTGTTCTCGGTCGCGGCCCAGGTGCTGGTGCCCATGGCGGCCAGCTTTGCGGCGCCCGGCGCCAGCGGGCGCGCCGTGGGCCTGGTCATGAGCGGGCTGCTGATCGGCATCCTGGCCTCGCGCAGCGTGGCCGGCGTGCTCTCGGACCTGGGCGGCTGGAATGCCGTGTACTGGGTCGGTGCCCTGGCCACGGCCGGCGTGGCCCTGCTGCTGCGGCGCGCGCTGCCGCTGGCGCAGCCGGCCCAGCGCATGGGCTATGGCGCGGTGATGCGCTCCCTGCTCACGCTGGCGCGCGAGCAGCCGCGCCTGCGCAGCCGGGCGCTGATCGGCGGCATGGGCTTTGCCACGGTGAGCGTGCTGTTCTCGACCATGGCACTGCTGCTGGCCGGGCCGGGCTACGGGTTCGGCGATGCGCAGATCGGCCTCATCGGCCTGGTCGGCGTGGCCGGCGCCCTCATGGCCAACATGGCCGGCCGGCTGGCCGACCGGGGGCTGGAGCAGCGCACCACGCTGGCCGGCGGCCTGCTCATGCTGGCGGGCTGGGGGGCGCTGTGGCTGGGCGGCACCAGCCTGTGGTGGTTCCTGGCGGGGCTGCTCATCGTCGATGCTGCGCTGCAGGCCCTGCACATCAGCAACCAAAACGTGATCTACGCGCTGGCGCCTTCGGCGCGATCGCGCATCAATGCGGTCTACATGACGGGGTACTTCATCGGCGCCTCGCTGGGCTCGGCCGTGGGCTCGACGGTGTGGCTGCACTGGGGATGGACGGGTGCTAGCGTTGCAGGCCTGGCCCTGAGCCTGTGCACGCTGGCCGTGGTCGCCTGGGACAGAAGCCTGGCGCGCCAGGCCAAGGCACGGGCGTAGGGCATCGCACCAACCTGCGGCACGGCGGCGCAGGAATGCACCGCAAGCGTGCCGCATTCCGCCCCACGCATGGCAGCGCACGCACCAATCCGATGCGCCAGCGCACCAGCAGGGCGCAGCCGCCACTGCACCGGATTGGCACGCTAAATGCATGACGGAAGGCCGTTACCACCCACACGCCCTGTACCGTCCGCCCCGCCCATGTCCGCAGCGCTACCGATCACCGCCGTGCCCACGTCCGCCTCGGGCTGGCAGGCCATGCTGGAGCTGCGCTTCGGGCACCGCGCCGGCCAGGGCAGCGTGCTTTCCCACGCACGCCACAGCGGCCCGCTGCGCGTGCAAAAACCGCTGCACCCCGAAGGCCCCGGCATCTGCCATGCCGTGCTGCTGCACCCGCCCGGCGGCGTGGCTGGCGGCGACCAGTTGCAGATCGATGTGACCGTGGAGCCCGGCGCCCACGCCCTGCTGACCACGCCAGGCGCCACGCGCTGGTACAAGTCCCAGGGCCGCCCGGCCGCGCAGCGCGTGCGGCTGCGCGTGGAAGAAGGCGCCATCCTGGAATGGCTGCCGCAGGAAAACATGCTGTTTGCCGGTGCCGACGCCACCATGGCGCTGGACCTGGAGCTTGCGCCGGGCGCGCGCGCCATCGGCTGGGACGCCACGGTGCTGGGCCGCTATGGCGCAGGCGAGCACTGGAACCATGCCGACGCACCGCCTGCGCGGCTGCAGCTTCACAACCGGCTGACCCATGCGGGCCTGCCACTGTGGCTGGAACAGGGCGAGCTGCACTGCGGCCATGCCCTGCTGTCCAGCCCGGTTGCCTGGGCAGGCTTGCCCATACAGGCCAGCCTCTGGGCCGTGGCCCCGGAACCCCTGGCGGCCATGGAGCCATTGAGCGAGCAACTGGCCGCCAGCCTGCCCTGGAGCGACGAAGTGCGCGCCGGCGCCAGCCTGCTGGCCGGCCAGGGCGGCGCGCCCTCGGTGCTGCTGCTGCGCGTGCTGGCCCGCCGCATGGAGGCGGCACGGGCCGTGCTGCATGAAGGCTGGCGCCTGCTGCGCCCCGCACTGCTGGACATGCCTGCCCGCCCTCCCCGCCTCTGGGCCACCTGATCAACGGAGACTCATCCATGGAACTCACCCCGCGTGAAAAAGACAAGCTGCTGTTGTTCACCGCAGCCCTGGTGGCCGAGCGGCGCAAGGCGCGCGGCCTGAAGCTCAACTACCCCGAGGCCGTGGCGCTGATCAGCGCTGCCGTGCTGGAGTGGGCGCGCGACGGCAGGACCGTGGCCGAGCTCATGCACCTGGGCACCACGGTGCTGACGCGCGCCGATGTGATGGAGGGCATTCCAGAAATGATCCCGGACATCCAGGTCGAAGCCACTTTCCCGGACGGCACCAAGCTGGTCACCGTTCATCACCCAATAGTTTGACCCCCTGAGCGGCTACGCCGCTTCCCCCAAGGGGGACGGCGCCATCGCTGCGGGGCGGCGCGGCCAGCTTAGGCCCTTGCTGGGCACCCCCAACCAGCCCGCTGCATCCGCTTGTGCCGTGGGCAGATCCAGTCTCGATAGCGATCAAGGAGATCTCCATGTTCAGATTCCGCAACACTTTCAACTACCTGCTCGCCCCGGCCCTGCTGGCCGCCGCCACGGCTGCCAGCGCCCATACGGGGGCCGGCGCCCACCTGCATGCCGGCGACGGCGCCATGCAGGCCCTGATGGCCGGGCTGTCCCATCCCATCGCGGGCCTGGACCATCTGCTGGCCATGGTGGCGCTGGGCCTGTGGTGCGGGCTGATGCTCAAGCGCCAGTGGCTGCCGCCCGTGGCCTTTGCCGCATGCATGGCGCTGGGCCTGGCGCTGACGCAGACCCCGCTGGAACTGCCGGCCGTGGAGCCCATGGTGGCCGCCTCGCTGCTGGCCTTCGGCCTGCTGCTGGTGGCCCAGCGCCGCCTGCCCGTGGCCCTGGCCATGGTGCTGGCCGGCGCCTTCGCGCTGTTCCACGGATACGCGCATGGCGAGGTCTTCCCCCACGCGCTGACCGCAGCCGTGTTCTGGGCCTACATGGCGGGCATGGTCGCCACCACGCTGGTGCTGCATGCCCTGGGCGTGGCCTTTGGCCGGGCCATGCGCGGCGGCACGGCTTCGGCCTGGGCCGCACGCCTGGCAGGTGTGGCCGCCATGGGCTACGGTGCCGTGGCGCTGGCAGGCTGAGCGCGGGAGCCGCACATGACCGAGCGCATCACCCCCGGCGAGCTGCTGGCCGAGCCCGGCGAGATCCTGCTGAACGCAGGCCGGCCCGTGCAGACCCTCACGGTCACCAACACCGGCGACCGGCCCGTGCAGGTGGGCTCGCACTTTCACTTCTTCGAGGTCAACGAGGCCCTGCACTTCGACCGCGCCGCCGCACGCGGCTGGCGGCTGAACATCGCGGCCGGCACGGCCGTGCGCTTCGAGCCCGGGCAGGAGCGCACCGTGGAACTCGTGGAAATCTCCGGCGACCGCATCATCTTCGGCTTCAACGCCAAGGTGATGGGGCCTCTCTGAAAGGGAACATTCATGGCAAGCATCACGCGCCAGGCCTATGCCGAGATGTTCGGCCCCACCGTGGGCGACCGCCTGCGGCTGGCCGACACGGCCCTGGTCATCGAGATCGAGAAGGACCACACGATCTACGGCGAAGAGGTCAAGTTCGGCGGCGGCAAGGTCATCCGCGACGGCATGGGCCAGAGCCAGCGCATGGCCGCCGACTGCGCCGACACCGTCATCACCAATGCCGTGATCATCGACCACTGGGGCATCGTCAAGGCCGACATCGCCATCAAGAACGGGCTGATCGCAGGCATAGGCAAGGCCGGCAACCCGGACATGCAGCCGGGCGTGACCATCGTCATCGGCCCCGGCACGGAAATCATTGCGGGCGAGGGCTTGATCGTCACGGCCGGCGGCATCGACACGCACATCCACTTCATCTGCCCGCAGCAGATCGACGAGGCGCTGACCAGCGGCGTGACCACCATGATCGGCGGCGGCACGGGCCCGGCCACAGGCACCTTCGCCACCACGGTCACGCCCGGCCCCTGGCACATGGAGCGCATGCTGCAGGCCGTGGACGGCTACCCCATGAACATCGGACTGCTGGGCAAGGGCAACGCCAGCCAGGCCGCGCCGCTGCGCGAGCAGATCGCGGCAGGCGCCATCGGCCTGAAGCTGCATGAGGACTGGGGATCGACGCCCGCCGCCATCGACTGCTGCCTGGGCGTGGCCGACGAGACCGACACCCAGGTCGCCATCCACACCGACACGCTCAACGAGGGCGGCTTCGTCGAGGCCACGGTGGCCGCCTTCAAGGGCCGCACCATCCACACCTACCACACCGAAGGCGCGGGCGGCGGCCACGCGCCCGACATCATCAAGGTCTGCGGCGAGGCCAACGTGCTGCCCTCGTCCACCAACCCCACGCGGCCCTACACGGTGAACACGCTGGACGAGCACCTGGACATGCTCATGGTCTGCCACCACCTGGACGCCTCCATTGCCGAGGACATCGCCTTCGCCGAAAGCCGCATCCGCCGCGAAACCATCGCGGCCGAGGACGTGCTGCACGACCTGGGCGCCTTCTCCATGATCTCCAGCGACAGCCAGGCCATGGGCCGCGTGGGCGAGGTCGTGCTGCGCACCTGGCAGACCGCGCACAAGATGAAGGTCCAGCGCGGCAGCCTGCCGGGCGACAACGCGCGCCACGATAACTTCCGCGTCAAGCGCTACGTGGCCAAGTACACCATCAACCCCGCACGCACGCATGGCATCGCCCATGTCGTGGGCTCGGTCGAGGTCGGCAAGCTGGCCGACCTGGTGCTGTGGCGGCCTGCGTTCTTCGGCGTCAAGCCCAGCCTCATCCTCAAGGGCGGCAGCATCGCCAGCGCCGCCATGGGCGACCCCAACGCCAGCATCCCCACGCCCCAGCCCGTGCACTACCGCCCCATGTTCGCGGGCCAGGGCAGCGGCGTGGCGGCGGCCAGCCTCACCTTCGTCTCGCAGGCCGCCCAGCAGGCCGGCGTGGCCGACCGCTACGGCCTGCGCAAGCGCACCGTGGCCGTGGAAAACTGCCGCAGCGTCAGCAAGCGCGACATGGTGCACAACGACTGGCAGCCCGACATCAGCGTCGATCCCGAGACCTACCAGGTCGTGGCCGACGGCCAGCTGCTGACCTGCGAGCCCGCCACCGAGCTGCCGATGGCGCAGAGGTATTTTCTATTCTGATCACCCCATGCTCACCGTCAACAAACACATGCCCCAGGGCGGCGGCCTTGCCGCCGTGCTGGTCAGGCGCGCCGCCACGCTGGAACTGAACTGGGACATGCGCCAGAAGAGCCGCTTTGCGGTAACGGACTCCACGGGACGCGAGCTGGCCGTGGTGCTGGCGCGCGGCAGCGTGCTGCGCGGCGGCGATGTGCTGGTGGCCGAGGATGGCAGCCTGGTCGCCGTGCGCGCCGCGCCCCAGGCGGTGTTGCGCGTGACGGCGGCCACGCCGCTGGGCCTGCTGCGTGCGGCCTACCACCTGGGCAACCGGCATATCCCGGTGGAGGTCACGCCCACGCACCTGCACCTGGAACACGACCCCGTGCTGCACGACATGCTGCTGCGCCTGGGCGCGCAGGTGGCCCTGGTGGATGCGCCCTTCGAGCCCGAGGCCGGCGCCTATGGCGGCGGCCACCGCCACGGCCATGACGCCAGCTTTGCCGAAGACCAGGCGCTGGCGCAGAGCGTGTATGCGCTGCATGACCATGGGCACGCACACGGCCATTCCCACGACCATTCACACGATCATTCCCACGGGCATGAACATGGCCACGACCACAGCCATGACCATGATCACAAAGGCTGCTGCGGACACGGGCACGGCCATCCGCATGGCTGACCTGTCGATACAGGGGCTGTGCGCCCTGCTGCACCTGGCATCGCCCCAGCTGCCCGTGGGCGGCTTCAGCTATTCGCAGGGGCTGGAGGCCGCCATCGAGCACGGCCTGGTCACGGACGCTGGCACGGCGCGCACCTGGATTGCCGATGCGCTGGCCCACGGCTTTGCACGCTGCGAGGCGCCGCTGTGGCTGCTGCTGCGCCGGGCCTGGAGCGCAGGCGACGAGGGGGCGGTGCGCGAATGGAACCAGTGGTTCATCGCCAGCCGCGACAGCCGCGAGGCCCGTGCCGAGACGCTGCAGATGGGCTGGTCGCTGCACAGCCTGCTGCGCTCCGTGCCCTGGGGCGGCGAGGCCTTTGCGCCCCGCATCGCACAACTGGGCGCCCTTGTGGAGGGACCGGGCCTGGCCTATCCCACGGCCTTTGCCTGTGCCTGCGCCGCCGTGGATGCCGACGAGGACCATGCCCTGCTGGCCTATGGCTTTGCCTGGCTGGAGAACCAGGTGGCCGCCGCCATCAAGGCCGTGCCGCTGGGCCAGGTGGCGGGCCAGAGCCTGCTGCTGGCCCTGCATCCGCTGCTGGAGGAGGCCGTGGGCGAGGCACGCCGCCGCGCCAGCGAGGCGTCGCCCCGGCTGGACACCATGCTGCCCCAATGGAGCGTGCTGCAGGCGCGGCACGAACACCAGTACTCCCGGCTCTTCCGGTCCTGATCACTCACCCCAAGTCCACCATGAACACCCGCACCAAGAAACTCCCCCCGCTGCGCGTCGGCATCGGCGGCCCGGTCGGCTCCGGCAAGACCACGCTGCTGGAGATGCTGTGCAAGGCCATGCGCGCCCACTACGACCTGGTGGTCATCACCAACGACATCTACACCAAGGAAGACCAGCGCCTGCTGACGGTGGCCGAGGCCCTGCCGCCCGAGCGCATCATGGGCGTGGAGACCGGCGGCTGCCCGCACACGGCCATCCGCGAGGACGCCTCCATCAACCTCGAGGCCGTGGACCGCATGCTGCGCCAGTTCCCCGAGGCGGACATCGTCTTCATCGAAAGCGGGGGCGACAACCTGGCCGCCACCTTCAGCCCCGAGCTGTCGGACCTGACCATCTACGTGATCGACGTGGCCGGCGGCGAGAAAATTCCGCGCAAGGGCGGCCCCGGCATCACCAAGAGCGATCTGCTGGTGGTCAACAAGACCGACCTGGCGCCCTACGTGGGCGCCAACCTGTCCATCATGGAAGCCGACACGCAGCGCATGCGCGCCCACAAGCCCTATGTGATGGGCAGCGTGAAAAGCGGCAAGGGCCTGCGCGAGGTGATCGACTTCATCACCGAGCGCGGCCTGCTGCCGCCCATGCCCGCTCAGGCCTGAAGTCGGCCGCGCATAACCTTCAGCGCTGCGGCGTGCCGCTGGTGGCCTTGGCCTTGGGCAGGGTGGCCGCGCTGCTGGAGGACACCAGCGGGTGGCCGGTGGAGGTGGCGGCGCCATCGGTCTGGCGCCAGGCCGAGGGCTTGGGCGCCACCATGGGCTGGGGCGCGGCGGCAGGCGCCCGGCTGCGGTTCCAGGCCGGCAGCAGCACGCGGCGCACAAACCCCATGTCCAGCGCCAGCCACAGCAGCACCGGGCACAGCGTGGGCACCATCAGCCCGCCCATCTGGTAGGCGTAGACGATGGCCTCCAGCTGCCATGTCTGTATGCCCAGCACGTTGAGGTCAAGCCGCGCCGCAAGGCACAGCTGCATCAGCACCTGCGAGACCACGCTGAAGGTCTGCAAGGGCAGCAGCGCCACATAGCCCACCAGGATGCGCCACCACCGGCCCGGCCCCCAGGCCGCCAGCAGCATGGCCACCAGCACGGGCAGGCCGTAGCCGTAGCGGGCGGGATCGACCTCGACGATGGCCTCGGCGCGGCGCCAGCCGGTCTGCTCGTTGGAGACCTGGACCGAGGAATTGACGACCAGGTTGCGGGGCGTCTCCAGGTCCACGCGCTGCACCCAGCCGTTGGCCGCGTTCTCCAGCACCCACTTGCTCATGCCGGACACCGGCACGGCCAGCCAGCCGGCCGCCAGCGTCCAGGCCAGGGTCAGCACCACGATGCCGCCCATGGCCAGGGCCGCGAAGCGCGAGATGGGATTGCGTCCGATCATGGCCTGCTCCTCAGGCGGCCACGGCGGCGGAAGCTGCAGCGGCAGGCGGCAGCGGCGGCTGGCCGCCGTCATCGTGCGACGGCGCCTTGCGCCCGCTCCAGCGCACCCACAGCAGCCAGAACACCAGCACGTCCAGCATGATCAGCGCCTGCCAGAGGTACTCATGCGCGAAGTTGAAGGCCGTGGTGCTCCACTGGCCCAGGTAGAACAGGCTGATGACGCGCAGCACGTTGATGGCCTGCACGGCCACGAAGCCGGCCAGCAGGCCCACCAGCTTCTGGCGCCATGAAGAGGGGAAGGCCATCACGGCGGCAAACAACACGATGTAGGCCTCCAGGCCGTTGCAGCCGGCCTCGATGGAGACGCCGAAGCCCGTGGCCGTGTTCCACAGCACCTTGCCCGTGGCCGAGGCCGTGCTGTCGAACCAGGTCACCAGCGAGGCGCAGATGTGCGCCAGGAAGGCCGTCCAGGGCAGCACGATGTGCTGCTGCACCCAACTGAGCAGGTTCAGCCCGAACATCGTCAGCTGGATGGCCAGAAAGATCAGAAAGAAACGCAGCATGGCAGGTCTTGGAGTGTTGGTTGCCGGGCTTGCGACCTGGCGGTTGCGAAACAGTGTCCCTCTATAGGCTCGCATTATCTTCGGACCGCTCAAAGACGACAAAGGCCGGTGCGTGAATCACGCCACCGGCCCTTGCCGTCACGGGCGCATCACCGACGCTCGCGCCTGCGCATGGTCCCCAGCGCCATCAGCGCCAGCAGGGACGACATCAGCATCAGGCCCCACTGCGACAGCGTGGGAATGCTGGCCGTGCCGCCCGGCCCCGGCTTGAGCGGCGTGGTGGTCGTGCTCTTGTCGTTGTCGGGATTGCCGTCACCGGGCACCGAGACCGTTGCCGAGTTGACCAGCGGGCGGGCGCCCTTGTAGGGCTTGTCCAGCTTGGTCTCCAGCGTGAAGACGGCCGTGCCGCCCTGGGCCAGCTGCGGCACGCTGCAGGTCACGGTGCGCGTGCCGCTGGCATAGCTGCAGCCTGCCGAGGCCGAGACGAACTCCAGCCCTGCGGGCAGCACGTCGGTCACCGAGCCGCCCGCGGGCGACTGCGGATCGCGGCCGTAGTTGGTGACGGTCAGCGTGTAGCTGGCCGTGTCGCCATCGTCCAGCGGGCCGGCGGGGCCCTGCTTGCCGATCCCCAGGTCCACGGCATTGCCCTGGCGGCTGGTGGAGGTCCGGTCGGTGGTGGTGTTGTTGACGATCACATCGCCGCCATTGCTCAGCCATTCCGTCTCGAAGGGCTTGACCGAGGCCTCGTGGTAGATGGTGCCGCCCGAAGCCTTGTCGGGCAGGGTCTGTGCACGCATCTTGAACTTGATGGTCATGCTCTGGCCCGGCGCCAGCGAGGGGATGGTGCACTGCAGAGGCCCGCTGGTCGCGTTCAGCGCCGGCTGCACGCCGCACCAGGATGCGGAGGCGCCGGGAATGCCGGCCAGCGCCAGGCCGTTCTGGTAGCTGAAGGTGGCCGTGGAGCCCGATGCGGGGAACTTGTCGGTCACGACCACCTGGGTGGCGTAGGAGGGGCCGGAGTTGGTCACCGTGATGGTGTATTCGGTGTCCTCACCCAGCACCAGGCCGTCCGCCGTGTGGCGCATGCTGATGTTCACATCCAGCTCGGCACGCTTGAGCCGGGCCTTGGCCTCGGCCTGGTTGTTGGCCTTGGTCAGTTCCTCGGTGGTGGTGTCGACGGCGACCGTGTTGAGGATCTCCGTGTCAGCCGCCAGATCGCCGCGCGAGCGCATCTTGTAGGTCACGGTGTACTGCGCGCCTGTGGGCAGCGGATTGGCCCAGGCGCACTCCAGCGTTCCGCCCTGCACGCCATCGGTGGCAGCCGGAGTGCAGGTGCCGCCGCCGGAGACCGTGGGCGTGCCGATGAAGATGGCGTCTGCAGGCAGCACGTCCTTGAGCGTGACATTGGTGGCCGACGAGGGGCCGTAGTTGGGCACCGTGACCGTATAGGTCAGCGGCTCGCCCGCAGCCGCCACCTTGGGCGAGACCTGCTTTTGCGCCGCAATTTCCGCGATGGCCTGCACGGTGATGCTGGCCGTCGAGGAATCGTTGCCGGGATCGGCGTCATGGATGTCCAGGGACTGGGCCGAGGCCGCGTTGGCATAGGTGCCGGTGGTGGCGCGCTTGGGGCGGATCTTGACCTCGATCACCACCTCGGCCTCCGGGGCCATGGAGGTGATGTCGCAGGTCAGATCGCGCGTCTCGCTGTTGACGCCGCCCGAAGGAGTGCCGCAGCTGGCGTTGGCCCCGGAGACGATGCGGCTGGAGACAAAGCCGCCGCCCGGGTAGGTGTACGGCACGGGATTGCCGGCCTCGTCCACCGGGTTGCCGCCCACGATGCGCACGCCGTCGGTCTGCTTGACCAGGGACTGCAGCGCGTCGCGCACGCGGACATTCGTCACCGTCGTGCTGGCCGAGTGGTTCTTCACCACCAGCTGGTAGGTGACCTCCTCACCGCTCTTGATGGCAGCCGGCGGCACGGGGCTGACCACGCTCTTGACGATGCCCACATCCACCTTGTCGGCAGACACGGTGACGGTCGCGGAGGTGGTGGCCGATGCATTGTCCCGGCCGATCACGCCAGCGGAGGCGTTGTTGGTGAAGTCCAGATGGCCCGAAGCCAGCGTGACCTTGGCCCTGACCTTGATCTGGCGGCTGGCGCCCACGGCCAGGCCCGCGGTCGAGGTGCAGCTCGGGGTGGTGCAGGTCCATTCCCCCGCGCCGGTGCCCGCACCGGACATGCTGACGATGGCCATGCGGCCGTCTGCGGGGTTGTCGGTCACGGTGATCTGCTGATTCGGCAGCACGGGCATGGGGCCGGTGTTGGTCACCGTGATCGTGTACTCGAACTCCTGGCCTGCCAGCACCGGGCGGCCAGGGCCGGCCTTGGCCAGCCTCAGCCGCGCATCGTTGCTGAAGTCCACGGCCGCGCTGGCCGTGTTGTTGGTCGTATTGGGCTCGTTGAGGCCGGGTGCCACACCGATCACGCCCTGGTTCACCAGCTGCGTGCCGGGTGTCCCGCCCGCAGCCACGCTGGCCTTGAAGCGGATGGCCTGCATGTTGGCGTAGCCGGCCACCGGGTACTCGCCCGCGTGGGTGCAGGTGATGGTGCCGCTGTTGTGGCCGCAGAGCCAGGGCGCCGTGCTGCCGTCGAAGCCCGTGAAGGTCACGCCGGCCGGCAGGGTGTCGGTGACGGTGAGATCGCGCGGCACGAGGGAGCCGCCTTCGCGGCGCGGCTGCAGCGTGTAGGTCACCTCGGTCGCCTGCAGCGCATCCAGCACCGTGGGCGCCACCTGCTTGCGCAGCGAGACATCCACGAACTCGCTGCCGCTGGAGACCACGGCGGCGCTGGCGGTGTTGTTGCCGGACTGGCCGTCGGGCATCTCCGTGCTGGCGTCCTTGTAGCCCTTGACGCTGGCAGCGCCGGCAATGGTGCCGCTCATGTTGGCGATGGCCGGCACGGTGATGGCTGGCAGCACGGCGCCTGGCAGCACCGGGCCGCCGCGCGTGCAGCTGAGCTCGCCCGAGATCAGCGGATTGCCCGAGGCCGGCGTGCAGCTCCAGCCGCTGCCTGAGGGCACGCCCGTGACCACGGCGCCGTTGGGCACGGGGAAACGCACCACGGTACGGCCACCGGCGGGGACCTCGGACGGGCCCTTGTTCTGCACGTCGATGACGTACTGGAAGGCGCCGCCGTTGGCGACGCTGGCGGGAGCCGCCATCGCGATGGCCAGATCGGCGGCCTCGGTGGTGGTGAAGTTGCGGTCCAGCTGCGTGTTGTTCTGGTCGTTGTCGTAGTCGGGCGATGCCATGCGCGCGCTGGCCACGGCGCGCCAGTTGGTGCCGACGGTCGGCAGGATGACCTCGAAGCCCACGGACTTGAAGCCATCGGCGGGCGCAAGGTTGCCGATGTTGCAGACCAGCGTGTTGTTGCCTGCGGTGAGCACCGTGCCGGCAGCCGGTGCCGTGCAGGTGATGCCGCCCGGGCTGCTGCTGTAGCCCTGGAACACGGCGCCCACGGGCAGCACCTCGGTCAGGGTGACGCCTACGGCGTCGGGACCGATGTTGTTGTGCCTGACCTTGGCCACATAGGTGAAGGTGCCGCCGGCAGGCCCTGCCGATGCGTCCTGTCCGTCATAGAGACCATCCTGGTTGACCAGGATGTCGGTATCGGCCGGCGCCGCCACGGCAGCCGCTGTTGCCAGCAAGCCGCCGGACAGCAGCGCACGCGCCAGCCAGCCCTTTCTCGTGAAAGCCATACAAACCTCTCTTTTGCTTCGTTGACAGCGCCGAATGCCGCAGGCACGGACGCACGGGGTGCCCGGCTGAAACAGCTCTGTCAAAAAGCCGACAACCGGACGCACCAAAGGGAGGCATGATGGTTCTTTATTACCAAAAGTAAATATGATCTGGAATTTTTGACAAAAGTGAGTATTTAGAAGAATTTGTGAGTTTTCCGTGAGTCCACCGACGACTACCGGTTTTCCTCACGGATTGCAGACGTGAAAAAGCCGGTGGCAGCTTGGCTGGCACCGGCTTGGAAGGCTTGTCTGCCGTGCGCTGGCACGACAGTGAGCAGGCACTGAGGCCTATGGAATGCGCCTGGGCGATCCTTGTGAGGAACTCACGCGAGAAGAGCGTTCACGCGCTTGACGTAGGCGGCCGGGTCCTCGGGCATGCCGCCTTCGGCCAGCACGGCCTGGTCGAAAAGGATGTTGGCCAGGTCATGGAAATGCACCGATCCGTCCAGCTTCTTGACCAGCGGATGCTCGGGGTTGACCTCCAGCACGGGGCGGGCGTCCGGCGCCTGCTGGCCGGCCTGCTTGAGCAGGCGCGCCAGCTGCAGGCTCATGCCGCCGTCCTGCACCACCAGGCAGGCCGGCGAGTCGACCAGACGCGTGGACACGCGCACGTCCTCGGCCTTGTCCTTGAGCGCCTCCTTGAGCTTGGCCAGCAGGGGCTTGAAGGCTTCGGCCGCTTCCTCGGCGGCCTTCTTTTCCTCTTCGTCCTGCAGCTTGCCCAGGTCCACGGCGCCCTTGGCCACGGACTGCAGCGGCGTGCCGTCGAAGTCGGTCAGGTAGCCCATGGCCCATTCGTCCACGCGGTCGGCCATCAGCAGCACTTCGATGCCCTTCTTGCGGAAGACTTCGAGCTGCGGGCTGTTGCGCGCTGCCGTCAGGGAGTCGGCCGTGATGTAGTAGATCGCGTCCTGGCCTTCCTTCATGCGGGCCTTGTAGTCGGCCAGCGAGACCATGGCGTCTTCCTGGCTGGTGGAGGCAAAGCGCAGCAGCTTGGCGATGCGTTCCTTGTTGGCGAAGTCCTCGCCCAGGCCTTCCTTGAGCACGGCGCCGAACTCGGCGTAGAACTGGCTGTACTTGCCTTCCTTGGCCTTGTCCTCTTCGCTGACCACGTCGGTGACGCCGTCCGTGCCTTCGCCGGCCTCGTGGCGATCGTGCTTGGCCAGGTCTTCCAGCATGGACAGCACGCGCTTGGTGGAGCCGTCGCGGATCAGGCGCACGTCGCGACTTTCCTGCAGCAGCTCGCGGCTGACGTTCAGCGGCAGGTCGGCCGAGTCGATCACGCCCTTGACGAAGCGCAGGTAGCCGGGCATCAGCGCCTCGGCGTCATCCATGATGAAGACGCGCTTGACGTAGAGCTTGACGCCGGCCTTCTTGTCGCGGTTGTAGAGATCGAACGGTGCCTTGGCCGGAATGAACAGCAGCTGCGTGTACTCGGTGTTGCCCTCCACGCGGTTGTGGCTCCAGGTCAGCGGGTTCTCGAAGTCGTGGCTGATGGCCTTGTAGAAGTCCTGGTACTGCTCGGCCGTGATGTCCTTCTTGGGACGCGTCCACAGCGCGCTGGCCTTGTTGATGGTCTCCCACTCGCCGGTCTTGACCATGGCGCCGGGCTGGTCGTTCTCGCCGTCCTTCCATTCCTCCTTTTCCATGAGGATGGGCAGGCTGATGTGGTCGGAGTACTTGCCGATGACCTGCTTGATCTTCCAGGCATTGAGGAACTCCTCGGCCTCGGGGCGCAGGTGCAGCGTGATGCTGGTGCCGCGCTGGGGGCGCTCGATCTGCTCGACCTCGAACTCGCCCGTGCCGCCGCTGGTCCAGCGCACGCCTTCGGCGGCCGGCAGGCCCGCGCGGCGTGTCTCCACGGTGATCTTGTCGGCCACGATGTAGCCCGAGTAAAAGCCCACGCCGAACTGGCCGATCAGTTGCGAGTCCGACTTCTGGTCGCCCGACAGCTTTTCCATGAAGGCCTTGGTGCCGCTCTTGGCGATGGTGCCCAGGTTGTCGATGGCTTCCTGCTCGCTCATGCCGATGCCGGTGTCGGCAATGGTCAGCGTCTTGGCGGCGGCGTCGAAGGACACGCGCACTTCCAGGTTGGGCTGGTCTTCATACAGCGCGGCATTGTTCAGCGCCTCGAAGCGCAGCTTGTCGCAGGCGTCCGATGCGTTGGAGACCAGCTCGCGCAGGAAGATCTCGGGGTTGGAATACAGCGAATGCGTGACCAGGTGCAGCAGCTGTGCAACTTCGGCCTGAAAAGAATGGGTTTGCTTGCTCATGCAGACAGTGTCCTATGTCCTATGGGTTCACAACAGGGAAAAAATCAGCCCTCATCTCGGGTCGGCGGATGCAATTTCAAGAGCCCGCCGCCCCTGTGGCAACGCAGGCTCTGGACGATTGTTCACTTTCTTGCCCTCTCGGCAGGCCAGGCGCAGCGCTATAACTGCGCCACTTTCCGCCATTCGGCGGGCAGTGCGCGCAGGGCCCGGGCGCAGCGGCGGGCCTGTTTCAGGAGATTTCCCATGCACAGCTCTGTTCAAAAATGGTCCGCAGAATTCCTCGGAACCCTGTGGCTGACCCTGGGCGGCTGCGGTGCGGCCGTGCTGGCCGCTGCCTTCCCGCAGGTGGGCATCGGCCTGGTCGGCGTCTCGCTGGCCTTCGGCCTGACGGTGGTCACCGGCGCTTATGCCTTCGGTCCCATCTCGGGCGGGCACTTCAACCCTGCCGTCTCCGTGGGCCTGGCCATGGGCGGGCGCTTTGCCTGGAGCGAGCTGCCGGGCTACGTCGTGTCCCAGGTGCTGGGCGCCATCACGGGCGCAGGCATTCTCTACGTGATCGCCACGGGCAAGGCCGGTGCCGACATCGGCGGCTTTGCCACCAACGGCTTCGGCACGCATTCGCCGGGCGGCTACGGCATGACGGCTGCCCTGGTCACCGAGGTGGTGATGACGGCCTTCTTCATCCTGGTCATCCTGGGCGCCACGGCCAAGCGCGCGGCAGCCGGCTTTGGCGGGCTGGCCATCGGCCTGTGCCTGACGCTGATCCACCTGATCTCGATTCCCGTGACCAACACCTCGGTCAATCCCGCGCGCAGCACGGGCCCGGCCCTGTTCGGTCCCGAGATCGCCGTCTCGCAACTGTGGCTGTTCTGGGTGGCCCCCATCGTGGGCGCGCTGATCGGCGCCGTGATCTACAAGGCCCTGCTGTCCAATCCGGCCGACGAGTAAGGCCAGGCACAGGCGCAGCAGGCGCCCCGCAGCAAACCGCGGCGGCTGGCGACAGCCGCTTTTTTTCGTCCGGCAGCAGCCGCGTTTTCATTGGACCTGTGGTGAAACACGGTTTTCGTTTGTTGCATGGCGGCAACGCGAAGGACTTTTACCCAGGGCAAACAGGCCAACTTTACGAAGCAGAAACCGAACACTAGTGATTCGCAATAACAATCCGCGGGCTTTCATCGGAGTGAACATGAGCAAAATCCAACAAATCCTCCCCCCCGCGAACCTCACCCAGCTGGCCCTTGCCGCTGCCCTGTGCCTTGCTGGCACCCCGGCCTTTGCGCAGGCCAGCACCACGCTGGGCACCGTGAACGTGACGTCTTCGACCGAAGCGCCCGTGAAGACCGACAACGCCTCCTCGGCCAAGTTCACGGCCCCGCTGGTGGACACGCCCAAGACGGTGCAGGTCATCAACGAGGAAATCATCAAGCAGACCGGCGCGACCAGCCTGCAGGAAGCCCTGCGGTCCACGCCCGGCATCACCTTCGGCAACGGCGAAGGCGGCAACCCCTCGGGTGACCAGCCCTTCATCCGCGGCATGGATGCCCAGGCCAGCACCTTCGTGGACGGCATGCGCGACATCGCGGCCGGTACGCGCGAAGTGTTCAACCTGGAATCGGTGGAGGTCATCAAGGGTGCCGATTCGGCCTATGCCGGCCGCGGCGGCGCTGGCGGCTCCATCAACCTGGTGACCAAGAAGGCCAGGAACGAGAACTTCATCAGCGGCGACGTGGGCCTGGGCACGGACAGCTACCGGCGCGCCACCATCGACGCCAACCGCGTGCTGGGC
Organism: Delftia sp. DS1230; assembly: GCF_040112715.1. Taxonomy (NCBI): domain Bacteria; kingdom Pseudomonadati; phylum Pseudomonadota; class Betaproteobacteria; order Burkholderiales; family Comamonadaceae; genus Delftia; species Delftia sp. DS1230. The sequence goes on from NZ_CP157763.1 coordinate 5,600,489, forward strand.
GAAGGCGTGGGCCTGCGCCTGAACGCCATGGTGCACGACGCCGACGTTCCCGGCCGCAGCGGCCCCGAGAACAAGCGCTGGGGCATCGCCCCCACGGTGACCTTCGGCATGGGCACGCCCACCGAGGTATCGCTGTCCTGGCAGCACCTGCAGACCGACAACATTCCCGATGGCGGCGTGCCCTACCTGTACACCAGCACGGCGGCCGCCGGCCTGCCCGGCGGCAGCGTGGTGCGTCCCACCTACGGCAGCAACCGCGACAACTGGTACGGCCTGACCAGCCGCGACTACGAAAAGGAAAAGAGCGACCTGTTCACGGCCACCGTCGAGCACAAGTTCACCGACACGAACAAGTTCCGCAACAGCCTGCGCTACAGCAAGTCCGAACAGGACTACCTGTGGACCCAGCCCGACGACAGCAAGGGCAATGTCGTCAATGGCTATGTGTTCCGCCGCGGCAATGCGCGCGTGGCCGACATCAAGACGCTGCAGAACCTGTCGGAATTCACGGGCAAGGCACAGACCGGCAGCGTGGGCCACAGCTACGCCTTCGGCCTGGAGCTGTCCAAGGAAAAGGCCGAGTCCCGCACCGCCGCGCTGCAGACCACCAACACCACCTGCACGGCCGCCAGCCTGTGGTGCGCCTCGCTGAACAACCCGGACAGCAGCCCGCTGTGGAACCTGCCCGTGACCCTGGGCGACCCCAGCCACAACAAGATCGACACCGTGGCGCTGTACGGTTTCGACACGCTCAAGTTCAACGACCGGTGGCTGCTCAACGCCGGCCTGCGCCTGGACCACTACAAGCTCAGCGCCTCCGGCCCCGCCGGCCGCAACACGCCGGCCTATGACCTGAGCCGTTCGGACACGCTTTTCAACTACCAGCTGGGCCTGGTCTACAAGCCGGCCACCAACGGCAGCATCTACGCCAGCCTCGGCACCTCCTCGCGCCCCGGCGGCTCCATGCTGGGCAACGGCAACGAGGACCTAGGCATCTCCACCGACCAGCTGGCCAACCTCGCGCCCGAGAAGACCCGCTCGCTCGAGCTGGGCACCAAGTGGGACCTGATGGAAAAGCGCCTGGCGCTGACCGCCGCGCTGTTCCGCAACGACGTGACCAATGCGCGCATCACCGAAAACGGCGTCACCTACATGGGCGGCAACAAGGTGGTCAACGGCGTGGAGCTGGGCTTCACGGGCAGCGTGCTGCCGGGCCTGAGCGTCTTCGGCGGCTACACCTACATGGACAGCGAGCAGAAGAACGCAGGCGCAGGCAACGTGGCCAACGGCCAGCCCTTCCCCAACACGCCCAAGCACAGCTTCAGCCTGTGGACCAGCTACAAGCCCATGGCCAAGCTGACCGTGGGCCTGGGCATCTACGCCCAGAGCAGCGTGAACCAGAGCTACATCCGCTCCACCGTGGATGGCGGCATCGTCACCAAGGGCGCCAGCGGCTATGCACGCTACGACGCCATGGTGGCCTACCAGATCGACCGCAACCTGACCGTGCAGCTGAACCTGTACAACCTGGGCGACAAGGTCTACTACAGCGGCGTGCGTTCGCCCCACTACGCGACCATGGCGGCAGGCCGCTCGGCCGTGGCATCGCTCAAGTGGACGTACTGATCTGCTGATCGCCCCGGGCGAACGCGCAGCGGCTTGACGCTGCGCAGATCACCGCAAAGCCCCGCAGGCCATCGCCGCCTGCGGGGCTTTTTTGCGGGACACTCATTGATTCCGCCCTTGAGGACCGCCTGCCATGATGCTCCGCATACCCGCCCTGCTCAGCCCCGACGAAGTGCGCCAGTGCCGCCAGGCGCTGGAGCAGGCCCCCTGGCAGGACGGCCGCGCCACGGCCGGCCCCCTGGCGGCCCAGGTCAAGGCCAACCTGCAGCTGCCGCTGGACAGCCAGGCCGGCCAGGCGATAGGCAACCTCATCCTCGACAGGCTGGGGGCCAGCGCGCTGTTCATGTCGGCCACGCTGCCGCTGAAGGTGCTGCCGCCGCGCTTCAACCGCTACGAAGGCGGCGGCACCTACGGCAACCACATAGACAATGCCATCTTCACCATCCCCGGCACGGCCATCAAGGTGCGCAGCGATGTCTCCACCACCGTATTCCTCAGCGAGCCCGATGAATACGAAGGCGGCGAGCTGGTCGTGGAAGACACCTTCGGCCACCAGAGCGTGAAGCTGGCCGCAGGCGACGCCATCGTCTACCCCGGCACCAGCCTGCACCGCGTCAACCCCGTCACGCGCGGCACGCGCTACGCCAGCTTCTTCTGGACCCACAGCCTCGTGGCCTCGGACGAGAAGCGCCGCCTCCTGTTCGACCTGGACCAGCAGATCCAGCAGTTGACGCTGCGCCACCCGGGCGACCCCGCCCTATCCGCGCTGTCCGGCACGTACCACAACCTGTTGCGGATGTGGTCGCAGGCCTAGTGGAACAGCCGCCAGACAGCCGCATCAGAACCTGTAGCGGGCCGTGACCAGCACATTGCGCGGATCGCCATACACGCCCGTGCCATAGGAGCCCAGGCCCGGCATATAGATCTTGTCGAACAGGTTGTTGACGTTCAGCGTCACCGACCACTGGCGGTCCACGTCGTAGCGCGCCATCAGGCCCACCAGCGCATAGGCGCGCTGGTCGGCGCGCGCGTAGGGGGCGGCGGACTGCTGGTAGTAGGTCAGGCTCTGCCAGGCCAGCGAGCCGCCCACGGTCCACTGCGGGTTGAGACGGTAGCTGGTGCTGAGCTTGAACAGGTGGCGCGGCTGGTTGGTGTTGACCGCGCTGAGGATCACGTCGGGCTGGGCCGGCGCACGCGAAGTGCGGTAGGTGTAGCCGCCGTAGATGTTCCAGGCCGGCGTGATACTGCCCGACACCTCCATCTCCACGCCCTTGCTGGCCACGCCGTCGATGGCCGCATAGACCTCTTCCCCGGATTGCGGGTTGGCGCTGACGTACTGCGCGGCATTGCGCTGCTGGATGTGGAACAGCGCCAGCGAGGCGTTGAGCCGGCCGTCCAGGAACTCGCCCTTGACGCCCACTTCGCGGCTGCGGCCCGTGAGCGGCGGCAGCGGGCTGCCGGCAGCGTCCTTGTAGTAGGTCTGCGGATTGAAGATATCGGTCTGGCTGGCGTACAGCGACAGCTGGCGGTTCAGGTCATACACCACGCCCGCATAGGGCACGGTCTTGTGCGCCACGCGCAGCGCGTTGTTCACGACGTAGCTGCCGTTCAGGCCCGTGGTGTCGTCCAGCATGTCGTACCAGCTCACGCGCGCACCCAGGATCACCGACAGATCGTCCGTGGGCCGCAGGCGCGCGGCGCCGAAGACACCCTTTTCCACGATGCGCGTCATGCGGTGGTTGCGCAGCTGGAAATCGGGCCGGGGCACCTGGCCGTCCCACTCGAAGTAGTTGCCCACGGGGCCGTAGGCATTGCTGTAGCCGGGCGCATGGCGGCGCTGGCGCGACCAGCTGGCGCCGAACGACAGCTCATGCTCGCGCCCGAACAGCTGCAACGGCCCGGACAGCGCCGCATTCACGGCCTGCGTGGTGGCATCGGTGGGAATCTTGTTGGACAGCATGTTGATGCCCAGGCCGCTGACCGGGTCCACCATGCCGTGGGCTGCCACGCCGACCTCCACGTCGCGCGACTGGCGCAGCCGGCTGGCAGACAGGTCCATCTTCCAGCCATTGCCGAAGCTGTGCTTGAGTTCGGCAAACACGTTGGTGCTGTCGTTGTCCCAGTACGACCAGCGCGCCGCAGGGTTGAGCGAGGTGGGGAAGTGCGTGCGGCTGCCATCCTTGAAGAACAGCGGGATGTGGCCGAAGCTGGCCCCGTCGGCGCGCGTCTGCATGTGGTCAATGCCCAGGCTGGCCACGGTGCCCGGGCCCAGGTCGGCCTCGATGATGCCGTACAGGCTGCGCACGTTGCGGCTGTAGTCGTCCACATGGGACCTGGCGTTCTGCGCCACGGCCACCACGCGGGCGCGCACGCGGCCGTCTTCGGTCAACGGCGCGGAGATGTCGCCCACGCCGCGCAACCGGTCATGGCTGCCGATGGCCGCCTCGGCCGAGGCCTGGAAGGTCTTGGTGGGCCGCTTGCGCACCAGATTGACCACGGCCGACGGATAGCCCGCGCCCGTGAGCAGGCCTGTGGCGCCCTTGACCACTTCCACGCGGTCATAGATGGCGCTGTCGGCCAGCGAGGTCGTGTACTGGTTGGCCGAATCCATGGTGTTGGGCACGCCGTCGAACTGGAAATTCTCGATGGCATAGCCGCGCGAGTAGAAGGTGGTGCGCTCGCTGTCGTTGCGGCCCACGGTGATGCCGGGCGTCTTCTCCAGCACCTCCGGCAGGCTGGTCAGGCCCTGGTCGTCCATGAGCTGGCGCGTGACCACGCTGACCGACTGCGGCGTCTCGCGCTGCGACAGGCCCAGCCGTGTGGCCGTGCTGGACTGGCGCGTGGCGTAGGAGCCCGTGCCTTCGGAGACCGCGCTGCGCTCGGCAGCGGCCGTCACGTTGACCGTGGCCAGCGCCGTGCCCTCGGCAGCGGAGACCGGCGCCGTCGGCACCGCCGCGCGCCGCAGCGCGTAGCCCCCGCCCTGCCCCGCCTGGGGCACGGCTTCCAGGCCGCTGCCCGCCAGCAGGGCGGCCAGGCCCTCGCGCACCGAATAGCTGCCATGCAGGGCCGCGCCGGTCTTGCCTGCCGTCAGGCTGCCATCGGCGGTCAGCAGAATACCGGCCTGGGTGGCAAAAGCGTTAAGGGCACGGTCCAGCGGCGCGGCAGGCAGATCGAAGCGCTGGGCGGCAGCCGGCGCGGCCATGGTTTGCGCGTGGGCGGCAGTGGCGCTCAGGCCACCGACAGCGCAGGCCTGCAGGGCCATGGCGAGCACGGTTCTGGCGAAGGCAGGCGCCAGCGCGGGAGCCTGTGCAGGAGGTCGGAAGCGGACAAGAGCGCCGGGCACGGGGTGCGGCATGGAGGATTCCTTTCGATGGATGGCGGACATAGCCATTCACTGCAGAAAATGGCTGTTGTCTCTATCCCGAACGAGATCCGGAAAGCGGCACGCCCTGCCGCAAATATTTTTTTGCCGGATCTCAGGCCGGTCCCACCGTGACCCAGAAACGCGTGGTCCGGCGCACGCGCACCGGCAGCGCGCCCTGCAGCGCGGCCAGCGTGGCATCGCTGTCGTCCAGCGAGAACACGCCCGAGACGATCTGCCCGGCCACGGCCGGGTCGCAGCGCAGCACGCCACGGCGGTAGCGCGACAGCTCGGCCAGAAAGTCTTCGAGGCGCATGCGCTCGGCCACCAGCAGGCCGCGTGTCCAGGCGGCATCGCCCTGCGGCGGCAAGACGCCGGCCTGCACCGTCTCGGCGCCGAAGTCTGCCCACTCGCCGGCCTCCACGCGGCGCGACGGCCCCTGCAGCGGAGCGACGGCCACCGCCCCCTCGAATACTTCGACCCGGTCCCGCCCCGCTGCGCCGCCACCGTCCAGACGCACGGAAAACCGTGTCCCCAGCGCCTGCAGCGTGCCCCGGGGAGTCTCCACTATGAAGGGGAGATGCGCGCCGGCCGGATCCGACGCCGTGCGCACATGGATGGCACCCGCTCGCAGCAGCAGGCGGCGTTCCGTGGCCGTGTAGCGCAGGTCCAGCGCGCTGCCTGTGTCCAGCGTGACCACGGAGCCGTCGGCCAGTCGGTGCTCGCGCCGCTCGCCCGTGCCCGTGTGCAGCGCGGCCAGCTGACCGCTGCGCTCCAGTGCGCCATGACCGGCATAGAGCGCCACGCCCGTGCCCGCGCCCCAGGCCAGCACGCGCAGCGCCTTGCGCCTCCCGGCCGCGGGCGCACGCGCCGTGCGCAGCGTGCGCGAGGCCAGCTGCGGCGGCACGGCCTGCAAGCGCTGCTGCATTTGCATCAGCTGCTGCCAGGCCTCCTCGTGACGGGCATCGGCCGCGCGCCACGCGGCCAGGGCCTGGTGTTCGGCCTCGGTGGCGCTGCCCGACAGCAGCACGGCCATCCAGTCGAAGGCCTGGTCCAGGGCCTCGGTCGGATCGGCGGCAAGGAGTCCGGTGGCGGTGTGCGTCATTCCATCAGCGCCTGGAAACATGCCTGCAGCGCATCGCGCATGTGCTTGCGCACCGTGCGCTCGGCCGTGCCCACGCGCGGGGCGATCTCGGCATAGGTCAGGCCCTCGAACTGCGAGAGCATGAACACCTCGCGCACGCGCGGCGGCAGCGCATCCAGCATGGCGTCCACGCGCACCAGGGTCTGCAGCGCAATCGCCCGCTCTTGGGGCGAAGGCGCAAACGATTCGGGCAGCAGCGCCAGCGCCTCCAGATAGGCGGCCTCCAGCCTGCGCCGGCGCAGCAGGTCCACCACCAGTCCCTTGGCGATCTGCACCAGGTAGGCGCGCGGCTCCTCTTCCTGCCGGGGCAGGCGGCGCGAGACGATCAGGCGCACCCAGGTGTCCTGCGACAGGTCCGCAGCGTCGCAGGCGTTGCCCATGCGGCGCCGCAGCCAGCCCAGCAGCCAGGGCTGGTGGGCGACATAGAGCGATTGGATGGGGTCGGGAGCGGAGGGTGATGAGTGAGGCATCGGGGCAAGGCGCCATGGAGTGCCACGGCGCCAAAGACGAATGGTTCTTATTATCCATTCATCCCGGCGCCCTCCGCCCGCGCCGCAGTCGCCTACCAGCGATAGGTCACGCCTGCGGACACGGTGCGCGCCCTGCCGTAGTAGCAGCCAAAGGCGTAGTTGCAGCTGGAGACATAGTTCTTGTCGAACAGGTTCTGGACGTTGATGGTGCCCTCCAGCCCGCGCAGGCTGGCGTCGATCAGGCCTAGGTCATAGCGCAGCGCGGCATCGAAGACCAGGTAGGCCGGCGTGCGGAAGCTGTTGGCGGAGTCGCCGAAGGCGCTGCCCGACCAGCGCGCGCCTGCTCCCACGCTCAGGCCCGCATGCAGGTGGTGGTTGACCCACAGCGAGGCACGCCAGCGCGGCGTCGAGGCCCATTGCTTGCCGATTTCTTCGGCATCGTTGGACCGCAGGGTGCGCATGTCGGCGTAGCTGAAGCCGCCGGCAATGTCCCAGGCCGCGCCCAGGCTGGCCTTGATCTCCATTTCCGCGCCCCGGGACTGCACCTCCCCGGTTTGCACCGAGTAGCCGGGGTGCTCGCGGTCCGTGGTGGTGAGATTGCGCTGGCGTATGTCGAACATCGCCAGGCTCAGCAACAGGTTCTTGCCGGGTGGCTGGTACTTCACGCCCGCCTCGATCTGCTTGCCCGTGGTGGGATCGAAAGGCCGGCCATGGAAGTCCGTGCCCACGATGGGCACGAAGGACTCGGAATAGCTCAGGTAGGGCGCCACGCCGTTGCCGGCCAGCCAGGTCACCCCCGCACGGCCCGTGAAGGCCTTGTGGTCCTGGCGGGTGCGCGTGGCCTCCATGAGGTCCTTGTTGTCGATGCCGGCCCAGTCATGGCGTCCGCCCACGGTCAGCACCAGATCGCGCCAGCGCATCTGGTCCTGCAGGTAGACCCCGGTCTGATCCACGGTGTTGTCCCAGCGTGTGGTCAGTGTGGGCGCAGCCGTGGGCAGGCCGTAGCCGGGCGCATACAGGTCGATGGGGGCAGAGGCGTAGTCGTTGTAGCCCTCGTACTTGCGCGAGAAGCGGCGGTAATCCACCCCGCCCAGCAGCGTGTGGCTCACGGGGCCGGTGCTGGCCTTGACCTCCAGGTGGTTGTCCAGGCTCAGCACGCTGTTGTGCTGCGCCCAGTCCAGCTTGGTGCGGGTGGCGCGGCCGTAGTCGATGGCTCCCCCGGCGTCGCGCGCAAAGGCGCGCAGGTAAAAGCCCTTCCAGCGGTCCCGCACGTCGGTGAAAAGCAGCTTTTGCCGCCAAAGCACACTGTCGTTGAAGCGGTGCGCGAAGTCGGCGCCCAGCACGGCCTGGTTGCGCCAGAAGTCGTTGTAGCCAGGCTGGCCGTTGAAGAAGCTGCGGCTGATCCTTTTGCCGTCAGGTCCCTCGAACAGGCTGCCCACGGCCGGCATGGCCTGGTAATCCCACACGCCCTGGTCGCGCTGCAGTTGCGCATACAGGGTCAGCGAGGTGCGAGCATCGGGCCGCCAGGTCAGGCTGGGGGCCACGAACAGGCGGCTGCTGCGCGTGTGGTCGGCCTGCTGGCCGCCGCCATTGGCCACAGCCACCAGGCGGTAGAGCAGACCGCGCTCGGCATCCAGGGTGCCGGAGAGGTCCAGCGCCGCATCAGCGCGCCCGTGGCTGCCCACGCCCAGCCGCACCTCGCGCAAGGGTTCGGCCATGGGCCGCTTGCTGACCAGATTGATCACGCCGCCGGGCTGGTTCTGCCCGTAGAGCACCGAGGCCGGGCCCTTGAACACCTCGATGCGCTCCAGGCTGTAGGGCTCGATCTGGGCGGCACCTCCCAGGCTGCCCGCATACGGCAGGTAGGCGCCATCGAGGTACAGCGATGCCGGAGAGAAGCCGCGCGAGGCGGTTTCGTCGGCCTGCATGTAGTTCTCGGTATAGCCCGAGGAATCCACGCCCGGCGTATAGCGCAGCGCCTGGGAAACGCTGATGGCGCCCCGCGCGGCGATCTCGTCGGCGGTGACCACGTTGATGGTCTGGGGCACCTCGACGATGGCCGTATCGGTCTTGGAGCCTGCCGTGCTGCGCCGCGCCACGTAACCGGCCACCGGGCCTTCGCCGCCCACCTCCTCGGCGCGCGCGGTGACGATGACGGGCGCCAGCTCCATCCCGCTGCCGGCCGGCAGCTGCCGGACCTGCTCCACGCGCCGCAGCGCATAGCCGCCGCCGGCCTGGCGCACGGCCTGCCAGGCGGTGCCGGCCAGCAGGGCCTCGAAGGCAGCCTCCACCGTGTAGCTGCCGCGCAGGCCCGCGCTGCGCTGTCCGGCCGTCTGATCGGCCGTGAAGATCAGAGCCACGCCGGCCTGGGCGGCCGTGCTGCGCAAGGCGGCATCCAGCGGGCCGGCAGCGACGTCATAGCTGCGCTGGGCCTGGGCCAGCACGGCGGCGGGCATGAGCGCGATGGCCAGCGCCAGCGCGGGGCGGGGCATGAAAAGGGGTTGCATGGTCCTGGGTTCTCCCTGTGTTCCGATATCGAAAATCAAAGCTCTCGGAAACAAGGAAGCGCGGCTCGGGAAATCGGGTCACCCCCGGCGCAAAAAAAGCGAAAAGGAAGAAAAAAGCCTCAGCCGCGCACCTGCGCAGGCTCCACCACCACCCACCAGCGCGTGCGCCAGCGCAGCTGCACGGGCAGCGCACCGGGCAGCATGGCCAGCACGGCGTCCGTGCCATCGATGCCGCCTTCGTCCAGCGGGAACACGCCAGAGAACCGCAGCCCGGCCACGGCCGGATCGGCGTGCAGCCAGCCGGGGCGGTAGCGGTTGAGCTCGGCCAGGAAGTCGTCCAGGCGCTGGTTGTCCACCCACAATTGGCCCCGGCTCCAGGCGTCGTCCGCGGGGCCTGCCGGCTGCACCGTGCCCCAGCCCGTGCGCGTGAAGTCCATGGCCTCGCCCGCCTGCAGGCGCCGTGCGGATGCGCCTGTGCCGGCCGGGCGCAGCTCCACGGCGCCCTCGAACACCGCCACGCGCGCACCTGCCTGGCTGCTGCGCACCATGAAGCGCGTGCCCAGGGCGCGCACGCGGCCGTGGGCGGTCTCCACCACAAAGGGCAGATCGCCCAGCGCACCTGCGGGATGACCGGTGGTGAACAGCGCCTCGCCGGCCAGCAGGCGCAGCCGGCGCTCGCTGCCGTCGAACTGCAAGGCCACGGCGCTGCCGGGGCCCAGCAGCATGTCCGTGCCGTCGGGCAGGCTCCAGCGGCGGCGCTGCGTGCCGGTGGAGTAGTCGGCCGCCATCTGCTGCCACTGCGGCGTGCGGCTGGCCAGCCAGCCCGCGCCCGCCGCCGTGCCCAGGCCCGCGAACAGGCCCAGCAGGCGCCGCCGCGCAGCCCGGGGAGCAGCGGACAGGCCGCGATAGCCCGCGCCACCGGCGTTGAGCCCCGTCAGCGCGCCCGTGACGGCCTGCAGATGGGCCCAGGCGCGGCCATGGTCGGCGTCTTCATCGAGCCAGCGCTGCCAGCGCGCCCGGTCGGCGGCCGAGGCCTGGCCCGATTGCAGCAGCGCAAACCAGCCGGCAGCCGCCCGCGCCACGCCGGCCGGCAAGGGCCGGCCCAGCGCCTGGGGCGCCTGGATACTGCTGCCGGGTAGCGGCGTGGCGCTGGACAGGCGCCGAGGATCGGAAGGAGGCACCGGCGCCATCAGGACAGCGCCAGCACGAAGCAGCGCTCGTAGCCCTGGGCCAGGTAGCGCTTGACGCTGGTCATGGACACGCCCAGGCGCTCGGCGATCTGCGCATAACTCAGGCCTTCAAGATGGGCCAGCAAAAAGGCATCGCGCACCTTGGGCGCCAGCGCGTCCAGCGCCTGGTCCACGGCCTGCAGTGATTCGAGCGCGATCAGCCGCTCCTCGGGCGAGGGAGCCAGCTCGGCCGGCAGCAGGGCCAGGGTGTCGAGATAGGCGCGCTCCAGCAGCCGGCGCCGGTGCTGGCGAATCACAAGATGGCGGGCCACGGTGGCCAGGAAGGGGCGCGGCTGCTCGATGCGGCCGGCCATGCCCGAGGTGATCACGTTGACGAAAGTGTCGTGCGCGATATCGGAAGCCTCGAACACATTGCCCAGCTTGCGGCGCAGCCAGCCTTGCAGCCAGCCGTGGTGTTCGACATAGAGGGTGTGTACAGGATCGGCCGGTGCGCGCATGAAAAGACGGACGCGCCCCGGACTGGCGTGCCGCAGCGCTGAAGCTCGTTTGAGAATGGTTCGCATTCTAAACACGAGCTCAAAACCGTCGCTGCCCAAATCAGGGGCACCGAGGAAGGGCCGTCCCGCACCGAGGGTGCCGTCCCCCTCCCGCGAAGCGAGAGAGGGGGAAGCGGCGCAGCCGCTCAGGGGGTGCTAAAAATTCTCGTGTGCACCCAAATAGCGCCACTGGCCCACAGGCAGGTTGCCCAGCGTCACGCGGCCGATGCGGATGCGCTTGAGGCCCACCACGCGCAGGCCCACCAGTTCGCACATGCGGCGGATCTGGCGCTTCTTGCCTTCGGTCAGCACGAAGCGCAGCTGCTCGGGGTTCTGCCAGTCCACCTTGGCGGGCTTGAGTTCCTCGCCGTCCAGCGACAGGCCATGGCACAGGCGTGCCAGCTGCTCGGCCGGGAACACGGATTGCACGTCGATGTCGCGGTCGCCGTAGGTCACGCGTACCAGGTACTCCTTGTCCATCTCAGAGTCTTCGCCAATGATCTGGCGCGCCACGCGGCCATCCTGGGTCATGACCAGCAGGCCCACGGAGTCGATGTCCAGCCGGCCGCAGGGCGCCAGGCCCTTGAGCTGCGCGAAGTTGAAGCGCGTGCGGCTGGTGTCCTGGTTCCAGTGGTTCTGGGGAGTGACCAGGACCACGGCGGGCTCGTGGCCATCCTCGGCCTGTCCGCTGACGTAGCCCATGGGCTTGTGGATCAGGATGGTGACCTGCTGGTCCTGGCGGTCACGTGCCTCGCGCTCGACCGTGATGCGGTCGGCGGCCACCACGTTCTGGCCCATGACGGCGAGTTCGCCGTTGACGCGGACCCAGCCCTTGTCCACCCACTCGTCGGCCTCGCGGCGCGAGCACAGGCCCATGTCGGCCAGGCGCTTGTTGATGCGCACGGCGCCCGGAACCTGCTCCTGCACGGGCGCGGGGGCACGCTTGACGGGAATCTCGCGGCTGGCGCCACCATCAGCGGGACGGTAGGTGCGGATGCCGCTGAGCGGACGGTAGGCGGGTTCGGCCTGGGCCGGCGCATCGCGGCGCGGGCCGCGGGCGTCATCACGGCGGGGACCGCGCGCATCGTCGCGGCGGGGGCCCCGGGCGTCGTCACGGGGGCGATCACGGAAGCCGCCTTCCCGGGGGCCGTCACGGGGGCCGTCACGTTGCCCATCACGCGGACGCTCGTCGCGCTGGCCATAGGGCCGGTCGCGGCGATCATCCGGACGGGGCGGACGCGGGGGACGGGAGTCGCGCATGTCGCCCGCATGGCGCGTGTCACGCGCATCACGGGGATCGCGCTGCTCGCGCGGGGCACGGTTTTCGCCGCCGCCCTGGCCACGCCAGTCGCCACGCGGCTGGGAACGGTCCAGGTCCTCGGCACGGCCGAAACCGCTGCTGCGCGGGCGCTGATCACGGGCGTCGCCGCGGGGTGCCGCATCACGGGCATCGCCGCGAGGGCCTGCGTCACGGCGGTCGGAGCGCTCGTAGCGTTCATTGCGCCCGCCGCGGTCATTGCGGTCGTTGCGGTCATTGCGCGGGCCGCGTGCGCCCGCAGATCTGCCTGCGCCACCAGAGGGGCGGCGGGCATCGCCAGCCGGCTCGGCCTGTGGCTTTTCGGGGCGGCGCAGCACAGGGCGCGCGGAGGGCGCTGCCGCCTCGTCGGCGCCGGGCCGGGACGGTTTGGAAGAAGTAGGGGATGACATTAGGCCGCCATTGTCGCGCGGCACGGCCTGCAGCGGCAGCGCCCTGCGGCCAATACGGGCATTGCGCTCGGCTATCGGCCCCGCGCTGCCCCGGCCCGCCGGGACCCCTGCGCGGTCCCGCAGCGAAGCGCCTGCACGAAGGACGGCACACCCGTTGTGCGAGCCCGATTCCCGTCCATGGCAATGCACCTGGCCCCCAGGCCCATCCCATTCGCTGTATCCGTCGCGATATGCATATTCATATGAATCCCCTATGAAAGATGGATCAGGATGAATCAACTCGCCACGAAAATTCGCCATCCGGCCAATGAGGGAATAACAGTCCATGGCATTTGATATGTAAAAAACTGTATTTCTCACGAGCGCATTCATTCATTTTCCATTGCAAACCAATCCATTGGGCTTGCCATTTCCCATGTATCTCCCCATAGAATGGCGCCCGTCCAGAGACAGGGGCCCTCTTTCGAGACAACAGCCCTGCGCGCAGCGCCCGCTGCGGCATCCAGACCATCACGCCCGGAATCCCGCCTCATTCAACAAGGAAAACCATGAGCGATACACCCAACCTATTGAATTCCATGCCCTTGAAAGAACAATTCAAGGCGCTGCTCATCACCAAAATGGACTTGACGGGAATCGAGTGGTCCGATATGGAGACCGCCATCGGCCCGAATGCCGACAAATACCGTCCGCTGTGGGAGCGCATGGTCGGCGGGAAAAAGGGATTCTTCGCCGCACTCAGTCCCTGCTGGACGGCCATTCCCTTCATGGGCGTGTCCTGGGCCATTGCCCGCCGCGTCTACGCCTATGCCGTGGTGGCCTTCATCACCCTGTTGATCATCAACCTGCTGATGCCCGGCACGGGCGGCGCGGGCCGCGTGCTCGGCATCGCGGTGGCGATTTCCTTCACTGTCAAGCGCACCTACCTGCAGTGGCTGGTCACGCGCGTACAGCAGATCAACCAGATGGGCCTGGCGGGCGCTGCGCGTGAAGAGGCGCTGCGCCAGATCGGCGGCCTGGACCAGAAGAACGGCTGGATCTCCTTCGGCGTGCTGCTGGCCATCGGCATCGTGCTGGCCGCCTTCTGAAGCGCCAGGCCCGCAGATCAGCGGTCCACGGGCAGCCGGTCGCACAGGGCCACCAACTGCGCCAACTGGGGGCCCACATCCCGGATCAGCGTGCGGGCCGGCATGCGCAGGCCCGGCACGGCGCAGTTGAACAGCAGCCGGCGCGACCCGTAGCGGATGCGCGAGGCCGCACCCACGGCGCACACGCCCAGGCCGGAGTCGCCCATGTTGACCGCGAAGCCCCGGGCGGCATAGTGCGCCAGGCTTTCGCTGGCGTTGTCCCTGCAGCGCGCATATTCCTCGGGCCGCTGGCTGCGTACGCGGTCCAGGAAGCGCTGAAGTTCCCCGGCATCGAGCTGGGCCAGCCCTGCCCGGCCCATGGCCGTTTCCAGCACGCCGCGCACGGCGCCCACGCCGGGTCGCTTGAGCGTGCCGCCCTCCCAGGCGCAGGTATCCAGATAGACCACATCCAGGTCCATGACCACGCCCACCGACACCGCCCCCTTCACACGGTCGGCCAGCGCCTGCATGGGCAGGCGCAGCGGGCCGAGCAAGGGCGTATTGATCACATAGGGGTAGCCCAGGGCGACGGCGGCCGGGCCGACGAAGTAGCGGTCCAGCCGCTCGTCATGGTCCAGGTAGCCCATGGTCTGCAGGCTGCGGCACAGCCTGGACACGGTGGGGCGCGGCAGGCCCAGGCGGCGGGCCAGCTCGCTGTTGGCATGCGGACGCGGGTCGCTGACGAAGCACTGCAGGATCATCAGCCCCTTGGCCAGCGTGCCCGCGAAATACGGGTCCTGCTCGCGGATGCGGCAGACATCCTGCGAGTCCCTGGGTTGGTGGGCAATGGGGGTGTGGGGCACGTGGCGATTGTGCGGACCACCGCCGCAAAGCCGCAACTGCATTTCAATATTTGAAACTGCATTGCAGCCCTGGTGCCCGCGCTTCCTACAGTGCGGCCCATGAGCCAAGCCCCCACCCCCCATCCCGCCGACGCCCGCCTGCAGGCGTTGATTGCAGACATCCGCCATTTCGTGCGCCACCGCTGGCATCCGCTCGAAGAGCAGATCGAGCGCGACGACAGCATTCCGCCCGCCGTGGTCCAGGAGCTGCGCGACAAGGGCTATTTCGGCTGGAGCATTCCCCAGGCCTACGGCGGCCTGGGCCTGAGCACCGAGGAGCTGGTGCGCTGCGCCTTCGAGCTGTCCCAGGCCTCGGTGGCGCTGCGGGCCCGCGTGGGCACCAACACCGGCATTGGCTCCGAAGCCCTCGTGGCCGACGGCACCGAGGCGCAAAAGCAGCGCTGGCTGCCGCGCATGGCGCGCGGCGAGCTCACGGGTTGCCTGGCGCTGACCGAGCCGGACGCGGGCTCGGAGGCGAGCAACATCCAGACCACGGCGCGCCGCGAGGGCGACCACTATGTGCTCAACGGCAGCAAGCGCTTCATCACCAATGCGCCGCTGGCCGATGTGTTCACCGTCATCGCCCGCACCGGCGAAGGCAGCACGGGCAGCGAGGGGCTGACGGCCTTCTTCGTGGAGCGCTCGCCGGGCCTGGTGACAGGCCGGCCCTATCGCAAGATGGGCCAGGCGGGCTCGCCCGTGTCGGACGTGCATTTCCAGGACTGCCGCGTGCCGGCGGACCAGATCATCGGCGGGCGCGAGGGCCAGGGCTTCAAGACCGTGATGAAGGTGCTCAACAAGCAGCGCCTGCACCTGGCCGCGCTGTGCACGGGGCCGGCGATCCGCATGCTGGACCTGGCGCTGGCCCATGTGCGCCAGCGCGAGCAGTTCGGCCAGCCGGTGGCGAACTTCCAGCTGGTGCAGGCCATGCTGGCCGACAGCCGCACCGAGATCTTCGCGGCGCAATCCATGATCCTGGAGGCCGCCCGCGCCCGCGACCGGGGCGAGGACGTGGCGCTGTCCGCCTCCATGTGCAAGTACTTCGCCTCCGAGATGTGCGGCCGCGTGGCCGACCGCGCCGTGCAGATGTTCGGCGGCGCGGGCTATGTGGCCGACTTCAGCCCCATCGAGCGCTACTTCCGCGACGTGCGCCTGTTCCGCCTCTACGAAGGCACCAGCCAGATCCACCAGCTCAACATCGCCAAGCTCATGCTGCGCGAGAGCGCCTGACACCGGAGGCCCCCATGACACGCCCCCTCACCTCGAAGCACCTGGCCACCCTGGGCCTGCTGGCCGCGCTGTGTGCCTGCGCGCAGGCTACCCAGGCGGCCCAAGCGGCACAGACGGCCCAAGCGGCTTTTCCCGATCGGCCCGTGCGCGTGATCGTTCCCTTTCCCGCAGGCGGCAGCACCGACCTCGTGGCCCGTGCCCTTTCGGTGGAACTGGGCAAGGCCCTGGGACAGCCCGTGGTGGTGGAGAACAAGCCGGGCGCGGGCAGCCTGGTCGGCTCGGAACTCGTGGCCCGCGCCGCGCCCGACGGCTACACCCTGCTCATGGCAGGCCTGAGCAATGTCTTCCTGCCCCATGTGCACGCCAACCTCAAGTGGAATCCGCTGACCGACTACGAGTACATCGGCCTGGTGGCCGACCTGCCCAACGTCATCGCCGTCAACGCCAAGACCCCCTACCGCACGCTGGCCGAACTGGTGGCGGCCGACAAGGCCAGGCCCGGCACGCTGTCCTTCGGCTCGGCCGGCACGGCCACGCCCTCGCACCTGGTCTGCGAGATGGTCAACCACCGGCTCGGCACCAAGATGCAGCACCTGCCCTACAAGGGCAACGCCCCGGCCGTCAACGACCTCATGGCCGGCCACATCCCGGTGATGTGCAACAACCTGGGCGGCACCCTGCCCTACATGCAGGGCGGGCAGATCCGCATCCTGGCGCAGACCGGCAAGAGCCGCTCGCCCGCCGCGCCCGACATTCCCACCTTTGCCGAGCTGGGCGTGGCCGGGCTGGACACCGGCCTGTGGGTGGGCCTGGCCGCGCCCAAGGGCACGCCGCAGCAGATCGTGGCCACGCTCAACCAGGCGCTGGCCAAGGCCATGGCCTTGCCCGAGACACGCGACAAGCTGGCGCGCCTGGGCGCCACGCCGCTGCCCACGCAGGCGGCGGACTTCCACCAGCGCGTGGCCGAAGACCGCCGCGCCTGGGAGCCCGTGCTGAAGAACGTGGACCTGAAAGGCAACTGATGCAGCGCCAAGGCTATCCGCTGGAGGGTGTGCGCATCCTCGACATGGCCACGGTGCTGGCCGCCCCCTTCTCGGCCACCCTGTGCGGCGACCTGGGCGCCGACGTCGTCAAGCTGGAGCTGCCCGGCGGCGGCGACACGCTGCGCAGCCTGGCCCCCGTGCACGACGGCCACGCCGTGTTCTGGAAAACCGCCAACCGGGGCAAGCAGGGCATCTCGCTGGACGTGCGCAAGGCCGAGGGCCGCATGCTGTTCCTGCGGCTGATCGAGGATTTCGACGTGCTCGTGGAAAACTTCCGCACCGGCACGCTGGACCGCTGGGGGCTGGACCTGGCCACCTTGCATGCCCGCAACCCGCGCCTCATCGTGCTGCGCCTGACGGGCTTCGGCCAGACCGGCCCCTATGCGCGCCGGCCGGGCTTTGCGCGCATCTTCGAGGCCATGAGCGGCTTCGCCCACCTCACGGGCGAGGCGGGCGGCCCGCCCCAGCACATGAACTACCCGCTGGGCGATGCCGTGGCCGGGCTGTTCGGCGCCTTCTCCATCGCGGCCGCACTGGCCGAGCGCAATGCACAGCCTCCAGGCGAACGGCGCGGCCTGGAGATCGACCTGTCGGCCACCGAAGCCATGCTGCGCCTGCTGGACCCGCTGGCGGCCGAGTACCAGCTGGGCGGACAGGCACGCAGCCGCACGGGATCGTGCGCGGGCTACACGGCGCCCTCCAACGTCTACCGCACGCGCGACGGCGCCTGGCTCACCGTGGTCGCCACGGGCGATGCCATCTTCGCGCGCCTGTGCCAGGCCATGGACCGCGCCGACCTGGCCGCCGACCCGCGCTTTGCGGACAACGCCGCGCGCATCCGCCACCTGCAGGCACTGGATGCGCTGATCGTTCAATGGTGCGCAGGCCTGGACTGCGCCCAGGCCACGGCCGCGCTGGCCGCGCACGACATCCCGTTCAGCAAGGTCTGTTCGGCCGAGGACGTGCTGCAGGACCCGCATTTCGCGGAACGCGGCAGCTTCATCGCGCTGCCCGACCCCGACCTGGGCCCCCTCGCCGCCCCCGCCCCCGTGCCACGCTTCACGGGCCGCCAGGCCCCTTCGCCCCGCAGCGGCCCGGCCACAGGCCAGGACAATGCATGCATCTATGCGGCGTTGGGGCTGGATGCGCAGCAGCAGGAGAGGCTGCGGCGCGAGGGCGTGATCTGAAAATGTGCAGTGCTGGCGTCAGATGGCCAGCCGTGCGGCCAGCAGGTCCGCCTGCTCGGCGAACTTGCGGGGATGGGACGTGCGCAGCTGCGCCAGGTTCTGCACCTTCCATCGCACGCCGGGCAGGTGTTCGAGATGGGCGATGTCCAGCGCCGGCCAATCGGGGACTCCTGCGGCCAGCGACAGCAAAAAGCGCCGCTCACCGGCATCCAGCCCTTGCTGAAGCTCCCGCAGCAACCGCTCGCGTGCTGCGAGCAGAGATTCCAGCGACACAGGCTCGGCCGTCATGCCCCGGAAGTTGTTCTCGAAATCGTGCCGGACATCACGCAAGGGAGGAAACAGCACTTCGTGCAACGGCCGGTTGCTACAGGCCAGATAGACCACGAACGCGCGCCGGATGCCAGGAGTGATGCCGCCGTGCGCGAACAGCTGCATCACATCGAACAGATCGCGCGGATGCTGCCGGTCCAGCGCGGCCACGAGCTTGCCGCCGTACACGTCCTCTGCCGAGACCACGGGAATCTCCAGGTCGGCCATCAGCACATCGCGCGCAGCGGGCGTAAGCGATGCCCGCCGTACCGGCAGCACCGTGCCCCGCATGACATAGTTCACTTCGATCTTGACCTGCACGGAACCACGGCGCACCAGCAGCTTGGTCTGGCCCGCTGCAGCCACCGGCGCATGGGTCTGGAAGCCCCGCTTCGTCAGACGTTCTGCCGCTTGCCGGATGGCCTCATTGATCCGTTGCAGCGCCTCGTCGCGCGACGGCCTGTGGTCGGGAAACACCAAGTCCAGATCAACGGACAGGCGCGGCATATCGCGCACGAACAGGTTGATCGCGGTTCCGCCCTTCAGCGCGAACGTGTCATCCACAAACACCAGCGGCGCGACCTGTGTCAACAGGCGCGCGGTATCGAGATAGGTCTGGTTCATGCCTTGAGCACCAACAGACCATCGGCTGATCGGGACACCCAGGGCCGGCCGCTGCCCGTGGGCAGCATGGCCGGATCGAGCCTTGCAGCCCAGGGCAGCGCCCCCTCGCGCCCGAGTTGAAGGCACAGGCGCACGGTCTTGACGCTGGTGCAGCACTGCAGAAGTTCACGCAGCACCTCGGCGCGCAGGCTGTACGCGCTTTCCACCAGCTCCCTGGCTTCCTGCAGCGGCTGGCGCACGCCCACATCGCTCAGAAGCTCCAGCAGCGCACGCTCCGGCGCCGACACCTGTGCGGCCCCGCTGCGTTGCTCGAAGGGCCCGACATGCAGCAAGGCACCGGGTTGCTCGTCGAACAGCCTCTTGCGGTGGTATTCAGCGGGAAAACGCTCGGTGAACCATGGCGGCAGTTGCCCGGCGGCCCAGCCATACAGCTGCAGCACCGGCTGCTGCGCCACATACTGGCGCATGCCGTACCAGTCCAGCGCCGACTTGCCCCCCACATGCAGGCCCTCCAGGCGGCGCTGCAGCACGCCCAGGCTCGGATGCAGGGCCAGGCTGTCGTTGGGCCGGCAGAAGACCCCCCGCATCAGGCGCTTCAGCCAGCCCGCGCGCACGTAATGGACAGCCAGGTCTGCGGAGATGCCCAGCCCTGCCAGATCCTGCGAGGTGATGGGTGTGCCCGCAGGCAGCTGCGTGTAGAGCGCGTTTAATTTGCTTGCCCCGGTCGTAGTCATGCTGCGATTCAAGCACTTATTCCAAACACGGGCAACTTTGATATTTCCTTCCAATCGTAGTTCTACTACGATTTTCAATACTTTTCAAAACTTCATGGTGACAGGCATCGGTGCTGGTCCATGCCGATGGGTACGGCGCCAAAGCGGACGCCGCGCATGCTCAGGCCGCCCGCCGCGCCGTCGCAAACAGCCCGCTGCGCAGCGCTTCCAGGTCGAGCACGCGCAGGCCGCCGTACTCCACGACGATGGCGTTTTCGCGCTGCAGCACGGACAGCGCCTCGTTGACGCGCTGGCGTGACAGGCCCACCAGGTAGGCCAGCTCCTGCTGGGTGATGCGCAGCACCTCGCCGACGCCGGGATACAGCAGCGGATGAAAGAGCGCCGCCAGGCTGCGGGCCACGCGCAGGTCGGGGTTGGTGAGGCGGTCGATTTCGCGGGCCGAGATGAACTGGCCCAGGCGCTCGTTGAGCTGGCTCATGACGAAGCGGTTGAAGCCGATGGAGTGGTCCAGCAGCCAGTGGAAGGTGTCGATGGGCAGGCCGGCGACCACGCTTTTGCGGATGGCCTGCACGTTGTAGCGGTAGGGCTCGCGCTTGACGGCCGTGCCCTCGCCGAACCAGCCGCCCGGAGGCAGGCCGGCCAGCGTCATGCTGGCGCCATCGGCGCCATCGGTGTTCATCTTGAGCAGGCCTTCGACCACGCCGAACCAGTAGGTGGGCGCGCGGCCGGTGCGGCAGACGTAGTCGCCGGACTGTGCGTCGCCGACGACCAGCGCCTTGTGCGCGCGCTCGCGCTCGGCGGGCTGGAGCAGGGCCAGCCAGGGAATGCCATCGAGTTCCTCGGGTCGGGGCGCACGGCGGCGCTGGTGCAGTGACAGTTCTTGGCTCATGGAGTCGCGGCGAGGGTGCGCGGATGAATCAACAAAACCACCCAAGCATTGCCCGAGGCCAGTGGCTGGCGTGAGCGGGATTTCCAGAAGGACGGCGACCCGCTGCGAACGGGCTGGAGCGCAAGCCCCCCAACGGGCAATGAGACCGTTTTGGCACCATTTGTTACGGCGCGTTTTCCCGATGATGAGTTTCCCGAAGATTGTCGTCAAACAGACACCACGGCGTCAAAGCCAGTCCTACGATGCAGTCCAAGCCGGTGGGTCTCAGCCTGGGCATTTGCACCACGCGGCCACCATCCACGAACAACCAAGGACATGGAATGACGACCACGTTCCCGCACCTGCTGCTCCAGCATGCTGCCCAGCGCCCACAGGCACCGGCGCTGCGCGAGAAGGAATACGGCATCTGGCAGACCTGGAGCTGGAGCGAGGCCGCGCAGACCGTGCGCCACATGGCCTGCGGCCTGGCGGCGCTGGGCCTGGCACGCGGCCAGAATCTGGCCTTCATCAGCGACAACCGGCCCCATGTCTACATGGGCTTCCTGGCCGTGCAGGCGCTGGGCGCCGTGCCGATCCCGCTGTACCAGGACGCGGTGGCGGCCGAGATGCGCTTCGTCATCGAGGATGCCGAGATCGACTTCGCCTTCGCCGAGAACCAGGAGCAGGTGGACAAGCTGCTGGAGGTGCGCGAGAGCGTCCGCGGCCTGGGCCACATCATCTATGACGACCCGCGCGGCCTGCGCCACTACGACCAGCCGGGGCTGATCAGCACCGAGGCGCTGCTGCAAAAGGGCAAGGAATGGGAGGCCGCCCACCCGGGCGCCTGGGATGCCATGCTGGCGGCGCTGTCGCCCGACGACGTGTCCGTCATCCTCTACACCTCGGGCACGACGGGCAAGCCCAAGGGCGTGTGCCAGACCCACCGCAGCTTTGGCGAGTCGGCACGCGGCGGTGTGCAGGTGGACCGCCTGGGCCCTGGCGACAACGTGATCTCCTACCTGCCTCCGGCCTGGGTGGGCGACCACCTGTTTTCCTTCGCGCAGTGGCTGGTGGCGGGCTTCACCATCAACTGCCCGGAGTCGGCCTCGACCGTGTCCATCGACCTGCGCGAGATCGGCCCCAGCTACTACTTCGCGCCGCCGCGCATCTTCGAGGGCATGCTGACCTCGGTGTCCATCCGCATGGAGGATGCCGCGCCGTTCAAGCAGTGGATGTACGGCCGCGCCATGGCCGTGGCGCGGCGCGTGGGATCGGACATCCTGGACGGCAAGACGGTGGGCACGCTGGACCGCCTGAAGTACGCGCTGGGCGACCTGTGCATCTACGGGCCGCTGCGCAATGCCATGGGCCTGTCGCGCATCCGCGTGGCGTATACGGCGGGTGCGGCCATCGGGCCCGAGCTGTTCCGCTTCTTCCGCTCCATCGGCATCAATCTCAAGCAGCTCTACGGCCAGACCGAGACCTGCGCCTATGTGTGCATACAGCGCGACGGGCAGGTGGAACTGAGCAGCGTGGGCCAGGCCGCACCGGGCATCGAGCTGAAGATCGCCGACAACGGCGAGGTGCTGCTCAAGGGCGTGTCCGTGCTCAAGGAGTACTACAAGCGCCCCGACGCCACGGCCGAGGTGGTGGATGCCGACGGCTGGTTCCACACGGGCGATGCCGGCGTGATCGACGCCAGCGGGCAGCTGCGCATCATCGACCGCGCCAAGGACGTGGGCAAGACCAGCCGGGGCGCCATGTTCGCGCCCAACTACATCGAGAACAAGCTCAAGTTCTTCCCCCAGATCAAGGAGGCCGTGTGCTTCGGCCACGGTCGCGACCAGGTCTGCGCCTTCATCAACATCGACTACGAGGCCGTGGGCAACTGGGCCGAGCGCCAGGGCCTGCCCTACGGCGGCTATGTGGACCTGGCATCGAAGGCCAAGGTGCTGGAGATGGTGGCCGACTGCGTGGCCCAGGTGAACGCCGACCTGGCCGCCGAAGCCGGCATGGCCGACACGCAGGTGGCGCGCTTCCTGGTGCTGCACAAGGAGCTGGACCCCGACGACGACGAGCTGACCCGCACGCGCAAGGTGCGCCGAGGCTTCATTGCCGACAAGTACGGCGTGCTGGTCGATGCGCTGTACACGGGCAAGCGCGAGCAGTTCATCGAGACCCAGGTCAAGTTCGAGGACGGCCGCACCGGCAGCGTCAGCGCCACGCTGTCCATCATCGATGCCAAAACCCATTCGGTGGCTGCCACCGCCAGGGCCTGACCGGAGCCGCTGACATGACCCACAAGAAGATCGGCGATGTCATCCTCGACATCAAGAACATCAGCCTGCGCTTCGGCGGGGTGAAGGCGCTGACGGACATCTCGTTCGATGTGCGCGAGCACGAGATCCGCTCCATCATCGGCCCCAACGGCGCGGGCAAGAGCTCCATGCTCAACTGCATCAACGGCGTGTACACCCCGTCCGAGGGATCGATCACCTTCCGGGGCAAGACCTTCAGCCACATGAACAGCCGCCAGGTGGCCGAGATGGGCGTGGCGCGCACGTTCCAGAACCTGGCGCTGTTCAAGGGCATGAGCGTGATCGACAACATCATGACCGGCCGCAACCTGCAGATCAAAAGCGGCATCCTGATGCAGGCCCTGCGCCTGGGCCCGGCCCAGCGCGAGGAGATCCGCCACCGCGAGTTCGTCGAGCACATCATCGACTTCCTGGAGATCCAGGCCTACCGCAAGACCCCCGTGGGCCAGCTGCCCTACGGCCTGCAAAAGCGCGTGGACCTGGGCCGCGCCCTGGCCATGCAGCCGCAGGTGCTGCTGCTGGACGAGCCCATGGCCGGCATGAACGTGGAGGAAAAGCAGGACATGTGCCGCTTCATCCTCGATGTCAACGACGAGTTCGGCTCCACCATCGTGCTGATCGAGCACGACATGGGCGTGGTCATGGACATCAGCGACCGCGTCGTGGTGCTGGACTACGGCAAGAAGATCGGCGACGGCGCACCCGACGAGGTGCGCCAGAACGAAGACGTGATCCGCGCTTACCTTGGCACAGGCCATTGAGGGGACTGACATGGGATTTTTTCTGGAAACCTTGTTCGGCGGCCTCATGGTGGGCACGCTGTACGCGCTGATCGCCATCGGCTTCGTGCTGATCTTCAAGGCCTCGGGCGTGTTCAACTTCGCCCAGGGCGCGATGGTGCTGTTCTCGGCCCTGGCCATGGCGCGCTTTTCCGAGTGGATCCCGAAGTGGATCGGCATGGAGCCGGGCTGGTTCACCAACCTGCTGGCCATCTGCGTGTCGCTGGCCATCATGGTGGTCGTGGCCTGGGTGATCGAGCGGCTGGCGCTGCGCCACCTGGTCAACCAGGAGCCCATCACGCTCTTGATGGCCACGCTGGGCATCGCCTACCTGCTCGACGGCCTGGGCCCGATGATCTTCGGCAGCGCCGTCTACAGCATCAACGTGGGCATGCCCAAGGACCCCATGTTCATCCTCGACGGCCTGTTCGAGGGCGGCGTGCTGCTGAGCCAGGAAGACCTGTATGCGGCCTGCATCGCCGCGCTGCTGGTGGCCGCGCTCAGCGTGTTCTTCCAGAAGACCAAGACCGGCCGCGCGCTGCGCGCCGTGGCCGACGACCACCAGGCGGCGCAGTCCATCGGCATCCCGCTGTCGCGCATCTGGGTCATCGTCTGGTCGGTGGCCGGCGGCGTGGCCCTGGTGGTGGGCATCATCTGGGGCTCCAAGCTGGGCGTGCAGTACTCGCTGTCGCTGGTGGCCCTGAAGGCCCTGCCCGTGGTGATCCTGGGCGGCCTGACCTCGCTGCCCGGCGCCATCATCGGCGGCCTGATCATCGGCGTGGGCGAGAAGCTCTCCGAGGTCTACCTGGGCCCCATGGTCGGCGGCGGCATCGAGACCTGGTTCGCCTACGGCCTGGCCCTGTGCTTCCTGCTCGTGCGGCCCCAGGGGCTGTTCGGCGACAAGATCATCGACCGCGTCTGAGACCGTATACGGAGAACTTGCACCATGTTTTATCGTGAGAACGGTCAATTCAAGACGACCTACGCATCCGACCAGCAGATCTTCGGCGTCGCCCAGGACCGCTGGGCCATCGTGGCGCTGCTGGCCGTCGCCTTCCTGGTGATTCCCTTCAGCGTCAGCGACTACACCTTCCAGGCCGTGCTGATCCCCTTCCTGATCATGTCGCTGGCGGCGCTGGGGCTGAACATCCTGGTCGGCTACTGCGGCCAGATCTCTCTGGGAACGGGCGCCTTCATGGCCGTGGGCGCCTACGCGGCCTACAACCTGCAGGTGCGCTTCGAGGGCATGCCGCTGCTGGTGGCCCTGATCGGCGGCGGCGTGCTGGCCATGGTCTTCGGCGTGATCTTCGGCCTGCCCAGCCTGCGCATCCGCGGCCTGTACCTGGCCGTGGCCACGCTGGCCGCCCAGTTCTTCGTGGACTGGCTGACCAGCCGCGCCGCCTGGGTGACGAACAACTCCTCCTCGGGCTCGGTGAGCGCAGGTCCGCTGTCCATCATGGGCTGGAAGATCGACACGCCCATGGAGAAGTACCTGCTGTGCCTGGGCATCCTGTGCCTGCTGGGCCTGGCCGCCAAGAACCTGGTGCGCGGCGCCATCGGCCGCGAATGGATGGCCATGCGCGACATGGACGTGGCCGCCAGCGTGATCGGCATCCGCCCGACCTACGCCAAGCTCAGCGCCTTTGCCGTGAGCAGCTTCATCGTCGGCGTGGCCGGCGCGCTGTGGGGCTTCGTACACCTGGGTGCCTGGGAGCCTGCGGCCTTCAGCCTGGACCGCTCGCTGCAGCTGCTGTTCATGATCATCATCGGCGGCCTGGGTTCGGTGGTCGGCAGCATCTTCGGCGCGGCCTTCTTCGTGCTGCTGCCGCTGCTGCTCACCCAGGTGCCTCACTGGCTGGGCCTGCCGCTGTCCACGGCCACGGCGACCTACCTGGAGCACATGATCTTCGGTGCGCTGATCGTGTTCTTCCTGATCGTGGAGCCGCACGGACTCGCGAAGCTGTGGGCAACGGCAAGGCAAAAGCTTCGCGTCTGGCCCTTCCCGCATTGATATGACACCCCCTGAGTCGCTTCGCGCCTTCCCCCTCTCTACTCGCTACGCGAGGGAGGGGGACGACACCCTCGGTGCGGGGCGGCCCTTCCTCGGTGTCCCTGACCTGGGGCTCGCCAGTTCCACAGATGGCGCCAGGAAACATGGAATGTTTGATTCTGATCGAGACAGGGCGCCACAGAGTGCCGGATAACCGGGGAATCTTCCCCAGCCAACTAGGAGACAACGTCATGATGTTCAAGAAAGTCGCCATCGCCGCCGCCACCGTCGCAGCCGGAATCGGCGGCCTCGTGGCCGCCCCCGCCGTCCAGGCCCAGGACCAGTTCGTGCCGCTGCTGGTCTACCGCACGGGCCAGTTCGCTCCGCTGGGCATTCCATGGGCCGATGGCAAGCAGGACTACATCAAGCTGGTCAACGCCAAGGGCGGCATCAATGGCGTGAAGATCGCCTACGAGGAGTGCGAGACGGCCTACGACACGGCCAAGGGCGTGGAGTGCTATGAGCGCCTGAAGGGCAAGGGCGGCGGCGCGGCGGGCTTCGATCCGCAGTCCACCGGCATCACGTTCGCCGTGACGGACAAGGCGCCCGGCGACAAGATGCCCATCATCACCACGGGCTACGGCCTGTCGCAGTCGGCCGACGGCAAGGTCTTCGAGTGGAACTTCCCGCTGCTGGGCAACTACTGGACGGCGGCCGACTCCATCATCCAGGACATCCTCAAGAAGGAAAAGGGCAGCCTCAAGGGCAAGAAGATCGCCCTGGTCTACCACGACTCGCCCTATGGCAAGGAACCCATTCCGCTGCTGCAAAAGCGCGCCGCCAAGGAAGGCTTCGACCTGACGCTGCTGCCCGTGACGGCGCCCGGCGTGGAGCAGAAGTCCACCTGGCTGCAGATCCGCCAGCAGCGCCCCGACTACGTGCTGCTGTGGTCGGCCGGCGTGATGACGCCCACGGCCGTGCGCGAGGCGCAGGCCACCGGCTAC
Organism: Delftia sp. DS1230; assembly: GCF_040112715.1. Classification (NCBI taxonomy): domain Bacteria; kingdom Pseudomonadati; phylum Pseudomonadota; class Betaproteobacteria; order Burkholderiales; family Comamonadaceae; genus Delftia; species Delftia sp. DS1230. The sequence continues at coordinate 5,627,085 of NZ_CP157763.1, forward strand.
CCGCGCGAGAAGATGTACGCCATCTGGTGGGCCGGCTCGGACCATGACGTGAAGGACATCGGCGCCGGCGCCAAGGGCTACAACACCGTGACCATCCACAACACGGCCGAGCACGACAAGGTGCACGACGAGGTCAAGGCCATGGTCTACGACAAGGGCCAGGGCTCGGCCACCGACGCCAAGGAACTGGGCGCCATGGCCCACACGCGCGGCATGGTGATCTCCATGCTGCAGGTGGAGGCCATCCGCACGGCACAGGAAAAGTACGGCAAGGGCAAGGTCATGACCTCCGAGCAGGTGCGCTGGGGCCTGGAGAACCTGAACCTCACGCAGGAGCGCCTCAACGAGCTGGGCTTCGGCAAGATCATCCGCCCCGTCAAGACCAGCTGCGACAACCACCTGGGCACCGACTGGTCGCGCATTGCCCAGTGGGATGGCGCCAAGTGGAAGGTGGTCTCCGACTGGTACCAGGCCGACAAGTCCATGGTCGAACCGCTGGTCAAGGAGTACGCGGACAAGTACGCCAAGGAAAAGAACGTAAAAGCTAGAACTTGCACCCCCTGAGGCGCTTGCGCGCCTTCCCCCTCTCTACCCGCTTCGCGGGGGAGGGGGACGACACCCTCGGTGCGGGGCGGCCCTTCCTCGGTGTCCCTGAGTTGGGGCATGCCCCGCGCAGAGATGCTTCGAGAGTTGCGGCCCCGCACTCCGCTTTCGTATCAACGCCCATGGACGACGCCATGACCACCGCACCCACCTCCGCCCCGGCCCCCAGCGATCCGCTGCTCGTGGTCAATGGCATCGAAGTCATCTACAACCATGTGATCCTGGTGCTCAAGGGCGTTTCGCTCCAGGTGCCGCGCGAGAGCATCGTGGCCATTCTGGGCGGCAACGGCGCGGGCAAGACCACGACGCTGCGCGCCATCTCCAACCTGCTCAAGGGCGAGCGTGGCGAGGTGACCAAGGGCACGATCGAGCTGGAGGGCGAGCGCATCGAAAGCCTCACGCCCTCCGAGCTGGTGCAGCGCGGCGTGGTCCAGGTCATGGAGGGGCGGCACTGCTTCGCCCACCTGACCATCGAGGAAAACCTCATGACCGGCAGCTACACGCGCACTGACAAGGGCGAGATAGCAGCCAACCTCGAGAAGGTCTACAACTACTTTCCGCGCCTGAAGACGCGCCGCACCTCGCAGGCGGCCTACACCTCGGGCGGCGAGCAGCAGATGTGCGCCATCGGCCGCGCGCTGATGGCCAATCCGCGCATGGTGCTCCTGGACGAACCCTCGATGGGCCTGGCCCCGCAGATCGTCGAGGAGGTGTTCAACATCGTCCGCGACCTCAACAGCAAGGAGAAGGTCACCTTCCTGCTGGCCGAGCAGAACACCAACATGGCGCTCAAATATTCGGACTACGGCTACATCATGGAAAGCGGCCGCATCGTCATGGACGGCGCGGCCTCGGACCTGGCCAGCAACGAGGACGTCAAGGAGTTCTACCTGGGCGTGGGCGGCGGCGAGCGCAAGAGCTTCAAGGACGTCAAGAGCTACAAGCGCAGAAAACGTTGGCTTGCATGAATACCCCCTGAGTCGCTTCGCGCCTTCCCCCTCTCGCGTCGCGGGGGGGACGACACCCTCGGTGCGGGGCGGCCCTTCCTCGGTGTCTCTCGCCTGGGGCCGCGCCGGTTTCGCAGGCAACGGCGTTGCTGAATTTCTGGAATAAACCACTATCACTGGCCGGACTCCATCTGCCCTTTTCCACATACAGGACTAGCCATGAGTGCCTTCTACGACGCGCTGGAGACGCGCACCCCTGACGAACGCGAAGCGGCGCTGCTGTCCGCCCTGCCCCGGCAGATCGCCCATGCGCAGCAACAGTCGGCTGCCTTCGCCCGGATCCTGGCCGGCGTCGATGCCGCGCAGATCACCAGCCGCGAGGCCCTGGCCCGCCTGCCGGTGACGCGCAAATACGAGCTGCTGCAGCGCCAGGCCGAGCAGCGGCCCGCGCAGATCTTCGGCGGCTTCAACGCCATCGGCCTGGGCCAGCCCATGCCGCGCCTGTTCTGCAGCCCCGGCCCCATCTACGAGCCCGAAAGCCGCCGCCCCGACTACTGGCGCATGGCGCGCGCGCTGCATGCCTCGGGCTTTCGGCCCGGCGAACTGGTGCACAACTGCTTCAGCTACCACTTCGTGCCCGCGGGCTCGATGATGGAAAGCGGCGCCCATGCGCTGGGCTGCACGGTGTTCGCAGGCGGCACGGGCCAGACCGAGCAGCAGGTGCAGGCCATGGCCGACCTGCGGCCCGCCGGCTACGTGGGCACGCCCAGCTTCCTCAAGATCATTGTGGAAAAGTCCCTGGAGATGGGCCTGCCCATCCCCTCCGTGACCAAGGCCATGGTCTCGGGCGAGGCCTTCCCGCCCTCGCTGCGCGACTGGCTGGCCGAGCGCGGCATCGCGGGCTACCAGTGCTATGCCACGGCCGACCTGGGCCTGATCGCCTACGAGACCGAAGCGCGCGAAGGCCTGGTGCTGGACGAGCAGGTCATCGTCGAGATCGTGCGCCCCGGCACGGGCGACCCCGTGGCGCCCGGCGAGGTGGGCGAACTGGTGATCACCACCTTCAACCCCGACTACCCGCTGATCCGCTTCGGCACGGGCGACCTCTCTGCCGTGCTGCCCGGCCAGTGCCCCACGGGCCGCACCAATGCGCGCATCAAGGGCTGGATGGGACGCGCCGACCAGACCACCAAGGTGCGCGGCATGTTCGTGCACCCGGGCCAGATTGCCGACGTCGTGCGCCGCTTTCCGCAGGTGGGGCGCGCAAGGCTGGTGGTCACGGGCGAGATGGCCAATGACCAGATGCAGTTGCTGGTCGAAACCCGCGAGACCTCGCCGGGCCTGGCCCAGCAGCTGTCCGACGCGGTGCGCGAAGTGACCAAGCTGCGCGGCGACGTGCAGATGGTGCTGCCGGGCACGCTGCCCAATGACGGCAAGGTGATCGAAGACGCGAGGTCTTACAAGTAGCCACCGAGGCGCGGGGACGGTGGCCGCGCAGCCGCGCAGCCGGTGCAATCCCTGAAAACATGACGCCTGTCAAGCCTCCAAGGGTTTGCACTAGATCAATGGCAAGGGAATCTGCTGCGGCGCAATAGAAACAATTCTTAAAATTCGTCTCCTCGTGCATTCGGTTTCTTTTGCGTGTTTGCCCTTTAGGGCGAAAACGCATCGCCCCCTATCATTTGCACGCCATTCACCTGGAGACACTATGAAAGCATTGTTCAAGATCGCAGCCATCGCCCTGGCAGCCGGCGCAGCCATTGGCGCTCATGCGCAGGACTATCCTGCCGCAGGCAAGACGATCACCCTCATCGTGCCGTTCACCGCAGGCGGCCCGACCGACAAGGTGGCCCGCGATCTGGCCGAGTCCATGCGCAAGCATCTGAACAATGCCACCATCGTGGTGGACAACGCCGACGGCGCCGGCAGCACCATCGGCACGGCCAAGGCTGCACGTGCCCGCCCTGACGGCTACACGCTGCTGATCAACCACATCGGCATGTCCACGATCCCGTCGCTGTACCGCAAGCTGTCGTTCAACGTGCTCAACGACTTCGAGTACGCCGGCATCATCAACGACGTGCCCATGACCCTGATCGGCCGCCCCAGCCTGCCGGCCAAGAACTTCGCCGAGGTCAAGGACTGGATCGGCAAGAACCAGGGCAAGGTCAACCTGGCCAATGCCGGCATCGGTTCCGCCTCCCACCTGTGCGGCCTGATGCTGCAGGCGGCCATGAAGACCGAAATGACGCCCGTGCCCTACAAGGGCGCCGCGCCGGCCATCGCCGACCTGATCGGCAACCAGGTCGACCTGCTGTGCGACCAGACCACCAACACCACGGGCCAGATCACGGCCAAGAAGGTCCAGGCCTATGCCGTGACCACGCCCAAGCGCCTGGTCATGCCCGCACTGAAGGACCTGCCGACGCTGGCCGAAGTGGGCGTGCCCGACTTCCAGGTCACCATCTGGCACGGCCTGTACGCGCCCAAGGGCACGCCGGCCGACGTCGTCAAGAAGGTCAACGAGGCCATGAAGGCCGCCCTCAAGGACCCCGAGTTCATCAAGCGCCAGGAAGCCCTGGGCGCCGTGATCGCCAGCGACGGCCGCATCGAACCCGAAGGCCACAAGAAGTTCGTCCAGGCCGAGATCGAGAAGTGGGGCAAGGTCATCAAGGCAGCCGGCACCTACGCCGACTGATCCCGAGGACCACCACCGCGACGGATCGCCCAGTTGCAACCACGATCAAGCCCGGCTTCGGCCGGGCTTTTTCGTTGACGGGGACGGCGCGACAGCGGCGATGCAGGGTTCAGGGCGCCGGCCCGCGCAGCGCCATCACGGCCTGCCAGCTGCCGCCGCGCTGGCTTGCGTTGTAGAGGTTGCTCTGCGTGTTGCCGGGACCTTCGTAGTAGCTGCCGCGCATCAGGCATTGCGATCCCGAGGCCGTGCAGTGCACCAGTTCGACGCCGAACATCAGCGCCGGCCGGCCGCTGGCCCGGTCCAGCACCTGCTCGCCGCCCTTGCCCACGTCGCAGGCCGAAGCCGGCCGCACCTGGCTCTGGCCGCTGAGCAGGGCCAGCGTGCCGGCATCGGGGTCCAGCAGCGCCCATCCCCGGCCGTTGCCTATGCAGTAGGCCGCCGCCTTGGGGCCGAGGTTGGAGGCGTTGTCCAGAAACAGCAGCGAATACACGGCCGCCGCCGCTCCCGGGGGCGCCTGCGGGCCGGTGGGCGCCTTGGGCCTGTCGGCGCAGGCGGCCAGCGCCAGCGTGGCGGCCAGCGCGCCCAGCCAGGGCAGGAATCGGGAGGAATGACGGAGGCGGTGCATGGAAGTCCTTTCTTTCTCGCAATCTGCGTGCGTGTTTAACACGGCGCGCGGCCCCTGCTGCGGCTCAGGCCGGGCCTTCGAGTTCGGCATGCCGCCGCTCGAACAGTTCAATGAGGTGGTCCGCCACGGCCCGCACCCGCCGCGAATGGGCAAGGTCGGCATGCATGGCAAGCCAGATCGGCTGGTCGGCGCCCAGCTGCGGCTCCACGCAGACCAGCCCCGCCTGCCGCGCCAGGAAATGCGGCAGCACGGCCAGGCCCAGGCCCGCCTGGGCCGCGGCCAGCTGCGCGGACAGGGTGTTGGTCTCCAGCCGGCAGGGACGCCCGCGCAGGGCGCGCGCCATCCAGCGTGCGGCGGGCAGGTGGGCATGGCTGTCGTCCCAGCCGATGAAGGCGTCGCCTTCGAAGGGGTCCGAGCCGCTCCGGCCAGCGCGGCCAGCAACATGGCCGGCCGATCCGTACAAGCCGAAACCCAGCGTTCCCAGGCGCCGGATCGTGACGTGGCCGGCCTCGGGCTGGGTCATGCGCACGGCCAGGTCGGCATCGCGCCGGTGCAGGTTCAGCGTCTGCACGCCGCTGACCAGTTGCACGCGCAGCCCCGGATGGCGCGCGAACAACTGCGCCAGCGAGGGCACGATCAGCGGGTTGGCCAGGTTCTCCGCCGTGGCCAGCCGCACCACGCCCGCGACCTGCGCCTGGCTGTGCGCGGCATCGCCCAGGGCCTGGGCCGCCTGCTCCAGCGTCTCGGCCGGGGCCAGCAGCGCCTGGCCGTCGGCCGTGAGCCGATAGCCGCTCTGGTGGCGGCTGAACAGCGGCATGGCCAGCGCGGACTCCAGCCGGTCCAGCCGGCGCGAGACCGTGGCCACGCCCAGCCCCAGCGCGGCCGAGGCGCCGCTCAGGCTGCCGGCGCGGGCAATGGCCAGGAAGATGCGGGCGTCGTCCCACTGCAATGAAGTGCTCCTTGGTTTTCCTGGAAAGCCCTTGCGGAGAGCCTTTGCGGAAATGTTTTCCGGAAATGGAAGATCGAAGCGCGATTTTCTCAGTAGGCAAGCCCACCCCGGAAAACCATACTGGCCCCTTGTTTCAGCAAGAGGATATGCAATGCAACAACGCACACTTGGCCACGATCTGCAGGTATCCGCCCTGGGCCTGGGCTGCATGGGCATGAGCGAGTTCTATGGCCCGCGCGACGACGCCCTGGCGCTGCAGGCACTGGACCATGCCGTGGAGGCCGGCATCGACTTCCTGGACACGGCCGATGTCTACGGGCCGCACCACAACGAGGAGCTGATCGGCCGCTTCCTGGCCACGCGCCGCCCGCGCGTGAAGATCGCCACCAAGTTCGGCATCGTGCGCAAGGCCGGGGAGTACCGGCGCAGCATCGACAACAGCGCACAGTACGCACGGCAAAGCTGCGAGGATTCGCTGCGCCGCCTGGGCGTGGAGCGCATCGACCTGTACTACGTGCACCGCGTCGATGCCACGCGCCCCATCGAAGAGACCATGCAAGGCCTGGCGCAGCTGGTGCAGGAGGGCAAGATCGCCCGCATCGGTCTGTGCGAAGTCAGCGCGGCCACGCTGCGCCGCGCCCATGCCGTGCACCCGGTGGCGGCGGTGCAGACCGAGTATTCGCTGTGGACGCGCGAGGTGGAGGACGAGGTGCTGCCCGCCTGCCGCGAGCTGGGCGTGGGGCTGGTGGCCTATTCGCCGCTGGGGCGCGGCTTTCTCACGGGACGCTTTCATGGCGGCACGGCCTTCGAGCAGGGCGATTTCCGCGCCAGCCTGCCGCGCTTTCAGCCCGGCAACATCGACACCAACCAGGCCCTGGTGGGTGCCGTATCGGCCCTGGCGCAGCGCAAGGGCAGCACGCCTGCGCAGATCGCCCTGGCCTGGCTGCTGGCCCAGGGGCCGGACGTGGTGCCCATTCCGGGCACCCGGCGCATCGCCCATCTGCAGGACAACCTGGGCGCGCTGTCTGTGGCACTGACGCCCGGCGAGCTGGACGAGCTGCGGCGCGCCAGCGACGAACTGCCCGTGGCCGGGCAGCGCTATACGGAGGAAGGCATGAAGGGCATCAACGCCTGACGGGCCAGCGAGGGCCTCCGGCTTACCAGGTGACGTCGCTGTTCTCGGCGGCGCTGCGGCGCAGCATGTCGATCATGGGCGCAGCACGCTGGCGCAGGCTGACGGCATCGCGTGCGCCCGGTGCGGCATTGTCCTGGTCGCCATCCTGCGCATCCTCTTCCTGGTTGGCCTTGCGGCGGGCATCGTCATCGGCCACGGCGGCTTCCAGCGCATCGATGGCGGCCGGGATCTGCTGGACGGTGATGATGCCGCTGGCGCCGGGCGTCTTGCCGACGATCTCCAGGACCTGGCGGCCGTTGGATTCGAGCATGATGACGTCGGCCGTGGCACGGGACTTGAACTTGTAGAGCATGGCTATCCTTTTTCTGTGTGGCGTGTCATGCACTCAGCGGTACATGTACTCGCGGTTGAAAGCATAGTCCGATTGGGCTCCCACCATGGACCCCGACTGCAGCCGTCCGTCGGGATGCGTGCACAGCATCTGGTGCAGGGCGATCCAGCCGCGCTCGAAGCCCATGGCGCAACCCGCCAGATAGAGCCGGTAGGCGCGCAGCACCTTGGCGGCACCTTCGGCATCGGCATGCTGCTCAAGGATACGCTGCGCCTGCGGCAGCTGGGCTTCCAGTGCGTCGGACCAGTTCCACAGCGTGCGTGCGTAGTGGGGCCGCAGGTTCTCCGTGTCCACCATTTCCAGCCCGCTGTGGCCCATGTCGTGCAGCACGCGGCTCACATGCATCAGCTCGCCGCCGGGGAAGATGTAGCGGTCGATGAACTCGCCCATGCCCGCGCCCAGCTGGGTGTTGTCCACGCCGCCTGCGGTGATGCCGTGGATCAGCGCCATGCCGCCCGGGCGCAGCAGGCGGTGCACGGTCTGGAAGTACTCGGGCAGCTGGGCCTGGCCCACATGCTCGAACATGCCCACCGAGCCTATCTTGTCGAAGGGCTGGCCGGGCGCCAGCGCGCGGTAGTCCAGCAGTTGCATGTCCACCCTGCCCTGCAGGCCGCGCTCGGCAATCAGCTGCTGCACATGGCGGTGCTGGTTGTGCGAGAGCGTGATGCCCGTGGCCGTGACGCCGTAATGCTCGGCCGCCCACAGCAGCAGCGCGCCCCAGCCCGCGCCGATGTCCAGGAAACGCTCGCCGGGCCGCAGGTTCAGCTTGCGGCAGATGTGGTCGAGCTTGGCCTCCTGGGCCTGGGCCAGCGTCATCTGCGGATCGCGGAAGTAGGCGCAGGAATAGACGCGGCGCGGGTCCAGCCACAGGCCGTAGAAGTCGTCGGAGATGTCGTAGTGGAACTGGATCTGCTGGGCGTCGCGCGCCAGCGTGTGCGCGGCCATGGAGCGCATGCGGGCCATGGCATGCACCCACCAGTGCGATGTGCCGCGCACCGGATCGGATTGCAGCAGGCTGGCGGCCACCGCCATCACGTCGCGCATGCGGCCATCGATGCGTACCAGCCCCTCCACGATGGCACTGCCCAGTGTCCCTATCTGCCCGGCCGCCAGGCTGGCCATGGCCGCCATGGACTGGAAATGCAGCACCACCTGCGCATCCGCAGGACCGGCGCGCTGGCCGGACGGCAGGATCACGGCCACGGGAACAGGGAGAGACGCCAGCCGCGCCTCGATGGAGCTCAGCACTTGTGTCATGGCGTTCATTTTTGACAGCAAGCCGCACTGCGTCAATCGCAGCCTGGGCTGTGCATGGCGGGGCATGGCGCCCCGCCACAGAAGGGGCGATCAGGCGATCAGCTGCCTGTAGTCGCGCCGTGTCTGGTCACTCACCGAAGCAAGCACTTGCTCGAAGGGCGTCTTGTGCCGTGCGACCAGCCGCAGGGATGCCACGGCGCGCGATTTGCAAAACCAATGACAGGTGTACTGCATGAGCAACAGCTCGGCCGTCATCATGAAGGCGCGCGCACGGCGTTCTTCCTCGGTGGCGCTGTCGGCCACGCGCACGGAGGCAATGCCGCGCGCATGCAGCTGCATGGCTTCGCGCAGATCGAAGCCGGACGACGGGAACAGCCGGTCCAGATAGGGCAGCGCCACGGGCAGCGTGCTCACGCGCGTGAGCTGCGGATCGGCCGAGGCCATTTCCTTGGCAAAGCGCTGGAACTGCTCGACCAGGCTGGTTTCGGTGTTGTCCAGCACGGTCCAGATCTGGGCGCGGCGCTGCTCGTCGTTCTCGCCCAGGGCGCGCAGATAGCCTTCGATCAGGCCTCCCATCAGCTTCTCTATCTGGAAACGCCCCAGATACTGGGCCAGCAGCAGGGTATGCCGGCGCTGCTCCTGCGTCTTGAGAAGGTAGATTGCGATGAAGACAATGATCGCCAGCGTGAAGAAGTCCATGAAAGCAGCAAGGGGGCCAAGGGTGCGTGAAGGCTTGAGTGTAGTCAGGCGCGGCCTGCCCGCGATTTTGGCGGGCATAGGCCTGCTGCTGGGCGGCTGTGCCAGCACGGGGGCCGGCGGCGACGGCCTGGGCTATTACTGGCAGAGCCTGCGCGGCCAGATACACCTGCTGCAGGCCAGCCGCCCCATTGACGACTGGCTGCAGGACGACAACCTGGCACCCGCGCTGCGCGAGCGCCTGCTTGCGGCCCAGCGCATGCGCAGCTTCGCCGTGCAACGGCTGGGCCTGCCCGACAACGCCAGCTACCGCCGCTACGCCGATCTGCAGCGGCCCTTTGCCGTGTGGAACGTGGTGGCCGCGCCGCCCGACAGCCTGGAGCTGCACCGCTGGTGCTTTCCCGTGGCCGGCTGCGTGGGCTACCGGGGCTACTTTTCCGAGGCAGACGCCGTGGCCCAGGCCCGGCTGCTGGCCGACCAGGGCCTGGAGTCCGGCAGCTACGGCGTGCCCGCCTATTCCACGCTGGGCTACCTGAACTGGCTGGGGGGCGATCCGCTGCTCAACACCTTCGTGGGCTGGGGCGAGGGCGAGTTCGCCGGCCTGCTGTTCCATGAGCTGGCCCACCAGGTGGTCTACGTGGCCGGCGATACCGCCTTCAACGAATCCTTTGCCACCACCGTGGAGCGCCTGGGCGCAACGCTGTGGCTGGCCACCGAGGCCGGCCCAGCCGCCCGCGCGCGCTGGGAGTCCAGCCAGCTGCGGCGTACGCAGTGGCGGGCACTGACCGGGCGCACGCGCCAGGCGCTGCAGCAGCTGTACCAGGACCCGCAGCAGCGCGGCCCCGCCATGCAGCAGGCCAAGGCGCAGATCTACCAGCAGCTGCGCAGCGACTACGCTGCGCTGCGTGCGCAATGGCGCAGCGCCGATGCAGCCTTGCTGACCACCGACGCGCAGCGCCAGTTCTACGAACGCCACCAGGCCCGGCTGGACCAATGGGTGGCCGATGCCAACAACGCCAGCTTCGGCGCGCTGGCCGCCTATGACGACTGGGTGCCGGCCTTCACCGCGCTGTGGCACCAGGCCCAGGCCCAAGCAAAGACCCAAGCTCCGGCCCAGGCCCAGCCCGGCAACGAGGCAATCCAGGGCTGGCAGCGTTTCTATGCCGAGGTGCGGCAGCTGGCCGCCCTGCCCGCAGCGCAGCGCAACGCCAGGCTGTGCAGGCACATGCCGGCCGATGCGCCCCTGCCGTCTGCCTGCGACCCGGCTCAGGCCGGGGCGTCGGGATCCGCGGACGGATCGCGCCCCGGCAACTGAATGCGTGCCAGCAGGCCGCTGGAGCTGCCAGGCGGTGGCGACTGCAGCTGCAGGCTGCCGCCGTGCTGGGCCACGATCATGGACACGATGGACAGGCCCAGGCCATAGCCCGGCGATGCCAGTTCGCGCACGGCGCCCTGGGGCAGGCGCAGATCGTCCACATGGCGCACATGGCGCTCGCGCGCGGTGCCCAGCGCCACGGCGTCCATGCCCGGCCCCTCGTCGCGCACCTGGACGGTATGGCTGTCGCAGACTTCGAGCAGCACCTCCGAGCCATCGCTGTAGCGCAGCGCGTTCTCCACCAGGTTGCGCAAGGCAATGGCCAGCGTGTCCACGTCGCCCGCCACCGGACCGCAGGGCTGCTCGGGCAGCACCACATCCAGCCGCAGCTGGGTGGATTCGTCCTGCTGCCAGAACTCGGAGGCCACCATGCTGGCCAGCGTATCCAGCCGCACATCGTCCTGCGCCAGCGCCGAGCCCGAGGCCGCGCGCGACAGCTGCAGCAGCTTTTCCGTGCGCTGGCTCAGCCGCTCCAGCGCCTCGTGCGCGGCCCGCACGTCGGCGTTGTCCACGCCACGGTCCAGGGCCGTCTGCAGGCGCAGCGTGGCCACGGCCAGCGGCGTGCGCAGCTCGTGGGCCGCATTGGCGGCCATGGAGCGCTCCACCTGCAGCGCATGCGACAGGCGCTGCATCAGGTGGTTGATGCCCCGGCCCAGCCGCCACAGCTCGCGCGGCATGGCGTCCAGGTCCAGCGGCTCCAGGTTGGAGCCGCCGCGCTCGCTCAGCTGCAGCTGCATGTCGCGCAGCACGCGCAGGCGCCGCCGCGCGGTCACGCGCAGCGCCCAGCCCATGAGGGCGAGCATGACCAGCATCACCGAGCCCAGCGCCAGCAGCGCCCGCTGCAGCGCCTCGCTGCGCTCGACCATGGGATCGGCCAGCATCAGGAACAGCGGCTGCCGGGGATGGGCCACCACATAGATGCGCCAGCCCTCGCGCTCGTAGAAGCCCTCGCGCATGGGCACGGCAAAGGCCGCCACGGGGGCGGCCTGGGTGCGCAGCAGCACGTTGCCGCGGCCGTCCTGCAGCTGGTAGACCAGATCCTCGGCCTCGTCGCCCGGCTGCGAGGCCACATGCGGGCGCTGCACGCCCTCGCGCGAGTGGTCTTCCTGTTCCAGCTGGTGCACGGCCACCTCCAGCAGGCGGTGGCCGCTGTCGATCATTTCCTGGTCGAAGTTGTGGTGCACGATGTGGCTGACATACCAGGCCAGCGCCAGCACGCAGGCCAGCCAGACGGCGGCCAGGGCCAGTGTCAGCTCGCGGGCCAGCTGGTCGGCCAGACGGGGCGGCAGCGCCAGGCTGTAGCGCTGCGGCTCATCCATGCTCGATGGCCAGGCGGTAGCCGGTGCCGCGCACGGTCAGGATGCGGTCGCGCCCGAGCTTGCGGCGCAGCCGGCTGATGAACACTTCCAGCGTGTTGCTGTCGGCCTCGGCATCGAAGCCGTAGAGCGCATCGAGCAGATGCTCGCGCGCGTGCACACGCTGCGGCTGGGCCGTGAGCACGCGCAGCAGCGCCCATTCCTTGGGCGTGAGCAGCAGGGTGCGGCCGGCATCGCGCACCATTTCGCGGGCCAGGTCGATCTCCAGCGTGCCCATGCGCAGCACGGCGTCCTGCCCGGCCTGCATGCCGCCGCCGCGCCGGCTCACGGCGCGCAGGCGGGCCAGCAGTTCCTCGGGGTCGTAGGGCTTGACCAGATAGTCGTCGGCCCCCGCATCCAGCCCGCGGATGCGATCGCTGACCTGGTCGCGGGCCGTCAGCACGATGGTGACGGGAGGCTGCGCCAGCCGGCGCAGCGTGGGCATGAGCGCCAGGCCGTCACCGTCGGCCAGGTGCAGGTCCAGCAGCACGGCCGCGTAGCTGGCACCGGCCAGGCAGGCGCGCGCCTGGGCCAGCGAGGGCACGCTGTCGATCAGAAAGGCCTTGGAGCGCAGATAGCTGCCCACCGCCTGGGCCAGGGCCTCATCGTCTTCGACCAGCAGGATTCGCATGGGAGGTTGGGCCTTCGCACATCAGGATGCGCACCGGATACGGACTGAACAAGCGTGGCGCAAGGGGGGGGGGCGGCAGGGGTTCAAGCTGAACGGAGTCTGAACGCGGGGTTCAGATGTTCTTAAGCTGCGAATTCTACGCTCGCGGCCATGTCAGAACGCCTGCTCGCCCGCCCCCCCTTTGCCGGCTCCTCCGGCACCGGCCAAGCCCCGGCCCCATCTTCTGCCCAGCCTGCCCAGGCGGCCCCCGCCAGCCTCGCGGCACGGCTGCGCATGGCCTGGACCGCACCGCGCTCGCCCCAGGCCGTGGCCCTGGTGCTGGCGCTGTGGCTGCTGGCCACCGCCAACTGGGCGCTGTGGCGGCGCCTGCCCCACCTGGAAGGCTATGACGGCAGCCTGGCCGCCCTGGTGCTGCGGCTGCTGCCCCTGGGCCTGGGCGGCCTGCTGCTGCTGCTGTCGCTGACGGCCTGGCCGCGCGGCATGAAGCCGCTGTGGATTGCCCTGCCCTGGATTGCCGGCGCGGCCCAGTACTTCATGACCGCCTACGGCACGGTGATGGACGGCGGCATGATCAACAACATCCTGCAGACCGACCTGCGCGAGAGCAGCGACCTGTTCAACCCCCAGCTGCTGCTGCAGCTGCTGCTGGTGGCCGGACTGCCCACGGCCTGGCTGCTGCGGCTGCGCGTCATCCGCCCGCGCCGCAGCATGCAGACCGTGCTGCGCACGCTGGCGCTGCTGGCCGCCTCGGTGCTGCTGCTGGCGGCCTCGGTCTTTGTCTCGTACCGCGAGCTGGCGCCCGTGGTCCGCAACAACCTGTGGATGCGCCACATGCTCAATCCGGTCAGCCCGGTGCTGGCCTCGCTGGACGCGGTGCTCAAGCCCATCCTGCGGCCCAAGCGCCCGTTCGCCAGCATCGCGGCCGGCGCCACGCTGGGGGCCACCTATGCGGCCGAGCGCAAGCCGCCGCTGTTCGTCATCGTCGTGGGCGAGACGGCGCGCGCCGCCAACTGGGGACTGAACGGCTATGCCCGCGACACCACGCCCGAGCTGGCCAGGCGCAAGGTGCTCAACTGGAGCAACGTGACGTCCTGCGGCACCAGCACGCGCGAATCCGTGCCCTGCATGTTCTCGCACCTGGGCCGCACCGGCTTCTACAAGAGCAAGGTGGACTACGACAACCTCGTGGACGTGCTGTACAGCGCCGGCCTGGCCGTGCTGTGGCTGGACAACCAGGCCGGCTGCAAGGGCGTGTGCGACCGCATTCCCAACGCCAGCACCGCCGACCGCCTGGACACGCCCGACGGCAAGGCGCTGTGTTCCAGCGATGGAGAATGCCTGGACGGCATCCTGCTCAGCGGCATCGACGAACGCATCGCCGCGCTGCCGCGCGAGCGCCGCGAGCGCGGCGTGGTGCTGGTCATGCACCAGATGGGCAGCCACGGGCCGGCCTACTACAAGCGCTCCACGCCGGAGACCAAGGTCTTCCAGCCCGAATGCCTGACCAATGCGCTGTCCAGCTGCACGCGCGAGCAGGTGGTCAATGTCTACGACAACTCCATCCGCTACAACGACCATTTCCTGTCGCAGACCATCGACTGGCTGACGCGCCAGCAATCGCGCTACCAGACCGGCATGGTCTACATGTCCGACCACGGCGAGTCGCTGGGCGAGATGGGCATCTACCTGCACGGCATGCCCTACGCCATGGCGCCCGACGAGCAAAAGCACATTCCCATGATCGCCTGGCTGGGCAACCTGGGCCAGCGCACCGGCGTGTCCGAACGCTGCGTGCGCGGCCAGCTGGACGCGCCGCTGTCGCACGACAACCTCTACCACACCACCCTGGGCCTGCTGGACGTGACCAGCCCCACCTACCAGAAGCCCCTGGACGCGCTGGCCGGCTGCCGCAGTTGAGCCGCCCGCGCAGGCGGCTCAGCCCTGTTGCCAGAAGCCCCGGTGCGGCGCCAGCATCTCCTCCTGCAGCGCAGGCACGGGCCCCACGACCTGCACGCTGCGCTGCCCGCGCGCGAAGACCTCGCGGCAAGGCAGGGACAGCGTGGGATTTTCGGGATGGTCGCCCGTCAGCGCCAGCAGCGCCGTTTCCTCGGCGCCGTAGAGCACGCGGCCTATGCCGGCCCAGTAGATGGTTCCGGCGCACATGGCGCAGGGCTCGAAGGTGGTGACCAGGGTGCACTGCGCCAGGTAGGCGCCCGGATAGTTGGCGGCCGCCGTGCGCGCCAGCGTGGACTCGGCATGGTTCACCGTGTCGATGTTGCCCTGCTCGGCCAGCACGGTCTCGCCGTCGGGCGCCAGCAGCAGCGCGCCAAAGGGATGGCGGCCCATGGCCATGGCCCGCCCGGCCACGGCGCCTGCGCGGCGCAGCTGGCGGGCCGCCTGTTCGTCGGTCAGGGGCGTCATGGGCGTCATGTGCGGGGTCGTCGTGGGTGCGGGCATCATGGCCGGATTCTCACTCACCCTGCGAGCCGCGCCGGGCCCAGCCCGTGGTGCGCTTTTCGATGGCGCTGAACAACTCGTACATCACCATGGCCATGGCGCCCACCACGATCAGGCCGGCAAAGGCCAGGCCCATCTGCATGGACGAGCCGGCCGACACCAGCAGGTAGCCGATGCCTTCGTTGGCCGCCGTCATCTCGCTGACCGTGGTGCCCACGAAGGCCAGGGTGATCGCCACCTTCAGCGAGCCGTAGAAGTAGGGCATGGAGCGCGGCAGGCCGACCTTGATCAGTACGTCCCAGCGCCGGGCGCCCAGCACGCGCAGCACATCCTCCAGCTCGGGCTCCAGCGTGGCCAGGCCCGTGGCGATGTTGACCATGATGGGAAAGAAGCTGATCAGGAAGGCCGTGAGGATGGCCGGCCCCGCGCCGATGCCGAACCAGACCACCAGGATGGGCACGAAGGCCGCCTTGGGCAGCGCGTTGAAGGCCGTCATCAGCGGATAGAACGCCGCATAGGCCAGGCGCGAGGAGCCGATCAGAAAGCCCAGCAGCACGCCCACCACGATGGCGATGCCAAAGCCCGCCATGGTCACCCAGTAGGTGCGCCAGGCGTGGGCGGCGATGATGCCGCTGAACTCGGCCAGCTGCCGGCCGATGGCCCAGGGGCTGGGGAAGATGAATTCCGAGACCTCGAAGGCCGAGCAGATGACCTGCCACAGCAGGATGACCGCCAGCAGCAGCACCCAGGGCGCCCAGCGTTCCGCGTATTTCTTGTGCATGTGAATCTCCCCCGTTCTATTGTTGGATGGCCGCGCCGGTCTTGCGCATGGCGCCGATGTGGCCGCGCAGCTCGTGCACGATGTCGGTGAATTCGCGCGTGTAGGTCAGCTCCAGCTCGCGCGGGCGCGGCAGCTCGATGTCGCGGCGCACCACGAAGCGGCCCGGGCTCTTGCTCATCACGTACACGGTGTCGGCCAGAAAGACGCTTTCGCGCAGGTCGTGCGTGACCAGGATGACGTTGAAGCGCTGCTCGGCCTGCAGGTCGCGCAGCACGCACCACAGCTCCTCGCGCGTGAAGGCGTCCAGCGCGCCGAAGGGTTCGTCCAGCAGCAGCATCTGGGGCTCGTGGATCAGCGCGCGGCAGATGCTGGCGCGCTGCTGCATGCCGCCCGACAGCTGCCAGGGGTACTTGTCCTCGTAGCCGCCCAGGCCCACCTTCTGCAGCAGGGCGCGCGCACGCGCCTCGTACTCCTTGCGCTTTTGGCGGAACTGCGAGCGGTGCGGCTCCACGATCTCCAGCGGCAGCAGCACGTTGTCCACCGTGGTGCGCCAAGGCAGCAGCGACGGCGCCTGGAAGGCCATGCCCGAGATCTTCAGCGGCCCGGTCACGCGCTCGCCGTTGACCATGACGCGGCCCATGGAGGGCATCTTCAGCCCCGTGGTCAGCTTCATGAAGGTGGACTTGCCGCAGCCCGATGGGCCGACGATGGCGATGAACTCGCCGCGCCGCACCTGCAGGTCGATGGCCTCGACCGCGAAGTGGTTGGCGCGCAGCAGCTCCTCGTTGTAGGCAAGCCAGACGTCGCGGAACTCGACGAAGAAGGCGTCGTCATCGCCGTGGGATGTGGAGGAATTCATGTCAGGCAGCAGGCAAGGGCCGGCGCGTCGCCCGCTGGCGCACGCGCACGGTGTCAATCACTTTGTCGTTACTTCTTGGGCAGGATGTTCAGCTCGGCCGCAGACGGCAGGAAGCTGCCGTTCCAGACCTCGGCCGGGTTCACGCGCGTCTTGGTGGCGTAGACATCGGAGACCTGCGACGCCATCAGCGACAGCCGCGTGGGCACGACCTGGCCAAAGCCCTCGGCACGCGCGTCGGCGCTGTTGACCACGGTGTCGATGGCCAGTTGCAGGCGGCGCGTCTCCAGCTGGGTGTTGACGATGCCGTCGCGCTCCTTCACGTAGGCAATGGCCGCGCCCGGGTTGGCGATGACTTCCTTGGCCCCCTTGGCGAAGGCCTGCAGGAAGGCCCTGATGGCGGCCGGGTTCTCCTTGATCAGCTTCGGGCTGGCGATGATGGCGTTGCCGTACAGCTTCACGCCGAAGTCCGCATACGGCATGACCACCACGTCGGCGGCCTTGATGCCGCGCGCCTCCAGGTTCAGCAGCGAGGTGAAGGTGAAGCCCGTGATGGCATCCACGTCGCCGCGCACCAGCATGGTCTCGCGCAGCGGCGGGTCCATGGCCGTCCACTGCACGGTGCCGACCTGGTTGGCCTTGGCGAACAGCGGGAAGGCGCGGCGGCCCGCATCGAACACGGGCGCGCCCAGCTTCTTGCCGGTGAGGTCGGCCGTCTTGGCGATGCCGCTTTTCTTGAGCGCCATCACCGAGGCCGGCGTGTTGTTGTAGACCATCATCACGGCCACGGGCTTGTTGGGCATGTCCGGGTTGTTGGCCTGGAACTCCATCAGCGCCGCGATGTCGGCAAAGCCCAGGTCATAGGCGCCCGAGGCCACGCGCTGCACCACGCCGCCCGAGCCGCTGCCGGCATCGACCGTGACATCCAGGCCCGCGTCCTTGAAGTAGCCCTTGGCCACCGGCTGCAGGAAGAAGGCAGCCGGCCCCTCGAAGCGCCAGTCCAGCTGGAACTTCAGCGGCGTGGCCGCGTGGGCCTGTGTATGGGCCGTTGCCAGGCCCGCGCTGGCGGACAGGGCCAGGACGGTGTGCAGGAACAGTCGTTTTTGCATGGTGGGCTTCCTCTCTGGTGGTCAAAAGAAACGGTGGGGACGGAACGGGGCCGGGTCAGCTTTTCCAGGCGCCCTGGTGCGAAGCGGCGGCCTCGCCGATCAGCGCCGGGCCTATGCATTCGATGGCGTGGGACGAGGCGGCGAACACATCGCGGCAGGACAGCTCGGCATCCTTCTGGTCCAGGCGCTCGCCGCGGAATTCGCGCAGGCGCACGGCGTCTATGCCGTAGACCACGCGGCCTATGGCCGACCAGAAGATGGCGCCCGCGCACATCACGCAGGGCTCGGCCGATGAATACAAGGTGGCTGCGGACAGCGCCTCGCGGTCATGCAGGGGGCTAGCCAGGCGGATGGCCGACAGCTCGGCATGGGCCGTGCAGTCGCCGCTCTCGCCATTGGCGTTGGAGGCCTCGGCCAGCACGCGGCCATCGGCGGCCACGATGAGTGCGCCGAAAGGGCGGTTGCCGCGCTGGCGCGCGCGGTCGGCCATGGCGATGGCGCGGCGCAGGTACAGGCCGTCGCGCTCGTCGAGCGAGGCCTCAAGGGGCAGTGAAACGGTGGCGTGGTCCATGTGCACTCCCTCAGGCCTTGGCCATGCGCGCGGCCAGCGGCGGCAGCAGGCTGCGGTTGAACAGCGCATCGGCCGACACGGGTGCCTTCAGGCCGAAGGCCTGGCTGACCTGCTCGGCCTGGCGGGCCAGCAGCTGCGGGTCGATGTCGCCCAGGCCGTGGCGCTGCGTATCGGGCGCGGCCAGGTACTGCGAGGTGATGGCCCAGCGCGCAAGTTCCAGCTTTTCATCCAGGATGGGCTCGCGCTGGCGCACGGCGGCCACGGCCAGTGCGGGCTGGGCCAGGCATTCGATGAGGGCACGGTTGCTGGCGCGCAGGAATCCCGCCACCAGCGCCGGCTGCTCGGCCACCAGCGCGCTGGAAGCCAGGATGGCATTGCCGTACAGCTGCACGCCCGCATCGGTGTAGCGCAGCACCGACAGCTCCTCGGGCTTGATGCGTGCGAACAGCGACACGGCCGAGTCATGGAAATAGGTGGCCGCATCCACATCGCCGCGCACCACCACGTTGTCGCGCGCCGAGAACTCCGTCGTGGTCCAGGCGAACAGGTCGGCCGGCAGGTTCTGGCGCTGCGCGACCAGGGGCCAGACGCGGCGCGTGGACTCCACGGCGGCGGCGGCCACCTTCTTGCCCTTGAGGCTGGCGAACTCGCCCGTGATGCCCCGGTCCTTGCGGCCGATGATGGCGAACGGCGCGCGGTTGTAGTACTGGTAGACGGCCTGCACGCGCGCCGCGCCCGCGTTCTGCGCCTGGAACTCGATCAGCGAGCTGATGTCGCCCAGGCCCAGCTGGTAGGCGCCGCTGGCCACCCGCGTGATGGATGCCACCGAGCCCGAGCCCACGTCGATGCTCACGTCCAGCCCCTCGTCGCGGTAGTAGCCCTTTTGCAGCGCCACGAAAAAGGGCGCGGTCTGCGAGGTCACGCGAAAGTCCAGCGTGAACTTCAGCGGTGTCAGCGCCTTGCCCTGGGCGAAGGCACCGGGCATCACGGCACTGGCAGCGGGAAGGGCGGCGGCGGCAAGGAAATGGCGGCGTTGCATGGTGGAACTCTCAGTCGCTATCAACATGGGGACCGGCCGCTGGCATGGGGCCGGGCGGCTGGCGTGACATGAGCAATTTCCGGGCAACGCGCACTGGGCGCGTGCTGAACGCTTCTACTCGTTCGTCCTTGTATGCAAAGTGCGTACCACCCCCTGAGTCGCTTCGCGCCTTCCCCCTCTCTCGCTGCGCGGGAGGGGGACGACACCCTCGGTGCGGGGCGGCCCTTCCTCGGCGTCACTGGGCTGGGCCGCGCCGGTTTTCGACGCGGCGGGCATGCATCAGATTGGTGCCAGACGGTTCCGATGCGGCGCGTGCACCAAGCTGCCCGGCCCTCTTGCACCACGATGGAACGCAGGCGGCCATGAACCGGCCTTCGCGGGCTGGCGCGCTGTTTGCTTGGGTGGTTGGCAAGAGTAGAAGCGTTCAGCTTGCCGGTCTGTGCCGGCGCGGGTCATTGCTCTTGAAGCGGGTGCGGGAGCGGCGTGGCTGCGACCTGTGCCCTGTCAGCCACTTCAAGAGCGACGGGCGGGATCGGTGTCTTTTTGCGCCGGCCGCCGCGTGCCTTGCCACTGCCTTTGCGGCAAAGGAAACAGACCATGAACATGCTTGCCAACCCCACCCTGCCTTCGGCACCGGCGTCAGATTACGCGCTGGGTGAACTCGCCAAGGAGGCCCGCATGGGCGGCCAGGGGCAGGAGACGCGCGCACGGGAGGTGCGGGTGATCGACATCTCCGACTTCGACCGCCGCAAGGCCGAGATCGCCGATGCGATCTGGCAGGCCTCGGTGGAGATCGGCTTCTTCCAGGTGTCGGGCCACGGCATTCCCCAGCCCGATATCGATGCGGCCTTCGGGCGTGCCGAGCAGTTGTTCGCGCTGCCGCGCGAGGTGAAGGCGCAGTGGCCGCTGTCGCGCAATGCGGGCTGGGAGCACAAGGCGCAGATCCGGCCTTCCACGCGCACGCCCGACCAGAAGGAGTCCTACCAGGTGACGCGCCCGCGCATGGCCGGCCTGTGGCCCACGCAGCAGGAGCTGCCGGGCTTTCAGCAGGCCACGCTGGACTTTGAGCGCCAGTGCTGGCAGGTGGGCATGCAGCTGCTGTCGTGCTTTGCGCACAAGCTGGGCTTCGATGCGGACTTCTTCACGCGCGCCCACGACCCTTCGGTGCCCGCCTACCAGAGCACGCTGCGCATGCTGCATTACTTCGCGGTCGATCCCGCGCTCAAGGATGAGCTGGGCCTGTGGCGCGCAGGCGCCCACACCGACTTCGACTGCCTGACCCTGCTGTTCCAGCGCGCGGGCCAGGGCGGCCTGCAGGTGCTGCCGGGCAAGGAGATGGAGGGCCAGCAATGGACGCCCGTGGACCCCGTGGAGGGCGTGATCACCTGCAACATCGGCGACATGCTCACGCGCTGGAGCGACGACCAGCTGCCCAGCAACTTCCACCGCGTGCGCAATCCCCTGCCCCATGAATACCAGGGCGCGCGCTACAGCCTGGCCTTCTTCTGCCAGGCCAACGAGGACGCGGTGATCGAGGGCCCGCAAAAGAAGTACCCGCCCATCACGGGCGCGGAGTACCTGCGCCAGCGCATCAGCGCGAACTTTTCCAACAAATATTGATCCCCCTGAGCGGCTGCGCCGCTTCCCCCTGAGGGGGACGACACCCTCGGTGCGGGGCTGCCCTTCCTCGGTGTCCCTGGGGTGGGCCGCGCCAGTTTCCAGCGCTCCACTCTTTGACATAGTGTGGTGTGGCCTGGCCGGAAACGACAAGGCCCCGGAGTCCGGGGCCTTGCCTGTGTCTGCGATCGGTGGTGGTGTTGATCAGCGCAGCGATTCGATCAGGTCGATGTACTGCTGCTTGGCATCGTCGGCCGAGGTGTCCTTGAGCTTTTCCCAGGCGTCCCACTTGGCGCGGCCGACCATGTCGGTGAAGCTGGGCTTCTTGGCCTCGTTGTCGCCTTCGGTGGCCTGCTTGTACAGCGCGTAGAGCTTGAGCAGCGTGGCGTTGTCGGGGCGCTCGCTGATCGAGGTGGAGTTCTTGACGGCGGCCTCGAAGGCGGCGTTCAGATCGGACATGGCGGGTCTCCTGGTGGGCGGTTCGTGTAGCGGCACAGTGTAGCCAAAAAAGCAGGAATTTAGAACGACCGTGCTTTTTTCACCGTCATCCGAACCGAGACCGGCCATGCCCCTCCTATGCTGCGCTGCACAGGTGCCCGGCCATGGGCCATAGGTCTGCCTCGCAAGGCACGGGGGCCGGCGCCTGGCCCCGGGCGCTGCCCGGTTGCAGGATGCGGCCGTGCTCCATCACGACCACGCGGTCGGCGACGGCGAAGGCCTGCTGGCGGTCTTGCGTCGCATAGACGGCCGTACAACCCAGGCTGCGCAGCAGCCGGGGAATTTCCTCGCACAGGCGCTCGCGCAGGTTGCCGTCGAGGCCGGACAGGGGTTCGTCCAGCAGCACCAGGCGCGGGCGCTCCACCACGGCGCAGGCCAGCGCCGCACGCTGCTGCTGGCCGCCCGACAGGCTGCCGGGAAGGCGCTCGCCCATGCCCTGCAGCCCGACCAGGCCCAGGGTCTGCTGCACCCGCTCGTGGATCTGCGCGCGAGGCAGGCCGCGCATTTCCAGCGCGAAGGCCACGTTGGCCTGCAGGCTCATACGGGGCCTGAGCGCATGGTCCTGGAGCACCAGGCCCAGCTCGCGCCGCTCGGGCGGCAGGGACTGCGAGGCGCTGGCCGCGCACTGCCCGCCCATCCAGACTTCGCCGCGGCTGGGCTGCTCCAGCCCGGCCAGGATCTTGAGCAGGGTGGTCTTGCCGCAGCCCGAAGGACCCAGCAGGGCCAGCACCTCGCCGGGCACGATCTGCAGGCTGATGTCCTGGAGCACGGCGCGCTCGCCGTGGATGCGCTTGAGCTGCCGGGCTTGGACGGCCACGCCCTGCGCGGCGGCCGTGGAGGATTCGATGGAGGTCACAGGGACCGCATGCTAGGTGCGGTGTGTGACATGCCGGTGTCGGCCGGACCCCGCAAGGGCCTCAGCGCGTGGGCTCGCTCAGCCAGCGCTGGGCCAGCTTCACCCAGAACGTGGCGCCCTGCGGAATCAGCTGGTCGTTGAAGTCGTAGCTGGGGTTGTGCAGCGTGCAGGGACCGCCGCCGTGGCCGATGGCGCGGTGGTCGCCGTCGCCATTGGCGATGAAGCAGTAGGCGCCGGGCTTTTCCAGCAGCATGAAGGCGAAGTCCTCGGCGCCCATGGACGGCTCCTGGGGCAGCACGTTGGCCTCGCCCACGACCTCGGCCATGACGCGGCGCGCGAACTCGGCCTCGGGCGCGGAGTTGATGGTGGGCGGGTAGTTGCGCACGAACTCGAACTCGCAGCGCGTGTCATGCGCCGCGCAGATGCTCTCGGCCAGGGTCTTCATGCGCCGCTCGATCAGGTCCAGCACCTCCAGCGTGAAGGTGCGCACCGTGCCCTGCAGCTCCACGCTGTCGGGCACCACGTTCGTGGCCTCGCCCGCATGGACCATGGTGACCGAGACCACGCCCGCCTCGATGGGCTTGACGTTGCGGCTGACGATGGTCTGCAGGCCCAGGATGAGCTGGGCCGCCACGGGCAGCGGGTCAATCACCATGTGCGGCATGGCCGCGTGGCCGCCCTTGCCGCGCACGACGATGCGGAACTCGTTGCTGGACGCCATGGCCGGGCCCGGGCCCACGGCCATGGTGCCGGCCTTCATGCCCGGCCAGTTGTGCATGCCGAACACGGCCTGCATGGGGAACTGGGTGAACAGGCCGTCCTCGACCATCTCGCGCGCCCCGCCGCCGCCCTCTTCGGCCGGCTGGAAGATCAGGTGCACCGTGCCCTCGAAGCTGTCGCGGTGCGCGGCCAGGTACTGCGCGGCGGCCAGCAGCATGGCCACGTGGCCGTCATGCCCGCAGGCATGCATTTTTCCGGCGTGGCGGCTGGTGTGCTCGAAGGTGTTGAACTCCTGCATGGGCAGGGCGTCCATGTCGGCGCGCAGGCCGACGGCGCGGCCGCTGGCGCCGCCGTCACGGCCGTGGATGGTGCCCACCACGCCCGTGCGGCCCAGGCCGCGGTGCACGGCAATGCCCCAGCCTTCGAGCTGCCGGGCCACCAGGTCGGCGGTGCGCAGTTCCTCGAAACACAGTTCGGGATGGGCATGTATGTCGCGGCGCAGCGCGGTGATCTCGGGTGCGCTGTCCAGCAGCTCCTGCAGCAAGGCCATGGGGTTCTCCTTCTAGAGCGTGTTATGCACTTTTAAGTACCCGCGTTGGCTCTGCGCGCTGGTGATCGCAAGGCGCAGTGCGCCGCCAAGGCTGAAGCCTTGGCAAGCGCTGCAACGCCGCGAGCGCCTGCGCGCAGAGCCAACCCGAAGGGAAAGCCGGGAAAGGGGCCCGGCCCTTCTCCAATGCTGCAAGCCTACACCCGGACCTTGCCGTCGCCGGTCAGCATGGACAACTCCACGAAGCGCGGCTTGGCCGATTGCGGCTTGAAGGCCAGCGGGAAGCCGGCCACCTGCTGGCCGTGCATGGCGTCGAGCGCGGCCACCAGGCCGTCGCGCGTGGGCTTGCCCGAGGCCGAGGCCTGGCGCAGCGCATCGGCGAACACGCGTGCCGCCAGATAGCCTTCCATGCTGGAGTAGTTGGGCGTCAGCTTGCCGCCGCCCTTCTGGATGGCCGCCAGGAAATCGCGCGTGATCTGGCGCGAGGTCTGGAAGGGCGAGGGCACGACCTGGGTGACGACCACCCCTTCGGCATCTTTGCCCAGCGTCTGCGCCAGTGCCTGCGAGCCGACGAAGGAGACGTTGTAGAACTGCCCGCCAAAGCCCGCCTGGCGCGCCGCGCGCACAAAGGCCGCGCTGGCCGAGTAGGTGACGATCTGCACGATCACATCGGCGCCCAGCGGCACCAGCGTCTTGACGGCCGCCGCCACATTGTTCGAGTTGCGCTCCACCGTGGCCGCGCCCACGGGCTCCAGCCCCTTGGCGGCCAGCGCCGCCTTGACGCCGGCCAGGCCCGATTCGCCATAGGCATCGTTCTGGTGCAGCACGGCCACCTTCTTCAGGCCCAGGCCCGTGAGGTGCCGCACCATCAGCGCCGTCTCGTCGGCATAGGAGGCGCGCACGTTGAAGACCAGTTGGGCCAGCTGGGGCTGGCGCAGCGCGTCGGCGCCCGTCAGCGGCGCGAACAGGGGCACGCGCGCCTTTTGCAGCAGCGGCAGCGCGGCCATGCTGGTGGACGTGCCCACGTAGCCGAACAGCGCGAACACGTCGTCGGACAGGAAGCGCTGGGTATTGGCCGCGCAGCGCTCGGGCTCGTAGCCGTCGTCCATCACGCGCAGTTCGATGTTGCGCCGGGCAATGCCCCCCTGCGCGTTGAGCTGTTCGAAGTACAGCTTGGCGCCTTCATGGAAGGGCTGGCCGATCTGTGCCGCGGGGCCCGTCATCGGGCAGGACTGGCCCAGCACGATGGTGCCTCCCGCGTCCTGGGCGCGCACTGCGCCGGTCCAGGTGGCGGCAGCCGCCGTGCTGGCTGCGATGAACTGTCTGCGGCTGAACGCCGTCTTGGGTCGGAGCATGAACTTGCCTGTTTTTGTCACTGGAATCGGCGCCGTTGCTGCGTGCAGCCGGCTGCAAGGGTCCGCATAATAAAGACAAGCGGCGATTGCGGCATGCAAGACCGGCACCGCCCCTTGCCCGTGACGGCCTTTTCCTGTTTTTCCGGCTTTCACGGTTCTTTCGCAAAGTCCCCACCCTGTCCGAGACCGCTGCCACCATGTCCTCCGCCACGCCCCCACTCCAGGCCACCTCACAGGTGCTGGGCGCCTGCCCCCATGACTGCCCCGATACCTGCTCGCTGGTGACCACGGTCGAAGACGGCATCGCCAAAAGAGTCCAGGGCAACCCCGACCATCCGCACACGGGCGGCGTGCTCTGCGCCAAGGTCAGCAAATACACCGAGCGCAGCTACCACCCCGAGCGCGTGCTCACCCCGCTGCGCCGCGTGGGCCCCAAGGGCTCCGGGCAGTTCGAGCCCGTGGGCTGGGACCAGGCGCTGGCCGACATCGCCGCCCGGCTGCACGCGCTGGCGGCGCGCGATCCCGAAACCATCCTGCCCTACAGCTACGCAGGCACCATGGGCCTGGTGCAGGGCGAGAGCATGGACCGGCGCTTCTTCCACCAGCTCGGCGCCTCGCTGCTGGACCGCACCATCTGCTCCAGCGCCGGGGGCGAGGCCCTGAACCTGACCTATGGCGGCAAGCTGGGCATGCGCGTGGAGCATTTCACCGAAAGCCGGCTCATCCTCATCTGGGGCAGCAACAGCATCGGCAGCAGCCTGCATTTCTGGCGCTATGCGCTGGAGGCCAAGCGCAACGGCGCACGCCTGGTGTGCATAGACCCGCGCAAGACCGAGACCGCCGACAAATGCCACGAGCACCTGCAGCTGCTGCCCGGCACCGATGCCGCCCTGGCACTGGCCCTGATGCACGAGCTGATCACGCACGGCTGGCTGGACCATGACTACATCGCGCGCCACACGCTGGGCTGGGAGGAACTCAAGGCCCGCGCCCTGCAGTGGCCGCCCGAGCGCGCGGCCCAGGTCTGCGGCCTGCCCGTGGAGCAGATCCGCCAGCTGGCGCGCGACTACGGCACCACCACGCCCGCCGCCATCCGGCTGAACTACGGCGTGCAGCGCGCGCGCGGCGGCGGCAATGCCGTGCGCGCCATCGCCTGCCTGCCGGCCCTGGTGGGCGCCTGGCGCCACCGTGCCGGCGGCCTGCTGCTGTCCGCCTCCGGCGCCCTGCCCGCGCAGCGCGCCCGACTGCAGATGCCGCACCTGCTGGGCGAGCGCCGCCCGCGCACCATCAACATGAGCACCATCGGCGACGCCTTGCTGCACGAAGGCGGCAATGGCTTCGGCCCGCGCGTGGACGCCATCGTGGTCTACAACAGCAATCCCGTGGCCGTGGCGCCCGAGTCGGCCAAGGTCGTGGCAGGCTTTGCGCGCGAGGACCTGTTCACCGTGGTGCTGGAGCATTTCATGACCGACACGGCCGACCTGGCCGACTACGTGCTGCCGGCCACCACGCAGATCGAGCACTGGGACATCCACGGCAGCTACGGCCATACCGACGTGCTGCTCAACCGCCCCGCCATCGCGCCGCTGGGCCAGGCGCGCAGCAACGGCCAGATCTTCCGCGACCTGGCCGCGCACATGGCGCGGCATGACGACGCCTTTGCCGCTGCCCATTTCCAGACGGGAGACGAGCAACTGTGCCGCGAGGCGTTCGAGGGCCGCGGCGTGGACTTCGACGAGCTGCTGGACAAGGGCTTTGCCACCCTGGCCCTGCCCGAGGCCCCCTTTGCCGAGGGCGGCTTCGCCACGCCCTCGGGCCGCTGCGAATTCACCAGCGCCGAGCTGGCGCGGCGCGGCATGGACCCGCTGCCCGACTACCTGCCCAACTACGAAACCGCCGAAACGGATGCGCGCTACCCGCTGGCCATGATCTCGCCGCCGGCACGCAACTTTCTCAACAGCAGCTTCGTCAACGTCAAGAGCCTGCGCACCATGGAAGGCCGCCCGCTGGTGGAGCTGCACCCCGACGACGCCGCCACGCGCGGCGTGGCCGAGGGCGACCGGGTGCGCGTCTTCAACGACCGGGGCAGCTACGAATGCCACGCCACCCTCAACGGCCGCGCGCGCCGTGGCGTGGTCAACGGCCTGGGCATCTGGTGGCGCAAGCACGGCGACAACGGCACCAATGTCAACGAGCTCACCCACCAGCGCCTGACCGACCTGGGCCGCGCGCCCAGCTTCTACGACTGCGCGGTACAGGTGCAGCGGCTGGCCTGAGCCCCGCCCCGGAGACGGGCGATTCCTGCGCAATGGCGTCTGGCGCATCGGCACAATGGACCGCATTGCCACCACCGACAGGAGATGCCCATGCTGCAAACCGCCGTGGTCGCCGTGCGCGACCGTGCCCGGCTGCAGGAAATCGTCGGCGTGCTGCTGCGCTTCGGGCTGGCCGACCTGGTCGACACGCTGGGCCTGGCCCGCTTCGCGCCGCGCGGCAGCCAGCCCCATCCCGAGCATCCGCTGGATGCCAGCCGCCCCGAGCGCCTGCGCATGGCCCTCGAACACCTGGGCCCCAGCTTCGTCAAGCTGGGCCAGATCATGGCCACGCGCTCGGACCTGCTCGCGCCCGAATGGACGGCCGCCCTGCAGCAACTGCACAGCCACGCCGCCCCGCTGCCCTGGGAGACGGCCCAGCCATTGATCGAGCAGTCGCTGGGCCTGCCCGTGGAGCAGGTGTTCACGCATTTCGATCCCGTGCCGCTGGCCTCGGCCTCCATGGCCCAGGTTTACCGTGCGCGGCTGCCTGCGGCTGAAGACCGGGAGGACCAGGAAGACGGCAGCGGCAGCGACAGCCCCCCTGCGGCCCGCGCTGCCGACATCGAAGTCGTGGTCAAGGTCCAGCGCCCCGGCCTGCGCCCCCAGATCGAGGCCGACCTGCGCCTGCTCAAGCACCTGGCGCTGCTGGCCCAGGAACAATGGCCGCAGCTGGCACGCTACCGCCCGCGCGAGGTCACGCGCCAGTTGGGACAGGCGCTGCGCGAGGAACTGGATTTCACCGTCGAAGCCCACAACGGCGACGCCGTGGCGCGGCACTTCGCGGCCCAGCCCGAGATTGTCGTGCCGGCCATCCACTGGGCATTGAGCGGGCCGCGCCTGCTGGTGCAGGACTTCGTGCCGGGCGTGCCGGCCTCGGCCGTGGGCGCGGACCCCGCGCTGGACGGCCCGCTGCTGGCGCGCCGTGGCGCCTGCGCGTTTTTGCAGATGGTGCTGCGCGACGGCCTGTTCCACGCCGACCCGCACCCCGGCAACCTGCTGGCCCTGCCCGGCAACCGCGTGGGCTTCATCGACTTCGGCATGGTCGGGCGGCTGTCGCCCCAGCGCCGCCGCCAGGTGCTGGGCCTGATGCGCGCCCTGGTCGAGGGCCAGGGCCGCAGCCTCTCGGGCGTGCTGCTGGACTGGGCCGCCGAAAGCGAAATGCCCGGCCGCGCCCCGCCCTCGGCCGCGCGCATCGAGGCTGCCGTGGACCGCTTCGTGACCCGCCATGGCCCCGGCGCCAGCAACGGCCGCCTGGTCATGTCCCGCGCCCTGCAGGACTTCATGGCCCTGGCCCGCGAAACCGGCGTGGCCCTGCCCGCCGACATGGCGCTGCTGCTCAAGGCCCTGATCACGGCCGACCAGGTGCTGCTGCAGCTGGACCCGCAATTCGACGTGGTGCAGACGGCCACGCCCCTGGTCAAGGCCCAGCTGCTGCAGCGCTACTCCCTGCGCAGCCTGGCGCGCCAGCGCCGCGCCGCCATGGCGCAATGGATGGACCTGGCCGACGACGCGCCGCACACCCTGCGGCTGGTGATGCAAAGACTGCGCTCGGGCCGGCTGCAGGCCGACCTGGACATACGCCACATCGACCGCCTCTCCCAGGCCCTGGAACGCGCCGCCACCCGCCTGGCCCTGGCCGTGGTCTCCGGCGCCTTCATCCTGGGCCTGGCCCCCGGCCTGCTGACCATGGGCCCGCGCCTGTGGGGCATCCCCCTCTTCGCCGCCCTGGGCGTGGCCGGCGCCGCCGCCAGCCTGGCTGTTCTTTTCACCACCATGCGCAGGCAGAAGGCGCTGGATTGATGGCTGGATTGATCGCTGGATTGGCGATCAGGAACGCCCAAAAAAAAAGCAGCACCAGCGCATCAGATCAAAGCCGGGCGCCGCCCCCAAAACCGCCACGGCCCAACCCAGAGACACCGAGGAAGGGCCTACGCCGGCCGCGCCGCCCCGCACCGAGGGTGTCGCCGGCTGCCCGTACGCCCCCTCCGCGAAGCGAGAAGGGGCGACGTGCAACGGGCGCCGTGCAACGGGCGACGTGCAACGGGAAGCGGCGCAGCCGCTCAGGGGGTCAGTCCAATTTGACGCCCGCGCTCTTGATGATGGCCCCCCAGCGCTTGGATTCCGCGCGCGACATGGCCAGGAACTGCTCGGGCGTGCCGGGCAGCGCCTCCATGCCGAAGTCCTGCATGCGCTTGACCACGGCGGGGTTGGCCAGGGCCTTGTTGAGCTCGGCGTTCAGGCGCTGCACCACGGCGGGGGGCATCTTGGCCGGGCCCAGGATGCCCTGGAAGGCATAGACCTCGGTATCGGGCACGCCGACCTCGGCCAGCGTGGGCAGCTCGGGCAGGCTGGGCACGCGCTTGCCCGTGCCAATGGCCAGGGCGCGCACCTTGCCCGACTGGATCACGGGCAGGCCCGAGGCCAGGTCCAGGAACATGCAGGGCACCTGGCCGCCCATCACGTCGGCCAGCGCGGGCGCCGCGCCGCGATAGGGGATGTGCGTCAGGAAGGTGCCCGTGCGGTTCTTGAACATCTCCATGGCCAGGTGGTGGGGCGAGCCGTTGCCTGGAGAGGCGTAGTTGACCTGGCCCGGATGCGCCTTCACGTAGGCCAGGAATTCCTTGAAGGTCTTGGCCTCGAAGTTCGGGTTCACCACCAGCGCCATCGGGAAGCGGCTGATGCCGCCGATGTAGGTGAAGTCCTTTTCAGGATTGAAGGACAGCTTGCTGAACAGGTGCTCGTTGTAGGCCAGCACGGCGTTGTCGGCCGACATGATGGTGTAGCCGTCGGGCTTGGCCGTGGCCACGATCTGGGCGCCGATGTTGGTGGAGGCGCCGGGGCGGTTGTCCACCACGATGGTCTGGTTCAGCGTCTGGCGCATGGCCTCGGCCACGGTGCGCGCCAGCACGTCGGTGCCGCCGCCGGGCGGATAGGGCACGACCCAGCGGATGTTGCTGGCGGGCCAGTCCTGCGCCTGTGCAAAAGGCGCGGCCATGCCGGCGGATGAGGCCGCCACGGCGGCCAGGAATTGTCTACGGTCCATTGTTGTCTCCTGTGGGATGGGTGTGGATGGGTCCTGGCCGCGCCCTGTTGCTCTTGTTCATGGAGGCGGCGGCCGTGTGTTTCAGGGCGGGCTGGCTGCGGGGAACTCCACGCGCTGCACCTTGAAGCCCTGGGCCGCCAGCAGCGCCGGCAGGCCGCGCGTGCCCACCATGTGCAGGGCGCCCACGGCGGCGAACACGCTGCGGCCGGAACGGATCTGCCGCGCCACTTCGCGCGCCAGGCCGGGGTTGCGGCCATAGACCATGCGGTCGTAGTCGGCACGCTCGGCGGCATTGGCCATGCAGTCGCACCAGTCGGGCAGGCTCTCCAGCAGGTGGATGCGGCCATCGGCCCAGACGCCTGCGATCAGGCCCAGCTTCTGGGAGGCGATGCCGCTTTCCAGCTGGCGCAGGCCGGACGCCACCGTCTCGGCCACGCGCGCGGGGTCGTCCGAGACCAGTTCGCGCAGTTGCAGCTCGGGCGTCTCCAGCGACAGCACGGGCTTGCCCAGGGCCAGCGCCACGCCGGCCAGCGAGAAATCGATGCCATAGGACGCGTCCAGCCCCTCGCTGCGGCCGGCCAGCGACAACAGGGAGATCACCTGGGCGTCGGGGCGCAGCAGGGCCAGTTCGGGGCCGGCGCAGGCCAGGCGCCTTTGCTCCTCAAGCCGGCGCTGGAGATCGCCGCGCAGCGGCGGCGCATCGGGCCGCGCCTGCATGCCTGCGAACAAGACCTTCATGACCTCGGGATCGAGGATGTTCAGCTCCAGCGCCAGGCTGTCGGAGGCGCGCAGCGCGTCCGCCACCGTGGGGCCGGGCACGCTCCAGTCAAGCTTGGCCGCGTGCATGGTTCCGTACAGCCAGCTGGTGCGGCCCTGGTGCTCGATGCGCCACAGCAGCCCGCGGTCCTGCGCCTTGCGCTGCATGGCGCGGATCTCGTCCGGGCCGGGCATGCGCGCCTCGGGCGGGCAGGTGACAGGGTCCGCGGCCGGGGGCGCCGCGAATGCCGCGGCCAGCGGCGACAGCGCCAGCGCGGCCAGGCCGGCGCGCAGCGACCTGCCCGCCAGGCGCCACCAGGGTGCGCAGACGCGGCTCATTCGGCAGGCTCGACGATGTTCTGGTCGATGGCGCCGAAGATGCTCTGGCCGTCCTTGCCCTTCATCTCGATGCGGATGGTGTCGCCGAAGCGCATGAACTCGGTCTTGGGCGCGCCGTCCTGGATGGTCTCTATGCAGCGCTTCTCTGCGATGCAGCTGTAGCCCTTGGGCCACTCCATGCGGCGGTTCTTGCCCTTGCCGCTTTCCACGCCCTTGTTGCTCACGGTGCCGCTGCCCACGATGGAGCCGGCGCGCACATTGCGCGTCTTGCAGATATGGGCGATGAGCTGGCCGAAGTGAAAGCTCATGTCCTCGCCCGCATCGCACATGCCGACCTTGCGGCCGTTCCAGGTGGACTGCAGCGTCAGGTGCAGGCGGCCGCCCTTCCAGGCGTCGCCCAGCTCGTCCAGCGTCACGGCCACCGGGCTGAAGGAGGTGGCGGGCTTGGACTGGAAGAAGCCGAAGCCCTTGGACAGCTCATTGGGGATCAGGTTGCGCAGGCTCACGTCGTTGGCCAGCATGACCAGGCGCACGCCGCCCAGCGCACGCTCGGGCGTGGCGCCCATGGGCACGTCGGCGGTGATGACGGCGATCTCGGCCTCGAAGTCGATGCCCATGGACTCGCTGGGCACCACCACGTCGTCGCAGGGGCCCAGGAAATCGTCGCTGCCGCCCTGGTACATCAGCGGGTCGGTGTAGAAATTGGCGGGCACCTCGGCGCCGCGCGCCTGGCGCACCAGCTCCACATGGTTGATGTAGGCCGAGCCGTCGGCCCACTGGTAGGCGCGCGGCAGCGGCGCCATGCACTGGCGCGGATCGAAGGCAAAGGCATGGACCGCCTTGCCGCTGTTGAGCAGGTGGTAAAGGTCCTGCAGCTGGGGCGCCATGTAGCTCCAGTCGTCGAGCACCTGCTGCATGCGGCTCGCTATGCCGGTCGCATAATGGGCCTGGCTCAGGTCGCGTGACACCACGACCAGTTGCCCGTCCCGCGATCCGTCCTTGTATGTGGCAAGTTTCATGCTGCTCCCCCGTGCCGCCGCCGCGCGCCACGGCATCCGGGCAGCGGCCTGGATACCCATGGCGACGCAGCCACGAATTACGATAAGTTAAATTGATTTAACTAAACAAAACCAAATTCTATTGCAATGGACAAGGAACGCGCAGGGATTCAATCGGTCGAGGTGGGCTTTGCATTGCTGGAGGCGCTGACGCGCGCCCGGGGCCCGCAGATGCTCAAGGACCTGGCGTCCGACGCCGGCATGAGCGCCGCCAAGGCGCACCGCTACCTCGTGAGCTTCCAGCGCATCGGCCTGGTTAGCCAGGACGCGCGCACCTCCCGCTACGACCTGGGCCCGGCCTCGCTCAAGCTGGGCTTGGCATCGCTGGCGCGGCTGGACCCCGTGCGACTGGCGCGCGAACGCATGCCCGCGCTCATGGAACGCATCCACCACACGGCGGCCATCGCCGTCTGGGGCAACCACGGGCCGACCATCGTGCACTGGGAGGAAAGCGCGCAGTCGGTCACCGCCAATCTGCGCCTGGGCGACGTCATGCCCATGCTGGCCTCGGCCACCGGGCGCTGCTTCGCGGCCTGGCTGCCGCGCGAGGTCACGGCCCCGCTGCTGGAGCCAGAAGTGGACAAGGCCCGCCGCATCCAGCGCAAGGACCTGCCGCTCACCCCCGAGGCCATAGACGCCATGCTGGCCGAGGTGCGCGAGCGCGGCACCGCCCGCGTGGTCGATACCGTGCTGCCCGGCATCGTGGCCTTTTGCACGCCGGTCTTCGACTCCTCGGGCCATATCGTGCTGGGCCTGACCACGCTGGGCTCGATTGCCACCTTCGACCCCGAATACGGCGGCGCCATCGATGCGCCCCTGCGCGAAGCCTGCGTGCAGCTGTCCCAGGACCTGGGCTGGAATGCCTGAGATGAAGCTACACCCCCTGAGTCGCTTCGCGCCTTCCCCCTGGAAGGGGGACGACAGCCTCGCTGCGGGGCGGCGCGGCCGGCGTAGGCCCTTGCTCGCTGTCCCTGGCATTGGGCCGCGCCGGTTTCATGGGCTGTGGGTGGCGCGCAGCACTATGGATAATTGACATGAGCCTGCGCCAGCGCGCCCTGCCCGCCCTCACCGCCGTGGTGCTGGGCGTGCACGCCCTGGCCCTGCTGGGCCTGCCGCTGTGGAGCCAGGTATCGGCGCCGCACACCGAGGTGGCAGCCATGCAGACGCGGGCGCTGTCCCTGCCCGAGCCACCCGCCCCCCCGCCTGCAGCGCCCGCACCCGCACCGAAGGCGCCTGCGCCCAAGCCGCAGCAGCCTCGCCCCAAGGTCCAGCGCCCGGCACCCGCCGCGCCCACGCCCGAGCCGCTGGACACGCCCACCCGCGAAACCGTCGAACCCTTGCCGATGGCCGCAGCGCCGGAGCCTGCCGCATCGGAAGCCTCTGAAACCGCCGATGCCGGCAGCGGAGCAACCCCGGCCACACCGCCGGCGCCGCCCGCTCCCAAGCCCGAACCCGAAACACCGCCCACGCCCTCGGCCGGCCCGGCCCAGGGCATGGCCATCACCTCGCCCGACGGCACGCCGCTGGCCTCCGACGCCCCCGTTCCCGTGCAACTGCCCGATCCCGCGCGGCTGTCGTTCGCCGTCACCGGCCAGGCCAAGCGCTTCAACTATTCGGCCAATGCCGAGCTGGTCTGGCGCCATGCCAACGGCCAGTACCAGGCCAGCCAGGAAGTCAGCCTGTTCCTGCTGGGCTCGCGCTCGCAGACCAGCGAGGGCCGCATCACCGACAGGGGCCTGGAGCCCAGCCGCTTCAACGACAAGGCACGCAAGGAGCAATCGGCGCAGCTGGCGTTCGACCGGAACCTGGCGCACTTCAGCACGGGTGCGCCCGATGCCGCCATCGCGCCCGGTGCGCAGGACCGGCTCAGCGTGTTCCTGCAACTGTCGGCCCTGCTGGCGGCGGCGCCGCAGCGCTACCCGGCGGGCACGCAGATCAGCTTCATCACCGTCAGCGCACGGCGCGCCGACCGCTGGACCTTCCGCGTGGGCGAGACCGAGACGCTGGACCTGCCCTCGGGCAGCACGCAGGCGCTGCGGCTGGACAAGATCGCGGCGGCCGGCGATGACCAGCAGGCCTCGCTGTGGCTGGCGCCATCCATGCAATACCTGCCCGTGCGCATCCGGCTGGCGCAGGACAACGGCGACTTCGCCGACCTGCAGCTCAAGGGCCGCCAGGCGCCATGACACACGGGACACCGGTGGGACACCGGTGATTTCCCGGTAGTCCTGCACTTGCAGCCAACGCCACCGCCCGCCTACCACAGCGCGGCCTGCGGCACACGCCGCAGCGCATGCCAATCCGTGGAATACTGCATGCAAGTGCCTGCGATAGATCGGGACCCCCACGGTCCTTGAAATCCGGCGCTTCGCAGCCATGTAGGCTGTGCGACGCCCGGCAACGGGCCAGAAAGGGAACACCATGCAAATGCTTTACGACTCCGAATCTTTTGTGGTGCTCCATCTGCGTCCCGACATGGATCCGGATGCAGCGGCCGGCGAAGCTGCGGTCGATGCCGCCCGCCAACTGCCACGCCACGGCTTCGAAATCGTGGACAAGCGCTCGGGCAAGGAGGTCTATCTGGATGGATCCTGGGCCGAGATGTTCCAGAAGCAGATCATCGCCTGGCAGCAGGACGCCCCCACCGAGGAAGAGGTCGAGGACGCCCTGGAGCGCTACGCCGGCCTGGCCCAGCAGCCTGTCGTGGTCCACTGACGCCGCGCTTTTCACCTCCCTCCAACCCATAAGAAAGCCGGGAATGCGATGAGCATTTCCGGCTTTTTCATTGGGCTTTGGGCTGGGCGGACCCAGCCCCATTCCACCGTCAATCCCTGGACGCAGCCCTGATCGAAAGTGCCGCCATCCCGGCCAGCATCAGGGCCAGCATCATCAGCGCCCACTGGCTCAACGTGGGGATGGCTGCCACATTGCCAGCCGCCGCCGTCAGCTCGTTGGTGAAAGCCGCTGCGTTGCCCGTGGCCGCCACCGTCAGCGTGACGGCCGCCGGCATCCTGCCCCACGCCAGGCCTGCGGGTGCCGAGGGTAGCGTGGTGCTTTCGCTGACCGAGCAACTCACGCCTTGGGGCACGTTGGTGATGGTGCCTGTGCCCGTGGTCGCATTGGCCAGCACCACGGTCCCCGTGAAACTGCCACTCGCGCCACAGCTGGCCGTGAAGGCAAAGCTGCCGCTCACGCCGCCTGCAGGCGCGCCCGTGACGTTCTTGGTCAGGCTGATGGCAGCGGTGCTGCGCACCAGGGTATTGGTGAAAGCGGCCGCATTGCCGGAAGCCACCACCGTCACCGGCACGGCAGCGGGCATGACGCCCCAGCTGTAGTTGACCGGCGCGGTAGGCAAAGGCGTGTTCTCGGTGACCACGCAGCTCGCGCCTTGCGGAACACCGGCGATGCCGCCCGTTCCCGACGAGGCATTGCTCAGCGCCACGGCGCCGGTGTAGTTGCCGTCCACGCCGCAGCTCGCAGTGAAGTCGAAGTTGCCGGTTACGCCCGCTGCAGGGCCGCCCGCCACGGTCTTGGTGAGCGCAATCGATGCGGCGCTGCGCGCCAGCGTGTTGGTCAAGGCCACGGCAGGACTGCCAG
Source organism: Delftia sp. DS1230 (assembly GCF_040112715.1). NCBI lineage: Bacteria > Pseudomonadati > Pseudomonadota > Betaproteobacteria > Burkholderiales > Comamonadaceae > Delftia > Delftia sp. DS1230. The sequence goes on from NZ_CP157763.1 coordinate 5,663,261, forward strand.
GTGGCGCCAGCAAGGCCACGGTGCCGCTGGGCGGGCTGACCTCCACCCACTGGTGATTGGCCGGTGCCGCTGGGCGGGAGGTTTCGGTCACCGTGCAGCTGCCGCTGGAGATGACGGGCGTGACAGAGACGGCGCCCGCCGTGGGCGTGCTCAGCGTCACGCTGGTGGCAATGCTCGGCACCACAACGCCGTCCGTTCCCGTGCAGGAAACGCTGACGGGGAAGCTGCTGCCCGTCAGATCCGTGGCCTGACTGCCTGCGGCCCAGGCCACCGTCTTGCCCACGGCCAGCGTGCCGGGCTGGCAGGTCAGCGTGGCCGTGGCGTTGTTGCCCGAACTTGCGGGTGTGAAGTCCACGCCGGGCCGGATGATGTTGGTCACGGTGCGTGCCACAGGGTCCGCGCAGGCTGAGCGGCCTGCCGCGTCATTGGGCCAGACCACGGGCACGGTGATGGAGCAGCCCGTGGTGTGGGGAATACCGAAGTCATCCAGATTGACCGTGCTGGAGCCCTCAGTCGCGGTCAGCGTGCCGCCCGTGCAGGTATGGGTGACGGGACCGCTGCCGATCAGCAGGGGGCTGGGCAGGGCATCGGTGACCTTGGCATGGGCCACGTCCTGCAGCGTGTCATTCTGAAATTCGATGGTCAGCTGCGCCGTGTTGCCGGCGCCGCCCAGCAGCACATCGGTCTTGTCAAAGCGCTTGGTCACCGTGGGCAGGCCGCAGGCACCACCCGGATCAGTCACGGCGCGCACAAAGGCCTGCGCGATCTTGCCGCCGTTGCGGGTGGGGGTCATGTCCGTATCTCGGAAGCTGGACACATCCACGGTGGCAAAGACGCAGGCGCCCTGGCCATTGTTGGACTGGGCGACGGGCACCAGCAAGGCGTAGACGCCATTGACCAGGGCGGTGGAGCCCGCAGGCGGGAAGCCGGCAACGGGTGTGCCGTTCGCCAGGTACAGCACGTTTTCTCCGGGGACGTTGTTGATGTAGTCGAAAAATCCACCGTAGACCGGGTCGAGACTGGTGAACGAGCCCGAATAGGCAGAGTTGGCATTCAGCGGATAGCTCTGAAAGACTCCCACCTTCGTGCCCAATGTGAAATTCCGCCCGGTATTGGCATTGAGCAGCTCCAGCATCTGCACGTCGTTGGTCAGCGTGTCGTCATAGCCATCGACGAAGAGCAGCACGCTGTTGGCCCAGCGATTGGCCACGGCCTGTGACAGGACTGCCCAGTTCGTGGGATGGATGGCCCGATAGTGGCTGGCGACCACCACCATGTCGTAGGGCCCGCCGGGCGGGTTGAAGGTGGCTGCGCTGATGCCATTGGCTGTGAACAGAGTGGACACCCGTGTCACGTTGGCTGCGCCCACCACGTTGGAGAATTCCGTTCTCATATTGGTGAACTCGGACTCCTCGACGGAAGAGTTCACCCCGCCCGCGTCCGTGGTCAGCATCAACATCTTCTGCGCCATTGCCTGACTGCCCAGCAAAAGCATGCTGGCACACAGCAACAGCCTTGCCCATCGTCTGATTGACATCATGGGTTCCCTCCCTCTATTTCATCTGTTTAGACAATTAATCGAAAAATCCTATTGCCTTTTTCTATCGCTCGAGAAACAGAGTGAAACACGCGCAGCGTTCGCGCCACAGGAAAAACCAATGCTTGCCGGCCCTGCCTGCTGCCTGCTATTAGCGCGCCGGATAGCCCGGCGCCTTCGCCCTGGTGCTTCTACCGATACTGCGCAACCCCTGCTATTTCCTAGAATCCCGGGCACAGGTTCAAGATTTGAAGACCATCTGTGAGATGGTCTTGTCACGCCTGTGTGGTTTGCCGGCCTCTTGCAGAAACACAGGAGGCCAGCATGCAGACCAGCATCCACAGGGTTCGCGGCGTTCAGGATGTCATCGCCTACATCGACGCACGCCAGGGCATTTCAGGCCGCGCCGGCACCATCTGGTGGCTGGCCCTCGGCGGACTTTTCCTCGACGCATTCTCCAACTCCGCACTCAGCGTGGGCCTGGGCCCCATGACGCGCGACCAGCAGCTCACGCCGGCCGAAGTGGCCTGGATGACGTCGCTGGCCTCCTGGGTGTCCATCGCCTTCAATCCCATCGGCGGCTGGATGGCCGACCGCTGGGGCCGCATGCGCCCGCTGGTCATCGCCAAGGTGCTGGCCGTGGCCGGCGCGCTGCTGGTCAGCATGGCGCCCGACTACGCCACCATCCTCTTCGGCCGCTTCTTCGTGGGCGCGGCCTATGGCATCGACTTCGCCATCGCCATGGCGGTGCTGGCCGAATTCACGCCCGCCCGCCTCAAGAGCCGGCTCAATGTCTGGCAGGGCATGTGGTACATGGCCGTGTGCAGCAACCTGGTGCTGGCGCTGTGGTTCCATTCCTGGGATGTGGGCGATTCGCTGTGGCGCTATTCGGTGGCCGCCACGGCGGTGTTCGGCCTGTTCATCCTGGGCATGCAGGCCGCGCTGCTGGTGGAAAGCCCGACCTGGCTGGCACGCAAGGAGCGGCTGGATGACGCCGCCCGCGCCATGACGCGCATCTACGGCGCACACGGCCAGCGCTTCGAGGCCGCGCCGCCCGCCGAACGCCTTCCCGTGCTCAACCCGGCGCGGCGCGGGCTGGCCAATGTGCTGCTGATCTTTCGCGGCATCTACCTGCCGCGCACGCTGCTGGCGGCCACGGTGCAGATAGGCCAGTCCATCCAGTACTTCGCGGTGGGCTGGTACCTGCCGCTGATCAGCGCCTCGCTGTTCGGCAAGGACTTCCGCGAGGCCACGCTGGGCGCGCTGGTGTTCAACGTGTTCGGCATCGTCGGCGGCTTCCTGTCGCCCGTCATCGGGCGCAGGCTGGGCCTGCGGCGGGCCTCGGCCTTCGGCTTTGCGCTGGTGTTCCTGATGCTGCTGGTGCTGGGCCTGTTCAACGGCCGCATGCCGATCTGGCTGGCCGTGGCCGTGCCCTCGCTGTTCATCCTCTTTCATTCGGGCGGGCCCGGCGCCAACGGCAAGAGCCTGTCCACGCTGTCGTTCCGCAGCGAGCTGCGCGCGGGCGCCAACGGCGTGATCGGCGCGCTGGGCGCCATGGGCGCGGCGCTGGGGCTGCTGGTGTTCCCGCTGTTCCGCCAGCAGTACGGGCTGGAGAACACCTTCCTCATCCTGTCCGTGGTGCCGCTGCTGGCCAGCATCGTCTGCTTTTCCATCCGCTGGGACCCCACGCGCACCACGGTGAACCCCGACGACGAGCCCGGCGCGCCCCAGTTCGCGGACGACGCCGCCCCGCCCGCCAAGATCGCTCAAACCACCGCCTGAAAGAGAACACCCCATGCACCATGAAGCCGTGATCCTTTGCATCGACGAAGGCACCTCGGGCACGCGCGCCGCCGTCGTGGGGCGCGACGGGCAGGTGTCCGCCCAGGACTATCTGCCGCTGGAAATCCACTGCCCGCGCCCCGGCGTGGTCGAGCAGGACGCCGACCTGCTGCTGGAGCGCACGCTGGACGTGTGCCGCCGCGCCATCGCCCGCGCCCAGGGCAGCGGCCAGCAGATCGTGGCCCTGGCCATTGCCAACCAGCGCTGCTCGGCCGTGCTCTGGGACACGGCCACGGGCCGTTCGCTGGCGCCCATCATGGTCTGGCAGGACTCGCGCCACCGCGACGAACTGGCCGTGCTGGCCGGCGACTGGGATGCGCGGCTGATCCGTCACGCGGGCCGGCCCGTGGGCGTGCGTTCGCCCTACCTGTGGGCCGCGCACAAGCTGCGCGAATGCCCGGCCGTGGCCCAGGCCTGGCAGCAGCGCCGCCTGGCCTTCGGTACCATCGACTCCTGGCTGCTGTGGCATCTGTCGGATGCGCGCGCCGTGGTCACCACGCCCACCAATGTGACCTCGGGCAACGCCTATGCGCTGGGCGATCACCGTTATCTGCAGGACTGGCTGGACGCGCTGGAGTTTCCCGCCGAACTGCTGCCCCGCCTGTGCGAGGACGTGCAGGACTTCGGCCGCACGCGCACCGAGCTGCTGGGCCTGGCCGTGCCCATCCTGGCCTGCGCGGGCGACCAGCATGCGGCCGCCGTGGGCCTGGGCTGCCTGGAGCGGGGCCAGGCGCTGTGCGTGCATGGAACGGGCAGCTTCGTCGATGTGCTCACGGGAACAAAGCTGCCCGCGCATGACGCGGCCCATGAAAGCTCGCTGACCATGACCGCGCGGCGCATGGGCGGTGTCTCGCGCTATGCCATCGAGACCTATGTGCCCACCACGGGCTCGGCGCTCAACTGGATCTGCGAGAAGCTGCAGTGGTTCGACAACCCGCAGCAGATCAGCGCCCTGGCCCGCGAGGCCGAGACGCCGGCCGACCTGGTCTTCATCCCCGCGCTCACGGGCCTGCGCCTGCCGGCCATGGAGCCGGGCGCGCGGGCCTCGATCTCGGGCGTGTCCATGGCCACCTCGCGGCCGCAGCTGGCGCGCTCCATCCTCGAAGGCATTGCGCATTCCGTGGCCTCCTGCGTGCAGGCCGACGAGGCGGCCGCAAACACCGAGGTGGGCGAGCTGCTGGTGGGCGGCGGCCTGTCGGGCAGCGATGCGCTGCTGCAGATCCAGGCTGACCTGGGCGGCCTGCCCGTGCGACGCCTGGCCGATACCGACAAGGCCAGCCTGCGCGGCATCGCCTTCATGGCCGGCAGCGCAGGCCTGCTGTGGGACGGGCTGGAGCAGGCCTGCGCCACGCTGCGCACCGAAGCGGTCTTCACCCCGCGCATGGCCGCCGACGAGCGCGGCGAGCGCCGCCGCATCTGGCGCGCCCGCGTGGGCGACGAACTGGCCCGCGCCCGGGCCCCCGGGCGCAGCGCCGCCCTGGAGGGCTGCGCATGATGCAATGGCCCTTTGGCAAGGAGCGCAGGGACAGCGCCGCACTGACCCAGACCGCGCCGCTGCAGCTACAGCGCGCGGACCAGCTCGCGCGGCTGGGTGACGAGGCCTTCGACCTGCTGGTCATCGGCGGCGGCATCACCGGCGCCTATGCGGCGCTGGACGCCAGCCTGCGCGGCCTGCGCGTGGCGCTGGTGGAGAAGGACGACTTCGCCTCGGGCACCTCGTCCAAGTCCTCCAAGATGGTGCACGGCGGCCTGCGCTACATCGAGCAGGGCAACCTGGGACTGGTGCGGCACTCGCTGCTGGAGCGCCAGCGCCTGCGCCGCAATGCGCGGCACCTGGTGCAGCGCCTGCCCTTCCTGTTTCCCGTGATGGAGCGCGACGGCGTCTTCGACGCCCGCCTGGCCAAGGCCTTCGGCAGCCTGCTGTGGACCTACGACCTGGCCGGCGGCTGGCGCGAAGGCATCCTGCACCGCAAGCTCGGCAAGGCCGAGGTGCTGTCGCACTGCCCGACCTTCCGCGAAGAGCAGCTCCTGGGCGGCTACATGTACTTCGATGCGCGCGTGGACGATGCGCGGCTCACGCTGGCCGTGGCGCGCACGGCGGCCTTCCATGGCGCGGCCGTGCTCAACCATGCCCGGGCCACCGCCATCACGCGCAACGCCCACGGCGGCGTGGACGGCGCCATCGTCCAGGCCGATGGCCGCGAGATCACGGTGCGCGCACGCAGCGTGGTCATGGCCACGGGCGTCTGGCTGCGCGACTGGGATGGCCGCAGGCCCGACCAGCAAGCGCAGCTGCACGTGCGCCCCGCCAAGGGCGTGCACGTGGCCATTCCCTGGCTGCGCATACGCAACGACTGCACCGTCACCATCCCCGTGCCGGGCCGCAGCCGGCGCGCCACCATCACGCGCTGGGGCGATGTCTCCTACCTGGGCACCACCGACGAGGACTACGCGGGCGGCCTGGACGATGTGCACTGCACGCGCACCGAGCTGGACTTCCTGCTGGAAGGCGCGCGCTCCGCACTCAAGGTGGACCTGTCGCCCGAGGACGTGGTCGGCTCCATCGCCGGCTGCCGCCCCCTGGTCGGCCCGCCCGGCGGCAAGACCGTGGAGATGAAGCGCAACCACGAAATCCATGTGGCAGCCGACGGCCTGGTCACCATCGTCGGCGGCAAGCTCACCACCTCGCGCCACATGGCCGAGCAGACCGTGGACGCCGTGGAGAAACTGCTGGGCCGGCGCACGCGCTGCACCACCACCTCGGCCTTTGTGCTGGGCGCGGCCGGCTACGACGCCCAGGCCATCACGGCCACGGGCGGCCTCTCGGCCCACCTGGGCGAGCGCTACGGCACGGAGGCGCGCTTCGTCAGCGACCTGCTGGCCGCACGCCCCGAACTGGCCCGGCCCATCGTGCAGGGCCTGCCCCATACCGAGGCCGAGGTCCTCTACGCCGTGCGCCACGAAATGGCGGCCAGCGTGGACGACGTGCTCTCGCGCCGCCTGCGCGCCCGCCTCATGGCGCGCGATGCCTCGGCCCACGCCGCGCAGCGCGTGGGCGACATCCTGGCCGATGAACTGGGACTGACACCCGCGCAGGTAGCGCAACAGGTCCACGACTACCGCCGCGCCGTGGAGCGCGAAAAACAGATTTTGATGGGAGACATCCAATGCTGAGCAAAGACGCAATCGCCCGCGGCTACAACCGCCGCAACTACGTGGTGGGCGCCCCCACGACACCGGGCTGGGCGGCGCAGGCCGCACCCGCAGCCGACCGCCCTGCCTCCGAAGGTCCTGCCTGCGGCCTGCAGCACGAACCCGTGGCCGTGCCCGAGGCCGCGCTCGCCGCGCTACGCGCCGCCTGCGACCGCGTGCAGACCGAGCGCGCCGACATCATTGCCGGCACGCGCGACTGGTGGGCGCGCACCATGGTGGCCGAGACCTCGGGCCACCCGGCCACGCCGCAGGCCGTCATCGCCCATGCATCCACCGTGGAGCAGGTGCAGGCCGTGATGCGCATTGCCGACGCGCACGCCATTCCCGTCACCGTCTCGGCCGGGCGCAGCAACGTCACGGGCGCGGCCCTGCCCCTGCGCGGCGGCATCGTGCTGGACCTGTGCGAACTCAACCGCTTCATCGCCATGGACGAGCAAAGCCAGATCGTCGAGGTCGAAGCCGGCATGTTCGGCGACGTGTTCGAGGAAACCATCCAGCGCCGCCACGGCATGACCATGGGCCACTGGCCCTCGTCCTTCGGCATCAGCACCGTGGGCGGCTGGGTGGCCTGCCGGGGCGCGGGCCAGCTGTCCACGCGCTACGGAAAGATCGAGGACATGGTCCACGGCATGGACGTGGTGCTGGCCGATGGCCGCCTCGTCACCGTGGGCGGCTACGCGCGCGCGGCCATCGGGCCGGACCTGCAGCAGCTGTTCATCGGCTCGGAAGGCACGCTGGGCGTGATCGTGCGCATCCGCTTCAAGCTGCACCGCCTGCCCGACCACGGCCGCGCCATCGCCTATGGCTTCGCCAGCTTTGCCCAGGGCCTGGAGGCCTGCCGCCAGATCCTGCAGCAAGGCGCCAACCCCGCCGCGCTGCGGCTGTATGACGCGCTGGAAAGCGGCGTGCAATTCGGCCGCAGCGACCTCAACGTGCTGCTGATCGCCGACGAAGGCGCGCCCGAGATCGTCGATGCCGTCATGGCCATCTGCGAACGTGTGTGTGCACCCTTGGGTGAACGGCTGGACGGCGCCGCCACCCTGGAGCGCTGGCTGGACACGCGCTACCTGACCGGCAAGAGCGCCGAGGGCTTCAAGAAAAGCCCGGGCTTCGTCGCCGACACGCTGGAGATGTGCGGCCCCTGGAAAGACCTGCCGGCCATCTACGAGGAAGTGGTCGCCGCCCTGCAGGCCATCCCCGGCACCCTGGCCGGCTCGGCCCACCAGTCGCATGCCTATGTGGATGGCGCCTGCCTGTACTTTTCGCTGCGCGGCGAGGTGGCCGTGGACCAGCGCGCCCAGTGGTACCGCGCGGCCTGGGACGCGGCCAACGCCGTGCTGCTGCGCCACGGCGCCACGCTCAGCCACCACCACGGCGTGGGCCTGCTGCGCGCGCCCTACATGCGGCAATCGCTGGGCCCGGCCTTTGCCCTGCTGGAGGCCACCAAGCGCATGCTGGACCCCAAGAACCTGCTCAACCCCGGCAAGCTGGGGCTGGACCTCTGACATGGGCCGCCCGGACAACTCCCTGGGCGCGCGGCTGGCGCGCCGCCCCGTCATCGCTACCCTGTACGGGGCCGAGCAGATGGACGCGCTGCTGGCCAGCCAGGCCGAAGTCGCCATCGTCGCCAACATCGAACTGCGCCGCCTGCGCTCGGTGATCTCCACCATCACCGGGGCGGGCAAGATCGCCATCGTCAACATCGACAGCTGCGACGGCATCTCGCCCGACAAGGGCGGCGTGGACTACCTTGTGGACCTGGGCGCCAGCAGCCTGCTGTCCACGCGCGTGGCCACCATCCAGCGCGCCAACAAGGCCGGGCTGCTGACCATGCAAAAGGTCTTCGTCACCGACCGATCCACCTGGCCGCGCAGCATCAAGGCCGTGGAGCAGAGCGACCCCAACCTCGTGCAGATCATGCCCGCCCCCATGCTGGCCCACATCACCGAGGCCGAGCGCCGCATCTTGCCGCCGCTAGTGGCCTCGGGCTTCGTCTGCAGCCAGGAGCAGGTCCAGCAGGCGCTGGCCGGTGGTGCGATTGCGGTGTCTACCAGCGACAGTGGGCTGTGGTGAGGTGGGCCCTAGGCCGTGCGCGACGCGGCCGGCCCGCGCGCCTCCACCCAGCGGAACAGCGGCGCCACCAGCAGCAGCACGGCGATCAGCCGGCAGACCTGGAAGGCCGTGACCACGGGCACGCCCAGCTGCAGCACCTTGGCGGTGATGGCCATCTCGGTGATGCCGCCCGGCGAGGTGCCCAGCAGCAGCGTGACCCAGGGCAGGTCCACGGCCAGGTGCAGCAGCCAGGCAAAGCCCGCGCAGATCGCCATGAGCCCCACGGTGCCCACGGCCACGGAGCCCAGCCAGCGCGGCGCGGTGTGCAGGAATTCGCGCTTGAAGCGCACGCCCAGGCTGATGCCGATCACCAGCTGCGCCGCATTGACCAGGGCCTGGGGCACGGCTGACAGTTCCTGGCCGCACATGGTCAGCAGCATGGACACCAGCAGCGCGCCCAGGAACCAGGGGTTGGCCCGCTTGAGCCGGTCCATGGCCCAGGCGCCCAGGCCCGTGAGCACGGCCAGCAGCGCCAGCCCCGGCCATTCGACGATGCGGATGCTGGGCGGCGTCAGCCCCTCCAGCCCGTGCAGGCCGCTCCACTGCAGCGCAAACGGAATGCTCACGGTGACGATGACCAGGCGCAGGCTGTGGCTGGCCGCCACCAGGTCGGTGCGCGCGTTCTCGCGCTCGGCCAGCAGCGTCATTTCAGAGGCCGCGCCAATGGCGCCCGCGAAGTAGGTGGTGGCGCGCATCTCGCCAGTCGGTATCTGCGGCATGCGCGGCGCATGTACGCGGTACAGCCAGGCGCCGAAGCCCCAGCCCAGCAGCAGCGCCCAGACGATGGCCACGGCAATCGCCCACCACAGCCCCGCGATCAACTGCACCACGGCCGGCGTGAAATACAGGCCCAGCGAGGCGCCGATGATCCACTGCCCGCCGTTGCGCAGCCGGCCCGCACTGGCCGTGGGCGCGCCCAGGATGGAGGCCAGCGAGGTGGCGATCAGCGGCCCCAGCATCCAGGGCAGCGGCGTGCGCAGCCACAGGCACAGCTGGGCGGCGGCAAAGGCGCCCAGCAGGGTCAGTGCGATGCGAAGCAGGAAAATGGGGCGGCGCTCGGGCATGGCAGGCGAGGCGGGGGCAGGTCCAAAGCCTGCGAGTATCGCCGCGCCGGCTCCCGCGCGCTGCCGGCGGCGCTATCTCCGTGACAGGTCCGCGCCGCGCCGCACGGCCATCTCACGGCCCATGGCCGCCTGCGTTGCCTCTGGCAGCAGGCCGCGCGCCTGGGGGTAGGCCAGCTGCTCTTCATTCTCGACATGGCTGGCATAGCAGGCCGCGAAGCGTTCGAACACCGCCTCGTCAGCCGCGCCAAAGCCCTGGGACCGCCCCTCGGCCATATCCAGCAGCGGCTGGCGCGCCAGCGCCCAGTCGGCGCTCATCAGGCCGTGCTCGCGCTGCAGGCGCTGCACCAGGGCCACGGTCTGCGCATCGCCCTGCTCCAGCAGCGGCGGGAAGACATGCAGCTCCTCATCCTCATGGTGCAGCGGCGCCGCCTGGTCGAAGTAGCGCAGGATGTCGCGCGCCGCCTGGCGTGCGCTGTCGTCGCAACCTTTGGTCTGGAGATGCACGCGCAGCCGGTCCAGCAGCGCCAGCATGCGCAGCACGCGCTCATGGCAGGCTTCGAGCATCTCGAAGGGCTGGTCGAAGCCCGTGCCGGGCGCGCGCCAGCCGGGCACGGCATCGCCCTGCGGGCGTTGACTCATCAGCTGCATATGCAAGTCCTTGGATGAAAAACTCTTGGCTTCCATTGCTCACCATAAGTCGCAAGCGGGCACTGAATGAATGGCGGCTGCGGGCGTCTTGCTCATAGACCTAGCGCGCGCAACCATGCATGCACCTGTCCAAAGGCGTCAAGCTGCCACTGGTCCGCAGAGCGTTCCCCCAGCGTCCTGCTTTCCTCAACGAACCGCCGGACGCAGGTGGGTCCGAATCCATCGGGAGAATCAAACTTCCCGGCAATGAATCGGTATCCGGCGAGGCCCTCCGGGTGATCAAGCAATGGCCGGCAGGCTGCAGCCAGCGCGTCAATGCCGCCAGGGTAGTTACGGACGCAGTAGTAGATGTCGTAGGCGTCCTTGTGCTTGTAGCGGCCATGGATTGCATGACCTTTCATTGCCAGCAGTGCCGGGATGGAGCAGACGGCCACCTCGACCCGGTTCGTCCCGCCGTTGGGCATCGCTCCAGAGATCGGAATGAACTCGCAGAATCTCAGCGCCAACTCGGCGCCGCTGGCCCGCTGCACAGCAAAGTTGTCCACCAGCGGTGGATCGTTCTTCGCGGTCACAGCGTCTCGCGGCCTCAGAAAGTCCACGATGACGTCGATCAGCGGGCCTCCATCGCGGGCATCGATCTGCCGCACGAGTTGAAAGCGCCGCAGGCTCTCGCGCTGCTCGTAACCATGACTTTTCAGTGACTCTATGAGGTGGGCATACTCGCCGCCCCCCAATGCTGCGGCGTCCAGGCTCAGATCGACGTCCAGCGTCCCCACATGGCGCATGTCATTCTGATTCAGGAGCAGCCAAGGCACCGCACCACCCACGACGGCATACCTGCCTTTGTAGCTGCCCAGGATTTGGCCGATCTCGATCAGGACGGATTTGACGGCCGCCGTCGTACGGTCGTCGTAGTCATTTGCGGATTGAGGCTCGCCAGCGGTCATCCCTGCCATTGCAGCCTTTCCCGACGCAGATGCTCAGCCGCTTCGCGGCCACGCTCACCCGACACGTACAGATCCAGATAGGTCTGGACTGGACTCGTGCAATGAATACCGCCTGCTGCTTCGACCGAGTCATTGAACAGGGCAAGGTCGTCAAGGACGGTGACCACCACGTTCTCACCCCGGCCTGCTGGCGAAAGACTCAGGAACTGGCGCAGTCGGTCTGCCCCTTCTTCGTCGGCATAGAAGTAATGCGTCCCGGCGCGTGCATAGGGCGCCAGCCAGTTGGCCGCCGAGAACGAGGAAAGAATGGCGAGCCCGTCATCCGCCAATGTCGGTCCCAACTTCCGAACCGCGTCCTCGAACAAGGCCCCATGCAGGGTCGTGTAGAAAGCTCGGCGGTCCGCGCCAGGGGGCGCATAGTCGTCGCGCCATGCATCAAGCAGCCCGTCGGGATTGGAGAGGAAGACCCCCTCTTCGGACACTTCAGCCCATCCCCTGTCCAGCAGGCTATTGCGCACATTGCTGACATGTCCGACGCTGACAAGCGATGCCTCGGCCAAATCCGCTACCCGCCAACTCTTCGATGGATCTCGCAGCATGGTACGAAGCACCGAAGCGGACTTGGGCTTGAACAGCGAGCGCAACTGTCGCCGCTCCGCTGGCGGCTTGCCTGCCACACTGCGCGACATGAAGAAGCCGGGAAACACGATGCGCGCGTTTCCCTCGAAGTCAAGGTAGCCGACCCCGTTTTCCGTGCACAGCGCGCGGGCGTCTTCGGAGAGATAGGGCGCAATGAAAACAGGCGTGACCAAGTCCGAGCCCTGCTGTCTGCCAACGTACGTCTTGAGCTGCAGCAACGCCTTCGGCACATACCGGGGCTGCCCGCTTGACTTCACTTCGCCCACAAGAACGTGGCGTCGCCCCCCGAAATCGACATGGCAGACCAGGTCCACCGACACGTCCTGGATATCGTTGCCGGCCTCGATATCGAGCACCGTGAGCCCGGGCGCTTCTCCCAAGGCTGCTCGCAGCGCATCCACGGCGCGTTGCTCGATATTCACTGGATCAGCAGTTTTCAACATTCGCTGAAAATAGCACTTTTGGTGAAAATTTCAACCGAATTTCAATGAAATGGCTGCATTCAGCAATTGCTGAACACAGCAAAACTACTGAACGCCATTTTTTGAAAACCACAGCGAACTGCCCTTCACCCGCAACTCCCCAGATGGCCGCAGGCCGTGCAGTACTCGCAGCCGTCCTTGCGGATCACGGCATGGGCGCCGCATTCCTCGCATTTGCGGCCGGCCATGACCATGGGGTCGGTGGCCAGGGCCTCGGGCTCGGGCAGCGGCGATGGGGCGGGCGGCGCGCCGCTGCCGCGCCGGGCCAGGATGTTCTGCACCGCATAGGCGATGGCGGCCACCTCGGAGTCGTGCCACATGGGCACGCGTGTGCCGTCGTCGCGCTGGTGGGTGCCCAGGCGCACGGGGCCCCGGTCCCAGGCCACCTTGCGCATGTCGCTGAGGGCGCGCTCCAGGAAGCCGCCGCGCGCGGCCAGTGACAGCAGGCGCATGCTGGAGGTCACCCACTGCTGGGATTCGCCGCTCTGGCCCACGGGCATGAAGAATTCGATGGCGCGGTCCACCGTGCGGCCATCGGGCAGCACCACGGGCAGGAAGGAGACGACCAGGTACAGGCGCTTGGGGCCTTGCTGGGTCCAGTACTCGATCTTCTCGGCCACGGCGTCCAGCGCGCCCTGCGGGCGGCTTTCTATCACGGTGCGCAGCGGGTCGGGTGCGGAAGCCCCGGCCCCTGCCGGCGCGGGGGAGGCCGGCTTTTCAGCAGATTCGGGCGCATGGGTTTCGAGCACGGCGCCCAGGATGGTGTTGGGCCGGTAGGTGGCCAGGCCCTTGAGGCCGGCCTTCCAGGCCTGGCGGTACAGGTCCTTGAAGTCCTCGTAGGGATAGTCGGCGGCCACGTTGACGGTCTTGGAGATCGCCGTGTCCACGAAGGGCTGCACGGCCTGCATCATGGCGATGTGGCCGGCCGCAGGCATCTGCAGCGCGCTGACGAAGTAGTCGGGCAGCTGCTGCACGTCGCCGCCCAGCGAGCGGTACAGGCGCCAGGCATGGTCCTCGACCGCGTACTCGGCGCTGCCGCCATCGGCCGTGCGTTTCTTGCGCTTGTAGGTCCAGGAGAACGGCGGCTCTATGCCGTTGGAGGCGTTGTCGGCAAAGGCCAGGCTGACCGTGCCCGTGGGCGCGATGGACAGCAGGTGGCTGTTGCGTATGCCGTGCGTGCGTATGCGCTGGCGCAGCGCATCGGGCAGGCGGCTGGCGAATGTGCCTTCGGCCAGGTAGCCATCGGCGTCGAACTTGGGGAAGGCCCCCTTCTCGCGCGCCAGCTCCACCGAGGCGCCATAGGCCGCATCGCGCATGCGCTCGGCAATGCGCGCGGCCATGGCACGGCCCTCGGGCGCGTCGTAGCGCAGGCGCAGCATGGCCAGCGCATTGCCCATGCCGGTGAAGCCCACGCCGATGCGCCGCTTGGCCTCGCTTTCCTCGCGCTGCTGCGGCAGCGGCCACCAGGTCAGCTCCAGCACGTTGTCCAGCGCACGCACCTGCACGCCCACGGCGCGCTCGAAGGCCTCGAAGTCGAACACAGGCTCGCCCGCGAAGCCGAACGGATGGCGCACGAAGCGCGTGAGGATGACGGGGCCGAGGTCGCAGCATCCGTAGGAGGGAAGCGGCTGTTCGCCGCAGTTGTGCACATACAGGCCATTGGCGTCGAAGGCGTGGCAGTCTGCCACCGTGACGTCATAGACCATTTCCTCGCCGTCGCTCTCCAACGCCTGGACGGTGGCAGTGAAGCGCTCACGGTTCGGGGTGCGCCGGTACTGGGCCAGGGCCTGCTCCAGCCGTTCGGCCTTGTCGGTATCCGCAAGGCCTATGCGGTCGGCAAAGATGCCAAGATTGTCGCCGCTGATGACCAGTTCATGCTGTGCCTGGGTTGCATAGTCGCGCTGGCCGCCTTTGCCGTCGGGCATGGCGCGCAGTTGGGCTGGCCGACGGTTCTCATAAATCGTCGACGCCATGCCCTGGCGCAGCAGCATGCGCTGCACGGTACGCAGCAACTCAGAATCGCTCTGGGACAGGCGCAGGCTCACGCCCTTGTCCTGTGTGCCCTGGACCGATCCATCGGCATCAAACAGGCCGCGCAGCAGCCCTGCGGAAAATGCAGAAGAGGCCGCTTCCATGGACTTGGTGATGCACTTGCACCCTGGCTCCATCCCCATGCCAAGCGCCAGATCGCGCAATGCGGCACTGGCCATGCGCGCCTCGCCACGTCCCGCCACTGGCCGCTGGAATCCACGGAAATCCGCACGGTGGCGCAAGCTGGCTGCTGCAGCCTCAGCGGCCTGCATGATGCCTGCCGCGCCCGTGGCGGCATAGGCCACCGCACTGCTGGCGTTGCCTGCGACCTGGCGCAGCTCGGGCGCCCATACGCTGATCACGGCCTTGTCGGCCTTGAGGGTTCCATCGCCTATCAGCAGGCCCAGCAGGTAGCCTTCGGCCTCGGTGCCCTGCCCATCCCAGCCTTGAAACGCACGGTGGTTATGAAGCAGTACCTCGTCGCCTGCCTGCAGTTGGGCGGCCGGAGTCCATTCGGCCTGCAACGCATAGCGCGTGCGGCGAGCGACACGCCGCACCAGATGGTCTGCGGTCAGGCGCAGCACCTGGCCCTCGCGTGTAGTCAGCCGCAGCACCGGCTTGCGGCCGGTGGCAAAGAAGCCCGCGCTTTCGGTGGCGTAAACCTGGCCGTCGACCACGGCGCCAAATGTCTTTCCGACGAGGTCTGCAACCTGGGCTGGTCCCGACTCGGTGAGTACCCAGGTATCTGCCGTGACGCAAGGATTCGTCGCCGCGATCTCCTCGCAGTAGCGCAGGTTGTTGTCGTCGTTGATGTGGTCCAGGAAGAGGATGCCGGGCTCGGCGAAGTCGTAGGCCGAGCGCATGATGGTGTCCCACAGCGTGCGGGCGGGCAGGGTCTGGTAGACCCACTGGCCGTCGGCGCGCTGGTGGGCACCCTGCTCCAGCAGGGCGGCGCCGGGGCGGGCGCGGTGCACCAGGTGCCAGGGCTGGTCTTCGGCCACGGCCTGCATGAAGGCGTCGCTGACGCCGACCGAGACGTTGAAGTTGTTCCAGCGGCCCGGCGTGCGCTTGGCGGTGATGAATTCGAGCACGTCGGGGTGGTCGATGCGCAGTACGCCCATCTGGGCGCCGCGCCGCGCGCCCGCGCTTTCCACGGTGGCGCAGGACTGGTCGAAGACGTTGATGTAGCTGCACGGGCCCGAGGCCAGCGAGGCGGTGGCGCGCACCTCGGCGCCACGGGGGCGGATGCGCGAGAAGTCGTAGCCCACGCCGCCGCCACGGCGCATGGTTTCGGCGGCTTCGCGCAGGGCTTCGTAGATGCCGGGGTAGCCGCCGTCGTCCACGCCCTGGATGCAGTCGCCCACGGGCTGCACGAAGCAGTTGATCAGCGTGGCCTGCAAGTCGGTGCCGGCCGCGCTCATGATGCGCCCCGCGCCTATGGCGCCGGCCTGCAGGTTGGCCAGGAACAGGGCCTCGCATTCGGCGCGGCGCGCCTCGGGCTCGACCGAGGCCAGGGCGCGGGCCACGCGGGCGTAGAGCTCGCCCACGCCGGTCTCGCCGTTCTTGAGGTATTTCTCGCGCAGCACATCGAGGCTGATGGGCTGCAGATCCGCCGCGTCCTGCGCGCGGCCCAGGTTTTCGCGATGCATTGGCATGGCTCCCGTGTTGACTTGCCTGCCGCCGTCCCTGGCACTTGCTCGGGCCTCAGTCGACAAGCACTTGTCCATCATGCTCCACGTAGGGCGGGTACGGCCCGGTGCCGCTGTGCGGAGCTTGAGATGCCGCAACAAAGCGGCCGGTCTGGACATCGAAGACATGGACTTCGCCGTCTTCGATGACATAGTGCCACCCGTGCAGGCTGAGCTGCCCGGCCTCTACCCGCGATCGCACCATGGGATAGGCCATCAGCCGTTCGAGCTGCAGCACGACGGCGCGCTGCTCGGTGCGGCGCAGCGCCTCGGGGCCGGCCTGCACGGGCAGCACGGCCTCGCGGCCCAGGTCCAGCCAGCGCTGCAGGTTGCGTGCCTCGGGCGAGACTTCTCCATACAGGGCCTTGATGGCCCCGCAGTGGCTGTGGCCGCAGACCACGATGCGGCTGACCTGCAGGTTGAGCACGGCGAATTCGATGGCCGCCGCCGTGCCGTGGTGGCCGTGCGATCCGTCGTACGGCGGCACGAAGGCGCCCACGTTGCGCACCAGGAACAGCTCGCCCGGCGGCGCCCCCGTGAGCAGGTAGGGAACCAGGCGCGAGTCCGAGCAGCCGATGAACAGCGTGGTCGGATGCTGGCCCTCGTCGACCAGGGTGCGGAACTGCGCGCGGTACTGCGGGAAGGCGTGCTCGTGGAAGCGCCGCAGGCGCAGCAGCAGCTCGTCGTCGGGCATGGGCACTTCCCCGGCTATTGCACCAGCGGCGAGTCGGCCGCAGCGATGCGCACGCCCACCACTTCGGACTGGCCGGCCAGCAGTTGCAGGTACTGGTGGAGCGCGCTCACCCAGGTCTGCTGGTGCAGGGCCTGGGCGACGGCCGGGCGCGCCTGCTGCCAGTCGGGCAGAACGCCCGCCTCGCGCGCGCAGACCTCGACCACGTGCAGGCCGAAGCGGCTGTGCACCAGGCGCGGCAGCACGCCGATTTCCTGGGAGGCAAAGACATCGCGCGCGAATTCGGGTGCGCAGTCGCTGCGGCCCAGCCAGCCCAGTTCGCCGCCGTGCTGGCCGCTGGGGCAGTTGGACCATTGGCGCGCGGCCTCGGCAAAGCGCAGGCCGGCGTCGTCGGCGCAGCGCAGCTCGATCAGCAGGGCCTCGGCCCGCTGGGTGAGGGCGCGCACGTCCACGCCGGGCGTGACGGCAAACAGCACGTGGCGCAGGCGCACGCGCTCGCCCTGGGCGAAGCGCGCGGGGTTGGCATCGAAGTGGCGGCGGCAGGCGTCCTCGCCGGGCTCGGGCAGATGCAGCGATTGCTCCAGCAGCTGCTCTATGGCCTGGGAGGCGCGCTCGCTGATGACGCCGTCGTCGCCGGCCGCATCATCGGCGCCCAGCAGGCCTTCGCGCTGGGCCGCCTGGCGCAGCAGCTCGGTGCAGGCGCGCTGGCGCAGTTCGCGCTCGGGCGGGCGCTGTCCGGGTGCGTGCAGCGGCGTGTTGTTAATGCGGGCCACCTCGGCCCCGGCCTCGCCCACGGGCTGGAAGGCGGGCACTTCGGGAATCGCCGGGAGATCCCCCATCGGGGCAGAAGAAGTAGAAGAAGAAGGGGTTGAAGACGCGCAGCCGCAGTGGCCGCCGCCCGATCCGTTGCATCCATGTTCCATGTCGATCTCCTCAATGGCCGGGCTTGGCGTCACGGCGTGCCGACGATGCGGGCAGGCCCAGGCGGCGCGAGCGCACCAGCTGGTAGGGGCGCAGCAGGTAGACCAGGGTGCCGAAGCCGCTCCAGACGTGGACCAGGCGCGTGAAGGGGAAGACCAGGAAGATGCTCATGCCCAGGAACATGTGGGCCTTGAACACCCAGCCGGCATCGGCCAGCAGTTCGGCCGCGCCGCCACGGAAGGTGACGATGCGCTGCGCCCATTCGGCCAGGGCCATCATCATGGAGCCGTCCATGTGCTTTGCCGACAGCGGTATGGTGGCCAGGCCCAGCAGCAGCTGCAGCCACAGCAGCCAGAGGATGGCGATGTCGCTGAACCTGGAGTTGGCGCGGATGCGCACGTCCGACAGCCGGCGGTGCAGCAAGATGGTGAGTCCGATGAAGCCCAGCGTGCCCGCGATGCCGCCGCTGACCATGGCCAGCAGCTGCTTGGCGCCTGCGGCCATGAAGGGCTCGTAGACGAAGTGCGGCGTGAGCATGCCCACGGTGTGGCCGAAGAACAGGAACAGCACACCGATGTGGAACAGGTTGCTGCCCCAGCGCAGGCTGCCGCTGCGCAGCAGCTGCGATGAGTCGCTCTTCCAGGTGTACTGGTCGCGGTCGAAGCGCAGCCAGCTGCCGATGAAGAACACGGCCAGGCAGATGTAGGGGTAGAGGCCGAAGAGCAGGTGGTCTATCCAGGAGGGGGTCATGTCAGGCTCCTTTGGCGGGGTCCTTGGGCTTGGGGCGCCGCCGTGCGGCGCACGAAATGCACGGGCTGCTCGGCGCCGGGGCGCGATTGGCCCTGGCTGCTGCAGCCGTCGAAGGCGGCGGGTTCGGCCCAGGCCTCGTCCATGGCGGGCTCGGGGCGGATTTCCACGCGCTCGGCCCTGTGGCCGGTGATCTCCAGCACGGCCGCGATCACGCTGGCGTAGGGGCTGTCGCGCCGCGCCAGCGCCGTGAACAGGGCGTTGAGGATGTGGGCCATCTCGCCCAGGAATTCACGGGCGATGGCCGGCGGCTGGGTGGAGGCGAACTCCAGCACCACGGCCAGGTGGTCGGGCAGTTCGTCGGCCTCGAAGGCCAGGCCCGCGCGCTCGTAGGTCTGCTGCAGGTCGATCAGCGCCGGGCCCCGGTCGGCCGAGTCGCCGTGCACATGCTCGAACAGGTGCAGCGAGGTCTGGTGGCCCCGGTCGAAGGTGTCCACGTAGCGGGCCTCGGCCTCGAAGGGGTCCATGGCCTGCAGCTGCTCGGCCAGCTGCTGCAACTCGCGCAGCCGCGCGGGCGCCACGGATTGCTCCAGGCGCAGGGCGTCGATCAGGCCCGGCAGCAGGGCGCGCAGCTCGGCGCCGGGGTAGCCGATGAGGCAGGCCAGCGCGCGCAGCGTCAGGCGCACGGGGGAGGAGGTGTTGTGATTGAACATGGCGGCAGTCCTCACATTTGCGCGCGGATGGGGATGGTGCGCGGCTTCTTGCCGCCGAACAGGCTGGCGTCGGTGCTGCCGTCGGAGCAGCCGTTGCCGAACGAGAAGCCGCAGCCGCCGCGCAAATCGAACGCGCTTTCGGCGTATTCGCGGTGGGCCGAGGGGATGACGAAGCGGTCCTCGTAGTTGGCGATCGCCATGGTCTGGTACATGTCCTCGACCTCGTGCACCGTCAGTCCCGCGTACTGGAGCACGGACAGGTTCTGTTCCTGGTCCACGTGCTTGCTGCGCTGGTACGCGCGCATGGCCAGCATGCGCTCCAGCGCGCGCACCACGGGCGTGGTGTCGCCGGCGGTGAGCAGGTTGGCCAGGTACTGCACGGGGATGCGCAGCTGCGAGACATCGGGCAGGTCGCCATTGATGGGGCTGCGGCCGACACTGTCGAGATGCCCGGCGTTCGCCGCCGAGGTGATGGGCGACAGCGGCGGCACATACCAGACCATGGGCAGGGTGCGGTACTCGGGGTGCAGCGGCAGGGCCACCTTCCAGTCCACGGCCATCTTGTAGACGGGGCTGGACTGGGCGGCCTCGATCCAGGCGTCGGGGATGCCGTCGATGCGGGCCTGGCGGATGACCTCGGGGTCATTGGGGTCCAGGAAGATGTCCAGCTGCGCCTGGTAGAGGTCGCGGTCGCGCTCCACGCTGGCCGCCTCCTCGATGCGGTCGGCGTCGTACAGCAGCACGCCCAGGTAGCGGATGCGGCCCACGCAGGTTTCGGAGCAGACGGTGGGCTGGCCGGCCTCGATGCGCGGGTAGCAGAAGATGCATTTTTCGGCCTTGCCGCTTTGCCAGTTGTAGTAGATCTTCTTGTAGGGGCAGCCGGAGACGCACATGCGCCAGCCGCGGCACTTGTCCTGGTCGATGAGGACGATGCCGTCCTCCTCGCGCTTGTAGATCGAGCCCGAGGGGCAGGACGCCACGCAGGCCGGGTTCAGGCAGTGCTCGCACAGGCGCGGCAGGTACATCATGAAGGTGTTCTCGAACTGGCCGTAGATGTCCTTCTGGATCTGCTCGAAGTTCACGTCATGGCTGCGCTTGCTGAATTCGCCGCCCAGGATTTCCTCCCAGTTCGGACCCCATTCGATCTTCTCCATGCGCTGGCCCGAGATCAGGCTGCGCGCGCGCGCCGTGGGCGCGGCCTTGCTTTCCCTGGCCGACTGCAGGTGCTCGTAGTCGTAGGTGAAGGGTTCGTAGTAGTCGTCGATCTGGGGCAGGTTGGGGTTGGCGAAGATGCGCATCAACAGGCTCCACTTGCCGCCCTGGCGGGGCGCGATGGAGCCGTCCGTGCGGCGCATCCAGCCGCCGTTCCACTTGGCCTGGTTTTCCCACTCGCGCGGGTAGCCGATGCCGGGCTTGGTCTCGACGTTGTTGAACCAGGCGTATTCGACGCCGGGGCGGCTGGTCCAGACGTTCTTGCAGGTGACGGAGCAGGTGTGGCAGCCGATGCACTTGTCCAGGTTCAGCACCATGCCGATCTGTGCGCGGATTTTCATCGTGTTTCTCCTTGTTGTTCAGGCATGGGCGGCTGCGCCGGCCTCGGCTTCGTCGTCAAGCCAATCTATGCGGCGCATCTTGCGCACCAGGACAAATTCGTCACGGTTGGTGCCGATGGTTCCGTAGTAGTTGAAGCCGTAGCTGTACTGCGCGTAGCCGCCGATCATGTGGGTGGGCTTGAGCACGATGCGCGTGACCGAGTTGTGGATGCCGCCGCGCGTGCCGGTGATCTCCGAGCCCGGCGTGTTGATGGTCTTCTCCTGCGCGTGGTACATCATCACCATGCCCGGCTTGACGCGCTGGCTGACCACGGCCCGCGCCGCGATGGCGCCGTTGGCGTTGTACAGCTCCACCCAGTCGTTGTCGGCGATGCCGGCGCTCTTGGCGTCGTCCTCGCTGAGCCAGACGATGGGGCCGCCACGCGCCAGCGTGAGCATCATCAGGTTGTCGCCATAGGTGGAGTGGATGCCCCACTTCTGGTGCGGCGTGATGAAGTTCAGCGCGATCTCGGGGTGGCCGTTGGGCTTTTGGCCCTGCACTTCCTGCAGCGCCTTCATGTGCACGGGCGGGCGGTAGCTGACGAAGCCTTCGCCGAAGTCGCGCATCCACGGATGGTCCTGGTAGAACTGCTGGCGGCCGGTGAGGGTGCGCCATGGGATCAGCTCATGCACGTTGGTGTAGCAGGCGTTGTAGCTGACCTTCTCGCTTTCCAGGCCCGACCAGGTGGGCGAGCTGATGATCTTGCGCGGCTGGGCCTGGATGTCGCGAAAGCGGATCTTCTCGTCCTCGCGGTGCAGGGCCAGGTGGGCGTGCTCGCGCCCCGTCTGCTTCGACAGCGCCTCCCACGCCTTGACGGCCACGTGGCCGTTGGTCTCGGGCGCCAGCATCATCACCACCTCGGTGGCGTCGATGTCGGTGACGATGCGCGGGCGGCCCTGGCTCACGCCTTCCTCGCGCACCAGGCCGTTGAGCTCGCCCAGCTGCTCCACCTCGGTCTCGGTGTTCCAGCCGATGCCCTTGCCGCCGTTGCCCAGCCTGTCCATCAGCGGGCCCAGGGCCGTGAAGCGCTTGTAGAGGTTGGGATAGTCGCGCTCGACCACGGCAATCTGCGGCGCGGTCTTGCCGGGGATCAGGGCGCACTCGCCCTTCTTCCAGTCGCGCACGCCATCGGGCTGGGCCAGCTCGGCGGGGGTGTCGTGCATCAGCGGCGTGAGCACCACGTCCTTTTCCACGCCCAGGTGGCCCACGCAGACCTCGCTGAAGGACTTGGCGAAGCCCTTGTAGATCTCCCAGTCGCTCCTGGCCTGCCAGGCCGGGTCCACGGCCGCCGACAGCGGATGGATGAAGGGGTGCATGTCGCTGGTGTTGAGGTCGTTCTTCTCATACCAGGTGGCCGTGGGCAGGACGATGTCCGAGTACAGGCAGGTGGTGCTCATGCGGAAGTCCAGCGTGACCAGCAGGTCCAGCTTGCCTTCGGGCGCCTTGTCGTGCCAGCGCACTTCCTGCGGCTTGGCCGAATGGCCGGCGCCGGGCCGCCCCAAGCCGGCCGCCCCCTGGGGGGAGGCGCGCAGCGCATCGGGGGGGTCTTGTTCTCCAAGATCTTTTCCTTGCACGCCATGGGTGGTGCCCAGCAGGTGCTTGAGGAAGTACTCATGGCCCTTGCCCGAGCTGCCCAGGATGTTGGAGCGCCACACGAACATGTTGCGCGGCCAGTTGGCCGGGTGGTCGGGGTCCTCGCAACTCATGGACAGCGAGCCGTCCTGCAGGGACTGCACCACGTGGTCCTTCACGTCCAGGCCCTGGGCCTGGGCGTCGCGCACCAGCTGCAGCGGGTTGGCCTGCAGCTGCGGGGCGCTGGGCAGCCAGCCCATGCGCTCGGCGCGCACGTTGTAGTCGATCATGGCGCCGCCGTACTGGCTGCGGTCGGCCAGCGGGGACAGCACCTCTTCCACGCCCAGCTTCTCGTAGCGCCACTGGTCGGTGTGGGCGTAGAAGAAGCTGGTGGAGTTCATCTGGCGCGGCGGGCGCAGCCAGTCCAGCGCAAAGGCCAGCGCGGTCCAGCCGGTCTGCGGGCGCAGCTTTTCCTGGCCCACGTAGTGCGCCCAGCCGCCGCCGCTCTGGCCGATGCAGCCGCACAGCATCAGCATGTTGATGATGCCGCGGTAGTTCATGTCGCAGTGGTACCAGTGGTTCATGGCCGCGCCGATGATGACCATGGACTTGCCGCGCGTCTTCTCGGCGTTGTCGGCGAACTGGCGCGCAATGGCGATCACCTGGTCACGCGGCACGCCGGTGATCTTTTCCTGCCAGGCCGGGGTGTAGGGCGCATCGGCGTCATAGCCGCCATCAGCGCCCTCGCCGTCCAGACCGCGGTGGATGCCGTAGTTGCCCGCCAGCAGGTCGAACACGGTGGCCACGATGGCCTCCTCGCCGTCCAGCACCATGCGCGAGACAGGCACGCGGCGCAGCAGCACGTCCGTGCCCTGCTCGTTGGCGTCGAAGCCCGGCGACTGCAGGCCGCCGAAGTAGGGGAAGGCCACGTCGGCCACTTCACTTTCCACGCCCTGGCCGTCCAGCACCGAGAGCTTGAGCTGCACGTCATTGCCCGTGCGCGCCTCCTTGGATTCGAGGTTCCACAGGCCCTCGTCGGCACGGCCGGCCTCGCCCCAGCGAAAGCCGATGGAGCCGTTGGGCAGGGCCACGCCGCCGTCCTCGCCGTAGGCCACGGTCTTCCACTCGGGGTTGCTGTCCTGGCCCAGGTGGCCGTCGAAGTCGCTGGCGCGCACATAGCGCTCGGGAACCAGGGCCGTGCGGCCGTCGGGCAGTTGCTGGCGCTTGAGGCGGATCAGCAGCGGCAGGTCGGTGTAGCGGCGCGCATAGTCCTCGAAATAGGCCGGGCGGCCGCGCTCGCCGAAGTAGAACTCCTTGAGGATGACGTGGCCCATGGCCATGGCCACGGCCGCGTCCGTGCCCTGCTTGGGGTGCATCCACAGGTCGGCCAGCTTGGCGACCTCGGAGTAGTCGGGCGTGACGGCCACGACCTTGGCGCCCTTGTAGCGGACCTCGGTGAAGAAGTGGGCGTCGGGGGTGCGCGTCTGGGGCACGTTGGAGCCCCAGGCGATGATGAAGTTGGAGTTGTACCAGTCCGCGCTCTCTGGCACGTCGGTCTGCTCGCCCCAGGTCTGGGGGCTGGCCGGCGGCAGGTCGCAGTACCAGTCGTAGAAGCTCATGCACACGCCGCCGATCAGGCTCAGGTAGCGGCTGCCTGCGGCATACGAGATCATGGACATGGCCGGAATCGGCGAGAAGCCGATGATGCGGTCCGGCCCGTGCTTCTTGATGGTGTAGACGTTGGCCGCCGCGATCATGCGGTTGACCTCGTCCCAGCTGCTGCGCACGAAGCCGCCCAGGCCGCGCTGCTTTTGCCACTCGCTGCGCGCATCCGCGTTCTCGACGATGGCGGCCCAGGCATCGACCGGGCTCCTGGCCACGGCCAGTGCAGCGCGCCAGTGCTTGAGCAGCCGGCCGCGCACCATGGGGTATTTGACGCGGTTGGCGCTGTACAGGTACCAGCTGTAGCTGGCGCCGCGCGCGCAGCCGCGCGGCTCGTGGTTGGGCAGGTCGGCGCGCGTGCGCGGGTAGTCGGTCTGCTGGGTCTCCCAGGTCACGATGCCGCCCTTGACGTAGATCTTCCACGAGCACGAGCCCGTGCAGTTCACGCCGTGCGTGGAGCGCACCACCTTGTCATGCGCCCAGCGGTCGCGGTAGGCGTCTTCCCAGGTGCGGTCCTCGCCCGTCACCTGGCCATGGCCGTTGGAGAATTCCTGCCGGGGCAGGGAGAAGTAGGAAAGCTTGTCCAGAAAATGGCTCATCGCGGGACTCCTTGTTGTTCGTTGCGGTGCGGTCTGCGGCCCAGGGCTCAGCAGGGCATCTCGGCGTTCCTGCGCGCGTAGTACCACCAGGTCACGCCCACGCACAGCACATAGAAGGCGGCAAACACCCACAGCGCCAGCTCGGGCCCGCCCGTGGCGGCGATGGAGCTGCCGTAGCTCTTGGGGATGAAGAAGCCGCCGTAGGCTCCCAGCGCGCCCGCAAAGCCCAGGGCGGCCGCGCCTTCGGTATTGCCCTCCTTGAGGGCATGGGCCTGGGCTTCCTCGCTGGGATGGGCGCCCAGTTCGCGCTGCTTGAGGGCCAGGAAAATCGCCGGGATCATGCTGAAGGTCGATCCGTTGCCGATGCCCGTGGTCAGGAACAGCACCAGGAACATCAGGAAGAAGCCCATGAAGCTGCCCTCGGCGGGACCGAAGCCCAGCGCGTAGCCGCCGCTGCCCTTGGGCAGGAAATACAGCACGCCCACCACGGCCACGGCCATGACGAGGAAGTTCCAGAACGTCACGCGCGCGCCGCCCGCCTTGTCGGCCAGCCAGCCGCCAAAGGGCCGCGACAGCGCGCCCAGCAGCGGGCCCAGCCAGGCATAGGCCAGCGGATTGACCGCCGGGAACTGGCTCTTGATCAGCAGCGGAAAGCCGGCGGCAAAGCCGATGAACGAGCCGAAGGTGCCCAGGTACAGCAGGCACATCACCCAGTTGTGCTTGCGCCGGAAGATGGCGGCCTGGGCCGCGAAGCTGGCCTTGGCGTCGGCGATGTCGTTCATGCCGAACCAGGCGGCCAGCGAGGCGATGGCGATCCACGGCACCCAGATGAAGGCCGCGTTCTGCCCCCAGACCCGGGTGGTCTCGCCGGCCTTGGTGATGGTCTGCGCATCGCCGCCGAAGACGCCGAAGATGCCGGCCGTGATCACCAGCGGGCTCAGGAACTGCACCACCGACACGCCCAGGTTGCCCAGGCCCGCGTTCACGCCCAGGGCCGAGCCCTTGCGCTCCTTGGGAAAGAAGAAGCTGATGTTGGCCATGCTGGAGCTGAAGTTGCCCCCGCCCAGGCCGCACAGCAGGGCCAGAATCAGCATGGTCGGATAGCCGGTGCTGGCGTCCTGCACGGCGTAGCCGATGCCGATGGCCGGGATCAGCAGCGAGGCCGTGGACAGCGCCGTCCAGCGGCGCCCGCCCATCAGCGGCACCATGAAGGAATAGAAGATGCGCAGCGTGGCGCCCGACAGCGCGGGCGCCGCCGCCAGCCAGAAAAGCTGGTTGGTGGAGTAGGTGAAGCCCAGCGCGGGCAGGTTCACGGCCACCACGCTCCAGACCTGCCAGATGGCAAAGGCCAGGAACAGGGCGGGCACCGAGATCCAGAGATTGATCCTGGCGATGGCCTCGCCCTCGCGCTCCCAGAACTGCCTGTCCTCGGGGCGCCAGAGGGTCAGCACGCTGCCGGGGCGGCTGCGCGCGGATGCCTTTGCGGCGGTCTTGGTGTTCGCAT
The DNA here is from genome assembly GCF_040112715.1 of Delftia sp. DS1230. Lineage (NCBI taxonomy): Bacteria > Pseudomonadati > Pseudomonadota > Betaproteobacteria > Burkholderiales > Comamonadaceae > Delftia > Delftia sp. DS1230. Next base: position 5,689,466 of record NZ_CP157763.1, read on the forward strand.
GCATGTGCAGCTCCTGCGGTTCAGCGCGCGGCCGGCTGCACATCGCTGTGGCCGCCGTGGCTGTTGAGCACGTCGGTGCGGCGCACCTCGGTGAAATACATCCAGATCAGCGACACCCAGACCACGCCGTACAGCAGCATGAAGGCGCTGGAGCGGATGCCCGTCCAGTCCAGCAGCACGCCGAACAGGATGGGCAGGATGAAGCCGCCCATGCCGCCGGCCAGGCCCACGATGCCGCTGATGGCGCCGATGTTTCCGGGGTAGTCGTCGCTGATGTACTTGAAGACGCTGGCCTTGCCGAAGGCCATGGCAATGCCCAGCACGAACATCAGCGCGGTGAAGGCATGGACGTTCAGGCCCAGGTGAAAGCGGGTGCTGCCCTCGGTGGTGAGCACCGTGAAATCGGTCTGCGGATAGGACAGCAGGAACAGGCAGATCCAGCACACCCACAGCACCCACCAGGTCACGCTGTGTGCGCCGTACTTGTCCGACAGCCAGCCGCCGATGGCGCGCAGCACGCCGCCCGGCAGCGAAAAGCAGGCCGCCAGCAGGGCCGCCACGCGGATGTCCAGGCCGTACTCGCCCACGTAGTACTGCACCATCCACAGGCTCAGCGCCACATAGCCGCCGAAGACGATGCTGTAGTACTGGCAGTACTTGAGCACGCGCGGGTCCTTGAGCGCCTTCAACTGGTCGCTGAAGCGCACGTTGCTGGGCACCAGGTGGGCCGGGTCGCTGTGGCTGAACAGCCAGAACAGCACCAGCGCGCCCAGCATGATGGCCGCATAGGCATGCGGCACGGCGGCCCAGCCGAGGGCCACCAGGATCACCGGCGCCACGAACTTGTTGACCGCCGCGCCCGAGTTGCCCGCGCCGTAGATGCCCATGGCCATGCCCTGGCGCTCCTTGGGAAACCAGCGCGCCACATAGGGCGTGCCCACCGAGAACGAGCCGCCCGCCAGGCCCACGAACAGGCCGATGGTCAGGAAGTGCCAGTACTCGGTGGCATAGCCCATCACCCAGATCGCGGGCACGGTGACGGCCATCAGCACCGCCATCACGATGCGCCCGCCGAAGCGGTCGGTCCAGATGCCCAGCGGCACGCGCACCAGCGAGCCCGTGAGCACGGGCATGGCCGTGAGCAGGCCGAACTGCGTGGCGTTCAGATCCAGCATCTTCTTGATGGGGATGCCGATGATGCCGAACATCATCCAGACCATGAAGCAGACCGTGAAGGCCAGGGTGCTGACGGCCAGGACCGACCAGGCCTGGCGGTCGTGGCGCGTGCCTGTGCTGGTGCTCTTGCGGGGGTCGCCCTGTGCGGTGGGCGCTGTGTTTGCCATTTTGTTTTCCTCGTGGGGGCTATGGCTTCCATGGTCCCGCGCGAGGGCCGCGCCGCACATCCGCCAGCCGTACGCTCGGACAAGGCGGAAGAACTAGGAGCGCGCAGGCGGGCCTAGTTCCAAAGAACTATCGAGGACAAAAAGGCTTGACGCAGATCAGGAGCGGCGGCCAAAAACGGACTTCGGGCTGCGCCCGTAGAACCGCGTGAACGCGGCACTGAAGTTCGACGGATGGGCATAGCCCACCTGCCAGCCGGCCTGGGCGACCTGGCAGCCGGTCTCCAGCAGCGCCCAGGCGCGGCGCATGCGCAGCTCCAGCAGCAGGGCCTGGGGCGTGGTGCCGAAGACGGCGCGAAAGCCCTGCTTGAGCCGGTGCTCGCCCAGGCCAACGGCGGCGCTCAGGTAGGCCAGGGTCAGCGCGCGGTCCATCTGGGTGGACAGCAGTTCGCGCGCCTGTTCCAGCCGGGCCAGTTCGTCGGCCGACCAGCGCGGTGCCGCCTTGGCCGGCTGCGACGCAGGCGCAAGATGCCGCAGCTCCAGCGCGGCCAGGCTCAGCATGGCGATGTGGCGGTCCAGCGCATCGTTGGGCTGGTGCCCGGGCGGCTGGGCCAGGCGCCGCGCCAGCGCCAGGCTGGCCGGCAGGCTGGCACGGTGGTCCAAGGGCCGCACGCCGGCCGCGCCGTCCACCTGGGTCAGCCGCCGCGAAAGCTCGGCCCCCAGGTAGCGGTCCAGCGCCGCGCCCGACAACAGCAGGCGCAGCTGGCGCACGGTCTGGCCGGCCGCATAGCGGCGCTCGCCCTGGCTGCCGCGAAAGGCTGCCAGCGTGGTCTGCCCTGCGCCGAAGCGCAGCGCCGCGCCCGTGCGCGCCACAAAGCCCGATTGCCCGGCCAGCCCCAGCGTGATGACCAGGGTGCGGCCCTGGTCCGAGGCATCGGCCTGCACGCTGTCCTCCACCAGGTCGCGCAGCGGGCAGTAGTGCGAGCGCGCCAGCACGATGCCGTCGCCCAGCGTGAAGCGCTCCGCATGGCAGTCGCCCAGCTCGGCGGGCAGGGCATGCCGCGTCCAGCCCGGCGCACAGGGCTGGGGCAAGGCAAGCGAGGAAGGGATGCGGGAGGTCATGTGAGAGGGATGGATGCGCGCTTCGCATAGGAAACGCTCCGGCGCGCATACGTTTTCAAATGATAGCGATTCTCATCTTCCATAGCATCGGTCTCCAACGAGATTCCCTTTTGGAGAGGACGAGAAAACCATGGCATTCCCCCTTCGCTGGCCGGCCGCGCTGGCCCTGGTCCCCTTCACGGTGGCGGCCCAGGGCCAGGCGCCCGAAGCGGCCCTGCCCGAGATCACGGTCACGGTGAACAAGCAGGCCGAGAGCCTGGACGCCGTGCCCGCCAGCGTCTCCGTCTTCGACGGCGCGGCGCTGGAGGCGGCCGGCGTGCGCGGGCTGGACGCGCTGTCCGCCCAGGTGCCGGGCTTTGTGTTCCAGGCCTTCGGCCAGTCGGGCGTGCAGCCGCCCGTGATGCGCGGACTGACGGCCAACTTCGTGTCGTTCTCCTCGTCCACACTGCTGCTGGTCGATGGCGTGCCCACGCTGATGGCCCAGGGCTTCGAGCACAACCTGCAGGGCGTGGACCGCGTGGAGGTGCTGCGCGGCCCGCAATCGACCTTGTACGGCCGCAATGCCGAAGCGGGCGTGGTCAGCATCGTCACGCGCCAGCCCGGCGACACGCCCTATGCATCGATCAGCGCCGAGGCCGGCAACCACGGCCAGCGCGCGGGCAGCTTCGAGCTGGGCCGCGCCCTGGTGCCGGGCCAGCTCTACATCGGACTGTCGGGCGAGTGGCGCGCGCAGGACGGCTTCATACGCCAGCAGGCGACGGGAGCGCGCGTGGACGACCGCGAGCGCGCCAGCGGCCGCCTGGCCCTGCGCTGGACGCCCACGGCCGAGACCGAGGCCACGCTGCGCTACGCCCAGCAGCGCTGGGACGACGGCGCCGCGCAATGGGGCAGCATTGCCGCGCCGCGCGCCACGGTGAACTCGGGCACGGACAGCTGGAACCGCTCGCGCGGGCAGACGCTGTCGCTCGATGTCTCGCACCGCTTTGCCTCGGGCCTGCGGCTGCGCTCCATCACCGCGCGCAATGTCTTCGACGACCGCGTGCTGCAGGACACGGACTTCCAGCGCGCCGACCTGCTCCATGTACGGCGCGACTACCGCCTGGCCACGACCTCGCAGGAACTGCGCCTGGAAGGCGAGGCCGCAGGCCTGTGGAACGCGCGCTGGCTGGCCGGCCTGTACCTGGACCGCGACGACCATGACCTGCGCTACGAGCAAAAGCTGCCCGCCGCGCTGATGCGGCCCACGGCCGGGCTCAAGGGCAGCACGGCGGCGCTGTTCACGCACTGGACCGTCCCGCTGTCCGAGCGCTGGACGCTGGCGGCCGGCGCGCGCGTGGAGCGCAACCGCGTGGAACTGGCCCCCGTGGGCGCGGCGGCGCGCAGCGACGACTGGTCGCGCTTGAGCCCCAAGCTCTCGCTGCAATACCAGTGGTCGCCCCAGGGCCAGGTCTACACCAGCCTCAGCGAGGGCTACCGCGCGGGCGGCTTCAACGTGTTCTCTCCGGCCATGGGCTATGCGGCCTACGAGCCAGAGACCGTGCGCGCCTGGGAGATCGGCACCAAGGGCCGGCTGCTGGGGCAGCGCCTGCGCTATGCGGCCTCGGTCTACACCCAGCAGGTGCGCGACATGCAGGTGCAGCAGATGGGCCTGCCGGGCGTGGTCTACATCACCAATGCGGCGCGGGCGCGCTCCACGGGTGCGGACTTCGAGCTGGACTATGTGTTCGGCGGCGGCTGGCAGCTGCAGGCCGCCCTGGGCCTGAACCGCACGCGCTTCGGCAGCTTCCGCGACGGCGGCGCCGTCTACGACGGCCACCGCAACCCGTTTGCGCCCGACATGACGGCCCATGTGGCGCTGCGCTACGACGCGCCCGGCCGCTGGTGGGCGCAGGCCGCCGTGCAGGGCACGGGCAAGGTCTACCTGGACGCCGCCAACGCCTACCGCCGCCCCGGCTACGGGCTGCTCAACCTGTCGGCCGGCTATGCCCAGGGGTCCTGGGAAATCGCCGCCTACCTGCGCAATGCCGCCAACCGCCGCTACGACGCCGTGGGCTACCTGAATGGCCAGGTCGTGGTCTACAGCCCGCCGCGCGAGTTCGGCGTGCGGCTGACCTGGCGCATGTGACTCCCTTTCGTGAAAAGGACCTTCCGATGAATACACCCCGCTGTGAATCCCCTACCCACGCCCCCTCTCACGCCCTGCAGCCGCTGTGGGACCTGGCCGCCGCCCCGATCCAGGCCGAGGCCCTGGTGCTGGCCCTCGAATCGGGGGCGCTGGACCGGCTGGCCACGCCCCAGACGCCGGCCGAGCTGGCCCTGGCCCAGGGCTGGAACGAGGCCAATACCTCCCATTGGCTGGAATTGCTGTGGAGCATGGGCCTCCTGCGGCGCGGCCAGCACGAGCCCGTGAGCTACCTGCTGGCCACCGATGCGCTGCGCTACCTGCACAGCGCATCGCCCGAGTCCTGCGGCGCGGCCTGGCTGTTCCGCCTGCGCTCGCTGCGCCACTCCGCCACGCTGCTGCGCGGCCTGGTCGAGCACGGCCCTGCCGGGGACGGCTCGGCCTGCAGCGCCCCCTTGGCCACGGGCAATGCAGAAGGCTGGGCCGCCGCCGCGCGCGCCCAGATCGGCCAGGAGCAGCGCGCCGTCAGCGTGCCTGCCGCGCTGAACCTGCTGCAGCAGGTTCCCGAGGCAGGCGCCGCGCGCCGCATGCTGGACCTGGGCGGCGGCCCCGGCTGGATCGCGCTGGCCCTGCTGCGCCAGCAGCCCGCGCTGCAGGCCAGCGTCTTCGACTGGCCCGAGGCCGTGGCCGTGGCGGCGGACAACGCCCGCCAGTCCCGCCTGTCCGACCGCTTCACCGCCCTGGGCGGCAACCTGGCCACGGACAGCATAGGCAGCGGCTACGACCTGGTCTGGTGCTCGTCCGTGCTGCACTTCGTGCCCGATGCGGCAGCCGTGGTCGCCAAGGTGTTCGACGCGCTGGCGCCCGGCGGCGTCTTCGTCTGCGCCCATGCCGAGGTGGATGAGACGCCCGAAGCAGCCCTGCGCACCCTGCCCTACTACCTGCCCATGCGCCTGCTGGGCCGCAGCGTGACCCGGCGCGGCGAGCTGCAGGCGCTGCTGGCGCAGGCGGGCTTCGAGCGCCTCGAACGCATCGAGTCGCGCGAGTTTCCGATGGCGCCGCTGGCCGTGCTCATTGCCCGCAAGGCCGCGCCATGAAGGCCGCAGCTCCCCGCCCTGTCTGGCTGCTCCAGGCCCTGTTCGGCTGGCTGCACCTGGCGCTCACCGCCCCCAGCGTCTACCTCTGGCTGGGCCTGCCCCTGGTCATGCGCCAGCATGGCTGGTCGGGCACGGCCATCGGCCTGTTCCAGCTGGCGGGGCTGCCCGCGCTCATCAAGTTCGCGCTGGCCGCGCCCGTGGAAGCGCGCAGCGCGAACGGCCAGCCGCGCTACCGCGCCTGGGCGCTGGCCCTGTGCCTGGCTTATGCGGCCGTGCTGCTGGCCCTGGGCTGGCAGCAGTTGCTGGCCGAGCGCCTGTGGCTGTTCGGCCTGGCCTTCGCGGCCGCGCTGGCCGCCACCTGGGCCGACATTCCCGTCAGCGCCCTGGCCATCCGCCTGCTGCCCGCGTCCGAGCGCATGCGCGCCGGGGGCGTGCGCGCATCGGCGCTGTCGCTGGGCGCCATCGTGGGCGGCGGGATGATGCTGCTCATGCAGGCGAAATGGGGCTGGCGCGCGCCCTTCCTCTGCCTGGCCGGCGCGCTGGCCCTGGGCGCCCTGCTGCTGGCCTGGGTGGTGCGCCATGAGCCCGGGGATGCGCCCTCGCCTGTGCTGCTGCCTGCGCCCAAAGCTGGACTGGCCGCCATGGTCCGCGGCTATGGCGCCCAGCCCGGCGCCTGGCGCTGGACCCTGGTGCTGGTCAGCTACTTCCCCTTCATCGGCGCGGCCTGGTTCTACCTGAAGCCGCTGATGCTGGACCACGGCTTCGCGCCCGCCCAGGCCGCCCTGCTGGCCGGCATGGGCGGCGGCGTGGTGGCCGCGCTGGCGGGCGCGGCCTCGCCCCTGCTCACGCGCCGCCTGGGCACCCGGCGCGCCCTGCCCCTGTATGCGGGCTGCAACGTGGCCGCGCTGGCCCTGCTGGCCGCCGTCATCGCAGCCGGCGCCCCGCCCCCGGGCCTGGTCGCGGCCGTGGCCTGCGTGGCAGCAGCCATGGGCGCCTCCTCGGCCTGCGTCTTCGGACTGATGATGCAATTCGCCCGCCCGCGCTGGCAGGCCTTCGACTACGGCCTGCAGGCCAGCCTCTTCGCCGCCAGCCGCATGCTGGTGCCGCTGGCCGCCGGCGTGGCGCTGGACGCCATGGGCGCGGCGGCCATGCTCACCGGGCTGACCGTGGCGGCCGCGCTGGCGTGGGTGTGGGCGCTGCGGTGTGCTGGGGATGGTTGGGCTTCGGCCACAGCGTAGGCCGCTAATCCCGCTGCCGCTCCGACGCATACACCGCCGCCTGCACGCGCGAGCTCAGGCCCAGCTTGCGCAGGATGTGCTGGACGTGGATCTTGACCGTGGTCTCGGCAATGTCCAGCGTGCGGGCGATTTCCTTGTTGCTGGCGCCCCGGGCGATCTGGACCAGCACCTCTTCCTCGCGCGGGGACAGCGGCGAGGCCGGGGCCTCGTCCGGCTCGGGCGCCTGGGGCTCGGGCGCGCCCTGGGACTGGAAGGCCGCCACCAGCTTGCCCATCATCTCGGGGCTGACCACGGGCTCGCCGCGCGCGGCGCGGCGCAGGGCCTCGGACAGCAGGTCGCCGTCGATGGTCTTGAGCAGATAGCCCTGGGCGCCGTTGCGCAGCGCGGCCGCCAGGTCCTGGCCGTCCTCGCTCACGGTGAGCATGACGACGCGGCTGCCGGGCGATGCGGCCCGCAGGCCCGCGATGGCATCGACACCCAGCACGCCGGGCAGGTGGTTGTCCAGCAGGATGACCTGGGGCGCCAGCGCGGGCACCAGGCGCAGGGCCTCGCCCGCGTCGCCGGCCTCGCCGACCACGCGCAGGCCTGCGTCCTGGGCGATGAGGGCGATCAGGCCGCGCCGGAACAGCGTGTGGTCGTCGATGACGAAGACGGAGATGGGGCTGGAGAAGGACATGGGGCGGTCTTTTTCTTGCGGGAGCGTGTCACGCGTTCGAGGGGAGGGCCTGCGCTGGCGCGCCGGCCGAGGCCGACGGCGGCAGCTCGATCAGCACGCGCGTGCCCTCGCCGGGGCGGGAGTGGACATGGACCAGCGCCTGGGCCAGCAGGGCGCGCTCGCGCATGATGCCCAGGCCCACATGCAGCGAGTCCGGCGCAACGTCGGCGGGGACGAAGCCGCAGCCGTCGTCGCAGACTTCGAAGCGCCAGGGGTGGCGCCCCACGCGCAGCTCCACATGCCTGGCACCCGCGTGCTTGCGCACGTTGGACAGCGCCTCCTGCACCATGTGCAGCACCTGGATCTGCACGTCGGGCGCCAGCGGCAGGCCCTGGCCCGACATGCTCAGCGAGGTGGCAATGCCCGTCTGGTGCTCGAACTTGGACAGCGTGGCGCGCAGCGCGGCCTCGATGTCCTCGGCGCTGGTGCGCGTGCGGAAATGCACCAGCAGCTCGCGCACGTCGGCATAGCATTCGCGCACGCCCACTTCCAGCTCGCCCAGGCTGCGGTCGCGCGCCTCGTCGCGGCCCTTGGCCACGGCGTCGCGCAGCAGCTGGGTCTGTATCTTGAGAAAGGCCAGCGACTGGGCAATGGAGTCATGCAGCTCGCGTGCGATCAGGCCGCGCTCCTCGGCCACGGCGGCTTCGCGCTCCAGCGCCGTGGCGCGCAGGCTTTCCATGGCGCTGGCCAGGTGGCGCGCCATGGCGGACAGCAGGTCGCGCATGTCGTCCGTGAGCACCACGGTGGAGCGAAAGAACAGGTTGACCTCGCCCAGCAGGCGCTGCTGCAGTTGCACGGGGATGCTGACCACGGTCTCGAAGCCGGCCTCGCGGCAGTGCGGCAGCTGCAGGTCGCTGGCCGGCGTGATGGGGATCACGCGCAGCCGCGCCTGCTCGCGCGGCTGGCCGCACAGGCAGGCGCCCGTGTGCAGGCAGTGCTCCTGCACCGACATGGACTGGGGCAGGCCGTCGCCGGCCAGCAGCACGTAGCGCTCGTTGGCCTCGTCGGACCAGCGCACCGTGGCCGCATCGGCCTGGGCCGCCAGGCGGACCTGGCGCACAAAGCCTTCGGCCAGGGACTGCAGGCTGGCGGCCTCCGACGCCTGCACGCTGACCGCGTACAGCGCCTGCAGCTGCTGGTGCTGCACGTTGAGGCTGGCAGTCTTCTCGCGCACCTTGTCCTCCAGCTCGGCGTGAGAGCTCTGCAGCGACTGGGCCATCAGGTTGAAGCCGGCCGCCAGCTGGCCGAACTCGTCGTCCACCTCCACGCTCATGCGCGTGTCCAGGTGTCCGCGGCGCATGCGCTCCAGCGCCGAGCGCAGCTGGCCCACGGGATGCAGCACCAGCCAGTAGCTGGTGGCCATGAAACTCACGGCCGCGATGATGGCCAGCGCCATCAGACACATCTGAAACAGGTGCAGGATGGCCGTCCAGCGCGAGAGCCGGTCCTCGATGGCCTCGACGAAGCCGTCCACCTCGCGCACGAAGGCATCGGCGCTGCCCATGATGGCCTGCGCATCGACATGGTCCTCGGCCTGCCACTGCGTGCGCAGCGCACTCCAGTCGCCGCGTATGCGCTCGTAGCGCGCGCTGACCGCATCGCTCCAGGGCACGAACAGCGGGCGCGACATGTCGCCGCTGCGCAGCAGGTCCAGGCTGGCGTCGAACTGCTGCGCGCGCGCCTGCCACTGCGCAGGCGCCTCGTTCTGGCGCGCCATGGCCATGCGCACCATGCTCATGCGCAGCCGCCCGGCCTCGTTCACGGCGGCCGCGCCGCCCTCCAGCTGCCAGGCCACCCACAGCGTGAAGCCGATCGATGCCACGGCCGCCAGCAGGCAGGCCGCGCCCATGAGCAGCAGCTTGGTCGAAAGCGAGGGCTTGCCATGCATGGTCGCACTGTAGCCACGGCACATTTGCGCGTCTTGACCTGAATCAAGCGCCACCCGTTTGCGCCGTGCCCCCGCCCCGATTCCTAGGATCCTTTCCAACTGCCCCCAATGCCCACAGGGCCTATGGGGGCCCCGGGCAAGGCCAGTGTTTAGCATGGGGCCATGCAAGTCCGCTCCATCCCCCGCCCCTTCATCCGCACCCCGCGCCTTGCCGGCCTGGCTGCGGCCGCATGGCTGGCGGCAGCCCTTGCCGGCTGCGCCAGCTCCTCCACACCGGCGCGGGACTGGACGCAGCAGCTGCAGCGCTGGTCCGACGCACCTCTGGTGCTGCTGGGCGAGCAGCACGATGCGGCGGCCCACCAGGCCTGGCAACAGGCCACGGTGCAGCAGCTGGCCACGCAGGAGCGCCTGGCCGCGCTGGTGATCGAGATGGCGCCGCGCACGGGCTCCACGGCCAGCCTGGCGCGCGATGCCTCCGAGGACGCTGTGCAGCAGGCCTTGCAATGGCAGGACGCCGCCTGGCCCTGGCCGCGCTACCGCGGCGTGGTCATGGCCGCCGTGCGCGCAGGCGTGCCCGTGCTGGGCGGCAACCTGCCCCGCGCCGACATGAAGCAGGCCATGCGCAACCAGAATCTGGACACCCACCTGCCGCCCGAAGCCTGGCAGCGCCAGCTCGACGCCATCCGCGAAGGCCACTGCGGCCTGCTGCCCGACACACAGCTGCCGCCCATGGCCCGCATCCAGCTGGCCCGCGACGCCAGCATGGCCGAGGTGGCCAGGGCCGCAGTCAAGCCCGGCAAGACCGTGCTGTTGGTGGCCGGGCGCGGCCACGTGCTGCGCGGCGTGGGCATTCCCACCTGGCTGCCCGAGGCCGCAGGCGCCAAGGTGGCCGTGGCGCAGGCGGGGGAGACATCGGTGGCGCAGGCCTCGGATGTGGATTGGCTGCAGAAGACGGATGCCCTGCCCGCCAAGGACCACTGCGCCGAGCTGCGGGAGAAGTTCAGGAATCCGCCGGCGCCGCGGGCGGATGCGGGTCGGGTGGACTGAGCTTCACCCCTGCACGGCCCACATTCCCTCGTTGCCCGAGACCCACTCGCCGAACGCCTGCGCAGGCATGGGCTTGCTGCACAGATAGCCCTGGAAGAAGTCGCACCCCTTGCCGCGCAGGAATGCCAGCTGCTCGGCCGTCTCCACGCCCTCGGCCAGCACCTTCAGCCCCATGGCATGCCCCAGCGCGATCACCGACCCGCTGATGGCCATGTCGTCGGCGCTGTGCGGGATGTCGCGGATGAAGCCCTGGTCGATCTTGAGCAGGTCCAGCGGGAAGCGCTTGAGGTGGGCCAGCGAGGAATAACCGGTGCCGAAGTCGTCGATGGCCAGCCGCAGGCCCTGGGCGCGCAGACGGCGCATGACGGCCAGGGCCTCCTCGGGGCGCTCGGCCAGGGCACTTTCGGTGATCTCCAGCTCCAGGCAGTGCGGGGCGAAGCCCGTGGCGGCCAGCGCGTCGGCGGTGGCACCGGCGATGTCGGTCAGCAGGAACTGGTGCAGCGAGACATTGACCGCGATGGTCATCTCGGGCAGGCCCTGATCGCGCCAGCGCTGGCCCTGGGCGCAGGCCTCGCGCAGCACCCACAGGCCCAGCGCGCCGATGACGCCCGAGCTTTCGGCCACGGGGATGAAGCGGGCCGGGGAGATGAGGCCCTCGTCCGGGTCCAGCCAGCGCACCAGGGCCTCGGCGCCCACCAGGCGGCCCGTGGCCAGGTCGATCTGGGGCTGGAAGTACAGGCGCAGGTGGCCCAGGTCTATGGCCTGCCGCAGCCGTGCCTCCATGGCCAGCCGCTCGCGCGCGGCCGAGGTCATGTCTTCCTCGAAGAAGCACCAGGCACGGCCGCTGCGCGACTTGGCGCCGTAGACGGCGGCATGCGCGCCCTGCAGCAGGTCCTGGGCATTGCCGGCGTGGGAGGGATACATGCAGATGCCCACGCTGACGCCAGCCATGACGGACAGGCCGTCCGGCGAGCTCCAGGGCTGGCCGGCCGCCGCGATCAGTTGCCGTGCGCGGGCGATGGCGTCGCCGCGCTCGCTCATGCCCTTGCACAGCACGGCCAGTTCGTCACCGGCCATGCGCCCTATGAGGTCCTGGGGTCCCAGGGAGTCGTGCACACGGGCGGCGATGTGGCGCAGCACCTGGTCGCCAATGGCGTGGCCGTAGCTGTCGTTGACGTCCTTGAAGCGATCGATGTTCAGCAGCATCACGGCCAGCGTGCCCTGCTCGGCGGCCGCCTCGGCCACGGCGTCTTCCAGCAGCGCTGTGAAGCGCACGCTGTTGGGCAGGCCGGTGAGCATGTCGCGGTGGGCCAGGAATTCGAGCTGGGCCTCGCGCGCCTTCTCGGCCGAGATGTCGGTGAACATGCACACGTAGTGCGTGACCTTGCCCTGTGCGTCCTTGACGGCGCTGAGCGACATGCGCTCGGGAAAGACCTCGCCGTTCTTGCGGCGGTTCCAGATTTCGCCCTGCCAGTGGCCCGTGGCCTGCATGCTGTCCCACATGGCCTCGTAGAAGGCCTTGTCGTGGCGGCCGGACTTGAACATGCGCGGGGTCTTGCCCAGCATCTCCTGCTCGGTGTAGCCCAGCAGCCGCGTGAAGGCGCTGTTGACCGAGAGGATGCGGCTGCGCGCATCTGTGACGACCACGCCCTCCATGGTGTTGTCCACCACGGCGGCGGCCAGGCGCTGGCGTTCGTCGGCCTCCCGCCCGGCGGCCATCGCGGCATGGGCAGTGCGCTCTCCACGGCGCATGCGCCACAGCAGCCAGCCGCCGCCCACGGCCGTGACCAGCACCAGGGCCACCGAGGACAGCATGCGCCGCTGCGCTGCCGGCCCCGGCGGTATCTGCAGGTGCGCCAGCAGCCATTCCACGCCCCAGAGCCACAGCAGACCTGCGCACACATACAGGGTCAATGCGCCCCAGAGCGGTATTCGGGGCTGCTCTCCCTGATCTTGCATGTGGTTCCTCAGAACGTTCCCAGAACGTGTGACTTGCGCAGGGTCGTGTGCATGCTGCGACAATTGCGCCGCTATGACCCAAGCCTATATTCTTACCCTTTCGTGCCCCGACCGGCTCGGTCTGGTACATGCCGTCTCGGGCTTCCTGCTCGAGCAAGGCGGCAACATCGAAGAGGCCGCGCAGTATAACGACCCGGCCACCGGACTGTTCTTCATGCGCGTGCAATTTGCCTGCAACGGCTGCGATCCCGCGGCTCTGAGGGCGGCCCTAGCCGACCTGGGCGGCCAGTACCAGATGAAGTGGCGCCTGCACACCAAGGCCGAAGCCATGAAGACCGTGCTCATGGTCAGCAAGGAAGGCCACTGCCTCAACGACCTGCTGTTTCGCTGGAAGAGCGGCCTGCTGCCGGTGGACATCCGCGCCATCATCAGCAACCACCGCGAGTTCTACCAGCTGGCGGCCAGCTACAACATCCCCTTCCACCACATCCCCGTCACGGCTGCCACCAAGGCCCAGGCCGAGGCAAAGCAGTTCGAGATCATCGAGGCCGAAGGCGCCGAACTCGTGGTGCTGGCGCGCTACATGCAGGTGCTGTCCAACGACCTGTGCACCAAGCTGGCCGGCCGCGCGATCAACATCCACCACAGCTTCCTGCCCAGCTTCAAGGGCGCCAAGCCCTACTACCAGGCCCATGACCGCGGCGTGAAGCTGATCGGCGCCACGGCCCACTATGTGACGGCCGACCTGGACGAAGGCCCGATCATCGAGCAGGACGTGGCCCGCGCCGACCACACCGACACCGTGGAAGACCTCACGGCCCGCGGCCGCGACACCGAGAGCCAGGTGCTGGCCCGCGCCGTCAAGTGGCACAGCGAGCACCGCGTCATCCTCAACGGCCACAAGACCGTGGTCTTCCGCTGAAGCCGGCTCCCGGCCGCCCATGGCGAACGTGACCCTTGCCGCCGGCAGCGGCTTTGCCCCGCCCGGCAGCGGCGCCCGCCGCATCCCGCCCATACAGTGCCTGCTCACTTTCGAGGCGCTGGCGCGGCTGCGCAGCGTGACGCAGACGGCCGAGGAGCTGTGCGTCACGCCCAGCGCCGTCAGCCACCGCGTGCGCCAGCTCGAGCAGATCCTGGGCACGCGGCTGTTCGGCCGCTCGGACTTTTCGCTCACCACCGAAGGCAGCGCCTACCTGTCCCACGTGCGCGAGGGCCTGGGCGCGCTGCAGCGCTTCCCGGGCGAGGTGACGGCGCCGGGCCGCCGCAGGCTCAAGCTTGCGGTCACGCCCACCTTTGCGCGCGTGATCCTGATCCCGCGCCTGCGCCAGTTCACGGAAACCTATCCCGAGATCGACATCGCCCTGCAGGTCTCCATCCCGCTGCTGGACGTGGTGGCCGAGGATGCCGACCTGATGGTGCGCTTCGGCCCCGGCCACTATGCCGACGTGGAGCACATCGAGCTGGCGCGCGACGTGGTCACGCCGCTGGCCTCGCCGGCCTTCATCCGCGAGCATGGCCCCTTCGAGCAGCCCCAGGACCTGGAAGGCATGCCCCTGCTGCGCAGCCCGCTGGAGCCCTGGCGCACCTGGTTCGGCGCCACCGGCCTGGACTGGCCCGAGCCGCACGAGGGCTCGCAGTTCAACGACATCGGCCTGATGTGCGATGCGGCCTCGGCCGGCATGGGCATTGCCCTGGTGCGCCACAAGCTGGGCGCACCCTGGATGGACAACGGCACCCTGGTGCGCCTGTTCGACATGGACACGGCCAGCCCCCACGCCCACTACCTGTGCTGGCGCACCGGCACCATGGACCGCTGGGAATGCGCGGCCTTTGCTGAATGGTTGAAGAGGGCGATGGCCTGCTGAGGCGCCCATAACTGATTTCGCGGATTTCACGGATTTCACGCGCCGTTGCAATAAACATCAGCGCAGTCCCGCTGCACAAAGACGGCGGCATCGCCTAAAGTCAGGCCCCATGACTTCCGCCAGCTCCCCAGCCAGCCCTGCCCCCGGCGCCATGGCGTCGGCCGCCGCCGATGCCGCCCACCAGCAGCCCACGGCCTCCGAACGCGCACGGCGCCAGGCCGAGGTCGTGGCCGCGCTGGCCCGCCATGTGCCCGCGCATGCCCTGCTGTGGAACGCCGAGGACACCACCCCCTATGAATGCGACGGACTCACGGCCTACCGCCAGCGCCCCCTGGTGGTCTGCCTTCCCGAGACCGAGGCCCAGGTCCAGGCCGTGCTGCGCGCCTGCCACGCCATCCAGGTGCCCGTGATCGCACGCGGCGCAGGCACCGGGCTGTCGGGCGGCGCCCTGCCCCATCCCATGGGCGTGACGCTGTCGCTGGCCAAGTTCAACAAGATCCTCCAGGTCGATGCCGCCAGCCGCACGGCCGTGGTGCAGTGCGGCGTGCGCAACCTGGCCATCAGCGAGGCCGCCGCGCCCCTGGGCCTGTACTACGCGCCCGATCCCAGCAGCCAGATCGCCTGCACCATCGGCGGCAACGTGGCCGAGAACTCGGGCGGCGTGCACTGCCTCAAGTACGGGCTGACCGTACACAACGTGCTGAAGGTGCGCGGCTTCACGGTGGAGGGCGAGCCGGTGGAGTTCGGCTCCACGGCGCTGGATACGCCGGGCTTCGACCTGCTGGCCATCCTGGTCGGCAGCGAAGGCATGCTGGCCGTGACCACCGAAGTCACCGTGCGCCTGATCCCCAAGCCCCAGCTGGCGCGCTGCATCATGGCCAGCTTCGACGACGTGCGCAAGGCCGGCGACGCCGTGGCCGCCGTGATCGCGGCGGGCATCATCCCGGCCGGGCTGGAGATGATGGACAAGCCCATGACGGCCGCCGTCGAGGACTTCGTCAAGGCCGGCTACGACCTCACGGCCGAGGCCATCCTGCTGTGCGAGAGCGACGGCACGCCCGAGGAAGTCGAGGAAGAGATCGCCCACATGAGCGAAGTGCTGCGCGGCGCCGGCGCCACGGCCATCACGGTGAGCGAAAGCGAGGCCGAGCGCCTGCGCTTCTGGAGCGGGCGCAAGAACGCCTTTCCCGCCAGCGGGCGCATCAGCCCCGACTACATGTGCATGGACTCCACCATCCCGCGCAAGCGCCTGGCCGACATCCTGCTGGCCATCCAGGAGATGGAAAAGAAATACGGCCTGCGCTGCGCCAACGTCTTCCACGCGGGCGACGGCAACCTGCACCCGCTGATCCTGTTCGATGCCAACGACCCCGACGAGCTGCACCGCTGCGAGCTGTTCGGCGCCGACATCCTGGAGACCAGCGTGGCCATGGGCGGAACGGTCACGGGCGAGCATGGCGTGGGCGTGGAAAAGCTCAACTCCATGTGCACCCAGTTCACCACGGCCGAGAACGACCAGATGTTCGCGCTCAAGGCCGCCTTCGACCCGCAGGCCCTGCTCAACCCCGGCAAGGTGATTCCCACGCTCAACCGCTGTGCCGAATACGGAAAGATGCTGGTGCGCGGCGGCCAGATCTCACACCCGGACCTGCCGAGATTCTGAGGCGTGGTGCAACGGGCGCGGTGCAACCGGCGACGTGCGGCGTGCAACAGGCGCCGTGCAGTCCTTCCCGCCCTCAGGGCTGCTGCAGGCAGCGCGCCCACAGTCCGTCAAGCGCCCGGGCCAATGCGCCTCCCTGGCGGGGCACGGCCTGGCCCTCGCCCAGGTCTTCGACCAGGGTGTCCAGCGGCATGGCTTCGGTCAGCGTGCGCACGCCGCACTCCATGGCCAGGGCCGTGTCCAGGTAGACCACGCGTGCGCCGGCCACGCTCCAGCGCGTGAGCTCGCGCACGCGGCCCACCTGGCCCAGCCGCAGGCGCATGGCCTCCATGCGCGCGGCCAATAAGCGGCGTATGCGCTCGCCCGCCTCGGGGCGGTCTTCCTCCAGCCGGCGCAGCGCCGCCTCCTGCTGCTCCAGGGTGCGGTCCATCGCCTGCAAGGCCGCCTCGCGGCCCAGCCGGGCCTCGTCGTAGCGCGGCAGGGCCGCGCGCAGCCGCACCAGCGTCCGCTCCCGCTCGCGCGCATAGACATGCCCGGCCGCGCGCCCGGCCTGTGCACAGGCCTGGGCTGCCAGCACCAGGCGCTGCGGCGCGGCCTCGGCACTGAGGCTTTGCGGACGGAAGCTGCCGCACTCCTTCATGTCCCCCAGCACACGCAGATCCTCCAGGTGCCGCTGCCTGTGGTCGGCATCCCTTTGCGCCTCCTGCGCGTGGCGCCGCAGCATCTCCTGCCGCTGCCGCTCCAGCACGAGCAGCTCACGCCATTCGCCACGCAACCGCGCCTCGAACCGGGCCTGTTCGCTTTCGGCGGCGCGCTGCAGTGGCCCGACCTCCTGGCGCAGACTGGCCTGCAGGTAGTCACGCACGCCTGCGCGCTCGCAGGCGTACTCGACGATGCGCCCGCCGCTGCCGTCTCCCACGCTGCGCCAGCTGCTGCGCGCGCAGGCCGACCTGGCCTGCAGCACCTGCCCTATCGACACGCCCGAGGCGGCGCCCCAGGGCGCAGCCCGCACGGTCAGCACCTCGCCATCGTCACCGCCGCAACCGCCCAGCAGCAGGGCCAGGCCCGCAGGCAGCAGCCACACTCCTTGCCAGCGCATGGGCCCTCCTGTGCTTGTGATTTCTGGTTGAGTCTTTGATGTTAACTATCAATCACACCGGATATGTGATTTTTCACAATACTCACTGCACAATCAGACTTATCCCATAGCGTGCCCGCATGCAGGATGCGAAGCAGCGGTTTGCGCAGAAATTACGTGATTCCCTGGAGGCCCGTGGCTATGAAGCCAAGCCCTCGGTGCTGGAGCGCGAATTCAACACACGCTTCTGGGGCAAGCCCATGTCGCAGCACGGCGTGCGTCTGTGGCTGCTGGGCAAGACCATGCCCAACACCAAGAAACTTGCTGCGCTGGCCGACTGGCTGCAGGTGCCGCTGGAGGAGTTCCTGCGCGCGCCGCAGCCGGCGCGCGAGGTGCGTGAGCCCAAGGGCAGCTGGTCCGCCGGCCTGGGCTACGAGGACAACGAGCTGTTCAAGATCTACCTGCGCCTTCCCGTACCCAAGCGCCGCCTGGCGCGCGACGTGATCCTGGCCATCGCACGCGCCCATGAGGCCGAGGAAGCGGAACGCGCCGCAGGCTCGTAGCCGCGCGGCGCGTCGGTCATCCCTTGATACGACTGCCGCGGGGCAGCACTGCATCGCCCCGCACGTGCATCAACCACCCATGGCACGCTGGCGTGCATCGCGCTGGGCAGGCGTTTCGTTGATCAGTTCATTGATCACTTCCTGCCGCGTCTTGCCGCCACCGGTCTGCGGTGCAGGCGCCGGGTAGACGCCGGCATTGAAGCGCGAGGTGCCGCCCTGGCGCACGGCCGCCTCGGCCTCGGCCGTCACCTGGGCGCGCGTCTTGCTGCTCTTGAAATGTTCGGGATGGACGACGGCACCCGCCTCGTTGTTGGCCGGGTGGATGTACCCGGCCGCCGATGCCATGCCCGGCAGCAGCAGCGCTGCCGATGCGACCAGGCCGGCGATCAGGGTAGCGGGGGTGAAACGGCGTTGCGACATGGTGTGTCCCTTTCAAAGAACGTTGTTGATTCGTTCTCCCCACGCCCCGCAAGGCGGAACGCCGGGGAGAGGACTCCAATGTAGAAATCGCCCCCCCACGCCACCCCCACAGGATGGTGACATTGCTGTCATACAACCGACACAGATGACCGCGATGACCGAGACACGGCGGCGCCTCGGCGCTAGTCAGCCCCGGTACTGCGCACGCGCGCGGCCGGGCGCCAGAGGGTCCAGGCGCACGTCCAGCAGGCCCTCTGCATCGCCCGCGATGCGCGCCAGCGTCTGGCCGAAGGGATCGGCGAACTGGCTGCCTCCGCTGAAAGCGTAGCTGTCGCCAGGGCCCACGCGGTTGGCCATGGCGATGTAGCACTGGTTGTCCATCGCACGCACGGGCACGGCATGGCGATGGATGTGGCCGTGGGGGTGCATCATCCCGTCCATCAGCACGATCAGGTCCACGCCCTGCGCACCCAGCGCGCGGGCCGGTGCCGCAAACTCGATGTCGAAGCAGATCAGCATTCCCAGCCGCAGGCCGCGCCATTCGCATGTGGGCCAGCGCTCACCTGCCTCGAACACGCCCTGGTCCGAGTCGTAGAGCATGGTCTTGCGGTAGTGCAGCAGCACCTGCCCGTCGGCATCGATCAGCAGGCCGGCATTGAAGCGGCGGCCCTGGTCTGCTTCGGCCAGGCCGATGGCGACGGCCACGCCGGCTTGCCGCGCGGCCTCGCGCAGCGCGGTGGCCGAGGGGCCGTCCAGCGGCTCGGCCAGCTGCGCCACGTTGTCGGGCCGGGGAAATCCGCTGATGCAGGTTTCGGGAAAGACCAGCAGGTCGGCCTGACCCGCGCTGGCCCTGATCGTCTTCAGCGTCATCGCCAGGTTGCCGGCAATGTCGCCATCACGCAGACGGGGCTGGATGATGCGGATGCGGTGCTCCGTCATGGTGTGCGCTCCTTGGGATGCAAAAGGTGGCTGTCCTGCCGCGGCTGGCAACGGGCGGCCTCCTCGGCCTGCAGATCCAGGTTGCGGGCCAGCACCCAGTAAAGGCTGCCGGCGACGAGAATGCCCGGCAGCCAGGCGAAGTCCACGCCGCCCAGCCGCTGCGCAGCCCAGCCGATGAAGACCGCATGGCCATCGGTGGCGTCGTGGATGTGCATGAACGGCACCATGGCTGCAAAGCCGCCCAGATAGGCGCAGATGCCGCGCCAGCCCCAGGCGCCGTAGATGCCCTGTGGCGTGAAGAAATCGGCGATGGCGTAGCGGCCCTTGCGCACCAGGAAGTAGTCCACGAGGTTGACCGCCGTCCATGGCACCAGGAAGTACAGCAGCAGCGCCAGGAAGGAGTGCAGCAGTGCCACGCCGCTGCCCTGGATGGACAGCACGCACGCGAGGATGCCGACGCTGATCGCCGCGATGGCAAAAATACGGGCGGCGCGCGTGGGCCGCATGCCGCCCAGCGAATCCGCCGCCGTGAGCACGGTCAGCGCCGCGCTGTACGTGTTCAACGCGATGATGGGCAGGAAGGCCACGACGGCCAGGGCAGGCAGCAGCCGGTCCGCGCCCGGGAACAGGCCGGAGCCGATCCGTCCCAGCGCCGCCAGCGCGTCCCCGGCCTGCAGCCGCTGCGCCATCCAGGCGCCCAGCCCGATCATCCAGGCCCCGGACAGCGAGGCGCCCAGGAAGATGGCCGCGATCAGGCGCCGGGGTGCAGTGTGGCGCGGCAGGTAGCGCGAATAGTCGGACACATAGGGCGCATAGGAGATGTTGTAGCTGGCCGCGATGGTGAACTGCGCGGCAAAGGCGCTCCATGCGAATCCTGGCAATGGCTCCGGCCGAACGTGCAAGGCGGGCTCGCCCACGCCTGCCAGCAACGCCAGCGTGGCCAGCGCATACAGGGGCAGTGCCAGCACCAGTGCATGGCGAAAGGCCTTGTGCATCACATCGTGGCCGCAGACCGCCAGCAAGGCGCCTGCCGCCACGGCCACGCAGGCCGTGGGCGCTGGCGGCAGGCCGAACACGGCCTGCATGCCCTGCATGATGAGCGAGACGTTGACGACGTTGAACCCCGTGAACACCAGCAGCGTGGCGCAAAGGGCCAGGGTGACGCCACGAAAGCCGAACTGGGCGCGCGACTGGATCATCTGTGGCAGCCCCAGCTGCGGCCCCTGCGCGCCGTGCAACGCCATGAACAGCGTGCCGAACATGATGCCCAGCGTCCCGGCCAGGGCGCTCCAGGGCGCCGAAAGCCCCAGCGACGGGCCGACGAAGCCGATGGAAAGCGTGAAGAAGTGGAAGTTGCCAAGGAACCAGAACGGGCCCTGGTCGGCGAGCCGCGCGTGGCGCTCGCTGTCGGGAATGCAGTCGATGGACCGGCTCTCCACGGCGATGCGGGCACGGCCGTGCTGTCCGCTGGCGGGGCTGTTCATGGCCTTGTCCCTCCCGTTGTCCTTGCTGTTGTGGGACGAATTCTAGGCAGGGGTTCGCAGCCGCTCCATGCCAAATGCGCGAGGTTCACATCGATGGGCAAAGATGTGTGGCCCGGGATATCCCGGGCATGAAGAAACCCGCTGCAGCCAGGCTGCAGCGGGTTCCAAAGTGGCCGCCCGGGTGCTGCCCGGGCGCCGCGTCACACGGCAGGTGCCGGCGCGGCGGGCACGGGGTCTGTGCCGCTGGCCTCCGACGGATCGTTGCGATGCACCAGCCGGTACAGCAGCGGCAGCACCAGCAGGGTCAGCAGCGTGGACGACAGGATGCCGCCGATCACCACCGTGGCAAGCGGCCGCTGCACCTCGGCACCCGTGCCCGTGGCAATGGCCATGGGCACGAAGCCTAGCGAGGCCACCAGGGCCGTCATCAGCACGGGGCGCAGCCGGGTGAGCGCGCCTTCGGTCACGGCGTCGGGCACGCTGGCGCCCTGCTCTCGCAGGCTCCTGATCCAGGAGATCATGACCAGGCCGTTGAGCACGGCCACGCCCGACAGCGCGATGAAGCCCACCGCCGCCGAGATGGACAGCGGTATGTCGCGCAGCCACAGCGCCAGGATGCCGCCCGTGAGCGCGAACGGAATGCCCGTGAAGACCACCAGCCCGTCGCGCACATTGCCGAACATGGCGAACAGCAGCACGAAGACCATGAGCAGGGCCACGGGCACGACGATCTGCAGGCGGCGCGTGGCCGACTCCAGGTTCTCGAAGGTGCCGCCCCAGCGCGTCCAGTAGCCGGGCGGCAGCGACAGGCCTTGCAGCTTCTGCTGCGCCTCGCCCACGAAGGAGCCGATGTCGCGCCCGCGCACATTGGCGCTGACCACGATGCGGCGCTTGCCGTCCTCGCGGCTGACCTGGTTGGGGCCGGGCGCGGTCTCGAACGTGGCCACGGCCGACAGCGGCACGAAGCCGATGCGCCCGTCCGCCCCGCGCGGCAGGGCGATGGGCAGGCGGCTCAGGGCCTGCAGGTCGTTGCGCACGGCGTCCGGCAGGCGCACCTGGATGTCGAAGCGCTTGTCGCCCTCGAACACCGTGCCGGCCTCGGTGCCGCCCATGGCGGTGCTGATGGCGTCCTGCACATCGCCCATGTTCAGGCCGTAGCGCGAGGCCTTTTCGCGGTCGATCTGCACGGTGAGCATGGGCAGGCCCGTGGTCTGCTCGACCTTGACCTCGGAGGCGCCCGCGATCTGCTGCAGCATGCCGGCCACGGTCTGGGCGCTTTTCTCCAGCACGGCCATGTCGTCGCCGAAGATCTTCACGGCCACGTCGCTGCGCACGCCCGAGATCAGCTCGTTGAAGCGCAGCTGGATGGGTTGGGAGAACTCGTAGTTGTTGCCCGGGATGCGGTCCACCGACGCCTGCACGGCGGCCAGCAGCTCATCGCGCGGGCGCGCCGGGTCGGGCCACTCGCTGCGGGCTTTCAGCATGATGTAGCCGTCGGAGATGTTGGGCGGCATGGGGTCGGAGGCGATCTCGGCCGTGCCGGTGCGCGCGAACACGCGGTCGATCTCGGGGAACTCCTTCTTGAGCGCCTTCTCGATCTGCATCTGCATTTGCAGCGACTGCGTGAGGCTGGTGCCGGGGATGCGCAGCGCCTGGATGGCGAAGTCCCCCTCGTTGAGGTTGGGCGCGAACTCGCTGCCCAGGCGCGTGGCCAGCAGCAGGCTCAGCGCCACGGCCACGGCGGCGGCCGTGAGCACCACGGCGGGCGCGGCCATGACGCGCGCCAGCACGGGCGCATAGCCGCGGCGTGCCCAGCCCATGAGGCGGTTTTCCTTCTCGGCCACCTTGTCGCCCATGAACAGCGCAATCGCCGCCGGGATGAAGGTGATGGACAGCAGCATGGCGCCGGCCAGCGCAATGACCACCGTGAGCGCCATGGGGTGGAACATCTTGCCCTCCACACCCGTGAGCGCGAAGATGGGCAGGTAGACCACCATGATGATGAGCTGGCCGAACAGCAGCGGGCGGCGCGCCTCCTTCGCGGCGGCGAAGACTTCATGGAAGCGTTCGCTGCGCGTCAGCGACCGTCCTCGCGCCTCCTGCGCATGCGCCAGGCGGCGCACGCAGTTCTCCACGATGACCACGGCGCCGTCGATGATGATGCCGAAGTCCAGCGCCCCCAGGCTCATGAGGTTGGCGCTGACCTTGTAGTGCACCATGCCCGTGAAGGTGAACAGCATGGACAGCGGGATGATCAGCGCCGTGATCAGCGCCGCGCGCAGGTTGCCCAGGAACAGGAAGAGGATGACCACCACCAGGGCCGCGCCCTCCACCAGGTTCTTCTTGACCGTGGCGATGGCCTTGTCCACCAGGTTGGTGCGGTCGTAGACGGTGATGGCCTTGACGCCCGGGGGCAGGCCCCGGTTGATCTCGGCCATGCGCTGGTCCACGGCGCGCGAGACGGTGCGGCTGTTCTCGCCGATCAGCATGAACACCGTGCCCAGCACCACCTCGCGGCCGTTGTCGGTGGCCGCGCCCGTGCGCAGCTCCTGGCCCAGCCCCACCTCGGCCAGGTCGCGGATGCGGATGGGCTGGCCCTGGGCCGAGCCCACGATGACCTCGCGGATGTCGGCGATGCCGCCGACCTGGCCCGGCGCGCGGATCAGGTACTGCTCGCCCTGGCGCTCGATGTAGCCGGCGCCCACGTTGGCGTTGTTGCGCTGCAGGGCGGTGACGATGTCGGCCAGCGTGAAGCCGTAGGCGGCCAGCTTCTCGGGCGCGGGCGCCACCAGGTACTCCTTGGCGTAGCCGCCGATGGAGTTGATCTCGGTGACGCCGGGCACGTTGCGCAGCTGCGGCTTGATGACCCAGTCCTGGATCTCGCGCAGGTCCATGGGCGTGTAGGGCGTGCCGTCGGGCTTTTTCGCACCGTCCTCGGCCTCCACGGTCCACAGGTAGATCTCGCCCAGGCCCGTGGAGATGGGGCCCAGCGTGGGCGTGATGCCCGCAGGCAGGCTGTCGCGCGCCTGCTGTATGCGCTCGCCCACCAGCTGCCGCGCGAAGTAGATGTCCGTGCCGTCCTTGAACACCACGGTGACCTGGGACAGGCCGTAGCGCGACAGCGAGCGCGTCTGCTCCAGGTGGGGCAGGCCGGCCATCACCGTCTCTATGGGATAGGTGACGCGCTGCTCGGTCTCCAGCGGCGAGTAGCCGCTGGCCTGGGTGTTGATCTGCACCTGGACATTGGTGATGTCGGGCACGGCGTCGATGGGCAGGCGCTGGTAGTTGTAGATGCCCAGGCCCGCCATGGCCAGCACGGCCAGCAGGACCAGCCAGCGCTGCTCTATGGCGAATCGGATGATGCGTTCAAACATGGAGTTCTCCGTTCATGCCCGCATCAATGGGAGTGCTCGGCCGTGGCCTTGCCCAGCTCGGCCTTGAGCATGAAGCTGCCCTCGGCCACGTAGGATTGGCCGGGTTTCAGGCCTTCCAGCACCTCGGTGGTCTTGCCGTCGGCGCGGCCCACGCGTACCGGCTGGGCGCGAAAGCCCCCCTGCACGGGCACGAAGACCACGGTCTGCTGCTCCATCTTCTGCAGTGCCTGCGTGGCCACGGCCAGCGGCGCCTGCCGGGACGATGCCGTCAGCTCCACATTCACGAACAGGCCCGGGCGCCACACGCCGTCGGGGTTGGGCAGGGTGATGCGCGCGGGGGCCGTGCGCGTGTCCTGGCCGATCAGTGCGCCCACATAGGCCACCTCGCCCGTGGCCGAGGAGTCGAAGGCCGTGGCGCGCACCGTGGCCTTCTCGCCCACGCGCACGGCGGGCAGGTCGGGCGCGGCCACGCGCATCTCGGCCCAGACGCTGCGCAGGTCGGAGATGGTGAAGACCTGGGTGGTGTCCTGCACGGCCTCGCCCACGGACAGGTGCTTTTCCACGATCACGCCGTCAAACGGCGCGCGCAGCTCGAAGCGGTTGAGCCCGCCCGCACCACCGCCGGCACCGGCGCCCGTGGCGGCCAGCTTCTGCTGGGCGTTGGAGACGGCGATCTCGGCCTCGCGCAGCGCCTGGCGCGCCTGCAGGTAGTCCTGCTCGGCCGAGACCTTTTCCTCCCACAGCTGCTTTTCACGCGCATAGGTGGTGCGGGCCAGCTCCAGGCGCTTGCTGGCGGCCAGCAGTTCGCTGCGCTGCTCGGAGACGGCGGCGCTGCTGAGCACGGCCAGCAGCTGGCCCTTCTTCACGTTCTGGCCCAGGTTGGCGGGAACACTCTCGGCAATTCCGGCCACGCGCGGCACGACGTGGGCCGTGCGGTCTTCGTTGAAGCGGATCTCCCCGGGCAGCTGCAGCACGGAGCGCACGGTGGCCGGGCCGGCCTCGGCCAGGCGCACGCCGGCCGCCTGCATGCGCTGGGCGTCCATGGCGATCAGGCCTTCGTCGTCGCCATGGCCGGCTTCTGCAGCCGGTTTGGCGGCAGGTTGGGCGGCAGGCTTGGCCTCGGCTTTTTCCGCCTTGGAATCTTCATGGTGTTCATCGTCGGCATGGCCTTCATCGTGCTTGTGGCCATCTCCGGCTGCAGCGCCGTGGTGCTCGCCATCGGCATGGCCTGCGGCCTCGCTGTGGCCGTGGCCATGGCTGTCGGCCTTGGCGGCACCCGGCGGGCCGCTGCGCAGGATCAGCGTGGCGGCCAGCGCACCCACGGCCAGGATGACGGCAATGGCCACAAGGGTGCGGCGCGGTGCCAGGGGGGAGGAGGAGGGCTTGTTGTTCATGGTCTGGATGCAATCAGGTCGCTATCGGGGTCAGAGGCCGGCTTCTGTGCCGAGCAGGCGGTCGATGTCGGCGGCGGCGCGGTGCGTGGCCAGCAGCTGGTCCAGGTACTGGCTGCGCGCCTCGGACCAGGTGCGCTGCGCGTCCAGCACGTCCAGGTAGGCGAACTTGCCCAGCGCAAAGCCGCGCGAAGCCAGCTCGTAGGCCGTGCGCGCCGTGGGCAGCACCTCCTCGGCCAGCTGGCGCGCTTGCTCGCGGCTGGACTGCAGCAGCTCGCGCGCCTCGAACAGCTGGGCCTGCAGCTGAACGCGCGTGGCCAGCAATTGCTCCTCGGCCTGGTCGGCCAGGCGCAGGGCCTGCAGCTGGTTGCCCCGGTTGCTGTCGAGCACGGGCAGGGGCACGGAGACGCCGACCACGAGCTGGTTGCGCCCGACCTCGGTGGCGCGCTTGACGCCCAGGCTGACGGTGGGATCGGGCAGGCGGCGCGCACGCTCCAGCTCGGCCGTGGCGCGGCTTTGCTCCAGCGCCTGGCGCGCACGCAGCACGGCGGGAGCCTGTTCGATGCGCTGCTGCAGGGCTGCCAGTTCCGGCAGCTGGGGCAGCGCGTCCACGGCGCCCTCGGCCTGGCCGAAGGGGCGCACGCTCTCGCCCCACAGCGCCTGCAGCTGGCCGCGCGCCACGCGCAGGGCAGAGCGGGCCCGGGCCTGCTCCAGCAGGGCGCCGGACTCGGCCACGCGGGCCCGGGTCTCCTCCAGCGGCGCCACCTTGCCGGCCGCCACGCGCCGGGCCGCCGCCTCGCGCGCGCTGCTGGCGATCTCCAGCGTCTGCCCGGCCAGGACCACGCGCTGCTGCGCGGCCAGCACGCCGAAAAAGGCCGCGCCCACATCGGCGCGCAGCGCGGCCTCGGTCCCTGCCAGTTCGGCGCGGGCCAGGTCGCGGCCGCGCTCGGCCACGCGCATGCGGGCCTCGCGCTTGCCGCCCACTTCCAGGGTCTGGTTCAGCTGCACGGTCAGCGTGCGGGTGCTGCGGCGCGTGTCCTCCTGCGACCAGGCCAGCTCGGGATTGGGCCGGGCCTGGCTTTGCAGCACGGCCCCCTCCGTGGCGGCCAGCGCCTGGCGGGCCGCGCGCAGGCCGGGATTGCCGTCCAGCGCCAGGGCCAGTGCCTGCTGCAGGTCCAGCGGCGGGCCATCAGGAAGGGATGCGCCTGCAAAGGCGGGTGGCGCCACGGAATCGGCCGGTGGCTCGGCGGCCTGCACGACGCCGCAGGCGGCCAGCGCCGCCAGCACCCACGGTGCGAAGGCTGTCCTCGACGGAAAGGACGAAGGAAAAGACATACACGGGCTCCTTGCCCGCAGCGCGGATCAGGCGTGATCGCTTGGTCGATCAGGCCCCACGCCACAGGGCGCGCACGGACGAGGGCCGCTGCGCGCGAAGGGATTTCTGGAAAATGCCGGTCCGGGGCGAAACAGGGCGATCAACGCCGAATGCCTGGCCGGCGGCTGCAGGAGCGTCAGCCCTGCCAGCGGGGCCGGTCGGGACGCAGCAGCACGGCCGAGGCATGCCGGCGCAGCGGCTCGGCGAATTGCGCGGGCGGCGGGGCCACCGGCGCCGCCTGCCAGTGCTGTGTGGCAGCGGCCACCCAGGCGTGGCACATGGAGCAGTCCACGCTGAGCGAGGACTGCAGGCCCTGGTCGGCCTTTTGCGCAGGCGGGCCGGACTCGGCATCCGTGCCCGTGCCCGCATGGCGCTCGGCACCCATGCCGTGCAGGCTCACGCCATGGACATGGTGGCCGAAGTGCCGGGTCTCATGCCCGTCGTGGCGGCACAGCGCAGCGGCCGCCATCCAGGTCCACTGGAACAGCAGCGCGATCACGAGGATGGCAAGGGCGGCAAGACGGGGCCGGGTCATGGAAGAGGGCATGGCAGAAGTGCGGGATTGTCGGGCATGGCGTTTGACCCCAATCGCGACTGCCCCATGCCGGCGAGTCTAGGGCGGCGCAGCGACCCGGCGCTGTCGGGCACATGACAAATTTGTCATCTCCGAAAACCCTTGCCTGCCCCGACAATGCTCGGCATGAAAGTCCTGGTCATCGAAGACGAAACCAAGCTGGCCGACTACCTCCGCAAGGGCCTGACCGAGGAGGGGTTCGTGGTCGATGTCGCGCACAACGGCATCGACGGACTGCACCTGGCCACCGAGCTGGCCTACGACCTCATCGTGCTCGACGGCATGCTGCCCGGCATCGACGGCCTGGCCGTGCTGGCGGCGCTGCGCCAGTCGCGCCAGACACCGGTGCTGATGCTGACGGCGCGCGGCCAGGTGGAGGACCGCGTGCGCGGCCTGCAGGGCGGCGCCGACGACTACCTGGTCAAGCCCTTCGCGTTCTCCGAACTGGTGGCGCGCATGCATGTGCTGCTGCGCCGCAGTGTCGGCACGGCGCATCCGGCGGCCGAGGCCACCATGCTGCGCATGGCCGACCTGGAGCTGGACCTGATACGCCGCCGCGCCACGCGCGCCGGCCAGCGCCTGGACCTGACGGCCAAGGAATTCAACCTGCTGAGCCTGCTGCTGCGCCGCCAGGGCGAGGTGCTGTCGCGCACCGAGCTGGCCTCCCAGGTCTGGGACATGAATTTCGACAGCGAGACCAATGTGGTCGAGGTGGCCGTGCGCCGCCTGCGCCTGAAGCTGGACCAGCCCTTCGCGCAGCCCCTGCTGCACACGGTGCGCGGCATGGGCTATGTGCTGGAGTCGCGCGCACCGTGAGCGTTGCCCCTGCCGACATTCCCCACCTGGGCCGGCGCCTGTCGCGCTGGCTGGCCCTGCAGACCATGCTGGGCCTGGGCCTGGTGTGCGCGGCCGTCTACGGGGTGGCATCGATGACGCTGGAGCAGCACCAGCACGAGACGCTGGACCTCAAGCAGCAGGCCGTGCTGCACCTGATGACCGAAAGCCGCAGCGCCCACAACGAAGCCGGGCTGGCCCACATGCTGGACGACTTTCTCACGGGCCTGGACGAGATGTCGCTGCGCATCACCGACCTGCAGGGCCGCGTGCTCTACGAACGCCTGCGCACGCCCAAGAATCCCGGCCGCACGCTGCAGCGCAGCTTCGAGGTCGTGCTGGCCGACTCCGGCCAGCAGGCCCGTGCCCAGCTCACGCTGGACCGGGCCGAAGACGACCGGCAACTGTCCCTGCTGGCCTGGACGCTGGCCCTGGCTGCCGTGGGCGGCGCGCTGCTGGTGTCGCTGACCGGCATCTGGCTGGTGCGCCTGGGCCTGGCGCCGCTGCGACAGCTGACCGAGCAGACGCGCCAGCTGTCGGCCCAGGACCTGCAGCGGCGCCTGGACGACAGCGGGCAGCCGCAGGAGCTGCGGCCGCTGATCGCACAGTTCAACGCCCTGCTGGAGCGGCTGTCCGTGGCCTACCGGCAGATGGAGGCCTTCAACGCCGACGTGGCCCATGAGCTGAACACGCCGCTGACCACGCTGATCAGCAGCTGCGAGCTGGCCCTGCGCAAGCCGCGCAGCGAGGCCGAGCTGCGCGAGGTGCTGGCTTCCAACCTGGAGGACCTGCGGCGCATGGCCGGCATCGTGGCCGACATGCTGTTTCTCTCCCAGGCCGACCGGGGCCAGGGCGCGCGCCTGGCGCCCTGGGCCAGCCTGGCCGCGCTGGCCCACGAGGTCATCGACTTCCACGAGGCCGCGCTGCAGGAGGCCGACCTGCAGGTCGTCGTCCAGGGCGACGCGGCCGCCGAGGTCGATGCGCGGCTGCTGCGCCGGGCGCTGTCCAACCTGCTGGGCAATGCCACACGCTATGCACAGCGCGGCTCCACCATCACCGTGCAGATAGGCGCACGGCCCTGTGCCCACCACGGCGGCGCCGGTGATGTGGCGCTGGCGGTGCTCAACCGGGGCCCGGCCATCGATCCCGCCCACCTGCCCCGCCTGTTCGACCGCTTCTACCGGGCCGACGCCGCGCGCAGCCAGGCCGACCGCAACCATGGCCTGGGCCTGGCCATCGTGGCCGCCATCGCGCGCATGCACGGCGGGCGCTGCTTTGCCGAGTCCGAAGGCGGCTTCACGCGCATCGGCCTGGAACTGCCCGACAGCCCGAGCCCGCCGCGCGATTCCCCGGCCTGAACACAGGCACCGGAGCGGCGGCACAATGGCGCCCCATGACGCAAGACGCCCCCTCCTCCTACGCAACGCTGCTGGCCGAAGGCAATGCCCTGGTGGCCCAGGCACAGCGGGCCGCCACCCAGGATTTCGCCCAGGCCCGGGCGCTGTGGCAGCAGGCCGGCAAGCAGTTCTACCTGGCCCACAAGGCCGACCCCGACCAGGCCGAGGGCGCGTTTCGCCTGGCCCAGGCCTGGATGGCCGAAGCCCATGCGCTGCAAAAGGAAGAATCGCCAGACGCCGTGGTGATGTGGCGCAACGCCGCCGCGCAATGCGAGCTGGCGTTCGACCTGGAACCCGAAAACGGCCGCCTGGCCATGACGGCGGCCAGCTGCCACATGTTCGGCGGCCAGCATGACGCGGCCAAGGCCTGGCAGCAGATCGGCCAGCACCTGCTGCCGCCGGCGCCCGAAGGCGACGGCGCCTGAAGCCAGGCTACAGCGCGATCAGCTTGAACACGGCCCGCGCCGTGCACACGGCCTGGCCTGCGCTGTCCAGCACATTGCCCTCGCAGAACACGGTGCGCGCGCCTGCGCGCAGCACGCGTGCCTCGATCAGCAGGTCGGTGGTGGCCGAGGCGAGGAAATGCGTGCTCATCTCGATGGTCACCACGCCCAGCCCCAGCGGGTTGGACGAGCGCGCGGCCGCGCTCAGCGTGAAGTCCAGCGCGCTCATCAGCGCGCCGCCATGGCCATGCCCCCGGCTGTTGGCCAGGTGCGGGCGCATGGGCAGGCGCGTGCGGGCCAGACCGGGCGCCAGGCTCACGGGCTCCAGGCCGATATGGGACATGAAGGGCACGTCGATGCCGAAGTAGCCGCGCGCCAGCGCGGCGGCCTCCAGGTCCGGGGTGGTGGAGATTCCAACGGCGTTCATCCGATCTCCGCAATCGCCTGGCCTTCGGCCACCGGCTCGCCCACGGCCACGAGCATGCGGCGCACGACGCCTGCCACCTCGCTTTCCACGGGAATCTCCATCTTCATGGACTCCACGATGATGAGGGTGTCGCCCAGGGCGACGGTGCCGCCTTCGGCGACTTCCACAGCGGCCACGAGGCCGGCGATGGGGCTTGTGATCATGTTCGGGGTGGTGGTCATGGGTAGGGCTTTCAAAGGGGGGCCAGCACGCGCTGGGCGATGCCGGTGTCGATGCGCAGGTCCAGGAAATCGGCGTGGCCCAGGATGCGTTCGATGAAGGGGATGTTGGTCTTCACGCCCTCGATGCGGGTCTGCGCCAGTGCCTGGCGCAGCCGTGCGATGGCCTGGGCGCGGTCGCTGCCATGGGCCACGAGCTTGGCGACCATGGGGTCGTAGAAGGGCGTGACGCTGCAGCCCTGGGCATAGCCGGTCTCCACGCGCAGGCCTTCGCCCTGGGGCATCTCGAAGCGGTCCAGGCGCCCCGGCGAGGGCAGGAAGCGCACGGGGTCTTCGGCATAGATGCGCGCCTCGATGGCATGGCCGCTGGCCACGGGCTCGGCGGGCAGCACCTCCCGCATGCGCTCGCCGGCGGCCAGGCGGATCTGGGCCTCGACGATGTCGATGCCCGTGATCTCCTCGGTCACCGCATGCTCGACCTGCAGCCGCGTGTTCATCTCCAGGAAGACAAAGCCGTGCTGCGGCGTGTAGAGCATCTCCACGGTGCCGATCACGTCATAGCCCGTGCGCGCCAGCAGGCCGGCCAGCAGTTGCCGCATGTCGGCCAGGGCCTGCGCGGGAATGCCTGCGGGGCGGGCCTCTTCCACCACCTTCTGGTGGCGGCGCTGCACCGAGCAGTCGCGCTCGAACAGCACGCGCACCTCGCCATGGCGGTCGGCCAGCACCTGGAACTCGATGTGGCGCGGCGCCTCGATCAGCTTTTCCAGGTACAGCTCGGCCGTGCCGAAATACTTGGCGGCCATGCCGCTGGCCTTGGACCAGGCGGCCTCCAGCTGCGGTGCATCGTGCGCGGGCAGCATGCCGATGCCGCCGCCCCCGCCTGCGGGCTTGACCAGCACGGGAAAGCCGATGCGCGCCGCCTCCGCCTGCGCCTCCTGCACGCTGTGCAGCACGGCCGAGCTGGCCGCCTGCGGCATGCCCTGGGCGGCCATGAAGGCCCGCGCCTGGGTCTTGTGGCCCAGCGTGCGTATCCAGTGCGGCGAGGGGCCGATGAAGCACAGGCCCTGGCGCTGCACGGCCTCGGCGAACTCCGCGTTCTCGGAGAGAAAGCCGTAGCCCGGGTGCACGGCATCGGCGCCGGTCTCGCGCGCCACCTGCAGCAGCCGCGCCTGGTCCAGATAGCTTTGCGCGGCGGGCGCAGGGCCTATGCACACGGACTGGTCGGCCGCGCGCACATAGGGCAGGCCGGCATCGGCCTCGGAGTACACGGCCACGGATTCAAGGCCCATGCGCCGCAGCGTGCGGATCACGCGCGCGGCCACGGCGCCCCGGTTGGCGACCAGCACGCGGCGGATGGGGTGCGGGGCGCCGCTCATGCCGCCTCCGAGGACACAGCTGGCGCGGCGGCCACGGCCACCACCGCATCGACGATCACCGGCGCCTGCGCGCCGCGCGCCACGAGCACGGGATTGGCATCGACCGACTGCACGCGCCCGCCCTGGGCCAGCATCCAGTCGCCCAGCCGCACCATCATGGCGGCCACGGCGTCCAGCTCCACGGCAGGCATGCCGCGCACGGCCGCAAAGGCCGGGGCGATGGACAGGCGCGCAAGGGCATCCAGCGCCTGCCGCGCACTGAAGGGGGCGACAAGGAACTGCACGTCCCTGAGCGCCTCCACCAGCACGCCGCCCTGGCCGACCATGACCACCACGCCGAACTCGGCATCGACATGGGCACCCAGCGCCAGCTCGAAGTCGGCCCTGTGCTGGGCTCCCAGCAGCAGGCCGCCATCGGCCACGCCCAGGCGGGCCAGCGTGGCGGCGAAGTCGCCAAAGGCCTGCAGCGCCTGCTCCGCCTCGCGGATGTTGAGCCGCACCAGGCCATGCTCGGACTTGTGCGAGAGATCGGCGGACACGCCCTTGGCCACCAGGGGCAGCGGCAGGGATTCGAGGGCGGCGCGCACCTCGTCCTCGCTCCTGCAGACCAGATGGCGCATCACCGGCAGGCCGGCGCGGGCCAGCTCGGACAGGCTGGAGGGCTCGTCCAGCGTAACCAGCGTGATGGAGCGGGAGGCCGCCACCGGCACCGATGCCTCGGCAGACGGCGCCTGTGCCTGCCTGCCGCCGGCCTGCTCGGCCAGCAGCGCCAGGCCGCGCATGGCGGCGCGTTCGCTCCAGAAGGTGGGCACGCCCTGGTCCTGGAAGGCCTGGGCCACCCAGTCCTGGTTGACGCTGACCGCAATGGGCACGCCGGTGTCGCGCGCAAAGCGGCTGGCCTGGCCCGCGAAGTCGGCAAAGTCATAGCCCTCGCCGCCGATCGGGAAGCCAACGTGCACCAGATCGGCGGCACCGCTGCCCGACAAGGCCCGCAGCGTGTCGCCAAAGGTCTGCGGCCTGCCCAGCAGGGCCGTGGTCATGTCGATGGGATTGCGCGCCGTGACATAGGACGGCAGGGCCTGGGACAGGCTGTCCAGCGTGGCAGCATCGAACGGCTCCAGGGCCAGGCCGTATTCCTCGGCCGCGTCGGCCGACAGCACGCAGGTGGCGCCCGAATTGCTGATGCTGACCACGCGGCGACCGCGCGGCGCGGGCTGGGACAGGAACAGCGGCGCGTAGTCGATCAGCTCGCGGAAGTCGGCCAGGCGCGGTATGCCGTGCTGGCGCAGGAAGGCATCGGCCAGCGCGTCCTCGGCCGCCAGCGCGCCCGTGTGCGAGCTGGCCGTGGCCTGGCCTGCGCGCGTGCGGCCGGCCTTCACGGCCAGGATGGTGACGCCGCGCGCATGCGCCAGGCGCGCGGCCTCGGCCAGCCAGGCGCTTTGCCTGAGCGTCTCGATGTAGAGCACGACCAGGCGGATGCCTTCGTCCTCGACCACGGCGCGCACGGCTTCGGCTGCGCAGACATCGGCCTCGTTGCCCGTGGACAGCATGTAGCGCACGCCGATGCCCGCGCGGCGCAGGCCGCCGTAGAGAATGGCCGCGCCCGCGCCGCTCTGGCTGACGATGGCCACGGGGCCGTCGGCCGGCGCGTTCTCGTTGATCATGGTCGAGAAGTTGAGGATGGCGCCCGTGGCGAAGTTGGCCACACCCTGGCAGTTGGGGCCGAACAGTCGCAGCCCGCCGCCTGGCGCCCGGCGCGCCCGCGCCACCAGGTCGGCCTGCTGCCGGCGGCCTTCCTCGCCCAGCTCCGCAAAGCCCGAGGAATAGATCACGGCCAGGCGCGCGCCCACGGCCACGCAGTCGTCGATGGCGGCGGCCACGTCCTCGCCGGGCAGGCTGATGACCACGGCATCGGGCGCCTCGGGCAGCGCGCGCAGCGAGGGGTAGGCGGCCAGGCCCTGGACCTCGGCGCGCTTGGGATTGACGGGCAGGATGCGGCCCGCGAAACCATGGCGCCGCAGGTAGTCGATGGGCCGGCCACCGGCCTTGATGGGATTGTCGGAGGCGCCAAGGATGGCGACGGAGCGGGGGTTCAGTGCTTGCAACAGAGACATGCGTACCTCATCAATCCAAAGACAAGGCTTCGCGCTGGATGACTTGGCCCCAGTCGGCCACTTCCTTGGCGATGCGCTGGCCGAACGGCGCGGGCGGCATCATCACGGGCTCGCCCTGGCTGCTGAGCACGGCGCGGATGCGTGCGTCCTGCAGCACGCCCCTGGAGGCCTCGTAGAGCCGGTTGACGATGGCCGGCGGCGTGCCCGCGGGCGCCAGCAGGCCGGCCCAGAAGGTGACGTCGAAATCGGCATAGCCGGCCTCGGCCATGGTGGGCACCTCGGGCAGCTGCTGCATGCGCCGGGGCGCGGTGACGGCCAGCGCCACGAGCTTGCCGCTGGCGATGTGGGGCAGCGCGCTCCAGGTGTCGAACTGCGTGTCCAGCTCGCCGCTGAGCACGGCCATCTGCGCCTGCGATGCGCTCTTGTAGGGCACATGCGTGGTCTTCACGCCCGTGCGGTTGCTCCAGGCCGCATAGGCCAGGTGGGCGATGTTGCCGGGGCCGGCAGAGCCGTAGCTGAGCTTGTCGGGATGGCCCTTGGCGAAGGCGATCACGTCCTTGGCCGAGCGGATCTGGTGCTTCTGCGCCCACTCGGGGTTGACGGTGAGGATGAAGGGCGCATCCAGCACCATGGTGATGGGCGCGAAGTCCTTGGCGCGGTAGGTGATCTTCTTGTAGATCTGGGGGTTGATGGTGATGCTGCTGGAGTTGGTGACCAGCAGGGTGTAGCCGTCGGGCGCGGCGCGCGCCACCTCGCCCACGCCGATGGCGCCGTTGGCGCCGGGCTTGTTCTCCACCACCACGGGCTGGCCCAGCGACTTGCTCAGCGGCTCGGACAGCGCGCGTGCAATGGTGTCGGTGAACGAGCCTGCAGGGAAGCCGACCACGATGCGCACGGGGCGCGTGGGCCACTTGTCCTCCTGGGGGGCCTGGGCCTGGGCCGCCGTCGCGGCGCAGATGGTCAGGCACGGCGCCAGGCACAGGGCCAGGGCGGTGCGGCGCGAGGGCGCGCGCGGTTGTCTGGTTGCCATTGCTTTGTCTCCTTGGGTTTTTTATGCGTTCAGGGCCGCAGGCCGAACTGCGGCGCTCCGGCCTCGCGCAGCGGCGCGGCCAGTTCCACGAATTCGCTGAGCAGGGCGCGCGTGTCGCGCGGATCGATCACCTCGTCGATGCCGAAGGCCTCGGCCGTGCGGAAGGGCGAGGTCAGGCTGCGCACGCGCTGCTCGATCTCGGCGCGCTTTTGCACGGGGTCGTCGGCGCCTTCGATCTCGGCCTTGTAGGCCACCTCCAGCCCGCCCTCGATGGGCAGCGAGCCCCAGTTGGCCGAGGGCCAGGCATAGCGGAAGTTGAAGCGGCCCATGTGCTGGTGGCCGGCCGCCGCCACGCCGTAGGCGCGGCGGATAAGGATGCTGCACCAGGGCACGGTGGCCTGGTAGACGGCGGCCAGGGCGCGCACGCCGTAGCGCATGACGCCGGCCTTCTCGGCCTCCACGCCGATCTGGAAGCCCGCGATGTCCACCAGGTTGACCACGGGCAGGTGGAAGGTCTGGGCCATGTCCACGAAGCGCGTGAACTTCTCGGCCGAGGGACCGTCCCAGCCGCCGCCGTAGAAGTACGGGTCGCTGGCCACCACGGCCACGGGCCAGCCGTCGATGCGCGCCAGCCCGGTGACGATGGCCCGGCCCCAGTGGCGGCCCGTCTCCAGGAAGGAGCCCTCATCGACCAGGCATTCGACGATGGGCCGGATCTTGTAGACCTTGCGGCCATCACGCGGAATGGCCGACAGCAGCCATTCGTCGCGCCGCCGCGGATCGTCCTGCGCCGCGGTGCGCGCAGGCAGCTCGTACACCGACGATGGCAGGTAGGACAGGAAGCGGCGCACGCGCTCGAAGGCCTCCTGCTCGGTGGCCACCTCGTCATCGACCACGCCGTTGCGCGTGTGCACCTGGCTGCCGCCCAGCTCGTTCTTGGTCACGTTCTGGCCGATGCGCGCCACCACGGGCGGGCCGGCATTGAACAGCTGGGCCGTCTCCCTGACCATCACCGAGTAATGGCTGGAGGCCACGCGCGCCGCGCCCATGCCGGCCACCGAGCCCAGGGCCAGCGAGACCACGGGCACGGTGGACAGGTTCTGCACCACCTGGCTCCAGACCTTCATGGTGGGCACGCTGGTGTAGCCCTTGGTCTCGATGTTGCGCACCGAGCCGCCGCCGCCCGTGCCGTCCACCAGGCGCACCATGGGCAGGCGCAGGTCGTGCGCCATCTTCTCGGCAAAGATCAGCTTGTCGCCCACGGCGCCGTCGTTGGCGCCGCCGCGCACCGTGAAATCGTCGCCCACCACGACCACGGGCCGCCCGCCCACGCGTGCCCGGCCCATGATGAGGTTGGAGGGCGTGAAGTCCGTCAGCCGGCCCAGGCCGTCGTACTGGCCCGAGCCGGTGAGCGAGCCCACCTCCACGAAGGACTGCGCGTCCGTGCAGGCATCGATGCGCTCGCGCACCGTGAGCTTGCCGGCGGCCTTGTGCCGCGCCACCTTGTCCTCTCCGCCCAGTTTGGCCGCCAGTGCGCGGCGGTATGCGATCTCGTCCACTTCGGGTTGCCAGCTCATGTCGTCGTGTCTCCTTTTGCCTGTGGAGATGCACAAGGCGTGCCAGAACGCAGTGCGTTGAATTCAAAGGATTTTTTCCACAGTCGATCTCCGTGTGTCCACATCAAGGACAACCTCGAAGACACGGGTTGAGCGCTGTCTTCAATGGAGACACCACGGGGACAGACCCGTGGCCTGCGCGCCGCTAGAGTGCGTTCAATCCCAGCCACTGCCCGCCATGCCCATGCCCAGCTCCCCCGACCACCGATTCGGCGTTCTCGTCTGGCGGCGCGACTCGCCCGAGCCCGTGGCGCGGCTGGGCCTGGCGCAGGAGCCGCTGCTGCATGCAGCCGTCACCGAGGCCCTGGCCCGCGCGCACGGCGACGGGCACAACCCCATCGGCCATGGCCAGTTGCTGCACGTGGAAACACCGGGCCCGCGCGGCACGGTGGCCCGCCATGTGGCCGTGGTGCTGGCCGATGCCGAGGGCGAGGTCGCCCTGCTGCGCCCGGCCGACGAGGCGGCGGCGCTGTTCGACATGGTGGCCAGCGTGCCCTTCGCCTTCGCCATCCTCAACATGTTCCTGACCAACCCGTACCAGGCGATCACGGTGGCCGACCATGAAGGGCTGATGCGCTACATCAGCCCCGTGCACGAGAAGTTCTTCGGCCTGGCGCCAGGCACGGCCGCAGGCCGGCGCGCGGAGGACGTGATCCCCAACTCGCGCCTGCCCCATGTGGCACGCAGCGGCCGCGCCGAGATCGGCGACCTGCAGCAGCTGGGGCCGGGCGTGAGCCGCATCGTCAACCGCATGCCGGTCTACGAGGGCGGCGCCGTGGTGGGCGCCGTGGGCCAGGTCAGCTTCAGCGGCGTGGAGGCACTCAACCGCATGCAGCAGCGGCTGAACCAGCTGCATGACGAGGTGCAGCACTACAAGCGCGAACTGAGCCAGTTGCGCGGCGGCACGCCCACGGCGCAGATGGTGGGCGCCAGTGCCCCCATGCAAAGGCTGGCACGCGAGATCGACGCCGTGGCGCGGCTGGACGTGCCCGTGCTCATCCTGGGCGAGAGCGGCAGCGGCAAGGAACTGGTGGCCCAGGCCCTGCATGCGCGCGGGCGCGATGCCGACGCGCCCCTGGTCAGCCTCAACCTCGCGGCCCTGCCGGCCACGCTGATCGAGTCCGAGCTGTTCGGCTACGAGGCCGGCGCCTTCACGGGCGGGCGCCGGCAGGGCCAGCCCGGCAAGCTGGAGCAGGCCGAGGGCGGCACGCTCTTCCTCGACGAAGTGGCCGACATTCCCATGGAGATCCAGGTCAAGCTGCTGCGCGTGCTGGAGGACCGCCAGGTGCAGCGCCTGGGCGCGCGCAGCGGCCGGCAGGTGAACTTCCGCATCGTGGCCGCCACGCACCGCGACCTGCGCGGCCTCATCGACAGCGGCCGCTTCCGGCTGGACCTGTTCTACCGCCTCAGCGGCGTGGTGCTGCATGTGCCCGCCCTGCGCCAGCGCC
The DNA here is from genome assembly GCF_040112715.1 of Delftia sp. DS1230. NCBI lineage: Bacteria > Pseudomonadati > Pseudomonadota > Betaproteobacteria > Burkholderiales > Comamonadaceae > Delftia > Delftia sp. DS1230. Next base: position 5,727,620 of record NZ_CP157763.1, read on the forward strand.
TGGAGGACATCCCGGCCCTGGTGCAGCGCTTTGCCCAGTCGTTCTGCGAGCGCAACGGCATTGCGCTGCCGCGCATCGCGCCCGGTGTCATGCCCTACCTGGCCCGCCAGGCCTGGCCCGGCAATGTGCGCCAGCTGCGACAGCGCGTGGAAGAGGCCCTGGTGTTCTGCGACGGCCACCTGCTGGGCGTGGACAACTTCGCGCGCCACGAGGACCCGCTGGCCGGCGCACGACCTTCGCCCGTCGCCGAGCCTGGCATGCCCTCCACCGGCGCCGTGGCCCCGCTCAAGGACCAGGAGCGCAACGCCATCCTCGACGCCATCGCACGCTGCGGCGGCAACAAGAAGCTGGCCGCGCAGGAGCTGGGCATCTCGCGCTCCTACCTCTACAAGGTGCTGGGCGCGGCATCGCCCGGCTGAGCCTGTCGGACCGAGTGCAGGGAATTCGAGACAGCGGCTGGCCGCACCGTTGCCATACTAGGCACCCCGTACCCCCTGCCGTCCCTGCCGCACCTGCCGCACCTGCCGCACCCGGCGCCCCGAATGCAAGACACCCGAGACGCGCTCGAACAGCGCCAGATCCCCATCTACTTCGCCGCCGTGGCCCTGGCCGCGGCCGCCGCCTGGGCGCTGCCCGGCACGGGCGTGCTGGAGCGCGCCATCAACCCCGCGCTGGCGCTGATGCTCTATGTGACCTTTTTGCAGGTGCCCGTGGCCGAGCTGCGGCGCGCCTTTGGCCAGGTGCGCTTCCTGGCAGCGCTGATGGTGGCCAACTTCATCATGGTGCCGGTGCTGGTCTGGGCCCTGCTGCAGTTCCTGCCTGCCGACCCCCTGCTGCGCCTGGGCGCGCTGCTGGTGCTGCTGGCGCCCTGCATCGACTACGTGGTCACCTTCTCCCACCTGGGACGCGCCGATGCGCGCCTGCTGCTGGCGGCCACGCCGGCCCTGCTGATCGCGCAGATGCTGGCCCTGCCCGGCTACCTGGGCCTGTTCCTTGGTGACGATGCGGCGCGGCTGGTGCAGGCGGGGCCTTTCCTGCATGCGTTCGTGTGGCTGATCGCCGTGCCGCTGGCCTTGGCCGTTGCCACCCAGTGGTGGGCGGCCTGCAGCCGGCGCGGCGCCAGCGCCTCGGCATGGCTGGGCCTGCTGCCCGTGCCGGCCACCGCGCTGGTGCTGTTCGTGGTGATCGCCTCCGTGCTGCCCCAGCTGGGCCCGGCCACGCACGCGGCCTGGAGCATGGTGCCCGTCTATGCGGCCTTTGCGGTGGCGGCGCCCGCACTGGGCTGGCTGGTGGCGCGTGCCTTCCGGCTACCGGCAGCCTCGGGCCGCGCCGTCGCGTTCAGCGCGGGCACGCGCAATTCGCTGGTCGTGCTGCCGCTGGCCCTGGCCGTGCCCGGCGCCATTCCCGTGCTGCCGGCCGTCATCGTCACGCAGACGCTGGTGGAGCTGCTGGCCGAACTGGCCTATGTGCGCGTGATTGCGCTGTGGGGCCGGGGCCGGGGCCGGGAGCCGGCCCTGGCCCGCGGTCAACACGATGACACCGCGCCATAGGCCTGGCGCAGCTGCGCCATGTTGTCCAGCAGTGCTGTCGGCCCGGCGCTGCCCATCAGGTACCAGCCCTTGGGATCGAGGAAGACGACCTGCCCCTTGCGGCCGGCCGCCGTGGCGTGGATCCGCGCGTTGTCGAACACCTTGCGCGAAGCCAAGATCTCGCCGCCGCCTGCCGCCTGGCCCGTGGCCGTGTTGCGGTCGATGACGTAGATCCACTCGGGGTCCAGCCGCGCCACATCATCGAAGCCGTAGGCGGTGCCGCGGGCTGGCAGTTGCGCAGCCGATAGCGCCGAGCGCGCGCCGAACACATCGAACAGAAAGCCGAAACGCGATCCCGGCGCCTGCGGCAGGAGCTTGTCGTTCACGGCCATGAGCAGCAGGCCCGGCGCGGCCTGCGAGGCCTGGGCACGCAGGCCCTGCAGCTCGGCCTGGATGCGCTGCACCAGCGCACGGCCCTGCGCCTGGCGGCCGAACAGCAGCGCCAGCGTGGCGATGTTGCGTTCGATATCGGCCAGCATGTGCTTGCCGCTGACGCTCAGGTCCAGCGTGGGCGCGATGCGTCCCAGCACCTCGGCCTTGCCGGCCGAGCGCCCGCCCACGATGATCAGGTCGGGCGCCAGGCGGCTCAGCGCCTCGTAGTCGGGCTCGAACAGCCCGCCCGCCGCAGGCCGCTGCGCGAAGCTGTCCAGATACCGGGGCAGCTGCGCCCGGGGCACGCCTGCGACCGCCGACGCGGGCACGCCCAGCGCATGCAGTGCATCCAGCGCCCCCAGGTCATAAACCACCGCGCGCCGGGGTGCGCCGGGCAGGCTGGCCGCTCCCCCGGCATGCCGCACGGACAGCGGGGCCGCCACCGCAGTCCCCAGGAACAAGGCCGGCAAGGCCAGCGCCGCCGCGCGGCGCGTGATATCGAAGGTCATGGCAAAGAATCCCAGGAAAAAATGAATGGAGTTCCGGCCTCCGGAGGCGGGTGCCGCGCCGGGAAGCGGCGCGGCCCGATCCGCAGGCCACGGGCAGCGGCCGCCCTTGCGGCCGGGATGCCTAGAACTTCACGTTCATGCCGATCCAGTAGCGCCGGCCGTCCTGCACCGTGGCGTAGTCCTCGTAGTACACGTCCTTGTCGAACAGGTTGTAGATGCCTGCGTAGAAGGTCACGTCCTTGCTGTAGTTGTAGGAGCCGCCCATGTCGAACATGGCATAGCTGCCAGCCACCCAGGTGCGCGCCGAACGGCCGCCCGTGGGCTGGCTTTCCTTGCCCCGGTAGGACAGCTTGGCCCAGCCCGCCCATTGCTGCGAAGGCTTCCAGTTCAGCGCCAGGTTGAGCATGTGGCGCGGCAGCTGGCTCAGCGGCTGCCCCGCGAACTCGCCGCTCTTTTGCTCGGACTTGGTGAAGGTGTAGCTGCTGCTCAGGTCCAGCGTGCGCGCCAGCGGGGCCTTGAACGTGGCTTCGATGCCGCGCGTGATGGCCTTGTCGATATTGACGTTGGTGGTGGGCGTGTTGCCCGAGGAATTGGCCGGCCCGCACTCGGGACAGGCGATGCGCGTGATCTTGTCGTTGAACTCGTTGTCGAACACCGTCAGGCCTGCCGACAGGCCGGCGCCGTTGTTGTAGAGCACGCCCAGTTCCTTGCTCAGCGAGGTTTCGGGCTTCAGGTCGGGGTTGCCGTAGATGTTGCCGCCGCGGCTGGACTGGCCCCAGTCGTCCAGGGTCTGGCGCAACGAGGGCGCGCGAAAGCCGGTGGACACGCCGCCCTTGACGGTCCATTGCGCGTCGAGGTTCCACACGCCATACAGGCGCGGGCTCCATTGCGATCCGCCCTTGCTGTCGTGGTCGTAGCGCAGGCCGCCGGTCAGGGCGAAGTTCTCGCGCAGGCGCCACTCGTCCTCGGCGAACCAGGCGTACTGCGTGCGATCGGCCGTGGTGCGCGCCGAGCCCGGCAGCGTATTGGTCGTCGTGTCGCGCAGGTCCTGCTGGTTGTAGTACACGCCCGTGGTCAGCAGGTGCTGGCGGCCCAGCGGCGCTACCCAGCTGCTGTTGAACACCGTGTTCCTGATGGTCATGTCGCGCGACAGGTTGCGCGTTTCCTCGCGCTGCAGATAGGTGTCGGAGGAAGCCCAGCCCCAGCGGCCCTTGTGCTGCAGCGAGTAGTTCTCGCGCTCGAACTTGCGGTCGCTGGGCGCATCGGTGGGCAGCAGGGTCATGCCAGGCGACGAAACGAAGTGCTGGCGCGAAGTGCCGATCTCGGCGATCAGGTCGTGGTCCTTGCTGGGGGTCAGCGCCAGGCGCAGGTTCAGCGAACGGTTGTCGCTCTTGTTGTAGCCCTGGTAGATGCGGTCCTGGTCGCGCTTGCTGTAGTTGCCGTACAGGCTCAGGCCCAGCAGGTCGGTCTTGATCGGGCCTGACAGGTAGAAGTTGGTCTGGTAGGCATCGCCCGAGGTGGAGCGCTCCTGCAGCGTGGCGTCGGCGCGCACCGAGCCATGCCAGTTCTTCGCCACCTTGCGCGTGATGACGTTGATCACGCCGCCCATGGCGTCCGAGCCGTACAGCGAGGACATGGGGCCGCGCACCACCTCGATGCGCTCGATGGCCTCCAGCGGCGGAATCCAGCTCTGGTCCGTGCCGGTGCTGCCGTTGGTCTGGGTCTCGCGCGTGCTCATCCGCTTGCCGTCCACCAGGATCAGGGTGTAGTTGGCGCCCATGCCGCGCAACGAGATGTCGTTGGAGTTGTTGTCCGAGGGCGTGAGGATCACGCCGGGCACATCGCGCAGGGCATCGTGCAGGTTGCGGTAGGCGCCCTGCTCCAGTTCCTGGCGCGTGATCACCGAGATTGAGGCCGGCGCCTGGCTGATCTCCTGCTCGAAGCCGCTGGCCGTCACGACCAGGGTTTCCAGCGTCGCCCCGCCTGCTGCCTGGGCCAGCGCGCTGCCCGAGGCCAGCAGGCCCAGGCAGGCGCCCAGCGCGGTGCGGCGCAGGGGAACGACGGTGGAGGGAAACGAAGCACGCAGGGAGGTGCAAAGGGCGGACAGGGCAAAGCCACGGCCCGCCGCGGGGGCTGTGCAGTTGTGCATGGGAAAGCTCGCAAGAAGAATCACGGACGGTCGAACGACCGGGGTGCGCATCCGCTCTGTTGTTTTTGATGAGTGCGAATCGTTCTTATTTTATTTTCCCGCCGACAACGGCTTGGCCGACGGTAGCGCAGCTGCTGTTTTTCTTTACAAGCGGACCGATCTGTGAGCAATTCATTCAGGATGCTGAATGTTGCCTTGTTCATCAATGACATGCAGGGCCGCCAGTGCCCGGGCGCGTGCAGCGCCCGGCCCGATTCACGGCGTTCCGGCGAACACGGCAGCTTTGTAAAGTTGGCCCGATGTGGCCCTCAGGCAACATCCTGATACGAAGATCAGGCCCACAGCCGCCCCGCATTGGAGACCAGGAACAGCACCAGCCCCACGGCACCGCCGACCACGGTGCCGTTGATGCGGATGTACTGCAGGTCCTTGCCGATGTGCAGCTCGATCAGCTCGGACAGCTCGCGCGCATCCCAGCGCCGCACGGTATCGGCGATGTGCTGGGCCAGGAACTGCGAGACATCGGGCGCCAGCGCCTGGGCCCAGCGCTTGAGGCGCTCGTTCATGGAACTGCGCAGCGCCTCGTCGTGCGCCAGCGACTGGCCCAGCCAGCGGCCCATGGCGGCGGTCTTGCGCGCCACCTGCGAATGCTCGTTGGCCAGGTCCGCCTGCAGCTTGGCGCGCAGGCCCAGCCACAGCGCACGCAGGTAGCCGGCCAGCTTCTCGTCGTGCAGCAGGTAGTGGCGCAGCCGCTCGGCGCGCTCGGACATGGCGGGGTCGGACTGCAGCCGCGTGACCAGCCGGTCCACGGAGGCGTCGAAGGCCTTGCGCATGTGGTGCTCGGGATTGCTGGCAATGTCCTGCAGCAGGCTGTCGAGCGCGCCCGCAATGGCGCTGGCGCCCTTGTCGCTGAGCCAGTCCGTGGGCAGCATCTTTTCCTTGAGCGGATGCTCGCGCTTGAGCCACAGCACGATGGTCTGGGCGATCAGCACATGGGTCTCGGCCTCGCGCAGCACGCCGCTGACGCGGGCCAGCACATCGTCCAGCACGGCCTGGTGGCGGCCGTCCTTGGTCAGGCCCGACAACAGATCCGCCGCCGCGCGGGGCAGGTCCACCTGGGCCAGCAAGGCCTTGAATGCCTGTGTCAGAAAGCGCTCCACCTGCCGGTCCTGCACCATCTCCAGCGCCGCCAGCGCCAGTCGCGCCACCTGCCGTCCCAGTAGGGTGCTGTTGGCTGGCGTGGTCAGCCAGCCGGCCAGCACGCGCGCAGGATCATGGCGCTCGATCAGTGCCACCAGCGAAGGACCGTCCAGGAACTTGTCGCGCACGAAATTCGCCAGGTTCTCGCCGATGCGGTCCTTGTTGCGCGGGATGATGGCCGTATGGCGCCCGACCAGGGGCAGCGGAATGCGCCGGAACAGCGCCGACACCGCAAACCAGTCGGCCAGAGCGCCGACCAGCGAGGCCTCGGTCACGGCCTTGATGCAGGCCAGCCACAGAGGCACCTGCTGCCAGTGCCCCGCCGCCACGGACGAGGCCACGAAGCCCAGCGCCACGAACAGCAGCAGCGCCAGCGGCAGGCGCTTGGCCGACTTCAGTGTTTGACGTTGCTCTGGCGACAGCATGGAGCGCAGCATACGACGCCCGTCCGCCATCCGCATGACGATGCCTGCCGCCAAAGCCTGTCAGCCAGCGCCTGCCTGCGAATTGCGCGGACAATACCGGCTTTCTTCAGAACCCTCTTGCGAGAACAAGACCATGACCGACGCCAACGCACCCGCCGATCGCCCCGCACTGCCCGACCATCTGTCCATCGACCCGCGCAGCCCGCACCACGTGGCGGCCGTGTTCGAGCACGACATCGGCATCCGCTTCAACGGCAAGGAGCGGTTCGACGTGGAGGAGTATTGCGTGAGCGAGGGATGGATCAAGGTGCCCGCGGGCAAGACGGTGGATCGCAAGGGCAGGCCCTTGCTGATCAAGCTCAAGGGCACCGTGCAAGCCTTCTACCGCTGAGCCTTCGGACCTTGTCGCGCCTCTTGCCACATAGGTGCTACAAGGGGCGCGACAAGGGCGCGACAAAGGCATGCCAGGGGTGCGGCAGAGCCAGGAACCACCCAGGGCAGGCTCCGGCAAAGCCTACTGGAGCGCCTCGGCCGGCCCAAAAAACTCATACCGCACCTGCTCCTGCGGCACCCCCAGGGCCTTCAACGATTCCTTCACCGACCGCATGAACGGCCGAGGCCCCAGGAAATAGACATCGGCATCCACGGCGGGCAGCCATTCACCCAGCTGGCGGGCGGTCAGCAGGCCCTGCGCATCGACCCCATCGCCCTCCTCCGCCCGGTCATAGCAGTAGTAACGGGTGAGCTGCGGATGCACGGCAGCCAGCGCATCCACATGCTCGCGGAAGGCATGCACCCCGCGCTCGCGTGCGCAGTGGATGAAGACCACGGGCCGCCGGGTCGGCAAGGCCGCGTCCAGCATGGGCAGGGTCGGCGTGATGCCCACGCCGCCGCTGATCAGCACCAGCGGGCGCTCGCCGGGCTGCAGCGTGAAGTGGCCTGCGGGCGGGAACAGCTGCAGCGTGTCGCCGACCCGGACCCGGTCGTGCAGGAAGTTGGAGACCTTGCCACCCGCCTCGCGCTTGACGCTGATGCGCAGGCTGCGCCCGTCTGCGGGTGCGGACAGGGAGTAGTTGCGCCGCTGCTCCTGGCCGTCCACCACCAGGCGCAGGCCGATGTACTGGCCGGGCTGGTGGGCGATCACGGGGCCGCCGTCGGCGGGCACCAGGTAGAAGGACGTGATCTCGGCGCTTTCCTGCACCTTGTCCTCGACCACGAAGGCGCGCTCGCCGCGCCAGCCGCCTTCGGCCGCCGCCGTGCGGTCATAGGCCTGGCGCTCGGCGCCGATCAGGATGTCGGCCAGCTGCTGGTAGGCGGCGCCCCAGGCGGCTATGACCTCGTCGGTGGCGATCTCGGCGCCCAGCACTTCGCGGATGGCGCGCAGCAGGCAGGTGCCGACGATGGGGTAGTGCTCGGGCTGCACCTGCAGCGCAACGTGCTTGTTGATGATCTGCGCGGGCAGGTCGCCCAGGGCGTCCAGCCGGTCGATGTGCCTGGCGTACATGAGCACGCTGTAGGCCAGGGCACGCGGCTGGGCGCCGCTTTGCTGGTGGGCCATGTTGAACAGGGCGCGCACCTCGGGGTACTCGCCCAGCATGGTTTGGTAGAAATGCGTGATCAGCGCTTCGCCGCCGGTTTCAAGCAGCGGAACGGTGGATTGGACGATGGCACGTTGGCGGTCGGTCAGCACGGGAAACTCCTTGGGTACGGGGACGGACATGCCCGGTGCGATGCCGGACATGCCTTGGCAAAGGCAAGGGCCGTGCCAGTCCCGCGACCCTTGAAGAACAAGGGCTTGGCGTTTCATGCGTCAATATGACTCCCGTCAAATCGAGTCCTTTTGACAGCCATCGCAGTCTTTATGACCACATCCACCGCCCTGCACGCCCTCACCCCCCTGGTGGCCGACCTGGCCCAGGACCTGCCCGAGCGCGAGCGCTTTCGCCGCCTGCTGGCAGCCCTGCGCGCCGTGCTGCCGGCCGATGCCGCCGCCCTGCTGCGCCTGGAAGGCGAGTGGCTGCGGCCCGTGGCCATCGATGGCCTGGTGCCCGATGCGCTGGGCCGGCGCTTTCGCATTGCCGAGCACCCGCGCTTCGCCCAGCTGCTGGCCGCGGGCCAGGCCATGCGCTTTGCGCCCGACAGTCCGCTGCCCGATCCCTATGACGGCCTGGTGGCCCAGGGCCACGGGCCGCTGGAGGTGCACGACTGCATGGGCTGCGTGCTGCAGACCGGCGGCCTGCCCTGGGGCCTTCTCACGCTGGACGCGCTGGACCCGGGGCGCTTTGCCGACCCGGCCGCGCTGGCGGCGCTGCAGGCCTTCAGCAACCTGGCGGCGGCCACCGTGACCACGGCCGAGCGGCTGCGCCGGTTGGCGCGCAGTGCGCGCGCCCTGCCCGCACCCGGCGCCGCCCCGGGGGGCGATTCATCGCGTCCGCTGATCGGGCAGAGCCCGGCCATGCGCGCGCTGCAAAAGGACATCGCCCTGGTCGCGGCCAGCGACCTCAACGTGCTGATCACGGGCGAGACCGGCACGGGCAAGGAACTGGTGGCCCAGGCCGTGCATGCGCAGTCGGCGCGTGCAGGCCGGGCGCTGGTCAGCATCAACTGCGCGGCCCTGCCCGACAACCTGGTCGAAAGCGAGCTGTTCGGCCATGTGCGCGGCGCCTTCACGGGCGCGCTGTCCGAGCGCAGCGGCAAGTTCGAGCAGGCCGACCAGGGCACGCTGTTCCTGGACGAAGTGGGCGAGCTGTCCCTGCCCGTGCAGGCCAAGCTGCTGCGCGTGCTGCAAAGCGGCCAGCTGCAGCGCCTGGGTTCGGACCGCGAGCACCATGTGGACGTGCGCGTGATCGCCGCCACCAACCGTGACCTGGCCGCCGAAGTGGCGGCCGGCCGCATGCGCGCCGATTTCTTCCACCGCCTGAGCGTCTACCCGCTGCGCGTGCCCGCGCTGCGCGAGCGCGACAGCGACGTGCTGATGCTGGCCGGCTTCTTCCTCGAGGAAAACCGTTCCCGCCTGGGCCTGGGCGGACTGCGCCTGCACCCCGCTGCGCAATCGGCCTTGCTCGCCCAGGACTGGCCCGGCAATGTGCGGGAGCTGGAGCACCTCATCAGCCGCGGCGTGCTGCGGGCGCTGAGCCGTGCGCCCTTTGCCGCTCCAGCCGGTGGCCGGGCTCGCATGGTCACGCTGGGCCAGGCCGATCTCCGGGATGACGCGCAGCCCCCGGCGACGGCCACCCCGTCCCTGCCCCTCCCACAGGCCGCATCGCCCGGCGCCAGCCCCCAAGGCCTGCGCGAAGCCGTGGAGAGCTACGAGCGCCATCTGATCGACACCAGCCTGCAGCGCCACCACGGCAGCTGGGCCGCCGCCGCACGCGAGCTGCAGATGGACCGCGCCAACCTGCAGCGGCTGGCGCGGCGGCTGGGACTGGCATGAGGGGTCATGCGGCCGGCCCGCCGCCTTGAGACGAAGGCTTATTTAAGTCTGCTTAACTTGGCGCTCTCGTTATTTAAGAAAAACCGCATTTGCTTAAATAAGCGTCCGAAGCCATAGTCAGCCCATGCCCGATTCCCCTACCAGCCAGCGGCTTGGCCGCTTCATCGAGACATCCGCAGCAGGCGAGAAGGTACGCGCCTTCGTGCCGCCACCGCTGCCGCCGGAGCCGGCCATCGATGTGCTCGTCCTCCTGGAAAAGCTCAGCCTTGCCGAGCGTGCGCTGGGACGGCTCGATGGCATCACCATGCTGCTGCCCCGCCAGGAGCTGTTCCTCTACATGTACGTGCGCAAGGAGGCCGTGCTTTCTTCGCAGATCGAGGGCACGCAATCGACGCTGTCGGACCTGCTGCGCTTCGAAGCCGAGGCCCAGGCGGGCCAGCCCATTGACGACATCCGCGAAGTTTCGAACTATGTGGACGCGATGATGTACGGACTGGAGCGCCTGCGGGACCTGCCGCTGTCACTGCGCCTGATCCGCGAGATGCATGGCCGGCTGCTGCAAAGCGGACGCGGCGGCACCAAGAGCCCCGGCGAGTTCCGGCGCTCGCAGAACTGGATTGGCGGCACGCGTCCAGGCAATGCCTTGTTCGTGCCGCCGCCCGTCAACGAGCTCGGCCCCTGCCTCGACGCCTTTGAACGCTTCATGCACGAAGATGCTTCCCGCCTGCCCGCCCTCATCAAGGCCGGCCTGCTGCACGTGCAATTCGAGACACTGCATCCGTTCCTCGATGGCAATGGCCGCATCGGCCGCCTGCTGGTCACGCTGTACCTCTGCATCAACGGCGTGCTGAACAAGCCGCTGCTCTACCTCAGCCTATTTCTCAAGACGCACCGGGCCGAGTACTACCGGCTGCTGCAGGAAGTGCGCGAGAACGGCAATTGGGAAGCCTGGCTCGACTTCTTTCTCACCGGCGTGGCACAGACCGCGAACCAGGCCTTCGAGGCCGCCACGCATATCGTCGATCTGTTCAGGCAGGACCGCGAACGCATCGCGACCGAAGGCGAACGCGCCAGCTCCACGCTGCGCATCCACGACCTGTTCCAGCTCAACCCCTTCCTGACGTCCAACCAGCTGGTCCGGCAGACGGGACTGTCCTCGCCCACCGTCAACACGGCGCTCGCCGACTTGCAGCGCCTGGGCATCATCGAGGAAGTGACCGGCCGCAAGCGAGGCCGGGTCTTCAGCTATCAGCGCTATCTTTCCGTGCTCAACGAGGGCACGGATCCGCTACCCCGGCCGGCCTGATCCCTGGCCTCACCGCCTGAGCGACTTCAGCCACCCATACCCGCTCACCAGCAGCACCCCTGCCAGCACCATCAGTGCCCCGGCCAGGAAGTTGGGCTCGATGGGCTCGCTCAGCAGCCAGGCACCGAAGACCACGCCGAAGATGGGCGTCATGAACGAGAACACGCCCAGGCGCGAGGCCAGGTATTGCGTGAGCAGCCAGAACCAGACCAGGAAGCTCACGAAGCAGACCAGCACGGACTGGAAGGCCAGGCCCGCCCAGGCCAGGGGCGTGGGCTCGAAGCGGGTCTGGCCCAGCAGGAAGGCGGCGGGCAGCAGCAGCGCAAAGCCGGTGGCCAGCTGGTAGAGCAGGGTCTGCGCGGCGGGCAGCGATGCCAGCCGCGTGGTGCGGATGGCCACCGTGGTGGCGCCCCAGGCCACGCCGGCGGCCAGCGCCAGCAGGTCGCCCAGCAGCATGGCGGCGCCGGCTGCCTTCGAAGGCTTGCCGCCGCCCAGGAAGGCCAGCGCAATGCCGGCAAAGGCCAGCACGATGCCCAGCCATTGCAGCGGCGCCAGGCGCTCCGAGGGCAGCTTCCAGTGCAGGCCCAGCGCCGCGAACACGGGAGCGGAATACAGGAAGACCACCACATGGGCGGCCGAGGTGTGGTTGATGCTCTCGCCCACCAGCAGGAATTCCAGCGCAAACAGCGTGCCCACGGCCAGGCCCGGGCGCCAGCTGCCGTCGCCCCACTGCACGCGCATGCCGCGCCAGCGCATGAACAGCCACACCAGCACGGCGCCCGCGCCCGAGCGCAGCGCGATCTGCAGCGTGGGCGCAATGGCATCGGCCGTGGCCTTGAGCAGGATCTGCTGCAGGCTCCAGATCAGGCACAGCATGAGCATCAGCGCGGCGGCGCGCGCGTCCAGCGGTTTGCGTGGGTCCACGACGTCTTCCTTTCAGCGACCGTGAAAAAGCCGGCCCGCAGGCCGGCTTCGCATCAGGCGGGGGATGGCCCGGCCAGCGGGCCGGCCATCACTTGATGCCCAGCAGTTCCACCTCGAAGTTCAGCGTGGCGTTGGGCGGGATCACGCTGCCCGCGCCACGGCTGCCGTAGGCGATGGAGGGCGGGCAGGTCAGCTTGGCCTTGCCGCCGACCTTCATCTTCTGCACGCCTTCGGTCCAGCAGGGAATCACGCCGGTCAGGGGGAACTCGATGGGCTGGCCGCGCGTGATGGAGCTGTCGAAGTCCTTGCCCGTGTCGGGGAAGTAGCCGCGGTAGTGCACGCGCACCGTGTCGCTGGCCTTGGGGCTGGCGCCTGTGCCTTCCTTGAGGCTTTCATAGACCAGGCCGCTGGCCGTGGTGACGGGCTGGGCCGCATGGGCCGCCACGCCGGTCAGTGCGGCGAGCATCAGGCCGCAGGAGGCGGCCAGGGTGGTGAGGGTCTTGTTCATGAGGGTTCTTTCAAATCAAAAAATGCATTCAACAGCAATGCCATGCCGTGCGGCCTCAAGCGCTGACACTGCCTGAAGGCGAGACGCCGAGCAAGAGCCGCCTCGCAGCGAGGGCGTCGTCCCCTGGGGGAAGCGGCGCAGCCGCTCAGGGGGTGCCATTTACACCGATGTCGTCCAGCGCTTTGGCGATGTGGCCGACGGTGCGGTCCACGTTGTGCCATTTTTCCAGGCCGAACAGGCCGATGCGGAAGGTCTTGAAGTCCGGGCCTTCGTCGCACTGCAGGGGCACGCCCGAGGCGGTCTGCAGGCCGGCTTCCATGAACTTCTTGCCGCTCTGGATGCCGGGGTCGGTGGTGTAGCTGACGACCACGCCGGGGGCCTTCCAGCCTTCGGCCGCCACGCTGGGAAAGCCGCGCGACTCCAGCAGGGCGCGCACCTTGGCGCCCAGGGCGATCTGCTCGTCGCGCACCTTGGCGAAGCCGTAGGCGCGCGTCTCCAGCATCACGTCGCGCAGGCGGACCAGGGCGTCGGTGGGCATGGTGGTGTGGTAGGCGTGCTGGCCTTTTTCGTAGCCCTCGGCGATCTGCATCCACTTCTTGAGGTCGCAGGAGAAGCTGGAGCTTTGCGTGTGCTCGATGGCTTCGCGCGCGCGCTGCGAGAGCATGACCATGGCGCAGCACGGCGAGCTGCTCCAGCCCTTTTGCGGCGCACTGATCAGCACGTCCACGCCGGTCTTTTCCATGTCCACCCACATGGCGCCCGAGGCCACGCAGTCCAGCACGAAGAGCGCACCCACCTCGTGCGCGGCATCGGCCACGGCGCGCAGGTAGCTGTCGCTGAGGATGATGCCGCTGGCCGTCTCCACATGGGGCGCGAACACGACCTTGGGCTTCTCGGTGCGGATGGCGGCGGCCACGTCCTCGGCCGCGCAAGGCGCCCAGGGGTCCTGGCTGCCCGGGCCCTGGCGGCGGGCCTTGCAGACCACAGCGCCACCGCCCAGGCCGCCTTCCTCGAAGATCTGCGTCCAGCGGTAGCTGAACCAGCCGTTGCGCACGATGAGCACCTTTTCGCGATTGGCGAACTGGCGCGCCACGGCCTCCATGCCGAAGGTGCCGCTGCCCGGCACCAGCACGGCCGTGTGGGCGTGGTAGACCTCCTGCAGCGTGGTGAGGATGTCCTGCATCACGCCCGCGAAGCGCTTGGACATGTGGTTGAGCGCGCGGTCGGTGTAGACCACCGAGAATTCGAGCAGGCCGTCGGGATCGATATCGGGCAGAAGTCCGGGCATGGGAAGGTCTCCAGAGGCAGCGGGGCCCGCTTGAGCGGGCCCGCCATCGTGTTCGTCGAAAAGAGGATCAGCTTAGCACGCCGCCTGCAGCGTTTTCAGGGCCTACCAGGTGTCCACGAAGCCCGCCTGGGCGGGTGCCACGCGCGCCCCCGCCAGGCCGCGCGACAGCCAGGCGCGCGTGTCGGCGGGGTCGATGACGGCGTCGATCTCCAGCGTGCCGGCCATGTGCATGGCCTCGCCGTGGGCGTACTGCTGGGCCAGCAGCCGGTCGAACAGAGCGTTGCGTTCGGCGCCCTCGGGCAGGGCCTGCAGTTCCTTGCGAAAGCCCAGGCGCACGGCGCCTTCCAGACCCATGGCGCCGAACTCGCCCGTGGGCCAGGCCACGTTGAACACCGGCGCATGGAAGCTGCCCGCCGTCATGCCCATGGCCCCCAGGCCGTAGCCCTTGCGCAGCACCACGCTGAAATACGGCACGCGCAGCTTGGCCGCCGTGACGAACAGGCGGCTGACATGGCGCACCTGGGCGGTCTTCTCGATCTCGGGGCCGACCATGAAGCCCGGCGTGTCCACCAGGCTCACGATGGGCAGGCCATGGGCGTTGCACAGCTGCATGAAGCGCGCGGCCTTGTCGGCCGCATCGGCGTCGATGGCGCCGCCCAGGTGGGAGGGGTTGTTGGCCATCAGCCCCACGGGCCGGCCTTCGATGCGCGCCAGCGCCGTGTGGATGCCTGCGCCAAAGCCCGTGCGCAGCGGCAGCAGGCTGCCTTCGTCCACCAGATGCGCCATGGCCGCACGCGTGTCATAGGCACGCAGCCGGTTCTCGGGCACCACATGGCGCAGGGCGCGCGTGTCGGGCGCGGTCCACTCCGTGGTGCGGCCCTGGAAGAACGAAAGATAGTGGCGCGCTGCAGCCACGGCCTGGGCCTCGTCCTCGACCAGCACGTCGATCACGCCATTGGCATGCTGGATGCCGCTGGGTCCTATCTCTTCAGGGCGGAACACGCCCAGGCCACCGCCCTCGATCATGGCTGGCCCGCCCATGCCGATGGTGCTGGCGCGCGTGGCGATGATGACGTCGCTGCAGCCCAGCAGGGCTGCATTGCCCGCAAAGCAGCGGCCGTGTGCAATGCCGATCACCGGCACCTGGCCCGACAGCGCCGCATAGGCCGCGAAGGTGTGCACATGCAGGCCGGCGACCACGGGCGTGTCGGTATCGCCGGGTCGCCCGCCCCCGCCTTCGGCGAACAGCACCACGGGCAGCTTCTGCGCCAGCGCAATGCCCAGCATGCGGTCGGTCTTGGCATGGTTGCGCGCGCCCTGGGTGCCGGCCAGCACGGTGGCGTCATAGGCCATGACGACGGCGCGCGAGCGCTCCTGGCCGAACTGCGCGCCGTTGATGGAGCCCATGCCCGTGACCATGCCGTCGGCCGGCGTGTTGGCGATCAGGTCGTCCATGCTGCGCCGGCGCGTCTGCGCGGCAATGGCCAGCGCGCCGTACTCGATGAAGCTGCCCTCATCGCAAAGATCGGCGATGTTCTCGCGCGCGCTGCGGCCGCCCTGGGCATGGCGTTTGGCCATGGCCTCGGGGCGGGCGGTGTCCAGCGTGAAGGCATGGCGGTCGATGACGCGGCGCAGGTCGGCGCGGATGTGGTCCGGGTCCCGGGCGATCTGCTGCGCGCGTGCGTCGGCCTGCACGCCTTCGGCGGCGGCCAGCACCAGCAGGGGCTGGTCCTGGGCCACATAGGCACCGGCCTCGGCCAGCAGTTGCGTGATGGCGCCGGCCTGCGGCGCCAGCAGCACATGCTCCATCTTCATGGCTTCGAGCACGCCCAGCTCGGCGCCGGCGGACACGGCATCGCCCACGGCCACGCTCCACTGGACAATGCGCGCCGGCATGGGCGCCGTGAGGGCGCCTTCGGGGACCGGCGCGCCAGCAGCCTCGGCAGTCATCGCAACATCGGCGGCCACGGCCGTGCGGCGCGCGCCTTCGGCCAGCGCCTGGGCGTCCGCCACCAATTCTGGAAGGGCCTCTTCAAGCCAGCGTGTGTGCACGGCCTGCGACGCCATCTCGGGCCGGCCGGCCAGCGCCTGCAGCAGCGGCAGGTTGGTGGCCAGCCCGTCGATGCGGCATTCGTCCAGCGCGCGGCGTGCGCGGCGCAGCACGTCTTCGAAGCGCGGCCCGCTGCTGTGCACGATGAGCTTGGCCAGCAGCGTGTCGTAGTGCGGCGAGGGGCTGGCGCCCGCCACCGCATGCGTGTCGATGCGGATGCCGGGCCCGGCCGGCCACTGCAGTGTGCCTATGCGCCCGCTGCCCGGGCGCGACTGGCCTGCGGCATCCAGCGTCTCGGCATTGATGCGCCACTGCATGGCATAGCCGCGCGGCGCGGGCGGTGTCCTGGCATCCAGGCCCAGCTCTCCAAGGTGATCGCCGGCCGCCACGCGGATCTGGGCCTGCACCAGGTCGATGCCGAAGACCTCCTCGGTGATGGTGTGCTCCACCTGCAGGCGCGGGTTGGCCTCGATGAAGACATAGGGCAGGGAGTCGGAGGCGGCATCGACCAGGAATTCGAAGGTGCCCAGGCTCTCGTAGCCGATCTCGGCGGCCATGCGCAGCGCGTCGCGCGTGATGCGCTCGCGCAGCGGCTGCGCCAGGCTGGGGCTGGGCGCGATCTCCACCAGCTTCTGGAAGCGCCGCTGCAGCGTGCATTCGCGCTCGCCCAGCGCGATGGGGGCGGCGCCGCCATCGCCCAGGATCTGTACCTCGATATGGCGCGCGCCCGTCATCAGACGCTCCACATAGACACCGTCCACGCCGAAGGCGGCGCGCGCCTCGCTGCGGCAGCGCTCGTAGGCAGCGGGCAGGTCCTCGGCACGCGCCACGGCGCGCATGCCGCGCCCGCCGCCGCCGCCGATGGCCTTGACCATGATGCCGCTGGCGCCCCCGGCCTGCTGCGCCTCGAAGAAGGCCTGAGCCTGTTCCAGCGTGACGGCCTCGCTGCTGCCCGGCATCAGCGGCACGCCGCAGCGGCGCGCCAGATCGCGTGCGCGGGCCTTGTCGCCCAGCAGCGCCAGATGGGCGGGTGCAGGGCCGATGAAGCGCAGTCCCGCGTCGGCGCAGGCCTGGGCAAAGCCGGCGTTCTCGCTGAGAAAGCCGTAGCCCGGATGGATGCCGTCGCAGCCGTGCTCGCGCGCAATGCGCAGCAGGTGGGCGCCGTCCAGGTAGGCCGAGGGGCCGCTGGCGTCCAGGGGCACGGCTGCATCGGCAGCGGATACATGCGGCGCCTGCGCATCGTCTGCGGCATGGACGGCCAGGCTCGGCACACCCAGCTCGCGCAGCGCGCGCACGATGCGCAGCGCGATCTCGCCGCGGTTGGCAATCAGGATCTTCTGGAACATGGGACTTCGGTCTTTCTCATTGATCGCGCAGCAAGCGACGCAGCACCTTGCCTGCGCCGGTGGCGGGCAGCGCCTCGATGAAACGCACCTCGCGCGGCGCCTTGTAGCTGGCCATGTTCTCGCGCGACCACTGCACCAGGTCCTCGGCCGCGATCTGCTGGCCCGGCCGCGTGACGATGAAGGCGCGCACGACCTCGCCCTTTTGCGGGTCGGGCACGCCGATCACGGCGGCCTGGGCCACGGCCGGATGCTTGATGAGGATGGCCTCCACCTCCTCGGGGAAGACGCTGTAGCCCGAGACCTTGATCATTTCCTTGAAGCGGCCGATGAAGGTCAGGTAGCCCTCGGCGTCCAAGCGGCCCATGTCGCCCGTGTGGACCCAGCCGTTCTTCAGGGTCCTGGCCGTGGCCTCGGGCTTGTTCCAGTAGCCCTTGAAGTTGCCGGGGCCGCGGATGGTGATCTCGCCCACTTCGCCGGCCGGCAGCGGCTCGCCGGTCTCGGGATCGATGATGCGCACCTCGTTGCCGGGCAGCGGCTTGCCGTGCGTGCCCCAGCGGATGGCATCGCCGGGCATGGTGGTGTCCATGGTGTGGGTCTCGCTGAGGCCGTAGGCCGCCTCGCTGGAGATGCAGTTCGGGGTGAAGCGCCTCCACTGCCGCGCCAGCTCCTCGGTGTAGGCAATCCCGAAGCTGGTCACCGTGTTGCGGCGCAGCGCGGAAAAGTCCATGGCCTCCACGCCCGGCAGCTGCATCACGGCCACGTTCATGGGCGCGATGCTGTACCACCAGGTCACGCGGTAGCGCTCCAGCGCCTGGGCCACGGCCAGCGGGTCGAAGCGGTGCAGCAGCACGCAGGCGGCGCCGCTGTGCACGGGCATGTTCACGCCCATGGACATGCCGGCAATGTGATAGAGCGGCGCCACGGCCAGCAGCATGTCGCCGGCGTTCACGCCCGTGGCGCTGGAGGCGCCGGCCGTCTTGCTGGCCGCGTTGCCGTAGCTGAGCATGGCGCCCTTGGGCAGGCCCGTGGTGCCCGAGGTATAGGTCATCAGCGAGACATCGTCCATGGCGACATCGACGGGCACGGGCTTGGCGCCGCTGTGCATGACATCCCAGAACGATTCCACGCCCTCGGGCAGCGGCTGCACGGGGACCTGCAGTTCGGGCGGCAGCGCCAGCGTGGCCGATTCAGGAAGCCAGTCGCCATAGCGCACGGCCAGCACATGCCTGAGCGCCGTGCTGGCGCGCACCTTGTCCACCACGGGCAGCAGCACATCGGCCGCGACGATGACGCGGGCCTGGAGGTCATCGAGCTGGTACTGCAGCTCATGCTCCTTGTTCAGCGGCCCGCAGGGGCAGACGATGGCGCCGACCTTCTGGATGCCGTAGTGCGCCACGATGTACTGCGGGCAGTTGTTCATGAACAGCGCCACGGGCTCGCCCCGGCCCACGCCCAGCGCCTGCAGCCGCGCGGCAAAGGCGTCGCTGGCCGCATCCATCTCGGCCCAGCTGATGTGGCGGCCATACCAGATGTAGGCGTCGCGGCCGGGGTGGTTGCGCGCATTGCGGCGCAGGGCCTCATGCAGGGGAATGAGGGTCTCGGAATCCGCCATGCTTGTCTCCTGGGTGTCTGGCCACCCCGGAACCAGTCCTAAGGGATAGCCTTGATCTGATTTTTGGATCGGCGTCTTGCCAATATATACCCGCTGGTAGAACATTGCTACCCACCGGTATAACCATCGCAGCCACCGACGCGACACGAGATTTCCCGCATGCCCAAGCCCCCTGTCACCCCGCGCGGCCGCCAGCGCCTTCCCACGGCCGGCTCCGATGAAAAGCGCGAACGCATCCTCAAGGCGGCCGAGGCCCTGTTCGACCGCAACGGCTACGCCAACACCACGATGGAGCAGATCGTCCAGGCCCTGGGCGTGACCAAGCCCTTCGTCTACTACTACTTCCGCAACAAGCAGGAGATCTTCGAGACCCTGTGCTGGGCACCCACCGAGGCCTGCTTCACTGTGCTGGACTTCGCGGCCGACGATCCGCGCGCCGCGCACGAGAAGGCCGTGGACGGCCTGCAGCGCCTGATCGCGGCCACCATTGCCCACTATCCGGCGGCCTTCTTTCCCTACCGCGAGCCCCAGGCCTTCAGTCCGGCGTACATGAAGGCCTCGCGCACGCTGGCGCGCCAGTTCTACCGCCAGTTCTGCGCGCTGCTCGAAGAAGGCCGCGCCAGCGGCCACCTGGACTTTCGCGAGACACGCATCACCGCCCAGGCCGCCTGCAGCCTGCCGGGCTTTCTCTACAACTGGTACCGCCCCGGCGGCCGCCTGGGCACGGCCGAGATGGTGGCCGAGCTGACCGAGCTGGCCAGCCGCGTGCTCGGCCTGCGCACGGCGCCAGCCACCGCGCCCGAAGCCATTGCCGCATCCCCCGCGAAAAAGACGCCTGCACGGCGCAGCCGGCCCCGGGCCGAGCCGCCCGGCAAGGACTGACGACCATTCCTTCGAGGAGACAAGACATGCCGATCCGCCGCCATTGCATCCGACGATATTGCCAGCCATCCATGGCACTCGCCGCCGCCCTGCTGTGCAGCACGGCCGCCCACGCCCAGGGAACCGACAGCTTCAAGATCGCCTTCATCGATCCGCTGTCCGGCCCCTTCGTCAGCACGGGCGAGCTGATGCGCGACCACGTGCAGTACGCGGTCGAGGACGTGAACGCCAAGGGCGGTCTGTTCAACGGGGCGAAGCTGCAGCTGCTGCAGTTCGACAGCAAGCTCTCGGCCCAGGAAAGCCAGGCCGCGCTGCAGGCAGCCCTAGACCAGGGAGCGCGCGTGGTGGTGACCGGGGGATCGGGCTCGTCGGTGGTGGCAGCCCTGGTGCAGGCGGCATCGCGCCACAACCAGCGCAATCCGGGCAAGGAGGTGCTGGTGCTCAACCACTCCTCCATCGACCCCGAGCTGACGGGCAAGGCCTGCAGCTTCTGGCACTTCATGTTCGATGCCAACACCGCCATGCGCATGCAGGCGATTGCCAGCTACATCAAGACCCAGCCCGGCATCCGCAAGGTCTACCTGCTCAACCAGGACTACGCCCACGGCAAGCAGTGGGCGGCCTACGGGCGCCAGATGGTGAGCGCGGCCCGGCCCGACATCCAGTTCACGGGCGAGATGCTCCACCCCATAGGCCGGGTCAAGGACTTCGCGCCCTATGTGGCCAAGATCAAGGAAACGGGTGCGGACTCGGTGATCACGGGCAACTGGGGCCAGGACCTGACCCTGCTGCTCAAGTCCGCCGCCGACTCGGGCTATGACCTGCGCTACTTCAACCACAGCGCGGGCGGCATGCCGGGCACGGTGACATCCTTCGCCCAGACCCGCATCGGCCAGCTGACCTGGGTGGCCGAATGGCACCCGGGCCAGGCCGGCCGCCCGCTGGCCGACGCCCGCGCCCAGGAATACAAGGCCCGCATGGGCAAGGACTTCCTGGCCCCGCGCATGGACCTGGTGCCGCGCATGCTGGCCGCCGCCATGGCCAAGGCACAGTCCACCGAACCTGTGAAGATCGCGCTGGCCCTGGAGGGCCTGCAGATGGACACCGTGGTCGGCCCCGTGCGCATGCGCGGCAAGGACCACCAGCTGCTGCTGCCCCAGGTGGTCAACACCATCGCGCCCGTGGATGGCAAGCTGGTCAAGACCGGCTGGGAAGGCACGAACTACGGCTTTCGCACCGACGCCGTCTACACGCCCGAGCAGGTGGAGCTGCCCACGGACTGCCAGATGAAGCGGCCAGGCGGGCGCTGAGGCGGCCTGCCCCGCCAGCCAAGCCAGCTACGCCCCGCTCAATGCGGGGCGTAGTTTCGTTGGCCGAAGATGCCGCTGCCCACGCGCACCATGGTCGATCCGGCGGCCACGGCCGCTTCCAGATCGCCCGTCATCCCCATGGATACCGTGTCGAAGCGCTCCAGCCCCGGCAGGCCGCTGGCGCGGATCTTCGCGAACACGGCCGTGGCGCGGGCATGCACCTCGCGCTGGGCCTCGAAGCCCGGCACATCGTCGGGAATGCTCATCACGCCGCGCAGCACCAGGCGCGGCAGCTGCACGATGGCGGCGGCCAGCTCCAGCGCCTGCTGGGGCGCCACGCCGGCCTTGGTCTCGCCGCCATCCACGTTCAGCTGGATGCAGACCTGCAGCGGCGCCAGGCCTTCGGGGCGCTGGGCCGACAGGCGTTCGGCGATCTTCAGGCGGTCCACGGTCTGGGCCCAGTCGAAATGCTCGGCCACCAGGCGCGTCTTGTTGCTCTGGATGGGGCCTATGCAATGCCATTGCAGGGCCTCGCCGCCCGGCAGGCCCATGGCGCGCACGGCGGCGATCTTGTCCACGCCTTCCTGGATGTAGTTCTCGCCGAAGCTGCGCTCGCCGGCCAGCACGGCCTGGCGCACGGCGTCGGCGCCGAAGGTCTTGGAGACGGACAGCAACTGCACCGAGCCGGCCGCCCGGCCCGCCTGCGCGCAGGCCGAGGCAATCCGTTCGTGAATCTGTTGAAGCTTGTTTTCAATCGTCGTCATAATTGCCGCCAGCGTACCAAACGAGGGAGCGAACTCCGTGGACATCACCCAATTGCTGGCTTTCAGCGTCAAGAACAAGGCCTCCGACCTGCACCTGTCCGCGGGGCTTCCGCCGATGATCCGCGTGCACGGCGATGTGCGCCGCATCAATGTCGATCCGCTGGACCACAAGACTGTCCACGCCATGGTCTACGACATCATGAGCGACTCCCAGCGCAAGGCCTACGAGGAGTTCCTGGAGGTGGACTTCTCGTTCGAGATCGAGGGCCTGGCGCGCTTTCGTGTCAACGCCTTCAACCAGTACCGGGGCGCGGCCGCCGTCTTCCGTACCATTCCCAGCAAGATCCTGACGCTGGAGCAGCTCAACGCGCCGCGCATCTTCGCCGACCTGGCCCTGAAGCCGCGCGGCCTGGTGCTGGTGACCGGCCCCACGGGCTCGGGCAAGTCCACCACGCTGGCCGGCATGGTCAACCACCTCAACGAGACCGAGTACGGCCACATCCTGACGGTGGAGGACCCCATCGAATTCGTGCACGACTCCAAGAAGTGCCTGATCAACCAGCGCGAGGTCGGGCCGATGACGCAGTCGTTCTCGGCCGCCCTGCGCTCGGCGCTGCGCGAGGACCCGGACGCCATCCTGGTGGGCGAAATGCGTGACCTCGAAACCATCCGCCTGGCCATGACCGCGGCCGAGACGGGCCACCTGGTCTTCGGCACCCTGCACACCTCCAGCGCCGCCAAGACCATCGACCGCATCATCGACGTCTTCCCGGCCGAGGAAAAGGAGATGGTGCGCGCCATGCTTTCCGAATCGCTGCAGGCCGTGATCTCGCAGACGCTGTGCAAGACCAAGGACGGCCAGGGCCGCATCGCCGCCCACGAAATCATGCTGGGCACCAGCGCCATCCGCAACCTGATCCGCGAGGCCAAGGTGGCCCAGATGTACTCCACCATCCAGACGAGTCAGAATGTGGGCATGCAGACGCTGGACCAGAACCTGACCGATCTGGTGCGGCGCAACCTGATCAGCCCGGCCGAAGCGCGCGCCAAGGCCAAGATACCGGACAACTTCCCGGGCTGACCGCCACCGGCCCAGCCTCTCGCCACGCGCCATGAAAAGCATTTTCCGCAAGCTGCGAAGCGGCCAGGACCCTTCGGCCCCGGCCTCCGAGTCGGCCTTCTTCACGACCACGCTGGCGGCGCATGGCTTCATGGACCCGCACACGCCTCCCGTTCCCTGGGAGGCGCGCGCCATCGAGGTGGGCGCCACGCGGCTGCCGCGCGGCAGCGTCACCCAGCTGGAGCAGCTGTGGTCGCGCGACCGCTACCTGGGCCAGCTTGACGCCGCCAGCCTGCACCGGCTGAGCGAATACTTCATCTACGCGGCCGTGGCGCCGCAGCGCGACGTGATCCGCCAGGAGGAGAACGGCAGCTTCATGGCGGTGGTGCTGTCCGGCCAGATCGCCGTGGAGCGCCAGCAGCCCTGGGGCGAGCGCATGCGCCTGGCGCAGACACGGCCCGGCGACATCCTCGGCGAGATGTCGCTGCTCGACGGCGGGCCGCGCTTTTCCAGCTGCACCACGCTGACCGACTGCGAGATCGGCGTGCTCAGCGCAGAGGCGCTGGACGAAATGATGGTCAAGGATGCCGCGCTGGCCGCCAAGCTGATGGCGCTGCTGGCGCGCAAGCTCTCGTTCCGGCTGCGTGCCATCAGCGTGCGCCTGGGCGAGGAGCAGCACACTTAGATGGCGAATGAGTCGGCGAATGAGTCGAATATGAGGACGCCTGGCCCATCCGGGCCGGACCGGACCACCTGCACATAACAAAACAACCTGCGCGCCACGACGGTGCGCAATGCCCGGGGGAATACGGCAATGGAAAGAGATCAGGCCACCAAGTTCATCAACGACCTGCTCAAGCTCATGGTCAGCCGCAACGGCAGCGACTTGTTCATCACGGCGGAATTCCCGCCTGCGATCAAGATCGACGGGCGCATCACCAAGGTGTCGCCGCAGCCGCTGTCGCCGGTGCACACGCTGACGCTGGCGCGCTCCGTCATGAGCGACAAGCAGATCGCCGATTTCGAGCGCACCAAGGAGTGCAACTTCGCCATCTCGCCGCCGGGCATCGGGCGCTTTCGCGTCAACGCCTTCATCCAGCAGGGCCGCGTGGGCATGGTGATGCGGACGATTCCGCTGGCCCTGCCCACCATCGACAGCCTGGGCGTGCCCCAGGTGCTCAAGGAAGTGACCATGACCAAGCGCGGCCTGTGCATCCTGGTCGGCGCCACGGGCTCGGGCAAGTCCACCACGCTGGCCGCCATGGTGGACTGGCGCAACGAGAATTCCTACGGCCACATCGTGACCATCGAGGACCCCATCGAATTCGTGCACCCGCACAAGAACTGCGTGGTCACGCAGCGCGAGGTGGGCCTGGACACGGACAGCTGGGAAGCAGCGCTCAAGAACTCCCTGCGCCAGGCACCGGACGTGATCCTCATGGGCGAAATCCGGGACCGCGAGACCATGGAGCACGCCATCGCCTTCTCGGAAACCGGCCACCTGTGCCTGGCCACGCTGCACGCCAACAGCGCCAACCAGGCGCTGGACCGCATCGTCAACTTCTTCCCCGAAGAGCGCCGCCCGCAACTGCTGATGGACCTGTCGCTGAACCTGCGCGCCATGGTCTCCCAGCGCCTGCTGCCCAAGCAGGACAGCAAGGGGCGCGTGGCCGCCATCGAGGTGATGCTCAACTCGCCGCTGATCTCCGACCTGATCTTCAAGGGCGAAGTCACCGAGATCAAGGAGATCATGAAGAAAAGCCGCAACCTGGGCATGCAGACCTTCGACCAGGCGCTGTTCGACCTGTTCGAGTCCAACCTCATCACCTACGAGGATGCCCTGCGCAATGCGGACTCGGTCAACGACCTGCGGCTGCAGATCAAGCTGGGCAGCCAGCGCGCCAAGTCGCTGGACCTGGCGGCGGGCACCGAGCATTTCGCCATCGTCTGAACGCGCCTTCAGCGCGCCGAGCCGGGACACCGGCTCCTTCCAGGGCCGCACACCGCGCGCCCCTGCGCCACCCGCTCCCACCACCTCTCAGGAATCCCCCATGTCCGACTCCTCCATCGCCGCCCGCAGCTATGCGGCCATCGCTCCCCTCTCCGTAGCCTTCCTGGGACTGGGCGTCATGGGCTATCCCATGGCCGGCCACCTGGCCACGGCAGGCCACCGCGTCACGGTCTACAACCGCACGCAGGCCAAGGCCCGCGCCTGGTGCGAGGAGTTCAACGGCGGCCATGCGGCCACGCCGCGCGAGGCCGTGGCCGACGCCGACATCGTGTTCAGCTGCGTGGGCAATGACGATGACCTGCGCTCGGTCGTGCTGGGGCCGGACGGCGCCTTCGCGGGCATGCGCCGCGGCGCCATCTTTGCCGACCACACGACGGCATCGGCCGAAGTGGCGCGCGAGCTGCATGCGGCCGGGCTGGAGCTGGGCCTGCAGTTCATCGACGCGCCCGTCTCGGGCGGCCAGGCGGGCGCCCAGAACGGCCAGCTCACCGTGATGTGCGGCGGTGACGAGGCCTCCTTCGCCACCATGCAGCCCGTGGCCATGGCCTTCTCGCGCGCCTGCACGCTGATGGGCGACAGCGGCGCCGGCCAGCTCACCAAGATGGTCAACCAGATCTGCATCGCCGGCCTGGTCCAGGGCCTGTCCGAGGCCATCGCCTTCGGCCAGCACGCGGGCCTGGACATTCCCGCCGTGCTCGACGTCATCGGCAAGGGCGCAGCCCAGAGCTGGCAGATGGACAATCGCGGCCGCACCATGGCCGAGGGCAAGTTCGACTTCGGCTTTGCCGTGGACTGGATGCGCAAGGACCTGGGCCTGGTGCTGGCCGAGGCCCAGCGCAACGGCGCCCGCCTGCCCGTCACGGCCCTGGTGGACCAGTTCTATGCCGATGTGCAGCAGATGGGGGGCAGGCGCTGGGATACCTCCAGCCTCATCAAGAGGCTCACCCCCTGAGCGGCTTACGCCGCTTCCCCCTCTCTACTTGCTTCGCAAGGGAGGGGGACGACACCATCGCTGCGGGGCGGCCCTTGCTTGGTGTCCCTGGCTTTAGGCCCTGCCAGATTCAAGTGCTATGCCCTGAGGAACGAGATCTTCCTATGTCCAAAACAAAAAGCCGGAACATGTTCCGGCTTTTGCTTTCAGGCGGCGGTGATCACTTCACCGGGGTGGCGGTGGCGCCTGCGGGGGTGGACAGGCTGCTTTCCGTGGGGCTGGAGGGGGCGCTGGCTGCGGCGGCCTTGCCGGAGTCGTCGGTGACCACGGGGGCGGACTGCGGCTGCATGCGGGCCAGTTCGTCCTCGGAGATGACTTCCACCACGCGCACGACCTTGGTCACGTCGTTGATGCCGCGGGCGATCTCGGCGCCGCGCTTGGCTTCGCGCGGGGTGACGATGCCCATCAGGAAGACGACCTTGTTCTCGGTCACGACCTTGAAGGCCGAGGCCTGGATGTCCTTGGCGTCCAGCAGGCTGGCCTTGACCTGGGTGGTGATCAGGGTGTCCTTGGAGCGCTGGCTCAGCGTGGAGGTGAAGGGCGCCACCACCACTTCGTTGAAGACATTGCGCACCGTGGGCTGCTCGCGCACGAGCTTCTCGATGGTCTGGCGGTCGGCCTCGTTGCCGGCCTCGCCGGTCAGCAGCACCTGGCGGTTGTAGCTGGTGACGTTGACATGGGCCTTGTCGCCCAGCACTTCGGAGATGCGGTTGTTGGCGCGCAGCTCGATGCCCTGGTCTTCCACCTGGGTGCCGGTGGTGCGGCGGTCCGCCACCGACATGCCGGCCATCACGGCGCTGCCGCCCACCAGGGCGACGCAGCCCGACAGGGCGGCGCCCAGGGACGCAACGGCGAGCACACCACAGACGGCGCGGGACCAACGGAACTTCATAGAGGCATCTCCTGTTCACCAAGTAACTGAGCATCCACGCCGTCGCACAGGCAGTGCAGCACCAGCGTATGGGTTTCGCGCACGCGCGCCGCACGGTCGTGCGGCACGCAGATCAGAACATCGGTCTCGCGCACGCGGCCAGCCAGGGAGCCGCCCGTGCGGCCGGTCAGCACCACGGCCATCATGTCGCGCTCATGGGCGGCATCCAGGGCCTCCAGCACGGCCACGTCGTTGCCCGTGGCGGACAGCACCAGCAGCAGGTCGCCGGGCTGGCCCAGGGCGCGTATCTGGCGCGCCAGGTACTGGGTGGCGTTGCCGCCCGAGCCCGTGGCGCCCACGGTGCCCAGCAGGCCGCCGTCGGACACCAGGGCCACGGCGGCCAGCTCGGGCCGGTCACGCTCGAAACCGGCCACGCACAGGGCGGCGAAGAGCTGGGCGTCGCTGGCCGAGGCGCCAGCGCCGCAGGCCAGGACCTTGCCGCCGCTGGTCACGCAGGCCAGCATGGCCTGTACCGCTGACGCAATGGGCTGGCTCAGCGCCTGGGCGGCCTGGTATTTCAGGTCGGCGCTGTCGATGAAATGCTGTTGGATACGTTGCTCAAGCATGGAGGCCCGATGATAACTGCCGCCCCTGAAGTCTTTCGTAGCCAGGCGTTATTTGTGCTGCAGCGGTAACGGATCAGGCGCCTTCGGCATCAAAGGCGGCCTGCAGCCACTGCACGGCAGGCCCGGCGCCAGGCTCGACCAGCACCACGTCGAAGCGGCACGGCGGCGGCGCGGTCCATCGCATCAGGTAGTGGCGCGCGGCAAACACGATGCGCCGCTGCTTGGTGGCGCCTATGCTGGCGCCGGCACCGCCGAAGGCGCGCGTGCCACGGCTGCGCACCTCGACGAAGACCACGGTGCCGTCGCGCGCCTGCACTATGAGGTCGATCTCGCCGCCGCCGCGCCCCGGCGTCCGATAATTGCGCTCGACCAGACGCAGGCCGGCCGCCTGCAGATGGGCCAGCGCCGCATCCTCGGCCTGCTGGCCCCGGTGCCGGGTCGTGAGGGCAGACGGCCCCGCGCCTGCCGGCTTTTTCGCAAGGAAACCCATTGACTACCTCTTTCGCCACCGCGCTGGGCGCAGCCAAGGATGCTGCGGCATCCCAGCATTATCCGCAGGGCGCCCTCTACGTGGTGGCCACTCCCATAGGCAACCTGGCCGACATCAGCCTGCGCGCCCTGCATGTGCTGCAGCTGGTGGACTGCGTGGCCTGCGAGGACACGCGCCACACCCAGGGCCTGCTGCGCTCCTATGGACTGGACCGCCCCGGCAGCCAGCTGCTGGCCGTGCACCAGCACAACGAGGCCGAGGCGGCCCAGCAGATCGTGGCCCGGCTGCAGCAGGGCCAGCGCATCGCCTATGTCAGCGATGCGGGCACGCCCGGCGTCAGCGACCCCGGCGCACGCCTGTGCGCCGCCGTGCAGGCCGCGGGCCTGCGCTGCATTCCGCTGCCCGGCGCCAGCAGCATCACGGCGGCCATCAGCGTGGCCGGCGCGGTCACGCCTTCGCAGGGCGAGGGAGGTTTCGTCTTCGCGGGCTTTCTGCCCACCAAGTCGGCCGAGCGCCTGGCCGCCGTGCAGCAACTGGCGCTGCAGCCGCGCTGCACCGTGCTGCTGGAGGCGCCGCACCGCATTGCCGACCTGGCCGCAGCCCTGGCCACGCTGGGCGAGCGCCCGGTGACGCTGGCGCGCGAGATCACCAAGCAGTTCGAGGACATTGCCACCATGCCCGCCAGCGCGCTGCCGGCCTGGCTGCAGGCCGTGCCCCAGCGCAGCAAGGGCGAGTTCGCCGTGGTGCTGCACCCGGTGGCCCTGGGTGGCGATGAGGCCGACGCCGACGCCCTGCGCGTGCTGCGCCTGCTGCTGGCCGAGCTGCCCACCAAGACGGCCGTGCGCCTGGCCGCCGAGATCACGGGCGCACCGCGCAACCGCCTCTATGACGCCGCGCTGGCGATCAAGCAGGCCGCCGAGGAGGACCCGATAGAGGATTAAGCCCAAGGCGGCAGCACCACAATGGCCTTCACCCTCAGGGACACCGAGCAAGGGCCACCCCGCCGCGAGGGTGTCGTCCCCCCCCGCGTAGCGAGAGGGGGAAGCGGCGCAGCCGCTCAGGGGGACTTATGCGTACGCCAGGCCGGTGGCCACGCCACCGAACAGGTCGCCCTCGACCTGCGGCACGCCGGGGAAGGCCTCGCGCAGCGCATCGCGCAGCGTGCGCAGGGCCGATGAGCCGCCCGTGAGGTAGATGGCGTCCAGCGCCTGGGGCGCCACGCCGGCCAGGCGCAGGCAATCCTGGGCACAGGCCACGACCTGCTGCAGCGGGCCTTGCAGCTGCTCGTGCAGCACCTCGGGCGAGATGGCGGCGGACAGGCCCGATTCCAGCCAGCCCAGCTCGATGGGCGACTCGGCATGGCGCGTGGAAGCCTCGATCTTGGCCTGCTCCACCACGGCGGCCAGGCGGTGGCCTTCGCGCAGTTCCAGCACGTCCATCAGGCGCTTGTGCAGGCGCTGGTCGCTGTAGTCGGTGCGCAGGTTGCGCGCCTCGGCCAGGGCCTTGGGCGAGTACAGCCACTGGATCAGGTGCCAGGTCGAGAGGTCGAAGAACACGCGGCTGGGCACTTCGCGGCCGCTGGGGCCGGTGTGGCGGTAGCCCAGCAGCGGCATGATCTGGGCCAGGTTGAGCCGGTGGTCGAAGTCCGTGCCGCCGATGTGCACGCCGCTGGTGGCCAGGATGTCGTCGCGGCGGTCGCGGCGGCCGGCCTGCTCGGGCCCCAGGCGCACGACGGTGAAGTCGGAGGTACCGCCGCCGATGTCCACCACCAGCACCACGGATTCCTGCGTGAGGCGCTGCTCGTAGTCCAGCGCGGCGGCGATGGGCTCCATCTGGAAATCCACTTCGCCCAGGCCGGCGGCGCGCGCGGCGTCGGCCAGGGCCTGCTGGGCCTGGCGGTCGCGCTCGGGATGGTCATCCACGAAGTGCACGGGCCGGCCCAGCACCACGCGCTCGGGCAGGCGCCCGTCCAGCGAGGCACGCGCCCGGTCGGCCACGCGGCGAAGGAACAGTCCGATCACATCCTGGTAGCTGACCAGCTGGTCGTGCACGGCCGTCTTTTCCTGCAGCAGCGCGCTGCCCAGCAGGCTCTTGAGCGAGCGCATGAGCCGGCCCGGCTCGCCATCCAGGTACTGGGCCATGGCGTCGCGCCCGAAATGCGTGCTGTGCTCATCCGTATGGAAGAACAGCGCCGTGGGCATGCCGCAGGCATCGCCTTCCAGCGGCAGCAGGCGTGCGGGCTGGCCGGGCGCGCGCCAGGCCATGGCGGAGTTGGAGGTACCGAAATCTATGCCCAGCGTGGCAGGAGAGGAAGCAGTCGTCATGGCAAGCGGCGCCGCGCCACGGCAGCCTGCGAAGGCTGCAGCGGCTGCAACGAAAACGCCCACCGGAGTGGGCATGGGTGTCAGCGGGGCGCCATTCTATCGCCCGCGCATTGCGCCTAGGCGGCAGCGGTTTCCCGGGGCAGGGAATCCTGGGCGAGCACGATGCGCACGCCATGCGTGGCGGCCTCGTCCAGTGCCCGTGCAGGCGCGGGCCGCCGCACGTCCAGCCCGATCGCATAAGGGCCTTCGCCGCGCGTGGCCAGCCGGTGGCCCAGGGCGCCCGTGGCCACGCCCTGGGCTGGGGCAGACAGCACCAGCTCGGTGGCGCCCGGCCCCGTGCCCCCCAGCTTCAGCGAGGCGCGGTAGGCGCCGCCATCGGCCGACAGGCGGGCCTCGCCGATGTCGGCGCCCTCGCCCAGCAGCGCGCGCCAGCGCGCCAGGCTGGCCCGCAGGTCATGCACGGCCACGTGCAGCCGGGCCACGCCGGTGGCGCCGTTGGCATGCACGCGCGCATCGCCCTCAGGCACGCGCAGGGTGCGCGGCGTGAGGTCGCCGCAGAGAAAGGGCAGGTCCTGGCTGCGGGCGCGTGCGTTGCGCCAGCGCAGCTGCGCGCCGTCGGGGCGCAGGCGGCCGCCTTCGTAGGGTGCCTCGTAGTCCAGCCCGCGCGCCTGGGCGGCGGAAACCACGGCGCCGGTCTCGGTGGGCAGCAGCGCGAAATCGACAATGCCCTCGCCATGGCGCTGCAGCTGCTGCCACCAGCGTTCCTCGGGCGCGGGCGCGCGCCAGGCGATGAGTTCGAAGTAGGCGCCGTCGGCAAACACCACCAGGGCGTTGTGCGTGGAGCGGCCCGGATGCTCGCCGCCGCGCAGCACGTTGAAGCCCAGCGCGGTGTAGTCGGCAATGGTGCGTTCCAGGTCCTGGACCGCGATGACGATGTGGTCGAGTGGCAAGGTCATGGCAGGGGTGCTTCGCACGGTGTTCAGGCCGCCAGGCGCGCGGCGGCGCTGGAGTCGGTGTGGCGCACTTCGGCGCGGATGTTCTGCGGATTGCGCAGCAGGTTGAGGATGGGGCAGGTGCGCTCCACGGCCTCGAACAGCGCATCGATCTCGGCGCGGCTGGCCGGCGAGTCGATGTGCACGGTGTAGCCGATCTCGTGCGGCCAGATGGGCGTGGCCTCGTGGCCGGGCCTGCCGCCGCGCGGGTCGATGATGCCCGTGACCTCGACCTCCAGGCTCTCCACCGGCACCTGTCGCTCGGCCGCCTGGATCAGAAAGATGTGGGTGACGCAGGTGCCCAGCACGCCCAGCTGCAGCTCGGGCGAGCTGGGGCCGAGGTTGTAGCCCGCGAAGTCGGGTGGGCTGTCGCTGATGACCTGGTGCTCGCGTATGCGCAGGCGGCGCACGCCGCTGCGGCCCTCGGCACGCACATGGGCCTTGAGGTGGGCGGGCTGGGCCGTGCCGGCCGCGACGGCGGCGCTGCGGGCGAGCACGGCGGCGCGCTTTTCGGCGAGGTATTCGTTGAGATGGCTCATGGACGGGCTTTCGGTGAAGGAAGTACCAGCCCATTGTTGGGACCGCCGCATGCGCGGCAAACAAACGAATCCGTCTGCGCTTATGCACTGGACAGATATGCGGGGCGCCCATCCCTTAGTCGTTTTCCAAATAACGATGCAACTCGATATATGAGCGCAAATATTTGCCATCGATAGCATGAAAAACATGGAGCCGGTCCTGTGGCCGGCAGTCTTGTTTTTCAGCGCCCCAGCGGCGGCGAGGTACGAACGTGTTTTCCCAATCGAAGGCGGGTCAGGCGGCATGGAAGGCCGCGATAGCGGTATTGGCGGGCAGCAGCCTGCTGCTGGCGGCGTGCTCCAGGCAGGCCGATACGGCCCAGGCAGGCGCGGCTGCTGGCCCCGTGGAAGGTGGCACCCTGGTCTACCTGGAGCAGCAGGCCCATACCAACCTCTATCCGCCGGCCGGGGGCTTCTATCCCAACGGCGGCGTGCTCAACCAGATCACCGACAAGCTGACCTACCAGGACCCGAAGACGCTGGAGATCCAGCCCTGGATCGCCGAATCCTGGACCGTGAATGCCGACGCCACCGAGTACCGCTTCAAGCTGCGGCCCGGCGTCACCTTCTCCGACGGCACGCCGCTGGACGCAGCGGCCGTGGCGCGCAACTTCGACACCTACGGCCTGGGCAACAAGGCGCTCAAGCAGCCCGTGTCCGAGGTGATCAACAACTACGAGCGCAGCGAAGTGGTCGACCCACTGACGGTGAAGTTCTTCTTCAGGAAGCCTTCGCCGGGCTTCCTGCAGGGCACCTCGGTGATCGGCTCGGGCCTGGTCTCGCCGGCCACGCTGGACCGCCCCTTCGAGGAGCTGGGCGACGCCACGCGCATCATCGGCTCCGGCCCCTTCGTGGTGGCCAGCGAGACGCTGGGCAAGGAGCTGGTGCTCAAGGTGCGCAAGGACTACGCCTGGGGTCCCGCCAAGCTGGCCCACCAGGGCCGCGCGCGGCTGGACGAGGTGAAGTTCATCGTCACGCCCGAGGACAGCGTGCGCATCGGCGCGCTGCTG
Organism: Delftia sp. DS1230; assembly: GCF_040112715.1. Lineage (NCBI taxonomy): Bacteria > Pseudomonadati > Pseudomonadota > Betaproteobacteria > Burkholderiales > Comamonadaceae > Delftia > Delftia sp. DS1230. Next base: position 5,760,240 of record NZ_CP157763.1, read on the forward strand.
GCCGGCCAGGCCGGGCTGATCCGCCAGATCCAGGCCTACGACGAAAAGCGCGTCGAGGACCAGAAGTTCAGCATCTACGCCCCGCCTACGCGCGGCGTGAACAACAGCGTGGCCATCCGCCCCGACAACGCCCTGGTGGCCGATCTGAAGGTACGCCAGGCCCTGCTGCACGGCACCAATGCCAAGGAGATCGTGGAGACGCTGTTCTCGCCGCGCTATCCGCAGGCGCGCTCGGTGATTGCCTCCACTGCGGCCGGCTTCGTGGACCTGTCGGCCAAGCTGGCCTATGACGAGGCCAAGGCGAAACAGCTGCTGGACGAGGCCGGCTGGACGCTGGGCGCCAACGGCCTGCGCCAGAAGGACGGCCGCGATTTCGTGCTGTCCACCTACGAGTCCCTGCCCCAGCCGCAGAACAAGGAGACGCTGCAGCTCGTGGCCCAGCAGTGGGCGCGCATCGGCGTCAAGCTCAACGTGCTGTCGGGCGACGCGGGCAGCCGCGCCGTGGACACGCTGGACCCCGACAAGACCGGCGTGCTGCCCGGCATGGTGGGCCGCGCCGATCCCGACGTGATCAAGAGCAACTACTACCCGACCAACCGCAACGTGCTGCTGCAAAAGGGCGGCGTGAGCCAGAAGGTCAAGTCCTTCGAGGACACCAGGCTCAACGGCCTGTTCGACGCCATCGCGGCCGAGACCGATGCCGCCAGGCGCCTGGCGCTGGCCGGCGAGGTGCAGAACTACCTGATCGACCAGGCCTATGTGATCCCCATCTTCGAGGAACCCCAGGCCTTTGCGGGCGCAGGCTGGGTGCGCGACGTGGGCTTCGAGGCCGTGGGCCGGCCCAGCTTCTACAGCACCTGGCTGGCCAGGCGCTGACCGGATCGCTCCCTGAGGAACCGCTCCCATGCCGCGCCGCTATCTGCTCAGCCGCATCGCCCAGGCCGCCCTGGTGCTGTGGGCGGCCTTCACGGTCTCGTTCATCCTGCTGCAGCTGCTGCCGGGCGACGCCGTGCTGATCAAGTTCCTGAACCCCGAGCTGGGCCTGGGCCCGCAGGAGATCGCCGACATCCGCGCCGCCTACGGCTCGGACCAGCCCGTGTGGCAGCAGTACCTGCACACGCTGGGCCAGTTCCTCACGGGCCATTTCGGCTATTCGCTGCAGGCCGGCGTGCCGGTGAGCCAGGGCCTGGCCACCAGCCTGCCGCCCACGCTCAAGCTCGCGGCCCTGGGCTTTGCCGCAGCCGTGCTGCTGGCCGTTGCGCTGGCGGCGGCTGCCAGCCTGGCGCCCCTGTCCTGGCTGCGCAACGCGCTGTATGCACTGCCCTCGGTCTTTGTCTCGGTGCCCGTGTTCTGGCTGGGGATCATGCTGATCCAGGTGGTGTCGTTCCGCCTGGGCTGGATCGCCGTGATCAATCCCGGCCCCTGGGAAGGACTGGTGCTGCCCACGCTGACCCTGGCCGTGCCGATCTCGGCGCCGCTGGCCCAGGTGCTGCTGCGCAATATCGACGCCGTGCTGGCCCAGACCTTCGTGGCCGTGGCGCGGGCCAAGGGCGCCTCGCGCCGCTGGGTGCTGCTGCGCCATGTGGCACGCAATGCCCTGCTGCCCACGCTGACCATTGCCGGCGTGCTGTTCGGCGAGCTGCTGGCCGGCGCCGTGGTGACGGAGGCCGTGTTCGGCCTCAACGGCCTGGGCACGCTGACCCAGCAGGCCGTGGGCAACCAGGACACGGCCGTGCTCCAGGCCGTGGTGGTCGTCTCGGCCGCCGCCTTCGTCCTCATCAACCTCGCCGTGGATCTGCTGTACCCGCTGCTTGATCCGCGCCTGCGCCATTCCGTGGAGAACCGGCCATGAACACTGCCGTCCCCAGCGCTCTTTCCCCGGCCCTGGATGCCCAGGCCGCGCCCCCCACTCCTACTCCCATTCCCACGGCGCTGCCAGCGTCGTCCCTGGCCCCTGCGCCAGCCGCCCCGCACCGCAGCTTCGCCTTGCCGGCCCGCCTGCAATCCCTGAAGCGCCTGCCACCCACGCTGGCCCTGGCCTGGCTGGTGATTGCCGTGGCCGCGCTGTGGGCGCTGGCGCCCGGCTGGTTTGCCCACCAGAACCCGGTCGCGGGCCAGGCCGGCCAGCAGTTGCTGGCGCCCAGCGCCGCGCACTGGCTGGGCACGGACGCGCTGGGGCGCGACCTGTGGGCGCGCGTGGTGCATGGCGCCGTGCATTCGCTGTCGGGCGCCTTCGTGGCCGTGGGCGTGGGACTGGCCGTGGGCACGCTGATCGGCCTGCTGGCCGGGGCCACGGGCGGGCGCACGGAAGATGCGCTGATGCGCCTGGTCGATGTGCTGCTGGCCGTGCCTTCGCTGCTGCTGTCGCTGACCATCATCATCGTGCTGGGCTTTGGCACCATCAACGCGGCCATTGCCGTGGGCGTGGTCTCGGTGGCCAGCTTCGCGCGCCTGGTGCGCTCGGAGGTGGTGCGCGTGCGCCGCTCCGACTATGTGGAGGCCGCCTTTGGCAGCGGCGGGCGCTTTGCCGCCGTGCTGTGGCGCCATGTGCTGCCCAACTCGCTGACGTCGGTCATCGCCATGGCGGCGCTGCAGTTCGGCTCGGCGATCCTTGCGATTTCCACGCTGGGTTTTCTGGGCTACGGCGCGCCGCCGCCCACGCCCGAATGGGGGCTGCTGATCGCCGAAGGCCGCAACTACATCGCCACCGCCTGGTGGCTGACCACGGCGCCGGGCCTGATCGTGGTGGCCGTGGTGCTGGCGGCCAACCGCATCGCCACGGCCTTCGCACGGAGGCCTGCATGAGCGCCGCCATCGAGGAACGCATCCACGCCGCACCAGCGGTGGCAACCACCGCCCCCGTGCTCGAAGTGCAGGACCTGGCCGTGGCCTACCGCGATGCCGCAGGCCAGGCACAGCGCGTGGTGCACGGCGTGTCGTTTTCCGTGGCGCCGGGCGAGGTGGTGGCCCTGGTCGGCCAATCGGGCTCGGGCAAGACCACCACGGCCCAGGCCGTGATCGGCCTTTTGGCCGACAACGGCCGGCGCGAGCACGGCAGCATCCGCCTGCAGGGCACCGAGGTCTCGGGCTGGCCGGCCGCACGCTGGAACGCCATCCGCGGCCGCGTGGTCAGCCTGGTGCCGCAGGACCCCACCATGTCGCTGAACCCCGTGCGCACGGTGGGAGACCAGGTGGGCGAGATCCTGCGCATCCACGGACTGCGCGACCGCACGGCCGTGCAGGCGCGCGTGCTGGAGCTGCTGGCCCGCGTGGGCCTGTCCCAGCCCGCGCTGCGCGCACGCCAGTATCCGCACGAGCTGTCGGGCGGCATGCGCCAGCGCGTGCTGATCGCCATTGCGATTGCGCTGCGGCCCGCCCTCATCATTGCCGACGAGCCCACCAGCGCGCTGGACGTGACCGTGCAGCGGCGCATCCTGGACCTGATCGACGCGCTGCGCCGCGAGACCGGCACGGCCGTGCTGCTGGTCACGCATGACCTGGGCGTGGCTGCCGACCGTTCGCACCGCCTGGTCGTCATGCAGGGCGGCCGCATCCAGGAGCAGGGCCCCACGCTGGAGCTGCTGCGCAATCCGCAAAGCGCCTATACGCGGCGGCTGCTGGCCGATGCGCCTTCGCTGGCGCCCGCGCCGCGCCGCACGCCCAGGCCTGCCACGGCCGATGACTGGGCCATCGAGGTCGAGGACCTGGTGCACGAATTCGCGGCGCCCGGCCATGCCTCGGCCCACGGGCGCGGCATCTTCCGTGCCGTGGACGGCGTGTCGCTGCGCGTGCGCCGGGGCAGCACGCATGCCATCGTGGGCGAGTCGGGCTCGGGCAAGACCACCACCATCCGCGCCATCGTGGGCCTGGGCCGGCCCACGGCGGGCCGCATCCGCATCGAAGGCACCGAGGTCACGGGCCTGCGCGGCGAGGCCCTGCGCCAGCTGCGCCGCCGCGTGCAGCTGGTCTACCAGAATCCGTTCAGTTCGCTGGACCCGCGCCAGAGCGTGTTCGACATCATCGAGGAGCCCCTGCTGAACTTCGACCCGCTGCCGGCCGATGAGCGCCGCCGGCGCGTGCACGACATGCTGGAGCGCGTGGGCCTGCCGGCCGCCGTGCTGCAGCGGCGCCCGCATGCGCTGTCGGGCGGCCAGCGCCAGCGCGTGGCGATTGCGCGCGCCCTGGTGCTGCAGCCGCAGGTGCTGGTGCTGGACGAGGCCGTATCGGCCCTGGACGTGACGGTGCAGGCGCAGATCCTGGCCCTGCTCGCCCAGCTGCAGCAGGACCTGGGGCTGACCTATCTCTTCATCTCGCACGACCTTGCCGTGGTGCGCCAGATCGCCGACACGGTATCGGTGCTGCGCGCGGGCTGGGTGGTGGACGCGGGCAGCGTGGAGGAGGTGTTCCAGCGCCCCACCAGCGACTACACACGCGAACTCATGGACGCCATTCCCGGCAAAAGGAGCATTGATTTTGTCCCTCACCCCGCCTGATACCAACCGTGGCCACGGCTCCCGCACCGGCCCGCGCCTGGGCTTCTTCAGCCGCCTGCTCGACGATGTGCCGGCCGGCGAGCGCTACCGCCTGGTGGCCGAGCAGATCGCCCATGCCGAGGCCCAGGGCTTCGACTCGGCCTGGGTAGCCCAGCACCATTTCCATGAAAGCGAGGGCGGCCTGCCCTCGCCCTTCGTCTTTCTCGCCCATGTGGCGGCGCGCACGCGGCGCATCCGCATCGGAACGGGCGTGATCACGCTGCCGCTGGAAAACGCGCTGCGCGTGGCCGAGGATGCGGCCGTGCTGGACCTGCTGACCGGCGGCCGCCTGGAAGTGGGCCTGGGCACGGGCGGCACGGCCGAATCCTTCGAGGCCTTTGGCGTGCAGGGCGCCGAGCGCGGCGCCGTCTTCGCACGCAACTTCGGCGTGCTGCAGGACGCCTGGGCCGGGCGCGCGCTGGCCGGTGGCGTGCACCTGTACCCGGCCGCGCCGCAGCTGCTGGAGCGCGTCTGGCAGGCCACGTTCTCGGCCGAGGGCGGCGCGCGGGCCGGGGCCAACGGCGACGGCCTGATGCTGTCGCGCACCCAGCCACGGCCCGAAGGCGCGCCGCAGGCCACGCTGTCCGAGATCCAGAACCCCATCATCGACGCCTACCTCGCCCGCCTGCCCGCAGGGCGGGCGCCGCGCATCCTGGGCTCGCGCACGCTGTTCGTTGCCGACCGCCGAGACGAGGCGCTGCGCTGGGCCGAGGCCGGCCTGCGCCGCGTGGCCCGGCGCCATGCCGCCCAGCCCTCGCAGTGGGCGGCCCGCGTCGATCCACAGGCGCCGCTGGCCGATCTCATCGCCGCCTACGACGTGCATGTGGGCACGCCCGACGAGGTCATCGCCTCGCTGCGCGCCGACACGGCGCTGGCGCGCGTGAGCGACATCGTCTTCCAGGTGCATTCCATCGACCCGCCGCACGACGCCATCCTGCGCTCCATCGAGCTGACGGCCGCCCATGTGGCACCAGCCCTGGGCTGGCGCCGTGCAGATCTGCAGGCACCCTCTTCCCTCCCCGCAGCCCGGGCCGGACTGCTGCAAGCCGCATGACCATGAACACCACCGTACAGCCCCGTTTTCCGGACGACGTCATCGACCACCTCGCCGGCATCACCCCCGGCAGCGCCCTGGACCGCGTGCGCCGCCACCGCACCGAGGCGCGCACGCAGGCCCAGCAGAGTTTTGCCGCCCTGTTCACGCCCGCCGAGCCCGTGCCCGGCACGGTCTCGCTGCGCGAGCGGCTGGCCCTGGCCGCCTTCACGGCCGGGCTGCATGGCGAGCCGCGCAGCGCCGCCTTCTATGCGAAGGCACTGGCGGCCGAAGATGCGGAACTGGCTGCCGCCGTGGCATCCGAAGTCGTGCGGGGCCGTGCACAAAGCCTTCAGCCCGGCAGCGGCCCGCACGGGCCGTACGGCCGCTACCCGGCAGGCCCGCTGAGCCGCGAAGACCAGAGCGGCCCCGCCTATGCCGTGGACCCGGCCCATGCCGCGCTGCTGGGCGCGCGCCTGGCCGCGGCGCTGGCCCATGCGCACCTGCTGGCCTACCACCCGCGCGACGCCAGCGCCGGGGCCCTGCAGGCGCTGCAACAGGCGGGCTGGAGCGAGACGGACATCGTCATCGTGTCCCAGCTGGCGTCCTTCCTGTCCTTCCAGATCCGCGTGGTGGCGGGGCTGCGCGTGCTGGCTGCACGCCCCGCGCCCCCGGCCGCCCATCAACCCACCACCCTGCAAGCCCAGCCATGACCTCAACGAACTCCGCCGCTCCCCAGGTCTTCACCCAGGAACAGCTCGACTGGCTGCCATGGATTGAGCCGCTGGACGAAAGCGAGCTGACCGAACGCCACCATGCAGGCCTGGTCGATGCCTCACGCGCGCAGTCGCCCTACTTCCGCCTGCTGGCGCGCGACCCCGACACGCTGGGCGCACGCACGCGCACCGACAAGGACATCTTCTACAACCCCGACGCCGGCCTGCCGCGTGCCGAGCGGGAGCTGGCGGCCGCTGCCACCTCGCGCGCCAATGGCTGCATCTACTGCGCCTCGGTCCATGCGCGCTTTGCCACGCACTTCTCGCGCCGGGGCGGCGACGTGCAGCGCCTGCTCGACGAAGGCCCGGGCACGGACCTGGGACCGCGCTGGAACGCCATCGTCACGGCGGCCGTGGCGCTGACCCAGACGCCGCCCACATCGATGCGCTGCGCGCCGCCGGCCTGGACGATGCCGCCATCTCCGATGTGCTGCACGGCACGGCCTTCTTCAACTGGGCCAACCGGCTCATGCTGTCGCTGGGCGAGCCACGGACCACCGCATGAGGGCTTTCGCCCTCACCACAGGCCCAGCAGCTTCCACCAGGCGCTGCCGACCACGGCAAAGACCAGCAGCTCGATCACGCACATGGCCGCGCCCACGCGCCACCAGTTGCCCAGCGTGACATAGCCGCTTCCGAAGATGATGGGCGAAGTGCCGGTGGCGTAGTGGGTCAGCGTCATCATGACGGCCGAGCCGGCCGTCATCATCAGCATGAAGGGCACGACATAGTCGGCAGGAATCAGCTGGGCGCCCACGGTCAGGAACGCCAGCATCATGGCGCTGATGTGGGCCGTGGTGCTGGCGAACAGGTAATGCGAGAACACGAACACGCCCACCAGGATGGCCGCCACCGGCAGCCAGTCCAGGCCGCTGGCGACGATGGCGTTCTTCATACCCACGGCAAACCAGGACACCACGCCCAGCTTGTTGAGCTGCTCGGCCAGCATGACCAGGGCGCCGAACCACACCAGCGTGTCCCAGGCGCTTTTCTCGGACAGCACGTCATCCCAGTCGATGGTGCCCGTGATGATCAGCACGAACAGGCCCAGGAAGGCGACCACCGTCGGGTCCAGCGTGAAGGCAGGCCCGAACAGCATCTGCGGCACGTTGGCCCACAGCAGCAGCATCAGGCCGAAGGTGCCCAGCATCACGCGCTCCTTGCCCGACAGCGGCCCCATGCGTGCCATCTCGCTGCGCGCGTACTCCACGGCATTGGGCGTGGCCTTGAGTTCGGGAGGCGACAGCAGGTAGATCACCAGCGGCATCAGCAGCAGGCACAGCAGGCCCGGCAGCAGCATGTACAGCGCCCAGGTGGTCCAGCTCAGGTGCAGGGCCTGGCCCGTGGCCTTGGCCACGAAGTCCACCACCAGCGGATTGGGCGCCGTGGCGGTCAGGAACATGGCCGAGGTGATGGGATTGGCGTGGTAGTTGACCAGGGCCAGATAGGTGCCCACCTTGCCCTGCGTACCCTTGGCCGGGTCCGACTCGAAGGCATTGGCGATGGACTTCATGATCGGGTGCACGATACCGCCGCCGCGCGCCGTGTTGCTGGGCGTGAACGGTGCCAGCACCAGCTCGCAGATCGCCAGGCCGTAGCCGATGCCGATGGTCCGCTTGCCCAGCAGCGCGATGAACATCAGTCCGATGCGGTTGCCCAGCCCCGTCTTCTTGAGGCCGCGCGAGATCAGGATGGCCACCACGATCAACCATATCAGCGGGCTGGAAAAGCTGCTCAGCGCATCGGTGACTGCGCCCTTGGACGAGCCTGACGTGACCTGGGACAGCGAGACGATCACGATGGCCATCAAGGCCATCACGCCAATGGGCATGACCTTGAGGATGATGGCCACGATGGTGGTCAGGAAAATGGCCACCAGCTGCCAGGCCTTGGGCGTCAGCCCCTCGGGCACGGGCACCAGCAGCAGCCCGAACAGCACGGCGGTGGCGATCAGCGCCGGCACCAGCCGGAACGGCACGGCCGACTTGAAGTAGCGGAACAGCGAGGCAATCTTCTCGAGCATGTGGATCCTTTGCGTTGCCGGAGCGGCGCCGAGAGAGCATGGCCTGCCGGGAGCAAAAGCCCACCAGCCTGCACGGGCACTGGCGGCCGCGCCGCATGACTGACATCATGATGCAGTGCAGCATGAGCCCGGCTTCCAGCGGGCGCCTGCGCCACCGAAGTTTGACAGGCATCAAGGCCGGGCCAGTAAACCTGGCGACCCAGGCCACCGAGCCCCGCTCACATGACAGCATCCCCAGACCGGGTGCCTTTCGCCCCGGTGTACCCATGCAGTGAAAAAAGGAGAAAAGCCGACATGCCAGCCAATCGATTCTTGCCCGAGGAATGGGAATGCCGGCTCCAGGAGATCGACCTGGAGATCGCCCGCCACGCCGTCATCTGCAAGATCCCGCTGCTGCAGGCCGGCGTGGTGGAGCGCGTGCTGGCCGATGACGCCAGCGTCTGCGGCGGCGACCACGAGGCCGCTTTCAAGACCCTGCGCGGCCTCTTGTACATGCACTACACCGAGCTGCTGCACATCAGCGAGGTGCTCAGCCCCGATGCCGCCCAGGAAATCGCCCACCGCGTGCGCCTGCGGCTGGGCCAGCGCATCGGCAACCAGCTGGGCGGCTGATGCCGGGCTGTCTGCCTGGCCTTTGCCCTGGCGCGAGGGCATGAAAAAAGGGCTACGACAGTTGTCGTAGCCCTTTTCAATTTGGTTGCGCGAGAAGGATTTGAACCTCCGACCTTTGGGTTATGAGCCCAACGAGCTACCAGACTGCTCCATCGCGCGGTATTCCAAAATTATAGCAGATTATTCAGCTGCCTTGGCTTCGGCGGCGCCTTCTTCAGCGCGCTCGACCAGTTCCACGAAGGCCATGGGGGCGTTGTCGCCCACGCGGAAGCCCATCTTCAGGATACGGGTGTAGCCACCAGGACGCTTTGCGAAGCGGGGGCCCAGCTCGTTGAAGAGCTTGGTCACGCTGTCGCGGTCGCGCAGGCGGTCGAATGCCAGGCGGCGGTTGGCAACGGTGTCGACCTTGGCCAGGGTGATCATGGGCTCGATCACGCGGCGCAGTTCCTTGGCCTTGGGAACGGTGGTCTTGATGGCTTCGTGCTCGATGAGCGAATTCATCATGTTCTTCAGCATCGCCAGGCGGTGCGAAGAGGTGCGATTGAGTTTGCGGAGGCCGTGACCGTGACGCATGGTGCTTTATTCCTAAAATATGTAATTAGGGCTTGCGCAAACAAGGATGCAAGCCTGGACCCGTTACCGGATCTGCAGCTTGCCTCAACCGAATTTGCGCAAGTTGTTGATTAATTCGGGCAGCCGTATCAGGTACTGCCCGAGGCACTGAGGCTCTCCAAAAAGGAGAGCCCGCAATTATAGTGCTTAGCGCTTTTCCAGGCCAGCAGGCGGCCAGTTCTCCAGCTTCATGCCCAGCGTCAGACCGCGGGAAGCCAGGACTTCCTTGATCTCGTTGAGCGACTTGCGACCCAGGTTGGGGGTCTTGAGCAGCTCGTTTTCGGTACGCTGGATCAGGTCGCCGATGTAGTAGATGTTCTCTGCCTTGAGGCAGTTGGCCGAACGCACGGTGAGTTCCAGCTCGTCCACGGGACGCAGCAAGATGGGATCAAAGGCGGTTGCGGCACCACGGCCACCGGCCGGAGCATCGAAGACGCTGGCGATATCGCCGCCGTCCAGCTGAGCGAACACGGCGAGCTGTTCCACCAGGATCTTGGCGGAGGCGCGCACGGCGTCCTCGGCAGTGATCGCACCATTGGTTTCGATCTCCACCACCAGCTTGTCGAGGTCGGTGCGTTGTTCAACGCGGGCCGATTCGACGGCGTAGCTCACGCGCTTGACGGGCGAGAACGAAGCGTCCAGCACGATACGGCCGATCGACTTCGTGGACTCGTCGCCATAGCGGCGCACATTGCCGGGCACATAGCCGCGGCCCTTCTCGACCTTGATCTGCATGTCCAGCTTGCCGCCTTGCGACAGGTTGGCGATGACATGATCAGGGTTGATGATTTCCACGTCGTGGGGCGTCTGGATGTCGCGCGCCGTCACGACGCCTTCGCCATCCTTGCGCAGGGAGAGCGTGACCTCGTCGCGGTTGTGCAGCTTGAACACCACACCCTTGAGGTTCAGCAGGATGTTGACCACATCTTCCTGGACACCGTCAATGGACGAGTACTCGTGCAACACACCAGCAATCGTCACTTCCGTCGCTGCGTAACCCACCATGGACGAGAGCAGGACACGGCGCAGGGCATTGCCCAGCGTATGGCCGTAGCCACGCTCAAACGGCTCCAGAACAACTTTGGCGCGATTGTGGCCAAGCTGCTCGACATTGATCGTCTTGGGCTTCAGCAAATTGGTTTGCATGCAGACTTCCTCTCAATACCCCCGGCTCGTTACACCGGTAAGGCTGGTGAAGCACCCCAGCGCGATGCCTCGCGGCTGGGGGACGGTTTTACAGAAATGTCGCTGCGCGGAATTAACGCGAGTACAACTCAACGATCAGGGATTCGTTGATGTCTGCACCGAACTCGTCGCGGTCAGGCGACTTCTTGAACGTGCCTTCAGCCTTGTCGGCCGACACTTCCACCCATGCGGGGAAACCGACTTGACCAGCCAGTTGCAGGGCTTCGACGATGCGGGCCTGCTTCTTGGACTTTTCACGCACGGCGACCACGTCACCCACCTTCACCATGTAGGAAGGGATGTTGACGGATTGGCCGTTGACCGTGATGGCCTTGTGCGACACCAGCTGACGCGCTTCCGAGCGGGTCGAGCCGAAGCCCATGCGGTACACCACGTTGTCCAGACGCGACTCCAGCAGCGACAGCAGATTGGCACCGGTGTTGCCCTTCTTCTTGTCGGCGGCTTCGAAGTAGCGGCGGAATTGCTTTTCCAGCACGCCGTACATGCGCTTGACCTTCTGCTTTTCACGCAGCTGCAGGCCGAAGTCGGAAGTACGCTGACCGGAAGTGCGGCCGTGCTGACCGGGCTTGGTGTCGAACTTGGACTTGTCGGCGATCGAGCGACGTGCGCTCTTCAGGAACAGGTCAGTGCCTTCACGGCGGGAGAGTTTGGCCTTGGGGCCGATATAGCGTGCCACTTGATTTCCTTTGTGTCATCTGCCGTGCACAAGCACGGGAGCCGCCCGCGATGTTACACATCTGGGCGGCGGTGGGCTTGGTGAAAAAGCTTAGATACGACGGCGCTTTTGAGGGCGGCAGCCGTTGTGGGGAACCGGCGTCACGTCCGCGATGGAAGTGATGCGGATGCCCAGGGCGCCCAGGGCGCGAACCGAGGATTCACGGCCGGGACCGGGACCCTTGATTTCGACGTCCAGGTTCTTGATGCCCTGTTCGATGGCAGCACGACCAGCCACTTCCGAAGCCACCTGGGCAGCGAAGGGAGTCGACTTGCGCGAACCCTTGAAGCCCTGGCCACCCGACGAGGCCCACGACAGAGCGTTGCCTTGGCGGTCGGTGATGGTGATGATCGTGTTGTTGAACGAAGCGTGCACGTGGGCAATGCCGTCCGAAATGTTCTTACGGACTTTCTTGCGAACGCGCTGTGCAGCGTTGTTTGCGGGAGACTTAGCCATAGTGATCTTTCAATCTCTTTATTTCTTCAAAGCCGCGGCACCCTTGCGCGGACCCTTGCGGGTACGTGCATTCGTGCGGGTACGCTGACCACGCATGGGCAGGCCACGACGATGACGGAAACCGCGATAGCAACCGATGTCCATCAAACGCTTGATGTTCATCGTTGTTTCGCGACGCAGATCACCTTCCAGCGTCAGGGAAGTCAGCTGATCGCGGATCTTTTCCAGATCGCCGTCAGTCAGTTCCTTGATTTTCTTGGAATATGCGATGCCAGCGGCTTCGCAGATCTTGCGTGCAGTGGTGCGACCGATCCCATAGATAGCGGTCAGGCCGATTTCAGCGTGCTGATGCGGCGGGATGTTAATGCCAGCGATACGTGCCATTATTCGTCCTCAAACTTTCCTATCAACCCTGGCGCTGCTTGTGGCGCTGGTCCGTGCAGATCACTCGCACCACACCCTTGCGGCGGATGATCTTGCAGTTACGGCAGATTTTTTTGACCGAAGCCGAAACTCTCATTTCATTCTCCTAAAACTCTACATCCGTTACGGCCTATCGACCGGGAAACATGCCCGCGATGGATAGATCGAATGGGCGTCTACTAACTCTTACTGGACCCGCCGGCACCGCCGGCCAGGCCCATCACTTAGTTCAATTGCCAAGTGTCGCTTTGAAGTTCGCCTTTTTGAGGAGCGATTCGTACTGTTGCGACATCATGTAGTTCTGCACCTGGGCCATGAAGTCCATGGTCACCACCACAATAATCAGCAGTGATGTACCACCGAAGTAGAACGGGACGTTGTACTTCAGGATCAGGAACTCGGGCAACAAGCACACGAATGTGATGTACACCGCACCAGCCAGGGTCAGGCGAACCAGGATCTTGTCAATGTAGCGGGCCGTCTGGTCACCGGGACGGATCCCGGGGATGAAGGCACCACTCTTCTTCAGGTTGTCGGCGGTTTCCCGGCTGTTGAACACCAGGGCCGTGTAGAAGAAGCAGAAGAAGATGATGGCGGTGGCGTAGAGCATCACATAGATCGGCTGACCGGGGGTCAGCGTGCTAGCAATGTCCTTCAGCCAGCGCATGGATTCCCCTGCACTGAACCAGTTCACAACGGTCGCCGGCAGCAAGATGATCGAGGAAGCGAAGATGGGAGGAATGACCCCCGCCATGTTCAGCTTCAGCGGCAAGTGCGAAGACTGACCGCCATACACCTTGTTACCCACCTGACGACGCGCATAGTTCACCAGGATCTTGCGCTGTCCCCGCTCGACAAACACGACGAAGTACGTCACGGCTGCCACCACGAGAACGATGAAGATCGCGGCCAGGATGCTCATGGCACCGGTGCGCACCAGCTCCAGCAGACCACCGATGGAGCTCGGCAGACCTGCGGCGATACCTCCAAAGATGAGGATCGAGATGCCGTTGCCCAGACCACGTTCCGTGATCTGTTCACCGAGCCACATCAGGAACATGGTGCCGGCCGTCAGGCTGACCACCGCCGTGAGGCGGAAGCCGAAACCGGGGCTCAGAACCAGACCTGCGGAGCTTTCCAGAGCCACGGCAATTCCCAGGGACTGAAAAATCGCCAGGCCCAGAGTGCCATAGCGGGTGTACTGGGTGATCTTGCGACGACCCGATTCACCTTCCTTTTTCAGCTGCTCGAATGTAGGGACCACGTAGGTCATGAGCTGCATGATGATCGATGCCGAGATGTACGGCATGATCCCCAGTGCGAACACCGTGAAGCGCGACAGCGCCCCACCCGAGAACATGTTGAACAGATTGAGAATGCCGCCCTGCTGGCCATTGAACAGCTGCTGCAGCTGCGCTGGATCGATGCCCGGCACGGGGATATGAGCCCCGATGCGGTAAACGACCAGCGCGAGCAACAGAAAAACCAGACGGCGGCGAAGATCGCCGAATTTTCCGGTTTTTGCAATTTGAGCTGCGCTAGTAGCCACGGATGTCTTCTTTCAGATCATTAATCAGGCGATGCTGCCGCCGGCAGCTTCGATGGCAGCCTTGGCGCCGGCGGTAGCGCCGATGCCGTTGAGCTTGACAGCCTTGCTGATTTCACCGCTCTTGATGATCTTGACCACCTTTGCGATTTCACCAACCAGACCGGCTTGCTTCAGAGCTGCCAGATCGACTTCGGCCAGGCCCAGCTGTTCCAGAGCGGACAGGGTCACTTCTGCGTTGAACTTCAGCAGATGCGACTTGAAGCCACGCTTGGGCAGACGGCGCTGCAGAGGCATTTGACCGCCTTCGAAGCCCACCTTGTGGTAGCCACCCGAACGCGACTTCTGGCCCTTGTGACCACGGCCGGCAGTCTTGCCCAGGCCGGAGCCGATGCCGCGGCCGACACGGCGCTTGGCATGCTTGGCACCTGCTGCAGGCTTGATGCTATTGAGTTCCATCATCAATCCTTTCAGAGGACTTTGACCAGATAGCTGATCTTGTTGATCATGCCGCGCACAGCAGGCGTGTCCTGCAGTTCGCTGATGCTATTCAGCTTGCGCAGGCCCAGGCCACGGACGGTGGCGCGGTGCGATTCCTTGGTGCCAATGGGGCTGCGCACCAGTTGCACCTTCACGGTTTGTTGCGTTGTCATGTGATTGACTCCGATCAGGCGGTGAAGATGTCTTCAACCGACTTGCCGCGCTTGGCTGCCACTTCCGAAGGGGTCGTGGAGTTCTTCAGAGCGTCAAAAGTCGCGCGGACCATGTTGTAGGGATTCGACGAGCCATGGCTCTTGGCCACGATGTCGGTGATGCCCAGCACTTCGAAGACGGCGCGCATCGGGCCGCCGGCGATGATGCCGGTACCCTTGGGAGCGGGGTTCAGCATCACGGATGCTGCGCCATGCTGACCCATCACGGTGTGATGGATCGAGCCGTTCTTCAGGGACACCTTGATCATGTTGCGACGGGATTCTTCCATCGCCTTTTGCACGGCTGCAGGCACTTCCTTGGACTTGCCCTTGCCCATGCCAACACGGCCATCACCGTCGCCAACCACGGTCAGTGCAGCGAAGCCGAGGATACGACCGCCCTTCACAACCTTGGTGACGCGGTTCACCGCGATCATTTTTTCGCGCAGACCGTCGTCACGACCTTCGTCTTGCACCTTGGGAGAAAACTTTGCCATTTCTATCCGCTCCGCTTAGAACTGCAGGCCGGCTTCACGAGCGGCTTCTGCCAAAGCCTTCACGCGGCCGTGGTATGCGAAACCAGCGCGATCGAAAGCCACTTTCTCCACGCCTGCAGCCTTGGCCTTCTCGGCAATGCGCTTGCCGATCAGCGTAGCGGCAGCCACGTTGCCACCCTTGCCGATGGCGCCCAGTTGGGTGCGCACTTCGGCTTCGGCAGTCGAGGCCGAAGCCAGCACCTTGGTGCCGTCTTCCGACACCACGCTTGCGTAGATGTGGAGGTTCGTACGGTTCACGCTCAGACGTGCCACGCCTTGCTGTGCAATGCGGATGCGGGTCTGGCGGGCACGACGGAGACGCTGCTCTTTCTTGGTCAACATAATGCAGCTCCTTACTTCTTCTTGGTCTCTTTGATCACGACCTTCTCATCCGAGTAACGGATGCCCTTGCCCTTGTAGGGCTCGGGAGGACGAACGGCACGGATCTCAGCAGCCAGTTGGCCAACGGCCTGGCGGTCAGCACCCTTGACCACGATTTCCGTGGGCGTGGGGGTGGCAACAGTGATGCCGGCCGGCATTTCGAAGTTCACCGGGTGCGAATAGCCGATCGCGAGGTTCAGCTTGGCGCCAGAGGCCGAAGCCTTGAAGCCCACGCCGACCAGCGACAGCTTCTTCTCGAAGCCCTTGCTCACGCCCACCACCATGTTGTTCACCAGCTGACGCATGGTGCCGCTCATGGCGTTGGCTTCGCGCGAGTCGTTGACGGGCTCGAAAGACAGCTTGCCTTCGTTGTTGGAGATCTTCACCAGAACGTTCTGGGCCAGCGACAGCGTGCCGCCGGTGCCCTTCACATTGATCTGGTCAGCCTTGATGGACACATCCACGCCTGCGGGGATGGCCACGGGAGTCTTTGCTACGCGAGACATTTCAGTATTTCTCCTTAATGTCCGTTAGGCCACGTAGCACAGCACTTCGCCGCCCACGCCGGTGGCGCGTGCCTTGCGATCCGTCATCACGCCCTTGGGAGTGGTGACGATGGCCACGCCCAGACCGTTCATGACCTGGGGGATTGCGTCGCGGCCCTTGTACACGCGCAGGCCGGGACGGCTCACGCGCTCGATGCGCTCGATCACCGGACGGCCGGCGTAGTACTTCAGGGTAATTTCGAGTTCGGACTTGCCAGCGTCGGTCTTCACTTGGAAGCCGTCGATGTAGCCTTCATCCTTCAGCACCTGGGCGATGGCAACCTTGACCTTGGAGGAAGGAGCCGTCACGGTGGTCTTGGAGACCATTTGTGCATTGCGGATGCGGGTCAGCAAGTCAGCGATGGGATCACTCATGCTCATGTTTAATCTCTCCTGCTTGCTTACCAGCTGGCCTTGGTGACACCGGGGATGTCGCCAGCGAAGGCCAGTTCACGGATCTTGGCGCGGCCCAGACCGAATTGACGGAAGGTGCCACGGGGACGACCCGTGATCTCGCAGCGGTTGCGCTGGCGAGTGGGGTTCGCGTTACGGGGCAGCTTCTGCAGGCCCAGGCGAGCGGCGTCGCGCTCTTCGTCGCTGCGCTTTGCGTCAGCGGCGATTGCCTTCAGTTCTGCGTACTTGGCAGCGTACTTGGCCGCCAGCTTTTCGCGCTTGAGTTCGCGCTGAATCAATGCAACTTTAGCCATGCGCCACCTCAGTTCTTGAAGGGGAAACGGAAAGCGGCGAGCAGTGCCTTGCACTCGTCGTCGGTCTTTGCCGTAGTCGTGATGCTGATGTTCAGACCACGCAGAGCGTCCACCTTGTCGTACTCGATTTCGGGGAAGATGATCTGTTCCTTGACGCCGACGTTGTAGTTGCCGCGACCGTCGAACGAACGGCCGGAGATACCACGGAAGTCACGCACGCGGGGCAGAGCCACGGTGACGAAACGATCCAGGAATTCATACATCTGAACGCCACGCAGGGTCACCATGCAGCCGATGGCCTGGCCTTCGCGGATCTTGAAGCCGGCGATAGCCTTCTTGGCCTTGGTCACCACGGGCTTCTGACCAGCAATCTTGGTCAGGTCGGCCACGGCGTTGTCCATCACCTTCTTGTCGGCCACGGCTTCGCTCACACCCATGTTCAGGGTGATCTTGGTCAGGCGGGGCACTTCCATGGTGGAGGTGTAGCCGAACTTTTCCTTCAGTTCAGCCGCGATCTTTTCGCGATACAGTTTTTGCAGTCGTGCCATGTGTTACCCCTTAGGCCGCCTTGATTTCGGCGCCGTTGGACTTGAACACGCGAACGCGCGTGCCGTCGGCTTGCACCTTGATGCCCACGCGATCGGCCTTGCCGGTCGCTGCATTGAAGATGGCCACGTTGGATTGGTGGATAGGCATGGCCTTTTCCACGATGCCGCCGGTGGTGCCCTTCATGGGGTTCGGCTTGACGTGCTTCTTCACCAGGTTGATGCCGTCGATCAGCAGGTGGGAGTCGTCCTTGCGAGCCGAGACCACGCCTTGCTTGCCCTTGTCACGGCCGGTCAGCACGATGACTTGGTCGCCCTTGCGAATCTTGTTCATGGTGCTTCCTTTAGAGAACTTCAGGTGCCAGGGACACGATCTTCATGAACTTTTCGTTGCGCAGTTCACGAGTCACGGGGCCAAAGATGCGGGTGCCGATAGGCTCCAGCTTGGCGTTCAGCAGCACGGCGGCATTGCCGTCGAACTTGACGAGCGAGCCATCAGCGCGGCGAATACCCTTCGCCGTGCGCACCACGACCGCGCTGTAGACCTCGCCTTTTTTGACGCGTCCACGCGGTGCAGCTTCCTTGATGCTCACCTTGATGATGTCACCAACACTCGCATAGCGACGATGAGAACCGCCCAGCACCTTGATGCACTGAACAGACTTCGCGCCGGTGTTGTCGGCAACCTCTAACCGAGATTCTGTTTGGATCATTTCAATATTCCCAACTTGCTCCAGCAAACACCCGACAGCCCCAGAGTCTTCTCAAGGGCCGCGAGCAGCCAGTCAGTCTTGGGCCCGTCGTCCACGCCGAAAACCATTTCTCGGCGCTTCCACTGGGCAGATAACTTCACGATTTTCACGTGAAGCATGGGATTGTCCCAGAAATTCCTTTGCGCGTCAAACCCTTAGCGACTTTTCCCGCCCCTGCCCGGCAGCGTTGCGCAACGCCCACAAGGGCGCCGGCAACCGAGGGGCCGCCCGGGCCTCCCGATCGGCCCATGCCACCGGAGACGCCCATAAAAAAGCCGAGCCACGCGGGCTCGGCAAAGGGTGGCAGACTCAACGCAATTGTTGGCTGCGGACGGACCGCGCCGACGACGGCACAGACCGCGCAGCGGCTTTGGGGCCACCGCGTCGGGCTTGGGCGCGGCCCTTGCCCTGCGGAAAACGCACTTTCAAGCGCTTTCTTTTTGCTTCCCTCCCTCGTCAGCCTTGTGCTGGCTGCTGTTCACTGGCACTGAAGCTGGGCGCCATGAACCGCATTCTCATTCATAAAACCAATCGAGTACATATATTCATCAATTTTGACAATCATTCGTGGCGCAAGCGTCTTACGCAGAAAGCACAACGCCCTGCGCTGCAGGGCGTTGTGCATGGAGATGGACAGGATCAGGCAGGCAGGTACTGCGCCGCCAGCGGCATGAAGTCCGCCAGGCCGGCGTCGTGTCCCAGCTCCTCCTGGAGGATGGCCGCCACGCGCGGGGCCACTTCGGCGGCCTTGCGCGCGTCGAGGAACAGCAGGCGGCTGCGGCGCGCCAGCACGTCTTCCACGGTGCGCGCGTATTCGAAGCGCGCGGCAAAGCGCACCATGGCTTCGTTCAGGCCGTCGGCCAGCCATTCGTCGTTGCCCGGCAACGCCTGCACCGCCGAGGCTTCCGTGCCGTAGGAATGCAGGCCCTGGATCTGGTTCATGCGGTGGTGCACGGCGGACTCGGCCGGGGCGCCGGCCAGCGGCAGGCGGGCCGTGACACCACCGGGGCGGTGCGGCAGGCGGCCGATGGCAAAGCATTCGGAGAGCACGTCTTCGGCCATGGCGCGGTAGGTGGTCCACTTGCCGCCCGTGACGGTCACCAGGCCGGTGCGGCTGGACATGACGGTGTGCTCGCGGCTGATCTTCTTGGTGTTTTCGCCATCGTCGTCCTGGGGCTTGACCAGCGGGCGCAGGCCCACCCACATGCTGCGCACGTCGGCCAGCGTGGGCTGGCGCGTGAGGTAGCGGCCTGCCTCGGTGAGGATGAAGTCCAGTTCTTCGGGGAAAGGCAGGGGTTCGCGCGCCAGGTCGTTGCGCGGCGTGTCGGTGGTGCCCAGGATGACCTTGCCCAGCCAGGGCACGGCAAAGAGCACGCGGCCGTCGGCCGTCTTGGGCACGAGCAGGGCATGGTCGCTGGGCAGGAAGTCGCGGTCCACGACCACGTGCACGCCCTGGCTGGGCGCGACCATGGGCTTGACGGGACGGCCCTGGGCCTCGGCGTCCTGCTGGCGAAACAGGTCCACCCAGGGGCCGGTGGCGTTGACCACGCACTTGGCGCGAAGCGTGAAGCGCTGGCAGGATTCCGAGTCTTCGCAGATCAGGCCGGCGACCTTGCCGCCTTCGTGCAGCAGTTCACGTGCGGGGCAGTAGTTGACCAGCAGCGCGCCTTTGGCAGCGGCCGTGCGGGCCAGCGCCAGCGCCAGGCGGGCATCGTCGAACTGGCCGTCCCAGTATTTGACGCCGCCCTTGAGGCCCTGCTGCCGCACGGTGGGCAGGCACTTCACGGTGCTGGAGCGCGAGAGGAATTCCGTGGCGCCCAGGCCGGCCTTGCCGGCCAGCGCGTCATACATCTTGAGGCCGATGCCATAGAACGGCGTGTCCAGCAGCTTGTAGGACGGCATGACGAAGGCCAGCGGCTGCGCCAGGTGGGGCGCGTTGTGCAGCAGCGTGGTGCGCTCGTGCAGGGCTTCGCGCACCAGGGCGATGTTGCCCTGCGCCAGGTAGCGCACGCCACCATGGACCAGCTTGGTGGCACGCGAGGACGTGCCCTTGGCGAAGTCGTGCGATTCGACCAGCACGACCTTGAACCCGCGCGCCGCCGCGTCCAGGGCCACGCCCAGGCCGGTGGCGCCGCCGCCGATGATGGCCAGATCGTAGGTTTCAGGCTGGGCCAGGCGTTCCAGCAGGGCGGCGCGGCCGGTGGGCAGAGGGGAAGCAGCGAGGGACATGGATCTTCGACGAAGGGATGTGGGGGCAAGTTAACAGGGCGCCATGTAGCCGCCATGTCAGCACCCGGGACGCCACGCCTGCGCCCAATGCGAAGGGGACGGAATCGGGTTTTCCGCTATTTTCGCTCGTTTTTGTATTTTTTTCTTCGCTATCTTTCGTTTCGTGTTTTTGGCGACCCAGGAAGCCCCAGCGATGGACTGCGATGCCAGCACAGCGCATGCCGTCCAAAACCGGCGCGGCCCAACTCAGGGACACCGAGCAAGGGCCGCCTCGCGGCGAGGGTGTCGCCCCCCTCCCCCGCGAAGCGGGTAGAGAGGCGCCGTGCCACGGGGGGAAGCCGCGCAGCGGCTCAGGGGGTGTCACCTCACCTTGCCGTTTTTCCAGGCATTGAGCAGCGTGTCATACGCAATCGTCTCGCCCTTGGGCTTTTCGTTGGCCAGCTTCTTCCACGGCGCCTGCTTGTCGCTGAGCCACTTGGCCGGATCGCCCTTGGGGTTGAGCTTGGGCGCGCAGTGCGCCATGCCGGCACGCTGCAGGCGGGACATGACCTGGTCCATTTCCTCGGCCAGGTTGTCCATGGCGCCCTGGGGAGTTTTCTCGCCGGTGACGGCCTGGGCCACGTTCTTCCACCACAGCTGGGCCAGCTTGGGGTAGTCGGGCACGTTGTTGCCGGTGGGCGTCCAGGCCACGCGGGCGGGGCTGCGGTAGAACTCGACCAGGCCGCCGAGCTTGGGCGCCATGTCGGTCATGGCCTTGGAACGGATGTCGCTTTCGCGGATGGGCGTCAGGCCGACGATGGTCTTCTTGAGGCTGGTGGTCTTGGCGGTGACGAACTGCGCGTAGAGCCAGGCGGCGGCCGTGCGGTTGGCGTCATGGTCCTTGAAGAAGGTCCAGCTGCCCACGTCCTGGTAGCCGTTTTGCATGCCGTCCTTCCAGTACGGACCGTTGGGGCCGGGCGCCATGCGCCATTTGGGCGTGCCGTCGGCATTGACCACGGGCAGGCCGGGCTTGGTCATGTCCGCCGTGAAGGCCGTGTACCAGAAGATCTGCTGCGCGATATGGCCCTGGGCCGGCACCGGGCCGGACTCGCCGAAGGTCATGCCCATGGCTTCCTTGGGCGCGTATTTCTTCATCCAGTCCACGTACTTGGTGAGCGCGAACACGGCGGCCGGCGAGTTGGTGGCGCCCCCGCGCGAGACCGAGGCGCCCACGGGCGTGCACTTGTCGTCAGCCACGCGGATGCCCCATTCGTCCACGGGCATGCCGTTGGGAATGCCCTTGTCGGCCGCGCCGGCCATGGAAAGCCAGGCGTCGGTGAAGCGCCAGCCCAGCGACGGGTCCTTCTTGCCGTAGTCCATGTGGCCGTAGATGGGCTTGCCGTCGATCTGCTTGACGTCGTTGGTGAAGAACTCGGCGATGTCCTCGTAGGCGCTCCAGTTCAGCGGCACGCCCAGCTCGTAGCCGTACTTGGCCTTGAACTTGTCCTTGAGGTCCTTGCGCTCGAAGAGGTCGGCGCGGAACCAGTAGAGGTTGGCGAACTGCTGGTCGGGCAGCTGGTAGAGCTTGCCGTCGGGCGCGGTGGTGAAGCTGGTGCCGATGAAGTCCTTGATATCCAGGCCCGGATTGGTGAAGTCCTTGCCCGCGCCGGCCATGTAGTCGGTCAGGCTCATGATGCGGCCGTAGCGGTAGTGCGTGCCGATCAGGTCGGAGTCGGAGATCCAGCCGTCATAGATGGACTTGCCCGACTGCATCGAGGTCTGCAGCTTCTCGACCACGTCGCCTTCCTGGATCAGGTCGTGCTTGACGGTGATGCCCGTGATCTCGGTGAAGGCCTTGGCCAGCGTCTTGCTCTCGTACTCGTGCGTGGTGATGGTCTCGGACACCACGGCGATCTCCTTGACGCCCTTGGCCTGCAGCTTCTTGGCCGCCTCGATGAACCACTTCATCTCGGCCATCTGCTGGTCCTTGGACAGCGTGCTGGGCTGGAACTCCGCGTCGATCCACTTCTTGGCTTCCGCCTCTCCGGCCCAGGACGCCTGCCCCGCCGCCAGCAGGGCCGCCGCGAGGGCGATGGTATGAAGTCGTTGTTTCATCTGCCGTCTCCTAGATTCTTGCTGTCTCCCCGACATGCACATGCACCAGCGGGCCCCGGGGGAGCTTCGGACCCGGCTGTCGATAAATGGAATGAAGTGATCAGCCTTTGCGCATGACCACGGCCAGCACGAGCATGGACAGCACCAGGCTGATCCACACCGAAGGCTCGGCCTCCAGCGAGAACCACTGCACCATCCTCTCGCCCAGGCCCACCCAGGCCAGATTGACATAGGCCGCCAGCAGCAGCCCGATGAACAGCCGGTCCCCGCGCGTCGTCGCCATCGGCAGCCAGCCCTTGCGCATCACGGTCGGGCTGCGCAACTCCCACAGCGTCATGCCCACCAGCATCAGCACGATGCAACTGAAGAACACCGCCACCGGCAGCGTCCAGGCCATCCAGGAAAACATTGACGAGTCCTTTCAGAAACAAAAACCACTGCCCGTCGAAACTGGCGCGACCCCAAGCGAGGGACAGCAAGCAAGGGCCGCCCCGCCGCGAGGCTGTCGTCCCCCTCCCCCGCGAAGCGGGTAGAGAGGCGCCGTGCCACGGGGGGAAGGCGCGCAAGCGCCTCAGGGGGTGCCTCACACTCTTCCCATTGCGAAACCCTTGGCGATGTAATGCCGCACAAACCAGATCACGATGGCGCCCGGCACGATGGTCAGCACGCCGGCCGCAGCCAGCGTCGCCCAGTCCATGCCCGAGGCCGAGACGGTGCGCGTCATGGTCGCCACGATGGGCTTGGCGTTCACGCTGGTCAGCGTGCGCGCCAGCAGCAGCTCCACCCAGCTGAACATGAAGCAGAAGAAGGCCGCCACGCCCACGCCGGCCTTGATCAGCGGCAGGAAGATGGTGAGGAAAAAGCGCGGGAAGGAGTAGCCGTCGATATAGGCTGTCTCGTCGATCTCGCGCGGAATGCCGCTCATGAAGCCCTCCAGGATCCAGACGGCCAGCGGCACGTTGAACAGCAGGTGGGCCAGGGCCACGGCGATGTGCGTGTCCATCAGGCCCACCGTGGTGTAGAGCTGGAAGAAGGGCAGCAGGAAGACGGCCGGCGGCGTCATGCGGTTGGTCAGCAGCCAGAAGAACACATGTTTGTCGCCCAGGAACTGGTAGCGCGAGAACGCATAGGCCGCCGGCAGCGCCACCGTCAGCGAGATCACGGTGTTGATGGCCACGTAGATCAGGCTGTTGATGTAGCCCGAGTACCAGGAGGCGTCGGTGAAGATGGTTTGGTAGTTGGCCCAGGTGAAATGCTGGGGCCACAGCGAGAAGCTCGACAGGATCTCCTCGTTGGTCTTGAAGCTCATGTTGACCATCCAGTAGATGGGCAGCACGGCGAACAGCAGGTAGGCGACGAGGAACAGCGTGCGCTTGTGGAAACGGCGGTCTTCAGTCATGTCCGGCCTCCCGCAGGGCCACCCCAAGGGAGGCCGAGCCCCCTCGGGGGGCAGTGAACGAAGGGAGCGTGGGGGTCATTCTCTTGCCCCTTCCTTGTCTGCCGTGCCCACACGCTGCATCCAGTTGTAGAGGATGAAGCACAGCAGCAAGATGATGAGGAAATAGATCAGCGAGAAGGCAGCCGCCGGCCCGAGATCGAACTGGCCCACGGCCTTTTGCGTCAGGTACTGCGACAGGAAGGTGGTCGCATTGCCGGGCCCGCCGCCCGTGAGCACGAAGGGCTCGGTGTAGATCATGAAGCTGTCCATGAAGCGCAGCAGCACGGCGATCATCAGCACGCCGCGCATCTTGGGCAGCTGGATGTAGCGGAACACCGCGAACTTGCTGGCGCCGTCGATGCGCGCGGCCTGGTAGTAGGCGTCGGGAATGGAGCGCAGGCCCGCGTAGCACAGCAGGGCCACCAGCGGCGTCCAGTGCCAGACATCCATCACCAGCACGGTGAGCCAGGCATGGGTGGCATTGCCCGTGTAGTTGTAGTCCACGCCCAGCGCGTTGAGCGCCGCGCCCAGCAGTCCGATATCGGCGCGGCCGTAGATCTGCCAGATGGTGCCGACCACGTTCCACGGAATCAGCAGCGACAGCGAGACCACGACCAGCACGACCGAGGCCTTCCAGCCCTGGGCCGGCATGGACAGGGCCAGGGCGATGCCCAGCGGGATCTCCACCAGCAGCACGGCCAGCGAAAAGCCGATCTGGCGCAGCAGGGCCGAGTGCAGTTCCTCGTCGCGCATGACCTGGGCAAACCACTCCGTGCCCACGAACACGCGCCGGTCGGGACTGATGATGTCCTGCACCGAGTAGTTCACCACCGTCATCAGCGGGATGATGGCCGAGAAGGCCACGCAGATGATGACCGGCAGGATCAGCAGCCAGGCCTTCTGGTTGACGGGCTTGACGGTCTGGCTCATGCCTGCAGCTCCTCGTTGACGTAGTAGCAGGTGTGGGGGCCCTGCAGCTGTACCCATACCGTTTCACCCACGGCGGGCAGGAAGGCATCGGCGCCGCAGCGCAGCTTGAGCAGCCGCTCGCCCAGGCGCGCCACCAGCAACTGGTGCGTGCCCACGTCCTGCACGCGCTCCACCGAACAGGCCACGGCGCCGGGCGCGTCGGCCGAGGCCAGTGCCAGGTACTCGGGGCGTATACCCAGGCTCAGCGGCAGGCCGGGCGCCACGCTGGCCAGTGCGGCGGGCAGGGACAGGTACTGGCCCTCGGCCAGCAGCCGGCCGCCGTCCTGCTGCAACGGTACGAAGTTCATGCCCGGCGAGCCGATGAAGTGGCCGACAAAGGCGTGGCTGGGCCGCTCGAAAAGCTGGGCGGGCGTGCCCACCTGCACGGCGCGCCCGCGCGTCATGACCACAACGTGCTCGGCAAAGGTCAGGGCCTCCACCTGGTCGTGCGTCACATAGATCAGCGTGAGCCGCAGCTCATGGTGGATCTGCTTGAGCTTGCGGCGCAGCTGCCACTTGAGCTGGGGGTCGATCACCGTGAGCGGCTCGTCGAACAGCACGGCCGACACATCGGGCCGCACCAGGCCCCGGCCCAGCGAGATCTTCTGCTTGGCATCGGCCGACAGGCCGGCCGCGCGCTGGTCGAGCTGGCCGCTCATCTCCAGCATCTCGGCGATCTGGCCGACCCGCGCGCGGATGCGCTCCTCGGGCATGCGGCGGTTCTTCAGCGGAAAGGCCAGGTTCTCGGCCAAGGTCATGGTGTCGTAGATCACCGGGAACTGGAACACCTGGGCGATGTTGCGTTCCTGGGGCGTGGCGCGCGTCATGTCGCGGCCGTCGAACAGCACCTTGCCCTGCGAGGGGACCAGCAGACCCGACATGATGTTGAGCATGGTGGTCTTGCCGCAGCCCGAGGGGCCGAGCAGCGCATAGGCGCCGCCGTCCTCGAAGACCATGCTCAGCGGCAGCAGCGCGTAGTCGCTGTCCTGCTGCGGGTCCGGCTTGTAGGAGTGGGCCAGATCGAGTTCTATGCGGGCCATCTCATCGTCCTCCGGGCCGCGCCGGCGCCAGCAGCAGCGCGCCGTCCGTGCCGAACACGTAGGCATGGGCCGGGTCCAGGTGCAGCGTGACCGCGCTGCCCAGATCCAGGTGGTGCACGCCCGTGACCTGGGCCACCAGCTCGCCCCAGGGCGTGGTGGCATGCACGAAGGTGTCGGAGCCCGAAATCTCGGCCAGTTCCACCACGCCCTGCAGTGCCAGATCGCCGGGCCGGGACTGCAGGCGCAGGGCGCTGGCGCGCAGGCCCAGGGTCAGTTGGCCGGACACGGCCAGGTCCGCAGGCAGCGCCACGGGCAGCCGCGCGCCGCCCGGCAGTTGCAGCCCGCCTTCCACGGCACTGGCCGCGATCAGGTTCATGGGCGGATCGCTGAAGGCGCGCGCCACGCGCAGCGAATTCGGCTGATGGAAGACCTCGGCCGTGGGGCCGTACTGCAGCAGTTCGCCCTCATGCAGCACCGCCGTGTAGCCACCCAGCAGCAGGGCCTCGCCGGGCTCGGTGGTGGCATAGACCACGGTGGAGTCGCCCGTGGCGAACAGCTGGGTCAGCTCCTCGCGCAGTTCCTCGCGCAGCTTGTAGTCGAGGTTGACCAGGGGCTCGTCCAGCAGCATCAGCGGAGCGCCCTTGGCCAGGGCGCGCGCCAGCGCCACCCGCTGCTGCTGGCCGCCCGACAGCTCCGCCGGGTAGCGGTCCAGGAACATCTCTATGTGCAACCGCTCGGCCAGGGCGCGCACGCGCTGCGCCACGTCGCGGTCGCCGCGCAGCTTGAGCGGCGAGGCGATGTTGTCCGCCACCGTGAGCGAGGGATAGTTGATGAACTGCTGGTAGACCATGGCCACGTTGCGCTCGCGCACGGGCATGCCGGTCACATCGACGCCATCGGCGCGCACACGGCCTTCGGTAGGCACGTCCAGGCCGGCCATGATGCGCATCAGACTGGTCTTGCCGGCCTGCGTGGCACCCAGCAGCACGGTCACCGCGCCGCTTTCCAGTTCAAGGTGCATGGGATGCAGCCAGGTCTGGCCGCCCACGCGTTTGCTGATTCTCTCCAACACCAGTTCCACGACCGCCCTCACTGACGAGGCCGCCTCGGGGGCAGCGATTGAACAAGGAGAAACATCTCGCTCAAGGCGGCGATTGCGCGCCATCCGAAAGCAAGAACGTGATCATTTTTGTTCTTTCCAGATCGCAGCCCATCAACACATACCCTAGGTGCTGTTCTTTTTTCTTCGTTTTAAAGTTCCCCAACCCACGGCCGGCCAGGGGCAAATGCGCTATAAACCGGTCGCCCCGCCTTGTTTGCCTGAGAACGCACCAGATCTGGAATCGCCGCCGTGAACACCAATCCCCGACAACTACAGCTGCTCGACGAAGTGCGCAGCCGCCAGTCCACTTCGGTGGAGCAGCTGGCCGAGATCCTGGGCGTGACCCTGCAGACCGTGCGCCGCGACATACAGAAGCTGGCCGATGCGGGCCTGATGGTGCGCTTTCACGGCGGCGTGCGCGTGCCCAGCGCCACGGTCGAGAACCTGGGCCACCCCCAGCGCCAGGTGCTGCATGCCGAAGGCAAGTCGCGCATTGCGCGCGCCGTGGCCGAGGCCATTCCCAACGGCTGCTCGCTGATCCTGAACATCGGCACCACCACCGAGGCCGTGGCCCAGGCCCTGCTCAAGCACCGGGGCCTGCGCGTGATCACCAACAACCTCAACGTGGCGGCCATCCTCAGCTCCAACGCCGACTGCGAAGTCATCGTGGCCGGCGGCGTGGTGCGCACGCGCGACCGGGGCATCGTGGGCGAGGCCGCCGTGGATTTCATACGCCAGTTCAAGGTGGACATCGCCCTGATCGGCATCTCGGCCATCGAGCCCGATGGCAGCCTGCGCGACTTCGACATGCGCGAGGTCAAGGTGGCCCAGACCATCATTGCCCAGTCGCGCGAGGTCTGGCTGGCCGCCGACCACAGCAAGTTTCACCGCCAGGCCATGGTGGAGCTGGCCCGCCTGGACCAGATCGACCGCCTGTTCACCGATACCGCGCCCCCTGCGCCCTTCGACGCACTGCTTCGCGAAGCCGAGGTGCAATGCGTGGTGGCGCAATAAGTTTTCCGCAGCCGCTGCGCCACCGCCCGCACAGGACACGCGCACCGGCCCTGCTTTTCCTGGATACCGCACCATGACCTATCTGCTTGCCCTGGACCAGGGCACCTCCAGCTCGCGCAGCATCGTCTTCGACACCCAGGGCCGCATCGTGGCCTCTGCCCAACTGGAGCTGCCGCAGATCTATCCCCGCCCCGGCTGGGTGGAGCACGATCCGCGCGAGATCTGGCGCACCCAGCTGGCCACGGCGCGCGAGGCCCTGGCCAAGGCCGGGCTGGCGGCAGCCGACATCCGCGCCCTGGGCATCACCAACCAGCGCGAGACCACCGTGGTCTGGAACCGCGCCACGGGCCAGCCCCTGCACCACGCCATCGTCTGGCAGGACCGTCGCGCCGAGCCGCTGTGCGCCCAACTGCGCGAGGCCGGCCATGCCGACACCATCCAGGGCAAGACCGGCCTGCTGATCGACGCCTATTTCTCGGGCACCAAGCTGCGCTGGATCCTGGACAACGTCAACGGCGCGCGCACCGCCGCCGAGCGCGGCGAACTGGCCTTCGGCACCGTGGACAGCTGGCTGATCTGGCAGCTCACGGGCGGACGCCGCCATGTGACCGATGTCTCCAACGCCAGCCGCACCATGCTGTTCAACGTCCACACCAACCAGTGGGACGACGATCTGCTGGCGCTGCTGGAGATTCCGCGCGCGCTGATGCCCGAGGTGCTGCCTTCCGCCGCCGATTTCGGCCGCACGGCAGCCGAGGTGCTGGGCGGCGAGATCGCCATCGGCGGCGTGGCCGGCGACCAGCAAAGCGCCCTCTTCGGCCAGGCCTGCTTTTCCGCCGGCATGGCCAAGAACACCTATGGCACGGGCTGCTTCATGCTCATGCACACAGGCGGCGTGTTCCAGACCTCTGCCAACGGCCTGCTGACCACCGCTGCGGCACAGCCCACCGCTGCGCCGGCCTATGCGCTGGAAGGCAGCGTCTTCGTGGGCGGCGCCGTGGTCCAGTGGCTGCGCGACGGGCTGCGCGCCATCGAGCACAGCGGCCAGGTACAGCAACTGGCCGAGAGCGTGCCCGACTCGGGCGGCGTGATGATGGTGCCGGCCTTCACGGGCCTGGGCGCCCCCTACTGGAAGCCCGATGCGCGCGGCACCATCACGGGCCTGACGCGCGGCACCACCATCGCCCACATCGCGCGGGCCGCGCTTGAATCCATCGCCTTCCAGAGCGCCGCCCTGCTGCTGGCCATGAGCCGCGACGCGGTGGCCAGCGGCGGCGCGCCGGTCAGCGAACTGCGCGTGGACGGCGGCGCCTGCGTCAACAACCTGCTCATGCAGTTCCAGGCCGACCTGCTGGGCATTCCCGTCGTGCGCCCGGCCTGCGTGGAGACCACGGCCCTGGGCGCTGCCTACCTGGCGGGCCTGTCCTCGGGCGTGTACCAGAGCACCGAGGAACTGTCGGCGCTGTGGAAGGCCGAGCGCCGCTTCGTTCCCACGCTGGACAAGCACCGCGCCGACGAGCTGATGGCGCGCTGGGAGCATGCGGTGGCCCAGACAGCGCTGGCGGCCTGACAACGGGCTCACGGCCTTGTTCAAGGCGGCCAGCCTGGTGCTTTCCGGCCTGCTGCTGGCCGGCTGCGCCGCGCCGCCCCAGGCCCTGCCGGCCCCGGCATGCGCGCGCCTGCAATGGCTGGGCAGCACCACGATTGCGCGCGAGGAGCCCATCCATGGCGCCACCACCGGCGGCATCTCGGGCCTGGACTACGACGCGCGGCGCGGCGACTACGTGGCCATCAGCGATGACCGCTCGGCGCGCGGCCCCGCGCGCTGGATGCGCCTGCGCATAGAGCCGCTGGACGCGGGCCAGCGCGCCGGCCCCAACCCCTGGCAGGCGCAGGTCACCGAAGTGCACCCGCTGCTGGATGCCGAGGGCCGCTGGCTGCGCCCGCGCCATGCCGCGCCCGCCACCCAGCCCGTGCCCGACCCCGAAGCCGTCCGCCTGCTGCCGGACGGCGGCCTGCTGTGGACCGATGAAGGCGACCCGGGCCGGGGCTTTGGCACCTCGCTGGTGAAAGCCGATGCGCAGGGCCGCCAGCTTGCGCGCTGGTTCCATCCCTTCAAGGACGAGGCCGGCGTGCCGGGCCTGCGCGCGAATTTCGGCTTCGAAGGGCTGGCCGTGACGCCGGACGGCCAACAGGCCTGGCTGGCCCTGGAAGCGCCGCTGCGCCAGGATGGGCCGCGCGCCAGCGCCGCCACGGCAGGCGCGCCCGTGCGCATCAGCCTGGTCAGCCTGGACGATGGCCGGCTGCTGCGCCAGATCGCCTACCAGCCCGATGCCGTGCCGGCCGCCAGCTGGGCCCTGCCCCAGCGCGAGGTCAACGGCATCAGCGAGATCCTGCCGGACGGTCCCGACCATCTGCTGGTGCTGGAGCGCTCCTACAGCCCGGGCCACGGTTTTGGCGCGCGGCTGTACCGCATCGGCCTGGATGCGCCTGATACGCTGGCCCTGGCCAGCTTCGCGCAAACGCCGCCACAGGTGGCGGTCAAGCAACTGGTGGCCGATCTGTCCACCGTGCAGCCCGGCCGGCTGGACAACATGGAAGCCATGTCCTGGGGCCCGCCGCTGCCCGATGGCACCCGCGTGCTGGTGTTCGCCAGCGACGACAACTTCAACCCGGCGCAGGCCAACCAGATCCTGATCACCGCCTACCGGCCCTCGCCGCCCTGCGCACCCTGAAGGCGCTTCAGGGCGTGGCCTGCACCTGCTCCTTCGGCAGGTAGATGCGCGTCAGCCCGCGCGCAATGGCCTCCACGATCTGCTCGCGCCGCAGGCCGATGTGCTCGGCCATCAGGCGCTCGCTGGCCTGGGCGTCGCGCGCGCGCAGGGCCTGCAGGATTTCCAGGTGCTCTTGCTGGGTGGAGGCGCGCCCCACGTTCTCCATGTCGATCCAGCGGATGAAGCGGATGCGCTCGTTCAGGCTCGCCAGCATGCGCCGCAGCTCGGCGTTGCCGGCCATGTCGGCAATGCGCAGGTGGAATCCCTCGTCCAGGTCCACCAGTTGCCGGATCGGCGTATCGGAGGCCACGCGCTGGCTCTGCTCCAGGTAGGCCAGGGCCTCGTCGAGCTGGGCATCGGTGGCACGCTCCACGGCCAGCCGCACGCATTCGCGCTCCACGGCCACGCGGGCCTCGTACAGGTCCAGCGACTCCTTCACGTCCAGCTCGCGCCGCATGTAGCCGCGGCTGGCCGGCAGCAAAAAGCCATCGGCCACCAGCCGCGTCAGCGCCTCGCGCACGGGCGTGCGGCTCACGCCCAGGCGCAGCGCCAGTTCGCTCTCGCTCAGGCGCTCGCCTGGCTTGAACTCGTAGGAGATGGCCATGTCACGCAGCGTGCTGTAGACGCTGGAGCCCCGTTCATGGCGGATGTTGGAGATTTTCATGGCGCCATTGTGCCCTTTGGCGCTGCGCATTCTTTTAAGTATACTGAAATGGATTCTTAAAAATCCCGTCACCCAACCTGCCTGGAGACTCCCGACATGACCACCGCTTTCAATGGCGCCGACGCCATGGTCCGCATGCTGCAGCTCAATGGCGTCAAGCACATCTTCGGCCTGTGCGGCGACACCAGCCTGCCCTTCTACGACGCCATGGCGCGGCTGGACCACGGCATGGACCACATCCTCACGCGGGACGAGCGCAGCGCCGGCTACATGGCCGACGCCTATGCGCGCGTCACAGGCAAGGTGGGCGTGTGCGAAGGCCCCAGCGGAGGCGGCGCCACCTACCTGCTGCCCGGCCTGGCCGAGGCCAATGAGTCCTCAGTGCCCGTGCTGGGCATCACCTCGGACGTTTCCGTGGGTGCGCGCGGCAAGTTCCCGCTGACCGAACTCGACCAGCAGGCGCTGTACAGGCCCCTGACCAAGTGGAATACCACCATCGACCGCGTGGACCAGATTCCGCACGCCGTGCGCAGCGCCTTTCGCGCCATGACCACGGGCCGGCCCGGCGCCACCCATATCTGCCTGCCCTATGACGTGCAAAAGCACACGCTGGATCCGGCCGATGTCTGGGCCCAGCCAGGGCATGACCACTATCCGGCCTACCGGTCCGCGCCCGATCCGGCGGCCGTGGCCGAGGCTGCCGACCGCCTGGTGGCGGCCCGCTGCCCCGTGCTGATCTGCGGCGGCGGCGTGCTGATCGCAGGCGCCAGCGCCGCACTGGATGCGCTGGCCACCCTGCTCAACGCGCCCGTGTGTTCCAGCGTCAGCGGCCAGGGCAGCCTGGCGGGCAGCCATCCGCTCAATGCCGGCGTGGTGGGCACCAATGGCGGCGTCGAGGCCACGCGCGCCGTGGTGGCGCAGGCGGACCTGGTGATGTTCATCGGCGCCCGTGCCGGCTCCACCACCACCGAGCACTGGCAGATGCCCTCGCGCAAGGTCACCATCGTCCACCTGGACGTGGACGCCATGACCATAGGCACCAACTACCGCACCGACGTGGCCCTGGTGGGCGACGCCCTGCTGGGCCTGCAGGCGCTGCACGCGGCCGTGCAGCAACGCATCTCCCGCCGCCCCGCCGATGCCGCGGACGGCGCCACGCTGGCGGCCACCGCGCGCGCCGCCAAGCAGGCCTTCTTCGCGCCGCTGGCCGCCTCGCTGGACCGGCCCATCAAGCCCGAGCGCGTGGTGGACACGCTCAACCGCCTGCTGCCCGCGCGCGCCATCGTGGTGGCCGACCCCGGCACGCCCTGCCCCTACTTCACGGCCTATTTCGACGCGCCCCAGGCCGGCCGGCACTTCATCACCAATCGTGCGCACGGGGCGCTGGGCTTTGCCATGTCCGCCGGCTTTGGCGCCGCCATCGGCCAGCCCGGTTCCGTGGTGGTCGCGGTCATGGGCGACGGCAGCTTCGGCTTCACCTGCGGCGAGCTGGAAACCATCGTGCGCCGCAACGTGCCGCTGAAGATGATCGTGTTCTCCAACAGCGTGTTCGGCTGGATCAAGGCCAGCCAGAAGTCCGGCTACGATGAACGCTACTTCTCCGTCGACTTCAACCGCACCCACCATGCCCGCGTGGCCGAGGCCTTCGGTGTCAAGGCATGGCGCGTGGAGGACCCGGCAGACCTCGAAGCCGCGCTCAAGGCCGCGCTGATGCACGACGGCCCGGCGCTGGTGGATGTGATCTCGCAAGAGCTCCAGGACACGGCCGTGCCGGTGAGCCAGTGGATGGGTTGACGCCAGCCCCACGCATAGATTCCCGATTTCCTGCCCGCCAATGCGCTTGAAAAGGAGCCTTCCCATGCCCCATCCACCCTCACGCCGCCAGCTGCTGCTGGCCACGGCCGCCGCATGCCTGCTGGGGCCGGCCGGCACGGCATCCGCGCAGGGCGCCGCCCCGCTCAAGCTGGTCATCACCTTCCCGCCGGGGGGCAGCACCGACATCGCCGCCCGCATACTGCAGCCGCGCCTGGGCGAGGTGGCCGGGCGCCCGGTGATCGTGGAGAACCGCCCCGGCGCCGCCAGCCAGATCGCCACCCAGTACGTGGCCAAGTCCGCCCCGGACGGCAACACCCTGCTGTTCAGCTTCGACACCCATGCCATCAATCCCATCGCCAAGTCCCGGCTGCCCTACGACACCTTCAAGGACTTCACGGGCGTGTCGCTGGCGCTGCGCTTTCCGCTGGTGATCGGTGCCTCGGCCTCGGTGCCCGCCAAGGACCTGGCCAGCTTCCTGGAGCTGGCGCGGCGCAACCCGGGCAAATACAGCTACGCATCGACCGGCCTGGGGTCCATGAACCACCTGGTGATGGAAGACATCAAGCGCCGCTCGGGCACCTACGTGCTGCACGTGCCCTACGGCGGCGGCGGCCCGGCCGTGCAGGCCGTGCTCGGCAATGTGTCCGACCTCACCCTGCTCAGCTATGCGGCGCTGCGCGGCCAGATTTCGGCGGGCAAGATCAAGCCGCTGGCGGTGACCGGCCTCAAGCGCCTGCCCGAGCTGCCCGACGTGCCCACCGTGGCCGAGTCCGGCTTCCCGGGCTTCGAGGCCTACTCGTGGATCGGCGTTTTCGCACCTTCCGCCACGCCGGCAGCCACGGTGCACAAGCTCACCGAAGACTTCCAGGCCACGCTGAACACGCCCGACATCCGCAGCAAGCTCGTGCAGTCGGGCTTTGAAGTCATGGCCACGGACGGACCCGCCCTCGACCGCTGGGTGCGCCAGGAATATGAGCGCTGGGGCCGCTTCGTGCGCGACAACAAGGTCCAGCTCGAAGACTGAGAATCCGGACGGCACCCCCTTACACCACACAGGAGCATTCATGGCACTTCCGCTGGACCACATCGTCATCGCCGTGCAGGACCTCGAGGCCGCCGTGGCGGACTACCGCGCGCTGGGCTTCCAGGTCGTCATCGGCGGCCGCCATCCGGGCCGCACCTCGCACAACGCACTGGTCGTCTTTGCCGATGGCGCCTACCTGGAGATCATTGCCTGGACCTCCCCGGCGCCCGAAGAGCGCTGGTACCGCACGCTGCGCGACCATGGCGAAGGGCTGGTGGACTTCGCCCTGCTGCCCCAAAGCACCTCCCAGGCCCTGGCCGAGGCGCGCGGGCGGGGGCTGGATACCCTGATCGGCCCCGTGGACGGAGGCCGCGTGCGCCCCGATGGCGCGCAACTGCTGTGGCAGACGGCGCGCCACGCCACGCCCGACCTGCCCTTCCTGTGCGGCGACGTCACGCCGCGCGCGCTGCGCGTGCCCGAGGGCAGCGTGCGCGAGCATCCCAACGGCGCGCTGGGTGTGGCCTCGCTGACCGTCGCCGTGCACGACCTGGACGCCAGCCTGGACCGCTACCGGGCGCTGCTGGGCCCGGGCCTGCCGCTGGAGAAGCTGGACAACCAGGGCGCGCGGCTGGCATTGCCGGGGTTCGACCTGCTGCTGCAAGGCGCGCAGGCACTGGCGGCCTGCGACGCACTGCGCCAGCGCCTTGCCACCCGCGGAGAGGGCCCTTGCGCGCTCACCCTGCGCCAGCGGCCCGGCGCCCCGGCACAGCCCCTGGACCTGGCCGCCAGCCATGGCGTGGACATGCGCTGGCACGGTGGGAACACGCTCTAAACTCTTCGTTTTCCTTCTCCACCGCCACCAGCATGAACACCGTTTCCACAGCCTCCCCTGTCATCGCCTTCATCGGTGGCGGCAACATGGCCAGCGCCATCATCGGCGGACTGATCGGCCAGGGCCAATCCGCAGACCGCATCGTCGTCGTCGAACCCTTCGAGGCTGCACGCGATGCGCTGCGCACGAACTTCGGCATCACGGCCCATGCCGATGCCGCGGCCGCCGCCAGCGCGCTGGACGGTGCCGGCATCGTGGTCTGGGCCGTCAAGCCCCAGACCTTCAAGGAAGCCGCCCAGGCCGTGGCGCCGCACACCGCCCAGGCCCTGCACCTGAGCGTGGCCGCCGGCATTCCCACGGACGCCATCGCCCAGTGGCTGGGCACGGGCCGCATC
The DNA here is from genome assembly GCF_040112715.1 of Delftia sp. DS1230. Classification (NCBI taxonomy): domain Bacteria; kingdom Pseudomonadati; phylum Pseudomonadota; class Betaproteobacteria; order Burkholderiales; family Comamonadaceae; genus Delftia; species Delftia sp. DS1230. Next base: position 5,795,722 of record NZ_CP157763.1, read on the forward strand.
GTGCGCGCCATGCCCAACACGCCGGCCCTGGTGGGCAAGGGCATGACGGGCCTGTTCGCCCGCGCCCAGGTCGATGCCGCGGGCAAGAGCGCCATCGAGCAGGTGGTGGCCACCACGGGCCAGTTCGTCTGGGTCGACCAGGAAGCGCACCTGGACGCCGTGACCGCCCTGTCGGGCTCGGGCCCGGCCTATGTCTTCCTGTTCCTCGAAGCCATGACACAGGCTGGCGTGGACATGGGCCTCACGGCCGAGCAGTCCTACCGCCTGGGCGTGGCCACCTTCCAGGGCGCGTCGGAGCTGGCCGCCCGCTCCAGCGAAAGCGCCGAGGTGCTGCGCCAGCGCGTCACCAGCAAGGGAGGCACCACCCACGCCGCCATCACGCACCTGCAGGCGCAGCAGGTGCCCGAGCATTTCGTGGCCGCCATGCGGGCGGCGGAAACACGGGCCAAGGAGCTGGCCGCCGAATTCGGCCGCTGAGCCCGGCGCAACGCGCCCCAGGCTCCATGCAAAAGGGAGGCACCGGCCTCCCTTGTTTTTTCAGCGCTGAGCCCTCAGCGCAGCGCAAACCCCAGCGCCACGCCCGCGAACAGGCTGGCACCGATCCAGTGGCTCTTGCTGAAGGCGACGAAGCAGCCCTCGCGCGTGCGGTGGCGGATCAGGGTGAAGTGCCAGATCACCTGGGCCGCGGCCACGGCCAGGCCCAGCCAGAAAGGCCAGGCCAGGCCGAAGGGTGCCAACGCCCAGACCGTGAGCAGGCCGCAGAGCACGAAGAAACCCATGACGGCCACCACGTCGAAGCGGCCCAGGGTGATGGCCGAGGTCTTCATTCCGATCTTGAGGTCATCGTCGCGGTCCACCATGGCGTATTCGGTGTCATAGGCCAGCACCAGGAACATGTTGGCCAACCACAGAATCCAGGCCGTGGCGGGCACCTGCCCCTGCACGGCGGCGAAGGCGATGACGATGCCGAAGTTGAAGGCAATGCCCAGGAAGGCCTGGGGCATGGCGAAGAAGCGCTTGGTGAACGGGTAGAGGATGGTGAACAGCACGGCGGGCACGGACCAGGCCACGGCCTCCCAGCGGGTGGTCAGCACCAGGCCCAGCGAAACCAGGGCCAGGGCCGCGCCCAGCAGCGCGGCCTCCTTCACCGAGACCAGTCCCGAGGTGATGGGGCGCTGCGTGGTGCGCTTGACGTGGCGGTCGAAGTCGCGGTCGGCGATGTCATTGATGCAGCAGCCGGCGCTGCGCATCAGCACCGTGCCCAGCACGAAGACCACCAGCAGATGCCAGCCCGGAAACCCGCCCGCCGCCACCCACAGTGCGGCCAGCGTGGGCCAGACCAGGACCAGCCAGCCGGCCGGCCGGTTGAAGCGGACCAGGTCCAGGTAGAGCGACAGTTTGCTGCGCCGGGGCGCAGGCATGGGCGTAGAGGAGGAGGTAGGCATGGCGTCTGGGCGCCGATGGCGGCCGTGGGCCGACCATCGCACGCATCACATTCGAAAATGCCCGCATTGTCGCCGCTGGGCGGGCGGGCTCGGCGGCGCGCCTCAGCCGCGCCTGCCGGCAACGCGGGTTTGCGCCCACTCCACGGCACAGATCACCAGCGCCATCCAGGCCAGGCCCAGCAGCCAGCCAGCCAGCACATCGCTGGCATAGTGCACGCGCAGCACGACGCGGCTGGCCCCCACGCCCAGGGCAACGGCCAGGGCCGCCAGGCCCACGCACCAGCGCCAGGCAGGCCGCAGGTACGGCAGCAGCAGCCAGGCCAGCATCAGATAGAGCACGAAGGTGCCGGCGCTGTGGCCGCTGGGGAAGCTGAAGCCGCCCTCGGGCACCCAGCCGCCCACGGGGCGCGGGCGGCCCACGCTGGTCTTGATGGCGCGTATCCACAGACCGACTCCCGCCGTGGCCACCACCCAGGCGGCCGCATGCAGCCAGTCGCGGCGCCACAGCAGCAGCGCCAGCACGGCAACAGACAGCGACACCATCCAGCCCACATGGCCCAGCTGGGTGAAGGCGACCACGGGGCGCACCCAGGCATCGGTGGCATGGCCAGCAAGCCACTGGTGCAGGGCATCATCCAGCACCGGCCAGTCGGTGCAGGAGTCGCAGCCTGCGGGCTGGCCCAGGCCCAGCATGTCGCGCACCATCACGCCCAGGGCCAGCGCGGCCAGCAGGCCCGCCGCAACCAGGCCCTGCCATGCGGCGCGTGGCATCGGCAGGCCTGCATGGCGCAGCCGCGCGGCGGCGGGCAGGCGCAGGTAGAAAAAAAGGCCGCCCAAGGCGGCCAGTACCAGGCACAGGCCGCTCGTGGCGGCGTGTGCGTCAATCCAGGTCCGGAGCATGCGCGGTCATCACTCCCGGGCCGTGGCAGGTGCTTGGGACATGTGCAGCATCACTCTTCAAGCAGGGCACGCAGCATCCAGGCGGTCTGCTCATGCACGGTCAGGCGCTGGGTCAGCAGGTCGGCCGTGGGCTCGTCGCTGGCTTTGTCGGCCAGCGGGAAGAGGCTGCGCGCCGTGCGTGCCACGGCTTCATGGCCTGCCACCAGGATGCGCACCATCTCCAGGGCCTTGGGCGGATCGTGGGGCACGTCGGCCAGGCTGGTGAGCTTGCCGAAGTCGGCATAAGAGCCCGGTGCGAAATGGCCCAGGGCGCGGATGCGCTCGGCGATGGGATCAACGGCGTTCCACAGTTCCGTGTACTGCCCCATGAACATGGTGTGCAGTGTGTTGAACATCGGGCCCGTGACGTTCCAGTGGAAGTTGTGCGTTGTCAGATAGAGCGTGTAGGTGTCGGCCAGCAGGGCCGACAGGCCCTTGGAGATGGCGGCACGGTCCTTGTCGCTGATGCCGATGTGGATGGCGCTGGAGCGCACGGACACCGGTGCGACATCGGCCGTCGCTGCCTGCACGGTCTTGGCGGCCTGCACGGCCTCTGGCTTCTTTGCACCGGACTTGTCTTTGCTGGCATTTTTGGCCATGGGATCCCTTTCAACTTCGTACGGATGGAATATGCCCCGGGCAGACCGCCCGGAGACCGAAAGCAACGATAACGCAAGCGCGGTGGCCCTGGAGGCACGGCCCGCGCAGCGGTGCAGTCATCAGGACAGGCGTTTGACGCCGGGCAAGGCGCAGGCGTAGACCGCGTTGCGCAGGGCGGCGATGGCCTCGTAGCGCGTGAAGCTGCGGCGCCAGGCCAGGACCACGCGGCGCGTGGGCGGGGCCGAGCCGTCGTCCTCGAGGATGGGCAGGTAGCGGATGTGCGGCTCGTCGGTCTTGCGGCGGCGCGCCGTGGTCTCCAGCGCATCGGCGGGCACGGACAGGCGCGGCACCAGGGTCACGCCCATGCCGGCGGCCACCATGTGCTTGATGGTCTCCAGCGACGAACCTTCGAAGGTGCGGCGAATGCCTTCGGCATTGCTGGCATAGCGTGCGAACTCGGGGCAGACCTGGAGCACATGGTCGCGGAAGCAGTGGCCCGAGCCCAGCAGCAGCATGGTCTCGTTCTTGAGATCGCTGGTGGAGACATGGTCCTTCTGGGCCAGCGCATGGGTGCTGGGCACGGCAGCCATGAAGGGCTCGTCATACAGCGGCGCCAGCGCCAGGCCGGTGTCGGGGAAGGGCTCGGCGACGATGGCGCAGTCGATCTCGCCCGTGCGCAGCATCTCCAGCAGCTTGATGGTGTAGTTCTCCTGCAGCATCAGCGGCATCTGCGGCGTGCGCAGGATGGAGTTGCGCACCAGGTCCGGCAGCAGGTAGGGGCCGATGGTGTAGATCACACCCAGGGTGAGCACGCCGGACAGCGGGTCCTTGCCGCGCTTGGCGATTTCCTTGATCTCGGCGGCCTGCTCCAGCACGCTTTGCGCCTGACGGATGATCTCCTCGCCCAGCGACGTGACCGACACTTCGCCGGCACTGCGCTCGAAGAGCTTGACATCGAGCTCCTCCTCCAGCTTCTTGATCGCCACGGACAACGTGGGCTGGGACACATAACAGGCTTCGGCGGCGCGGCCAAAATGCTTTTCACGTGCCACGGCCACGATGTATTTGAGTTCGGTAAGTGTCATTGGCGAGCTGTGTCTGGGAGGGAGCCTCGGAAAATACGATGGTCTTAGACCTGGAACCTGGGCCGAAACCTTTGTGCAACCAGGCCTTGCGGCCCGGTTGCCGGGGTGCTCCCCTCAAAAGTTCCTGTGCAGACTCTAGGATTTGTCCTATTTCGATTGTGCCAGTCCTCGTCCACGCATGACCACTGCGCGCTCCCCGACCTGCCGGCTTTTTGCATTTATCCACCTAGTGCAGGGGCCGGCGCATCCGGTCGCGCTGCTGCATGAGCTGGTCCATGCCTATCAATGCTGCCAGGCCTATGGCCACGATCACGGTAAAGACGGGAAGGTCCAAAGCGCTGATCACGGCAAAACCTTGCGGCCGAGCATACCGCTGTGTCTCGGAAATGCATACAAAGTCTGCTGCGGCCATGCCCGTGTAATGCATGGAGCATACTGCCGCCCCCATCACGACAGCCGCCAGCGCCCGCATGCCCAGCGAGCCGGTGCGAAACGACAGCCAAAGAGCGGCGCTGGCCGCCACCACGGCAATGGCCACGGACAGCACCACGGTGGGAACGGACCAGACGATGAAGCCGGGAAAGCGCATGCCGTACATGCCCAGGTAATGCATGAAGGCCACGCCCAGGCCCAGCAGGGTGCCGGCGCCCAGCACGCGCAACCCGCTTTCGGGCCGCCGCGCGACAAACGCCAGCGCCACCGAGGTCGCAGCGACGGCAGCCACCAGGGACACCAGGGTTTCGACCATGGAGTAGCCCGAGCCCATGCCCAGGTTCAGCGCCAGCATGCCCGTGAAATGCATGGACCACACGCCTATGCCGCCCAGCGCCGTGCCGGCCGCCAGCAGATTCAGCCAGCTGATTCCCGTGCGCCCGCGAATGCGCTGTGCCGCCGTGAGGGCCACGAAGGAGCCCAGCACGGCAATGCCATAGGACAGGGCCACCAGGCCCATGCGCCAGGAGGTCTCGACGAGTTCATTCGCTTGAACGGCTTCATTCATGTGGACGGCTCCTCATTCTCAGAAAGATGGGACAACACAAGAGTGATCACGGCCGTCCTCCCCGTGGGGAAGCGTGGGGAGGAGTGGCAGGCCATCCCCTCCCGGATGGACCTACCCTGTTTTTTGCGACTCAATGTACCAAAATGTCACAAATACTCAATGCCGTCGCCGCGCGCAGATGTCACCGCCAGGACCGCATGAAGCGCTCCCTACCGACAGCTACAACGCACACGCAAACCTTGCCTGGCGCGGGCTGCAGGCCTGCGGAGCAGGCCGCCACCGGGCAGCGCCCGTGCGCGTAAAAATACGTAACAGAAACATCCCGCAAGCGGGGGCCGGCCCATCAGGCCTTGAGGAATTCGGCCTTGCCGCCCAACCAGCGGTCCACATGCCGCTGGGCCAGTTGCGGGTGCTGCTCCAGCATGCGAGGCGCCAGCTCGCGGGCCCAGTCGAGCAGCATCAGGTCCTGCTCCAGATCGGCAAAGCGCAGCATGGGAGCGCCTGATTGGCGCGCACCCAGGAATTCGCCCGGACCGCGAATCTCCAGGTCGCGCCGCGCGATCTCGAAGCCGTCGTTGGTTTCGGCCATGGCACGCAGCCGGTCCTTGGCCGTCTCGCCCAGGCGGCCGCTGTCTCCCACCGAATACAGCAGCACGCAGGCCGAAGCTGCAGCGCCCCGTCCCACGCGCCCGCGCAGCTGGTGCAGCTGCGACAGGCCAAAGCGCTCCGCATGCTCGATCACCATGAGCGAAGCGTTGGGCACATCCACGCCCACTTCGATCACCGTGGTGGAGACCAGCACGCCCATGACGCCGGCCGAGAACAGCTCCATCACCGCCTTCTTCTCGGCCGTGGGCATGCGCGAATGCAGCAGGCCGACCATGACATCGGGCAGCATCTCGCTGAGGTAGGCGTGGGTGGCCGTGGCGTTGGACAGGTCCAGCGCCTCGCTTTCCTCGATCAGCGGACACACCCAGTAGACCTGGCGCCCCTGGGTGACCTGGGCGCCGATGCGTTCGATGACTTCGTCCTTGCGGCTGTCGGCAATGAGCTTGGTGACGATGGGCGTACGCCCCGGCGGCAGCTCGTCGATGGTGGAGACATCCAGGTCGGCGTAGTAGCTCATGGCCAGGGTGCGCGGGATCGGGGTGGCGCTCATCATCAGCAGATGGGGCTCCATGCCCGAGGCTGCGAGTTTCTGGCGCAGCGCCAGCCGCTGGGCCACGCCGAAGCGGTGCTGCTCGTCGATGACGGCCAGCGCCAGGTTCTTGAACTCCACCTGGTCCTGGATGACGGCATGCGTGCCCACCACCAGGGCCGCCTCGCCGCTGCGGACCAGCTCCAGCATGGCGGTGCGCTCCTTCTTCTTCTGCGCGCCGGCCAGCCAGGCCACGCGCTTGCCCAGCGGAGCCAGCAGCGGCTCCAGCCAGCCGACCAGCTTGCCGAAATGCTGCTCGGCCAGGATTTCGGTGGGCGCCATCAGCGCGCACTGCCAGCCGGCCTCGATGCAGGCCACGGCCGACAGCGCCGCCACCACCGTCTTGCCCGATCCCACATCGCCCTGCAGCAGCCGGTGCATGGGCATGCGGCGCTCCATGTCGGCGAGGATCTCGCCCACCACGCGCTGCTGGGCACCGGTCAGGCCAAAGGGCAACTGGTCGAGAAACTGGCGCGCCAGTCCCTGGGCGCTGTCCATGGGCAATGCGCGCAGCACGGGCGCCCTGAGCCGCGCGCGCTCGCGCTTGGCCTCGTATTGCGACAGTTGCTGGGCCAGCAGTTCCTCGGCCTTCAGGCGCTGCCAGGCCGGATGCGAATGGTCTTCCAGCGTGGCCAGGGCCACATCGGGCGTGGGATGGTGCAGGAACTGCAGCGCGTCACGCAGGCTGAACAGCGGCGGCAGCCCGCCGTTGCCGTGGAAATGGGCCACGGGCGGGTGCTCTCCTGCGGGCAGCGTATCGGAGAGGTCGGCCCGCAGCATGGCCGTGGCCGCTGCGCGGCGGATATAGGCCTGGGGCAGTCCTGCCGCCACCGGATAGACGGGCGTGAGCGCCGTGGGCAGATCCCCCCCGGCCGCGCGGAACGCAGGGTGCAGCATCTGCCGTCCCCAGAAGCCGCCCTTGACCTCGCCGCGTATGCGCAGCCGCGCGCCCACGGACAGGGTTTTCTGGTGCGAAGGGTAGAAGCTGAAGAAGGTCAGCACGCATTCGGCCGTGCCGTCGTCCACCGTGACCTTGAGCATGCGGCGAGGGCGCAGCTGCACTTCGCTGTGGGTGACCGTGGCCTCGATCTGCACCGTATCGCCTTCGCGCGCATTGCGCAGCGCGGTGATGCGGGTCTCGTCCTCATAGCGCAGCGGCAGGTGCAGCGCCAGGTCGATGTCGCGCACCAGGCCCATTTTCTGCAGCGCCTTCTGCGCGGGACTGGCGGCAGACCTGGCGGCGGGCTGTGCAGGCGAGGCGGCCTTGTCGCCCGAAGTGGCCGAGGCCTTGCCGGCCTTCCTGGCGCCGCCCTTGCCTGCGCCAGCCTTTGCCTTGCCGGCACGCGCGGCCTTGCCACCAGGGGCGTCGCGCCCCAGGTCGGGAAAGGCAGAGGAGACGTTCAGGGGCATGGGCTTTCCTGTTTCAGAACATGCGCGTTGGCTGGCAGCATAGTGTATGAATATACAGGTGTAGGCAACACGCCACGTTCATGCCGGCCGGCCCTGCCCAAAGCACCCTTGACGCCCCGGGTCTCTGGGGAAGCCGCTACCATGCACGCTGACGTTACGTAGTGTTACCCCGCCACCGAATGCCATGTTGAAGCGTATCAATGTCCAGCATGTCACTCTGGGCATGTTCCTGCACGAGTTCTGCGGCTCCTGGATGGAGCATCCCTTTTGGCGAACCCGTTTCCTGCTTCGCTCCGAGGCCGATCTCCAGCGTCTGCGCGCCACCTCCATCCAGGAGGTCTGGATCGATGTGCGCAAAGGCCTGGACGTGGGCGTGCAGGTGCCCTGCCTGCGCTTCGACCCGCAGGACGAGCTTCGCCACCAGATCCCCGACAACGCCCGCCCTGCGTCCGAGCAGAGCACGGCCCCCATCTCCACCGCCACCGAGCTGCGCCGCGCGGCCCAGACCTGCGCCCAGGCCAGGCAATTGCTGAGCCGCCTGTTCAGCGATGCGCGGCTGGGCCGGCCCGTGGACGCCTCGGCCGCCGGACAGCTGGTGGACGATGTGACGGCCTCCGTGGCACGCAATCCCCATGCGCTGATCGGTCTGGCCCGCCTGAAGACCGCCGACGACTACACCTACATGCACAGTCTGGCCGTGTGCGCGCTGATGGTGGCCCTGGCCAAGCGCATGGGCCTGGACGACCACAGCCTGCGCAAGGCCGGCATGGCCGGCCTCATGCACGATCTGGGCAAGACCGCCATTCCGGTGACCGTGCTCAACAAGCCCGGCCCGCTGGACGACGCCGAATGGGCGCTGATGCGCGCCCATCCACGCCACGGCGAGCAGCTGCTGCGCCCGCTGGGCCTGGACGACGAGGTCATCGATGCCTGCCTGCACCACCATGAAAAGGTGGACGGCAGCGGCTACCCCGACGGGCTGCAGCAGGGCGACATCGGCCTGCTGGCGCGCATGACGGCGATCTGCGACGTCTACGATGCCATCACCTCGGACCGGCCCTACAAGAAGGGCTGGCCGCCTTCGGAGGCGCTGCGTCGCATGGCCGAGTGGAGTCCGCGCCATTTCGACAAGCGGCTGTTCGAGCAGTTCGTGCAGACCGTGGGCATCTACCCGCTGGGCTCGCTGGTGCGCCTGCATTCGCAGCGTCTGGCGGTGGTGGTCGATGCCTCGCCGGCCAGCCTGCTGGCGCCGCGCGTCAAGGTCTTCTATTCGCTGCGCCAGTCCTGCCGCATCACGCCGGAGATCGAGGACCTGTCCGAAAGCCAGGGCAACGACCGCATCATCGCGCGCGAAGACCCTGCGGACTGGGACTTCCCCGATCTGGAATCGCTGTGGCTGGAGTTCGAGCGCCAGCCTCAGGCCGCCATGGCCAGGTGATCGCCGGCAATTCCGGGGATGACCCCAGGGTTTGCGACAATTGCCAGCTTCCGTTCAACGAACTTGGAACGGGCCATGTCCGGCCCTCAAGCACTGCATGTCCTCCCTGTCCCGTGTGTTCTCGCTCAGCGATTTCGACTTCGAGCTTCCCGAGAAGCTGATTGCCCAGCATCCTGCCGCCCAGCGCAGTGCCTCGCGCCTGCTCGACGGCCGCGACGATGCCAACCCGCCCGCCGACCGCATCTTCCACGAGCTGCCCGATCTGCTGCAGCCCGGCGACCTGCTGGTGTTCAACGACACGCGCGTGATCAAGGCGCGCATCTTCGGCGAGAAGGCCAGCGGCGGCCGGCTGGAGCTGCTGGTCGAGCGCGTGCTCGAAGGCAACGACGTCGTGGCCCACATGCGCGTCAGCAAGAAGCCCCTGCCCGGCTCGCGCATCCACCTGTGCGGCGGCAAGAACGGTGGCGGCTTCGACGCCGTGCTGCGTGGCCGCTGGCCCGACGAGAACGGCCCGCTGTTCCACCTGAGCTTTGAAGGCCCGCGCGGCGAGACGCCCCATGAGCTGATGGAGCGCTTCGGCCATCTGCCGCTGCCGCCCTACATCGAGCGCCACCAGGAAACCGGCAACGACCCCGATGCCGCCGAAGACAGCGAGCGCTACCAGACCGTCTTCGCGGCCCGCCCCGGCGCCGTGGCCGCGCCCACGGCCGCACTGCACTTCGACGACGCCGTGCTGGCCCGCCTGGCCGAGCGCGGCATCGAACGCGCCAGCGTCACGCTGCACGTGGGCGCCGGCACCTTCCAGCCCGTGAAGACCGAGAACCTGGCCGACCACCAGATGCACAGCGAGTGGTACGAAATCCCGCTGGCCACCCTGGCCGCGCTGGAACGCTGCCGCCAGCGCGGCGGCCGCATCATCGCCGTGGGCACGACCACGGTGCGCACGCTGGAGTCCTGGGCCCAGACGGGCAACTTCTCAGGCGATACGCGCATCTTCATCACACCGGGCTTCGAGTACCAGGTGGTCGATCTGCTGATCACCAACTTCCACCTGCCCAAGAGCACGCTGATGATGCTGGTCAGCGCCTTCGCCGGCTACGAGCAGGTGATGGCGCTGTACCGCCATGCGATCGCGCAGGAGTACCGCTTCTTCAGCTATGGCGACTCCATGCTGTTGAAGAAGAAAAGCACCCCCTGAGCGGCCGGCTTAGGCCCTTGCTTGGTGTCCCTCGCCTCAGGCCGCGCCAAGCCCGAAACGCCGCATGTTCAGCCAAAGTAATGGCAGAGCCTGCGGCCCTTGACCTCGTGCACGCTGACGGGGATGCCGTAGAGGCTGCTGAGGACCTCGTCCTGCACGACCTCGGCCGGCGTGCCCGCCACGGCCAGGCGGCCGTCCTTGAGCGCGATGATGTGGTCGGCGTAGCAGGAGGCGAAGTTGATGTCGTGCAGCACCATGACCACGGTCTTGCCGCGTTCGGTGACGGCGCGGCGCAGCAGGCCCATCATGCTGACGGCATGGGCCATGTCCAGGTTGTTCAGCGGCTCGTCCAGCAGGATGAAAGGCGTGTCCTGGCACAGCACCATGGCGATGTAGGCGCGCTGGCGCTGGCCGCCTGACAACTCGTCGAGAAAGCGCTCGGCCAGCGGCGTGAGCTGCAGGTACTCCAGCGCCTCGTCCACATGGCGCACATCCTCGGGGCCCAGCCGGCCCTTGCTGTGCGGAAAGCGGCCGAAGCCCACCAGGTCGCGCACCGTCAGGCGCAGCGTGCTCTGGTTGTCCTGGCGCAGGATGGCCATGATGCGCGCCAGCGCCTCGGTGGGCGTGGTGGCCACGTCGCGGCCAGCCACCAACACCTGGCCTTCCGTGATCGGCATGAGGCGGCTGACCAGGGACAGCAGCGTGGATTTGCCGGCCCCGTTGGGGCCGATGATGGCCGTCAGCGCCCGCTCGGGCACGTTGAAGTTGAGCTCCTGCAGCACGGTCGTGCCGCCATGGCGCTTGAGCAGATCACGCACCTCGATCATTGGGTCCCCTTGCGCATGAGCAGCACGATGAAGACGATTCCACCCAGGAACTCCACCACGATGCTCAGCACGGTATTGAATTGAAAAAGCTGCTCCAGCAGCACCTGGCCGCCCATGAGCAGCACGCAGCCCCAGAGCACGGCCGCAGGCAGCACCCAGGCATGGCGGCGCGTGCCCATGGCGTGATACGCCATGTTGCTGACCAGCAGACCGAAGAAGATGACAGGCCCGACCAGGGCCGTGGACACGGCCACCATGCAGGCCACCACGGCCAGCAGCCGCAGCACGCGGCCATCGTAGTCCAGGCCCAGGCCGATGGCGGCATCGCGCCCCAGCGAGATCACGTCCAGCACGTGGCGCTGGCGCCAGATCCAGGCGCTGCCCAGCGCGATCAGCAGCAGCGACGGCACCAGCAGCTGCAGGTTCACCGCGTTGAAGTTGGCGAACATGCGGTCCTGCAGCGCCGTGAACTCATTGGGATCGAGCACGCGCATGGCCAGCCCGGCCAGGCTGCGAAAGAAGATGCCGCCCACCATGCCCACCAGCAGCATCAGGTGCAGGCTGCTGGCATGGCCCACGAACAGCCAGCGCATCAGCAGCACGCTGAAGCCCACCATCAGCACGATGTTGAGCGCATAGCGCCCGACCTCGCCCATGGCGGACACGCCTGCCGCGCCCAGCATCAGCACCATGGACGCCTGCACGAACAGGTACAGCGCATCCAGCCCCATCACCGAAGGCGTGAGGATGGTGTTGTGCGACACGGTCTGGAACACCACGGTGGACAGGCCGATGGCACAGGCCACCAGCGCCATGGTCAGCACCTTGGCGCCCCGGTGCTCCAGCACGAAGGCCCAGTCGGTCCTGACGCCCACGGTCATGAAGGCCAGCAGGCACAGCAGCGCCAGCCCTCCCAGCAGCGCCAGGCGTCGGCCCCGGCCCCAACTGCGCGCAGCCGGATCGGCGCAAGCAACGGATTGCGGCAGGCTGCTCATGCACGGTCCTTGCGGCGGCGCAGGATGAGCGCCAGGAACAAGGCACTGCCCAGCACGCCCAGCACGGTGCCCACGGGGATTTCATAGGGCGCGATCAGCATGCGCCCGACCAGATCGCACAGCAGGGTCAGGCCCGCGCCGATCAGCGCCACCCACAGCACGCTGCGGCGGACGTTGTCACCCAGGACCAGGCGCACCACGTTGGGCACGATCAGTCCCACAAAGGGAAGGCTGCCGGCCGTGACCACCACGGCCGAAGTGGCCACGGCCACCACCACCAGCCCCTGCCAGACCAGGCGCCGGTAGTTCAGGCCCAGGTTGGTGGCAAAGCTCTCGCCCAGGCCGGCGACGGTGAAGCGGTCGGCCGCCAGGCAGGCCAGGGCGGTGACACCCAGCGACAGCCACAGCAACTCGTAGCGGCCCTGGACCACCAGCGAGAAATCGCCGTTGGACCAGGACTTGAGCGCCTGCATCATGTCGAACTGCAGCGCCAGAAAGCTGGCGGCTGCCTCCAGCACGCCGGCCAGCACCAGGCCGACCAGGGGCACCATCCACGACGAGCGCAGCCGGATGCGCGAGAGCACGGCCAGGAACAGCGCCGTGCCCAGCAGTGCCGCCACGGCCGAAATTCCCATCTTGGCCATCACCGGCCAGTGCGGCACCCAGAGGAACGCAGCCAGCATGCCCAGGCTGGCCGACTCCACCGTGCCCACGGTGGAAGGCTCCACGAAATGGTTGCGCGCCAGCATCTGCATGAGCAGTCCGCAGACCGCCATGGATGCGCCGGCCAGCACCAGGGCCAGGGTGCGCGGCACGCGGCTGTAGACCAGCACCTGGCTGGCCAGGTCGTCCTCGCTGCGCGACCACAGCACGCTCCAGTGCATGTCGCCCGCGCCCACCATCAGGCTGGCCAGCGACAGCGCCAGCAGCAGGCCCAGCGCGAAAAGCCAGGCAAGGGCCTGGCGAGAGGGGCGTGACATGGGCACGGCGTGCGCGGTGGCGACAGGCGGGCTCAACGCTTTGGCGTCATGTGCGGGCAAAGGCATCCGACAGCTGCTGGATATTGGCCTTCAGCGCGCCCGGCCCGGCGTTGGACAGGGTGTACCAGTTGGCTGCGTTCAGATAGACCACCTGCTTGCCGCGCCAGGCCTTGGTGGCGCGCACCAGCGGGTTGTCCAGCAGTTGCTGGGCGGTCTTGCCATCCTGGCCGATGGCCACGTCGCGGTCGATGACGAACAGCCAGTCGGGATTGGTCTTGAGCAGGAACTCGAAGGAGACCACCTGCCCATGGCGCGCCACCGTCAGGTTGTCGATGGCCGGCTTCACGCCGAACACATCGTGCAGCATGCCGAAGCGCGAGCCCGGACCGTAGGCGCTGAGCTTGCCGCCCGAGGTCAGCAGCACCAGCCCCTTGCCCGCGTTCTGCGCCTTGCCATGCAGCGCGGCGATGGCCTGCTCCACGGCCCGGACCTCGGCCTCGGCCTTGTCCTGCAGGCCGTAGACGGCGCCCAGCGTGCGGATGTTGCGGTAGATATCGGCCATCTGGTGCTCGTCGCTGACGCTCAGGTCCAGCACGGGGGCGAAGCGCGACAGCTCCTTGTACTTGGCCTCGGAGCGGCCGCCCACGATGATGAGGTCGGGCGACAGCGCCTTGACGGCCTCGTAGTCGGGCTCGAACAGGCTGCCGATGCGTGCGTATTTCGCATCGGCATAGCGGGCCAGCAGCGGCGGCATCTTGAACTCGGGCACGCCACGCACCTCGCCGCCCAGCGCCTGCAGCGTGTCCAGCGCCGCCAGCTCGAACACCAGCACGCGCACGGGCTTGAAGGGCACCTGGATCTCGCCCTTGGCGTGCGGCACGGTCACGGTCTTGCCGACCGCTGCCGTCTGCGCATGGGCCATGGACAGTGCCAGAGGCAGCGTGACCAGCATGCCCGCGCCCTGGCCCATCGTCGCCAGGATGTGGCGCCGGGAATGATTTGCATTCAATGTGTTCATTCTTTCAATGATTGCTGTATCGCCAGGAAGTTCAAACATTGGCCTTGGCGGCCTCAGGGAAGTGCGGGCGTGCTGTCCGGCATGCGCTCGCAGGCCGGCAGGCCCTGGGCAAAGCGCCCGGGGTTGAGCAGGGCCACCAGGCCGCAGGCCAGCGATCCCTGCCATTGCAGGTAGTCATGGCTGGTTTCATGCTCGGCCTGCGTGACCTCGTAGCCCTTGGCGCGCAGCACGTCGGCCAGGTGGCGGTTGGTTTCCAGGATGCCGTCCTGCCCGCCGCGTGCACGCTCGTAGCGGCCTGCATCCAGATAGAAACGCACGGGCTGGCGCGGCTCCTGGGCATAGCGGCGCTGCACCCAGCCCGGCACCTCGCCGGCCGGCGACCACCAGAACGATCCCGACATGCTCAGCACGTTGCCGAACCAGCGCGCATTGACCAGGCCCGCATAGGCAGAGGCCAGGCCGCCGAAGCTGGAGCCGCCAATCACCGTGCGCGCCGCAGGCTGGCCCAGGCCCTGCTCCTCCACCCAGGGCATCAGCTCCTCATCCAGAAAGCGCGCGAAGGCGGTGTTGGGCGGCAATTCCCTGCCGCGTGCCTGCGGGCTGGCGTTGTCCACCAGCACCACGGCCGTGGGCGGGATCAGGCCATCGGCCATGAGGTTGTCGATGAGGGTGGGCGTGGACACCTGCTTTGCATAGGCATTGCCGTCGAAAAGCACCAGCAGCGCCTCGGGCGCCTGGCTGCCCGCCGGGCGGTAGGTCCAGACATCGCGGCTGTTGCCCAGCACGCGGCTGGACAGGCGGTGCTGCACCAGCGCCCCCTGGGCCACGCCCGCGCGCGGCACCACCCAGGGCTGGGGCGGCGCCTTGGGCAGCTCCAGCACGGAGGCGCCCTGGAAGACATCGATGAAGCCGCCCTCGGGCGGCTGCGGGAAGGTCTTGGGATTGAGCGGATCGCGCTGCGCCGTGGCCAGCAGGGCGCGGCGCTGCTCCATGGCCGAGCCTTCGATCAGCGGCACATCGGGCGCCAGCCGGTAGCTGAGCCTGGCGTTGTCCGCCATGCGGAAGCTGGCCCACCAGACATCGCTGCCGGGCAGATGCTGCAGCGGATCATGGTTGCCGGCCGGGCTGCCGAACAGGCGCACGCCCTGCATGCCCGCACGCGGCTGGCCGCGCCATAGGAAGGTGACCAGGGAGTGCCCCTCGGACAGGGGCTCGACCATGGGTGTTCCTTCCTCCTGCACGCGCCGCCAGAAGGCGTCGGCAGCCACACCAGCCCCCGCGCCGCGCTGGATTGCCTGCGCCAGAGCCCTCAGCCGCGGGCTTTGCAGTGCCGGAGGCTCGGAGGTGGCCGAGGCCTTGTTGCCGGCAGGCGCCAGGCTGGAGGTCAGCCGCAGCGCGAAGCGCCCCGCTTCTTGCGCCTCACCGCCGGAACGGGGGTCAGCCAGGGCCACACGCCTGGCCACCAGCCGCTGCCGTCCGGCTCCCTCCGTGACCCACATCAGCGACTGCGCGCCGCCATCGGCCCGCGCCAAGCGACGCAGGTGCCGGCCCTGGACATCCTCCAGGTCCAGGGCCACGCCCTGCCCCTCGAATTCACCCTGGACCACATGGCCGGCGGGCAGATCGACGCGCCAGGACTCGCGCCCACCGGCAGCCAGGACCCCTGTGGCCGCCTGGCCCGGCGCCAGCGTGCCCGGCCGTGCGGCCAGGGCCTGCCGCGATGCGGCTGCCGTCATGTCTTCACCGGCATGGACGGCTGCGCCCAGCAGGCACAGCAGCGAGGCGGCCACGCACAGGCCTTGTCGTGCAGCTTGCGCCATGGCGTCAGAAGTCCACCGTGGCCGAGACACGCACCGTGCGCGGGCCGCCCGTGGTGGCGAAGTTGTCATTGAAACTGCCGGCCCAGTAGGACTTGTCGAACAGGTTCTCCACCGTGGCGCGGAAGGTGACGGGTTTGGCCGCGATGCGGGTGGCATAGCGCGCGCCCACGTCCACGCGGGTCCAGCTGGGCATCTTCAGCGTGTTGGCCGAATTCACCCATTGCGCGCCCGTGTGGATCAGGCGGCCGGTGAGCGTGGCGCCCGGCAGCGCGGGCACATCCCACTCGCCGCCCAGGTTGGCCGTCCAGCGCGGCACGCCGTAGACGCCGTAGCCGTCGCGCGCGCCGCCCTGGGTCTTGCTCTGGATGGCCTGCGTATAGGCCAGGCCGCCCAGCACGCGCGTGCCGCGCAACGGCTCGCCGAACACATTCCACTCCAGGCCCCGGTTGCGCTGCTCGCCATCCATCAGCAGGCGGTTGGTCGCGGTCTCCACCACGGACGAAGGCCGCTCGATCTGAAACAGCGAGACCGTCTGCGTGAAATCACCCGTGCGCCACTTGGCGCCGATCTCGAACTGCTTGGTCTTGTAGGGCGCGAACACTTCGCCGGCATTGGCGTAGGTGGCGCCGACGATGGAGCCCGCGCTCAGGCCCTGCACATGGTTGGCGTACAGCGAGACCGTATCGCCCCAGGGCTTGACCACCAGGCCCAGCGCGGGCGAGATGGCATGTTCGTCATAGCGCGCCATCTTCTGGTTCACGCGCTGCAGGCGCGCGCCCACGGTGAGCTGTACGGTGTCGCCACCCCAGCTCAGCGTGTCGGCCAGGGCCAGGCTGCTGAGCACGTCGTCGCGCTCCTGCTTGATGGCGCCGTAGGGGCCGGCCAGCGTGATGGGCGCAGGGTCGTAGATGTTGGTGATGTAGCTGGCGCTGGTGGCCACGGCCGCGCGGCCGCCCTTCTGGTTCATCCAGTTCACGGAGGCGACCAGCAGATGGTTCACGCTGCCCGTGCGCAGGCGCCCGCGCACGCCGAACTCGGCCGCCATGCTGTCGGTGTAGCCGTACTGGTTGTAGGTCTGGCCCACGGCCGAGCCGTCGCCCTGGGCGCGCAGCACCACGCGCGTGCCGTTGAGCATGCCGTCATAGGAATGCTTGCCGCTGCCCACCGAGCCGAACAGCGTCCAGTCCGCCCCCAGGTCCACCGAGCCGCGCAGCATCAGCGCATCGCTTTGCTGCTGGGCACGTATGCCCGGGAAGAGATTGGTCTTGGCGTCGGGCGCTGCAATCACCTGCTTGAGGTTCTGCATGCTGACCATCATCGGGCTGCCGTCACGGATGGTGGAGCGGTAGCTGTAGGCATCCAGGCCCAGCGTGAAACCGTCGCCCTGGTAGTCGAGCGCCAGTGCGCCCAGGCCATGGCGGCGGTTCTGGCCGTCGATCTCGGTATCGCCGCCCGAGGTGCTGCCGTTGATGCGTATGCCCAGGCGGCGTTCCGGGCCGAAGCGGCGCGACACATCTGCCTGCAGGCCCAGCTGCGAGGAGCTGCTGAGCATGGTGGTCACGCGCGTGAGGTCCCGGGCCAGCGGACGCTTGGTCACCAGGTTGATGGTGCCGCCCACGGCGCCGCCCGGCGTCATGCCGCTCAGCAGTCCACCCGGGCCCTTGAGCACTTCCACACGCTCGATCATCTCGGTGGGCACATGGCCATCGGGCGCCAGGCCGTACAGGCCGTTGAAGCCCAGTTCCGAGGCATTCACACCCAGGCCGCGGATGGTGAAGTTCTCGTAGGCGTGGCCGGTGTTGGTGGTGAAGCGCACGGAGGGGTCGTTTTCCAGCACCGACATCAGCGTGGTCGCGTGCTGGTCGACAATGCCTTCGGCCGTGTAGGAGGTGATGTTGAACGGCGTATCCATCACATCGCGCTGGCCCAGCACGCCCAGGCCCGCGCCCTTGGCCACCTGGCCGCCCGGCGCCACGGTGGGCAGTGCCTGGGGATCGGTGGTGCTGCGCACCGTGATCTCGCCCAGTTCGGCGTCGGCCGCCCAGGAGGCGGCGGGCAAAGCGGCAGCGGCAACCATGGCGCAGACACGGGCGATGGTGCCCAGGCCGTGGAACGGTGAAACGGGGGCGAAGGGGCTGACAGCGCCTGCGCGCGGCAGGCCGGTGCGGGAACGAGAGGACATCCGGGAGGGCTTTCAAGGCGGAAGAAAATGCGCCGCATCCAGGCCCGCAGCCCGTCGGGACACAGGCCGGATACGGCATCTGCCCGAATTATAGAAAATGAGAATTATTCTTATTTGAGAAAACAACGACAACGCACCGCGCGCAAACATGGGCGCACGGTCCGCAAACAATCCCGGGGAAAACAGTGGGGCCCAGGCAACAGGCCGCCGGCAACAGGCAGCCGGACGCCACGACGGCGCAGACCGCTAGAAGGTGTCGCCGCGTTCCATGGCGCGGCGGTGGCGCTGCACGAATTCCTGGTAGGTGTCGATGCCGCGCAGCTGCAAGATGGCATTGCGCACGGCCGCCTCCACCAGCACGGCGATGTTGCGGCCCGCCACCACCTGGATCACCACCTTGCGCACGGGCACGCCGAGCACGTCCTGCGTCAGCGGCTCGGCTGGCAGCCGCTCGTATTCGCGCTCCATGGTTTCCTTGCGCACCAGGTGCACGATGAGCTTGAGACGCATCTTGCGGCGCACGGCCGTCTCGCCAAAGATGGCGCGGATATCGAGCAGGCCGATGCCGCGCACCTCCAGCAGGTTCTGCAGCAGCTCGGGGCACTTGCCTTCGATCGTGGTCTGGTTGATGCGGTACAGGTCCACGGCATCGTCGGCCACCAGGCCGTTGCCGCGCGTCACCAGCTCCAGCCCCAGCTCGCTCTTGCCCAGGCCCGACTCGCCCGTGATCAGCACGCCCATGCCCAGGATGTCCATGAACACGCCATGCATGGTCGTGCGGTCGGCGAAATGCTTGGCCAGGTAGGCACGCAGCACATCGATCACGAAGGCCGACTGCTCGCGCGTGGCGAACATGGGAATGTGGGCACGCTCGCACATGGACAGCAGCGCCTCGGGCGCCGTCTGGCCATCGGCCAGCACCAGCACGGGCGGCTCCAGCGTGACGATGCGTGCCACGCGGCGCTGGCAGTCCTGCGGCGTGGCGTTGGTCAGATAGGCGATCTCACGCTCGCCCAGCACCTGCAGCCGGTAGGGATGGATGTAGTTCAGGTAGCCGACGAGATCGGCGCCCGAGCGCGCCGAGCGCACGGCCATCTCGTCGAAGCGGCGCTCCGAGGCCCCCAGGCCCGCCACCCACTCCCAGCGCAGGCTGGAGCGGAACTCCTCGAAAAGGACGTCGGCGCTGATGGCACTGGGTCTCATGGCAAGGCCCGTGAAAAGGGGAAGAGAAAGTCTAGACCAGCGGAGCGGCGGAAGACTGCCAGCCGGCAATCATTCCATGCAGCCGGGCCGCATCGCCGCAGGACTTCAGCCGCTCGCGCAGCTGGCTGTCGCTGAGCAGTTCGGCGATTTCAGAAAGGATTTCCAGATGCTTTTGCGTCGCCGCTTCGGGCACCAGCAAAAAGATCAGCAGGCCCACGGGCTGCTCATCGGGCGCATCGAAGCCAATGGGATGGTCCAGCTGGAACACGGCTGCCATCGGAGCGGTCAGCCCCTTGATGCGACCGTGGGGAATGGCCACGCCATGGCCCAGCCCCGTCGAGCCCAGGCGTTCACGCGCGAAGAGGCTGTCGGTGATGAGTGCGCGGGACAGGCCATGCAGGCTCTCGAATAGCAGACCTGCTTCTTCGAAAGCGCGCTTTTTGCTGGTGACGTCGACGCTCACGAGCACTTGAGCGGCGGGCAGGATGGAGGCAAGACGGTTCATGGTTCGGGAAACAATTATGCACCGCAGTGCCGGAAACCGTGGGGAAACCCTGACCCCCATCAAAAACCGCCCCGAAGGGCGGTGGTCGTGCGTGGCACATCAGCCACAAAAACGCAGGTATTGTAAGCGCCCGCACAGGGCCGGCGCCTTACCTGTCACCCGACTGACGCCAGGGTCAGTCCAGCATCATCGAGCCGCTTGGCCGTGCCGTAGCGGCTGCCCTGCTGGCGGGTCTTGTAGCGCACCACGAGGCGGTCCAGCTTGTCAGCCAGCGCGTCGACGGCGGCATAAAGGTCGAAGTGAGAGGTTTCGACAAAGAGATCCTGGCCCTTGACGCGCAGCGTGCAACCGGCACGTTGGCGCTTTTCCTTCTCCTTCTGGTTATGAACGGTCAGCAAGACCTTGACATCCACCACCTGGTCAAAGTGTCGAAGAATGCGTTCGAGCTTGGCCATGACGTAACTGCGCAGCGAGGGAGTGACCTCCAGGTGATGCCCACTAATCGTCAGATTCATATCTAAACACTCCTTGCTCTGGATGGAAACAGCCCGGTCCACCGGGGGACGATCCGCCGGGACAGGTGCTTGCAGGCCGGAATGCGCATTCGTTTGCTTGCGAATCCACTATGCGCCCGGGTCGGGTCAAAAGCAACGCCGCAAGCCGATAGCGCAGGACGGTGCAGGGCCTTGGAGGCGGGTTTTGCGCGCCATGCGATTGGGCGCACAATCGGCGGGTTTGCCAGGCTGCGCCCCTGGGGTGGGGGTGGCCACAGGCCGTCCGTCACCGTGAGGCGCCGTTGGGTAGAATCGCGCTCCTGCGCGTGCCGCTTGCAGCCCTCCGGCCCCTGCAGCCTCTTTGCCAGATTGCCCCTTGCCTCACATGACCACCCAGTCCCGTCCCTCCGCCCTGCACACTTCCAACATTGCCTCGCTGCCGCTGCTCGCGCGCGGCAAGGTGCGCGACAACTATGCCGTGGGCGATGACCGCATCCTGATGGTGGCCTCGGACCGCCTCTCGGCCTTTGACGTGATCATGGGCGAGCCCATCCCCGGCAAGGGCGAGCTGCTGACGCAGATGGCGCTGTTCTGGTTCGACAAGCTCGGCCACATCTGCCCCAACCACCTGACCGGCGAAGCGCCCGAATCCGTGGTCACGCCCGCCGAAGTGCCCCAGGTCACGGGCCGTTCCATGCTGGTCAAGCGCCTCAAGCCCGTGCTGATCGAGGCCGTGGTGCGCGGCTACCTGGCCGGCAGCGGCTGGAAGGAATACCAGGAATCGCGCTCGGTCTGCGGCGTTCCCCTGCCCGAAGGCCTGACCAACGCCGCCAAGCTGCCCGAGCCCATCTACACGCCGGCCGCCAAGGCCGAGATGGGCGACCATGACGAGAACATCACCTACGAGCGCACGGTGGAGATGGTCGGCGAGAAGCTGGCCTCCCAGATCCGCGATACAGCCATCCGCATCTACAAGGAAGCCGCCGCCATCGCCCTCGAAAAGGGCATGATCATTGCCGACACCAAGTTCGAATTCGGCCTGGACGAAAACGGCGAACTGGTGCTGATGGACGAGGTGCTCACGCCCGACAGCTCGCGCTACTGGCCCGTGGAAGGCTATGCCCAGGCGCTGGCCAAGGGCGAGAACCCGCCCAGCTACGACAAGCAGTTCGTGCGCGACTGGCTGGAGCAGGCCCAGGTCAACGGCAAGCCCTGGGACAAGAGCGCCCCGGCGCCCCGCCTGCCCCAGGAGGTGACCGAGAAGACGGCCGCCAAGTACCGCGAAGCGCTGCAGCGCCTGACGGCCTGAGCTGCAGCCTGCCTGTCCCCGCAAAAGAGAGCTTCGGCTCTCTTTTTCATTGCGCGGGCCCGTTTCTGCAGCCGGTCACGTTGGCGTCACCGACACTGCCACAATGCTCGTTCCCTCTGACTTTTTTCGAAGGAGCAAGCACATGGCCGGCAAGAAGATTCTGATGATCTGCGGAGACTACTGCGAGGACTACGAAACCATGGTCCCGTTCCAGGCCCTGCAGGCCGTGGGACACACGGTGCACGCGGTCTGCCCCGACAAGAAGGCGGGGGACCACATCAAGACGGCCATCCATGATTTCGAGGGCGCCCAGACCTACAGCGAAAAGCCCGGCCACAACTTCACGCTCAACGCCAGCTTCGCCGACATCAAGCCCGAGCAGTACGACGCCCTGGTGATCCCCGGCGGACGCGGCCCCGAATACCTGCGCAACTACGATGCTGTGCGCGCCGCCGTGCGCCACTTCTTCGACAACAACAAGCCCGTGGCCGCCGTCTGCCATGGCGCCCAGCTGCTGGCCGGCGCCGGCGTGCTCAAGGGGCGCACCTGCTCGGCCTACCCGGCCTGCCGTGCCGAGGTCGAACTGGCCGGCGGCACCTACGCCGACATCGGCGTGGACCAGGCGCACACCGAAGGCAACCTGGTCAGCGCCCCCGCCTGGCCGGCCCATCCGGCCTGGATCGCACAGTTCCTGTCCCTGCTGGGCACGCGCATCAGCCACGGCTGAGCACGCAGCCGCCGTTGGCGCCGGGCGGATCAGCCGCCCCAGCGCACCAGCACGATGCCGCCGAACACCAGGGCCGAGGCCAGCATGCGCACGCGGCCCGGGCGCTCGCGCATCAGCCAGGCGGCAATCCAGCCTGCAAACAGCACGCTGCTTTCACGCAGTGCAGACACCAGCCCCATGGGCGCCTGCGACAGCGCCCAGGTCGCCATCCAGCTGGCGCTCAGCTGCATGGCGGCGGCCAGGGCGCACAGGCGCCAGGTGCGTGCATCGGCGCGCAGCACGGAAGGACCGCGCCGCCAGGCAACGATCAGCACCGTGGCCAGGCCATCGCCCAGCGTGAGCAGGGCCGCATAGAGCAGCGCGGAACCGGATGCGCGCGCACCCAGCCCGTCGATGACCGTGTAGCAGGCAATCATGGCGCCCGTGGCCAGCGCATAGCCGCTGCCGCCATAACCGCTGGCCGCACCGCTGCGCAACGACAGCGCCAGCACGCCCAGCGACAGGCACAGCACGCCGGCCAGCCCGGTCGCGCCCGGCCACTCACCGGCCAGCAGCGCCGCGCCCAGCGTCACGAACAGCGGCGCACTGCCGCGTGCCACCGGGTAGACCACGCCGAACTCGCCATGCTGGTAGGCGCGCGGCAGCACGAAGTGGTAGACGGTGTGCACGGCCACCGAGGCCGCCAGCCACCACCACACCGATGCATCCCACAGCGCCGCCGCACGCCAGTCCAGCCAGGGCAGCACCAGCAGCGACCACAGGCTGGCCAGCCCCGTGGTCAGCGCCATGGCGACCATCTTGTCGCCGCCCAGCTTGATGGCGCTGTTCCATCCCGCATTCATCAGCGCGGCCCCCAGGGCCGCGGCCAGCACCGCGTTGCTCAATTCCATTCCATGGCCTCGCTCCTGATACGGGACGGGATGATGGATTCGCACCCAGATTAGATAAAGTCGAATCTTCGGAACCTTATCTTCAGGAAACCTGATGCGACGCCTGAACCTCGACCAGCTCCAGACCCTGGTGGCCGTGGCCGACCTGGGTACCCTGGCCGCCGCGGCCCAGGCCCTGCACCTGTCGCCGCCTGCCGTCAGCCTGCACATCCAGGAGCTGGAAGCGCGCCTGGACACACCGCTGCTGGTGCGCGGCAAGCGCCAGGCGCAGCTGACGCCCGCAGGCGCTTTGCTGGCCGAAGGCGGACGCCGCCTGCTGGCCGATAGCGAGGCCCTGCTGCGCCAGGTGCGCAAGCGTGCCGAGGGCTTTGGCGCCAGCGTGCGCATAGGCGCCTCGGCCGGCGTCAGCCCCCTGCTTTTGCCCGAACTGCTGCAATGGCTGGCCGAGCACGCGCCCGGCGTGGAACTGCGCCTGGAAGTCGCGAGTTCCGCCCAGGCCATGCAGCGCCTGGCGACTGGCCACCTGGACCTGGCCCTGGTCGGGCTGCCCCAGCCCGTGCCTTCAGGCCTGGAAATGCGGGCCTGGCGCAACGACCCCATGGAGCTGTTCGCGCCGCCGCAGATGCCGCTGCCCGACCAGATCACGCCCGAATGGCTCAACGCCCAGCCCTGGATAG
Source organism: Delftia sp. DS1230 (assembly GCF_040112715.1). Taxonomy (NCBI): domain Bacteria; kingdom Pseudomonadati; phylum Pseudomonadota; class Betaproteobacteria; order Burkholderiales; family Comamonadaceae; genus Delftia; species Delftia sp. DS1230. The sequence goes on from NZ_CP157763.1 coordinate 5,819,662, forward strand.
GCTTTGCCGCCGGCACCCAGATGCACCGCCTGCTGTCGCAATGGTTTGCACAGGCCGGCCTGCTGCCCCAGCCGCGCATGGAGATGAGTTATCCCGAAGGCATACGCGCCCTGGTCGCCGCAGGCCACGGTCCCACCGTCCTGCCACGCGAGGAGCCCATGGACGCCGTCAGCCGCACCCTTCAGCAGCGCGGGCTGAGTCCCGCCCTGACACGCCCGCTGGGCCTGGCCTGCCGCAGCGCCTCGCAGCAAGACCCGGCCGTGCAGGCCGTGGTGCGCGGGTTGATGCGATTTGCCGACACTCTTTGATCGCGGCAGCCCAGCCCTCGAAATCCCATAGTCGGGGCCTATGACATCGGACAAAATGCCTCCCCACATCATTGAGAGGGAGTGCAATGCTAGTTGGAATCGATCTGGGCACCACCAATAGCCTGATCAGCATTTATCGCGATGGCAAGACCGAACTCATACCCAATTCGCTGGGCCATTTCCTGACTCCGTCGGCCATCAGCATTTCGGACGATGGTGCCATTCTGGTGGGCCTGGCGGCCCGGGAACGTGTTACCACGCATCCCCAACAATCGGCCATGGCGTTCAAACGCTGGATGGGCACGGACCACACGGTTGTGCTGGGGCCCAAGCGTCTGCGCGCCGAGGAGTTGAGCGCGCTGGTCATTGGCGCACTGGTGGCGGATGCGCAAGCCTATCTGGGCGAACCCGTGACCGAGGCAGTCATTACCGTGCCGGCCTATTTCAACGATGTGCAGCGCAAAGCCACGCAGGCGGCTGGCCAATTGGCAGGTATCAAGGTGGAACGGCTGCTCAACGAGCCCACGGCAGCCGGCCTCGCCTATGGCCTGCAGGAAAGGCCGGATCACTCGACCTTTCTGGTGTTCGATCTGGGCGGCGGCACCTTTGACGTTTCCGTGCTCGAGTACTTCGAAGGCGTGGTGGAAGTGCGCGCCAGCGCCGGGGACACGCGCCTGGGCGGCGAGGACTTCGCGCAGGTATTGGTGGATTGGTTCATTGAGCAGACGCCTGCCCTGCGCAGCGTTCCGCGGGAGACCCTGTCTTCGGACGGGGGGCTCTGGCATGCCGCTGAACAGGCCAAACGCGACCTCAGCGAGAGCGAGTCGACTGAAATGCGGTTTACCTACCAGGAGACGCCGCATGCATTGACGCTCAGCCGTGCCGACTATGAAAACCGCTGCGCAGACCTGCTGCAGCGACTGCGCAGGCCGCTGGAACGCGCCATGCTAGATGCGCAATTGGACATCGCCAATCTGGACGAAGTGGTACTGGTCGGGGGCGCCAGCCGCATGCCCATGGTCCGCCAGTTGGTCACGCGCCTGTTCGGCCGACTGCCGCTGCGCACCATCCATCCCGATGAAACGATTGCGCACGGCGCAGCCATTCAGGCCGGCCTCAAATCACGCAATGCCGCACTCAGCGAAATCGTGTTGACCGATGTGATGCCTTACTCGCTGGGAGTCGTGAGTTCGGAAAATATCGATGGACGGCATTACAGCGACCGCTTTTCCCCATCATCGAACGCAATACGCCGGTGCCGGTATCGCGTGCCCAGACCTACAGCACCGTTCAGGATGGACAGACGCGCATCGTCATCGACGTGCGCCAGGGCGAGTCACCCATTGGCACAGAGAACCTGAAACTCGGCGATCTGGAGGTCGAGATACCGGCGAAGGGACGCGGCGAGATCAGCATCAATATCCGCTTCACCTATGACGTCAATGGTCTGCTCGAAGTGGAAGGGCATATTCCGGCAACCGGCCAGACCACCAGCACGCTGATCAAGCGCAGCGATCATGTCCTGAGCGACGAGCAGATCCAGGAGGCCCTGCTCAAGCTGCGCGCACTCAAGATCCATCCGCGCGACAAACAGGAAAACGCTTATCTGGTCGCCCGGGCCAAGCGGCTGTACGAAGACAGGCTGGGCCCTGCGCGACAGGACATAGGTCACGCGCTGGCGCGTTTCGAAGCCATTCTCGACAGCCAGGACGAGCAGCAGATCCGCCAGTGGCGCGGCGAGTTCAGGAAGTACCTGGACAGCATCGACAAGGGCTTCGTGCTATGAGCTTCTGGCAAGTACTGGGCATTGAAGCCACGACCGACCTGCCGGCCATCAAGAAGGCCTACGCATCCAGGCTCAAGCACACGCGGCCCGATGACGATGCGGCCGCCTATCAATCACTGCGCGAGGCCTATGACCTGGCCCTGCAGCACGCCAGGCGACCGGCCACGGGCGATACGCAGATGCCGAGCATGGCTGCAGTTGAGCAGGTATCCAGTGCCAGGTCTGCGCAGCAGGAACAAGAGCCTGCACCGCTGTCGGAGCCGGTCCCGGGCCCCGGGACTCAACCTCTGCTCGGCAACACGGACGCAGCAGAACCCCAGGCACAGGAAGCCGCCTTCATCCCGCCCAGGGATCTGGCGCACGAAACGCTCAACTACCTCAAACAGGCAGGGCCTGATGCACTGCTGAACGGCTGGCCCAATCTGCGGCGGGAGCTGGACAAGCTGCCCCTGTCACAGCGTCCTGACGCCTGCAACTGGTTTGCGCAGTTGGTGATCGAGGTGCCCGAGCTTCCGCCGGCATTTGCGCGCGCCCTGTCGGAGTATTTCGCCTGGGAGACGGATTTCCGCGCCTGGCAATGGATGGGGCATGCCCGCGCCACCGCCTTGCGGGAGCAACTGGACCAACTGGAATCCCGTTTCTACCCCGATCCTGCCTTCAGGCAGTACTACGGCCAAATCGCGCTGTTCGGGCAACTGGTGCAGCAGCTTGCAAAGTGGCGCATCTACCTGCTGGCGATGCTCGCCCCCAGCCGGCTTGCCCGCCTGTGGAACGAACTCAGCCCGGGGCAGCGCTATGCGCTCGGCGTCCCGAAGCCGCCGCTGCATTCACTTGCCGACCACGCCATGGAAATGGGCTGCGCCTTCCGGACTGCCCTGGTGGTCTTTCTCTCGTCCGTGCTGATGTCCTGGAGCGAATATGCCCATGAGCCCTGGTGGGTCCGACTCATGGCGGTGCTCCTCATCGGGTATGGCACGTTCGTGATGGCCGGCTACGCCTACCGCGGGGTGCTGCACGTCAAGCACGCCCAGCACGCGGCACTGTGGAAGGGGCGACTCAGCCGCAACAGGATGCTGGCGATGGTCTGGACTGCCGTGGCGCTCATGGTGACGGCGACGGCCATTTTCGGCATATGGGAGGCCCGCATGTGGCCCGTGCTCTTCACCTCGGTGGACAGCACGCCGCTGCTCTTCGTGGCCGTGATGCTGGTGCTGGTTGCCTACTGGCTGGCGCTGCTGCCCGCCAGCCCGGCTGGCAAGGCCTTGCCGCCTCTGCTGCTGTGGTGCGCCCTGGCCGTGCAGGCCCTGCCATGGTTCAAGGGCACGCCCTGGACCGGAGCCCTGGTCGGCGCAACCTGGTTTCTGGTCTGTGCCATCGCGTACACGCTGCACGGTGACCGCATGGAGCAGGCATGGCATGGATTCAGGCAGTCGGTCGTTCTGCGCAAGCAGCAGCGGCGCAGTTCGAGCCTGCAGGAAATACTCGTACTCTCGCTGGCATTGCTGCGCCGCACAATCGCACTGCCCTACCGGCTGATGGTGCTGGGCTCGGAACAATCCCCCCATTTCTTGGCTGCTGTACTTTGCATGTCGATGGTGGCCATCGTCCCCGAATATCGTGCGTGGCAGATCCCTCTGACGGCCTGTGCCATGGCCGCTGTATCCCTGTTCAGCAGTCTCTGCTTCGACAACGCAGCGACCGCCCTGATACCCGACCAGCCGAAGTCCGCCTGGCGCGGCTGCCTCGGCTTGGCGATGCTGGGCCTGTGGCTGATCTGGGCCGGGATGTACTGGCGCGATCCCGCTGCGATCCACGCACTCCTTGGCGGTGCGCCGCACAAGGAGGCCGCGGGGTCACCTTTCCTGGACGCCATCGTCTTTTATCTGGTGCCGCTGCTGCCCGTGTTTCTCAACCAGGGCTGGTTCCAGTTCCAGAGGATCAAGCCTGCGAACACCTGAATCGCAGGCTCAGGCGGGCAGCAGCCCGTCTCCTGCCAGCCCAGCCTCCTGCAGCACCCACGCACGCAGGGCCTCGATGGCCGGCTGGCCCTGGCTGCGCCGGGGGTAGAGCAGGTGGTAGGCATAGGCCGGGCCCAGGCCCACGGCGATGTCGAACAGGCGCACCAGGCGGCCACGGGCCAGGTCTTCGGCCACCAGGTCCTGCTCGACCAGGCCCACGGCGCCGCCGTCCAGCACGGCCTGCACGACATGGCTGGAGTCGGTGAAGGCGATGCAGCGGCCTGCGTCCAGGCCCTCCACGCCGGCCGCCGCCATCCACATCGGCCAGTTCGGCCAGACCTGGCCGTCCACCATGCAGTCCACGTGGCACAGCGTGTGGCCCAGCAGGTCGGCGGGGCTGGCCAGCGGCGGGCCGGACTGCAGCAGGGCCGGGCTGCAGACGGGGATGACCCTGGCGTCGAACAGGCGCACCGCCAGGGTGTGCGGATCACGGCCGGTGCCGAAGCGGATGGCGGCGTCGATGTCATCGGCGTCGAAGTCGCGCACCTCGTCGCTGATGTCAAAGCTCAGTTCGATCTGCGGATGCGCGGCGCGAAAGCGCGGCAGCCGGGGCAGCAGCCACTGCGTGGCAAAGCGCGCGCCCAGCGACAGGCGCAGCCGCGTCTCGCCCCGGGCCAGCTGGCGCGCCCGGCCGGTGGCGCGCCGCAGCAGGCCCAGCGCCTCGGCCGTGGCCTCCAGCAGCACGCTGCCTGCGGGCGTGAGCTGCATGCTGCGGCTGTTGCGCGTGAAGAGGACGAGGCCCAGTTGCTCCTCCATCTCCTTGATCTGGTGGCTGACCGCCGCCGGGGTCAGCCCCAGTTCGTCGGCCGCACGCGTGAAGTTCAGGTGGCGCCCTGCGGCCTCGAAGCTGCGCAGGGCGCGTGTGCCCGGTGGAAGCTGGCGCATGGATCTTCAAATCTTTCTTGATGGAGCATCGAATACTACTTGCTTCCTCTTTTGGAACCGCCATCGAACAATCAAGAAAACTTGTTGATGGATGAATCCATGGAAACCGCCTCTTTCTTCACCAGCCTTATCGATGGGCAGCCCGTTACGGCGGCCGAACTCGCCGCCCTGGCCTTTGCAGGCCATGCCCATTTCACGGCCATGCAGGTGCGCGGCGGCAGGCTGCGCGGGCTGGACCTGCATCTGCAGCGCTTGCGCCAGGCCTCGCTGGAGCTGTACGGCCAGGCCTTGTCCGATGACCATGTCCAGGCACAGCTGAGGGCGGCGCTTGCCGGTGGTCCGCAGGATGTGTCGCTGACCGCCACGGTGTACTCGCCTGCCGGTGAATTCACGGCCGCCGATGCGCGGCCGCGCATGCTGGTGCGGACCTCGGCACCCGCCTCGGGCCCTGCCGGGCCCTTGAGCCTGGCGCTGTTCGAGCATGAACGCATGCTGCCCCACCTCAAGCATGTGGGCGAGATGGCGAAGACGCATCTGCTGCGTCGCGCCGTAGCCCAGGGCTTTGACGATGCCGCCTTTGCCGATCGCCACGGCCGTATTGGCGAGGCCACCATCTGGAACCTGGCCTTCTGGGATGGAGATGCCGTGGTCTGGCCACGCGCCCAGGTGCTGCCGGGCACGACCGAGTCCATGCTGCGCCGCCAGCTGCAGCGCATGGGCGTGGCGCAGCGCGAGGCCGTTCTGACCCTGGCCGACCTGCCCGACATGGCCGGCGCCGTGGTGATGAATTCATGGTCCCCCGGCATTGCGGTCAGGCGCCTGGCGGATGTGCATCTGCCGGATGCGCCCGGCTTCGTGCAGTTGCTGCACCGCGCGCATGCGGCCGAGGAGCCGGTTGCACCCTGAGCCCTCGCCATGAAAAAAGGGAGCCGCAAGGCTCCCCGTCTCTTCACCGGCGTGCGGCCGGACTCAGTTCAGCGCCATGCTGAGCTTGCGGCGGTAGCCGTTGACCAGCTGCGTGGCCTCGTCCTGCTCGGCCGCGCCCTTGCCCAGCAGCTCGATGCCGCCGCTGCTCTTGCCGGGGATGGCGTCCTGCTTCTTGGGCTTCGGGGGTGTGAGCAGTTCCAGGATGCCCACATAGAGCTTGCGCGCGGCCTGGCCGTTCCATTCCTTGTCGCGCATGATGATTTCCAGCAGCTCGTCCATGCTGGCTGCCCACTGGCCTTCGGCGGCCAGGGCCTGGGCCTTGCCGAAGCGGGTGTCGAAGTCGCGCTTGTTCTGTGCGATGACGGCATCGAACTGGGCAAACTCCCAGTTGCCGCGATCGTCGTTGTGCACGAAGAGCATGCACTGCAGCCATTGGTTGAGCGCCTCAAAGCGCGTGGGCTGGGGAATGCGCTTGAGCGGCTCGGTCAGCAGGGCGCCGGCCTCTTCGTAGCCGCCCGTGGCGATCAGAAGGCGCACGTAGTCGAAGCGCGCATCGTCGTTGGCTGGGTCGGCGGCCAGCGCATCGGCCAGCTTTTGCAGGGCGGCCTGCGTGTCGCCGGCTTCCAGCAGCTGGTGGGCCTCGTCGGCTTCGGCCTCGGCCGCCAGCTCGCCTTCGGAGGGCAGGTGCTTGTCCAGGAACTCGCGCAGCTTGCCTTCGGGCTGGGCGCCCATGAAGCCGTCCACGGGCCGGCCGCCCATCATCAGGATGCAGGTCGGGATGGAGCGGATGCCGAACATGCCGGCCAGCTGCTGCTCCTGGTCGGAATCGATCTTGACCAGCTTGAAGCGGCCTTCGTAGGCCACTTCCAGCTTTTCCAGGATGGGGCCCAGCGTCTTGCACGGGCCGCACCAGGGCGCCCAGAAGTCGACGAGCACCGGCACCTGCATGGAGGCGGCGACGACTTCGGCTTCGAAATTCTCAATGGTGACATCAATCATGTGATCAGACCCTGTGGCAAGGCGCGCGGCCAGGGCGCGCGAACTGTGGCGGTTCGGAGTTCGGCGGCCGGATGCCTCCGATGCGGACCGTGTGATTCTCCAGCAATTCCATGGCGTGGGCGCCATGGACGGCAACCACCCCAGTTGGGAGCCGGCTGCGTGCATTTCAAGCCGCCCGACCGGGGACGAGGCGCGGCAGCGCTGGGCTATATTGGCGCGCTGAGCCGCCATTGCGGCCTGCCATCAACACAATGAGGGAGGGCTCGCCTTGATCAAGGTTTCGCAGCTGGTGTTCGAGTACCCGGGCCACCGCGCGCTGGACGGCGTCAGCGTCCATATCGCCGCAGGCACCGTCACGGCCCTGGTAGGGCCCAACGGCGCCGGAAAATCCACGCTGATGCGCTGCATCGCCGGGCTGGACCAGCCGCTGTCGGGCCAGGTAGAGGTGCATGGCATTGCCGTGCAGGAGCAGCCCCGCGAAGTGCACCGGCACCTGGGCTATCTGTCGGATTTCTTCGGCCTCTATGACCGCCTGAGCGTGCGGCGCTGCCTGCAGTACGCAGCCCTGTCCATGGGCGTGCCCCCGTCCGAGGCGCCGCAGCGCGTGGCGCACGTGGCCGGGCAGCTGGGCCTGGCCGACCTGCTGGAGCGCCTGCCCACCGAGCTGTCTCGCGGCCAGCGCCAGCGCGTGGCCATCGGCCAGGCCATCGTCCACCAGCCGCGCGTGCTGCTGCTGGACGAGCCGGCCAGCGGCCTGGATCCCGAGGCACGCGCCAGCCTGTCCCGGCTGATGCGTGCGCTGCAGGCCCAGGGCATGACCCTGATCGTCTCCAGCCACATCCTCAGCGAGCTGGACGAGTACTGTACCCACATCCTGAGCCTGCGCGGCGGCCGCGTGGAAAGCCACGAGGCCCTGCACGGCGGCATCAAGGCACCTGCCGCCGGCGGCGATGCGCCGCTGGCACTGTACGCACTGGAGCTGGCGCCGCCCCCGGGTGCCTCGGCCGGGTCGCTGGCACGGCAGCTGCATCTGGTCCTTCCCGACACCCCTGTGCCGCCGCCCGATGACCAGGGCCTGGTGCATCTGCAGCTGTGGCTGCCCACCCTGCCGCGCGAGCGCGCCGATCTGCTGGCCCGCCTGGTCGGTACCGGCCTGCCCGTGGCCAGCCTGGCCCCGGTGCGCGAGCGCCTGCAGGACCGCTATGCGCGCGGCCTGCAGAACGCAGCAACCCCCACCCCTGCGGAACAGCCATGACGCACAACCCCGAATTCCAGCGCCAGCTCTGGCTCAACTGGCGGCCGTCCCAGCTGGGCTGGAGCCTGCTGCTCACCGCCTTGCTGCTGGCCACGCCAATGGCCCTGGTCCAGCCCGACCGCCGCCTGCACACGCTGCTGATCGCCGCCCTGGTCGGCATGTGGATCGCCGCGGCCGGCCTGGGCAGCGTGCTGGCCGGACGCGGCCTCAACGAGGAAGCGCGCCAGCACACCTGGGACTGGCAGCGCCTGTCAGCCCTCACGCCCTGGCAGATGGCCTGGGGCAAGCTGCTGGGCGCCCCGCTGCCGGCCTGGCTGTACATGCTGTGGTGCGCGCTGGCCGTGCTGGCCACCTCGGCAGGCCAGCCGGGCGGGCTGGCCTGGGGCGTGCACGCCGTGCTGCAGGCCGCGCTGTGGGGCCTGGCCCTGCAGGCCTGGAGCATGCACTCCGTGCTCATGGGCTGGGGTCCGAAGGAGCAGCCTGCGCGCCGCATCCGCTTCGTGCTGGTGCCGCTGCTGTTCGTGATGGTGCTGCCCGGCCCCATCCTGGGCCGGTTGACCGAGCAGCTGGGCCGCGAGGAAGGCCGCCCTGTGCTGTGGTGGTCCTTACCGCTGCACGGGCGCGGCGCCATCTACCTGTTCGGCGCCATCGCGCTGGGGCTGGGCCTGCTGGCCCTGTGGCGGCTGCTGTGCACGCGGCTGGATGTGCGCACCCTGCCCTGGGCCTGGCCGCTGGGCCTGTGCGTGGCGGGCCTGGCCTTTGGCGGCATGCACCTCGATGCAATGCAGTTGCAGGGCCCCGGCCCGGCCTCTTTCTTCGCTTGGACCACCGGGCTGGCGCTGGCGGGCACGGCCTATGTCTGCCTGCACGGCATGGACGAGGGCCTGCGCAGCTGGCGACAGGTGCAGTGGTGCGTGTTGCAGGGGCGCTGGCGTGGCGCGCTCGAGGCCCTGCCGCTGTGGCCTGTGAGCTGGCTGCTGGCCGTGCTGGCCTGTGCGCTGTGGCTGCTGTGGCCCGCAGGCGGCCAGCCCATCCTGCCCGGCACAGCCCAGTTGGCGGCACTGGCAACGGCGCAGTTGCTGCGTGATGCCGCGCTGGCCACGGGCTTTTCCATGCTGGCCGGGCGCATCAAGTCGCCGCTGGCCGCGTTCGCCGTCACCTGGCTGCTGGTCAACATCGTGCTGCCGCTGCTGGCCTTTGGCCTGGCCGGGGCCGATGCCGCCATGCTAGCCCAGCCGCTGGCAGCCGGCCTGACCAAGCCCGTCACCAGCGGCATGTGGCTGTCGCTGGCCGTGCAGGTGGCGATGGCCCTGGCCTGGCTGGCCCATGTGTTTCGCCAGCGTGTGCTGGGTTTTGCGCGCGAGCAGCACACGGCTGTGCGGTGATTTGCAGGGGGATGCGGGCCGATCCGGACTAAAAAAGTAAAATCGCGGGTTCCACTAGGCCGGGCCGCAGGCGCCCTCACGACATGAACTCCATCCAGATCGGTGTGGTCATGGGCTCCAGCAGCGACTGGGAGACCATGCAGCACGCAGTTGCCATTCTTCAGCAATTTGGCATCGCCCATGAAGCCCAGGTCGTCTCGGCCCACCGCATGCCCGACGACATGTTCGCCTATGCCGAGGCCGCCGCCGGCCGGGGCCTGAAGGCCATCATCGCGGGCGCCGGCGGCGCCGCACACCTGCCCGGCATGATCGCCGCCAAGACCGTGGTGCCCGTGCTCGGCGTGCCGGTGGCCAGCCGCCACCTGCAGGGCGTGGACTCGCTGCACTCCATCGTGCAGATGCCCAAGGGCGTGCCCGTGGCCACCTTTGCCATCGGCGCGGCCGGCGCGGCCAATGCGGCCCTGTTCGCCGTGGCCCTGCTGGCCAATGAGGACCCGGCCCTGCGGGCGAAGCTCGAAGCCTTCCGCGCCGAGCAGACCGCCGCCGCGCGTGCCATGACGCTTCCCTCGGTGGCCGCATGAGCGCCGCTGAAGTGATCCTGCCCGGCGCGACCCTGGGCGTTCTGGGCGGCGGCCAGCTCGGCCGCATGTTCGTGCAGTCGGCCCAGGCCATGGGCTATTTCACGGCCGTACTCGACGCCGACCCGACCAGCCCCGCGGGCCTGGTCAGCCACCACCACATACGCACCGCCTACGAGGACCCGCAGGGCCTGGCCGAACTGGCGCGCCTGGCGGCCGCCGTCACCACCGAATTCGAGAACGTGCCCGCCGCGGCGCTGAACCTGCTGGCCGCCCAGCGGCCGGTCTCGCCGGCCGGCTCCTCCGTGGCCATTGCCCAGGACCGCGCCCAGGAGAAGGCCCACTTCGTGCGCTGCGGCGTGCCCTGCGCGCCCTACGCGGTGATCGAGACGCCCGCCCAGTTGGCCGCCGTGCACGCCAGCCTGCTGCCCGGCATCCTCAAGACCGCGCGCATGGGCTACGACGGCAAGGGCCAGGTGCGCGTGAAGAACGCCGCCGAGCTGGCCACCGCCTGGGAGCAACTGGGCCGCGTGGCCTGCGTGCTGGAAAAAATGCTGCCGCTGGCCCATGAATGCTCGGTCATCGTGGCGCGCGGCCGTGACGGCTCCATGGTCAACCTGCCCGTGCAGCGCAACCTGCACCGCGAGGGCATCCTCTCCGTCACCGAGGTCTACGAAGGCAACCTGCCACAGGCCCAGGTCGAGCAGGCGCTGGCCGCCGCACGTTCCGTGGCCGACGGCCTGGACTACGTGGGCGTGCTCTGCGTCGAATTCTTCGTGCTGCAGGACGGCATGCTCGTGGTCAACGAGATCGCGCCGCGCCCGCACAACAGCGGCCACTACAGCCAGAACGCCTGCGATGTCTCGCAGTTCGAGCTGCAGGTGCGCTGCATGGCCGGCCTGCCGCTGACGCAGCCGCGCCAGCACAGCCCGTCCATCATGCTGAACCTGCTGGGCGACCTGTGGTTCAAGGACGGCGAACAGGCCAAGGCGCCGGCCTGGGACCAGGTCCTGGCCCTGCCCGGCTGCCACCTGCACCTGTACGGCAAGCACGACGCCAAGCGCGGCCGCAAGATGGGCCACCTGAACGTCACCGGCCCCACGCCCGAGGCCGTGCGCTCCACCGCCCTGCAGGCCGCTGCCATCCTGGGTATAGAGCCGTTCTGAAGGCCCGCGCGATGATTCTTGATGGAACGCTGGCGGCCTCTGTCCAGGCCGCCGCACAGGCGCTGCAGCGCGGCGAACTGCTGGGCCTGCCCACGGAAACCGTCTACGGCCTCGCGGCCGACGCCGACAACGACGCGGCCGTCGCGCAGATCTTCACCGCCAAAGGCAGGCCGCCCAACCATCCGCTCATCGTGCATGTGGCCGACAGCGGCGCCATCACGCGCTACGCACGCGAAGTGCCGCTGTTCGCGCAGCAGTTGATCGACGCCTTCTGGCCCGGCCCGCTGACCCTCATCCTGCCGCGCCTGCCCCAAGCCGCCCGGGCCTCGACCGGCGGCCAGGACAGCGTGGGCCTGCGCTGCCCCTCCCATCCCGTCGCCCATGCCGTGCTGGCCGCCTGCCAGCAGCTGCAGCCGCCCGTCTGGGGCGTGTCGGCGCCCAGCGCCAACAAGTTCGGCCGCGTCAGCCCCACCACGGCGGCCCATGTGGCCGGCGAGTTCGGCGACACGCTGCTGGTGCTGGACGGCGGCGCCTGCGAAGTGGGGATTGAATCGACCATCGTGGACTGCACGCGCGGCGTGCCCGTGCTGCTGCGCCCCGGCGCCATCACGCGCGACGATATCGAGCGCGCCTGCGGCCAGCGCCCCCTGTCCAAGGACGAGCTGCTGGAGAACACGCCACGCGCCTCCGGCACCCTGCTGGCCCACTACGCGCCCAACGCCAAGGTCCGGCTCATGGATGCAAGGCAGCTGCAGGCCGGGCTGGACGTGCTGGGCGCCGACGCCCGGAACCTGGCCGTCTACCACCGCGCACCGCTGCGCACCGCCTCGCGCGCCGTCACGCTGCGCGCCATGCCCGCCGACGCCGCCGCCACCGCGCGCGAGCTGTTCGGCGCCCTGCGCGACTTCGACGAGATCGGCGCCCAGCTAATCTGGATCGAGACCCCGCCCGACACGCCGGACTGGGAAGGCGTGCGCGACCGGCTGCTGCGCGCGGCGGCGGCCGGCTGACACCCACACCCTCTTCTAAGGCTTGCGGGACGGCTCGTACGCCAGCTCCATCCGGTAGGCCAGCGCCAGGAACAGCGACTGCGCCAGGGTCAGCGTGCTGGTCAGGGAGCGAAAGCCGAAGGTGGCTGCGTCCTGGGCCAGCAGGGTGACGGTGGCGCGGGATGCCAGGGGGCTGAGCTGGCTGTCGGTCAGCGCCAGCAGGCGCGCGCCGCGTGCCAGGGCCGCGTCCACCACCTCCAGCGTTTCGGGCGCATAGGGCTCGAAGGAGACGGCCAGCATCACGTCGCCGGGCGACAGCGCGCGCAGCTCGCCCTTTTGCATGGCGCCCAGGCCGTGCAGCCAGTGCACGGGCTTTTCGGTGTGCTGCAGCGCATAGGCCAGGTAGGCGCCCACGGGGAAGGCCCGGCGCGAGGCGGCCAGCCACAGTGAGGGGGCATCCAGCATGAGGTCCACCGCCGCCTCGAACTGCTCCGGCGGCAGGCCGCGCTGCAGGGCCTGCAGGCTTTCGATGCTGCCTTCGATGACCTCGTGCGCCAGGCGCGCGCCGCTGCGCGGTTCGTTGCCCGAGGCGATCAGGCCCCGGATGCGGTCCTGGTAGTCATGCTGGGCCGAGAGCTGGCGCGCCGCATCGGCGCGGAACAGCGCCTGCAGTTCCGAGTAGCCCGAGAACCCGAAATGCTTGGCAAAGCGCACCACGGCAGAAGGCTGCACACCGCACTGTTCGGCCGTGGCCTGGATTCCGTCGAAGGCCAGGCGGTCGCCCTGCATCTCCACATGCCGGCCTATGGCCTTGAGCTGGCGGCTCAGCGCCTCGAAGCCCTGGCGCAGCACGTCCAGGAAGGCAGCGCGGTCGGCGTAGGGGCCACAGGCCGCAGTGGCGCCCGCATCGGCTGATATTTTTCTATTTTTCATATTTGTGGAAAATATTTTCTATTTCGATCTATGATCGCACGAACGCAACGATTATGGGGAGGCCCGCACGCCCCGGGCCCCTCGCAACGCACGGGCCTATGACCATGAGCATGCTGAACTTTCCCTCCGACCGTCCGCTGGACGTGGCCTGCCTGGGCCGTCTGGCCGTGGACCTTTACGCGCAGCAGATAGGCTGCAGCCTGGAGGAGGCCGGCAGCTTTGCCAAGTACCTGGGCGGCTCCTCCGGCAACATGGCTTTCGGCACGGCGCGCCTGGGGCTGCGCTCGGCCATGATTTCGCGCGTGGGCAATGAGCACAACGGCCGCTTCCTGGTCGAGACGCTGCAGCGCGAGGGCTGCGACACCAGCCAGGTGCAGGTCGATGCCCGGCGCCTGACCGGCATGGTGCTGCTGGGCATCAAGGACCAGGAGACCTTCCCCCTGCTGTTCGCCCGCGAGGACTGCGCCGACATGGCGCTGGACGCCGCAGCCATCAGCGAGGAATTCCTGGCCCGCTGCCGCTGCCTGGCCATCACGGGCACCCACCTGAGCGCGCCCGGCGTGCTGGCAGCCAGCCGCAGGGCGCTGGAGATCGCGGGCCGCCACGGACTGGTGCGCGTGCTGGACATCGACTACCGGCCCGTGCTGTGGGGCCTGACCGGACGGGGCGACGGCGAGACACGCTATGTCGCCAGCGCCGAGGTCAGCCGCAGGCTGCAGGCCGAGCTGGGCCCGTTCGAACTCATCATCGGCACCGAGGAGGAATGGCTGATCGCCGGTGGCGTGGAGGGTGACCTGATCGCCAGCCTGCGCCGCGTGCGCGCGTGCAGCCGCGCCGTCTTCGTGGTCAAGCGCGGGCCGCTGGGCTGCTCGCTGATCGAGGGCGAGGTGCCCGATGCGATCGCCGATGCGCCCACGGTGCCGGGCGAACGCGTGGAAGTGCTCAATGTGCTGGGCGCGGGCGATGCCTTTGCCTCCGGCCTTCTGTCGGGGCTGCTGCGCGGCAAGAGCCTGGAGGCATCTGCGGCGATTGCCAACGCCTGCGGCGCCATCGTGGTCTCGCGCCATGGCTGCGCACCGGCCATGCCCACGCAGGCCGAGCTGGCGCACTGGTTCTCGGGCCACCGCCATCCGCGTCCCGACCAGGACCCCGAGCTGTCCCACCTGCACCGCGTCAGCCGCGCGCGGCCGCAGTGGCCCGCGCTGTGCGTGCTGGCCTATGACCACCGCAGCCAGTTCGACGATCTGGCGCGCGAGGCCGGCGCAGCGCCCGCGCGGCTGCGCCCGCTCAAGCGGCTGATCAACGAGGTGGTCGCCCAGGTCGAGCGCGACCCGGGCAATGCGGGCCGCATGGGCGTGCTGATCGACGGCCGGCACGACCTGGGCGAGGCCGCGCTGCACGACGCCACGGGACGCGGCTGGTGGATAGGCCGGCCCATCGAGCGGCCGGGCTCGCGCCCGCTGCGCTTCGACGGCACGGACTCGCTGGCTTCCGAGCTGCTGCACTGGCCGCAAAGCCATACCGTCAAATGCCTGGTCTTCTACCACCCCGACGACACGCCCGCACTGCGCGCCGAGCAGGATGCCTGGCTGCAGCAGGTCTGGACCGCCACGCGCGCCAGCGGCCATGAGCTGCTGCTGGAAGTGATCCCGCCAAAGGACACGCTGGCGCCCGACGACCGGGGCGAGGCCGTGCTGCGCGCCATACGCCATTTCTACGACCTGGGCCTCAGGCCCGAATGGTGGAAGGTCGGCATCATGGCGCGCGAGAACTGGGAGGCGCTGGACGCCCTGGTAAACGAACGCGATCCCTGGTGCCGGGGCGCCGTGATCCTGGGCCTGTCCCAGCCCGTGGAGCAACTGGTGCAGGGCTTTGCCCAGGCGCGGGCGCCCGTGGTCAAGGGTTTCATGATCGGCCGCAGCGTCTGGGCCGGCCCGGCCCTGCAGTGGCTGCGCAACGAGCTGGACGATGCCGGCCTGCGCGATGCCGTCGCCGCCAACTTCCGTGCGCTGATCGCCGGCTGGGATGCCAGCCGCGTGGAAACCTCCCAGGACATCACCGAAGGAGCTGCAGCATGAGCCTGCTCGTCAAGGCCGCGCCCGGCCGCATCGTCACCGACATCACGCCGGCCAGTGCGGGCTGGAAGCACATCCACTTCAAGGCCCTGAGGCTGCAGGCAGGCGAGCAGGAGGAGTTGTCCACGGGACCGCTTGAATACTGCATCACCGTGCTCACCGGCCAGGTGGATGTGCAGGTCGGCAGCCAGGCGTTCAGCGCCCTGGGCAGCCGCGCCAGCGTGTTCGAGGAGAGTGCGCCCACGGCCGTGTACGTGCCGCCCGGCCAAAGCCTGCGCATCACGGCGCGCAGCCCAGCCGACGTTGCCTTGAGCGCCGCACCCGCCACGGGCCGCCACGCCACGCGCGTGATCGCGCCCGAAAGCATGCGCCGCAGCGTGCGAGGCCAGGGCAGCAACACGCGCCATGTCTGCGACATCCTGCCCGAGACCGAGGCGGCCGAGTCCCTGCTGGTGGTCGAGGTCATCACGCCGGCGGGCAACTCGTCCAGCTACCCGCCGCACAAGCACGACAGCGCCGACCCCGCCGCGCCGGACGCCGAGACCGTGCTGGAGGAAACCTACTTCCACCTGCTCAACCCCAGCCAGGGCTTTGCCTTCCAGCGCGTCTACACCGATGACCGCAGCATCGACGAAGCCATGGCGGTGGAGCATCGCGACACCGTGATGGTGCCGCGCGGCTACCACCCCTGCGTGGCCCCGCACGGCTACGACCTCTACTACCTCAACACCATGGCCGGGCCCGAGCGGCGCTGGGCCTTCCGCAACGACCCCGCGCATGAATGGATGCTGCGGCCGCGCTGACGCACGGCGCAACAGACACCCATAAAAACCACCGGAGACAAAAAATGCTGTTCAACCCAATGGTCCTGCACCGCCAGGCCTGGCTTTCCTGCGCCCTGCTGACGCTGGGCATGGGCACCGCCCAGGCGCAATCCACCCCAGCCCCCTCCTCCCAGGGTGCGCCAGCCTGGCCCACCCAGCCCGTCAAATGGGTGGTGCCCTATGCACCGGGCGGCACCACCGACGTGATCGCGCGCCAGCTGGCCGTGCAGATGGGCAAGGACCTGGGCCAGCCCGTGGTCGTGGACAACCGTCCCGGCGCGGCCAGCATCATCGGCGCCACGCTGATCGCACGCGCCCCGGCCGATGGCTACACGCTGGGCACGGCCGACTCGGGCACGCTGGCCTTCAACCCCGCCATGTATGCGCGCCTGAGCTATGACGCGGGCAAGGACTTCAGCTACATCGGCGGCCTGGGCCGCATGCCGCTGGTGCTGGCCGTGCATCCGTCCTTCCCCGCGAAGAACGTGCAGGAATTCCTGGCCATGGCGCGCAAGGAGCCGGGCGGCATCTCCTCGGCCTCGTCGGGGCCGGGCTCGCCGCTGCACGTGGCGCTGGAGCTGTTCAAGCAGCGCACGGGCACCCAGATCCTGCACGTGGCCTACAAGGGCTCGGCCCCGGCGCTGCAGGACCTCATGGCCGGCCAGATCCAGTCCATGTTCGTGGACCTGCCGCCCAGCATCTCGGCCATCCGCGCGGGCAAGCTGCGCGTGCTGGCCGTGGCCACGCCCCAGCGCCTGCCCATCCTGCCCGACGTACCCACCATGGCCGAGGCCGGCGTGCCCGGTTTCGAAGCCTATGCCTGGCAGGGTTTCGTCGGCCCCGCCCACCTGAGCCCTGCACTCACCGAGCGCCTGAACAGGAGCCTGGCCACAGCCCTGCGCCACCCCGAGACGCGTGCCAAGCTCGAAGAGATCGGCATACAGCCCATGGAGATGACGCCGCAGCAGTTCGCAGGCTTCGTGCGCTCGGAACAGGCGCTGTGGAGCGGCGTGATCAAGGCGGCCCAGATCAAAATGGATTGAAGCGCAGCAGCGACAAAAGACACTTAGAACAGATTCCGGAGACAACATGACCACCGCATCCCGCCGCCATTTCATCCACTCACTCGGTGCCCTGGCCGCAGCGCCCGTCCTGCCCGCCATGGCACAAGCGCCTGCCGGCGCCTGGCCCCAGCGCCCCATCGAACTCATCGTGCCCTTCGCTGCAGGCGGCGGCACCGACGTGCTGGCACGCGCGCTGGCCGAGGTGGCGCGCAAGCACCTGCCGCAGGACCTGATCGTGCTCAACCGCGCAGGCGCCAGCGGCGCCGTGGGCTGGACCGAGCTGGCCAATGCCCGGCCGGACGGCTACAAGATCGGCATCATCACCGTCGAGCTGACCATGATCCCGCACATGGGGCTGACCAAGATCAGCTCCGACGCCCTGCTGCCCGTGGCCCGCCTGAATGCCGACCCCGCCACCATCGCCGTGCGTGCCGACTCGCCCTATCGCAGCATCGAGGAACTGATCGCCGCCGCGCGCAAGGACGAGGCAGCGGTGCGCATCGGCAATGCCGGCCCGGGCTCGCTGGGCCACCTGGCCGCCGCCGCGCTGCAGGACAAGGCGGGCGTGAAGTTCAACCACGCGCCCTACCGCGGCGCCAACCCCGCCGTGCTCGACCTGCTGGGCGGCCACATCGAGGCCGTGGCCGTCACGCCCGTGGAGGTGGCCACCTATGTGGCGGCCGGCAAGATCCGCCCGCTGGCCATCATGGCCGAGCAGCGCATACAGGCCGGCTGGGAAGCCGTTCCCACGCTCAAGGAGCGCGGCATCGACCTGCTCATCGGCGGCTGGCGCGGTCTGGCCGTGCCCCGCAACACGCCCGACGCCGTGGTCCAGACCCTGCGCAAGGCCATGGCCCAGACCCTCAAGGACCCCGTCCTGCGGGAAACCATGGCCAAGCAGAACATGGGCGAGGGCTACCTGGACCAGCCCGAATTCAAGGCCGTGATCGACCGCGACAACGCGGTGTTCAAGCAGTTGGTGGACAAGCTGGGGATCAAGGCCTGAGGGCTCGCCCTCAGCGGATGAACCCCGCCGCAAACGACTCCCGCAGAAAGTCCACGAACACCGCCACCGCGCGCGGGACGTGGCTGGCGTAGGGGCGGATGGCGAACAGCTGTTCGCCGAAGGCGTCGACGGGCCGCCAGCCGGGCAGGACTTCGCTCAGGTGGCCGGAGGCCAGGCCCGATTGCGCGCTGAAGTCCGGAACCAGGGCGATGCCCAGGCCGGCCAGTGCCGCGTCGCGCAGGATTTCGCTGTTGTTGGCGGCAAAGCCGCCGGTCACGGGAACGACGACGCGCACGCCGTCCACGCTGGCGTCGCGGGGAACGAAGCTCCAGGCCGGGGCACCCTGGGTGCGCGGATAGTGCAGGCAGTGGTGCGCGGCCAGGTCCTGCGGCGTGGACGGGGTGCCGTGCGCGGCCAGGTAGTCCGCGCTGGCCACGAGCAGCGAGCGCGTGGGCGCCAGCGCCCAGGCCACATGGGTTTCGGGCGGCGCCGTGACGTGGCGTATGGCCAGATCAAACCCTTCCAGCGCCAGCGAGCGTATCTGGTCCGACAGGTCCAGCTCCAGCCGGATCTGCGGATGTGCGCGCAGGAAGGCCGGCAGGCGCGGCATGAGTTGCTGGCGCGAAAAGGCCAGCGGCGCCGTCACGCGCAGCAGGCCGCGCGGTGCGGCAGCCAGGTCGCGCACGCCGGAGAAGCTGTGGGCAATGTGCTCGAAGGCGCCGCGCGTGTCGTCCACCAGGCGCTGGCCCGCTTCGGTCAGGCGCACGCTGCGCGTGGTGCGGGTGACCAGGGCGATGCCGGCCGCGCGCTCCAGCTCTGCCACGCGCTGGCTCATGGCCGCCTTGCTCACGCCCAAACGCGCGGCGGCCGAGGTGAAGCTGCCCTGCTGCTCCAGTACGACCAGCCAGTGCAGGTGGCTCCACAAGGCCTCGGCCTTGGCATCGGGTTTTTCATTTGCCATGCATGGATTGTTCAGCAAATTGAACAATCAATTCAAGCGCAGCGCCTAGGCAGGCAGAAAGCGCACTTCTAGACTGCCTGGCATGAACACCGCAAACACCTCCTTCGCTTCCATCGTCCACTACGTCAACGGCCAGCGCACGGCAGGTGCCAGCGACCGCGGGCAAGACGTGACCAACCCGGCCACCGGCCAGGTCACGGGCCGCGTGGCCCTGGCCTCGCGCGCCGATGTCGATGCCGCCGTGGCGGCGGCCAAGGCGGCCTTCCCGAAGTGGGCCGATACGCCGCCCATCCGCCGTGCACGCGTGCTGCTGCGCTTCCTGGAGTTGCTCAACCAGCACAAGGACGAGCTGGCCCATGCGATCACGGCCGAGCACGGCAAGGTCTTCACCGATGCGCAGGGCGAAGTCAGCCGCGGCATCGACATCGTGGAATTCGCCTGCGGCATTCCGCAGCTGCTCAAGGGCGATTTCACCGACCAGGTCTCCACCGGCATCGACAACTGGACGCTGCGCCAGCCCCTGGGCGTGGTCACGGGCATCACGCCCTTCAATTTCCCGGTGATGGTGCCGATGTGGATGTTCCCGGTGGCCATTGCGGCGGGAAATACCTTCGTGCTCAAGCCCAGCCCCATCGATCCCACGCCGTCGCTGCTGATCGCCGACCTGCTCAAGCAGGCGGGCTTGCCTGACGGCGTGTTCAACGTGGTGCAGGGCGACAAGGAGGCGGTGGACGCGCTGATCGAGCATCCCGACGTGAAGGCCGTGAGCTTCGTGGGCTCCACGCCCATTGCCAACTACATCTACGAGACGGGCGCGCGCCACGGCAAGCGCGTGCAGGCCCTGGGCGGCGCCAAGAACCACATGGTGGTCATGCCCGATGCCGATATCGAGCAGGCCGTGGACGCGCTGATCGGCGCCGGCTACGGCTCGGCCGGCGAGCGCTGCATGGCCATCAGCGTGGCCGTGCTCGTGGGCGACGTGGCCGACCAGCTGCTGCCGCGCCTGATCGAGCGCACCAAGGCGCTGAAGGTGCTGGACGGCGAGGACCTGGCCGCGGAAATGGGCCCCATCGTGACCCGCGCCGCGCACGAGCGCATCAGCGGCTACATCGACCTGGGCGTCAAGGAAGGCGCGCAGTTGCTGGTCGATGGTCGGGGCTTCGACGGCAAGGCGGCCGGCGCCGCCACGGGCACCGACACCTCGGGCGGCTTCTGGCTGGGCGGCACGCTGTTCGACCATGTCACGCCCGACATGCGCATCTACAAGGAAGAGATCTTCGGCCCCGTGCTGGCCGTGGTGCGCGCCAAGGACTTCGCCGAGGCTGTGCAGCTGGTCAACGACCATGAGTTCGGCAACGGCGTGGCCTGCTTCACGCGCGACGGCAATGTGGCGCGCGAGTTCGGCCGCCGCATCGAGGTCGGCATGGTCGGCATCAACGTGCCGATTCCCGTTCCCATGGCCTGGCACGGCTTCGGCGGCTGGAAGCGCAGCCTGTTCGGCGACATGCACGCCTATGGCGAGGAAGGCGTGCGCTTCTATACACGCCAAAAGAGCATCATGCAGCGCTGGCCCGAGAGCACGCCCAAGGGTGCGGAATTCGTGATGCCCACGGCCAAGTAGGCGCAGTCCCCCTCCATGAAAAAACCAGCCCGCGGGCTGGTTTTTCTTTGGGGACTGCGACCTGTCAGAAGCGGTATCCGATGCCGATGGCGTAGACGTTCGGATTGAGCTTGAGCGACACGCTCTGGCCCGAGGACAGGTGCGCCGTGGTCTTCAGGAAGCTCTTGTAGTAGGCCACGTCCAGGAACCAGCGCTCGTTGAAGTTGTAGACGAAGCCGATCTGGGGCGTCAGGCCCCATTTGCTGTCCACCGAGGCCGTGGTCGGGTTGGCCAGCGTGCCGCCGGTCAGGCCGTTGAGGGAGGCCGTGGTGCGCTCGCCGAAGAACTTGGCATAGGTCACGCCCAGGCCCAGGTAGGGGCGGAAGGCGGAGTTGGCCTCGCCGAAGCGGTACTGCGCGAACACGGTGGCGGGCAGCACCTTGGTGCGGCCCAGCTTGCCCGTGCCGGAGATGGCGCCATTGCCCACGAAGTCATGCTTGAACGGCAGGCCCATGGGCACGTCGATGGCCCAGTTGTTGGTGACCATGTAGGTCACGCCGCCCGTGAGCTGGCTGTTGGCCTTCACGTCCACGCGGGTGTCGGGGAAGCTGGGTGTGCTCAGCCAGCCGCTGCTGGTCTGGGGATCGATGCGCGTGGCGCCCAGGCGCACGCTCCAGGTGCCGGCGGACTGGGCGGTGGCGGCCATGCAGGCCGTGGCCATGGCCACGGCGGCGGTGATGCGCAGGAATGTCTTCATGGATGTGTCTCCTCGTGCTGCATGACTGCGATCACAGCCAGCCGGCACGGGCCAGGGTGCGGGAGGCCAGCTGGCTCATCTGCTGATGGCCATAGGGCGTGGGGTGGAAGCTGTCGGCAAAGGCATAGCTCTTCCACCAGTTGGCGCTGGTCTCGCCCACGGGAATGGAGGCGGACAGCGCGGCCTCGGTGCAGGTCGGGAAGCTGTAGGTGGGCAGGCCGTCGGCGCCCACGCCGGTGGCAGGGCAGGCCGCCTTTTTCACGTTGGTGTAGGCGTACTGGGCGGGGTCGGCCATCTGCTGGCGGAACTCGCTGTAGAAATCGATGATGGCCACGCGGCTCTCGCCCGCGAAGCCGGTGGCAACCTGCTGGTTGAAGGCCTTGACCCAGCCGTCGAACACGGTCTCCAGCTGGGCGGCGGCGGCCGAGCCCTGCTGCTGGGCCACCGATTGCAGTACCAGCTGGAAGCGCGGCGTCAGCGTGATGGCCGGCACGTTGAGGATGGCCACGCGCGTGGCGCCCTTGCCCAGCACATTCGCCTGGATGGTGGACACATAGCCCTTGGCCAGGTTCTGCATGTACAGGCCGCCGGCCTGGGCCATGCCGGCCTGGCCCTGCTGCAGCAGCGCACCCAGCGTGGCCGCGTCGATCTTGGTGGACAGCAGCGCCTTGAAGTTGGCGCCCTGGTCCCTGGAAGCGGCCAGGAAGGCGCCGATCACGTCGGCCGCGTCATTGGCGCCGCCGTCGATCACGGCCAGGTCATCGGCCGTGAAGCCCGCCGCGCCGGCCAGCAGGATCTGCTGCGTGATGGAGATGGGCGCCGTGGGCGCGCTGGTGTAGTTGATGCGGCCGCCGCCCACGGCGTAGTTGTTGCACGAGGTGTTGGGCGTGAAGGCCGTGCCGTTGAAGCGCGGGCACAGGGAGATGTTGTACAGGCCCGCCACGCGCTCGGCCCAGACCTGGTTGGAGCCGGCGCCTGTCAGCGTGGCGTTCTGCACGGTGAACTTGTAGCCGAAGGTGCCGCTGTCGGAGAGGCTGTCGCCCATCACCTTGACGGAGGTGATCTTGGCACGGGGGGTGGTGTCGGCGCCGCTGCCGCCACCGCAAGCGGCCAGCAGGCCGGCCGTGGCCAGGGAGGCCGCGAGGATTCGATAACGATTTGCCAAGGTGTGATCTCCGTGAAGTGTTGTGAATAGCACGACCGTGCTTTTTTTGGTGATTGCCATCGTAGCGACAGTCGCACCTTGGCGACACCGGGCAAGTACCGATAGGAATCGCGGGCCGACCGGGCATTTCGCACGCGGGCGAATAGACGATAAATACCGGTCTGGCGCCCGCAGGCAGGACAAGGCCCTTGCCGGGCAGGAGGCGGAAACACAACGGAAAGGGCCTGCAAAAGCAGGCCCTGGAACAGGAGCGCAGGCGGCGTATCAGCGGTCGTGCGCCGTCCAGTCCACCAGCGCATCCCAGGCCGCGCGCGCGGCGGCCGCATTGGCGTGGTTGGCCATGGCCACCAGCACGTATCGGCGGCCGCTGGCACCATCCACATAGCCGGCCAGGGCCGAGGCATCGCGCAGCGTGCCGGTCTTCAGGTGTGCCATGCCCTGGACGCGGCTGAGGCTGCGGCGCAGCGTGCCATCGACGCCGACGATGGGCATGGAGGCCACGAACTCCGGCATCACGGGCGAGGCCCAGGCCTGCTGCAGCATGCGGCCCAGGCCGGAGGCCGTGATGCGCGCCTCGCGGCTCAGGCCCGCGCCGTTGTCGGCCACGGGCTGCTCGGCCGCACCCCAGCGCGCCTGCCACCACTGGCCCAGCGCCTGGCGCGAGGCCTCGAAGCTGGCCACGCCGGTGCGCTGCATGCCCATGGTCAGGAACACCTGCTGGGCCATGACGTTGTTGCTGTATTTGTTGATGTCCCGCACCACCTCGGCCAGCGAAGGCGATTCGCTCTGGAAGGCCAGCTGCAGGCCGGCCGGCACGCGGCCGTCGCGCACGGTGCCCGTGAGCTTGCCGCCCAGCTCGCGCCACATGCCCTCGATGGCGCGCGCCGCGAAGGCCTCGGGCTGGGCCGGCGCCAGCGACCAGCTCTTGTCGCCGCAGCTGGCCGGGAACGTGCCGGCAAAGGCGATGCGCAACGGGTCGGCCATGTCCAGTTGCAGCCGGGCGCGCCAGTCGCCGCACTCGCTGCCTGCCGGTGCCAGCGGCACGGTTTCCTGTTGCTGGACTCCGGCCAGCGGCGGATCGTATTGCAGCCGCGCCACGCCCGCCGCGGCGTCGGGCACAAAGCCGACCGTCACGGCCTTGTAGTTGACCAGCAGGGCGTCGGGCGCCACGTTGTAGGGGCGCCAGGGCTCGTTGTCGAAGGTGGCGGGATCGTGGGCGGGGACGGAGAACGCGCTGCGGTCCAGCACGATGTCGCCCACGATGACCTTGATGCCCATGCCCTGCAGGCGGCGCAGCATCAGCCACAGCCGCTCCATCACGAGCTTGGGATCGCCCTGGCCCTGGATGTACAGCGGCCCGCGCAGCACGCCGTCCTGCACCGGCCCGCCCAGGAAGACGGGCGTGCGCCAGACATGGGCAGGACCCAGCTGGTCCAGCGCCGCATAGGTGGTGACCAGCTTCATCACCGAGGCCGGGTTCATGGCCACATGGCTTTGCCAGTCCAGGCGCGGAGCGGCCCGGCCATCGACCTCCACCACCAGGGCGGAGACCGCCTCGCGCGGCAGCTTGGCGCGCGCCAGGGCGGCTTCCACGGGAGGCGGCAGCCGGCTTTCGCGCGCAGTCTTGGTGGAAAGGGCCGCCGGTGACGTGGGCGCATCGGCCTGGGCAATGGCCATGCCGGGCAGGGCAGCCGCCGCCAGCAGCGCGGCTGCCAGGCCCCGGTGTGAACGCGGCGTTCCGAGTGAGAAGGCGGAGGAAATCGAGGAAATAAGGAAAGAAGACAGCGAAAGATGCAACATGGCCGGCAAGTCTACGCCGGTCATTGCGGCCATGCCGCGCGCGGGCCGGGCGGGGCACCGATAATCCAGGGCTTGCTGCGGCACCGCCGCCTGCCCCACGCCATGAATCTTCTTGCCCTAGACACCAGTACCGACACCCTCTCCATCGCCGTGCAGCGCGGCGATGCCGTCTGGGAACACAGCGGCCCCGGCGGCCCGCAGACCTCGACCGAGCTGATCCCCGCCATCCTGGCCCTCATGGCCCAGGCCGGACTGGAGTTCGCCGAGCTGCGGGCCATCGTCTTCGGCCGGGGTCCGGGCTCGTTCACGGGCCTGCGCACGGCGTGCTCCGTGGCCCAGGGCCTGGCCTTTGCCGCCCGCGTGCCCGTGCTGCCCATGGACAGCCTGCTGGCCGTGGCCGAGCAGGCGCGCATGCAATACGGCTGCACCGACCTCATCGCCGTGATCGATGCGCGCATGAACGAGGTCTACCACGCCGCCTACCACTGGGCCGATGGCCGCTGGAACGACATCGGCGAGCAAAGCGGCGACTTCGGCCTGTGCGCGCCCGAGGCCCTGCAGCTGCCGCCCGGCACCGTGGTGGCCGGCAACGCCCTGGCCGCCTATGGCGAGCGCCTGGCGCCCCAGGCCAGCCATGTGGCTGCGCTGCCCACGGCCGCCGCCATGCTGCGCCTGGCCCCTGCGATGCTGGCGTCCGACCGCGCCCTGCCGGCCGACCAGGCCCTGCCGCGCTACATCCGCGATAAAGTCGCGCAGACCACGGCCGAGCGCGAGGCTGCCAAGGCGGCAGCCGCGCTTGCTTCACCCGTGCAGACCACAGAGACCCCTCCTGCCCAGGCATGAGCACGCACACGCCACAGCCCTCGCGGCCGCTGCCGCCCCTGACCGACGCCTTGGCGTCGGAGCGGGACAGCGTGCGCTTCGAGCCGCTGAACGTGCTGTGGCTGGACACGCTGCTGCCCGTGGAGCAGCAGGCCTATTCCCATCCCTGGACGCGCGGCAACTTCATCGACGCCATGGCGGCCGGCTATGAAACCCAGCTGCTGGTGGATGCCCAGGGCGGGCTGGTCGGCTACTTCGTCGCCATGATCGTGCTCGACGAGGTGCACCTGCTCAACATCACCGTGGCCCCGGCGCGCCAGCGCCAGGGCTGGGCCCGCATCCTGCTGGACGCCCTGGCCCTGTGGTCGCGCCAGCGCCAGGCCCAATGGATCTGGCTGGAAGTGCGCGAGAGCAATGTCCGCGCACGCAGCATCTACGCCGCGCATGGCTACCAGGAGGTGGGCCTGCGCAAGAACTACTACCCCATGCACGACGGCCCGCGCGAGCATGCCGTGCTCATGAGCCTCAAGCTATGGCCCTGAATCTAGACACCCGCCAGCGGGCCATGCTGCATGCCATGGGCATCACTGTCTGGCTGCCCGAACCCGAGACCGCGCCCGCCGTGCTGTCCGAGGCCCTGGCTGCGCCCGCCGATGCGCCTGCAGCGGCGCCCCTGGCGGATCCGCCGGTGGCCCGCCCCGTGCCGCCGCCCGTGCAGGAGGCGCCCCTCCCGGCGCCTGATGCACCGGTGTCTGCTGCATCGTCGCCTGTCGCCGCGCCAACGCCCGCACGCGTCCAGGTGCCTGTTCAGGCGCCGGTCCAGGCGCCACCGCCTCCCGCACCCGTGCACGCCTCTCCCGCACCCGTCACCCCCGAGCGCGAACACCCGCCGCGCCGCTACGTGCAGCAGCCCGTGGCCGGCGCACCGGGCCTGGGCTGGCGGCTGGGCCCCGTGCGTCCCGTGTATGCGGCAACGCCGCCGGCCGGTGATGGCGGCGAAGGCGGCTGGCTGATCCTGCTGGAGCCGCCGGCCAACTCCCTGCCGCTGCCGCCCGCCCGGCGCCCCGGCCCCGACTGCGCGCGCACCGCGCTGGAAGGCGATGCTGCCCGGCTGCTGGACAACATGCTGCGCGCGCTGAACCTGCAGGACCATCCACGCCTGTACAGCGCCGCCCTGCACCGCGTGCAGCCTCCGGCCGAAGGCCAGGAGGCGCCCGAGGTCCCGGCGCTGCAACCGTCGCTGGAGGCACTGCTGCGCGATCTGCGCCCGGCCTGCGTGCTGGTGCTGGGCCTGGCCACGGCGCGCGCCGTGCTGGGGCGCCAGGAGGCCCTGGGCCGCCTGCGCGCCGAGCCGCACCGCATCGCCGGTGTGCCGGCCGTGGTCAGCTACGACCCCAACTATCTGCTGCGCGCCCCCCAGGCCAAGGCCGGCGCCTGGGCCGACCTGTGCCATGCCCAGGCTTTTGTGACAGGCCGCCAGATGCCCCCTGGAGCCGCTTCCGAATAGCGCGGCCGGCCCGCATGCTGCAGCGCAACGCTGCATAATCCGATGCTTTGCATCTTGGAGAAAGCTCCGTGGAAACCTACCCCAGTTGGTAGCTTTCAACTCCCGGTTGGCCTGTGGGGTTGAAAGCACCCCCGATACCCCGCACGCCTGAGAAGAACACCTGGAGTGAGCCTATGCTCAACATCTTTACGCTGGCCAATGGCCGCCTGGTTCAAGAAGAGATCGAGTCGCTGGAGGAGCTGTCCCGCTTCAAGCCGATCTGGGTGGACCTGGAGTCGCCCACGGTCGAGGAAAAGCGCTGGATCAAGCAGCACTACGAGTTGTCCATCCCCGAAGATGCGATGGACGACGACATCGAGGAATCGGCCCGCTTCTACGAAGAAGACAACGGCGAGCTGCACATCCGCAGCGACTTCCTGATCGACGATGACGAGGACCCCCGCTCCGTGCGTGTGGCCTTCATCGTCAACGAGCACAACAAGAACCTGCGCAGCTGCGGCGTGCTGTTCTCCATCCATGACGAGGACGTGCCGGTCTTCCGGCTGCTGCGCATGCGCGCGCGCCGCGCGCCGGGCCTGATCGACGAGGCCAAGGACGTGCTGCTCAAGCTGTTCGACGCCGACGCCGAGTACTCGGCCGATACGCTCGAAGGCATCTACGACGACCTGGAGAAGGCCAGCAAGATGGTGCTGTCCGGCGACGTGACCGACGATGTGGCCCGCGAAGTGCTGGGCGCCATCGCGCGCCAGGAAGACCTGAACGGCCGCATCCGCCGCAACGTCATGGACACGCGCCGCGCCGTCAGCTTCATGATGCGTTCCAAGATGCTCAATGCCGAGCAGTTCGAGGAAGCGCGCCAGATCCTGCGCGACATCGAATCGCTGGACAGCCACACGGCCTTCCTCTTCGACAAGATCAACTTCCTGATGGATGCCACCGTCGGCTTCATCAACATCAACCAGAACAAGATCATCAAGATCTTCTCGGTGGCCAGCGTGGCCCTGCTGCCGCCCACGCTGATCGCCAGCGTCTACGGCATGAACTTCCGCTTCATGCCCGAGCTGGAGTGGGAGTTCGGCTACGTCTACGTCATCGCGCTCATGGTGCTCAGCGCCGTCGGGCCCATGCTGTATTTCCGCAAGCGCGGCTGGCTGAAGTAGCGGCAGCCGGCCCCCTCGGGCCGGGCTTTCTTCAGGCCAGCGCCACGGCCTCGATTTCCACCTTCAACCCGAAATGCAGCGCCCCCGTGGGCACCACGGCGCGCGCGGGCCGGTGTGCGCCGGCCCAGTCCGCGTAGATGCGGTCGAAGGCCGGCCAGTGCGCCATGTCGTCCAGGTACACGCGCACCTGCAGCAGCCGCGGCACGCCGCTGCCGGCCAGCTCCAGCGCCGCTGCCAGGTTGGCCAGCGCCTGCCGGGCCTGGTCCTCGAAGCTGGCGTCCACCAGGCGCGTGCCGTCGGGCCGTATGGGCAGCTGCCCTGACACGAAGACCAGCCCCTGGCCCGTGGCCGTGTGGCTGTAGTGGCCGCCCGGCGCAGGCAGGTTCGGCGATGCATGGCGCAGATCGATCCCGTTTTCACCAGCCATGGAGCCGCTCCCAGGTTTGCACCGAGCCATCTACCGCCAGCGCCTGGTAGGCCGGGAACTGCGCGCCCGTGGCGCAGGCATGGTTGGGCAGGATGCGCAGCCGCGTGCCCAGGGGAAAGCGGGCGGCGATGTCGGCCTCTATCGCGCCATCAGCGCGCGCCAGGATGCCGTGCTCCTGGTTGGCGCCGGTCAGCACGAAGCCCGGCATCACCTCGCCATGCAGGTCGCAGACCTGGCCGTAGCCGAAGTCCTGCCGCTGTTTCGCCGTGCCCCGGTCGCGGCTCATGGCCATCCAGCCTGCGTCCACGATGGCCCAACCCTTGTCGGCCTGGTGGCCGATCACGGTGGCCAGCACCGACAGCGCCACGTCCTCGGCCGTGCACACGCCGATGTTGCGCATCACCAGGTCGAAGAACACATAGACGCCTGCGCGCACCTCGGTCACGCCGTCCAGCCGGCATGCCGCCAGCGCGGTGGGCGTGGAGCCCACGCTGACCACGGGGCACGGCAGGCCGGCCGCGCGCAGGGCTTCGGCGGCCTGCACGCAGCCGGCGCGCTCGCGCTCGGCCAGCGCCTGCAGCGCCTCGGGCGTGTCCAGCTCGTAGCTGGAGCCGGCATGCGTGAGCACACCACCCAGGCGCATGCCGCCGTCGTGCAGCGTGCGGCCAATGGCCAGCAGCAGCGGCGCATCTTCGGCGCCCACGCCGGAGCGGTGGCCGTCGGTGTCGATCTCTATCCATACCTCGAAGGCCTCGCCCTGTTCGCGGCCGAACGCGGCAATGGCCTGGGCCGCCGCCACGCTGTCCACGATGAGCTTGAGATCGCAGCCGCGCCGGCGCAGTTGCAGGGCCTGCGGCAGGCGGTGCGGCGCCATGCTGACTGCATAGAGGATGTCGGTGGTGCCAGCGGCAAAGAACTGCTCGGCCTCCTTCAGGGTGGAGACCGTGATGCCCGAGGCCCCGGCCGCGCGCTGCGCGGCGGCCACGGGCACGCTCTTGCTGGTCTTCACATGGGGGCGCAGGCGCACGCCCTGCGCGTCCATGCGCTGCTGCATGCGGTGGATGTTGCGCTGCATGCGTGCGAGGTCGATCACGGCAGCGGGCGTGTCCAGGGTCAGAAGTGTGTCTTGCATGGTGTTTCTCTCTCCATCGTCAATCCAGGTATTGGCCTTTGGCCTTGAGGGCAGGCACGTCGTTGCGCAGTCCCTGTTCGATCAAGGCGGAGACCGTGGCCGGCACGGCCTGCTCGGGCGACGGCAGCTCCACCCCCAGCGCGGCCATCTGTGCGCGCAGGCCCGCATCGCCCATGGCGTGCTGCAGCGACCGCGTCAGCCGCGCGAGCACCGCCGGCGGCGTGCCGCGTGGTGCGAAGATCGCGTTCCATGAGCGCGCCTGCAGGGGGTGGCCGGCCTCGGCGCTGGCCGCCGTGCCCGGCAGCTGAGCCAGGCGCTGTGTTCCCAGCACCGCAATCGCCTTGATGCGGCCGCCCGCGATCTGCGGCAGCGCCGTCGTCGTCTGGTCGCACATGAAATCGGTCTGTCCGCCAATGAGATCGTTCATGGCAGGCGCGATCCCGCGATAGGGAACATGGATGGGGCTTTGGCCCAGCGCCGACAGCAGCAGCACGCACCCATAGTGCGATATCGAGCCCACGCCGGCGCTGCCATAGGAGGCTGCGGCCTGGTTGCGCTTGAGCCAGTCGGCGAACTGGCGCAGGTCGGAGGCCGGCAGATTGGCACGCGCCAGCAGCAGCATGGGCGCCGCGCCCGCAGGTCCCACAGGGGCGAAGTCGGCCACGGGGTCATAGGGCAGCTTGCGGTACAAGGCCACATTGACCACATGCGTGCCTATGCCGCCAAAGGACAGGGTGTAGCCGTCGGCGGCGGCCTTGCGCGCCTGGTTCAGGCCGATGGTTCCATTGGCGCCACCCAGGTTCTCGATCACCAGGGGTTGGCCCAGATGCTCCCCCATCTTCTGAGCCACGGCACGGGCCAGCGCATCGCTGGGGCCTCCCGGGGGAAACGGCACGACCAGCGTGACCGGCCTGGCCGGAAAGGCAGCGCCGGCCTGCGCCAGGGCTCCCTGGCTCCACGCCATGGCACAGACGATGGACAGGACCGGGAATGCGGACACAAGGGACAACGGCAGGGCTGGACGCAGCTGCATGGCAGGCTCCTCACAAGGGTGGACAGGAAAGGACGGCGGGCACAGCACCGGCTGCACCCTCGGGGTTCAACCCTGCTGCAGGGAAAAGTCCCTGAGCCAGCGCAGTGCCGGCGCCAGCGTGGGTGCTTCGGCCTCGGCCTGCGGCGCGCCCGTGGGCCGCGACAGGCCCACGCGGTTGTGCCAGAAGGTACGCAGGCCCACGGCCGAGGTGCCGAACAGGTCATAGCCCGATCCGGCCACGAAGGCGGCCTGGCCCGCAGGCAGCCCCAGCCGGTCCAGCGCCAGCTGGTAGGGCCGGGGGTCGGGCTTGTAGAAGCCTGCTGCTTCCGAGGTCACCACCACATCCCAATCCACGCCCAGCAGCGCGGCGGCACGTTGACCCAGGCGCTCGGAGCAATTGGTCACCACGGCCAGGCGGCAGTGCGGGCGCAGGGCGGCCAGCAGCTCGCGTGCGCCATCCCAGGGCTGCAACTGCTCCCATTGCGCCTCCAGCCTGTCGGCCACCGCCTCGGGCAGGCCCCGGTTGCGGGCCGCCGTGCGCACCAGGTCCTCATAGGGCTGGTAGGCGCCGCAGCCATAGGTCAGGCGCAGGTATTCGGCGCGCCAGTCGCGCCCGGCAGCCTCGCTGCCGGCGGCCGCATTCCAGACGGTCCAGGAGTCCAGCAAGGCGGTCAGCAGGTCGAAGAGCACGGCCCGGGGCCATGCGGCAGAGGTGGGGTATGGGGTGTTCATGACTTGGCACTGTACGGACCAAGACCATGGTCGTGGTTAAATCCGCCGTCATCAATCGTTAAGGCAAATTGAATGATTGCCATCGAAGACCTGCAGCTTGCCGCCGCCTTGCTACGCGAAAGCTCGCTGAGCGCGGCGGCCCGTGCGCTTGACGTGACACCGCCTGCACTGTCCATGCGCCTGCGCCGACTGGAGGCCGAACTGGGCCTGTCCCTGGCCAACCGCAGCGCGCGGCGCCTGGCGCTGACACCCGAGGGCGAGCGCTTTGCCCGCGAGGCCGTGCGGCTGCTGGGCCAGATCGAGGAGTTGCGCGACTCGCTGCACGGCGATGCCCGCCAGCTGGGCGGCACGCTGCGCTTGGCCGCGCCCTTCGGCTACGGGCGCAGCCGGCTGGCCCCGGCCCTGGTGCCCTTCACGCGCCAGCACCCGCAACTGAAACTGCAGCTGGACCTGCGCGAAACGCCTTTCCCCGACCGCCACGATGCCGATGCCGTGGTCCACATCGGCACGGTGCGCGACTCCTCCTGGGTGGCGCGCGAGCTGGCTGCCAACGACCGCTGGCTGTGCGCCAGCCCCGACTACCTGCGCCGCCATGGCACGCCCGCCACGCCGCGCGAGCTGTTGGAGCACGCCTGCATCTGCATCCGCGAGAACGAGGAGGATGTGACGCTGTGGCACCTGCGCCCCGCCGCCAGCCGGCGTGCCGTGGACGGCCAGACCCTGCGTGTGACGCCGTCCTATGTGACCAACGATGGCGGCGTGGCCCGCCACTGGGCCGAACAGGGCCTGGGCCTGGTGCTGCGTTCGCAATGGGACATGGCACCGGCCATTGCCGAGGGCCGGCTGGTGCGCGTGCTGCCCGACTGGCATTTCGGCAGCGCGCCCGTCACCCTGCTGGTGCCCACGCGCAAGGGACGCACGGCGCGCGTGCAGGCCCTGGTGACGTTTCTGGAGCAGTGCGCCGCAGCGGGCGCGCTGTAGTGCAGGTCAGGCCGTGCGCGCGGACGTATCCCGGGCATCGCTGGCACCGTGGGTGCCCTGGCCGCGCTCGCGCAGCCACAGCACCAGGCCGCAGACCATGACCACCAGCTGCGTGCCCACCAGCAGGCCGAAGCCGGCAACGAAACCGCCGCCGGCCGAATGCGATGTCCAGCCGATGACGGCCCCCATGAGCGCGGGCATGAAGCCCGCCACCAGGGTCGCCGTGCCGTTGACGACGCCGTAGGCGCTGGCCACATGCTCGGGCCGCGCGCAGTACTGCACGGTGCTGGGGATGGCCGGGCTCATCAGGCCCCAGCAGAAGTTGGCGGCGATCAGGCAGTAGGCCGCCGCGTAGCGGTCTTCCATGTGGATGGCCAGCCAGATGGCCAGCGCCAGGCCCAGGCTGCCGCCGACGAAGATCAGCGGCACCTGGCGGCGCGGCAGGCGGTCGATGACGATGCCGCCGACCAGCACGGCCAATACCGTGGCGTACTGCGGCAGCGAGGCCAGCCAGCCCATCTCGCGCAGCGAAAAGCCGCGCGACTCCAGGTAGGCCGGCAGCCAGTTGCTGCTGCCCCAGAGGTAGGAGAAGAAGGCCGCCGACAGCACGGCCACCAGCACCAGGTAGCGCGTGTGCATGGCGCCGCGCACGATCTGGCCGACCTGGCCCACCGCCTCGCCCAGCGAGCGCGGGCGCGGCATGCCGGTGTCCACGCGGGGCATGCGGATGAAGGCCAGCACCAGCGGAATGCCGATGGCCACATTGATCAGGCCCAGCACGTGGAACGAGGTCTGCCAGTCATGGCCGGCCACCAGGTAGCCGATCAGCGGATAGCCCACCGCCAGCCCCAGTCCCGTGCCCATGTTCACGAAGGAGTTGGGCAGGCCGTTCTCGTGGCTCTGGAAATGCGCCTTGATGTAGCTGCCCGCCAGCGAGTACAGCGGCCCTTCGGAGATGCCCAGCAGGATGCGCGAGGCCAGCAGCAGGCCATAGCTGTTCATGGCCGGGGACAGAAAGGACACGGCGCCCCACAGCAGCAGGCCGACCACCAGGCTTCGGCGCACGCCGAAGAGCGCCGCGCAAAACGGCGTCAACACGAAGGAAGAAACGCCGTAGCCCACCATGAAGGCCGTGGCCAGCAGGCCCTGGCGCGTGCGGTCGTCGTGCGTCAGCCCGATGTGGTCCAGAAATCCCTGGTCGAGGATGAGGATCGAAAGGTTGATCCGGTCCACATAGGAGATGGCGACGATGATGAAGAGGCTGATCACCCCCCACCAGCGGGCCGCACGCATATCTTTCATGGCAAGTCTCTATCGCCCGATGGGCTGTATCAGAAGAAGTGGCGCACGCCCACCTCGAAGCCGGAGGAGCGGCCGCCCAGCGTGGTGCCCGGGGCCGACAGGCCCTGCACGCCGATGGACTTGGCCGCGCCGTCCTTGTTCTTGAGGAAGGCCACCGTGCCGTAGACCTGGGTGCGCTTGGACAGGTTGTGCCCGTAGCCCACGCTGATCTTGTTCCAGTCGGCATTGCTGCCGTCGGTGTTGTAGTGGCCGTAGGAGGCCTTGAACTCGCCCATGCCCACGGGCGCGGTCACGCCCAGCTGCAGGGCGGTGACCTTGAGGGCGCCGCGCTTTTCGCTGGCCCACAGCAGCATGGGCTTGGCCACGCCGAAGTCCCAGCTCAGGCCCACGTTGCTGGCCGTGAGGTTGGTCGCATCGCTGTCGCCATAGAACTTGCCCGTGGCCAGCGCGCCGTTGAAGGGGCCCTGGCGGTAGCCGAAGCGCAGGCCGCGGTAGTCGCCCTGGTTCTTGTTGGGCGCGCTGCGCGCCTGCTCGCCCATGGCCACCTGCACCTGGCCGTAGAAGCCGCCCAGGTTCTGCGGCAGGAAGTAGCTGACCGCGTTGCTGATCTGGATGGGCGCGCCGCCCGTGGCCGTGCCCGTGCCGGGAATGCCCAGCATGGTGAAGCCCATGGTGCCGCCCACGCCGTTGGTGAGGAAGGGGTCGAAGATCAGCGTGCTCAGGAAGGTGGCCGAGTCATCGCGGCCCAGGCGCACTTCGCCGAAGTCGCCCGACAGGCTCACGGTGGAGCGGCGGTTGAAGCTCAGGCCGCCACCGCTGGCCTTGCCCGAGCCGCTGTCCACGTCCATGCCCGCCTCCAGCCAGAAGCCAGCGCGCAGGCCGCCGCCCAGCTCTTCCGTGCCGCGAAAGCCGAGGCGGCTGATGTTGGCGCCGCCCGTGGACAGGCCGGTCTTGGACGGGCCGGAGCCGTTCAGGTGCGTGACGCCGACATCGACGACGCCGAAGATCTCGACCTTGGACTGCGCCGAAGCGGCACCGGGCAAGGACGCCAGGCAGGCTAGCGCCACGCCCAGCATGGGCGTATGGATGGTTTTCATGGGGTTGTCTCCTCTGGGGTGGTGGCTTGGGGGGCTTGGGGGTGGTGGGTTGTTGCCGTGCAGGTCTGATTGCCTGCTCAGATATCGAGCACTAAACGTTCGCTCTTGCAGCCGGAAACGCAGACCATCATCACTTTGTTGCTGGCCTTTTCCTTGGGGCTGAGCACCGAGTCGCGGTGGTCCGGAATGCCTTCGAGCACGCGCGTCTCGCAGGAGCCGCAGACACCTTCGCAGCAGCTGTGGTCCATCTGGATGCCGGCATCCAGCAGGGTGTCGAGCAGCGACTTCTCGGGCGTGATCTCGATGAAGCGGCCGCTGCGCTTGAGTTCCACCGTGTAGTTGCTGCGCGCATCGTCGGCGGCCTTGACCTCCACGGGCGTGAAGCGCTCGACGTGGGCGTTGGCGTGGCCCAGCTCGGCGCAGAACTTCTCGAAGGCGTCCAGCATGGGCGTGGGGCCGCAGGCGTAGTGGTGCGTGCCCGCGTCGGGCTGGCGTTGGGCCAGCAGCGCGCGCAGGTCGGGCGGGCCGCCGGCCTCGCTGTCGAAGTGCAGGTGCAGCGGCATGCCCAGCGCCTGCAGCTCTTCCAGGAAGGCCGCGCCCTTGCGCTCGCGGGCGAAGTACAGCATCTCGAACGAGCGGCCCTGGCCCTTGAGGCGGCGTGCCATGCACAGCAGCGGCGTGATGCCGATGCCGCCGGCCACCAGCACGGTGTGCGCGGCGCTTTCGTCCAGCGCGAAATGGTTGCGCGGCTCGGAGATGGTGATGGGCATGCCCACGCGCAGCGACTCGTGCACGCAGCGCGAGCCGCCGCGGCTGGCGCGGTCGCGCAGCACGCCGACCACGTAGCGGTGGCGCTCCTCGCTGGGGTTGCTCAGCGAGTAGCTGCGCACCAGGCCGTTGGGCAGGTGCAGATCGATGTGCGAGCCCGGCGTGAAGGCGGGAAGCTCCCCGCCCGCCACGGGCCGCAGGTCCACGCTGATGGTGTCCTGGGCCTCGAAGCGCAGCGTGTGCACGAAGGCCTGGAGGTTGGTGCTCATGATGCGGCGCCTTCGTCGATCTGCTCCTGGGCCAGGCGGCGCAGGTGGCGGCGCAGGCGCACCAGGCCGATGTCGTGCTGGTAGAGGTTCTCGCGCTCGTTGGCGTCCAGCTCCATCTGCTCCATCATGATCCGGTCCTGCTCCAGCACGGCCCAGTGGCGCGCCTCCAGGCGGTTGCGGTACAGGAAGCGCCAGGTGTCGCGCATCCAGCCCTGCACCTTGCGGCAGCGCCAGAAGAACACGGCGCACAGGTCGGCGCTGATGGGCGTGACGCAGGCCACGATGGCGAAGTTGCCGCCGGGGCCGCCGGTCTTGGGATAGGGGATCTCCAGGCGCATCCAGTGCACGCCCGTGCTGCCCCACTCGGTCCAGTCGAAGTTCACGCCGCGCTGGCCCACCTTCTCGAAGACGAAGCCGTCATCGGTCTCGCGCACCTGGAACGTGGCCTTGCTGTCACCCTCGGCCATGGAGTGCGACTGCTTGTGCAGGAAGGTGCCGTGCATGGGGTCCATGACGTTGTCCAGCGCATAGCGGTAGTCGCTGCGCCACTCGGCATAGCACAGGAAGTTGGAGTACTCGGGCGAGGTCAGCTCCTCGGGCAGCGTGAACTCGGGCGCCTCGTCAACGGCCTTGTCGCTGTTGTAGAGAAAGATGGCGCCATGCGCCTCGCGCGCATGGAAGGCCAGCGCCGCGCGCGAGCCTTCGAGCTTGCAGCCGGGGCTGCCGGGCACCTTGGTCACGGTGCCGTCGCAGCGCACTTCCACGCCGTGGTAGGGGCAGGCCAGGCGGTCGCCCAGGATCACGCCCTGCGACAGCGGCGCGCCGCGGTGCGGGCAATGGTCTTCCAGCGCGTGGACCTGGCCGGCGGCATCGCGCCACAGCGCGATCTTGCGGCCGAAGCGGCGCACGGACACGGGCTGGGTCTTCACGAAGTCCGAGGGGCAGACCGCGTACCAGAGGTTCTTCAGGCCTTTGTTGAGCAGGCCGTCCACCGGATCGATGGTGATGGTTTGTACGTTCATGGGGCTCTCCAGTCCTGCTCGGTATCAATAGCCCAGCCGCGCCATCAGCGCCTGGAAGCTGTCTTCGGTCCAGGCCTCGCCGTTCTCGCCGGAGGGGCCGCTGCGGTTGAGGTAGGCCACCAGTTCGGGCAGGGTCTGCACGCCTTCGCCGAAGGCGCGTTCGATGGAATCGCCCAGCAGGTCTTCCATCAGGGTGGGGGCACGTTCGCGCGCCTGGTGCGGCTCGAGATAGCGATCAGCGGCCATGGTTCTCTCCTTCGAAAACTGTCTTGTGTGGGGGGTGCTCAATCAGCCCTGATATCCAGGTCTTTGATGAGCTTGCCGAAGCGATTGAAATCGGCGGCATTCGTCTTTTCCAGGCGCGCGGGCTCGCCGCCTGCGGGCAGCGCGCCGAAGGTGGCCATCTTGGAGACCACGTCGGGCATCTTCAGGATCTCGTTGAGGTGCGTGTTCAGCAGCTTCACGGTCTCGGGCGACATGCCCTTGGGGCCGAACAGGCCCTGCCATGCGGACACTTCCACATCCTTGACGCCCAGCTCGGCCAGGGTGGGCACATTGGGGGCCAGCGCGCTGCGCTGGCTGTCGGCCACGGCCAGGGCGGTGACCTTGCCGCCGACGTAGGGCGCGATCGGGCCCCAGGTCATGAAGGTCGTGGGCACATGGCCGCCGATCAGGTCGTTGACTGCAGGTGCCACGCCCTTGTAGGGAATGTGGGCGATGCGCGTGCCGGCGGCGCGGTTGAACATCTCGCCCAGGATGTGCATGGGCGAGCCGCTGCCGGGGCTGGCGTAGGTCAGGCCGTCGCGCTTGCCCTGGGCGATCAGGGTCTTCATGTCCTTGATGCCCGAGGCCTGGTTGGTGGCCACGAACATGGGCTGCACGCTGGTCTGCACGATGGGCGTGAAGCCGTGCAGCACGTCGTAGCTGGAGCCCGAGGCCGTCTTGAGCACGAACTGCGCGATGGCGAAGGTATTGGGCGCCAGCAGCAGCGTGTAGCCGTCCGGCGAGGCCTTGGCCACATGCACGCTGCCGATGGTGCCGCTGGCGCCGGGGCGGTTGTCCACCAGCACGGGCTGGCCCAGGCGCGTGGACAGCTTCTCGGCATACAGGCGCGCCATGGCATCGGTGTCGCCACCGGCCGGATAGGCCACGATGATGGTGATGGGCTTGGCCGGATAGGCCTGGGCCATCGCGGTGCCGGACAGCGTGGCTGCAGCCAGGAATGCAGCGGCAAGAGAAACCTGGCGACGTGTCTTGTTCATGGTGGGGGCCGTGGGGTGGTTGGGTTGTGGGGGTAGGCCGTCAGGCGCGGTCTCAATGCCGCTTGTCGGTGATGAATTTCCCGTCGCTGGTACCCACGCCCTTTTGGCGCCGGGTGTTGCCGTCGATGCCGCCATCGATGGCCCATTCGGCAAACACCGTGGGGCCGGGCTCGAACTCGCGGGGCTGCCAGTCGGCGGTGAGCTGGTCCTCGTCGGCGTAGTACTCGACCAGGGCGCCGGCCGGATTGCGGAAGTACCAGAAATAGGCCGAGGACACGGGATGGCGGCCCGGGCCCAGCTGGGTGTCCCAGCCGCAGCGCGAGATGTGCATGCCGCCGCCGAAGACCTCGTGGATGTCGCGCACCGTGAAGGCCACGTGGTTCAGGCCAGCGTCCTTGGCGGGGCGCTGCAGCAGGAAGATGTCGTGGTGGCCGCCGTCGGGTGCGCAGCGCAGGAAGGCACCGCGCTCGGGGTAGCGGTCCGAGGCTGCGAAGCCGAAGTTGTCCACGTAGAAGCGCTCGCAGGCCTGCACGTCCTTGACGAAGAACACCACATGGCCGACCTCGATGGGCTGGGCGCGTTCGTAGGCCGGGCTGGCCTGGTTGACGCGGTCCTTGCGGTTCCAGGTGTTGTAGGCGGCGCCTTGCACATCCACATCACGCTTTTGCGTGACCTGCAGGCGCACGGACAGGCCATTGGGGTCGGTGCAGCCTATGCGCCCCTGGCCCTGTGTGAAGCCCGGCAGCGCGGCAATGCGGCTGGCGTACAGCGCAAGGTCCGCCTCGCTTTCCACACCCCAGACCACTTCGCGCAGCGTGGGGCCGGCCTCGATGGCGGGCGGCAGATCGGGATGGTCCACGGCGGCCACGATCACGCGGCAGCCGTTGAGGGTCTCGAACACCAGCCGGTCGTCCGCTTCCTGCACCAGCGCCAGGCCCCAGTCCAGGAAGAAGCGGCGGCAGGTGGCCAGGTCGTCCGCGCCGTAGGTGATTTCGTCTATGCCCAGTACGCTCATGTCGATTCCCTTTCAGTTCGCCCAGGCCAAAGGCTGGTCGTTCAAGCCCCAGTACATGCTCTTCTGCTCCATGTACTGCTGTATGCCCAGCCGTCCCTTCTCGCGGCCTAGGCCGCTGTCGCGCCAGCCGCCGAAGGGCGTGGAGATGGAGAACTGCTTGTAGGTGTTGATCCAGACCGTGCCGGCCTGCACGGCGCGGCCAATGCGCCAGGCGCTCTTGTAGTCGCGCGTCCAGATGCCGGCGGCCAGCGCGTAGACGCTGTCGTTGGCCTGGGCGAGCAGGTCGTCCTCGTTGTCGAAGGGCATGGCCACGAGCACGGGGCCGAAGATTTCCTGCTGGCAGATCTGCCAGTCGTTCTTCACGCCGTCGATGATGGTGGGGCGGTAGTAGTAGCCGCGCTCGAACTGCGCGCCCTCGGGCCGCTGGCCGCCCGTGAGCAGCCGGCCGCCCTCGGACAGACCCAGGGCCACATAGCTCTCTATGGATTCGCGGTGCTTGGCGGTGATCAGCGGCCCCATCTGCGTACGCTCGTCGGCCGGGTCGCCCACCTGCAGCGCGGCGGCCTTGGCCGTCAGGCGCTGCATGAATTCGGCATGCAGGCTGCGCGCCACGAACAGGCGCGAGCCCGCGATGCACGACTCGCCCGAGGAGCTGAAGATGCCGTAGAGCACGCCGTTGACGGCATGATCGATGTCGGCATCGGCCAGCACCATGGTGGCCGACTTGCCGCCCAGCTCCAGCGAGACCGGCATCATCTTGTCTGCCGCGATGTGGGCGATGTGCTTGCCCGTGGACGTGCCGCCCGTGAACGACACGCGCTTGACCAGCGGATGCTTGGTGATGGCGTCGCCGATCACCGAGCCCCGGCCCGGCAGCACGCTGACCAGGCCCTTGGGCACGCCGGCCTCTTCGCAGATCTTCGCCAGCTCCAGCGCCAGCAGCGGCGTGGCCTCGGCGGGCTTGACGACCACGGCGTTGCCGGCGGCCAGCGCCGGAGCGAGCTTTTGCGCCTCGCTGGCGATCGGCGAGTTCCACGGCGTGATGGCCGCCACCACGCCCATGGGCTCGTACACGCTCATGGTCATGAAGTCGCCGCGCGAGGGCGTGATGGTTTCCTCCATGGTCTCGCAGGCCGCTGCAAAGAACTGGAAGGTGGCGGCGGCGCTGGCCACCAGCATGCGTGTTTCCTTGATGGGCTTGCCGTTGTCCAGGCGCTGCAGCTGGGCCAGGGGCTCGGCGCGCTCGCGGATCAGCTGGGCCACGCGGTGCAGCACGGCCGCGCGCTCATGGGGCTTTTTCTGGGCCCAGCCGCTGGTGCGGAAGGCGTGGTCGGCCTTCTGGATGGCCTCCTCCACATCCTCCAGGCTGGGCGCGCGCAGGCGGCCCACCACTTCGCCGGTGGCGGGATAGAGCGTGGTGGATTCGCCACCGCCGCCCAGGCGCCATTCGCCGGCGATATT
The DNA here is from genome assembly GCF_040112715.1 of Delftia sp. DS1230. Taxonomy (NCBI): domain Bacteria; kingdom Pseudomonadati; phylum Pseudomonadota; class Betaproteobacteria; order Burkholderiales; family Comamonadaceae; genus Delftia; species Delftia sp. DS1230. The sequence continues at coordinate 5,860,133 of NZ_CP157763.1, forward strand.
GATGGGGAGCAGTTCCAGGTTCGACATGGTGAGCCTCTCTCGTTCGTTCGAATCCAGCCGCCTCAGGCGGCCTTGGACGCCGTGCTGGTGGCCGGGATCTGGTCCAGCTTGTTCACGGGCGGGCCAGAGAACGTGGCCTTGAAATTGCCGATGGCACGCATGTCGATCTCCAGCAGGAAGGGGCCCTTCTTCGTCCAGGCCGACTGCAGCACCGCCGGCAGCTCTTTGAGGTCTTGCACGCGGGCATGGGGCAGCTGGATGGAGGCGCACAGCTGCGCGTAGTCGGGCGTGTGCAGCTCCACATAGCAGCGGCGGCCGCCGTAGGAGGCGTCCTGGATGTTCTGGATCACGCCGTAGCGCTGGTCGTTCATCAGCACGATCAGGGTGTCGCACTCTTCCTGTACCAGCGTGGCCAGCTCGCCCAGGTTCAGGATGAAGCCGCCATCGCCCGCCAGGCCCAGCGTCTTGCGGCCCGAGCCGCTGACCGCCGCGCCCACGGCCGCGCCGATGGCCATGGGCATGCCCATGCCGATGCCGCCGCCCGTGGCGTGCACACCCGCGTTGGGCTCGAAAAAGCGCAGCTCGCGGTTGCCCCAGGTGCTGTTGGAGACGGTCACGTCGCGCACCCAGTTGAAGTTGCGGCCCACGGCCTTTTGCAGCTCCTGCACCAGCACGCTGTACGGGCCCAGGCCGTCGCGCATGGTGGCCACGGCCTCGTCGTGCACCTGGCGCAGGTCGGCCAGCAGCTCGGGGTCGGCCTTGTAGCCGCGCGCCTCCAGCCGGTCGGCCAGGCCCGTCAGCGCCAGGGCCGAGTCGCCACAGACAAAGCCGTCATCGGCATAGCAGCGGCCCTGCTGGGCGGCGTCCACATCGATGCGCAGCAGCGGGCGCGGCAGCTTCAATTCGTACTTCAGCGTCTCGTTGCTGCGCAGGCGCGTGCCCACGGCCAGCATGGCGTCGCAGCGCTGGTAGAAGGCCTCCACGGGCTTTTGGATGTTGTAGGCGCCCAGCGAGGCCGGATCGTCCTCGGCCACGATGCCGCGGCCCTGGCCCGTGCTGACGATGCCGAAGCCCAGCGCCTTCAGGCGCTGCACGGCAGCGACTGCGTGGCGTGCGCCGCCACCCAGCCACAGCAGCGGGCGGCGTGCCTTGGCCAGCGTGTCGGCCAGCGCATCCAGCGATGCCTCGCTGGGGGCCAGCACGGCCACCGGCAGCGGCGACAGGTCGGCCGGCATGTCGATCACGGTCTGCTGGATGTCGATGGGAATCTCAACGCTCACCGGACCGGTCGGCGCGGTCATGGCGGCCTGCACGGCGGCCTTCAGGGTGGACAGGCAGGTCTCGGCGCTGCGCACGCGGAACGCCGCCTTGGACACGGCGCCCAGCATGGTCAGCTGGTCGGGCGCCTCGTGGATGTACGACAGCTTCTGGTCCAGGTACTGCGTCTCGATCTGGCCCGTGATGTGCAGCAGCGGCGTGCCGGCCGTATAGGCCTCCACCAGGCTGCCGGCGATGTTGCCTGCGGCCGGGCCGGTGCTGGTGATGCACACGCCCAGGCTGGAGGTGGAACGCGCGCAGGCATCGGCCATGTTGCCGGCGCCGGCCTCGCCGCGCGCCATCACGAAGCGGACCCTGCCGCGCGCATGCATCGCGTCCAGGATGGGCATGTTGTGGATGGAGATCACCCCGAACGCGGCCTGCACGCCGCAGTGTTCGAGGAACTGGGCCACAACGGCGCCGACGGTGATTTTGGATGCGGAAGAAGTCATGTTCTGCTTTGAATCGGGTGAAGGGGCTGAAGCACTACGCTTGCCGTGCAAGACCACCGGAGACGTCGATGTGGCTGCCGGTCGTGTAGGAGGACAGGGGCGTGGCGAGATAGAAGATGGCGCGCGCGGCCTCGTCGGGCGAGCCCAGGCGGCCCAGCGGAATGGACTTCTTGCGGGCGAGGTCGGCGCTCCAGGCGTTCCAGTCCTGGCTGCGGTCCTCGCGCGCCTCGAAGCGGCGGCGCCACTGGCCGGACTCGATCAGGCCGACCAGGATGCCGTTGACGCGCACGCCCTTGGGCGCGAACTCGGTGGCCATGGAGCGCACCAGGTTCTTGAGGCCGGCGCGCGCGGCCGAGGTGGCCACCATGTGCGGCTCGGGCTGCGAGGCCAGCAGCGAATTGACGCAGACGATGGCCGGCTCAGCCGTGCGCTCGAGCTGCGGCAAAAAGGCGCGCGTGGGATGCAGCACCGAGAAGAACTTCAGGTGCAGCTCCTCGGTCCAGGCCGCATCGTCGGTGCTGGCAAACGTCGAGACCCGGCCCTGGCCCGCGTTGTTCACGAGGATGGAGGCCGGACCCAGCGCAGCCTCGCTGTCGCGCGCGAACTGCTGCACCTGGGCGGCGTCGAGCACGTCGCAGGCCTGGGCGAACAGGCGGGCCTCGGGATGGCGTCCGCGCAGTTGCTGCACGGCCTGCTCCAGGCGTTCGGCGCTGCGCCCGCACAGGGCGACACGCGCGCCCTGCGACAGCAGCAGATCGACCGTGGCCAGGCCAATGCCCGAAGAGCCGCCGGTGACGACGGCCGTGGTGTCCTTGAGTTGGGAATCAAACATGGCCGCCTCCTGCGCGCCGGGAATTGAGGGAAAGCAGCTGTGCCGTCTGCGTTTGCGGGCGGTAGTTCAGCAGCTCGGACAGCTCGGCCGCCGCGTCGCAGACGCCGGCGATCAGGGTCTCGGCACGGCCCTCCTCCACATGGGGCGCGGGGACCGTCGTGCCCAGCGCCGCCACCACGCGGCCGCTGTGGTCGCGCACGGGGGCGGCGATGGTGCAGATGGAGCTTTCGTAGAAGCCTTCGCTGAACACATGGCCGCGCTCGCGGTCGGCCTCGACCAGGTTGAACAGGTCCAGCACCGTGCGCGGCGTCTTGGGCGTGTGCGCTTCCAGGTGCTCCTCGGGATAGAGCGCGCGCAGCTCGGGCAGGGACAGGTCGGCCAGCAGCACGCGGCCCAGGGCCGTGGCATGGGCGGGCAGGCGCGTGCCCACACGCACCGAACTGGTCAGCGGCGTGGGTGGCGTGACCTTGGCCACATAGACGATGGAGCGGCCATCACGCACCACGATGTTGCAGGGATAGCGGATCTCGCCGCACAGCCGTGCGATCACGGGCTGGCCCAGCTCGGTCAGGTCCATGGACGACAGGAACTCGAAGCCCAGGCGCAGCACGGACAGGCCCAGCCGGTAGTCATTGCTGCCCTTGGCACGCTGCAGAAAGCCCATGGCCTCCAGCGTGTTGAGCATGCGGAACACCGTGGCGCGCGGCAGCTGCAGGCGGCGGGCCAGCTCGGGCGCGCCCAGCGTGGCATTGCCGCGCCCGAACTCCTGCAGCAGGCGCAGGCCGCGCTCCAGCGCGGGCACCATGTACTTGTCGGTGCCGTTGTCCGCGCTTTCGGCGCTCTCGGCATTCCCGGAAGAGGGGGTGTCGGTCATGGCGAAACCCCTTCAATTCATGACGAAGCCGCCGTTGACGGGCAGCACCTGCCCCGTCACGAAGCGCGCGCCATCGGACAGCGCATAGGCCACGGCGCCCGACACATCCTCGGGCCGCTGCTCGCGCTGCAGCGCGCGCTGGTCGATGTACAGGCGGTGGCGGTGCTCGGGCACGTATTCCGTGGCCTCCACCAGCACCAGGCCCGGCGCCACGGCGTTGATGGTGATGCCGTCGGCGCCCAGCTCGCGCGCCATGGAACGCGTCATGGCCATCACAGCGCCCTTGCTGGCCACATAGGCCATCAGGTTGGGGGCGCCCCACATCGCGGTGTCGGACGCCAGGTTCACGATGGCACCCCGGCCGCTGTCGCGCAGCGCGGCGCGGCAGGCCCGCGTCATCAGCCACACGCCGCGCACGTTCACGTTCATCACCTGGTCCCACTTGTCCAGATCGATGTCGTCCATGCCCTTGCCGCCCGAATCGGTCACGGCCGCGTTGTTCACCAGGCCGTCCAGCCCGCCCAGCGCCTGCACGGCCTGCTGCGCGCAGCGCTCTATCGACTCCGGATTGCCGGCATCCAGCCCGAAGCCATGGGCCTCGAAGCCCTGCGCACGCAGCCGGGCCACGGACTCGGCCAGCAGCTCCTCGCGCAGATCGGCCATGGCGACACGCGCGCCCTGCTCGCAAAAGGCCTTGGCGAACGCAAAGCCCAGGCCGCGCGCCGAGCCTGTGACGAGGATGCGGCGGCCGGCAAGCTGGCCTGTGGAGGGCGTGGTGTTCATGGCGTACCTCAATCGAAGGGGGTTTGTGTCTGTTTCAAATTTGAAATGACACTTTTTTCTTGAAACAAGCGTGAGTTTAGGACTGATGGTTCGGGGTGGGATTGGGGAAAACACGGAGACGTGTGGGAAATGGATGACAGAGGTGTGTCTGGGTGTGTTTTGGATGGGGGCGTTTTTATGGCTTGCGAGGACATGCCCGCCCTGCGGGCGCGTTCATACGGGGAGTGGGGTGCGGGCCGTCGCTTCGCTCGGCCTGGGGTTTGAGGCGGGGTTGTGGAATGCCTCTATGATTTCGGTGGCCCCCTGTTCCGGGGCTGGTGCTTGAAAACACCATCAACACACAGCGGCAGAGCCTCCCCGAAAGTGAGGCCTCGTCACGTCTGAACACTTGGACAGTGGGCATCGCACCCGCACGTCCACACGGTTTTGGATGGGATGGGGCTACCCGCAAGGCTGCCCGCACGTCTGTGTGCGTGTTTTCAACATCCCATCCACCCTTTCTGCGCTTGAAAACGCAGGTCGGGTGTTTCCGTCTCGCACAGGAGTACGAAAACATGAACGATCAGCGCACCGCTCTTCCCACACGCGCCAGCTTCGAGCAACTGGCTCGCACCATCACCGAAACCAATGGATGGGTACAGGAAGGCTGCAACGAAATACGGGCCCTGGCCCAACTTGCATTGGCCAGCCTCCATGCCCCAGAAGACTTGCGACGTCCGCAAGCCATGGCTCACGCACTGCGCGCCATCCGCGATGGCGCTGAGTCACTGGCCGACTATGTGCAAGGCGAAGCCAGAAGCGTAGGTTGCGACCCCACTCAAAGCCCATAGCCGCGAGGGCGGCCACATCCGGCCGAGCGCAGCGAAGGGGTCGCGGGCATTCGGGTTGCCGTCTTTGACCTGACCTTTATTGGCGCATCAAGATGGGCCATCGGCTGCCAGGCCAGGAACCAGGCATCGAAACCAAGCAATCGCAGTGGCAGGAATTCCCCTCGCGTCCAGCGTCAAGGCTTTGGCCTCCGATGACACACGGGCTACACGGTCATCAGTAACGACACGCAGCAAAATAGTACTTTTTTAGATACACTTTTCCGATGGAAGAGCCCATTCTTTCCGTTGTCTTCTACCGATCCGATGCCGGCAAGGAGCCTGTGCGTGACTGGCTTCGTGAACTTACGGTGGAAGACCGCAAAGCCATCGGCGCCGATATCAAGACCGTCCAATACAACTGGCCTCTGGGCATGCCGGTAGTACGCAAGATGGAGCCAGGACTGTGGGAGGTGCGGTGCAGCATTGCCGATGGCATCGCACGTGTCCTATTCACGGCCCAGAATGGAAAAATGGTTCTGCTGCATGGCTTCATCAAGAAGTCGGCCAAGACCCCCGCGCCGGATCTGACAACTGCCAGAAACCGGCTCAAGAAGCTGAGGAATACCCCATGAACAAACATCTAGGCAGCAATTTCGATGACTTCCTCGAAGAAGAAGGCCTGCTTGAGGAGGCCACAGCTATCGCAGTGAAGCGGGTGATTTCCTCGCAATTCGCACAGGCGATGAAAGCCCAGAAAGTCAGCAAGACCGAGATGGCGACACGCATGCGCACCAGCCGCATGGTGGTGAACCGCCTGCTGGACGAAAACGACACCGGCGTCACCCTGGCCACGTTGGCCCGCGCCAGCGTGGCGCTTGGCACGGCTTTGCACTTTGAACTGGACGATGCGACGGTTCTCCAGGCATCAGCGGCATAAAAGCACGACCGCTCAGCGCTGCGCCGACAGCCGCCGCAAAAACCCATCCACCACCCGCAACGCATACCGACTCGCCACCACCCTCACAAACTCCGCAAAGTCCACATGCGCACTGTCATCCGCCCGATCGGAAACAGTCCGCATGGCCGCAAACGGCACGCCATAGTCCAGGCAGGCCTGCGCCACCGCAGCGCCTTCCATCTCCACCGCCAGCACCTCATGCCCTGCAGCACGCAGGCCCTGCGCCAAGGCGCAAGAAGCGCCCGCCGTGCCCACGAACTGGTCACCGCTGGCAATCAGCCCCTGGTGCGCGCGCGGCGCCGTGGTGGCGTGGGCGGCGCGCAGGTCTTCGCCCGCCTCGGCCACGCAGGCCTGGGCGGCGGCCAGCAGCGCGGCGGTCATTTCAGGGTCGCAGGGCAGGCGCGTGCGTCCGTAGCCGGGCATTTCCCAGCGCGGGAAGATGGGCGAGGCGTCCAGGTCGTGCTGCAGGTATTCGTCGGCCACGACGACATCGCCCACGCGCACGCCTTCGCCCAGGCCGCCGGCGACGCCGGTGAAGGCGATGCGGCGCACGCCGAAGCGCTCGATCAGTGCCGTGGCCGTGGTGGCGGCCGCCACCTTGCCTATGCCCGACAGCGCGCAGACCACGTCGTGCCCATGCAGCCGCCCGCGCCAGAACATGCGGCCGGCGTGGGCCGTGCCCTGGGCGTCGGACAGGGCATGGACCAGGCCTTCCTGTTCCTGCGGCAGGGCACTGAGGATGGCGATGGTCATGGTGGCTTCTCTTTCAACGGCACAGGGAAAAAGCAAAGGCGGCCCGGGGGCCGCCTGCGGGGCGAAAGCGCCCATTGTGCCGCGAGCCTGTGCCCGGCGCGGCTCAGATGGCGATGGCCGTGGCCTGGTTGAGCACGGCGCGCACCACGCTGTAGACGGTGAGGGCCGAGGTCTTGGGGTTGGCCGCCAGCGGCTTGCCGCGCATGGTCAATTCCATGGATCCGAAGGCGCCGCGTGCGGCCACATGGTGCACGTTCTCGTCCACGCCCGGGTCGGCGTACAGGCGCACCGTGGTGCGGTCCAGGCCCATGCCGGCCAGCGACAGGGTGGCGGCCACGTTGGCGTTCTTGGGGTAGAGCTGGGCGGCCTCGCGCGCGCTGCCTTCGAAGATGCAGAAGGCTTCCTTGAGGCTGGCAAGGTCGCAGCGCTGTTCTGCGGGCGTGCCGGTCCAGGCCAGGGGCGGCTTGCGGCCGGTGTAGACCACTTCATCCAGGCCGCCGATGCGCGCAGCGGCCAGCGCATCCACGCCGCCGATGGCACCCGACAGCAATTGCACCTGGGTGCCTCCGGCCTCGGCCGCCGCCTGCACGGCCTCGGCCATGCCCGGGGCGCTGAGTGCGCCGATGGAGGCCACGACGGCAGGAATGCCGCGCCGCAGGGCGGGCAGCACATGTTCCTCGATGGCGGCATGGCCCGCGCACTCCACGATGAGGTCGGGCCGGTCTTCGGCCGCCAGCGAAGGCACGGCACGCGCCTGGGGCGCATGCAGGACCAGGGTGGCGCGCACGGCGTCGGTCACTTCCGGCACAAGCACCCAGCCCACCTGCACGGCGGCATGTCCCTTGAGCAGTTCGAGCACGCTGGCGCCAATCGCACCGCAGCCAATCACAGCAATCTTCATCGTCATATCTTTCTGGGAAGGAATGCGCTGGCGGCCGGTGTGCCCACCATCCGTTCAGCGCAGAAAACCGGGATGCTGGGTGCGCAGGTGGCCGGCCAGCTCATCGGCGGCGGCACGTACCTGCTCCACCCAGTCGGCCATGCGGCCGGGAGCGATTTCGGTGAAGGCCACGGCCATGCCCAGGCCCGCCACGATGCGCCCCTGCGCATCGCGCACGGGCGCGGCGATGCTGGAGACGCCGGGCTCGTAGAAGCCCTCGCCCATGGCGTAGCCGCGTTCATGGTCCTGCTGCAGCAACTGCAGCAACTGTTCCACGCTGCGCGGCGTGCTTTCCGAGAACTGGGGCAGTTCGCTGCCGCCGAACAGGGCGCGCAGCTGGTCCGCGTCCATGTCCTGCAGCAGTGCCCGGCCCAGCACGGTGGCATGGGCCGGCAGCCGCGAGCCCACGCGCACGGCGCCCTGGAAGGCGCCGGCCGGCGCGATGCGCGCCACGTAGACCACGGAGGTGCCGTCCAGCAGCGCCAGGTTGGTGGTGAAGCCCAGCCGGTCGCACAGCGACTGCAGCACGGGCTCGGCCAGCTGGGCCAGCGGCTGGGTGGACAGGTAGTCGTAGCCCAGGCGCAGCACGGCCAGGCCCAGCCGGTATTCGGTGCCCGAGCGTTGCAGATACCCCATGTTCTCCAGCGTCGTCAGCATCCGGAACACCGTGGAACGCGGCAGCGCCAGGGTGCGCGCCAGGTCGGGCGCGCTCCACACGGGCTGCGAAGGCGTGAAGCAGGCCAGCAGGCGCAGGCCGCGCTCCAGCGCGGGAACGGTGTAGCGGTCGTTGTCGGTGGAGAGGGTTTCGGAGGTATCGCTCATCGCAATTCGGGCAGGTAGGCCATCAGGTCAGCAGGGTGGCCAGCCTCTGTGCGACATCCGCAGGTTGTTCGACGACAGAGGCATGGCCGGCTGCCGCAAGCGTAACGTACCGCGCCCCCAGTCTTGCGGCCCAGGCCGCGCAGGCAGCCGGCGGCGTGACCACGTCGTGCTCTCCCACCCAGACCTCGACCGGCATAGCAAGGCGCCCCGCCGCCTGCCCCAGGTCGCTGCCGCACAGCAGCTCCACGGCCTGGGCGTAGCCTGCGGCATGCAGGCGCGCCGTGTTCCAGCGCACCCATTGGCGCACGGGCTCGGGCGCGGCGGGCGAGACCAGGCGCTGGTCGATGGCGGCAGCCAGGCCTTCGATGCCTTTTTCCTGCAGGGCCGCAAGACGGCCCTGGCGTACCTTGGCCTGCTGCTCGCCCATGCCGGGTGCGCCATAGCCGCCAGCGGGGCTGATCAGCACCAGTTGCTGCACGCGCCCGGCACCGGCCTGCACCGCCCAGGGCGTGCCCATGAGCGCACCCAGCGAGTGGCCCACCAGCAGGCAGCGGCGCACGCCCAGCGCCTGCAGCGACTGCTCCAGCACGCGGGCGTAGTCGGCGCCCGTGGGCGCGGCGGGTGTCAGCGGCGTGGAGCGGCCATAGCCGGGCGCGTCCCAGGCCAGCACACGCGTGCGCGGCGCCAGCGCCAGGGCCACGTCCATCCAGGACGCGGCGCCCGAGCTGATGCCGTGCAGCATCACCACGGCAAAGTCCGAGGCCGTGTCGCCGGCCTCGCGCCAGGCGACCTGGGCGCCACCGGGCAGGGCGATGAGATGTTCGGGGAACTGCGCCTGAAGGCGCTGCTCCATGCGTTGCAGCGTCTGCGCGGTCATGGCGGGCCCGCTACTCAACGTTTGATTTTTGCCAGAGGGTGCTCGGGCGGGTATGTGGGCGTGATGGGCTTCTTGGCGCCCAGCATCACGCACATCAGCGCGTCTTCGTCGCCGATGTTGATTTCCTCGCGGTACACGCCGGGCGGCACGGAGACCACGTCGCGGTCGGTCAGGATGGTCTCGAAGCGCTGGCCGTCCTTCTCCAGCACGAGCTTGAGCTTGCCGCGGATCAGGAAGAAGACTTCCTCCACATCGGTGTGCAGGTGCGAGGGGCCTTCATTGCCGGCCGGGATGACCATGGTGGAGAAGGTGAAGTGCTCGGCCGGGATGGTGTTGCTGTCCGCAGCCACGCCCGTGCCGCCCGTGCCGATGTAGCGCATCTGGCCACGGCGGTACTTGGGATCGAAGTCGGCCTGGAACTTCAGCGCGTCGAAGTCGTACTTGCGCGTGGAAAACCGCGCCACGCGCGATTCCATCCATTGTTCGAAGCTGGAGCCTTCGGGCTGGTCCCAGGTGCGGGGCGTGTTCTGAGCGGATTCGGACATGTGTCTCTCCATCAACGTCGGTGGATCATGGCGGGGAAGGCGCCATTTGTTTTATCCATGAATCACAGTTCATGGGGTAAAACAATTATAGGAAGATTGATCGCACGCAACAAGGGCCACATGCGCAGCGGCATGTGGCCCCTTTGCTGCCCCGTCTGTTAGGGAACAGCGATGCGGGTGCAACAGCGATGGCCGTGCCTCAGGCAGCCATGCTGCGCCGCCCAGGCCGAAAGCCCGCATGGCTGGCCGGCCAGACCACGGACAGGCAGGCCAGCGCCAACACCGCCAGCGCCCAGGGCAAGGCGCGGGCACCCAGCCAGCCCAGCAGCAGTCCACCCGCCACGCCGCCGCTCGCCACGGCCAGGTTGAAGACCGTCACCAGCATGGACTGGGCCAAGTCGGCGCCCTCGCCCGCCGCATCGGCCAGCGCGGTCTGCAGCAGCGTGTGTGCGCCGCCAAAGCTCAGGCCCCAGGCCGCAACCCCGATCAGAACGGCCACGGCCGACTGCCCGGCCAGGCCCAGCACCAGCGCAGACACGGCGAACAAGGCCAGGCTCAGCACGGTGAGCGCGCGCAGCCAGCGGTCCACCAGCAGGCCCGTGAGCCAGATGCCGGCAATGGCCGCAAGGCCGAACAGCAGCAGCACCCCATCCACCCTTTGCCCCAGACCCGCCGAAGCCAGGAAGGGCGCGATGAAGGTGTAGAGCATGTTGTGGGCCAGCATCCAGCCGAACAGCGCCAGCAGCACGGGGCGCACGCCGGGCACGAGCAGGATGCGCGCCACGGGCTGGCGTTGGTGCGCCGTCTGCCCGGCGTAATCCGGCACACCCAGCCGCACCCAGGCCAGCAGCAGCAGGCATAGCGCCGACAGCGCCCAGAACACGCCACGCCAGTCGAACAGGCTGCCCAGCCAGGCGCCCAGCGGCACGCCGGCCGCCAGGGCCAACGGCTGGCCCACGCCCGCCACGGCCAATGCGCGCCCCTGCAGATGCGGCGGCACCATGCGCCGCGCATAGCCGGCCACCAGCCCCCAGATCACGCCGGCAGCCATGCCTGCGGCAAAGCGGGCGACCAGGGTCAGGCCGTAGTGGCCGGACAGCGCGGTGAGGCTGTTGAACAGCAGCAGCCCGCCCACCGCCGCCATGAACAGCGGCCGGCGCCTGAGCCCGCGCGTGGCGGCCACGACGGGAATGGCGGCCAGTACCGAACCCAGCGCGTACAACGTGACCATCTGGCCGGCCATGGCTTCGGACACTGCCAGTCCCGTGCCGATCTGGGGCAGCAGGCCGGCCGGCAGGGCCTCGGTCATGATGGCCAGAAAGCCTGCCATCGCCAGGGCCAGCAGCCTGCCCAGCGGCAGGCCTGTGTCGAAGGAGGTGTCCATGGGCGAATTCATTGCCTTGTCCTCGCTGCGCATCTCAGGCATGGGAGGCTGGATGGGATGCCAGGTGGGATGCCGCCATGTCCTTGTCGCCATGCCCGGCGGCCAGCGCGCGTTCGAAGCGGCGCAGCCCGGCCTGGGCGCCATCCAGCAGCAGGCCTGCGCCAGCGGCGGCATCGGCTACCAGCTGCGCGTCCTTGACGGCATTGGCCACGGTGAAGCTGGCGTCGTAGCGGCCTGACAGCATGGCAGCGGCCTTGGCCTGGAAGAAGCCGCTGTCCATGGGCCCGCCCGTGACGGCATCGACCACCAGGGACGGTTCTATGTCCAGCCCCTTGGCCAGCGCCAGGCTTTCGGCCAGGCCATGCGTGAGTGCGAAGGCCCAGTGGTTGAGCGCCAGCTTGAGCCGGCTGGCGGCGCCTGCCTGCTGCGCAATCCACAGGCTGCGTTTGCCGATGGCATCGAACACTGGCTGCACCTGGCCGCGCTGCGCCAGCGGGCCTGCGGCCAGGATGACCAGCTGGCCCTGCTCGGCCGGCTGGCGCGTGCCCTGCACGGGGCAGTCGTAGAACACCAGGCCATGCCGATCGGCGAATTGCGCCAGCGGCGCGATGGCGTCCACACCCACCGTGCTCAGTTGCAGCCACAGTGTGCCCGGCTGCAATGCGGGCGCTGCGGCCTGCATGGCCTGCAGCACGGCCGGCCCGTCCTTGAGCACAGTGACGACGATGCGGGCGCCACGCACGGCGTCGGCCGCGTCGCCACAGGCCTGAACGCCGTCGGCCGCAAGGGCCTGGGCCTTGGCGGCCGTCCGGTTCCAGGCCCGGACGGTGAAGCCCTTGCGTTGCAGGTTGCGCGCGACGGGCGCACCGATCAGGCCCGTGCCGAGCACCGCAATGGTGGTTTGAAGGTTTGAATGCATGGGAACTCCAGGGTGATGAGAGAGTGAAACAGACAAGGAAAACTGAAATCCGGATTACTGGAACGATCATTCCAATTCAAGGAAAATAAAAACCCGCAACGGCACGACATGCGCGCGGCGGGTGGCGGGTGGCCGGCTATTGCGCCTGCAGCGCCATGTCGACCACGTCGACCACATCCATCAGGCACTGGCGGCGCTGCGGCGCGCTGCTGCCCTTGCCCAGCACGCGCAGGCCCTGCACGGTGTTCAGGACGAAGCGCGCCAGGGCGCGCGGCTTTTTGCTGTCGGTGATATCGCCTTCCTGCTGGCCGCGCAGGATGAGCTTTTCCAGCGCCTTTTGCAGGCGCTGGAAGTTGCCGGCCACCCTCTCGGCCACGGCCTCGTCATGGCCGGCCAGCTCCAGCGCGGCATTGGCGACCAGGCAGCCCCGGCGCCCGGCATCGCTCAATTCGTCCTGCACGATGCGCAGCAGCAGCTGCCGCACCAGGTCCCGGGCGCGTCCCGGGCCGGACAGCAGTTCCACGTTGGAGGTGGTCACGGCCTCATAGCGGCGCAGCGCATGCTGGAACAGCCCCTGCTTGTTCTCGAAGGTGCCGTACAGGCTGCTGCGCGACAGGCCCGTGCCGTCCACCAGGTCCTGCACCGAGGTGGCCGCGTAGCCGCGCTGCCAGAACACCTGCATGGCGGCGTCTGCGATGTCATCGGGGTCGAAGTCCTTGGTGCGCATGGTGGCTCATTGAATTGGAACGATCATTCCATTCAATGTAGGCGGCCGTTTAGCGGCTGTCAAGATTGCGCCAAAGGGCCTTCACTCGCAGGGAATTTCCAGCCCGACCTTCACGCGGTCCAGCGCCACGATGGTCTTGAACCATTTGACGTTGGGGTTCTCGGCGAACAGGCGCCGCGCCAGCGCCTCGTACTCCTGCATGGTGGCCACGGTGAGCACGAGCACGAAGTCCACCTCGCCCGTGACGTAGTAGCACTGCTGGACCTCGGGCACGGCGAAGTGCGATTTCATGGCGTTGAGCGCATCGATGCTGGTGCGCTCGGTCATGACCTCCACGATGATGGTGATGGGCCGGCCCACGCGCGTGGGGTCCACGGTGGCGGCCTGGCCGGTGATCACGCCTTCGGCCTGCATGCGCTTGAGGCGGCGCTGCACGGCGGCCGTGGACAGGTTGACCTGCTCGGCCAGCAGGCGCAGCGGCACCGTGCTGTCGCGCTGGACGATGGCCAGGATGGCGCGGTCGAAGCCGTCCAGATCGGCCAGGTGTGCAGGGTGGGCGGTGTGCTTGGTCATGGGAAGCGAGGACTTTTGGAGGGTGAGAAATTTTCTCGCAAACACCCTCAATTCAGAGACCAAAAAACAGGTGCCGCGAAATAGTATTTCGTCGTTTTCCGCATCCAACGCATGCGGACCTGCCTGCCGAGAAAGCCCATCCCATGGCCACCCTGCTCCACCTGTCTCCCGTGTTTCTTGTGATGTCCATGCTCATGGTTTTGCGCCGCCCGCCTGTGCAGGCGGCCATGGCCGGGGCGGCGCTGGTCGCCCTGCTGTGGCTGGTCGATGCCTGGATGGCGAAGGGCACCGCCGCTTCCGGCGCCGCCCTGGCCGCAGCGCGCGACACGGGCGTGCTGTTCCTGAGCACGGCCTTCGTGATCGTGCCGGGCCTGGGCTTTGTGATCCTCATCGAACGCATGGGCGTGAACCAGGCGCTGAGCCAGTGGGTGCGCTCGCTGGGCCTGGGGCCGGCCGATCAGGTGGTGTTCATCGTGCTGGGCCTGGCGCCGCTGCTGGAGGCGATGACGGGCTTTGGCGTGTCGCTGATCGCCACCGTGCCGCTGCTGCTGAGCCTGTTCGAGCGGCGCGCCGCACTGCGCATGGCGCTGGCGGGCATGGCCATCATGCCCTGGGGCACGCTGGGCCTGGCCACGGTGATCGGAGCCTCGCTGGCCCATGTGGATGCGGCCGCGCTGGCCGCTGTGTCCTCGCTGACCAGCGCGCCGGTGTTCCTGGTGCTGGGCGCCCTGTCCCTGCACCTGGCAGGCGAGCGCGGTGCGCGGGCCTGGCTGCTGCTGGGCGGCTTTGGCCTGCTGTTCGTGGGCGTGCTGCATGGCATCAGCCGCTGGCTGGGCCCCGAGGTGGCGGGCGTGGGCGCGGGCTTTGCGGTGGCGCTGGGCATGCTGGTGCGCGCGCTGCTGCTGCGCGGCACGGCCCAGGCGGCACCCGGCTGGCCGCGCCAGGCCTGGCCGTATCTGGCGCTCGCCCTTGCCATCGTGCTGCTCAAGCTGCTGGCCCTGGCCACGCAGTGGGACCAGCGCTGGATCGTGCAGGGCGCTCAGGTGGCCTGGAAGCCTCTGGCCTCCCCGGGCGTGGCGCTGACCCTGGTGCTGGCCCTGCTGCTGGCGCGCGGGGCCGGCCGTGGCGTTGCCCTGGCTGGTGCACTGGCCGCCCGCGCCAAGCGCCCGCTGCTGACCATCTTCTTCTTCCTGGCGATGTCCCAGATGATGGTCAAGGCCGGTTTCCTGTCCGGCCTGGCGCAGATGCTGGCCGAGCTGGCGCCTGCGGCCCTGGCGCCCATCGTGGCCGCCTTCGGTGCGCTGGCCGGCTACATGACGGGCTCCAACGTGGGCGGCAACGCGATCTTCATGCCCGCCATCGCCCTGCTGCCCGAGTCCTCGCGCCTGCTGCTGGCCGCCGTGCACAACAGCGCCGCCGGGCATGCGGCCCTGGGCTCGCTGTCCATCGTCATGCTGGTGCTGGGCCTGGCACGGACCACCGCGCAGGAAGAAGGCGAGCTGGTGCGCTTCGGCTTTGCGCTGGCCTGCCTCAATGCGGCGGCCGTGGCGCTGGCGGCGCTGGCGGCGTTGGTCATGGCGGGTCCGGGCGTGTTCTGAAGACGTGCTCCTTTCCAATGAAAAGAGGCGCCGCAGCGCCTCTTTGCAAACACGGCAAGCCGCCCGCGCTACTTGCTGTCGCGCAGCTCCCGGCGCAGGATCTTGCCGACCGGGGTCTTGGGCAGTTCGGTGCGGAACTCGATCACGCGCGGCCGCTTGTAGCCCGTGAGGTTGTCGTGGCAGAAGTCGCGCACGGCCTGTTCGGTGAGGCTGTCGTCCCTGCGCACGATGACCAGCTTGACGGCCTCGCCGGTCTTCTCGTCGGGCACGCCGACCACGGCGCATTCGAGCACGCCGGGGCAGTTGGAGACCACGTCTTCCACTTCATTGGGATAGACGTTGAAGCCGCTGACCAGGACCATGTCCTTCTTGCGGTCCACGATCTTGAAGTAGCCGCGCTCGTCCATGGTGCCGATGTCGCCGGTGCGAAAGTAGCCGTCGGCGGTGAAGACCTTGGCGGTTTCGTCGGGGCGCTGCCAGTAGGCGGCCATGACCTGCGGTCCCTTGATGGCGACCTCGCCGCGCTCGCCGATGGTGGTCACGTCGTTTCCTTCGTCATCGACGAGCTTCATCCAGGTGCTGGGCAGGGGCACGCCGATGGTGCCCGAGAACTCGGTGGAGGTGACGGGGTTGCAGCTGACCGAGGGACTGGTCTCCGACAGGCCGTAGCCCTCGCAGATGGGACAGCCGGTCTTTTGCAGCCACAGCTGGGCCACGGCGCTTTGCACCGCCATGCCGCCGCCGACCGAGACCTTCAGGTGCGACCAGTCCACGGTGTTGAAGTCCGGGTGGTTGGCCAGGCCGTTGAACAGCGTGCTCACGGCCGGGAAGCTGTGAAAGCGCTGCGTGGACAGTTCCTTGAGCGTGGCCTTGAGGTCGCGCGGATTGGGAATCAGGATGGTTTTGCCGCCCGTGCGCATGGACAGCATCATGTTCACCGTGAAGGCGAAGATGTGGTACAGCGGCAGCGCGCAGATGCTGGTGGGCTGCTCGCCGGCCGGCACCTTGCCCATGGCGGGCTGGTTCCAGGCCTCGGACTGCAGCACGTTGGCGATGATGTTGCTGTGCAGCAGCACCGCGCCCTTGCTCACGCCCGTGGTGCCGCCCGTGTACTGCAGCAGGGCCATGTCGGAGGCCTGCAGCTGCGGCGCCTGGAAGGGCGAGCGCATGCCCTTGGCCAGCGCGTCGTTGAAGCGCACGGCCCCCGGCAGCGAGAACGGCGGCACCAGCTTCTTGACCTTGCGCACCACGTAATTGACGATGGCGCCCTTGAGCATGCCCAGCTGGTCGCCCATGGTGCACAGCACCATGTGCTGCACGGGCGTGGCGGCCTTGCAGGCCTGCAGCGTATGGGCGAAGTTCTCGATGATGACGATGGCCTTGGCGCCCGAGTCCTTGAGCTGGTGCTCCAGTTCGCGCGCCGTGTACAGCGGGTTTACGTTGACGACCACGAAACCGGCGCGCAGCACGGCGGCCACGGCCACGGGGTACTGGGGCACGTTGGGCATCATCAGCGCCACGCGGTCGCCGCGGGCCAGGCCCAGGCTCTGCAGATAGGCAGCGAAGGCGCGGCTTTGCGCATCGACCTGTGAGTAGGTCAGCTCCTTGCCCATGAAGGAATAGGCCACACGGTCCGCGTAGCGGCTGAAGGCCTCCTCCATCAGGGCCACCAGCGAAGGGTATTGGGAGGGATCGATGTCGGCGGGCACACCTGCCGGATAGGCACCCAGCCATGGGCGGTCACTCATGCTGCTTGTCTCCTGGTTGTCTCGACTAATCGTGCATTCTCATAAAAAGCACGGTCGTTCGATACTGTGATAACCCTAGTACTACCCCTAGGGTCCGCATTGCGTTGCTCCAGGTCAAAGCTCGCCGGGCCGCCCAGGCCCTCCGTCACGACCGCGGTTCAATCCCAGGCCGGAGCCAGGCCGTCTGGGCTGACCTGGCGGTCGCCGCGCTCCAGCGCGGCGATGCGCTGCATGTCTTCGGCGCCCAGCACCAGCTGGCAGCTGTCCAGGTTGGCCTGCAGGTGGGCGCGCCGGGTGGACGAGGGGATGACGGCATAGCCCATGGCCATGGCCCAGGCCAGCGCCACCTGGGCGGGCGTGGCGCCGCGGGCGGCGGCGATGTCGGCCAGCACGGGATCGGCCAGCAGCCTGCCGTAGCCCAGCGTCATGTACGAGGTGGTGTGGATACCCTGCTGTCGCGCAAAGTCGGTGACGGCGCGGTTTTGCAGATAGGGGCTGAGCTCGATCTGGTTGGTGGCGATGTTCGTGGCGCCCACGGCGGCGATGGACTGCTGCAGCAGCGCGATGTTGAAGTTGGACACGCCGATGTGGCGCGTCAGCCCCTGCTCCCTGGCGCGCATGAGGGCGCCCAGGCTGTCCTCCAGCGGCACGCTGCGCGAAGGCCAGTGGATCAGCGTCAGCTCCACATGGTCGGTGCGCAGGGCTTCAAGGCTGCGCTCCAGGCTGGGGATCAGCGCGTCGGCGGACAGGTTCTCGGTCCAGATCTTGGTGGTGAGGAAGAGCTGATCGCGCGGCACGGCGCTGGCGGCGATGGCGGCCCCCACATCGGCCTCGTTGCCGTAGATCTGGGCGGTGTCGATGGCGCGGTAGCCCACTTCCAGGGCCTGGCCCACGGAGTGGCGCACCACCTCATCCTTGAGGCGGAAGGTGCCCAGGCCGAAGGCGGGCACCACGGAAGCGAGAGAGGCAGTCGATGTCATGCAGGTCTTTCAAAAAAGCAAACAAGGCGCGGAACAACGCCTCGAAGACTGCAGTCTGGCGCGTTCACGCTTGCAGATAAAGCCTGGTATCAGCAGAAAATATTTGACGCTACAGCAACAATTGCGCCAAGCTGGCATCCCATGAAAACCACCCTGGACGAGTTGCAGGCCTTTCGCGCCGTGATCGACTGCGGCAGCATCACGGCGGCGGCCGAGCAGTTGGGACAGACCACCTCGGGCATCAGCCGCAGCCTGTCGCGCCTGGAGAAAAAGCTGGCCACCACCTTGGTGCGGCGCACCACGCGCAGCCTGGAGCTGACCGAGGAAGGCGCGCGCTTCCTGGCCCGCACGCGCGAGGTGCTGCAGGCCCTGGACGCGGCCGAGGAGGAACTGGCCGCGCGCCGTGAGGCGCCGGCCGGGCTGCTGCGCGTCAACGCGGCCTCGCCCTTCATGCTGCATGCCATCGTGCCGCTGGTGGGTGAGTTCCGCGCGCTCTATCCGCTGATCACGCTGGAGCTGAACACCGATGACCTGCACATCGACCTGCTGGCCCAGCGCACCGACATCGCCATCCGCATCGGCGAGCTGCGCGACTCCACGCTGCATGCGCGGCTGCTGTGCCACAGCCTGCTGCGCGTGCTGGCCAGCCCCGCCTACCTGCAGGCCCATGGCCCCGTGGCGAGCGTGGCCGTGCTGGCGCGCCACCAGCGCATCGGCAACAGCCAGGTGCCGGGCCTGAACCACTGGCCGCTGCGCACGCCCGAGGGCGGCGACCGCTGGGATGCCGCGCCCCAGCTCACGGCCTCCAGCGGCGAGACCATGCGCCAGCTGGCCCTGGCCGGCCAGGGCGTGGTCTGCCTGGCCGATTTCATGACCGTGCGCGATCGCGCCCAGGGCGAGCTGGTGCAGGTGCTGGCGCGCGAGACCGTGCAGCAGCGCCAGCCCATCCACGCCGTCTACTACCGCAACACGGCGCTGGCCGCGCGCATCACGGCCTTCCTGGACTTTCTCGCGCAGCGCATGGCGCAGTCCTGAGGGCCCTGTGACGACGTCCGCCTGAACGGCTTGATCGGCCCGTTCGGCTTGTGCATGCAGGGCGCATGCATATGCGTTTTGCTTCGTTGCCGCAGGGCTGGCGGTTTTACAGAATCCGGGATTCGCCGCAGCAGGCATGGGCCGGCTGAGGCCGGAGACCGTCTTGCCCCACCTGATCGAAAGCTTTGCCGACATGGCGCCCTTCGTGGCCCTGCGGCGCGACCTGCATGCCCACCCTGAGCTGGGCTTCGAGGAACACCGCACCTCGGCCATCGTGGCCGAACGCCTGGCCGCCTGGGGCGTGGAGGTGCACACCGGCCTGGCCGGCACGGGCGTGGTGGGCGTGGTGCACGGCAGGCATACGTACGCACGCCACGGCACGCGCACCATCGGCCTGCGCGCCGACCTGGATGCGCTGCCGCTGCAGGAAGAAAACCGGTTCGCCCACCGCTCGCAGCACGCAGGCCGCATGCATGCCTGCGGCCATGACGGCCACACCACCATGCTGCTGGCCGCGGCCTGGCATCTGGCACGCACGCGCGACTTCGCGGGCACGGTGCACCTGATCTTTCAGCCCGCCGAAGAGATGGGCAAGGCCGGCGCACGCAGGATGATCGACGAAGGCCTGTTCGAGCGCTTCCCCTGCGATGCGGTCTTCGCACTGCACAACTTCGCGCTGGACCGCGTGGGCAGCTTCGCGCTCAACCCGGGCGCGCTCATGGCCTCCAGCAACACCTTCCGCATCGTGCTGCATGGGCAGGGCACGCATGCCTCGCTGCCGCACACGGGCACCGATCCGGTGGCCGCCACCATTGATCTGGCCCAGCAGCTGCAGACCCTGGTCGCGCGCCATGTGGATTCGCGCGAACGCGCACTGCTGGCGGTCACGCAGATCCAGGGCTCGGACGCGCCCAACGTGATTCCCGACAGCGCCTGGGTGGGCGGCACGGTGCGCACCTTCTCCGTGGCGGCGCTGGACATCCTCGAAGCCGCCCTGCGCCGCCAGGCCGAGCACACGGCCTTGGCCCATGGCTGCAGGGCCGAGATCCATTTCCGGCGCGCCTCGCCGCCCCTGGTCAACCACGCGGCAGAGGCCGCCTTCGCCGCCGCCGTGATGCGCGAGATCGCGGGCGACGACGCCGTGGACACGCAGTTCCCCGGCGTGCTGGCCGCCGAGGACTTCGCCCACATGCTGCAGGCGCGGCCCGGCTGCTACGCCTTCATCGGCAACGGCCAGGGCGATCACCGACTGCCCGGCCATGGCGACGGCCCCTGCCTGATCCACAACCGCTCCTACGACTTCAACGACGACATCCTTGCCATCGGCGCCAGCTACTTCGTGCGGCTGGTGGAGCGGTGGCTTGCCGTCACCCAGGAAAATTCCCCATGAAAACCTCTCATCCTTCTCCCGTCACCCGCCGCGTTCTGCTGGCAGCAGCCCTGGCCCTGGGACTGGCACCGGCCGTGCATGCCGAACGCGTGATCCGCATCGTCGTGCCCTTCGGCGCAGGCGCCACGCAGGACACGGTGGCACGCACCTTCAGCAATGAACTGGGCCAGGCCCTGGGCGCCACCGTGGTGGTGGAAAACCGGGCGGGCGCGGGTGGCAGCGTGGGCACGGCCCAGGTGGCCAAGTCCGCGCCGGACGGCAACACCCTGGTGCTGGCTGCGGCCAGCCACAACCTGGCCGGCCATCTGTACGCGAAGCTGCCTTATGACCCGCTCAAGGACTTCGTGGGCGTGTCCTTCCTGGGCCGCACGGGCTATGTGGTGGGCGTGCCGGCCGCCTCGGGCGTGCAGACCCTGGGCGAGCTGCTGCAGCGCGCCAGGACCCAGCCCGGCCAGCTCAACTATGCGTCGGCCGGCAATGGCAGCGCCTCGCACCTGGCCTCGGCCTCGCTGGCCGCACAGGCGGGCATCAAGCTGCAGCACATCCCCATGAAATCCACGGGCGACGCCACCACCGAGCTGCTGGCCGGCCGCGTGCAGCTGGTCACGGGCGCCACCATCGGCATGCTGGCCTTCCAGAAGGATCCGCGCGTGAAGCTGCTGGCCTACTCGGGCCAGCAACGCTCGCGCTTCCTGCCTGACCTGCCCACGGTGGCCGAGTCCGGCGTGCCCGGCTATGCCTTCGACTCCTGGCTGGGCCTGCTGGCACCGGCCGGCACGCCGCCCGCCGAAGTGGAGCGCATCAACGCCGCCGTGCGCAAGGTGCTGGCCGAGCCCGTGGTCCAAGAGCGCCTGGCCCGCGTGGGCGTGGAAGCGGCCACCCTGCCGGCCGCCGAATTCCAGCGCCTGCTCAAGGACGACTGGGAAGCGTCCGGGCGCATCGTCAAGGCGGCCGACGTGCGCATCGAATAGTCACCCAGGCCAATAGTCACCCAGGCCGTCACAGCAGCTTGGTGCCCAGCGGCACCTCGCGGTCGGGCACGCACAGCGCGACCTCGCCGTTCTCGTTGTGGAATCCCGTGACCAGGCATTCCGAGCGCATGGGACCGATCTGCTTGCTGGGAAAGTTCAGCACGGCCACCACCTGGCGGCCTATCAGTTCCTCGGGCCGGTACAGCGCCGTGATCTGGGCGCTGGACTTGCGCAGGCCCAGTTCGGGGCCGAAATCGACCTGCAGCACATAGGCCGGGCGGCGCGCCTCCTTGAACACCTGGGCGTCCACGATGCGGCCCACGCGCAGCTCCACCTTGAGGAAGTCGTCAAAGCCAATGGTCTCGTGCAATGCGGATGAAGTAGTCATGCGGCCATGATGCCGCGCCGCCGGTGCCGGCTTTGTCGAGCAACGCTTGCAGTGCGGGACAGTGGCGGGCTCACGAACGCGCGCAGGCATGCGCAAGCCGTGCCATCGCTTCCTGCTGCGGCAAATGCGTGAGGGCCTTCGCCGCCGGCAGATGCACAGAGCAGAAATAGGCCAGTCCCTGCGGATGGGACAGCATGCCGGCCTGCTCGGCGCAATGGTCGGCAAAGCACAGCCAGGCTCCGTGCAGCGGGCCGGGTTCCTGCGTCGGGTCCTTGTTGCAGACGCTGCAAAGGGCGGGTTGCATGGCGGTCGAATCACGGAAGATGAACAGGCCGCCAGTGTCGCAGCTTCCATGAAAAAGGCCGGCATCGCGTCCGATGCCGGCCTGGTGCGAGGCCCTTCGACAGGCCCCGCAGGGGTTCGCGCCAGGATTACTTGGCGGCGACCACGCGCACCATTTCCAGGCACTTGTTGGAGTAGCCCCACTCGTTGTCGTACCAGGACACGACCTTCACGAAGGTCTTGTCCAGGGCGATGCCGGCTTCGGCATCGAACACCGAGGTGCAGGACTCGCCGCGGAAGTCCGTGGCCACGACCTTGTCTTCGGTGTAGCCCAGCACGCCCTTGAGCGCGCCTTGCGACTGGGCCTTCATTTCGGCGCAGATCTCTTCGTAGCTGGCTTCGCTGTTCAGCTCCACCGTCAGGTCCACCACCGACACGTCGGAGGTGGGCACGCGGAAGGACATGCCGGTCAGCTTCTTGTTGAGCTCGGGAATCACCACGCCCACGGCCTTGGCTGCGCCCGTGCTGGAGGGAATGATGTTTTCCAGGATGCCGCGGCCGCCGCGCCAGTCCTTGTTGCTGGGGCCGTCCACGGTCTTTTGGGTGGCGGTGGCAGCGTGCACGGTGGTCATCAGGCCGCGCTTGATGCCCCACTTGTCGTTGAGCACCTTGGCCACGGGAGCCAGGCAGTTGGTGGTGCAGGAGGCGTTGGAGATCACGTCCTGGCCAGCGTAGGTCTTGCAGTTCACGCCGAAGACGAACATCGGGGTGCTGTCCTTGGAAGGCGCGGACATGATGACCTTCTTGGCGCCGGCAGCCAGGTGCTTGCGTGCGGTCTCGTCGGTCAGGAACAGGCCGGTGGCCTCGATCACGATGTCGGCGCCTACTTCGTTCCACTTCAGGTTGGCGGGGTCGCGCTCCTGCGTCAGGCGGATGGTCTTGCCGTTGACGATCAGGTTGGAGCCCTCCACCGAGACCTCACCCTTGAAGCGGCCGTGCACGCTGTCGTACTTGAGCATGTAGGCCAGGTAGTCGGGCTCGAGCAGGTCGTTGATGCCCACGACTTCGATGTCGCTGAAGTTCTGCACGGCAGCGCGGAACACCATGCGGCCGATGCGGCCGAAGCCGTTGATACCGATCTTGATCGTCATATTTGCCTCTTGGATTGACGGATTGCGAAAAACGGAAAAACTGAAACGGTGAGGGCCAGGCCGGGCCTGGCGGGCGGCAAAAAGGGGCCACAGGCCCCTTCTCGCAGCTTTACTTGCCGGCGCGCTGCAGCGCAGCCTGCACGGTGTCGGCCACGTTCTCGGCCGTGAAGCCGAAGTGCTTGAACAGCACGGGCGCGGGGGCCGATTCGCCGTAGGTGTCGATGCCGACGACAGCGGCGCAGCCGTACTTCCACCAGAAGTCGGTCACGCCCATTTCCACGGCGATGCGCGGCAGGTTGGCCGGCAGCACCTGGCTCTTGTACTTGGCGTCCTGCTTGTCGAAGGTGGTGGTGCTGGGCATGGAGACCACGCGCACGGCGACCTTGCGCTCGGCCAGCAGCTTCTGGGCTGCCAGGGCCAGTTGCACTTCGGAGCCGGTGGCGATGATGACTGCCTGGGCCTTCTTGTTCAGGCCGACGGCCTTGGGCTCGGACAGCACGTAGGCGCCGCAGGCGATGTCGTCCAGCGCGTCTTCGGTCTTGGCTGCGTAGGCCAGGTTCTGGCGCGACAGCAGCAGGGCCGTGGGCTTGTTCTTCTGGCTCAGGGCCACGGTCCAGGCGACGGCGGTTTCCGTGGTGTCGGCAGGGCGCCAGACATCCAGGCCCGGGATCAGGCGCAGAGAGGCGGCGTGCTCGATGGACTGGTGGGTGGGGCCGTCTTCGCCCAGGCCGATGGAGTCGTGCGTGAAGACGTGGACCACGCGCTGCTTCATCAGCGCGGCCATGCGGATGGCGTTGCGGCTGTAGTCGCTGAAGGTCAGGAAGGTGCCTGCGTAGGGGATGTAGCCGCCATGCAGGGCGATGCCGTTCATGATGGCGGCCATGCCGAACTCGCGCACACCGTAGTTGATGTGGCGGCCGATCTTGCCGTCTTCGGTCAGGACCACGGCACCCTTGTCGTCCACGCGCAGCGAAGGCGTGCTCTTGGTGTTGGTCAGGTTGGAGCCGGTCAGGTCGGCCGAGCCGCCCAGCAGTTCGGGCAGGGCTGCGGTCAGGCCTTCCAGGGCCAGCTGGCTGGCCTTGCGGCTGGCCACGGTGGCGCCTGCGTCGTGCGCGTCGGAGGCGATCTGCGCGGCGATCTCGCCGAAGTTGGCGGGCAGGTCACCGGCCATGCGGCGCTTGAATTCGGCAGCCAGTTCGGGGAAGGCCTTGGCATAGGCGGCGAACTTCTTGTTCCAGGCCGCTTCGGCCTTGGCGCCGGCGGCCTTGGCATCCCAGTCGCCGTAGACGCTGGCGGGGATGTCGAAGGGGCCGTGCTCCCAGCCCAGGGCCGCGCGGGTCAGTGCGATTTCCTCGGCGCCCAGGGGCTCGCCGTGGGCCTTGGCCGTGTCCTGGCGGTTGGGCGAGCCCTTGCCGATGCTGGTCTTGCAGCAGATCAGCGTGGGCTTGTCGCTGCTCTTCTTGGCGGCGGCGATGGCGGCATCGATGGCCTGCACGTTGTGGCCGTCCACGTCGCGCACCACGTTCCAGCCATAGGCTTCGAAGCGGGCGGGCGTGTTGTCGATGAACCAGGGGGCGACCTTGCCGTCGATGGAGATGCCGTTGTCGTCGTACAGCGCCACCAGCTTGCCCAGCTTCCAGGCGCCGGCCAGGGCCGCGGCCTCGTGGCTGATGCCTTCCATCAGGCAGCCGTCACCCAGGAACACGTAGGTGTGGTGGTCGACGATGGCGTGGCCTGCGCGGTTGAACTCGGCGGCCAGCAGCTTTTCGGCCAGCGCGAAGCCCACGGCATTGGTGATGCCCTGGCCCAGCGGGCCGGTGGTGGTTTCCACGCCGGGGGTGATGCCCACTTCGGGGTGGCCGGCCGTCTTGCTGTGCAGCTGGCGGAAGTTCTTGAGCTCGTCGATCGGCAGCGCGTAGCCCGTGAGGTGCAGCAGCGCGTAGATCAGCATGGAGCCGTGGCCGTTGGACAGGATGAAGCGGTCACGGTCAGCCCATTGCGGGTTGACGGGGTTGTGCTTGAGGTGACGGCTCCACAGTGCCACGGCCATGTCGGCCATGCCCATGGGGGCGCCGGGGTGGCCGGAGTTGGCTTGTTGAACGGCATCCATTGCGAGTGCGCGGATCGCATTCGCCATTTGTTGAGTGTTGGCCATCAGGGCGCTCCGTGAAGGAGGGGGTAATCAGAGTAAGCCGGCTATTTTAAAGGACGCGGGTTTTCGGCTCCCGCGCGCGGGGCAATGGCCGCTGGCAATGGTCTACAGTTGCGCTCCATGACCGCCTCGCCCATCCAGCCGTTCCCCGCCGCCAAGGCGCTTTTCCTCACCGAGCAGCCACCGGCCATGCTGCTGGCCGCAGGCCGTGGCGAGCGCATGCGGCCGCTGACCGACACCTGCCCCAAGCCGCTGCTGCAGGTGCAGGGCCAGCCACTGCTGCAGCACCACCTGCAGGCCCTTGCGCAGGCCGGCGTGCGCCGCGCCGTGGTCAACACGGGCTGGCTGGGCGAGCAGATTCCCGCGCGCTTCGGGGCGCGCTTCGCGCCCGACACAGGTGGCGAGCCGCTGCATCTGGCCTATTCCCCCGAGCCCGAGCAGGCGCTGGAGACCGCAGGAGGCATTGCGCGCGCGCTGCCGCTTCTGGACACGGTGTTCTGGCTGGCGGCCGGCGATGTCTACGCGCCCGACTTCGATTTCCCGTTCGAGGCGGCCCGCGAATTTGCCGCCAGCGGACGGCTGGCCCATCTGTGGCTGGTGCCCAACCCCGAGCACCATCGGCGTGGCGACTTCGGCGTGGACGAACTGGGCCTGGCCTGCGACTGGCCCGAGGGCGATGCCCGCCCGCGCCAGACCTACGGCACCATTGCGCTGCTGCGCGCCGAGCTGTTTGCCGCGCCCTGGTGCGACATCCCGCCCGGCAACCCCGACGGTTGGCGCGTGCCGCTGGTGGCGCTGCTGCGCCGGGCGATGGCCGCCGGCCAGGTGAGCGCCAGCCTGTATACCGGGCGCTGGACCGACGTGGGCACACCCGAGCGGCTGCAGCGGCTCAACACGCCAGCCGCCTGAGACGTCGGACTGACACGCCGGCCTGGCACGTTGGCCTGGGGCGCCCGCTGGTGACTTCGGCGCCCGGGCAGGCGAAGGCGCTCCGTGTTAGCGTCGCCGGTTCGGCGCAGCGGCGCGCCAGAAAGCGTTTCGATGAGTGTGATCCAGTATGTGATGTTCCTGGCCCTGGTGGGCCTGGCCACGTTTTGCCAGAACCTGACGGGCTTTGCCTTCGGGCTGATCTTCGTGGGCGTGGCCGGTGCCACGCACCTGATGGGCATTGGCGATGCGGCCAACGTGGCCTGCCTGCTGTCCGTGGTCAACGGCGTGGCCTACCTGCGCGCCCACCGCCAGGTGCCGCAGTGGTCCCTGCTCAAGCCCATGCTGATCAGCAGCGTCATCGGCGTGATCGGCGGCGTGCTGCTGCTGCAGTGGCTCAGCGGCAATGCGCTGAGCGGGCTGCGCATGCTGCTGGGCCTGGCCATCGTGGCCTGCGCGCTGTTGCTGTTGCTGCAAAAGCAGGTCAACGCGCAGGTGTCGGGGCCGGTGTCGCTGTGGGTGGCCGGTGTGGCCTCGGGGCTGCTGGGCGGGCTGTTTGCCACGCCAGGCCCGCCCATGGTCTACCACCTGTACCGCCAGCCGCTGGACCGCCTGGTGGTGCGCCAGTGCCTGTTTGCCATGTTCCTTACCTGCGCGCTGCTGCGCCTGGTGATGGTGGCCTGGGAGGGCGAGATCACCGCCAGCGTGCTGCTGGCCGCAGTCCTGGCCTTTCCCGTGGTGACGGTGGTGACCTGGCTGCACATGCGCCATCCGCCCGCCCTGCCCAAGCGGCTGGTCGAATGGATGGTCTGCCTGCTGCTGGTGCTGTCGGGCACCAGCCTGCTGGTGTCGGGCTGGAACGCCAGCCACCCCCAGCCCGTGGTGCCCGATGACGAGATGGCCATGGCCGTGCCCCAGCGGTCCCAGGCTGCGGCCCCCGCGCCGCGCTGACAACAAAAAAGCCCGCCGGGCGGACCGGCGGGCTTTTTTGAAGGGGAAGGAACCGATCAGTTCACGACCTGCTGCAGCGATCCGGCAGCGTACTTGGCGGCCATCTGCTCCAGCGTGTAGCCCTTGATCTTGGCACCCTGGCCTTCGCAGCCGAACTCGATGTAGCGGGCCTTGCAGATCTGCTTGGCGGCTTCGCGGGCGGGCTTGAGCCATTCGCGGGCATCGAACTTCTCGGGGTTCTCGGCCAGGAACTTGCGCACGGCGCCGGTCATCGCCAGGCGGATGTCGGTGTCGATGTTGATCTTGCGCACGCCGTGCTTGATGGCTTCCTGGATTTCCTCGACGGGCACGCCGTAGGTTTCCTTCATGGCGCCGCCGTACTGGCGGATGATTTCCAGCAGTTCCTGGGGCACGGAGGAGGAGCCGTGCATGACCAGGTGGGTGTTGGGCAGGCGCGCGTGGATTTCCTTGACGCGCTGGATGGACAGGATGTCGCCCGTGGGCTTGCGCGTGAACTTGTAGGCGCCGTGGCTGGTGCCGATGGCAATGGCCAGCGCGTCCAGCTGCGTGGCCTTGACGAACTGGGCCGCTTCCTCGGGGTCGGTCAGCAGGGCCGAGTGGTCGAGCACGCCTTCGGCACCCACGCCGTCTTCCTCGCCGGCCATGCCGGTTTCCAGCGAGCCCAGGCAGCCGAGTTCACCTTCGACGGTGGCGCCCAGCTTGTGGGCCATTTCCACGACCTTGCGGGTCACGTCCACGTTGTATTCGAAGGAGGAAGGCGTCTTGCCGTCTTCCATCAGCGAGCCGTCCATCATCACCGAGCCGAAGCCCAGGTTCAGCGCGCCCTGGCAGATGGCGGGCGAGGTGCCGTGGTCCTGGTGCATGACCAGGGGGATGTGGGGATACTGCTCGGCGGCGGCCTGGATCAGGTGCTTGATGAAGGGCTCGCCGGCGTACTTGCGGGCGCCTGCGCTGGCCTGCAGGATGACGGGCGCGCCCACTTCGTCGGCGGCCGACATCACGGCTTGCACCTGCTCCAGGTTGTTGACGTTGAAGGCGGGAAGACCGTAGCCGTTTTCGGCAGCGTGGTCCAGCAGTTCGCGCATCGAAACGAGAGGCATGTGTAGGGTCCGTATCAAGTTGTTGAGAGGGGGATGCCCCTGCCGCAAGGCGGCCGCCGCTGCGTCATGGGTTCGCTGCGGGGCTGCGGCCGGGGGATCGCGGCAGTAACCGCTTGGTAACTGGCGATTTTAACCAGCTGCCGCCAACCCTGTCCCGGGCATTCCCATGCGGTAGCAGGTCGTGAAGCCTTCGGGCGGCGCGGCCTCGCCAAAGCTTCCCTGGTGGGCGCGCAGCACGCGCGCCACGATCTCGTGGCCCAGGTGCAGGCTGTCCACGGGCGCTGCCGCGCGCTCTGCGCCGTCACGGCGGCCGTCGCTACGGCGGCCGTCATCGCAGACCTGCAGCCAGACCTCGCCATCCGGCCCCTGCCCGGCCTGCACCTCGATCTGCGTGCCGTGCGGTGTGTGCTTGAGGGCGTTTTCCACCAGGTTGCGCAGCGCCAGCTCCAGCAGCACGGCATTGCCCATCACGCCCAGTGCCTCAGGCGCCTGCACGGACAGGCTGCAGCCGCGCTGCCAGGCCGCCTGCGCATGGGCGGCCACCACCTGACGGGCCAGCGCGGCCAGGTCCACGGGCACGGGCGGGTCGGCCAGCATGGCGCGTCCTGCGCGCGCCAGTGCCAGCAGTTGGCTGAGCACATGGCCGGCGTGCAGCGCGTCCTGGCCTATGCGCGCCAGCGCGGCGCGCTGGGCCGGGGCATCCATGGCGCCGGCCGGCGCATCGCCCAGGGCACGCGCCTGCAAGGCGATGGAGGCCAGCGGCGTGCGCAGTTCATGGGCCACTTCGTTGGCCAGGCTGCGCTCGCGCTCCAGCGCCTCCTGCTGGCGGTCCAGCAAGGTGTTGATGGAGTTCACCACGGGCATGAATTCCCGCAGCGCGTGGCGGTGCGAAACGCGCTCGGCCTGGGCCAGGTCCAGGCGCTCGACCTCGCGCGAGAGTTCGTTGAGCGGCCGCATGCCGCGTCGAATGGCCAGCCCCAGCGCCAGCGCGACCACAGGCAAAAGCCACAGGCCCGGCTCGATCATCTGGCCCGCGATGTCGTCGGCCAGTTCGTCGCGCTCCTGCAGCTCGATCATCACGCTGACCTTGCGTGCATGGTCGCGGCTCCATTGGGTGAAGCTGCGCCAGGCCCGATGCTCGGGACCCAGGCGCAGGGTGGCAAAGCCCTGCTCGGTGTCGAAGGCGGGCTCGGGCGCATCGCCCGTGCGCGAGATCAGCCGCCCCGCGCCATCCCACAGGGCCACGCTCAGCGACTGCTGGTAGTCGTGGGCCATCAGGCCGGGGGGCTCATGCACGGGCGTGGCTGCTCCCTGGCCTACGGCGCCTGCGACTTCCAGGTTGAGCACCAGCGCAGCGACGCCGGCCAGGTGGCCGTCGGTGAGCTCGTCGGCCTCGTGCACGCCGGTCTGGTAGCCCAGCGCCACGAAGCTGGCCCAGACCACGACCAGCGCGCCCAGCATCCAGGCCATCAGATGCCAGATCAGCGAGGGGCGGCGCTGCTGCGCGGTGCTCATGGGTTCTCCGCAGGAAGAAAGTAGCCCACGCCGCGCATGGTGACGATGCTGGCATTGCCCAGTTTCTTGCGCAGGTGGTGGATATGGACCTCGACGGCATTGCTTTCCACGGCCGTGCCCCAGCTGTAGAGATGTTCCTCGATCTGCTGGCGCGAGAGCACGCGCCCGCGCGCCTGCAGCAGCACCCAGAGCACGGAGAACTCGCGCGGCGACATTTCCACCAGCTTTCCGTCGCGGCGCACGGTGCGCGCGGCCGGGTCGACCTCCAGCTCGCCATGGCGGATCACGGGTGCCGCCTGGCCTCCTGCGCGGCGCAGCATGGCGCGCAGCCGCGCCTCCAGCTCGTCGATGTCGAAGGGCTTGACCAGGTAATCGTCGGCACCCAGGTCCAGCCCGGCGATGCGCTCGCGCACCTGGTCGCGCGCGGTGAGGATGAGCACGGGCGTGTTGGGGTCCGGCAGGGCGTGGCTGTCGCCACCCGGGCGGCGCGGGCTCCGCAGGCGGCGCAGGATTTCGCTGCCATCGCCGTCGGGCAGGCCCAGGTCCAGCAGCACGGCGTCGAAGCGCTCCATCTCCAGCGCATGCCAGGCATCGGCCACGGTGGAGCAGACGTCGACCGCATAGCGGCGCTGTTGCAGATTGGCCTGCAGGCCTGCGGCAATGCCCGCATTGTCTTCGACGACCAGTATTCGCATGCGCGCATTGTGCAATGGCCGCTGCCGGCTGCGGCGCCAGACGATGGCCGCACGCCGGGGCATGCGTTAAGACGGGTTTAAGCCGCGCTTCTCATGCTGCCGGCCATGCCGACACCTGAACCCCGAGATTTTTCCGCCGCCCCTGCGCAGGGCCCCTCCTTCAAAAGCACCCTGCTGTGGACCCTGGCGGCCCTGGCCGTGGTCCTGGCCTGGGATGCCAGCGCCCTGGACCTGGCCATGGCCCGCTGGTTTGGCGACGCCGATGGCTTTGCGCTGCGTTCGGACTGGTTCTTCGTGAACATCGCCCACGAAAGCGCACGCCGCCTGGCCTGGCTGGTGGTGCTGGGCCTGACGCTGTGCGTCTGGCGGCCCATCGGCCCGCTGCGCCTGCTGCCTCACGGGCGGCGCGTGCAGCTGGTGGCGGGCATCTTGCTGTCGCTGGCCCTGATCTCGCTGCTCAAGTACACCAGCGCGACCAGCTGCCCCTGGGACCTGGCCGAGTTCGGCGGCGTGGCGCGCCATGTCTCGCACTGGTCGCTGGGCCTGGCCGACGGCGGGCCGGGCCGCTGCTTTCCCGCAGGCCATGCCTCTGCAGGCTTCGCCTTTCTGGCCGGCTATTTCGCGCTGCGCCGCCATGCACCCCGCGCAGCCTGGATCTGGCTGGCCGTCTCGCTGGCCGCAGGCCTGTCGATGGGCCTGGCCCAGCAGATGCGCGGCGCCCATTTCATGAGCCACACGCTGTGGACCGGCTGGCTGTGCTGGACGGCGGGCTGGCTCTTCGACCTGGCGGTCACGCGTGCGCTGCGCACCCGGGACAGCGCGCCCGACTCCCTGTGGCCCGCCGCCAGCCTTCCGCCTTCCGCACCCTGATCGAGCATTGCAATGCTGCCCCTGGACCCCGCCCTGTTCACGCTGCTGAACGCCAACGCGCAAACGCCCGCCATCTCGATCGAGGCGGCGCGCGCCATCTCGTCCTGGCTTCCCTCGCTGTGCGCCCTTCCCGTGATGGCCGGGCTGCTGCGCGGCTCGCCCGCCCTGCGCCGCACCCTGGTGCTGGCCCTGCTGTCCATGCTGGCCGCCTGGGCCGTGGCGCGGCTGATCCGCTGGGGCTTCCCGGCGCCGCGTCCTGCCCAGCTGGGCATGGGCGTGCAATGGGTGGAACACGCGCTGCGGTCCAGCTTCCCGAGCATGCACGCCACGGGCGCCTTTGCCCTGGCCCAGGCGCTGACCCTGGGCTGCACGCGCCACCGCCGTTGGGTCATGGTGTCCGCCTGGTCGCTGGCCCTGGGCATGGGCTGGAGCCGCGTGCACCTGGGCGTGCACTTCCCGTCCGATGTGGTCGGCGGTGCCATCGTGGGCATCTGCAGCGCCACCCTGGTCTGGCATGCTGCGCTGTGGCGCCGCCTTCCCGTCATGCCCAACCTGCTGCCCTACAACGCACGAACCCACTCAGGCAGGCCCCGATAGACCATGGCGAAGGCATAGCGCACCGCACATAAAACTGGCGCTCCCCAGAACGAGGGACACCGAGCAAGGGCCGACCCGCCGCGAGGGTGTCGTCCCCCCCGCGTAGCGAGAGGGGGAAGGCGCGAAGCGCCTCAGGGGGTTAGTTCACACGACATATCTTCAGCATGTTCGTGCCACCGGGCTGGCCCATGGGCTCGCCGCAGGTGATGGCGTAGACATCGCCGCTTTGCACGATGTTGCGCGCGCGCAGATGGCCTTCGGCCTGGTCCAGCGCGGTGTCGCGGTCGGCGCTGGTGTCCATGAGCAGGGGGCGCACATTGCGGTACATGGCCATCTTGCGCTGCGTGGAGATCTTGGGCGTGAGCGCGTAGATGGGGATGTGGATGCGGTGGCGGCTCATCCACAGCGCGGTGGAGCCGCTGTCCGTCATGGCGACGATGGCCTTGGCGCCCAGGTGGTGGGCCGTGAACAGCGCGCCGATGGCGATCGACTGGTCGATGCGCGAGAACTGGCGGCCGGTGAACTCGGCATCGCTGTCCGGGTCTTCGGCCGCTTCCGCGGCGGCGCAGATCTTGGCCATTTCCTGCACGGTCTCCAGCGGGTACCTGCCGGCGGCGGTCTCGGCGCTGAGCATGACGGCGTCTGTGCCGTCCAGCACGGCGTTGGCCACGTCGCTGACCTCGGCGCGCGTGGGCACGGGGTTGGTGATCATGCTTTCCATCATCTGCGTGGCGGTGATCACGAACTTGTCCATGTCGCGCGCCATGCGGATCATCTTCTTTTGCAGCGCGGGCACGGCCGCGTTGCCCACTTCCACGGCCAGGTCGCCGCGCGCCACCATGATGCCGTCGGAGACATGCAGGATCTCTTCCAGGCGCGGAATGGCCTCGGCGCGCTCGATCTTGGCGATCAGGCCGGGCTTGTGGCCGTACTGGGCCGCAGCCACGTTGCACAGCTGGCGCGCCATTTCCATGTCGGTGGCGTTCTTGGGAAAGCTCACGGCCACGTAGTCGGCCTGGAAGCTCATGGCGGTCTTGATGTCCTCCATGTCCTTGGCCGTCAGCGCCGGGGCCGTCAGGCCGCCGCCCTGCTTGTTGATGCCCTTGTTGTTGGACAGTTCGCCGCCGAGCTTGACGGTGGTGTGCACCTCGTCGCCGCGCACATGGTCCACGGTGAGCACGATCAGGCCGTCGTTGAGCAGCAGCACGTCGCCGGGCTTCACGTCGCGCGGCAGTTCCTTGTAGTCCAGGCCCACGCCGTTGATGTCGCCGGGCTCGGTGCGCGATGCGTCGAGCACGAAGCGCGCGCCGGGCTCCAGCATGACCTTGCCTTCGGCGAACTTGCCGACGCGGATCTTGGGGCCCTGCAGGTCGGCCATGATGGCCACCTCGCGGCCTGCGCGCTGGGCCGCCTCGCGCACCATGGTGGCGCGGTCGATGTGGTCCTGCGCCTTGCCGTGGCTGAAATTCAGGCGCACCACGTTGACGCCTTCGCGCACCATCTGTTCCAGCAGTTGCGGGTCGCTGGAAGCGGGGCCCAGGGTGGCGACGATCTTGGTGGCACGGCTCACTTGCATGGAATGTCTCTCGCTCAGGGTTTGTAATCGGGTTTCAATTCTCACACGAATGCGGTTACATGAAGGCAACATTCCGGCATGCGGTGCGGGCCTGAAGACCCCGCGTCCTGAGCCTGCGCAAGGGGGCGGCCGGATGCCGTTGCCATCGCCGAACACTGCGGTGCACTGCCTTTGCCGCTATTGCTTTTGATGCTGCACGGCAGCATTCCCGGCAAAGGCGCTGTGCCATGCCGGCCTCCTGTGAAAGCAGTTTTGCCCGCCGCGTTCGCAATGCCTGCTGCACCGCACCGCAGGACACCACAGAATCAGACTGGTCCACATTGACGCGGCCCGCCCCTGCTTCCTAGCATCGCCTTCATATTCCTGTGGTCCACCCGGCCCGCAGGCCGCAGCCAGAACATACGGTTCCCCTTGGTTTCGCATGCTCAGCCAGTCCATCCACAGCTTTGCCATGCCACCAGGAAATCCACCATGCTTGACCGCAGACGCTTTGTTCTGACCACCCTGGCCTCCCCGGCGCTGACCGCCTGCGGCGCGGGTGGCGATGTTGCCGCCAACCGCTATGTCCAGACTCCCCTGCTCGCCAGCCATGCGCGCTACGGCGCGCGCTTCACGCAGCCCGGCTTCGTCAACGGCTGGGGCATCGCCATCCGCCCGGCCGGCGCGGGAGGCCATTTCTGGATTGGCGGCGGGGGCACGTCCTGGCAGTTCATCGGTGACGTGGCTCGCTCGGCCGATCCCGGGATGCGCGCCCTGCACCAGGACGGCCTGCGCGAAGTGGCCGTTCCGCGCTCCGATGCCCTGACCGGCGATGACAGTGCCGGCAAAGTCACCGGCGTGGTCTACAACGGTGCGCCCCTGGACTCGCAGCTGCTGCGGGTCCGGCAGCAGCCTGCCGCCGGACGCCTGCTCGAGGGCTCGGCCCGCTTCGTCTTCGTGACCGACAGCGGCAGCGTCAGCGCCTGGACGGAGCGCGATGCGCAGACAGGCGCCATCGTCCGGGTGGACGGCCCTGCGGTGGAAATATTCAATGGCGCCGACCAGGGCATGGCTTTCTTCGGGGCCGCCATCCACACGGGCCGATGGGACCGCGTGTGGATGGCCGACTTCGGCGCCCGGCCCCAGATCCGCACGCTGGACGCGCAGTGGCAACTGGTGCCCACCCAGGGCTTCGCCAACCCGTTCGCATCAGGCGCGGCAGGCGAGGCCCGGCCCGGTGATCCGGTGCCCTTCAACATCCAGGTCGTCAACGACGGCCGCCGCGACCGCGTGTTCGTGCTCTATGCGATCAGCCAGCCCGACCCGGACGATCCCCTGGCGTTCCATGCCGGCGAGGAGGATGCGCTGGACGCAGCCGCAGAAGCGGCCAGCGGCAACCGGCCTGCGCGCGGCAGGCTGGCCGAGTTCGACCTCGACGGCCGCCTGCTGCGCATGTATGAGGACGATGGACGCCTGAATGCGCCCTGGGGCGTGGCCATCGCTCCTGACGGCTTCGGCGCACTGGCGGGGCACCTGCTGGTCGGCAACTTCGGGGGAGCAGGCCGCATCTGTGCCTTCGACCTGTCCACGGGCCGCTATGTGGACGATCTGCGCGACGCGCAGGACCGCCCCGTGGCCATCCCCGGCCTGTGGGCCCTGCAGTTCGGCAACGGCGTGGCCCTGGGCGACAGCGACGCGCTCTACTTCGCCGCCGGCCCCGAGGACGAAACCGAGGGCCTGTTCGGCTCGCTGAGGCTTCTGTGACGCTTCATCCTGGCGGTGTCAGTGCGCAGACGCCAGGCCTCACACCAGCCCGTGCGAGAGCAGGTAGGTGATGGCATGGGCCACCATGGCCGCCTCCAGGCCATAGCGCCAGAACAGGAAGCCGCCCACGGCGCCGTGGACGACCTCGAACAGCAGCAACTGCAGCACCAGCGCGTCCGACAGGCCGCCCCAGGTGCTCCAGGCCAGGGCCAGCTGCAGCATGCCCCACAGCAGGGCCGACAGCATGACGGACCACCAGCCCAGCGTCCATCCCGGGCGGCGGTCTGTGCGCCCGCTCAGCCGCCACAGCAGCCACATCACCAGCGTCATGCCGCCCAGCCGCATCACCAGCTCGGCCGTGATGCCCGCGTACAGCATCTTGGCGCCCAGCGGCATGGCGTAGACGGGGTCGATCAGGGTCAGGTCGTCGGGCCAGGCCAGGGCCAGGGTCACCAGCCAGGCCGCGCCGACCACGCCCCCGGCCAGCCCCGGCAGCGTGAGATAGCGCACGGCGCGCTGGGGCGAACGCCCGGCCACCCAGGTGGTCAGCAGCGGTGCGGACAGGCCCAGCCGCGGCCCCAGCCACACGCCCACGCCCACGGGCAGGGCCAGCAGCGCGGCCATCACGCCGATGCCGGTGAGCGGCGTGGCCAGCGGCTCCACGGGCAGGCCCAGCATGCGCATCCAGTCGGGCAGCACGAACCAGGCCATGGCCGCCACGCCGGGCAGCCCCAGCAGCCAGAGCACCGTGAAGATGCGCCAGCTCAGCCGGGGCAGTGCGGGTGCGGCATAGGCCGATGGGGCGGGCATGAGAGTGGACACGGGGCCGGTGGTGGGCAGGCTGGCGTTGTCAGTCACGCATCAAGGCTTCTATCTCGTCGGGCTCCACGGGCACGCCGCGCGTGATCAGCTCGCAGCCGGTCTCGGTGACGATGGCATCGTCCTCGATGCGGATGCCGATGTTGTGGAACTGCTCGGGCACGCCGGCCGCAGGGCGCACGTAGATGCCCGGCTCGATGGTGGTGCACATTCCCGGACGCAGGATGCGGCTGGGGCGGTTGGTGATGGTCTCGCCCGACAGCGGGTCCTTGCGCTCGTGCGACTGGCCCAGCTCCGAAGGCTCCACATAGCTGCCGCAGTCATGCACGTCCATGCCCAGCCAGTGGCCGGTGCGGTGCATGTAGAACTGGAAGAAGGCGCGCTGCTCGATCACGTCCTGGGCATTGCCATAGACCTTTTTGTCCAGCAGGCCCAGATCCAGCATGCCCTGCGCCAGCACGGCCACGGTGGCGTCGTGCGGATCGTTGAAGCGCGCGCCGGCCCGCGTGGCCGCCACGGCAGCCTTCTGGCTTTCCAGCACCAGCTCGTAGAGCGCGCGCTGCGGGCCGGTGAAGCGGCCATCGGCGGGGAAGGTGCGCGTGATGTCGCTGGCGTAGCCGTCGAGCTCGCAGCCGGCGTCGATCAGCACCAGTTCGCCCGCGCGCACGGGGGCCTTGTCGGCCTGGTAGTGCAGCACGCAGGCATTGGCGCCGGCGGCCACGATGGAGCCGTAGGCCACGTACTGCGAGCCCTGCTGGCGGAATTCATGCAGCAGCTCGGCATCCAGGTGGTATTCACGCACTTCCTGGCCTGCGCGCAGCATGCGCGCCGAGCGCTGCATGGCGCGGATATGGGCCTGGGCACTGATGGCGGCGGCGCGGCGCATGATGTCCTGTTCATGCGCGTCCTTGACCAGGCGCATCTCGTCCAGCAGCGTGCACAGGTCGCCCTGCTCGGCCGGGCACAGCGCGCCGAAGCGCACGCGCGCGCGCACCTGGCCCAGCCAGCCTTCCACGCGCACGGCCAGGCCTTCATGCGTGGCGAACGGATACCAGAGGCGGCCCCGGTTCTCCAGCAGGCGGGGCAGGCGCGTATCGATTTCGGCGCTGGAGAACGCCTGGCTCACGCCCAGCGTGGCCACGGCGGCCTCGGGGCCCAGGCGGATGCCGTCCCAGATTTCGCGCTCCAGGTCCTTGGGCTGGCAGAACAGCACGCTGGTGCCGTCGGCGGCCAGTACCAGGCAGGCATTGGGCTCGGCAAAGCCGGTCAGGTAATAGAAATAGCTGTCGTGGCGGTACAGATAGCCGGTGTCCCGGTTGCGCTGGCGCTCGGGAGCGGTGGGAATGATGGCGATGCCGCCGGCGCCCAACTGGGCGGCCAAGCGTGCGCGGCGTTGGGCATAAACAGATGTCATACAGCTATCGTACTGCCGTCCGGGGTTCTCCACAGTCCCCGGAACAGGGGAAGGAGGGGGGCAGCCGGCCGGCGTCAGGTGGACTTCAGCGCAGACACCGTCACTGCCCCAGGGCGCGCCGATTCCAGGGCGCCTTCATCAGCATGCGCGCCAGTCCGCAAAAGCCGGTGGCACCCGCCACGATCAGACCGCAGCCCACGAAGGCCGAAAGCAGGTGCCACCACGGTGAAACCGTGGCACCGAGCACGGCGCCCAGCAGAGCCAGCCCGCCCGCACCCAGTTGCACCTGGCGCTGCAGCTCCAGCGGCTGGCGGCTGTCGTGCAGCACGGGCAGGCCTTCGGCCTTCCAGGCGTCCAGGCCGCCGTCGAGCACATGGCCGGCACAGCCGGGCGGCAAGGCAGCCGCCAGGGCCTGGGCGTTGAGCCGCGTGCGGTTGCCGGAGCGGCAGTGAAAGACCACGGCGGCAGGCGCATCGCCCCAGGCCTGGGCGCCCAGGCGCTCCATGGGCATGCTGCGGGCGCCTGCCATGCGTTCGCGCGCATGTTCGTCGGGCGCGCGGATGTCGATGAGCCAGGCGCCTTGCGCCTGCAACTGGCGGGCGGCCTGGGCCGAGATGAGGGGAAGGGACATGGGACGACTCCTGGGGTGGGGGTTTTCAGGGACAGAAGATGCTCTTGAGTGCCGCCACCAGCTTTTGCGCATCGGGATCGGCGATGCGGTAGTACAGGGTCTGCGACTCGCGGCGGTAGGCGACCAGGCCCTCATCGCGCATGCGCGCCAGATGCTGGGACAGGGCCGACTGGCTCAGCGGGATGCGCTCCAGCAGCCCGCCCACCGACAGCTCGCCATGCTCGATCAGCAGGCACAGCACCAGCAGGCGCCTCTCGTTGCCCACGGCGCGCAGCAGGGCGGCGGCGCGCGCCGCACCCTGCTGCAGGAAAGCCTGTTCGGAGGAGAGGATGGGTTGGTTCATGATTAAGAAAAATCTAATTTAGCAAATTCTAATATACTTGCCGGCAGGCTGCACTGGAGCCATCGACAAAGGAGTGCTTTCATGACCTCGCCGCTGCGCATCGCGCCATTCTTCGACGAAGCCACCCATACCGTGACCTACCTGGTCTGGGATGCGAACACGGGCGAGGCCGCCGCCATCGACCCCGTGCTCGACTACGACCATGCCAGCGGCCAGGCCCACACCGGCTCGGCCGATGCCGTGCTGGCCGCCGCGCAGGCCCAGGGCCTGCGCCTGCGCTGGATCCTGGAAACCCATGCGCATGCCGACCACCTCAGCGCGGCCCCGTACCTGCGCGAGCGCACGGGCGCCCCGATCGCCGTGGGCGAGCACATCCGCGAGGTGCAGCGCATCTTCCGCCCCGTCTTCAACCTGCCCGCGCCCGCCGGGGAGCCGCCTTTCGACCGACTGCTGGCAGACGGCGACAGCCTGCCCCTGGGCGGGCTGCGCATCGAGGTGCTGCACACGCCCGGCCATACGCCCGCCTGCGTGTCCTACCGCATCGAGGATGCGGTCTTCGTGGGCGATACGCTGTTCATGCCCGACTACGGCACGGCGCGCGCCGACTTTCCGGGCGGCGATGCGCGCACGCTGTTCCGCTCCATCCAGCGCCTGCTGGCCCTGCCGCCCGCAACACGCCTGTTCATGTGCCATGACTACAAGGCGCCGGGCCGCGACCGCCACGCCTGGGAAACCACCGTGGCCGACCAACGTGCCGGCAACGTGCATGTGCACGCGGGCGTGGACGAGGCCAGCTTCGTGGCCATGCGCAACCGGCGCGACGCCACGCTGTCGGCGCCCGCCCTGCTGCTGCCCGCCATCCAGGTCAACATGCACGCAGGCCATTGGCCCGAGGCCGAGGCCAACGGCGTGCACTACCTCAAAATTCCGCTGCGCATGAAGCATCGGCCCCAGGCAGCGGACGCGAAGCAGGCGTAGAGTCGTCCGTTGGCTCCGCCACCCCTCTTGCGACACCCCCAGGACAAAGGACCTTCCATGATCCACAGCGCCCATGCCACCAGCACGGACACCCCCTATCGCGTCACGCTCGCAGACCCCCAAGGACACCGCTGGCACGTGGACGAGCCCGCGGACAAGGGCGGCGGCGACACGGCGCCCAACCCGCTGCAACTGCTGCTGTCGGCCCTGGGCGCCTGCACCACGGTCACGCTGCAGATGTACGCGGCGCGCAAGCAGTGGAAGCTGGAGCAGGTGGACGTGCAACTGCGCCTGAACCCCGAAGGCACGCCCGCCAGCGGCAACCTGATCGAACGCCAGATCACGCTGCAAGGCGAGCTGGACGACGAGCAGCGCCAGCGCCTGCTGCAGGTGGCCGAGGCCTGCCCCGTGCACAAGCTGCTGGCCGGCGAGGTGCACATCCAGACCGCGCTGCAGCTGCCGGCCTGAGCGCGGGCCGGGCCACCATGCAAAAAGCCCTGCAGCTGTCAGGCCGCAGGGCTTTTGGGAGTGGATGGGGACATGGCCGGCGTCAGGCTTGGCTGACCTCGATCTCCGCGGTATCGACATAGAGCTCGAACTCGCGCTTGGCCAGCGACACGGTGATCGGCTGCTCGTCCTGGGTCCAGGACAGCACATAGCTTCCGATGGCCGTGGCCACCTGCACACGGGTGCCACGCGGAATGTCTTCCAGTTGGCCATCGCCTACCCGATGCTGCACATTGCCGGTGACCGTGGCTTCAAATTTCTCGGGGAATCGCTGGACTTCCACGGCGCTCTGGACCGCCTCTTCAGCGGCTTCGGCGTGCGTCTGTACGGATGTATTCATGGCGTTTTCTCCTGTAAGAGTGAGGCCGGCGCCCGCCAAAAGGACGGGCGCCGGGCCGTTCCTCGAATGTAAACAATGTTCCTGAGAATGCGCTGTCAGCGAACAGGCCCAATATCTGCGATCCTGGTTTGCCTGCTGCGCCGAGCTGCACGACACTGGTGGCCTCCCCCACGAACCAGGCCGATCCGCCCATGTCCGACACGTCCCCACCCAACTCCCAGCCCCAGCACCTTCCCACCCGCACCGCCGACGTGGGCGGCATTCCCATCCAGCGCGCCATTCCGCAGCGCGCCCTGCGCAAGGTCGGTGCCTGGTGCTTTCTCGACCACGCCGGCCCCGCCGATCCCGCGCCGCCCGGCATGCAGGTCGGCCCGCATCCCCATATCGGCCTGCAGACCTTCACCTGGATGATCCGCGGCGAAGTGCTGCACCGCGACAGCCTGGGCAACACCCAGATCATCCGGCCCGGACAGGTCAATCTGATGACGGCAGGCCACGGCATCGCCCATTCCGAGGAAAGCCAGACGCCCTCGCACATCCACGCCGCCCAGCTGTGGATTGCGCTGCCCGAATCGCACCGCAACGGTCCGCCCCGCTTCCAGCACTACCCCGAGCTGCCCAGGACCACGGTGGGGGACTTCACGGCCACGGTGCTGGCCGGCGAGGCGCTGGGCCTGACGTCGCCCGCCGAGGTGCACACGCCCCTGATGAGCGTGGACCTGCATGCGGACAGCGCACGCAGCGCCAATGCCGTCGCCACGTTGCCGCTGCGCGCCGATTTCGAGCATGCCGTGCTCAGCCTGGAAGGCGACGTGCGCGTGAATTGCCAGCCGCTGCCGGTAGAGGAATTGCTCTACCTGCCCCTGGGCACGCCCTCGGTCGCCATCGAAGCGGCGCCCGGCAGCCGCCTGCTGGTCATTGGCGGCGAGCCCATGGATGAAGCCATCTTGCTGTGGTGGAACTTCGTGGCGCGCACGGGAGAGGAAATCGCCGAGGCCCGCGCGCAGTGGGAGGCCGAGACCCGGCAGCCCGCCACTGCGGCGCGCCGCTTCGGACCGCCGCTGGCTTCGCCCCTGGCGCCGCTGCATGCGCCTTCGCTGGACGGCGTGGTGCTGCGCGCCTCGCGCTGAAACGCGCCGTACCGCAGCCTTCGCGGCGATCGCCGCCCCAGCAAAAAGGCGCCCCGAAAGGGGCGCCTTGCCGTTGATGTTGCGGGAGTTTCGAGGGTCAGGCCGGGCTGGCCGCATCCACCTCGGTGCCATCTTCCACGCCGCGCACGCTCTCGCGGCCATGCTTGTCCTTGAGCTTGCCCAGATCGGTTTCCACCGCCCGCTTCAGCTTATCGATGGCGGCATTGAAGGCGTCCTTGACCTTCTCGGCCTCGGCGTTCACGGCGATCGGCGGGCGTCCATTGGCCCGGGTCTCCAGAACGCAGCGCTTGCCGGGAGCCCCCGAGGTCTTGAGCGCATCGACACCCGTGAGGAACACCTCCACGCGCACCACATAGTCCTTCAATCTCGCCAGCTTGGCGTTGATTTCTTCCTGCGCCCATTGCGCCAAGGACTCGCCACCCTGGATCGAATCGTCGGCATGAACCTGAACTTGCATGCATATCCTCCTAGTCGCCAAAAGCCGCACCACCGGCGCGGCGGGGTTGTCGGGGCCATTGATGAACTGGCGAAACCATCGTAACGCCATGCGGGCTGCCTGCACAGCAAGTCGCACCCT
Source organism: Delftia sp. DS1230 (assembly GCF_040112715.1). NCBI lineage: Bacteria > Pseudomonadati > Pseudomonadota > Betaproteobacteria > Burkholderiales > Comamonadaceae > Delftia > Delftia sp. DS1230. Next base: position 5,902,148 of record NZ_CP157763.1, read on the forward strand.
GCGTCGTCAGGTTTTTCGCACTGCAGCATCCGCAGTCCCCACCCTGCCTACAGGCTACACCCAGAGGGGCGACGCCGGGTTCAGCGCGCTGAAGAAGCTTGAGATGCCTCAAGACAACTCTTGCATTCACCTACACCTATTTGCGGTGATGGCCCTGCGCCGGTCGCGGGCGTTCAACCCCTTCCTACAGGGCGCAGGCACGATTGGGCTTACAACGTGACCATCAGGACTTTCCCCTTGCCCACCACCCCATGAGCCCACTTGCCTCACGCCGCCTCAAGATCGGCCTTTCGGCCTGTTTCTCCCATGCGGACCCGCAGCGTCCGCTTTTCACGGGCAAGACGCTGCAGTACGTGGAGCAATCGATAGCGCACTGGATCATGTCGGCCGGCGCCATGGTGGTGATGGTGCCCTGCCCCACAGGCGAGACCGCACGCGGCGACGTGACGCTGGAGCACTATGCCGAGTGGCTGGATGGGGTGGTCATGCATGGCGGCGCCGACGTCTGGCCCGGCAGCTATGGCGAGGAACCCATGCGCCCCGAATGGCTGGGCGACCGCGTGCGCGACCTCTACGACCTGGCCGTGGTTGAGGCGTTTTCCCAGGCCGGCAAGCCCATCTTCGGCGTCTGCCGCGGTCTGCAGCTGATCAACGTGGCCTTCGGCGGAACGCTGTACCAGGACATCGAGACCCAGGTGCCCGGCTCGCAGCTGCACCGCAATCCCACGGAGTACGACCGCCACTACCACGACATCGCCATCGTGCCCGGCAGCCGGCTGGAGGCGCTGTATCCCACGCTGGACCGCGCACGCGTCAACAGCATCCACCACCAGGGCATCAAGGACGTGGCGCCAGAGTTCGATGTCGAAGCCTGGAGCCTGCCCGACCGCATCCCCGAGGCCATCTTCCGCAAGCCCGGCACGCTCAAGAGCTACATCGCGGCCACGCAGTGGCACCCCGAATTCCAGTTCCGCAACCCGGACACCAGCACGCTGGATGACAGCGTGCTGCTGCGCGACTTCCTGGCCGCCTGCTCACGCGCCCGCGTGAGCCCGGCCGTGAGCCACAGCCCCTTCCAGATCCGCAACCGCGCCGCGCGCCTGCTGCGCCGCGCCTTGCTTCGCAGGCATTGACGGCCCGGCGCCGCCAAGCGCCTGCGCCACCACCTGCTGCAACTGCCCGCGCAGCCACGCATGGGCGGGATCGGCCTGGTGGCGCGCGTGCCAGATCATGAACATGGGCAGCGGCGGGCAGTCCACGGGCACCGCAACGCTGGCCAGCGATGACAGGGCCGTGCGGCCCAGCAGCGATGGCGCCGTCGCCAGCAGCGGCGTGCCGCGCACGAAGGCGGCCAGCGCCGCAAAGCCCGGCACGCGCACGGCAAAGCGGCGCTCCAGCCCGCGCGCCTGCAGTTGCAGGTCCAGGTCCAGCGCCTGGCGGTCGGCATAGGCCACGGTGGCGTGGTCGGCCTGCAGATAGTCGGCCAGGCTGGCCGGCGGCTGTCGCACGGCGCTGTCATAGAAGACGGCGTACTCATCGCTGAACAGGCGCTTTTGCACGATGTCCGTGGCATCGGGCGGGCGCGGGCTGATGGCCAGCAGGCAGGCGTCCGAGCGCAGCAGTTCGGCATCGGGCGCGCCGCTGTCGATCACGCGCAGCACCGTCCGGGGCGCGGCTGAGCGCAGGCGCCGGACCAGCGCGGGCAGCAGCAGCTCGCGCTGCAGGTCGTTGGCGGCAATGGTGATCTCGGCACGCCAGTGCGCGGGGTCAAAGCTGGGCCCCCGGCCGAACTGCTGCATCTGCCTCAGCAGCTCGCGCGCAGGGTCCTGCAGCGCCAGTGCATGGGCCGTGGGCGCAATGCCCCGCCCCTGCCGCACGAACAATCGGTCGCCCGTGATGGCGCGCAGCTTGTCCAGCAGATGGCTGACGGCCGATTGCGTCACGCCCAGGCGCTGCGCCGCCGCCGTGACGCTGCCGGTCTCCAGCACGGCCAGCAGCAGTTGCAGCAGCCTGCCATCGAGCTGCGATCCATCGATTTGTCTCATGCATTCCATGATTGGCCGCCGCTTTATCTTTGGCAACGCGAGCCGGACACTGCCGCTGATCCAACGCAAATACCGGAGACAAAACATGGCCGATCAGCCGCAGATTCCCGGCACCACCCTGTTCGACGGCAGGCAGGCCCGCAAGGGCTATGCGCTCAACAGCATGTGCTTTTCCTTCAACGAGCTGGCCAACCGCCAGGCCTTCCTGGCCGACGAAGAGGCCTATATGCGCAGCTACGGACTGAACCAGGAGCAGGCCGATGCCGTGCGCACCCGCAACGTGCTGCAGATGATCGCGGCCGGCGGCAACGCCTACTACCTGGCCAAGCTGGCCGGCATCTTCCACCTGGACATGCAGGACATAGGCGCCCAGCAGACCGGCATGACCAAGGCCGAATTCCAGGCCCTGCTGCGCTCGCACGCCTGAGCCCCGCCGCAGACCACACGCAAGGCACAGTACAGGAGACACCCACCATGGCACATCTCATCGGCGGCCTCGGCACCTCGCACATTCCCGCCATCGGCAACGCCATCCACAAGGGCCTGCAGAACGAGCCGTACTGGAAGCCCTTCTTCGACGGCTTCCCGCCCATCCGCGAATGGCTGGCCGCCCAGCGCCCCGACGTGGTGGTGGTGTTCTACAACGACCACGGCCTGAACTTCTTCCTCGACAAGATGCCCACCTTCGCCGTGGGCGCGGCCGAGCGCTACTGCAACGCCGACGAAGGCTGGGGCATTCCCACGCTGGCACCGCTGCGCGGCCACGCGGAGCTGTCATGGCACCTGATCGATTCCCTGGTGGGCGAGGACTTCGATGTGGTCAGCTGCCAGGAGATGCTGGTGGACCATGCCTGCACGCTGCCGCTCAAGCTGTTCTGGCCCGAGGGCGACTGCCCGGTGGCCGTCGTGCCGGTGTGCATCAATACCGTGCAGTTCCCGCTGCCCTCGGCCCGCCGCTGCTATGCGCTGGGCCAGGCCGTGGGCCGGGCCATCGCGCGCTGGAACAGCGACCAGCGCGTGGCCGTCATTGCCTCAGGGGGCCTGTCGCACCAGCTCGATGGCGAGCGCGCGGGCTTCATCAACAAGGCCTTCGACCTGCAGTTCCTTGAAAGCATGGCCACCAATCCCGAATGGGCCACGCAGTTCAGCGTGCATGAACTGGTGGAAAAGACCGGCACCCAGGGCGTGGAACTGCTGATGTGGCTGGCCATGCGCGGCGCCCTGTCAAGCGCAGCGCCCGGCGTGCGCCGCGTGCACGGCAACTACCACATACCGATCTCCAACACCGCCACGGCGCTGCTGGCGCTGGAGGCGGGCTAGTCGGAAAACACAAAGGCCGCCGGGCATGCCAGGCGGCCTTTGTGCTTTGCGGGGCCGTGCGGACCGGGCGTATCCCGGCCCTGCCTCTCAATGGTGGTGGCCGTGGCCGCCGTGCACGTGGCGGTGCTCGATTTCCTCGGGCTTGGCCGCGCGCACTTCGGTGACCTTGCAGGCAAAGTGCAGCGCCATGCCGGCCAGCGGGTGGTTGCCGTCCAGCAGCACCACGGGACCCTTGATCTTGACCACGTGGTAGATCTGGGGCTGGCCCTGGTCATCCGTGCCGCGCAGCTGGCCGCCGACCTTCACGCCGGGCGGGAACTCGCCCTTGGGAATGGTGCGCGTCAGGCTCTCGTCGCGCGCGCCGAAGGCGTCTTCCACGGCCAGGTCCACGGTCAGCGTGTCGCCCACGGCCTTGCCGTCCAGGGCGGCTTCCACCTTGGCGAAGATGTTGTCGTAGCCGCCGTGCAGATAGGCCACGTCGCCCTTGTCGAGCAGCTTGCCCAGCTTGTCGGTGATCTTGTAGTTGATGGTGACGGCGGTGTCTTTGGTGATGTTCATGGCAAAGGCCTTGGAAAACCGCAGCGCAGAAGGCGCGCCGCGCAAAGCTGCCATTGTCGGCGACCTGGGGCATTCCAGCGTCGCGGCCGTGGGTTCACCGGCCGCCCAACCTCAAGCCAGGCACTCGCGCGCGCATTCGAGCAGGCTGCGCGCCCAGCGCGCGCGGGCCGAGGTGTTGAGCCACAGCAGGCCCACCTTGCGCGCATCGGCGGGGCGGGAGCCGGCGCCGTCCGCTGCGGCGCCGTGCTCGGGCAGCGCCAGCACGCGCACGTCGCGGCCCTGGGAGAGCACGGGGCCGATGTCGGGCACCAGGCCCACGCCCAGCCCCTGGTCCACCATCATGGCCACCGCCAGCACCGAGTTCAGCTCCATGCGCTCCAGCGGCGCAATGCCCTGGGAGCGCAGATAGCGGTCGGCCAGCCGGCCACCGGCCAGGGAGCGGTCGTAGCGCACCAGGGGCCGGGTGCGCAGCAGGGCCAGCGGGTCCTGCTGCGCATCCCGGGCGCGGCACAGCACGACCAATGGCTCCTGGCGCAGCTCGGCCCAGCACACGGTCTTGGGCAGGTCGAACGAGGGTTGCAGGCAGATCAGCACGTCCAGCTCGGACTGGACCAGGGCCGTGTACAGCTCGGGCGTGAGGCCGGCGCGCACGCTGATGCGCACCTCGGCGTGGCGCGCCACGAAGGCCCGCATCACGGCGGGCACAAAGCCGTGCAGCGCCGTGTTCACGGTGCCCAGCCGCAGCTCGCCGCCGTCTGTATCCGAGGCCACCCATTCGCGCAGGCCCTCGAAGTCCTGCAGCAGCTGGCGGCCGCGCTCGAACAGCCGCTCGCCCGCCTCGGTGGCGCGCACGCTGCGGCCATGGCGCACCAGCAGCGGCGCACCCAGCTCGCCTTCCAGTACGCGCATCTGCTGGGCAATGGCCGAGGGGCTCAGATCCAGCTGGCGAGCGGCCTCGGACATGGAGCCGGTGTCCACCACTCTCAAGAAATTGTGTATGTATCTCACGTCCATTTCACACATTTTCTTGAATCACAACGCAGATGCAACTGCTGTTTTCCCAGGCTGCGCTGCACCACACTGCGTGACAACGACTATTTCAGGAGACAGACGCATGGATTCCCGGCCCACCGCTCAAACCGCTCAAGCCTCTCAGACCTCTTTGCCGCGCCGGATGTGGCTGTCCACCGCCGCCGCCGCACTGGCCGCCTGTGCGCTGCCGGCCTGGGCCCAAAAGCGCGGCAGCCGACTGGTGGTGCCGTTTGCGCCGGGCGGCGGCAACGATGTGTTCGCGCGGCAGATGGCGCATGGCCTCAACGAGTCCTTCGGCTACGGGATGATCGTGGAGAACAAGGCCGGCGCGGGCGGCAACCTGGGCACGGAAGCCGTGGTGCGTGCGGCCGGCGACGGCAGCACCTGGCTGCTGGGCCATACGGGCACGGTGTCCATCAATCCCTCGCTGTACCCGGGCCTCAAGTTCAATGCGGCCACCGATCTGCAGCCGGTGGCCATGTTCGCCTCGTCGGCCCTGCTGCTGGTGGTGCCGGCTTCCTCGCCCGTGCGCAGCGTGGCCGACCTGGCCGAGCAGATGCGCAAGCGCAGCGGCGAGATGAACTACGCCTCCAGCGGCTCGGGCACGGGCGGCCACCTGACGGGCGAGATGTTCGCCCACGCGCTGGGCGCCAAGGCCATCCACGTGCCGTACAAGGGCACGGCCCCGTCGCTGACCGACCTGGTGGGCGGCAATGTGGACTTCAGCTTTGGCGTGATTCCCGCGGCCATGGCCCTGGTGAAGGCCGGCAAGCTGCGCGCCCTGGCCGTGACTGGCGCCAAACGCCAGCCCCAGCTGCCCGACGTGTCCACGGTGGCCGAGTCCGGCGTGCGTGCGCTGGCCGACTTCGAGAGCTCGCTGACCTACGGCATCCTCGCGCCCAGGGGCACGCCTGCCGAGACGGTGCGCGCGCTGGGGCGCGACGTCCTCAAGGTGGCGTCTGCCGAATCCTTCCAGTCGCGCCTGGGCATCGAGGGCGCCGTGCCGCTGCTGGGCGATGGCGCGCAGTACGCGGCCCGCATCCAGGTGGAGAGCGCCAAGTGGGCCGCCGTGATCAAGGCCTCGGGCGCCACGGCCTGAGACCGGCAAGGACAGCATGTCATTGGTGAAGGACTATCTGGGCCCGGCCGACAGCGGCCACTGGTTTGCAGACGCGCGCTGGCTGGACGCGCTACTGCGCTTCGAGAGCGCGCTGGCCCAGGCCCAGGCCGACTGCGGCCTGGTGCCCCGCCCGGCCGCCGAGGCCATTGCGCGCGCCTGCGCGCAGGCGCCGCTCACGTGCGAAGGCGTGGTGGAGCAGGCACGCGCCAGCGGCGCGCTGGGCCTGGCTGTGGTGCGGCCGCTGCAGCAGTGGCTGCAGGCCCACGCCCCGGAAGGCCTGCCCTGGCTGCACTGGGGTGCGACCACGCAGGACGCCGTGGACACGGCGCAGGCCCTGCTCACGCAGCAGGCCCTGCAGGCGCTGCTGGCCGAGCTGGACGCGCTGCAGTCCGCACTGCAGGCCCTGGCCCGCACGCACGCGGCCACGCCCATGCTGGCGCGCAGCCTGCTGCAGCCCGCGCAGATCACCAGCTTCGGATTCAAGTGCGCGCAGTCGGCTGCCGCCGTGCAGCGCAGCATCGAACAGTTTGAAAGGCTTGCCACCGCTGCGCTGTGCGTGCAATTGGGTGGCGCCGTGGGCAATGGCGCCGTGCTGGGAAGCTACCGTGCCGAGGTGGAGCAGGCACTGGCCCGGCGCCTGGGCCTGTCGGCCTGCGGCCGCAGCTGGCATACGCAGCGCGACGACTGGATGCGCCTGGCCATGGAAGCGGCTGTGTGCGGCGGCAGCCTGGCCAAGCTGGCCCGGGACTGGTCGCTGATGGCGCAGTACGAGGTGGGCGAGATCGCCGAGGCGCCGCGCGGCAGCACCTCCAGCGCCATGCCGCACAAGCGCAATCCCGTGCACCTGATGCAAGCAGTGGCACAGGCCCAGGCCATCCCCCAGCTCGCGGCCCTGCTGCTGGGCTGCATGGCCCAGGCCCATGAGCGCGCGCTGGGCGAGTGGCAGGCCGAGGTCGCGCACTGGCCCGACCTGTGGCGCCATGTGCATGGCGCCGCCGCCGCATTGCGCCAGGCCGCGCAGTCGCTGCAGGTGCATCCGCAGCGCATGCTGGGCCATGTGCGGGGCCTGCACGGACTGGTGTTTTCAGAGGCCTGCGTGCACGCCATGGCGCCCTGGACGGGCAAGCCCGAGGCCCTGGCCGCCGTGGAGCTGCTGGCCCCGCAGGCGCTGGAGCAGGGGCGCGAGCTGCGCCTGCTGCTGGCCGAATGGGCCGCGCCCCGGCTGGACGCAGCAGCTCTGCAAGCGCTGCAAGATGCGCTGGCCCGGGCCTGCGACCCGGCACGCGCCGTGCAGGCATCGCATGATGCATGCCTGACGCTGCTGGCAGCGCCGCAGACCCACGCCAATGCCCATGCCCATTCCCATGCTTGACACAGGACCCCCCGCCATGACCGAATCTTCCGCCGACGCCCTGCAGCGCGGCCTTGCCAACCGCCGCCGCGTGCTGGGCGATGAATGGGTGGACCAATCCGTGGCGCGCGCCAACGAACTGAATGTGGAGTTCCAGCGCATGATCACGGCCTATGCCTGGGACGGCATCTGGAGCCGCCCCGGCCTGGAGCGCCGCACGCGCCGCATCATGGTGCTGGCCATCACGGCCTCCATGGGCCGCTGGGAAGAGTTCGAGCTGCACATCCGCACAGGGCTGCTGGCCGACCCGGCCGATGCCGAGGCCGCGCCGCTGGACCTGGACACCATCCGCGAAGTGCTGCTGCAGACCGCCGTCTATGCCGGCGTGCCCGCAGGCAACACCGGCATGGCCATCACGCTGAAGATCCTCAAGGAGCTGGGGCGCACGCCCGCGCCGGCCAGCTTTCATCCACCCTCAGACACGGCCTGACGCAACCTGACCGGACTCAGGCAGCCGGCGGCTGTTCCTCGGCCGCAGCGCCCGGGTAGCGCGCAAAGCGCCGGTTCTCTGCGCCATGCACCGGGTCCTGCTCGGCCCAGGGCCATCCGCCGAACTGGGTGCGCCGGTAGTCCTGCATGGCCTGCATGATTTCCTGCTGCGTGTTCATCACGAAGGGGCCGTACTGCGCCACGCTCTCGCCAATGGGGCGGCCCTGCAGCACCAGGCATTCCACGGCATCGGCGCCGCTGTTGTGCAGCTCCCAGTCCTGCGTGGCATCCACATGCAGGGCCGCATGCTGGGCCAGCGCCGTGGGCCCGACCTGCAGTGCCTGGCCCGCAAAGAAATACAGCATGCGTTGCGTGTCCACGCCGGCTGCGCGCGGCAGCGTCCAGCGTGCGCCGGGCTCCAGGCGCAGCGTCCAGATGGCCACGTCGCCCTCGGGTTGCGAGGCCCAGGATTCGGGCGGCGGCGGCAGGGCGGCCGCCGTGCCGGGCAGGCTGCCTGCCACCACGGTGACCACGGTCCTGCGGCCTGCGGCATCCGCATGCTCCAGGCGGGGGATGCGCTCGTTCCAGAACATGGTGAAGTGCGGCTCCACCATCTTGGAGCGCGCAGGCAGGTTCAGCCAGATCTGGAACAGCTCCAGCGGATTGGGCGCGTCGCTGTTGAGCAGCGGGAACATCTCCGAATGCTGGATTCCCTTGCCGGCCGTCAGCCACTGCACGTCGCCGCCGCCAAAGCGCGCGGCCGCGCCCAGCGAATCGGAATGGTCGATCAGGCCCTTGCGCACCAGGGTCACGGTCTCGAAGCCGCGGTGCGGATGGCCGGGAAAGCCCGGCACGCCATCGCCGTGGTACATGGAAAAGCCGTCCTTGCGGCTGAAGTCGCTGCCCATCTGGCGGCCTTCCAGGTCCACGGCCTGCACGCCCAGTCGGCCATCGCTGGGCGGATAGGCATCGTCATGGTGGGCACAGAACAGGAAGGGGTCCATGGTGGGCCACAGCGGGCCCAGCGGCTGGCTTTGGAGGACGGGGGTGGTGGCTGCGGTCATCGTGGCTCCTGTGAGGCTGCGCCCGCAAGAAAAAAGGGGGCGCTGCATTCTCGGACAGATGCGGCCCCCGCGCCGGTTTTGAAAGCCACCATGGCTGGGACAGTGCGGCCCAGGAATGCAACGCCCGCCGGGTCAGTTGCGCGGCGGCGTCACCAGGCCCTTTTGCACGGCCGGGCGCGCCACGAAGGCGGCCAGCACGCGCTGCAGCTCGGGAAAGCGCTCCCAGCCCAGCAGTTCGGCCGCGTTGTAGCCCTGCTCCACCACCATGTTGCGCACCCAGGGCCACAGGGCGATGTCGGCAATGGTGAATTGCTCACCCATCACCCAGGCGCGGCCTGCGAGGCGGCGCTCCAGCACACCCAGCAGGCGCACGGACTCGTTCACGTAGCGGTCGCGCGGGCGCTTGTCCTCGAAGTCCTTGCCCGCGAATTTGTGGAAGAACCCCAGCTGGCCGAACATGGGGCCGACGCCACCCATCTGGAACATCAGCCACTGCAGCGTTTCATAGCGCGCGGCCGGGTCGGCGGGCAGCAGCGGGCTGCCGGACTTCTCGGCCAGGTAGACCAGGATGGCGCCCGACTCGAACAGCGCCAGCGGCTTCCCGCCCGGACCCTGCGGGTCCAGGATGGCCGGGATCTTGTTGTTGGGAAAGGTGTCCACGAACTCGGGCGAGAGCTGGTCATTGCTCTCGAAGCCCACGCGGTGCGCCTCATACGGCAGGCCCATCTCCTCCAGAGCGATCGACACCTTGACGCCGTTGGGCGTGGGCAGGGAATACAGCTGGATGCGGTCCGGCTGCGTGGCCGGCCACTTGCGCGTGACGGAAAAGGCGGAAAGCGGATTCTGTGGAGTCATGGGGCACCTTGAAGGCTGGACGGGTTCGCCAAGAAATCGATGGCCGCTGCATCGTAGCGTTCGGCGCCCAGCCATGCTTGGCACGCCAAATAATGGCGGCCCGACCCTGCCGCCGGGTCATGACAACCCACGCAGATTGCATGGCCAGTCTCCCCGCTCGCCGCCATGCACCGGCTACCGAGGCGCTCGGATGGAGGCGCACGGCTGAACCGAGCACCGCCCGCACGGCGCAGCTCTCAGCGCGGCGCGACGGGCTTCTGGACCAGGGCCACGCTCAGGCCGTCCGGCGTCACCGTGATGGCGCCGGGCTCCATGTTCAGAGAGTCCATCAGGGCCAGGTCCTTGTCCTGCAGCTGGTAGAGCACGAGCTGGCCCAGCGCCTGCTCGGCCAGGGCGCTGGCGTAGGTGGTGATCATGTCGCTCATGGCGGGGGCCAGGTCGTTGATGACCAGGCTGTTGACCTTGATCTGGTGGGCGCGCAGCGTGCGGTCCGTGGGCTCGTAGCGCAGCGCGAAGTCCAGGTTCAGATGGCCGCCATAGGCTTGCTTGAGCACGGGTCCCGACAGATCGGCCTGCAACACCGCATTGAGCGCGTTGCGCTCGGGCAGCAATCCCAGCACCGGCGAATGCAGCTTGAGCTGCAGCATGCCGGCCACGGGGAATTGCCGTGGAAAGCGCTGGGCCACCACCTCCTGCAGCCTTTGCCGCGAAATCGAGACATTTCCAGGCCCGGACTTTCCCGAACATCCGGTCGCAGCCAGGCTGCAGCCCGCGGCCAGGACCATCAACAAAAAGCGGCGATTCATCACGACAGCACAAGCCCCAGAAAGCCCGACACGAAACCCTGAAGCGCCATGCATGCCATACGCATGGCGCTATGTTTTTTGAGATCGGCATTGTCCCGCCAGGGGCTATTCCCTGTCCCTGCAGTGGGTGTTGCCCGGCACCTGCGCGAAGGCGCTTCACAGCGAGTGCCCATCGGACATAGGCAGTACCGCCCTCCGTACGGAAACATCACCCAATCCTTCTGGCCGGCCCTCCCGCCCAGCTTTGCCGCGGCCTTGGGCACGGCCCTCCACCGGCGCATGAATCTATTCATATATTCATTCATTGATTTGCATAAATCATTGATTTTCAATAAATTACCCCCTATTTTTATTCATTCATCAATTGATTCCCATGGCCTTGGAAGACCTCTCCACCCAGGTACTGGCGGCACTGCGCCGCCAGGGCGGTGCGCTGGCGGCGCGCGAGCTGCAGCAGATGCTGGGCGTGAGCCAGCCCACCGTGTCGCGCGCGCTGGCGCCGCTGATCCGGTCGGGCCAGGTGCGCAAGGTGGGTGCGGCGCGCACGCAGCGCTATGTGCTGCCGCGCCAGGTGACGGGCGTGGGCGCCGAGGTGGCCATCATGCGCGTGGATACCGAAGGCCACGCATCGCCCTTCGGCCGCATGATCGCGCTGCACGGCGGCGGCTTCTGGGTGGACGAGGCCGATGGCCTCAGCGAGCAGCACGACGGCCTGCCCTGGTTCCTGGACGACATGCGGCCCCAGGGCTTCATCGGCCGCACGTTTGCGCACAGCCATCCCGAACTGCAGTTGGGCGGCGACCCGCGCCAATGGGGTGAGGACGACGTGCTGCGCGCCCTGGCCCGATTCGGCGAGGACCTGCCGGGCAACCTCATCGTGGGCGAAGCCGCGTTCGAGCGCTTCCACACCCTGCCCGCCCGCGCGCTGCGCGCCGAGTCGCCGGCCGAGTATTCGCGCCTGGCCATGCAGGCCATGCAGGGCACGCATCCGGGCTCGTCGGCGGGCGGCGAGCAGCCCAAGTTCTGCTGCACCACGGCCGGGCGCAGCGTCATCGTCAAGTTCTCCCCGGCAGGCGACGCACCGGCCGAGCAGCGCATACGCGACCTGCTGGTCTGCGAGCATCTGGCGCTGCAGACCCTGGCCGAAGACGGCCTGCCCGCCGCGCGCACGCGGCTGTTCATTGATGGCGGCCGGGCCTTTCTCGAATCGGAGCGCTTCGATCGCAGTCAGCCCGAGCCGGGCTGCGCACCGCCGCCGGACCGCAACCCCGGACGCATAGGCATGGTCTCCCTGCAGGTGCTCAATGCCCAGTACGTGGGCGAGGTGGACAACTGGGCCGCCACGGCCAGCCGCCTGGCGGCGCGTGGCCTCATCACCGAGACCGATGCGCGCAGCCTGCGCCTGCTCGAGGCCTACGGCCAGCTCATCGCCAACACCGACCGGCACTACGGCAACATCTCCTTCGTGCTGCCGCAGCCGCAGGGCGACTGGGCGCTGTCGCCCACCTACGACATGCTGCCCATGCTCTACATGCCCATCAATGGCGAGATCGTGGAGCGCGACTTCAGCGCCCAGCCCCCGCGCCCCACGGCCGCCACGCTGGCCGAATGGCCGCGCGCCCAGGCAATGGCGCGGCGCTTCTGGCGGGCCGTGGCGCAGGATGCGCGCATCTCCGGGGAATTCCGCAGTATTGCCGAAAGCAATCTTGATGCCATTGCCGCTTGATTTTCAAGCACCTCCAATGGAATCAATGACGCCACCTGTTGATAACCAATAGAAATTCTCTTGAAAAATCTGTGCATATTGGTTGGAAAAACCTCTGCACAAACTGTTATCCATCTGCGGAGAACCGGCCATCCACAGCCTCGGCCCGCCACCGCCTGCACAATCGAAGCTTTCCTCATCCGACCAGACACGGGCCCCCGATGACCAGCATTGCACCCTCCTCCGCCGCAGACCCCCGCATTGCCGACGTGCTCGGCTACTGGCTGGGCTCCACCCGCCCCGACAATGCAAGCGCCCTGGCCTGCAAGAACCTGTGGTTCATCAAGTCCGATGCCACCGACAACCAGATCCGCGAGCGCTTCGGCGCCCTGGTCGAAGACGCGCTGGCCGGCCGACTCGACGCCTGGGCCGGCACGGCGCTGGGCAGGCTGGCGCTGATCGTGCTGCTGGACCAGTTCACGCGCAACCTGTTCCGGGGCACGGCGCGCAGCTTTGCAGGCGACCCGCAGGCGCTGCAACTGGCGCTGGACGGCATCGCCCTGGGCCATGACCGCCATGCCGACCTGCCTGCCGTGGCGCGCATCTTCTGCTACCTGTCGCTGGAGCATGCCGAAGACCTGGCCCTGCAGGACCGCAGCGTGGCCGCCTTCCAGGCACTGGCCGACCAGGCCGGTGACACTGGCGGCGAGGGCGTGCGCGAGTTCCTGGCCGGCACGCTGGACTACGCCCACCGGCACCGCGACGTCATCGTGCGCTATGGCCGCTTTCCGCACCGCAATGCCATCCTGGGCCGCACCAGCACGCCCGAGGAACTGCAGTACCTGTCCCAGCCCGGCGCAGGGTTCTGAGAGCGCAGCGGATCTCCTTCACCCACAAAAAAAGGGAACGTGCCAACGTTCCCTTTTTTGCTTTCGGCGCCCTGCCGGCATTCAGGCCGGCTGCGCCTGCGGCTGGCGCTCGCCGCCCTTGCGCTCGCCATCACGCATGCGCAGCGCCCAGCGCTCGATGGTGTAGAAGGACAGCGCCGACAGCACCACCGAGATCGCCAGGCCCAGCACCACGACCACGGGCCACGAGAAGTCGGCGCGCAGATAGCGCACCACCGGGTAGTGCCAGAGATAGACGCCATAGGACAGGCGTCCCAGCTTCACCAGCATGGGCGACGACAGCATGTCGTAGACCAGGCCCGAGCCCTGGCTCACCGCCACCAGCAGCACAACGGCCGCGCACTCCACCACGGTGATGCCCCAGACCATGGCGTCCTGGTTGTCCCATTGCAGCGCCATCAACAGCGGCACGGCCAGCGGCACCCACATGGCGTGGTGCATGCGCGCCTTCAGCGCAGCGATGAAGTCCGGGCGCTCGATCATCAGCGCCGCCAGCAGCGCACCGGCGAACAGGCCCGAGGCGCGGGTATCGAAGCGGAAGAAGATCTCATAGAAGTGCTGACCCTGGTCCACCCAGTACACGCGCCACAGCCAGCTCAGCGCCCACAGCAGGGCAATCGGGCGCCACAGGCGGCCCGGCTTGGAAAAGCGCAGCAGAAGCACCAGCAGCGGCGGCCAGATCAGGTAGAAGTGCTCCTCCACCGACAGCGACCACATGTGCAGCAGCGTGTCCGGGCTGTCGAAGAAGGCGATGCCGTAGTCGGCCAGATAGAGGATGGAGACCAGCGCATCGGAGTAGATGTCGTTCAGGTCCGGCCACAGCATGGGCGCGAAGATGCAGTACGCGGCCAGAAACAGGGCCAGCGCCGGCATCAGGCGGAAGAAGCGGCGGCGGTAAAAGCGCCAGAAGCCGATGCGGCCCTCGGAATCGTTTTCCATCAGCAGCAGCGAAGTGATCAGATAGCCGCTGAGCACGAAAAACAGGTCGACCCCGAAGAACGCGCCATCAAACAGAGGCGCATGGGAGTGCGACAAGATCACCAACAGGATCGCCACGCCCCGCAGCCCGTCAAGGGCGGGGTTGTAGCGCAGTTTGAAATCCTTGACCACCAAAACCGGACACCTTTCCAACGCCGGAGCAATGGGCCCCGAGCCATGAACAAACCCCAAGAAAATGGAGCACGCGGCCATGGCGCAGCCGGCCCCGAAGGGTGCAACGCATGGTCCAGCGCGATAAGAGAGACGGCACGTCCCAAGGTTCCCGGCGGATGCGGTGAACAGCAATCCGCGTGCCGCGGTGCGGCGCGCCCTGAGGATGCGGGCCACCTCGACGGGCAGCCCTGCGTGCACGAACAAGCCCCGCTTGAGCGGGGCCAGGCCGATGAATTTCAGCGAAATCCGATTCTAGCCATCACCGCCCGGGGACGAGGTTCGATGGACATTCAGCCCGGGATCCGATGCCCTGGCCCTGCCGTCCACCCGCCTTTCTTCGCACGCCGCGAGTATGGGAGGCGCCCTGCAGCCAGAACGTAACAGGAGGTTTGTGCTGGCGCCGCTGCACCCTGGCCCGTTCCACCCCGTGAAGCCGCCGGCGCACACCGGGCCTGGGCGATGGATGTGCCGTCAACAATTTGGAACAAAACGACGCCAATCCCAATGAACACAAGTGTTTACCGCTATCGTTTTTATTCTTCAGGCGGACAGCGCGATGAGACGGCGTCCTGCAGACCCTGGTGCGCGGCACTGTCTGCCTGCACCGGCTGCTGGTTCTTGGCGCGCAGATAGTGCTCGGTGAACAGCGCCAGGTAGCTCTCCAGCGCGCGGCCCGCGCGCCGGTCGCCCGCATCGCCCGTCAGCTCCAGGCACAGGGCGGCCACCTCGCTGGTGCAGAAGTGGTCTTCGCGCTGGGAGCGGCGCAGGCGGTACTGCGAGACCTGATCCGGGTGCAGGCTCAGCACCGGAAAGCGGTCCAGGTAAGGGCTCTTGCGGAACATCTTGCGCGCCTCGGGCCAGGTCGCGTCCAGCAGGATGAACAGCGGGCGCCGCTCCTGGCCCGGCACGACCGCGGCCTGGGGCACCGGCAGCGTGTGCACCACGCGCTGCGGCGGCTGTACGAACTCGCCCGGAAACACCACATAGGGCTGCCACTGCGGATCGGCAAGCAGCGCCAGCAGGCCCGCATCGGCCTCGGTGCGCGCCCAGCCGAAGGCGTGCGTCTGCTCCACCACATCGGCGATCAGCCAGCCCGTGTTGCTGGGCTTGAGCGGCTCTGCATCGTGCATCAGCAGGCAAAAGCCTGCCCGCGTCGGCAGCATGGGCCGCAGCGCGCAGATGCAGTGCGAAGGCCGCAGCCGGCAACCCTCGCAGCGCTCGCCGCGCGGCCCGCCGCGCGACAGGAACGGCCGCGTGCTGCGCGCCAGCCGCTGGGTGCGCAGGCGCGACACCGCATGCGGCGCCACGCCCGAATCCACGCCACGCAAATAGGACAGGGGCACCGGAGACGCCGGAGCCTGGTCAGGCAGCTCCATGCTCATCCCACGCTTTCCAGCTCGAACAGCGGCAGCTCGGCGCGGCGGCTCAGCCACACGCCGCCGCCCAGTTCCTTGAAATGCTCGGCCAGCCCGCGCCGGTACAGATCGGCCCGGTGGCGGAACAGGCGCGGATCGGTCAGATCCTCATCGATCACGCCGCGTTCGTAATCCTCGCGCGCCACCGCCTCCACATACAGACCGCCTCGGCTCAACCGCCCCAGATTGGCCAGCGCGCGCTTGAGATCCGGCGGGCTCAGATAGGGCAGCACGCCCTGGCAGATCACCAGATCGAAGGGCTCTGCAGGATCATGCGCCGCATAGTCCACCACCGAGCCGCGCTCCCAGCCGAAGCGCCCGCACAGGTACTCGCTGAACTCCACGCCGTGGTAGCTGGCACCCGGGAAATGGCGCTGCACCGCCTCGCGCCACAGACCGATACCGCAGCCCACATCCAGCACGCGGCGCACCGGCACCCGCACATAGTTCAGATAGGAACACACGAAAGCGCCCAGCCGGTTCACATGCTCGGTGTCGACCACGCTGGTCTTCTTGTCGAAGTAGTAGCGCTGGTAGTACGCCTCGTCGAACCACTGGTCACTTGCTGATTGCACGCATTCTCCTTGGGGGTGAGCGCCCGGTGGGCGCGTTCGGGCGGGAGTATGGCGCAGAGGGCAGTGGGTATGGGAACGCGTGTTTTTTGCCCCTGCCGGGTGATGCTTTTTTCCGAGGCCGGGCCTGTCCGGTTGTCGACCAATTTCTTGATCGCCCGCATAAGCCAAGACAGTTGCTACTCCGCAAGACAGACTGATTTGCATATCAGATCACAACAACAGCCGCCCAAACATCTAAAAAACTGCGAGATATGAAAAAAAGATCAGGATTGCATAATTTTACAAATTCAATCCAACCACTCAATAACCATCATGGCTAACATATCAACGGCAATTACGATATCCAGCAAAATACCAAATTAACACCCATGGGCCATCGGCAGGCCTACATCATTGGTACTAAAATGCCAATAATTGATAGAAATGGAATAGCAACCCACTCCCTTATAAAGCGAGCCATCGCACCCACCATTGAACGTGGTGAAATGAAGGAAATTCATGGCATCATTGTTCATCAAACTGGAGGATCGACAGCACAGTCTTCAATTGATAGTTACAAAAACCCATCAGCAAATGGAGCACATTTCCTGATAGAGAAAGATGGAACAATATATCAAACCGCTTCCCTTTACAAACAAACATGGCACATTGGCAAAATAAAAGCGCGTTGTTTACTGGAAAAGCGATGCACGCCAGTTGAATTAAAATCGTTACAACGCTTCAATCCAACCCAAGAGAACAAGCGCGAGATGCTGAAAAAGGTTCCAGCACGATTTCCGGCCAACCAAGACAGCATTGGCATTGAATTGGTAGGTGAAGCACTTCCTCGTGGCGGGAACATACCAGACGAAAAAAAAACTTATCAGGCCGTTACAAGCGAGCAGAACAATGCACTACAGTGGCTTATCGCGGAATTAACGCTGACACTAAGAATATCTATGAGCGAAGTTTTCAGGTACCCAGAAGTCTCTAGAAAAAATCCTACGGAAGCGATTTCAGCAAAATGGTGAGATCACTATTAACCTTACCCCTGCTAGTTGTTATGGCTAGCACCGCCTCCGCCGCCAATCAATGCACAAAAGGCTCAGAGTTCGAGCCGCCACTGTGCCCACTGATACTTCCCAAGATCAGCCAGATCACCATCCAGGAAAACGCGGCCAAATCGCCCGTCGAAAAAGACCCAGCGGTGAGTTGCGCCAACTTTGTCCTGACCATCTCCCAGGTGCGCCGTTATTTTCAACAGGCAAAAACCACCAACGAAAACGACGCACACTACACGCTAGACTGGTCGCCCTGCTATGCAAGCGGCGAAATCGCATTCAGCGATGGCAGCCGTGGAAGTTGGAGCATCAACCAGTTCCGGGGCGGTGCGCTGTTCCTGGAGGGCAGGGACAAGACGGTATTGCACTGCCCAAAATGCAAGTTCAAGCCATTTCAATGGTGACTGTTCTGGCGCGGCACCACGTTGGCCAATCGCAATAAAAACAGCCGAGTGCAGCTATGGCACATCGGCTATTTGCATTTTGGCGTTTCGACGTCAGGGCTCCAGCCCCGAAAAAACACCGTCCGGCACGGTCAGAAACTTATGCCTTCGGCGGCCGATGCAACAGGCACAGCTTGTTGCCATCCAGATCCCGCACATAGGCCAGGTACAGCCGGCCACCGGGCGAAGCCTCGCGCCAGCCGGGCGGATCCTCGCAGGTCACGCCCCCGGCTGCCACGGCGGCGGCATGGGCCGCGTCGGCCTGCTCGGGCGACTGCGTCGCAAAGCCGATGGTCGCGCCATTGCCGTGGCAGGCAGCCTCGCCGTTGATCGGTGTGGAAATGGCAAACGTGCCGCCCGCGCTGCGGTAGAAATAGCGGTTCTTGTTGGCCATGCCCGGCGCAATGCCGAGCGCGCCCAGGAATGCGTCGTAGAACTGCTTGGATTTTTCGAGGTCGTTGACCCCGACCATGACGTGGCTGAACATGCCTGTGTCTCCTTGGTTGATGCGAACCGGGATGTTAGCTGCGGCAAGCCGTCCTGCTGTCACCCATGCGCGCCAGCGACCATACTGTCGCCCCCGCCAGAGCCGGCGGACATTGGACCGATACCGCGATACCGAAACCATGCGCCTTCTTCACACTTCCGACTGGCATCTGGGCCAGCACTTCATGGGCAAGAGCCGCCAGGCAGAGCACGCTGCGCTCATCGACTGGCTGCTGGAGCAGGTCGATGCCCAGGCGGTGGATGCCGTGCTCATCGCGGGCGATATCTTCGACACCGGCGCGCCGCCCAGCTATGCACGCGAGCTGTACAGCCAGCTCGTGGTGCGCCTGCACGCGGCGGGCGTGGCCCTGCTGCTGCTGGGCGGCAACCATGACTCCGTGGCCACGCTGGCCGAAAGCCGCGAGCTGCTGGCCTGCCTGGACACCACCGTGGTGGCCGCCGTGGGCGAGACGGCCAGCCACGTGGTGGAGTTGCCGCTGCGGCGCCGGCCGGGCCAGCCTGCCATGCCTGGCTGCATCGTCTGCGCCCTGCCCTTCATGCGCCCGCGCGACGTGATGCTGAGCCAGGCGGGCCAAAGCGCCGAGCAAAAACAGCAGGCGCTGCAGGCCGCCATCGAGGCCTGCTACCGCAACGTGCACGACGCCGCCATCGCTCGCCGTGATGCGCTGGCTGCCACACGCGGCGAGCGCCTGCCCATCGTCGCCACGGGCCACCTCACCACCGTGGGCGCCAGCAGCAGCGAGTCCGTGCGCGAAATCTATGTGGGCTCGCTGGACGCCTTCCCCACCTCGGCCTTTCCGCCCGCCGACTACGTGGCCCTGGGCCACATCCACCAGCCGCAGAAAGTGGGCGGCCTGGAGCACATCCGCTACAGCGGCTCGCCCATTGCGCTGAGCTTTGACGAGGCCCGCCAGTCCAAGCAGATGCTGCTGGTGGACCTGGGCCCCGAAGGGCTGCAGGCCGTCACGCCGCTGCCCGTTCCCTGCTTTCAGCCCATGGCCTCGGTGGCAGGCAGCCTGACCGCCTTGCCGGATCTGATGCGCGCCACCGCCCAGGCCGGCAGCCCTGCACGGCCCGTGTGGTTGGAGGTGGTGGTGGAGCAGGACGACTACCTGCTCCAGCTCACCGACCGCGTGCAGGCCTTGGCCGACGAGCTGCCCGTGGAACTGCTGCGCGTGCGGCGCCAGCGCGGCCGGGCGGTGGCCGGCATGGCCGCCGCCGCTGGCGAGTCGCTGCACGAGATCAGCCCCGCCGACGTCTTCGAGCGCCGCCTGGCGCTGGAAGCACTGGAGCCTGGCATGGCCCAGGCCCTCACCCGGCGCTACCAGGAGGTGGTGGCCGGGCTTGATGCGCCCCACCCAGGCGCCGGCGAACACGGCGAGGAGGCCCGCGCATGAAGATCCTTACGCTGCGGCTCAAGAACCTCAACTCGCTCAAGGGCGAATGGCGCATCGACTTCACGCAGGCACCGTTCGCGGGCAACGGCCTGTTCGCCATCACCGGGGCCACGGGCGCGGGCAAGTCCACCCTGCTCGATGCCATCTGCCTGGCGCTGTACCACGAGACACCGCGCCTGAAGACCATCTCGGCATCCGCCAACGACCTCATGACGCGCCACACGGCCGACTGTCTGGCCGAGGTCGAATTCGAGGTCAAGGGACAGGTCTACCGCGCCTTCTGGAGCCAGCGCCGCGCACGCGACAGGGTGGATGGCGCGCTGCAGGCGCCCAAGGTGGAACTGGCCCGGGGCGACGGCAGCATCCTCAGCAGCCAGACGCGCGACAAGCTGGAGCAGACCGCCGCCATCACGGGGCTGGACTTCGATCGCTTCACCAAGTCCATGCTGCTGGCCCAGGGCGGCTTTGCGGCTTTTCTGCAAGCCAATGCCAATGAGCGCGCCGGCCTGCTGGAAGAGCTGACAGGCACCGAGATCTACGGCCTCATCTCGCAGAAAGTCTTCGAACGCGCCCGCGATGCGCGCCAGCGCCTGGACCAGCTCAAGGCCCAGGCCGATGGCGTGGAGTTGCTGACGCCCGAGGCGCGCGATGCCCTGCAGGCCCAGGCCGACAGCCTGGTGACGGAGCAGGCCACGCTGCAGGCCGACTACCTGCGCGCCCAGGCCCAGCACCAATGGCAGCAGCAACTGGCCCAGGCCACCCAGACACTGCAGTCCGCCCGCACCGGCTGCGCAGACGCCGCCCAGGCACTGGAGCAGGCCACGCCCGAACTGGAAAGACTGGCCAACGACGAGCCTGCTCAAGCGCTGCAGCCGCTGCACCAGGCCTGGCAGCGCAGCACCGCCGCCTGCGATGACAGCCGCCAGCAACTGCAGCAACTGCGCGAGCACGAACAGCAGACCCAGGCCCGCCTGCTGCTGCAGCACCGCCATGCCCAGGCCCTGTCCGCCCGCCTGGCCCAGGCTGCGCAAGACACCCTGGCCCGCCAGCAGGCCGAGCACCAAACGCTGGAACAGTTCTGCACCCACCATGCAGCCCATGCCCTGCTGGGCGAGCGCCTGGGCAGCTGGCGCCAGCAGTTCAAGCTGCGCGCCAGCCAGCAACAGCAGGCGGCCCACCAGCAGCAGGCCCTGCGCAAGCTGGATGCCGAACAGGCCCGCATGGCGCAAAGCGTCGAAGCCGGCGCGGCCCAGGTCCAAGCCGCCACCGATGCCCAGGCCCGCGCCAGCGCCGCACTCCAGCACGCGCAGGACGAACAGGCGCAGCGCCTTCAAGGCAGCGGCGGCATGGCCGAGCTGCGCGCGCGCGAGCAGGCAGAGCAGGACCGCCTGCACCTGTGGCGCCAGGCAGAAACCCAGGCCGCGCAGCGCCGCGAACTTGCGCGCCAGCAACAGACACTGGCCCGGGAATTGCGCGAAGGAACAGCACTGGCGCAGCAGCAGACGGACACCTGGCAAGCCCTGCGCACGCGCTACATAGACGTGCGAGAACAGGTCCGTGACAAGCAAAAACTGCTGGCCCAGGAGCAGCGCATCCAAAGCCTGTCCGAGCACCGCCACGCCCTGCAGCCCGGCCAGCCCTGCCCGCTGTGCGGCGCGCAAGAGCACCCGGCCGTGGCCGCCTACGAAGCGCTGGACGCCTCGGCCACCGAAGCCGCGCTGCGCCGCAAGCAGGAGGAACTCGACGCCCTGCAAACCCAGGGCGAAACCGCCCGCGCCACGCTGGCCGCCACCACGGCCGCGCAGGCGGCGCGCCAGCGCCAGGCCGACGAACTGGAACAGGACATCGCACGCTGGCACGACACATGGAACGACACATGGCAGGGCCTCACGCAACCCCTGCAACTCGCGCCAGACAGTTGGCAACAGGCCGACACCCTCGCCGCATCGGCCCAGGCCTGCGCCCGGCAGCTGGACACGCTCAAGCGCGCCGTGCAGGCCGCCGAGCAAGGCGAGCAGGCCGTGCAACAGGCCAAGGACGCCGCCCAGCACAGTCGCCAGACACTGCAGACCGCGCAAGGCCAGCTTGCGCTGCAGCAGCAGGCCCTGGCCGACCACAGCGCACGCCGCGAAGAACTGCAGCAATCCATCGCCGGCCTGCAGGCCGAAGCCCAGGCGCTGAACGCGCAGTTGCAGGCTTCACTCGGCGAGGCCGGCCACACCCTGCCCGACAACGCCCAGCCCTGGCTTGAGGCACGCGAAGCCGAATGGCAGCACTGGCAGCAGGCCCGGCACGACCTGCAGCAACTGGCCCAATCGATGGCCTTGCAGCGCAAGGAATGCGAGGCGGCCGAGGCCGATGCGCAGCGCTGGAAAAAGCAGTCGGAAACACAGTGGGAGGCACAGTGCGAGGTGCAGAGAACGGCGCAGCACCATCCCGTCGATACGGCTGTGGCAGAGCCGCCTTCACTCCCCATGCCGCCCCTGGAACAGCTGCCGCAGGCCCTGGCCGAATGCGCCAGCGACATCGCCGCTCTCACGCGGCAGCAGGATGCCCTGCAAGGCCAGCAGCAACAGGCCCAGGCCACGCTGGCCCGCCAGCGCGAGGAAGCGGCCAAGGCCGAATCCGCATGGCAGGCCGCCCTGAGCACCAGCCCCTTTGCCGACGAACCCGCCTACCTGCAGGCCCTGCTGCCCGCACCCGAACGCCAGCGCCTGGTCGCGCTGCGCCAGCAACTGCAGGCGGCACAACAGCGCGCTGCCACCCTGCTCGAAGCCGCACAGCGCGAGCACGCGCAACTGCAGGCCCAGGCCCTGACCGAGGCGGCGCCCGAAGAAATCCAGGCCCGCCTGCAAACGCTGGAGGAACGCCGCAACGCACTCAGCGAACAACTGGGCGGCGTCCGCACCCAGCTGGCCGACGACCAGCGCCGCCGCCAGGGCCAGCAGGCCCTGTTCGAGCGCATTGCGGCCCAGGCCAGCGACAGCGAGCTGTGGCAGCACCTGGACGGCCTCATCGGCTCGGCCAAGGGGGACAAATACCGGCGCTTTGCCCAAGGCCTCACGCTGGACCACCTGCTGCACCTGGCCAACCTCCACCTGTCGCGCCTGCACGGCCGCTACCTGCTGCGCCGCAAGCCCGAGGGCGAGCTGGAACTGGACATCGTCGACAGCTGGCAGGGCGACACCCCGCGCGACACGCGCACGCTATCGGGCGGCGAGGCCTTCCTCGTCAGTCTGGCCCTGGCCCTGGCGCTGTCCGACCTGGTCAGCCACAAGACCTCCATCGACTCCCTGTTCCTCGACGAAGGCTTCGGCACGCTCGATGCCGACACGCTGGAGATCGCACTCACCGCGCTGGACCGGCTCAACGACAGCGGCAAGATGATCGGCATCATCAGCCACGTGGAGGCGCTCAAGGAACGCATCGCCGTGCAGGTGCGGGTGGAGAAAGGCGGTGGCGTGGGGCATTCGAGGCTGGTGGTTTCTTCGTGATCCGAAGCGTTTCAAAATCTCTTAGGCTGTTGTTTTTAAAAGAATTTCGGTATAAAAGAGAAATTCTCAAAAAAATACCGAAATGCAAGACCTCCAGCCATCAGCGGCCCGCCAGTACATAGACGCCGTATCCACCTTCGAAGCCCTGGAAGAAGCCCGGGATGAAGGGGCTCAAGTACGCGGTGGCATGTATTGGCATGCGGGTCCGGCGTCGTCTCCTCAATCCAGCTACCTGATCCGCACCACGCCTGCGGGCGCCGAAACCAGCCTCGGTCTTCGCACGCCGGAAACCGAAGCCATCTATGAACGCTTCATGCAGCGCAAACGGGAAAGCGCCGAGCGTTTGGCCGGGCTCAAGGCCGCATTGGCCCAGCACCAGCGACTGAATCGTGCGCTGCGCGTAGGCAGGGTGGACCCGCTGGTGGTGGAGCTGCTCAACCGTCTGTCGATCACCGGGCTGAGTCCGCACTTTCGCGTGGTAGGAACGCATGCGCTTTACGCGTACGAGGCAGCAGCCGGCTTGCGGCTACAGGCAGATGCCCTGGCCACGCGCGACATGGACCTGTTGTGGGATACCCGCAAGCGGCTGCAATTTGCCACGCAACTCGCCCGCGTAGACAGCTCCATGCTCGGCGTACTGAAGAAGGTGGACAGCACGTTCCGCCTGCGCAAAAGCCAGCTCTACACGGCCGTCAACAAAGACGGTTTTGAAGTGGACATCATCCGTCGCGAACGTGTGGCAGACGATCCCCACCCCATCAAACTCAGCGACGCCGAGGAAGACTTCTGGGTGGCCCAGGCCAGGCGTGCCAACGTGCTGCTGGATGCGCCACCGTTTTCAGCCGTCATCGTCGCCAGCAATGGAGCCATGGCGCGCATGCATACCGTCCACCCGGCAACCTTCGTCGCGTTCAAGCGATGGATGGCCGGCCTGCGCGAGCGAGAGGCCATCAAGCGCAGGCGGGATGTACTGCAAGCGGACGTGGTGCAAGCGCTGGTGGACGGGTACTTGCCTCCATGAGTGCTTTCGGATACGTCTGAGACCTGTGCAATGTGTGAGCAGGCAGGCCTGGGTTCAACGCACATATGGGAAGTCATTGCGTGCCACTGCTTTGCTCTGCTCTGCAGCTCAATACAGAACTGTCACCAAACTGCCTCCCAACGCCTGCACCATCCTGCGGGCACGGCCTGCGTGGCCGCCGTTCACTCCTTTTCAAGGACCGCTCCATGCAAGTGCGCTTTCCCAATCCCTTCGGCCTGGCCCTGCCCGACGCCCAGGCGGTGCGCGAGTACCAGGCCGCGCAAGGCTTCTCCGACGCCTACGCGCAGTTCCTGATCACGCAGAACGGCCTGGACTTCGACCGGCTCGAAGCGGCGCCCGACCGCGAGGACTACCTGCAGGCCGACGACGAGACCGGCGACAACCACGCCTGGCTGCGCACCCTGCACCACTTCCGCGCAGGCTCGGAGCACTGCGACGTGGAGGACCACCAGCGCGAGAACCTGTTTGCCGCGCACTTCATGGTCATTGGCCATGACCCCGGCGGCAACCCCTTCGTGGAAGTGCTGCACGGCGCCTTCAAGGGTCGCATCGGCAGCCTGGACCATGAGCTGTTTGCGGGCTGCGAGGACCTGGAGCAGTTCCTCGAAGAAATGGAACTGAGCGGCTTTGCCGCCGCCAGCGTGGACGAGCAGACCGACATGCTTTGCGACGAAGACCAGGGCCTGATCTGGTTCCACGCCAGCAGCATGGACAGCTTCGTGCAGCAATGCGTGTTCTGCGACGAGGACGGCTCGGGCTTCGTGGTGGACGAGCCGGGGTTGGAAGAGGATTGAGCCACGGGGCGGGCCTTGCCCGCAACCTGGCAGACAGCCAGAAGGCGTTGAAGCAGGCCGAGGCACAAACGGCCAGCGCGCTGGAGCAGTGCGATATGGATATCAGTGGAACTTCACCGGCTGCACGCCCCGGTGCTTGGGCCTGACCACCACGGTGCCCGCAATCTTGTCGTGCCAGCCTTGCTTGCGCGGGTCAAAGGCCACCCAGATCAGCCCCAGGCACAGCGGGATGATAGACACGAAATAGGCCAGGTAGCGAATGACGGCCTGCCGTGTGCTCATGTCCGAGCCGGTCTGCGCGTCCACGATCCTGGCGGAGATGATCATCTTGCCCGGCGTGGCCTGTTTCTTGATCCAGAAGATGACGACGGCAATGGCAGGCAGCACCCAGGAGATGACGAAATCGGCCGGGCCGTGCAACAGTTTTTCGGACTCCAGGTATTCCCATCCGTAGATGGAGATCAGGGCCGGCAGCATGAGCACGAGCAGGATCACGGTGTCGATCAGCGCGGCGCCGGTGCGGGCCCAGAAGCCCACGTATTCGAGATCGTCATCCTGCATGGTGCGCCCTGGTTGGCATATGGGGCTGCCAGTGTGCCACCTCGGTGCCCCGCCAGAAATGCCGCGCAAGACCAGGGCCTGTGCGGCAGGGTTGCGGCGGCCTGTCGGTCGAACTAGCGATCGAATACTGCCTGCAGGTCCTTCTGCCCCGTCACGCCGGACTGCAGCGCCAGCATCAGCAGGATCCGCGCCTTGGGCGCGCGCAGGTCGTCGGCCATGACGGCACCGGCCTCGAACGAGGTCTTGCCGCCGCCCTCGAAGCCGTAGCTGGGCATGACGCGGCCGTTGTGCACGCGCGTGCTGACGACCACGGGCACGTTCTTGCCGATGGCGTACTTGGCGGCATCGAGCATGGCGACGTTCATGTTGCCCATGCCCAGGGCGTCGATGACGATGCCCTTGACGCCACGGTCCACCGCCTGGCGCACGGCCTGGCCGTTGGCACCGCCGTACATGGGGAAGATTTCCACCTCGGGCATGGTCTGCGCCTGGATGGGCAGGTGCTGGCGGCGCGCGGGGGCGGAGGCGAAGCTGACGCGGTCCGGGTAGACCTCGCCCAGGAAGCCGAATTCACCCGAGCGGAAGGTCTCCACGTTGGCCGTGTGTGTCTTGGTGACGTAGCGCGCGGCGTTGATCTGGTTGTTCATGGCCAGCATGGCGCCCTTGTCGCGCGCCTTGGGGTCCACGGCGATGCGCACGGCGTTGAGCAGGTTGCGCGGGCCGTCGAAGTCGGACACCGAGGCATTGCGCTGCGCGCCGATGAGCACGACGGGCTTGGACGACTGCACGGTCAGGTCCAGCCAGAAGGCGGTTTCCTCCAGCGTGTCCGTGCCGTGCGAGACGATGGCGCCAGCCACCTCAGGGCGGGCCAGCGCGGCCTGTACGGCCTGGGTGAGCTGCACCCAGCGGGCCGGGTCCATGTAGTCGGAGGGCACGTTGGACAGGTTGTTGACCTGGATACGCGCGTACTTGCCCACGTCGGGCACGGTGGCCAGCAGGTCGTCGCCCGAGATCGCGGGCACGGGCGCGTTCTTGACCGGGTCGATCTTCATGGCGATGGTGCCGCCCGTGGCGATGAACTGGACCACGGGCTTGTCCTGGGCGGCGGCGCTGGTAGCAATCATGGGCAGGGTGCAGGCAGTGAGCAGGGCGAGGGCGGTGCGGCGGAAGGCTTTCACGGGTGTTGTCTCCTTGTTGTGATGTCAAGGAGCATGCTAACCATGGCGTGCGGCCGGCCCGCGCTGCCGGCCCTGCGTGAAACCCCGATGGACAGGCGCGGTCAGCGCATCAAAGCGCCAGCGCGGCCTCGATGTCCGTGGACAGCTTGGCCGGCGCATCCTGCGGCGCATAGCGGCGGATGACCTGGCCGTCACGGCCGACGAGGAATTTGGTGAAGTTCCACTTGATGGCCTTGGTGCCGAGCACGCCCGGCGCCTCGGCCGTGAGCCAGCGGTACAGCGGGTGGGCATTGGCGCCGTTGACGTCGATCTTGCCCATGAGCGGGAAGCGCACGCCAAAGTTCAGGTCGCAGAAACTGGCGATTTCCGATTCGCTGCCCTTTTCCTGGGAACCGAACTGGTTGCACGGAAAGCCCAGCACCACCAGGCCGCGCTCGCCGTACTGCTCATGCAGCGCCTGCAGTCCCGCGTACTGCGGCGTGAAGCCGCAGGCGCTGGCGGTGTTGACGATGAGCAGCACCTTGCCACGGTAGTCCGACAGGGGAACGGCCTGGCCCGTGATGGAGGTGGCCTCGAAGTCGTAGGCCGAGCGGGGCGCGGCGGCGGTGTCATTCATGCGGATGCTCCTGAAGTGGAGCATCCATGGTAGCGCCGGGACACCCGGGGGGGCGCTGGCCGGGCATGGGGATGCGGACTTGTCTCACAGACAGCAGGCGGCCAAAAACTTACCTTGGAAGGCAACAGGCGGGCACAGCGGCCCGCCTGGTCCCGTTTCGCTGGCAGGTGTTTACAAGCCGCATAGGCGCATGCCTGCCGTAGTTTCCGTCCCACGATGAAGAGACCACCTATATGAACACCAACAGCACCCCCACGAAGCAAGCCAAATCCAACCCCGGCAACGGCCACCTGGCTCTGGACCCCAAGGCCCTGGAGGCTGCCAAGCGCAGCCTGGACGATGGCGCCGTGACCCCGCATTTCGGGCCCTGGCGCGAGGACATCATCAAGCTGCTCAATGACTCGCTGGCCACCGAGCTGGTGTGCGTGATGCGCTACAAGCGCCATCACTTCACCGCCGTGGGTCTGGCCTCGCCGGCCATCGCCGACGAGTTCCTGGTCCATGCCAACGAGGAAATGGCCCACGCCGACAAGCTGGCCCAGCGCATCGTGCAGCTGGGCGGCGAGCCCGACTTCAACCCCCAGACGCTGACCCAGCGCAGCCATGCCGACTACAACGGCGAGACGGACCTGAAGGCCATGATCCGCACCAACCTGATCGCCGAGCGCGTGGCCATCGAGGCCTACAGCCAGATGATCGACCTGATCGGCGACAAGGACCCCACCACGCGCCGGCTGATCGAATCCATCCTGGAGCAGGAGCAGGAGCATGCGGACGAGCTGTCCGACTGGCTGGAGAAATAAGCACTTCCCGCCAGTACACGCCAGCCCGACAATACCGGGGCTTGGCCCATAGGCAAGGCACCCCGCGCGAGCGGGGTGCCGTTTTTTTGGGCATTCTCTAGCCTTCGCGGAATGGTCCCGCCCTATCGGCCCTGATGTCCTGTCATCAGGGCCGTCTTGCAATATGCGCTTTTCTTTCAATGACTTGAAGCTGCCCGACGCTGTGCTCGCAGCCTGGCAAAGGCTGCTGGCCAGCCGCATCGGCCAGCGCGTGGCGGCCCTGCCCTGGTGGCACCGCTGGCCCACCCGGCGCGAATGGCTGCTGTTCGCCGCTGCGCTGCCGCTGCTGTTCGCGCTGTATGTGCTGGCCCTGATCCCGTTCACGCCCGGCATCCGCGACATACGCAAGGCCAAGCTGGAGCAGCCAGCCCAGATCATGAGCGCGGATGGCAAGCAGCTCGCGCAGTTCAAGCGCAGCAACCGGCAGTGGGTGAAGCTCGACGAGATGTCGCCCTCGGTGATCAAGGCGCTGATCGCCACCGAGGACCACCGCTTCTACGAGCACCACGGCATGGACTGGCGCCGCACGCTGGGCTCGGTGGTGCACACGCTGCGGGGCGATCCGCAGGGCGGCTCCACCCTCACCCAGCAGCTCGCACGCAACCTGTACCCGACCGAAATCGGCCGCGCGCCCACGCTCAACCGCAAGCTCAAGGAGGCGATCACGGCCTTCAAGATCGAGGCGCTCTACACCAAGGACGAGATCCTCGAGACCTATCTGAACACCGTGCCCTTCCTCTACAACGCCTTCGGCATAGAGATGGCGGCGCGCACCTATTTCGACAAGCCGGCCGCGCGGCTGACGGTGCTGGAAAGTGCCACGCTGGTGGGCATGCTCAAGGGCACGAGCTACTACAACCCCGTGCTCAACCCCGGCCGCGCGCTGTACCGCCGCAACACGGTGCTGTCGCAAATGGTCAAGCGCGGCGTGCTGCAGGAGGCCGAGTTCGCCCAGCTCAAGAAGCGCCCCATGCGCATCAACTTCGAGCGCCAGGAAGAGCCCCTGGGCATGGCGCCGCACTTCGCGCAGCATCTGCGCAAGTGGCTGATCGACTGGGCCGACCGCAACGACTACAACATCTACACCGATGGCCTGGTGGTGCACACCACCATCGACTCGCGCCTGCAGAACTGGGCCAACCAGGCCGTGGCGCGCCAGACGCGCACGCTGCAGGGCGTGGCCAATGGCGCCTGGAGCCAGCGCGACGGCTGGAATGCCGCCAACCCGCTGGTGCAGCAACTCGTGCGAGAGACCCCCGCCTGGCGCGCGGCGCGCAAACGCGCGGACAGCCAAGGCAAGGACAAGGCAACGGACAAGGACAGCGAGGAAGACACCCTCAAGGCCCTGCTGGCCGACAAGGCCTTCATGAAGCAGCTGCGCGAGGACAAGACCCGCGTGCAGGCAGGCTTCGTGGCGCTGAACCCGGCCACCTCCGAAGTGCTGGCATGGGTAGGCAGCCGCGACTTCACGCAGGACGCCTACGACCACGTGCAGCAGGCACGGCGCCAGCCCGGCTCCACCTTCAAGCCCTTTGTCTATGGCGCCGCGCTGCAGCAGGGCGCCACCCCCGGCGACAAGCGCGTGGACAGCCCCGTGGAAATCCAGCTGGCCGGCGGCGAAGTCTGGCGCCCCACCGACGCCACGCCCCCCACGGGCCGCGAGATGACGCTGCGCGACGCCCTGGCCTACTCCAAGAACACCATCACCGCCGAAGTCATGCAGTCCGTGGGCCCCGCCCGCGTGGCACGCCTGGCGCGCGCCCTGGGCGTGCGCCAGAGCCCGCTGGACGAGGTTCCCGCCCTGGCCCTGGGCAGCAGCCCGGTGTCACTGCTGGAGATGGTCAACGCCTATGCCAGCCTGGCCCACGGTGGCCGCTGGCTGCCGCCCATGATGGTCACGCGCATCGAGGACGCCGACGGCAAGGTCATCGCCGAATTCAGCCCGCCCAAGCCCGAGCGCGCGCTGGACGAAGACCACGCCTACGCCCTGGTGGACATGCTGCGCGCCGTGGTGGACAAAGGCACGGCCGTGGCCGTGCGCCAGCGCTACGGCATCCACGCCGACGTGGCCGGCAAGACCGGCACCACCCAGGGCAATGCCGATGGCTGGTTCATCCTCATGCACCCGGAAATCGTCACCGGCGCCTGGGCCGGCTTCAACGACGCGCGCATCACCCTGCGCAGCGACCGCTGGGGCCAGGGCTCGCGCAGCGCCCTGCCCATGGTGGGAGACTTCATGTCCCGCGCCCTGCGCAGCCCCGTCATCGACGCCAAGGCCCGCTTCGAGCCACCCGAACAAAGCCACTGGTGGTCCGACATGGTCGGCCGCCTGCGCGAACGCATGCAGGGCTGGTGGCCCGACCAGCAGCCGCCCGCACAGCCCGGCCAACCCGCCACCCCGGAGCCGGCGCCGACCCCTGAACCCGCACCCGAGCCCACGGAGCCACCCGGCCCGGGCCTGTCGCCCGGCGAGGAAATCATAGAAAGCACCCCCGCCCTGCCCGCCCCCAGCATCCCCCTCACCCAGGGCACGCTGGGCCCCACGGACCAGCGCGCAGTGCAGGAAGCCACCCCCGCCACACCCGCCCTGCCCGGCGGCGAGGACGCCCCCGCAGGCACCGGCGTGGTGATCACGCCGATCCGGCCCTGACCCGGCTGGCTGTTGGCTGTTCCCCAGCCTCCCCCCTTCTGCCCATGCCTGCGTTGGGCGGGATGCGGGGTGGCAAGCCTGCCGAAGGACAGGCTTGCTTCGTCATCTGACTCGCCGCAGTTGTTTGAGCGGCGCGCGAAGCGCAAAGCGAGTTCTGCGGCGCACCCCGCATCCCGCCCAACGCAGGTCGCCCGTAGCGAAGCGAAGGGTCGTGGGCAGTGGGGCGCGCTTCTTTGCCTACTTTCTTATCGCGCGATAAGAAAGTCGGTCGGCCGCCGGGCCGAAACCCGGCCTCGAAAAACAACCACCCGGCAGGGACAAATCCAGCGAAAGAATCAAAGCACAAAGAGTCACCGCGAAGTCCGCGTATGACTCACATTGGCATCCACAGTCCCAAACACCGTCACCCCACTGGCACTGGACGCCTGGCTCCCCGCAACATCCCCAGGCACTCCACCCGCACAGCCAGCCAGCCCCACACTCAGGGCCACCAGCACCATCGCGGCCAGCTCACGCATGCCGTATTTCATCGCAATCTCCTTGAACTCCGGCGCAACCGACCGGCACAGCCCATGTTAGCCGCGCCACCCTGCCGCCCCGTGAGCGAAGGTAATCACCCTTCGAGGTAAAGCGCGGCCAGCCGCTCGCGTGCCGCACTGTCGATGCCCAGCGCATCCCGCAGATACCCTTCCATCCCCCCGAAGTCGGCCCGCACCATGTCGGTGGCGGCCGCAAGGTAGGAGGCCTGCACGCGCCACAGCACATCCATCACTTCGGCTGGCATGGGGGCGAAGGTGGTAGCGGGCCGCTGGTAGAGCTGGTTGGTCAGCAGGTAGTCCTGCATCACGGTGTCCTCGTCCACGCCCAGCGCGGTGAGCAGCAAGGCGGCAGCCCAGCCCGTGCGGTCCTTGCCGGCCGTGCAGTGGAAGACCAGCGGATCCTGGCTGTCCAGCAGCAGCTGGAACAACTGTGCAAAGCGCGGTGCGTAGGCGTGCACGAAGCTGCGGTAGGTGTCCTGCATCAGCTCCTCGGCATGGGCGGCCGTGAGGTCGTTGCCTGCGGCGATCAGGGCACTGGCGCGCTGCACCACGGTGGGCTCGACGATGAGCGCATGGCGGGCAATGCCCGGCCATTCGTAGGCCAGGTGGGCGCTTTCCATCTTGCCCCGGAAGTCCGCGCTGCGCGCGAGCTTCAGGCCCTGCAGCACGTCCAGGTCCGCTGCGCTGAGGCCGGCCAGGTGGTCGGCACGGAACAGCGTGCGCCAGCGCACGCGCCGGCCATCCAGGCCCGCGTAGCCACCGAGGTCTCGGAAGTTGGAGGCGCCGTCCAGGCGGATGGAGCGCGAGGGCGCCGGGGAGGAAGCAGCGGCGGCAGCCGCTGCCGGGGTGAGCATTTCGGTATCCATGCCCGCTAGATTAGCCCAAGCATGTGTTGCCCCCATGTCAGGCCGGCGACCCGCTGGTGTAGAGCTCAAACACTGCCCTCAAAACTGGCGCGCCCCAAAGCCAGGGACACCGAAGAAGGGCCTAAGCCGGCCGCGCCGCCCCGCACCGAGGGTGTCGTCCCCCTCCCTCGCGGAGCGAGTAGAGAGGGGGAAGGCGCGTAAGCGCCTCAGGGGGTGAGATGTTTCCCCACGATGCCGGCCAGCTCGAACATGTTCACGCTGTCCTTGCCGAAGACGGGCCGCAGCTTGTCGTCGGCGCGGATGACGCGCTTGTCATTGGGGTCCTGCAGGTTCTGGGCCTTGACGTATTCCCACAGCTTCTTGACCACTTCGGTACGCGCCACCGTGCCTTCGCCGATGACGGCGGCCAGGGCCGCGCTGGGCTGCAGCGTGCCGGCAGCCGGCTTGCGCGCAGTCTTGGTGGCGGTCTTTGCCGTGGTCTTGGCCGCGGCCTTCTTGGCAGGTGCCTTCTTGGCCGGCGCGCTCTTGGCGGCCGCCGTCTTGCGCGGCGGGTATTTGCTGTCGCGCTGCTCGAACTCGAAGTTCACCTTGCCGGCCGCGCCATCCCACACCAGGAAGGCCTTGAAGCTGCGGCGCGTGCGGTTGGAGACGAACTTGTCCAGCAGGTCGGTCTTGCCGGTCTGCAGCAGCTTTTGCATCTGCTCGCGCTCTATGGGCTGCTGCAGGATGATCTGGCCGCTCTTGAAGTCACAGCTGGGCGTGGCCTGGGCCAGCGTGGGCACGGCCTTGGCGCAGACGTAGTTGCTGCCGTGCTCGAAGACGGGCGCGCCGCACTTGGGGCAGGGGCCCAGCGATTGCTGGCTGGCAAAGTCCACCAGCTCGCCCGTGTCTTCGGAGGCGGCGTCGTCGCCAAAGTCGAACTCGAGCTTGTAGTTGCCGCCTTCCTCATCGCGCACGATGGTGACTTCGGCCACGAAGGGCCAGCCTGCCTTGGAGCGAAAGCCGTCCAGCGGGCCCAGGCGGCGGTCGCGCAGCAGTTGCTCGGCCTCGGCCGTCTCGAAGGTGCGGCCTGCAGGCGACTTGGTGAACGAGAAGCCGCAGCCCGCGCCCTGGCCGTCGCTGCCCGTGCAGCCGTAGCGGCGGTAGTTCTCCTTGACCACGCCGCCGCAGTTGGGGCAAGGCGTGGACAGGGTGGCGTAGTCGCCGGGCACGGTGTCTCGGTCGTATTCCTTGGCCTTCTTGACCAGCTTTTCCGTCATGGACTGGATCTGCTGCATGAAGGCATCGCGCGAGAGCTGGCCCTTTTCCATCTGGGCCAGCTTGTATTCCCATTCACCGGTGAGGTCGGCGCGCGAGAGCTCTTCCACGCCCAGGCCGCGCAGCAGCGTCATGAGCTGGAAGGCCTTGGCCGTGGGAATCAGCTCGCGGCCTTCGCGCAGCATGTACTTTTCGGTCAGCAGGCCTTCGATGATGGCCGCGCGCGTGGCAGGCGTGCCCAGGCCCTTTTCCTGCATGGCCTCGCGCAGCTCGTCGTCCTCCACCTGCTTGCCCGCGCTTTCCATGGCGCCCAGCAGCGTGGCTTCGGAGTAGCGCGCGGGCGGCTTGGTCTTGAGGCCCTTGAGATCGACCTGGCCGGCGCGCGGCTGCTCGCCGGGCTGCACCGCGACCAGGGGCTGGCCCTTGTCGCCGTCCTTGCCGCCTTCGACCTCGTTGGCGGCCTCCTTGCCGTAGATGGCCAGCCAACCGGGCTTGACCAGGATCTTGCCTTCGGTCTTGAAGCTGTGCTGCTCGACCTTGCTGATGCGCGTGGTCACCTGGTGCTCGGCACTCGGGAAGAACACGGCCATGAAGCGGCGCACGACGAGGTCATAGAGCTTTTGCTCGGCCTCGGACAGGCCGCTGGGCGCCTGCGTGGTCGGGATGATGGCAAAGTGATCCGACACCTTGCTGTTGTCGAAGATGCGCTTGGTCGGGCGCACATAGTTCTCGTCCAGCGCCTGCTGGGCAAAGGGCGCCAGGTGGCGCATGCCGCTGCCGGCCAGCATGGCGAAGGTCTGGTGCGCCACGGGCACGTAGTCCTCGGGCAGGGCGCGCGAGTCGGTACGCGGGTAGGTCAGGGCCTTGTGGCGCTCGTACAGGCTTTGCGCCAGCGCCAGCGTGGTCTTGGCCGAGAAGCCGAACTTGCCGTTGGCCTCGCGCTGCAGGCTGGTCAGGTCGAACAGCAGCGGGCTGGCCTGGGACGTGGGCTTGGACTCCTCGGTGACCTGGGCCGGCTTGCCGCGCACGGCGTCGGCGATGGCCTGGGCGTCGCGCTGGTTCCAGATGCGGTCGGCGCGGGCTTCCGCATCCTCGCTCTTCTTCCATTGGGGATCGAACCACTTGCCCAGGTACTGGCCGGCCTGCGCGTCGAAGGCGGCATGCACTTCCCAGTAGTCGCGGCTGACGAACTTGCGGATCTTTTCCTCGCGCTCCACCACCAGGGACAGCGTGGGCGTCTGCACGCGGCCCACGGTGGTCAGGAAGAAGCCGCCGTCGCGCGAATTGAAGGCCGTCATGGCGCGCGTGCCGTTGATGCCCACCAGCCAGTCGGCCTCGGAGCGGCTGCGCGCCGCGCTGGCAAGGCCCTGCATCTGGCTGTCGCTGCGCAGGTTCTGGAAGCCGTCGCGGATGGCCTGCGGCGTCATGGACTGCAGCCACAGGCGCTTGACCGGCTTGCCCAGACCCTTGCCGTCCGGCTTGGCACCTGCAGCGTACTGCTCGATCAGGCGGAAGATCAGCTCACCCTCGCGGCCCGCGTCGCAGGCGTTGATGAGTTCGGTGACGTCCTTGCGCTTGGCCAGCTTGACCACGGCATTGAGCCGGCTCTTGGTCTTGTCCACGGGCTTGAGGTCGAAATACGGCGGGATCACCGGCAGGTTGGCAAAACTCCATTTGCCGCGCTTGACGTCGAATTCCTCGGGCGCCTGGATTTCCACCAGGTGGCCCACGGCGCTGGTCACGACGTAGTGTTCGCTCTCGAAGTATTCATCGTGCTTGTCGAATTTGCCCGCCACCGGAGTCAACGCGCGGACGATGTCCTGCGCGACCGAAGGCTTCTCAGCAATCACCAGGGTCTTTGTCATTGTGTGTACTCGTCATTCCCCGCAGGAGCTGCATGTCGCATGCCTGCGCTTCTACAATCCATGGCTCACGCGTGTACGTACGTGTACGCGCACGCGCATGTGTGCCTATTCAAGTTATCAGAGAAAACATGCCCCGCACAGCTTTGGCCCCTTCCGGCGGCCGCCGTATCCAGACCCGCCGCTCGGGTGTCCATGGCAAGGGCGTCTTCGCCGTGCAGGATCTTGCCGAAGGCGAGGTCCTTGTCGAGTACGTAGGGGAAATCGTCAGCTGGCAGGAAGCCCAGGACAGGCACCCGCACGACCCCAGCCAGCCCAACCATACCTTCTACTTCCACATCGACGAAGACCGCGTGATCGATGCCAACTACGGCGGCAATTCCTCGCGCTGGATCAACCACAGCTGCGCGCCCAACTGCTACACCGACGAGCGCGATGGCCGCATCTTCATCGTCGCACTGCGCAACATCGCCGCCGGCGAGGAGCTGAGCTACGACTACGGCCTGATCATCGACGAACCCTACACCAGGAAGCTGAAGGCCGAGTATCCCTGCTGGTGCGGTGCGGCCACCTGCCGCGGCACGCTGCTGGCGCCCAAGCGCGGCTGGCGTCCGCCCATGCCCGGCGATGCGTTGCCGGCCGGCGCAAAGCCGAAATCGGAAAAGTCTGAAAAGGCAAAGCGGCCCCAAAAACAGCAGGCCCAAGCGCCAAAGCCTTTGGGCAAACCCACCCAAGAGCCGAAGAAGAAATCCGGCACATCCTCGACAAAGGCGGGCGCATGATGGCTTCGTCCCCCATCCACTGGCCTGCGGAGTCGCTGTGGCAGGCCATCGAGCCGCAACTGCCGGGCTTTTCCGTGGAGATCGTGCCCAGCATCGGCTCGACCAACACCGAGCTGATGGCACGCGCCCGCGATGGCCGCAACGAACCCGTGCTGCTGGTGACCGAAGTGCAGACCGCCGGCCGGGGCCGGCTGGGCCGCCAGTGGACCAGCGGCGTGGGCGATTCACTGACCTTCTCGCTGGGCATGCCGCTGGCGCCTGCCGACTGGTCCGGCCTGTCGCTGGCCGTGGGCCTGAGCGTGGCGCAAAGCCTGCAGCCGCAATTGCCCGCCCCGGGCTCGCAGCGCCCGCGCATCGGCCTCAAATGGCCCAACGACCTGTGGATCGACGGCGACCGCAAGCTCGGCGGCATCCTGATCGAGACCGCCAGCTTTGTCGGCAGCGCCGCGCATGAGCCCGGCACGCCGCGCTACGTGGTCGTGGGCATCGGCCTGAATGTGCGCCCCCGCCCCGGCGACGGCATGCGCACGCCGCCGGCCAGCCTGCTGGAGCTGGACGAGCGCCTGAACGCGCCCACCGCCCTGGCCTGCGTGCTGCCGGGACTGGTGTCCGACATCCAGGCCTTTGCCGCCCAGGGCTTTGCGCCGCTGGTGGACCGCTTTGCCCAGCGCGACCTGCTGCGCGGGCGCGCCGTCAATCTCAGCGACGGCGAAAGCGGCATGGCCGAAGGCGTGGGCCGCGATGGCGCGCTGCTGGTGCGCACGGCGCGCGGCCTGCAGGCCATCACCAGCTCGGAAATCAGCGTGCGGCCGGCTGCTGTAGGCTAGAGCGATTGATGCACTAGGCCCGCCGAGAAACGACATGCTGCGAATTGCCTTTCTGCTGCTGGTGCTGGCCAATGCCGGCTACTACCTCTGGAGCCACGGCCAGCTCCAGGCCCTGGGCCTGGCCCCCCCGTCCACGACCGAGCCCGAGCGCCTGGCCCAGCAGGTGCGCCCCGAGGCGCTGAGCCTGCTGAGCGTGGACAACGCATCCACCACGCCCTCGCCGGCCGCCGCCCCGTCCACGCCAGCGCCGGCCCCCACCCCGGCAGGCGGCGAGGAGCCCGCCCCTGCACCCAGGCCCGCCCAGGCTGCAGGCCAGCCCACCAGCTGCCTGGTGGCCACGGGCATCGAAGACCGCCATGCCGAGGCGCTGCGCCGCGGCCTCATCGCCCAGGTCGCCAGCGACCAATGGGACCTGAGCAGCACGCACCAGCCGGGCCGCTGGATGGTTTACATGGGCAAGTTCCCCGACGCCGAATTCCTGGAACGCAAACGCGCCGAACTGCGCGCCCGCAAGATCGATTTCGACCGTGCGGGCGGCGCGCTGGAGCCGGGCCTGTCGCTGGGCCGCTTTTCCACCGAGGAAGCGGCCACGCGCGAGCTGACCAACTTCGCGCGCCAGGGCGTGCGCACGGCCCGCGTGGTGCAGGAGCGCCCCGACATCACGCTCTACACCCTGCGCCTGCCCCAGGCCACGGCCGCACTGCGCAGCCAGGTCGAGGCCATGGGCGGCAAGGCCTTCGAGGGCAAGCCGTTCAAACCCTGCTGAACCCGTTGGGCACGCCATGCGAAAAGGCCCGCGATCACAGGATCGCGGGCCTTTTTCATTTCAGCCGCCGCGGGTCAGAGCGCGCGCGGGTCGGTGGCCATGAGCTGCTCGACCAATACCTTCAGATCGGTGGTCAGGCGCAGGTAGCCGGCCTGGTCCAGTTCCAGGGTCTGCTCGTTCATGTAGAGCTTGCGGTTGATCTCGATCTGGATGCTGTGGCGGTGCTCGGCAGGCTTGCCGTAGCGGCGCACCAGCTCCACGCCCTTGTAGGGATGGTTGTAGTCCACGCTGTAGCCGCGCTCGCGCAGGAAGGCGCAGATGCGCTCGGACAGCGCGGGGCTGGCCGTGCTGCCGTCGCGGTCGCCGATGACGAAGTCGGCATGCACCAGGCCCGGGTGCAGCGTGGCATGGCTGGCGGCGACGGAAGGCATGGAATGGCAGTTGATGTGGATGCTGTAGCCATGGCGTGCATGGGCGGCGTCAATGGCGCGCTCCACGGCGGCGTGGTAGGGCTTCCAGCAGCGCTCGATGCGCTGCAGCAGCTCGGAGGCCGGCAACTGGCGGTCGTAGATGGGCACGCCCTCGTCGGTGAACTTCCAGATCAGGCCCTTGCCCAGGCGGACCTTCTGCAGCACGACCTGGTCGGTGGTGACGGGCAGCGGCCAGTCGCCTTCGATCATGGTGGTGTCGATCTCGGTGGTGTCGCGGTTGGCATCCAGGTAGATGCGCGGGAAATGCGCCTCCACCCAGCCCACGCCCATGCCTGGCGCAAAGGCATAGATCTTCTCCACATGCGTGTCCTCGGCCTGGCGCAGCGTGGCCAGCGGCAGGCAGGAGCCGAAGTCCTGCGGGTAGACCGTGCCGCTGTGCGGCGAGTCCAGCACCACGGCGCTGGTGCCGGCCACGCTGGTCACCATGGGCTGCGCGGCATCGGCCGCGCCGGAGCCTGCCGCGCCGGGCAGGGATTGCAGGAAGTTCTGACTGATCAGTCGCAGGACGGGATGCATGAGGAAGTGGTCTATCTCGGTTACGCATTGCACCGCTGCGCTGCGGCCAGCCCGCCATGAAACTGGCGCGTCCCAGGCCAGGGACGCCGAGCAAGGGCCGCCCCGCAGCGAGGGCGTCGTCCCCCTCCCGCAAAGCGAGAGAGGGGGAAGGCGCGAAGCGCCTCAGGGGGAGCCTTTAATCCAGCTGGATCTGGGCCGTGGCGGCAATCTTCTTCATCTTGGCCACTTCGCTGGCGATCTGCTTGGTGAAAGCATCGCTGCTGGTGCCGGAGATGTACAGGCCCTGGGCAGCCATGCGCTTTTGCACGGCCGGGTCCTTGAGCGCGGCCGCGATGGCCTTTTGCACGCGGGCGATCTGCTCGGGCGGCGTGCTCTTGGGGGCCACGAGGCCGAACCAGGAAGGATCATTCAGGTCGGCGTGGCCGGCTTCGGCGTAGGTCTGCACATCGGGCAGCACGTCCAGGCGCTCATGCCAGGACACGGCCAGGGCCTTGACCTTGCCGCCCTTGATGTGGGGCAGCGAGGACGCGACCTGGTCGAAGTACACGGGCACCTGGCCGCCGAGCACGTCGTTGATGGCCGGGCCTGCACCACGGTAGGGAATGTGCTGCATCTCTGTGCCCGTGCTCTTCATGAACTGGGCGCCCCACATGTGGCCGATGGTGCCGTTGCCGGGCGTGGCGAAGCTGACCTTGCCGGGGTTGGCCTTCAGGTACTTCACGAACTCGGCAAAGTTGTTGGCAGGCACCAGCTTGGGGTTGATCACGATCACGCCGGGCGCCTTGACGATCTCGGTCACGCCGACGAAGTCATTGATGGCGTCATAGGGCAGCTTCTTGAACACGGCAGGGTTCACGCCATGGGTGGACAGCGTGGCAATGCCGAAGGTCACGCCGTCGGTGGCACGTGCCACTTCGGCCATGCCGATGGAGCCGCCGGCGCCGGCCTTGTTCTCGATCACCACCGCCTGGCCGCCCAGCAACTTGGGCAGCACGTCCTGCATGTTGCGCGGGACCATGTCGGTGGAGCCACCAGCAGGGAACGGAACGACGATGCGCAGGGGACGGGTGGTTTCCTGGGCGAAGGACATTCCAGGAACGACAGAAGAAGCGGCGATGGAAGCAAGGAAATGGCGTCGTTGCATAGGATCTTTCTTACAAACAAGGTCAGATTAAAAGAAATCTGCTCACAAAAAAAGCAAATACTGTGCCTGTTAATATTCCGAACAGGAATAGTTTCATCATATCCCTGTCATGAGTTTGCGCCGCCTCAACCCGCCCATACATCTGCTGCGCGCCTTCTCCACCGTGGTGCGCTTCGGAGGTGTATCGCGCGCGGCCGAAGCCTTGCACTTGACGCAAAGCGCAGTCAGCAAGCAGATCCAGGAGCTGGAGAAGTGGGTGGGCGTGCCGCTGTTCGAACGCGAGCGCAAGCGCTTGAGCCTGACGCCTGCGGGCGAACGCTACGAGCGCGCCGTGCGCGCCCTGCTGGGCCAGCTGGAGGCGGCCACCCTCGAACTCATCACCAGCGATGACAGCCGAGGCGCGCTGCACCTGTCATCGCTGCCGACTTTCGCGGCCAAGTGGCTGATCCCCAGGCTGCCCCAGTTTCAGCAGCGCTATCCACAGATCACGCTGCACTTTGTACCCTACGTACACAGCTACCAATTTGACAGTCCGGGTCTGGACTGCGCGATTTTGTTCGGGGACGGGCATTGGAGCGGCGCGCACGCCCACTATCTGGTGGGCCGCCAGGTGGCGCTGATCGCACCGCCACATGGCACGGGCCCCGAGGCGCGCATCACCACGCCCCAGGACGTGGCGCGCTGCACGCGGCTGCGCCACGTGACCATTGCCGACGCCTGGGCACGCTGGAGCGAGGCCCACGGCATCCACGGCATCAGCCCGCTGGCAGGCCCGCAGTTCGACCAGTTCCAGACCATCATTCGCGCCGTGATGGCGGGCATGGGCATCGCACTGGTGCCACGCTGCCTGGTGCTCGACGAGCTTGCCGCCGGCCTGGTGAACGAGCCCCTGCCCCAGCACGGCTACCAGAGCGCCCTGGGCTACTGGCTGTGCTATCCGGCCGACCGTGCCAACCATGGCACGCTGGGCATCTTCCGCAACTGGTTGGTGGACCATGCGGCGCAGACACCGGGACGGGTGGCGATGGCCCCTGTAGCCCCCGATGCCCCTGCGGCAGCCGGTCAGGCGCCACCTATGCCGCAGGCTTAGGCGGCGGCGGCGAGCGCAGTGCCGTGAAGCGCACGCTGAAGCGTGCGCCCGGTGGCTGCTGGCCCGGATGCGCATCCTCCAGCACCACCTGCCCGCCATGCTGGCGCGCAATCTCCAGCACGATGGGCAGGCCCAGGCCCGAGCCATCGGCCTCCGAGCCCAGCACGCGGTAGAACGGCTGGAACACCAGCTCGCGCTCGGCCTCGGGCACGCCCGGCCCCGAATCCTCCACCTGCAGCAGCAGGACCTGACCAAAAGGATCGGCCAGCACACGCACGGTGACCATGCCCGGCCGGCTGCTGGTGGAAGGCGTGTAGTTGATGGCGTTGTCCACGAGGTTGCGCACCAGCTCGGTCAGCAGCGTGGCGTTGCCCTGCAGCCAGACGCCGGCGGCCGAGGACTCGGCGCCGTCATAGCCCAGGTCCACATGCTTGTCCATGGCGCGCGGCAGGCAGTCGCGCACCACGTCGGTGACGATGCGCACCAGGTTGCACGGCTGCATGGCCAGGCCCCGCCCCAGGCCCGCGCTCTCGGCACGCGCCAGCGCCAGCAACTGGTTGACGGTGTGCGTGGCACGGATGCTGGAGCGCGCGATCTGGGCCAGGGACTGCCGCAGCTCGCCCGTACTCACGCCTTCGCGCTGGGCCAGTTCGGCCTGCATGCGCAGCCCGGCCAGCGGCGTCTTGAGCTGGTGGGCCGCGTCGGCCAGGAAGCGCTTTTGCGTGGCCAGCGAGTCGCCCAGGCGGCCCAGCAGGTCATTGACCGAATCCACCAGCGGCACGACTTCCAGCGGCACGTCCTTGTGGTTGATGGGCGAAAGGTCCTCGGGCCGGCGCGCGCGGATGCGCTCCTCCAGCCGGTGCAGCGGCTTGATGCCGCGCGCCAGCGCCAGCCACACCAGCAGCGCGGCCAGCGGCAGGATGACGAACTGCGGCAGCATCACGCCCTTGATGATTTCCGTGGCCAGCACGCTGCGCTTTTCGCGCGTCTCGGCCACCTGGACCAGGGCCTGCGGTTCGCCCGGCAGGGGCATGCGCACCCAGACATGGGCCACGCGCAGATCGATGCCGCGAAATTCCGCATCGCGCAGCTGCACGGTGCCGCCGGACGGCAAGCCTGGAGGCGCCGCTCCAGTCAGAGCCTCGTCGGGCTCGGGCGGCGGCGGCAGGTCGCGCTCGCCGGCCAGGTATTCGCCCTTCACGCCCAGCACCTGGAAATACACGGTGTCCGATTCGTCGGCACGCAGGATCTCGCTGGCCGACTGCGGCAGGTTGAACAGCACCTTGCCGTGCTGCACCATCACCAGCTGGGCCAGCGCCTGGGCGTTGTATTCCAGCGCACGGTCGAAGGGCTTGTTGGCCAGGCCCTGGGCCACCAGCCAGGTCAGCGCCAGGCTCACGGGCCACAGCAGCAGCAGCGGCGTGAGCATCCAGTCAAGGATCTCGCCGAACAGGGAGCGCTGTTCACGCTGGAAGATTTTCATCGGCGGGCAGCCCCTTACGACGGGTTCACGGCCCCGCGGCAACCACCACTATGCGCAGGCAAGCCAACCCGGGCCTGACAGCCACGGCAGCGGCCTCAGGACGCGATCTTCTCAAGGCAGTAGCCCAGGCCGCGCACGGTGGCGATGCGGATGGGGCCGCGCTCTATCTTCTTGCGCAGCCGGTGGATGTAGACCTCGATGGCGTTGTTGCTGACTTCGTCGCCCCACTCGCACAGGCGCTCGACCAACTGGTCCTTGCTGACCAGCCGGCCGGCCCGCTGCAGCAGCACTTCCAGCAGGCCCAGCTCGCGCGCCGACAGCTCGACCATCTTGCCGTCGATGGTGGCCACGCGGCCGGCCTGGTCGTAGACCAGCGGGCCGTGCTTGATGGTGCTGCTGGCGCCGCCCATGCCGCGCCGCGTGAGGGCGCGCACGCGCGCCTCCAGCTCGGACAGCGCAAACGGCTTGGCCATGTAGTCGTCGGCACCGTAGTCCAGCCCCTGCACGCGCTCTTCCACGCTGTCGGCCGCCGTGAGGATGAGCACCGGCAGCGCATCGCCGCGGCCGCGCAGCTTCTTGAGCACTTCGAGACCGTGCATC
Organism: Delftia sp. DS1230; assembly: GCF_040112715.1. Taxonomy (NCBI): domain Bacteria; kingdom Pseudomonadati; phylum Pseudomonadota; class Betaproteobacteria; order Burkholderiales; family Comamonadaceae; genus Delftia; species Delftia sp. DS1230. Next base: position 5,945,330 of record NZ_CP157763.1, read on the forward strand.
TTGGGCAGGCCCAGGTCCAGGATCAGCAAATCGAATTCGCTGCTGGTCATCAGCGCGGTGTCGGCCTCGCTGCCATTGGCCACATGGCTGACCACGGCGCCCGAGCCGCGCAGGCTGCGCAGCAGGCCATCGGCCAGGACCTGGTCGTCTTCGGCAATCAGAATGCGCATGGGGGATGTCTCCTGTAATGCAGGCGCGCTCTGGGAGTTGGAAATGCGCGCCTTTAATTCCCAGGATTCTAGGATGCGCCCCGCAGCGCGGGCAGGGACCTTACCCGAGTGAGCCGCCGCCCGCGTAGGCCTCCAGCCCCAGCGCCACCACGGTGGCGATGTCGTCGCCGACTTCCTCGCGGAATTCGGCCTCGGCCTGGGAGACGGCGTCATGGAAAGCCTGCAGCCAGGCCAGGCCCGCTGGCGTGAAGCGGATGCGGCGCGCGCGCGCATCGCGCTCGTCGCTCTCGCGCGTGACCAGGCCCCAGGCCTCGCACTGGGTCACCAGGTCGCCCATGGACTGCTTGGTCATGCCTGCGCGCTCTGCCAGGTCCGTCAGCCGGTCGCCAGCCAGCGACAGATGCCGCGTGATGTGGATATGGGCCGCCCCCACCTTGTCGCGCGCAGCGAGGTTGGACAGTGCCAGCGGCACCTCCACATCGCGCGCCATGAGCTGCAGCACACGCGCGTCGAACCGCCGCATGGCATGGCCCAGCAACCGGCCCAGGTGGGTCTGGCGCCAGGCATCGGCGGGCGGCGTGACAGGGGAAAGCTCACTCATGGATGCATTGTGGAGGCAAATCCAACAAGTCAGGAAAACTGACCAAAAACACCAACAAATCAAGACAGCAAGCCCATAAACTACTGTTCAAGCATCCAGCCTGAATGCAAATACAGAGCTGAATCCATACCCAACCCAGGAGTCCGCATGAACACCGCCGTCACCACCGCCAACAGTGAAAAAGCCAAGGCCCTGCAGGCCGCACTCGCCCAGATCGAAAAGCAGTTCGGCAAGGGCACGATCATGCGCCTGGGTGAAGGCGAAGCCATCCAGGACATCCAGGTCGTCTCCACCGGCTCGCTGGGCCTGGACATCGCCCTGGGTGTGGGCGGCCTGCCCCGTGGCCGCGTGATCGAGATCTACGGCCCTGAATCCTCGGGCAAGACCACGCTGACGCTGCAGGTCATCGCCGAAATGCAAAAGCAGGGCGGCACCTGCGCCTTCATCGACGCAGAACACGCGCTGGACACCAGCTATGCCCAGAAGCTGGGCGTGAACCTCAACGAAGTGCTGATCAGCCAGCCCGACACCGGCGAGCAGGCCCTGGAAATCGTGGACAGCCTGGTGCGCTCGGGCGCCGTGGACATGATCGTCGTGGACTCGGTGGCCGCACTGACACCGCGCGCCGAAATCGAAGGCGAGATGGGCGACCAGCTGCCCGGCCTGCAGGCCCGCCTGATGAGCCAGGCGCTGCGCAAGCTGACCTCCACCATCAAGAAGACCAATTGCATGGTCATCTTCATCAACCAGATCCGCATGAAGATCGGCGTGATGTTCGGCAGCCCCGAAACCACCACGGGCGGCAATGCGCTGAAGTTCTACGCCTCGGTCCGCCTGGACATCCGCCGCACCGGCACCATCAAGAAGGGCGACGAAGCCATCGGCAACGAAACCAAGGTCAAGGTCGTCAAGAACAAGGTCTCGCCCCCGTTCAAGACCGCCGAGTTCGACATCCTCTTCGGCGAAGGCATCTCGCGCGAAGGTGAAATCCTGGACATGGGTGTCAACGCCAAGATCCTCGACAAGTCGGGGGCCTGGTACGCCTACAACGGCGAAAAGATCGGCCAGGGTCGCGACAACGCCCGCGAATTCCTGCGCGAGAACAGCGGCCTGGCCGTGGAGATCGAAAACAAGGTGCGCGACAGCCTGGGCATTGCCCTGCTGCCCACGGCCGGCGGCGATGCGCCCGAAGCCAAGGCCGCCAAGGGCGCCAAGGCCAAGGCCGACAAGGACGGCGTGATCGAAGCCTGAGCGCCCAGACCCCTCACAGCAGGCGCCGCAGCGCCTGCGCACACTGTGTTTGCCATCTTGGCGCAGGCTCACGTCTGCGCCTTTTTTATCGCCGGGACGCCCCAAGGCAAAAAAGCGGCCCCCTTGGGGGGCAGCGGACCTTGCGCAGCAAGGGGAGCGTGGGGGCCTTTTTTATTCGGGATGATTCAGGAGACATTGCCGCATGGGATTCGCCAAGCTGTCGCTCAAAGGCCGGGCGCTCAAGCTGCTGGGCCAGCGCGAACATTCACGGCTGGAGCTGGAACGCAAGCTCGCCCCCCATGTGGAGGAAGGCGAGGACCTGGGCGCCATGCTCGACGCGCTGGAGCAGCGCGGCTTCATCAGCGCCGAGCGCGTGGCCGAGTCCGTGCTGCATCGCAAGGCCGCGCGCTTTGGCACATCGCGCGTGGTGCAGGAGCTGCGCAGCAAGGGGCTGGACGATGGCCTGGTGCGCGCCGCCGCAGAACAGTTGCGCGCCACCGAATTGCAGCGCGCCCATGCCGTATGGCGCCAGCGCTTCGGCGCACCGCCGGCCACCCCGCAGGAACGCCTCAAGCAGATGCGCTTTCTGGCCGCGCGCGGCTTTGGCGGAGAAATAGCGAGCAAGGTGCTGCGCGGGCGCAGCGAAGACTGGGATGACGGAGCTGCAGACGAAGGCAACTAATCCACGCGCCGGGTTGCGCCCCAGCACACCAGCGACCCCACGGTCACCAGCGCCACGCCCTGCCAGAAGCCCCAGCCCGGCTGCACCTGCAGCCAGGCACTGGCCAGCAAGGCAGAGAACACGGGAGTGAAGTACGAGGCCGCCGCCATCACGGCCAGATGCCCGTGCTGTATGCCGTGCTCCCAGCAGCTGTAGCCCATGGCCGTGAGCCCGCCCACGGCCAGCAGCTGCAGCACCACGGTGCCTGACCAGTGCATGCCGCCTTCGCCACCCAGCCACAACCACTTGATCCACAGCGCCAGCGCAGTCCAGATCAGGAACAACCCCACGGCATTGTGCCCCCCACCCCAGCGCCGAGCAGCCAGCGAATAGCAGGGCCACAGCAGGGCCGCGCCAAAGGCGAGTCCATAGGCCAGCGGATTGGCCAGCATGTGGTCTGCCATGTCATGCATCTGCAGGGACTCGCCGCCCAGCACGCGCGTCAGCCCCCACAGGCACAGCAGCACGCCGGGCCACAGCCACCAGCGCGCATGCTGCTGGCGCAGCAGCACCGCCAAGACGATGGTCAGGCTGGGCCACAGGTAGTTGATCAGCCCCAGCTCCAGTGCCTGAGCGCGGTCCTGCGCCAGACCGATCGCCAGCGACAGACAGATTTCATAGACCGCAAACAGCAGCCCGCAGCCCCAGAAATAGGCCGGGTGCATGGTTCGCCATTGCGAAGGCCTGGGCAGGCCGCGCACGGCGGCCACGCACAAGGCGCTGACCGTATAGAGCATGGCAGCGCCGCCCACGGCGCCCAGCGGCTCGGCCACTGAGCGCATCAGGCCCACGGTGCAGCTCCAGCACACCACGGCCAGCAGGCCGATGGCGGTGGCCCGGCCTGCGGCTGCAGGGGAACTGCTGTGCGCTGAAGACATGGAAAAGGCTGCGCGCGGCAGGTCAGTGCGGCTGCAGCACCTGGCGCAGCGAGCGGTAAAGCGCGTCCGAGCCGTGCGCGCGGTTGTCCGCATCGAAGGAGAACTCGTTGCTGGACTGCGTGCCGGTCGCGTCCTCGGGACGCGCCTCCATGAAGAAGGACAGGAAGCGCGCGCCCTGGCGGCGGTGCATGGTCAGCACTTTCTCCAGCCGCTGCGGCGACAGTGCCACCAGCGGATGGAACTCCGTCACGCCATAGGCGGTGTGGCCATAGCGGCGCAGCATCTGGCCGACCAGCGGCCCATAGGTGTCTTCGCCATACAGGCTGACACCCAGGGACAGCCCCGGCATGCGTTGCAGGCTGCGCTCCACGGCGTAGCGGCTGGCGTCCCAGCTCGGATTCGCATGGGGGTTGAGCTGGTGGGCAAAGCGAGGCACCCGGCCCAGGCAGCCGTGCCCGATGTGCTCGGAAAAGCCCTGGATGTAATCGGCCACCTGCTGCTCGCGAAAATCGTTCCAGTCCGTCACCAGCGGGTTGTAGAACAGCGCCAGCCGGTCCTGCGGGCTGTCCACCCAGAACTCCACACCATCGGGCAGCTTGCCGAAGTCAGGCAAGGCCTCGGCGGCATGGGGCCTGGGCTCTCCCTGCTGGCGGTCCATCACGGCGATCTGGCGCGTGGCCAGCAGGCCCAGACTGCGCCCGCCGGCCTGCAGCACCACGTCGATGCGGTGCAGGCCCTCGCCCAGCGCCGGATAGCGGATGTCGGCACGCCAGCCCACATCGGGCGTGAGGAAATCAGGCTTGGCCTGGGCCACATCCTGACGGTGCATGTGCACGGGGGCGTGCGAGTAGGGGCGCCCGTCCACGAAGACGGCCACGGCCAGTTGCTTTTGCAGCTTCGCGTCGGGCGAGTGGACCCAGCCGGACACCGGGACCGTGCCAGCCGCATAGCTGTCGATGTGCTGGAAGAAGTTCTGCAGCGGCTCGCTGCGGATGTTGCGCGACGGAGGCTCCACCGCATCGAAGCTGGCGAACTCCGACTTCAGATGGGCATTGAGCCGCGCAATGTCGCCATAGCGCTGGCGCAGGAATGCATGGAAGCCCGCCACGGATGCAGGGCTGTAGTCGGTGACCGCATAGCCTTCGGCCGCGAACCCCATGCCGGCCTCGAAACCCGGGAACAGCTGGTGCGTCTCGCCCAGCACGGTGAGCGCACGCAGCGGATGCATGGCGGCATCGCCCGCAGCGCACATGCGCTCGGCCAGGGCATCGACGACCAGCTTGCGCACGCGCGTGATTTCATTGTCCTGCCGCGCAACCGACCACGGGAAGATGCGCGCGCCCAGATAGGTGTCCAGCGGCAGCGGTCCCTTGGGCGTCCAGGCCAGATTGGCGGGATCGGCGGCCAGGCGCTCCTCGGCCTGGGAGTGAACCTCGAAATGCGTGGCGAACAGGTAGAGCACCACGGGCCGCTGCGCCTGCGCCACCGTGCGCACCACGCGGTCCAGCGCCTCGCCCCGGACTTCCCAGGCCCGGCCGTTCCACTGCACATAGCGCAGCAGAGGCACGCTGAGCGTATAGCCCAGCTCCAGCCCCTCGCCCTGCGGCCGACCCAAGCGCTGCAGCGTGGCTTTCACCATTTCCGCGGCCGAGCCCTGAGGGCCCAGGCAACTGGCAGGCACCTGCTGGAATTCCTTGGGAAAATCCTCGCGCAGCCCGTCCTGCACCAGGCAGGCTTCCATATTGCCCAGCAGCGGACTCAGCAGCAGGCGCGATGAGGAAGGCAATGCCGGCCGCAGCTTCCAGGCGAACACAACGATCAGCAGACACAGCACGGCCAGGGCCAGGACATGGCCCCAGACCGGACCGCGCCGGCCCGGCAAGGACGGGGGCGCGGGGGGCCTCACAGGCCCAGCATGATCTGCAGGTTCTGCACGGCGGCGCCGCTGGCGCCCTTGCCCAGGTTGTCCAGACGGGCGATCAGCACGGCCTGGCGGTACTGCTCATTGGCGAATACACGCAACTCCAGCTTGTTCGTGTCGGTCAGCGTATCGGCAGCCAGCTTCATGTCTTCGGTGGGCGGCAGCACCGACACCCATTGCTCGGGCGTGTTGGTCGCCGCGTAGTGGGCGGCCAGCGCATCGTGCAGATCGGCGGCCTTGGGCGCGCCCGGCAGCAGGTCCAGATGCAGGGGCAGTTGCACCAGCATGCCCTGGCGGAAATTGCCCACGGCAGGAATGAAGACCGGGCGGCGCGTCATGCCCGTGTAGTGCAGGATTTCGGGAATGTGCTTGTGCGACAGGCCCAGCGCATAGGCCTCGTAAGGCGCGGCCGTGCCGGCCTCGTAGGCTTCGATCATGCTGCGGCCGCCGCCCGAGTAGCCGGACACCGAGGGCAGGCTCAGCGGGTAGTCGGCTGGAATGAGGCCTGCCGCCACCAGCGGGTGCAGCAGTGCGATGGCGCCCGTGGCATAGCAGCCGGGGTTGGCCACGCGCGTGGCAGCCTTGACGGCGTCCAGCTGGCCCTTGCGCAGCTCGGGAAAGCCGTAGACCCAGCCCGGCGCCACGCGGTGGGCGGTGGAGGCATCGATGATCTTGATGGCGCGGCCGGTCTCGGCCTCGATGGCGTCGACCATGGCCACGGTTTCGCGCGCAGCGTCGTCATGCAGGCACAGGATGACCAGGTCCACGCCGGCGATCAGCGCACGCTTGGCAGCAGGATCCTTTCGCAGCTCGGGCGCAATGCTGACCAGCTCCACGCCGGACAGATCGACCAGACGCTCACGGATCTGCAGCCCTGTCGTGCCTGCTTCGCCATCGATAAAGACTTTTGCCATCGCTGTATTTCTCCTGCTGCGCGGCCCTCCTGGAGCCGCTGCGGCACCATTGCCGCGTTCCAGCTGCGGATTCTCACCGAAACCGGGTCCCCCTGCGCCCGTTGTCGCAAAACGGTTGGCAGCGGCGATCCAGGGCCGCTGACATGCGCCTGTTACAAACGGCGGGCAGGGCCGTCTGCAGATCCTCTATAAGACAAAAGAGCTGTGGCGTCTGGAGGAAATGTCGGGAAACCGTCTTTTCCCTGACATATCAATGCATTGCACAGTTCCTGGCATGCTGCTTGGCCCGCAGGAAATTGTGGATTCTGCGCATGGGGGCGTGTCGGATGGCGCAGTGCAGCATGGTACATTCGGCGATTGCCAGGTCACTCCGCCTTGAGGCAGCACCCCAGGGCTACCGGGTCAATCCCCCCCTATTTGTTTGAGAGAGACATCATGAAGATTCATGAATACCAAGGCAAGGACATCTTGCGTCAGTTTGGTGTGCCTGTACCTCGCGGTATCCCTGCGTTCACAGTGCAAGAGGCCGTCGAGGCCGCCCAGAAGCTCGGCGGCCCCGTGTGGGTCGTGAAGGCCCAGATCCACGCTGGTGGTCGCGGCAAGGGCGGCGGCGTGAAGGTTGCCAAGAGCATCGACGACGTCAAGGCACTGGCTGGCCAGATCCTGGGCATGCAGCTGGTCACGCACCAGACCGGCCCCGAAGGCCAGAAGGTCCGCCGCCTGTACATCGAAGACGGCGCCGACATCCAGAAGGAATACTACCTGTCGTGCGTGACCGATCGCGCCACGCAGAAGGTGGCCTTCATCGCGTCGAGCGAAGGCGGCATGGACATCGAGGAAGTGGCCCACTCCACGCCCGAGAAGATCATCACCATCTTCGTCGATCCCCTGGTCGGTCTGACCCAGGCCCAGGGCGAAGAGCTGGCCAAGGGCATCGGCATGCCTGCCGACTCCACTGCCCAGTTCATCGACATCTGCCAGAAGCTCTACAAGTGCTACATGGACACGGATGCCTCGCTGGTCGAGATCAACCCCCTGAACCGTGACAGCAAGGGCAATGTCATTGCCCTGGACGCCAAGTTCAACTTCGACGCCAACGCCCTGTTCCGCCTGCCCGAAATCGTGGCACTGCGCGACCTGGACGAAGAAGATCCCGCCGAAGTCGAAGCCTCCAAGTTCGATCTGGCCTACATCTCGCTGGACGGCAACATCGGCTGCCTGGTCAACGGTGCCGGCTTGGCCATGGCCACCATGGACACCATCAAGCTGTTCGGCGGCGAGCCGGCCAACTTCCTGGACGTGGGCGGCGGCGCCACCCCCGAGAAGGTCACCGAAGCCTTCAAGATCATGCTGAAGAACCCCAAGGTCGAAGGCATTCTGGTCAACATCTTCGGCGGCATCATGAAGTGCGACACCATCGCCACCGGCGTGATCACTGCCTGCAAGGCCGTGAACCTGCAAGTGCCCTTGGTCGTGCGCATGAAGGGCACGAACGAAGAACTGGGCAAGAAGATGCTGGCCGAGTCCGGCCTGCCCATCATCAGCGCCGACACCATGGCCGAAGCGGCCACGAAGATCGTCGAAGCCGTCAAGTAAGCAGGCCCGGAGAACACACCATGTCTATCTACATCAATAAAGACACCAAGGTCATCACCCAAGGCATCACGGGCAAGACGGGCCAGTTCCACACGGAAAAATGCATCGAGTACGCGAACGGCAAGAACTGCTTCGTGGCCGGTGTGAACCCCAAGAAGGCCGGCGAAAAGATCTTCGACGTGCCAATCTACGCCTCCGTCAAGGAAGCCGCACAAGGCACGGGCGCCACGGTCTCCGTGATCTACGTTCCCCCCGCAGGCGCTGCCGCCGCGATCTGGGAAGCCGTGGAAGCCGACCTGGACCTGGCCATCTGCATCACCGAAGGCATCCCCGTCCGTGACATGCTGGAAGTGCGCAACAAGATGCGCGCCAAGGAAGCTGCAGGCGGCAAGCGCACCCTGCTGCTGGGCCCCAACTGCCCCGGCCTGATCACGCCCGACGAGATCAAGATCGGCATCATGCCCGGCCACATCCACAAGAAGGGCCGCGTCGGCGTGGTCAGCCGCTCCGGCACGCTGACCTACGAAGCCGTGGCACAGCTGACCGAACTGGGCATTGGCCAGTCGTCGGCCGTGGGCATCGGCGGTGACCCGATCAACGGCCTCAAGCACATCGACGTGATGAAGGCCTTCAACGACGATCCCGACACCGACGCCGTCATCATGATCGGCGAAATCGGCGGTCCCGACGAAGCCGAAGCTGCCCGCTGGTGCAAGGACAACATGAAGAAGCCGATCGTCGGCTTCATCGCGGGTGTCACCGCCCCTCCCGGCAAGCGCATGGGCCACGCCGGCGCGCTGATCTCCGGCGGTGCCGACACGGCCGACGCCAAGCTGGCCATCATGGAAGAGTGCGGTTTCGTCATCACCCGCAATCCCTCCGAAATGGGCCGCCTGCTCAAGGGCCTGATCTAAGCGGCACCGGTTCTGCGTGACATCCAGGGTTCGCTCCAGGAAGAAATTACGCAGAATTACGAATCGGTAAGGCGGCAAGTCCGCCCTACACTGACGACTCCAAAAAAGAAAAAGCGCCAGAGGCTACCGCCCTGGCGCTTTTCAACTCATAACAGCGGAGAAACCATGGAATACCTGCAAAGCGCCGATTTCTGGATCGGCCTGTTGAAGATCGTCTGGATCAACATCATCCTGTCTGGCGACAACGCCGTCGTCATCGCCCTCGCAGCACGCTCGCTGCCCCCCGCACAGCAAAAGAAAGCCGTCATGTTCGGCTCCGGCGCCGCCGTGGTGCTGCGGATCATCCTGACCGTGGTCGCGGCCAAGCTGCTGGAGCTGTCGTTCCTGCAGATCGTGGGCGGCTGCCTGCTGCTGTGGATCGGCCTGCAGCTGCTGACCGGCGAAGAAGATGATGAAGGCGAATCCAAGGGCCATGGCAGCATGATGGTCGCCATCCGCACCATCCTGATCGCCGACCTGGTGATGAGCCTGGACAACGTGATCGCCGTGGCCGCCACTGCGCAGGGCAACATGGTCCTGCTGATCCTGGGCCTGGCCATCAGCATCCCGCTGGTGATCTTCGGCTCCACGCTGATGATCAAGCTCATGGAGCGCTTCCCCGTCATCATCACGCTGGGCGCCGCCCTGATCGGCTGGGTCGGCGGAGAAACCATCGTCAACGACCGCCTGCTGCACGGCTACGCCATCAGCCACCCCTGGCTGCACTATGTGGCGGCCGCAGCCGGCGCCGTGCTGGTCGTGGGCATTGGCAAGTTCCTGCAGGCGCGCTCCGGCGCAAAGCACGCAGCCCAGGCCTGACGCTGCTGCAGGCAGCACCTTCGCCGCATCACGAACGCACTGCCCCGGCAGTGCGTTTTTGCTTTGTGAGGACCCATCTTGATGTGGCGTCAAGCTGACGAGCCGTTGCGCCCGCGCATTCCGGGCACTTGCGCGCACTGTTTTCATTTACGCTGTGCACCGGTCTTCACCATTGCATCTGCACACCAGGGACTGATGGCACCACCGCCGAATCCGTCCTTTGCCACCATGCCCAGCGCCCCCCAAATCCCGGACCAACCCACCCGGCAGGAAGCTCCTGCCCAGTACTGCGCCATGGTTGCACGCACCGATGTGGGCCGGCGCCGTGACAACAATGAGGACGCCGTCACCATCCATCCCAGCGCCCAGCCCTGGCCCATTGCCGTGCTGGCCGATGGCATGGGCGGCTACAACGCCGGCGAAGTCGCCAGCGCCATGGCCATCAGCCTGGTATCCGTGGCGCTGCAAAGCACCACCACCGAGGCGCCTGTGGCCAACACGCCGCAGGCCCGCCAGGAATTGCAGCAGTCACTTGCCAATGCCCTGAACCTGGCCAACGCCGCCATCCTCACCGCCGCCCAGGAAACACCCGGCTGCCGCGGCATGGGCACCACCGTCATCGCAGCCGCTTTGCTGCCCGGCCTGCTGATGCTGGCCCACCTCGGCGACTCGCGGGCCTATGGATGGCGCGATGGACAACTGCTGCGCCTGACCCGGGACCACACCTGGCTCCAGGAAGAAATCGATGCAGGCCGCATCCAGGACCACGAAGCCCGGCAATCCGGCCTGGGCCACCTGCTCACCCAGGCCCTGGGCGTGACCCAGGACGTCACACCCGACTTCAATGAATGGCCGCTGCAGCCTGGCGACCGCATCCTGCTGTGCTCCGACGGCCTAACCGACATGCTCGATGACGACGCCATTGCCGCACTGTTCAAGCAGTCCAGCCCGCTGCCCGTGCTGCTGACCTCGCTGCTCACGGCCGCCAATGAAGCAGGCGGAAACGACAACATCAGCGCAGCGCTCATCGAACTCCAGGCCAATCCGCCCTCTACCGCCTGCGCTGCCATCGATTGAGCCCAGACAGAGCGCAGGGATCGACGGCAGAACCCATCCGATGGACGCGCTTGCGTGCGCAGAAACCCCAGGTTCCAATTGTCAAAAATGATTGCGCACCCAACAATCGGTCAAAGACAAGCCATAGCCTGTATCAAATACGATGACGGACTCCGGCGTGCCCGGGCCGCAGACATAATAGTTGGATAGACCCCAGCTCCGGATCACCCAGTGCAGTGCAAGCCGGGCATAACAAAGGAATTTTGAGCATGCCGACCCTGGTCATCTCCATCGACGGCGCCGTCATCAAGGAAGTGCAGCTGACCAAGGAGCGCACCACGCTGGGACGCCGCCCCTACAACGACATCGTCATCGACAACCTCGCGGTCAGCGGGGAGCATGCCGTGCTCAGCATCGTCGACGGTGCCGTCATCATCGAAGACCTGCGCAGCACCAATGGCACCTATGTCAACGGCCAGCCCATACTGCGCCAGACCCTGAACCACGGCGACCTGCTGGACATCGGCAAGTACAAGATCCGCTTCGTGCAGCAGCAGGTCAGCGCCTCCTCGCGCTCGGCACTGGCGGCCATTGCCGCAGCAGTGGAGGCAACCCGCCCAGCCCCCTTGGCGGAAGACCTGCCATCGCAGTTCAGCACCCAGACCCCCTCAGGCTTCGACCACACCCTGCCGCCTTCGATGGCCGGCCTGGCCACACGCCAGGCTGCCATCCGCATGCTCAACGGCAACGCCGCCGGCCGCGAAGTCCCGCTGGTCAAAGTCGTCACTACCCTGGGCAAGCCCGGCGTGGCCGTCGCCTCCATCACCCAGAAGCACCACGGCTTCGTGCTCGCCCAGCTGGAAGGTGACGCCCTCAGCCTCAAGCTCAACGGCCAGGAAATCGGCCGCCGCCCCATGCCACTGCAGCACGGAGACACGGTGGAGCTGGCAGGCACGCAGATGCAGTTCCTGGTGGCGTGAGGAACCAGCTCGACCCCGCCGACAAGCCTCGCGTGACGTCTGTAGCAAGCGCACGATCTCTGACAAAAACGTCACAACAAGTGGATCAATTTGTCAGAGAATGGCGTCCAACCGTGTCAGTTGCAACCAAACCATACATAGACCTGGACCTTGGCCCCCTGGAGCGACTGGCACGGCTCTTGCTCAGTAGAGCATGCAATCAACCCCTATGAGGAGAAGTTCATGAAGCGTTCCATCCAGCAAGGTTTTACCTTGATCGAACTGATGATCGTCGTGGCGATCATCGGCATTCTGGCAGCGGTTGCGCTGCCGGCTTATCAGGACTACACCAAGCGCGCACGCGTTTCGGAAGGTCTGGTGCAGGCAGGTGCCGCGAAGCAAAATGTTGCTGACATCGTCGCCAAGGGCGCTGTGGCTGAAGATGAAGAAGGCTATGGCTCCGGCTACGTGCCCCCGACACTGTCGGACAACGTGCTTGGCCCGCTCACCGTACCGGACCCCAAGACCTACAAGAACTCCGCTACCACGGTCGGTAGCGCTATTCAAATTAACCCCGCCACCGGCGACATCACCATCCCTTACAGCACGCGTATTGAAGCTGCAGGCAGCAATACTCTGTTTCTGGTGCCTTACACTGGCGCTTCCAATGGCACCAGCGAAGAACGCCTGCCTGACGGAACCAAGGCATTCACGCCGCCCACGGATGCCATCAAGTGGAGGTGCCGTGCTGCAGGTGCCACCTCTCCCTTCAAGATTACAATTTCTGGTGCGACCCTGCCCCAAAAGCTGGCTCCCGCAGAGTGCCGTTAATACTTAACGATCGTCCGATCTTTTAAAAGGGAGTGCCTGGCACTCCCTTTTTTTTTGGAATCACGGGGACCTGCTTCCACCTGCCCCCTCTCTTCAAGTCATCTCAGCCTTCACCATGCTATCCAGGCCCAGATTTAAGTCCGCGCTGCGTGCGGCTCTGCTGCATTTCCTGATAAGCCTGACCATTGCCAGCATCGCGGGATTCCTGGTTTTCTACCTGTGGTTCCCCTATCCCTTTAGAGAGCTGGCGGGCGGAAGCTCCCTATTCTGGCTGGTAGTTTCTGTTGATGTAGTGTGCGGCCCCTTGCTGACAGCCATCATCTACACGCCCAGCAAGCCACGACGCGAATTGCTTCTGGACCTGGGGTTGATTGCCTTGATCCAGTTGGGAGCCCTCATCTACGGCATACATGCTCTTTGGCAAGCGCGCCCCGTCTATCTGGCATTCGAGGTGGACCGCCTGCATGTAGTGACTTATGCAGATATACAAAAGGAACATCTCAAGCCAGACAAAAATCAACTGCATTTCCTGCCTTGGCGAGGCATTCAGCTCATCGGAACCAGAGAGCCTGTCAGCAATGACGAAATGATAAAAAGCCTTGATCTTTCCTTACAAGGCATTGATCCCGCATTCCGACCAGATTGGTGGACAAGTTACGAATCCATCATTCCGAAAGTCAGATCCAAGGCATACCCTTTGGACCTTCTGTTGAAGAAAAATCCGGCGAATGCAGACAAGATCGAAAAGGCCGTCATTGAAAGCAGGCAATCTTCCGAAAATCTGCTCTGGCTCCCTGTCACGAGCTACCGCGCCACGGACTGGGTGGCCTTGCTAGACAAAGCAAGCGCACAGCCGATTGCATTCGTGCATGTAGACGGATTCTGATCAGACCACGCCAGTGGCGGCTGGTTACGCCGCAACCCCCCCCGACTTCCCTCCGCGCTTTTCCAGCACCCTGACCCCCTCCATCACCATGCCCTTGTCCACCGCCTTGCACATGTCATAGACGGTGAGCAGGGCGACCTGCACGGCGGTCAGGGCCTCCATCTCAACCCCCGTAGGTCCTACCGTTTCCACGGTTGCCACGCAACGAACGGCAGATGCCTCGGCCAACAGCTCAAACTCCACAGCCACCCGCGTCAGTGCCAGTGGATGGCACAGAGGAATCAGTTCACTGGTCTTCTTGGCAGCCATGATGCCGGCGATGCGCGCGATGCCCAGCACGTCGCCCTTCTTGGCGGTGCCGCTCTGGATGATGGCCAGGGTGGCGGGCTGCATGGTGATGCGGCCTTCGGCGACCGCGATGCGGTGGGTGGCAGGCTTGGCGCCGACATCGACCATGTGGGCCTGGCCCTGGGCGTCGAAATGGGTGAGGGAAGACATGGCAACTCCAAAAAATACACGGGCCGGTCTACGGCAGTCCTGACACGCTGGTCAGTCCTGCCGTGAACGTTCGGCGAACCGAGGCATCATAGTGGGGTGTTTCACCGCCCCGTGCCTATGCACGGGCCCGGCCCCTTGGTTCTTACCTGCCCATGCGCCCATCACGCCTGAAGACACGTATCGCCGTCGGCCTGCAGTTGCTGGCGGCCTCTCTCGCCATCGCAACGCATACACCGGCACAGGCCCAATTGCGCCTGCCCACGCTGGGCGATGGCGCGGCCACGACGACCAGTGACGAGCGGCGCCTGGGTGACCGCATCATCCGCTCGCTGTACCGCGATCCGGACTACATCGACGATGCGGTACTGCAGGAGTATGTGGAAGGCATCTGGCAGCACCTGGTCGATGCGGCGCGCACGCGTGGCGAGCTGTCGGACGAGCTGGAAGAGCGCTTTGCCTGGGAGATCCTGCTGGGGCGGGACCGCTCGGTCAACGCCTTTGCGCTGCCCGGCGGCTATCTGGGAGTGCACCTGGGACTGATCGGCGTGGTCAGCACGCGCGACGAACTGGCTTCGGTGCTGGCGCATGAATTGAGCCACGTCACGCAGCGCCACATTGCGCGGCTCATTGCCCAGCAGGGCAAGCAGACGCCGCTGATGATCGGCTCGATGATCCTGGGCGCCCTGGCCGCCAGCCGCAGCCCGGATGCCGCCATGGCGATGATGATGGGCGGCCAGGCGCTGGCCGTGCAGAACCAGCTGAACTTCTCTCGCGACATGGAACGCGAGGCCGACCGCATGGGTTATGGCTTGATGGCGCCTGCGGGCTTTGCGCCTCAGGGCTTTGTCACCATGTTCGACAAGCTGCAGCAGGCCAATCGGCTCAATGACAACGGCAGCTGGCCCTATCTGCGCAGCCATCCGCTGACCACGGAGCGCATGGCCGACATGCATTCACGCCTGCCACGCGGCGTTGCGCCCGCGCCCGCCCCTTCCCTGGAACACGTGATGATGGCCGCACGGGCCCGCGTGCTGTCGCGCCCGGGCGTGGACGTGCTGCGCCAGTGGGCCGAGCTGCCGCGCTCCACCAGCTTTGGGAGCCAAACACCGACCCAGCAGGTGGCACAGTTGTATGCCGCCACGCTGAGCGCCGTGCAATTGCGCGATTGGGCCGAGGCGCGGGAAATGTCCGGGCGCCTTCAAGCGGCCACGGCCGCCGATCCCGGCGCCCTGCGGCAGGCCAGGCTGCTGCAGGCCGAACTGGAGCTGACGGCCGGCAAGCCCGGCGCCGCGTTGCAGGCATTGCCACCGCTCTACCTGCCTGCAGCCGCACCTGCCCAGGCCAGTCCCACGGAATCCGTCCCCGCCAAGACAACGGAAAGCGGCCCCAGTCTGGCCACCGTCAATGTGGTCGAAAGCCGTGCGGTGCGCCGGCCCGAGCTGCTGATGCGCACACAGATCCTGCTGCGCGAGCAGGGCGCCGCCAGCATGGCAGGCCCGCTGCAGACCTGGGTGACGGACCACCCGCGCGATGCCAGCGCCTGGCAACTGCTGGCCCAGGTTCAGCGCTCTCAGGGCCAGGAGCTGCGCGCGCTGCGCGCCGAGGCCGAGGCCCAGGTCGCGCACTACGACTATGCGGCCGCGGTGGATCGCTTCAAGGCAGCGCAGGAACTGGCCCGCAAGGGCGGGCCCAAGGTGGATTTCATTGAAGCCTCCATCGTGGACACGCGGCTGCGTGCCGTGGAGGAGCTGCTAAGGGAACAGGCGCGCGAGAAGTGACTCGATGGCCAGGCCCAGCAGCGAGTAGATGAGCGCGCCCAACATGGCTGCCCAAAAGCCCGCGACATGAAAGCCGTTGAGCAGGCCCGAGGCTGCCCAGAACATCAGTCCGTTGACCACGAAGAGAAACAGCCCGACCGTCACGATGGTCACGGGCAGCGTCAGCACCACGAGGATGGGCCGCAGCACCGCGTTGAGCAGGCCGATGACCAGCGCCGCGATCATGGCCGAGCTGAAGCTGTTGACCTGCACGCCACCATAGAGATAGGCCACGACCAGCAGGGCACCGGCGCTGAGCAGCCATTTGATCAGGATTTTCATGCGGGCAGCATAGCAGCAGCCGGCAGATCCGGGTTGAGGCGGCGCACTGGGAACCGTGGACCGGAGAACTCTATGAAAAACGGCATCCCGTTTTCCGGGATGCCGTCCTGACAGTGATCGTCTGACCAGAGCAGCCAGGCAGATGCCAGCCTTTAGATCATCGCTTCCTCGAACACCAGGCCCATCAGCGCGCCGATGGCCGCCAGCGTTCCCGGAAGATTCCAGCGCCGGCCCAGCGGGGCTGCAGGCGCCACGGCTGGGGCCGTGGCTTCCTGCTTGGGGCGGCGCGCATCGACGATCTGGGCCGCGCCATGCTCCTGCTGGAGCTGGGCCACCAGTTCGGCCAGCGGCCCCTTGGCCAGCACCGGCGTGATTCGGCCTGCACTGTCACCGAACACCGGCAGCAACTGGGCAAACAGCTTGTCGGCCCACTTGCCGCGCCAGCTTTCGCGTGCGCTGTGGCTCACCCATTTGCTGACACGGTGGGTTATGCGCGGTGCGCAGGCCACCAGCAACCAGTGCGAGGACTGGGCCTGCGGCGAGGCGGCCAGGGCCTGGACCAGAGGCAGGGCGTAGGAAGCGTCATCCACGTAGACGATGATGGGGTTCAAAGCAAGTCCTTGTCGAACTGGGTTTGCGGGGTGGGACAGGCGGGCGGTCAAAGCCGCCCTTGCACTGGATTGTCGCGAATCGGCGCGGGAGGCCAGACAGGCCAACCCGGCGCCAACCTCAACTTTTCAGGAAATCAAGCTCCGTGGGCATCCGCCTTGGGAGCAGGACGGCGCGAAGCGATGTACTTGCCCAGTGCCAGCACCAGCAGGGCTCCGAACACGCTGGCACCGTACTTGAGCATGTCGGTCTGGGGCAGCTTGACCATCCAGTCCCACTTCTCCGTATTGGCGAAGACGGGGTCGGTGACCAGCATGCCGCCGGCAATCCAGCCCAGCAGCATGCCGCCGGCCACGATGATGATGGGGAAGCGCTCCATCAGCTTGATCACGAGCTGCGAGCCCCAGACGATGATGGGGATGGAGATCAACAGACCCAGCACGACCAGCAGCAGCTGGTGTTCGCCCGAGCTCTGTGCGGCGCCGGCGATGGCGATCACGTTGTCCACGCTCATCACCAGGTCGGCGACGATGATGGTCTTGATGGCCGCCAGCAGCTTGTCGCTGCCCTGGATGTTGTCATGGCCATCTTCATCAGGCGCAATCAGCTTGATACCGATCCACACCAGCAGCAGTGCGCCGACAAACTTCAGGAAGGGCAGCGCCAGCAGCGTCATCGCGAAGGCGATCAGGATGACGCGCAGGATGATGGCGCCAGCCGTGCCCCAGATGATGCCCTTCTTGCGCTGCGCGGGCGGCAGCTTGCGGCAGGCCAGCGCGATCACGACCGCGTTGTCCCCGCCCAGCAGGATGTCGATGATGATGATTTGGCCCAGGGCCACCCAGAACGGGGCGTGAGTCAGAAAGTCCAAGTCCATAAGGTCCTCGCTGTTGAGTACGGCCGGCGGGAACTCCTCCCTCCTGGAGAAACACCCACCAGCACAGAAAGACCGATGCGACGACACAGCGCCTACCCGGGCAAGGACATGCCTGGCTCAGGGGAGAACACCTTGATCGACCGTCATCAGGTCCATCAAAGGTCTTGCTCGGCTGCGGTATGCACCGCAGCCCGGAAGGCCGGAAGCTTGCGCTTCGTATTGACGACCATTCCGATGCCGGCGCGGTGGCTTTGCAACCACCCCTGCCGGCAGAGAGCTACTCCCCTTCGAACCTGCGGATTGCAACACAAAGCCGCTGCGGCACGCAAGTAAAAAAACCCTTCAATTCCACGGAAAGCACAAGCAACACATCCCGCACTCCTTTTATACATCTGCCCCCAACGCTTCACTATTCATAGCAACCCTGAAGCTGATGGAGTGTTGCAGCAGTGCCCGGCCGAGGACTGGCATGCGCCTTATCATCGCTGTCCCTTCCCCTTGCCCGTCCATGACCGCACTGCACATCACCGATATCGAAGCCGCCATCAACTACTGGCGAGAGCGCCACCCGTCCCCGGATGGTGTGCTGCTGCAGCCCGAAGTACGGGCCCTGGCCGAGGTGTACGCGCTGATGATCTTCTGGCATGAGACCGAAGTGCAGGTTGAGGGCTTTCCCTCGCACGCCATGGCAGCCTGGCTGGCCTGGTACGACACGACCCCCGATACGCCCTGCATCGCCATCTGCTCCACCAGCCAGGGCGACGAGAAATGCAAGGGTTGTGGCCGCAGCTTCGACGAAGTGCAGATGTGGACCGCCATGGAGCCACCACAGAAGCGTGCCGTATGGCGCAGGATCACGACAGAAGGCGACTCCTGGCGCTTTACCCGCTATGCAGAGCGTGCGGCCGAGCGCGCGGACATATCGCGCAAACCCGGCTGATTGCCGTATATCGCACCGAACCAGTGCGATGTTGCAGGCGGCCTAACATCAGTCCCCATGCTGCAGACCGCCGCTTCCAGCCACCGCCGCCCCCGCCCCTGCATGCGCCTCACGGCAAGTGATGCGGGGAGCACGCGCGTGCCGGCCGGCAAGGCCTGGCCTGCCACGGCCGCTCGCCTGCGCGAGCGCGATGCAGCGCGGCTGAACATCGGCCCCAGACAGGCCGCACGGTCTTGATGCGCTGCCCTGCGCGGAACCGGGCAGCGTCGCTTCACTGAATCCGCTCTTCTTGCGCCGCCTTCACCTTGAAACTGAAGGCGGTTGGGTTTTCACGCGTCTGCCGGGCCACAAGGCCTGCCGACAAAGCGAGCTTTGCCGTGACCTGTCTAGCCTTTGCCCCAGCCGGGCCCTCGTTTTCCACCCTCTGGCGCCATCTGCGTGATGCCGTGGCGCATCGCGCCTCGGCCCGCTTGCGGCCGCACCACGTCACCGAACTGCGCATCGACGTGATGCAGCCGCTGGTGGAGGGCGAGCTCGAAGCCATTCATGAGCGCCTGTACCAGCCCGGCAACAAGCTGCACGGCCTGGAGCGACGTCCGCTTCACGATCCGCAGTTCCAGCTGCACTGGCGGGAGGCCGACGGCGAATGGTTTGCCTACGTGGAGGATATGGAGCGGCGCTGCCTGGCCGGCTACACGGTGTTCAATCGCCTGGTCGAAGTGGACAAGCGCACCGACCGCCGCGTGCGCTCGCCCCATTCGCGCTTTGCGCCGGACTACCAGCGGCGCGGCATCGCCAGCGCCGTCTACCGCAGCGTGCTCGATACGGGCACCTGCCTCGTCAGCGGCGCACGCCAGTCGCCGGGTGCCCACGGCCTGTGGAACCATCTGGCGCGCAGCTATGACGGCCGCTATGTGGGCATCACGGAGAGCAAGTCGCTGATCCATCTGGGCTGCAATGTGCCCGACGATGTCATGGACCGGCTGTCCACTCGCCGCATGCTGCTGGGCGCGGGCTGGACGGTGAAGTCCTTCGCCCAGGCCGTCCGGATGCAGTTGCCTGACTGAGACAGTGGCTTGCTTGGGCCAGTGCCCGGCTACTTCCAGCGCAGCGGCTCGATGAAGACCGTGCCCAGATTGCTGCTGAGCGTCAATGCGCCTTCCTGGATGGTGGCCTGCAGTTGCATGCTGCGCTCGGCCAGCTCCGCCAGCGACTGGGAGGTTTCGGAGGGAATCCGCCAGACCTGCAGCTTGTTCAGTCGTGCCAGCTTGCCTTCCAGGCCTTTCCACCAGACTTCCGCCGCATGGTGGAAGGCGTAGAGCACTACGGCATCGGACTTGTTGCATGCCTTGGCGATGGGCTTTTCCTCGGGCTGGCCGACCTCGATCCACAGGCGCTTGGCTCCCGTGAAGTCGGTCAGCGAGACATCGGGATCCTCGGGATCGGACAGGCCCGCGCCAAAGGCCAGCGTGCCGTCGCCGTTGCACATGTCGCTGAGCTGGTGGGCATTGAGGGCCAGGGCCACAAGGCGCACCATCATGCGCTCGTCCGTTTCGCTGGGATGGCGAGCCAGGGTCAGCGCATGGTCGGCGTAGTAGCCGTGGTCGATGTCGGCGATGGACAGGTTCGCCTTGAAGATGGTGGATTTGAGGGCCATGAGACAGGTAGTTCGGCAGGTGAGGGTCAGCCCGTCACATGCGACGAAGGGATTTTGGTAGCACCCGAAGCGGGCCGGGCAGGCTTGAAGGTCAGTGCCTGCTTTTCCAGCAAATGCCAGGACAGCACGGCCAGCAGGCCCGTGCCGGCCACGGTGCAGGCCAGAGCTGCGCCATAGCCGAGCCGGTCCGCGAAATGCCAGACCACCAGCTGCTGCACGGGAAAGGCGTAAATGTACAGGCCGTAAGAGAAATCGCCGAAATGCCCTGCATGCTTGAGAAGGGGCGTGGATGCCGATCCTGCCACCACGGAAAAAACTGCAAGCGCCAGCAAGGGTGCCTGGCCCGCAATGATCGCCGGGCCTTTGAAGTAGAGGACGGCAAGCAGCAGCAGCATTGCAGTCATCGCCAACAGGCGGCGCTCTATCCACAGATGGCGCCAGCAGGCCAGCGTCGCGCCCAGCGCGAACACCATGCCGTATTGCAGTCCGAACGACCAGGCAGGCATGGCAGCACCCGGCGCTGGGCTGTAGTGCCACTGCATGCCCAAAAGCAGCGCAAGAAATGCCAGGGGAGCAACCCAGGGCCAGCGCATCACACCCAGGGCTCCGGCTGCAGCAAGGAAGGCATAGCAGCCCACTTCCAGCGGGATGGTCCACAAGGGGCCATTGACCGATGAAGCCAGCACGTTGCCATCAAATACGCCCGGCAGCGCAAACTGTGTGTCCAGCCACAGGTTGCGCAGATAGTCCCACGTCAATGGATGCGCGAGATAGGCCTTCAAGGGCAAGGTGGTGACCAAGGGCCCGAGCACGAAAGCGCAGAGCAGGACGGCTGCGATGAGGCCGGGCCAGATACGCAGTGCCCGGCGCGCCGCAAAGCGCCCCAGATGCGGGTCAGCCAGCCAGGACAAGGTGACGAGATAGCCACTGATGGCAAAGAAGATGACCACGCCCAGCGCCCCGGGCTCGTTGTGCAGGAGCTGGGGAACCGGCAAGCCCATGACCGCGAACTGATGGCTCCAGATGACCAGCAGTGCGGCCAGCAGTCTCAGCGCGTCGAAATTGTTGGATCGCGCCGAAGTGTCGGCACCATGGGCCTGCATCAACTCAGACGCGGCGCGCCAGCTCGGCCGCCTTGCCCACATAGGAGGCAGGCGTCATGGCCAGCAGGCGGTCCTTGTCGGCCTGGGGGATTTCCAGGCCGTTGATCAGGCGGTGCAGGTCTTCGGCCTGCACGGTCTTGCCGCGCGTGACTTCCTTGAGCTTTTCGTAGGCGCCCTGCACGCCGTAGCGGCGCATGACGGTCTGGATGGGCTCGGCCAGGACTTCCCAGGCGTTATCCAGGTCTTCCTGCAGGCGCTCTTCGTTGAGTTCGAGCTTGTTCAGGCCGGTCATCAGCGAGCTGTAGGCCAGCGTGGCATAGCCCATGGCCACGCCGATGTTGCGCAGCACGGTCGAATCGGTCAGGTCACGCTGCCAGCGCGAGATGGGCAGCTTTTCGGCCAGGTGCTTGAGCAGGGCGTTGGCCAGGCCCAGGTTGCCTTCGGCATTCTCGAAGTCGATGGGATTGACCTTGTGCGGCATGGTCGAGGAGCCGATCTCGCCGGCCTTCAGGCGCTGCTTGAAGTAGCCCAGGGACACATAGCCCCAGACATCGCGCGAGAAGTCGATGAGGATGGTGTTGGCGCGCGCGATGGCGTCGAACAGCTCGGCCATGTAGTCATGCGGCTCGATCTGGATCGAGTAGGGCTGGAAGCTCAGGCCCAGACCCTGGGGCTCGGGCGACTCGATCACGTTCTTGCTGAAGGCTTCCCAGTCGAACTCGGGCCAGGCGGAAAGGTGGGCGTTGTAGTTGCCGACGGCGCCGTTCATCTTGGCCAGGAGCTTGACCTCGGCGATGCGGGCAGAGGCCTTTTCCAGGCGCACCAGCACGTTGGCGATTTCCTTGCCCACGGTGGTGGGGCTGGCGGTCTGGCCGTGCGTGCGGCTGAGCATGGGCACGGCGGCATAGGCATGGGCCATCTCGCGCAGCTTGGCCGTGATGCCGGAGATTGCGGGCAGCAGCACGCTGTCGCGGCCGGCGCGCAGTTGCAGCGCGTGGCTGGTGTTGTTGATGTCTTCGCTGGTGCATGCAAAGTGCACGAATTCGGCGGCCTTGAGCAGCTCGGGACGGCCGTCGAACTTGCCCTTGATCCAGTACTCCACGGCCTTGACGTCGTGGTTGGTGGTCTTTTCGATGTCCTTGATGGCCACGGCATCGGCCTCGGAGAAGTTCTTCACCAGGTCCTGCAGATAGACGCGCGCGCCTTCGGACAGGGGCTTGAACTCGGCAAAGCCGGCATCCGACAGGGCGATGA
Source organism: Delftia sp. DS1230 (assembly GCF_040112715.1). Classification (NCBI taxonomy): domain Bacteria; kingdom Pseudomonadati; phylum Pseudomonadota; class Betaproteobacteria; order Burkholderiales; family Comamonadaceae; genus Delftia; species Delftia sp. DS1230. Next base: position 5,967,923 of record NZ_CP157763.1, read on the forward strand.
ACCAGGTGACCTCCACCTGCACGCGGCGGTGCATGTATCCCATCTCGCTCATGATCGGGCGCAGAGGAGACAGTTTGGCGGCGTAGCGGCCGTCGAGCGGGGACAGGGCGGAGATGTGCGGCAGATTCATGGGCCGTGATTGTAGGTGCGCGCGGCAAAAACGGGGGCCGAGGGGGAGATCGCCGGGCAGCGCATAGAATCTGCTGCCCGCCCATGGGCCGCCTCTTCGCCACGGAAAATTGCCATGAAACTGATAGGTTCCTCCACCAGCGCCTACGTACGCAAGGTACGCGTCGTACTGGCAGAGAAAAGGCTCGACTATCAGTTCGTCGAGGAAAACCCCTGGAGCCGCGAGCTGTCGCCCGGCACCGGCAACCCGCTGGGCAAGGTGCCGCGCCTGGTCATGGACGGCAGCGATGCCATGTTCGACTCGCGCGTGATCGTCGAATATCTGGACACACTTTCCCCGGTAGGCAAGCTGATCCCCGGCACGGGGCGCGAGCGCGCCGAGATCAAGACCTGGGAAGCACTGGCCGATGGCCTGCTGGATGCCGGGGCGCTGGCCCGCCTCGAAGCCACCTGGGATGGCCGCAGCGAAGAACAGCGCTGCCAGGCCTGGATAGACCGCCAGCTTGCCAAGGTGCGGGCTGCACTGAACGTGATGTCCCAGGGGCTGGGCGACAAGCCGTATTGCTGCGGCATCCACTTCACCCTGGCCGACGTGTGCGTGGGCTGCGCCCTGGGCTGGCTGGACTTTCGCTTTCCCGAGCTGGACTGGCGCGCCGACCACCCCAATCTGGCCGCACTGCAGGCCAAGCTGGCCGAGCGTGCCAGTTTTGCAGCCACGCGCCCTCCCCAGCCCTGACGCCGCACCAGCCCGGGAATGCAAAAAGGCCACCCGATGGGTGGCCTTTTTGCTGGCATAAAAAAGTTGCGAAGCATCCCGAAACGAATAAAGAGAGGGAGGGAGGAGAAGCGCTTCGGGCGGAACAGTTCAGGACTGTGGCCCCAGAGGCTTCGCAACGTGAAATTCGGTCTGGATACTCTCTCTCAACAAGCTGTTCAATAGATGAGCTACTTTTGCAGAAGTTCCAGGGGTCGTGGGCAGGAAAAATGTAACATTTTGAGGATGCCCGCGATCCTGCTGTAGGCCAATTTCCACGGATGCTGAAGTGAAGGCGTTCGCAGCCGCAAGCCGCCTTCTTTGCTTCACATCGTCAAGCCGCAACGGCGTTGGCGAAAACCGCATCCCACAAGGCCTTGACGGGCGCACTCAGCGGCTCGGCCTGCCCTGGCACCAGCTGTGCCGAGCGCTCATCCAGCCGTGCCACGTGCTGCAGGCGGCGCAGCTCGCGGTAGGCCCGGGCCGCCTGCTGGCCTACGCCGGCCGGGATCAATCCTGCCTGTTCGGCGCGCTGCAGCAACGCGATATTGCCGAGGTTGGCCATCAGTTCCGGGTGCGAGGCCGATTGCGAGAGCACGAGGTACTGGACCGCGAATTCCACATCGACCATGCCGCCCGGGCTGTGCTTGACATCGAACAGGCCGCCGCGCACCGGATGGGCGCCGCGCACGCGTTCGCGCATGGCGACGATTTCGTCGCGCAGCGCCGAGGGGTCGCGAGGCGCGGTGATCACAGCCTCGCGCACGGCATCGAAGCGGGCCTGCAGATCGTCGCTGCCCAGCACGAAGCGCGCCCGCGTCATGGCCTGGTGCTCCCAGGTCCACGCCGTGTTGCTGCCGCGCTGCTGCTGGTAGTTGGCATAGGAGGCGAAGCTGGTCACCAGCAGGCCCGAGTTGCCGTTGGGGCGCAGCGCGGTGTCGATCTCGAACAGGTCGCCCTCGCCCGTCTTGACGGCCAGCCAGTTGATGAGCTTGCGCACAAAGGCGGCATAGATCTCGGAGGCGTGTTCGTCTTCGTCATCGAAGACGAAGACGATGTCCAGGTCGCTGCCGTAGCCCAGCTCCTTTCCGCCCAGCTTGCCGTAGCCGATGATGGCGAACTGCGGCGACTCGCGGTGGCGGTTCTTGAGCCGGCTCCAGCACCAGCTGGCCGTCACCCGCAGCACGCAGTCGGCCAGTGCGCTGAGATCGTCCGCCACCTGCTCGACCGTGATGCGGCCTTCGATATCGCGCGCCAGCGTGCGAAAGACCTCGGCATGGTGGGCGCGGCGCAGCAGGTTCAGCAGGGTTTCGTCATCGTCCTCGCCCGTGGCCTGCAGCGCGGCCAGGCGCAGGGCCAGCTCATGCTCGAAGTCCATGGGCGAGAAACGCTCGCCCAGCATGGCTTCGTTGGCCAGCTCGTCGATCACGCCCGGGTGCTGCTGCAGGTAGCGCGCGGGCCAGCGTGCCGCGCCCAGCAGGTCCAGCAGCCGCTCGTGCACGGCGGGGCGCTCCAGCAGCAGGGCCAGATAGCTTTCACGGCGCAGCAGCGGCTCCAGCCAGTTCAGAAAGCGCAGCGCGGCGTCTTCGGGCACGCTGCGCTCGGCCACCCATTGCGCCGTGCGCTGCACGAGTCGAAACAGCCGGCCGCGCGCCTCGTCGCGCAGGTTGGCGATGCGGGCATTGCCGCGCCAGTCGGCCACATGGGCGGCCAGGGCTGGCGGCAACTGCTCCATGAGGCCGTCTATCTCGCGCGGCGTGCCCTGGGCGGGGCTGCGCGCGCCGTTGCAACGGCCCGAGCCGCACTGGGGCTGGGCCGAGCCGCCCAGCAGGGTGTCGAATTCCTCGGCCACCTTTTCACGATGGGCATCGAGCTGGTGCAAAAAGGCGCAGGCATCGGCAAAGCCCATGGTGCGCGCAATCCATTCCAGGTCATCGTCGCGGGTGGGCAGCACATGGGTCTGCTGGTCGTCCAGGTACTGGATACGGTGCTCGACACGGCGCAAAAAGGTGTAGGCCGAGCCCAGGGCGTCGGCCACTTCCTGGCTCATGAGGCCGGCGCGCGCCAGGCGGCCCAGCGCCTCCAGCGTGGGGCGGCAGCGCAGTTCGGGGAACTGGCCGCCACGCACCACCTGCAGCAGCTGCACGGTGAATTCGATCTCGCGGATGCCGCCGCGCGAGAGCTTGACGTCATTGGAGCGGCCCGGATGGCCCGCGCTGCGCCGCGCCGCATGCTCGCGGATCTGGCGGTGCAGCGAGCGCAGCGCATCAAAGACCGCGTAGTCCAGGTAGCGGCGAAAGACAAAGGGCAGGACCACGGCACGCAGCGCCTGCACCTGCTGGGAGCGCACGCAGTCCATAGGCGCCACGACGCGGCTCTTGAGCCAGGCAAAGCGCTCCCACTCGCGTCCATGGGTCTGCAGATACTCCTCCAGCGAGGCCAGCGAGACGGCCGAAGGCCCCGAGTTCCCGTTGGGACGCAGCGCCAGGTCCACGCGGAAGACAAAGCCGTGCTCGGTGGTGTCGCCGATCAGGCCGTAGATGCCCTTGACCACGCGCGCGAAGTACTCGTGGTTGGAGATCACCCCGCGCCCATCGGGCAGGCCGGCGGTGTCGCCGTCCTGCTCGTAGACGTAGATCAGGTCGATGTCGCTGGAGACGTTGAGCTCGCGTGCGCCCAGCTTGCCCATGCCGATGATCCACAGCTGCACGGGCCGGCCGTCGGAGCCTTGAGGCGCGCCATGGCGCGCGTCGAGCTCGGCGCGCGCCTGGATGCAGGCGCGCTCCAGCGCCAGCTCGGCCAGCTCGGTCACGGCGCGCGTGACCACGGCCAGCGGCGCCTGCTGCTCGCAGTCGAGCACCATGGTGCGCTCCATGACCAGCTGGCGCAGCACACGCAGCGCAGCCGACAGGTCCAGGCCACGCTCCAGCAGTGCCGCCAGGGCCTGCTCCATGGACGCGCGCTCGGGCGGACCCGGCGGCAAAAGGCTCAGCTCGTCGCCATAGCGACGGTGCAGCCGTTGGTGAAAACGGGAATAGGCGGCCTGTGCGGGGACATTCAAGGCCGTACCTGCCATTGCGTGAACTGAGGATTGCATACGGAACGCGAAAGAAGCGGCCACTCACGCGCAGAGGGATTGCAGCAACCCTTGGTTACCGCCCAGGCCCTGAGGGCGCCGGTCATAATTCCCGTCATAGCTGATGCCGCCGATGATCGAACCGAAACCGCACCCCACACGCCTGACCCGTTGGATGGCCGGCCTTGCGCGGTGGTCACTGGGGCTGGTCCTGGCCTTCTGGCTGGTCCTCGCCTCCGTGTGGGGGGTGCTCCATGGCTGGATTGTGCCGCGAATCGGCGAATGGCGTCCTCAGCTGGAATCCCTGGCCTCACGCACGCTGGGCCTACCGGTTCGCATAGGCAGCATCACGGCCCGCAGCGAGGGATTGGTCCCCCGCTTCGAGCTGGGCGACGTGGTGGTGCAAGACCCCGAACATTCGGCAGACGCCCTGCGCCTGCCCAGCGTGGTGGTCGCCGTTTCGGCACGCTCGCTGATGCGCCTGGGCGTGGAACAGATCTACATAGACCGTCCTGAACTCGTGGTGCGCCGCGCGGCCGATGGCCGAGTCTTCGTGGCCGGCATCGAGATCAGCCCTTCGGCCGGCGGGGACAATGCCGCCGCCGACTGGCTGTTTTCGCAGACCGAACTGGCGCTGCGCGGCGGCAGCCTGCTGTGGTTGGACGAACTGCGCCAGGCTCCGCCGCTGGCCTTGCGCGATGTGGACCTGGTGCTGCGCAACAAGGGCTGGGGCCACGGACTGCGCCTGGATGCCACGCCGCCCGAAGGCTGGGGCGAGCGCTTCATGCTGACCGGCCTGTTCCGCGAGCCGCTGCTGTCCACGCACGAGGGCAACTGGCGCCGCTGGAGCGGCCAGGCCCATGCGATGTTCACGCAGATCGACCTGTCCCAGCTCGGCCAGTACATAGACACCTCTGGCTTGCGCCTGCAGCAGGGCCGGGGCGCGCTGCGCGCCTGGATAGACCTGCGCCAGGGCCAGCCCGTGGGTGCCATGGCCGATGTGGCGGTGAATGCCCTGCAACTGCAGTGGCGCGAAAACCTGGAGCCACTGCAACTGCAGGCGCTGACGGGCCGGCTGAGCGTGCAGCACCAGGACGGCTGGCGCTTCGCCGCGCAGAACCTGGAGTTCTCCACGGGTGACGGCCTGCACTGGCCTGCCGGCAATCTGCGCGCGCGCTACAGTCCTGCGGGCGCCAGCACGCAGGGGGTGCTGGGCGAGCAGGGCGAGTTCCAGGCCGATGGCATTGACCTGGCCATCCTCGCCCAGCTGGGCCAGCGCCTGCCGCTGCCAGAGCAGGTGCAGCGCCATCTGGCCGACATGGCCCCGGCCGGCCAGCTGCGCCAGTTCCAGGGAAGCTGGCGCGGCCCGCTGCAGGCTGTGCAGCAGTACAAGGCCAGCGGCGAGCTGCAGCAGCTGTCGATCGACGGCGTGGCATCGTCCGAAGGCCCCACGAAGCCGGGCATGCCCGGCATCAAGGGCCTGAACGCGCGCTTCTCGCTAGACCAGGACGGCGGACAGGCCCAACTGGAGATGGAGGGCACGGGGCAGCAGCCGGCTGCGCTGTCCTTTCCTGGCGTCTTCGAGGAACCCGAGATCCCGCTGCACCGCCTGCAGGCCAGCCTGCGCTGGCAGTTGCGCGGACAGGCCATCAGCGTGCAGGTGCCCAACCTGCGCTTTGCCAACGATGACACCGAGGGCGAGGCCCGTGCGCAGTGGCACACCGGCGACGGCAGCGACAAGCACCCGCGCTTTCCGGGCGTGCTGGACCTGCAGGGCCAGTTGCGCAACGCAGACGGCACGCGCGTGCACCGCTATCTGCCGCTGGAAATCCCCGCCGATGCGCGCCACTACGTGCGAGAGGCCATCCACGCCGGGCGCGCAAGCACGGTGAACTTCAAGGTGCGCGGCCACCTGGACCACGTGCCGGCCGAAAAGCCCAGCCAGGGCGAGTTCCATATCGCTGCCAAGCTGCATGACGTGCACTATGAATATGTGCCGCCCCATCTGCTCACGCATGGCGAGGCGCCCTGGCCGGCCCTGGTCGATCTGTCGGGTGAGCTGGTCTTCGATCGCTCGTCGATGGCCGTGCGCAATGCACGCGGCGAGTTCGCGGGCTACCCGCAGCTGCAGATGCGGGACATTCAGGCCAGCATTCCCAACCTGGGCCACACCGAGGTGGCCGTGACCGCCAAGGGCCAGGGCCCGCTGGCCGACATGCTGGGCGTGGTCAAGACCTCGGCCCTGTCGGCGCTGACCGGGCACGTGCTGGACGGCAGCGAGGCCACGGGCGCCGCGCAACTGGCCCTGCAGCTGCAATTGCCCATCGACCATCTGGACCGCAGCAAGGTGTCTGGACAGGTCACGCTGGCGGGCAACTCACTGCAGCTCGATGACGAGACACCGCACCTGAGCCAGCTGCGTGGCGCCGTCAAATTCTCCGACACCGGCTTCTCGCTGGTGGGCTTGCAGGCGCGGGCCCTGGGCGGTGAACTGCGTGCCGATGGCGGCATGCAGGCGCTGGCGCGCAATGCGCCAGCCACCGAATCGTCCGTCAAGGTGCGGGTGCAGGGCACGGCCACGGCACAGGGGCTGCGCGATGCCAGGGAACTGGGCTGGGTGGCCGACCTGGCCCGCCATGCCGAGGGCCAGTCGCCCTATTCCCTGCTGCTGAAGGTGCGCCGTGGCACGCCCGAAATCCAGGTCCAGTCCAGCCTGCAGGGCATGCGCATCAACCTGCCGACTCCGCTGGGCAAGGCCGCCGAGTCCATCCAGCCGTTGGCCGTGAGCCACCAGCTCGCGCCCGCCAGCTTCGCCGCGCCCGATGCCCCGCTGCGCGACCAGATCAGCGTGCAACTGGGCGACACGGGCTCGGTCTTCTATGAGCGCGACATCAGTGGCAAGCACAGCCGCGTGCTGCACGGCAGCATCCTCATCGGCCAGGAAGCGGGCACCGCCCCCACTTCGGGCCAGGGCGTGCAGGCCCATGTGCAGTTGCCGCTCTTCAATATCGACGACTGGCTGGCGCTGGCGCCGCAGTCCAACGGCACCAGGCCAGAGCCCGCCGACGCCGCCACGGACCCTGCGCGCGAATACCTTCCCGATCGGCTGAGCCTGCGCGTCAAGCAACTGCAGGCCAAGGGGCGGCAGCTGCACGATGTGGTGGCGGGCATTTCGCGCGATGGCGGCTCGTGGCACAGCAACCTCACCTCCCAGGAGCTGGATGGCTATGTGGGCTTTCGCGAAGGCACGGACGCCCAGCCCGAAGGGCAGCTGGTCGCCCGGCTGTCCCGCCTGACGGTGCCGGAGGCCAAGTCCGAACGCGTGGACGCCCTGTTCAACGAAGGGCCGCGCCAGCTGCCGGCGCTGCAGATCGTGGTGGACGACATGCACCTGTCGGGCCACGCGCTGGGCCGCCTGGAGGTCGAGGCCCGCAACCGCCCCGTGCCCGGCAACGCGGCGGCGCGCGAATGGCAGCTGTCGCGCTTCAACATTTCCACGCCCGAGGCCACGCTGACGGCCAACGGCCAGTGGCGCCTGCCCCAGGGGCAGTCCGAGCATCCGGGGCGCAGCCAGCTGCAGTTCCAGCTGGACCTGCGCGACGTGGGCAAGCTGCTCACGCGCTTTGACATGCCCGGCGTGGTGGGCAATGGCAAGGGGAGCCTGCAGGGCTCGGCGGGATGGACGGGCTCGCCCATCACGCCCGATTTCCGCAGCCTCTCGGGCTCCATGCACCTGGATGTGCAGACCGGCCAGTTCCTCAAGGCCGAACCGGGCCTGGCCAAGCTGCTGAGCGTGCTCAGCCTGCAGGCGCTGCCACGCCGGCTGACGCTGGATTTCCGCGATGTCTTCAGCAACGGCTTTGCCTTCGACTTCATGCGCGGTGATGTGCAGATCACCGATGGCGTGGCGCGCACCAACAACATGCAGATGAAGGGCGTCAACGCCGCCGTGCTGATGGAAGGCACGGCAGACCTGGTCCAGGAGACGCAGAATCTGCACGTGGTGGTGGTGCCAGAGATCAACGCGATGACCGCCTCCCTGGTGGCCACGGCCATCAACCCCGTGATCGGCCTGGGCAGCTTTCTGGCGCAGGTGCTGCTGCGGGGCCCGCTGATTGCGGCAGCCACCAAGGAATTCCGCATCGACGGCAGCTGGGATGATCCCCAGGTCACTGCCTTGCCGCGCCGCCGGGCCGCAACGCCCTCTGACACACCGTCGCGCACGCCCTCCACCGCCACCGAGTCAGCCCCTTCAGGAGAGAACCCATGAAAATCGCAGCCCTGCAAATGGTGTCGGAACCCGATGTGCGCGCCAACCTCGACCAGGCCATGGCCCTGCTGCGTCAGGCGCGCGAGCAGGGCGCCGAACTCGCGGCCCTGCCCGAATACTTCTGTGCCATGGGCCTGCGCGATACCGACAAGCTGGCCTACCGCGAGAGTTTCGGCCAAGGCCCCATCCAGGACTTCCTGGGCCGCGCCGCGCGCGAGCTGCAGCTGTGGATCGTCGGCGGCACCCTGCCCCTGGTGGCCGATGACGATGCCCACGTGCTCAACAGCTCGCTGGTGTTCTCGCCCCAGGGCGAATGCGTGGCGCGCTACGACAAGATCCACCTGTTCCACTACGACAACGGCCGCGAGCGCTACACGGAGGCCGCCGTGGTCCAGGCCGGCCACACGCCCGTGACCTGCGACATCACCTCGCGCGAGGGCGAGTCCTGGCGCCTGGGCCTGAGCGTGTGCTACGACCTGCGCTTTCCCGAGCTGTACCGCCGACTGGCCGAGCAGGGTGCCGACCTGCTGCTGGTGCCCGCCGCCTTCACCCACATCACGGGCCTGGCCCACTGGGAGGTGCTGCTGCGCGCCCGCGCCATCGAAAACCAGGCCTACCTGCTGGCGCCCGCCCAGGGCGGCCACCATGAGAACGGCCGCCGCACCTGGGGCCACAGCCTGCTGGCCGACCCCTGGGGCATGGTGCTGGCGCAGCAGGCCGAGGGTGCCGGCGTGGTGCTGGGCGAGATCAAGCGCGAGCGCCTGGCGCATGTGCGCCGCCAGTTGCCGGCCCTGGAGCACCGCGTCCTGTGAATCCGCTGCACCTGTCCACGCCCGTCCCTGCCGAAGGCCGCTGGCCCTGGCGCCGCTGGCGCACTGCCTGGCGGCGCTGGTCGCTGTGGAGCCTGCTGGTCGCTTTGGTGGCCAGCATGCTCATCACCATGGTCTGGCTGGCCGGACGCTATGAGGCCTCCCAGGTCCAGGACAAGCTGGAGCGCGACACCGCCAATGCCGTGGCAGACATACGCGCCGCCCTCAACCGCAACCTGCAGGACCTGCAGGCGCTGAACGCGCCCGACAACGACCCTGCCGAGTGGAAGACCCGCGCCGCCGAGCTGCTGCAGGTGCGCCGCGAGCTGATGCGCATCGAATGGCGCGATGCGGGCCTGCAGATCCGCTCCCATGCCGAGACGCCCTACCGCAACGTGCAGTGGGAAGACCAGCTGCGCACGCAAAACACCCATCCGGAGGCCGTGCTGACCTGCACCCACGCGCGCCGCCTCAACGGCCCGGCCTACTCGCCCAGCTACTTCCAGCTGCTGGCCGAAGGCCTGGGCACGGAGATGATGGAGGTCTGCCTGCCATTGACGCAAAGCGGCCACATCATCGGCTTTGTCATCGGTACCTACAGCCTGCAAAGCCTGCTGATCACCCAGGTCAGCAAGAACCTGCCGCGCACCCAGGAAGTGTCCTTCACCGAGCCGGACGGCACGCGCCTGGCCCTGCTGGGCGCCTCCTGGCGCGGCACGCGCATGTTCACGGCGCAGCAGCTGCTGGACCTGCCGGGCAGCACCCTGGTGCTGCGCATGGACAGCTGGCACCGCGCGCCCAGCGTATTCCCCAACGTGCTCACGGCCCTGGTGACGCTGATGTCCATCGCCCTGGTGTCCGTGGTCGCCGTGCTGGTGCGCGACAACCGCCGACGCCTGCGCGCCGAGCGCGATCTGGGCGATGCGCTGGCCTTTCGCAAGGCCATGGAGGACTCGCTGGTCACGGGCCTGCGCGCGCGCGATCTGCAGGGCCGCATCAGCTATGTGAACCCGGCCTTCTGCAGCATGGTGGGCTTCACGGCCGAGGAACTGCTGGGACTGAGCATTGCGCCCTACTGGCCGCCCGAGCGCGCCGAGATCTACGCGCGCCGGCGCGACAGCCGCCTGTCCGGCAACGCCCCGCCGCCGCGCGAGGGCCATGAAAGCATCTTCATGCGCAAGGACGGAACGCGCTTTCCGGTGTTGATCTTCGAGGCGCCGCTGATCAATGCCCAGGGCCAGCACACCGGCTGGATGAGTGCCTTCATCGACATCAGCGAGCAAAAGCGCATGGAAGAGATCTCACGCGCCTCGCAGGAGCGCCTGCAGGCCACGGCCCGCCTGGCCACGGTGGGCGAGATGGCCTCGCTGCTGAGCCATGAACTCACCCAGCCGCTGGTGGCCATCTCCAGCTACGCCACGGGATCGCTGAACATGCTGGGGAGCGACGATGGCACGGGCACGGGCACGGGCACGGACACGGGCACAGGTGCAGGTGCGGGCAGCGCCATCTCGGACCATGAAGCCCGGCTGCGCCAGCAACTGCAGGACCTGCGCATGGCCATGGAGCGCATCAGCTTCCAGGCCGACCGCGCAGGCCGCGTGATCAAGAGCGTGCGCGATTTCGTGCGGCGGCGCGACCAGTCCCGCGAAGTCATAGGCGCCGCCGAACTCATAGACGCCGTGCTGCCGCTGATCAGCCTGCAGGCACGCAACCTGGGCGTGCGCGTGACCACCGACATCGAGCCCGGCCTCCCGCCCGTGCTGTGCGATCCGACCATGATCGAGCAGGTGCTGCTCAACCTGGCGCGCAACGGCATGCAGGCCATGGATTCGCCCGAGACCATGGAGCGCGAGCTGCAGCTGCGCGTGCGCCGTGCGGCCGCCAGCACGCGCCGCAGCTGGGTGGAGTTCGCCGTCATCGACTGCGGCACCGGCATTCCCCAGCATGTGGCGGAGCAACTGTTCACGCCCTTTTTCACCACGCGCAACGAGGGCATGGGCCTGGGCCTGAGCCTGTGCCGTACCGTGGTCGAGCAGCATGGCGGCCACCTGCAGCACAGCCCCCACAGCCCGCGCGGGACAGTCTTCGCCTTCACGCTGCCGGCGCACAGCCCTGCGCAGGTGCAGGCATAGATGGCACCAATGGAACAAATGGAACAATAGGCCCATGGAACCTGTACCCGACGCCACCGTCTACATCGTCGACGACGACACCGATGTCCGCGAAGCGCTGGCCTGGCTGCTGCGCTCGCGCCGCCTGCTCAGCGAATGCTATGACAGCGCAGAGGCCTTCGACGCCATGCTGCAGTCGCGCCCACCGCCACGCAATCCCTGCTGCCTGCTGCTGGACATGCGTATGGGCGGCATGAGCGGGCTGGCGCTGTTCAACCTCATGCTGGAACGCAACCAGATCGCAGGCATGCCCGTGATCTTCCTGACCGGCCATGCCGACGTGCCCACGGCCGTGGACACCGTCAAGCGCGGCGCCTTCGACTTCTGCGAGAAGCCTTTCTCGGACAATGCCCTCGTGGACCGCATCGAACAGGCGCTGGAACTGTCGGCCCAGCACCAGGCCGAAACCCGTGCGCGCGAAGCCGTGCGTGCACGCTTCAACGAGCTGACGGAGCGCGAGCGTGACGTGATGCGCCTGGTGGTCGAGGGCATTCCCAACAAGCTCATCGCCGACCAGCTGGACATCAGCGTGCGCACCGTCGAGGTCCACCGCGCGCGCGTCTTCGACAAGATGCAGGTCAAGTCGGCCGTTGAACTGGCCAACCTGCTGCGCACACACGGCTGACCCCTTCAGAAATACGTGGCAATCACGTCCACCACGTCATAGCGGTCATTGACGACGGCCAACTGCCGCCATTTGTCAAAGGTCAGGCAGGGGTGGGAGATGTCGAAGGCCAGCATGTCGCCTATGCGCAGGCCATCGTCCTCGGCCACCTTCAGGAAAGCATGCTGGTCCATCATGGCCGTGACCTCCCAATGGGGCGGTGTGGCCACCGGCGCGGCATCACCGGGGCGGTAGCGCAGCGCGGGCCGGGGCGGCACGGCCTCGAAGGCGGTATCGCGCTTGCCCAGCGCCACGATGGCGCGGCCGGGCTCGGGCAGCGACTGCACATAGGCCCAGACCTGCAGCGCAGGCTGCAGGCTGGCACGCATCTGCTGCGCCACGGGATTGGTCTGGTCGATGCGCCGCTGCGCTGCCTGGTAGATGCCCGCGTCATGCGTGAGATAGCAGCCCGGGCGCAGCACCAGATCCAGCGGACCGCCGATGTCGGCCTTGCCGAACTCCTGGGCCACCACGTCATACCAGGCCGAGCCGGCGCCAGTGAGCACAGCCGGGCTGCGCTGCAGCCGGCCCTCGTCCGCCAGCCGCTGGAGCCAGTCCACGGCCCGTCGCAGCAGGGTGCGGATGGGTTCTTCTTCCTTGAGCACGCCCTCGTAGACCTCGATCCCGGCCAGTCGCACGCCGGCACCGGCCCGGGCCAGCGCGTCCAGCAGCGGCTGCATCTGCGCATCGGAGCGAACGCCCGTGCGCCCGCCGGGCGGGCCCAGTTCGATCAGCACCTGCACGGACCGGCCCGCTGCGCCAAAAAAGGCGGCCAGCTGCTCGACCTGCTCGGCACAATCGACCAGGCAGAAGAACTCGAAGCCGGGATCGGCCAGCAGCTCGGCCACGGCCGCCATGTTGCGCCGGCCGATCAACTGGTTGGCCATGAGCACGCGGCGCACGCCATGGGCATGGGCCACGCACGTCTGCTGAGCGGTGGCCAGCGTGATGCCCCAGGCGCCCGCGTCGATCTGCTGGCGGAACAGGCGGGGCGCCATGGTCGTCTTTCCGTGGGGCGCGAGCTGGGCGCCGTAGGCATCCACAAAGCGCTGCATCCAGGCCAGGTTGTGCGACAGGCGCGACTGCGACAGCACGGCCACCGGCAAACTCAAGTCTTCCCGCAGCAGATTCCAGCCCTGCGCGGCAGCGTCCTGCGGTGTGCAGGGGGCGGACAGCGCGCCCAGGCCCTTGTCGAGCGGGCTGACCACGTCGGCCGCGCCCGCTGTGCTTGCTTCACTCATACGACTCCCCATTGATGGATGGGAGCCAGCATAGGGCAATGCCGGTGCCCGCCCACGCAAAAACGCCCCGCGTTGCGGGGCGTTGCATCTGGCACAGAGACCGGGTCAGCGGGGCTGCTGGTACTGGGGCTGGTATTGAGGCTGCTGGTACTGCGGCTGCTGTTGATACTGGGGCTGCTGTTGGTGCTGCTGCGGGATCTCGCCCACGAAGATCTCCACGCGGCGGTTCATGGCACGGCCGCTGGCCGAGTCGTTGGAAGCCACGGGCTGGTGCGAGCCACGGCCTTCGGTGGCGATGCGGGCGCCCGAGACGCCTCGCATGGTCAGGTAGTTGCGCGTGCTGTTGGCACGGTCCAGCGACAGCGGGTTGTTGATGGCATCCGAGCCGGTGCTGTCGGTGTGGCCGATGATGCGCACCTCGGCATTGGGGTTGTTGCGCAGGCCCTCGGCGAAGCGGTCCAGGATGGGAGCGAAGTTGCCCTTGATGTCGGAACGGTTGGTATCGAACGAGATGTCGCTGGGAATGTCGAGCTTGAGCTGGTTGTCGGCCGTCTGGCTCACGTTCACGCCCGTACCCTGGGTGGCCTGCTCCATCTCGCGCTTTTGCTTTTCCATGTTCTGCGACCAGATGTAGGTGCCCAGTGCGCCCACGCCAGCGCCGATCACGGCACCCGTGCCGGCCCTGCCGCCGGTGACGGCGCCCAGCACGGCGCCAGCTGCAGCGCCCACGCCAGCGCCCGTGGCCGTGCGGCGCTGGGTGTCGCTCATGTTCGCGCAGCCGGAGATGAACAGTGCGGCCGCCGTTGCGGCGGCCAGAACGATGTGCTTGCGCATTGGAAACTCCTTTTGAATCTTGGGAACGCACCGTGCGGTAGCGCCAGGGTCCCCATTATGGAAAGCAGGCTGCGCACAGCCTATCAGTGCGGGCAGGGCATACCCGTAGGACGGCGCCCGCTCCGCGAGGCCGCCTCCACGGCCGTCACGGGCCGCTGCGATCCTGCCCGGGAGAGGGTTTGTCTGGAGACGGATGCGAATCCCGTGGCGTGTCCACGGGCAACTCGCCCTTGCGGCGTCCGGAGAACATGGTCCACCACACAATAGCGACCAGAATCACCAAGGCCAGCAGTGCTTCGAGCAAAATCAACCCCATGAATTTCCACCTCCTGCGCCATGCCGCGATGGCGCTGATTGTAGGGACGCTGGTCGCCTGCACGACCACCACCAAGCCGGTCTACGACCCCTCGCCCGTACCCGATCTGCAGCCGGGCGGCTCTCCCGCCGTCACGCCCAGGCCCCCGCTGGTCACCAACACGCCCACCAAGAGCCGCTGGATCGCGGCCGACTGGAGCGAATTGCCCGGCCTGCAGGAGGACGCGCTGCACGAAGCCTGGAATGCGTGGCTCAAGAACTGCGAACGACCCAGTTCGGTCTTCGCAGGCCTGTGCCGCGATGTGCGCCAGCTGAGCATCGCCACGGGCGACGAGCAGCGCGCCTGGCTCATGGCCAATCTGCAACCCTACCGCATCGAGGCGCTGGGCGGCGGCCCGGACGGCATGCTGACCGCCTACTACGAGCCGCTTTTCGAGGCGCGGCGCCTGCCCGGCGACGGATTCAACGTGCCCCTGTACAAGACGCCGGCCGGCGCCGGCTTCGGCAGCCGCAAGCCCTGGTTCTCGCGCCAGCAGATCGAGACCCTGCCAGAGGCCCAGGCGGCCCTGGCAGGCCGCGCCATCGCCTGGCTGCGCGACCCGGTCGATGCGATGGTGCTGCACATCCAGGGATCGGGGCGCCTGAACATCACCGAGCCCACGGGCGCGCAACGCACGATCCGCGTCGCCTTTGCGGGCACCAATGACCAGCCCTACAAGAGCGTGGGCCGCTGGCTGCTGGACCAGGGACTGGTGCGCGACGCCACCTGGCCCGGCATCAGCGCCTGGGTGGCCGCCAACCCCGGCCGCGTCAATGAAATGCTGTGGAGCAACCCGCGCTACGTCTTCTTCCGTGAGGAGCCGCTGGAAGGCCTGGACCTGCAGTTCGGCCCCAAGGGCGCCCAGGGCGTGGCCCTGACGCCAGGCCGCTCCATCGCCGTGGACAAGCAGAGCATCCCCTACGGCACACCGGTCTGGCTGTCCACATCCGGGCCCACCGTGGCGCTGAACCGCCTGGTCTTCGCCCAGGACACGGGCAGCGCCATCGTCGGCGCCGTGCGCGCCGACTACTTCATGGGCTGGGGCCCCGAAGCCGGCGACCTGGCAGGCCGCATCAAGCAGAACCTGCGCCTGTGGGCCTTCTGGCCGCGCGCCCTGGCGAGCCAGGCACCGCACTTGAGGTGACCCCCTGAGCGGCTACGCCGCTTCCCCCTCTCTACTCGCTTCGCGAGGGAGGGGGAAGGCGCCCTCGCAGCGCCTCAGGGGGTATCGAAGTACCTCGTGACGCGCGGCGGTTCCTTGCCCTTGTGATACGCCAGCTTGCGGTCGCGCAGCGCCACGTCGGCGGCGGTGACGCGGTCGAAGCGGCGAAGGTGCTCGGTCCATGACTCGTCGATGATCTGCTCCACGTAGCGCTCCGGGTGGCTCATGCTGTGCAGCAGGCTCCAGCCCAGCGCGCCCTGGCGCATGCGGCTGCGGCGGCTTTCCTGCATGAGGGCGCGGAAGGCCTCGGCCTGGGTGGGGTCGATCTGGTACTCGATGGTGACGACCACGCGGCCGGCTTCCGGGATGTTGACCTCGGGGCGCTGGAAGGCCTTGGAGGGGCTCAGGTCCTCCTCGATCTGGCGGTCGCGCACCAGGCGCTGCACCAGCAGCATGCAGGCCACGCCGCTGGCGGCGGCCACCATGAGGCTGCCGCGCACGCCCACCATGCTGGCCACCTGTCCCCAGAGCGCGGCGCCTGCCGCCGTGCCGCCCATGATGGACATCTGGTAGATGGACATGCCTCGCGCCCGCACCCAGTTGGGCAGGGCCATCTGGGCCGAAACGCCCAGCACGTTGGCCGTGGAGATCAGCGCCATGCCGGCCAGCATCATGGCCGGCACCGCCATGTAGACATTGGGCGACAAGGCCACGGCCAGCGTGGCCAGCGCATGCACGGCAGAGCCCGACCGGATCAGCCTTTCCTTGGACATGGCCTGGCGCAGGCGCGGCAGGAACATGGCGCCCACGATGGCGCCCGCCCCCATGGAGGCCAGCAGCAGCGTGAAGGTCTCGGCGCCGCCCCCGCCCTCGGTCGGGCCGTGCAGGCGCTGTGCCACCAGGGGCAGCAGGGCCATCACCGCCGTGCACTGCAGGAAGAAACACACCGTGCGCGCCAGCACCGCATGCATGCGCGGCGACTCGCGCACGAACTGCAGGCCCACGCGCATGGCCGAGGGCAGGCGCTCGCGGCCCAGCGGGTTGGCCACGTGGCGGCGCTTCCAGCGGATCAGCACGATGCCCGAGATGACGGACAGCACGGCGTTCAGCACGAACACCCAGGCACTGCCCAGGCTGGCGATGATGGCGCCCGCCACCAGGGGTCCGATGATGCGCGAGGCGTTCATGGCCACCGCGTTCAGCGCCATGGCCGAGGGCAGGTGGTGCTTGGGCACGAGTTCGGGAATCAATGCCGAGAACACGGGCCAGCGCATGGCCAGGCCGATGCCGTTGGCAAAGGTCAGCACCAGCAGCCAGTGCGCCGTCATCCGGCCCGAGAGCACGAACAGGCACAGCACCAGAGCCACGGCCGCCACCCAGAACTGGGTGACGATGAAGTAGCGGCGCCGGTCCAGGATGTCGGCCAGCGCACCGCTGGGCAAGCCCAGCAGGAAGACGGGCAGCGTGGAGGCCGATTGCACCAGGGCCACGAGCACGGGCGAGGTGGTCAGCGAGGTCATGAGCCAGGCCGCCGCCACATCGTTCATCCACATGCAGGTATTGGCCGCCATCCAGATCAGCCAGAGCATGCGGAAGGTAGGGCCGGACAGCGGCGCCCAGACGCCCTGCTGGGCCTGGGCCGTCTTCTGGCCTTCGGCCTCGGCGGCCGCCCTGTCGGCAGCGGCCATGCCGGACGGGTCCTCGAGCAGGGTGCCCGGCGCCCCCGCTCCCGAGGGCTCGGCCGGGGGCTGGGTGGAAGGCTCGGTTTCTGAGGCGGGTGGCTGGGCGGGGTCTGGTGTTGATTGTTCTGCGGCCATGTGTCCCGATTCTCGGGCCAAACGCGGGGTGGCGCCAGAAATGGTTGCCTTACTAATAACCACGATCACCACCTTGTACGACAACCGTTTTTCGCTCCTGTTACAGGAGCACACTGTCGCTTCGGCGCGACCTTCATAGGCCAGTCCGCCGGCCTGCGGCTACTGGCCCGGCAGTCCCTGGCCCGCCATGGGTCCCAGCTGGGACAGCGGCAGCGCATGGCTGGACTTGATCTCGCCCAGCGAGAAACTGGTCTGCATGTCCTTCACGTTGGGCAGGTTCAGCAGCGTGTTGCGCGCGAACTGCGCAAAGCTGTCCAGGTCGCGCGCCACCACCTGCAGCTCGAAGGTGCCGGTGCCGCTGATGTAGTGGCAGGTGACCACCTCGGGCAGCTTGCGGATGGCGTCCTCCATCTCCAGCGTCAGCGTGCCGGCCGTGCGCACGGCATCGAGCCGCACGAAGGCCAGCACGCCCAGGCCGATCTTGTGGCGGTCGATGTCGGCGTGGTAGCCGCGGATGAAGCCCGCTTCTTCCAGCGCCCGCACGCGGCGCCAGCACGGCGCGGCCGACAGGCCCACGCGCTGGGCCAGCTCGGCATTGGTCAGGCGCGCGTCGGCCTGCAGGTGGCCGAGGATGGCAATGTCGAATTTGTCCAAAGTTTGCACAAAACACCATTTTCAAGAAAGATCCTTGCTCAGAATACTTGAAACAGCGCAAAGAAAGCAAAGACCTATCAGACGAGCACGAATACACTGAAAAAAGGCGATTTGGTTCAGACAACGAGTGCCGTGCATGCCTCTTTCCCGTTCCGGGCAGGACATGACAGGGCACCGACCATCGATGGAGACAAGCCATGAATGCCCCACTGCCCGAAGACGTGCGCCGCGCCCTGGAGACGGTCACCCTCGACGACAAATACGCTCTGCAGCACGGCCGTGCGTTCATGAGCGGAGTCCAGGCCCTTGTACGCCTGCCCATGCTGCAGCGCCAGCGCGACGCTGCAGCGGGCCTGAACACCGCAGGCTTCATCAGCGGCTACCGGGGCTCCCCGCTGGGCGGCTATGACCAGGCGCTATGGGCCGCGAAAAAGCACCTCGAATCCAACAACATCGTCTTCCAGCCCGGCGTCAATGAAGAGCTGGGCGCCACGGCCGTCTGGGGCACGCAGCAGCTGGATCTCTATCCCGAGACCAAGAAGTTCGACGGCGTCTTCGGCCTGTGGTACGGCAAGGGCCCGGGCGTGGACCGCTGCTCCGACGTGTTCAAGCACGCCAACATGGCGGGCACGGCCCGGCACGGCGGCGTGATCGCGCTGGCCGGCGACGACCACATCAGCAAGAGCAGCACGGCCGCCCACCAGAGCGACCACATCTTCAAGGCCTGCGGCACGCCGGTGTTCTTTCCCAGCAATGTGCAGGACATCCTGGACATGGGCTTGCATGCCTTTGCCATGAGCCGCTTCTCGGGCCTGTGGTCGGGCATGAAGACCATCCAGGAGGTGGTCGAGTCCTCGGCGAGCGTCTCGGTGGAGCCGGACCGCGTGAACATCATCCTGCCCGAGGACTTCCAGATGCCGCCCGGCGGCCTGCACATCCGCTGGCCCGATGCGCCGCTGGAGCAGGAGCAGCGGCTGATGAACTACAAGTGGTATGCGGCCCTGGCCTATGTGCGCGCCAACCGGCTCAACCACAACGTGATCGAGGGCCCCAACGACCGCTTCGGCCTGATCGCCAGCGGAAAGGCCTACAACGACATGCGCCAGGCCCTTGCCGACCTGGGCCTGGACGACGACACCTGCCGCCAGCTGGGCATACGCGTGCACAAAGTCAACGTGGTCTGGCCGCTGGAGGCCACCATCACGCGCGACTTCGCGCGCGGCCTGCAGGAAATCCTGGTGGTGGAGGAAAAGCGCCAGGTCATCGAATACCAGATCAAGGAAGAGCTGTACAACTGGCGCTCCGACGTGCGGCCCAACGTGGTCGGCAAGTTTAGCGATGAGCACGGCGGCGAATGGTCGGTGCCCAATCCCAGCCAGGACTGGCTGCTGCGCCCCAATGCGGACTTGACGCCGGCCCTCATCGCGCGCGCCATCGTCCAGCGCCTGACCAAGATCGGCGTGCCCGAACACATCGCCCAGCGCATGCACGAGCGCATTGCCGTGCTGGACGCCCGCGAGGCCGCGCTCAAGGTGGCCCAGAGCCAGCCCACGGGCGACCGCGTGCCATGGTTTTGCAGCGGCTGCCCGCACAACACCAGCACCCGCGTGCCCGAGGGCAGCCGCGCCGTGGCCGGCATCGGCTGCCACTACATGACGGTCTGGATGGACCGCTCCACCAGCACCTTCACGCAGATGGGCGGCGAGGGCGTGACCTGGGTGGGCCAGGCGCCCTTCACCAAGGACGCCCATGTCTTCGCCAACCTGGGCGACGGCACCTACTTCCACAGCGGCCTGCTGGCGATACGCCAGAGCATCGCGGCCGGCGTGAACATCACCTACAAGCTGCTGTACAACGACGCCGTGGCCATGACGGGCGGCCAGCGCGTGGGCGAGCGGCCCGAGGGCCATTCGGTGCTGCAGATCATGAACAGCCTCAAGTCCGAGGGCGTGGCCAAACTGGTCATCGTCACCGACGAACCCGCCAAGTACGACGGCGTGCCGCTGGCCGAGGGCGTGACCGTGCACCACCGCGACGAACTGGACCGCATCCAGCGCGAGTTCCGCGCCCTCAAGGGCTGCACGGCCATCATCTACGACCAGACCTGCGCCACCGAAAAGCGCCGCCGCCGCAAACGCGGCACGCTGGCCACGCCCGACAAGACCGTGGTCATCAACGAGCTGGTCTGCGAGGGCTGCGGCGACTGCTCGGTGCAGTCCAACTGCCTGTCGGTCGAGCCGGTGGAGACCGAGTTCGGCCGCAAGCGCCGCATCAACCAGAACACCTGCAACAAGGACTACTCCTGCGTGAAGGGCTTTTGCCCCAGCTTCGTCACCATCGAAGGCGGCCAGCTCAAGAAGCCCAAGAAGGAGAAAAAGGGCGATCTGTCCATGCTGCCCGCCATCCCGGAGCCCGTGCTGCCGGTGGCCGAGCAGGCCTGGGGCATTGTGGTGGCCGGTGTCGGCGGCACGGGGGTGATCACCATCGGCTCGCTGCTGGGCATGGCGGCCCACCTGGAGGGCAAGGGCGTGATCACCCAGGATGCGGCCGGCCTGGCGCAAAAGGGCGGCTCCACCTGGAGCCACATCCAGATCGCCAATCGTCCCGAGGCCATCTACACCACCAAGGTGGACATGGCCAAGGCCGACCTGGTGATCGGCTGCGACCCCATCGTCACGGCCACGCCGACCACCATGTCCGTGATGCAGCCGGGCCGCACCTTCGTGGCGCTCAACAGCCATGGCTCGCCCACGGCAGCCTTCGTCACCAACCCTGACTGGCAGGCACCGGACGACCGCTGCGCCAGCGCACTGGCCCAGGCCGTGGGCCCCGAGCTGCTGGGCAGCTTCGACGCCGAGCAGGTGGCCGTGCAGCTGCTGGGCGACAGCATCTACACCAACCCGCTGATCCTGGGCTACGCCTGGCAAAAGGGCCGCGTGCCGCTGTCGCATGCGGCGCTGATGCGTGCCATCGAACTCAACGGCGTGCAGGCCGACAACAACAAGGCCGCCTTCGAGTGGGGCCGCCGCTGCGCCCATGACCTGGCTGCCGTGCGCGCCCTGTTCCAGACGGCCCAGGTGATCCAGTTCGTCAAGAAGCCTTCGCTGACCGAGATGGTGGCCAAGCGCGTGGACTTCCTCACGGCCTACCAGAACGCCGCCTATGCGGCCGAGTACCAGGCCTTCGTGGACAAGGTCCATGCCGCCGAGCGCGCCGTGGCGGGCTCGGGTACGCGCCTGTCGCAAGCCGTGGCCCGCTATCTGTTCAAACTCATGGCCTACAAGGATGAGTACGAGGTCGCGCGCCTGCACACCGATGCGGCCTTCAGCCAGCGCATCGCCAGCATGTTCGAGGGCGACTACCGCGTGGTCCACCACCTGGCGCCGCCGTCGTCGGCCGCCAAGGACGAGCAGGGCCATCTGGTCAAGAAGTCCTACGGCCCCTGGATGCGCAAGGCCATGCAGGTGCTGGCGAAGATGAAGGGCCTGCGCGGCACGGCGCTGGACCCCTTCGGCCGCACGCAGGAACGCCGCACCGA
Organism: Delftia sp. DS1230; assembly: GCF_040112715.1. NCBI lineage: Bacteria > Pseudomonadati > Pseudomonadota > Betaproteobacteria > Burkholderiales > Comamonadaceae > Delftia > Delftia sp. DS1230. The sequence goes on from NZ_CP157763.1 coordinate 5,989,400, forward strand.
GCGCGCACTGATCCAGGAATACCGCCAGTGCATAGAAGGACTGCTGTCCGAGCTCACGCCCGAGCGCCTGGCGCTGGCCGTGGAGATCGCCAGCATTCCCGAGGACATCCGCGGCTACGGCCACGTCAAGGAGCGCAACCTGGCTGCGGCCCGCACCAAGTGGAAGGCGCTGATGGCACGCTGGAACGCCCCGTCACGGGGCGCGGGCAGCACGGGACAGCCCGCAGTCGGCGTGGCCTGAAACCACACGGACAGCCCCGCCACAAGGGCGTCCTGTAAGATCGCGGCCGCCACCCGTACCGTGAGGTGCGGGCGGCGCGGTTGCCTCCGGGGCCGCTTCAAGTGCCGTCACGCCGGGCGCAAAAACCACGAAAAACCGCGCTCCACCCCTTTAAAAACGGCAGATGGCCGCCAGTTGCAGCCATCGTCGCCGAAAAACCCGCAGCAGCCAGATCCTGGCAGCCCATGTGGGTCAGGGCTGACGCATACAATGCTCCGTTCTCCTGCGCGGGCCCGTGCATATCGGCGTGCGCAGCGACCCTTTTTCGACCTTCCAATCCTGGAGTCTTGCCCGTGTTTATTTCTTCCGCTTTTGCCCAGACCGCACCCGCAGCAGCAGCCTCCGGGGGCGACTTCATGTCGCAGTTGATGGGCATGGCGCCTCTGGCGCTGATGTTCGTGGTGCTGTACTTCGTGATGATCCGTCCGCAGATGAAGCGCCAGAAGGAGCATCGCTCCATGATCGAGGCACTGGCCAAGGGTGACGAAGTGGCAACGGCCGGCGGCATCATCGGCCGCGTGACGCGCATGTCCGAGCAATTCCTGCACATCGAGATCGCCTCGGGTGTGGAAGTCCAGATCCAGCGCAGCGCCGTCGTCCAGGTGCTGCCCAAGGACACGCTGAAGTAAGCGTTGTCCCTGTCTTGCGGGTGTGCGGACCGCGCAGGCGGCAGCACACCCTTTTGTGCGTTGCTGTCTACAAAGAGCGAAGAGCGCGATCATGAACCGATATCCGGTCTGGAAGTACGCGATCATCGTGATCGCGCTGCTGGTAGGGGTGCTCTACACCCTGCCCAATTTTTTCGGTGAGGCGCCTGCGGTGCAGGTCTCCTCGGCCAAGGCCACCATCAAGGTGGACAACGCCGTACTGCAGAAAGTCGAAGAGGCCTTGAAGGCTGCCGATGTCAAGCCCGACGTCCTGTCCATCGAAGGCACCTCGGTGCGCGCGCGCTTCAACACGCCCGACGAGCAGCTCAAGGCCAAGGACGTGATCCAGAAGGCCCTGATCCCCGATGCCAACGACCCGGCCTACATCGTGGCCCTGAACCTGGTGTCGCGCTCGCCGCAATGGCTCACGGCCGTCGGCGCCAAGCCCATGTACCTGGGGCTGGACCTGCGCGGTGGCGTGCACTTCATGCTGCAGGTGGACATGGCTGCCGCCCTGACCAAGAAGGCCGACTCCTTTGCCGGCGACCTGCGCAGCTCGCTGCGCGACAAGAACATCCGCCACGGCGGCGTCTCGCGCAACGGCAACACCGTCGAGATCCGCGTGCGCGACGAAGCCATGCTCACGGCCGCGCGCAACCTGGTCTCCGACCAGTTCCCCGATCTGGCAGCCACCTCCGAGCCGGATGGCGCAGGCTTCAAGCTGCTGGCCTCCATCAAGCCCGAAGCCCTGCGCAAGGTGCAGGAGCAGGCGCTCAAGCAGAACATCGTCACCCTGCACAACCGTATCAACGAGCTGGGCGTGGCCGAGCCCGTGATCCAGCAGCAGGGCCTGGACCGCATCATCGTGCAACTGCCCGGCGTGCAGGACACGGCCAAGGCCAAGGACATCCTGGGCCGCACGGCCACGCTGGAAGTGCGCCTGGTCGACGAATCCTCCGAGGCGCGCGGCGCCGAACTGGGTTCGGGCCCCGTGCCCTTCGGCTCCGAGCGCTACCTGGACCGCAACGCCCAGGCCGTGATCGTGCAAAAGCAGGTCGTGCTGACCGGCGAGAACCTCACCGACGCACAGCCCGGCTTCGACAGCCAGACCCAGGAGCCCACGGTCAACCTGGTGCTCGATGCCAAGGGCGCACGCATCTTCAAGGACATCACGCGCGAGAACGTGGGCAAGCGCATGGCCATCATCCTGTTCGAAAAGGGCAAGGGCGAGGTCGTGACGGCTCCCGTGATCCGCACCGAGATCGGCGGCGGACGCGTGCAGATCTCGGGCCGCATGACCACGGCGGAAGCCAACGACACGGCCCTGCTGCTGCGCGCCGGCTCGCTGGCCGCGCCCATGGAGATCATCGAGGAATACACCATCGGCCCCAGCCTGGGCGCCGACAACATCAACCGCGGCATCCACTCCGTGGTCTGGGGCCTGGTGGCCATCGCGGCCTTCATGTGCGTGTACTACCTGCTGTTCGGCGTGATCTCCACGGTGGCCCTGTCGGTCAACGTGCTGCTGCTGCTGGCCATCCTGTCCATGCTGCAGGCCACGCTGACCCTGCCCGGCATCGCCGCCATGGCGCTGGCGCTGGGCGTGGCCATCGACTCCAACGTGCTGATCAACGAGCGCATCCGCGAGGAACTGCGCGGCGGCGCGTCGCCGCAGGCGGCCATCCATGCGGGCTACGAGAACGCATGGCACACCATCCTGGACTCGAACGTGACCACGCTGATCGCGGGCCTGGCGCTGCTGGCCTTCGGCTCCGGCCCGGTGCGCGGCTTCGCCGTGGTGCACTGCATCGGCATCCTGACCAGCATGTTCTCGGCCGTGTTCTTCTCGCGCGGCCTGGTCAACCTCTGGTACGGCCGCCGCAAGAAGCTCAAGAGCATTTCCATCGGCCAGGTCTGGAAGCCTGAAGACACCAGCCAGCTGCGCTCGGTGACGGCCAAGGGATCCAGCGTCGCCGATTCCGGCGCCAACAACTGAAAGGGGGAAGACCATGGAGTTCTTCCGCATCCGCAAAGACATCCCCTTCATGAAGTACGCGTTGATCCTCAACGCGGTGTCCTTCATCACCTTCGCGCTGGCCGTGTTCTTCCTGCTCACCCGCGGCCTGCACCTGTCCGTGGAATTCACGGGCGGCACCGTGATGGAGGTGGCCTATACCCAGCCCGCCAACATCGCCAAGGTGCGCGACACGGTCGCCGGCCTCGGCTACGCCGATGTCACGGTGCAGAACTTCGGCACATCGCGCGACGTGATGATCCGCCTGCCCGTGCAAAAGGACGTGACCTCGGCCCAGCAAAGCGAGCAAGTACTCACAGCACTCAAGAAGGAAGACGCCGAAGTCACGCTGCGCCGCACCGAGTTCGTGGGCCCGCAGGTGGGTGACGAGCTCATGCACAACGGCCTGATGGCCCTGGGCTTCGTGGTGCTGGGCATCGTGATCTACCTGGCCATGCGCTTCGAGTGGAAGTTCGGCGTGGCCGCCGTGATCGCCAACCTGCACGACGTGATCATCATCCTGGGCTTCTTCGCGTTCTTCCAATGGGAGTTCTCGCTGTCGGTGCTGGCCGGCGTGCTGGCCGTGCTGGGCTACTCGGTCAACGAGTCGGTCGTGATCTTCGACCGTATCCGCGAAGCCTTCCGCAAGTTCCGCAAGCTCAGCACCACCGAGGTGATCGACCACGCCATCACCAGCACCATGAGCCGCACCATCATCACCCACGCCTCCACCGAGGCCATGGTGCTGTCCATGTTCTTCTTCGGCGGTCCCAGCCTGCACTACTTCGCGCTGGCGCTGACCATCGGCATCCTGTTCGGCATCTATTCCTCGGTCTTCGTGGCCGCCGCCATCGCCATGTGGCTGGGCGTCAAGCGCGAGGATCTGATCAAGGCGCCCAAGGCTTCCACGGACCCCAACGACCCCAACGCCGGCGCCACCGTGTAAGCGGATGTTTTAGCCCTGGACCGGCTTACACTCCCGGGCATGCCCTCCCTGCCCCACCCTTCCAACGCGCCTGCTGGCCCCCAGTCCTCCCTGGGCCAGCAGGCGCGTTTGCATTGGGTGCGAGGACTGTGCAAGGGCCTGCCCGGCGTGGCCCAGCAGCTGCTGGCGCAGATGGAGCAACAGGCCCAGGCCGTGGGCACGCAGCGCGAAATGCAGGAGCGGCGTGAAGCCTGGGGCAACTACCGCCAGCACCAGAACGCCTGGCTGAACGCCAGCATGCAGGCCCTGCAAGGCGCGCTGCAGCCGGCCAAAGCCGCGCCTGCCGCCGTGCCGCAGCGCGGCGCGCTGCAGTTCGAGTTGCTCAGCGACGATGTGGTGGAGAACAAGATCCTGGCCTCCCGCATGGCCCTGGCCATGGGAGAGACCGCAGCGCCGGCCTTCGACACGCTGCGTCTGCGCATGCAGTTCATCGAGGGCCGCGAGCTGCCCTCGGACGATATCCTGCGCACCGAAACCGTGTGCCGGCACCTGGTCGAGCAATGGCTGGCCACGGGCCTGCAGCGCGGTGATCTGCAGCGCGTGCTGGACCTGCTGCAGACGGCCCTGGCGCCCGTGCTGGTGACCGAGTACCAGGCAGCCCATGTGCTGCTGGACGGCCAGGGCGTCACCCGCTCGCAGGACGTGGCCATGCGCGTGCGGCGCACCGAGGCGGGCAACTCCACGCGCGCCATGGGCCTGGGCCAGAACGCCGCGCCACCTGCTGCGGCCTCGCAGCATGCCACTGCATCACAGCATTCCTCGGCCTATGCGCCCACGCAGATGGGCGGCGTGCCCGGCGCTGCCGCCTACCCGCCCGACACTGCGGCGCCCCCCCATGGCCAGATGCCGGCGATGCCCGCCATGCCCGTAGGCCTGACAACCCTTTCGCGCGCACGCCACCGCGCCCAGGAAGTCGTGGGCCAGTTGCGCCGCCTGCTCATGCAGCCGGGCGTGGGCGTGCAGGGCCTGGTGCCCGGTGTGGGCGCAGGCATGCCCCAGGCGCCCGCATCGGCCGCGCTGACCCAGGCCTTGCTGGAGCAGCGCGTGGTGGCCCAGACGCAGTACCAGCAGATGCTGGCCCAGGGCCTGACCACGCTGCACATCGATGTCAGTCCGGCTGCCATCGGCCAGCTGGTCGGGCAGGTGCGCGAACGTTCGGCCGACCTCAAGCGCAAGGCCACCACTTCGGGCGAAAAGGCCACCATCGAGATCGTGGCCCTGATGTTCCAGGCCATCCTGACCGAGGACCGCATCCCGCCCTCGGTGCGGGTCTGGTTTGCCCGGCTGCAGGTGCCGGTGCTGCGCGTGGCACTGGCCGAGCCGGAATTCTTCAGCAACCTGCGCCATCCGGCCCGGCTGCTGATCGACCGCCTGGGCTCCTGCGTGATGGGATTCGACGCCTCCAGCATCAGCGGCAGCGCGCTGGAGTCCGAGATCCGGCGCATCGTCCAGGTCATCGAGCAATACCCCGAAACGGGCCAGAAAGTGTTCGTGCTGGTGCTGCGCGAGTTCGAGGATTTCCTGGCGCGCTACCTGACCCAGTCGCAGGACAAGGCCAAGATCGTCACCGTGGCCCAGCAGGTGGAGCAAAAGGAAACCCTGGCCATCCAATACACGATCGAGCTGCGCCACCTGCTCACCGACATGCCGGTGCGCAAGGAGATCCGCGAGTTCCTGTTCAAGACCTGGACCGAGGTGCTGGCCCTGGCCGCCGTGCGCCACGGCGCCAAGGACGCGCGCACCATGCGCTTCAAGCAGGCCGCCAGCGAACTGGTCTGGGCCGCCAGCGCCAAGCCCACGCGCCAGGAACGCTCGCGCGTGATCCAGACGCTGCCGACGCTTTTGCAGACCCTGCGCGAAGGACTGGCCCTGATCGGTGTCACGGGCGACGCCCAGTCCACGCGCATCAAGCTGGTCACCGACACGCTGGCCGAGGCCTTTGTCTCCAAGACCGCGACCATCGCCCCGGCCCGCATCGAGGCCATGGCGCAGCGGCTGGCCCATCTGGAGCAGTACATCAATGAAGACGGCATGCTCGACGAGGACATGCCGCTGTCGCCCGAGAACATCGAGATGATCCTGGGCGTGGACACGGCCGGCCTCAACGTCATCCCGAGCACGAACACGGCCGTGGAGCCGGTGATGCTGGAATGGGCGGCCTCTCTGGAGACGGGCCGCTGGTTCACCCTGGACCACAACGGCGCGCGCATCCAGGTGCAATACACCTGGCGCAGCCGCCGCAAGCAACTGCACCTGTTCGCCGCGCTCGATGGCACCTGCCACCTGCTGCAGCTGCGGCGCATGGCCTCCTACCTGCAGTCCGGCCTGCTGGCCGTGCATGACGAGGAGGCGCTCACCGTGCGCGCGACGCGGGATGCGCTGCAGAAGATTCAGGCGAACCCTGAAAGGCTAAGCTCCCCCTGAGGCGCTACGCGCCTTCCCCCCGGGGCACGGCGCCTCTCTACCCGCTTCGCGGGGGAGGGGGACGATGCCCTCGGCTAGGCGCCCCCACTGCGAGGCGGCTCTTGCTCGGCATATCCCGCTTGGGGACGCGCCAGTTTTTGAGATCAGGCCTGGGCCAGGCGCTGGAACAGGCCGCCGGGCAGGCGTTCCACGCGGCCTTCCAGTTCCAGCTCCAGCAGGTGGGCCTGCAGGACTGCGGCGTCCATGCCTGTGCGGTCCATGAGCTCGTCCAGCGACAGCGGGTCGTGGGCCAGGGCGCGCAGGGTGGCGTCGCTCTCAGGGTCCTGGGCGGACTGGACAGCTGCCGCTGCCGATACAGGCTTGGGAAGCGGCAGGCGCGCGGCCGTGCCCTGCAGCTCATCGAGCACGTCCTGCGCCGTTTCCACGAGCTTGGCGCCCTGGCGCAGCAGCGCATGGCAGCCGCGCGACTGGGGCGCGTGGATGGAGCCAGGAATGGCAAAGACTTCGCGGCCCTGTTCGCTGGCCAGCCTGGCCGTGATCAGCGAGCCCGACTGCAGGGCCGCCTCGACCACCAGCGTGCCCTGGGACAGGCCCGCGATGATGCGGTTGCGCTGCGGAAAGTGCGCGGCCATGGGGCCGGTGCCCAGCGGATATTCGCTGACGATCAGCCCGTGGCTGGCCACTTCGCGGGCCAGGGCGGCATGGCGCCGCGGGTAGACCTGGTCCAGGCCCGTGCCGACGACGGCAATGGTGACGGGAGCACCCAGCCCGCCCAGGCGTGGCGCCGCGCGCAGCGCGCCTTCATGGGCCGCGCCATCCACGCCCTGCGCCAGTCCGGAGACGATGCACAGGCCGGCCTCGGCCAGCGCCTGCGCCATGGCACGCGCGTTGGCCGCGCCCTGGACCGTCGGCCCGCGGCTGCCGACCATGGCCAGGGACTGTGGATAGGGGAACCAGGGGCCAGAACCTGTCATGCAGCGCTCGCTGCCCTGCACATGCAGCAGCAGCGGCGGATCTTCGGTCTGCAGCAGCGCCTGCGGATACTGGGGATGGCCCAGCGCAAGCACGGCATGCAACTGCCCGGAAGCGGGCTGGTCCAGCCATTGCGCCGTGGCCGCCACAAGCTGCTCCAGGCGCTGGGGCACGGTCTGCAGGGCATGGGCCTGAGCGGCGGTCACCAGTCCGTGCCAGGCGGACGGCGGGCCGCTCCAGATGTCCTGCGCAACACCGCAGGCCGCCAACAGACGCCGGGCCGTGGTGCGGCCCACTCCGGGCGTCAGCAGCAGCCGGAGCCAGGCAGAGAGTTCGTCAGGAGCCAACCGGTCCGTGGACTGCAGGGCGGCCGCCATGACGCTGCCGGCAGGCCGTGGTGGCTCAAGGAGCCGGCGAGGTCAGGCTGTCGCCGACCTCGACACCGCGCCGCGCCTCCAGGATCAGCGCGTAGGAGACGCGATCGAAGGTCCGGAACACCATGGCATGGCCGTTGTGTTCGTCGGGCAGTTGCACCTCTTCCTTTTTCTCGCCCGTCTTGTCCACGATGCGTGCGCCGCGGCGTATCAGCTCCAGCACCGTGCCCACGTCCATGCCGTCCTGCGTGCCCTTGTTGATGGCAATGACCTGGTTGTTGGCCGCCCAGCGCACGGCCTGATCACCGTACAGGGAAACCACATGGGCCTTCACTGCCTGTTGCGGCGCGTGGGGCGCATAGTTCATGTAGGTGCGCTCGGGCGCGGGCAGCAGGCGGTCGCCGGCGCGCATTTCGGTCTTGGAACGCGACAGGTCCACCGTGGCGGGAGAGTTCTGCTGGTGCTTTTCGCCCTTGCTGTCGACGATCTCCAGCGTGGTCTCGCCCTCGATGAGATCGGCCAGGCCCAGGTACTTGGCCTCATAGCCCAGCACCTCGCCGGAGATGGGATCCTTGAGCGCCACGGCATCGCGGAAGACGCGGTACTGGCGCGGCAGGCCGTCGCCCTTGCGCAGCGGCGCCTCGGCGGTGCCGCGTGCATAGGCGCGGTCGCCGCTGGCCATGAGCACGCGCTCGTCCGTGGTGGCGATGAGGCGTGGCGCGCGCAGCAGCGTTTCGGCATCGACGACCAGGGGCTCGGCCAGGAAGGGCTCGATCAGATGGGGCTGCAGCGTGGGCAGGGCCGCCTGGGCCAGGGATTCGCTGCGCGTGCTCGGAGTGATGCGGACCACGCCGGGCTCGCCGCCATCGCCCATGGGGCGGGCCGTGCTCAGGCGGGCGTAGCCGTCACGCTTGTCCAGGTACAGCACCTGGCCCGGATAGATGAGATGGGGGTTGGCGATGGCCTGCATGTTCATGCCCCACAGCTCGGGCCAGCGCCAGGGACGGCGCAGGAACATGCCGGAGATGCCCCACAGCGTGTCGCCGCGCTTGACGGTGTAGCTGTCGGGCGCATCGGGCGCCAGCTCACCCACGGGAACGCCCTGCTGCGCCACCTGCTGGGCTGCCGAGCGCTGCGATGGCGTCACCGGATACTGCTGCGCGTGGGCCGCCGCACACGCGGCGATCAGGGCCGAGGCAACAGTCCAGGTACGAGCTGTGGCGAATGCAGTCATGGAATTCCTCTTCTTGTGTCTGACACAGCGTCCCTCCTAGGCACTGCGGCACGGCCGATCTTGTCATGAACGGCCATACAGGTCTTACAAATCAGCAAAGATTCTGCGTGCAAGGCCATGAGAGGGCAACGCTTATTGCGTCGTCCCGCTGCGCCCAGGCAGAAAAGTGGCGAAAATAACGACATTCACCGACCACGCCATGTCCATTCTGCCCATTCTTTGCTATCCCGACCCCCGCCTGCACACCGTCGCCAAGCCGGTCGCCAAGGTCGATGACCGCATTCGCCAACTGGTCCAGGACATGTACGCCACCATGTATGACGCCCAGGGCGTGGGACTGGCCGCCACCCAGGTGAATGTGCATGAACGCGTGGTCGTGGTCGATGTCTCCGAAGGCCGCGACGAGCCCTTTGCGCTGATCAACCCCGAGCTGCTCTGGGCCAGCGACGAGAAGCAATTGGGCGAGGAAGGCTGTCTGTCCGTGCCCGGCATCTACGACGGTGTCGAACGCTCCACGGCCATCAAGGTCAAGGCGCTGGACGAGAACGGCAACGAACGCATCATCGAGGCCGAAGGCTTCAAGGCCATCTGCATCCAGCACGAGATGGACCACCTGATGGGCAAGGTCTTCGTCGAATACCTGTCGCCGCTCAAGCGCAACCGCATCAAGACCAAGCTGCTCAAGCAGCAGAAACAGGCAGAACGCGCATGACCCGCCTGCCAGCGCCTCGCTTCATGCCGCGCTGGAAGATGGACGGCGCGGGCCTCGTTGCCTGGGCGCTGCTGGCCCTGTCCCTGCTGCTGGCCGGCTGCACCGTACCCGAGTGGCAAAAGCCCGGCACGCCACGGGCCGACATCGAGCGATCCATGGGCCGCCCGACCCTGAGCCTGCCGCTGGACGGCGGCGGCACGCGCCTGGTCTACAGCTGGCAGCCTGCAGGCCAGCAGGTCTATCACATGGATTTCGACGCCAGCCAGCGCCTGGTGCGCGTGGAGCAGGCGCTCACCATCGAACGCTTCCACGCCCTGCGCAATGGCGAGGACACCCGGGAAAGCGTACGCCAGCTCTTCGGCCCGCCTGCGCTGATCGAGAGGGTCTACAGTTTCAACGGCGACATCTGGACCTACCGTATCCTGGAAAATGGCATTCGCCGCCAGGCCCATGTGCATATCGACCCCGCCGGCGTGGTGCGCCGCGTGATGTTCACCGACGAAGTGTTCAATGACGACGATCGGCGTTGAGCCTGCACACCGTCCCCACCGTCCCTACTGGATTGCATGAGAGTCATTTTTGCCGGCACGCCCGAGTTCGCGCGCGTTGCCCTTGAACGCCTGCTCGCCGCGGGCTTCACCGTCCCCCTGGTGCTGACCCAGCCCGACCGTCCCGCCGGGCGCGGCATGAAGCTGCAGGCCTCTCCCGTCAAGCAGTGCGCTCTGGAGCATGGCATTGCCGTGGCCCAGCCGCGCAGCCTGCGCCTGGACGGCAAATACCCCGAAGAGGCCGCCGCCGCCCGCGCCGCCATCGAAGCGGCCCAGGCCGATGTCATGGTCGTGGCCGCCTACGGACTGATCCTGCCGCAGTGGGTGCTCGATACGCCTCCGCGCGGCTGCCTGAACATCCACGCCAGCCTGCTGCCGCGCTGGCGCGGCGCCGCCCCCATCCACCGCGCCATCGAGGCCGGTGATGCCGAGACCGGCGTCACCATCATGCAGATGGATGCGGGCCTGGACACGGGCGACATGTGCCTGATCGAGCGCCTGCCCATCACCGCCGACGACACCACGGCCAGCCTGCACGACAAGCTGGCCGACCTGGGCGGGTGCCTCATCGTCGAGGCGCTGGAGATGAGCGCCTGCGGCGGCCTGCCGCGCACGCCCCAGCCTGCCGAAGGCGTGAACTACGCGCACAAGATCGAAAAGGCCGAAAGCCAGATCGACTGGCGCCAGGATGCCGAGGCCATTGCCCGGCGCCTGCGCGCCTTCAACCCCTTCCCAGGTGGCGCCACGCAGTACGGCGATGAAGCCATCAAGGTCTGGGAGGCTCACGCCGACCCCGCCGCCGCCGTGGCGGCGGCAGTGCCCGGCACCGTGCTGTCCGCAGGCGCCGACGGCGTGCGCGTGGCCTGCGGCCAGGGCGTGCTGTGCATGACGCTGCTGCAGCGCGCGGGCGGCAAGCGGCTGGCGGCGGGCGATTTCCTGCGCGGCTTCGATCTGCCTGAAGGAGCCATCCTGGACGGTGCTGCCAGCGGCGGCACGCCATGAACCTGCAGCCCCTGGTGGAGCGCGCACGCGGCATTGCGCGCGATCCCGCCTTCATGACCGGCGTGCGCGACATGTCGGGCACGGCGCTGGGCATCGGCGCCTGGGGCCTGGTCACGGGCGTGGCCATGATCAAGAGCGGCATGTCCCTGCCCCTGGCGCTGTTCATGGGCCTGCTGGTCTATGCCGGCAGTGCCCAGCTGGCCGTGCTGCCGCTGATGGCCGTGGGCGCGCCCATGTGGGTGGTCTGGTTCACGGCCATCTGCGTGAACCTGCGCTTCGTCATCCTCAGCAGCATGTGGCGCAGCTACTTTGCCCACCTGCGCCTGCGCCACCGCCTGGCCATCGCCTATTTCAGCGGCGACGTGATCTTCGTGGGCTTCATGAAGCGCTACCCCGATGCCCGGCCCCAGCCCGAGCAGCTGCCCTATTTCTGGGGTGCCGCATCGACCAACTGGCTGGCCTGGCAGATCCCGTCCACGCTGGGCATCCTGCTGGCCGACCAGGTGCCCCTGTCCTGGGGCCTGGGCTTTGCGGGCGTGCTGGCCCTGATGGGCGTGCTGCTGTCCATGCTCAACGACCGTGCCACCTGGGTGGCAGGCGTGGTTGCAGCCAGCGCGGCCGTGGCGGCCTTTGCGCTGCCGCTCAAGCTCAATATCCTCGTGGCCATCGCGGCAGCCGTGGCCGCAGGCCTGCTGGCGGAATCGCTGCAGCAGCGCCTGCGCGCACTGCAGGCGCCTGAAAAAGAGGAGCCAGGCCCGGTGATTCTCCCGCCCGATACAGCACATGGCGAGCGCCATGCCCGGCTGCCGCTGGACGAAGACGCCCGGCCCGTGCAAACCAAGGAAAAGGAAACGCTCTGATGGATCTGTCCTGGCTGTGGCCCTGGCTGGCCTGCGTGGGCCTGGCGGCCATCACGCTGTTCACACGCGCCTTCTTCCTGATTCCCGAGCGCGAGGTGCCCTTGCCGCAATGGCTCAAGCGCGGCCTCAAGTACGCGCCGCTGGCGGCCCTGGCGGCCGTGATTGCGCCCGAGATCGTGATGACCAACGGCCGGCTGATCTCCACCGTGGTCGATGCGCGCCTGCCGGCCCTGGCTTGCGCGGTCATGTATTTTTTTTACAAGCGCAGCATCATGGGAACGATCGCGCTTGGCATGGCGGTCTATCTGCCACTGCATATCGGCCTGGGCTGGTAGGCGCAGCGCGGCCGAGAGCGGCCGAGAGCGCCCGGCTGCCCGGCTGAAACCGGATTACAGGCGCTCCCGATGCCCCGGATCGCCGGAGCGGCCGCCCGCTGCCAGGGCGGGCACGCCGCCTACAATGGCCGCGCTTTACCTCTTTTTCGTTTCAATTCCATGGCGATCGCCACCGATCGCAACGCCGCCGTCATGAACATTCTCCGTTTCTCCGATCTGTGCGCCCAGGGCAAGGCCCAGGGCCAGCGCGTCTTCATCCGCGCCGACCTCAACGTGCCCCTGAACGATGCTGGCGAGATCACCGAGGACACGCGCGTGCGCGCCTCCGTGCCCGCCATCGAGATGGCACTGAAGGCCGGCGCCGCCGTGATGGTGACCAGCCACCTGGGCCGCCCCACCGAAGGCGAGTTCAAGCCCGCCGATTCGCTGGCGCCCGTGGCCCGCCGCCTGGGCGAGCTGCTGGGCCGCGAAGTGCCCCTGGTCGCCGACTGGGTGGACGGCGTGCAGGTGGCGCCCGGCCAGGTCGTGCTGCTGGAGAACTGCCGCGTGAACGTGGGCGAGAAGAAGAACAAGGAAGAACTGGCCCGCAAGCTGGCCGCGCTGTGCGACATCTTCGTGCACGACGCCTTCGGCACTGCCCACCGTGCCGAGGGAACCACCTACGGCATCGCCCAGTTCGCGCCCATTGCCTGCGCGGGACCGCTGCTGTCGGCCGAGATCGACGCCATCACCAAGGCCCTGGCCAACCCGCGCCGCCCGCTGGCCGCCATCGTGGCCGGCTCCAAGGTCTCGACCAAGCTGACCATCCTGCAGTCGCTTGCCAAGAACGTGGACCAGCTCATCGTGGGCGGCGGCATTGCCAACACCTTCATGCTGGCGGCGGGCCTGAAGATCGGCAAGAGCCTGGCCGAGGCCGACCTGGTCGGCGAGGCCCGCGCCGTGATCGACGCCATGGCCGCACGCGGCGCCGAGGTGCCGATTCCGACCGACGTGGTGGTCTCCAAGACCTTTGCGGCCGACGCGCCCGCCACCGTCAAGAAGGCCACCGAAGTGGCTGACGACGACATGATCCTGGACATCGGCCCCGAGACCGCCGCCCGCCTGGCCGAGCAACTGCGCAAGGCCGGCACCATCGTCTGGAACGGCCCCATGGGCGTGTTCGAGTTCGACCAGTTCGCCAACGGCACCAAGGTCGTGGCCCAGGCGATTGCCGAGTCCGACGCCTTCAGCATCGCCGGTGGCGGCGACACCCTGGCCGCCATCGCCAAGTACGGCATCGAGGACAAGGTCGGCTACATCTCCACGGGCGGCGGCGCCTTCCTGGAGGTGCTGGAAGGCAAGACCCTGCCCGCCTTCGAGATCCTGCAAAAGCGCGCCAACGGCTGAGCACGGCAACATCCGGATACGGGGCACTTTCTTGTCAGTGCCTCGCAGCGAAGCCACAATCGACACTTTGCGCAGCTGCAGCAATCCGCCGCAGCGCGCCCCCGCACCGAGGAGAAATCCATGCGATCGTTCAAATCCGCCGGCGGCCTGGCCCTGGCGGGCCTCTGCCTGGCCCTGGCGGGCTGCGTCAATGCACCGATGACCAGCTACTTCGAAGCCACGGCCCAGCCCAAGATCGGCGCTGCCGGCCACTGGGACTCCGTGGCCAACGATGTCGTCGCCAAGACGCTGGAAACACTGCAAAAGACCGGCATCGAGCGCACCACGCCGGTCCACGTGGCCCTGCCGGCCGAGCCCAGCCAGTTCGACAAGGGCTTTCGTGAGCTGATCATCACCAAGCTCGTGCAAAGCGGCGTGACCGTCATGCAGCAGCCGGCCCAGGCCCAGCTGCAGGTGAGCTACGGCGCCCAGGTCGTGCGCCACGGCAAGCGCCTGCCCAACCCCGAACTCGTGCTGACGACGACGGTGGTGCGCAACAACCAGTACCTGGCGCGCAAGACCGACGTCTACTACCTCGAAAAGAGCGACGCCGTGCTATTCACGGCCGAGGACGAGCGCCCCGAATTCCCCGCCAAGAACCTGAAGGTGGTGGGCCAATGACACTGCGCACGCCCCTCCTGCCTGCCGCACTGGCTGCGGCGGCCCTGCTGTCCGCCTGCGCCGTGCCCGCTCCCGCGACCACGCCCGAATCGTCGGCCGCGCGCCGCGGCGAGCCCACCTACCAGTCGGCCGCAGCCAACCCCTTCATCGCCAGCAGCCGCGCTGCCGTGGACGAGCTGGTCAAGGGCCTGAACACCGAGGAACTGGGCGAGGCGCCCGTGCTCGTGGCCACCGTGGTCAACGTCAACGACCTGACGCGCTCGGCCCCCCTGGGCCGCACGCTCAGCGAGCTGTACGCCTCCCAGCTGTCCGCCAAGGGCTACAACGTCAAGGAGCTGAAGCTGCGCGGCGATGTGTACGTCAAGGAAGGCACGGGCGAGCTGCTGCTGTCGCGCGAGATCAAGGACATCGCCCGCAACCACAATGCGGCCCTGGTCCTGGTGGGCACGTACTCGGCGGCTGCCAAGTACACCTATGTGAGCCTGAAGCTGGTTCGCACCGACGACAGTCGCATCGTGCGCAGCCACGACTACGCGCTGCCCAACAACATCGACATCCAGCGCCTGCTGGGCGCTCCGGCCACGGCGCAACGCTGAGGCCCTGCAGCCTGGCTGCGCCCGTGTGCGCAGTCAGGCTGCGTCTTCTTCTCCCGACCTTCGCCTGCTTGCCCTCAGCGGCCGCGCGCCGGCCACAGCACCGAGGCGATGGCCACCACCATCAGCGCCACGGCCGTCCAGTCCTGCCAGTGCAGCACCTCGCCCAGCCACCAGGCGCCGCTGAACACGCCCAGCACGGGGATCATCATCACGCTCAGCGTGGAGGCCACGGGCGGCAGGCTGCGCGCCAGGAAGAACCAGACCGTCTGGCCAAAGCCCAGCACCAGCACGCCGTTGAAGACGATGGCGCCCGTGGCCTGGGCATCGGGCCAGTGCCACAGGTGGCGCTCGAAGACGAAGGCCAGCACCGTGAGCGTCAGTGCGGTCAGCGCCACCATCCACAGCGTCATCGTCAGCAGGGGCACGGGCACCTCGGCGCGGCGCAGCTTCTGCGTGCCGAAGGCCCAGCTCAGCGCGGCGGCCAGCATCAGGCCCACGCCGATGGGGCGGCTGCCCAGGGCGCCGACCTCGTGCCACAGCAGCAGGAGCACGCCCGCCAAGGCCGCCGCCACACCCGCCCAGGCACGCGGCGCCAGCCGGTCATGGAAGAACAGGCTGCCCAGCACGGCCGAGAAGATGGGCATGGTGTAGCCCAGGATGGCCGCCCGCCCGCTGGACAGCATGGGGATGGCAATGATGATCAGGCTGTTCCACAGCACCATGTTGAACAGCGTCAGCTGCGCCAGCCGGGGCCAATAGGCGCGCGGCACGGCCAGCGGCAGGCGGCGCCAGACCACGAAGGCCGCCAGGATGGGCAGTCCCACCCACATCGAGGCCATGCGGAAACTCAGCGGCGGGAAATGCTGCACGCCCAGCTTCATCACCGGCCAGTTGATGCCCCAGATCAGGGTCAGCGCGATCAGCAAAAGGATTTGTCGGGCGGTGAAGGCAGGCATAGGCCGCCGATTGTGCCCGCGGGCCGCCAGGCCCGCTGGATGCCCGGCGACAGGCCCCGGGAAGGGCCGATCGCTAAAATCGCGCCCCATGACCTTTCTCGACATGCTGCGCAATGCCACCGCCCAGAACCAATCCATGCTGTGCGTGGGCCTGGACCCCGAACCCAGCCGCTTTCCTGCGGCCATGCGCGGCGATGCAAGCAAAATCTACGACTTCTGCGCCGCCATCGTCGACGCCACGGCCGACCTGGTGAACTCCTTCAAGCCCCAGATCGCCTACTTCGCGGCCCACCGCGCCGAAGACCAGCTGGAAAAGCTCATGGCCCACATGCGCGCCGTCGCGCCCCATGTGCCCATCATCCTGGACGCCAAGCGCGGCGACATCGGCTCCACGGCAGAGCAATACGCCAAGGAAGCCTTCGAGCGCTACGGCGCCGATGCCGTGACCCTGTCGCCCTTCATGGGCTTCGACTCCATCACGCCCTACCTGCAGTACGAGGGCAAAGGCGCCTTCCTGCTGTGCCGAACCTCCAACCCCGGTGGCGACGACCTGCAGGCCCAGCGCCTGGCCGACCTGCCGGGCCAGCCCCACCTGTTCGAGCATGTGGCGCGCCTGGCCCAGGGGCCCTGGAACACCAACGGCCAGCTCGGCCTGGTGGTGGGCGCCACGCGCCCGCAGGAGATCGAGCGCGTGCGTGAATTCGCGCCCTCGCTGCCGCTGCTGATTCCCGGCGTGGGCGCCCAGGGGGGCGATGCCGTGGCCACGGTCAAGGCGGCGCGCATCGGCGGCGGCCCCATCATCATCAATTCCTCGCGTGCGGTGCTCTATGCATCGCAGGGCGACGACTTCGCTGCCGCCGCGCGCACCGCCGCCCAGGCCACGCGCCAGACGCTGCAAGACGCAGCCGCCGCCTGAGACGGCAGGGAAGCCCGGCCATGCAAGGCAAATGGCTGGAAGACTTCCTGCTGCTGGCCCAGGAGCGCAGCTTCACGCGCGCGGCCGAGCTGCGCCATGTCACCCATCCGGCCTTCGGGCGGCGCATCCGCGCGCTGGAGGCCTGGGCCGGCACGCCCCTGGTCGAGCCCGGCGGCGGCCCCGTGCGGCTGACGCCGGCCGGCGAAGCCTTCCGCGACACGGCCGAGCAACTGGTGCGCACGCTGGCCCAGTCGCACGATGAACTGCAGGCCGTGGCCGGGCGCCAGGCCCGCGTGATCACCCTGGCCACGGGGCGCACGCTGGCGCGCACCATCGTGGCCGACTGGCTGACGCGCCACGGCAGCGTGCTGCAGACGGCCGAGCTGCGCGTGGTCACGCGCACGCTGGACGAGACCGTGGCCATGCTGCAGCGCGGCGAAGTCAGCTTCACGCTGGTCTACCACCACGCCGCCATTGGCGTGCGCCTGGACGGCCGCCAGTTCAGCTACCTGACGGTGATGCAGGACAGGCTGGTCCCCGTGGCCCGCGCCGATGCCCAGGGCCGTCCGCTGTACGAGCTGTCGGCCAGCCACCAGCCCGTCGCTCCCGTGCCCTACCTGGCCTTCTCCCACAGCATGGCCCTGGGCCGCCTGGTGGAAGACCACCTGGCCCGGCATCCGCTGGCGCCGCGCCTGCGCCGCTGCGTGGACTGCGACTCGGCCGACGCCCACTATGAATACGTGCTGCGTGGCCTGGGCCTGGCCTGGATGCCGTGGTCCATGGTGCGCGGCGACTGCCAGGCCGGCCGCCTGGCCGTGGCCGGCGACCCGGGCCTGGAAGTGCACTTCGACGTGCGCCTGTACCGTCCCAAGCGCCACCTGGGTCCTGCAGCCGAGCAGTTCTGGAGCGACATCACGGGCGCCTGACGGGTGCATGCATGCGCCCTCCTGGTGCAAACCCGCACCGGGCTGTGGAACAAGCGGGTTTTGGTGCTGCAATGGCTCCGCCTCGTGCCGAATCAGCACCAAATGCCTGGGTAGTCCTTCGCACAATCAATCTCATACATTTCAGGAATAACCCCATGCCCAGCAACTCCCTCCTGCGCCGCACCGCCCTGGCCTGCGGCCTGCTGATCGCCGCCACCGGCAGCGCCTTGGCCGACGACGCCGCCAGCTACCCCAACCGCGCCATCACCATGATCGTGGGCTACCCCGCCGGCGGCAGCACCGACCTGGTGGGCCGCTTCGTGGCCGATGGCCTGGCCTCGCGCCTGGGCCAGCCCGTGGTGGTGGAGAACCTGGGCGGCGCAGGCGGCGCCATCGGCGCGCAAAAGGCCGTCAAGGCCACGCCCGACGGCTACACGCTGTTCGTGGGTGCCAACAACGAGCTGGCCATCGCCCGGCTGATCAACAAGAGCATCAAGTACTCCATCGGCGACTTCACGCCCATCGGCATGATCGGCTCCCAGCCCATGGTGCTGGTGGCCTCGCAGAAGGCCGGCGTCAAGACAGCCGCCGAGTTCAGCGCCCTGGTGGCCAAGAACCCGGGCAAGTTCAGCTACGGCAGCTCGGGCGTGGGCACGGCACTGCACCTGGCCGGTGAAATGATCAAGGAGCAGGGCAAGCTGCACATGACCCACATCCCCTACCGCGGCGTGGCGCCCCTGACCACGGACCTGGTGGGCAACAACATCGAGTTCGGCATGTTCGTGCTGTCCTCGGGCCTGCCCCAGATCCGCGCGGGCAAGGTCATCGCCCTGGGCACGACGGAGGCCAAGCGCTCGGCCATCACGCCCGACATCCCGGCCCTGTCCGAGCTGCCCCAGTACAAGAACGTGGACATCAACGTCTGGTTCGCGCTGATGGCGCCCAAAGGCCTGCCCGCACCCGTGGCCGCCAAGGTCAAGAAGGCGCTGGACGAGACCATGGCCTCGCCCGAGTTCCGCAAGAAGATGGAAGAGGCAGGCTCGGTGGTGGCCGATCCCAAGACGGATGCCGGCAAGTACATCAACGCCGAGATCGCCAAGTACACAAAAATCGTCCAATTTGCCCACATCGAGAACTGAGCCAGCCATGGACGCTTTGCGATTTGACCTTCCCCTGCCCGACCTGAGCGCCTGGCGCGCGGGCAATACCGGTACCGAAGGCGTGTGGCAATTCGACTCGGGACGCCCGGGCCGCCACGTGATGATTTCCGCGCTGGTGCACGGCAACGAGATCTGCGGCGCCTGGGCCGTGTCCGGGCTGCTTCAGGCCCTGCACAACGGCCTGGCGCTGGACAACGGCCGCCTGACCCTGGTGCTGGCCAACCTCGATGCCTTCGACCGCTTCGACGCGGCCAGCCACGATGCCTCGCGCTTCGTGGACGAGGACATGAACCGCCAGTGGATAGACGCACGCATCGACGAGGGCAGCACCCGCGAACGCCGCCGCGCCGCCGCGCTGCGCCCCTTCGTGCAGCAGGCCGACTGGCTGCTGGACCTGCATTCCATGCACGAGCCCTCGGCCCCGCTGCTGCTGACCGGCATGCAGCCGCGCAACCGCGATCTGGCACGCCAGATGGGCGCGCCGGCGAACATCGTCGTGGATGCCGGCCACAAGGACGGCACGCGGCTGCGCGACTACGGGCGCTTCGGCCTGCCCGACGCCGAGGCCGGCGACTCGCGCTCGCTGCTGATCGAATGCGGCTTCCATGGCGATCTGGCCAGCCGCGACGTGGCACACGACCAATGCCTGCGTTTCCTCGAAGTGGCCGCCATCTTCGACAACGGCGCGCTGCACGCCGCCCTGCCCGGCTGGAAGCAGGCCGACGCACCGGCCCAGTGGGCTCTGGAAGTCACGGCGCCCGTGGTGGCCAAGAGCAGCGGCTTTCGCTTCACGGCGCCGTTCACGGGGCTGGAGCGCTTCGAGAAGGCCGGCACGGTGATCGGCGACAACGATGGCGAGCCGGTGATCACGCCCTATGGCGACTGCGTGCTGGTCATGCCCTCGGTGCGCCAGGCGCGCGCGGGCGTGACCGTGGTGCGCTTTGCGCGGCGCTCGCCGCTCTGAGCGGCACGCTTCAACCGAACCTCAGCCGCGCTGGCAGCGCGCAGGCGACAGCCGTTCAGGCTGCACGCCCTGCGCGGCAAGGCGCGCATCCGGCGGCTCGCCGCGCAGCAGGTTGCGCGCCAGCAGGCTGTAGCCGAAGGCGCTCTGTATGCCGTAGCCGCCCTGGGCGGCCACCCAGAAAAAGCCCGGCAGCGGCGCAGGCGAGGCATCCCAGCCAATGGCCATCTCGCCGTCGGCCACGAAGCTGCGCAGCCCGGCCCAGGTGTGGGAGGGGCGGCGAATCTGCAGCGTGGTCACTTCCTCGATGCGCCAGATGCCCGTGGCCACGTCCAGTTCCTCGGGCGCCACGTCCTGCGGCGCCACGGGGTCGGCGTTGGCGGGCGAGCCCAGCAGCTGGCCTGCATCGGGCTTGAAGTAAAAGCCCTCGTCGGCGCTGATCACGGCGGGCCAGTGCGCGGCGTCCATGCCGTCGGGCACGGCAAAGGTGAAGGCACTGCGCCGCTTGGGCACCAGGCCGATGGGCGCTGCGCCCGCCAGTGCGCCCAGCGCATCGGCCCAGGCGCCGGCCGCGTTGACCACGCAGCGCGCGCGCACCTGGCTGCCGTCGGCCAAGTCCACGGTCCAGACACCTGCGGCATGCGCCAGCGCACGGACCTCGGCGCTGCAGCGCAGCTCGCCGCCGCACTGGCGCAGGCCGCGCAGGAATCCCTGGTGCAGGCCATGCACGTCGATGTCGCGCGCGCCGTCGTCCGCAAAGCCATCGACCAGCAGCGTGGTGTTCAGGCAGGGCACCAGGGCCTTGAGTTCATCGGGGCCCAGGCGCCGCGCCTGGGGCGAGTGCAGGAGCGCCTCGGCATGGGCGGCATCGAGCAGGTCCTTCTGCGCGGCCGTGCCCACATAGAGCACGCCGCGCGGCGCCAGGATGGGCGCCTGCACAAAGCCCTGCGGCGGCTGCTCGTAGAAGGCGCGGCTGGCGCGCGTCAGCGCCTGGACTTGCAGCGGGCCATAGTGCTCCTCATACAGCGCGGCCGAGCGGCCCGTGCTGTGGTAGCCGGGCTGGGATTCGCGCTCCAGCACCAGCACCGAGGCGCCGCCATCGCGCGCCAGCTGCCAGGCCACCGAGGCACCGGCCATGCCCGCGCCCACCACCACGAAATCAAGGATGCTGCTGTCCATGGCCGGCCTCACTGTGCTTTCCGGCGACCAGCCTTGGCCGCTGCAGGAGCCGACACCGACGCTGCCTCCAGATAGGGCCGCAGGTAGCGCCCCGTATGGCTGGCCGGGTTGGCCGCCACGTCCTCGGGCGTGCCCGTGGCCACCACCTGGCCGCCGCCCGAGCCACCTTCGGGGCCCATGTCGATGATCCAGTCGGCCGTCTTGATCACGTCCAGGTTGTGCTCGATGACCACGATGGTGTTGCCCGCATCGCGCAGCTGCTGCAGCACCTTGAGCAGCAGGGCGATGTCGGCGAAGTGCAGGCCCGTCGTGGGCTCGTCCAGGATGTAGAGCGTGCGCCCCGTGTCGCGCTTGGACAGCTCCTGGGCCAGCTTGACGCGCTGCGCCTCGCCGCCCGACAGCGTGGTCGCGCTCTGGCCCAGCCGGATATAGGACAGGCCCACGTCCAGCAGGGTCTGCAGCTTGCGGGCGATGGTGGGCACGTCCTTGAAGAAGGCATGGGCGTCCTCCACCGTCATCTCCAGGATCTGGGAGATGTTGCGGCCCTTCCACTGCACCTCCAGCGTCTCGCGGTTGTAGCGCTGGCCGTTGCAGATGTCGCAGGGCACGTAGACATCGGGCAGGAAGTGCATCTCCACCTTGACCACGCCGTCGCCCTGGCAGGCCTCGCAGCGGCCGCCGGCCACGTTGAAGGAGAAGCGCCCGGGGCCGTAGCCGCGCTCCTTGGCGGTGTTGGTCTCGGCCATCAGGTCGCGGATGGGCGTGAACAGGCCCGTGTAGGTGGCCGGGTTGCTGCGCGGCGTGCGGCCTATGGGCGACTGGTCCACATTGATGACCTTGTCGAAATAGCCCATGCCGATGATGTCGTCGTGCGGCGCGGCCTCGCCGCCGGCGCGGTGGATCTGGCGCGCGGCCTCGGTATAGAGCGTGTCGTTGACCAGGGTGCTCTTGCCCGAGCCCGAGACGCCGGTCACGCAGGTCAGCAGGCCCACGGGAAAGTCCGCCGTCACGCCCTTGAGGTTGTGGCCGCGTGCGCCCACCACGCGCAGGGCCTGCAGTTGCGGCGCAGCCGCACCGGCCTCGGCCGGATGCTGGCCCGCGCGTGCGGGGAAGCCCTTGGCAGGAGACCGGACCTCGCCCTCGGCCGGCGCCTCGACCACGGGCTGCCAGGGCGTGCGCCGCGCAGGCACTTCGATGCGCTGGGTGCCCGCCAGGTAGCGGCCCGTGGGCGAATCGGGGTTGGCGCGCACCTCTTCGTAGCTGCCCTGGGCCATGACGCGGCCGCCATGCACGCCCGCGCCCGGCCCCAGGTCGATGATCTGGTCGGCCGCGCGCATCATGTCCTCGTCGTGCTCGACCACGATGACGCTGTTGCCGATGTCGCGCAGGTGCTGCAGCGTGCCGATGAGCTTGTCGTTGTCGCGCTGGTGCAGTCCGATGCTGGGCTCGTCCAGCACATACATCACGCCCGTCAGGCCGCTGCCGATCTGGCTGGCCAGGCGGATGCGCTGGGCCTCGCCGCCGGACAGCGTGTCGGCCCCGCGCTCCAGGCTCAGGTAGCTCAGGCCCACGTCGTTGAGGAACAGCAGGCGCGAGGCGATCTCGCGCACCACCTTGCCCGCGATCTCGGCCTTGGCGCCCGACAGCTGCAGGGACGCGCACCAGGCATGGGCCTCGGCCAGCGTGGCATGGCCCACCTCGTAGATGGCGCGGGCCTGCTCGCCCTCGCCGATGCGCACGAAGCGCGCCTCGCGGCGCAGCCGCGTGCCGCCGCAGTCGGGGCAGACGGCGACGCTGCGCAGCCGCGCCAGGTCGTCGCGCACCACGCTGGACTCGGTCTCGCGCCAGCGCCGCGTGATGTTGGGGATGATGCCCTCGAAGGGATGGCTCTTGACCAGGGTCTCGCCCTTGCGCGCACCGCTGTCGAAGACATAGGTGAAGGGCATTTCCTCCTCGCCCGAGCCCCACAGCATCACGTTGCGCACCTTCTCGGGCAGCTCCTCGAAGGGCAGCTCCACATCGGCGCCATAGTGGCGCGCCACGCTCTCCAGCATGGAGAAGTAGTAGCCGTTGCGCCGGTCCCAGCCCTTGACGGCGCCGCTGGCCAGGCTCAGCGTGGGAAAGGCCACCACGCGCTCGGGATCGAAGGACTCCGTGCAGCCCAGGCCATCGCAGCCCGGGCAGGCGCCCATGGGCGAGTTGAACGAGAACAGGCGCGGCTCCAGCTCGGGCAGCGAATAGCTGCACAGCGGGCAGGCGAACTTGGCGCTGAAGAGGTGTTCCTTGCCGCTGTCCATCTCCAGGGCGATCACGCGGCCGCCGGCGTCGGCGCCGCCCGCGCGCAGGGCGGCCTCGAAGCTCTCGGCCAGGCGCTGCTGGGCGTCGGCGCGCACCTTGAGGCGGTCGATCACCACGTCGATGTCGTGGCGCTCGTTCTTCTCCAGCGCGGGCAGGGAATGGGACTCGTGGATCTTGCCGTCGATGCGAAAGCGCACATAGCCCTGGGCCTGCATCTGCGCGAACAGCTCGGCGAACTCGCCCTTCTTGTTGCGCGCCAGCGGCCCCAGCACCATGAGGCGCGTGTCCTCGGGCAGGGCCAGGGCCGCATCCACCATCTGGCTGATGGTCTGGGACTGCAGCGGCAGGTTGTGGTCGGGGCAGTAGGGCGTGCCGGCGCGTGCGAACAGCAGGCGCAGGTAGTCGTTGATCTCGGTCACCGTGCCCACGGTGGAGCGCGGGTTGTGGCTGGTGGCCTTCTGCTCGATGCTGATGGCGGGCGACAGGCCCTCGATCAGGTCCACATCGGGCTTGTCCAGCCGCCCCAGGAACTGGCGCGCATAGGCCGACAGGCTCTCCACATAGCGGCGCTGGCCCTCGGCGTACAGGGTGTCGAAGGCCAGGCTGGACTTGCCCGAGCCCGACAGCCCGGTGATCACCACCAGCCGGTTGCGCGGAATGTCCAGGTCGATGTTCTTGAGGTTGTGCGTGCGCGCACCGCGGATGGCGATGCGTGACTGCGCCAGCGCCTGGCCGAGGTAGCGGCCGTCGGGCTGGGAGCGGGAGTCGGCGGCCCGGTCCAGGCCGCCGTCTTCGGAAATCGTGTGGGAACCAGGCATCGGGAAAACCCCTGCGAAGGCGAACCCGCCATGATAGGTCAGAACCCGTGCCACCGCATGGCGGCTCGGTCTGCGGGGCGGCAGGGCCTTCTGCGGCGCCCCTTCACAAAACTGTCTTGCACTGCCTTGCATAACCCAGCCACCCCGCAGCGCCGGCCTATGGGCGAGAATGGCGGATTGCTTGCCCCCACAACAGTGCACCCCGTGCTCGATTCCCCCACACCCGTCCACGGCGCCCAGGCGCCAGCCCCCTCCTCGGCCGCATCGGGCCGCATGACCTCGCAGGAACGCCGATCCAGCGCCAGCCTGGCGCTGATCTTTGCGCTGCGCATGCTGGGCCTGTTCCTGGTGCTGCCGGTGTTCGCGCTGGAGGCGCGCAAATACCCGGGCGGGGATGATCCGGCCATGATCGGCCTGGCCATGGGCCTGTACGGGCTCACCCAGGCCGTGTTCCAGCTGCCGCTGGGCCTGGCTTCGGACCGGTTCGGGCGCAAGCGCGTCATCGTCGCCGGGCTGCTGGTCTTTGCGGCGGGCAGCCTGCTGGCGGCCACGGCCGACTCGC
The DNA here is from genome assembly GCF_040112715.1 of Delftia sp. DS1230. Taxonomy (NCBI): domain Bacteria; kingdom Pseudomonadati; phylum Pseudomonadota; class Betaproteobacteria; order Burkholderiales; family Comamonadaceae; genus Delftia; species Delftia sp. DS1230. Next base: position 6,014,205 of record NZ_CP157763.1, read on the forward strand.
TGCTGGGCCTGATGTGGGGCCGGGGCCTGCAGGGCGCGGGCGCCGTCTCGGCCGCCGTGACCGCGCTGCTGGCCGACCTCACGCGCGACAGCGTGCGCACCAAGGCCATGGCCATGGTGGGCGGCAGCATCGGCCTCATGTTCGCGCTGGCCCTGGTGCTCAGCCCCTTGCTGGCGGCCTGGGGCGGGCTGCCCGGCATCTTCGGCCTGACCTGCGCCCTGGCGCTGGCGGGCATTGCCGTCGTGCTCTGGGTCGTCCCGCCCGAGCCCGCGCGCCACGCCGACCAGCCGCGCGGCCGCATGGCCGAGCTGTGGCGCCATGGCGACCTGGTGCGCCTGAACCTGGGCGTGTTCGTGCTGCACACCGTGCAGATGTCCATGTGGGTGGCCGTGCCCGCCATGCTGGTGCAGGCAGGCCTGGACAAGCAGGCGCACTGGCATGTCTACCTGCCGGCCGTGGTGCTGTCCTTCGCCGCCATGGGCGGCCTGTTCGCCATGGAGCGGCGCGGGCGCCTGCGCGCGGCCCTGCTGGGCGCCATCGCCCTGATCACCCTCGTGCAGATCGGCCTGGGCCTGCTGGCGGCCGGCGGCACGCAGCCGCCGCTGTGGGCCATGGCCGTGCTGATGTTCGTGTTCTTCTGCGGCTTCAACGCGCTGGAGGCCACCCAGCCCAGCCTGGTCTCGCGCATGGCGCCGGCTCCGCTGCGCGGCGCGGCGCTGGGCGCCTACAACACGCTGCAATCGCTGGGCCTGTTCGCAGGCGGCGCGCTGGGCGGCGCCGTCGCCAAATGGGCCGGCATGCCGGGCCTGTTCACCCTGACGAGCGTCCTGGCCGTGCTGTGGCTGGTCGTCACCTGGCCGCTGCGCCCCGTGGGCCGCCACGGCTGAACGGCGGATTTTCAGACGGTTACAAGCCGCCGCCACAGGCGGTTGCCACGGGATATCCGCCCCCTGCCATCGGCAGACGGCTTGCGGCACAATGGCGCGTCTGGCCCGGGATCCATCCTTCTATGCCCGGGCCACTTCTCTCTGTAAAGGTATTTCACTCATGGCATCCGTCAACAAGGTCATCATCGTCGGCAACCTCGGGCGCGACCCCGAAATGCGCACCTTCCCGAGTGGCGATCAGGTGGCCAACGTGACCATCGCCACCACCGACCGCTGGCGCGACAAGAACACGGGCGAGAACAAGGAAGCCACCGAGTGGCACCGCGTGGTCTTCAACGGCCGCCTGGCCGAAATCGTGGGCCAGTACCTGCGCAAGGGCAGCCAGGTCTATGTCGAAGGCAGCCTGCGCACGCGCAAGTGGACCGACCAGGCCTCCGGCCAGGAACGCTACGCCACCGAAATCCGCGCCGACACCATGCAGATGCTGGGCAGCCGCCAAGGCGGCGGCGGTGGCCAGCAAGGCGGCGGCTATGGCGATGAAGGCTATGGCGACAGCGGCTACGACGCCCCTCCCCAGCAGCAACAGCGCCGCCCGGCCCCTGCCCCCATGGCAACGCCTGCCCCGCGCCAGGCCCCTGCCCAGCGCCCCGCCCCCGCACCCATGGCACCCCCGCCGCAGCGCGCAGCCTCGGGCTTTGACGACATGGATGACGACATTCCGTTCTGATTCGGACCATCAAGGTTCTTGAGCATCCAGACCCGCTTTCCCCGGAAAGCGGGTTTTGTTTTTCCAGGCGCCCGACGACAAATCCCATGCTCCTGCCGCGTGCCAGAACCCTGTTGTGGAGTCTTGTCCTGTGCCTGCCGCTGGCCGTGTTCGGCTGGCTGGCTGCAGCCCTCTGCCTGATCTCGCAGGAGGACTACACGCCCGAGCCCGGCAGCTTCACCTACTACATCGGCATCTCGTCCCTGGTGCGCCATGCGCCGCTGGTGGGCGCGCTGGGCAAGGCGGAGTACTTCGGCACCGTGGGCGACGGCAACAAGCCGCCACACGGCCTGGTATCCTATGACGTGGAGTTCGCAAGCATTGGCCCCGCCACGCACGCCTTCGATGCCTACCTGCTCGGCAAAGGCTATTCCCGGAGTGCGGACGACGAAACGCCCGGCCCCTCCTACGGCATGGGGCGGCGCGTTCGCCATGCCAGGTACACGGCGTCTTCGGGCCAAGTCGTCTACGTGGAAGTGGTGCAGGCCTCATCGGCCGAGCAAGGCCCTGTGCGCTACCGCGCCACCATGGCGCACTACGACTGATTGCGGCCAGGGGTCCATCCCGCGGCAGGCAGCACCCCCTCGTACAATCGCGCCCGTGATTTCAATCCACCGGCACCGTCAACCCGAGGCTCGCCAAGCGCGCAGCCGCGATGCCGCACGCCTTCACAGCTTCACGCTGGCCCGCATCGCGCGCGGCTCGCAGAGCCGGCGCTCGGGCTGCACCCGCCTGGCGCCGCCGTAGCACGGCCGAACCGTACAAGCCGCCAGGTTGTTTCGGGCATCGCCCGACGCCCGGCATGTTCATTCCCGTCTACAAAATCCTGCCCCGCCCTGTCACATCCAGCGCGGCGGGGCTGGCCATTTCCATGTCGAAACACCCCCATCCCTTTCGCGCCGAGTGGGCGCCCAGCATTCCGCGCGAGCTCATGGCCGGCGCCGTGGCCACCTTTGCGCTGATCCCCGAGGTCATCGCCTTTTCCTTCGTGGCTGGCGTCGATCCTGCCGTCGGGCTGTTCGCCTCCTTCATCATCAGCATCGTCATCGCCTTCACGGGCGCGCGCCCGGCCATGGTGTCGGCGGCTGCGGGCTCGGTCGCCCTGGTGGCCGCTCCGCTGGTGCATGCCCATGGCGTGCAGTATCTTTTTGCGGCCGGCATTCTTGCGGGGGCCGTGCAGATCCTGTTCGGCCTGCTGCGCCTGGGCGTGCTGATGCGCTATGTGTCGGGCTCGGTGCGCACGGGCTTCGTCAATGCGCTGGCCATCCTGATCTTCTCGGCCCAGATGCCGCACCTGATCGGCGCCAATGCCGCCACCTGGGCCGTGGTGGGCGCCGGCCTGCTGATCATCTACGGCCTGCCCCGGCTGACCACGGCCGTGCCCTCGCCCCTGGTCTGCATCGTGGTGCTGACGGTGGCGGCGAATTGGCTGGACCTGCCCCTGAAGACGGTGGCCGACCTGGGCCTGCTGCCGGACGGCCTGCCCAGCTTCGGGCTGCCGCAGGTGCCGTGGTCGCTGGAGACGCTGCGCCTGATCGCCCTGCCCGCGCTGGCGATCGCCATGGTGGGATTGCTGGAGTCCATGATGACGGCCAGCGTGGTCGATGAACTCACGGACACGCCCAGCTCCAAGAACCGCGAGTGCAGCGGCATCGGCGTGGCCAACATCGCAGCCAGCCTGTTCGGCGGCATTGCCGGCTGCGCCATGATCGGCCAGACCGTGGGCAATGTGCGCTACGGCGGCCGCGGCCGGCTGTCCACGCTGTTCGCGGGCGCCTTCCTGCTGATCCTGATGGTGCTGCTCAAGCCCTGGGTGTCCCAGGTGCCGGTGGCGGCGCTGGTGGCCATCATGGTGATGGTGTCGGCCTCCACGCTGGACTGGGGATCGGCCCGCGCCCTGCTCAGGCATCCCAAGCTGTCCAGCGCCGTGATGCTGGCCACCGTGGTGGTCACCGTGGCCACGGACAACCTGGCCGCCGGCGTGGGCGTCGGCGTGCTGCTCAGCGGGGTGTTCTTCACCTTCAAGGTCTCAAGGCTGCTGTCCGTCGAGAAGACGCAGGACGGCGCAGGCCTGACCTACCGCGTCTCGGGCCAGGTCTTCTTTGCCTCGGCCGATCAGCTGGTCGATGCCTTCGACGTGCGGGACATCGAAGGCCGGCCCGTGCGCATCGAACTGACCAACGCCCATTTCTGGGACATCACGGCCGTCAATGCGCTGGACAAGGTCTGCCAGCGCCTGCGCAAGCACGGCAGCACGGTCGAGGTGACGGGCCTGAACGAACACGGCCGGGCACTGGTGTCACGGCTGGATATCGGCATCGAGTAGGAAACCTGCCCCGGGCATGGTTTTCCAGCGCTGGCAGACCGCTGGCTTTCCTGGGGCAGACGCGGTCTGCTCTTTCGCAAAGAGAAATCCGTCAAATATCGAATGTGGCATTCAGAAAATTCTCTATTTCAAAGAGTTACTCTTTTGAAATAAAGATTCCAGCCCGCTCATTTAGGATCTGGACCGCTGTCACCTCCCCGAACCCGTTCCATCTCTTCCATGCGACTCAGATCCGTTATCTTGGGCCTTGTCCTCCTGGTCTTTGCCGCATCCGCATCCTGGTTGGCCGTGTATGGGTTTCTCATCTCCCAGGAGGACTACTCGCCTGAGCGGGGATCGCTCAGATATTACGTAGGCATCTCTTCCCTGATACGCAATGCGCCAGCGACAGGGACGATGGCGCAGCCCACCTACTTCGGCTCCGTCGGTGATGGCAACAAGCCCCCGCAGTCCGAGATGACCTTCGAGACCAGCGCCAAGGACATCACCGAGGCCACTGCGGCCCTCACCAGCTACCTGCGCCAGAAGGATTTCCACCAGAGATCCATCGAAGCCGGAAATGCCGCCGCATCGTTTGTCCCCGAGGGAGAGCGCCTTGTCCAATACGCGCAATACGCGTCATCGGCCGGCGAAGTTGCCGTACTGGCGGTCACCCAGGCAATCGCAACAGGCCTGTGCAAGGTCACGCTCACCCATTACGACTGAACATGTCCAGCAGATCCCACATACCCCGAAGACTCATCTATACCTGCAACTGCGGATGGATTGACCTGGGCCACCTCCAATCGGTCGAGAGCCATCGCAATCGCTACGCCAGTGCGGCCTATCTCTGGAAAGACATACTGCATGAGCGTGGCATCGGGATTCCCGGTCACTCCGACAGCCATCTGATTCAATACAAGCAATCCATGGGGCGCTTTGGCCTGACCCAGGAATTTGCCAAGTTCTATCTCGTCAAGAAAGGCCTGTCTCTTTCAGCGAAGCGCTCCGTGGCCCTGGCCATATTCATGGAGGTTTCAATGGGCTTCGAGAGCCTGCAGGCATCCATGTCGCTCCTCACAGACAGTGGATTCAGCCAGGAAGACCTGGTTTCCAACCTGATTGGCTTCTACATGGTCGTGCACGGGGCACTGGACTGGAAGAATCTGTGCAAGCCGGTTTCCACCGAGGCATCGCTGGCCGTCTGGGATGCCAACGGTCCCGTGGGAAGCCATAAAAACAAAGTCTTCCAGCCGCAGTTCCATGCCTGCGAGGAATGCAAGAGCAAGCACCATGTGCAGCTGCCCCGCTTTCCTTCCGCGTTTCAGTCCATACAGCCCGCATCCAAGGGTCTGCACTTCATCGAAGCATCTGATGGGCTGCCAGTGCCAAAGCACATGCTTTCGACACTGTTTCCCTGAGTCTTCCTGCCCTGCGCCAGAACGCAGGCGCCCTCAACGCTCATCGAACGACAGCACCACGCGCTCGGTCAGCGGATGCGCCTGGCAGGTCAGGACAAAGCCGCAGGCGACCTCGTTCTTGTCGAGGGCGAAGTTGCGCTCCATGCGCACCTCGCCCTCGACCACCTTGGCGCGGCAGGTGCCGCAGACGCCCGAGGTGCAGGAATAGGGCACTTCCAGCCCGGCCGAGGAGGCCGCGTCCAGGATGCTGGCCTGGCCACGCGTGAAGGGGATCTCGCGCGAGAGGCCGTCGCGCACCAGGGTGATGCGGGCGGTGGCGGCGTCGCCGGGCTGGGCCTCGTGCACCACGGCGCCCACCGTGCCCTGGCCTGCGGCCGGCAGGGCCACGCCGAAGCGCTCGATGTGGATGCGCTCCTCGGGCACGCCGGCGGCCAGCAGGGCGGCCTCGGCCTCGTCGTTCATCTGGAAGGGTCCGCAGATGTAGACATGGTCGATGTGCGCGGCCGGCACCACGCCCTGCAGGAATTCGGCGATCTTGCTGCGGTCCATCACGCCCATGTTCAGCGGCAGGTCGGTGTGTTCGTCCGAGAACACATGCTGCAGCGACAGCCGCGACATGTAGCGGTTCTTGAGGTCCTCGATCTCCTCCTTGAACATGGTGGACTGCAGCTGGCGGTTGCCGTAGATCAGCGTGAAGCGGCTGGCGGGCTCGCGCGCCAGCACGGTCTTCATGATGGACAGGATGGGCGTGATGCCGCTGCCGCCGGCGATGCCCACATGGTGGCGCGCGGCCCCGGGCTCGATGGGCACGAAGAAGCGGCCCTGGGGCGCCATGACCTGCAGCGTGTCGCCGGGGCGCAGATGCTCGTTGATCCAGTTGGAGAACTGGCCGCCGCGCACCTTGCGCACGCCCACGCGCAGCTCGCCGTCATCCACGCCTGCGCAGATGGAGTAGCTGCGGCGCAGGTCCTGGCCGTCGATCTGGTGGCGCAGGGTGAGGTACTGGCCCTGGGTGAACCCGAAGACCTCGCGCAGCGCGGGCGGCACGTCGAAGGAGACGACCACGGCCTCGGCCGTGTCGGGCGCAATGCTGCGCACGCGCAGCGGGTGGAACATCGTGGTCGTGGTCATATCGGCTTGAAGTGTTCGAAGGGTTCGCGGCAGTCCAGGCAGCGGTGCAGGGCCTTGCAGGCCGTGGCGCCAAAGGCCGAAAGCCGCTCGGTGTGCACGCTGCCGCAGTGCGGGCAGGCAACGGGCTCGGGCACGGCAATGCCCTGGCGGCGGCGCACCAGGCGGATGGGCGAAGTGCCCTCCGGCAGGCCGGCGTCGCCACAGCGCCCGGGGGGCGCGATGCCGTATTCGCGCAGCTTGCGCCGGCCGTCGTCGCTGATCCAGTCCGTGGTCCAGGCCGGGGCGCGGCGCAGCACGGCGCGCGCGGGGCCCAGGCCTGCGGCCTCGATGGCATCGAGCACGCTGCGCTCTATGACCTCGGTGGCCGGGCAGCCCGAGTAGGTGGGCGTGAGCACGATCTCCATGCCCTGGCCTTCGGGCAGGGCATGGACCTCGCGCACGATGCCCAGCTCGCAGACCGAGATCACGGGCACTTCGGGATCGGGCACGTCCTGCAGCGCGGCCCAGGCCAGGCGCTCGCGCTCGGCCGAGGCGGATGTGACGGCCACAAGCCGTGCGGCAGCCATCACCACACCCCGCCCGGATAGGCGCGCTGCAGGTGCTGCATCTCGGCCAGGATGAAGCCCATGTGCTCGCTGTGCACGCCGTTGCGGCCCGTGCTGCGGAAGGCGGATTCGGCCGGCATGTCCAGCGTGGCCTCCTGCAGCAGGGCGGCCATTTCGGCCTGCCAGGGCTCGCGCAGCTCGGACCAGGCCGGGCCCAGGCCGCTGGCGCGCGCGGCAGCGTCCGTGGCGTCGTCGGTGAACAGCTCGGCCGCATAGCGCCACAGCTGGGCCAGCGCCGCCTCCATGCGCTGGCGCGATTCCTCGGTGCCGTCGCCCAGGCGCACCACCCAGTCGCCCGCGTGCTGCTCGTGGTAGCGCGCCTCCTTGAGCGCCTTGGCGGCGATGGCGGCCAGCTCGGCGTCGCTGGAGTGCACCAGGCGCTCCCACATCAGGCGCAGCCAGGTGGCGGCCATGGCGTTGCGCAGCACGGTGAAGGCGAAGTCGCCGCGCGGCAGCTCGGCCAGCGTGGCGTTGAAGTAGTCGCGCTCGTCGCGCAGAAAGGCGAGCTGGTCCTCGTCGTGCGCGCGGCCTTCGAGCTGGCCGGCGCGCGTGAGCAGCGCACGCGCCTGGCCGACCAGGTCCAGCGCCATGTTGGTCATGGCGATGTCCTCTTCGAGGATGGGCGCGTGGCCGCACCACTGGCCCAGGCGCTGGGCCAGGATCAGGCAGGTATCGCCCAGGCGCAGCAGGTATTGCACCTCGGGCCGGGCGTCGATGGAGATGGAGGAGGCGGAGGCGTTCATGGCAGCTCCCCGCTCACATGTGGTCCACCGAGGGGGGCAGCTGGTAGAAGGTCGGATGGCGGTAGACCTTGTCCTGGGCCGGGTCGAAGAACATGTCCTTGTCGCCGGGGTCGCTGGCCACGATCTGGTCCGAGCGCACCACCCAGACGCTCACGCCCTCCTGGCGCCGCGTGTAGACATCGCGCGCCATCTGCAGCGCCATCTGCGGGTCGGCCGCATGCAGGCTGCCGCAGTGCTTGTGGTCCAGGCCGGCCTTGCTGCGGACGAAGACTTCCCACAGCGGCCATTCGTTGGTGATGTTCTGTTCGGCGGTGGTCATGCGGCCTCCTTGCGGGTCTGGTTTCTCTGTGTCTGCTTGCGGGCATGGGCCAGGGCGGCCTCGCGCACCCAGGCGCCTTCGTCCCAGGCCTTGACGCGTGCGCCCAGGCGCTCGCGGTTGCAGGGGCCGTCTCCGGCGATCACGCGCCAGAACTCGTCCCAGTCGATGGGGCCATGGTCATGGGCCTGGCGGGCCTCGTTCCATTTCAGGTCGGGATCGGGCAGGGTGACGCCCAGCACCTTGGCCTGGTCCACCGTGGCGTCGATGAACTTCTGGCGCAGCGCGTCGTTGGAGATGCGCTTGATGCCCCAGCGCATGGACTGCGCGCTGTTGGGCGACTGGTCGTCGGGCGGGCCGAACATCATGATGGACGGCCACCACCAGCGGTTGACGGCGTCCTGCACCATGGCCTTCTGCGCCTCGGTGCCCTGCTGCATCATGGTCAGCAGCGCCTCGTAGCCCTGGCGCTGGTGAAAGCTCTCCTCGCGGCAAATGCGCACCATGGCGCGCGCGTAGGGCGCATAGGAGCAGCGGCAGATGGGCACCTGGTTCATGATGGCCGCGCCATCCACCAGCCAGCCGATGGTGCCCATGTCGGCCCAGGTCAGCGTGGGGTAGTTGAAGATGGAGCTGTACTTGGCCTTGCCCGTGTGCAGCGCGTGCAGCATCTGGTCGCGGCTGCTGCCCAGCGTCTCGGCGGCCGCGTAGAGGTACAGGCCATGGCCGCCCTCGTCCTGCACCTTGGCCAGCAGGATGGCCTTGCGCTTGAGGGTGGGTGCGCGGCTGATCCAGTTGCCCTCGGGCAACATGCCGACGATCTCGCTGTGCGCGTGCTGGCTGATCTGGCGCAGCAGCGTCTTGCGGTAGTTGTCGGGCATCCAGTCCTTGGCCTCGATGAATTCGCCGGCATCGATGCGCTCGTCAAAGCGCTGCTGCAGGCGCATTTCGTCGGCCGAGCGCACGGCCTTGCCGCCATCGCCCGCTTCCTTGCCCATGGTGTCCATGGCCTGGGTATACATGTGCGATCTCCTTGAATGAAATGGTTGACGACGGCCGGCGGTGCCTCAACGCGGCCGCTTGTCGTACACGCGCCGGGCCTTGCCGGTCTGCGTGCGCTCGATGGTGTCGGGATCGAAGACGCGCACCGCCGTGGAAATGCCCACCAGGGTCTTGATGCGCTGCTGCACCCACTGCGCGATCTCGCCGCGCTCGGCATCGCCCAGGCCGCGCCGCTGCGGCTGCAGCTCGCAGTGCACCTCGACGGTGTCCAGCAGGCCTTCACGGCTGATGTGCATCTGGTACAGGCCCGTGAGGCTGGCATTGGCCAGCACGATTTCCTCGATCTGGGTCGGAAAGACGTTGACGCCGCGGATGATCATCATGTCGTCGCTGCGCCCCACGATCTTGCCCATGCGCCGGAAGCTGCGCGAAGTCGGCGCCAGCAGCCGCGTCAGGTCCCGCGTGCGGTAACGAATGATGGGCATGGCTTCCTTGGACAGCGACGTGAAGACCAGCTCGCCCTCGCTGCCGTCGGGCAGCACCTCGCCCGTGTCGGGGTCGATGATCTCGGGGTAGAAATGGTCTTCCCAGATCACCGGTCCGTCCTTGCTCTCCACGCATTCGCTGGCCACGCCCGGGCCCATGACTTCGGACAGGCCGTAGATGTCCACGGCATCCAGCCCTGCCTTGCCCTCGATCTCGCGGCGCATGGCCTCGGTCCAGGGCTCGGCGCCGAAGATGCCGATCCGCAAAGAGCTCTCGCGCGGGTCCATCCCCTGGCGCTGCATCTCCTCCACGATCACCTGCATGTAGCTGGGCGTGACCATGATGATGTCGGGCCGGAAATCCTGGATCAGCTGCACCTGCTTTTCGGTCTGCCCGCCCGACATGGGCACCACCGTGCAGCCCGCGCGCTCGGCACCATAGTGCGCGCCCAGCCCGCCCGTGAACAGGCCGTAGCCGTAGGCCACATGCACCATGTCGCCAGGCCGCCCGCCCGCCGCGCGGATGGAGCGCGCCACCAGGTTGGCCCAGCTGTCGATGTCATTCAACGTGTAGCCCACGACCGTGGGCTTGCCCGTGGTCCCCGAGGAGGCATGCACGCGCGCCACCTTCTGGCGCGGCACGGCGAACATGCCGAACGGGTAGTTCTCGCGCAGGTCCTTCTTGGTGGTGAAGGGAAAGCGGGCCAGGTCGGACAGCGTGCGCAGGTCGGACGGATGCACACCCTTCTCATCGAAGGCGCGGCGGTAATGCGGCACATGGTCGTAGGCATGCTGCAGCGACCAGCGCAGGCGCTGCAGCTGCAACGAGGCGATCTCGTCGCGGCTGGCGGTTTCGATGGGGTCGAGTTCGCCGGGGGCGGGGCGCAGGTCTTTGTTCATCGGGGTTCTGGCGTCGTGAGGCAAGGGGTTCAGAATAATTGACCGACCGGACGGTAGGATTATAAGATGCAGCTTTCTTGAGCAACAAGGCTTGTTGTCCGGTACTAACCCTGATAGCGACGCCACATTCCAACCCAGGAGACATCCCATGCCCGCCCACGCCCTCTACGAACGCCACCGCCCCCTGCTCGACGACGCCCTGCAGGCCCTGTCCCGCCGGGGCCACTGGTCGCCCTTCCCCGAGGCGCCCTCGCCCAAGGTGTATGGCGAGACCGCCCAGGCCCAGGGCCATGCCGCCGTGCAGGCGCTGTTCGGCAAGGACTATCCGCTGCGCCAGCCCGGTGAACGCGCCCGCGTGGCCACCGAGCAATCGCCCTATGGCGTGGCCCTGGACATCCGCTACCCCGAGTGCGATGCCCAGGCGCTGGTGGATGCCGCCCAGGCGGCCGAGCCTGCGTGGCAGGCGCTGGGACCCCAGGGCCGCACCGGCGTGTTGCTGGAGGCGCTGACGCGCATTCACCAGCGCAGCTTCGAGATCGCGCATGCCGTGATGCTGACCACGGGCCAGGGCGCGATGATGGCCTTCCAGGCCGGCGGCCCCCATGCCCAGGACCGCGCCCTGGAAGCCATTGCCGTGGCCTGGAAGGCCATGGCCGACGTGCCTGCCGAGGCCGTCTGGGAAAAGCCCCAGGGCAAGCATGCACCCGCCGTGCTGCACAAGCGCTTCGAGATCGTGGGGCGTGGCGTGGCCCTGGTCATCGGCTGCGCCACCTTCCCGACCTGGAACACCTACCCGGGCCTGTTCGCCGCGCTGGCCACGGGCAACCCCGTGATCGTCAAGCCCCACCCCAACGCCGTGCTGCCGGCCGCGCTCACCGTGAGCGTGCTGCGCGATGTGCTGACCGAGCAGGGTCTGGACCCCAACCTCGTGACCCTGGCCGTGAGCGACAAGCCCGAATTGACCCAGGCCCTGGCCACGCACGCGGCCGTGGCGTCCATCGACTTCACGGGCGGCAATGCCTTCGGCCAGTGGCTGCAGTCCAACGCGCCGCAGGCACGCCTGTACGCCGAGATGGCCGGCGTGAACCTGGTGGTGATCGAGTCCACCGATGCCTACGCAGGCATGCTGCGCAATCTGGCCCTGTCACTGTCGCTGTACAGCGGCCAGATGTGCACCACCACGCAGAACCTGCTGGTTCCGGCCGGCGGCATAGAGACTGACCAGGGCCACAAGAGCTTCGAGCAGGTCGGCGCCGATCTGGCCGCCGCCATCGACCAGTTGCTGGCCGATCCCAAGGTGGCCTTCACCGTGCTGGGCGCCATAGGCTCTGCCCAGACCGTGGAGCGCGTGGAACAGGCCGCCACCGTGGGCCGCGCCGTGCGCGCCTCGCAAAAGCTCACCCATCCCGAGTACCCGCAGGCCGAGGTGCGCACGCCCGCGCTGCGCGCGCTGGACATGGCGGACGCCGCCATCTACGAGCGCGAATGCTTCGGCCCCGTCTCCTACCTGGTGGCCGTGCCCTCGGCCCAGGCCGCGCGCGAGCTGGCCGAGCGCAGCGTGCGCGCGCATGGCGCGATGACGCTGGGCCTGTACTCCACGGATGCGGCCTTCGTCGATGCCGTGGCGGCCTCAGCGCTGCGCTCGCGCGTGGCCCTGTCCATCAACCTCACGCAGGGCGTGATGGTCAACCAGTCGGCAGGCTTCTCGGACTTCCATGCCACGGGCGGCAATCCCGCGGCCAATGCCAGCTACACCACGCTGGCCTTCGTGGCCGACCGCTTCGTGGTCGTGCAGCGCCGGTGGTAAGGGACCGGGCCGAGCCTAGGCCTGGCGGGCCTTGCGCGGCTTCTTGCCATCCGGCACGCTGACCGCGCGCACGCCGCCGAAGAACAGCTGGGACACCATGGTGCCAATGGCGTCATGGTCCAGCGTGCCGCCCGGCTTGAGCCAGGTGAAGGTCCAGTTGATCATGCCGAACAGCAGCATGGCCAGGGGCTTGCCCAGGGCGCTGTCGGCGGGCTCGCCGCGCACCTGGGCAATGGTCTGTGCAAAGGCCGCGACCACGCGGCGCTCCACGTCCAGGATGCGCTGCTGGTCTTCCTCGCGCAGGAAGCGCACGTCCTCGGTCAGCACGCGGTGGGCATTCTGGGCCTGGGCGTACTCCTGGCCGAAGCCGCGGATCAGCGCATGCAGGCGCTGCTCGGGATCGGCATGGGCCTGCAGGGTGTCGTTGACCAGGGCTTCGAGGCGCAGCACATGCTCTTCGGCAATGCGCACGGCCAGGTCGTGCTTGTCGAGCACATAGTGGTAGAGCGTGGCCTTGGAGACGCCGCAGGCCGCAGCCACCTCGTTCATGGAGGTGCCCGCATAGCCGCGCTGCGCGAACAGCTGGGCGGCGTGGGAGAGGATCATTTCACGCTGGCCATCGTAGCCAGCAGGGTCACGTACGCGTGCCATGCGGCGGCGTCCTTTCGGTAGGTGTCGTTGCCAGGGTCCGCCCGTGCGGCCCGGGCCGGAATTATGGACGGCGCAGCGGCGCGCGCCCCCGCGATTACCAGTTTTCAGGGATATGCAAAGATGCGGGCTTCGCCCACAGTCGGGCAGCCATCCTGCCCCTTTTTACGCCCGCCGCTTCGCACGCCTTTTCCATGCCCGCCCACCTGCTTGTCCCAGAGTCCACGCTTCCGGCCCCGGTGCTGGTGGTGGAGGACGAGCCGCTGATCCGCCAGCGGCTGCAGTCCGTGCTGGGCCAGCTGGGCTACACGCCCGATGCCCTGCTGTTCGCCGGCTCCCTGGCCCAGGCCCGCGCCTGCCTGGCCGAGCCCGTGGCCCTGGCCCTGGTGGACCTGGGCCTGCCCGACGGCAGCGGCATCGACCTGATCGCCGAGATGCGCAGCGCAGACCCGGCCGTGGGCATCCTGGTGATCTCGGCCTGGAGCACGGAGGACGCCATCCTCGCGGCGCTGCGCGCAGGCGCCACCGGCTATGTGCTCAAGGAACGCGACGACCTGGAAGTGTCGCTGTCCATCCGCAGCGTGCTGCGCGGCGGCGCCCCCATCGACCCCTTCATCGCGCGCCGCGTGATCGCCGAGCTGCAGGGCGCGGCACCGGCCACGCCGGAGAGCAGCGGCACCGAGTCCACGCTGAGCGCGCGCGAAAGCCAGATCCTGCGCCTGGTGGCCGATGGCCTGACCAACCGCGAGATCGCCGAGCAGCTGCACCTGTCGCGCTACACGGTGGAATGCCACATCAAGCACATCTACCGCAAGCTGGCCGTGTCCTCGCGCACGCGCGCCGTCAACACGGCACGCGTGCGCGGACTGCTGGGCTGACGGCCATGGGCGGGTGGCGCCGGTGGTTCGGCCCGGTGCGGTGCCTGGCACTGGGCCTGGCGGTCCTCCTGTGCAGTAGCTGCGCCTTGGCCCAGGCCTGCCTGCCGCAGATCCTGTCCATCCAGTCCGCCAAGGCCGCAGGCCAGGGACCGCCGCCCATCGCCAGCGCGGTACGCGACTGGCACAACGTGACCCTGCCCGACCACTGGCTGGACCGCTGGCCCGGCTACAGCGGCGCCGCCTGGTACCGCATCGACTGGCAGCGCGGCTGCGCTCACCCCCCTGCCGCCGCTGCCACCGCTCCCGCCGCCGCCGATCCCGTGGCGCTGGCCCTGCACTCCATGGTCATGGCCGGCGAGGTCTTCGTGAACGGCGACCTGCTGTGGCGCGACCGGAACCTGGTCGAGCCACTGTCGCGCAGCTGGAACATGCCGCGCTTTTGGCTGCTGCCCGAATCCGCCCTGCATGCGGGCACCAACAGCGTGTGGATACGCGTGCACGGCCTGGCCGAGCAGACGCCCGGCCTGGGCGAGGTGCGCCTGGGCGAGCCCGAGGCGCTGCGCCAGTGGCACGCGCAGACCTGGTGGAACCAGCGCACGCTGTTTGCCATGAACATCGTGGTCTCGCTGGTGCTGGGCGTGCTGTTCGCCTTTGCCTGGCTGCAGCGGCGCGCCAGCAAGGCCTTTGGCTGGTACGCGCTCAATGCCTTCTGCTGGGCGCTGTTCCTGGCCAATATCCTGGCCACCGAGGCCTGGCCCTTCCCCGACACCCTGGCCGTGGCACGCGGCAACCTGCTGGTCTTTTTGCTGTTCAGCCAGAGCTTTTGCCTGTTCACCTGGCGCTTCGGAAAACTGCACCTGCCCCGGCTGGAAAAGCTGCTGTGGGCGCTGACGCTGGCCGGCATGGCCGCCGCCATCTTCGCGCCCTGGCCGCTGGTGGACGGTGTGCTGCACATCGGCCTGGTGTACTTCGGCATCTGCGTGGCCGTGTCGCTGCACTTTCCGCTGCACGCCTGGCGCACGCGCGAGCCGGGCCACCTGGTCTACGCGGCCTGTCTGCTGGTCTTCCTGTGCGCGGGCCTGCACGACATGCTGGCGCTCAAGAAGGTGATCGGCCCCGCCACGCCCTGGATGCCCTATACCGCACCGCTGACCATGCTGGCCCTGTCCATGGTGCTGGGCCGGCAGTTCGTGCTCAGCATGCGCCGCATCGAACAGTTCAACCAGGAGCTGAGCGACAGCGTGGCGCGTGCCTGCGACGAGCTTGGCGGCACGCTGGCGCGCGAGCATGCGCTGGCGCTCAGCCACTCGCGGCTGCAGGAACGGATGCAGCTGGCGCACGACCTGCACGACAGCCTGGGCGGCTCCCTGGTGCGCTCCATCGCCATGGTGGAGCAGGCGGGCACCCCCATGCACAACCGCCAGTTCCTGTCCGTGCTCAAGCTGCTGCGCGACGACCTGCGCCAGATGATCGACAGCGGCACCAGCGTCTCCGTCACCGTGCCGGACACGCCCCAGGCCTGGATCGCGCCGCTGCGCCACCGCTTTGCCAGCCTGTTCGACGCGCTGGACATGCAGTCCGACTGGCAGGTGCCGGCCGCCTGGCCGCAGCCGCCCGGTGCGCTGCAGTGCCTGGCGCTGACGCGCTTGCTGGAGGAAGCGCTGGCCAATGTGATCAAGCACAGCCGCGCCCAGTGCGTGCAGGTGCAGTTGCAGTGGCCCGAGCCGCATTGGCTGATGCTGCGCATCACCGACGACGGCGCAGGCTTTGACGTGTCCGCCGTGCAGCAGGCCGGCATGGGCGTGGGCCTGCGCAGCATGCAGGCGCGCCTGCAGCGCCTGGGCGGCCATCTGGACATGGATTCGGAGCCCGGTGCCACCGTGCTGGCCGCCTGGCTGCCCGTGCCCGGCGATCACCTGCACGACGGCACGGAGCAGGCCACCCTCAGCGCGAAAAGCGCCCTATCCCCGCACTGACGCCGGCCGGCGTCAGCACATCGTCGAAATACTCCAGCGTGAGCTGGTTGCCGTCGAACGTGGCCTTGGACAGGCTGCCCGGCGAATCGCCCTCGGGCACGAAGCTGAAGACCTCGCCATCCCAGTGGCTGAGCAGCATGCGCTGCGAACCCAGGCTGACCTGCAGTCCACCGCCACCCGTCTGCAGGCTGACCTGGGCCGGCCCGTAGAAGCGGTTGGCGTAGCTGCCCACATAGGCGCCCAGCGGCCGGGGCGGGCGGGGAAAGCTGGGCCGGGTCTTGCCCACCAGCTCGCCATGTGGCTGCATGATGGGTGCCAGCCGCTTGGTCCAGATGCTCTCCCAGTCCTGGCGCTGGCGGCCCCATTCGACCTGGTCCAGGAACTGCGAGACCACGATCTCGGGCACGCCGATGGGCATGCCGTTGGTCAGCACCACGATGCCCAGCTTGAGCTCGGGCATGACGGTGAAGCTGGTCGCGCTGCCCGTGCCGAAGGCGCCCGAGTGGCTGTAGGTGGTGCGCCCCGCCTCGGACACGCCCACGTTGAAGCCGAAGCCGTAGTAGCGCGCAGGCTCGCCGTTGCCGGCCGGCGACTGCAGCATCTGCGGCGACAGCGCCGTGCGCAGCGCCTGCGCATCGACCACCTGGCGGCCCTCGAAGCGGCCTTCGTCCAGCAGCATGGTCATCCAGCGCGCCATGTCGCGCACCGTGGAGCTGACGCCGCCGGCGGCCGACTGCGCATCGGGCCGGCGCACCGGCCCCGTCTGCCACACGCCATTGACGCGCAGGTGGCCGGCCGCGCGGTTGGCGCGCGCCTCGAAATCTGCAAACAGCGAGCTGGTCTGCGTCATGCCCAGCGGGCCGTAGACGGCCTGCTGCGACAGCGCCGCCCAGGACTGGCCCGCGATGGCGGCCACCGCCTCGGCGCCCGTGGTCAGGCCGAAGTTGCTGTAGGCGTACTGGGTGCCCACGGGCCGCAGCGGCAGGTAGCGCAGGCGCTCCAGGATCTGGCGCTGGCTGTAGCCCAGCTCCTCCAGCGCATCGCCGGCCTGGCCGGGCAGGCCCGAGCGGTGGGCATACATGTCGCCCACGGTGATGCGCTGGGCAGCGTCGGCATCCTCCAGCGTCCACCAGGGCAGGCCCTGCTGCACGCGCGTGTCCCAGGACACGCGGCGCTGGCCCACCTGCTGCGCCACCACGGTGGCGCCCACGGACTTGGAGACGGAGGCGAGCTGGAACACCGTGTCCGCATCCACGGCCAGCGACGAGCCCAGACGGCGCACGCCCATGCCCTGGGCATAGACCAGGCGCCCTTCATGCACGACCGCCACGGCCACGCCGGGCACGCCCGTGCGCCGCATCTGCGCGCGCACCTGGCCGTCGAGTTGATCGAGCGCACGCTTGACGCGGTCCGTCACGGGCGGATCGATGGGGTCGCCCCAGGACACCTCGCCGTTGCATCCGGCCGTGGCCACGGCGCCCAGGGCCGCTCCCAGAATATGCCGGCGCGCAAGAATCGATGAAGCCATGGGGTCTCCTGTGGTGCTGTCGTGAAGAACAAAAGGAAAAAGAAAAAGGGGCGGTTGTGCCGCCCCCCGTGACGATAGCAAAACGCGACGGGCCGAATCCTGCCCGGCATCAATGCCGCATCAATGCCGCATCAGTGCCGCGTCAGTGCTGCATCAGCGCGGATCCACCGCCGCGATGATGCCGCCGCCCAGGCACACGTCCCCGTCGTAGAGCACGGCCGACTGGCCGGGCGTGACGGCCCATTGCGGCTCGGGAAAATCCAGCCGGAAGCCCTCGGGCGTGGCGCCCGAGATCAGGGCCGGCGAGTCGGGCTGGCGGTAGCGCGTCTTGGAGCCGTAGGCCTTGCCCTCGGCGGGCGCGTGGCCGGCCACCCAGCTGACCTGGTCGGCCAGCAGCGACTGCGACAGCAGCCAGGGATGGTCATGGCCCTGCACCACGCGCAGCGTGTTGGTGTCCAGCTCCTTGCGCGCCACGAACCAGGGCTCATGGTCGCCGCCACCGCGCGGCGCGCCCTTTTCCTTGACGCCGCCGATGCCCAGGCCCGAGCGCTGGCCCAGCGTGTAGAACGACAGGCCCACATGCTTGCCCAGCTTGCGGTTGCGGTCGTCGAGGATGTTGCCGGGCTCCTTGCTGATGTAGCGGTTCAGGAAGTCGCGGAACGGCCGCTCTCCGATGAAGCAGATGCCCGTGGAGTCCTTCTTCTTCGCGTTGGGCAGGCCGATCTCCTCGGCAATGCGGCGCACCTCGGTCTTCTTCAGCTCGCCCACGGGGAACATGGACCTGGACAGCTGGGCCTGGTTGAGGCGGTGCAGGAAGTAGCTCTGGTCCTTGGCCGGGTCCAGCCCCTTGAGCAGCTCGAACAGCTGCGTGTCGGGGTTCTGGCGCACGCGGGCGTAGTGGCCCGTGGCGATCTTCTCGGCGCCCAGGCGCATGGCGTGGTCCAGGAAGGCCTTGAACTTGATCTCGGCATTGCACAGCACATCAGGGTTGGGCGTGCGGCCGGCCTGGTACTCGCGCAGGAACTCGGCGAAGACGCGGTCCTTGTACTCGGAGGCGAAGTTCACATGCTCGATCTCGATGCCGACCACGTCGGCCACGGCGGCGGCATCGACGAAATCGACATTGGACGAGCAGTATTCGCTGTCGTCGTCATCTTCCCAGTTCTTCATGAAGATGCCGACCACTTCATGGCCCTGTTGCTTGAGGAGATGGGCCGTGACAGCGGAGTCCACACCGCCCGACAGGCCCACCACGACGCGGTGTTTAGTCATGGCAGCGATTATCCCAGCGCCCTTCAAAGGCTGCGCGCCACGGGCTTTGCAGCCCTGCGCCAGCAGGAATAATGGCCCTCTTGCCCCCTAGGAAACGCCCGCATGCGCTACGACCTGACCGATCTGAAGCTGTTCATGGCCATCGCCCAGGCCGGCAATCTCTCGCGTGCCAGCCAGGCGCGGCACCTGACGCCCTCGGCCGCCAGCCAGCGGCTGCGCAATCTGGAGCAGGCCCTGGGCTGCCAGCTGTTCACGCGCGAGCACAAGGGCATGCGGCTGACCGAGGAAGGCCACGCCATGCTCGAGCATGCGCGCGGCGTGTTCGCCGCCATCGACGGCATGGAGGCCGAGGCCGCCCTGCTGGGCAGCAGCCTGCAGGGCAAGGCAACGCTGGCGGCCAACAGCTCCTCGCTGCACGGCTTCATCGGCCCGCACATCGGCGAGTTTCTGACCGCCTTTACCGAGGTGAACCTCACCCTGGTCGAGCAGACCAGCGAGACGATTGCCGCCAGCGTGGCCGAGGGCGAGGCCGACCTGGGCGTCTACGCGGGCGAGCCCATGGCGGGCGCCGTGGCCTGCGAGACCTTTGCGCAGGACCGCCTGGTGGTAATCGCCCCGCCCGGCCATCCGCTGGTGCCCCAGCCGGGCGAGAGGCCTGACGACGGCGAAGGCCCTTCCTGCCGGTTCTTCGACACCCTGTCCCATGCCTTCGTGGGCATGGCGCTGACCAGCAGCAACTACGCCTTTCTGCGCGAGCTGGCCAAGCGCCATGGCCGGCCGCTGCGCTGCCGCATCCACGTGGACGATTTCACCTCCATCGTGCGGCTGGTCTCGCAGGGCGTGGGCCTGGCCATCATTCCGCACAGCATCTACCGCAGGCTCGGCACCGCGCATGCGGTGGCCTGCCTGCCGCTGGAGGAAACCTGGGCACGGCGCCCGCTGCAGCTGGTGCGCTCCAGCGAACGGCCGCTGACGCCCACCGCGCAGCGGCTGCGCAGCTTTCTGAAAGGGCTGGCCGACAAGGCCTAGGCCCGGGTTCAGGGCTGGGGCTGGGGCTGGGCCTTGGCCTGCTTGCGTTCCAGGAAGGCATTCATGTGGTGCTGCGGCTCGCCCGTGTTGAAGGCCGCGCCGAACTCGGCCACGCTGTCGGTGATGGCCGAGTCCACGCCCATGCCTTCCCAGCGGCGCAGCAGGCGCTTTTGCTGGCGCAGCGCCTCGATGCCGATCCCGCCCAGCCCCTCGGCAATCTGCGCGATGCGCGCATCGAGCTGGTCGCCGGGCACGCATTCGTTGAGCAAGCCCCAGCGCTCGGCCTGCAGGGCGCCGATGTTCTCGCCCGTGAGCAGCAGCCAGCTGGCGCGCGTGCCACCGATCTGCGCGGGCATCATGGCCGCGTGGATCACCGAGGGAATGCCGACCTTGACCTCGGGCATGCCCACCACGGCATCATCGGCCGCGATGCGCAGGTCAGCCGCCATGGCCAGCTCCAGCCCGCCGCCCAGCGTATGGCCCTGCAGCCGGGCGATCACGGGCACGGGGAAATGCCGCACCGCGTTGCACAGGTCGCGCAGCCCGCTGATGAAGGCGCGTGCCGAGGCGGCGTTGAGCGACGCCATCTCGCGGATATCGGCCCCCGCCACGAAGGCGCGCGTGCCCGATCCGCGCAGCACCAGGCAGTGCAGATCGGGGCGCTCGGCCAGTTCGGCCAATTGCGCGGTCAGCGCGCGGATCACGGGTGTGCCCAGGATGTTCAGCGGCCCGCCGCCGGTGATGGTGAGCACGGCGGTCTGCGGGGTGGGAAAGGTCACTTGTGCATGCACGGCAGATCTCCTCAAAGTTTCTCGAATCCGATGTCGCGGATCAGCTGGGACCAGGCGCGGTTGGAGCGCTCCACCGTCTGCCTGAATTGCGCAGGCTCCTGGAAGTCCACGACGGCGCCCTGCTGCTCTATGGTCTTGATCAGCTCGGGCTTTTGCAAGGTCTTGCGCATGGCTTCGCTGAGCCTGGCAAGAATGGCGGGATCGAGCCTGGCAGGCGCGCCCAGGCCGTACCAGGACATGTCGTTCATGGGCTTGAGACCGGCCTCGGCATAGGTGGGCACGCCGGGCAGGGCCGGCAGGCGCACGGGGCTGGACACGGCCAGGGCACGCAGCTGGCCGCCTGCGATCAGCGCGCCCGAGGACGGCATGTTGTCGAACACCACATCGAGCTGCCCCGCCATCAGGTCGTTCAGCGCCGGCCCCAGGCCCTTGTAGGGCACATGGGTGAGGGTGGTGCCCGTGGTGCTGCCGAACAGCGCACCGCTCAGGTGGCTGAGCCCGCCATTGCCCGAGGAGCCGTAGTTGAGCTTGCCCGGCGCGGCGCGCGCCGCGTCGCTCACATCCTTGGCGCTCTTGTAGGCCGAGCCTGCGCTGACCACCATCACGCCCGGCACGTTGGCGATGTTGGTGATGGGGGTGAAGTCCTTCACCGGGTCATACGCGGGCTTGGCGTAGACGTTGGGATTCACGGCATGCGAGCTCTCCACCATCATCACCAGGGTGTAGCCGTCGGCCGGCTGCTTGGCCGCATAGGCCGAGCCCGTGCTGCCGCCCGCGCCAGGGCGGTTTTCCACCACCACGGGCTGGCCCAGCGTCTCGCCCAGATAGCGGGCCGCCACGCGCGCGATCACATCGGTGGCGCCGCCCACCGCATAGGGCACGACCAGGCGTATGGGCCGCTCGGGATAGCTTCCGGCCCCCGCCGCCCCGGCTGCCCCTGCCGCATATGCCAGCGGCAGCGCCGCCAGCGCGGCGGCTGCCACGGCGGCCTTCAGTGCTTTCATGCGTTTCGTCATCCTTGTCTCCTTCTTGGCTTGTCGATGTCTAGGGATTCAGAGGTCCTGCGGCGCCGCACCGAGCACGGGCGGCGGCGGCACCTGGGCGCCGCTGCCGGCCGGCACCATGGGGTTGCGCACCAGCTTCAGCGTGCCCAGCTGCGGGTGCTCCACCGTCTGCAGCATCTGGCGGTGCCGGACCTGCGGATGGGCGAAGACCTGTTCCATGGTGTTGATGCAGCCCCAGGGCACCTGGGCGGTGTCCAGCGCATCGGTCAGGGCCTGCAGCGGCCAGCGGCCCAGCGCCGCGCGCAACAGCGGGCGCAGCTGCGGCATGCCGGTCAGGCGCGCGGCATTGGTGGCAAAGCGCGCGTCCAGGTGCCAGTCCGTGCCCAGCACGGAGCACAGGGCGGCGAACTGCCCGTCATTGCCGATGGCCAGGATGAAATGCCCGTCTTCGCAGGCAAACACCTCGTAGGGCGCGCAATTGGGATGGGCGTTGCCCGTGCGGCGCGGGTTCTCGCCGCTGACCAGGTAGTTGGCCGCCTGGTTGGCATTCATGGCCACGGCCACGTCCAGCAGGGCCAGGTCGATGTGCTGGCCGCGCCCCGTGCGCTGGCGCTGCACCACGGCCGCCAGCACGGCGCTGGTGGCATACATGCCCGTCATCAGGTCCACCACGGCCACGCCCGTGCGCAGCGGGCCCGCGCCCTCCTCGCCATCGGCCACGCCCGTGTAGCCCATGAGGCCGCCCAGCCCCTGGAACACATAGTCGTAGCCGGGCTTGTGCGCAAACGGGCCGCTCTGGCCGAAGCCCGTGATCGACAGGTAGATCAGCCCGGGGTTGATGGCGGCCAGCGCCGCGTAGTCCAGTCCGTGGCGCGCCAGCGCGCCGGCCTTGTAGTTTTCCACCAGCACGTCGGCATCGCGGATCTGGCGCAGCAGCCAGGCATGCGAGGCCGGCTCGGTGAAGTCCAGCGCCACCGACTGCTTGCCGCGGTTGCAAGACAGGAAGTAGGCCGACACGGCCTCGCCACCGGGCGCCTGCACGAAGGGCGGGCCCCAGGCGCGCGTGTCGTCGCCCGTGCCGGGACGCTCGATCTTGAGCACCGATGCGCCCAGGTCGGCAAGGTTCTGGGTGCACCAGGGTCCCGCCAGGATGCGGGACAGGTCCACCACGCGCAGGCCGTCGAGGGCGCCGGACAATCCATGGGTTTGTTGCATGGACTCCATGCTCGCGGCATGGCGCGCGGTGGTCCATCGGTCATTGCTTCACGCAGCGTTCGCGGAAACTGCA
This sequence comes from Delftia sp. DS1230, assembly GCF_040112715.1. Lineage (NCBI taxonomy): Bacteria > Pseudomonadati > Pseudomonadota > Betaproteobacteria > Burkholderiales > Comamonadaceae > Delftia > Delftia sp. DS1230. The sequence continues at coordinate 6,036,987 of NZ_CP157763.1, forward strand.
TGCCCCGCGTAGCGGATGGCTTCCTCCACCGTTTCCCAGATGAACCGGCCCGACGGGCTTTGCTGCTCCTCCACCACATGCGCCACCAGCCCGGCCGCACGCGAGATGACGGCAAAGCCGCGCATCACGGCCGTGGGCACGCCGATCTCGCCCAGCAGGGCGGCCACGGCCCCCGTGGCATTGATGGTGATGGGCCGGCCCGCTGCGGCGTCCACGGCGGCGGACAGGATTTCGAGCGCGCGGATTCTGCTGCCCGCCAGTTCGGGTTCGGCGCGGCCCATGTCCAGCAGCTTGTAGGCGCGCGGGTCCACGGGCTTGTGCAGGTGGTGGCCAAAGCCGGGGACGGGGCTTTTCAACGCCTTGTGGTGCTGGGCGATGGCGCGGGCCTCGGCCTCGGGGTCGGCGGCGGCGGCGATGCGGTCGAGCAGCGCGGCGCAGTTCTCCATGGTGCCCACGAAGGAGCTGCCCACGGCCAGCAGGCCGGCCGAGACGGCGCCCTGCAGGTTTTCGGGCGCGCTCATGTAGATGAGGCGCGTGGCGATGGCGCTGGGCGTGAGGCCATGCTCCATGAGCACGATGAGCACCACATCGGCGATGCGCAGGTCCACGGGGCGCGGCGTGCGGCCCAGGATCTGCATCAGCATCACCTCGGTGAAGGTCTTCTTGCCCATCAGGTCCTCGACCAGGTCGGCATCGCGGTAATGCAGGCTGGTGAGGGTGTGGGTGCACAGGCGGGTGACGGGGGGTTGGGAGGTTGCCATGGCCAGGGTTTCCTTGTGATGGTGTGCGGGATCAACGGGGCGCCAGCGCAAGCTCGCGCACGGCCGTCTTGAGCAGCTTGCCCACGGGCGAGCGCGGCAGGCTGGCGTGAAAGTGGATGCGCTTGGGTGTCTGCACGGGGCCCAGGCGCTGGCGCACGAAGGCGATCAGTTCGGCCTCGTCCGGCCGCTGGTCGGGGCGCAGTTCGGCGCGCAATTGCACGGCGGCCTGCACGGCCTCGCCCCAGTGATCGTCGGGGATGCCGAAGACCACGCACTCGTGCACGGCCGGATGCTGGCCCAGGGCGTTTTCCACATCCACGGGATAGACGTTGAAGCCGCCCGTGATGACCAGGTCCTTCAGGCGGTCCTTGAGGTGCAGGTAGCCCTGCGCATCGATCAGGCCCCGGTCCCCCGTGTGCAGCCAGCCGTTCACCAGGGTCTCGGCCGTCTTGCCGGGCAGGCGCCAGTAGCCGCTCATCAGCAGATCGCCGCGCGCCACGACCTCGCCCACCTCGCCCCGGGGCAGCAGGCGGCCGTCGGGCGCCATGATGGCCAGGTCGCTGAACCAGGTGGTCCGGCCCACGGAGGTCCACAGGCCTTCGTCCTCGAAGTCCTCGGGCCGCATGGCCGTGAGGATCTGCGGCGCCTCGGTCTGGCCATAGGTGGTGGCCAGCACGGGGCCGAAGAAGGCGCGCACCTGGCGGATTTTCTCGGGCGGCATGGCGGCGCCGCCGTAGATGAGGCGGCGCAGGCCGGGGAAGTCCGCACGGCTGGCGCCCGGCAGCGCCATCAGCATGTAGATCAGGGTGGGCGGCATGAAGCACACGGTGCCGCCGCGCAGGGCAAAGGCGCTGCGCACGGCCTCGGCACCCGCACCGTCCAGCAGCACATGGCAGCCGCCCTGCGCCAGGATGGGCAGCAGGTAGGTGGACGTGCCATGCGTGATGGGCGCGGCCATGACGTAGCGGTCATGCTCATCGAACCCCCAGGCCTGGATCTGGTTGGCAATGCCGGCCATCCAGGCGCGGCAGGGCTGCATCACGCCCTTGGGCAGGCCCGTGGTGCCGCCCGTGAACTTGATGGCCTGGATGGCATCGGCGGGCAGGTCGGGCATCACAGGCAAAGCGCCGGTCTGCGCCTGCTCCAGGGCCGCCGTGCCCTCGCCCAGCACCAGGTGGATGCCCGGCGCCCCTTGCACCAGTGCAGCGCCACCCGCATCGCACAGCACGATGGAAGGCTCGGTGGCATCGATGATGCGGCGCACCTCGGGCTGCGTGCTCTTGGGATTGAGCGGCACCCAGACCTTGCCGCTGGCCATCACTGCCAGCAGGGCGGCGACATGGTCTGCGCTGTTGCCCGCGCAGATGCCCACGCGGCTTTGCACGGCGGGCTCCAGCGCCTGCAGGCCGGCCGCCAGCGCGGCCACCTTGCGGGCCAGCGCGTCGTAGCGGATGCAGCCGCCCGGCGCGTCGATGGCGATGCGCTGCGGCCAGCGCTCGGCCGCGCGCCAGAAAAAATCAATGGGTTGCATGGGGGTCGTCTCCTTGTGGGGCGGTTGTGTTGAGCTTTTGCCGAACGTGTGCCGAACTACTGGGCGGTGGCGCCCGAGGCCTTGACCACCTCGCGCCAGCGCTTGATCTCCGACGCCGCAAAGCTGCGCATCTGCGCCGGGGTGCCGGGCTCGGGCGTGGCGGCCATCTCGCCCAGGCGCTGGCGCAGCTCGGGTGCGGCCAGGGCGGTGTTCAGGGCATGGTTCAGGCGCTCGATCACGGCGGGCGGCGTGCCCGCGGGGGCGGCCAGGCCGAACCACGACTGCACGTCGAATCCCGCATAGCCCGACTCCGCCAGCGTGGGCACATCGGGCAGCAGCGCCGAGCGCCGGGCGCTGGTGATGGCGATCGCGCGCAGCTTGCCGGCCTGCACATGGGGCAGGGCCGAGGGCGCGTTGTCGAACATGGAATCCACCTGCCCGCCCAGCAGGTCGGTGATGGCCGGTGCGCTGCCCCGGTAGGGCACGTGCAGCATGCGCAGGCCCGACAGCTGACGGAACATCTCGCCCGACAGATGGATCGACGAGCCGCTGCCCGACGAGGCGAAGCTGATGCCCCGCGTACTCTGCCGGGCGTAGCGCACATAGTCGGCCACGTTCTGTATGGGCAGGCGCGGGTTGACCACGAGGATGTTGGGAATCTTGGCGATCAGGCCGATGGGCTCGAAGTCCTTGACCGGGTCATAGCCGAGCCGGGGGTAGAGCGAGGCATTGATGGTGTTGGCAATGGTGTAGACATACAGCGTGTAGCCGTCCGCAGGCGCCCGCGCCACGGCCTCGGCGCCCACATTGCTGTTGGCGCCCGTGCGGTTGTCCACCACCACGCTCTGGCCCAGCTGCTCGCCCATCCGGGCGGCCACCAGGCGCGCGATCACATCGGTGGCGCCGCCGGCCGCGTAGCCCACCACGAGCCGCACGGGCCGGGCCGGCCAGGCCGCCGGCTGCGCCAGCACGGGCGCGGGCGCCAACGCCACGGTCGCGACGGTCGCGGCGGCCATGCCGGCCAGTGCGCAGGTGAAGGAACAGGCCAGCAGGCGCCGGCGCGCCCACGGATTGAAACGGGCAGGGGTTGTCATGTCTTGTCTCCAGGTGATCGTTCTGATGTCCGCTGATGTCTGCTCATGTCTGCCTGTGTGGGCTTTCGACGGCCTGCGGCACACTGCGCGCTGCACGCAGGCCCTTTTCTGCCCTGCCTGCAATCACCGGGAAATTCTTTTCCATGGCTTCGCGCAGCACCAATCCAAACGTCCGGCCAGCGGACATTCCACTCTCCGCCGACGATGCCGGCAGCCGCACGCTGCGCCGTGGCCTGCAGGTGCTGGACGCCGTGCTGGCCGCAGGCCGCGAGGGCCTGCGCGTCGCTGACCTGTGCCGCGCCACGGGGCTGGAGCGCGCCACGGTGTACCGCCTGCTGTCCACCCTGGTGGACAGCGGCTATGTGGCGCACAGGGGGCGCTTCGGCTATGCGGCCGGCCACCGGCTGGCGGCCACGGCCGCCAGCGCGGGCCAGCCCAACATGGCCGTGCGGCTGCAGCCCGTGCTGGAGCGCGTGAGCGCGGGCTGCGCGGACGCGGCCTTTGCCATCGTGCGCGAAGGCGCGGCATCGCACTGCATCGCCCGCCATGTGGGCACGCATCCGGTGCAGATCCTGGTGATCCAGGTGGGTACGCGCCAGCCGCTGGGCGTGGGAGCGGCGGGCCTGGCCCTGCTGGCCGCCCTGCCCGATGCCGAGGTGCAGGCCGCGATGGCGGCCAACGCGCCCGTGCTGGAGCAGTACGGCGGCATGACGCCCGAGCGCATGGCCCTGCTGGTGAAGGCCACGCGCCAGCGCGGCTGGTCCGTCATCGGCAACCACGCCACGCGCGGCGTGCTGGCCGTGGGCATGGCGGTGCGCAATGCCGAAGGCGAGCCCGTGGCCGCCGTCAGCGTGGCCTCCACGCTGGAGCGCATGCCCGGCGAGCGCCAGAAGCTGATTGCGCGCTCGATAGGCGAGGCCCTGGCGGCCCTGCTGCCGCGCGGCATCTGAGGCCAAGCCCCGGTCTGCACCGACAATCGGCGCTGCACACCACAAGCGCCGCCCCCATGGAACTGAGACAACTCCGCTACTTCGTCCGCATCGTCGAACTGGGCTCCATGAGCCGCGCCGCCCTGGACCTGGACATGGTCCAGTCCGCGCTGAGCCAGCAGGTCAGCCGCCTGGAAAGCGAGCTGTCCACCCGGCTGCTGCAGCGCACGCCGCGCGGCGTGGTGCCCACCGAGGCGGGCGTGGCCTTCTTCCGCGAGGCCCAGCTCACGCTGCGCCATGCCGAGCAGGCCGTGCGCAGCGCGCAGCAGGCGCGGCTGTCGGGCTCGGTCAGCGTGGGCCTGGCGCCCACCACCTCCGCCATGCTGGGCCTGCCCATGATGCAGGCCATGCGCACGCGCTACCCCGATGTGCGCCTGCACATGGTGGAGGGCATGTCCGGCCACCTGACCGACATGCTCAATGCGCGCGCGCTGGACATGGCCGTGCTGTTCGACGCCCGCCTGCACGGCGGTCAGGCCCGCGCAGGCGGGCGGCGCTGGCAGGTGCACCCGCTGATCGAGGAGGAGCTGTTCCTGATCCGCGCGCGCGGCCACCACCCCGAGCCGCTGCCGCCGCAGATGGCGCTGGCCGACCTGGCCGGCGAATCGCTGATCCTGCCCACGGGCCTGCACGGCCTGCGCAGCACGCTGGACACGGCCTTCTCGCAGGCGCGCTTCACGCCGCATCTGGTGCTGGAGGTGGATTCGCTGTCCATGGTCATGGCGGCCGTGGATGCGGGCCTGGGCAGCACGGTGCAGCCCTGGGCCTCCATGGGCCGCTATGCCGATGCCGCGCAGCGCTTCGAGTGGTCGCGTATCACGGACAAAGATGCCCTGCGCACCAACTTGCTGTGCAGCCTGTCCGAGGATGAGCTGTCGCCCGCCGCCCTGGCCGCGCGCGTGGTGCTGATCGACTGCGTGCGCCAGCTGCTGCGCGGCGGCGCCTGGGCCGGCACGGCCCTCATCCATCACGAAGACTGATACCCCCATGCCGGCGGGCCCCTGCCCGCCGGGCGGCGTTCTCCCTACATTCGCAATCCCCACGATGGCGAATGCAAGGAGAACTCCATGGACCCCGATGTCCTGGTCATAGGCGGCGGCAATGCCGCCCTGTGCGCGGCCCTGATGGCGCGCGAGGCAGGCCGCAGCGTGCTGCTGCTGGAGGCGGCGCCGCGCGACTGGCGCGGCGGCAATTCCGGCCACACGCGCAACCTGCGCTGCATGCACGACGCGCCCCAGGACGTGCTGGTCGAGGCCTACCCCGAAGAGGAGTTCTGGCAGGACCTGCTCAAGGTCACGGGCGGCATCACCAACGAGCACCTGGCGCGCATGGTGATCCGCGCCTCCTCCACCTGCCGCGACTGGATGCGCCGCCACGGCGTGCATTTCCAGCCGCCGCTGTCGGGCGCTTTGCACGTGGCGCGCACCAATGCCTTCTTCATGGGCGGCGGCAAGGCCCTGGTCAATGCCTACTACCGCAGCGCCGAACGGCTGGGCGTGCAGGTGCGCTACGCGTCGCCCGTGGACCGGCTGGAGATCGAGGGCGGCGAGTTCAAGGCCGCCTGGGTGGGCGCGCAGCGCATCACCGCAAAGACCTGCGTGCTGGCGGCGGGCGGCTTCGAGTCCAACCGCGAGTGGCTGCGCGAAGCCTGGGGGCAGAACGCGCGCGGCGAATGGCCGTCCGACAACTTCCTGATCCGCGGCACGGCCTTCAACCGCGGCGTGCTGCTGCGCCACCTGCTCGAAGACCATGGCGCCGACCGCATCGGCGACCCCACCCAGGCCCACATGGTGGCCATCGATGCGCGCGCGCCGCTGTACGACGGCGGCATCTGCACGCGCATCGACTGCGTCTCGCTGGGCGTGGTGGTCAACCGCGAGGCCGAGCGCTTCTATGACGAGGGCGAGGACTTCTGGCCCAAGCGCTATGCCATCTGGGGCCGCCTGGTGGCCCAGCAGCCGGGCCAGACCGCCTGGTCCGTCATCGACGCCAAGGCCATAGGCCGCTTCATGCCGCCGGTCTTCCCGGGCGTGCGCGCCGACTCCCTGCCCGAGCTGGCACGCAAGCTGGGCCTGGACGAAAACCGCTTCATGCAGACCCTGGATGCCTACAACGGCGCCTGCCGCGTCGGCCACTTCGACCACACGGCGCTGGACGACTGCCATACCGAGGGCCTGGCCCCCGCCAAGACCCACTGGGCCCGCCCCATCGACACGGCGCCCTTCTACGGCTACCAGCTGCGCCCCGGCGTGACCTTCACCTACCTGGGCCTGGAGACCGACGACACGGCGGCCGTGCGCTTTGCCGGCCAGCCCAGCACCAACCTGTTCGTGGCCGGCGAAATGATGGCCGGCAACGTGCTGGGCAAGGGCTATACGGCCGGCGTGGGCATGTCCATCGGCACGGCCTTCGGCCGCATCGCGGGCCGCAACGCGGCCCTTGCCGCCGCCGGACAACCCGCCGTGCGCGGCGCAGTGAGATGAAGACCCCCCTGAGTCGCTGCGCGCCATCCCCCAAGGGGGACGACAGCCTCGCTGCGGGGCGGCCCTTGCTCGCTGTCCCTGGTCAGGAGCAGGCCTACTTCAAGCGCTGCGGGCGGCAAGCCAACCCCATGGACGACACATATGCAAAACACAATTAGCGCCCTGGCCCAAGAAGCCCAGGACCTGGCCGCAGGCCGGGTCATCCCCATCCTGCCGGTCTCCACCGAAACGGCCGCCGAAGGCGAGGTGGCGCGTGCCCTGCAGATCTGCAACGCCTGCCGCTACTGCGAAGGCTTTTGCGCGGTCTTCCCGGCCATGACGCGGCGCCTGGAGTTCGGCAAGGCCGATGTGCACTACCTGGCCAACCTGTGCCACAACTGCGGCGCCTGCCTGCATGCCTGCCAGTACGCGCCGCCGCATGAATTCGCCATCAACATCCCCAAGGCCATGGCCGAGGTGCGCGGCCAGACCTATGCCGACTACGCCTGGCCACCCGCCCTGGGGCGCCTGTACCAGAGGAACGGGCTCACGCTGTCGCTGGCCCTGGCCGCAGGCCTGTCGCTGTTCCTGGTGCTGGCCGTGGCCCTGCAGGGCGGCCCGGGCCGGCTGTGGGGCGCCGACCTGGGCGCCAACTTCTACAACCTGTTCCCGCACAACCTGCTGGTGGGCATCTTCGCGCCCGTGTTCCTGTTCGTGGTGCTGGCGCTGGCCATGGGCGTGCGCCGCTTCTGGAAGGACGTCAAGCCCGCCACCGGCGGCGTGGACGTGGGCACGCCGGCGGCGGCCGAGGCCGCGCAGGACGTGCTGCGCCTCAAATACCTGGACGGCGGCCACGGCGAGGGCTGCCACAACGACGACGATGCCTACACCCTGAGCCGCAGGCGTTTTCACCACCTGACCTTCTACGGATTCATGCTGTGCTTTGCGGCCACGGCGCTGGCCACGGTCTACCACTACGTGTTCGGCTGGGCCGCGCCCTACGAATTCCCCAGCCTGCCCAAGCTGCTGGGCGCCGTGGGCGGCACCAGCCTCATGCTGGGCACCGCAGGCCTGTGGCGCCTGAACCGCAGGCGCCACCCGCTGCATGGCGACGCGCGCCAGAAACCCATGGACCTGGGCTTCATCGCCCTGCTGTTCCTGGTCGCGGCCAGCGGCATGGCGCTGTGGCTGGGCCGCGGCACGCCGGCCCTGGCCCTGCTGCTGTGCCTGCACCTGGGCGCGGTGATCGCCCTGTTCGCCACCCTGCCCTACGGCAAGTTCGCGCACGGCGTGTTCCGCACGGCATCCCTGCTGCGCCACAACACCGAAAAGCGCCAGCCCAGCCCCATCGGGCTGGGTGCCGACTAGCCGCATCCGCCCCGATTCCCAGCCAATGACGGAGACAACCCCATGATGAACAAGCGCAACTTCCTGCACGCCAGCGCCCTGGCCGCCTCCCTGCTCGCACTGGCCGCCAGTGCGCAGGCCCAGGACTTTCCTCCCAAAAAGCCCGTGTCCCTGGTCGTGGGCTTCGCCGCCGGCGGCGCCGCCGATGCGGCCGCGCGCCTGATCGCCAAGAAGCTGGGCGAGAACATCGGCCAGAGCGTGGTGGTGGAGAACAAGGGCGGCGCGGGCGGCAACATCGCCCACCAGCAGGTGGCCAATGCGGCGGCCGACGGCTCGGTGCTGCTGTTCGGCTCGGTGGGGCCGCTGACCATTGCGCCGCACCTGATGAAGCTGCCCTACGACCCCTTCAAGGACCTGGCGCCCATCTCGGGCGGCGTGAACTTTCCCAACGTGCTGGTGGTGCACAAGGGCGCGGGCGTGAAGACCCTGGCCGAGTTCGTGGCCAAGGCCAGGAAGAACCCGGGCACGGTGGACTACGCCTCGACGGGCGCGGGCTCGGCCTCCCACCTGGCAGGCGAGCTGTTCAACCAGCGCGCGGGCATCGACATGGTGCACGTGCCCTACAAGGGCGGCGCGCCCGCGCTGCAGGACCTGCTGGGTGAGCGCGTGACCAGCTACTTCGCAGCGCCGCCCACGGCCCTGCCCCACATCGAGGCCGGCAAGCTGATCCCGCTGGCCACCACGGGCCTCACGCGCCCGGCGTACATGCCTGACATCCCCACGGTGGCCGAAGCCGGCTATCCCGGCTTCGAGGCACTGAACTGGTATGCCTTCGTGGCACCGGGCAAGACGCCCAAGCCGATGCTGGACCGCTGGAACACCGAGATCGTCAAGGTACTCAATGACCCCGGCGTCAAGGACGCGCTGAACAAGCACGGCCTCACCCCCCAGCCCGCCACGCGCGCCGAGTTCGCGGCCTTCATGAAGAAGGAGTACGAGCAGTGGGGCAGGCTGGTGAAGGAGCGAAAGCTCACGGCGGAGTGAGCGGCTTGCGCACGTTCAGAGCTTGATCGGCTTGCGTGCCACGGGCGCTGCAAAGCCCGCACACAGGCGGTTCCAGACATTGATGCTGCCGATGGCATAGGTCAGCTCCACCATCTCGCGCTCGCTGAAATGCGGGCGCAGCGCCTCGAAGTCCTGCTGCTCGGGATGGGCCTGGCTCAGGCGCGTGCAGCGCTCGGCCCAGTTCAGGGCGGCGCGCTCGCGCCCGTCGTAGAAATCCACCTCGGGCCAGGTGACGATGCTGTTGATGCGCTGCAGGTCCTCGCCCCGGGACAGCAGTTCGCGCGTGTGCATGTCCACGCAGAAGGCGCAGCCGTTGATCTGCGAGACGCGCAGGAACACCAGCTCCAGCAGCTGGATGCCCAGGCTGGACTGGTTGAGCAGCGCGTTGATGCCGGCCTGGGCCTTGTACAGCTCGGGGGCCACGGCCTGGAAGTTCAGGCGCGGCGTGGGGGCGGCAAGAGGACGGGCGCCGGTGGCGGCGGAAGACGAAGCGGTCATGGAAAACACTCCTTGAGGGATGTAGCAGCCGGCCGGAATGGCTGGCCCATACCTTCAAGACGCACGGGGCGTGCGCGTTGTGACAGCGTTGGCGAAAATTCTTTCGCAGCCCCTATCCTCCCTTCCGCCGGCTGCCCCTCAATCCGCCACGATGCGCCGCTCCGTGGCGATCTTGCGGTACACGGCGTTCTCGGCCGCGATCTCGCGCGCGAACTCCTCGGGGCGGTTGCCGATCACGCGCGAGCCCGTGTCCTCGATCTGGCGGCGCACCTCGGGGCTGGCCAGTGCGCGCTGGGCGGCCGCATGCAGGCGCGCCACGATCTCGGGCGACAGCCCCTTGGGGCCGTAGATGCCATAGAAGGCGCTGCGGTTGACCGGCTCCAGCCCCAGCTCCTTGAAGGTGGGCACCTGGGGCAGCTGGGCCAGGCGCTCGGGCGCGGCCACCGCCAGCGCGGTGAGCCGGCCCGCCTTGATGAAGGGCAGGGCCGAGGGCAGGTTGTCGAAGACGATGGGCACCTGGCCCGCAACCGCATCGTTGAGCGCCGGGCCCGAGCCCCGGTAGGGCACATGCGTGAGCGACAGCCCCGAGCGGCTGGACATCAGCTCCATCAGCATGTGGCCTATGGAGCCCGTGCCCGCCGTGCCGTAGGCATGCTTGCCGGGGTTCTTCTTCACCTCCTCCACGAAGGCCGCAAAGCTCTGCGCCTTGAAGCCCGGATGCACGGCCAGCACATTGGGCGTGGCCGCAATGTTGGTGATGGGCGTGAAATCGGTGAGCGGGTTGTAGGGCAGGCGCGGGTTGATGGCCGGATTGGTGGCCGTGGTGGACACGGTGGCCACGCCCAGCGTGTAGCCGTCGGGCTGGGCACGCGCGGCCTCGTGCGCGCCGATGGCGCCTCCGCCGCCGCCCTTGTTGTCCACCACCAGCGGCTGGCCCAGCGCCTCGGCCATGCGCGGCGCAATCGCGCGCGCCACGATGTCGGTGGTGCCGCCGGCCGCAAACGGCACGATCAGGCGCACCGGGCGCGTGGGATAGGCGCCGGCATCGGCCGCCATGGCGCCCGGTGCGGCGCCTGCGGCCAGCAGCAGGGCGCACAGGCTGCGGCGTGAAGTGAAGTGGTTCATGGGATGTCTCCTGGGAATGGCTGTGTTTTGAACGGACGGTGGAGGTTTCTGTCAGGCCGATGCGCGGCGCACGATGTGCGAGCGGTCCAGCGCGCCGCAGGAGGAGGCGCCCAGCATGGCCAGGTTGCGGTCCACCTCGTCGCGCAGCAGGCCGATGGCGTGCAGCACGCCGGCCTCGCCGCCCACGGCGGCGGCATAGTTGAAGGGCCGGCCCACCAGCACCATGCGCGCGCCCAGCGCCACGGCCTTGAGCACATCGGAGCCGCGCCTGAAGCCCCCGTCGATCAGCACCGGATAGTCCGGCCCCAGGGCCGCCACCACGTCCTCAAGAATGCGCATGGCCGACACCGCGCCGTCGAGCTGCCGCCCGCCATGGTTGGACAGCACGATGCCGTCGGCCCCCACGCGCCGGGCCTGCAGCGCGTCCTCCACGCTGAGCACGCCCTTGATGACCAGCGGCCCCTTCCAGCGGCGGCGGATGGCCTCGATGTGGCGCCAGCTCAGGTGGTCGCGCGCCGAAAAGTCGCGCATCACGCTGGACGACATGATGGGCGCACCGCGCGTGGCAAACGAGTTCTCGAAATGCGGCATGCCGTGGCGCAGCAGCGTGCGCAGGAACGTGCCGGCCACCCAGCCCGGGCGCACCATGCCGTCCCAGGCCAGGCGCAGGCTGGGCTTGAGCGGCGTGGAAAACCCGGTGCGGATGTTGTTCTCGCGGTTGGCGGAGATCGGTATGTCCACCGTCACCACCAGGGTGCGAAAGCCTGCGCGCTCCACGCGGTCGATCAGCGCGTCGATGCGGGCCTGGTCCCCGGGGATATAGGCCTGGAACCAGGTGGCCGGGCTCTCGCGCGCCACCTCCTCCATGGGGATCAGCGAGGTGCCGCTCATCACCGACACAATGCCCGCGCGCTGGGCCGCGCGCGCCAGCACCAGGTCGCCCCGGTAGGTGGACAGCGCATTGATGCCCATGGGCGCGATGCCGAAGGGGCTGGCATAGCGCTCACCGAACAGCTCCACGGCCTGCGAGCGCTGCGACACATCGGCCAGCACGCGCGTGGTCAGGCCCCATTCGCCGAACACCTCGCGGTTGTCGCGCAGCGAGGCGTTGTCCTCTGCCGCCCCGGCGATGTAGCCGAAGATGGGCCGGGGCAGCCTGCGGCGCGCGGCCTCCTCGAAATCATGCAGCGACAGCATGCGGCGCAGCACGGCCGGGGCGCGCGGCGCCGGCAGGGCGGGTGCCGAAGGCGTGGAGGCAGAGGCAGAGGAGGAAGCGATGGCGGCCATGGTGCGGACCTCGGAATGTTCAGGAACCGGCGCCACTGTAGGCCGCGCATCCATTGAATGAAAGTGGATTATTTAGAATGCACTTGTTCGCTTTTTGCCAATGACAAGCCCATGTCCACACCCTCGGTCAAGCAGCTCGAAGCCTTCTGGTGGGCCGCCACCTGCAGCAACTTCGCCACGGCCGCGCAGCGCGTGCACCTGTCCGTGTCCTCGCTGTCCAAGCGCATCACGGAACTGGAGACCGCGCTGGGCCAGCCGCTGTTCGACCGCAGCGGCCACCGTGCCGTGCTCACCGACGCCGGCCAGCGCCTGCTGCCCGCCGCGCTGGAGGTGCTCAACGCCATGGCCGCGCTGGGCCAGGCCCTGGACACGCGCGAGGCGCTGGCCGGCCATTGCCGCTTCGGCGTGGGCGACCTGTCGGCGCTGACCTGGCTGCCGGCCTTCGTGGCCGCCGCGCGCCAGGCCCATCCGCAGCTGGTGCTGGAGCCCCATGTGGACGTGGGCGGCGTGCTGGAGCAGCGCCTGGACGACGGCGAACTGGACTTTGCCGTCATCGCGGGCCGCTCCTCGCGCAGCAGCCTGCTGTCCCGCCCCGTGGGCGCCGCACGCTTTGCCTGGGCCGTGGCCCCCGGCCTGGCAGGCGCGGGCCGCCTGGGCGCCACGGCCCTGCTGCAGCGCCATGCGCTGGTCACCCTGCCCCCGCAGGCCGGCACCACGCGCCTGCTGGACGACTGGCTGCTGGCCCAGGGCGCCAGCGTGCGCGAGCGCATCCTGTGCAACAGCTGGGGCGCCGTGGCCGGCATGCTGCGCGCCGGCCTGGGCGTGGGCTTCCTGCCCACCGGCTGGATCGCCGCCCTGGGCCTGCGCGCCGTCGGGGGCGCCCATCCCAAGGCCGCCCTCGCTCCCCTGCACTACGCCTTCCAATGGCGGCGCGGCGACGCCCGCGCCCTGATCCCGGCCATGCAGCAACTGGCGCAGGCCCAGGTGGATTTCACGGTGATGCCGGGGTTGGTGGGTGCAGGGCGATGAAGGCCAATGGATCCAGACGCAATACCCTTGATCGCGTTGATGCGATACAACATGCGTCAAGGTCGGCGCACTCCAGAATCAAAGGGCGAGCGCGGTTGTGACCAAGGGCAGGAGGTGAGCAGCGCCACTGCGCTGGCTGTCGGCAACTCCTGCACAAACAACATGAAAGGAGGAGAGGGTGGATAGTCTTGACGAGGCGGAGGCTCGCCAGATACTGTCAGAACGTCACTATTGCGACGACGCCGAGGCCGACGATTGGAAGTTACTGGATAAGCCACAGGGAGCGTTCAACTTTGAACAGGGCTTGGTAACGGACAGCGGCAAGGGGACAGGCCTTGTGGTCCAGTTGAACTTCTATCGCTCTTCGGATACTGGGCTCATCACCCTGAAGATGAGTGTGTTCCGTCACATGAAGAAGCAGCCCAAGGCAAGGGTTTACCAATTGCAGATCACGACGAAAAGCTACAACCCCGACAATTGGCACGATCAGGCGCATGAGCATCTGGGAGATGCACGAAACCCTGTTCCGGAGTGGAAGTCATGGCGGACTTTCCATGATGTTTTCGCATTTTTCTGTCAACGCACCAACATCGAATTCAGGCCCGCACTTGAGGATCCAGAACAGCTGAGGCTCCAACCATGATCTGCCAGAACCTTCTCAACCTGACCGGGTTTGCGTGCCAGCCCATCAACGAGCAAGGCACGCTTGCAAGGATCAACACGCCCTTCTGTTTTGCCGATGGCGACCCCGTGCCTGTGTATGTGCAGAGTTTCGACAACGACGTACATCGGTTTTTCGACGATGGCCAGACCGTCCTGCACTTCATTGGCAGAGGGATGAATTTCTCGTCAGGGCACAAGCTGAGGTTCCTCAGCAACCTGGCGAGCAAACACGGGGCCTCGCTCAATGCCAAGGGCGTCATAGAGATCCTGTCAACGGACTCGTCGTCCGCCGACGCCTTTGCACGGTACATCTCCTGCCTTGTAGCCATCACCCATTGGGAGATGGAGCACCAGGGCGTGGACGCCGATGGATCGGCATTTGCCACGGAGGTAGCACAAGCCCTGCTCCAAAGGTACCCCGGCAAGGAGCTGCAACTTAGGCCCGAATACCTTGGAAGCTCGGGCAAGCGGCATGAGTTGGACTTCAAGATGGAAGGCTCTGGGTATCTGGCCGTCAAGCCAACGCAGCAGTCTGCGGCTCCCGCCCTCTACAAGCTGGTGGACATCACCAACCGGCAAACCAATGACGGCGAAAACATCGTGGTCGTGATCGATGACAGATTCGACAAACAGGCCGCCAAAAACACCCAGCAAGTCTTCAGAAGCATCGTCAGCGACGTGATCCACTTCAGCAAGCTTGTCCCTGCAGACCCTGCAAGCGCTGCGATCGTGCACTGAGCAGGCAAAAGCCCTGAACCTATGGCGGGGGACTCAAAATCCCCCACTCCACCAACTGCGGCCGCACCTGCACCACCTGCCCCGCGCGCAGGCCTTCGCCGTCGATGGCGCGGAAGGCCTCGGCCATCAGGCCTTCGACGTTCTGGCGCACCATGTGCACCGGAAAGCGCAGGCATTCGGCATAGGGGTCCCAGTCGTAGCTGCCAAAGCTGCATTGCGCCAGTTCCGCATCGGGCAGTCCACGCAGGAAACGGATGGCGCCTTGCAGCGTGATGCCCGATGAGAACAGCAGGGCGCGCGGCAGGCCGCCCAGGCGCTGGTAGAGCGCTGCCATGGCAAGGCGGGCCGCTTCGGGGTCGTAGCCGCAGCAGACGATGTGCTCGTCCGCCACCGGCGTGTGGGGCGCCAGGGCTTCGCGAAAGCCGGCCAGGCGCTGCTCGGTGGCGTACTCCTTGCGGACGCCGCCCAGAAAGCAGACGGCGTCCTGCGGCGCACCTGCCGGGGGCCTGGAGCGCGCCAGCAGCAGGCGCGTGAGTTCGGCCGCACCCCAGCGGTTGTCGCTGGTGACGGAGGGCGCCTTCTTCCCGGGCAGATCCACGTTGACATGGCGCACGCCGGCCTGGCGGCATTCGGCGCTGATGGCGTCGGGCCGGGTGGCGCCCGTGACGATGAGGTGCTCCACGCGAAAGGCGATCAGCGAGCGCACGGTCTCCACCTCCAGCGCGCCGTCGCGCAGCGTGCTGACCACCAGCGGGCACAGGCCCCGCGCGTGGGCCAGGCGCTCGAAGGCCTGGGACAGCGCGCCGAAGAAGCGGTCCTCGTGCGTGGGAATCACCATGCCGATCAGCCCCGAGCGCTGGCGGCGCAGGCCTCTGGCCTGGCGGTTCACGGCAAAGCTGTGTTCCTGGGCGAGCTGCTGCACGCGGCGCGCGGTCTCCTCGCTGATGCGCCGCGACTGCCAGCTGCCGTTGAGGATGGCGCTGACCGTCGAGGCCGAGGTGCCGGCCAGTTCGGCCAGGTCGTAGATGGTGGAGGTTCGGGGGCGGTTCACGGTGCTCTGCAGGGGTTGGGACGGGAGCGCTCGGCGGCCATCGTAGCCGCTGCGGCAGCGATTCGGGCGGACCGGAGCCGGCACGCAACAGCGGCCCGGGAAATCCCGCATCGGCAATGGAAGTCCATCTGTCTATAGTTTGCGCAATCGATTGTGCAAAACAGAGGGAGGAGCGCCATGTTCCATGGATTCAGCCGGTTCTCAAGAGCACTGTTGGCCTGCACCCTGGCGGCGCTGGCAGGCGCGGCCGGTGCCGAGGATGTGTCGGTGGTGGCCAAGGTCGGGGGCATTCCGTGGTTCAACGCCATGGAGACCGGCATCCGCAAGGCAGGCCGCGAGCTGGGCATCTCCAGCGGCATGGTCGGCCCCACCGAGGCCGATGCGGCCCAGCAGGTGCGCGCGGTCGAGGACCTGATCGCGCGCCGCAGCAAGGTCATCGCCGTGGTGCCCAACGATGCCAGGGCACTGGAGCCCGTGTTCCGGCGTGCGCGCAGCGCGGGCATCAAGGTGCTCACGCACGAGTCGCCCGCCCAGAAGGGCGCCGACTGGAACATCGAGCTGAGCAGCGTCGCGGGCTTTGGCGAGCGCCACATGGACAGCCTGGGCAAGGCCATGGGTGGCGAGGGCAAGTACGTGGTCTTCGTGGGCTCGCTGACCGTGCCGCTGCACAACGCCTGGGCCGATGCGGCCATCGCCCACCAGAAAAAACAGTGGCCGAAGATGCAGCTGGTGTCCGAGCGCTTCGGCGTGGCCGAGAGCCTGGACGACTCCTACCGCAGCGCCCAGGACCTGATGCGCGCCCACCCTGACCTCAAGGGCTTCCTGGCCTTCGGCAGCCAGGGCCCCATTGGCGCGGGCCGCGCGGTGGCCGATGCGCGCAAAGCCGACCGCATTGCCGTGGTGGGCTCGTTCTCGCCGGGCCAGGGCGCGAAGCTGGTGCGCGACGGCGTGATCCGCGAAGGCTTCATCTGGAACCCCGCGCTGGCCGGCGAGGTCATCGTGCATGTGGGCAAGATGCTGATCGACGGCCGCGAGCCCACGGACGGCATGGAGATACCGGGCCTGGGCAATGTCCAGGTGGACCGCGAGCGCCGCAACATTCAGGGCCAGAGGCTGGAGCCGATCAACCGGCAGACCATAGACCGGCTGGTCGGCCTGGGCCTGTGAGCCGCGCGCTGCCATGGATGCCACCACAACGGCGCTGGTCCGCATGCAGGCGGTCACCGTGCGCTTTGGCGACGCCACGGCGCTGCATGCGCTGGACTGGGACGTGATGCCCGGCGAGGTGCACTGCCTGATGGGCAGCAACGGCAGCGGCAAGAGCACGGCGATCAAGGTGCTCAGCGGCGTGCACGCGCCGCAGCCGGGCGCGCGCATCGACATCGGCGGACAGCCCGTGCAGCGGCTGGACCCGGCGCTGGCCAAGTCCCTGGGCATTCAGGTGATCTACCAGGACCTGTCGCTGTTTCCCAACCTGAGCGTGGCCGAGAACATCGCCTTCGACCAGGCCATGGGCCGCTGGTGGGCGCCCGTGCGCCGCAGGCGCCAGCGCGAAGCCGCCCAGGCCGTGTTGCGGCGCCTGGGCATTGCGCTGCCGCTGGATGCGCGGGTGGGCGACCTGCCCATTGCGGGCCGCCAGCTTGTGGCCATCTGCCGGGGCATGGCGGCCCGGGCCAGGCTGCTGTTCATGGACGAGCCCACGGCCTCGCTCACGCGTGCCGAGGTCGATGCGCTGCTGGCCGTGGTGCGCCGGCTCCAGGCCGATGGCATGGCCATCGTCTTCGTGAGCCACAAGCTGGACGAGGTCATGGAGATCGCCGACCGCGTCACCGTGCTGCGCGACGGGCGCAAGCTGGGCACCTGGCCCGCGGAACAGTTGTCGGGCCGGCAACTGGCCGCGCTGATGACCGGACAGGAAGTGGAGGAGCGCCTGCATGCGCGCGACATGTCCGCCGCGCCCGCGCTGCTGGAAGTGCGCGGCCTGGGCCGCGACGGCGACTACGAGGACGTGAGCTTCGATGTGCGCGAGGGCGAGATCCTGGGCCTGACCGGGCTGCTGGGCGCGGGCCGCACCGAGCTGGCCCTGGGCCTGTTCGGCATGCGCAGGCCCGATCGCGGCAGCATCCGCCTGGGCGGCCGCACGCTGGCGCTGCGCAGCAACCGCGATGCCATGGCGGCGGGCATTGCCTATGTGCCCGAGGACCGCCAGTCCATCGGCCTGAACCTGCGCCAGTCCGTGCAGGACAACCTGGTGCTGGCCATGCTGCCGCGCCTGTCTGGCCCGCTGGGCTGGCTGCCCGCCCGCCGCCGCGCCGCCACCGCAGCCCAGTGGCGCGACCGCCTGCACATGCGCCTGCCCGCGCTGGACGCACCCGTGCACCAGCTGTCCGGCGGCAATGCCCAGCGCGTGGTGCTGGCCCGCTGGCTGGCGACCGCGCCACGCCTGCTGATTCTCGACTCGCCCACCGTGGGCGTGGACATCGGCAACCGGCAGGGCATCTTCGAGATCGTGCACGGGCTCGCCGCACAGGGCATGGCGGTGATCGTCATCTCGGACGAGGTGGCCGAGGTCCATGCCCACTGCGACCGCGTGCTGCACATGCTCGGCGGGCGCATGGCCGGCGAGTTCGTGCCGGGGGTGCATTCCGAAAGCCAGATCGAGGAGGCCGTCCATGCCTGAACACGCACACGCGCTGCTGCACCACCCCGTGGCCCGGCTGGGCCTGGCCATTGCCGCCATGGCCCTGCT
This sequence comes from Delftia sp. DS1230, assembly GCF_040112715.1. Taxonomy (NCBI): domain Bacteria; kingdom Pseudomonadati; phylum Pseudomonadota; class Betaproteobacteria; order Burkholderiales; family Comamonadaceae; genus Delftia; species Delftia sp. DS1230. The sequence goes on from NZ_CP157763.1 coordinate 6,055,376, forward strand.
GTTCGGCGCCCTGGCGCCGGGCTTCTGGACGCTGGGCAACTGGATGGACGTGGCCGAGGGCGCATCGGTCACCGCCATCATGGCCGTGGGCCTGCTGGTGGTGCTGGTCGCGGGCGGCATCGACATCTCGTTTGCCGCCACGGCCACGGTGGCGCAGTACCTTGCGGCCCTCGCGGCCACACGCCTGGGCTGGACACCGGCGGCCAGCATCGCGCTGGGCCTGGCCACGGGACTGGCGCTGGGCGCATTCAATGCCCTGCTCATCCACCGCCTGCGCGCCACCTCCATCATCATCACCATCTCCACGCTGAACCTGTACTTCGCGCTGCTGATGCATGGCACGGGCGGGCGGTCCATCTACGACCTGCCGTCGTGGTGGAGCGACTCCGTGGTGCTGGCCCGCTTCGCAAGCGCCGACGGCGCAGACCCCGTGCGCCTGACCCTGCCCATCGCCGTGGCCGGCGCAGCCGCCCTGCTGACGGCGCTGCTGCTGGGCCGCAGCGCGCTGGGGCGGCGCCTGTACGCCTTCGGAGGCAACCCCGAGGCCGCGCACCGCATGGGCATCGGGCTGGGCGCCATCCAGGGCGTGGCCTATGGCTGGCTCGGCATGATGGCGGCCATCGCAGGCCTGGTGCAGGCGCACCGCGTGGGCGAGTCGGTGCCCAACGCCCTGGTCGGCACGGAGCTGTTCGTGCTCGCGGCCGCCGTGCTGGGCGGCGCCAGCCTGTTCGGCGGCACGGGCAGCGTGGGCGGTGTGCTGATGGGCGTGCTGCTGCTGGCCGTGCTGCGCAACGGGCTGAATCTGATGGGCGTGTCGCCGTATTTCTTCCAGGTGCTGCTGGGCGCCGTGGTGCTGGCCTGCGCGGCCGCAACGGGACTGCGGCGCACGCAGCGACGCAACCAGCAGCGCAGCGCTGACGCCACTCCTGCAGCGCCTTTGGCGGGGGCCGCGCCATGAACCGCAGCACTGGCGCGCCGCTGGGCCTGATCGCGCTGCTGGCGCTGCTGTGCGCCGTGTTCACGCTGCTGCTGCCCGGCAGCTTCGCCACCCTGGGCACGCTGCAATCGGTGCTGCTGCAGATCCCCGAGTTGGGCCTGCTGGCACTGGCACAGATGCTGCCGCTGATCAGTGGCGGCATCAACCTGGCCGTGGTCGCCAGCGCCAACATGGCGGGCCTGGCCATGGCCTGGGTGCTGGTGGGAGGCCTGTCGGCGCTGGGCCTGGACCTGTCGGGCCATGAGGGCCTGCTCATCGGCGCGGCACTGACCGTGGGCGCCCTCGCCAGCCTGCTGGTGGGGCTGACCAGCGGCTGGCTGGTGGCGCGCGTCAACGCCCATCCCATCCTCGTCACGCTGGGCACCATGTCGCTGATCAACGGCCTGTGCGTCTGGCTCACGCGCGGCAAGCCCATTGCAGGCTTTCCCGAGGCCTTCCAGGCCCTGGGCTCCGCCCAGTGGCTGGGCCTGCCGCTGCCGTTCTGGATCTTCGCGGCCGTGTGCATGCTGGTGGGCCTGTACCTGGGCAGCACACGCCACGGGCTGGCCATCCGCATGGTCGGCTCCAATGCCGAGGCCACGCGCCATGCGGGCATCGACACGCGCCGCGTGCTGATCGGCGTCTACACCCTGTCCACGCTGCTGTGCTGGATCGCGGCCGTGCTGATGATGGCGCGCTTCAACTCGGCCAGCGCGGGCTACGCCCAGTCCTACCTGCTGGTCACGGTGCTTGCGGCCATCCTGGGCGGCACCGATCCCATGGGCGGCTTCGGCCGGGTGTCGGGGCTGTTCGTCGCCCTGCTCATCCTGCAGGTGCTGTCCAGCGGGGTGAACCTGCTGGGCGCCAATGCCCAGCTCACGCAGGCCCTGTGGGGCGCCACCATGATCGCCGCCGTGGCCGCGCGCCACCTGCTGGCGCGCTGGCGGGGCCGTGCCCGGGCACCCGCCGAACCCTCCCCTTCGCGCTCTCGCAGCGTCCAACCGGAGCCCCTATGAACCCCCTCGGCATCCACGCCCTTGTCTGGGCCGGCGACCTGTCGCCGGCCTCCACCCGCCATGTGATCGAGCAGACGCGCCAGGCCGGTTACGACCTGGTCGAGCTGTCCCTGCACGGCCCCCGGCTCATGGACCTGGCGCTCACGCGTGATCTGCTGCAGGAGCACGGCCTGGGCGTGGGCTGCTCGCGGGGCCTGACCTTCGAGGCCGATGTCTCCAGCGAAGACCCCGCCGTGGTCGCGCGCGGCCTGGCGCTGCTGCAAGAGGGCGTGGACATCACGGCGCGCCTGGGCGGGCGCTACTTTGGCGGCATCCTCTACGGCGCCATGGCGAAATACGGCCATCCCTGCACGCTGCAGGGCCGGCGCAACGCGATCGAGGCCGTACGGCGCATTGCCGACTTCGCGGGCGAGCGCGGCGTCACGCTGGGCCTGGAGGTGGTCAACCGCTACGAAAGCAATCTGCTGAACACGGCCACGCAGGCGCTGGAGTTCATCGACGAAGTCGGCCAGCCCCATGTCTGCGTGCACCTGGACACCTACCACATGAACATCGAGGAGGCCGACCTCGCCGCCCCCGTGCTGGCCTGCGGACAACGGCTGGGCTATGTGCACATCGGCGAGAACCACCGCGGCTACCTGGGCGCGGGCCACATCGACTTCGCGCAGTTCTTCGGTGCCCTCGCGCAGATCGGCTACCAGGGCACCGTCACCTTCGAGAGCTTCTCGTCGGCCATCGTCAACGAGCAGCTGTCGAACGCGCTGGCCATCTGGCGCCCCATGTGGGAAGACGGCATGGACCTGGCCCTGCACGCACGCGGCTTCATGGCCGACGGGCTGGCCAGCGCGCAGCAGGTACGCGCATGACGGCCATCCTGCCGCCCGAAGCCCTGGCGCGTGCGCTTGCGCTGGCGCGCTCCGGCCCCCGACGCCTGCTGGGCCTGGCGGGCCCGCCCGGCGCAGGCAAAAGCACGGTCTGCGCCGCCCTGCTGCAGGCGCTGGGCCCGCAGGCGGCGGCCGTGCCCATGGACGGCTTCCACCTGGCGCAGTCCGCGCTGCAGCGCCTGGGCCGCGCGCAGCGCAAGGGCGCGCCCGACACCTTCGACTCGGCCGGCTACGTGGCCCTGCTGCGCCGCCTGCGCGCGCCCGTGGCCGGTGAAACGGTCTACGCCCCCGAATTCCGGCGCGCCATCGAGGAGCCCATTGCAGGCGCCATCGCCATCGCGCCCGGCGTGCCCCTGGTCATCACCGAAGGCAACTACCTGCTGATGGAGGAACAGGATGCGTCAGGCACACACTGGCATGCCGTGCGCGCGCTGCTGGACGAGGTCTGGTACGTGGACATGGACGACCGCCTTCGCATCGAACGCCTGACCCGCCGCCACGAACTCCACGGCCGCAGCCCCCAGGCCGCACGCGACTGGGTGGCGCAGGTGGACGAGCCCAATGCGCGCCGCATTGCGGCAACGCGGGGGCGGGCGGATTGGGTGTTGCGTTGGGGGTGAGGCTGCAGAACACAGCCCCCGCTCAGAACGCCACCACGCCCCCGTCCTTGCGCGGGTCCGATCCGCCGATGTAGTGGTCGCCGTCGCGCAGCACCAGCTGCGCGCCGCCGAAGGCGAAGACGCCATGGCCTTCCTCGATCGTGACTTCGTGGCCGCGTGCGCGCAGGGCGGCGACAACCTCGGCGTCGAAGGCGGGCTCCACAGCCACGCCCTTGCCGCCCGTCACGCGCCAGCGCGGTGCGTCGGCGGCGGCCTGGGGGTTCTGGCCGTAGCGCAGCACGCGCAGGGCCATCTGCAGGTGGCCCTGGCTCTGCATGGGGCCGCCCATGACGCCGAAGGCCATCTGGGGCGTGCCGTCGGCGTTCATCGCAAAGGCCGGGATGATGGTGTGCGAGGGGCGCTTGCGTGGCGCGACCTCGTTGGCATGGCCGGCTTGCGTGGTGAAGCCGTGGCCGCGGTTTTGCAGGCTGATGCCGGTGCCCGGCACGACCACGCCCGAGCCGAAGCCCATGTAGTTGGACTGGATGAACGAGACCATCATGCCGCTGGCATCGGCCGCCGCCAGGTAGACGGTGCCGCCGGGGCGCGGTGCGCCGTAGGTGGGCGCGCTGGCGCGCTCGCGGTCAATGAGCGCCGCGCGTTCGCGCAGGTAGCCGGCGTCCAGCAGATGGGCGGATTCGACGCGCATGTGGTCGCCGTCGGCGTTGTATTCGTGCAGGTCGGCTAGGGCCAGCTTCATGGCCTCGACCTGCAGGTGCACGGACTCCACGCCGTCCAGCGGCTCGGCGCCTACGCCCAGTGCGTCCAGCATGCCCAGCGCCATCAGCGCGGCAATGCCCTGGCCGTTGGGCGGGATCTCGTGGATCACCGAATCGCCAAAGGTCTGCGACACCGTGCCGACCCAGTCGGCCTGGTGGGCGGCCAGGTCGGCCTCGGTCATGGCGCCGCCGCAGGCCTTGGCGTGCTCGGCCATCGAGCGCGCCAGTGCGCCACGGTAGAAGGACTCGCCCCGGGTGGCGGCGATCTCCTCCAGCGTGCGCGCATGGGCTTCGCTGCGGAAGACCTCGCCCGCCTTGGGGGCCTTGCCATCGGGCAGGAAGCATTCGGCAAAACCGGGCTGGTCGCCGAGCTTGGCTCCGCCCAGCGCCCACAGCGTGGCAATGGTGGGCGAGACCGCAAAGCCGTCGCGCGCATAGCGGATGGCGGGCTGGGCCAGTTGCTCGAATGGCAGCTTGCCGAAGCGGCGCGACAGCTCCACCCAGGCCGAGACGGCGCCGGGCACGGTGACGGCGTTCCAGCCCTTCTCGGGGATGCCGCCCAGCGCGGCGAAGTACTCGGGCGTCCAGGCTTCGGGCGAGCGGCCCGAGGCATTGAGGCCGTGCAATTCCTTGCCGTCCCACAGGATGCAGAAGGCATCGCTGCCCAGGCCGCAGCCCGTGGGCTCGACCACGGTCAGCGCCATGGCCGTGGCAATGGCCGCATCCACCGCATTGCCGCCGGCCAGCAGCATGGACAGGCCGGCCTGCGCGGCCAGCGGCTGCGAGGTGGAGACCATGTTGCGGCCCAGCACCGAAGAGCGGTGCGAGGCGTAGGGAAGTGTCCAGTCCGTAACAGTGCTTGTCATATCAATTTCCATAGCGCCAACGCGCCACCGATAGCTTGAGGAACCGCAGGCACGGCCCAGCTCAGGGACGCCAAGCAAGGGCCTACGCCGGCCGCGCCACCCCGCAGCAAGGGCGTCGTCCCCCTCCCGCAGGAGAGGGGGAAGCGGCAAAGCCGCTCAGGGGGTGCTTCACTCAATCCAATGTGATTTTGTTGTCTTTGATGACCTGCGCCCAGCGCGCGCTGTCGGCCTGCACCATGGCGGCGAACTGCTCGGGCGTGCGCGGCGATGCGGCTTCCACGCCCTGCCTGGCCAGGCTGGCCACCACCTCGGGATTCTGGATGGCCTTGTTGAAGGCCTGATTGATCCGCGCCACCAGCTCGGGCTTCATGCCGGCCGGGCCATAGACGCCGAACCAGGTGACCGAAGAATAGCCGGGCAGGCCGGACTCGGCCACCGTGGGCAGGTCGGGCGCCAGCGCGCTGCGCTTGTCGCCGGTCACGGCCAGGGCGCGCAGGCGGCCGCTGGCCACATGGGGCATGCCGGTGGGAATGGAGTCGAACAGCAGGTGCACCTGGCCAGCGGCCAGGTCGGTGATGGACTGGGCCGTGCCCTTGTAGGGCACATGGGTCAGTTGCAGGCCCGCGCGCGCCGCGAAGGCCGCCGCGTTCAGGTGGACGATGGTGCCGTTGCCGCTGCTGGCGTAGTTGAGGGCGCCCGGATGGGCCTTGGCATATGCGATCAGCTCCTGCACGTTGCGCACGGGCAGCGAGGGCGTGACCAGCAGGATGCTGGCCGCACCGCCGATCTCGGCAATGGGCGTGAAATCCTTGTCGGCCTTGTAGGCCAGACGGGTCATCAGGTGTGGCGAGATGGCATGCGTGCTGCTGGTGGTGAACAGCAGCGTGTAGCCGTCCGGCGAGGCCTTGGCGGCCTCGCCCGTGCCGATGGTGCCGCCCGCGCCGGGGCGGTTGTCGATGACCAGCTGCTGGCCCAGGTCCTGGGACATGCGCTGCGCCACCACGCGCGCCACGAGGTCGGTGGCGCCGCTGGCCGGAAAGGGCACGACCAGGCGCACCGGGTGCGAGGGCCAGGACGCCTGGCCCTGTGCCACGGCGGGCAGGGCCATGGCGCCAGCCAGGGCACAGGCTGCAGCCACGATGGCGCGGCGTGGAAGTAAAACGCTGGGCAATGCCTTCATGGGCACACTCCTGGTCAGAGGGTTGGACAGCTGCAGCCGCTGCTCCCTGCAACGCCGCAACAGGCCATCGTAGAACCCTCGCCCCTTTGCCGCCATCAGCAAATTTGCAAACCTGCGTTGCCTCTGCGGCAAATTGATGACAATCGGGGCGACATGCCCGACGCCCGCCACCTTCTCCTGCAGGACACCGCGCTGCGCTACTTCCATGAAGTGGCGCAATGCGGATCGCTGACCGAGGCATCGGCGAGGCTGCATGTGGCGGCCTCTGCCATCAGCCGCCAGATCGCGGCGCTGGAGGGGCTGCTGGGCACGCCGCTGTTCGAACGCCACCCGCGCGGCATGGTGCTCAATGCGGCCGGCGAGATCCTGGCCGACCATGTGCGCCGCGCCGGCCTGGATGCCGAGCGCGCGCTGGGCGAGATCGAGGCCCTGCAGGGGCTGCGCAGCGGCCGCGTGCGCATCGCAAGCTCCGACGCCTTTGCCAACGAGTTCCTGCCGCGCCTGTGCGCGGCCTTCCAGCGCGAGCACGCCGGTATCGTCTTCGAGGTCATGGTGCTGCCCACGCCCGCCGTGCCCGAGGCCGTGCGCAGCGGCACGGCAGACATCGGCCTGTGCTTCAGCCGCGCGCCCGAAAAAGGCATTGCCGTGGCCTGCCGCGTGGCCGCGCCGCTGGTGGCCCTGGTCGCCCCCGGCCATGCGCTGGCGCAGGCGCGGCGCCTGTCGCTGGCCCAGCTGGTGCGCCATCCGCTGGCGCTCACGCCGGCCGACACGGCCGTGCGCCAGCTGCTGGACGCCGCCTGCAGCCGCCAGGGCCTGATGCTGATGCCGGTGATGGAGAGCAACCACGGCAAGACCCTGCTGAACTTTGCAGCCCAGGGCGCCGCCGTGGCCGTGGCCAGCGAGATCGCCGCGCGCCACATGGTGGCCACAGGCGCGCTGGTGGCCGTGGCGCTCAGCGACCGGGGCATGGACCTGCGCGACATCGAGGTGCAGACCCTGGCCGGCCGCACGCTGCCGCATGCGGCGCAGTCCTTCCTGGAAATGCTGCAGCTGCGGTTGCCCGGTCCCTGGTAACCGGAGGACACGGCGGGCAGCGGGCAGCGCCCGCCAGGCACCACCCACACAAGGCCAGCCAGAAAAGAGACCACAGTCCGACCAGGGATGCAGGGACAAAACTCGGAAAGCTCCGATTTTTACGGCCCTGCAGACCCGCGATTCATCCATCGCCCTTGGTCGATCCGCTCAGGCTGGGAGCGGATTGGGCACGAATCGGATAGGACAACTCTGATTCTGACCCAGCCGATTCTGATTCTCCAGCGCGATCGGACAGCCAGCCGCCGGCGCCATTCCTATCATCCGCAGCTCTGTCGTCGGGCTTCCCCTTGCGGGATTCCTGGACTCCCGTTCCTGAATGAATTCATGGACAACCCGGCCATCGCCGGACCTACAAAAAAGAGGCAAGGCATGTACACGAACCAGACCGGAGGGCGCAGGCGGCAATTGCAGCGGGAGGCACAGCATGGATGAGCGAACCGAGCTGACCTTCATGCTGCATGGCCTGCCGGACCGCGACGCCAAGCTGTTCCGCTCCTATGTGCTGATGGTGAATCACCGCACACGGCATCGCTGGACGTGGCGCGAATCCCAGGCGGACATGACGGTGGTGCATGGCGAACTGGCCCAAGCGCCTGCCGCCCCGCCCGCGCTGACGCTGCGCGTGGGAGGGCCACCGAGGGGAGCCTTCCCTGCGGGTGGCCACCTGGGCATGCCCCTGCGCGCCGAGGCGCTGGAGGAATGCCTCAACACCATGGGCGCACGCATCCTGTCGGTGCACGGCAAACCGGCCAGCGCCAAGGCACACGCCAGCGGCCTGCACACGCAGCATCAGCTGATGCTGCTGCAGCTGCGGCGCTGGCCGTCGCCGCAACTGCTGACGAGATCCCACCATATCCGCCTGGCCACCTTGCTGACAGGCCAGCCCACGACGATGCAGACCCTGTGCCAGCGCTCGGGCCTGTCGCCCGAGATCTGCGCCGGTTTTCTGAACGAGCTGGACGCCGCCGGCCTGCTGCGCTGGGCCTCGGCCCGCCCGCCCGCCGCACCGCACCCCGGCAACCCTGCGCCGGACAGGGGTGTGCTCGAACGCATACGCCTTCGCCTGGCCCGGTTTGCAGGAGCGCGCCCATGAGCGAACTCAAGATCCTGATTTCCGGCCCTCCAGGCGCAGGCAAGACCACGGCCATCCGCTGCGTCAGCGAGATCGCCCCCGTGAGCACCGACGTGCGCAACACCGATGACACCCTGGACAAGGCGCTGACGACGGCCGGCATGGACTATGGCGAGCTGACCCTGGACAACGGCGAGAAGCTGTACCTCTACGGCACGCCCGGGCAGGAGCGCTTTGACTTCATGTGGCGCATCCTCTCGCGCGGCGCGCTGGGCGTGATCTTGCTGATCGACAACAGCCGCTCCGATCCGCTGGCCGACCTGGATATCTATGTCCAGGGCCTGTCCGATGTCTTGCGCAGCACGGCATGCGTGGTGGCGGTATGCCGCATGCAGGAGTACACAGCGCCTGATCTGGACAGCTTTGCCGTGCACCTGCAATCGCGCGGCCTGCTGTGCCCCGTGGTGCCGGCCGATGTGCGCAACCCCCAGCAGGTGGTGGCCCTGATCGAGCTGTTGCTGCTGCAGATCGAAGCCCTTGCCCAGGAGAAGTCCCATGAAGAATGACGCTGCCTTGAAGGCTGCAGCCCAGGCGGCGGTGCAGTCGCTGATGAGCAGGTTGCACGGCGTGCGTGGCTGCGTGGTCAGCACCGAGGACGGCTTCGAGGTGGCCGCCCGTGCGCAAGGCCAGGGCAGCACGGCGCGGCTGTCGGCCATGGCCAGCTCGATGGCGGCGCTGGGCATGATCGCCGGCGAGGAGAACCAGCTCGGGCATTGCGCCAACGTGGTGGTCGAGGCGGCCGAGGGCTTCATCGTCATGCTGCAGGCACAGCGCCCGGGCCTGACGCTGGTCATCAGCGTGGTGGCCTCGCGCGAGGCCGTTCTGGGCCAGGTTCTCTATGTCTCGCGCGAGGCTGTGCGGACGCTGGAACAAGCGTGATGGCAAAGGCGGGCAAGGGCTGCTCCTATGCATCCGGCAAGAAGGCACCGCGAAGGTGCAGAACATTTTCGCAACACAAGGGAGTTAGGAAAACAATGGCCAATATCAAGCAAACCATGGATGAACTGATGCGCTGCGACGGCGCCATGTGCGCTGCACTGGTGGACTACAACAGCGGCATGATCCTGGGACAGGACGGCTCGGGCGTGGACCTGGAGCTGGCTGCCGCCGGCAACACCGAACTGGTGCGCGCCAAACTCAAAACCATGCGCTCGCTGGGCCTGGAAGACACCATCGAGGACATCCTCATCACGCTGAGCAAGCAGTACCACATCCTGCGCCCCTCCACCCACCACGAGGGCCTGTTCCTGTACCTGGTGCTCGACAAGACCAAGGCCAATCTCGCGCTGGCGCGCCGCAAGGTGCAGGACGTGGAGAATGCGCTGGTGGTCTGAACAACAGCCCTTGACTGGCTGCGCCGCTCAGAACCGCTCGGCGCACAGCGCCTGCCATTGCAGGATCTCGATCTCGCCGCGCTGCACACGGATGAGGCCCCGCGCCTGCAGGCCCTGCAGCAGCACGTTGGTGGTCTGGCGCGAGATCGACAGCATGCGCGCCAGCTGCTCCTGCGTGATATCCAGGCGCGGCCGGGCCGGCACATCGTCCAGCCGCTCGCCGTAGCCGCGCGCCATGGCCACCAGGCGGCGCGCCAGCCGCTGGGGTGCGGGCATCAGGGCCAGGTCCTCCAGCGCCGCGAAGGCCGCGCGCATGCGCCCCGACATCAGCACGCCCAGGTCATGCCAGTGCGCGGGATGCTGCTGTAGCCAGTCCAGCAGCGGCTGGCGCGGCACCTGCAGCACCTCGCTGGGCTCCATGGCGTGGGCATCGTGGGTGCGCGGCGAGCCGTCGAACAGCGCGATCTCGCCAAACCAGGTGGCCGGTCCCATGCGCGTGAGCAGCGCCTCGCGCGCCTGCTCGCTCTGGCCGCCCACACCGGAGAAACCGACGCTGCCGCGGACCACGGCGAACAAACCGCCCTCCAGCGCATCGCCGCGCAGGAACAGGGCTTCGCCCGCCTCCAGGCGGCGCGGCTGTGCCAGCGCCAGCAGCAAATCGGCAAACTGCGGCGCCAATGCGCTGAACCAGCGGCCGGCGCGCAGCGTGGGCAGGTAGGAAGAGGCGAGGGAAGCTTGCATGGAAAGGGATGTCGGGTGGCTGACAGACACAGCCGGCGGGCCTGCGTATTTTCGCCGCTGACATCGAACACATGCCAGGAGACCTTCCCATGCAAGCCTCACACCCCCTGCCCCGCGCGCTGGCGCGCCCTTGCCGCCTGCTGGCCTGCCTGGCCGCCGCCGCCCTGCTGAGCGCCTGCGCAGGCAGCAGCCTGCCGGTCTCCGACATGGCCCGGCCACAGGCAGCCAGCGCGGCCACGCGCGCGGCCCAGCAGGCTGCGCTGGCGCAGCAGCCTCAGGATGACGCCCAGGCCATGGAGGACGCGCAACGCGGCCTGATCGCCTCGGCGGATGCGCTGGTGGTGCGCAATGCCCAGGGCCGGCCCATCTGGGGCATGCAGGCCTATGCATTCCTGCAGCAGGACCAGGCGCCCGACACCGTGCACCCCGCGCTGTGGCGCCAGGCACAGCGCAACCGCGTCAGCGGCCTGTTCCATGTGACGGACAGGCTCTACCAGGTGCGCGGCCTGGACCTGTCGAACATGAGCATCATCGAGGGCGAGACCGGCCTGATCGTGGTCGATCCGCTGATGTACACCGAGACCGCCCAGGCCGCCATGGACCTGTACTACCAGCACCGACCGCGCAAGCCCGTGGTGGCCGTCATCTACTCGCACAGCCATGTGGACCATTTCGGCGGCGTGCGCGGCGTGGTGCGCCAGGAAGAGGTGGATGCTGGCCGCGTGCAGGTCATCGCCCCGGCGGGCTTCATGGCCGAGGCCGTGGGCGAGAACGTGATCGCCGGCCATGCCATGGGCCGGCGCGCGCTCTACCAGTTCGGCATGCTGCTGCCGCGCGATGCCAGGGGACAGGTGGACGCAGGGCTGGGCAAGGCGGGTGCGCCCGGCACCATGGGGCTGATCGCGCCCACGCGCGTGATCGACAAGCCGCGCGAGACCCTGCGCATCGACGGCGTGGACATCGAGTTCACGCTCACGCCCGGGGCCGAGGCGCCGGCCGAGATGATCATGTACTACCCCCAGCTCAAGGTGCTGAACATGGCCGAGATCGCCGTGCACACCCAGCACAACCTGCTGCCGCTGCGCGGCGCCCAGGTGCGTGACGCGCTGGGCTGGTCCCGCCACCTGAACGACGCCCTGCACGCCTATGGCGGCAAGGCCGAGATCCTGATCGCCCAGCACCACTGGCCGGTCTGGGGCCAGCCCCGGCTGCAGCGCATGCTGGCCGGCCAGCGCGACACCTACAAATACCTGCACGACCAGACCGTGCGCCTCATGAACCACGGCTACGTGGGCTCGGAGATCGCCGAGATGCTGAAGATGCCCGAATCCCTGGCCCGCGACGGCGCCACACATGCCTTCTACGGCCACCTGCGCCACAACATCCGCGCCATCTACCAGCACTACCTGGGCTACTACGAAGGCAACCCGGCCCAGCTGGAGGCGCTGCCGCCCGTGCCCGCGGCGCGCAAGACCGTGGAATACATGGGTGGCGCCGACGCCGTGCTGCGCCGTGCGCAGGCCGACTACGAGCGCGGCGAATACCGCTGGGTGGCGCAGATCGCCTCGCAGCTGGTCTTTGCCGACCCGGCCAACCAGGCCGCGCGCCGCCTGGCGGCCAATGCCTATGAGCAGCTGGGCTACCAGATGGAATCGGCCACGGCCCGCAATGCCTTCCTGCAGGGCGCGGCGGAGCTGCGCCAGGGCGTGCCCCAACTGCCCAGGCCCGGCAGCGCCGCGCGCGACCTGGTGCGCAGCCTGCCGCTGGAGATGTTCTTCGACTACCTGGGCGTGCGGCTGGACGCGGGCAAGGCCGCAGGCCAGCGCATCGTGCTCAACTGGACCTTCACCGACACCGGCGAGCAGCGCAGCCTGAACCTGGAGAACAGCGCCCTCACCCAGAGCCCGGGCCTTGCGCCCTCCGCCCATGCCAGCCTGCGCCTGACGCGCGCCACGCTGGACGCCATTGCAGGTCAGGAGACCACGATGGCCGAGGCCATCAAGAGCGGCCAGCTGCGCATCGAGGGCGACGCCTCCAAGGTGACAGCGCTCATGTCCATGCTGGACCGCTTCGACAGCGTGTTCCCCATCGTGGAGCCACGCCCCGAGCAGGCCGCTCAGTAACCGTGCTGGGCGCGGAAGTCGCGCGCCTTGCCGAAGTGCCCGTTGCCGATGAAGGGCACGGGCGGGCGCAGCGCCGACAGAGGCGAGGGATGGTTGCTGGTCAGCACCAGATGCCCCCGGTCGGCCGGAATGAAGGCGCGCTTGGACTGCGCATGGCTGCCCCAGAGCATGAAGACCACGGGGCGCGTGCCCTGGGCGATGTGCCGGATCACCGCATCGGTCAGCAGCTCCCAGCCCTTGCCCGAGTGGCTGGCCGCCTGGCCTTCCTCCACCGTGAGACAGGTGTTGAGCAGCAGCACGCCGTTCCTGGCCCACTTGACCAGGCTGCCGCCCGGGTTGGGGAACGGCGGGAAGGGCACGCCCAGGTCACGCTGCATCTCCTTGAAGATGTTCTGCAGCGAGGGCGGCATGCGCACGCCCGGCGCCACCGAGAACGACAGGCCTTCGGCCTGCCCCCGGCCGTGGTAGGGGTCCTGCCCCAGGATGACCACGCGCACCTCATCGGGCGGTGTCAGCTCCAGCGCGCGCAGCGGCTGGGGCGGAAAGATCACCGCGCCAGCTTCCAGGCGCTGGTGCAGGAAGGTCAGCAGCTGCTGGCCCGTGGCACCCGCGAAGAAGTCCTCGACCAGGGGCTGCCAGTCGGGCGCAACGGGCCAGTCGGCGGGATCGGCGGATTGGAGTTGGTCGGCTTGCGCCGGGGCGATTGCGTCGTCTTGAAGGGCCATGGCGGATGGGGGCACCGCCGCCACATGCCGAGGCAGCAGCCTCCCTCAAAAAAGTACAGCTGAAATGCATGGGCGCAAGCGCCATGCCTGTTGGATCACGGCAAGCATACCTTTCCCTGCGGCGGGGAGGTACGTCCGCCTCCAATGGCGCCCCAAAGACAGACAATGGTTACACGAAAAAACATACGAAAAACCTTGAGTCAGCCCAATGCTTTACCTAGAATTTCGTGTAAATGACCGCAAACTGCACTCTACAACTGCACCAGGAAGTGCTCGAATACATCAAACGCGACATTGCCAACCTGGCCCTGGGCAACAAGGACAACCACGCGCGCAACACCGCCGTGCAGCGCGGTTTCGATGGCCGCATCGCGCTCACGCCCCTGTACGACTTTGCGCCCATGTATCTCCACCCGGACGGCATTGCCCGACGCATCCGCTGGCGGGATGAACAGGGCGGCCGGCCCGATTGGGGCCGTGTGCTGGATAGCGTCTGTGCGCTGGCCGCGCAGCTCCCTCGAAAACGCCGGGGCACGCAGTCGGATCCGTTGCAGCGCGATCCACTGGTGAAAGGCCTCAAGGCCATGATTCCCGCGCTGGAGCGCATCGCCGCAGACGGTCTGGCGCTAGGGCTGGAGCCCGAGGTTCTCGGCCACCTGCGTCCCGCCCTCCTGGCACGTGCGCAGGAGCTCGCTGCGCTGCGCTGAAGACCATGGACAAGCGTTTCACCCCCATTCCCATTGCCCAGCAGCTGGAGCTGCGCAGGCAGGCCATTGACGATGTGCTGGCCCACCCCGAATGGTCTTTGCCGCAGGCCGTGCGGCATCTGAAGAAGACCATGCGGCTGACCACGGCCGAGATGGCCAAGCTTTGCGGCGTTTCCTATAGAACGCTGCAGGACATCGAGCAGGAGCGCAGCGAAGGCAGCGTGCAGACCATGAACCGCATCTTGGCCATGCTGGGGCTCAAGCTCGGGGTGGTGCGCATCGTGCGGACCCCGGATTCACCGGCCGGCCCGCACAACGACGCGTCTTAGGCAAACAGCTTGGCCAGCGCCTCCCCCGGCTCCTTGGCGCGCATGAAGGCCTCGCCCACCAGGAAGCCGTGGATACCGGCATCGCGCATGGCCTTGACGTCCTCGCGGCTGCCGATGCCCGACTCGGTGACCAGCAGGCGGTCTGCCGGCACGTTCTTTTGCAGGTCCAGCGTGGTCTGGATGCTGACCTCGAAGCTGCGCAGGTTGCGGTTGTTGATGCCCACCAGCGGCGTCTTGAGCCGCAGGGCGCGGTCCAGCTCGGCGCCGTCATGGACCTCGACCAGCACGGCCATGTCCAGGCTGTGGGCGATCTGCTCCATCTCGGCCATCTGCGCGTCGTCCAGGCAGGCGGCGATCAGCAGCACGCAGTCGGCGCCCATGGCCCGCGATTCGTAGATCTGGTAGGGATCGACCATGAAGTCCTTGCGCAGCACGGGCAGGTGGCAGCTGGCGCGCGCCTGCTTGAGATAGTCCACGCTGCCCTGGAAGAACTGCTTGTCGGTCAGCACCGAGAGGCAGGCGGCGCTGACGCCCTTGCCGTCGCCATCGGCATAGCTTTGCGCGATGTCGGCGGGGATGAAGTCCTCGCGGATCACGCCCTTGCTGGGGCTGGCCTTCTTGATCTCGGCGATCACGCCGGCCTGGCCGGCGGCGATCTTGGCGCGCAGCGCGCCCACGAAGTCGCGCGTGAGCACGCGGCTTTCGGCGTCGCGGCGCATGTCCGCGAAGGGCATGCGCTTCTGGGCGGCGGCCACTTCCTGCACTTTCACGTCGCAGATTTGCTTGAGGATGTCGGACACGTTGCTTTCCTTGGTTTCTTGTATTCGGTGGTCGATGGGGGCTGCGCGGCTCAGGCCGTCAGCCGGGCCGTGTAGGCCACGAGTTCGTTGAGCTTGGCCAGGGCCGCGCCGCTGTCCAGCGCCGCCTGGGCGCGGGCCATGCCGTCCTCGATGCTGGAGGCCACGTTGGCCGCATACAGGGCAGCACCCGCGTTCAGGCAGACGATGTCGCGCGCGGCACTCTTTTCGCCATGGAGCACGCCCAGCAGCATGGCCTTGGATTCCTCGGGATTGTCCACCTTGAAGGCGCGCGTGCCCACCATGCGCAGGCCGAAGTCCTCGGGATGGATCTCGTACTCGCGCACCACGCCGTCCTTGAGCTCGCCCACCAGGGTGCCCGCGCCCAGGCTGATCTCGTCCAGGCCGTCGCGGCCATAGACCACGATGGCGTGCTCGGCGCCCAGGCGCTGCAGCGCGCGCACCTGGATGCCGACCAGGTCCTCGTGGAACACGCCCATGAGGATGTTGGGCGCGCTGGCCGGATTGGTCAGCGGGCCCAGGATGTTGAAGATGGTGCGCACGCCCAGCTCCTTGCGCACGGGCGCCACGTTCTTCATGGCCGGGTGGTGGTTGGGCGCGAACATGAAGCCGATGCCCACGTCGGCGATGCTGCGCGCGATCTGCTCGGGGCTGAGCTGGATGTTGACGCCCAGCGCCTCCATGGCGTCGGCGCTGCCGCTCTTGCTGCTGACGCTGCGCCCGCCGTGCTTGCTGACCTTGCCGCCCGCCGCCGCGATCACGAAGATGGAGCAGGTGGAGATGTTGAAGGTGTTGGCGCCGTCGCCGCCCGTGCCCACGATGTCCACCAGGTGGCGCTTGTCCTCCACATGGACCTTGTTGGAGAACTCGCGCATGACCTCGGCCGCGGCCGTGATCTCGCCGATGGTCTCCTTCTTCACGCGCAGGCCGGTGACGATGGCCGCCGTCATCACGGGCGACAGCTCGCCGCGCATGATCAGGCGCATCAGGTGCAGCATCTCGTCGTGGAAGATTTCGCGGTGCTCGATGGTGCGCTGCAGCGCTTCCTGGGGGGTGATCTGGGTCATTGCGGTGTCTCGGTTGGGTGCCGGCCTGCTCAGGCCTTCTGTTCCAGGAAATTCTTGAGCATGGCATGGCCATGCTCGGTGAGGATGCTCTCGGGGTGGAATTGCACGCCCTCGATGGCCAGGCTGGTGTGGCGCACGCCCTGGATCTCGCCGTCCTCGCTGGTGGCCGTGATCTCCAGGCATTCGGGCAGGCTGGAGCGCGCGATGGCCAGCGAGTGGTAGCGGTTGACCGTGAACTGCTCGGGCAGGTCGGCGAACACGCCCTTGCGGTCGGTGGTGATGACGCTGGTCTTGCCATGCATCTGCTGGCCCGCGCGCACGATGTCGCCGCCGAAGGCCGCGCCAATGCTCTGGTGGCCCAGGCACACGCCCAGGATGGGCAGGCGGCCCGCGAAGTGCTGTATGGCCGCCACGGAAATGCCGGCCTCCGCCGGCGAGCAGGGGCCGGGCGAGATCACCAGGCGGTCGATCTTCTCGCGCTCGACCAGGGCGATCACCTCGTCCAGCGTGGCCTCGTCATTGCGCACCACGGTGACATCGGCACCCAGCTCGCCGAAGTACTGGACGATGTTGTAGGTGAAGCTGTCGTAGTTGTCGATCATCAGCAGTCTGGTCATACCGGCTCCTGGGTCTCAAAGGGAAAAACGGGTGGCGCGGGCATGCCGCAGCGAAGGCTGGCGCGGGAATGCGCGCAATGCTGCCTTGCCTGGGTCTGGAAGGGGGAATCTGAGGGCATCTGGGCAATCTCCTGGGTTCTGGGAGCCGCCGTGCCGGGGAGCCATCTGCTGAGTGAGCCTTGCTGCCGTCACGGCGGCAAGGTGCGGTACGCAACCGCGAC
This sequence comes from Delftia sp. DS1230, assembly GCF_040112715.1. NCBI lineage: Bacteria > Pseudomonadati > Pseudomonadota > Betaproteobacteria > Burkholderiales > Comamonadaceae > Delftia > Delftia sp. DS1230. The sequence continues at coordinate 6,072,585 of NZ_CP157763.1, forward strand.
GACGTGCCGCTTCCTTATTGGAAGCGCCACCACTGTGCAACGATGATCGAAACGGGCGTACCGTTCATGGCTGTCTTGGATCGAGAGTTCAGGTGTCTGGAAGACGGGAATGCAGCAGGCTGCATGGCGGAGCATGCTAACACAGGGTCCGCGCAGCGTGGCGGGACGACCCTGCAGGCGCCTCACTTCAGGAAATCCGGCTGGTCGAACTTCTGCTTCAAGAAGCGGCCATTGGCCAGCAGCGCCTGCGCATCGCTGGCCGCCACATGGGCCACCACCTGCTGCATCTGCCCGGCCAGCAGCGCCAGCTGTTCGGTCAGCAGTTGCCTGGGCGTCTTGCCGTCCTGCACGGGCTGGGTGACACGGAACAGCGGCGGCAGCGCCGCATAGTGCGACAGCGTGGCGGGCAGGTACTGCAGCACCGTTTCGCGCACGGTGAACAGGCCGTCGTTGAAGACCGGGCCGGCCTCGGCCAGCGAGGGCAGCACCTCGTGCACCGAGCCGCGCACGCTGTCCAGGTGCTTTTGCATCTCGGGCGTGAGCATCGGGCGGGCCTTTTGCACCAGCTCGTCGATGCGTTCGCGGATGTCCTCGGCGCTCCAGTGCTGCTGCAGCGCCCGCTCGAAGCTGGCGCCCGCGGGCTGCAGGGCCCAGCCCAGCAGCAGGCCCGCGACGTACAGGCCCAGCGTGATCCAGCCCCAGCCGGCGCCGATCACGCCCGCAAACAGCAGCACCGGCCCCAGCAGGGCCAGCGCCAGGCCGGCGAGGTTGCCGTTGCCGTAGAAGAAAAGCTGCAGGCGGCGCATCAGGCGGGTCCGATCGCTGGCGGCGCTGTCACTGGTAGCCCCGGATTTCCTTGAACACCAGCGGCAGCCCGCTCTTGCCGGTGTTGCGCGCATCGAAGGCGCGCCCGCCCGTCAGCGCGGCCAGGGCCTGCATTTCGCCGGACTGCGCCTCGCCAAAGATGATGGGAAAGACCCGCACCAGCGGCGCGCCGCCGTCGCGCGCCATGCGCTGCTCGCGCTCGAATGCGGCCCAGTCGCGGCCGGCCGTGTTGGCGCCATCGGTCAGCAGCACGATGCTGACGAAGCGCTCGGGATCGGCCCGCAGTTCCTGGCGGGCCTGCTGCTGGGCCAGCGTGAGCGCGTCGTAGATGGCCGTGCCGCCGTCAGCCACCAGGCTGTCGGCATAGGCCAGCACCTGGGCGCTTGCGGCCTGCAGGTCGCCTGCCGCGAACTGCACGCGCGCGGGCTGGCCGACCAGGCCCGAAAACGGAATCAGCAGCACGCGCTCGCGCGCCTGGAAGGCGGCATAGCGCTGGCTGGCGGCCGAGGCCTCGGCGCCGGACAGCAGCTTGAGCGCCTCCTTCATCTGCGCCAGCCGCGCACCCTTCATGGAGCCGCTCACGTCCAGCACGAAGATGCTGGTGGCCGGACGGCGCAGATCGCTCTGGTAGGCCGAGAGCACGGCATCGATCACCTCCAGCCGGTTCGGAAAGCTCAGCTCTACCACGGGCGCCGTGGGCAGGGCCGGGCTGGCCTGCGCCTCGGGGCTGGCGGGGCGCAGCTGGGCCTGGCGCAGCGGCTGGCCCTGGAAGGCCGGGGCCTTGAACTGGGCGACCAGCCGGTCATAGTCTGCGCGCCGCGCAGCGCTGAGCAGCATCAGCGGATAGTCGGCCGAGATCACGCCGTCGCGCGGGTAGACCAGGGTGAGCCGGTCGGCGGCGGGCAGCTTCTCGTTCAGGCGCAGGATCACGGCCTCGTAGTTGACCAGCGCATCGACGGCGCCGGGCTCGCGCTCGAAGGCCTCGGCCAGCCAGCCGGAGCTGCCGGCGGTGAGCTTCTGGCCCGACAGGAAGTCCTTGAGCACCTTCGCATTGACCTCCCTGGCGTCCAGGTCCTCGGTCTTGCCGGCCACGGCCGAGGCCACGGCGAACAGTGCGCTCATGCCGGTGTTGGAACTGGCCGGATTGGTCATGCCGTAGCGCAGCCGGCCCTGGGCGGCAGCGCGTGCGATGTCGGCCCAGGTGGGCGGGGCCTTGTCCCAGCCCAGCTTTTGCAGCACGGGGGCCTTCACGCCCAGGGCCACGCGCGAGTAGAAAAGCTTTTCACGCGCCAGCGGCTTGTTCGCCAGCGCCAGCGCGGGATAGGCGCCATTGGGCGGCAGGATGGCGTCGTACTGCTCGCCCGCATTGATGCGCTCGACCATCTCCAGCGTGCCTGCATAGCTGAGCTTGAGCGGCACGCCCGCCGCCGTGGCGGCCTGCTCCAGCGCGGGCGCCACGTCCTTGAGCTCGGAGCCGGCCAGCACGGTGAATGCACCCTGGGGACCGGCGGGCGCATCGGCCTTGGCGGCGGCCTGCGGCGCGGGTTCGGGCGACTTGCCGCAGCCGGCCAGGACCAGCGCAAGGCCCAGCAGCCACCAGGCCGCCAGGCGCTGGAACATGCTCACAGCACCACCTCGCCGGCAGGCGCCTGCAGCGCCTCGCGCACGTCCTCGCGGCGGCTCTTTTCCAGATAGGCGCGGGACTTGTCCACCTCCTGCGACAGCGTGTCCACCGTGGTCTGCATGGAGGCCAGGGCCTTGACCTTGAAGTCGGCCATGGCGTCCATGGTCTGGTAGATGTTGCCAAAGGCCTGCTGCAGCCTGGCGATGTCGATGGTGCTGCCGGCCGCCTGCTCGTGGATCTTCCCGCTTTGCTCGCGCAGCAGCTCGCTGGTGCCGGCGATCAGGTTGCCCGTGGTGGTGTTCAGCGCCGTGATCTGGTCCAGCACCAGCTTCTGGTTGGCCAGCGCCTGCGCCACGATGACGGCCGTGCGCAGGGCGGAGACCGTGGTGGTGGTCGCGCGGTCCACGCCCTTGGCCAGTTCGAGGTTGTTCTTGCGCACCAGGTCCAGTGCCAGGTAGCCCTGCACGTTCACCGCCATCTGGGTGAGCAGGTCGGTGACCTTCTGGCGTGCGTAGAACAGCATGTCCTCGCGCACCACGCGGGCCTTTTCCGGGTCGCTGGCGTCCAGCTGCGCCGCCTTGGCCTCCAGCGCCGCGTCCAGCTTCTTGCCGATGTGGATGTATTTCTCCAGCCGCTCCATCAGGCCCCACAGGTTGGCCTTTTCCTGCTCGATGGCGGCGTTGTCGCGCAGCAGCTCGTCCTTGCCGCGCTTGAGGCTGTCGATGATGGCGTTCAGGTGGCTCTGGCTGGACTGGAATTTGTCGAAGTAGTCCACCAGCCTGTTGCCCATGGGGATCAGGCCCAGCAGCTTGCGCGGCTTGAACAGGTCGTCCTGGCGCGAGGGGTCCAGCGCCTCCACCTGGCGGCGCAGGTCGATCAGGCCCTGGCCGATCTGGCTGCCCTGGTCGAACAGGCCGTTGTTCAGCGTCTTGACGGGGCGCTCCAGCATGCGGTTGGAGACGGCCGCAGCGGCCTGCACCTCCTTGTTGCCCATGCCGTGGATGCGCTCGACCGCGCCCTTGAAGGCGGGCGACTGGCTGTCGTTGGCGGTGATGTCGTCGATGAACTGCGCCACCTGCGCGTCCAGCTGCTGCACTTCCTCGGCCTTGAGGCGGACCTTGCCGCTGGCCGACTCGATGGGCACGGGCAGGGCGGGCGCAGGCGGCTCCAGCACGAAATCCTGCTCCTGTGCAGGCACGGCCCCGGCGGCGCTGGCCGTGGTGGTCTGGGGGGTGTTGCTCATCGGTTGCTCCTGGAACGTTCGGTCATTTGAAGCGCTGCTCCATGTCCACGATCATTCGCTCCAGCCACTCCTGGCTGGGCGGTTCGATCACATCCACCAGCTGCGCGGGCGCCTGCACGCCCTGCCCGGCCCAGCGCTCGGGCCCGTGCGTGTCGCCGCCGGTGCGAAAGCCGTATTCCTGCGCCAATGCGCGCAGTTGCGGATCGGATTCGAGCAGCTGGCCCACGCGATCGCCCGCAGGCGTGTAGGGCACGAGCACATGCTTGGAATACAGCGTGGGCTGCGGGTAGAGCATCACCATCTCGCCGCTCCTGCGCTGCGGGTGGCGCAGCAGGAACTCCACCAGCTGCGATTCATAGGCCACCAGCAGCGGCGCCTTGCCCATGCCCAGGGCCAGGTAGTCCTCGAACGGCCCGGCCGACGAGCTTTCCTGGAAGCCCTGGCGCAGGAACAGCGGCGCCACCTGCGGCATCACGCGCTCCAGGTCGGCCGGGCTCTGCACCACCTGCTGGCCGTTGAGCACATAGCTGGCCAGCGCCAGGTACATGGCCGCGCTGTTAGAGCTGCGCACATCGGTGCTGGCGGGCAGCACGGCCTTGCCGGTGGCAAAGGCGCCGGAGGCCTTCAGGTCACGCCAGCGCGTGCCCTTGCCGGCCATGGCCAGCAGGGCGGGAAGATCGGTCACGTAAAAGAAGTCGCCCTGCTTTTGCGCAACGCCGTTGGCGATCAGGATCTCGGCAATGGGCCGCCAGCTGGCGAACACGATGGGCGTGTAGAACGGCGTGTAGACCGTGGCAGCCCTGGCCGCCGCCTTGAGCTGGGCCGCAGCCGGCGCCCCCGAGGGAAAGCCGAAGTCGTACTGCTTGGGGTCGTAGCTGTTGGCAATGCTGCGCGAGCCGGCCTTTTGCACCGTCACCGTCACGCCGTGGCGCGCCAGCACGTCGCGCACGCGCTCGTCCTGGAAGAAGGCTTCCTTCTCGGAGCCGATCAGGCCGCGCGCCGTCACGGCCTGCTGCTGCGCCCGCTGCGCCTGGCGGTCCTGCACCAGGGCCGTGCGCGAGTACCAGACGCCGCCGCCCACGGCCGCCAGCAGCAGCGCCGCCAGCCCCGCCGCCAAAGCACGGCGGGCGTTCATTGAGTGGCTCCGCCCTGGATGACGGCAAGATGAAATTCGGTCATGAACGCGCGGGCCGTTGTCATGTTCTGTTCAAAAAAACTTCTTATACGGAAGTTTTGTGACACAACGACGACACGCGGCCCGGCCCGCGCCGCGACTACCTCAACGCGACTATCTCAGCGCGACTACCTCAACGCGAGTTGCTCAGTGAAGCTGCGCCCGCCGGGCGTTTCGCGGTGCTGCTGGGTGCGGTGCTCCACCAGCTGGTCCCACGTCTGCATCTGGCGCTCTTGCGTCTTGCGCAGCGCGCCGGTGACCTGCTTGCCGGCTGTCTCGATCAGCGTGGTGATGGTGCGGCTGTCCTGCACCTTGGTCAGGTCATAGTTGCCCGACTGCAAATCCAGCATGCTGCGGTTGCGCGCCTTTTTGGACTCGGCGTTCAGGGACTCGGTCACCACCTGGGCGATGGACTCGCCCGCCGAGCCCCTGGACTGCCGGGTGGTCTTCTGGCCGACCTGGTAGGCGGCCCGGCCGTCCTCGGTCACGGCGCCGAACTCATTGGTCTTTTCGTAGTCGCCGCTGAAGCTGGCCTGGAAATCGGCCAGGCCGCTTTGCGTGGCCTGCACGGCCCGCTCCAGCCCGGACAGCGCAGCCAGCCGGGCCGGCGCCGCAGGGGGCTGCGCGCTGTGCAGTTGGGTGAAGGCGCTCTTGAACAGGTCCACCAGGTTCGCGTCCGCGCGCCCGCGCTGCGCGGCCACATCGAAGCGCTTCAGATGCTGGTCCAGCGCGGACTGGCGCTGCGAAGCGCTGGCGCCCACGGGGGCATCGGACTCCAGGTTGACGGCCAGCTCGCCCGCCGCGCCCTTCATCGCCACCGATCGGCCATCGGCGCCCACATGCAGGCTGAACGAGGACAGGGGCTGCGAAGGCTTGGGGTTCTTGATGTCCAGGTCCAGGCCGGACAGCACGCTGCGGTCGAAGTCCATCAGCTTGCCCAGTTCCAGCTGGGGCTTGCCCGGCTTTCCCAGGCCTTCCAGCGCTTCGTCCAGCCCGTCGGCCAGCTGGGCAATGGCCGCGCTCTCGGCCTGGCTCAAGGTGCCGGAACTCTTGACCTCGACCCGCAGCCCGCTGCTGCTGCCCGCTTCGCTGCCGTCGTTCGTGGCAATCCGCAGCTCCACGGTCTGGCCCGATTGCGTGCGGATCTTCAGGCTCACGGTGGCAGCGCCCACGGACACATCGCTCAGTGCGGACTTGTCCAGGGCCTGCGCATCCGCGCTGCCTGCGACGGAGTCGGCCGCCGTGGGCGCCTGGTACTCCGCCACCGTCTGCTGGTAGTCCGACGGCGTGGCCGCAAAGCGCGACAGCAGGGCGCCGCCCAGGCCGCGCCAGCGGTCGGCCAGGCTGGCCGACGGGCCCAGGCCCAGGTTGCGCGCCATCAGGGTGCTGATGTCGTCCCTATCTTGCGAGGCCCAGGCCCGGGTCAGCCTGAACTGGCCCAGTTCCACGGGCTGCGGTTTGGCATAGATGACGCTGGACCCTGTGGACTGGCCCAGCGTGACCTGCGTGCCCGGGTCGGCGGGTGCAGCAGCTGCCGTGGTCGCTGACGACCTCACGGACACCGTGGGCCGCATGCCCGCTGCGCTGGCGGCAAAGCTGGCGCCGGTGGATGAAATGCTGGTCATGGATTGATCGTCTTCCTTCGGTCTTGTCTTGACTGAATGGCGGCCCCAGGCCTTTGCAGGCCGGGGATTTTCTCTGTCCACGGACCATCGGCAGATTTCCGGTTTTCTTTACCTCCCATGCACCAATATGGTGTGAATACCTTGTATTCATTGAAATCCGGCCAATACAGGGAATGCTCGGCTGTTGGCGCAAAAAGACACCATTGCTCTACTGGGCACAGCAACCGGCGGCAAGCGGCATTCTCCCCGTGAGGCAGCCCTCTTTGACCTGAGTCAAGACTATGGAGTGAACTGCATCGATATAACGAAACGGCATCGCCAAAATCGGTCGCTGCAGTGCAACATAGATAGAATGAAAAAGACCAGGAGACGATATTGGCATGCAAACCTTTGATTTGCATGCATCAAAACAAGCTATCAAAAGCTTCGTAGTCACAGGAAATACAAACATTCGCCGTGGCGCATATGTCGGCAATGCCGCGCCATGGCCCCGTGATTCCTGACGAAGCCGCCCCAAGGCGGCCTGTTTCCCGGCAGACCTTCTGATCTGGAGCATTCGAGATGACGCTATTGGCTGGCAAAAAAGGCCTGATCGTCGGCATCGCCAACCGCGACAGCATTGCCTGGGCCTGTGCCCGGGCCATGCATGCGGCGGGCGCCGAGATCGGCGCGACCTGGCAGAACGACAAGGCCCGGGCGCATGTGGAGCCCCTGCTCGACGAGATCGGTGCCGAGCTGCGCATGCCGCTGGACGTGGGCGACGACGAGCAGATGCGCGCGCTGTTCGATGCCGCCGCCGTGCGCTGGGGCCGGCTGGACTTCGTGCTGCACGCCGTGGCCTACGCCCCGCGCGCGGACCTGCAGGGCCGCGTGGTGGACAGCTCCCGCGAGGGCTTTGCGCTGGCCATGGACATCTCCTGCCACTCCTTCATCCGCATGGCCCACCTGGCCGAGCCGCTGATGGCCGCCAGCGGCGGCAGCCTCATGACGCTGAGCTACCTGGGCGCCAGCGAGGTCATGCCGCACTACGGAATCATGGGCCCGGTCAAGGCCGCGCTGGAGTCCACCACGCGCTACCTGGCGGCCGAGCTCGGCCCCTCGCGCATCCGCGTCAATGCCGTCTCGCCCGGGCCCATCGCCACGCGCGCGGCCTCGGGCATTGCCGCGTTCGATGAACTCGTGGCCGACAGCGTGCGCCGCTCGCCCATTGCCGGCGAACTGCAGCCCGACGACGTGGGGCCGCTGTGCGCCTTCCTGGCCTCGGACGGGGCGCGCGCCATCACGGGCTGCACGCTGTATGTCGATGGCGGCCACCACATCCTCAACTAGCGGCTGCCGCACCGGCGCCCCGCAGCACTGCAGATGACCCTCCCATTCCCCCGAACCGCCGCCGCCGCGCTGGCAGCCGCACTGGCCGCCGCCCTGGCAGGATGTGCCTCCCTGGCACCGCCGCACGAGCCGCCGCCCCTGCCCACGCCCGAGGCCTGGCCTGCCCATCTGCAGGCGGGCGCCCAGGGTGTCGCCGCCGCCGGCCTGCCCTGGCGCGACTACTTCACCGACCCCGTGCTGCGCCAGCTCATCGCCACCGCGCTGGAGCACAACCGCGACCTGCGCGTGGCCGCGCTGCGCGCCGAAGAGGCGCGCGCGGCCTTCCAGATCCAGCGCTCCGAGCTGTTCCCGGCCATTGGCGTGGGCGGCCAGGCCGCACGGGCGCGCGTGCCTGGCGACCTCAACCTCTCGGGCCGCTCCGTGGTCAGCGGCGAGTACCGCGCCGAGGTCGGCTTCAGCAGCTGGGAGCTGGACCTGTGGGGCCGCGTGCGCAGCCTCAAGGACGCGGCCCTGCAGACCTGGCTGGCCAGCGATGCGGGCCGCCACGCGGTGCAGACCGCGCTGATCGCCCAGGTGGCCGACGGCTACCTGGGCCTGCGCGAGCTGGACGAGCGCGTGGCCATTGCGCGCGAGACGCTGGCCACGCGCCAGGAATCCTTTCGCATCTTCACGCGCCGCGAGGCCGTGGGCGCCAGCTCGCGCCTTCAGCTGGCCCAGGTCCAGACCCTGCTGACCCAGGCGCAGGCCCTGCTGGCCCAGCTGGAGCTGGCACGCGCGCAGCAGCTGCATGCCCTGGCCCAGCTGGTCGGCGCCCACCCGGGCCCGCTGCCCGCCGCCGCACCCTTTGACGACGCCCTGGTGCTGGCCGAGCTGCGGCCGGGCCTGCCCTCGGAACTGCTCACGGCGCGGCCCGACATTGCCGCGGCCGAGCACCAGCTGCGCGCGGCCCGGGCCCAGATCGGCGCGGCGCGCGCCGCCTTCTTCCCGCGCATTGCGCTCACCGCCCGCTGGGGCACGGCCAGCGCCGAACTCGACGGCCTGTTCGACGGCGGCAGCCGCGCCTGGGCCTTCGTGCCCACGGTGTCCCTGCCCATCTTCGACGGCGGCCGGCGCCGCGCCAACCTGGAGCTGGGCGAGATCCGCAGCGACATCGCCGTGGCCCAGTACGAGAAAGCCATACAGACCGCCTTCCGCGAGGTGGCCGATGGCCTGGCCGCGCGCCGCTGGCTGTCCGAACAGATCACCGTGCAGCGCACCGCCGTGCAGGCCCAGGCCGAGCGCGCGCGGCTGGCGCAGCTGCGCTACGACAACGGCTCGGCCGCCTACCTGGAGGTGCTGGACGCCCAGCGCGACCTGCTGGCCGCACGCCAGCAACTGGTGCAGGCGCGGCGCGCCCTGCTGTCCAGCCAGGTGGGCCTGTATGCCGCCCTGGGCGGCGGCAGCGGCGCGGAACCTGCCGCGCTGCCCGCCACCGTGCCGGCCACGCCTGCCGATCCCCCGAATTCCTGAAGCATCCGGACCCGCCCATGGACAAGAACACCTCTCTGAAGAACAAGATCGTGCCGATCGCCGCCGTGGCGGTCCTGGCCCTCGTGGCCTGGTGGGCCTGGAAGACCTTCACGCCCAAGGGCCCGGGCGAGGGCTTCGTCGGCAGCAATGGCCGGGTCGAGGCCACCGAGATCGACATCTCCACCAAGCTGCCCGGCCGCGTGGAGGAAATCCTGGTGCGCGAGGGCGACTTCGTGCAGGCCGGCCAGCCCGTGGCGCGCATGCAGATCGACACCCTGCGCGCCCAGCGCCAGGAAGCCGACGCCATGCGCCAGCAGGCCGAGCACAGCGTGGCCGCGGCCGAGGCCCAGGTCACCCTGCGCCGCAGCGACCTGGCCGCCGCCCAGGCCCTGATCGTGCAGCGCGAGACCGAGGTGGACGCCGCGCAGCGCCGCTTCAAGCGCTCGGAAACGCTGGCGCGCGAGGGTGCCTCCTCGGTGCAGGAGCTCGATGACGACCGCGCCCGCGTGCGCGGCAGCGAGGCGGCGCTGGCCGCCACGCGCGCCCAGGCCGCCGCCGCCCAGGCCGCCGTGAAGGCAGCCGAGGCCCAGGTGGTCGGCGTGCGCTCCCAGGTGCAGGCGGCCACGGCCACGGTGGCGCGCGTGCAGGCCGACATCGACGACGGCGTGCTCAAGGCCCCGCGCGATGGCCGCGTGCAGCTGCGCGTGGCCCAGCCCGGCGAGGTGCTGGGCGCAGGCGGGCGCGTGCTCAACCTGCTGGACCTGTCCGATGTCTACATGACCTTCTTCGTGCCGGAAACTGCAGCCGGCCGCATCGCCCTGGGCAGCGAGGTGCGCCTGGTGCTGGACGCCGCGCCCGAGTACGTGATCCCGGCCCGCGTCTCCTTCGTCGCCAGCCAGGCCCAGTTCACGCCCAAGACCGTGGAGACCGCCAGCGAGCGCCAGAAGCTGATGTTCCGCGTGCGCGCCCAGATCCCGCCGGAGCTGCTGCGCCGCCATCTGGAACAGGTCAAGACCGGCGTGCCCGGCATGGCCTGGCTGCGCACCGATGCCAGCCATGAGTGGCCCGCCAACCTGGCCATCAAGCTGCCAGCCCAGCCCGCGCAATGAGCCAGAGCACGACGCCCCACGCCAGCGGCTGGGTCGTGCGCCTGAAGGGCGTGCACCAGCGCTATGGCCAGGTCGAGGCGCTGGCGGGCATCGACCTGGACATTCCCGAAGGCCGCATGGTCGGCCTGATCGGGCCGGACGGCGTGGGCAAGTCCAGCCTCATGGCGCTGATCTCCGGGGCGCGCAAGATCCAGGAAGGCAGCGTCGAGGTGCTGGGCGGCGACATGGCCCAGCGCCGGCACCGCGAGGCCGTCTGCCCGCGCGTGGCCTACATGCCGCAGGGCCTGGGGCGCAACCTCTATCCCACGCTGTCGGTGGAGGAGAACCTGCAGTTCTTCGCGCGCCTGTTCGGCCATGACGCGGCCGAGCGGCGCCGGCGCATCGACGATCTCACCCAGGCCACGGGCCTGCGCAAATTCCTGGAGCGGCCGGCCGGCAAGCTGTCGGGCGGCATGAAGCAGAAGCTGGGCCTGTGCTGCGCGCTGATCCACGACCCCGACCTGCTCATTCTTGACGAGCCCACCACGGGCGTGGACCCGCTGGCGCGCGCCCAGTTCTGGGACCTGATCGCGCGCATCCGCCGCCAGCGCCCCGGCATGAGCGTGCTGGTGGCCACGGCCTACATGGACGAGGCCCAGCGCTTCGACTGGCTGGTGGCCATGGACGAGGGCCGCGTGCTGGCCACGGGCACGCCGGCCGAGCTGCTGCAGCGCACGGACAGCCGCTCGCTGGAAGAGGCCTTCATCGCCCTGCTGCCCGAAGAGAAAAAGCGCGGCCATGCGCCCGTGACCATCGCCCCCCTGCCCGAGGGCGGCGAGGACGACATCGCCATCGAGGCCAGGGACCTGACCATGCGATTTGGCGACTTCGTCGCCGTGGACCATGTGTCCTTCCGCATCCGCCGCGGCGAGATCTTCGGCTTCCTGGGCTCCAACGGCTGCGGCAAGAGCACCACCATGAAGATGCTGACCGGCCTGCTGCCGGCCAGCGAGGGCCAGGCCTGGCTGTTCGGCCAGCCCGTGGACCCGCGCGACATCGACACGCGCCGCCGCGTGGGCTACATGACCCAGGCGTTCTCGCTGTACGGCGAGCTGACCGTGCACCAGAACCTGGTGCTGCACGCGCGCCTGTTCGGCGTGCCAGAGGCGGACATTCCCGCGCGCGTGGCCGAGATGCTGCAGCGCTTTGACCTGCAGGCCGCGCAGCACAGCCTGCCGGCCGCCCTGCCGCTGGGCATGCGCCAGCGCCTGTCGCTGGCCGTGGCCATGGTGCACAAGCCCGAGCTGCTCATCCTGGACGAGCCCACCTCGGGCGTGGACCCCGTGGCGCGCGACGGCTTCTGGCGCCTGCTGGTGGAGCTGTCGCGGCGCGACCGCGTGACCATCTTCATCTCCACCCACTTCATGAACGAGGCCGAGCGCTGCGACCGCATGTCCATGATGCATGCGGGCAAGGTGCTGGACAGCGACACGCCCGCGCGCCTGGTGGCCAAGCGCGGCGCGGCCACGCTGGAGGAAGCCTTCATCGGCTACCTGGTCGAGGCCGGTGGCGGCGAGGCCCCGGCCGCCGAGGAACCGGCCGCGCCTGCCGCCCCCGCTGCCGTGGAAACGCACGCTGCGCGCCGCCGCCATTTCAGCGCCCAGCGCATGCTCAGCTATGTCTGGCGCGAAGCGCTGGAGCTGCAGCGCGACCCGGTGCGCGCCACGCTGGCCCTGGTGGGCTCGCTGATCCTGATGTTCGTGATGGGCTACGGCATCAGCCTGGACGTGGAGGACCTGCGCTTTGCCGTGCTGGACCGCGACCAGACCACCATCAGCCGCAGCTATGCGATGAGCCTGTCGGGCTCGCGCTACTTCATCGAGCAGCCGCCGCTGACCGACTACGACGCACTGGACCGCCGCATGCGCAGCGGCGAGCTGACCCTGGCCATCGAGATCCCCCCGGGCTTTGCGCGCGATGTGCTGCGCGGCGGCTCCGTGCAGGTGGGCGCCTGGTTCGACGGCGCCATGCCCACGCGCGCCGAGACCGTGCGCGGCTACCTGCAGGGCATCCACCAGCACTGGCTGACCGAGCAGGCGCGCGAGCGCCTGGGCGTGGCGCCGGCCGGCCTCATCGACATCCAGACGCGCTTTCGCTACAACCCCGACGTGCGCAGCCTGCCGGCCATGGTGCCGGCCGTCATGCCCCTGCTGCTGCTGCTTTTGCCCGCCATGCTGACGGCGCTGGCCGTGGTGCGCGAGAAGGAAAGCGGCTCCATCACCAACCTCTACGTCACGCCGGTCACGCGCACCGAATTCCTGCTGGGCAAGCAACTGCCCTATGTGGTGCTGGCCATGCTGAACTTCCTGCTGATGTGCCTGATGGCCGTCACCCTGTTCGGCGTGCCCGTGACGGGCAGCTTTGCCACGCTGGCCCTGGCGGCGCTGATCTTCAGCGGCGCCTCCACGGGCTTCGGCCTGCTGGCCTCCACGCTGACGCGCAGCCAGATCGCCTCGATGTTCCTGGTGCTGATCGGCACGCTGATCCCCACCACGCAGTTCGCAGGCCTGGTCGACCCCGTGTCCTCGCTGGAGGGCGTGGGCCGCGCCATCGGCGAGGTCTATCCGGCCAGCCACATGATCGCCATCAGCCGCGGCGTGTTCAGCAAGGCGCTGGGCTTTCGGGAGCTGGCCGGCTCGTTCGGGCAGCTGCTGCTGTCCGTGCCGGCGATCCTGGGCCTGGCCATTGCGCTGACCAGAAAGCAGGAGAGCTGACATGCGCACCCGCCTTTTCTCCAACATCTACCGGCTGGGCGTCAAGGAGCTGTGGAGCCTGTGGCGCGACCCCGTGCTGCTGGTGCTCATCGCCTATGTGTTCACGGTCTCCATCTACACGGCGGCCACGGCCATGCCCGAGAGCCTGCACAACGCGCCCATCGCCATCGTGGACGAGGAGGGCTCGCCGCTGTCGCAGCGCATCGCGGGCGCCTTCTATCCGCCGCAGTTCGCGCCGCCGGCCATGATCGACCGCACGCAGATGGACCCGGGCATGGACTCGGGCACCTACACCTTCGTGCTCAACATCCCGCCCAACTTCCAGCGCGACGTGCTGGCGGGCCGCGCGCCCGAGCTGCAGCTGAACGTGGACGCCACGCGCATGAGCCAGGCCTTCACGGGCAACAGCTATGTGCAGCAGATCGTCTCGGCCGAGGTCAGCGAGTTCGTGCGGCGCTTTCGGGGCGCCACCGCCCTGCCCGTGGACCTGGTGGTGCGCGCGCGCTTCAATCCCGCGCTGGACAAGGTCTGGTTCGGCGGGCTGATGCAGATCATCAACAACGTGACCATGCTGTCCATCATCCTCACGGGCGCGGCGCTGATCCGCGAGCGCGAGCACGGCACGGTGGAGCACCTGCTGGTCATGCCGGTGACACCGACCGAGATCATGCTGGCCAAGATATGGTCCATGGGACTGGTCGTGCTGGTCACCGCCTTTGCCTCGCTCAACCTCGTGGTGCGCGGCGCCCTGAGCGTTCCCATCGAAGGCTCTCAGCCGCTGTTCCTGGCAGGGGCCGCGCTGTGCCTGTTCGCCACAACGTCGCTGGGGATCTTCCTTGCCACGCTGGCGCACAACATGCCACAGTTCGGCATGCTGCTGGTGCTCGTGCTGCTGCCGCTGCAGCTGCTGTCGGGCGCCATGACGCCGCGCGAAAGCATGCCGCAGCTGGTGCAGACCATCATGCTGGCCGCGCCGACCACCCACTTTGTCGAGCTGTCGCAGGCCATCCTCTACCGCGGAGCGGGGCTGGACGTGGTCTGGAAGCCCTTTCTCGCACTGGCCGCCATCGGCTCCGTGCTGTTCGCCCTCACGCTCGCCCGCTTTCGCAAGACCATCGGCCAGATGGCCTGAGTTTCGTTCCGCCGCCAAGGCATCTTTCCACGTCAACCAGCAAGGAGTTCCATATGAGCGCACAGACCATTCCCCTCCATCTGCTCAAGGCCCAGCTTGAACTGCAGCTGCACCTGAGCCGGCTGCTGCAGGAAAGTGGCCAACAGTGGCTGGAACATGCCGCACGCAACGGCCCCGAGCGCATCGCCGAGACCGGCAGCGAGATCGAGGGCGTGCAGCAGACCAGCAGCTGGCAGGAGCTGGCCACCCTGCCCGCCCAGGCCTTCTGGCGCCACGCCCACCTGCGCATGGGCCATGCCCAGGCCCTGGCCCAGACCGCCATGGCCAGCCAGATGACCCTGGCCCAGGGCGTGCAGCAGGCCGTGCACGACTGGCAGCAGCAGGTGGCAGCCACGCTGAGCGGCGGCGCCCAGGGCGCGGCCGACACTGCCGTGCCCTGGAGCGACCTGCTGGCGCGCTGGACCTCGGCCGTGCAGTCCATGGCCCAGTCCGTGACCCCATCCGTCACCCCGCCCGACCATGCGGCGCAGCAGCCCATTGCAGCGGCTGCCGCCGAAACGGCCCGGGACGCTGCCGCCCACGGCTGAAGAGCCCAGGGGCTGACACAAGCCGCACGGTCCCGCAGGCGCGGGGCCGTTTGGCGGCCATTCACACGCAATCTGCAAGCAGGGGGCAGGACATGCCCGTTAAAGGAGTGGGCCAGATGAACGAGCACCTCGATAGCCACGGCACCGTGGACGTGGGGGCACTGTGGGGCGATCCGCTGAAGCTGCCCCAGGCAGCTGCACAGTACGCCACCGATGCCTGGCAGCGCACGCTGCTGTATGCCGACATCCGGCGCCAGCGCGGCAACCAGTACCGCGCCCACCTGGCCGAGGAAGTGCCCAATGTGCTGAGCTTCCAGGCCGAGATCGTGATGTCCGGCCTGGACCTGCCGCGCCCCGTCAACTACGGCCTGGCACGCATCGCGCCCATGGAGGGCACGGTCATCGACCCGGCCAAGCGCCCCTTCATCGTCGTCGATCCGCGCGCGGGCCACGGCCCCGGCATCGGCGGCTTCAAGCCCGACAGCGAGATCGGCGCCGCGCTCAAGGCAGGCCATCCCTGCTACTTCGTGGGCTTCCTGCCCGACCCCGTGCCCGGCCAGACCGTCGAGGACGTGATGCGCGCCGAGGCCCAATTCGTGCGCAAGGTCGCCGAGCTGCACCCCGAGAGCCGGGGCAAGCCCGCCGTCATCGGCAACTGCCAGGCCGGCTGGCAGATCCTCATGACGGCCGCCGTCTGGCCCGAGCTGTTCGGCCCCATCATCGTGGCCGGTGCGCCGCTGTCGTACTGGGCCGGCGACAACCCCATGCGCTACGGCGGCGGCCTCATGGGCGGCAGCTGGATGACGGCGCTGACCAGCGACCTGGGCGCGGGCCGCTTCGACGGCGCATGGCTGGTGCAGAACTTCGAGAACCTCAACCCGGCCAACACGCTGTGGGAAAAGCAGTACCAGGTCTATGCCGACGTGGACACCGAGGGGCCGCGCTACCTGGGCTTCGAGAAGTACTGGGGCGGCTATGTCTTCCTGGAAGGCCGCGAGATGCAGTACATCGTGGACAACCTGTTCATCGGCAACCGGCTGGCCACGGCCGAGCTGACGACCTCGGACGGCGTGCGCATCGACCTGCGCAACATCCGATCGCCCATCGTGGTGTTCTGCTCGCATGGCGACAACATCACGCCACCGGGCCAGGCCCTGGGCTGGATCACCGACCTGTACCGCGACGACGAGGACATCGCCGCCCACGACCAGACCATCGTCTTCGCCACGCATGACAGCATCGGCCATCTGGGCATCTTTGTCTCGGGCGCCGTGGGCCGCAAGGAGCACCGCGAGTTCGCGGCGCACATCGACATCATCGACCTGCTGCCCGCCGGCATCTACCGCGCCGAGATCGCCGACCGCCCGGCCGGTGTGCCGGCACAGGATCTGACCGACGACGCCTACCTGATGAAGATCCGCCGCAGCGACCTGGCCGAGGTGCGCTCCATCGTCCGGCCCGACCCCGAAAGCGAGCGCCATTTCGCCGCTGCCGCGCGCGTCTCCGAAATCAACCTGGCCCTGTACCGCAACACCGTGCAGCCCTGGGTGCAGGCACTGTCCACGCCGCTGTCTGCGCGCTGGCTGCAGGCCATGCACCCGCTGCGCGTGGGCTATGAATGCTGGTCGGACTCGCACCCGCTGGCACCCGTCGTGGCCCAGGCCGCCGAGCATGCGCGCGAGGACCGCCACCCCGTCGAGCCCGACAACCCCTTCCTGAAGGCGCAGCAGGCCATGTCGCAGGCCGTGGTGCATCTGCTCGACACCTACCGCGACCAGCGCGATGCCATGCAGGCGCGGCTGTTCCACGCCATCTATGGCTCGCCCCTGGTCCAGGCCCTGGCCGGCCAGAGCCGCCAGGACGACGGCCCGCCGCGCCCGCACCCCGGCGAATCGCCCGAGCACTGCCAGTACATGCGCCAGGAGCTGGCGCGGCTGCACGAAAGCGTGGCCCAGGGCGGGCTGTACGAGGCCGTCATCCGCGCCCTGTTCCACGTGCTGCGCGCACGCGGCGAGGCCGATGAGCGCCACTTCCGCCACGCCTGGCGGCTGCTGCAGGACCACCTGGGCGGCGTGCCGCCCGACATGGCGCAGTTCCGCCGCATCGTGCGCCGCCAGGCCCTGCTGATGCAGCGCGAGCCCGACGCCGCCATGGCCGCCATCCCCCGGTTGCTGGCTGCCTCGCCCGCCGCCGACATCCGCTGGGGCATGACCACGGTGGACGAGCTGGCCAACCAGGGCGGCAACCTCAGCGATGCCGAGCACCAGCGCCTGCTGCAGGCCATGGCGCATTTCGTGCAGGCGCTGGAGGTGGCGCAGGCCAGGGAGGCCCCCCAGGAAGCGGCCCCACCCGAAGCCCCGGCCGCCAGGCCCACCCCGCGCGCACCGGCCAGCCGCGCGCACACAGGTACCCGAAAGAAGCGATGAACCTCTCCCCTGCCTCCCATGCGGCCCTGCCGCCCGAAGACCTGGCACTGCTGCGCAACCACAGCTTCGACGAGCTGGACGTGGGCGACAGCGCCAGCCTGGAACGCACGCTGAGCACCCAGGACCTGCGCCTGTTCGCCGCCCTGTCGGGCGCGGCCGTGGCCGACGGCGCTGGTGCCGGTGCTGGCACGGTTGCCGGCGCCGACGATGACGACACGGCCCTGATCGCCCACGGCATGTGGGGCGGCATGCTGCTGGCCTCGGTGCTGGGCACGCGCCTGCCCGGCCCCGGCACCACCCTGGTCGGCCAGACGCTGCGCTTTCTGGCACCGCTTGCCGCAGGCGACCGGCTGACCGTGCGCGTGGAGGTGTTGGCCAAGCAGGCCGAGCAGCGCCAGGTCACGCTGGCCGTGGCCTGCACCAACCAGCATGGCGCCGCCGTGATCGAGGGCCAGGCCACCGTGCATGCGCCTGCGCGCCACATCGAGCGCCAGCGCACCAGCCTGCCCGAGATCCGCCTGGAAGCCGGTGGACGCGACGGCCTGCAGCGCCTGCTGGCCCATGTGGCCGGCCTGCCGCCCATCCGCGTGGCCGTGGTCCATCCCTGCGACGAGACCAGCCTCTCGGCCGCGCTGGACGCGCGCCGCGAAGGCCTGATCGACCCCGTGCTGGTGGCCCCGCGCGCGCGGCTGGAGGCCGTGGCGGCCGAGCACGGGCTGGACCTGGGCGGCCTGCGCATCGAGGACGTGCCGCACAGCCACGCCGCCGCCACGCGTGGCGCCGAGCTGGCCGCCTGCGGCGAGGTCGAGGCCATCATGAAAGGCAGCCTGCACACGGACGAACTCATGGCCGAGGTCGTGGCCGCCGCCGCCGGCCTGCGCACCAAGCGCCGCGTCAGCCACTGCTTCGTGCTGCAGACGCCGCACTACCCGCGCCCCTTCATCGTCACCGACGCGGCCATCAACCTCGCACCCGACCTGCAGCAAAAGGCCGACATCGTGCGCAACGCCATCGCCCTGGCCCATGCCATCGGCGTGCCCGAGCCCAAGGTCGCCATCCTGGCCGCCGTGGAGACCGTGAGCCCGCACATGCCGGCCACGCTGGACGCCGCCGCGCTGTGCAAGATGGCCGACCGGGGCCAGATCGCGGGCGGCGTGCTCGACGGGCCGCTGGCCTTCGACAACGCCGTGTCCATGGCCGCCGCGCGCACCAAGGGCATCGATTCGCCCGTGGCGGGCCAGGCCGACATCCTGGTCGTGCCCGACCTGGAAAGCGGCAACATGCTGGCCAAGCAGCTCATGTACATGGGCGAGGCGGCCAGCGCCGGCATCGTCATGGGCGCCAAGGTGCCCGTGATCCTGACCAGCCGCGCCGACAGCCGCGCCTCGCGCATCGCCTCCTGCGCCATCGCCCTGCTGCTGGCCCACCGCTACCGGAACTCGCCGCCATGATCCCTGCCCACACCGCATCCTCCCCCGCCCGCGAACTGGTCGTGGTGCTCAACTGCGGCTCGTCCAGCATCAAGTTCGCCGTCTTCGACGGTGCACAGCGCCCGCTGCCGCGCAAGCCGCTGTGGAACGGCAAGGTCCAGGGCATAGGCGGGCCCGCGCCCGACTTCGGCGAGAGCGGCGTGCCGCCCTTTGCCATCACCCTGGACACAGCCCACCCCTACCGCGCCGCGCTGCAGCTGATCCGCGAGCGCATCACCGCGCGCCTGGCGCAGCTGGACGGCGCCCGCGTGGCCGCCATCGCCCACCGCGTGGTGCACGGCGGCAGCCGCTACTTCGAGCCCGTGCGCGTCGATGCCGGCGTGCTGGCCGACCTCAAGGCCTTCATCCCGCTGGCGCCGCTGCACCAGCCCTTTGCACTGGAGGCCATGGACATCCTGCTGCGCGAGCGGCCCGAACTGGTGCAGGTGGCCTGCTTCGACACCGCCTTCCACCACACGCTGCCCAAGGTCGAGCAACTGCTGCCCCTGCCGCATGCGGCCTGGGAACGCGGGCTGCGCCGCTACGGCTTCCACGGCCTGTCCTACGAATACATGGCCACCGCCCTGCCCGAGCGCCATGGCGACCTGGCGCGCGGGCGCACCCTGGTGGCCCACCTGGGCAGCGGCGCCAGCCTGTGCGCCATGCAGGGCCTGCAAAGCGTGGCCACGACCATGGGCTTCTCTGCGCTGGACGGCCTGATGATGGGCACGCGCACCGGCGCGCTGGACCCCGGCGCCGTGATCTACCTGATGGAAATCGAAAAGCTCAGCCTGCAGGAAGTGGGCCGCATCCTGTACCACGAGTCCGGCCTGCTGGGCGTCTCGGGCACCTCGTCCGAGCCGCGCGTGCTGCTGCCGCTGGAGTCAGGCATCGATGCCCAGGCCGAGCGCGCCCGCGATGCGCTGGCCCTGTACGTGCGGCGCATCGTGCGCGAGATCGGCGCCCTGGTCGCCGTGCTGGGCGGCCTGGACCTGCTGGTGTTCACCGCAGGCGTGGGCGAGCACAGCGCCGAGATACGGCGGCGCGTGTGCGAGGGCCTGGGCTTTCTGGGCCTGCGGCTGGACGCCGAGGCCAATGCGCGCGATGCGGCCGTGATCTCGGCCACCGGCAGCGCCGTCACCGTGGGCGTGGAGCCCACCAACGAGGAATGGGTGGCGGCGCGCCATGCGCTGCGCTGGCTGCCGGGCAACGCGATCCCCGCATGAGTGTGAACAGGCCCTAGGAACGATCGTCCTGCGCACCGCCTTCGCGCAGCCGCGCGAACTCGCGGTGCTCGTAGGCAATGCATTCCTCCATGAGGTGGCGGTACACCGCCTCCATCATGTCGGGCTGGCCGCCCTCGGCGGCCGTGCGCTCGCGCACGCGGCGCACGATGGCCTCGATGCGGCCCTCGTCGCGCACCTGGGCCGCATCGGCCTTGATGCGCGCGGCCTGCTGCATGTAGCCCATGCGCGTGACCAGCAGCGGCACCAGCACATCGTCCAGCGCATCCACATTGCGGCGCACATCCAGCATGTCGGTGCAGTGCTGCACCAGGTCGATGGCCTGCTTGGCGCGGTCCGTGCTCATTCCAGTCCTTCCTCCACCAGCTCGGCCGCGCGCATCAGTGCGCGCGCCTTGTGCTCGGTCTCTTTCCATTCCATCTCGGGCACGGAATCGGCCACCACGCCGGCGGCGGCCTGCACGTAGAGCGTGCCGTCCTTGATCACGCCCGTGCGGATGGCAATGGCCAGGTCCATGTCGCCCGCAAAGCTCAGGTAGCCGCAGGCGCCGCCGTAGATGCCGCGCTTGGTCGGCTCCAGCTGGTCGATGATCTCCATGGCATGCACCTTGGGCGCGCCCGTCAGCGTGCCGGCCGGGAAGGTGGCCTTGAACACATCCATGTTGTCCATGCCGTCGCGCAGAATGCCCTCCACGTTGCTGACGATGTGCATCACGTGGCTGTAGCGCTCCACGGCAAAGGCCTCGGTCACCTTCACGCTGCCCGTCTTGGCGATGCGGCCGATGTCGTTGCGCGCCAGGTCGATCAGCATCACGTGCTCGGCGCGTTCCTTGGGGTCGGCCACCAGCTCCTTTTCGGTGGCCTTGTCGGCCTCGGGCGTGGCGCCGCGCGGGCGCGTGCCGGCCAGCGGGCGGATGGTGACCTTCTGGCCCTCGTCCGTGTTCTCCTGGCGCACCAGGATCTCGGGGCTGGCGCCCACCACATGGAAATCGCCCAGGTGGTAGTAGTACATGTAGGGGCTGGGATTGAGCGAACGCAGCGCGCGGTACAGGCTCAAGGGGCTGGCCGTGAAGCGCTTGTGGATGCGCTGGCCCACCTGCACCTGCATGAAGTCGCCCGCGGCGATCAGCTCCTTGGCCTTCTCCACGGCCGCCAGGTAGTCTTCCTTGGCAAAGCTGCGCTGGGCCGGGTGGCTCTCGCCGGCCTTGATCTGCGGCGCGCTGACCGAGTAGCGCAGCAAATCCTTCAACTGCCGCAGCCGCTTCTTGGCGCGCGTATAGGCCTCGCTCTCGCCGGGGTTGGCATAGACGATCAGGTACAGCTTGCCCGACAGGTTGTCGATCACCGCCACCTCCTCGCACTGCAGCAGCAGGATGTCGGGGCAGTTGAGCGTATCGGGCGGGCAGGAATCTTCCAGCTTCTTCTCGATATAGCGCACGGCGTCGTAGCCGAAGTAGCCGGCCAGCCCGCCGCAAAAACGCGGCAGCCCCGGGCGCAGCGCCACCTTGAAGCGCTTTTGGTAGGCAGCGATGAAATCCAGCGGATTGCCCTTGGCCGTCTCCACCACCTGGCCATCGGTCACCACCTCGGTGCATGCCGCATCGCCGAAGCCGCTGGCGCGCAGCAGCGTGCGTGCAGGCAGGCCGATGAAGCTGTAGCGCCCGAAGCGCTCGCCGCCCACCACGGACTCCAGCAAAAAGCTGTGCTTGCCGTCACCGCCCGCATGGGCCAGCTTGAGGTAGAGGGACAGGGGGGTTTCGAGGTCCGCAAACGCCTCGACCATCAGAGGGATGCGGTTGTAGCCCTGCGCAGCAAGGCTCTTGAATTCGAGTTCGGTGATCACGGGGGAAGGCTCCGGATTGCGTGGCGCTGGCAGACCTGGTGTGGGTGCGGGCTGCGTATGGATTGCGCCGATTCATTCGATTGGCCCGTAGGGCCTCGGGTGCACGCCGGGTCGCGCCCCGGGTGCTTCAGCTGTTCAGTTGGACAGGCTTGCGCCAGGGCCAGGCTCCCCGGTCTCCACAACCTGCAATGAACATGCGATGAATGAACATAGCGGGCAAGTGTAGCGCAGACGCGGCGGGGTACAAGTGCGGGCCGGCGCCTTGCGGGGGCGCCGCAGGGGCCTGCCATGGCCACAATTGACACCCTGGTCAGCCTGACCAACAATGGCAGCACAACCTGACCAGAAAGGTCGACCATGCCGTCCCATTTCTCCGCCCGCACCGACGCTGCCTTGCCCGAGGGCGAACGCGACCCGCTGAACCGCGCCCTGCGGGACCTGAGCCACCAGGTCGGCTCGGCCATGCCGCGCAACACCACGCCCATGCCGATCTCGGTCTTCAAGGCGCAGTACGGCGCGGTGCTCAAACAGGCCGATCACGACGGGGTGGCCCTCATCTCCCAGGGCCGCAAGCGCTACGTGATCGTCAGCGAGGAGCACATGGTGGCCCTGTCCGCCAACGAACGCGCCCCCCGCACGGTGGCCGACATCTGCCGGTCCCTGCCGCTGCCGCGCCAGGCCGTGGATCTGTCCGCTGCGCAGATGTCCGGGGCGCGCGGCGATATCGACGTACCCGCCCGGCGCACGCCATGAGCCGCTACCTGCTGGGCCCCCGCTGCCTGCTGTGGATGGCGAACCAGGAGCCCGCGACCCTGCAGTGGTTCTCCACCATCCGGCCGCTGGACTGCATCGTCAGCGACCTGTCCATGGCCATCGCCAAGGCGGCCGTGGCCGAGGCATTCCACGACCTGCGTGACCGCAACGAATGGTTCTCCCTGCTCGACGCGCTGTATGCCAACCTGCGGGCCGAAGGCGCCTCCATGCTGACCAGCGTGGACAACAAGGTGCTGGAGCGCTTCATCGAATGGCGCAACTTCGCGCCGCTGGACAGCCAGGGCCCGCAGGGCACGGCGCCCCTGGCGCAGGACCTGCGGCTGCTCATCGCCACGGCCGACCTGCTCAAGGTCTGCTACACCGAACCCGCCAACCTCTACCTGACGCAGGCCGCCGCCCGGGGCGTTGCCGTGCACGCGCTGTGATGGACTTCGACGTACCGCCCCTGTCCAGCGCGGTGCGCCAGGGCCTGCGCCGGCGCCGGGTCGTCCTGAGCCTGTCGGGCGGCGGCTATCGCGGCCTCTTCAGCGCCCATGTGCTGGAGCGCATCCACCGCGAATTCGGCAACGGCGACCTGCTGGAGAAAGTGGACCTGTTCGCCGGCACCTCCATCGGCGCCATCATCGCCACCGCCCTGGCCAGCGGCTGCCAGCCCGCGCGCATCAAGCAACTGCTGCTGGACCACGGCCCCGCCATCTTTCCCTCCAAATGGCTGCCCGGCCTGCGCCAGGCCATGGGCAAGGCGCTCTATGACAGCGCCCCGCTGCGCGCAGCGATCAAGGAGGCCATGCCGCAAGCGGAGCAGTCCGCCCTGGGGCAACTGCAGGTGCCGCTACTGCTGCCCGCCGTGAACTGGAATTCATCGCAGCTGCACCTGCTGGCCAGCGGCGCCCTGCCCGACAGGGACCGGCTGGGCCTGACGCTGATGGACGCCATGCTGGCCTCATCGGCCGCCCCCACCTACTTTCCCGCGCACGCCGCAGCAGGCCATATCTTCGTGGACGGCGGACTCGCCGCCAACGCGCCCGACCTGCTGGCCCTGCAGGCCGCCCGCCAGCTGTGGGGGCCGGCCGCCGACATCGTGATGATCAGCATAGGCACCGCCAACCCCCAGCAGGGCCAGGACCCCGTGGCCATGCCCCGGCGCGGGCTGACCCTGGTCAAGCCCCTGCTGGACCTGGTCATGGCCGCCCAGGAGGTCCAGGCCGTCAAGGCGGCCCGCCAGGAACTGGGCACCAGCAGCTACCTGCGCCTGAACTTCACGCAGCCCGCAGCCCAGCAAAAACGCCTGGGCCTGGACATCGCCAATGCCGACAGCACCCGGCTGCTGCAGGCCCTGGGCGACGAATGCATCGCCGCCCTCACGGAGCAGGAAAAGACGCTGCTGAAGAACGTCCTGAGCTGAAGCCCCAGGCCAAGCGAAGCGAAGGCCCGACAGGGCTTGCAAAGAGAATCAGCGCTCAAACGCCGCCGAAGCCGCAGCCATCCGCCGCAGATACGCCGGATCCTCCTGCAGGCAATGCACGTAGCTCACCTCGTCCTCCACCAGCTCCTCCATCCGCTGCGCAGACCCGCAAATGGCCTGCAGCGCATTGGCCACCACCTCCAGATTGCGATGGCCCTCGGGCCGCTCCAGCCAGGCCAGCGCCAGCTGGCCCAGCGAGTACACCTCGCTGCTGCCTTGCAGCGTCAGCCGGCCGATCTCGGTCACGGCATGGCTCAACTGCTGCGGCGTGGGCTGGGTCAGGGTTGGGGAAGCGGTACTCATGGCGCAACCCTTCCCACGGCAGACGCGCCAGCGTGGGGCGCTTGATGGGTGGAGGGGAAGGCAGAAAAAGAAGTGCCGTACATGACGTACATGATTTACTCCTCAGCGAGACGGGAACCACCCGTCTGTGTTCTTACGCACAAACAGGTGGACGGGATGTTAAGAACACGTGCTGAGCCGTGCGGACGCCCTTGCGGGTAGCCCCATCCCGCCCGTAACCGCAGGGACGTGGGCATGCACCCACGATCCGACAATTCAGACGTGACAAGGCCTCCTTAACGGCGAGGCCGCACCGCTCAACAGTCAAGTGTTCTTACGCACCAGCCCCTGAACAGGGGGCCGCCGCAATGATAGAGGCTTTCAAGACGGCAAGCGCCCCGAAGCCCCAGGCCGAGCGCAGCGAAGGCCCGGGCAAACTCCCCGTATGTCAGCGCCTGCGCCGTGGTGGTTGCGGGGTTGCAGTCCTGCCGAAGGACAGGACTGCTTCGTCATCTGACTCGCCGTGATTGTTTGAACGTAGCGCGCAGCGCGAAGTGAGTTTCACGGCGAACCCCGCAACCGCCACGGCGCAGGTTGCCCCGCAGCGAAGCGAAGGGGTCGCGGACATCCGGGCGCTTTTCTTTGCTCACTTTCTTGTAGCGAGACAAGAAAGTGAGTCGGCCGCCGGGCCGAAACCCGGCCTCGAAAAGAAACGCCCCGACAGGGGCTTGCAAAGAGAGCCAGCGGTGCAACGCACAGACAAGGTGGACGGGATGTTAAGAACACGTGCAAAGCCGTGCGGACGCCCTCGCGGGTAGCCCCATCCCGTCCATAACCGCAGGAACGTGGGCATACACCCACGACAAGAAAGCGGACCGAGCAGGATGATAGCCACCCTCCATCGGCCCGCGAAAACCCTGTTGCCACCCCCACCCGATCCCCACAACATGTCGCCCGGACGTAACAAACCGCAACCGGGCCACAGCCCCCGCGCAGGAGACACCATGACCGCCTTGCCCCGCTGGATGAAGACAGCCGCCCTGGCCATGGCGCTGGCGATGCCGCTGGCCGCCACTGCCCAGGAGCCTGCACGCACCGTCGCGGGCGTGGCCTATCCCGCCCAGGCGGGGGTGGGCGGCCAGACGCTGCAGCTCAATGGCGCGGGCATTCGCTACAAGGCCATCTTCAAGGTCTACACGGCGGGCCTGTACCTGGAAAAGCCGGCCGCCAGCCTGCAGGAGATCGCGGCCCTGCCCGGCCCCAAGCGCGTGAGCGTGACCATGCTGCGCGAGATCGATTCGGCCGAGCTGGGCAAGCTGTTCGCGCGCGGCATCGAGGACAACATGGAGCGCGCCCGCTTCTCGCGCCTGGTGCCTGGCGTGCTGCGCATGAGCGACATCTTCACGCAGCACAAGAAGCTGCTGCCGGGCGAGAACTTCTCGGTGGACTGGGTGCCGGGCCAGGGTGCCCAGGTCTTCGTCAAGGGCCAGGCCCAGGGCGCGCCCTTCCAGGAGCCCGAGTTCTTCCAGGCGCTGCTGGGCATCTGGCTGGGCCCGCACCCGGCCGACGATCAGCTCAAGAAGGCATTGCTGGGCGGTTGAACGGCTGCGCGGGCTCCTGAACCGGCCCGGCAAAGCGCGCCTGGATCTCCAGCCCCGTGGCACCGGGCAGGGCCGTGAGCGTCCAGCCGTGGGCGCGCGCAATCTCCAGGCAGATGGGCAGGCCCAGGCCCGCACCCAGGTCGCGCCGCTCGCTGCTGCGCCAAAAGCGCTCGAAGATGCGCGGCAGGTCCTCGGGCGGCACGCCACGGCCCTGGTCCAGCACCGAAAAGCCCAGGCCGCAGGCCTTCACGGTGACGGTGGCGCCCTGCGGGCTGTGCTGCACGGCGTTCTCGATCAGGTTCTTGAGCAGCACGAAGAGCGCGCCCCGGTCGGCACGCCAGGCAGGCGAGCCGTCCTTGACTTCGCAGTGGATGTGCACGCCGCATTTTTCGGAGGCGCGGGCCATGAAGTCGCAGACCTCGCCAATGATGTCGGCCGGCGCAATGTCTTCCATGCGGTAGCGCTGGTGCTCGCAGACCTCGGCCAGGTGCAGCAGCTGCTGGACCTGGCGCGCCATGTGGTCCACGTCCTTGAGCAGCTCGGGGCTGCGCCGGTCCTCGGGCTCCAGCTCGATCTGCACGCGCATCAGGGCCAGCGGCGTCTTGAGCTCATGCGCGGCCATGGACAGGAATTCCTGCTGGTTCCTGAAGCCGGCCTGCAGCCGGTCCAGCACGTGGTTGAAGGCCTCGACCAGGGGCGCGAACTCGCGCGGCAGGTCCTTGGGCTGCAGGCGCGTGCCCAGCGTCTGCGGGGTGATGCGCTGGGCATCCTGCGCGGCCACGCCCAGCGGCCTGAGCATGCGCTGCAGCGTGCGGTGCGTGGAGAACAGGAACACGACCAGGAAGACCACGCCGATGGCCACCATGCCGCGCCACAGCGCGGGCAGGCCCACCGATTCGCGCAGCCAGTCCACCATGCGGTCGCTGACGGCTATCTGCACGTGCCACGTCGTGCCGTCGTGGACCAGCGTGGCCGTGCCCGCGCGCATGACCACGCCGCCGCGCTCGTAGGCAAAGGCCTTGAGCTCGGGGTCGAAGCCCCGGCCGGTCTGCGTCAGCGGCTGCATTTCGCCGTTGGGGGCGAAGACCACGCGGCCGCGGGCGTCGGTGATGCGCAGCTGCATTTCCTCGCCCAGGCTGGTCAGCATCCAGGCCTTGAGTTCACGCTCGCTGAACCCCTGGGGCACGCCCTTGGCGTCGAAGCTCACCCACTCGGCCAGCTTTTCGGCCGCATGCCCCATGCCGCGCTGCAGCGCATAGCTGTCGAAGGGCTTGGCGACGAGGATCACCAGCGCGCCGACCAGCAGCGCGCTGAACACCATGCTCAACCCATAGACGGCCAGCAGCCGCGAGCGCAGGCTACCGGGCCAGCAAAGGTTCGCGAAGCGCATAGCCCTGACCCCGGATGTTGATGATTTCCATGCACGAGCCGGCCGCGGCCAGCTTGCGGCGCAGCCGGTGCAGGGCCACATCGAGGGCGTTGGGCGTGACCACGCTGCTCATGCCCCAGGCCGCCGCCTCCAGCGTGGAGCGGCGCACCGTGGCGCCGGCCTTGCGCACCAGGCTGAGCATGATCTGCAGCTCCGCCGGCGGCAGCGCGATGGCCGAGCCCGCGCAGTGCATGCAGGCCTGCTGCGGGCTGATGCTGATGTCGCCCAGCTGCGGCGCCAGCTCCTGCACCAGGGCCGGGCGGCGCAGCAGGGCGCGCACGCGGGCAATCAGCTCTTCCATGGGAAAGGGCTTGGTCAGGTAGTCGTCGGCACCGGCTTCCAGGCCGCCCACGCGGTCGCTGAGCGCGTCGCGGGCCGTGAGCATCAGGCAGGGCGTGGAGCGGCCTGCGGCGCGCAGGCGCTGCACCAGTTGCAGGCCGTCGCCATCGGGCAGGCCGCGGTCGATGACGATGACGCCGTAGTCGATGTCCTGCAGGGCCAGCCAGGCCGTGGAGATCTGGTGGAAGACGTCGGTCTCTATGCCGGAGTTGGCCAGCGAGCGGCTGACCAGCGTGGCCAGCCTGGCATGGTCCTCAATTAATGCGATGCGATTCATGGTTTCCGTCGTTGCCGCACAGGGACAGCAAATGCTCCCTGATCCCGGTGATGCGCTGCGGCGCCATGGGCTCGACCAGCACATGGATGACCCACAGGTCCTCGACCATGGCGCGGCATTGCAGGGCAATGTCCTCGGACACCAGATCGTCGGCGCAGGCCGCGTCCACGAAATCAAACCATATGTTCTGGAATCTTGCGCGGGTCAGCAACTGTGCGGCCGTCTTCTGGCCGCGCTGGCGGGACAGGGCATGCTCGCAGACGCAGCGCACGTAGGCGCGCAGGTGGCGTGCGGGGCCTGGCGGCTCCTCGGCCAGCGCCTGCAGCAGGTCCTCACGGAACTTGAGGATGAGCAGCTCGAAGATCGTCTCCAGCCGCACGGCACGGTGCTGGCTGCATTCTTGGAAGCGCGAACCCAGGGAATACGCCTGGCCCGCCGCCTGGATACCTATCACGTCCTGGTAGATGGAGGCTTGCATTGCGATGGCACGTTCTGTCGTTTCAGGCTCCGTCGGTCCGCCGCGAGAGCGGCAAACCTGCGGGGAAAACGGCCATGCTCCCCGATTGCGTCTTACTGGCGACTTACCGGCCCCTGAATCTGCCCCATTACACCGGGAATATGCAGGCGGCCGGTTTGATCAATATTGGCTCAAATATCTTCCTGCCAGCCAGCAACATACCTGACCAGCGCCCACTGTGCCAGCCACAGTGCCATATAGCCAAAGGTCTCCACCAGCTCCTCCAGCACAATCACCTGATAATCAAACCATTGCTGCAGGACAATGAAGCCATGACCTTCCGCATTGGTGGAGATCACCATGGCCGCGACAAATATCGCCAGGCTGAATATCGGCAGCGCCTTCTCGCGCACCAGGCGCTTGATGACCTTGTTCCAGACACCGTGGCGCACAAACCAATAGCAGCACAGCAGCAGCATGGCGCCCACCACCCATTTGACGGCGGGCCGGTACCACAGCACCTGGGAGCTGATCACCGGCCCCCACTTGCCAGCCTCCAGGCTGGGCAGGAAAGCTGCGCCCCAGGCCAGTTCACGCCCCAGAAAGGCCAGCCAGAACAGGGAGGCGATCCACCACAGTGGCGCTGCAAAGGAGCCTTTTTGCCGCCGCGCCGCAACCAGGGCCGCCACCATGCCCAGCAGCAGGGTCACGGCCTGGATATTCTCCAGGAATCCATTTTCCCAGCTCAGGCTTTGCGGCAATACAAAGCTCAGGGGAAAGCTCAATACCAGCCCTGCCAACAAAGCCCAATTCCAAAGCCGCAGCAAGGAATCATCATGGTATTTGGACGCGGATATTCTTGTTTTTGAAAGGGAAGCAGTCATTTTGATACAGGGCGTCTGGCGCTTTATCTGTTGATATGGTTTTTGCAAGCACGCAATATCCCGGAAATACTTACCAGGAAGCCGGAAAAATGGCGGGCGCACGGGCCTTCCCGCCGTTTTTCATTACAGCAGACTTGCCACCAGATTGCAGCACTGTGTCAAATTTGCCCTGCCGGGCGCGCAGTTGGCACCGCAGCCCGGCCAGGGCGGGCCGGGCGCGGCCCGTTGCCAGAACGGGCTGGGCTCAGGCGACGCGGACCGCGCGCGGGGGCAGCGCCGCCAGGGGCGCGGGCTGCACCAGGTCGCGGTAATAGTTGGGCAGCGCGAACAGTGCGGGGTGCACTTCGGCGTTGTAGTAGCGCAGGTCGGGCAGGCGGCGCTCGGCCAGGCGCTGGCGCAGCTGGGCGGGGGGCAGCGCCGCCGCATCCAGCGTGTCGGAGGCCACGGCCAGGCCCCAGTAGGCGCCGTACAGGGGGATGTAGAGGCCGTAGCAGCGCACGATGGCAAAGCGCTCGCGCAGGCTGGCCACCAGCCGCGCCACCTGCCCGCCATGGAAGACGGGGCTGCCCAGGTGCAGCACCAGGGCGCCGCCCGGCGCCAGCACGCGCTTCATGCGCGCCAGGGCCTGGTCGGAGTACAGCGCGCTGGCAGGCGTGTCGGGGTCGGTGAGGTCCATGAGCGCGAGGTCGAAACGCTCTTCGGTGTGCTCCACCATGGCCATGCCGTCGCCTATGCGTAGCTGCAGGCGCGGGTCATCGAACACGCCCCGGTGCACCTGCTGCAGGTGCGTGCGCGCGGCCTGGACCACGGCCTCGTCCAGCTCGGCCACCACCACCTGCTCCATGGACGGGTGCTTGAGCAGTTCCTCGGCCGCGCCGCCATCGCCGCCGCCCAGGATCAGCGCCTTGCGCGGCGCCGGGTGGGCCAGGGCCGCGGGGTGGACCAGGGCCTCGTGGTAGAAGAATTCCTCGCGTTCGGAGGTCATGAAGCGCCCATCCAGTCGCAGCACCTTGCCGAACTGCGGCGTGTGCAGCAGCTCCAGTTCCTGATGGGGCGTCTGCACGGTTTCGCGCCGCGTGGCGCGCCAGCCAAAGCGCGCATGGGGCGTGAGCGCCTCCAGCGCCCAGTCGCCCTCATCGGCCGCCGCCTCGTCCTGGGCGCCAGGGCCGATGTCGCCGCGCATGAGCTGCTGGCGCACCACGCGGCCCGGCGCGTAGGCGGCGATCACGCCCTCCATCAGCGCGCGGGCCTTGCCCGAGTTGTCGGCGGAGAAATTGCAGACGTAGACATCGACGGTGACGCAGCCGGTCTCGGGCCAGGTGTGTATGGCCAGGTGCGATTCGGCCAGCAGCACGGTGCCGGTGACGCCGCCGGGCTGCCCCTGGTAGTCAGGGAACTTGACCCAGCGGTCCTCCACCAGGGTCAGGCCGGCCTGCGCGGTCTGTGCGCGGCACAGGGCGGCGATGGCATCGGCGTCGAGCATATGGCGCTCGTCGCCCTGGCATTGGTAGAGATCGGCGGTCAGGTGCAGTCCGTGCATGTCGCGTGCTTCCTCCTTGTCTGTGGCCGGATCGCGGCCAGGATGGCAAAGCAGACGACTCTAGCAAAAACATAAATCGCACCGTCAAAGTGCGTTAACCATCGCCAAATCCCATTCTTTTTCCAACAATTTTGGAGGCTGCGCGTCTCAGGCCAGTTCGGTCAGCGCATCGACGAAGCCATCGGCATCGACCTGGCGCACGGGCTGGCCGTGGTTGTAGCCGTAGCTCACCAGCACCACGGGGCAGCCCGCGGCGCGCGCGGCCTGGGCGTCGTTGCTGGAGTCGCCCAGCATCAGCGTGCGCGCGGGGGAGGTGCCCAGGGCCTCGCAGGTCTTGAGCAGGGGCAGCGGGTCGGGCTTCTTGCGCTCGAAGGAATCGCCGCCGAAGACCTGTTCGAACAGCGGTGCCAGGCCTTTTTGCTCCAGCAGCGGCCGGGCGAAGGACAGCGGCTTGTTGGTCAGGCAGGCCAGCCGCAGGCCGCGTGCGCGCAATGCCTGCAGGCCTTCGAGCACGCCCGGGTAGACATCGGCGAACTGGCCGTTGAGCTGCAGGTAATGGTGTTCGTAGCGTGTCCAGGCCTGGTCATAGGCGGCGTCCACGTCGGCCGCGCCCACATGGGCCAGCACCGATCGGATCAGGTGCTCCGAGCCCTTGCCCACCATGTTCTCGATGGCCTGCGGGGCGATGGCCGGCAGTTGCAGGTCCGCCAGCATGCGGTTGAGGGCTTCGGCGAAGTCGCCCAGGGTGTTGACCATGGTGCCGTCGAGATCGACGATGGCGGCATCCAGGTGCGTGGGGTTCAACGGAATAAGGTTTGCAATCATGGCCATGGAGTATCGATAACCGGGGGCTGCCTGCGCAGGAACAGCGCTGAAAATATCAGAACTTGCACGGGCCCTGGACTTGGGCCCTGCGGCTCCTGGCAGACCCGGCATGGCGGCGGCCCCGCACCCTGGCACTCGCAAGGGGCCGTTGATCAGAACGACACCCAGTCGTCCTGCTCCTGCGCTTGCGCCTGCTTGTGCGCAGGGCTCACCGGGCTCACGGAGCGCAGCACGGGCCGGGCAGCCTGGCGGGCGGGGAGCGCCGCTTTCGCGGGTGCCGGATTGCGCGCCTGCACCGTCGGCTGCGACAGCGGCGGTGTCGAGGCAGGCTGTGCCGCCTGGCCGCCCAGCTGGAAGATCGACACGGCCTGAACCAGCTGCTGTGCCTGCGTTCTGAGGCTGGCCGCCGCTGCCGCGCTTTCCTCCACCAGCGCCGCATTCTGCTGCGTGACCTGGTCCATCTGGCTGACGGCCTTGCCGACCTGCGCCACCCCCGCGCTTTGCTCATCGCTGGCACTGCTGATCTCCCCCATGAGGTCGGTCACGCGCTGGATGGACTGCAGCACCTGCGCCATGGTGGCGCCAGCCTGGTCGGCCAGCTCGGTGCCCTGCTTGACCCGTGTGGTGCTGGTGGCGATGAGCTGCTTGATTTCCCGGGCGGCCTGCGCGCTGCGCTGCGCCAGGTTGCGCACCTCACCGGCCACCACGGCAAAGCCTTTGCCCTGCTCGCCTGCGCGCGCAGCCTCGACTGCGGCATTGAGCGCCAGGATGTTGGTCTGGAACGCGATGCCGTCGATCACGCCCACGATTTCGCCGATCTGGCGCGAACTTTCGCTGATGTCCTGCATCGCATTGACGACCTCCTGCACCGAGCCGCCGCCCTGGGTGGCCACCTGGCTTGCGCCCAGGGCGAGTTGATTGACCTGCCTGGCGTTGTCCGCGTTTTGCCTGACGGTGGTCGACAGCTGCTCCATCGACGCTGCAGTTTCCTGCAAGGCGCTGGCCTGCTGTTCCGTGCGCTGGCTCAAGTCGGCATTGCCGTTGGCGATCTCCGTGCTGCCGCCCGCCACCCCGTCGGCATTGCTGCGCACGTCCTGCACGACCGAGGCCAGGCTCTGGAGCATGGCATTGAGCGATGCCTGGACGCTGCCTTCAGGGGCCTGGTGGCGCAGCAGTTCAGGGCTGAGATTGCCTTGGGCGATCTGCCGGGCGACATCGCCCAGTTGCGCCGGCTCTGCGCCCAGGGAGCGCGTCAGGCCGCGTGCTATCAGCTGCCCCATCAGCACGGCCAGGACAAAGGCCGTGACGCTGGCGGCGATCAGCATGTTTCTGCGGTGCGCGTAGGCCTGCGCGGCCTCCTCGATCATCTGCTGTGAACGGATGCGGGTCAGTTCACTGTACTGGCGGGTGGCCTCGATCAGCTGCGCCAGCAAGGGCCGGCACTCTTCGTTCATCTTGCGGATCGCCGCCTCCTTCTGGTTTTGCAGAGCCAGGGCCACGATATCGGTCGCAACCGGTCCATAGCGCTGCTCCACGCCCACAATCTTGGCAACCAGATCGCGTGCATCGGCCGCAACATCCTTCAAAGCCATCTTGGCCTGGAGTTCGGCCAGCGAGGTGTTGACGTCGGTGTGCGCGGAGGTCACGGCATCCTTCTCCGCCGCCAGATCTGCAGGCGAGGTCACCAGCACCAGGTTGCGCGCCGCGATCGCCCTGCGGTCCACGGCTGTGCGAACCCTCTCTGCCAGGTGTGCACGGGCGTTGATGCCTTCGACGAAGTGCACGAGATTCAGGTTCGCCTCGCGCAGCGCCTGCAATGCCAGCAGGGACACCACTACGGTGAGAAGTGCCAGGCAGGTGAAAGCCACGGAAAGTTTGGTCTTGACCGTCCAGAAGCGGGGATTCATGGCGCGTCTCCAGTTGGGTTGGCAAATTGCGGTGTAGAGGCGGAGAAAGAGGTGTGCCGGAGCAAATGGCTCAGCTCACAGCGCAGTCCGGCAGGGCTGCCGTGGCCGTCACCAGGAGCTTGTCGGCATCGATGAGCAGCAGCGAACGCTCCTCGAGCACGCCCATGGCCAGCAGGCAGTCATTGACCAGGCCCCCGCCCATGGCGGGCACGGCGCGCAGGTCCTGCGGCATGAGCGTCACCACGTCGGTGACACCCTCCACCACCATGCCCGTCACTCCGCCAGGCAGGCGCAGCATGATGGTCACGGTGCAGGCGTCGTACGGCTTGGCCGCAAGCCCCAGCCTGAGCCGCAGATCGATGACGGGAATGACCTCCCCGCGCAGTTCCAGCACGCCGTTGAAGTAGGCGGGGCCATTGGCAATGCGCATGGGCGACTCGTAGGACCGGATCTCCTGCACTTGCAGCAGGTCGATGCCGAACTCCTCATCGTCCACAAGGAAGGAAAGCCATTGCCTGGCGGTGTCGGTTGTCAGTGTAGGTGGCATCTTCATCACTCCAATCAAATTTATTTGATGAATTTGATAAAAATTTAACAGAGAGAAAAGAACAGCACAACCGCTTGTTACATTTTTGGGGGTGTTGATGCTTCGACACGTGAGCTAGGCCGAACGCGTCGCCAAGCGCTGCCGGGCTGTGGCAACGGCTTGTCCAAGGGGGTAGAGGACTGCGTGGCGGCTCGGCGCAGCAGATCCCGGAGCAATGGCTTGGCGAGACTAAATTGATAAATTCAATCCCCCGAGATGAACTTAAGCTTGGTAAATTATCAATTGCATCATATTGATCAAAATTCCTAGCCACTTCTCGGGAGCCCCACCACCATGTCCCTTCGCCTTCTGTCCATCCGCACACGGCTCATCGCTGCCTTCACCCTGCTCCTGCTGCTGCTGAGCACGGTCGCGGCCATCGGCTCACTGCAGATCGCCCGGGTCCAGTTCAATGCCAACGACCTGGGCACCAACTGGCTGCCTTCCACCCATGTGCTGGCCATGAAGGACATCTCGGAGGACTCGCGGGCCGGCGAGCAGGGCCAGGGCTTCGCGGTGGTCGCCAGCGAGGTGCGCACGCTGGCACAGCGCTCGGGTACGGCGGCCCGCGAAATCAAGGAGCTGATCGGTGCCATGACGCAGCAAAGCTCGGCCGCTGCGGGCAGCCTGGAGCAGCAGGCCGCTTCTCTGGCGCAGATCGTCTCCACATTCAGGATGCATCCCGAGCATGGGGCAAGCCACCCCGCCGCGCCGCGTGCCGCCACCGTCCAGGTCATGGGGCCCAGGCAAGCGCTGCCGGCCGTTCAGGCACGCGTATCGCCGGCCCGTGCGCAACCGCAGGTCAAGGAGGAGGAATGGGCGGCCTTCTGACCTGGATCCGTACAGAAGCAAGGAAATGGCGGCAAGATGACGTATCCATGTGAACCGTTGCGGGGCCCTTGTTCATGATCAAGCGCATCAGTGTGCGGCAGCTGCGGCTGGGCATGTTTCTGGAGAGCTTTTGCGGCAGCTGGATGGAGCATCCGTTCTGGCGCAGCCGCTTCAGGCTGGAAGACCCTGCCGACCTGGCGAGGATCCTGCACGCCCCCATCCAGGAAGTGTGGATCGATACCGCCAAGGGCCTGGATGTCGCGCAAGACGAGCCGTCTTGCTCGCGCGAGCAGGTGGACACCGTGATCGACGCCCAACTGTCCGAGATCTCGCAACTGGCCGAGTTGGAGTGCGAGCTGCGGCCCGTTGCCTTCGATGAGGAGGTGAAGCGGGCCGCCCGGATCTGCCGCCAGTCCAGGCAGGCGATCACCGCCATGTTCCGCGAGGCGCGCATGGGCAGGGAGATCAACCAGGACGAGGCCCGCTCCGTGGTCGCCGAGATGTCCGAGTCGATCATCCGCAATCCGTGCGCCTTGGTCAGCATCGCCCGGCTCAAGAGCAGCGACGACTACACCTACATGCACTCGGTGGCGGTCTGCGCCTTGATGATCGTGCTGGCACGCCAGCTCGACCTGCCACCGCAGCAGGTGCGCCAGGCGGGCTATGCGGGGCTGCTGCACGATATTGGAAAGATGGCGATCCCCGCCCCCATCCTGAACAAGCCGGGGCGCCTGACCGACAGGGAGTTTGCAGAGGTCCGCGAGCATCCGGCGCGAGGCCTGGAGCTGCTCCTGGCCGGCGGCGTCGATGATCCGGTGGTGCTGGACGTCTGCCTTCACCATCATGAGAAGGTGGATGGCACAGGCTACCCCCACGGGCTGCGCGGCGAGGACATCAGCCTGTTCGCGAAGATGGGCGCGGTCTGCGATGTCTACGACGCCATCACCTCGGACCGCCCCTACAAGCGTGGCTGGGACCCTGCCGAGGCGGTGCACAAGATGGCCGAATGGAGCGCCGGGCACTTCGACAAGACCGTATTCCAGGCCTTCGTCAAAAGCATAGGCATCTACCCGGTGGGCTCTTTGGTGCGGCTGACAACGGGCAGGCTGGGGGTCGTCGTGGACCCTGGCCGCCAGTCCCTGACCTGTCCGCAGGTCAAGGTGTTCTATTCCACGGCCAGCGGCATGCGGATGGCACCGGAGACCGTTGACCTGGCCCGGCCCGGGTGCCAGGAGAAGATAGCCAGTCGGGAAGACCCCGCGAAATGGGGCTTCACCGACCTCGATGCCCTGTGGAAAGACCCGGCCTGGGAACGGGCCACATAAAGACGGGGCTGCCGGCTCCCGCACAGGGGCAAAAGACCTGTTCCCGGCCTGGGGCCGGAACCCGCCCCGCTGCCGCGGCGGCATCCGGCGCCCACGGGCGTGAAGGCCTGGCAACAGATTTGATAGATAAATTCAATAAAATTTGATTGAATTGATATTTATGATTCATATGCCGGCCCACACCTTTGTTGCGGCATGAAAGATCTCCCCATGCAAAAGATACTGATCGCCGAGGACCATGCCGACATCCGCAAGCTGCTGCGCATGACACTGGAATTCAGCGACTTTGACGTCATAGAGGCTTGCGATGGCGACGAGGCCTGGGCGATGGCCGAGAGGCTCAGGCCCGACATCGTCCTGCTCGACATCATGATGCCGGGCACGCTCGACGGCCTGGAGGTGTGCAGCCGCATCAAGCGCTCCTACGAGCTGCTGCATACGCAGGTCATCCTGCTGACGGCCCGGGGCAGCGCCGAGGACCGCAAGGCGGGCCTGCAGGCCGGAGCCGACGAATACCTGGTCAAGCCCTTCAGCACCCTGAAGCTGCTGGAGACGATCGAAAAGCTCGAGAGGATCGACTGATGGCCCAGTACCAGACCGCCTCCCCCCGGGAGCCATCGCGACGTTTCGATCCTGCGGCCGTGGAGCAGATGGAGCAGCTCATCCAGGACTTCGGCCGCATGTACCGCGAGCGCAACGATCTGCTCAAGGAAGTGACACGCGCCCACCACGAGACCCTGCTGCGCCTGGCCATGGCCGCCGAGTTCAAGGACGACGACACCGGCTCGCACATCATCCGCATCGGCTACCTGTCGGAGGCCTTGGCCCTGCGCCTGGGCTGCCGCATCGAATTCGCCAGCCTGCTGCGCAAGGCGGCCCCGATGCATGACATCGGCAAGGTCGGCATTCCGGACACCATCCTCAAGAAGCAGGGCCCGCTGGATGCGCAGGAGCGCCTGGTCATGAACCGGCATGCCGAGATCGGCGCGCATCTGCTGGGCCAGTCGCGCATCCCGGTGTTCCAGATGGCGGCCGAAATCGCCGCCAGCCACCACGAACGCTTCGACGGCAAGGGCTACCCGCAGGGATTGGCAGGCGAGGACATCCCGCTGTCGGCGCGCATCACCTCCATCGTCGATATCTTCGACGCGCTCACCATGGACCGGGTGTACCGGCCGGCGTTCGGGCGAGCACGGGCCCTGGAGATGATCGCGGCGGAACGGGGCAAGGCCCTGGATCCCGGCATCGTCGACGCGTTCATGGACAACATCGAAGAGCTGGATGCGCTGCGCCTGGCGCTGACCCGGCAGTCCCCGTCCTTCACCGATCTGATCGACACACCCTGAAAGCCCGCCATGCATCCATCATCGACATGTTTCGGCGCACCGTCCCCAAGGCGCGTGCTGGCCCGCCTGGCAGCCGTTGCCGGATTGCTGCTGTGTCTGGTGCCATGGTCCGGCTCTGCCGCAGCTGGCGAGGTGCTGGAGCGGATTGCATCCACGGGCGCCCTGCGTGTGTGCATATGGCCCGACTACTACGGCATCACCTTCCGCGACCCGCGCACGGGCCGGCTGACGGGCGTGGATGCAGAGCTGTCGGCGGAGCTGGCCAGGGAGCTGGGCGTACGGCTGCAGTATGTGGATTCCTCCTTTCCCAGGCTGATACCTGACCTGCTGGAGTCGCGCTGCGATGTCGCCATGTTCGCCGTGGGCATACTCCCCCAGCGGCAAAAGCAGCTGCGCTTCACGCAGCCCTATCTGAGCAGCGACATCTACGGCGTCACCACCAAGAGCAATCAGGCCGTGCAGTCCTGGGCGGACATCGACCAGCCCGGCGTGCAGGTCGCCGTGCAGCGCGGCACCTTCATGGAGCCCGTGATGCGCGAGACGCTCAAGCATGCGCAGATCGTGTCCATCGAGCCGCCCCAGACCCGCGAGAAGGAGCTCATGGCAGGGCGCGTGGATGTGTTCATGACCGACTACCCCTACAGCCGCCGGCTGCTCGACAGCTCCGACTGGGCCCGGTTGATCGCA
The DNA here is from genome assembly GCF_040112715.1 of Delftia sp. DS1230. Taxonomy (NCBI): domain Bacteria; kingdom Pseudomonadati; phylum Pseudomonadota; class Betaproteobacteria; order Burkholderiales; family Comamonadaceae; genus Delftia; species Delftia sp. DS1230. The sequence goes on from NZ_CP157763.1 coordinate 6,111,031, forward strand.
CCGCCCAAGCCGTTCCACGTGCTTCCCTACGGCTATGCAACCAGTCCTGCCGACGCCCAGTGGCTGGCGCGCCTGGACCAGTTCGTCTCCGACATCCGGCGAGACGGCCGCCTGGCCCGGGCAGCGCGCAACCACGGGCTGAGCGCCATCGTCGCGCCTTGAACCCTCCGATGGAGCGCCTTCATCATGTCTGGCCGAGCCGGCACGCATCATTTTCTGGGGGCCAGGCGCAGCGCCCACCTCAAGGCATTGGTGCTGACCTTTGCCCTGTGCGTGCTTGCCGGGCTGGTGCTGTTCGTCTGGAGCCAGCTGCATGCCGAGGCCGAGCAGAGCAAGGCCCAGGCGGCGTTGCTGGCCCGTGTACTGCAGGATCAGACGAACAAGACCTTCGAGACCGGCGAGGTCGCCCTGGCAAGCCTGGCCAACAACCCGGTCATCCTGTCCGCCGACAGCCCCGGCGCAGCGCGCGAGGCGGCCTTGGCGCAAGTGGTCGGCCAGTTGCCGGTTCTGCGCAGCATGGCGCTGCTCGATGGCAAAGGACGCATCCTGGCGAGCACGCAAGCGGGCGAGGCCGGCCTGCAGATCGAGCTGCACAAGCTGCTGCCTGACAGGGCATCGGCTCCGGTCCCGGGCAAGGTCCAGCTGGGACGCCTGGTCACCGGCCGCAGCCTCTCCTCCCTGGCAGCGGCCCCGCATGCGACACCGCGGGGCGTCCGCTACCTGCCCCAGATCCTCGCATTCAAGCGCGACAACGGCGCACCGGCCGTGCTGGTGGCCCTGATCAATCCTGATGCCTTGGCCAACTTCTACCAGTCCACGCTGGAGTCCCTCAGCTACGAGGCCATGCTGCTGAGCTACGACGGCCAGGCGCTGGCCAGCACGAATGCGGGCACCGGCGTGCAGGCGACCGCCGTGCTGCAGACACCGCTGTTCCGGCAATGGCTGCCGCACAGCGAATTCGGCTCCTACGTCGGCGCCGGCATGCTCGGCTCCCATGAGGTCGTGTCCTTTCGCACCGTGCGCAACTGGCCTCTGCTGCTGGTGGTGGAGGAGCCCTACTCGGAGGTGGTCGCGCGCTGGCGCGACAAGGCATTCGCCTTCTTCGTTGCCGGCCTTGCGCTTCTTGCCCTGGTGCTGGGCCTGAGCGGGTCGGTGCTCAAGACCCGCAGGGTCCAGAAGTCGTCCCAGCAGTCCATGGAAAAGGCCCAGGCGCGCCTGGCTCGCAGCGAGCATGAGATGGCCGTGCTCATGCGCAGCGTGCAGGAGCTGATCTTTCGCACCGACATCCAGGGCCGGCTGACCTTCGTGAACGCACGCTGGGAGCAATGGACCGGGCAGCCCAGCGTCGAGGCGCTGGGGCAGCCGCTGGAAGGCATCGCGCGCGAAGCCTGCAGACCGCAGATCCATGCCCTGCTCGACCCCCAGGCCAAGCTGGCCCTGCGCAACTGCCAGGCCATGTTCCAGCTGCCGGGCCACCGGGAAATACTCTGCGACATCGCCGTCGTCCCCCTGCTGCGCGACGGCCGGCTCGTGGGCTTCGCGGGCAGCGCCGTGGACGTGACGGCCCGCTGGAAGGCACAGCAGGAGCTGCAGACCCAGCTGGCCTTCCAGCACCTGCTGTTCGAGACCACGCCCCTGCCCATGCTGGTCACCGACGCGGACCACCGCGTGGTACTGGTCAACAAGGCCTGGGAGGACTTCTTCGGCCGCGGCCGCTATGCCGTGCTCGGCCACGAGATCAAGGGCCTGCACTCGCGCGACGATGCCCTGCTGCAGATACGCAGCAACCAGGTCGTGATGCGCTCGGGCCAGCGCATGGTGCTGGAGGCCCGGCTGCCCCACGTGGACGGCAGCTACCGCGACGTGCAGATCTCCAAGGCGGCGGTCAAGGATGCCCAGGGGCAGACCACCGGCGTGCTCAGCATCTTTGTGGATGTGAGCGAATTCCGCGCGGCCGAGCATGCCACGCGCGAGGCCCGCGACGCGGCCGAGGAGGCCTTCCGCGTGAAGTCGGAGTTCGTCGCCAACATGAGCCATGAGCTGCGCACCCCGCTGCAGTCCATCATGGGCTTTGCCGAGCTGGGCAGCCTGCGCTCGCGCGGCAATCCCGCCATGGCCGACATGTTCAACGACATCCATGCGGCGGGCCAGCGCATGCTGGCCCTGGTCAATGACCTGCTCGATGTGGCCAAGCTGGACAGCGCCGTGGGAACCATCCACCTGGAGCGCACGGACCTGCGCAGCCTGATCCGGCCGGTCGTGCGCGAGCTGGAGCCGCAGCAGCAGCACAAGCTCATCGACCTGCGGCTCGAACTCGACGACGCCCCGCTGATCGCCAAGGCCGACCCCGTGCGCTTCCAGCAGGTGGTGCGCAATGTGCTGGCCAATGCCATCAAGTTCTCGCCCATCGGCGGGCGCATCGATGTGCAGGGCCGCATCGACGGGCAGGGCGACATCTGCATCGCCTTCTCCGACCAGGGCCCGGGCATTCCGCCACAGGAGCTGGACAAGATCTTCCAGCCCTTCGTGCAGTCCAGCAAGACCCGTAACGGCTCGGGCGGCACGGGCCTGGGGCTGGCCATCTGCCGCAAGATCATCGACGCCATGGACGGCACCATCGTGGCCGGCAACGGCCCGGCAGGCGGCGCCATCTTCACCATCATCCTGCCCAGCCGCAGTGCGCAGGAGACCCGACCGGCCGAGCTGACATAGCCTGCGCGGGCGCGGTGGCGCGGTGGCGCGAGGCTCAGGCCTCGGACGGCATGTGCCGCCCATGCACCAGCCAGTTGTCCCCTGCCTGCCAGCGCGCGGCCCAGGCGGGCAGCTGGTCGGCGGGCATGGGCCGGGCGATGCCGTAGCCCTGGGCCACGTGGCAGCCCATTTCGCGCAGGCGGCGCGCATGCCTGGGGGTTTCCACGCCTTCGGCCACGGATTCGAGCTGGAAGGTGCTGGCCAGCTGGATCACGCCTTCGACGATGCCCAGGTCGTCCGGGTCGGCCAGCATGTCGCGCACAAAGCTCTGGTCGATCTTGAGCGACTGCACGGGCAGCTTGCGCAGGTAGGTGAGCGAGGAGTAGCCGGTGCCGAAGTCGTCCAGCGCAAAGCGTATGCCCAGCTGCCGGCACTGGCCCATCACCTGGATGGCCTGCTCCATGTCGGCAATGGCGGCGCTTTCCAGGATTTCCAGCTCGATCAGGTGCGGCGGCAGGTCCGGGTGGCGGGCCAGCACCTGGGCCATCTTGGCGTGGAAGCCGCCGTCCAGCAGCTGGTTGGCGCTGACGTTGATGCTCACGCACAGGTCCAGGCCCTGGCCGAACCAGCGCGCCGCCTGGGCCACGGCCTCGCCGATGACCCAGTCGCCCAGCGGCCGCTCCAGGTCGCTGCCCGCGATGAAGGGCAGGAACTCGCCCGGCGCGCGCAGGCCCTGGCGCGGGTCGTGCCAGCGCAGCAGGGCCTCGGCACCCACCAGCTTGCCGCCGCCCAGCTCCACCTTGGGCTGGTAGTGCAGCAGGAATTCGCCCTTCTCCAGCGCCTGGCGCAGCCAGCCCAGCTGCAGGCGGCGCGCATGGGCCTTGCGGTCGTTTTCCGGATCGAACAGCTGGTAGCGGTTGCGCCCGGCCTGCTTGGCCACGCACATGGCCTGGTCGGCATGGCGCAGCAGCAGGTCGGGGTCGGCCTGGTCGTCGGGGTAGAGGCTGACACCCACGCTGGCGGTCACGGACAGCACCCGGTCCTGCACGGGCACGGGACGGCTGGCCGCCTCCAGCACCCGGTCGAGGATGGTGGAGCAGTGCTCGGCCGAGCCGATGTGCGACAGCAGCAGCACGAACTCGTCGCCGCCGAGCCGGGCCAGCGTGTCCTCGGAACGCAGCACGCTCTTGAGGTGGGCGGCCACGCCCACCAGCAGCGCATCGCCCGCGGCCGCGCCGTGCAGGTCGTTGATTTCCTTGAAGCCGTCCAGGTCCAGGAAGCACACGGCCAGGGAGCGACCCTCGCGCGCCGTGCGCAGCATGGCCTGGTTGAGCCGGTCGATCAGCAGGCGGCGGTTGGGCAGGCCGGTGAGCAGGTCGTAGTGGGTGACGCGCTCGAGCTCTGCCTCGTGGGCCTTGATGTGGCTGATGTCGGTGAAGACGCCGATGTAGTGCTCGATCTCGCCACCGGCGCCCTGCGCGGCGGAGATGGACAGCATCTCGGCGAAGATCTCGCCCGTCTTGCGGCGGTTCCAGATCTCGCCGTGCCAGAAGCCGTCGCGCGCGATGCAGGCCCAGATCTGCCGGTAGAACTCCGGCCCGTGCAGGCCCGAGGACAGCACGCGCGGCGTCTTGCCGATCACGTCCTCGGGCGCATAGCCGGTGATGCGGGTGAAGGCCGGATTGACGCGCGTGATGCGCCGCCCCGGATCGACCACCATGATGCCCTGGTGGCTGCTGTCGAACACCACGGCGGCCTGGGCCAGTTCGCGCTCGAAGCGCTTGCGCTCGGTGATGTCCCGGGAGATGCCGAACAGGCCCGCGATGTGGCCTGCGGTGTTGCGCACCGGGCCCTTGGTGACCAGGAGGTCCAGCGTCCTGCCCGGCTCCACCGTCAGCTGCTCCTCATGCGTGGCCACCTCCTGGCGCAGCACAGCCAGGTCCTTCCTGCGGATGGCGCTGGCGATGCCGAAGGGAAAGAGCGCGAAGTCATCCTTGCCCACGATGTCCTCGGCCTGGCGGCCCACCAGGCTGGCGGCGGCCCGGTTGACCAGCAGGTAGCGCCCGCGCAGGTCCTTCACGAAGACGGCGTCCGAGGTGCCGGAGATCACCGAGTCGAGCAGTTGCCGCTGCATGTTGGCCTTGCGCAGCGAGCGCTGCAGCGTCTCGGCCAGCACGCTCACCGCCAGGCCGTTGACGGCCACCACGCCCCATTGCGCCCAGTCGCGCACGGCGACGCCGTCGGTCTGGTCCAGGCTGTAGGCGGCAAAGGCCGTGGCCAGCAGGCCCGGCCCCAGGCCGCCGATCAGCGCACTGACCAGCACGGGCAGCATGAACAGCAGCAGCAGCGAGCGTTCACCGAAATGGCTGGCCAGCGTGCTGCTGGCGGCCAGCACGGCCAGGCTCATGGCCAGGGCAAACAGATAGGAGGCCCAGACCGGAAAACGGCGCGGCCCCATTTCCTGGGTGATGGCGGAGGCGCCGCCGCTGTGCGCGGCCGGCACCGAGCACAGCGCGAAGAACAGCAGGAAGTCCGTGGCCAGCACAAAGAACAGCCCTTTGACGACGGAAAGCCAGCCGATATCCGCACTCCCTGCCAATGCGAACAACAGCTTGTCGGACAGAAGGATCCAGCCGAATGCGAACAATCCGTAGCTCACCGTGATCAGTCCGATAAATCGGCGTCTTGCTGATTTGGCCATTTCAGCGTGGCACTCCCTGTGTGTATGGCTGTCCCGAATTATTGCCAATCCCTGCTGGCAATCACGTCGTCATTCACCGAAAACAGGGGCAATAAAACCATTTGCCGCACACTGACTCATTCATAGAGAAATTGCATCGCAGGTTTTCGCAATGGGTGCAGGAATATCCGTTCTGCCATTTTTCGGGGCTGGCGGCCAACTCAGTCCGGGCTCTGGCGGCAGGGCTGCTGCTCGGTGCGGGCAGCCTCGGCATGCAGCCAGGCCAGGAAGGCCGCCACGGCGGGCCGCCGGGCGTTGCGCGCGGGGTAGACGGCAAAGTGGGCCTTGACGCGCAGGGCCCGGTCCACGCCGAAGGGGGCCACCAGCCGGCCGTCGGCAATGTGGCCGCCCGCATTCATGGCGCTTTCCAGCGCCACACCCAGGCCCTGCGTGGCCGCGTCCAGCGACATCTGGGCGCGGTCGAAGCGCACGGCAAAGCGCTCTGGCGCGCGCAGCTGCGAGAACGCCTGGAACCAGTCCGACCACTGGACGATGCTGACGTTGCTCTGGATCAGCGGCACGTGCAGCAACTGCTGCACGCGCTGCAGCCCATGCTCGGCCACGAACGCGGGGCTGGCCAGCGGCAGGATGTGCTCCTCGAACAGGGGCTCCACCTCCAGCTCCGGCCACTGCGCAATGCCGTAGCGGATGTCGATATCGGCCTGGCCCAGCGCGAAGTCGCTGTGCGAATGCGCAGCCGACAGGTTCAGCGCAATGTGCGGGCAGGCCCGTGCGAAGTCCCGCAGCCGGGGCATGAGCCAGAGGCTGGCGATGCTGGGCGCGCAGTGCACGTAGAGGCTGTTGCTCATGCTGTGGCGCAGGTCCTCGGTGGCCGAGACGATGGCCGCCAGCGCGCCGCCCACGCGCTCCAGGTAGGCCTGCCCCGGGCGGCTCAGGCGCACGCCATGCGCGCTGCGCTCGAACAGGCGCACGCCCAGCTGCGCCTCCAGCTTGGCCACCTGGTGGCTGACGGCCGAGGCCGTCAGGTGCAGCTCGGAGGCCGCCAGCGCGAAGCTGCGCCGGCGCGCCACGGCCTCGAAGGCCTGCAGGTGGGCACTGCTGGGAATGGATGCCATGGCAAGTTCCTCGAAGACGCGGGCAGCTCACGGGCAGCTCACAGGCAGACCCCGGGAGACCCCGTACGTGAGCTGAAGAACTGTCATCTTAGGCTGATGAAACATCGTTTGTCTTCATGCTCGTGACAGCCCAAGATGGCTGCATCCACCACCACTACAGCGGAGACAGGCACATGCTGCTCAAGGACAGGGTCGCCATCATCACCGGCGGCGCAGGGATCAACGGACTCGGTTTTGCCACGGCGCGCCAGATGGCCGCCCAGGGGGCCCGCGTGGCCATCCTCGACCTGGAGCGGGCCGATCCGGCCGGCGCGGCCGCGCGGCTGGGCGAAGGGCACCTGGGGCTGGTGGCCGACGTGACGGACAAGCCCTCGTGCGAGGCGGCGGCCGCCGCCGTGCTGCGCGCCTTCGGCCGCATCGACGCGCTGGTCAACAACGCGGGCATCACGCAGGCCGTGGGCACGCTGGAGATCGGCGGGGCCGACTACGACCGCGTGCTCGACGTGAGCCTGCGCGGCACGCTGTACATGTCCCAGGCCGTGCTGCCGGCCATGCGCAGACAGCAAGCGGGCGCCATCGTCTGCATTTCTTCCGTCTCGGCCCAGCGCGGCGGCGGCATCTTCGGCGGGCCGCACTATTCGGCCGCCAAGGCCGGCGTGCTGGGGCTGGCCCGCGCCATGGCGCGCGAGTTCGGCGCCGAGGGCATACGCATCAACTGCGTCACGCCGGGCCTGATCGAGACGGACATCACCCAGGGCAAGCTCGGCCCCGAGCGCAAGCGCGAGATCTCCGCCACGATTCCGCTGGCACGCCTGGGCCGCGCCGACGATGTGGCCGGCGCCTGCGTATTCCTGGCCAGCGACCTGGCCGCCTATTGCACGGGCATCACGCTCGATGTGAACGGCGGGATGCTCATCCACTGAGCCCCGCTCGCCTGGCCATGGCCTGCATGGCCGCACACAACCCAAGCAAAGGAGACAAGACCATGCAAAGCACGCTTTTCCACCGCGCCGCCCTGGCCGCCTGCGCCCTGCTGCTGCCGGCCCTGGCCTGTGCCCAGGCCGTCAAGCTCACGCTGGGGCACGGCGCCGCGCCCGACAACCCGCGCCACCTCGCATCGCTGAAGTTCGCCGAGCTGGTGAAGGCACGCAGCGCGGGCCGTATCGAGGTGCAGGTCGCGCCCTCGGCCCAGCTGGGCGACGACGCGGCCATGGTGACGGCCCTGCGCACGGGCGCGCTGGACCTGTCGGCCAATTCCCAGGGCGCGGTGGCAGCGGCCGTGCCCGAGTACGCGGCCTATGGCATGCCGTTTCTCTTCGCCACGCCGGCCCGTGCCTTCCAGGTGCTGGACGGGCCGCTGGGCCGGGAGCTGGCCGACAAATCGGCCGCCAAGGGCATGGTGGTGCTGGGCTACTGGGACAACGGCATACGCCACATGACCAACAGCAAGCGGCCCCTGCGCAGCGTGGACGATCTCAAGGGCCTGAAGATGCGCACGCCGCCCGACGCGGTGCTGGTGGACATCATCCAGGCCCTGGGCGCCGAGGCCCAGCAGATCAAGTTCGCCGAGCTGTACGTGGCCCTTCAGCAGGGCGTGGTCGACGGCCAGGAGAACCCGCTGGCCAACTTCCACGCCAGCAAGCTGTACGAGGTGCAAAAGCACCTGACGCTGACGGGCCACATGTTCCAGATGACGCCGCTGATCATGGGCAAGCGCAGCTGGGACCGGCTGCCGGCCGCCGACCGCACGCTGCTGGCCGAGGCCGCGCAGGAGGCCACGGCCTACCAGCGCCAGCTGGCGCGCGAGGCCGACGACAAGCTGCTGGACGACATCCGCGCCAAGGGCGTGGAGGTCAGCACCATCGACGCGCGGGCCTTCGCCCAGGCCACGGCCAAGGTGCAGGACAAGTGGCTGGCCAGCCCTGCGGGCCCCTACATCGCCAAGGTCGTCAAGGCCGCAGGCGCGCAGTGACGTGCAGGGAGCCATCCATGAACCTCATCGAACGCCTGGTCACGGGCCTGTGCCGCGCCGTGCTGTGGACCAGCACCCTGGTGATCTTCGTGATCCTGGTGTGCAACACCGCCCTGCGCTATGCCAGCGGCGCCAGCCTGCAATGGGCAAACGAAGTGCCCGAGCTGCTGTTTCCCTGGCTGGTGATGTCGGGCGTGGTGCTGGCCGCCGCCCATGGTGCCCACATCACCACGAGCTTTCTGGTCGAGGCGCTGCCGGCCCGCGTGCAGCGCGCCACGGCCGTGCTGGGCTGGCTGGCCGTGGCCGCCCTGTACGCCACGCTGGCCTGGTCCACGCTGAACATGCTGGAGATCGTGCATGACGAGCGCAGCCAGATCCTGGGCATTCCCGGCTCGCTGACCTATGGCTGCGTGATGGTGGGCATGGCGCTGCTGGCCTTGCTGGCCCTGCAGTCGGCCTGGCGCGCCTGCGTGGCGGGCGGGGGTCGGGCATCCGCAGGGGCTGCAGATGCGGCCGATGCCGCAAGTGCCGATGCCGAACCCGCGCGGCCCGTGGCCGCCGCGCACTGGTGAAAGGGGCCGGTCCATGTCCTTCATCATGCTTTTCGTCTTCATGGCGGGCGCCGTGATCGCCATGCCCATTGCCCACGCGCTGCTCATGGGCGCCATGGCCGCGGCGGCCACCTCGGACCGCGTGCCGCTGGACCTGCTGGTGCAGCAGATGGTGGCCCAGGTGCAGAGCTTTCCGCTGATCGCCATTCCGTTCTTCATGCTCACCGGCTCGCTGATGATGGGCGGGCGCCTGGGCGAGGCCCTGGTGGGCGTGCTGTCGGCGCTGATAGGGCGCTTTCACGGCGGGCCGGCCCAGGTGGGGGTGATGTCGTCCACGCTGTTCGGCGGGGTGTCGGGCTCGGCCGTGGCCGATGCCTCGGCCATTGGCTCGCTGATGATCCCGTGGCACAGGCGGCTGGGCTACCCGCCCGCGTTCTCGGCGGCCACGCTGGCGGCGGCGGCCACCATCGACATCCTGATCCCGCCGTCGATCCCCATGATCCTGTTCGCGCTCAGCGCCAATGCCTCGATTGCGGCGCTGTTCGTGGCGGGCATCGTGCCGGGGCTGCTGATGTGCGCGGGCTTCATGGGCGTGTGCTGGTGGGTGGGCCGCAGGCGCGGCTTTCCGCGCGACACCACGCCCTTTGCCTGGCCCGCCTTCCGGCGCCACCTGCTGTACGCCAGCCCGGCCCTGCTGCTGCCGGTGCTGATCATCGTGTTCCTGCGCTTGGGCATCGCCACGCCCACCGAGGTGGCCGTGCTGTCCACGCTGTATGCGGGCCTGGTGTCGGCCGTGGTGTACCGCGACCTGGGCTGGCGCCGGCTCAACGATGCGGTGGTGCATGCGGGCCTGGCCACGGGCGTGGTGCTGCTGGTGATCATGGCCTCGGCGGCCATCGGCTGGCTGCTGACCTTCGACCGCATGCCCGACGGCATCGTGCAGTGGGTGCAGTCGCATGTGCATTCGGCCTGGCTGGTGATCGTGCTGATGAACCTGCTGATGCTCTTCATCGGCATGTTCATCGACCTGCCGGCCGCCGTGCTGCTGCTCACGCCGGTGTTCGTGCCGCTGGCCCAGAGCATCGGCATGGACATGACCCAGCTGGGAATCATGATGGTCGTGAACCTGGCCCTGGGGCTGTACACGCCGCCCGTGGGCACGACGCTGTTCATCACGAGCTCGCTGGCCCGGGTCAAGGTGGGCCAGACCGTGCGCGAGCTGATTCCCTTCTACCTGGTGGCGCTGGCCGTGCTGGCGCTGGTGTCCTATGTGCCGGCCAGCATCCTGCGCTGAGCCGCGCGCCCTTCCATCCCGAGGAGACGATGCATGAACCAAGAACTGCAACAGCGCCTGGACCGGCTCGCGGCCTGTGCCTGGCGCATACGCCGCCGCGCCCTGCAAATGGGCGAGGTGCAGGGCCAGGGCTACATAGGCCAGGCCCTGGGCTGGGCCGATGTGCTGGCCGTGGCCTATGGCGACGCGCTGCGGCTGCGGCCCGATGAGCCCGGGTGGGAGGGCCGCGACCGCTTCCTGCTCTCGCACGGCCACTACGCCATCGCCTTCTACGCGGCCCTGGCCGAGGCGGGCATCCTGTCCGACGAGGAGCTCCAGACCTATGGCAGCGATGACAGCCGCCTGCCCATGTCGGGCATGGCCAGCTACACGCCGGGCATGGAGATTTCGGGCGGCTCGCTGGGCCAGGGCCTGCCGATCGCCGTGGGCATGGCGCTGGCGCTGCGCCACAAGGGCAGCGATGCCTTTGTCTACAACTCCATGTCCGACGGCGAGCTGGACGAGGGCTCTACCTGGGAGGCCGCGCTGTCCGCCGCCCACCACGGCCTGGGCCGGCTGATCTGCCTGGTGGACGTGAACAACCAGCAAGCCGACGGCCCGTCCACGCGCATGCTGGGCTTCGAGCCGCTGTCCGACAAATGGGCCGCCTTCGGCTGGCATGTGCAGCGCGTGGACGGCAACGACCTGTGCCAGGTGGTGCAGGCCTTCGACGTGGCGCGGGCGCTGGCCGAGGACCGGCCCCGCGTCATCCTCTGCGACACGCTGATGGGCAAGGGCGTGCCCTTCCTGGAGCAGCGCGAGAAGAACCATTTCATCCGCGTCGATCCGCCCGAGTGGCAGCAGGCCATCGCCCTCCTGGACGCATCGCAACCCCTGGAGCCCGCCCTGCCATGAACATGCCTCTTGCCACCCCCAAGCCCCGGCCGACCACCTCGGCCATGATCGCCTCCATCGCGGCCGAAGGCCAGCGCGTGCAGGCCGCGCCTTTCGGCAAGGCCCTGGTGGAGCTGGCCGCCAGCCGCCCCGACGTGGTCGGCCTGACCGCCGACCTGGCCAAGTACACCGACCTGCACCTGTTCGCCCAGGCCCACCCCGAGCGCTTCTTCCAGATGGGCATGGCCGAGCAGTTGCTCATGGCCGCCGCCGGCGGCATGGCCAAGGAGGGGCTGACGCCGTTTGCCACCACCTATGCCGTCTTCGGCACGCGTCGGGCCTATGACTTCATCCACCAGGTGATTGCCGAGGACAACCTGGACGTCAAGATCTGCTGCGCCCTGCCCGGCCTGACCACGGGCTACGGCCCCAGCCACCAGGCCACGGACGACCTGGCCATGATGCGGGCCGTGCCGGGGCTGACCATCGTCGATCCCTGCGATGCACTGGACATCACCCAGGCCGTGCCCCAGATCGCGGCGCACCGCGGCACCGTCTACATGCGGCTGCTGCGCGGCAACGTGCCGCTGGTGCTGGACGAGTACGACTACCGGTTCGAGCTGGGCAAGGCGAAGATGCTGCGCGAGGGCCGCGAGGTGCTCATCATCTGCAGCGGCTTCATGACCATGCGCGCGCTGGAGGCCGCCCAGCTGCTGGCCGCCGACAACGTGGGCGCCGCCGTGCTGCACTGCGCCACCATCAAGCCGCTGGATGTGCAGGCCATCGTGCAGGCCGTGGCCAGCGGGCCGCGCCTGGTGGTGGTGGCGGAGAACCATTCGGTGGTGGGCGGCCTGGGCGAGGCCGTGGCCGGCGCCCTGCTGGAGCGCGATGTGCGGCCCGCGCGCTTTCGGCTGGCGGGCCTGCCCGACGCCTTCCTCGACGCGGGCGCCCTGCCCACGCTGCATGAGCGCTACGGCATCAGCGCCCAGGCGCTGGCAGAGCGCATCCGGCAGTGGCTGGGGTAGGCAAGGCTGCGGTCACGGGGAATCTGTCCGCAGCGCCAGCATATAGCCCATGCCGCGCACCGTGTGCAGCAGCTTGACCGCATAGGGATCGTCGAGCTTGCTGCGCAGCCTGCACACCGCCACGTCCACGGCGTTGTTCAAGGCATCCACGGGCAGGCTCCAGACCTGCTCCACCAATTCGGCACGCGAGACCACATCGCCCTGGCGCTGCAGCAGCAGCCACAGGACGGCGAACTCCTGCCGGGTCAGGTCCAGCCGGCGACCGGCGCGTTCGACCCGCTTCTTGGACAGGTCCAGCACCAGATCCGCCAAAGTCAGGCGCATGCCCTCCCGCCCGGCGGACCCGCGCATGCGCAGCCTTGCGCGGGCCAGGAACACCGGCAGCCTGATGGGCTTGACCAGGTAGTCGTCCGCGCCGTGCTGCAGGCAGAACACCTGGTCCTCCAGGCTGTCGTTTGCGGCAACCACGATGGCGGGGGTGCTTGTGGCCCGGCGCAGGGCCTGCAGGACCTCTCGCCCGCTCAACCCGGGCAGGTCCAGGTCCAGCACCACCAGGCTGTAGGCACGGCTCAGTGCCATGTCGCGGCCCTGCCGGCCGTCATGCGCGACGTCCACGTTGAACCCGTCCTGGCACAGGCCCTGGCACAGGTACTGCGCCGATGGAGGATGGGCGTCCACGATCAGGACTTTCATGCTCGCTCCTTTGACCGCACGGCAAGGCTCAGGCCAGCACCTGCCTGAGCATCTGCTGCTGCCGTCGCGCCCATTTCGTGCCGACGCGGATGGCCTCGCGCTGCCGGGAGGAGGCTGAGGCGAAAAAGACCGTTTCGCTGATCTGCAGCCGGTGGAACAAGCGCCGCAACTGCAGCGAACGTGCCCGCAGCGATCCTTCCGGTACCAGGGATTCCTGGCGCTGCGCCGAGAACAGGAAAGCGGCCTGCTCCAGGCAGCAGCGGGCCTCGGGCGTGGTCGCGGGCACGGCCCGGGGCTCGCACAGCCGTGCCTTCGCCACAAAGGGGTTGTGGCCCACCACCAGGCCCCAGGGCCGCATGGCGGTCAAGGGATCGACCGACAGCGCCTCCTGCTTGGTGAGCCCGAACGCCCGCGCCAGGCGCAGCCGCATGGCCAGCCGCGGCGCATCGGGCCGCACCGCCTCGATGGCCGTGAGCGCCTCCTCGTCGCCCCCGTCCACGGGCAGCAGCAACGAGCGCAGCAGCAGCCCGGCCTGCTCGTCGTCCTTGGCCGCCGCGGCATGGAGCAGGGCCACGCCCTGCTCCATGGATTCGATGCGTGTGGCGTCACGCAGCACCAGCGCACCCAGGCGGCGCTGGGCCTCCGCCAGGCCGTGCCGCGCCGCCTTCTCCAGGCAAAAGCGCGCCAGCGTGGGATTGGCCACCGAACTGCGGTAGTCGGAACACAGGCGAAACAGGTGCAGCCAGGCGACGGCGATGCCGCCATCGGCGGCGCGCAGCAGCAGGGCTGCCGCCTTGCGCAGGTTCTGCGCGTGCACGAGGTTGTCTGGCGCAAGGTGAGCGCAGGACTGGCCGGAAAGCGCCCGCCCCAGCGCATGGCAGGCGTGCAGGTCGCCATCGGCGGCGCAGCGCTCCAGGCTGCTTTCTATCCAGCCCACCGCCAGCCGCCCCAGGCCATGGCCTGCCACCTCCGCCTGGTGAACCAGGTCGGCGATCAGCTGCTGTATGGCGGGACAGGCAGCGGCATGGGGCAGATCGCCCAGCAGCTCCAGCATCTGCACTGCGCGTGGCGACTGGCCCATGGCCATGGCCTGGCGGGCTTCGCTGGCCATGACCTCGGCAATGTCCTGCGGCTGTACGGCGCGCAGGATCTGCAGGACCTGCAGCAGCTCGCCGCAGGTGAGCGCGGATGCGCCGCCTGCCCCGTGGCACGGAAGGGAAGCGCTGCACCGGCCCAGGCATTCCAGCGCCAGATCGAGTTCCCCCCGGATGAGATGCCATGCGGCGAGCTTCTGGCGCCCGACATCCTCGTACTGCGCAGCGATCCTCAAAGGCTCCAGCAGCCCGTGCTCCAGCAACTGCCTCAGCGGCAGATGCTGGGCCATGCAGACCGAGGCCTGGCGCCTGGCCTGGGGCAGTGCGGCCTGCAGGTAGCCGAGCCCCACGGAAATGCTTCTGGGCACGCCCGGCCCCCCTGCCAGATAGGCCTCCCCGAGCTGAAGCCTGGCCCCCGTGTCCCCTCTTCTTGCCAGCATCCTCAGCTTGACATCCTCGCGACGCATTTTCTGCCCCCCCGCCTATCTTTCAATACCCACCCACAGCCGCATCAGCGACACGACACGGATTATTTTTATTTCACCGGAGTCAATCCCCTGAATGCTATCAATGCCCAACATCCATCCACCCGACAGCAAAGTGACATTCAAGACATTTTGAAGAAAGGTAACTGTCATGAATGGCAGCCCCTGCCTTCTGGTGTTGGCGGGGTGGAACAGGTTTTGCACGAAAAGCCTGTGAATGGCTTGCCATGCCCTGCCCATTTCTTTTCAAGACCGACTGAGATCGCCTACGGATTCTAGTATTTACCACAGCATCCGTTTTGAAAATGGATGCGCATGGAATCCACCATTCAATACAAGGATCAGGCATGAAATTCAATCGCATATTGGCGGCAGCATTGCCCGTCATTTCGCTGGCGGCCAGCGCGCAGTCATCCATCACCCTGTTCGGCATCGTAGACGTCAATGCGCGCTACGTGAGGAACAGCGACCTGCCTGGCAACCTGACCATGAACAACAGCGGCCTGGCCTCCGGGCGGCTGGGATTTCGCGGCGACGAGGATCTGGGCGGCGGACTGAGGGCCGGCTTCTGGCTGGAGTCGGACGTCAATGCCGACACGGGCACGTTCAGCTCCACGGGCAAGTTCTTCCAGCGCCGTTCCACCGTGAGCCTGTCGGGAGGTTTCGGCGAAGTGCGCCTGGGCCGCGACCTTTCGCCGGCTTCGGCACATACCTACAAATACGATCCGTTCGGCGTGATCGGACTGGGCGGTTCCGCCGTGGCAAGCCGCATGCCGGACGGCTTCTCACCGTCCTACTACCGCCGCGACAACGCGATCCAGTACCTCTCGCCCAGCCTCTGGGGCCTGCGTGCGGAATTCATGTACGCCATGGACGAGAACCCATCGAGCAACGTGGGCCGCCACGTGGCAGGCCGGGTGCACTACGAAAACGGTCCATTGAGCCTGTCGCTGTCCTATGGCACGACCGACATCGGCGCCGCCGGCGCCAAGTTCAGGCAGTATGGCGCGGGCGCCTCGTACGACTTCGGTTTCGCCAAGCTCATGGGCCACTTCCAGCGGGAGGACCTGCCTTTCGGCACCTACGGCAGCAGCACCCTGGGCTCCGAGGACCGCTGGCTGCTGGGCATGACGGTTCCCGTGGGCAGCGGCCATCTCCGCGCCTCCTATGTGCGTACCGATTCGCGCAAGGGTCCGGTGGCATTCAATGGCAGCGATGCGAACAAATATGCCATCGGCTATGTGCATGATCTGTCGCGCCGCACGGCCTTGTATGGAACCGTGGCCCGCATATCCAACAAGGGCAATGCGACTTTCGCCCTGTCGGGCGGTGCACCGGGGCTTGCGCCCAAGGGCACGTCAACGGGTGCGGAAGTGGGCATACGCCACAGTTTCTGATTTCCTTTCCGGGATTATTCCCGCCAGCGTTGCAAAACCGCTGGCGGCAGGCCGGGCAATGCCCTTTTTCCGCATTCACCAAACCATTGCCACGGCCTGCCATCCATCCATGTTCCGTTTGAATTGAAAATCCCATTTGCGCCAAGGAGCATTTCATGAAAAATATCAATGCCCTGTATATCGCAGGCATTTTTCTTGCCTGCCCAATGGCCCATGCGGACACTTTTCCCAACGGTCAATCGCATTACGGCTCGCCCGCGCCTGCAGGCTCCTACCGTAGCGTCGATCTGTCGCAGAAGACGCCCATCAACGTCACCTGCGGCGAAACCCTCAATTTCACCAGCAAGGGCAGGACATTCGCGTGGAAGGTCCGCTCCATCCGGCACAGCCATGTGCCGGTGGCGCGCTTTGCGCCGCCCGGTTTCGACACGCAGGGCCGCAGCATCTTCGTCATGCCCGCAGAGCACGAGCGAGGCGGCTGAAGGGGCCGCGTCGCTGCGGCCTGCGCTGCGCAGAATCCAACTCAACGCAACTCGACGCAGCAAAAAAAGGGCCCGCAATTCGCGGGCCTTTTTTGCTGGAGGCAGGCCGAAGCTCAGGCCGCCAGGGCGCCGCGCATGGCGTCGATCACGGCCTTGTAGTCGGGCTTGCCGAAGATGGCGCTGCCCGCCACGAAGGTGTCGGCACCGGCATCGGCCACGCGGCGGATGTTGGTTTCCTTGATGCCGCCGTCCACCTCCAGGCGGATGTCGCGGCCGCTGGCCTCGATGCGCTTGCGCGCGGCCTCGATCTTGCGCAGCGTGCTGTCGATGAAGCTCTGGCCGCCGAAGCCGGGGTTCACGCTCATCAGCAAGATGAGGTCGATGTCGTCGATGACCCAGTCCAGCACGTCCAGCGAGGCGGCCGGGTTGAACACCAGGCCCGGCTTGGCGCCCTGGGCACGGATGTTCTGGATGCTGCGGTGCACGTGGGCCGTGGCATCGGGGTGGAAGCTGATGTAGTCGGCGCCGGCCTTGGCGAAGGCCGTGGCCAGTTCGTCCACGGGCGTGACCATCAGGTGCACGTCGACGGGCACGGGCTGGCCGTCGGGCGTCTTCGCATGGGGCTTCAGGGCCTCGCAGATCATGGGACCGAACGTGAGGTTGGGCACGTAGTGGTTGTCCATCACGTCGAAGTGGATCCAGTCGGCGCCGGAGGCGATCACATTCTTGACCTCGTCACCCAGACGGGCGAAGTCGGCAGACAGGATGGAGGGGGCGATGCGGTAGGTGGGGCTCATGGCCTGCGATTGTCGCAGCTAGCCCATACCGGCACCAGCGACGGCACAAAGCCATGGGCGGCGGCGCGTGGGGACGTTCGCAAGCCGGTACATTGCGGGCAGTTACCATTGCCGCCATGCCCATGAACGAGTTCCAGGTCCAGGTCCGCCCCGCCTTTTTGCCAGAGCAATCCGCTCCAGCGGCAGGCGTGTACGCCTTCTCCTACACGATCACCGTGACCAATACCGGCCAGGTGCCGGGCCAGTTGATCGCGCGCCACTGGATCATCACCAACGAACTGGGCCATGTCGAAGAGGTCAAGGGCCTGGGGGTGATCGGCCGCCAGCCGCTGCTGCAGCCCGGCGAGACCTTCGAGTACACCAGCGGCTGCCAGCTGCGCACGCCCAACGGCAGCATGCAGGGCACCTATCTGTGCATCAGCCACGAGGGCGAAGTCTTCGAGTGCCCCATCCCGCGCTTTCATCTGCAGTCGGGCGCTGGCGGCGACAGCTTTCCAGACCCTGACAACCGCGTGCTGCACTGAGCGCGTTCCTCGGGGGAGGCGCTAGTCTTCCGCCCTGCCGCAAGACCCCTACATGAAGCGAATCACCCAAGACCTGCCCGGCCTTCTGGCCGCACTCGACCCCGAGGCCGACCTCGCGCACCGCCATATCTGGCTGATCCACCTGCTGGAGTGGGTGCGCGCGCCCAAGCCGTCGGTGGACGGCGCGGTGCAGCGTGTGCAGTTGCTGGTGGAGGCCGTGGAGGCCGATCCGGCCGTGCGCCAGCGCCTGCATGCGTGGTGGCTGCGCTTCATCGATACCGTGGACATCACGGCGCTGCTGGCCGATTTCGGCTTTGCGCCGCGCACCAACATGTTCAGCGAGCTGTCCGAGCGCGTGCGCTACAAGCTGCTGCCCAGCACGCCAGAGACGGTCGATGCCTCCGAGCTGTTCATGCTGGCCATGCCCGACGAATTCGACGCGCGCTGGCTGCATGCGCTGGACGCGGCCCTGCTCGAGCGCATCGCCGTACTGCTGACCGATGGCAGCGAGGGCCAGGGCAGCAGCTTCTGGCAGAACAGCCTGCTGGGCTCCATCACCTATTGCACGGGACAGATCCTGTCCACGGGCTTCTCGCCCGAGCTGCGCCTGCGCATGGACGAGCAGGCGCGCGACGACCAGCCCTTCCACGCCCTGATCCACGATGCGGAAAGCCTGCGCGTGGAGGTGCTGCACGCGCTGCGCACCAACGACCGGCGCGACGCGGCCGAGGCCCGGCTGCGCGAACGGCTGGATGCCTGCCGCGCGGCCGTGACATCGGTGTACGCGCATTTCGAGTCCGAAGGGATTTCGGTGGGCCTGGTGTTTCGCCTGCGCCAGCTGCGCGCGCGCATCCTGCGCGTCAGGCGCCTGCTCGACTGCCTGCTGGCCGACAACCGCGCCACCGAGACGGCCGACCTGCTGGCCAACCTGGTGTCCGTGGGCATCGAGCGGCGCAGCCTGCGCGCCCTGCTGGCCACCAATACCTCGCTGCTGGCCGCCAAGGTGGCCGAGCGCAGCGCCGAGACCGGCGAGCACTACATCACGCGCACGGGCCGCGAGTACCTGTCCATGGTGACCAAGGCCGCCGGCGGCGGCTTCGTGATGGCCTTCACCACGCTGCTCAAGTTCGCGCTCTACGCGCTGGGGCTGTCGGCGTTCTGGGGCGGGCTGGCCGCGGGCATCAACTACTCCATCAGCTTCGTGCTGATCCAGCTGCTGCACTTCACGGTGG
The DNA here is from genome assembly GCF_040112715.1 of Delftia sp. DS1230. Taxonomy (NCBI): domain Bacteria; kingdom Pseudomonadati; phylum Pseudomonadota; class Betaproteobacteria; order Burkholderiales; family Comamonadaceae; genus Delftia; species Delftia sp. DS1230. Next base: position 6,129,957 of record NZ_CP157763.1, read on the forward strand.
CCACCAAGCAGCCGGCCATGACGGCGCCGGCCATGGCCGCCAAGCTCAAGGACCTGCGCGCCAGCGAGGCCATCGAGGAATTCGTGGACGAGGTCGCGCACCTGGTGCGCTCCCAGGTGGCGGCCGTGCTGGGCAACGTGCTGGTGGTGCTGCCCATGGTGCTGCTGCTGTCGCTGGGCTATGCCCAGCTGTTCGGCCACACGCCCATCGACGAGCCGCATGCGATTGCCGTGCTCGATTCGCTGAGCCTGCTGGGCCTGTCGCCGCTGTTCGCTGCCTTCACGGGCGTGCTGCTGTTTGCCAGCAGCCTGATCGCGGGCTGGGCCGAGAACTGGTTCGTGCTGCGCCGGCTGGACTCGGTGATCCGCTACAACCCCGGCATCACGCGCTGGCTGGGCGCCGGGCGCGCGGATCGCTGGGCGCATTTCTGGCGCAAGAACATCTCGGGCTTTGCTGCCAATGTCTCGCTGGGCATGATGCTGGGCCTGGTGCCGGCCTTCGCGGCCTTCTTCGGCCTGGGGCTGGAGGTGCGCCACGTCACGCTGTCGGCCGGCCAGATCGGGGCCGCCATGGCCGCCCTGGGCTGGGAGGTTCTGCACTCCGACATGTTCTGGTGGGCGATTGCCCTACTGCCCATCAATGGCGCGTTGAACGTCACTGTCAGCTTTTATCTGGCATTCCGCGTTGCGCTGAGGGCACACAATGTCAGCGGAGTCGACCGCTCGCGCATCTATTCGGCCATCCGCCGCCGTCTGCGCACAGCGCCGCTGAGTTTCTTCCGCCCCTGAGCCTGCGGGACCTCGGGAACCACGCGGAACCCACGTGCTGGCGTGCCCGCCCGGCCTTGCAGCCTGGCAGTCACGCCAGTGGATCGCCAACGAAGTGTCCCCGTGCCAGGCGCACGGGACGCGGGCTTGCCCGCGCCGCAGGGAAGGCCTTGCGGAGCTTCGCTTGCGGGCCACTGGCTCGCGCAAAGGACGTCGCTGATGAATGACATGCTGAGCTTCTGGGAACCGTGGCTGCGGCCTTCGGCCGGGCTGGCCACGGTTCAGTGGTCCCTGCTGCTGGCCGTGGCCACCATGGTCGGCTATGCCTGCCAGCGCCATGCCGCCCTGCCCAAGGTGGTCGGCTACTCGCTGGTCGGCGGCATTGCCGGGTTGATCGGCTTTGGGGCCAACACCACCTGGCCGCTGCAGGGCACGGGGCTGTTCCTGCTGGAGCTGGGCGTGGCCATCGTGCTGTTCGAATGCGGCGGGCGCATCACGCTGCGCTGGTTCCGCCACAACCCCATGGTGCTGGTGCAAAGCGTGGCCGAGTCCGCGCTGACCTACGTGCTGGTCTCCCTGGTGCTGGGCTGGCTGGGCATGGCCCCCGAAGTGGCCGGGCCGCTGGCCCTGGTGGCCATGGCGGCCTCGCCCCTGGTGCTGACGCGCGTGGTGGCCGACATGCGTGCCGCAGGCGCCGTGACCGATCGCGGCCTGGTGCTGTCCACCCTGTCCACGCTGTATGCGCTGGCCCTGGGCAGCGCCAAGGCGGGCATGCTGACGCAGCCCAAGGCCGGCTTCGTGGCCTCGATCATGCCGGTGCTGGTGGTCTTGGGCGTCTCGGTGGCCGTGGCCCTGGTGCTGGCCGTGCTGATGCGCTTGGCGCTGCGCTTCATGAGCCCGGCCAGCGAGAACACCTCCATCCTCTTTCTCACCCTGATCTCGGCCAGCGTGCCGCTGACCTCGTACCTGGGCGGCTCGGCGCCGCTGGCGGCGCTGCTGGGCGGCATCCTGCTCAAGCAGTTCAACCCGCGCCCCTGGGCCTGGCCGCGCCAGCTGGGCACGGCGGCCTCGCTGCTGACCATGCTGATGTTCGTGCTGGTCTCCACCGTGGCCGCACAGGCCGACTGGAGCGCGCCGGTGGCCGGCGTGGTGGGCGCCGTGATCCTGGCGCGCCTGGTCGCCAAGACCCTGGGCGTGGCCGTGGGCAATGTGGGCACGGGCGCCAACTGGCGCCAGGCCTTCTGGGTGGGCTGCGCCATGGCGCCCATGTCATCGGTGGCGCTGCTGATCGCCTCGCAGTTCGTGGCCGCCGCGCCCGAGCTGGGCGCGCAGATCGCAGGCGTGGCCCTGCCCACCATTTTGGTGATGGAGGTGCTGGGCGCCGCCCTGGCCACCGTGGCCATCTACCGCTCCGGCGAAAGCTCCCGTCCCTGGAAGCCGCTGAGCCGCTCGAACACCGCAGGAGATGAACGTGAGTCTTGAAGCCTTCAACTCGTCCGAACCGCTGACCCTGGGCGTGGAGCTGGAACTGCAGCTGGTCAACACCCACGACTACGACCTGGCCCCCTACGCCGAGGACATGCTGCGCCTCATGCTCAAGAACCCGCTGCCCGGCAGCGTGGTGCCCGAGATGACGAACAGCATGATCGAGATCTCCACCAGCGTCTGCCATTCGGCCTCGGAGGTGCTGGGCCAGCTCAGCCAGATCCGCGATGCGCTGGTCAAAAGCGCCGACAAGCTCAACATCGCCGTGGTGGGCGGCGGCACCCACCCCTTCCAGCAGTGGCATGAGCGGCGCATCTACGACAAGCCGCGCTTCCAGGAGCTGTCGCAGCTGTACGGCTACCTGTCCAAGCAGTTCACCATCTTCGGCCAGCACGTGCACATCGGCTGCCCCGACGCCGACGCGGCGCTGCTGATGCTGCACCGCATGTCGCGCTACATCCCGCACTTCATTGCGCTGTCGGCCTCCAGCCCCTACGTGCAGGGCCACGACACGGCCTTCGACTCGGCGCGGCTGAACTCGGTGTTCGCCTTTCCGCTGTCGGGCCGCGCGCCCTGCGTGCTGCACTGGAGCGAGTTCGAGCAGTACTTCGACAAGATGACGCGCACGGGCGTGGTCAAGAGCATGAAGGACTTCTACTGGGACATCCGGCCCAAGCCGGAGTTCGGCACCATCGAGATCCGCGTGTTCGACACGCCGCTGACCATCGAGCGCGCAGCCGCCCTGTCCGGCTACGTGCAGGCGCTGGCCGCCTGGTTCATGGACACCCAGCCCTTCACGCCCGTGGAGGACGACTACCTGGTCTACACCTACAACCGCTTCCAGGCCTGCCGCTTCGGCCTGGAGGCCGTGTACGTGGACCCGGCCACGGGCGAGCACATGCCGCTGGCCGACCACATCCTCAAGACCATGGATGCCGTGGCCGACTACGCGGCCCGCCATGGCGCCGCGCCCGCCCTGCACCTGCTGCGCAGCGACGTGGCCGCCGGCAGCAACGATGCCCGCTGGCTGCGCGAGCGCCAGCGCAGCGAGCAGCTGCTGGCCGAGGTCTCGCGCCAGGCGGCCATGCGCTTTCGCGGCCAGGCCGTCTGAGGCCTGCGTTCAGCGCAGGCTCAAGGCAGCACCGCCGCCGCACGCGCGGCGGTGATCTGCGCGTCGGCGTCGCGCTGCAGCAGCAGGCGCTGGCGCACCAGGTCCTGGGCCGCCGCCGTGACGGCGCTCACGTAGCCGGCCTGGTCGACATACAGCTCCTCCAGTGACGGCCGCCCGTCACCGGCCGCCAGCCGCGCCGCGCGCGTCTTGTGGAAGGGGATGAAGCTGCCCGTGAGGTTGGACAGGTCCACGATGCCCGGCGTGGCCACGTAGTTGAACTCCATGCTGGTGCCCAGCGGTGCCCGCGCTTCCACGCTGCGGATGCCTGCGCGCGTGAGGCCGGTGGCCGCATCGACCTGGGGCACGAGGATGGCGTAGTCCTTGCCCGTGGCGCGCGGCGGCTGCAGCGTGGCGATGCCGCTTTCGTCCTGCGGCACGTACTGCGGGCCGAAGTCGAGCAGCGCAAAGCCGTTGTGGCGCGCCAGGTAGCGGAACTCGGGGATGGCGGTCTGCACGCCGCCCACGCTCCAGCTCAGGCCCTTCATGGCGGGAAAGACCAGCTTGTCGGGCCGCACCAGGGTGCCGTCGGCCAGCCTGGGCACCTGGCTGGCCGGCGGCTCGGTGCCGCGCACCACCCAGTCCTCCAGCGCGATGAACAGCGCGCGGAAGGTGTCGTTGAAGTGCACCACGGTGCCGGCCGGATAGACATTGCGCGTGGGCGCATAGCCGATGCTGGCCGTGCCGCCTGCGCCGCCGTGCTGCGTGCTGGCGTAGTAGTAGATGCGGGCATTGGCGGGCTGGGCGATGTCGCGCAGGCCGTTGGCATCGGTCAGCACGGGCGAGCCCTGCAGCTGCCAGAACTCCGTGCCGGACAGGCCCAGGAAGAACTTGGGGCAGGTGTTGCTGGCTTCGCAGCGCTTCATCACGCCGCCCTGGCGGCCGCTGACCTCATCGCTGTAGTCCTTGTCCAGGCCACGCGGCGCGGTCTGGCCGAAGGCCGTGTGGTCGGTGCGCAGGCCGCCCCCGCCGCCGGGCACGGCAAAGCGCGTGTTGATGTTGGTCTGGCGCGCGGCCACATGGGCATACATGCCGTCGAAGACCTTGCCGCCATCGAGCGCCTGGTTGAAGCCCAGGTGCAGGAAGGTCTTCATGGCATTGCCCGACTGCGAGGTGCCCTGGCCGATGGTGTGCGTAATGCGCCCGGCCAGCGGATTGGCCTTGCCGTCGGCGTCGGCCGCCTTGGCGCGGAAGAAGCTCACCGTGTCGCGCAGCGCGGCCAGGCCCACGCCCATGACCTTGGGGTCCTTGGCCACGTAGACCAGCTCGTAGAGGTACTGCGGGTCGAACCCGCCCTTCAGGCAGACGCTGGTGGCCGCAGGCGTGCCGGGGAAGGGATTGGCGGCGGCATCGCAGCTGGCGAACTTCCAGTCGCCCGCAGGCACGGTCTGGCGCGCATCGGTTTCGTTGATGCGGCGCGTGAGCGAGTAGCCGGCCTGCGTGTTGTCCAGGCTGGCGGGCTCGTAGGGGATCATGGTCCCGTTGAACACGCCGCCGGGCAGGGTCATGGAGGGCACGGCGGCGGCCGGGACCAGCTCGGTGCGGTAGCTGCCCGTGATGCTGCTGCCGTCCTTGTTGCGGGCCACGGGCACGGTGACCGTCAGGCGCGCTGGCGTGGACTTGGGCACATCGCCCTGCCAGGCCGAGTACAGCAGCACGTAGCCGCGCTCCAGGTAGACCGCATCGCCGGGCGTGGCCGTGGGGTTGGGCATGGTCAGGATGTTGCCGCGATTGGGCGCGTCATAGCGCAGCACACCGCTGGCCTTGGACATGTCCTTGGGCTTGAGCATGACGAAGTCGGTGCTGTACTCCACCATGCCGCGCGCATTGAGGGGCGCCAGCGCCAGGTCCTGGATCACGGCGTTCTTCGGGTCGGCCGGGTCCAGCTCGCCGCGCAGCACGCCGGTGACTTTTTCGTAGGCGCCGACACTGCCGTAGCTGCCGGCAAAGTCCTCGGTGGCGCTGATGCTCAGCTGCATGCGCGGCGCCTGCGAACCGGCAGGCGAGTCACTGCCGCCGCAGGCGGCCAGCAGGCCGGATGCGGCCAGGGCAAGGGCCAGGGGATGGGTGGATCTGATGTGCATGTTGTCTCCTTGGGGTCATGGCACAGGCAAGGCTGCGCCCTGGCCGCCGTGCATTGCGGCGGCCTAGGGCGGTTCGGAAAAAAAGGAACGGGAGAGCGGGGGAGCGGCCTACTCGGGCTGGATGCCGGCGGCCTTGATCACCTGGCCCCACTTCTGGGTCTCGCCCGCCTGGAAGGCGGCCAGCTCCTGGGGCGTGGCGGTCCAGCCCTCGGAGCCGGACATCTCGAAGAAGGACTTGGCGCCCGCGCTGTGCACGGCGTCGGACAGCAGGCGGTTCAGACGGGCAACCACGGCCTCGGGCGTGCCAGCGGGCGCGTAGGCCGCGAACCAGTAGCCCATGTCATAGCCCTTGACGCCGGCTTCCTCCAGCGTGGGCACCTCGGGCAGCTGCGGGCTGCGCTGGGTGGTGGAGTAGCCCAGGGCGCGCAGCTTGCCCGACTTGACCTGGGGCACGCCGGTGGAGGTGTCGGTGATCATCAGGTCGATCTGGCCGCCCAGCAGGTCGGTGATGGCCAGCGGATTGCTCTTGTAGGGCACGTGCATCAGGTCCACGCCGGCCAGCTGCTTGAGCATTTCACCGGCCACGCGGCTGGAGGAGCTGCCGCTGCCGAACGACAGCTTGCCCGGCTGCTTCTTCGCCGCCGCCAGCAGATCGCCCACGTTCCTGTACGGCGCATCGGCGCGCACCACCAGCACCTGGCCGCCCTTGCCCAGCCCGGCCACGGGCGCGAAGTCCTTGACCGCGTCATAGGGCAGCTTCTTGTACAGATGCTGGTTGGCCGCATGCGTGGTGTTGGTGGTGATCAGCACCGTGTAGCCGTCGGCCGCCGAGCGCGCCACCTGCTGGGCCGCGATCATGCCGCTGGCGCCGCCCTTGTTCTCGACCACCACGGCCTGCTTGGTCGCCGTGGTCACGGCCTGGCCCAGCGCCCGTGCCAGCTGGTCGGTGGCGCTGCCGGCCGCAAACGGCACGACGAAGGTGATGGGCTTGGACGGATAGTCCTGTGCCAGGGCCGGTGCGGCGGCGGCTGCCAGCGCGCAGGCGGCCAGCGCGAGCACATGGCGGCGGGGGAAGTTGTGCGAAAAGTGCATGTCTGTCTCCTTTGTTGTGATGAATGTGTGACGGGCGGGTGCTGCCGGCTACTCCGGCGCCAGGTGGGGCAGCAGCGAAGCCGGTATGTGGACCTGCATCTGCAGCAGCCAGTACGACAGCGCCTTGCCGTGGCTGTCGAGGTTGAGCGCATCGTTGACGCCGCCGTCCAGCACCGCGTCCAGCACCCAGTTCATGGCCTGCAGGCGCTGCAGCACGAAGCGCTGCACGCGCGCAGGGCGCCGGGCGGCGAAGTGCGCGGCCACGCGCTCTTCGGTGATCTGCTCCACCAGCACGGGCCAGCAGGCGGCATTCCAGGCGATGAGGCTGATGTTGGAGCGGTTGCCCTTGTCCCCCGTGCGCCCGTGCGCCAGGCGGTACAACGGCACGGTGACGGGCATCGTGGTTGGCAGTGTGTTCATGCGGCGTGCTCCCCGGCTTCTTTCTCGACCCCTTTGTCGACCCCTTTGTCGATCTCTTCCTCGGCCCACTTCCACCCGGTGGCGATGCTCTGCTGCGCCAGCAGGCAGGACACCGTGCCCAGCCGCGCGCGCAGCGCCGTGCGCACGCCGCCGCCGCCGGCCGGCCCGCAGGTGTACAGCGCATTGACCTCGCGCGGCAGGCGCCGCGCCTGGGCCTGCGTGGGGCGCAGCCAGGCGGCGCGCAGGCGCACGTCCTGGGGGGCGGCTGCGCCGGCCGGCTGCGCGTCGCGCCAGCGGCCGGCGTCGTCGCCCAGCACGCTGGCCACGCCGATCCAGTCCAGGCGCAGGTCGCCGGCGGCCTCGCCGCCCAGGCGCTCGCGCAGCACCTCGCCAGCCAGCCGGGCGCGCTCCAGGGCGCGCGGGCCGGCATAGGAGATCTCGCCCTCGGCCAGCCAGCCCGAGGCATGGCAGACATTGACCTTGTAGTGGCCGTTGTGCGCATGGCCGCGCACGCCGCTCAGGCGCACGGCGTCAGGCCCCACCTGGTGCACCTCGGCCTCGGACAGGTCGGCCACCACGTCGGGCGTCAGGTAGGCGGCCGGGTCGTGCACCTCGTACAGCAGCTGTTCCTTGACCGTGCGTTCGCTGACCAGGCCGCCCGTGCCTTCGGGCTTGGTGATGGTGCAGTCGCCCGAGGGCTCGATGATGGCGATGGGATAGCCCAGCCGCGCCAGGCCCTGCACGTCCTTGAAGCCCGGGTCGGCAAAGTAGCCGCCCGTGACCTGGGCGCCGCATTCCAGCAGGTGGCCGGCCATGGTGGCGCGCGCCAGGCGGTCCCAGTCGTCCCAGGCCCAGCCGAAATGCGCCATGGCCGGCCCCAGGGTCAGCGAGGGGTCGGACACGCGGCCGGCCACCACGATCTCGGCGCCGGCCTGCAAGGCCTCGGCAATCGCGCGCGCGCCGATGTAGGCGTTGGCACTGACCAGCGAATCCTCGGGAAACTCCGCGCCCAGCGCGGCCCGCAGCGCCCCGCGGTACGCCGGGCCGCTGACATCGTCGCCATGCACGACGGCGATGCGCGGCACGCGCAGGCCCAGGCGCTGCGCCAGCCGCTGGATGCAGCGCGCCGCGCCTTCGGGGTTGGCGGCACCGAAGTTGCTGACGATGCGTATGCCATGCGCCAGGCAGTCGGCCAGCACGGGCTCCAGCAGGTCCTCCAGCAGGGGTTCGTAGCCCGCGTCGGGCTGCTCGCGCCGCGCGAGCTGGGCCAGCGCCAGCGTGCGCTCGGCCAGGGTCTCGAAGATCAGGCAGGCGCTCTGGCCGCTGGCCGCCAGGGCGCGCACCACGGGCGCGGCGGCATCGGTGCGGTCGCCCGAGAAGCCGGCTGCGCAGCCCACCCACAGCGGGGGCCTGTCCGGGGCAAGAGAGGGTTCCAGGTTGTCCATGAGAGCCAATGTAGGCAGCCGCTGCTAATCTGTGAAATCGATTGTTCGGATCGACTTATCCAAAAACCCGATGAATATCTCCTCCCGCCAGCTCGATGCCTTCATCGCCCTGGCCCAGCTCAGCAGCTTCACCCTGGCCGCGCAGCGCTGCCATCTGTCGCAGCCGGCCTTCAGTGCCCTGATCAAGGGGCTTGAAGACGGCGTGGGCGTGCGCCTGTTCGACCGCAGCACGCGCCACGTGGCGCTGACGCAGGAGGGGGCGCAGTTCCTCGATGCCGCGCAGCGCATACGCGCCGACCTGGGCGATGCCGTGCACGGCCTGCGCGAGGCGGCGGCGCTGCAGCGTGGGCGCGTGTCCATCGCCCTGCTGCCTTCGCTGGCGGCGGCCTGGCTGCCGCCCGTGCTGGCGCTGTTCCATGCGCGCCATCCGGGCATACAGCTGCAGGTGTCGGACCTGCTGTCCGAATCCTGCATCGCCCAGGTGGCCTCGGGCCAGGCCGACCTGGCGCTGGCCGCCATCCGCGCCGACACCGAGGAGCTGCAGGCCGAATGGTTCTGCGCCGACCGGCTGCACCTGGTCTGCCGCGCCGACCATGCGCTGGCGGCCCTGCCCGCGCCGGCCATGGCCGACCTGCGTGACCAGCCCTTCATCCAGCTCGCGCGCCACAGCAGCGTGCGCCAGTACCTGGAATCGCAGGAGCAGGCCCCGCCCCTCAACACCTTGCTGGAGGTGGAGCACCTGGCCACCGTGATGGGAATGGTGCGCGCGGGCCTGGGCATCAGCGTGGTGCCGGCCCTGGCGCTGTTCCACTTCGTGCAGCCTGGCCTGGTGACGCGCCCGCTGGCCGATGCCGACCGCCGGCGCGACCTGTACCTGGTGCGCAGGCGCCAGCGCAGCCTGTCGCCGGCCGCCCAGGCCTTCCACGCGCTGGCGCTGGAGCATCGGCCCGGTGCGGGCGAGACCACCTGATACGGGGCAGCACGAACCTCGCAGCACAATAGCCCGATCGCCAAACGCATCCGAAAGCCGCCACCGTGGGTGAATTCGACCTGATCCGCCGCTTCTTCCAGCGCCCCGTGCGCCGCGCCGCCCTGGGCGTGGGCGATGACTGCGCCCTGCTCGCCCCGGCGCCGGGCATGCAGCTGGCCGTCTCCAGCGACATGCTGGTCGAGGGCCGGCATTTCTTCGCCGACGTGGACCCGCGCCTGCTGGGCCACAAATCCCTGGCCGTGAACCTGTCCGACCTGGCGGCCTGCGGCGCACGCCCGCTGGCCTTCACCCTGGCCCTGTCCCTGCCGCGTGCCGATGCGGCCTGGACCGAGGCGTTTGCGGCCGGCCTGCTGGCCCTGGCCGACGCCCACGGCTGCGAGCTGGTCGGCGGCGACACCACCCAGGGGCCCTTGAACATCTGCATCACCGTCTTCGGCGAAGTGCCGCCCGGCCAGGCCCTGCTGCGCAGCGGCGCGCGCGCAGGCGACGACATCTGGGTCAGCGGCAGCCTGGGCGATGCCCGCCTGGCGCTGGAAGCCCTGCTGGGCCACACCACCCTGCCACCCGGCACGCTGGCCGCCGTGCGCCAGCGCCTGGAAGCGCCCACGCCGCGCGTGGCCCTGGGCCAGGCGCTGCGCGGCATTGCCAGCAGCGCGCTGGATGTGAGCGACGGCCTGCTGGGCGACCTGGGCCACATCCTGGAGCAATCCCGCGTGGGCGCCAGCCTGGATACGCGCCTGATCACGCCCCTGCTCGATGCCGGCAGGCACACGTCCCTGGCCATCGACCTGCTGCACCAGTGCACCCTGTCCGGCGGCGACGACTACGAGCTGTGCTTCACGGCCCCGGCCGACCGGCGCGATGCCGTGCAGGCCGCAGGCCGCGACAGCGCCACGCGCGTCACGCGCATCGGCTGCATCGAGGAGCAGCCCGGCCTGCGGCTGATCGGCCCGGACGGAGCGGCCATGGCACCCCGGTGGACCTCATTCGACCACTTCGCTGCGGCCTGAGGCCGCGCCCGACCACTTTCATCCGAGAAGGACTCCCCATGGTTCAACGCTCCGCCCTGCCCGCCCTGCCCGCCCTCTCGGCCCTGGCCGCCGCCTGCTTCCTGCTGGCAGGCACCCCGGTCCAGGCCCAGGCACAAGCCCAGGAAGCCACCATCGCCCGCGCCCCCATCGCGCGCGTCACCCTGTATGCGGGCGTGGCCTCGGTGGAGCGCACGGCGCGCATCACGGCCGCCACGCGCCAGCTGGTGTTCGAATGCCTGCCCGGCTCCATCGACCCGCAGAGCCTGCAGGTCAGCGCCGATGCCGGCGTGCGCCTGGGCGACTACAAGCTGCAGTCGCAGCCGCGCGAACTGGCCTCCAAGGCCTGCGCCAGCCCGCTGGAGCAGCAGATCCGCACGCTGGAAGACCAGCTGGCCGCGCTGGAGGCCGACGAGTCCGCCGCCAAGCTCGTGGGCGACTACCTGCAGGGCCTGGCCAAGCCCGGCGATGACGCCAAAGCCCCCGCCCTGCCCGCCGCCAGCCAGCTGGGTGCCGCCACCGAGGCGCTGCGCAGCACCAGCCGTGGCAACACGCTGCGCGCCCACCAGATCCTGCGGCAAAAGCAGGCGCTGCAGGAGCAGCTCAGGCCGCTGCAGCTCGAACGCGACCGCACGGGCGCAGGCAACGCCCAGGTGATGAAGGTCACCGTGCAACTGGCCAGCCCGGCCGATGCCAATGTGCAGCTCACCTACCAGGTGCGCGGCCCGAGCTGGCAGCCCACCTACCGCGCCCAGCTGGACCCGGCCAAGGGCACGGTGGCCATCGAACGCCTGGCCCTGGTGGCCCAGAACAGCGGCGAGGACTGGAGCCAGGTGCAGCTGCTGCTGTCCACCGGCCAGCCTTCGCGCAGCACGCAGGCGCGCCTGCCCAATCCCTGGACGCTGGATGTGGAACGGCCCCGCCCCGTGGCCGCCATGGCCCCTGCGCCAGCTCCGGCCCCGGCGGCCCCTGCGATGATGCTGGAGCGCGCCCGCAAGCCCGGGGCGGCCGGCGAGGCCGCCGAACTGCCGGTGCTCGATGTCGCCAGCCTCAACACCGCCTACGCCACGCAGTTCTCCGTGCCCTACCGCATCAGCGTGCCCTCCAGCAGCGAGCGCGTGACCCTGGCCCTGGGCTCGCACAACCTGCCGGCCACCCTGCTCACGCGCACGGCGCCCGCCGTGGAAGAGGCCGCCTACCTGGTGGCCCAGCTGGCCGTGCCGGCCGGTGTCTGGCCCGCAGGCCCCGTGGCCCTGTTCCGCGAAGGCGCCTTCGCCGGCCAGGGCCGGCTGGACTTCGGCAACGCCGCCGCGCTGGCCCAGGGCCTGTCCTTCGGCCGTGACGACAAGGTGGTGGTGCGCAACCTGCCCGTGGACTCGGCCACGGGCAGCGGCGGCCTGCTCAGCAGCAGCACCGAACGCCAGGTCACGCGGCGCTTCCAGGTGGACAACCGCCACGACCGCGCCATCGAGCTGCAGGTGGTGGACGCCGCACCCGTCTCGCGCAACGAGCAGATCCGCGTGCAGTCCCAATACAACCCGCAGCCGTCCACCACGCGCTGGAACGACCGCAACGGCATGATCGCCTGGCAGCAGCCGCTGGCCGCTGGCGCCAGCGCCAGCTTCGAGGCCCGCCACCAGATCCGACATCCGCAGGATCTGGCGGTCGAAGAGCGTCAGTGAAGCACCAGGGCCGCGCTTATGATCTCGCCCCATGAGTGACGCGCCGCTGCGGCCGGAGGTTTCCGGCGATCCTGCTACCCCCACCTTTGCCTCTGCGGCGCGCCCACCGGAAGGCCCGCCGCAGGGCGGCATGGCACGCCCCACGCTGGAATTCATGATGTCCCACCCGGCCCACTTCATCGCCATGGGGCTGGGCTCGGGGCTGGGGCGCATCGCGCCCGGCACCGTGGGCACGCTGTGGGCCTGGCTGTCCTTCCTGCTGCTGCAGCACTGGTTCACGCCCCAGCAGATCGGCCTGCTGATCGCGGGCAGCATTCCGCTGGGCTGGTGGGCCTGCACGGTCACGGCGCGCCACATGCGCGTGGCCGACCCGGGCAACCTGGTCTGGGACGAGATCGTGGCCTTCTGGCTGGTGCTGTGGCTGGTCATGCCCACGGGCTTCTGGGGCCAGCTCATCGCCTTTGCGCTGTTTCGCTTCTTCGACGCCGCCAAGCCCCAGCCCGTCAAATGGGCCGACCGGTGCTTCAAGGGCTTCGGCTGGCGCGGCGGCTGGGGGATCATGTTCGATGACTTGGTGGCCGCCTTCTGCACGCTGCTGGTCATCGCGCTATGGCGCCATTTCATCGGCTGAAGGAGCTGGCATGAACGCATCCAACGAACTCGTCGAAACCCTGGCAGGCCTGCTGCTGCAGCGCGGCTGGATGCTGGCCACGGCCGAGAGCTGCACGGGCGGCATGATCGCTGCGGCCTGCACGGACCGCGCCGGCTCCAGCGAATGGTTCGAGCGCGGCCTTGTCAGCTACTCCAACGCGGCCAAGCACGACCTGCTGGGCGTGCCCGAGCCGCTGATCGCCGAACACGGCGCCGTGAGCGAGCCCGTGGCGCGCGCCATGGCCGAAGGCGCCATCGCCCACTCACGCGCGCAGTGCAGCGTGGCCGTGACAGGCGTGGCCGGGCCGGGCGGCGGCAGCGCCGCCAAGCCCGTGGGCACGGTCTGGTTCGGCTGGAACGTGTACGGCACCACGCACAGCGAATGCCTGCGCTTTGACGGCGACCGCGCCGCCGTGCGCCAGGCCACCGTGGTCCATGCCCTGCAGCGCCTCAATGCGCTGATCAGCGCAAGGCTTTTATGAGCCGGTGCGCGATCTCCTGCAGCGGTGCAGGCAGGGCGCGGTAGCTTTCCAGCAGGCGCTGCTCGTCCACGGGCAGCGGCGCGTTGTCGTCTTCCAGGCCAGCCGTCAGCTCCAGCGCCGTGGTCTGCAACGCCAGGGCCACGCGGGCCAGGGTGTCGTTCTTGAGGGTGCGGATGGCCCCCGATTCGATCTGCGACACGGCCGAGGCCGTGATGCCTGCGGCCTCGGCCAGCCGGCCCTGGGTCATGCCCAGTTCGGCGCGGCGGGCGCGTATGCGTTCACCGATATGTCTCATGGCCCGTGCATCCAAAGCCTGTGGCGCGGGCGCTCAGGCGCCGTGGCACTTCTTGAACTTCTTGCCGCTGCCGCAGGGGCAGGGGTCGTTGCGGCCCGGCTGCTCGCCCTTGACGATGGTTTCCTGGCGCGGGCCCATGCTCTTCCAGATCTGGCGCAGGTCGTACAGCGCCCAGATGGCCTCGCCGAACTGCTCCACGCGCTCCTGGCTGGTGCTGGCGGGGCCGTCCTCGTCGTACATGCAGACTTCGGGCTTGCCGGTGTCATCCTCGGTCAGGGCCACGACGGCGTTGAGCGCCTCGTTGAGCCAGCCGGCGGCTTCCTTGTCGCGCGGCGCGGCCCATTCCTCGGCCCAGTTCTCGACCACGAACATGAAGCCCAGCGCCCAGATCTGGCCGAACGAGGGAATCTCGCCGTCATCGGGACGCTCTTCCTCAGGCAGCGACAGGATGGCGCCGCGCATGTCCATGGCCTCGGGCTGGAAGGTGCGGTCGTCTTCCAGCGTCTTCACGTCGGCGTCCAGCTGGGTGCGGATCTCGTCCATGCGCAGGCCCACCAGCTCCAGAAAGCGCGCCTGCTGCGCCGCGTCCTTGAACACTTCCATCAGCGGCAGCGGCTGGCCCTCGGCCGCCTCCAGCGTGCCGCCGTCGCCCAGCAGCATGGGCAGCCACTCGGCGGCCGGCACCTCGCGGCGCGTGCAGATCAGCGCCGTCAGGAAACCGTCGCAGAACTCCCACTGCGGAATCTCCTCGCCGCGCGTGCGCAGCTCGTCGAGCAGATCGTCAAGCTCCTCCAGCGCCTCGGGCGTCAGGGCAGGCTCGTCGGGCAGGGCGGTGGCTTCGTGGGCGTCGTTGGACATGGCGGAAATCTCTAGGGAAAACAGGGAGAAGGAACCGGCCACGGCCAGCCCCTCGAATGAATGGCCCGCAGTGTAGCCGCGCCGCCATGTCCGTGGCGCCCGGTCGGAACTGGCGCCCACGGGGCCCTATCGCCCCACATGGCCCACGTGGCCCACCCGCTACCCGGCTCCCTGCCAGGCCGGGAGCATGGAAAGCCCCACCCATTCCCCGACCCGGCTCATCGTCAAATTCTGCAAAGCACCGCTGGCGCCGCCAAAGACTGCCACCAGTGCCCATGTCTGCTCGTCGAAACCGCGGGTCGTGCAGCAGGCCATCTGGGGCAGGCACAGCGCCTCGGACTGGTCCTGGGCCAGCAGGCTGACGAATTCCTGCGCGGTCACGGTCTCCGGATCCAGGCCCATGGGCCAAGTCCCCTTCCAGCGCTGCGCATCCAGGGTCACGCTGTGCACGCCCCATGTCGGAGCGCCTGGCATGTCGCCCCAGGCCAGGCGTTGAAGGACCAGGCCCAGCCCCGTCTCCGCCCATGTCACCGGGTAAGGCGGGGCGTGATCAATCTTCAGCAGCTGCGTATCGCTCAATCCCGCCTGGCGCAGGGCCAGGCGCAGGTAGTCCTGCCGGCTGTGCCGTCCCAGCGTGCGCAACACGGCATCCATCAACGGGGCGATGGGCTGTGGCTTCATGGTGCTTTCCATTCAGAATTCATCAAAGCGACGCATATAGGCGTCGCATGCCAGCAGCCATGCATGCTCATCATTGGAGCCAGAAGGCGGCGGTCCGATGAAGCTGTTGAGGCGGGATCTGGCACGGACAGGCTTGAGCAGGCGCGCTGCCTCGCCAAAGGCGGGCAACGTCAGCCCCTGGTCCATGTCCCCCAGCCCCGGAGTGTCTCCTGCGCGAATTCCCAGGCAGTTGCCCACATCCCCGGCAGATAGATACTGGCTGGCCTGCACCTGCTTGCGCACCGCCTCCCGCCCGCCCAGTTTTTCCAGCAAGGCATCGCTGACAAAACTGAGCCAGTTAATGCTGTACATGGCGTTGTTGAAGTCATGGCTCTGCAAGGCGTGGCTACCCAATGCATTCAAGCCTGGAAACCGCTGAAGATAGGGATATAGCACTTGCTGGCCCTTGCCAACAGGTCCGATATTTCGTTCTTCCACTGCAGGCATGATGCCCCAGCCTGCAATGGCCCAGAAGGGCTGCATCAACTCCACTAGCTTGGTGGTAATTTTTCCCACATTGCGCTCGGGCGGTTGATCAAGAATCCACCAGATAGAAAATGCCATGCGAATGAAAGACATTGCAGGGCCTATGCCAGGTGATTGATAGCGATCCTTCATCCAAAGCCCTTCGTCGTTGTTGATACGGCAGTAAAGACGAAAGTCTTGTGCATTCTCCACCCAATCGTCTGGAGGTTTTGGATTGCCTGTTGCTAGATCAAACATCATTGCAAACCCCTTCGGATTATTGAGCGTACTGGGCTTACGCTTTTCCATTCTCGCCCTCCCTTTCTCGCTGGCCATGGCAACAGGAGCCATTCCCCACCATATTGCAAGCTTCTCAGCACCAACGGTTTCAATGAATAGATCTATCACCTTCCAAGCGCGCTCGCGTACAGCCAATGAATCCCCTTCATGGAATACCATCTCGATGGTCCAGCCAGCTCTTGCGCAAATATTGCCAAAATTATTCCGCAATACCAGTGCCTTGAGAATATTCAATGTCGCCGCCATGGCAGCATCCGCTTCCCGATTGCTTGAGAGCCAATTGAAATCATGTTCCGCAGCCATCGTCATCTCCCTATACCTTCAGAATCCCATAAATCAGAACAGATCAAACCGACTCATATAGGCATCGCATGCCAGCAGCCACGCATGTTCATCATTGGAGCCCGAAGGCGGTGGGCCGATGAAGTTGTTGAGCCGGGATCTGGCGCGAACAGGCTTGAGCAGGCGCGCCGCCTCGCCAAAGGCGGGCAGCGTCAGTCCTTGATCCATATCCCCCAGACCAGGAAAGTCTCCCGCACGGATTCCCAGGCAGTTGCCCACATCCCCGGCCGAAAGATACTGACTGGCCTCCACCTGCTTTCGCACGGCCTCTCGCCCGCCCAGTTTTTCCAGCAAGGCATCGCTGACAAAACTCAGCCAGTTGATGCTGTACATGGCGTTGTTGAAGTCATGGCTCATCAACGCAAGACTGCCCAGGGCATTCAAGCCCGGGAACCGCTGAAGATAGGGATACAACACTTGTTGTCCTTTGCCGTCGGGATCGATATTTCGCTCTTCCACTGCAGGCATGACACCCCATCCGGCAATAGCCCAGAAGGGTTGCATCAACTCCACCATCTGGGTGGTGAGGCGACCCACATTGTGCTCAGGCGGCTGGTCAAGAATCCACCATGCTGGAAATGCCATGCGAATGAAAGACATGGAAGGCCCTATGCCAGGTGTTGTATGGCGATCATGCAGCCAGATGCCTTCATTGTTTTTTATCCGGCAATAAAGTCGAAATTCTTGTGCATTTTCCACCCAATCATCTGGAGGTTTTGGACTTCCCGAGGCCAGATCAAACATCATTGCAAATCCCTTCGGATTATTGAGCGTACTCGGCTTGTGCTTTTCTATTCTCGCTTTCCCTTTCTCGCTGGCCATAGCAACAGGAGCCATCCCCCACCATATTGCAAGCTTCTCAGCACCAACGGCTTCAACGAATAGATCTATCACCTTCCAAGCTCGCTCACGCACAGCCAATGAATCCCCTTCATGGAATACCATCTCGATGGTCCAGCCAGCTCTTACGCAAATATTGCCAAATTGATTACGCAATACCAGCGCCTTGAGAATATCCATCGTCGCCACGGTGGCTTTTTGCAGCTCTCTGGTGCTCAAAGGTTTGTTGAAGTCTTTTGCCATATCCATCCTCCATATCTCACCGTACCGAAGCCGTCGCCTCAAAAGGACAACCCGAGGACTCTCGCCAGTGCGGTTCCTACCGCCCCAACACCTCGCAGCGCCCTCCCCAGTGCGGATGCACCGGCCGCAGCCCCGACCGCTGATGCCGTATCCGCATTCACCCGCTCCGCCAAAGAGATGGCCTTTTCCCTGTTGGCCTGCCATAGCGTTGCTTGGTTCAACACACTTTCGTTCACGTTTCTTCCATCGCTGTCGCAAGCACAGCTTCCGGTGTCTAAAGCCTTCTTAAGAAATTTCTCTCCAAATATTTCTTGATATGCCTGGAACTGATTCATGCCATCGGGCCCAAATTCTGAAGAAAATTTATCCCCCGGAAACTTCATCTCATAGACCCGCTGCACGTTGTTCAGCACAGGCGGAAGGCGCGGGTTCTTCACCACGACCACATCCGGAATGCGCGAGCCCGCAGGCCGGCTGCGCGTGGGGCGCACGGGCTCGTTGCGCGACATGACGGGGGCCTTGTTCAGGTACGGCACTTCCTGCTTGTAGTAGCCCCGGTAGCCTTCAAACCCGTCGGCCTGCATGACCACGCCGGCCACGCAGCGCTGGCCCAGGCCGCCGGTCATGCAGCAGCAAAACAGCTCGCACAGCGCCCTGCGGTCCAGTTCATTGTCGAAGTCCCGGGTGCCGCATACCTTGTTGAAGCCCACAAGCACGACGGCCTTGCACAGGTCCCTGGACCGCTTCAGGCGATTGAGGGCGATGAAGGCGGGGACCAGTTGTTCGCAGCTCATGCGCCAGGCCCGCCGAGGGGCGAGGAGGACTCGCCCACAGGCGTGCGCCGCCGCACCACGTCCCAGATGCCCATCGGCAGTTCAAGCATCATCAACTGGATGCGGCCGTCAGGCGGCAGGTCGGTGCGCGAGAGAAACTTGCGCACGGCGGGAAACTCGTCGAAGCGTTCGCCAAACTGGTGGCGCAAGGCCAGGAAGCCGATGACATCGTCCGGCGTCGACAGGCCCCAGCCCACCGCGCGGTCAAGGCCTCGCCGGGTATGGGCCAGCAGCCTGTCATGCGGCCAATCCTGCTCGCTGAGATGGCAGGTCTGCCGCACGATGGCGGCAATCCCTTCTTCGCTGGGCACGAGGTTGCGGCGCAGCGTGCGCTGCATTTCCAGGGTTGAAATTTCCATCATGGCGAAGACACCTCCCATTGCCTGCTGTCCAGGCGCGCCAGGCCTGTGACGTGGTCCAGAAACTTGCGTTGCGCCATGCCGACCCAGATCCCCTCGGGATGCGGTGCCAGGCAGGCGAGGATGCTGTGGCCGCGGAACCAGTCCCCCAGATGCGCCGGGTCGAACTGCGCCAGCAGGCGAGGCAGCACGCGCGGGTCGTAAAAGCGCAGCCACAGCCGCTGGCCGCCGTCTCCCCTGGCCTGCAGAAACCGCTTGAGATGGCGCTTGAGCGCAGGGGCCGGCAGCCGGCTGATCAGGAAAATGCCCCAGTGCGCCTGCCAGCCTTCATGCGGCCAGCGCTGGAACAGCGGACTGCCTGCATGCACCCGCATGAGATAGGGCGCGTAGCGCGCATAGCGGGCGGCGGGCATGCCGTCATACAGGCAGGTGATGCCGGACTGCGGCGGCTCGGCCAGGATGGCGTCATGCAGGTGCTCATCCGCCGCCGCGTCCACGATGGCGTAGAGCAGGCCGTCATAGGTCGCCGCCACCTTTTCGAGCACGGCCTGGCGTGCCATCTGGAGGTCGTCCGGCGTGCCGGGGCCTGGGGGGATCAAGGTGGACATGGCGATTCAGTCCTCCATGGCCGACACGAAGGCGGCCCCCGATTGCGCGGCTTCGGCCAGGCACCGGCCCGCATTCGCACCGATCCAGACGGTGGTGCAGCCCGAGACGACCACGCCGCCGTGCACGGTCCTGTCCCCCATGCGGGCTGCGGGCCTGCCGCCGATCAGTACCGTGGCTTCGCCTTCGGCAATGGCGTCGGGCGGCGAACGGGGGCACAGCGCCTGGTCCGTGACCCTGGCCGCCGGCATGCCGCCGATGAGCACATCGGCCTGGCCGGAGAGAATGGCCCCGCCCCCGTGGGCGGGACAGGCATGCATGTCGCCCACTCTTGCTGCAGGTTGTCCCATGCGAGTGTCCCGGGTTCAGCAGTTGATCTTCACCAGCGGCGACTTGATCTCGACCATGGCCGGAGAGATCTCGATGGAGCTCGCCCCCGATTGCAGCCGGATGCTTCGGGTGCCGGTGACGATGACCTGTTGCCCATCGACCGTCAGCGTGGTGCCCGCCGCCAGGGCCAGCTGTCCGCCCGCATCGACCAGGCTGTTGGCGCCCACCCGCAGCGCGTGGTCGTTGCCGACGTTGACCGCCTGGTCCTGCCCTACCTCGGTGCTGTCGTTGTTCTGGATGGTGCTGCTGCGGTTGTTGCCCACGATGAGGCCTTCATCGCTTCCAACCTGCGCGCTGCGGTTGCGCCCCACGGTCCGGCTCCAGTCCATCCCCACGCTGTCGCTTCGCAGGACACCCACGTTGCTCATCAGCACCGCGCCTACGTTGAGGTTGTAGGCACACCCCACGGTGACCATCTTGAACAGGCCCGTGCCCTGGGTGTAGCCGATGCCCACGGTTTCGGATTTCATGCGCCCCGTGGCCAGGGTCCAGTTGCGGCCGATGCTGTCGCGTCCATTGGCATCCACGGTTTTCGTGCGGTTCTTGCAGATGCGGATGCTTTCATCCAGGTCCACCGTGCGCGTGCGGTTCTGGTGGACGGTGAGGGTCTCGTCCAGGTCCACCACCTCCGTGCGCCAGCCGTGCACGTCGATCTTCTCGTTGCGGTCCACGGTCTCGGTGCGGTCGCGGTGGATGACGCTGGTCTCGTCCCGGTCGATGGTCTTGCGCCGGTCGTTGCCCACCCATTTGTCCTCGTCGTTCTCGACTTCGGTGAGCTGGTCCTTTTGCGCGTGCAGCCACAGCTGTTCGGCGCCCGCCTTGTCCTCGAAGCGGATGGCGTTGGCGTCGCCCTGGCCGTTCTTCATGCCTGACCCCGGGTTGCCATCCTTGCTCGATCGGGTCTTGATGCCCGATTGCGTGGCATTGGCCGGCAGCGCCCAGGGCGGCATGTTGGCCGCGTTGTAGACGCAGCCCGTGACCAGCGGATAGTCGGGGTCGCCATTGAGGAAGTCCACCACCACCTCATGCCCTATGCGGGGGATCGAGATGGCGCCAAAGCCCGGGCCTGCCCAGTTGGTGGCCACGCGGATCCAGCAGCTGGAGTTCTGGTCCTTCTTGCCCAGCCGGTCCCAGTGGAACTGCACCTTGATGCGGCCGTATTCGTCGGTCCAGATTTCCTGCCCGGCCGGGCCCACGACAATGGCCGTCTGCGGCCCCGTGGTGCGCGGCTTGGGCGTGGTGCGCGGTGGCTTGAAGGCAAGATCCGTGGGCTGGGCCTGCAGCTCGTAGCGCTGGAAGGAGCCTTCTTCCTTGGCGCCGTCCCGGGTACTCGGTGCGGATGGGACGCCACGTACGCTGGAGATCGCGCTGACGCGAGGGTTTTCTTTCAGGTGGTAGCTCAGGCCCGTGATCAGGTACTGCCGGTTCTGGTCCCCGCGCGGGTAGTTGTAGAGGCTGAAGGTGTAGCCCGTGGCCAGCGCCCGGTGGCAGGACTGGCCCCGCACCCGGCTGTGGCCCGTGAGGCCTTGCTTCAGGCGCACGCGGATGTAGGCATCTCCGTCGCCGTACTCCGTGTAGCCGCCCGGCCATTCGTAGGTTTCATGGCCGTCGTGCGCATGGCCCGGTGGATCGCGGCGCATGTGGGACAGTTCGGCCCGGGGCTTTTTGAAGTCGTAGTCGTCGATGTAATGGCGGCCCGGCTTGATTTCCTGCTCCAGCTGCCAGGCGTGGATGTTTTCCTGGTCGCCTGCGGCGGCTTTTTCCGGGGGATAGAAGGGAATGGATTCGCCGCCGGGCAATGCGCCGTGCGAGGCAATGATGTCGTCGCACAGCACCAGGGTGTGTTCTCCCATGGCATGCGCGAAGTGGTAGTAGATGCCTTCGTGCTCCATCAATCGCGAGACGAAGTCGCAATCGCTTTCGTTGTATTGCACGCAGTAATCCCAACTGCGATAGGCGCGGGTGAGTTTCCTTTGCATTGGATGGCCATAGACGCCCAATACCTGCTCGACGATGTCGGGCACGTTGAGGTTCTGGAAGATGCGAAAGTCGCTCTTGCGCGTGGCCAGCCACAGCCAGGGGCTCAGGCGGGCCTTGTAGGCGTAGTGGCGATGGTCCTGGCCCTGCATGCCGAAGCGGGTGACGATGCCGTCGATGAAGCGCCTGCCGCCGCCCTGGGTTTCTATTTCTATGGTGGCGTTTTTGCCCAATAGGGCCTTGGGATCGATGCTTTCGCTTTCGCTGAGCATTTCCACATCGAGGCTGAAGAGCTGGCTGATGTTTTCCTGGCCGCGCAATTCACGGAAATGCAGTTCATCGCCCAATGGCGTATGGATGGTGACTCGGCGTGTCATTGGTGCTCTCGCCCTGTGGGGGCGCCCTCCCGATCTTTCGATACGGAAAGATCATGGAAGAATGAGCCGCTCTATGGAAATTCCAATTTCTGCCAAAAAATAGGATTGCCAAAAGGAAAATTGCCGCTTCTCCCACTCGGATCGGGCTTGGGAAAAGCCTAGGACAAGCGGCCGGAGCAAGGGCCTTCATGATGTGCAGCCGCTACACATCGCCCCGCTTGGCCGTCCCCCGGATCAGGGCGCCGCACGCCCGCGCAGCCGCTCAGGGGTTCAAAGAGTCCTTCCGATGATCTCCTTCATGATCTCGTCGCTGCCCCCGTAGATCCGCCCTATGCGCGCATCGGTCCAGGCGCGGCCGATCTGGTATTCGGTCATGTAGCCGTAGCCGCCGTGCAGTTGCAGGAATTCGTCGAGCAGGCGGTTTTGCAGCGCCGTGGCATTGAGCTTGACCATGGCCGCCCGGTCGGGCGCGAGCGCGCGGCGCAGGTGCAGGGCGATGCAGTCGTCCACGAAGACGCGCAGCATGGTGGCCTGGGCCTTGGCCTCGGCCAGCTTGAAGCGCGTGTTCTGGAAGTCGAACACCGGCTGGCCGAAGGCCTTGCGCTCGCGCGTGTAGGCAATGGTCTTGTGCAAAAAGGCCTCGATGGAGGCGGCGGCGCGCACGGCCACCACCAGGCGCTCCTGGGCCAGTTCGTGCATCAGATACCTGAAGCCCGCGTTCTCCTCGCCCAGCAGGTGGTCGGCCGGCACGCGCACGTTGTCGAAGAACAGCTCCGAGGTGTCCTGCGCCATGAGGCCGATCTTCTCGAGCTTGCGGCCCTTGGAGAAGCCGGGCATGCCGTCCTCGACCACGATCAGGGACACGCCCTTGGCACCCATCTCGGACGCGGTCTTGGCGACGACGATGACCAGCTCCGAGTTGATGCCGTTGGTGATGAAAGTCTTCTGGCCGTTGAGCACGTAGTGGTCGCCCTCGCGCCGCGCCGTGGTGCGCACGGACTTGAGGTCGCTGCCCACGCCGGGCTCGGTCATGGCAATGGCGCCGATCAGCTCGCCTGCGGCCATGCGCGGCAGCCAGCGGTCCTTCTGCACCTTGCTGCCATAGGCATGGATGTAGGGCGCGACGATGTCCGAATGCAGCGGAAAGCCCAGCCCGCTGGCGCCCGTGCGCGCGATCTCCTCCAGCAGCACGGCCGCATGGCCGAAGTCGCCACCGCCGCCATAGGGCTCGGGCAGCATGGGGTTGAGCAGGCCTTCGCGCCCGGCCTTGCGCCAGACCTCCTTGGGCACGATGCCCTGGCGCTCCCATTCGGCATGGTGGGGGACGATCTCGCGCTCGAAGAAGCGGCGGGCCTGCTCGCGGAACTGTTCATGGTCTTCGCGGTAGACGGAGCGCTCGGTCAGGTCTTGCATGGGTCGGTATCCGGTGGTTGTCGGTGAGGAAAGACGGGGAAGGGCCGTTCAGGCGCTGCGCAGGTTGAAGCCCGCGTGGGGCTGCTCGCGCAGCCTGTCCTTGAGCACGCGGCGCAGCAGCTTGCCCGTGGGCAGGCGCGGCAGCTCGTCCACGAACTGCAGGCGCTGCGGGCGCTTGAGGCGCGACAGCGTGGCGCCGGCCTCGGCGACGATGGCGTGCGCCATCTCTGCACTGGCCGCATGGCCCTGGCGCAGCACGACCACGGCCATGGGCTGCTCGCCGAAGTCGGGCTCGGGCACGCCGACCACGGCCACCTCCTGCACGGCCGGGTGCGTGGCCAGCGCGTTCTCTATTTCCTGCGGATAGAGGTTGACGCCGCCCGACAGGATGAGGTCGGCCCGCCGGTCGCTGAGAAAGAGGTAGCCCTCCTCGTCCACATGGCCCAGGTCGCCATAGGTGGCCCAGCCACGCTCGTCGATGGCCTCGCGGGTCTTGGCGGGGTCGTTGAGGTAGGCGAAGGGCGCCACGTCCGAGAAGAACACGCGGCCGATCTGGCCCGCAGGCAGCTCCTGCCCGTCGTCGCCCACGATGCGCAGCCGACCGTAGCTGGCGCGGCCCACGGAGCCTGGGCGCCGGCGCCATTCGGCGGAGTTGATCAGGGTGATGCCGCAGCCTTCGGAGCCTGCGTAGTACTCCAGCAGGATGTCGCCCCACCAGTCCAGCAGCGCCTGCTTGACGGCCACCGGGCAGGGCGCGGCCGCATGGATGGCGCAGCGGTGGCTGGACAGGTCATAGCCGTGCCGCACCTCCTCGGGCAGCTGCAGCAGGCGGCCCAGCATGGTCGGCACCCACTGGCTGTGGGTGATGCGGTAGCGCTCGATCATCGCCAGCGCCTGCTGGGCGTCGAAGCGCGCCGTGATCACCACCGCGCCGCCGCCGTCCAGCGTGCGCAGGCAGTAGCGCAGCGGTGCTGCGTGGTACAACGGCGCGGGCGAGAGGTAGACCGCGTCGGCATCAAAGCCCATGTTGCGCTGCCAGGCCAGGAATTCGGGATCGGCCTGCGTGCGGTAGAGCGCCGCCGGCAGCGCCTTCTTGATGCCCTTGGGCCGGCCCGTGGTGCCCGAGGAGTACAGCAGGTCGCGCCCCAGCGGACGGCTGGACAGGTCGATGGGCGCGGGCGCCTGCGCACGCCAGGCGGCCAGGGCATCGGCCAGCGACGGCAGGCCCGTGGATGCGCAGTCTCCGTCCACCGAATGCACGGTGGCCGCCAGCGTAGCCGGCAGCTGCGCCGCCGTGGCGGCCGAGGCAAAGACATGGCGCGCCCCGCTGTCGCCCAGGATGTAGGCCACCTCGGGCGCCGTCAGGTGGGTGCTGATGACCACCGCGTACAGGCCCGCCAGGCGAGCGGCCAGCACCAGCTCCAGGATCTCCACGCGGTTTTCCATCAGCACGGCCACCGTATCGCCGGCCGCCAGGCCTTGCCCGGCCATCCACTGCGCCACCTCGCGCGAGCGCTGCGCCAGCGCGCCCGCCGTGTGCTGCTGGCCGCTGTCGCCCATGGTCAGCGCAACGCGGTCGGGCCGGGCATCGGCCCAGCTGTGAAAGTCATGCACGCCTGTCTCCTTTGCTTTTTTGAATCCACCGTCTCGAATTCATCGGGTTTCAGCAAGTATTTTTGTTTGCGCGCGGTTTTTCATCCGGGAAAACGCTTTGTTCAATGCAAATTTCGAGACTTATCATTCATTTCATGAACCTCCAGTCTCATTAAATCCGCATGAACACACCCGTCATCGTCGATGCCATCCGCAGTCCCATGGCCCGGGCCAAGCCCGATGGCGCCCTGGCCCAGCTCCACCCCGTCGATCTGCTCAGCCAGGTGCTGGAGCAGCTCGTGCAGCGCAACCGCATCGACCCCGGCGCGGTGGACGATGTGATCACCGGCTGCGTGAGCCAGGCCGGCGAGCAGGCCGGCACGCCGGGCCGTCTGGCCTGGTTGGCCGCAGGCCTGCCGGCCCATGTGCCGTCCACCACCATCGACCGCAAGTGCGGCTCCAGCCAGCAGGCGGTGCACTTTGCCGTGCAGGCCATCATGTCGGGCACGCAGGACATGGTGATCGCCTGCGGCGTGGAGTCCATGAGCCGCGTGCCCATGGGCAGCTCGCGCATGGGGCAGAACACCACGGGCGCACGCTTCGATGCGCGCTTTGCACCGGGGCTGGTGGGCCAGGGCGTGTCGGCCGACCTCGTGGCCGCGCGCTGGGGCCTGGGCCGCGAGGAACTGGATGCCTATGCCGCGCGGTCGCACCAGCGCGCCCATGCGGCCCAGTCGGCCGGGCACTTCGAGCGCGAGATCGTGGGCATCACCACGCCTGCCGGCCTCGTCACGGCCGACGAGACCATCCGCCCGGGCACCACGGCGCAGAAGCTAGGCGCGCTCAAGGCCGTGTTCCAGAACGACGAGCTGTCGGCGCGCTTTCCGCAGATCCGCTGGCACACCACGGCGGGCAATGCCTCGCAGATGACCGACGGCGCCAGCGCCATGCTGCTGATGAGCGAGAAGCGCGCCCAGCAGCTGGGCCTGCGCCCGCGTGCGCGCTTCGTGGCGCTGGACGTGGTGGGCGACGATCCGCTGTACATGCTCACGGCCCCCATTCCCGCCACGCGGCGCGTGCTGGCCAAGGCCGGCATGCGGCTGGAGCAGATGGACCACTGCGAGATCAACGAGGCCTTCGCCTCCGTGCCCCTGGCCTGGCTGAAAGAGCTGAGGGAACTGGGCGCCGACCCCGAGCGGCTGAACCCGCGCGGCGGCGCCATCGCCCTGGGCCATCCGCTGGGGGCCTCGGGCATCCGCCTGATGACCACCATGCTGCACGCGCTGGAGGACAGCGGCGCGCGCTACGGCCTGCAATCCATGTGCGAGGCCGGCGGCATGGCCAACGCCACCATCATCGAACGCCTGTGAGCCAGGCACGGGAGACACATCCATGCAACTGCAAGAGAACATGACGGCCCTGGTGACGGGCGGCGTATCGGGTCTGGGCGAGGCATCGGCCCAGGCGCTGCTGGAACGCGGCCTGAACGTGGTGGTGGTGGACCTGAACGAGGACCGCGGCGCGGCCATGGTGGACGCCGCCCGCCAGCGCCACGGCAGCCGCCTGCGCTTCGTGAAGGCCGACGTGGCCGACGCCGACCAGATGGCCGCCGCCATTGCGGCCGCCGAGGACTTCGGCGAGTTCCGCGCCCTGGTGCACTGCGCGGGCGTGGGCGGGCCGCTGCGGCTGGTGGAAAAGGACGGCAGCCCGGGCTCGCTGGACAAGTACACGGGCATCGTGCGCGTGAACCTGATCGGCACCTTCAACACGCTGCGCCTGGCCGCCGCCAGCATGGCGCGCAACGAGCCCGTGCAAGGCGAGCGCGGCGCCTGCGTGCTCACGGCCTCGGTGGCGGGCTACGAGGGGCAGATCGGCCAGATTCCCTATGCCTCGGCCAAGGCCGGCATCATCGGCATGACCATCGTCGCCGCGCGCGACCTGGCCACGCGCATGATCCGCGTGTGCACCATTGCGCCGGGCCTGTTCGACACGCCCATCCTGGCCAAGCTGCCCGACAACATCCGCCAGTCGCTGGCCGCCTCCGTGCCCAACCCCGCACGCCTGGGCCACCCGTCCGAGTACGCGCTGACCGCGCTGCACATTCTTGAAAATCCCATGCTCAATGGCGAGACGATTCGCCTGGACGGTGCCATTCGGATGAGTCCTCGCTGAGAAGCGCCCCGGCCCAGCACACGCGCGGAGAAGAAACACCATGTTCAAACGTCTCACGCTGGCGGCGGCTGCCTTGCTGTGCGCCACGGCAGCCATTGCAGCCGACGCCTGGCCCACGCGGCCCATCACCCTGGTCGTGCCGGGCGCGGCCGGGGGCTCCACCGACATTCCCGCGCGGCTGCTGGCGCTCAAGCTGGGCGAGCGGCTGGGCCAGCCCGTCATCGTGGACAACAAGCCGGGCGCGGGCGGCTCCATCGGTGCCAGCCAGGTGGCACGCGCGCAGCCGGACGGCTATACGGTGCTGGTGGGCAACACGGGCTCCAACGCCATCAACTACACGGCCTACAAGAAGCTGCCCTACAGGCCCGAGGACTTCGTGGCGCTGACGGACATGATCTCGTTCTCCAACGTGCTGGTCGTGCCCCAGGCATCGCCGGTGCGCTCGCTGGACGACCTGCTCAAGGCCGCGCGGCAGGCGCCGGGCAAGCTGTCGTTCTCCTCGGCCGGCGTGGGCCAGACCACGCACCTCATGGGCGAGCTGCTGCGCGAGCGCACGGGCGTGGACGTGGTGCATGTGCCCTACCGCGGCTCGGCACCGGCCACGGCGGCCATCGTCTCGGGAGAGACGCAGTTCATGTTCGACAACCTCACGGCCTCGCTGGTGCACATCAAGGCGGGCAAGCTGCATCCCATCGCCGTGACGGGCGCGCAGCGCGAGCCCGAGCTGCCCAACGTGCCCACCACCACCGAGCTGGGCCTGCAGGACTTCGACAAGGTCGGCTGGATGGGTTTCTTCCTGCCCGCGCAGACGCCGCCCGCCGTGGTGCGCAAGCTCACCGACGGCCTGGTCGCCGTGCTCCGGGACCCCGAGGTGGCGCGCCGCTACCGCGAGCTCGGCGGCCGCCCGGGCGGCATGCCGCAGGCGCAGTTCACCCAGCTGGTGGACAACGACCGCAAGAGCTGGGGCGCGCTGATCACCAGCCGCCAACTGCAACTCGACTGAACCGATTTCGACGGAGACGCCATGAAGGTGCTGGACAGCGTGCGCGTGCTGGAGATTGGCGGCATCGGCCCGGGGCCGTTCTGCGCCATGCATCTGGCGGACCTGGGAGCCGATGTGGTGTCCATCGTGCGGCCCGAGGCGGAACCCGCCGCCACCTCAGCCGCCTCAGCCACCTCGGCGCTGTCGCGCGGCAAGCGCTCGGTGTTCGCCGATCTCAAGTCACCCGAAGGGCGTGACCTGGTGCTGGCCCTGGTGCGCGATGCCGATGCGCTGATCGAGGGCATGCGGCCCGGCGCCATGGAGCGCCTGGGCCTGGGACCCGAGGCCTGCCAGGCCCTCAACCCGCGCCTGGTCTATGGCCGCATGACGGGCTGGGGCCAGGACGGCCCGCTGGCCCATGCAGCCGGCCACGACAACAACTATGCGGCCGTCTCAGGCGCGCTGTGGGGATGCGCGCCGGCCGATGCCCGGCCGGTCTCGCCGTTTGCCACGCTGGGCGACATCGGCGGCGGCGCCATGTACCTGATGACGGGGCTGCTGGCCGGCATCGTGCAGGCGCGCGCCACGGGGCGCGGCACGGTGGTGGACGCGGCCATCGTCGATGGTGCGGCGCACATGCTCAACCTCATGCTGCACGCGCGCCAGCGCGGTCTGGTGGCCGACGAGCGCGGCCACAGCATCCACGACAGTGCACCGTTCTACGAAACCTATGCCTGTGCCGATGGCGGCTTCATCACCGTGGGAGCCATCGAGCCGCAGTTCCATGCCCTGCTGCTGGACAGGCTGGGCCTGGCCGGTGCCGCAGCGTTCCAGGGCCCCCAGTGGGACCGCGCCGCCTGGCCGGCGCGGCGCGCGCAGCTGCAGACGCTGTTCGCCTCCCGGCCCCGCGCGCACTGGCAGCAATTGCTGGAGGGCAGCGATGCCTGCTTCGGCGCGGTGCTCAGTCCCGTGGAAGCCGCCAGCCATCCGCACCTGCAGGCGCGTGGCGTCTATCTGCAGCCCGAAGGCGGCGCCCTGCAGGCCAGCCCCGCGCCACGCTTTGACGGCCAGGCCTATGCGCCGGGTCCTGCAAATGCCGCAGGCTCCGACACCGCCAGCGTGCGGGAGAAGGTGAGAGCAGGCCGCGCGCAGGAAGTCTGGCGCAGCGCCCGCTGATTCACGAGAGGCTGGAGGCGCCCAGCATGCCTTCGACCAGGCGCACCAGCGTGATCAGGCGCGGCCCGGCATCGCTTTCCAGCGCGCGGCTTTGCGGGCTGTAGATGGGCAGGGAGACCGAGAACACCCAGTACTCGCCGTCCTGGGCCGTGGACATGGGCACGGCAATGGACTGGATCTCGCGGTGCAGGTCGCCGTGGCTGCGGCAAAAGCCGTGCTCGGCCAGGTCGCGCCGCGCATCGTCGAGCCGCTCGCGCAGTTGTTGGGCGCGTGCGGGATCGTCGGCCTGCAGTTCCGCGATGAAGGCCTCGCGCTCGGCCTCGGGCAGGCTCAGCAGGTAGGCGCGGCCCGTGGCGGTGCGCGACAGCGAGATGTGCACCCCGATCTCGGGCAGGAAGACCTTGTTGGTCAGGCCGTTGGCCAGCTCCACCAGGCACAGCTGGCGGCCGTGGCCCACGGCCAGCTGGATCTGGCCCTCCAGGTGATTGGCCAGCTCCTGCATGTGCGGCCGCGCGAACTGGCGCATGTGCATGCGCGCCAGCACGGGCGAGGACAGGTTCAGCAGCCCCACGCCCGGCACGTACTTGGACAGGCGCTCGGAGTAGCGCATCAGGTTCAGTTCGCACAGGGTGTCGATCAGGCGGAACAGCGTGGGCTTGGGCAGGCCCGTCATGTCCATCAGTTCACGGGCGCTGAGTTCCTGGTGCTTGTTGGAAAAGCACTGCAGTACGGAGATGCCGCGCACCAGGGCGGCCACCAGCTTGCCACTGTCTTCGGAATTCATGGATTGATGAGGGCTGAAAAGATGAAACGATTGTCTCAATTTTCAGGGTGCCGCCGCACAGATTTCCAGGGCCATGCGCAGTGCAAACCCGTAAACAGGCCTTGCCCCGCGCAACGGACATGACACGGCACAATCGGTCCATGCTTGGCGCCCTGCGCCTCCCACCAGAAAAGCCTGCCGTGTCCGAACCGTTTGCCGCCGTCCCGCCTTCCGAATCGCCAGACTACGACGCCTTCCTGCGCGCCCATGTGCTGAGCCAGCCTTTGAGCATCCAGCGCTATGACCGCGGCGACGAAACCATCTGGGTCAAGCGCGCGGGCGCCAGCAACCCGGCATGGCGCTATCGCGCGCTGGCCCTGCTCGCCTTGTGCCTGCGCCTGCCCGTGCTGCGGCCCGTGCCCAATCCCGGCGGACACGAAGCCATCCGCACCGAGGTACGCCGCCTGCGCCAGCTCGCGCAGCGCGGCCTGCGCGTGCCTGCCGTGCTGGCCGAGTGCGAGGACGGCTTTGCCATGCGCCACCTGGGCAGCCCCGGCGTGGAGGCGCCCTCGCTGGGCAATGCCATGGAAGCCGCCCTGCCCCGGGGGGATGGCAGCACGCTGGCGCTGTGGCTGCAGGGCCTGCAGACCCTGCAGCAGGTGCATGGCAGCGGCGACTGCCTGAGCCAGGCCTTTGCGCGCAACATGGTCTGCTGTGCCGATGGCGTGATCGGCTTCATCGACTTCGAGGACGACCCCGCCGCCCACCTGCCCCTGGCGCTGTGCCGCGTGCGCGATGCCCTGTGCTACGCCCACTCCACGGCCTGGATACTGGAGCAGGCCGGCGCCATGCCGGCCGCACGCGCGGCCTGGCGGGACTTCGTGCAGTCCATGGAACCCGAGACCCGCGCCCTGATGGCGCGCACCGTGAAACAGCTGGCCTGGGTGCGCCGCCTGCCTGAGAGCCGCCGCCTGGGCCGCGACATGCAGCGCGTGCGCATGGCCTACACGCTGGTGACGCCGTAGCGGCAGCGGGCTGCACGCCTCAACCGGGCCTCAGCCGGGCTTCAGCCGGGCCTCACCGGGCAGATGGCCCAGCGAGGCGCTGACGCGCGCCGCTTCGGCGCGCAGGGCCCGGGCCACAGCGCCCTGCGGGTCCGGGTCGAAGCCGCCGCTGGCGCCCAGCGCGCACAGCACGCCCACCACATGGCCCGTGTAGTCGTGCAGCGGCGCCGCCACGGCGCTGATGCCCGGCAGGTTGACGTCGCGCACCGAGGCGCAGCCCGCAGCGCGGATCTCGCGGCGCAGCGTGCCCAGCGGGTCCGCGCCATCGAGCAGCGCGCGCCGCGCGGCCGGCGCCTCGGCCAGCTCCCGGGCCAGCAGCGCATCCACGCGGGCATCGTCGTCCATGAAGGCGAAGAAGGCGCGCCCCGTGGCCGACCACAGCAGCGACATCACCGAGCCCACGCGCACATTGACGGTGACCGGCAGGCCCGGCTCCTCGAAGCGCACGATGGTCGGCCCCAGGTTGCCCATCACGGCCACGAAGCTGGTGACCTGCAAGGCCTCGCGCAGGTGCAGCAGGGCCGGCTCGGCCAGGCGGATGGGGTCGGACTGCCGCATGGCGGCCAGGCCCACGCGCATGGCCTCGGCCGCCAGCGCGTACTGCGTGCCGCCACGGTCCTGCTCCACCAGCCCCTCGGCCATCAGGCTGGCCAGGTAGCGGTGGACCTTGGCCGGGCTTTCCTCCACCGCGCCCGCGATGGCCGTGAGGCTGGCGCGTCCGCCCAGCGTGGCCAGGGCCTTGAGCACGGCCAGGCAGGTCTCGGCGGCCTGCACGCGCTGGCGCCTTTCGCGCGGCGGCGCGGGCTCGTCAATCTCGGAGGCAACAGTGGAAGTCATGGCGGCAGGGCGGGGCTGGAAAGGCCTGTTTTAAGGGCTGGCGGGGCATTGTGCCGCAGCTTGCGGGTAATCCCGGGCGGTATTTTTACGCAATGCGTAGAAAAATTACGCAAAACAAGATTCCATGGATTCCACCCAGGCCTCACCGGAGACAAGCCCCATGCACAAGCGCCTTTTCCTCACCACACTGGCCGCAGGCCTGCTATCGGCCACCGCCCTGCCCGGCGCGCTGGCCCAGGACGGATTCCCCAGCAGGAACGTGCGCTGGATCGTTCCCTACGCGGCCGGCGGCGGCTCGGACTTCCTGGCCCGCACCATAGGCCAGGCCTGGGGCGGCCAGGTGCACCAGCCCATCGTGGTGGACAACCGCCCGGGCGGCAACACGGCCATAGGCGCCTCGGAAACCGCGCGTGCTGCCGCCGATGGCTACACCGTGCTGTCGGCCGACAACGGCACCCTGGTCTTCAATCCCGTGCTCTACAAGAGCCTCAGCTACAACCCCGCCAGGGACCTCGCGCCGGTCACGCTGATGGGCCGCTTCCCGATGATCCTGGTGGCCGGCCCCGGCATGGCAGCGGCCACGGCCAAAGACTTCCTGGCCCAGGCGCGCACCAGCAAGGACGGCGTGAACTACGCCTCGGCCGGCGCCGGCAGCCCGCACCACCTGGCCATGGAACTGCTCAGGGTGGAGGCCGGCCTGAAGCTGGTGCACGCGCCCTACAAGGGCGCGGCGCCGGCCCTGGGCGACGTGGCGGGCGGCCAGGTTCCCGTGATGATGGTGGACCTGGCCGCGGGCGCAGGCTTCATCAAGGGCGGCAAGGTCCGCCCGCTGGCCGTGGCCAACGCCACGCGCCTGCCCCAGTTGCCCGACGTGCCCACCTTCGCCGAGCTGGGCCTGCCCAAGGTGCAGGCCGCCGCCCTGGTGGGACTGGTGGCGCCCGCCAGGACGCCGGCCCCGGTCATCGCGGCCCTGCACCGGCAGGTCGTGGCCGCGATCAACGAGCCCGCCGTGCGCCAGAAGCTCGTGGATTTCGGCGTGGAGCCCGTGGGCAACACGCCCGAGCAGTTCGCCGCGCTGCTGGCCAGCGAAAGCACGCGCTGGCACCAGCTGATCCGCGACCAGAACATCACTTTGGATTGACCCTCCGCGCCTCCTGCCTGCGAACCTGCCATGACTGCCTCCGCCGCCCCCGACACCGCCCCGTCCGCCTTTGCGTCCGCTTTTGCGTCCGGCTCTGCGCCCGCCTCCGCGCGCTGCCCCTTCGACCACCGCCAGCCCAGCGGCCAGACCGGCCCCACGGGCTGCCCCGTCAGCGCAGGTGCCGCGGCCTTCGACCCGTTCAGCGACGGCTACCAGCAGGACCCGCCCGAATATGTGCGCTGGGCGCGCGAGCAGGAGCCGGTGTTCTACAGCCCGCAACTGGGCTACTGGGTGGTCACGCGCTTCGACGACATCAAGGCGGTGTTCCGCGACAACATCGCCTTCAGTCCCTCGATCGCGCTGGAGAAGATCACGCCCACGGGCGAGGAGGCCAATGCCGTGCTGGCCTCCTACGGCTTCGCGCTGAACCGCACCCTGGTCAACGAGGACGAGCCCGCGCACATGCCGCGCCGCCGCGCGCTGATGGACCCGTTCACGCCCGAGGAATTGCGCCACCACGAGCCCATGGTGCGCGAGCTGGCGCGCGCCTATGTGGACCGCTTCATCGACGACGGCCGCGCCGACCTTGTGGACCAGATGCTGTGGGAGGTGCCGCTGACCGTGGCCCTGCACTTCCTCGGCGTGCCCGAGGAGGACATGGACCGGCTGCGCGAGTACTCCATCGCCCACACCGTCAACACCTGGGGCCGGCCCCGGCCCGAGCAGCAGGTGGCCGTGGCCCATGCGGTGGGCAACTTCTGGCAGCTGGCCGGCAAGGTGCTGGCCAAGATGCGCGAGAACCCCGATGCGCCGGGCTGGATGCAATACGGCATACGCAAGCAAAAGGAGCTTCCCGAGGTCGTCACCGACTCCTACCTGCACTCCATGATGATGGCCGGCATCGTGGCCGCGCACGAGACCACGGCCAATGCCACGGCCAACGCCGTCAAGCTGCTGCTGCAGCATCCCGGCGCCTGGAAGCAGATCTGCGAGAACCCCGCGCTGATCCCCAATGCCGTGGAGGAATGCCTGCGCCACAACGGCTCGGTGGCCGCCTGGCGGCGCCTGGCCACGCGCGACGTGGTGATCGGCGGCGTGGCCGTGCCGGCGGGCTCGAAGCTGCTCATCGTGACCTCGTCGGCCAACCATGACGAGCGGCATTTCGCCGATGCCGACTTCTTCGACATCCACCGCGACAACGCCGGCGACCACCTGACCTTCGGCTATGGCTCGCACCAGTGCATGGGCAAGAACCTGGCGCGCATGGAGATGCAGATCTTCCTGGAGGAGTTCACGCGCCGCCTTCCCCACATGCGGCTGGCCGAGCAGCGGTTCACCTACGTGCCCAACACCTCGTTCCGGGGCCCCGAACACCTGTGGGTGGAGTGGGACCCGGCCCTCAACCCCGAGCGCGCCCGTCCCGCCCTGCTGCAGGCGCGCCAGCCCGTGCGCATCGGCGAAGCCCTGCAGGGCGGCGCCAGCCGGCCCATGGTCGTGGCCGAGGCCGAGGCTGCCGCCGAAGGCGTGCTGCGCCTGCGCCTGAAGGCCGCCGATGGACACGCCCTGCCGCGCTGGACGCCGGGCTCGCACATCGACCTGCAATGCGGCGACACGGGCCTGTCGCGCCAGTATTCGCTGTGCGGCGACCCGCAGGACACCGGCAGCTACGAGATTGCCGTGCTGCGCGAGACCAACGGCCGTGGCGGCTCGGCCTGGGTGCATGAGCATCTGCACCGCGGCGCCACCGTACAGGTGCGGGGCCCGCGCAACCATTTCCCGCTGGACGAAGGCGCCAGCCACCTGATCCTGGTGGCCGGCGGCATCGGCATCACGCCCATCTCGGCCATGGCACGGCGCGCCAGGGCGCTGGGCATGTCCTATGAAATCCACTACAGCGGCCGGCGCCGCACGGGCATGGCGCTGCTGGCGCCGCTGCAGGCCGAGCATGGCGCCCGGCTGCATCTGTACGTGGCGGAGGAAGGCCGGCGCGCCGACTACGCCGCCCTACTGGCCACGCCGCGCGCCGGAGCCCGCATCCATGCCTGCGGACCGGCGCGCCTGCTGCACGGCCTGGAGGCCGCCAGCCGCCACTGGCCCGAGGACAGCCTGCGCGTGGAGCACTTCGTCTCCACCGTGGGGGCGCTGGACCCTGCCAGGGAGCAGGGCTTCGAGGTGGAACTGCGCGCCTCGGGCCTTGTGCTGCAGGTGCGCAACGACCAGACGCTGCTGGACGCCCTGCGCAGCGCGAAGATCGAAGTGCAAAGCGACTGCCGGGAAGGGCTGTGCGGGTCCTGCGAAGTGCCCGTGCTCGACGGCGAGGTGGACCACCGCGACATGGTGCTCACGCGCGGCGAGCGCGCGGCCTGCACCAAGATGATGAGCTGCTGCTCGCGCGCCAGGAGCGGCAGGCTGGTGCTGGGCCTGTAGCCAGGGCTACAGGGCAGCCCGGCGCCCGCAAGCCCGGCGCCCAGAAACACAAAAGCCCCAAGGCCATCATCGGCAATGGGGCGATCGCATCGGTGGGCGCGCTTCAGGGCGCACCTGCCTCCAACCGGATTACTGGTTGGCGATTTCGAGCTCGGCGTTGCGGGCTTGCTGGATGAAATCGATCAGGGAATAGATTGCTTGGCGCATGGTGAACTTCCTTACTGAGACGCTCAACAATCACTGGCGGCATGCATCTCAAGTGCCGCGAATGCCGGGAAAACCCTCTAAGCGTTTACCCTAGGAATAAGTATAAACCACTAGATCCCGGCGTGCAAACGCACAGTTGTAAGCGCACGTCAAGATTCCGCAGAGGTGCCCAACTGCGTCCCAATGTCAGGCATGGGATGATTCAGGCTTATGACCGCGCCTTCCGTTTCCCTCGCACCCTGGCACATAGAGCCGCTGAACCCGGCCGAGGCGCCGTGGCCGCTGCTGCTGTCGGCGGACCCGTCGCGGGAAAAGGTGCGCGGCTATCTGGCGGGCTCCACCTGTTTTGCCGCGCGCGAGTCCTTCCAGCGCGAAGGCCAGCCGCCGCGTCCCGGCGGGCGCGGCGAGGTATTGGGCATGTGCGTGCTGGTGCCGCTGCGCGCCAGCGGCGACGAAGCCTCAGGCCCACCCGCCTGGGAGCTGATGAACATCGCGGTCGCGGAATCGCTGCACCACCGGGGCCTGGGCACCGCCCTGCTGCGGCGTGCCATCGAATGGGCGCGCTCCCAGCGAGCGCCGCGCATCGAGGTCGGCACGGGCAGCTTCGGCGACCAGCTGGTCTTCTACCAGCGCGCGGGTTTTCGCGTGACGGGCATAGACCGGGATTTCTTCCTCAGGCACTACACCACCCAGCTGTGGGAGCGCGGCGTACAGCACCGCGACATGCTGCGCCTGACGCTGGAGCTGGGCACGGGCCGCTGAACGGCCGCCCCGCTCAGTCCGAAGACATCTTCATCAGCACCAGGCCCGAGACGATGAGCACGGCCGCGCCGATGCGCATGGCGCTGACCTGCTCGCCCAGGACCGTGATGCCGACCAGGAAGGCGCCCACGGCGCCGATGCCGGTCCAGATCGTGTAGGCCGTGCCCAGCGGCAGGCTGCGCATGGCCACGGCCAGCAGGCCGAAGCTGGCGATCATGGTGACGATGGTGATGGCGCTGGGCACCAGCCGCGTGAAGCCGTGCGATTGCTTCATCGAGAACGCCCAGACCACTTCGAGCAGCCCCGCCACCAACAGATAGACCCATGCCATGGAAAACTCCTTGTGAAGCCGGGTCGTCCCGGCGCATGCATGTCCCGATGTGGGGGAGGCCGTCCTCCTGGCAGAAGGGCTTGTGCCTCCTGCATGGCCGCCAGTTTAGGAGAAAGCCTTCAAGCCGGCCGCACCCAGCCTGTTGCCCCATTGCCGCCTGGGTGGTTGCTGCACAACAGCATCCAGGGCGTCAGGCGGCCAGTGCCTCTTCCTGTTCAGCCAGCAGGATGTTGCCCACGGTGGCGCCCAGGCCGGCCACGCGCTTGCGCAGCTTGAGCACGGCCTTGTCCTTGCTGATCAGCAGCGCCTGGTGCTGGCTGGCCAGGTCCAGGAAATGCTGGTCGTCGGGGTCGGTGCAGGCAAAGCGGATGCGCGGCGCATCGGCCACGTACTCGACCGCTCCGTCAAAGGCCGAGAGCACGCCCTCGACCGTCTTGCCGTAGAAGGCCACGCGCGGCGCGATCTGGCTGTAGTGCAGCACGCGTTCGAGCTCGATGCGCTGGGCCTGGTCGGCGATCCAGCGCATCTGCCCCTGCTCCACCAGCTCGCGGATCGGCGGAACATGCGGATCGTCGAAGATCAGCATGTCAAGGACCACATTGGTATCGAGCACCACGGGCCGGGGCAGGGGACCTTCGTAGCCGTCGTTGCACTGCGGCCAGCGCAGCACGATCTTCATGGCGCGGCGCCCTCTGCCGGGCCTTCGGCGGCCTTTCTGGGCTTGACAGCGCCACGGACCATGTCGAAGCGGAACAGCCGGCACTCGATGGGGCCGTTCCACATGGGCGTGCGCCGCGCTTCCTTCAGGCGCATCTTGCCGGGCAGCTTGAGGTCGGGCGTGAGCATCCAGGCGCTCCAGCCGCTGTAGTTCTTCTTCCAGTGGGTGGCCAGCTGGCTGAAGAATTCCACGCCGTCCTCGGTCTGGGCCGTCTCGCGGCCCGCGCGCTCGACCACGGCCATGCGCTCGCCGGCGCTGCGGCCGGCCGAGCCGGCTGCGGCAATGCGCTCGCCATAGGGCGGATTCAGCAGCATCAGGCCGGGCTGCTCGCAAGGCGGCATGCGCTGCAGCGCGTCACCGCCGCGCAACTGCACGGTCTGGCCCACGCCCGCGCGCTCGGCGTTGCGCTGGGCGAAGTCCACCATGCGGTGGGACACGTCGGAGCCATAGATGCCCACGGGGCTGTCGGGCAGGATGGCGGCCTCAGCCTCGTCCAGCATGGCTTCCCACACATGCCTCTGGAAGGGCACGAGCTTTTCGAACGCGAAGCGCCGCAGGATGCCTGCCGGAATGCGCCGGGCGATCTGCGCGGCCTCGATCAGCACCGTGCCGCTGCCGCAGCAGGGGTCGTACAGCGGCTGGGGATCGTCGCCGTGCGGGTCCCAGCCCGTGGCGGCGATCATGGCCGCGGCCAGGGTTTCCTTGAGCGGCGCATCGCCCTTGTCCTCGCGCCAGCCGCGCTTGAACAGCGCCTCGCCCGAGGTGTCGATGTAGATGGTGGCCTCGTCGGTCGTCAGGTGCAGGTGCACGCGCACGTCGGGGTGGCGCGTTTCCACGTCGGGGCGCACGCCCTTCCTGTCGCGGAAGCGGTCGGCAATGGCGTCCTTGACGCGCAGCGCCGCAAAGTTGAGGCTGGTCAGCGGGCTGTGCTGGGCCGTGACTTCGATCTTGAAGCTCTCGCGCGGGGAGAACCAGATCTCCCAGGCCACTTCGCTGGCGGCGCGGTACAGGTCGTTTTCGTTGCGGTACAGGGTCTGCGACAGCTGCACCAGCACGCGCTGGGCCAGACGGCTGTGCAGGTTCAGCAGCATGGCGTCGCGCCACAGGCCGCGCACCATCACGCCGCCACGGCCGACCAGGAGGTCGTGGCCGCTCAGGCCGGTGATCGCGTGGACCTCGTCGGCCAGAAATCCCTCGACGCCGGCGGCGCAGGGCAAAAACAGATGCAGTTGGTTCATAGCTTGGGTGCCGAGCATACGCGCACCGCGATTCCCCGCGCAGGCGCCAGCCGAAACCCGCTTGCCTGCGCTTCGGCCCGGGCCTACAGTGGAAGCAACCGCGAGGGAG
This sequence comes from Delftia sp. DS1230, assembly GCF_040112715.1. Taxonomy (NCBI): domain Bacteria; kingdom Pseudomonadati; phylum Pseudomonadota; class Betaproteobacteria; order Burkholderiales; family Comamonadaceae; genus Delftia; species Delftia sp. DS1230. The sequence goes on from NZ_CP157763.1 coordinate 6,168,790, forward strand.
AGCACCATGAAGACTCGAACCACGCCCGTCCACACGGATTTCCTCGGCGCCACGCAGGCCGCACGCCTGGTGGCGCAGGTCGGCGTCGCCGCCTGCCTGGCCGGCCTGGCCGATGCCATCGAGCAAGACTTCGCGCGCTGGCCCGATTTCGAGAAATCGGCCCGCCTCGCCCACCATTCGCCCGGCGGCGTGATCGAGCTCATGCCCGTGTCCGATGCGCTGGACTACGCCTTCAAGTACGTCAATGGCCATCCAGACAACGCCGACCGGGACCTGCCCACGGTGATGGCCTTCGGCGCCCTGGCCGACGTGGCCACGGGCCTGCCGGTCTTCCTGTCCGACCTGACGCTGGCCACGGCGCTGCGCACCGCGGCCACCTCGGCGCTGGCCGCGCGCCGGCTGGCGCGGCAGGGCTGCCGCAGCATGGCGCTGATCGGCGCAGGATCGCAGTCCGAATTCCAGGCCCTGGCCTTCACCCACCTGCTGGGCGTGGAGCGGCTGCGCATCTTCGACATCGATGTCCAGGCCATGCGCAAGCTGGTGGACAACCTGGGCCATGCAGGCATTGCCGCCCAGCGCATCACCTGCTGCACCAGCAGCGCCCAGGCGCTGGAAGGCGCCGACATCGTCACCACGGTCACGGCCGCCAAGCGCCGCGCCTGCGTGATCGCCGATGCCGATGTGCGCCCCGGCACCCACATCAATGCCGTCGGCGGCGATTGCCCCGGCAAGACCGAACTGCCCGTGGAGTTGCTGCGGCGCGCGCGCATCTTCGTGGAGTTCACGCCCCAGACGCGCGTGGAAGGCGAGATACAGCAGTTGCCCGCCGACGCGCCCGTGACCGAGCTGTGGCAGGTCATCAATGGCCTGGCGCCGGGACGCGGGCACGACACCGAGATCACGCTGTTCGACTCCGTGGGCTTTGCGCTGGAAGACTATTCGGCCCTGCGCTGGTTGCGCGCGCTGGCCCACGACACCGGGCTGATGCAGTCGATCGACCTGGTGCCTTCGCTGGCCGACCCCCGCGACCTGTACCGGCTGGTGCGCGAGGCCGGGCAGGCAGAACGCGGCTTTGGCTGACACGGGGACTGCATACCATGGGTCCCATGAGCATGAACACCCATACGACCCCGCAGACCGCACGCGCCCTGAGACTCATAGGCGTGCCCACCGACATCGGCGCCAGCCGCCTGGGCAGCGCCATGGGCCCCGACGCGCTGCGCGTGGCCGGCCTGGCCCCGGCGCTGCGCCAGCTGGGCTGCCAGGTGCGCGACATCGGCAACCTGGCCGGTCCGCCCAATCCCCAGACACCGCCCGAGCAGGGGCTGCGCCACCTCGCACCGGCCCGCGCCTGGATGGACGCCGTGCACCAGGCCGTGGGCCAGGCGCTGGACGATGGCGAGCTGCCGCTGATGCTGGGCGGCGACCACAGCCTGGCCATGGGCTCGATCAGTGCCGTGGCCGCCCACTGCCGCCGCCTGGGCCGCGCGCTGCGCGTGATCTGGCTGGACGCCCACGCCGACTGCAACACGCCCGATATCTCGCCCAGCGGCAACCTGCACGGCATGCCCGTGGCCAGCCTCTGCGGCCTGGGGCCCGAGCCGCTGACCGCGCTGTCCCAGGGCGGCGATCCGGCGCTGGATGCCGCCTCGCTGTGCCAGATCGGCCTGCGCAGCGTGGATGACCAGGAAAAGCGCCTGCTGCATTCGCTGGACATCGAGGTGTACGACATGCGCGCCATCGACGAGTTGGGCATGCGCGAGGTCATGCGCCGCGCGCTCGACGGCCTCGCCGGCAGCGACACCCACCTGCACCTGAGCTTCGACGTGGACTACCTCGATCCCGACATCGCGCCCGGCACGGGCACGCCCGTGCGCGGCGGCCCCAGCTACCGCGAGGCCCAGCTGTGCATGGAGATGCTGGCCGATACCGGACGCCTGGGCTCGATGGACCTGGTGGAACTGAACCCGGCGCTGGACCTGCGCAACCAGACGGCCGAGCTGGTGGTGGACCTGCTGGAGAGCCTGTTCGGCAAGAGCACGCTGGTGCGGGCCGATCGCTGAGGCCGCTCAGGCTGGCGAGAGCGAAATACGCCAGCCGTCGCCCGTTGCGTCCGTAGCGAAGCGCACAGGCACAAAGCGCTCGATCACCTCGAAATTGCTGCGCGCATGCGGCGTCAGTTCCGTGCAGGTGTAGCTGGCACCGCGCCCGCTGCGCCAGACGGCCAGCGCCAGCGGCAGGGCCCATTGGTCGGCCAGGTACGGGCCCAGCGCGGCCCGGCTGCCCTGGTGGCGGCGCACCTCGCGCGCCAGGTCATGCGCCACCTTTTCGGCGCTGACGCCCTTCATGCCGAACTGCGTGAACACTTCGCTCAGGTGCTCATAGGCCAGCGTGGCCAGCAGCGCGTTGCCCGGCCCCTCGTTCTGGCGCACGGCAGCCACCTGCAGTTGCTCGCCAGACCAGCCCAGGGCCTGGCCCAGATGGTCCAGTTCGCGCTGGGCCACCGCGCGTGGCAGCGCGGGCGCAAAGCATTCGGCATGGCTGGCCACGGGAGCGCCGCGTTCGGTGATATCGAAAGGCACCAGCCCATTGGTTGCCGGCGTGATCGTCACATCCATCTCACCGCCACCGGCCGGATAAAAGCCCAGCCGGCGCAGCCGCAGTTCGCAGCGCGCGCCCAGCCTGTGCAGCAGCGGCGCATAGCTGCGCTCCAGGAAATGGAAGGGCGGCGCGGCCGGGTTGTGGGTGCCGCCGCCCAGGGTCAGGCGGCTTTCGCCATTGGCCAGCATCAGCGCGGGCCACAGCGTCTGCAGCAGCAGGGTGCAACTGCCAGCCGAGGCGATCACGAAGCGGTACTCGCCCGCACGCACCGGCCCCGGTGTGAATTGCAGCGCCTGCGAATTCATCTCGGCGCCCTGCATCTGCGCGCCGCAGATTTCGGCGGCGGCATTGACGCAGGCCAGGTGCTGGCGCATCAGGCCCGGCTTGGCGCGCCCGGCACGGATGCGCTGCATGGCAAAGGGTTGGCCCGTGCACATGGACAGCGCCAGCGCGCTGCGCAGCATCTGGCCTCCGCCCTCCCCGGCGGAGCCGTCGATCTCGATCACTTTCATTTTTCTCTTTCATTCATTGCCGCCAAAGCGCGCCACGGCATCCCGCAGATAGCGGTCCAGCGGCGCCGCATCGGCCTGGTCCCCCGGATAGGGCGCATGGGCCATGGCATGGGCCAGCTCGCGCTCCAGGAAATCATGGACCCGCACCCGGCGCGGCCCCTTGGCGGCCTCGCCCAGGCGCATCTTGAGCTCCAGCAGCTCGTTGAGCTCGGCCAGCAGGACTGCATCCTCCAGCGTGCCCGCCGCCAGCTGCGCAAAGCGCATGGGCGGCGCACCACGCCCCTCGCGTATCCAGCGCGCGGCCAGCAAGGGGCGCAGCACGTAGAAGTACTTCTTGTAGCGCACCACATCACCCTGCAGGTGGGCGCGCAGGTTCTTGCGCGCCATGGCCACGTAGTGGTGGTAGCCGCGCACCGGCGAAAAGCCCTGCTCGGCCAGCAGATGCAGGCGCTCGGCCCAGGGCTGCTCCTGCCGGTAGACCACGGGCGAGCGCAGCCATTCGAGCAGCGTGGGGTTGGAGGCGCGCAGCAGCCCCAGCGCCTTGCGCAGCTCCCAGCCGCTGACATCGAGCTCGCCGCTGAGCGGCTGCTCTATGACATCGCGGCCCGGCGCCACCGTCAGATACCAGGGCAGGCGGTGGACGTAGATGAAGCGCACGTCATAGTCGCTGTCGGGCGAGGCAAAGCCCCAGCCGCGGCTGCCCGACTCGCAGGCAAACAGCACCGTGACCTCGTGCCTGCACTCCACCTCGGCCAGGTTGGCCAGCACCGTGGCGCGCATGGCGTCGGAGACCGGATGCGCGCTCAATACCTTCTCTTCCCTCATGCTCTCATCCTGCTTTCTGTTCCGGAGGATGAGAGCCCGGGGCCCTCATCCACTCACCCTTTCACACACACCACTTGCTTCAGGGTGTGCACCACCTCCACCAGATCCTGCTGCGCGGCCATGACCGCATCGATGTCCTTGTAGGCCATGGGAATCTCGTCCACCACATTGGCATCCTTGCGGCATTCCACGCCCTCGGTGGCCTTGATGTGGTCCGCCACGCTGAACATCTTCTTGGCCTTGGTCCGGCTCATCACGCGGCCCGCACCGTGGCTGCAGCTCTCGAAGCTCTCCGGGTTGCCCAGGCCGCGCACGATATAGCTGCGCGCGCCCATGCTGCCCGGGATGATGCCCAGCTCGCCGCGCCGCGCGCTCACCGCGCCCTTGCGGGTGATGAACACATCCTGGCCGAAATGGCGCTCCTGCTGCACGTAGTTGTGGTGGCAGTTCACCGCCTCCACATGCGACTCGAAGGGCTTGGCGATCACCTTGCGCACCGTGGCGATGAGGTTGGCCATCATCACCTCGCGGTTGCGCATGGCGAACTTCTGCGCCCAGGACACGCCGCGCACATAGTCGCCAAAGTAGCGGGCCCCTTCCTCGAAGTAGGCCAGGTCCTTGTCGGGCAGGTTGCGCTGATGCAGTTCTGCGTCCTTCTTGGCCAGCTCGATGAAATGGGTGCCGATGGCATTGCCCACGCCGCGCGAGCCCGAGTGCAGCATGAACCACACGAAGCCCGCCTCGTCCAGGCAGATCTCGATGAAGTGGTTGCCGCTGCCCAGCGTTCCCAGGTGCTTGCGGTTGTTGGTGTTGGCCAGGCGCGGATGCAGCTCGCACAGCAGGTCGAACTCATCGGCCAGCGTGGCCCAGACCTGGTCCACCGACACGGGCGGGTTCTCCCAGCTGCCTGGATCACGGCCCCGGTGGCGCGGCACCGAGCCATGCGGCACGGCCTGCTCTATCGCCGAGCGCAGCGGGCCCAGGTTGTCGGGCAGGTCCTCGGCGCGCAGCGTGGTCTTGGCAGCCATCATTCCGCAGCCGATGTCCACGCCCACGGCCGCCGGGATGATGGCCTTGATGGTCGGGATCACCGAGCCCACGGTGGCGCCTATGCCCAGGTGCACGTCGGGCATGGCTGCGACATGCTTGAACACCACGGGCAGGCGCGCGGCGTTCTCCAGCTGCTTGCGCGCCTCGTCCTCGACGGGCACGCCCTTGGTCCACATCTTGATGGGGACGCCGCCCTCGACATCATGCTGTTGGTAGTTGTTCATGGTGCTGTTCTCTTTCATATCTTTGTTCTTGGTTGAATCGTGTTTTCGCCTCAAGTGGCCATGGCGTCGAATACCGCGCCTATGCGCTCATCCAGCGGGTAGCACTGGTGGTCGCGCTTGCCTGAAGGCAGCCAGGTGCTGGCCGGGCCACGCTCGGCCAGTTGCAGCAGCTTTTCTGCCCAATGCTTCTTGTTGCCTGTCTGCGAGAGCCACTGCTCCATCGTTGCACGGTAGCCATTGCGATCGGATGCGAAGGCATTGCTGATGCAGTGCCCACCCCAGATGAATTCGTAGAAGCATGCATCGACAAAATGCAGCGTGGCGCTCTCGCTGTCACAGGTCAGCCAGTGATCCAGCAGGGGCTGGAGCGGCACACCGGCGTAGTCCCACATGAGCAAAAAGGAGAAGGCCTCTTCGCCCTGGAAGACGCTGGTGTCCGGCTCAGCCCACTGCTCCAGCCCCAAGGCAAAGAAGGCACGAGCAAAGGCTTGCAACGCCGCGCTTTCCTGCGATGAAAAGGAGCCGGGCTCGCAGCGACCAAGGCGGTCCAGATACAACTCGGTGGAGTGGTGCAGCCTTGCGCCCTGCGCCAGCAGCTCCAACATTCTTGGCGCCAGGTACTTGATCTCATCCGCAGGCTGGACCACGCTTTTGGCAGCGTCGTTGTATTGGTAGAAATGGTGCTCGGTCAGGCTGCGCAGGGGCAGTCGACGCATCTCGCGCTCCAGGTCTGCATCCATGCAGCATGTGACGCAAGCGTCCAGCGCTACCGACGGCGACCTGTATCCAGCAAAGCTCTGGTAGAGCGCCTGTGATGCAGCAGCCAGGGCGTCTGTACGCTCCTGTATTTGCGCTGCAGGCGATTGCATCCTTTTCGATGTCATCTTCTTGTCCATGGTGTCTCTCCTTCAAGGGCAGGCATGAAGCAACCGGCACCGCCGGCGACTCCACGCCCGCCTCATCGCGTGATCAACGCATCTTCACCAGCCCGTTGAGCACCTGGTCCAGCCCGCCGAACACGGAGATCTTGTCGATGCGCTCGGCCACACGTTCCAGCGTCTCCAGCTCCTTCATGCGCAGGGCCACGGGGTTGTCCTCCATGACCTTGGCGGTGTTGAGCAGCGAGCGCGTGGCCGCCGTTTCCTCGCGGCGGCGGATCACGTTGGCCTGGGCCTGCTTTTCGGCCTGCACCACCTGGGTCAGGATGGCCTTCATCTCGCCGGGCAGCACGATGTCCTTCACGCCCACGCTCTCCACCACCATGCCGAAGGGCTGCAGCTTGGCCGCCATGTGCGCGGTCACCACGTCGTCGATCACCGTCTTGTTCTCCAGCAGCTCATCGAGCGTGCGGGTGCCCACGGCGGCGCGCAGCGCGAACTGCAGCTCCCGGTACAGGTGCTCGGCGGGCTTTTGCAGCTGGGCAAAGGCGCGCAGAACGTCGGTGTGGCGATAGGTGGCGCTCAGGTTCAGGCGCAGGCTGACCTTGTCGCGGGTCATGATGTCCTGGCCCGAGACCTCGACGGCCTGCAGGCGCAGGTCCACCAGCTCCACGGCAATGCTGCGGCCGAACTTCCAGAACGCATGGCTGCCGGCCTGCAGCAGGCGGTCCACCTTGCCGTCGATGGTCAGCAGCGCGCACTGGCCTGCGGGCACCTGCACCTGCAGCACACCGTTGAGGCCGGACACGCTGCGCTGGCGCAGCTGCGTCTGGGTCAGGCGCGCCGCCAGGGCGGCGGGCAGCTCGGCGCCGGCCTGCAGGTCGACCACCTGCACGCTCACATCCACCAGTCCCTTCCAGTACAGGCGGCGCGTGCCGGGCGGCAGGATCTCGACCAGCACGCCGTTTTCGCTGCGCAGGCCCGCCTCGGTCTCGGACAGTTCCACGCGCAGGAACTCGGCGGCCACCAGGGCGGGCTCCTGCGCCATCAGGTAGTCGGCCAGGCCGTGCGTGAAGGCGGGCTGCTCCAGGGCAAAGGTTTCCACGCGCAGCTGGTCGGTGCCGGCAAACAGCCAGTGCCGGCCGCTGTGCAGCACGCGCTCGAAATCGCCATTGCGCAGCAGCAGGGCGCGTTCGTTCTTCTTGACGGTGATGCGTTGGATCTTCAGCATTTCTTCTTCTCCTCGTTCGGCGTCTTCGCCGCAATCAATAGGGGTGCCGTTACAGCAGCGGCGGGGTTCCAGGGGGCACGGCCCGGGCCTTGCAGTGCGCCGTGGCGGCAACCCTGGAAACAGGTTGCAGCGTGGCTGGCTGCGGGCGCGGACCGTGCCGGGACCTGGCACAGCCGCCGCCGCTGACGGGGGGCGGCCTGGGGCTGCATCGCAACCCGGCGGCCACCTCCCGCGTTCGGCGGGTGGTCTTTCGACCGTTTCAATAGCCCGGCCTTGCGGCCGGAAGAGTGGACAGGAATCGAACCTGCGACAGTCCTCTTGCGAGGGTGCTCTACCAGACTGAGCTACCAGTGGCTGGCAAGCCTGGAGTCGAACCAGACGTCCCTTGCGGGACGGTTTCCACAACCTTGCCGTCACCCAGCGCTTGCGGCGTGCGGCATGCGGGAAATCGACAGGCCCCTGGGGGCCCGGACTTCCGGCACCGGCGGGACGGGCGTTTGCCCCAACCCCGGCCTGTGAGCGGTCACCGCCTGCACTGGATGCCTTGCTTATTGCGAGATGCGTGCCAGCCTGGCATCCGGTGCCAAACAAATTCTTCAACCCCTTGATTTATTTGGATAAATCTCAAATCACACTTTTCTTGATTTCTTCTTTAATCCAAAGAAACTAGAATTTCAGCTATCCAACTAGACAAAAACATGGAAAAGAAAAAGGTCGTCATCGGCTTTCTGGGTACGCAGCTGGACTCCGGCAGGGGCGCGGGGCGCTGGGAAAAATGGCGGCCGACCCTCTCCCTCATGCAGCACGAGGATCTGGTGGTGGAGCGGCTGGAGCTGCTCTACACGCCGCCCCATCTGGCCCTGGCGCAGCTGCTGCAGGGCGACATCGCCACGGCATCGCCCGAGACCCAGGTGAACCTCGTGCCCATGGACATTGCCGATCCCTGGGATTTCGGCGAGGTCTATGCGCGGCTGTTCGACTGGACGCAGGCCTATCGCTTCGACCCCGAGCGCGAGGAGTACTGGACCCACATCACCACGGGCACGCACGTGGCACAGATCTGCCTGTTCCTGCTGGTGGAGTCGCGCCGCATTCCCGGCGTGCTGGCCCAGACTTCGCCGCCCCGGCGCCAGCGCATGGGCGACCCGGGCAGCTATGCGCTGATCGACCTGGACCTGTCGCGCTACGACGTGATCGCCCAGCGCTTCGGCGCCGAGCAGAGCGAGGCCGTGCAATTTCTCAAGAGCGGTATCGCCACGCGCAATGCCGGGTTCAACGCGCTGATCGACGAGATCGAGCGCGTGGCCGTGCGCTCGCGCGCGCCCATCCTGCTCACGGGTCCCACGGGTGCGGGCAAATCGCATCTGGCGCGGCGCATGTACGAGTTGAAGAAGGCCAGGCACCAGGTGCAGGGCGAGTTCGTCGAGGTCAATTGCGCCACGCTGCGCGGCGATGGTGCAGCCTCGGTGCTGTTCGGCCACAAGAAGGGCGCGTTCACGGGCGCTGCGGCCGACCGCGCCGGCCTGCTGCGCAGCGCGCACCAGGGCGTGCTGTTCCTGGACGAAATCGGCGAGCTGGGCCTGGACGAACAGGCCATGCTGCTCAAGGCGGTGGAGGAAAAGCGCTTCTATCCCATGGGCAGCGACCGCGAGGTCAGCAGCGACTTCCAGCTGGTCGCCGGCACGCACCGCGACCTGCGCATCGACGTGGCGCAGGGGCGCTTTCGCGAGGATCTGTTCGCGCGCATCAACCTGTGGTCCTACGCGCTGCCGGGCCTGGCCGGGCGCCCCGAGGACATCGAACCCAACATGGACCACCTGCTCGCGCGCTCGGCCGACGAGACCGGCCAGATGGTGCGCTTCAACGTAGAGGCCCGCGAGCGCTATCTGCGCTTTGCGCGCTCGCCCGAGGCGCTGTGGAGCGGCAACTTCCGCGACCTGTCGGCCAGCATGACGCGCCTGGCCACGCTGGCCGACGGGGGGCGCATCTCCACGGCCCTGGTCGATGCCGAGATACAGCGCCTGAAGTGGCTGTGGCAACGAGGCGATGCCGTGCAACCGGCCGGCGCCAGCCTGCAAAGCCTGCTGTCTGCCGAAGTGCTGGAGCCGCTGGATCTGTTCGACCGCATGCAGCTCGAAGCGGTGCTGCGCGTGTGCCGGGAGTCGCCCTCGCTGTCCGATGCGGGGCGCCGCCTGTTCGACCAGTCACGCACCCAGCGCAGCGTGGTCAACGATGCCGACCGCCTGCGCAAGTACCTGCTGAAATTCGGCCTCAAATGGGATGACGTGGCCGGCCGCGCGCCTGCGGCCTGAGAGCGTGCGCGCCCTGCGCGGCTACAGCGCCTTGCGCAGCGTGGTCGGCGGGATCTTGAGCAGCTCGCGGTACTTGGCCACGGTGCGCCGTGCGCATTCGATGCCCTGCTCCTTGAGCATGTCGGCCAGCTGGTTGTCCGACAGCGGCTTCCTGGGGTCCTCGGCTGCGACGAACTGCTTGATGAGCGCGCGCACGGCCGTGCTCGACGCGTTGCCGCCCGCCTCGGTGCCCAGGCCCGAGCCGAAGAAATACTTGAGTTCGTAGGTGCCCTGCGGCGTGGCCATGTACTTGGCCGTGGTCACGCGGCTGATGGTGGACTCATGCAGGCCCAGCGCATCGGCAATGTCGCGCAGCACCAGCGGGCGCATGGCCAGCTCGCCATGCACGAAGAAGTTCTTCTGGCGCTCCACGATGGCCTGCGACACGCGCAGGATGGTGTCGAAGCGCTGCTGGATGTTCTTGATGAACCAGCGCGCCTCCTGCAGCCGCTGCTGCAGCGCCGCATGGCCTTCGCTGCCCCGGTGGCTGCGCAGCGCGCTGGCATAGATGTCGTGCACGCGCAGCTTGGGCATGACATCGGGGTTGAGTTGCACGCTGAACTCCATGCGTCCCGCACCCATGCGCACCGGGCGCACGATGACATCGGGCACGACGATCTGGCGCTGCACGTCGGCAAAGCGCCGGCCAGGGCGTGGCTCCAGCCGGGTGATCAGCACCAGCGCCTCGCGCAGCCGCTCCTCGCGCGCACCGCACAGGCTGGCGAGCTTGCGCAGGTCGCGCCGCGCCAGCAGGTCCATGGGCTGGGCGCAGATGTCCAGCGCGGTGCGCAGCACGGCCTGGCGGTCTTCGTCCTCGGCACTGCCGTTGCCTTCGCGCTCGGCATCGGCCAGCTGGTCGCGCAGTTGCAGCGTCAGGCATTCGGCCAGGTCGCGCGCGCCCACGCCCACCGGCTCCAGGCTTTGCAACAGGCGCAGCGCCACGGTGAAGCGGTGCACCAGTTCCTCGCACTCCTCCAGGTTGTCGCCCGCCAGGCCCTGTGCCAGCTCGTCGAGCGGGTCTTCCAGGTAGCCGTCGTCGTTGAGGTTCTCGATCAGAAAGCGCAGCGCGGCACGATCCACCTCGCCCAGGCGCAGGCTCAGGGCCTGGCGGTGCAGATGGTCGGTCAGGCTTTCTGCGCTGCGTGCCAGCTCGGTGGCATCGGTCTCGTCATCGTCACCCTGGCCGCGCGTGCGGCTGGAAGGCGCATCGCTGCCCCAGTCGCGGTCGTCGTTGCCCGAGTTGGTCTGGCCATCGCCTTCCCAGCTCAGGGATTCGGCCGTGCCGGAGGTCTCGACGGCATCGCCGGAGGATGTGTCCGACGGCGCCTCCCATTCCACCGCAGCCGATGGCTGGTCCGCACGGCTTTCCTGGAAGGAGTCCGCGGCGTCGGCGCCGGGCGCCGCAGGCTCCGGGGCGCTGCTTGCCGCTTCGTGGTCGCCGTCGTCGTTCGCCAGCTCCAGGAAGGGGTTGTCGCCCAGCATCTGCTCCACTTCCTGCGCCAGCTCCAGCGTGGACAGCTGCAGCAGCTGTATCGACTGCTGCAGTTGCGGGGTGAGCGAAAGATGCTGGGAGACGCGCAGCGACAGTCCGGGCTTCAAGCGGCAGCTCCTTCGCGCAGGCAATCTCGCAGACGGGCCAGGCAGGGCATGGCGCTACATCCGGAAGTGTTCGCCGAGGTAGACGCGCCGCACTTCGGCGTTGTCCACGATCTCCTCGGGTGTGCCTTGGGCCAGCACATGGCCGTCGCTGATGATGAAGGCATGGTCGCAGATGCCCAGCGTCTCGCGCACGTTGTGGTCGGTGATGAGCACGCCGATGCCGCGCGCCTTGAGAAAGCCGATGATGCGCTGGATCTCGATCACGGCGATGGGGTCGATGCCGGCGAAGGGCTCGTCCAGCAGGATGAAACGCGGCTGCGTGGCCAGGGCACGTGCAATCTCGACGCGGCGGCGTTCGCCACCCGACAGCGCCAGCGCGGGCGATGCGCGCAGATGGTCCACGCGCAGTTCCTGCAGCAGCGCCGTCAGGCGCTCCTCGATGACGCTGCGCGCCAGCGGCCGGCCCTGCTCGTCCCTTTGCAGCTCCAGCACGGCGCGCACGTTGTCCTCGACGCTGAGCTTGCGGAAGATCGATGCCTCTTGCGGCAGGTAGGACAGGCCCAGGCGCGAGCGCTGGTGGATGGGCATGTTGCCCACGGCCTGGCCGTCGATGAAGATGTCGCCGCCGTCGCTGCGCACCAAGCCCACGATCATGTAGAACGAGGTGGTCTTGCCCGCGCCGTTGGGGCCCAGCAGGCCCACGACCTCGCCCTTCTTCACGGACAGCGACACGTCCTTGACCACCTTGCGGCTGCCGTAGGACTTGGCCAGATGGCGCGCCTGCAGGCTGCTGCCCTGTTCGGCGCGTGGGGAGGAAGCGTGGGCAGCGGGGGCTGAGGCCTCGGTACTCATCGCTTGGTACCACCAAGGCTGTCCAGGGTGTTGCTGGGCTGCAGGGATGTGCCCGGCGCGCCTGCGGCGGGAGCGCGCGGCTGCGAGCCCGGTGTGCCCTCCTTGGGCGCCAGCACGGCGCGCACGCGCCCGCCCTGGCCGGCCGTGGAGCTGGGCTGGCCACCGCTGGTCTTTTGCCCGTCGACGGTGAACACGTCGGTGAGGTTGTTGTAGACGATGATGGAGCCGGTGATCTCGTCGCTGAGCTGGCCGCCGCGATAGCGCCGCAGTTCGCCGCGGCGGATGAACTTCACGAGGTCGGCCTTGCCGTCGTATTCGATGACCTCGCCCTCGCCTTCCACGAATTCCTCGGGCTGGCCGGGAACGGTGTCGCGCTTTTGGCGGAAGAAGGCGCGCTTGCCCGCTTCGGCCGTGACCACGCCGTACTGAAAGCCTTCGGGGTCCTGGCGCACATCGAGCTGGGCACCGCGCAGCACGATGGTGCCCTTGGTCATCACCACGTTGCCGGTGAAGACGCTGGTCTGCTTGAGTTCGTCATGGCGCAGCGCGTCAGCCTCGATGTTCATGGGCTTGGTGCTGTCGGCCTTTTCGGCCTGGGCCAAACCGGCGAAAGCCGCCAGGGCGGCTGCGAGCAGGAGGGGGGAAAGTCGTTGTTTCATGGAGGGCACGCTTCTTGCATCCATTGTAGGGGGTGTCACGCGCAACCGTTCCTGGCGTCTTTCAAGCCGGGGGGCAAAGCGCTGACACGAAGGCACAAAAAGAGGTTTCCAAAAGCGACAGGCCCGCTCAATGGCGGGCCTGTCACGGGTGGTCTGGGCCGAGGCCCGGACCTCAGCCCTTGCGGCTGGTGGCGATCAGCTGATCGACCACGCGCAGCACATTGGTCATGTTCCCGGCCTTGGTGCCATCGGTGTAGTAGCGGCCCGCCACGCCCATGGCCGGCACGCCTTCCACGTCATAGTCCTGCTGCAGCTGGGTGGCCTTGCGCACCTGGTTGGAGACCGTGAAGGAGTTGTAGACCTCCTTGAACTTGGCCACGTCCACGCCCTGCTTGCCCACCCAGGCGAAGATCTCGTCGTCCTTGGCCAGGCGGTTGCGTTCCACATGGATGGCGTGGAAGGCGCGCGCATGCATGGTGTCCAGCAGGTTCATGCCTTCAAAGGCGTAGTACAGCTTTTGCTGGGGCACGAAGCTGGCGTTGAATGCCACGGGCACGCGGTGCACGACCACGTCGGCCGGCGCCTGGTTCTTCCAGGCGGCAAAGGTGGGCTCGAATGCATTGCAGTGCGGGCAGCTGTACCAGAAGAACTCGACCACCTCGACCTTGCCGGCGCTGGCGCTGGTGGGTGCGGGCTTGGCCAGCTTGATGTAGTCCTTGCCCTCCTTGGGCGCTGCCGCCTGGGCCTGTGCGGCGGAGGTGCCCAGCGTCAGCGCGCTGGCAGCGGCTGCCGAGGCAGCCAGGGAAAAGTCGCGGCGATTCATCAAAACAAACTCCTCGTTCAATGCTGCAGATTAGGAGGCTGGGGTTTGCCAAAAAGTTCAGCGCTCTTGCTCAACGCTGTTTCAGCGAGCGGCGCGCACCAGCGTGGACTCGACCCCGGCGCCATCGAGCTTTTGCTTGAGTTGCTCGGCATCGTCGCGCTTGGTGAACGGACCCACGCGCACGCGGAAGATGGTGATGCCGTTTTGCTCTCGCTCGCTTACGCGCGCCTCCCATCCCAGCATGGCCAGCTTGGCCCGCTGCGCATCGGCATCGCCCTGGCTGCGGAAGGCGCCGGCCTGCACGAAGTAGTTGAAGGCAGCCTCGGCCTTTTCGGCTTTTTCCGTCTTCTCGGCAGCGGCGGAACGCGCCTTCACCAGATCACCCAGCGGGTCGGCGGAGGTCTTGCCATCGGCCTTGGTGTCGGGCTTGGCGGGCGACTTGGCCGGGTCCACGGGCGCGGGCGGCGGCGTCACGCCGCCGGCCACGGCGGGCGGGGTGGGCGCTGCTGGCGTGGTGCTGCCGGGGAGGCTGGGCGTGACGGCAGCCGGTGGTGGCGGCGCCGGGTTCTTGCCCTGCAGCGGTGCGTTGGGGTCCCAGTTCTTGTTGCGCTGGGCCTCTGCCGCGTCCTGGTCGGCCGTCTTGCCGCCCTTGGAGAGAAAGGGCACGGGCACCTTGGTCACATAGACGGCGACGGCCAGGGCTGCTGCCAGCCCGACGATCATGCCGATGATGAGACCGATGACGGTGCCCCCACGTTGCTGTGTCTTCATAGATGGCTTGTCGCTCGAAGTTACATGCGTTGCGGGGCCGAGACGCCCAGCACTGCCAGGCCATTGTGCAATACCTGGCGCGTGGCCGAGATCAGCGCCAGGCGGGCGAGCTTGACCTTTTCATCGTCCACCAGGATGCGTTCCGCGTCGTAGTAGCTGTGGTACAGCGAGGCCAGTTCACGCAGGTAGAAGGTCACGTCGTGGGGCGCATTGCCTTCTGCGGCCGAAGTCAGCATGGCCGGGTACTTGGCCAGCTGCAGCATCAGCGCCTGGGCCTGCGGGCCTTCCAGCGCCGACAGGTCCACGTCCTTGAGCGTGTCCGCATCGCCGCCCCAGGCTGCCAGCACCGAGCAGATGCGCGCATGGGCGTACTGCACGTAGTACACGGGGTTGTCATTGTTCTGGGCCACGGCCAGGTCCACGTCGAAGGTGTACTCGGTGTCGGGCTTGCGGGACAGCAGGAAGAAGCGCACCGCATCCTTGCTGGTCCACTCGATCAGGTCGCGCAGCGTGACGTAGGAGCCGGCGCGCTTGCTGATCTTGACTTCCTCGCCGCCGCGCACCACGCGCACCATGGTGTGCAGCACATAGTCGGGATAGCCGGCCGGAATGCCCACGTCGGCGGCCTGCAGGCCGGCGCGCACGCGTGCGATGGTGCCGTGGTGGTCCGTGCCCTGGATGTTGACGACCTTGGAGTAGCCACGCTTGAACTTCTGGATGTGGTAGGCGACATCGGGCACGAAGTACGTGTAGTTGCCGTCCTGCTTGCGCATCACGCGGTCCTTGTCGTCACCGTAGTCGGTGGACTTGAGCCAGAGCGCGCCGTCGAGTTCGTAGGTGTGCCCGCCCGCGATCAGGCGCTGCACCGCGTCCTCGACATGGCCGTTGGTGTAGAGGCTGGATTCGAGGTAGTACTCGTCAAAGTGCAGGTTGAAGGCCTGCAGGTCCTTGTCCTGCTCGTTGCGCAGATAGGCGACGGCGAACTGGCGGATGTTGTCGTAGTCCTCGACATCGCCGTTGGCCGTGAATTCGCGGTCATCGGCCTTGACGGTCTTGCAGGCCTTGAAATCGTCTGCGATGTCCTGGATGTAGGAGCCGTTGTAGAAGGCCTTGCTTTCCGGATTCTCGGGATCGATGGGCCAGCATTCGTCGCCGGGCTTGAAGCCCTTGGCGCGCAGCTGCGTGCTCTTGGTCAGCGTGTCGATCTGCACGCCCGCATCGTTGTAGTAGAACTCGCGGTGCACGCCCCAGCCCTGGGTGGCATAGAGGTTGCAGATGGCATCGCCCAGCGCGGCCTGGCGGCCATGGCCCACGTGCAGCGGGCCGGTGGGGTTGGCGGAGACGAACTCGACCAGCATCTTGGCGCCACGGTCGGCCTGCCAGCCGAATTTCTCGGCCTGTCCCAGCACTTCGCGGATGATCTGCTGCTTGGCGGCTGGCTTGAGACGGATGTTCAGAAAGCCGGGGCCGGCGATCTCGATGGCATCGACCCAGCGCTGGAAAGCCGGCGTGGCCTCCAGCGCAGCCTTGAGCTGTTCACCGAGCGCGCGCGGATTGAGCTTGAGTGGCTTGGCCAGCTGCATGGCGGCCGTGCAGGCGAAATCGCCATGGGCAGCCACCTTGGGGGATTCGAAAGCGGCACGGGCACCGGCGCCGGGCGACAAAGTTTCAAGCTCGCCGGCCAGAGCCGCGAGCAGTTCCTGTTTGACGGAGAGCATCGACGGATTCTACGTGGCAGGCCCGCCCCATGCCGCCAGACAGGAAAACCGGGCCTACATGCCCCGCGCCCAGAACACCGCCACCACCGCGATCACAGGCACCACATGCGCCTGCCACATCACCCAGCGGCGCGTGCTGGCCACCTCGGCAGGCTGGGGCAGGCCCTGGCCGGCATCCAGCGCGCGGCGCCAGCGGCGGAAGGCCAGCGTGGGCTTGATCGACAACACGGCGCCGACCACGAACAAAGTCATCTTCAGATGAAACAGTGGCTGCGAGACGTACCAGGACATGCCCTTGACGCCCCACACCAGGCGCGCAATGCCGGTGAGCACCAGGAACACCACCGCCAGCCCGTAGATCATGTCCAGCCGCGCCAGGCGCTGGACCACGGCGGCACTCATCCACTCGCTGCGGCACAGCGCTGCCTGGCTGGACAGGAACACCACGAAGGTGAGGATGGCCAGCAGGTGGAGGCTGGCCAGAATGGCTTCTATCGTCATGGGGAATCCGTATAGAAATTGAGCCTCTTGGGCCATGCTGCATTACGCCAGAAACGGCGACCGCCATCGGGATGCCCGAGGCAATCGGTAGACCACTGCGGTCCTCCCGTCGCGCCGGCTCTTGCGTCGTTACTTCGGCAGTTCCGCGCGCAACCAGTCATCCAGCAGCGTCTTCTCGTAGCGCAGGGGATCGTTGGGATACAGGTCGGGGCGCATCATGAAGGTCGCATCGCGCAGTTGGCGGCTGCCCTCGCGCAGCAGCTTTCCGTCGGCATCCAGCAGCTTGAAACGCAGGTCGATGCGCGGCGGGTAGATATCGCGGACGATGCGCACATCGGCGGCCTGGGGTCCGCGCCAGGGCTCGAAACTGCCGGCACGCTGCACATCGGTGAGGTGGACTTCCAGCCGCTGGCCCTGGGGCAGCCTGGGCGCGGCACGCTCGGCCAGGAACTGGGCCAGCGCATCGACCCAGGCGCGGCGCGCCTTCTCGGACTCCTGGGGTCCATTGCGCCCGGCATCGAACCGCGAGGGATCGTCAAAGGTCACGCTCACGATGCCGGCAGGCACCGCGCCCTGCCGCATCCCGTCCGGCCGGCCCTGCCCCGGCCCCTGGACGGCGCAGCCTGCCAACATGCCCAGGCAGGCGGCGCCCAGCGCCATGCGCATCCAGCGCCGCCGTCCTGGGGCCGCGCCCTGCGTTGCGGATACCGCTTCCGTCGCGATCGACACTGCCATGCTCATTCCTCCTTGCTGGGCGGCCCGCTCAGGCCGCGTGGGTTCGACGCCAGAATTCCGGCTGCTCGTAATGGTGCTTGAGATAGTCGATCCACAGCCGCACGCGCAGCGGCATGTGCTTGCGCTGGGGAAAGACCACGAAGATGCCGTTCGGTGGGGCCGCAAATTCCTCCAGCACCGCCACCAGGCGCCCGGCGGCGATCTCGGCCTCCACCTCCCAGGTGCTGCGCCAGGCAATGCCCCAGCCGCCCAGGCACCAGTCGTGCAGCACCTGGCCGTCGGAGCAGTCCAGCGGACCGCCCGGCTTGAAATGCACGACTTCGCTGGTTCCGCTGTCCGGGTGCGGAATGCGGAAGGCCCAGCCGCGCGTCTGCGAGGCATCGCTGGACAGCGTCAGGCAGTCATGCTGGGTCAGCTCACTGGGGTGGCGCGGCGTGCCGCGGCGCTCCAGATAGGAGGGCGTGGCCACGCACTGGCGCCGGTTGTCGGCGATGCGCACGCTGACCAGGGCCGAGTCGGGCAGGTCGCCTACCCGCACCGCGCAGTCAAAGCCCTCACCGGCCAGATCGACCACGCGGTCGCTCAGATTCAGGGAAATCGTCACATCGGGGTGCAGGTCCCGAAAACGCGGCACCAGAGGCGCCACATGCCGCCGACCAAAGCCTGCCGGCGCCGTGATGCGCAGATGTCCTGTGGCCTTGACCCCGCCCGCACTGACGCTGGCCTCGGCGTTGGACACATCGGACAAGAGGCGCTGGCAATCCTCGAGAAAAGCGCTGCCCTCGTGCGTGAGCGAGATGCGGCGTGTGGTCCGCACCATGAGCTTGACGCCCAGGTGCTCTTCCAAGGCATCCAGTCGCCGCCCCATGATGGCTGGCGCCACGCCTTCCGCCTTGGCCGCTGCCGTGAGGCTGCCGCGCGTGGCCACCGATACGAATGACTCGAATGCCTTGAGCTTGTCCATGACTGCTGTCCGTTTCTTTTCCGTGTTCTTGTGGGGCATGCGCATGCATGCCTGTCTCCTGGGGTCCGCCTTTTTGCGCAGTAGGCACTGGCTGTCTGCCATTTGCCCTTCGCACCGGGCTGCATGCCAATTTCCGATGGTTTTGGCAGGCGCATAACCTTCCCACATTTTTGCGTAAAAGTCACGAGTTTTAAGATTTATGGTCTATTTATGTACGCAAATAAATCTAATAAAGTATTCCTTATAGTCAGGCCCGTAAAGGGTCCAGGCCAGTCTTTCCATCCATCCAACCGGGGTTCCCACCATGACCGATCGCACCCAAGCCCACAGCCTGCAGGTGGCCACAGAGCTGCACCGCTTCATCAATGAACAAGTGCTCCCGGGCACGGGTGTCGCGCCCGAGGCATTCTGGAAAGGCTTCGACGAGATCGTCAACGACCTCGCCCCCCGCAATGCCGCCCTGCTGGCCGAACGCGACCGCCTGCAGGCCGAGCTGGACACCTGGCACAAGGCCCATCCCGGCCCCATCACCGACATGGCCGGCTACCAGCAGTTCCTGACGCAGATCGGCTATCTGGTCGAGCAGCCCAAGGATGCCAAGGCGACCACCACCAATGTGGATGCGGAACTGGCCATCCAGGCCGGCCCCCAGCTGGTCGTGCCCATTCTCAATGCCCGCTATGCGCTCAACGCCGCCAACGCGCGCTGGGGTTCGCTGTATGACGCGCTGTACGGCACGGATGCCATCGGCGAGGACGGCGGCGCGGAAAAGGGCAAGGGCTACAACCCCGTTCGCGGCGCCAAGGTCATCGCCTTCGCACGTGATTTCCTGGACCAGGCCGCCCCGCTGGCCTCGGGCTCGCACAAGGATTCCGCCGGCTACCGCGTGGAAGGCGGCCAGCTGGTCGTCGCGCTCAAGAACGGCGGCACCACGGGCCTGAAGAACACCGCCCAGTTTGTGGGCTACCAGGGTGATGCCGCAGCGCCCTCTTCCATGCTGCTGCTCAACAACGGCCTGCATATCGACATCCGCATCGACAAGACCACGGCCATCGGCCAGACCGATGCCGCCGGCGTGGCCGACGTGGTGGTCGAGGCGGCCCTGTCCACCATCCTGGACCTGGAAGACTCCGTGGCGGCCGTGGATGCCGAGGACAAGGTGGTGGGCTATGCCAACTGGCTGGGCATCCTCAAGGGCACGCTGACCGAAACCTTCGACAAGGGCGGCAAGAGCATGACGCGCGGCCTGAATGCAGACCGCGAGTACACCGGCGCCGACGGCAAGCCCGTCAGGCTGCATGGCCGTTCGCTGATGTTCGTTCGCAACGTCGGCCACCTGATGACCAACCCGGCCATCCTCTGGGGCAACGGCAAGGAAATCCCCGAAGGTATCCTGGACGCCATGGTCACCACGGCCATCGCCGTCCATGACATCAAGGGTCTGGGCGCCAACGGCATCCGCAACTCGCGCACGGGCAGCGTCTACATCGTCAAGCCCAAGATGCACGGCCCTGCGGAAGCCGCCTTCGCCAGCGAGCTGTTCGGCCGCGTGGAAAAGGTGCTCGGCCTGCCCGAGAACACCGTCAAGCTGGGCATCATGGACGAGGAGCGCCGCACCAGCGTCAACCTCAAGGCCTGCATCGCCGCCGCCGCATCGCGCGTGGCCTTCATCAACACCGGCTTCCTGGACCGCACGGGCGACGAAATGCACACCGCCATGTATGCCGGCCCCATGGTCCGCAAGGCCGACATGAAGGGAAGCGCCTGGCTGGCCGCCTATGAGCGCAGCAACGTGCTCGTGGGCCTGGGCCTGGGCCTGCGCGGCAAGGCGCAGATCGGCAAGGGCATGTGGGCCATGCCCGACCTGATGAAGGCCATGCTGGAGCAAAAGATCGGCCACCCCAAGGCCGGCGCCAATACCGCCTGGGTGCCCTCGCCCACGGCCGCCACGCTGCACGCCCTGCACTACCACCAGGTCAACGTGGCCGAAGTGCAAAAGCAGCTGGAGCAGACCAATGCCGACGCCGAGCGCGCCAACATCCTGGCCGACCTGCTGCAGGTGCCCGTGGTCAAGGAAGACAAGTGGAGCGCGGCTGAAAAGCAGCAGGAGCTGGACAACAACGTCCAGGGTATCCTCGGCTATGTGGTGCGCTGGGTGGACCAGGGCGTGGGCTGCTCCAAGGTGCCCGACATCCACAACGTGGGCCTGATGGAAGACCGCGCCACGCTGCGCATCTCCAGCCAGCACATCGCCAACTGGCTGCAGCACGGCATCGTGACCGAGGCGCAGGTGCGCGAGACCTTCGAGCGCATGGCCGCCGTGGTCGACCAGCAGAACGCGGGCGATGCGCTGTACAAGCCCATGGCCGGCCACTTCGACACCTCGATGGCCTACCAGGCCGCCTGTGACCTGGTCTTCAAGGGCAAGGAGCAACCCAGCGGCTACACCGAGCCCCTGCTACATGCCTGGCGCCTGAAGGTCAAGGCCGCCGCCTGACGCGGGCGGCGCCCGGCGCTTGAAAAAGCACCCAGGCTTGCCTGAGGTGCTTTTTTCATGGATCTACACTCAGAACCACGATGAGTGCCCCTCCCCCCGATGCCAGCCTGTGTCCGCTGTGCGGCCGCAGCAATCAGTGCGCCATTCTTGCGGGCGTTGATCCGCTGAACTGCTGGTGCATGGACACGCCGGTGGCACCCGATGCATTGGCCCGTATTCCGGAGCCCCTGCGCAACAAGGCATGCCTGTGTCCCGCCTGCGCACTTGGCACCGACAAGCCTCGACCGCCCGCGTCGGCCGATATGATGTCGCCGACCCAACCCCCTAGAACTTGATCCCTGAGGAGATTGCATGCCCACGTACCACGTCGAAATGATGGAAGGCCGCACCGTCGAACAAAAGCGCAAGCTGGTCGAAGAGATCACGCGCGTCTCGGTCGAAGTCCTCGGCGGCTCGCCCGAATCGGTGGACATCCTGATCACCGACATCAAGCGCGAAAACTGGGCCACGGGCGGCAAGCTCTGGTCCGAACGCAGCTGAGGACTTTTCCTCCAACGCATGCAAAAGGCAGCTTCGGCTGCCTTTTTCCATGAAGCTGCAGCTTTACTTGCGCATTTCTCCAAGTGCCTGCAGCGCACTGGCAGCCACGGTCCACGGCACAGGATGGGAGTCTCTGGCCTGCCAGTACCTGGCAACCCCATCCATGGAAACCTGGGTCAAAACCACCTGGGCGGCGCCGGCCGCATAGGCTTGAAAAGCGGCATCGGTCATCCGTGCCTGGTAGCCAGAGAGATCGCCTCTACGGAAAAGCGCCCATGCGCCTTCGACACACTGCAGCTGCAGGCGCAGATGTGCATCGCCAGGCAGCAACGCTTGCATGAACAGATCGCGCGTGGCTTCATACGTTGTGGGAGCAGCACACAGCAGTGCAATGCGTGACTGGGGATCTCTCTGCAAGGCAGCGGCCACCTTGCGGGCCAGCATGCCATCGGCACGCCAGACCTTGCCACTGCGGCAATCCGCCACGGCCGGGCCCAGGGTCGAGCAGGTCAGCAGCACGGCATCGATATCGGCAGGGTCTGCCAGCGCATCAAGCTGCCCCGCCGTTTTCTGCCGAAGCGACGCATTCATGCCACCTGCAGCCTCCGCCTCCAACAGCAGTTCCTCATGCACCTGATGAACGATTGAGTGGGCCGGCCAGCCCAGTTCGGCAGCAGCCTGCTCGAAGATCACGGCGTTACTGTGCGCCGTATGCAGACAGAGGATGGGCATAGGTGTGTTCCGTTTTTTTGCCGTTGCCCCGCATTGTGCTTGCAGCTGCCGCGCCAGGCGTTAGGCTATGGCTTGAACTACGCAAACAACGATACCGCCATGTGCCAGCTGCTTGGAATGAACTGCAACACGCCCACCGACGTGCGCTTCAGCTTTTCGGGGTTCACCCAGCGCGCGGGCAATACCGGCGACCATACGGACGGCTGGGGCATCGCCTTCTTCGAGGACAAGGGCCTGCGCCACTTCGTGGGCTATGAGCGCGCCATCGACTCACCCATCGCCAAGCTGATACGCGAGTACCCGATCAAGAGCCGCAACGTCATCGCCCACATCCGCAAGGCCACGCAGGGCGCGGTAAGCCTGCAGAACTGCCACCCCTTCGTGCGTGAACTGTGGGGTCGCAACTGGGTCTTTGCCCACAACGGGGATCTCAAGGGCTTTGCACCCAAGCTGCATGCCCACTTCCACCCGGTGGGAAACACCGACAGCGAACAGGCCTTCTGCTGGATTCTCCAGGAGCTGTGGAAGTCGCATGCCGGCCTGCCCAGCGTGCAGGAACTCACCCACACGCTGCGCGAGCTGGCCAAGCGAATCTCGCCGCATGGAACCTTCAATTTCCTGCTGTCCAACGGCGAGGCGCTGTGGGCCCATGCCACCACGCACCTGTGCTATATCGAACGACGCCACCCCTTTGCCCAGGCCCATCTGTCGGATGAAGACCTGGCCGTGGACTTCGCCCGGGAAACCACACCCCAGGACCGCGTGGCCATCATCGTCACGGCGCCATTGACCAAGAATGAGACCTGGACCTCGATCCAGTCGGGCGAACTCAAGGTCTTTGTACAGGGCGAATGCCTGCCGCTTTGAACCATTGCGTATTCAGGAATAAAAAGAGAGCGCGTCAGCGCTCTCTTTTTTTGGGTTGTCCGTTTTGGCGGTTCAGCCTGTTTCCCCGTTTTTCCTGCAGCCCAATGCAAAAAACCCCGTAGCTTTGGGCTACGGGGTTTCTTGGGCTGTAAGAGCCTGACGATGACCTACTTTCACACGGGAACCCGCACTATCATCGGCGCAAAGTCGTTTCACTGTCCTGTTCGGGATGGGAAGGAGTGGTACCAACTTGCTATGGTCATCAGGCATAACTTGTTGTCATGCTGCTCTTGTGAGCAGCACAACGAATTCATAGAGTCTGTAATCAGCTTTGTATTTTGACTGCGCCTTACTTGGCATAACCACCTTGATGATCAACGTCATCAAAGTTATAGGGTCAAGCCTCACGAGCAATTAGTACTGGTTAGCTTAACGCATTACTGCGCTTCCACACCCAGCCTATCAACGTCCTGGTCTTGAACGACTCTTCAGGGGGCTCAAGGCCCCGGCAGATCTCATCTTGAAACGAGTTTCCCGCTTAGATGCTTTCAGCGGTTATCTCTTCCACACTTAGCTACTCGGCAATGCCACTGGCGTGACAACCGATACACCAGAGGTGTGTCCACTCCGGTCCTCTCGTACTAGGAGCAGGCTTCCTCAAATCTGCAGCGCCCACGGAAGATAGGGACCAAACTGTCTCACGACGTTTTAAACCCAGCTCACGTACCTCTTTAAATGGCGAACAGCCATACCCTTGGGACCGACTACAGCCCCAGGATGAGATGAGCCGACATCGAGGTGCCAAACACCGCCGTCGATATGAACTCTTGGGCGGTATCAGCCTGTTATCCCCAGAGTACCTTTTATCCGTTGAGCGATGGCCCTTCCATACAGAACCACCGGATCACTATGTCCTGCTTTCGCATCTGCTCGACTTGTCAGTCTCGCAGTTAAGCACGCTTATGCCATTGCACTATCGTCACGATGTCCGACCGTAACTAGCGTACCTTCGAACTCCTCCGTTACGCTTTGGGAGGAGACCGCCCCAGTCAAACTGCCTACCATGCACTGTCCCCGATCCCGATAAGGGACCTGGGTTAGAACCTCAAACGCACCAGGGTGGTATTTCAACGTCGGCTCCATGAGAACTAGCGTCCTCACTTCAAAGCCTCCCACCTATCCTACACAGATCCGTTCAAAATCCAATACAAAGCTACAGTAAAGGTTCATGGGGTCTTTCCGTCTTTCCGCGGGGAGATTGCATCATCACAAACATTTCAACTTCGCTGAGTCTCTGGAGGAGACAGTGTGGCCATCGTTACGCCATTCGTGCAGGTCGGAACTTACCCGACAAGGAATTTCGCTACCTTAGGACCGTTATAGTTACGGCCGCCGTTTACTGGGACTTCAATCAAGAGCTTGCACCCCATCATTTAATCTTCCAGCACCGGGCAGGCGTCACACCCTATACGTCCACTTTCGTGTTTGCAGAGTGCTGTGTTTTTATTAAACAGTCGCAGCCACCGATTTTTTGCAACCGCTTTGGGCTCCCTTTGTTCAAGTTCACCTACTTGCGGCATACCTTCTCCCGAAGTTACGGTATCAATTTGCCGAGTTCCTTCTCCAGAGTTCTCTCAAGCGCCTTAGAATACTCATCTCGCGCACCAGTGTCGGTTTGCGGTACGGTCGTGTGTAGCTGAAGCTTAGTGGCTTTTCCTGGAAGCAGGGTATCACTCACTTCGTCTGCAAGCAGACTCGTTATCACCCCTCATCTAAGCCCGGCGGATTTGCCTACCAGGCACGACTACAGGCTTGAACCAACATATCCAACAGTTGGCTGAGCTAACCTTCTCCGTCCCCACATCGCACTACACATCGGTACAGGAATATTGACCTGTTTCCCATCAGCTACGCATCTCTGCCTCGCCTTAGGGGCCGACTCACCCTACGCCGATGAACGTTGCGTAGGAAACCTTGCGCTTACGGCGAGGGGGCTTTTCACCCCCTTTAACGCTACTCATGTCAGCATTCGCACTTCTGATACCTCCAGCACCCGTTACCAGGCACCTTCACAGGCTTACAGAACGCTCTCCTACCACTTGCAATAAATTGCAAATCCGCAGCTTCGGTAACTGGCTTAGCCCCGTTACATCTTCCGCGCAGGACGACTCGATCAGTGAGCTATTACGCTTTCTTTAAATGATGGCTGCTTCTAAGCCAACATCCTGACTGTTTTAGCCTTCCCACTTCGTTTCCCACTTAGCCAATTTTAGGGACCTTAGCTGGCGGTCTGGGTTGTTTCCCTCTTGAGTCCGGACGTTAGCACCCGGTGCTCTGTCTCCCAAGCTGTACTCTGCGGTATTCGGAGTTTGCATAGGTTTGGTAAGTCGCCATGACCCCCTAGCCTAAACAGTGCTCTACCCCCGCAGGTAATACTTGAGGCACTACCTAAATAGTTTTCGGAGAGAACCAGCTATTTCCAAGTTTGTTTAGCCTTTCACCCCTATCCACAGCTCATCCGCTAGTTTTGCAACACTAGTCGGTTCGGACCTCCAGTACCTGTTACGGCACCTTCATCCTGGCCATGGATAGATCACTTGGTTTCGGGTCTACACCCAGCGACTGGACGCCCTATTCGGACTCGATTTCTCTACGGCTCCCCTATTCGGTTAACCTTGCCACTGAATGTAAGTCGCTGACCCATTATACAAAAGGTACGCAGTCACCCTTGCGGGCTCCTACTTTTTGTAAGCATGCGGTTTCAGGATCTATTTCACTCCCCTCCCGGGGTTCTTTTCGCCTTTCCCTCACGGTACTGGTTCACTATCGGTCGATGATGAGTATTTAGCCTTGGAGGATGGTCCCCCCATATTCAGACAGGGTTTCTCGTGCCCCGCCCTACTTTTCTCTAGCTCAGTACCACCAGTCGGTTTTCACATACAGGGCTATCACCTACTATGGCCGGACTTTCCATTCCGTTTTGTTAACCGTCTGACTATCACTAGAAGGCTGTTCCGATTTCGCTCGCCACTACTTTCGGAATCTCGGTTGATGTCTTTTCCTCTGGGTACTTAGATGTTTCAGTTCTCCAGGTTCGCCTCGCATACCTATGTATTCAGTATGCGATACCCTTGCGGGTGGGTTTCCCCATTCAGAAATCTCCGGATCAAAGCTTATTTGCCAGCTCCCCGAAGCTTATCGCAGGCTATCACGTCTTTCGTCGCCTATCATCGCCAAGGCATCCACCACATGCTCTTAGTCACTTGACCCTATAACTTTGA
>NZ_CP157763.1:6197500-6200000 GCF_040112715.1 Delftia sp. DS1230
CGTTTTGGCTGTAAGAGCCTGACGATGACCTACTTTCACACGGGAACCCGCACTATCATCGGCGCAAAGTCGTTTCACTGTCCTGTTCGGGATGGGAAGGAGTGGTACCAACTTGCTATGGTCATCAGGCATAACTTGTTGTCATGCTGCTCTTGTGAGCAACACAACGAATTCATAGAGTCTGTAATCAGCTTTGTATTTTGACTGCGCCTTACTTGGCATAACCACCTTGATGATCAACGTCATCAAAGTTATAGGGTCAAGCCTCACGAGCAATTAGTACTGGTTAGCTTAACGCATTACTGCGCTTCCACACCCAGCCTATCAACGTCCTGGTCTTGAACGACTCTTCAGGGGGCTCAAGGCCCCGGCAGATCTCATCTTGAAACGAGTTTCCCGCTTAGATGCTTTCAGCGGTTATCTCTTCCACACTTAGCTACTCGGCAATGCCACTGGCGTGACAACCGATACACCAGAGGTGTGTCCACTCCGGTCCTCTCGTACTAGGAGCAGGCTTCCTCAAATCTGCAGCGCCCACGGAAGATAGGGACCAAACTGTCTCACGACGTTTTAAACCCAGCTCACGTACCTCTTTAAATGGCGAACAGCCATACCCTTGGGACCGACTACAGCCCCAGGATGAGATGAGCCGACATCGAGGTGCCAAACACCGCCGTCGATATGAACTCTTGGGCGGTATCAGCCTGTTATCCCCAGAGTACCTTTTATCCGTTGAGCGATGGCCCTTCCATACAGAACCACCGGATCACTATGTCCTGCTTTCGCATCTGCTCGACTTGTCAGTCTCGCAGTTAAGCACGCTTATGCCATTGCACTATCGTCACGATGTCCGACCGTAACTAGCGTACCTTCGAACTCCTCCGTTACGCTTTGGGAGGAGACCGCCCCAGTCAAACTGCCTACCATGCACTGTCCCCGATCCCGATAAGGGACCTGGGTTAGAACCTCAAACGCACCAGGGTGGTATTTCAACGTCGGCTCCATGAGAACTAGCGTCCTCACTTCAAAGCCTCCCACCTATCCTACACAGATCCGTTCAAAATCCAATACAAAGCTACAGTAAAGGTTCATGGGGTCTTTCCGTCTTTCCGCGGGGAGATTGCATCATCACAAACATTTCAACTTCGCTGAGTCTCTGGAGGAGACAGTGTGGCCATCGTTACGCCATTCGTGCAGGTCGGAACTTACCCGACAAGGAATTTCGCTACCTTAGGACCGTTATAGTTACGGCCGCCGTTTACTGGGACTTCAATCAAGAGCTTGCACCCCATCATTTAATCTTCCAGCACCGGGCAGGCGTCACACCCTATACGTCCACTTTCGTGTTTGCAGAGTGCTGTGTTTTTATTAAACAGTCGCAGCCACCGATTTTTTGCAACCGCTTTGGGCTCCCTTTGTTCAAGTTCACCTACTTGCGGCATACCTTCTCCCGAAGTTACGGTATCAATTTGCCGAGTTCCTTCTCCAGAGTTCTCTCAAGCGCCTTAGAATACTCATCTCGCGCACCAGTGTCGGTTTGCGGTACGGTCGTGTGTAGCTGAAGCTTAGTGGCTTTTCCTGGAAGCAGGGTATCACTCACTTCGTCTGCAAGCAGACTCGTTATCACCCCTCATCTAAGCCCGGCGGATTTGCCTACCAGGCACGACTACAGGCTTGAACCAACATATCCAACAGTTGGCTGAGCTAACCTTCTCCGTCCCCACATCGCACTACACATCGGTACAGGAATATTGACCTGTTTCCCATCAGCTACGCATCTCTGCCTCGCCTTAGGGGCCGACTCACCCTACGCCGATGAACGTTGCGTAGGAAACCTTGCGCTTACGGCGAGGGGGCTTTTCACCCCCTTTAACGCTACTCATGTCAGCATTCGCACTTCTGATACCTCCAGCACCCGTTACCAGGCACCTTCACAGGCTTACAGAACGCTCTCCTACCACTTGCAATAAATTGCAAATCCGCAGCTTCGGTAACTGGCTTAGCCCCGTTACATCTTCCGCGCAGGACGACTCGATCAGTGAGCTATTACGCTTTCTTTAAATGATGGCTGCTTCTAAGCCAACATCCTGACTGTTTTAGCCTTCCCACTTCGTTTCCCACTTAGCCAATTTTAGGGACCTTAGCTGGCGGTCTGGGTTGTTTCCCTCTTGAGTCCGGACGTTAGCACCCGGTGCTCTGTCTCCCAAGCTGTACTCTGCGGTATTCGGAGTTTGCATAGGTTTGGTAAGTCGCCATGACCCCCTAGCCTAAACAGTGCTCTACCCCCGCAGGTAATACTTGAGGCACTACCTAAATAGTTTTCGGAGAGAACCAGCTATTTCCAAGTTTGTTTAGCCTTTCACCCCTATCCACAGCTCATCCGCTAGTTTTGCAACACTAGTCGGTTCGGACCTCCAGTACCTGTTACGGCACCTTCATCCTGGCCATGGATAGATCACTTGGTTTCGGGTCTACACCCAGCGACTGGACGCCCTATTCG
>NZ_CP157763.1:6205000-6275976 GCF_040112715.1 Delftia sp. DS1230
CAGATAGGTCAGCAGCATGACCAGCACCAGGGGCAGCGCATCCCTGGCGGCGGCAAAGGCCTGCATGCCGAAGTTGGCCAGTACGCCCGCCAGGAGGGCGGCAGCGATTTCCATGGGGATGCGGTTCATGACGCGCTCGAACCAGCCTGTGGCTCCCACTAGGATGATCAGCCCCGCGCTGATGATGAAGGCGCCAACGGCCTCGCCCATGGAAAAGCCCCCGGCAAGCCCTGCCGTGGCAAGGACGGCTGCGCCTGGCGTGGACCAGGCGACCATGACCGGCATGCGCAGTATCAGCGAGGGCAGCAGAGAGCACAGGCCCATGCCCAGTCCCAGCGCCCAGATCCAGGACGTGATCTGCTCGGGCGTGGCATGGAAGGCCTGGGCGGCCTGAAAGACCAGGGCCACCGAGCTGGTGAAGCCCACGAGCACGGCCACGAAGCCGGCTGCGAAGGCAGAGGGACTCAAGTCACGGAAAAAGCGCATCGCGCGATTCTGTCACCACAGCCGCCGACCGTGCGATGCGCTGGCGACGCCTACAGCTCGATCTTGGAGCCCAGCTCCACCACGGAGTTGCTGGGCAGGTGCAGGAAGTCGGAGACACGGCTGGCGTTGCGGTGCATCTGGGCAAACAGCTTTTCGCGCCAGGGCGCCATGCGGTGGCTGATGCGCGGGATGATGACATCGCGCGACAGGAAGTAGCTGGTCTCCATGGCGTCGAGCTGGCAACCCCGGGGACGCAGCAGGGACAGTGCCGCCGGCACGTCCGGTTCGTTCTTGAAGCCGTAGTTGATGATGACCTGCCAGCAGTCGCTGCCCAGCGCCTCGATCTCGGTGCGCTTGTCCAGGCCCACCCAGGGAATTTCATGGTTGCGCACCGTGACGAAGATGTTCTGGTTGTGCAGCACCTTGTTGTGCTTGAGGTTGTGCAGCAGGGCGTTGGGTACGGTGCCCGGTTCGCCGGAAAGAAAGACGGCCGTGCCCGTCACGCGCGCCGGCGGATGGCGCCAGACCGATTCGAGGAAGCTCTTGAGGTCGATGGCATCGGCCTGCAGCTTTTCGTGCAGCAGCTCGCGGCCCTTGCGCCAGGTCATCATCAGCGAGAACACCGTGCCGCCGATCAGCAGCGGGAACCAGCCGCCGTCGAACAGCTTGAGCAGGTTGGACGAGAAGAAGGCCAGGTCCACCAGGAAAAAGAATCCGGTGGCCGCGATGCACAGGGCCAGCGGGTAGTTCCAGCGGTAGCGGATCACGAAGAAGGTCAGCGTGGTGGTGATCAGCATGTCCAGCGTGACCGCAATGCCGTAGGCGGCCGCCAGGTTGCCGCTGGAGCGGAACAGCACCACGGCCAGCGCAATCGCCACGAACAGGCTCCAGTTGACCAGGGGCATGTAGATCTGGCCGGTCTCGCGCACGCTGGTGTGGCGCACTTCCAGGCGCGGCAGATAGCCCAGCTGTATGACCTGGCGCGTGACGCTGAAGGCGCCCGTGATCAGGGCCTGCGAAGCGATGACCGTGGCCATGGTGGCCATCAGCACCAGGGGCAGCAGCGCCCAGGCCGGGGCCATCATGTAGAAGGGATTCTTGACGGCGGCCGGGTTGGCCAGCAGCAGCGCACCCTGGCCGAAGTAATTGAGCGTGAGGGCAGGCATGGCCACGGAGAACCAGGCCAGGCGGATGGGCTTCTTGCCGAAGTGGCCCAGGTCGGCATAGAGCGCCTCCGCCCCGGTCACGCACAGCACGACGGCGCCCAGGATGATGAAGCTGGTGCCGGGGTTGTCCCAGATGAAGCGCACCGCGAAGTGCGGGCTGATGGCCGCCAGGATTTCGGGATGGCCCGCGATCTGGTGCACGCCCAGCGCTGCGATGGTGGCAAACCAGACCAGGGTGATGGGGCCGAAAAACCGACCGATCCCCGCCGTGCCGTGCTTCTGGAACCAGAAAAGCAGGAAGAGGATCACCAGGGTGAGCGGGATCACGGCCTTGGTGAAGTGCGGAGAGACCACTTCCAGGCCTTCGACGGCCGAGAGCACGGAGATGGCCGGCGTGATCACGCCATCACCATAGAACAGCGAAGTGCCGAAGATGCCGATGAGCAGCAGCACGTTGCGCAGGCGGGGCTTGTCCTTGACGGTCTGCGAGGCCAGGGCCAGCATGGCGACCAGGCCGCCTTCGCCGTTGTTGTCGGCACGCAGCACCAGGACCACGTACTTGAGCGAGACGATGACCGTCAGGGTCCAGAACAGCAGCGACAGGACGCCGTAGATGTTCTCCTGGGTGAACGGCACATGGCCGGAGCCGAAGACCTCCTTGACCGAATACAGCACGCTGGTGCCGATATCGCCATAGACCACGCCGATGGCGCCCAGGGTGAGCGCGGCCAACGAAGATTTGGTTTTCTGCACAGGTCTATGCGCCATCCCGTGGGGAGATGGCTTCAGTCAATTGAAATGCCGGCATTGTCCGCTGTCCTGATGACGAGCGCATCGGACAGCACCCCGATCAGTCGTAGATTTCCGCGTTGGGGTTGGTCGCCTCCAGCTCATAGCTGGCCGCCAGCATGGCGACCCGGGCCACCACGCCATACATGTAGAAGCGGTTGGGCATGCTGGCACCCGGGCGCGCGCCGATCTGGGGCAGCTGGGTGCTGTGCTGGAAGGCCAGCGGCACGAAGCCGGCTCCGGGCGCGTTGAGGTTTTCGTCCACATCGCGTTCGGGATGCATGCGGTAGAAGCCGCCGACCACGTAGCGGTCCATCATGTAGACCACGGGCTCGGCCACGGCGTTGTTCATGCGCTCCTGGGTGAGCACGCCTTCCTGGATGATCACGTCGTGCACGGTCTGGCCGTCCTTGATCATGCCCATCTTGTTGCGGCTCTTGCGCGGCAGCTCGGCCAGCTCCTTGGCATCGCGCACGGTCATCACGCCCATGCCATAGGTGCCGTTGTCGGCCTTGACGATGGCAAACGGCTTTTCCTTGATGCCGTACTCCTTGTACTTGCGGCGCACCTTGGCCAGCAGCACATCGACCTGCTCGGCCAGGCCTTCCATGCCCACGCCATTGGCGAAGTCGATGCCTTCGCTGCGGCCAAACAGCGGGTTGATCAGCCAGGGATCGATGCCCAGCAGCTTGCCGAAGCGCTTGGCCACTTCCTCATAGCTCTGGAAATGGCGGCTCTTGCGGCGCACGCTCCAGCCTGCATGCAGGGGCGGCAGCAGGTATTGCTCGTACAGCTCCTCGACGATGCCCGGGACGCCGGACGACAGGTCGTTGTTGAGCAAGATGGTGCAGGGATCGAAATCCTTGAGACCGATGCGGCGCTTGCTGCGGATCACCGGCTCCAGCGTCACCGTGTCGCCATGCGGCAGGGTGACGGTGGTGGTCTTCTTGACATCGGGGCTGATGGAGCCGATGCGCACGTTCAGACCGGCCATGTTGAAGATGCGCTTGAGCTGCACCACGTTGGCCAGGTAGTGCGTGTTGCGCGTGTGGTTCTCGGGAATGATGAGCAGATTGCGCGCTTCGGGGCAGATCTTCTCGATCGCCGCCATGGCCGCCTGTACGGCCAGCGGCAGCATTTCGTCGGTCAGGTTGTTCCAGCCCCCGGGAAAGAGGTTGGTGTCCACGGGTGCGAGCTTGAAACCGGCGTTGCGGATGTCCACCGAGCAATAGAAAGGCGGCGTGTGTTCCATCCATTCGAGCCGGAACCAGCGCTCGATCGCCGGCATGGAGTCGAGGATGCGCTGCTCAAGCTCGTTGATCGGGCCGGTCAGGGCCGTGATGAGATGTGGAACCATAAAGACCCTCTGGGTACGACGGTGGGGGGCAATTGTAGAGATTGGACCATGGTCTAGGTGTTTTCCCCAGTCTTTGCAGCGTCAGCGGCGCCAGAAAGCCGGCGAAAGCAAGGCCATGAAGCTGAGGATTTCCAGGCGTCCCAGCAGCATGGCCAGGGTGCAGACCCAGGTCTGGAATTCGGTGAGCACAGCATAGTTGGAGGACGGGCCCACCGCGCCCAGGCCCGGCCCCATGCAGTGCACGCTGGCCAGCACGGCGGAGAAGGCGGTCACCGGGTCCAGGTCGGTGAGCAGCAGCACCATGCTGAGTGTGATCACGGTGGCGCCATAGACCAGCATGAAGGCCAGCACCGAGAAGATCATGCGGTTGTCCACCACGCCGGTGCCCAGCCGCACGGGCTGCAAGGCGCGCGGATGCGCGAGCCGCGTGAGTTCACGCCGCGCCTGCTTGAGCAGGATGAGCATGCGCACCATCTTGATGCCGCCGCCCGTGGAGCCCGCACTGGTGGCCACACCCGACATCAGCAGCATGAGCACGGGCGCAAAGACGGGCCAGGTCAGGTAGTCCACCGTGGTGAAGCCGGTCGTCGTGGCCACCGAGACCACATGGAAGAGACCGTAGCGCAGGGCCTCCACGGGCCCGTACACGCCCTTGGCCCACAGCAGCAGCGCCACGATCAGCCCGCCCCCCAGCAGCACGGCCAGCGTGGCGCGCATTTCCGGATCGCGCCAGAAGCCGTCCCAGCGGCCCTTGCGCATGGCCACGAAGTACAGCGCGAAGTTGCAGCTGGCCAGCAGCATGAAGACCAGGGCGGTCAGTTCGATCAACGGCGAGTCGAAATACGCAAAGCTGGTGTCATGCGAGGACAGGCCACCGAGGCTGACGGTGGCGAACATGTGCATCAGCGCATCCAGCGGCGACATGCCTGCCGCCCAGAAGGCCAGCAGACAGGCCAGCGAGAACACGCCGTACACGCCCCACAGGCCCTTGGCGGTCTCGGTCACGCGCGGCGTCAGCTTGGTGTCCTTGATGGGACCAGCGGCTTCGGCACGGAACAGCTGGGCGCCCCCCACGCCCAGCAGGGGCAGGATGGCCACGGCCAGGATCAGGATGCCCATGCCGCCCAACCATTGCAGGAAGGTGCGCCAGACATTGATGGACACGGGCAGCGCATCCAGCCCCGTGAGCACGGTGGCGCCGGTGGTCGTCAGGCCCGAGACGGCCTCGAAATAGGCATGGGTGAAGCTGATGCTCAGCCCCACATGGCCCATGCCCAGCACCAGGGGCAGCATGGCGCACAGCGGCAAAACCACCCAGACCAGGGTGACGAGGATGACGCCGTGGCGCGGCTGCAGCTCGCGCCGGAAGTGGTCCAGGCCTATCCACAGCGACAGCCCCGCCGCCGCCGTGATGCCGATGGCCCAGGGGTAGATGCGCCAGATGCCGTCGTCGGTGAACCAGGACACTGCAAAGGGCAGCAGCATGGACAGCGCAAACATGACCATGAGCATGCCAAGCACGCGCAGGACGGGTAACAGGTCGCGCATGGTGTCGGCTCAGAAGAAGGTGGCGCTGACGCGAAACAGGTTCTCCACGTCCCGTACCAGCCGCTTGTGGGGCAGGAAGAAGATCACGTGGTCGCCGCTCTCGATCACGGTGGTGCTGCGCGGGATGATGACCTCGGGCTCGGCACCGGCCGCGATTTCGTCGGCCGGCACGCCTTCGGGTATGCCGCGCACGATGAGGCCGATGTGGGCATCCTCGGGCACGCGCAGGTCCTCGACCTTGCGGCCGACCACGCGCGAGCTTTTGCGGTCGCCGCGCGCCACGATCTCCAGCGCCTCGGCCACGCCCCGGCGCAGGCTGTGCACGGCCTGCACGTCGCCGCGGCGCACATAGGCCAGCAGTTCGCCAAGCATGGCCTGGGCCGGCGACAGCGCAATGTCGATCTGCGTGCCGTGCATCAGGTCGGCGTAGGCACGCCGCGTGATCAGCGACAGCACGCGCCGCGCGCCCATGCGTTTGCCCAGCAGGCTGGCCATGATGTTGTTCTCATCGTCGTCGGTCAGGGCCAGGAACAGGTCCACGTCCTCCACGCTTTCATCGGCCAGCAGGTCCTCGTCGGTGGCATCGCCGTGCAGCACCAGCACCTCGGCCGGCAGCAGCGAGGCCAGGTCCTGGCAGCGCTGCTCGTCGGGCTCGATGATCTTGATGTGGAAGCGGCCCGGCACGCGCGACAGCTGCAGCGCCAGGCGCTGGCTGACCTGGTCACCGCCGGCGACCATGATGCGGTAGACCGGGCGCGAAGGCCGGCCGGCAGGCTGGTGGATGGCACGCAGCACCTCGGCCACATGCTCGCGCGCGGCCAGGATGAAGACCTCGTCGCCGGGCTCGATGCGCGTGTTGCCGTCGCAGCGGACGAAGCGGTCGGGCTCGTCCAGGAAACGCCGGTAGATGGCCACGATGCGCATGGCCAGCTCGGGCATGCAGTCGCGCAGCTCGCCGATGCGCTTGCCGACGGCGGGGGCGCCGTCGCGCGCGCGCACCGAGGCCAGTGCGGCCCGCCCGCCCGCGAAGGCACGCACCTGCATGGCTTCGGGAAACTCGATGAGCTTGCTGATGTAGTTGGTCAGCGATTCCTCGGGGCAGATGATGCGGTCGACGCCAAAGCCTTCCTTGCCCAGCAGCGCCTCGTCCTCGCCAAAGCCCGAGGAGCGCACGCGCGCGATGCGTGTGGGAATCTCGAACAGGACCTGGGCCAGCTTGCAGCACACAAGGTTGGTTTCGTCGAGCGCGGCGCAGGCGATCAGCAGGTCCGTGTCCTTGGCACCGGCCTCGGCCAGCACATGGGGATCGATGCCGCTGCCCACGACGCCACGCAGGTCGAAGCGCGACTCCAGCTCGCGCAGGCGCCGTGCGTCGGTGTCGATCACCGTGATGTCGTTGCGTTCGGACACCAGGCTTTCTGCCACGCTGTAGCCCACACGGCCGGCGCCAAGAATGATGATTTTCATGGATTCATTGCAGTGCTGCGGTGCCGGCGCGGGGCATTCCGGCGCGCAGCACGGCTCGGTCAGGTGCGGACTTCGCCTTCACCCAGCACCACGTATTTGAGCGAGGTCAGACCTTCGATGCCCACAGGACCGCGCGCATGGAACTTGTCGGTGCTGATGCCGATTTCCGCGCCCAGGCCGTACTCGAAGCCATCGGCAAAGCGCGTGCTGGCATTGACCATGACGCTGGCCGAGTCCACTTCGCGCAGAAAGCGCTGGGCGTGCATATGGTCGCGCGTCAGGATGGCGTCCGTGTGGTGGCTGGAGTAGCGGTTGATGTGGGCGATGGCCTCGTCCACGCCGGACACGATCTTGACGCTGATGATGGGCGCCAGGTATTCCTCGCTCCAGTCCTGCTCGGTGGCCTCGGCCAGTTGAGCGCCGGCCACAGACTTCAGGATGGCCAGCGATTCGGGGCAGCCGCGCATCTCCACGCCCTTGGCGGCGTAGATGGCGCCGATCTTCGGCAGGAATTCGGCGGCCACGCCGCGCGCCACCAGCAGGCTTTCACTGGCATTGCAGGGGCTGTACTTGTTGGTCTTGGCGTTGTCGGCCACCTTGACGGCCATGGCGATGTCGCAGGGATCATCGACATAGGTGTGGCAATTGCCGTCCAGGTGCTTGATGACGGGCACCTTGGCCTCGCGGCTGATGCGCTCGATCAGGCCCTTGCCGCCGCGCGGGATGATGACGTCCACGTAGTCGGGCATGGCGATGAGCTGGCCCACGGCCTCGCGGTCCGTGGTCTGCACCAGTTGCACGCCGTGCTCGGGCAGGCCGGCTTCGGCCAGCGCCCTGGCGACGAGGGCAGCCAGCGCCTTGTTGGAGTCGATGGCCTCGGAGCCGCCGCGCAGGATGCAGGCGTTGCCGCTCTTGATGCTGAGGCTGGCCGCCTCGATGGTCACGTTGGGGCGGCTTTCGTAGATCATGCCGAACACGCCGATCGGCACACGCATCTGGCCTACGCGGATGCCGCTGGGCATTTGCTTCATGCCGATGATCTCGCCGATCACATCGGCCATGGAGGCCAGCTGCTCACATCCCTGGGCACAGGTTTCCAGCACCTTGGGCGTCAGGCGCAGGCGGTCCACCATGGGAGCGGACAGGCCGTTGGCCACGGCGCGGTCGAGGTCACGGGCGTTGTCGGTCTGCAACGGCTCCACGTTCTCCCGCAGCAGGCGCGCCAGCGCCAGCAGGGCGCGGCTTTTGACGGCAGCCGAGGCTCGGGCCATCTGGGCGGAGGCCACTTTGGCCTGAACGCCCAGGTTGTGGGTGTATTCGACGATATTGAGCGCGTTCATTCCGAGATTCTCGCCGAGTTGCGCCCATTTGCGCACCGAGAGCGGGCATGCCCCGCGCCAACATGCGGCTGGGATGCGGCTGGGATGCGTCCTCGCAGGGCCACTAGAGGGCAAACCCCGCGTTCCGGCGGCCGGCAGGATGTCGCGGCCACCCTACACTGCTGCCCAGTACGCAGAGGTTTTCCCGCCATGTCCACCAGCCACGACACTCTTCTCGCCGCCCAGCAGCTCGCACAGTTGCGCGCGGGCTTCGCCCAACTGGCACAGCAGCAGCTGCCGGCCGCCGTGCTCGGGCAGCAGGCCAGGGCTTCCTCGGAGTTGCTGCAGGCCCTGCCGCCGCGCTACGGCGAAGTGCTGCTCAATCTGCTGGACCGATTGGAGTCCAGCGCGCTGTTCAGCGAGGAAAGCTGCTCCTTCAGCCAGAAGGACCTGCTGGACAACCTCGAGACCTGGGCCACCAAGGCCCAGGCGCAGCTGGAAAAGACGCGCTAGGAACGGTACGTCAGCCCTTGGCGCCGGCCTGGGCCAAGTCCATGGCCAGGCGGCGCAGGGCCTGCCAGCCGTCGCGGGGCCAGCCCTCGAAGGCCAGGCCCTTGACGATGCCGTCCACCGCGTGGGCCGATTGCAGCAGGCGCGCGGCCTGGGCGTCGGTGATGCGCGGCAGCAGGCGCTCGAACAAACGCTCCTTGACGCCCCAGACGCGCTGGGCGCGCAGGGCCATGGGCAGGGGCTGACCTGCGGCCATGGCGTCCTTGACGCGGCAGATGGAGCGGATGTCCTCGGCCAGGGTCCAATGCACCAGCACCTCGGCCGTGCCCTCGGCCTGCAGGCCGTCGAGCATGCGCGAGACGCGCGCCAACTGGCCGGACAGCACGGCCTCGGACAGCTTGAACACGTCGTAGCGCGCCACATTGAGCACTGCCTGCTCCACCTGCGCCTGGCTCAGCTCGCCGGCGGGGTGCAGCAGGGCCAGTTTCTGGATCTCCTGGTGTGCGGCCAGCAGGTTGCCCTCGACCCGGTCGGCAAAGAACTGCAGCGTGCGCTGGCCTTCCTCGCCGGGTGCCACGCGCTGGCCCTGGGCTGCCAGGCGCTGGGCAATCCAGGCCGGCAGCTGGCCGCGCTCTATGGGATCGATCTGCAGCGTCATGCCCTGGGCTTCCAGCGCGCTGAACCAGGCGCCGGTCCTGGTGGCCTTGTCCAGGCGCGGCAGCATGACCAGGGTGAGCGTGCTGTCATTGCCGCGCGCCGCCTCGGCGATCTGCTGCAGCGCGGCGCCGCCGTCCTTGCCGGGCTTGCCCGAGGGAATGCGGATCTCGATGATCTGCCGATCGGCAAACAGCGACAGCGAGCCACCGGCCGCCAGCACGGCGCTCCAGTCGAAATGGGCGCCGGCCACGGTGTAGCTGCTGCGCTCGGTGTAGCCCGCGGCGCGCGCGGCGGCACGGATGGCGTCGGCAGCCTCCTGCTGCTGCAGCGGCTCGTCGCCGTGCAGCACGTAGAGCGAGCGCAATCCCTTGGCCAGATGGCCGCCGAGCTGGTTCAGGGCAAGCTGCATGGGGCTCAGGTCAGGCTCTTGACGGCCGACAGGCGGCGCAGCAACTGCTGGACGATGTCGGTACGCATGTCCTTGTAGAGCATGGCCTCCTCGGCCTCCTTGGACAGCGCATTGGTTTCGTTGTACGTCACGTCGCGCTGCTGCAGGATCTCGGTCTCGGGGATCGGCTCGTCTCCATTGGGCGTGCGCAGCTTGAAGCGCACGCGCAGGCGCAGCTGCAGCTCGCGCACCTGGCCCAGCGCGTTCATGCCGACGATGACCCGCTCCTGCCGCTCGCTGATGATCTGGAAGATCGCATCCGCATCGTCGGGCGATGCCGGATCGCGCAGCACGGTCAGCTTGTCGCTGGCACTGGCCAGGTTGCGAGACAGCTCCCGCGCCACCGGAGAGCCCCGGCCCGCCTGGATGTAGAGCGAGCGGAACACGAAGGTCGGCACCCCCCGCAGGCGAAAGCCGCAGGCCCCCAGCAGCGGAGCCAGGGCCAGGGCGGTGAGCAGGGTACGTTTTTGCATATCAGTTCTCCAAGGCGCTTGCGCCACTCACAGCCCTTGCAACGGTCGCGCCCAAAGCGAGGGACACCGAGCAAGGGCCGCCCCGCAGCGAGGGTGTCGTCCCCCCCGCGAAGCGAGAGGGGGAAGGCGCGCAGCGCCTCAGGGGGCATGCCATGGCCTAGACCACGACGTTGACCAGGCGGCCCGGCACCACGATCACCTTCTTGGGCGCCGCGCCATTGGTGAACTTCTGGCATTCCTCGTTGGCCAGGGCAATGCGCTCGATCTCGGCCTTGTCGGCCGTCGAGGACACGAGGATGGCCCCGCGCAGCTTGCCATTGACCTGCAGCACCAGAGAGATCTCGTCCTGCACCAGGGCCAGGGGATCGACCTGGGGCCAGGGCGCGTCCAGCACATCGCCCAGGTGGGCGGCGTAGCCCAGTTCGCTCCACAGCACATGGGCCAGGTGGGGCGTTGCCGGGTAGAGCACGCGCAGCAGGATGCCGAAGCCTTCGATCAGCGCCACCTGGGCGCCCGCGTCGTCGTGGGACTTGAAGTCCTCCAGCGCGTTGATCATCTTCATGGCGCCCGAGACCACGGTGTTGTACTGCATGCGCTGGTAGTCGTACTCCACCTGCTTGAGCACGGTGTGGATCTCCAGGCGCAGGGCCTTGGCGGCCTTGCCGAATGCCACGTCGTCCAGCGACTTGGCGCCGGCCACGCTCTGCACGGCGCCGGCCATGTCCATCTGCGACAGTTTGGCGCCGAAGTTGTAGACGCGGCGCAGGAAGCGGTAGCTGCCTTCGACGGCGGCATCGTTCCACTCCAGCGTCAGCTCGGGCGGCGCGGTGAACATGGTGTACAGGCGCGCGGTGTCGGCGCCGTACTTCTCGATCAGCTCCTGCGGATCGATGCCGTTGTTCTTGGACTTGGACATGGTGCCCACGCCCTCGTAGTCGATGTCCGTGCCCACGGGCAGCAGGCCGTCGGCGCTGTCCACCTCGGCCTTGAGCCTGGCGCCCACGATCTTGCCGGTCTCGTCGAACACATGCTCGACATCCTTGGGCCAGAAGTACTCCTTGGCACCCTTGGCCGTGCGGCGGCTGTAGATGTGGTTGAGCACCATGCCCTGGGTCAGCAGCTTGGTGAAGGGCTCATCGACCTTGACCAGGCCCAGGTCGCGCATGACCTTGGTCCAGAAGCGCGCGTACAGCAGGTGCAGGATGGCGTGCTCGATGCCGCCGATGTACTGGTCCATGCCGCTGCCGCCGGTGGCGGCATGCTGGTCCCGCATCCAGTAGTCCGTGCCCTTGCCCACCATCTGCTCGCTGTTCCTGGCGTCGCAATAGCGCATGAAGTACCAGGACGAGTCCACAAAGGTGTCCATGGTGTCGGTCTCGCGGCGCGCGCTCTTGCCGCAGCAGGGGCAGACCACGCCGGCGTGGAAGGCTTCGCTCTTGACCAGGGGGTTGCCCGAGCCATCGGGCACCAGGTCCTGGGGCAGGACCACGGGCAGGTCCTTGGCAGGCACGGGCTGGGCGCCGCAGTCCTCGCAGTGGATGATGGGAATCGGCGTGCCCCAGTAGCGCTGGCGGCTCACGCCCCAGTCGCGCAGGCGCCAGGTGGTTTTCTTCTCGCCAAGGCCCTTGGCGGCCAGCAGTTCGGCCACCTTGTCCACGGCAGCCCCATGGGGCAGGCCGTCGAGTTCGCCGGATTCGAAGCAGACAGCGCGCTGCTTGTCGCCGTACCAGTCGGCCCATGCCTCGGTGCTGAAGGTCTCGCCCTCGACCGCGATGACCTGGCGGATGGCGATGCCGTACTTCTTCGCAAAGGCGAAGTCGCGCTCGTCATGCGCGGGCACGCCCATGACGGCGCCGTCGCCGTAGCTCATGAGCACGTAGTTGCCGACCCAGACCTCGACCTGGGCACCCGTCAGCGGATGGGTGACGAACAGGCCCGTGGGCAGGCCTTCCTTTTCCTTGAGCGCGAGTTCGGCCTCGGTGGTGCCGCCCTTCTTGCATTCTTCGATGAAGGCCGCGAGCTTGGGCTGCGATGCCGCGGCATGCTGGGCCAGCGGGTGCTCGGGCGCCACGGCGCAGAAGGTCACGCCCATGATGGTGTCGGCGCGCGTGGTGAACACATACAGGCGCCCGTCCTGGATGGGCTGGCCGTCGGCGCCACGGATGTCGTGGGTGAAGGCGAAGCGCACGCCCGCGCTCTTGCCGATCCAGTTTTCCTGCATCAGGCGCACTTTTTCAGGCCAGCCGGTCAGCGTGGCCTTGTCGCCGCCCACCTGGACATGGTCCAGCAGCTCCTGGGCGTAGTCGGTGATCTTCAGGTAGTAGCCGGGGATTTCGCGCTTTTCGACCGGCGCGCCCGTGCGCCAGCCGCGGCCGTCGATGACCTGCTCGTTGGCCAGCACGGTCTGGTCCACCGGGTCCCAGTTCACGATCTGGGTCTTGCGGTAGGCAATGCCCTTTTCCAGCATCTGCAGGAACAGCCACTGGTTCCACTTGTAGTAGTCGGGATCGCAGGTGGCCACTTCGCGGCTCCAGTCGATGGCCAGACCCATCGCCTGCATCTGCTTTTTCATGTAGGCGATGTTGTCGTAGGTCCACTGCGCAGGCGGCACCTTGTTCTTGAGCGCCGCGTTCTCGGCCGGCAGGCCGAAGGCATCCCAGCCCATGGGCATGAGGACGTTGTAGCCCTTCATGCGCAGCTGGCGCGCCAGCATGTCGTTGATGGTGTAGTTGCGCACATGGCCCATGTGCAGCTTGCCGCTGGGGTAGGGCAGCATGGAGCAGGCGTAGAACTTGGGCTTGGCCTGGTCTTCGGTCACGCGGTAGGCGTCGCGGGCGGACCAGTGGTCTTGCGCTGCGCGCTCAACGTCGATGTGGTTGTATTTCTCTTGCATGGTGCTGCGGCCCCAAGGGCCGGACAAGGTGGCCGGACGAGCCGGATGGCCGGAATCAACCGACGATTTTAGGGCCCCGGCCCGCCGGTGCCGCAAGCAGCCCACAAGCCCGCAGACGGTACTGCGCCATCGGCACCCGGTTGCCCGGCCGCCGCGCGGGGAAAAGCCGCGCTGCGTATGCTTGGCACCCTCTGTGGCAGTGCGCCGCAGACGTTCCGCCATCGCCAGCCCGGACTTGCGCAGGAACGGATACGGACATCCCGGGCATGCCGCCATCGCGCGGCAGGTTTTTCCGCGCCCTGGAGTTTTCTCTTGCTGAACTGGTCTTTGATTTCCGGCTGGGATCCCGTCATGCAGGCCCTGGCTGCGCTGTGCGCGCTGGTGCTGCTGGCCCGCTCCGCGGGTTTTGTCGTGCAATGGCTGCTGTTGCGCGTGCTGCCACGCATGCGCAGCACGCTGGTGGAGATGGAGTGGGCCCAGGTGCTGCTGCACG
Source organism: Delftia sp. DS1230 (assembly GCF_040112715.1). Classification (NCBI taxonomy): domain Bacteria; kingdom Pseudomonadati; phylum Pseudomonadota; class Betaproteobacteria; order Burkholderiales; family Comamonadaceae; genus Delftia; species Delftia sp. DS1230. The sequence continues at coordinate 6,218,607 of NZ_CP157763.1, forward strand.
ACAGCGTGCTGCAGCGGCTGGCCAAGGCCGTGCCTTCGCTGGTCATGCAGTCCGGCGTGCAGGCCATACCGCAGCTGCAGCCGCAGTGGGCCACCCTGATCCTGAACCTGGCCATCGCCTGCACAATCTACCACGTGGCCCGCGTGATCAGCGCCCTGCTCAATGCCATGAACGAGGCGCACGACCTCAAGGAAGAGCGCAAGGCCACGCAGGCGCACTCGATCAAGAGCTATGTGCAGCTGGGCAAGCTGCTGGTGTTCCTGATCGCCATCGTGCTCATCGTCGCCACCCTGGTGGACCGCTCGCCGCTGCTGCTGCTGTCCGGCCTGGGCGCGGCCTCGGCCGTGCTGATGCTGATCTTCAAGGACACCATCATGTCCTTCGTGGCCGGCGTGCAGCTGGGCTCCAACGACATGCTGCGCGTGGGCGACTGGATCGAGATGCCCCAGGTCGGCGCCGACGGCTTCGTGATCGACATCGCGCTGCACACGGTCAAGGTGCAGAACTGGGACAAGACCATCACCACCATTCCGACCTGGCGGCTGATGAGCGACAGCTACAAGAACTGGCGCGGCATGTTCGAGTCGGGCGGGCGCCGCATCCGCCGCTCGCTGCACATAGACGCCCACACCATCCGCCTGCTGACGGCAGAGCAGCGGCAGAAATTGTCATTGCTTGAGCCCCTCAAGGACTATTGGAGCAGTGATGGCGGCCTGCGCATGGCCGATGCGCCGGCGGGCAGCGAGATGGCAGCGCAGCATCTGAGCAATCTGGCCGCGTTCAAGGCCTATGCATACGCCTACCTGCTGCGCCATCCGCACATCCACAAGACGCCGAACATGTTCCTGCTGGTGCGCACCATGGAGCCTTCTCCCATGGGGGTGCCGCTGGAGCTGTTTTGCTACACCAGCACCACGGTCTGGGTGGAGTACGAGGCCATACAGGGCGCGATCTTCGATCACCTGATCGGCATGCTGCCGCTGTTCGGGCTCAGTCTGTACCAGCGCTCCTCGGACCATGGCCAGCATCTGCGGCTGGCGGGCAACGAGCGCTGGCCCGAAGGACAGGACTAGGTTCGCGGGCGCAGGCCCGGCGGCGCTTGAGCGCTTGAGCGCCTGATCGCTTCAGCGCCCGGCGCCGGTGGGACCCAGGACGGCTGCGGGTTTTCCATCCTGGTTTCGCGCCGGCTCAGCCACGAAGCCTATGCGCGTCAGCCCTGCCGCGTGGGCCCAGCCCATGAGTTCGGCCACGCGGCCATAGGGCACGGCCTGGTCGGCACGCAGTTGCAGTTCTGCCTGGGGGTTGCGCGCGCCGAGCTGAGCGAGACGCTCACGCAGCGCATCCGCCGTGGCGGGCTGGCCCTGCATCCAGAGCGCGCCCTTCGCATCGACCTCCAGCAGCAGCGCATCGTCCTCGCCCGCGGCGGCCATGGGCTGGGTGCCCTGGGCCTGGGGCAATTGCACGCGCAGCGAGGCGGCCAGCATGGGTGCCGCGAGGATGAAGATAACGACGAGCACCAGCATCACATCCACCAGCGGGGTGACGTTGATGGCGTGCATGGGCTGGGAGGAGCTTTCCTTGCCGCTCAGTCGTCCAAAGGCCATGTGCGCTCCTGGCGAGCCGCCCCGTCAGGGCGCTTCCATGGGGCCGGCCGGCAGGCCGGCGACGGCCATGCCGTCATCGTGCGGCGCCTGCTCCGCCGGCTGGGTGCCGAACATGGCCTGCAGGTCATGGGCAAAGCCTTCCAGCAAGGCCTCCATCTGGGCCGCAGCCCGGCCCAGCAGGTTGTAGGCCAGCACGGCCGGCAGGGCCACGGCCAGTCCGGCCGCCGTCATCACCAGGGCCTCGCCCACCGGGCCGGCCAGTTGTTCGATGCCGATCTGCCCGCTGCCCGCCAGCGTGGCCAGCGCGTGGTGAATGCCCCAGACGGTGCCCAGCAGGCCGACAAAGGGCGCCGTGGCGCCCACCGTGGCCAACAGGGTCTGGCCCCATTGCAGCTGGTGGCTGGCCGATTGCAGCGCCTGGCGAAGCCCCCGCGTCAGGCGGACGGAATGCGCCGCGCGTCCCGCAAGCGCCAGGCCGCTGCCCATGGGTGCCAGCGCCTGTGTCACGGCCTCGGCCATGGGTGCCACCAGTTGCTGGCGATCCCCCTCGCCCATGCGGGCCTGGCCCGAGGCCAGGTCCGGCGCGCTCCAGAAGGCCGCAATGGCCTGGGGAACGCGGCGCCGGCTGGCGGCCATGAACCAGACCTTCCAGACGATGACCACCCAGCTGGCCACCGACAGCGCCAGCAGCAGCAGCGCCGTGCCGCGCGCGACGGCATCGCCTTGCTGCCACCAGAGCCAGAGTGGACCGCTCATGGTCTTACCTTGCCCGTGCTGCGAGCCTCGTCACAGGCCCAATACGGCGTACATGTCGTACTGGCCGCTGGTCTTGCCCGCCAGGAAGCGCGCGGCACGCAGGCTGCCCTGGGCATAGCCGGCACGGCTGCTGGACTTGTGCGAGATCTCGATGCGCTCGCCCGTGCCCGCAAACAGCACCGTGTGGTCGCCGATGATGTCGCCACCGCGCACGGTGGCAAAGCCGATGGTGTTGTCCTCGCGCGCACCGGTGTGGCCGAAGCGCTCGTAGACGGCGCGGTCGGCCAGCTTCGTGCCCTGGGCTTCGGCGATGACCTCGCCCATCTTGAGGGCGGTGCCCGAAGGCGCATCCACCTTGTGGCGGTGGTGGGCCTCGACGATCTCGATGTCGTAGCCGCTGGACAGGGCCTTGGCCGCCATCTCCAGCAGCTTGAAGGTCACGTTCACGCCCACGCTCATGTTGGGCGACAGCACCACGGCCGTGCGCTGGGCGTACTCGGCGATGCGGGCCTTTTGCTCGTCGCTGAAGCCCGTGGTGCCGATGACCAGCCTGACGCCCAGTTCGGCGCAGATGGCCAGGTGCTCCAACGTGCCCTCGGGGCGCGTGAAGTCGATCAGGCAGTCGGCCTTGGACAGCGCGACGCGCACATCGCTTTCGATGACGATGCCGCTGGCCAGGCCCAGGAAGGCCGAGGGATCGGTGCCCAGCGCAGGGCTGTCGGGACGGTCCAGCGCGGCGGTCAGCGCAAGGTCATCGCTTTGCGCGATGGCCTCGATCAGCATGCGGCCCATGCGGCCGGAGGCGCCGGCCACGGCCACGCGCAGGCGCTGGTTGTTGCTGGAGGAAGTGGCGGTCGTGGCGTTCATGTCGGGAAAGAGATGCAAAGGCTCAATGCGTGGAAAGTGGACTGCCCGGGCGCACGGCAGGCACCGCGGCAGCCGCCATCCACGGAAAAACGCCCGCATGCCTTGCGGCGCGCGGGCGGCGATATCAGCGGGCGCCGGGCTCCAGTGGCGGATAGCTGGCCGCCGCGGGCGGCGGCTCGGCGGCCACGGGCTCTTCGACCGGCTTGGCAGCGGGGAACTTGGACAGCTGCTCCTCGCTGGCTTCCAGCTGAGGAATCTTGCCCAGCTTCTTCTTGGAGCCCAGGCTGGCGACGAATTCGGCCTCGGTGGGCATCTCGTCGCCTTCGGAGCGGGCGAACAGGTCGCCGTTGAAGAAGACGGTCAGCTTGCGCACCTGGGAATCGACGCCGGGACGCTTGATGGTGAACACATATTCCCAGCGGTCGGCGTGGAATACGCTGGTGACCAGCGGCGTGCCGAGGATGTCACGCACCTGCTGGCGGCTCATGCCGGGCTGCAGGGCCTCGACCTGTTCGCGGGAGACGAAGTTGCCTTGGACGACCTCGACCTTGTAGGGAGTGACGACATTGGCGACTCGGTGCGCGGCGCCATCGAGGCTGCTGCAGCCTGCCAGCGCCACCCCGATCGACAGCATCAGGGCCGCACTCGTGCGGCAACGGGCTTGAACATGCATTGGTATCAGCATAGGGATATGATCGTGGATCATTGTAGCGGCTGGTCCCTAGGGCTTGCGATCATGCGACGCCCCTGGCACCAGGGCCATTTTGTTCGCCGCCCCGCGCCTGCCATGGTGGCAGTCCAGCGGGCAGTCTCTGCCAAAGACCCAGACATGAAGAACATCGACGAACTCAAGAGTACCGGCCTGAAGGCCACGCTGCCCCGCCTGAAGATCCTGGAGATCTTCCAGACGGGTGCGCAACGCCACATGACGGCCGAAGACGTGTTCCGCGTGCTGCTGGACGAGCGTTCGGACATCGGCCTGGCCACGGTCTACCGCGTGCTCACGCAGTTCGAGCAGGCAGGCATCCTCATCCGCAGCAATTTCGAGAGCGGCAAGGCCGTCTACGAGCTCAATGAAGGCCAGCACCACGACCACTTTGTCTGCACCAGCTGCGGCAAGGTCGAAGAGTTCTACGATCCCGATATCGAAAAGCGCCAGAACCTGATCGCCAAGGCCAAGGGCTGGGTGATCCAGGACCATTCGATGGCCCTGTACGGACAGTGCGCTGAATGCGCGAGCCGGCCCAGCAAATAAGGCAGGGTCCCTCAGAAAAAGCGGAGTGCTTCACACTCCGCTTTTTTTTGCCTTTTACTTTTTGCTACCGGCGCTTTACAGGGCGAAGCACATGGGTGGAGGATGCTGGCGTCCAATGGATGCCCCCTACCCACCGAGACACCATGCGCCGCACTTCGCCGTTCGCCATCGCTCTCACTTTCTCCGCCATCGTCCTGGCCACAGGCTGTGCGCCCTTGCAGGCCCCGCCGTCGTCCGCAGCGGCCGCGCTGCAGGGAGTGGCCGAGGCACCGCTCACCGCCGCGCAGCGCCAGCAATGGCTGGACCGCGTCACCTGGGGCGCCACCGACAGCGAGGATGCGCAGCTGCAGCGCCTGGGCCTCAAGGCCTGGCTGGCACGGCAACTGCAGCCGGTGCCTCAGCCGCTGCCTGCGCAGGCGCAGCAGCGCATTGATGGGCTGGGCATCAGCCAGCGCCCCATGGACCAGGTTCTGCTGGAGCTGGGCGACCAGCGCAAGGCCGTGCAGGACGCCGCATCGGCCGATGAAAAGGCCGCGCGGCAGCAGGCCTACCAGCGCACGCTGAACCAGCTGGGCAGCGATGCCCAGAAGCGCTTCGTGATCCGCGCGCTGTACTCGCCGGCACAGCTGCAAGAGCAGATGACCTGGTTCTGGATGAACCATTTCAGCGTCAGCCTGCGCAAGGCCGATATCCGCGCCTGGGTGGGCGACTACGAGGAGCAGGCCATACGCCCGCATGCGCTGGGCAGTTTCCGCAGCCTGCTGGAGGCCTCGCTGTGCCACCCGGCCATGCTGCGCTACCTGGACAACGCCAGCAATGCGGCGGGCCGCATCAACGAAAACTACGCGCGCGAGCTGCTGGAGCTGCACACCATGGGCGTGGGCAGCGGCTACACCCAGGCCGACGTGCAGGAGATGGCGCGCATCCTGACAGGCGTGGGCATCAATCTGCAGCCGGCCGGCACGGCGCCGCCGCGCATGCGCGGCGGGCGCCAGGGCGACTACCTGCGCTCGGGATTCTTCGAGTTCAATCCCAACCGGCACGACTACGGAGCCAAGACCTTCCTGGGCCAGCCCCTGCAGGCACGCGGCATGGCCGAGGTCCAGGAGGCGCTGGACCGCATCGTCGCCGCGCCGGCCACCGCGCAGTTCATCGCGCACAAGCTGGCGGTGTTCTTCATTGCCGACGATCCGCCGCCGGCCCTGGTGCAGCGCACGGCACAGGCCTTCACGCGCAGCCGGGGCGACATCGCAGCCACCGTGGCGGCGCTGCTGACCGATCCGGAGGCCGCGCGCTTTGGCCGCAAGTTCCGCGATCCGCTGCACTACGTGCTGGCCGCCACGCGGCTGTCGGTGGACCAGCGCGTGGCGGCCGACGTGGCGCCCGTGCTGGGCTGGATCAACCGGCTGGGCCAGAACCTCTACGCGCATGAGACGCCGGACGGCTATCCGCAGATGCAGTCCGACTGGGCCAGTTCGGGCCAGATGGCGGCACGCTTCGAGGTGGCGCGCCAGATCGCCACGCGCAGCGCCGTGCTGTTTCGCGCCGACCCCAAGGAGGCGCTGGAGAAGCCGCCCTACCCCATGCTGTCGGAACGGGCCAGCGTGCGCCAGCGCCTGCCCCAGTGGAGCCAGGCCACGCAGGCGGCACTGGCCCAGGCCCGCAATCCGGCGGACTGGAATACCTACTTCCTGTCCGCACCCGAGATGATGTTCCGCTGAACCCCGGAGACTTTCCATGCAGCGACGCCACTTCCTGACCATGGCATCGGCCCTGCCCTTTGCCGCCCACCTGGGCCGGCTGCAGGCGGCCGCCCTCCAGCCAGCCACGCCGCGCCTGCTGCTGGTGTTTCTGCGCGGTGCCTATGACTGCAACAGTCTGCTGGTGCCCACGCACAGCGACTTCTACTACGAGGCCCGTCCCAGCATTGCCATCCCCCGTCCCGGCGAGGCCGGCGGCGCGCTGGCGCTGGATGGCCGCTGGGGCCTGCACCCGATGCTGGAGGACAGCATCCATCCGCTGTTCCAGGCCGGCCAGGCCTGCTTCGTGCCCTTTGCAGGCACGCACGACCTGTCGCGCAGCCATTTCGAGACGCAGGACTCCATCGAGCTGGGCCAGGGCCTGGACGGGCGCCGCAGCTACCAGTCGGGCTTTCTGAACCGGCTGGCCCAGGTGCTGGGACAGGATGGCCGCACGGCGGTATCGCCCATGGCCTTCACGCCCCAGCTTCCGCTGCTGCTGCGCGGCAGCCTGCCGGCCGCCAACATGGCGCTGGCATCCGTGGGCAAGGGCGGCCTGGACGATCGCCGCAGCCAGGCCATTGCCGCCATGTATGCGGGCACGGCCCTGGGCCCGGCCGTGCAGGAGGGCTTTGCGGTGCGTGATGCCGTGCAGCGCAGCGTGCAGGAGGAAATGGACCAGGCCGGGCGCAATGCCATCAGCGCACGCGGCTTTGCCCTGGTGGCGCAGCGCATGGCGGCCCTGATGCGCGATCGCTTCGACCTGGGCTTCGTCGATGTGGGAGGCTGGGACACGCATGTGGCCCAGGGCGGCGCCACGGGCGCGCTGGCCGGGCGGCTGGACGAGCTGGGCCGGGGCCTGGCCGGCTTTGCCCAGGAGATCGGCCCCGAGGCCTGGCGGCATACGGTGGTGGTGGTGATCAGCGAGTTCGGCCGCACCTTCCGCGAGAACGGCAACAAGGGCACGGACCACGGCCACGGCACGACCTACTGGCTGCTGGGCGGCGGGCTGTCCTCGCGCGCTGGCGGGCGCATCGTGGGCGAGCAGGTCGAGGTCAGCCAGAAAAACCTGTTCCAGAACCGCGACCATCCCGTGCTCAACGAGTACCGCGCCGTGCTGGGCGGCCTGTTCCAGCGCATGTATGGATTGAGCCCGGCCCAACTGCAGCGTGTCTTCGAAGGCGCGACGCCCCGCGACCTGCAACTCGTCTGACTACGGCAGCGCCTGCGGCGGCACTGGCACGCCGGACAGCTTGTCGGGATTGCGCAGCGTGTAGATGCGGCGGATCAGGCCGTCTTCGACCAGCAGCGTCTGCACGGATTCCAGCTCGCCGTCGATGCAGCGCAGCAGGCCCGGCAGGCCGTTGATGCGAGCCAGGTGCAGGGTCTGGCGCTGGCCGTTGCGCCGCATGCGGCGCGTGGTGGCGAAGTACAGCAGGGCCAGGCGCCGGCCGGTCTCCAGCACGCGGCCGAACGAGGGCACCTTGCCGCCGCCGTCGCTGATGAGTTCGGCATCGGGCGCGAACAGCGCCTGGATCTGCGCAAAGTCCCCACCCTGCACGGCCTGCGCAAAGCGCTGCAGCAGCGCGGCATGGGCCTCGGGCGGCGCCGCAAAGCGCGGGCGGCCGGCCTGAACATGGGTGCGGGCGCGGTGCACGAGCTGGCGGCAGGCGGCCTCGCTGCGGCCCAGGGCCTGGGCCACCTCGGCATAGTCGGCATCGAAGACCTCGCGCAGCAAAAAGGCGGCGCGCTCGTCGGGCGTGAGCTGCTCGAGCACGAACATCAGCGCCGTGGACACGTCGTGGGCACGCTCCAGCAGGTCTTCGGCCGAGGGTGCGGACTCCTCGGCCCAGGGCTGGACCAGGGGCTCGGGCAGCCAGAAGCCCTGGTAGTGCTCGCGCTCGGCGCGCAGGCGGCGCAGCCGGTCTATGGCCAGGCGCGTGGTCACGGAGACCAGCCAGGCCTCGGGCTGCTCTATGCCGGCGCGCTCGGCGCCATGCCAGCGCAGCCAGGCCTCCTGGACCAGGTCCTCGGCATCGGCGCGCTGGCCGAGCATGCGGTAGGCCAGGCCGAACAGGCGCGGGCGGTGGCGCTCGAACAGGGCCAGGGGATCGTCGGTGGCGGAGGAGGTCTGCATGCCATCAAGACGCGGGAGCGTGGCGTTGTGTGACAGACAGGGCCGGCATGGTGCTCGGTGCCTTGGTGACTCAGTGGGGCTGCGGAGCCTGCAGCACGCTGGGATCGGTGTGGATCAGCTCCAGCGGGTAGCGGCGGCCGGCCAGGTAGTCCTCTATGCTTTGCATCACCAGCGGACTGCGGTGCTGGGCGGTGCAGGCCTTGAGTTCGTCCAGCGTCATCCAGACCGTGCGGATGATGCCGTCGTCCAGCGGCTGGCCGGCCCGGAAGTCACCCAGCTCGCCCGTGAAGGCAAAGCGCAGATAGGTGATGTCGGAGCCGGTGCGCGTGCGAACGAAGCGGTTCAGGTAGACGCCGACCAGGGCCGTGGGCACGAAGTCGTGCGCCGTCTCCTCATCGACCTCGCGCACACAGGCGGTGATGGGCGACTCGGCAGGGTCGAGATGGCCGGCGGGGGTGTTGTAGCGCACGCCATCGGCCGTGTCTTCTTCCACCAGCAGAAAACGGCCATCGCGCTCAATGATGGCCGCCACAGTGACATTGGGTTTCCAGCGATCGGGCATGGCGCGCATTATGACCAGAGGCGGCCGGCCCGTCCCCGGCCAAAAACCCCATCACCGCGCCTTGCAGACCACCACGCGACAGGGCGCCCTGTAGCACCCTGTAGCGCCCCATAGCACCGCCCTACAGCGGCCGGGCCATGTACAGCGCACCGTCGCCGTAGCTCACCAGGCGCTGCTGCTGCAGCGGATCGGTCAACGCCTGCACGGCATAGCCATGGCGCTCCCAGTAGCCGCGCGAGCCCTGCACCGACACCAGGGCCGTGTGGCGCAGGCCCTCGGCGCGCGCCCGCTCCCACAGCGGAGCCAGCAGCGCACGGGCCAGGCCCTGGCCTGCGGCCTCGGGGTGCACGGCCATGTCGTGCAGGTACAGGGTGTCGGCCTGCTCGACGGCCTCGAAGTCACCGTGCAGCGGCGTGATCTTGGCCATGAGGCTGCGGTAGGCCGCGAGATAGGCTCGCACACGGCCGTCCTGCTCCAGTGCCAGCGAGCAATGGGCCGTGCCGGCCAGGCGCCGCGCAAAGACCTCGCCGCTCTCGGCATAGTCCTCGCCATAGCAGGCCCGCTGGATGTCCAGCAGACCGGGCAGGTCGGCGGCGGTCAGTGCGCGGACATGGAAGCGGTCAGCGGCAGGCAAGGAAGAGGAGGGAGAAGGCGAACAAGACATGGGCAGGACAGGCAGGTGCCGGAGACAGGCCGCCCAGGGTAAGCGATTGCCCAAGCCCCGGCGCACCCTGCCGGAATCGGTTCCCCGTCAATCCTTCCAGCGCTCGCGTATGTCTTCCAGCTGCGGGCGCAGGCCGATGAACAGCGGCACCAGGCGCGGGTCGAAGTGGGCGCCGGCCTGCTGCTCTATGTGATCCATGGCGTCGTCCACCGTCCACGCGTGCTTGTAGGGGCGTTCCGTGGTGAGGGCATCGAACACGTCGGCCACGGCCACGATGCGCGAGGCCAGCGGGATGTCCTCGCCCGCCAGGCCCTGCGGATAGCCCGTGCCGTCCCATTTCTCGTGGTGGGTCAGCGCGATGCTGTAGGCCATCTGCAGCACCTGGGAATCGTGCTCGCCGATGATCTCGGCGCCGATCTGCGGATGGCGACGCATGACGGTCCATTCCTCGGCCGTCAGCGGGCCGTTCTTGAGCAGGATGGCGTCGGGGATGCCGATCTTGCCCACATCGTGCATGGGCGCGGCGTTGAGCAGGTCGTCCGCCCACTCGTCGGTGCAGCCGGCCGCCAGCGCCAACGTCTTTGCGTAGTGGCTCATGCGGATCACATGCATGCCGGTTTCGTTGTCGCGGTACTCGGCCGCGCGGCCCAGGCGCTGCACGATCTGCAGCCGCGTGCTGCGCAGCTCGTCGAGCTTGACCAGCGACAGGTGGTTGCGCACCCGCGCCCGCACCACGGGCGCGCGCACGGGCTTGACGATGTAGTCCACCGCGCCCGAGGCAAAGCCCAGGGCCTCGTCCTGTCCGTCCGACAGGGCCGTGATGAAGATCACCGGGATGCGGGCCGTGTCGGCCTGCGCCTTGAGCTGGCGGCACACGGCGTAGCCGTCCAGCTCGGGCATCATGATGTCCAGCAGGATCAGGTCCGGCTGGTGCTGGGCCAGCTGCAGAGCCTTGCGCCCGTCCGTGGCGAACGAGAGCCGGTAATCCTCGCCCAGGATCTGGCGCAGCACATGCAGGTTGGTCGGGTCGTCATCGACCAGCAGCAGGCGCGGGCGCTTGTCCGTTGCCAATAGATTGGGCGCATTCATGCTCTGTCTCCATCGTTCGAGGGCAGTTGCTGCTGCAACTGCTGGGCGCATTCCTGCGCGCGCTCGAAGTCGAAATTATCCAGTGCCTGCTGCAGCGGCTGAAGCTGTTCGGCCGTCAGCATGCGCACGAGGGCCTGCATGGCCTGCCCGTCCAGCTCCCCGCTGTGCAAGGCTGCCACGATGCGCTCCAGCCAGGGCCGGGCATCGGCAGGCAGGGCGGGTGCGCCCGCCTGGGGCGCCGCATCGCCGTCGGCCTGCGTCCACGCATGGCCCTGCGCCTGGCCCTGCGCCTGGCCCGGCGCCTCGCCCGATGCCGCCCCCTGCGCCTCGGTCATCGGCATGGCGGCCGGGTGGCGCTGGCGCAGCTCGCGCGCTACGGCATCCAGCGCCTGGTGCAGCTGGTCGATGAGGGCAAGCAGCTGCGGCTGCCCGGCGCCCTCCTGCGCCAGGCCTTCCAGGCGCGATGCCAGCCGGTACACGGCCTGCAGGCCCAGGTTGCCGGCCGCGCCGCGCACGCGGTGCGCCAGGCCGATCAAGGCCTCGGGTCCGGGGCGCTGCAGGGCACGGCGCAGGCGGTCGGCCAGGTCCAGCTGTTCGTTGAGGAAACGCCGAATGGCGGCCACCAGCGGATCGACCCGGCCCCACAGCGCAATGCCCGAGGCCCAGTCCACCGTGACATCAGGCAGCCCCGGCTGGGCGCTGGCGGGCGCGGGCGGCCTGGCCTCCTTGAGCGCCACCTGCAGCGACAGCAGGCGTGCGATCTCGGCCTGCAGCCGCGCCATGTCCAGCGGCTTGGAGGCAAAGCCGTCCATGCCGGCGGCGGTGGCGTCGCTGCGGTCCTTCTCCAGCACGCTGGCCGACAGCGCGACGATGGGCACGGGCCGGCGCTGCAGCTGCCGCTCCCAGACACGGATGGCGCGCGCCGCCGCCAGGCCGTCCATGCCCGGCATCTGCAGGTCCATCAGCACCACGTCGAAAGGAGGCTCCTGCGCCTGCACGCAGCGCAGCGCCTCGGCACCGTCGTGGGCCAGCACCATCTGGTGGTTCTGGCTGGAGAAGTTGATCTGCAGCAGCTCCAGGTTCTCGGGCACATCGTCCACGGCCAGGATGTGCAGCGGCGGCAGGCCGCGGCTGGCCGCCCCGCGCTCGGACAGCGGGCTCTCGCCGACCGGCAGGGGCAGGCGCACCTCGAACACCGTGCCCACGCCCACCGTGCTGTGCAGCTGGATGCTGCCGCCCATGAGTTCGGCCAGCTGGCGCGAGATGGTCGTGCCCAGGCCCGTGCCGCCGAAACGCCGCGTGGTCGAGGCGTCGGCCTGGGCAAAGGGGTCGAAGATGCGGTGGATCTTCTCGGCCGCGATGCCTATGCCCGTGTCATGCACATCGAGCTGGAGCACGCCCTGCTCGTAGCGCACGCGCAGCAGCACATGGCCGCGTTCGGTGAACTTCACGGCATTGCCCAGCAGGTTCACCAGGATCTGCTGCACACGCATGCCGTCGCCGCGCAGCGCGGCCGGCGTGTGCGGGTCGTAGTCCAGGCGCAGGTCCAGGCCCTTGCGATCGGCCGTGATGCGCAGCGATGCCAGGATCTGCTGGCACAGCTCGCGCACCGAGAAGTCCTCTATCTCCAGCTCCACCGCGCCCTTGTCGAGCTTGGCCGTGTCCAGGATGTCGTTGAGCAGGCGCAGCATGGAGCGCGCCGCGTAGTGCACCGTGTCCAGGTAGCGCGCCTGCGTGGGCTGCAGCGCGGTTTCGCGCAACGCCTCGGTGAAGCCGATGATGGCGTTCATGGGCGTGCGGATCTCGTGGCTCATGTTGGCCAGGAAGGTGCTGCGCGCGGCGGCCGCGGCTTCGGCATGCTCCTTGGCCAGCACCAGCTCCTGGGCCAGCTTGCGCTGGGCGCTGATGTCGGTGAGCAGCTTGACGATCTTGTAGGGCCGGCCGTCGGCACCACGTATGGGGTTGTAGGTGGCCTGCACCCAGATGCGCCGCCCCTCGTGCCCGCAGCGCAGGAACTCGCCGGCCTGGAACTCGCCCTCGGCCAGGCGGCGCCAGAACTGCACATGCTCGGGCGAATGCGCATAGCCGGGCTCGCAGAACATGCCGTGGTGGCGGCCCGCGACCTCGTCGAGCCGGTAGCCGAACAGGTCCAGGAAATTGCGGTTGGCGCGCAGCACATGGCCGCGCAGGTCGTACTCGATGGTGGCCAGCGACAGGTCGATGGCGCGCACCGTGCCCTCGAACTCGGCATTGCGCGCGCGCGCCGCCGTCTGGTCCATGATCACGCCGTCGATCCAGGTCAGTTCGTCCTGTTCGTTGAAGACGCCGCGCCCGGTCTCGGACACCCAGCGCGTGCTGCCGTCGCGGTGCAGCAGGCGGTAGTCGGCGTTGTAGGTCTGGCGCCGCGCCAGAGAATGCGCCACCGCAGCCTCCAGCCGGTCGCGGTCCTCGGCGTGGATGAGCCGGTCCCAGCCCGTGAGGCCATCGGTGAAATCCTGCTCGGTCCAGCCCGTCAACTCCTCGATGGAGCGGCTGAGCAGCAGCGGCGTCCATTTGCCGTCGTACAGGCAGCGGAACGTGGTGCCGGGCACGTTGTTGATCAGGGTGCGGTACTGCTCCTCGCTGCGGCGCAGCGACTGCAGCATCTGGCGGCGCTCGCGGATATCGGTCACAAAGCCCACGTACAGCGGATCGCCGGCAATCGCCACCCGCCCCACGGCCAGGCGCACGGCGATCTGGGTGCCGTCCTTGTGCATGGCGTTGATATCGCGGCTGGAGCCCAGTAGGCCCGCAAAGCCCGTGGCCAGATGCTTTTGCAGCGAGCCGCCATCGCCATCGCAGCCCGACGCGGGCATGAGCAGGCTTGCGCTGCGGCCCACCACCTCCTGCGCCGTCCAGCCCAGCAGCCGCTCGGCCGCGCCGTTGAACGACACGATGCTGCCGCGCCCGTTGATCATCACGATGCCGTCCACTGCCGTCTCCACCACGGCGCGCAGGCGCGATTCGCTGCGCTGCACCTGGCGGTAGATCTGGCGGTAGCGCAGCGTCATGTTGACCGCGAACACCAGACCGAAGATCAGCACCACCATGCCGACGATGGAGAACACCAGCAGCGCGTGCGTGGGCGACTCCACCTGCGCCAGCACATCGATCTCGGGCTTGAGGCGCAGTGCATACAGGCCCGCATAGTGCATGCAGGAAATGGCCAGGCCCATGACGATGCCGGCCACCAGCGTGGGCCACAGCCGGCCCGTGTTGCCCAGCCTGAAGCGCACCCACAGCGACAGCACGGCCATGCCTGCCGCCACGATCACCGACAGCAGCACGCCCCAGGGGTCGTAGAGCATCGAGGTCCAGGTCTGGGCCGCCGCCATGCCGATGTAGTGCATGGAGCCAATGCCCAGCCCCATGAGCACGCCGCCGCCCACCAGCGCCTGCGTGGACAGCTGCGGCCGCACCATCAGCGTCAGCGCCAGCCAGGACGCCAGCATGCTGGGCAGCATGGACAGCGTGGTGATCCAGGGGTCGTAGTCGCCAAAGGTGCAGGGCACGAAGGCCAGCATGCCGATGAAGTGCATGGCCCAGATGCCCGCGCCCAGGCAGAAGGCGCCCGTGAGCACGCCCACGCGGCGTATGCGCGGCGACGCGGCATCGCGCGCCAGCCCGGCAATCTGCATGGCCATCACCGACGTGGCCACGGCCACCAGCACCGACAGCGTCACCAGGCCCGGATGCAGCCACTGGAACCACTGCGGATGCGGCGCCCAGCCGAGCACGAAAATCTGGTCCCAGCTCATGGCGCGCCCCCCGCATGGCACAAGGCCGCAGCACGCAACCGCCGGCCATCGATAGTATTTATAACTTTGATGATCATTTTCGATTGGCCATAACTATTCCGCGCACCTAGCATGGAGTCTCATCCCGAGGAGAGCCCCATGAGCCGCATCCGCCAGACCCTTCACCACCACCGACGCACGCTGTTGAAGACCGCCAGCTACTACGTCATCCATGTCACCGTGGCAGCGGCCGTGGCCTATGCCGTGACCCGCAATCTCTGGGCCGCGCTGACGCTCAGCCTGCTGGAGCCCACGGTGCAGGCCGTGGCCTTCTTCTTCCATGAAAAGCTGTGGGAGCGCGGCCTGCGCCGCCGTGCCGACGCGGGCGCCGGCATGGCGCCGCCCGCAGCAGCCACTGCGGCTGCGGCCTGAACCCGCCAGGAGCACGAACATGCCCACGCCCCTGCGGTCCTTCAGCGCGGACGCCTCATTCGGCAATTGGCTGACCGAAACCCTGGCAAGGATGGTCGATGGCGGCACGGGCTGAAACCCGGCCCTGCCGTGGCGGCAAGAGAGGTGGACATGGCGGCGCATGGTGGCAAGAACCCGGGAAATGCGAAATCGTTGGTATCAAGGCGCTGCCCGTGCGGCCCATGGCCGGCACGGAATCCATACATGCCTTTCGACCGCATCGGGGCGGACTGAAGCCCCGGCGCCGGTCACAATGCCAAACATTGTCAAGCGCATACGCTGGAAAATATGTGCACAAGCTGTGTGAAAAGCTGTGCATAGCCTCTTCGCAAACCTGTGATTTTCCTCTTGCCAAGGCTGTGGCAAAGCCGTTCATTCACGGTGCACGCCCAGCAGCGCGTCGATGAACACACGGGCTGCACGGCCAGGCACCACGGCACTGCGCCAGACCGCGAAGAAATCACAGAGATAGAAGAACCGGTGGGGGGCCACGGCCTGCAGCAGACCCTGGCCCTCCATGGCCTGTGCGTAGTGGTCGGGCAGAAATCCCAGGTAGCGGCCCGAGCGCACCAGCATGGCAATGGCCTCCTGGTCAAAACCCGTGGCCTGGCGCTGCAGGCCGGCCTGGTGGCTGAGCGCCATATTGGGTGACTGGTAGCCCAGGCCTGCAAAGGCATGTGCGCCCAGGCTGTCCCAGTCCAGCCCGCCATGGTCGGCGCCATGCAGCGGATGGCCGGGAGCGCAGTACAGCTGCATGCGCTCGCCGAACAACCGGGCACTGTCCAGCGCGCTCGAACTGGGTGCAGAGGGCAGCACGCCCACCTGCCAGCGCCCCTCCATCAGTCCGCGCTCGATGGCCTGTATCGAGGCCACGTGCAGCCGCAGGTGCAGTTGCGGCGCCTGATCGTGCAGCAGGCCTATCGCCTCGGGAATGCGTGACTGCGGATTGCCCACGGTCTTGTCGAACAGCGCCACGTCCAGCGTACCGGCCAGCCGGCCATGGATGTCGTCCACCTGGCCCAGAAACCCCTCCACGCCGCCCAGCAGCTGCAGCGTGGCCTCGTAGATGCGGTGGCCTTCGGGCGTGAGCGCGAAGCCGGCGCGCCCGCGCCGGCACAGCGTCAGGCCCAGGCGCTCTTCCAGGTCCTTCATGTGGCGGCTCAGCGTGGAGCTGCCGATGTTCAGCTCCAGCTCGGCAGCCGACATGCCGCCGCACTCGACCACGGCCTTGAACACGCGCAGCAGGCGCAGATCCATGTCGCCCAGCTGGCCCAGCGCCGCGCGCGAACGGCCATCGCGTGCCCGGCGGCTCGCAGGGGTATCCAGAGAAAATTCCGCCATCGCCATTCGCCTCCCGGTGTGCTTGCCGGACATGGCCACCGCTACAGGGGAGCCACTATAGGGGAGCCACGGGGCGGCAGTGGCGACGGATTCCCCCAATGCGCGCACGCCATGCCGCGACCGGCAGGCGCTTGGTCACTTGCAGAAATATGCAAGTAAACCTCGATATCGCGCTCTTCGCGAAATCAAACAGCGCGCTCACAATGGGCCGATCCACATTTCTTCCCTAGGCTCGAGGAGATCGCCATGACCCTGGTTCCCACCGAACAAAGCGCCGCCCCCGCCACGCGCACCGATGCCGCCTGGCTCGAGGCCCACTGGATGCCCTTCACCGGCAACCGCGAGTTCAAGGCGCGCCCGCGCATGATCACCAGCGCCCAGGGCGCCTACTACACCGATGCCGACGGCCGCAAGATCTTCGACGGCCTGTCGGGCCTGTGGTGCTCGGGCCTGGGCCATGGCCGCCGCGAGATCGCCGAAGCCATCGGCCGCGCGGCCCAGCAGCTGGACTATGCGCCGGCCTTCCAGTTCGGCCACCCGGCCTCGTTCGCGCTGGCCAACAAGATCAAGGAGCTGACGCCCGCAGGCCTGGACCATGTGTTCTTCACGGGCTCGGGCTCGGAAGCCGCCGACACGGCGCTGAAGATGGCACGCGCCTACTGGCGCGCCAAGGGCCAGGGCGGCAAGACCCGGCTGATCGGG
Organism: Delftia sp. DS1230; assembly: GCF_040112715.1. Lineage (NCBI taxonomy): Bacteria > Pseudomonadati > Pseudomonadota > Betaproteobacteria > Burkholderiales > Comamonadaceae > Delftia > Delftia sp. DS1230. Next base: position 6,235,570 of record NZ_CP157763.1, read on the forward strand.
CGCGAGAAGGGCTACCACGGCGTGAACTTCGGCGGCATCTCGGTCGGCGGCATGGTGGGCAACCGCAAGACCTTCGGCCAGGGCGTGGAGGCCGACCACCTGCCGCACACGCAGCCGGCGCTGGGGTCCTTCCACAAAGGCATGCCTGCCACCGATGGCCGCGCGCTGGCCGACCGGCTGCTGGACCTGATCGCCCTGCATGACGCCAGCAACATCGCAGCCGTCATCGTCGAGCCCTTCTCGGGCTCGGCCGGCGTGGTGATTCCGCCGGCCGGCTACCTGCAGCGCCTGCGCGAGATCTGCACGCAGAACAACATCCTGCTGATCTTCGACGAGGTCATCACGGGCTTCGGCCGCTGCGGCGCCATGACGGGAGCGGAGGCCTTCGGCGTCACGCCCGACATCATGAACATCGCCAAGCAGGTGACCAATGGCGCCCAGCCCCTGGGCGCCGTGGTGGCCAGCAAGGAGATCTACGACACCTTCATGGCAGCGGGCGGCCCCGAGTACATGCTGGAGTTCCCGCACGGCTATACCTACTCGGCCCACCCCATTGCCTGCGCAGCGGGCGTGGCCGCGCTGGACCTGCTGCAGCGCGAGGACGGCCCGGGCCGCGTGCGCGCGCTGGCCCCGTTCTTCGAGCAGGCCGTGCACAGCCTCAAGGGAGCAAAGCATGTGGCCGACATCCGCAACTTCGGCCTGGCTGCGGGCTTCACCATCGAGTCGCTGCCCGGCGAGCCGGCACGCCGTCCCTACGAGATCGCCATGAAGTGCTGGGACAAGGGCTTTTACGTGCGCTACGGCGGCGACACCATCCAGATCGCGCCGCCCTTCATCAGCGAGAAGGCCGAGATCGAGCGGCTGGTCAGCGCCCTGGGCGATGCCCTGACCGAAACGAACTGAGCATCTCCGGCACATGAGAAAAGCCCCTGGGCCGTGAGGCCACAGGGGCTTTTTACATGGCAACGGCAAGGCTGCGAAATCAGTCCAGCGTGATGCCCGCGTTCTTGATCACATCGCGCCACTTGTCCACTTCCACGCGCAGGAACTGGGCCGAGGTATCGGGCTTGAGGCCCGAGGGCAGCACGCCCATGGCATCCAGCTTTTCCTTGACCTCGGGCGCAGGCAGGGCCTTGGCGATCTCGGCGTAGAGCCTGTCCACGATGGGCTTGGGCGTGCCTGCGGGCACGGCCGCGAGGAACCAGGCATCGGCCGTGAAGTCCTTGAGGCCGGCCTCGGACATGGTGGGCACGTCGGGCATGGACTGCAGGCGCTCGTTGTGGGCCACGGCCAGGGCGCGCACCTTGCCGGCCTTGAGCTGCGCGGCAATCGTCACGGCCGTGAGAAAGCCGAAGTCGGTCTCACCGGCGGCCAGCGAGACCACCGAAGGCGCGCTGCCCTTGTAGGGCACGTGGCCGATCTTGACCTTGGCCTGCATGGCATACAGCTCGGCGCCCAGGTGGTTGGGGCCGCCCGTGCCCGACGAGGGGTAGTTGAGCTTGCCGGGCTGGGCCTGGGCCGCCGCCGTCAGCTCCTTGAGCGAGTGGAACGGGCTTTGCGCGCCCACGGTGAGCACCAGCGGGCTGCGTGCCACCAGGCTGATGGGCGCGAAGTCGCGCAGCGGGTCATAGGGCAGCTTGGTGTACAGGCCCTTGGCCATGGCCATGCAGCCCACATCGCCCAGCACCACGGTGTAGCCGTCGGCCGGCGCCTTGGCCACCAGGTCGCAGCCGATGGTGCCGTTGGCACCGGGCTTGTTGTCCACCACCACCGTGGTGTGCATGCTCTCGCCCATCTTTTGCGCCAGCAGGCGGCCCAGGATGTCGGTGGAGCCGCCAGGCGCAAAGGGCACGACCAGGCGAATGGTCTTGGACGGATAGCTGCCTGCGCCCTGGGCATGGGCGAGGGGCGCCGCCAGCGTGGCCGCCAGCGCCAGGCCGCCGGCCAGGGCGCGCCACAGGGCAGGGGTACGGGAAGATGCGAAAGGGGTTTGTCTCATGCTGTTGTCTCGTGAGGGGGTGGAATGCGTGAAGGCCGAGCGCGCGGCAGCATACCAGCAGCGAGCGGCGCGAAACGCGTGGCCTGGGCCGGCAATGACCGGCGCGGGACAGTTCAGGAGGCCGCGCGCTTGCGTGCGGCGGCGGGACGCGCCGACGGTGACTTGGCGGGCGCCTTCGGAGCCGCCTTTGCGGTGGTCTTCGCGACGGCTTTTGCGGCGGTCTTTGCGGCCGGCCTTGCCGTTGTTGTTGGCGCTGCTTTTGCTGCCGGTTTCGGTGCCTTTTTTGGTGCAGTCCTCGGCACTGCCATCGCCGGCTTTTCCACCGTCTGCACGGCGCGTTGCGGACGCGGGCTGCGCAGGCTGTCGGCATCCAGGATGAGCCGCCCCTGGATGCGGCCCTTCATGCGCTTGACGCTGCTGGCCGCATCCCGCATGTGCTGCTGCATCAGCGCATGCACCTTCACGGCATCCCGTTCGCGTGCGGCCTGCACGATGTCGCGGTGGATCCGGGCATTGGCCTCGCCGAAGCGCCGGTGCTCGGCCTGCGGAGTACGGTTGGCGAAGACGATGAGCTGGCGGATCATCTCGTTGATCAGCTCGCAGGTGAAGCGCAGGAACGGGTTGGGGTTGGCGGCCGCCAGGATGTCGTGGAAGTTCACGTCCTCGCGCCGCTGGCTCACCAGGTCGTCGCTGCTTTGCGTGGGATCGCAGCAGGCGATGCTGTGCTCCAGGGCCTCGAAATCGGCCTCGGTCAGATGGGGCACGGCGCCTGCCGCCAGCTCGGGCTCCAGCATCTGGCGCACCGTGTAGATGTCGTCGATGGTCACCTCCTGGAAGAACAGGTAGTTCTGCATGAACTGCAGCGTGCGGTCCAGCGGCACCTCGACGACCGTGCCACCGCCCGAAGGGCCGGTGGAGATGGTGATCAGCCCCTGCACTTCCAGCGATTTGAGGGCCTCGCGGATCGTGCCCTTGCTGACCTGGAACTGTGCCTGCAGCTCGCTTTCGCGCGGCAGGCGGTCGCCGGGGCTGAGGTTCTTTTCGGTGATCAGGCGCTTGATCTCCTGGGCCACGAGATCCGGGCGCTTGAGCTGCCGGATTGCCAGGGAGGGCGACTTGGGTGTATCCATTGTTGTGTTCTCCGGAAGGGCACCGGATCGTGTCCGCGCCCAATCTGCATGCGGGTTTGGTGCAGTATGCACCGCCATGGCGCGTGGCCGTGCCCGCCTAGGGTTAGCACGCGCCCTATTTCTTCTATTTATCACTATAAATATGAATCAAGGAGCCTGCACGCACCCATTTCGACTGGCATGCAACTTGCTCTGAAAAGCGTACCCGGGCCGCCGCGCCTTCAGTTCCCATCACGGAGATCCCATGCAACGTCGTCACCTCCTGCAACTCTCGGCACTGGGCGCATTGCCCGCATCGCTGGGCCTGGGCCGCAGCGTCTGGGCACAGTCCAAGGACAGCATCCAGTTCGCCTGCCCCGTGCCCATGTCGGGCGCCTTCGCGGCCAACGGAAAGTATGCGGACCTGGGCATGAAGCTGGCCATCGAGCAGTACGGCAAGGCGCTGGGCCGCCCGCTGGCCTACACCGTGCTGGACACCGAGGGCAAGCCCGCCACGGCCGTGCGCAAGCTGCAGGAGTCTTCGCAGCAGCAGGGCACGCGCTTCTTCGCAGGCGGCATCCTGTCGTCGGAGGCGCTGGCCATGGGCAAGGAGGCCGAGAAGGCCGGCGGCATCTTCATCACCACCGCAGGCGCCGACGAGATCACGGGCAAGGACTGCAACAGCGCCACCTTCCGCTGGTCGGCGCCCACCTTCGGCGCCATCGAGCAAACCGTGCGCCCGCTGGTCGAGTCCCTGCCCAAGGCCAAGCGCTGGTACACCATCACGCCGCAGTACGTGTTCGGCGACGGCCTGCTGACGGCGGCCAAGAACATCTTCAAGGAAAAGGGCATCGAGCATGTGGGCAACAGCTACCACTCGCTGACCGAAAAGGAGTTCAGCGGCTACCTGACCAATGCCGTGGCCGCCAAGCCCGACGTGCTGCTGCTGCTGAACTTCGGCGCCCAGTCCTCGGACACGCTGCGCCAGGCCATCAGCTTCGGCATGAACAAGAACATGACCATCCTGATCGCCTGGGCCTCGGGGCTGGAGCAGTTCGAGTCGCTGGGTGCCGACCTGTGCGACGGCGTGTACTTCGGCGCCCAGTACTGGCACACGGTGGACACGCCGCTCAACCGTGATCTGGTGCAGCGCTGCAACGACAAGTTCAAGGCCAATCCCAACTACAGCCTGGCCGGCCACTACATCTGCACCAAGCTGATGATCGATGCCATCGTCAAGGCCGGCACGGTCGACCCCAAGGCTGTGGTCGCCGCGCTGGAAGGCATGAAGTACCAGGGCCTGACGGGCGAGGAAGAGGTGCGCAAGGCAGACCACCAGGTGCTCAAGAACTACTACCTGCTCAAGGGCAAGGCCAAGTCCAAGATGAAGAACAAGGACGACTACGTGGATGTGGTCAGCTCCGGCAAGTCCTTCCTGCCCGTAGACCAGACCGGCTGCAAGCTGGTTTAGAGCTCCCCCTGAGGCGCTGCGCGCCTTCCCCCTCTCTCGCTTCGCGGGAGGGGGACGACACCCTCGGTGCGGGGCGGCCCTTCCTCGGTGTCCCTCACTTAGGCTGCGCCAGTTTCATAGGCGCAGCACCATGACCGGCGTGCTTCAGAGCCACCGGGCACTTCGCCTCCTTCGTCCATCGTTTCGGACCCTGTATGAGCATCTATCTGCTTCAGACCATCAACGGGATCGGCATAGGCATGCTGTATTTCCTGTTGGCCGTGGGCCTGTCCATCGTTTTCGGCCTGCTGCGTTTCGTGAATTTCGCGCACGGTGCCTTCTACCTGCTGGGCGCCTATTTCTGCTACCAGATGACGCGCTGGGGCATGAGCTTCTGGCTGTCCCTGGTCGTGGTGCCGCTGGCCGTGGGCGCGCTGGGCTGGCTGGTGGAAAAGCTCATGCTGCGCCATGTGTATGCCAAGGCGCATGAGTTCCACATCATCGTCACCGTGGGCCTGGCCCTGGTGGTGCAGGAGCTGGTGATCGTGCAATGGGGCCCGCTGGGCGACAGCGTGGCCGTGCCCGATCTGCTGCAGGGCGTGGTGATGTGGGGCAGCTTCGTCTATCCCAAGTACCGGCTGTTCGTGATCGGCTTCACCGCCGTGCTGGCCGTGCTGCTGTGGTGGCTGCTGGAAGGCACGAGGCTGGGCAGCGCGGTGCGCGCGGGCAGCGAATCGACCGAGATGGTGTCCCTGCTGGGCGTGAACGTGCTGCGCATCTTCAGCCTGGTGTTCGCGCTGGGCGCCGCCACGGCGGCGCTGGCCGGCGTGCTGGCCGCGCCCATACGCGGCGCAGAGCCCTTCATGGGCGTGGAGGCACTGGGCGTGGCCTTCGTGATCGTGGTCGTGGGCGGGCTGGGCAGCTTCGGCGGCGCACTGGTCGGCGGCCTGCTGATCGGCATCGTGCAAAGCGTGATGAGCACGCTGTGGCCCGAGGGCGCGCGCCTGATGATCTACGTGGCCATGGCCGCCGTGCTGCTGCTGCGACCCCATGGCCTGCTGGGCCGCAAAGGATGAAGACCATGACCAGGCATTCCCATCTCCTTCTCGCGCTGGCCATCGTGGTGGCCATGCCGCTGTGCATGCAGTCGGGCTCGCTGGCCAGCGAAGTGCTGATCTTCGGCCTCGCGGCCATGGGCTGCAATCTGCTGCTGGGCTACACGGGGCTGCTGTCCTTCGGGCAGGGCATCTTCTTCGGGCTGGGCAGCTACACCATCGCCCTGCTGCTGACACGCTGGCCCCTGCCCATGCCGCTGGCCCTGCTGGCCGCCACCGCCATGGGCGCCGTGGGCGCGGCCATCGTCGGCTGGGTGGCCATACGCCAGCGCGGCACCTATTTCGTGATGCTCACCCTGGCGTTTGCGCAGATGTTCTACTTCATCGCCTACTCGGCCACGGACATCACCGGCGGCGACAACGGCCTGCTCGATGTGCCCCGCCCCGCCCTCGCGGTGGCCGGCCAGACGCTGTGGCCGCTGGCCACGCCCTGGCAGTACTACGGCTTTGTGGCCGTGCTCTTTCTGGTGGTGTTCTGGCTGCTGCGCCGCGTCTGCGACTCCATGTTCGGCCGCACGCTGCTGGCCGTGCGCGACAACGAGGAGCGCGCCGCCGCCGTGGGCTACGACCTGAGGCTGCTGAAGCTGCAGGCCTTCGTGATCTCGGGCGCAGTCACGGGCCTGGCCGGCGCGCTGCACGCCATGATGACGGGCATCGCCCCGCTGTCCAATGCCGAGTACCACACCAGCGAAATGATCCTGGTGATGACCGTGATCGGCGGCACGGGCAACCTGCTGGCCTCGGTGCTGGGCGCGGCCTTCTACGTGCTGCTGGGCGACTGGCTGTCCACGCTGTGGCCGCGCTGGCTGCTGCTGCTGGGCGTGGTGCTGATGATCGTGAGCCTGGGCCTGCAGCGCGGCCTGTGGGGCCTGGGCGAGAGCCTGTGGGCCCTGGTGCGCCGCAAAGGGCCGGCAGATGCCGCGGCGGCCGCTGCAGAAACCAAAGGAGGCCAGGCATGAGCGCCGCAGCATCTCCCATCCTGCTCGAGGCCGTGGGCGTCGAGAAGCGCTATGACAAGTTCGTCGCCCTGGGCGGCGTGGACCTCAAGGTGCGCGCCCATACCGTGCACTCGGTGATCGGCCCCAACGGCGCGGGCAAGACCACCCTGTTCCACATGCTCACGGGCACCAAGAGCGTGAGCGGCGGGCGCATCGTCTTCGACGGCCACGACGTGACGCGCGAGCCCGACCACCGCCGCGTGCGCCGTGGCATGGCACGGTCCTTTCAGGTCACCAGCCTGTTCCTGACCCTGCCCGTGCGCGAGAACCTGCGCCTGGCCGCACAGGGCGTGGCCCCCGCCAGGGCCCTGGACTGCTGGAACGCGCCCGTGGGTGCTCGCGCCCTGGCCGATACCGTGGCCAGCGTGCTGTCGCGCCTGGGCCTGGAGCGCCACGCGGACACGCCGGCCGGCAACCTCTCGCACGGCCAGCAGCGGCGGCTGGAGGTGGGCATGGCCCTGGCCGCACGGCCTAAGGCCATCTTCCTGGACGAGCCGACCTCGGGCATGGGCATCGACGACCTGGACGAGATGAAGCGCCTGATCCAGGGCCTCAGGGACGAGCACACCGTGGTCCTCATCGAGCACAACATGAACATCGTCATGGACATCTCCGACACCATCACCGTCATGCAGCAAGGCCGCGTGCTGGCCGAAGGACTGCCCCACGAGATCCGCGCCGACGAGCGTGTGCGCAGCGCCTATCTGGGCAACATGATCACGGGAGGAAAGGCATGAGCGGTCCCCTGCTTTCGGTCGAGGGCATACACGCCCACTACGGCAAGAGCCATGTGCTGCAGGGCGTGTCGCTGCAGGTGCAGGACGGCGAGCTGGTCACGCTGCTGGGCCGCAACGGCGCGGGCAAGACCACCACGCTCAAGTCCATCGCAGGCGTGATGCAGCCCTCGCAGGGGCAGATCCGCTTCGGCGGCGAGCCCGTGCACCGGCTGGCCACACACCAGGTGGCCCAGCGCGGCATCTGCCTGGTGCCAGAGCACCGCGGCATCTTCAAGCTGCTCACGGTGGAGGAGAACCTGCTGCTGGGCCAGCGCAAGCGCTCGCCCTGGCAGCTGGCCGACATCTACCGCATCTTCCCGCGACTCAAGGAGCGGCGCGGCAACGGCGGCGGGCAGCTGTCGGGTGGCGAGCAGCAGATGCTGGCCATAGGCCGCGCCCTGATGAACGCGCCGCGCCTGCTCATGCTGGACGAGCCCGTCGAGGGCCTGGCGCCCGTGATCGTGGAGGAGATCGTGGCCCAGCTCAAGACCATCAAGGCCGCTGGCGTGGCGATCTTGCTGGTGGAGCAGAACCTGGAGGTCTGCACCCAGCTGGCCGACCGCCACTACATCATCGAACAGGGTGCGATTGCGCACGAGGCAGGCAATGCCGCTTTCCTGGCCGATGACGCCATCAAGGACCGGTATCTCGGTGTAGGGATCGCCTGATCCACCGCCTTTCGCATTCCCAGGAGTCATTCATGGATCTCAGTACCCCTCTTGCAGCCGCCGCCGTTGCGGCCGGGCTGCGCACCGACGGCGCCCGCCTGTGGCAATCGCTGATGGACCTGGCGCGCATAGGCGCCACACCCAAGGGCGGCGTGTGCCGCCTGGCGCTGACGGACCTGGACCGCCAGGGGCGCGATCTCTTCGTGCAGTGGGCGCGCGAGGCCGGCTGCAGCATCCGCGTCGATGCCATCGGCAACATCTTCGCGCGCCGCGCAGGCCTGGACGATGCGCTGCCGCCCGTGATGACGGGCAGCCACATCGACACCCAGCCCACGGGCGGCAAGTTCGACGGCAACTACGGCGTGCTGGCCGGGCTGGAGGTGCTGCGCACGCTGGGCGATGGCGGCGTGCGCACGCGCGCCCCGTTGGAAGTGGCCGTGTGGACCAACGAGGAAGGCTCGCGCTTCGTGCCCGTGATGATGGGCTCGGGCGTGTTCGTCAATGCCTTCACGCTGGAGCATGCGCTGGCCCAGCGCGATGCCCAGGGCGTGAGCGTGGACGAGGCGCTGCGCGCCATCGGCTATGCCGGGCCGGCCGGCCCGGCGCCTGCGGTGGGCGCGTATTTCGAGGCCCATATCGAGCAGGGCCCGGTGCTGGAAAACCATGAACGCGTGATCGGCGTGGTCAGCGCCGCGCTGGGCCAGCGCTGGTACGACGTCAGCGTGCAGGGCATGGAGGCCCATGCCGGCCCCACGCCCATGGAGCTGCGCCGCGACGCCCTGCTGGCCGCCAGCGACCTCGTGGCCGAGGTCAACCGCATCGCCCTGGACCGCCTGCCGCATGCGCGCGGCACCGTGGGATCGCTGGAGGTGTTTCCCAACTCGCGCAACGTGATCCCGGGCGGCGTCAAGCTCAGCGTGGACCTGCGCGCGCCGGACGACGGCCAGTTGCTGGACATGGATGCCGCACTGCGCGCGGCCTGCGAGCGCATTGCGGCCGCGCATGGCGTGACCGTTGGCGTGGAGCAGGTCGTCTACTTCCCGCCCCAGCCGTTCACGCCACACCTGGTGGAGGCCGTGCGCGCCAATGCCGCCGACCTGGGCTACAGCGCCATGGACGTGGTCAGCGGCGCAGGCCACGATGCCGTCTACCTGGCGCGCGTGGCGCCTGCCGCCATGATCTTCGTGCCCTGCGCCGACGGCATCAGCCACAACGAGATCGAGGATGCCGAGCCCGCCCACCTGGAGGCCGGCTGCAACGTGCTGCTGCGCGCCATGCTGGCGGCTGCGGGCGTGGTGCAGGCAGCGGACGGCGGGGTGCCGGCATGAAGATCCTGATCGCCCGGCTCAACCACGAGACCAATACCTTCTCGCCCGTGCCCACGCCCATCGAGGCGTTTGCGCCCACCTATGGCGAGGCCGCCTATTCGGCCAACAAGGGCATGCGCACGGCCATGGCCGCCTTCATCGACCTGGCCGAGGCGGCGGGCGCCACCCTGGTCACGCCCGTGTCGGCCACCTCCAATCCCAGCGGCCCCGTGCATGCGGCCGCCTATGACGAACTCACTCGCCGCATCGTGGCGGCCGCGCCGGGCTGCGATGCCATCTTGCTGGACCTGCACGGCGCCATGGTGGCCGAGAACAGCGCCGACGGCGAAGGCGACCTGCTCGAACGCGTGCGCGCCGCCGCACCCGGCGTGCCCGTTGGCGTGGCGCTGGACCTGCACGGCAACATCACCGAAAAAATGGTGGGCAATGCCGATGTGATGGTGGGCTTCAAGACCTATCCGCACATCGACATGTACGAGACCGGCGAGCACGCGGGCCGGCTGCTGCTGGACATGCTGGCCGGCCGCGCGCGCTACGCCGTGTGCTGGCACCGCCTGCCGCTGATGAGCCACACGCTGCGCAGCACCACGCTGGACGGCCCCATGCTGGACGCCGTGAACGCAGCGCGCGCCCTGGAAGCGGAGGGCCTGCCGGCGGTCTCGGTGTTCGGCGGCTTCTCGCTGGCCGACATCGCCGCGCCCTGCGTGAGCGTGGTCGCCACCTGCAGGACCGACGAACGCGCGGCCACCCAGGCGAGCGTGGACTCGCTGGCCGCCCGGATCTGGCAGCGCCGCGCCGACTTCGTCTACCGCAGCGAGCCGCTGGCCGATTCGCTGCGCCGCGCCCAGGCCCTGGCCGACGGCGCCGACCGCCCCGTGCTGCTGCTCGACCATGGCGACAACTGCATGTCCGGCGGCACCTGCGACACCATGGACGTGCTGCAGACCGCGCTGGAGCTGGGCCTGTCAGGCATTGCCGTGGGCCCGCTGTGCGACCCCGAGGCCGTGGCCTCGCTCACGGCGGCCGGCGAAGGCACCGAGGTGGAGATCGCGCTGGGCAACAAGGTCTCGCTGGAACGCATCGGCCTTCACAAGCAGCCGCTGCGGCTGCGCGGCACGGTGCGCGCCGTCAGCGACGGCGCCTACACGGTCAGCGGCCCCATCTACACCGGCCAGCGCTGCCACATGGGCCGCACGGTCTGCCTGGACACGGGCGCAGCGCAGATCGTGATCACCGAGCAGACGCACGAGCCCTGGGACCTGGGCGTGTTCCACTGCGTGGGCATGGACCCGACGCGCTTTCGCTTCGTGCTGCTCAAGTCGCGCATGTACTGCCGGCCCGTCTTCGTGCCGCTGTCCGCCGGCCTGGTCGAGTGCGACAGCCCAGGCGTGACCACCTCGGACTATTCGCGCTTTCCGTTCGCCCAGGTCAGCCGCCCGGTGTTTCCGCTGGACGCCATCTGATGGACGCCATGTGATTGCCCGGCTTTGCGGCGCCGCGCAAGCAAAGACCGCCGCCGCCGCGGGACATTGGGCAACCAGGCATCACAACAGTTTCACAGCAGGGCCCGGCTATTGCCTGTCGGCCTACAATCGGTTCCCCCCTACCTCGGCCGACGGCACGCGGGATGATCCGCGCGTGCGTTGGCCATGCCTTCGCTGGAGACGCTTGATGTCCGACAACACGGCCCCGACCCCTTCCGATAAACGTGCCCAGCTGCGCCGTGCCGCACTCGAATACCACGAGTTTCCCAAGCCCGGCAAGTTGACCATCGTGCCGACCAAGCCCATGGCCAACCAGCATGACCTGGCCCTGGCCTACTCGCCCGGCGTGGCAGCGCCCTGCGAAGAGATCGTCAAGGACCCGGCCGCCGCCTTCAAGTACACGGCGCGCGGCAACCTGGTGGCCGTGATCTCCAACGGCACGGCCGTGCTGGGACTGGGCGACATCGGCGCGCTGGCCTCCAAGCCGGTGATGGAAGGCAAGGCCGTCCTGTTCAAGAAGTTCGCGGGCGTGGACGTCTTCGACATCGAGATCAACGAGAAGGACCCGCAAAAGCTGGTCGACGTGATCGCCGCGCTGGAGCCCACCTTCGGCGCCATCAACCTGGAAGACATCAAGGCGCCCGAGTGCTTCTTCGTGGAGCGCGAACTGCGCCGCCGCCTGAAGATCCCCGTCTTCCACGATGACCAGCACGGCACGGCCATCACCGTGGCTGCGGCCATGGTCAACGCGCTCAAGGTCGCGGGCAAGAAGATCGAGGAGGTCCGGCTCGTCGCCTCGGGCGCGGGCGCCGCTGCCCTGGCCTGCCTGAACCTGCTGCTCAAGGTCGGCCTGCGCCGGGAGAACGTGTTCGTCACCGACCTGGCCGGCGTGGTCTACGAAGGCCGCACCGAACTGATGGACGAGGACAAGGCCCAGTTCGCACGCGCCACCGAGCTGCGCACACTGGGCCAGGTCATCGAAGGCGCCGACGTCTTCCTCGGCCTGTCCGCTGGCGGCGTGCTCAAGCAGGACATGGTGGTCAAGATGGCCGCGCGCCCGGTGATCTTCGCGCTGGCCAATCCCAACCCCGAAATCGTTCCCGAAGACGTCAAGGCCGTGCGCAGCGACGCCATCATCGCCACGGGCCGCTCGGACTATCCCAACCAGGTCAACAACGTCCTGTGCTTCCCGTACATCTTCCGCGGTGCGCTGGACTGCGGCGCGACCACCATCACCACCGAGATGGAAATCGCCACCGTCCACGCCATCGCCGAACTGGCCCAGGCCGAGCAGAGCGAGGAAGTGGCGGCAGCCTACGTGGGCGAGCAGCTGAGCTTCGGTCCTGAGTACCTGATCCCCAAGCCCTTCGATCCGCGCCTGATGATGAAGATCGCCTCGGCCGTGGCCCAGGCTGCCGCCGAATGCGGCGTGGCCCAGCGCCCGATCCAGGACATGGACGCCTACCGCGCCCATCTGCAGACCTTCGTCTACGCCTCGGGCACGATGATGAAGCCGCTGTTCGCCACGGCCAAGAAGGCCACCAAGAAGCGCGTGGCCTATGCCGAAGGCGAGGAAGAGCGCATCCTGCGCGCCGCGCAGATCGTGGTGGACGAGCGCATTGCGCGCCCCACGCTGATCGGCCGCCCGGCCATCATTGCCCAGCGCATCGAGAAGTTCGGCCTGCGCCTGAAGGAGGGCCAGGACTACGACGTGGTCAACGTCGAGCACGACGAGCGCTACCGCGACTTCTGGCAGACCTACCACCGCATGACCGAGCGCAAGGGCATCACCGTGCCCATCGCCAGGATCGAGATGCGCCGCCGCCTGACCCTGATCGGCTCCATGCTGCTGCACAAGGGCGAAGTGGACGGCCTGATCACCGGCACCTGGGGCCAGACATCGCACCACCTGCAGTACGTGGACCAGGTGATCGGCCGCCGCGCCGGCGTGCAGACCTATGCCTGCATGAACGGCCTGCTGCTGCCCGACCGCCAGGTCTTCCTGGTGGACACCCACGTCAACTACGACCCCACGGCCGAGCAGCTGGCCGAGATCACCATCATGGCCGCCGAGGAAATGATGCGCTTCGGCGTCAAGCCCAAGGCAGCCCTGCTGTCGCACTCCAACTACGGCTCCAGCAACCAGCCCAGCGCCGTCAAGATGCGCCAGACCCTGGAGCTGCTGCGCGAGCAGGCCCCCTGGCTGGAAGTGGACGGCGAGATGCACGGCGACGTGGCCCTGGACGGCAAGGCCCGCGCCCAGCTCATGCCCAACAGCACGCTGCTGGGCAATGCCAACCTGCTGGTCATGCCCAACATCGACGCGGCCAACATCAGCTACAACCTGCTCAAGCAGGCCGCTGGCGGCGGCATTGCCATCGGCCCCGTGCTGCTGGGCGCCGCCCGTCCCGTGCACATCCTCACGCCGAGCACGACGGTGCGCCGTATCGTCAACATGACGGCGCTGACGGTGGCGGACGCTAACGCTAACCGTTAAGCACCCCCTGAGCGGCTTCGCCGCTTCCCCCGTGTGCACGGCGCCCTCTCTCGCTTCGCGGGAGGGGGACGACACCCTCGCTGCGGGGCGGCCCTTGCTCGGTGTCCCTCGTTTTGGCCGCGCGCGTTTTTGAGACAACGGGCGGCATTTGCATTGAATGGAAGGCAACTCAGGCGCAGAGTTGCCTTCTCACTGTTCAATCCCCAGACATTTCCTCGGTCAAGCTGCCTGTTTTTTAGGCAGAACTTGCATTTTGAGGGGGGTTCCGTCACACTAGCGGGTCGAGATTTCAGGGCTTCCCTGGATTTCTGAAAGGTGTAGTTGATGCTGAAGGCAGCCGCCGCCAAGGCGTACCAGTCCGGTCTAGCGCTCATCGTCGGGGCCGCCTTTGTGCTGTCGCCCTCGCTCGCTGATGCGCGCCGCTCGGCGCCCGAGAGCGCGGATTCGACGGCGGCCATGGCCACCGTCACCCTGTCAGAGCTGCCGCGCGAAGGCCGTTCCACCTATACGCTGATCCTGCGCGGCGGGCCTTTTGCCCACGACAAGGACGGCACGGTGTTCGGCAACCGCGAGCGCATCCTGCCGCGCCAGTCGCGCGGCTACTACCGTGAGTACACGGTGCGCACCCCCGGCTCGCGTGACCGCGGAGCCCGCCGCATCGTCTGCGGCGGAGAGCCACGGCAGCCCGATGCCTGCTACTACACCAGCGACCACTACAGCAGCTTTCGCAAGATCATCGAATGACCTCGACCCAGCCTTTGCAGCCAGTTCGACCCTCCGCGTCCGACGCAGTGCGCTGGCAGGGGTCTGCATTTCATCCACAGCCCGGGGACGCCGCAGGCCACGTGCCCGTACCCGCAGGCCACATCCACGTTAGAGAAAGAGCCACGGAGATGGATGCACCACTTCGTAAGATCCCGGACACCCCTTTGCGGAACGTGCGCGCCAACATCGTGCAGTCCATCCGCGCCTACAGGGTGGAGGATCTGCAACAGGCGGCCGAGACGCTGGGGTGCCATTTCCTGTATGCCAACCTGGCCCATGCGCAGACCAAGGCCGACATCCTGGAGCTGCTGGCCACGCAGTTCTTCTTCCCCGCGCATTTCGGCAAGAACTTCGACGCGCTCTACGACTGCCTGACCGACCCCATCCACAAGGCCGGCCCGCAGCCGGGCTTTGTGCTCGTGCTCGACCAGATCCCGACCACGCCCAAGTTCGACAAGGAAGTGCGCGAGCAGCTGCTGGACAGCTTCCGCGACGCGGCCGAGTACTGGGCCGAGCGCAAGATCCCGTTCCGCTGCTTCTACTCTTTCCTGTAAGAGCCGCACATTGATTGCACGGCGCCAGCGTCCCATGCGGGCGCTGGCGCCGTGCGTCACCTGCGTCTAGCTGCGCGTGAACCGGGCTGCAAGTGCCTCGTACTCGGACACCGGCACTTCCTCGGCGCGGCGCTGCAGGTCGAACTCCCCGTCAAAGCCCTTGGCTTCCAGCCAGCGCCCCAGCGTGTTGCGCAGGATCTTGCGCCGCTGGCTGAAGGCCACCTGCACCATCTCCTCCAGCAGCTTCGCGTCCAGGGCCGCCGGCGCCTCGCGCGGGACCATGCGCACGACGGCGCTGTCCACCTTGGGCGGCGGATTGAAGCTCTCGGGCGGCACGTACAGCACGCTCTCCATCGCATAGCGCCACTGCAGCATGACCGTCAGCCGCCCATAGGCCGCCGTGGCCGGAGAGGCCACCATGCGGTCGATGACCTCCTTTTGCAGCATGAAGTGCTGGTCCTCGACCACGTCCACCTGCTCGAGCAGGTGAAAGAGGATGGGGCTGGAGATGTTGTAGGGCAGGTTGCCCGCAATGCGCAGCTTGGGCACGCCCAGGCGCGCGGCAATGGCACGGAAGTCCACCTTGAGCACGTCGGACTCGACCACGTCGAGCTGCTCGTGCAGGCGCAGGCGCACGGCCAGGTCGCGGTCCAGTTCGATCACGGTGAGCCGGCCCAGGCGCTCGACCAGGGGCTGGGTCAGGGCCATCAGGCCCGGACCGATCTCGACCATGGACTGGCCCGGCCGGGGATCGATGGCACGCACGATGCCGTCGATGATGCCGCCATCGGTCAGGAAGTTCTGGCCGAAGCGTTTGCGAGGAATGTGTTTCATAGAAAAAGCAAGGCGGTGCGCCATGGCACCGCCTTCCATTGTGGACTGCCGCAGCCATGGCTGCTTGGGGGGTGTCTTATTGCGGGGGCTCGCGGTACTCGACGTAGGCGCGGCCACGCAGCTCCTGCAGCCAGGTCTGGTAGTCGGTTTCGAGCTTGCGCTCGCGCACCACGTTGCGCACCATGTCGCGCTGCTCGCGCGGCGTCAGCGCGGCCTGGCGACGCTCGATGAGCTGGATCAGGTGCACACCGAAGCGCGAGACCAGCGGGTCGCTGACCTGCCCGGGCTGCAGCGCATTGAGCACCTGCTCGAACTCGGGCACGAACTGGCCGGGCGAGGCCCAGCCCAGATCGCCGCCGTTGCGCGCGCTGCCGTCCTGCGAGAACTCGCGGGCCAGCGATTCGAAGCTGGCCTGGCCGCTGTCCACGCGGCGCTTGTAGTCGGCCAGGCGCTTGGCGGCATCGGCCTCGGTCATCTGGTCGCCGATGCGCAGCAGGATGTGGCGCGCATGGTTTTGCGTGACCACGGAAGGCATGCCGGCCTGCGACTTCTCCAGCACCTTGAGCACGTGAAAGCCCGCGCCCGAACGGAAGGGGCCGACGATGCCGCCCTGCGGCGTCTGGCCCACGGCCTTGGTGAACAGTTCGGGGTAGCGGTCCAGCGGGCGCATGCCCATGGCGCCGCCGCCCTGGCCGTCGGGCACATCGGAGAACTCCTTGACCACGGCCAGGAAGTCGCCTTGCGTGCGGGCCGCCTCGGCAGCCTGCTTGGCGCGGGCTTCGCGCTCGGCCACTTCGGCGGGGCTGGCATCCTCGCGAACGGCGATCAGGATGTGGCCCAGGTTCACGGCCGCCGGCGCCTTGTCGGCGCCGCCGCTGCGCTGCTCGGCCAGGTAGCGGTCGATGTCGGCTTCGGTCACGCGCACGCGGCCGTCCACATCGCGCTCGCGCAGGCGCTGCAGCGTGATCTGGCGGCGCAGTTCTTCGCGGAACTGCTTTTCGTTCACGCCCTCGGCCCGCAGGCGTGACTGCAGGCCGGCCTTGTCCAGGCCGTTTTGCCGCGCCACATTGGTCAGCGCCTGGTCCACGGCGTAGTCATCCACGCGCAGGCCCGTGTCCTTGGCTTCCTGCAGCTGGGCCTTTTCCACGATCAGCCGCTCCAGCACCTCGCGGGCCAGCAGCGCCTCGGGCGGCATCTGGCCGCCCTGCTCGGCAATGTTCTGCGCCACGCGCGCCATGCGGGCCCGCACCTCGTTGTTGGTCACGGGCTCGGAGTTGACCACGGCCACGATGTAGTCGGCCGAGCGCACGCCGGCATTGCCGCCGCGATCACGCGACAAGGGCTGGTTGGTGGCGTCCAGCGCGCGCGAGACGGAGGCATCGCCGGCCTGGGGCGCCCTGGACTGGCCCGGAACACGCAGGCCTTGCGCCTGGGCTGTGGTGGCCAGCAAGGCCAGCGCCACAGCGGCCGCTGCGCAGCAATGGGTCTGGGAAAGAAAACGCATGGGAGAGATGCCTTGCAAAAAGCGTGTTTGGAGCCTTGGCTCTAATCGTAATTGGTGAAGCGGCTGGGCGGCGTCACCGACTCGCGCAGGTACTGGTAGCGCGGCACATTCTGCTTGAGGCTGCGCTGCGGGTCGGCACCCAGGCTCAGCCGCGAGAAGCCTACGAACTCGATCTGGAACAGCAGCCGGGTGTTGGACTGGGTGATGGAGCTTTGCAGGCGCTCCAGCACCACGCGGCCAATCCAGCAGCAGCCGTCGTACTCCAGCCCGACCACGGTATCGACGAGCTTGCGGTCCTTCAGGCTGTAGTTCAGCCGGCCCACCGTGTACCAGCGGCCGCCGCCCTGGCCACGGCCGGCACCCAGGTCACGGCCCTTGTCGCCCCAGAGGTCGTTGATGGGCCATTGCCAGCCCACATCGACCAGCTTGCTGGCATCGGTGCGTGCCACGGTGTCGTACTGGGTACGGTAGGCCACGTTCACCGTGCGGTAGGAGCTGGGGCTGTAGCGCGCGCCGAAGGTGGTGCGCACCGGGCGGTTCAGGTCGCGGTTGTACTGGGTCGTGCCTTCGGTGGACCAGGCATCGGTCCAGTTGATGGCCGCACCCAGCAGCACGTCGGACAGCCGGCTGGTGGCAGGCACCTCGCCGGGCAGGATGACCTTCTGGTCGGAGAAACGCACGCGCTGCGCAATGCCGAAGCGCGCCTTCTCCGCGCCCGTGGCCCCGTCGATCAGGCGTGTGGTCGCGCCCAGGGTCAGCAGGTGGTTGTCGGCAATGCGGTCCTGGCCGTTGTAGTCGTTTTCGGAGTAGATGCTCGCGAAGTTGAAGTCGTTGCGCGCCGTGTCGTACAGCGGCAGAAAGCTCTGGTCGCGGTAGGGCGTGTAGGTGTAGAAGGCGCGCGGCTCGAAGGTCTGCAGCAGCTGGCGGCCGAACAGCGTGGTGTCGCGCTCGAACACCAGGCCGCTGTCCACACTGACCGTGGGCAGCGTGCGCGAGGCATTGCGGCTGCCGTTGCTCATCAGGCGGTCCACCTGGTAGTTGCTGGTGTGCAACTGGATCCTGGGCGTGATGAAGGCGCCCGGCGACAGGAAGGGACGGCTCAGCTGCGCCTGCATGTAGCTGCGCTGGCCGTTGTTGTAGGTCATGCCGGCCAGGGGCTTGTCGATCTCGAAGCGCGTGGTGTCGGCCACGAAGCTGAAGTCCAGGCCGTGCGGCAGGTCCAGCGGCGTGTAGCGCCATTGCAGCTGCGGCTTCATGCCGTAGGGCGGGGCAATGGGCGCCGATGCGTCCTGCATGGTCTGCCAGTACAGGGTGCGCAGGGTCAGCACCCCGTCGCCACGCGCCCAGGACAGGTTCACGTCGCTGGGCAGCAGGCGCTCGCGCAGCGTACGGGCGGCCAGCGGGAAATCACGCCAGTAGTTGTCGTCGCTGACGCGGTTGAGGTTCATGTTCAACCCCAGGCCGCCGATGGGCGAGCTGATGACGCCCCGGTGCTGCAGCGAGTAGGCCCAGCGGTCACGGTCGCGCTGGCGGTCGCCCGGCATGTAGGCCGCGTAGGCCTCGCCCGAATAGGTGGGCTCCAGATAGCGGAACTGGGCGCCCAGGTTGACGCCGCGCTTGCTCATGACCGAGGGATACAGGGTCATGTCGCGGTTGGGCGCGAGGTTCCAGTAGTAGGGCTGCGTGTATTCGATGCCGCTGAGCTTGTCCAGGCCCATGGTGGGAGGCAGCAGGCCCGACTTGCGCTTGTCCGACAGCGGAAAGCTCATGCGCGGCACGGGCAGCACGGTCACGCCCTTGAACTGCAGGGCCGCGCCTTCGGCCACGCCGACTTCCTCGGCCATGTCGATGTGCAAGGTCCGGGCGCGCAGCATCCAGGCCGGCTGCCAGGTGGCTTCGTCATCGCGCTGGCAGGTGGTGTAGGTCGCGTCATGGACCACGGCATGGTCGCGGTCGATGAAGTCCACGCGCGAGGATTTGCCGTAGGCCCCGTTGGCCAGGAAGCGGTAGCCGGCGTTGTCGAAAAAGCCCTTGAAGGCATCGACCTGCAGGTCCAGCTGCGAGCCTTCGTAGACATTGCCGGCCTGGTTGATGTGCACGGCGCCCGAGGCATTGACGCGGTCGTCGGGCACCTGGTATTCGAGCCGGTCGGCGCGGATCATGGTGTCGCCGCGGCGCAGTTCGGCATTGCCCTCGATCACCGCATTGATGTCCGGCTGGCCGCTGAGCGCGTCGCCACGCACGTAGACGGGCTGCTGGGAGCGGACCGCCTCAGGGTAGGTTTCCTGCATCAGCGTGCTGGGGCGCAGCGGGCGCACCTGCTGCAGCCGGCCTTCATCGGCCGCAGCGGGCTGGGCCTGGGCCAGCGTCGAGCCACCGGCCCATGCGAGAGCCACAAGCCAGGCCAGCGGGCGTACAGCGGGGCGCGCGGGCGCGCGGGCAGCCAGCGGATCGGGGAGCGGCGGTCGGAGGTACACGGTGGTCAACAGCGGCGGGTGGACAAAGGCGCAAGCCTAGCATCACCGCCGGGCATTCGCCGGGGTGGCGGTTTGTAGAATCGCGATTATCCATGAGCCATCCAAACACCCCCACGGCCGGCGTTGTCTGGGCCGACCCCGCCCGCCATGCCGCCTTCGACGCCTGGCTGGCCCCGCTGTCCGCCCGCCACGCGCTGCGCCCCGAAACCCTGCGCCCTGCCTCGGCCGATGCCAGCTTTCGCCGCTATCTGCGCCTGGACACCGCCGCCGGCGCCAGCCTCATCGTCATGGATGCCCCGCCGGACAAGGAAGACTGCGCGCCCTTCGCCAAGGTGCAGGCGCTGATGGCCTCGGCCGGCCTGGCCGTGCCGCAGATCCTGGACTGGGACGCCGTGCACGGCTTCATGCTGCTGTCCGACCTGGGCGGCCACACCGTCATCGAGGCGCTGGACCCGGAAAAGCCCCAGGACGCGGAAGCCTGGTACCGCTCGGCGCTGGAGGTGCTGCTGGCCTGGCAGACCGCCTCGCGCCCCGACGTGCTGCCCGCCTATGACGACGCCCTGCTGCGCCGCGAACTGCAGCTGTTCCCCGACTGGTACATCGCGCGCCACCGCGAGACCGTGCTCGACGACAGGCAGCAGGCCACGCTGGCCAAGGCCTTCGACCAGATCGTGGCCCACAACCTGGCGGCGCCCAGCGTCTTCGTGCACCGCGACTTCATGACGCGCAATCTCATGCAGCCCGTGACCGCCAGCGGCCCGCTGGGCGTGCTGGACTTCCAGGATGCGGTCTACGGCCCAGTGACCTATGACATCGCCAGCCTGCTGCGCGATGCCTTCATCAGCTGGGAAGAGGACTTTGTCATCGACATTACCGTGCGTTACTGGGAAAAGGCACGCAAGTCGGGATTGGTGGGCGCGCGCAGCCAAAGCGGCTGGGGCGACGATTTCGGCGAGTTCTACCGTGGCGTGGAGTGGATGGGGCTGCAGCGCCACCTCAAGGTGGCCGGCATCTTTGCACGGCTGACACTGCGAGACGGCAAGCCCCGCTACCTGGCGGATACGCCGCGCTTCATCCACTACATCCGCGCCACCTGCAGCCGCTACCGCGAGCTGACGCCGCTGCTGCGCCTGGTGGACCAGATCGAGAACATCCAGCCCCAGGTGGGCTGGGCCTACGGGCGCGTTTGAGGACAGGTACGCCATGCCACGCTTTCACTGCCCCATCGCGCTGCACAGCGGCGACGACATCGAACTGCCGCCCGGTGCGGCGCGCCATGTGCAGGTGCTGCGCCTGCAGCCCGGCGACGGCATCACCCTCTTTCAGGGCCGTGCCGGCGAAGGCTTCAGCGGCGGCGAGTTCGAGGCCACCGTGCTGCGCATGGGCCGCAGCGACGTAGCCGTGCGCATAGGCGCGCACCACGCCGTGGAACGCGAACCGCTGCGCCCCGTGCACCTGCTGGCAGGCATCACGGCCAACGAACGCATGGACTGGCTGGTGGAGAAGGCCGCCGAGCTGGGCGCCGCCAGCATCACGCCGCTGGTGGCCGAGCGCAGCGTGCTCAAGCTCAAGGGCGAGCGCGCCGAGAAAAAGCTGGCGCACTGGCAGGCCGTGGCCGTGTCGGCCTGCGAGCAGTGCACACGCAACCGCGTGCCGCCGCTGCATGCGCCCACCGACCTGCAAGACTGGCTGGAGGGCGGCGCGAAACAGCTGCCGCCCGGCACGCTGCGGCTGCTGCTGTCGCTGGGCGAGGGAACCCGGCCGCTGGGCGAGATCGTGGACGCCACGGCCGAGGATGCGCCCGTGGTCTTTCTATCGGGCCCCGAAGGGGGCCTCTCTCCGGCCGAAGAGGCCCTGGCCCGCGCCCAGGGTTTCGTGCCCGTCACGCTGGGTCCACGCGTTCTGCGCGCGGAAACCGCGCCCTTGGCCGCGCTGGCGGCGCTCACGCTGGACTGAACCGGCCCAGCCACTGCCGCAGCCTGGCGAACACGGGCGCGGCGAAGGCATCGCTTTCGTTGAACAGCTCGTGGTAGGCGCCGTCAAAGCACTGCGCCTGCACCACGGCCGGCGGCGCACGGTCGGAAAAGGCCTGGCTGCCGGCCGGCGCCACCAGCCTGTCGTCCCCTGCCCACAGCAACAGGCTGGGCACACTCCAGCTGCCCGCACGGGCCAGCACCTGCGGGCCGCCCTGCGCCAGAAAGCGCGCCAGCCGTGCGCTGATGCGGTCGTGGCACAGCGGATCGGCGCGGTAGGCATCGCAGACCGCCACGTCATGCGAGAGATACGGAATCTGCAGGCCGTTGGACACGCGCAGATCGGGCAGCAGGCGCGGCAGCGTGCCAACGAGCAACTTCTGGATCGGCGACAGGCCCACATCGAGGGCTGGCGAGGACAGCACCAGCGCATCGACAGGCCGGATGGCCCGGGCCACGAACAGCGCCGCCACCAGGCCGCCCAGGCTGTGGCCCAACAGCACCAGCGGCTGGCCGGCCGGTTGCCGGGCGCGCGTGTCATCCACCACGGCCGCCAGGTCGTCCAGAAGCCGGTTGTCGCCCGTCAGGCCACCGCGCGGCCCTGCCGAGCGTCCGTGGCCATATTGGTCGTAGCCGCGTACGGCATAGCCCCAGGCATTGAGCCGCTGGGCCAGCGCCGCATAGCGGCCGATGTGCTCGCCCAGGCCGTGCACCAGCAGCACGGTGGCGCGCGCCGGGCCCTCGTCCACGGGCCAGTCGCGCAGTGACAGCTCGGCGCCGTCGCTGGACGCAAGGCGCGTGACCTGGCCTTGCGAGGCAGATGCAGGAACGGGTGCGGGGGCAGACGCTGCCATCACGCCCCGCCGGCAGTGCCGGCACCGGCTTCGGAAGCTGCCTGCGTCCCGGCCATGGCGGCGATCACCTGGGCCACGGCGGCCGTGAGCTTCTTGGCATAGGGCACGTGCAGGAATTCATTGGGACCGTGGGCGTTGCTCTTGGGACCGAGCACGCCGCAGACCATCATCTGGGCCTTGGGAAAGCCCTGGCTGAGCATGTTCATCAGCGGAATCGTGCCGCCTTGCCCGATGTAGCCGCAGGAAGCGCCGAAATGCGCCTGGCTGGCGGCGTTGAGCGCGTCCTCGAACCAGCCGTCCATGGCTGGCGCATTCCAGCCGCTGGCACCCGACAGCCCTTGCCAGGTCACACGGGCCTGGTAGGGCGCGTTGTCCTCCAGCAGCGCCTTCATCTCCTGCACGCAGGCGGCGGCATCGACCAGGGGCGGCAGGCGCAGGCTGAGCTTGAAGGCCGTGTAGGGCCGCAGCACGTTGCCGGCATCCTGCAGCGCGGGCAGGCCCTCTGCGCCTGTGACACTCAGCGTGGGCTCCCAGGTGCGCTTGACCAGCGCCTGCACCGGGTCGGTGGTGGTGGGCAGGGCAAACAGCGTGGAGCCGCCGCAGTCGTAATGCGCCCAGGGAAAGCGCGCATAGGTCTCCTCGCCGAGGATGGCCGCCGTGGCGCGCATCTGGGCCATGCGGTCGGCCGGGACCTCGCAGTGGAAGCTGGCGGGCAGCAGGCGCCCGGTCTTGCTGTCCTCCAGACGGTCCAGCACCTGGCGCAGGATGCGGAAGGACGACGGCACGACGCCCGAGGCATCGCCCGAGTGCACGCCCTCGGTGAGGATCTCCACCTTCAGCGTGCCGCTGGCCATGCCGCGCAGGCTGGTGGTCAGCCACAGCTGGTCGTAGTTGCCGGCGCCGCTGTCCAGGCAGATCACCAGGCCCACATCGCCCAGGCGCGGACGCAGGGCATCGACATAGGGCAGCAGGTCGCGCGAGCCGCTTTCCTCGCAGGTCTCGATCAGGCCCAGGATGCGCGGGTGCGGCACGCCCTGGCGCTTGAGCTCCTGCACGGCGGCAATGCTGGCGTAGACCGCATAGCCGTCGTCGGCGCCGCCACGGCCATAGAGCTTGCCGTTCTCGTACTTGGGCGTCCACGGACCCAGATCGCTGCGCCAGCCGTCGAACTCGGGCTGCTTGTCCAGATGGCCGTACATCAGCACCGTGGGGCTGGAGGCCGCCTTGTCCTGCGTGCCTTCCACCTCGAAGAACAGCACTGGCGTGCGGCCCGGCTGACGCACGATCTCCAGCGTCAGGCCGGCCACCTTCTGCGCCTGCACCCAGTCGGCCGCATTGCGCAGCACGGTCTCCAGGTGGCCCTGTTGCTCCCAGTCGGGCGCGAACATGGGCGACTTGGCGGGAATGGCGATGTACTCGGTCAGCGCCGGGACGATGCGCTCGTCCCAGGAGCGGCTGATCCGGTCCAGCGCGGCTGCGGGCTGCAGCAGTTGTGAAGGAGTGCGTGCATTCATGGTGGGTCCTCGTGTCAGGGATGGGCGCACCGTTCGAGCGAAGCCAGCGCCGCGATCCGGTCATTGTGCGCCAACGCCATGCAGACCATGAGAGCCCGGTGCCAGCGACTACGATCACGCCCCATGTATATCGGAGAACTCGCCCGACGCGCCGGCTGCTCGCCCAAGGCCGTCAGGCTCTATGAATCACGGGGCCTGCTCGGTGCCGTGGCGCGGGCAGGCAGCTACCGCGTGTATGGACAGCAGGATCTGGTGCTGGTGCAGCGCATCCGCCAGGCGCTGGGGCTGGGCTTTCGGCTCGACGAGCTGCATGGCCTGCAGCGCCTGGACCACGCCGACAGCTGGGACGCGCTGGCCCGGCTGCTGCGCGGCCGCCGCGAGCAGGTGCAGGCGCAGATGCAGCACCTTCAGGGACTGCAGACGCAGCTGGCCGCACTGGAGCGTGAGCTGCTCGAATGCCGCCTGGAGCCGGCGGATTCCAGAGAACGCGCCTGCGAAACCGCCATGGCTTGATCCAGGGTCTTGACCCTGCCCCTTGGGGCAAGGCGAACATGGCCGCCATGTCTCCAAGCACTACGCACCCCCATCATCCCCAGCGCATCCTGATCATCCTCGGCCACCCGTCGGCCGGCAGCCTGTGCGCCGGCCTGGCCGATGCCTACGCCCAGGGCGCACGCGACAGCGGTGCCCAAGTGCGCACGCTGCGCCTGGGCGAACTGGAATTCGACCCGCTGCTGCGCGCCGGCTATCGCCAGGATCAGCCTCTGGAGCCTGACCTGCAGCAGGCCCAGGCCGACATCCTGTGGGCCAGCCACCTGGCCTGGGTCTATCCGACCTGGTGGGGCGGCCTGCCGGCCTTGCTCAAGGGCTTCATCGACCGCATCTTTCTGCCGGGCTTCGCCTTCAAGTACCGCAAGGGCTCGATGCTGTGGGACCGGCTGCTGGCCGGCCGCACCGCCGATCTGCTGGTGAGCATGGATTCCCCGCCCTGGTATTACCGCTGGCTGGCGCACATGCCGGGCCATCACCAGATGCGCCGTGCCATCCTGGAGTTCAGCGGCATCCGGCCCGTGCGCATACACAGTTTCGGACCCGTGCTCGGCGCCGATGCCGCACGCCGCCAGCAGTGGCTGGAGCAGGCGCAGGCAGCGGGCCGGCGCACGGCAGCACGTCCGGTCAAGGCCGCGACTTGAGCAATGCGTCAATGGCGGCTCGCCCCACCGACGGGTCGTCGGTGAAGATGCCATCGATGCCCGTGCGCAGGAAATCGTCCATGTCGGCGCGCGCATTGCCACGCCGGGCGCCGTCCTGTGCGGGCGGAGATTTCAGGCTCAGGGGAAGGAAGGCGTTCTCGGGCCGCAGCGTCCAGGGATGGACCAGCAGCCCCGCGCGATGGGCATCGGCCACCAGCGCAGTGGGCGCGGCATTCGCACCCTGCACCACGGGGATCACCATGCTTTTGCTCGGCCCTATGCCGTTGGCGTAGCGCGCAATCTCGGCCAGGCCTGCGGGCGTGACCATGTCGGCATAGCCGGGGCCCGTGCCGCGTGCCACGCTGTCATAGGGCTTGCCCTTGGGCGCCAGCAACTGCACCAGGCGCAGGCTGCTGCGCGCACGGATCCAGCGCAGGTTCTCGACCTCGAAGGACTGCACGAACACCGGCGCCTGCGCATGGTTCCAGCCGTTGTCCGCGAGCAGCTTGAGCAGCGCGGGCTCCAGCGGCAGGCCGATGGACTGGAAGTAGCTCGGGTGCTTGGTCTCGGGATAGATGCCGATGGTGCGGCTCGTGCGTGCGCTCTCGGCTCGGGCCAGGTCGATGACCTCCTGCAGCGTGGGCACCTCGAAACGGTCATTGAACTGCACATTCGCCGGGCGGATCGCCGGAATGCGTTCGCGCGCACGCAGCGTCTTCAGCTCGGCCAGCGTGAAATCCTCCACGAACCAGCCCGTGATCGCCTGCCCGTCGATGGTTTTGGTGGTCTTGCGCGCCGCGAACTCGGGACGGTCGGCCACATTGGTGGTGGCCTCCTTGAGGCTGCCGTCGGCCGCCAGGATGGCGATGGCGTTCTCATGCCGCGCCACCAGCACGCCATCGCGCGTGATGACCAGGTCGGGCTCGATGAAGTCGGCGCCCGCGCGTATGGCCTCGCGGTATGCCTCCAGCGTGTGCTCTGGCCGCAGCGCCGATGCGCCGCGATGGGCGATCAGCGCGGGCCGGGGCGGCCAGTCGGCAGCGGCATCGCTTCGGGCGGGCGCCTGCGGTGCGGCGCAGCCGGCCACCAGCAGGCCGGCGGCCGCGCCGGCCAGGACCAGCGCGCGGCGGCGTGGGAGGTTGTCCATGTCTGTCTCCGGGGTCTCGGGGCATTCGATTGTGCGCGCCGGGGATGACACGGGCATGGCCCGCCTGCGCTCAGGCGTGCTCGAAATGGAAGACCGCCGTGCCCGCCATGAGATTGGGCAGGGTACGCACGCTGCGGCCATCCTGCAGGCCGAAGGAGTCCAGTATGCGCAGCCGGTTCCGGGTGGCCAGCACCTCGAAGTCCTTGTAGGTGCCCACGCGGATGTTGGGCGTGTCATACCACTGGTAGGGCAGGCGCCGCGTCACCGGCATGCGCCCGCGCAGCACGGACAGGCGGTTGGGCCAGTGCGCGAAGTTGGGGAAGGCGACGATGCCCGCGCGCCCTATGCGCGCCGTCTCCTGCAGCATGGTCTCGGCATTGCGCAGATGCTGCAGCGTGTCGATCTGCAGCACCACGTCGAAGCTGTTGTCCTGGAAGATGGCCAGGCCGTCCTCCAGATTCAGCTGCAGCACGTTCACGCCCCGGCGCACGCAGGCCAGCACGTTGGCGTCATCCAGCTCCACGCCGTAGCCGGTGCAGCCACGCTCGCGCTGAAGGTGCGACAGCAGGGCGCCATCGCCGCAGCCCAGGTCGAGCACGCGCGAGCCCTTGGGGATCAGGCGCGCAATCGCCTGCATGGTGTTCAGCTCGGTCATGCGGCCTCCTTGGCGGCTGTCGTGGTTTCCTGGGCGATGCCGTCGAAGTAGGAGCGCATCACGTTCATGTAGCGGGGGTCGTCGAGCAGGAAGGCGTCATGGCCGTGGGGCGCGTCGATCTCGGCATAGCTGACGTCGCGGTTGTTCTCCAGCAGCGACTTCACGATCTCGCGGCTGCGTGCGGGCGCGAAGCGCCAGTCGGTGGTGAAGCTGACCAGCAAAAAGCCGGCCTTGGCCACCGACAGCGCCTGGGTCAGGTCGCCGCCATGCGTGCGCGCCGGGTCGAAGTAGTCGAGCGCGCGCGTGATCAGCAGGTAGGTATTGGCGTCGAAGTAGCTGCTGAACTTCTCGCCCTGGTAGCGCAGGTAGCTCTCGATCTGGAACTCCACGTCCTGCGTGCTGTACTTCAGGTCCAGGCCCTCCCTCAGCTGGCGGCCGAACTTCTGGTTCATCACGTCGTCGCTCAGGTAGGTGATGTGGCCGATCATGCGGGCGATGCGCAGGCCGCGCGCCGGCACCACGCCATGCTCGTAGAAATGCCCGCCATGGAAATCCGGATCGGTGACGATGGCGCGCCGCGCCACCTCGTTGAAGGCGATGTTCTCCGCATTGAGGTTGGGCGCGCTGGCCACGACCACGGCATGGCGCATGCGGTCCGGATGGCGCAGCGACCAGGACAGCGCCTGCATGCCGCCCAGGCTGCCGCCCAGCACCGCGGCCAGCTGCACTATGCCCAGCCGGTCCAGCAGCCGGGCCTGGGCGTCCACCCAATCCTCCACGGTGACCACGGGAAAGTCGGCGCCATAGATCCTGCCGGTGTCCGGATGCGTGTGCATGGGGCCCGTGGAGCCAAAGCACGAGCCCAGGTTGTTCACGCCGATCACGAAGAACCGGTTCGTGTCCACGGGCTTGCCGGGGCCGATCATGTTGTCCCACCAGCCCTCGCTCTTGGGCTGGCCCTCGTACACGCCGGCCACATGGTGGGAGGCGTTGAGCGCATGGCAGACCAGCACGGCATTGCTGCGGTCGGCGTTGAGCTGCCCGTAGGTCTCGTAGGCGAGGTCGTAGTCACGGATCGAGCCGCCGCCCTGCAGCGGCAGCGGCTCGTCGAAGTGCATGGATTGTGGTGTGGCGATGAAGGACATGAAAAAACCCGGCATCGCTAAAAACGAGGCCGGGTTCTCTGGTGTCGTCTTTAGCTGGATTTATAAAGCGCCCGCAAGCAGAAGCAAATCGGCGCATGAAGAATCATTATGCCAAAACGCCTGCCCCCGGAAGGAACAGGGCCAGCACGCCCAGCACCAGGAAGATCACGGCCGAGATCACATGCACCAGCCGGATGGGCACGCGCTTGACCAGCTTGTCGCCCAGCCACACCACGGGAGCGTTGGCCAGCATCATGCCCAGCGTGGTGCCCGCCACCACCCACAGGTAGGCGTTGTACTTGGCCGCCAGCATCACGGTGGCAATCTGCGTCTTGTCGCCCATCTCGGCCAGGAAGAAGGCCACCAGCGTCGTGCCGAAGACGCCCCAGCGCGAATGCCCGGAGACCTCGTCCTCGTCGAGCTTGTCGGGGATCAGCATCCAGACCGCCATGGCGATGAAGGACAGGCCAAGAATCCAGCGCATGGCGTTCTCGCCAAGATAGCTGGTGATCCAGGCGCCCACGGCACCGGCCAGCGCATGGTTGACCAGGGTGGCCACGAAAATGCCCGCAACGATGGGCCAGGGTTTGCGAAAACGCGCGGCGAGCACCAGCGACAGCAGCTGGGTCTTGTCCCCCATCTCGGCAAGCGCGACGACGGAGGTTGAAATCAGGAAGGCTTCCATGGTGTGGGGATTTGTCCGGCCGGATAGAGCACGCATTGACCACGCTCCGACTCCGGCCTTTGGATCGGTGCGCGGTCAATGGTCTCGATCGGTCACACGCAGCATTGCACTGCGCGCCGCATACGCCATAGGCCAGCGAAGGCCCAAGTTTGTTGACGCATGCATCCGGCTGCTGAGCCGAACGATCTACTCCCCAAAGACTGAGCCGGCGATCATAGCAGCCCTCGGATCTGCATGCCGGCCCCCACTGCCGCCAAGGCACTTGCTTATGCGCTGCCGCAATTTCAGGGTAACTCCCAGGGGCATTCTGTGGCGGGCACGACGAATTTTTGCGAAACAGTAATAACGTGCGAAAACTTCTGCCACATAATGGGCGAGCTTTCGTTCGGGCTTCGGCTCAATGAGTGCTAGTGCGTTTGCGTCTCTAACGTTGTCATCCCGTGTTGACTCCCTAGGGCTCCATCGCGTTTTCCAGTTTTTTCAGGAGTCCTCCATGGGCAACAAGCTTTACGTCGGCAACCTGCCGTACACCTTCCGTGACAGCGATCTGGAGCAAGCCTTCAGCGAATTCGGCGCCGTTAACAGCGCCAAGGTAATGATGGAGCGCGACACCGGCCGTTCCAAGGGTTTCGGCTTCGTCGAAATGGGCAGCGATGCCGAAGCACAAGCTGCTATCCAAGGCCTGCACGGCCAAAACCGCGGCGGCCGTGACCTGGTGGTCAACGAAGCCCGCCCGATGGAGCCCCGCGCTCCCCGTAGCGGCGGCTTCGGCGGCGGCTTCGGTGGTGGCGGCGGTGGCGGCTTCGGCGGTGGCAACCGCGACGGCGGCTACGGCGGTGGCCGTCGCAACAGCTACTAAGCTCTCGCTTAGAGCATGCGTTAGCAAAAAAAGGGGCCCTCCGGGCCCCTTTTTTGTTGCCAAACGTTATCAGCTTGTGTTTTCGAGCATTTATCTTTTTGATTTTTGTGCTTCATAATTTAGTTTCGGGCAGACCCGTTCGAACGCTATGTGTTTAGGAAGGTTGGCCAGGCTCTTGTATACAAGGAACCTGATGTCTGTGCGTCCTGAAGCCGAGCGCAAACCAGTGAGCATTGAGGAGTTGAGGAGTTTTTGATGGGCAATAAGCTTTACGTCGGCAACCTTCCCTATGGTGTGCGTGACAACGACTTGGAGCAGGCATTCAGCCAGTTCGGCGCTGTCACCAGCGCCCGGGTCATGATGGAGCGCGACACAGGCCGTTCCAAGGGATTCGGGTTTGTCGAGATGGGCAGTGATGCCGAGGCTCAGGCTGCCGTTCAGGGCATGAATGGCCAGCCATTGGGCGGACGCAGCCTCGTGGTGAACGAAGCACGTCCCATGGAGCCTCGTCCCCCGCGTTCGGGCGGCTTTGGCGGCGGTGGCGGCGGCTATGGCCGTGGTGATGGTGGCGGCGGCGGTTACGGTGGCGGTGGCCGCGGTGATGGCGGTGGCTACGGACGCGGTGACGGTGGCGACCGTGGCGGCTATGGCCGTGGTGACGGCGGCGGTGGCGGCGGCTACGGCGGTCGTGGCGACGGCGGATTCCGCAGCCCTTATGGCTCCGGCCCCCGCAATGGCGGCCGTGGCGGCGGCTGGGGAAACAACAATAACAACGGGGAATGAGATCCACGGTTCTCAGTGTTACCCCGAATCAAAAAGGCTCCTTCATGGAGCCTTTTTTACGCACAAGATGCGTGCATGAGCATATTCCGAACGGCAATGGGCATCAGGGATTTTCCAAATGCCGATGTTTGCGCTTCCGTCCTACAAGCAGCCTGTCGAATATCGCGTTGGGGAGAATTTTCATCAACCGCCCCACCCAGGCCATTTGCCATGGAATGATGACCAGACTGCGGCGAGCTTCAATGGCACGCCAGGCCCTTGCGGAAAACTCCTGCGGCTCCAATAGGAATGGCATGCCATAGCGGTTACCACGCGTGAGGGGTGTATCCACATAGCCAGGAAGCAATGTCGTGACTTTTACGCCACTACTGCGCAATTCACCGCGAAGGCTTTCGCAATAGGCAATGACTGCAGCTTTGCTGGCGCAATAAGCGCCGTGTCCTGGCAGGCCGCGCAGCCCGGCCACACTGGAAATTCCGACCAGTTGCCCGCTTCCACGCTGCACCATGGGTGCGATGAAGGGGTGGAAGCTGGCCACAACCCCCATCGTGTTGACGGCCAGCACCTGCTGCATGGTGTCGATATCCTCGCGCATCGAGGTGTCCACGCCCCAGCTGACGCCAGCATTGGCGATCACGACATCGGGCAGGCCCTGCTGCTGCTCGCAGCGCCGGGCGGCGGCGATGATGCTGTCAGGCACGCCCACATCAGCCTCGTAGAGGGCGAAACGCGAGGAGTCCAGGCCCTGTTGCGCAGCCCACTGCGCCATCACGTCGCCGCGCCGAGCCACCAGCGCCAGCGACCAGCCTTGCTGGTAGGCGTGCCAGGCCAGGGCCTGGCCTATGCCGCTGGATGCGCCGGTGATGAAGGCCAGGGGTGCCGGGCTGCGCGAGGATGTCGTCATGGCTTGTTCTCCATCGGCATGCCTGCGCTTGCGCTGGCGCCTTACTTGGTCCTGGAAGGCTGCAGGGTGCCGCGCACGCGGCCCTGCAGTTTCATGACCAGATCCAGGTTGCTGTACTGCATGCTATCGGCCGTGAAGCGGTCCTTGCCACGGGTCAGCACCACGGGCTGGTTGGAACTCACGCGCTCCTCGTTGGGCCAAGCGTGCAGGAATTCGCCCTGGAATTGCAACTGCGGCTGCGGCTGTTTACCTGCTGTCACAAATGGCTCGCGCGTGACGATGGCATTGCCGAACATTTGCACCTCGGAACCATCGGCATTGCTCAGCGCCCGGTTCGCACTGCCGCGCGTGATGCGGCCTTCGGGCGAGACCGCGAACATGCGGACGTTGTCGATTTCAAGCGTGTCGGTATCGGGATAGTGGCGGCCCATGCTGCCCTCGATCTGGCTCTTCAGACGCCCCGTGGCATCGAAGCTCTTGATCGAGAAATCCTTCATGAAATAGTCGGGCTCGTGCGCCACGGCCTTTTCGGTGCCGCTGGCCAGGGGCTGCGGCGCATTGCGCACCAGCCACCAGGTGCCCAGCGCCAGCAGGCCCATCAGCAGCACGGGCAGGTACAGGGAAAGCCGGTCACCGACGCGGCGCCAGGCCTGGATCATGATGCGTATTCCGCCAGCAGCCCGGCATAGGCGCCACGCGCGGCCAGCAGCAGGTCGCACAGCTGGCGCACCGCTCCTTCACCGCCGCTGCGCGGCGTGACCCAATCGGCCACGGCCAGCACTTCGTCATGGGCGTTGGCCGGTGCGCAGGCGAAGGCGGAGCGCCGCATCACGGGCAGGTCCGGCCAGTCGTCGCCCATGGCTGCCGCCTGGTGCCATTGCAGGCCCAGCTCCTTCAGGATGGCCTCGGCGGCAGGCACCTTGTCTTCCGTGCCAAAGCGCGCATGCGTGACGCCCAGATTGCTCAGCCGCAGGCGAAGCGCGGGCGAATCGCGGCCCGTCACCACGGCGGGCGTGATGCCAGCCTTTTGCAGCAGTTTCAGACCATGGCCGTCCAGCGTGTTGAAGCGCTTGAGCACTTCGCCTTCGCCAGAGAACAGCAGGCCGCCATCGGTCAGCACGCCATCGACATCGAAGAATGCCACCCGCACGTCCTGCGCCAGCAGCAGCAGTGGTGCGTCCCAGTTCTGCACGGGCGTCAAGGGAGCGCGTGCCATCAGATTACCTTGGCGCGCATCAGGTCGCGGATATGGACCACGCCGCGCAACTGGTGCTGCGCATCGGCCACCAGCACGGCGGTGATGCCGTGCTCTTCCATCATGCTGGCGGCGTCGACGGCCAGCGCGTCTTCGGCGATGGTGCGGGGGCCCTTGTGCATGACATCGCCGGCCTGCAGCGCGCGCAGGTCGGTGCCGGCCTCGACACGGCGGCGCAGGTCTCCGTCGGTGAAGATGCCTTGCAGCACGCCTGCCGCATCGACGATGGCCGAGCAGCCCAGGCCCTTGGCGCTCATCTCGCGCATCAACTCGACAAAGCTGGCATCGGCCCCGACCTTGGGCAGCTCTTTGCCGCTGCGCATGACATCGCGCACATGGGTCAGCAGCTTGCGGCCCAGCGCGCCGCCCGGATGGGAGCGCGCAAAGTCCTCGGCGCCAAAGCCGCGTGCATCGAGCAGTGCCACGGCAAGGGCGTCGCCCATGGCCATCTGCGCGGTGGTGCTGGCCGTGGGTGCCAGGTTCAAAGGGCAGGCCTCGCGCTCCACACGGGTGTCCAGCACCCAGTCGGCATGGCGGGCCAGCGTGGACTGCGCGCCGCCGGTCATGGCCACCAGGGGTATGCCCTGGCGCTTGATGGCAGGCAGCAGCACGGTGAGTTCATCGGCCTCGCCGCTGTTGGACAGCGCCAGTACCAGATCGATGCCGGTCACCATGCCCAGGTCGCCATGGCTGGCCTCGCCCGGATGCACGAAGAAGGCGGGAGTGCCCGTGGATGCCAAGGTGGCCGCCACCTTGCGCCCGACATGGCCACTCTTGCCCATGCCCATCACGACGACGCGGCCGGACAGGCTCAGGATGCGCTGCACCACTTCACCGAACACGCCATCCAGGCGCTGCGACATGGCAAGAAGGGCATCGGCCTCGATGCCCAGGGTGTCGCGGGCCAGGCGCAGGACCCTGGACGTATCCAGCGCATTCAAGGTGGCAGCATCAGAATTCATCTGGAAGATTTTAGGCGGTCTGGCTACCCGGCGGCGGCGGCCCCATCGGGCGTCTGGGTACACTGGCCCGTTCTTTCCAGCCCCCGATCCAGCGCCATG
Source organism: Delftia sp. DS1230 (assembly GCF_040112715.1). Classification (NCBI taxonomy): domain Bacteria; kingdom Pseudomonadati; phylum Pseudomonadota; class Betaproteobacteria; order Burkholderiales; family Comamonadaceae; genus Delftia; species Delftia sp. DS1230. The sequence continues at coordinate 6,269,156 of NZ_CP157763.1, forward strand.
CACACCACCCTCAGCGTCAACGACTACCTGCGATCGCACATACGCACCGTGCCCGACTGGCCGGCGCCCGGCGTGCAGTTCCGCGACATCACGCCGCTGCTGCAGGATCCCCAGGTCTTTCGCGTGATGACCGACGCCTTCGTGCACCGCTACATGCAGCGCGGCATGCGCCCCGACGTGGTGGCAGGGCTCGATGCACGCGGCTTCATCCTGGGTGCCGTGGTGGCCCACGAGCTGGGCGTTGGCTTTGTGCCCATCCGCAAGAAGGGCAAGCTGCCGTTCACCACGGTGGAGGAAACCTATGAGCTCGAATACGGCAGCGCCACGGTGGAGCTGCACACAGATGCCGTCAAGACCGGCGATCGCGTACTGCTGATCGACGACCTGATCGCCACCGGCGGCACCATGATGGCCGGCAAGAGATTGCTGGAAAAGCTGGGCGCCACGGTGATCGAGGGCGCGGCCATCGTGGATCTGCCCGAACTGGGCGGCTCCACCCTGCTGCGCGATGGCGGCCTGCCGCTGTTCACGCTGGTGGATTTCGCCGGCCACTGAATCAGGCCGGCGCCCGGTCAGCGCAGTTCGCCGTACTGGGTGACACCCAGGTCCAGATGGTCCAGCGTGCTGTGGTGAAAGTCCGCGCCGCGTTCGCCTGCGCCCGGCCCGAGCAAGGGGCCCGAGCGGCGCACGCCGGCGGGCGCCGCAGCTGCAGAGCCCGCACCACGGGCTGCAGCGGGCATGGCCGCCACGGCCATCTTGAAGGCGGCCATTTCCTGATCGTCTATGGGCTCGAACGGCGCCGTGTCCTGCCTGCGGCGCTGGGGCGCCACGGCCTCCATCGCAGCCACGGCGGGGACGGCCACGGGCTGGACGGGACGCGGTGTGCGCACGGCCACGGAATGCACCTGGGCCTGGGCGGCAGCGTTCTGGTCGCTGACCCGCCAGTACACGGCTGTCACGACCGCGCCCATGCGGGCCTTGGCCGCCTGGGCCAGCATGGCCTCGATCTCGCTGAGCCGAGCGGTTTCGCTGGCATAGGCCCGTGCCAGGTCCATCATCACCACGAAGCGCTGGCCCACGCTGTCCAGCGAGAGCACCTTGAACTTGTAGCTGGCCGACAACACCCCGGCACGCACCATGACATCGCGCACCACGCCGTAGAGCTGCTCACGGCGCTCGGACCGCTCGCTGCGGCGCCCGGCCGCGACGGCATCACGGCGTGCCGCGGGGTTGGCCTGGCCATCGTTTCCAGGCGAACCACGACCCTGTTCGGGCAAAGGCTTGCGGGAAAACCAGTTGAACACAGACATGGGGGCTCTCATTGTCACGAATAGTCACAAACTCGCGGCATTGTGCCTGCAACTTGGCGACATTTTGAGCACAGGTGTTGCAAAAACCGCTGTATCAATTTGTCGCAGAGCAAAGCCCGGTCTGTAATCCCACCCGGCCCCCGGAGAGCCTTCGCCCAAGTGCCGTTCAGGTGCTGCTCAGGTGCTCGCCACCCGGCGGCGGCTGTCCACCGCGCGTCGCGCCAGGACCTGGCCGGCGGCCATGACCAGGGCCAGCGCCACCCCGGGCTGGCGGTTGCTGAGTTCGGCGAAGCGCATGGCCGTCAGGCACCACAGGCGCCCCGGCGCGGCAGCCTGCACGGTGGCGTGGCGCGCGCGGTGCGCGAAGAAGGCGCCCTCGCCCAGGATGGAGCCCGGACCGACGATGGCCAGGCGGATGCGCTCCTTGGCATCCTGGTAGTGCACGCTGAGGCTGCCGGACTCCACGAAGTACAGATTGCGGTCCAGCGAACCTTCGGCAAACAGCAGCTCGCCCGCGGCCAGAGTGACGGGCACCAGGTAAGGTGCCAGCAGATCCCACTGCTCCGAGGTCAGCGCGTTCTGCACACCGTCGACAGCCACGGCCGACGACATGGCCTGGGCCAAAGGCCGCAAATCATTGTGGGAGGAAGAAGACATGGCGGATCCGGTTCGAAGTGGGCCGCGTACCCGCTCCGGGACGGCACCCGGCGACAGGCAGCGGCAAGGGCCGCTGCGGCACGCCGCATGCTAAGCGACGGCAGCGGGCACGCCAATGCCGGCGCGTGGGTTTTCGACGGCAAATTTTGTAGCAAAAGATAAATATTGCCGCCATCTCATCAGACGTGCTGAGCATGCCGCGCTCAGCCCGCATCCCCTCTGTCACTTGCCAATGCAAAAGCTCGAGAAGATCACACCCAGCAGGTCATCCGAGCTGAATTCCCCTGTGATGGAGTTCAGCGAGACCTGGGCCAGGCGCAGTTCCTCGGCCAGCAGGTCCAGATGGGCGGCCTGGGCCGCCAGCTGCAGCTCGGCCTCTTCCAGGTGCGCGGCCACGGCCTGCAGCGCCTCCACATGGCGTGCGCGCGCCAGGTACAGGCCTTCGGGAGCGGACTGCCATCCGGCCACATCCAGCAGGCGCCGGCGCAGCGCATCCAGGCCGTCGCCAGTGCGTGCCGACAGCGCCACGCTGCCTTCGCGCCCGCCATGCACCTGCAGCTGGGCCGGCTCGGCGCGATCGGTCTTGTTCCAGACATCGATCACGGGCACCTGGCCCGGCAGCTTCTGGGCCAGGGTTTCGGCGATGGCCGCGTCTGCGGCCAGATAGTCGTTGTCGCCCATGCGCGTGAGGTCGTGCAGGAAGAGCACGGCATCGGCCGCGGCGATCTCGTCCCAGGCGCGCGCGATGCCGATGCGCTCGACCTCGTCGCTGCTCTCGCGCAGGCCTGCCGTGTCGATCACATGCAGGGGCACGCCCTCGATCTGGATGGTCTGCTGCACCTTGTCGCGCGTGGTGCCGGCGATGGGCGTGACGATGGCCAGCTCGGCACCGGCCAGCGCATTGAGCAGCGAGCTCTTGCCCGCATTGGGCTGCCCTGCGATCACGACCTTGATGCCTTCGCGCAGCAGCGCACCCTGGTGGGCGCGCGACAGCACCTGGTCCAGCTTGCCGCGCAGCCGCGCGAGCTGGCCGCTGGCATCGGCCTTTTGCAGGAAGTCGATCTCTTCCTCGGGAAAGTCCAGCGTGGCCTCGACCAGCATGCGCAGGTGCACCAGCGCATCGCGCAGGCCATGAATCTCCTCGGAGAAGGCTCCCGACAGCGAGCGGCTCGCGCTGCGCGCGGCGGCCTCGGTGCTGGCGTCGATCAGGTCGGCAATGGCTTCGGCCTGGGCCAGATCGATCTTGTCGTTGAGAAAGGCACGTTCGGTGAATTCCCCAGGCTGGGCCAGGCGCAGGCCAGGCAGTACGCTGCGATGGCCTTCGAGAGGCTCTTGCGCCGCCTCCAGGCAGCGTGCCAGCAGCAGCTGCAGCACGACCGGGCCGCCGTGGGCCTGCAGCTCCAGCACGTCCTCGCCGGTGTAGCTGTGCGGCGCCGGGAAGAACAGGGCCAGGCCGTGGTCTATGGGTCCGCCTGCGGCATCGCGCAACGGCAGGTAGGTGGCCTCGCGCGGCTTGAGGTCGCGCCCGCACAGCACCCGCACCAGCGGCGCCACCCCCTTGCCGGAGACGCGCACGATGCCCACGGCGCCGCGCCCCGGAGCGGTGGCGATGGCGGCAATGGGGTCGTTGTGGCGGGGCAGCATGGATGGAGCTTTCTTGGGAAGGGATTTCAGGCCGCCGATGATAGGCCGCCCATGAAAAAAGCCCGCCGAAGCGGGCTTTGGAGCCAGGGCCTTCGCAGGCTTACTTGGCAGGCTTGGTCTTGCCGAAGTTGGGCAGATTGAACTGCGGCGGCACGCCCATGCGGGTGTTGATGATCCACTGCTGGGCAATGGACAGGATGTTGTTCGTCAGCCAGTACAGCACCAGGCCGGCCGGGAAGAAGAAGAACATCACGCTGAAGACCAGGGGCATGATCCACATCATCTTGGCCTGCATCGGATCCGGCGGAGCGGGGTTCAGCGCGGTCTGCAGCAGCGACGACAGGGTCATCAGCACGGGCAGGATGAACAGCGGGTCCTTGGCCGACAGGTCGGTGATCCAGCCGATCCAGGGCGCGTTGCGGATTTCCACACTGGACAGCAGCACCCAGTACAGCGCGATGAACACCGGGATCTGGATGATGATGGGCAGGCAGCCGCCCATGGGGTTGACCTTTTCCTCGCGGTAGATGCGCATCATCTCCTGCTGCATCTGCTGGGGCTTGTCTTTGAGGCGCTCGCGCATTTCCATGATGCGCGGGTTGATGGCCTTCATCTTGGCCATCGAGGAGTAGGCCTTGGCATTGAGCCAGTAGAAGGCGATCTTCAGCAGCAGCACCAGGGCCACGATGGACCAGCCCCAGTTGCCCAGGAAACCGTGCAGCTTGTCCAGCAGCCAGTACAGCGGCTTGGCCAGGATGGTCAGCCAGCCATAGTCCTTGACCAGCTCCAGGCCGGGGGCCAGAGCCTCCAGGCGCTTTTCGATCTGGGGTCCGGCAAACAGGCGCGCTTCCACGCTCTTGCTCTGGCCGGGCTCGATGGTGCCCACGGGCGTGATCATGCCGACGGCGTAGAGGTTGCTGTCCACCTTGCGCAGGAAGTTCTCGCGCTGCACGCCTTCGGCCAGCAGCCAGGCGCTGGCGAAGTAATGCTGGACCATGGCCACGTAGCCGCCCGAGGACGACTTCTCGACGCTGGCCTTGCCGTTTTCGATGTCCTTGAACTCGACCTTCTGGTACTTCTTCTCGTCGGTGTAGACGGCCGGGCCCGTGAAGGTGGAGTACATGGTGGACTCTTCGCCTTCGGGCTTGTTGCCGTCGCGCACCAGCTGCAGGTACAGCTGCGGGTTCACGGCAGTCGTGCCGGTGTTCACCACTTCATGGCGCACGCCGATGTCGTAGGCACCGCGCTTGAGCGTCCAGATCTTGACCAGCTTCACGCCGCCCATGTCGGGCGACTCGAAGCGAAGCTCCATCTGGTCCTCGCCGTCCTTGAGCTCGCGTGCACCGGGCAGCGCGGTCATGGTCGTCTTGTGCGTGGGGAAACCGCCGCCGATCAGGCCCGACTGGCCCAGATACACACGGTGCACGCTCTCGTCGAACAGCACGACCGGCTTGTCCTTGTGGGCGGAATCGGCGTACTTGAGCAGCTCGGCATGGCGCAGCGTGCCGCCCTGGCTGTCGAAGGTCAGGCGCAGCACGTCGGTGCTGATGGTCACGTTCTGGCGCGGAGCAGCCTCGGGCGCGGCAGCGCCGCCAGGCACTTCGCCGGCACCGGCCGTTGCCGCAGTCGCTGCCGAGGGCACGCTGGCGTCGCCGGGCGCCTTGCCCGTTTCAGGTGCCGGGGCCGTGGCCACGGCCGGCGCGGGGAAGAAAGTGGCCTTCTTGCCGTTGTGCACTTGCCATTTGTCCCATAGCAAGACCAGCGAAAAGCCAAATATCACCCACAGGATGGTGCGGCGAATATCGTTCATGAAGACTTCTTAGGTGAGGAAGGTTGGGTGTTTTCGGGCGCAGCCGTCAGGCTGGTGAACAGCCTGGGCTTGTGCTCTGGCACAGGGTCATGCCCCCCGTCACACCACGGATGACAGCGCGCCAGTCGGCGCAGTGTCAGGTAGGAGCCTACCGCAGCGCCGTGTTGCTCCAGCGCTTCAAGGGAATAGGCAGAGCAGGTCGGCGTGAAGCGGCAGGCCGAGCCCAGCCAGGGACTGAGCATCAGCCGATAGCCACGCACCAGCGCCATCAGCAGCCGCTGCATCATGGCGTGGCTCCGGCAGGCTCGCCAGCGGCAGCGGCCGGCTCCTGCGCTGGCTGAGGCAACCCGGGTGCCGGCTGCGACAGGCGTTTCGCGGCATGGGCGAACAGCTGCTGCAGCTCGGCACGAACCGCCTGCTTGAGCACATCGGACGTGGCGCTCACGAACTGGCGCCGGTCAAAGCCCGAGCGCAATCGCACCACATGCGCGCCATGGAGCATCAAGGCCTCGTGCTCGCCGCCCACGGCGTAGATCTGCCGCTTGATGGTGTGGCGTGTCACCGATCGGCGCGCCCAGCGCTTGGGCACCATGGCCCCCAGCCAGGCATCCCGGCGCACCGCGCCAACGCCGAACAGGGCCTGCGGATCTTGCGATCCGGGCCCTGTCGGTGGCGGCATGGCAGCGACCTGCTCCGTCAGAACGAGACGGTGCAGGGCGAAGTGCGCGGTACGCGAAACCGTACCGGCAGCCATGGCGGCCTGAAACTGCGGACGTGTTTTCAGCCGTTGCATTCCAGCACCCCTTTCAGGGGTTCAGTGCAGCGAGCAAACCGCCCAGCAATGGCTGGCCTTAGACGGCCAGACGCTTGCGGCCCTTGGCGCGGCGAGCGTTGATCACGGCGCGGCCGCCCTTGGTCTTCATGCGGACCAGAAAGCCGTGGGTGCGGGCGCGACGGGTCTTGGAGGGTTGGTAAGTACGTTTCATGTTGGTTCCTAGAGAAGGTTCAGTTTTGCACCGGTCCCGTATCCGGCACGCTACACGCAGTGCAGCCAGCAGCCGCCACAAAGGCAAACCGCCAGGCCACCTGCCAAAAATCTGCACGATGCACTTGCCATGTGCGGCCAGGAGCGCGAACCGGGAAGGTTTCGCCCAAGGCAACCAGCAGCAGCATGCAGACCCGATGCAGACGGGCGGGACATATCACCCTGAACACATTCAGGGAAACCCGCGATTATCACAGCGTTGCCCACTTGATGCAATGCCCTTCGAACCCGAAGGATGCCTGCCCATTTTGCGACAGGGCAGAGGACAAGCTCCTGATATTTTGTGGATAACTTCCGCAAAAGCTACAATGGCAGCCTCGCAACAGTTCCTCCTATCCACAACTAGACTTCGACA